>NZ_CP054880.1:0-362500 GCF_013363935.1 Pseudomonas sp. 43A
ATGTCCCGACTCAATCCCCGGCAGCAAGAAGCCGTGAACTACGTCGGCGGCCCTCTATTGGTGCTCGCCGGTGCTGGCTCCGGCAAGACCAGCGTGATCACGCGCAAAATCGCGCACCTGATCCAGAACTGCGGCATCCGCGCCCAGTACATCGTCGCCATGACCTTTACCAACAAGGCCGCGCGCGAGATGAAAGAGCGGGTCGGCACCCTGCTGCGCGCCGGCGAAGGCCGCGGCCTGACCGTCTGCACCTTCCACAACCTCGGTCTGAACATCATCCGCAAGGAACACGTGCGGCTGGGCTACAAACCCGGTTTCTCGATCTTCGACGAGACCGACGTCAAGTCCCTGATGACCGACATCATGCAGAAGGAATACGCGGGCGAAGACGGCGTCGACGAGATCAAGAACATGATCGGCGCCTGGAAAAACGACCTGATCCTGCCGCCTCAGGCGCTGGAGAATGCGCGTAATCCCAAGGAACAGACCGCCGCCATCGTCTACACCCACTATCAGCGCACGCTGAAAGCGTTCAACGCAGTGGACTTCGACGACCTGATCCTGCTGCCGGTAAAACTCTTCGAAGAACACGCCGACATCCTCGAAAAGTGGCAGAACAAGGTGCGCTACCTGCTGGTCGACGAATACCAGGACACCAACGCCAGCCAATACCTGCTGGTAAAAATGCTCATCGGCAAGCGCAACCAGTTCACCGTGGTAGGCGACGACGACCAGTCGATCTACGCCTGGCGCGGCGCGCGGCCGGAAAACCTGATGCTGCTCAAGGACGACTATCCATCGCTGAAAGTGGTGATGCTCGAGCAGAACTACCGCTCGACGAGTCGCATCCTGCGCTGCGCCAACGTGCTGATTTCGAACAACCCGCACGAATTCGAAAAGCAGCTGTGGAGTGAGATGGGCCACGGCGACGAGATCCGCGTGATCCGCTGCCGCAACGAGGACGCCGAAGCCGAGCGCGTGGCCATGGAAATCCTCAGCCTGCACTTGCGCACCGACCGCCCGTACAGCGATTTCGCGATCCTCTATCGCGGTAACTATCAGGCCAAACTGATCGAGCTGAAGTTGCAGCACCACCAGGTGCCGTACCGTCTGAGCGGCGGCAACAGCTTCTTCGGACGTCAGGAAGTGAAAGACCTGATGGCCTACTTCCGCCTGATCGTGAACCCGGATGATGACAACGCCTTCCTGCGCGTGATCAACGTGCCGCGCCGTGAAATCGGCTCGACCACCCTGGAAAAACTCGGCAACTACGCCACCGAGCGCAAGATCTCGATGTACGCCGCCACCGACGAAATCGGTCTGGGCGAACATCTGGACAGCCGCTTCACCGATCGCCTGTCGCGCTTCAAGCGTTTCATGGACAAAGTCCGCGAGCAGTGCGCCGGGGAAGACCCGATCTCGGCGCTGCGCAGCATGGTCATGGACATCGACTACGAGAACTGGCTGCGCACCAACAGCTCCAGCGACAAGGCTGCCGACTACCGGATGAGCAACGTCTGGTTCCTGATCGAGGCGTTGAAAAACACCCTCGAGAAGGACGAAGAAGGCGAAATGACCGTCGAGGACGCCATCGGCAAACTGGTCCTGCGCGACATGCTCGAACGTCAGCAGGAAGAAGAGGACGGCGCCGAAGGCGTGCAGATGATGACCTTGCACGCCTCCAAAGGTCTGGAATTCCCCTACGTGTTCATCATGGGCATGGAAGAGGAAATCCTCCCGCACCGCTCCAGCATCGAAGCCGACACCATCGAAGAAGAACGCCGCCTGGCCTACGTGGGCATCACCCGCGCCCGTCAGACCCTGGCGTTCACCTTCGCCGCCAAGCGCAAGCAGTACGGCGAGATCATCGACTGCGCGCCGAGTCGCTTCCTCGATGAGCTGCCGCCGGACGATCTGGCCTGGGAAGGCAACGACGACACCCCGACCGAAGTCAAAGTCGTGCGCGGCAACAGCGCATTGGCTGATATACGCGCGATGTTAAAGCGCTAGAATTGACCACTTTTTTTACTAGACCTTCGGCGCACCAAGCGCCAAAAGAGGACAGCTTCATGGAAGCATTGCACCAGAAAATCCGCGAACAAGGCATTGTGCTTTCCGACCAGGTCCTGAAGGTCGACGCCTTCCTGAACCACCAGATCGACCCGGCCCTGATGAAGCTGATCGGCGACGAATTCGCCGCGCTGTTCAAGGATTCGGGCATCACCAAGATCGTCACCATCGAAGCCTCGGGCATCGCCCCGGCGATCATGACCGGTCTGAACCTCGGCGTGCCGGTGATCTTCGCCCGCAAGCAACAGTCCCTGACCCTGACGGAAAACCTGCTGTCGGCGACCGTTTACTCGTTCACCAAAAAGACCGAAAGCACCGTGGCCATTTCCCCGCGCCACCTGACCAGCAGCGACCGCGTGCTGATCATCGACGACTTCCTGGCCAACGGTAAGGCCTCGCAAGCGCTGATCTCGATCATCAAACAGGCCGGCGCCACCGTTGCCGGTCTCGGCATCGTCATCGAGAAGTCGTTCCAGGGCGGCCGCGCCGAGCTGGATTCGCAGGGCTATCGCGTTGAATCGCTGGCCCGCGTGAAATCGCTGACAGGTGGCGTGGTCACCTTCATCGAATAAAGCCACACCACAGCGCCCCTGTAGGAGTGAGCCTGCTCGCGATAGCGTAGTGTCAGTCGATAAATTCGTCAGCTGAAACACCGCCATCCCGAGCAGGCTCACTCCTACAGTTGTTTTGGGTCCGGCAGTTATTGGGTGGTGGCTTTGAGGCCGGTGAGGAGCAGGCGTTGGAAGAGGTCTTCTTTCAGGCCTTCCGGATTTGTGAGTTGCATGCGTTCGAGGTGTTCGGGATATAGCGATGCTTCGGGGGCGTCGAGGGCTGCTTTGCCGAGTTCAAGGATTTCGGTGAGTTTGAATTTGCTTTTTAACCAGTTCAGCGCCCGCAATAAATCCCGTTCGATCGCGGTGAAATCACAGCCCAGCGGGTACTCCGGAAACAGGTTTGGATGCCGTGCGGCGATCGCTTGCAAACGCTGTGGTGTGTTGTCGGCGAAGCGTGGATCGAGGCGGAAATCCTTTGGCAGTTTGCCGACCTTTTGCGCTTGCTCGATCAGCCCCTGCTGGAAGCGCGAGTCGCTGATGTTCAGCAGCGACTCGATCACCACTGCGTCGGATTTACCGCGCAGATCGGCGATGCCGTATTCGGTCACGACGATGTCGCGCAAATGCCTTGGGATCGTGCAGTGGCCGTATTCCCAGACGATGTTGGAGCTGACGTCGCCACCGGATTCACGCCAGCTGCGCAGGATCAGAATCGAGCGCGCATCGTGCAATGCGTGACCCTGCGCCACGAAGTTGTACTGCCCGCCGACACCGCTGAGCACCCGTCCGTCTTCCAGTTGATCCGCCACGCCAGCGCCAAGCAGGGTCATGGTGAACACGGTGTTGATGAACCGCGCATGAAGGCGCTGCAGACGCTTGAGCTCTTCCTGCCCATACAACTCGTTGATGTAGCTGATGCGGGTCATGTTGAATTCGAGGCGTTTGCTCTGCGGCAACTCACGCAGGCGCTCGTAGAAACTGCGCGGGCCGAGGAAGAAACCGCCGTGCACCGAGATGCCGTCAGTTTGCGCCGCCTCGTCGAGGGTGCCGGCGTTGGCCTGTTCCTGAGTCTGTATGTCTGGATAGACCTTGCGACGGATTATCCCGGCATCTGCCAGCACCAGCAGACCGTTGACGAACATTTCGCTGCAGCCATACAGGCCCTTGGCAAACGGCGCGGTGCCCCCTTCGCGTTCGATCAACTGCGTCCATTGGCTGAGGTTGATGTCGTCGAGCAACGCTTGATAACCGGCATTATCGGCTTGGCGTGCGAGTAGCGCGGCAGTCAGTGCATCGCCCATCGAACCGATGCCGATCTGCAACGTACCGCCGTCGCGCACCAGCGTACTCGCGTGCAAGCCAATGAAATGATCCTGAAATCCCACCGGCATGTTCGGCGTGGAGAACAGCGTGCTGCTGTCCTTCGCGTCGATCAGCAGGTCGAAGGTGTCGATATCGACTTCGGCGTCGCCGGGCATGTACGGCAGATCGGTGTGCACCTGGCCGACCAGCAAAATAGTCTCCCCGGCTTCGCGACGTTTGGCGATCATCGGCAACAGGTCGAGGGTGATGTCGGGATTGCAACTCAGGCTCAGGCGATCCGGGTGTTCGCTGCTGCTGGCCAGTAATTGCGCCACCAGATTGAGCCCGGCGGCGTTGATGTCGCGGGCGGCGTGGCTGTAATTGCTGCTGACGTAATCCTGCTGGGCCGGCGCGCTGTTGAGCAGGCTGCCGGGTTGCATGAAGAACTGTTCGATGCGGATGTTGGCGGGCAGGCTGTCGCGGTGCAGGTCGGCGAGGAAATCGAATTCCGGATAGTCACCGAAGACGCGCTCGACGAAAGGTTCGATAAAGCGCTTCTGCAAACCATCGCCCAACGCCGGGCGGCCGAGGCACAGGGCGGTGTAGATCGTCAGTTGCCGCTCGGGCAGGTCTTTGATCCGTCGGTACAGCGCGTTGACGAAGTGATTGGGTTTGCCCAGGCCCAGCGGCATGCCCATGTGGATATGCGCCGGCAAGCGCGCCAGCACGTCGTCCACTGCCTGTTCGATCGAACACAACTGCACCATCTGAAGCCTCCTGCCCGTTCCGTGAATAGGGGTAGACCGAGCTTGCCTTGAGTTTGCTGCAAAGGACAGCCCAAAGTCCTGGACGATTGTCGGCCACAGGAGTTTTTTATGGCTGGAGATCGCTTGCCCTCACCCTAGCCCTCTCCCAGAGGTAGAGGGGACAGATTGGGGGATATTGGGGAGATACGCCGACTTGAAATAGCTTTGCTGAATCCATAATCGCTAAGGTCTTTCAGGTCGATGGATAGCGAAAGACACCTCGGTCGGCTCCCTCTCCCTCTGGGAGAGGGCTGGGGTGAGGGCTCTTGAATCACAGGCACAAAAAAACCGTCCGAAGACGGTTTTTTTCATCAGAAGCGCGCCTTATTTCAGGCCGGACATCTTCTGGATCGCGCCCTTCAACTCATCATCCGAGCAATCGGCGCAGGTGCCTTTCGGCGGCATCGAATTGATACCGGTGATGGCTTTGGCGAGGATGCCATCAAGACCACCCTGATGATCAGCACGCTCTTTCCACGCTGCGGTGTCACCGATCTTCGGCGCGCCCAACAACCCGGTACCGTGGCAAGCGTTGCAGTGCTTGGCAATCACTTCATCCGGGGTTTTCGCCCCGCCACCGCCGCCTGCGGAAGCGGCAACTTCCATCCCCTTGCACTCCTTGCCTTGAACACACACCTGGCCGACTGGCTCGAGGCGTTTGGCAATGTCGTCATTCGTCGCAGCTTGAGCGCTGACAGCCCAGAGGGCCAATACAGTTGCTGGTGCAGCCAGCATTTTCATAATTAGATTCACGCGTTCACCCTCAATGGTGGCTATTCACGCCTGCGGCCACGGTTCGCAGGCGGGCGGAAGTATAGCGGGTAGCCCGTCACACTGAAACAACCCCATAGTCGAAGGGGTTATACCGCACGGTAGAAAAACGGTCCGGATGCCTTTGCCATCATGGCTTGGCACCTCTTTGTTAAAAATTCGCCGGCGTGGCTGCGCTGATTAGTCGCGCAGGCGCGTCGAACGGATTACGGAAACGATGCGGCTTGGTACTTTCAAAGTAGTAGCTGTCGCCGGCTTCGAGAATAAAAGTTTCCAGACCCACCACCAGTTCCAGACGACCTTCCACCAGAATCCCGGTTTCCTCGCCTTCATGGGTGAGCATTTCTTCGCCGGTATCGGCGCCCGGCGGGTAGATTTCATTGAGGAAGGCGATGGCGCGGCTGGGGTGCGCGCGGCCGACCAGTTTCATGGTCACGGCGCCGTCGGAAATGTCGATCAGCTCGTTGGCCTTGTAGACAATCTGGGTCGGGACTTCCTGCAGGATTTCTTCGGAAAAGAACTCGACCATCGACATGGGAATGCCGCCCAACACCTTTCTCAGCGAACTGATCGAAGGGCTGACGCTGTTCTTTTCGATCATCGAAATGGTGCTGTTGGTGACACCCGCGCGTTTGGCGAGTTCACGCTGGGAAAGCCCTTTGAGCTTGCGGATCGATTGCAGTCGTTCACCGACGTCCAAGGCGCGAGCCTCCTGATGTTGTAAGAATATTGAGCGTTATCATGGCGACAGCGTTCAGTATTTACAACACTTGGCCCCCGCAGTGGCGTCAACCCTCGGAATAGAGCCTTGGCACTCGACGCAGGTTGCAGAAGATCTGGTACGGAATGGTGTCCGCCCACTGCGCCACCTCGCTGGCGAGGATGTTTTTGCCCCACAGTTCGACGCTCGAACCGAGGCCTGATTCCGGCACATCGGTGAGATCGATGCAGAGCATGTCCATCGACACGCGACCGAGAATGCGACTGCGTTTACCCGCCACCAAAACCGGCGTACCGGTCGGCGCCTGACGCGGGTAGCCGTCGGCGTAACCCATGGCGACCACGCCGATGCGCATTGGCTTGTCAGTGACGAATTTGGCGCCGTAGCCGATCGGCTCGCCAGCGGGCAGCTCACGGACGCAGATGACTCTCGATTCCAGGGTCATCACCGGTTGCAGGCGATCAGCCACGGCGTTGGCTTCTTCGAACGGCGTGGCGCCGTAGAGCATGATGCCCGGACGCACCCAGTCGCTGTGAATCTGCGGCCAACCGAGCACCGCCGGCGAGTTACGCAGGCTGACTTCCGCCGCCAAGCCCTGACGCGCCGCTTCAAACACCGCGACCTGCTCGGTGCTGCTCTGCGCGTGCAACTCATCGGCGCGGGCGAAATGGCTCATCAAGACGATCTTTGCCACTTTGCCGCTGGCCAGCAGACGCTGGTAAGCCGCCGGATAATCCTTTGGATGCAAACCGACGCGGTGCATGCCGGAATCGAGCTTCAGCCACACGGTAATCGGTTTGCTCAGTGTTGCCTGCTCGATCGCTTCGAGCTGCCACAGCGAATGCACCACCGTCCAGAAATCATGCTCGACGATCAGCGCCAGCTCATCGGCCTCGAAAATCCCTTCCAGCAACAACACCGGCGCACGAATGCCAGCGGCGCGCAGCTCCAGCGCCTCCTCGATGCAGGCCACGGCAAAACCGTCAGCCTCGGCCTCCAGCGCTTGGGCGCAACGCACCGCGCCATGCCCATAGGCATCGGCCTTGATCACCGCAAGCGCCTTGGCGCCGGTGACCTCGCGGGCAATTCGGTAGTTGTGGCGCAGGGCTTCTAGGTCGATCAGGGCACGGGCAGGACGCATGGCGGCAGACTTCTAGGCGGTCATGGGAAGAAAAACCGGCGCCGACTGACGACGTGAACCGCCAACAGCGCCGGGAGAGGGATCTTTAAAACAGTTACGGCAGCGCGGCGACGATGGAGATCTCCACCAGAATGCTCGGCTTGGCCATCTTCGCCTCGACGGTGGCGCGGGCCGGGGCAGCACCTTTTGGCAGCCACTGGTCCCACACCGAGTTCATTCCGGCAAAATGCGCCTCGATGTCGTTCAGGTAAATCGTCGCCGACAACAGGTGCTGTTTGTCAGTCCCGGCCAGATCAAGCAAACGCTCGATATTGGCCAGTACGTCGCGGGTCTGCTGTTCAATTCCGGCGTCGAAGTCGTCGCCGACCTGCCCGGCCAGATACACGGTGCCGTTGTGGCTGACGATCTGACTCATGCGCTCATTGGTGAGCTGGCGCTGGATTGACATGTTTTGCGGACTCCTGGGTTTTGTTGCCGTAACGGGAAATATCGAGGCCTTCGGCGCTGATCTGTGGCTTTTTCTTCGCCATCAGGTCGGCCAGCAAACGACCGGAACCGCACGCCATGGTCCAACCGAGCGTGCCGTGACCGGTGTTGAGGAACAGGTTCTTGAACGGCGTGGCGCCTACGATTGGCGTGCCGTCCGGGGTGGTCGGACGCAGACCGGTCCAGAAACTCGCCTCGGCCAGATTGCCGCCCTGAGGATAAAGGTCGTTGACGATCATCTCCAGGGTTTCGCGGCGGCGCGGGTTCAGCGACAAGTCAAAACCGGCGATCTCGGCCATGCCGCCGACGCGGATGCGGTTGTCGAAACGGGTGATCGCGACCTTGTACGTCTCGTCGAGAATAGTCGAGGTTGGGGCCATGGCCGGATTGGTGATCGGCACAGTCAGCGAGTAACCCTTGAGCGGATACACCGGGGCTTTGATGCCCAGTGGCTTGAGCAGTTGCGGCGAATAACTGCCGAGGGCCAGCACGTAACGGTCGGCGGTTTCCAGCTTGCCATCGATCCATACGCCGTTGATGCGATCACCGGCGTAGTCGAGTTTCTGGATGTCCTGGCCGAAGCGGAATTCGACACCGAGCTTCACGGCCATTTCGGCGAGGCGCGTGGTGAACATCTGACAGTCGCCAGTCTGGTCGTTCGGCAGGCGCAGGGCACCGGCGAGGATGTCAGTCACGCCCGCCAGCGCCGGTTCAACCCGGGCAATGCCGGCGCGGTCGAGGACTTCAAACGGCACGCCGGATTCTTTCAGCACGGCGATGTCTTTGGCGGCGCCATCGAGTTGCGCCTGGGTGCGGAACAGCTGAGTGGTGCCGAGGCTGCGGCCTTCATAGGCAATGCCGGTTTCGGCACGCAGTTCATCGAGGCAGTCGCGGCTGTACTCGGACAGACGCACCATGCGCTCTTTGTTGACCGCGTAACGGTTGGCAGTGCAGTTGCGCAGCATCTGCGCCATCCACAGGTACTGGTCGATGTCGGCGGTGGCTTTGATCGCGAGAGGGGCGTGGCGCTGCAGCAGCCACTTGATCGCCTTGAGCGGCACGCCCGGCGCGGCCCACGGCGAAGCGTAGCCCGGCGACACCTGGCCGGCGTTGGCGAAACTGGTCTCCATGGCCGCAGCGGGCTGCCGGTCGACCACCACCACTTCAAACCCGGCACGGGCCAGATAGTAAGCACTGGCGGTACCGATGACGCCGCTACCCAAGACCATTACGCGCATTTTTGTATCCCTCATCGCGGCAGGGCCGCGTACGTCTGTTGTTAGAGCAATGATGCGCGCAGTGTAAAAAAGAAATGCCAGTGCTTTTCACTATATAAGCGCCTATATTTGGCGACAATTCTCGGCAAAAACCCTTTTCACGGAGGCGCATCCCCTATGCGTACCAACACTCAGACCAAACGTGAGCTGGACAAGATCGACCGCAACATCTTGCGGATCCTGCAGGCGGACGGACGGATTTCATTTACCGAACTCGGCGAAAAGGTTGGGCTCTCGACCACGCCGTGCACCGAGCGCGTGCGGCGTCTGGAGCGCGAAGGAATCATCATGGGCTACAACGCCCGGCTGAATCCGCAGCACTTGAAGGGTAGCTTGCTGGTGTTCGTCGAGATCAGTCTCGACTACAAATCCGGCGACACGTTCGAGGAGTTCCGCCGCGCGGTGCTGAAGTTGCCGCACGTGCTGGAGTGTCATCTGGTGTCGGGGGATTTCGACTATCTGGTGAAGGCGCGGATTTCCGAGATGGCCTCATACCGCAAGCTGCTGGGCGACATTCTGTTGAAACTGCCGCATGTGCGCGAGTCGAAGAGTTATATCGTGATGGAAGAGGTGAAGGAGAGCTTGAGCCTGCCGATTCCAGACTGAAGATTGCCGGGCCTGACCCGGCCCTATCGCGAGCAGGCTCACTCCTACATTTGGAATGCGTTTCCCTGTAGGAGTGAGCCTGCTCGCGATGGCGTCGCTTCGGTCCGGAGTGAACGCAACGGCTTAAACCAACACCTGCCGATTCGCCGCCATGTACTCGAATATCTGCTTCTCGACACGTGGATGAATCAGCTCCACCGGCCGCCGCTCATTCGGGCAAGGCAAGGTTTTGGTCGTGCCGAACAACCGGCAAATCAGCGGCCGCTCTTCATACACCGTGCAGCCATTCGGCCCTAGATGCACACAGTTCAGTTCTTCCATTGCCGCATCTTGCTCGGCGCGGGTCTTGCGCGGCAGGCGGGACATTTCTTCCGGCGAAGTGGTCACCGGCCCGCAGCAGTCGTGGCAGCCAGGCACGCACTCGAACGAGGGGATCTGCTGACGCAAGGTGCGGACTGTCTGGCTGTTGCAGCTCATCGAAACGGTAACCAAGGTGGAATAGACGGCAATTGTGCCGCAAAAGCCGTGATCCAGACACCGCAGGCCGACCAGTGTTGCCCACGTTCAGGCGTGCGGCTTATGCTCCGTCAAATTTTCTCGACACTTAGCCGTTGGATGACGCCCATGACTGCCCGCGCCTTCACCTCCGCGAGCCAACCCCACGTTGCCTCTTACTACGCCGCCGGCAGCCTGCCGCAACCCGACCATCCTGCTCTGCAAGGTGAAGTCGTGGCCGATGTCTGCGTGGTTGGTGGCGGTTTTTCCGGGTTGAACACGGCACTGGAACTGGCTGAACGCGGCCTCAGTGTGGTGTTGCTCGAGGCGCACAAGATCGGCTGGGGCGCCAGCGGCCGCAACGGCGGGCAGTTGATTCGCGGCGTCGGTCACGGTCTCGATCAGTTCACCAATGTCATCGGCAGCGACGGCGTGCGCGAGATGAAACTCATGGGCCTGGAAGCGGTGGAAATCGTTCGCCAGCGGGTCGAGCGCTTTCAGATTGCCTGCGACCTGACCTGGGGCTACTGCGATCTCGCCAACAAGCCCGCCGACCTCGAAGGTTTTGCCGAAGACGCCGAAGAACTGCGCAGCCTCGGCTATCGCTACGAAACCCGTCTGCTGCAAGCCAACGAAATGCACACGGTGGTCGGCTCCAAGCGCTATGTCGGCGGTTTGATCGACATGGGTTCAGGACATCTGCATCCGCTGAATCTCGCGCTGGGTGAAGCCGAAGCGGCGCAGCAGTTGGGCGTCAAACTGTTTGAACACTCCGCAGCGACGCGTATCGCTTACGGCCCCGAAGTCAAAGTCCATACAGCCCAAGGTTCGGTGCGCGCCAAAACGCTAGTGCTTGGCTGCAACGCTTATCTGAATGATCTGAATCCGCAACTCAGCGGCAAGGTTCTGCCCGCCGGCAGCTACATCATTGCCACCGAACCGTTGAGCGAAGAACAGGCGCACAACCTGCTGCCGCAGAACATGGCGGTCTGCGACCAGCGTGTCGCGCTGGATTACTACCGGCTCTCGGCGGATCGTCGTTTGCTGTTCGGCGGTGCCTGCCATTATTCGGGGCGCGATCCGAAGGATATCGCCGCGTACATGCAGCCGAAGATGCTCGAGGTATTTCCGCAACTGGCCGGGGTGAAGATCGATTATCAGTGGGGCGGCATGATCGGCATCGGCGCGAACCGCTTGCCGCAGATCGGCCGGCTCAATGATCAGCCGAATGTGTATTACGCCCAGGCCTATTCAGGCCACGGGGTGAACGCCACGCACCTGGCGGGCAGGCTGCTCGCCGAAGCGATCAGCGGGCAGCACAGCGGTGGCTTTGATCTGTTTGCCAAGGTGCCGCACATCACCTTCCCGGGCGGCAAGCATTTGCGCTCGCCGTTGTTGGCGCTGGGGATGTTGTGGCATCGCCTCAAAGAGTTGGTCTGACAACTTTTCAGCGACCCTACGAACGCCTTCGCGAGCAAGCTCGCTCCCACATTAATCTTCAGTGGACACAAGTTTCCCATCCACCATAGATCCCCTGTGGGAGCGAGCTTGCTCGCGAAAGGGCCGGCAAGAACAATACAGATCTCAGATCTGCCAAAACGGCTTCAACCCCTCCTCCTGCGCCTGCTCACGCGTCAACCCGATGTCCTTGAGCTGATCCGCCGTCAGTGCCAGCAACGCCCTGCGCGTGTGCAGACGATGCCAGAACAGGTCCCAGCGGCTCAGGCCGGACGGCGCATTACGCAGGGTTTCATTGCGCGCACGATCCTTCTGCCCTGCCTCCAGTTCCTGACTGTGTAACGTCAGCCGCACATCGCTCAAGCCGTTCATTTTCATTGCTCCTGTTTACTTGGGTAGCCAGAGATTCCATGATGCGCGGGTGAGCAAAACCATTACAGATTCAAAGTATCTGTATTAACTCCATACAGATTTGCCGCTTTGAGGACTGAATTGTCGATTTCCGCCGTATCTGTACTGGTTTATCGAATCATTTGCACCGAGGCAGCGCCATGACCCTTTACGTAAACCTCGCCGAACTGCTCGGCACGCGCATAGAGCAAGGCTTCTATCGCCCCGGCGATCGGCTGCCGTCGGTGCGCGCCTTGAGCGTCGAGCACGGGGTCAGCCTGAGCACAGTGCAGCAGGCCTATCGCATGCTCGAAGACAGCGGCCTGGCCACGCCGAAACCCAAGTCCGGCTACTTCGTGCCGGTCGGCCGCGAGTTGCCGGAGCTGCCCGCCGTCGGCCGTCCGGCGCAACGGCCGGTGGAAATTTCGCAGTGGGATCAGGTGCTGGAGTTGATTCGCGCGGTGCCGCGCAAGGATGTCGTGCAACTGGGTCGCGGGATGCCGGACATCAGCTCGCCGACGATGAAGCCACTGCTGCGTGGATTGGCGCAGATCAGCCGCCGCCAGGATATGCCCGGCCTCTATTACGACAACATCCACGGTACCCTCGAACTGCGCGAGCAGATCGCCCGGTTGATGCTCGACTCCGGCTGCCAGTTGAGCGCCAGCGATCTGGTGATCACCACCGGCTGCCACGAAGCGCTGTCCACCAGCATTCACGCAATCTGCGAGCCGGGCGACATCGTCGCGGTGGATTCGCCGAGCTTCCACGGCGCCATGCAAACGCTCAAAGGCCTCGGCATGAAAGCCCTGGAAATTCCCACAGACCCACTTACCGGCATCAGCCTTGAAGCGCTGGAACTGGCACTGGAACAATGGCCGATCAAGGTCATCCAGCTCACGCCCAACTGCAATAACCCGCTCGGTTACATCATGCCGGAGGCACGAAAACGCGCCCTGCTCAACCTTGCGCAGCGCTTCGACGTGGCGATCATCGAGGACGATGTGTATGGCGAGCTGGCCTACACCTACCCGCGCCCACGCACGATCAAATCCTTCGACGAAGATGGCCGCGTGTTGCTCTGCAGTTCGTTTTCCAAGACCCTGGCGCCGGGACTGCGCATTGGCTGGGTCGCGCCGGGTCGATATCTGGAGCGGCTGCTGCACATGAAATACATCAGCACCGGATCCACAGCACCGCAGCCGCAGATTGCCATCGCCGAATTTCTCAAGGCCGGCCATTTCGAACCGCATTTGCGACGGATGCGCACGCAATACCAGCGCAATCGCGACATGATGATCGACTGGGTTGCACGCTATTTTCCGGCCGGAACTCGTGCCAGCCGTCCGCAGGGCAGTTTCCTGCTGTGGGTCGAACTGCCGGAGGGTTTCGATACCCTGAAACTCAATCGTGAGCTGCACGAGCAAGGCGTACAGATTGCCGTCGGCAGCATCTTTTCCGCCTCGGGCAAGTACCGCAATTGCCTGCGAATGAACTACGCTGCCAAACCGACACCGCAGATCGAAGAGGCGGTGCGCAAGGTCGGTGCCACGGCCATCAAACTGCTCGCCGAAGCCGACTGACCTTTTTCCAGAGACCAGCGTCCATATGCCGACCCCTGCCGCCAACCGGAACGATCCTACGTGAGCTTCAGACAGCCCCTACTCGCTTTGCTGTTACTCGCCTCGTTCCTGAGCGGTTGTGCCAGTTTCGATGTGCCGCGCGAGCCAAGTCAGGCCTTGCCAGCGGCCGATTCCAGCTTCGGCCGTTCGATTCAGGCGCAAGCGGCGCCCTATCAAGGCCGCTCGGGGTTTCGCCTGCTGTCCAACAGCAGCGAGGCGTTCACCGCCCGCGCCGAGCTGATCCGTAACGCCCAGACCAGTCTCGATCTGCAGTACTACATCGTCCATGACGGTATCAGCACGCGAATGCTGGTGGAGGAACTGCTCAAGGCTGCCGACCGCGGCGTGCGCGTGCGCATTCTGCTCGACGACACCACCAGCGACGGTCTGGACCAGATCATCGCCACACTCGCAGCGCATCCGCAGATTCAGATTCGCCTGTTCAACCCGCTGCATCTGGGGCGCAGCACCGGCGTAACGCGCGCAGCCGGACGCCTGTTCAACCTGTCGCTGCAGCATCGACGCATGCATAACAAGCTCTGGCTGGCGGACAACAGTGCGGCCATCGTCGGCGGACGAAATCTGGGCGATGAATATTTCGACGCCGAGCCAAACCTGAATTTCACCGACATCGACATGCTCAGTGTCGGGCCGGTGGCCGAGCAGCTCGGGCACAGTTTCGACCAATACTGGAACAGCGCGCTGAGCAAACCGATCGACGAATTCCTTACCAGCCAACCGACCGCCAAGGACCTGGAGAACACCCGCACACGCCTGGAAGAATCGCTGGAAGAAACGCGCAAACAGAATCACGCGCTGTATCAGCAGCTGATGACGTTCAAGACCGAGCCGCGCATGGACATCTGGCGCAAAGAGCTGATCTGGGCGTGGAATCAGGCATTGTGGGACGCGCCGAGCAAGGTCTTGGCCAAGGGTGAGCCGGATCCGCAATTGCTGCTGACCACGCAACTGGCACCCGAGCTCAGAGGCGTGAGCAAAGAGCTGATCATGATTTCGGCGTACTTCGTGCCGGGCCAGCCAGGGCTGGTGTACCTGACCGGTCGCGCCGATGCCGGCGTCTCGGTGAGCCTGCTGACCAACGCGCTGGAGGCCACCGATGTACCGGCGGTGCATGGCGGCTATGCACCGTATCGCAAGGCGTTGCTGGAGCATGGCGTGAAGTTGTATGAACTGCGCCGTCAGCCTGGGGATAACTATGGCAGCGGCCCGCATGTGTTTTACAGCAAGTCGTTTCGTGGTTCGGACTCAAGCCTGCACAGCAAGGCGATGATCTTCGATCGGCAGAAGTCGTTTATCGGCTCGTTCAACTTCGACCCGCGCTCGGTGCTGTGGAATACCGAAGTCGGGGTGTTGGTCGACAGCCCCGAACTGGCCGAACATGTTCGCGAACTGGCCTTGCAGGGCATGGCGCCAGCACTGAGCTATGAGGCGAAATTGCAGGATGGCCAGATTGTCTGGGTCACCGAAGACAACGGCCAGATGCATACCCTGACCAAGGAACCGGGGAGTTGGTGGCGACGCTTCAATGCGTGGTTCAGCACCACTGTCGGTCTGGAACGCATGCTTTAAAAAGCAAAAGATCGCAGCCTTCGGCAGCTCCTACAGTTGAAATGCATTCCTCCTGTAGGAGCTGCCGAAGGCTGCGATCTTTTGACTTCAAGCCGTCTGAGCTGTGCCAAACGCCCCTTGGCGCAAGAGCAGAATCACCAAACCAAAGGCCCCAATCGCCATCAACAAAGGCAACGCATGGCCGCTGATCCACTGGCTGCCCGCCCCGGCCGCAAGCGGCCCGACCAGACAACCTACACCCCACAACTGCGCAATGTGCGCGTTCGCCCGCACAAGCGCATCGTCACGATAACGCTCGCCAATCAGAATCAGCGACAGGGTGAACAGTCCGCCAGCACTCGCCCCGAACAATACCCAAAGCGGCCAGATCAGCAGCGTATCGAGCAACAGCGGAATCGCCAGACTCGACACCATCAACACCACCGCACAGCCGGCAAACAACGTACGCCGCGACAGGTAGTCAGCCAACGCGCCGATCGGCAATTGCAGCAGCGCATCACCGACCACCACGGTGCTGACCATCGCCAGGGCGATCTCAGCGGTGAAGCCCTGTTGCAGGCAATACACCGGCAGCAACGTCAGGATCATTGCCTCGAACGCGGCAAACAACGACACCGCCCAGGCAATTGCCGGCAGCTCGCGCGCGAATCCCCAAAGATCGCGGAACGTCACGCTGCTGGCCTCACTGCTCGGCGCGCCGCTGCGACCGAGTAACAGCAACGGTGAAACCAGCAGCAAACCGACACCGACCCAAAAGCCGTAATCATGCTCGGTGCCCAGCGCGCCCAACAGCAACGGCCCCGACAGCTGGCTCAACGCATAGCTGCTGCCATACAGCGCCACCAGGCGACCGCGCCAGTGTTCTACCACCAGTTGATTGATCCAGCTCTCACCGAGGATGAACACGATGGTCAGGATCACCCCGATCATCAGGCGCAGCACCAACCAGATCGGGTAACTCGGCAACAGCGCCAGCAAGCCGATCGACAGCGCCCCGGCCCACAAGCACAGACGCATCAGATTAGCGGTGCCGAAGCGTGCCGCCAGATGACTGGAAATCTTCGCGCCCAACAACACGCCTATCGCCGGCATCGCCGCCATCACACCGATGGCGAAAGAGCCGTAACCCCAGCCTTCCAAGCGCAACGACACCAACGGCATGCTGACCCCCAGGGCCAGACCGACACTCAAGACAGACGCCAACACGGCGAAATACGTCGCCCAACGCATGTTCCACGCTCCTGTGGATTATTTTTATGTGCACCACAAAACCACTGTGGGAGCGAGCTTGCTCGCGAATACGGTTTCACATTCAGCAGATTTGCTGACTGATACACCGCATTCGCGAGCAAGCTCGCTCCCACAGGGGATCTCTGTCTGGTTTGGGAGCCTGATTGAATCAGGCTCCCCTCAGCGGCTTACAGCTTGATCCACGTCGCCTTCAGCTCGGTGTACTTGTCGAACGCGTGCAGCGACTTGTCGCGGCCGTTGCCCGACTGCTTGAAGCCGCCGAACGGTGCGGTCATGTCACCACCATCGTACTGGTTGACCCACACGCTACCGGCACGCAGAGCCTTGGCGGTCAGGTGCGCCTTGGAGATGTCCTGGGTCCAGACCGCAGCGGCCAAACCGTAAGGCGTGTCGTTTGCAATCTGGATCGCTTCTTCAGCGGTATCGAAAGCGATGACCGACAGCACCGGGCCGAAGATCTCTTCCTGAGCGATCTTCATCGCGTTGCTCACGCCGTCGAAAATCGTTGGCTCAACGTAGGTGCCACCGGTTTCCTGCAAAATGCGTTTGCCGCCGGCGACCAGTTTGGCGCCATCGGTATGACCGGATTCGATGTACGACAGCACGGTGTTCATCTGCTGCGTGTCGACCAGCGCACCGACGTTGGTCGCCGGGTCCAGCGGATTGCCCGGTTTCCAGGTTTTCAGCGCCTCGATCACCATCGGCAGGAATGTGTCCTTGATCGAACGCTCGACCAGCAGACGCGAACCGGCGGTGCAGACTTCGCCCTGATTGAAGGCGATAGCGCTGGCGGCGGATTCGGCAGCCGCTTGCAGGTCCGGCGCATCGGCAAAGACGATGTTCGGGCTCTTGCCGCCGGCTTCCAGCCAGACGCGCTTCATGTTCGATTCGCCGGAGTAGATCATCAGTTGCTTGGCGATCTTGGTCGAACCGGTGAACACCAGCGTGTCGACATCGTTGTGCAGGGCCAACGCCTTGCCGACGGTGTGACCGTAGCCGGGCAGCACGTTGAGCACGCCTTTCGGGATCCCGGCTTCAACCGCCAGCGCGGCGATGCGGATGGCGGTCAGCGGGGATTTTTCCGATGGTTTGAGGATCACCGAGTTACCGGTCGACAGCGCCGGGCCGAGTTTCCAGCAGGCCATCATCAGCGGGAAATTCCACGGCACGATGGCGCCGACCACGCCTACCGGCTCGCGGGTCACCAGACCGAGCTGGTCGTGCGGAGTCGCCGCCACTTCGTCGTAAATCTTGTCGATCGCTTCACCGCTCCAGCTCAGCGCTTGCGCCGCGCCCGGAACGTCGATGTACAGCGAATCGCTGATCGGCTTGCCCATGTCGAGGGTTTCGAGCAGGGCCAACTCTTCGGCGTGCTGTTTCAGCAGGCCGGCGAAACGGATCATGGTGGCTTTGCGCTTGGTCGGTGCCAGGCGCGACCAGACGCCGGAATTGAAAGTAGCGCGGGCGTTTTCCACAGCGCGCTGGGCATCGGCGGCGTCACAGCTGGCAATCTTGCCGAGCAGACGGCCATCGACCGGGCTGATGCACTCGAAGGTTTCGCCGGAGACGGCGTCGGTGTATTCGCCATTAAGGTAAGCGCGGCCTTCGATTTTCAGGTCGCGGGCGCGTTGTTCCCAGTCGGCACGAGTCAGGGTGGTCATTTCGAGTGTCCTCCGCTTGTTGAATACGAGCGCCGCGCGATCTTCGCCAGCGTCCTCAAGAATTCTGCCCGGCCGGCCGTTTTTTCGGCCAGAGGCACCCGCCACCCTAAACCAGCGGCCGGGGTTGTTTCAATATATTTGACATAAGGCGGCCATACGGCCTTGCGGTGTTGATTTTAATCAACATAGACTTTGGCCCTTTCCAGCCAATCGCGCCGTATTCACGGGGGATAACAACAATGAACATCCAGAACGTCGTCGACATCAGCCTGACCAGCAGCGAAGCCGAACGCTATCGTCCGGATCCAGCGAAAGTGCTCAAGGGTGACCCGGAGCAAGCCGTGTTCCATCAATACGACAGTCCGTGTGGGCAAATGGGCGTTGGCGTGTGGGAAGGTGCGGTTGGGCAATGGACAGTGAATTACACCGAGCATGAGTACTGCGAGATTTTGCAGGGCGTTTCGGTGCTGCGTGATGGTGAGGGCAATGCCAAGACGTTGCGCGTTGGTGACCGGTTTGTGATTCCGGCGGGGTTTCGTGGCACTTGGGAAGTGCTGGAGGCTTGCCGCAAGGTCTATGTGATCTTTGAACAGAAAAGCTGATCCGACACACACGGTGACGAGCAGGGTAAGGCATATCCAGCAGATTTGAGTGAAACTTCGGCTGGGCGCTTAGGAATCGAGAAAAGATCAGTCAAACCAGGAGGTTAGTCTGATTCGATGAATAGGGGCCTTAACTCAAACCAAAGCAAGGAGGCACAATGTCCAGCCAATGCAATCTCTACAACGCGCAATTTTTCCTCGGTGATGTTGCTACTACTGACAATCTGCTCGCTGTGCGCAACGCAGCCGGAGTAACAAAGCATCGCCTCGAAGTGCCGGACGGCATGTACAACCTGCACACTGATGCGGACCGCATCAGAGTCCTGGTCAACGAGAAAAACGAGATCATTGAACTGATCTGTGGTTGATCGATCAGGCTTCAAGGCAACAAAAAAGGCCCGCATCGTGAGATACGGGCCTTTTTCGTAAGTCGGGAAAAATCAATTACTTGATTTTGCCTTCCTTGTAGATCACGTGCTTGCGAACAACCGGATCAAATTTCTTGATCTCGATTTTGTCCGGGGTAGTACGCTTGTTCTTGTCGGTAGTGTAGAAGTGACCAGTACCGGCGCTCGAGATCAAACGAATCAATTCACGCATGATTAGCTCCCTTAAATCTTGCCATCGCGGCGAAGTTCGGCGAGCACGACAGTGATGCCACGCTTGTCGATGATACGCATGCCTTTGGCAGATACGCGCAGACGCACAAAACGTTTCTCTTCTTCAACCCAGAAGCGGTGATGCTGCAGGTTCGGCAGGAAACGACGACGGGTTTTGTTGTTTGCGTGGGAAATGTTATTCCCAGTCACCGGACCCTTACCGGTAACTTGACATACTCTCGACATGCCTCAGCCCTCTAAAACCACATGCCCAACCCGGCATGGGTTGGCCGCTTAATCTCTCAGTCATTTGGCGCCAGGCGCCGCGTTTCTTTAGAGGTCTTACCGGCTACACCTACAGTGAAGGAACCGGGCCCCTAGAAAAGAGCGCTGCTTTATACCAGAAAGACTGGGGTGCAACAACATTCGGTGTGCAATCAATCCACAAAAAGGCGCTTTTTTGGCCTGCGGACGCCTTGGATAAAGGCTGGCAGCGGATTTTACCACTCGTCGCAGAAAACCATCCTTGCGTGCGATTCAGACTTCAAGCTGCGCCACGTGGTCTGAAAAACCGCCATCACTGTGCCCCGAAAATACAAAAAGGGGATAGTCATTTGTAATCCAGCCCTCTAGGGTAGGCCTTTTCCAGACTGCACTTGCAGATGGGCCTTCGATCTGTAAAAGGAAACCGACCATGCGCCTCGCTGCCCTACCCCTGTTGCTCGCCCCGCTCCTGCTGAGCCCTCTGGCCCAGGCCGCCGCGCTGAGCGTCTGTACCGAGGCCAGCCCGGAAGGGTTCGACGTGGTGCAATACAACTCGCTGACCACCACCAACGCCTCGGCCGATGTGCTGATGAATCGCCTGGTGGATTTCGACACCGCCAGTGGCAAGGTCGTGCCGAGCCTGGCCGACAGTTGGGAAGTCAGTACCGATGGCCTGACGTATGTGTTCAAGCTTCATCCGCAAGTGAAGTTTCATACGACCGACTACTTCAAGCCGAGCCGCGAGCTGACTGCCGAAGACGTCAAATTCAGCTTCGACCGCATGCTCGACCCGGCCAACCCGTGGCACAAGGTCGCGCAGAGCGGCTTCCCCCATGCCCAGTCGATGCAGTTGCCCGCGCTGATCAAGAAGATTGACGCACTCGATCCGCTGACCGTGCGCTTCACCCTCGATCACCCGGACTCTACGTTCCTGGCGACCTTGAGCATGGGCTTCGCCTCGATCTACTCCGCCGAATACGCCGACAAACTGATGAAGGCCGGGGCGACGGACAAGCTCAACAGCCAGCCGATCGGCACCGGCCCGTTCGTGTTCAACCGTTTCCAGAAAGACGCGGCGATCCGCTACAAGGCCAACCCGGACTACTTCGGCGGCAAGCCTGCGGTCGATCCGTTGATCTTCGCCATCACGCCGGACGCCAACGTGCGCCTGCAAAAGCTACGGCGCAACGAATGCCAGATCGCCCTCTCGCCGAAACCACTCGACGTACAGGCCGCGCTGAAGGAGCCGACGCTAAAAGTCGAAAAAACTGACGCGTTCATGACCGCTTTCGTTGGCATCAACAGCCAGCATCCGCCGCTGGACAAGCCGGAAGTGCGTCAGGCGATCAACCTCGCCTTCGACAAGGCCAACTACATCAAAGCAGTGTTTGAAGGCACCGCCGAAGCGGCCAATGGCCCTTACCCACCGAACACCTGGAGCTACGCGAAAAATCTGCCGGGGTATCCTCACGATGTCGCCAAAGCCAAGGCGCTGTTGGCCAAGGCCGGACTGAAGGACGGCTTCCAGACCACCATCTGGACGCGTCCGTCGGGCAGCCTGCTCAACCCGAATCCAAGCCTCGGTGCGCAGATGCTTCAGTCGGATCTGGCGGAAATCGGTATTCAGGCGGAAATCCGCGTGATCGAGTGGGGTGAATTGATTCGCCGCGCCAAGGCCGGCGAGCATGATCTGCTGTTCATGGGCTGGGCCGGCGATAACGGCGACCCGGACAACTTCCTCACGCCGCAGTTTTCCTGCGCCGCGGTCAAGTCGGGCACCAACTTCGCCCGTTACTGCAATGCCGATCTGGACAAGCTGATCAGCGCCGGCAAGACCACCAGCGAACAAGGTGTGCGCACCAAGTTGTACGAGCAGGCGCAAGCGCAGATTCAGCAGCAGGCGTTGTGGCTGCCGCTGGCGCACCCGACGGCGTATGCGCTTACGCGTAAGGATGTGCAGGGTTACTCCGTGAGCCCGTTCGGCCGGCAGGACTATTCCAAGGTCAACCTCAAATAAACTGCCCAGCACATCACCTGGGGATGCAATCAAACCTGTGGGAGCGAGCTTGCTCGCGAAAGCGGTCTGTCAGTAAAAAAGATGCTGACTGACACTGCGCCTTCGCGAGCAAGCTCGCTCCCACAGGGGACTTGCATTGCCCCTGAGAACTACATCCAGCCACACTCCGCCATCGACAGCGGCTCACCATCGCCGACGATGAAGTGATCCAGAACCCGCACATCAATCAGCTCCAGCGCCTTCTGCAGACGCTTGGTCAGCAGCCGATCTGCCTGACTGGGGTCGGTATTCCCCGATGGATGGTTGTGGCACAGGATCAACGCCGCCGCGTTATTGGCCAAACATCGCTTCACAACCTCGCGTGGATGCACGCTGGTGTTGTCGATGGAGCCGCGAAACAGTATCTCGAAGGTCAATACCTGATGTTTGGAGTCGAGAAACAGGCAACCAAACACCTCATGCGGCTCGTGACGCAGCATCGATTTCAGATAATCGCGAACAACCTGAGGGTTTTCCAGGGCGGGTTTCTGCCGTGATTTCTCAGCCAGATGCCGCCTGTTCATTTCCTGAGCGGCTTGCAGTTGCGCAAACTTCGCCGGCCCGAGCCCCAATTGTTTGCTGAATGCGTCCTGATCGGCCTCAAGCAGCAAACGCAGGCTGCCGAATTGAGTCAACAGATTGCGCGCCAGGTCCACGGCGCTGATTCCGGGCAATCCGGTGCGCAGAAAAATGGCCAATAACTCAGCGTCCGAAAGGCTCGCTGCCCCGTGCTCCAATAACCTTTCCCGCGGGCGTTCCGCCGCAGGCCAATCGCGAATACTCATACACATTCCCTGTCTGTGGGCGCCGCTGTTCCGTAGCGGTCGCTGTGATATCGTAGCCCATCTTTTTTGCGGGCGAATTCACCCTGGGGAGGGGGTTTCGCCACGTATGTCACCCACGAAATGAAAGGCAGACCTATGCAGCGGCTGTATCGGAAACGCATCGTTCTGGGCGTCGGCGGCGGTATCGCTGCCTACAAGAGCGCCGATCTGGTTCGTCGCCTGATCGACCAGGGCGCCGAAGTGCGCGTGGTCATGACCCATGGCGGCGCCGAGTTCATCACCCCGCTGACCATGCAGGCCTTGTCCGGGCACCCGGTGCACCTCGACTTGCTCGACCCGGCCGCAGAAGCCGCGATGGGCCACATCGAGCTGGCGAAATGGGCCGATCTGGTGCTGATCGCCCCGGCCACCGCCGACCTGATCGCGCGTCTGGCGCAAGGCATTGCCAACGATTTGCTGACCACGCTGGTGCTGGCCACCGACGCTGTTGTCGCTGTCGCGCCGGCGATGAATCAGGCGATGTGGCGCGATCCGGCGACCCAGGCCAACCTGCAACTCCTGGAAAGCCGTGGCCTGAAGACCTTCGGCCCGGCGTCTGGCAGTCAGGCCTGCGGCGACGTTGGCATGGGCCGGATGATGGAAGCCACCGACCTCGCACAATGCGCGGCGGACTGCTTTCAGCGTCAGGCATTGACCGGCAAGCACGTGGTGATCACCGCCGGTCCGACCCAGGAAAACATCGACCCGGTGCGCTACATCACCAACCACAGCTCCGGCAAAATGGGCTTTGCCCTCGCCGAAGCTGCGGTTGAGGCCGGCGCCCGCGTGACCCTGATCAGCGGCCCGGTGCACCTGCCAACGCCAGATCGCGTCACGCGCATCGACGTAGTCAGTGCCCGCGACATGCTCGCGGCTTGCGAATCGGCGATCCCGTGCGACGTGTTCATCGCCTCGGCAGCCGTAGCGGACTACCGCCCGGAAGTCGTTGCCCCGCAGAAATTGAAGAAAGACCCTACGAGCGGCGACGGCTTCGTCCTGCAAATGGTGCGCAACCCGGACATCCTGGCCACCATCGCGACCCGTCCCGACCGTCCGTTCAGTGTCGGCTTCGCCGCCGAGACCGAACATCTGCTCGACTACGCTGCACGCAAGCTGAAGGACAAGAATCTCGATTTGATCGTCGCCAACGACGTCGCCAATCCGAGCATCGGTTTCAACAGCGAAGAAAACGCCTGCAGCGTGATTGACCGTGCGCTGCACGCCACGGTTTTCGCCCAGACCAGCAAGAGCAAGATCGCTCGCCAACTGGTCACTTTTATCGCCGAACGTCTGAACCAGGTTTAATTTACATGCACGCTTTGCAAGCCAAGATCCTCGACCCACGCATCGGTACCGAATTCCCGCTGCCGCAATACGCCACCCCGGGCTCCGCCGGCCTCGACCTGCGCGCCATGCTGGAACAGGACATCGTGATCAAACCGGGTGAAACCGTGCTGATCCCCACCGGTCTGTCGGTCTACATCGGCGACCCGAACCTTGCCGCGCTGATCCTGCCACGCTCGGGCATGGGCCATAAGCACGGCATCGTGCTGGGCAATCTCGTCGGCCTGATCGACTCCGATTACCAGGGCCCACTGATGGTGTCGTGCTGGAACCGTGGCCAGACCGATTTCACCATGACCGTCGGCGAACGCCTGGCGCAACTGGTGCTGGTACCGGTGGTGCAGGCGCACTTCGAAATGGTTGAAGAGTTCGTCGAAACCGAACGCGGCACCGGCGGCTTTGGCCACACCGGCACCAAGTAACCGCTGTCATCTCCTGCAGGAGCTGCCGCAGGCTGCTTCTACAGGGGAAAATTTCAGACAGATCAGCTGAAAGGTTTAACACCGTAAATCAAGGTTTTGCCGGCCCAGAGCCACGCCAGCCGAGGTGTCATGGCCCTTTCACACCACGAACTCTCTGTGAAAAACGCCGTCATACCCTTCAGTTTGAGCCTGCCGTCGAACGATTCGTCGGTCTGTCCCGCCCCTTTCTAGATGGAGCATTTGTGCAGATGAGCACCCCAGCCAAGATTGCCCCGAAGCTGCCCGACAGCATTTTCCGCGCCTATGACATTCGCGGCACCGTGCCGGAATTCCTCAATGCCGAGACCGCTTACTGGATCGGCCGTGCCATCGGTTCGCAGAGCCTGGCCCAAGGCGAGCCGAATGTGTCCGTCGGTCGCGACGGTCGCCTGTCCGGCCCGGAGCTGGTTGCAGAACTGATTCGCGGTATCGCCGAGAGCGGCTGCCACGTCAGCGATGTCGGCCTGGTGCCGACGCCGGCGCTGTACTACGCCACCAACGTGCTGGCCGGTAAATCCGGCGTAATGCTCACCGGTAGCCACAACCCGTCGAACTACAACGGTTTCAAGATCGTCATCGCCGGCGACACCCTCGCCAACGAACAGATTCAGGCCCTGCATGAACGCCTCAAGACCAACAACTTGAGCAGCGGCACGGGCAGTGTCACCCAGGTCGAAATCCTCGACCGCTACAACACCGAAATCGTCCAGGACATCAAACTGGCCCGACGCATGAAAGTCGTGGTTGACTGCGGCAATGGCGCGGCCGGCGTGATCGCCCCGCAATTGATCGAGGCGCTGAACTGCGAAGTCATCCCGCTGTTCTGCGAAGTCGACGGTAACTTCCCGAACCACCACCCGGATCCGGGCAAGCCTGAAAACCTCGTTGACCTGATCGCCAAGGTCAAGGAAACCAACGCCGACATCGGTTTGGCCTTCGATGGCGACGGCGACCGCGTCGGTGTGGTGACCAACACCGGCAGCATCGTCTACCCGGATCGTCTGCTGATGCTGTTTGCCCGTGACGTAGTCGCACGCAACCCGGACGCGGAAATCATCTTCGACGTCAAATGCACCCGTCGTCTGGTGCCGCTGATCAAGGAATACGGTGGTCGGCCGCTAATGTGGAAGACGGGCCATTCGTTGATCAAAAAGAAAATGAAACAATCCGGCGCGCTGTTGGCCGGTGAAATGAGCGGGCACATCTTCTTCAAGGAGCGCTGGTTCGGTTTCGACGACGGCATCTACAGCGCCGCACGTCTGCTGGAGATCCTCAGCAAGGAAAAATCCACCGCGGAAGAGCTGTTTGCGACCTTCCCGAACGATATTTCTACGCCGGAAATCAATATCCATGTGACCGAAGAGAGCAAATTCAGCATCATTGATGCACTGCACGACGCACAGTGGGGCGCAGGCGCTGACCTGACCACCATCGACGGCGTGCGAGTCGATTACGCCAAAGGCTGGGGCCTGGTGCGCGCGTCCAACACCACTCCGGTGCTGGTGCTGCGCTTCGAGGCCGATGACGAGGCTGAACTACAGCGCATCAAGGACGTGTTCCACGCCCAATTGAAACGCGTTGCCCCTGATCTCCAACTACCGTTCTGATCCACCCGGAGCCCTGAATGACCCTCGAACGCGATGCCGCCGCCAACACTGCCAAGGTCCTGTCCGAAGCGCTGCCTTACATCCGACGCTATGTCGGCAAGACTCTGGTGATCAAATACGGCGGCAACGCGATGGAAAGCGAGGAGCTGAAAACCGGCTTCGCCCGCGACATCGTGCTGATGAAAGCCGTGGGCATCAACCCGGTGGTCGTGCACGGCGGCGGCCCGCAGATCGGTGATCTGCTCAAGCGCCTGTCGATCGAAAGCCACTTCGTCGATGGCATGCGCGTCACGGACGCGGCGACCATGGACGTGGTGGAAATGGTCTTGGGCGGTCAGGTCAACAAAAGCATTGTCAACCTGATCAACCGTCACGGTGGCAGTGCCATCGGCCTGACCGGTAAAGATGCCGGGCTGATTCGCGCGAAGAAGCTCACCGTCACCCGTCAGACCCCGGAGATGACTCAGCCGGAAATCATCGACATCGGTCATGTCGGCGAAGTGGTCGGCATCAACACCGAGTTGCTGAACCTGCTGGTCAAAGGCAACTTCATCCCGGTGATTGCACCGATCGGCGTGGGTGAGAACGGCGAGTCGTACAACATCAACGCCGATCTGGTGGCCGGTAAAGTCGCCGAGGCGCTGAAAGCCGAGAAGCTGATGCTGCTGACCAACATTGCCGGCCTGATGGACAAGTCGGGCACCGTGCTGACTGGCCTGAGCACGCAGCAGGTCGATGATCTGATCGCCGACGGCACTATTTACGGCGGCATGCTGCCGAAGATCCGTTGCGCACTGGAAGCGGTTCAGGGCGGCGTAGGTAGCTCGTTGATCATCGATGGTCGCGTACCGAATGCGATCCTGCTGGAAATCTTCACCGACACGGGTGTGGGCACGCTGATCAGCAATCGCAAGCGTCCGTAAGCTTTAGCGCAAACAAAAAGACCCCGCTCAGCCTGGCTGAGCGGGGTCTTTTTTTTGCACTGCAATCCCTGTGGGAGCGAGCTTGCTCGCGAAAGCGGTCTCTGCATCACATCAATATTGAATGTGAAGGCCTCTTCGCGAGCAGGCTCGCTCCCACTCCGTGCTCCGCCGCTAGACGCCGAACTGCGCGCGATAAGCTTCCACGGCTGGCAGGTGTTGCTTGAGCTGCGGATCATCGGCGAGGAATTCCAGCACCTGATTCAGCGACACAATGCTGATCACCGGGATGCCAAAGTCGCGCTCGACTTCCTGGATCGCCGACAACTCACCGTTGCCACGCTCCTGACGGTTCAGGGCAATCAGCACGCCCGCAGCCTTGGCGCCATCCTGAGATGCGATGATTTGCATCACTTCGCGGATTGCCGTACCAGCGGTGATCACGTCGTCGATGATCAACACGTCGCCAGTCAACGGAGCACCGACCAGACTACCGCCCTCGCCGTGGGCCTTGGCTTCCTTGCGGTTGAAGCACCACGGCAGATCGCGGTCGTGATGTTCGGCCAGCGCGACAGCAGTAGTCGCCGCCAACGGAATGCCTTTGTAGGCCGGGCCAAACAGAACGTCGAAGGGAATGCCGCTCTCGGCAATGGCTGCAGCGTAGAAACGCCCCAACTGCGCCAGGGCCGAACCCGAGTTGAACAGGCCGGCGTTGAAGAAGTAAGGACTGGTGCGCCCGGACTTCAGGGTGAACTCACCGAAGCGCAAAACGCCGCGATCGATGGCAAAACGAATGAAATCGCGCTGATACGCTTGCATGAAAAAAACCCCAAATACCACGGATTTAGCTAATTAGCTTGACGCCGTGTATCATACACGCACGCGATTTTTGGGGCCATTTATGCGGATCATCAGTGTGAACGTCAATGGTATTCAGGCGGCAGTCGAGCGTGGTTTGCTCAGTTGGCTGCAAGCACAGAATGCCGACGTCATCTGCCTGCAGGACACCCGTGCCTCCGCCTTTGAACTGGATGACCCAGCCTTCCAACTGGATGGCTACTTCCTTTATGCCTGCGATGCTGAAGTCCCTGCCCAAGGCGGCGTGGCTTTGTATTCGCGGTTGCAACCGAAGGCTGTCATCAGCGGTCTCGGTTTCGAGACGGCCGACCGCTACGGGCGCTACCTGCAAGCAGATTTCGACAAAGTCAGTATTGCCACCTTGCTGCTCCCTTCGGGGATGAACGGCGATGAGGACTTGAACCAGAAGTTCAAGCTCATGGACGACTTCGGCAAGTACCTGGACAAACAGCGGCGCAAACGTCGCGAGTACATTTATTGTGGCTCGCTGTACGTGGCGCAGCAGAAGCTCGACATCAAGAACTGGCGCGACAGCCAGCAATCCCCGGGCTTCCTGGCGCCAGAACGCGCCTGGATGGACGAGATTGTCGGCAACATGGGCTATGTCGATGCCCTGCGCGAAGTCAGCCGTGAAGGCGACCAGTACAGCTGGTGGCCGGATAACGAACAGGCCGAGATGCTCAATCTGGGCTGGCGCTTCGACTATCAGATCCTGACCCCAGGGCTGCGGCGCTTCGTGCGCAGCGCACGCCTGCCGCGTCAGCCACGGTTCTCGCAACACGCGCCGCTGATCGTCGACTACGATTGGACGCTGACCATCTAAGCGTTGGTTCGAAGTTGAAAAAATGCCCGTATCGCAAGATACGGGCATTTTTTTGCGCATCCGTTCGAGTCAGGTTCAAACAGCGGCGAAGAACGGCAAGGCCAGGTAGAGCTTGATCACGATGACATTAATAATGTCGATGAAGAACGCGCCAACCATCGGCACCACCAGAAACGCGATCTGCGAGGGACCGTAGCGCTGCGTGACCGCTTGCATATTGGCAATCGCGGTCGGCGTGGCGCCCAGGCCAAAACCGCAATGCCCCGCCGCCAACACTGCCGCATCGTAATTGCGGCCCATCACCCGGAACGTCACGAAGATCGCGAACAGCGCCATGACCAGCGCCTGCACCGCCAGGATGATGAAAATCGGCAACGCCAGTGCAGCCAGATCCCACAACTTGAGCGACATCAGGGCGATCGCCAGAAACAGCGACAGGCTGACATTGCCCAGTACCGAGACTTCCCGCTCAAACACCTGATACAAGCCCAGCGCTGAAAGACCATTGCGCAGCACCACGCCTACAAACAGCACACAAACGAACGTCGGCAATTCGAGCGCAGTCCCTTGCAGCCAACCATTGATCAGGTTACCGGCCAACAGGCTGATGGCGATCAGTGCCAGGGTCTCGATAAACGAGAAGGGCGTGATTGAGCGCTCCTTGTTCGGCTGTTCAAAACCCTTTGGCAGTCGCGGCGCTTCCTGCTGATTGCAGCCAGGGACCTCCACACGCTTGATGAGCAGGCGCGCAACCGGTCCACCAATCAGGCCGCCCAGCACCAGACCAAACGTCGCGGAGGCTATTGCCAGCTCGGAAGCGGAGGCCAGACCGTACTTCTCGCTAAATACCGTACCCCACGCAGCACCCGTGCCATGGCCGCCCGCCAAGGTAATGGATCCTGTCAGCAGCCCCATCAACGGGTCGAGCCCGAGTATTTTTGCCAGCCCGATCCCCATCGCATTCTGCACCACCAACAGCCCAGTGACCGCCAGCAGAAATATCCCGACGATCCGGCCACCTTTCTTCAGACTGGCAAAGTCTGCGCTCAGACCGATGGTGGCAAAAAAGGCCAGCATCAGCGGTGTCTGCAGAGAAGTATCAAAACGAACTTCAATATCGAATGTTCGCAGCAGCAATAAAGTCAGGGCAACTACCAGGCCGCCCGCTACAGGCTCAGGAATATTATAACTGCGCATGAAACCAACACGCCTGACTAGCCCGCGCCCTAGTAGAAGCACTAGAGAAGCGGCCACAAGTGTTCCGTAAAAATCGAGCTGAATCATTGGAATTATTCTTGATTATATATTCAGAGGCGAACTTTTTACCTGTGCTCGCCTCATGAACCGGCTGATTGTCTCAACACTGATTACTGTGAAATTCAAGAGCCTTCGATGGCTTGAATATATCTTAATATTTCAGGAGAAATATTAGCCCGGCAACTTTAACAATCGCCATCTGTGATTCCAAGGATATGAACCAGAACCAAGGCACTACAGTTGTGACCAAAAGTGTAATTACGCCATTGATATAAAATATTACTTGCCACTCATCGCAACAAGATTATTCCTACACACCAAAGAGATTACTTTAGTTGCGCAAATAAAAATGCCCTGACATGTCAGGGCATTTTTAAACTGGGCGAGCTTTTATTTGATCAACCGCCAGGTAAACGGATATCGGTACGGGAAGCCTTCATTAGCCTTCACCCCCGCAATGATCGTCAAAACCAGTGCGCCGATAGCCAGTATTCCCAGCAGAAAGAACCCGATGATCAGCACCATCAGCAGGAAGCAGATCAACGATGCGATGGCGACGGTGATCTGAAAATTCAGCGCCTCTTTACCTTGAGCATCGATGAACGGGTCCGTTTCGCGCTTCATCTGCCAGAGGATCAACGGTCCGATCAGATTGCCGAACGGAATCCAGATCCCCAGCAAGGCGGACAAGTGACAAAACATCGCCCATTGGCGAACCTCCTGGCTCGGTTTGGGCAGCAGCTCTTGCTCATCACTCATCGCGTCCTCCTTGCGGTTATCAACCTGCTCAGTCGGCCAATGCAGCCTTTTGCAGTTCGAAGATTTCGTTCATGCCCTGCTTGGCCAACTCCAGCATGGCGTTCAAGTCTTCAGGCTGGAACGGCGCGCCTTCAGCGGTGCCCTGTACTTCGATGAAGCCACCGGTGCTGGTCATCACGACGTTGAGGTCGGTCTCGGCAGCGGAATCTTCAAGATAGTCCAGATCCAGCACGGCCTCGCCCTGATACATACCGACCGACACGGCACCAATCATCTGCTTGAGCGGATCGCCACCCTTCAGGCCACCACGCTTCTTGATCACTTTCAGCGCATCAACCAGCGCAACCATGGCACCGGTGATCGAAGCCGTGCGAGTACCACCGTCGGCCTGGATCACGTCGCAGTCGACGTACAGGGTCACGTCGCCCAGCTTGGACATGTCCAGCGCAGCGCGCAGGGAACGGCCGATCAGACGCTGGATTTCCAGGGTGCGACCGCCCTGCTTGCCACGGCTCGCTTCACGCTGGTTACGCTCACCGGTGGCGCGCGGCAGCATGCCGTATTCGGCAGTCAACCAACCCTGCCCCTGGCCCTTGAGGAAACGCGGCACGCCGTTTTCGACGCTGACGGTGCAGATGACTTTGGTATCACCGAATTCGACCAGTACGGATCCCTCGGCGTGTTTGGTGTAGTTGCGGGTAATGCGGATCGAGCGGAGCTGATCGGCAGCGCGACCACTTGGACGTTTCATAGGGAATACCTGTACTGGGGACGGAAAACTGCCGAGCATTATAGAGCCCTGCACCGCGACTGGGCACTCGTTAAAAACCCGGGCGACGACCGAAGGCCCTGAAACACCCATTACCGACGGGCTGCAGCCCTTTGTCACACCGTGTGTTTGGGCGCATTCGCCGCACTGCGCTACAATCCTGCGCCTTTGTTGCCAGTCGGCTTAAATTCATTCATATCGCGCTCGCGAAATTCACGTTTCGCGCCGATCTGCATTGCGAGGTCACCGCCATGGTGCACAGCATGACCGCCTTCGCCCGCGTCGAAAAAGCCGGCGCACAGGGCACCCTGAGCTGGGAGCTGCGCTCGGTCAACAGCCGCTATCTGGAGCCCCACCTGCGCCTGCCGGAGTCGTTTCGCGACCTCGAAGGCGCGGTACGTGAAGCGCTGCGTCAGGGCCTGTCGCGAGGCAAACTCGAATGCACCCTGCGTTTCACCGAAGAAAGCACCGGCAAAACACTGCAAATCGATCGCGAGCGCGCCGCGCAGTTGGTCGCCGCCGCTGAGACGGTCGCTGGTCTGATCAAGAATCCTGCCGCATTGAATCCGCTGGAAGTGCTGGCCTGGCCCGGCGTGCTGGTAGGCGATGCGACCGACCCGCAGGCGCTGAATGCCGACGCGCTGACCCTGTTCAATCAAGGCCTGAAAGAGCTGAAGGCTGGCCGCGAGCGCGAAGGCGCGGAGCTGGCACGCCTGATCAACGAACGCCTGACCTCCATTGAAGAAGACGTGGTGACCCTGCGTGAACTGGTGCCGCAAATGCTTGCGACCCAGCGCCAGAAAGTCCTCGATCGCTTCGCCGACATGAAGGCCGAACTGGATCCGCAGCGGCTCGAACAGGAAATGGTCATCCTCGCGCAAAAGAGCGACGTGGCCGAAGAACTGGATCGCTTGAGCACCCACATCATCGAAGTGCGCCGGGTGCTCAAAACCGGTGGTGCCGCCGGTCGGCGCCTGGACTTCCTGATGCAGGAACTCAACCGCGAAGCCAACACACTGGGCTCCAAGGCCTTCGACCCGCGCAGCACCCAAGCCGCCGTCAACCTCAAGGTGTTGATCGAGCAGATGCGCGAACAAGTGCAGAATATTGAGTAAGGCTACCCCGACATGACCCACAGCACCGGCACCCTGTACATCATTTCCGCGCCATCGGGCGCGGGCAAGAGCAGCCTGGTCAAGGCCTTGACCGACGCCATACCGGAAATTCGCGTTTCGGTTTCCCACACCACCCGCGCCATGCGCCCGGGTGAAGTGGACGGCGTGAACTATCACTTCGTGACCCGCGAAGAGTTCGTGAAGATGGGCGAGCATGGCGACTTCCTCGAACGCGCCGAAGTCTTCGGCAACTTCTACGGCACCTCGCAAAGCCGCCTGCAGCAGACGCTGGACGAAGGTCACGACCTGATTCTGGAAATCGACTGGCAAGGCGCCGAGCAAGTACGCAAGCTGATGCCGCAAGCACGCTCGATCTTTATCCTGCCGCCGTCGCTTCAGGCCCTGCACCAGCGCCTGACCAACCGCGGCCAGGACAGCGATGAGATCATCGACGGCCGGATGCGCGAAGCGGTCAGCGAGATGAGTCACTATGTCGAGTACGACTACCTGATCATCAACGACGATTTTGCTCACGCACTGGACGATCTGAAGGCTATTTTCCGCGCCAATCAACTCCAGCAGAAACGCCAGCAGGTACGTTTCGGCAAATTGCTGGCCGAATTGCTCGGTTAATCAGCACTTCCCAAAACCGCTGCAAGCGCTTTACATTGGTACTTGCAGCGCGTCGAAGGGTCTGGTCAAAAAATCAGCGCTTCCCTAATCGCTGGTGATTTTTTAAACTGCTCAGTCCGCTCGCCCACCCGGGCAGCGCGCATATTGCATTCGCTCCGAGGAATACCATGGCCCGCGTAACCGTTGAAGACTGCCTGAACCACGTGGAAAACCGTTTTGAACTGGTCATGCTGTCCACCAAGCGTGCCCGTCAACTGGCCACCGGCGGCAAAGAGCCACTGGTCCAGTGGGAAAACGACAAGCCGACTGTTGTCGCCCTGCGTGAAATCGCTGAAGGCCTGATGAGCTACGAGTTCATCGCCGAGCAGGAAATCGTCCAGGATGAGCCGCTGTTCGCAGCGTTCGAGGACGAGTCCAACGAGGCCGTCTAAGCCTATGCCTGGTCGACGTAGCACGGCGCAGGATCACAGCTTACGGCAGGAGTCATCATGCCGAGCATAGACGCCCTCGCCGATCGCTTATCGACCTACCTCGGCAATGACCAGGTCAACCTGGTCCGCCGAGCGTATTTCTACGCCGAACAAGCCCATGACGGTCAACGCCGTCGCAGTGGCGAGGCGTACGTCACGCATCCTCTTGCCGTGGCCAATATTCTTGCCGACATGCACATGGACCATCAGAGCCTGATGGCCGCGATGCTGCATGACGTGATCGAAGACACCGGTATCGCCAAAGAAGCGCTGCAAGCGCAGTTCGGTGAAACCGTGGCCGAACTGGTCGACGGGGTCAGCAAACTGACCCAGATGAATTTCGAGACCAAGGCCGAAGCCCAGGCTGAAAACTTCCAGAAAATGGCCATGGCCATGGCGCGCGACATTCGTGTGATCCTGGTCAAGCTTGCCGACCGCCTGCACAACATGCGCACGCTGGAAGTGCTGTCCGGCGAAAAACGCCGCCGGATCGCCAAGGAAACCCTCGAAATCTACGCGCCCATCGCCAACCGGCTGGGCATGCATGCGATCCGCATCGAATTCGAAGACCTCGGCTTCAAGGCCATGCACCCGATGCGTTCCGCGCGGATCTACCAGGCGGTCAAGCGCGCCCGGGGCAACCGCAAGGAAATCGTCAACAAGATCGAAGAATCCCTTGGCCATTGCCTCGCTATCGACGGCATCCAGGGCGAAGTCAGCGGCCGCCAGAAACACCTCTACGGCATCTACAAGAAAATGCGCGGCAAGCGTCGGGCCTTTAACGAGATCATGGACGTCTATGCGTTCCGGATCATCGTCGACAAGGTCGATACCTGCTACCGCGTACTGGGTGCTGTACATAATTTGTACAAACCGTTGCCGGGACGCTTCAAGGATTACATCGCGATCCCCAAGGCCAACGGCTATCAGTCGCTGCACACCACGCTGTTCGGCATGCACGGCGTACCGATCGAGATCCAGATCCGCACCCGCGAAATGGAAGAGATGGCCAACAACGGCATCGCCGCCCATTGGCTGTACAAATCCAGCGGTGACGAGCAGCCGAAAGGCACTCACGCCCGTGCCCGCCAGTGGGTCAAAGGCGTGCTGGAAATGCAGCAGCGTGCCGGCAACTCGCTGGAATTCATCGAAAGCGTGAAGATCGACCTGTTCCCGGACGAGGTCTACGTGTTCACGCCCAAAGGCCGGATCATGGAGCTGCCGAAAGGCTCTACGGCGGTCGACTTTGCCTACGCGGTGCACACCGACGTCGGCAACAGCTGCATCGCCTGCCGGATCAACCGTCGTCTCGCGCCGCTGTCCGAACCGCTGCAAAGCGGCTCCACGGTCGAAATCGTCAGCGCTCCGGGCGCACGACCGAATCCGGCATGGCTTAATTTCGTGGTCACCGGCAAGGCGCGCACGCACATCCGCCACGCGCTGAAACTGCAACGCCGCTCCGAATCCATCAGCCTCGGCGAACGCCTGCTGAACAAAGTCCTCAACGGTTTCGACAGTTCGCTGGAGAAGATCCCGGCTGAACGCGTCAAAGCAATGCTCACCGAGTACCGCCTCGAACTGATCGAAGATTTGCTCGAAGACATTGGCCTCGGCAACCGCATGGCTTACGTCGTTGCCCGCCGCCTGCTCGGCGAAGGCGAACAACTGCCAAGCCCGGAAGGCCCTCTGGCGATTCGCGGCACCGAAGGTCTGGTGCTGAGCTACGCCAAATGCTGCACGCCGATCCCGGGCGACCCGATCGTCGGGCACCTGTCGGCGGGCAAAGGCATGGTCGTGCACCTCGACAACTGCCGCAACATCAGCGAAATCCGGCACAACCCGGAAAAATGCATCCAGCTCTCGTGGGCCAAGGATGTCACCGGCGAATTCAACGTCGAACTGCGCGTCGAGCTGGAACACCAGCGCGGCCTGATCGCCCTGCTGGCCAGCAGCGTCAACGCAGCCGACGGCAATATCGAAAAAATCAGCATGGACGAACGCGATGGTCGCATCAGCGTGGTCCAGTTGGTGGTCAGCGTCCACGATCGTGTGCACCTGGCCCGCGTGATCAAGAAGCTGCGCGCCCTGACCGGGGTGATCCGCATCACCCGCATGCGTGCATAACTCAACCATTACAAGGAGTCATACATGACCAAGACTGTTATCACCAGCGACAAGGCCCCGGCCGCCATCGGTACTTACTCCCAGGCGATCAAGGCCGGCAACACCGTTTACATGTCGGGCCAGATTCCTCTGGACCCAAAAACCATGGAACTGGTTGAAGGCTTCGAAGCCCAGACCGTCCAGGTGTTCGAGAACCTCAAAGCCGTGGCCGAAGCCGCTGGCGGTTCGTTCAAGGACATCGTCAAACTGAACATCTTCCTCACCGACCTGAGCCACTTCGCCAAGGTCAACGAGATCATGGGCAAGTACTTCGACCAGCCATACCCGGCCCGCGCCGCCATCGGCGTAGCTGCCCTGCCGAAGGGTTCGCAGGTTGAAATGGATGCCATTCTGGTCATCGAGTGATGCGCACGGCGCGGCCTTCAAACGCCGCGCCGACTGCTGCAAGAAAAGGTTTTGAAAGGATTCCACCATGCGCAAAGCGCTAGCTCTCCCGCTGCTCGCCATTTTCCTCGGCGGCTGCGCCAGCAACCCTGCCGACCGTGACATCAGCGGCACCTGGATCAACCAGGTGGCGATCGATGCCGCAGCCAAGGGCGGCCCCCTGCGCGAAGCGCTTCAGGCTTACGGCCCGAACCTTGAGTGGGACGTCAACACCAAGGCCAGCCAGGCCCGCTACACCAACGGTTTTGAGAACGTCGAAGGGCGGCTGCTGGGTGAAAAATCCGGCGCCTGGAAAGTCGACTTCTATGGCAGCTCCGCCAGTGAGCTGAAACGCGACGGCGGGCAACTGCAGCAAGCCGCCAGCGACAACGAACCCGAGCAGGTGTTCGACCGCGCACAGATTCCGGTGCCGGAAGGCGCGCCGATCGGCGCCAGTTTCGAACGCGCGCTGTATTCCGCCTACATGGGCGGTAGCTGGACAATCGCCAGCGGTCAGGGCGAAGGCAGCACCGTGCAGTTCCAGGCTGATGGCCAGGTTTCCGGTTTGCCGGGGGCCGACCGTTATGCCCTGTGCCTGGCGGGCGATTGCGCGTCGATGAGCAACGGTAACGACAGCATGTGGTTGCAGCAGAACGGCCAGGGCAATAACTGGATCTTTGTGCGCAAGGGCAAAGAGCTGGAAATCCTGCAAGCAGTGAACTCCGCTCAAGCGGACGAACAACCGCAGTTCACCGCAGGTGAGCGCAAGTGGTTGCTGGAAAAACAGTAACCCGCTTCTGAAACCGCTGAAGATCAAATGTGGGAGCGAGCTTGCTCGCGAATGCGGTGCAACAGCCAACAGAGATGTTGGATGTTAAGCCCTCTTCGCGAGCAAGCTCGCTCCCACATTCGTTTTGTGGTGTTTGGAAGTCAGCAGCGCCCTTCTAAAATGGCGGCATAACCTTCGCGGTAACTTGGGTACGTCGGCGTCCAGCCCAAGGCTTTCGCCCGCGCATTGCTGCAACGCTTGCTGCCGGTTCGCCGAACGCTGGCGTCGTCCGCCCACTCGGTAACGCCCAGATACTCGCGTAACCAGCCCACGACTTCCGCCAATGGCGCCGGTGCATCGTCGACACCGATGTAGAAATCCTCAAGCTTCACGCCCTGCCGAGCCTTCTCCAACAGGAATGCCAACAACCCTGCTGCGTCATCGGCATGAATCCGGTTGCCGTACAACGGAGGTTCGACCGCCACGCGATAACCGCGACGCACTTGGGTCAGCAGCCATTCGCGGCCCGGCCCGTAGATCCCGGTCAAACGCAGGATGCTCGCAGGAATACCACTCTTAAGCGCGACCTGCTCAGCCTCAAGCATCAATCGCCCGGAGTAACCGGCAGCGATGGTCTCTGAGCTCTCATCGACCCACTCACCCTCCTGCTGTCCATACACACTGCTGCTGGAAACGAAGATCAGTCGCTCAGGCACCTGCCCATAGTCATCCAGCCAACTCAACACATTCTGCAAACCCTGCACATAAGCCGCGCGATAACCGGCTTCGTCGTGATCGGTGGCCGCAGCGCAATACACCAGATAGTCCACCGCCCCCACCGGCCAAGTGGCCGGGCAGTCCTCATTGAACAGGTCACCGGCGACGCCGATCACGCCGTCAGGCAGCTTCGAAACGTCCCGGCGCAGGCCATGAACTTCCCAGCCAGCCGCCAGCAATTGCTTGGCCAGACGACTGCCGACATCACCACAACCGGCAATCAAAACAGAAGGCGCGGACATCAAAAACTCCTATCGGAAAGACACAGACTAGCCTCGGGACAGGACGAGCGGCTAGCAATGCAGGAAAAAAAGATACTCTATTACTTTTGTTAACAAGAATTACTTGCAATAATGCACGTCACTTTTGTTCTCGGCCTCACGAGGCCTGGTAGAGCATCACCGTTTTTCTATCTCAGGTCCGGCCAGCATGACACGTAATCAAATCCCCGCTTCGCCAACCAATCGACCTCGCGCCTGGAGCGCAGTGGCGGCTCTGCTGCTCAGCCTGATGCTGGCGCCGACTGCCGCTTTCGCCGACGCCCAGGCACCTGCAACGCCAGCCACCACCGAGCAAAGCGCACCAGCCGCTGCTACGGCTGCCCCGGCCGCTACCGATCCGGTGCAAGCGGTTGACGCTGCCGACGTCCCTGAAGTTCTTGAAGCCGACAACAGCCTGGGCATGGCTCACGACCTGTCGCCGTGGGGCATGTACCAGAACGCCGACATCATCGTGAAAATCGTGATGATCGGTCTGGCCATCGCTTCGATCATCACCTGGACAATCTGGATCGCCAAAGGCTTCGAGCTGATGGGCGCCAAGCGTCGCCTGCGTGGCGAGATCGCCGCCCTGAAGAAAGCCACCACCCTTAAAGAAGCCAGCACCACTGCCGGCAAGGAAGGCACCCTCGCCAACCTGCTGGTGCACGACGCCCTCGAAGAGATGCGCCTGTCGGTCAACAGCCGCGAGAAGGAAGGCATCAAGGAACGCGTCAGCTTCCGCCTCGAGCGTCTGGTAGCAGCCTGCGGTCGCAACATGAGCAGCGGCACCGGCGTCCTCGCCACCATCGGTTCCACCGCGCCGTTCGTGGGCCTGTTCGGTACCGTGTGGGGCATCATGAACTCCTTTATCGGCATCGCCAAAACCCAGACCACCAACCTTGCTGTCGTAGCGCCCGGTATTGCTGAAGCACTGCTGGCTACCGCACTGGGTCTGGTTGCCGCGATCCCGGCCGTAGTGATCTACAACGTCTTCGCCCGCTCCATCGCCGGTTATAAGGCGCAGGTTTCCGATGCGTCGGCAGAAGTGCTGCTGCTGGTCAGCCGCGACCTCGACCACCAGCCTGAGCGCAGCTCGCAGCCGCACATGGTCAAAGTGGGGTAATCGGCCATGGGCCTGCATTTGAAAGAAGGCGCAGACGACGATCTGGCCGAGAACCACGAAATCAACGTCACGCCGTTCATCGACGTGATGCTGGTGCTGTTGATCATCTTCATGGTGGCCGCTCCGTTGGCCACCGTGGACATCAAAGTCGACCTGCCTGCCTCGACCGCCAAACCGGCGCCGCGGCCAGAGAAACCGGTGTTCCTCAGCGTAAAGGCCGACCAACGCCTGTTCCTCGGTGAAGACGAAGTGAAGCCCGAAGCACTGGGCGCAACCCTCGACGCCAGAACCAAGGGCAAGAAAGACACCACCATCTTCTTCCAGGCCGATAAAGGCGTGGATTACGGCGATCTCATGAGCGTGATGGATAACCTGCGCTCTGCCGGTTACCTGAAGGTCGGTCTGGTCGGACTTGAGACGGCAGCCAAGAAATGATCACGACGCGCCATAAGCTGACGCGTTACAGCGGTAGCCTGGCCGTGGTGCTGGGCGTTCATGCGCTGGCCATCGCGCTGGCGCTGAACTGGACCGCCCGCCCGCCCATCGAATTGCCGCCTCAGGCAATGATGGTCGAGCTGGCACCGGTTCCGGCCCCGCCACCGCCTGCTCCGCCGAAAGTCGTCACACCGCCGCAGCCACCGGCTCCGGTTGAAGAGTTGCCGATTCCGAAGCTGGCCGAAGCACCGAAAGCTGAAATCGCGGTGCAGAAACCCAAGCCGAAGCCCAAGCCTAAACCGCCGAAGCCGGTCGAGAAGAAGCTGCCCGATCCACCGAAGGAAAAACCTTCCGAGGAGAAGCCGGCCGATACACCACCGACCCCGGCACCGACGGAGAAATCCGCTGCACCGGCGCCCGGCCCGTCGCCGGCACAGTTGGCCGCCAAGGCCAGTTGGCAGGGCACCCTGCTTGCGCATTTGGCCAAGTACAAAAAGTACCCGGCCAGTGCTCAGGCACGGGGCAAGGAAGGCTTGAACCGTCTGCGTTTCGTGGTGGATGCCGAAGGTAATGTGCTGTCGTTCGAACTGGTGGGCCGCTCTGGCAACGCTGATCTGGACCGGGCCACCCTGGAAATGATCCGCCGCGCACAACCGTTGCCCAAGCCACCGGCCGACATGTTGACCAACGGCTCGATCGAAATTGTTGCGCCGTTTGTTTACTCGCTGGAACGCCGCCGCTAAGGCAACGCAAAACCTGTAGGAGTGAGCCTGCTCGCGATAGCGTTGTGTCAGACGATGATTTTCTGACTGACACCCCGCAATCGCGAGCAGGCTCACTCCTACAAGGGCTCTCCGTTAGCTGGAAGATCCAGCCAAAAAGGCACCGAAAGGTGCCTTTTGCGTATCTGCGCGCGGCAAACCGACATTGCCCGGTGTCGCATTCCACACTCAGTCTGATAACGTGCGTCTATCGATTGCAGCCGGTATGCTTGGCCCGCATCTTCATGGACGCTTGCTATGACCCTCACAGAATTACGCTACATCGTTACCCTCGCCCAAGAGCAGCATTTCGGCCACGCCGCCGAACGTTGCCACGTCAGCCAGCCGACCCTGTCGGTGGGCGTGAAAAAGCTTGAAGACGAACTCGGTGTGCTGATTTTCGAGCGCAGCAAAAGCGCCGTGCGCCTGACCCCGGTCGGCGAAGGCATCGTCGCCCAGGCGCAGAAAGTCCTTGAGCAGGCCCAAGGCATCCGCGAACTGGCCCAGGCCGGCAAGAACCAGCTGACTGCGCCGCTGAAAGTCGGCGCGATCTACACCGTCGGCCCGTACCTGTTCCCGCACCTGATTCCGCAACTGCACCGGGTCGCCCCGCAGATGCCGTTGTACATCGAAGAAAACTTCACCCACGTGCTGCGCGACAAACTGCGCAACGGCGAGCTCGACGCGATCATCATCGCCCTGCCGTTCAACGAAGCCGACGTGCTGACCCTGCCGCTGTACGACGAGCCGTTCTACGTGCTCATGCCGGCCCAGCACCCGTGGACGCAAAAAGAAACCATCGACGCCGGCCTGCTCAACGACAAGAGCCTGCTGCTGCTCGGTGAGGGCCACTGCTTCCGCGATCAAGTGCTGGAAGCCTGCCCGACCCTGACCAAGGGCAACGACGGCGCCAAGCACACCACGGTCGAATCCAGCTCGCTGGAAACCATCCGCCACATGGTCGCCTCCGGTCTGGGCATCTCGATCCTGCCGTTGTCGGCGGTCGACAGCCATCACTACGCCCCGGGCGTGATCGAAGTGCGCCCACTGTCGCCGCCGGTGCCGTTCCGCACCGTGGCCATTGCCTGGCGCGCGAGCTTCCCACGGCCGAAAGCCATCGAGATCCTCGCCGACTCCATTCGCCTGTGTTCGGTGGCCAAGCCAGCGGCACCGGTTACAGCCGGTTAAGCGAGCGTCATGACTGAGCTGTCGCAAGTGTCGGTGACGGCACTCAAGGGTGTCGGCGAAGCCATGGCCGAGAAACTGGCCAAGGTCGGTCTTGAGAACCTTCAGGACGTGCTGTTTCACCTGCCGCTGCGCTATCAGGATCGCACCCGTGTGGTGCCGATCGGCGCGTTGCGACCGGGACAGGACGCCGTGGTCGAAGGCACCGTCAGCGGTGCCGACGTGGTCATGGGCCGTCGTCGCAGCCTCGTTGTGCGTTTGCAGGACGGCACCGGTGGTCTCAGCCTGCGCTTCTACCATTTCAGCAACGCGCAGAAAGAAGGCCTCAAGCGCGGCACGCGGGTTCGCTGCTACGGCGAAGCCCGGCCCGGTGCGTCCGGCCTGGAAATCTACCACCCGGAATACCGCGCCATCACCGGTGACGAACCGCCGCCAGTCGATGAAACCCTGACCCCGGTCTATCCGCTCACCGAAGGCCTGACCCAAGCGCGTCTGCGCCAGCTGTGTCTGCAAACACTGACCATGCTCAAGCCAGACACCCTGCCCGACTGGCTGCCGACCGAACTGGCCCGCGACTACCAACTGGCGCCACTGGCCGATGCGATTCGCTACCTGCACAACCCGCCCGCCGATGCCGACGTCGATGAACTCGCCCTCGGTCATCACTGGGCCCAGCATCGCCTCGCCTTCGAAGAGCTGCTGACCCATCAACTGTCGCAACAGCGTCTGCGCGAAAGCATGCGCTCCTTACGCGCGCCGGCGATGCCGAAAGCGACGAAGCTGCCGCCGAAATACCTGGCCAACCTTGGCTTTAACCCTACCGGTGCCCAGCAGCGCGTCGGCAACGAAATCGCCTACGACCTCAGCCAGCACGAACCGATGCTGCGCCTGATTCAAGGCGACGTGGGCGCGGGCAAAACCGTGGTCGCCGCCCTCGCTGCGCTGCAAGCATTAGAGGCTGGCTATCAAGTCGCGCTGATGGCGCCAACCGAGATTCTCGCCGAACAACACTTCATCACCTTCAAGCGCTGGCTCGAGCCGCTGGGCATTGAAGTCGCATGGCTGGCCGGCAAGCTCAAGGGCAAGAACCGCGTTACCGCGCTGGAACAGATCGCCAGCGGCGCGCCGATGGTGGTCGGCACCCACGCGCTGTTCCAGGACGAAGTGCAGTTCAAGAACCTCGCGCTGGTGATCATCGACGAACAGCATCGTTTCGGTGTGCAGCAGCGTCTGGCGCTGCGGCAGAAAGGCGTCGGCGGACGCATGTGCCCGCACCAGCTGATCATGACCGCCACGCCGATTCCACGGACATTGGCGATGAGTGCCTACGCCGACCTCGACACCTCGATCCTCGACGAACTGCCACCCGGACGAACGCCGGTTAACACCGTGCTGGTCACCGACTCCCGCCGCGTCGAAGTCATCGAACGCGTGCGTGGTGCCTGCGCCGAGGGCCGTCAGGCCTATTGGGTGTGCACGCTGATTGAAGAATCCGAAGAGCTGACCTGCCAGGCCGCCGAAACCACCTTCGAAGACCTCACTCTTGCCCTCGGCGAATTGAAAGTCGGGCTGATTCACGGGCGCATGAAGCCCGTCGAGAAGGCCGCCGTCATGGCCGAATTCAAGGCCGGCAACCTGCAACTGCTGGTCGCGACCACGGTGATCGAAGTCGGCGTCGACGTGCCCAACGCCAGCCTGATGATCATCGAAAACCCCGAGCGCCTCGGTCTCGCGCAATTGCACCAGTTGCGCGGCCGCGTTGGCCGGGGCAGCGCCGCCAGCCATTGCGTGCTGCTCTACCATCCGCCACTGTCGCAGATCGGTCGCCAGCGCCTGGGCATCATGCGCGAGACCAACGACGGTTTCGTCATCGCCGAAAAAGACCTCGAACTGCGCGGCCCCGGCGAAATGCTCGGCACTCGCCAGACCGGCCTGCTGCAATTCAAAGTCGCCGACCTGATGCGCGACGCCGACCTGCTGCCCGCCGTCCGCGACGCGGCCCAAGCCCTGCTGGAACGCTGGCCAACCCACGTCAGCCCATTACTCGATCGCTGGTTGCGCCACGGGCAGCAATACGGCCAAGTGTGAGCACCGTCGCAGTTTCTGACAGATCGTTCCGACCAAGCTGGTTATACTCCTGCCATTGTTTCAAAAACGGATACAGACCATGACCGAAGCCGCTCTCGCCCCCGAATCCCCGCACGCGCCGTCTGTCATTCGGCTGCTGCTAGGCAAGTTGGGCATCGCCTACGAAGAAGTGCTCGACCACCACGGCCTCAATGCATCGCGCAAGGTACAAGCCGTGTTGCTGGACGACGCCGTCGGCGCGCTGATGGTGCTGTTTCCGCAGAGCCAATTGCTCGACCTCAACCGCCTCGCCGAACTGACTGGCCGGCGCCTCACCGCCGTGTCCACCGAGCGCCTGGAAAAGATGCTCGGCAAACACAGCCTGAGCCTGCTGCCAGGCCTGCCGGCGCTGACCAGCTCGCCGTGCCTCTACGAAGAAAGCCTGCTGCGTGAACCGAAGCTGCTGATCAACTCCGGCGAGCCGGGCCTGCTGCTGGAAATCGCCAGCGAAGACTTCAAGACCATGCTGACCAAGGCCAGCGCCGCCAACTTCGGCGAAGCCCTGAGCAGCATCCGCCCGAACCTCGACCGCCCGGACGATGACCGCGAGGAAATCACCCAGGCCGTGCAAGCGTTCACCGCGCGGCGCATTCAGCAGCGTCTGGAAGCGACCATCGAGATTCCGCCGCTGGCCGAAACCGCGCAAAAAATCATCAAGCTGCGTGTTGACCCCAACGCCACCATCGACGACATCACCGGCGTGGTTGAAACCGACCCGGCACTGGCCGCACAAGTGGTGAGCTGGGCGGCGTCGCCGTACTACGCCTCGCCGGGCAAGATCCGTTCGGTGGAAGACGCGATCGTTCGCGTGCTCGGCTTCGATCTGGTGATCAACCTCGCGCTGGGCCTTGCTCTCGGCAAGACCCTGAGCCTGCCCAAAGACCACCCGCAACACACCACGCCGTACTGGCAGCAGTCGATCTACACCGCCGCCGTCATCGAAGGCCTGACCCGCGCCATGCCGCGCGCCCAGCGCCCGGAAGCCGGCCTGACCTACTTGGCTGGCTTGCTGCACAACTTCGGTTACCTGCTGCTGGCCCACGTGTTCCCGCCGCACTTCTCGCTGATCTGCCGCCACCTGGAGGTCAACCCGCACCTGTGCCACAGCTACATCGAGCAACACCTGCTCGGTATCAGCCGCGAACAGATCGGCTCGTGGCTGATGCGCTACTGGGACATGCCGGATGAGCTGGCCACCGCCCTGCGCTTCCAGCACGACCCAAGCTACGACGGCGCTTATGCCGAATACCCGAACCTCGTCTGCCTGGCCGTGCGCCTGCTGCGTAGCCGCGGGATCGGCTCTGGGCCGGATGAAGATATTCCGGATGCGTTGCTTGAACGTGTGGGCCTGACCCGCGACAAAGCCAACGACGTCGTCAGCAAAGTGCTTGAAGCCGAAGTCCTGCTGCGCGAACTGGCCTCGCAGTTCAGCCAGGCCTAAAAGCTTCGCGAGCAAGCTCGCTCCCACAAGGTTTCGGTGACCTCCTGTGGGAGCGAGCTTGCTCGCGAAGAATCCAACTCGGTCTAACTGACCACCTCAAGCCTTAGGCTTAGCCTTCCTCGGCACCAAATACTTCATCAACCCCTGAAACCACATCACCAGCGCCGGGTTGCCCTTGAGCTGGATCGACTTGTCCTGAATCCCCTGCATAAACGCCAACTGCTTGTTCTTCGCCTGCATCGTGGCAAAGCCATAACCGGCATCTTTAAACGCAATCGCAAACGCCGGCTCTGCGACAACGCCAGACTTGCTGGTGATGCGCTGATCCTTGACCACAAAATGCCGCGCCACTTTCCCATCCAGCGTCTGCAACTGAAACACCAGATCCTTGTCACCCAACTGCTGCTGGAACGCAGGATTTGTCCGGCTGGCCTTACCCATCAACAAACCCATCATCCACAGAAGAAAACGAAATTTCATGCGCACAGCCTCAAAAGGAAAATGAACGGCCGGGGCAGTGTAAGGGATTCGGACGATAACGCCAGTATCTGACTCTGTTGGAAGAGGATGCGGACCATTTCCCGCACGATGACCACCAAGTCACGGTTCAGCGCTCGCCCACTGATCGTTCCCCGCTCCGCATGGGAATGCATCCCGAGACGCTCCGCGTCTCACCACTCACCTTTCCTACACCTGTTGAAACACATCCCTGTAGGAGCCGGCGAAGCCTGCGATCTTTTGATCTTCCGGCCCGCGAATCTATGGGAAATTTCCTGCAAAGTGCGGTGCTGTCCATGAACTAGGCGAGTTGGTGCGGTGGGGATAGGCTCTGTGGGTCGCCGCAAAATCGGTGATACGGACGTGCAAGTCCGGTTCAGGTGCACAATCGTTAGTGGCGTTTCGCCGAGCGTTTTCCTATGCTCCCGATCGTTATGGCGGCTGTGCGTCGGAGACCTTCGGGTCTGCCGGGTTCCTGAACCGGTCTTGCACACCAACGCACAGCTGCCACCTATTCGAAGTGCAAAGCGAACTGGTGTCGGCCTCATAACTTCAGGAAGCTGCACCATGATCAAACCAACACCCAATCCCCCAGAAAACCCAGACGTTTCGCCCTACGAAACCCTGGAATCAAAGAAATTCCACGAAGCCGCCGAGCGCGCCCTCGACCACCATTTCAAACCAGCCGTCGAACCACATCCCAAACGCGAGAACGGCCTCTTCAAACTCTCCCCCGGCACCGACGCCGAAGCCCTCATGGCCAACGCCTCCGAAGACCTCCTGTCCATCAGCGTCATCGCCTGCGACCTCGCCGACGACCTCCACGGCTCCCGCCGCTCGGTGGCACTGGCCCTAAGCAGAATGGCGGACGGGGTGAGATTGATGGTGGAAGGGACGCTCGACCAGATCGAAGTGCGAAGCGTGGCGGCCAAGCCGTAGCGAGGTTTGTGGATGAAAAAAGGGGACGTTAAATCCCCTTTCTGCAGTCGTCTTCGCTATCTAAAGTCTTCAGCGCTTTTAGGCAGTGCCTCTATACCCTGACGGGCAACCCGACTAACAAATGAATAACCACCCGCGCTGCAAGACTGCCGGAACACCACCTTGTCATCTTTGAGCACCGTCAGAAAACTCACAAACGCCTGATTAACGAGGTAGGTATACGGGCCCTTTTTGAATTTGATGTTGTTCAGGTTAACGCTGCCTTCCGACGCATCCACTACGAAGAACTTGCCCTTGGGAGGCACGTTTTTCTGCGGATAGAGCATTTCTATCTTTCCCGGAACGCCGTAACGGTATTGAACATATCCGGCAGTGGGCTTGTTGTTCCCTTGCGCGCAAACAGAAACCGTTTTACCCCCCGTCAAAGGACAGCTGAAGTAGATGTCTTCTTCGGCGGAGCACAACGTTCCATCCTGCCCGCCCTGCAATGACGCTGTTTCTTGCGAGACGCGTTCTGGTATTTGAGTGACATCGGCGCAATTGGACAAACACACTAGCTTCGAAAGATCCGGAACATCGCTTTCAGTAAACAGGTACGTCGCTGAACCGTCACGGTTGCGGGCGTGATAAACGGGAACACTGACGGCCAGCCCCTTGGCAGACACCGGCACCTCGGTGTCCCGACCCGAGACGACCCAGCCTTCGGCGTCCCCGCACAACGCCTCTAAAGCAGTTTCACTGAATGAGTCTTTCGTTGGCACTGCAAACGGATTGGCATCACCTCGGCATTCATAGCCATGCCAATACGCCTCCATTTCGGCAATGTGAATAGAAAAAATATATGCGCCGTGGAGCACCACTTTGCCGCTGTCATAGGTAAAAACCAGCCAACGACGCGACTTCGCCCGGGAGTAGTTTTCATTCTCCAGGATGTACCGGTCTCCATCTCGATACAGCCAGAAACCACTCATCACCCCTGCCGGCTCCGCCTCCTCGGAGAGACTTCGGCCGGACTTTGCGTCCACCAGAAAGTTGTCTTTCAGCGCCAACGCGCAACCGCTGTCGGCCTCCATGCAGGACTTGAGGGACGGAAACATTGGCGCCGCAGCCACAGAAAAAGAACACAGCAATAACGCGATCAAGACTATTTTTTCAACTTGCCTCCCTGCATATGATTTACGGGCCTGATTGAATGTGAAAAAAGGGACGTTAAGTTCCCCCTTCCTGAGTATTCTCTGCCTCACCATTGGCAACCTGTTTCAGGTTTCGAATCCACGTTGTAATCGTTTTCAAAAGAATACTTCTTTGCAGATTTGTAATTCGTATACGACATCGCATCAACCCGGCCACCCTGAGTGACCATCTGATACTCACCTGTCAGTGCGCCATCAACTACTTCAACCCAAGTTGTCGTGTACTGGTAGGGCCGGCCATACACGAGTTCCTCTTGTTCAGTACTGCGATGAACCAGCCCAATAGCCTTTTTCGACTTGCTGTACTTGACGCCAGCACCGCTCCATTTGGCGACAGAGTCGTAATAGGTTCTGAATTCAAAATTTATGGGGTTGCCTTCGTAGGAGCGGAAGCAAAAAACCTCGGTCGTGACCTCGCTATGAGCCGCCAGAGGAACGAAAGCGAGCAATGCGAAAAACAATACAGACGAAAATTTCAAACCGAACATTCCTTTAGCGGTTCATGGGTAATAAAAAACATGCTTTCAGCAACTCAACGAGCGCTGGTCACTCCTCTGGCGCCACAGCGCTGCGCTCACCCACCCTCGCCGGGATTTTCGAAGCTTTTCCCGCTTCAGACATTCGCGATGCGTATTGCTTGTACGCCGCCACCGCCCGCTCTTTATCGTTCACGGCCCAATAACTGTCAGCGAGATTCAGGTAAGCAACCGTCCTGTCTGGGTGGTTGGCAATCACTGCATTGAGCAACTCAATCGACTCAGCGTAGTAACCCGCCTCGCCGAGCAGAAAACCGAGGTCATTGGACCAGCCGGGACGCTGTGGGTAGTAGTACTTTGCGACGATATAGCTATCCGGGGGACAAGTGTCATGCGAGCCACCGCCCATCAACGCGTAGCTCATCGTATCCTTGAAGGAAGAGTCATCACCCTTTCGGTAGGCTGCCAGCGCCATATTCAGCAAATCAGTCGAATCGACGGTCATCAATTTCTTTCTCACGCCCTCAATACTGCCAGTATGAGCAACCTGCAGCTTCTGCAGCGCCTCACGCCCATCGAAAGAGGCCAGAGTGATTGGGCCCAATGTCTGCACCGGCAACTGCACTACGCTGACAAGCGACCGGTCACAGGAGTCGTTGTTCGCCACTTCCAGCAGAGCTTTCAGCTCAAACTGGTTTGAGCCTCTATTGAAGGCGAACAACAGGTTGAAGTTGTAAACCGCGTTATCTTCTTCGCTAGTTACCAGCGCGATGTAATCCCCTGCTTCAACAAACGGCTGCTTGACCACAGCTTCCTCAGCCTGTGGATCAATGACGGTCATGACGCCAGGGCGACCTTTGAGTACATGGACGCTGAAGACACCCTGAAGAGCGGACGAGTACTGACTCTTGATCAGAGGCAGCGCCTTCGACGTATCGAGCAAGATGTCCTCGTCACGCGCTTGTTCCGGCGCAATCAGCAACCGGTTGGAGGCTTCGTCCGCATCCCCTGCCAGAACAAATACCTTTTGCCGTGATGCATCACCCAGCAAGTTAGCCGGGATTTCCTGGAGGACCTGGGGAGCAGCAAACGTGTATGAAGTGGTTAGCAGCCCAAGGCTCAACACGATAAAGCGGACAAATGTATTCACTGTTTCAGTCCCTGAATTTCAGATCGCTCAACGACGCGTTGCGGAATCTTCTGCGCTTTACCGGCGGCACTCATCGCGACGCGGTACTCGCGGTAATAACGCTGCGCTTCTTCTTGCCGATCAAGTCGCCACAGCGAATCAGCCATGTTCAGCTTCAGCACCGTGCGTTTGCCGACTGCTTCAACGCCTCGATAAAACTTCAACGCCAACTCATCGTTGCCGCCCTCGGCCAAGTAGAAACCGAGGTCGTTGTAAGTCTGAACATTTTGCGCCGGGGGATGACACGCCATGTAGGATTCCGGGCTTAAAAAGCTCAGGCTCCATTCGATGGACTCTGCTCGGGACTGCGCAGGCTGGATACTCGAAGCATTTTTCAGCAGGTCCTTGGGTGACTTAGTCTCCAAGACAGGATTGAGCACCCCGCCCTCATCGGAAACCCATTGCTTGCCTACCCATTTACCCTCACAAAACCGCTCGTAACTCTCAGCAAGCACGCAACCGGTTTCCATCGAGATCACATCGCAATGCCCTTGTGATGTCGCTATTTCCTCACCGTTCTCACCTATGACTACGCCGTACTCCACCGCAGTCGCCAGTAGAACTTTTTTGTCTGGGCTGAGCCATTCGGGGTAAGCCTGGGCAGCAATGCCGGCATGGAACAACGGGATCGTTTTTCCATTCGCAGTGAACCAGGCAGTGGTAGATTCCACGACGGGTGACGTCCATTTTTTAGCCTGGAACGTCACTGTGTTTCCGGCGGCTCCCACTATTGGCGGGTCAACGGCAAAGACATTGGTAGCGCTGAACAAACCGCCGATCATCAACACCCACTTAAGGCTGGCCATAGACGATCCTTTTCACCGCTGGGCTTTCTGACATTAGCTGTCTCTTCGTAACGCCATAGGCCTTGATCAGCTCGTCCCGAGATCCCTTCGAGCCAAACGAGCGCTGGTTATTATCGAAGCTGTATTGCTCCAATCGCCCTGCTGTCGAGTAATACCCATGCCACTCCGCGCAGGCACCACAACCGCCATATCCGCCTATCGAAACAAGACTGCCCTTGGTGCCTTCCACGCAATCCATCGCCACAACAACATTGCTCAACATTTTCGTCTTCGCACCGTCGGAAATGAGTTGTGAAACTTTACTGATATCGCGTCGAAGCACTTTGCTACCGATGTTGATGGTCTGGTCGGAGCAGACCGGGATGACGTGGGTTTGCGCACCATCCACCGTCACCGATCGGCAGGACGACACCAACACCACTTCAACACCGCCGCACTGCATGACATCGCGCTGGGTAAAGGCGTCCGAAGGCGCGGCGAAGGCTGGCAGAGAGAGCAGCAGCGAAAGGCTGCCCGCGAGCCGACGGCTCATCCACTCACTCCTCATCCATCGGCGACGATTCAACGTCGATCATGCTCAGCAGTCGAAATTCATTGTTCACAAACTCGTAGTAACGGTCCCGGTTACCACTTTCCAAAGCATTCCCCTGCGCATCTTCTTCACCGTCGAGCGTGATGCCGGACACGATGATCAAACGACTATCGGGCTGGTAGACCATGCCGAAGGTGCTGCCGTCGTAAGCATTCGGCAGACCGCCAACCACTTCACCGGTCTGAGCGTCCAGCACTTCGCCGCAAATGGCGCTGCCGCCACAACCGAGCCTGTGCAGGATGTAATGGCCGGCGAAGTTGACCTTGCCTTTCAGGGCTTGCACCCGTGCCTGATCCATCGTTGGGCTGCTGTTCTCTTGCGGCACCAGCTTATGGTTGGGGCCGGTGAAAACGGGCGTGACGGTGTAATCCTTGAAGACTGGATCGGCTGCGAATGCCATGGACGCGGCAGCCAATATCAAGCTGCCGAGAAGAACCGAAAATCCTTTCACGCTGTAGCTCCGTCGACGTAATGCATTTTGGGGATGTTCATTCGAAGGCAATGCCGCGCACCGCTTTCTTGATTTGCTCGAACCCTTCGTTGCTGATCGCCAGCGGGGCGGATGAACCTGATTCCGCCGAGCCGATCAGCACGTCTTTGCCCCTCAGCAGGCAAAAAGCGATGCGGGTAATGTGCCGTCGTGATTTGTCGTGGAAACCGAAGATAAAACCCGAAGAATTCTCCCCTCCCCATTGTTCGAAGGTGTAGGTATTCGCACGACCCGCCAGAGAGTTGGGCACCCAGCCCTGATCGGTACGAGTCGCCGGACACCTGCGGTCGTTGTCGTCACGCAGGATTTGCACCGCAAACGCATCGTCTGCTGGGGGTTTCCAGTCGGTGAGAAGCGAAAAGTTCTCCGAGTTTTCACATATCAAACCAAACCACGGCTGGCTCAGGTCACCGTGTTTCTCGAAGTGCCAGTCGGCACCACTAGACGTCTGCGCTTGCCACAAGGTGGGGGCGCTGGACGGTTTGGGCAGTTGTTTGGCTGCGATAAATACCGAATAGAAATCGTCGAACTTCAGCCATTGGTTCTGCAGCAGCGGCATGGAGAACCGACACGAACCCATGTCTACGACTGTCTCGGTCGGGCCTTGCGCAACCGGCGACTGGCCGGGCTCGTTACCGACCAATACAGGACCTGCGGCAGTCACATATTCCACCTGTAAAAACGCGACCAGACCAAAGATCAATTCGCGGAGGTATCGTAGTTTCACTTCGCATCCTTCGAATTAATCAATTCCAACTCACCATCCCGATACAACACCTCACACCCCACCCACGCCGGATCTACCTGCGGCATCACCGCCGACGGCTTGCGCAATTCGCGCAACAACGTCGAGCCATGCGACAAGCGCCCACCCATCCGCGCAATCACCGCCCGCGCTGTTTGATAGTGCGCATGTCGCCCGGGATCAAGGGTGTCTTCGAGCAGGATGTCGGCGCCGAGGATGCCTTGCACCTGCCCCGGATAAATCATGAACCCGGTGGCCTGCTCCGCACCTTCGCGACCGTCCTGCCAGAAGCTGCCATCGCGAGTGCGCACATCCGGATGCGGTGCGAACCAGTGCTCGCGATCCGCCAGCGGCATGGCGTGGTGCAGACGAAAGAAGATGCGCATCAGGTTGTCGCGATACCACTCGCGCACTTGCAGGTAGTAGCCGCGCAGGCCCGGCAGGCCGGTCGAATGCGCGAGGCGGATCAGCCCTGACCATTGCGGGAATGGCTGTAGCGGCAGTTCGCTCGACGCGGGTCGAGGGGTGGCCGGATCAGTTTCCCACGGCAATCGATGCGGACTGTTTTCAAGATTGTCGTAAGCGGTCGGCGGGCGGCCCAGCCAATCACCGCCGCTGCTGGCCAGCGCCGTGGCGATGCACAGATTGCCTTGCACCACGAACACGTAAAACCGGGTGAACCAGTCCGCGAGTTGTTGGCCATCGGCAATTTGGGCGACGAGTTCGGCCAGTTCCCGATCGAAGCGCTGCAAGCCGATTTCAAGATTCAGCAAATGGCTGCGAGCCCTTCGTTGCATACGCAAAAACAGCGGCAACGAACGCAGCATCTTCAGCGGTTGCCACGGCAGATGCGGCGTCGCGCCGCCGACTTCACCGGCGTAGTTAGCGGCGCAGATGCCCCAGTCGGTCAGCCGGGCGAGGAACAAATCATTGTTGATATAGGACGCGCCGCCGAACACGGCGGTGAACGGCTCGTTGTCCTGCAGCACCCTCGCATCCCAACGCGCCATGATTGCCGGGATACTCGCGGCTGCGCGGCGCTGGGCGTATTCCACCAGAACGCTCGGTTGCGGCGGCAGGATCTCGGCGATGTTGGCGGCGGTCAGGTGCCGGCGCCAGCCGTAGTCGCTGATCGGCCGGTATTGCAGCAGCCACAGTTGCGCGCCGTCCCAGGCCCATTCGACGTCGCCGGGCACGTAGTGGAACACGCGCAGCACGTCTTGCAGAAAGTGCCAGAGCAGGTCTTCGGTCAAGCCGTGGGACGGCGTGAACGTGCCGCTGCGCCACGCATCGCCGAGCTGCGAAAGCGTTGCCCGAGAGGGGCTGACATGACCGTCGGCAAGCGATTCGAGATGGCCTTCCACCCATTCAAGTTCTACCGAGAGATGGCGCACGAAAGCGATGCCGGACACTACCGGGGTGATGAAGCGTTGCACCACCACTTCCTCGACGCCTTCGGCCGTGAGTTCGGCGATACGTTTCGGCACATTGGCGGTTGGCTCGCGCAGATAGGTTGTGCTCAAACCGGCGTTGGCCGAGTCGGCCTGATCTTCGCCATAACTGGAGGAGCGCACCGCCCAGGTCACGTCAGGTTGGGCGGCGAGAAACGCAGGCAGACGCGGATCAGCGCAATCGTTGAGCGTCAGTGCCGCCGGCACCGGTTGCCGGGCCAGCTCAGCCAAGCGCAAACGCCCGCCCTTGGTGTGCGCAACAAACCCGCGCTCGCCCGACTCCAGCCACTGCGCGAACTGCGCGGGCGAGTCGATCCACGGGTAATGACCCCAACCGGGTTTGAGGCTGATGGTCAGATCGGCGCGGGCAAGAATCGCCGACCATGCCGCCGCTTGCTCGATGCCGAGTACGGCGTCCTGATCGCCCCAAACCAACTCGACCGGATCGCTGATCCACTCCAGCAGCGGCAACGCGGTGTCGGCGCGAATCAGATCCCAATGCGGCACGAACGCACGGCAGCGCGCATAACCGGCGCCCATGCGCTGGTACTGCGGGGGCGTCCAGGTCTGGGTGGAAAACTTGCGCGCGAACAGCGTGGGTTTGTTCGACAGCAGCCAGTGAATGGTCTTGCGGATTGGCAGTGGTGACATCAGCGCCGGAAGCCGCCGCTGCCACAAAAACGCCCCGACCGGCGCCAGCAAAACACTGCGCGAAAAGTGCCCGGGCCGACGTTGCAACGCATGCAACACCAGCAACGCATTGACCCCGACCGCCATGATCGCGCTGCCCTTTTGCGTCATCGCCAGCAAGGTCTCGGCGTAGGCCGCGAGATCCTCGCAGGGTGGCTGCGGATTGGCGCCGAAGCCCGGCAATTCCAGCGGCACGACTTCGTAGCGCTGAAAGTGCGGCAACGCATCGTCCCACCAATCGGCGGCGCTGCCGTTGCCGGCCAGCAGGTACATCAAGGGCTTGCTCATGAGCGATCCTCAGGTCAGATCGCGCAGAGCGGCGTCGAGGGTTGGATAGCGGAATGTGTAACCTGCCTCGGTCAGCCGTTGTGGCACCACGCGCTGACCGTCAAAGAACAGCTCCGCCATTTCCCCGGCCAGCGCGCGCACTGGCGCAGCAGGAATGTGGAACCACACCGGGCGCTTGAGGACCTTGCCGGCCTGCTCGGCGAACGCGGCCTGAGTGACCGTTTCGGGCGCGACCATGTTGTAAGTGCCGCGCAAACTTTCATCGTCGAAGGCCCGGGCGATTACCTGAAGCACATCGTCGCGATGCACCCAGCTCATGATCTGCCGACCGTCGCCCATGCGACCGCCGAAGCCCATTCGGAACGGCATCAGCAACGGAGTCAGCGCACCGCCCGGGCCGAACACCACACCGAGACGCAGCACCACCTGACGCACGCCGAAGTCGGTGGTCGGTTGCGCGGCGGCCTCCCAACGTGCGCAGAGTTCGGCCATGAAACCGTCGCCCTTGCTGGCGTGTTCGTCGAGGCTTTCGCTGGCATCTCGCACGCCGTAGAAACCGATGGCTGAGGCTTGAATCCAAAGCGCGGGTTTGTGCTTGGTGTTCTTCAGCCAGGTCATCAGCGCTTCGGTGGTGCCGACTCGGCTGGCGAGCAGTTGCGCCTGACGCTTGGGAGTCCAGCGTGGGCCGGCGACAGGGGCGCCGGCGAGATTGGTCACTACGTCGAAGGCTTCGTCGTGGCTGAGTTCGTTGAGTGAATGCATGCAGCGGACGCGGCCGTTGAACAGGTTGGCCGCGTTCAACGGATCGCGTGTCAGGACGCTGACGGAGTGGCCGGCGTCGAGCAGTTGGTTGACCAAGGCCTCACCGATAAAACCGGTGCCGCCAGTGATCAGCACGCGCTTGAAAGCGCCGCCGGCAAACGGGTTGGATTGGCTCGGAGTCTTTACTGAAGGGGATTTTCGGCGGTCATGCCGATACAGCCAGAACAACGGCGGCAACAACACCAGCAATGCAAAGCCGTCGAGCCACAGGTGCGACCAGACCTGCTGTTGCGCTGAAAGCCACATGTCCTGCGGCGCCCATAACAGGATGCCGGCGATCAACCAGCCCCACACTGCCGGGGTTTTCAAGCGATTGCCCAAGTGCACCAGCGCGAGCATGTACAACGAATAGCTTTGCAACGTTGCGCCGAACAGCGCGAGCCACCAGACCTGTTGTTCGTGGCCGGCGACGGGTACTGCGTCGTCGCCCCAGAATGCCAGTTCGAGAACTTGCAGATAGCCGTCGAGTAATCCGGAATGCCCGGCCCAGGTCAGGGTGAGACCGGCGAGAATGTGCACGATTGCGGCGGCGTAAAGCCAGAGCACTAACGCGGGGCGAAGGGAGGTAGAGGGGGCTGGCATTCCGTGTCCTGAGCGCATTCCTTGGGGGTGGGGAGTTTAAAGGAAAATCGCGGTCGTCAGATGCTCAAAAACTAAACGTTTTACCGGACGGATTCAGACTCAACGACTGCGAAAACGCATCAGACATGACCCGGCATTTCAGATGCAGTGACTGGCCTTGATCGGTTCAGCGCCTGACGATCCCAATCGCCCCACGTTGAAGATGCCCAACTGATTGCCTTTGTCAGCCGCCATTTGATAACAGGCTAGCGCCCGCGACATATCCTTCGTTCCAAGCTCGCCACCTTCAAAGGTCGAGGCCAGATAATTCATCGCGTCAGTGGAGCCCATGGAAATAGCACGAACAACCTGCTCTTTCGCCTGCTCGGGATGGAGGCAAGGGCCGCTATAGTCGGTGGAGTTTCCGACACAAAAAAACGTGGCATAGGCCAACGCGCCACTCGGTATTTTCGAGGCTGCTTTGAACAGCGCCTCAACCTTAGTGGTTTCCAACTGAGACGCCATCTGCGAAAGGCTCAGGCTTGCTGCCGAGAGGCTCGCCTGTGCGTCACCCGACTCTGCAGCACACACAAAATTTTCCAGCGACGCTTCAATCAACTCCACCGTCAGCGGGTATTGTTCAAGAAACCCCAGCCCACCCAACGCTTCGGCACGCTGATAACAGAAGTTCTCGGCGCGGCTCATTCCCGGGTTCTCTGTTGCGACAAGATCCTTCTCACTGATCGACCAATCCTCAATCCCCTCAAGCACCCAGCACGCCTGACGAGAGAAGTTGAAGATTTTCACATTGCTGTTACCCGCCCGTTTATCCACAACGTTGACGTGACTGTCATCGACCTCTTCGATCTCGACTCCAGGTGTCTTGCCGGGTGTAATGGCGGCCATCAGCGGGTAGGTGAACGTTGTTCCACTAACACCGGAGGTCGAAGGCTCAAAGGTACTTCGATCCTTTCCTGCTACCGGTTTCAAAACCAGCGACTTGACCGTCATCGCCGTGAGACGGCGCTGTGATTCGCTGTTGGCGGAAAACGCAGTCAGGAAAGGCGCGAACTCCTCCGAGGGGCAAGCGTCGCTGGTGGGAGCCGTCGAAGCGCTCTTATCGGATGCAAGCGCAGGGACAATCTTGTCCAGATACGCCGAGCGCTCGCGACTCATTCTGGCGATGCACGAGTTAACGGCGAACACATGCGCCGGCATCCCCGCCTCGATATCGAACGCCTCCAAGGGGCAGTTCGCATCGCGCAATTTCAACCAAGCACGTTGCGACTCTTTAACCTTCGCCGCGTACTCCGCGCCCAACGCCGGATCTGCTCGATAGTCAGACTCAAGCCGCGACATCAACTGCTTGTAGCTGACATTCAACTGCGTATCGGCAGCCTTCTTCGCCGCCTCCGAGCAGGGCACCATTTCCAGGCTTGAGGTGACATTGCGGCAGTCGTCCTGCGCGTAGGCGGCTGAAGCCGGCAGCAGTACGGCCAGAAGGGTTAAAACAAAACGGTTCACTGTGTTCATCCTTGAGTCATTCAGGTTTTGCGTTTGGTGAATCGGGTGATGCATTGCTTGGGCATGTTCATTTCCCAGTAGGTGCTGAGCAACGCTTTACGCTTTTTGTCGACGCGCAGGTTAACGAAGCCATCGCCGCAGTCCGGCTGCAACTCTTCAAACGTGCCGGATTTGGGGCTGATTTCGTGTCGACACCGTTGACGGGACTCAATGTGGTGGTTTCAGCTAAGGCAGGCATCGTCCAAGTCAGACCGATTAGTGATGCCGCTAAAGGGTTGAACTGAATTTACCCGCCCTACTCCCACCTGCGCCCGGAATCCCAGGAGTGCAAACGGGTCGTTGCAACATCAGGGATAGTCGATGGCGACAAGGCAGGAAATGAACACGCTGGAGAAAGGGGAGGTGCGGACTTAGCCAGAGGCACATCCGTCACCTTTCCCCTTGGAATAAACCAAATTTACTGATCGACAAGTTCGATCAGAGTGAGCTTCTTGCCATCGAACTCGTAGAAGCGCTGCCGGTTACCCTCCTCGAGGTCGTTACCCTCTACATCCACTTCCGGATCGGCCGCTACACCCATAATCTCGAGCAATTTGCTGTCTGGCTTGTAGACGGCCGCGTAGGGTGCGGTACCGTCATTTCCGATGATGTAGTAGGCATTAGGAAAGGACGTAACAACCTGCCCCGTTTTCACGTCAAGAATTTCGCCACAGATAGACCCGCCGCCACAGCCGTTTGCGTAAACAACATAATGGCCTGCAAAATTTACCGGTTGCTTGATGGCTTTTTTACGCCCCTCAGCCCAGCTTTTATTTTCTTCACTGGCAACAGCATCGTGATGTTGGCCCTTAAAAATTTCGTCGACTTTATAGTTTTCGAACCGCGGCACATCGGCCTTGGCGAAACACGAGAAGAGAAAAAGCGCGCCCAGCCAAAACAAGCGGGACGCTGATAACTTACTTGCCATTGTTTTTTGACTCCTCGAGAACACGAACCATGTCAGCCGGCAAAATGTGAGCGGTATTGAGACCGTCGCCCGCATAATACGACTGTCCCTCAAAGCTGGCGACCCTCGCCAGCATCACCGGTTTGCCGTCTTTCATTTCGATGTTTCCGTGCTCATCTTTCTTCGGCACCGGGCTAATGGTCTTACCCTTTCTTACACCTGCCGAGGCGAATTCCAAGGCCCAGGCATAGGCAGCTTTTTCGACGTCGCCATCGCCCTCCAGATACTGGATGAATGCCTTGCGCTTAACTTTTATCAAGTATTCCTCAAAAATCTTATCCTGAGTCTCTTCGTCAAATTTAAGCGTGGAAGCAAGTTCGAGCTTTTTCACAGCACCATTGATCGTATCAGGAACCATTTGATAGCGACCCGCCGCAAAAATATCCCGGTCCTTCTGTTTCTGCTGTAGTTCAGCGATGGTCAACGTAGTCAAATCAGTTTTATAAAACGCTTTCAGTCCACCCTTGGTCCTGTTGTAAGCCGTGTAATCATTATTCGACTCAACGCTCGCGAGCAAATTGGCAAACGCACTGTGCGCCCAACCTTTTCCAGGCACCGCAAACTTCATGAAATTATTGACGAACGCAATCGGGTGAAAATGATAGACCTGTTTCGGAAGAGGCATCTGTAACGCACCCGCCAGCTCATCCCAAAAAACAAGCTTGTCAATCCGCTCTTTTTCATGTTCCAGTAACTTTGGCGACTCAGCGAGCAGTTGATCAAGACGACTCCACTTGGGCTCGGAAGACTTCGCCTGCCACTCGGTGGGGTGGTAAGCAATCAACTTTGTCCATTTATCCCGGAACTCCACATTCTTCAATGCCGAGTTCAAGTCCGCGGAGGTAACTTCACCATCTTTGTCACCCAAAGCGTCGAGTTTCGCATGGAGCTCCTTGAAAAAAGGCGGCATCGAGTCCGGATCAAGAAAACCATCTGAATTCTCATCGCCCTCTTTGACAACTGCATATCCCAACTTTGCCCAATCATGTTGAGATATCAACTGAGCACCTGAAGACGTAAAGGTAACATCTGCCTTTTTGATCAGGCCCGTCAGCTTTTTATCTTTCTCTGTAACGGTCGGCTCATACCACTCAACCCCTTTTGAGTCTTTGAACACAGAAACCGATCCCATAGGAACTATATGTTTGGACTCAAGGGTCGCGGGCTGTCCCGTGGACGCCTTACTGGCAAGTACCGTGCCCGCCGGCAGATTCAGGTAACTCATGCCAATTTTCAGGGCTGCTTCATTCTGCAAGAATTTATCGAGACCCGTATCACTGGTGAATATCTCAATATGAGCGTGATATTTGCTAGAGATTGAACCCTCAACTTTCCCGAGGTTCTCCTGCAAGCCTAAAAACCCTATTGGATGGCCTGCTTTTATCGCTGCTTCGCAAGCAATTACCTTATCGAATTCGGCAGGTGTGACTTCGGCCCACGTTACCATCCGAGCGTTACCGATATCTTCGACGCTCGCCCAGAATGTTGACGGAGCCGTCCCTGCGCCTCTCAAACCGCCAGACAGGCAGGTGCACTCAGCCATCCGAACCAGAGAACTTCCAACCTTCAGATTAAATACTTTGGTACCGTCGAATTTAATTTCACTGTTCAAACAGAGGGCCATTTCTCCCAGCGGTTCACCAGCACTTTCACCGTTAGCAACAGCTTTGGGCGCTGCGAACAACGGCAATCCGTTCGGGGCGCTGACACGAGCCTTAACCAGCCCTTTCCAATAGCCTGGCCGGGTTCGTTCCGGCGGTAATATTGCGCTCCAGATCGCGGTGTCTTTTTTATTCTTGACTGCTACACCGTCTTTCTTATAAGCAAACCAAGATTCTTCCCCTAACTTCCTGTTAGGCACCTTGCCACTTAACAACTTACCTCGGGCATAAGTGATACCGTTGCTGGCAAGCTTTTCTTCTAGAACTTCAAAGACAGAGCCCGCAGAAATCAGCCCATACTTCACGCATTCCGGACCTTCCTCAGAATCACTGCGGGCAGTAAAATCTCCCACCGTGAACTTTATCTTCGGCTTACCCAACTCCTCCTCTGTAGGCAAATAGCCTTTATAGGGCATCAAGTGCATATAAAGACTGAAAAATACCAGCTTATTTTGTTTCTCTTTGTTCGGGCCTTCTTCCGGGTTAGCGGGCGACTTGTAGTCATGCCGAACCAGGCAGAAAGAATTAGAGTATTTAAGCTTGGCCGGTTTATCTCCAGCGTACTCCGACTGTAAATAATCTTCGTTGAGGCGATAGGCTACAACCACACCATCCGCCATGCATCGTACGGGCTCGTCTTTCACACAGTAGGATGCACTGGCATTGCTAATATGAATGCCACCGTGCCAAAAGTTATAGCTACCCAAAAGGTATTGACCTGAGGTCTCATTTTCGATGGCGGTATACAGTTCATTGGCACTGTCGAACTGTTTCCCATCAGCCTTTCTTATGGGGAATTGAAAGTTTAGAACAGGCTCCGGTCCAGCAGGCGTCGGTGCAGGAGCGGGGGCAGGGGTAGGTTGTTCCGCTGCGCCGGTTCTATACTCTTCTTTAGCCCTGAGAAACTTTGTAGGAATCGGCCAGTAGAAGGCCGGATCTTTAGTGCCAAAATAAGTAAATGATGGCCCTTTCCTCGTCTGCGCGCCGAAGAACTTGCCTGCAGTACCGGTGGGATTAACGTCAACAACAATACCGGTATGAAATAACTTATCCCCACCACCCAGCGGATCTTCATTAATCCAAAGAGCGATATCACCTTTCTTGACGTCGGGTGGCACCACGGTTGTGTAGTAAGTGGAATCCACCATTACACGGGTATCTTGATACGGGATTTTGTAGCCAGCCCCCGTCAGCAACAAATTAACCATGTGCGAGCAGTCGATTAATTTATTACCGGCCGCATTTGTTTTTATGCCATCGCCACCCATCTTGTACACGTAGCCACGGTTTTCGTAATTACCCGTTAAATCTAATGGTTCTGTCATTTCTGCATCCTGCAAATCAATAGCAATGGCTGGTTTCTGTGGCGTCAGCGGTTTGCGATTTCAATCTGGTTAAATTACTCAGGGCGATGGCATTTCCTTTACTGGCGGCCAAGCGATAGCAATCCAGTGCTCTGGAGGCATCCTTGGTTACCAATCTTCCGGTCTCGAACGTATCACCCAGTTTATTTTGAGCATCGGAAGAGCCCATCGATGCGGCGCGAATCAATTCCCTTTCTGCTTCTTCAGGATGCTGACAAGGGCCCTCGGGGTCTGTGTCATTGCCATAGCAATAGAATGTGGACAATGCAGAAGCTCCGCTTGCCAGAGTAGTAGCGGCGGCCTTGAACAGGGCTTCGACCTTCTCTGTTTCCAATTGAGAAGCCATTCCGGAAAGACTCAGACTGGCAGCACTGAGACTTGCCTGAGGATCGCCGGAAGCTGCTGCACACAGGTAGTTTTCCAATGCTGCTTCAAAGAGTTCTCCGGTCAGGGAGTATTTGTCCAGGCCACCAAGGCGCCCGTAAGTTCGCGCACGCTGATAGCAAAAGTTCTCGGCGGTACTCAGGGTCGGCGTGGTCGCTTCAACAAGGTCTTTATCATTGATCGACCAGTTCTCGACGCCCTCGAGTACCCAGCATGCCTGACGAGAAAAATTGAAAATCTTGATGTTGCTGTTACCCGCTCGCTTGTCCACAACGTTGACGTGACTGTCGTCGATTGTTTCGACTTCAACCCCGTCTGTCTTGTCTGTGGCTAAAGGTGCCATCAGCGGAAACACCAATGTGGAACTGTTGATCTCCGTCGTTTGCGGCTCAAGAGTCCGCCCCTCTCCTTCGGGTTTCAACACCAGCGACTTCACCGTCATCGCAGTCAACCGCTGCTGAGTTTCAGCATTCGCAGAAAACGCCGGAAGGAACTGAGAAAAATCCTCGGACGGACATTCATCCGCATAAGCGTTGCCATGAAACAGGCTCAACAACGACGCGGTGAAAACCGCCATCGCGATGCCATTGCTCTTCTTCAAAACACCATTCATGTCGATCACTCAGAAAACACAAAAAAAGCCTTCGGCTTAACCTTCTCAGGCACCGCATTCCCCAACGCCTGATCCATCAAACTCCCCGCCTTATCCTTATCCGCCGCCCCCGGCAGCACCGGCGGTTTAATCCCGATCCCCGTGCCTGAGCCAGCCGAGCCACCCGCATTGATCTTGATCACCGGCCCAACCACCGTCACACCACCGCCATCGAGCTTAATAAAACTCCCACCCCCAAGAATGGTCAGCTCCGTCCCCGCCTCAATAACAATCTTGTCCCCAGCCTTGAGATGAATCTCTTTCCCCACACTGGTCAGCTGCGCCGTGCCGAGTTTGACGTGTTGGTTCTGTCCAATCGTCAGGTGATCATCCAGCTTCGCTTCAATCTTGCGATCGGAAATCGTGGTGCGGTGTTCTTCAGCCTTGAGCTCGGTGTAAGTGTTCTTAACCACCGTATCGTGACGTTCATTCCCGACCCGAATCTTCTGGTCATGCTCAACGTTCTCATCCCAGTCGCGCTGCGCATGAATGTAGATCTGCTCCGCACCTTTCTTGTCTTCGATGCGCAGTTCGTTGTACCCACCGCCACCCGGTGAGCTGAGGGTTTTGAACACGCTGCGCGTCTTGTTCGCCGGTAAGGCGTACGGCACAGGGTTTTCCTTGTGGTACAGGCAGCCGGTGACGAGGGGCTGGTCGGGGTCGCCTTCGAGGAAGGTGACGAGGACTTCCATGCCGATGCGCGGGATGCTGATGGCGCCGTAGCGGTCGCCGGCCCAGGAGCTGGAGACGCGCAGCCAGCAGCTGGTTTTGTCGTCGGCGAGGCCTTCGCGGTCCCAGTGGAACTGGACTTTGATGCGGCCGTATTGGTCGCAGTGGATTTCTTCGCCTTTGGGGCCGGTGACCATGGCGGTCTGGCTGCCGAGCACGCGCGGTTTCGGGTGTTCGAGGGCCGGGCGGTAGAACACGTCCCACGGGGTGGCGAGGAAGGTGTTGCGGTAGCCTTGGTGGAAGTCGTCCTTGTTGTCGGTGGTGTCGCTGGTCACGCCTTCTTCGAGGACTTGCGGCTGTTTGCCTTCATGGAAAATTTCGGTGAGCAGCCACAGGTCGTTCCACTCGCTGCGCGGGTGGTCGGACATGGCCATGAAGTGGCCGCTGACCAGTTTGGTCTGGTCGCCGCGACCTTCGGCCTGGCGGTAGTCGGCGCGGTGGCGTTCGAGGGCGCGCTGGCTGAGGAACTTGCCACGGGCGCGATCGATGAAGCGGCCGGGGTAGTCGTAGTCTTCGAGATCTGGCTCGGTGCTCTCGCCTTCGGGTTTGTAGGCGGCTTCCATTTGCAGGCGCGGTTTTTCGAAGTCGTAGTCGCGGCGCGTGGTGCGGCTGGTGCGGGTTTCCAGGCGCAGTTTGAAGCCTTTGATTACCGGTTCTTCGGCGACCATGCCGCTGCCTTGCACGTACGCAGTTGGCTGGCCGAGATCGGGGAACACGGTCTGGTCGTCGCCGAACACCAGCAGGTGGCCTTTGTCGCTGTGCTGGAAGTGGTAGTGAATGCCTTCCTCTTCGCACAGGCGCTGGACGAAATGCAGGTCGGTTTCGTCGTACTGCACGCAGTAGTCGCGATCCGGGCACGGCTGGCTGAGCTGGAAGCTGTAGGCGTTGCCCTTGATGCCGTGCTCTTCGAGGATCAGCGCGATGATTTTCGGCGCTGACATCTGCTGGTAGATGCGCTGGTTGGTGCGGTGATGCAGGTATTGCAGTTGCGGCACCATCGACACTTTGTAGCGGGTCAGGCGCTTGCCGGCATCGCCTTGGGCAACACGGTAGATCTGGCCGTGGATGCCCGAGCCTTGTGGATCGAACGCGAGAAACGCTTGCTTGTGCAGCAGTTGTTCGAGGTCCAGATCCGGGTTTTCGCTGACCAATTCCAAGTCGAAACGATACGGCTGGCTGATACCTTCGGTGCCGGTGAACGACAGCACTTGCAGGTCGCCGACGTAGTCTTCCACTTTGAGGCTGAAGTGGGTTTCGTTAGCTGGGTTGAACATAAAGTGCTCCCTGTTCGAATGTCATCCGTTAGGCCCGAAGTCGCAACCGTTGCAGCCAGGACGAAGTGGCGCCCAAGGCGTCACGCAATTGTTGAGCAGTGATGGTGCGTTCTGCCGGGTCGAAGCTCAGCGCGGTTCGCAGCGCTGGCCAGCCGTGTTTCGGTAAATTTGCCGGTGCTTGCAGTTCGCGCTCCAGGTGCTCGTCGCGGGCCTGGGTCGAGGGCAAGCGGCGGAACGGGTGTTTACCGCCCGCCAGTTCATAGATCACACAAGCCACGCCGTACACGTCCGCGCTGGCCGACAACGGTTGGCCCTCAAGCAGTTCGGGGGCGGCGTAGCCCGGGGTCCAGGCGTTGAAGCGTTCGCGGCTCAGGTGCGGCAGGCCGGGCATCACGCCCTCCTCTGCCTGACCGAGGCCGAAGTCAAAGAGGCGCAAGCCGTCTTCGCTGAGCATGACGTTGCTCGGTTTCATGTCACCGTGCAGCACGCCGCGACCGTGGGCGTAGGCCAGCGTGTCGAGCAGCGGCAGGACGATGTCGCGCAGTTCTTGCCACGGCAGGCCGAGGGGCCGCTCGCAGAGCAATTTGTCCAGGGTCAGGCCACGCATGTATTCCATGGTGATGAAGGCCCGCTGGCAGTCGGTGTCGACTTCAAAAGTGTGTGCACGCACAACGTTGTCGTGGCGCAGGCGTCGGGTCAGGGCGAACTCGCTGTAGAGCAAGGCACTGGCATCCGGCGATTCGGCAAATTCTTCGCTGAGGATTTTCAGCGCAATGTAAGGGTCGGGATCACCGAACTGTTCGTGCAGCAGATCCCGCGCCCGGTAAACGGCGCCCATGCCACCGGCCCCGAGCAGACGCTCGAGGTGGTAGCGACCGGCGAGTACGTCCGGCAGTGCACCGATGCTGGCTTTGGTCGGCGCCAGCAACGGTTCTGCTTTGTTTTCCTTGGCGAAGGCGAAGTAGGTCAGGTTGTTGGCCTGCTCTTCGCTCATCAGCAAGTCATCGACTGAGGATTCGATTTCAGTCATTGGCGGATCACCACGGCTGTCAGGTTGTCGCGCGCGGCGCCACGCAGGGCACCGTCGAACAAACGTTCCAGCGCCACGTGCGGCGCGCTGAGGCTGAGGGCGTTGCCGAGGGCATCGCTGCTCAGGCCCTGATACAAACCATCGCTGCAGAGCAAAAACGCATCGCCCGGATAAACCTCGAGTTCGAGGACATCCAGGGTCAGTTGTTCAGCGGCGCCGACGGCTCGGGTCAAGGCCTGAGCCGCCGGGTGCGCCGCCGCTTGTTCGACGCTCATTTGTTGCTCGTCGATCAATTGCTGTTGCAGCGAATGGTCCTTGGACAGCTGATACAAACGCTGCCCGCGCCACATGTAGCAACGGCTATCGCCGGCCCAGATGCAGGCCGCGCGATTGCCTTCCACCAACAGCGCGACGACGGTGCTGCCCATGATGCTGTCGTGACGCCCGGCAGTGACCGTTAACTCCTGCCCCAAACGCCGGTTCAACCAGTGCAGGCACTGGCGGATGGCTTTGAGGCGTTCGTCGAAGTCCTCGTGTTGCGGCAGTTCAGCCAGGCTGGCGACGATCAACTGGCTGGCGATGTCGCCACCCTGATGACCGCCCATGCCGTCCGCGACCACCCACAGCCCCTGCTGTGGCGAGTCGAGGAAGGCATCTTCGTTGCGCGCCCGCACCTTGCCCGGGTCGGTCCGCGCCGCGCTGCGCCAGGCACTGGCCACCAGCATCAGAGCTGCACCGGCATACGGAAGGTGCGCAGTACGCCCATGTCGAACGGGTTCGGCGTGCGCTGACTGGTCAGCAGGTAGTTGGCGCGCAGGCCACCCACATCAGCTTTCAGCACCAGCACATCGCGACCGGTCAGATACTCGGTCTGCATCAGGTCGAACAGACGGAACAGCGACCATGGGCCGGAGTTCTTCTCGATGCCGATCGGACGACCCGCCATCTTGTCCATGACCAGACTGGTACGACCATCTTCAGCATCGGTCGGCCACTTGAACGACATTGGCAGGATCGGACCGTGACGGTATTCCATGGTCTTGTCGCCGAACTTGAACTCGGAACGGCTGACCGCCGGATCGAGGGTGTACGGCTCCAGTTTGAACTGCACGGTCGGCTCGGCCGGGTTGATCGAGAAGAAGCTCTGACGAATCGTCAGCGCTGCGGCCATTTGGTCCAGGTACATCTTCGATACCGGCAGGCTGTGACCATCGACGCTGCGCATGCGGTAGTTGCCCGGATCGCCGCTGACGAACGGACGCAGGTAGCTGTCGAAGAAGCGGTCGACGGTGCCTTGCGCGCGGAAGAACTCGCGGAAGTCGCTGATCGCCACGTCGCTGGTGCTGCTGGCGCTGAACGGATAACGCTTGCTGATGGTTTTGCCATACACGCTGTACAGCTCGTTCTGATAGCGGCCGTTCAGGTACTGGTAAGCATCGTTGAGCACCAGACGCCACGAGTCTTCGGCCAGCACGTTGAACCACACGCTGAGCGGACGCGGCAGACGGCTGGACGCATTGCGCAGGTTGGTCAGCGCATCACGCTGGCCGCTCATGCGGGTTTTCGCCATTTCGAACGCGGCTTGTTCCGGCGTGCTGGAACGGGCCAGACCGGCCAGTTGCAGTTGCAGGTCGTTGAGCGCGCTCAGTGCAGGCGTCAGGTCCGCCGCCGGGCCGTTGTTGTCATCGAGCAAACGATGCAGCGGTTCGAAGCGGCGTTGCAGCGACTTCTTCGCGGTATCCGGCAGGTTCTTCGCCACGTTCATCGCCGAAGCTTTGTCCGCGACAGCCGAGGCCAGTTTGCCGACTTTACCCAGTTTGCCTTTTTGCCCGGCCAACGCATCGGCCGCATCACCGGCTTCATCCACCGGGTCAGCAGCGGCCTGGAAGCGGGTGTTCTCGCGCACTTCGGTCAACAGTGCCAGCACCGGCGAATTCGCCGAAGTCAGGCCCGCCAGTTGCTCGGCGCCTTCACCGGCGTCGCTGATCGGCGGCAGTGCCACCTGGCCAACGGCTTCGCTCCAGTAATTGGCGTAGTCGCGGAAGTACAGTTGCTCCAGCTCGACCATCAGGCGACGCAAGTCCATGTCGCTGATGCCCGCACCTTCGCCCAACACCCAGTTGTCACGCAGGATGTCGGTGACCAGCGCCGAACCCTGTACCGAGAAGTACTGCTGATAACCGGTTTGCGTGTAGAAGCCCGGGATCACGTATTCGGTGCCGATAAACAGCGAGCCTTGTGGGCCGAGGTGTTGGCTGAAACGGTAGTCCGGCAGGTTGCGCGCCTGCTCGCGGAGCATGCGGTAAACCACCGTGGCCAGCGATTCGCTGCGCAAGACCTGACGCGCCTGGGTCACCAACTGATCGTTCAGCGGGTAGATAAACGGCTGCTTCAGCAGACGTTCCAGATGCGCACTCAAACCGTTCTGCACCGCGGTGTTGCCGGTGTAGCGCGTCGACCAGTCAGTGGCGACCCAGTCCTTGAGCCATGCGGCATCGCGACGGTCCTTCATGTTCAACATCAGGTACGCGCGCAGGCTGTTGAGCAGGCGGTCGCGGTCCTTCATGTTGGCGCGGATCTGCCCTTCGAGCATGGTTGCAACCCGTGGCAGCAGTTGCTTTTCAAGCTCGCGCTCGTAAGCCTCTTTGACCACTGGATTGACGTCTTCACCCTGATACAGACCACCACGTTCGTGGTACGAAACGTCGCCCTTCTTCGGGAACACCTGGGTTGCGGCGTAGCTGCTGTCGAGGGTTTTCAGTACGCCCATGGCGTCATCACGCGGCGACAATGCCGTGCGTTGCTGCGTCCAGTTCTGCGCCAGATTGCGCAGGTTTTCCAGGCGCTCGTAGTTGGCTGAGAAACCGCCCGCCCAGAGCATGCCGAACAGTGCCAGTGCCGCCAGTGCGCCGACGTACAACGCACGTTGGCCCCAATGAATGCGGCTACGTTCGCGCTTGTCCAGACCGGCCAAGTCGGATTCCGGGAAAATCACCTGGCTGAACAAATGATGGATGAACCGCGAGCGACCGCTGCGCAGGGTCGGCAGCACGCCGGCGCTCATGCCGAGGCTGGCGCCGATGCCGGCGGTGGTCGCATCCATCTCTTGGGTCAGGTGCGGCGCGCTGGTCAGGTAGAAACCACGCAGCTGCGTGGCACGCTGATAACGGTTGCCGGTGAACGCCATGTCGACGAACAGGCACAGGCGCTCGCCGATCTGCCCCAGTTGATGCGGGAAGTCGAGGATGCGGCCACGGCGCTGAGTGTCGCGCTCGGAGTGCATGCGCATGATCACTTGGCTGTTGAGACGACGCAGCAGTTCTTCGAACTCGTTGCGCAGCACAGCGACATCGGTGCCGACCTGATCCTTGCGGAAACTGGTGCCGAGCACTTGATCGCTTTCTTCGCGAGTCAGTTGATCGAAGAACTCGTCGAAGCCGAGCAGCTTGTCAGCCTTGCTCAGGACCAGATAGACCGGCACGTCGACGTGCAGTTTCTGATGCACGTCTTGCAGACGGCCGCGAATCTGGCGCGCGAGGGTGTCGATGTCCTGCTCACTGCCACCGAGCAGGGTTTCCACCGGAATGGTCACCAGCACGCCGTTCAACGGACGACCGCGACGACGCTTGCGCAGCAGTTCCAGCAACGTCGTCCAGGCGCCGCCGTCGACTTCCACATCCGGTTGCGTGGTGTAACGCCCGGCGGTGTCGATCAGCACACCGTGGTCGGCGAAGTACCAGTCGCAATGACGGGTGCCGAGGGTGTCGCGGGTCAGCTTGCGGTCGATCTTGTTGATCGGGAATTCCAGACCGGAAAAGTCCAGCAGACTGGTTTTGCCCGAGGCCTGCGGACCGATCAGCAGGTACCACGGCAAGTCACTGCGCCAGCGTTCGCTGCGGCCGCGATACAGACTCGACGTCTTCAGGGTTTTCAGCGCGTCTTTGAAGCGCGCCTTCAACTCCTTCTGTTCTTCGTCGATCAGCTCTTCGCGGCGGATACGATCCTGACCGTCCTCGCTTTCTTCCTCGGCTTTCTTGCGAATACCGCTGCGCCAGCTGACGAAGACCATGGTCAGGCCCCAGATCAGGAACAGCACAGCGATGGTCAGCAAGCGAGAGGTCGAGCTCTCCCAGAACTTGTAGTCATCAACCGCCAACAACGGGCCGACGAACCACACCAGCAGCGCCACGAACAGCACCAGCAGCAAGGTCCAGACCCAGGTCTGGCGCAGGAAGGCGCCGACTTTCTTGAAAAACTTTTTCATCACACGTCCCTGTTTACGGCTGCGACTGCGGTTGCACCGCGGCCGGATCAAGCGGCTGATAAGGTTGCAGAACGGTGTCGCGCTGCTCGCCCAAGACCCAGGCGAAGCCCGAATACATCACCACCAGACAGACGAAAGTGAACAACACCACCATCCACGCCGGCACGATGCGCACCAGGTTGCGGCGCTGATCGTTCAAGCCTTCCCAGTGTGGCGACAACTCGCGCGGCACGTCGCCACGCAACTGACGGATCTGCCGGTAAAGGGCGTCACGGATGCCTTCGAGTTCGAGCATGCCGCGTGCCTGTACGCGGTACTTGCCCTCGAAACCGAGGGACAGGCACAGGTACATCAGCTCGAGCATCGGCAGGTGCTTGACCGGGTTCTTCGACAACCGATCGAGCAACTGGAAGAACTTCTCGCCACCGAAGGTTTCGTTGTGGAAGCTGCTCAGCAGGCTCATCTGCGACCACTCGCTTTCGTTGCCCCACGGTGTGGTCACGACTGCTTCGTCGACAACGGTGCAGAGCACGTAACGCGCGGCCATCACCTGGCTGCTTTCGGCGCCATTGTGCAGGGCGCGTACTTCAAACAGTTTCAGGCCCGCAGTCAGACGCTCGTTGAGTGCGTACAAGTCTTCGCGGGTTTCGCTGTGCTTGAGGCGCACCACTTCCGAAAGCAACTCGGACGAAGCGGCGACCAGCGAATTGAGGCTGATGTTGAACGCTTCTGCCGGGCGCAGGCGCGCGGCGTAGATCATGCGTTCTTCCAGTTGCTCGAAACGCGGCGGCGCGGCGAAGTCGGTCAGCGGACTCGATGCCGGTCCGTGGCCTTGACGATCGAGCAGGACGGTTTTGTCGTCCTGGTTGTAATCCGTTTCCTTGATCATGTCGGTCAGTTCCTGATGGCCCAGAATTTCAGTTCAAGCTCGGCAAATTCGCCGGACACGTGGAACGCGAAACCGCCGGAGCGCTCGAGTTGTGCCAGGTCTTCGGAACTGAGTTCGAGGATGAAATAGGTTTTGTTCGAGTGGAACGCGATCTGCCGCGGGGCCACCGGCAACGGTTTGACCTTGATCCCCGGCAAGTGCAGGTTGACGAGTTGGCGAATACGCTCCACCGGGCCGACCTTGAGGTGCGCCGGCAAGCGGTGGCGCAGTTCTTCGGAGTCGCAGTTGGCACTGGCCGCCAGCACGAACGACGCCGAGCCGAGCAGTTTGTGGTCGTGCAACGGCGAGACGATGATGCCGTACTGACGCGCTTGCAGGATCAGTTCGATGGCGTGCTGTTCGAGCACCATCGACAGCACCTGACGAATCGCTTCCATCAGTTTGCGGAAGCTGCCGCCTTGGTCGGCGTGGGAATAGCGGCTGTCCAGACGCGGGCGTTTGCTCTCGCCGGAGAAGGTCGCCAGATCGCCGAGCATGGTCAGCAGCGTGCGGTACAACTCTTCCGGGTGCACCTGCTCCAGGCCGAGGTAGTGGCGCAGCAGCAGTTCGGTACGGTTGATCAGTTGCAGCATCATGAAGTCGCCGACTTCGGCACCGCCGACCTTGCCGTTGGAGCGGATGCGCTCGGCAATCGTGTCACCACGGTGGTTGAGCATGCTGATGACTTCTTTCAGACACGACAGCAGATAGCTGGAGGCGTGGGCCTGAATGTAGGTCGGCACGAAATCCGGGTCGAGGCTGATCACACCGTCCGGCGTGGTGTCGAGCACGTCGCAGATCTTCAGCTTCACGTAGGCCTGATCGCTCTGCTGCTCGCCGAGCAACAGTTTGAAGTCCGGGCGACCGCAGCTGACCTGGCTGGCGGAATCGTCGCCGGCGTTGGAGTCGGCCACTTCGGCGTCGTACGCGGTGTAACGCGCGAGCACGTCGGACTGCTCCGGACGGCGCGACTCGATGTGGTTACCGGTGACCAGCGGCAGCGCCAGGTAGATCGGCGTGTTACCAGTGTTCGGCGGTACGTCCAGCGCCAGCGGCTCGGTGTTGCCACCGAGTTCGAACAGGCTGCCGTCCGGCAGAATCCCCGAGGCTTCACTGATCACCAGTTTGCCCATGTTGAGGAACTGCAAGTCGATCTCCAGATTGAGGAAACCCCAGGTGTAACCACCCAACAATTGCGTGCGGGTTTTCATCTGGTGATCGTAATAACGATCGTTGTGCTGGAAGTGCTGCGGACGCAGCAGCATGCCTTCCTGCCAAATGACTTTATGGGTATTCATGATCAGTCATCCGCCTTGGCGAGCACTTGATTGGTGTTGCGGATGCCGGTCTGGTCCAGAGTCAGATCGACTTCGGTAACTTCCAGCGGAGTGATCTGAACGGTGTGGCGCCATTGGGTGTCGGGCAAGTCGCGGTAAGCGGCGAGAACGCCAACATAAAGGCTGCCCTCTTCCACTTTGAGCTTCATCTCCACGGTTTCACCCGGGCGCAGTTCGAGTTCTTCGCTGGCCACCAGATCCGGGTTGAGGGATTCCTTGGCGCGCTCGTAGAGGCTGAAGAAGTCAGCGTTCTCGAAGGTCACCGGGTGCTTGAGTTCGAACAGGCGCACGACGATCGGCGACGGCCGACCATTGAGGTCCGGGTTGAGCTGATCGCTGCCGGTCAGCTTCAGGTTGATCTTGGTCACTTTCGAGTACGGCGACAGCGACGAGCAACCGGCGAGCAACACCAGCACGGTGAGCGCAGTCAGCGTCTTGAAAAAAGCGGTCGAGCGGCGAGACATGCGCATCATCCTTGGTGGTCGGTGTGGAGGGTGGAGATCAGGCGGATCTGTTCTTCGTAAGCCTGGGCAAAGTCGCGGGCCAGCAGACGCTCGCTCCAGTCATCGTCCTGACGCAGCGCCTGGTGATAGCGACCGAACGCTCTCCAGCGTCCGCCCGAAGTGGCGATCAACGGCTTGTTGTCGCGCTCGAAACGCAGGGTCAGTTGCTCCGGCGAGAAGTGCTCCAGCGTGCCGCGCACGGCGGCGCGGCTGGCGGTCAGCAGCGCCACTTGATGCGCCTGCAGGTCGCGGAACGCGCGGGAAATGGCTTGCTCGGCCGGCAGATGGCCGGGCTTGCTTGGTTGCAACAGAATCTGCAGCGCTTCGCTCGGATCGACGGCGAATTTCAGCGGATTCTTGTTGGTGCCTTGCACGGTGGTCTGGGCCAGACGCAGCTCGTTTTTCAGCTCCGAACGGGTGCGCAGGCTCTGCTGCAAACCGCCGATGCTTTGGCGCAGCAAACGCGCGGCGTTCAGCGCCAAAGCTTCACGTTCGTCGTGGCTGAGACCTTTGACGTCGACACCCAGCGCCGCACCGAAATGCTCCCAGAAACCTTCGCTTTGACGCTCAACGGCTTTCGGTGCCGGAGCAGGCTCAGGTTCGACAGGGGCGGCGATCAGCTCCGGCACCATCAGGCTTTCCATGTCGATGCGCGCGTAGTCGGCACGCTGACGGGAATCCTCAGGCTTGGTGTTCGGCGCCAGCAGCTCGTCAATTTCCGAATACACACGCTCTTGCTGCTCAAGGGCATTGAGCGGATCGAGATCGAGGAACGCGTCGTCCGGGATGATGCTGCCAGCGGCACGTGGACGGCCGACTTCACCGTCGAAGGTCGCCGGGTCGCGCACCAGCCGCGCGCGGATCTCGAAGTCACCCAGCACGTAGGTGCTGCCGTGCTCGATACGCACCGGTTCGCCTTTGTGCAGACGTGCGCCGCTCTCGCCGTCCTGAACACCGTTGCTGCTGGTGTCGGTGAGGAAGAACGTGCCCTCGCGGTAGCTGACAATCGCGTGGTGGTTGGACAGGTGACGCTTGCGGTCAGGGATGATCCAGTCGCAGTCCTCGCCCCGCCCGATCACGCCGCCGGCCTGTTTAAAGGTCTTCTGGCACAACTCGGTGGGCACGAACTGCTTGGTGTTCAGCATTTCGAAAACCAATTCCATGTTTGATGCTCCTTGCGGTCACTTGCCGCGATTGACCGCTTGCGGATCACCCAACGGGCGATAGTCGTTGTCGTTGAATTTGTAATTGCCGCTACAGCCGCCAAGGCCGCATAGAACGACGAGGGTCAGCAGGGCAGCTTGCCAGTGACGAACAGACATCAGAGGGTCTCCAGGTGTAGACAAAGCACAAAGCGCCGACCCTTGCGGGCGGCGCTGAAATTGGTTTTTGCGAGGATTTCGATGACGTTTTGCCTACCCATCGAAATCTCCCAGATTGATGTTCAGACGGCCAAGCCGGTACAGCAGCGTGCGTCGCGGCAAGCCCAATTCGCGGGCGGCGAGGGTCTGGTTGCCGTCGTTCTTGCGCAGGCAATCGAGCAATAAAGTACGTTCGACCTGCTCGAGGCGTTCGCGCAAATTCAGGTGGCTGTTGTCTTCCGGCATTGCCTCCATGCGCAGGGAGAAATGCTCGGCGAGCAACTCGCCGCCTTCGCACAACAGCACCGCGCGCTCAACGAGTGCCTTGAGTTCACGCACGTTGCCGGGGAAGTTGTAGCCGGACAGATGTTCCAGCGCCGCACTCGACCAGCGCACCGGATCGCGCTGCAAGTACGTGCAGGTCTTCTCGGCAAAGTGCTGGGCCAGTTCGAGGATGTCGCCTTCGCGCTGACGCAGCGCCGGCAGTTCGATCGGGAATTGCGCGAGGCGGTAATACAAGTCCTCGCGGAATTTGCCTTCGCTGACCAGCGTCGACAGATCGCGGTGGGTCGCGGCGATGATGCGTACGTCGATCTTGTGGGTGTCGTTGGAACCCAGCGGACGAATCTCGCCTTCCTGCAACACGCGCAGAATCTTCGCTTGCAACGACAGCGGCATGTCGCCGATCTCGTCGAGCAGCAGCGTGCCGCCATTGGCCGCATCAAACAGACCCGCACGGTCGCGGTCGGCGCCGGTGAACGCGCCTTTGCGATAGCCGAACAGCTCGCTTTCCAGCAGGTTTTCCGGGACCGCCGCGCAGTTCTGCACGATGAACGCCTGGGAACGGCGTGGGCCGCAATCGTGAATCGCTCGCGCAACGACTTCCTTGCCGGTGCCGGTTTCGCCGCGCAACAACACGGTGTACGGGCTGTGCAGGACTTTGCTGATCAGCGAATGGGTCTGGCGCATCGCCGCGCTTTTACCGATCAAGCCATAGCCACTGATGCTCGGCACGCTGCGCGCAACCGTTGCCGACTCTGCCAACGGCTGACGCAAGCGCTGCAACAAATGCAACTGGCCCAGCACGAACGAGCCGAGCTGGCCGAGAGAATCGGCGAAGCCTTGCAGGTGGGTACGACGACGGCTGGCGCACAGCAGCAGACCTTCAACAGCCTTGTGCTGATTGACCAGCGGCACGCACAACAGCGACTGCCACGGCGAAACCGCCGCCGGCAGAAAACTGGTTTCGTGCAGGCTGCCGCTCAAGTCGTCGAGGCACACCACGCGGTTCTGGCACAGGGCAAATTGCAGCAGTTGTTCACCGTTGTAATCCGCCGGCAGGCTCGCCGCTTCGCGCGGTTGCAGGGCACCGTCGAGGCATTCGGCGTTCATCCCCAGACACGTGTGGGTGGCGTCGAGCAAATACAGCTGCGTCAATTCGCAACCGCTCAGCTCGGCCAGACCGCGCACGAAGTCACCCAGCAACGCAGCACCGTCCGCCGCCCGCGACAGACTGGCGAACTGCGCCAGCAACGCTTCGGCATAGACCAGTGGCTGCGGCACCTGAGTGAACATCACACCCACCTCAGGCGAACTCGCAGGTCACGCTGGCATCGCCGTCGAGCGTGGCGTGCACGCGTTTGAGGCTTTCACCGGTGGCCATGGCGTCAAGCAAACGATCTGCCACCAGCGGCAACACGTGCTGATCGAGCAGATGGTCGATCAGGCGCGCGCCGCTGTCGCTTTGCGTGCAGCGCTCGGACAGGTGATCGACGAGGTTCTGGCACCAGCTGAAATCCAGCTGACGACGATTCAAGCGCTCGCCGAGACGACCGAGTTTGATCTCGATCAGCTCGCGCAGCACCGGGCCGCCAACCGGGTAATACGGCACCACTTTCATCCGCGCCAGCAGCGCCGGTTTGAAGTGTTTGCTCAGCACTGGGCGAATGGTTTCTTCGAGGACTTCGGCGGTCGGGCGTGCGCCGTTCTCGCAAAGGTCGCTGATCTTGTCGCTGCCGAGGTTCGAGGTCATCAGGATCAACGTGTTGCGGAAGTCGATCTCGCGACCCTCGCCGTCGTTGGCCACGCCTTTGTCGAAGATTTGGTAGAACAGATTAAGCACGTCCGGATCAGCCTTTTCGACTTCATCGAGCAGCACCACCGAGTACGGCTTCTGGCGTACGGCTTCGGTGAGCATGCCGCCCTCGCCGTAACCGACGTAGCCCGGTGGCGCGCCGATCAGACGAGAAACGGTGTGTTTCTCCTGGAACTCGGACATGTTGATGGTGGTGATGAAACGGTCGCCGCCGTACAGCAGATCGGCGAGGGCCAGGGCGGTTTCGGTCTTGCCGACGCCGCTCGGGCCGACCAGCAGGAACACGCCCACTGGTGCGTCAGGCTTGTTCAGGCCGGCAGCGGTGGCGCGCATCGAGCGATCCAGGGCGTGTACGGCTTGTTCCTGACCACGGATGCGCGTGCGCAGGTCGGTGGCGAAACTGGCGACCTTGGCATTGTGCTCGCGGGCCAGTTGCGCCAATGGCACGCCGGTCCAGGCGCTGATCACTTCGGCGACCAGACGCGGGCACACTTCGAAGCTGACCAGACGCTCTTTGACTTGGGCGGCGGTCAGGGCGCTGTGGGTTTCGTTGAGCTGGGCTTCCAGCGCTTCGACACTCTGGCCTTCTTCGACTTCGGCGGCAACGGTTTCGATCACGGTGCCTTCGGCGTCTTCTTCAACGGTCACCACTGGCTCAACGGCTGCCGCTTCACGAGCCTTGGCCAGTTGCTGACGCAGTTCCAGCAGGCGTTCGGCCAGTTGCTTCTGCTCAGTCCACAGGGTTTCCAGCGCGACCATTTCGTCTTCGGCTTCGTCGAGACGAGCTTCCAGAGCCTCCAGCGCTTCGTGGTCGATCAGCAGACCGGCTTCGGCATCGCGGCGCAGGGCCTGACGCTGGCGGCCACCTTCAGCCAGTTCGCCACGTAGACGCTCAAGGCTTTCCGGGGCGGCGGCGAGGCTGATGCGCACACGGGCGCAAGCGGTGTCGAGAACGTCGACGGCTTTGTCCGGCAGTTGCCGACCGGCCAGATAACGTGCGGACAGTTCAGCAGCCGAGACCACCGCGTCATCACGCAGGTAGATGCCGTGGCTTTTCTCGTAAACCTGGGCCAGACCACGGAGGATGGTCACCGCTTCGCTGACGGTCGGTTCGTGCAGTTGCACCGGTTGGAAGCGACGGGCCAGCGCCGGGTCTTTCTCGAAGTATTTCTTGTACTCGGCCCAGGTGGTCGCGGCGATGGTGCGCAGTTCGCCACGGGCCAGCGCCGGTTTCAGCAGGTTGGCCGCGTCGGAACCGCCGGCATTGCCGCCTGCGCCGATCAGGGTGTGGGCTTCGTCGATGAACAGAATGATCGGTTTCGGCGAGGCTTTGACTTCGTCGATCACGCCTTTGAGACGACGCTCGAACTCACCTTTGACGCTGGCGCCGGCCTGCAGCAGGCCCATGTCCAGCGACAGCAGCTCAACGCCTTTGAGCACTTGCGGTACTTCACCGGCGGCGATGCGCGAGGCCAGACCTTCGACGATGGCGGTCTTGCCGACACCGGCCTCACCGACGACGATCGGGTTGTTCTTGCGGCGACGGGCGAGGATGTCGACCATCTGCCGGATCGCGCCGTCACGGCACAGCACCGGGTCCAGTTTGCCGTCGCGGGCCTGCTGGGTCAGGTTGTGGGTGAAGCGCTGCAACAGCGATTCGCCCTGGGCGGCCGGCTTGCCATTGGCCGCTGGTTGCTCTTTTTGCGACAGGGCAAATTCCTTCAGGCGATCGATGTTCAGCTTGGCGAGCAGCGGCTGATAACGGCTGCCGGCGTAGCGCATCGGATTGCGTAGCAGGGCGAGGATCAACGCGGCGTCTTCAACCTGGGTCTGGCCCAGTTCGAGGTTGGCTACCAGCAGCGCATCTTGCAGCCACTGCACCAGTTCCGGGGCGAACACCGGGTTACGCGAAGCGCTGTGTTCGACGCGCGATTGCAGCGCGGCGCTGAGTTCACCGGCGTCGACGTCTGCGTCCTGCAGTGCGCGCGACAACAAGCCATTCGGACGCTCGAGAAGGCCGAGCATCAAATCTTCGACGAGGATCTTGCTGCCACCTCGGGCCACGCAACGCTCGGCGGAACGTTCCAGATCACGACGGGTTTCGGCGTCCAGCGCCTGGATAAGTTGTTGCAGGTCTACGTTGATCATGGCTCACGTCCTTAATGAATTTTGCTGCCCAGGGTCACCACGCCGTCCGCTTTTTCGCGGCCCAGCCAACTGGTCCAACCGAGGCGACAGGCGTTCTGCTCACCGATGCGCAGTTCGCGGATTTCTTCCTGGCGCAACACCAGGCGGATGTCGTAATCGAGCGGGTCACGCAAGGTGAACCGCACCAGCGCGCAGAGCGGCTGGTAACCAAAACCGATCGGCAGGAATTCATGGAATCGCTGCCAGTCGAGTTCAGTGATGTGAATGCGGAATTTGCCGCTGCGGTCGCGCACGTGTTCGCCGAGCACGAGGTCTTCGCCGAGCAGGCTGTTGGCGCGGCCCAAACGATTGCGCTGCTCTTCGAGAATTTCCACGCGGCGCTCGATGCACTGCTCGATGACCAGGTCTTCGTGCTTGAAGTAGTAACGCAGCACGGCTTCGATCAACGCCGCCGAGTGCGCACGCAAGCTGAGCAAGCCGAGGTACGGCAGCAGACGTTTCCAGTTGAGTTCCTTGGCCTTGCGGATCTCTTCGCCACCGAGGCCGATCAGGGCAAACAGCTGCGAGGAGAACGGGTCAATCGCCCCGCTCTGGAAGCTCGCGCGGTAGCGGTACTTGCGCCAGATCGGCAGCATCAGCCGTTGCAGGCGATGGTGGAACAGGTCGAGGAAATTGCGCGTCGGGTTGCCGTCTTCGCTGTCGCCCAGGGCCTGTTCGCCATAGAACGCTGGCAACGGCGAACCCGAGCCGACCAGGCCGATCAGGTTGAAACGCATGCGCGCGCGCATCTGCCCGTGCTCTTCGAAAAACTCGACGCGATCGACGTCGCTGCGCGGAAAACCGAGGCTCGGGTTGGCCTGGAACTCCACGTGGTCGTACAGATCGTCTTCGCTCAGGTGCGGGTGTGCTTCGCGCAGCCGGTCGATCACCAGCAGCACGGCCTGAAACAGCGAGTACTCGCGTATTACCTTGGTCAGCCCGCTTAAAGCAGGGGCTGCAGGCCCATACGTGGTGTCCATTGGTACACCTCTCCCTGTGTGCTTTTTACGCGCAGTTCATGGAATGAATTGAGACTGGCGTAAAGCGCGAAAAACTCGTTAAGAACCGAAGCGAAAACGAACAGGTCGCCTTCGCCGATGTACCCTTCCGGGTCGATGGTCAGTTCGGTGCGCAAACCGCGCACCGGCAGCCCACGGTGCAAGCGGTCAACGTGGTGATGCTTGATGTGCTTGAGGCCGCCGAGCAGGCGTTTGCTGACCTTCTCCGCGTGCTGGTCGTAGTAGCGCGGCAGGTCATAGGTTTCGAGAATCACCTTCAACGCATTGACGTCGGCCAGCGACAGATAGTTAAGCGACATGTTGCTGATCAGCTTCCACAGGAAGTCTCGGTTCAGCGGCGGCGCGAAGCTGGAAGTGGCCGGGGTAATGTTGCGGAAGCTCAAGAACTCCGGCGTCTCTTCACTGGCCATGCAGATGTCGCCGAGCTTGAGCTTGCGCGGCAGGTTCTGGTTGGTGCACATCAGCTCGATCGACAGGGTTTCGTGGGCTTCGGTATGGCGAATACCGAAGCTCAGGTAGGTGTCGAGGCCGTCGTGCAGCAAGGACGAACGCTGGCGGATGCTGTAGTGCGGACGGCTGTTGGGCACGTCGAAACTCGGGTCATGCTCGAAGGATTCGAACGGCACGTATTCCTGATAACCGAGACCGCCGGGCTTCCAGCCAGTCACGGTTTCCACCGAGAACACGCCGCAGTTTTCCAGATCGTATTCCGCCGGCAGCAACAGGTATTCGTCCTGCTTGCCGTCGAGGCGGATCGGCAGCGCGTCGTGGGCGAACAGGTTGGCAATCGGCGTGCAGAACAGCTTGACGTTATCCAGGGTCGGCCGCATGCGCATGATGCCGCTCTTGCGGATATCGAAGCGCAGTTCGAGGCCACGCATCTGCTTGAGGGTGTCTTCCGGCAGCGCGTTGATGATGTCCAGACCGTTGACGTCGACGAACAGGAACTTGTCCTGGAAGGCGAAATATTCCTGCAGGTAGCGATAGCCGCGGAAGGTGTTCAGCGGATACGGGATCAACGCCTCTTCTTCGGCAAAGCCCACCGGTTTGACCCGATCACCGGGAATCTTGAACGCCATCGGCTTGCCGCTGACGCCATCAATCGGTTTGCCGGCACCGTCGAGCGGGATCAGCTCGATGCCTTCAAGGTTGCGCAGCAGACTCAGGTAGAGCATCTGGCTGATGTAGCGCTCACCGGCAAAATGCAGACGCAGTTTGCTCAGTTCCAGTTCACCGAGGTGGCCGTCGGCACTCATTTCCAGACGCAGGCTGAGCAGCGAGCCGTCGCCCTTCACCGAGTAATTCAGCGCGGCCAGATCCAGCGGCAAGACTTCGGTCGGATAGCAAGTACGGAAGCGACAACGCACGTCTTCGATCGGTTTGCTTTCGATCGGCGTATCGCGCTCGACGCGCAACGCAGGCCCGGAACGCTTGAGCGGATCGAACTGCAAAATGCTGAACGCCGGCAGCGGGCGCATGTAGTTCGGCCACAGCAACTGCATCAGCGAATGGCTGAGTTCCGGCAGCTCGTCATCGAGCTTCTGGCGCAGCCGCCCGGTCAGAAACGCAAAGCCTTCGAGCAACCGCTCCACGTCCGGATCCCGCCCGGCCTGCCCCAGATACGGCGCCAACGCCGGACTACGCTCGGCGAAACGGCGACCGAGTTGGCGCAGTGCGGTGAGTTCGCTTTGGTAGTAGTGGTTAAACGACACGGGTTACCTGCCTGCTAGTGGAACGCATCAAAAAAATATCCTGTAGAGCGCGACCGTTACGCCGGCGCAGACATAACCGCCAATCAGCAGGAACGGCACAATCGAGATCCAGCCGTACGCCATGTAGGCATCACTGAGCTGACCGACGACCAGACTGAGCAGGCCATACAGCATCCATGGCACGGCGTAGAACGGGATGAACTTCACCGGCGCCCACCAAACCATCCGCAATGCCTGCTGCTCGTTGCGGCGCTGCGCCGATCGGGACATCCACAGCGAGAAACCCAGAAGCCCGGGAATTCCCCACCACAACAGGTACTGCCAATAAATCCCGGACGACTCGGGTGTTGAATACTCGCCACTCCACAGGTCATAGGAACTGATCGCCAACACCGCCAGCAATGGCCACCACAATGCAGCCATGAAGAAGCTCAGTTGCGCACGACTGAGCATGAGCATCTCGCTTGATGAGTCGGTCATCGGCGAACCTCCACAGCGTGATCCATGCACCATGTGCGGACATCGCGCTTGTCGAAGCCTGCGCACCCATTGTCTTTCGCGATCACGCGATATGAATGTTCAGGGACGTACGCAAAAAAGTAATAGTTGTCCCTGTCCTCACCGTAGAGCCAGTAAGACGAAGAACCTTGATTGATTTCGTAAGGTTCGAATGTCCAGATGGACGACTGCGCAGGGATAAAATTTTCGCGGTCCATCAGCAACATAAAAGCGTTGGAAAGCGCGTGCGCAGCAAAATAGAGCATGCAAGCGAACGCTCCCACCACGAGTAGCAAGCGCTGCAGCCAAATCATTGCGAAGCGACCTGAGTCGGTCATGCGTCCGTCTCCTGCCCCGGGGTCGCTGGCACGTATTTATTCATCGCTGCGCAACTCCCTGTTTTTGCGGCGTGATCGCGACACCCGTATAGACATAGAGCTCTTCACCGCCGTAGCCACCAATTGCCGCAGCGCTGAGTGGATGGCTGTCCCTGGTGCCATATCGAACCCAGCCTTCAGTCCACATCCCACCATTGTCGTGACGAATTTCCACGTAATAGTCCGGCGCTTCGTGCTTGGTAATCTCGACGAATACCCCACCATCCTCGGCGCCAATCCACAACGCGTGGGGATGAGCGAACAGCTTTGGTTCGGTCGAGCTTTCCATCCGCAACAGCAGCGCGAAGCCGACCAGAATCGCCAGCAAACCGACCGAGCTGAGAAAAGCGATGAGACATTGCCAGGCTCTGAGTTTCATCGAGCCGACCCGAACATGTGCGTCATGGACAGAACGCCCCGCTATCGACTGTCCATGAACGAACAACGCCACTCAGGTGTTTCTTAGTCATCAGCTCGACCCTGGCGAATTGCCGATAATCACCGTCCCGGAACCTGCCGTGACCTTGTTGCCGTGAATACCAACCGAACCCACGGTCGCGGCCGCTTTGCCGTTGATCAACACGGTCGTCGCAAGATCGCCGACCATCGCACCACCACACGCCGAGGCATCGCCTTGGCGGGCGGCCGCGAGGCCGTCGAAGAACACGTCGCCGGAACCGGCGGCGATCGGGTTGGTACCGTGGCCTGGAAGTGGGCAAGCGGTGGGGTCGGATACGCGTGCTGCTGGTTTGCCAGACATCGGGGATCTCCTTAGGTGACCTTCACTTGTCCGCTGCCATCCAGGCGCGCGGAAAAACTGACCTGACGCTTGAACCCTTCAACTTCCAGCAGGCCTTCGATGCTGAAGGCGAGGCGAAGCTGATCGTGGTCACGCGGCAGGGAAATGACACGCACATTGCTCAGGCGCGGCTCGTAGGCTTCGATGAAGTTTTCGATGGCCAGACGGGCCTGACTCAGGGAGTCGTGCAGGCTCAGACGCATGTCATTGAGATCGGGCAACCCGTAGTCGGCCAGCGTTTGCACGCTGCCGGCCCGGGTGCTGAGCATTTTGGCCAGATGGGCAGCCACTGACGCCATGGCACAAGCCTCAAGGCTGTTGCCCTTGCGTAGTTGCGCGTCGCCGTTGAGGCGTTCGAACAGGCTGCCGTATCCGTCCATGAGTCGCTCTTACTCTTTGTCCAGCTTGCCAACCAGCGACAGGGTGAAATCGGCACCCATGTACTTGAAGTGCGGACGCACGTTCAAGCTCACGCGGTACCAGCCCGGCTCGCCTTCAACGTCGCTGACGATCACTTGCGCAGCGCGCAGCGGACGACGGCCACGCACTTCGGCGCTCGGGTTTTCCTGGTCGGCAACGTACTGACGGATCCACTTGTTCAGTTCCAGCTCGAGGTCGGTACGCTCTTTCCACGAACCGAGTTGCTCGCGCTGCAACACTTTCAAGTAGTGAGCCAGGCGATTGACGATCATCATGTACGGCAGTTGGGTGCCGAGCTTGTAGTTCAGCTCTGCAGCCTTGCCTTCTGCGCTGATGCCGAAGAACTTCGGCTTCTGCACCGAGCTGGCGGAGAAGAACGCCGCGTTGTCGGAGCCTTTACGCATGGTCAGGGAGATGAAGCCTTCCTCGGCCAGTTCGTATTCACGACGGTCGGAAACCAGAACTTCAGTAGGAATCTTGGTTTCGATTTCGCCCATGCTTTCGAAGTGGTGCAACGGCAGGTCTTCAACCGCGCCACCGCTCTGCGGGCCGATGATGTTCGGGCACCAGCGGAATTTGGCGAAGCTGTCGGTCAGCTTGGTGCCGAATGCGTAAGCGGTGTTGCCCCACAGGTAGTGCTCGTGGCTGTTGGCAACGGTTTCCTTGTACACGAACGATTTGACCGGGTTTTCTTCCGGATCGTACGGGTTACGCAGCAGGAAACGCGGCACGGTCAGACCAACGTAGCGGGAGTCTTCCGAGGTACGGAAGCTCTGCCATTTGGCGAATTGCGGGCCTTCGAAGTGGTCTTTCAGATCTTTCAGATCCGGCAGGCCGGTGAAGCTTTCCAGACCGAAGAATTTCGGGCCGGCAGCAGCGATGAACGGCGCGTGCGACATGCACGAAACGCTGGCCACGTACTGCATCAGCTTCACGTCTGGCGAGCTTGGCGACATGTAGTAGTTAGCGATGATCGCGCCCACAGGCTGACCACCGAACTGGCCGTATTCAGCGGTGTAGATGTGCTTGTACAGGCCCGACTGCATGACTTCCGGCGAATCTTCGAAATCGTCCAGCAGGTCTTCTTTCGAGACGTTGAGGATTTCGATCTTGATGTTTTCGCGGAAGTTGGTGCGGTCGACCAGCAACTGCAGACCACGCCACGACGATTCCAGAGCCTGGAAGTCCGGGTGGTGCAGGATTTCGTCCATCTGACGGCTGAGCTTGGCATCGATCTCGGCGATCATGCGATCAACCATGGCCTTCTTGACCGGCTCACCGTTGTTCTGCGGCTTGAGCAGTTCTTCGATGAACGCCGACACACCGCGCTTGGCGATGTCGTAGGCTTCGTCGTCCGGAGTCAGACGGGTTTCGGCGATGATGCTGTCGAGAATGCTGTACTCGCCGTTGCCGGCGCTCTTCTCTTGTGCTGCGCTAGTGCTCATTGTGTTGGCTTCCTTGGCTGGAGTCTCAGGCGTCCGGGGCTGCGGCGTTCAGGCCCAGCTCACCGAGTACGCGACCGCGGGATTCGTCGTCGGCGAGCACGCCTTCGATCGCTTTACGGAACGCAGGTGCGTTACCCAGCGGGCCTTTGAGGGCCACCAGCGCATCGCGCAGTTCCATCAGTTTTTTCAGCTCAGGCACTTGCTCGACCAGGCTGGCCGGGTTGAAGTCCTTCATCGAATTGACGCGCAGTTGCACAGCCAGCTCGTCGGCCTCGCCATCTTCCTGCAGACGGTTCGGCACGCTCAGCGTCAGACCCAGTTCTTGCTTGGCCAACACTTCGTCGAAGGTCATCTTGTCGATGCTGATCGGCTTGCGATCTTCGATTTTGCGATCGTCCTTGCGGTGGGTGTAGTCACCGATTGCCAGCAGCTTCAGCGGCAGTTCAATCTCTTCCTGAGCACCGCCGGTGGCGGGTTTGAAGGTGACGTTGATGCGTTCCTTGGGGGCTACCGAGCCTTCTTTGGCCATGGCTTTTCTCCTTGCGGTTGTGGCCCTGGGGCCTATTCGAGTACCACTTCGAGGTCGAGGTGGCACAGCCTGCGATAAATCTCTTCCTTGCGTTCACGTACGGCATGGTTCTGCGGCAACAACTCGCAGCAGCTATGCAGTAAATGCAGCACTTCCAATGCAAGATCGGGCTCCCAGGCGTGCAGGCCTGAGTCCTGTAATGTCTGATCGAGGGTTTCCAGCTGGTTCTTGGCCAGTTCGTATTTCTTGGCCATGAAGCACAGGCGCGCGAGGGCGAACTGCCAGAAGAAACGTTCGCGTCCGCCGTGGGCCGACTGCAAACCTTGCTTGAGCGTCTGCACGGCCGGCTTCAGGCCTTCCTTGCGCAGCAGCGGCAGGACTTCTTCGAGGGCCTTTTCCCAGGCCGGCTGGGTTTCGACGTTTTCGCTTTCGACCTTGCGCGGCGCGCTGGCGCTTTGCAGGTGCGGCATGACGTTGGCGGCGATCCACGCCCGGGTGGACGGATCGGCAAACGGCGCGCCGTCATGGAAGCGCAACTCGACAATGCCGGGCAGCCGTTGAACCAAAAGCGCGAAGTGGATTTCCACTTCGCGCATTGCCAGCTCGGCGTTGAGGTTCTGGAGACACTCCCAGACCATCCTCTGGCCATCGAACCAGAACGGCGCCTTCGCCAGGCTCGCCTCCAGCTCCACCAGCAGGTCAGCGTATTTACCCTGATCGAAACGGTCCTGATAGAGCTTGAGCTTTTCCAGCGGCAAACCGCGCAGCACGGTGATCTGCTCGGCGTTGCGCTCCGGCACCGCGTCGATGGTCATCCACAACAACGTGCGGTTCAGGCGCAGGGCACGCAGGTCGGTGGCTTTCTGCTTGAGCCACCAGGCGCACAACGGGCGGGCACTTTCCTGCTGGGCGCGCAGAGCTTTGTGCGCGTCTCGTTCGTTATCGATCGGAGCGCCGGGTGTGAGCAACTGGCTCGCCGCCTGCTTGACCTGCGCCACCGCCGCGCCGACCACACCGGGGGCCGGCTGATTGTCGGCCGCGCGCTGGATCATGGTTTTCAGGCGACGAGAGATCGGCAGCAACAGCGGCGAATCATCGCCCAGATGCTCAGCACACGCCGCCTCGAGCCCGGACAGGTGCTCGGAGAGCTGCCGGAACATCGGCAACTGCTCTTTGATCGCAATGTTTTCGGTGATGACCTGCTCGAGACGCGGCACCAGCCAGCCGATGGCGGCGGCACGGGTGCGGGGTTTGAGCGGGTGAACGTCGGCCCAGTTGTTTTCCGACAGATGGTGCAGCAGACCGAGGCCGGCAAGCAGGCCGGGGAAGGATTCGCGCTGGTACAGCGACCAGGTCAGCCAAGCGCCGACACGCAGATCCTTGGATTGGGTACGCAGCAGATTTTCGCTGTTTTCGCGAATTTTCAGCCAGTCGATCTGCCCGCTTTCATGCATCGACGAGGCTTTGGCCAGCTCACTTTCCAGCGCCTCGAATTCGCTCGAAAAACGAACGTCTTCGCCCGCGAAATTCTCTTTGGAAACAGAGACTTTAGCGAGTTCGAGGTAATGGGCGGAAAGTTTGCTTGAGTAGGACATCCATGGCCTTTATTAAGGATTACAGTCAGGCGCCTGTTGGAGTTACCGCGGCGCGGGACAGTATCGAAGAGCGGTGAAGCGACTCATCCAATTGAGATGTGCTCTTTCAAGTGGGCGCATCGTAATCACTATGATGGCCACTAGCAAGCATCTGATTAAACAACAAGACGAAGTGTTCATTGAGGCCTGTAGGAGATCGCCCTATATGTTGCAAGGGAATCCCTGATAGTCATTTATATTCGCCACATTTCCCTGCCTCCTGCCAAAACCCTGAGCTAGAGCGCTCAGACCCACTGAGTGGGCATCCTGCCTTGCGCCCGTCCCAATACACGGCGGCAAGCATGACAACTCTTGAAAAAAATAGAAGTAGGACTCTTCCTAAAATGTATCGGCCTCTTTGAACAATTTAGCGCGGACAATGACGAAAAGAAAAAGTGCCATCAATTTGATGGCAAAGTATTTTTGTGAAACTTTCACAGCCCCGAAACACTGCACATTCGTGCTAACTCAATAAATACCGAAGTAGTCTCCTACAGCCCTTTCCTTCAATTCATACAACGTTTTACAACCCAGAAGTCTCCGACAGATGACAGAGACACTTCTTACATCAATTCATTTCCCACGCCGCTAGCGTGCCTTGGCAAATTTTTTATGCGTGGCGATCAGGGACGATCGAACACCGCGCATCGACTCACTTTGCTTAAGGACAAGCGTATGTTCAGCACGGGCAGTTGCGCGCCTTTTACCCTGCAGATTCCTGCTTTTCGTCACGACTTCAAGGTGCTTTCGTTTAACGGCGCTGAAGCCATCAGTCAGCTGTATGCCATCCGTGTCGCACTGGTGAGCGAGCGGACTGATGTCGATCTCGAAGCGTTGCTAAGCCGACCTGCATTCCTGCAATTCGGCGCCAATCAGGAAGGCATTCACGGGCGCATCGAAAACGTAATGCTGGCGGAGTCCGGCAAACGCCTGACTCGCTATGAGCTCACACTGGTGCCCGCGCTGCACTATCTGCGATTCAGTCGCGACCAACGGATTTTTCAGAACCTGACGGTGCCACAAATTGTTGCGCAGGTTCTGCAACGGCAGGGCATTCAGCCCGATGACTTCACCTTCAATGTCACCACCAGTCCGGTGCGTGAGTACTGTACGCAATACGGCGAGGACGACTTCCGTTTTATCCAGCGCCTGTGCGCCGAGGACGGCATCGCGTGGCATCACCAGCACTCGGTCGACAGGCATTTGCTGGTGTTCAGCGACAGTCAGGTGTTTTTCCCAAAATTGGGAGCGACCGCTTTTCAGCCTGACAGCGGCATGGTTGCAGAACATCCGGTGGTCAATCACCTCACCATGGGCTTCAACACTCGCACCAGCACGGTCACCCGCCGCGACTATGACCTGAAACGCCCGAGCCTGTTGCTGGAGAGTCGCTTCACCGCCGAATTCACGCCCGAACTTGAAGACTATCGTTATCCGCTGCTCATGACGTCCGAGAAACACGGCAAGCAGCAGGCGCGCCAAGCACTGGAGCGGCACCGCAGCGACTATCAATGGATTGAGGGCAAGAGCAATCAAGCGATATTGCGCAGCGGTCACCTTTTCGACCTGACCGAACATCCGCGACCGGACTGCAACGAGATGTGGTTGCTGCTGAACATCACTCATGAAGGCAAGCAGCCCCAAGTGCTGGAAGAGGCTTTCAGCAGCGATGACAAAACGGCTGATGGCTTCACTCAAGGTTATCGCAATACCTTCAAGGCCATCCCGGCCGATGTGCTTTACCGCCCGCCACTGCCAGCGCCAAGACCTGTGCTGGTTTGCCAGACCGCGCGAGTCACCGGGCCTCCCGGAAGAGAGACGTTCTGCGACGAATACGGCAGGGTTCGCGTCGAGTTTCCATGGGACCGGGCAGAACTCAATAGCGAGAAAAGCAGTTGCTGGATACGCGTTGCCTCCAGCTGGGCCGGGGAAGGTTTCGGGGCGATGACCATTCCGCGCATCGGCATGGAAGTGGTAGTGACCTTTCAGGAGGGTGACCCGGATCAACCGCTGATCACCGGGTGCGTGCCCAACAAGGTCACATCCGCCGCCTATGCATTGCCAGCCAACGAGACCAGAACGGTCTTGCGCACTCAAAGCTCACCGCGCAATGGCGGTTACAACGAGTTGTCGATCGAAGACCGTGCTGGCCAGGAAAAAATCTACCTGCGGGCTCAGCGCGATCTGGAACAACTGATCCTTAACGACAGCTACAGCCTGATTACCCGCGACCGCTTCGAGCAAATTGGCAATGACAGTACCAGCCTGATCGAGGGCAAGACGTTGCGCACCCACCAAGGTGTGCGCAGTACGCAGGTCAACGCCGATGACCTGCTCACGGTTAGCGGCATCAGCAGTCAATCGGTGGGAGCGTTGGTAATTCAGGCCGGCCAGCAGGCGCATGTCACCGCAAGCAACGTGGTGATCGACGCTGGCATGAGCCTGACGCTGTCGGCGGGCGGACACCACATTGTCATCAACGCCGGCGGGATTTTCAGCAGCGTGCCCATCGTCGAGGGCGGTGCGCCGTTGGCGGGCATCGAGCCACTCCAGCCGCTGCAGGCAGTGGGCGGCATCGCCCCTCCTGTCAGTGCCACACCGCTGTCGATCGTCAACAGTGCTCGCCAGCAAGCGGCGGATTATTGCCCGCTGTGCGAAGCCTGTGCGGCTGGGCAGTGCGGCCTGGGAGAAGTCGCATGAACCGGGTCGAACTATGGCTGCACGAGCAGTCCCGCAGCGGACGTGATCTGTTTCTGATGCTCGACTCCGACGGTCAGAGCGAAGCACGCACGGCGCTGGCCGCCGACCTCGGCACTGAGCGATTTCGTCATTTGTACGCGGGCACGGCGGCTGAGTCATTGGCGCAAACCGGCCCGCTGCTTTTGCAGATCGACACGGCGCGCCACCCCGTCATCCTGTCATTGCTCGACACACCCGATCGCCATTGGGGTTGGCTGGCCAGCGCCGAGCATGTCGCTCTGGATGATCTGGCAAGCCATTGGCGCGAGCGCGTGGTGACCGGTGAACGCCCCAACCTGGCGGTGTATCGCGTGCATGACAACCGCGTGCTCGGACGCGCGCTGGCGCATCTGCAACCCGAGCAATACGCAGCGTTGCTCGGGCCGGTCAGCAGCATCTGTTACTGGCATGCCGGGCAATGGAACGTCGCCGACAACCCGGACCCCGGCGAACACCCGCTGCCCATCGACCCGCCATGGCTGCAGACGCCCATACCGGAGCTGATTTACGCAAACGTGCTGTTCGACAACGCCCGACGCTATCTGGTGGGTGAGCACACTGAAGCGATGGCCCAGCTAGCGGAGCAACTCGACATCGATGACTGGCTGTGGGGAGAGATTCAGCTGACGCACCTGTGGGGCTGGCAGCAACCGGAGCAAGTGCACTTTTTGCTGACCCAAAGTCTTCAGCTACCGGGGTATGTGCCGCCCAAGTCATGGTTGCCCAAACCCGGAGAAGACTCGGCGGTGCACTTTGAGCGGGTGTATCAGCAGGTACTGTATTGGCAGGAGAGCGGCCCCCTATGAGACGTGCATTTCAATATCTGGCACTTGGCAGTTGCACTGCATTGACCCTGGGTTGCTCTACGGTTGGTACGCCGAACACGTTTACCTTTGTCCCCGACTTTCCACCCAACTTCAAGTACGACCTGACGGCCACCTATGTTCCCGCGAAGGGACAAACGTGTTCCGTACCGGGTGGAAGAGACACTCAACTTGGGTTCAACAAAACCAACATGAAATACGAAGGCACCTCCGTAGTCCCGCTTTACAGAACCGTAAGCGACTGCCCGCTGGCGCTGAACCATGTGGAGATCAAGGTCATCGGTGTTTTTGGCCCCGGACGAAGTAACAGCAGCTATGACTACGCCTCATTTGCAGTGCGTCCAGAGTTGCTGGAGCGACAAATGGGTAGTTTCAGAGATGACGAGACAGCTGAGTTCTTCGGTGAGTGCATGTGGTCTTTTCGCACGGTGGGCCCGAAGCGTTACCTGATCAAACTGCTGACCTGCAAAAAAATGGATGCGCAGGGCAATGTCGGGCGAAGCCGTCCTTCCACGGCGTACACGCTGACTCAGCTAGCGGGAATAACCGTAAGGCTGAAGATCAAGTTGTCCGACGAGGAAGAGCCCTACATGGGTGATACATGGGTAAAGCAGCCAAATGGATGGAAGCGTTGCATGGGGAAAGGCTTCGAAGATCAACATGCTTTTTGTTATGGCAATCACAAGGACTTCAGCACCTTCAGGATGGTGGACGAGCGCGTCTGCACCATTTACCCCGGCTGCACGGAAAACAAGGATGAGACCCCATGACGGATCAAAAAACACCGCATTCGCAGGTGTATTTCCCCCACTTCAAACGAGTCTTTCAGTGCCTGACATTGAGCACTTGCCTTGTTTTGACCTTGGGTTGTTCAGCTGTCAGCAAGCCAAACACATTCACCTTTGTTCCTGACTTTCCGCGTGACTTCAAATACGAACTGACTGCCACCTATGTTCCCGCGAAGGGACAAACGTGTTCCGTACCGGGTGGAAGAGACACTCAACTTGGGTTCAACAAAACCAACATGAAATACGAAGGCACCTCCGTAGTCCCCCTTTACAGAACCGTAAGCGACTGCCCGCTGGCGCTGAACCATGTGGAGATCAAGATCATTGGCGTCATTGGCAGAGACAAAAAACGCGACTATTTGGGCTATGACTACGCCTCGTTTGCCGTGCGTCCCGAGCTGTTGGAGCGACAAATGGGTAGTTTCAGCGATGACAACACCGGAGAGTTTTTCGGTGAGTGCCAGTGGCTGTTCCGCACGGTTGGCCGAAAGCGCTACATCACAAAAATACTCACCTGCAAAAAAATGGATGCACAAGGCAAAGTCGGTAGAGGTCGGCCTTCCACGGCGTACACGCTGACTCAGCTATCGGGCAAAACGGTAAGGCTGAAGATCAAGTTGTCCGAACAGGAAAAACCCGCCATTGAAGATACCTGGAGCAAAGTGCCCGGTGGATGGAAGCGCTGCATGGGCGACAACTTTGAAGACCAGTACGCGTTTTGCTACGGCAATCACAAGGACTTCAGCACCTTCAGGATGGTGGATGAGCGGATCTGCACTATTTATCCGGGCTGCACTGAAAACAAGGACGAAACCCCATGACGGATCAAAAAACACCGCATTCGCGGGTGTATTTCCCCCACTTCAAACGAGTCTTTCAGTGCCTGACATTGAGCACTTGCCTTGTTTTGACCTTGGGTTGTTCAGCTGTCAGCAAGCCAAACACATTCACCTTTGTTCCTGACTTTCCGCGTGACTTCAAATACGAACTGAAAGCCATCTACCTGCCCCTCGAAGGAGAAACGTGCAGAGTCGCGGGAAAGCCGGATTTCTGGGTCAGCTTCAATAAACCCGATATGGAATACGTCAGCACTGCGGAAATTGAGCTGTACAAAACAGCGAGCAACTGCCCGCTGGTGCTGAATCAAGTGGAGATCAAGATCATTGGCGTCATTGGCAGAGATAAAAAGCGCGACTATTTGGGCTATGACTACGCCTCGTTTGCCGTGCGCCCCGAGCTGTTGGAGCGCCAGATGGGTACATTCGGGAACGACAACACCGGAGAGTTTTTCGGTGAGTGCCAGTGGCTGTTCCGCACGGTTGGCCCAAAGCGCTACATCACAAAAATACTCACCTGCAAAAAAATGGACGCACAAGGCAAAGTCGGTAGAGGTCGGCCTTCCACGGCGTACACGCTGACTCAGCTATCGGGCAAAACGGTAAGGCTGAAGATCAAGTTGTCCGACGAGGAAGAGCCCTACATGGGTGATACATGGGTAAAGCAGCCAAATGGATGGAAGCGTTGCATGGGGAAAGGCTTCGAAGATCAACATGCTTTTTGTTATGGCAATCACAAGGACTTCAGCACCTTCAGGATGGTGGACGAGCGCGTCTGCACCATTTACCCCGGCTGCACGGAAAACAAGGATGAGACCCCATGAGCATTGAACCGTTAGATCCGAACGTCGCAGAGTTTATGCAAGGCAGCATCCACGCCTGCCCAAGGCGCGGGCATTCGACGAGTTTTCAATTAGTGGACGAATTTGGTGATGGCAAACCCTACGCCGGGTTGACCTACGAAATCATTGATCACGAGGACACCGTTTACACGGGCAAACTGGACGCTAAGGGATCCGGAGATGTGAAAAACCATTTTTGTGGGCCGGTGTTACTTAAGCTCACTCATTCATATCAAGGAAGAGACGATGATTACAGCGAGTTGATTCGCAGGAAACACTACCCCCTCCCCATCACCGAACTCCAGGTGCGCGCCGAAAAAACCCGTTTCTTCAACAAATCAGGTGTACGCACCCAAGCCAATCCTGCAAAAGACCTTGCCGCAAACGCTGCCTATTACCAGGTTGAAGTGAGCGAACTGGTCAAGCATGTAGCGCACTTGCCGCCCATGGCAAAGCGAAGTGATCCGCCAAATATGGTGGTTCACAAACTCATGCGATCCGCACACAAAACCAGATCCTTTGCGCAGGTTGATGCAAGTGTCCCGGATAAAGGGGCAAGCGCGATCTTCAGTCAGGAAGACCGGGGTATGGTGGAGTTGGGTTTTTCCCCGCCCCCACCCAAACTTAAAGGCATTGCCTTGCTGCCTAACAAACATCATGTGCTCGAGGTGCGCCCCATGAGGGCGTTGCGCCCGATGTTGTCGACGAGCAATGAGTTCTGCGCACTCAACCTCTATCAACTGTCGCTGATGGCGACCCTGAGTTACACCGACTTCGGACAGGAGCCCAACACACAACCGGTCAAGACCGACAGTGTGAGCTTCCCCTTGCAGCCCAGCAGCGGCAACTGGTTTGGCCATGCCCTGCCGCAGTTTGATGAGTTATGGCAAGTCGATGCTGCGCAAACGCAAAAGTACTACCCGCTGTACGAAGAAGTGCCTTATTCGAAACGCCTGGAACTGGTTCCGTTCGACCCGCAACTCTACCCCGAAGTGAATGACCCGGCGTTGGGTGATGAGCAAGAAAATCCGGCCAAACTGCACTTTCTTGATGACCGCAACAAAGACAACAGTACCGACACCCAAGCCTTCATCTGCCACCACGACGAGCTGATCCTCATCAGCGTGCGCGGCACCAGTGAAATGTGGCCCGACGGCCTGCGTGATGGCGATGCCTATCAGGTTCCGTTTGAAGAGGGTGAAGGCAAAGTACACCGAGGTTTCTACGGTGGGGCTCTGGCGGCATACCCCTTTATCGTGACCTATCTGGATAAGTTCTACAGCGGGCAAAAGCTGCTGATCACCGGGCATAGCCTGGGCGGTGCAGTGGCTTTGATACTGTCCGAAATGCTGCGCCGTGATAAGCGTTTCGACCCCGACATCGTGCTCTACACCTACGGCGCCCCTCGCGCCGGCGACACCGCTTTCATCGATAGCGCCCAACCGCTGATCCACCACCGCATCGTCAATCAGAACGACCCGGTTCCGAGCGTACCCGCCACATGGATGAACACTTTCGCCAATCCAAAGCCAATGTATATCGCCAACGGCGCAGTGCTGGTTATTACTCCGGCCGCCGGTTTTGCCTTGCTTGTCTGGGGAATGACCAACTTCTTCGGTGACGATTATGGCCATCACGGCGCGCTGCGCCATTTCATGCCAGTGGTGTTTGGCAAGGAACACCAGTCATCCATTCTCTGGCAGCCGGGCTGCAGCATCATCAACGATCACGGCTGTGCCGAAGCCTTGCGAAATATCAATGGCCTGCCCAAGCGCGGCTCTTTTCTAAAGCAGCTCTTCGCGGCAGGCGATCACTCGATGGTCGGCAGCTACATCCCCGGCTGCTGGGCAAGCCTGCGCCGCTGGCAAGAGGCGCAGCAGCTCAAACGCTCGTTGGTCACGCCACGGGAGTTCGAATGGGTCAGCGGCGCATTGGAAAATATCAGAAAGCAACTGCGTGCCGTTGAGCGCGAGATCCAGGCTCACCCCAGCGCCTATGTCCGCCACGAGGAAAGAAACCACAAGGTCACGGTTCTCAACAATGAAATAGACAAAATCAAAATGACCCATGACCGCCTGGTCGCCCTGCGCAGCCAGCGAGTCACCGAAGCCGACGTTTACGGCAGCTACGCCGACCAGCCCGAGTGGGTGCAGGAAAACCTGCTGCGCTGGAACGCTCACCCGGAAAACCTCGTTCAGGAACAACTGGCAGTGATTCCGCCAGCCGCCGAGGACCACGATGCCACTATCGCCGCAATGACCGGTGGGCATGCCGTTGGCGCGCCGTTTCAGCTGGATATTGATTCGTTCGTATGACTCAGTTTAGTCAACAAGGAAGCACTGATGCTCTCGCTAACTTCTAATCTGCACTTCGCCACTGCATCTCATCTGGTTCGTGCCTTGTTACTCACCAGCTTCATAATATTAACAACTGCATGCAGTTCGTTTTCCAAATCTGCAGTACTGAAAATTGATGTCCCTGCAAATTTTAGCGTTAACGCCGAGGCGTACTACCAACCAATTTCCCCGCATTACTGTTATGCACCCGACTACTACACACGCTACCCCAACCTTGGAGTCAAGAAATTTAGCCAATCCTCACAGTCCACTGCACAGGTCTCCAAATTCGACGTGAAACTACTCCCAAGCATTGGAGGCTGTCTCTCGCTGCTGAGCGGAATTAAGTTCTGGATCATGGATATGACCGAGGATCCAGAAAAGCTTGGCCTGAGCTCAGTATGGATACACCTTGATGACTTGGCCGATGAAGAAATGGAAAAGGTTGGAGCAGACGAAAGCTTGCTGTCAGTCGACTGTAAGTACGCAGACTCTCGATTAAGCAAAGTCTTTAAACAGGAACTTGAATGCAAAGGTCTGGCTACAAACGACGAAGTTTTGGGCACGCTAGGACTCGAACAACTCATGGATAAGACGTTGCGTTTAAGAGTTCGCATGACCGAATAGTCGACGTCTGCCCAGCACTTCGGCAGCAATGACTGCCGCACGCTGGACAACTGCTAATTCACCAGTCAAAGGCCTCAGACCTCCGTTGTCATGCCTTATTTCCTGGGGCTGCGCCTGCCCAAGGCCAGAGCATCATCTGAAAACCGTGGGCAAACAAAAGATAGTCAGGCGCTAAACCCCGTCGACGGTCACAATACAAACAACGCTATTCAGCACTGATACGGACATTGGCACATGGAAGAAAACAGAAGGCCCATCAAGACGCGTTCGGCGGGTTGGGCAAGGCGCATTACGGATGTGTTGGTCAAACGCGATATTTCCCCTAATCAAATCTCTGTCGTCAGCATGCTCTTCGCGCTGTTTGGCGCGATAACCCTGAACATCGACAACGGCGTGGCGGGTTCGATCTGCTGCATCATCGGCATTCAATTGCGCCTGTTGTGCAACCTGTTCGACGGCATGGTGGCCATCGAAGGCGGTAAGCAATCCGCCATCGGTAGCCTGTACAACGAGTTTCCCGATCGTGTTGCGGACAGTCTGCTGATCGTTGGGCTGGGTTACGCCATTGGGCAATCCGATCTTGGCTGGTTTGCTGCACTGGCCGCCGCGCTGACGGCGTATGTCCGGGTATTCGGCGGCTCTCTCGGTCTGACGCAGAGCTTCATGGGGCCGATGGCCAAGCAGCACCGGATGGCAGTGATGACGGTCGCGCTGGTGTTGAACGCGTTAGAAGCCAGCTATTACGCAACCCACTACGCTTTGCTGATCGGTCTGGTGATTATTGCCATTGGCTCGGTTGTTACCTGCGGTACGCGAACACTCGCCATTGCCAGACAATTGAAGGGGAACGCTCATGTGGATCAGTAATGCGCTGATTTCGGTACTGCGCTTCTTGATCGGTGTGACCGCTCGCTGGGAAAGCCCGCCAGACCTCACGCGCCAGCGTATCTACTACGCCAACCACACTAGCCACATGGACACGCTGGCGATCATCGCCGCGTTGCCGCCGGAAGCTCGCCGGAACGTCAAACCGGTCGCCGCTGCCGATTACTGGGGCAAGAACCGCTTTCTCTCTTACATCTCGCAGAAGGGCCTGAATGCGGTATTGATCGAGCGTAATCCGACGCCTGGCACCAACGTGCTGGAGCCGATCTTCGATGTGGTGCGCGCCGGTCACTCGATCATCATTTTCCCCGAGGGTACGCGCTCCACTCAGGCGCTGCCGGGGGAGTTCAAATCCGGGATTTTTCGCTTGGCCGAAACCTTTCCCGATGTCGACCTGGTACCGATCTACCTGGAAAACCTGCATCGCTCGATGCCCAAAGGCAAGCATGTGCCGCTGCCGATCATTTGTACGATCCGGATCGGCGACCCACTGCAAAGGATTGCCGGCGAAGAGAAGCAGGTTTTTCTGGAACGGGCGCGTGAAGCCATCGTGAGGTTGTCGAAATGAGTCTGGAAACCAAATTCCTCTGGTTCTTTGCGGCCATCGCCGCACTGCTGGCGGTGGCTTCGCTTATTGGCCGAGTACTGGCCAAACGGGCCAAGAGCGAAAGCTCGATCTCGACTATCGAAAACCTCAATCAGCGTGTCAACGCGTGGTGGGGGATGGTCATTATCTTCTTCGTGTCCTGGCTGCTCGGCCCGAATGCGACGGTGGTGCTGTTCGGCTTCATCTCGTTATTTGCGCTGCGCGAGTTCATCACCCTGACGCCCACCGCGCGCGGTGACCACAACGCGTTGTTCTCGGCGTTTTTCATACTGATCCCGCTGCAATACCTGCTGATCGGCACCCATTGGTATTCGATGTTCACACTGCTGGTGCCGGTGTATGCCTTCCTCTTGCTGCCGGCCATTGCCGTGTTGAGCCAGGACACCGAGGGTTTTCTGGAGCGCACGGCAAAAATCCAGTGGGGCGTGATGATCTGCATCTACTGCATCAGTCATGCACCAGCCCTGTTGTTGCTCGATCTTCAGGGATTCAGTGGTCAGAACGCCCTGCTGCTGTTTTATCTGGTGTTCGTGGTGCAGATGAGCGACGTGCTGCAGTACGTGTTCGGCAAGCTCTTCGGCAAACACAAGGTCGCGCCGCTGGTGAGCCCGTCGAAGACCGTTGAGGGGCTGATTGGTGGCGGACTGTCGGCCACGCTGATCGGTGGCTGCATGTTCTGGATGACACCGTTCAGTTTTTGGCAATCGTTGCTGATGTCACTGGTGATTGTAGTGATGGGCTTTCTCGGTGGGCTGGTCATGTCGGCGATCAAACGCAGCCTGAGCGCCAAAGACTGGGGCACGATGATCAAGGGCCACGGTGGCATGCTCGACCGCATGGATTCGATCTGCTTCGCCGCACCGATCTTCTTTCACCTGACGCGGTATTTCTTCTCGGCCTGAGCCGGAATTCACCAGCCACAAAAAATGGGCACCCGACCGCAATCGGTGTACCCATTTTTTATTACGGTGCTCCCCCGCTATTCAGGGGTTCCGCCGCAATTAAGGATTAACGCTGTCTTTCAACGATTTGCCTGGCTTGAACGCAACGGTGTTGCTGGCCTTGATTTTGACCGGTTCGCCGGTCTGCGGGTTTTTGCCGGTGCGGGCGCCGCGGTGGCGTTGCAGGAAGGTGCCGAAGCCGACCAGCGTCACGCTGTCCTTGCGGTGCAGAGCGCCGGTGATTTCTTCGAGAACGGCGTTGAGTACGCGGTTGGCCTGTTCTTTGGTCAGATCTGCTTTTTCAGCGATTGCAGCGGCGAGTTCTGGTTTACGCATTAGTGAAGCCCCTTTGACGGTTTTTTGTTGTTATGTCCGTGCTGTTCTCGTTGGAACAGCGCCCAAGGCGCCGCAGGCTCTACTCTGCGGCAGACGGGAGTGAGAATGGCACGCGGATACCGGCGGCGCCAGTCTCCCCGCGACCTTTGTAGGGGCAAAAGCGGGGTGATTCCGACAGAACGACCGGTATTTACGCCAGCAGGGCCGGAAGCTGTTTGTTCAGGGCGAGTTTTTCCATCACCGCCGCGCCGGTCAGCGCGTAGCCGAGCAATTGGCCGTCGGCGCTGTGACACAGGGCCTTGATGTCGGCGCCCTGCCCTTCAACGGTCCAAACGCCCTCGCTACCGCGTGGCGGCGGCGAAACCACCAGCGGGCACACCGGGGTTTTCACAGTGATCGGCATCGGCCCGTAGCTCACGGCAGTGGGGTTACCGGCGAGGGTTTGTGCCAGCGCACGCGCACAACTCATGAGGGGCATCACGTACAGCAGATTCAGCCCATCGACTTCGGCACAGTCGCCCAAGGCGTAGATGTTAGCGTGGGAGGTTTTCAGATGGCGATCCACCACCACACCGCGATTGACCTGCACGCCGGCAGCCGCCGCCAGATCGATGCGTGGGCGCAAGCCGATGGCCGACACCACCACGTCGCAAGGAATGACCTGGCCGTCGGACAGATGCGCTTCGAGGCCGTCGGCAACTTTCTGCAATCGGGTCAGTACCGGGCCGAGATGAAATTTCGCACCGAGGCTTTCCAGTCCGGCCTGCACGGCTGCCGCTGCGGCCGGGTGCAGCAACATCGGCATGACCTGTTCGCACGGCGCCACCAGTTGCACTTCGTAGCCGCCGAGGATCAGGTCATTGGCGAATTCGCAGCCAATCAGACCGGCACCCAGCAGCAAGACGCGGCGCTTACCGGCCGCTGCCGCACGGAAACGTGCGTAGTCTTCAAGATCATTGATCGGGAACACCAGATCCGCTCCGTCGCCTTCGATTGGCACACGCACGGTTTCCGCGCCCCAGGCGAGGATCAGATCACGGTAATAAACCGTTTCTTCGCCGATCCACAGGCGTTTATGGCCGGCATCGATGCCGCTGATACGCGTGTGGGTGCGCACCTCGGCTTTCAACTGCTCGGCCATGGCGCCCGGTTCGGCCATGCTCAGGCCATCGGCGTCTTTGTTCTTGCCAAAACCGGTGGAGAGCATCGGTTTGGAGTAAGAGCGGCCGTCATCAGCCGTGATCAGCAGCAGCGGAGTTTCGCTGTCGAGCTTGCGAAACTCGCGGGCCAGGTTATAGCCCGCAAGGCCGGTGCCGATGATGACGACAGGTGCGCTCATGCCTTACTCCTTTGTTTTGCTTAGTTGATTTCGATCATTTCGAAGTCCATCTTGCCGACGCCGCAGTCCGGGCACAGCCAGTCTTCCGGCACGTCCTGCCACAGGGTGCCCGGCGCAATGCCGTCATCCGGCCAGCCGTCGGCTTCGTTGTAGATCAGGCCACAGACGATGCATTGCCACTTTTTCATACAGGTACTTCCTCAGAGTTCAGGCTCATTGCAGGCGCGGACGGTCGATGGTTATTGCGCTGCCATCCGGCTCAGGGCGTTTTGTACTGATGGAGCCGGGCAGATGCAAGCCTGTTCGGCGCAACGGCGACCCGGATCAATCAATATCGCAGCTCGCCATGGTAAGCTCGCCGCCTCATTTGCGGCCAATAATGACTCATTGTGCGACATTCAAATGCCTGCCCGGCCCCGCTCTGGCTGACCCAAAGCCAACTGACGCCCCTCCCCGATTCGTTGACCCTCGACTGGTTGTTCGACGAAGGCTCCCTCACCCGCCGACTGACCCGGCTATCCAATGACGGCTTCAGCGTCACGCCCCTGTTTGAAGGCTGGGACACCCTGCGCGCTGACGAATGCGCCGCGCTGGATCTGGCCGAGGGCAGCGAAGGCTGGGTGCGCGAGGTGTATTTGCGCGGCCACGGCGAGGCCTGGGTGTTTGCCCGCAGCGTCGCTTCGCGCACCGCTTTGCAGGGCGACGGTTTGCACATGGACGAACTGGGCAGCCGCTCGCTCGGCGAACTGCTGTTTTGCGATCAAGCGTTCCAGCGTCGCGCCCTCGAAGTGTGCCACTACCCTGAACAATGGCTGCCACCAGCGGCCAAAGCGCCGGAATTGTGGGGGCGCCGGTCGCGCTTCGACCGTGGCGCGCTGAGCGTACTGGTCGCGGAAATCTTCCTGCCGAGCCTGTGGAGCGCCGCCCGCGCCCATCCGGAGAACTGCTGATGTATCAGAGCCTGCTCAAGTCCCTGAATCGCTTGAACCCGCGTGCCTGGGATTTCATTCAGTTGACCCGGATGGACAAGCCGATCGGCATTTACCTGCTGCTATGGCCGACGCTGTGGGCGCTGTGGATTGCCGGCAAAGGCTCGCCGTCGCTGGCCAACGTGGTGATTTTCGTCCTCGGCGTGATCCTGACCCGCGCCGGTGGCTGCGTGATCAACGACTGGGCCGATCGCAAGGTCGACGGCCACGTCAAACGCACCGCACAACGACCGTTGGCGGCCGGCAGGATCAGTTCGAAAGAGGCGCTGGTGTTCTTCGCCCTGTTGATGGGCGTGAGTTTTCTGCTGGTGCTGTGCACCAATGCGCCGACAATCTGGCTGTCGCTGGGCGGTCTGGCGCTGGCCTTCACTTATCCGTTCATGAAGCGTTACACCTATTACCCGCAAGTGGTGCTGGGCGCAGCGTTCTCGTGGGGCATGCCGATGGCATTCACTGCCGAGACCGGCGAGTTGCCGGCGGCGGCGTGGCTGCTGTGGATCGCCAATCTGCTGTGGACAGTAGGTTACGACACCTATTACGCGATGACCGACCGTGACGACGACCTGAAGATTGGCGTGAAATCCACGGCGATTCTGTTCGGCGAAGCGGACCGGGTGATCATCCTGAGCTTGCAGGGACTGTCGCTGGGCTGCTTGTTGCTGGCGGGGTCGAAGTTCGAGCTGGGGGTATGGTTCCATCTTGGCTTGATGATGGCTGCCGGGTGTTATGCGTGGGAGTTCTGGTACACCCGCGATCGCGACCGCATGCGTTGTTTCAAGGCGTTCTTGCATAACCATTGGGCCGGGTTGGCGATTTTCGTCGGGATCGTGCTGGATTACGCATTGCGCTAAACGCAAATCAATGCAGGAGTGAGCCTGCTCGCGATAGCGGTGTATCAGTCGGCATTTTCGCTAGCTGATACACCGCTATCGCGAGCAGGCTCACTCCTACAGGGTGGCCAGATTATTTCTGCGATTCGTGGACGACGTGCCAGACGTCTTTCATACCATCGCCCTTCATTTCTCCAGGCTTCTCATCCTTCATGAAGGTGTACAGCGGTTTGCCGTCGTAGGCGTACTGCATCATGCCGTCATCACGCTTGATGACTGTCCATTTACCTTCTGCCTTGGCCCCCGCCGGCGCCATCATTGGCGGCCAGTTTTTCGCGCAATCGCCGTTGCACATCGACTTGCCGCCAGCGTCCTTGTCGAACGTGTAAACGGTCATGCCTTTGTGGTCGACCATCATGCCGTCCTTCATCATGGCTGGCTCGGCAGCCAGTGCAAATCCAGGCAGAGTCAGAGCCGCAGCCATCAGCAGTGCTTTGAAAGAAACAGTCATTTGAGTCATGGAAACCTTCTTTTGTGGTTGTCAGGATTCGGACTTAGAGCTTAGTTCAGGATTTGCACAATCGCTGCCGGACTAAAATACTGTCACACGACTGCAATAATTCCGTTATCTAATGCGGCGCAAGACAGTTAAATGACAAGAGGATTAAGGCATGGTTGGCAGGAGCATTCTGATCGTCGACGACGAAGCGCCCATTCGCGAAATGATCGCCGTTGCGTTGGAAATGGCCGGCTATGACTGCCTCGAGGCAGAGAACTCGCAGCAGGCGCACGCCATCATCGTCGACCGCAAGCCGGACCTGATCCTGCTCGACTGGATGCTGCCGGGCACCTCCGGCATCGAGCTGGCCCGCCGCCTCAAGCGTGACGAGCTGACCGGGGACATCCCGATCATCATGCTCACCGCCAAGGGCGAAGAGGACAACAAGATCCAGGGCCTGGAAGTCGGCGCCGACGACTACATCACCAAACCGTTTTCCCCGCGCGAACTGGTCGCCCGTCTCAAAGCCGTGCTGCGCCGCGCCGGCCCGACCGACGGCGAAGCGCCGATCGAAGTCGGTGGCCTGCTGCTCGACCCGATCAGCCACCGCGTGACCATCGACGGCAAACCCGCCGAAATGGGCCCGACCGAATACCGTCTGCTGCAATTCTTCATGACCCACCAGGAGCGCGCCTACACCCGTGGCCAGTTGCTCGATCAGGTCTGGGGCGGCAACGTCTACGTTGAAGAACGTACCGTCGACGTGCACATCCGCCGCCTGCGCAAGGCCCTCGGCGACGCCTACGAAAATCTGGTACAAACCGTGCGCGGCACCGGCTACCGGTTTTCCACCAAGGCCTGAGCCGACCGCCAGACTCGCTGACAAGGACCGTATTTCCCGTGAATCAAAACTGGCATGGCACCCTGATTCGCCACATGCTGCTGCTGGTCACCGCTTGCCTGGTGATCGGCCTGATCACCGGCTATTACGGCTGGAGCCTCGCGGCAGGTCTGGGGATTTATCTGGGCTGGACGCTCAAGCAATTGCTTCGGCTGCACGAGTGGCTGCGCCAGCATCAACCCGACGAAGCACCGCCCGATGGCTATGGCCTGTGGGGTGAAGTGTTCGACAGCATCTATCACCTGCAACGCCGCGACCAACGTGTGCGCGGGCGTCTGCAAGCGGTGATCGACCGGGTGCAGGAATCCACCGCCGCGCTGAAAGACGCGGTGATCATGCTCGACAGCGACGGCAACCTGGAATGGTGGAACCGCGCCGCCGAAACCCTGCTCGGTCTCAAGACCCCGCAAGACAGTGGCCAACCGGTGACCAACCTGGTGCGCCATCCGCGCTTCAAGGAATATTTCGAGCAGGACAGCTACGCCGAGCCGCTGGAAATCCCCTCGCCAACCAACGATCGCGTGCGCATTCAGCTGTACCTGACCCGCTACGGTAACAATGAACACTTGATGCTGGTGCGCGACGTCACGCGCATCCATCAGCTGGAACAGATGCGCAAAGACTTCATCGCCAACGTCTCCCACGAGTTGCGCACGCCGCTGACGGTGATCTGCGGCTATCTGGAAACCCTGCTCGACAACGTCGAGGAAGTAAATCCGCGCTGGAGCCGCGCCCTGCAGCAAATGCAACAACAGGGCGGGCGCATGCAGACGCTGCTCAACGACTTGTTGTTGCTGGCGAAACTCGAAGCCACCGATTACCCGTCGGACAACCATCCGGTGCAGGTCGACACGCTGCTGCAATCGATCAAAAGCGATGCGCAGCAATTGTCCGGCGCGAAGAACCAGCGCATCACCCTCGAAGCCGACACCAGCCTGCTGCTCAAGGGCAGCGAGGCGGAATTGCGCAGTGCGTTTTCCAATTTGGTGTTCAACGCGGTGAAGTACACCCCGGCCGAGGGCAACATCCGCATTCGCTGGTGGGGCGACGATCAGGGCGCGCATCTGAGCGTGCAGGATTCCGGAATCGGCATCGACAGCAAACACCTGCCACGCCTGACCGAACGTTTCTACCGCGTCGACTCCAGCCGCAACTCCAACACCGGTGGCACCGGCCTGGGCCTGGCCATCGTCAAGCACGTGTTGCTGCGCCACCGCGCACGCATGGAGATCAGCAGCGTGCCCGGACACGGCAGCACGTTCACCTGCCATTTTGCTCCGGCGCAAGTGGCCAGCGCACGGGCGATCAGCGCCGCTGAGTAATGTCGCACTAGGCAATCGCCATGTCAGCCGCTACATTGGCTGACTTGTGCCTGCCTTTCAGGCGCGACTTTTACCTCTTTTGAATCACACGGAACCCGCAAAACTCCATCATGGACCCTTCCCCTGGCTTGTCCCTCGCAACAATATTCGCCGATTTCGGCATGATCCTTTTTGCTCTGATCCTGGTTTTGCTCAACGGCTTTTTCGTTGCGGCGGAATTCGCCATGGTCAAACTGCGCTCGACTCGGGTCGAGGCCATCGCTGATCAGAACGGCTGGCGCGGACACATCCTGCGCACCGTACACAGTCAGCTCGATGCGTACCTCTCGGCGTGTCAGCTCGGTATCACCCTCGCCTCCCTCGGCCTCGGCTGGGTCGGTGAGCCGGCCTTTGCGCATATTCTTGAACCGCTGCTGAGCGCGGTCGGCGTGCAGTCGCCAGAGATCGTCAAGGGCGTATCGTTCTTCACTGCGTTCTTCATCATTTCGTACCTGCACATCGTGGTCGGCGAACTGGCCCCGAAATCCTGGGCGATCCGCAAACCCGAGCTGCTGTCGCTGTGGACGGCCGTGCCGCTGTACCTGTTCTACTGGGCGATGTACCCGGCGATCTACCTGCTCAACGCCAGCGCCAACGCGATTCTGCGTATCGCCGGCCAGGGCGAACCCGGCCCGCACCATGAGCACCATTACAGCCGTGAAGAACTGAAACTGATTCTGCACTCCAGCCGTGGCCAGGATCCGAGCGATCAGGGTATGCGTGTTCTGGCCTCGGCGGTGGAAATGGGCGAGCTGGAGGTGGTCGACTGGGCCAACTCCCGCGAAGACCTGATCACCCTCGAGTTCAACGCGCCGCTGAAAGAAATCCTCGCGATGTTCCGTCGCCACAAGTTCAGCCGTTATCCGGTGTACGACAGCGAGCGCCAAGAGTTCGTCGGCCTGCTGCACATCAAGGATCTGCTGCTGGAACTGGCGGCGCTGGACCACATCCCCGAGTCGTTCAACCTCGCTGAACTGACCCGTCCGCTGGAGCGCGTGTCGCGCCATATGCCGCTGTCGCAGTTGCTGGAGCAGTTCCGCAAGGGTGGCTCGCACTTCGCCGTGGTCGAGGAGGCTGACGGCAACATCATCGGCTACCTGACCATGGAAGACGTGCTGGAGGTGCTGGTCGGCGACATTCAGGACGAACACCGCAAGGCTGAGCGCGGCATCCTCGCCTATCAGCCGGGCAAACTCTTGGTGCGTGGCGACACACCGCTGTTCAAGGTTGAACGCCTGCTGGGTATCGACCTTGACCACATTGAAGCGGAAACCCTTGCCGGACTGGTTTATGAAACCCTGAAACGGGTGCCGGAAGAGGAAGAAGTGCTGGAAGTCGAAGGCCTGCGCATCATCATCAAGAAGATGAAAGGGCCGAAGATTGTGCTGGCGAAGGTGTTGATGCTGGATTGATGGGCTGATCCGGCACCGCGCCGCGCCCTTCGCGAGCAGGCTCGCTCCCACAGTTGAAATGCATTCCAGGGTGGGAGCGAGCCTGCTCGCGAAGGGGCCCGCAGGTGCAGCACATCATTGCTTGCCCAACGCAAAGTTGGGCAACGCCCCCAGCGGCTGGTTGAACTGATACGGGATCGACACCAGCCCCTCACCGGTATTGCGCTGCACCACAAAGTGCAGGTGCGGACCGCTGCTGTTGCCGGTGTTGCCTGACAACGCCAGCGGACTGCCCACGGTCACCCTTTGTCCTTCGCGCACGCTTACCGAGCCTTGCTTGAGGTGCAGGTACACGCCCATGGTGCCGTCGTCGTGCAGCACCCGCACGAAATTGCCGGACGCATCCGAGCCACGCCCGGTTTGTGAGTTCTCGGTCTTCACCACTACCCCCGCCCGCGCCGCAATGATCGGCGTGCCCACCGGCATGGCGATGTCCATCGCATAGCGATTCTTCGGCCCGTAGTGGCTGTATTGGCCATTGGCGCCCTGACTCAGACGAAACGGTCCGCCGCGCCATGGCAGCGGATAGCGATAGCCCTGAGCGGTGCCGCCAGGGTCGCCGAGGGAATAGTGAAATTGCGGCGTATACACCAGCGGCTGTTTGCCCGACACCGCCGTCAGCAACGCCAACCGAGTATTGCTACGCGCCGGCAGCACCCGGCGGATGGTTTGCGCCGGCGCGCCACGCACATTGCTCAACCCGGTAAACGCCAGCGCCACCTCAACCGGGGCATACAGATCGTTGCGGACGAACACTACGTCGACGCCCTTCTGCTTCTTGATATCGAGGTACACCTGCCGCTCCAGGCGCTCGACCATCCGATCCTGAAAGACAAACACCTGCGCACCTTTGCTCGGGCGGTCACTGTACGAGACCACGCCGTTGGCATCGGTGGATTTGTAAATGGTCATGGCCACAGCCGAGGTGGAGGCCATGAAGAGACCACAGAAAAACAGCAGGCGCGCGAGCATGGGCAAAAGTCTGTCGAAGTGAGGCCTGGGAATGAGCCTAGCAGGTGAAGCAGACCAGGCTAGTCGACAGATGTTTCAATTTGCCCAGTGCACAAAGCAAAAGATCGCAGCCTTCGGCAGCTCCTACAGGGAAAATGCATTCCAATGTAGGAGCTGCCGAAGGCTGCGATCTTTTCACAGACGCCGATTACGCGCCCGGAACGAAGTGCTTCTGCGCCGTACCGCGAGCGATCAGCCGGGAGATGTAGTCGAGCTTCTGCGCGTCCTGGTCGACGAAGCGGAAGGTCAGTTGCAGCCATTCGCTGTCCGGTTTCGGCTCAAACGCGACGACGGCGTGCAGGTAGCCGTTGAGGCGGGCAATTTCGGCGTTGTCGCCCTGCTCCAGATCGAGCACAGCGCTGTCGAGGATCTGCGGCAGGGTCTCGGTGCGCTTAACCACCAGCAACGCTTCCTTGATGCTCAGGGCCTTGATCACGCATTGCTGAGTACCGCTTGGCAGGCGCAACTGACCCTGACCACGACCACTGGCCGGAGCCGACGCGGCGGCTGGCGCCTTGAGCGGTGGACTGTTGAGCAAACCACGCGATGGCGCAGCGGCGGGCGCTGGCGCGGCAGCAGCCGGTTTGGCAAACGGATTGACCGCAGCAGCGGCTGCCGGAGCACCGCCGACCACGGCAGGCTTGCCGCCGGTCAAGGCACTCAGGGAATCGTTGCCGAATGCCGAGTTCATCTTGGTCGGCGCGCTGTTCATCAAGGTGTCGAGCTTGCCGACCTTGTTCAGTGCCTGTTTGACCTTGGTCAGCAGTTGCTCGTTGGTGAACGGCTTGCTGACGTAGCCGGAAACGCCGGCCTGAATCGCCTGCACGACGTTTTCCTTGTCGCCACGGCTGGTCACCATAACGAACGGCATGGTCTTGAGGTTGTCTTGCTCGCGGCACCAGGTCAGCAGTTCGAGACCGGACATTTCCGGCATTTCCCAGTCGCACAGCACCAGGTCGAAGGCTTCCCTGGCCAGCATGGCCTGAGCCTTTTTACCGTTGACGGCGTCCTCGGTGCGGATCCCCGGGAAGTAATTACGCAGACACTTTTTCACCAGGTCACGAATGAACGAAGCATCGTCCACGACCAACACACTGATCTTGCTCATCCAACACCCCTATTAAAATCCCGGCAAGCATAACGCTGGCTGATGGCACATTGCCAAAACTCTTCAGTCACGCCGGGACTTTTCGTTCGCGGGTGCTGCTTTTTAATCGAATCTGTCTATGAAAAGCACAAACAAAAACGCCCGGCCAAAGGGCCGGGCGCTTTTCTCAGGCAATCTTACTTATCGTCAGCATTGCCCGGAACATTAGCGGTTTCGCCGCTTGTGCCTTCAACTTCTTCTTTCATGCGCTTGAGGCCCATGTGGCGCACGTCGGTGCCGCGCACCAGATAGATGACCAATTCGGAGATGTTGCGCGCGTGGTCGCCGATGCGTTCCAGCGAACGCAGCACCCAAATGATGCTCAAGACCCGCGAGATAGAGCGCGGGTCTTCCATCATGTAGGTGGCCAGCTCACGCAGGGCGGTCTTGTATTCGCGGTCGATGATCTTGTCGTACTGCGCCACCGACAACGCCAGATCGGCGTCGAAACGGGCAAATGCGTCCAGCGCATCACGGACCATGTTGCGTACCTGATCGCCGATGTGGCGAACCTCGACGTAACCGCGCGGCGCTTCGCCTTCTTCGCACAGCTGAATCGCGCGACGGGCGATCTTGGTCGCTTCGTCACCGATGCGCTCAAGGTCGATCACCGACTTGGAGATGCTGATGATCAAACGCAGGTCGGACGCCGCCGGCTGACGACGGGCGAGAATGCGCAGGCATTCTTCGTCGATGTTGCGTTCCATCTGGTTGATCTGGTCGTCGATCTCGCGCACCTGCTGAGCCAGACCGGAGTCGGCCTCGATCAGCGCGGTCACCGCGTCGTTGACCTGCTTCTCGACCAGCCCGCCCATGGCCAGGAGGTGGCTGCGCACTTCCTCGAGCTCGGCGTTGAACTGCGCGGAGATGTGGTGGGTAAGGCCTTCTTTACTAATCATGTTGGCGTCCTTGGAGCGTCCGGTAAGGTGCGGTGGGCCGCAGCGTCAATCTGTGAATAAACCGCAACTGTCAGCCATAACGACCGGTGATGTAGTCTTCGGTCTGCTTCTTCGCCGGATTGGTGAACAAGGTATCGGTGTCGCCGAATTCCACCAGTTTGCCCATGTACATGAACGCCGTGTAGTCGGACACCCGCGCGGCCTGTTGCATGTTGTGGGTCACGATGACGATGGTGAACTTGGATTTCAGCTCGTAGATCAGCTCTTCGACTTTCAGGGTCGAGATCGGGTCGAGGGCCGAGCACGGTTCGTCGAGCAGCAGCACTTCCGGCTCAACCGCGATGGTACGGGCGATCACCAGACGCTGTTGCTGACCACCGGACAGGCCGAGTGCCGATTCGTGCAGACGGTCTTTGACTTCGTCCCACAGTGCCGCGCCTTTCAACGCCCATTCGACCGCTTCGTCGAGGACGCGCTTCTTGTTGATGCCCTGGATGCGCAAGCCGTAGACCACGTTTTCGTAGATGGTCTTCGGGAACGGGTTGGGCTTCTGGAACACCATGCCGACGCGACGACGCAGCTCGGCAACGTCTTCGCCCTTGCGATAGATGTTGTTGCCGTACAGGTTGATCGCGCCTTCGACGCGGCAGCCGTCAACCAGGTCGTTCATGCGGTTGAAGGTGCGCAGCAACGTCGATTTACCGCAGCCGGACGGGCCGATGAACGCGGTCACGCGCTGCTTCGGGATGTTCATGCTGACGTCGAACAGCGCTTGTTTCTCGCCGTAATACAGGCTCAGGCCAGGTACTTCGATGGCCACGGTTTCCTGCTCGAGGCTGAGGCTTTGCTTGTCGCGACCCAGGGCCGACATGTTGATGCCGTGGGTGTGTGTTTCGTGCTGCATGGGAGGCTCCCTGTGCTAACAAAATTCGGTTCGGAACACTGCTCGGTGCAGCTTCCATCAATATTGCGGCGGTCGCGATTCAATGTGGGAGCGAGCTTGCTCGCGAAGGGGCCCTCACGGCCGCCAAAAGCTTCGCGAGCAAGCTCGCTCCCACAGGGTTCGCGTCGTCCTTAGCTATCCAGTGCTTTGTATTTTTCGCGCAGGTGGTTGCGGATATACACCGCCGACAGGTTCAACGTCGCGATCACCAGCACCAGCAACAGCGCCGTGGCGTACACCAGCGGTCGGGCCGCTTCGACGTTCGGGCTCTGGAAGCCGACGTCATAAATGTGGAAGCCCAAGTGCATGATCTTCTGGTCCAGGTGCAGGTACGGGTAGTTGCCGTCCACCGGCAGCGACGGCGCCAGTTTCACCACACCCACCAGCATCAGCGGCGCCACTTCACCAGCGGCGCGAGCCACGGCGAGGATCATGCCGGTCATCATTGCCGGGCTGGCCATCGGGATCACAATCTTCCACAAGGTTTCAGCCTTGGTCGCGCCGAGGGCCAACGAACCTTCACGCACGGTGCGCGGGATACGTGCCAGACCTTCTTCCGTCGCCACGATCACCACCGGCACCGCCAGCAGCGCCAGGGTCAACGAGGCCCAGAGCAAACCCGGCGTACCAAAGGTCGGTGCCGGCAGTGCTTCCGGGAAGAACAAGCGGTCGACCGAACCACCGAGTACGTAAACAAAGAAGCCCAGACCGAACACGCCGTAAACGATCGCCGGAACGCCGGCGAGGTTGTTCACCGCGATACGGATGATCCGCGTCAGGGTGTTTTGCTTGGCGTATTCACGCAGGTACACCGCCGCCAGTACGCCGAACGGGGTGACGATCATCGCCATGATCAGGGTCATCATCACGGTGCCGAAGATCGCCGGGAAAATCCCGCCTTCGGTGTTCGCTTCACGCGGGTCATCCGAAAGGAATTCCCAGATCTTGCTGAAGTAGAAACCGACCTTGGTGAAGGTGCTCATCGCGTTCGGCTGGTAGGCGTGAACCACTTTGCCCAGACCGATCTCAATCTCTTTGCCGTTGGCATCACGAGCGGTCAGCGCATCACGGTTGAACTGCGCATGCAGATCGGCCAGACGCGCTTCGATGTCCTGATAACGCGCATTCAGCTCGGCACGCTCGGACTCCATGTCCGCTTGCGCGGTGGCGTCGAGCTTGCCTTCCAGTTCCAGTTTGCGACCGTGCAGACGGATGCGTTCCAAGCCTGCGTTGATCGCACCGATGTCGGTTTTTTCCAGCGACTTCAGTTGTGCCGCCAGACCGTTTACACGGTTGATCCGCGCTTGCAGCTCAGGCCATGCAGCCTCGCCTTCGGCGATGACTTTGCCGTCCTGTTTGACGTTGACCAGGTAGCCGTAGAAGTTGCCCCACTCGCGACGTTCGATCGCCATCAGCTCCGGCGGCGTGGTCTGGTTGGTCAGCCACTCGCCGACGATCCAGGTGAAGTCGTTGCCGTTCAAATCACGGTTGCCGACCTTGATCAGCTCGCGGGTCATGAATTCCGGGCCGACGTCAGGCACCGGCAAACCGGCGCTCTTCAGACGGGCGCGGGGCACTTCTTCTTTCTGCACCACTTCGCCAACAACCAGATGCTGGGCCTGGCCCGGCACGTCGTAGCTGGCATGCACCAGATCCGCCGGCCAGAAGTGACCCAGACCGCGCACGGCAATCACTGCCAGCAGGCCAATGGTCATGATGACCGCGATGGACACCGCGCCACCGCTGATCCAGACGCCCGGGGCGCCGCTCTTGAACCATCCTTTCAGGGAGTTCTGTTTCACAGACTTCTACCTTTGCTTAAAGCGACGAGTATTTCTTGCGCAGACGCTGACGAATCAGTTCTGCCAGGGTGTTCATGACGAAGGTGAACAACAGCAACACCAGCGCCGAGAGGAACAGCACGCGGTAGTGGCTGCCGCCGACTTCCGACTCGGGCATTTCCACCGCGACGTTGGCGGCCAGGGTGCGCAGGCCTTCGAACAGATTCATTTCCATGACCGGGGTGTTACCGGTGGCCATCAGCACGATCATGGTTTCGCCGACCGCACGGCCCATGCCGATCATCAGCGCCGAGAAGATCCCCGGGCTGGCAGTCAGGATCACCACGCGAGTCATGGTCTGCCACGGCGTGGCACCGAGGGCCAGCGAGCCGAGGGTCAGGCCGCGAGGCACACTGAACACGGCGTCTTCAGCGATCGAGTAGATGTTCGGGATGACCGCGAAGCCCATGGCCAGACCCACCACCAAGGCGTTGCGCTGGTCGTAGGTGATGCCCAGGTCGTGAGAGATCCACATGCGCATGTCACCGCCGAAGAACCAGTTCTCCATGAACGGGCTCATGTACAGCGACAGCCAGCCCACAAACAGGATCACTGGAATCAGCAGCGCACTTTCCCAACCGTCCGGGACTTTCAGGCGGATCGATTCAGGCAGACGGCTGAAGGTGAAACCGGCGACCAAAATGCCGATCGGCAGCAACATCAACAGACTGAAGATGCCCGGCAGATGCCCTTCCACATACGGAGCGAGGAACAGACCGGCGAAGAAACCGAGGATCACCGTCGGCATCGCTTCCATCAGCTCGATCACCGGTTTGACCTTGCGGCGCATGCCCGGGGCCATGAAGTACGCGGTGTAGATCGCAGCGGCAACGGCCAGCGGTGCAGCCAGCAGCATCGCGTAGAACGCGGCTTTCAGGGTGCCGAAGGTCAGTGGCGAGAGGCTCAGTTTCGGTTCGAAATCGGTGTTGGCGGCGGTCGATTGCCAGACGTATTTAGGCTCGTCGTAGTTCTCGTACCAGACCTTGCTCCACAGTGCGCTCCAGGAAACTTCCGGGTGCGGGTTGTCGAGGAGCAACGGTTGCAGCTTGCCGCCGGCTTCGACGATGACACGGTTGGCGCGTGGCGACAGGCCGAATACGCCTTGACCATCGACCACTTGATCTACCAGCAGCGTGCGGTGCGCAGTGCTGTGGAACACGCCGAGCTTGCCGCTCGCATCGAGGGCGAGGAAGCCTTTGCGGCGTTCTTCGGCGGTGATTTCAACGATCGGCGTGGTGCCCATCTGGAAGGTACGAATCTGCTTCAGGCGCAGCTCACCGTCGGTGTCGCGGGCCATGAACCACTGGGCCAGACCACCCTTGGAGTCGCCGACGATCAGCGAGATACCACCAACCAGTTGCGTGGTCGCGGTGACTTCGGCGTCAGCGTTTTCCAGCAGTTTGTAGCGACCGTTGAGGCTCTTGTCGCGCAGGCTGAAGACGTCGGCCTGAGCACGACCGTTGACCACGTACAGCCACTGCTGGCGCGGGTCGACGAAGATGTTTTTCACCGGCTCAGTCATCTGCGGCAGATCGATGCGCTTCTGCTCGTTGGTGACTTCGCCGGTCATCATGTTTTCTTCGCTGGTCAGCGACAGGACGTTGAGTTGCGAACCGGTCGAACCTACCAGCATCAGTGTCGTGTCGGTGGCGTTCAGACTCACATGTTCAAGCGCACCACCGGCTTCGTTCAACGCGATCGGCGTCTCGCCGTACGGATATTCGATGGCCGGGCTGATGGTTTTCTTGCCATCGGGGTAGCTGACTTTGTAGGTGTGACGGAACACCAGCGCCTGACCGTTGGACAAGCCCACGGCCACCAGCGGATGGCCCGGCTGATCTTCACCAATGGAAGTCACGGTGGCACCGGCTGGCACTGGCAGATCGACGCGCTTCAGTTCAGCGCCACTGTCGATGTCAAAGAACAATGCCTGGCCCTTGTCGGAAACGCGCATCGCCACCTGATTCTGCTCTTCGAGCGAAATCATCAGCGGCTTGCCGGCGTCCTGCATCCAGGCCGGGGTGATCGAGTCTTTCGCGGTCAGGTCGGCACCCTGAAACAGCGGCGCAACCACGTAGGCGAGGAAGAAGAAGATCAGGGTGATGGCTGCCAGCACCGCGAGACCGCCAACGAGGACGTACCAGCGGGTGAAGCGATCCTTGAGCGCGCGAATGCGGCGCTTGCGTTGCAGCTCAGGCGTATTGAAATCAATGCGCTTGGGAGGATTAGTAGTCATGTGGGAATTGGCCAGATCATTCATGCGCTCACCCTAGCGATCCTGTATGACAGAAAGATGACAATGCAGTGACGCAGCAAATCCACCGCCAGCGGAACTGGCAGAGGATCAAAAATTTGAGGTGTGGAAAAGGCCGGTCTGCAAGCAGTTCCGGCCTTTTACCTGAGTCCGGCGGGGTTCACCCCGGACTCAATTTGTTACTTCTTTGCGACTTCAGCGCCGCCTTCCTGCAGACCCAGGTCAGCCAGTGCTTTTGCAGCAACTTTGGCTGGCAGTGGGATGTAGCCGTCTTTCACTACCACTTCCTGGCCCTGCTTCGACAGCACCAGTTTCACGAACTCAGCTTCCAGCGGAGCCAGAGGCTTGTTCGGGGCTTTGTTGACGTAAACGTAGAGGAAACGCGACAGCGGGTATTTGCCGTTCAGGGCGTTTTCTTCGCTGTCTTCGATGAACTCAGTGCTGCCCTTCTTCGACAGCGCAACGGTTTTCACGCTAGCGGTCTTGTAACCGATGCCCGAGTAACCGATGCCGTTCAGCGAGGAGCTGATCGACTGCACAACCGACGCCGAACCTGGTTGTTCGTTGACGTTTGGCTTGTAGTCGCCTTTGCACAGGGCTTCTTCTTTGAAGTAGCCGTAGGTGCCGGATACCGAGTTACGGCCGAACAGTTGCACTGGCTTGTTGGCCAGGTCGCCGGTCACGCCCAGGTCGCCCCAGGTTTTCACGTCGGCTTTGGCGCCGCACAGACGGGTCGACGAGAAGATCGCATCAACCTGTTCCATGGTCAGGTGCTGGATCGGGTTGTCCTTGTGCACGAATACCGCCAAGGCATCCACAGCCACCGGGATAGCGGTTGGCTTGTAGCCGTACTTCTGCTCGAAAGCAGCCAGTTCGGTGTCCTTCATCTTGCGGCTCATCGGGCCCAGGTTGGAGGTGCCTTCAGTCAGCGCAGGTGGCGCAGTGGCGGAGCCAGCGGCCTGAATCTGGATGTTTACGTTCGGGTATTCTTTTTTGTAGTTCTCAGCCCAGAGGGTCATGAGGTTGGCCAGGGTATCGGAGCCGACGCTGGACAGGTTGCCCGACACACCAGTGGTCTTGGTGTAGCTCGGGATAGCAGGGTCAACAGCGGCAACCGCGTTGGCAGTCGCAACGCCAGCAGCGACAAAAGTCATTGCCGCCATCAAACGCTTCAGTTTCATGCCTTACTCCTAGCAGATAGGGTGTGTTAAGTCGGGGCCAAGTATCAGCAGGCCGTGTGAACACTCTATGGCTGAAATATGACAATTGGATGAAAGGCCAGCATGGGAGCCGTGTTAAAAAAATGAAACTCCTCTTGGGTTGACAAATCATCACCTAAAGATAGTCTTGTCAACCACGAGAGGACCCCATGATAAACGACCGTATTCGCCGCGCACGCCTGCAAAAAGGCCTCACTCTTGAGGCTTTGGCGCTGGAGCTTGGCGACATAACCAAACAAGCCTTGAGCAAATATGAGAAGGGGTTGAGCACTCCGAACTCAACTCGTCTGCTGCAACTGGCCAAAGCGCTTCAGGTCAGTCCTGAGTACTTCTTCCGTGCGGATGCCATTGCGCTGGCGCCTCTGGAGTTTCGAAAGCTGGCCCGAATGCCCAAATATCGCCAGGCACAGGTGGAAGAAAAAATTCGCGAGCACCTTGAGCGCTACATCGCGCTTGAGGAATGTTTCGATCCTGCCGACATCCACACTCCCGCCACCCCGGCACAAATGATCCCGGTTTCCTGTCTCGATGACGCCGAACGCGCAGCAGAGCAACTTCGTCAGTTCTGGGGAATTGGTAGCGACCCTATCGCCAATCTGACCGAACAGCTGGAGGAGCACAGCATAAAAGTCGCCATGCTAAACGGCCCGGACGACTTCGACGGCGCTTGCGCTGCCACCGGTAACGGCGAACACGTGTTGATTGCACTGAATGCCGATCGCCCAGGCGAACGAATCAGGTTCACTGCCGCGCATGAACTCGGTCACTGGGTCATGGCATTACCAGAGGATATGCCGGAGAGGGACAAGGAAAATTGTTGCCATCGATTCGCAGGCGCGTTTCTTTACCCGGCGAAAAGTGTCACCGGCGACTTCGGTAGCCATCCTCGCTCCAGAGTTCATCCACGAGAACTGCTGATTGCAAAGCGTCAATACGGGATCTCAATGCATGCCGCGCTGAGACGCCTGAAAGATCTGAAGCTTCTCAGCGAGAGTGGCTATAAATCCCTCACTATCCAATTCAGCGCCAACGGCTGGCGCAAATCAGAACCTGAGCCGCTACCTTGCAAACCGCCACAAAGATTTGAGTCGCTAGCATTCTGGGCGTTGGCAGAAGGGCTGATCACCAAGTCTCGGGCTGCCGAACTCCTGCGCAAACCAGTTAGCGCACTGGACCCCAATTTCCTGGGTTCACTGGAGAATGCATGAGTTTGATCTTCATCAGTGATACGAATATCTGGATTGACTTCAGAAACGCCGGATTACTGGAGCAGATGTTTCAATTGCCATTCACACTTTGCTGCACCGACTTTGTCATGCAGGAGCTTGCAGACTTTCCCCACCAGGAATTGCTTGATCGAGGACTGAGTGTCGAATCGTTCGATGAATTTGGCGTGATCAGACTCTTTGAGCTGAAAGTCGAGCACAACAACAGCTCACTGGCGGACGTGTCTTGTTACCTGCTCGCACAGGAAACAGGACGTCCGTTGCTGACCGGAGATGGCAAGTTAAGGCGCCAGGCACAACGAGATGGACTGGAGGTGCACGGCGCTCTTTGGTTACTTGATCTGATGGTTGAGCATCAAGTAATTGAAAAGTCGGATGCCGCAAACGCCTTGACCCACATGCTTGAGCATGGCGCTCGACTCCCGACTGGAGAATGTGAAACAAGGCTCTCACTCTGGCGAGAGCCCTAGAAGCAGAATCTCAGGATCAGCGCCCCTTCTTCCATAGCCACGCCCCCACCAGAATCCCCATCGCGCACAGCACCGCCACATAGTAGGCCGGCCCCATCGCGCTTTCTTTCAGCAGCAAACTCACCACCATCGGCGTCAAACCGCCAAAGATCGCGTAAGCCACGTTGTACGAGAACGACAACCCGCTGAAGCGCACCACCGGCGGGAACGCTTTAACCATCACATACGGCACCGCACCAATGGTGCCGACCAGAAAACCGGTCAGCGCATACAGCGGGAACAGCCAGTTCGGGTGATCGGCGAGGCTGTGATAGAACGTCCACGAGCTGATCAGCAGGCCCAGGCAACCGAACACGAATACGCGGCCGGCACCAAAGCGATCCGCCAGTGCGCCAGAAATGATGCAGCCGATGCTCAGGAACACGATCGCCAGACTGTTCGATTGCAACGACTCGGTCGGCGTGAAGTGATAAACGGTTTGCAGCACGGTCGGGGTCATCAGAATGACCACGACGATGCCAGCGGAGAGCAACCAGGTCAGCAGCATCGAGATCGCAATCGCGCCGCGATGGTCGCGCAGCACCGCACGCAGCGGCACTTCTTCGGCCAGCGCCTTGCGCTGTTGCAGTTCGGCGAACACCGGGGTTTCGTGCAGCCAGCGGCGCAGATACACCGAAAACAGGCCGAACACACCACCCAGCAGGAATGGAATCCGCCAGGCGTAATCGGAAACTTCCGCTGGCGTATAAATGCTGTTGATCGCGGTGGCGACCAGCGAGCCAAGCAGAATGCCGGCGGTCAGACCGCTGGTGAGGGTGCCGCAGGCGTAACCCATGTGCTTTTGCGGGACGTGTTCGGAAACGAAGACCCACGCGCCCGGCACTTCCCCGCCAATCGCCGCGCCCTGAATCACGCGCATCACCAGCAGCAGGATCGGCGCCCACATGCCGATCTGTGCATACGTTGGCAGCAGGCCCATGATCAGGGTCGGCACGGCCATCATGAAAATGCTCAGGGTGAACATCTTCTTGCGCCCCAGCAGGTCGCCGAAGTGCGCCATGACGATGCCGCCCAGCGGCCGCGCGAGGTAGCCGGCGGCGAAGATGCCGAAGGTCTGCATCAGGCGCAGCCACTCGGGCATGTCGGCCGGGAAGAACAGCTTGCCGACCACGGTGGCAAAGAACACGAAGATGATGAAATCGTAAAACTCCAGCGCGCCACCAAGGGCGGACAGCGACAGAGTCTTGTAGTCATTGCGGGTCAACGGTCGTGCGGGTTGCTCGGGCTGCGCGAGGCTCGAAGGCGCTGTGGTCATGGCAAGGGCTTCTCTTATAGTCGGATCTGCCGCCACAACAACGCTGGCGGTGGCTTGGGCAGGTTCGGCACCATAGCAAATTGTTCGAAAAAGCACATAGAGGCGCGTATTTGACGGTCGAAATGAGAACCGGATGGTCGTCGCGGAGTCTACCGACCGATATACTCGCAACCTGCTCCGGTTTGTAGGGGGTTGCTGTGCGAAAACGTCGTTGGCCCGGCCTTTGCTCGGGATTAGCCGGTTTCGCAGAGTTTCTCCTTAGGCGCCTGATGGAAAACGTGACGAACGTAGTATGTTCGGTGCTGAATCGTTTTTCCCGAAGACGGCTACCACCAGCAATACCAACGAAGAGTCACGGGTCAGAGGCACCCCCGGCATGATAGAGCTCGAACAAGAAGATCCGATCCCGCAAGGCGACCTGGCCCTGCAAATCACCGCACTCCCACGCGAAACCAACGGCTTTGGCGATATTTTCGGCGGCTGGCTGGTAGCGCAGATGGATTTGGCCGGCACCGCGATGGCCAGCCGTGTCGCCGGTGGCCGTGTGGCAACCGTTGCCATCGATCGCATGGCTTTCCTCGTCCCGGTCGCTGTCGGCGCGCAATTGTCCTTTTATACCCAGACCCTGGAAATCGGCCGCAGCTCGATCCAGATGATGGTCGAAGTGTGGAGCGACGACCCACTGTCCAGCGAGTGGCGTAAAGTCACCGAAGCGGTATTCGTCTTCGTTGCCATCGACGGCAGCGGTCGCACTCGCTCGGTTCCGCCACGCGCGCGTTAAACCTCGCGGCCGTTTTGCGGTCGATAATCGTCCCAAGTGTCTGATCGAGAGCTGTCCCATGAACACGCCCAACGTTGAAGCGGTGAAACTGGATGAACTGAACTGCTGGCGCATCCGCCACGGTCAGGCCGAAGTGCTGGTGGCCCAGCAAGGCGCGCACATCCTCAGTTATCAGATCGATGGCCAGCCGCCGATCATCTGGCTCAACGACAAGGCCGAGTTCAAGACTGGCAAAAGCATTCGCGCCGGCGTGCCGGTGTGCTGGCCGTGGTTCGGCAAGTTCGAACGCAACCCGCAGAACGTGCAGGCCATGTACACCGGCGATCAACCGGCGTCGGCGCACGGTCTGGTGCGGGCAATGGATTGGGAGCTGGGCGGCATCGAATCAGAGGCTGACGGCGTCAAGGTCGAGTTCAAACTGCCCTACCCCGAAGGCGGCCTGCCGGGCTGGCCGCATCAGGTCGATCTGACCCTGACCCTGCATTTGTCCGAGCAACTGAGTTTCAGCCTGACCAGCCATAACCGTGGCGGCGAAACCGTCAGCCTGAGCCAGGCGCTGCATACATATTTCGCGGTCAGTGATGTGCGCAACGTGCACGTCGATGGAGTTGATGGCTTGAATTACATCGAGACGCTGGATGACTGGAAAACCAACAGTCAGCAAGGCGACCTGCATTTTGCCGGTGAGACCGACCGCATCTACCTCGATGCGCCGCCACAACTGAGCATTGTCGACCCGGCGTGGGAACGACGCATTGTGCTGACGGCTACCGGTTCACGCACGGCGGTGATCTGGAACCCGTGGATTGATCGCGCGGCAGCGTTGGCGGATATGGATAACGATGGCTGGCAGCGCATGCTGTGCATCGAGACGGCGAATGTGATGGATGACATCGTAACGCTGGCGCCGGGGGCTAGCCACACAATGGGCGTCAGCGTCGCCAGCAAATCGCTTTAAGCCACACCCGATAAAACTGTGGGAGCGAGCTTGCTCGCGAAAGCGTCGTATCAGTCAACATCAATGTGACTGAGAGACAGCATTCGCGAGCAAGCTCGCTCCCACAATTGTTTTGTATAGGTCCTACAGATCTGATTCCTGCACCACCCGCACTTTGTCCGCTTCCAGCGCATACGCCGCATCAGCCAGATCATTGCTGACCTTCTCGACTTTCAGCGTGCCGGTCACCCACAGCGGCGTGTAGATATCGTCCAGTTTCAAACCTTTCGGATAACGCACCAGCACCAGTTGATTCGGCGGCGGTGGCGGCACATGGATGCAGGCGCCCGGGTACGGCACGAGGAAGAACAACGTGCTGCGGCCCTTGGCATCGGACTCCAGCGGCACCGGATAACCACCGATGCGGATGTGTTTGTCGTTCATTGACGCCACGGTTTTGGTCGAATACATCACCGCCGGCAGACCTTTGGCCTGTTTCATCCCGCCCTTCTCGGTGAAGGTGCCGGTGGCTTCCGGGGAGTTGTGGTCGATTTCAGGCATGGCCTCGAGGGCCTTTTGATCCGACTTGGGCATCAGTTCGAGCCAGTCGGTTTCCGGCAGTTCGCCGGCGTGGGCCAAACCGCCGCCCAGGAAAAGGAGAGTCAACAGAAGACGGCGCATGAAGGTGCTCGGTATGGAAAGGAAGGAACAGTGAATCGCCGAGCATTCTAGCCCTCCCGGCCGCTTTGGCAGAGAGGGCTTTGTCGCTTTGGATCAGTTCTTTTTGATCAGGCCGTAGATCACCAGCAACACGATGGCGCCGACCAGTGCGCCGATGAAACCTGCGCCCTCGCCTGCGTGATAGATGCCCAGAGCCTGGCCGCCGTAAGTGGCTGCCAGCGAACCGCCGATACCGAGCAGGATGGTCATGATCCAGCCCATGCTGTCATCGCCCGGTTTCAGGAACCGCGCCAGCAGGCCGACGATCAAGCCGATAAAGATGGTTCCGATAATTCCCATGGCATTTCCCTCTGAATAGTAGATATGCGAAGCCTAGTCAGACTTTGGCATCCTGCCATGAGAGAACGGCGGCCCCTGAATGGTTCCGCCGCTGCCACATGAAACTGTTTTACTCGGCGATCAGCGCTTCGACTTTGACGATCTGCGCTTGCAGCGTGGCCATGTCGGCGCAGCGCAGGTTGGCGTGGCCGACCTTGCGCCCGGCCTTGAAGGCTTTGCCGTAGTGATGCAGGTGGCAATCTTCGATGGCGATGACCTTCTCAACCGGCGGTACCACGCCGATGAAGTTGAGCATCGCGCTCTCGCCGACCTTGGCGGTCGAACCCAGCGGCAGGCCGGCAACGGCACGCAGATGGTTTTCGAACTGGCTGCACTCGGCGCCTTCGGTGGTCCAGTGCCCGGAGTTGTGCACGCGCGGGGCGATTTCGTTGGCTTTCAGGCCACCGTCGACTTCAAAGAACTCGAACGCCATGACGCCGACGTAGTCGAGTTGCTTGAGCACACGGCTCGAGTAGTCTTCGGCCAGCGCCTGCAACGGGTGATCGGTGCTGGCCACCGACAGCTTGAGGATGCCGCTGTCGTGGGTGTTGTGTACCAGCGGATAGAACTTCGTTTCACCATCGCGAGCACGCACGGCGATCAGCGAGACTTCACCGGTGAACGGCACAAAGCCTTCCAGCAGGCAGGACACGCTGCCCAGTTCGGCGAAGGTGCCAACCACGTCTTCCGGCTTGCGCAGGACTTTCTGGCCCTTGCCGTCATAACCCAGAGTGCGGGTTTTAAGCACGGCCGGCAGACCGATCGAAGCCACGGCGGCATCCAGATCGGCTTGCGATTGAATGTCGGCGAAGGCTGGGGTCGGAATGCCCAGGTCCTTGAACATGCTCTTTTCGAACCAGCGGTCGCGAGCGATGCGCAGGGCTTCGGCGCTCGGGTAGACCGGGACGAATTGCGACAGGAATGCCACGGTTTCGGCCGGGACGCTTTCGAACTCGAAGGTCACCAGATCGACTTCATCGGCCAGTTGGCGCAGATGATCCTGATCGCCGTAATCGGCCCGCAGGTGTTCGCCCAGCGCCGCGGCGCAAGCGTCCGGCGCAGGGTCGAGGAAAGCGAAGTTCATGCCCAACGGAGTGCCCGCCAGAGCCAACATGCGACCCAACTGGCCGCCACCGATTACACCGATCTTCATCTCAACAACCTCAGGCAATACGTGGGTCTGGATTGTCCAGGACGCTGTCTGTCTGCTCGGCACGGAAGGTTTTCAGTACCGCGTGGAACTGTGGATGCTTGGCGCCGAGAATGCTCGCCGAGAGCAGCGCGGCGTTGATCGCGCCAGCCTTGCCGATGGCCAGGGTGGCAACCGGAATACCGGCTGGCATCTGCACGATCGACAGCAGCGAGTCGACGCCCGAGAGCATGGCCGACTGCACCGGCACGCCCAGCACCGGCAGGTGGGTCTTGGCCGCACACATGCCTGGCAAGTGGGCTGCGCCACCGGCACCGGCGATAATCACCTCGATGCCGCGGCCTTCAGCCTCTTCGGCGTACTGGAACAGCAGATCCGGGGTGCGGTGGGCAGAGACCACTTTGACCTCGTACGGGATGCCGAGCTTTTCCAGCATATCGGCGGTGTGGCTAAGGGTGGACCAATCGGACTTGGAGCCCATGATCACGCCAACCAGTGCACTCATCGTCGCGCCTCTTCTCTCTGGAGCGCCCGCAGGCGCGTCATAAAACAACAAGCCACGCAGGTTGCGTGGCTTGATTGTACGAAAAATGGCCGGACGTGCCGGCCGAAGGCCGCGCAGTATACCGCAAAGAAAGCAATAAACAGCCCCCTGCGCGACCATCTGTCATCTGCCGCAAATGCCCGGTTTTATTGACCTGAAGGTCAGCGACAGAACACCGCAAATCCCCTGTAGGAGCGAGCTTGCTCGCGAAAGCGGTGTGTCAGTCGCCATCCATGTTTCTGACACGACGCCTTCGCGAGCAAGCTCGCTCCCACAATTGGCTCTGCAGTCGCTCAGGAGGCTTGGGCAGCGCCGCCTTCGAGCTTGCGCCACAGCAGACGCACGTTGGCTTTGCGCACCAGTGCGCAGCGATACAGACGAATCTCCAGCGGCACATGCCACTGCGGGCCGCCACAGACCACCAGTTCGCCGCGAGCCAGTTCGGCGCGCACGCTCAACTGCGGCACCCAGGCAATGCCAAGGCCTTCCAGCGCCATGCTTTTCAGGCTGTCAGCCATCGCGGTTTCGTAAATAGTGGTGAAGCGCAACTGACGCTGACGCAACAAGCCATTCACCGAACGCCCAAGAAACGCCCCGGCGCTATAAGCCAGCAACGGCACGCTCGCCTCTCCTTCGAGATCGAACAGCGGCTTGCCATCAGCATCCGCTGCGCACACCGGCAGCATCTCGGTCTGGCCCAAATGCAACGAAGGGAAAATCTCCGGGTCCATCTGCATCGCCGCGTCCGGGTCATAGAACGCCAGCATCAGATCGCAGCCACCTTCGCGCAAGGCATGCACCGCGTCGCCGACGTTGGTCGCGACCAACCGCGTGGCGATGTTCAAGCCTTCATTACGCAGTTGCGCGATCCAGCGCGGAAAGAAACCCAGTGCCAGCGAGTGAGCGGCAGCGACTTGCATCACCTCGCCCTGCCCGCCTTCCAGATGATGAAGGTGGCGCAGCACCTCACCGAGCTGTTCGACGACCGTGCGCGCAGTGACCAGAAACAGTTGCCCCGCCGCCGTCAGTTCGATCGGCGTGCGCGAACGGTTGACCAGAGTCAGCCCCAGCGCCGCTTCGAGGCTACGAATCCGTCGGCTGAACGCCGGCTGAGTCACGAAGCGCCGTTCGGCTGCTTGCGAGAAGCTGCGGGTGGCGGCCAGAGCACTGAAGTCCTCGAGCCATTTGCTTTCCAGATTCATCACGTCCTCCCGGACACGCACCAAAACAGGTCACACGTCTGCCGCGCACGCGGCGTCACACGGGCATTATGCCGAATGTGCATAGGGCAGTGCTGAACAGCATTGGCCCAAAATTTCCCACAAGCCTAGCATTCGCAGCGTTCCGGCACAGACCGGGTCCATATCGAGATGATTTCTATCATGTCCTCCGCTGCATCTTTCCGCACAGAAAACGACCTGCTTGGCGCCCTCGAAGTACCGGCTCAAGCGTATTACGGCATCCAGACCCTGCGAGCGGTGAACAACTTCCGTCTCTCCGGCGTTCCGATTTCGCATTACCCGAAACTGGTTGTCGGTCTGGCAATGGTCAAACAGGCCGCTGCTGACGCCAACCGCGAGTTGGGTCATCTGAGCGAAGCCAAGCACGCTGCCATCAGCGAAGCCTGTGCCCGATTGATCCGCGGTGATTACCACGAAGAGTTCGTGGTCGACATGATCCAAGGTGGCGCCGGTACCTCCACCAACATGAACGCCAACGAAGTGATCGCCAACATTGCGCTCGAAGCAATGGGTCACGAGAAAGGCGAGTACCAGTACCTGCACCCGAACGACGACGTCAACATGGCGCAGTCGACCAACGACGCCTACCCAACGGCGATCCGCCTGGGTCTGCTGCTCGGTCACGACACCCTGCTGGCCAGCCTCGACAGCCTGATTCAGGCGTTCGCGGCCAAGGGCAAAGAATTCGATCACGTCCTGAAAATGGGTCGTACCCAACTGCAAGACGCCGTGCCGATGACCCTCGGCCAGGAATTCCGTGCCTTCGCCACCACCATGGGCGAAGACCTGGCCCGTCTGAAGACGCTGGCCCCGGAACTGCTGACTGAAGTGAACCTGGGCGGCACCGCGATCGGTACCGGCATCAACGCCGACCCGCGTTATCAAGCGCTGGCGGTACAGCGTCTGGCCCTGATCAGCGGTCAACCGCTGGTTCCAGCCGCCGACCTGATCGAAGCAACTTCCGACATGGGCGCGTTCGTGCTGTTCTCCGGCATGCTCAAGCGCACTGCGGTGAAGCTGTCGAAGATTTGCAACGACCTGCGCCTGCTGTCCAGCGGCCCACGCACCGGCATCAACGAAATCAACCTGCCAGCGCGTCAGCCAGGCAGCTCGATCATGCCCGGCAAGGTCAACCCGGTGATTCCGGAAGCCGTGAACCAAGTTGCATTCCAGGTCATCGGTAACGATCTGGCGCTGACCATGGCAGCCGAAGGCGGCCAACTGCAGCTGAACGTGATGGAGCCGCTGATCGCGTTCAAGATCTTCGACTCGATCCGCCTGCTGCAACGCGCCATGGACATGCTGCGCGAGCACTGCATCGTCGGCATCACCGCCAACGAAGCGCGCTGCCGTGAACTGGTCGAACACTCGATCGGTCTGGTCACCGCCCTGAACCCATACATCGGCTACAAAAACGCCACCCGTATCGCCGGCCTCGCCCTTGAAAGCGGCCGCGGCGTGCTGGAACTGGTGCGCGAAGAAGGTCTGCTCGACGAAGCCATGCTCGCCGACATCCTGCGCCCGGAAAACATGATTGCTCCGCGTCTGGTTCCGCTGAAAGCCTGAACCGACACGTTACTTGTAGCACCGCTCACCAGGTCGAGGGACTAGACACCTCTCACCTTTTGAGGGCTTGGGGATTTAGTCCCCAAGCCCTTTTTTTTAACTTTCTGACCCTGAGACCCGTATGTCTGGGGACTGCTCGCTCTGACAGAAGAGCAGTCCCTGCACAAGCCCGGCGCCGGTAACGCCGGGTGTTTCAAAGCCTCGTTTCGTCGCTTGCACCACTACCGTGCAGACGGGCGCGTCACTGATCGGTATAGTGCCGCCCCTCTTCGCGTGAGCGGTCGTCGGTAACGAGGCCACAACCCATGCGAAACCCGAACTAATAACAAACCCGCGAAATGGATCCGGGACGAAACCTTCGCCCACCTGTCGTGCCGCGCGCACACCGGTGTAACACGATATTTCTTCCATCCAGCATTTGCTCACACAAAAAACAGCGAGGATAAATCCATGCTCGAAGTCATTAACGACTTCCTCTCAGGGAAAGTACTGATCGTGCTCATTGTCGGGCTCGGTAGCTACTTCACGATTCGCTCGCGTTTCGTTCAATTGCGCCACTTCTTCCACATGTTCGCGGTGTTCCGCGACAGCCTCAAAGGCAGCGCCGGGCAACTCAGCTCGTTCCAGGCCCTGATGCTCAGCCTTGCCGGCCGTGTCGGCGCAGGCAACATCGCCGGTGTCGGCATCGCCGTGACCCTCGGTGGTCCGGGTGCAGTGTTCTGGATGTGGGTGACCGCACTGGTCGGCATGTCCAGCAGCTTCTTTGAATGTACCCTGGCCCAAGTCTACAAGCGCGCCGATGGCGACGGCCTGTACCGTGGCGGCCCGGCCTATTACATCCAGCACGGCCTTAAGTTGAAAGGCATGGCGGTGGTGTTTTCCGTCCTGCTGTTGGTTACCTACGGCTTCGCCTTCATTGGCCTGCAGTCCTACACCGTGACCCACTCGCTGCAGAACGCCTTTGAATTCAACCCACAACACACCGGTATCGTCCTGGCAGTGCTGCTGGCCATCACCTTCATCGGCGGCATCAAGCGCATCGCCTCGGTGTCCGACCTGCTCGTACCGATCAAGACCCTCGCCTATATCGGCGTGACCCTGTACGTGATCGGTACTCAGATCGAACACGTGCCAGCCATGCTGGAAACCATCTTCAAGAGCGCCTTCGGCCTCGATCCGGCCTTTGGTGGTCTGCTCGGCAGCGCCATCGTCATGGGCGTGAAGCGTGGCGTGTTCGCCAACGAAGCGGGCCTGGGCAGTGCGCCGAACGTCGCCGCCGTGGCCGCCGTGAAGCACCCGGGCGCTCAGGGCGTGGTTCAGGCTTTCAGCGTGTTCCTCGACACCTTCGTGATCTGCACCTGCACCGCGCTGCTGATCCTGCTGTCGGGCTTCTACACCCCGGGCTTTGAAGGTGACGGCATCGTCCTGACCCAGAACTCGCTGGCCGCGGTGGTCGGTGACTGGGGTCGCATGTTCGTCAGCGTCGCGCTGTCGCTGTTCGTCTTCACCTGCATCCTCTACAACTACTACCTGGGCGAAAACAGCCTGCAGTTCCTCACCCGCAACCGCGCCGCGCTGATGGTTTTCCGCGGTCTGGTGCTGGCGCTGGTGGTATGGGGTTCGATGCAGGACCTGTCGACCGTGTTCGCCTTCGCCGACATCACCATGACCTGCCTGGCCTTCGTCAACCTGGTGGCCCTGGCCATGCTGTTCAAGGTCGGCATGCGCGTGATGCGCGACTACGACGGGCAGCGCCGCGCCGGCGTCAAACAGCCAGTGTTCGACTCCAGCAAATTTGCTGATCTGGACCTCGACCTGAAAGCCTGGCCAACCAACCCGTCTGCCGCTGCCGGCAAGACCGAAGCCGAGCCGCAAGGCGTGCCTGCAGCGCAACGCTGACAGGTGAATGACGGGCGCATCCCCTGCGCCCGTCAGTTATTGTGGTGCAATAACTTGTAGGAGCGAGCCTGCTCGCGATAGCGGTCTTTCAACCAACATCAATGTTGAATGATGAACCGCCATCGCGAGCAGGCTCGCTCCCACAAGGACCTCATCCTTTCGGAGAATCCCCATGAATTCGTCGACCTACCCCGCTGCCCAACACGTCATGGTGCTCTACACCGGTGGCACCATCGGCATGCAGGCCAGCGCCAACGGTCTGGCCCCGGCATCCGGTTTCGAAGCGCGGATGCGCGACTACCTGCACAGCCAGCCTGAGCTGGTGGTGCCACAGTGGCGCTTCCGTGAAATGTCGCCGCTGATCGACAGCGCCAACATGACCCCGGCCTATTGGCAGCAACTGCGTGAAGCGGTGGTCGATGCCGTGGATGTGCAAGCATGCGACAGCGTGCTGATCCTGCACGGCACCGACACACTGGCTTACAGCGCGGCGGCGATGAGTTTCCAGTTGCTCGGCCTGCACGCCCGCGTGTGCTTCACCGGCTCCATGCTGCCGGCCGGCGTTACCGACAGCGATGCCTGGGAAAACCTTGGCGGCGCACTGGTTGCCCTGGGCCAGGGCCTGGCACCTGGCGTGCATCTGTATTTTCACGGCGAACTGCTGGCTCCGACCCGTTGCGCGAAGGTGCGCAGCTTCGGACGTCATCCGTTCAAGCGTCTGGAGCGTCAGGGCGGCGGTGTCAAAGCCCCTTCGATTCCAGCGTCGTTGAACTACAACCAGCCGAAGCAACTGGCGAAGGTCGCCGTGCTCCCGTTGTTCCCGGGTATCAGTGCCGAGGTGCTCGACGGCCTTCTCGACAGCGGCATTCAAGGTCTGGTGCTGGAGTGCTACGGCAGCGGCACCGGGCCGAGCGACAACCCTGAGTTTCTGGCTAGCCTTGGCCGTGCGCGGGATAACGGCGTCGTCGTGGTTGCGGTTACGCAGTGCCATGAAGGTGGCGTTGAGCTTGATGTGTACGAAGCAGGCAGCCGCTTGCGCGGTGTGGGCGTGTTGTCCGGTGGTGGCATGACCCGCGAGGCGGCGTTCGGCAAGTTGCATGGGTTGCTGGGGGCAGGGCTGGCTACAGGTGATGTCCGCCGGCTGATGGAGCTGGATTTGTGTGGTGAGTTGCTCTGAGCAAGGCTCTGGATCGGCCCTCACCCTAGCCCTCTCCCGGAGGGAGAGGGAACTGACCTTAGTGTCTTGCGCTATACGCCGACCTGAAAAAAGTGTCGATTATGGATTCGGCACAGTTTTTTCACGTCGGCGTATCTCTTCAATCTCCCCCGATCGGCCCCCTCTCCCTTTGGGAGAGGGCTGGGGTGAGGGGCTACTGCGGCATGCAACTTGCTGCGTTCCAGCCACCCTCAGGCTGGAAGATCTTATGCTTCACTCCCACCTCACCACCCTCAACGCCGTCTCGCTGGTGCTCAACACCTTCAAGGCCGAAGGCTTGTCGAGCGAAGCGTTGTTGGCCGGCAGCGGCATCAGTGCGGCAGATTTGCAGCGCGCCGACACCCGCATCACCACCAATCAGGAGATGCAGGTTTGCGCTAATGCCGTCGCGCTCAAGCATGACATCGGCCTGGAACTGGGCCGGCGCATGCACGTTTCCTGCTACGGCATCCTCGGTTACGCGCTGCTTACCTGTGCCACCTTCGGTGACGCTTTGCGTCTGGCGATCCGTTATCCGGCGCTACTGGGAACACTTTTCGAACTGAGTCTGGAAGATGACGGCGAGCGCGTCTGGTTTGTCGCCGCCGACTATCGTGAAAGTCCGGCAATGGCGGTGTTCAACGCCGAGTTCTGTCTCGTTTCACTTAAAGTCATTTGCGACGACTTGCTCGGGCACCCGTTGCCCTTGCTGGCGACGCGGTTCGAGCACGCCGCGCCGGACTATCGCGACAGCTACGCCGAGCACTTCGACAGTCAGCTGCACTTCACCGCCAAGGACAACGCCTTCGCCTTCGACCGTCACTGGCTCGATCAACCGCTGCCGCTGGCCGATCTCATCACCCACCAAGCCATGGCCGAACGTTGCCGCAAGCAGAACCTTGAATTCACTGGGCGTCAGGCGTGGTTGGGGCGGATTCGGCAGCTGCTCAGCGCGCAATTGAACGCCGCGCCGGGTTTGGAGGGTTTAGCGCAGCAGATGAAGTGCTCGCCGCGCACCTTGCGCCGGCATCTCAAGGACATGGGCTGCAGCTATCAGGAACTGCTCGATGAACTGCGCTTCGAGCGAGCCAAGCAGATGTTGTGTGAGGATCAACTGCCGATCTACCGCATTGCCGAAACCCTCGGGTTTAGCGAGACAGCCAGTTTCCGCCATGCGTTTGTGCGCTGGAGTGGCGTGGCGCCGAGTCAGTTCAGGGCCTGAGACAGGGGCGAATTGCGGTCAGTGTTTTTGGCCATATCCATCCCCTTTTGGCCTTTCCTGCCGTTCTCCGATTCGCCGCGCGCCGCAACACTGACAACAACCGAATCAGCCCTGCGGAGAACAACAAATGCTGACGATCTACTCGGACGATCACCACCTGCACCATGGCCGCTGCGAATTGATCGATGGCCAGCTCAAGCCCTGCTTCGAGATGCCATCGCGCGCCGACCATGTGCTGCAAAGGGTGCAGCAGCAGAATCTCGGCCCGGTCGAGGCGCCCAGGGATTTCGGCCTCGAACCGATTGCCCGTATCCACAGCCGCGACTACCTCGACTTCTTCAAAGGCGCCTGGGAGCGCTGGACCGAATTCAACACCGACGGCGATCTGCTGCCCTACACGTGGCCGGCACGCACCCTGCGGGCGATCAAACCGACCAGCCTGCATGGCCAGCTCGGTTACTACAGCTTCGACGGCGGGGCGCCGATCACCGCGGGCACCTGGCAAGCCGCCTACAGCGCAGCGCAGGTTGCCCTGACCGCACAAGCGGCGATCCAGCAGGGTGCGCGCAGTGCCTTCGCCCTGTGTCGTCCGCCGGGACACCATGCTGCCAGCGATTTGATGGGCGGTTATTGCTACCTCAACAATGCGGCCATCGCGGCCCAGGCTTTCCTCGATCAGGGCCACCAGAAGGTCGCGATCCTCGATGTCGACTATCACCACGGCAACGGCACGCAGTCGATTTTCTACGAGCGCAGCGACGTGCTGTTCACCTCGATTCACGGCCATCCGGAAGCCGAGTTCCCCTTCTTCCTCGGGTACGAAGATGAACGTGGCGAAGCTGCCGGTGAAGGCTTCAACTTCAATTATCCGCTGCCGGCCGGTTCTGCCTGGGATGTCTGGAGCGCGGCACTGGATCAGGCCTGCAATGAGATCGACAGCTACGGCGCCGACATCATCGTCGTCTCGTTGGGGGTCGACACGTTCAAAGACGATCCGATCTCGCAATTCAAACTCGACAGCCCGGACTATCTGGCAATGGGCAGGCGCATTGCCGCCCTCGGCAAACCCGTACTGTTTGTAATGGAGGGCGGATACGCGGTGGAAGAAATCGGAATCAACGCAGTGAACGTACTTGAAGGTTTCGAAAGCGCGCAGTAACCCGAAAACAGCTGAGGACCCGCGCTCGCGGGTCTTTTTTTGCCCGCAAGATTTATGTACCGCACACCGCCACGACGCGACCTCTACCTTGCCCTGATATGAATCTCTCTCGTCAGATCAGGAATGGCTCATGCCCGATTTTCCCCTCCCCAATACCATTGATGTAGTGACCCAACTGATGACCGGCCCCTCGTTGCGCGAGGTCGCCTCGAAAACCCTGCAACCGGCACTCAAGACGCTGTATCCGACGCTGGGCATTGATCCGCAACAGGCCATGGTGGTGACACCGTCATGGTTCTACGAGGGCGGGCGCATCGTCCCCGGCCGCGAACAGATCGAATCGCTGACCGATGCTCTGGTACGGCTCACGCTGAACGGAACCACCGTGACCTACCTCGATGCAGAGCACTTTCTGACGTTGCAGCCCGGCAGACTGGCGATCCAGTTACCGGTAAAGATCGACGCCGTCGGCCGCCTGCTCAACGAACTCGCGCCCCTGATGTTCGTGGCCTTCAAAGAACAACATATTACTTATTGGGGCGCATTCACCGCTGCGCATCAGCCACGCTGGCAGCAAATGTCGGACGCTCTGCGCAACGTCTGGAATGTCAGCGCCCGTACTGGCTGGGATACCGATCAACTGGCCATGGCTCAGGCTGTTTTCAAGGTCCCGGACAAGCACCAGCGCTTGCCCGCAGACCCCTACAAGACCCGCGCCTGCCTGATTGACCTTGATCAGAGCCAGGCCGCTGACGAAGACAGCAGTCACCTGACCCTGCTGGACAGCGCCGTACTGATCGGCACAGTTGGGCAGCGCACGATGATCCTGACGTATTCAGTGATCCATGGCTTCCAGAATTTCGATTCGCTGGATGAGCTCGGTGAGGCGCTGCCGCGCAAGTACTGGCAACGCACCCCTGACCGCGGGCTCAAGTGGCGGCTGGTGGAACCGCAAGGCAACTTCTTCGACCACCAGGCCTGCACGCTGATCGCGCTGGAAGGCGACGCGCTCGGCGAGATCAATTTTTTCGAAGGCCCGACATTCAATCTGCTCTACCCTCACACCGGTCGCCCCCGGCGGCCACCGCCAGGCATCAAGCCCCATGTCGACCGCCTGCGCCCGATGCTGCCTGCCTGGCTGGACAACGCCGCGCCCGCCGATCAGGCCGCTTTCAGTCGTTACCTGTTGGACCTGACGGTGTTGCAGCATTCGCACAAGGGTCGGTCGTTTCAGGCACAGGTCGCCAGTCTGCAGACCTTTACTCGCGATGCCCTGACGCGGCAGATTCTCAAGGAGCACCCGAGCGCGGGCGACGTGAAAATCGACGACATCGAGATCAGCATCGCCAGTCTTGAGGTTTGGGGCACATTCGTCTTGCCGGGCCAGATTCAAACCAGGAGCCTGTCGCTGACCGAGCTTGCCCTGCAAAACCTGGCAGGTCTGCCGCTGGGCAATAAAACCGTACGCTACAAGGGCGACAGTGCTCTGCCGGACTGGATGACCGTGGCTTATGTCGAGCGACTGGTGAGCACCGTCGACATCGGCAAAACCTACCCCGCGCACCTGAAGAAGCTGCTGATTGACGATGCCGTGCAAGCGGCTGCCTTGCAGAAGCTTTACACCGATCAGTTGGCTCTCGAACTACCGTTGCTGGCACTGCAAAACAAGATTCGTGGAACAGCAGGTATCGACGAGCAGGGTTACCGATACGTGGTCGCCGTCCTTGACGATCGTGCCGAAGCGCGTCAAGTCGATGGGCAAGAGATCGTCATCCGGCCACTGGCGTTCGTAGCCCATCGCACAAGTTCAGCGGCCGACACCGTGACCAACATGTTCGTCATCGGCCCGCGCGACGCAAGCAAGGGCCCCTGCGTGCTTTATCGGCCGCTGTTCGACATGGCACTGATTCAGTACCCCAGTCACGCCAACCTGCTGTATTCGATCCGGCATTCACGACACCTGCGTGAGTCGGTACTGGCCTGGTTGCCGGACGATGTGCGATTCAATTACAGCCAGTTCGTGTTCACCGCTAAATTGCCGTCGGTGTGGACGATCCCGCAACTGTTGGTCAACCCGCTCACCTCAATCGATATGTCCGGCCCCGTTGCCCTGGGTACTGCCGTCATCGAAAGTGACATCCTGGCGACCTTGCACACCACCAACGCTCAAGCTGTCATCACTCAAGCCGACCGCCAGTCTGTCTCCAATGCGGAAGCGCGTTGGGCCACACTCAAAAGCGGCGGCTGGATGCTTTTCAATGCGGCACTGCCGTTTCTGGGCCGCAGTGTCGGCACGGCGGCATGGATCTGGCAGATCATGGACGACTTGCAGGAGATCAGCGACGTCGCCAATCAAGAGTCCGGCAAGTTTGCCTGGACGGCGCTGGCCGATATTTTCCTCGCGCTGGGCATGGTGCTCGCTCATCGCGCCGCGGTCGGCGACGCGCCCCCCGCCGAATCAGCCTATGTGGAGCCAGAGGAAGAGGCGCAGGCAACAACCCCACGCCCTGCGACGATCAAACCGTTGCGCTTGCCCGACGTCACCCGTACCGAGCTGCCCGCCGCCCATGAATCCTCGGTCAACGCCATGGCCGCGCTACTGCGCTCGCCCCTCGCGCTGAAATCCCTGCTCGACCGTTTCAACGTCGAGAAACCAGAAGGGCTTGGTGATGCCGCCAGTACCGGTCGACATCAACACCTCTATGCACATCAGAACAAATGGTATGCCCCCGTCGGCAAACGCTGGTTTGAGGTCGCGATCAATGACAACGAAGATGTGCAGATCATCGACACGCGTATGCAATCGCTGATATCCGGCCCCTTGCTCACCCGCAGCACCGGCGGTCTATGGGTGGTTGACCTGCGCTTGCGCCTGCGCGGGGGCGGGCTGCGCAATCGCCGCAAGGACGCCAAGAGCAAAAGCGACAGGCAAGCGAAAAAGCTGACCATCGATCTCAAGGCTTTCGACTTGACGATGGAGGACAAACAGAACCGACTCGATCAAGCCCACAGCGCAATGCTCTCGGCTCAGCCACAAGCCCTCGCAGCGGCACGTCAGCAGTATCTGGACACCCTCGATGCGCAGAGCAAGGACTACGGCGCGAACATCGAGAAGATCAAGGCATTGAACCTCGCGCAGGACATCCCCAACTATCGCACGACCATGATTCAGCGGTTGGAGATGCAGTTGTTTCTTGGCCAGGAGTGGCTCAGCCAGCATTCCACCGACTATCAAGCCAATGTAATGACGACGATGGCGATGATTGCAGACGACACCCGCGTCGAGCGGCAGGCCTTTATCCAGGCCTGTGAACAAATGACCGATCAGACCCAAGGCATCATCGACAAGATCGAGTCGGCGCATAGCCGATTCCGCGAGCTCGAACTGCTTGGCAGGGACGCCGTGGAAACCCTGGCCATTTATCGAAAAGCGTTGCCGGCCTACGATTTGAATGATCTCAAGCTGTTGCAGATCAGCCTTGGCCAAGAGATTTGCATCAAGCCCGGCGAAACAGCAATCCGCGCCGATGCGCAGCAGACCCTGGAAACGCTTATTGAAGATGCTGCGCTGAATATTCAGAGTTCACTGAACCTGACCGCCGATGAAAGCCTGAGCAATCTGCGCGAAAGAATCGACGCCCTGAGCAATGTCTCGGAACAGTTTGCCGCTGTGGATCAACGCTTTGCCGATTTCGCCGTAGAGTTTCCCGAGCAGATTCAGTCGGCTCGACTGGGGCACGTGCGCACTCGAGTGATCGAGTTCAAGGCGCAAACGGATGTGCGACTGGCGGATCTGCTGCGTAACAAACACTTGCTGAATCCCCAGCCCGGCCCATCGAGACCGCCTTCGGCCTCGGCCTCCAGCCGAAAAATCATCAAGACCCGGTTCAAAGGCACCCTGGTCGGCGAACGAAAAAAGAGTATTGATGGCCAAGACACCGACCTCGTTGAAGTGCGCAGCGAACTGACCGGGGTAATCGCTACGTTTCATGAGAAGACGCCGGGGGAGTGGGTCGAACACGGCACGACGCCATCGCCTCCTGCCAGGCCCAAGGCCAGGCCGAATCTTAAATCCAGCATTGAGGAGGGGCAGGCGTTGATCGATGGCCTGCCTGCGTTCGAACAGCGTACCGAGGCCCGCATCAAACGCGCACAACGAATTCCGGTCGAGATTGAAGAGGCCTTTCATCATCATGCTGCCCGCCTGCGCAAGGCCAGCGCGGCGATCGATGAAGCGCTGACGGCAAGCAATCTCACTGCCGGCTCGTCACCCGGGACGGAAACCCTCGGTCACGCCCTCAACGATGCCGCAACCCGTCTTTACGAAAAAGGCACCAGCCTGCGCATCAACATGATCAAACAGCAACCGCCCACGGCCGCAGGGGTTGAGTGGCTGAAAAGCCAACGTGAAGTAACCATCACCAAAACCGTTACTCGCCGCAGGCTGAAAAAACACGCCAACGACTTTCTCGACGAATACGAAGTACGCGATGCGAAAACCGACAAGGTCCTGTGCTATGCGCACTTTCACTATCAAAGTGTCGACGCCCCGCTGACGCCCATCGGCGCCGCACACATGAAAACCGTGGCACAGCGTCACCTCGGTGGTGCATACGACTTGCGCGGCCTGAACAATCAGCAAGTGATCGAAATTCATCGCAGCGAGATTCTTTCAAGCCAGCTCGCCGAAAGCGTTTTCTTCACGCCCGCCAAGCCAGATGTAAGCGGGTCAGCGCCGCTTTGATCGCCGGCTCAGGGACAGCGGCAAAGCCCAGAACCAGGCCGGCACGCTGGTCCAGAGGCGTCGTGGAATCAGGCAGCCAGTAGCTGCTCAAGCCGTTTATCTCTACATCGACGCGAGCAGCCTGCGCAATCAACTGCTGCTCGCGTTCGATGTTGTCAACGGCCACGGTCAGATGCAACCCCGCCGATACCGCGGGTAAATCGCCCACACCGGCAATGGCTGCCGGCCAACCGTCGAGCAAGGTGTTGCGACGGCTCAGGGCGGCGCGGCGCATGCGTCGGATATGCCGTTGGAAATGCCCGGCCGCCATGAATTCGGCCATCACCGCTTGTGTACTGACCTCGGAATGGCGGACATCCACCGCCCGGCGTTGCGAGAAGGCATCGACCAGCGCCGGTGGCAGCACCAGATAACCGAGGCGCAATGCCGGAAACGCGACTTTGCCGAAAGTGCCGACATACAGCACGCGACCCTGTCGATCGAGGGCCGCCAAAGGCGCCAGCGGCGCACCGGTGTAGCGGTATTCGCCATCGTAGTCGTCCTCGACGATCCAGCCTTGGCAGCGCTCGGCCCAGGCGAGCAGTTCGAGACGTCGCGCCAGGCTCATCACCACGCCGGTCGGATATTGATGCGAGGGCGTGACATACGCCACCCGACAATCCCCGGTGGCCGACAGCCCCGAGCAATCCATGCCCTCTTCGTCCACGGCAATGCCGTGCAAACGAGCGCCTGCCACGGCGAACGCATGACCGGCCGCACGGTAGCCAGGATTCTCGATCGCCACACCGTCGCCCGGTGCCACCAGCAACTGTGCACAAAGGCTAATACCTTGCTGTGCGCCGCTGGTGATCACAATTTGCTCAGGTGAACACTGCATGCCGCGCGAACTGCGCAAATAGGCAGCGATCATTGCACGCAGGCGCGCATCGCCGGACGGATCGCCGTAACACAGCTGCTCCAGATCCGGTTTACGCCAAAAAGCCGCGTTCAGCTTGGCCCACACCTCGAACGGGAACAGATCAAACGCCGGAACACCCACCCTGAATGCTCGTGGCGGACCACTCGGTGGCCGGGCCAAATGGTTCTTTTCGATTCGCGAAAAACTATCGCTGTGGATAACTTTACTGGATGAAATTACAGGTAAATCCAGCCAATTTGTGGATAAGGCTGTGGGTAAGCCTGTTGAAAACCCTGTGGATACTTTTGTGGATAATTTTTTCGCAGGACTCGCTACCGGCATCAATTGTGCGACGTAGGTGCCATCCCCTACCCGCCCTTCGATAAAGCCTTCGGCATACAGTTGATCGTAGGCACGCACAACACTGTTACGCGAGATCCCCAGCGCCGCCGCCAGATCGCGACTGGCCGGCAACCGCGTGCCACTCGCCAGCCGCCCGTCCAGCACCCGCAGGCGCAACGCCTGATAGAGCTGACGACTCAAACCCTGGCGGCGATCAAGCTCGATACCGGCAGGGTTGAATGGCATGGACATCGTTGGCGAATCGGACATGGCAATGGACCTATGAAATTGGTCATCAATGGCTCTTACAACAGACCAATAGCCTGCCTACGATGCTGGCATTCGCCAAGGAAAATCTGTCCATGTACACGCCACGCGCCTTTGCCATCGAAGACCTGTCCCAACTGCACGAACTGATTCTCGCCACCCGCCTCGCCATTCTGGTGACCCATGGCGAAAGTGGCTTGCAGGCCAGCCATGTGCCGGTGCTGCTGCATTGCGAACAAGGCGAGTACGGCACGCTGTACGGGCACCTGGCCCGCGCCAACCCGCAGTGGAAAGACTTGCGCGACGGTGCCGAAGCCATGCTGATCTTCGCCGGCGCCGATGCCTACGTCAGCCCGGGTTTTTATCCGAGCAAGGCCGAGCACGGCAAAGTCGTGCCGACCTGGAACTACATCGCCGTGCATGCCTATGGCCACGCCGAAACTTTCAGCGACGGCGGACGCCTGCTCGACATCGTCAGCACCCTCACCGACCGTCACGAAGCGGGCCGCGCGCAACCGTGGTCTGTCGCCGATGCGCCCGCCGATTACATCGACGGCATGCTCAAGGCGATTGTCGGTTTCGCCATTCCCATCGACCGTCTCGAAGGCAAACGCAAGCTCAGCCAGAACCGCAGTGCCGAAGACATTGCCGGCGTGCGCGAAGGCCTCGCAGCCAGCCCGGAAATCAATGATCAAACCCTCGCCCGATTGATGCGCTAAGGAAATTCCCATGAGTCAGATCGATATTCGCCCGGTCAGCGCCGACGACCACGCCGCCTGGCTGCCGCTGTGGCAGGCCTACCTGCAGTTCTACAACACCGAACTGCCTGACGCTGTAACCGACAGTACCTGGCAGCGCTTTCTCGACCCAAGTGAACCGACCCACGCGGCATTGGCCTGGGCCGACGGCAAAGCAGTGGGCATGGTGCATTACATCTACCATCGCTCGAACTGGAGCATCGAAAATTCCTGCTACCTTCAAGATCTGCTGGTGATGCCGCAAACCCGTGGCACCGGCATCGGCCGTCTGCTGATCGAACATGTCTATGCCACCGCCAAGGCTGACGGCTGCTGCAAAGTCCATTGGTTGACCCACGAAACCAACGCCACCGCGATTCAGCTCTACGAGCGTATCGCCGAACGCCCGGGCTTCATCCAGTTTCGCAAAGCCATTTAAGGAGACGCACGCATGACCGCTTCACTCGCTGACTGGAAAGGCGTCCCTGCCCCTAGCGCCACACTGCTCGAAGGCCGTTTCATTCGCCTGGAACGACTCGATCCGGCACGCCACGGCGACCAGCTGTTCGCCGCCCTCGAAGGCCCGGGCGCCGACCCGAAACTCTGGGATTACTTGCCCTACGGCCCGTTCCCGGAACGCAACGTTTTCGACGCTTGGCTGAACAACCACGCGGCCGCCAGCGACCCGTATTTCTTCAGCATCGTTGATCGCTCAACCAATCAGGTACAAGGCATCCTCAGCCTGATGTCGATTGTCCCGGCCCAGGGCCGTATCGAAATCGGCCACGTCACCTTCGGCGCGCCGATGCAGCGCTCGCCGAGAAGCACCGAAGCGGTGTACCTGCTGGCCAAACACTCCTTCGACCTCGGCTACCGCCGCCTCGAATGGAAATGCAACAACGGCAACGCCCGCTCCAAATACGCCGCCGAGCGTCTGGGTTTCAGTTTTGAGGGTGTGTTTCGCCAGCACATGGTGGTCAAGGGGCAGAACCGCGACACCGCGTGGTACTCGATTCTGGATGGCGAGTGGCCGGCGATTGCGGCAGGTTTTGAGCGGTGGCTGTCCGATGAAAATCAGACGCCCGACGGGCAGATGAAAGGGTTGGTCGAGTGCCGTTCCTGATTATGTAAAAAGCAAAAGATCGCAGCCTTCGGCAGCTACAAGGTGAACATCAATCCCATGTAGGAGCTGCCGCAGGCTGCGATCTTCTGATCTGTTGTTCACCCCAGCTTTTGCGCAAGCACCGCAATGTGCTCCGGCCCGATCCCGCAGCAACCGCCCAAATGGCTGGCACCGCGCTGCTGCCAATCAATCGCCCAGTGCAAGTAACCCGGCGGATCCAGATCCTCGCGTAGCGGATCGAGTCCATCGTTGGCCGTGGCTTCTTTTGGCTGCGGCGGAAACGCATTGGCGTAAGCACCAATGTTTATCGTCACCCCCAGACGCTCGAAGGTTTCACGCGCGGCATCAATCGCGGCACCGATCACTTCTGGCTGACTGCAATTGAACAACAACGTCTCGACACCCAACTCAGCCGCCACCGCCGCGGCCTCGGCGACAGGCTCTCCAGAGCGCAGGCGCGGCACTTCGTCGGTGTCTTCGTCCTTCAAGGTGAACGACAACCAGAACGGTTTGCCATCCTTCGGCAATCCGGTGTGGATGGCTCGCGCCTCGATGATCGAACTCTGGGTTTCCGCCAGCCACAGATCAACGTGCGGTGTCAGGCCATTGACCAAGGGCGTCAGCAACTCGGTTACTCGTGCGGCCTCGAACAGATCCGGACGATAGGAGCCAAACAGCGGCGGCAATGAGCCGGCCACCCGCACGGATTTCCCCGAGGCTTGCACCGCACGCCGCGCCAGCTCACCGGCCAACGCTGCCAGCGCCTGCCCTTCAGCGGCGAAGCGCTCTTCGCCAATATGGAACGGCACCACGGCATAACTGTTGGTGGTAATCACATTGGCGCCGCTGGCGATATAAGCGGCATGCACCCCCTCAACCGCTTGCGGTGCTTCGCTCAACGCCAGCGCCGACCACTCCGGCTGACGAAATGGCGCACCGGCGCGTTGCAATTCACGGCCCATGCCGCCATCGAGAATAATCGTGCTGCCTGCGCCCATATGCTTTTCACTCATATGCTTATGAAAATAACTCACTATCAGAGTCGTTCTTATAACTATTTAATACGCACCATTCCGTTAAAAACAACCTCTTTTTTACCCAGGGATCGACTGTGAAATTTCAACCGCTACTGGCCCTGGGCCTGACCATTCTGGCCGCCTCCACGCAAGCCTTTGCTGGCACGACGCTGGAGCGTATCGAGCAAAAGAAAGAACTGGTCGGTGTGCTGATGGAAAGCTATCCACCGTTCTCGTTTCTCAATGACCAGAACCAGCTCGATGGCTTCGACGTGGACGTCGCCAAGGCCGTGGCTGACAAGTTGGGCGTCAAGCTACGACTGGAAACGCCGTCCTGGGACGTCATTGCCGCCGGCCGCTGGAGCGGGCGCTACGACATCTGCATCTGCTCGATGACACCGAGCAAGGCCCGCGCCGAAGTGTTCGATTTCCCGGTCGAGTACTACGCGTCGCCGGCAGTGATCGTGGTCAACGCCAAGGATGAGCGGATCCACGACGCCAAGGATCTGAGTGGCAAAAAAGTCGGCCTCACCAGCGCTTCCAGTTACGAAAGCTATCTGAACAAGAACCTGGTCATTGAAGGCGCCGAAGACACGCAGCTGCAGTACCCGTTCGACGATGTGCAGATCGCGCCGTACGACACCGACAACGTCGCCTTCCAGGACTTGGGCCTGGGCGCCGGCGTGCGCCTGGATGCGATCCTCACCAACCTCGTCACCGCGCAGCCACGCCTGAACCAAGACAAACGCTTCAAACTGGCCGGTGCGCCGCTGTATTCGGAACCGAACTCGGTGGCCATCGAAAAGGGTGACGCGCAATGGGATGCCAAAGTGCGCGAGGTGTTCGCGCAACTGAAACAGGACGGCACCCTGAGCAAGCTGTCGCAAAAATGGATCGGCGCCGATATCAGCCAATGACTTCTTTCCCGACACCGCCACAGCCACCACAACCGGTGGCTGAATCACGCCTGCAACGGCTGTTCGGTTTTCGTACGCGGCTGTATCTGACCTGGGCAGCGCTGTTCTGCCTGTTTGCCGGGTTCTTCCTGAGCTTCGACCTGAAGTTCTCGATCATCCTCGACAAGCTGCCCAATCTGGTCGGCCTGCACCTGGCGCCCAACGGTTTCTTGCAGGGTGCGGCGCTGACGCTTTTCCTCTGTGTGTGCTCGATTGTCGCCTCGTCCCTGCTGGGCTTCATCACGGCATTGGCACGCCTGTCGAAAAGCGCCGTGGCGTTCGGCATCGCCAGTTTTTACACCTCGTTCTTTCGCGGCACGCCACTGCTCATCCAGATCCTGCTGATCTACCTCGGCTTGCCGCAACTGGGCATCGTGCCTGGCGCCATCGTCGCGGGCATCATTGCCCTGTCGTTGAACTATGGCGCCTATCTCAGCGAAATCTTCCGCGCCGGCATCCTCGGGGTCGACCATGGCCAGCGCGAAGCTTCGCTGGCCTTGGGGATGCGCGAGACCGTGATTTTCTGGCGCATCACCCTGCCGCAAGCCATGCGCACAATCATCCCGCCCACCACCAACCAGTTCATCTCGATGCTCAAGGACTCGTCACTGATCTCGGTGATGGGCGTCTGGGAAGTGATGTTTCTCGCGCAGTCATACGGGCGCTCAAGCTACCGCTACATCGAAATGCTGACGACGGCGGCGATCATCTACTGGCTGATGTCGATCGGGCTGGAGTTGATTCAGGCGCGGATGGAGCGGCATTACGGCAAGGCTTACGTGCGTCGAGATCAGTGATCTCATCACCTAAAAGACATCATTCTGTAAAAACCCTTCGCTATACAGGACGGCCCGCTTATAACAAAAAGGCCGTCCGACCATGCCGTTTCCGCCCCAGCGTCTGTCCCTCGCCATTGCCCTGTTGATCGCTGCTACATCTGCAAACGCTAAAACCGTGCAGATCGACACCGCCACCACGGCAGCACAAACGCTCGGTGGCAGCGACACGTTGACGATTTCGGCGCCGGGCAGCATCACCAACAGCGGCAAGGCCGTGAGCCTGAAAGACAAGACCAGCGGTGCCGGTGTGGTGATCGACAACGCCGGCAAAATCGTTTCCAGCGGTGGCCGGGCCATCGACAGCAGTGGCGACCTGACCCAGCCGCGCAACTACACAATCTATAACCGCAGCGGCGGGCAGATTCTCGGCGCCAACGATGCTTTGCGCATCGACAGCAACTTCGTCAGCGGCAGCCTGTTGATCGACAACAGCGGCGTGATTCGCTCAACCACGGGCCAAGGTCTGGACCTCGATGCGCTGCGCAGTGCCGGCGTGAAAACCACCATCATCAACCGCGCTGGCGGGCTGATTCGCGGCGACGCCAGTGACGGCATGAAGACCGGCGCGAATGCGACGATCAGCAACTACGGCGAGATTTCGACCGGTGATTCGCACAATGCCGACGAGAAGTTCGATGGCATCGATATTGACTCCGCGAGCGGCGTCAGCGTGACCAACTATGGGGTAATTTCCGGTGGCCGGCATGGCATCACCACCGATCTGGGCGCGACGTTGATCAACTACGGGCAGGTCACCGGCCGCAATGGTTCCGGGTTCGGTTCCGACGGCGATGGCACGGTGATCAACTACGGCACCATCACTGGCGCTTACTCAGGCTTGCAAGCGAACGGTGATGGCGATGGCGTGGACATCGACAAGGTTGCCCACATCGAAAACTACGGGACCATTCAGGGCATCGGTGCCGGCGGTGTGGATAAGGGCGGTTTCGCCAATGGCAGCGAAGGTATCGCCCTCGGTGGTGGCTACATTCTCAACGCCAGTAGTGCACTGATCAGCGGTGCCGACAGCGCCATTCTGGTCGACGATGGCAGCGGCGGTTCGGGGCTGGCGACGACTACACTGGAAAACTTCGGCACCATTCAAGGCCTCAACGGGTTCGGCGTGAAATTCGTCGGCGAGTTCGCCGACAGCGTCATCAACGGCGGCACGATCAGTGGCAGCAATGGCCTGGCGCTGGATCTGGGTGCCGGCAACGACAATCTGACCTTGCGCAACGGCAGTCGCTTTGTCGGGGTGGTCGACGGCGGCAGCGGTTATGACCGTGTGGTGATGGATGACGCGGCCGGTGGCAGTTTCGGCGCCAGTCGCAATTTCGAATGGCTGGAGGTCAGGCAAGGCGCGTGGACGCTGACCGGCCATGATGATTTCAGCGACGGCGGCGCAGTGCGCAACGGCGCGACCCTGATCAACCAAGGCAGCATCGCCGGCAACCTGAGCGTCGACGCTGGTGGTGTGTATGCCGGCGGCGGTTCGGTGGGCAATCTCAACGTCAACGGCACGTTGCGCACGGACACCGCACTCGGCCGCGCCACAATCGTTCACGACTTGAACATGGGCAGCGCCGCCACCCTCGCCTACGGCGTCAATGCCGATGGCAGCAGCGCGCCGGTACAGGTCGGCGGCATCGCCAATCTCAACGGCGCAACCCTCGCGGTGAATCCCGGCAGCGGCACGTATCCGTGGCAGAGCCACTACACCGTGCTGCAAGCGGCACAGGTCAACGGCATCTTCGGCAAGGTCAGCAGCGACTATGCATTCCTGACGCCGACCCTTGCCTACACGCCGACTCAGGTCGACCTGACCTACACCCGTAATGACGTGGCGTTCAATGAGTTCGCCATGACCGGCAACGGCAGCAACGCCGCTAACAGCCTGGCCTCGATCGGTAAAAACAACGCGCTGTACAACGCCCTGCTCAATACCAGCCAAAGCAGCGCTGGCGCGGCGATCGAACAACTGGCCGGCGCCAGCAACGCCAACCTGACCAGCGCCACACTCGGCGCCAGCAGTCAGGTCGGCAGCAGCATGCTTTCGGCGATGCAGAAAATGGGCGGCAGCCCGGGTTTGATGGTCGGTCTCGATCAACGCGACACCCCCGTGCTGGCAGCCAATGGCGTGCCGTCCGAAGCGCGCAATCTGAATGATCCGAACGCGCGCGGCCGCCTCTGGCTGCAAGGCATTGGCGGCTACGGCAAACTCGATGGTGAACACGGCAGCAGCGGTCTGGAGCAACGCACCAAGGGCAGCGTGCTGGGCGCCGACTGGACACTGAGTCCGGCGTGGCGCCTGGGCGTACTGGGCGGCTATTCGAAAACCGATCTGGACGCGACCGGCGTCGACGGCAACGTCGAGAGCTGGCACGCCGGCGTCTACGCGTTACATCAAAACGGCCCGATCTCGCTGCGTCTCGGCGCGGCGTACAGCGGCCATCAGGGCGAAAGCAAACGCACCATCGCCTTCAATGGTTTCAGCGACCGCCCGAAAGGCGACTACGACGCCAACAGTCAGCAAGCCTTCGCCGAACTCGGCTACGCCATGGGCAGCGGCCGCCTCAGCGCCGAACCGTTCGCCAGCCTCGGTTATCAGCGTTACCACCGCGACAGCTATAAGGAAAAAGGCGGCGCCGCCGCGCTGCAAGTCGACAGCCAGACCCAGGACAACTTCAGCAGTACCTTCGGCCTGCGCCTGGCGCACCTGAGCAGCCTCGACAATGGCATGAGCGTGACTCCGCGCATGGCCGCTGGCTGGAAACACACCTACGGCGATGTCGGCAGCTCGACCCGTCAGGCGTTTGTGACCGGCGGCACGGCGTTCAGTGTCGATGGCAGCTCGCTGGATCGCGACAGTCTGGTGTTGGAGGCCGGGCTGGATGTAGGGATCTCGGCGTGGCACACATTGGGTGTGGGATACAGCGGTGAGATCGGCAGCAACAGTCGCAATCACGGCTTGATCGGGCAGTGGCAGATGAGTTTTTGAGGGTTGAACAGCCGGCGGGGTCTTGATTGGCTGTAGGAAAAGGGAACGCTGCAGCCGAGTAAAAGGCTTGGTTGCGGGTCTGAGGGTCATTTTCTACAAAACGATGCGATGTCGCCTGCAAGCCTGCGGGAAGCAGCCGACATCGGATTTTTCGGGGCATCAATAGAGTTGGGTCTCTTATTAAAAGAGATCCTACTGAATGTCTGTACAACACAAATTCGCACCAAAATACTTGGCTCTAGCCGTTGCGCTGGCACTTGGCGGCTTACAGCTTGCCAGCGCTCAGCAGCAGCCTGACGTAGCCGAGTCACTCCCCGACATAAACGTGCCGGAGCTGCCAGAAATCGGGTCATATCAGGAGGCTCTCGAAAGGATTCAGCGTTTCATTGGCGATAAAAACACTGTGCCCATCGTGCTCAATACACCCGAAAGTATTTTCCAAGGTGCAGCACTCAACGATTTGATCGTTCTCAATGACGGCGCCACCGTCAGCGGGCGGTTAGATGGCGGCGAGGGGGAAAACGTATTGGTAGTGAATGCCTCTAACGGCGGCACGTTAAAAGACACCCGTAATCTCAATGGATTGCATCTCGTCCAGGGAGACTGGACGCTCAGCAGCAAGGGAGACTTCAAGGAAGGTGTGCTGGTAGAGCCCAGCGGTACGCTGACAAACCTGGGCGCCATCGAGGGAGGCGCGATTAGCGCCGGCAAGCTTTTCAACAAGGGAAGTATCAAGGGCAACGTACAAGTAGAGAAAGGCGGCAGTTTTGCGGGCAAGGGTACGGTAGGAAATCTGCACGTGAATGGCCTGCTCACGGTCAATGAGTTGCACGGCAGTCCGAGGGTGAAAGGCAACCTGAGCTTTTCCCCAAACGCCGAACTGGCTTATGAAGTCAGTCCCGTCGGCAGTCAGACGATCAAGGTCGATGGTGCAGCCAAGCTTGACGATGCCACCCTGAGAATTGTCGCTACTCCGGGGGAGTACCCATCAAGTCGCCAGTACAAAATCATCGAAGCTGGCAGCGTAGAAGGTAAATTCGGCGCAATTGTGAACGACCTCGCCTTCATGACAGCCACACCGCAATACAACAAAAAGTCCGTCGGGCTGACTTACGCCCGTAACGGTGAGTCGCTTTCGAGCGCTGCCACGACAAACAACGCTCGTGGAGTTGCCGAAAGCATTGTCGATCCAACAGCACCTGCGCCATCAGCGGCGCCAACGCCATTGACGGCGTCTGCACCAGCTCCAATTTCTGTTCCTGTTCCTGTTCCGACTTCAGCGCCGACTCCCATTGCAGAGTCCGTCCCATCGCCAATGCCGGACGAACCTCTTACTGCGCAAGTCAACGAGTCCGCCGAACAGCCCGCGCCTGCGCCAATAAAACCTGCAAACGCAGCAGTCGCCGCGCTTCTGACCAGCGACAAAACCACCGCACCGGTCGCCCTCGAACAACTCGCCGCCGGCAGCAACGCCAACCTCGCCAAAGCCACGTTGAGCAGCATCACTCCCGTAAGCGCGAGCATGCTCTCGGCGATGCAGCAACTGAATAGCCGTTACGGCTCTGCCTACAGCTCAGGCAACTCACCGCGTCAGGCCGCCGGCGCTGCCGATTCAGGGCGCGTGTGGATTCAGGCGCTTGGCCATGGCGGCAAGGTCGACCGCGACTTCGACAGCACCCTGAAACACGCCACCCAAGGTCTGGTCATGGGCGCCGACTGGCGGCTCGATGAGCAATGGCATATCGGCCTGATCGGCGGTAAATCGCAGACCAGACTGGACGCTCGGCAATACGATGGCGACCTCGACAGCTGGCACCTCGGTGCCTACGCCGTGCGTCAGGACGGACCATTCTCACTGCGTCTCGGGGCGACATACGCCAGCCATGACGGCGACAGCAAACGTCGGGTGGCCTTCAACGGGTTCAGCGATCGACTCAAGGGCAATTACGACGCCAACACTCAGCAAGCCTTTGCCGAACTGGCGGTCAATGTTGGCCGGCACAACGCGACGCTCGAACCGTTCGCCAGCGTCGGTTATCAGCGCTACCAGCGCGACAGCTACAGCGAAAAAGGTGGAGATGCGGCGCTGAAAGTCTTTGGGCAAACCCGCGACAACCTCAGCAGCACCTTCGGTCTGCGTACGGCGAAAATCAACCGGCTGGATAACGGCATGACGTTGACGCCGCGATTCAGTGCCGGCTGGAAACACACCTTTGGCGAGATTGAAAGCGACACCCGCCAGCAACTGGTCAAGGGTGGCAAGCGGTTTGAGGTTGCCGGTGCCGCGCTGGATCGCAACAGCCTGGCCTTGGATGCAGGCATTGATCTCGGGCTGTCTGCCAATCACACGGTCGGTGTTGGGCTCACCGGTGAGATGGCCACTGACAGCCGCACCCACGGCGTGATGGGCCAATGGCGCATGGCGTTCTGATGGATTGAACATCGTCACTGCGGGAACGAGCCTGCTCGCGAATGCGATCTGTCAGTTGAATAAATATCGACTGACACTCCTCTTCGCGAGCAGGCTCGCTCCCACATAGGCCTCATGTGATGCACACAAACTCCACATGAAAAAAAAGGGGAGCACATGCCCCCCCGAGGTTTAAAGCGTTGAATCGCGGCGGTTATCTCAGCCTTCGATCTCGATCAGAATTTCGCCCGGGTTGACCCGATCCCCCTTGGCCACATGAATCGCGGTGACCTTGCCGGCAATCGCTGCCTGGACTTCGGTTTCCATCTTCATTGCTTCGGTGATCAGCACAGCCTGGCCGGCCTTGACGGTGTCGCCCTCCTTGACCAGCACATCGACGATGTTGCCCGGCATGGTGGTGCTGACGTGGCCCGGTGCCGAGGCTTGCTTGCGTTTGCTGCTGCCACCGCTGACGAATTCATTGAGCGGTTCGAACACCACTTCTTCCGGCATGCCGTCGATGGACAGGTAGAAGTGACGCTTGCCTTCAGCCTTGACGCCGACACCGGTGATGTCGACGCGGTAGGTTTCACCGTGCACATCGATGACGAACTCGGTCGGTACGCCTTCGCCGCCCGCTTTTGTCACTCCGCCAGCTTCAGGAATCGGCAGCAGCACTTCAGGGCTCAGGGTGCCGGCGGCACGCTCTTCGAGGAACTTGCGACCGATGTCCGGGAACATGGCGAAGGTCAGTACGTCTTCTTCGGACTTGGCCAGTGCGCCAATGTCGGCACGCAGCTTGGTCATTTCCGGCTTGAGCAGGTCGGCCGGACGTACATCGATAACTTCTTCACTGCCGATCGCCTGACGACGCAGTTTCTCGTTGACCACGCCCGGCGCCTTGCCGTAGCCGCCTTGCAGGTAGAGCTTCACTTCGTTGGTGATGGTCTTGTAGCGCTCGCCGGCCAGCACGTTGAAGAACGCCTGAGTGCCGACGATCTGCGAAGTCGGGGTCACCAGCGGCGGGAAGCCGAGGTCTTCACGTACACGCGGGATTTCCGCCAGCACTTCGGCCATGCGGTTCAGCGCGCCCTGCTCTTTCAACTGGTTGGCGAGGTTGGAGATCATCCCGCCCGGCACCTGGTTGACTTGCACACGGGTGTCGACGGCAGTGAATTCGCTTTCGAACTGGTGGTACTTCTTGCGCACGGCGTAGAAGTACAAGCCGATCTCTTGCAGCAGCTCAAGGTTCAGACCGGTGTCGTACTCGGTGCCCTTGAGCGCCGCGACCATCGACTCGGTGCCCGGGTGGCTGGTGCCCGACGCGAAGCTGGAGATCGCGGTGTCGATGTGATCGGCACCGTTTTCGATTGCCTTGAGCTGGCACATGGTCGCCAGACCGGCAGTATCGTGCGAGTGGATAAACACTGGCAGCGACTGCTCGGCTTTCAGTGCGCGAACCAGTTCACCGGTGGCGTACGGGGTCAGCAGACCGGCCATGTCCTTGATCGCCACCGAGTCGCAACCCATGGCTTCCATTTGCTTGGCTTGTGCCACAAACGCATCGATGGTGTGCACCGGGCTGGTGGTGTAAGCGATAGTGCCCTGGGCATGTTTGCCGGCGGCTTTCACTGCTTCGATGGCCACGCGCAGGTTACGCACGTCGTTCATCGCGTCGAAGATGCGGAACACGTCGATGCCGTTGACCGCAGCTTTGGCGACGAAGGCTTTGACCACGTCGTCGCTGTAATGGCGGTAGCCCAGCAGGTTCTGGCCGCGCAGGAGCATTTGCAGACGCGTGTTAGGCAGTGCCGCGCGCAGTTGGCGCAGACGCTCCCACGGGTCTTCTTTCAGGAAGCGTACGCAGGCGTCGAACGTCGCGCCGCCCCAGCACTCCAGCGACCAATAGCCGACTTTGTCGAGCTTGTCGCAGATCGGCAGCATGTCTTCGGTGCGCATGCGGGTGGCGAGCAGCGATTGGTGAGCGTCGCGCAGGATGGTGTCAGTGACAAAGATCTTCTTGGACATTGTTGTATTCCTCACAGGCCTGCGTGGGCGGCGATGGCGGCGGCGATGGCCAGGGCCAGCTCTTCGGGTTTGCGCTTGATCGAGTAGTTGGTCAGTTCAGGGTGGCTTTCAACGAAGCTGGTATTGAACTGGCCGCTACGGAATTCCGGGTTGCGCAGGATTTCCTGGTAGTACGCGGCGGTGGTCTTCACGCCTTGCAGACGCATGTCGTCCAGCGCCCGCAGACCACGGTCCATCGCCTCTTCCCAAGTCAGTGCCCACACAACAAGTTTCAGGCACATCGAGTCGTAGAACGGCGGAATGGTGTAGCCGGTGTAGATCGCTGTGTCGGTGCGCACGCCCGGACCGCCGGGAGCGTAGTAACGGGTGATCTTGCCGAAGCTCGGCAGGAAGTTGTTCTTCGGGTCTTCGGCGTTGATGCGGAACTGCAACGCGAAACCACGGTGCTGAATGTCTTCCTGTTTCACCGACAGCGGCAGACCGGAGGCGATGCGAATCTGCTCGCGGACGATGTCGATCCCGGTGATTTCTTCGGTGATGGTGTGTTCCACCTGCACCCGGGTGTTCATCTCCATGAAGTACACCTCGCCCTCGGCGAGCAGGAACTCCACGGTGCCGGCGTTCTCGTAACCAACAGCCTTCGCCGCACGTACCGACAGGTCGCCGATGTAGGCGCGCTGTTCCGGGGTCAATTGCGGGCTCGGGGCGATTTCGATGAGTTTCTGGTTGCGGCGCTGGATCGAGCAATCACGCTCGAACAGGTGCACGACGTTGCCGAAGCTGTCGCCGAGAATCTGCGCTTCGATGTGCTTGGGATTGACGATGCATTTTTCGAGGAACACTTCGGCAGAACCGAAGGCCTTGGTCGCTTCGGAAATCACCCGAGGGAAATTCTGTTCGAGCTCTTCGCGGCTGTTGCAGCGACGGATACCGCGACCGCCACCACCGGAGGTGGCTTTGAGCATCACCGGGTAACCGATGCGGTCGCCCTCGGCCAAGGCTTCTTCGATGTCGGCCACGTTGCCTTCGGTGCCCGGCGTGACTGGTACGCCAGCCTTGATCATGCTGCGGCGCGCTTCGGTCTTGTCGCCCATGCGGCGGATGACTTCTGCCGACGGGCCAATGAATTTGATCCCGCGCTCGGCGCAGATATCAGCCAGCTCGGCGTTTTCCGAGAGGAAACCGTAACCGGGATGCAGTGCATCGCAACCGGTTTCGACGGCGAGGTTCACCAGCTTGCGCGGGTTCAGGTAACCGGCCAGTGGCTCGGCACCGATGCTGTGGGCCTCATCCGCACGCTTCACATGCAACGCATGACGGTCGGCGTCGGAAAAAATCGCAACCGAGCGAATGCCCATTTCGGCGCAGGCTCGCACGATTCGTACGGCAATCTCACCACGGTTGGCGATCAGGATCTTTGTTATCACTTGGAGGTTCCCTTGAGCCGGTGGCACCACGACCTGCTAGACCCAGGTCGACGCGTGACCAAATGTTTCAATTTAGTCGCAGGTCCACACTAGCGCTCATGAGGGATTAACAAAAATGAATAAAAATTGGGTTAGGCATAAGTAAAGACTTATAGTTGAAACATCCGCCAGCCGTCAGAGCCTGTAAAAATGCGTAAGTCCTTGATGCGTATGACATTGCGCCAATTGCAGATTTTCAACGAAGTGTGTGATTTACGCTCCTACAGCCGCGCAGCCGAGGAAATGTCACTCACACAGCCAGCCGTCAGCCTACAGATTCGTCAGCTCGAAGAGCTGATCGGGCAGCCATTATTCGATTATGTCGGCAAAAAACTCTACATGACCGAGGCTGCCGAAGCACTTCAGCGCGCCAGCCGGGACATTTTCGGCCGCTTGGAAAACCTCGATATGCAGCTGTCAGACATGCAAGGCTCGCTGCAAGGTCAGCTGAAACTCGCAGTGGAGTCCAGCGCCAAATACTTCGTCCCGCACCTGTTCGCCGCGTTCAAACGTCAGCACCCGGAAGTGAATCTGCAACTGACCGTGGTCAACCGTGGCCAGGTGATTCGCAGGCTTTCGGACAACCGCGACGATCTGGTGATCATGTCGATGGTGCCGCAGGACATGGGCCTGGAATTCCTGCCGTTCCTGAACAACCCGATTGTTGCCGTGGCGCGCCCGGATCACCCGTTGGCGCATATGGGGCCACTGCGTCTGCAAGATCTTGAGCCTTACACGCTGCTGATTCGCGAACCCGGTTCAGGGACGCGGTTGGCGTGCGAGGAATATTTCAAAGAGAAACGCGTGCACTTCACCCAGACCCAGGAAGTGGCCTCGGCCGAAGCACAACGTGAATGTGTGCAGGCGGGTCTGGGCCTGGCGCTGTTGACGCGCCACGCCCTGAACCTGGAGCTGGCGACCGGCGGACTCGTCGAGCTACCGGTCGAGGAATTGCCGCTATTGCGTAGCTGGTGCCTGGTGCAGGCCAAGGCCAAACGCTTGTCACCGGTGGCGCACGCCTTCCTGGCGTTTATCCGCAGCGAACGCGTGCAGATCAGCGCGCTGGTTGAGCGCTTCGACGGGAAGCTGCGGGTGCTGCCTGCCAGTGAGTGATCTCGGGAAAGTCGCCGATTTCGGCCTGAAGCTGGCGGAGTTCGAAGCGATCTTCGATAGCGCGACGGAATTCCATGCGGCGCTGGTCTTCCTGCTGACGACGGGTTTTCGCGGCGCTGTTGCGTTCTTCGTAAGGCTGAGCCATTTCGAGTCTCCCAAGGCGATTACGGGAGTTTCACGATAGGCGTGGGGGATGACGGTTTGATGAAAGTTGCCGGCAAGAAAGCAAAAGATCGCAGCCTTCGGCAGCTCCTACATTGACCGTGTAGGAGCTGCCGCAGGCTGCGATCTTTTGCTCTTAATCGTCGAGGGCTTTTGCCGCTTTCGGCGACAAGCGCAGGCTGCGCAGACTGCGCTTCACGCTCTTGAGGTGGTTGACCAGGCTCGGCCCGCGCGCCATGGCAACGCCCATCGCCAGCACATCGATCACCACCAGGTGCGCGATACGCGAGGTCAGCGGCGTATAGATTTCGGTGTCTTCATGCACATCGATCGCCAGATTGACGGTCGACAACTCGGCCAGTGGAGTCTGGCTCGGGCACAGGGTAATCAGCGACGCGCCGCTCTCGCGCACCAGATTGGCAGTGATCAGCAAATCCTTGGAACGCCCGGACTGCGAAATGCAGATCGCCACATCGGTCGGCTTCAAGGTTACCGCTGACATCGCCTGCATGTGCGGATCGGAATACGCCGCCGCCGTCAGCAGCAAACGGAAGAACTTGTGCTGCGCATCTGCTGCCACTGCACCCGACGCACCAAAGCCGTAGAACTCGACCCGCTGCGCCTGCGACATCAGCGTCACCGCACGCTGCAACTCGATCGGGTCGAGCTTCTCGCGAACCTCCATCAAGGTGTGCAACGTGGTGTCGAAAATCTTCAGGCTGTAGTCGGCGACCGAGTCGTCCTCATGGATCGCGAATTGGCCAAAGCTGGCACCGGCAGCCAGACTTTGCGCCAGTTTGAGTTTGAGATCCTGAAAACCGGAACAACCGATGGCGCGACAGAAGCGCACAATGGTCGGCTCACTGATGCCGACGCTGTGGGCCAGGTCGGCCATGGAGCTGTGCATCACCGCCGCAGGGTCAAGCAGCACGTGGTCGGCGACCTTGAGCTCCGACTTGCGTAACAGGTGACGTGACTGGGCGATGTGTTGCAGCAGATTCAAGGGGCTGGACTCTTCTTATGGGCAAGGATGTAGCACGCTTGTAGTTATACTACATGAATTGGCTTTTTGCCTGCTCAATGCGTAACTCGATGTCCCCATATCAGGCGCGATGAGGTGCATGTAGCCCTTAAAGCGGTTTTTCCTGATCGCGCAAAAGCCCGGCCAGACTGGCAGCTTCCACAGGGCGGCTGATCAGATAACCCTGCACCTCATCGCAACGCTCGGCGCGTAAAAACTCCAGCTGATCCTGTCGCTCGACGCCCTCAGCCACTACTTTCAGCGACAGCCCGTGAGCCATGGCAATGATCGCGCGGGTAATCGCCGCATCTTCACTGCCCTCACCCAACCCGCGAATGAATGCCTGATCGATCTTCACGTAATCCACCGGAATGCGCTTGAGGTAACTCAGCGATGAATAGCCGGTGCCGAAGTCGTCGATGGCCAGTTTCACCCCTAGATCACGCAGTTGCTGGAACGTCGCGATGATGTGTTCGACGCTGTCGAGCAACTGGCTTTCGGTCAGCTCCAGTTCGAGGTAGTGCGGCGCCAGCCCGGTTTCCTCCAGCACTTGCCGCACCAGACTGACCAGCTTGCCCTGCCGCAATTGATGCACCGACAGGTTCACCGAAACGCGGATCGGCTCCAACCCCTGGCGCTGCCACTCGCAGGCCTGCCAGCACGCCTGACGCAGGACGAATTCGCCGATCGGCCCGATCAAACCGGTTTCCTCCGCCAGCCCGATGAAATCCCCCGGCGGCACCCGGCCCATGGTCGGATGATCCCAGCGCACCAGCGCTTCCGCCGCATTCAAGCGTCCGGTTTCCAGGCACAACTTGGGCTGATAGAACACTTTCAGTTGCTTGTCTTCGATGGCTTTGCGTAACTGGTTTTCCAGCTGCAAGCGCTCAAGGGTGCTGGCCTGCAGGCTTTCGGTGTAGAACTGGAAGTTATTGCCGCCGAGGTGCTTGGCATGCTGCATGGCCATGTTCGACTGGCTGACCAGCGCAGAAATCTCCCGCGCATTGTCCGGCAACATGCTGATGCCCATCGACGCGCTGACCACCAGTTCATGGCCTTCCACGGTCAGCGGCAAGCGCAGTTTGGTCGACAAGCGCGTGGCCACCCGGGCCAGACTCGACAGATTGCCGTAGGCATCGAACAGCACGGCGAACTCGTCGCCGGACAACCGCGCGATGGTGTCCGCTTCCGGCAAGGCGTTGACCAAGCGGCGCGCCATTTTCTGCAGTAACTGGTCAGCAATCTCATGGCCAAGGCTGTCGTTAAGCAATTTGAATCGATCGAGATTGATGTGCAGCAGCGCCAGACTGCGCCGGCCCTGACGGGAGCGCTGATGCGCTTCATGCAAGCGTTCGCGGAACAGTGAGCGGTTGGCCAGACCGGTCAGTTCGTCGTAATGGGTCAGGTAACGCATGCGCTCTTCGGATTCACGCCGCGCCGAAAGATCGGCGAAGAAACCGACGATATGACTGACATTTCCCCGACCATCACGCACCGCATTGAGTTGCAGCCACTGCGGATACAGTTCGCCGTTCTTGCGCGTTTCCACCAGTTCGCCCTGCCAACTGCCGTGCTGCTCCAGTGCATGACGGATCGCCACGTAATGGCGGCGCGCATCACGGCTGCACGGCAACTCGACAACGTTGCGCCCGAGCATGTCCTCGATGTCGTAACCGGTGACCCGGCTGAACGCCTGATTGATTGCGATCAGCGCGTAATTCGGGTCGAGAATCACGATGCCTTCACTGGCCGCTTCGAACACCGTCGCCGCCAGACGTTGCTGTTCTTCGAGGCTTTTGCTGGCGCTGATGTCGCGACGGGTGCCGACCATGCGGATCACCCGCCCGCTGTCGCTGCGTTCTACCGCGCGGCCACGGTCTTCGATCCACACCCAGTGGCCATCGCTGTGACGCACGCGGTATTCGATCTGGTAGTCCTCGGTGCGGCCCTTCAAATGCTCGATCAACGCGTATTTCAGCGTCGGCAAATCGTCGGGATGCAGGCGTGGCTTGAGGTCGCGCAGGAGCGCCGTGACGTATTCCGGAGCGAGGCCGAACAGTTCCTGAATCTGCGTGTGGTGGACTTCGTCGGTTTGCAAATTCCAGTCCCACAGCCCCAGCTCACTGGCTTTCAACGCCAGCGCCAGCCGCGCTTCGCTTTTGCTCAGGGCCTGATTGGCTGCATCCAGTTCTCGGCTGCGTTGGGCCACGCGGTCTTCGAGTTCGACCTGGGCTTCGCGCAGCTTGCCCTCGGCGCAGCGGCGATGATCGATTTCCTTGGCCAGTTCCTGATTGAGCTGTTCGCTGCGCGACTGAGTCTGCTGCAGGTGTTCGATCAAGTGCTGATTCTGGAAGCGCCGCAGTAAACCGCGATCGATCAGCCGATTGACCTGCCACGCCACCACGCTCAGCGAGCCGAGCAGGATCAACCCGAGCCAGCCCCAGCCGCGCGCCTGCTCATCGCCGCCCCAGAACAGATAACCGATCGCCGGCAACAAACAGGGCAAGGTAAACGACAGAAACGCCGGCAGGCTCACCGCATAGGCGACGCTGGCCGACAGGGTCGCGGCGCCGATCAGGCCGAACACCCAGGCCTGCTGCATGAAGTTGTCGGCGGGCACCAGGGCGATGCCGGCGCCAGCCAAAGTCAGGCCGGTCATGGTCGAGCCGAGCAGAAACATCCGTCGCCAGATCGGTTGCGCCTGCCGATCCGGGATGGCCGAATCGAACGCGGCGACCTGAATCACCCGCAGCGCCACCAGCGACAGCAACCACACCAGCCAGACGCTGACCACGAAGTAACGCTGCGGGCTCCAGAGCAAACCGGCGCAGACCAGACCATTGATCAACATGAACAGCGTGGGCAACAACGAGCCCTGATACAGCAGACGCGTGCGCTCGACCGCCATTTCGACGGCATAGTGCTTGCGGATAACCCGGGGTTCCACAGAGGGGCCCGACAGTTCAGAGCTGAGGGTCATGGGCAACGTTCTTGTTCTTATAAGGAGGGCGTGCGCCCGAAACGTGGACGGAGCATACACAAGCAGCTCCCGTTGCCAAACTGCTCCAGATCACAATTTCAGCGAAACTTTTCCGCCCTTTGCCACCCGCGAAACCCTTGGAGCGCGGCGGGCCGATGCCTGTAGCCAGTGACCGACCGGTCGTCATCGGCAGGAGTTTCATCGGCTAATGCAAAGCTCGGTTTGCCCGGGCCTGCGGCGCACCCTAGAATGCCCCGATGCGCGATGATCTCTCCCTTCTGCTGAATTCCCTCAACGATGCCCAACGCCAGGCCGTAGCAGCCCCCGTTGGCCGTCAGTTGGTCCTGGCCGGTGCTGGCTCCGGTAAAACCCGAGTGCTGGTGCACCGTATCGCCTGGTTGATCCAGGTCGAAAACGCCTCGCCCCACTCCATTCTGTCGGTGACCTTCACCAACAAGGCCGCTGCGGAGATGCGTCATCGCATCGAGCAGTTGCTGGGCATCAACCCGGCGGGCATGTGGGTCGGCACCTTCCACGGCCTGGCGCACCGCTTGTTGCGGGCGCACTGGCAGGAAGCGGGCCTGAGCCAGACCTTCCAGATTCTCGACAGCGACGACCAGCAACGGCTGGTCAAGCGGGTGATCCGCGAGCTCGGTCTCGACGAGCAACGCTGGCCGGCGCGTCAGGCGCAGTGGTTCATCAACGGCCAGAAAGACGAAGGTCTGCGTCCGCAACACATTCAAGCCAGCGGCGATCTGTACCTGGCGACCATGCGCGGCATCTACGAGGCCTACGAGGCGGCGTGCCAGCGTGCCGGCGTCATCGACTTCTCCGAACTGCTGCTGCGTGCCCTCGATTTGTGGCGCGATCACCCGGGCCTGTTGGCGCACTACCAAAAGCGCTTCCGCCATATTCTGGTGGACGAATTCCAGGACACCAACGCCGTGCAGTACGCCTGGTTGCGCCTGCTCGGCAAGGGCGGCGACAGCCTGATGGTGGTCGGCGACGACGATCAGTCGATTTACGGCTGGCGCGGCGCGAAGATCGAAAACATTCATCAGTATTCTTCCGACTTCGCGGATTCGGTGACCATTCGTCTGGAGCAGAACTACCGCTCCACCGCCGGCATCCTCAAGGCCGCCAACGCCCTGATTGCCAACAACACTGGCCGCCTCGGTAAAGAGCTGTGGACCGACGGTGGCGACGGCGAAGCAATCAATCTGTACGCCGCATTCAACGAACACGACGAAGCACGCTACGTTGTCGAAACCATCGAAAGCGCGCTGAAAACCGGCTTGGCCCGCAGCGATATCGCGATTCTGTACCGTTCCAACGCCCAATCACGCGTTCTCGAAGAAGCTTTGCTCCGCGAGCGCATTCCGTACCGCATCTATGGTGGTCAGCGCTTCTTCGAGCGTGCGGAAATCAAGAACGCCATGGCCTACCTGCGTTTGCTCGAAGGTCGCGGCAACGATGCCGCACTGGAACGGGTGATCAACGTGCCGGCCCGCGGCATCGGCGAAAAAACCGTCGAAGCCATCCGCGATCACGCGCGCCACAGCGATGTGTCGATGTGGGAAGCGATGCGCCAACTGGTCGCCAACAAAGGCCTGACCGGTCGCGCGGCCGGTGCCCTGGGTGCGTTCATCGAGCTGATCGAGAATCTCGCCGCCAAGTGCATGGAAATGCCGTTGCACCTGATGACGCAAACCGTCATCGAGCAATCCGGCCTCATTGCCTACCACGAAGCGGAAAAAGGCGAGAAAGGCCAGGCACGGGTAGAAAACCTTGAGGAACTGGTCAGCGCCGCGCGCAACTTCGAGAACACCGAAGAAGACGAAGAACTGACGCCACTGGCGGCATTCCTCGGCCACGCTTCGCTGGAGGCCGGCGACACCCAGGCCGACGAGCACGAAGACAGCATTCAGTTGATGACCCTGCACAGCGCCAAAGGCCTGGAATTCCCTTACGTGTTCCTCGTGGGCATGGAAGAAGGCCTGTTCCCGCACAAGATGAGCCTGGAAGAACCCGGGCGCCTTGAAGAAGAGCGGCGTCTGGCTTACGTGGGCATTACCCGGGCGATGCAGAATCTGGTGATGACCTACGCGGAAACCCGACGCCTGTACGGCAGCGAAACCTACAACAAGGTTTCGCGTTTCGTACGAGAAGTACCGAAAGGCCTGATTCAGGAAGTGCGCTTGTCGAATAGCGTCAGCCGACCGTTCGGCGGCAATCAGTCGATGAGCGGCAGCAACCTGTTCAGCGGCAGCGAAATTCCGGAAACGGGGTTCAGCCTTGGTCAGGCGGTGCGTCATTCGGTCTTTGGCGACGGTGTGATCCTCAACTTTGAGGGTGCTGGCGCACAGGCGCGAGTGCAGGTGAACTTCAGCGAAGGCAGCAAGTGGCTGATGCTCGGTTACGCCAAGCTGGAAGCGATCTGACGCCGATTTTGCATTTATGTGGGAGCGAGCCTGCTCGCGAATGAAATCACCGCGGTTGATCTGATAGACCGCGGTGCGGCGTTCGCGAGCAGGCTCGCTCCCACAGGGCTCGGTGTTCTGAGCCAATAATCCCGCTGAACCTATCTCCTTTTCCTACAGACAAAAGTACATAGGCTGATTGCCTCGCGAAGCTGAACGCGACCTGTCAGGCAAAAGCCCGAAACACTCTCTCGCTAGCCAGTAACACTTCAGCTGTGCAACATGGCGCGCGTGTCTCCACAAACGGGAATTCCCTTTATGAAACGTTTTCTTAGCATCGCCATGGCGTTGTGCATCGGCCTGACGATGAGCCTCGACGCCAACGCCAAGCGCTTTGGTGGTGGCAAAAGCGCCGGCGCTGCGCCGACGCACCAGACCAGCCAGATGGCTCCTTCCTCTCCAGGCGTGGGCGGTGCCGCTGCCACCGCAGGTGCTGCCGGTGCCGCAGGCGCTGCGGCCAAGGCCGGCGGTGCTTCGAAATGGCTCGGCCCTCTGGCCGGTATCGCCGCCGGTGGCCTGCTCGCATCCATGTTCATGGGCGGCGGCTTCCAGGGCATGCAGATCTTCGACATCCTGATAATGGCCGTGATCGCGTTCGTGATCTTCCGCTTCATCGCCGCACGTCGACGCAAGCAACAGGAGCAGTTCGCTCCCGCCGGCGCGCCGATGCAGCGTGAAGTGTTCGAGCAGAAGCCTGCTGCCATGGGTTCGATCTTCGGTGGTTCGGCTGCACCTGCTGCCGCCCGTCCGGTGATCAACGCGCCGGCGTGGTTCAACGAGCAGAGCTTCCTTGAAGCTGCACGCAGCCACTTCCAGTCGCTGCAGCAGCACTGGGATGCCAACGAAATGGACAAGATCGCCGAGTTCGTGACCCCGCAAATGCTCGAGTTCCTCAAGCGTGAGCGTGCGGATCTGGGCGACGCGTTCCAGTCGACCTACATCGACAACCTCCAGGTGCAACTGGATGGCGTCGATGACCGTGCCGACAAGACCATCGCCACCCTGACTTTCAACGGTGTGTCGAAGTCCTCGCGCTTCGACCAGGGCGAAGTGTTCAGCGAAAGCTGGAACATGGAACGTCCGCAGGGCGAGAACCAGCCTTGGCTGGTTGCCGGTATCCGCCAGAACGGCTGATCACTTCCAGGCGTCACCTGCCGTAATAAAAAACCCCAGCCTCGGCTGGGGTTTTCTATTTCGCGGTTGCATCTATAGCGAGCTACTGTATAAACCGGCCCATATAAACCGCGCCATTCAAGCAAGAGGATCCCGGACGTGGAAGAAATCATCGAACAACTGCGTGAAGCCAACGAACCCGTGCCGGTTCCTTTGGAATTGCCTGACGAAGACCAACTGGTGGAAGTCGAAGAAGAGCTCTTCATCAACATCCCGTTTGTCTTCAAAGAGTTTTTGCTGACCGTCAGCGATGTGGTTTACGGCAGCCTCGAGCCGGTGACTGTCACCGACCCGCAATCGCACACCTATCTGCCGGATGTCGCGGCCAATGCGTGGGACATCGGCGTACCGCGTGACCTGATCCCGATCTGCCAGGACGGTGAGAACTACTACTGCGTCGAAGAAGACGGCACCGTGGTGCTGTGGTCCGGCGAAGAAGAGCTGATCACCGAAGAGTCCTGGGAATCGGTGTGGCACTGGGCGCGGGACGTCTGGCTGGAAAGCTGATCAGCCAGATACCCCCCGGCAGTCAATGCCCCGACGACTCTTTATGGTTGTCGAGGGTTTCCAGCAGCGCCACCTGCATCCGCGTATGCACGCGGATGAACCAGCGCCAGAGCAACGCCGCCACGGCGGCCGCGACCACGGCGATCAGCACCAGCAACTTGTTGGTCGGCAGAATACTGGCCGACAAGGCTGCCAACAGCAGGAAAATCACCAGCAGCGAGAGGATCGGGATCACTTCGGAGATCACCCGACGCACTCGCTGCGTGTGACGCCCGGCCATCTCCGGCTTCACGCCCATCTCCGCCAGCAGCATCGACAACGCCTTGAGCTTGCGATACGCCGCAATCAAAAACGGCAGCGACACCAGCAACGCCCCGCCCCAGATCAACGCTTTCTGCCAGCTCGGATCGCTGATCCAGTCCTGTAGCCAAGCCGAGAGGCGCGCAGCGAAAAATGCCCCGCTAAAGAAGATCGCAATCACCAACGCCAGATTGACCCCGACCTGTAGCAGGATCTTGCGGATGATCGACGCCAGCATCGCGCCCTCGCCTTGCGGCTGGATGCTGCGCAGCCATTCGCCGTACATGCCCAGTACACGGCCTAGAGGCTTGGGCACCGCCGCCGACAGCTTGATCGACAGCGGATCAGCCGCGCGAATCAGATAAGGCGTCAGCAACGTCGTAATCACCGACACCGCCACAGCGACCGGATAAAGGAAGTTGCTGGTCACCTGCAGGGTCATGCCCAGTGCGGCGATGATGAAGGAAAATTCGCCAATCTGTGACAGACCCATTCCCACACGCAGCGAGGTGCGTCCGTCATTGCCGGCGATAAAGGCCCCGAGGCCGCAGGACAACATCTTGCCGAGCACCACGGCTACGGTGATCACCGCAATCGGCCACGCGTATTGCAGCAGAATCAGCGGATCAAGCATCAGTCCGATGGCGACGAAGAAAATCGCACTGAACAGGTCGCGGACCGGTTCAATCAGGCGCTCGATCTTCAGCAATTGCCGCGACTCAGCCATGATCGCGCCGATCAGGAACGCGCCGAGCACCATGCTGTATTCGAGTTTGACCACCAGCAGACAGAAGCCGAAACACAGGCCGAGCACGGTGATCAACAGCATCTCGTTGCTTTCGAATTTTGCTACGTAAGCCAGCAGGCGCGGCACCAACAGAATGCCGATGACCAACGCGACAATCATGAACAACGACAGCTTGCCAACAGTGGAAAACACTTCGCCGGAGCTGACCGTACCGCTGACCGCGATGCTGGATAGCAGCGCAATGATGCCGATGCCAAGGATGTCTTCAACAATCAGCACACCGAAGATCAACTGAGCAAAGCGCTCGTTCTTCATCTTCAGGTCATTGAGCGCCTTGACGATGATGGTGGTCGAGGAAATCGCCAGAATCGCGCCTAGGAACAGCGAGTCCATGGTGTTCCAGTCAAACCATTGGCCGATCTCGTAGCCGATCCAGATCATCAGCACGATTTCGAGAAACGCCGCGATAAACGCCGTGGCGCCGACCTTGAACAGCTTGCGCAGGCTGAACTCCAGCCCGAGGCAGAACATCAGGAATATCACCCCGAGTTCAGCGAGGGTCTTGATGGTTTCTTCGTCGTGGATCAGGCCGAACGGCGGTGTGTGCGGACCGATGATGAAGCCAGCGACGATATAGCCAAGCACTACCGGCTGCTTGAAGCGGTGGAACAACACGGTCACCACACCTGCGACCAACATGATCACTGCCAGGTCCTGAATAAAACTGATGGCATGCATGGCGTGGGCTCCTTGGATGACGAGGCTCGCGAGCAGACGTCAGAAATGTCTGAGCGAGCTAGGTAAAAATCCGCTTTTCGTGTGGGAATTGCCCTTGAGGCGGGCTTTTGCAGGGTAACACCGCGACTTCCGCCTGAAAGGCGGTGCAATATATGGAAACAGATCGATTCCGGCGTGACGGCGGCCAGTCGCCCGGCGTCCCGATAACGGTGCTTTTGAAAAGTGACCAGGCACCCGCAGAGGTGCTTCCAGAAATCAGCCTTGATCCGTGAGAACGTTATGGAACCCGGAAACGCCCAGCTGTCGATGACGGTACTGATGACCCCCGACATGGCCAACTTCTCAGGCAATGTCCACGGCGGCACCCTGCTCAAATACCTCGACGAAGTGGCCTACGCCTGCGCGAGCCGTTATGCCGGCCGCTACGTGGTAACGCTGTCGGTGGATCAGGTGATTTTCCGCGAGCCGATTCATGTCGGCGAACTGGTGACCTTCCTCGCCTCGGTCAACTACACTGGCAACACGTCGATGGAGGTCGGCATCAAAGTCGTCACCGAAAACATTCGCGAGCGTTCGGTGCGCCACACCAACAGCTGCTTCTTCACCATGGTTGCGGTGGATGACCAGCGCAAGCCGGCCGCAGTGCCGCCGCTGCAACCGCAGAACAGTGAAGACAAGCGTCGCTACATGCAGGCGCAGCAGCGTCGGCAGATTCGCCAGGAGCTGGAGAAGCGCTATCAGGAAATCAAGGGCGACGCCTGAGATTTATAGCGATCGGATGACCGCTTTCGCGAGCAAGCTCGCTCCCAAATTTGGTTTTGTGTACGCCACAGATCCAGTGTGGGAGCGAGCTTGCTCGCGAATGGGGGCAACGCGGTCTTACAGACTGATCGCCGTCGCCTCGAACTTCACCCGCGGATGCGCAATGCGATCCTGCGCCCGCACCAGTTGCAGCTCATAGCTGGCGCAGGCTTGAGTTTCCAACAGCACCTCATGCACCGCCGCCGCCGTGAATTCAAACGCCGCCACCAGGCTATCGCCCAACAACACCCGCGCCAGAAACAGGCCAGACGTCAGATCGCCCACGCCCACTGGCTGACGCGGAAACGCCAGCAGCGGACGGCGCAGATGCCAGCTGCCTTCAGTCGTCACCAACAACATCTCGAAGCCATCGGCCGGTTTGCCCGGATAGTCCAGATGCTTGACCAGTACTGCTTTCGGCCCACGCGCCAGCAAGGCCCGCGCCATTGCCAGGCAATCGAACAGCGACTGTGGCTTACGCCCGGAGAAGCTGTCCAGCTCCAACTGGTTCGGACACATGATGTCCGCCACGGCTGCTGCTTCCTCCAAGAGGAAATCGCTGACTTCGGTCGGCACGCTGCAACCCTTCTCCGGATGGCCCATCACCGGATCACACAGATACAGCGCTTTCGGGTTGACCGATTTGATGCGCTCGACGCCGCTGAGGATCGCTCGACCCTGCGCCGCGCTGCCAAGGTATCCGGACAGCACCGCATCGCAGTTGCCCAGCTCGCCAATCGCTGCGATACCTTCAACCAGCTCGGGAATCTGCTGCGGCGCCAGCACTTCGCCAGCCCATTGGCCGTACTGGGTGTGGTTGGAAAACTGCACGGTGTTGAGCGGCCAGACATTGACCCCAACCCGCTGCATCGGAAAAACCGCGGCGCTGTTGCCGGCGTGGCCGAACACCACGTGGGACTGAATGGCGAGCAGATGAGGCGTACGTTTCATTCGGGTCATTCCGTAAAACGATTGAAATTCAAGCCGCGCAGTATGCGACGAAACGCAGCCTGTACGACAGACCGGCGACGCAGTTAAGCTGACGCTATCTTTTGGAGTTCGATGTTGATGCTGACCCTGGAAAACATCTTCGTGCTGATACTGTTCGCCGCTGCCGGCGCCTGGCTATGGCACAACCACGGCTTGCGCGAGCGGGCGCTGGAGCGGGTCAAGCAGCATTGCCTGAACGTGCGGGTCGAGTTGCTTGACGGCAACGTCGCCCTGAAGAAAATCGGCTTCATCAAGGATGCCAACGGTCGCCGACGATTGGCGCGGGTGTACAACTTTGAATTCACTGTGACCGGCGAAACCCGGCATAACGGCACGATCACCCAGTTTGGCGCGCACAGTGCGCAAATCGAGCTGGCGCCCTACCCGGCACCGTTCGACGACACACCACCGGTGGTTGAAGTACACAAGCCGCGCGCCGAAGTCATCGAGTTAAGCCAGTGGCGCCAGGAACATACAAAGTGGAAGCCTTGAGCTGATTCACTGAATCCGGCATTGCGCCAAACCCTTCTGTAACTCAGCGATATTGTGCGGGTCGACGAAGATCAGCTCGATTCGTGAATCTTTCCGCCATTCGCTAGCCTGCCAAATCAACTCTCCGTTATCCAAGGCATTCGCAGATACCCAGCCCTCCGAGCTGTGGATAACCAGTTTCGCCCGCTGCCAATTGAGGCTGGCTAGCCAGTCAGCCATGCGCCGTTTGTCGAACGTCTGCCCCGGATGCCAACGCCAACCAATGCTCCAGCCCCCCTCCTGCGCCTGACTCAGGCAAATCGGCAGCGCCGGATCCGTCCAGACGGACGGCATTTGTCCTAATCCCTTGGGTACGGCCAGGTTATCCACACCGTTGAGCGCTTTTGCGGCCAGGCCCGGCAGTTCGCTCAGGCTTAATAGCGCCTCTCGAGTCCAAACCAACGGCACTGCCGGCAACTGGCTAGCGATTTTTTCCCTGGCCCTGTCATCAAGGTTTTCAGCCTTGTTCAACAACAGCAGACCAGCGGTTTCCAAGGCTTCCTGTTGCGCTGCCGGCAAGGCTTTCCCCGCTTCAAGCGCCTGAGCATCCAGCACCAGCACACACGGCTGCACCGCCAGCACACCCCGCCACGGCGCCTCATTCAACTGTTTAATCAACTGCGCCGGATGCCCCAGCCCGGAGGGTTCGATGAATAGCCGATCCGGCCTCGCCTTGCGCAACAACCGCCCAAGACCAATCTGAAAAGGCGCGCCATTGACGCAACACAGGCAGCCCCCGGCTACCTCGCCCAGTGCGATACCATCGGCGTCACTCGTCAGCAGTGCGGCATCGAGGCCGATCTGGCCGAACTCGTTGATCAGCACCGCCCAACGCTCACCTTCCGGCCGTTGGGCCATCAGTTGACGAATCAGGCTGGTCTTGCCAGCGCCCAAAGGGCCAGCAATGACATGGGTAGGAATGTTCTGCAACATGGCGGGAAGCTTTCTTGGGAGATGCAAAGATGCGTTGGATGGGATGGTCGTTGCTGTTGACGCTGCTGTCGAGCGAAGCGTGGGCTCAGGCCTGCGTGGTGCACAGTCAGGGCGAGCGGCTTGACGTCAAAGTCTGTCAGCAGAACCGCAATATTCCTGAAAAACTGTTCAACGACGGCTTCTGCCAGCCAACCCTTGCCGGACAAAAAGTCGAGGTGCAATACGTCGATCAATGCCCGAGCGGCGCGTTTGGCGTGTGCAGCAACGCGCAAGTCGCCAATATGCCTTATCGCCAGGATATCCACTATTACGGCGTCGCCACGGATGCCGCGTATCTGAAACCGTACTGCGAAGGCCAGAGCCAGGGTTCTTGGCTCAAGCCTTGAGGCGTCAACCGAGCCAGTCGAGGGTCATTATCAGACGACGCTCACCTGCGGCCGGCTGCGGCGAGCGGTGAATCAGGCCGAAGCCTTCATTGCCACGCGATTTCTCGCCTTTCAGTAAGGCGACGTCGCCGCAATTGAGTTGCTGTATTTGCGCTTGGGGCTCGGCGTTGGCCTGCCCCAATTGACTGCGATCCATCGCGCCTTCCTTGAGCCATTGGCTGCCGACGCCGGCGTAGGTCGTGATCAGCCGCACCGGCACATGATCAACGTGAAAGCGCGGGCACATGGCTTTATCCAGCACCCGCAGGCGCAGGCCGATACGCCGCGCACCGAGCAAGCAGGCGAAGGCGCTGACTAACCATTTCAGGTCGGCGATAAAGCCTTCGTAGCCCTCCAGATCGCGGAAGCCCAGAGCCAGACCGGCAAGATCAGGCTCCGCGTCCTCATCCGGCAACTCCAGACACAGTGACTCCGCCAAAGGCTCGTTGAGCGACAGCAGCAAGTGAGCGAATTCGCTGATGTGCAACGGTAGTTGGCGTTGCCAGACGGCAAGGTTGGTGTCGTCTTCGAGAATTCGCGTCAGCGCTTTCGGTGTCGGGCCTTGATGCTGGTGGCGCGTGCGGTTCTGCAGCAATTCAAGCGCGAGCATCAGGCGGCCTCTTCGTGCCAAGGGCCGAACGGATCCGGCAACAATCGCCAGCCTTCGACACCGAGTGCCATTTCATCATCGGTAAGCAGGCAGGCATCGAGTTCGGCAGAGAGCTGCAGGAAATCGATGTTCTGCCCGATGAACACCAGTTCCTGGCGGCAGTCTCCTACGCTCGGCGTCCAGTTTTCCATGATGGCGGCGGTGCTTTCCTGCTCTTGTGGCCACTGCTCCTTTGGCACGAAACGCCACCAGTGCCCAGCAAAACCATGGCGCATCAAACCACCGGCCTGCGACCAACTACCAGCGTCAGTGGGTTTGCTCGCGAGCCAGAAGAAGCCTTTGGAGCGCAGCAACTTACCGTTCAGCCAAGGACGGTCGATAAAGCTGAAGAAGCGTTGCGGGTGAAAGGGCCGGCGGGCGCGATAGGCTGTGGAGGCAATGCCGTACTCATCGGTTTCCGGCACGTGCTCACCGCGTAACTCCTGCAGCCAACCGGGGGCCTGCGCGGCTTTTTCGAAATCGAAACGTCCGGTATTGAGGACTTTTTCCAACGGTACCTCACCCATCACCATCGGGATGATTTCCGCTTGGGCATTGAGACGCTGGAGGATCGCGATCAACTCCTCACGCTCGCGCTGGCTGATCAAGTCGATCTTGCTGATCAACAACACGTCGGCGAACTCGATTTGTTCGATCAACAGATCGGTGATGGAGCGTTCGTCTTCTTCGCCAAGGATCTCGCCACGGGAGGCGAGGCTTTCCGCCGCTTGGTAGTCCGGCAGAAAATTCACCCCGTCGACTACAGTGACCATGGTGTCGAGCCGGGCGATGTCGGAGAGGCTTTGGCCGTATTCATCGCGGAAGGTAAACGTCTCTGCCACGGGCAATGGCTCGGAAATCCCGGTGGATTCGATCAGCAGATAATCGAAGCGATCTTCACGGGCCAGCTTGCTTACCTCTTCCAGCAGATCTTCGCGTAACGTACAGCAGATACAGCCGTTACTCATTTCGACTATTTTTTCTTCTGCACGATTCAGGCTGACATCACGCTGGACTTCGCTGCCATCAATATTGATCTCGCTCATATCATTGACGATAACAGCTACGCGCAAACCCTCTCGGTTACGTAGTACGTAATTCAAAAGTGTACTTTTTCCAGCACCGAGAAATCCTGAAAGTACGGTGACAGGCAACTCTGCTGACATTGGATAATCCTCTTCAGAAGGCAGCCAATTGGCGCTTTTGCTGCGCGTGGCGTTTTCGCGCCTCCCACGGTGAATCACGTAGAAAACAAACGCTTTGAAATTGGCCTGCCCAGGCTTAATTCGAATCAATGTTATAGTATAACAATAAGAAGACACCAGCCTTCTCTTGTCCTGATCGACAAAGAGCAGGAAGCTGTGCCAATCCCGAGCCCGGAACTCACCATGAAAAATGCGCTGAAATGCTCAATGTTGAGCCTTGGGTTATTGCTGGCCGGCAACGCCTGCGCTCAATTGCCAGCGCTCGCCAGCTGTACGCGGAGCGCCAATCTGCTGGCGTGCGTGGACGCCGACGGCAACGCTTATAGCGTCAACACCGTCGGCAACACCCTTTATCTGCGGGGTTTTGAAAAGAACGGCCGGCGTTATTGGGCGCAGACCAACAGTCGTTTCGGCCAATTGACGTTCTTCACCGGGATCGCCTCTGATGGCGAAGCCTGGGTTGGCTACACTCGACGTGTCGGCTGGACGACCATCAATCGCTTCTCCAGCTCGGGCGGCGGCAGTGCTAAATTCACCTGCAGCCGCATTACTGGCTGCTAAACCGGCGTGTTTTGTTGGGCTTTCTGCCAGGCAAGATAACTGTCGACAGGCGGGCTCTTTTCAAAGTAACGCTTTAAACCGTCAAACAAGCCGTTGGCCACAGCCTGCTGGTGTCGCGCCGTGACCAGTCGCTGACTGTCGCGTGCATTGGAAATGAAGCCGGTCTCCACCAGAATCGAAGGTACATCTGGCGATTTCAGGACTGCGAATCCTGCCTGTTCCACCCGCTTCTGATGGAGTGTGGTGATGCCGGCCAGACTCCCCAGAACCGCGCCTCCCAATTGCAGACTGGCGGCGATCGTAGCGTTCATCGACATATCGAGAATCACCCCGGCCAGCATCGGATCTTTATCTTTCAGATTGAGCAGGCTGGCGCCGAGCAGATCTGCACCGTTCTCCCGCTGCGCCATGAATCGTGCCGTTGCCGACGTTGCACCGCCCTCCGACAGACAATAGACCGATGCCCCGGAAGCGGTCAGACGCGGAGCCGCGTCGGCGTGCACTGAGATAAACATGTCAGCCTTGTGCTGGCGCGCGATCTCCACGCGCTTGCGCAATGGAACGAAAAAATCGTCATTGCGCACCAGTTTCACATCGAAGCCTTTCTCTTTTTTCAGGCGTTTGGCGAGCAACTGCGCAATGGAAAGCACCACATCCTTTTCTCGTTCCCCCTTGGCGCCGACTGCGCCGGGATCCTTTCCGCCATGACCTGGGTCGACGACAACAATGATGTCTCGTCTTGGGTGTGCCTTCAGCGCAGGTGTTTCACGTGGAACCATTGGCGTATTTGTCGCGGACTTGGCGCGAACCAAATCGAGAACCAAGCGATGACCCTGGCCGTTCTGCGGCGCCAAAAGGAAGCTGTTCAGCAGCGTTGGGCTGCTCAGATCCAGGACAATCCGCGTATCACCGTGGCCAAAAGGCCCGGAGCGAATCGAACGAATCACTGTACCGTTCAGCGCCAGTTGGCTGAAATCTGCGCCAACGCTCGCACCGGACACATCAATGATCAGCCGCTCCGGAGCGCTGAGGGTGAAGGTTTTGTAGCGCACCGGCCCACTCAAATCAAAGACCAATCGCAGTTTCTCATCAGAACGCCATAGCCGCGCGTTGCGAATCTGCGTGGCCGAAGCACTGAAAGGAAGGGCGAAGGCCGTGCTGGCCAGAATCAGATTGAGCAGATGGCGTCTGTGCATATGAAAGCCTGTTCATGAAAAAGGCGTCGTGATTTGTATCGTTATAATGTAACATTGATTTCAATCAACACGACGGTTCCTAACATGAATTCGCTGACACTTCCGGATATCGCTGCGCAATCCGCTCGCCATGCCTTGCCCCTCGAATGGGTGGGCATGCACGGCATCGCGTTACCTGTTTTATTGGAAGGCCAACGCTTGAGCGCGAAGGCAGATGCGGGAGTGAGTCTGGATGACGGCGAGGCTCGCGGGATTCACATGTCGCGGCTTTATCTGGCGCTGGAATCGCTAGAACAACAGAGCCTTAGCCCTGCTCTGCTGTACCAAGTGCTCAAACGTTTTCTTGATAGCCACGAAGGTTTATCCAACTGTGCCTTCCTGAATATCCACACCGATTTACTGCTGAAGCGCCCTGCGTTGATCAGTCCATTGGCCGGTTGGAAATCCTATCCAGCGACCATTTCAGCCAGCATGAAAAACAAGATGTTCCACGTGGAACTCAAGATCGAAGTGCCTTACTCGTCGACTTGCCCTTGTTCAGCTGCCTTGGCTCGACAGTTGATCCAGCAAAAATTCGTCGACGACTTCGCCAATAAGGCCCTTCAGCATGCAGAGGTTCTAGCCTGGCTCGGCTCGACCCAAGGCATCATCGCCACCCCTCACAGTCAACGCAGCACCGCACAACTTCATCTGCACCTCGACGAGTTCATCGATGAATTACCGCTGAGCGTGATCATCAATGACGCCGAAGCGGCCCTCGGCACCGCCGTACAAACAGCGGTCAAACGCGCCGATGAACAAGCCTTCGCCCTCGCCAATGGACAGAACCTGATGTTCTGCGAAGACGCCGCACGCCGGCTGAATCTCGCACTTCGCCGCACACCCGGCGTTAACCAGTTCCACCTGCGCGTGATCCACGCCGAAAGCCTACACGCCCACGACGCTGTCGCCGAAAGCCACTGGCAGCGTGAGCAAGCATGATCCGCTGCCAATCCCTGAGCTGGGGCGCTCCCGGTCAACCGCTGACCACGCCCCTGAATCTTGAGCTGGAAAGCGGCAGCCTCACAGCAATCATCGGTGCCAACGGCTGCGGCAAAAGCAGTCTTTTGAAAGTCATCGCTGGGCTGCAAAAACCCTTGGCAGGCAAAGTTAGCCTGAGTGTTCCACGTCAAAGCGGCTTGTCTTTCCTGCCCCAACAACAGCACCTCGACCGCCAATTCCCCATTAGCCTAGAAGAGTTGATCGCCGCCGGTTTCTGGGGACGCCGACTCTCAACCCGATTGCGCGCACAACGCATGAAAGACGCACTGGAAAACTGGCACCTGAGCGGACTCGAACACCGCCCGCTCATGGCCCTCTCCGGCGGCGAATTACAGCGCGCCCTGCTCGCTCGTTTGAGCCTGACCGACGCCCCGGTTCTGCTCCTCGACGAACCCCATGCCGCCCTCGATGAACTCGGTCAACAATTGCTCTGGCAGCACATCCATGCCTGGCATAACCAAGGCCGAACAATCGTCGTGGTCTGCCATGACCTCGCCGCCGTACGCCAACACATCCCGCAAACCTTGCTGATCAAAAACCGTGAATGCGTGTTCGGCGCCAGCGTCGAACTGATCCAGCAAACCCCTCACACGCAGGTGGCCTGATGCTCGCCGTCGCCCACTTCTGGCAACCGTTCAACGAGTTCGTGTTCATGCGCCGCGCCCTCCTTGGCGGACTGGTCTTGGCGTGCAGCACGGCACCACTCGGCGTGTTTTTGATCCTGCGACGAATGAGCCTGATCGGTGACGCCGTCGCCCACGGCATCCTCCCCGGCGCCGCACTGGGATTCTGGTTCGCTGGCCTGAGCCTTCCCGCCCTCACACTCGGCGGCCTCGGCGCCGGTCTGAGCATGGCCGGTCTCGCCGCCTGGATCACTCGCCGCACCGGTCTGCGCGAAGACGCCAGTCTCGCCGCGATCTACCCGATCTCCCTCGCCAGTGGCGTGCTGATTCTCGGCATCGCCGGCAAACGACTCGATCTCCTTCATCTGCTGTTCGGCTCGGCACTGGCCGTCGACGGTCCGACCCTCAACGGCATGTTGTGGGTCTCGGGATTCAGCCTTCTCGCGATGGCACTGATCTACAAACCTCTGCTGCTCGACACCCTCGACCCACTGTTCCTGAGAACCGTCAGCCGCCTCGGCCCACTCGCCCATGGCGTCTTTCTGACCCTCGTGGTGCTGAATCTGGTAATCGGTTTCCAGGCCATCGGCGCGCTGATGGTGGTCGGACTGATGATGCTCCCCGCCGCCGCCTCACGATTCTGGAGCCGCCGTCTGCCGATACTGATTGCCATCGCAGCCGTCATCGGTTGCCTCTCGGTGTGGTTCGGCTTGTTGCTCTCGTTCTACTACTCGTTGCCCAGCGGCCCGGCCATCGTGCTGGTAGCAGGCCTTGGCTATCTGTTGTCCGTGGTGTTCGGGCCGGTACACGGTCTGTTGCGCCGCCCACCGTTGCTCACATCCCAATGAGGTGTTTCCCGATGCGCGCTCTACTCGTGCTGTTCAGCCTGATGTTGTCGATGTCATTGTCGGCCGCGGAAAAACTGCCCGTGGTCACCAGCTTCAGCATTCTCGCCGACATGGTCCATCAGGTCGGCGGCGAGCATATCCAGATCACCAACATGGTCGGCCCGGATGCCGATGCGCACACCTACGAGCCGACGCCGGACGATGCCAAAGCGCTGCTCAGCGCGAAACTGATCATCAAGAACGGCCTCGGTTTCGAACCGTGGCTGGATAGAATGGTGACCAGCACCGAGACCAAGGCCACGGTCATCAGTGCCAGCCATGGCGTGATTCCACGCTCACTGGATGAAGATGGCCAAACCGTTCCCGACCCGCATGCCTGGCACAATCTGGCGAACGCCGAGTTGTACGTCGCCAACATCACCAAGGCGCTGATCTCTGCCGACCCGGCGAACAAGGCTGACTACGAACGCAACAGCCAAGCCTATCTGAAGCAGATTTACGCGCTGCTCGCCGAAGCCAAAAGCAAACTCGGTTCGCTGCCGCCGGGCAATCGCAAGATCGTCACCAGCCATGATGCCTTCGGTTATCTCGGTCAGGCGTACGGCATCGACTTCATGGCGCCACAGGGTTTGTCCACTGAACGTGAACCCTCCGCCGCCGAAGTCGCAGCACTGATCACGCAGATTCGTCAGGCCAAAGTCAAAGCGGTATTCATGGAAAACATCAAGGACGCCCGCCTGCTCAAACAGATCGCCGACGAAAGCGGCGCGCACATTGGTGGCACGCTCTACTCCGACGCACTCGCCGCCAGCGGCCCCGCCAGCACCTTCACCGGTCTGTTCGAATACAACCTCAACACCCTCTACAACGCGCTGAGCCGACCATGATCCGCAAGAATCCTTCAGGTGATTTACCACAGATCGCCGAGTCGGCCTACGTCGATAAAACCGCGATCATCTGCGGCAAGGTGGTGATCGGCGAGAACGTCTTCGTCGGCCCCTATGCGGTGATCCGCGCCGACGAAGTGGACGCCTCAGGCGAAATGGAGCCGATCATCATCGGCGCCAATTCGAATATCCAGGACGGCGTGGTGATCCACTCCAAATCCGGTGCAGCGGTGACCATCGGCGAGTTCAGCTCCATCGCCCACCGCTCGATCGTCCACGGCCCCTGCGTCGTTGGCGACCGCGTGTTCATCGGCTTCAACAGCGTGTTGTTCAACTGTGTGGTCGGCAATGGTTGCGTAGTTCGACACAACTCAGTGGTCGACGGCCGGGATCTGCCGGACGCCTTCTATGTACCCTCCACTACTCGCATTGGCCCGAGTACAGATCTGTCGTTGTTCCCTCCTGTGAGTGTCAGCGCTTCGGAGTTTTCCGAGGACGTGGCGCGCACCAACGTCGATCTGGTGCGCGGCTACAAAGCCTTGCAGAACGAGTTCTGAAACCATGAGCAGCGTGCTGATTCGTAACGCCAGGCTGGTCAACGAAGGACGCGAGTTCGACGGCGATCTGTTGGTCAGCAACGGACGCATCGTCAAGATTGCACGCAGCATCGAAGGTGAAAGCGCCAAGGTGGAAATCGACGCCAACGGCCAATGGTTACTGCCGGGGATGATCGATGACCAAGTGCATTTCCGCGAACCGGGTGCGCCGGCCAAGGGCAGCATCCACACCGAGTCACGCGCAGCGGTGGCCGGTGGCATCACCAGCTTCATGGACATGCCCAACACAAATCCGGCCACCCTCACCCTCGAAGCCCTGGCGGATAAAAAGCGCCGGGCGGCGATCAACTCGGTGGCTAACTACGGCTTTCACTTTGGCGTGAGCCGGGACAATCTAGATACGGTTGCCGCACTCAATCCGTGTGAAGTGGCCGGCGTCAAAGTGTTCATGGGCGCCTCGACCGGCAACATGCTGGTCGATGATCCGCGCATCCTTGAGCGACTGTTCGCCGAGGTGCCGACCATCCTGTTGGCGCACTGCGAACACACGCCGAGCATCGACGCCAACGCGGCCAATCTGCGTGAGTTGTTCGGCGATCGTATTCCGGCCGCCGCTCACCCAATCATCCGTAATGCCGAGGCGTGTTATCGATCCTCATCGCTCGCGGTGGAACTGGCTAAAAATCACGGTACGCGCCTGCATGTTTTGCACCTGACCACGGCGCGTGAACTGGCGTTGTTCGAAGACAAACCGCTGGCGCAGAAACGCATCACCGCTGAGGCGTGTCTGCATCATTTGTTGTTCGATGATCGCGACTATTCAAAGCTCGGCAACCTGATCAAATGCAACCCGGCGATCAAGACTCAGAGCGACCGCGATACTTTGCGTGAAGCGTTGAACAGCAATCGGCTCGACGTTATTGGTAGCGATCACGCGCCGCATACCTGGGAAGAAAAGCAGCAGCCTTATGCTCAGGCGCCTTCGGGGTTGCCACTGGTGCAGCATGCGTTGCCGGCGCTGATGGAGCTGGTGGCAGATGGGGTTTTGCCGATCACAACCTTGGTGGCGAAGACCAGCCATCGCGTCGCGGATCTGTTTGCGATTCCGGATCGTGGTTATTTGCGTGAGGGGTATTGGGCGGATCTGGTGCTGGTTGAGGCGCAGACGCTGGAGGTCGATCGGCAACCGATTCTGTCGCAGTGCGGATGGACGCCGTTTGCCGGGCGCAGCTTTCGGCATCGGGTGAACGCGACGATGGTGTCGGGGCAGATTGCTTGGAGAGGTGGTCGGGTGAATGAAGGATGTCGCGGGTTGGCGCTGAGGTTTATGCGCTGAGCTTGAGGACGATTTCGCGAGCAAGTCGAATCGTCGCACCGTCGCTCCCACAATTGGAACGCATTTCAATGTGGGAGCGAGCCTGCTCGCGAAGCTTTCAGGCTCTTGGTTTCACAGCGCCGCAATCCTGGCCGAGCCAAACCGCGCGCGTCTCCAGGCTGCCCTTCTGGTTGATCCCGATCGCATTGAACGTGCCGTTGGCCACGGTGGTGAACTCACGATCACTGAGGAACGTTGCCACCCCGGTGCCCTGCGCTTTCGGGCAACTGAAACGGAATTTCCACTGGTTGCCGGTGCGCTCGGTGATCTGCTGTTTGCAGCCCGATTGCGGGTCGGCCAACGGAATATCGTTGGTCGCCACCTGTTCAGGTGTCAGGCAGGCACGAATGCCTTTTCCGCCAATATTGATCCCGTTCTTCTCCAGCGCCGCGCGCTGCTGCGGGGTCATCTGGCCTTGCAGCTGGCCGAGGATCGATTGCACATCCATTGGCTGATCATCGACCTTGACGTTGCTCGATGTCATTTCCCACAGCCCCGGCTGCAGCATCTGCGCCTGCGCAACCACCGGCAATGCCAAACCCAGGCCCAGCGCCAAACCCAGCAGACGAACGTTCATCGAAAAACTCCTGATCAGTAGTGGCCGTTAGACGTCGGCCGATTGCTTCGGTTCATGCACCAATTAAATAGCGACATTCGCGACAGAACATGGTCTGTTAAGCATTGAATCTTCCGGAGCAAGGCTGCCCCATGGATTATTTTGGACCGCACATTTTCGGTTATCTGATCGCCCTGATACACACCCTCGGCTTGATCGCCGCGATTCACGCGGTGCTCACCGTACGCACGGCTCAAGGCTCGATCGCTTGGGCATTGTCGCTGATCTTCATTCCCTACCTCACGCTTATTCCGTACCTGGTGTTTGGCCGCAGCACTTTTGATGGTTACATCAAGGCGCGGCGTCAGGCCAACGAACAGATGCGTCAGGCGATCTCCGAACTGAACTGGCGCCCGTGGGTGGAAGAGGCACTGACCGCGCGCGCCTCGAATGCCTACGCCTCGTTACGCGCGATGCCCAAACTGGGACGTATGCCTTGTCTGGCGAACAACGAAGTGCAATTGCTGGTAAACGGCACGGCCACCTTCGAGGCGATTTTCCAGGCCATCGATCAGGCGAAAGAAGCGGTGCTGATCCAGTTTTTCATCATTCACGATGATCGACTCGGCCAGCGTCTGCGCGACCTGCTGCTGAAGAAAGCCGCCGAAGGTGTGGCGATTCATCTGCTTTACGACCGTATCGGCAGCCACGCCCTGCCCCACAGCTATGTGCAGACACTGCGCGATGCTGGCGTCGAGGTGAAAGCCTTCGCCACACGCAGCGGCTGGCTCAATCGCTTTCAGGTCAACTTCCGTAACCACCGCAAGATCGTCGTGGTCGACGGCGTGGTCGGCTTTGTCGGCGGGCATAACGTTGGCGATGAATACATGGGCGAAAAACCACCGCTGGCACCTTGGCGCGATACCCATGTGAAAGTACGTGGCCCGGTGGTCGCATGCATGCAGGAGTCGTTTGCCGAAGACTGGTTCTGGGCTGCGCGTACCCTGCCGCCGCTGATCCTGCCCGACGAATACCCGGATGACGGCGTGCTCTGCCAATTGCTCGCCAGCGGCCCGGCGGATGCCTATGAAACCTGCTCGCTGTTCTTCGTCGAAGCGATCCACGCGGCGACCGAACGGGTGTGGATCACCAGCCCGTATTTCATCCCCGATGAAGCGGTATTTGCAGCATTGAGATTGGCGGTGTTGCGCGGCGTCGATGTGCGTCTGCTACTGCCGTCGCGTCCCGATCACCGCATCGTTTACGCCGCTTCCAGCCTCTATGCATTCGAAGCAGTGCGCGCCGGTGTGCGGGTGTTCCGCTACGAACCCGGTTTCCTGCATCAGAAAGTGGTGTTGATCGACAGCGAAATCAGCGCCATTGGCAGTGCCAATCTGGACAACCGTTCGTTCCGGCTGAATTTCGAAGTGATGCTGCTGACCGTCGACAGTGACTTTGCCGCCAGTGTGGAAAACATGCTCATCGCGGATTTCGAGCAAGCCTACGAAATCGCCAAAGAAGAAAGCCGGGAGATCCACCGCCTGCAACAAGTCGGCATGCGGATCGCCCGGCTGATTTCGCCGATTCTTTGAAACCCTCCCCCCCAAAGGAAGAGAGAAAAGGCTCAAGGGTTGTAGATGTCGTCACGGGTCCATGGCAGTTCATGGCTGCCATCCGGATGCGCCTTCACCGCGAGGATCTGGTGCAGATTGATCCAGCCGCGCGCAAACGCATAAGCGCAGCCAGCCAGATACAGACGCCAGATGCGCAACGCCTGATCCGGCACCAGTTTGCCGGCAGCTTCAAGGTTGTCTTCCAGCCGCTCGCTCCAGTGATCCAGCGTACGCGCGTAGTGCAGGCGCAGACTTTCTACGTCGACAATCTCCAGACCGGCTTCGCTGATCTCGGCCGAGATCATCGCCAGGTGCGGCAACTCACCGTTGGGAAACACGTACTTCTCGATAAAGTCCCCGGCACCGCGTCCCACCGGTCGGCCATCGGTGTGTTTGGCGGTGATGCCGTGATTCATCACCAGACCGCCCTCCTTCACCGCGCCGAACAGGGTTTTGCAGTACTCGGGCAGATTGGCGTGGCCAACGTGTTCGAACATGCCGACGCTGACCACCTTGTCGAAACGCCCGTCCTGGGGCAGATCTCGATAGTCGAGCAGTTGCAGTTCGATCTGGTCTTCCAGACCTTCGGCCTTGACCCGTTCGCGTGCCAGTTCCAGCTGTTCCTTGCTCAACGTGATACCAAACACCTTGGCGCCGAATTCCCGCGCGGCATACCGCGCCAGTCCACCCCAGCCGCAACCGACATCCAGCAGGTAGTCGCCTGGCTGCAAACGCAGCTTGCGGCATAGGTGGCGGAATTTGGCTTGTTGCGCCTGCTCAAGGGTTTCGCTGCCCGTTTCGAAATACGCGCAGGAATACGCCATGTCGCTGTCCAGCCAGAGCTGGTAGAACGCGTTGGACAAGTCGTAGTGGTAGGAAATGGCTTTGGCGTCGGTTTCCTTGTCGTGCAAGGTGCGCACTGGCTGACTGTCGTCATCTTCGCCGAGCAAAGCGTTGCTCAATTCGTCGCAGACCCGGATGACCTCGCTGATCGAGCCCTCCAATTCAAGCTTGCCTTCAACGAATGCCGCTCCGAGCGCATCAAGGCTTGGGTGGGTGAACTGGGTAACCATCTGCGGGTCCTTGACCACGATGGTGACGCTGGGCGTCGGCCCCAGATTGAACTCATGGCCGTCCCAGAGTCGCAGGCGAAGCGGAAGCTGCAGATTCTGTAAGGCCGGTGGAAGTTGCGCGAGCATGGAAAATCCCCCTTGTTTCAGACGTCTGATCTGAGGGTAGACCATCCCGGAAAAATAGCAGGCTATCGATTTGATTAGCCTGATCTATCGTTGCAGACGCTCCAGCAAACCTTCCTGAATCCACTGTTTCAGCCAGGTAACGGCTTGAAGTGGCGCGCCCTCACCATAATTGACTGCTAACTCGGCGCACAGTTCGGCGAAACTCCAGCCTTCGTTGAGCATGCCATCGAGGGCAAAGGCTTGCGCCGGATCGAGGCTGCGGTAACTGCAGATCAGCTGGTTGCGCCAGATCAGGCAGATCTGTGGGATGTCGAGCGCCATGCTGTCGGGGAACTCTGATTCTTCCTTTACCGCGCGCCACACTGAAAGACTATTGAAGCGGCATTCCAGCCACTGCAAGGACGACACCGGTCTGACCCGCAGCTCCGGCCATTCCTCCGGAACAAGAGCGGCCATGGCTTCAATCGTCAGCGGCTCACCAAAAGGTGCATCGAAAGCCAGGGTGAATGCCCATTCGAGCGCAATCAGCTCAGCCAGCGGCGCACTCTGCTCCGGCACCAGATGCTCGCGAACAAAACCTTCAAAGCCTTTGCCCAGCCAGCGCAGGCTGTAATGCGCTGACGGATACTGACGGATGTACGCCATGCCGAGGGCGTCGAATTCTTCATCGCCCATCCAGTACAGGACCGTGGGAAAGTCATTGCGCAAGACTTCCAGCAACCGCGCTTTGTAAGCGTTGTGATAGATCGCCAGGCCCGTATCGACATCCAGTGTCGGACCACCGATCAGGCTCCTGCCCAGAGTCGGATTTGCGCCGGGGTCTTCTTCGAGCAGAAACGATTCGAATGCCAGTTGCCACTCTTTCAGGCGCATTGCTGCCTCCCGGCCAGAACCTTGTTACCCAGCTGACGGGCCTTTTGCAGTTCATCGAGCAATTCATCGAAAGGTGGAAAATGATCGTCACGCTCCAGCAATGTGGCCACCGGACCGAAATGTTCAAGCGTGCGTTGATAGAGCGCCCAGACCGGGTCGCTCACCGGATGGTCGTGGGTGTCGATCACGTAATCGCCGTAATCATTGTGCCCCGCCAGATGCAATTGGCGGACTTTGTCGACGGGCAGGCTGCTGATGAACGTCCATGGATCGAAGCCGTGATTACGTGAGCTGACGTAGACATTGTTGACATCGAGTAGCAATTCACAGCCACTCACGCGGCTAAGCAAAGCGAGAAATTCCCACTCAGTGAAATCATCCGAGGCGCCGCGTACATAACTGGAGACGTTCTCCAGCACCAACGGACGCTGCAAAATATCCTGAACCTGCATTACCCGAGCGGCGATGTAATCCAGGCTTTCTTCGGTGTAAGGCAGCGGCAGCAGATCATGTAACTGATGGGCATTGCCACGGCTCCAGCACAGATGATCGGAGATCCATGCCGGTTTGATTCGTTCGGCCAGTTGCTTGAGTTGTTTGAGATAGTCCGGATCGAGGGCATGCGGCCCGCCGATAGACAGAGATACACCGTGCATCACCAACGGATAACGCTCGGCGATGGCATCGAGGTAATGCAGGGCCTTGCCGCCCGGCACCATGAAATTTTCCGAGACCACTTCGAACCAGTCGACATCTGGCGACTGCTCAAGGATCTGCTGGTAATAAGCGCTACGCAAACCCAGGCCGTAGCCCAGGAAAGGAATGGAAGCAGACATGCGCGGACTCCTGATAAAAAGTGGCCGCAGTGGCGCCAACCACTGCGGCAACACTTGCCGGTCAGTTATTCGCCGACCTTGCCACCGGCTTTATCGCAGGCCGCCTGGGTCATGGCTTTGAAGCCCTGGCCTTTGCAGGAGCCCATGCCTTTGCAGGCGTGGTCTTTGGTCTTGCAGTCGTTCTGGCCTTTGCAGGCGTTCACGCCGTAGCAGTGAACGTTGGCATCGGCAGCCATCGCGTTGGTGGCAACACCGGCAAACATCGTGGCGGCAGCCAAAGCGAGGGCGGCACCAGCAGCAGCGGATTTGATCGTCATTTTTCTTATCCTCGGTCATCTTCAGGGGTGTCGGCTGGAAGGTTTGTTCAGTCCCGACATAGCACTAGAGAGAGCCGCCCCGACGGCGTTACAGCGGATCGAAAAATAATGTCAAAGGTCTTCCTTGAGCTTCAGTAGCGGCTCTTGGAAGCGCAGCAACCGCCCGGCATTTCCGAGTACCAGCAAGGTGCTGAGGTTATGCAGCAGCGCGGCAATCATCGCCCCGGCGGCACCCAGCCAGCCGAATGCAGCGAACACGACGATGGCCAGCGTCCAGCCCAGACCGATGATGACGTTGACCTGCAATGTTCGGCGGCACTGGCGGCTGAGACGCACGCAGGTGCCGAGTCGGCGCAGGTCGCTGCCGATCAAGACGATGTCGGCCGAGGCCAGCGCAATGTCTGCACCACCGGCGCCCATTGCCACACCGACCACACCGGCCTTGAGCGCGAGAGAATCATTAATGCCGTCACCGACCACCATCGGCCGGAAACCATTGTCGATTTCCTTGAGCACGCGATTGAGTTTGTCCTCGGGCAAGGCCTGAGCTTCGACCTCATGCAAACCGACCTCTTTGGCCAGCGACTCAGCCACGCTTTGTCGATCGCCCGTGAGCAACAGTTGCCGTCCAAGACCCAGCTCACGCAACTCACTGAGGGCAAATCGGGCTTCCGGTTTGACGCTGTCAGCGAGCAACAGCCAGGCGAGGAATTCACCGTTCAGCGCCAGACCGGCGATGGGGCCGTCATGATCGGGAACCTTGGTCGTGGCAATGCCCAGTTGCGCGAACAATTCTGGCCGACCGAGCGCCGCTTCGCCCTGCCCTGTCATGGCAACGACACCGAGCCCCTGCCGCTCGTGAATATCACTCAGCGTTAGGTATTGATCCTGACTGAGCAACCCTGCGAGTGCTCGACTGACTGGATGACTACTCGCCGCGCCGAGACTGGCGGCAAGCACCATGACCGCAGACGACTCTGCCTGCGGGCTGTTGATCGACTGCAAACGCAAGGTGCCGTAGGTCAGCGTCCCGGTCTTGTCGACGACCAGCGATGTCAGGTCCGCCAGTTCTTCGAGGAACGCCGAACTGCGAATCAAAATCCCGTGACGCGCAGCCACCGCGACACCGGCAATCGCCGTCGCCGGAGCGGACAACACCAGCGCGCACGGACACGCCGCCACCAAAACCGCGAGCATGGCCTGCGCATCGTTGGTGATAAACCAGGTCACCGCTGCCAGCAACAACACCAGCACCATGTAGCTGCCGGCGTAACGTTCGAGCAACCGGGTGATCGGTGGCTTCGAACGCTCGGCGTTCTGCATCAGTGCGATGACTTTGCCGAGGGTCGACTCATCGCCGGTACGGGTCACTTCGATGCGCAACAAACCGTCGAGGTTGATCGCACCGCCGAAGACCGTCATGCCGGCACCTGCCTCGACCGGCACCGATTCACCGGTAATTGAAGCGGTATCGAGACTGGCCTGACCGGACAACACTCGACCATCGGCGGGAATACGATCACCGGCGCGCACTTCAACAGTGTCGCCTGCTTTCAACCTGCCGTTGTCCACTTCGATGATCGAGCCGTCAGCCTGAACCTTACGCGCATGGCTGCGCGTCAGTTGGCCAAGAGCATGGATCGCCTCCTGCGAGCCGATGACGCTGCGCTCCTCCAGGACATGACCGAAGATCATGATGATCGGCAGCAATGCCGCCGTCAGCAGATCGCCAGTCGCCCACGCACCGAGCATGGCCAAGGCAATCAGCTGATCGGTGATTCCGTGCAGGCTCGGATAACGCAGGCTGTACCACGCCGAACGCATCACCGGCACAGCGACCAACAAAGAAGCAACACCCAACAGCAACTGGCTGACCCCGGTTTGCTCCGGGACCAGCCAACGCCAGATCAAACCCAGACCCAGGAGACCCAACGCAAGCATAGCCAAAGTTAGCTGGCGAGCAGCGCGGCGTTGTTCGGCCGAGGACAACAGGCTCGGTGCAGCGGTCGTCGCAGTCATTTACTGGCTCCCTGAATGATCAGGCGGGAATCGTCTTTCGGATCGACCGTGGTCACTGATCCGGCCTGACCGAGAATCTTCGGCATGCGCTCGCGGTAAAGGCGCAGGAGCATTTGCGGGTCAGTGCTCTTGGCCAGGCTCGACACCGTGGCAGTATCGGCAGAGGCTTTAGCCAAGCGCTCACCGGCCTGTGCGTGAGCGACTTGCAGCGTGCGGTCGGCTTGTTCATTGGCAGTCTGGGTGAGTTTCTCGGCGTCGGTGCGCGCATTGGCCACTGCTTTGTCGGCTTGCTGACTGGCCGTCAAAACCGCATTGAAAGCACTGACCGCAGGATCGGGCAGACTCGATTGCACATCGACCCGCGCCACTTCAATCCCGATGCCCTGCCCGCTCGCCTTCAACTCGGCCAAGCGTTTGTTGATGCCCTGCACCAAGTCACCACGGAGCCTTTCACGACGCTCGGCAGCCTGATTGTCAGCACCGATCAATTCCGGGCGAGCGACCAGAATGGTGTCCAGATCCCTGGCGGCCGTCAGCGCCACCGCGCTGCGAGTGACCAATCGATCGAGCGCCGGCAGCACATGATCGGCCTGCAACACGAAGTCATAGGGGTCGGTGACTTTGTAGAAGACCCGCACATCCAGCTGCACGACGCCGGCATCACCGGTCAATAAATAACCAGACCCCGCCAGGGCATCGCTGAGTGGTGTGGCAAAGGAAGCGATGCGATCAGCCTTGAGTGCCTCATCGCTGCGCAACAGGTTTTCCACCCGCCGCTCGATCACCCGATCCGCAGCTGGCAACAAAACTACCTGTTCGAACGGCTGTGGCCAAGCCAACAACAGCCCCGCGTTCTGCACGCGATCCAGAGCACCAAAGTGCAAAACCACAGCACGATTCTGCGGGTCTATCTGCCGCACATTGGAAAATGCCCAAGCCAATGCGGCCAACACTGTCACCGCATACAGGGCGAGAAATGCCAAACGACCGGCCTCAATCCACGGACTGTTTAGCGAATGTGTTCCACGTGGAACTTCTTCACTCATGGCTGCGATCCGGATTTGCTGTCGAGTGTTGGCGGGCCGTCGACCAGCACGCGGAATGGCGCCGCGTCAGTGCGCAAGATTAGTTTGGTGTCCGGGGTAACAATGGTGCCAAGGGTGTCCAGCGAGCGCAGCAAGTTGTAGAGCTGCGGTGAACTGGCGTAGGCGCGGCCATAAATCTGCGCCGCTTCGACGCGGGACTGCGCTTCGATTTCAGCCGCTTTTACCGTCGCATCAGCCTGCACAATTCGCGCATCGCGCTCGGCAGCGGAACGGATTTGCGCAGCTTCACGTTTGCCGATAGCCGTACGCTCGGTAGCGATTGTTTCACGCTCGGCACGCATACGATCGACCGTGGCGGTGAGCGTCACCGACGGCAAGGTCAAACGCTCGATACCGACTTGTACGACACGCACGCCATACGTCGCGAGCAATTGCTGATCAATCTGCTGACGCAGCTGCGCTTCGAATTCAGCGATGTGCACCTGACTGGCATCGGTGTTGACCAAATTGGCCAGATCGAAGCTGCTGGCCGTGGTTTCCAGCGCCGAGCCGACGAAAGTGCGGATCTGCCGCGCGGCTTCGTCCGGCTGGTTCTGTACCGCGCGCATGAAACGCTGCACATTGTCCGGATCACCCTGCACCTGCCACGCCACGTAGGCCTGCACGATGATGCGTAAACCGTCGCGAGTGCCGACATCCTGCAAGCCGCTGGAGGTGGTGCGCAAACGCAAATCCACCGGAATCGTCGCCTCGAATGGCGCCGGCCAGCGCCAACTCAAACCCGGATCAAGCAACACCCGCGACGGGTTACCAAAACGCGTGATGACCGTGGCTTCGCCCGATCGTACCTGCACCAGGCTCGCTGCTGCGACGGCGAACGCCACCAGCAACACTGCCCAACCCATGCGTCGCCACGGGAAAGGGCCACCCTCCTCCGGCGCACCGTGGTGATGATGCCCATGATGATGGTGATGCCCGCCGTGGCCATGATCGTGGCCGCTGTGATCATGCGGTTCGTGAGTATGCGACTGGCTCAATGGGCGACTCCTGGTTGAGCGGTGATGCGCGCGGGCGTCGGGTCAGCCGGCAGCGTGAAGGTCCGCAGATCGATGGTCGGCGCATTGCTGCTGCCACCGAGACGATGGTCGAGTACCAGCAACTTGGCCTTGCTCAGCCCTTGGCTGAGCTGACCGAGGTAATGCTCCAGCACGAAAGCTTGGCCGGCACTGGCGTAAGCTTTTTGCTCGGCGCTGAATTTCAGATCCGCCGCCTGCGCCGTAGAATTGATTTCCCGGGCATTGGCGCTGGCCTGATCGCGAGCAAGGCTGGCCTGCAATTGCGCCTGATTGCTCGCCTCGGCCGCCGCGCCACGCTCACGGGAAATCAACGCTTGCGCGCCGATCTGCGCGGCTTGCACGCTGTGATAGGCATTGGCGGCACCGGCCGGCGGGTGGATGGCTTCGACCACCGTGGCGAGAATTTCCACGCCACTGTTGAGTTGTTGCAGATCACTTTGCACCGCGCGACCGATCTCCTCGCCCAACCCGACCCGGTCTTCACCGAGTAAACCGTCGAGCGTGCGCGAGGCAAAGTCGTGCACCAGAATCCGGCTCGCCGTGCTGCGAATCAGCGTCGACACATCGGCGCTGTTATAGGTTGCGGCCAGCGCGGCCTGATCGGTCAAGCCAATGCGATAGACGAACCGCACGTCCATGTTGACGATCTGAAAGCTCTGCTGAGCGCCACGGCTGCTGGCAATGACTTGCGACTTGTCGTTGACGTGGCTGGCGTCCCACAAACGGTTGGCTGTGATCGGCGCCGGGCCTTCGGCGGGATCGGCCTGCAGCAGTGCCGGGTTTTCGCCAACGCTGGTGGCCAATTCGTGCACCACGCCGTTTTCGACGATCAATACTCGACCCAATGGCCACGGCAAACCTGTGTGCAATCCCGGGCCGAACACCTGCACCGGTTCGCCGAAACGCTCATAAATGCCGCGACCCTGTAGTGGGATTTCATGGATACCGGTGAGCAACCAGCCCACCGCTGCGACGAGCGCCAGCACCGGCAGAAACGCTCGGCGCATGTAACTGAACGCCCAGATCTGACGCAGATCGATGCCAAAGCGGTTGTGCAATTCGTGCTGCAACGTGAGTAAAGGCTGGGGTGGCCAACGCAGCATATCGGCGACAAAACTGCGCGCCAGCAACGTTGGCTCAAGCTGTTCGTGACGAGGGCTGAAGACTGAAAGAACGGCGCGCAATAGCCACTCGATCGCGACCAATCCCGGCAAGATACCCATCAGTACAGAAACGCGAACTGGCCAAATGACATTCTCGCCAGCGAACAACAAACACAGCGCGCCGAGCACCAGGCTGATGATCGACACACGCGTCAATTGCGCCAATGAACCTGCTTCCGGCCATTGCGCGGGATTCTCCCGAGCCAGTTGTCGCTCCAGCACCAACAAGCCGAACGCGAGCAGCAATGCCAACGCCGCGCCCACCGTGGCGGACAATCCAACGGCTGCGGCGGGCAATGCGAGGTTCCACACCTGTTCGATACTCAGCGCCACCAACAACGCCCAGCCGCCTAACCACAGCGTCGCTGCACCGATCTGGCCAAGCATATGCAAACCACGCTGACTGAGGCGATCCAGCAACCGTTCGTACCAACCTCCAGGCGCAGAGAACTCCTCATCGGCGTTCGGCGCCAGCACAACAGGATTCATCACCCGCGCGCGCCATTGCGTCACCCACCACGCTGATTGCAGCCCGGCGACCAACACCAGCAGCGCCGCGCTCAAATTAATCAGCAGCGGCAGCCACAATGACTGCGGGGCAAACAGCCCGACAAAAAACGCCAGCACCCACCCTGCCCCGGCCAATGCGCCGACACTGAATGCCCAGCGGCGCAGACGCCGGCTCTGCGCGGCCGCCTGCTGAAAGCGCGGCAGTCCGGTCACGTGCGTGCCATCCACTTCCAGATCAACTTGCATATCACCCCAAATTCATTAGCCCACACCGCATATCGTTACGATATAACGAAAAGCGTGAAATATTCGTACACAATTGCGCCCATTCAAAGACGCCCAACCTGTCGCTTGCCTGAAGCCTTGACCGAAAAGCCTCGAAACGCACATATTACGTTCGTAATTTTTATTCAGAACTACTTTTAGCGATCCGCATCCATCCAACAGGAGCAAGCGCATGAGCAACTATGACGTAGTGATTCTGGGCGGCGGCCCCGGCGGTTATAACGCGGCGATCCGCGCGGGGCAGCTGGGCCTCAAGGCCGCTTGCGTGGAAGGTCGCGCGACGCTCGGCGGCACCTGCCTGAACGTCGGTTGCATGCCGTCCAAAGCCCTGTTGCATGCCTCGGAGCTGTACGACGCGGCGATGGGCGCGGAATTCGCCAACCTCGGTATAGAGGTCAAACCGACCCTGAACCTCGCGCAAATGATGAAGCAGAAAGACGAGAGCGTGGCCGGCCTGACCAAAGGCATCGAGTTTCTCTTTCGCAAGAACAAGGTCGACTGGATCAAGGGCTGGGGCCACATCGACGGCCCGGGCAAGGTCACGGTGACCGACGATCAGGGCGGCAAAGTCGAACTGACCGCGAAGGACATCATCATCGCCACCGGTTCCGAGCCCACTCCCCTTCCGGGCGTCGAGATCGACAACAAACGTATCCTTGATTCGACCGGGGCGCTTTCCCTGAGTGAAGTGCCCAAACACCTGGTGGTGATCGGCGCCGGTGTGATCGGTCTGGAATTGGGCTCGGTGTGGCGGCGCTTGGGCGCGCAGGTCACCGTGGTCGAATACCTCGACCGCATCTGCCCCGGCGTCGATGGCGAGGCCGGCAAAACCCTGCAACGCTCGCTGAGCAAACAAGGCATCACGTTCAAGTTGAGTTCGAAGGTCACCAGCGCCACGTCTTCCGCAAGCGGTGTGCAACTCAGCGTTGAGCCGGCCGCTGGCGGCACTGCCGAGTTGCTTGAAGCCGATTACGTGCTGGTCGCTATCGGACGTCGCCCGTACACCCAGGGCCTCGGTCTGGAAAACGTCGGCCTGAGTACCGACAAACGCGGCATGCTCGCCAACAAACAGCACCGCACCGAAGCCGCCGGGGTCTGGGTGATCGGCGACGTCACGTCCGGGCCGATGCTCGCGCACAAGGCTGAAGACGAAGCGATGGCCTGCGTCGAGCAGATCCATGGCAAGGCTGGCGAGGTCAATTACGACCTGATCCCCAACGTGATCTACACCCGACCGGAACTGGCCAGCGTCGGCAAGACTGAAGAACAGCTCAAGGCTGAAGGCCGTGCCTACAAGGTCGGCAAGTTTCCGTTCACCGCCAACAGCCGGGCGAAGATCAACCATGAGACCGAGGGGTTCGCCAAAGTCCTCGCTGATGAGCGCACCGATGAAGTCCTCGGCGTGCACCTGGTCGGCCCGAGCGTGAGTGAAATGATTGGCGAGTTTTGTGTGGCGATGGAGTTCAGTGCGTCGGCGGAAGACATTGCGTTGACGTGTCACCCTCATCCGACCCGGTCGGAAGCGTTGCGCCAGGCGGCGATGAATGTCGAGGGGATGGCGACGCAGATGTAGGCTTCTGAAATCTCTATTGACCGGACTGCCGCTTTCGCGAGCAAGCTCGCTCCCACATTCGACCGTGATACGCCTGAAAGAGCGCGGTCACTGTGGGAGCGAGCTTGCTCGCGAAGGATGCGACTCGGTCTATAGCGGAAGATGTCCGAGAGGCAACGCCCCCGGTGTCTTCACCGTATGAATCGCAAAGTTGCTGCGAATGTCACTCACCCCCGGCAGCTTCAGCAGGCAGCCGCTGAGAAAACGGTCATACGCACGCAGATCCGGCACTACCACTTGGAGCAAAAAGTCCGACTCTCCCGACACCAGAAACGCGGAAATCACTTCCGGCAGCGCCGTCACCGCAGCATAAAACGCCTCGGCCTGTGCATCGTTGTGGCGCTCGACCTTGACCCCGACAAACACCGTCAGCCCCAGCCCGACTTCATCGCGATCGAGATTGGCCTGATAACCGCGAATCACCCCAGCCTCTTCGAGCATCCGTACCCGGCGCAGGCACGGCGAGGCTGACAAGCCGATTTCATCCGCCAGCTCGACATTGCTCAGCCGCCCGTTACGTTGCAGGGCCGCGAGAATCTTGCGATCGAAGGCATCGAGTTTCATGTTTGGCAGATTCCGATAGTCATGACATGAAAAACCAGCAGGTTATGCCAATTAAAGGTGTTTTTAAAGCTGACTACGCAAGCACCTGCCCCGGCCTTTGGCCCTAGACTTGGCGCACGAATCGACAACGAAAGGGCTGCAACATGGCGAGTCTCTGGCTGTTTTTCCTGGCACTGGCGGTAGTCTTTCTATTGCCCGGCCCGGACATGATCCTGCTGCTGCAAACCGGCGCTCGGCAGGGACGCGGCGCGGCACTGGCCACCGCTGTCGGTCTGGGCGTCGCCCGTGGTTGTCACGTCGCCCTGGCGGCGTTGGGGCTGGCGGCACTGTTCAAAGCGGCGCCGTGGACGTTCGAGGTGGTGCGATTGGCGGGGGCGGCGTATCTGCTGTGGATCGGCATTCAATGCCTGCGCAGCACCCTGCTGCCGAACCTGAATACCGGTGAAGCTGTCGACGCGCACGGGCAATGGCGCGAAGCCGTCCGACGCGGTTTGCTGACCAACCTGCTCAACCCCAAAGCGCTGCTGTTCTGCTCGGTGTTGCTGCCGCAGTTCATCGTCAATGACGGCGTGGCGGTGCTAAGCCAGTTCGCCGTGCTGGGCATGCTGCTGGTCGGTGTCGGCCTGCTGTTCGACAGCGCTTACGCGCTGACCGGCGCCGCGCTGGGTCGTTGGCTGCAACACAGTCCAACGGCCCAACGCGTACAACAATGGCTGTTCGGCAGCCTGCTGATCGGTTTCGCCGTGCGCCTGACGTTCGTCCAGCAGGCTTAGCCTTTGCGGACCTTGCGCTGGCGACGGCTGATGAACAGCAACGCAGCGCTCGCGATCAGCACAACCGCGCCGATCTGCACCGGCCACTTGTACGGCCGCAGCGACGAGCGCACAGCATCGGTGACCTGGGTGACGTAACGCTTGTCGGCGTTTTCGAAATCCGGGTACGGGCACTGATTGCCGAAGTCCACCGCCCACGGTACGAACGGGCCTTCCTTGATGTAGCGCTGATACAGCGCGCTCTGATCTTCCAGGCTGCTGTTCCAGCCAGCGGCGTTGCACAGCACAGCGGCAAACGCCTGACTGGTGTGCGGCAGGTTGTCAGCGGCGCGCCCGGCCAGTTCGGTGGCGACGAAACGGTAGTGATAGCGCTGATCCGGCTTCGCTTCACTGGCGACCTGCCGTTGCACTTCGGCCTCGCTCACCAGCGGACCGACTTTCAACTCAACACTTTCCAGGCTGTAGTTGCCACCGAACGTGGCGTAGTCCGGCGCCATCTCGTAACCGAGAATATCCATGCCCCACTCGCGAGCCGTCCACGCCGCGTTGTACAGCGCACTCGCACGTTTGGTCGGCCACCACGCAGCATCGGCCTTAAGCCGTTGTTCGCCGTAGAGTCGGGCCTTGTTTTGCAGGTCGGGATTATCGAAATAAGCGACCGCATCGGCGTAATGCCCCTCACGCAGCAAACGCCGGCCAAGCAGATTGCGCAGGCTGGCGGCGACCGGCAACGGCACGTAGTTATCACGCTCCTGTTGAGTCAACACGGGCGGAGCCGGGACGTTATCGTCGACGTATTTTTTCAGCTCATCGACCGTCAGCACGCGCTCGGCCACGCTCGCGGCATCGAACCAATAGACACTGTTGCTGCGATACAACTGCACGAAAGCCTGAAGGTACTCGCCACGTTGCAACGCGAGAATCGCGCTTTCACCCTCGACCCGGCACTTCGGCTGAACAGTTTCAAACGCCCAGTCCGGCGTACGCCGATAACCCCAGTCTTCGCTCTGCGGGAAGGCCTGCGCGGCTTTCGAATAGGCGGCGGCCGCGGCATTTTTATCGCCTTCACGCAACGCCAGTTTCGCCCGTAGCCACCACGCCAGGCCGCCGTCACCGGCGTTTTCAAGGAAAGCTTTGGCGCTGGCGTAATCACCCTGTTGATAACTCATCGCCGCCAGACGATCAGCGTTGTCGAGGCTGCCACGGGTACTGTTCTGCAGCAGCTTCACCAGTTTTTTCTCGTTCGGCGGCTCATCGCCAAACGACCAGCCTTGACGGCTCACCAGCGAGGCCGTGACCAGTTGCTGCACCGCTTTGTGCTGCAGCAACTCGGCCAGTTCGGCCTCCGGCAACTCCGCCAGTTCATTCATCAATTGCTTGAGCGAGGTGTAACCCACGGCCGAGCCGTGCAGGTTCTGCGCTTCATACAATTCGATGGCGCCGCTCCAGTCGCCCGCCGCGCGCAATGCCCGCGCCTCTTCACCGAGGCTGGCAACGCCCAGCTCCAGCGGATCGCTGAAACCGTCGATGCTCATCTGCCGGGCCTGACGGAACGCAGCCAGCGATTGCTCCAGCGCTTCGATCGCATCCCCACCCTCGCTGCTCATGGCAAACCATGTGCGGCCCAGCGAGTAGGCGGCCCAGGTACTGCGCAACGGACGCTGCTCCGCCGGCAACGCCAGCAGCTTGTCGAAATAGGCGACGGCGAGTTGATGATCGCCCGTGGCAAACGCCACCGCGCCGGCCACGTAAAAACGGATTTCCGCCGGCAGACTGGCGCCTTGCACCTCGACCTGACGCGCATCGGTCAGGCCGCGCAGTTGTTTGACCAACGCTTGCTGCTCGGCGCTCAAACCAGCCTGCTCGGCTTTCTCCCGTGCCTCGGTGGCCGCGTTTTCCTCGCCGTACAGGTCGTTCGGATTGTGCGTTGCAGCGGTGACGTTCTTCAGCCCGGCGATGGCTTTGCCGAGGCGACTGAGTTCGAAGTTGAAGTTGCCCTCAGGCAGATCCGCGAGGGTCTGCCCACGATTGTCGAGCAGGCGCATGGGGAAATCCGGCCCACAGGCCAACGCCGAACCCAGCGGCAGGCAGAGGCTCAGGCAGAGCAGATGGCGGGGCCAGTTACGGGTCAACATGCGAACCTCCTTGATCAATATTGGCGCAGCGCGCCCAACCGATGGCGCGTTGTCCACCCGCCGGCAAGCGGCCGTCGCGCAGGCGGGTGAAGGTAAGCAGATCCGGGCTTTGTTGCAACGAGTAACCGGCGAGCGCATCGGCGCCTTCGCAGCTTTGTGCCTTCAGCGTGATCCGCGCTGGCCAGGCACTGTCGAGGTTGCCGGGATTGTCGAGTTTGATGTCGTAGAGACCGTTGTGTTCACTGAACGCCACATCGAGCTGACTATCAAGTTGATCGCCACGGGCGACCGCGCGCAGGGTGGTCAGGCTCCAGGCACGGCGGTCATTGGCCAGCGGCAGGCGAAACCAGATCAGGCCGGCCAGATGCGCCGGCGGGTCTTCGCGCAAGGCCTTGCCGAGTTGGCTCAGTTGCAACGGATCAGCCAGCAACTCGCGGCGCTCCCCCCCCCGTTCAAGTTGCACCTCGCTCTCCACCACCGGCGCCCCGCCGTCATCGGGCAACAGCGCGACACCGTAGGCCGGCAGCGCCAGATAGAACGGTTTTTCAGTGATGCGCGCCCAGGCTTTGGCCCACGTCAAAGCTTGATCAGGATCGAACAAACCCCGGCGTGGATCGCTGACGGCGTGGACTTGCAGCACGCTGCTGTCGACGGTTTGCAGAAGCGCGGGCAATTGCGCGCTGTCGAGCCAGGCTGGCAGTGCCGTGATGCTCAGCGGCAGGGACGCCGGCAATGCCGAGCGCAAGTGTTTGAGGAATTCAGCGTAGGCCGGCAAACGCGCATTACCCGCGTCATGATCGATCTCGACACCGCTCAGCGTCAGACCTTGCGCCTGCCAATCGGCAAGCGTCAGCAGAATCTGCGCGGTGACCTGATCCTGATCCAGCGACCTGAGCTGGCCGTCGAGACGAATCACCGCAATCAACGGACGGCCATCGGCTTTCAATAAGTGCGCATCGATCCGCGCCCGGTTCCAACCGGCATTGGGAAAGGCTTGCAGTGCGAGGACGCGTAACGTCGAGAAATCCTGGCGACTGTCATGCAGCGCCGCCTCGTGGGCCGGCGTCCATTGGCGTTGCCAGATGTAGAGTTGTTGGTCGAGGGGTGGCGCGTCTTGCTGCTTGCAAGCAGAAAGCGCAATCAATGCAACCAGACCGACGAGAAACCGCATACCTTCCAACCCCCTGACACCACAAGGCTGCAAGGTTACACAAATCTCTGTGGGAGCGAGCCTGCTCGCGAGCAGGCTCGCTCCCACAGGGGAAAGTGTTCAGGGTTTACGGGCGATGATGACTTGGCTCTTCGCAACCACCGCGTCCAGCGCCTGTTTGATCTGCGCCCCGCGCGGTGAGTCCAGCACCGCTTGCCAGGTGTCGGCCCAATGATTGAGCAATGGGTGATCCGGCTGGCTGAAATCCACCTTGGCCTCCCAGAACAGCAGCATCCACATCGACCAGTAAAATCCGTACTGGCTGTGACTGATGATTTCCAGACCCGCATCGCTGACCATAGCCTTGAACTGCTCTTCGCTGATGACCCGGATGTGATTGGGCTTCTGGAAATACTCCGGCGCAGCGATGTCTTTTTGCAGGTCTTCGGAACTCGGATGCGGCACGCTCAACAGATACAACGCCCCGGGCTGGCCGACACGTACCAGCTCGGCAAGGAATTGTGCCGGGTCGTCGACATGTTCGATGACCTCGGTGGAGACCACCCGGGTGGCGGTAGCGTCGGCAATCGGCAGCGGATTGCAGTCCGTCACGTGACATTCGATGTCCCGCGCCGGGGTGTCGCCCAATCGCTGGCGGGTGGCTTCGACCTTGGCGCCGTCGATATCGGCAATGATGATCTTCGCCCCGCGCATCCCGCAAAAATGTACGTTACCGCCATCCCCGCAGCCGACATCCAGCAGTATGTCTTCAGCCGTCACCGGGAAGCCTTTGAACAATTCGCCGGTTTCCTGGTTGAACCAGCCACTGAGCTTCGCATCGTAAAGGCCAAGCATGTAGGGATCAGTTTTGTCGACGGCTGTAACGTTGGCCGGTGCAACGGCCGGCGCAGGCGTCGCCACTGTGCGTTTCTTCAAAAAGCTCAGCATGAGGTGGCTCCAGAGGATGAGACGGCGGCTCGGGACGCGCCCAGGCGCGCTACCAGATCGGCACCCCGGTTGCGCATGGGCATTTCAATCAAGCGGTAATTGAGTTCACTGAGCAGAACGATCAGGCCCAAAGCAAGGATCACGGTGACCATTGGATGTCCGGCCGGGCTCGGCAGGCCGGCAGCCTGCAAGCGGAAGATCAGTTCACGCACCAGCAGATAGGCCGGTATGTGGATCAGGTAGATGCCATAGGAACGACTGCCGATCCACGCCATCAAGCGTTGCAAACCACCGGCGGGCAGCAAATAGTCGCGGTTGTACGAGGCGATCCACACCAGCAGCGCACTGAGTAGCGCAATCGAACCGATGCGGTAACTGGTCAGGGTAAAGCGATCGGTGGCCATGAAACTCATGAGCAACCCGACGACGACCAATACGGCACTGCCGGCCCATGGCAGACGCAGGAACGTCGGTTGCCAGCGCTGGTGGCCTGGTCGCGCACTCCACATCGCCAACAGCACGCCGAGGGCCAGTGCGTCTGTACGCACCACCATCAGCAACGGTGTGCGCAGGGTGAATATCTGCACCGCGACCAGCGCCAGCAAAGCCCACACCAGATGTTTGCGGCACAGCAGGATCAACAGCGGAAACAACAGGTAGAACTGCTCTTCCAGCGACAAACTCCAGTAGACGAAACTGCTGCCATATTCGTAGTGAAAAAAACTGTCGGCAAAACGGAAGTTGGCATATTGCAACACCCCGGCGAGCGTCGCCTGCAGGTTGGCATACAGCGAGCCGAACGCGCCTGAACGGTTGAAAAACACACATGCCAGCAGCATCAGCGCCAGCCACAGCCAGGCCGAGGGCAATAGCCGGAACGCTCGACGCAGCCAGAAATTGCGCGTCTGGTGCCAATATTCCAGCCGGGTTTCGCAACCTTGCAGCGCCGGAATCAGGCTACGGGCGATGACAAAACCGGAGATGGCAAAAAACAGATCGACGCCCCACCACGGCTGCGCCCATCCATGAATCTTTTCCAGCAATGGCACTGTGTCGGTGAACAGACTCCCCTGCAAGTGATGGAACAGCACGCCCAGCACCGCAATGGCACGCAGCACTTCGATGTCCATGATCCGCTTGCTGCTCATGGTGCATCTCCGACGTCCAGCGGTTTACGGGCGATGATCACTTGGCTCTTGGGCATGAAACGATCCAGTGTCTGCTTGATCGCAAGCCCGTCGGGGTGATCGAGCAAGTGCTGCCAGGTTCTGGCCCAGCTCTCCATCAAAGGCATGAACGGCTCTCGAATACGGTCTCGCACCGCACCTGCGGGATCGCGCCCTGCGGCACGCTCACCGGCCCAGAAGAAAATCATGCCCATCACCCAGAAAAAACCGCTGGCCTGGCGATGCTCGATCACCAGCCCCGCGTCCTCCACCAGCGCTGCGAAGCGCTCCGGGGTAAAAATCTGCACATGATTGGGCGACTGGTAATAACTCGCCGGGGCGATGCCCTTTTGCAGATGTTCGCCGGCCGGTGCCGGCACGCTGAGCAGGTATTGCGCACCCGGGCGGCCCATGCGCACCAGTTCGGCCATGAAGGGCTCAGGCTGGTCGATGTGCTCCAGCACCTCCATGCACACCACTTTGCTCGCGCAACCCTCGGCCAACGGCAACGGCAGGCTGTTACTGACCAGTCCCAGACTCGTCCGGCAGCTGTGTGCTTCGATCTGGCGCGCGAGGTCGTGCACCTTGTCGTACTCACTGTCGGTGAAGATCACCGAGGCGCCCTGACGCACGGCAAACAGTGTCGCTACGCCTTCGCCACAACCGACATCGAGCAACGTATCGTCGGCCGTGATTGCAAAACCCTTGAGCAACTCACCGCTGTCAGCCAGAAACCAGCCGTCAAGGACTGCATCGCGCAAACCGACATTGCGCGGCGACACCGTATCGGCCACCACCGGCTCCGCTACAGGCGTCGCCGGCGCCGGGCGAAAACGTGCGAGCAGGCGCCTGATCATGTGCCTGAGGCTGCCAGCGGTAATGTCCCGACGGCTTGCCAGGGCTGCTCGAAGAACGCTCGCAGACGCTGCTCGGCGCTGGCCTGGCTACAGAAGCGCTGCAGACTGCGCACCGCTTCGGCCGACATCGCGGCATACCGCGCTTCATCGGTTTTCGCCACCTCATAGCTGGCGCGATATCCCGCACACAACGAATCCCAGTTGGTCATGTAACGCATCGTGCGGTAAGCAGCTCGGGGATCATGGGGCCAGGCGGTCAGCTCTTCGGTGAAGTCGACGATGAACGCATTGTCGCTGTTTACGTAGTCAGCCATCGCGGTATTCAGCGGTGCGATGGCCGGTTTGCCGCAAGACATGAACTCCATCAGCGGCAGGCACTGGCCTTCGCCGTAGGAACTGTTGACCACGTAACTGGTGGCTTGCACCAGCCGTTCGTAATCAGCATCCGCCAGATAACCGTGTATCAGCACGATCCGGCATCGATAGGACTGGTTCTTGTACAGGTGGTGCAGCATATCGGTCAGCGCATCGGTGATGTCGTGGTGCGTGAGTTTCAGCACCAGGGTCGCATCGGGTGTATCACGGAACGTGGTGCAGAACGCGCTGAGCATGTCCTGCCAGTTCTTGCGCCCGTCGTAAGGATTGAACACCGAGGTGTACACCACGCCTTCAAGCTTCAGCGAACAATCCTGCCCGGGCCCGGCAAAGGACATCGGCGTGCCTTCGCAACGCCCCGCAGGACCATAGGGACGCAAGTCCACCGTGCGACTGTCGATCAGCAACCCGTGCAGACTAAGGGTGAGAGGCTCGATCACCGGGCGCCGGTCCAGATGCTCGCCACGGGCGGCGAAGCGATCCCATACCGGTGCGGGGATCGCGCCGATCGGATAGTCAGGCCCCATCACGTCGCGCACGGTGTCTACCGTAAAGCTCGAATGCGTGATCGCCCGGCCACAGGCTTTGAGCACCACACGCCAGTCGTGGCGAGGTTCGCCCTGCCAGCTTTCAGTGGGCAGGGTGCTGAACTCCCAGGCAAACACCGGAATGGTCGGGCAGGCGTAATGAACAGGTGTGCGGTGCGGCGGCGAGAACGACAGAAAGACACAATCCTCGCCGCGGCTCAAGCAGTCGAAATACAAGCGATCAACCAGCTCGTCAGGGTTGCTGACTTCGATGACCTGACCGAGTCGCTCCAGCACCGGGCGGAATTCCTTGAGAACAAAGTAATAGCTGTACTCGGGGCGTCCGAGGTTCTGCTGGATGTTGCTCTTGTTGGTTTCCGAATGAATGATGATCAGCATGAGGCCGCTCCGGTCTCGACCGCCAGCGAGGTGATCGCGCGATTGGCCTCAAGGCCGAAAAACGCCGCCACACGCTGCTGCAGCGGCGCGAATCCACAGTACTCACGCATGCGTTCATTGGCGGCAATGGCCATCGCCTGGTAAGCCTGCGGGTGGTTTTTGGCCATGGCGTAGCTGTCCTCATAGGCGGTTTTCAACGAGCCCCAGTCAGGGCGATGACGCAGGGTGCGGTAGAGGATCCGCACGTCCTCCGGCCAGATGGTCGGCTCGTGACTGGACTTGACGATGAAGCCGACATGTTCGTCGATGTAATCGCGCATTGCCGTGTGATCCGGCGCGATCACCGGCCGAGCGCACGACATGAACTCCATCAGCGGCAGGCACAAACCTTCGCAGCGTGACGCGTTGACGTAGAAACTGGCGGCGCCATACAGCCGGGCAAACTCCTCATCTTCCAGGTAGCCATGCAGGACCACCACCCGACAGGTAAAGGGGGATAGCTGCGAGAGCAAAGTGATGAGATGAACGTAGTAGCTCGACAGGTCGTTCTGGGTGATTTTCAGCACCAGTGTCGCGTCTTCGACATCACGCATGGCCCAACAGAACGCGGTGATCAGGTGGTGCCAGTTCTTGCGTCCGTCTTCGGGATTGAACACGCTGACGTATACCACGCCACTGACGTCGATCCGGGCGTTTTCACTGGTGTCCGGCAACAAGGCTTGCGGATGCTCAATCACCTCCAGCGCCTCATTCACGGCTGGAGCCGATGGCACTGGCTCGGACAACTCGGGGCGGTTCTCGCGACTGGCAGCCGGCAGCAAATCACTGACGGCTTCGCGATACCACAGCCGCAGGTTGTGCTTGAGCAAAAACAGCGCTCGATGCTGCGAAGGCGTCGCAACGGCTTTGTAGCCTTCGTACAAGTAATGCTTGGTGATGAACGCACGCCGACGCAAGGTCAGTGGCGGTGACGGTTCTGGCGTCGGCTCCGGTACTTCCTCGACAGGGCTCGGCGTCAGTGCTTCCTGTTCATTGAGTATCGGTGCGATCAAGCCATCAGCAGACAGTCCCAGCGCGCGGCTATCGATGATGCAGCCCTTGATCTGCAACGTCGTGCCGGGGTTTACCGGGACACTCGGGTAGTCTCGCCGTACCTGAGCGAAGCGTTCCCACAGCGGTGTGGGCAATACCAGTACGGGGAAATCTTCACCCAGGCTGCGACGTATCGCCTGCGCCGTGTGGGTCGACAACGTAATCACCCGGCCATGGCGCGCCAGAGTCTGGCTCCAGTCCTGGCGAACATCGTTGTCAGCGCATTCGGTTGGGATCGAATCATATTCCCAGGCGATTACGCACACCATCGGGCATTGCAGGCCGGTCGGGGTTTTATGTGGCGGCGCAAACGAAAGGAACAGACATTCCTGACCGTCCTGAAGCAACTGCAGATACAGCGGGTCAACTTCAGCGACCGACGCCACAACATGCACCTGGCCGAGGCTTTCCAGCACCGGGCGATACGCCTTGAGCACAAAGTAATAGCTGTATTCGGCACGCCCCAGGCTCTGGCTGATGGAGCGCTCGTTGACGTCCGAGTAAAGAATGAAATTCATGGCATCCCACGATGAAGCAGCCGTCCCGGCAACCTCATGCTATGACGACCGGGCGTTGGATCAAGCCGACATCGCCGCTGCTTGTCCATCATCCTCAGGCACGTCTTCGTTCTTGTTTTAGTGGCTGGTTTCACCCTGTTGCGCTACACCCACGGCGGACCTGGGGGAATGGCGACGAGGGCCATTCTAAACACATCCTTCAAGGATCCGGGAACCGCCCGACGAGAATAAATCGGACTACGCTGACGAGAACTGACCGGTCACGGTTTGGCCTGTTGAAATTGCTGCGCAATTGGCACAGATTGGTAACAAACAACTACAACAACTGACTTCGCCCGTCTTTCACCCGGTTTCTCCTTCGGTCTGACAGACATCTCCTTAAAGCCTGTGAGAAAGCGGCGCAAGTTAAAGACCAAGGGGTCGCTGTTTGAAAAAGCGTCTGTTCGTCACGGGTCTCAGTGGATTCGTGGGACAACATATTCAGTCGCGTCTGGCATTGCCTGATTCGTCGTGGGAGCTGCTGTCTGCCGCATCGCCCTACGACCTCACGAATGCTGACAGCCTCAACGATCTGTGGCCGCAAATGCCCGACGCGGTGATTCATCTGGCCGGGCAGACCTTCGTCCCCGAAGCCTTTCGCGATCCGGCGCGCACCTTCGACATCAATCTTTTCGGCACCCTCAATCTGCTGCAAGCACTCAAGACACGTGGCTTTGCCGGCACCTTCCTCTACGTCAGCTCCGGTGATGTCTACGGTCAAGTCGGCGAAAGCGATCTGCCAATCACCGAGCAACAACCGCCCTGCCCGCGCAACCCCTACGCAGTAAGCAAACTCTCGGCAGAATTTCTCAGCCTGCAATGGGGCCTGAGCGAACACTGGCCGGTGCTGGTGGCGCGCCCGTTCAACCATATCGGCACCGGTCAGCAAGACAACTTCGTCATCGCCAGCGCTGCCCGTCAGATCTGTCGCATCAAACAAGGCCTGCAAGGACCGCAAATGGAAGTCGGCGACATCGACGTAACGCGTGATTTCCTCGATGTCGGCGACGTGGTTTCGGCCTATCTCGCGCTGCTGGAAAAAGGCCAGCCGGGCCAGATCTACAACATCTGCTCGGGGCGCGAGCACAGCATCCGCAGCCTGATCGAACAACTGGCGGCGCTGGCCGAAGTCGAGGTGCAACAGGTTCAGGATCCGGCGCGCATGCGGCGTGCCGATCAGCGTCGCGTTTGCGGCAGCCACGCAAAACTGGCCACAACCACTGGATGGGCGCCAGCCATCACCACACAACAATCCCTGCGGGCGATCCTGTCCGACTGGGAGACGCGAGTACGACAAGAATGACAAAAAGTGCACTGATCACAGGGATCACCGGCCAGGACGGCGCGTATCTGGCCAAGCTGTTGCTCGACAAGGGCTACAAGGTTCACGGCCTCGTCGCACGGCGCAGCAGCGATTCGCGCTGGCGCCTGCGCGAGATGGGCGTCGAAGCCGACATCGTCTATCTGGACGGTGACATGGCCGATGCCTGCTCGGTACAGCGTGCAGTCATCAAGTCGGCGCCGGACGAGGTCTATAACCTCGCCGCGCAAAGCTTCGTCGCCGCCTCGTGGGATCAACCGGTGACCACCGGCATCGTCGATGGCCTGGGCGTTACTCACTTGCTCGAAGCGATCCGTCAGTTCAGTCCGCACACACGCTTTTATCAGGCCTCGACCAGCGAAATGTTCGGCCTGATCCAGGCTGAGCAGCAGGATGAAAACACGCCGTTCTACCCGCGCAGCCCTTACGGCGTGGCCAAACTCTACGGTCACTGGATCACCGTCAACTATCGCGAAAGCTTCAACCTGCACGCCAGCAGCGGCATCCTCTTCAACCACGAATCACCGCTGCGCGGCATCGAGTTCGTGACCCGCAAGGTCACCGATGCCGCCGCACGCATCAAGCAAGGCAAACAGCAGGAGCTGGCCTTGGGCAACATCGATGCGAAACGCGACTGGGGTTTTGCCGGCGACTACGTCGAAGCCATGTGGCTGATGCTGCAACAAGACAAGCCTGACGATTTTGTGGTCGCCACCGGCGTCACCACCACCGTGCGGGAAATGTGCCGCATCGCCTTCGATCACGTCGGCCTCAACTACCGCGACTACGTGAAAATCGACCCGGCTTTCTTCCGCCCGGCCGAAGTCGAAGTGCTGCTCGGCAATCCGGCCAAGGCTCAGCGCGTGCTGGGCTGGAAGCCGAAAACCGACCTGGATACGTTGATCCGCATGATGATGGATGCGGACATGAAACGCGTCGCCAAGGAGTAGGCCATGCCGACCCCCGTGATTCTGTCCGGCGGCGCCGGCAGCCGTTTGTGGCCGGTGTCCCCTGAGTGCCATACCGCCCCGTTCACAAGCCTGTCCGCTGTGCCGTCGCCGCAAGGCAAGACGTACCAGTGCACGGCAGCGTTTCTGGCTGGTTGGGCCGACATCGTTCGCTTCGAAGACCCATACGGCAGGACGGTTTGAATGTTGCTTTCCCTGTACCGCTCGCTGCGCAGTTACCGTGGATTCATCCTCGGCAGCGTCAAGCGAGAGTTTCAAGCGCGGTATCGCAATTCGCTGTTCGGTGCGCTGTGGACTGTACTCAACCCGTTATCGATGATCGTTGTGTACACGGTGATCTTTTCCCAGATCATGCGCGCGCGTCTTCCGGGCGTGGACGATGGCCTGGCTTACAGCGTCTACCTGTGCGCCGGCCTGCTGACCTGGGGGCTATTCGCTGAAATCACGTCGCGCAGCCAGAGCATGTTTCTGGAAAATGCCAATCTGCTGAAGAAAATCAGCTTCCCGCGCATTTGCCTGCCGGTGATTGCCCTGCTCAATGCCGGGATCAACTTTGCAATCATTCTGGCGCTGTTTTTCGGCTTCCTGCTGCTCAGTGGGCGCCTGCCAGGCATGGCGCTGCTGGCGCTGATCCCGCTGCTGATCCTGCAGGTGATCTTTGCCGCCGGGCTGGGCATGTTGCTGGGCATCCTCAATGTGTTTTTCCGCGATGTCGGGCAGATGTTCGGCATCTGCCTGCAGTTCTGGTTCTGGCTGACACCGATTGTTTACCCGCTGTCGATACTGCCGCCCGGCATCCAGCATCTGATCAGCCTCAATCCGATGACGGCGCTGATGAGCAGCTACCAGAACGTGTTCCTCTACAACCAATGGCCCGACTGGTCCTCGCTCATGCCGTTGCTGATCATCGGCCTGCTGCTCTGCGCCCTGGCGTTACGGCTATTCCGTCAACGGGTCGGTGAAATGGTGGACGAACTCTAATGGGCCACATACGCGTCAGTGGCCTGGCCAAGGCCTATAAACAGTATCCCAATCGCTGGAGCCGTCTGCTCGAATGGCTGCTGCCATTTTCCCGGCCCCGGCACCACTTGCACTGGATCCTGCAAGACGTCGATTTCGAGATTCAGCCTGGTGAGGCCGTGGGTATTGTCGGCGTCAACGGAGCCGGCAAGAGCACGCTATTGAAGATGATCACCGGCACGACTCAACCGACCCGCGGGCAGATCGAACTCCAGGGTCGGGTTGCCGCGCTGCTCGAACTGGGCATGGGTTTTCATCCCGACTTTACCGGACGCCAGAATGCTTTCATGGCCGGTCAGTTGTTGGGGATGCAGGTCGAGGAAATCGAGGCGCTGATGCCGCAAATCGAAAGCTTTGCCGAAATCGGCGAGGCCATCGATCAGCCGGTGCGCACTTATTCCAGCGGCATGCAAATGCGCCTGGCGTTCAGTGTCGCCACCGCACGTCGTCCGGACATTCTGATCGTCGACGAAGCGCTGTCAGTGGGCGATGCCTATTTCCAGCATAAAAGCTTCGAGCGCATTCGCGGCTTCCGAAAGGCCGGCACCACCCTGTTGATCGTTTCCCATGACCGCTCGGCCATTCAGTCAATCTGCGACACCGCCATTCTTTTAGAGAACGGGCGTCTGGCCATGCGCGGCAAACCTGAAGAGGTCATGGATTACTACAACGCCATGCTCGCCCAGCGCGAAGGTCAGATCGTCCGTCAGGAAATGCTCGCCAACGGTCAGGTACAGACAATCTCCGGTACGGGCGAAGCGGGAATCATCGACGTGCGTCTGCTCGATGCCCAGGGACGCAGCCTCGAAGTGGCGGAGGTCGGCCAGCCCGTGGTGCTGGAAGTACAGACGCAAGTGCGCGAAGACATCGAACGGTTGATTCTCGGCTTCATGATCAAGGATCGCCTCGGTCAGGCGATTTACGGAATCAACACCCATCGCCTCGCCAAACCGGTCATCGAGCTGAGTGCCGGTGAGCGCGTGACCTTCCGCTTCGCTTTCGATATGCGTTTGGGCAAGGGCAGCTATTCGGTGGCGCTGAGCCTGTCACGTCTGGATTCGCACCTGGATCGCAATTTCGAGTGGCGCGACTACGGCTTGATCTTCCATGTCATCAACAACCGTCAGGAAGACTTCGTCGGATGTGCCTGGCTCCAGGCACACACCGAAATCATCCGCTCCAGCGAAACGCTTTTGCCCATCCCCGATAAGGAGATCTCGCGATGACCCGAATGCTGGTGGAATGCACCTACGTTTTCGAACATCCCGCCGCCAACTCGGGCATCCAGCGCGTTGTACGCAACGTCATTCAGCAACTGCCGGCCACCGACGCAAACCTTGAATGCATCCCGGTGGTGATGATCGACGGCGGCCTCCATGAGGTCAAAAGTCTGGTGCCGCTGAAATCCATGAAGCTCAACTTGATGGGCCTGCGGGTGAAGCTGGAACAATGGGCCAACACCTTTTGGTTGCGCCACCGTGCCCTGGAGCGACGTCGGCCGTTCAGCCAGTCGCATTTCAGCCGCCGGGTTTTGTATGTCTGCTGTCGGCTCGCGGCCTTCGCCTGCTTCAGCGCGCCGATGCGCCTGCTGGAACGAGCCCTCAAGGGCAAGCATATCCCCGAGCGCTGCGTACCGTTGCAACATCGGGCCGGCGATCAGCTGGTGCTGCTCGACTCGTCCTGGCACGCCAACTTTTTCCCCCTGGCCGAGCAACTCAAGCGGGACGGCGTCGGAATCGTTTCGGTGATCTACGACTTGATCCCGCTGACCCACCCGCAGTTCTGCGACGCCGGGCTGGTCAAAGTGTTCAACGACTGGTTCGACTGGATCGCCCGTACCGCTGACGGTTATGTCGCCATTTCCACGACCATCCGCGACCAGGTACGCGAGGAGATGCTCCGCCGCATCGGCGCACAACAGGTCGCGCAGCGCTGGTTCGATTATTTCCACCTTGGTTCGGAGCTGGATTTGAGCGACGCCGAGGCCGACGTCGATCGGGGCTTGTTGCAGATGTTCAAGATGCCGGATCCGGTGTTCCTGATGGTCAGCACCATCGAGCCGCGCAAAAACCACACCTACCTGCTGGATGCTCTCGAGCGTGCCTGGGCCAAGGGTTCCAAAGCGCGGTTATGCATCGTCGGCAAGATCGGCTGGAAGTGCGAAGCACTGATCGAACGTATTCGCCAACATCCCGAGCTGAACCGGCGCTTGTTCATGTACAACTCGCTTTCTGACAAAAGCCTCGAGCATGCCTACTCACATGCGACGGCGCTGGTGTTCCCGTCCTACGTTGAAGGATTCGGCCTGCCGCTGGTGGAAGCGATGCAACGCGGGCTACCGGCGATGGCCAGTGATATCCCGGTGTTCCGCGAAATCGGCGGCGATTACATGGCGTATTTCGACCTGGCCACCCCGCAGAGCCTGACCGATCTGGTCGTTGACATGGAGCGCACCCAACGATTCCCCGCACCACTTGGCCTTGAACAATGGCGCTGGCTGAGTTGGCGTGAAGCGAGTGCGCAACTGGTCGAGCGCATCGAACGCAACCTGAACCCGTCGGTGGCTGCACCGCAGAGTCAACATGCGCATTGCTCTTAACGCGCGCATTCTCCAGGCGCCGCGCACCGGCATCGGCCACTACGTCGCCGAACTGGTCAACGCCTTGAGCCGCGAACCGGACGTCGAAGTGACGCTGTTTCACGGCTGGGGCTGGAGTTCAGTCCTGCCGGAGGCAGCCGTACCCGGTTATTCGCGATTGACCCCCCTGCTGCGGCAGATTCCGGGTGCCTATCAGGCGCGGCGCTGGCTGGAACAGAAACGCTTTGATCAGGGGCGCGCGCAAGGCATCGACCTGTATCACGAGCCGAGCCTGTGGCCGCTGGCCTTTAACGGCCCGACCGTGATCACCCTGCACGACTTGACCCACCTGCATTTCCCCCAAACGCAGCCGTTGGCACGACTCAAGGAAATTGAGCGTCGGCTGGCTATCGGGATACAGCAGGCGCGACTGATTCTGACGGACTCACAGGCAATCGCCGATGAAGCCCAAACCTATTTCGGCCTACCCGCCGACCGTTTCGTCGTGGCACCGCTGGGCGTCGCCGAGCGTTTCCATCCGCGCGAGGCGAGCGCGATCAGCGCAGTGCTCAAGGCGCATGCCGTCATGGCGCGCGAATATTTCCTGTGCGTCGGCACGCTCGAGCCGCGCAAGAACCTGAACCTGGCGTTACGCGCCCATGCGCTCCTGCCGGAGGCCATACGCGAGCGCTTTCCATTGCTGATCGTTGGCATGGCTGGTTGGCAGCGTGAGCAGTTCAGTGACGAGCTTCGTCAGGCATTGGCCAGTGGACATGTTTGCCTGCTTGGCTATCTGCCCGACGAACAGGTAGCGCAATTACTGGCAGGCGCCCGGGCGCTGATTTTTCCTTCGCTGTACGAAGGCTTTGGCCTGCCAGTGCTGGAAGCGATGGCCAGTGGTACACCGGTGGTCATCACCCGCTCTTCGGCAATGCCGGAAGTAGCAGGTGCTGCCGGAAATTATATTGAAGCTGACGATGCACATGGCTTGCGCGATGCGATGAGCCATCTGATCGACGATCAAGCACATTGGCAAGCATGCCGAGAGGCCGGATTGCAGCAGTCACGGCTTTTTTCCTGGGAACGTTGTGCACAGGCCACGGCCGGTGCCTACCGCCAGGCCATGGGAGGTTGAATGCGAGTTCTTCATTTTTTCAAGACGTACCTGCCCGACTCGGTCGGCGGCATTGAGCAAGTGATCTTCCAACTGTGCGAAAGCGGCGCCCAGCATGGCATCGACGGCCAGGTGCTGACGCTCAGTGCTGACCCGACACCGGCCATGGTGAAATTGGGTCAGCACGAAGTGCACCGGGCCAGACTCGACATCCAGTTCGCCTCCACCGGTTTTTCCTGGAGCGTATTCAAACAGTTCCGCGAGATGGCCGCCGAGGCTGATGTGGTCAATTACCACTTTCCGTGGCCGTTCATGGATCTGGTGCATTTCGCCAGCGCCATGAGCAAGCCAAGCGTGGTCACTTATCACTCCGACATCATCCGCCAAAAGCACCTGCTCAAACTCTACCGGCCGCTGATGAACCGCTTCCTCGCCAGTGCCGACCGCATTGTCGCCGCCTCGCCGAATTACCTGCATACCAGCGATGTGTTGCAGCAGTTCCAGGACAAGACCCGGGTGATCCCCTACGGTTTGAATAAAGCCGGTTACCCACAAGCCGATGGCGAAAGGCTGAGTCGCTGGCGCCGGCAGATTGGGGATAAGTTCTTTTTGTTTGTCGGCGTGATGCGCTATTACAAAGGCTTGCACATCCTGCTCGATGCCTTGAAGGAAGTGGACTATCCCGTTGTCATCGTCGGCGCCGGGCCGCTGGAGCGTGAACTGCACATGCAGGCTCAGGCGTTGGGCCTGCGCAACATTCATTTCCTCGGTCGCCTGGGTGACGAAGACAAGGTCGCACTGCTGCAATTGAGCTATGCCATTGTCTTCCCTTCGCATTTGCGCTCGGAAGCGTTCGGCATTTCTTTGCTGGAAGGCGCTATGTACGGCAAACCGATGATTTCCAGCGAAATCGGCACCGGCACCAGTTACATCAATATCCATAACGAAACCGGACTGGTAGTGCCACCCAGTAATCCACAGGCGTTCCGCGAGGCGATGCGCACACTTTGGGAAGACCCGGTGCGTGCCGCCGCCATGGGAGTAAAAGCCGAAGCGCGTTACCGGCAGTTATTCACCGCCGACGACATGGGCCGCAAGTGGACAGAGCTGTATCAGGAACTGCTGGAAGAGAAATCGCTGTCCTACGCCTGAGCGTGGGTTGAACCCCGATCCCCTGTAGGAGCTGCCGAAGGCTGCGATCTTTTGATTTTGATTTTTAAAAACAAGATCAAAAGATCGCAGCCTTCGGCAGCTCCTACACGGGTTCGGGTTACAGGTCTAAGATCAGCGGCTGATTGCTTTGCGCCGGAACTGCGCAGCAAATCAGCACATGCCCCGCTTCCGGAATATCCGCCGGCGCCTGTGGATAATTCACCGCACCACTGACCAGCCGGGTCTTGCACGTACCGCACGAGCCACCGCGGCAACTGAACTCCGGGCGCAATCCGCGGCTTTCCGCCAGCTCCAGCAAACTGCCGCCATCGGGCTGCCAGCGCGCCTCTTTTGCCGAGCGCTCGAACACCACCGGCACCGAAGTGGTCGCTGCGGGCGGTTGCTCGATCACGATCGCATCCGGATCGGCCTGACGTTTCAGGGTCGACGGACCAAAGGTTTCCGCATGAATCTGCGCATCGCGCACATCCAATTCGCGCAGGCTGTCGTACAGCCCTTGGGTAAAAGCACCGGGGCCGCACAGCACAAAGTCGAGCTGGTCGAAATCCTCGGCACCAAGCAGGTTCCTCAACACCGCGCCGTCGATACGCCCACGCACATCGAAATCCTCGCCCTCTTGCAGATTGTCTTCCGGCTGGCTGAGCAGACGCAGGATTCGCACAGAATCGCCCGCCGTTTCGAGCAAACGATCCAGCTCCTGGCGAAACGGCTGGTCCGCCAGACTGCGCGAACTCTGCAGCAACAACGTCGGACGAATCCCCCGCGTGCGTAAGCCTTGATACACCACCTCGCGCAGCATCGACAGCAACGGCGTGATGCCCACACCGGCGGCCAGCAGCACCAACGGTCGCTGCTCCAGCGGTGCCACGGTGAAATGCCCCTGCGGCGCCCGCGCCTCGAGCACATCGCCAACGCGGATCTGCTCATGCAGATGCGACGAAATCAGCCCTTCGCGCTTGACGCTGATCCGGTAGAAACCATCCGATGGCGCACTCGAAAGACTGTAGGTGCGGATATGCACCTCGCCATCGATCGTGAAACGCAGCGGCAAATGCTGGCCAGCCAGAAACACCGGCAAACCGGCACCATCGGTTGGCTCCAGATAGATCGAGCGGATGCTGCGGCTTTCTGCCTCAATCTTCGCCACGCGCAACGGCCGCCATTGGTTGCCCAGTGCCTGCGCCTGCAATCGCGCATCCGCCTCGGCCCAATTGCCGGTCAGCAGGCTGGTCGGTGACATGCCGTCGAAGCGCCAGCGCAACGCCAGGGCTGCGGGGCGTCGCACCAGCTTCTCCACTTCAAATGTCCACAACCGCTCCGCACCTTGAAAGGCCACGATCTGCGGGTCATCCAGAAGGATCTCGGTACTCCCGCTGAGTTGCAGCAGTTCGCCTGTGGAAAAGTCGATGAACAGCAAGCCCGCCTTGGGATTGAGCAACAGATTGCCGAGCGTGTTGAAGTGCAGATTGCCGGCGAAGTCGGGGATGGTCAGACGATTGCCTTCCACCCGCACGAAACCAGCCTGGCCGCCACGGTGAGAAACATCCACCGCGCGCTCGCCTTCGACATCCACATAGCTGGCGACAAAAAACGTATCGGCGCCAGCGATCAGCGCGATGGCCGCGTCATCGAGGCCGTTCAGATACTCAGCCGGGCGTGTCTGCGGATCCGTCAGAGGCACCCGCTGAAACTGGCGCAGTTGAATGTATTGCGGGCAGTTGCCGAAGGCCTGATCCACGCTCACGTCAAAACCATGAGCGTTCAGATTGCCGACATGACCATTGAGGCGATTGCGCCGGCGTGTGTGCAACTCGATGCCAAGCAACCCGATCGGTTCGCCGTTACGCAGTTGCGCCGGGTCATCGGCAGCAGGCTGGCTGGCGAAATGCAGATGTTCGGGATCCGGCGAATGGGCAAACCCCGGCGCGCCTTCGAGCACACTGGCCCACGGGCGCCCATCTGCATCAACTGCGCCGTACAACATGAAGGGTAATTGCTGATAGAACTCGCGGTGCTGGTCCGGCATCCAGGTGCGAATCACCTTACGCCCGAAGGCTTCCATGCGTTCGGCAACCCCGACTTTCGCTTGCAGTTGTTGCTCGCCAGCGTGCCACGGTGAACGTTCCATCACGACCTCTCCCCTGCACCGTCGGCACAGTGTGGATTGCGAAAATCAGGCGGTGGTTTGCAGACCGGCAATCGTGCGCGGCATGCCGACGAAACCAGGCAGGGCTTCGACGCGGGCCAGCCAGGCGCGGACATTGCCGTAGTCGTCCAGCGACACGTTGCCTTCCGGTGCGTGGGCGATGTAACTGTAGGCCGAAACGTCGGCAATGCTCGGTTCGTCGCCAGCCAGATACGCGGTTTTGCCCAACTCGATGTCCATTACCTTGAGCAGGTTGTGTGCACGGGTGATCGCCTCTTCGGCATTCAGTTGTGCGCCGAACACTGTGACCAATCGCGCTGCAGCGGGTCCGAAGGCAATCGGCCCGGCGGCGGCCGACAACCAGCGCTGTACCCGTGCGGCGCCGACAGGATCGGTTGGCAGCCAACGACCATGGCCGTATTTCTGCGCGAGATACACCAGAATCGCGTTGGAATCGGCCAACACCACGCCGTCGTCATCAATGGCCGGTACCTGGCCGAAACTGTTGATCGCCAGATACGCCGGCTGCTTGTGCTCACCGTTGGCCAGATCGACGAAGATCAACTCGGTCGGCAATTGCAGCAGGGACAACATCAGCTCGACACGGTGGGCGTGGCCGGAACGTGGAAAGTTGTAGAGTTTGATCGCTTGCATGGTCGACTCCGCTGAACAGTGGCGCCGCTGGGGGGATGAGAGCGCCGGTGAAGGACATCTTCCCCTGTTCGCGAAAACAACAGAATCACCAGCAAACGCAATCGATTATTTCACCGAGTGCAATAACGCTGCATTTTTCAATGCTGGATGTTCGCGCAAAGCCTCTACTGTGAAATCGACAAAACTGCGGATCCGCGCTGGAGCCTTGCGCCCCCCCTGATACACGACATGGATCGGCAGCGGTGGCAGTTCAAATTCGGCGAGCACTATTTCCAGTGTGCCGGCGGCAACCTGGCTCGCCACTTGATAGGACAACACCCGGGTCAAACCCAAACCTGTGCAAGCTGCTGTAATCGCAGCCTGATTGGCGGTCACGATCAGACGCGGCTCAGGACGCACGCTGAGCGGTTCGCCCGCGTCGAGAAACGGCCAACTTCGTTGCTGGCCAATTGCAGAAGTCGCCACCACTGGCGCGCCCGCCAACGCGTGGGGATGAGATGGTCGGCCATGCCTGGCAAAGTAGGCCGGCGCGCCGCAAATGACCCGACGCACCTCCCCCACGCGAATCGCATGCTGATTGCTGTCCGGCAGATCGCCGATGCGCACCGCCACATCAATGCCTTCCTCGACCATGTTGACGATCCGATCGACCAGTACGGCGTTGATCGTGACGTCCGGATACTGCACGAGATAATTCGCCATCACCGGCGTCACAAACAAATCACCGAACAACACCGGCGCCGTCACCGTCAATTGCCCACGCGGCTGAGCATGACTGCCCGCCGCCGAATCCTCGGCTTCCTGCACCTCAACGAGAATCCTCCGACAATCCTCCAGATAACGCTGCCCGGCTTCGCTCAAATGCACACTGCGCGTGGTGCGAATCAGCAACTGCGTGCCGATGCGCTGCTCCAGCGCCGCCACCGCCCGCGTGACGCTGGCTGCCGACAACCCCAGACGCCGCGCCGCCGCTGAGAAGCCTTGCTCCTGGGCGACAGTGGTGAAGATGTGCATTTCCTGGAAGCGATCCATGGAGACCCTCAAGTCAGATACAAAAATCGCAGCCGAAGCTGCGATTTTTTTGCGTCGATGTCAGCTGTGGATAACTTATTCCACCGTCACCGACTTCGCCAGGTTACGTGGTTGATCAACGTCCGTGCCCTTGAGCACCGCGACGTAGTACGACAGCAGCTGCAGCGGAACCGTGTAGAGGATCGGCGAGAGAATGTCGTGGATGTGCGGCATCTGCACCACGTGGGTGCCTTCGCCGTTGGTCATCCCGGCTTTTTCGTCGGCGAACACGATCAGCTCGCCGCCACGGGCGCGGACTTCCTGCAGGTTGGATTTGAGCTTTTCCAGCAGTTCGTTGTTCGGCGCCACGGTGACTACCGGCATGTCGTTATCCACAAGCGCCAGCGGACCGTGTTTCAGTTCGCCGGCCGGGTAGGCTTCGGCGTGGATGTAGGAGATTTCCTTGAGTTTCAAGGCACCTTCCATCGCCACCGGGAATTGCGCACCACGGCCGAGGAACAGGGTGTGGTTCTTTTCGGCGAACAGTTCGGCGATTTTTTCCACGGTGCTGTCCATGGCCAGCGCTTCGCCGAGGCGGGTTGGCAGGCGACGCAGCTCTTCGACCAGACGCGCTTCAACGCCGTCGGCCAGGGTGCCGCGCACCTGACCCAGCGACAGGGTCAGCAGCAGTAGACCAACCAATTGTGTGGTGAACGCTTTGGTCGAGGCCACACCGATTTCGCGACCGGCCTGGGTCAGTAGAGTGAGATCGGACTCGCGCACCAGCGAGCTGATGCCGACGTTGCAGATCGCCAGGCTGGCGAGAAACCCGAGTTCCTTGGCGTTGCGCAGGGCTGCCAGGGTGTCAGCGGTTTCACCGGATTGCGAGATGGTCACGAACAGGGTGTCCGGCTGCACCACTACTTTGCGGTAGCGGAATTCGCTGGCGACTTCGACCTGGCACGGGATACCGGCCAGTTCTTCGAGCCAGTAACGCGCAACCATACCAGCGTGATAGCTGGTGCCACAGGCGACGATCTGTACGTTACGCACTTTGGCGAACAGCTCCGCCGCTTGTGGGCCGAACGCTTGCACCAACACCTGATCATTGCTCAGGCGACCTTCGAGGGTGCGCTGCACCACGGTCGGTTGCTCATGGATTTCCTTGAGCATGTAGTGGCGGAACTCTCCCTTGTCGGCGGCTTCGGCACCGTCGCTGTACTGCACGGTCTGGCGCTCGACGACATTGCCGTTGATGTCCCAGATCTGCACGTTATCGCGGCGAATTTCGGCGATATCGCCTTCTTCCAGGTACATGAAGCGGTCGGTGACCTGACGCAGCGCCAACTGGTCAGACGCGAGGAAATTCTCGCCAAGGCCAAGCCCGATCACCAACGGACTGCCACTGCGCGCGGCGACCAGACGATCCGGTTGTTTCGCATTGATCACGGCCAGACCATAAGCACCGTGCAGTTCCTTGACCGTCGCCTTAAGAGCGACGCTCAGGTCTGGCTGATCCTTGAGTTTATGGCTGAGCAGGTGGGCGATGACTTCGGTATCGGTGTCCGAAGTAAACACGTAACCCAGCGCTTTCAGTTGTTCGCGCAGGGCTTCGTGGTTTTCGATGATGCCGTTGTGCACCACCGCGATGTCGCCGGAGAAATGCGGGTGTGCGTTACGCTCGCAAGGAGCGCCGTGGGTGGCCCAACGGGTGTGAGCAATGCCGAGACGGCCCACCAGTGGGTGTTCGGCCAGCGCCGCTTCGAGCTCGCTGACTTTACCCGGGCGACGCATGCGCTCGAGGGTTTCGTCGTTGGTGAAGACCGCGACACCGGCGCTGTCGTAGCCGCGGTATTCAAGGCGCTTGAGGCCTTCGAGCAGGATGGCGGTGATATTACGTTCAGCAACTGCGCCGACAATTCCACACATGCTTATTTCTCCTGACTGACAGCCGCGCAAATCACGGTGATACCGCGGGCCTGTATCTGATCGCGCGCTTCGATAGGCAGGCGATCATCGGTAATGAGGGTATGGACGCTGCTCCACGGCAGTTCCAGATTGGGAATCTTGCGACCGATCTTGTCGGCCTCGACCATGACGATGACTTCCCGCGCCACTTCCGCCATCACCCGGCTCAGACCGAGCAGTTCATTGAAGGTGGTGGTGCCACGCACCAGATCGATGCCATCGGCGCCGATGAACAACTGGTCGAAGTCGTAAGAGCGTAGTACTTGCTCGGCGACCTGACCCTGAAAGGATTCCGAATGCGGATCCCAGGTGCCGCCGGTCATCAACAGCACCGGTTCGTGCTCGAGTTCGCTCAGGGCGCTGGCGACGTGCAGGGAATTGGTCATCACCACCAGGCCTGGCTGTTGGCCAAGTTCCGGGATCATCGCGGCGGTGGTGCTGCCGCTGTCGATGATGATCCGCGCGTGTTCGCGGATGCGTTGCACCGCCGCGCGGGCAATCGCCTGTTTGTATTTGGAAACGCTCTGTGCAGTTTCCGCTACCAGCTCCTGCGGCATGGTGATCGCACCGCCGTAACGGCGCAGCAACAGGCCATGACTTTCCAGCGCGGCGAGATCCTTGCGAATCGTAACTTCGGAGGTTTCGAAGCGCTTGGCCAGTTCATCCACACTGACTTCGCCCTGCTCGTTGAGCAAGGCGAGAATGTTGTGACGGCGTTGCGGCGTGTTGCGTTTCGACATGGCGACTTAAGTTTCGATTCGAAAGATAACGGAAGCAATCAAAACCTATCGGCTCTAAATCGTCAAGCGGCAGTCAGACTTTTTTGAACACGACACAAACAAAAATATGGGAGCAAGCTTGCTTGCGAACGCATCGTGTCAGTCAACATCAATGTTGAGTGATCTACCGCATTCGCGAGCAAGCTCGCTCCCACATTGGATTTTCGTCGCTAAAAGAAGCTGTGGATAACTCAGCTCTTCTTGATCTTCTCCGGCCGCTTCCAGCCGTCGATATTCCTCTGCCGCGCTCGGCCCACGGCCAACTGCGCGTTATCCACATTCTGTGTAATGGTCGAACCGGCGGCCGTGGTCGCCCCGTCAGAGATATCCACAGGCGCGACCAACGAATTATTGGAGCCGATGAACACGTCCGCCCCCAACACGGTTTTCCACTTGTTGGCGCCGTCGTAGTTGCAGGTAATGGTGCCGGCACCGATGTTGGTGCGCGCACCGATTTCGGCATCGCCCAAATATGTGAGGTGACCGGCCTTGGCGCCTTCGCCCATGTGGGCATTTTTCAGCTCAACGAAGTTACCCACATGCGCGCGCGCTTCGAGCACGGTGCCTGGACGCAGACGCGCGAACGGGCCGGCATCACTGCCCTCGCCCAGAACGGCACCTTCAATGTGCGAGTTGGCCTTGATCACCACACCTTTGCGCAGGGTGCTGTCCTTGATCACGCAGTTCGGGCCGATCACCACGTCGTCTTCAATCACCACATTGCCTTCGAGGATCACGTTGATGTCGATCAGCACGTCGCGACCCACAGTGACTTCGCCTCGTACATCGAAACGTGCCGGGTCACGCAGGGTCACGCCTTGCGCCATCAACCGACGGCCGGCGCGCAGCTGGTAATGGCGCTCCAGTTCTGACAATTGCTTGCGATCGTTGGCGCCCTGCACTTCCATTGGGTCGTGCGGTTGTTCGGTGGCGACCACCAGGCCATCACTCACCGCCATCTCGATCACGTCGGTCAGGTAGTACTCACCCTGAGCATTGTTGTTCGACAGGCGACTCATCCAGTCGGCCAGACGATTGGCCGGCACCGCGAGAATGCCGGTGTTGCCTTCAGTAATGGCGCGCTGGGCTTCGCTGGCATCTTTGTGTTCAACGATCGCTGCGACCTTGCCGTCGGCATCGCGCACGATGCGACCGTAACCAGTCGGGTCATCCAGCTCGACGGTGAGCAAGCCCATCTGTCCAGGCACTACGTGCTTGAGCAGACGCTGCAGGGTATCGACTTCGATCAGCGGCACGTCGCCATAAAGGATCAGCACGGTATCGGCCGTAATGAACGGCACCGCTTGAGCGGTGGCGTGGCCGGTGCCGAGTTGCTTGTCCTGCAGGACGAAATTCAGATCATCAGCAGCCAGACGCTCACGCACTACATCGGCGCCATGGCCGATCACCACATGAATGCGTTGTGGCTCAAGTTGCCGGGCGCTGTGGATAACATGGCCCAGCATGGAGTTGCCGGCAATCGGATGCAGCACCTTCGGCAGGGCCGAGCGCATACGGGTGCCTTGACCGGCCGCGAGGATAACGATTTCAAGAGACATGACTGGCTACCAATCCTGGGTGGTCAGCAACTGCGACCGGGTTGTAAAAATCGGAAAAGAAAAAAGGGTAGCCGAGGCTACCCTTTTTTATCAATCGCACAACAAGCGGCTGACGGATTAACCGCCAAACTTCTTGCGGATCTGCTGGACGGTGCGCAGCTGAGCTGCAGCCTCGGCCAGACGTGCGGACGCAGCTCCGTAGTCGAAATCTGCGCTCTTCTCGTGCAGAGCAGCTTCGGCAGCCTTGAGAGCTGCCTGGGCTTGAGCTTCATCCAGGTCGGCGGCGCGTTGCACGGTATCGGCAAGCACCTTGACCATGTTCGGCTGAACCTCGAGGAAACCACCGGAGATGTAGAACACCTCGGCTTCCCCGCCTTGCTTGATCAGGCGGATCGGACCTGGCTTCAGATTAGTGATCAGCGGCGCGTGACCCAGAGCGATACCAAGATCACCCAGTGCACCGTGCGCAATCACCATCTCGACCAGGCCGGAAAAGATTTCCCCTTCCGCGCTGACGATATCGCAATGGACTGTCATAGCCATCTGATTGCCTCAACCTAAATGAGCGCCCGTTGCCGGGCGCCGGGATTACAGTTTCTTGGCTTTCTCGATCGCTTCTTCGATGCCGCCAACCATGTAGAACGCTTGTTCTGGCAGGTGGTCGTAGTCACCGTTGAGGATGCCTTTGAAGCCAGCAATGGTGTCTTTCAGGGAAACGTATTTACCCGAAGCACCGGTGAAGACTTCAGCCACGAAGAACGGCTGCGACAAGAAGCGCTGGATCTTACGAGCACGGTTTACCAACTGCTTGTCGGCTTCCGACAGCTCGTCCATACCCAGGATCGCGATGATGTCCTTCAGCTCTTTGTAACGTTGCAGAACGTACTGAACGCCGCGAGCGGTGTCGTAGTGGTCCTGGCCGATTACGTTCGGGTCCAGCTGACGCGAAGTCGAATCCAGTGGATCTACCGCTGGGTAGATACCCAGGGAGGCGATGTCACGGGACAGAACGACGGTGGCGTCCAAGTGGGCGAAGGTGGTCGCTGGCGACGGGTCGGTCAAGTCATCCGCAGGTACGTATACCGCTTGGATCGAGGTGATCGAACCTTCCTTGGTCGAAGTGATACGTTCTTGCAGAACGCCCATCTCTTCAGCCAGGGTCGGCTGGTAACCTACTGCCGAAGGCATACGGCCCAGCAGTGCGGATACTTCAGTACCGGCCAGGGTGTAGCGATAGATGTTGTCGACGAACAGCAGAACGTCGTTACCTTCGTCACGGAACTTCTCGGCCATGGTCAGGCCGGTCAGTGCTACGCGCAGACGGTTACCCGGCGGCTCGTTCATCTGACCGTAAACCAGTGCCACTTTGTCCAGAACGTTGGAGTCCTTCATCTCGTGGTAGAAGTCGTTACCCTCACGAGTACGCTCACCCACACCGGCGAACACGGAATAACCGCTGTGCTCGATGGCGATGTTACGGATCAGTTCCATCATGTTTACGGTTTTGCCTACACCGGCACCACCGAACAGACCGACTTTACCGCCTTTGGCAAACGGGCAAACCAGGTCGATAACCTTGATGCCGGTTTCCAGCAGGTCGTTGCCGCCTGCCTGCTCAGCGAACGAAGGCGCTGGACGGTGAATGCCCCAACGCTCTTCGGTGTCGATCGGGCCAGCTTCGTCGATCGGGTTACCGAGGACGTCCATGATCCGGCCCAGGGTCGCTTTACCGACCGGTACGGAGATGGCTGCGCCAGAGTCGGTAACTTCCAGACCGCGCTTCAAGCCTTCGGTGGAACCCATCGCAATGGTACGAACCACACCGTCGCCCAGCTGCTGCTGAACTTCCAGAGTGGTGCCGGCATCGCTTTTTACTTTCAAAGCGTTGTAGATGCTCGGTACGCTGTCGCGTGGAAATTCCACGTCGATAACGGCGCCGATGATTTGAACGATACGTCCGCTACTCATAGCTGGATCCTCTGAATATTTGAACCGTTAAACCGCGGCAGCGCCGCCGACGATTTCCGAGATCTCTTGGGTGATCGCAGCCTGACGCGCCTTGTTGTAGATCAGCTGCAAATCGCTGATCAAATCACCGGCGTTGTCGGTAGCGTTCTTCATCGCGATCATCCGCGCAGCTTGTTCAGCCGCGTTGTTCTCGACCACCGCCTGGTAGACCTGCGACTCAACGTAGCGGACCATCAAGCCGTCAAGCAGCTCTTTGGCATCCGGTTCGTAGAGATAGTCCCAGTGGTGCTTGAGATCCTGATCCGGGGTCGCCACCAGTGGAATCAACTGCTCCACGGTAGGCTGTTGCGTCATGGTGTTGATGAACTTGTTGGACACCACGGACAGGCGGTCAATACGGCCGTCCAGGTAGGCATCCAGCATCACCTTGACGCTGCCGATCAGATCATTGATCGACGGCTCTTCACCCAGGTGGCTGATAGCTGCAACGACGTTACCGCCGAAGTTACGGAAAAAGGCCGCACCCTTGCTACCAACGACACACAGATCAATCTCGACGCCGTTTTCGCGGTTTACCGCCATGTCCTTGACCAGGGCCTTGAACAGGTTGGTGTTCAAGCCGCCGCACAGACCACGGTCACTGCTCACCACAACATAACCAACGCGCTTGATTTCGCGGTCGATCATGAACGGGTGGCGGTATTCCGGGTTGGCGTTGGCCAGATGCCCAATTACCTGGCGGATACGTTCCGCATAAGGACGGCTAGCAGCCATGCGCATTTGTGCCTTGCGCATTTTGCTGACCGCCACTTTTTCCATGGCGCTGGTAATCTTTTGCGTGCTTTTGATGCTCGCAATCTTACTGCGAATCTCTTTTGCGCCTGCCATGTAACACCTATCAGGTTAGCAAGCGGGAGCCTCGCGGCTCCCGCTGCGGCTTACCAGGTTTGGGTGGCCTTGAACTTCTCGATACCGGCTTTCATGCCAGCGTCGATTTCGTCATTGAAGTCACCTTTAACGTTGATCTTGGCCATCAAATCGGCGTGATCGCGGTTGAAGAAAGCAATCAGCGCTTGTTCGAAGCTGCCGATCTTGGCGATTTCAATGTCAGTCAGGAACCCACGCTCAGCGGCATACAGCGACAGCGCCATGTCAGCGATCGACATTGGTGCGTATTGCTTCTGCTTCATCAGCTCGGTAACGCGCTGACCATGCTCAAGTTGCTTACGGGTCGCTTCGTCCAGGTCAGAAGCGAACTGGGCGAATGCCGCCAGTTCACGGTACTGAGCCAGAGCGGTACGGATACCACCGGACAGCTTCTTGATGATCTTGGTCTGAGCGGCACCACCCACACGGGATACCGAAACACCGGCGTTCACTGCAGGGCGGATGCCCGAGTTGAACATGGCCGATTCCAGGAAGATCTGACCGTCGGTGATGGAAATCACGTTGGTCGGAACGAACGCGGAAACGTCGCCAGCCTGGGTTTCGATGATCGGCAGTGCGGTCAGGGAACCGGTTTTGCCGGTCACTGCGCCGTTGGTGAACTTCTCTACGTATTCTTCCGAAACGCGGGATGCGCGCTCCAGCAGACGGGAGTGGAGATAGAACACGTCGCCTGGGTAAGCTTCACGGCCTGGTGGACGGCGCAGCAGCAGGGAAATCTGGCGGTAAGCCACTGCTTGCTTGGACAGATCGTCATAAACGATCAGCGCGTCTTCACCGCGGTCGCGGAAGAATTCACCCATGGTGCAACCGGAGTACGGTGCCAGGAATTGCAGCGCAGGAGATTCCGAAGCACTGGCAGCCACGATGATCGTGTTGGCCAGGGCGCCGTTTTCTTCCAGCTTGCGAACAACGTTGGCGATGGTCGATTGTTTCTGACCAATAGCTACGTAGACGCAGAAAATGCCGCTGTCTTTCTGGTTGATGATCGCGTCGATCGCCAGAGCGGTTTTACCGATCTGACGGTCACCGATGATCAGCTCACGCTGGCCACGGCCGACAGGGATCATGGCATCGACAGCCTTGTAGCCAGTCTGTACAGGCTGGTCTACCGACTTACGCCAGATCACGCCCGGAGCAACTTTCTCGACCGCGTCGGTCTCGGTGTTGCCCAGTGGACCTTTGCCGTCAACAGGGTTACCCAGTGCGTCGACTACGCGACCCAGCAGTTCCTTACCAACCGGAACTTCGAGGATGCGACCGGTGCACTTGGCGCTCATGCCTTCAGCCAGAGACTGGTAAGCGCCCAGTACAACGGCACCTACGGAGTCTTGCTCCAGGTTGAGGGCCATACCGTAGACGCCGCCCGGAAACTCGATCATCTCGCCGTACATTACGTCGGCCAGACCGTGAATCCGCACGATGCCGTCAGATACGCTGACGACAGTGCCTTCGTTACGGGCTTGGGAGGTCACATCGAGCTTGTCGATGCGGCCCTTGATAATTTCACTTATTTCGGAAGGATTGAGTTGCTGCATTGCTCTGCTGCCCCTTCAAACTCAAGATTTCAATGCTTCGGCAAGTTTCGCGATTTTGCCGCGAATCGAGCCATCGATAACCAGGTCGCCGGCGCGGATAACGACACCACCTATAAGGGCAGCATCCTCCGCAACTTGCAGGCGCACTTCCCGGTTGAGTCGTGCACTGAGAACCTTGGCGAGTTTGTCTTGCTGTTCTTGGTTCAATGCAAAAGCACTGGTCACTTCAACGTCTACCGACTTCTCTTGTTCGGCCTTGTACAGGTCGAAAAGAGCGGCAATCTCCGGCAGAAGCGGGAGACGGTCGTTTTCGGCAACGACATTGATGAAGTTCTGTGCCTTGGCATCAAACTTGTCGCCGCACACGTCAATAAACGTGGCGGCCTTTTCTGCGCTCGTCAGTCGCGGGGCCTTGAGCACGCGCTGCATGGTGTCGTCTTGCGACACCGCTGCAGCCAGGCCGAGCATGGCTGACCAATTGGCCAGTTGCTGGTGGGCCTGAGCGTGCTCGAAGGCCGCCTTAGCGTAAGGTCGGGCCAACGTGGTCAGTTCTGCCATGATCGCCCTCGCTTAGATTTCAGCAGCCAGTTGGTTAACCAGCTCTGCGTGCGCGTTTTGATCGATTGTGGCACCCAGGATCTTCTCGGCGCCGCCGACAGCCAGCAAACCCACTTGGGCGCGCAGCTTGTCTTTGACACTGTTCAGTTCCTGTTCGATCTCGGCTTGAGCCTGAACCTTCACACGGTCAGCGTCGACACGGGCCTTTTCAACGGCCTCTTCGACAATCTGGTTACCGCGTTTCTTGGCTTGCTCGATGATTTCAGCTGCCTGAGCTTTCGCTTCGCGCAGTTGCTGACCCGCTTTTTCTTGGGCCAACTCCAGGTCGCGAGCTGCACGGCTGGCAGCGTCCAGACCATCAGCGATCTTCTTTTGACGTTCGTGCAGAGCAGCGATGACCGGAGGCCATACATACTTCATGCAGAACAGTACAAAAATCAGGAACGCAACGGACTGGCCAATCAGGGTCGCATTAATGTTCACGCCAACACCTCGCAGTTACGTTGTCCATCACATCAAATTACTCGGAAGAATCCGGGTAATTAGCCAGCGATCTGACCAACGAACGGGTTCGCAAAGGTGAAGAACAGAGCGATACCAACACCGATCATGGTTACGGCGTCGAGCAGACCGGCAACGATGAACATTTTAACTTGCAGCATTGGAACCATTTCTGGCTGACGCGCTGCGCCTTCCAGGAACTTGCCGCCCAGCAGGCCGAAACCAATTGCGGTACCCAGTGCGCCCAGGCCGATCAACAGTGCAACAGCGATAGCGGTTAGACCAACTACAGTTTCCATCTTTCCTCCCGACTTTTACGTCGTATGGTTTAGGTTTTTTAGATTAAAGCGGTAAAACAAATCGTTTCAGGTGCCCTGTGAAGAGCCCCTTCCCGTTTGACCGGGAAGGACATCAGACTAGTCGAGACTGGTCTTAATGGTTTTCTTCGTGCGCCATCGACAGGTAGACGATGGTCAGCATCATGAAGATGAACGCCTGCAGGGTGATGATCAGGATGTGGAACACAGCCCAAGCCCACTGCAGAACAACGCCCAGGCCGCTCAGCCAGAGCAGACCGCTGCCGAACATCACAGCGATCAGAATGAACACCAGCTCACCGGCATACATGTTGCCGAACAGACGCAGAGCCAGAGAGATCGGCTTGGCGATCAGGGTCACGAATTCCAGCAGGAAGTTCACCGGGATCAGCAGGGCTTGAACGAAGATGTTCTTGCTGCCGAACGGGTGCAGGGTCAGTTCGCCGATGAAGCCGCCGAAGCCCTTGACCTTGATGCTATAGAAAATGATCAGTGCGAAAACCGAGAACGCCATGCCCAGGGTCGCGTTCGGGTCGGTAGTCGACACGGCGCGGAACGGGATGTGGTGGTCACCGGAGATCAGAATGGCCAACTGAGGAATCCAGTCGACCGGTACCAGGTCGACGGCGTTCATCAGGAACACCCAGACGAAGATGGTCAGTGCCAGCGGTGCAATCACCGGGCTACGGCCATGGAAGCTGTCTTTCACGCTGCCATCGACGAATTCGACCAATACTTCAACGAAGTTCTGCAAAGCACCCGGTTGACCCGAAGTCGCTTTCTTTGCCGCCATGCGGAAAAGAAGAACGAAGATCAGACCCAACGCGACCGACCAGCCGAGAGTATCGACGTGGAAAGCCCAGAAGCCCATTTCCTTGGCTTCTGCTGCGGTATGGGCAAAGCCCCAGCCGCCGTTAGGTAGCTGACCGAAGGTCAGGTTCTGCAAGTGGTGCTGGATATAGCCCGAAGCGGTTGTTTCTGCCATGGTTGCCTCAAACGCCCTAAGGTCTCGAAAGTCTTGTTCTCATCAGCAGGGGAGCGAACCAGCTGACCGACTGAGTCAGCACGAACACGCCGAATACAGCTATCGGCGCCAGTGGCTTCACACCTGCAAACACCAGCGCAAAAAGCACTGCTGTCAAAATCAGTTTGCCTGCCTCGCCGGCATAAAAAGACCGGACGATGGACTGGGCTGCTCGGGCGCCGGAAAACCGAAATGCCTTGTGAGCGAAATAAACATTGGGCAGCAAGGCTATCAGGCCTCCGCAAAGTCCCGAGTATCCGGCAACGACTCCGTGCCATTGCCAGAGCGCCAAAGCGGCAATCAGCAAAATGACAAATTGAGCCATTAACACCGGAAAAACTGCCAGGCGATGGAACGGCAGGCGGTTTGGCTTGCGGGTTTCCATCACTATTGCTCTCCAATGGTCGGCTGCCAGAATTCAATAACTTGGCATAATTTGTGCCGACAAAATGCGCGCAGAGTATAGGGGCGGTTCTGCCCCTATTCAACTGTCAGGTAGTGATTTCCGACTGCGCGCTACATGAGGAAATGTTTCAGCGGATGTGTGCGAGCACACCTTGAAGCTCATCGAGGGAGTTGTAACCGATCACCAACTGCCCTTTTCCCTTCTTGCCGTGGCGAATCTGCACCGCAGAGCCTAGGCGCTCGGCCAGACGCTGTTCGAGACGGGCGATATCCGGGTCGGGTTTGCTGGCTTCCACAGGCTCCGGTTTACCACTCAACCACTGGCGAACCAGTGCCTCAGTTTGGCGCACGGTGAGACCGCGTGCGACAACATGTCGCGCCCCTTCCACCTGTTGATTGTCCGGCAGACCGAGCAAAGCACGGGCATGGCCCATTTCCAGGTCGCCATGGGACAGCATGGTCTTGATGACTTCCGGCAGCGCAATAAGCCGCAACAGGTTAGCCACAGTGACGCGGGACTTACCCACAGCCTCGGCAACTTGTTGCTGAGTGAGCTGGAATTCCTGCTGCAAACGCTGCAGGGCCACCGCCTCTTCGATCGGGTTGAGATCTTCACGCTGGATGTTCTCGATCAGCGCAATGGCAATTGCGGTTTCATCCGGTACATCGCGGACCATCGCCGGGATGGTTTCCTGCCCGGCTTGCTGGCTCGCGCGCCAGCGGCGTTCACCGGCGATGATCTCAAAGCGGCCACCGCCAATCGGGCGCACCACGATCGGCTGCATCACCCCTTGCGCCTTGATCGACGCTGCCAGTTCTTCCAGCGCCTGCGGATCCATGTCCCGGCGCGGCTGGTATTTACCGCGCTGCAGCAGATCCAGCGGCAGGTGTTGCAACTCACGGGTGTCAGCTTGCGCGGCTTGTTCTTCCAGCGCGCTGACGGTCGGACCACTCAGCAGTGCATCCAGTCCACGTCCGAGACCTCGTTTCTTGACGGCCATGGGAATTCCTTAAGTTGCCTGAGCGGCGGCGATGCGTGAATTTTTGCGCTGACGACGAACCATCTCGCCGGCCAGGGCCAGATAAGCCAGGGCGCCACGCGATTGTTTGTCGTAGGCCAGCGCCGGCATGCCGTAGCTCGGCGCTTCGGCCAGACGGATGTTGCGCGGGATCACCGTGTCGTAGAGCTGCTCGCCGAAGTGTTCCTTGAGCTGCGCCGAAACGTCGTTCATCAGGCTCAGGCGCGGGTCATACATGGTTCGCAGCAGGCCTTCGACTTTCAGGTTCGGATTGAGCAATTCAGCGATGCGCTTGATGTTATCCACAAGGTCGCTCAAGCCTTCGAGCGCGAAGTACTCGCACTGCATGGGGATAATCACCCCGTCAGCGGCGACCAGTGCGTTCAGCGTGAGCATCGACAGCGACGGCGGGCAGTCGATCAGAATGTAATCGTAGTTTTCACGGATCGGCGCCAGCGCGCTGCGCAGACGGCTTTCCTTCATCTGCATTTCCAGCAGCACCACTTCGGCCGCCGTCAAATCGCGGTTGGCCGGCAGCAGTTGGTAACCGCCGTGCTCGGAATAGTGCATGGCCTGGGCCAGATCGCATTCGCCGATCAGCAGGTCGTAGACCGAATTTTCCAGGCCGTGTTTATCCACACCGCTACCCATGGTGGCGTTGCCCTGTGGATCGAGATCGATCAACAGCACCCGGCGCTTGGTTGCGACCAGGGATGCTGCGAGGTTGATGCAGGTGGTGGTCTTGCCCACACCACCCTTTTGGTTCGCTATCGCGAATACCTTAGCCATTCTTGCTTGTGTTCCCAATCATGCCGTGCGGCGCAGTATCAGCAGATGGCGTTGGCCTTGGCAACCGGGTACGGCCAGGGCGTGTTCGCTATCGAGTTTGAAGTCTGCCGGCAATGCTACCAGCTCATCGGCCGGATGAACGCCCTTCATTGCCAGCCAGCGTGTATCTGCATCGCCCAAGTGGCGAGTCCAGTTGGTGAAGTTCTCCATACTGCTGAACGCCCGGGAAATGATCCCGTTGAACGGTTGCGCAGGCTGGAAGGCTTCGACACGACTGTGGATAACTTGCAGGTTATCCAGTTTGAGTTCGAGTTTGACCTGGGTCAGGAAGCGGGTTTTCTTGCCGTTGCTGTCCAGACAGGTCACTTGCGAATCCGGATACAGAATCGCCAACGGGATCCCCGGCATGCCGCCGCCACTGCCGACGTCGAGCCAGCGACCGTTTTCGATGAACGACATCACGCTCAGACTATCGAGCAAGTGTCGCGAAACCATTTCGTCCGGATCGCGCACAGCGGTCAGGTTGTAGGCCTGGTTCCATTTGATCAACAGGGCCAGATAACCCAGCAGCAGTTCGTGCTGGGTTTCAGTGAGATTGACACCGAGCTCGCGGGCTCCTGTGGATAACTCTTCGGCGTGTTGCGAAGTGACCTTAGAACTCAAGCGCTTTGCTCCAACTGACGGCCCGCGCCGCGTTTTTTCAAGTGAATCATCAATAGCGAAATCGCTGCCGGGGTCACACCCGGGATCCGCGAAGCCTGGCCCAGCGTCTCTGGTCGAGTCGCGCCGAGCTTGCTCTGTATCTCCTTGGAGAGACCGGAAATGTTGGTGTAATCGATATCCACAGGCAACTTCGTGTCTTCACTGGCGCGCAGACGGGCAATTTCGTCCTGTTGACGATCAATGTAACCGGCGTATTTGGTTTTGATTTCAACCTGCTCGGCGACCTGTGGATCTTCGGCGCCATTGCCGGTCACTTCGACCAGACCAGCGTAGTCGATTTCCGGACGGCTCAAGAGGTTGAGCAAGTTGTATTCGTGGGTCAACGGCGTACCGAACTTCTCGGCAATCGCATCGCCCTGCTGCGTATTCGGGCGAACCCAAGTGCTTTTCAGACGCTGCTCTTCCAGCTCGATGCTTTCGCGTTTCTTGCAGAAGGCCGCCCAACGCGCGTCATCGACCAGACCGAGCTCGCGACCTTTTTCGGTCAGACGCAGGTCGGCGTTGTCCTCGCGCAGAATCAGGCGGTACTCGGCACGGGAAGTGAACATGCGGTACGGCTCTTGGGTGCCGAGGGTGATCAGGTCGTCGACCAACACGCCGATGTACGCTTCATCGCGACGCGGGCACCAGGCTTCTTTGCCCTTGGCGCGCAGTGCAGCATTGGCGCCGGCGAGCAAACCTTGGGCGCCGGCTTCTTCGTAACCGGTGGTACCGTTGATTTGTCCGGCAAAGAACAGACCGCCGATGACTTTGGTTTCCAGGCTGTACTTCAGATCACGCGGATCGAAGTAGTCGTACTCGATGGCATAGCCCGGACGCACGATGTGCGCGTTTTCCATGCCGCGGATCGATTGCACGATCTGCAATTGCACGTCGAACGGCAAGCTTGTGGATATCCCGTTCGGGTACAGCTCATGGGTGGTCAAACCTTCCGGTTCGATAAACACCTGATGGCTTTCCTTGTCGGCAAAGCGGTGGATCTTGTCTTCGATCGACGGGCAATAGCGCGGGCCGATGCCTTCGATTTCACCGGCAGCGGAATACATCGGCGAACGATCAAGGTTCGCAGCAATGATTTCGTGGGTGCGGGCGTTGGTGTGAGTAATCCAGCAGCTGACCTGGCGTGGATGCTGTTCCTTGTTGCCCATGAACGACATCACCGGGATCGGCGTATCGCCTGGTTGCTCGGTCATCACCGAGAAATCCACAGACTTGCCGTCGATACGCGGCGGTGTCCCGGTTTTCAGGCGACCGACACGCAGTGGCAGTTCACGCAGACGGTGAGCCAGTGCAATCGATGGCGGATCACCGGCGCGGCCGCCGGAAAAATTCTGCAAACCGATGTGGATAAGTCCGCCGAGGAACGTACCGGTGGTCAACACCACGGAATCGGCGAAGAAACGCAGACCCATTTGCGTGACAACACCACGGACTTGTTCCTGCTCGACGATCAGGTCATCAGCAGCTTGTTGAAATATCCACAGGTTCGGCTGGTTCTCCAGGATTTCGCGGACAGCTGCCTTGTACAGAATCCGGTCAGCTTGCGCACGGGTCGCCCGTACGGCTGGGCCTTTGCGGCTGTTCAACACGCGAAACTGGATGCCGCCCAAATCGGTAGCTGTGGCCATCGCCCCGCCGAGGGCATCGATTTCCTTGACCAAATGGCTTTTGCCAATGCCACCGATGGCCGGGTTGCAACTCATGGCACCGAGGGTTTCCACGTTATGCGTCAGCAACAGGGTTTTTGCCCCCATACGTGCTGAGGCCAGTGCTGCCTCGGTACCGGCATGACCGCCGCCGATGACGATCACTTCAAAACGGGAAGGGAAATCCACCACGCACCTCGTGCCTGCTTAAGTAGGTAATTCAGGAATAGTTTGAGATCAGGTTTTTGGACCTGGTCGGCAAGTATAGGGACTTCGCCCTTCCTAAAGAACCCTTTGCACAAAATTTAACCAGCTGTGGAGAACTCGAGGTTAAAAGAATAAAAAAGAGAGAAATTTATAAAACCTTTGTTTTTATGTTTATTTCTACTGAAGCACGTTTCTGTGGATAGATTGCTACAAGCCTTTATATTCAATATGTACAGAGTTTCAAAACCCTGTGCCCATGTGCCAATGAGGCCCTTGGATAACCGCTGTAAGCCTGTGGATGAAAGGGGTGGTTATCCACAGGCGGGGTTATATCCAGTTTTCAGGCCCTGTTATCAACTGCCCTTAGTGGCAGTTATTCACAGGGCTTAATCCACAGAAAATCGATAAAACGGCTTTTCCGGACGCAAAAAAACGCCACGAAGGGTTCGCTGGGGACAAAGAAGCGGATGGAGGGAAGTGCGAGGGCTATTGTGAGAGAACGTAACAGGGGCTAATAATAGGCATTATCATTAACTCGTCAGTTTTCCCCATGTCCCTACCCGCCCACACTGCTGCGATCGAGCGAATCTACGAGCAACACCATTCGTGGCTATACGGGTGGCTCAAGGGAAAATTACATGACGCTTGCGATGCGGCGGATGTGGCGCATGACACGTTTGTGCGGATTCTGGCGGCGCGTAATGCTGCACAGATTCGTGATCCACGTGATTATCTGGCGACCATTGCACGCGGTCTGGTGATTGACCGTTATAGAAGACAGGCTATCGAAGCCGCGTATTTGCAGATCCTCGCGGCTCGTCCGCAAGCCACTGTCATCAGCGAGGAAGACAAGGCGCTGATCATCGAAACCCTGGTCGCTGTGGATAAAGCCTTGGCCGGGCTCGGCGCCAGAAGCCAACAGATCTTCACGCTCTCCCAGATCGATGGCCTGACTTATCAACAGATCGCACTGCAATTGAAGGTGTCATTGACCACGGTGAAGAAGCACATGATCCGCGCCCTGACGGAATGTGCCCTGATCATGGCGCAAAGTTGATGGCTATCGCCCCCAATCGCCAGATTTTTGAAGCGGCCGCCAGTTGGTACGTGCAGTTTCAGGCGGAGCCGCCAACACTCACCGAACAAAAGGCTTGGCAGCTGTGGATAGATAGTGACCCGGCGCATCTGGCGGCGTGGAATCAGATGGAACAATTGCAGCGCCACCTCGGTACGCTGCCGCAGGATCTGAAACGTCGTGCGCTGAATACGGGTCAGCAACGTCGCCAAGTGCTGAAATTGTTGCTGCTCGCAGCGGGGACGGGGTTCGTCGGCTGGAATGTTCAGCAACACACATCCCTGGGGAATGTCTGGGCCGACTATAAAACCGGGGTTGGCCAGCGCCGCAACATCGCGTTGGCCGACGGCAGCCAGATACAACTCAACACTGACACCGCAATTGATGTGTCTTTTGATGCGGCACATCGACTGATTCGTTTGCGCTCGGGTGAAATCCTCATTCAAACCGGCAAGCTTGGCGATCAACGGCCCTTTTTCGTCGAAACCGGGGATGGCCGGATTCAAGCACTCGGTACCCGTTTCTCCGTTCACCAGCTGTCGGGCTCTACCCGAGTTGGAGTGCTGGAAGACCGGGTCAGTGTTCAGCCCGCTGATGCATCAACGGCCGCAAGAATTCTGCAGGCAGGCGAAGGCGCCGATTTTGATCGGCAGCACATCGGGCCCGTTCATCCCTTCAAATCCTCTGAAGTGGCGTGGATCAACGGCCAATTGATCGTCCTCAATGCGCGCTTGGGCGATGTTATTGAAGAATTGGGCCGCTATCGGAGCGGCGTTTTACATTGCGACACGCGTGCCCGGGAGCTGCGGATATCCGGGACATTCCGCCTCAATTCAACCGACGCTGTCCTGGCCAATCTTCAGGCTTCGCTGCCGATCAACGTGCGCTATTTCACTCGATACTGGGTCTCGATCAGCCACAACACTTGATCGAAATTTCGCCTGGAGAAAATAAATCGACAACAGGGTTATCTTTTTTTGCCCTGACCCGGCCCTACAGGTAATCGCGATAAACGCGGCTCTTTGCCACCTTCAGGGCTTATCCACACATGCGTCTTCCCACGTTTCGTCAGCGTTTTTCCTACCACTGCATTGCCTATAGCTTACTGATGACCAGCGCCGCGTCCTGCCTGGTGATTAGCCATAACGCCGTCGCTGCATCGGTAGCCCAGCGTTACGCCATCGCCGCCGGCCCGCTGGATAATGCGCTGAGCCAGTTCGCCTCGGCCGCCAACGTGATTCTGTCGTTCTCGCCGCAACAGACCAGCCGCTTGCGTAGCGCCGGGTTGAACGGCAGCTTCACTGTCGACCAGGGATTCGCCCAACTGCTGCAAGGCTCGGGTTTGCAAGCCGTACCGCAGGCGCCGGGCAGTTATATTCTGCAGGCGCTGCCGAACGGTGATTCGCTGGAGCTCGCTCCGACCAACATCAACGGTCAGTTGGCCAATCCGATGAATCTGGATTACGCCGCCGACGTCGGATACAAGGCGCAGAACAGTCGAATCGGTACGAAAACCAGTACGCCGTTGTCGGAAACGCCACGCTCAGTGTCCGTCGTTACCGCCCAACGCATGAAGGATCAGAAATCTCAGACACTCACCGAGGTACTCGGCTACGTGCCGGGGATCTTTGCCCCACCGTTCGCCGCCGGCGACAGTCTGGCAGGAGACCTGTTCTACATTCGCGGTTTCAACGCCACCGATTATGGCTACGGTCTGTTGCGCGATGGACTACGCGTACAAGGCAACCGCTATGACACCAGCACTGAGCCTTATGGACTTGAACGGGTAGAGGTTTTCCGCGGCCCGTCTTCGCTTCTTTACGGGGAAAACGCCCCCGGCGGTCTGGTTAATCTGGTGAGCAAACGCCCGACCGCTGCACCGCAAGGCGAAGTGCAATTGGGTTATGGCTCGAACAATCGCCGGCAGATCGGCGTCGATGTCTCCGGCCCGCTCAATGACAGCGGCAATGTTCTCGGGCGCGTGGTGATGCTTGGCCGCAAGTCCGACACCCAGACCGACCACGTACCGGATGACCGAATCTACATCGCGCCATCGCTGACCCTGAATTTTGACGATTTCAACACCTTGACCCTGCTGGCCAACTACCAGAAGGATCACACCAACATGGAACTTGGCCTACCGGCCGCCGGGACATTGCTGACCAACCCCAACGGCAAGTTATCCAAAGGCACCCTGCTCGGCGACCCGGACTGGAACACTTTCGAACGAGAAACCTGGAGCACCGGTTACGAATTCAGCCACTCATTCAACGACGACTGGCAGTTCCGCCAGAACTCGCGCTACATGCAATCGCGCATCACCCGTCACGAAACCTGGCCAGGCAACCTCAACAACGCCGGGTTCGGCACGCGTCTGAACATGACCGCCTACGATCGCTACAACAAATCGATGGTGTATTCGCTGGATAACCAACTGGAAGGCAAATTTCAGGTCGGCGGTCTGGAAAATACCGTGCTATTCGGCGCCAGCTATGACCGCACTTCCTTCAATCAGGACTGGAATGCCGGCATTGTCGGGCCGATCGATGTGTATAACCCGGAGTACCTGCGCGACCCAACCACGCCGATTGCGGTGCAAAACACCTTGCTCGAGCAGCAGATGAAAGGGGTTTATGCACAGATCCAGAGCAAGTACGACCACTGGCTGTTTCTGCTCGGTGGCCGTCAGGACTGGGTCGATAGCGATTTTCGCGACAAGGTCGCCCAGTCGAGCAACATCAGCTCCGAGGACAAGAAATTCACTTATCAGGGCGGCGTGATGTACCAGTTCGACAACGGCATGACGCCGTATGTCAGCTACTCAACCTCGTTCGTACCGGTACAGCAGATTTCCAATGCCGGCGCGCCGCTCGACCCGATCACCAGCAGCCAATATGAAGTGGGCCTGAAGTACGAACCAATCGGCTGGGACACTGCCTTCACTGCATCGGTGTACGACCTGCGCAAAAAAGACGACACCTACTTCGACGCCACCACGTCGAGCTATCGCCAGGTGGGCGAAAGCCGTTCCAAGGGTGTGGAACTGGAACTGAACAGCAACCTGACCCAGAACCTCAATCTCACGGCGGCTTACACCTACACCGACGCGCGAATTACCAAGGATGCCGCGACGTCATTGGTCAAAGGCCATCAAATGACCGGCGTGCCGCGCAATCAGGCTTCGGTCTGGGCGAAATATCGATTCCTTGATGGCGACTTGAAAGGCCTGTACATCGGCGGTGGTGTGCGTTACTTCGACAGTGCCTTCGCCTACACGTCGCCTTCTCTCTACGGGAAGCTGGATGCCGGCGACGTCACCTTGGTGGATGCGGCCATCGGTTATCAGATCGATACGCACTGGAGCGTCGACCTGAATGCGAAGAACCTGTTCGACAAGGAATATGTGTCGGGTTGCAACGACGCTGGCCGTTGCTACTGGGGTGAAGATCGCACTCTGCTCGGCACGGTTTCCTACAACTGGTAAAACGAAAAAGGGGCTGTGGATAAATTGTCCACAGCCCTTTTTTCATTTGCCGATACAGAAGCTGGAAAAAATCCGTCCCAACAGATCATCAGAGCTGAATGCTCCGGTGATTTCACCGAGAGAATGCTGGGCCTGACGCAAATCCTCGGCCAGTAATTCCCCAGCGCCAGCCAAGGTCAGCTGGGCGCGGCCGTGTTCCAACGCTGCACTGGCGTGGCGCAAGGCTTCAAGATGCCGGCGACGTGCGCTGAAACTGCTTTCCGAGGTCTGCTCGTAACCCATGCAGGCCTTGAGATGATCGCGCAGCAGATCCAGACCTTCACCGGCCGACTTGGCGCTGAGACTGATCGTCACATGCCCGTCTTCGCTGGTTTCCAAAACAATGGCTTCGCCCGTTAGATCGGCCTTGTTGCGGATCAGCGTAACTTTGGCCGGATCCGGCCGGGTTTCGAGGAATTCCGGCCACAGGGCAAACGGATCCAGTGCTTCCGGAGCGGTCGCGTCGACTACCAGCAACACTCGATCCGCTTCACCAATGGCTTTCAACGCGCGTTCAACGCCGATCTTTTCCACATGATCATCGGTATCGCGCAAACCGGCGGTGTCGACAACGTGCAGCGGCATGCCATCAATGTGGATATGTTCGCGCAGGATATCCCGCGTGGTGCCGGCAATCTCGGTGACGATCGCCGCTTCCCGACCGGCCAACGCATTCAGCAGGCTGGATTTACCGGCATTCGGCCGCCCGGCAATCACCACAGTCATGCCGTCGCGGAGCAAGGCACCCTGCCCGGCCTCACGCAGTACTGTGGATAACTCATCACGGACTTTGTCGAGCATGCTCAGCACATGGCCATCGGCGAGGAAGTCGATTTCCTCTTCCGGGAAGTCGATGGCGGCTTCGACGTAGATACGCAGCCCGATCAGTTGTTCGGTCAAGTTATGCACACGCTGGGAAAACGCACCCTGCAAGGAACGCAGAGCATTACGTGCAGCCTGTGCAGAACTGGCTTCGATCAAATCGGCAATCGCCTCGGCCTGGGCCAGGTCGAGTTTGTCATTGAGGAAGGCGCGTTCGCTGAATTCACCGGGCCGAGCCAAGCGACACCCCAATTCCAGGCAACGCTTGAGCAACATATCCAGAACGATCGGGCCACCGTGGCCCTGCAATTCCAGAACGTCTTCGCCGGTGAACGAGTTCGGCCCCGGGAAATACAAAGCCAGACCTTCATCGAGCACTTGCTGGTCGGCACTGAAAAACGGCCCGTAATGGGCGTAACGCGGTTTCAGTTCGCGGCCGCTGATGGCTTTGGCCGCAACGCTGGCCAACGGCCCGGAAATACGGACGATGCCCACACCGCCGCGACCTTGAGCGGTGGCGACAGCGGCGATGGTTTCACGAGGTGTGCTCATAAACCGAAATCCAGACAAAAGTGGCAGATAGCAAAACGCCCCACTAGGGGGCGTTTTGAGTGGTGTTATCCACAGTGCAAGTTACGCCTCGGCTTTTTTCGTCGCCGCTTCGATCTTACGCGTGATGTACCACTGTTGTGCAATCGACAGGCAGTTGTTCACAACCCAGTACAGCACCAGACCAGCCGGGAACCACAGGAAGAAGAAGGTGAAGATGATTGGCATCATTTTCATGACCTTCGCCTGCATCGGATCCGGAGGCGTCGGGTTCAGCTGCTGCTGGATGAACATGGTTGCGCCCATGATGATCGGCAGAATGAAGAACGGATCCTTGATCGACAGGTCAGTGATCCACAGCATGAACGGCGCCTGGCGCATTTCCACGCTTTCCAGCAGAACCCAGTACAGCGAAAGGAAAACCGGCATCTGCACGAGGATCGGCAAGCAGCCACCCAACGGGTTGATCTTCTCTTTCTTGTACAGCTCCATCATGGCTTGCGACATTTTCTGCCGGTCATCGCCATGTTGCTCTTTCAGAGCAGCCAGTTTTGGCGCAACGGCACGCATGCGCGCCATCGATTTGTAGCTGGCAGCCGACAGAGGGAAGAAGATCCCCTTGATCAGCATGGTCAGGAAGATGATCGACCAGCCCCAGTTACCAACGATCGCGTGGATGTGTTGCAGCAGCCAGAAGATTGGCTGGGCAATGAACCACAGAATGCCGTAGTCGACGGTCAGTTCCAGACCTGGGGACAACTCTTTCAGCACAGCCTGGCTTTTCGGACCGGCGTACAGCACAGCGCTGGTTTCAACTTTGGCACCTGGTGCAGCGGTCAATGTAGGACCGGTGTAACCGATGATGTAGTTGCCTTTGCTGTCTTTACGGGTCTGAACGACGTTGTTTTCGCCCTTCGCCGGAATCCACGCGGTCACGAAGTAGTGTTGCAGCCAGGCTACCCAACCACCGGTGACGGTTTCTTTCAGCTGCGCCTTGTCCATGTCCTTCATGGACACTTTTTTGTACGGCTCCGAACTTGTCCACAGGGCGGCGCCCAGGTAAGTCGCGGTGCCAGTAGCAGTGGTGGACGAAGGGTCAGCGCTGTTATCACGCTTCAACTGAGCAAACATTGCGCCGTTCCAGGGCTGAGCGCTCTGGTTATCCACAATGTAGGAAACGGCTACGTCATACAGGCCGCGTTTCAAGGTGAAACGCTTGATGTAATTGACGCCGTCCTTGCTGAACTTCAGGTCTACGACCAGTTGGTCCTGACCGTCAGCCAGTTGATAAGTCTTCTTCTCCGAGGAGTAAACCGGACGACCGGCAGGATTTGCATCCGGACCGTTGGTGCCGATCAGACCGCTTTGTGCCAGATAAACACGTTCGCCGCCGTTATCGAACAGCTGGAACGGAACATCAGGACGATCCTGACGACGTGGATACAAAGGCAAGGTCAGTTGAGCAACATCGCCACCCTGTGGATCGATCGCGAGATCGAGCACGTCGGTTTTGATCTGGATCAGATCCTTGCTGGCGGCTACCGGTGTTTCGGCAGGTGCGCTGGTATCGCTAGCGGCGCGCGGAATATCGTCACTGGCGGCAGCATTATTGCCAGTGGCGGTGTCCGGCAAACCGGATGTAGTCGTACTGGAAGCAACATTCTGAGTCGGCAGGGCAGCCTGACCGTAGTCCTGGTTCCATTTAAGGACCATAACGTAGGCCACGATTGCCAGGGCGACGATCAGGATCGTGCGTTTGATATCCATGATTACTCGGCCATCGAAGAAGAACGGGAGGTAGGGATAGGTGGAACCGGGTCATAACCACCGGGATTCCACGGATGACAGCGACCTAAACGACGAAAGGTCAGCCAGCCACCGCGCAGAAGGCCATGATTTTCAATGGCTTCATACGCGTAGCAGGAACAACTGGGGTAGAAACGACAGTGGCTGGCCATCAAAGGACTAATGGCATAGCGATAAAACTGGATCGGAACGAGGGCCAGTTTACGCATCGGTACTGTCTACCCCTACAGTTTCGGTTTTGACTTCTGGAACTGGCTTGCTGCGTGCCAGACGCTTCCAGAGCTTGCCGAAATGCTGAATCAATTCGGGGTTTTCTACATCGCCCAGACCTTTGCGCGCGACGATAACGATATCCCAGCCGACCAGTGAATCCTGGTGCAGACGGAACGATTCGCGCATCAAACGTTTGAGGCGATTGCGCTCAACGGAGAGCTTTACGCTCTTTTTCCCGATAACCAGCCCGAGACGGGGGTGATCAAGATCGTTGTTGCGTGCAAGGAGCAGGAGATTTTTCCCCGGAACCTTGCCGGTAGGGGAGTCAAAGACTGCCTTGAAATGCCGGGGGGTAAGCAGACGCTTTTCCCGACTGAAGTCCTGACTCACCTCCAGTACCGGATTATCAAACTGCCAGACGCGCACGACCTTTGGCGCGGCGACGCGACAGGACAGCACGGCCGTTCTTGGTAGCCATGCGAGCACGGAAACCGTGGGTACGGGCGCGTTTGATAGTGCTTGGTTGGAAAGTACGTTTCATGTCGTGTTACCTGGTTCGTCCACAACGGGCCGGAATGGCCCCCGTTTTAAGAGACCGGGGATTCTAGAGAAAGCAAGCCTTCAGGTCAATTTCCAACCAACGTTTCCTTATAAATAGATCTCAAGGTGTTCTTTGCCTGATCACCTGCTCGCCATACATAAAAATAAAGAAGGGAATTATTTAAAGCTTTTCTGTAAAGCTTATAAAAGCTAGGCACGACTTCTTCTGTGGATAAGTGGCATCAGCCCATGTTTTACCTGATGTACAGAGAATGACAACTACAGTGGAAAACCGTGTTCAGCCTGTGCTGCGCTGTCGGATAACCTGTGCGTGGAATGGGCTGTTATCCACAGGCAGGTTATCCACCGAGTTCAACCCCCAGTTGTCCAGTGCCCTTAGAGGCGGTTATCCACAGAGCTTATTCACACACCGTTGGTCGCCTTTTTCCGATTTAACGCATTGATAAATCATGGTCACCGGGCAACCTGCATGTGGATAAGTGGACGGCTCGCCGCTACAATGGCCGCTTGTTTTTGCCTCACCGGCTTTCAACTTAGGGGATATCCGTGTCAGTGGAACTTTGGCAGCAGTGCGTGGAGCTTTTGCGCGAGGAGCTGCCTGCCCAACAATTCAACACCTGGATCCGTCCACTACAGGTCGAAGCCGAAGGCGACGAGTTGCGCGTCTACGCACCGAACCGTTTTGTGCTGGACTGGGTCAACGAAAAGTACCTGGGCCGCGTCCTTGAACTGCTGGATGAGCATGGCAACGGCATGGCGCCTGCGCTTTCCTTGTTAATAGGCAGCAAACGCAGTTCCGCTCCGCGTGCCGCACCGAATGCGCCGCTTGCAGCCGCGCAGGTTTCCCAGCAGGCCCAGGCAAATGCCACGCCTGTGAGTACGCCGGCCCCCATCCAGACGTCAGCGCCGGCAGCCAAGCGTTCGACGCAGAAAAGCGCCGAAGTCAGCGATGAACCGTCTCGCGACAGTTTCGATCCGATGTCCGGTGCTGCGTCGCAACAAGCTCCGGTCCGCGCCGAACAGCGCACCGTGCAGGTCGAAGGTGCGCTCAAGCACACCAGTTACCTGAACCGCACCTTCACCTTCGAAAACTTCGTCGAAGGTAAATCCAACCAGCTCGCCCGCGCGGCGGCCTGGCAGGTGGCGGATAACCCCAAGCACGGCTACAACCCACTGTTCCTTTATGGTGGCGTCGGCCTGGGTAAAACCCACTTGATGCACGCGGTGGGTAACCATCTATTAAAGAAGAACCCGAATGCCAAGGTCGTGTACCTGCATTCCGAGCGTTTCGTCGCTGACATGGTCAAGGCGCTGCAACTGAACGCGATCAACGAGTTCAAGCGTTTCTACCGTTCGGTGGACGCCTTGCTGATCGACGACATTCAGTTCTTCGCCCGCAAAGAGCGTTCGCAGGAAGAGTTTTTCCACACCTTCAACGCTCTGCTTGAAGGTGGCCAGCAGGTTATTCTCACCAGTGACCGCTACCCGAAAGAAATCGAAGGCCTTGAAGAGCGCCTCAAATCCCGCTTCGGCTGGGGCCTGACGGTTGCCGTCGAGCCGCCGGAACTGGAAACCCGCGTGGCGATCTTGATGAAAAAGGCTGACCAAGCCAAAGTCGACTTGCCGCACGACGCCGCGTTCTTCATCGCCCAGCGTATTCGTTCCAACGTCCGTGAGCTGGAAGGCGCGCTGAAACGCGTGATCGCCCACTCGCACTTCATGGGCCGCGACATCACCATCGAGCTGATTCGCGAATCCCTGAAAGACCTGTTGGCGCTGCAGGACAAACTGGTCTCTGTGGATAACATTCAGCGCACCGTCGCCGAGTACTACAAGATCAAGATCTCGGATCTGCTGTCCAAGCGCCGTTCGCGCTCGGTTGCACGTCCGCGTCAGGTGGCCATGGCCTTGTCCAAGGAACTGACCAACCACAGCCTGCCGGAAATCGGCGATGTGTTTGGCGGCCGCGACCACACGACCGTATTGCACGCCTGCCGCAAGATCAACGAACTTAAGGAATCCGACGCGGACATCCGCGAGGACTACAAGAACCTGCTGCGTACACTGACCACTTGATGAACACCAGCGCAGCTTATTAAGGCAAGGGACTAGACCATGCATTTCACCATTCAACGCGAAGCCCTGTTGAAACCCCTGCAACTGGTCGCAGGCGTCGTCGAGCGTCGACAGACCTTGCCGGTACTGTCCAACGTGCTGTTGGTAGTCGAAGGCCAGCAACTGTCGCTGACCGGTACCGACCTGGAAGTCGAACTGGTCGGTCGTGTGCAACTCGAGGAGCCGGCTGAAACAGGTTCCATCACCGTGCCTGCGCGCAAGCTGATGGACATCTGCAAAAGCCTGCCCAACGACGCGCTGATCGACATCAAGGTCGACGAGCAGAAGCTGGTCGTGAAGGCTGGCCGTAGCCGTTTCACTCTGTCGACTTTGCCAGCCAACGATTTCCCGACCGTCGAAGAAGGTCCGGGCTCGCTGACTTGCAGTCTCGAGCAGAGCAAACTGCGTCGTTTGATCGAACGCACCAGCTTCGCCATGGCCCAGCAGGACGTGCGTTATTACCTCAACGGCATGCTGCTGGAAGTGTCCGAAGGCATCATCCGCGCGGTGGCCACCGACGGTCACCGTCTGGCCATGTGCTCGATGAAAGCCGATATCGGCCAGCCGGATCGCCATCAGGTGATCGTGCCACGCAAGGGTATTCTGGAACTGGCGCGTCTGCTCACCGAGCCGGACGGCAATGTCAGCATCGTCCTGGGTCAGCACCACATCCGCGCGACCACCGGCGAATTCACCTTCACCTCGAAACTGGTCGACGGCAAATTCCCGGACTACGAGCGTGTTCTGCCGAAGGGCGGCGACAAGCTGGTATTGGGCGATCGCCAGGCGCTGCGTGAAGCGTTCAGCCGTACCGCGATTCTGTCCAACGAGAAGTACCGCGGTATCCGTCTGCAACTGGCCAGCGGTCAGTTGAAGATCCAGGCCAACAACCCGGAGCAGGAAGAAGCGGAAGAAGAAGTGGGCGTTGAATACAACGGCGGCTCGCTGGAAATCGGCTTCAACGTCAGCTACTTGCTCGATGTGCTGGGCGTGATGACCACCGAGCAGGTTCGTCTGATCCTGTCCGACTCCAACAGCAGTGCGCTGGTGCAAGAGTCCGACAACGACGATTCGGCTTACGTTGTCATGCCGATGCGTCTGTAATCAGCTGACCCTGGATGTCCTTAAGTCGTGTTTCGGTCACCGCGGTGCGCAATTTGCACCCGGTGACCTTCTCCCCCTCCCCCCGCATCAACATTCTTTACGGCGCCAACGGCAGCGGCAAAACCAGTGTTCTGGAAGCCATTCATCTGCTGGGGCTTGCCCGTTCGTTTCGTAGCACGCGTCTGTTGCCGGTCATCCAGTACGAACAGCTCGCCTGTACCGTGTTCGGTCAGGTCGAATTGGCCGAGGGTGGTCATAGCGCTTTGGGCATCTCGCGCGATCGTCAGGGTGAGTTTCAGATCCGCATCGACGGTCAGAACGCCCGCAGCGCAGCACAGCTTGCGGAGATCCTGCCACTGCAGTTGATCAACCCCGACAGCTTCCGCCTGCTCGAAGGTGCACCGAAGATTCGCCGGCAGTTTCTCGACTGGGGCGTGTTCCACGTCGAACCGCGTTTTATGGCCACTTGGCAGCGTTTGCAGAAGGCCTTGCGCCAGAGAAACTCATGGCTGCGGCATGGTACACTTGACGCCGTTTCGCAAGCGGTTTGGGACAGGGAACTGTGCCAGGCCAGCGCTGAAATCGATGAATACCGCCGCGCGTACATCAAAGCCTTGAAACCAGTCTTTGAACAAACCTTGAGCGAACTGGTTGAGCTCGAAGGTTTGACGCTCAGCTATTACCGAGGCTGGGACAAAGACCGGGAATTGAGCGCTGTACTGGCCGGTTCCGTGCAACGGGACCAGCAAATGGGTCATACCCAGGCCGGACCGCAACGGGCTGATTTGCGTCTTAGATTGGGCGCACACAACGCCGCGGACATTTTGTCCCGGGGTCAGCAGAAGTTGGTGGTCTGTGCGTTGCGGATTGCCCAAGGGCATCTGGTCAGCCAGGCCCGCCGCGGGCAGTGTATTTATCTTGTGGATGACTTGCCGTCCGAGCTGGACGAAAGCCACCGTCGCGCGCTGTGCCGCTTGCTGGAAGACTTACGCTGCCAGGTGTTCATCACCTGTGTAGATCACGAATTATTGAGGGAAGGCTGGCAGACGGAAACGCCAGTCGCTTTGTTCCACGTGGAACAGGGCCGTATCACCCAGACCCACGACCATCGGGAGTGAAGGCATTGAGCGAAGAAAATACGTACGACTCAACGAGCATTAAAGTGCTGAAAGGCCTGGATGCCGTACGCAAACGTCCCGGTATGTACATTGGTGACACCGACGATGGCAGCGGTCTGCACCACATGGTGTTCGAGGTGGTCGACAACTCGATCGACGAAGCCCTCGCCGGCCACTGCGACGACATCAGCATCATCATCCACCCGGATGAGTCCATCACCGTTAAAGACAACGGCCGTGGCATCCCGGTAGACGTACATAAAGAGGAAGGCGTTTCCGCCGCCGAGGTCATCATGACCGTCCTCCACGCTGGCGGTAAGTTCGACGACAACTCCTACAAAGTATCCGGCGGTCTGCACGGTGTAGGTGTGTCGGTAGTGAACGCACTGTCTGAAGAGCTGGTACTGACCGTACGCCGCAGCGGCAAGATCTGGGAACAGACCTACGTCCACGGCGTGCCTCAGGCACCGATGGCCATCGTTGGCGACAGCGAAACCACCGGCACCCAGATTCACTTCAAGCCATCGGCTGACACCTTCAAGAATATTCACTTCAGCTGGGACATCCTCGCCAAACGTATTCGTGAACTGTCCTTCCTCAACTCCGGTGTCGGCATCGTCCTCAAGGACGAACGCAGCGGCAAGGAAGAGCTGTTCAAGTACGAAGGCGGCCTGCGTGCGTTCGTTGAATACCTGAACACCAACAAGACTGCGGTCAACCAGGTGTTCCACTTCAACATCCAGCGTGAAGATGGCATCGGCGTGGAAATCGCCCTGCAGTGGAACGACAGCTTCAACGAGAACCTGTTGTGCTTCACCAACAACATTCCGCAGCGCGACGGCGGTACTCACCTGGTGGGTTTCCGTTCGGCACTGACGCGTAACCTGAACAACTACATCGAGCAGGAGGGTCTGGCGAAGAAGCACAAAGTCGCCACCACCGGCGACGATGCCCGTGAAGGTCTGACCGCGATCATCTCGGTGAAAGTGCCGGATCCGAAGTTCAGCTCGCAGACCAAAGACAAGTTGGTCTCTTCCGAAGTGAAGACTGCGGTCGAACAGGAAATGGGCAAGTACTTCTCCGACTTCCTCCTGGAAAACCCGAACGAAGCCAAGCTGGTCGTCGGCAAGATGATCGACGCCGCCCGTGCCCGTGAAGCGGCGCGCAAGGCCCGTGAGATGACCCGCCGCAAAGGCGCGCTGGACATCGCCGGCCTGCCGGGCAAGCTCGCTGACTGCCAGGAAAAAGACCCGGCACTGTCCGAACTGTACCTCGTGGAAGGTGACTCCGCGGGCGGCTCTGCCAAGCAGGGGCGTAACCGCAAGACCCAGGCGATCCTGCCGTTGAAGGGCAAGATCCTTAACGTCGAGAAAGCGCGTTTCGACAAGATGATCTCTTCCCAGGAAGTGGGCACCTTGATCACCGCACTGGGCTGCGGTATCGGTCGCGACGAGTACAACATCGACAAGCTGCGTTATCACAACATCATCATCATGACCGATGCTGACGTCGACGGTTCGCACATCCGTACCCTGCTGCTGACCTTCTTCTTCCGTCAGTTGCCGGAGCTGATCGAGCGTGGCTACATCTACATCGCTCAGCCGCCGTTGTACAAGGTCAAGAAAGGCAAGCAAGAGCAATACATCAAAGACGACGACGCCATGGAAGAGTACATGACGCAGTCGGCCCTGGAAGATGCGAGCCTGCACCTGAACGAAGAAGCCCCGGGCATTTCCGGTGAAGCACTCGAGCGTCTGGTGAACGACTTCCGCATGGTGATGAAGACCCTCAAGCGTCTGTCGCGCCTGTACCCGCAGGAGCTGACCGAGCACTTCATCTACCTGCCGGCCGTGAGCCTGGAAAAGCTTGGCGACCACGCAGCAATGCAAGAGTGGCTGGCCCAGTACGAAGCGCGTCTGCGCACCGTCGAGAAGTCCGGTCTGGTCTACAAGGCCAGTCTGCGTGAAGACCGTGAACGTGGCGTCTGGCTGCCAGAGGTCGAACTGATCTCCCACGGCCTGTCGAACTACGTCACCTTCAACCGCGACTTCTTCGGCAGCAACGACTACAAAACCGTCGTCACCCTCGGCGCTCAGTTGAGCACCCTGCTCGACGAAGGCGCGTACATCCAGCGTGGCGAGCGCAAGAAAGCAGTCACCGAGTTCAAGGAAGCACTGGACTGGCTGATGGCGGAAAGCACCAAGCGCCACACTATCCAGCGATACAAAGGTCTGGGCGAAATGAACCCTGATCAGCTGTGGGAAACCACCATGGACCCAAGCGTGCGCCGCATGCTGAAAGTCACCATCGAAGACGCCATTGGCGCAGACCAGATCTTCAACACCCTGATGGGTGATGCGGTCGAACCTCGCCGTGACTTCATCGAGAGCAATGCTCTCGCGGTATCCAATCTGGACTTCTAGGTTGCCAACTCCGCACAGGAAAGGCCCGCGCAAGCGGGCTTTTTTTTGCGTTCAATTTCGTCTTGAAGCGCGATACGATGCGGCTCTTTCGTCGCAGACAGGCGGCGGCCAGATTGTAGAAAAACGACTAAAAAAAGAGCAATCAATTGACTCATCAATGCGTAAGGAAGGATTCCGTCACACGTCTATCGGTCAATGTGCTGCCCCTGCTGTTGGGGATTCTGGCCTTTTTTATCGTCATCGGTCCAAGGGCGCTAAACCCGCAAAACATTGCGTGGCTGGGCAGCGGTGATCCGGCAACGCACTACCTTGGCTGGGTGTTTTTCAGGCATTCGCCCTGGTCGTTGCCGCTGGGGCTCAATCCTTCGTATGGATTGGAGCTGAGCAGCGCGATCATCTACTCGGATTCGAACCCGCTGCTGGCGTTGATCTTCAAACCCTTTGCCGCATGGCTTCCCGAGCCTTTCCAGTACTTTGGCCTGTGGCTGTTGTTGTGTTTTGTGTTGCAGGGCTGGTTTGCCTGGAAGCTGATGGGCCTGGCCACCGCCAACATTGCGCTGCGTTTGCTGGGGGCGGCACTGTTTCTGTTCAACCCGGCGCTGATTTCGCGGATGGGAGAGCACTTATCCCTCGCCGGGCACTTCCTGATCCTGGCCGCTCTGTATCTGGCCCTGCGCCCTCATGCCGAGCGGCGTTGTCTGGCCTGGGGCTCGTTGTTGGCGGTCGCGGCCTTGATACACGCTTATCTGTTGGCAATGGTTGGCTTGATCTGGCTGGCCGACTTGCTGGCCCGATCATTGAGGCGGCAGTTGCTGCTGAAGAGGTCGTTCGTCGAGCTGGTTGGCCTGCTGTTGCTGACCGGAGTGTGTTGCTGGCAAGCAGGCTATTTCACCGTTGAAGGTGAGGGACTGGCTTCATTCGGATTCGGATTGTTTCGCGCCAATGTGCTGACGTTTTTCGACCCCGCTGGATGGTCTCGCGTCCTCGGCGATATACCTGGCGTACCTGGGGATTCGGCCGGCATGGCTTTCCCGGGGCTGGGGGTGATGTTTCTGCTCGTTTGCGCGCTGTGGTTCATTTGCTCAGGCGAAGGCCAGATCGTTGCAACGATGCGCAAACGCTGGTTATTGCTGCTGGCACTGTCTGGACTGATGCTTTTTGCGTTCTCTAACAGGATCGGCGTCGGACCGCTCGAGTTCGTCTACTGGTTGCCTGACCCCGTCATTTCCATGGCCGGTATTTTCCGCGCTTCGGGGCGGATGATCTGGCCGGTCATGTACGCGGCGATCTTTGCGGTGGTGTTCCTGATCGCGCGTAACGCGGCGCCACGGACTGCGCTGTTGCTGCTGGTGACAGCCCTTCTGGTACAGGTCTTCGACACCCGTGCCGGTTGGGCAGGCATACGCCGGCAGCAGATGGTCACACCTGCTGCGACGTGGAAAACCCAGATGGTCAATCCGTTCTGGCAAAGCGCGGCAGCGCACTATCAGAAGGTCCGCTACGTGATTCCGCAGAACCTGACGGCTCATTGGATGACCCTCTCCGATTACGCGGGCCGGAATCATCTCGCCACCGATGCGGTGTACCTGGGCCGGGTGAGCGCGCAAGCGCAGGAGGATCTACAGCGTACTGCCGGCAGAACCATCGACTCCGGCAAGTATGAGCGCGATACCCTCTACGTGCTTGAGCAGCGGTCAGCGCTGCAAGCGGCGCTCAACGTGGATGACGACAGCGATATGCTGGCCAGGATTGACGGCTTCCATGTGCTGGCCCCGGGCTGGAAGCGCTGCGCTGATTGTCTGCCACTCATGGCCGGTGCTTCCCGGGATTTGATCCCTTCATTCGACGCCGGCGAAAAGCTGCAGTTTGTGGAGGGCAGTCGGGGCACGGCTGCACTTGGAAAAGGCTGGTGGTTTGCCGAGGCGTGGGGCACCGGATCGGTCGGGCCGGATGCCGAGATCATCCTGCGGCCCAAGGCTGGCGTGAGTTCACTGACGCTTGAAACCAACGCGTTCCTGTCTGAGAAAACGCCGCGCCAAACGGTGGATATCAGCATCAATAACGTGCCCGTAATCTCTGCCAGCCTGACCAACGCCACCAGCAATGCAATCAATATCAACCTGCCTGCCGAGGTGCAGGCCCTAGTTGCGCAACAAGGCGTCCTGCGTATCCAGCTGCATTTTCCGCTGGCAGTCAGTCCGCATGATCTCGGCTGGGGAGAAGACATCCGCAAACTGGCGATTGGATTGCTGGCATTGACCTTTCATTGATGACTGGTGCCAGCCAGGGCCAACGCAATGCCGTTGGCCTGCTCTCTTCACTCGCTCGTTGCCGTGACGCTCTCCAGCCGATATCCATACCCATAAATGGTCAGCAGTTGCCAACCCCGCTCCGCCGTCAGCCCAAGTTTGTTGCGCAGGCGGTAGATGTGCGTATCCAGCGGTCGCGAAGAGACCGCCTCTTCATGGGGCCAGAACCGCTCATATAGGTATTCACGTGACAACGGCCGCCCCAGATTACTGAACAGGCAGCGAGCGAGGCGGTATTCGCGCTCGGTCATGACGATGGGTTTAAGGTCGCGGGTGACGGTCAGTTCGGCGTCATCGAAGATCAGGTCATTGAAGCTCAGCACTTCGGTGGCAGCGCTGCGTGGCTGGCTATGCCGACGTAGTACTGCGGCGACTCGGGCTTTCAGTTCATTGGGGCGGAACGGCTTGCTCACATAATCATCAGCGCCGGCGTTCAGCGCCTGAACAATATCGCTCTCACCATCGCGACTGGTCAGCATGATTGCTGCCGGTGGCGCTTCCATGTGCTCGCGGGTCCAGCGCAGCAGGGATAGACCCGTGAGGTCGGGCAGTTGCCAGTCGAGGATCAGCAGGTCAAAGGTTTCCCGGCGTAGCTGTCGCAGCAGGTCCTCACCGCGTTCGAAGCTGTGAAGCGACCACGGCTGTTCACCGGCATCGGCCATTTGCTGCAGGGTTTGCTCGACCCGGCGCAGTTCGGCGGGTTCGTCGTCCAGTATCGCAACGCGCATACGCGGTGATTCCTTGATGCTTGGGTTGTTGGGCATGAACCATAGTCGCCGCGCCAACGCTATGAAAGTAAGCGGCCCGTCATGGGACGACGTCCGCTATGATTCTTCGAGTCTACGTCCTCAGACCTGTGACCCATGAATCCATTCGCCGCGCCCTGCCCTTTTTCCCGTGAATCCTCCTTCCATGAATAACGAACGTCGGCGTGAAAGCCGTGAGCCAAGTCAGGTTCAGCGATTATTTCGGCGACTGGTCCGTGAGTGGGTGTGGATAAGTCTAGTGCTGTTGCCGCTCACTGCACTGTTGTCTTATCGCGCGCAGGTCAATCTGCACGATGTCTCGCCGGGGTTGAGTGTTGCACTGTCAGTGGTATTAGTCGCCTGCGTGCTCGGGCTGCTGCTGTGGCGACCGCGTCTGGCACTGTGGATAACGCTCGTGGGTATCGCCTGTGTGTTGCTGAGCAGCGCCGGGCTCGCAGAAATCAGACGCTGGTGGTCGCCGACGCCGGCAGCGCTGGGCATGCTGTTTGGTTATCTGATCTGGAACTGGCGGCGCCTGAGCGTTGTGTTGACTTATTTTGGCTGGGAGTTGGCACGACTCGATCGTGAGCCAAAGGTGTTTCCCGAACGCCGCCGTACGCAATTCACGGGTGCTGATCGTTTGCAGGGCCAGATCATGGCGCTCGAACAAGCCATGAGCCGCACCCGCGATACCCGACGGTTCATTGCTGATGGACTGGAATATTTGCCGGTGGCAACGCTGATCAGCGACCCGACCGGGAAGATCCTGTTGGGCAATCGCAAGGCGCGAGGCCTCTTCGAACAGCCGTTAGTGGGCGACGACGTGCTCGATAAGTTGGCACAACTCGGTTATCCCGATCTGTCCACAACCCCTCGCCCGCTGATGTCGGCCCTGCCGCTGCTGGAGTTTCGCGATCACAAGGAGCGCAGCTTGCGCCTGGAGCGCGCGGCGCTGTTGCCGGTAGACGGCGATACGCCGATTGGCTGGCTGCTGAGTCTTACCGACCTCAGTGCCGAACGCGCTGCCGAGGAGCAACGCAGCGTGTTGTTGCGCTTTCTGTCCCACGACCTGCGTGCGCCACATTCGGCCATCCTGGCGTTGCTCGATGTTCATCGCCATCAGGCTGAAGCGGATGCGCCACTGTTTGAGCAGATTGAACGGCAAGTGCGCCGCGCGCTCTCGCTGACCGACGGCTTCGTCCTGTTGGCGCGGGCCGAGTCGCAGGCCTATCAGTTCCAGCCGAGCCTGTTTGCGATGCTCGTGCTCGACGTGCTCGATCAGGCACTGCCGATCGCGCAACAGAAAGGTATCGAGTTGCTCCACGACATGGATGAGCAGTCTCAGGAACGCCTGGTTTTAGCGGATCAGGGTCTGCTGACCCGCGCGCTGTTCAACCTGTTGGAGAACGCGATCAAATACAGCGGACCCAATACCACGGTTCGCCTTAATGTCAGTTGCCATGAAGAATGGCTGCGCTGCGAACTGAGCGATCAGGGTAAAGGCATTGCCGCCGAAGAATTGCCCGACCTGTTCATTCAGTACCGACGTTTTTCCTCTGCCCAAGGCATCGATGGCGTGGGCCTCGGCTTGTCGATGGTCAAAGCGGTAGTCGATCACCACGGCGGCAAAATCGAATGCCGCAGCGTGGTCGATCAAGGCACCACGTTCCTGCTTCAGTTACCGCTGATCCTCGAATGATCGCGCACAAAAAAACCGGCTATAACAGCCGGTTTTTTTACTTCCGAAAAAAACTTATGCACCTTTTACGGTGTTTTATGAGCTTGAGAAATATATAAGTAAATCAATCACTTAATTTCAATATTCAAGCGTTTTCAACAAAACCGTACACAGGTTATCCACAAAATCTCAGACAGCGATCTGATCATTTGAGGCCGGTGCTTGCGGGGCCGGTGGCAGCGAACCCATTTCGCGCTGCATCTTCTCGTTCCAGGCTTGCACCCGGTCGTTCAACTCGGCGATGGCGCGCGGACCCGTGCCTTCGGCATACATCGGCTCACCGATGACTACGGTGATCACGCCGGACTTCTTGCCCCAGCCGATTTTCGGCCAGAACTTGCCGGCATTGTGTGCAATCGGCAGCACCGGAAGCGCCGCATTCACCGCCAAAGCGCTACCACTGCGCGAGAACTTGCCGACAGTGCCAAACGGCACCCGAGTGCCTTCCGGGAAGATCAGCACCCAAACGTTGTCCTTGAGCAGTTCATCACCCTTGGCCGCGACTTGTTTCAGCGCCGCTTTCGGGTTGTCGCGATCAATCGCGATCGGCCGCAACATGGCCATCGCCCAGCCGAAGAACGGTACATAAAGCAGTTCGCGTTTGAGCACTTGGCTCAACGGCGAGAAATAAGCGGAGAGAAAGAACGTCTCCCAAGTGCTCTGGTGGTTCGACTGAATCACGCAAGGCCGGTCAGGCACGTTTTCAGCGCCTTTGATTTCGTAACGAATACCGAGAAACACCTTGGTCAACCACAAGGCGCAGCGACACCAGTACACGTTGATAAAACGATAACGCGCCTTGAACGGCAAAAACGGCGCGATAAAAAAACTCAAGCTGCACCACAGCAGGGAAGTGGTGCCCAGCAGCAGGTAAAAGAGAAAAATCCTGATGGCCCGCAGTATCGACATAGTGACGTTTACCGTTACGGGGCAATGCCCGAGTGTTCAAGCGCACTCCCGATCAATCCCTGGTCAGGAACTTCAGAAGTACTCTAGTTGTGGATAAGTTCTGCGGCAATCGCCGCCAGATCGTCAAAAATCAGAGTGCCAACCGGCAGGGTTTTGCCCTGAGTCTTTGCGCCTTTTCCGGTCTTTACCAAAACTGGCTGTGAATCGACGGCTTTGGCGGCCTCCAGGTCACCAAGGCTGTCGCCGACGAACCAGACATTGGTCAGCTCGACGTTGTAATGCGCGGCGATGGTTTTCAACATCCCCGGTTTCGGCTTGCGGCAATCGCAGCCTTCGTCCGGCCCATGCGGGCAATACACGATCAGCCCGACTTCACCGCCCTGCTCCGCTACCAGCTCGCGCAAGCGCGCGTGCATGGCATCCAGGGTGGCGAGGTCGTAATAGCCGCGAGCAATGCCCGACTGGTTGGTGGCCACCGCCACCGTCCAGCCGGCCTTGCTCAACTGCGCAATCGCTTCGATCGAGCCGGGCAATGGTATCCACTCCGCCACTGACTTGATGTAAGCGTCGGAGTCGTAATTGATCACTCCGTCCCGATCGAGAATCAGCAGTTTCAACAGCAATCCCTCAACCCAGCAGAGAAATGTCGGCAACACCGAGGAACAGACCACGCAGACGCGCCAGCAGCGCGTAACGGTTGGCCCGCACATTGGCGTCGTCGGCATTGACCATCACCGCGTCGAAGAACGCATCCACCGGCTCACGCAATGCCGCCAGGCGTGCCAGCGATTCGTTGTACTGACGCGCTGCAGCCATTGGCTGAACCGCTTGATCCGCTTGCTGGATCGCCGAGTACAGCGAGAACTCGTTGGCGTTGTCGAAGTACTTGGCTTGCACCTCGGTCGGCACCGCGCCTTCGAGTTTGCTCAACAGGTTCGATACACGCTTGTTCACCGCCGCCAGCGCTGCCGCTTCCGGCAGTTTGCGGAAGGCCTGCACCGCTTGCACACGCTGGTCGAAATCCAGCGCCGAACCCGGCTTCAGGGCACGGACCGACAGGTAAGTCGCCACTTCAACGCCTTCGTCTTCGTAACGCGCACGCAGACGGTCGAAGATGAATTCCAGAACGGCTTCGTTGAGACCGGCTGCCTTGACCTTGGCACCGAACGCATTCACCGCGAATGCGACGGCGTCGTTCAGGTCCAGATCGAGTTTTTTCTCGATGAGGATACGCAGCACGCCGAGTGCCGCACGGCGCAGGGCATACGGGTCTTTGCTACCGGTAGGCAGCATTCCGATACCGAAGATACCGACGAGGGTGTCGAGTTTGTCAGCGATGGCAACGGCCGCACCGGTCAGGGTCGCCGGCAGTTCTGCACCGGCTCCGCGTGGCATGTACTGCTCGTTGAGCGCCAGCGCGACGTCTTCCGGCTCGCCATCATTCAGCGCGTAGTAGTAACCGGCAACACCTTGCATCTCCGGGAACTCGCCAACCATTTCGGTGGCCAGGTCGCACTTCGACAGCAGGCCAGCGCGGGCAGCCCACGAGGCATTGCCGCCGATGCGCGCGGCGATGTATGCAGCGAGCTTGGAAACGCGTTCGGCCTTGTCGTAGACGCTGCCGAGTTTTTCCTGGAACACCACGTTCTTCAGGCGATCGTTGAAAGCTTCGAGCTTCTGCTTCTTGTCTTGCTTGAAGAAGAACTCGGCGTCGGTCAGGCGTGGGCGAACCACTTTCTCGTTACCGGCGATGATCTGCTGCGGATCTTTGCTTTCGATGTTGGCCACAGTGATGAAACGTGGCAGCAACTTGCCATCGGCATCCAGCAGGCAGAAGTACTTCTGGTTGTCCTGCATGGTGGTGATCAGTGCTTCCTGCGGCACGTCGAGGAAGCGTTCCTCGAACGAGCACACCAGCGGCACTGGCCATTCAACCAGCGCGGTCACTTCGTCGAGCAGTGCCGGCGGAACGATTGCCGTGCCTTCCTGACGGGTGGCCAGTTCTTCAGTGCGCTTGCTGATGATTTCGCGACGCTCGTTGGCGTCGGCCAGCACGTAAGCGGCACGCAGGTCGGCGAGGTAGCTCGACGGCGAACCGATGCGCACGCTTTGCGGGTGATGGAAACGGTGACCACGGGAATCACGGCCAGCCTTTTGCGCGAGGATGGTGCAGTCGATGACCTGGTCACCGAGCAGCATCACCAGCCATTGGGTCGGACGTACGAACTCTTCCTTGCGCGCACCCCAACGCATGCGTTTCGGGATTGGCAGGTCGTTCAGCGAATCTTCGACGATGGTTGGCAGCAGGCTCGCGGTCGGCTTGCCGGCGATGCTCTGGCTGTAACGCAGTTTCGGGCCGCTCTGATCGATTTCGCTCAGATCGACGCCGCATTTCTTGGCGAAACCCAGTGCTGCTTGAGTTGGGTTGCCGTCAGCGTCGAAGGCCGCCTGACGTGGCGGACCGTCGAGGTTGATGCTGCGATCCGGTTGCTGGGTGGCCAGCGCGGTAATCAGCACAGCCAGACGACGCGGTGCGGCGTAGACGGTTTTAGTCTCGTAGCTCAGGCCAGCGGCTTGCAGGCCCTTGTCGATACCGGCGAGGAACGCCTCAGCCAAGGTATTCAGGGCTTTCGGTGGCAGTTCTTCGGTGCCCAGTTCAACCAGAAAATCTTGCGCACTCATTGTGCTGCCTCCAGCTTGGCCAGTACTTCGTCACGCAGGTCCGGGGTCGCCATCGGGAAGCCCAGCTTGGCGCGTGCCAGCAGGTAGGCTTGCGCAACGGAACGCGCCAGGGTGCGTACGCGCAGAATGTATTGCTGACGCGCGGTCACCGAGATCGCCCGGCGCGCATCCAGCAGGTTGAAGGTGTGCGAGGCCTTCAGCACCATTTCGTAGCTCGGCAACGGCAGCGGCTGATCAAGTTCGATCAAGCGCTTGGCTTCGCCTTCATAGAAGTCGAACAGTTCGAACAGTTTGTCGACGTTGGCGTGTTCGAAGTTGTAAGTGGACTGCTCCACTTCGTTCTGGTGGAACACGTCGCCGTAGGTGACTTTGCCCATCGGGCCGTCAGCCCAGACCAGGTCGTAGACCGAATCCACGCCTTGCAGGTACATGGCCAGACGTTCAAGACCGTAAGTGATCTCGCCGGTCACCGGGTAGCACTCGATGCCGCCAGCCTGCTGGAAGTAAGTGAACTGGGTCACTTCCATACCGTTCAGCCAGACTTCCCAGCCCAGACCCCAGGCGCCGAGGGTCGGCGATTCCCAGTTGTCTTCGACGAAACGAATGTCGTGGACCAGCGGGTCCAGGCCGACATGCTTGAGCGAGCCCAGGTACAGTTCCTGGAAGTTGTCCGGGTTCGGCTTGAGCACGACCTGGAACTGATAGTAGTGCTGCAGACGGTTCGGGTTTTCGCCGTAACGGCCGTCAGTCGGACGGCGGCTTGGCTGCACGTAAGCGGCGTTCCAGGTTTCCGGGCCGATGGCGCGCAGGAAGGTCGCGGTGTGGAAAGTGCCGGCGCCTACTTCCATATCGTAGGGCTGAAGTACCACACAACCTTGCTCGGCCCAGTATTGCTGGAGCGCGAGGATCAAGTCTTGGAAGGTACGCACGGCTGGCGTAGGCTGGCTCACGAAATTCACCTGTTTCTTGGGCTGCGATTTAAAGAGCGGGAGTATACCCGATTCATTGCTGCGCACGCCCCCTGGAGCCTTATGCCACGCTGCTTTTGGTGTACCGAAGATCCGCTGTACATGGCTTATCACGACCAGGAGTGGGGCACGCCGCTACGCGATGCGCAGGGTTTGTTCGAGTTGCTTTTGCTCGAAGGGTTCCAGGCCGGGCTGTCGTGGATCACCGTGTTGCGTAAACGCGAGCGTTATCGCGAGGTGCTGTTCGGCTTCGACGTACAGCGCGTGGCGCAGATGAGCGACGCCGAAATCGACGAATTGATGCTCGATCCGGGGATCATCCGCAACCGCCTCAAACTCAACGCCGCCCGCCGTAATGCCCAGGCCTGGCTGGCGCTGGAGGATCCGGTGGCGTTCCTCTGGTCGTTCGTTAACGACCAACCGATCATCAATCATTTCAAGGATCGCAGCGAAGTCCCGGCGATCACCTCCGAAGCCGTTGCCATGAGCAAAGGCCTGAAAAAGGCCGGGTTCACGTTCGTCGGCCCGACCATTTGCTACGCATTGATGCAGGCCTCGGGCATGGTCATGGATCACACCCAGGACTGCGACCGCTACGCGCAGCTCGTCAACGGCGGTTAGAATGGCCGCCTCGCGCACCGCACAAGATCAGGAGTGACCTGTGGAAAAGTTTAAAGGCGCCTTGCTGGTAGGCGCTCTGCGGCTGTTTGCCCTGCTGCCATGGCGGGCCGTGCAGGCCGTGGGTTCGGCGATCGGCTGGATCATGTGGAAAACCCCCAACCGCTCCCGCGACGTGGTGCGGATCAACCTCGCCAAATGTTTTCCACAGATGGATGCGGCCGAACGTGAGCGTCTGGTCGGGCAGAGCCTGAAAGACATCGGCAAGTCGTTGACCGAAAGCGCCTGCGCGTGGATCTGGCCAGCGCAGCGTTCGATCGATCTGGTGCGCGAAGTCGAAGGCCTCGACGTTCTAAAGGATGCGCTGGCCTCGGGCAAAGGCGTGGTCGGCATCACCAGCCACCTGGGCAATTGGGAAGTGCTCAACCACTTCTATTGCAGCCAGTGCAAACCGATCATTTTCTATCGTCCGCCGAAGCTCAAGGCTGTGGATGAATTGCTGCGCAAACAGCGCGTGCAACTGGGCAACAAAGTCGCTGCTTCCACCAAGGAAGGCATCCTCAGCGTCATCAAGGAAGTGCGCAAAGGTGGTGCAGTGGGCATTCCCGCCGACCCGGAACCGGCCGAATCTGCCGGGATCTTCGTGCCGTTCTTCGCCACGCAGGCGCTGACCAGCAAATTCGTGCCGAACATGCTCGCCGGTGGCAAAGCCGTTGGCGTGTTCCTGCATGCGCTGCGCTTGCCCGACGGTTCTGGCTACAAAGTGATCCTCGAAGCCGCGCCCGAAGCCATGTACAGCATCGATACTGCCGAATCCTGCGCAGCCATGAGTAAAGTGGTCGAGCGCTACGTGGCGGCGTATCCGAGTCAGTACATGTGGAGCATGAAGCGCTTCAAGAAGCGTCCGCCGGGCGAAGAGCGCTGGTACTGAGCTTTTTGGATGTGATTGGCATGATCTGTGGATAACCTCATTGGCGAGGTTATCCACAACCGTTCATTCAAGGGCGCAGCAGATGTCCGAACACCGCAAATCGTTTCGCATCAAGATCACCCATGACAGCTTCGGCGAGTGCCTCGGGCAGACGCGTAACCTGTCGCCCACCGGGGTATTTGTGCAACATCCGACCTTGGCATCGTTGCCCAAAGGTGCGGTGGTGTATGGCCAGGTGCAGGGTTTACCCACCGGCGCGCCAAGCGTACGAATGGAAGTTGTGGCGGTGGACGCCGACGGGATCGGCCTTCGTTACCTTTGATTCATTGGGCCTGGCGATCGAGCTTCTTCAGAAAAACAGCCATTTCCTTTTCGGCTTGCTTGTCGCCATGGGCGCGGGCCGCTTCCAGACCTTGTTCCCACGCCGTACGCGCGGCGGCGTGATCGCCCTGCGCGAGTTGCGCCTTGCCTAACAGTTTCCACGCCGCCGAGTACTTCGGATCGAAACCGACACAGCGCTGGAAATGCTCGGCAGCCTTGGCGTTTTCGCCCAGATCCAGATAGCCCTTGCCCAAGCCGAAGCGCAAAAGGGAGTTATCCACACCCTTGGCGAGCATTTTTTCCAGGGATTCGAGCATGGGAGATTCCTTGAGTGAGGTGTGTCAGGGATGAGTCTTGCTTACTGATACCGCCATCGCGAGCAGTCTGATCACCCAAAAATCCGGATCAGAAGAAGCTCAACCCCACATGAAACAGCTTCTCCACATCGCGAATATGCTTTTTATCCACAAGGAACAGGATCACATGGTCGCCCGCTTCGATCACCGTGTCGTCGTGGGCGATGATCACTTGTTCATTGCGGATCACCGCACCAATCGTGGTGCCCGGCGGCAGGCCGATCTTCTCGATCGGTTTGCCGATGACCTTGCTCGACTTCGCATCGCCGTGGGCAATCGCCTCGATCGCTTCCGCCGCGCCGCGCCGCAATGAGTGCACGCTGACGATATCGCCACGGCGCACGTGGGCCAGCAGGGTGCCGATGGTCGCCAGTTGCGGGCTGATGGCGATATCGATGTCGCCGCCCTGAATCAGGTCGACGTAGGCCGGGTTGTTGATGATCGTCATGACCTTCTTCGCCCCCAGCCGTTTCGCCAGCAGCGACGACATGATGTTGGCTTCGTCATCGTTGGTCAGCGCGAGAAAAATGTCGGCGTCGGCGATGTTCTCTTCCAGCAGCAAATCGCGGTCGGAGGCGCTGCCCTGCAACACCACGGTGCTGTCGAGGGTGTCGGAGAGATAGCGGCAACGCGCCGGACTCATCTCGATGATCTTCACCTGATAACGGCTTTCGATGGCCTCGGCCAGACGCTCGCCAATCTGCCCGCCACCGGCGATGACAATACGTTTATAGGTTTCGTCGAGACGGCGCATTTCGCTCATGACCGCGCGAATATTCTCACGGGCGGCGATGAAGAAGACTTCGTCATCGGCCTCGATCACCGTATCGCCCTGCGGCAGGATCGGTCGGTCACGGCGGAAAATCGCGGCGACGCGGGTCTCGACATTCGGCATGTGCTCGCGCAACTGGCGCAGTTGCTGGCCCACCAACGGCCCGCCGTAATAGGCACGCACCGCCACCAGTTGCGCCGCGCCTTCGGCGAAGTCGATCACCTGCAACGCGCCGGGATGCTGGATCAGGCGCTTGATGTAGTTGGTCACCACTTGCTCGGGGCTGATCAGCACGTCGACCGGAATCGCTTCGTTCTGGAACAGTTGCTCCTCGCGATTGAGGTAGGACGCTTCGCGCACCCGGGCGATCTTGGTCGGGGTGTGGAACAACGTATGGGCGACCTGGCAGGCGACCATGTTGGTCTCGTCGCTGTTGGTCACCGCCACCAGCATGTCAGCGTCGTCGGCGCCGGCCTGACGCAGCACCGACGGCAGCGAGCCACGGCCCTGCACGGTGCGGATGTCGAGGCGGTCGCCGAGGTCGCGCAGGCGCTCGCCATCGGTGTCGACCACCGTGATGTCGTTGGCCTCGCTGGCCAAATGCTCGGCCAGCGAACCGCCGACCTGTCCCGCACCGAGGATGATGATTTTCATCCAGTCACTCCATTGAATCCGTTTAGCCGCGCGCGGCAGCGATCTTGATCAGCTTGGCGTAGTAGAACCCGTCATGCCCGCCCTGCTGGGCCAGCAATTGGCGACCATGGGGCTGTTTGATCCCGGCGGCAGTGGCGAGGTCCAGTTCGCGGGCACCTGGCGTACGCTCAAGGAATGCGGCGATGACTTCGGTGTTCTCGGTCGGCAGCGTCGAGCAGGTGGCGTATAGCAGGATGCCGCCGACTTCGAGGGTTTCCCACATGGCGTCGAGCAGCTCGCCTTGCAGTTGCGCGAGGGCAACGATGTCGTCCGGCTGACGGGTCAGCTTGATGTCCGGATGGCGACGGATCACACCAGTGGCCGAGCATGGCGCGTCGAGCAGAATGCGCTGGAACGGTTTGCCGTCCCACCATTTCGCGGTATCGCGACCGTCGGCGGCGATCAGTTCGGCGTTTAGACCGAGACGCTCAAGGTTCTCCTTAACGCGCACCAGACGCTTGGCTTCCAGATCCACCGCCACCACACCGGCCAGTGCCGGCTCGGCTTCGAGGATATGGCAAGTTTTGCCACCGGGCGCGCAACAGGCGTCGAGCACACGTTGCCCCGGCGCCAGATCCAGCAGGTCGGCGGCCAGTTGCGCCGCTTCGTCCTGCACGCTGATCCAGCCTTCGGCGAAACCTGGCAGGCTGCGCACATCGGCAGCGGCTTCGAGAATGATGCCGTCGCGACTGTAAACGCACGGCGTTGCAGCAATGCCGGCTTCAGTCAGCAAGCCGAGGTAAGCATCGCGGCTGTGATGACGGCGGTTGACCCGCAGGATCATCGGCGGATGCGCGTTGTTCGCTTCGCAGATGGCTTCCCACTGTTCAGGCCAGAACGCCTTCAGGGATTTTTGCAGCCAGCGCGGGTGAGCAGTGCGCACCACCGGATCACGTTCCAGCTCAGCGAAAATTGTCTCGCTTTCGCGCTGGGCGTTACGCAGCACGGCGTTGAGCAGGCCTTTTGCCCACGGCTTCTTCAGCTTGTCGGCGCAACCCACGGTTTCGCCGATGGCGGCGTGGGCCGGGACGCGGGTGTAGAGCAATTGGTAGAGACCGACCAGCAGCAGCGCTTCGACATCGGCGTCGGCAGCCTTGAACGGTTTCTGCAGCAGTTTCTCCGCCAATGCCGACAGGCGTGGCTGCCAGCGCGCGGTGCCGAAGGCCAGATCCTGAGTAAAACCGCGATCGCGATCCTCGACCTTGTCCAGTTGTGTCGGTAAGGAGCTGTTCAGCGAGGCCTTGCCGCTGAGGACGGCGGCGAGTGCCTTGGCGGCGGCCAGACGCGGGTTCATTGTGCGTCCACCGTTGCGCCTAGCACGGTGCCGACAGCGAACTTCTCGCGACGGCTGTTGAACAGGTCGCTGAAGTTCAGCGCTTTGCCGCCGGGCAATTGCAGGCGGGTCAGGCACAGCGCCTGTTCGCCGCACGCGACAACCAGGCCGTCCTTGCTGGCGCTGAGGATTTCACCCGGCGCGCCGTTGCCTTCGGCAATTATTGCCGCCAGCACTTTCAGCGCTTCACCGTTGAGGCTGCTGTGGGTGATCGGCCATGGATTGAAGGCGCGCACCAGTCGCTCCAGCTCGACGGCCGGACGGCTCCAGTCGATGCGTGCTTCGTCTTTGTTCAATTTGTGCGCGTAGGTGGCGAGCTCATCGTTCTGCACTTCGCCTTCCAGCGTGCCTGCGGCCAGACCGGCGATCGCTTGCACCACGGCCGGTGGGCCCATTTCGGCGAGGCGATCATGCAGGCTGCCACCGGTGTCTTCGCCGGTGATCGGGGTGACGACCTTGAGCAGCATCGGCCCGGTGTCGAGACCGGCTTCCATGCGCATCACGGTCACGCCGCTCTCGGCATCACCGTGTTCGACGGCGCGCTGGATCGGCGCCGCACCGCGCCAGCGTGGCAGCAAGGATGCGTGACTGTTGATGCAGCCCAGGCGCGGAATATCCAGCACGACCTGCGGCAGAATCAAACCGTAGGCAACCACCACCAGCAAGTCCGGTTTCAGCGCTGCCAGTTCAGCCTGTGCGTCGGCGTTGCGCAACGTCGGCGGCTGCAACACCTGGATATTATTTTCCAGGGCCAGCTGTTTGACCGGGCTCGGCATCAGTTTTTGCCCGCGACCGGCTGGACGATCCGGTTGGGTGTAAACCGCAACGATCTCGTAAGGGCTGTTCAGCAGGGCCTTGAGGTGTTCGGCGGCGAATTCCGGGGTGCCGGCAAAAACGATGCGCAGTGGCTCAGTCATGAAGGGAGTCTCATAAAAAGAAAAGGCTTGCCGCAGCAAGCCTTTGAAGAGGGGCATCAAGCGTTCTGGCGGTGCTGCTTTTCCAGTTTCTTCTTGATCCGGTCGCGTTTGAGCGTGGACAGGTAATCGACGAACAATTTGCCGTTGAGGTGGTCGCATTCGTGCTGGATGCACACCGCGAGCAGGCCTTCGGCGATCAGCTCATAGGGCTTGCCGTCGCGGTCCAGCGCCTTGATTTTGACCTTTTGCGGGCGGTCGACGTTTTCGTAGAAACCCGGTACCGAGAGGCAACCTTCCTGGTATTGGTCCATTTCGTCGGTCAGCGATTCGAACTCGGGGTTGATGAACACCCGTGGTTCGGTGCGGTCTTCGGAAAGGTCCATCACGACGATACGTTTGTGCACGTTGACCTGGGTCGCGGCAAGGCCGATGCCCGGCGCTTCATACATTGTTTCAAACATGTCATCGACCAACTGACGCACTTCGTCGTCCACTACAGCCACAGGCTTGGCGATAGTGCGCAGACGCGGGTCCGGGAATTCGAGGATGTTTAAAATGGCCATAGGCTTTGATTGCTGCACACGTTGAGTAAAGTCGGGCGATGGCCTGGCAGGTCCGAAGATGCAGGCTACCGTTGTGAAGCGTAGCTTGTGCATTTTGCACAAGCGAGCCACGGGGGCTCTGACGGTTCACGCGAATGCACATGATAAAGGGATTCACTGCATGAGGAAAACACTACTCGCCCTGCTGCTGTTGGCTTCGGCCGGCGCGGTGCAAGGGCAAGTGCAACTCAGGGATGGTTTTCCACAGCAATACACGGTGGTTTCGGGGGACACGCTCTGGGACATTTCCGGCAAATACCTGCGCGAGCCCTGGCAGTGGCCACAACTGTGGCGGGCCAATCCGCAAATCGAAAACCCCAACCTGATCTATCCCGGCGACACGCTGACCCTCAGCTATGTCGACGGCCAACCGCGTCTGACGCTCAATCGTGGCGAGTCACGCGGCACCATCAAGCTTTCGCCGCGGATCCGCACCAGCCCGGTAGCCGAGGCGATTCCGAGCATTCCGCTGAAATCGATCAACAGCTTTCTGCTGAGCAACCGCATCGTCGACAAGGCCGAAGATTTCGACAAGGCACCGTACATCGTCGCCGGCGATGCCGAACGCGTGCTCAGCGGCACCGGTGACCGGATCTTCGCGCGCGGCCATTTCGATCCGGATCAGCCGGTCTACGGCATTTTCCGTCAGGGCAAGGTCTACACCGATCCGCAGACCAAGGAGTTCCTCGGAATCAACGCAGACGACATCGGTGGCGGTGAGATCGTGGCCACCGAAGGCGACGTCGCCACCCTCGCCCTGCAACGCACCACGCAGGAAGTGCGCCTCGGCGACCGCTTGTTCAGCGGCGAAGAGCGCTCGATCAACTCGACCTTCATGCCCAGCGCGCCAACGACCAGCATCAACGGCGTGATCATCGATGTGCCGCGCGGCGTCACCCAAATCGGCGTGATGGACGTGGTTACCCTGAACAAGGGCAGACGCGACGGTTTGGTCGAAGGCAATGTGTTGGAAGTGATGAAAACCGGCGAAACCGTGCGCGACCGCATCACCGGGCAGCCGCTGAAAATTCCCGACGAACGCGCCGGGTTGCTGATGGTGTTCCGCACCTACGACAAACTCAGTTACGGCCTCGTCCTTAACGCTTCACGCTCGCTGGCGGTGCTCGATAAGGTGCGAAATCCGTAAGCAAGCTTCACAAGTTACCAACAGAGTTATCCACAGCTTGTTCCGAATGGTTCGGGGCTTGTAACGATCAAGGATGATCCATCATGTTGCCTGTCTGTACGCCGGTTTCCCCGGCGGAACTGGAAGCGCGTCTGCGCCTGCACCGCTTGCCGGATGTCGGCCCGAAACGCTTTGCCAAATTGCTCGAAGCCTTTGGCTCGGCGTCCAAAGCCATCAGCGCGCCGGCCAGCGCCTGGCGTTCGCTGGGGTTACCGGCGGCGTGCGCCGAAGCGCGGCGCTGTCCCGAGGTTCGCGACGGCGCCAGCCATGCAATGCGCTGGCTAGAGCGGCCGGATCAGCATTTGCTGATGTGGGACCAGCCGGATTACCCGACGTTGCTGGCGCAGATTCCCGACCCGCCACCAATATTGTTTGTTGCCGGTGATCCGTTGATTCTGGAAAAACCGCAACTGGCGATGGTCGGCAGTCGCCGCGCCTCGCGTCCGGGTATGGACACGGCAGCGGCATTTTCCCGAAGCCTTGCCGGGGCCGGTTTTGTCATCACCAGCGGTCTGGCATTGGGCATCGATGCCGCTGCGCATCAAGCCGCGCTGGATGTCGGCGGGCTGACGGTCGGTGTGCTTGGCACGGGACTGGAAAACTTTTATCCACAGCGAAATCGACGCTTGGCGGACGCGATGATTGCATCCGGCAGCGCGGTGCTTTCCGAGTTTCCGCTGGATGCCGGGCCGACGGCGAGCAACTTCCCGCGGCGTAACCGCATCATCAGCGGTTTGTCCCTTGGTGTGTTGGTGGTCGAGGCCAGCGTGGCCAGTGGTTCGCTGATCACCGCGCGACTGGCGGCGGAACAGGGACGCGAGGTTTACGCGATTCCTGGTTCGATCCATCACCCCGGTGCGCGCGGTTGCCATCAGTTGATCCGGGATGGCGCGGTACTGGTGGAAACCATTGAACATATCCTCGAAGCCCTGCGCGGTTGGCAGCATTTACCATTATCTACAGACACGGCGAAAGTCGATCACCCATTGCTCTCCTTGCTCCACGCCGCGCCGCACACCAGCGAAGCGCTGGCCGGCAGCAGTGGCTGGGCGTTGCCCAAAGTGTTGGCGGCGCTCACCGAACTGGAAATGGACGGCCGTGCGGTCTGCGAAAACGGCCGCTGGTTGGCCAGGACACGCTAGGTTTTACAAAGAAGATCGGTAAACTGCGCGAAACCTGATTGCGGAGAGTTTTTTCATGGTCAACAGTTGGCGTGTGCAACAAGCCGCACGAGAGATTCGCGCCGGGGCGGTGATTGCCTATCCAACCGAAGCCGTCTGGGGGCTGGGTTGCGACCCGTGGAACGAAGAGGCAGTGGATCGCCTGTTGGCGATCAAGAATCGTTCGGTGGACAAGGGCCTGATTCTGGTCGCCGACAACATTCGCCAATTCGACTTCCTGTTCGAAGACTTCCCGCAAGAGTGGATCGACCGCATGGCCAGCACCTGGCCGGGGCCGAACACCTGGCTGGTGCCGCATCAGAATCTGTTACCGGAATGGGTTACCGGGGTGCACGACACCGTGGCGTTGCGGGTCAGTGATCATCCGCAGGTGCGCGATCTGTGTTCGATGGTCGGGCCGCTGATTTCAACGTCGGCCAATCCGCAGGGCCGGCCGGCGGCGCGCACGCGTTTGCGGGTTGAACAATATTTCCGTGGCCAGATTGATCTTGTGCTGGGCGGCAGCCTTGGCGGACGGAAGAACCCTAGTGTCATCCGCGATCTTGCCTCCGGTAGGATCATTCGTCCCGACTGACCCGATTTTTCCCGATTGGCTTGCGAACTCCTCGACTGTATTGGCGAGGAGTTTTTCGCCTGCGTGCGATTTATCCTTGAAGTTGTCGCGATACTTAAACAGTCTGTTGTTTATATGTGTTCTTCGTGTGTCAGATAAATCTATAAGTTAAAATTTTCAGTAACTTTTCCCACGTCATTATCAGAAGTCGCGCAGTGGCGATATTTCTAAAAGCATCCATTATTTCAATGCGCTCAGAAAACTTCGATAAGTTAACGTCTGCGGAGAAGGAATGGATACTACGAACTTACAGCTCAAGGATTATCTGCAGGGACTTCAAGAGAAATTAATCAAGCAGCACACTGAATATCGTATCGCTACTCTTGATGCGGGATCAGATGTCCGCGAGTTTGAAAGATTCATCGGGCGGCAGTTTCGTCTCCGATTAAAGCATTACATGCTGACGTCCAGAGCCCGGGCACTTGAAGCAAAGCTGGCGATTTCATCGCGCAGTACGCATTTTCTGCTGTACCAGCGCGAGCAACTGACGGCGGTTTTGAGAGTGACCCCTTCGCCGTTCGAATGGGCTTCATTGACACATCAGTACGTCTCGCCGACCGTGGCGCTGGCGCGGCATGTCGAGTTCAGTCGTCTGATCACACATTCGCAACAACACCGGCCCGTGCCGATCAATGCACTGCTTGCCGCCGCCACTGAATGGGCGATCGATCGCGGATACCAAGGCGTTACCGCCTTGTGCAGATCGCCACAACGGCGGCTGTTCCAGCGTTTTGGCCTGACCCCGATCACCTCTGACTCGCTTCATATCGAACATCGCGCTCGCGGCGATTACTGGCTGCTGTCTGCGCAATGGCTGCAAATCCTCACAGCGCTTCAACAACCCTTTCCCATGAACGCCAACTACCCGGAGAGTCGCGATGAATGCATCCATCAGTTTTGAACAACAGTTGATTCTGCTCGATCGTCGAATCGAAAAAACATGGGCCGATATCCTGGACAACTCCCGGCTGGTGAAGGCGATACGCGAGGGCAGTGTTTCCAAGGCGTTATATGCCATCTATATGATCGAAACCTTTCATTACACCGCACACAATGCGCGAAATCAGGGGCTGGTCGGTGTAAGACATGCCGATAACCCTGTTTATGCAAAGTTCTGTTTTGAACATGCTGCGCAAGAAGTCGGTCATGAAAAAATGGCTTTGCATGATGTCATGAGCCTGGGATTGAAAAATCAAATTTTTGATATGCCGCCAGCACTTGCGGAAACTGAAGTGCTGATCGCTTACTTGTACTGGATTTCTTTTACCGGTAATCCGTTACAACGGCTGGGATACAGCTACTGGGCGGAAAACGCCTATCACTTCATCACTCCACTGATAAACCAGCTGAGTGAAACATTGGCGCTGAAACCTGCACAACTGACGTTTTTCATCGCTCATTCAGATATCGATGTCGAGCACTTCAACGAAATCAAACTCATCCTGCAGCGTACCTGCAAGTGCCAGACTGACTGGGATGCCATCGCCATGGTGATGGAAACCAGTCTGCGCCTGACCGGCAATATGCTCGAGGGCGTTTATAAGCAATACGAAGCCTGGCAAAGCGGCGATGCGCCCCGCTACGAATTCCTCCATGCCCTGGATAACTCATGACGTCTTCACATGCATTGTCAAAATGGACAGGCGGAGGTCGAGATGGCTGATTACTTCGAGCGGTTGAACTACTCGCTCGGGGATGAAGACACGGCGCTCGAGTACGCCCTTCTTCCTCAGCATGCCAGGCACGTGGTGGGCGTTTCCGGTTGTGGTGGTCGGCTTCTGCCATTGCTGGCCCGCAGTCCGGCCCGCATGACCTGCGTTGATATCAGTGCGCCGCAACTGGCTTTTACCCGCTTGCGTTTTGCCCTGCTGGAGCAGACCGATCACGAGTCATTCATGGACTTCATGGGGTTCCTGTCGGGGGCCTCTGCGAAACGGCGCCAGTCCATTTTTCGCCATCTGAACCTGCCTCCGCCGGATCGCCGCTGGCTGGCGGACTTGTTTCATTCTCGTCACTGGGGGGCACCGGTGTACATGGGGGCTTTTGAGCAGACTTTGCAGCGGCTGGCAAAGATCAACGGACTGTTCACCGGCAAAGCGGGCCGGGCGATTTTCCAGTGCCGCGACCTCGGTGAGCAATCAGCTTATTACCGACGACACTTCCCCCTAAAGCGCTGGAAGGCCGTGATCGCATTGTTGGGTAATGCAGCGGTGCTCAATTCGCTGCTGTACCGGGGCGCATTTCCTCGCAACAACCTGGGGATCCGCTCCCGCGAGGTGTATCTGGGTATTTTCCATACCTTGTTTACCACTCAAGTGGTGCGCGAAAGCTTTTTCCTGCAAATGCTGTTCTTCGGTGAACTGCGATATCCGCAAGGCTTGCCGCTTGAGTGTGATCCGCAGCTATTCCAGCGGGCTCGTAGGGCACTCCAGGGGTGCGAGTTGTCCGTGGTTCAGGGCGACATTTTCGACTGCGTTGCCCCGTGCAGGGATGTCGATTTTGTCTCGCTTTCCGACGTGCCTTCATTCCTGCCCCCGGCGATTGGCACCCGTGTCCTGCAGCGAATTCAGCCAGCCTTGGGCAAACATGCGCTGACGGTCATTCGTGGCCATTTGCATGTGGTCAGGCCCGATTGCAATGGCTTCTGCGACGTTACCGCGCAGTTTCAGGACGCAATCGCACGTGAAAAAACCCAACTCTGGCGAGTACAGGTCTATCGCCAGACCTCACCTGTGCAGGTATCTCGATGAATACACCTCATCCGACCGTCAATTGGGTCAAGAACCGCGTCCGCCAGGCCCGTGACGATCAGCAGCAATTATTCGATGCCGGCCTCAATGGCCTGAAGTTGGTAAAGCGCGAGGGCAAGGTCGTCGAGCTGGGCAATGGCGAGCAGTTGACCGAGTTTCTCTCATGTTCCTATCTGGGACTTGAGAGCGATCCCCGTCTGATTCAAGGCGCAGTGCAAGCCGTGGAGTCTTTCGGTGTGCAATTCGCGGCCGCCCGGACCCGAGCACTGCTGCCGCCGATGCGTGAACTTGATGAGCAGTTGAACCGCATATTCCAGGGGCATACGGTGACTTTCAATTCGGTGGGCAGTGCCCATCTCGGTTGTTTGCCGCTATTGGGTTCCGGTGAGTTGCCGTCGTATCCCTTGCGGCGTGGGCCAGGCTGGATCGTTGACCGCGCTGCTCATGCGTCGATGCAAGTGCTGCAAGGCATTCTGTGGCAGTTCGGCCCCGTGCAGCGCTGCGATTGCAGTGATCTTCAGCAAGTCGAAGACGCTTGTTCCGCCGTTGTTGCTGCCGGCAATACGCCCATTATTCTGACTGACAGCATTGGCTCGATGCGGGGCCTTTATCCCGTCAATCGACTGCTGCAACTGGCTGAGCGCTTTGAGGGTTATCTGTATGCGGATGACGCTCACGGCACGTCGATTCATGGCCTGACCGGGGGCGGTTATGCGCTTGATGTCGCTGCTGAGCCATTGCGCGATCGTTTGATCCTGCTGTCGTCATTGTCCAAAGCCTTCGGCGCAACCGGCGGTGCAATTACGGTGCTGACGTCGGCCGATGCCGAGATGATTCGGCGCCATGCGTCGACTTATACGTTCGGGGGGCCACTGTCCATGGGCGGTGTCGGTGCGGCAGTCGCCTCGGCCAGTATTCATCTTTCTGCGCAGTTGGGCCGGTTGCAGGCCTCGCTATGGCGAAATGTGGCGGTCATCGATGATCTGTTCGGGCCTGTGCTGGGTAATCACCAGATTGCTTCACCCATACGTTTCGTCCGGGTCGGCGCCGAGCGTGACGCCATCAACCTGGCGTTGCACCTGCGTCGGCAAGCCATCGCGGTCACCACCGCGGTGTTTCCGGTGGTGGCAAAAGGCGAAGCGATCCTGCGGCTGGCCATCAGCGCGAATCACAGCCAGGCCCAGTTGGAACATCTGGCCGGTGCCGTCAGTGACGGGTTCGCTGAACTGGGCATTCGTCAGGGAGAGCCGCAGCATGCGCAGTGATCCGATTCGGCACGCCAGTTCGACGGCGGTTCACGCGGCAGCTACGGAGGCCTTTGCGAGAAAGTTGGCCCATGCGCGATCACTGCCATGGTTCTGCACGTTTTGCCCACAGATTCGGCACGTACAGACCGCAGAGGACCTGCATCGGCTACCGATCCTGAGTGTGGAGGACGAACAGGGTGGATTGCTGTTTACTCAACTCGGTGAGGCGTCACACCGTGCGCCGGGTGGCGGGCTGACCCTGACCTCGGGTGGCAGCACCGGTAATCGCAAGCACATTACCCATTCCTGGGCATTCAACGAAAGCATCGTACCCTTGGGCGCGCGGATGTTCGCTGCGTCCGATGAACATCCCCGTGTCGTCATCAATTGCCTCACGCCCGGTGAAGTGCAGGGTGCCTTTCAATACGCGTCGGCCATCGTCCAGCACATTGGCGCGCGCCTGCTGCCCGCCGGCGCACTGATGGGCGCTCAGCGCATAGCCGGGTTGATTCATTCACAAGCGGCCGATGCACTGATCTGCACCCCCTCTTTTGCGGCGGCGCTGTTCAATCATGCCGATGTCGATAAGGCGCAGTTGAGCAGTCTGAGATGGCTCTACTACATTGGAGAACCTTGCCACCAGCCTCTACGCGAGCAACTGGCCCGGGACTGGCCGGCCTTGAGCATACGGTCATTGGGCTATAGCTCAACGGAGACAGGGCCGATCGGCTTCCAGTGCGCACACCTCGAACATGGTTTCTATCATCTGCATGCGGACGCCATGCTGCTGGAAGTGGTTGATCCCGTCAGCCTGCGAGCGATGGCCGACGGTGAAACCGGCGAGTTTCTGCTGACGCCTTTGCTGCCCGATCACGCGCCGTTGCTGCGATATCGCATTGACGACCGTGGACGAATCCTGGGCAGGCAATCAGATTGTGCCTGTGGCAGTGCTCTGCCAATACTGGAGCTGCAGGGGCGAGTCGAAACCTCGATCAAACTGGGCGGTGCGATCATCACTCAGCGGCAGGTTCTATGTGTCCTCGCAGAGGCGTTGCCCGAACTGCATGCTTCGGATGTGCAGGTGCAAATCGATCGACAGACCGACGGCGCGCACATGTGGCTGCTCATCGCGCAGGAGAGATTGCCGGCCGGTGCAGAACGCGTTATCGAACAGGCTTTGCACAACGAGGCGCAAGCGAGCGCATTGCTCGGACTGCCAGGAGTGCTGGGCTTGCAGGTGCGGCGTCTGGCTCGTGGTGACTTTGCAACCACCGTGGCCGGCAAAACACCATTCTTTGTTGAGTTGCGAGGCGCCTCGGGCGAGTCATGAAGACTCGTCCGGGGGGCTTCGTTGGCTGGCTACGTATCAGGGCAGCAGAACGGTGGAGCCAGTGGTGCGCCGCGCCGACAGTTCCGTTTGCGCCTTCGCCGCGTCAGCCAGTGGATATCGCTGGCTGATGTCCACCTTCAACTTGCCGCTGATGATCATCTCGAACAGTTCATCAGCCATTCGCTGCAGATTCTCAGCATTGTTGGCATAAGTCGCCAACGTCGGCCGGGTCACGTAGAGCGAACCCTTGGCGGCGAGAATGCCCAGGTTCACCCCGTCCACCGCGCCGGAAGCATTGCCGAAGCTCACGACCAGGCCGCGTGCGGATACGCTGTCGAGCGAGGTCAGCCAAGTGTCCTTGCCGACGCCGTCGTAGACCACCGGGACTTTCTTGCCATCGGTCAATTCGAGCACGCGCTGCGCGACGTTTTCGTGGCTGTAATCGATGGTCGCCCAAGCACCATTGGCCTTGGCCAGCTCGGCTTTGTCTTTGGAACTGACGGTGCCGATCAGCTTCACGCCTAACGCTTTGGCCCATTGGCAGGCCAGTGAACCGACGCCGCCTGCCGCCGCGTGGAACAGAATGGTTTCGCCACCCTTGAGTTCGTAGGTCTGGCGCAGCAGGTATTGCACGGTCAGGCCCTTGAGCATGACCCCGGCAGCCGTTTCGAAACTGATTTCGTCGGGCAGGTGCACCAGATTGTCTTGGGGCAGCACATGCAATTCGCTGTAGGCCCCCAATGGACCACTGCCATAGGCGACGCGATCACCGACCTTGAACCGGGTGACGTCGCTGCCCACGGCATCGACGATGCCCGCACCTTCAGCACCCAGGCCGGACGGCAAGGCGGGCGGTGCATACAGGCCGCTGCGGAAATAGGTATCGATGAAGTTCAGGCCGATCGCCTTGTTGGCCACGCGCACTTGATTGGGGCCGGGCGCGGCGGGTTGGTAGTCAACATATTCGAGCACTTCGGGACCGCCGTGGGCGCGGAACTGGATACGCTTTGCCATCTGCCTGCTCTCCTTGGGTCTTTTGTAAGCCCCCTATCCAACTCCCATGCTTGATCTTCGTCAACTGCGGCGCGTCGTTGCGCGGTGGTATGCTACGCGCCCATTTGCGTCGCCCGTCTGCCGTGGCGGCGCCCGATTCAAGGTGAAGCCATGACGACCCGCACCGACGCCGTAAAGGCCTATCTGCTCGACCTGCAAGACCGCATCTGCGCTGTCCTCGAAACCGAAGACGGCGGCACGCGCTTCGTCGAAGACGCCTGGACCCGGCCCGCCGGCGGTGGCGGTCGTACCCGCGTGATCGAGAACGGCACGCTGATCGAAAAGGGCGGCGTCAACTTTTCCCACGTCTTCGGCAGCGGTTTGCCGCCTTCGGCGAGCGCGCATCGCCCTGAATTGGCCGGTCGCGGTTTTGAAGCCCTCGGCGTGTCGCTGGTGATCCACCCGCACAACCCGCATGTGCCGACGTCCCACGCCAACGTACGGTTTTTCATCGCCGAGAAGGAAGGTGAAGAGCCTGTCTGGTGGTTCGGCGGCGGCTTCGACCTGACCCCGTATTACGGCAACGAAGAAGACTGCATCCACTGGCACCGCGTCGCCGAACAGGCCTGCGCGCCGTTCGGGGCGGATGTCTACCCGCGCTATAAAGCCTGGTGCGACACCTACTTCCACATCAAGCATCGCCACGAACCGCGCGGCATCGGCGGTCTGTTCTTCGATGACCTGAACGAGTGGGACTTCGATACCAGCTTCGCCTTCATGCGCGCCATCGGCGACGCTTACATCGACGCCTACCTGCCGATCGTGCAGCGCCGTAAAAACGATGCCTTCACCGCGCAGCAGCGTGAGTTCCAGGAATTCCGCCGTGGCCGCTACGTCGAGTTCAACCTGGTTTACGACCGTGGCACGCTGTTCGGCCTGCAATCGGGTGGGCGTACCGAGTCGATTCTGATGTCGCTGCCGCCGCAAGTGCGCTGGGGCTACGACTGGAAGGCCGAGCCTGGCAGCGAAGAAGCGCGCCTGACCGACTACTTCCTGCAGGACCGCGACTGGCTGGCCGAGGCCTGAGGATTTCTGATGGATCGTTACGTCGTTTTCGGTAACCCGATCGGCCACAGCAAATCGCCGATGATTCACAAGCTGTTCGCCGAACAGACTGGTCAACTCCTCGACTACAGCACGCTGCTGGCGCCGCTCGATGATTTCAATGGCTGCGCCACGGCGTTTTTCCAGGAAGGTCGCGGCGCCAACGTTACCGTGCCGTTCAAGGAAGACGCCTATCGTCTGGCCAACAGCCTGACCGCCCGGGCGCAACGTGCTGGCGCGGTAAATACCTTGAGCAAACTGGCCGATGACTCGCTGCTTGGCGATAACACCGATGGTGCGGGGCTGGTGCGTGATCTGACGGTGAACGCCGGGTTCAGCCTGACCGGCAAACGCATCCTGCTGCTCGGTGCGGGTGGCGCAGTGCGCGGGGCGCTGGAGCCGTTGCTGGCGGAGAAACCAGCGTCGGTGATCATTGCCAATCGCACGGTGGACAAGGCTGAGTTGCTGGCGGAGTTGTTCTGCGATTTGGGACCGGTGTCGGCCAGTGGTTTCGACTGGTTGCGCGAGCCGGTGGACGTGATCATCAACGCCACGTCGGCGAGCCTGACCGGCGACGTGCCGCCGATTGCACCGAGCCTGATCGAGCCGGGCAAGACCCTGTGCTACGACATGATGTATGGCAAGGAACCGACCGCGTTCTGCCGTTGGGCCAGTGAGCATGGCGCGGCGGTGGCGATGGATGGCTTGGGGATGCTTGCTGAGCAGGCGGCTGAGGCATTTTACCTGTGGCGCGGCGTACGCCCGGACACGGCGCCAGTATTAGCCGAACTGCGCCGCCAGTTGGCCCTTTAAAAGCTTCGCGAGCAAGCTCGCTCCCACAGTGGAATGCGATCAAATGTGGGAGCGAGCTTGCTCGCGAATGGCCGCACCGCCGGTCTTTGATCAATCCTCAAACCGGATCGGACATTTCTCCGGCCCCTCAAGCTTCCTCAACTCCTCCACCACCTGTGGCCGCGCCCGGCGCAAGGTCAGGCTGCGATTCTGGCTCAATAACCGCCGCGCCTCCTGATGGAGCATCTCCACCCCTGAATAGTCGATGAAGTTGATCTGCTGCGCCTCGATCACCACCCGCGCGCCATGCATGCGTTGCAGGCGCACTTGCAGGTAATGGCTGGCGCCGAAAAAGATCGAGCCGCCGACGCGCAAAATATCGTCCTCACCGTCGCGCCAATGCTGCACGCGCGGTTGCGAGGTGCGCTTGAGGTAGAAGAACAGCGAGGCCAGCACACCGGCATAAATCGCTGTCTGCAACTCCAGCAGCAACGTCGCCAGACAAGTCAGGGCCATCACCACGAACTCGGCACGACTGACACGTAGCAAGGCGCGAATCCCGCGATGATCGACCAGGCCCCAGGCAATCAAAAGAATGCTGCCCGCCATCGCCGGAATCGGAATGTGCGAAATCAGCTCCGCGCCAAAAATCGCAAACAACGCCACCCAAATCGCTGAAAACACCCCGGCCAGCGGTGAACATGCGCCCGCCTCGTAACTGAGGCCCGAACGGGTAAACGATCCGGCGGACAACGATCCGGAAAAGAACGCGCCGACAATATTCGATAAACCTTGTGCGCGGACTTCCTGATTGGCATCGAGCAACTGCTGCGAACGCGCCGAAATCGAGCGGGCAATCGACAGGCTGGTGACCAGCCCGAGCATGCCCACCGCGACTGCACTCGGCAGCAGGCGCAAGATCAAATCCAGATCCAGCGGCAACCCACTGAACGGTGGCAACCGCCCGACGAATGCGCTGACCAGATGCACATGGCCGAACATCGCCGGCCACAGCCATACCAATAGACTGGCCAGCACCAGCGTGATCAGCAGCGTCGGCCAGCGTGGCAGCAATTGTTTGAGCAGCAAGCCGACGACCACCGTGGCTACGCCCAGTACCAGCGAAGGTTTATCCACAGCCCGGAGGTGTTGCAGCAGATCCATCAGACTCGCCAGCGCCGTAGCCTTGGCCGGCAGATCCAACCCCAGCAGATTCGGCAATTGCCCGATGGCTATCACCACCGCCGCGCCGAGGGTGAACCCCAGCACCACCGAGTGCGAAACGAAATTCACCAAAGCGCCGAAGCGCAGCAAACCGAGCAGCCACTGGAAAATCCCGGCGAGGAAGGTCAGCAGCAGGATCAGCGTGATGTAGTCCTGTGATGCGGGTACGGCCAAAGGGCTGACGCTGGCGTACAGCACGATCGAAATGGCCGCTGTCGGGCCGCAGATCAGATGCCACGATGAACCCCACAGGCAAGCGATCAATACCGGAATGATTGCGGCGTAGAGGCCATATTCGGGTGGCAGGCCGGCGATCAGTGCGTAGGCAATCGACTGAGGTAACGCGAGAATTGCGCCGCTGAGGCCGACGATCAGGTCCCGTCCGACGCTGGCACGTGTTTGCCGCGGTAGCCAGGTGAGGAAGGGCAAGAGAGAGTGGCGGCTGGGGAAGGCCATGAGTCCTCGCGGTTGGGGTTTTGTTCAAGGTTATCAGGGTGTCAGGGAAAGGGCCCTCACCCTAGCCCTCTCCCGGAGGGAGAGGGGACTGACCGAGGTGTTTGGTGGAGATGCACCGACCTGCAATTTCGGAGTTGAGCGCAAGTTTAGAATCCAACAACGATCGGCTCCCTTTCCCCTCGCCCCCCTGGGGGAGAGGGCTGGGGTGAGGAGGCAAAAATCTCAAGCCAAACCCAATTCCAACCACCCCACAATCAAAGCTTCGCTTTCACCGCCGCCAGCGCATCCTTGCCATCTACGGTCTTCACCCCATCCAGCCACTTATCCAGCACCGCCGGATTCGCCTTGATCCACGCCTTCGCTGCCTCGGCATTGCTGACCTTCTTGTTCACCACCTCAGCCATGATGCTGTTTTCCATCTCCTGCGTGAACGACAGATTGGTCAGCAACTTACCCACATTCGGACACGCCTCGGCATAGCCCTTGCGCGTCAACGTAAAAACACTGCCGGTATCGCCAAAGTACTTCTCGCCGCCTTTCAGATAATGCATTTTCAACTGCACATTCATCGGGTGCGGGGTCCAGCCGAGGAAGGTGACGAATTTCTGTTTCTTCACCGCCCGCGACACTTCCGCCAGCATCGCCTGTTCGCTGGATTCGATCAGCTTCCACTGGCCCATGTCGAAGTCGTTCTTCTTGATGATTTCCTGCAACGAGATGTTGGCCGGCGCGCCGGAGCCGATGCCGTAGATCTTGCGCTCGAACTTGTCCGCGTATTTGTTCAGGTCGGCAAAGTCATGCACACCCGCGTCCCACACATAGTCCGGCACTGCGAGAGTGAACTCGGTGCCGTCGAGATTCTTCGCCAGTTGCGTGACGTCACCGGTGGCGACGAACTTGTCGTAGAAGCCCTGCTGCGCCGGCATCCAGTTGCCGAGGAACACATCCACTTGACCGTCCTTCAAACCGCCAAAGGTGATCGGCACCGCAAGGGTGTCGACCTTGGCCTTGTAGCCCATGCCGTCCAGCAGAAACCCGGTGATGGCGTTGGTCGCGGCGATGTCGCTCCAGCCCGGGTCGGCCATCTTCACCGTGTCGCAACTCTGCTCGGCGAAGGCCGAAGCGCTGCTTACCGCGAGCAGGCCAATCGTCACTACTGTGGATAACTTACGCATGGACTTCCCCTTAACATTATTGGTTTTGGCAGGGTTGTGGATAACGTGCTTTGCGCTCCAGATCATCGAGGTCGATGTGGTTGCGCATGTACTGCTGACTGGCGTCCACCAGTGGCTGGTGATCCCAGCTCTTCAGCTTGCCGATGGTCAGTGCGTCGGCAACAAAACGCCGGCGGCGCTGGCTGGCGAGGACCTCTCGGTGAATCGCCGGAATATCCCATTTGGCTCGCGCTTCAACGAGAAATTCGTCGAAAAGCTGGCGATGCTGCGGCGATTTGCTGAGTTCTTCCAGTTCGCACGGATCGTTACTTACGTCGAACAGTAGGCAAGGGTCGCTTTCACTGTAGATAAATTTGTAGGCGCCGCGACGGATCATCATCAACGGGCTGATGGTGCCTTCGGCCATGTATTCGCCAAATACTTCGTCATGACCGCCCTGCCCTTGCAGGTGCGATACCAGTGAGCGGCCGTCCAGCGGCAAGCTCGGTTCCAGCGTGCCTCCGGCCAGTTCAACAAATGTCGGCAGCAGATCGGCGGTCGAAACGGCAGCGCTGACGCGGCCTGAATCGAACTGCCCCGGCGCACTTATCAACAGGGGCACACGGGCTGCCATTTCGTACCAGTGCATTTTGTACCAGAGGCCTTTCTCGCCAAGCATGTCGCCGTGGTCGCCGGAGAAGACAATGATGGTGTCGTCGATCAGACCGGTTTCTTCCAGCGTTTGCAGGAGTTTGCCGACGTTAGCATCGATATAGCTGCACGCGCCGAAGTACGCCCGGCGTGCATCGCGAATCTTATCCACAGGCAGCGGCTTGTCCCACAGGTCGTAAACCTTGAGCAGACGCTGGGAGTGTGGATCGAGTTCATGTTGAGCCGGGGTTGTAGGCAACGGGATATCGGCATCGTCGTACAAATCCCAGAACGCCCTGGGAATTGTGTACGGGTCGTGTGGGTGAGTCATCGAGACGGTCAGGCAGAACGGCTGATCGCCATCCTCGCGAATGTGATCGAACAGATACTGCTGCGCCTTGAACACCACCTCTTCATCGAAATCGAGTTGGTTGGTACGCACACACGGTCCGGCCTGTAATACCGAAGACATGTTGTGATACCAGCTCGGCCGCACATCCGGCTCATCCCAGTTCACCGCCCAACCGTAATCGGCCGGGTAGATATCGCTGGTCAGGCGTTCTTCGTAGCCGTGCAGCTGATCGGGGCCACAGAAATGCATCTTGCCCGACAACGCGGTGCGGTAGCCGAGACGGCGCAGGTAATGGGCGTAAGTCGGAACATCGGCGGGGAAATCAGCAGCGTTGTCATAAGCGCCGATCTTGCTCGGCAACTGGCCACTGACCAGAGTAAAACGCGATGGCGCGCACAGAGGGCTGTTGCAGTAAGCGGCGTCGAACACCACGCCTTGTTCGGCGAGGCGAGAGAGATTCGGCAGTTTGATCGGCGAAGGGCCGTAGAACGGCAACATTGGCGCGGCCATCTGATCGGCCATGATGAAAAGAATATTCTTGCGCTTCATGTGATCGCGGCATTCCATAGTGAATATTTATGCGACATTGCTGCGATCGAGCATGAAGTCCATGCTGTATCCGGTAAAGCCCGCGCCGGACAATGACTAGGATAAGCACTGCTTATGTATGAAGCCTTGGGTGATCTGTCGCTCGACCTGTTGCGCGCTTTCGAGGCGGCGGCGCGACAGCGCAGTTTTACCGCCGCATCGGTAGAGCTGGGCACTACGCAACCGGCGATCAGTCAGCAGATCAAACGGCTGGAAGAGCAACTCGGTACGCGTCTGTTTGATCGGATCTACCGAGGCATCGAATTGACGGAAATCGGCGCGATCCTGTTCGAGCAAGTTACCCTCGGTTTGCAGAATATCGATGCAGGATTAAGCGCAATCAGCACGCAACAGCAACATGAAGTCCTGCAGGTTGCCACCGATTTTGCCTTCGCTGCGTATTGGTTGATGCCGCGCTTGCACCGCTTTCATGAAGCCAATCCTCACGTTGATGTCAGCCTCGTCACCAGCGAGCGCAACCACAACATGCTGCGTACGGATATCGATGTAGCGATTCTGTTCGGCGATGGGCGTTTCAAGCAGGGCGAGAGTCACTGGTTGTTCAGCGAAGAAGTGTTCCCGGTGTGCAGTCCGCAGTTGCTCAAGGACCGTGCCCTGCCCTTGCCCGCTCAGGCGTTGCTGGAGTTTCCATTGCTGCACCTGCGTGGCGAAAACAGCAGCAACTGGTTTGACTGGAGTGGCCTGTTTCGCCAACTCGGCATCACCACTGCGCCAGCGCCCGGGCAGTTGCGCTTCGATAATTACACGCTGTTGATTCAGGCGGCGATTGGTGGCCAGGGCGTGGCGATCGGTTGGCGGCACCTTGTGGATAACTTGCTGAGACAGGGTTTGTTGTGCCGGCCGATTGCTGAAACGACGCTGTCGCGGCTGGGGTATTACGTGGTGTTGCCGCAGCGCAAACGTCGAGGGGCGTTGATTCAACAATTTGTCGATTGGTTGATGGCGGAGCAGGCGAGCAATGCGCAATCCCTCAATGGGCTCGCACTGCCCTCCATCGCTGTGTAGAGGCCTATTCGCTGGTCGCGACGAAATTCACGTGCTGCCCCACATGCAGATTCAGCCGCAACTCATCAGCAATCCCCACCGCCACCCGATTCAGACGCTCCAACGGTTCGGCCAGACCCGGCTCGAGATTGCCGCCGACCTGACTGAAATGCTCAATCGTCAGCCCGGCCACGCCGTGCGGAGCATTGACCAGCGTCCAGTGCAGCGGGCTGCTTTGCACGGCTTCAAGGATTTCTTCGGCGGCATGACGTTGCAGGCGATCATCGACATCCGGCTCATCAAGTACGGCAAAATCGCCCACCAGAAACAGCCGCGAAACGTTGGCGGCTTGCAGTCCATCGACCAATGCGTCGACGGCCAGCACTTGCTCGACAGGGCCGAGTACGACAGAGCGCTCAACGTGATCGCTGCTGAATGGCAAACCCGGCGCATCCAATAAGCAGATGACCACCGAACTGCCGGCCACACTTTGATTGACCCGCTCGGAATCGAACAGGTCGCCGCTCTTGGTGCGTAGTCCGGGACGCGGCGCGAGCGCGGTGAGATCGTCGAGAATGGCAATGACTTCATGCTGACGACGCAGCAATTCAGCCATCAACGCGCTGCCCAGGCTACTCATGGCACCATAGAGCACCACTTTTACCGCCGGGGTTTCGGCATTTTTCATGGCTGATCCCTTTTCTTATCCCTTGTATGGCGTGTGACATACGGGCGACGCCGAGGGTTCGAACCGATTCAGAGGCTTTTAGATGCAAGCGATCAAGGGTTATCACGCCCATGTCTATTTCGACGCCAGGACCATCGAGCAGGCGCGGGCCTTGTGCGAGCAGGCCGCGCAATTGTTTGCTCTGAAAATGGGCCGCGTCCATGAGCGCCCGGTCGGGCCGCATCCGGACTGGAGCTGCCAATTGGCCTTCGGCCCTGAGTTGATCGGCGAGGTGCTGCCGTGGCTGGCACTCAATCGCAAAGGCCTGGTGGTGTTTCTGCACCCGGACACTGGGGATGATTTGCTCGACCACACCGAACACGCGATATGGATGGGCGCGATGCGACCGCTGAATCTGTCTGTTTTCTGATCAGATCGTTTCTTCGGATTCGCTCGGCAGTTGCTCATCCAGATGCAGCCAGGGTAACTGGCTGTCAGTCCAGATATGCCGCTCAGCCGGCGCCAGTTCGGGCTGGTCAAGGGTAGCGATGGTCACGTCGATGCTCTCGGGCCTGAGCAATGTCACCAGCGCCAGTTGCGCGCCGCAGTTCGGGCAGAAGAACCGAGCGCAACTGGCCGACGAGTCATAACGCGCCGGACTCTGCGCCAGCCATTGAAAATTCGCCGCCGGCACCGTGATCCAGGTCGTGACGATGCCGCCGCTGACTCGGCGACAAATCGAACAATGGCAATGGGCGATATCCTGCAACGCCCCGCTGAACTGGTAACGAATGTGTCCGCAATGGCAGCCGCCACTGTGCATTTCGCTCATGGTCAAAGCCCTCTTTCCTGTGTTCATTGACTTTAGTTCGCATCCGACGACCGGTTGACCGTTCACCCAAAGCTTTCTTCAGCGAAAGGTAGCTGAAAGCTTCCCCGATTAGCATCGCCTCCACTTCCGGCGACAGACCGGTTGGCCAACGCGTGTGATACCTCGCACGAACGGCCCAATTAACAACAACAATGGTGATTCTGATGTCCTCTGTAACCCGCCTCTTCGCTGTCACTCCGCCCGTACGTCTCGTGCTTCCCGTTCTGCGCTGATCCCGCCCGATCCGCTCACTCAACTAGCCGCGCTACGCCTGGAGTATTCCCATGCTGACTTTCCTTGGCTTCGCCATGGTCATCACGTTCATGTTCCTGATCATGACCAAGCGCCTGTCCGCGCTGATCGCTCTGATCATCATCCCGATCGTCTTCGCCCTGTTCGGTGGTTTCGCGCCGAAGATCGGCCCGATGATGCTCGAAGGCATCACCAAGCTGGCGCCGACTGGCGTGATGCTGATGTTCGCCATTCTCTATTTCGCCCTGATGATCGACTCCGGCCTGTTTGACCCGGCCGTGCGCAAGATCCTCAAACTGGTCAAGGGTGATCCGCTGAAGGTTTCGGTCGGCACCGCCGTACTGGCGCTCGTCGTTTCCCTCGATGGTGACGGCGCGACCACTTACATGATCTGCGTGGCCGCCATGCTGCCGCTGTACAGCCGCATCGGCATGAGCCCGCGAATTATGGCCGGCCTGATCATCCTCGCCGGTGGCGTGATGAACATGACCCCGTGGGGCGGCCCGACTGCCCGTGCGGCGAGTGCGTTGCATGTCGACCCGTCGGATATTTTCGTGCCGATGATTCCGGCCATGGCCGCGGGTGTGGTGGCGATCCTGGTCATCGCCTACTTCTACGGTAAACGTGAGCGTGCGCGTCTGGGTGAGCTGCATCTGGTTGGCGATGATATCGATCACAGCGAAATCAGCGTGTCGCAGTTCCCGGATGCCCGCCGTCCAAAACTGATCTGGTTCAACGGCGCCCTGACCTTCGGCCTGATGTGCACCCTGATTGCTGGCCTGCTGCCTTTGCCGGTGCTGTTCATGGTCGCGTTCAGTATTGCCATGATCGTCAACTACCCTTGCCTGCAGATGCAGAAGGATCGCGTCGCGGCTCACGCCGGTAGCGTGCTGGCAGTGGTCGGGCTGATCTTTGCGGCGGGTATCTTCACCGGTATCCTGAGCGGCACCGGCATGGTCGATGCGATGTCGAAGAGCCTGTTGGCGGTGATTCCGGATTTCCTCGGCCCATACCTGGCCGTGATCACGGCGCTGGTGAGCATGCCGTTCACCTTCTTCATGTCCAACGATGCGTTTTACTATGGCGTGTTGCCGGTGTTGGCCGAAGCGGCCAGCCACTATGGGATCACCGCAGTGGAAATGGCCCGTGCCTCGATCGTCGGTCAGCCCGTCCACTTGCTGAGCCCGCTGGTGCCATCGACGTATCTGTTGGTGGCCCTGGCTGGCATCGATTTCGGTGACCACCAGCGTTTCACCCTGAAATGGGCGATCCTGGTTTGTATCTGCATCCTGATTGCTGCACTGCTGTTGGGGACTTTCCCGGTGTTCAGCACTCTATAAGCCCAAGACTCACCGTTTCGGGTCCTGGCTTCGCGGTTTGAAGCCCGGACCTTTTTCGGTTTAACAATTGCTCAAAGGAATACACATGGAATGGCTGACCAACCCCGAAATCTGGGTTGCCTTCTTCACCCTGACCGCCCTGGAAATCGTCCTCGGCATCGATAACATCATCATGATTTCGATCCTGGTCAGCCGCATGCCCAAGCACATGCAGCAGCGCACCCGGATCTTCGGTCTTGGCCTGGCCATGATCACCCGCATCCTGTTGCTGCTGTCGATCACTTGGGTCATGCGCCTTACTGCCGACCTGTTCGAAGTGTTTGGCCAAGGCATTTCCGGCCGTGACCTGATTCTGTTCTTCGGTGGTCTGTTCCTGCTGTGGAAGAGCTCGCAAGAGATGTACCACGCGCTGGAAGGCGAAGACGAAAGCGACGAAACCCCGGGTGGCAAGGGCGGCAACTTCCTCTACACCATCATCCAGATTGCGATCATCGACATCGTCTTCTCGCTGGACTCGGTGATCACCGCAGTGGGCATGGTTTCCCACGTGCCGGTGATGGTCGCGGCGATCGTCGTAGCGGTGCTGGTGATGATGCTGGCGTCGGGCAAGATCAGCGAGTTCATCGACAAGCACCCGTCGTTGAAGATGCTGGCGCTGTCGTTCCTTCTGGTGGTCGGTACGGTACTGATTGCCGAGTCGTTCGATGTGCATGTGCCGAAGGGCTATGTCTACTTCGCCATGGCGTTCTCGCTGGCGGTGGAAGCGATCAACATCAAGCTACGCGGCGCAATGGCCAAGAAGAGACAGCAGCAAGACCCGGTGAAACTGCGCAAGGACATTCCGGGCCAGTAACCCGGTAATCCAGACGCACGCAATATCCCCTGTGGGAGCGAGCTTGCTCGCGAAGGCTTCGTGTCAGTCGACAGAAATGTTGGCTGGCCCACCGCTTTCGCGAGCAAGCTCGCTCCCACATTTGTTTGTGCAACATTCAGTCACTGCGGACCTTGTGGGAGCTGGCTTGCCAGCGATAGCGGAGTGTCAGGCGACATCAATGTTGGTTGTGCCGACGCCATCGCTGGCAAGCCAGCTCCCACAGGAGACGGCGTTGATTTAAAGGGGGTGTATGAAGCGCTTTTCATGACACTTTTGTTTCAATCGACACTTTAGCTGTGCAATGCTGGCGCCCAGACCGTTAGCCAACTACAGCTTAAGTATCAAAAACGTAGAAACCGCGCGGTACCGTCCACTTGCCCCTCTGGGGCGCTGCTACTACAGGGGGTCTGCATGCTCACCCTGCTCAATCTGCTTTCCGCCGTCGCCCTGCTGATCTGGGGCACGCACATCGTCCGAACCGGCATCCTGCGGGTGTACGGCACCAACCTGCGCCATGTGATCGGCCAGAACATGTCCAAGCGCTGGCTGGCCTTTGTCGCTGGTATTGTCGTCACTGCGATGGTGCAGAGCAGCAACGCCACCGCCATGCTCGTGACCTCTTTCGTCGGCCAGGGCCTGATGGCGCTGACTCCGGCACTGGCGACCATGCTCGGCGCCGACGTCGGTACTGCGCTGATGGCGCGGGTGTTGACGTTCGACCTGTCGTGGTTGTCGCCGCTGCTGATTTTCCTTGGGGTGATTTTCTTTCTGTCGCGCAAACAGACGCGCCTTGGGCAGATGGGCCGGGTGGCCATCGGGCTGGGGCTGATCATTTTGGCGCTGCAATTGATCGTTGAGGCCGCCGCGCCGATCACCCATGCGCAAGGGGTGAAGGTGATTTTCGCCTCGCTGACCGGCGATATCCTCCTCGACGCCTTGGTTGGCGCGTTGTTCGCGATGATTTCCTACTCCAGCCTCGCTGCCGTTTTGCTCACTGCAACCCTGGCCGGCGCCAGCGTGATCAGTCTTCCAGTGGCAATCGGTCTGGTGATCGGCGCCAACATCGGCAGCGGCATTCTCGCCTTTATGAGCACCAGCATGCAGAACGCCGCCGGCCGGCAAGTGGCGTTGGGCAGTCTGTTGTACAAACTCATTGGCCTGTTGCTGATCATCCCGGTGCTCGACCCGCTGGTGCACTGGATCGACAGCCTCGATTTCAGCCCGCAGGAAATGGTCATCGGCTTCCACTTGCTCTACAACACCGCGCGCTGCCTGATTCTGCTGCCTAGCGTTGGCCCGATGGCGCGACTCTGCGCGTGGCTGCTGCCGGAACGTCCGGAGGTCAACGGCACCGCCAAACCGCGTCACCTCGACGCGACGGCGCTGGTGACGCCGAGTCTGGCGTTGGCCAACGCCGCCCGGGAAACCCTGCGCATGGGCGATCTGCTCGACAACATGCTCGATGCCACCCTCGATGTACTGCGCGGCAAGCAGACCGCCGTCACCCAGGAAATGCGTCGGCTGACCGATGACGTCGAAGCGCTGTACAGCGCGATCAAGCTGTACCTGGCGCAGATGCCCCGCGAAGACCTCGGCGAGCAGGACAGTCGGCGCTGGGCCGAGATCATCGAGCTGGCGATCAACCTCAAATTGGCCGCCGACCTGATCGAACGCATGCTGCGCAAGATCCAGCAACAGAAGACCTCGCAGCGCCGCTCGTTTTCTGAAGAAGGTCTGGAGGATCTGGCCGGATTGCAGCAGCAACTGATTTCCAACCTGCGTTTGGGCCTTTCGGTATTCCTCAGCGGCGACCGCGAAAGTGCCCGGCAGTTGCTCCGCGAGAAACGCCGCTTTCGCGCGCAGGAACGGCGGTTGGCCCATGCGCATGTCAGCCGTTTGCAACGCAAGATCGTGCAGAGTATCGAGACCAGTTCGCTGCACCTGGAGTTGATTGCCGACATGAAACGCTTGAACTCACTGTTTTGCGGCAGTGCGTATGTGGTGCTGGAAACGGCGGACACCGGAGCGCTGGCGGCGGATGATATTGCCGACATTACGCATTCGCCTTGAACGTCTGGGGCTGGGTTTAGTCAGTTACATTGATTCAGCCTTCAGGCCGCTATCGCGAGCAGGCTCACTCCTGCAGGGGGACGCATTCCAAATGCAGGAGTGAGCCTGCTCGCGATGGGGCCCTGACTGACGACACGGATCTCCAAATCAGCCGTATGGAAGCCTGTTATGCGTTGCCTGTTGTTCGCCTGTCTGTTGCTCGGTTCCCTGCCCTCCTTCGCCCTGGATCGTTTTCAGGTCGAAGGCTATGCGCTGCCCAATGGTTTGCAACTGATGCTCAAGCCCGGCACCGAACGTGGGCACGTGGCGATCCGCTTGGTGGTTGGCGTTGGCCTCGATGATTTCGATTGCGCTGAAAAAGAGCTGCCGCACCTGCTCGAACACCTGCTGTTCAGCGGCATCGATGCCACTGGCGAAGGGGGCCTGGAAGAACGCATGCAAGCACTGGGCGGTGACTGGAATGCCTTCACCAGTAACGCCGACACCACGTTCGTCATCGAGGCCCCGGCGAAAAACCAGCGCAAAGTGCTCGACCTCCTGCTCGCTCTGCTCACACAAACGCGCATCGACGACAACGCCATCAACGCCGCCAAGCGTGTGGTTGAACGTGAAGATGGCGGCCATTACACACGGCTGCAACGCTTTCTCGATCGTCAGGATCTTGGCCACACCGCGAGCAATCAGCTCGCCGTCGAACTGGGCCTGAAATGCCCGCAACGTGCCGAGGTCGGTCACCTGACTCAGGAACAACTGGAGAAGGTGCGCAAGGCCTGGTACGCGCCGAACAACATGACCCTGATTGTCGTTGGCGAACTCGACAAACTGCTGCCGGCCTATCTGGAGCGTACCTGGGGTGCACTCGAAGCCGTTGAGCCGAGCGAACACCGTGCACTGCCAGACATCAGCACCAGCGCCGCCCATGAGCGCTCCCTCACCCGTGGCTTTATCGGCGACAGCGCCAAGCTGCACTGGCTGGTGCCGGAGCCGGTGATCGATGATCAGTACGACCAGACCTTCGACATTCTCAAGGATTACCTCGACTGGGCGCTGTACCGGCAGATTCGCCTCAACCACGGTTTGTCCTACGGGCCATGGGCCGAGCGCGAAGTGTTTGGCGGCGTCGGTTTCATGAGCCTGAATGCCGATCTGGATCGTGATGACGTCGACGAAGCCATTCAGGTGCTGGAAGACCTCAAGGCTGATCTGCTGAAAAACGGCCTCGACCCGGACACCTTCGCGCGGATCAAACAGGCTTCCATCGCCCATCAGGCCTGGGCGGTCCAAGGCAACAGCGCGATGGCGGATTACTACTGGAGCGCCCTCGGCGATTACCAGGACGGCCGTTTTGCCAACCCGGCGCGGGAGCTGCAAGGGGTGACGCTGGAAGCAGCGAACAAGGCCATGCGTGAGTTGCTGTTGCAACCGGGGTATCTGCGGATCGAGAAACCGTTGGTCAGTGATGATCAGGTGTTGTGGTTGAGTGCGGGTGGCTTGGGCCTGGTGTTGCTGATCCTGATCGGCTGGCGTTTGCACCGCCGGCGAAAACCCGCCGAACACTAACCCTGTAGGAGTGAGCCTGCTCGCGATAGCGGTCTACCAGACGAAGAGATAGTGACTGAACGACCGCTATCGCGAGCAGGCTCACTCCTACAGGGGAATGTGTTGGTTTTAAGTGACCGGCAGCCTCGCCACAGCGCCCGACGGGCGCTACTCTGTCGAGGTTTTTTCCCTTCAAGTCGTGAACCGCCCAAATGCCAAAAATACAGCTCCTGATCCAGCGCATTCTCGAACTGATGAAGCGCTATCCCGGGGTCATTGCGCTTGGCGGGTTCATCTCCGGGGTCGGCAGTTTCATCATGGTCGATCGTCAGCAAGGGCTGGCGAGCTGGATCACCGTGATCATGCTGCTCAGCTGGATCTGGCTGATGCTGGAAAACACCCTCACCGGCCTCTTCACCCGCGTGTTCAAACGCGAGATTCCCCAGCCGCTGTTGCGTTACGCGACGCAGATGATTCATCAGGAAAGCCTGTTTTTCGTTCTGCCGTTCTTCTTCATCACCACGACGTGGAACAGTGGCCAGCTGTTTTTCACCGGCCTGCTCAGCGTTGCCGCCCTGATTTCCATCGTCGATCCGCTCTATTACAAATGGCTGGCGCCACGGCGCTGGGCATTTCTTGCGTTGCACACTCTGACCCTGTTCGCCGCCCTGCTCACCGCGTTGCCGGTGATCATGCACCTGACCACCGCGCAGAGCTTCAAATGGGCGCTGGGCATTGCCGTGCTGTTGTCGTTCCCGAGCCTGGCGTCGATCTTCCCGATCCGCACGGTGCGCAATGCCTTGGCGATCCTGTGTATTACCGTTGGTATTGGCGGCGTCGGTTGGGCGCTGCGCTCGTGGGTGCCGCCGGCGACGCTGTGGATGACCGACGTGGCGATCAGCACGCAAATGCAGGACCGCACCCCCGGCGCGAGCCTCGACACGGTCAGCGCCGAGCAGATTCGTGGCGATGGCCTCTACGCCTACACCGCGATCAATGCGCCGCGCGGGCTCGATGAGCGGATTTATCACGTCTGGCAGTTCAATGGCAAAGAGGTCGACCGCATCGCCCTCGACATCCACGGCGGGCGCAAGGAAGGCTACCGCGCGTGGACGCACAAGCAGAACTTCCCCGGCAACCCGGCGGGCAAATGGCAAGTGCGCGTGCTGACCGAAGACGGCCAGGTGATCGGCGTGCTGCGCTTCGAAGTTACAGACAGCACAGCGATCAAAGAAAAGTAACCCGGTTCGTGCTATTACGTTAGTTCGCATAAAGGCCGAACAAGCACGGAGCTTATGACCAGCAGCTCGATCAGCGGTAATGCCCAACTGGACACGTCGATAACCCCTGCCCGCCTGCGGGTCACGGGGGACTGGACGCTTGCCCATTACGCCGAGCTCAAGCAACTGAGCGAAAAGCTCCACGGCCAGTACGATGGCAACACCCCGATCGATCTCAACAGCCTCGGCGCCCTCGACACCGCTGGCGCTTCGTTGCTGGTCGAACTGCTCGGTTCCGAGCGCCTCGGCAAATCCGCCGAACACCCTGACTGCACCCTGACCTCCGCCGACCGCGCGCTGCTGCAAACCGTGTACTGCTCGATGACCGACTTCTGCGTGCCGATCAAGGAGCCGGAAATCAGCGTCAGCGTGCAGTTGCTGACGCGTATTGGTCGCGCCGTCGACACCGTCTGGCAAGACACCTTGCAACTGCTCGGCTTCGTCGGCCTGATCATGGAAACCATCGCTCGCAGCCTGTTCCGGCCCAAGCGCTGGCGCATCACTCCAATGATCGCGCACATCGAACAGACCGGCCTCGACGCTGCACCCATCGTGGCGCTGCTGACCTTTCTGGTCGGCGCAGTGGTGGCATTTCTCGGGGCGACGGTGCTGGCCAGTTTCGGCGCGACGATTTTTACTGTGGACCTGGTGGGCTTCTCGTTCCTGCGCGAATTTGGTGTGCTGCTCACGGCGATCCTCATGGCCGGGCGCACCGCCAGTGCCTTCACCGCGCAAATCGGCTCGATGAAGGCCAACGAAGAAATCGACGCGATCCGCACCCTCGGCCTCGACCCGATGGAGCTGTTGGTGGTGCCGCGCGTGCTGGCAATGCTGGTGGCGCTGCCGATGCTGACGTTTCTGGCGATGCTCTGCGGAATCATCGGTGGCGGCGTGGTCTGCGCGGTGTCGCTGGATATCTCGCCGGCGATGTTCCTGACGTTGTTGCAGTCGGACATCGGCGTTCAGCACTTTCTGGTCGGCTTGGTGAAGGCGCCAATCTTCGCCTTCATCATCGCCGCGATTGGTTGCCTGGAAGGCTTCAAGGTCAGCGGTAGCGCTGAGTCGGTCGGCGCCCACACGACGTCCGCCGTGGTGCAGTCGATTTTTGTGGTGATCGTGCTCGACGCGGTGGCCGCGCTGTTCTTCATGGAGATGGGCTGGTGAGTCGTCTACCCCGCGCGCCCTCGGAGGCGGTGATCGAAGTCCGTGGCCTGTGCAATCGTTTCGGCAGCCAGAGCGTGCACGAGAACCTCGATCTGGATTTGTACAAAGGCGAAATCCTCGCCGTGGTCGGCGGCTCCGGCAGTGGCAAATCAGTGCTGTTGCGCAGCATTGTCGGGTTGCGCCGGCCCAGCGAAGGCATGGTCAAAGTGTTCGGCAAGAACCTGCCGAGCCTCTCCGAGCATGAACGTTCGCTGGTCGAGCGACGTTTTGGTGTGTTGTTTCAGAAAGGTGCGCTGTTCTCCTCGCTGACCGTCACCGAGAACGTCGCCCTGCCCCTTATCGAACACGCCGGCCTCAGCCGCAACGACGCCGAGCACTTGGCGGCGGTGAAGCTGGCGCTGGCCGGGTTGCCGCTGTCGGCGGCGGATAAATACCCGGCGTCGCTGTCCGGCGGCATGATCAAGCGCGCCGCTCTGGCCCGTGCTTTGGCGCTGGATCCGGACATTCTGTTTCTCGATGAACCCACCGCCGGGCTCGATCCGATTGGCGCGGCGCAGTTCGATCAATTGATCCTGACCCTGCGCGATGCACTCGGCCTCAGCGTGTTTCTGGTGACCCACGATCTCGACACGCTCTACACCATCACCGACCGTGTGGCGGTGCTCGCGCAGAAAAAAGTCCTGGTCGCAGGACCCATCGACGTCGTTTCCGAAACCGACGACGCGTGGATTCACGAATACTTCCACGGCCCGCGCGGCCGCTCGGCGCTGGACGCCGCCAAATTGCTCAACGAGGTCTGACATGGAAACCCGAGCGCATCATGTGTTGATCGGCCTGTTCACCGTGATTGTGGTGGCAGGTGCCCTGCTCTTCGGTCTGTTCCTGGCAAAGTCCAGCGTCGATACCGAGTTCAAGGATTACGAAATTGTCTTCAGCGAGGCAGTCAGCGGCCTGTCCAAGGGCAGCCCGGTGCAGTACAGCGGGATCAAGGTTGGCGATGTGATCAACCTGCGCCTTGATCCAAAGGATCCACGGCGGGTGCTGGCGCGGATTCGTCTGGCCGGGGACACGCCAGTCAAGGAAGACACCCAGGCCAAACTGGCGCTGGCCGGGATCACCGGTACGTCGATTATCCAGCTCAGCGGCGGCACGCCCGAGAGCCCGAAACTGCGTGGGCGTGACGGTAATCTGCCGACCATTGTCGCCTCGCCCTCGCCTATTTCGCGCTTGCTCAATGACTCCAACGACTTGATGACCGGCATCACCGCGCTGCTGCAGAACGCCAATCAGATGTTCTCTGCCGAGAACGTCGAGCGCGTGAGCAAAACCCTCGCCCATCTGGAGCAGACCACCGGCACCATCAACGATCAGCGCGGTGACATCAAACAGGCCATGCAGCAACTGGCGACGGTCGGCAAACAGGCCGGCAGCATGCTCGAACAGACCTCGCTGCTGATGCGCAACGCCAACGGCTTGATCAACGATCAGGGCAAGCAGGCGCTGGGCAGTGCCGAGCAAGCGATGAAGTCGCTGGAACAAAGCACGACCACCATCAGCACGTTGCTGAGCAAAAACGAAAACTCCCTCGACAACGGCATGCAGGGCCTCAATGGCCTGGCCCCGGCGATCCGCGAACTGCGCGAGACGCTGACCTCGCTGCGCGCCATCTCGCAACGCCTTGAGGCCAACCCCAGCGGCTACCTGCTGGGCCGTGACAAGAACAAGGAATTCACGCCATGAAGCTGACTCGACTTGCCCTCCTCGCCGGCTTCACGCTGATCAGCGCCTGTTCGATTCTGCCGCAGCCCGAGCCGTCGGATGTCTATCGCCTGCCGGCCGCACAGGCGCCCGCCTCGGCCAGTTCAGTGGCGACGCAGCATTGGTCGTTGCGGCTGAACAAGTTGCAGGCCAGTGAGGCGTTGAACCGGCCGACGATTGCGGTCATTCCGCAGGGTGATGTGATCAGCAGCTACAAGGGCTCGCGCTGGAGCGATCCGGCGCCGGTGCTGGTGCGTAATCGTCTGCTGGATGGGTTTGCGCGTGATGGTCGGGTGACGTTGCTCAGTACCGATGACAGCAACTTTGCTGCGGATCTGGAATTGGGCGGGAATTTGCAGGCGTTTCAGACTGAATATCAGGGCACGCAGGCCAGCGTCGTGGTGCGGGTTGATGCGTTGCTGGTGCGTGGCTATGACCAGCGCATTCTCGCCAGTCGCCGCTTTGAAGAGCGCCAGCCGTTGGGCGATGTGCAGGTGCCAGCGGTGGTTGCGGGATTTGGTCAGGCCAGTGATCGCCTGACCGCGAAGGTCGTTGCGTGGGCCGTGGACCAAGGCCAGAAACTCGCCCCCCAAAGGCGCTGATTCACCACAATCCATGTAGGAGTGAGCCTGCTCGCGATAGCGGTCTATAAGCCACCATCATTGGTGACTGTCCGCCAGCTATCGCGAGCAGGCTCACTCCTACAGTTTGGATTTGTGTTTAGCCGAAGAACCAGTAGCAGACGGCAATGGCGCCAACCACGCCAGCAAACTCCGCCAGCAACGCACACCCCACCGCATGCCGCGCGCGCTGAATCCCCACCGCGCCGAAATACACCGCCAGTACGTAGAACGTCGTTTCAGTACTACCCTGCACCGTCGCCGCGACCAGCGCCGGGAAACTGTCGACGCCCGAGGTCTGCATCGTCTCGATCAACATCGCCCGCGCCGCGCTGCCAGAGAACGGTTTGACCATCGCCGTCGGCAATGCATCGACAAACCGCGTGTCCCAACCGGCCCACTCGACCAGATGGCGAATCCCGTCCAGTCCAAAGTCCAGCGCCCCGGACGCACGCAGTACGCCCACCGCGCAGAGCATCGCCACCAGATACGGCAGCAGATTTTTCGCGACGTCGAAGCCTTCTTTGGCGCCTTCAACGAACGCCTCGTAAACCTTCACTTTCCTTAACGCGCCGATCAGCAAGAACAGCATGATCAACCCGAACAGCGTGAGATTGCCGAGGATCGACGACAATCCCGCCAAAGCCGTCGCTGAAAGCGTGCCGAGCAGCGCCATAAAGCCACCGAGAATCAGCGCGCCGGGAATCAGATAAGCCAACACCACCGGATCCCAGATCCGCAGCCGCTGCATGAACGCCACCGAGAGGAAGCCGACGATCGTCGAGCAACTGGTCGCCAGCAGGATCGGCAGGAACACCAGCGTCGGATCCGGCGCGCCTTGCTGGGCGCGGTACATGAAGATCGTCACCGGCAGCAGGGTCAGGGAGGAGGCGTTGAGCACCAGGAAGAGGATTTGCGCGTTACTGGCGATGGTGGCACTGGGATTGAGCTCTTGCAGCGCCTTCATGGCTTTCAGGCCGATGGGCGTCGCAGCATTGTCCAGACCGAGGCCGTTGGCGGCGAAGTTCAAAGTGATCAGGCCAAGGGCAGGGTGGCCGGGTGGGACTTCCGGCATCAGCCGCAGGAACAGCGGGCCGAGCACCTTGGCCAGCCACTCGACGATCCCGGCCTTCTCGGCAATGCGCAGAAAGCCCAGCCACAGGGTGAGGGTGCCAAACAGCAGCACCATGACTTCGACCGAAAGCTTGGCCATGGCGAAAATGCTTTCCACCATCGCCGCGAAGATCCCGGCGTTGCCGCCGATCAGCCACTGCGCCAGCGCCGACACGGCTGCCACGATGAAGAAGCCAAGCCACAGGCCATTAAGCATCAGTCAAATCCCCCGAAGAATGCGGCGAATGATAGCGGGGTCGCCAGAAACGACAAACCCCGGATTTCTCCGGGGTTCGTTGGTAAGCCTTGCATCAATTACTGTGGGAGCGAGCTTGCTCGCGAAGGCGGTGTGTCAATCAACATAATTGTTGAATGTACCGGCCTCTTCGCGAGCAAGCTCGCTCCCACAGGGTTTTGCATTACGGCTTGGAGATTTCGCCAGCCGGCAGTTTTTCCTTGCTGCGCCAGTGCGGCAGGGAGTTCCAGTAGCGCTGGCCCTTGGCGTCGTCGTACATGCCTTCCCAGCGTGCGATAACCAAAACGGCCAGGGCGTTACCAATCACGTTCAGAGCGGTACGCGCCATGTCCATGATGCGGTCGACACCGGCGATGAACGCCAGGCCTTCCAGCGGAATACCCACGCTGCCCAGAGTGGCCAGCAGCACCACGAAGGACACACCCGGTACACCGGCGATGCCTTTGGAGGTGACCATCAGGGTCAGGACCAGCAGCAATTGCTGGCTGATCGACAGGTCGATGCCATACAGCTGAGCAATGAAGATCGCGGCGATCGACTGGTACAGGGTCGAACCGTCGAGGTTGAACGAGTAACCGGTCGGTACCACGAAGCTGCAGATGGCTTTCGGTGCGCCGTAGGCTTCCATCTTCTCGATCACGCGCGGCAGCACGGTTTCCGAAGAAGCGGTGGAGTAGGCCAGCACCAGCTCATCCTTGAAGATGCGCATCAGCTTGATCACCGAGAAACCGAACAGCTTGGCGATCAGGCCCAGTACCACGAAGGCGAAGAAGGCGATGGCGACGTAAACCAGGATCACCAGTTTCGCCAGCGGCAGCAGCGAGGCGAAGCCGAAGTTGGCGACGGTCACCGCGATCAGGGCGAATACGCCGATCGGCGCATAGTTCATGATCATGTGGGTGACTTTGAACATGCTTTCCGAGACGCCCTGGAACATCTTCACCAGCGGCTCGCGCAAGTCTGACTGCAGGCTCGACAGGCCGAGACCGAACAGCACGGAGAAGAAGATGATCGGCAGCATTTCGCCGCGGGCCATGGCCGCGAAGATATTCGACGGGATCAGGTTGAGGATGGTCTCGATGAACGCGTGTTCATGCTGTACTTCGGCGGCAGTCGCCTGGTACTTGGAAATGTCCACCGTACCCAAGGTGCTCATGTCGATGCCGGTACCTGGATGGAACAGGTTGGCCAATACCAGACCGACGACGATGGCGATGGTGGTGACGATTTCGAAATAGATGATCGTCTTCAGGCCGATACGCCCCAGCTTCTTGGCGTCGCCCACGCCGGCAATGCCGACAATCAGGGAAGAGATGACAATCGGTATCACGATCATCTTGATCAGACGGATAAAGATATCGCCTGCCGGTTGCAAGACGTTGCTGATCCACCAGGCTTTTTCGGCACTGAAATGGTTGAGCAACGCACCAATTGCAATACCCAAAACCAGACCGATGAGGATCTGCCAGGCGAGGCTAATTTTTGCCTTCTTCATTATCTTTACCCTTACTTGCGTTTGACTCAGGCACATGCAGGAACTGGAACGCTCTTTAGCGGAAAAGTCTGTGCATCTGCCTCCGTATAAGGTGCCCCGAAGCGCGTATTTGCAGCTCTTCGGCAGGCGAAAAAAGGCGCAACTATTCCGATGCAAGGTTGCGCCGTCTAATGCCGTAAACGCCTACCCTATGCCGAATCGGCATGAGTTTTTTTTAATGAAACTGGCGTCCCAACCGGTTCGATTGTGACATTTCGGCCGGCATAAGTGCCGTGAACCGGACATCACAGCGCAGATTGGTTGTTTTTTGAGCAAGAAAAATCGACTAAAAACTTAGGAAAAAGCCTACGTTGGAAGACTAGAAGTCCTACTGTTTAAACGGTCTTTTTGTCGATATACGGTCGCCAGGAAACACCGCGTAATGTTTTCACGCGCAGTGTCAGCGATAAAAGGAACGAGCTGAAGGCTCTGGATCAACGTTTTGTCTGATTGAAAGCTCAGCGCAAGTCCGTCGAGCCACTGTGGGTCGGCGAACCTGCGGCGCAGCTTTTACCCTGACCCGGCCCTCGCGCAGGCACTCCCTGTACCCGTAGGTCACTCCGACCCTGCAACAGTCAGAACATCCCGGCCCCTTGGTCATGCGCCTGCCTTCCTCAGGTGGGCGCAATGGAAGGCAGCAGGGCTGCTGCCTTCATGTTCGAATCAGTACCACTTCGGATCTTTTTTCAGGGTTTCCATCAAAAGATCCTGCATGCCCTGATCGGGTTTGCCGAGGAAGCGGTAGGTGGCATGTCGCGTTGGCGACTTGTCGGCCGGCAATCCTTCGGGCACATCGACGAGCATGGCGTAAGCGTCTTTCTTGTCGAAACTGAAGGCGACGATCAAGCGGTGGTTGAGGCATTTGTCCGCAGATTCGCAGAGCGGTCCAACCAGATATTGATCGCCATCTTCAGTCACGGCATTCATCTGCTGGTCAGGCGTTCCGGACAGGTTCATCACCCATTCCGGCAGGCGTTCTTCCTTCTTTACCACGCCTTCCCAGGTTTCCCGATATTGCGGGTCGGAACTGAGGAGTTCGTTGACCCGCGTCTGGCCGTCATTGGCCGCCATCGCCATGGCACTACCGCCCAGAAGCAGGGCGGCTGCCAGTGTCTTTAACGCACTCATCGTTAACCTCGGCCGCGACGGCCAAAGAAGAAGGAAGCGATGAACATCACCAGGAACACGACAAACAGAATCTTGGCGATACCCGTGGCGGTGCCCGCGATACCACCGAAGCCCAGTACTGCAGCGATGATGGCAATGATCAAGAATGTAATTGCCCAGCTCAACATGGTGATTCTCCTTACTTCTCTATTTGGGGGTGTTACGTGTTCCGACGCGTTGCGTCTGAATCTGTTCAATCAATTAGAAAACCCAGCGCTCTTCACGTGGCATTTGATCCTGTGGTTGCACTTGATCGACGTCCATCATGCGCATCGAGGTGGTCTCGGTATGGTTGCTGCTGACGGCGCTGAAGTGCACTTGTGTCGCATGCTGCATCGAGATCAACGGCTCTGGGCGCTGGCTGTTTTCCCAGCTCAGGTATTGCTGGCAGGCAATCAGGGTGATCAACAGCGCAAGTACGCCGAACAGACCTTGCTGGATGTGCAGTGGCGAGATACGCACTTGGGCGGCACGTTGGCGAGTCATCCTGGGTTCCTCACTCTTATTCGGTTGGGGCAGTTCTGATCTGCCCGGGATGAGTGAGGTATTGCAGCCTGCATGCCAGTTTTTTATTTGAAAAATATTCAATAAAATCAATAACTTGTAAGCATGATGAAAAACGTCCGCGACGCATCCTGCACGATGGGTCATCTGGGATCGTGCGCAATGCACGATTTTTTCGTAGGAGATTTCATTCTTATGGAATTGAGAGCAGGGCGCAGATGTCAGAAAAGTACGCAGGGAATGCCCTGCAAATCGGCGTTTGTTTAAAAAACCAACAAAATCAACGTATTGGCCGTAATGGCAGGAGAGAGCTACCCTCCTATGGCTGGCATCGTTCAGAATCAACCATGCAACTTGCCCGATTTTTCCGGGACTAACCCAAGACCAATCACTATGGAGCGTAGGAAAAATGGAATCTGCCACTGAGCATCAAGGCCGCATTCTGCTGGTGGACGACGAATCCGCCATCCTGCGTACTTTCCGTTATTGCCTCGAAGACGAGGGCTATACGGTGGCCACCGCCAACAGCGCGGCCCAGGCTGAGGCGCTGTTGCAGCGTCAGGTCTTCGATCTGTGCTTCCTTGATTTGCGTTTGGGTGAAGACAATGGCCTCGACGTATTGGCGCAGATGCGCATCCAAGCGCCGTGGATGCGCGTGGTGATTGTGACCGCGCATTCGGCCGTCGACACTGCCGTCGATGCGATCCAGGCCGGTGCTGCCGATTATCTGGTCAAGCCATGCAGCCCGGATCAACTGCGTCTGGCCACCGCCAAGCAACTGGAAGTGCGCCAATTGTCCGCGCGTCTTGAAGCGCTTGAAGGCGAGATACGCAAACCGAAGGACGGTCTCGATTCCCACAGCCCGGCGATGAAAGTGGTATTGGAGACGGCCCGCCAGGTTGCCAGCACTGACGCCAACATTCTTATTCTCGGCGAGTCCGGCACCGGTAAAGGTGAGCTGGCCCGAGCGATTCATGGTTGGAGCAAGCGCGAGAAGAAATCCTGCGTGACCATTAACTGCCCGTCGCTGACGGCGGAATTGATGGAAAGCGAGCTGTTCGGTCACAGTCGCGGTGCGTTTACCGGTGCCAGCGAAAGTACGCTGGGTCGGGTTAATCAAGCGGACGGCGGTACGCTTTTTCTCGACGAGATCGGCGATTTTCCTCTGACATTGCAGCCAAAGTTGCTGCGCTTCATTCAGGACAAGGAATATGAGCGTGTGGGCGATCCGGTGACCCGTCGCGCTGACGTGCGCATTCTGGCGGCAACCAACCTCAACCTAGAAGACATGGTTCGTGACGGTCGCTTCCGTGAAGATTTGCTCTATCGCCTGAACGTCATCACCTTGCACCTGCCGCCACTGCGTGAACGTGCCGAGGACATTCTGACCCTGGCCGATCGCTTCCTCGCGCGCTTCGTCAAAGAGTACGCACGCCCGGCAAGGGGCTTCAGCGACGAAGCTCGTGAGGCACTGCTCGGCTACCGCTGGCCGGGCAACATTCGCGAGCTGCGCAACGTGGTCGAGCGGGCGAGCATCATCTGCCCGCAGGAGCGCGTGGAAATCAGCCACCTCGGCATGGCCGAGCAACCTGCCAACAATGCGCCAAGAGTCGGTGCGGCGTTGAGTCTCGACGAGTTGGAAAAGGCCCACATCGGCGCAGTCCTCGCCACCGCCGGCACGCTGGATCAGGCGGCGAAAACCCTCGGCATCGACGCTTCGACCCTGTATCGCAAGCGCAAGCAGTACAACCTGTGAGCGCCCGACGATGAAACTGGCGATGAAGTTGCGGACCCGTTTGTTCTTGAGCATTTCCGCGCTGATCACCGTGGCTTTGCTCGGGTTGCTGCTCGGGTTGGTCAGCGTGATGCAGATGGCCGGTACTCAAGAAGCTTTGGTGCGCAGCAACTTCGTCACCCTGGATCTGGGGCTCAAGTTGCGGCAGACGCTGGGTGATCAACTGATCATCATGCTGGCGGAAAAGCCTGATCCCGTGGCGTTCGAAGCGTCGAAGCAGCATTACTTCGAGCTGCTGGACCAAGGCATCGCCCAAGAGCAAGAGGGCGATGGCCGGCTATATGGCTTCAGTCGGGCAAAAGCGGATTATCTGAGCTTTCTGGAAGCATTCGATTTGTCCCGTGACCCGGCCAGCTCGATGAGCAGCAGCGCTGACTTCCGGGAGCGCTTCAACACATTGCGCAACGGACTGATCACCGAACACAAGCATGCACTGGACAATATCAACGCGGTACAGCGTGAGGCGCGTGACCGTGCCTTGTTGATTGCGGGTCTGCTTGGATTTGTCGGGTTAGCGGTGCTGATCATCGGTTTCATCACGGCCCACGGCATTGCCAGGCGTTTCGGCGCGCCGATCGAGGCGCTGGCGCAAGCGGCGGACAATATCGGCCAAGGTAATTTTGAAGTGACCCTGCCTATTTCGTCAGCGATGGAAATGAATCAGCTGACCAAACGCTTCGGCCTGATGGCTGAGGCACTGCGCGAGCATCAGGCGACCAACGTCGATGAATTGCTCGCCGGCCAGCAACGCTTGCAAGCGGTGCTCGACAGCATCGATGACGGCTTGCTGATGATCGACCGTCAGGGGAATCTGGAGCACCTCAATCCAGTGGCTCAGCGACAATTGGGCTGGGAAGATGATCGCCTCGGCCAGGGGCTGGGCACGGCGCTGGAACGACCAGAGTTGGATGCGCAGCTGCAACTGGTGCTACGCGGCGGCACCCTGGAGCGGGCGCCGGAAGATCTGAGTATCGAGGTCGACGGCGAATCACGCCTGCTGACCTACAGCCTGACCCCGGTCAGCCACACCCAAGGGCATATTCTCGGGGCGGTGATGGTGCTGCACGACGTCACCGAGCAGCGCGCCTTCGAACGGGTACGCAGTGAATTCGTCTTGCGCGCCTCCCATGAACTGCGCACGCCGGTCACCGGCATGCACATGGCGTTCGGTTTGTTCCGCGAACGGGCGAAGTTTCCAGCGGAGTCGCGCGAGGCTGATCTGCTCGACACCGTGAACGAGGAAATGCAGCGCCTGATGCAGTTGATCAATGACCTGCTCAACTTCTCGCGTTATCAGAACGGCCTGCAGAAACTCACGCTGGCGCCGTGCTCCATCGAAGATTTGCTCGAGCAGGCGCAATTGCGTTTTGCCGATTCGGCGGCGGCCAAGGGCATCGCCTTGAATGTCGAAGTGCAGGGGCCGCTGCCACGTTTGCAGGCGGATCAGGCGCAGCTCGATCGCGTGCTCGACAATCTGATCGACAACGCGCTGCGCCATACCGCCCGCGACGGTCAGATCCGTTTGCAGGCGCGCCGACATGGCGAGCGGGTGATCATCAGTGTCGAAGACAACGGCGAAGGCATTGCCTACGGCCAGCAAGGACGAATCTTCGAGCCGTTCGTGCAGGTCGGCCGCAAAAAGGGCGGCGCCGGGCTTGGTCTGGCGCTGTGCAAGGAAATCGTCCAGCTGCATGGTGGGCGTATGGGCGTTTATTCGCGGCCGGGGCAGGGCACGCAGTTTTATATGGCGCTGGCGGTTTAGGCTTCGTCGTCCATGCGCCGTCCGGCAAGGCGTCGGCCACGGGTGATCAGTTCGATGAACTGCACCGCGCTCAGCGCATGGGCGAACAACCAGCCCTGACCGAACTTCACGCCTTCGCTGCTAAGCAATTGCGCCTGTGATTCCAGCTCTATACCTTCGGCAATCACCTTCAGATCCAACGCCTGGGCCATGTGAATGATGTGCGGAGCGACGCCGCTGCTGGCCGCGTCATGGCCCAGTGCATCGATGAACGCTTTGTCGATCTTCAGGCAGTCCACGGGCAAGGTTTGCAGGTAGGCGAGGCTGCAATAGCCGGTGCCGAAGTCGTCTATCAACACCTGATGGCCGACATCGCGCAAGGCTTGCAGGTTTTCCCGCGCCACCACCACGTCAATCAAGCCACGTTCAGTGACCTCGAAGGCTATCTGCCGCGCGGCTACACGATGGAGCGTTAGCAGCCGCGCCATGACCTGGCCGATGCGCGGCACCATCACGTCGCAGGCGGCGAGGTTGACCGAGATATACAGTTGCGGATTGGCCCGCAGCACCGGACCCAGTTGCTCCAGCAAACGCTGGAGGACAAAGTCGGTCATCTGGCGAATCTGCCCGGTATTTTCCGCCATGGGGATGAACAGGTCCGGGCTGGTCAGTGTGCCGTCGGGGCGGCGCCAGCGCAGCAGCGCTTCGGCGCCGACGCAGTTGCGGCTGTCGAGGTCAAAGATCGGCTGATAGAGCACCTGCAACTCGCCCCGGCGAATGGCACCGTGCAATTCGGCGTCCAGTGACTGGCGCTGGCGCACCAGCAAGAACACAAAGAACCCTACGAATGCGCCGAGCAATAGACAGGCCGGAACCACCCACCACCAGATCGCAGGGATGTGCATGCCGGTGCGCGGCGTGATCAGTACCAGTTGATACTCCGGGTTGTCGGTAGGCATGCGGTAGATCAGTCGAGTCTGAGTGACCTGTAGTGACTCGCGACTTTTCGGTGGCCAATGTTCGGTCGGTGGCCAGGCCTGCGCCGTGCCGAGCACCGGGATCGCACGAGCACCATGGTCGAGTACCACCAGCAGGCTGCTGCCGGGTGACAGATCGACCATGTCGGTCAGATGCCCGCGTGATGTGGCCACACGAAAATTGCCGCGGCCCAGCATCAGCGCGGCGCGGTTTTCATCGGGTTCGGTGGTGGTATTGAGCCAATAGCTGTAAGTCGGCCCTCTGATATCCGGCGCCCGTACTACCGACACGCCTTCCTGACGCGGACGGTTGGAGCAGATCCGTGAGGCGTCCATGTAAGCCGCTTCGTAGACGAAGCGATAGTTGAAGGTGACTTGCTGCAAGGTGGCGATCATTTCATCGTCACAACTGCGCAATGGCTGGGCTTCGAGATCGTCGAGACTTTCGCGCAACTGGCCGAACAATTGTTCGAGGCGGGCGAGGAAACGCTCGCCTTGCGCGTTCATTTGCTGGCTTTCGTTTTGCTCGACCTGACGTATCGCCACGAACATACCGCCGGCGATCAGCAGGCTGGTACTGAGGACAGCCGCGATCATCGCCAAAAACCAGGGGCGATAAAACCAGCTACGCAGTGTCTCTCGGGTAGCAACCATCATGGAATATCCGAAGAATTACCAATGAGTTATAGCTGCTGATTGCGATTTCGCCTTAACCGTCGGGCGGGCGTCATTATTTTGTCTGATTGAGTACCAGCAACAACGCTGCCGTTTGCGCATCCGGCGTGCCGTCGAAGTGTGAAGGGCGGAAGTGCATCTGGAACGCGGCGAGGACATGGCGCGTTGCGATATCCAGCTCACCGGTCTGCGGCGTGTCGTAGCCCAAGTGCGCCAATTGCGCCTGAAACCAGCTGATGCTTGGAAGTCCGCTGCTGTTGAACAGCATTTGCTGGCGCGCTACTGCCTGTTCGTTCGGCCATACGCCCAAGCCTTCGGCGGCGAGACGCTTCCACGGGAACAGCGGGCCCGGATCGAGTTTGCGCAGTGGCGCGATGTCGCTATGGCCAATGATGTGGCGCGGGCTGATGCCGTTGCGTTTGCTGATGTCCTTGAGCAGGACGATCAACGATTGAATCTGCGCTTCGCTGTACGGATACCACAGACGCCCGGTCGGCGTGTCCTTGAAGCCTGGATTGACGATTTCAATGCCGATCGAGCTGGAATTGAGCCAGGTGCGGCCCTGCCATTGGCTCTCGCCGGCGTGCCAGGCGCGCTGGTTTTCATCCATCAGCTTGTAGATGGTGCCGCTCTTGTCGTCGCCGATCAGGTAATGGCTGCTGACTTCGCCGTGAGTCAGCAACTGCAGCGAGCGCTCCAGCGACGCCGAGGTGTAATGCACGATCACGAACTGAATACGGCTGTCGTAATTGGTCGAAGGATGGCTGGTGTCATACCGCGGGCTGCTGGCACAACCGGCCAGAACAAGGAGCGACGCGAGGAGGGCAAAGAATTTCATGGCAGAGGGCAGTACACGCAAGACAGTAATGCAACAGTGTAACGTACTGCCTTGCGTCTCGACGGTCAGCGGGCGGATTTAAACAAAATGGAACAATTTGATCAGCCCAGCTCGACCCGATTGCGCCCCGCATTTTTCGCCCGGTACAACGCCTGATCGGCTCTTTTCAACACAAGATCGCTGTGTTCTCCGGCACGGAATGTCGCCAGTCCCATGGAGATGGTGATCGTCACTCGTTCACCCTTGAAGTGGAACGGGCAGGCTTCGATGGCGGCGCGCAGGGTTTCCAGCAGCTTGGCGCCGACTGCGGGCGGCGTCCCCGGCATCAACAGAACGAACTCCTCACCGCCGAAACGGGCAATGAAGTCCGAGCCGCGCAGACGCTTGCGCAGCACCGTGGCAATGATCTTCAGCACCTTGTCGCCAGCGAGGTGGCCGTAGTTGTCGTTGATGCGTTTGAAGTGGTCCAGATCGAGCATCGCCAGGCTCAGGGTGTTGCCGTGCTGTTGCCACTGGTTGATCTCATGCTCAAGGCGTTCGCTCCACGCGGCGCGATTGGGCAGGCCGGTGAGCGGATCGATCAGGGCTTTCTGCCGCTGTACTTCAAGATGTTCGCGGAAACCCTGGGCTTCCTGCTCCATATGCGCCACGCGCTCGGACAGGCTTTTCAGCCGCGTGGCGACTTCCTGTTCACGAGCGTCACGCTGCTTCTGGTGCTGGTCCATAGTGCCGAGCAGGCCTTCGAGGTGGTTCTCCAGCACTTGCTTGAGGTCATCCAGATCTGCAGCTTCCTGCACGCTGGTCTGCAAGCCGTCGACCTGCTCACGGATTTGCGTGTCCATCGCCCGCGCTGCCGAGCTGTTATCGGCGTGACCTTCACTGGCGGCTTGCAGGTTGCTCTGGAACGCTTCGAGGCGTTCGTTGAGCTGTTGCAGATAGGCTTCGAATTCATGCTGACCGCTGTCGGTGATCGCCAGCATCAACGTCGCAAGATCGTCGAGGATCGGGATCAGTTCGTACCAGTTCAAGCCGTGCTTGAGCCGTTCACGCATCGCTTCGGCTTGCGGGCGGTGGCGTTCCGGCAAGGTCAGGTCGTCGAGGAGGCCGATCAGGGTATCTTCGATGTGCTTGGCCACCGAGCTGTAGGACGGCTCCGGGGTGTCCGGCAGGGCGAACAGGATGTCATGCTCGGATTGCTCCGGGTCGATGGCCGCCAGTGCCTGAGCAATCGGTTCGGGTAGGGGCAGGCTATCGAGGATCAGCGCTGTCCGGTCGCCGGGGTGGGTCAATTCGTCGGGATTGAAGCTGGAGACCGTGACTGGTATCGGCGTGACACTGGGCGCCATGGCAACTTCAGGTTCGGCCTGAGCTGCTTCAGTGGCAACGGGCGCTGCTTCGCTGGCGAGGGGTGGTTCAAACGCAACCACGTCAGTTTCCGGCTGAGGTTCCGAGAGCGGTGAGGGTTTCTCAGTCGCGGGCTCCGGTTGTTTGATCACGGGAGCGGTGATGACCGGCTCTGCAACAGCGGCAGTCTGCAAGGGCGCTGGTTCTGGCTCGACTTCTGATGCGACAGGCGCTTGCGCATCAGGTGGTGCCGGAGTTGGCGCGGGTGCTTCTGCGCTCGGGGCTGGCGCTTCTTCGCTGTCACGGCTACCAAACAAACGCTGCAACAATCCTGGGCGTCCCGGTTCGGCTGGCGTTTCCAGCTGACTCAACGCCTTGCCCTGCAAGCCGCTGAGTTCACTCAGCAGCAATGGCATTTCCCGCGCTGAACCGACGCGGCCATCCAGTTGTTTGGCGAATTTCTTCAGTGGCTGAGCGACTTCACGCGGCAACGGCAAAGCCTGCAACTGGGTGACCAGCGAGGTCAGCGCGGTACTGACTTGATCGATGCGGGTTTCGCGGCGCTGCTCGGAATCGAGCACGGCCTTTTCCAGGCGCGGCAGCAGGGCGGCGAGGCCGGCGTCCATGTCGTCGGTGCGCACCACGTCGCGCATCTCTTTCATGCACTGATCAACGACCTTGTCGGTGCCTTCGGCCGCCAGTGTGCTGCGCACCAGACCGCGACGCAGCAGATCGAGCCTGGCGGCCCATCGCCGTTCAAGCTTGTCCTGTTGTTCGATGCTTTTGAGGTACTTCTCTTTCCAGCGCTGGGCGTCGTCGCTCATTCAGGGTTTCCGCGAGGGGCAGGACTCAACGCGGGCAATGCATCGGCCGTGAGCGAACCCGGCAGACGAATCTCTACCGCGACCGGCAGGTGATCGGAAATCGGTTGGGCCAGCACTTCGACCTTTTCCAGGGTCAGGGTCGGGCTGAGCAAAATATGATCAAGGCAACGCTGAGGACGCCAGCTGGGGAATGTTGCTTCCACCTGCGGGGCCAGCAGGCCGAGATCGCGTAACGGAGAATGTTGCAGCAGATCGCTGGCATGGGTGTTCATGTCGCCCATCAGCACTTGATGTTTATAGCCACCGATCAGCTCACGAATATAGGCCAGTTGCAGGCTGCGGGTTCGCGCGCCAAGGGCCAGGTGCATCATCACCACCACCAACGCCTCCGGACCTTCGCCGAAGCGCAGCAGAATTGCGCCGCGACCTTTCGGGCCGGGCAGCGGGTGATCTTCGATCGCCGACGGTTTCAGGCGACTGAGCACGCCATTGCTGTGCTGGGCCAGCCGACCGAGGTTGCGATTGAGTTGTTGGTACCAGTAGGGGAAGGCGCCGAGATGGGCCAGATGTTCCACCTGATTGACGTAGCCCGAACGGAGGCTGCCGCCATCGGCTTCCTGCAGCGCGACCAGATCGAAGTCGCCCAGCAAGTCACCGATCTTTTGCAGATTGCCTGAGCGCCCGGTGTGCGGCAGCAGATGCTGCCAGCTACGGGTCAGGTAATGCCGGTAGCGCTCGGTGCTGATGCCGACCTGGATATTGAAACTGAGCAAGCGCAGACGCTGGTCTGCGGGCAGGCCCGTGGACTCCAGGTGATGCTCGTTGACCTGCGGGTCATGCAGGCCAACGATGCGTTCAGACTTCCAGCGGCGCATGGCGGCAGCCGCGCTTAGTTGGCAGCAGCCTTGGTTGCCGCTCGCTCTTTGGCGACCAGTTGGTCAGCCAGTTGCAGCGCTTGCTCGGCACCACCGGCGGAGCCGATGTCGAAGCGGTACTTGCCGTTGACGATCATGGTTGGCACGCCAGTAATTTCATACTTCTTGGCCAGTTCACGGGCCTTGACGATCTGACCTTTGATGGCGAACGAGTCGAAGGTGGCGAGGAATTTATCCTTGTCCACGCCTTGGGTGGCGAGGAAGTCAGCCATGTCGTTCTTGTCGGTCAGCTTCTTGTGTTCTTTCTGGATTGCGTTGAACACGGCGTTGTGAACCTTGTGCTCGACACCCATGGCTTCGAGAGTCAGGAACATCTGGCCGTGAGCGTCCCATGGGCCGCCGAACATGGCTGGAATACGCACGAAGTTGACGTCCTTGGGCAGTTTTTCAACCCATGGGTTGATCACCGGTTCAAACGCGTAGCAATGCGGGCAGCCATACCAGAACAGCTCGACCACTTCGATCTTGCCAGGCTCTGCCACCGGCACCGGGTTGGCCAGTTCGACATAAGGGGCGGCAGGGGCTTCGGCGGCTTGAGCGGTCACGCCGAACAGGCTGGCAGCGACGAGGGCGGCGCTGATGATCAGATTACGCATGCTTTACTCCTGGACAATTTCGGTCGCCTCGCGCGACCTGTTTTCAGACAGATCCTGGCGGGCATGAGTTCTGTAGTGTAACGGTAGCGGCCACAAAAAAGGGCGGCCAAAGCCACCCTTTTTATACTTGCTGCGACGGATTAATCGAGCGTTAACGTTGCCCGAGATCTATCGCCGCCAAGTGCGCTTAGTGCAAACCTTGAATGTAGCTGGAGACCGCAGCGATGTCTTCGTCGCTCAGGCGCTTGGCGATGGTCTGCATGGTCATCGTGTCGCCGTCGTTGTTGCGGCCGCCTTCTTCCTTGCGGAAATCGGTCAGCTGCTTGGCGATGTATTGAGCGTGTTGGCCACCCAGGTGCGGGAAGCCGGCAGCGGCGTTGCCGGCGCCGTTCGGCGAGTGACAACCGGTGCAAGCGGGCAGGCCCTTGGCGAGGTTGCCGCCACGGAACAGCGCTTCACCGCGAGCGACGATCTTCGGATCGGCGGCGCCGACGCTGCCTTTCTGGCTGGCGAAGTAGGCGGCGATATCGGCCAGGTCCTGATCGCTCAGGTTGGTCAGCAGGCCGGTCATTTCCAGAACGGTGCGCTTGCCCGACTTGATGTCGTGCAGTTGCTTGGTCAGGTAGCGTTCACCTTGACCGGCCAGTTTCGGAAAGTTTGGCGCCATGCTGTTGCCGTCCGGGCCATGGCAGGCTCCGCAAACGGCGGCTTTTGCCTGGCCCGCTGCGGCATCACCGGCAGCATGGGCGAAGCCTGAAATTCCCACGGTCAACAGCAGACTCACGATCAATTTGTTCATCAGCTAATCCAACTACGGCTAAGGGTTAAGTTATGGACCGGGCTTACTCGCTCATCCAAAGGATGATGGCTTGGTAATCCTCGGCACTGCAGTCCATGCACAAACCACGCGGCGGCATCGCCTTGAAACCCTGGGTTACGTGTTGCACCAGCGTCCCCATACCTTTCGCCAACCTCGGCGTCCAAGCTTCCTGATCGCCTCTTTCGGGCGCCATGGGTAGTTGGCCGGAATGACAGGCACCACAAACACGGTTGTACACAGCTTCCGGATCCTGTGTAGCCTGTGCGCTGTAAAGCGGCATCAAGACTCCGGCAGCCAGCAGCCATTTCGTCATAAAACGACCTTTTCAGGGTTGAGAGCGTTCTGCGTTCTAATGCGCAATCAAAGTCTGTCGCTCTCGTGAACTTCATCCTTCGCTGGGACAAAGCACACACAAAATCTGCGGCATTATATACTGGCGTCACTGAAACGGAAGCGACACCGCGTTCCGCGCCCAATCCCGGCGCCGCCCACATCGGAAATCCCATGCAACTCAAGAATCCCATCCTCGGCCTGTGCCAACAGTCCACGTTCATGCTCAGTGCCGCCAAAGTCGATCAATGCCCTGACGACGAAGGCTTCGAAGTAGCGTTTGCCGGTCGTTCCAACGCCGGCAAATCCAGCGCGCTGAACACTTTGACTCACGCCAGCCTGGCGCGTACCTCGAAAACCCCGGGTCGCACACAGCTGTTGAACTTCTTCAAGCTAGACGAAGATCGCCGTCTGGTCGACCTGCCGGGCTACGGTTACGCAAAAGTACCGATCCCGCTGAAGATGCACTGGCAGCGTCACCTTGAGGCTTACCTCGGTGGCCGCGAGAGTTTGAAGGGTTTGATTCTGATGATGGACATCCGTCATCCAATGACCGACTTCGACCTGCTGATGCTCGACTGGGCCGTTGCGGCCGGCATGCCGATGCACATCCTGCTGACCAAGGCCGACAAGCTCACCTACGGCGCAGCCAAGAACACCCTGCTCAAAGTACAGTCGGAAATCCGCAAGGGTTGGGGCGACCTGGTCACCATCCAGCTGTTCTCCGCGCCAAAACGCATGGGCCTGGAAGAGGCCTACACTGTATTGGCCGGCTGGATGGAACTGGCTGACAAAGGCGCTGAATTGCCTGCTGAGTAAATCGCAGGCAAAAAAAGCCCCGGATTTCATTGGGGAGGGAGAAATTCCGGGGTTTAAGTTCCGAACCGCTAGGGCGGGGTTCAGATATCTGCCAACACTTAACACAACATAGGAGCATCGAAGGGCTTCACCAGCCATTCAGTATCTCTGAGTGGTGTCCTTCCAGATTAGTTCAGATTTTTTTCAAAAAGCTTTGGAATAATCCCAAGCGCTTTTCGAAATAAGCAGGTTTTACTGGCGTTGCCGCGACATCAGGTCGCGGCAAACCGTGTTCAAAAGGCTCAATGAGCCTCATCCCAATTGTTGCCCACACCCACTTCGACCAGCAGCGGCACATCCAGTTTCGCCGCTTCGCTCATGTGCACGCGGATTTCGGCGCTGACTTGCTCGACCAGATCCTCGCGAACCTCCAGTACCAGTTCATCGTGCACCTGCAAGATGACTCTGGCGTCCAGCCCGGACGTCGCCAGCCAGTTATCCACCGCCACCATGGCTTTCTTGATGATGTCGGCGGCCGTGCCCTGCATCGGCGCGTTGATCGCCGTGCGCTCGGCGGCAGCGCGTTCCTGCGGCTTGTTCGAGTTGATCTCCGGCAAATACAGACGACGACCGAAGAACGTCTCTACATAACCCTGATCCGCCGCCTGCGCGCGGGTGCGATCCATGTACTCGCGAACCCCCGGATAGCGGGCGAAGTAGGTGTCGATGTAAGCCTTGGCGGTCTTGGTGTCGACGCCGATGTCCTTGCCGAGTTTTTGTGCGCCCATGCCATAGATCAGGCCAAAGTTGATCGCCTTGGCGCCACGGCGTTGGTCGGAGGTCACTTCGTTGAGTTCGACCTTGAACACTTCGGCAGCGGTGGCGGTGTGCACGTCCAGATTGTTGCGGAAGGCGTTCATCAGACCTTCGTCCTTGGACAGGTGCGCCATGATTCGCAGCTCGATCTGCGAATAGTCCGCCGCCAGCAGTTTGTAGCCTTTCGGCGCGACGAATGCCTGACGAATGCGTCGACCTTCAGCGGTGCGCACCGGGATGTTCTGCAGGTTTGGATCGCTCGAGGACAAGCGACCGGTCGACGCTACAGCCTGATGGTACGAGGTGTGAATACGCCCGGTACGCGGGTTGATCTGCTCCGGCAGGCGATCGGTGTAAGTGCTTTTCAGCTTGCTCATCGAGCGGTGCTCCATCAGCACCTTCGGCAAGCGGTGATCGTCTTCGGCGAGTTTCGCCAATACTTCTTCAGCGGTGGACGGTTGGCCCTTGGCGGTCTTCTTCAATACTGGCAGGCCGAGTTTCTCGTAGAGAATCACGCCCAGTTGTTTCGGCGAGCCAAGGTTGAATTCTTCCCCGGCGATTTCGAAGGCTTCGCGCTCAAGTGCGACCATTTTGTTGCCCAGTTCGATGCTCTGGATGCCCAGCAGCTCCGCGTCGACGAACGCGCCCTGGCGTTCGATGCGCGCGAGAACCGGCACCAGCGGAATCTCGATGTCGGTCAAAACGCTGGCCAGACTCGGGATGGCGCTGAGCTTTTCGAACAAAGTCTGGTGCAGACGCAACGTGATGTCGGCGTCTTCGGCGGCGTACGGCCCGGCCTGTTCCAGCGCGATCTGGTCGAAGGTCAGCTGCTTGGCGCCTTTGCCGGCGATGTCCTGGAAGCTCACGGTGGTGTGATCCAGGTACTTCTGCGCGAGGCTGTCCATGTCGTGGCGGGTGGCGGTGGAGTTGAGCACGTAGGACTCAAGCATCGTATCGAAGGCGATGCCGCGCACGGTGATGCCGTTGTTCTGGTCGCCACCGATGGCGCAGTTGGCCAAAATGTTCATGTCGAACTTGGCGTGCTGGCCGACCTTGAGCTTGCTCGGGTCTTCGAGAATCGGCTTGAGTGCGCGCAGCACGGTGTCGCGATCCAGCTGTTCCGGCACGCCGATGTAGGAGTGGGTCAGCGGAATGTACGCGGCCTCGTTGGCCTGCACGGCGAACGACAGGCCGACCAGTTGCGCCTGCTGCGCGTCGATGCCGGTGGTTTCGGTGTCGAAGGCGAAAAGTTTGGCGTTGTTGAGTTTTTCCAGCCAGACGTCGAAACGTGCCTGATCGAGAATGGTTTCGTAAGCGGCTTCAGCGGGAGCGGCAGGCGCTTCTTCCGCTGGAGTGCTGAACAGATCGCCGGCCGGCGCTGGTTCGGCAGCAGCGCTCAGTTCCAGACGCTTGGCGTCGCGATCCAGATCATTGATCCAGCTTTTGAATTCCAGCAGCGAGTACAGCTCGTAGAGCTTGGCCGGGTCTTCCGCGCCCATCTGCAGATCGTCGAGTTCGACGTCCAGCGGCACATCGACCTTGATGGTCGCCAGTTGATAGGAGAGGAAGGCCATCTCCTTGTGCTCTTCAAGCTTGGCCGGCAGGGTTTTCGCGCCGCGAATCGGCAGGGTCGGGACGATGTCGAGATTGGCGTACAGCTCGGTCAAACCGCCGTTGACCCCGACCAACAGGCCGGACGCGGTTTTTGGACCGATGCCCGGAACGCCCGGAATGTTGTCGGACGAATCGCCCATCAGCGCCAGATAATCGATGATCTGCTCCGGTGCGACGCCGAATTTCTCCTTCACGCCTTCCACGTCCATCGAACTACCGGACATGGTGTTGACCAAGGTAATGTGGCCATCGACCAGTTGCGCCATGTCTTTATCGCCGGTGGAGATCACCACTGGGCGATCCGCCGCCGCGCTGCTGCGGGCGAGAGTGCCGATCACGTCGTCGGCTTCGACGCCTTCCACGCACAGCAGCGGGAAGCCGAGGGCGATCACGCTCTGGTGCAGCGGCTCGATCTGCACGCGCATGTCGTCGGGCATGCTCGGGCGATTGGCTTTGTATTCGGCGTACATCTCATCGCGAAATGTCCCACCCTTGGCGTCGAACACCACGGCGAACGGGCTGTCCGGGTACTGCTTGCGCAGACTCTTGAGCATGTTCAACACGCCTTTGACCGCACCGGTCGGCAGGCCTTTGGAGGTGGTCAGTGGTGGCAGCGCGTGAAAGGCGCGGTACAGGTAAGACGAACCGTCCACCAGGACGAGGGGGGCTTGGCTCATGAGCAGGATCAACCTTTTCGGCGGGTCCGGCGCTAGAATAGCGGGACCGTTGACGACAAAGGGACAAGGTTATCATGCGTACGTTAAATCGCTTGCTGCTGGTCGGTCTGATTGCTGCCTCACCGTTGGCCGCGATGGCGGCGGATGATGCGCCCGCTTCGGAACCGGAAGTTACGATCAACACGCACACGGAAGGCGACAAGGTCATCCAGGAATACAGTCGCAGTGGCTTCGTCTACGCGATCAAGGTCACGCCGAAGGGTGGCAAACCGTATTTCCTGGTGCGCGCCGATGGTACGGACGCGAACTACATTCGCTCCGACCAGCCGGATATGCTGATTCCGTCGTGGGAAATCTTTACCTGGAAGTAAGATTCCCGATTTTTAATCGGCGTCGCCTGAGCGCGACGCCTGAACTGAGCAGTTTTTAACCATGTCTGTGTTCACTCCCCTGGCTCGGCCCGAGCTGGAAACCTTTCTCGCCCCTTACGGGCTTGGCCGTCTGCTTGATTTCCAGGGGATCGCCGCCGGCAGCGAAAACACCAACTTCTTTATCAGCCTGGAGCAAGGCGAATTCGTCCTGACCCTGGTCGAACGCGGCCCGGTGCAGGAGATGCCGTTCTTCATCGACCTGCTCGACGTGCTGCACGAAGCCGATCTGCCGGTGCCGTACGCGTTGCGCACCTCTGACGGCGTGGCGTTGCGTGAGCTGAAAGGCAAACCGGCGCTGCTGCAGCCGCGCCTGTCCGGCAAGCACATCAAAGTCGCCAATGCCCAGCATTGCGCGCAGGTCGGCGAGTTGCAGGCGCACCTGCACCTGGCGACCCAGGGCGAGCGCATGATCAAGCGCAAGACCGACCGTGGCCTGGACTGGATGCTGGAGGAGGGCACGGAGTTTCTTTCGCACCTGAGCGATGAACCGCGTGCCTTGCTGCAGAAGGCGCTGGATGAAATCACCGAGCGCAAAGATAAGATCCTCGCGCTGCCTCGGGCGAACATTCACGCCGACCTGTTCCGCGACAACGCGATGTTCGAAGGCACGCACCTGACCGGGCTGATCGACTTCTACAACGCCTGCTCGGGGCCGATGCTGTATGACGTGGCGATTGCCTTGAATGACTGGTGTTCGGACGAGGACGGTCTGATTGATGGCCCGCGTGCTCGCGCATTCCTTGGCGCTTATGCGGCGCTGCGCCCGTTCACGGCGGCGGAGGCTGAGTTGTGGCCGACCATGCTGCGCGTGGCCTGCGTGCGGTTCTGGCTGTCGCGGTTGATCGCGGCGGAGCAGTTCGCCGGGCAGGACGTGTTGATTCACGATCCGAAAGAGTTTGAGCAGCGCTTGGCGCAGCGGCAGCAGGTTCACACACCGTTGCCTTTCGCCCTTTAACATCAAAAGATCGCAGCCTTCGGCAGCTCCTACATGGGATTGATGTACACCCTGTAGGAGCTGCCGAAGGCTGCGATCTTTTTCTATGGGGCTACAGAGATTCCAGGCACCCGGCCAAATCGTTACCCAACTTCTCCAGCACCTGCTCATAACCCTGAGCCGTCGCCGGTGTGTACCCGCCCAACGCATCCAGCTCAGCTAGTTTCACCGGCAGCCCGGCCACCAACGTCTCGGCCAAACGCGGGCGCAACGGCGGCTCACTGAACACACACGTCTTGCCCACTTCCTGCAAACGCTTGCGCATCGCCGCGACATGTTGCGCGCCCGGCTGCACTTCGGCAGCCACGCTGAACACACCGGTATGCTTCAGGCCATAAGCCTCTTCAAAGTAATCAAAGGCCTCGTGAAAGACAAAGTAGGGCTTGCCTTCAACGCTGGTCAAACGCTTCTTCAAACGCTGATCCAGTGCATCCAGACGCTCGTCGAACGCCTTGGCGTTGCTCTGATAGCGCTCGGCATTCGCCGGGTCAGCGGCGCTGAGGTCAGCCGCCATCTTGTCGGCAATCACCCGCGCGTTGAACGGCGATAGCCACAAATGCGCATCCAGCGTGCCCGGACGATGATCGTGATCATGCTCGTCGGCCTCTTCGGCGTGGGAGTGGCTGTCTTCAGCGAAACGGCGCAGCTTCATCCCCGGCAGATCCTGCACGGCGACGCTCGGCAGCGTACGACCATTCAGCACGCGCGGCAGGAAACCCTCCATGTCCGGACCGATCCAGTACAGCAGATCCACCGATTGCACCTTCCGTACGTCGGATGGTCGCAGCGCGTAATTGTGTGGCGAAGCACCCGGCGGCAGCAGCACTTCGGGAATCGCCACGCCGTCCTGCACGGCCGCGGCAATCAGCTGCAACGGTTTGATGCTGGTGAGGACTTTGACCTCGGCCTGGGCCGAACCGATCAGCAGAAAACTGGCGACAAAAGCCACAAAAACAGAAAAAAGTCGGGACACGATGACCACTCAAGGAGGCGAGAACGGGTAACATAATAACGTCTCTATCAAAACTCGTCGCCGCCCATGCCTATTACACCGATTGCCAGCCGTCCCCACGACCACTCTCATTGCGTGCACAGCGCTTTGTCCGAGGCCGATACCTTGTGCGCCCAGAAAGGCTTGCGCCTGACCGCGTTGCGCCGCCGGGTGCTGGAATTGGTGTGGCAGAGCCACAAGCCGCTGGGCGCCTACGACATTCTCGCCGTGCTCAGCGAGCAGGACGGCCGCCGCGCCGCGCCGCCGACCGTGTACCGCGCGCTGGATTTCCTGCTGGAAAACGGCCTGGTGCACCGCATCTCCTCGCTCAACGCCTTCGTTGGCTGCGTACACCCGGAACACGCGCATCAGGGCCAGTTCCTGATCTGCCGCGATTGCCACGCTGCCATCGAACTTGAGCAAAAAGTGATCAGCGACGCGATCATCAACAGCGCCAAAGACGTCGGTTTCATCGTCGAAGCGCAGACCGTCGAAGTCGTCGGCCTGTGCTCAGGTTGCCAGGGGGCTTGATGAGCAATGCGCTGATCCGTCTGGAACAGGTCGCCGTCACGTTTGCCGGGCAGGCTGTGCTGGACAACATCGAGTTGAGCGTCGAGCCGGGGCAGATCGTCACCCTGATCGGTCCTAACGGCGCTGGCAAGACCACGCTGGTGCGCGCCGTGCTCGGGCTGTTGAAACCGGACAGCGGCAGCGTCTGGCGCAAGCCGAAACTGCGCGTCGGCTACATGCCGCAAAAACTCCACGTCGATCCAACCTTGCCGCTGTCGGTGCTGCGCTTTCTGCGTCTGGTGCCGGGCGTTGATCGTCCGCGTGCCTTGGCCGCATTAAAAGAAGTGGGTGCCGAACATGTCATCGACAGCCCGGTGCAAAGCGTTTCCGGCGGTGAAATGCAGCGTGTGCTGCTCGCGCGGGCGCTGCTGCGTGAACCGGAATTGCTGGTGCTCGACGAGCCGGTACAAGGCGTCGACGTTGCCGGCCAGGCCGAGCTGTACAGCCTGATCACCCGTCTGCGCGACCGCCACGGCTGCGGCGTGTTGATGGTGTCGCACGATTTGCATCTGGTGATGAGCACCACCGACCAGGTGGTCTGCCTCAACCGTCACGTCTGCTGCTCCGGGCATCCCGAGCAGGTCAGTGGCGATCCGGCGTTTGTCGAGTTGTTCGGCAAGAACGCGCAGAGCCTGGCGGTCTATCACCACCATCACGACCACGCTCACGACCTGCACGGTTCGGTGGTCAAAGGGCCGGTTATTGGCCAACCTCACGTTCACGGAGACAACTGCAAGCATGGCTGATTTTCTGTTGTATGCCCTGCTTGCAGGTCTGGCGCTGGCGCTGGTGGCCGGGCCGCTCGGTTCCTTCGTGGTCTGGCGGCGCATGGCTTATTTCGGCGATACCCTGTCCCACGCCGCGCTGCTCGGCGTGGCTTTGGGCTTTTTGCTGGATGTCAGCCCGACCGTCGCAGTCACTGTAGGCTGCCTGTTGCTGGCGGTGCTGCTGGTCACGTTGCAACAGCGCCAACCGCTGGCGTCCGACACGCTTTTGGGAATTCTCGCACCGAGCACGCTCTCTCTCGGCCTGGTGGTACTAAGCTTCATGCATGAAGTGCGGATCGACCTGATGGCCTATCTGTTCGGCGACCTGCTGGCGATCAGCCCGACCGATCTAGCGTGGATTCTCGGCGGAAGCGCGGCGGTGCTGGTGTTGCTGGTGACGCTGTGGCGGCCATTGCTGGCGATCACCGTGCACGAAGAGCTGGCCAAAGTTGAAGGCCTGCCAGTCGCTGGCCTGCGCATGGCGCTGATGTTGTTGATTGCGGTGGTGATTGCCGTGGCGATGAAAATCGTCGGGGTGCTGCTGATTACCTCGCTGTTGATCATCCCGGCGGCTGCGGCACAGCGTCACGCCCGTTCGCCGGAGCAGATGGCACTGGGCGCGAGCCTGCTGGGCATGCTCGCGGTGTGTGGCGGGCTGGCGTTGTCGTGGTTCAAGGACACCCCGGCGGGGCCGTCAATCGTTGTGACGGCGGCCGCACTGTTTCTGCTGAGTTTTGTTCTGCCCCGTCGTGGGGTGTAGACTTGGCCGCTTTTTGCGCAAATAGAGAGTCGCAGGAATGAAGCCGTTCGCCTCCCGTTATCTGCTCCTTGTCGCATTTTCAGTGCTGCTGGGCGCCTGCCAAAGCACGCCGCCGGTGGCCGAAGTCCCCGATGCGCGGGCTACGGCCATCGCACAGCTGGAGCAAAGTCTGGCCAGCAGCGAACTGGCCACTGCCGAAGATCAATTGGCTGCTTTGCAGAAAGACACCCCAAACGATCAGTCCCTTGAGCAATACCAGCGGCAGCTTGCTGAAGCGTATCTGCGCCGCAGCCAGATCGTGCTGCAGAAGGGGGATGTGAATGCAGCGGCTACGGCGTTGAGCCGTGCTCGCGCGTTGATGCCGAAAGCACCGGCGCTGACCGGTGGCGTGAATGGCGCCATCACCGAAGCGCGCAAGGCTGAGCTGGAAAAGGCTGAGGCTGCATTGCTGGCCGCCGAAGCCAAGCCGAAAGCTAAAGTGATTGATCCGACCGCTGAGAGCACTACGGTTGCGCTGAACATCACCGATAGCCGCAAACTTCGTCGTCAACTCGACGCGATCGCCGCTGATGTGGTGAATTACGAGTGTGGGGTGACGATTCAGGCGCCACGGACGAATGATTATCCATGGTTGGCGACGTTGCTGACCAAACGGGTCAAGAAACTGAATCCGGATTTTGAACTGAAAATTGAGAAGCAGATTGTGCGCACCGTACCGGCGCAGATGGTTTTGAGCCCGCGTAAACCCTAAAAGGCTTCGCGAGCAAGCTCGCTCCCACATTTGATCTCGGTCTGACACAAAATCTGTGTTCACCAGAGATCCCTTGTGGGAGCGAGCTTGCTCGCGAAAGCGTCCTTTCAGCCAGCGAAGATCTTAAGCCGGAATGGCTTTGGCTTTAGGCTCCCGCTCCCAAACCCGATGCTGCCCGATCGCCGCAAAGAATGGTTTGATCAACGCCGGCACATCCTTGCCCTGCAGCAATCCAGCATCCACCTCCAGCTTCAGCAAATCCTGCAACTGCTTAGCCTCGCCGTGCAACGCAATCGCCTTCAAATGCTTGTACGCCTCCAGCAGGTAATGCAACGCAACGCCGTCACCGCTCAACGCCTTCACCGACGCCGCGCCACCCGGCACGAACACCGCATCGAAAATCACTGACGGCATGCCTTCCATCGAGGCATCCACTGGCAACGTTTTGCCGTCAGCGGTCTTCACCGGCGCTGAAGTTGGGCCGAGCAACTTGGCATGCGCACCTTCAGCGGCCAATGCCTTCTTCATTGCATCAATCGCCGCACCATCGACGCCGTTGGCAGCAAGAATCGCCACTTTTCGGGTTTTGATGTTTTCTGGCAGCAAATTAGCCTGACTCAATGACGGCGAGTGATCGAAAGACACCTTGCGCGTATCCACCGTGCCTTTGGTAGGCGCAGGCAGACCCAGATTAGCCGCCACACGCTTGGCCAATTCCAGATCGATGTTGGCCAGAATCTCGTTCACTTCCCGCGCACGGATGAACTCACGCTCAACCTTGCCCAGCTCGAAGCTGTAAGCGGCAATGATGTGCTCCTTCTCGTGATCGCTCATGCTGTTGAAGAACAACGTCGCCTGGGAGAAGTGATCGCTGAACGACTCGCTGCGCTGGCGGATCTTGTTGGCATCGATTCGTTCCGGATAGCTCTCGAAACCACCGTCCTGCGCGGCCGGCGGCGTTTCTTTCGGCCAGCCACCATCAATCGAGTTCGGCTCATACGAGGCGCGGCCCTTGTCGATCACCGTGCGGTGCTGCGCATCACGCTGGCCATTGTGGAACGGCGCGACCGGGCGGTTGATCGGCAGCTCATGAAAATTCGGCCCGCCGAGTCGGCTGATTTGCGTATCGGTGTAGGAAAACAGCCGGCCTTGCAGCAGCGGGTCATTGGAGAAGTCGATGCCCGGCACGATGTGGCCAGGGCAGAACGCGACCTGCTCGGTCTCGGCAAAGAAGTTGTCCGGGTTGCGGTTCAGGGTCATCTTGCCCAGCGGCGTGATCGGCACGATTTCTTCGGGGATCAGCTTGGTCGGGTCGAGGATATCGAAATCGAAGTCGTGCTCGTTTTCCTCCTCAATAATCTGTACGCCGAGTTCCCATTCCGGATAGTCACCCATCTCGATCGCTTCCCAGAGGTCGCGACGGTGGTAGTCGGTGTCTTTACCGGCGAGCTTTTGCGCCTCGTCCCACACCAGCGAGCAAGTACCGGCCGTAGGGCGCCAGTGGAATTTGACGAAGCGCGATTTACCCTCGGCATTGATCAGGCGGAAGGTGTGTACGCCGAAGCCCTGCATGCTGCGCAGGCTTTTCGGGATCGCCCGGTCGGACATCGCCCAGATGACCATGTGCGCTGATTCCGGCACCAAGGACACAAAGTCCCAGAACGTATCGTGCGCCGAGCCACCGGTAGGAATTTCATTGTGAGGCTCGGGCTTCACCGCGTGGACGAAGTCGGGAAACTTGATCGCGTCCTGAATGAAAAACACCGGCATGTTGTTGCCGACCAGATCGAAGTTGCCTTCATCGGTGAAGAATTTCACCGCGAAACCGCGTACGTCACGCACGGTGTCGCCGGAACCACGCGGCCCCTGCACCGTGGAAAAGCGCACGAATACCGGCGTCTTTTTCCCCGGATCCTGTAGGAAGCCGGCCTTGGTCAGTGTCGAGTGGTTCTCGTAAGCCTGAAAGAAACCATGCGCGCCGGTTCCGCGTGCGTGAACGATGCGCTCCGGGATCCGCTCATGGTCAAAATGCGTGATCTTTTCCCGCATGATGAAGTCTTCAAGCAGCGACGGCCCGCGCGGGCCGGCCTTGAGGGTGTTCTGGTTGTCGGCGATCTTCACGCCTTGGTTGGTGCGCAGCGCCTGGCCGGTGGCATCGGAGCGGAATTTTTCCAGGCTATCGAGTTTGGCGTTGGTGTTGGCACGATCCGGGGCATCGGTTCCGGCCATCTGGCTTTTATCGGACGTAGGCTTCTTGCTCATCAGTCGTAAACTCCTCGGTTGACCCCGATCCTGTCCGGGGACTCTTGAGTGGTTCCCGGGCACGGCACCCAGGGTTTTCAAGTCGCTTACTTAGTGACTGATGGGCTGCTTTGGACGTTCCTTTTTTATGACCTTTGATCTTGTTATTGCCAAATCGAAGGTTAATTGCGAAATAAATGCTAAGAACCTCTATACGGACAGGCTAAAATGCGCGCCCGGCTAACCGCTGATCCTTTTCTAACGCGCCCCACAAGGTTCGCTACGTGATCGAGTTTCAAAACGTCCATAAGACTTACCGCGTCGCCGGTAAGGATATTCCCGCGCTGCACCCGACCAGTCTCTCTATCGAGAACGGGCAAGTGTTCGGCTTGATCGGTCATTCCGGCGCGGGCAAAAGTACCCTGCTGCGTCTGATCAATCGCCTGGAAGACTCCAGCGGCGGCAAGATCATCGTCGACGGCGAAGAAGTCACCGCGCTGGACGCCAACGGCCTGCGCCGTTTCCGTCAGCAAGTCGGGATGATCTTCCAGCACTTCAACCTGCTCGCCTCCAAGACCGTGGCCGACAACGTTGCGTTGCCGCTGACCCTGGCCGGCGAACTGTCGGGCAGCGACATCGACAAGCGTGTCGCCGAGTTGCTGGCACGGGTCGGTCTGTCTGACCACGCGAAGAAGTACCCGGCGCAATTGTCCGGTGGCCAGAAGCAGCGCGTCGGCATCGCCCGCGCCCTGGCAACCAAGCCGAAGATTCTGTTGTGCGACGAGGCCACCAGTGCCCTCGACCCGCAGACCACCGCGTCGGTCCTGCAATTGCTGGCCGAGATCAACCGCGAACTGAAACTGACCATCGTCCTGATCACCCACGAGATGGATGTGATCCGTCGCGTTTGCGATCAAGTGGCGGTAATGGATGCCGGTGTGATCGTCGAGCAAGGTTCGGTCGCCGATGTGTTCCTGCATCCAAAACACCCGACCACCAAGCGTTTTGTGCAGGAAAGCGAGCAGATCGACGAAAGCGAACAGCGTGATGACTTCGCTCACGTGCCGGGCCGCATTGTGCGTCTGACCTTCCAGGGCGAAGCGACCTACGCGCCGCTGCTCGGTACCGTCGCCCGGGAAACCGGCGTCGACTACAGCATCCTCGCCGGTCGCATCGACCGCATCAAAGACATTCCGTACGGGCAATTGACCCTCGCCGTCACCGGTGGCGACATGGAAGCGGCGTTTGCCCGCTTCACCGCCGCTGACGTTCACATGGAGGTATTGCGCTAATGGAAGACCTGATCAGTTTCTTCACCAATATCGACTGGTACGAAATCTGGCTGGCCACCGGCGACACGATGCTGATGCTCGGTGGTTCGCTGCTGTTCACCGTATTACTCGGCCTACCGCTGGGCGTGTTGCTGTTTCTGTGCAGCCCGCGTCAATTGCTGGAAAACCGTGGCCTCTACGCATTCATGTCGCTGGCGGTGAACATCCTGCGTTCGCTGCCGTTCATCATTCTGTTGATCGTGATGATCCCGTTCACCGTGCTGATCACCGGCACGTCGCTGGGCGTGGCCGGTGCGATTCCGCCATTGGTAGTCGGTGCGACACCGTTCTTCGCGCGTTTGGTGGAAACCGCGCTGCGTGAAGTCGATCGCGGCATCATCGAAGCGACCCAGTCGATGGGCGCGACCACGCGGCAGATCATCATGAACGCTTTGCTGCCGGAAGCCCGTCCGGGCATCTTCGCGGCGATTACGGTGACGGCGATTACACTGGTGTCCTACACGGCGATGGCCGGTGTGGTCGGCGCCGGTGGTCTGGGTGACCTGGCGATTCGTTTCGGTTACCAGCGTTTCCAGACTGACGTGATGATCGTCACCGTGGTGTTGCTGCTGATTCTGGTGCAAGTGCTGCAGATGGTCGGTGATCGACTGGTCGTGCATTTTTCGCGCAAATAACCGGTTTTGTAATCAAGAGATGAGCCGGCCATTCGCTGGCAGGCGCCAGACGGGCGCTTTGAAAAGGAGTTAGCTGAATGAAAAAACTGATCGCTGCTTTTGCTGCCGTTGCAGCATTCTCGGCCCACGCCGAAACCCTGACCGTGGCCGCCACCCCGGTGCCACACGCAGAAATCCTCGAGTTCGTGAAACCAGCCTTGGCCAAAGAAGGCGTGGACCTGAAGGTCAAGGTCTTCACCGACTACATTCAGCCGAACGTACAGGTCGCGGAAAAGCGTCTGGACGCCAACTTCTTCCAGCACCAGCCGTACCTCGATGAGTTCAACAAGGCCAAGGGCACCAGTCTGGTTGCCGTGACCGGTGTACACCTGGAGCCGCTGGGCGCTTATTCGAGCAAGCTCAAGGATCTGAAGGATCTGCCAAGCGGTGCCAACGTGGTGATCCCGAACGACGCTACCAACGGTGGCCGTGCGCTGTTGCTGCTGGCCAAGGCTGGCGTGATCACGCTGAAGGATCCGACCAACATCCTGTCGACCGTCAAAGACATCGCGCAAAACCCGAAAGACCTGAAGATCCGTGAACTGGAAGCCGCGACCATCCCGCGCGTGCTGACCCAGGTCGATCTGGCGCTGATCAACACCAACTACGCGCTGGAAGCCAAGCTCGATCCGTCCAAGGATGCGCTGGTGATCGAAGGTAACGACTCGCCGTACGTGAACATCCTCGTGTCCCGCGCGGACAACAAGGACAGCGATGCGATGCAGAAACTCGCTGCTGCGCTGCACAGCCCGGAAGTGAAGAAATTCATTACCGAGAAGTACAAAGGCGCGGTATTGCCGGCGTTCTGATTCAGGAATGCTGCAACGAAAAGGGGACGCCATGCGCGTCCCCTTTTTTGTGTCTTGTGTTTGGCTTGCGACCTGCTGTGAAGCTTCCCCTCACCCCAGCCCTCTCCCAGAGGGAGAGGGGGCCGACCGAGGTATCTGGCGTCATACATCGACCTGAAAGATCGAGTCGATTATGGATTCGGCACAGCACATCGACCTGACCGATCTTGGCGATTATGGATTCAAAGCATCACGTTCAATTCGGTGCAGCTCCCCCATATTCCCCAATCAGTCCCCTCTCCCTTTGGGAGAGGGTTAGGGTGAGGGGCTCTTGGCTTTTAAACTGTCACTTACGGTTAAGCATCACCGGCAGCTGCGCCACCAGTTTGGTGTTATTCAGCGGCGCCCGAATAAACCCCCGCTGCGTGCCATCCGGCCCGATCACCGCCAGATTACCGCTATGGTCAACGGTGTAATTCGGCTTGCTCGTATCCGCCGGAATAAACGGAATACTCACCGCATTCGCCACCTTCTGCAGCTCTTCAATCGAGGTCGGCGTCAGGCCAACAAACTGCGGATCAAAGTAGCCCAGATACTGCTTCAACTGCTTCGGGTTATCGCGGTTCGGGTCAACGCTGACCAGCACGATCTGCAACTTGTCCACAGCGTCCTTCGGCAGTTCACTCTTGATCTGCCGCAGCTGCGCCAGCGTGGTCGGGCAAATGTCCGGGCAGAAGGTGTAGCCGAAGAACAACAGACTCCACTTACCTTTGAGCTCATTGATCGCTACCGGTTTGCCGTCCTGATCGGTCATCGTCACGTCCGGCAAATTACGGCTTTGCGGCAGCAGAATGATGCCGGCGTCGATCAGCGCAGTCGGGTCGCCCTGGCCCTTGCCGCTCAGCACTTTGTTGACGGTAAGTCCCAGGATCAGCGCGATCACGGCGACGAGGATGAAGACGGTTTTCTGGGTTCGAGTCATAGGTTCAACAGTAAGTAGTGGTCTACGAGCAGGGCGATGAACAGCAGGAACAAGTACCAAATAGAGTACTTGAAGGTGTTGATCGCCGCGTGCGGCCGAGTGCCACGGTACAGCACCACGGCCCATTGCAGAAACCTTGCGCCCAGACCGAGGGCGCAAATCAGGTAGAGCACACCGCTCATGTGGATCACGTACGGCAACAGACTCACCGCCAGCAGCGCGAAGGTGTACAGCAGAATGTGCACCTTGGTGTAGTGCTCGCCGTGGGTGACCGGCAGCATCGGGATGTCGGCCTTGGCGTATTCCTCTTTGCGATGGATCGCCAGCGCCCAGAAGTGCGGCGGCGTCCAGGCGAAGATGATCAGCACCAGCAACAACGGTTCGGCGCTGACATGGCCGGTGGCGGCGGTCCAGCCCAGCAGCGGCGGTGCAGCGCCGGCGAGGCCACCGATGACGATGTTCTGCGGCGTCGCGCGTTTGAGGAAACCGGTGTAGATCACCGCATAACCGAGCAGCGAAGCGAGGGTCAACCAAGCGGTCAGCGGATTGGTGAAGGTCAGCAACAAGGCCTGACCGAGCAGCGCCAGCACCAGCGCAAAGGTCAGCGCTGCCGCCGGCGAAACCCGACCCTCAGCGAGTGGCCGTTTATGCGTGCGCGCCATCACCGCATCGATGCGCCGATCGACCACATGATTGACCGCCGCCGCCCCACCAGCACACAACGCGATACCCAGATTGCCGAACACCAGCACCGTCCACGGCACCCCGGCGCGGGTCGCGAGGAACATGCCGACCAGCGAGGTGATCAGCATCAGCACCACGACTTTCGGTTTGGTCAGCTCCAGGTAATCACGCCAGATCGCCTGATGCGGACGTTCGCCAATCAGAATCGCCACGGCGTTTCTCCTTTTATGGTGATGGGCGCGGCTGCGTGTTTACGCGGGCTCAGGCGCCAGCGCGCGAGCACCGGTTGTTTGACCCGGACCAGGCTGGTGCGCGCGTGGTAATTGACCAGCACCATGGTCAGCAACAACGCGGCACCGCCAGCGTTGTGCGCGACAGCGACCGGCAGCGGCAGATGGAACAGCACGTTGCTGATGCCGAGGGTGATTTGTGCGGCGAGGGCGACGAGGACCAATCCGGCCAGCCGCGTCATGCCGACCACTTTCAATTGCCACGCCAGACCGAGCAAAACCAAGGTCACCAACAACGCGCCGATGCGATGAGTCAGGTGAATCGCCGTACGCGCATCGCTGTCGAGTTGTCCGCCCAGGTAATTCGGGCCGATGTGTTGAGTCAGGTGAAAGCCATTGGCGAAATCCGCTGGCGGCAACCATTGCCCGTGGCAGGTCGGAAAATCGATGCACGCCACCGCCGCGTAGTTGGAACTGACCCAGCCACCCAGTGCGATCTGACCAATCACCAGCAACAGTCCCGCCGTCGCCCAATACTGCAAACGCTTGGGCACGGTCAGCGCCGGCAGCACGCCGGACAGTCGCAAGGTCAGCAAAAACAACAGACTCAAGGTCGCAAAACCACCGAGCAAATGCCCGGTGACCACTTGCGGCCAGAGTTTGAGCGTCACCGTCCACATGCCGAACGCCGCTTGTGCGAACACCACCGCGAGCAGAAACAACGGCAGCTTCAACGGCAGCCCCGGATGACGACGGTTAACCCACGCCCGCCCGGCGAGAATCGAAATCAGCAGGCCGAGGGTGCCGGCGAAGTAGCGGTGGATCATCTCGTTCCAGCCTTTGTGTGCCTCCACTGGCGAGTCGGGGTAATGCAGTTCGGCATGGGCCAGTTGCGCTTCGCTTTTCGGCACGCTGATAAACCCGTAGCAGCCCGGCCAGTCCGGACAGCCGAGGCCGGCGTGGGTCAGGCGCGTATAGGCGCCGAGCAGCACCACAATCAGTGCCAGCAGGGTGGCAAACAGCGCGAGGCGAAATCCAGGTTTGGCCATGACGATGCCCTTATCCGATGTTCGACAGTTTCAGCAGATGACGCAGGTCGTTGAGCAGATCCTTGCCTTTCACATTTGGCTCGTAACGCAGCACGAGGTTGCCGTGGGGGTCGATGATCCACAGTTGTGGCGTGGCCTTGTCGCCCGTGGTTTTACTGAAAACCGCAGCATCCAGCGGATATCGTTGCAGCTGCGGATATTCGCGGGTCAGCTTGGCTTCGTAATCGGCGCTCACCGGTTGTGCAGCAGCGAGTGCATGGCTGGCGCGCCCGGCATCGCGACCGAGGCCGATCTGGATCTGCCGCGCCAGATACACCAGTTGCTGGCAATCCACCGCGCAATCCTTCGGCGCGGTGACCAGCATCTGCCAGCGCTCTTCATTCGCCTGCACGCCAAGGTCGGCGCGGGTCTGGCCGTTGCCGATCAGTTCGCCGTGATAGCTGCGACCTTCCGGCACCCAGAACTGCAATTTGTACATGCCGGTGGCGAGCACCATCGGGCCGATCACGCCGAGCAATATCAGCAGCAGCTGAATGCGCCCGCGACGACGGGTGGCGGCAGGCTTCGCCTCAGACATGCTGGGTGGATTCATGGCCGTTCCCATGGTGTTTCTCCTTTGCGTTGTGCAATCCCAAATAGACGTAGAGGCCGAGCAGGGCGGTGGCCATGGCGAACCACTGCACGGCGTAACCGAGGTGTTTTTCCGGGCCCATCGCAACCACCGGCCAATCGGCCTCGTAGCTGGCCGGGCCGGGTTCGGCGCGTAATTCATAGGCGAAGCCGTCACGCTCGAGGGTTTTCCACAGCTTGGCGGGCTCGACGGCGGTGATGGTTTGCGGCCAGGTGTTGCTGACCGGATCGGCGTGCAACTGGAAAGTCGCGCCGGGAGCGACGTAGACCCAGGCATCGACATTCAACGCCTCTGTGGGCGTGGTGAATTGCGGTGGCACGCGGCGATCCGGCCACGGTAACCAGCCGCGATTGACCAGCAGCCATTGGCCGGTGCGTTGATCCTGAAACGGTTGCAGCAGCTCGACGCCGACCTTGCCGTTACGCTGACGGTTATCCAGCAGCAAACTGTGTGCAGCATCGAACTGGCCGTGCAGATGCACGCGGCGATAGGCCGGATCGGCACTGCTCAACAACTCGCTGCTGGCCATCGGTTCGGCCGCGCGGCGTTCGGCGTAACTGGCGAGCAGCGCGCTTTTCTCGGCGCCCCGGCTCAGTTGCCAGAAGCCCAGCGACACCAGCAGCGGCAGCAACAACGCCACCACTACGGTCGGTATCACGCCCGGGCGAAAGCGCTTCATGGCTGTGCCACAAAGTCAGTCGTTGCGATCGCTATACTCAAATGCATCGCCTGTCCCCCGGAGTTCTTCCCATGCTCAAAACAGCGATCGTCCTGATGCTGATTGCCACGGTGATCAGCCTGTTCAGCGGCCTGTTTTTCCTGGTCAAGGACGACCGCAGTTCCAATCGCCTGGTCATCGCCTTGAGTGTTCGGGTGGCACTGGCCGCTGGCACCGTCGGCTTGATCGCCTGGGGCTTTTACAGCGGCCAACTGGTGTCGCATGCGCCTTGGTAGTGGTGATCCTCAGAGTACGTAGACGAAGATAAACAGACCGATCCAGACCACGTCGACGAAGTGCCAATACCAGCTCGCCGCTTCGAAGCCGAACTGGTGCTCGTTGTCGAAGTGGCCCTTCATGATCCGCATCAACATCACAAACAGAATGATCGTGCCGATGGTCACGTGGGCGCCGTGGAAACCGGTGAGCATGAAGAACGTCGCGCCATAAATACCGGAACCGAGGGTCAGGCCCAGTTCGTGGTAAGCGTGCATGTATTCCTCAGCCTGGAAGCCGAGAAACGCGCAGCCGAGCAGCACGGTGATCGCCAGCCAGATTTTCAGCGCGCCGCGATGACCCTTCTTCAGCGCATGGTGGGCGATGGTGATGGTCACGCTGGAGCTGACCAGCAGGATCGTGTTGATCAGCGGCAGTCCCCAAGGGCTGATGACTTCTTTCGGCGGCGGGAACAGTTTCGGATCCGGCGTGTGCAGCAGCGGCCAGGTGAACTGGAAGTTCGGCCAGAGCATGTGCGCGATGCCTTTGGTGCCCTCACCGCCGAGCGCCGGTCCGGAGACGTGCCGCACGTAAAACAGCGCACCGAAGAAGGCGACGAAGAACATCACTTCGGAGAAGATGAACCAACTCATGCCCCAGCGGAACGAGCGATCGAGCTGCGGGCTATAAAGCCCCGCGCGGCTTTCCTTGATCACCGCCCCGAACCAGCCGAACAGCATGTACGCCAGCAACAGGCCACCGACGAAAAAGATGTACGGGCCGTGGGATTCCGGGCGCGCTGCCTTCAGATCGTTAAACCAGGTGGCGAGGCCGTACACAGTGATGGCCATGCCGAAGGTCGCAATGATCGGCCATTTGCTTTGCGGCGGAACGTAATAATGCTCATGAGTTGCCATTTATTGTTCTCCTTATCGGGCACGCTCAACCGCCAGTATTTACAGCCACCGGCGGATGTCGGGCGGTGATATCGAACAGCGTGTAGGACAGCGTCAGGTGCTTCACATCCTTGGGCATGTCGCGGTCAACAATGAAGCGCACCGGCATCTCGATCTGTTGACCGGGCTGCAGCACCTGCTGGGTAAAGCAAAAGCATTCGGTCTTGTGGAAATATGCCGCGGCGTTGCTCGGCGCGATGCTCGGCACGGCTTGCGCACTCATCGGTTTGTCGGTGGGATTGCGCGCGATGAAGATCATCTCGTTGACCGCGCCGGGATTGGCGGTGAGTTCGTCATGCTTGGGGTAAAAGTCCCACGGCATATCGACATTGTTGGTCGAGAGAAACTGCACACGCACCTGGCGCGAAGTGTCGACCACTTGCTCACCCTCGTACTGCCCGGCGGTCTTGCCGTTGATGCCGAAGGCTTTGCACATCACGTCGTAGATCGGCACCAGGGCAAAGCCGAAGACAAACATCGCCACCACCACCCCGAGCAGGCGGATGACGAGTTTTTTCATCGATACCGAGTCAGCCATGATTTTCAGCCTCCACATGAATCTCTGTGGGAGCGAGCTTGCTCGCGAAGCAGGCGCTCCGGTTTCTCAGTGAAACCGAGTTATCGTTCTTCGCGAGCAAGCTCGCTCCCACAGTCATTTCACTTCCGGCGGTGTGGTGAAGGTGTGATACGGCGCCGGTGACGGCACGCTCCACTCCAGACCTTCCGCCCCATCCCACGGTTTGGCCGGTGCTGGCGGGCCGCCGCGAATGGTCTTGATCACAATGAACAGGAAGAAGATCTGCGTGGCACCGAACATGAACGCGCCAATCGACGAAACCATGTTGAAGTCGGCGAACTGCAGGTTGTAGTCCGGAATCCGTCGCGGCATCCCCGCCAGTCCCACGAAGTGCATCGGGAAGAAGGTCAGGTTCATGCCGACAAACGACAGCCAGAAATGCAGTTTGCCGAGGGTTTCGTCGTACATGTGGCCGGTCCATTTCGGCAGCCAGTAGTAGGTCGAGGCGAAGATCCCGAAGATCGCCCCCGGCACCAGCACGTAGTGGAAATGCGCGACCACAAAATAGGTGTCCTGATACTGGAAGTCCGCCGGGGCGATGGCCAGCATCAATCCGGAGAAACCGCCGATGGAGAACAGGATCACGAACGCCACGGCAAACAGCATCGGCGTCTCGAAGGTCAGCGAGCCTTGCCACATGGTGCTGGCCCAGTTGAACACCTTCACCCCGGTCGGCACCGCGATCAGCAGCGTGGCGTACATGAAGAACAGCTCGCCCACCAACGGAATGCCGACCACGAACATGTGGTGCGCCCAGACAATGAACGACAGGAACGCAATGCTCGCCGTCGCGTAGACCATCGAGGTGTAGCCGAACAGCGGCTTGCGCGAGAAGGTCGGGATGATCGAGCTGACGGCGCCGAACGCCGGCAGGATCATGATGTACACCTCAGGGTGCCCGAAGAACCAGAACACATGCTGGAACAACACCGGATCACCGCCACCGGCAGCACTGAAGAAACTGGTGCCGAAGTGGATGTCCATCAGCATCATCGTCACGCACCCGGCCAGTACCGGCATCACCGCGATCAGCAGGAATGCGGTGATCAGCCAGGTCCAGACGAACAGCGGCATTTTCATCAGCGTCATGCCGGGCGCGCGCAGATTGAGAATGGTCGCGATCACGTTGATCGCGCCCATGATCGAACTGATGCCCATCAAGTGGATGGCGAAGATGAAGAAGGTCACGCTTTCCGGCGCGTAGGTCGTCGACAGCGGCGCATAGAACGTCCAGCCGAAGTTCGGCCCGCCACCGGGGGTGAACAGGGTCGAGACGAGGATGAGGAACGCCGCCGGCAACAGCCAGAAGCTGAAGTTGTTCATCCGGGGCAGGGCCATGTCCGGCGCGCCGATCATCAACGGGATCATCCAGTTGGCGAGGCCGACGAAGGCCGGCATCACCGCACCGAAGACCATCACCAGACCGTGCATGGTGGTCATCTGGTTGAAGAACGCCGGCTCGACGATTTGCAGCCCCGGCTGGAACAGTTCGGCGCGAATCACCATCGCGAACGTACCGCCGAGCAGGAACATGCAGAACGCAAACCACAGGTACAGCGTGCCGATGTCCTTGTGGTTGGTGGTCAGCACCCAGCGCATCAGGCCTTTGGCGGGACCGTGGGCGTGGTCGGCATGACCGTGGTCATCGATGACAGCGCTCATGGCCGGTCTCCTTTACGTGAGTGAGTGGGGCAGGCCGGGGCGCAGTGCCCCGACCGGTTCACGAGGTACGCGATAGACCGGCTCATTTGCTTTCCGCCTGTTTCAGCTCCAGCACTTCTTTTGGCGTGACCATGTCGCCCTTGTTGTTGCCCCAGGCGTTGCGTTCGTAGGTCACGACCGCTGCGATATCGACTTCCGACAACTGTTTGCCGAACGCCGCCATGGCGGTGCCGGGCTTGCCGTGGAAGACGATGCTCAAGTGGCCTTCTTTCGGTCCGGTGGCGATTTTCGAGCCCTTGAGCGCCGGGAACATTGGCGGCAGGCCCTGACCTTCGGCCTGGTGACAGGCGACGCAGGTGGTGTGATAGATCTTGTCGCCACGTTCCTTGAGTTCGTCGAGGGTCCATTCCTTGCTGGTCAGCTCTTTAAGCTGCGCGGCTTCGGCTTTGCGATCGGCGAGCCACTTGTCGTAGTCGGCCTTCTCCTTGACCTCGACCACGATCGGCATGAAGCCGTGATCCTTGCCGCACAGTTCGGCGCACTGGCCACGGTAGATGCCGGGCTTGTCGATGCGCGTCCACGCCTCATTGACGAACCCCGGAATCGCATCGCGCTTGACCGCGAAGGCCGGCACCCACCAGGAGTGGATAACGTCGGCGGACGTTACGAGGAAGCGCACTTTGGCCCCGGTCGGCAGCACCAACGGCTTGTCGACCTCGAGCAAGTAGTGCTCGCCCTTGGCTTCCTTGTTGTGGATCTGCTCGGCGGGGGTGGCCAGGTTGCTGAAGAACTCGACGTCCTGGCCCAGGTATTTGTAGTGCCACTTCCATTGGTAACCGGTGATCTGGATATCGATATCCGGCTCACTGGTGTCGTACATCTTGATCAGGGTGGCGGTCGCCGGCACGGCCATTGCCACCAGAATCAGGAACGGTACGACGGTCCAGAGAATTTCGACGGTGGTGCTTTCGTGGAATTTTGCGGCGACCTGCCCGGTAGACCGGCGGTGCACCATCATCGACCAGAACATGGCGCCGAAGACGATGATCCCGATCACCACACAGATCCAGAAAATGGTCATGTGCAGGTCGAATACTGCGTGACTGATTTCAGTCGCTCCAGGCGCCATATTCACAGTCCAGGCGGCGTGCGCCGGACTGAAAATCGACCACAACAGGAGGCCCATCCAGACGTGTGGATGTCGCATCATTGCGGGTTCCCCTTATCGTTCTTGTTATCCCGCCGGCTTTCGCCTGCGGCAAGGGAGCGGCTGCATCAGACTACGAACTTGAATCGCCGGGCCTTGCTGCGGGTGCAGTCGGGCGTCATCAGCTAACTCCATTCACTGGCGAGTATAGACAGCGACGGGAAATTGCAATGTGCACACGTAAATCAAGTGAAACAGCTGCCACTTGCGTTCAAGGGCACGAATGGAGAAGGATGCAGACGAGTGGTGGCAAATCGATATAACGCAGGTGCATCAAGGATGAAATAATTATGACAAATGCGTCTTAGCATTTTTCGTAAGCCAGCTAAGTTATGTCTTCCCTATTTCATTGCCTTGTTTCCTGGAGTTTTCATGAACACCGCCGCATTGCGCGAGCAGATTAAAAAAGCCCGACAACACGAAAACGAAACCGGACGGCTGACCCGTCAGCTGGAAGAACAACTGCCTCATCTACACCCGTCAATCCAATTGCCGGAGACCGATGCCAAGGCTGTATTGACGCGTTTTGTCGAAGCCTACATCGATGAAGTACCTGACCTGCTGGACGCAGCCAATGAAGTTGCCAGGGAAGCGGGAATCGAGTCACAGATCAAACCGGTGCTGAAAATTGCCGAGCAGTATTTCCTCCAGCCTCCGGTTGGCCTGGAACATCTGCTGGACGAGGCCTATCTGGCGCACCGCTTTGTCGAAGAGGTCAACGACCTGTACATCAAGCATTTCGGCCAGCCACTGATCCCCTTGGACATGACGGTCGCCAATCTGATTGCTCACCAGTTGCTCGGTGAGAAATTTGCCAACGAACTGGATGAAGTCGTCCACCACGCGGTGGACAGCATGCTCGACGATGACAGCTTTGCACTGGAATCGGTGGAAGCCTACCGCGAAAAACTCAGCAGCCCGGACACCGGCGCCGCGTGGAAACGCTGGCCGTGCATGGGCCGTCGACTGGGTGTGGGCCTGGAACTGGATCAGCCCGCTGCCTGAGTTCACACGATCCAATGTAGGAGCTGCCGCAGGCTGCGATCTTTTGATCTTGATTGTAAAAAACAAGATCAAAAGATCGCAGCCTGCGGCAGCTCCTACAGGGGTTGAGTTCAACCCGGAGATTTAGCCGGCCGCACCGATACCGGTGGTGGTTCGAATCCGTCCCTCAAGCCTGCGCTTCAACCCGCGCGACTCAATCAACAGCTTCGAGCCCTTCGCCGCATTCGCCCGGCCCCATTCTTCCAGCAACTCCAGACACGAATGGTCGATGTAGCTCAGGTTATTGAGCGGCACATGCACCGTCGTGCCCTGCGGAATACTGCCCAGCACTTGCGTCAGCGCCGGCACCTTGAGGAATGTCGCCGCACCGACCAGACGCAACTCCATTTCGCCGTCCTGCGGCAGATCGATCAGGCTGATCTTCAGGCGCGAAGCCTTGAACGCCAGCTTCAACATCGTCAGACCGAAACCGATCAACACCCCGGTCAGCAGGTCAGTGAAGATGATCGCCAGGGCCGTCGCCGCGTAGGTGAACATCGGCATGCGTCCATAACGACTCAGACCTCGAAATGCCTTGAGATCGACCAGTTTGAACCCGGTGTACACCAGCACCCCCGCCAGACTCGCCACCGGAATGCTTTGCAGCACACTCGACAGCAACAACACGAATGCCAGCAGCCACAGGCCATGGAAGATCGTCGAGTAACGCGTGGTCGCGCCGGCCTGGACGTTGGCCGAACTGCGCACGATCACCCCGGTCATCGGCAGCGCGCCGAGCAGACCGCAGAGCATGTTGCCGACACCTTGCGCCGACAGTTCACGGTCGAAGTCCGATCGCACGCCGCTGTGCATGCGATCCACCGCTGCGGCGGACAGCAAAGTTTCGGCGCTGGCGATAAACGCCACGGCGAACGCGGCGATCAGCAGCGTCGGATCGGCCAGGCTGAGCAAGTCCGCCGGTTTCAGCCAATCGATGGCTTCGGCCAGATTCGCCGGCACTTCAACGCGTTTCACCTGCAACGCCAGCAGCAGGCTTGCGCCTGTCGCCAGCCCGACACCGAGCAATGCCCCGGGCACGAAGCGCAACGAATGTGGGCGGAATTTTTCCCACAGCCACATCACCGCAATCGTCGACAGCCCCAACAGCCCGGCCTGCCAGCCAAACGACGGCAAGGCCTGCGCCACAGCCGCCGGGAATGCCGTGAGGTTATCCAGCCCTGAAGGTTTCGGTGACGCATCGAGCATCACGTGTACCTGTGACAGCACGATCAACACGCCAATCCCCGCCAGCATTCCGTACACCACCGCTGGCGCCGTGACCCGAAACCAGCAACCCAGTTTCAATCGGCCGGCGACCAGTTGCAGAAAACCGGCGAGCAACAGAATCGGCCCGAGCATCTCGATGCCGTGCTGGCGCACCAGTTCAAACACCAACACCGCCAGACCCGCCGCTGGCCCGCTGACCTGTAACGGTGAGCCCGCCAGCCAGCCGACCACCAGACCACCGATGATCCCGGTGATCAGGCCTTTGGCCGGTGGCAACCCTGACGCAATCGCGATACCCATGCACAGCGGCAACGCGACCAGAAACACAACCACTGAAGCAAGCAGCTCCCGTGGCAACACCGCTTTCAATTGAGCCGCACGCATGGCGATTCTCCCGAAGTTTTCTTCAGGCATGGCGAGGCCGGGTCGCTGAATCAGCGACCGGCGTCAAACCACACAGATGTTTAGGAGGATTTAGAAGCGCGCTTTAGGCGTCGCCACCGGAATCGGATGGCTGCCGTCGAGCGGCAGGAAACGTCCCTGATCCGCGTCGTAAGCTTTGATTTCGCTGGTTTCGATGTCGTAGACCCAGCCATGGATGAACAAATGACCGTTCGCCATGCGCGAGGCTACCGAAGGATGGGTACGCAAGTGCTGCAATTGGGCGATGACGTTTTCCTCGGTGAGGATCGGCATGCTTTCTTTTTCGTCGGCGCAGTTACAATTTTCATGCACCATGGTTTTCGCGACTTCAGCGTGGCGCAGCCAGGCTTTGACTGTCGGCATTTTTTCCAGGCTGTCCGGATTGAGCACTGCACGCATGGCGCCGCAATCGGAGTGGCCGCAGATGATGATGTGCTGTACGCCGAGCGCCAGTACCGCGTATTCGATTGCGGTGGAAACGCCGCCGTTCATCTGCCCGTAAGGCGGCACGACGTTGCCGACGTTACGGGTCACGAACAGATCGCCGGGCGAGCTGTGAGTAATCAGCTCGGGGACGATGCGCGAGTCGGCGCAAGTGATGAACATCGCTTTGGGCGCCTGGGCCGTGGCGAGTTTCTTGAAGAGTTCTTCCTGCTGTGGGAAGACCTCATGATGAAAATGCAAAAAGCCGTCTACGATCTGGCGCAGCGCTGCATCGGCGGATTCCGCTTCAGGGGTTTGCGCCGACGCAGCCAACGGCTGTTTATCCTTGTCACTCATGATTCATCCTCTTTGGCGGATTAGGGGAGTCATTCCCATGTATTCCGGTATGAAGCCAGTGGCTGTTTAAAACATCCGGGTCATCCCGACCCGTCAGTCACTCGATGAACAAGGTAGCCACCGAAACTTAACTCAAACTGAATCAAACGCTCTAGAGCGTGTGTTCCAGGTCACAAAAAACGTGACTGGGTGATTTCGGCGGAAGGATTCCAACCCCTCAACCATAGGCCAATTGTCGCTAAATCAAAGACATCTGGCGACCCGGCGGACAGAAGGCGGATCAACAATCCCTGCGTGCGCGTGCGTATGCCCTTCCGTTCGGTGGAGGTATGGCCCGATCTGTTCAAGACGTCAGGCAACAAGCCTCCTTGCGATACATATTTTACGAAACAGATGTCCGATGGTTTTTTGGCAATCGGCTCGTATTATGAGGGCTGCCATGATGGCAAATCAGATAAAAATGGAGTTTTAAATGACAAGTATTGCGCGTGGAAAAAGTATTCGAGGCATCTTCCTCGATCGCACAGTGATTGAGGGTTTACACGCTAACGGTTCAAGATCTGACATTTTGATTACGATGCAGTTGGCGACCAAACAAGAGCATCGCGACCCGCTCACTAATGAAGTGACGGAGACGCTGGTAGATTCCAGGATAGTAGGGGCCATCTCACGTAATCGCGGTAGAACGTTTAACGTTGCACCTGTCGCAAGCGACATCGACGGCGACGGCGATATTGATTCTCAAGACACAGCGAAACTGGCAGCCCTGGCCAAGGCGTATAACAGTATTATCAAGCCCTGAGTCATCGCCGAGGTCAGCGTGAACTTTCATGTTGGCCTCGGCTTTCAAGTATTTCATTCGTTCATTTCGATTGGTTGCGTTGACTCAGCGCTTAGCCAGTTGCTCTTAGATCAATGCCATCTGGCGACCCGGCGGACAGAAGGCCGTGCAATCGAGGTTGTAGCCTTCGCGATGATTCATGCCAAGACGCTTTATGGCTTTGGCAAATCGCTGCGCGAGCAGGTCGGCGAATACCCCTTCACCTCGCATCCGCGCACCGAAACGGCTGTCGTACAGCTCGCCGCCACGGCTCTGGCGGATCAGGCTCAGCACATGCGCAGCACGTTGCGGATAGTGCGCTGCCAGCCATTCTTCAAACAGTGGCGCCACTTCCAGCGGCAGACGCAACATCATGTAGGCAGCGCTTTGCGCACCGGCGGCGTGGGCTTCGGTGAGCAGGTTTTCGATTTCGCTGTCGTTGATCATCGGAATCATCGGCGAACACAGCACTCCCACCGGAATGCCGGCCTCGCGCATCACCCGAATGGCTCGCAACCGCGCTTTGGGTGCGGCGGCACGCGGTTCCAGGATGCGTTTGAGCTCGTCATCCAGCGTGGTCAGGCTGATCATCACGGCTACCAGCCGTTGTTGCGCCAGCTCGGTGAGCAGATCGAGGTCGCGCAGAATCAGCGAACCTTTGGTGACGATGGTCACCGGATGCTTGTAGCGCAGCAGCACCTCAAGGGTCTGCCGGGTGATCTTGTATTCGCGTTCGATCGGCTGATACGGGTCGGTATTGGAGCCGAGATTGATCGGCGCGCATTGATAGCCTTTTTTCCCGAGCTGTTCTTCCAGCACTTGGGCGGCGTTGGTCTTGGCGATCAGTTTCGTTTCGAAATCCAGCCCCGGTGACATGTCCCAATAGGCGTGGCTGGGCCGCGCATAGCAATAGATGCAGCCGTGTTCGCAGCCTCGATAGGGATTGATCGAACGATCGAAGGGCAGATCCGGTGAAGTGTTGCGGGTAATGATGGTTTTCGCGGTTTCGATCATCACCTCGGTGCCTTGGGTCAACGGCACTTCCTGATACCAGCCGTCATCCTCCGCCACTGAACGGTTTGGCGCGAAGCGGTTGTGCGGGTTGGTCGCGGTGCCGCGACCGCGAGGTGGCAATGGAGTAGACATGAAAACGCCCCGATACTGTATATGCACACAGTATCGGGGCGTTGCGCGTCTGACTAGTGCCGTCGGGCGACTGGTCAGTTGTGTTGCGTCACCTGACCGAGGTCATCGCTGGAGGTGTGTTTCATATCTTCCTTGCGCAGTTCGGCGACATCGGCGGCCTTCACCGGCGCGCCTTTGTTGCCCCAACTGCCACGGATGAAACTCACGACGTCCGCCACTTCCTGATCCGACAGGCGCCAGGCGAAACCGGGCATGGTGAAAGTCGACGGTGCCGTGTGCGTCGCCGGCAACGTACCGCCCTTGAGCACGATGTGGATCAGCGAAGTCGGGTCTTCCGATTGCAATACAGGATTGCCCGCCAGCGCCGGGAACACGCGGGTGTAGCCGTGGCCGTCGGTGCGATGGCACGCCGCGCAGTTGTCGATGTACACGGCCGCTCCGCGCTGGCTGTCGTCGCCATTCCACAGGGCTTTGGCGGCTTTCTCATCGTACTGATGCGGTTGATCGTTCGGATCAGTGGCCGGCAGCGATTTGAGGTAGCGGGCAATCGCTGTCAGGTCGGCATCGGTCAGGTATTGCATGCTGTGGGTGACCACATCGCTCATGCCGCCGAACACCGCGCTGCGGTCGCTGCGCCCGGTCTTGAGGAACTGCACCAGTTGCTCCTCGCTCCAACTGCCCAGACCGTCCTTGTGATCACCGCGCAGGCTTTTGGCGATCCAGCCTTCCAGCGGCGCACTGCCTGCCAGAAAGTTACTGCCATCGGCCGCGCTCAAGGATTTTTCCTGCATGGTCAGCGCACGCGGTGTGTGACAGGCACCGCAATGGCCAAGGCCTTCGACCAGATAGGCGCCACGGTTGATGACGTCATCATCACCGGTCGCCTTATAGTCCTGGACCTTCGGCGCAAACATCCAGCGCCAGCCCATCAGCGGCCAGCGCATGCTCAACGGCCACGGGATGTCGCTGGCCTTGTTCTCCTGCGCGACCGGTGCGACGCCGTGCATGAAGTACGCGTACAGCGCTTGCATGTCGTTTTCGCTGACACGGGCATAGGACGGATACGGCATCGCCGGGTACAAGGTACTACCGTTTTTGGCGACGCCATGGCGCACGGCCTGGTCGAAGTCTTCGAAGCTGTAATCACCGACGCCGGTTTTATCCGGAGTGATGTTGGTCGAGTAGATCGTGCCGATCGGCGTTTCCATTGGCAGGCCACCGGCGAACGGTTTGCCGTTCTTGGCGGTGTGGCAAGCCACGCAGTCACCGGCGCGGGCAAGGTATTCGCCTTGTTTGATCAAAGCTTGATCAACGTCAGCTGCATGGATCGACGCACTGCCGAGCAGCGCCAAAGTCGCGATAACGAGATTTTTCATGGTCGTCGCTCCTTAAGCCTGAACCAGCGGGCCGGGGTTTTTCAGGTATTGCTCGCGGATCGCCTTCGCCGACCAATAGGTCAGCGCAGCAACCAGCCCGGTCGGGTTGTAGCCAAGGCCCTGCGGGAATGCCGAGGCGCCAGGGACGAAGACGTTGTGCACGTCCCAGCTCTGCAAGTAGCGGTTCAGCGCGCTCTTCTTCGGATCGGTGCCCATGATCGCGCCACCGTTAAGGTGGGTGGTCTGGTAAGAGGCGGTGTTGAAGTGATCGCCGACCTTCTTGCCGATCACTGCAATCGCTTTCGGCCCCATTGCTTCAGCGACCTTGCCCATTTTCTCGACCATGAAGCGGTTCATCTTGATGTCGTTTTCCTGCCAGTCGAAGGTCATGCGCAGCAGCGGCAAACCGTAGGCATCGCGGTACACCGGATCGAGATCAAGGTAGTTGCCACGGTAGGACTGATGCGCACCGTGGGCGTCCATCGACACCTGGTGGGTGTAGTAATCGGCGGTCGCGCGTTTCCAAGCGCTGCCCCAGGCCGGAGTGCCCGGCGGGTTCGAGGTGCCGGCAATCGGCCGACTGCCGGCCTGGTTGACCCACATCGGCGAGCCACCGACGAAGCCGTGCGGGCCGTGGTCGAAGTTGTCGGCGTTGAAATCGTCCAGCGCCACGCCGTTGCCGCCGGCGCCGATGAAGTTGTTGGTGTGGGTGTCCTTGTCGAAGAACGCCTTGATGGTCGCCATGTTCTGGTAGGCGAAGTTCCGCCCGACCACGCCTTCGCCGCTGATCGGGTCGTACGGTTTGCCGATGCCGGAGAGCAGCATCAGACGCACATTGTGCAACTGGAACGCGCCGAGGATTACCAGATCCGCCGGTTGCTCGATCTCGCGACCCTGGCCGTCGATGTAGGTCACGCCGGTGGCTTTGGATTTCGTGCTGTCGAGATTGACCCGCAGTACGTGCGAGTTAGGCCGCAGCTCGAAATTCGGCAGCGGTTTTAGCGCCGGCAGAATATTCACGTTCGGCGAAGCCTTGGAATACATGTAGCACACGTAACCACTGCAGAAACCGCAGAAGTTGCACGGCCCCATCTGCGCGCCGTAGGGATTGGTGTACGGCCCGGAAGTATTCGCGGACGGCAGGTTGTAGGGTTTGTAACCGACTTCTGTCGCCGCTTTGCCGAACAGCTGTGCGGACACGGTGTTCTTCTGCGCTTCCAGCGGGAACGGGTTGGAACGATCCGGCGCGTACGGGTTACCGCCCTTGCCCTGGCCGACCAGTTGGCCCTTCACCGTCCAGGCCTGGCCCGAGGTGCCAAAGACTTTTTCGGCGAAATCGAAGAACGGTTCCAGCTCTTCATAGCTGACGCCGAAGTCCTGGATGGTCATGTCCTTGGGGATAAAGCTTTTGCCGTAGCGCTCTTCGTAGTGGCTGCGCATGCGCAACTCGATCGGATCGACGCGGAAGTGCACGCCCGACCAGTGCAAACCGGCGCCGCCGACGCCGTTGCCCGGCAGGAACGCGCCCAACTGGCGGTTCGGCAGGGCGATGTCGTTGACGCTGTGGCGAATGGTGACGGTCTCTTTGGAGATGTCCTGAAAGAGTTTTTTGCGCACGCTGTAGGTGAGTTCGTCGATCACCTGGGGATAGTTACCGTCGGGGTAGGTGTCCTGCATCGGCCCGCGCTCCAGCGCCAGCACGTTGAGACCCGCTTCGGTCAGTTCCTTGGCCATGATCGCGCCGGTCCAGCCGAAACCGACGATGACTGCGTCAACCTTCTTCATTACCGTTGCCATGCTTACGCCCTCTCGCCGCGAATCGAAACTGCCGGGAAGGGGTATTGCTCGTTGCGTTCCACCCAATCCATGAAATCGGCGCGGGCGCCGGGAAAGCCGATCATGGTCCAGCCGACCATGCCTTTATTGCCGCCGTGGATCGGGTCGCAGAAGAACCCTTCTTTGGTGTTTTGCAGCAGCAGGTTGAAGAAAATCTTTGCTGGAACCGCATCGAATTGCGGCTTGCCGGCTTCGAGTTGCTTGAGCAAATCTTCTCGGGTAGCGCTGTCTTGCTCAGCAAATACTTTACCGTTGAGGGATTTTGCCCACTGATCCGTGGCGGCGATGCCGAGGCGATAGATCTCTTTGGGCACCAGTTTGCTCTGCCAGCCCATTTCCGGCGCGGCGTCGGCATTGAACGGGCCCTGCATGTACCAAAGGGCGCCGGCGGCGTACGGCGTGTTCATCTGACGGTCGATGTACTCCGGCACACCGGCTTCGAGCGCGCCCGGGCCTTGGGCATCGTTGGGGATCAATTGCGCGACGGCGGCATTGATAAACGCCCATTCCTCAGCGGTGAAATAGCTCGGTTGGTAAGCGCTGGCATCAGTGCGAGCCGATTGCGGTGCGGGCGCAGCAGGTGCCGCTTCAGGTGCCGCTTGCAGGACGCTGCTGCCCAGACCGGTACCGGCCAAAGTGACCACCGGAATCAGGGTCAGGGATTTGCGCAAAAACTCGCGCCGCGGGTTGTCTCGATCTTCATCAGACATGGGGGGGTACACCTCATCAGGCATTAGGGGACAGCCGCTTCTGCGAGCGGCTTGAGGATTTTTCGTCGCGACGACAGCGGTTTGACCCAGGAAAAGGGGACGCGCCTGCAACATCATGTGACAAATGGTAGCAGGCTAAGCTTCTCGATGAACCGATTCATCGGAAAAAAAACAGCGGTTTTCTGAGTGGCGGTGAATCCAACCGTGCCAATTCACGTTTCTTTGACAGGCGCCTCACAGGGCTTTGACCGCCCGACGCCGAAGCTGTGTTTCTCCTCATCGATGAATCCCGACACGGTCACCCCAGCATGTCCCGAGTGCGTTTTCTCCCTGCTTTGTGTTTATCATTTTTAGCGCTGTTGCCCTCGATAGCGGTCCAGGCGCAGACGGCATCGACGGTTCGCCCGACTGAGTGGGCGCAACCGGTCGAAGTGCAATACAACCTGTTCCAGATGTCGCCGACGCTCTATCGCAGCGCATTGCCGGATGACGGCGCGGTGCCGTTGCTGAAAAATCTCAAGGTCGCCACGGTGATCAACTTTCTACCGGAAGCAGACAGCAACTGGTTGTCCGACTCCGGCATCAATCAAGTGCAGTTGCCCTACCGCACCAATCACGTTGACGATGCCGATGTACTCAAGACCCTGCGTGCGATTCAGACTGCAGAGGCCAGCGGCCCGGTGCTGATGCATTGCAAGCACGGTTCTGACCGCACCGGGTTGATGGCGGCGATGTATCGCGTTGTGGTGCAGGGCTGGAGCAAAGAAGACGCCTTGAGTGAGATGACCCAGGGCGGCTTTGGTGAAAGCGGGCATTTTCGCGAGAGCGTGCGTTATATGATGCAGGTCGATGTCGACAAATTGCGCACCGCGCTGGCTAATGGCGATTGCAGCACCAGCGCGTTCGCGACCTGCTCGATGAAGAGCTGGTTTCAGACGGTCAATCTGAAGAAACCGCAGGTGTCGCCGCTGCAAACAGTTGTGCATTGACCGGCTCGCCAAGAAACGCATGTGCCGAGTTCAGCAATGAGCGGGAATCGCCGGGCGAGAAGAACGCCTCGCGAAAACCCCGTCCCGTCTGGGGGGCGAACAGGCCTTCGCGTTGAAACCGTTTGAACACTTCGCTAGCCAGTACGCCTGACCATTTGTAGGCATAGACCGATGCCTCATAGCCGGTCGCCAGGTAGTCAAATCCATAGGCGAAGCGGTAATAGCCCGACATTTGCAGGTGCGGGTTCTCGCGTTGCACGTCCTCGAATATTTGCTCGATGCTGCGACCATCGCCATGGCTGCGATGTAACTGCAGATCAAATGATGCTGACATCAACAGCATGGCAGTTGTCCGGCTGGTGTGAGCACCAATGGCCGTCAGGGCTGTGTTGACTCGCGCCAACGTCAACCGCTCGCCGCTCTGATAATGAGCTCCCAGCCACACCAGAAACTCGGGTGACAGGCACCAGTGTTCGAACAGCTGCCCGGCGAACTCGGCCGTATCGCGGCCCAACTGGGATATGCCCGACAGGTTGCGATGGGGCGAGCGCGTCAGAACATGTTGTAAGCAGTGACCGAACTCGTGGAACAGCACCCGCAGATTTTCGTGGGAGAGCAGGCACGGATGCTCGTCTGTGGCGGCAGGAAAGTTGCTGTAAAGGCGGGCAATCGGCAGTGATGGACGCCCTTCGGCATTGACCCGGCGGATGCGCAAGGCGCTGGTGAATGCGTAGTCGGCGGCATCTTCGCGGTGATAAGGGTCGATGTAGATATACCCGATCACTTGCCCGTGTTCGCGCACCTCCAATAGCCGAATGCTTTCATGCCAGTGCTCGGCAGACGTCTGTTCGATGATATCAACACCGAACATACGCTCGCTGAACCGACAGAGCCGGCGCAACGTACCCTCGAGCGGAAAATACTGACGCAGGCCCTTGAGTGCACCGTTCAATTGCTGGAGGCGTAACTGCTCGGCGAGAAAGTCTTCATCCCAGGCCTGTACCGGCGCAATCCCCTGTGTCAGCGCGAATGCGTTCAGGGCCTGGGCGTCGCGCAGCAAGGCCGGCGTATTCAATGCGGCTTGCTGTCGGACAAAGGTGCCGACTTGCTCGGGCGAGGTGGCCATGCGGTTTTCAAGGCGAAACTGGACGAAATTCTCGTACCCCAGCAATCTGGCTTTCTCGTGACGCAAGGCGACCAGCAACGTCAGCACCGGATCATTGTCGGCTTTGTCCGGCTGCCGGCCGCGATCGGATGCCCGGGTGAACCACGCAGTGAAATACTCTTCCCGCAGTGCCCTGTTTTGCCCATGAGTCATGATCTGCCGATAGGTGTTCTGATCCAGCGTGAGTAGCCAGCCGTCGTGTCCTGCCTCTTTGGCATTGAGCGCCAGGCGCGCCTTCACCGCAGCAGACAAACCGTCGAGCTGCGTGACGTCGTCGATGCGTTTGTGCCATGCGGCGCTGGCCTGCTCCAGATTGCTCAGGAACAGTTGTTCCAGACGCCGGATATCGCGGTTCAGGCGGGCAAGTTTTTGCTGTTGCGCAGTTGGCAGTTCAATCCCGGACAAGCGGAACTTGCGCAGAATCTTCGCCAGCGAGGCTTGGCGCTGACCATCGAAACTTGCTGCGATCGAGCTGTTGGCCAGCCGTTGGTAAGTACGATACAACGCCAGATTGGCGGCCTTTTCGGCCCTGTATCGGTCCGCGGTGAGGCTGCACAAGGCGCTTTCCCTGAGCCAATCGATGTCGTCGACTTTGACCGTCGAGAGTATCTCGATGACGCCCATGGCTTCATCCAGACGAGCATCGGCTTCATCGACGGCCACCACCAGATCGTCCCAGCCCGGATGCTCGGTCTGGCTGGCGATCACTTGGGCAATGATCCGGCGGTTATCGGCAGCGATCACGTTGATTGCCGGCGCCAGATGCTCGGCGCGTATCGCCGACCACGGAGGCAGGGTCCAGTGTTGTAACAGCGGATTGGTGTCAGGCATGGCGTCTTCCTTGAGGCGTGACTGAAAGTGCCAGCCTAGGGAGAAAACGCAGGGGAAGGGCGGTACATAGTTACCACCTTCCACCTGCAAGTGGTGGAAGGTGGCAGTGACTCAGTGTTGTTCGTCAGGCTTTTTTTTCAATTTCGGATTGGGGAAGAACTGCACCGCCTGGACGGTCTTGTCCGCCGTCGGCTTGAGCGCGCTGGTGTTAACTCGCGTGCCCAACTCTTTGGGAACCGACAGGCCTTGTTCGTTCAGCGTATCCGAATATCCGCAGGCCACACATTCACGGTGCGGCACGCTGTCTTCGTTCCACATCATCAACTTGTCCGGCTCGCTGCACGCCGGGCAGACTGCCCCGGCGATAAAGCGTTTCTTGGTAATCACAGGTCCCTCACTCATGCTGCCGCGTCCTCACTCAGGCCGCTGTGGCGCAACAGTGCGTCAATCGACGGCTCACGGCCACGGAAGTCGACGAACAGCACCATCGGTGCCTGCGAACCGCCGCGCGCCAGAATCGCTTCACGGAAGGCGCGACCTGTTTCTGCGTTGAGTACGCCGTCTTCTTCAAACTTCGAGAAGGCATCCGCCGACAGCACTTCCGCCCACTTGTAGCTGTAGTAACCCGCCGCGTAACCACCGGCGAAGATGTGCGCGAAGCTGTTCGGGAAGCGGTTGTAGGCTGGCGGACGCATCACCGACACCTCGTCACGCACGCCCTCGAGCACTTGCAGCGGACTGCGGCCGTCACCGTGGGTGGCGTGCAATTCGAAGTCGAACAGCGAGAACTCCAGCTGACGGACCATCATCAGGCCGGACTGGAAATTTTTCGCCGCAAGCATTTTTTCCAGCAGGTCCTGCGGCAGCGGCTCGCCGCTTTCGTAATGACCGGAAATCAGCGCGAGGCCTTCCGGCTCCCAGCACCAGTTTTCCATGAACTGGCTCGGCAGCTCTACCGCGTCCCACGCCACGCCGTTGATCCCGGAAACGCCGGCATGATCAACGCGGGTCAGCAGGTGATGCAGGCCATGACCGAATTCGTGGAACAGCGTGGTCACTTCATCGTGGGTCAGCAGCGCAGGCTTGCCGCTGTCGGCCGGGGTGAAGTTGCACACCAGATTGGCCACCGGGCTTTGCAGGACACCGTCGACGGTGCGGCGACGGTCGCGGGCGCCGTCCATCCAGGCACCGCCACGCTTGTTGGCGCGGGCATAGAGGTCGAAGAAGAAGCGGCCGACGTGCTGGCCGTTTTCCTTGATTTCGAACAGGCGCACGTCCGGGTGCCAGGTGTCGAAGCCTTTCTGTTCGGCGATTTCGATGCCGTACAGACGCTGAACGATGGCAAACAGACCGCCCAGCACTTTGTCGATCGGGAAGTAGGCGCGCAGGGTTTCCTGGGCGACGCTGTAGCGTTGTTCACGCAGCTTCTCGCCGTAGAAACCGCTGTCCCAGCTTTGCAGATCGGCGCAGCCCTGTTCGGCGGCGTACGCGCGCAGCTGTTGCAGATCCTGTGTTGCGAACGGTTTGCTGCGCTTGGCCAGATCGCGCAGGAAGCTCAGCACCTGATCGCTGGACTCGGCCATTTTCGTCGCCAGGCTCAGTTCGGAGAAACTGGCGAAACCCAACAGCTTGGCCAGTTCCTGACGCAGGTCGAGGATCTCTTCCATCACCGGGCCATTGTCATTCTGGCCGGCGTTCGGGCCTTGATCCGAGGCGCGGGTGCAGTAGGCGGCGTAGACTTCTTCACGCAGCGCACGGTCTTGCGCGTAGGTCATCACCGCGTAGTAGCTTGGGAATTCCAGGGTGATCAGCCAGCCGTCGAGGCCTTTGGCCTGTGCGGCGGCAGCCATTTGCGCCTTGGCCGAATCGGTCAGGCCGGCGAGGGCGGCTTCGTCGGTGACGTGCTTGGTCCACGCCTGAGTGGCGTCGAGCAGTTGATTGGAGAAGCGGCTGCCCAGTTCGGACAGTTTGCTCTGCACTTCGGCGTAGCGTTTCTGTTCGGCTTCCGGCAGGTCAATACCCGACAGACGGAAGTCACGCAGGGCGTGTTCCAGAATAGTCTTCTGCGCCACGTCGAAACTGGCGGCTTCCGGGCTGTTGGCCAGTGCTTCATAAGCCTGGAACAACTCGCGGTTCTGGCCCATCTCGGTGGAGTAGGCGCTCAGGGCTGGCAGGCACGACTCGTAGGCTTCACGCAGTTCGGCGCTGTTGCACACGGCATTGAGGTGGCTGACCGGGCTCCAGGCAGCGCCGAGGCGGTCATTGAGTTCGTCCATCGCCAGGACCAGGCCGGCCCATGTAGGGTTCTGGCCTTGAGTCTTGAGAATTTCGGCGATGGCGGCGCGGTTGTCGGCCAGAATCGTTTCGATGGCGGGCAGGACGTGTTCGGCACGGATCGTGGAGAACGGTGGCAGGTCGTAGGACTGCAGCAGAGGGTTGTTCACGCTCACGGTTGGCACCTTGGCTGGGGAAACATGCAACCATCTTAATTACAATCGGCATTCACCGCAGCTATCGGCGACAGAGAGAGAAATTATCGTGTCCGTTCGCAAGTACCAGAATCACACCCCGCGCTTGAGCAAAGGCGCGTTTGTCGACGCCTCGGCGGTGGTCATCGGCGACGTCGAAATCGGTGAAGACAGCTCGGTCTGGCCGCTGACCGTGATCCGTGGCGACATGCACTGCATCCGCATCGGGGCGCGCACCAGCGTCCAGGACGGCTGCGTGCTGCACATCACTCACGCCGGCCCGTTCAACCCGGACGGCTTCCCGCTGCTGATCGGCGATGACGTGACCATCGCCCATAAAGTCATGTTGCATGGCTGCACCGTCGGCAGTCGCGTTTTGATCGGCATGGGCAGCATCGTCATGGACGGTGCGGTAGTTGAAGACGACGTGATCATCGGCGCTGGCAGCCTGGTGCCGCCGGGCAAGCATCTGCAAAGTGGCTTCCTTTATGTCGGCAGCCCGGTGAAACAGGTGCGGGCGCTCACCGACAAGGAAAAAGCCTTCTTCACTTACAGCGCTGGCAACTACGTGAAGCTCAAGGACCTGCATTTGGCCGAAGGCTACGACAAGCTCTGAATCGCCCTACACCTGCTCAGGATTTCTCATGCATTACCAAACCGTACTGTTCGACCTTGATGGCACCCTGACCGACCCGCGTGAGGGCATCACCCGCTCCATCCAGTTCGCCCTCGCCAAGCTCGGTATCGATGAGCCGGATCTGAGCAAACTGGAACACTTCATCGGCCCGCCGCTGTTGCAGGCGTTTATGCAGTTCTATGACTTTGATGAGGCCAAGGCGTGGGAGGCGGTGAATTTCTATCGCGAGCGCTTCAAGGTCACTGGTCTGTATGAAAACCGTGTGTTCGAGGGTGTGACGCCGTTGTTGGAGACCCTCAGTGGCCAAGGGCGGCAGCTGTATATCGCGACTTCGAAGCCATGGGAATTCGCCCGCGAGATTGCCCGGCACTTTGATTTCGCCCGGCATTTCAAAGTGATTTACGGCAGCGAACTGGATGGCACGCGCACCAACAAGGTCGAGCTGATTGCGCACCTGATGAAGGAAGAGGGGCTGGATCCGGCGAATACGCTGATGATCGGTGATCGTAAGCATGACCTGATCGGGGCGCGCAGCAACGGGCTGGATGCGGCGGCGGTCGGTTATGGGTTTGGCAGTTTTGAAGAGTTGAGCGCGGAGGCGCCGGCCTATCACTTTGAAACGCTGGACGAGTTGCATCGGGCATTTCTGCGGCGCTGATTAGATTGCAATCGCGAGCAGGCTCACTCCTACATTTGGAACGCATTCCCCTAATGAAGGAGTGAGCCTGCTCGCGATGACTTACTCCCAATCAACTCAACTGTTTGGATCTGCCAACATTTTCAAAGCCGCCTTACGCTCAGTCGCCGGCAACCCACCCAACCGCTCAACCTCTGCGTAAAATCTCACCCAATTCTCCCCAACCTGTTTGAACAACGCCGAAAACGCCGGCACCCACTGGTCATACAGCCCAAACGGCAACAACCGCGCATTGTTCAGCGGCGCATTCACCCAGGCGTCATAACGTTTGTCTCCGGCCCACTGACTGTCCCTCATCAGCCGATAATCGCGGCGAAACCGTTCGAACTCGGCCGCTTTGCGTTCGCGCATCTGATCGATTGACAGAGCCTGGGCATACAATTTTTCAAGCCGTGAGCGCACATCAAGCACCAACTCGATGAACTGATCGCGCTGTTTCAGCCGTGAATCGGTATCCGCCGGCAACCCACGAAACGCCCGCCACTGCCGCGTACCTTCCTGTTCGACGAACGTGGCAAACGACTCATTGAACTCGGTGTCGTCCTTCACATAAAAGCGCTGATGCGCCAGCTCATGAAAGATCAGCGTGGCCAGGCGCTCATCGCCCCAGCCCATCATCGAGTTAAGGATCGGATCGTTGAACCAGCCCAGCGTCGAGTAAGCCTCAACGCCGCCAATCGAAACATCCATGCCCTGCAGGCGCTGAATCGCCGCTTCACCGCGCGCAGCGCTCTGGCTGTAATAACCGCGATAAGCCACACAGCCAGCAATCGGGAAGCAATGGTTCTGCGGCGTCAGGGAGAACTCCTGAGTGGCGAACACATTCCACACCACATACGGTCGATGGATGTCGGCGTACAGGCGATAGCTCTGGTTATCCGGCAAGTGCAGATGCTCGCTGGCAAAGGCGCGGGCCTTTTGTGACTGGGCCAGATGCGTGCGCAGTGTCGCGTCGCGGCTCGGGTCGTTGATCACCTTTTCCACTGGCTCGCGTGCCCGCAGCAATTGCAGCTGTCCGCTGGCCAACTGAGCGTAATAGCTGACGCTGGCGCAACCGTTGAGCAACAAAAACATCACACCCGGAAACAAAACCCGAAAAACGCGATCAAGTAACCCATGGCTTGGAAACGGCCTGATCAAAATAAGAAATCCCCCGGAGAGTCTGCCCGCAAGACTATCCCGCCTTAAGGAGCACTGCTATGCGCATGTTGATGCTGTCAGGAGGCCTGCTGACGCTGGCCGGTTGTGCCAATTTCGGAATGCCCGACCCTGACCCCTCACAAGCCTGGATTGATCTCGATGCCCGGCAACAGGACACGACCCTCCAAGCGCTCAAGGTCGACAGTCAGGCCGCAATCGATAAACGGTATTTCGAAGTACAGCCCGGCAGCCATGAATTGAAAGTGCGTTATCAATTCCCGGTTGAGGCGACCAACATCGGTCCGGACGCCGAACCGTTGTGGCGCGATTGCCAGTTGAACGTGAAATTCAAGGATTTCAATGCCGGCCAGCGCTATCAGTTGCAGGCGGGCAGCATCGGTTTCCGGCCTTGGGCCAAGCTTTATGATGAGCAGCGCAAAGTCGTTGGGCAGGGCACGCCGGCGGGCTGCCAGAAGACCTGATCGGCGGTATGCTGGATGTCCACATCAAAGGACATTGATCATGCGCAGGTTGACGTTGTTGCTGATAGGAAGTGTGCTTGCCGGCTGTCAGAGCCCGCTTCCAGCGGTCGATCCGCAAATGGCCTGGGTCGACTTTTCGATGCCGACACCCGGCGGCAAGGTGTTGATGGCTGAACGCCTGGATAATCAGCGTCTGCGCGACGGGCGTTTTTTCCAGGTCACGCCGGGCAGCCATGAACTGACGGTGCGCTTCGATTTCGAGATTTTCGGCGGCGGTCAGGGAATGGATTCCGATCCGCAGGAGCGCCTGTGCTACATGACCGTGCCTTATGACCACTTCGAAGCCGGGCAACGTTACCGGCTCGAAGCACGCTCGCTGGCCTTCATGCCAAGCGCCCGGTTGATCAATCGTCAGGGGCGGATCGTTGCCGAAGAACGGCAGATCAACTGCGTGCCGTAAGTGGCTTTAGTTGCTGTTCTTCTGATAGATGATCGCTTTGGTGCCGTAGTCGCAGGTGCCAACAACCATGGCGATGTCGTGCTTGTCTGCCTCTTCCTTGCTGACGATTTCCAGCGTGTACGAGGGCACGGCATTGGCCTGGATCTTGATTTCGATTTCTTTTCTCAGTTCTTCGCAGTCTTTCGGTGCTGCAACTACCGAGGTGGCCAGTGCACTGCAAAGGATCGCCAAGCCAATACGTTTCATGAGTGAAGCTCCCTGAGGCAGCGCGCACGGGCGTGCGCTAAAGCTGCTGTCACTTATTCGACCATATTTTTACAGCGAGGGTTCTGACTTCGCTCACAACTTGTGTCTTCGGTTTCAAGCTCCGGGTTGATTGTGAAATTGCCTTCGCGAGCGAGCTCGCTCCCACATTGGACCTGTGTGCCACATGAATCCCTGTGGGAGCGAGCCTGCTCGCGAAGGCGTCAGATCAGCCAGCGACAAATTAGCTGACCAGCGAAGCGTCTAAAGTAATCTTTGCATTAAGTACCTTGGACACCGGGCACCCTTCCTTGGCCTTGTTGCTCAGTTCTTCAAACTGCGCCTGGGTCGCCCCAGGAATTTTCGCCTTCAGGATCAGCTTCACCGCTGTGATCGCGAAGCCACCATCAACCTGATCGAGGGTCACTTCAGCCTGGGTGTCGATGCTGTCAGCCTTGAGGCCGGCATCGCCCAGAATCATCGAAAACGCCATGGAGAAGCAGCCGGCATGCGCCGCGCCGATCAGTTCTTCCGGGTTGGTGCCCTTGCCACCCTCGAAGCGCGCCTTGAAACCGTACGGTGCTTCTCTGAGGACACCGGTTTCAGTGGAGATCGAGCCGATGCCGGTTTTCAGATCGCCAGCCCAATGTGCGGATGCTTTCTTCACGATAGCCATGTCTGCCTCCTCAAGATCTGACGCGGAAACGCCGCGTCGTCGTGGTTTTTACTTGCAAGGCTTCTGAGGATAGACGCCGGAACAAAGTTCAGCCCGGCTGAATCGTTGACTTTTTTAGTAGGAAATTTCGTCACTGCTATTGAAACTCGGGTATATGCCCTTATTGCACTAAGCACGCTTATGGATTTGGCAGGTTTTCGTTCGCAAGAAAAACCTGCCTCCTCACTCGGAGACGCAGGTTTATGAAGCAATTGTCCGACGTAAAATTTTCCACCCTCGACCTGGTACCGGTGCGCGAGAACGGTAGCCCGGCGCAGTCACTACGCAACTCACTGGATCTGGCACAGCACGTCGAAAAATTCGGCTACACCCGGTTTTGGGTAGCTGAACACCACAACATGGATGGCATTGCCAGTTCCGCCACCTCGGTGCTGCTGGGTTATCTGGCGGGCGGGACGTCGACCATCCGCGTCGGCTCCGGCGGCGTGATGCTGCCCAACCATGCGCCGCTGGTGATCGCTGAGCAGTTCGGCACCCTGGAAAGCCTGTATCCGGGGCGGATCGATCTCGGTCTGGGCCGTGCACCTGGTTCCGATCAGATGACAGCTCGGGCGCTGCGCCGTGAACGCTCCGGCAGCGCTGATGATTTCCCTGAAGATGTTGCCGAACTGGCGCGCTTCCTTGGCCCGCGCACGCCGGATCAGCGCGTGATCGCTATGCCGGGCACGGGCACCAATGTGCCGATCTGGTTGCTTGGTTCCAGCCTGTTCAGTGCGCAACTGGCCGGTGAGCGCGGTTTGCCTTACGCCTTCGCCTCGCATTTCGCCCCGCGTTTCATGCACGAGGCGATTCGCGTCTATCGCAATCACTTCAAGCCTTCGGCAGTGCTCGACAAGCCGTACGTGATGCTCGGCGTACCGCTGGTGGCAGCCGATACCGATGAGCAGGCGGATTATCTGGCGACGTCGGTGTATCAGCGCATTCTGGCGTTGATGCGTGGGCAGAGCCTGGTGCAGCGTCCGCCGGTGAAAACCATGGACGGGCTGTGGCTACCGCATGAGCGTGAGGCGGTGGGGGATTTCCTGGGGCTGGCGATGGTGGGGAGTCCGCAGAAGATCCGCGCCAAGCTGGAAGTGCTGATTGAGCAGACCCAGGCGGATGAGCTGATTTTTACCAGTGATTTGTATGAGCATGCTGATCGGGTGCATTCGTACGAGTTGTTGGCGCAGGTGATGAAGGGCTGAAAAGCCCCTCACCCTAGCCCTCTCCCTCCGGGAGAGGGGACTGACCGAGTTGGATGTTCCAGCTACGCCGACCTGAAATATCCAGTTGAACTCAGGTTCTGAACAGCCCCCGATCTGCTCCCTTTCCCCTCTACCCCTTGGGGGAGAGGGCTGGGGTGAGGGGGTTCGATTTCAAAACCACTAAAAATCCCAAATCCTGAACACGAAAAAGCCGACGCTTTCACGTCGGCTTTTGCATTTCAGTCACGATCAACCGCGCTTGTAGACAATTTCCTTGGTGCCGCCTTCGCATTTGCCAACGACCTTGCCGTCAGCGGCCGCACCCTTATCAACAATCTCCAGCGAATACCCGGAAACGCCCTTGGCATCCAGCTTCGCCGCAATATCGCTTTTCAGCTCTTCACATGGCTTACCGGCAGCAAACGCACCACCCGCAAGGCTCAACAAACCTACTGCCAACATGAACTTCTTCATCGGTCGCACTCCCTGGTCGGATTAAAAGAGGCGGGCATCGAGCGTTGACCCGATGCACTCACCCTGTAGCGCTTTGCCATTCCTATGGCACTCGGCCAGCGCGCAAGTTCAGAAGACTAGACCAAACTCAGCTGCTGGCAATCTTGAAGCCGACTTTCAATGTCACCTGAAAGTGCGCGGCCTTGCCGTCCTTGATATGGCCACGGGTCTCGGTGACTTCAAACCATTCCAGGTTGCGAATGGTCTTGTTTGCTTCAGCAATTGCGTTGTTGATGGCGTCTTCGATGCTGCTGGTGGACGAACCGACCAGCTCGACTTTCTTGTACGTGTGATGGTCACTCATGGCGATCTCCTGGGCGTGTGGAATTGAGACTAGCAGTGAATCTGCACTGTTGATTTCGGTGGCTTTGCGCAGGCGAAGTTCAGATTTTCTGCACTTTCTCAAACCGCTGAAGTCCCAACCAACACACGCCACTCATCACCAATGCAGGAGAGCCACCATGGCCAACACCTCTTTACGTAAAGCCTCGTTGCAAAGCATGGAAGCCGAGATCGAGAGTCTGCTCAAATCGTTGGAAAGCTTGAAGGACGATGCTTCGGACGAGTCGCGCAAGACCCTCAAGGCGCTGAAAAGCAATGCTGAAAGCGCGCTGAAACATTCGCGTCACCTGCTCAGCGATGCCTATGAAGAAGTCAAGGTTAAAACCCGCGAAACCGGGATCGCCACCCGTGATTACGCCCAAGAGCATCCGTGGACGACGGCCGGTGTGGCAGTCGGTGCGATCGGTCTGCTCGCGGCTTACTTGCTGTTCAAGCGCGGCGAGTGATCGCTCTGGCGCAGCTCGTTCTTTAGCCATTGCGCCAGTTGCCGGGCGCGTCCGTCTGCGGCGCGCTTGGGTAGCCACAACGCCAGTTGCGCCGGGGTTTCACTGAAGCCCCACGGCGCAACCAGGCGACCGGCCTTCAAATCTTCCGTCACCAGCGGCTCAGGCGCGATTGCCACGCCAAGGCCTGCCACTGCTGCTTCCAGCAAGTAATACAAATGCTCGAAACCTTGCCCCAACTTCAACGCTTTCGCGTCGAGTGCGTTCTGCTGCGCCCAACTCGGCCAGGCTTGCGGACGCGAAGTGGTGTGCAGCAGCGGTTCATTGAGCAGCGCCGAGGCTGGTGCGGTTTGCAGGCGCTGATAACCGCTAAACAGCGGACTCATGACCGCACCGATGCGTTCTGCGGCCAATTCGTAAACCTGCATGTCGGCCGGCCATGGCGGCTCGGCGAACAGCAGCAAAGCATCCAGCCCCGGACGTCTTGGATCGAGATCGCCTTCACCCGCCGATAGATGCAAACGCAAATCCGGCAGATCGGCGTTCAATCGCCCCAAACGCGGGATAAACCAGCGAGCCAATAGGCTTCCGGAACAGCCGAGTACAAATGGCGCGTCGGCGGTGCTTTGCGTCAATTCGGCGCAAACACTGCGAAGCCGATCAAAAGCCTCGCCGCTGGCATCACGCAGACGCATGCCGGCATCTGTGAGTTTCAAGCCGCGCCCGTCTTTAACAAACAAGCTGACGCCCAAGTGTTCTTCGAGCACTTTCAGCTGACGGCTGACCGCACCATGGGTAACGTGCAGCTGCTCGGCAGCCTGACTGACACTGTTAAGTCGGGCCGTGGCTTCGAACGCACGCAAGGCGTTCAGCGGGGGAAGGTCATGGCTCATGATATCTGTGAGTTTTCCTGACAGGTTGTCGCGATCTTATCGGTTTTCAGCGTAGTAGGTCAGGGGTAGAGTAGTCGTCATTGTCTTCTGACCCGAATTCACCTGGAGCGACTCATGACCCAGACTTCGAATACCTCTGATCTGCGCAACGGCCCGGACGATAACGGCCTGTTTGGCTCGTTCGGTGGCCGCTACGTAGCGGAAACCCTGATGCCGTTGATCCTCGACCTGGCCCGCGAATACGAAGCGGCCAAGGAAGATCCGGCCTTCAAAGAAGAATTGGCCTACTTCCAGCGTGACTATGTCGGACGGCCGAGCCCGCTGTATTTCGCTGAACGCCTGACCGAATTCTGCGGCGGCGCGAAGATTTATCTCAAGCGTGAAGAGCTGAACCACACTGGCGCGCACAAGATCAACAACTGCATCGGCCAGATCCTGTTGGCGCGGCGCATGGGCAAAAAACGCATCATCGCCGAGACCGGCGCCGGCATGCACGGTGTGGCCACTGCCACCGTTGCCGCACGCTTCGGTCTGGACTGCGTGATCTACATGGGCACCACTGACATCGAACGTCAGCAGGCCAACGTCTTCCGCATGAAGCTGCTGGGCGCTGAAGTGATTCCGGTGGTTGCCGGCACCGGCACTCTGAAAGACGCGATGAACGAAGCGCTGCGTGACTGGGTGACCAACGTCGACAGCACCTTCTACCTGATCGGCACCGTGGCTGGCCCGCACCCTTACCCGGCAATGGTTCGCGATTTCCAGGCGGTGATCGGCAAAGAAACCCGCGATCAGCTGCAAGCGCAGGAAGGCCGTCTGCCAGACAGCCTGGTGGCGTGCATCGGTGGCGGCTCCAATGCCATGGGCCTGTTCCACCCATTCCTCGACGACAAGAGCGTCGAGATCATCGGTGTGGAAGCGGCGGGTTACGGCATCGAAACCGGCAAGCACGCGGCGAGCCTGAACGGCGGCGTTCCGGGTGTACTGCACGGTAACCGCACCTTCCTGCTGCAGGACGACGATGGCCAGATCATCGACGCCCACTCGATTTCCGCCGGCCTCGACTACCCAGGCATCGGCCCGGAACACGCGTGGTTGCATGACATCGGCCGTGTTCAATACACCTCGGTGACCGACGACGAAGCCCTCGACGCGTTCCACAAATGCTGCCGTCTGGAAGGGATTATTCCTGCACTGGAAAGCGCCCACGCCTTGGCTGAAGTGTTCAAACGCGCACCGAAGCTGCCGAAGGATCACCTGATGGTGGTTAACCTCTCCGGTCGTGGCGACAAAGACATGCAGACCGTCATGCACCATATGGAACAGTCTAAGCAGGAGAAACACTGATGAGCCGCCTGCAAACCCGTTTTGCCGACCTCAAGGAACAGAACCGCGCCGCGCTGGTGACCTTTGTCACCGCCGGTGATCCGGACTACGACACCTCGCTGGCGATCCTCAAAGGTTTGCCGGGGGCGGGCGCCGACGTGATCGAGTTGGGCATGCCGTTTACCGACCCGATGGCCGATGGCCCGGCGATTCAACTGGCGAATATTCGTGCGCTGGGCGCCAAGCAGAACCTGGCGAAAACCCTGCAAATGGTTCGCGAGTTCCGTGAAGGCAACAGCGATACGCCGCTGGTGCTGATGGGCTACTTCAACCCGATTCACATGTACGGTGTGTCGCGCTTCATCGCCGATGCGAAAGAGGCCGGCGTCGATGGCCTGATCGTGGTCGACATGCCGCCTGAGCATAACGCCGAGCTGTGCGACCCGGCACAGGCTGCCGGTCTGGACTTCATCCGTCTGACCACGCCGACCACTGACGACGCGCGTCTGCCGAAGGTGCTCAATGGCAGCTCCGGTTTCGTTTACTACGTGTCGGTGGCCGGTGTGACCGGTGCCGGTGCAGCAACGCTGGAGCACGTCGAAGAGGCGGTGACCCGTCTGCGTCGTCATACTGACCTGCCGATCAGTATCGGTTTTGGTATTCGCACGCCGGAGCAGGCAGCGGCCATCGCGCGTCTGGCCGACGGTGTTGTGGTGGGTTCGGCGTTGATCGATCACATTGCCAACGCAACGACGCCAGCCCAGGCTGTCGACGGCGTGTTGAGCCTGTGCTCGGCGCTGTCCGAAGGCGTGCGTAAGGCCCGCGTCAGCTGAAGGTAAAGTTCCTGATACAGAGGAATTAGCGCCTCGCGGCACAGACTAAATGAGCAAGACCGAGGGCTTCAGAACATCGTTCTGCAGCCCTTTTTGCTGTTTGTGCCGTGAGGAAAGACCCGATGAAAATGCCGAAACGTCTGATGGCCGGACTGGGCGTGCTGTTGATCAGTGCAACGCCGCTGCTGGCCAGTGCCGACCCGCGCGATGATCACGACCACGGCGGCCCGCAGCAGGGCCATTACGACAACCATGGTAATGACCATCGCGACGATCACCGTGGCCCGCAGAACGATCACCGTGGCGGCCCGCCGCCGCGCGACTTCGGCCCGGTACGCCAGACCATTCGCGATAACCATGGCTACTTTGTGCGCGGTGCACCGCCGCCGCCGGGGATTCATCTGGAGCGTGGGCGGCCGTTACCGCGAGGCTATTACGGCGAGCGTCTGGATAATCGTGCGCTAGGTCGTTTGCCGGTGTATCCGGGCTACGAATGGCGCCGGGCGGGAGGCGATATCGTGCTGATCGCGGTGGGCAGCGGGATCGTCTACGAAATTCTCGATGGCGTTTTGTATTGATCCGCAGGCAATAAAAAAGACCGCAGCCAATGGCTGCGGTCTTTTTTTCAGGGCAGCTCCAGTCCGCCGGAGGCCTTGTGCAGTTTGCGCAGATGCGCGCCGATCTGCTTCACGTTCTCCTCACTGGCGGCAATCTCCGCAGCCCGCTTGGGTTCCAGCAACTTGCGTACTTCTGCGTCCAGATCGCCGGAAAGCACCAACAGCTTTTTCTGTCGTTGGCTGCTTTCGTCTTCCAGTCGCTTGAACTCGCTCGGTTGCGGCAATCCATAACCACGGCTATCGAGCAGTTCCGCCGGGCGGCTGAGGAACCCGCTGTTGGCGAGAATTTCCTGCAAGGTCGCGTTGGCCTTGTCCATGCCGCCGTTTTCCAGCTCGCGGGCGCCGAGGTAACGCTGCTTGACCTCGTCCTGCGCCAGCAACAGCTGACGGCGATAACTGGCTTGCTCCAGCAACAGCAGCGCGGCGCTGGTGCGCAAGTCGGCACGCTCGAACCACTCACGGCGCTCTTCGGCCGACAGCGAAAGCCACTCCTCCACGGTGGTCTGTTTGATCGGCAATTGCTTCTTCAACACATCGAACATTGCCTGATAGCGATCGCGGAACGAGTCGAAGCGATAACCCAGACGCAGCGCTTCTTTCGGATCATCCAGCACACTGGTGTCCGCCAGACCACGGCCCTTCATCACTTCCAGCAAACCGTTGGGCATGATGCTGTCCAGGCCAACAAACTGAGTGTTGTTGCTGCCGCTGCGCAACAGCTTCAAGCCTTCCACCGCGCAGTTGTTGGAGAGGAAGAAGTAGTTGCCGTCGTAACTCCAGTGCATTTCGGCGGCGTGCTCGACTACGCCTTCGATCTCGTCCCGTGACAGGTTCAGCGGCACGGAGGCGAGGCTGCGCAGTTCGGTCTTGGTGTATTCGTCGATGACCTGCGCAAGCGGCAATACGAACAATCGCGACGGGTATTTGCCGACCAGTCCATCCCAGCTCGACAGCTGCACATCGCCGACAAAGGCGCGGTATGACAACACCAGATGCTGGTCCAGATCGAGTCGACAATCCGGGCCACGCGGGCGGCCCGGTGCGCAGATCACCAGACGCAACATGCTGTGGCCCCAACGGCTGACCCAGTTCTGATTGGCCTCGGCCAGCAAGTAGTCGACGGCATAGACCCGTTCCGGGTCGACTTGCCCTAACGGTTGCTTGGCAAAGTCGTTACCGGCATTGAGAAACGCGAAGGTCTTGCTGCAGGTGTCCTTGGCCGCCGGCGCCCAGCCGAAGTGTTCCTTGTAATAGCGATACAGTGCGGGGCGGCGGCAGGCGTAGCTCGTGTCGAGCAGGAAATACTCCATGTTGACCGCGACGAACTCTTTAGGACTGGAAATTTCGTACAGGTCCGGGCTGCGGGCGATCTGCCGATTGTGTTGTTCGCGCTCACCGCGACGACCGACGTATTGCTGCCAACCAGCGAGGTCGAGCAGACGCGGATCATCGCTGAGGGTGAAGCGACGGCCGTTCTGGCCGCGACACTCGTCGGGAATGCCGATCAGCCCGGCGCTGTTGAAACGACGCGTGCAGCGCTGGATCAGTGTGCGTTCAGCATCTGGCCACAGGCGCGCACGATCATAGATATGGGTGATTTCATGCAGCACCGTGGCGAGCAGTTCCTGGCGCACAGTGCCGTGGGGCCGATTGGTTTTTTCTTTGGCGGCACTGCCATCGGTCAGGCCGGCGAGCAGTTTGCGATTCAGATCGAGTTCGGAAACCAGCGTGGCCTGGCCATAGGCATTGCCGGGCATGTCATCGGTCCAGCCGACATCAATGCGCCGATCCAGCCGTGCGATAAAACTCGGCGGCAGCTTTTGCATCGCCTCATCGATCAGCGCCTGGCTGGCCTGTTGTTGGGCGGGGCTCAGACCGTCGGTCTTGAGCCGCAATTGCAGGCCGGCGTGGGCACTGTTGCCAAGTAGCAACAACGCCCCGGCCAGCAGCCAGGCGCCGATTGACTTCACAGTGCGAGGATGGCTTCGGCGAGAACCTGATCGCTGGCGTCACGCGCTTCCGGCACACGAGTGCGCAGGGTGTTCAGCGCTGCTTCCAGATGCGCGCCGCGGATATCGCCGTTGGTGGCGACAAAACTGGCTGCGTCATCGTGCGCTTCGCGGATGATTTTCGAATCGCGAATCGACGTGGTGGTGTCGGAAGTGAAATCGATGGTGCGCTGGGAGGCACGAACGATGATGTTACTGGTGGCTACCAGGGTGTGTGCCTGGGCCACATCGGCCAACAAAAACAGGCCAAGGGCGGCAGCAATCAGCGGGCTACGCATGGAACGACTCCGGAGGGGCAAGGATAACGGGGGAACAGAATAACTATTGGACGAGAATTGCCTCTGCCAGTTCAAGGTCACTGACATGAAGTTTCGGCCGGGTTTTGCGCAAGTAATGCAGCGCGGATTCCAGACGAGCACCTCGCCATTCACCGTCACTGGCAACAAATGCGGCCGCGTCATCATGGGCGGCGAGCAGCAGTTTACGGTCGAAAGGCGCGGAAGACACCATGCTGGTGGCGTAACCACTGACGACGGTGCCTTGTGTCGACGCATTGAAGGCATCAAAGGCATTGACCGGCGTCGCCCAGCAGGTGCTGAACAACACAGAGGGGATCAGTAGATTTGAAAGAAAGCGCATCGGACTCGGTAATTTTTGGTGAGCCCAAAGGCTAGCGCAATGCCCGGGCCAGAGCCAGCGCCGAAACATCGGGACACGTTGCGCGTGTCCCGCAATGCCTGAAGTCGCTTAGATCGTCAGGATGGCTTGGGCAAGCTGTGCATCGGTCGCATTCAGTTGTGGCGCCTGGTGACGGATATGATCCAGCGCGCTTTCCAGTTTCACCCCACGGATCTCGCCTTCGCTGGCGACGAAGCTGGCGGCGTCGTCACGGGCAGCCAGAACGATTTTGTCGTCACGGAAGGACGAGGTGACGTCGGAAGTTGCGTCGGACGAGGACTTCAGTGCACCGACAACGGCGTCGGTGGTGACGATAAAGCTGGTGGCGCTGGCGTTGGCAGCCACGGCCAGCAGGGCGGCAGCGCTGAGCAGACGAAGTCGGGACATGGTGTAACTCCTGTGGATAAACCGTATTGAGAGGTGGCTCGGTATCTGAGGAGTCAGACGCCAGTGACACAGCATTCGCCACGTTCTGCGTGGATATTAGGCCGACGGGCGACTTTCGCACAGAGGGCAGAGTGCTAGCGCCAGAACGGTTTATCCAGTTCATTCACGCGGTCCGCGTGGCTGAGGCCAAGATCGGCGAGATCACGATTATCGAGTTGAGATAGCAGGCGCCGCGTTCTGGCGCGTTCCAGGCTGCCCCAGAGACCGCGAAACAAGCGTTGCAGAGGGTTGGGGCGATAAGCCGGTAAGCTTAAAATCTCTGAAACATCCTGTAAGTCATTCATGGCGTATTCCGTTTACCGGTGAAGGCGGAAGGTCATGTTGAGCCTGTCGCAGACAAAGATGCAGATACACTAGAGTTAAATTGTACTGGTTCAGATGTTGATTATTTAAAACTGTACCTGTGAGCAACATCAGCAGGTGTACCGGGATTTTTTCAGCCCGAAAACGACAAAACCCGTCGTGGTTTCCCACGACGGGTTTTGCTTGTTCAATTCGGGTTGCTGGCGGTGGGTCTAACGACCAGAGCCAGCGACGCTACTTAGCGCCAGAACGGCTTGCTCAGCTCTTCGTAGCGTTGTGCTTCGCTGATACCGGCGTCAGCCAGCAGACGCGAATCCAGACGAGCCAGTTGATGGCGGCTGGAGATGCGGCGCTGCCACAACATCAGGTTGGCGATAACGCGCAGAGGCAGGGAAGCCTGGGTGTTTACAGCTTTGTCTTCGAAGAACAGTTCGGAACTGAGTGTACGTTCCATGGTTGACATCCTTCCGCTTGTGGCGGGATCAGGTAGTGGTTTGACTGGTGCCCATGATCCTCTCGTTTGCCAAGTCTCTCTAGATACAGTTCAGTTGTATTGTGAGTGACCAGTTAACTGTTTATAGCGGGTGTACGGGTCAAAATTGAGCAAACTGTACTTGTCCGCACTCAAGTGGTGCATTTTTGCTCGATTCACTTGGAAAGGTAGGCAAAGCCTGTAGGAAATGACCGGTACAGCAGTACAGTTTTTGTCAGGCAGGACGCTTGCGAAAGTCCGCCAACGCAATCTGTGTTTGCATCAGCGGATTATCTGTGTGAATTACACCGCCAGCATGCGCCCGGTTTCTTCCAGGTTGATGTGCCAGCTCAAGGCTTCGCGCAGGATGTGCGGGGTGTGGCCACCGATTGCACAGGCCGCCGTGAAGTAATCGTTCAGTGCCTGCCGGAAGTCCGGGTGTACACAGTTATCAATAATGACCCGCGCACGCTCCCGTGGCGCCAGGCCGCGCAAGTCGGCCAGCCCGACTTCGGTCACCAGAATGTCAACGTCATGCTCGGTGTGATCAACGTGGCTGACCATTGGCACCACGCTGGAAATGGCCCCACCCTTGGCGATCGACTTGGTTACGAACACCGCCAGGTGCGCGTTTCGCGCGAAATCACCAGAACCACCAATGCCGTTCATCATCCGAGTGCCACAGACGTGGGTGGAATTGACGTTGCCGTAGATGTCGAATTCCAGCGCTGTGTTGATGCCGATGATGCCCAAGCGACGGACCACTTCCGGGTGGTTGGAGATCTCTTGCGGACGCAGCACCAACTTGTCCTTGTACTTCTCCAGGTTACCGAACACGTCGCTGTTGCGGCGCTCCGACAGGGTGATCGAGCTGCCCGAAGCGAAGCTCAGCTTGCCGGCATCGATCAGGTCGAAGGTCGAATCCTGCAGCACTTCGGAGTACATGGTCAGGTCTTCGAACGGCGAGTCGATCAGGCCACACATCACCGCGTTGGCGATGTTGCCGATGCCCGCCTGCAACGGGCCGAGCTTGTTGGTCATGCGCCCGGCGTCGACTTCCTGTTTGAAGAAGGTGATCAGATGCTCGGCGATGGCGTTGGTATCCACGTCCGGCGTTGACACGGTGGACGGCGAATCCGACTGCTGGGTAATAACGATGGCGACAATCTTCTCCGGCGGAATCGGAATCGCCGTGCTGCCAATACGGTCGTCGACTTTTACCAGCGGGATCGGCGTGCGCGTCGGGCGGTAAGTCGGGATATAGATGTCGTGCAGGCCTTCGAGGTTGGCGTTGTGCGCCAGGTTGATCTCGACGATCACCTGTTTGGCGAAAATCGCGAAGCTCGCCGAGTTGCCCACCGACGTGGTCGGCACGATGTGGCCCTGTTCGGTGATGGCCACGGCTTCGATGACCGCGATGTCCGGCAGCTTCAGTTGCTGGTTGCGCAGTTGCTCGACGGTTTCCGACAGATGCTGATCGATGAACATCACCTGCCCGGCGTTGATCGCTTTGCGCAAGGTGCTGTCGACCTGGAATGGCATGCGTCGCGACAGTACGCCGGCCTCGGTCAATTGCTTGTCGAGGTCGTTGCCCAGGCTGGCGCCGGTCATCAGGCTGATCTTCAGCGGCGTGACCTTGGCCCGCTCGGCCAGTGCGTGAGGGACGGCTTTGGCTTCGCCAGCGCGGGTGAAACCGCTCATGCCGACGGTCATGCCGTCCTCAATCAGAGCGGCTGCGTCGGCGGCGCTCATCACTCTATCCAACAACGAAGGCAGGCGAATACGGTCACGGTACATGGATTATTATCTCGGGAAGCGAGTAGCAGGATGCGCAGTCTAGTGAATTTGACGGGTGCCTGTCCCGCTACCAAGGTCGCAAACGAGGCGTCTATTTAGCGGGTTTCAAGTAAAACACCGTTACTGGATCTGCAACAACGCGGCATATTGTCCGACTGTTTGCGCAAACAAAAACGCCCCGACAGGTCGGGGCGTTTGGTCTTGCAGCGGGGAATTACTCGACCGCTTTGACCATGTCTTCGATGACTTTCTTCGCGTCGCCGAAGACCATCATGGTCTTGTCCAGATAGAACAGTTCGTTGTCCAGACCGGCATAGCCGCTGGCCATCGAGCGCTTGTTGACGATGATGGTCTTGGCCTTGAACGCTTCGAGAATCGGCATGCCGGCAATCGGCGACTTCGGATCGTTCTTCGCGGCCGGGTTGACCACGTCGTTCGCGCCGAGCACCAGCACCACGTCGGCCTGGCCGAACTCGGAGTTGATGTCTTCCATCTCGAACACCTGGTCGTAAGGCACTTCGGCCTCGGCGAGCAGAACGTTCATGTGCCCCGGCATACGACCGGCCACCGGGTGAATCGCGTACTTCACGGTCACGCCACGGTGTGTCAGCTTCTCGGTCAATTCCTTCAGTGCGTGCTGTGCACGTGCAACCGCCAAGCCGTAGCCCGGCACGATGATCACGGTGTCGGCGTTGGTCAGCAGGAAGGTTGCGTCGTCAGCCGAACCGGATTTCACCGGACGTGCTTCTTTCGCGCCGGCCGGGCCTGCATCGGCCGTGTTGCCGAAACCGCCGAGCAGTACATTAAAGAAGGAACGGTTCATCGCCTTGCACATGATGTACGAGAGGATCGCACCGCTCGAACCCACCAGCGAACCGGCAATGATCAGCATCGAGTTGTTCAGCGAGAAGCCGATACCCGCCGCCGCCCAGCCCGAGTAGCTGTTGAGCATGGATACCACCACCGGCATGTCTGCACCGCCAATCGGGATGATGATCAGCACGCCCATCACGAACGCCAGTGCCAGCATCAGTGCAAACGCGGTGAGGTTGCCGGTGAACATGAAGGTCAAGCCAAGCGCCAGTGTGGCCAGGCCCAGCACTGCGTTGAGTTTGTGCTGGCCAGCGAACTGTACCGGTGCGCCCTGGAACAGACGGAACTTGTACTTGCCCGACAGCTTGCCGAAGGCGATTACCGAACCAGAGAAGGTGATTGCACCGATAGCGGCACCAAGGAACAGCTCCAGGCGGTTGCCCGTTGGTATCGAATCGCCCAGCTGTTTAACAATGCCCAGCGACTGCGGCTCAACCACCGCAGCGATGGCGATGAACACCGCTGCCAGACCGATCATGCTGTGCATGAAGGCGACCAGTTCCGGCATTTTGGTCATTTCAACGCGCTTGGCCATGATCGAACCGGCAGTACCGCCGACCAGCAGACCGACGATGACGTAACCGATGCCGGCGGTGGCCAGCTCAGCACCCAACTTATAGATGAGGCCGACGGTAGTCAGAATGGCCAAGGCCATGCCGAGCATGCCGAACAGATTGCCGCGCCGCGAAGTAGTCGGGTGCGACAGGCCTTTGAGGGCCTGGATAAAACAGATCGACGCGATCAGGTAGAGCGTCGTGACGAGATTCATGCTCATTACTTCGGCGCCTCTTCTTTTACTTTCGGGGCTTTCTTCTTGAACATCTCAAGCATGCGGCGGGTGACCAGGAAGCCACCGAACACATTCACCGCAGCCAGTGCCACGGCGAGGGTGCCCATGGTTTTGCCCAGCGGCGTGACGGTCAGTGCGGCCGCGAGCATGGCGCCGACGATGACGATCGCCGAGATGGCGTTGGTCACCGCCATCAACGGCGTGTGCAGCGCAGGTGTAACGTTCCAGACCACGTGGTAACCGACATAAATCGCCAGCACGAAGATGATCAGGTTGTAGATACCGGGGGAGATAAGCTCTTCCATCGTCTGAATCCCTGCTTAGGCGTTTTTGCGGATGACTTGGCCGTCGCGGCACATCAGGCACGCGGCGACGATGTCGTCTTCGAGGTTGACGTCGAACTGGCCTTCTTGGGTGAACACCAGCTTGAGGAAGTCCAGCAGGTTGCGTGAGTACAGTGCCGAAGCGTCTGCAGCGACTTCACCGGCCAGGTTGGTCGGGCCGCAAATGGTCACGCCATTCTCGACGACGACTTGGTCTGCCACGGTCAGTGGGCAGTTGCCACCCTGAGCTGCTGCGAGGTCGATGACCACCGAACCCGGTTTCATCTGCGCCACAGTCTCCGCGCTCAACAGCGTCGGTGCCTTGCGGCCCGGAATCAGCGCGGTGGTGATGACGATGTCAGCCTGCTTGGCGCGCTCGTGCACGGCCTGCGCCTGACGCTGCATCCAGCTCGCCGGCATTGGTCGCGCGTAACCACCAACACCGACGGCGCATTCACGCTCTTCATCAGTCTCGTAAGGTACGTCGACGAATTTGGCGCCGAGGGATTCGATCTGCTCTTTTACCGCCGGACGCACGTCGGACGCTTCGATCACCGCACCCAGACGTTTCGCCGTAGCAATCGCCTGCAACCCGGCCACACCCGCGCCGAGAATCAGCACGCGCGCCGCTTTCACGGTGCCCGCAGCGGTCATCAGCATCGGCATGAAGCGCGGATAGTGGTGAGCGGCCAGCAACACAGCCTTATAGCCGGCAATGTTCGCCTGCGACGACAGCACATCGAGACTCTGCGCGCGCGAGGTGCGCGGCGCCGCTTCGAGGGCGAACGCGGTAATGCCGCACTCGGCCATCTTCGCGATGGTTTCGTTGTTGAACGGGTTGAGCATGCCGACCAACACCGTACCGCGCTTGACCAGCGTCAGTTCGGCATCGCTTGGGGCGACCACTTTGAGAATCAGCTCGGCGCCAAACGCGTCATTGGCACTGCCAATGGTTGCGCCTGCCGCTTCATAAGCACTGTCGACCACACTGGCTTTTACGCCGGCGCCGGTTTGCACAGTGACCTTATGACCTTGGCTGATCAGCTTTTTAATGGTTTCCGGGGTTGCAGCAACCCGTGTTTCACCGGTCTGGGTTTCGAGAGGAACACCAATGTGCACGTCAAATCTCCTGCGTGATCTTATTGAGTAAACCCATGCACTACGGATGGTGCGACTGGGGCGGCCGATCAGCACGATCCCGCCAAATCAGGGCGGGGCGCGGCATTTTGCAGGCGAACTTTATGCCCTTCAAGGGATTATGACGCGTGACGGAAAATTAACTACAAGTCATGCCGTGACCGAATGTCGCAGATGGCCAGCTGAATCCCTTGCAGGCCGTGCCTTGCAAGGATTCTGGCCGATTATGGAAAAATTTCTCATCGGTGACGTGAATAGGCATCAATGCGTCGCCGATGGAGGCTCAAAGCCACGTCTTCAGGCGCTTGTGGGACGTCTGTACGACTTTCGGATACAGTCTGTGCAATTGCGACAAATAGTTATATCTGTAGGGCTTTGATTTTCCTGACTACGGGGTTAGTTATCACTGTAAGTCCTTATCCTTCTAGGCTGTAGCTGTTCGCCTGGGTTACCAGCCAATCACGAAATGCCTTTAATGATGCGGATTCGACCTTTCGCTCGGGAATCATCAGGTAATAGGCCTTGATGCTCGAGAGTGCCTGCGGGTTGGCAATCACCAAGCGCTTCTCGGCCAGTTCACGCTGAATCAGGAACGGTGGAATCAGCGCAATGCCCATGTCGTGCATGGCCGCTTGGGCGAGCATGGAGAATAGCTCGTAGCGCGGTCCTGTCATGTCGCGGGGGATATTCAGCTGTTGCGAGTTGAACCACTGGCGCCACGAGTAAGGACGGGTGGTCTGCTGCAGTAGCGGCAGCTCGGCGATGGCTTCGGCTGTCAGATGCGTCTTGTTGCCGAGTAGGGTGGGGCTGCACACCGGCATCGGATTTTCACCCATTAGCCTGTGGGATTCGGTACCCGACCAGTCGGCGTCGCCGAAGTAAATCGCCGCATCGAATTCGGTATCGGCAAACAGAAAGGGCCGCGTGCGGTTTGTCAGGTTGACCGTGACTTCCGGGTGCTTGAGCTGGAAATCCTTGAGCCGCGGCAGTAGCCATTGGGTGCCGAAGGTCGGTACTACCGCCAGTTCGATCACATTGGTGCCTTGCTGGCCCATGACTGAAAGGGTGTCGCGTTCTACCGCATCGAGTTGCGTCGCCACCCGACGACTGTAGGAAAGCCCCGCTTCGGTCAGTTTCACTCCGCGTCGTGAGCGTCGGAACAGCTCTACGCTGAGGAACTCTTCAAGGCTGGCGATCTGTCGGCAAATCGCGCCCTGGGTGAGGGAAAGTTCTTCGGCGGCCCGGGTAAAGCTCTCATGGCGTGCAGCGGCTTCGAAGCTGATCAGGGCGGTGGTGCTGGGAATCTTCCTGCGCATGTACATCAACCTCACTAATGCGCCGCATAAAAGGCATTTCGCGACGTTTCGGAGTGAGAAATTAGCACAACAGGATGCGAAATCCTCGTTTGCCGCGATGGCTAACCACGCCTAGGATCAATGCCACGTTAATTCAGTCGATTTGCGAGGACACACTCATGGGCGGTAAAGCTAGCTTCAACTGGATCGATCCACTGCTGCTGGATCAACAGCTCACCGAAGAAGAGCGCATGATACGCGACACCGCCGAGCAGTTCGCTCAGCAAAAGCTCGCACCGCGTGTCCTCGAAGCTTTCCGCCATGAGAAGACTGACCCGGCAATCTTCCGCGAGATGGGCGAAGTCGGCTTGCTGGGCGCGACCATCCCTGAGCAGTACGGTGGCAGTGGCCTGAACTATGTCAGCTACGGTCTCATTGCTCGCGAAGTGGAGCGTGTCGACTCCGGCTACCGCTCGATGATGAGCGTGCAGTCGTCGCTGGTGATGGTGCCGATCAACGAATTCGGCACTGAAGCGCAGAAACAGAAGTACCTGCCGAAGTTGGCCTCGGGCGAGTGGATCGGTTGCTTCGGTCTTACCGAGCCAGACCATGGTTCCGATCCGGGCGCGATGATTACCCGCGCACGTAAAGTCGACGGCGGCTACAGCCTGACCGGCGCGAAGATGTGGATTACCAACAGCCCGATCGCTGATGTGTTCGTGGTCTGGGCCAAGGACGATGCCGGTGACATTCGCGGCTTTGTATTGGAGAAAGGCTGGAAAGGCCTGAGTGCTCCGGCGATTCACGGCAAGGTCGGCCTGCGTGCGTCGATCACCGGCGAGATTGTCATGGACAACGTGTTCGTGCCAGAAGAGAACATCTTCCCGGACGTGCGTGGTCTGAAAGGCCCATTCACCTGCCTCAACTCTGCGCGCTATGGCATCTCCTGGGGTGCGCTGGGCGCTGCCGAGTTTTGCTGGCACACCGCTCGCCAGTACACCCTGGATCGTCAGCAGTTCGGTCGCCCATTGGCCGCTACACAGTTGATCCAGAAGAAACTGGCCGACATGCAGACCGAAATCACTTTGGCGCTGCAAGGTTGCCTGCGTCTGGGTCGTATGAAGGATGAAGGCACGGCCGCAGTGGAAATCACTTCGATCATGAAACGCAACTCGTGCGGCAAGTCGTTGGATATCGCTCGTATGGCGCGCGACATGCTCGGCGGCAACGGCATCTCCGATGAGTTCGGTGTTGCCCGCCATCTGGTCAACCTTGAAGTGGTGAATACCTATGAAGGCACTCACGACGTCCACGCGCTGATCCTCGGGCGTGCGCAAACCGGTCTGCAGGCGTTCTATTAATAGGAGAGCGACCATGGGCGCGCTGTCGCATCTGCGGGTATTGGATTTATCGCGAGTGTTGGCCGGGCCGTGGGCCGGGCAGATCCTCGCCGACCTTGGCGCCGAGGTGATCAAGGTCGAGCGCCCGGGCAATGGTGACGACACTCGCGCCTGGGGGCCGCCCTTCCTTAAAGACGCTTATGGCGAGAATACGTCGGAAGCGGCTTATTACCTGTCGGCGAACCGCAACAAACAATCGGTGACCATCGACTTCACCCGCCCCGAGGGGCAGAAGCTGGTACGCGAACTGGCGCTGAAGTCGGACATCCTCATAGAGAACTTCAAGGTAGGTGGTCTGGCGGCTTATGGGCTGGACTATGAGTCACTGAAGGTGATCAATCCGAATCTGATCTATTGCTCGATCACAGGCTTTGGTCAGACCGGACCGTATGCCAAGCGCGCCGGTTATGACTTCATGATCCAAGGACTGGGCGGGCTGATGAGTCTGACTGGTCGGCCTGAGGGTGATGAGGGGGCCGGGCCGGTGAAGGTGGGTGTGGCGTTGACGGATATTCTTACCGGTCTGTATTCGACGGTGGCGATTCTGGCGGCATTGGCTCATCGCGATCACGATGGCGGTGGCGGTGGCCAGCACATCGATATGGCGTTGCTGGATGTGCAGGTTGCATGCCTGGCCAACCAGGCGATGAATTATCTGACTACGGGCAATGCGCCTAAGCGTCTGGGCAATGCGCATCCGAACATCGTGCCTTATCAGGACTTTCCTACGGCCGACGGCGACTTCATTCTTACGGTGGGTAATGACGGGCAGTTCCGCAAGTTTGCCGAAGTGGCGGGGCAACCGCAGTGGGCTGACGATCCGCGCTTTGCTACTAATAAGCTGCGAGTGGCGAACCGGGCAGTGTTGAT
>NZ_CP054880.1:365000-1592500 GCF_013363935.1 Pseudomonas sp. 43A
TCATGCGTTTGTAAAAGTGCAGAGCTAAATATTCGAATCGAATAGTTAGCTCTGATCTTTTTCAGAACCGTTCTTTAAAAATTTGGGTATGTGATAGAAAGATAGACTGAACGTTACTTTCACTGGTAACGGATCAGGCTAAGGTAAAATTTGTGAGTTCTCTTAGTTGAGAAATTCGAATTTTCGGCGAATGTCGTCTTCACAGTATAACCAGATTGCTTGGGGTTATATGGTCAAGTGAAGAAGCGCATACGGTGGATGCCTTGGCAGTCAGAGGCGATGAAAGACGTGGTAGCCTGCGAAAAGCTTCGGGGAGTCGGCAAACAGACTTTGATCCGGAGATGTCTGAATGGGGGAACCCAGCCATCATAAGATGGTTATCTTGTACTGAATACATAGGTGCAAGAGGCGAACCAGGGGAACTGAAACATCTAAGTACCCTGAGGAAAAGAAATCAACCGAGATTCCCTTAGTAGTGGCGAGCGAACGGGGACTAGCCCTTAAGTGGCTTTGAGATTAGCGGAACGCTCTGGAAAGTGCGGCCATAGTGGGTGATAGCCCTGTACGCGAAAATCTCTTGGTCATGAAATCGAGTAGGACGGAGCACGAGAAACTTTGTCTGAATATGGGGGGACCATCCTCCAAGGCTAAATACTACTGACTGACCGATAGTGAACTAGTACCGTGAGGGAAAGGCGAAAAGAACCCCGGAGAGGGGAGTGAAATAGATCCTGAAACCGTATGCGTACAAGCAGTGGGAGCAGACTTTGTTCTGTGACTGCGTACCTTTTGTATAATGGGTCAGCGACTTATTTTCAGTGGCGAGCTTAACCGAATAGGGGAGGCGTAGCGAAAGCGAGTCTTAATAGGGCGTCTAGTCGCTGGGAATAGACCCGAAACCGGGCGATCTATCCATGGGCAGGTTGAAGGTTGGGTAACACTAACTGGAGGACCGAACCGACTACCGTTGAAAAGTTAGCGGATGACCTGTGGATCGGAGTGAAAGGCTAATCAAGCTCGGAGATAGCTGGTTCTCCTCGAAAGCTATTTAGGTAGCGCCTCATGTATCACTGTAGGGGGTAGAGCACTGTTTCGGCTAGGGGGTCATCCCGACTTACCAAACCGATGCAAACTCCGAATACCTACAAGTGCCGAGCATGGGAGACACACGGCGGGTGCTAACGTCCGTCGTGAAAAGGGAAACAACCCAGACCGTCAGCTAAGGTCCCAAAGTTATGGTTAAGTGGGAAACGATGTGGGAAGGCTTAGACAGCTAGGAGGTTGGCTTAGAAGCAGCCACCCTTTAAAGAAAGCGTAATAGCTCACTAGTCGAGTCGGCCTGCGCGGAAGATGTAACGGGGCTCAAACCATACACCGAAGCTACGGGTATCATCTTCGGATGATGCGGTAGAGGAGCGTTCTGTAAGCCTGTGAAGGTGAGTTGAGAAGCTTGCTGGAGGTATCAGAAGTGCGAATGCTGACATGAGTAACGACAATGGGTGTGAAAAACACCCACGCCGAAAGACCAAGGTTTCCTGCGCAACGTTAATCGACGCAGGGTTAGTCGGTCCCTAAGGCGAGGCTGAAAAGCGTAGTCGATGGAAAACAGGTTAATATTCCTGTACTTCTGGTTATTGCGATGGAGGGACGGAGAAGGCTAGGCCAGCTTGGCGTTGGTTGTCCAAGTTTAAGGTGGTAGGCTGAGATCTTAGGTAAATCCGGGATCTTAAGGCCGAGAGCTGATGACGAGTTACCCTTTGGGTGACGAAGTGGTTGATGCCATGCTTCCAAGAAAAGCTTCTAAGCTTCAGGTAACCAGGAACCGTACCCCAAACCGACACAGGTGGTTGGGTAGAGAATACCAAGGCGCTTGAGAGAACTCGGGTGAAGGAACTAGGCAAAATGGCACCGTAACTTCGGGAGAAGGTGCGCCGGTGAGGGTGAAGGACTTGCTCCGTAAGCTCATGCCGGTCGAAGATACCAGGCCGCTGCGACTGTTTATTAAAAACACAGCACTCTGCAAACACGAAAGTGGACGTATAGGGTGTGACGCCTGCCCGGTGCCGGAAGGTTAATTGATGGGGTTAGCTAACGCGAAGCTCTTGATCGAAGCCCCGGTAAACGGCGGCCGTAACTATAACGGTCCTAAGGTAGCGAAATTCCTTGTCGGGTAAGTTCCGACCTGCACGAATGGCGTAACGATGGCGGCGCTGTCTCCACCCGAGACTCAGTGAAATTGAAATCGCTGTGAAGATGCAGTGTATCCGCGGCTAGACGGAAAGACCCCGTGAACCTTTACTATAGCTTTGCACTGGACTTTGAATTTGCTTGTGTAGGATAGGTGGGAGGCTTTGAAGCGTGGACGCCAGTTCGCGTGGAGCCATCCTTGAAATACCACCCTGGCAACTTTGAGGTTCTAACTCAGGTCCGTTATCCGGATCGAGGACAGTGTATGGTGGGTAGTTTGACTGGGGCGGTCTCCTCCTAAAGAGTAACGGAGGAGTACGAAGGTGCGCTCAGACCGGTCGGAAATCGGTCGTAGAGTATAAAGGCAAAAGCGCGCTTGACTGCGAGACAGACACGTCGAGCAGGTACGAAAGTAGGTCTTAGTGATCCGGTGGTTCTGTATGGAAGGGCCATCGCTCAACGGATAAAAGGTACTCCGGGGATAACAGGCTGATACCGCCCAAGAGTTCATATCGACGGCGGTGTTTGGCACCTCGATGTCGGCTCATCACATCCTGGGGCTGAAGCCGGTCCCAAGGGTATGGCTGTTCGCCATTTAAAGTGGTACGCGAGCTGGGTTTAGAACGTCGTGAGACAGTTCGGTCCCTATCTGCCGTGGACGTTTGAGATTTGAGAGGGGCTGCTCCTAGTACGAGAGGACCGGAGTGGACGAACCTCTGGTGTTCCGGTTGTCACGCCAGTGGCATTGCCGGGTAGCTATGTTCGGGAAAGATAACCGCTGAAAGCATCTAAGCGGGAAACTTGCCTCAAGATGAGATCTCACTGGAACCTTGAGTTCCCTGAAGGGCCGTCGAAGACTACGACGTTGATAGGTTGGGTGTGTAAGCGCTGTGAGGCGTTGAGCTAACCAATACTAATTGCCCGTGAGGCTTGACCATATAACACCCAAGCAATTTGCGCTTAAAAGCCAGATTGCGGTGTGTGAAGACGAAACGAACCGAAAGTTCGATGTTCACAAACACCGAAAGCTGTCACATACCCAATTTGCTGAAGCGAGGCCAACTGGCCACGATTCGGTACCCGAATTTCTTGACGACCATAGAGCGTTGGAACCACCTGATCCCATCCCGAACTCAGCAGTGAAACGATGCATCGCCGATGGTAGTGTGGGGTTTCCCCATGTGAGAGTAGGTCATCGTCAAGATTAAATTCCGAAACCCCAATTGCGAAAGCAGTTGGGGTTTTGTTTTAGTAGAAGTATCCGTTTTTGCTGGCTTGTTACCGTGTTGACAAGCCAGATACAGAATTTCTTGACGACCATAGAGCGTTGGAACCACCTGATCCCATCCCGAACTCAGCAGTGAAACGATGCATCGCCGATGGTAGTGTGGGGTTTCCCCATGTGAGAGTAGGTCATCGTCAAGATTGAATTCCGAAACCCCTGTCTGCTAACGCAGACAGGGGTTTTGTTATTTCAGGGCATGTAAAACCAATCATCAAACTGCTTTGCGTGCCTTGCTGATACGTCGAGCCTGCCATTTGCGCCACCAGATATAGACGCCAGTACCTGACAACCCCGCAATCAAAACACCTAACACCGCGATCATTACTTGCCCTGTAACCCCAATGATCCGTCCTCCGTGTATCGGTAACTGCAACCGGTAAAACTGTTCTCCTAACGTCCCCTGTCCTGCGATCTCCTGCCCTAACAAGCGCCCATCCGTACCATGAACGAACAACCAGGACTTGCCATGTGCTTCAGTGTCGTGCTGCCCGAATCCTGCGCCGTAGAAGTTGTACTCAAAGCTGTAATACAGCTCCCCGATCGCTGCAGTCAGTCCTAACCTTTTTCCCTCCTGTAGTGCCCTTTCGTACGCTTGCTGGTAACTCAACTGCGTCACCCCAAGATCACCAACAGGCATTCGCCCTCGAGCCTCATAGACGCTCGGCTCAATCGGCGAAAACAGCGACACCGCAGGCTTGAACAGCTGACTCGGTAAGTTCATCGCTACGCTGCTGATGGCGATCGGCAGCAACAACAGCCACAACCACAATCCCCCCGCACGATGCAGATCGAAGTTCAGCCGGTAGGCATGCCCACCCTTGACCTTCCAGGCCGTCGACCACTTCTTCCAGAATGGTTTTCCTCGCGGCAATGTCAGCCACAGCGCAACGAAGCAATCGATCACCCAGGCAACGGCCACCAACCCCATCAGCCACAATCCCCATTTCCCCGGCAATGTCAGGTTGTAGTGAAACTCCAGGATGAACGGGACAAAGTTCTTCCGTTCAAAACAACATTCTCCCCAATAACGCTGACCCATCTGCTCAGCGCTCACCGGATCCAGATAGAACACCTGACTACGCTCGGTAAATGGTTTGCCGGTCGCTGGATCATTACGTGGAACAGCCGCCAGTAGAGCGGTATGCCCCGCCTCATGCGGATACTCCATGTACCAGACCTGCAGCTTTGGATGCGCAGATTGCACTGCATCAACCAACTCGCCCGGTGGCAGGCGAGAACCCTGTGCAGACGCCGCATAAAACTGCGGATTCAACCATTCATCCAATTCATGATTGAACGCGAGAATGCTCCCGGTAACGCCGGCGAGTAGCAAAAACACTGCGGTGGCCAAGCCGATATAACGGTGCAACAACACCAGAAACGCACGCATGAGAATTTCCCCATAGAAACGACAAAGCCAGCTCCTGGAACATCAGGGGCTGGCTTTTTTATGCACAGGACAAAGGCTTAGAACTGGTAGCTGACCGTCGCCGCGACGTTGCGCTCTTCGCCCATGTAGCAGAAGTTCAGACTGGCGCAGGAGGCGACATAGGACTCATTGGTCAGATTGTTCGCGTTCAGACGCACATCGACGCCCTTCAAGCCGACCTTGCCCAAGTCATAGCCAAACGAGGCATCAAATAGCGTGTAGGAAGGCACCTTCAGGGTGTTTTCCGCATCAGCCCAGCTGTAACCGACATATCGCACACCGCCACCCAGGCGCAGGCCATCGAGCGCGGCGCTGTCGAATTTGTAGTCAGCCCACAATGACGCCATATGACGCGGCGCCTGCGTCGGCGAGTTGCCTTTGTTCTCGATCACATCGGTCGGCGTGCTCAACGTGCTGACCATCGACTTGGAGTATTCGATATCGGTGAAGGTATAGCTGCCGAGGACTTTGAGGTTGTCGGTCAGTTGCATGTGCGCTTCCAGCTCCAGACCTTGAGAGCGGACAGCGCCTACTGCGCGATAAAAGTTTTCCTGCGGCAGTTTGGTCGCCAGATTTTCCTGATCGATGCGGAACAGCGACGCAGTAAACAAGTTGTCAGTGCCCGGCGGCTGATACTTCAAACCGACTTCCCACTGCGTACCGTCGGTAGGTGCCAAAGGATTACCGGCGCTGTCGGCATAGGAGTTCGGGTTAAACGATTCGGAGTAGCTGATGTACGGCGCCAAACCGTTATCGTACAAGTACAACGCGCCAGCACGGCCGGTGAGTTTGGTGCGGCGATCATTGATCTCTGTGCCAAGCGGGCGCCCTGCTTCAGCGATACGATTTTCGTCCGAAGTCTCGACCCAGTCTTGACGCAGGCCCAGCGAGAAACGCCACTTGTCCATCTCGATCAGGTCTTGCAGGTAAACCCCGGTCTGCTCCAGACGGCGCAGGTAGCTGGTCTTGCCGTACATATCGATTGCCGAGTTGCCGTACAGCGGGTTGAACGCATTGATTGGTGCAAGACCGCCGCTGGTCCAGTCAACCACGGTTTTGCGCCGCTGGTAGTCGGCACCCATCAGCACAGTGTGTTTGGTCGCACCGGTGAAAAATTCAGCCTGAAGCATGTTATCGACGATAAACGCATGCAGGCGCTCATCACCGCCGGTGTAGTAGCGGTTCAGCTCGTTGCTGGTTGGCGAGGTCCAGCCATACGCGTAGACCTGATCCATGTTCACTTTGGAATCGAGATAACGAAAGTTCTGTCGCGCGGTGAAGACGTCGTTGAAGCGATGTTCAAATTGATAACCGAATGATTGCTGATCGCGCGAATAACCATCGATGCCTGGCTCACCTTCGAAAAAGTGTGGCGAGATGCGGTTGCCATTGCGCTGATGAATTGTGCCGTCGGCCGGTACGCCGCCGTGGTAGCCACCGTCCGGATCATGTTGCAGATAAGCCTGCAAGGTCAGCGAAGTGTCTTCACTGAAATCAATGCTGAGGGTCGGTGCGAGGGCGAAGCGCTTTTCCTTGTTGTGGTCGAACTGAGTGTCGGACTGATCCGTTAAGCCGGTCAGACGATAGGCAATACGCTTGTCGTCATCGACCGGGCCGCTGAAGTCAAAACCGACCCCGCGCTGACCCTGCGTGCCGACCGTGGCTTGCACTTGATGGTAAGCCTCGTACAACGGTTTCTTGCTGGTCAGTGCCACCAGACCGCCCGGCGAACTGCGGCCGTACAGCACCGATGACGGCCCCTTGAGAATATCCACGCGCTCAAGGAAATACGGATCGACCTGCATGGTGCTGTAAGTGCCGCTGTCGCCCATCGACTTGAGGCCGTCGAGGTAGATGTTGTCCACCGAGCCGTCGTTGAAGCCGCGCATTGCCACGTAGTCATAGCGATGCGTTGCGCCGTACGGATTGGTCAGCACGCCCGGGGAGTAGCGCATCGCTTGCGAGACAGTCTGCGACCCCTGATCGTCCATTTGCTCGCGAGTGACCACCGACACGCTTTGCGAAGTTTCCAGCAACGCGGTACTGGTCTTGGTGGCGATCTGGCTGTGAGTGGCGTTGTAACCATCCGTGCTGCCCAATGCGTTGCCGAGGGCAAAGCCTTTGATGTCCGTCGTCGGCAAGGCCAGCGCGGCGGATTCGGCGAGCGGACGCAGGATATAGCTGCTGCCATCCTGACTGACCGCGTCCAGACCCGAACCGCCGAGCAAATGGCTCAGCGCCTGATCGGTCGAGTACTCACCCTGTACACCCGGCGATTGCAGTCCCTGAGTTTGCTGCGGCGTCATCGACAACGTGATGCCAGCCTGACGGGCAAATTGATTCAGTGCGTCACCGAGAGGGCCAGCAGCAACGCTGTAGCGGTGGCTGACTGCACTGGCTGCGGGATTTGCCGCCATGCTCAAGGAAGGCATCACACCAACGCCCAGTGCCGTCGAAAACAGCGCAGCCCTGATGGCGTGGCGCAACAGTACCGATTCGGCAGTGAAATTCGGAGAGTTCTTACAGGTGGCGCGGACAGTCATTGTAGGTTTCCGTAGGAAGTCGCAAACGCTTGAGTTGAAGTGCTTACTGACTAAGCCGGACTGGCTGCAAAAACCCGCCAAAAAATTTTAAACCGCGCGTTCCAGGGTCACCCACCAACGCGTGCGATAGCGCAATTGCACCGGCAACGTCTGCGGCAGAATCGCCAGCAGTTTGTCGGTGTCTTCCAGACGGAATACGCCGGACAGGCGCAGTTCCGCCACTTGCGAAGCACAGTTCAGAAAGCCCTGACGATAACGCGCGACTTCGGCGAGAAAGTCACCCAAACGCATGTTGCGCGTGACGATCAAGCCATCGACCCACGCGCCAGCGTCCATATCCAGCGTCGGGGCCGGGCGTACCTGGTGGTGGTCGATCAGATAACTCTGCCCGGCGAGTGCGTCTACCGAAGTGCCGCCGGAGTGGATGGCCACCTGGCCATGGGTGACGCTGAGCCGCGTGCAATCATTGTCCTGGCGCAGGATGAATCGGGCGTGGACGGGCTCATAAGTGCCGTGACGGTTTTGTACACGCAGCGGCCGATCAGTCGGCGCGCCCTCGTCGGAGCCACCACACGTGACAATGATTTCCCCGCGAGTCAGTTTGATCAGGCGCTGTTGCGCCGTGTAATCCAGATCCACCGCGCTGGCAGTGTTCAACTCGATCCGCGTGCCATCCGGCAACTGGAAGCCGCGCCGCTCGCCAGTTGCCGTAGCGTAATCGGCACTCCATTGCTGCCACACGGCAGTGTCCTTGGCCAGCCAGGCGGCGGAGCCCATCAGCAATACGCCGGACAATAGCTTCAACGCCTGTCGCCGGCCCAGACCCTGGGCACTGTTTTCCAGTGTATTGAATGCCACATGCGCGCCGGGCACCGCGCGCAGGTTGTTGTTCAGTTCGGCTTGCAGCGACTGCACCCGCTGCCAGGCCAATTCATGTTCATGGTGTTCGGCGCGCCACTGTTCGCACTGGCGGTTCAACCGCGAATTGCCATGGTTATTGCGCAGGCGCAGCAGCCAATGAATGGCTTGTTTGACCACTTGTTGCTGAGGCTCGGCACGGCGACCGAGTGCGGCGCTATCCACAGGCATCAGCTTTCGTACCGCAGCACATAACAGTGATACAGCGCATCGGCGACATAACGTTCCACCGAACGCAACGACAGTCCCATCTGCTCGGCGATCTGCTTGTGTGTCAACCCTTCGCACTGCGCCAGCAGAAAGGCCTGACGCACTTTCGGCTTCAGTCCTTCAAGCATCCGCGCGATGCTCTCCAGCAATTCGATCACCAGCGCCCGGGCTTCGGCACTCGGTGTTTCTGCTTCAGGCAAATGGGCGATCGTTTCAAGATAGGCGCGTTCGATTTCCTCGCGACGCCAATGATCGATCACCAGCCCACGCGCAATCGTGCGCAGAAAGGCGCGAGGTGCTTTGAGTTCGAGGCGTTCGGTGCGTTGCAACAGGCGTACGAAAGTATCCTGGGCCAGATCTGCCGCATCTGCCGCGTTGCCCAGCCGCGCGCGCAGCCAAGCGTTGAGCCAGCCGTGATGACTACTGTAAAGCGCCTGTACTGCAAACTCAGGTGAGGACATGAACGCGAACGTCACAAATGATAATTACTCGCATTGTCATCAAGGGTTGCAGAATTTGCAACTGCCACTGATACAACGCTCATAAAAAACCGGCTGCCAGCCGCTCTAGTACGCCGTTCGGCGGGAATTCGCCAGAAATGCCATCCATTTCCCGCACAGCCCTAAGATTTCTCCGACACGTGCCGACAGACTGGTGAGACATGCGTGCACCAAAGTAGAGCGGCCAGAAGAACGCTGCCTGCGCTGTACATGGATGTTGCATCCGGAACGCATCCCCACTTTTGTCATAAGAAGTCCCATGAAATGAATCTCAAGTTCAGCCATAAAATCCTGTTGGCCGCCTCGGGCGTCGTGGTCCTGGCGTTCGCGCTGTTCACCCTCTACAACGATTATCTGCAGCGAAACACCATTCGCCAGAACCTCCAGTCCTCTGTGCAGCAGGCCGGTGATCTGACCGCCAGCAGCGTGCAGAACTGGATGAGCGGGCGGATTCTGGTGCTGGAAAACCTCGCGCAGAACGTTGCCCATCAGGGCAAGAACGCGGACTTCCCGGGGCTGGTCGATCAACCGGCCTTCACCTCGAACTTCCAGTTCACCTACGTCGGCCAGGCCAACGGTGTGTTCACCCAGCGCCCTGACGCGAAGATGCCGGACGGCTATGACCCGCGTCAGCGCCCTTGGTACAAGCAAGCCGTGGTGGCTGACAAAACCATGCTGACGCCGCCGTACATGGCTGCCGTTGGCGGGCTGGTGGTGACCATCGCCATGCCGGTGAAAAAGAACGGCGAGCTGCTCGGTGTGGTCGGTGGTGACCTGAGCCTGGAAACCTTGGTGAAGATCATCAACTCGGTGGACTTCGGTGGCCTCGGCCATGCGTTCCTGGTCAGCGCCGACGGTCAGGTGATCGTCAGCCCAGACAAAGATCAGGTCATGAAAAACCTGAAAGACATCTACCCGAACGCCAGCGTGCGCATCGAGAAGGGCAACCAGAACGTCGTGCTCAATGGCCAGGAACGCATTCTGTCGTTCACCCCGGTCAGTGACCTGCCGAATGCGCAGTGGTACATCGGTCTGTCGATTGATCGCGATAAAGCCTACGCCGCACTCAGCCAATTCCGCACATCGGCACTGATCGCGATGTTTGTCGCGGTGGCAGCGATTGCGCTGCTGCTGAGCCTGTTGATCAACGTCCTGATGCGTCCGCTGACCACCATGGGCCGCGCGATGCAGGACATTGCTCAGGGTGAAGGCGACCTGACTCGCCGTCTGGTAGTAGAAAGCAAAGACGAGTTCGGTGAATTGGGCAGCGCGTTCAACCAGTTCGTTGAACGGATTCACGCGTCGATTTCCGAGGTGTCCTCGGCGACCCGTCATGTGCATGACCTTTCGCAACGGGTGATGGCGTCGTCCAACGCTTCGATAATCGGTTCCGATGAGCAAAGCGCACGCACCAACAGCGTCGCTGCGGCGATCAACGAACTGGGCGCTGCTACTCAGGAAATCGCCCGCAACGCTGCCGATGCTTCGCAACACGCCAGCGGCGCCAGCGAGCAGGCCGATGACGGGCGTCAGGTGGTCGAGCAAACCATTCTGGCGATGACTGAGCTGTCGCAGAAGATCAGCCTGTCGTGCACGCAGATCGAAACCCTGAACGCCAGCACCGACAACATCGGCCACATCCTCGATGTGATCAAAGGCATTTCGCAACAGACCAACCTGCTGGCGCTCAACGCCGCGATCGAGGCGGCGCGTGCCGGTGAAGCCGGGCGTGGTTTTGCCGTGGTGGCGGACGAGGTGCGAAACCTCGCGCACCGCACCCAGGAATCGGCCGAAGAGATCCACAAAATGATCACCTCGCTGCAGATCGGTTCGCGTGAAGCGGTGACTACGATGAACGCCAGTCAGGCGTCCAGTGAACAGAGCGTGGAAGTGGCCAACCAGGCCGGTTTGCGTCTGGTCAGCGTGACCCAGCGTATCGGCGAAATCGACGGGATGAACCAGTCGGTGGCAGCGGCGACCGAAGAGCAGACCGCCGTGGTGGAAACCCTCAACGTCGACGTTAACCAGATCAACCTGCTGAACCAGCAGAGCGTGGCCAACCTCAATGAAACATTGAAGGATTGTGATGCGTTGTCGCAGCAGGCCAACCGCCTGAAGCAATTGGTCGACAGCTTCAAGATCTGACCTCAAGTCAGACCGCGTTATCGTTCATCGCGAGCAGGCTCACTCCTACAAATTAAACCGGGTTCCATCTGAAGGAACCCGATCAACTGTAGGAGTGAGCCTGCTCGCGATAGCGGTCTACAACTCACCGCCGAACTCAAGCTTTAAACAAACAGCTTCAGCACATTCCCCATCGCATCATCCGCAAACCCCTGCACAAAATCCTTGAACCCCGGCAACGCCTCTTCACCCCCCGAAGCCGGCTCGGCAATGATCGTCCACGTCGCCCGGGACTTGCCTGCGCCCAGCGCTTCCACATTCATCGCCGCCCACAGATTCGCCACCCCCAAGGTGTTGTAAATCGTCGTCCAGGTCATGCTCCGCGCCTGCTCATCGCGGGAGTTGAGTTGCTCGACCACCACGTTGCCATCCTTGAAGAACTTCTTGCGCAGTGAGGACACGCCCTCACCGGTCATTTCGATGTGCGACAGCGCCGGGATGAAACGGTCGAAAGCGCTGAAGTCGCCGACCACCGCCCAGACTTGCGCCGCGTCTGCGGGCACTTCCACCGACGATACAACGTGGCAGCCGTGCGGGTTTTTGATCAGGGTGTCGGGTTGCAGATTGCTCATGGTGTTGCTCCTTTCTTATGGCTTCAGATGAAGTTGATTTGCTTCAGGTAGTCGCAGCCGCGACGCAGCAGCGCCGGAGATTTCTGCGGGTAGTGCGCGCCCATTTGCTGCACGCCGGCTTCAGCGTTGGCGTGGCCGATCAGAGAGATGTCGCCGATGTCTTCTTCAAAGCCGTTGAGGTAGAAACCGAGTACGCCGAACAGCGCGTTATCGGCGTCGACCCGGTTCAGTTGCTGCTGCCAGTCGGCAACGCTGACCAGCGCGAACTCGCTGCCGGTTTCGCGGAACGAAGCGACGTAGGCGTCCCAGCTCAGCGGCTCGGGGTTGTGCAGGTTGAACACCGCCCGCTCGGGTGAATAACGGCTGGCGTGGAAGGCGATGAAACGGGCGAGAAAGTCCACCGGCATCAGGTCGAAATTCAGCGCGAAGGCTGGCACCTGACCGAGCTGGATCGAGCCCTTGAGCATCAACATCAAACGGTTTTTGTGCGGTTGGCATACGCCGCTCAAGCTGTTGAAGCTGATGTTGCCGGGGCGATAAAGATTGACCCGAACGCCGCGTTCGCGCGCCCGTTCAAGGATGCGTTCAGCGACCCATTTCGACAGGTTGTAGCCGTTGCGGATGTAGATCGGTGGCGTCAGCGCGGCAGGCAATTCCAGCACTCGCCCCGCATCATCGACCGTGCTTGAAGCCGACAGCGTCGAGACGAAGTTGAAGACCTTTTTGCTCCGCCCTTCGCACAAGCGCAGCAGGGCGAAAATTGGTTCGACGTTGTCCGCCGCCAGCGACTCGTAATCGAGGACGTGATTGACGTTGGCGGCGTTGTGCACCAGTGCGCCGAACTCGCAATCGAGGCGCTGATAGTCTTCATCATTCAGGCCCAACTGCGGACGCGTAATATCCGCCGCGTAAACCCGCACCCGGCTCAGATCCAGATGCTCCAGACGGTTTTCCCGCAGTGCCTCGGCAAAGCGTTGCACCGCCGTTTTGCCGCCGCCGTCGCGCACCAGACACGCCACTTCGCTGGCGCCCCAACCAAGCAGCGCCTCGACGATGTGCACACCGACAAAGCTGTTGGCACCAGTAACGATGACTTTATGCACATCGCCCATGCGGCTGATGGGGAGCGGTTCGATGTCCAGCGCACGTTCGGCGTCGGCCATGGCCTGAGCGCTGAGCACCGCGTTGTCATCGGTGCCGCGCACCAGCGTTGCGAGTTTGATGATGGTCGGCAGTTCGATGAAGCGATTGATCGAAATGCTGCGACCGAATTCCTCACGCAAACGCAGCAACATCCGCGACAGCAGAATCGAGTGGCCACCGAGATTGAAGAAGCTTTCGTCGGTGGAAATGTCGTTGGTCGGTAACTCCAGCAATTCCGTCCAGACCTCCAGCAGCAGTGCTTCATCAGCATTCGCCGGCAGGCATTTCGGCCCGCTGTCCTGCACATTTACCGGCAGTTGCAGCAGTGCTTTACGGTCGACCTTGCCGTTGCTGGCGAACGGCATGCTCGGCAGCTCAGTCCACGCCACGGGTTGCATGTAGTCGGGCAAAAACTGCCGGGCGTGAGCCTTCAATGCTTCGCGCGCGGTGTCTGATTGTGGCTGGGCGAGGAAAGCCAGAATGCGCCGCTGACTGTCGATCACCACCGCCACTTGCCGGTACAACTGGCTCTCGCGCAGGCAGCGTTCGATCTCTTCCGGCTCGACCCGGAAGCCGCGGATTTTTACCTGATTGTCGCGCCGCCCGCACAGCTCGATACCGTGCTCGCCCCACCTGGCCATGTCGCCGCTGCGGTAGGCGCGCAACGTCTGCCCGTCCGGCAGATTCAAGATCAGATAACGCTCGGCGGTCTGCTGTGGATTGTTCAGATAACCGAGGCAGACGCCGGGGCCGACGATGAACAATTCGCCGACGGTGTTCTGCGGCAGCGGTTGCAAATCGTCATCGAGAATCAGCACCTGGCTGTTGGCGATCGGCGCGCCGAGGCTGCGATTGCTGTCACCGGGTATCAGCTGACGCGCAGTGATCAGCACCGTGGCTTCGGTCGGTCCGTAAAGGTTGTGCAGCGTGCCCTGACGGGTCAGTTGCTCGATGACGAACGGCTCGCAGACATCGCCGCCGGTCATCACTTGCACACCCTCCAACTGCTCCAGCGGCAGGATGCTCAACAGCGCTGGCGGCAGGAAGGCGTGGGTCAGTTGCCGGCGGCGGATCAGCGCGACCAGTTGCAGCGGATCGCGCCGTTGGGTGTCGTCGGGCACCACCAGTTCGGCGCCTTCGAGCAGGGTCGGGAAGATGTCGATCAGTGATGAGTCGAAGCTCAGCGATGAGAACTGCAAGACTCGACTCTCGGCCTGCAACTGCACGTAATCGGCGTACCACGCGGTGAAGTGCGCGAGGTTGGTCTGGCTGAGCAATACGCCCTTTGGATGCCCGGTGGTGCCCGAGGTATAGAGCGCCATGCACGGGGCATCAAGGTCTGGGCGGCTGCGCATCAACGGCTGGCTGAGATCGGCCGCTGAGCTCTCGATGCGGGTGACATCCAGCCCAGCCATGGTGGCGCTGAGCGGATGCTCGCCATCATGCAACAACAGCGACGCGCCGGCGTTTTGCAGAATGTATTGCTGGCGCTGCAACGGATGGCTCGGCTCCAGCGGCAGGTACACCGCGCCGCTGCCGAGGATCGCCAGAATCGAAGCGAACAACGCCGGACTCTTCGGCAGGCAGATACCGACCACCCACGGCTGCGGATGTTGCTCGAGCAAGGGCAGCAAGCGCTGTTGGATCGCGCGACTGTGGGCGTGCAATTGCCGATAGCTGATCGACTGTTCGGCGAGGTGCAGTGCAGGTCGTTCGGCGTGATGGATCAGGCTCTGTTGCAGGCGTTCGATTGCCGGGATCTGCGCCTGTTCCAGCAGCGTCGGATTCGCCGTGTCGTTGAGGCGATGGATGTACGCCAGGCTGTCGAGGAACAGCAGGTCTTCCATCCGCTCGAAATCCGCCACCGGCACCGACGCAGCCTGCTGAAAATAGTCAGCATCACGAGAGAAGCGACTGACCAGCAACGTCACTTCGTCGACCACCTGCGTCAGTGCTCGCTGGCGCAGTGACTGACCATTGCCGGACGGCTCATCGGCAATCGGCACGCGGCTGATCAGTGACGAGCCGAGGAAGCACAGCAGATCGAGTGAAGGTAAACCGGCTTTGCTGTGCGCATTGATACCCAAGCGCAGATGCAGGTGCGGGATTGCGCAGCCATCGCCAGCGCCGATAAAGCCATCGTCGATGATCAAGTCCACCGTCGCTGCCGGAACGCCGCTGCGCTGCAATGTGTGGCCGTGTTGTTCAAGCTCCAGCGCCAGGTCGGTCATGGCCTGGCTGGCGCCAATCAGTAAAATGTCGAGACGTTTCATGTCGGCCTCCTTGTCAAACCAGGTAGTCACGCAGGGCGTGCTGCACGCAGGGCGTGTCGAGCAGCGAGCTGTTGTGGAAGAACTTGACGATGTTGCCCACCAGCGGATGGTGGCGATTGATCGGGAACGCCAGCCCGGTCATTTCATCCCGGAGCGAGCGGCGCGTGGCCTCGCTGACCGGCAGCGCATCGATCAAGCGCAGGTCGAAGGCTTTCTGGATGTCGTTGGTCAGGTAATGGCCGATGAACACCGGCAGGATTTGCGCGATGGTTTCGCGATCCGCCGCGCTGGCGGTGTGCCAATAGATGCGCACCATCCGCGCCCAGAAGCTCGAATGACGACCTTCATCGAGCAGGTGATCGGCCATCAGGCCTTTGATCGACGGCTTGACCGTGTCGTCGCGAGCGAACGCGGCGACATCACCGGTCACGGTGTTTTCGGCGATGGCCACGCAAACCAGTTCCACCGCGCTACGCAGGTGCTCGGGTGCCAGCGCAACAGCGGCGGGAATCGCCCGGCTCAGCTCGATTTCATCGGGCAACTGAATCGGTTCGATACCGGTCATCGCCACCGTTTGCTGCATGAAATCCATCGCCACCAGCGCGTGATAATCCTCGTCGACCACCACGGTCATCGCGTCGTAACGACAGGCAAACGGGAAGGCCACGGCGAAGCGATTCTTGGCGATGCTGCGCGCGGTTTTATCGACGATCTCGGTTTCGAAAATCACCACATCGTTGATGAATTTGTACAACGTCTGCACCAAGGCGAAATCACGTTGTTGCGGGCACTCGCGCAGGAAGGTTTCGCTGAGCACCAGCGGCTGGCGGCTGAGCGGATAGATCAGGCGCTCGTCGTCTTCGAGCACGCGCCGCGGGCGAGTGCGGATGGTCGCGCGGTTCTCCCAGGCGTCGGCAAAGGATTGATAGTCGGCGGCGTTCATTGGGCCACCTCCGCCAATGGTTCGCGCATGCTCAGGCGCAGGCCGTCCCACAAGGCGATTCGGCTTTCCACGGCGGCAATGGCGCTGGCGTAGACTTCGGCCTGGCGCTGCGGATCGCCGTCGACCAGGCGCGCGAGAAGGTGCTCCGCCGCCGGGCCGTGATCTTCGGAGTCGACTTCGATGTGGCGCTCCAGGTAATAGCGGAAGGTCGGCGCTTGCTCGATTCCGATGCCCCAATCGTCAAGAATGCGCTGGAACATGCTCGGGATCACGCTCTCGCGACCATGCAGAAACGCCGCCGCCACACTGTGTCCCGGTGCATGCAGGGCGGTACGCAAGGTGTCGCGGACAAACTGCGCGGCGGCCGGATCAACTTCGACGCTTTGCAGCGCGACGTCATAGCTCACACCTTCCTGTTGCAGCGCGACAAAGCGCTCCACGGCGGTGGTATTCGCGCCGATTTCGCGCATGGCATCCAGGTACAACTCGAAATGGCTGTAATGACCTTCCGTCAGACGATCATCCGACTCCTCGCCGAGAACGATCTCGTTGATCAACCGGGCGGCGTGAGGATCGCGCGGCGGTAACCACGGCAACCGCGTGCAGGTCAGCTCCTGCTGCAGGCGTTTGGTCAGCGACATGAAATCCCACACGGCAAATACGTGGGTTTCCATGAAACGTTGCAACACCGATAACGATGTGATCTCGGAAAAGATCGGGTGAATGCTAAGTTCGGCTTTCTTCAGGGCGAGTTGGTTCTTATTGGGCATCATGATGTCCTTTATCGTTGATGTTGAATGGAACTGTTCTGGCAACTGCGCAAACAATGAAACGACGACTTGCTTGTTTTCTTTCGGCGAACGACAACCTTCTTTCTGCAAGGTAAGTACGGAGCTGATATAGCGCTGACATGCCAGCCCCTAATGCGCTGCTGCTGTGCCGCAGGCATTGGGCCGCTGCCGAAGTGAACGGTGAAGTTCACACTTGGCGAAGAAAAACTAATACACCGACAAAGTGTTTAACAAGTACATTTTTAATTATTTTAAGTTGGCTGTTTTTTGAAGTTGAGTAATACCGATAAAACTTCTGGCGGAAGTTTTATTTAGGCGTAGAAGCTCCTTTCGGCGAATAACGGCCAAAATTGATCGACAAGAGTGAATGCCTCACTCGAAGCAACTTTTCAGTAATAAGAGTTGAATGATTTAAAAGGGCGGAAGTTGGCCGTGACCCCGCGCCATGACTTCCTTTTTCCCGTGGCAAGGCTCCTTCCGTAGGTTCCTGGTGCGGGGACTGCGCCGTCAGGGCGGCGCGTCGCCCGTTCTTTATGGGGTTGGCCGTCCAAGAGTGCGGGTAAATGAGCGCCACGGCTATTACCGATTCGTCACCGGCAAGGTGCAAATTTCGGACTCAGCGGCGCGGGGAGGTTAGAGCGGGCACGCGGATCCGCCCACCCGAGGGCTGGCAGATCGCTTGGGGATTTGTAAGAGGGTGATTCGCGGGCAGGTACGCGTTCAGCGCGCGGCTTGGCGGCTTTGTGCGGCGGGGGTGGCGAGATAGCGGGTAATAACCTCGACGCCCCGATTGAGGTGTTGCTCAAGGAGTTTGATCGACCGGTCAGTGTCGCGATCCTGCACCGCTTGCAGCATCGCCCGGTGATCGTCCTGGGACAATTTGCCCAGGCCCATGGCCTCAAGATTGAAACGCAGGAAGCGTTCCTCTTCGTTGAGTCCGTCTTCGACCAGGCGTAGCAAGCGTTGGTTGGGCGCCTTGCTGTACAGGGCCATGTGGAACAAACGGTTGAGCCGGCCGATTTCCGTGTAGTCGTGTTGCGCTTCCAGCTCTTCGATGTAAGCGGACGCGCGTGCATGATCCGCTGCCGTCAACAGCGGAATCGACTGCCGCATGGCTTCGGATTCGAGCAGGATGCGCAATTCGTAGGTTTCAGTGGCATCGCCCTGAATCAACGGTGCAACCACCGCACCTTTATGCGCGGTAACGCTGAGCAGTTCCTGGGCCTCGAGCTGGCGCAAAGCTTCGCGCACTGGCATGCGGCTGACGCCGAACAGGTCGGCCAGATCCTGCTGACGCAGCGCCGTGCCGCAGGGCAGACGCCCATCGAGGATCGCCGAGCGCAGGGTTTCTTCGATCACTGAACGGGCCAGATGCGCAGGAATCGGTCCGTCGACTTTAATGCTGTGCAGCGGTTTGGGCTTCTGTGTCACGACTACGCACCCTGTATGTCGGCCTGATTTGGATCCAAATGACACTAGTGATTGCTCTACAGGTTGTCAAACCTTGTAGAACATCGTGGTGCCCAGTGAAGTTTAGCGCGCCGAGGATGATCTCATGGTGCCATTGTTTTTTGCCGGGCTAAGCTTCACCATCAAACGCTTTCCTTCCTGCCCTCTGGAAACCTGCTGTGGCGGTACGTTTCGCGATCCCCCGGACGCTGCGCTGGCTAGGCTGCGCATTGTTGCTGGCCGGCATGATGCTGGGCGGTCTGCATGCCGATTGGGATTTTTCCACGATCAGCCGCAAAGCCACGGCACTCTACGGGCCGCTGGGTGCCGGCCAACAGCGTATCGATGCCTGGCAGAATCTCTTGGCCACGCAGAAACAGGTCAGCGAAATGGAAAAACTCAAAGTGGTGAACCTGTTCTTTAACAAACAGGTGCGCTACGTCGAAGACATCGACCTGTGGCACGAGGTCGATTATTGGGAAACCCCCATCGAAGCGCTGTGGAAGGGCGCCGGCGACTGCGAAGACTACGCGATCGCCAAGTATTTCAGCCTGCGCCACCTCGGGGTTTCCAGTGACAAACTGCGCATCACCTACGTCAAGGCGTTGCGTCAGAACCGCGCGCACATGGTCCTGACTTACTATGCCACCCCCGATGCCATGCCGCTGGTGCTCGACAGCCTGATCGACCCGATCCAGCCGGCGTCGCAGCGAACCGATTTGCTGCCGGTCTACTCTTTCAATGCTGAAGGGTTGTACCTGCCGGGGGCCAAGGGCAACAAGAAGGTCGGTGATACCAAACGCCTGTCACGCTGGCAGGATGTGTTGAAGAAAATGCAGGCCGAAGGTTTCCCGGTCGAGACGACTAACTAGGAGCACGCGCTCAGATGTCTTTGTTCAAACAGCTGTTGATCGCTATCTGTCTGTTCCTGGTGGTCGCCTTCACCGGCAGCTTCATGGTCAGTCTGGAAAGCTCGCGCACCCAGTACGTCAACCAGTTGCGCTCGCATGCCCAGGACGCCGCGACGGCGCTGGCCTTGTCGCTGACGCCGAATATCGACGACCCGGCGATGGTCGAGCTGCTGGTCAGCTCGATTTTCGACAGCGGTTATTACGCGAGCATCCGCGTGGTCGATCTGAAGACTGACCAGACGATTGTCGAGCGCAGTGGCATTCCGGCCGTCAGCAATGTGCCGGACTGGTTCGTCAAACTGATTGGTCTGGAGCCGGCCGGTGGCGATGCGCTGGTCAGCCGTGGCTGGGAGCAGGCGGCGCGGGTCGAGGTGGTCAGCCATCCGATGTTCGCTGTGGCCAAACTGTGGCAGAGCGCGTTGGGCAGCCTTGGCTGGCTGCTGATCTGCGGCGCAGTGAGTGCGGTGCTCGGCGCGCTGCTGCTGCGCCGGCAATTGAAGCCACTGGATTACATGGTCAAGCAATCCCACGCCATCGCCCGTCGCGAATTCCTCAGCCTGCCGGATCTGCCGCGCACGCCTGAGTTGCGTCGCGTGGTGCAGGCGATGAACCAGATGGTCGAAAAGCTCAAGGCGCTATTCCAGGAGCAGGCCGAGCGCAGTGAAAAGCTGCGCGCCGAGTCCTATCAGGACAACCTCACTGGGCTGGCCAACCGGCGTTATTTCGAGATGCAGTTGAACAACCGGGTGAGCAACCCGGAGCAGGCCAGTTCGGGTTACTTGCTGCTGTTGCGGGTCAAGGATCTGGCCGGGCTCAACCAGCGTCTCGGTGGCCAGCGCACCGATGAACTGCTGAAAGCAGTTGGCGAACAATTGTCGCGCGAATGCGCCAAGTACCCGGAAACGCAGAACCTCGTCACCCGTATTCGTGGCGGTGAATTCGCCGTACTGGCGCCGGGACTGGTCCGCGAGGAAGCGCTGCAACTGGCGCAGAATCTCGACAATGCCTTGAGCAGTTTGCACGCCACTGGCGCGACCGACGTTGCGGCCGTGGCGTCGATCGGTCTGGCGCCATTCACTCACGGCGATTCGCCGCAACAGGTGCTGACGCTCGGCGATCAGGCGCTGGCGCAAGCCGAAGGGCAGGGTGAGCAGAACTGGGCCTGTATCGATCAGAGCCTGACGGCGGATGTCGGCGACGATCACCACGCTTGGCATCGCTTGCTTGATCAGGCCTTGAGTCAGCAGCGTTTCGAGCTGTATTTCCAACCGGTGGTGGCGGCCGCCGACACGCAACTGGTGCTGCATTACAAAGTGCTGTCGCGCTTGCTCGATGATCAGGGCCAGACCATTCCAGCCGGACGTTTCCTGCCGTGGCTGGAACGTTTTGGCTGGACCGCACGCCTGGATCGCCTGATGCTCGAGCGGGTGCTGGAACAGATGAAAGAACATGAAGATTCGCTGGCGCTGAACCTGTCTTCGGCGACCCTGGCGGATCCGCAGGCGTTGAACAAAGTCTTCGAGATTCTGCGTGCGCATTCCAACCTCGGTGCGCGCTTGACCCTGGAAATCGGTGAGGAGCAATTGCCCGAGCAAGCGGTGCTGGAGCAGTTGACCCGGCGCCTGCGCGAACTCGGTTTCTCTCTGAGTCTGCAGCGGTTTGGGGGGCGCTTCAGCATGATCGGCAACCTGGCGCGGCTGGGGCTGGCGTACTTGAAGATCGATGGCAGTTACATTCGTGCGATTGATCAGGAGAGTGACAAGCGTCTGTTCATCGAGGCGATCCAGCGTGCGGCGCACAGCATTGATCTGCCGCTGATTGCCGAGCGCGTCGAGACGGAAGGGGAGTTGGCGGTGATTCGCGAGATGGGCTTGTATGGGGTGCAGGGGCAGTTGTTGGGTGAGCCGAAGCCTTGGCGGTGAATCATCGCAAAAGCAACCCTCACCCTAGCCCTCTCCCAGAGGGAGAGGGGACTGACCGTGGGATATTGACGTAATACGCCGACGTGAAAGAACTCAGCTGAATTCATAATCAACCCGATCTCTCAGGTCGATGTATAGCGCCACACACCTCGGTCGGCCGCCCTCCCTCGGGGGAGATACGCCTAAGTGAAAGAGCTCCGCTGAATCCATAATCGACTCGTTTTCTCAGGTCGATGTATAACGCCAGACAGCTCGGTCGGCCCCCTCTCCCGGAGGGAGAGGGCTGGGGTGAGGGCAGGCTTTTGATTCTGGGCGGATCAGATCAACCCGCCCTCATCCTCATCGATCAACTGACTCAACCCGCCCAACGCTTCACGCGCCTGGGTCCGGTCCATCAGTTTGGCCTGAGCCGCCGGTGGCAGGTCGGTGACGCGGATCACGCCTTTTTGGGTCAGCACCTGAATCAGGTCGTCGAGGACCCGAATCATTTCAAAGTCGCTCTGCTTGAGCTGTTTCAGGCTGGTTTCCACCACTTCGTTGGCGAACCATGCCTGGATTTCATGGCTGTCGGCCGGCAGGGTTTCCGTGGCCTCGGCGTAGGCCGCGGCTTCCACGCGAATCAACAGACCTTGCGCATCGCGTTGCACGTAAAACATTGAGCATCCCTCGGAAATGAACCAGCGTCATGCTGTCAGCAGCATAGCCAACTGCGCGCGAGTATGCGGTGCGGCGACGTAATCGTCACCGTCGCGGTAAGCGCAAACGTGACGGCCGCCCCAGAGGGGCGGCCGTTTTTGTTCATGTATCAGCTGTTGTTGTGGTCGACCTTGATGGTCGGGTCGCTGCCGGCAATCAGGTTATGAATGTTGGCGCTCGACCAGTTGTTGCCTTCCAGTTTGATCGTCACATCCGGGGTTGCCGCAGCAGCATCGCCCGAGTTGAACTTGCCCGCCGAGCTGACTTGCAGCGACGACGTGCCGTCGACCGTGGTGATCTTCAGGAAGTTGTCGATGGTGCTGCCGGTCTCGCCTTGCAACAGATCACGCAGATCGATGCGGTCACCTTCGCTGGCCTTGAAGTCCTTGATCACGTCGTTGCCGGTGTCGCCGGCCTTCCAGACAAAGGTATCGGCACCCGAGCCACCGATGAGGATGTCGTTGCCCTGACCGCCGATCAGCGTGTCGTTGCCGGTGCCGCCGAGCAGGATGTCATTGCCTTTGCCGCCGTCGAGCAAGTCGTTGCCGCCGGAGCCGAAGAGGATGTCATTGCCGGCGCCACCCAATAGCGTGTCATTGCCGTCATGCGCGCCGGAGACATCGAACGCCTGATAGTGCTCGGTGATGTACTGGTGCACGTTGCTGGTGGTGACTTTGCTGACGTCAACCCCGGTTTCCTTGGCAACGAACGCCTGCATCGCCTGATAACCCTCACCGGCAATGCCGTTGAAGCTCACCAGGTCGCCGAACAGGATGTCGTTGCCGTCGCCACCGCTGACGGTGTCGTTGCCCGGCATCGTCGCTTCGGTGTGGCCGATGATGGAGTTGGCCAGATCCTTCGGATCGATGTTGGTCTGTGGCGTTTTATCCGAATCGTAAGGTTTCAGATCGTTGAGGCTGACATCGTTGTTCAGGCCGATAGCCTCGACGTTCGACAGACCGCTGAGCAAGGCGAAACCACTGGTCGAGTTACTGGTCGTTGCCGAGTTGGTGCTGTTACCGGTACCCGCCAGACTCGACAACTCATAGGTGCCGTCGCCCTGCGCGTGGATGGTGCCCAGATTAGTGCTGCTCCAGCCCCACCACGAATTGTAGGTTTGCAGGGTTACGGTGCCGGCGCTGTTGATCGTCAACGCGTGGGTATTGTCGATGTAGGTGCTGAAGGTGTCGCCCGTCTTGTAGTTGCTGGTTTTCACCACATCGTCGAGCTTCACGTTGCCGTACAGCGTCGGGTTGGTCTGCTCGCCGCTCTGGTAGTAGGTCGGCTGGCCGTCGGTGATGAAGTACGTAAGGTTCTTCGCCCCGGTGTTGGCCACAGCGTCAGCGCTCTGGAACCAGTTGGCCGTGGTCTTGAACACGTCCTCGTAGTTGGTGCCGCCGCCGGAGGCCATCGAGTCCAGGACCGCTTTGAGTTGCGTCAGCGCATTCGGATCGTTGAGGTTCACCGACACCGACTTGTTGACCTGGGTATCGAAGTCGACGAGGAAAATATTCACCGTGCCCGAATTGCTGCCGCCCAGGCTCTGCTTGAGGCTGTTGAACACCGAAGTCAGCGAGTCTTTGGCGGCGTTGAGCGACGACGCGCTCATGCTGCCAGAGCTGTCGACCATGAACGCGATGTTGTAGTTGGTGCCCGGCACCACGGTCAGACCACCGATGTCGGCGACCATGATGTCGTTGCCATCGGTGCCGCTGAAGGTGTCATCGCCCGAAGTCGCGACGATGGCGTTGTACACCGCTGGCACCACAGTGACCGGAATGGTCGCGGTGCTGCTGGCCGAGCCGCCGACCATCTCGGTGGAGGTCGAGGTCACGGTCAGGTTGAACTGGCCGTTGTAGTACGGCGGCGGGGTCACGGTCAGGCTGCCGAGGTTCCAGCCGGTGACGTTGGCGTCGCCGCTGCTGGCGGTAACAGTAAAGGTATGACCCGCGCCATCGCTGAGCACCGAGCCGACCGGTGCACCGCTGATCTTCACGCTCAGGGTTTCCGAGCCGTCGGTGTCGGTCAGGGCGGTGGTGATCGCCGACAGTTTCACCGTGGTGCCTTCGGCGCCGGTGTTGAGTTTGTAGCCGTCGTAATAGCCTTCGCCGTTAGTGCCGTGCAGATCGGAGACGGTCACACCCGAATTGACCAGATCCTTCACGCCGGTGTAGATCGGTACGCCGGCGCTGCTCAGGTCGATCGGCGTACTGCCGTTGACCGACAGGTTGACGTCATAGCTGCCCGGGCCGCTCTGGTTGTGGTGGTAGATGTCCAGGGTGTAGTAGCCGCTGGTGGTCGGGGTGAACGAACCGTTGAGGTTGCCGCCCACGCCCCACGTGGTCGAGGCCACGTTCTTGCCACCAATGGTGACCAACAGGCTGTCATCGCCGATGCCGCTGAAGGTGTAGGTCTTGCCGGCTTCCAGATAGATCAGGCCGGAAGTCTTCGACGCCGTACCGGCGGTCACACTGCCGTCGGACTGCACGTTATTCACGTTCGTGCTGGTGTTCGGTGTGCCAGCGCCGTCGATCACATTTTTCAACGTGGTCGAATCTGCGCCGTTGCCGTTGGTGCCCAGGCCCGACAGGCCGGTCCAGACTTCCTTGACCAGTCCGGTGGACTTCACGCTGTTGTCGGCGACGCTCACGGTCGGTGCATCCGCCACCGGAGTAATGTCGATCTTCACGGTGCCGGTATTGCCCAGCAACTGGCCGTCGGTTGGCTGGAACTTGATTTGCGCGTAGTCAGCCTGGTTGTTGCCCAGACCTGTGCCACCGTAACCGTTGACGCCCGACTCGTTGGCATCCGGCAGGAAGCGCAGCTTGCCTGCGTCGATGTCAGCCTTGCTGAAGGTCTGGTTGTTGGCGACGTCTTTCCAGGTCGAACCGTCGAGGTACTGCAGTTTGCCTTCGCCCGGCAGCTGGGTGATTTTCACCCCGAGGCTGCTGGCCGGGCTGTCGACGTCGGTCACACCGAAAGTCGACCAGCCGAGCACCAGCGGGGTGTCTTCGGTGCCGGTGACATTGCTCGGTGCAGCAACCGGCGCGTCGTTGACCGCTACCACGTTGACCGTGGTGGTCGCGGTGTTGGAGTAGTTGCCGCCATCGGTCACGGTCACGGTGATGATCCGTGGCACGGTGCTCGGGTTTTCACTGCCGTTGGTGAAGCTGATGTTCTTGATGGCCTGCATGTAGTCGGCCAGCGTCGCGTTACCGGACAGCGTCAGCGTGACGGTGCCGTTGGTGCTGTTGGCATTGATGGTGATGCCGTTGACGCTGTTGCCCAGGTTCAGCGCATCGCCGTCCTGACGGTTGGTCAGGACCACAGTGGCGCCGGTCAGCATGGTGCTGTCCGGGTCAGTAATGCTGATATCGGTGTCGGCAATCGACACGCCCGCGCCCGGAGTATTTTCGGTGAAGGTCACCTTGTAGTCGGCACCGGTGGCACCGCTGGAGTTGTTGGCATCCAGGTCGATGACCGGCGGCGCATCATTGTCGATGATCGACGTGCTGACGCTGCCGTTGGTGGCGCTGACCGCGAGGTTCTCGAAGTTGCCGCCGGTGGCCGAATCGATCTTGACCACGAAGTTCTCGGTGCCTTCGGTGATCTTGTCATCGATGGTGGCGACGTTGAACTGCGCGCTGCTCGCACCTGCCGGAATCTTCACGGTGTACACGCCGGTAAAGTCCGAACCGTCGGCGGCGGTGCCGCTGTAGACGATTTTCAGGGTCACTTCGGTTTGCGCCGGGTGGTTCAGGCTGACCGTGTAGCTGGCGGTCTGGCCTTCGGTCACCGAGCTGCTGCCGGTGATGCTGACGGTGGTGGTGTCGATCGTATCGGTGACGCTCGTAACGGCTGGCGTATTGCTGGTCACCAGATTTTCGAAGCCGCCGCCGCTGGCGCCAGTGATGGTTGCCTGCACGGTGCCGGCGTCTTTGTAGACGTCGTCAGCCGGAGCCGGGACGGTCACGGTGCCGGTGGTTTTACCAGCGTCGATAGTGATCACCGAGCCGTTGCTCAGGGTCACCGTGACTGGCGAGCCAGCGGCGTTGGTCAGGGTCGCGGTGTAGGTGATCTGACCACCTTCGGCCACGGTGCCGGTCGCGGACAGCGTCAGGTTGGTGGTGTCGACGGTGTCGGTCACGGTGGTGCTGACCGGGGTTTTGTCGGCGACGAGATTTTCGTAGTTGCCGCCAGTGACGTTGGTGATCGAGTTGGTCAGCGGGGCGTGGCCGGTCAGCGCATCGTTCGGTGCGGTGGAGGTCACGGTGCCGGTGGTTTTGCCGATGTCGATGGTGATGGTCTGACCGTTGGCCAGGGTCACCACGACCGGCGAACCGGTTACAGCTGCGCCGACAGTGGCGGTGTAGACGACGTTGCCGCCTTCAGCTGCTGTGCCGGTCGCGGTCAGTTTCACCGTGGTGGTATCGATGGTGTCGGTGACGCTGGTTACGGCTGGCGTAGTGCTGGTGACCAGGTTTTCGAAGCTGCCACCCGTGGCGGTTTTGATCGTTGCCTGGACGTTGCCGGCGTCTTTGTAAACGTCATCGGCTGGCGCTGGAACGGTCACGGTGCCGCTGGTTTTACCGGCGTCGATGGTGATCACGGCGCCGTTGGACAGGGTCACGGTGACCGGTGAACCAGCGGCGTTGGTCAGGGTCGCGGTGTAAGTGATCTGGCCGCCTTCGGCCACGGTGCCGGTCGCGGACAGCGACAGGTTGGTGGTGTCGACGGTGTCAGTGACGTTGGTCGAAACCGGCGTCTTGTCGGCCACCAGATTCTCGTAGTTGCCGCCAGTCACGTTGGTGATCGAGTTGGTCAGCGGGGCGTGGCCGGTCAATGCGTCGTTAGGTGCAGTGGTGGTCGTGGTGCCAGTGGTCTGGCCAACGCCGATGGTGATGGTCTGACCGTTCGACAGGGTTACCACAACCGGCGAGCCAGTCACTGGAGCACCGACGGTCGCGGTGTAGACGACGTTGCCGCCCTCTGCCGCAGTGGCCGTTGCCGTCAGTTTCACGGTGGTGGTGTCGATGGTATCGGTGACGCTGGTGATAGCCGGAGTCGTGCTTGGCACCAGATTTTCGAAATTGCCACCGCTGGCGTTGCTGATTGTGGCCTGCACGGTGCCAGCGTCTTTGTAGACGTCGTCAGCCGGGGCCGGGACAGTCACGGTGCCGGTGGTTTTACCAGCATCGATGGTGATCACCGCGCCGTTGGACAGGGTGACGGTCACTGGCGAGCCAGCGGCGTTGGTCAATGTCGCGGTGTAAACAATCGAACCACCTTCGGCCACGGTGCCGGTCGCGGACAGCGACAGGTTGGTGGTGTCGACGGTGTCAGTGACGTTGGTCGAAACCGGCGTCTTGTCGGCGACGAGATTTTCGTAGTTGCCGCCAGTGACGTTGGTGATCGAGTTGGTCAGCGGTGCGTGACCAGTCAACGCATCGTTTGGTGCGGTAGTGGTCGCAGTCCCCGTAGTCTGGCCGACACCAATGGTGATGGTCTGACCGTTGGCCAGGGTCACGACAACCGGCGAGCCGGTGACTGGCGCGCCGACAGTCGCGGTGTAAACGACGTTGCCACCTTCGGCTGCGGTAGCGGTTGCCGTCAGTTTCACAGTCGTGGTGTCGACGGTATCGGTGACGCTGGTGATAGCTGGCGTCGTGCTCGGCACCAGATTTTCGAAGTTGCCACCGGTGGCGTTGCTGATCGTGGCCTGCACGGTGCCGGCGTCTTTGTAGACGTCATCGGCCGGGGCTGGAACGGTCACGGTGCCAGTGGTTTTGCCGGCATCAATGGTGATTACGGCGCCGTTCGAAAGAGTCACGGTGACTGGCGAACCAGCGGCGTTGGTCAGGGTCGCGGTGTAAACAATCGAACCGCCTTCAGCCACGGTGCCGGTCGCGCTGAGCGACAGATTGGTGGTGTCGACAGTATCGGTCACCGTCGTGCTGACCGGCGTTTTGTCAGCCACGAGGTTCTCGTAGTTACCGCCGCTGACGTTGGTGATCGCGTTGGTCAGCGGTGCATGGCCGGTCAAAACGTCGTTTGGCGCGGTAGTGGTCGCGGTGCCGGTGGTCTGGCCAACACCAATGGTGATGGTCTGACCGTTCGACAGGGTTACCACGACTGGCGAACCGGTTACTGGTGCACCGACCGTCGCGGTGTAGACGACGTTGCCGCCTTCAGCGGCAGACTCGGTGGCCGTCAGTTTCACCGTGGTGGTGTCGATGGTATCAGTGACGCTGGTCACAGCCGGAGTCGTGCTAGGCACCAGGTTTTCGAAGTTGCCACCGGTAGCCGTGCTGATGGTCGCCTGCACGGTACCAGCGTCTTTGTAGACGTCGTCGGCCGGGGCGGGAACGGTCACGGTGCCAGTGGTTTTACCGGCATCGATGGTAATCACCGCGCCGTTCGACAGGGTCACGGTGACTGGCGAGCCAGCAGCGTTGGTCAGGGTCGCGGTGTAGACGATCGAGCCACCTTCAGCCACAGAACCGGTCGCGCTCAACGACAGGTTGGTGGTGTCGACAGTGTCAGTGACGTTGGTGCTGACCGGCGTCTTGTCGGCCACCAGATTTTCGTAGTTGCCACCGGTCACGTTGGTGATCGCGTTGGTCAGCGGAGCGTGGCCGGTCAATGCGTCATTCGGCGCAGTGGCGGTCGCCGTGCCGGTGGTCTGGCCGACGCCGATGGTGATGGTTTGACCATTGGCCAAAGTCACGACAACTGGCGAGCCGGTAACTGGTGCGCCTACGGTAGCGGTGTAGACAACGTTGCCACCCTCAGCTGCCGACTCAGTGGCGGTCAGCTTCACGGTGGTAGTGTCGATGGTGTCGGTGACGCTGGTCACAGCCGGCGTTGTGCTCGGCACCAGGTTTTCGAAGTTACCACCGGTGGCGGTGCTGATCGTCGCCTGCACGGTACCGGCGTCTTTGTAGACGTCGTCGGCCGGCGCAGGAACAGTCACGGTGCCAGTGGTTTTACCGGCGTCGATGGTGATCACGGCGCCGTTCGACAGGGTGACGGTCACTGGCGAGCCAGCGGCGTTGGTCAGGGTCGCGGTGTAGACGATCGAGCCACCTTCAGCGACCGAATTGGTAGCGCTGAGTGACAGATTGGTCGTGTCGACGGTGTCGGTGACATTGGTCGATACCGGGGTCTTGTCCGCAACAAGGTTTTCGTAGTTACCGCCGGTCACGTTGGTGATCGCGTTGGTCAGTGGTGCGTGACCGGTCAACGCATCGTTCGGCGCCGTGGTGGTCGCGGTGCCGGTGGTCTGGCCGACGCCGATGGTGATCGTCTGACCGTTGGCCAAGGTTACGACAACCGGCGAGCCGGTGACTGGCGCGCCGACAGTCGCGGTGTAGGTGACGTTGCCACCCTCAGCTGTCGACTCGGTGGCGGTGAGTTTTACGGTTGTGGTGTCGATGGTGTCAGTGACGTTGGTCACTGCCGGCACAGTGCTCGGTACCAGGTTCTCGAAGTTGCCGCCGGTCGCGGTCGAAATGGTTGCTTCGACTTTGCCTGCATCTTTGTAAACGTCATCCGCCGGCGCTGCGACGGTCACGGTGCCGGTGGTTTTGCCCGCTTCGATGGTGATGACAGCGCCGTTGGACAGGGTCACGGTGACTGGCGAGCCAGCCGCGTTGGTCAGCGTTGCGGTGTAGACGATCGAACCACCTTCAGCGACCGAGCCAGTCGCGCTGAGCGACAGGTTGGTGGTGTCGACGGTATCGGTGACCGTGGTTGAAACCGGGGTCTTGTCGGCCACCAGATTTTCGTAGTTGCCGCCAGTGACACCCGTGATCGAGTTGGTCAGTGGCGCCTGACCGGTCAGCGCATCGTTCGGTGCGGTGGTGGTCACGGTGCCGGTGATTTTGCCAACTTCGATGGTGATGTTCTGGCCGTTGGCCAAGGTCACGGTGACCGGCGAACCGGTTACTGGTGCGCCAACAGTGGCGGTGTAGGTGACGGTGCCGCCTTCAGCCGCGGAGGTGTCAGCCGTCAGTTTGACGGTCGAGGTGTCAATGGTGTCAGTCACTTCGGTAACGGCCGGCACAGTGCTCGGCACCAGGTTTTCGAAGTTGCCACCGGTAGCGGTGGAGATCGTTGCTTCGACTTTGCCGGCGTCTTTGTAGACGTCATCTGCCGGAGCTGGAACGGTCACGGTGCCGGTGGTTTTGCCGGCGTCGATGGTGATCACTGCGCCGTTGCTCAGCGTCACGGTCACTGGCGAGCCAGCAGCGTTGGTCAATGTGGCGGTGTAGATGATCGAGCCGCCCTCAGCCACAGAACCGGTCGCGCTGAGCGACAGGTTGGTGGTGTCGACGGTGTCGGTCACGGTGGTGCTGACCGGCGTTTTGTCCGCCACCAGATTTTCGAAGTTGCCGCCGGTTACGTCGGTGATCGCGTTGGTGAGCGGCGCGTGGCCGGTCAGCGCATCGTTCGGTGCGGTGAAGGTCACGGTGCCGGTGGTTTTACCGACTTCGATGGTGATGTTCTGACCATTGGCCAGCGTCACCACGACAGGCGAGCCGGTCACTGGAGCGCCGACAGTGGCGGTGTAAGTGACGGTGCCGCCTTCAGCGACCGACGTATCAGCCGTCAGTTTGACGGTCGAGGTGTCGATGGTATCGGTGACTTCGGTCACGGCCGGTACAGTGCTCGGCACGAGGTTTTCGAAGTTGCCACCGGTAGCGGTGGAGATCGTCGCTTCAACCTTGCCGGCGTCTTTGTAGACGTCATCGGCTGGCGCTGGAACAGACACGGTGCCAGTGGTTTTGCCAGCTTCGATGGTAATCACCGCGCCGTTCGACAGGGTCACGGTGACTGGCGAGCCAGCAGCGTTGGTCAATGTCGCGGTGTAGATGATCGAGCCGCCCTCAGCCATAGAACCGGTCGCGCTGAGCGACAGGTTGGTGGTGTCGACGGTGTCGGTCACGTTGGTGCTGACCGGCGTTTTATCGGCCACGAGATTTTCGTAGTTGCCGCCAGTGACGCCCGTGATCGAGTTGGTGATCGGCGCGTGGCCGGTCAGCGCATCGTTCGGTGCGGTGAAGGTCACGGTGCCGGTTGTTTTGCCGACTTCGATGGTGATGTTCTGGCCGTTGGCCAGCGTCACGGTGACCGGCGAACCGGTTACTGGTGCGCCCACAGTGGCGGTGTAAGTGACGGTGCCACCTTCAGCCACGGAGGTATCGGCCGTCAGTTTCACGGTCGAGGTGTCGATGGTGTCGGTGACGTTGGTCACTGCCGGAACAGTGCTCGGCACCAGGTTCTCGAAGTTGCCACCGGTAGCGGTGGAGATTGTCGCTTCAACTTTGCCGGCGTCTTTGTAAACGTCATCTGCCGGGGCTGGAACGGTGACAGTGCCGGAAGTCTTGCCCGCGTCGATGGTAATCACGGCGCCGTTCGACAGGGTCACGGTGACTGGCGAGCCAGCAGCGTTGGTCAATGTCGCGGTGTAGATGATCGAACCACCTTCAGCCACGGTGCCGGTTGCCGTCAGCGACAGGTTAGTGGTGTCGACGGTGTCGGTGACATTGGTCGAAACCGGGGTCTTGTCGGCGACCAGATTCTCGTAATTGCCACCGCTGACCTCGGTGATTGCATTGGTGATCGGTGCGTGACCGGTCAATGCATCGTTCGGGGCGATGGTGGTTGCGGTGCCGGTGGTTTGGCCAACGCCGATGGTGATGGTCTGACCGTTAGCCAGGGTCACGACCACAGGCGAACCGGTAACCGGCGCACCCACCGTCGCGGTGTAAGTGACGGTGCCACCCTCAGCCGCCGATTCGGTCGCGGTGAGTTTGACGGTGGTGGTGTCGATGGTGTCGGTGACGTTGGTCACTGCCGGAACAGTGCTCGGCACCAGATTCTCGAAGTTGCCGCCCGTTGCATCCTTGATCGTCACTTCGACTTTGCCGGCGTCTTTGTAGACGTCGTCGGCTGGCGCTGCGACGGTCACGGTGCCGGTGGTTTTACCCGCCTCAATGGTGATTACCGAACCGTTCGACAGGGTCACGGTCACCGGGGTGCCGGCCGGGTTGGTCAGGGTCGCGGTGTAAACGATCGAACCGCCTTCTGCCACCGAGTCGGTTGCGGTCAGGTTCAGGTTGGTGGTGTCGGTAGTGTCCGACACTGCGGTGTCGGCAGACTTACCATCGACCGCGAGTTTTTCGTAGTTGCCACCGGTAGCGCCGTCGATGGTCACGCTCAGCGAGCTGCCGCCGGCCAACGGGCTGTTCGGTGCAACGAAGTTCACCGAGCCGGTGGTTTCACCGACAGCGATGGTGATGGTCTGGCCGTTGGACAGGGTCACGACAACCGGTGAGCCAGTCACTGGCGCGGTCACGGTCGCGGTGTAGACCACGGTTTCGCCTTCGGCGACGTTCGCCGTGGCAGTCAGCGACACGGTGGAGGTGTCGATGGTGTCGTTGACGGTGGTGACGGCCGGGGCAGTGCTGGTGACGAGGTTTTCGAAGTCGCCACCGGTCGCGCCTTTGATGGTCGCTTCAACGGTGCCGGCGTCTTTGTAGACGTCGTCTTTCGGAGCGTCGACGGTCACGGTGCCGGTGGTTTCACCAGCCTTGATGGTAATCACCGAGCCGTTGCTCAGGGTCACGGTGACCGGCGAGCCAGCGGCGTTGGTCAAGGTCGCGGTGTAAGTGATCTGGCCGCCTTCGTCCACGGTGCCAGTCGCGGTCAGCGACAGGTTGGTGGTGTCGACGGTGTCGGTCACGGTGGTGCTGACCGGGGTTTTGTCGGCCACGAGGTTTTCGTAATTGCCGCCGGAAACACCGGTGATCGAGTTGGTCAGCGGCGCATGACCGGTCAACGCATCGTTTGGTGCGGTGGTGGTCACGGTGCCGGTGGTTTTACCCACTTCGATGGTGATGTTCTGACCGTTGGCCAGGGTCACGACAACCGGCGAACCGGTGACTGGCGCGCCGACCGTGGCGGTGTAGGTGACGGTGCCACCTTCAGCCGTGGACTCGGTGGCGGTCAGTTTGACCGTCGAAGTGTCGATGGTATCAGTGACGTCGGTAACGGCTGGCGTGGTGCTCGGAACGAGGTTCTCGAAGTTGCCGCCGGTGGCGTCCTTGATGGTCACTTCGACCTTGCCGGCGTCTTTGTAAACGTCATCGGCTGGCGCAGGAACCGTCACGGTGCCGGTGGTTTTGCCCGCTTCGATGGTGATCACCGAACCGTTCGACAGGGTCACGGTGACCGGGGTACCGGCCGGGTTGGTCAGGGTGGCGGTGTAAACAATCGAGCCACCTTCAGCCACGGTGCCAGTCGCGGTCAGCGACAGATTGGTGGTGTCGACGGTGTCGGTGACGGTGGTGCTGACCGGAGTTTTATCGGCGACGAGGTTTTCGTAATTGCCGCCGGAAACGTCGGTGATCGCGTTGGTCAGCGGGGTGTGGCCGTTCAACGCGTCGTTCGGCGCGGTGGTGGTCACGGTGCCGGTAGTCTTGCCGACTTCGATGGTGATGTTCTGACCGTTGGCCAGCGTCACGATGACCGGCGAACCGGTCACTGGCGCGCCGACAGTGGCGGTGTAGGTGACGGTGCCACCTTCAGCAGCCGACTCGGTGGCGGTCAGTTTGACGGTGCTGGTGTCGATGGTGTCGGTGACTTCGGTTACGGCTGGAACGGTGCTTGGCACCAGATTCTCGAAGTCGCCGCCGGTGGCGTCCTTGATGGTGACTTCGACTTTGCCGGCGTCTTTGTAGACGTCATCGGCTGGCGCAGCGACAGTCACGGTGCCGGTGGTTTTACCGGCCTCGATGGTAATGACCGAGCCGTTCGACAGGTTCACAGTCACCGGCGAGCCAGCCGGGTTGGTCAGCGTCGCGGTGTAGATGATCGAGCCGCCCTCGGCGACCGAGTTGGTGGCGCTGAGCGACAGGTCAGTGGTGTCGATGGTGTCAGTGACCGTGGTCGAAACCGGGGTCTTGTCGGCCACCAGGTTTTCGTAGTTGCCGCCGCTTACACCCGTGATCGAATTACCCAGCGACGCCTGACCGGTCAGTGCATCGTTCGGCGCGGTGAAGGTCACGGTGCCGGTGGTCTTGCCGACTTCGATGGTGATGTTCTGGCCGTTGGCCAGGGTCACCACGACCGGCGAACCGGTGACCGGCGCGCCAACAGTGGCGGTGTAGGTGACGGTGCCACCTTCGGCCACAGTGGTGTCGGCCGTCAGTTTCACGGTCGAGGTGTCGATGGTGTCAGTGACGTCGGTCACGGCTGGCGTGGTGCTCGGGACCAGATTCTCGAAGTTGCCGCCAGTGGCGTCCTTGATGGTCACTTCGACTTTGCCGGCGTCCTTGTAGACGTCATCGGCAGGCGCTGCAACGGTCACGGTGCCGGTGGTTTTGCCCGCTTCGATGGTGATCACCGAACCGTTGCTCAGGGTCACGGTCACTGGCGTGCCGGCCGGATTGGTCAGGGTCGCGGTGTAAACAATTGAACCGCCTTCAGCCACGGTGCCCGTCGCGCTCAGCGTCAGGTCGGTGGTGTCAGTGGTGTCGGTGACGGTGGTGCTGACCGGGGTTTTGTCGGCCACGAGGTTTTCGTAATTGCCGCCGGAAACGTTGGTGATCGAGTTGGTCAGCGGAGCTTGGCCAGTCAGCGCATCGTTTGGCGCGGTGGTGGTCACGGTGCCGCTGGTTTTGCCGACCTCGATGGTGATGTTCTGGCCGTTGGCCAGAGTCACTACAACCGGAGAACCCGTCACTGGAGCACCGACAGTGGCGGTGTAGGTGACGGTGCCACCTTCAGCGGCAGTCTCGGTGGCGGTCAGTTTGACCGTAGAGGTATCAACGGTATCGGTCACGTCGGTGACGGCAGGAACGGTGCTTGGCACCAGGTTCTCGAAGTTGCCGCCAGTCGCATCCTTGATCGTGACTTCGACTTTGCCGGCGTCTTTGTAGACGTCATCGGCGGGCGCCGGAACGGTCACGGTGCCAGTGGTTTTGCCCGCTTCGATGGTGATCACCGAACCGTTGCTCAGGGTCACGGTCACTGGCGTGCCGGCCGGATTGGTCAGGGTCGCGGTGTAAACAATTGAACCGCCTTCAGCCACGGTGCCCGTCGCGCTCAGCGTCAGGTCGGTGGTGTCAGTGGTGTCGGTGACGGTGGTGCTGACCGGGGTTTTGTCGGCAACGAGGTCTTCGTAATTGCCGCCGCTCACGCCCGTGATCGCGTTGGTAATCGGCGCGTGGCCGGTCAACGCATCGTTCGGTGCAATGGTCGTCACGGTGCCGGTGGTTTTGCCGACTTCGATAGTGATGTTCTGACCATTGGCCAGAGTCACGACCACAGGCGAACCGGTCACTGGGGAGCCGACAGTGGCGGTATAGGTGACGGTGCCACCTTCAGCGGCCGTCTCGGTGGCGGTCAGTTTCACCGTCGAGGTATCAACGGTATCGGTCACGTCGGTGACGGCAGGAACGGTGCTCGGCACCAGGTTTTCGAAGTTGCCGCCGGTGGCGTCCTTGATGGTGACTTCGACTTTGCCGGCGTCTTTATAGACATCATCGGCTGGCGCAGGAACGGTCACGGTGCCGGTGGTTTTGCCCGCTTCGATGGTGATCACCGAACCGTTCGACAGGGTCACGGTAACAGGCGAACCTGCGGCATTGCTCAGGGTCGCGGTGTAAGTGATCTGGCCGCCTTCAGCCACGGTGCCCGTCGCGCTCAGCGTCAAGTCGGTAGTGTCAGTGGTGTCGGTGACCGTGGTGCTGACCGGGGTTTTGTCGGCAACGAGGTCTTCGTAATTGCCGCCGCTCACGCCCGTGATCGCATTGGTAATCGGCGCGTGGCCGGTCAACGCATCGTTCGGTGCAATGGTCGTCACGGTGCCGGTTGTTTTGCCGACTTCAATGGTGATGTTCTGACCATTGGCCAAGGTCACGACAACAGGCGAGCCGGTCACCGGCGCGCCGACAGTGGCGGTGTAAGTGACGGTGCCGCCTTCAGCGACCGAGGTGTCAGCCGTCAGCTTTACGGTCGACGTGTCGATGGTGTCAGTGACGTCGGTCACGGCTGGCGTGGTGCTCGGGACCAGGTTCTCGAAATTACCCCCAGACACATCCTTGATGGTGACTTCGACTTTGCCGGCGTCTTTGTAAACGTCATCAGCTGGCGCTGGAACGGTCACGGTGCCAGTGGTTTTACCCGCTTCGATGGTGATCACCGAGCCATTCGACAGGGTCACGGTGACTGGCGTGCCGGCCGGATTGGTCAGCGTCGCGGTGTAAACGATCGAACCACCCTCGGCCACGGAACCGGTGGCGCTCAGCGACAGATTGGTGGTGTCGGCAACATCGGTAACGGCGGTCGAAACCGGGGTCTTGTCGGCCACCAGATCTTCGTAATTGCCACCGGAAACGCCAGTAATCGAATTGGTCAGCGGCGCATTGCCGGTCAGCGCATCGTTCGGTGCAGTGGTGGTCACAGTGCCCGTGGTTTTGCCGACTTCGATGGTGATGCTCTGGCCGTTGGCCAAGGTCACAACGACAGGCGAACCGGTCACCGGCGCGCCAACGGTAGCGGTGTAAGTGACGGTGCCACCTTCGGCGACCGAGGTGTCGGCCGTCAGTTTCACGGTCGAGGTGTCGATGGTGTCGGTGACTTCGGTAACGGCTGGAACGGTGCTCGGCACCAGGTTCTCGAAGTTGCCGCCGGAAGCGTCCTTGATGGTCACTTCAACGTTGCCGGCGTCTTTGTAGACGTCATCGGCTGGCGCCGGAACGGTCACGGTGCCGGTGGTCTTGCCCGCCTCGATGGTGATCACCGACCCGTTGCTCAGGGTCACGGTCACCGGTGTACCGGCAGGATTGGTCAGGGTCGCTGTGTAAACGATCGAGCCGCCTTCGGCAACGGTGCCGGTCGCTGACAACGACAGATTGGTGGTGTCGATCGAATCGGTAATCGTGGTGGTCGCTGGCGTCGTGTTCGGCACCAGGTTTTCGAAATTGCCGCCGCTGGTGCCGGTAATCGTGGTGCTGACGGTGCTGCCATTGTTGTAAACGTCGTTGGCCGCGGTTGGCACGTTGACCGAGCCCGTGGTCTTGCCGGCTTCAATGGTGATGGTCGAACCGTTCGACAGAGTGATCGTCACCGGGGTTTGTGCAGCGTTGGTCAGCGTTGCGGTGTAGGTGATCTGGCCGCCTTCAACGACGGTACCGGTGGCGGTGAGGCTGACGTTGGTGGTGTCGATCGAATCGGTCACCGTGGTGGTCGCCGGCGTAGTGTTCGGCACCAGGCTTTCGAAGTTGCCACCGGTCGCGCCAGTAATGGTGGTGCTGACGGTGCCGCCATTGTTGTAGACGTCATTGGCCGCAGTCGGCACGTTGACGGTGCCCGTGGTCTGGCCGGCTTCAATGGTGATGGTCGAACCGTTCGACAGGGTGACGGTGACCGGGGTTTGCGCCGGGTTGGTCAGGGTCGCGGTGTAGGTGATCTGGCCACCTTCGACCACTGTGCCGGTGGCGGTCAGGGTCAGGTTGGTGGTGTCGATCGAATCGGTGATGGTGGTCACCGCAGGCGTCGGGTTCGGCACCAGGTTTTCAAAGTTGCCGCCGGTAGCACCGGTAATCGTCGTGGTGACGGTGCTGCCATTGTTATAGACGTCGTTGGCCGGGGTCGGCACGTTGACGGTGCCGGTGGTCTGGCCGGCGCCGATGGTGATGGTCGAGCCGTTCGACAGGGTGACGGTCACCGGGGTTTGCGCCGGGTTGGTCAGCGTTGCGGTGTAGGTGATCTGCCCGCCTTCGGTGACACTCGGCCCGGCCGTCAGGGTGACGGTGGTGGTGTCGATGGTGTCAGTGACCTGGGTCGTGGCCGGCGTGGTCGGCGGCGTCACGGTGATGCCATTGCCGCCGGTGGTGCCGGTGACGGTCACGTCGATCTGGGTCGGGTCGTTATAAACAGTGTCGTTCGGTGCCAGCGGCACATTGACGGTGCCGGTAGTGGAACCGGCTGTAATCACAATCACCGCGCCGTTGGACAGGGTGATGGTCAGGTCGGTCAGCGGCGCCTGGGTCAGGGTCGCGGTGTACACCAGCACGCCGCCGGCTTCGGTGATGGACGGCGTGGCGCTGAGGCTCAGGGTCGACTCACGCAGGGCGTTGGTGGTGGTGTCGGTGGTCTGGCCGCCGGTGATGTTCTGCGCGGCTTGACCGGCAGCATTGATGCCTGCGGTCGGGAATCCAATGGTCGGGTCCACGCGGCCAGCGGTGGCGTCGAGCATGACGAAACTGTGACCACCACCGGCGGCACCGCCAGTGCCTGCGGCGCTCGGGCCGGCAGCGGTAGCATCGAGGGCGGTGGTCGGGTCGACACCGGCGGCGATGGCTTGCTGCAGTTCTGCTACCGACGGCGCAGCCTGCGCGGTGGCCTCCGCCAGGTCCGTGCTGGAGTCGGGCGCGGTGGCGCTCCACTGGGTTTCGCGACCCAGATCGAGGGTGCGGCCATCAGCCAATTCAAGTGACACGGCGCCGGAGAGGCCGGTGTCGATCTGGTCGCCAACGAACAGGCGATCGCCTTCAACGAGTACGCGACGCACGCCCTCTGGGGACACCACGAATACCTGACCGACAATGCTTTTGACGATTGCAACAACACTGCTCATTGAAGACTCTCCGGGGTGTCACGTTCAGTTGACTTCCATGGACCTGATGGCATGGGCGCCGATTCAGTCTGGACGTACTTTAAAAATTTGCTAAACAAGTTTGACGCATTAAATCGTCAATAATTTGGCTATATTCTTTCGCTATTAACTTTATGCCAAACTATTGACCTTCTGGGTGCCATCCTAAACAATCGCCCCACTAATGTCACATTGATATTTCCGCGGCGACCTGTCCTTCAGCGTGTGATCCAGTTCCTGTTTTGAACTTTCCGACATACGGTCAATCTGGTTGCCATCATCCGACGCAGCGCCACGTTTTGCTGTGATTCAAGACAAGAAGTTCTGGGAAATTCCTATCATGCGTTCGCCCCTGCTTTTCGCCGTACCCTTCGCCCTCGCCGCCTCTTTTGTACAAGCACAATCCTTACCAGAAGCCATGCAGCAGGCACTGGATGTCCATCCGGAAATCCAGGCAGGGGTCAACAGTCGTTTGGCGGCGGATTATCAATTAAGAGCGGCAAAAGGTGGATACCTGCCGAAGGTCGATCTGCTCGGCGGTTATGGCCGTGAGGGTACCGACAGCGTCACCACCCGCGCCAATTCCGGTAACCACTACGAAACCCTGAACCGTAGCGAGTCAAGTTTACGTCTCTCGCAAATGGTCTTTGACGGGTTTGCGACGTCCAGCGAAGTCGGCCGTCAACAAGCCACCGTCAACTCCCGCGCTTACTCGCTGCTCGGTACTTCCGAGCGTACCGCACTGACCGTCGCCCAGGTTTACCTGGACGTGTTGACCCGTCGTGAGTTCGTGCGTCTGGCCGAGGACAACCTCAAGAGCCACCAGCGCATCTACGACCAGATCCAGCTGCGCACCCAGCGCGGCGTCGGCAGCGGTGCCGACCTCGATCAGGCCGAAGCGCGGATGGCCCAGGCCCGCAACAACCTGATCACCGAGCAGACCAATCTGGCCGACTCGGAAACCAACTTCCTCAGCGCCGTCGGCCAGATGCCCGATCAACTCGAGCGGCCGGCGCCGTTCATGGCAATGATGCCGGCCAACCTCAACGAAGCGCGCCAGCAGATGCTGGAAAACAGCCCGATCCTGCGTTCGGCCGAATCAGACATCGCCGCTGCCGAGAAGCAGTACGAAACCGCCAAATCGACCTTCTACCCGCGTTTCGACGCCGAACTGGGCCGCACCGCCGACAACGATCTCGACGGCCAGAACGGTCACAACAACGAGTGGCAAGCCATGCTGCGCATGCGCTTCAACCTGTATTCCGGTGGCAGCAACAAGGCCGATCTGGAGTCCAAGTCGTACCTGTCGAACCAGGCGCTGGACATCCGCAACAACGCTTTGCGCCAGTTGAACGAAGAACTCGGTCTGGCCTGGAACGCCCTGAACAACGCCAACGCGCAGGTGCCGATCGCGCAGCAATACGTCGATCACAGCACCTCGGTGCGCACCGCCTACCAGCGTCAGTTCAGCCTCGGCGAACGGACCCTGCTCGATTTGCTCGACAGCGAAAACGAGTTGTTCACCGCTTCGCGGCGTCTGGCGGAAATCAAAAACATTCAGTTATTTACTCAGTACCGAATCAAGGCGACCATGGGCGAGTTGCTCAGAAGCCAGGGAGTGGTCGCACCGTTGGCATCCGTTGTGCAGAACGACGTGAAGCCCAAGGTCCAGCTGCCTGGGATGAATTGAGTTATCCCTTTTCAACTGTCAAAGAGTGTCGAGCGTGGAATCAGAAGTCAGTCGAGTTCAACTCAGTCATGATCCACGCGCGTTGCACGACGATCCGTTACTGGATGGCCTGCTCGCCCTTTGCATGCTCCATCAGAAACCCGCCAGCGCGGCGATGCTGACCACCGGCCTGCCGCTGCCCAAACAACGCCTGAGTGTCGAGTTGCTGCCCCGCGCGGCGGCTCGCGCCGGCCTGCAAGGGCGGGTGTTGCAGCGCAAACTGGAAGAAATTCCGGCGATCGCCATGCCGGCCTTGCTGCTGCTCAAGGATGGCCGCAGCGCCGTCCTGCTCGGTTGGCAAGGTGACAATGAAGCACGAGTCCTGCTCAGCGAAACCGACGGCGGCGAGTCCATCGTCAGCCGCGAACTGCTCGCCGACGATTACACCGGTAAAGTCTTCTTCGCTCAGCCGCAACACAAATTCGACGTCAACCACGGCACGCTGATTCCGCGTGCGCGCTCGTGGTTCCGCGACACCCTCAAGCGTTCGCGTTGGCTGTATGCCGATGCAATCGCCGCGAGTTTCCTGATCAACATCATCGCCATGGCCGCGCCGCTGTTCGTGATGAACGTCTACGACCGCGTGGTGCCGAACCAGGCCGAAGCGACCCTGTGGGTGCTGGCGCTGGGCATCACCGGTGCCTACATCTTCGACCTGGTCCTCAAGAGTCTGCGCGCCCTGTGCCTGGATCTGGCCGGGAAGAAAACCGACCTGATCATCTCCGCGACGCTGTTCGAGCGCATCGTCGGCATGGCGATGAAGTACCGCCCGGCGCGGGTCGGCAGCTTTGCGCAGAACATCCACGAGTTTCAGAGCCTGCGCGACTTCCTCGCCTCGCTGACCCTGACCAGCCTGATCGACCTGCCGTTCACCATCCTCATCTTTATCGTTATCGCCATTCTCGGCGGGCACTTGGTGTGGATTCCGGTGTTGGCTTTCCCGATTGCCTTGCTGATCGGCTACGCCTTGCAGAAGCCGCTGGTGGCAACCATGGAACGCACCATGGCCCTCGGTGCCGAGCGCCAGTCGAGCCTGATCGAAACCCTCGCCGGCCTTGATGCGGTGAAGGTCAACAACGCCGAGAGCGAACGCCAGTACCAGTGGGAGCAGACCATCGGCACCCTCAGTCGCCTCGAACTGCGGGTGAAAATGCTCTCCGGTCTGGCGATGAACATCACCCTGCTGATCCAGCAACTGGCCGGGGTGATCATGATCGTCTTCGGCGTCTACCAGATCATCGCCGGCAACCTGAGCATGGGCGGTCTGATTGCCTGCTACATGCTCAGCGGCCGCGCACTGAGCCCGCTGGCGTCGCTGTCGGGTCTGCTGACTCGCTATCAGCAAGCGCGGGTGACCATGACTTCGGTCGACCAGATGATGGAGCTGCCGCAAGAGCGCAACTTCGAAGAGCGCCCGCTGAGCCGCAAGGTTTTGCAGGGGGCGATCGAGTGCCGCCAGCTCAACTTCACTTACCCGGAACAACAGAACCCGGCGCTGAAGAACATCAATCTGGTGATCCGTCCCGGCGAAAAAATCGGCATCATCGGCCGCAGCGGCTCGGGCAAAAGCTCCCTCGCCAAATTGTTGGTCGGCCTGTATCAGCCGGACGACGGCGCGTTGCTGGTCGACGGCGTGGATATCCGCCAGATCGACGTCAGCGAACTGCGCTACAACATCGGCTACGTGCCGCAAGACATCCAGCTGCTGGCCGGCACCCTGCGTGACAACCTGGTCTCCGGCGCGCGTTATGTAGAAGACGAGCTGGTGCTGCAAGCCGCCGAACTGGCTGGCGTCCACGAATTCGCCCGTCTGCACCCGCAAGGCTATGAGCTGCAAGTCGGCGAGCGCGGGCAGAACCTCTCCGGCGGTCAACGACAGAACGTCGCGCTGGCTCGGGCCTTGTTGCTCAACCCACCGATTTTGCTGATGGACGAGCCGACCAGTGCGATGGACAACACCGGTGAAGAGCGCCTCAAGCAACGCCTCGCGGCGGTGATTGAAAACAAGACCGTGGTGCTGGTCACGCACCGGGCTTCACTGTTGTCGCTGGTCGATCGTCTGCTGGTGATCGACCGTGGACAGATTCTCGCCGATGGCCCGAAAGCCGCCGTGATGGAAGCGTTGAAGAAGGGGCAGATCAGTGTTGCTTAAGTCGGGTTTCAAGGATTCGATCCGTCGCTACTTCAAAGGCTCGGCATCGCTGCAGGGCCAGCCCCTGCCGGAGGTCAACAAGGCGCTGATCGAAGACGCCCCGCGCGTCGTGCGTCTGACCATCTGGGCGATCATCGGCTTCTTCATCTTCCTGCTGCTGTGGGCCAACTTCGCCGTGATCGACGAAGTGACCAAGGGCGACGGCAAGGCGATTCCATCGTCGAAGATTCAGAAAATCCAGAACCTTGAGGGCGGCATCATCTCCGAACTGTTCGTCAAGGAAGGCCAGATCGTCGAAGCCGGCGCACCGCTGATTCGTCTCGACGACACGCGATTTGCCTCCAACGTCGGCGAAACCGAGGCCGATCGCCTGTCGATGCTGCTGCGCGTAGAACGCCTCAGCGCCGAAGTCGATGACCGTCCGCTGAATTTCCCCGAAGACGTGCTCAAAGCCGTGCCGGGACAGGCAAAAAGCGAAGAGTCGCTGTACATCAGCCGCCGTCAGCAACTGCACGACGAGATCGGTGGTTTGCAGGAGCAGTTGATTCAGCGTCAGCAAGAGCTGCGCGAATTCGCCTCCAAGCAAGCGCAGTATCGTCAGCAGCTCGGCTTGCAGCGGCAGGAAATCAATATGTCCGAGCCGCTGGTGGCGCAGGGCGCGGTGTCGCCGGTGGAAGTGCTACGTCTGAAGCGTGCCGAGGTGGAAACCCGCGGTCAGCTGGATGCAACGACGCTGGCGATTCCGCGTGCCGAATCGGCGATCAAGGAAGTGCAGCGCAAGATCGACGAGACGCGCGGCAAATTCCGCAGCGAAGCGCTGACCCAGCTCAATGAGGCGCGCACCGACCTGAACAAGGCCAGTGCCACCGGCAAAGCGCTAGAAGACCGCGTCAGCCGCACGCTGGTGACATCGCCGGTGCGCGGCATCGTCAACAAGCTGCTGGTCAACACCATCGGCGGCGTGATCCAGCCGGGCAGCGACATGGTCGAAATCGTACCGCTGGACGACACCTTGCTCGTCGAAGCGAAGATCCGTCCGCAAGACATCGCGTTCCTGCACCCGGGACAGGAAGCGATCGTCAAATTCACCGCGTACGACTACACCATTTACGGCGGGCTCAAAGCCAAGCTCGAGCAGATCGGTGCCGACACCATCACCGACGAAGACAAGAAGACCACTTACTACATCATCAAGGTGCGCACTGAGCGCAGCCACTTGGGTACCGATGAAAAGCCGTTGCTGATCATCCCGGGGATGGTTGCGTCGGTGGACATCATTACCGGCAAGAAGTCGGTCTTGAGCTACCTGCTCAAGCCGATCATTCGCGCGCGGGCAGAGGCGTTGCACGAGCGCTAGATCTTCAGCGCTGCCACCGGCCTCTTCGCGAGCAAGCTCGCTCCCACAGTGTTTTGTGTTGAACGCGTAATCGTGTTCCAGCCGAGATCTCTGTGGGAGCGAGCTTGCTCGCGAAGGCGTCAGTCTGATCGCTGCATCTGTCAGTAAGTGACAAAAACCGTCACTCACCATCCAGTCCATTCCTCACCAATCGCCATATCGTTATTCATTAACGGTATTTAATTTATGATTCTTATAGCTATAAAGTCATCCCCCTGCGTACCTGCCGACCAATCGGCGCGCCGCACGACCTGAACCAACACGCAATCCAGCGTGAGTGTCTGATCGACGAGCGCGCCCGTGAGCGTGCCGTGCGTGGGAGATGGAAAGATGTCCGCAGCTACTGCTTCCCCAAGCGCCGCGACCGCCGCGCCGCAATTCTTTGAAATCCGCCCGTTCAGCGGTGCCGTCGGCGCCGAGATCATTGGCCTCGACCTTACCCGGCCGATCAATGACCAGGACTTTGCGCGCGTCCATCGCGCGCACCTGGATCACCATGTCGTGGTGTTCCGCGACCAGCAAATCACCCCGCAACAGCAAATCGACTTCAGCCGCCGCTTCGGTGTATTGCAGATCCATGTGCTCAAGCAATTCCTGCTGGCCAACCACCCGGAAATCCTCATCGTTTCCAACATCATCGAAAACGGCCAGAACATCGGCCTCGGTGATGCCGGCAAGTTCTGGCACTCCGACCTCTCTTATAAAGAGCTGCCGAGCCTCGGTTCGATGCTCCACGCGCAGGAGTTGCCGTCCGAGGGTGGCGACACCCTGTTCGCCGATATGCACAAAGCCTGGGACAGCTTGCCCGAGGCCTTGCGCAAAGCTGTTGAAGGTCGTTCGGCCGCGCATTCCTACACCGCCCGCTACAGCGAAACCAAATTCGAAGGCAACTGGCGCCCGACCCTGACCCCGGAGCAGCTGGCTCAGGTCGCGGAAGTGGTGCACCCAGTGGTGCGCACGCACCCGGAGAACGGACGTAAAGCCCTGTTCGTCAGCGAAGGCTTCACCACGCGCATCGTCGGCCTCCCGGAAGACGAGAGCCAGCAGCTGCTGAGCGAGCTCTACGCCCACAGCGTGCTGCCGCAAAACATCTACCGCCATCAGTGGCAGCCCCACGATCTGGTGTTCTGGGACAACCGCTCGCTGATTCATCTCGCCGCCGGCTGCCCCGCACACCTGCGCCGCAAGCTGTATCGCACGACCATTCAGGGCGACGCGCCTTTCTGATTCGCCGGAGATTGATCAAATAATGAACGCTCCCTTGCCAGGCCACGCGGCCAGCAACCCGATCGCCCGCAGCGACGCGTTGCTGGCGGTCGATCATGTCAGCCTCGAATATCGCACGCCGCAACGCGTGGTGCGCGCCACTCACCAGGTCAGTTTCGAAATCGATCCGGCCGATCGCTACGTGCTGCTCGGGCCGTCCGGTTGCGGCAAATCCACCTTGCTCAAAGCGGTGGCCGGGTTCATTCAACCGTGCGAAGGCGAGGTCCGTCTGCAAGGCCAGCGCGTCGACGCGCCGGGTCCGGACCGCATCGTAGTGTTTCAGGAATTCGATCAACTGCCGCCGTGGAAAACCGTCAAACAGAACGTGATGTTTCCGCTGCTGGCCTCACGCACCCTGAAGAAAAAAGAAGCCGAAGAGCGTGCGCTGCACTATCTGGAAAAGGTCGGCCTCGCGGCGTTCGCCGATGCTTATCCGCACACTTTGTCCGGCGGCATGAAGGCGCGCGTGGCGATTGCCCGGGCGCTGGCGATGCAACCGAAAATCCTGCTGATGGACGAACCATTCGCCGCACTCGATGCGCTGACTAGACGCAAGATGCAGGAAGAATTGCTGCTGCTCTGGGATGAGGTGCGCTTCACTCTGCTGTTTGTCACTCACTCGATTGAAGAGGCGCTGGTGGTCGGCAATCGCATCCTTTTGCTGTCGCCACATCCGGGGCGGGTGCGCGCTGAAGTGCACAGCCATCAATACGATTTGCACAGCTTGGGTGGCGTGGCGTTCCAGGAATCGGCGCGGCGCATTCATCGTCTGCTGTTCGATGAAGGCCAGTCGCCGGAAACCGAGCGCGACCACAACTTCAACGACATTCGTATTGCCTATTGAGCGGCCAGGAGGACTACCCGATGAGCCATTCATCATCTGTGCGTGAAGAATTCGAAGTTGTGCTGGAGCCGCTGACTGAAGTGCCGGTCGAGCGTGAACTGACGCTCGGCACGCGGCTGTGGCAACAGGGCTGGCTGCGTAAGGGCCTGATCCTGATTGTGCTGGCGGTGCTGTGGGAAGTGGTCGCGCGGATCCAGAACAATGACCTGATGCTGCCGAGTTTCCTGCAGACCAGTCACGCGCTGTTCGAGGGTCTGCTCAGTGGTGAGCTGCTGGCCAAGGTGTGGATATCGTTGGTGGTGCTGATCAAGGGGTATCTGATCGGCATTGTGCTGGCGTTTGCCCTGACCACGTTGGCGGTGTCGACGCAGTTGGGTCGCGATCTGCTGAGCACGATGACCTCGATGTTCAACCCGTTGCCGGCGATTGCCCTGTTGCCGCTGGCTTTGCTGTGGTTTGGCTTAGGGCAGAACAGCCTGATTTTCGTGTTGGTGCATTCGGTGTTGTGGGCGCTGGCGTTGAATACTTATGCCGGGTTTCTCGGGGTTTCCGAGACGCTGCGCATGGCTGGGCGCAATTACGGTTTGAAGGGTTTGCGGCTGGTGCTGTTCATCCTGATCCCGGCGGCGCTGCCGTCGATTCTGGCCGGGTTGAAGATCGGCTGGGCGTTTGCCTGGCGCACGTTGATCGCGGCGGAACTGGTGTTTGGTGCAACCAGTGGCAAGGGCGGGTTGGGTTGGTACATCTTTCAGAACCGCAATGAGCTGTACACCGATAAGGTGTTTGCCGGGTTGGCGGTGGTGATTTTGATCGGCTTGCTGGTGGAGAATCTGGTGTTCGATACGCTGGAGCGGGTGACCGTTAAGCGGTGGGGGATGCAGCGGTAACTCTGTGGCGTTGCGTCTGGCCCCTTCGCGAGCAAGCTCGCCCACAGGAGAATGCATTCCAAATGTGGGAGCGAGCTTGCTCGCGAAGGTGTCAGTAAGATCAACGCCTACTCTGAAAGATGTTTGCTAGCATTGCGCCCAGATCAATCCTGATCAGCCATGAGTGCTCAGCATGCAACTCCCGGACATGAACCTTCTGGTCGCCCTCGACGCCTTGCTCGACGAGGGCAGTGTGGTCGGCGCTGCACGGCGGATGAACCTCAGTCCGGCCGCCATGAGCCGCACCCTGACGCGGATCCGCGAAGCCATTGGTGATCCGATTCTGGTGCGCGCCGGCCGAGGCCTGGTGCCAACGCCCAAGGCGCTGGAGTTGCGCGAGCAAGTTCGCGATGTGGTCGAGCAGGCCGCGCTGCTGTTCCGCTCCGCTGACACCGTGGTACTGGGCACACTGCGCCGGCGCTTCAGCATCCGCGCCAATGACTTCTTCATCGGTGTCTACGGCGGCAAGCTGTTCGACACCCTCGATCAACTGGCGCCGCACTGCGAATTGCGTTTCGTCCCGGAAGGCGATGGCGATGATGAAGCGCTGCGCGAGGGGCGCATCGATCTGAGTGTCAGCAACACTCGGCCGGTCACCCCTGAGGTCAAAGTGCAGAACCTGTTCTCAACGCACTTCGTGGGACTGGTGCGCGAAGATCATCCATTGCTCGACGGTGAAATCACCGCCGAGCGCTACGCCGGGTTTTCCCATATCAGCATGTCGCGACGCGGCATCGCGCGCGGCCCGATCGATATGGCGCTGAATGCGCTAGGCCTGGAGCGGCGCGTGGCGGTGATCGCGCCGAGTTTCCATGCGGCGATGTTTGCGCTGCCCGATTCCGACCTGATCCTGCCAGTGCCCAAGGAAGCGCTGCTCAGTGTGCGCCGACTGGGTCTGAAACTGCGCTCATTCGACCTGCCAATCCCGTTGCCGACGCTGATGCTGACCCAGGCCTGGCACCCGCGCTTCGACAAGGATCCGGCACATCGCTGGCTGCGTGAAACCCTCAAGGCCTGTTGCGACGAAACGTGGCTGGCTGCACAACCCTAAGATCAAAAGATCGCAGCCTTCGGCAGCTCCTACATTGGAATGCATATCCCTGTAGGAGCTGCCGAAGGCTGCGATCTTTTGCTTTAATGATTGCGTCTGGCGCACTTATAACCTGCCAATAAGTCAATTTTCGTCATTGCCAAGCCCGACTAAGATGCTCCGGTATTTTTCCCTCCGGAGTGAGTATTCATGACATCCCTGACGGCGGCAGCGCCCATCGCTGCGACCAGCCCGGCGAAGGCGATCACGCCACCGGTGTTCGGGGCGCGGATCATCATCGGTCTGGTCGGCGTGCTGTTGGCGGTGCTGGTGTCGGGCCTCAACGAGATGGTCACCAAGGTCGCCCTCGCCGATATTCGCGGTGCGCTGCACATCGGTTACGACGAAGGCACCTGGCTGGTCGCCAGCTACACCGCCACCTCGGTCGCGGCCATGGCCTTCGCGCCGTGGTGTTCGGTGACCTTCTCGCTGCGCCGCTTCACCCTTTGCGCAATCAGCCTGTTCACCTTGCTTGGCGTGCTGTGCCCGTTTGCACCGAACTACGAAAGTCTGCTGCTGATGCGCACTTTGCAGGGGCTGGCCGGCGGTGCGCTGCCACCGATGCTGATGACCGTCGCCCTGCGTTTTCTGCCCGCCAATATCAAACTCTATGGCTTGGCCGGCTACGCACTGACGGCGACATTCGGCCCCGGCCTCGGCACGCCGCTGGCCGGTTTGTGGACGGAATACGTCGGCTGGCAGTGGACGTTCTGGCAAATCATCGTGCCTTGTCTGATCGCCATGGCGATGGTCGCGTGGGGCGTTCCGCAGGATCCGCTGCGTCTGGAACGCCTCAAATCGTTCAACTGGAAAGGCCTGCTGCTGGGGTTTCCGGCGATCTGCATGCTGGTGATCGGCCTGTTGCAGGGCAATCGACTGGACTGGTTCGAGTCGAGCCTGATCTGTGGATTGCTCGGTGCCGGCTCGCTGCTGCTGGTGGCGTTTCTGATCAATGAATGGTCGCAGCCGATTCCGTTTTTCAAACTGCAGATGCTCGGTATCCGCAACCTGTCGTTCGCCTTGATGACCCTGGCCGGTGTGCTGATAGTTCTGCAGGCGGTGGTGTTGATTCCGTCGAGTTATCTGGCGCAGGTGCAGGGTTATCGGCCGGCGCAGACCGCACCGATCATGCTGATCGCCGCATTGCCTCAACTGATTGCGCTGCCATTGGTGGCAGCGTTGTGCAACCTGCGCTGGGTCGATTGCCGCTGGGTGCTTGGCATGGGTTTGAGCATGTTGACGCTGTCCTGCCTGGGCGGATCGCTGCTGACTTCAGAATGGATTCGCGACAATTTCTACGTCCTGCAATGGCTGCAGATCTTCGGTCAGCCGATGTCGGTGTTGCCGCTGTTGATGTTGTCCACGGGCAGCATCCAGCCGCAGGACGGGCCGTTCGCCTCCGCGTGGTTCAACACGGTGAAAGGCTTGGCGGCCGTGGTCGCTACCGGGGTGATCGAGGCGCTGACCACCGCGCGCCTGCATTTCCACTCAACCATGCTGGTCGACAGCCTCGGCAACTCGCCGCTGGCCGATCGCAGTGATCCAGGTCTTGCCCATCGTCTGCATGAACAGGCCGTGGTGCTGACCGCATCCGATCTTTATGTGTGCATGGCCGGCGTCGCGGTGGCGCTGATCCTGCTGATTTTCTGGCTGCCGACGCGGATCTTTCCGCCGCGCGCGCCGACCTGATTGCTGCACTGAACAATGAAGGTTTTTATGACGACTCAAGCAAAGCAAAAACTCGCGGTGGCCGTGGCGGCCGCGCTGGCTGTTGGCGTGCTGGTGTATCTGGCGCTGCCCGGCTTGTTTGGCAAGCGGACCCAGCAAAATACCAACGATGCATTCGTCTCCGCCGACTACACCCTGGTGGTGCCGCGCGTGGCCGGTTTCATCAAGGAGGTATTGGTAGAGGACAACCAGCAAGTGAAGGCCGGGCAGTTGCTGGCGCTGATCGATGATCGCGATCTGCGCGCCTCAGCCGAAGCGGCGGACGCGCAAACCCTGGTCGCGCGAGCGCAGTTGCAGAACGCCAAAGCGACGCTGGAACGCCAGACGTCGGTGATCGCCCAGGCGCAAGCTTCGGTGGTCTCAGCCAAGGCTGAAATGGCTTTCGCTCAGCAGGAATTGAATCGCTACAACCATTTGGCGGGCGTTGGCGCCGGCACCGTGCAAAACGCGCAACAGGCGCGCACTCGCATCGATCAGGCCACGGCTCATCTCGACACCGCCACCGCGAAGCTGGCGGCAGAGCGCAAACAAGTCGATATCCTCACCGCTCAACGTGACGCCGCCGAAGGCAGTCTGAAACACGCACAAGCGGCACTGGAAATCGCCAGTTTTGAACTCTCCTACACGCGTATCACCGCGCCGCAGGACGGCATGATCGGCGAACGCGCCGTGCGCGTCGGCGCCTATGTGACGCCGGGCAGCAAGTTGCTGGCGGTGGTGCCGCTGAAACAGGCTTACGTGGTGGCCAATTTTCAGGAAACACAGCTGACTGACGTGCAGCCGGGGCAGGAAGTGCAGGTGCGCGTCGACAGTCTTGGCGGCGAAGCGTTGAGCGGTCGCGTCGAGAGCATTGCCCCTGCCACCGGGGTGACCTTTGCGGCGGTGAAACCGGATAACGCCACCGGCAACTTCACTAAAGTGGTGCAGCGGATTCCGGTGAAGATCATGCTCGAGCCGGGCCAGCCGTTGGCTGAACGCTTGCGGGTGGGGATGTCGGTGGAAGCGAGTATTGATACCAAAAGCTCGGCGACACCCGTGCGTGAGGTGACTCAGCGATGATTGTTGTTGAATCGACTGACATCTTCGCGAGCAAGCTCGCTCCCACATTGGATCTCGGCAACACTACAAACCTCCTGTGGGAGCGAGCCTGCTCGCGAAGAGGCCTGTGGCAGCAAATCAGTTTGAGTACCTTGCTCGCAGTGAGCCTCACCGCTTGCACAGTAGGCCCTGATTTCCAGAAGCCCGAAGCCACACAAATCGCCGACTGGGCCAAACCCGCCAAATCCGCCCCCAGCAAAGCCGTCAGCGAGCCCCTGAACGAACGCTGGTGGGAAGTCTTCCACGACGCGCAACTGTCAGCGCTGACCCAGCGCGCTGTGCGCAGTAACCTCGACCTGCAACTGGCCAGCAGCCGTCTGCAACAAAGCCGCGCCGCCCGCCAGGTCATCACCGCTGACCGCTATCCGAACACGGCGGCCACCGGCAGTTACTCGCGCGAACGCAACAGCGGCACAGGCCTGAGCGATCCGTCCGGGCATAACGGCGATTCCGCTTTCAACCTGTGGGACGCCGGTTTCTCCGCCTCGTGGGAGCTGGATTTCTGGGGCCGCGTGCGCCGCGAAACCGAAGCTGCCGACGCCAACCTCGAAGTCGCCGAAAACGACCGTCGCGGTGTGTTGCTGGTGGTGCTGGCTGACACCGCACAAAACTACATTCAGCTGCGCGGTGTGCAGAACACCCGCGCCGTCACCGAGCAGAACCTCGACGTCGCCCGGCACAGCCTGAAACTTTCGCAACTACGACTGGCCGACGGGGTGGCGACTGATCTCGATGTCGCTGAAGCCGCTGCGCAAGTCGCGGCGATTGAGTCGCGCTTGCCGGCGCTGGAACAACGTCAATCGCAGTTGATCAACGCGATCAGCCTGTTGATGGGCGAACCACCACAAGCCTTGGCCAAGGAGTTATCCACCGACGCCGCCGTGCCGCAGTCCCCTCTGCAGGTTGCCATCGGCCTGCCGTCGCAACTGGCTGAACGCCGCCCGGACATCCGTCAGGCCGAAGCGCGTCTGCACGCCGCCACCGCCAACATCGGCGTGGCCAAGGGCGATTTCTATCCGCGCATCACCCTGTCCGGCAACCTCGGCTCACAAGCCATGCAACTCAGCGATTTCGGCTCGTGGGGCTCGCGGGCCTTCGGCATCGGCCCACAATTCAGCCTGCCGCTGTTCGACGGCGGACGCCTGCGCGGTGTGCTGCAACTGCGTGAAGCGCAGCAGCAGGAAGCGGCCGTCGCCTACCAGCAAACCGTACTGCGTGCCTGGCACGAAATCGACGATCAACTGACTGCCTACAACGCCAGCCAGCGCCGCCGCGATAGCCTCGCCGAAGCCGTCCGCCAGAACCAGATCGCACTGCGCACCGCCCAACAGCAATACGTCGAAGGTGTGGTCGATTTCGTCAACGTCCTCACCGTGCAAGGCGCGTTGCTGGCGACGCAGGAACAGTGGGTGGAGAGTTCGACCGGTGTTTCGTTGGCGATGGTCGGCTTGTACAAGGCGTTGGGCGGGGGATGGGAGTCGGTGTATCCGGCAGGAGGGATGGCGCAGCTTTGAGGTTTCCGCTAGAGGGTGAAGGCTAATAAAGCATTTCAACGGCTGAGTGGGCGGAACCTCAGCCTGCGAAATTTTCGATCTTGATTTGTCCGTCGGGAAACGTGGCGATGATTTCAAGTTCTCCGCCCATCGCCCGGATGTAGTTGCGCAGTGTGCTGATGTACATATCCGTGCGCCGCTCCATCTTCGAGATCGCTGCCTGATTGACATGCAACGTTTCGGCAAGCGTTGCCTGACTCAGCGCTTTGGCCTGTCGCAGCTCGTTCAGCGGCATTTCCTTGATATGTTGTTCGTAGATCGAATGGGCGCGCTCCCGGGCTTCGGGGGTCATGCGCGCCTCGAGTTCGGCAAATTTCTTAGCCATTTTTACAACCCTCTTTGCGCAATGTATTGAGATGCTCATCGTACAGTCGGTCGGCGAGCGGAACGTTAACTTCATACCAGCGATCCTGACCGGTTTTGTCTCCACCGATCAATAGCAGCGCACAGCGTCTTGGATCAAACGCATAGAGTATGCGGTAGGGTCGTCCAGCATGTTGAACTCGCAGTTCTCGTAAATGGCCATGCCGCGCGCCGTTGATCGCGCTGCTGTGCGGAAAGCGCAACCCTGGGCCAAATTGACCCAGCAGTTTCACGCTTGCAGCCACCGAGCTCTGCTCATTTTCAGTCAGGTCTTCCCACCAGTTGCCGAACTCGTCGGTGTATTCGATATCCCAATTCATGGGGATCGAATATGAGTGTTATGGAATATTCCATCAAGGTTATATTTTCGATAGGTTGACCATAGCTCTTCAATCGATCTACAGCAAGGATTGCGATGCAATGATGGCCTTTCGCTTGACGCTAACCCCCGCTGTCGTAGACTCCGCACATCCGTCAGGGAGTAGCGGTTATGCAGCGTTTTCGCGGTTGGGTTGTCGGATTGACCTTAGTAACGTGTGCAGTTCAGGCGCAAACGCCCGGGCCAGACGATCCGCTGCTGGATAATCCGGCGTCGGGAGCGGCCAATGCGAGCAGTGAGGCGCGGGGGGTGTTGCGGGCGCGCGATCAGGCGACGCTGGCCAGTGAGCTTTCCGGGCGGATTGTCGAGTTGCCGTTCAGCGAGGGCGAGTCGTTCAAGAAGGGTGATACGTTGGCCCGTTTCGATTGCTCGGCCTATCAAGCGCAACTGAATGCCGCGCAGGCGGCCAGCCGTGGTGCTGGTGAGGAGCTGGCGCACAACAAACAGTTGGCTGCACTCAACTCTGTCGGGCGTTTCGAAGTGGCGCGGGCCGAGGCCAAGGTCAGCGAAACCCAGGCGCAATCCCAGGTGTATCAAGTGCAGGTCAAGCGCTGCAGCGTGGTCGCGCCGTTCGACGGGCAAGTGGTCGAGCGCAAGGTGCAGCGCTATGAAAGCGTGTCGGCCGGCGCGCCGCTGCTCGATGTGGTGGATAACCGCACTCTGGAAATTCATTTGCTGGTGCCGTCGCGCTGGATGGCCAGACTCAAGCCCGGCCAGACGTTCAGCTTCGTTCCCGATGAAACCGGTCAGCCGATCGATGCTACGGTGAAACGCCTCGGCGCGCGCATTGATGAGGGCAGTCAGACCCTGTTGCTAGTAGCAACACTCCCTGAAGCCAAAGGCCTGCTCGCCGGCATGAGCGGCACCGCGCGTTTCCCGGAGCTTAAGTGAACGCCCCGGTGAGCGGCGCCGCCGAACAGGTGTTCGCGCGCTTTCTTGACCTGGAACGCCAGACCCGCGCGGCCCGTGACGCCGCGCAACTGGCCTACAGCCTGGTCAATGACGGCCAGTCGTTGTTTGGCTTTCGTCATGCCGCGTTGTTGATCGCCGGCAAGGTGCAAGCCGTGACCGGCGTCAGTGCGGTCGAGCCGAATGCGCCGTTCGTGGCGTTCGTCGAGCAGGCCGTGGCGCAGTTGTTCAAGCAGGATGTGCTGAAGCAGGCGCGAGTGATTGCGCCGGAGTTGCTCAGCGAATCAATTCAGGCCGACTGGCGTAGTCTGTCCGCCACGCAGGTGTTTTGGCTGCCGCTGGTTGATCGTGACGCGCAGGTGTTTGGCGGCTTGTGGCTTGCACGTGATGTGCCGTGGAATCCTTCCGAACAAGTTTTGCTGTCGCAATTGGGCGATACCTACAGCCACGCCTGGCTGGCGCTGCAACCACGCAAACCGTGGCGGCTGCGCTGGACCCGTAAACGTCAGGTGGCACTGGTCACGGTGCTATTACTGGGGCTGTTGATCCCGGTGCGTCAATCGGTGCTGGCCCCGGCCGAAGTGGTGCCACTGGGCGGGCGCGTGGTGGCGGCGCCGCTGGACGGGGTGATCGCCGAGTTTCTGGTCAAACCCAATCAAACGGTGAAAACCGGCGATGTACTGGTGCGTTTCGAAAGCACCACGCTCAAGGCGCAGGCCGACGTTGCCGAGCGTGCGTTGGGTGTGGCGGAAGCTGAGCTGAAATCCAACTCCCAGCGCTCGTTCGCCGATGCCGAATCGAGTGCAAAAGTCGATTTGCTCGCCGCCCGCGTTGAACAGAAACGCGCCGAACGTGACTACGCCCGCGAGCTGCTCAAGCGCAGCGAAGTGCGCGCCGAGCGCGACGGCATTGCGGTGTTCGCCGACGCCGAGCGTTTGACCGGCAAACCGGTACAGACCGGTGAGCGCCTGATGGACATCGCCGACCCGAACCAGGCCGAACTGCGTATCGAACTGGCGGTGGGCGATGCGATCTCCCTTGAGCCCGGCGCCGAAGTCGCGCTGTTTCTCGACAGCGACCCATTGAAGCGTCATCTCGCCACGTTGGAGCGCTCGGCGTACGAGGCGCAGCCCACCGCGGGTGGACAGCTGGCTTATCGGCTCGACGCCAACTTCGCTGACGCCCCCCCGCGCATCGGCCTGCGTGGCACAGCGAAAATCTTCGGCGATCGCGCGCCGCTGGCGTTGTACCTGCTGCGCCGGCCACTGGCCGGTTTGCGCCAGAGCGTGGGCCTCTAGATGAATCTGCCGAGCCTGCGTGCCGACCTGCAATTGTCGCCCGCGGCGCCGGCCCTGGACGGTTCGCCGCGCTGGACCCTGGCCGATCCGGTGCGCGGGCGTTATTTCAAACTCGGCAGTGCGGCGATGCGCCTGCTGCGCCACTGGTCGCTGGGCGACGCCGAACGAGTCTTGCATGCGGCCAATCGTGAGCCGGGCTTGCCGCTGGACGGTACGGAGCTTGAGCAGTTGCTGGAGTTCCTCCGTGGCCACGATTTGATCAGCGCGCTCGACGATCAACAGCGCGCCAGTTATCGACTCAAGGCCTTGGCGCAAAAGCAAAGTCTGTGGCAAATCCTCCTGCATCAATATCTGTTTTTCCGCATACCGCTGTGGCGCCCGGACGCGTTTCTCAATCGGGCCTGGCCGTGGCTTGCGCGCTTCGGCCCGCGTCTGCTGCGCTATGGATTACCGGCGACGCTGGCGCTGGGCGTGTTTCTGGTCTCGCGCGATTGGCAGCGCTTTGTCGGCACCTTTCCGCACCTGTTCAGCCTCGGCGGCGCGTTGGCGTTTGGCGTGGCGCTGTTCTTTGCCAAGCTCTGTCACGAGTTTGGCCACGCGTTCATGGCCAAGCGCGCGGGGTGTCGGGTGCAGAGCATGGGCGTGGCGTTCATGGTTTTGCTGCCGATGTTTTATACCGATGTCAGTGATGCCTGGCGGGTCAATGATCGCCGTGCGCGATTGCTGATCGGTGCCGGCGGTGTGCTCGCGGAATTGCTGTTGGCGTGTATTGCGCTACTCGCATGGTCGTTGCTGCCGGACGGCCCGGGACGCACGGCGGCGTTCATGCTCGCCAGCGCCACGTGGATCACCACGCTGGTGGTCAACCTCAATCCGTTCATGCGCTTTGATGGTTATTTTCTGATCAGCGATTTTTGGGAAGTCGACAACTTGCAGGGCCGCGCATTTGCTCTGTGTCGCTGGCGCCTGCGCGAGTTTTTGTTTGGCTATGGCGCACCGGCGCCGGAGCCGTGGTCGCCGAAGATGCAACGGCGTTTGCTGATCTGGGGGTATGGCTCATGGTTGTGGCGTGCGGCGTTGTTTTTCGGGATCGCGCTGGCGGTCTATCACCTGTTCTTCAAGGTGTTGGGGATCTTCCTGATGCTGGTGGAACTGGTCTGGTTCATTTTTCTGCCGATCATGCGTGAGTGGCGCCAGTGGTGGAGCCGCCGCGAACAGGCGCACGGCCCGCGCGTGTTGCTCAGTGGGTTGGCGCTGCTCGGGTTGTTGCTGGTGCTGATCGTGCCGTGGCGCAGTTCGGTGGAGTTGCCGACGATGCTCGAAGCCGGGCGCACCAGTGCTCTGCATGCACCGACGGCGGCGCGGGTCAAAGCGGTGAACGTGACGGACGGGCAGGAAGTCGCTCAGGGCGATGTGCTGATTGAACTGGAATCACCGGACCTCGAATCGCGACTGGCGATCGTGCGTCGGGAAATCCAGATTCAGCAGTTGTTGATGCGCCGCCAGGCCAGTCGCAGCGAAACCGCTGCCGACGCCGGCATTGTCGAGCAGCGGCTGGCAGAAGCGGTCGCCGAATACCGTGGGCTGTCGGCACAACGCGAGCGCCTTTTGCTGCGCGCACCGCAGGCCGGCAGCGTGCGTGATCTGCTGCCGAACATGACGGTCGGGCGCTGGCTGTCGACCCGCGATGCGCTGGCCCGAGTGGTCGAGGACGGCGCGCGCCTGCGCGGTTATCTCGCCGAAGCCGAATTGTGGCGAGTCAAACCCGGCGCCAGCGGCCGCTTCATCGCCGATGACCCGATGCACCCGGCGCTCGCCGTGCAGTTGAATGAAATCGACACCAACGGCGTGGCCTACGTCGATCAGGAGGCGCTGACCTCCGATCACCACGGGCCGATTGCCGTGCGCCGCGATCAACAGCAGCGGGCAGAGCCGGTGCAGGCGCAATACGGCGCACGACTCAGCGTGCTCGACACAGCGCCGACACCGGTACAACCGTTGCGCGGCGTGGTGGTGTTGCAGGGCAGCGGTGAGTCACTGATCGGCGTCGCCTGGCGCCGAATGGCGGCGCTGGGGGTCAGGGAAAGCGGTTTCTAACGGAGAGCACGATGGCGGACAACGCAGCAGTGGCGGCAGAAGGACTAGTGGTGCGGCCTTCGCGGGCAAGCGACGGGCCGTTTTTGCAGGGCTTGTATCAGACGGCGCGGCCGGACCTGCAATGGGTCGACGGCGAGCAGGAACAGGTGCAGCAACTGGTCGCCCAGCAGTTCCAGGTGCAGGAGCAGGGCATGGGCGACAACTACCCCAACGCCATGCACTACGTGGTGGAAAAACTCGGCACCGCGATCGGCGCGTTGAGCACCGATTTCGGCACCAACGAGATTCGCGTGTTGTATCTGGCGTTCATTCCGCAGGCACGCGGCCAGGGTTATGGCCGCGCCGTGCTGCAAGGGGTACAGAAAGCGGCGCAACAGATTCGTTGCCCGGTGGCGACGGTGGTCTGGACCAGCAATCCCCATGCGCGACGGCACTACCTCGCGCTCGGGTTTGCGGTTGAAGAACGCAACCCGGCGGCGGAGCGCCTGGTCTGGTATCCCGCTTGAATCCGCACCGAACCCTGTAGGCGAAGGCCTACAGGGAAAATGTCGTGTCAGTTAAAGGTGATGTGGAAGTAAGCCAACTTCGGGTTCCGGCCCATGGGGGGTACCCGTGATACGAAGATGTCGTCGACCCGCCCCAGTTCCGGCAATTCGAACGCACAGAGTCCATCGACGAATTCCGTCGGTTGCAGACTGCTCAGTTCGACGCTGAAGGGCATGCGCTCGCTGTAGCGCATTTGCGCCAGAGGCTTTTCCGCAAGTTCGTCGATGTGGATAGGTAACTCAGTGCCATCGGGCAAATGCAGGGTGCCGATCCGCCCCAGCAATGCCTGGAAGTGTTGGCTTTGAACCGATTGCAGCATGTTCTCGCTCCGCCAAGGTTGGAAACCGGGGGAGGTGGCTCCCCCGGCGGTCGGTCAGTTACGCGAAGGGAAAATGCCGTTCAGCGCGATGCTGAAGTTGAGCACCAGATACGGGTTCATCACCGGCATCGGCAGGCCGTTGCCGGTGGGGCTGATCGTCCCGCTGATGGTGGTGGCAGCGCCTTTGAGCGGCACGGGGGATGCGCCCTGCGCGTCGGAAAAGATATTCGCCAGACCCGGCCCGGTGCCCGACGCACCAATGTAGGCGTTGGCCGCCGTCGGCGCGCCGGCCGGATTGCTGGCCGGGTTGGCCAGTTGCACGGTGGTGGTGGCGGTGAGGCCGGCGAGGGTGTGGGTGTGGTTCGGCAGATTGTTGAGGGTGGCCGTGACTTGCTCGGCGCCGGAGATTTCTCCCATGACCCGCGGCGTCAGACCCGCGCCGTTGCCTTGGCAGATCGGCATGCGGCTCTGCAGGTTGGGCAGGCCGAAGTTGACGGTGCCGTTGCCGCCGTAAGTGGTGCCGAGCAATGCAAACAGCGCCTGGTTCTGACTGATTCCAATGATCTGACCATTGCACAAGGCCCAGCCGCTGGGCGCATAGTTGAAGGCAAACGTCAGAACAGTGCCCATGTAAACGTCCATATAGTCCTTATCCTTCTGATTGGTTGTCGGCGGGCCGCTAGTGGGTTCAGGCGGTTGCTATTGCCTTGGCACTCCGTGGCCAGGTCACGCCACGCCAGAGCGTAGACGCGGATTGGCAAGCTTGCCGGATGTCGTGAAGTCGCAAATCGGCATCGACGGTGCTCCTGCGCCTGACCTAGAGTGACTGGCAGGTTCGGGCTTATACAGGCGTGGTGTCGTGGCACGGCAAGAGGCAGCAATGGCGGTCAACAGAGTGACACCGGTGGGCGACACACAGGATCCGCACGCGCTGCCGGGTTCGTGGTTTGCCCGCTTGCGTTTGATCCGCTGGGCCAGGGAACACTGGCTGCTGCCGATTCTGTTGTTGGCTGGCGCCGTACGCTTTTACGACCTGACCGCTGCGGCGATCTGGGGCGATGAAGGTTCCAGCCTGCTGCTGGCGCGCTATTCGTTGGCCGATATCTGGCATCACGCGGCGTTCGATGTGCACCCGCCGCTGTACTTCATGCTGCTGCATGGCTGGATCGAACTGTTCGGCGACGGCATTTTTGCCATCCGTTGCCTCAGCGCTCTGGCCGGTGTCGCTGCGGTCGGCATGGGCATCTGGCTGGTGGATCGCTTGGCCACGCGCCGCGCGGCGATCCTCGCCGGGCTGCTGTTGGCGTTATTGCCGACAGCGGTGCGCTACAGCCAGGAAGTGCGCATGTATTCGCTGCTCGGCCTGCTGCTGATCGCCGCGACGCTGGCGCTGGTCTACTGGATCCGCCGACCGCAGCGTCATCGCTATCTGGTGATTTATGCGCTGTTGATGACGGCCGCGCTCTACACCCATTACTTCGCCGTGCTGGCGGCGCTGTGTCACTGGATTTATCTGGCTGTTATTCGGTTTCGGCGCGGCTATCGCTTGCGGCACATCCAGCGCCCGGGCTGGTGGCTGGCGAACCTGGCCATCGCGGCGTTGTACCTGCCGTGGTTGCCCAACCTGCTCGATCTGACGCAGCACATGGAACAACTCAAGGTCGGTGGCGATGTCGGCTGGGAAGACCCGGTGACGCTGGCGTCGTTGCCGTCGATGATCTGGACATGGTTGATCCAGGATGACGGCGAACACTTGCCGTTGCTGGTGTTCGGCGCATTGCCGCTGGCGTTGTTGCTGCTGACGGCGGTGGCGGTGCTGCGGGATCGCAGCGTGTCGCGCGGCAGTGTCCTGCTGGCGTTGTACACCGGCTTACCGCTGTCGCTGGTGTTTGCGGTGTCGTTCATCACGCCGATATTCATCGAGCGCTATCTGACCGCTTACGCCCTGGGTTTGCCGCTGCTGGCGGCGCTGGCCATCGACCGCTTGTACAGCCGCGTGCGGATCCTCGCGATGGCGGTGCTGGTGTCGTTGCTCGGGGTGGAAATGGTTGGCCTGAACAACAACGCCACGGTCGACAGCAACGATCAGTTCGATCGCGTGGTGAACTACGTCAATCAGCATTTCCAGCCCGGTGATCGCATCATCACCAGCGACATGCTCTGGTATTTGAGTTACGTCTACTACGATCGCACCGGCGCACAGGTGCGGCTGTACACGCCGCCCGCTGCGGACGGCCGCTCGCTGCGCCCGAATCAATATGGTTTCGGTACGCTGGTCAGCGCCGATGTCTACCTCGACAGCCTTGCCGACCTTTCCGGCAATGCCCGCATATGGCTGGTCGGCACCCAGGATGACCCGGCAGAGTTTGCACCGTTACCCGCCACTTGGCAGATCAGTGCGCAAGTCCATGCGGGTGGGGCGCAAGCACGGTTGATCACGCCGCAATCTGCAGCCAAATAGGTGCGGGTCAGACTAAAACGTTTCACCTTAAAATTCGCGATTAAAAATTAACTTATTAGTTCTTTTTGCTCTTGGTTGATATCAAAACACTACTAGTCGCAGGGTGGTTGTTGGACTACGCTTTGTCGGACAAAGGGACTTTAGATCAGGGTGAAGGGATTGCAGCAGTTCCACTTTATCTCCGGCTTGCCGCGTTCAGGCTCCACCCTGCTTTCTGCGATTCTTCTGCAGAACCCGCGCTTTCACGCCGGCATGACCAGCCCGGTCGGATCGCTGTTCTCCAGTGTCCTCGAACAATGCAGCGCCGGCAGCGAGTACGGTGCGGTGATCGACACCGACATGCGCCGTCGCCTGTTGCGTGGTCTGTTCGACGCCTACTATGCCGACAAGGCCGACAAACCGGTGGTGTTCGATACCAACCGGCAGTGGAGTTCGCGTCTGCCGGCACTCAACGACCTGTTTCCCCAGGCTAAAGTGATTGCCTGCGTGCGCAACGTCGCCTGGGTGATGGACAGCCTCGAGCGGCTGTACCGCGCCAATCCCTTTGAAAACACCAAACTGTTTGGCGATGCCGTTGAGCGCAACACGGTGTACAGCCGTTGCGAAACCCTGGCTCAGCGCAATCGCCTGGTGGGTTTTGCCTGGGCCGCGCTCAAGGAAGCCTATTACGGCGAGCAAGCCGACTCATTGCTGATCATCGATTACGACTTGCTGACCCAGGCGCCTGAGCGCGTGTTGCGGCTGGTCTACGAGTTCATTGGCGAGCCTTGGTTCGAGCACGATTTCGAGCATCTGGCCTATGACGCGCCGGAGTTCGACCAGGGCCTTGGCCTGGCTGGCCTGCACAAGGTCAAACCGAAAGTGGCCTTGCAGTCACGGCGCACCATTCTGCCGCCCGACCTGTTCAAGCAATACGCTGATTTGTCCTTTTGGCTCGATGGCTCAGCCAGCGCCGCCAATGTCATTCGTATGAAGTCCGACGCCGCGATCAGTTGATCGCGGCGTTTTTCATTGATGCCTTACGTACCTTCGTTCGAGTTCGGGTGAGCAACATGTGGTGGAGCATTTTTGGCGGTGCAAAGGTCAAGTCTCGGGCAACCGCAGGTCAGCGTTCGCTGGCCGCGCCGATGATCATGTCGCTGGAGCCGCGCATGCTGTTCGACGGCGCGGTGGCTGCCACCGTGGCCGATACCGCTGCGCAAGCCGACAGCCATGCGCCCACCGCGGCCGAGGCGGCCAAGGCGCCGGTGGCTGACCATCCCGTAGCGAGCAAGGACACCCACGGCCAGGCTGATGCCACGCCGGCGGCCAGCCCGGTCGCGGTGCCCGGTCAGAGTGTGGTGTTCGTCGATTCGCGGGTGAAGGATGCCGACAGTCTGCTGCAAGGCATTGCTCCCGGCACGCAAGTGGTGAAACTCGACGCCAGCAAGGATGGTTTGCAGCAGATCGCCGACTTCCTCGATCAACATCACGGCGTCAGCTCGGTGCAGATCATTGCCCACGGCAATGCCGGTGATTTGTGGCTGGGCAACAGTTATCTGTCGGCAGACCACGTCGCTCAACGCAGCGTGGTTCTCGCGGAAATCGGCAAGGACATGAACGCTGGCGGCGATATCCTGATTTACGGCTGCTACACCGCTGAAGGTGATCGCGGCTTGAGTTTCGTCGACTCGCTGGCGCAGTTGACCGGGCGTGATGTGGCCGCTTCGAACAACCGCACAGGCGTAGGTGGCGACTGGGATCTGGAGATCGCCACCGGCACCATCGAAAGCGCCAACGTGCTGTCGAGCAAAGCCATGAGCGAGTACCAGTGGGGCCTGGCCACCTGGACCGCGACCAACAACCTCAACTCGGGCGTCGGCTCGCTGCGCGCGGCGCTGGCCTCGGCGCAGAACGGCGATATCGTCACGTTCAGTTCCGGCATGACCGTGCAGCTCACTTCCGAGCTGCTGATCAACAAGAACATCACCGTCGATGGCGACCTGAACAACGACGGCGTGGCCGACGTGACCCTCGATGGTCAGTACAAAACCCGCGTGGTGGAAGTCACCTCCGGCAGCACCGTGACCCTCGACGGCCTGGTAATCACCAAAGGCCTGGTCGCCGGCAACGGAGGTAACGGCGGCTCGGCGGCGGCGGGCGCCATGGGCGGCGGCATTTTCAACGCCGGCATTCTTACCCTGAACAACGTCACTGTGACCGCGAACGCCGCTTCCGGCGGTGGTGGCGGCGGGGGTGTAACCGGCGGTTATGTCGGCGGTGGCGGTGGCGGCGGTGCGGGTATCGGTGGCCAGACCGGTGGCCATGGCGGTTCGTCCGGCCCGGGTACAGGCACTTATGCCGGGGGCGCAGGCAGTGCCAATGCCGGCGGTTATGGCGGCGGTTACAGCCCGACCGACATGGGCGGGCGCGGCGGCACCAGCACCGGTGGCGTGGGCGGCAATGGCGGCAGCGCCGGTGCCGGTTATAGTCATGGTGGCAATGGTGGTTCGGCGAGCAACGGCAGCCTGTCGATTGGCGGCGGCGGTGGCGGTTCCGGTTGGGACAAAGTCGGCGGTGTTGGCGGCAATGCGGCGGGCGGTATCTACAACGCTGCGAGCGGCACCCTGAAAGTCATCGGCACCTCGGTCATCAGCAACAACATTGCTGCCGGCGGCGGCGGTGGTGGTGGCGGTGGGGTCGGCAGCAACGGTGCCGATGGCGGTGCCGGCGGTCGCGGCGTCGGGGCGATCTGGAACAACGGCGGTGTGGTGCTGATCACCGCGAGCAACTTCGCCGCGATCAGCGGCAACGGCGCTGCCAGCGGTGCCGGTGGGCTTTCCAACGGTGGTTCGACCGGCACGACGCCGAGCGCACTGGTGGGGATCTACAACAACGGCGGCACCCTCAATACTGCTTACGTCGAACCGCCGACCGCCACCATCGTGGTCGCCGACACCGCGCTGAAAATCGGCGAAACCTCGCTGGTGACCATCACCTTCAGCCGCGCCGTAAACGGTTTTACCAACGCTGACCTGACCATTGCCAACGGCACGCTGACCAATGTGTCCAGCGCCGACGGCGGTATCACCTGGACGGCAACCTTTACGCCGACCAACAACATCACTGACACCACCAACCTCATCACCCTCGACAACACCGGGGTGACGGCAGTCTCCGACAGCGTGGCAGGCGTCGGCACTACCAACTCCAACAATTACGTCATCGATACTCAGCGACCGACCGCAACCATCGTGATGGCAGACACTGCCCTGAAAATCGGCGACACCTCGCTGGTGACCATCACGTTCAGCGAGGCAGTGAGCGGTTTCACCAACGCCGACCTGACCATTGCCAACGGTACGCTGACCAACGTCAGCAGCGCCGACGGCGGCATCACCTGGACGGCGACGTTCACCCCGAACGCGAGCATTACCGATGCCACCAACCTGATTACCCTGGACAACACCGGGGTAGCGGATCTGGCCGGCAACGCCGGCAGCGGCACCACCGATTCGGCCAATTATGTAGTCGACACCGTGCGACCGACAGCGACCATTGTCGTTGCCGACACCAATCTCGCGGCAGGCGAAACCTCTGTGGTGACCATCACCTTCAGCGAAGCGGTGAGCGGCTTCACCGCCGCCGACCTGACGGTGGCCAACGGCACCTTGACCGGACTGAGCAGCAGCGATGGCGGCATTACCTGGACCGCCACGCTGACGCCAACCACGAGCGTCACCGACACCACCAACCTGATCACTCTGGACAATACCGGGGTCAATGACCTGTCCGGCAACGCCGGCACTGGCAGCACCAACTCCAACAACTACGCGATCGACACCGCACGACCGACGGCAACCATCGTGGTCGCCGATACCGCGCTTAAAATCGGCGAAACCTCGCTGGTCACCATCACTTTCAGCGAGGCCGTCAGCGGCTTCACCAACGCCGATCTGAGCATTGCCAACGGTACGCTGAGCACAGTCAGCAGCGCTGATGGCGGCATCACCTGGACGGCGACTTTCACGCCGACCAGCAGCATCACCGACGCCACCAACCTGATCACCCTGAATAACAGCGGGGTCGCGGATCTGGCGGGCAACGCCGGCACTGGCACCACCGACTCGAACAATTACGCGATCGACACCGTGCGGCCGACCGCCACCGTAGTGTTTGCGCAAAACACCTTGAAGATCGGCGACACCTCGCTGGTGACCATCACCTTCAGCGAAGCGGTGAGCGGTTTCACCAACGCCGACCTGAGCATCGCCAACGGCACCCTGACAGCTGTCAGCAGCGCGGATGGCGGGATTACCTGGACGGCGACGTTTACGCCGAGCGCGAACATCACCGATGCCACCAATCTGGTGACACTGGACAACACCGGCGTCGCCGACCTGGCCGGCAACGCTGGCAGCGGCACCACCGATTCGAACAATTACAGCATCGACACCCAGCGTCCGACGGCGACCATTGTGATGGCCGATCCTGCCCTGAGCGCCGGCGAAACCTCGCTGGTGACCATCACCTTCAGCGAAGCGATCAGCGGTTTCACCAACGCCGACCTGACCGTCCCCAACGGCACGCTGACGGCGGTCAGTAGTGCGGACGGCGGCATCACCTGGACAGCGACGTTCACGCCGACCGTGGGGGTCAACGACACCAGCAATATCATCACCCTGGCCAACACCGGGATCGCTGACCTGGCCGGCAACGCCGGCACGGGCACGACCAACTCGGGCAACTTCACCATCAACACGGTGGCGCCAACCGCGACCATCGTCGTCGCTGACAACAGCCTGACGATTGGTGAGACGACGACGGTGACCATCACCTTCAGCGAAGCCGTCACCGGTTTCAACAATGCCGACCTGACCATCGCCAACGGGACACTCACTGCGGTGAGCAGCAGCGACGGCGGCATCACCTGGACGGCGACGTTCACGCCAACCAGCAACATCACCGACGCCTCCAACCTGATCACCCTCGACAACAGCGGCGTGCAAAACGCCTCCGGCAACGCGGGCAACGGCACCACCAACTCCAACAACTACGCCATCGACACCCAACGCCCAACGGCAACCATTGCACTTGCCGACTCGGCACTGGGCGTCGGTCAGACCACCACCGTGACCATCACCTTCAGCGAGGCCGTGAGCGGTTTGACTCTGGCCGATCTGACCGTGGCCAACGGCACGCTCTCCGGGCTGAGCACGTCGGACAACATCACCTACACGGCGACGTTTACGCCGTCGGCGGGCATCACCGACACCAGCAACATCATCACCCTGGACAACACCGGCATCACTGACATCGCGGGCAACACCGGCAGCGGTACCACCGACTCGGCCAACTACGTCATCGACAGCCAGCGTCCGACCGCCACCATCGTCATCAGTGACACCGATCTGCGCCCGGGTGAAACCGCGCTCGTCACGATCACCTTCAGTGAGGCGGTCAGCGGCTTCGATAACTCTGACCTGAGCGTCGCCAACGGCGCACTCAGCAACGTCTCGTCGAGCGACGGCGGCATCACCTGGACCGCAACGTTCACGCCGACCATCGGCGTCAGTGATGCCACCAACCTGATCGTGCTGAACAACGCTGGCATCAGCGATCTGGCCGGCAATGCCGGCACCGGCACCACCAACTCGGCGAACTATGCGGTACAGACCGAAGTGCCGACGGCGACCATCGTCGTTGCGGACACCTCGCTCAAGGCCGGTGAAACCTCGGCGGTGACCATTACCTTCAGCGAGGCGGTCAGCGGTTTCAGCAACGCCGACCTGACTATCGCCAACGGCACGTTGAGCAACGTGGCATCCAGCGACGGCGGCATCACCTGGACCGCGACGTTCACGCCGACCGCCAACATCACCGACACCAGCAACCTGATCACCCTCGACAACAGCGGCGTGACCAACGCCTCCGGCAACAGCGGCGTCGGCACCACCGATTCGAACAATTTCGCCATCGATACGGCGTTGCCGACCGCGACCATTGTGGTCGCCGACAATCGCCTGGGCATCGGTGAAACCACCACGGTCACTATCACTTTCAGTGAAGCGGTCAGCGGTTTCGATCTGTCGGACATCAGCGTCGCCAACGGCACACTGGCGAACCTGACCAGCAGCGATGGCGGCATCACCTGGACCGCCACGTTGACACCGACCGTCAACGTCAACGATGCAACCAACCTGATCATCGTCGACACCGCCGGTGTGCAGGATCTGGCCGGCAACCTTGGCGCCAGCATCGCCATCTCCAACAATTACGCGCTGGATGCGACCCGGCCAACCGTGGACATCGTAGTCGCCAATCCGCATCTGGGCATCGGCCAGACCACCACGGTGACCTTTACTTTCAGCGAGGCGGTGAGCAATTTCGACTTGTCCGACCTGAGCGTGACCAACGGTGATCTGAGCAACCTCAGCAGCAGTGATGGCGGCAAGACCTGGACCGCGACCTTCACGCCGACCGCCAACGTCAACGACCCGAGCAATTTCATCGCGCTGGACACCAGCAACGTCACTGACCTGGCCGGTAACGTCGGCAGCACGGTGGCGGTGTCGAACAACTATGCGCTCGACAGCGAACGGCCAACGGCGACGGTGGTGATTGCCAATCCGAACCTCGGCCTCGGCCAGACCTCGCCAGTGACCATCACCTTCAATGAGGCGGTCAGTGGTTTTGATCTGGCGGACATCAATGTCGGCAACGGCACTCTGTCCAATCTGAGCAGCAGCGACGGCGGCAAAACCTGGACCGCGACCCTGACGCCGAATGCCAACGTCAACAGCGCCAGCAATGCCATCAGCGTCAACAGTGCCGGGGTCAGCGATCTGTCAGGCAACAGCGGCAGCGGCGTCAGCAGTTCGAACAATTACGCGATCAACACGGTGCCGCTAGTCGTTCCACCGACGCCGCCCACTGCGCCAATCAGTGTGGTCATTCCCGATCCTTTGATTCGCAGCAGCGACCCGGTGGTGCCACCACCGCCACCGAGCTTGCCGCTGCAACCGATCATCTTCACCGCGCCGACCGGCGATCTCGGCTCCCCGCTGACCTTTGCTCCGCTGTTCGAGCAACGGGTGATCGGCAACGGCATTCGCCCGCTGGGCGATATTTTCATCAATCACGGCGCTTTGAGCCCGAGCTTTATTGCTCAGGTGTTCGCCAGCAGTGACAACGCGGGTGATGGTTCCGGTCATGGCTTCCTCGGTTTTGGCGGCGGCGATGGCGGCGTCTTCGGTAGCAGCACGCTGTCGAGCCTGTTCAACCAGAACAGCGGCGCCGAGCGCGATTCGCTGAACGCATTTGGCAGTCACTCACTTAAGACCGGCGACATTTCTCAAGGCCTGCGCGGCGTGTTTGGCGCACCGACGCTGGGCCAGCAATTGCAAGAACTCAAAGACAGCGAGCAACACCGGGTCGACAACCTGGCGGCGGCGTTGCAACAGGTCGGTATCAGCGAAATATCGGCCTGAAAAAACCATAACTCAACACTGTGCGGGACCTAGGGGCGATCCAGGGATGAAGAAAAGTCAGAAGTTGTTCGGCGCCAGCCTGCTGGCGCTGGCGATCAGCGGATGTGCAGTGACCAGTGAACCGATTGAGCGCAGCGTCAGTGAACAGCGTGCCAAAAGCGATCTGCAAGGCATGTACAAGGATCAGGAACCGCTGCGCGGTCCGTTGACCCTGCACCAGGCCATGGCCCGCGCCGTGAAGTACAACCTCGAAGGCCGCTTGAAGATCATGGAGGAAGCGCTGGCCAAGCGGCAGCTCGACCTCGCCAGTTTCGACATGCTGCCGCGCATGGCGCTGGACGCCGGTTACGTCGGGCGCAACAACGTCAACGCCTCCAGCAGCCAGAGCGTACGCACCGGCACCCAGTCTCTGGAACCGTCGACCTCGCAGGATCGTGACCGTGACGTCGCCGACCTGACCATGGTCTGGAACGTCCTCGACTTCGGCGTCAGCTACATCAGCGCCAAACAGCAGGGCGACCAACGCCTGATCGTTCAGGAACGGCGCCGCAAAGTGATCAACACCATCGTCCAGGACGTGCGCTCGGCCTACTGGCGAGCGATGGCCGCCGAACGTCTGCTCAAGCAGATCGACAGCCTGATGGCGCGGGTGCAGACCGCCCGCGACAACAGCCAGACCCTGAGCGATCAACGCATTGGCGATCCGGTGCAGTCGCTTGGTTACCAGCGCTCGCTGATCGAAGCGACCCGGCAACTGGAAGAGCAGCGTCGCGCCTTGTCGCTGGCGAAAACCGAACTGGCGACGCTGATCAACCTGCCACTGGGCACCCAACTGACGCTGGCAACCGATGACGGTTATCAGATTCCCGAGCTCAAGGTCGGTCTGGCCAAACTCGAACAAGAAGCGCTGACCAGCCGCCCGGAACTGCGCGAGCAGGATTACCAGACGCGCATCAGTGCCGCCGAAACCCGCAAGGCCATGCTGCGTTTGCTGCCGGGTCTGGAGTTCTCGGCTGGCGGGCATTACGACAGCAACTCGTTCCTCGTCGAACAGGGCTGGGCCGACTACGGCGTCAAAGTCACCTGGAACCTGTTCAACGTGATCTCCGCCCCGGCCGCCATCAACGTCGCCAAGGCCGGCGAAGAAGTTGCCACGGCGCGGCGTCAGGCGATGTCGATCGCGGTGCTGGCGCAGCTCTACGTGGCCAACGCCAATTACCAGGAGGCGCTGCGGCAGTTCAAGACTAACCAGCAACTGTCGGACATCGACGGGCAGATCGTCGGTCAGTTGCGCAACCGCCATCAGGCTGCCGGGATCGGTGAGCTGGACCTGATTCAGGGCGAGCTGAACAACCTGCAAGCAGACCTGCGCCGCGATCTGTCGTACGCCGATCTGCGCAATGCCTACGGCCAGATCTTCGCCAGTGCCGGCCTCGATCCGCTGCCGGATCAGGTGCAGTCGACCGAAGTGCAGTCGATCGCCACCGCGTTGGCCAATCGTGAGTCGGCGTGGGCGGCGGGGGATATCTCCGTGCCGGTGGTGGCGCATGCTCCGGCACCGTGAGGTCAGGGTGCAACCATGAACCGGCCGGCGTTTGCGCGCCTGCCGGTGACGGTGGATTTGCCGCTGCTGTTGCAAGCACTGGAGGCGATTGCCGACGACGCTTGGCGCAGTCACTTCAATGCTGAGTATTTCTCGGGTGACTGGAGCGGTGTCGCGCTGATTTCAGCGGCCGATGCGCTGACCGAGTTGTCGCCCGGTCGCGGCGTACCGCTGCAACGCGCGCCTTGGCTGCGGGATGAGCGCTGGCGACAGGGGCTGCGCAATCTGTCGCTGGATATCGTCAGCGCCCGGCTGCTGCGCCTGGGCCCGGGCGGGCAAATCCATGAGCATCGCGATTACGATCTGGAGGGCCTGCAGGCCGATGTGCGCCTGCATATTCCGTTGCTCAGTCCAGCGCACGTCGATTTCTGGCTCGACGGCCAACGCATGCCCATGCAGGCAGGCGAATGCTGGTTTCTCGATCTCGCTCGCCCGCACCGCGTGGATAACCGTGATACCTCGGCGCGGGTTCATCTGGTCATCGACTGCCGGCCCGGTACCTGGCTTGCGCAGATGATCACCGAAGGCTTGCCGAGCACACCTGCGCCGGTTTTGGCCGATACCGCGTTGCAATGCTTTCAGACACTGGTCGCGGAGGACGCTGCGCTGTCGCAGGCCTTGCAGACGTTGCACGACCCAGAAGCCTTCATCAGCCGGACGCTGGCACTCGCCGCTGAACGTGGCCTGGGGTTTTCCCGCGAGCAATTGCGCGCGGCAATGCGCAACGGGCGGCGACAGTGGAACGAACAATGGAGCGCTTGAACTTCGACGGCTGGTTGCCGATTCGGGTCTGGCCGGTCGCCGGGCAGTGGCAGGTGGATTGGTGCTGGTTCGGTGACACGCCGTTGCATCAACCATTTTTTCGCGAGGCGGTGGAGGATGCGCTGCGGCTGCCGTTCAATCAGGCTTTTCGACGGCAGACGCCGCTGTCGGCACTGAGCGATTGGCAGGCGCAAAGCCCCGGGCTCGCGCCGAGTGCATTCATTCTGCACGCCTCGCGCTGTGGTTCGACATTGATCAGTCAGATGCTCGCGCGGCTCGATGACCACATCGTGGTCTCCGAGCCGCCGCCACTCGATGCGCTATTACGCAGTGATTTACCCGAAAGCGCACGGCGTGCCGCCCTTCGCGGATTGCTTTCTGCGTACGGGCAGCGCCGTTGCGGCATTGAGCAACGGTTGGTGATCAAGCTCGATGCCTGGAACATTGGTGAGTGGCCGCTGCTACAGGAATGTTTCCCCGATACGCCGTGGCTGTTTCTTTATCGCGACCCTTTGGAAATTGCCGTTTCCCATCTGCGCCGGCCGGGCATGCACATGGTGCCGGGGATGCTCGGCGACTGTGTGCTGGAGGATGGCTTGCCGTTTGAGGGGCGCGAAGATTTCATTGCCCGGCGTCTGGGGCGGTTGCTTGAGGCGGGGTGGATGCATTGCCGGGATTCGGCGGGATTGCTGGTGAATTACAGCGAGCTGCCCGAGGCGATGGCCGGTCGTCTGGCGCGGTTTTTCCGCTTGAACGAAGCGCAGCGCCAGCAAGTATTTACAGCGACCGCACAGCATGCGAAACAGCCTTCACAAGTGTTCGTTGCCGATGCCGAAGACAAACGCCGCGAGGCTTCGGCGCTGTTGCAAACGCGCGTGCACAACTGCACCCGTGCGCCCTATGAAGCGCTGGAAAAACTTCGCCTGAGTGCCACTGCGTTTGCTTCATGACTTGCCGGACAAATCCGCCATGCCCTTGAGCAACTCGATCGGCAACGGGAAGACAATCGTCGAACTCTTGTCACCGGCAATCGAACTCAAGGTCTGCATATAACGCAACTGCATCGCGCCGGGCTGGCGACCGAGCATTTCCGCTGCCTGCATGAGTTTTTCCGACGCCTGCAACTCGCCTTCGGCGTGGATCACCTTGGCTCGCCGCTCGCGCTCGGCTTCGGCCTGTTTGGCGATGGCGCGAACCATCGATTCGTTGAGGTCGACATGCTTGATCTCGACGTTGGCGACCTTGATGCCCCAGGCATCGGTCTGCGCGTCGAGCACTTGCTGAATGTCGATGTTCAACTGCTCGCGTTCGGCCAACAGTTCATCCAGTTCGTGCTTGCCGAGCACGGCGCGCAGGGTGGTTTGCGCCAATTGGCTGGTGGCTGACAGATAATCTTCAACCTGAATAATCGCCTTCTGCGGGTCGAGCACGCGGAAGTACAGCACGGCGTTGACCTTCACCGACACGTTGTCGCGGGTGATCACGTCCTGCGGCGGCACATCGAGCACGACCGTGCGCAGGTCAACCCGGACCATTTGCTGCACCACCGGAATCAACAGAATCAAACCGGGGCCTTTGACCTGCCAGAAACGGCCGAGCTGGAACACCACGCCGCGCTCGTATTCGCGCAGGATGCGAAACGTCGAACCGGCCAAAGCGATGACCAGTAACAGCAGCGCAACAAAACCGATTTGCAGACCCATGATCACTCTCCGAGCGGCGCCGCGTCAGTCGCGGCCACTTGCAGCAACAATCCCTTGCGCCCGACCACGCGCACCGATTGCCCGGTTTGCAGCGGGGTGGCGCTGAGCACTTGCCAGCGTTCGCCTTGCAGTTGCACCCAGCCGTTGCGGGCATCGTCCGGTTGCACCGTGGTGATTGCGGTCACACTGCCGAGCAGGCCGGCGTCGCCACTGACGGCGTGGCGCGGTCGGGTTTTCAGGGCGCGGATCAGCAGCGCGATCAACAGAAGGGCGCTGATCAGACCGAGGCCGATCATCATCGGCACCGGCAGTTCGGCGTTGCTGAGGATCAGCGCGCCGATGACGAACATGATGATCCCGCCCAGGCCGATGACGCCGTAATTGGGCAGTGCGGCTTCGGCGATCAGGAACACGATACCCAGCGTGATCAGCCACAGACCTACCGGGCTCATGGCTGGCAATGAGGTGTCGGCGGCGAGTGCGGATGCGCTTGTCAGCAGGAGCAGGGCGAAGGCACAACATCGGCTGTTCACGTGACTCTCCATGAGCGTCAGTGGCGGGTTCTTTCAGTCTAGTTGAGGGTTGGGCTGGATGAATTTTGATCAATGTGCGGATGTGTCCGGTGAGCGGATTTCCCTTCGCCAGCGGCCCGCCGAACTAGACTCAAAAACACAGCAACAACCTTCCGCGCGACACCGAGGTGCATCATGCGAATGGCAAAAAAGGTGCAAAGCAGCCTGACCCGGGCGCACTGCGAATACGACATCGTCGCCCACCGGCATTCATCGAGCAGCCTGGAAACCGCACGAGTCGCCGGGGTGCCCGCCGAGCGCGTGGCCAAATCGATCATCCTCGACGACCACCACGGGCACTACCTGATGGCCGTGCTGCCGGCCAGTCGTCACCTTGACCTGAGCAAGGTGCGCCTCAGTGGCGAATGGCAACTGACCCGCGAAAGCAATCTGGCGCACATCTTTGACGACTGCGAACGCGGCGCGGTGCCGCCGCTGGGCGATTCCTACGGGCTCGACATGGTCATCGACCCGCTGCTGACCCGGCAGAAGGATATTTACCTGGAGGCGGGCAACCACAACTATCTGCTGCACATGAGCATGCCGGAGTTTCTGAAAATGGTGCCGCATGCCGAGGTGCGGGAGTTGAGTGATTAGGTTTTGTGGTGCCGGCACTGAGGCCTTCGCGAGCAGGCTCGCTCCCACAGGTTGATCGCATTCCCCTGTGGGAGCGAGCCTGCTCGCGAATAATCTTCCACACACCCCATTTTTGAAGGAGCTCAGCAATGGAGCAACCAACCCACAGTCTCCCATCCCTGTTCAAACAACTCGGCCTGGACAACGACCCGACCAGCATCGACCAATTCATTGCCACCCATTCCCCGCTCAAACCCGACCTGCATTTGGCTGATGCGTTTTTTTGGACGGAGAGCCAGTCGCAGTTTTTACGGGACGAGATTCTGGATGACGCCGACTGGGCGGAGGTGGTGGATCAGTTGGATGTGTTGTTGCGAAAGGGCAGAAGCATGTAAAAAAAATTGTAGGAAAAGGCTGAAATGTAAAAAAAACATGCGCGGTGTAAAAAAAACTGGGCTTTAATCGTCGCAGTGAATTTTTTATGTGGACGATGACGATGCCAACTGTTGGATATGCCCACCTGCGTGATGCGCTGAAGCTTAATGCATTTGTCCCCAAGCGCATTGCGATGATCAAACCGGTTACCCGGATTACCTTGATCGGTGAGTGTCTAGCGGTTCCAAACGGCGTCGCGCCGGCACAGGGTTCGACACTTGAGCACATCTTGTTTGCTCTGAAGCATGAGGGAATAAACCTGTGCATTCTTGCTCAGGCGCTTGAAACCGTTGAAGCGGACGAGTTGCTAGGTGAGTTGAGCCGATCACCTAACGGGGTATTTATCCGCAAGGCCTGTTTTCTTTGGGAAAGTTTCACGGGCAAACAGCTGGAATATTCCGTACCGGTTCGGGGCAACGTTGTCGCTTTGTTTGATCCCAAGCGTTATGTCACCGGGCCTGCAATTCGAAATAGTCGTTGGCGGGTAGATTTTAACGGGTTGGGGTCAATGCGTTACTGCGCCACAGTCGAGCGTACGACGGAGCTGCAGGCGCTGCTTGATCTGGACATCCTTGGTCGAGCCCAGGCTTTTATGGCGACGTTGCCGCCGGAAATGATGGATCGGGCAATCAATTGGGCCTATCTGCATGAGACCCGCGATTCTTTCGCCATTGAGAAAGAAGAGCCCAACGAAGAAAAGTCGCGACGTTTTGTTCGGCTTCTCCGCCAAGCCCATGAGCGAACAGAGTTGAGCGAAGACTATTTGGTCGAGTTGCAGAACAGTACGGTTTCCAATCCTTTCGATAAAGCTGTGCTTTTCCGTCATGAACAGAACCATTTACACAACGGCTTGAGAGGCGCAGCTGGCGTCAGCTATGTCCCGCCTCCACCGCAATTGTGCAGGGAGTTGATGGACGAGTTGATGAGTTTTGCCAATCACTCAGCCAAGCAGGTTGATCCGTTGACAGCTGCAGCGGTTGTGGCTTTCGGGTTTGTCTTTCTTCACCCGTTCATGGATGGCAATGGTCGACTTTCACGTTTCCTGATTCACCAGACGCTTTGCCACTCTGGCGCTCTAAAAAATGGTTTGTTGTTACCGGTTTCCGTAGCGATGAAACACGAAGAGTCTGGCTATCTCGAAGCGTTAAAGGAGTTCTCGAAACCAGCAAGAGAGTTCTGGAATGTCACTTGGCTGGACGCTGATCAGATGGCTTTCGATTTTATTGGGCACGACTCAATCTATCGATTCTGGGACGGGACTCAATGTGCAGAATTTACCTTGCAGATGGCCTTGCGAGCATTGGAAGTGGAGCTGCGCGAGGAGACCGAGTTTCTTGAAAAATACGACTACGTCATCAAAGAGGTGAATGGGCGTTTTGACGTACGGGGGAGCGACCTCTCGAAACTGGTAATGATGTGTCTGGACAACGGTGACAAAGTTTCAAAGCATCGACGTAAGCAGTTCCAGTTCAGCGTGCCGGAGGAGGTTTTCGATTTCATTGAGCAGATAGCGGGTGATTTCGATTCGGTAGGCTAACCCTGAACAGGCAATTTGTTTCAAAACTTGACTGAAATTCCCCTCCAATGCGATATTGATAGTTAGCAAACTAACAGTGTGCATTACCCCCGTGCCGAACGATCTCGACGCTCTCCAGATGAACATCAGCAGTGCCATGGTGGTGGCCGCCAGGCATTGGCGGAAGATCTGCCAGACCACGCTGGTCAACTACGGAATCTCCGAAGCCTGCGCCGTGCCGCTGTTGATGATCGGTCGCTTGGGCGAGGGCGTGCGCCAGGTGCAGGTGGCGCAGGCGGCCGGGATGGAGAGTCCGTCGCTGGTGCGTCTGCTCGATCAGTTGTGTCATTCCGGCTACGTCTGCCGCACCGAAGATGCCCAGGATCGCCGCGCCAAATGCCTTAGCCTGACCGATACCGGGCGTGAACTGGTGCAGGCGGTGGAGATCGAACTGGTGCGCTTGCGTCACGAGGTGCTCGAAGGCATCGAGCAAAGCGATCTGGAAGCTACGCTTCGGGTACTCAGAGCTTTTGAGGCGGCCAACCCGCCTGTGGTGATCAATTCTTGAACGGTTTTTTCTCTGGCATTCCGCCGGCCCGTGACTGGTTCTACGGGGTGCGGACTTTTGCAGCGTCGATGATCGCGCTGTACATCGCCTTGCTCATGCAAATGCCGCGTCCGTATTGGGCGATGGCCACGGTTTACATCGTTTCCAGCCCGTTTCTCGGGCCGACCAGTTCCAAGGCGTTGTACCGTGCCATCGGTACTTTTCTCGGTGCGGCAGCAGCGGTTTTTTTCGTGCCGATGTTCGTGCAGAGTCCGTATGTGCTGGTGGTGGTCATCGCATTGTGGACGGGGATTCTGTTGTTCATGTCCCTGCAACTGCGCACGGCCAACAACTACGCATTGATGCTCGCCGGTTACACCCTGCCGCTGATCGCCTTGCCGGTGGTGGATAACCCGCTGGCCGTGTGGGATGTGGCGGAAGCGCGCACCGAAGAGATTTTCCTCGGCATCGCCGTTGCCGCCGTGGTCGGCGCGATGTTCTGGCCACGCCGTCTGGCCCCGGTGTTCAACGATGCCGTGAGCAAGTGGTTCGCCGACGCAACGACCTATAGCCTGAAATTCCTCAGCCGCGACGTGCAGCCCGAAGAAGTCACTGCGCTGCGCATGGCCATGGTTGCCAACTTCAACAGTCTCGAATTGATGATCGGCCAGTTGCCCCACGAAGGCGCACTACCGCAAACCGTGCGCAACACCAAAGAACTGCGCGGGCGAATGATTCATCTATTACCGGTGATCGATGCGCTGGAAGATTCGCTCTATGCCCTCGAGCGGCGCACGCCGGAACTGGTGGAAAAGTTCGAGCCGCTGCTGGCCGCGACCCGCGAATGGCTCGCTCATCAGGACGCCGATCTCGACCGCTGGCAAGCGCTGAAAGATCAGCTCGAAGCCCTGCAACCGAGTGCCGAAGCACTGGAAGACCGCAAACAACTGCTGTTCTCCAACTCGATTTATCGCCTCGGCGAATTCATCGATTTATGGCAGGACTGCCGCAGTCTGCAGGACGCGATTCTCTGCGAGCGCCAGGACAGCTGGCGCGCGGTCTATCGCCACTGGCGCCTAGGTCGGCTGACACCGTTTATCGATCGAGGGCTGATGCTCTACTCGGCGGCCTCGACCGTTCTGGCGATCATTACCGCCTCGGTGCTGTGGATTCTGCTCGGCTGGCCGGACGGCGGCAGCGCGGTGATTCTCGCCGCGGTGGCCTGTAGCTTTTTTGCCTCGATGGACGACCCGGCACCGCAGATTTACCGGTTCTTTTTCTGGACCGGTATGTCGGTGTTGTTCGCCAGCCTTTATCTGTTTTTGATTCTGCCCAACCTGCATGATTTCCCGATGCTGGTGCTGGCCTTTTCCATCCCGTTCATCTGCGTCGGCACGTTGACGGTACAGCCGCGGTTCTTCCTCGGCATGCTGCTGACGCTGGTCAACACCTCCTCGTTCATCAGTATTCAGGGGGCTTATGACGCGGACTTTTTTGCCTTCGTGAACTCCAACCTGGCGGGTCCGTTAGGGCTGTTGTTCGCGTTTATCTGGACGCTGGTCGCACGCCCGTTCGGCGCCGAACTGGCGGCCAAACGCCTGACCCGCTTCAGCTGGAAAGACATCGTCCACATGACCGAACCGGCCAACCTTGCCGAACACCGCAAATTGGGCGTGCAGTTGCTCGATCGACTGATGCAGCACTTGCCGCGTCTGGCCCTCACCGGCCAGGACACCGGCATCGCGATGCGCGAAGTGCGCGTCGGCCTGAACCTGCTCGATTTACTCGCCTATACCCCACGGGTGACGGGTGCGCCGAACGCGCTGTTGCAGCAAGTGGTCAGTGAAGTCGGCGAGTATTTCCGCGCCTGCCTCAAGGCCGGCGAACGCTTGCCGGCGCCAGCGCCGTTGTTGATGACCCTCGACCGTACCCGTCGCGCACTCAATGGCCACGGCGACGATGAAACCCGTCTGAACCTGTTGCACGCCTTGAGCGGTTTGCGTCTGGCGTTGTTGCCCGGCGTCGAATTCGTCTCCAGTGCCGACTCCGAAGAACCGCTGCCCGATGGAGCGCCCCTATGATCGGTGATCTGGACATCAGCGGCATTTTCCTGCCGACCCTGCTGGTGTTGATGGGCATCACTTATGTGCTGTTTTTGCTGGTGCATGCCGTGCTTACGCGCGTGCACTTTTACCGTCTGGTCTGGCACCGGGCATTGTTCAACGTGGCGCTCTACGCGGTACTTCTGTACGGCGTGGACTCACTCAGTCGATACCTGATGACATGAAAAAACCGTTTTTGACCATCGGTCGCGTGGTACTGACCCTGCTGATCGTGACTTTTGCCGTTGTCCTCGTCTGGCGCATGGTGATGTATTACATGTTTGCGCCATGGACCCGCGACGGCCACATTCGCGCTGACATTATCCAGATCGCCCCGGATGTGTCCGGGTTGATCCAGCAGGTTGAAGTGAAAGACAACCAGTTGATCAAGCGCGGCCAGGTGCTGTTCAGCATCGACCAGGATCGCTTCAAACTGGCCTTGCGTCAGGCCAAAGCGGCTGTGGCTGATCGCGAAGAAACCCTCGCTCAGGCCCAGCGTGAAGCCAAGCGTAACCGTGGCCTCGGCAATCTGGTGCCGGCCGAGCAACTGGAAGAAAGCCAGTCGAAGGTCGCCCGCGCGCAATCGGCGCTGGCCGAAGCCATGGTCACGGTGGACAGCGCTCAGCTCAACCTCGACCGCTCAGTGATTCGCAGCCCGGTGGACGGCTATGTCAACGACCGCGCGCCGCGTCCGCAGGAATTCGTCACCGCCGGACGTCCGGTGTTGTCGGTGGTCGACAGCAACTCGTTCCATATCGACGGCTACTTCGAAGAGACCAAACTTGACGGCATTCATGTCGGCCAGTCGGTGGATATCCGCGTGATCGGTGACCGCGCCAAGCTGCGCGGGCATGTCGAAAGCATCGTTGCCGGTATCGAAGACCGCGACCGCAGCAGTGGCAGCAATTTGCTGCCGAATGTCAACCCGGCGTTCAGCTGGGTGCGGCTGGCACAGCGGATTCCGGTGCGGATTGCCTTTGATGATGTGCCGGAAGATTTCCGCATGATCGCCGGGCGCACTGCCACCGTTTCGATCATCGACGATCAGCCACGCGACGAGCGTAAACAGGAGCCCGCGCAATGAGCAGGGCGCTGATGATCGCCGGGTTGGGCGTGATGCTCTCGGCCTGTCAGATGGTCGGGCCGGACTATCAGGTGCCTGAGGATGCGGCGGTTCAGCGCAAGGATTTTCAGGGTGAGCTGGCGGTTGCCGGAAAACCGGTGGTCTCGGCGCCGGTGCCGGCGGATTGGTGGCGTCTTTATAAGGATGCGCGGCTGGATCAACTGGTGCAGCAGGCCATGGCCTCCAACACCGATCTGCGCGTGGCGGCGGCGAACCTGCAACGGGCGCGGGCTCAGGTCGATGAGGCCGAAGCAGCGGGTGGCTGGAGCGCAGGTGTGAAGATGGGCGCGCAGCGTTTGCAAGAGTCTGGTCAGGCATTCTTGCTGCCGGAAAAAGTCCCGGTCGATAACGTCGGCGACATCGGCATCAGCGCTTCTTATCAGTTCGATCTGTGGGGCACCTTGCAGCGTGGCATCGAGGGCGCGAAGGCCAATGCCGACGCGACCCAGGCCGCGGCAGACACGGCGCGGATCACCTTGGTGGCAGACGTCGTGCGTGCTTACACCCAAGTCTGCGCGGCCAACGAAGAACGGGAAATCGCCGAGCATTCCCTGGACCTGCAGTCGCAAAGCACCACGCTGATCCAGCGACTGCGTGACGCCGGTCGTGGTGACGAAACCCAGGTCACCCGTTCGCAAACCCAGTTCAAATCCCTGCGCGCCGACTTGCCGCGTTATGAAGCCGCGCGTCAGGCCGGGCTGTTCCGTTTGTCGATGTTGCTGGCGAAACCGGTTGATCAGTTGCCCGCCGGTACCGCGACCTGCGCCGAGTTGCCGAAAATCGCCCAATTGGTGCCAGTCGGTGATGGTGCTGCGCTGCTCAAACGTCGCCCGGACATTCGCCAGGCCGAACGTCGTCTGGCCGCTTCGACCGCCGGGATCGGCGTCGCCACTGGCGAGTTGTATCCGGACATCAGTATCGGCGCGACCATCGGCACTGTTGGTCTTATCGATGACTTGGGTGATCCGTCGACCAACCGCTGGGGCTTTGGCCCGTCGCTGAGCTGGAAGGTGCCGACCAACGGCGCTCGTGCGCGAATCCGCGAGGCAGAAGCGGCGACCCAAGGCGCACTGGCGCACTTCGACGGCGTGGTGCTCAACGCCATTCGCGAAACCCAGACCGGTCTGGCCCAATACAGCGCCCTGTTGCAGCGCCGCGATGCGCTGGCCGACGCCGAGCAGTCGGCGAAACTGGCAGCAGACCAGACCCACCGCTTCTTCCAGGCCGGCCGCGAGTCGTTTCTCGCCGACCTGCAAGCGACCCGGACCTACACCGATGTCACCGCGCAACTGGCCGCCGCCAACACCCAGGTTGCGATGAGCCAGATCGATTTGTTCCTTGCCTTGGGCGGCGGTTGGGAAAGCGGACGAACGAACGCTGCAAGCCCCAGCAAACCCTGAGGCCGTTGCTATGCTTTGAAGTGTTGGAAGGGCGGCCCGTGCAAAGCACCCTTCCAGCGCACATTGCTAGCGCTGGTCTAGGGGAAACCAATAATGAAAAACCCTTACGCTCTCGGCTTCTGGTGCGCCCTTGCAGCGCTGGTGCTGCTTTCGGCCACCTATTTCTACGGCATCATGCTGGCCCACCAGATCGACAAGGCCATGGTTTTCCTCGACAGCGCCGTCGCGCTGATTGCGGTCATGGCAATCGTCGTGGTCGCCTGGGCGTCGCTCCAGGTGCAGCGGGTGAAGAAACGTCAGCTTGAACAGGGCAAAACCCTCGTTCTGATCTGGGACACCAAGGTCGCCCTGCGCCGGGTCGAAACCGTGTTCGACCGGTATTTCTGGGGCAGTTACTGGCAACCGGGGCGAACCTTCGCCGAAGTCATGGGCGAACTCACCGGCACGCCGCTGGAAAAAAGCCTCGAAGCGCTGAAAAAACAGTGCCTGGAGCTCGACAAGCAGATTGATGGCGAGGGCTGGCACTGGCTCAACAATGCCCGTGAACTGTCCGATGTCGCCACGGCCATGGCCCGTGAGCGCTATCAACTGGATTTCTGCGATCCGCGCGCCGATGGGCCGGGCGGGGCGGTGATCGATCGGGACTTTGAAGTGCTGGTGTATACCTGGACCGCGCGGCTGAAAAGCTTTGATCATCAACTGGATGAGATTGAGGTTCAGTATTCCTGAATCTCGCTGAATCGACCGGCCTCATCGCGAGCAGGCTCACTCCTACATTTGGAATGCGTTTCCCTGTAGGAGTGAGCCTGCTCGCGATAGCGCCCTAAAAAACAGCGAAACTCTTCCAGCCTAGCGATTGTCCATTCCCCCCATAGACACTCTTTAACCTTTAAACATTGGGCCAGCTCACGCGCCCGGTGCTAATCTCCACCGCTGAATTCAGCGCAGTCGAGCCGCGACCCGGTCACGGGTTCAGGGAAGACGACCACACTCACAGCCACGGAAATCGATCAGGTCATTCATGAATAAATCAGCAGGCGTGCTCCTCGGAATTGTTGTTGCCATCGGCGCGATCAGCGCAGGCGGGGCCTGGTACACCGGGACCAAGATCGAAGGCGTGTTGAACAACGCCGTCAGCAATGCCAACCAAGAGCTGCAAACCGCGATGGCCGGCTCCAACGGCACCGCGTCGCTGGAGTTGGTGTCGCTGGAACGCCATACCTTCACCAGCACCGCGCACTATCGCCTCAAGGGTGAAGGCGAGATGTTTGGCGACAAGCCGGTCGAATTGCTGTTCGTCGACCACATCGAGCATGGTCCGTTGCCGTTCTCGCGTCTGGTGTCGCTGAAATGGCTGCCGGTCATGGCCACCAGCAACTATGAGCTGGAAAAGAATCCGGCCACCGAAAAATGGTTCGCCGCCACCAAGGGCGCTGCGCCGCTCAAAGGCGTGACCAGCATCGGCTATGACGAGTCCACTACCAGCACTCTCGACCTGCTGCCGTTCGAAACCGCGCTGGATGAGCAATCGAGTCTGAAATTTTCCGGCCTGACCATGAACATCTCCGCTAATGCCAAAGCGCAGAAGGTCAAGGCGGACGGCTACATGGACAACCTGAAACTGGTCACCGTGGCTGAAGACCAAGCGCCGGTGCAGGTCGAACTCAACGGTCTGACCCTGGCCAGCAACCTCGCCAAGAGCAGCTACGGCTACTACACCGGGGAAAACACCCTGGTGCTGACCAACAGCAAAACCACCTTCGGCACCAAGCAATCGGTGCTCGGCGTGAAGAACTTCGAAATGAAGAACCTCACCGAAGAAAATGGCAGCAATGCCTCGGGTCGTGCTGACTATAAGGTTGGCGAAGTCAGCCTCAACGACAAGAAAATCGGCTCGGCCAATATGGCCATGAGCCTGAAAAACCTCGACATCCCGTCGACCATGTCGCTGATGCAGATCTACCAGACCAAATTGCAGCCATACGAAAAAGCCGCCGCCGAGGCAGCAGCCCAAGGCCTGCCAGCGCCAGAGCTGAACCTGACCGAAGCGGAAAATGCGCAGGTCAAAGCCGATCTGCAAAAACTGCTGGCCGCCGGCCCACAGTTCGCGCTGGAAAACCTCTCGTTCAACACCGCCAACGGCGAGAGCAAGGCCAATCTGGTGATCGACCTGACCAAGCCGCAATCGTTGGACTTGCCGCCGGATCAACTGGGCAAACAACTGATTGCACTGCTTGACCTGAATATCCAGGTGTCCAAGCCGATGCTGGTTGATCTGCTCAGCGTGCAGGCGCAACTCGACGGTCAGACCGATGCCAAGGCTATTGTCGATCAGTCCAAGGAAGCCGCCGACATGTTCGCCGGCATGGCGGTCGGTTCGCAGTTGGCCGTCGTCGACGGCACCAACGTCGTGACCAAGCTGCATTACGCCGCTAATCAGGTCGAATTCAACGGCCAGAAGATGACCGTCGAGCAGTTCGTCGGCTTCCTGATGAGCAAGTTCGCAGGCGTCACGCAAGTGCAGTAATCCTGCGCTTTAAATAGCAACGCCCGGCCTCTGTATCGCACAGACGCCGGGCGTTTTGCTGTCTGGCGTTCGGGTTTTCGGTGTGCTGGCTGAGCCGCCAGCACGATTCTGAACAATTATTGTGTTCCGAAGATTGGTCCACGCTTGCGTGCAAGACTGCCTGACTAAGCTTGGCCGTTGAATGTGCATTGGCGGCCACCGTTACGAATGGGCAAGGAGGGCATTGCGACCCGGCTGGCCATGTAAGGATGCTGACGAATGCCGCGTATTGATGTTCCTGTATTACATCGTGGTTTACGCCCTTTGTTCCGAGTCGCGCTGTGCAGCCAGTTGCTCTGGCCGGCGATGGCGTTTGCCGACACACCCTACGATCAGATGGTGCGCGACGCCCGTGCCGGGCAAACCACGCCGGCGCTGACGGTTTTGCGTCAGGTGCCACCGGGTCAGTCGACGATCGGGCAGATCAGCGATCACCTGCAAATCGCCAGTTGGGCCGGCCTCGATGCCGAAGTGGTGCAGGTTTATGAAACCCAGGGCCGCGATCGCGTCCTGCCGGTTCAGGCGCTGACCGCCACCGCCCGCGCCTATCGCAACCTCAAACGCTGGGATCAAGCCACGCAGGTCTACAACAAGGCCCTGGCGCTGGAGCCGGATAACGCCGACCTGCAACTGGGCCTGGCCCTGACCCAGGCTGACGCCGGCAAACCCGACGAAGCGGTGACTCGTGCCAAAGCGCTGGTGGTGGCCAAGCCTGATGATCCTTCCCGCCGTCTGGCGCTGGGCTACGCGTTAACCCGCGCCGGCAAACAGTACGACGCCCTGTTCGAATACGATCAAGCCTTCAAACGTGCCAGCAGCAAACCGGAAGTCGCCCGTGAATACGTGGTCGCTCTGCAAAAGGCGCGTCTGCCGGAACCGGCGCTGCGTCTGGCCAATCAGCGTCCGGGCCTGATCGATCCGGTCACGTTGCGTCGCCTCGAAGGTGATCTGGCCGCCGAGCGTGTGCGTCTCGCCGAGCTCGCTACTCGCAGTGAAAAAGAGCGCTACGTCATCACCGATCGCGCGCTGGCCGATTACGACAAGCTGCTCGCCACCTGGACGCCCGACTCGACCGCCCACGACGACGTGATTCGCTGGCGCATTGACCGCATGGGGGCGCTCAAGGCCCGCGCACGCACCGCCGACGTCATCACCGAGTACCAGAAGCTGCAAGCCGAGGGCGTGAAGGTTCCAACCTACGCGTTGCGCTGGGTAGCGGCGTCGTATCTGGATCAGCGTGAACCGGAAATCGCCACGGACTTGTATCGCCAGGTGCTGTCGGCGCCGGACGCTGATGTCGGTGATCGTCTCGAAGACACTACCGCGCTGTATTACGCATTGCTGGAAAGCGACCGCGCCGATGAAGCGCGCAAAGTCGCCGAGGACGCCGCCAAGTCCCAGCGTCCGCGTGTCGAACTCAAAGGTTTGCCCATCGGCAACCCCAACCATGAATGGATGGACGCCCAGCAGTTGGCCGCGCAAGCCGGGACCTATGGTTCCGACCTGCCCCACGGCGAAGAACGCTTGCAAACGCTGGTCGATCAGGCGCCCGGCAATGTCGGCCTGCGTCTGGCTCAGGCCGACCTGTATCTGGCGCGGCAATGGCCGCGCCGCGCGGAAATCCAGCTCAAGGAAACCGAGAGCATGGTGCCGCGCGCCATGGGCCTGGAAATCGGCCAGGCCCACACGGCCATGGAATTGCAGGAATGGCGGCAAATGGATGCGCTGACCGACGATGTCGTCGCACGCTATCCGGATAACCGCCAGGTGCAGCGTCTGGCTCGCGAGCGCGAAGTCCATGACATGTCGGAACTGCGCGTCGAAGCCTATGGCGGCAAGGCCAATGGTGGCGGCAGTGGCGATGCCGGCGCCGTCAGCGGCAGCCGCGACTTTGGCATCCAGACCACCTTGTACAGCCCGCCGATCGATGAAGACTGGCGCGTGTTTGCCGGGGCCGGTTATGCCACCGGTGACTTTGCCGAAGGCACTGGCAATCATCGCTTCCAGCGTGTCGGTTTGGAACGCCGCACTCGTGACATGACGCTTGAAGCCGAAGTGTCCAATCACGATTACGGTTTTGGCGACAAACAGGGCGCGCGTCTGGCGATCGCCCGCGACATCAACGACCACTGGCAGTACGGCGGCAGCCTCGAATACCTCTCGGCCGAGACGCCGTTGCGCGCACTCAACAGCGACATCAAGGCCAACGGCGGCAGCGGTTTCCTCCGCTGGCGCGCCAACGAAAGCCGCGAGTGGAAACTGTCCGTCAGCCCGTCGCATTTCAGCGACGGCAACAACCGCGTCGAAGCCTTGCTCACCGGTCGCGAGGGCGTCTACAGCGCGCCGAACGTGCAGGTCGATGCGGGTCTGGAAGTCGGCACCAGCCACAACTCCAAGTCCGATGACGTGCCGTACTTCAACCCCAAATCCGACTTCAGCGTGATGCCGCTGGTCAACGTCAATCACGTGCTCTACCACCGCTACGAAACCTCCTGGAGCCAACAATTCCAGGCCGGCGCGGGCACGTACAGCCAGCGTGATCACGGCACTGGCGGCATGGCGTTGCTCGGTTACGGCCAGCGTTATGCCTGGAACGACGTGTTCGAGGTGGGCGGCTTGTTCAGTGTGATCAACCGGCCTTACGACGGTGATCGGGAAACCGATCTGCGTCTGCTCGTCGACCTCACTTTCCGCTTCTAGAAGAGTTTGAAGATGCCTTTGATTTCGCGTTTCATCCTTCTGCTGGGAGCGCTGCTGGTCAGCGCCTGCGCCCAGCAAGCTCCGGCCTTCGCGCCGCCGTCCGAGCGTCCGCTGGCGGCCAGTGAAAAACCGTGGCCGAAAAATCACGTGCTCGGTATCGCCTATCACGATGTTGAAGACCGCGATCCCGATCAGGCCGTGGTGGCGGTGCGCACCGAGCGCATGATCGAGCAGCTCGCCTGGTTGCGCGAGAACGGCTACAAACCGGTGACCGTCGACCAGATCATGGCCGCGCGCAAGGGCGGCCCGGAGCTGCCGGCGAAAGCGATCCTGCTCAGTTTCGACGACGGTTATGCGAGCTTCTATACTCGCGTGCTGCCTGTGCTGCGCGCCTACAACTGGCACGCCTTGCTGGCCCCGGTCGGCGTCTGGATCGACACGCCGCTCAATCAACCGGTGGATTTTGCCGGTGCGCCGCGTGCGCGTTCCGACTTCCTGACCTGGGATCAGGTGCGCGAAATCTCGCAATCCGGCCTGGTGGAAATTGCCGCGCACACCGACGCCAACCACAAAGGGATCCTGGCCAACCCGCAGGGCAACCTGCAGCCTGCTGCTGCGACCCGGCGCTATGACCCGGTGACCAAACGTTATGAGTCCGAGGCCGATTTCCAGGCACGGATTCGCACCGACGTGAACAACATCTCGGAAAAAATCCGCAAGGTCACCGGCAAGAAACCACGCGTCTGGGTCTGGCCGTATGGTGCGGCGGATGGCACATCGCTGACCGTGGTCGGTGAGGAGGGCTACGAAATGGCCCTGACGCTGGACGACGGTCTCGACGCCCTCGACAACCTGATGAGCAGCCCGCGCTTCCTGGTTGCCTCCGATCCCGACGGCGAGGTTTTCTCCAATAGCATCGTCGACGTGCAGTCGGATTTCGTCATGCGTGTGGTGCACGTTGATCTGGACAACGTCTACGACCCGGATCCGGCACAACAGGACATCAACCTCGGAAAACTGGTGCAGCGCATGGCCGACATGGGCGCCAACACGGTGTTCCTGCAAGCCTTTGCCGATCCGCAGGGCGATGGTCTGGTGCACTCGCTGTACTTTCCCAACCGTCACTTGCCGGTACGTGCGGATATTTTCGACCGCGTGGCCTGGCAACTGCGTACTCGCGCCAATGTGAAGGTGTTTGCGTGGATGCCGGTGCTGAGTTTCGGCCTTGATGCGAAGCTGCCGCGTGTCACGCGCTGGGATCCGAAAACCGGCACCACCGCAATCGATCCGGATCAGTACCAACGCCTGTCACCGTTCGATCCGGAGGTGCGGCGGATCATCGGCGAAATCTACGAGGACGTGGCGCGGCTGACCTCGGTCGACGGCATCCTCTATCACGATGATGCGGTGCTTTCAGACTTTGAAGACGCCAGCCCCGAAGCCTTGAAAGCCTACGCCGCCCACGGTTTGCCGGGTTCGATTGCCGCGCTGCGCGATGATCCTGCAGCGATGCAGCGCTGGACGCGCTTCAAGAGCAAATACCTCATCGACTTCACCAACGAGCTCACCGCCAAAGTCCGCGCGATTCGTGGCCCGCAGGTGCTGACCGCGCGCAACATCTTCGCCGAGCCGATGCTCAATCCCGAGAGCGAAGCATGGTACGCACAGAACCTCGACGACTTCCTCGTGACCTACGACTGGACGGCGCCGATGGCCATGCCGCTCATGGAAAAACAGACCCAGGCCGAGTCCGGCCCGTGGCTGGAAACCTTGGTGCAAACCGTCAGCAAGCGCCCCGGAGCCCTGAACCGCACGGTGTTCGAATTGCAGGCACGGGACTGGACGAAAAAGGATCAGGCCGACATCGACGGTGCGCATCTGGCGGACTGGATGGGCCGTCTCAAGCGTCAGGGCGCGACCAGTTTCGGTTACTACCCGGACAACTTCCTCGACAACCTGCCGGACCTGAAAACCGTAAGGCCTGCACTCTCCAACAAATGGAATCCATAACATGCTGGATAGACTGTTAGCCCTGCTTGTTCTGGCGCTCGTCCTCGGCGTGCCGCTGGGCCTGATCTTCCTGGTCACCGGGCAGTTCCTGATGGACTTCGTGTTCTTCTACCCGCTGTTCATGTCCGGGTTGTGGATTGCCGGTGGCCTGTATTTCTGGCTGCACTGGGAGCGCCACTGGCCGTGGCAGGACGACACCCTGCCGCCGCCACTGGAAGGCGAGCCGCTGATCTCGATCCTGATCCCTTGCTACAACGAAGGCGACAACGCCGCCGATACGATCCACGCGGCGCTGGCCCAGCATTACCCGAACATCGAAGTCATTGCGATCAACGACGGCTCCAAGGACAACACCGCCGAAGTGCTCGATGCGCTGGCCAAGGAAGATCCACGTCTGCGCGTGCTGCATCTCGCGGAGAACCAAGGCAAAGCTGTGGCCTTGCGAATGGGGGCGATCGCTGCGCGCAGTGAGTATCTGGTGTGCATTGACGGTGATGCGCTGCTGGCACCGAACACGGCGGCGTATCTGGTCGCACCGATGCTGGATAACGCACGCCTTGGCGCGGTGACCGGCAACCCTCGGATTCGCACGCGTTCGACGCTGGTCGGGCGGGTTCAGGTCGGTGAGTTCTCCTCGATCATCGGCCTGATCAAACGCACGCAACGGGTGTTCGGGCGGATCTTTACCGTCTCCGGCGTGATCGTCGCGTTCCGCCGTACCGCGCTGAACCGCGTCGGTTACTGGAGCCCGGACATGATCACCGAAGACATCGATATCAGCTGGAAGCTGCAACTCGACCACTGGAGCATCTTCTACGAGCCGCGCGCGCTGTGCTGGATCCTCATGCCGGAAACCCTCGGCGGTCTGTGGAAGCAACGACTGCGCTGGGCGCAGGGCGGTGCCGAAGTGCTGTTCAAGAACATCCGTGGCATCTGGCAGTACCGCCATCGTTACCTGTGGCCGCTACTGTTCGAATACTGCCTGTCGACCGGGTGGGCATTCACCTTCCTGTTGTCGGTGATTTTCTGGGGCGTCGGCAAGTTCGTGGTCATGCCGGAAGCCATCGCGGTAGATCACCTGATGCCGCCGGCGTTTACCGGGTTGCTGTTGGCCTTCGTCTGCCTGGTGCAGTTCGCCGTCAGCATCATCATCGACCGCCGCTACGAGCCTGGGTTGGGCAAGACCATGTTCTGGGTGGTCTGGTACCCGATTGCATTCTGGTTTGTCAGTTTGCTGACCACGCTGGTCAGCTTCCCGAAAGTGCTGTTCGGCCAACATCAGAAACGTGCGCGTTGGGTCAGTCCCGACCGGGGTATCAAACCGATTGGCGACGACGAAGAGGAGGTCATCAAATGAAAATCATCCGGACCCGCCAGCGGCCGTTCCTGGTCGTGGTCGATGTGATTCTTACCGTTGTGGCGTGGGTTGGCCTGCTGTTTCTGCTGATCCGTGGCTTGTGGCCGCTGATCGAAACTCACGCGGGCGGGCCGCTGATCGATAAATCGGCGTTCGACGCGCTGGGCACCCTGCAGATTTATCTGTGGATTGCCTTGGTCAACGCGGTGATTCTGATTTCCTGGGCGCGCTATCAACAGCGCAAAAGCCGCAGCTTCGCCCAGCGTCGGTTGCCGTCGCCGGTGATCGACGATGAAGGGCTGAGCAAGAGTTTCAAACTCTGCGATGAGCGCTTTCAGAAGCTGCGCACACCCGGGGTTATGACCATTCACAACGATCAGGAAGGTGACATCAGCCATGTGGTGACGCACTTCTGGCCGGTTCGGCAGCAGGAACTGCCACCGCCGCTGGCACCGCTGGAGAATCCCCGGGTGATCTTTCTGCATGCCGAGGATGACGATAATCGCGAACCGGTGAATCGTATTACCTGAATGGTGAACCCCGTGTAGGAGCTGCCAAAGGCTGCGATCTTTTGAACTTAAAGATCAACAGATCGCAGCCTTCGGCAGCTCCTGCACGGTTTTTTCAATCGCGGATCAATGTCCAGGCCTCTTCCATAGCCAGCGGTTGCTTCATGCGCTCGGCCAGCAGCGCCATCGCCCGTTCCTTCTCGCAGGCGACTGCAGCGACCAGAATGCCGTTTCTGCCAAACAGACCAATAAATGGCGGATGTTCAGGCTCGCCGCGAAACTCCACCTCATCCCAATGCTCGGCGTGGCCCAGGTAGTCGTAGTTCTTGCCGAAATGCCAGGTCCAGAAGAACGGCACGTCGAGGTAATGTTCGTCGCCACCGAGCATGTTGGCAGCGGCGATGCGTGCGTGTTGCTGAGCCAGGCGCCAGTGCTCGATACGTTGCGGCTGGCCGTGGAGCGGAAACGTAGCGATATCGCCGATGGCCCATAGGCTTTCGCTCAGGCGCATGCGGTCATCGACGCGCAATGACTGATCCTTTTCCCTCGGCAGTGAGGCGAAAGCCTCGGTGGCTGGTTGTACACCGATCCCGACCAATACCAGATCCGCAGAAAGCCGCAGACCATTGTCCAGCAGCACCGCTTCGACCTTGCCCTCACCGATAATCTCTGTGGCCTCGTGCTCGCTGATGAACTTCACGCCGTTTTCCTCGTGCAAAGCGCGGATGGCTTTGCCCACGGCCTCGCCGAATTGCGCGGCGAAGGGAATCGCGTGGCGAGCCAGCACCGTGACGTCGAGGCCATGCTGGCGCAGGGCCGAGGCGCATTCGAGGGCGATGAAGCTGTCACCGATGATCACGGCGCGTTGATCGGGGCTGGCCGCTTTCATGATCTGTTCGGCCTGGGCTTTTGAGCGCAGCACGAACACCTGCGGAAGATCGGCTCCGGGTAACTTCAGCGGGTTGGGCTCACCGCCAGTGGCCAGCACGGCCGCGTCGTAGCGCAAGATCTGGCCATCGCTGAGGTGCAAAACCCTGCTTGAGGCGTCGAGCGAGGTGATTTCGTTTTCCAGTCGCTCAATACGCTGCTCTTTATAAAAAGCTTCATCTCGCAGCGGAGGGGTTTCCTCGGGGGGCATTTCCCCTGCGAGAACAAATTTGCTCAGCACCGTGCGGTCGTAACCGGCATCTGCCTCGCGATCAATCATCACGATGCGGCCACCAAAACCTTTTTCCCGCAGCGCTGCCGCACACGCGGTACCGGCCGCACCCGCGCCGACGATCACGAACGTGCGCGAATCATCCGCCGGAGGGGTATGCGGATCCGCCAACGGCTGATCATCGACCCAGACCTCATCGCCACGCAGTTCCAGCGGATAACGTTTGAGGCTGTCGAGCGCCGGTGGCTCGCACAGTGCGCCGTCTTCTGCGCGAAACGCAGCCTTGTGCCACGGGCAGATCAGGCGCCCGTGACACAAGGCACCGTCAGCCAGCGGCGCCCCGGCATGTGGGCATTCGCCTTGAAATGCGCGTAATTGCCCAGCGGCGCGCAGCAGCACAATCTTGCATTCACCGATTTCAACTTGCAGGCCACGGTCTTCAGGGACATCGGCAATACGGGCGACGCGGTGCAGGGACATGGGCGGCTTCCTCGCGGGGCATTTCTCTTGTGAGTTTGCGTCGTAGTGCGAGGTTCAGCCATTTGCTACTGCCACGGCACGAACGGTACGGCTATAGTTTGCAGGCCGAACACGGCCCCACTGCACAAGGTGCTCCCGGAATGACCCGATTGACCTCTCTCAACCCCTGGCTGGCGGCACTCGCCGTCACCCTTTGCGTGCAGTTTCCGGCGCAGGCCCAAGAGCGTTTCACCCTGAGCATTCCGGGTGTTTCCGATAACCGCCTGTTCACCTCGGCAGCGGCGAGCGATGCGCCCGGTTGTGGCGGCAAGAACCAGTCACCGGCCCTGAGCTGGAACGCAGGGCCTGCCGGCACCCAGAGTTATGCGATCGTCATGCACGATCCGGACGGCCAGAAAGGCCTGGGCGTCGATCACTGGATTCATTACGGCATCAAGTCCACCACGCGCCAGATTGCGGCAGGTGTCGGGGCCAAATCCGCGTTCGAAGGCGTTGGCGGCACCAACAGCAAGGGCAACACGCATTACATGGGGCCTTGCCCGCCAGTGGGTGACAGTGCGCACCACTACATCATCCAGATCTACGCACTGGATCTGGCGCCGGACGCTTTGCCGGCCGGTCTGACCCGCGCCGAGCTGATGGAAAAAATCAAAGGTCATGTGCTGCGCAACAGCAGCGCAGTGCGGCGTTATCACCGCTGAAAATATTTTCAGCGGCGTTTAACCCGAACTGAAGGGGCTGCCCGTCTCAGTGGATGAATGATCAATTTCATCCCGAGGTCAGCCCCTATGTCCCTTCCTCTTTTGCGTCCTGTCGCGGTTGCTGTGCTGCTGGCGCTCGCCGGTTGCGGTGCTTCGTCCACGCCCGATTCCGCTGCTGTGCCCGCGCCTGCGCAGTCCGAAGTTCTCGTTCGCCAGGAAGCGGTCATGGCTGACACCTCAATGGCCAAACGCGCGCTGTACAGGATGCCCAATGCGGGCAGTGCGCCGATGCCGTTGAGTGAAAGTTATCCACAGGGCTATCGCGACGAGCAGCGCGAGCAGTATCAGGCGTTGGCCGATAACCCGATCCACAGCGTTGCCGAAACGCCGGTTTCAACGTTCAGTGCTGACGTCGACACGGGCGCTTATGCCAACGTCCGTCGCCTGCTCAATCAAGGCCGATTGCCGCCGGAAGGCGCGGTGCGTCTGGAGGAAATGATCAATTACTTCCCTTACGACTACGCGCTGCCCAGCGATGGCTCGCCCTTCGGCGTGACCACCGAACTGGCCGCTTCACCGTGGAACCCGCACACCCGCTTGCTGCGCATCGGCATCAAGGCTTCCGACCGCGCGGTGGCGGAACTGGCCCCGGCCAATCTGGTATTTCTGGTCGACGTGTCCGGCTCGATGGATCGTCGCGAAGGGCTGCCGATGGTCAAAAGCACGCTGAAATTGCTGGTCGATCAATTGCGCGATCAGGATCGCGTGTCACTGGTGGTGTATGCCGGCGAATCCAGAGTGGTGCTTGAACCGACTTCCGGGCGCGAGAAAGCGAAAATTCGTACAGCCATTGAGCAATTGACTGCCGGCGGTTCGACCGCCGGCGCTTCAGGCATCGAATTGGCCTACCAAATGGCGCAGCAGGCCTTCATTCCCAAAGGCATCAACCGCATCCTCCTGGCCACCGATGGCGACTTTAATGTCGGCGTCAGTGACTTCGACAGCCTCAAACAAATGGCTGTGGATAAACGCAAAACCGGGATTTCGCTGACGACCTTGGGTTTCGGTGTGGATAACTACAATGAACACTTGATGGAACAACTGGCCGACGCTGGCGATGGTAACTACGCCTACATCGACAACCTGCGCGAGGCGCGCAAAGTGCTGGTGGATCAGTTGAGTTCGACCCTCGCCGTGGTGGCGCAGAACGTCAAACTGCAGGTGGAGTTCAACCCGGCGCAGGTCAGCGAATATCGCCTGCTCGGCTACGAAAACCGTGCGTTGAAGCGTGAGGATTTCAGCAATGACAAAGTCGATGCCGGTGAAATCGGCGTAGGACATACGGTGACCGCGTTGTACGAAATTGTTCCGGCGGGTGAAAAGGGCTGGTTGGAGCCGCTGCGTTACGCCAAGTCGGAACCGGTTGTTTCCGCGAAGAGCGGAGAATTGGCGATGCTGCGTGTGCGTTATCAGCGTCCCGAAGGTGGGAAAAGTCTGCTGATCGAACGGCCGATCGCCAACCAAGTCGCAACCGCCAGCGAAGATCTGCGTTTTGCCGCCGCCGTGGCCGCATTCTCCCAGCAACTCAAGGACAGTCGCTACACCGGCGACTTCAGTCTGAAAGACACCGAGGCATTGGCCCGTGGCGCGCGCGGCGATGATCGCTTCGGCTTGCGCAATGAGTTCGTGCAACTGGTCGCGCTGGCGCAGAGCTTGCGCAACTCAACCGCTTCGAACGCGCTGGCTACTGAACGACGGATGGAATAAGTGAGTCGTCTGAAAGGCTTCATCAGTCAGCTGTTTGCTTCGGCAGACAGCTCAACCGCCAACAGCGATGAATCGCTGCTGGCGCGTTATCGCGAGGGCGACGGCGCGGCGTTCGAGATCTTGTACGCGCGCCATCGCCAAGGTCTGTACCGGTTTCTGCTCGGCTTGAGCGGCAAACCGGAACTGGCCGACGAAGTATTTCAGGAGACCTGGCTGAGCCTGATCCGCAGCAGCAGTCAGCCACAAGGCCGGGCGACATTTCGCACATGGCTGTTCCAGATTGCCCGTAATCGCCTGATCGATCACTGGCGCAAGCATGGCGCCCAGCAACCGCTGCACGACAGTTATGATGAACAAGCACATGCCGTCAGCGACGAGGCGAACGATCCCGAGCAACTGTTCAGCCTCAGCCGCGACAACCAGCGTCTGGAAAGCGCCCTGCAAACCCTGCCCGCCGACCAGCGCGAAGTGTTCCTGCTGCGCGCCCACGGTGACCTCGACCTGGGACAAATCGCCAGCCTCACCGAAACGCCGCTGGAAACCGTCAAAAGCCGCTTGCGCTACGCCCAGCAAAAACTGCGTCGGCTGCTGGCCGAGGAGGTACTGACATGACTGACGCCCGCCAGACACCTGAAGATCCGCTGATCAAACATGTGCGCGAACAGCACAACGCTGAACCGCCAGCGCATCTCGATGCGTTCATCCTCGACGCCGCGCAGCGTCAAACTCCTGCGCCGAAATCAACCCTTTGGCAACGCTGGCTGGATCTATGCCGCAAACCACGCTGGCAAGTCGTGTTCGCCAGCCTCGTCGGCGTGGCACTGATGTTGTCGCTGGTACAGCGCGCCCCTGGACCGCTGCGCCAGTACGACTACGCCCCAGCCCCCGAACTTGCCGTACCGATGACCGACACGGACTCAGCGCAACTGCACCGATTGTCCGCCCCGGCCGGCGCCATGCCGGCACCTGTGCCGATGATGGAAATGGCCGCGCCGATGCAAGATCAAGCGATCAGCGCCGATGAAACCAAACTCAGCAAACGCGCCACCGCCCCGGCCAATGGCCTCGACGCACAACTGCGCGAAGTCCTGCGCCTGCGCGAATCCGGCCAATCGCAAGCCGCCGACAGCCTGTTCTACAACCTGCACAAACGCTACCCGAACGCCGATCTCGATGCCCGACTTGAGCAGTTGCGGAAAAAATGACCACTTGATCCTCCAGCCATTTGGCATTGCCCCGCAAAAACGCGCACTATCGAGGCATTGCCGATGCGCTGGAGGACAACGTGGCAGCAAAAATTGACCGCATCGCCCAACTGCTCAACTGCCCGGAGAAGGGCGAAGAGATGCGGCGAGCGATTACCGAGACGCGTAAGGAATTTCTGCTTAACCAGTCGGAAGAGGATTTCGTTGATGAAGACGAGGTTTTTGAGGAGGTTGAGGAGGAAGAAGACGACGATGAGGATTACGATGAGTTTGACTGGACGACGGAGTGACGTCGTCCCAGTCTCTTTGCATCGTCCACAAAAAAGCCCCGGACCATCACAGTCCGGGGCTTTCTCGTTCAAATCAATGGTGCACCAGGCGGGATTCGAACCCACGACCCCTGCCTTCGGAGGGCAGTACTCTATCCAGCTGAGCTACTGGTGCAGCGGGCGACATCATACCTAGGTCGGCTCGGGGCGTCCATGCTGGGTTTGAGCGGGTATTGTCAGTGCGCGTGTCGGCGCAAATCGCTGCATTCCATAAAACGGTAACGTCCTGCAAAACCCTCGCTTGGCGCTTTGGCGGGGTTGATCTAAGGTTTTGCTGCGGCAAGGGCTTTTGGCTCGTTGATCTGAAAAATTCCACAAACACGGCGTTTTTGTTCTTTTTTTCGAACGACCTATTGTCCTTTAACCCCTTTGATCCTACGATCCGTTTGAGATTTCAAACGCTCGTTGACCGGGCGTTGAAGCGCCGGTGTTTCGAATCGTGCACTGTTGATGCGCCACACCCGGTCACTGATTTCCCTGACGGCAGCCTTGCGAGGCGCCTTTCTACAATCATAATTTGCTCCGCGCAGGCCGCGGTGCTGTTAAGGAAAGCCGACATGCAGCTTAAAGACACCCTGTTGTTCCGCCAGCAAGCCTTCATTGATGGCGCTTGGGTCGATGCGGACAACGGTCAGACGATCAAGGTCAACAACCCGGCCACCGGCGAAATCCTCGGTACCGTGCCGAAGATGGGCGCTGCCGAAACCCGCCGTGCCATCGAAGCCGCCGACAAGGCGCTGCCAGCCTGGCGTGCCCTGACCGCCAAAGAGCGTGCCGGCAAGCTGCGTCGCTGGTTCGAACTGATGATCGAGAACCAGGACGACCTCGCGCGCCTGATGACCCTCGAACAGGGCAAGCCGCTGGCCGAAGCCAAGGGCGAAATCGTTTACGCCGCGTCGTTCATCGAGTGGTTTGCCGAAGAAGCCAAGCGCATCTACGGTGACGTGATTCCGGGCCATCAGCCAGACAAGCGCCTGATCGTGATCAAGCAGCCAATCGGTGTGACCGCCGCAATCACCCCGTGGAACTTCCCGGCGGCGATGATCACCCGCAAGGCCGGTCCAGCACTGGCTGCCGGTTGCACCATGGTGCTCAAGCCTGCTTCGCAAACTCCATTCTCTGCATTCGCACTGGCCGAACTGGCTCAGCGCGCGGGCATTCCTGCGGGCGTGTTCAGCGTGGTGTCCGGCAGCGCCGGTGACATCGGCAGCGAGCTGACCAGCAACCCGATCGTGCGCAAACTGTCTTTCACCGGTTCGACCGAAATCGGTCGTCAACTGATGTCGGAATGCGCCAAGGACATCAAGAAAGTCTCGCTTGAGTTGGGCGGCAATGCGCCGTTCATCGTGTTCGACGACGCGGACCTGGATAAGGCCGTCGAAGGCGCGATCATTTCCAAGTACCGCAACAACGGCCAGACCTGCGTCTGCGCCAACCGTCTGTACATTCAGGATTCGGTCTACGACGCGTTCGCCGAGAAGCTGAAAGTGGCCGTGGCCAAACTGAAGATCGGCAACGGTCTGGAAGACGGCACCACCACTGGCCCGCTGATCGACGAAAAAGCCGTGGCCAAGGTCCAAGAGCACATCGCTGACGCCGTCTCCAAAGGCGCCACCGTACTGGCCGGTGGCAAGCCGATGGAAGGCAACTTCTTCGAGCCGACCATCCTGACCAACGTGCCGAAAAATGCTGCTGTGGCCAAGGAAGAAACCTTCGGTCCACTGGCGCCGCTGTTCCGCTTCAAAGACGAAGCCGAAGTGATCGCAATGTCCAACGACACCGAGTTCGGTCTGGCCTCCTACTTCTACGCTCGCGACCTCGGTCGTGTGTTCCGTGTCGCTGAAGCGCTGGAATACGGCATGGTTGGCGTCAACACCGGGCTGATCTCCAACGAAGTCGCGCCGTTCGGCGGCATCAAGGCCTCGGGCCTGGGCCGTGAAGGCTCCAAGTACGGCATCGAAGACTATCTGGAAATCAAATACCTCTGCCTGGGCATCTAAGCCGAGAAAGGGATCGCTGCAAACGCAAAGGGCACGAGAGCGCTGTCCCTTTGCGTCGTTTCAAACCGGAATTTTCTCTGCGGCCAGGAACGCCGTGGCAGTCGATCATCGCATGCTGCCACCGTCGATTCCTCCCGCTTAATCCTTGAACCACGCCGCCCGATGAGCGGCGAATGAGGACTGTAATGAGCAAGACTAACGCTGAACTGATGGCCCGTCGTACCGCAGCTGTTCCACGTGGTGTTGGCCAGATTCACCCGATCTTCGCTGAATCGGCCAAGAACGCTACCGTGACTGACGTTGAAGGTCGTGAGTTCATCGACTTCGCTGGCGGTATCGCGGTACTGAACACCGGCCACGTGCACCCGAAAATCATCGCTGCCGTGACCGAACAGCTGAACAAGCTGACTCACACCTGCTTCCAGGTACTGGCTTACGAGCCGTACGTTGAGCTGTGCGAAAAGATCAACGCCAAGGTGCCGGGTGATTTCACCAAGAAAACCCTGCTGGTCACCACCGGTTCCGAAGCTGTGGAAAACGCTGTGAAAATCGCCCGTGCCGCCACTGGCCGTGCTGGCGTGATCGCGTTCACCGGCGCTTACCACGGTCGCACCATGATGACCCTGGGCCTGACCGGTAAAGTCGTGCCGTATTCGGCCGGCATGGGCCTGATGCCAGGCGGCATCTTCCGCGCGCTTTACCCGAACGAACTGCACGGTGTGAGCATCGATGATTCGATCGCGTCCATCGAGCGCATCTTCAAGAATGACGCCGAGCCGAAAGACATCGCCGCGATCATCATCGAGCCTGTACAGGGTGAAGGTGGCTTCTACGTCGCGCCGAAGGAGTTCATGAAGCGTCTGCGTGCGCTGTGCGACCAGCACGGCATCCTGCTGATCGCTGACGAAGTACAGACTGGCGCTGGCCGTACCGGCACCTTCTTCGCCATGGAGCAGATGGGCGTTGCTGCCGACCTGACCACCTTCGCCAAATCCATCGCAGGCGGCTTCCCGCTGGCCGGTGTGTGCGGCAAGGCCGAATACATGGACGCCATCGCCCCGGGTGGCCTGGGCGGCACTTACGCCGGTAGCCCGATCGCTTGCGCCGCTGCACTGGCAGTGATGGAAGTGTTCGAAGAAGAGCAACTGCTGGACCGCTGCAAGGCTGTTGGCGAGCGTCTGGTCACTGGCCTGAAAGCTATCCAGGCCAAGTACCCGGTGATCGGCGAAGTCCGTGCCCTGGGCGCGATGATCGCGGTCGAGCTGTTCGAAAACGGCGACAGCCACAAGCCGAACGCTGCCGCTGTAGCGTCGGTTGTGGCCAAGGCGCGCGACAAGGGTCTGATCCTGCTGTCCTGCGGCACCTACGGCAACGTTCTGCGCGTCCTCGTACCGCTGACTTCGCCGGACGAGCAACTGGACAAAGGTCTGGCGATCATCGAAGAGTGCTTCTCCGAGCTCTGATCTGCCCGTGTGACCTGATCGACAAAAAACCCGCTTCGGCGGGTTTTTTTATGCCCTTTGAAACACATCGGGCGCTTTAGCGCTGTATCGAATGGCCAGCATTGGCTAAGGTTCAGGCATTGCAAGGGAGAGCGCGCATGACTGCCGTTGATTTACCCGCCGTACCGCGAGTGCTGATCGCCGAGGCTGATCCGTGGTCTCGCGACCTGCTCAAACAAGTGTTGCTGAACGTGCGTTGCGATGCCCGGCTGGACCTGTGTGCCGATGGCCAGCAAGCCCTGTCGATGCTCAGCGAAATTCCTTATGACCTGGCCATCGTCGATTGGGAGCTACCCGGCGTCGATGGCTTGAGCGTGTTGCGCAGCGTGCGGCAGCGCAAACGCAATCCGCCGCTGCCGTTCATTCTGATGAGCAGCCGCAACGACAGCGCCAGTGTGCGCGAAGCGATTCCGTTGGCGCCGACGGCGTATCTGACCAAACCGTTGAACATGGAAAGCCTGACCGAGCGCTTGCAGGGTTTGCTGCTCGATGCTGGTGAAGAGGTTTTCTGTGAAGTGCCGGCATTGGCGCCGGGCATGACCTTGTCGGTGTTTCTCGAGCGACGTCGTGAGCAGGCCGACGGCGCGCCGTTGATGACCGATGTGCAGGTCGCGGTGAAGCGCAGTCTCAATCCCAATGGCCTCGATCTGAAGCTGCTGGAAGATGAGATCAAAACCGATCCGCAGATCACGGCGGTGTTGATCGCTGCGGCCAACAGCGCGGCGCAGCACCATGGCGCACCGGTGCAAACACTGGCTCAAGCGCTGCATCGTCTGGGCACCGGGCAGAGCATGAACCTGATTCTGGGGCTGGCGCTCAAGCGCAGCGCCAGGCTCAGTGATCCGTGTTTGGCGGATTATGCGGAGCGTTATTGGGGCTTGTCGCTGCACACCGCTGAATATGCGCGCACCCTCGCGCGGCTGCTCGATCTCGATCAGGAGCGCTGCTATTGCGCGGGCATGCTGCATCGGCTGGGTGATCTGGCGTTGCTGCGTTGTCTGCAGGAGTGGCAGCAGGCCGGCGGGGCGCTGGATGAACTGGAGGAAGTCGGCGAGGCGTTGGCTGAGTTTGGCGCGGCTTATGGTTCGGCGTTGCGTACTCGCTGGCGATTGCCGCTGGAATTGCGGGAGCTGATTGCCTCGGTCTACCAGCTCGGCGGTGGCGTGTATTCCCGTGAGGCGCTGGTGATGAACATGGCGGCGCAGATGGCCCGCTTGACCGAGCATGAGGGCGTTGAGGAGTTGGCGAAGAGCCGCACGGCGCGGTTGCTCAAGATCGGCTTGCCGGAATTGATGCGGATGCGCAAATAACCTGCATCAGCACTGACTCTGTGGGAGCGAGCTTGCTCGCGAAAGCGGTGTGTCATTCAGCGACATGTTGACTGACAAGACGCCTTCGCGAGCAGGCTCGCTCCCACAGTTGGTTTGTGTTGGGGCGGGAGGACGGGCTCAGGCAGAAATAATCCGGTTCTTGCCCTGCCGTTTGGCCTCATACATCGCCGCATCCGCCCGGGCGAACAGGCTGTCGAGGTTTTCATCGCCATCGGTCAGATTGGTCAGACCCTGGCTGACGGTGATGCCAAACGTCTGCCCGTCATGGCTGAAACTCAAACGCTGAATTTCCTGCTGCAACCGCTCGGCCACTTGCTTGGCCATGTCCGGTGCGCACCCTGGAAATACCGCCGCAAACTCTTCCCCGCCAATCCGCCCGAACAGATCACCGCGACGTAACGAGCCGCGCCCGCACTCGGCGATCCGCTGCAACACGTTGTCGCCTTCGGGATGGCCGTAACTGTCGTTGATCACTTTAAAGTCATCGATATCCAGCAGCAAAAACGCCATAGGGGAACCCTGCGCACGCGCCTCTTCGAACTCACGGTTGGCGCACTCGAAGAAGTGGCGGCGATTGCTGCTTTGCGTCAGCACGTCGGTGGTCGCCAAGCGATGCAGCTCGGTTTCCATCTGTTTTTTGTCGGTGATGTCCTCGGCGATGCCGACGATGATCACCGGCTGACCGGGTTCGTCCTGACGGTTGATAAAGCATTTGTCGCTGAGCCAGCGCACCTGGCCGTCGGCGGCGATGATGCGGTATTCGCGATCCTCCACCGCGCCTTTGTGCAGGACTTCGGCGAGGCTGCGTTCGGCGTATTCCAGGTCATCGGGGTAGATGCTGTCGCGCCACTGGTTGTAGTCGGCCAGCAGCAGGCCGGCGGAGCGACCGAAAATCCGTTCATAGGCGGGGCTGACATACAGCACCTGCCGGGTTTCCCAGTTGAACGCCCAAAGCACGGCGTTGACGCTGACCAGCAAAGAGCTGAACAGCTGCTCGCGTTCGCTCAAACGGGCGACCTCGCCCTGGGCATGCATCAATGCCATGAGGGTTTGCGCGGCCTCGGGCCACTGCGGGAGGGATGAGTCTTTTTGGTTGTTATTGACCATCGGCACAGATCTCAAAGGACGTGCCGCAATTCGACAACGGCCACAGTACAGCCCGCCGGGATGGCGAAGTGTCTTTGAGATAAGCGATTTTTAGCGAAGTTCCCAGCGATGGCGGGGTTCCGCTGGGCGGTTAATGACGCCGCGTTTTGTTTGTCAAAACGCGGCGTCAGTTTTCGCGACTGCTGCGCAGCGGGCGGGAGCAAGCTCCCTCGCCACGATCAGACTGCTGCAGGACGCAGCGAGTAGGTTTTCAACTGGTCGGCAAATTCACGCAAGGACTGGATGCCACTGGCTTCTGCCTCGTGAATCCACTCTTTGATGGCGGCGAGCATGTCGTGGCCATTTGCGCTGGTCTTGACCCAGATCTGCTGCAGGGCCAAGCGTTTTTCGTAAATTACCTTCAATGCCTGGCTGTGCTCGAGCATGGTCTGGATGCGCAGGTGGTGACGATCTTCCAGCAGGCTGGTTTCCCGTGACAGCAGGCGTTTGGCGCGGTGGAACTGGTGGCGCACCGAATGATCGACCTTGGCCAGTTCTTGCTTGACCAGCGGACCGATCACCAACTTGCGGTACTGGGCCATGATCTGGAAGCGGTTGTTGAGGATCGCCATGGCAGTGTCCATGTCCAGACTGCCCTTGCCTTCAACGCGGTGGGCAATCGGCGCTACACGCTGAACCTTGGCCAGACGCAGGAAGCAGAAGACTTTGATCCACGCCCAACCGAGGTCGAACTCCCACTTTTTCACCGACAACTTGGCCGAGTTAGGGTAGGTGTGATGGTTGTTGTGCAGTTCTTCGCCGCCGATCAGGATGCCCCACGGCACCAGATTGGTCGCCGCGTCGCGGCATTCGAAGTTGCGGTAGCCGACGGCATGGCCCAGACCGTTGATCACGCCAGCGGCCCACACCGGGATCCACATCATCTGGATCGCCCAGATGGTGATGCCGATGGTGCCGAACAGCAGCAGGTCGATAACGCCCATGATCGCCACGCCCAGCAGCGGGTAACGGCTGTAGACGTTGCGTTCGATCCAGTCTTCGGGGCAGTTCTTGCCGTAGATGCGCAGGGTTTCCGGGTTCTGCGCTTCGGCGCGATACAGCTCGGCGCCGGTACGCAGCACGGTGGAAAGGCCTTTGATGACCGGGCTGTGCGGGTCGTCTTCGGTTTCGCATTTGGCGTGGTGTTTACGGTGGATGGCGGTCCACTCGCGGGTGTTCTGCGCCGTGGTCAGCCACAGCCAGAAACGGAAAAAGTGCTTCAGGCCGGCATTCAGTTCCAACGAGCGATGGGCCGAGTAGCGGTGCAGATAGACCGTGACGGCAACAATCGTCACGTGGGTCATCAGCAGGGTGACTGCGACCAGAGACCAGGCCGACAAGCCAAGAAAACCTTCGTACCACATAGGCTATAGGGCCCTCGATAAAGATAAAAACAGCCGTTGCATTATCACCAAGCACACAGATAAAACCAGTCGCCCTTTCAGATAAGAGTCGCTGGATGTTTCTTGACCTATAATTCCAACCTTTTTGTAGGGACATGGACAGCCGAATGCCTGCCACTTACCGCGATGCATTGCGTGCAGCGCTGCTCTATCTCGTGCTTGCCGCTGTCTGGCTGCAAGGCACTGATCATTTATTAAACAATTTCTTCGATAACTCCGTCGATCTTGCCCGATGGCAACTGATCAACGGTTACTTCTTTGCGGCACTCAGCGCCGGGCTGATTTTTCTTGCGCGAGCGCGTTTGTGCACGTTTCTCGGAATCGGTGCACGGTTGCGCGAGCGCCATGTCGATCGCGAACGCTTGCGTCAGGCCGCGGCGGTATTTGATTGCACCCGCGAAGGCGTGTTGGTGACCAACCATCATGGGCTGATCGTGCACGTCAATCGCGCGTTCATGGAGATCACCGGTTATCAGCGTGAAGAAGTCATTGGGCAGCAGCCGAGTCTGTTCAAATCCGGCCATCATCCGCCAGGTTTCTATCAGGCAATGTTTGCCACCCTTGAGTCGCAGGGCGAATGGAGCGGTGAAATCTGGAATCGCCGAAAAAGCGGCGAGATTTATCCACAGTGGCAGACCATTCGGATTATTCACGATGATCAGGGCCGGCTCAGCCACTATGTCGCGGTGTTCTCCGATATCAGTGCGATCAAGGATTCCGAGCATGAGCTCAAACACCTCGCGCACCACGACCCGCTGACGGATCTGCCCAATCGTCTGCTGTTCAGCGACCGCGCCGAACAGGCGCTGGCCTCGGCGCAAAATCACAAGCGCGGCTGTGCATTGCTGATGCTGGATCTCGATCACTTCAAAATGATCAACGACAGCCTCGGACATAACATCGGCGATCGCTTGCTCAAGGCAGTAGCGGCGCGCCTGCAAGAACTGTTTGGCCCCGGCATTACCCTGGCGCGGCTGGGTGGCGACGAGTTCGCGGTGTTGGCAGAGAGTTGTCCACAGCCGGTGCAGGCAGCAGCGCTGGCGCAACGTATTCTCGATGCGTTGAAGGAGCCGTTCAGCATTGATGGCAATCAGTTGTTCATCAACGCCAGCCTCGGCATCAGCCTGTTCCCCAGCGACGCGCTAAGCGCCGAGCAGCTGTTGCGCAATGCCGACGCGGCGCTGTTCAAGGCCAAGAGCAGCGGCCGTAACGGGTACGCCTTGTACACCGAAGAACTTACCGCCCACGCCCAGCAACGGGTGGAAATCGCTTTCGAGCTGCGTCGCGCGCTTGAGCAGCAGGAACTGCGGGTTTACTACCAGCCCGTGCATGACTTGAAAACCAGCCGCCTGATTGGCGTCGAAGCGTTGGTGCGCTGGCAGCATCCGGTGCGTGGTCTGGTCTCGCCGGCGGAGTTCATTCCGATCGCTGAACGCACCGGGTTGATCGCCGAAATCGACGCCTGGGTGATGCAGCAGGCGTGTCGACAAATGTGCCAGTGGCAGCAGGCCGGAATCGTGCTGTCGTTTGTCGCGGTGAATGTTTCGTCACGATTGTTCGCTCGTCGTGAGCTGTATCAACAAGTGGCGCAGGTGCTGCGCGATACTGGGCTGGATCCGGCTTACCTGGAGCTGGAAGTCACCGAGAGCGCGGTGATGGATGATCCGGAGGTGGCGCTGGAGCAGATGCACCGTTTGCGTGAGCTGGGGATTCGCCTGGCCATTGATGATTTCGGCACGGGTTATTCGTCGCTGTTGCGGCTCAAGCGTTTGCCGGTGCAGAAGCTGAAGATCGATCAGGGATTTGTTGCAGGTTTGCCGTGGGATGAGGACGACGCGGCGATTGTCCGGGTGATCATCGCGCTGGCCCGGAGCATGGGCATGCAGGTGCATGCCGAGGGTATTGAACAGGTTGAGCAGGCGGCGTTTCTGTTGGGACAGGAATGTGATCTGGGGCAGGGATATTGGTTTGGGCGGCCGGTTCAAGCGCAGGAGATTGATTGGGCAAGAACACCGGTGATTGGTTAAAAGATCAAAAGATCGCAGCCTTCGGCAGCTCCTACACCGATTCCTGTAGGAGCTGCCGAAGGCTGCGATCTTTTGCTCCACCAACGCGCAAACCCTTGCCCCGCCACATAATGTTTTTCAGTTATATAAACATTCTTAAATAGTCTTTTTAAGAATATCCGTGCCTCTCTTATATTGCTCCTACGCCGAACGCAGTGCCGCCCACTGCCAGGCAAATCCCATTCAAAGGAGCAGCACCATGAGCGCATCCCTTCGCAGCGTTGACGGTCAGGACGAAAGCACCATCTTGCGTGAAATCCAGAGCGCCCTGCGCGATCTGCGTTTCGGCGCGGTGGAAATCACTGTGCATAACGCGCAAGTCGTGCAGATCGAACGCAAAGAGAAATTCCGTTTGCAGCAACCGGGTAAACAACCGGGCTAAAAGATCGCAGCCTGCGGCAGCTCCTATGGGGGATTCATGTAGGAGCTGCCGAAGGCTGCGATCTTTGAACCGGCAACACGATTTCCGAAATACATAAGAAAAAGCCACCACCAGAATTCCAGGAGCTTTCACCATGTCGTCGATTCGCCGTTACGCTTTGGCCGCCTTGGCCAGCGCTGTGTTTGCCGGTTCCGCGGTTGCCAAGGATTACGAACTGCTCAACGTGTCGTATGACCCGACGCGCGAGCTGTATCAGGACTACAACGCTGAATTCATCAAGTTCTGGCAGAAAGATCACGCTGGCGACACCGTGAAAATCCAGCAATCCCATGGCGGTTCGGGCAAGCAGGGTCGTGCGGTGATCGACGGTCTGCGCGCTGACGTCGTGACTCTGGCGCTGGCTGGCGACATCGACGAAATCGCCAAACTCGGCAAGACCCTGCCCGCCGATTGGCAGAAGCGTCTGCCGGAAGCGAGCACGCCGTACACCTCGACCATCGTCTTCCTGGTACGCAAGGGCAACCCGAAAGGCATCAAGGACTGGGGCGATCTGGTCAAGAACGACGTCTCGGTGATTACCCCGAACCCGAAAACCTCCGGCGGTGCGCGCTGGAACTTCCTCGCCGCGTGGGCCTACGGCCTGAAAGCCAACGGCGGTGACGAAACCAAAGCCAAAGAATATGTGCAGACCCTGTTCAAGCACGTACCGATCCTCGATACCGGTGCACGCGGTTCTACCATTACCTTCGTCAACAACGGTCAGGGTGACGTGTTGCTGGCCTGGGAAAACGAGGCGTTCCAGGCGCTGAAGGAAGATGGCGGTGCCGACAAGTTCGACATCGTCGTGCCTTCGCTGTCGATCCTCGCCGAGCCGCCAGTGGCGGTGGTCGACAAGAACGCCGAGAAGAAGGGCAACGAGCAGATCGCCGAAGCCTACCTGAAGCACCTGTACAGCCCGGCCGGTCAGGAAATCGCCGCGAAGAACTTCTACCGTCCACGTGACAAGGACGTGGCCGCGAAGTACGCCCAGCAGTTCCCGAAACTCGATCTGGTGACCATCGACAAAGACTTCGGCGGCTGGAAAACCGCGCAACCGAAATTCTTCAACGACGGTGGCGTGTTCGACCAGATTTATCAGGCGCAGTAATCTGACTTCAGCCACACATCAAGCCTGAAGCCAGGCGCGGAAAATGTGGGAGCGAGCTTGCTCGCGAAAGCGGAGTGTCAGACGACGTAGAGTTGACTGATACTCCCTCTTCGCGAGCAAGCTCGCTCCCACATTGGTGCGTTCAGCGGAATGCTTTTTAACCAAGGACTTTTATGTCGCGTCGTATCTCCCCCGTCATACCCGGCTTCGGGCTGACGCTGGGCTACACCTTGGTGTACCTCAGCCTGATTGTGCTTATCCCGCTGGCGGCGATGTTCGTCCACGCCGCCCAACTCACCTGGGATCAGTTCTGGGCGATCATTTCCGCACCACGGGTGCTGGCCGCGTTGAAGCTGAGCTTCGGCACCGCGCTGTGTGCGGCGATCATCAACGGCATCATCGGCACATTGCTGGCGTGGGTGCTGGTGCGCTACACCTTCCCGGGGCGCAAGGTGATCGACGCGATGATCGATCTGCCGTTCGCCCTGCCGACAGCCGTGGCCGGTATCGCGTTGACCGCGCTGTACGCGCCGGCCGGTCTGGTTGGGCAATTCGCTGCCGACCTCGGTTTCAAAATCGCTTACACCCCACTGGGTATCACTTTGGCGCTGACCTTCGTCACGCTGCCGTTCGTGGTGCGCACGGTGCAACCGGTGCTGGCCGACATACCTCGTGAAGTCGAAGAAGCTGCCGCGTGCCTTGGTGCGAAGCCCTTGCAGGTGTTCCGCCACATCCTCGTGCCCGCGCTGCTGCCCGCCTGGCTCACTGGTTTTGCCTTGGCGTTCGCCCGTGGCGTCGGCGAGTACGGTTCGGTGATTTTCATTGCCGGCAACATGCCGATGAAAACCGAGATTCTGCCGCTGCTGATCATGGTCAAACTCGACCAATACGATTACACCGGCGCCACTGCCATCGGCGTGCTGATGCTGGTGGTTTCCTTCGTCCTGTTGCTGCTGATCAACTTGCTGCAGCGGCGCATCGAAACCCCATAAGGAGGCGCGAACCATGTCCCAATCGTCTATTGCGGCCGCCTCTTCGGCCAACGCTGCACGGCGTGGCAGTGCCACATCGCGCAGAGTCCTGATCGGTCTTGGCTGGCTGGTTTTTTTCCTGTTTCTGCTGCTGCCGTTGTTCATCGTCGTATCGCAGGGGTTGAAGAATGGCCTCGGCGCATTTTTCACCGCGATCTTTGAACCGGACGCACTGTCGGCACTGAAACTCACCGTGTTCGCCGTGCTGATTTCGGTGCCGCTGAACCTGGTGTTCGGCGTCAGCGCCGCGTGGTGCGTGAGCAAATACTCGTTCCGTGGCAAGAGCATGCTGGTGACGCTGATCGACCTGCCGTTCTCGGTGTCGCCGGTGATCGCCGGTCTGGTCTACGTGCTGATGTTTGGCGCGCAAGGCCTGTTCGGGCCGTGGTTGCAGGATCACGACATCCAGATCGTCTTCGCCCTGCCGGGCATCGTACTGGCGACGATTTTCGTCACCGTGCCGTTCGTGGCGCGTGAACTGATTCCGCTGATGCAGGAACAAGGCACGCAGGAAGAAGAAGCCGCGCGTCTGCTCGGCGCCAATGGCTGGCAGATGTTCTGGCATGTCACCGTGCCGAACATCAAGTGGGGCCTGATCTATGGCGTGGTGCTGTGTACCGCGCGAGCCATGGGTGAATTCGGTGCGGTGTCGGTGGTGTCCGGGCACATTCGCGGGGTGACCAACACCTTGCCGCTGCACGTCGAGATCCTCTACAACGAATACAACCACGTGGCCGCGTTCGCCGTGGCGAGCCTGTTGCTGATCCTGGCGCTCTTCATCCTGCTGCTCAAGCAGTGGAGCGAAAACCGTATCAACCGCCTGCGCGCCAGCGCCGCGGAGGAATAATTCATGTCGATCGAAGTGCGTAACGTCAGCAAGAATTTCAATGCCTTCAAGGCGCTGGACAACATCAGCCTGGATATCCACAGCGGTGAACTGGTCGCGTTGCTCGGCCCATCGGGCTGCGGCAAGACCACGCTGCTGCGGATCATCGCCGGTCTGGAAACCCCGGATAACGGCAATATCGTTTTCCACGGTGAAGACGTTTCCGGCCACGACGTGCGTGATCGCAACGTCGGTTTCGTGTTCCAGCATTACGCTTTGTTCCGCCACATGACCGTGTTCGACAACGTCGCGTTCGGCCTGCGCATGAAACCGAAAAACCAGCGCCCGAGCGAAAGCCAGATTGCGGTCAAGGTTCATGAGTTGCTGAACATGGTGCAGCTGGATTGGTTGTCGGATCGTTATCCGGAGCAGTTGTCTGGTGGTCAGCGTCAGCGGATTGCTTTGGCGCGTGCCTTGGCGGTCGAGCCGAAAGTGTTGCTGCTCGATGAGCCGTTCGGCGCCCTTGATGCCAAGGTACGTAAAGAGCTGCGCCGCTGGCTGGCGCGGTTGCACGAAGACATCAACCTGACGTCGGTGTTCGTGACCCACGACCAGGAAGAAGCGATGGAAGTTGCTGACCGGATCGTAGTGATGAACAAAGGTGTGATCGAGCAGATCGGCTCACCGGGCGACGTCTACGAAAACCCGGCCAGCGATTTCGTTTATCACTTCCTCGGCGATTCGAACCGCTTGCTGTTGAGCGACGACAATCACGTGCTGTTCCGTCCGCATGAGGTGTCGTTGTCCAAGCATGAGCTGGAAGATCATCACGCGGCTGAAGTGCGCGATATCCGGCCGCTGGGCGCGACTACGCGGGTGACGTTGAAAGTTGAAGGGCAGACTGATTTGATCGAGGCCGAAGTGGTGAAAGACCACGATAGCCTGATCGGCTTGGCCAAGGGGGAGACCCTGTTCTTCAAGCCGAAGGTCTGGCAGAAAGTCGCCAGCCTTTAAGATCAAAAGCTTCGCGAGCAAGCTCGCTCCCACAGGGAATTCGGTCAGACATGAAGTTTGTGTTCAGCACCAGTCCACTGTGGGAGCGAGCTTGCTCGCGAATGTGATTTAGACAGCCGCACGATTCGGATTGACCCGCACCACGCCCGCCCGCACCTCGATCTGCTCTTTCAACTCATGCCGCATCCCCAGCATGAACGCCAGTTCAGCCACGACAAACAACGGCCCGACAATCAGCCCCGAGACATCATCGACAAACGCCGGTTTGCGCCCTTCATAGTGATGCCCGACAAACTGGATAACCCAGCCAACGACAAACATCGCCAGCCCGCTGCTCAACCAGACCATCGTGCTCTGCTGCGCCAGCACGTGCCCGGCCCAGACGGATAAGCCCATCAGTACGGCCATCAGCACGCCCAACTTCACCTCAAGACGCAGATAAAACCACGCCGAGGCCAGCGCCACGATCACGGCTGGAGATATCCACAACCCGCCCAGCGACCATTCTGGCCGCGACAACAAAACCGCCACCGCCACCACAATCAGCGGAATGCCGATAAAGTGGCTGGCGATGTTGCGCGGATCGCGGTGGTAGGCAGCGTATTGACTGAGATGGTCGACGAGGCTTTTCATTGTTGTTCCTCCGGTAGGGTTGATCGCATCATCCCTCGGGATCAGGGTTCGCTCTGTCAGGCAGGCGACAATCCAGGAGTGTTTATGCAAATACGTTCACGGCTGATGAGCGGCCAGTGGTTCAGTCATCTGCCGGCGTCCTTTCAGGATAGCCTGCTGGCGGCGGCCCGGGAGCGGCGGCTGACGGCAGGGCAGCGCTTGTTTCAGCGTGGTGATGCGCCGTGCGGCTTGTACGCGGTGCTCGATGGCGCCGTGCGCATCGGCGCGGTAAGCGAGCAGGGCAAGGAGGCGTTGTTGAGTCTGGTGGAAGCGCCGCACTGGTTTGGTGAAATCTGCCTGTTCGATGGTCAGCCGCGTACGCATGACGCCTATGCGGTCGGGCCGTGCACGTTGCTGAATATCCCGCAGGCGGTGCTGCTGAAACTGCTCGATGAGCAGCCGGTGTACTGGCGATACCTGGCGCTGCTGATGAGCCACAAACTGCGACTGGCCTTCATCAACCTCGAACAACTGAGCCTGCTGCCAGCGCCGGCGCGTCTGGCTCATCGCTTGCTGATGATCGCCGAAGGCTACGGCGAACTCGATGCGCCACGCCGGGTACTGCAACTGCCGCAGGAGCAGTTGGCATCAATGCTGTCGCTGTCGCGGCAGACCACCAACCAGATTCTCAAGGATTTGCAGGGGCAGGGGATTATCGGGCTCGGGTATGGCGAAATCGAAATCCTTGATGCCATGCGATTGCGCGCCCTGGCCACGATCTGACAATTCACCCAGGCCCCTGTGGGAGCGAGCTTGCTCGCGAATGCGATTTAACATTCAACATGATTGCTGACTGACACACCGCCTTCGCGAGCAAGCTCGCTCCCACATGGGGCAGTATTGATTCAGGAACCGCGATAGGTCGAGAAGCCGTACGGGCTGAGCAGCAGCGGGATGTGGTAATGCTGATCGGTTTGCTTCACTTCGAAGATCACCGGAATCTCCGGGAAGAACGTGTCGTGCTTGACCTTCTTGAAGTACTCGCCGGTCTTGAACACCACGCGGTATTCACCTGCTTCAAAAGGCTGTTTGGCCGGGAACAGCTCGGCAATCCGCCCTTGTTCATTGGTCGTGCCCTGAGCCAGTGGCTGCCAGTCCTGGCCGACGTGTTTCTCCAGCGTCACGTTGATGCCCGGCGACGGCAGGCCGTTTTCCAGATTGAGCACGTGCACGCTCAGCGGGTTGCCAGCGGCCAGCGCCAGGCTTGAAAAAGCACTCAGGCCGAGCGCGGCGAAGGTCATGCGCAAAGTATTCATGGATGCATCTCCTTATTGGGAACGGGTGATGGCCAGACCGGTTTTCTCGGCAGCCTTGATTGCACAGTTTTCGTCTTGCTCACCGCCGCCGGAACCGGCCACGCCCATTGCGCCAACCAGCTCATCAGCGGCGAACAATGGAATCCCACCGCCGAGCAAGAGCAACTCGTCGAGGGTATTGAGATTGGCGGTTTCCGGATTGCTGCGAGCGCGTTCTGCAAACAGCCGGGTGGCGGTTTTGGTCGACAGCGCGGTATACGCCTTGCGCTGGCTGGCGGCGGTGTTGTGCGGGCCGACACCGTCGCCGCGCAGGATCACCAGCAGATTGCCGCCACGGTCGAGCACCGACACCGTGCCGGTGCAGTTGGCCATGGCGGTGTCGGCGAGCAGCCGTGCGGTTTTCAGATCGAGATCAGCGTGACGCGGCAGCTCAGGACTGGCGACAGCAACGCCACTGAGGCCGATCATCAGGCTTGCAACGAGGAATTTGACGGTCATGGACAGCCTCCAAAAGCGAAGGTCGCCACCTTAATCGCCGGTCTTCGTCAGAACCTCGTCAGTCTGATTACAAGTTTGTAATGGGCAACGCCGCCGAAGGCGCCTAGCCTGTGTGCCTATCAATCGAGGTGTGCCATGCGTTTGCTGGTCGTAGAAGATGAAGCCAAAACCGCGAACTTCCTCGCCAAAGGCCTGGGCGAGTCGGGTTTTGCCGTGGACGTGGCGCTCAACGGCCTCGATGGGCGCTATTTCATCGAGCAACAGGAATATGACCTGATCATCCTCGACGTGATGCTCCCCGGCCTCAATGGCTGGCAATTGCTGCAGCTGATCCGCCAGCGCGGCGCCACGCCGGTGCTGTTCCTGACTGCCAAGGACGCCATTGAAGACCGCGTGCGCGGCCTCGAACTGGGCGCCGACGATTACTTGCTCAAACCCTTCGCCTTTGCCGAACTGCTCGCGCGGGTGCGCACGTTGTTGCGACGCGGGCCAATGCGCGAAGCCGAGTCGTACACCATTGCCGACCTGGAAATCGACGTACTGCGGCGCCGCGTCAGTCGTGGTGGTCAGCGTATTGCCCTGACCAACAAGGAATTCGCCTTGCTGCAATTGCTCGCCAGCCGTCAGGGCGAAGTGCTGTCGCGCACGTTGATTGCCTCGCAGGTGTGGAACCTGAATTTCGACAGCGACACCAACATGGTCGAAGTCGCGGTGCGCCGTTTGCGCGCGAAAGTCGATGATCCGTACATGCCGAAACTGATTCACACCGTGCGCGGCGTCGGTTATCAGCTGGAAGCTCCTGACGATGCGCTCTAGGTCGATCGCCTGGCGTCTGGCGCTGGCGTTCGCATTGGTCTGCGCTTTGGTGTTGAGTGCTATCGGCGTATTTCTCTACCGTTCGCTGGCCTCGGAAATCGCCTACCGCGACGACCTCGCGTTGCTCGGTCGACTGGAGCAGGTGCGCGCCTTGCTCGCCGACAGCGACAGCCTCGATGCCTTGCAGGCGCGGCCGCGGCTGTATCAGAACATGCTCGGCAATCTCGACAGCCTGCTATTGGTGCGCCGCGCCGATGGCTCCAGTGTGATCGCTATCAACCCACGGCAACGCGAGTTGCCCGCGCTGAACGCGATCCCCCGCGAGCAAACGCCGCAGCGCCCCGATGTGCTCACGTGGCAAGCACCGGACGGTGCCGAATTGGCGCTGTTGTCCGGCGAAGCGCAAGGGCCGAATGGCGAGCCGCTGACGATCATCGCCGGTAAAGTGCTGAGTGAGCGCGAGCAGATGCTCGGCAGCTATCGCATACGCTTGTACCTGTCGGTTGGCCTCGGTGCGTTGCTCGCCTTTGCCTTGGGCTTGCTGTTGCTGCGCCGGGGCCTGCGACCGTTGCGCCAGTTGAGCGAAGCGGTACGGGGTATCGACCTGCGCAGCCTCGATCAACGCCTTCCCGCCAATGGCACGCCGGCAGAATTGCTGGAACCCGTGCAGGCGCTCAACGGCATGCTGGCCCGACTGGACGACAGCGTGCAGCGCCTCTCGCAGTTCTCCGCCGACCTCGCCCACGAGATTCGTACGCCGTTGCACACTTTGTTGGCGAGCAACGGTCAGGCGCTGAATCATCCGCGCAGTACGGCGGAATATCAGGAAGTGCTGGCCTCGAACATGGAAGAGTTCGAGAGGCTCAAGCGTATGGCGGAAAACCTGATGTTCCTCGCCCGGGCAGAACAGGCCGAACGCGCGCTTAATCTGCAAACGCTGGATCTGCACAGCGTTGGCAGTGAACTGTGCGATTACTTTGAAGCCTTGGCGGATGACCGCGACGTGCGGCTGGACAATCAACTGCATGGTGAACTGCTTGCCGATCAGCAATTGCTGCAACGTGCGCTGGGCAACTTGCTGGCCAATGCCGTGCGTCATGCTGATCCCGGAACCGTGATCAGCCTGCGTCGCCGCGATGAGGCGGGTTGGTGTTGGTTGCAGGTGCACAACCACGGGCCGACCATTGCGCCGGAGCATCTGGGCAAACTGTTTGACCGCTTTTACCGTGTCGATCCTTCGCGCGCCGAGCCGGGGGATTCGGGTGGCTTGGGGTTGGCGATCGTGCAGTCGATCATGCAATTGCATGGTGGGCAGGTGCAGGTGAACAGTGATGTTGGCGGCACTATTTTTGAGCTGGGCTTTGCGTTGAATTAAAGGGCGCTATTGCGAGCAGGCTCACTCCTACAATTGGAATGCGTTCCCCCTGTAGGAGTGAGCCTGCTCGCAATAGCGCCAGATCAGACAAACTGATTCTGGATCAGCGCAACCCATCGCGAAACTGCCCCGGCGTCATTCCCGTCCAGCGCTTGAACGCGCGGCTGAAGCTGCTGGTATCAGCAAACCCGAGCAGATAACTCACCTCACTCAACGAACACTGCGGATCGCGCAGATGCAGCAGCGCCAGATTCTCCCGGCTTTCGTTAAGCAACGTATCAAAGCGGCAACCCTCATCCGCCAGATGCCGCTGCAAACTGCGCAAGCTCAAATGCAACGCCTGGGCAATGCGCTCTGCACTTGGCTCACCTTCCGGCAATTGTTCTTCAATCGCATCGCGCACCTTGCGCTCCCAGGTCAGCGGCTGGAGCTGGGCCATCGTGCGTTTGAGCACGGCTTCGTTGTGTTCGGCGAGTTCCGGGTTGGCGTCGTCGAGGTGGCTGTCGAAGTCGGCGAGAGCGAACTCCAGGCGATCCTCGGCGCAGCCGAAATGCACCGGGGCGCGGAAGACTTTGTGCCATTGGTGCGCATCGCTCGGTTCCGGGCGGCGCAGGTAAACGGCTAGCGGTGCGTAATCGCGACCAAGGCGATTGCGGCAGGTACGCACGTAGATCGCGGTGAACGCGTCGATGGCTTCGAAGGCTGGTGCGGGATTGCCTGACGGAATTTTCAGACGGAATTGGTAGCGGTCGTCGCCACGACTCAGCTCCAGTTCCAGCGCATCGCTGACCACCGGGTGATAGCGCACGATACGTTCGAACACCTCACGCAGGCTGCCACTGGCGACCAGCGCATAACCGAGGGCATGGAACGTGGTCGGGCTGACAAAGCGTGACACGCGCAGCCCGATCGCCGGGTCGCCGCTGACCTGCACGGCGATTTCCCACAGGCGCGTGGTGCCGGACAGTGGATAGCGCGCGTTGGGGTCGTCCATCAAATTCGGGTCGAGCCCGGCCTGCTGGCACAGGGCAATGCTGTCCAGCCCCAGCGCATCGAGTTGTTTGCGCAAGGCACGGGTCCAGCTGGCGAGAGAGGTCGGTTCCTTCATGCAGATTGGCGCTTCCGGTCAACAGGTTGGCGTTCTCGGCTACCGCAATTGAAGCCTTGGCGAGGCACGATGCGAACATCATAAACCCGAGGATGGAAGCATGGACGGTACTTCTGCAAGTCCCCAGCGACACAATGCGGCCCAGCGATCAGCGCATATTCGCCAAGTGGTGCTGGCCAAAGGCGTCGAACTGCGCGAGCGCTACCCGATTCTCCAGCATCAGGATGCGCTTGGGGCGGGGATTCTGGCCTTTGCCCTGATCGGGATGATCGGCTCGGCGGCGCTGTATATCAGCGGCCACTTGGCGTGGTGGGTTTGCCTGCTGCTCAACGCGTTTTTTGCTTCGCTGACCCATGAGCTTGAGCACGACTTGATCCACAGCATGTATTTTCGCAAGCAACGTGTGCCGCACAACCTGATGATGGGCCTGGTGTGGCTGGCGCGGCCGAGCACGATCAATCCGTGGATTCGTCGCCATCTGCACCTCAATCACCACAAGGTCTCCGGCACTGAAACCGACATGGAAGAACGCGCGATCACCAACGGCGAGCCGTGGGGCTTTGCGCGCTTGCTGATGGTCGGTGACAACGTGATGTCGGCGTTTATCCGCATGCTGCGGGCCAAGACCTGGGCGCACAAGTTCAGCATCATCAAGCGCACGCTGAAGGTCTACGCGCCGCTGGCGCTGGTGCATTGGGGCGCGTGGTATGTGTTTCTCGGTTTTCATGCGGCCAACGGCATCGCCTATCTGCTGGGCTCGCCAATCGAGTGGTCGGCGACGACGTTATCGGTGATGCAGGTGATCGATATCGCCGCTGTAGTGATCATCGGCCCGAACGTATTGCGCACGTTTTGCCTGCACTTCATCAGCTCGAACATGCATTACTACGGCGATGTTGAACTGGGTAATGTGCTGCAGCAGTGTCAGGTATTGAACCCTTGGTGGCTGTGGCCATTGCAGGCGTTCTGCTTCAACTTTGGCAGCAGTCACGGGATTCATCATTTTGTCGTGAAGGAGCCGTTTTACATTCGCCAGATGACCGTGCCGGTGGCGCATAAGGTGATGCGTGAGATGGGGGTGCGGTTCAATGATTTCGGCACGTTTGGGCGGGCGAACCGGTTTGTTCGTCGGGATGAAGTTGCGGTGTCTGGTGAGGCGGTGGAGGCCTGACAAGCTGCCCCTCACCCTAGCCCTCTCCCGGAGGGAGAGGGGACTGATCGGGGGATATTGAAGAGTTACGCCGACGTGAAATAGCTTTGTCGAATCCATAATCGACCCGATTTTTCAGGTCGATGTTTAACGAAAGACACCTCGGTCAGCCCCCTCTCCCTCCGGGAGAGGACTGGGGTGAGGGTGTTCTTGATCTCCCCTTCAATCCGGCTGAAACGGCGACTCACTCAAAATCACCCCAGTCTCCTCGACATACTGCTGCCAATGCCCAATCAACGCGCTGAGCTTCTCCGGCCGACTCACCGCCAGATCATGAATTTCCCCCGGATCATTGCTCAAATCATACAGCTGCCACGTCGCCGGCCCCACCGGGCCAGGAATCCACACCGCTTTCCACGACCCCTGCCGAATCGCCCGGCGCCCGAACAACTCCCAACCCGTCACCGTGTGCTCGTCATGCACCTGCGCAGTCTCACCCGACAAAAAACCCAGCCACGATTTGCCACGCAACGGCGCCACCGGTTTGCCGTGCCAGAGCTTGCCCGGATGACGCACACCGGCCAGATCGAGAATGGTCGGCGTGATGTCCATCACCGTGCCGAAACCATGGCTGATCTGCCCTTTGATCGCCAGTTGCGGATAGTGCAACAGCGCCGGCACGCGAATCCCGCCTTCGGTGGTAAACGCCTTGAACAACCGCGATGGCGCGGTCGCCACTTGCGCCCAGTTCGGCCCGTACCAGACGTAGGAATTGGCCCGGCCAATGTTGTCGAGGCTGTTGTCGTAATGCTGGCTGAGGTACGTCACCAGTTCCGGGCCGAACTTGGGGAACGCTTCCAGCAGCGCGCCTTCGGCACCGTTGTCGGACATGAACAGGATGAACGTATTGTCGAGTTGCCCTTGCTGACGCAGGTAATCGACGACCCGGCCAATGTTCCAGTCCATGCGCTCGACCATTGCCGCGTAGACCTCCATGGCCCGCGCGGAAATCTGTTTTTGTTCCTCGCTTAATGCGTCCCACTGCTGGGTCAACTGAATCAATGGATGCGGCTCGACGTCCGGTTCAATCAGGCCGAGAGCTTTGAGTTTTTCCAGTCGCTCCAGGCGCAACACTTCAGGGCCAGCGTCATAGCGGCCACGGTATTTCTCGACGATCTCGGCCGGTGCCTGCAACGGCCAGTGTGGCGCGGAGAACGGCAGATAGGCGAAGAACGGCCGGGTCTGGTCACGATCTTTGAGGTACTGCAATAACTTGTCGCCGAAGGCGTCGGAGGAATAGAAGTCCTTGGGCAGTTCGTCGAGAAACGTGTCGTCCTCGATGTACAGCGCCGGAGTGGATTTCAACAGACCGGGCGTTTTTTCATCGTAGGTCGGCTCGAAACCGTAATGGTTGGCCGCGCCGGGCAACAGCGAAAACGAACGCTCGAAACCCCGCGCATGTGGCGCCAGTTCAGCCTTCAAACCCAAGTGCCATTTGCCGCTCATCAACGTTTGATAACCGGCCTCGCGCAGCAACTCCGGCAGCGCCACCACGCGATCGTTGAGATAGCCCTCATAACCAGGTTTACCGATGAGTTCCGGGGTCAGCGTTTCCGCCATGGTGCCGATGCCGGCGATGTGGTGGTCGGTGCCGGTCAGCAACATCGAGCGGGTTGGCGAGCAGGTCGGCGCGGTATGAAAATCGGTCAAACGCAAGCCATTGTTGGCCAGGGCTTCAAGGTGCGGCGTGGCGATTTCGCCGCCGAACGCACCGATGTCGGAGAAGCCTAAATCGTCGGCCAGAATCACCAGAAAATTGGGACGTTGCGGCATCGCAAAACTCCTGTTCAGCAGGCAATGAACGTCAGCGGCAGATCGCGGATCTGTACCGGTACGCTCGGTTGGTAATGGTCGTCACTGGTCAGCTCGTGCAGCAGCTCTTCACGCAACTGATGGAAGTCGAAACTGCTGCGCTGGCGCGGATGGGGCAGGGCGATGTCGACCACTTGCTTGATCCGCCCCGGACGCGGCTCCATCACCACCACGCGGTCGGCGAGGAAGATCGCTTCTTCGACGTCATGGGTGACGAGGATCGTGGTGATTTTTGCGCGGTCGCGGATCGCCAGCAGCTCGTCCTGCATCTGCTGACGGGTGAGTGCATCGAGCGCGCCGAAGGGTTCGTCGAGCAGCAGAATTCTGGGGCTGGCAACCAGGCCGCGAGCAATCGCCACGCGCTGGGCCATGCCGCCAGAGAGCTGGTGCGGGTAGGCACGGGTGAAGTCGCGCAGGCCGACCAGATCGATGAAATCGTTGATCCGCTGTTGCTTCTGCGCAGCGCTCAGCGGCTCGTTGACCAAGCCCAGGCCGATGTTGTCGGCGACGGTCAGCCACGGAAACAAACGGTGCTCCTGAAAGACGATGCCGCGCTCGCCGCCGATGCCACTGACGGCTTTTCCATCCACTGTGATCTGCCCGCGAAATTGCGTGTCGAGACCGACCAGCAAGCGCAGCAAGGTAGATTTACCGCAGCCGCTGGAACCGACAATCGCGACAAACTCGCCCTCGGCAATGTCCAGATTGAATTCGCGAATCGCCTCCAGTTCGAAACCGTCGACGTCGAAGGATTTGCCTACATGTTTGAAGCTGACAATCGGTGCGTTCATGCGTGTCTCCAGCGGGTCGCGCGAATTTCCAGGCGTTGGCCAATGAGGTTGAGCAGGGCGCCGGTGATGCCGACGAAGAGCATGCCGGCCATGATCAGGTCCATGCGCAGCAGTTGTTGTGCGCCGATCATCTGGCTGCCGATGCCGCCGTTGGACGGCATGAAATATTCAGCGCCGATGGTGCCGAGCCAGGCGTAGATCAGGCTCAGTCTGATGCCTGCGAAAATTCCCGGCGCGGCGCCCGGCAGCACCAGCCGACGCAGGCGTTGGCCGAGGCTCAGACGCAACACTTGAGCGGCTTCGTTGAGTTGTGACGAGAGGTTGGCGACGCTGCGCTGCGTGGCGATAAACAGCGGAAAGAAGGCGGCGAGGGCGACGAACACCCACTTGGCCAATTCGCCGAGACCGAACCACGCGGTGAGCAGCGGCACCCAGGCGAAGATGGCGATCTGACGGAGGGCGGCGAGGGTCGGGCCGAGCAGGCGTTCACTGATGTTCGACAAACCCAGCAGCAGACCCAAGGCAAATCCGAAACCGCCGCCGAGCAACAGGCCACCGAGCGTGCGGCCGAGACTGAGCGCCATGCCGCTAATCAACGTGCCGTCGAGCACGCCATCGAATGCCGTGCTCAAAACGGCTAATGGGCTGACCAGAATATTGGTGTCGACCCACTGTTGGTCACTTGCCAATTGCCACAGCGCTAACAAGCCCAGCGGCAATAGCCACGGCTGCAGACGCTGCCAGCCTTCATAACGCGGGCCGCGACGAATTTCGGCAGTGGCGGGGTGCGGCCAGTGCACCAGTTTCTTGTCCAGCAGGCCGATGCCGCGATCCATCGCCACACCGATCAAACCGATGACTACGATGCACACGAACACGATGTCGAGCATGAATAGCTGCCGCGCCCAGACCATCAGATAACCGATGCCTTCGCTGGAGGCCAGCAGTTCGACTGCTAGCAATGAGGTCCACCCGGCGGCCAATGCCAGACGTACGCCAGCCATGAACGCGGGAAGGGCGGCGGGCAACACCAGGCGTCGAATCAAAAGGTGCGGTGGCAAGCGTAAAACAGCGGCAGCTTCGCGCAGTTTTGGTTGTGCATCTCTTACGCCGACCAGTGTGTGCAGGGTTACCGGAACCACGATGGCTTTGATCAGCACCACCAGTTTCAGCACTTCGCCGATGCCGAAGAACACCATGAACAAGGGAATCCACGCCAGCGTCGGTATTTGTGAAAGTCCGGCGAAGGTCGGGAAGATCAAGCGTTCAAGACGACGACTGAATCCCAGTGCTGCGCCGAGCAATGCACCCGCAGAAACCCCCGCGAGCAGTCCCCAGAACAAACGTTGCAGACTGATCCACAAGTGGCCCCATAACTCGCCCTGCGACAACTCGACAGCGCTGTTCCACACCAGTGACGGCGCGGGCAGGATCTGTTCGCTCATCCATTCGTTGCGGGCGGCCAGCCACCACAGGGCGAACAGGCTGAGCGGCAGCAGCCACGGCAACAGGCGTTGGTTCAGGCTTGGCCATGTACGCCGACTCTTCAGCGGCGGAGCGGGGAGTGGAAGACTGAGCAATGATTGGCGGGCCATGGGTGACCTCCGTTGTCGGGTTGGCTCAAGATCAAGATCAAAAGATCGCAGCCTTCGGCAGCTCCTACGGGGGAATGCGTCCTTGAATTGACCCCTGTAGGAGCTGCCGAAGGCTGCGATCTCTTGCGGTATTAACTAAGAGCTAATGGTTATAAATAATCGTTAATAAGTTGTTTTTAGAGATAAGCAGCGCCATTTAAGGCCTCCAGCCCACACGCATCCAATGCATTCGAAGAATATTTTCGATGCTGTTAATGCATACGCCGCTGCAAGCCCCGTTAATGCTCGCTTAGCGTTAAAAGCTATAAAAATGTGCATTTATAGTATTTAAGCGAAGGTATTCATTCGGCCTACTTTCGGCTCCTCAACGCCCGTCGTGATCAAGGAGCTGCACCCATGAACCTCCCCTTCAAACGTGTTTTCAGTCTGTTTGCCGTTCCTGCTCTGGCGGGCCTGTTGGCGTTCACCGCGCATGCCGACGAACTCAAGGAAATCAGAATCGCCGTGCCCGACCTGAGTGCCGGCACCCAGCACAGCGGCGGCGGCGTGGTCGACGTGTTGCGCGATCAGCAGATTTTCGAAAAAGCCTTCGCCGAGCAGGGCATCAAGATTCAGTGGAGTTTCTTCAAAGGTGCCGGGCCGGTGATCAACGAGGCATTTGCCAATGGTCAGGTTGATCTGGCGTATCTGGGCGATCTGGCGGCAATCATCGGCAAGTCCAATGGTCTGGATACACGTTTGCTCAGCGCCAGTGCGCGTGGCGTGAAGCAGTATCTGGGGGTGGTGCCGGGTTCTGGGATCAAAACTTTGCAGGATCTCAAGGGCAAGCGCGTGGCGATCTTCCGTGGCACCGCCACGCAGTTGTCGTTTGATGCGGCGCTGGCCAGTCAGGGCCTGAGCGAGAAGGATCTGAAAGTCATCAATCTGGATTTCAATGCAGCGGTCGCGGCGTTGGCAGCCAGGCAGATCGATGCGTCCTGGGGCAGTTCCGGGTTGACCGCATTGCAGGCCAAGGGCCTGGCCGAGTTGCCGCTGAACACCAAGGATCTCGGTGGCGCAGGCAGCGTGCAGTCGGTACTGGTCGGCACGGGCAAGTTTGTCGACGCGCACCCGGAAGCGGTGGCGAAATTGCTCAAGGCACAGCAGCAGGCGGTGGAGTGGCTGACCGAGGACAGCAACAAGGCGGCTTACGTGCAACTGGTCTCGGGTCTGGCCAGTTATCCACCGGTGATCCTGACGCAGGATCTGCAGGATCAGAAATTGAGCGAAGTGTTTCCGTCGACGCTGGATCCGGTGTTCCTCGGCAGCTTGCAGGACAAAGTGGATCTGGCGGCGCAGCAGAAGCTGATTCGCAAGCCGTTCAAGGTCAACGATTGGGTGGCGCCTGAGTTGGCGGCGGCCAAACTCTGAATCTTTAGCGTTTGACCCGGTGCCATCGCGAGCAGGCTCACTCCTACATTTGGAATGCGTTCCCCTGTAGGAGTGAGCCTGCTCGCGATAGCGTCCTAAACAGCGACGCTGACGTCTTGCCGGTCCACCGCGACCAACGTCTCGATCAGCGCCCGCGCCGCCGGCGACAGCCGAAACCCGGTGCGACTGACGATCCCGCAGCGAGCATTCATGCTCTCCAGGTTCTGCGGCAGATTGCGCCAGTGCAGCAACACCAGCGAACCCTTGGCAATGTCCTCGACAAACGCCTCTTCCGTGCCCACGCCAATCGCATTCGATTGCAGCACCACTTTCACCAGCGCCGGAAAGTGCTCGGTCTCGATGGTCGGGGAAAAGTCGATGCGTCCACTGAGGTTCGCCAGCAATTTACGGATGCCCGGCGGGATCAGCGTGGTCGCCAGCGGGTAGTCGAACATGTCGTTGGTCGACAGGCTTTCCTTGGTCAATAACGGATGCCCCGGCCGGCAGAAAAACACCCCGCGTTTGGGTGTCAGTGCCTGGGTCTGAAAGTTCGGATCGGACTCGAAATGGCGGATGTCGGCAATGAAGAATTCGATCTCTTCACGGCTCAACGCGCGGCTGAGTTTTTCCCAGTTATCCACCTGAAAACAGGTGCGCACTTTCGGGTGCGCGTTGATGAATTGCGCCACCGCATCCGGCACCAGTTTCACTGCTGGCGCCGGGCCGCAACCGAAGTGCACCTCGCCGGCGTCGAGCTTGGTCATCTGCGTCACTTCAGCACTGAGCAGCGCCGCGCCTTGCACCAGGCTCAAGGCGTGTTGCAGCACCACCTGACCCTCGGGCGTGGGGCGCAGGTCCTTGTTGCCGCGATCCACCAGCACGCAGCCGAATTCCTGTTCCAGCCCTTGAATACTGCGGCTGAACGCCGGTTGAGTGATGCCCATCGCATCCGCCGCGCGGACAAAACTGCGGTGTTCGTTGAGGGCGATGAAGTAACGCAACTGGCGAAGATCCATATGCTTTTCCGGCATCCTAAAAATAGCTCGAAGGCATTTGCGACGAGGGTTGCTAGAGGTTTTAAATGCAAGCTCTTATTCCGTCAACGAAGCATGTGAATATCTATTAGATGTAAATGGAATATAGATAGAGCGTTGTTTCGCTGCCGTCCAACCGTAAGCAGTCGATGAGGGTCTACCCATGAGCAATGCCGCACTCGCAGTAAAACCCGCTGTCCACGCGCTGGAAATTCATCCGGTGGCCGGTCGTATCGGCGCCGAGATTCGTGGCGTGCATTTGTCCGGTGAGCTGGACGCCGACACGATCGAAGCCATTCAACAAGCGTTGGTGCAATACAAAGTCGTGTTCTTCCGTGAGCAGACCCAGCTTGATGATCAGCGTCAGGAAGCCTTCGCCCATTTGCTCGGCGAACCCGTGGCGCACCCGACCGTCCCGTCCCGTGAGGGCACCCGTTATCTGCTCGAACTGGACGGCGCTGAAGGCCAGCGCGCCAACTCCTGGCACACCGACGTAACCTTCGTCGACGCCTACCCGAAAGCCTCGATCCTGCGCTCGGTGGTAGCCCCGGCCTTCGGTGGCGACACGCTGTGGGCCAACACCGCGACGGCGTACAACGGCTTGCCGACCGAGCTGCGTGAACTGGCCGACAAACTGGTCGCCGTGCACAGCAACGAATACGACTACGCCAGCGCCAAGCCGGACGTCTCGTCGGAGAAGCTTGAGCGCTATCGCAAGGTCTTCACCTCCACCGTTTACGAGACTGAGCACCCGGTCGTGCGCGTGCACCCGATCAGCGGCGAGAAGAGTTTGCTGCTGGGGCATTTTGTCAAACGTATCAAGGGGTATTCACAGGCGGATTCGGCGCATCTGTTCGGGCTGTTGCAGAGCCATGTGATCCGCCAGGAAAACACCGTGCGCTGGCGCTGGAAGGCGGGTGATGTGGCGATCTGGGACAACCGCTCGACGCAGCATTATGCGATTGATGATTACGGCACTCAGGATCGGGTGGTGCGGCGGGTGACGCTCAAGGGTGAAGTGCCGGTGGGGGCGAATGGGCAACGCAGTCAAACCATCAAAGGTCGTGACTGAAGATCAAGAGCCCCTCACCCCAGCCCTCTCCCGGAGGGAGAGGGAGCCGACCGAGTTGTTTTGGGTTATGCGTGGACCTGAAAGATCTTTATCGATTATGGATTCGGTGAAGCACGATCAGGTCGGTGTACCTCTGAAATATCCCCCATTCAGTCCCCTCTCCCTCCGGGAGAGGGTTAGGGTGAGGGGCACTTCCCGCTACCAAACCCCAATCTGCACAACCTTCTCGGTCTCCGGCTCACCATAACGAAACCGCTGCCCCCGCAAATCAATCTCCTGATGACTAATGGTCGTGCGCCGCTTCAACCCCCGCACCCATTCAAACAAATACCCCGCATGCTCATCGCGAACCGTCGCGAATTCCGGGTCATCACCCAAGTCGCGCAACTCCTGCGGATCATTCAGCAGATCAAACAACTGCGGTCGAAAACCGTCGTACGCCAGGTATTTCCAGCGCTCGCTACGCACCATGGTCATGCGGCAACGATCAATCGGCTGGCCCAGACGCTCCCGCGCCGGCGCCTGGAAGGCATAGTCGTATTCGCTGATTGCATAACGCCGCCAATCTGGGTTTTCACCGTGCAGTAGCGGGATCAACGAGCGCCCTTCAAGCCGATGCTCTGCCCCCGGCAATCCCAACGCTTGAAGAAACGTCGGTAGGGCGTCGATGGTTTCCGCCAGTCGATCATCTACCGTTCCGCGAGTGACATCTGCTGCCGCCCGAGGGTCGCGCACGATCAACGGCACCCCCACCGCCTGCTCCAGCAAAAACTCCTTCTCACCGAGCCAGTGATCGCCCAAAAAGTCGCCGTGATCGCTGGTGAACACGATCAGCGTGTCATCCCATCGACCATTGCTCTGCAGAAAATCGAACAGCCGTCCGAGTTGATCGTCCACCTGCTTGATCAGGCCCATGTACGTAGGGATTACAGTCAATCGTACTGAGTCGCGGGAAAAGTTGAGGCTTTCCTCATGCTGACGAAAGGCAGTGTATACGGGGTGTTTGCTGGCTTCGGAGGGCGTCGCGCGGATCGCTTCGAGAATCGATTTCGTACTGTACAAGGCGTGGTACGGCGCCGGTACGATGTAGGGCCAGTGCGGTTTGATATAGGAAAGGTGTAAACACCACGATTTCTCGCCTTGCTCGGTGATGAAGTCGATGGCTCGATTTGTAGTGTAGACAGTCTCTGAGTGTTGCTCGGGAATTCGTGCTGGCAAATTCGCATGACGCATTTGCCAGCCGCTGAGGATTTCACCGTTGGCGCCTTCGGCGGCGTTGGCCCAGTCGTGCCAAGGGTTTTTGCCGTCGAAGCCGTGTTCACGCAGGTAATGGGTATAGGGCGCGGATTCGCGTTTGTCGTCGAACAGCGGGTCGTCGGGGTAGATGCCGTCGTGGCGCATGTACGGTTCGAAGCCGACTTCGTTGAGGATTTCGGCCTGTTCGCTTTCGGGATTGATCGCCAGGCGTTGCAAGGCATCGATATTCGCCGTCGCGTGGGTCTTGCCGACCAGGGCGGTGCGGATGCCGTGCGGGCGCAGGTAATCGCCGAGGGTCAGTTCTTCCAGCGGCAACGGCACGGCGTTCCACGCCACTTGATGGCTGCTGACGTAGCGCCCGGTGTAGGCCGACATCCGTGACGGGCCGCAGATCGTGCCTTGGGTGTAAGCGCGGCTGAAACGTACACCGGCGGCGGCCAGGCGATCGATGTTCGGTGTGTGCAGATGTGGGTGGCCGTAGCAGGACAGGTAATCGCGGCGCAGTTGATCGCACATGATGTACAGCACGTTGCGCACGGGGTTTGGCGAGTTGGACATGGGTTCACCGGTCAGAGAGACAGGTGGGGTTTTTCGCTTTCAGTGGGGGTGTTCGGCAAGTGCATTTGGGGAATGGGTTTTATGCAGGAAATGCATCGGTGCCTGCACTGGCCCTTTCGCGAGCAAGCTCGCTCCCACATTTAGACTGCGTTCCCTGTGGGAGCGAGCTTGCTCGCGAAGAGCTCCGATCAGACGGCGAGATTCTGCAGCGAACAAACCTCCTCATCCTGCTGATCAATCGCTTTGATCTGCTCAATCATCGCCTCGGCCAACGGCGACAACCGATATCCGGCGCGACTGACAATCCCATAGCGGGTGTACAGCTCCTCAAGATCATCGGCCAACCCTTCGATGCGCAAACACACCAACTCACCCTTGGCCTGGTGCAACGCATCCGAATACGCCCCGACAATCCCGATCGCATCCGAGCGCAGCACCACACTCAGCAGACTCGAGCTGTTTTCACATTCCACATTCGGGGTGAAATCCGGGCGCCCACTGAGATCGACAATGACTTTGCGCAAGTTCGGCGGACGAATGCTCACAGCCAGTGGATAGCTCATCAATTGCTCGGCGCTGACCTTATCGAAAGCCTCCAGCGGATGCTCGGCACGGCAACAGAAATGCCATTTACGCGGCCGCAAGCGGTGCGTCAGATAATCCGGATCCGCCTCGAAGTAGCGTGTGTCCGCGACAAAGAACTCGAACTCCTCGCCCATCAGTCGCTTGCTCAGGCTCTGCCAGTCATCGACCTGAAACTGCACCCGCGCTTTCGGGTAGCGCCCGATAAAACTGCCGATGGCGCGAGGGATCAAACCCGCCGCTGGCGCCGGCCCACAACCGAAGCGTAATTCTCCCGCCTCCAGCCCATTGAACTGACTGATCTCGTTGGCCATCTGCTGCGCACCACTGACCAGTCGCCGTGCGTGCTCCAGCAGGACTTGGCCCTGTTTGGTCGGCGGCAATTCCTTGCGTCCACGATCGACCAACTGACAGCCAACGCTGTGTTCGAGTGCCTGAATGCTGCGGCTGAATGCCGACTGCGACAGGTTCACCGCCTGCGCGCCGGCGACGAAGCTGCGTTGTTCAGCCAGGGCGATGAAGTGACGAAGTTGACGCAAGTCGATATGCATTTTTCACATAAAAAATATCCGGGAAATGCATTGGATATGCATTAGGTCGACTCCTTATAAAGGCAATCTCTTATGCAGTAAATATTTGTAAAACCATAAATAAATAACTTAAAAGAATATGCAGCGCTGATGATGTCTGTGTGTTTTTTGACCAGGAGCCGCGCCATGAGTCCGTTGAACCTTGCGTCACCCTTAACGCCACGACGGCTCAAACGCCTGCCTCTGGCCCTGTTGCTGGCCGGGAGCGCGAGCTGGACTCACGGCTACGCCGCGGAAGCAGAAACCCCGGCGCCAGTGCCGACCGGCAAGCCTGCCGCCAACAGTTCACAACTGGAAACCGTGACCGTCACCACCCGTCGCCGCGAAGAAAGTTCGCAAGATGTACCAACGCCAATGAGTGTGGTCAGCGGTCAGAATCTGGAGACGCAACGGGTCTACCGGATTCAGGATTTGCAGCAATTGGTGCCTAGCGTCAACGTCGCCTACATGCATGCGCGGCAGTCCAGCGTGTCGATCCGTGGCCTTGGCAACAACCCTGCGAGCGATGGTCTGGAAGGCAGCGTCGGCCTGTACATCGACAACGTCTACTTGGGTCGCCCGGGGATGGCGGTGTTTGACTTGATGGACATCGAACAGCTCGAAGTCCTGCGCGGTCCGCAAGGCACGTTGTTCGGCAAAAACACCACCGCCGGGGTGATCAACATCAGCACCCGCGCGCCAACCTTCACCCCTGAGCGCAGCATCGAAACCTCGGTCGGCGAGGACGGTTATTTCCAGACCAAGGGCACGATTTCCGGCCCGCTCAACGATCAACTGGCCGGGCGTTTTTCGGCCTATCGCACGCGTAGCGACGGCGACATCAAAAACGAATACGACGGCCATGATTTGAATGGCGGCTCGCGCGAGGGCTTCCGCGCGCAACTGCTGTTCAAGCCCAACGAAGATTTCAATCTGCGCTGGATCGGTGACTACAACGAAGAAGATTCCAGCGCCGGCACCCGCGTGCTGTACAACACCGGGCCGACCATCAACGGCGTCAACCTGTACCAGGCGCGCGCCAATGCGGCTGGCGCAACACTGGTCAACGGCTCGCACCGCAAGGTCAATCTGGACAACGACCAGCATGTCACCGTGCATCAGGGCGGCACGTCGGTGGAAGCCAACTGGACGTTGCCGAGCGACTTCACGCTGACCTCGATCAGCTCCTATCGCTTCTGGAATTTCACCCCGCGCAACGACGACGGCCTCAACGTGCCCGCGAGCTACAACGCCGGGGTCTCGGTGGAGGACAAACAGTACTCGCAGGAATTTCGCCTGGCCTCGCCCAAGGGTGAGTTCTTCGATTACGTGGTCGGTGCCTATTACTTCGGCTCGGATCTGGACAACAAATCCTTCGCCTATTACGGCCCCCAGGCCGATATCTGGAATGGCACGCCGGCCGGCGCACTGGCCAACGTCACCAGCGTCGGCAACGGCCATATCAAGACCGACAGCTTTGCGCTGTTCGCCCAAGGCACCTGGCACCTTACCGAGCGGCTGGATTTCACCGCCGGGGTACGTGGCACTTATGAAGAGAAATCCGCCTGGGTCACCCGGGATGCGCCGATTGGCGGCGCTGCCGTAACGGGCGCGGCGGCCACGGCGCGACGTGGTCGTGCCGGCGCCTACGATTCCGGCGATCTGAATCAGTACAGCTCCAGTCCGTCCGGGCTGCTCAACCTCAGCTATCGCATCACCGATGATGTGCTCGGCTACGCCACGTTATCCCACGGTGAGAAATCCGGCGGGGTCAACCTCGCCGTCGGTTCCGCTCCGGTGGCCGGCGCCGATTCGCTGCTGATCGGTACCGAGCGCGCCAACAACGCCGAGCTCGGCTTCAAGAGCACGCTGTGGGACCACCGTCTGCAACTCAACGCCAACGTCTTCTGGACGCAGGTCAACGCTTACCAGACCAATGCCTACGACGCGGAAAATCGCGTGCAGTACCTGACCAACGCCGGCTCCGTGCGGTCGCGCGGGGTCGAGTTCGAAAGCACGGTGATCCCGTTGCGCGGCCTGACCCTGAACATCAACGGCTCCTACAACGACGTCAGCTACCTCTCGTACAAAGATGCCCCGTGCCCGCCGGAAGTCAGTCAGGCACCGGGTGCCCCAGCCTCCTGCGACCTCAGCGGCCACCAAGTGGTCGGCGCCTCGAAATGGATCGGCAACGCCAACGGCGAATACAAATGGAATCTGGATAACGGCTTCGAACCCTACGTCACCGCCAGCTACGCATTCCGTTCGAAAGCCGTCGGTACGGTCGAAGATTCCGACTACGGCCAGATCCCGAGTTACGCCGTGGTCAACTTCTCCACCGGCCTGCGCGGCGATTTCAATCAGGGCCAGTGGGACGTGTCGCTGTGGCTGAAAAACGCCTTCGACAAAACCTACTACACGACCCTGTGGACGGGCGGCAACGGCGGCTATGAAGGCCTGCTCGGCACTCCTCGCACCCTCGGCGTCACCGGTCGCTACGACTTCTGATTCGTCACTCAAGGAGCTGCATCATGTTGCGTATCAAAACCGCTTTTCCGGTGTTGCTGTCCGGCGCAGTGCTCAGTGCCGGCGCCTTCGCCGCACCAAGTGTTTACCCGACCGGCGTGACCCGTTACGACCCGAACAAGGCGTTCAACCAGTACGTGATTTTCAGCGGCGCCGACAAACAGACACACCTGATCGACATGAACGGTAACGAGGTGAAAACCTGGCCGCAGGCGGGTTTCCCGTCGGCGATCATCGATCCGAAACTGGTTGGCGGTGAGCGCGGCCATGTGCTGCTGCAATTGAGTGAAAAGGATCCCGGCAAACTCGGCTCAGCCGGCAATGGTCTGGGCAATCAGAGCGTCGGCGAGCTGGACTGGAATGGAAAAGTCGTCTGGCAGTGGGGCGACAAGGCGCCCGGTGGCGCAGCGCAACAACACCATGATCAGCGCCGTTTGAGCAACGGCAACACCGTGGTGCTGGCGAACAAGGTGCACAAGGTCAAAGGCTTCAAAGTGCCCGAGGTGATCGACGATGCGATCTATGAAGTCAGTCCTGAAGGCGCGGTGAAATGGCAGTGGCTGGCCTCGGAGCATCTGAATGAATTTGGCTTCACCGCCGAGCAATTGAAACTGGTGCGCGCCAGTGAAAATCCGGACTACCTGCACATCAACAACCTCAGTCTGGTGGGGCCGAACAAGTGGTTCGATGCCGGTGACAAGCGCTTCAATCCGGACAACCTGTTGATTGATTCACGCAACGCCAACTTCATCGCGATCATCGACAAGAGCAGCGGCAAAGTGGTCTGGCGTCTTGGCCCGAATCTGCCGCTGATCAACCCGAAAACCGCGCAGAAACTGCTGCGTCCGGTGGATCAGTTTGTCGGCCAGCATGACGCGCACATCATTCCGGCCGGATTGCCTGGAGCCGGTAACTTGCTGGTGTTCGACAACCAGGGTTCGGCGGGTTATCCCAATGTCACCCTTGGGCTGATTTCCGGTTCGCGGGTATTGGAAATCGACCCGGTGAAAAATGAAATCGTCTGGCAGTACAGCGCGGCGAATTCGAAGCAGCCGGGGTGGGCTTTCTACAGTTCGTTTATCAGCAGCGCGCGGCGTTTGCCCAATGGAAACACGCTGATCGACGAAGGCATGAACGGGCGGTTTTTCCAGGTGACGGCCAACGGTGAAAACGTCTGGGAATACGTCAGCCCGTATTTCGGCAAGGCACCGGGCAGCGATGCGATCAGCAACTGGGTGTATCGGGCGCTGCCTGTGAGTTATGACTGGGTACCAACGGGCACGCCGCGCTCGGAGACTGCGGTCAATGCACCGGTTGTCGGCGTGCAACAAACTAACGCCAGTCGTTAGTTTTATTGGAATTAATGTTCAATCAAACGGCGATAAGTTATGAGCGAGTTGAATGGTGCTTATTGCAATTTCGTTAGTTCGAGGCGTGGACAATAATTGAATGTGCAACCATCCTGACTGTCGTGAGTTTCCAGGAGGAAACTTGCTCTCATCGGAAGACACTTATCCCAACGATAAAGGAAATCGAATCATGTCGAGCATTAATGGCACTTATGTGAACGCTAACGCTGGCGCCAAGCTGACGATTACCGATGGCAACGACGCCAACGGTACATTCAGCGGCACGTTTAGCCAGGGCGGCGTTAACTATGACGTCAGCTACGGGCATTACCATTTCCAGAACAGCACCGGACAACCTACCACCATTACGTTTGTCGGTCTGAATGGTAATAGCGGGTTTCAAGCATGGTCATTGTTTTCTCCCGATCACAATTACGCGAAAGTTCGCGCGGCCGGTTCCCGTACTAACTTTGACGGTGAAGTAGTGACCCTGGCAGGGGAATTCGTCAAGCAGTAACAGTGGCTAAAGAAGCCGCCACGCCTTTATCGGGCGTGGCGGCTTTTTTATAACCCTCGAGAAAGTCGCCGCTACGATACCGGCGATCAGTTAATTGCCCGTAATTAATACACAGGTTTGCGCTTTGCAGCCTTTTGCGTGACTAAGCGTCACAAACTTGATCGCCGCCTCGGGTGTCGATGTAGCGACTGTCACAGCTGACTCTTTGTAGTCCTTGGTCTGAATACGTTCGCCCGGCAACACAACTTTGCGCCACTCGTTTTGAAATACATAAAGGGGGAAGCTGGTTTTGTTGCTGATCTCCAGTTGCGCAGGCAGCGTGATCTTCGTCGCGGCCGAGGCCACCGATAAGGGCGCCAGTAGTAGCGCCATGTAAATCATTGTCCGTTTGGTTAATTGCATCATTACTCTTCCTGAGTCGATTGAACATGCGCTGATGATCTAATGCGTCCACGACTAATCGCGCAACTTGATTGTTGTAAGCAGGAATGTAGGGCTGCCCCATACCTTCAGCGAATACTTTTAATGCTTGAAAAGCATGGCGTTTTTGGCGCTGGGCTACGGCCCTTGATTGGCGTGGCTTTGCGAGAAATGATCAATTTTAATATAGCCAAATGGTCTATATATAACTTGAAAGGTTACTTTCGGAGATAAGCTTCAAGCCCAATGATTCACCCAACGATCCACCGTGGGGGATTCAACAAAACGGTTGATCGGCAGTTTTTGTAGAGAACGCAAAAAGACCGCAGGGAGTGAATCAATGGGCAATGTCCAGACCGCCGCCAGCGCAGAGGAATTGCTGTGGCGGCAGACGCCGGGTGGCGAATTGGTCGATCTCGGCCGGCCGCATCGTGTGCCGTTGGGGCAGTTGCGTTTGCAGCGTGCGCCCAAGGGAATTCTGAGTCGGCGCGAAACTATTCTGCTCGGCGTGCTCGCATTGGTGGTGCACGGCGCGGTGATCTACTGGATCAGCCAGAAGCCGACGCCAGTGCTGCCGATCGTGCCACCGGAAATTCCGCCGATGACCATCGAGTTCTCGCGCCCGGCACCACCAGCGCCACCGGTAGTCGAGCCGCCGCCACCTGCGCCAGTGGTTGAACCACCACCGCCAGTGGAAGACGAATTGGCGGTAAAACCACCGCCGCCAAAACCGGTTCTGAAACCCAAGCCGGTGGTTAAACAGGCACCCAAGCCAGCGCCGAAAGCCGTCGAGCAACCACCGGCGCCGCCACAACCGGCAGCCCCGGTTGCGGCGCCAGCGCCACCTGCACCTCCCGCGCCGGCACCGGTAACCCCGGCCTCGGCAAATGCCGCGTACCTGAAAAACCCGGCACCGGAATATCCGTCGCTGGCTCAGCGTCGCGGTTGGGAAGGCACGGTGTTGCTGCGCGTGCATGTGCTTGCCAGCGGTAAACCGGGTGAGATCCAGATAGCCAAAAGCAGTGGCCGGCAACAGCTCGACGACGCAGCGCTGAACGCCGTGAAGCGTTGGAGTTTTGTCCCGGCCAAGCAGGGTGATGTCGCCCAGGACGGCTGGGTCAGCGTGCCCATCGATTTCAAGATTCATTAAACCGAAACCAAATTCGCGCGAAATGTTTACACGAGGGAATACATCATGACGTTACTGGCATCTCCACTGGAATCCATCGAAAGCGCGGTGATCTGGCTGCTGGTGGTTTTTTCCGTCGCCACCTGGGGCCTGGCATTGCTCAAGGCTGTGCAGTTCGGACGTCTGAAGGCACAGGACCGGCGTTTTCATAAACGTTTCTGGGCGGCGTCGAGTCTGGATTCCGCCGCTGAATTGAGCGAGACCCAACCCGGCGCTGCGGCGCGGGTGGCACAAGCCGGTTACGCGGCGATTCAGGTAGGCGAGGCGCCACAGGCCAATGATTTGAGCCAGGCGATCAACCATCAGGATCGACTGGAGCGCGCCCTGCGTCAGCAGATTGTCCGCGAACGCCGCTCGCTGGAAACAGGCTTGGCAGTAGTCGCCAGTATTGGCAGCACCTCGCCGTTCATTGGTTTGTTCGGCACGGTGTGGGGAATCATGGAAGCGTTGAAAGGCATCAGCGCGGCCGGTTCGGCGAGCCTGGAAACGGTGGCCGGGCCGATCGGTGCGGCACTGGTCGCCACGGGTGTGGGGATCGCCGTCGCGGTGCCAGCGGTGCTGGTTTACAACTACTTTTTGCGTCGGTTGAAACTGACGGCGGCGGATCTGGATGACTTCGCCCACGACTTCTACAGCCTGGCGCAGAAGAGTGCGTTCCGCGTGTTGATCCATCCGACCGCGCACAAGATCGCCGCAACCGGCAACTCGGCAAAAGTGAAGGAGGCGTCCTGATATGGCCTTCTCCACGCAAGACAGTGATGAGGTACTCAGCGAGATCAACGTGACGCCGCTGGTGGACGTGATGCTGGTGCTGCTGGTGGTGTTTATCGTCACCGCGCCGCTGCTGACCAACGCGATCCCGATCAACCTGCCGAAGACCGAAGCGGTGGCGCCGGTCGAGCAGAAGGATCCGCTGGTGGTGAGCATCGACGGCGCGGGCAAACTGTTTATCAACAAGGATGAGATTCAAGCGGACTTGCTGGAATTCAACCTCAAGTCGGCCAAGGCCAAGGACCCGGAAGTGCGCGTGCAATTGCAGGCCGATGACGGGGTGAACTACGGCGAAGTGGCACGGGCCATGGCTTCGATTGAACGGGCGGGGATTACCAAGTTGTCGGTGATTACTGCGCGGTAACAGATTTCATGTTTTTCCGGGGCCGTCTCCTTGGCAGGGTGCGGCCCTTTTTTTATTTCTGGCAGGGAGAAAAGCCCCTCACCCTAGCCCTCTCCCGGAGGGAGAGGGGACTGACCGCGTTGTTTGGCCGCTATACGCCGACCTGAAATACCCAGTCGAACTCCGGATTTGAAAGGCCAGGTGATCGGCTCCCTTCCCCCTCGCCCCCTTGGGGGAGAGGGCTGGGGTGAGGGGGAAAAGATTTCAAGCCATGCACACATCTCATATTCAATTCAGGTCTTAATAAATAGCTTCTTATTCCTTAACGAATATAAATCCCCTCCCTATACTCGTTCAGGAACAGACACGACGCAGGAGAGCTCCCCATGCGCAACGAATCAATCCGCTACCTGATTGTGCCGGGCTGGCAAGGATCGCCAGAAGATCATTGGCAAAGCCACTGGCAGAACAGCCTGCCGAACAGTGCGCGGGTCGAGCAGGCCGACTGGCTGACGCCGCGTCGAGAAGACTGGGTCGCGGCACTGGCCGAGGCGATTGCTGCCGACAGCACGCCCGTCATCCTTATCGCGCACAGCCTCGGCTGCGTTACCGTTGCCCACTGGGCAGCCACTGCGCCGCTGCAATACCTGCGTCAGGTCCGCGGGGCCTTGCTGGTTGCGCCAGCGGATGTCGAACGCCCGGCCTGCGCCCCGGCACTGCGCAACTTCGCACCGATTCCGACCGATCTGCTGCCATTTCCAAGCCAGGTGGTCAGCTCCGACAACGATGCTGCCGTGAGTGCGTCGCGCGCGCTGGAGCTGGCGCGCAACTGGGGCGCCGAGGCGGGGATTCTCGCCGGTGCCGGACACATCAACGTCAAGTCCGGGCATCAGCGCTGGGAGCAGGGTTTTGCTTATCTCTATCGCCTGCAAAACCGCATGGAACACCACGCCCGCCGCCGCGCCTGATTTTTATTTCTTTCAACGCCCCCGTCTGCCGGCGGTTTTGGGCGGGAGTCTGCCATGAGTTTTGAAACATTCGGTCAGCCATTGCTGACCTTTCCCGACGCTGAAAAAAGCCCCCTGAGCATTCGTGCCAAAGCGCTGGTTTTTGTCGACCCGCGCTCGCGTCAGTTGCGCGAGGAGTTGGAGCTATTAGCCCCGCGTGCGATTTCAGTATTGATTCGCGGTGAGACGGGGACAGGTAAAGAATTGCTCGCCCGGCACATCCATCGCGCCAGTGATCGCAGCGGCTTATTCGTCTCGGTCAATTGCGGCGCCATCAGCCCCACTTACGCCGATGCCGAACTGTTCGGCTATGCCGCTGGCACCTACAGCGGTTCGGCCAGCAGTCGCGCCGGATGGTTCGGTTCGGCCAATGGCGGCACCTTGTACCTTGATGAAATCGGCGATTTGCCGCTGCCGATCCAGATCAAATTGCTGGCGGCTTTGGAGAACCACGAAGTCACCCGGGTTGGTGCGCCGCAGCCTAGTCCAGTGGATGTGCGCCTGGTGGCGGCGACCAGCATCGATCTGGCGCAAGCGGTGGACGCCGGCAAATTTCATGAGCGGCTCTATCACTACCTGAGCGATGGGCAACTGGAATTGCCCGCCTTGCGCGCGCGCATCGGCGACATTCTTTCGCTGGCCGAGTATTTCCTCGGCATTTACAGCCAGCGCCTCGACTTGCCCGTGCCGCTGATCAGCGAAGCGGCGCAGCACGTGCTCGAACAACACAGTTGGCCGGGCAACACCCGCGAGCTGGAAAATGTCATTCACTTTGCCTTGCTGGTGAGTACCGGCGACGAGATTCTGCCGGAGCACCTGAATCTGCCCGAGGTGTCTGGCCCGCAGCTTCAGATCGAGCGGCTGGTTGCACAAATCAACATCGGCGGCAGCGTCGATGAGCGTAAGGCCTTGAAAGATTTGCTGATTCGTTTGAGTGAGACGTTGTAACCGTTTCGTTCAACATGAACAAAATGGAATATGAAGCTGAATAAACGTTATTGTCCGGGAATAAAAAATCACGGTATTGTCCGACCCACGCCAGCGATATCACTTCACTGGCACACGTATTAATGCCGTCGTCGATGACGACCGTGATTTTCGATAAGGACACTGCATGAAAAAGGTTCTGTTGTTTACCGCATTGGCGGCTGCTCTGACTGCTTCCCTGGCCAATGCCGGCGAGAAACTGGTGGTTGCCGCGACCCCGGTGCCGCACGCTGAAATCCTTGAGCTGATCAAACCGACCCTGGCCAAAGAAGGCGTGGATCTGGAAATCAAAGTCTTCACCGACTACGTTCAGCCGAACGTACAGGTTGGCGAAAAGCGTCTGGACGCTAACTACTTCCAGACCCTGCCGTACCTGAACAGCTTCAACCAGGGCAAATACAAGGACGACAAGTCCAAGTACCTGGTGACTGTGCAGGGCGTGCACGTTGAACCGTTCGGTGGCTACTCGAGCAAATACAAGACCCTGGCTGAACTGCCGGACGGCGCGACCATCGCCATCCCGAACGAAGGCAGCAACAGCGGCCGTGCGCTGATCCTGCTGCAGAAGGCTGGCCTGATCGAACTGAAAGATCCGAAAAACGCGCTGGCCACGCCGAAAGACATCGCCAAGAACCCGCACAATTTCAAGTTCAAGGAACTGGAATCGGCCCTGCTGCCACGCGTTCTGAAGGAAGTTGATCTGGACATGATCAACACCAACTACGCGCTGGAAGCCAAGTTGAATCCGACCAAGGATGCGCTGGTGATCGAAGGCGCTGACTCGCCATACGTGAACTTCCTGGTGGCCCGTGAGGACAACAAGAACAGCGACGCGATCCAGAAACTGGCCAAAGCCCTGACCAGCCCGGAAGTCAAAGCGTTCATCGAGAAGAAGTACAACGGTGCGGTACTGCCGGCGTTCTGATCTGACGCTTGAGTGAACCCCTTCAAGGTGTGAAAACGCCGATGACCAGTGATGGGCATCGGCGTTTTTGTGTGTGCGTTGAAAAAGCCCCTCACCCTAACCCTCCCGAAACGTCGGACCGCCCAGAGGGAGAGGGCTGGGGTGAGGGGCTTTTGACTTACGCTGCAGCCTTCAACGCCCGCCTCAACGCCACCAACAATTTCACAATCTCTTGCGGATCCAGTCGCTGCGGCACTTTTACGTCCATGTTTTCTTCCTTGTTATGGGGTTGGCCGGGAGAGTCTGGCCAAAAGCTGTTCATCCTTGGAGGGCTTTCGTGAAAAAAAGATCCGTCCTACAGCGCAAAGGAAAATAGCCTTCTTATTCCTTCCCGGCAAACCCACAGGATAGTTTTTTGGGTGATATCAATATGCTTTAACGGTATTTAAATTCTTGTTTTTATACCTATAAAGTCGGTGCTTGCGGGACAGCCATCCGCTGTCCACGGACTGCACCACCGTCGCTTACCGAGCGGCGTCCAGGACGTTTCATGACTTTCGATTACGCATTTATCCTCAGCACCCTGCCGGCGTTTCTCAAAGCCGTGGGCGTGACGCTGCAGGTCGGATTCATCGCCATTGGCACCTCGTTGCTGGTGGCGCTGCTCAACGCGACGATTCTGGTGTTCCGCACGCCGTACCTGCAAAAACTGGTGGGCCTGTACGTGGAACTGGCGCGCAACACGCCGCTGCTGATCCAGTTGTTTTTCGTCTACTTCGCCTTGCCGGCAGTGGGGATTCAGGTGTCCGGTTTCACTGCCGCGATCATCACCATGACCTTCCTCGGCGGCGCCTATCTCACCGAAGTGCTGCGTGCGGGCGTCGATGCGGTGCCGCAGGCGCAACTGGAATCGGGGCGCTCCATCGGTCTGTCCCACGGCCAATTGTTGCGTTACGTGATCCTGCCGCAAGCGGGGATCCTCAGCTTGCCATCGCTATTCGCCAATTTCATTTTCCTGCTCAAGGAAACCACCGTGGTCTCGGCGGTGGCGGTGCCGGAAATTCTCTACACCACCAAGAGCTACATCGCGCTCTATTACAAAACCTACGAAATGCTCGCCGTGCTGACGCTGATCTGCGTGCTGCTGTTTTTGCCGCTGTCGCTATTGCTCAGCCGTCTGGAAAGGAGGCTCCAGCATGGCCAGTTCGGGTCTTGAACTGCTCTGGGTGTCGTTGCCGCAATTGGCCAAGGGCGCCGGACAAACCTTGTCGATCTCGTTTCTGAGCATCGCCATCAGCACCGTCGGTGGCGTGCTCTACGGTGTGTTGCGCACGTTGAACGTGACGTGGCTCAACGCGATTTTGCGGGTGTATCTGGAGCTGTTCCGGGCGATTCCGGTACTGGTCTGGTTGTACCTGCTGTTCTTCGGTCTGCCGATTTTCTTCGGCCTGAGCATTCCCAGCTTTTGGTGCGCGGTGCTGGTGCTGTCGCTGTGGGGCGCCAGCGAGGTCGGCGAGGTGGCGCGCGGCGCATTGCATTCGTTGCCACGCGGGCAGCGTGAAGCGGGGCTGTCGATAGGTCTGAACGCCGCGCAACTCTACGGCTACGTGCTGCTGCCGCAAGCACTGAAACGCATGACGCCGCCGACCATCAACGTCTACACACGGATCATCAAGACCAGCTCGCTGGCGGTGCTGATCGGTGTGGTCGACGTGATCAAGGTCGGCCAGCAGATCATCGAGCGCACTTACGAATCGGTGCTGATCTACGGCGCGCTGTTTCTGTTTTTCTTTTTCATCTGCTACCCGCTCTCGGCCGCCTCGCGCGTGCTGGAGCGGCGCTGGACGCAAGCATGAGCGCATTGATCGAGTTTCACGGCTTCAACAAATTCTATGGTGAGCAGCAGGTGCTTAACGGCATCGATCTGCAGGTGCAGAGCGGCGAAGTGATCGTCATCCTCGGCCCCAGCGGCTGCGGCAAAAGCACTTTGCTGCGTTGCCTCAATGGTCTGGAAGAGGCCCACAGCGGCAGCCTGAAGTTTCTCGGCCGAGAGCTGCTGGACAAGGTCACTGACTGGCGCGACATCCGCCAGCAGATCGGCATGGTCTTTCAGAGTTATCACCTGTTCCCGCACATGAACGTGCTCGACAATCTGCTGCTTGGGCCGCTGAAGGTGCAAAAACGTCAGCGCCGCGAAGCGCAGCAACAAGCCGAAGCGTTGCTCGAACGCGTGGGGCTGGCGGACAAGCGTGACGCCTTCCCGCGTCAGCTCTCCGGTGGTCAGCAGCAACGTATCGCCATCGTCCGTTCGCTATGCATGAATCCACGGGTGATGCTCTTCGATGAAGTCACCGCCGCCCTCGACCCGGAGATGGTCAAGGAAGTTTTGCAGGTCATTCAGGGCCTCGCTCGTGAGGGCATGACCCTGTTGATCGTCACCCATGAAATGGCCTTCGCCCGCGCGGTGGCCGACCGCATCGTGTTCATGGATGCCGGGCGCATCCTTGAACAGAACCCGCCCGAGATTTTCTTTACGAACCCGCAAACCGCACGCGCGCAGCAGTTTCTGGAGAAGTTCTCCTTCGTGGCAACACTGCCAAAAACGAATCCGACAAAGGAACTGGAACTGTTATGAAAACTGCCGCTTTTTTACTGCCCCTGCTCAGCCTAGTCTTGCTCGCCGGTTGCAGCAAAACCGAAGAACCGCCGAAGCCGAAAGTCGCCAGCGAAAGCACTGCGCCGGCTGGTTACCTGGACAAGATCAAGGCTCGCGACAAACTGATCGTCGGCGTCTTTACCGACAAGCCACCGTTCGGCTTTGTCGATGAAGCGGGGCGCTACGTCGGCTTCGATACTGATATCGGCCGCCGTTTCGCCAAGGATCTGCTCGGCGATGAAAACAAGGTCGAGTTCGTTGCCGTCGAGCCGGCGAGCCGTATTCCGTTCCTGCAAAGCGACAAGGTCGATCTGATCCTCGCCAACATGACCGTGACGCCTGAGCGCAAGGAAGCGGTGGAATTTACCAATCCGAATCTCAAGGTTGCGGTGCAGGCGCTGGTACCGCAAAGCAGCTCGGTGAAAAACCTCGATGATCTGGCGACGCGCACCACCATCGTCACCACGGGCACGACTGCCGATATCTGGCTGACCAAGAATCACCCGAACTGGAAGCTGCTGAAGTTCGAGAAAAATTCCGAGTCGCTGCAAGCCTTGGCCAATGGTCGTGGTGATGCCTATGCGCAGGACAATCTGGTGCTGTTCAGCTGGGCCAAGCAGAACCCGGGCTATCGCGTGCTCGATGAAAAGCTGGGGGCTGAAGCGCCAATTGCGCCGGCGGTGAAGAAGGGCAATATCGAGTTGCGTGACTGGGTGAATACCGAGCTGACGAAGTTGGGTGAAGAGAAGTATCTGCTCAAGCTGTACGACCAATACGTGCGTAAAGAACTGAGCGATGACACCAGGCCTGAGAGCGTGATTGTCGAGGGTGGCAAGTGGCAGGGGTGATTGTCTGTTGAGTCGGTGGTGAGGCCTGCCCCTCACCCCAGCCCTCTCCCGAGGGAGAGGGAGCCGATCCTCATGCCTTTCAAAACTTGAGTTCAGCTCAGGAATTTCACGTCGGCGTAGTTCGAAAGAACAACTCGGTCAGTCCCCTCTCCCTCGGGGAGAGGGTTAGGGTGAGGGGCTTTTGGCTGAAACGCTCAATCCGGCCAATGCCACGCCGGTTCATCCAGCACCCGCTGCCCGACAATCCCGGTCTGCCCCAGTGTCTTCTCCAGCACAATGCAATTGCACTCCGGGTCTTCCTGCAACGCTGAAATCAACCGCCGCGCATGCGACACCACCCACACCTGACACTGCTCAGACGCACGAATGATCAAGCGCGCCAACGCCGGCAACAGATCCGGGTGCAGACTGGTTTCCGGTTCGTTCAGTACCATCAATGACGGTGGCCGTGGCGTCAGTAATGCCGCGACCAGCAGCAGATAGCGCAGCGTCCCGTCCGACAACTCCGCCGCCGATAACGGCCGCAACAAGCCTTCCTGATAAAACTCGATGGCAAACCGTCCACCGGCCTGCGCTTCGATATGCACCCGCGCGCCAGGAAACGCATCGGTAATCGCCGCACGCATCGCATCCCCATCACCAATCTCGATGATGGTCTGCAACGCCGCCGCCAGATCCCGACCGTCGTGATGCAGCACCGGCGTGCGCGTGCCCAGTTGCGGTTGGCGCACCGGTGCATCGGCATCGCTGCGAAAGTGATCGTAAAAGCGCCAGCGGCGAATGAACTCGCGCATCTGAAACACTTCCGGCGAGCTGCGCAGGCTGCCGACCTGATCGAACAGGCTGTCAAAGTTCGGCGTGTGTTGCGCCAGCACATCCCATTTTCGTTCGGTGCGTGCGCGGATCATCGGGCCGTCGCGATCGACCAGCAGGCTGGCGGGGCGGTAAAGCGCGCCGGCCCAGATGCATTCGCGCTTGATCTGCGGGTCGAGGCTGAAGCGCGAAGGGATTGGTCGCGAATGCTCGGGCAGCATGAAGTGACCGTTGGAATCGGGCAGCCCGAGGCTGATCGAATAACTGAAATCTTCCCCAGCGAACCCCAGGCGCAGTCGCTTCACCCCCTGGCGCACCGTCGACTGAATGGGCACTTCGCCGTTGCGCATACGTCGACTGATGGTTTCCGGCCCGGCCCAGAAGGTCGACTCCAGTCCGCCTTCACGGGCCAGCGCATTGACTACGCCACCCTGTGCGGTTTCCGCCAACAGGCGCAAGGCCCGGTAGAGGTTGGACTTGCCGCTGCCGTTGGGGCCGGTGATCAAGTTCAGTCGGCCGAGCGGGATCACCAATTTATTGATCGAGCGGTAATTGGCCACTGCCAGAGTGTTGAGCATGGAATTCCTTCTCTTGAGGCGCCCATTGTAGGAGCTGCCGAAGGCTCCTACAGGGAAATGTTGTGATCGCGCAGGCGAAGGCGGAACCCTGTTCTAAGCTCACAGTCGTATCGTCACTTGCACGTTCGTACACAGGAAGGAGTCTGCATGGCGAGTACCGGTTTGAAAACAGCGGTCGTGCTGAGTCTGCTCACCTTGGTGACCGCTTGCGGCGAGAAAAAAGCCCCCGCTGAGTACCTGCCACGGGTTTTTGTACAAGAGGTCAAGCCCACGGATTACGCGGCTGCGGTGACATTGACCGGGGACGTGCAGGCGCGCGTGCAGACTGAACTGTCGTTCCGCGTCGGCGGCAAGATCATCCAGCGCATGGTCGACGTCGGCGATCGCGTCACCGCCAAACAAGTGCTGGCCAAACTCGACCCCAAGGATTTGCAGACCAACGTCGATTCGGCTCAAGCCCAGGTGGTCGCTGAACAAGCCCGGGTGAAACAGAGCGCCGCGGCGTTCGTGCGCCAGCAAAAACTCCTGCCCAAGGGCTACACCAGCCAGAGCGAGTACGATTCCGCCCAAGCCGCGTTGCGCAGCAGCCAAAGCGCCTTGAGCGCGGCGCAGGCGCAATTGGCCAACGCCAAGGACCAGCTCAGCTACACCGCGTTGATTGCCGATGCGCCGGGCGTGATTACCGAGCGTCAGGCCGAAGTCGGCCAGGTTGTGCAGGCCACGGCGCCGATTTTTTCGCTGGCCCGCGACGGCGACCGTGACGCGGTGTTCAACGTCTACGAATCGCTGCTGGCCGAGCGTCCTGCGGATCCGTCGATTGTCGTCAGCCTGCTCGATAACCCTGCCATCAAAACCACCGGCACGGTGCGTGAAATCACCCCGGCGGTGTCGGCGCAGTCCGGCACGGTGCAAGTCAAAGTCAGCCTCGACAGCTTGCCACAAGGGATGCAGCTGGGCTCGGTGGTCAGCGCCACCGCTAAGGGGAGCGGCAAGTCGGCAGTCGAATTGCCATGGTCAGCGCTGACCAAAAACATCAGTGATCCGGCGGTGTGGATGGTCGACGATAAAGGTGAGGCGCAGTTGCACAACGTGACCGTCGGCCGCTACCTGATTGGCAAGGTCATCATCAGCGAAGGCCTCAAGGGCGGGGAAAAAGTCATTGTCGCCGGTGGGCAGTTGTTGCATCCCGGCATGAAAGTCGAAATCGCTGAAAACACCTACAAGGATCTGCAACCGGGAGCACAGCCATGAAGCGTCTGGGGCTGTTGTCCGTGGGTGTGTTGCTGGCGGCCTGCTCGAAAAGCGAGCCACCTCCGGAGCCGGTACGTCCGGTGTTATCGGTCAAGGTTCAAACGTTGAGCGAGGAAAGCCTGGGGCGTTTCGCCGGCAGCATCCAGGCGCGTTATGAAAGCAACACCGGTTTCCGCGTCGGTGGCCGCATCGCCAGCCGCAACGTCGATGTCGGAACCGAAGTGCAAAAGGGCACGCTGCTCGCCACCCTCGATCCGTCTGATCAGCAGAACCAATTGCGTTCGGCCGAGGGCGACCTGGCCAGGGTTCAGGCGCAACTGATCAATGCCCAGGCCAATGCCCGCCGTCAGCAGGCGCTGTTCGATCGTGGCGTCGGGGCGCAGGCACAACTGGACATCGCCACCACGGACTTGAAAACCACCCAGGCCTCGCTGGACCAGGCACGGGCGGCGGTCAATCAAAGCAAGGATCAGCTCGGCTACACCGAACTGCGTTCCGATCATAAAGCCGTGGTCACCGCCTGGAACGCCGAAGCCGGGCAAGTGGTGACGGCGGGCCAGCAGGTCGTGACCCTGGCGCAACCGGACATCAAGGAAGCGGTGATTGATCTGCCGGACACCCTGGTCGATCAGATTCCTTCCGACGTGGTGTTTCTGGTGGCCGGGCAACTCGACCCGAGCATCAACACCACGGCAACCCTTCGCGAGATCGAACCGCAGGCGCAAAGCGCCACGCGTACTCGTCGCGCACGCCTGACGCTGGCCGAGACACCAGACGGTTTCCGCCTCGGCACGGCGATCAGCGTGACCCTCAGTTCGGCAATCAAACCGCGCATCGAATTGCCGGCTACCGCTTTGCAGGAGGTCGACGGCAAACCACGGATCTGGGTCATCGACACCCAGAGCAAAACCGTCAGCCCCCGCGACGTCAGCGTGATCAGCCGCACCGACAGCAGCGTAGTGCTCGCGGGCGGCGTGAAGAACGGCGAGCGCGTGGTCAGCGCCGGCGTCAACAGCCTCAAATCCGGACAATCGGTAAAACTTGACGAGGACAGTCAATGAAAGGCTCTTTCAACCTCTCCGAATGGGCCCTCAAGCATCAGTCATTCGTCTGGTACCTGATGTTCGTCGCGTTGCTGATGGGCGTGTTCTCGTACTTCAATCTGGGCCGCGAAGAAGACCCGTCGTTCACCATCAAGACCATGGTGATCCAGACCAAATGGCCGGGCGCGACCCAGGAAGAAACCCTTGCGCAGGTCACCGACCGCATCGAGAAAAAACTCGAAGAACTCGATTCTCTCGACTACGTGAAAAGCTACACGCGCCCCGGCGAATCGACGGTGTACGTGTACCTGCGCGACACCACCAGCGCCAAGGACATCCCGGAAATCTGGTACCAGGTGCGCAAGAAGATCGACGACATTCGCGGGCAGTTCCCCCAAGGTATTCAAGGGCCCGGGTTCAACGACGAGTTCGGTGATGTGTTCGGCTCGGTCTACGCCTTCACCGCCGACGGCCTGACCATGCGCCAGTTGCGCGATTACGTAGAGCAGGCGCGGGCCGAGATCCGCAATGTACCGGGGCTGGGCAAGATCGAAATGATCGGCCAGCAGGACGAAGTGATTTATCTGAACTTCTCTACCCGCAAACTGGCGGCGTTGGGTATCGATCAGCGTCAGGTTGTGCAGAGCCTGCAATCGCAGAACGCCGTAACTCCGGCCGGTGTGATCGAGGCCGGCCCTGAGCGGATTTCCGTGCGCACTTCGGGGCAGTTCGCCTCGGAAAAAGATCTCGCCGAGGTCAATCTCAAGCTCAACGACCGTTTCTATCGTTTGGCTGACATCGCCGACATCACTCGCGGTTACACCGATCCGGCTACCCCGGAATTCCGCTTCGACGGCAAACCGGCCATCGGTCTGGCGATCGCCATGCAGAAGGGCGGCAACGTTCAGGAGTTCGGCAAGGCGTTGCACCAGCGCATCGATGAACTGACCGCAGACTTGCCGGTTGGCGTGGGTGTGCACACCGTGTCCGATCAGGCGGTGGTGGTGGAAGAAGCGGTCGGTGGCTTTACCAGTGCCCTGTTCGAGGCGGTGATCATCGTGCTGGTGGTCAGCTTCATCAGCCTCGGCGTGCGCGCCGGCCTGGTGGTGGCGTGCTCGATCCCGCTGGTGCTGGCGATGGTCTTTGTGTTCATGGAATACAGCGGCATCACCATGCAGCGGATTTCCCTCGGCGCACTGATCATCGCCCTCGGCCTGTTGGTCGACGATGCGATGATCACCGTGGAAATGATGGTCACGCGCCTGGAAATGGGCGAGACCCGCGAGCAGGCCGCGACGTTCGCCTACACCTCGACGGCGTTCCCGATGCTCACCGGTACGCTGGTGACCGTCGCGGGTTTTGTGCCCATCGGCCTCAATGCCAGCTCCGCCGGTGAGTACACCTTCACCCTGTTCGCGGTGATCGCCGTGGCGATGCTGGTGTCGTGGGTGGTGGCGGTGTTCTTCGCCCCGGTGATCGGCGTGCACATTCTCAGCGCCAACGTGAAACCCCATGAAGCCGAGCCGGGCCGCGTCGGGCGTGCGTTCAATGGCGGTCTGTTGTGGGCGATGCGCAATCGCTGGTGGGCCATCGGCATTACTGTGCTGCTGTTTGTGCTGGCGGTTTTTTGCATGCGTTTTGTGCAGAACCAGTTCTTCCCGTCCTCGGATCGTCCGGAAATTCTCGTCGATCTCAACCTGCCGCAAAACGCCTCGATCGACGAAACACGCAAGGCCGTCGACAAGCTCGAAGCGACGCTCAAAGGCGACCCGGACATCGTGCGCTGGAGTACCTACATCGGTCAGGGCGCGATCCGTTTCTACCTGCCGCTCGACCAGCAATTGCAAAACCCGTACTACGCACAACTGGTGATCGTCAGCAAAGACTTCGAGGCCCGTGAGGCACTGAGTCAGCGTCTGCGCGAGCGCTTGCACAAGGACTTCGTCGGCATCGGCAGTTACGTCCAGGCGCTGGAAATGGGCCCGCCGGTGGGGCGGCCGATCCAGTACCGGGTCAGTGGCAAGGACATCGATCAGGTGCGCAAGCACGCCATCGATCTGGCCACCGAACTGGACAAGAACTCGCACATCGGCGAGATCATCTACGACTGGAACGAGCCGGGCAAAGTCCTGCGCATCGACATCGCCCAGGACAAGGCGCGCCAGCTCGGGCTGTCGTCCGAAGACGTGGCGAACCTGATGAACAGCATCGTCAGCGGCGCGCCTCTGACCCAGGTCAACGACGACATCTACCTGATCAATGTGGTCGGCCGGGCGGTGAATTCGGAGCGCGGTACGCCGGAAACCCTGCAGAATCTGCAAATTGTTACGCCCAACGGCACATCAATACCGTTATTGGCGTTCGCCACTGTGCGCTATGAACTGGAACAGCCGCTGGTGTGGCGTCGCGACCGCTTGCCGACCATCACCATCAAGGCCTCGGTGCGCGACGAGATCCAGCCGACCGACCTGGTGAAACTGCTCAAGCCGTCGATTGATGCCTTCGCTGACAAACTGCCAGTGGGCTACAAGGTCGCGACCGGCGGTACGGTCGAGGAAAGCGGCAAGGCCCAGGGACCGATCGCCAAGGTCTTGCCGTTGATGCTGTTTTTGATGGCGACCTTCCTGATGATCCAGTTGCACAGCGTGCAGAAGATGTTCCTCGTCGCGAGTGTTGCGCCGCTGGGACTGATTGGCGTGGTGCTGGCGCTGGTGCCGACCGGCACGCCGATGGGCTTCGTGGCGATTCTGGGGATTCTCGCGCTGATCGGCATCATCATCCGTAACTCGGTGATTCTGGTGACGCAGATCGATGAGTTCGAGCGCAAGGGTTACGCGCCGTGGGATGCGGTGGTCGAAGCGACCGAGCATCGGCGCCGGCCGATCCTGCTGACCGCGGCGGCGGCGAGCATGGGCATGATCCCCATCGCCCGGGAAGTGTTCTGGGGGCCGATGGCGTACGCGATGATTGGCGGGATCGTGGTGGCGACGTTGCTGACGTTGCTGTTCCTGCCGGCGCTTTATGTGGCCTGGTACAAGATCCGCGAGCCGAAGAAGGACGCTTCGTCATCGACCCACTGAGTGCGTTTGTTACACCTTTGGGAAAGGTCTGACTTACAACTGTGATGCCTTGCGTTACCGTCCTTCCTCCATTTGGAGGAGGGACGCCTGATGTCGACTGTCACTTGCTGGTTGCGCCAACTGCTGTTAGTGGCCGGCCTGTGCCTGTCGCCCTCATCGCTGGCCGAAACGCTGCTGCAAAACCCGCTGTGGCGCGTACAGCTCGACCCCGCGACCCTCGCCGTGCGAGTCACCCCGGCCAACGGCGCGACTGTGCAGGCATCGACGGGTGTCGCCGCGCACAGGATCAGCAACCTGGTGCAACGTGACAATCGTGTCGACTGGCAATGGGACGATGGCGCCTGGTCACTCAGCGTTGATCTCGATCAACGCGACCTGAACTTCTCGATCACCGCACGCGCCCCGGCTGAACTTGAGTTCTTGCGCCAGCCCGGCAATGCCATGGGCAAGGGCCTGATCTGGCCCTTGGCCGAGGGCCATTATGTGCCGCGCGGCGATCCGGTGTGGCAGGCGTTTCTGGTGAGTCAAGGGGTACTCAATGCCACTCAGGATATGAGTCTGCCGATCTGGGGCGTCGAGCATGAGGGATTCAGCCTCAGCTGGTTGCTGAGCAACCCCTACAACAATCAACTGCTGTTCAGCGCTGAGGGCGATGCGCTCGCGTTGTCGGTGCGGCATCAATTCACCTCACTCAAGCCGTCGACAGCGCTGACGTTCAGCCTGTTTCTGGGTGACGCCGAGCCGCTGGCCGGCGCCAAGCGCTACCGACAATGGCTGATCGACACTGGTCGTCACGAAAGCCTGAGCAGCAAGCTTGAGAAAACACCGACATCGCGAAAGCTGTTGGGCGCCAGTCATGTCTACCTGTGGGGTAACGATCTGCTGGGGCAAAAGGATGTGCGTAACTGGCCGGCGTTGCTTGGCAAGTTGCGCGGCCAGACTGACCTTGCCGGTGCGTTGCGCGGCGGCATGGATGGTGAAGCCTTGCAACTGCTCGCCACGCAGACCGTGCTCAATCGTTATCAGCAAAGCATTCTGCTGCGTAGCCTCAATCGGGCGCTGAACTCTCAGGCGCGCAAAACCTGGCAAGCCCGCGCGGTGCCGGACATGCAAGCACTGGTCAACGGTTACGCTGCCCTGCGTGGCCAACTGGCCCGCGAATTCGCCGGTGCCGTGACAGCCAGTCCCGAGCAATGGGGCAGCACCCTGTCGCTGGATACCATTGAGCAATTGCAAAACGCCGGGCTGTCGCGCTTGTGGCTGGGTCTTGGCGAGGGCTGGGAGGGCGGGCTCTGGCATCCCGAGGCGGTTCGAGCAGGCGTGCAGGCCGGGTATCTGCTGGCACCGTATGATTCTTACGAGACGGCGCTGAGTCGGGATGAGAACCCGGACTGGACCACCGCGCATTTGGGTGACACGGCTTACCGCGAGTGCGCCATCGTGCTGGAAAATCGCACGCTGAAAAGCGGCTTTCAGCAATCAGGTCACTACACCGACCCACGTTGCGTGCGCCCTTTGCTGGAGAAACGAGTCAAAGCGGTCAGCGTCGCCGCCGGTTTCAACAGCTGGTTTCTCGACGCCTACGCCACAGGCATGGTGTTCGACAGCTACCGTGCGGATGCCCCAATGACACAGGCACAGAACGCCGAAGGCAATGTCCAGGCGTCGCGCTGGATCAATGAAGTGCTGCAATTGCCCAGCGGCTCAGAAGACGGCAATGCAACGACGGCCCAAGGCGTACTGTTCGCTCATGGCATGCAGACACCGGTGATCGGTTGGGGTGATGCCGACATGAGTAAAAACCCGGACTCGGAATACTTTGTCGGCAAGTGGTTTCCGCCGGAGCAACCGGCCGTGTTCTTCAAATCCGTGCCAATAAAGGAACCGTTGCGGCGCATTCACTTTGACCCGGCCAGCCGTTTGCCGCTGTATCAAGCGGTGTTCCACGGCTCGCTCATCACCACCCATCACTGGTTGTTCGACAGCCTTAAATTGAGCAACGCAAGGGTGGAAAACGAACTGACGCAATTGCTTTACAACGTGCCGCCGCTGTACCACCTGAGTGCGGCGACGCTGGCGCAGCGACTGCCGCTGATGGCTCGTCAGGATGCATTTTTCCGTCCGCTGCATGAGCGCCTGGCGACGCAGGCACTCATCAGCTTCCATTGGCTGAGCGAAGACCGACGGGTGCAGCAGACTACGTTCGAAGACGGCACTCGGCTGCTGGCCAACTTCGATCCAGCCCCGCGTGAAGTGGACGGTCGGACCCTGCCCGGCGAGAGCATCACGCTGCTGCTGCCGGAAGGTACCGTCAGCCACTACCGGGTGCAGGCAACTCCCTGACTCAGCCTTTGCGCCAGACGCTGGCCAACCACGGCTGCTGCTCGCGCGGCAGGCCTGCGGGACGAAAGTAGTGTTCCAGTTCGACGAATCCGGCGCGGGCAAGCAGCCCGCGCCATGCCTCCAGATCGTGATACGAGCCATAGCGCGGTCCGTTCCAGCCCTCACGGTTATCCCCACGCGGGTTAGAGCTGAACAGCACACCGCCCGGTTTCAAGGTATCGCGCAGCTGTTGCAAAACCCGTGGCAATTCCTGCAATGGCACATGAAACAGCACCGCATTGGCGAAGATTCCGTCGAAGCGTTCGGCGGGTAAATCAAGCTTGAGGAAATCCTGGCACCACACTTCACAGCCACTGTCCTCACGGGCCATCCGTGCAAACTCGGGTGAGCCGTCGAGACCAACCGCGACGTGCCCCATGCGTGTAAACGTCTGCAGATCCCGTCCCGGTCCACAGCCAAAATCAAGAATCGCCAACGGCGCTACGCCCTGGATGTGCCGCAACAGCGCCTCGATGTTCTGGCTGACATCGTGATCGCGGGTGCCCTCACGGAAGTCTTCGGCCACTGCGTTGTAGTGGCCAAGGGTGGTGGCGGTGATCTGTTCGAGGTCGGTCGGGGTCTGCTTCATGGTCGGTTCGTGGTGGCAAGGACGATGGGCAGACTATAAGCGCTTTCGTGCTTTAAAAGATCGCAGCCTGCGAGCCTTGGATCTTCATTCTCCAGAAAGCACAAAACCCCGGCGTCCGTGCAATACATATGTACCGCACGCAGTAGCGCGCTCCGGGATGTAATGACGCCTGCGCGATAGACCACTGTCGCGATGTCTGCCCTGTTTTTTATCGGGGGGGAATCACTCAGGAAAAGGATGTTCATGAGCATTGTTCGCAAACCTGGCGCTAGCTCGCCAACCAGCCGCAACCCGGTGAACGCCACACCACCGCGGAAAAGATCCGGCAGTTCGCCGTCCGGCGACGGGACTCCCGTGAAGATTTATCGCTTTGATACGGATCCAGCGAGCCTGGAGGCGGGGGCACATTCCCCCGCCGTTACGATTACGCCGTTGCACTCTGCCCAGATCCGGCCCGTGTCTACGCAGGTCAAAACCCTTGAGCGCTACAGCTTGCGCGCGCCAGCCAACTTGCCTGCCGCCAATGCGCAAGGCCTGCGCGTGTACAAGAACCGAAAATATGTCGATATCGCACCCGGCGAGATCGTCCTGGTCAGGGAAACCGGTACAGCCGGTGAGTATCGGGCATCGCTGGTCTCTGAATCGGCGGCGTTGGGCCCGGCGTTGTTTCTTGATCCACGCAGCAAGATCTGGACACTCGAACGGCCTCAACCGTTGACCGGTCCAGGCAAAGTGATTGACATCGACATCGATGAGCTCATTGGCGAGGTCAGAAGGGAACATGCGCAAAAAACCGGGTTCATACCGGTAGCGATGACTCGTTTGAGTACACGGCGGCACAGAAGGGCGCGCTGGTCGCCCGCGGCTTGAAGCAGTTCTCGCCAGAACAGGTGGCGATCATTCGTTCAGAACTGAAAGCGGTTGAAAACATCTTCGCTGATGCCCGCCACGCCATTGGCCTGAAATACCGGGATGCGGATGCCGTTTACGAAAGTTTCTTCGGCACCGGGCACCTCGACGTTGCGCAACGATTCTCTGATTCGGTCGCGCGCGGCCTGGCGGTTTCCAGGGAATACCAGGGGGTTTGGGGCGGCGAAAAATTCCTCGGCGTCGATGCGCACAGCAATAGCGCGGCGTGGATGTACAAAAGCGATTTCCACGGCCGGCTGTTCATCAATCGCAAGTACATGCAGCGCGGTACGTTGAGCCTGTCGTTGGGCCATGAAATGTTGCACACCAACAGAATCGACCGGTTCCAGGCCATCGGGCCCAACGCCGCAGACTATTTCTATCTGGACGGCCGACTGGGTCGTTTGCTGGTCTGGGATTCGCTAGCCGTGTACGACGTTCCCGAGCGCGGCGTCTCCGAGGCAATCATGCGTGGCGGTTTGACGGTCGACTATCTGAACGCGTTTTCAGACGACCACGATGCGTTCCTGTTCGCTGTCAGTGATTACCTGGGTATCGGCGACGATCTGGAACTTCAGGCGGCGGTTGACGCGTTCAACGCCAGTCCGCCGTTGCGTGCGCAGTTGGCGGTGAACAACGCTGACAGCCTGATTTGTGCGGCAAAAGCTCTGCAAGTGCTGCATCAAAACAAAAGCGAATATTCATGGCTGGACAGCCTGATTGAAGATTAAACCGGCGCTCCTTCAATTCAGCTGTTTTGAGTGTGCACCTGTTAGTTCTTACAGTATCGGAACACCGCCAAAGCGCTCATTCTTCACCGAAGGTGAAAAAGGACGCTTGTGACCATGAATGTTCATCACGACGCCGCCACGCCGACACTGTCGGTCATTGATCCACGTTCGCTGATGATCCGCAGCGTCGGCTATTGCCGGCATCCTGACCTGCCCGACATCGATCCGCGCATTACCCGACAAGTGTTCGATGCGGCGGGACGTCAGATAGCGGCGTGGGATCCGCGATTGTGGGGAACGGCGCCGAAGCCGAACCTGGCCACCACGTACGGATTGAGCGGGCAGGCGCTACTGACGGACAGCGTCGATGCTGGTTGGCAGCTGAGTCTGCCGGATCAGGCTGGCTCGTCGTGCTGTTCGTGGGATGCTCGAGGCAGCGTATGTCATCGCGAGCACGACGACCTGCAGCGCCCGATTGTTGTGACGGAGCAAGCACGTGGCGAACAGCCTTATGTGATTGAGCGATTGACCTACGCCAGTGCTGGCGATGCCTTCGCCCAGCACAATCAGTGCGGTCGCCTGATCCGCCATGACGACCCGGCGGGGACCCGGCTCATCAACGACTATGGTCTGGCCGGTGCCGAGCTGGTGGAATCGCGGCGCCTGCTGAGGAATCTCGATCTGCCCGACTGGCCCAGCGACCCTGAACACCGTGATGTGTTTCTGGAGGAGCAGTCCTACGTCACCCGCTACGCTTTCTATCCGACGGGCGAACTCCAGCACCAGACCGATGCCATGGGCAATGTCCAGACCCGTCAATACAACGTGGCGGGCGAACTTTCCGCGACATGGCTTCGCCCGACCGGTGAAGGCAAACAACCCAAATGCCTGGTCAGTGATATCCGTTACAACGCGCACGAGCAGATTGAACATGAGACCGCCGGTAACGGAGTCATGACCCGCGCAGAGTACAGCCCTGAAGATGGCCGCCTGCTTAAGCTCAGCGCAGCCGTCGGCGAACAGACACCCTTGCAGAATTTGCACTACGTCTACGACCCGGTGGGCAATATCGTTAGCCTCGAAGACAAAACCCAGGTCGTGACTTACTTCAATCAGCAGCGCATCGAACCGGTCAGCCGCTATCGCTATGACAGCCTGCATCAACTGGTCGAAACCAAGGGCTGGGAAGTCAGCCAGCCGAGCCATGGCCCGGCGTTACCGGAATTGCTGCCAACCCCACTGGATCCTAATCAGCGGCGCAATTACACCCAGACATTTGATTACGACGCGGCGGGCAATTTGATCTCCCGTCACCACAGCGGTGCGCCGGGTTTTTCGATGTTTACCTCTGCTTACAGCAATCGAAGTCTGGCGCAACGCGACGATGGTTCTTTGCCCGGAGAGACCGATATCGTTAACGGATTCGATGCCTGCGGTAATCAGTTGGAGCTGTTGCGCGGGCAGGGCTTGAGGTGGGATGTGCGCAACCAACTCAGTCAGGCCACACTGGTTTCCCGTCAAGCCATGTCTGACGACAACGAGTGCTACCAATACGACCGCTTGGGTCATCGCTTGCGGAAACTGTCCTTTAGTCGTGCCTCGGGCCGGGCAATGATCCGCGAAGTTCGCTATCTCCCCGGTCTGGAGTTGCGATTACAGATTGATGGCGAAGTGCACCATGTCATCAGCATCGAAGCGGGACGCAGCGCTGTCCAGATGCTGCATTGGCCGAATGGGGCTCACGCTGATCAATGGCGTTACAGCTATGGCGAGCTTCTCGATTCCAGCATGTTGGAACTGGATGCTGAAGCCGGTGTGATCACGCAAGAGCATTATTACCCTTTCGGAGGCACTGCGTGCTGGGCGGGCAAGAGCGTATGGGTGGCGAAATACAAAACTGTGCGCTATTCAGGCAAGGAGCGAGATGCGACAGGTTTGTATTACTTCGGTTTTCGTTATTACGCGCCTTGGCTTCAGCGTTGGATAAACCCTGACCCGACGTGGGATGGACCGAATGCGTATCAAATGCTTGGGAACAATCCGGTGAATTCGGTTGACCCTGATGGTCTGAGTAAGAGCGATGCCCAGAGTCGATGGCGATCGGCATACGCAGCGGTAGTAGCGTCACAAGATGGGGTGCGGGTTCGTACTGTCGCGCCGGGAATAATCGCTGTCGACATTCAAGGCCGGAATGAGCTGCTGAACCGCATGGGAATGGGGCTGACTCGCCCCGTGAGAGGGGACAGAAAGCTTTCGTATCTGTCGATCGCCTCCTCACTGCGGGGAAAAGTTGCAGGTGCGGAGCAAGGTATCCGCCTGAATACAGTGTCTGGGGAAGCGATCAAGGCACAGGCAGGTCTTAACAATGCTGGTGCTGTCGCCTACATAAACGGCGGCTTTTTCAACATCGCCAATCTGGGCAATAAACACGTCTCGCCGTTTGCGCCGATCGGTCCCAGCGTGATTGGTGGCACGGAACAAGTCTATGCACCTGTGCCATCTGACTATAAAAAATATTACACGTCGATTTCGATGAGAGACGGCTCGAAAATCCAGTCTGGACCTGTGTTATCGAACAACGGGCAACCTGCTTTCCCGCAAAGTTGGCTAGGTCTGACTAAATTTTTGTTTGATCCCAAAAACAATCAACCGGGCAAGCTGGGCCATGCAGGTGCACCCAATAGTCGCTCCGGTATCAGTCTGCCTGGAACATCCGGGCCTGGGCAGCGTACCCGTTTGGCACTGGGCTTGAGCGATGGGCGAAGCGAGAAAGCTACGGGTTACACCATGCCTGAGTGGTCTCTTGTAATGGCCAGGCTCGATGGAATGAACAGTGGTGGGGGGAGGGCGGTGAATCTTGATGGCGGATATTCAGCTGGAATTGGAGTTGTCGGCGCAAATGGTCAATCGCTCATGAGGCGACCAGAAGAGGCCGAACCGAGATCCATCGCTAACTTTATTGCCTACTATGAAAAGCCTCCGACACGCAGCTTTTTCAAGAAATTGTTTTCATGACTTTGCAGATGGAATTTCGATCCTGACTTGCTGATTGCCGATATTCCCTGCACTGACGACAAAATACTATGGCCTGTGGCGCCGGGATGGCACCTGTTAGTTCTTACAGTATCGGAACACCGCCAAAGCGCTCATTCTTCACCGAAGGTGAAAAAGGATGCTTGTGACCATGAATGTTCATCACGACGCCGCCACGCCGACACTGTCGGTCATTGATCCACGTTCGCTGATGATCCGCAGCGTCGGCTATTGCCGGCATCCGGACTCGCCCGACATCGACCCGCGCATTACCCGGCAAGTGTTCGATGCGGCGGGACGTCAGATAGCGGCGTGGGATCCGCGGTTGTGGGGAACGGCGCCGAAGCCGAACCTGGCCACCACGTACGGATTGAGCGGGCAGGCATTGCTGACGGACAGCGTCGATGCTGGTTGGCAGCTGAGTCTGCCGGATCAGGCTGGCTCGTCGTGCTGTTCGTGGGATGCTCGAGGCAGCGTATGTCATCGCGAGCACGACGACCTGCAGCGCCCGATTGTTGTGACGGAGCAAGCACGTGGCGAACAGCCTTATGTGGTTGAGCGATTGACCTACGCCAGTGCTGGCGATGCCTTCGCCCAGCACAATCAGTGCGGTCGCCTGATCCGCCATGACGACCCGGCGGGGACCCGGCTCCTCAACGACTATGGTCTGGCCGGTGCCGAGCTGGTGGAATCGCGGCGCCTGCTGACGAATCTTGATCTGCCCGACTGGCCCAGCGACCCTGAACACCGTGATGTGTTTCTGGAGGAGCAGTCCTACGTCACTCGCTACGCTTTCTATCCGACGGGCGAACTCCAGCACCAGACCGATGCCATGGGCAATGTCCAGACCCGTCAATACAACGTGGCGGGCGAACTTTCCGCGACATGGCTTCGCCCGACCGGTGAAGGCAAACTACCCAAATGCCTGGTCAGTGATATCCGTTACAACGCGCACGAACAGATTGAGCGTGAAACTGCCGGTAATGGTGTTATCACCCAAGCGCAATACAGCCGTGATGACGGTCGGCTGCTCAGACTGGTCGCCAGTGTTGGCGCGCAAACTCCTTTGCAAGATTTAAATTACGTCTACGACCCGGTGGGCAATATCGTTAGCCTCGAAGACAAAACCCAGGTCGTGACTTACTTCAATCAGCAGTGCATCGAACCGGTCAGCCGCTATCGCTATGACAGCCTGCATCAACTGGTCGAAACCAAGGGCTGGGAAGTCAGCCAGCCGAGCCATGGCCCGGCGTTACCGGAATTGCTGCCAACCCCACTGGATCCTAATCAGCGGCGCAATTACACCCAGACATTTGATTACGACGCGGCGGGCAATTTGATCTCCCGTCACCACAGCGGTGCGCCGGGTTTTTCGATGTTTACCTCTGCTTACAGCAATCGAAGTCTGGCCCAGCGCGACGATGGTTCTCTACCGGGAGAACCGCAGATTTCGGAAGGGTTTGATCTCGCTGGCAATCAGTTGGAATTGCAGCGCGGACAGGCCATGAGCTGGGATGTGCGCAATCAATTGAGACGAGTGACGCTGGTGCAACGCCAGGACGAGCCGAATGACCACGAAGGTTATGTTTACGATCGACCCGGCCATCGGTTGCGTAAAACACGCCTCAGCCAGACATCCGGGCAAACCCTGAAATCAGAAGTGCGTTATCTGCCGGGTCTTGAGGTGCATCGCGAAGCGAACGGAAAAGAGCGGCATGTGATCAGTGTCGAAGCCGGGCGTAATCAGGTGCGAATGCTGCATTGGCCTGATGGCGCTGAAAGCGATCAACTGCGTTACAGCCTGAGTGATCATCTCGGTTCCAGCACTCTGGAGTTGGACGATGGCGCGGGAGTTTTGAGTCAGGAGCACTATTACCCGTTTGGTGGCACGGCGTGCTGGGCGGCTAAAAGTGCGTTGCTGGCGAAGTACAAAACTATCCGTTATTCGCTCAAGGAGAGGGATGCGAGCGGGCTTTATTACTATGGGCATAGGTATTGCGCCGTATGGTTACAACGGTGGATTAGCCCGGATCCGGCAGGAGTTGTGGATGGAATAAATATTTATTTGTTTGTTGGGAATCAACCGGTAATCAACTCTGATCCCGATGGTAGGAAACGAAATAAAAATATTGCCAGGGGTCCCATTGCTGCAGATCCTATAATTCATGAATTCTACGAAGATAACGTGAAAAATCTTAAAGAATGGGCTGATATTGGGCCAGATCTAGAGATAGTTCATACGCTTAGGCTGAATGATCCTTACTTTCCAAAGCCGAGTGCTTTGTTGACTGAAAGCGCAGATAAGCTTTTTTCATCATGGGATGCGATTAGTACATCTCTGATAGATTTGAGAGATCGTGATACTAAGATGGTAAATAAAATTGTACCTGAAGCGTCCGCAGGAAATGGGGCGCGAGGTTACGAAAAAGTTGAGAGTTTTTCGGCTTCAAAAAAAATCACTCGTGGAGAGATTGCGTTTGTATTAAATGTCGCCCCTTCTAACATCATTGGGACTTCACCGGTTGATGCTTTTTTTCCTAACCATATTGGTGCTGGGGGAGAAACCATAGAGGAGAAGGGAATGCTCGCCAAAGCTGTTTTTTCCGGTCAACTGACTGTGCCTGATGCTAGAAAAGGAGTGACCAGTCACTATAAAATCGATACACCAACCAACTTGGTGCGGGATCAGAAAAAGATTGGTGATAAACGTCCTTACAACGAAGTAATTGTTGTGGGGAAAGGAGGTGTTTCCGTTCACCAATCTATGCCTGCCTCTCAAAACATTACTGTTAAAGAAATCGTAGTGCTGCCGTTGGACGAGCTGCGCTTAGTCAACGGTAAACCTATACTTCCAGAGTACTTACAAAATGCAGTGGATAGTATCCGTCTCGCCAATCCGGGATTGAATGTTTCTATTCGTTGATTACATGCGGGGATATATATCCATTACGAACTGCTGCATGAGAGTTTGTCACGATAGCAAGCGGGTCAAATCAACGGCGAGATGGCGAGGAGTCTGATTTTCCTCTAAGCCATCAACCTCTACGCCACAAAGCGTTGTGGCTCGCGAAATCCTCAACGCTTGTTCAACCCCCGCGCCAACCGATCCCCACCGAGCTGAATCACCGCCACCAACGCCACCAGCAACACAATCACCGTCAGCATGATCTGGCTGTCAAAGCGCTGATAGCCGTAGCGATAGGCGATGTCGCCGAGACCGCCCGCACCAATCGCGCCGGCCATCGCCGACGAATTGATCATGGTCACCAACGTGATAGTGAACCCGCCGACAATCCCCGGCAGCGCCTCCGGCAACAACACATGCCAGACAATGTGCCAACGCCGGCAACCCATCGCCTGCGCCGCCTCGATCAAGCCATGATCAACCTCGCGCAAACTCACTTCAGCAATCCGTGCAAAGAACGGCGTGGCGGCAATCGTCAGCGGCACGACGGCAGCCCAGACACCGTAGGTGGTGCCGACAATCAAACGGGTAAACGGAATCAGCGCGACCATCAGAATCAGAAACGGGATCGAGCGAAACAGGTTCACGAACGCGCCCAAGGCGCGATTGAGTATCGGCGCTTCATAGATCCCGCCCTTGTCGCTGGTGACCAGAATCACCGCCATGGGAATCCCCGCCAGCAGGGCGATCAGCGACGACACACCGACCATCAGGAAGGTGTCGATAAAGCCTTGCAGCAAGCGATCAAGCCACATAACCCAATACCTCCACTCGTTGCGCCCATGGTGCGGCGCGCTCGCGTAATTGTTCGGCGCTGAACGCTGAACCGCTGATGGCCAACAACAGTTGCCCGAGCGCATGCCCCTGAATCCGCTCAACGCCGCCCTGAAGCAACTTCACCCGGCCGCCGAGCGCTGTGAACAGCGCGGCCAGATCCGGTTCATCACTGGCGCTGCCGGTAAACTGCAGACGCAACACCACAGCAGCGTCGGAGGCGGTGGGCTGCGTTTGCAAACGACTCTGCAGCTCTTCCGGCAACGCGTGTTGCAGCGGTGCGAGCAAGGTCTGGCTGACTTCGTGCTGCGGATTGCCGAACACTTCCCAGACCGGGCCTTGCTCGACAACCCGCCCGTGCTCAAGCACGACAACGCGGTCGCAGATTTCGCGGATCACCGCCATCTCGTGCGTGATCAGGACGATGGTCAGGCCCAGGCGTTTATTGATCTCGCGCAGCAGGCCGAGGATCGACTGCGTGGTCTCCGGGTCGAGCGCCGAAGTGGCCTCGTCGCAGAGCAAGATATCCGGGTCATGCACCAACGCGCGGGCGATACCGACACGCTGTTTCTGCCCACCGGAAAGCTGCGCCGGATAAGCCTTGTGCTTTTCTTGCAGGCCGACCAGTTCGAGCAGTTCGCGCACCTTTTTCTCGCGTTGTTGTTTCGGCACACCCGCGACTTTCAGCGGCAGTTCGACGTTCTGCCAAACGGTCTTGGCCGACATCAGATTGAAGTGCTGAAAGATCATGCCGATGCGCCGGCGCAGGGCGACAAGACGGTCTTCATCGAACTCGCCGATGTCGACCTGATCGATCAGCACTCGCCCCGAGGTCGGTTGTTCCAGACGATTGATCGTACGGATCAGCGATGACTTGCCAGCGCCGCTGCGACCAATGATGCCGAACACTTCGCCGCGCTGGATCGCCAGATCAATGCCCTGCAATGCCGCGACCGGGCCTTGGCGACCGTTGTAGGTTTTGCCCAGACCGATGAAGCGTACGTGGGCGCGATTCAACTCAGGGTGAAGCTCGGTTTTTTCAGCATTGTGTGGCTCTGGAATCTCCAGTCGCCGTTGGATCGCGGCCGTCATGCTCAGCTTTCCCAACCGGCTTGATACAGCTTGCCGTGGGCCTTATCCAGTGCCGCGCGAACCACCGGCGAGTGCTGGTAGATGTCGACGAATTTGATCAGGCGCGGATCGGTTTTGCTCTTCGGCTGGATAACAAACTGGATCACGTATTCCTTGTGGTCGAGGCCGTCGAACAGCAGCGCCGAACCGGCATCGAAGGTCTTCGCCAGACGAATGTAGGCCGGGTAGCCCTGGACCAGATCAGCGTCGTCATAGGCGCGCACCAATTGCACGGCTTCGACCTGCAGAATCTTGATCTTTTTCGGGTTGGCGACAATGTCATCTTCGGTGGCTTTGTAGCCGACGCCCGGCTTCAGCGTGATCAAACCGGCCTTGGCCAACAGTTGCAGACCGCGACCGCTGTTGATCGGGTCGTTGGCGATGGCAACGCTGGCGCCTTCGGGCAGTTCATCGAAGCTTTTGTATTTTTTCGAATAGAGGCCGACGTTGTTGATGATCCCCGGCGCGAATGGCACCAGATCAAAACCCGAAGCGGCCTTGGCGTTTTCGAGGAACGGGATGTGCTGGAAGTAGTTCACGTCGATGTCGCCAGCGGCGAGGCTGACGTTCGGCGCGATCCAGTCAGTGAACTCAACCAGCTCGACTTTCAGGCCTTGTTTAGAGGCCTCTTCAACGGCAGCTTCCAGCGGGATGGCGAAGGCGGCGGTGGTGCCGATTTTCAACGGTGCGTCGGCGGCGAAAACGGCCGAGCTGAACAGGCCGAGGGCCAGGGCCAGTGCTTTGACTGGGTGGGACAGGGTTTTCTGGGTCATGATGGGTTTTTCCAGTCAGTGCATGAAATTTGTGGTGTTTGTTATGGCCTCATCGCGAGCAGGCTCACTCCTACATTTGGAATGCGTTCCCCTGTAGGAGTGAGCCTGCTCGCGATGCTTTTAGCGGCGAAACGCGGAGCCTGTGTGTTGCTCGGGCAATTGCGCCGCACCGTGAAACAGCTTCTCGCGCAAGCTGCCGGTGTCGTACGCGGTCTTGTACGACCCGCGCCGCTGCAGCTCCGGAATCACCAGGTCAATGAAATCGACGTAGCTTTCCGGCGTAACGATCCGGGTCAGGTTGAAACCGTCCAGACCGGTCTCGGCAACCCACGATTCCAGCTCATCCGCCACTTGCTCAGCCGAGCCGACCACGGTGATGTAGCGACCACCGAGGGCGTGCTGGTCGAGCAATTTGCGCCGGGTCCAGTCGTTGTTCTGCAGGTTTTTCGTCGCCGACTGAATGGCGTTGCTCTTCACGTACTGGATCGGTTCGTCGATCTCGTACTGGGAAAAATCGATGCCAGTCGACGCCGAGAAATGCGCTACACCGGCCTCGGCGCTGGCGTAACTCAGGTACTCGGCGTGTTTGGCCCATGCCGCCTCTTCGGTCGCGCCGACAATCACGTTCAGGCCCATGAACACCTTGATGTCCTCAGGATTACGCCCCGCTTCAACAGCGCTGGCGCGGACCTTGTCGACCTGAACTTTGGTCGACGGTTTGTTCTGACCGCTGATGAATACGCACTCGGCGTGACGCCCGGCAAACAACAAACCGCGATCGGAGCTGCCGGCCTGAAACAGCACAGGCGTGCGCTGCGGTGACGGCTCGCAGAGGTGATAACCCTCGACCTGATAGAACTCGCCCTTGTGCTCGACCTTGTGCACTTTCTCCGGGTTGGCGTAGATACGTTGCTCGCGGTCGTTGAGCACCGCGCCGTTTTCCCAACTGCCTTCCCAGAGTTTGTAGAGCACTTCCAGGTATTCGTCGGCCTGATCGTAACGACGGTCATGCTCGACCTGTTCGCGCAGGCCCATGGCCTTGGCCGCGCTGTCCAGATAACCGGTGACGATGTTCCAGCCGACGCGGCCACGGCTCAAATGATCGAGCGTCGACATGCGCCGGGCGAACAGATAGGGCGGCTCATAAGTGAGATTTGCGGTCAGACCGAAACCGAGATTTCTGGTCACGGCAGCCATGGCTGAAACCAGCAGCAGCGGATCGTTGACCGGCAACTGGATCGACTCTTTCAGCGGCACGTCGACCGAGTTCTGATAGACGTCATACACGCCGACGATGTCGGCGATGAACAGCCCGTCGAAGAGTCCGCGTTCCAGCAACTGCGCCAGTTCAGTCCAGTATTCGATGGTGTTGTAGCGCGTCGAGGTGTCGCGCGGATGCGTCCACAGGCCATGGTTGATATGGCCGATGCAGTTCATGTTGAACGCGTTGAGCAGGATCTTCTTTTTTGCCGCGCTCATCAGATCGTCCCTCGCAACGGAGGGTTTTCATCGTTGAGATAGTAGTTGCCCACCGCGTGATACTTCCAGCGCACCGGGTCGTGCAGGGTGTGTACGCGAGCGTTGCGCCAGTGACGGTCGAGGCCGTGTTCGATCAGCGTGGCTTGGCTGCCGGCCAGTTCGAACAGTGTGCTGCCGGCGGCGAGGGAAATTTCGGTGCTGATCGCGCGGGCCTCGGCGACGGCAATCGAGGCCGCCGCAACCGTGTCAGCGTTGGTTTCAGTCTGCGCGGCATCCAGGAATTCGCCGGCCCGTTCAAGCAAGGCCTCGGTGGCATGCAGGCGGATACTCAAGTGGCCGAAGCTTTTCAGTGTCAGTGGATCTTCGGTGGCTTTGTCGTTGCCGGAATCGATCCACGGGCGCGTCTTGCTGCGCACAAAGTGCAGGGCATCTTCGTAGGCGGCGCGGGCGATGCCGGTGTCGATGGCGGCGTGAAGGATCTGCGCCAACGGGCCGACAGTGGTCGGGCGTTCGAAGGCACTTTGAAACGGCAGCACGTCTTCAGCCGCAACGTACACGTCTTCGAACACCACCGAACCGCTGCCGGTGGTGCGCTGACCGAAGCCGCTCCAGTCGTCGATCACCGTCAGGCCTTTGCTGTCACGCGGGACAAAGGCCAGTTGCTGCACACCGTTTTCATCCACCACAGAAGTAGGGATGCGCTGTGCGTAAATCGCGCCGGTCGCATAGAACTTGCGGCCGTTGATGCGATAGCCGTCACCGTCGCGCTTGAGACTGGTGACGCGGTCGTGAGCGGTTTTGGTGCCCAGTTCCGCCAGGGCATTGCCGAAGCGCTGGCCGGCGAGAACCTCGGCGTACAGCCGTCGTTTTTGCGCGTGGCTGCCGTTCACCCGCAGCACTTCCAGCGCGTAGAAATGGTTCTGCGGAATCTGCCCGAGCGAGCCGTCAGCCTGAGCGATCAGCGCAATGACTTTGGCCAGAGTTACGTTGGAGACGCCAGCGCCGCCGTATTCCTTGGGCACGCTGATGCCCCATAGACCGGAGCGGGAAAATACATCGAGTTCCGGCAGTGGCAGGCGGCGTTCGCGGTCACGGACGGCGCTGTCGCGTTTGAAATCTTCGGCCAGGTCGCTGGCGACGATCAGGGCTTGCTCATCGCTGGTGATGACCGCGACGTGATGGGAAAAAGTCATAGGTTTCTCCAGAGGTCTGGTCAGATCCAGGAATGGCGAGCCGGTAAAGTGCCGTTGAGGCGATAGGCGCCGACCGCGTGATATTTCCAGCGCACCGGGTCGTGCAACGTGTGCACGCGGGCGTTGCGCCAGTGACGGTCGAGATTGAATTCGGCGAGGGTCGCGCGGCTGCCGGCCAATTCGAAAAGCTTTTCGCTGGCGAGCAGTGAGATCTCGGTGGTGAGCACTTTTGCTTCGGCCACGGCGATCGAAGCGCGGGCGGCGGACTCGGCAGTGAGCGGCGCGGCGTGCACTTGATCGAGAACCTGCCCGGCCTTGCGCAGCAGCGCTTCGGCGGCGTGCAGTTCGATTTTCAGTTTGCCGATATCGGCGATCACATAGAGGTCATCGCTGGCGCGATCAACCTTGGCGTCGATCCACGGCCGTGCGCGGGTTTTGACGAACTCGATGGCGTCATCAATGGCGCCACGGGCGATGCCGGCGTCGATCGCGGCTTGAATCAGCTGCGACACCGCGCCTTGGGTGTTCGGGGTTTCGTTGATCTTCCAGTTGTCGACCACCAGGCTCGATTCGACACGCACGTTGTTCAGCAGAATCGTACCGCTGGCGGTGGTGCGCTGACCGAAGCCCGACCAGTCATCAACAATGCGCAACCCCGGCGTGCCGCGACGGACGAAGGCCAGCACTTGTTTGCCGTCATCGTTGAGTGCCTTGACCGCGACCCAGTGCGCAAATAGCGCTCCGGTGGAATAGAACTTCTGGCCGTTGATCACGTAATCGTCGCCGTCGGCGGTGATCCGCGCTTTCAGTTCCAGGGTGTTTTTGGTGCCGCGTTCCGGGCCGGCATTGCCGATGCGCCAACCTTCCAGAACGCTCTGGAACAGCTGTTGTTTCTGCGCTTCGGTGGCGCTGCCGAGCACCAGATTGATGATGCCGAACTGGTTCTGCGGGATCTGTCCCAGTGCCGGGTCTGCCGCAGAAATGATTGCGAAAACTTCGGCCAATGTAACGAACGACACCTGCGGGCCGCCGTATTCGCGCGGGATGGCAATGCTGCCCAGACCGCTGCGGGTGAACTGTTCGATTTCCGACCACGGCAGCTTGCGCTGGCGGTCGCGCTTGGCGGCCTGCACGCGGGCGGCTTGCGCCAGCTCATGGGCGGCCTTGATGGCTTGGGCGTCGTTGCGCAACACCTGCGCGGGCAACAACAACGGGGCGATGTCCAGATCCGACTGGACGTTTGCGTCTGCCAGACTGGACATCAGTGCCGCTCCTTGGCTGCACGCAATGCCCTGGCGATCTGCACTGGGGTGATTGTGTTCCGGACCATACTACCTACCTCACATCTCATGAAAAACGCCGCAAAGTGCGGCGAATGAAAGAATGTCCGGTGGTCCGGTTCATATACCCTAAGCGTGTATAAAAATTAAATAAACTAACTTTTAGGAATATGTATAGAAGGGGTGATGGTCGGGTTGGTTAAGAATTTTCAGGTGAGGGGGCTGAACCCCCGCCACCACCAAAGCGCATCAGGCCTTGCGCGATTCGGCCACATTGAGTTCCTGCCTCAGAGGGACTTTCAGATAAGGATTTACACAGCCGATCTTCAATGTGCGGGGCGGTGCCCAACGTGAGTTATTGCCGACTCGGTCAATCACGCAATAAGTCACGTCCAGCCGCAGATCCTCACCCGCTTCGACAATCACCGCTGGCGGTACCCAGACCTGAATCGGCAAGCCGATATCTGCGGCAGTGACTGGCGCCAGATCCATGCGCACATCACCCCAGCGCAAGGTAATGGCGTCGTCCTCAGCCATGTTCAGGTATGGCTCGATAGTCAGAGGGACGCCACGTTTGATCTGGTTCGGATTCACGCCCTGGCGGCGAATGGCGTCGGGAATGGTCACGGGGGCCAGTTGCTGGTTTTCGTCTGCGCTCAGTGCCGAGGGCTGACCGCCGGGGCAGTCCAGTTTGACCTGAACCCGCGTCGCCGCCGATAACGCCGGCCCCTGCCCCACCTGCATCACCCGGTAGTGGACGCGCGCCGTGCCGCTGGCGATGAAACTCTCCGGCACCCGCAGGCTGACGGCCATGCCGACGTCCTCGGACGTCAGCACCCTGGAAGCGACGTAGCATTTGTTCCAGAACAGCTCAATGAGGTCGCCGCTATCCATATCGGGATAGGGCGACACATCGACCAACAAATGTGCGGCGGCAGTCAGATTGATGCCGGTTTTTTGCGCTGGCGCCAGGGTCGGTGCTGCCAGTTCGGGGGTATGCGAAGTGCGGGTCATCGATTTCTCTCCTTGAAGCCTTGCAACGAAGTCCGTTTCTGGAAGAACAAAAGACGTGAATAAACTGGCAATAAAGCTTTGAACTTTTATTCAGGTTGGATTCGGGTTTGGTGAACTAAGTGGTGCCGGTTGCCGACTAGATAAGAGTGCGCGGGATAAGCTGTCAATAGACGATATTAGTTAATTCATGAATTACGAATTAATCAGAAGTTTCCTACGTCGCTATGACGTCTTGCCTAGTCCTACAAGTGAAATAAGCCACAGTGCCTCGGGCGTTTTGCCGGTTTTTACGCAAGATTCATTCGAGCATGGTCAGGTCAGTCGGAGAGGAAGACAGGCGGGTATTATCTGTTGCAGAACATATATATGTAGCGCTTCTGATAATTTTTGTTTGGGCAGGGGTATTGGTTGATGCTGAAGTTATATAGGGGTAACTTCCGTCCGTGGAAGTTTTTGATGATGCAATGAAAGTTCTCAGGCGTGATTCAGAAACTTGCTGAGAAACTGTTTAGTGCGTTCTTCTTTCGGATTGGCAAACAATGCCTTGGCGTCGCCTTGTTCGACGATCACACCTTTGTCAAAGAACACTACACGGTTGGCCACATCGCGAGCAAAACCCATTTCGTGGGTGACAATCACCATGGTGCGTTTCTCTTCCGCCAAGCCACGAATGGTTGCCAGCACTTCACCGACCAGTTCCGGGTCGAGGGCCGAAGTCGGCTCGTCGAACAGGATCACTTCCGGTTCCATCGCCAGCGCTCGGGCAATCGCTACGCGCTGTTGCTGACCTCCGGACAGGCGACGCGGATAGGCGTCTTCCTTACCGGCAAGACCGACCTTGGCCAGCAGCTTCTTGCCCAGGCCAACAGCCTCGTCGCGCGGCATCTTCTTGACCACGATCGGGCCTTCGATGACGTTTTCCAAAGCAGTGCGATGGGGGAACAGATTGAAGTTCTGGAACACGAAGCCCACATGCTGGCGCAGATTGCGCACCAGGCTTTGCTGCTGGTTCAGCGGGCGACTGGTATCGATTTCGATATCGCCGACCTTGATCCGGCCGCTGGTGGGTTGTTCAAGGAAATTCAGGCAACGCAGGAACGTCGTTTTCCCCGAGCCGCTGGGGCCGATAATCGCGACCACCTCGCCTTCCTTGACCTCGAGGTCGATACCGTTGAGCACGACTTGACCCTTGAATTGCTTGGTCAGTTTTTCCACGACAATCATCAGGTCAGGACTCCTGGTCATGCCGATTGACCCGCTCTTCCAACTTGTTCTGGAAGTGCGAAAGCACTGTGGCCAGAATCCAGTAGATCAGCGCGGCGGCAAGATACATGGTGAAGACTTCGAAAGTCCGGGCGGTAATCAACTGCGCCTGACGGAACAGTTCCGGCACTTGAATGGTGGCTGCCAGAGCAGTGTCTTTGACCAGCGAAATGAAGCTATTGCCCAGCGGCGGCAATGCCGTGCGCATCGCTTGCGGCAGGATGGCCCGGCGCAAGGTCTGCGCGCGGGTCATGCCAATGCTCGCAGCCGCTTCCCACTGACCACGCTCGATCGAACCGATCGCGGCGCGCAGAATTTCACAGGCGTACGCGGCCATGTTCAGCGAGAAGCCGATCAGCGCTGCTGGCAGCGGGTCCAGTTCGAGACCCAATTGCGGCAAGCCGTAATAGATCACGAACAGTTGCACCAGTAGCGGCGTGCCGCGAAAGAACGACACGTAGATGCGTGCCAGCCAACTGACCGATCTGAAGCGCGACAGGCGCATCAATGCCAGGCCAAAGCCCAGCAGCAGGCCGAAAAACATGCCGCCGAGGCTGAGGACTACCGTGTAATACGCGCCCTTGAGCAGGAAGGGCGCAGAGTCCAGTGCGAGTTGGAAAGCTTCTTCCATTATTGAGTGACGTCAGCGTTGAAGTACTTCTCGGACAGCTTCTTCAGGGTGCCGTCGGCACGCAGTTCGTCGAGGGCCTTGTTCAGCGCGGCCAGCAGTTCAGGCTCGCCTTTGCGCAGGGCGATACCGGCTTCCTGACGGGAGAAGGCTTCACCGGCGGCGACGGTTTTCGGCGCTTTCTTGGCGTATTCCAGGGCGGCCAGACGGTCGATCAGGATGGCGTCGGTGCGGCCGTTGTTCAGGTCGGCGAACTTGGTCGGATCATCGTCGTAGGTGCGCACGTCGGCACCCGGCACGTTGGCGCGGACCCATTGTTCGTAGTTGGTGCCCAGGCCTACACCGACTTTCTTGCCGGACAGGTCGGCGGCGGTCTTGATGTTCAGCGCGGCTTCCTTGCTCTTCAGCACCAGCGCCTGAATCCCGGAAACGGTGTACGGCTCGGAGAAGTCATACTTCTTCTTGCGCTCTTCGGAGATGGTCACCTGGTTGACGACAACGTCCAGACGCTTGGATTCCAGCGCGGCGAGGATACCGTCCCACTTGGTTGGCTGAACCTTGGCTTTGACGCCGAGTTTTTGTGCCAGGGCTTCGGAAAGCTCGACTTCGAAACCGGACAGTTTGCCGTCGGCATCGACGAAGCTGAACGGTGGATAAGTGCCTTCCAGGCCGACGTTGATAACGCCTTTGTCCTTGATCTGTTGCAGCTGCTCACCGGCCACTGCCTGGCCGATCAGACCGGCGCTCAGCGCCAGGCCCAGCGAACCCACCAGCAGATTGCGACGTAGTGCGGAAAAATTCATGACAAGCCCCTGTGTTTTCTTATGGAAGACGCTTAAGGAAAGTTGGCGAATGGGTGATTCGGACGACAGCGCTATCCTGCCTTAAAGCAGCTTATGCGTCTCTCGCGAAATTCGCCTGCGGCGAGACTATAAGGTGTCTCCGTTAGACTTGAAAATACTTAATATTGAAAATGATATTCTTTATTGGAATATGAAGCGTCTGTGGAAAAAGATCGCAGCCTGCGGCAGTTCCTACAGGTAATCCCGTGTAGGAGCTGCCGCAGGCTGCGATCTTTTGATCTTGCTCTTACAAAAAATCCCTATAGGCAAACAACGCCGGCGCGCCGCCGGTGTGCAAGAAAATGATCGGCCCCTCATCAAAACGCTGACGCCCGATCCCGTCCAGCAATCCCGCCATCGCCTTGCCGGTATAAACCGGATCCAGCAACACTGCTTCCTGACTCGCCAGCAGCTTCACCGCCGCCAACGTCCCGGCATTCGGCTCGCCATAACGCGGGCCAAAGTATTCGTCCCACAACTCGACCTTGAAACTGGCCGGCAGTTCGGCGCCGAGCAGCTCTGCCGTGCGTTCCGCAAGTCCTTGAACCTTCGGCCGCTGATCTTCTTCACTGCGCGAAACGGTCACGCCAATCACCGGTAGTTGCGGCAGCACTTCGCTCAACGCCAATGCCAGACCGCTGTGAGTGCCGGCACTGCCTGAGGCCAACACTACCGCGGCGAAATTCAGGCCGGTGTCCTTGATCTGTTCGGCGAGCTCCAGACCGGCGCGCACATAACCCAACGCACCGAGCGCATTCGAGCCACCGATTGGCACCAGATACGGCTTCTTGCCGTTGCTGCGCAAACGTACGGCGAGGGCCGCGAGTTGTTCGTCGGCGTTGTCGAGGTTGTCGACCAGTTCGACTTTGGTATCGAACAGATCCAGCAGCAGGCGGTTGCCGTTGCCGGTGTAATTGCTGTCGTCAGTGCCCAGCGGATTTTCCAGCAACGCCACACAGCCGAGACCGAGTTTGGCGGCGAGTGCGGCGGTTTGACGAACGTGGTTCGATTGCAGAGCACCGGCGGTAACTAGCGTATCGGCGCCTTGCGCGAGAGCGTCAGCGGCGAGGTATTCGAGCTTGCGCAGCTTGTTGCCACCCATGGCCAGCGGCGTCAGATCATCACGTTTGATGTACACCTCGCGGCCGAGCCAGGCGGACAGTCGTTCGAGTTTTTCCAGCGGCGTCGGGTGCCCGAGCAGGTCGAGGCGGTTAAAGCGGTCCAGCTGTTGTTTGATCATGAGTCCGTACTGGCGGAGGAAGATGGAAGGACTATAGGCACGTGCTTTTACCCGGGCAACCGTGAATCGCTTATAGCCAAATGAACTGAGCCCAGCACTATCGGTTCTTAATTCGCCCTCGCGAGCATGCCGTAAAGTAGGCGCCGTTGACGCGGCCAGACAGTCCGGCCGCCCGTGAGGAGTCTTTACCGTGAGCGAGCGTTCCAGCCATTGGCAATTGCAGACCATCGTCAGTCAACTGCGCAGCGCGCGGGATCAGTGGCGGGCACAGAACGGCCGGGCATCCGGCGAGCAGGGTGGTCGCGAGTTGCCGTCGCGGGCAGCGATGGCGGAGATTCTTGAAGCGCTGTGTGGTGCGCTGTTCCCGATGCGTCTGGGGCCGGTGGATCTGCGTGAAGAGAGTGAGGATTTTTACGTCGGTCACACCCTGGATGTGGCGCTGAATGCGTTGTTGGCGCAGACCCGCCTGGAGCTGCGTTACGTCGCCCGCCACAGTGCGCAGGCTGACACCGAAGTCGAGGCCCGCGCGATTCAGATCGTGCAGGATTTTGCCCTCGCATTGCCGGGCTTGCGTACGCTGCTCGACACCGATGTGCTGGCGGCCTATCACGGTGATCCGGCAGCGCGCAGTGTCGATGAAGTGCTGCTGTGCTATCCGGGGATTCTGGCGGTGATTCACCATCGCCTGGCGCACCATTTGTATCGCGCCGGGTTGCCGTTGCTGGCGCGGATCAGCGCGGAAATCGCCCATTCGGCGACCGGTATCGATATCCATCCGGGTGCGCAGATCGGCCGTAGTTTCTTTATCGACCACGGCACGGGCGTGGTGATCGGTGAGACCGCGATCATTGGCGAGCGCGTGCGGATTTATCAGGCGGTGACGTTGGGCGCCAAGCGCTTCCCTGCGGATGAAGACGGCCAGTTGCAGAAGGGCCATCCGCGCCATCCGATCGTTGAGGATGATGTGGTGATTTATGCCGGGGCGACGATTCTCGGGCGGATTACCATTGGCAAAGGTTCGACTATTGGCGGCAATGTGTGGCTGACGCGCAGCGTGCCGGCGGGGTGCAATTTGACCCAGGCGAATTTGCAGCATGATGACGGGACGCAGAAGTAGGGCTTTAAAAGCTGACTCTCACCCCAGCCCTCTCCCGGAGGGAGAGGGGGCCGACCGAAGTGTCTTGCGTCATACATCGACCTGAAACACCGAGTCGATTCTGGATTCGGTACAGATGCATCACGTCGGCGTATCTCTCAAATATTCCCCAATCAGCCCCTCTCACTTTGGGAGAGGCAGCCGACCGAAGTGTCTTGCGTTATACATCGACCTGAAATACCGAGTCGATTCTGGATTCGGTACAGCAGGATCACGTCGGCGTATCTCCCCAATATCCCCCCAATCAGTCCCCTCTCCCTTTGGGAGAGGGTTAGGGTGAGGGGCTATTGAACGAATACCCTCAAACCCGCGTCATACCCATCCTTGAGCTAGCGTAGGAAAACTACCGCCTAGCCGTACGATTAGTCCTTACCACCCCATCCATGTTTAACTTGAACGTTCATTCAAGTTAAACCGGTGGTTCGCTGCCCGCTCACAACAGGAGGCTTGCCTTTGCTGAGTCCGATCATTTCAGCCACGTTTCAACCCCTCGAGGTGCACGTTTCATGAGTGCATCGTCCACCCCCGCCAGCGGTCTGGTACGCATGAATCCGCCGGTGTTCTACTTCGCCGCGACGGTCATTCTGCTGTTTGGTCTCGTCGTCATCGCCATGCCTGAACAGGCCGGCGCCTGGCTGCTGGAAGCGCAAAACTGGGCGGCCAACACGGTCGGCTGGTACTACATGCTCGCGATGACGCTGTATCTGGTCTTCGTGGTGGTCACCGCCTTATCTGGCTACGGCAAGATAAAACTCGGTGCCGACCACGACGAACCCGAATTCAGTTACCTGTCCTGGGCCGGCATGCTGTTCGCCGCCGGGATCAGCATCACGCTGTTTTTCTTCTGCGTCTCTGAGCCGCTGACCCACATGCTGCAGCCGCCGCAAGGCGAGGCCGGCACGGCGGACGCGGCGCGTCAGGCGATGCAGATTCTGTTTCTGCATTGGGGTCTGCATGGCTGGGGCGTGTTCGCCTTTGTCGGCATGGCGCTGGCCTACTTCGCCTACCGCCACAACCTGCCGCTGGCGCTGCGCTCGGCGCTGTATCCGCTGATCGGCAAACGCATCAACGGCCCGATCGGTTACGCGGTGGATGGCTTCGGCATCATCGCCACGGTGTTTGGTCTGGGTGCCGACATGGGCTTCGGCGTGCTGCACCTCAATTCGGGTCTCGACTACCTGTTCGGCATCGCTCACACCCAGTGGATTCAGGTCGGCCTGATCACGCTGATGATGGGCGCGGCGATTATCGTGGCTGTCTCCGGCGTCGACAAAGGCGTGCGGGTGATGTCCGACATCAACATGCTGCTGGCCTGCGCGCTGCTGCTGTTCGTGTTGTTCGCCGGGCCCACCCAGCACCTGCTCAACACCTTGATCCAGAACATCGGCGACTACCTCGGTGCCTTGCCGATGAAGAGCTTCGACCTCTACGCCTACGACAAGCCAAGCGACTGGCTCGGCGGCTGGACGGTGTTTTACTGGGCCTGGTGGATTGCATGGTCGCCGTTCGTGGGCCTGTTCATCGCCCGGATTTCCCGTGGCCGCACCATCCGTGAATTCGTCTTCGGCGTGCTGTTGATTCCGCTCGGTTTTACCCTCGCGTGGATGTCGATCTTCGGCAACAGTGCCATCGACCAGGTCCTCAACCACGGTATGAGCGCGCTGGGCATGTCGGCGCTCGACAACCCGTCGATGAGTATTTACCTGCTGCTGGAAACCTACCCGTGGAGCAAAACCGTCATCGCCGTGACGGTGTTTATCAGCTTCGTGTTCTTCGTCACCTCTGCCGATTCCGGCACTGTGGTGCTCTCGACGCTGTCGGCCAAGGGCGGTAGTCCGGACGAAGACGGGCCGAAATGGCTGCGGGTGTTCTGGGGCGCGATGACCGCGCTGATCACCAGCGCGCTGCTGTTCTCCGGCAGTATCGATGCGCTGAAGTCAGCGGTGGTGCTGACCTCGTTGCCGTTCTCGCTGATTCTGCTGCTGATGATGTGGGGCCTGCACAAGGCGTTCTATCTGGAGTCGCAGAAGCAGATCGCGCAGTTGCATTCGCTGGCACCGGTCTCCGGTTCGCGGCGTGGCACGGGGGGCTGGCGACAGCGTCTGAGTCAGGCTGTGCACTTCCCGTCACGTGACGAGGTGTACCGCTTCATGGACACCACGGTGCGCCCGGCGATTGAAGAAGTGACGGCGGTGTTCGTCGAGAAAGGCCTGAACGTGGTCACCCAGCCGGATCCGGCAAATGACAGCGTCAGCCTCGAAATCGGCCATGGTGATGCGCATCCGTTCATCTATCAGGTGCAGATGCGCGGCTACTTCACGCCGTCGTTCGCGCGTGGCGGGATGGGCTCGAAGCAGCTCAACAATCGTCGCTACTATCGAGCTGAAGTGCACCTGAGCGAGGGCAGTCAGGACTACGATCTGGTCGGCTACACCAAAGAGCAGATCATCAACGACATCCTCGACCAGTACGAACGCCACATGCAGTTCCTGCATCTGGTGCGTTGATCGGGAGCTGAGCGTCGGGACATTTTTATGACTCGGCGCTCAGTACCATGAACAACACCATCGCCGCCATCGGCACGCCGAATACCGCACTGCCAATCGCTATTTCCGAACCTGGCGGCTGGCCCGCATGCACCACGCCCACCGCGCCATTAATCACCGTCAATGCCAGCCACAGGGCGGCGAAGCCGTAGGCCATGGTCTGGCGACTGAAGCCGATGCGCTCGCCGATGTAGAGCATCAGCGCGAGCAGGACCAGGCCGAAGAAGATAATGATGGCGGTGTGCATGGCGGGTTCTGCCTGGTGGAGGTGCATTGCCTGAAGGATCGCTTTCGCGAGCAGGCTCGCTCCCACAATGGATCTCGGCTGGACATAAATTTCATGTACACAGGAAATCCCTGTGGGAGCGAGCCTGCTCGCGAAAGGGCCACCTCGGTGTTCTTTAGAGCATAGCCAGTCCCGCCACATCTCTATTGGACATATTTTGCGACCCTTACAGAGAGTTTGGCCGGCGACGTGTTTTTCTTGCTGGCCCAAGCCTGCCGTTGATCTGCCCCATAACCGAGAGATTGTTCAGTGAGCTAATATTTATCTGAGTGTGTATCGTGTGTATCAAAGGCTCCTGCGCCCTCTAGAGTAAATGGCTCTAGCTGTCGAACAGGGCAAAGGAAATGCGCAGTCGGGAAATGATCAGGATGATCGAAGACGATGGTTGGTATCTCGTGGCGGTGAAAGGCAGCCATCACCAATACAAGCATCCGCACAAGCCAGGAAGGGTGACGATCAAGCACCCTGATTCGGATCTGCCCAAGGGCACGATCAACAGCATTTTGAAACAGGCGGGCTTGAAATGAGGCCCGTTATTGGAAACGAAGGCCGTTTTATGGGCCTGTCAGAGGAAGGATTCACTCATATGAAATTCCCGGTCGTTCTGCACAAGGATGCCGACTCAGACTACGGAGTGATCATCCCGGATGTCCCGGGTTGTTTCTCCGCAGGCACTACGGTCGCTGAGGCGTTTGAAAATACTCAGGAGGCATTGGCGCTTCACTATGAGGGGTTGGTCGCCGACAGCGCGCCGTTACCGCAAGTGCGGGACATTGATGCTCATCTCGATAACCCGGATTACGCGGGAGGGATCTGGGGCGTGGTCGATTTTGATATCACCCCGTATTTCGGCAAGTCAGTGCGTTTTAACGCCACGCTGCCGGAGCAGTTGCTTGAGCGTATTGACCAGACAGTCCGCCGTGACCAGCGCTATCGATCCCGTTCCGGATTTCTCGCGGCGGCCGCCTTGCGCGAACTGTCGGTATAGCGAAGTCAGGTACTTTCCCGTTCGATGACTTGGCACTGCAGCAGGTTCAGACGTTGCACTTCGTCGCTCGGCAACACGCCAAGGCTTTCCAGCACGCGTGTTGCGGCGAGTACACCGATCTCCAGCGCCGGTGGTTTGATGGTGCTCAGGCTGGGCAGGAGCATCTCGGCGAACGGGTAATCGCCGAAGCCGAGAACGGCGCAGTCTTCGGGGATTTTCAAACCGGCGCGTTGCCCGGCCAGCAGGCCACCGGCGGCGAGGTTGTCGTTGGCGAAGATGATCGCGTCGGGGCGCGGTGAGGTGTTCATCAAGGCGTCCATCGCCTGTTTGCCGGCCTCGAATGGTGCGCGGTCAGCGTCGGGGGCGAAGACCCAAGGCTCTAATCCAGATTCGCGCAGAGTCGCCGCGTAACCGTCGCGTCGCTCCAGTGCGCTGAGGTCTCCCGGCGTACTGTTCTGCACGAAGACGATACGTTGGTAACCTTTTCCGAGTAGATATCGGGCGGCCGTCACGCCCACTTCAATATGCGAAAAACCGATCTGCATCGGCTCACGCTCCGGCTGGTAATCCCACGTCTCGATCACCGGAACATCCGCCTCGGCGATCATCTTTTCCGTGCCCGCACTGTGAAAGTGACTGGTCAGCACCAGCGCCGCTGGCGACCAGCCGAGAAACGCACGCACGGCGTTTTCTTCTTGTTCAGTGCTGAAGTAACTCGACGCCAGCAACAGCTGATAGCCATAACGACTGAGCGTATCGCTGAAGCCTTGAATGGTATTGGCGAAGATCGGACCGGAGATGTTCGGGATCACCATGCCGACGATCTTTCCCCGCGCCGATGCCAGCCCGCCGGCCACCAGATTCGGCACGTAACCCAACTCCGCCACCACCGCCGCAATCCGTTCGCGGCGCTCGGGCGAAACCTGTTCGGGCTGATTGAAATAGCGTGACACGGTAATCGCCGAAACCCCGGCCTCACGCGCTACGGCATTCAGGGTCACACGTCCGGCGCCACGACGTTTGCGCGGTTTTTCTTCGCTCAAGGCTCGATCCTTCTTAAAAACCAAATCGCATATAAAAGTAATTTTTCAGTATTGGACGCTCTATGTGCGGCTTGCCAATACTGTCGATGGTAGCGCTAACAAAGCGCGCTGTCTGCTACTCGCTCGAGCGAATGCCCAAGACACCGATTCAGGCGCTGTCGTCGCAGAACGGCAGCGGTTAAGGGCCAATTTCGAGCGGGCAAACATGCACAACATTCCTGGGGCGACACACAAACTGGCGCAGTCGATTCGCGCCGCCGGCTGGTTATTCACGGGGTTGGCGGCGCTGCCGTTGCCCAACGCATTCGCTGCCGAGAGCAGTGATCAGGAGTCGACACTCAAATCCGTGACCGTCACTGCCACGCGCCGCGAAGAGTCGCTGCAAAAAGTGCCGGTCGCGGTGTCCGTCATCGATGGCGAACAGCTTGAGCGCGACAACCGCAACGGCGTGGCCAGTATCGTGCAGCAAGTGCCGTCGCTGAATTTCCGTACCGGCGCTTCGAACAAGGACACCTCGTTGTTCGTGCGCGGCGTCGGCACGATTTCCACCTCGCCGGGCGTCGAGCCGACCGTGGCGACGGTGATCGATGGCGTGGTGTATGCGCGGCCGGGTCAGTCCACGCTCGATCTGCTGGATCTGGAACGCGTCGAAGTATTGCGCGGCCCGCAAGGCACGTTGTTTGGCAAAAACGCATCGGCCGGCGTGCTCAACATCACCAGCAAGGCGCCGACCGCCGAAACCCACGGTTACATCGATCAGTCGTATTACAGCGGCAACGAAAGCCGCACCCGTTTCGGCATCGGCGGCAGCCTGATTCCAGAGACGTTGAAAGGCTCGATCAGCACGCTGTTCGGCACCTACGACGGCAATGTCGACAACAAACACAACGGTCAGGAGGTCAACGGCTACAACCATCGCGGCGTGCGCGGCAAACTCGAGTTCACCCCGAATGACGACGTCACTTTTACGCTGATCGCCGACTACATGCAGTCCCACGACGACGGCCCCAACGGTGTCGTCAGCAAGTCGCTGACCCCGGCCTTCGCCAACGCGCTAAGCCCGGTCAATGCGACCAGCCACAACCGTGACATCAACACCGACACCCGTTCACACGTCGAGGACATCAACAAAGGTTTGTCCGGCCAGCTCGACTGGCAGTTGGGCGATTACACCCTGACGTCGATTACCGCGTGGCGCGGCTGGGACAATACTCAGTATCAGGATGGCGACCGTCTCGGCACCGTGACCGCAGCGTTTCCCGGCACGGCGGACAAGGGCGATCTGGCCTTCGATCAATATTCGCAAGAGCTGCGTTTGGCCTCGCCGAAGGGTGAATTCCTCGAGTACGTCGGCGGCCTGTTCTACATGCACGGTAAGGACGACGAGACCTATCAGCGCACGCTGACAACGACCACGCGCAGTGACCGTGGCGTCGCCAATTACAGCACCACCAGCGACAGTTACGCCGTGTTCGGCGAGAGCACGCTGAACTTCACCTCCGACTTTCGCGGCATCGCCGGCCTGCGCTACACCCACGATGATCTCGAATACGATCACCGCCGCGTCTCGACTTCGGCGACCACCGTCAGCGGCATCCAACCGGCCACCAGCAGTTCCGGTTCGGTGGACGAAGACGGTTGGTCCGGGCGCCTCGGTGTGCAATACGATTTGAGCGATGCGGTCACCACTTACCTGACCTACTCGCGCGGCTATAAAGGGCCGGCCTACAACGTGTTCTTCAATATGCAGCCGCGCGATACCGAAGCGCTCAAGCCGGAGACCTCGAACACCTGGGAAGCCGGGATCAAAGCCACGTCCTGGAACAATCGCCTGACCACCAACCTCGCGGTGTTCCACAGCGAGTACGACAACTATCAGGCGAACTTCTTCGACACCGTCGCCGGCCAAGTGGTGACGCGATTGATCAACGCCGGCAGCGTCAGCACCGAAGGCGTCGAGCTCGATTACGCCCTGCAGGCCACCCAACAATTGAAACTGTCCGGCGCGCTGGCCTACACCCGCGCACGCATCGACGAGTTCGCCTGCCCGGCGGGCGCGGCGGCATCGTGCAACGTCAACGGCAAACCGCTGCCGTTCAGCCCGGACTGGAAAAGCTACGTGCGCGCCGACTACACGATCCCGCTGGATAACGGTCTGGATATCGAACTCGGCACCGACTACAGCTGGCAGAGCGAAGTGCAGTACGACATCAGCCAGAACGCCGACACCAAGCAGGGCGCCTACGGTCTATGGAACGCCAGTGTTGCGCTGGCCGATTACAGCAATGGCTGGCGCGTCGCGCTGCTGGGCAAGAACCTCACCGACAAGTCTTACTCGCCGTTGCTTGCCAGCGGTGGCAACTACATCTATCGCGCTGTGCCACGGGACGACGAGCGCTACTTTGGCGTGCAACTGCGCAAGGATTTCTGAGATGAGCAGACAGTTGAAACTCGGCGCGTTCCTTATGGCCACCGGGCACCACGTGGCGGCGTGGCGTCATCCTGATGTGCCGGCCAATGCGGGTCTGGATTTCGCCCATTACAAGCGGCTGGCGCAGATTGCCGAGGCGGCGAAGTTCGATGCGTTGTTTGTTGCTGACAGTGTTGCCGCGCCGACCCAGGACATCGCCAGTCGCATGGCGCGCTCCGATCACTTTGAACCGCTGACGTTGCTCTCGGCACTGAGTGCAGTGACCGAGCACATCGGCCTGATCGCCACGGCGACCACCAGTTACAACGAGCCGTATCACGTGGCGCGCAAATTCGCTTCGCTTGATCATCTTTCGGGAGGGCGAGCGGGGTGGAATCTGGTGACCTCAGACAACGCTGCCGAAGCGCTGAATTTCGGACGCGACGAACATATCGGCCATGCCGAACGCTACGGCCGAGCCCGCGAGTTTCATCAGGTGGTGACCAGGCTTTGGGACAGCTGGGAGGATGATGCCTTCATTCGCGACAAGGCCAGCGGGGCGTATTACGACCCTGCGAAACTGCACGTGCTGGATCACGTCGGTGAGCACTTCCGGGTCAAAGGCCCGCTGAACGTCGCGCGTTCACCGCAGGGGCAACCGGTGATTGTTCAGGCCGGATCTTCCGAAACCGGGCGCGAATTGGCAGCGCAGACGGCTGAAGTGGTGTTCACCGCGCAGACCTCGCTGGCCAATGCCCAGGCGTTCTACGCCGATCTCAAAGGGCGCTTGCCGAAATACGGGCGCAGCGCCGAATCGCTGAAAATCATGCCCGGGGTTTTTGTTGTGGTCGGCGGTACCGAAGCCGAGGCGCAGGCAAAATGTGAAACGTTTCAGCAATTAGTCGAACCCGAGGTTGGCGTCGCCTTGCTTGGGCGTATGCTGGGCAACTTCGATTTGTCGAAGTACCCGCTGGACGGTCCGTTGCCTGAGTTGCCGCTGACGGAAAGCGGCCAGCAGAGCCGGCAGAAATTGCTCACTGAGTTGGCGGGGCGGGAGAACCTTAGCCTTGCCGAACTGGGTCGCAAGATTGCTGGCGGACGCGGGCATTACAGCCTGGTCGGTACGCCGGAGCAGATCGCTGATCGCTTGCAGGAATGGTTCGAACAGGGCGCGGCGGACGGCTTCAACGTGCTGGTGCCGCACCTGCCAGGCGGGCTTGAAGACTTCGCCAATGGCGTGGTCCCGGAACTGCAACGGCGTGGGCTGTTCAGAACGGAGTATGAGGGCCGGACGTTGCGCGAGAACCTTGGCCTGGCCCGACCCGGCAATCGATTTGTGTAACACCCTTCGCGAGCAAGTTCGCTTCCACAGGGAAAGCATTCCAATGGTGGGAGCGAGCTTGCTCGCGAAGCAGTCGACACCCCATTCAAGACAGACAAGAGAGGATTCGATGACTTACACCGCTGCCGAAAACCGCTATGACTCCATCCCTTACCGCCGCGTCGGGCGCAGCGGTCTGGTGTTGCCGGCGCTGTCGTTGGGCCTGTGGCACAACTTCGGCGACAGCACGCCGATCGACACCCAACGCGCCTTGCTGCGCACTGCGTTCGACCTGGGCATCAACCACTTCGACCTGGCCAACAACTACGGCCCGCCGTACGGCAGCGCCGAGATCAATTTTGGTCGTCTGCTGCGCGAAGACTTCAAGCAGTACCGCGACGAGCTGATCATCTCCAGCAAGGCCGGTTGGGACATGTGGCCCGGCCCTTACGGTCAGGGCGGCGGCTCGCGCAAATACGTGCTGGCCAGCCTCGACCAGAGCCTGCAACGCCTGGGTCTGGACTATGTGGATATCTTCTATTCGCACCGCTTCGACCCGGACACCCCGCTGGAAGAAACCGCCAGTGCCCTCGCCACCGCCGTGCAGCAGGGCAAGGCGTTGTACATCGGCATCTCGTCGTATTCCGGGGTGAAAACCCGTGAGATGGCGGCGCTGCTCAAAGAGTGGAAAGTGCCGCTGCTGATTCATCAGCCGGCCTACAACTTGCTCAATCGTTGGGTGGAAAAAGACCTGCTCGATACCACCGATGAACTCGGTACTGGCGTGATCGCTTTCACGCCGCTGGCGCAAGGTCTGCTCACCGACAAATACCTCAACGGCGTGCCGGCGGATGCGCGGGTCAATCGTCCGGGCGGTGGTTCGTTGCAGGCTTCGCACTTGTCCGAGGCCAACATCGCTCACGTGCGCGCGCTGAACGAGATTGCCAAGCGTCGCGGTCAGAGCCTGGCGCAACTGGCGCTGGCGTGGACGCTGCGGGATCCACGGGTGACTTCTGCGCTGATTGGTGCGAGCCGACCGGAGCAGATTATCGAGAACGTCGGGGCGTTGAAGAATTTGAGTTTCAGTGCTGAAGAGCTGGCGGAGATTGACCGGTTTGCCCAGGAGGGCGGGATCAATCTTTGGGAGAAGCCTTCGACGGCGGAGTAAGTCACCCTCACCCCAGCCCTCTCCCAGAGGGAGAGGGAGCCGACCGAGGTGTCTGTAGCCATACATCGACCTGAAAAACCGAGTCGATTATGGATTCAGCAAAGCACATTCAGGTCGGCGAATATCTACAGCATCCCCCAATCAGTCCCCTCTCCCTCCGGGAGAGGGTTAGGGTGAGGGGCTTTTGCTGTTCAAGGCTCAACGAAAAAACGGCACATCCCCCAACACCGTCGCCCGTTGCATCACCCGCCGCGCCGGGCGGTAATCATCCACTGCGTAATGCTGTGTCACGCGGTTATCCCAGAACGCAATATCGTCCTGCTGCCAGCGCCAGCGAATGGTGAATTCCGGCCGCGTTGCATGGGCGAACAGAAACTTCAGAATCGCCTCGCTCTCGGTTTCCGACAGCTCATTGATCTTCGAGGTGAAGCCTTCATTGACGAACAACGAGCGCCGCCCGCTGACCGGATGCGTACGAATCACCGGGTGCGACAGCGGTGGATTCTTGCGTCGTGCCTCTTCCCACTGTGCCAACGCTTCAGGCGTGTTGCCATAGCGCTCCAGCGGAAACGAGCGAGTGAAATCGTGAGTCGCGGTCAGGCCTTCAAGCAAACCTTTCAGCGGCGCCGACAGCGCTTCATACGCGGCAATGCCGCTGGCCCACAACGTGTCGCCACCGAACTCCGGCAGCAACTTGGCGCTGAGCACCGCGCCCATCGCCGGGGTTGGCAGGAAGGTCACGTCGGTGTGCCAGATCGCGTTGTCGCGCACGTCGGTGACGGCGGTGTCGAGGATCAGCACTTCCGGTTGTTCCGGTACGTTCGGGTAGATCGGGTGAATGTGCAGGTCACCAAAGTACGCAGCGAAACGCGCCTGTTGCGGTGGCTCGATTGGCTGATTGCGGAAGAATAAAACCTGATATTTGAGCAGCGCCTGCTCGATCGCGTCGCGGTGTTCCAGGCTCAGCGGCTGGCTGATGTCGACGCCGCTGATCTGTGCGCCCAGGGCTGAGCTTAATGGGGTGATGTTCAGGTTGCTCATGGTCTTTCTCTTAAATTCCGGATAACCACCTCCCTGTAGGAGCTGCCGCAGGCTGCGATCTTTTGATCTTGATCTTTTTAAAAACAAGATCAAAAGATCGCAGCCTGCGGCAGCTCCTACACGGGGATTCAAAAACGGGATGTGTCAGTGGGCCTGGCCGTGCCACGGCACCAGTTTGCGCTGCAGGGCGCGCAGGCCCATTTCCATGGCGAAGGCGATCAGCGCGATGACCAGAATCCCCAGCACCACCACGTCGGTGACGAGGAACTGCGCGGCCGACTGCACCATAAAGCCCAAGCCGCTGGTGGCCGCGATCAATTCCGCCGCAACCAATGTCGACCAACCCACCCCCAGACCAATGCGCACGCCGGTGAGAATGTCCGGCAGGGCGCTCGGCAAAATCACATGACGAATCAGCTGCACGCGAGTCGCACCCAACGACTGCGCGGCACGCAATTTCGCTGGATCAACTGTGCGCACGCCGGTAGCCGTGGCGATGGCAATCGGCGCGAAAATCGCCAGATAGATCAGCAGCACTTTCGACAACTCACCGATGCCGCACCAGATCACGATCAGCGGCAGATAGGCCAGCGGTGGGATAGGGCGGTAGAACTCGATCAGTGGATCGAGCACGCCGCGGGCAATGCGATTGGCGCCGATGGCAATGCCCACGGGCACGGCAGTCAGAATCGCGAAACCGAGGCCCAGACCGATGCGGCTCAGGCTTGCACCGAGGTGCTGCCACAACGTTGAATCCATGTACCCAGTGGTCGCCAGCAACCAGCCCTTTTGCAGCACGGCGGACGGTGGCGGCAGGAACAGCGGTTCGATCATTCCGGTGGCGGTGACTGCCCACCAGATCGCCAACAATGCAACCAAGGTCAGCAGGCTGATCCAGCGCGTGCTGAGGCTACGGCGCACGGGTATCGCCGCCGAAGCGCTGACCGGTTTTACCGCAGCCGAGGAAACGTCGTAACTGCTCATGCGCGCTCCTGCCGTTGCCCGGCGCTGCGTTGCGAGAACACTTTGCTCAGCACGTGTTCGCGGGTTTCGATAAAACTCGGATCGGATTTGATCGCGCGGGCGGACTCGCCAGCGGCGTAACGCTGACCGAAATCCAGCTGCAGGCGCTCAACGATCTGCCCCGGATTCGGCGCGAGCAGAATCAGGTCAGTGGCGAGGAACACCGCTTCTTCAATGTCGTGGGTAATCAGGAAAACCGGCTTGGCCGTGCGCTGCCAGACTTGCAGCAACAGCTCCTGCATCTGTTCGCGGGTGAACGCATCGAGGGCGCCGAAGGGTTCGTCCATCAGCAATACGCGTGGGTCAGCGGCGAGGGCGCGGGCGAGGCCGACGCGTTGTTTCTGGCCACCGGAGAGTTGCCAGATACGGCGGCTTTCGAAACCGGAAAGGTCAACCAACGCGAGCATTTCACGGGCGATTTTTTCGCGTTTGTCCCTGGCGACACCGGCCAGTTCGAGACCGAACGCGACGTTGGCCAACACATCCTGCCAGGGCAACAAAGCGTCGTCCTGGAACACCACGCCACGTTCGGCGCTCGGGCCTTTGACCGGCACGCCGTCGAGGGTGATGCGCCCGGCGCTCGGTTCGACGAAACCGGCAATCAGGTTCAACAGCGAGGTCTTGCCACTGCCAGACGGGCCGAGGGCAACCAGCAATTGCTGAGGCCCCAGGGTCAGAGAAATATCCGCCAGCACCGGTGTCGGGCTGCCCGGGTACTGTGCGCTGATGCGCTCCAGCTGTAGCAAGGCCATCGCAGTTAACTCCCGATCAATTGGTGATGTATTTGGCGCTGACGTACGGCGCGTAGTCCGGCAGAACGGCTTCGACCTTGCCTTGCTCCTTGAGGAACGCGGCGGTGTCGGTGATGGCTTTGGTGGTCGGCGCGCCGAGGCTGACGACCTGGTCAGCCGCCAGCGGGTAAACGTTGCCTTGCAGCAGCAACGGAATATCGCTGGCCTTGGCGCCGGAGAGTTTCACCAGTTTGTCGACGTTGGATTGGTCGGCGAGCCAGGCCTTCGGGTCTTTGCGGTAATCGGCGTAGGCGTCGAGGGTGACTTTGGCGAATGCAGTGACGATTTCCGGGTGCTTCTCGGCAAAGTCTTTACGCACGATCCACGCATCGAAGGTTGGCGCGCCAAACTTGGCCAGCTCGCCGGAGGTGATCAGCACTTTGCCGTTTTCCTTGGCCACACCGAGGGCCGGATCCCACACGTAGGTGGCGTCGATGTCACCGCGTTTCCATGCGGCGATGATCGCCGGTGGCGCGAGGTTGAGCACGGTGACTTTCGACGGGTCGATGTTCCAGTGCTTCAGCGCCGCGAGCAGGCTGTAGTGTCCGGTGGACACGAATGGCACGGCGATTTTCTTGCCGACCAGATCTTGCGGGGTCTTGATGCCGGAACCGTCACGGGCGACCAGTGCTTCAGCGGCGCCGATCTGGGTGGCGATGAGGAACGTTTCGACCGGGACTTTGCGCGTGATCGCGGCGGTCAGTGGGCTCGAGCCGAGATAGCCGATCTGCACGTCACCGGAGGCGATGGCGGCGATGATGTCGGCGCCGTTGTCGAACTTGCGCCAGGCGATATCGGCTTTGGTGGCTTTTTCGTAAGCGCCGTCGGCCTGGGCGACTTTCGCCGGGTCAACAGTAGTTTGGTAGGCGACGGTGAGGTCGGCGGCCTGAGCCAGAAAACTCGCGGCAGCCAGAGAGGCTGCGGCGAGCAGGCGAAGCGGGAAATTCAGTTTCATTGAAGAGCTCCATATCAGGCGACCGAGCGTCGGCGTGAAAGGAGACTAAATGATCTAAGAATCGGTAAATAAATAACTTTTTAGAATGAGCTTATGAGCGGAAAAATCTAAGCGGGAGATGTGTTCGAGAAAAGTTGTGTCATTGAGATCCAGCCCCTCACCCCAGCCCTCTCCCAATGGGAGAGGGGGAAAGGGAGCAGATCGGGGGCTTTTCAAATCCTGAGTTCGACTTGGTCGTTCAGGTCGGTGTAGCTCGAACTGACAACACGGTCAGTCCCCTCTCCCTCTGGGAGAGGGTTAGGGTGAGGGGCTCTTCAGTTACTGATCGCCAAAATACTCGCCTGATACGACCCGACAAACACATCAAAATCCCCAACCTCGTTCTGCTCCAGCTCAGCCTGCGCGGCCAGCGAAGTACGCGCCAGCTCCTCAAACTTCGCCTGCTCATCCGCCGCCAGTGGCTCGCTACGGAAGAACTCGGCATGTGCCTGACTCTGACGCAGGGAGAACTGCGCAAAGCTTTCCTTGTGTTCAGCCATCGCCGCCAACACCTGCGCGGAAGGCGTCAGGGACGGATCGCTGACCTTGGCCAGTTGCGCATCCAGCGCCTTGCTGTGCGCATCGCCGCCATGGCTCTGATCCAGCAACGCCGCCAGCGGGGCGATTTGTTCCAGCAGTTCGGCCGCCCATGCCTTCATCTCGACCGGTTGACCGTCACGCTGCAATTGCAGGCCCGGACGACGGCCTTCCTTGACCACGCTGAGAAAGTTCGAGGTGGCGTTGCCGCACGAGGTGTTGGTCAGCAGCGGGCTGTCGTTCAGCGCGCAATACAGCAGGAACGCATCGAGGAACCGCGACTCGGTGAGGTCGATGCCCATCGGCAGGAACGGGTTGATGTCCAGGCAACGCACTTCGACGTACTGAATGCCACGGGCCACCAGCGCCTGAATCGGCCGCTCGCCGGTGTAGGTCACGCGTTTCGGGCGGATGTTGGAGTAATACTCGTTTTCGATCTGCAGGATGTTGGTGTTGAGTTGCACCCACTCGCCATCCTGGTGCGTGCCGACTTCAACGTACGGTGCGTAAGGCGTGGCCACGGCTTTGCGCAGGCTGTCGGTGTAGCTCGCCAGATCGTTGTAGCACGGCGTCAGACCGGCCTGGGCGTTGCTCTGGTAACCGAGGTCGCTCATGCGCAGGCTGGTCGCGTACGGCAGATACAGGGTGTCCGGGTCGAGTTGTTCCAGTTGATGCGATCGACCGCGCAGGAAACCGGCGTCCAGCGCTGGTGAGGCACCGAACAGGTACATCAGCAGCCAGCTGTAGCGACGGAAATTACGGATCAGCGCGATGTAGGAAAACGACTGGAAGTCGCGGTCAGTGCCGACAAAACCTTCGGTTTCGCGCAGCAGTGGCCAGAGCTGTTCCGGCAGGGAGAAGTTGTAGTGAATCCCGGCAATGCACTGCATGGTCTTGCCATAGCGCAGGGCCAGGCCCTTGCGGTAGACGTACTTGAGCTGACCGATGTTGGAGGTGCCGTAGTAGGCGATCGGGATGTCTTCCTCGGCCGGCAACGGGCACGGCATCGATGGACTCCACAGGTACTCGGTGCCGAGCTTGCTGTAGGCAAAGCGGTGAATCTTGTCCAGGCTCGCCAGTGTGTCGGCTGGATCCGGCAGGGCGGGCGTGATGAATTCCAGCAGCGACTCGGAGTAGTCGGTGGTGATCTGTTCGTTGGTCAGCGCGGAACCCAAGGCTTCGGGGTGCGGCGTTTGCGCCAGGCGACCTTCGCTGGTCACGCGCAGGCATTCACGTTCGATACCGTGCAGGCACTGCTCGAGCAGAGAGAGGTTAGCGCGCTCGCCGAGCAGAGCCAGGCGGCGGTTGAGAAGTTCGCTCAATTTGGATTCCTTCACGCGTCAGTCGCCCCAATATGGGGGTGGGCAGGACGGTCTACAAGGGTGAAGTTGAAACTGGCGTTTTCGCCTGGTTTTTCGGGCCTGTAAGCCCCCATTGAATCGCCAACTTCATTCCCTGAATCTGGCGGATGCACGCGAACTGTGGGAGCGAGCTTGCTCGCGAAGGCGGAGTGTCAGGCGGCTTGAGGCTGACTGAAACGCCCTCTTCGCGAGCAAGCTCGCTCCCACAGAAAAGCTCGACGCTGCGATCACAGCGCCGAAATTAACTCAAATTGATGACCACAAGCTACAGGACAGCGAAGGTGCCTTGCGCTTTTGCGACCAGTTTGTCGCCCTGCATCACGTCGGCTTCGACCACCAACGTGCGCCGGCCCGGGTGAATCACCCGGGCCGTGCACAGCACCTCACCGTCGGAAACGGCGCGGATATAGTTGATCTTGCACTCGATGGTCGCGCTCTGCTGATCGAAGCCGTGGGTGCTGGAACAGGCCAGCCCCATGGCGATATCGACCAGACTGAACAGCGCGCCACCGTGCAATTTGCCGCCGCGATTGCGCAGTTCCGGTTCCAGCACCAGGGCGACTTGCGCCACCCCGGTTTCCAGGCTGTGCAGGCGGCAGCCCAACAGCTTGAAAAACGCGCTCTCGACGAGCCCGGCCGGAATCTCCATCAGCGTTTCTTCAACTGCTTGGCGTTGGCGAACAGCGAGGCCATCGCGTTGTTCACTGGCGCGGCGGTCGCGGTTTCCTTGCGTGGCGCATTGTTCGAAGGCTGGCGCTGCGCCGAGCCCGGACGCGAGCCACGGGCACCGTCGATCTTCTCGCCCGGGGTGTCGCCCATGCGCATCGACAGGCCGACGCGTTTGCGTGGAATGTCGACTTCCATGACTTTCACCTTGACCACGTCACCGGCCTTTACCGCTTCGCGCGGATCCTTGATGAACTTCTCCGACAGCGCCGAGATGTGCACCAGACCGTCCTGATGCACGCCGATATCGACGAATGCGCCGAACGCGGTCACGTTGGTGACCACGCCTTCGAGGATCATCCCCAGTTGCAGGTCTTTCAGATCTTCGACGCCTTCCTGGAACTCGGCGGTCTTGAACTCAGGGCGCGGGTCGCGGCCCGGTTTTTCCAGTTCCTGGATGATGTCGGTCACAGTCGGCAGGCCGAAGGTCTCGTCGGTGAATTTCTTCGGATCCAGACGCTTGAGGAAGCTTGCATCACCGATCAGCGAACGGATATCACGGTCGGTTTCAGCGGCAATACGCTGCACCAGCGGATAGGCTTCCGGGTGAACCGCCGACGAATCCAGCGGATTGTCGCCGTTCATCACGCGCAAGAAACCGGCCGCCTGTTCGAAGGTTTTTTCGCCCAGACGCGCGACTTTCTTCAGCGCTGCACGGGTTTTGAACGCGCCGTGCTCGTCGCGGTGCGCGACGATGTTTTGTGCCAGCGTGGCGTTGAGGCCGGAGATCCGTGCCAGCAGCGCCACCGAAGCAGTGTTCACGTCCACGCCTACGGCGTTCACGCAGTCCTCGACCACAGCGTCCAGACCACGCGCCAGTTTCAGCTGCGAAACGTCGTGCTGGTACTGGCCGACACCGATGGATTTCGGATCGATTTTCACCAGTTCAGCCAGTGGATCCTGCAAGCGGCGGGCGATCGATACCGCGCCCCGGATCGACACGTCGAGATCCGGAAATTCCTTGGCCGCCAGTTCCGACGCCGAGTACACCGATGCACCGGCCTCGGACACCATGACCTTGGTCATTTTCATCGCTGGGTATTTTTTGATCAGCTCGATCGCCAGTTTGTCGGTTTCGCGGCTGGCGGTGCCATTGCCGATGGCGATCAGGTCAACCGAGTGCTTGGCGCACAGGGCGGCCAGGATGGCGATGGTCTGATCCCACTTGTTGTGCGGCACGTGCGGATAGACCGTGGCGTGATCAAGCAGCTTGCCGGTGGAGTCGACCACGGCAACCTTGCAACCGGTACGCAGGCCCGGGTCGAGGCCCAGAGTAGCGCGCGGGCCGGCCGGGGCGGCCAGCAGCAGGTCGTGCAGGTTGTGGGCGAACACGTTGATCGCCTCGGTTTCGGCGCCGTCACGCAGTTCGCCGAGCAGGTCGGTTTCCAGGTGCGTGTAGAGCTTGACCTTCCACGTCCAGCGCACCACTTCGCCGAGCCATTTGTCGGCCGGGCGATTCTGGTTCTGGATGTTGAATTGCTGGCCGATCATGCCTTCGCACGGGTGCATGGTGCCCGGCAGCTCGTCGCCGACTTTCAGCGCGGAGCTGAGGATGCCTTCGTTGCGGCCACGGAAAATCGCCAGCGCGCGGTGCGACGGCATGCTTTTCAGTGGTTCGTCGTGTTCGAAGTAGTCGCGGAACTTGGCGCCTTCCTCTTCCTTGCCGGCGATGACGCGGGCACTGAGGGTCGCTTCCTGTTTCAGGTAGTTGCGCAGTTTTTCCAGCAGGCTGGCGTCTTCGGCGAAACGCTCCATGAGGATGTATTTCGCGCCTTCGAGCGCAGCCTTCACGTCGGCCACGCCTTTTTCGGCGTCAACGAAGCGCGCGGCTTCGGTTTCCGGGGCCAGGTTCGGGTCGTTGAACAGGCCGTCGGCCAGGTCGCCGAGGCCGGCTTCCAGGGCGATCTGGCCCTTGGTGCGGCGCTTCTGCTTGTACGGCAGGTACAAGTCTTCGAGGCGGGTCTTGGTGTCGGCGAGTTTGATGTCGCGCTCGAGGGCAGGGGTGAGTTTGCCTTGCTCTTCGATGCTGGCGAGGATGCTGATGCGCCGTTCGTCGAGTTCTCGCAGGTAGCGCAGACGCTCTTCCAGATGACGCAACTGGGTGTCATCGAGGCTGCCGGTGACTTCTTTCCGGTAACGGGCGATGAAGGGAACGGTAGAGCCTTCATCGAGTAGCGCGACGGCCGCTTCGACCTGTTGTGGGCGTACGCCGAGTTCCTCGGCAATGCGGCTGTTGATGCTGTCCATAAAACCACCTGACATAGTGTGAAATCAGGCTCTCAGGCACGCAAATAAAGGCCCGGAGTCTGGTTGAGCGGCTAGAAAATTGCCGCTGCCTGGGTCAAAAGGCAGCCCATTGACCCGTGAAATCGAACAATTACTGCGCTAGGCAGGAAAAAAAGCCTGCCACCTGCGGTAACGATTCAGACGTTGCCTGGCACAAAACGCCGCGCATTATAACCAGCGTTCTGTCATTCGGGGGCGTCGCAGTCTGTAGGCATAAACCCCGGTTTTCTGGCAGTGAAGGAAAAATCTGCTAACAATGCACACGGTGCGTATAACGGCAGCTACGCCATAATGCGCGCCGAGCTAAAAGGAGCATCCAATGAGCAGCACTGCACAAACTGCTGAAGGCGAAAAAATTCTCATCGTTGACGACGATCCGGGCCTAAGCAGCCTGCTGGAACGTTTTTTCGTCAGCAAGGGCTACCGCGCCCGTACCGTACCGAACACCGAGCAGATGGATCGTCTGCTGTCGCGTGAAGTCTTCAATCTGGTCGTCCTCGACCTGATGTTGCCTGGCGAAGACGGTCTGACCGCGTGCCGCCGTCTGCGGGCCGCGAACAACCAGATCCCGATTATCATGCTCACCGCCAAGGGCGATGAGATGAGCCGTATCAAGGGGCTGGAACTGGGCGCCGACGATTATCTGGCCAAGCCGTTCAACCCGGACGAGCTGATGGCCCGGGTCAAAGCTGTACTGCGTCGTCAGGCCGCACCGGTACCCGGCGCGCCGGGCAGCGAAGACGAAAACGTCACCTTCGGTGATTACGTGTTGTCGCTGGCCACCCGCGAACTGAAACGCGGCGACGAAGTGCACATGCTCACCACCGGTGAGTTTGCGGTACTCAAGGCCCTGGTGATGAACGCGCGTCAGCCGCTGACCCGCGACAAACTGATGAACCTGGCCCGTGGCCGCGAGTGGGATGCCCTCGAGCGTTCCATCGACGTGCAGATTTCCCGTCTGCGCCGCATGATCGAGCCTGATCCATCGAAGCCGCGCTATATACAGACTGTCTGGGGTGTGGGCTACGTGTTCGTTCCCGATGGTGCCGCCACCAAGTGATCGGTGATTTGTAGGAGCGGGTCTGCAGGGTTTGGTCAAACGGCCGTGCCCGCAGACTCGCAATCCGCAATATGCGAGCATTGCTCGCTCCTGCAAGTGTGTAGCGGTTATAGATGAAGACCCCCGTCTGGTTCCCCCAAAGCTTTTTCTCCCGCACCCTTTGGCTGGTGCTTATCGTCGTGCTGTTTTCCAAGGCGCTGACCCTGGTTTATCTGTTGATGAACGAGGACGTGCTGGTGGATCGCCAATACAGCCATGGCGTCGCCCTGACGCTGCGTGCCTATTGGGCTGCCGACGAAGAAAACCGCGCGAAGATCGCTGATGCCGCGACTCTGATCCGGGTGGTCGGCGCCGGTGTGCCGGAAGGCGAACAGCACTGGCCGTACAGCGAAATCTACCAACGGCAAATGCAGGCGGAACTCGGTGCCGACACTGAAGTGCGTTTGCGCATGCACTCGCCGCCGGCGTTGTGGGTGCGTGCGCCGAGTCTCGGTGATGGTTGGCTGAAGGTGCCGTTGTATCCGCACCCGTTGCGTGGCCAGAAAATCTGGAACGTGCTCGGCTGGTTCCTCGCCATCGGTTTGCTGTCGACGGCATCTGCATGGATTTTCGTCAGCCAGCTCAACCAACCCTTGAAGCGTCTGGTCTATGCCGCCCGGCAACTCGGTCAGGGTCGCAGTGTGCGTCTGCCGATCAGCGATACGCCGAGCGAGATGACCGAGGTGTATCGCGCCTTCAACCAGATGGCTGAAGACGTCGAGCAGGCCGGGCGCGAGCGCGAGTTGATGCTGGCCGGCGTGTCCCATGACTTGCGTACACCGTTGACGCGGCTGCGGCTGTCGCTGGAGCTGATGGGCGATCGCAATGACTTGACCGATGACATGGTCCGCGACATCGAAGACATGGACGCGATTCTCGACCAGTTCCTCGCGTTCATCCGCGACGGTCGCGACGAGTCGGTGGAGGAGGTGGATCTGACCGATCTGGTGCGCGAAGTGGCGGCGCCGTACAACCAGAATGAAGAGAAGGTGCGTTTGCGTCTGGAGCCGATTCAGCCGTTTCCGCTGCGTCGGGTGTCGATGAAACGCTTGCTCAACAACCTGATCGGCAACGCCTTGAACCATGCCGGCGGTAGCGTGGAAGTCGCCGCTTACGTGTCCGGTGACGTCAGTGCGCCGTATGTGGTGCTGAGCGTGATGGACCGTGGTGCGGGGATTGATCCTTCGGAGCTGGAGGCGATCTTCAACCCGTTTACCCGAGGCGATCGTGCACGGGGCGGGAAGGGCACGGGCCTGGGTTTGGCGATTGTGAAGCGGATTGCTTCTATGCATGGCGGCAATGTTGAATTGCGTAACCGGTCTGGAGGGGGGCTGGAAGCGCGGGTGCGGTTGCCGTTGGGGCTAATGTTGCCTAGGGACGCTGTGTAGATCAAAAGCCCCTCACCCCAACCCTCTCCCGGAGGGAGAGGGGGCAGACCGAGGTGCCTTGCGTCATACATCGGCCTGAAAGACTGGGGCGATTGTGGATTCGGCACAGCAGGATCAGGTCGGCGTATCTTTTATGCATCCCCCAATCAGTCCCCTCTCCCTCCGGGAGAGGGTTAGGGTGAGGGGCTTCTGCTCTTAGCTCTAGCCCTTGCCTTTGGTCCGGGTCATATTCGGCCCGCCATTCTTCTCAAGATGCTCAATGATGATCCCCGCCACATTCTTGCCGGTAGTGGTCTCGATCCCTTCCAGCCCCGGCGACGAGTTCACTTCCATCACCAGCGGCCCGTGATTGGAGCGCAGGATATCCACACCTGCCACCGCCAGGCCCATGACCTTGGCCGCACGCAACGCAGTCATGCGTTCCTCCGGAGTGATCTTGATCAGGCTGGCACTGCCGCCGCGATGCAGATTGGAACGGAACTCACCCGGTTTGGCCTGACGCTTCATTGCCGCGATGACTTTGTCACCGACCACGAAGCAACGAATATCCGCACCGCCCGCTTCCTTGATGTACTCCTGAACCATGATGTTCTGCTTCAGGCCCATGAACGCCTCGATCACCGACTCTGCCGCCGTGGCGGTTTCGCACAGCACCACGCCGATACCTTGCGTGCCCTCCAGCACTTTGATCACCAATGGCGCACCGTTGACCATGTCGATCAAATCGGGAATGTCATCCGGCGAGTGCGCAAAACCAGTCACCGGCAAACCAATACCGCGACGCGACAACAATTGCAGCGAACGCAGCTTGTCCCGTGAACGGGCGATGGCCACCGATTCGTTGAGCGGGAATACCCCCATCATTTCGAACTGACGCAACACCGCGCAGCCGTAGAACGTCACCGACGCGCCGATCCGTGGAATCACCGCGTCAAAGCCTTCCAGCGGTTTGCCGCGATAGTGAATCTGCGGCTTGTGGCTGGCGATGTTCATGTAGGCGCGCAAGGTGTCGATCACTACCATTTCATGCCCGCGCTCGGTTCCGGCTTCGACCAGACGGCGGGTGGAATACAGACGCGGGTTCCGCGACAGCACAGCGATCTTCATGCAACACCTGTGGAGGAGGTAGATACCGGGAACACCGGCTTGTCTTGTACATACTTGATGCCCGGATTGACGACCAGATGGCCATCGATCAGGGCTTTGGAACCGAGCAACAGGCGATAGCGCATGGATTTGCGGCAGGCGAGGGTGAACTCGATCGGCCAGACCCGATCACCCAAGGCCAGAGTAGTGCTGATCACATAGCGCTCCTGGGCATGGCCGTTGGAGCTTTTGATGGTTTTGCGCGTCACCAGTGGCGCTTCGCAGCGGCGGTGACGCAACTGCACCACCGTGCCCAGGTGCGCGGTGAAACGCACCCACTTTTCACCGTCACGTTCGAACGGCTCGATGTCGGTGGCGTGCAGGCTGGAGGTGCTGGCGCCGGTGTCGATTTTCGCTCGCAGGCCTGCGACTCCCAGATCAGGGAGCGCCACCCACTCGCGCAGACCGACAACGGTCAAATGATCAAATGTCTTCAATAGAAAAAACCAACGATTAACGCGTCCAGGCCTCAGGTGAAACCTGGGCCAACGCTTTGAATGCAGGTTTGGCGAACCAGTAGCCCTGCATCAGAAAAATTCCACAATCCGCCAGGAAATCCCGTTCACCGGCGCTCTCGATGCCTTCGGCAATGACTGTAACGTCCAACTCCGCACAGATTGTGACAGTCCCCCGGACGATCGCCTGACGAACACGGTCTTGATCGACATCGCGGATCAGCGCCATGTCGAGTTTGATCAGGTCCGGTTGGAAATCAGCCAGCAGATTGAGCCCCGAATAACCGGCACCGAAATCATCGATAGCGGTCTTGAAGCCGAATTCGCGGTATTCACGCAGAATATTGGTCAAATGGCGATAGTTATCTACGTGCTCGCTTTCCAGGGTTTCGAAAATCAGTCGGTCAATCGGGAAATGGTGTTTTTTTGCCGCCTCGAGCGTACTGCGAATGCACAGCTCTGGACGATAGACCGCGTTGGGCATGAAGTTGATCGACAAGTGTGTCTGCATATTTAGATTGGCCGCGCCTTCGATGGCGCGGGTCCGGCAGAGCTGGTCGAAACGGTAGCGGTTGTCTTCTGTAACCTGATCCAACACAGTCAGTGCGCCTTCACCGCGCACCCCACGGACCAGCGCTTCATGGGCGAAAACCGACTGGTTGCGCAGATCGACGATAGGTTGGTAGGCAAAGTCAAAATCGAAGCCCAACGGTTCACTGTGCTGGCAGCCCTGGCAACCGGTGTGGTTCGAGGTTAATGAAGACGGAAATTTAGTCACTCGATCACTCCATGCCGACGCGCCGGCCAAGATCACAGTCTATCTGGAGGGCCGAGTTCTTGCGCCCGCCAGAAACGGTAGTACAGTTCCGACTACTGGCCGAACGAGGAATTCAAATGGCACAAAAAAGCGAAGAGGACGACAAGGTCCGTCTCGACAAGTGGTTGTGGGCTGCGCGTTTTTACAAAACCCGTGCCTTGGCCAAAGCGGCGATCGAAAGCGGCAAGGTGCATTGTCGCGGTGAACGCTGCAAGCCTGGCAAAGAGCCACGCATCGGTGATGAGTTCGAGATTCGTACCGGGTTTGAAGTGCGTACGGTGAAGGTCGAGGCGTTGTCGATTGTGCGGCGTGGTGCCCCGGAGGCGCAGACGTTGTATGCGGAGACCGAGGCGAGTATTGCCAAGCGTGAAGCGGCTGCGGCGATGCGCAAGGCGGGTGCGTTGGGCGTGAGCACCGACGGCAAGCCGAGCAAGAAGCAGCGGCGGGATTTGTTCAAGTTTCGGGGTAGCAGTAACGACGAATAATCGCGTTATTGGTGCTGGCCTCTTCGCGAGCAGGCTCACTCCCACAGGAGATTGCATTTCAATCTGGGAGCGAGCCTGCTCGCGAATCGAGGGCGCAGCCCTCGCCGAAGACAGCTCGGTATCAGGCGCTACGCACCACACTCATCCGCGACACCAGCGGCAACTTGCCCAGCAGCGCGAATATCGGCGCTGTCACCTTCAACCAGAAGTTCGAGGCGTGATACGCAAACGGCGTGTAATAACCCCAGCCCAAGGCCCACACCGCCAGCAGCAGACCGCCGATGTAATCGTCCTGACCCCAATGCGCACCGGCCACCAGTCGCGGCAGCATGAACAACAGCGCCAGACCCCAGATCGTCAGGAACTGGCCGACAGTACGACTGAACACGCCCATAAATAGCGCCCAAATCAGCAATACCGATGCATGATCCCCCGGGAAACTCTGGCCAGAACGATCCTTCAGCTCCCAGGTTTTCTCCAGGTGCGGGAAGTAATCGCTGATGTGTACCGCGCCTTCCAGCACCATCGACGGGCTGCTGTGTTGCCAGTCCATGTGATCGGCGAACTTGGAAAACACCGCGCGGATCACCACCATCAACAGCAGGATCGAGAAAAAACCGAAGAATGCGCGACGCACATCAATCGCCTTGAACACCCAGTCGCCCTTGATCAGCAGCGTCAGCAGGATCAGTCCGACAACGATGTCGAATGGGCGCAGACTTGCAATTGCCCAGATGTGGAGCCATATCGGGTTGCTGGCCAGCGGTGCATTGAGCGAGCGGAACAGCCACTCGTCGAAAATCACACACAGCGAGTTGCCCGTAGGCCATAACCAGAAAGCCAGTAGCGCCAACGGCACTACGTTGCACAGAACCAGCCGGCCGAGGTTCCACCTTGATTGGAACAAACCCGGATTGTTCATAAAATGCCTCCCATGGCAGAGCAGTCGGCACCAAAAAGAGTGCCAAGAAGCGCAAATTTTCACGTCTTGTAACCATTTTGTCACCACATTCAGATACCCAAAATTATGACCGACCTAGCGGATACCGATTTCACCCAACGTTTCATCTTCGATGACAGCGACACGCGCGGCGAACTGGTTGCGCTTGAACGCAGCTACGCCGAGGTTCTCGCCAAGCACCCGTACCCGGAGCCGGTGGCGCAACTGCTGGGCGAATTGATGGCGGCCGCCTCGTTGCTCGTGGGCACGCTGAAGTTCGATGGCTTGCTGATTCTGCAGGCGCGTTCCGAAGGGCCGATCCCGCTGCTGATGATCGAATGTTCCAGCGAGCGCGAGATCCGAGGCCTGGCGCGTTACAACGCCGAGCAGATCGCGCCGGATGCGACCCTTGCCGACCTGATGCCGGGCGGTGACCTGACCCTGACCGTCGACCCGACTGTCGGTCAGCGCTACCAGGGCATTGTCGATCTCGACGGCGAAACCCTGTCGGAATGCTTCACCAACTATTTCGTCATGTCGCAACAGGTCGGCACGCGCTTCAAGCTGTTCGCCGATGGCCGTCGTGCCCGCGGGATGCTGCTGCAGCAACTGCCGGCCGACCGCCTGAAAGACGAAGAAGAGCGCGCCGCCAGCTGGCAGCACCTCACCGCACTGGTGAGCACGCTGACCGCCGATGAGTTGTTGAGCCTGGACAACGAAACCGTGTTGCATCGCCTCTACCATGAAGAGCAGGTGCGCCTGTTTGATGTGCAGAACCTGCGTTTCCGTTGCACTTGCTCACGCGAGCGTTCGGGCAACGCGCTGGTCAGTCTGGGTCTGGAAGATGCGCAGGCACTGGTGGCCGAACAAGGTGGCAAAGTCGAGATCGATTGCCAGTTCTGCAACGAGCGTTATGAGTTCGACGCCGCCGATATTGCTCAATTGTTCGCTGGCGCAGGCGTCGACACGCCGTCAGATACCCGGCACTAAAACGGTTCAGCGCAGGTAAATTCACTGCGTAACGACGGAATTTCGCCGTTACGACGGGAGGACCCTACTCTTTTTGGGCTTTTCTGGCATAATCCGGCCCACTTTTTTCGCGGTAGTAGTGCACGACTTTCTACTACAAAACGTTTGGAGCACACTCGGCCACTGGCCGACGGGGAACCTCATGACGCAAGCCAATAACGCCGTGTACACCGATCTGAGTGTTGATGATCTGGTAAAAGAAGCCCTGAACCGCGGTGAGGGCGAGCTTGCCGATACCGGCGCTCTGGTTGTTCGCACTGGTCACCGCACCGGTCGTTCGCCTGTTGACCGTTTCATCGTTGAAGAGCCTTCCACCCAGGCCGCTATCGCCTGGGGCCCGATCAACCGCAAGTTCCCGGCCGACAAGTTCGACGCGCTGTGGGCTCGTGTAGAAGCATTCAACAACGCGCAAGAGCACTTTGTGTCCCACGTGCATGTAGGCGCGGCGGAAGATCACTACCTGGCCGTGAAAATGACCACCCAGACTGCCTGGCAGAATCTGTTCGGTCGTTGCCTGTTCATCAACCCGGCCCAGTACAACCCGGCCGGTCGTGAAGAGTGGCAAGTGCTCAACGTGGCCAACTTCGAGTGCGTGCCTGAGCGTGACGGCACCAACTCCGACGGTTGCGTGATCCTCAACTTCGCACAGAAGAAAGTGTTGATCGCCGGCATGCGTTACGCCGGTGAGATGAAGAAAGCCATGTTCTCCGTGCAGAACTTCCTGCTGCCGGCCGCTGACGTGCTGCCAATGCACTGCGCTGCCAACATCGGCGAAGAAGGCGACGTGACCCTGTTCTTCGGTCTGTCGGGCACCGGTAAAACCACCCTGTCGGCCGACGAAAGCCGTTACCTGATCGGTGACGACGAACACGGCTGGGGCGAAGGCGTGGTGTTCAACATCGAAGGCGGTTGCTATGCCAAGTGCATCGACCTCTCCGAGAAAAACGAGCCGGTTATCTGGAAAGCCATCAAGCACGGCGCAGTACTGGAAAACGTCGTCATTGACGACGCCAAGCACGCCGACTACGCCGATGTCAGCCTGACCCAGAACAGCCGCGCCGCGTACCCGCTGGAGCACGTTGCCAAGCGTTCCGAGCACAACCTCGGTGGCGAGCCAAACGCGGTGATCTTCCTGACTTGCGACCTGACCGGCGTCCTGCCGCCAGTGTCGATCCTCAACGAAGAACAAGCGGCCTACCACTTCCTGTCCGGCTACACCGCACTGGTGGGCTCGACTGAAATGGGTTCGGGCAGCGGCATCAAGTCGACCTTCTCCACCTGCTTCGGCGCACCGTTCTTCCCGCGCCCGGCTGGCGAATACGCAGAACTGCTGATCAAGCGCATCCGCGGCTTCGGCTCCAAGGTTTATCTGGTCAACACCGGCTGGACCGGCGGCGGCTACGGCGTCGGCAAACGCTTCAACATCCCGACCACCCGCGCAGTGATCGCCGCGATCCAGAGCGGCGCACTGATCGGTGCTGCCACCGAACACCTCGACACCATCAACCTCGACGTGCCACTGGCCGTACCGGGCGTTGAAACCAACCTGCTCAACCCACGCAACACCTGGGCTGACAAGGCTGCGTACGACGAGGCTGCGAAAGCACTGGCCGGTCTGTTCATCGAGAACTTCAAGAAGTTCGAAGTGAGCGATGCGATCAAGGCTGCTGGGCCGAAGTTGTAAGATCTGTCGTGAATGAAGAAGCCGCCCTTTAGGGCGGCTTTTTTTTGGGTGATTAGAAGATACGAAAAGCAGGCGCCATCCTTTCCTGCTCACTTCTGGACATCCCAAGCGCATTAGCGATCTCCGGCCAAAGACGGATCACGTCTTGAATGCGCTCAATGATGTCTGCTGAATCCTCACGGCTAACCCGAAAATAACCAGCGACTTCCCTCGCCAGCTCTAAGTCCAACGCGTTGTCAGAATCAGTGATGTTCAGCTTCAACCCATCCGCATGTGCCACCGGATTCATGTCGTAGGCTGCCGACAATCGCCATCCCCGACCAGGATCCAGAATAAAACCGTGGTTTCGCAGGTGGTCGTCGGTGTTGGAGACCAGGATGTTGAAGACGATTCGTGACCAGAGTTCACGGAGGTCGGTGTTGGGTTCCGAGCCGTGTTCCATGATCACTTCCGCCAACTCTAAATAGCTGGCGCCGGTTGAGGCGTCGTCGCCGTCGACGCGGTTGGTCATGGTCATGGCTGATGCGAAGTGATGTCGGCCGCCGCGCGCGGTTCGGTCGAAACGCTTCACCAGGAAGCAGTGGTGATCGCTTGCGTAGCGTCGGGCCATGCCGGTCGCAACACGCAGACCACAGTTGACCGCCAAAGCGTTTACTACAAATTCCCAACCACCAACATCGTAGTCATCCCTCGTACTTGGGAATTTGGCGATCCACAGTTGGCCGAACTCGTCGACGACGCTGGCTTTCGGTCTGGCGCCGCCCAGCGAGCCGCCCGGTGCGATGAGCATTCTTAGCCATTCGCGGCCATCGATGGCTGTGTTGTCTCTATCGTTTTCCAAGGCGAGACTTGCTTGCTCCAAGGCGCGTAGCTCGACAAAGGGTGGGGCGGCAACGCCGTCGCGGTCGTCGAGGAAGTTGCCTTCGTCATTGAGTTTGTAGCGAAGGGCGCCGACACGGAACAGGTCGTGCACGCCAAGCAGGTAATCGGATTCGAACAACTTGCTGTTGCTGGGAAGCAAGCCGTCGCGAATGTCCCTTTCCAAGCGGCGTTTCATCAGCAGTTGGCCCCAACGATCGGGGCTTGAGTCTGCAAAGACGCCAAAGCGGCTCTGATGTTCGCCGGGGAATTGGCGGCCTTCGAAGGGGCCGATGCGCGGGTCTAGAGTTATGGAACTCAACTCGGGATCGGCCAACGCCTTAGGGTCGTACTCAAATTCGAACACGTTGGTGTTGCGTGTTTTTCTTGCGTGTAGAAATCCGAGGCGTCTGGCGCCTTTCAAGGATTCCCAGTCTGCATAAACAGCAATCAGCGTCATTCTTCACCTGTTGGGGGGCCGGCCTTTTTCTTCTTGTTCAAAAGGCTGGAGAGTGAGTGTGTGTTGAATGGGAAGTCAGCCGGAATTTTCGTGGTAGTGGCGGCATCGATAACGTTTGAAGTCCCGGCGTGTTCAGATGCGCCCTTTTTTGCCGCACTGACTGCTCGTACTCGCTGGGGCTTTTTCGCTGCGGATCGTGTTGCAGGCATTAACTGCGCATCCTGCAATTGGCGACCCATTTCATCGGCTGCAGCCAGTTTGTTCAGGTCCTTTTCCAGCCCCAGCACTTGCATGACCGACAAGTAGGCCCCGATGGTTACGCCTGAGCCTCCGGACTCCAGATGGCGCAAGGTTGTCAGCGACATGCCTGATCTTTCGGCGACCTGCTTGGCCGTCAATTTGCGGCGTAGGCGAGCCAGCTTCAGTCGTTCACCAAGGTCGACCAAAAGTCGAGCAGTAGAGGGCAAGAGCGGCGCTGTTTTCTTGGCCATGTGGCAGTATTCCTTCATTTTTTAACCTTAACTGCCAGAATAATAGCACTTAAGATGAAGGATGCTGTCTGCCGTAAGACCCGTGAAAAACGAAGTTAAGTGGCATTATTCCATCTGTTTTCGGTTCATATAGCTAGAATACGGCCACTTGAACGTTAGCGCTTCCTCTAGTCAGCCCGGTTTTTGCCGGTACTTTTCGAGAACCTGCATACGTGAGGAAAGTGGCTTTTCAGCATCGGCAGGGGTGGTTTCAAAACCTTCAATGCGTAGGCTGGCCAAATAGTTTGATCGGCGAACCTTGTCGTAATGGGCCTGCTTTTGCTGAAACGTCAAAACGCTCGTATCAGCATTCGAGTCTGAATCGCGATGCTTTTTGCGTAAGATCTCGTCCATTTCGATAACGCTTTCCATCAGCTCATCAAAGAATTTGCTCATGGTTGCTCCCATGTTTGATTACCGTTTTTTTGATCGCTCTCACAGAGTGCATAAGAGCGATACGATCACTCGATTTCAGGCTGGAGCTTTCCAGTTGAGCATCCGCTGCTGTGCGACTTGCAGCAGGTCACAGCCATCCTGCGTCAGCAGATAGAGGGCGTGGGTGATGTGGGGGATGTCTTCGACGTCGGCCTGTCTGAAGTTGAGGCAGTAGAGGGTGCGTAGCAGGTCGCTTGAAGCGCGCAGGCGCTGGACGGCGCATTCGAGGATGTCTTGCGGGTTGGCGGCTGTATCGATGAGCAGAGGCTTGGAGTCGGTGAGGTTGGATTCGAGTGGGCGGTAGCGATCGGTGGTGAATTGATTCCATGTCTTCATTATTTTTGCCTCGTTTTTGCGTCATGAGAATCCGCACCCACCGTGACCAAGCGATAGGTGGCGGACTGCGTTCGGGTTGGTCAACCGATGAGGCATTCACAACCGGCACACCCGAAGGTGTCCCGAACACAGCCGCCATAAAGCGTGCTGACACAAAAAAGCGCCAGCAGCATACAACGACTGTGAATGCGCATCTAATACGGGTGACCAAGCCCGAGCCGCTGATTTGGCAGCGACAGTCACGACTATAGAGACGAGCTACACGACGGCGATAGAAGACAAGGAGTCTGTCCTTGTAGGAACAGGACGTAGATTCAATAGGTCATTGCTGACAATCCTTCAGACGTCTTAAACGAGCGCGTTTATCTGCCATCAGTTTCCTGCTTACTTCATCGGAAATGCTTGGCCGAGGATCATCAATGCTGGCTTGGACCTGCCTGATGAACCATACCTCGTAGGTTTCCTCGTCGCTAGCCTGCTCCGATTCATCGCTCGTACTGTTCATCGTTCTATTTCCTTCTTGGTTAAAAACCTATCGGTCGCCGCTCCGCCTCAACCAATAACCCGATACGCCGCCATATCCAGCACACTCGTCGTTAGCCCCGTCGCAGGCGCGTAGATCGTGCCTTTCACCGCCGAAAACGGCACGCCTTTGCTGCCCAGCGAAACATAGCGCTCACCTTTATCCAGTTCGGTGAAGTAGGTGTAGGAAATGCTGTGCATCCGCTTGTAGCGCGCTTCGTCGGCGACGATGGCGCCTGTCAGGCGCAGGAGGTCGGCTTCGCTCAGGTTCAGGGTTTTGTTCAGTTGTACGCCCCAGCGCTTGAGGCAGGTTTCGGCGAGGTGGCGGACGATACGGCCAGGCTCGACCAGCGTTTTCAGGTCGCCGCTGTTGGTGGGTACGCCGCCGGCGGCAGTGGCGTTGCCGGCCATGGTCGCGTGGCGGCCGGCCATCGGGTAGACGCAGGTTTTAGTGCCGGTGGCGGTTTGTGGAATGACGCAGCTGAACCCTTTGGAGCGTTCATCGCGGGCATAGAAGGCGACATACTCTTTGACGTTGGCGCCGAGTTTGACGCGTTGATCCTGGAAGTTGCCGATTCCCGGGACTGGATCAAGGGCGAATATGTTCACCGGGATATTGTTAAGTTGAGGATCATTTAACATCGCATTGGCCAGCATATGGCAACTTATCCCGCCGCGACTCCAGCCCACCAGATTGACTTGAGTGGGAATAACTCCATCCTTGCGAAACGTCTTGATGATCTGCTCCTGCAACTTCTGTTGGGTCACACTACGATCGCCATAGTTGTATTTACGCCAGAACCACGAACCTTCGACCTTTACGTCTTCAATAGGAATGCCGGCGGCTTTAAGGCGGTTGTATTCGGCCTCGGTGAGTTGTACGCGCTGCCAGTCGCATTTGCCTTTGATAACATTGACGGCGTGTTGCACGTTTTCTTCCCAGCCTTTGCCGAACAACGTGCCGGTCAGGCCATACTCCTTGGTCTTGGTGAACAGGTCGTCGGCTTGCAGGTTGCCGCTGCCGGGCCCGTCGACGACGATCCATTCGGCGAACTCGCGGCCGGTATGGTTGGAAGCCAGTGTGGAAACCAATTCACCGTCCCAGAAGTTTTCATGGGTAGTGTCAAACTTGTTGGAGCCGGTGCCGCAAAAAAATATAGTCAGAACTGTCATGGTGTTGCTCTCGTTAAGTTGTAAGAGCGAACAAGTTAGTGTTGGTGGTGTGTATAAATAAAGCCCGGTGGTGTTTCCGCGTTTGTAGTGCAGATTAGTTGTATGTTGTTTGTGGTGGTTTCTGTTTGGCAACTTCAAGTAAGTCGCAACCATCCTGTACCAGTAAATAAAGCGCGTTAACGATGTTGGGGATATCTTTCACGTCAGCTTGTTTGAAACATAGGCAATAGAGCGTTTCCAGCAAATCTCCGGCCGCGCGTAAACGCTGATCGGCGGCATTGATCAGGTCAGTCTGGCTGGAGTGGCTGTCGATAAGCAGCACCGGGTTTTCGCTGTAGCAGGTCTTGAGTGGGCGATAGCGGTTGATCATGGTGAGGCATGTCCTGTTCGAAGGCGCTGGAGGCGGGCCGGCAGAGTGTTTGCAGCCGCGCCGGCCACTATAGAAGGGCGTTTCTCTGTGGGACAAGACAGCCGCAATGGACAGTATTCGTAGGGGTTTTTCCGTGTTTTGAGGAAATGCCCTACGTGTTTTCGCAGCTTTTTCAGGCCAAAACCCTTAGGCGTAATAATTCCTACGTGATTGTCAGGCGATTCGCGGTAAACCGCTGTATCGTGCGCGCCAGAATCTGTAGGGCGTTTCCAGACGTCTGACACGCGCTTAAAGGGAATTAGGTATGCACTGGCTACGAATGGCCGCGATTTTACTGCTAGGTCTGAGCACTTGCCGTTTAACGATGGCCTCAGACGTTGGCAATGCGTGGGTGCTGGATCGCCTCGATCGCACCGATTGGCCGGAGGCACTCATCAGTCAGGCGAGCATGGACACGGCGTCGCGCGGTGAAGTGTTGATGTTCGCCAAAGCCCTGTTGGCCAGTGAAGCGCTGGATGAAGAGGGGCTTGAGCAGCGACTCGGTGTGCCCCACGTGCAGTTGAAGTCTATTCGCCATGTACGTGACGGTCTCTGGGAGGGGTTGTTGAGCACCTATCGCAACGCCAGTCAGAACTGTGATGAGCAACCGTTCTGCCCGCGTGTGCGCAGCGTCGCTGATCTGCGTCAGTTGGCGGCGGCATTCACCGGCGACATCAGCCCGGCCCATGCGCTGTGGGCGAGCAAGAGCCAAGGTGTGCATGAGCAGATGCTGAATGAGCAACTGCGGGTGGCGGTGTTGCGGCCCTGAACCTCTGGTTTTGTGTTGGTCTGACCGGCCTCTTCGCGAGCAAGCTCGCTCCCACAGGGGCCGTGGCGTTCAAGTAATCGCTGTATCATTCCGAATCGATTTGGCCCCGACCTTTTCTCGACTCGCTGCGATCGCCCGCTAGGCTGTTGGCATGGCAGCAGTCAATGGAGTGACAGCGAATGCACAACACCCTGGAACAGGTTTTTGGTTTTCCACAGTTTCGACCCGGACAAGAGACTGCGATCAGCGCGGTGCTGGCCGGGCGCTCGGCGGCGGCGATTTTCCCCACCGGTTCCGGCAAGTCGATTTGCTATCAATTGCCAGCGCTGATGCTGCCGCACCTGACGTTGGTGGTCTCGCCGTTGTTGGCGCTGATGCAGGATCAGTTGGCCTTTTTGCAGCGACACGGTATCTCGGCTGGCAGCATCGATTCGGCGCAAAGCCGCGATGACGCCAATGATGTGATGGCCCGCGCCCGCTCGGGTGAACTGAAAATACTGATGATCTCGGTGGAGCGCTTGAAGAACGAGCGCTTCCGCAACTTTCTGCAGCAGGTGCCGATCTCGCTGCTGGTGGTGGACGAGGCGCATTGCATCTCGGAATGGGGCCACAACTTTCGCCCCGACTACCTCAAGCTGCCGGACTACCAGCGCCAGTTCAACATCCCGCAGACCTTGCTGCTGACGGCGACGGCAACGCCGAAAGTCATCGCTGACATGCAGGCCAAATTCGCGATTGCTGCTGACGATGTGGTCACTACCGGTTTCTACCGGCCCAATCTCAATCTGCTGGTGGAGCCTGTGCGCGGTCAGGACAAGCGTCGGCGTCTGGTGGAGTGGATGAGCGAGCGTGCCGGACAGCCGAGCATCGTCTACGTGACCCTGCAGAAAACCGCCGAACACATCGCCGAACACCTTGAGCGCAACGGCATCCAGGCCGAGGCGTATCACGCCGGTTTAGCCCACGACAAACGCGAGGCGATCCAGAAGCGCTTTATGGCTGGGCAGTCCAATTGCATCGTTGCGACGATCGCTTTCGGCATGGGCATCGACAAGAGCGACATCCGCAATGTCGTGCACTTCGACCTGCCCAAATCCATCGAAAACTACAGTCAGGAAATCGGCCGCGCCGGGCGTGACGGGCAGCCGTCGGACTGCCTGGTATTGGCCAATCGCGACAGCCTCAACGTGCTGGAAAACTTCGTTTACGGTGATACCCCGGAGCGCGATGGCATTCGCTATGTGCTCGACGAACTGAAGGCCTCGGTACCGGAAGGACAGTGGGAGTTTCTGCTCGGGCCATTGGCGGACCAGAGCAATATTCGCTCACTTCCGCTGAAGACATTGCTGGTGCAACTGGAGCTGCGCGGTTTGATTGCGCCGCGCTACGCCTACTACGCCGAATACCGTTTCAAATACCTGCTGGAGCCCGAAGCACTGCTTGAGCGTTTCGACGGTGAGCGCAGGGATTTCGTCGCCGCAATCATTCAGACTTCGGCGCGCGCGCGCACCTGGGCCACGGTGAATTTCGAGGCGATGTATTCGCAGTATTCCGCCGAGCGCAATCGGGTGGTTAAGGCGCTGGATTATTTTCAGGAGAAGGGCTGGGTCGAGCTGGAAAGCAAACAGATGACCGAGGTCTACAGCCTTCTGAACAGCGACTTTGACAGCGATGTCCTGAGCGCTGAGCTGCATGAATATTTCACCCGGCATGAGCAGGCCGAAGTGGCGCGAATTCACGCGATGCTTGAAGTCTTCGCCACCGAACGCTGCCTGGGTTATCGCCTGGCGGAGTATTTCGGTGATCACAATGCGCCCGAGCGATGTGGGCATTGTTCGGTGTGTCACGGCCAGGTTGCGCGGTTGCCGCCACCACCGGAGTTGCCAGCGCTTGTGGATAAAAACTTTGCGGCGTTGTGTGGCGATTTTATCCACAAGCATGAGCAGCACACCGGGGTCCTGCCGACGGCGGAGCGGCTGACAAGGTTTCTGTGCGGGATCAGCGTGCCATTGTTCACCAAACTCAAGGCTCGGGCGATTCCCGGGTTTGCGGCACTGGAAGAGTATCCCTATGCCGAAGTCCGGAACTGGGCTGACGATCATTTGCTCGATTAAACATAAATCCTGTGGGAGTCAGGGCGCCTGCATCCATCCGCTGAATGTCGATCATCACGGTAATAAACTTCAAAAACCGTCGTTGGCTGACTATGGTGAGTCCAGTCTTTGGATCGCCAACAAGAGAACAACATGAGCCAGACATCGTTCGATATTCAGCAGGCCGCCGTAATCGGCGCGGGCACCATGGGCCGTGGCATTGTCATGTGCCTGGCCAATGCCGGCGTGAGCGTGCAGTGGGTGGATAACAATCCACAGATGCTTGAACAGGCACTCGCCACCGTCGCCCAGACTTATGCACACAACGTTCGCCAGGGGCGGATTGATCAGGCCGAGGCGGATGCACGTATCGCTCGGGTCAGTGCGGCGGCGGATTATGCGGCGATTCGCAATGTCGATCTGGTGATCGAGGCGGTGTACGAAAATCTTGAGCTGAAGCAGAAGATTTTTCGTGAGCTGGATGGCTTGCTCAAGCCTGAGGCACTGTTGGCGAGCAATACCTCGGCGCTGGATATCGATGCGATCGCTGCGGCGACCAGACGTCCTGAGCAAGTGCTCGGCCTGCATTTCTTCAGCCCGGCGCACATCATGAAGCTGCTGGAAATTGTTCGTGGTGCGCAGACTTCGCCGGCCGCGCTGGAGGCGGCGCTGACGCTAGGCAAGCGCATGGGCAAGGTCAGTGTGGTGTCGGGCAACTGCCACGGTTTTATTGGCAATCGCATGCTGCATCCGTATGTGCTGGAGGCGCGCAAGATGTTGCTCGAAGGCACTTATCCACAACAGGTCGACGCGGCGCTGCAAGGCTTTGGTTTTGCCATGGGACCGTTTCGCATGTACGACGTGGTCGGCATCGATCTGGAGTGGCGTGCACGCGAGCTGGCCGGCAAGGGCCAGGATGCGCCGCAGGTTCAGGTGGATAACCGCTTGTGCGAGATGGGGCGGTTTGGCCAGAAGTCCGGCAACGGTTATTACCATTACGAGCCGGGCAGTCGTCAGGCGGAACACGATCCTGAGGTCGATGCGCTGGTATTGCAGGTCAGCGAGGGGCTGGGCTTTCAACGTCGCGAGATTGGTCCTGAGGAGATTCTGGAGCGCTGCCTGTTAGCGTTGGTCAATGAAGGCGCGAAGATTTTGCAGGAAGGCATTGCCGAGTCGGCGCACGACATCGATCTGGTGTATCTGAATGGCTACGGATTCCCGGCGGACAAGGGCGGGCCGATGGCGTGGGCGGATCAGCAAGGGCTGGCGGATATTCATCAGCGCTTGCTGGCGCTGGAGACGCGGCAGGGCGATCAGTGGAAACCGGCGCGGTTGATTGGTGAGTTGGCGGCGCAAGGGAAGGGGTTTGCTCAAATGTGATGTCGCCGCCAGAATCGATCCCCCTCACCCCAGCCCTCTCCCCCAAAGGGGGCGAGGGGGAAAGGGAGCCGATCTGCGTGGCTTTCAACATGTAAGTTCGACTCGACAGTTCAGGTCGGTGTATTCCGAGAAAACACCTCGGTCAGTCCCCTCTCCCTCTGGGAGAGGGCTAGGGTGAGGGCAAGCGGCCTCACTGAAAAACAGGAGAACCAGCCCAACCATGTCCACCCCTCAACGCGCCGACTACCCGCACTTCCAGCCCATCACCACACGCTGGCACGACAACGACGCCTACGGTCACGTCAACAACGTCACCTACTACAGCTTCTTCGACACGGCGGTGAACACCTACCTGATACAGGTCGGTGGTCTGGATATCCATGACGGTGAGGTGGTGGGTTTTGTGGTCAGTTCGGCGTGCGATTATTTCGCATCGATTGCGTTCCCGGACTTGATCGAGATCGGTCTGCGGGTCGGCAAGTTGGGCAACAGTTCGGTGCAATATGAACTGGCGGTGTTCAAGGTCGGCGAAAGTGAAGCGTATGCGGCGGGGCGCTTCGTTCACGTATTCGTCGATCGGGCGAGCAATCAGCCGGTGCCGATCCCTGCCCGCTTGCGCGAGGCGCTCGAGCGTCTGGTGGTTTGAGAAAGGCAAAAAAAATCGCAGCCCTCGGGCTGCGATTTTTATTCAAGCATTCGCCTTAACGATGGCGATAGTACTTGTGATGCTTGCGGTGGCCGTAGGCATGGCCGCGACCACGGTGGTCGTCGCGGTAGTAGCGACGATCATCATGACGACGGTCGTAGCGACGATCGTCGTCATCGCTCTTGTTGCCCATGTAGTTGCCCAGCGCGCCACCGGCGCCGCCACCTGCTGCGGAGCCGATCAGGCTGCCGGTGGTGCCGCCCATGCTGCGGCCGACTACGTTACCGCCGGCTGCGCCCAGCGCACCACCGATGGCGGCTTCGCCACGGCTGCGTTTGTCGGCGCCGACCGCACTACCACCCGCGCCGCCCAAGGCCGCGCCGATGGTGGAACCTGTATTGCCGCCTAAGGACTGACCGACGACCGAGCCAAGAACCCCGCCCAATGCGCCGCCCACACCTGCTTCGGTGGTGCCGCCTGCGGAAGCAAAACCACTGACCAGGCCAAGGGACAACAAGAGAATCGAGGAGAACTTCATAGATGAGCCTCAAAGGGATGACGGCGCCGATCCTGAGGCTGTGTAACAAGCGTGACAATCGAAATCCGACGAATAACACGACTTGTATACAATTTTGCAAGTTGCTGTTTTTTCACCGGAACTTAACCGTTTTTCGCCGGTCTTTAGCTACTTCGGACAGGCCGCTTTTGTGAAAAAGCGGCCTTTTTTGTGGGCGTTGGAAAAGCGTTCGAGCTTAGAAAGGTATTGTCTGAACCGACGCCTTCGCGAGCAAGCTCGCTCCCACATTTGAACTGCATTCCAATGTGGGAGCGAGCTTGCTCGCGAAGGGGTCAGTCAGTCACGGCATCAAGCAGACTTGGCCATGATCAACCCGGTCTCACTCGCCGCTTCCAGCCGAATCGCAATGAACTTCGACGTCGGCGTATGGCTGCCATCCCCGGTGCTTTCCAGCGGCACCAGCGGATTCACTTCCGGGTAATACGCCGCCGCTTGTCCCGCCGGAATATCAAACGCCAGCAGCGTGAAGCCCTTCACGCGACGCTCGCGACCATCGTCCCATATCGAAACAATGTCGGCCTTCTGCCCCGGACGGAAGCCCAGACGAATGATGTCTGCCTCGTTGGCAAACAACACATCACGCTGGCCCTTGACCCCGCGATAACGGTCGTCGAGACCATAAATCGTCGTGTTGTACTGATCGTGGGAGCGCATCGATTGCAGGATCAGGTCTGGCAGTTGCCCGGTGGCGCGGGTGCGCTCGTGCACCAGATCTTTCGGCAGCATGTTCGCGCGGAAGTTGGCCCGGCCCGACGGCGTATTCCACTTGCGCGCGCCAGCGCTGTTGCCGAGGTAGAAACCGCCCGGGTTTTTGATCTTCTCGTTGAATTCCTTGAAGTTGGGAATGGTGTCGGCGATCAGGTCGCGTATGCGCCCGTAATCGGCCACCAGCCAGTTCCAGTCCACCGGTTTGCTGCCCAGCGTGGCGGCAGCGATGCCGGCGATGATCGACGGCTCCGAACGCATCTGGTTCGACAGCGGCTGCAACTGACCGTTGGAAGCGTGAACCATGCTGAACGAGTCTTCCACGGTGACCGCTTGCGGGCCTTCGGTCTGGATGTCGATGTCGGTCCGACCGAGGCACGGCAGGATCAGTGCGTCTTTACCGTGAGCCAGGTGGCTGCGGTTGAGCTTGGTGCTGATCTGCACGGTCAGGTCGCAATTGCTCAGTGCGGCGAAGGTACGCGGGCTATCCGGCGTGGCTTGGGCGAAGTTGCCGCCCAGACCGATGAAGACCTTGGCGCGACCCTCAGCCATTGCGTGGATCGCTTCAACCACGTTGTGGCCGTTGTGGCGCGGCACCTTGAACTGGAAGCGTCGTTCCAGCGAATCGAGGAACGCCACCGGCGGACGCTCGTTGATGCCCATCGTGCGGTCGCCCTGCACGTTACTGTGGCCGCGCACCGGGCACAGGCCGGCGCCAAGTTTGCCGATGTTGCCGCGCAGCAGCATCAGGTTGGCGATTTCCTGAATGGTCGGCACCGAATGGCGATGCTGGGTGATGCCCATCGCCCAGCACATGATCACGTTCTTGCCCTTGGCGTACATGCGCGCAGCCTGCTCGATTTCTACGAGGGTCAGGCCGGATTGCTCGACGATCTGTTCCCACGGCGTGTCATCGACCACACCGAGATATTCCAGCACGTTGGCGCTGTGGGCGTTGAGGAAGTCATGGTCGAACACCGCAGGCGTGCCAGCTTTCTGTGCGTCTCGCTCCCATTGCAGAAGGAACTTGGCCATGCCGCGCAGCAACGCCATGTCGCCGCCGAGTGCCGGGCGGAAATACGCAGTGTTGGTCGGTTTGTCACCGTTGGTGAGCATTTCAATCGGGTGTTGCGGGTGCTGGAAACGTTCCAGGCCACGCTCTTTCAACGGGTTGATGCACACCACTTGCGCGCCGCGTTTCACCGCTTCACGCAGCGGTTCGAGCATACGCGGGTGGTTGGTGCCGGGGTTCTGGCCCCAGACAAAAATCGCGTCGGCGTGTTCGAAATCGTCGAAGGTCACGGTGCCTTTGCCGACGCCGACACTCTGCGCCAAGGCGACGCCGCTGGCCTCGTGGCACATGTTCGAGCAGTCAGGGAAGTTGTTGGTGCCATAAGCGCGCACGAACAGCTGATACAGGTACGCCGCCTCGTTGCTGGCGCGACCCGAGGTGTAGAACTCGGCCAGATCCGGGCTCGGCAGACTTTGCAGGTGCTTGGCGATCAGCGTGTAGGCGTCGTCCCAGCTGATCGGCTTGTAGCGATCGGTTTCGGCGTCGTAGACCATTGGCTCGGTCAGGCGGCCCTGGTACTCGAGCCAGTAATCACTCTGCTCCAGCAGCGAAGTGACGCTGTGTTTAGCGAAGAACTTGGCGTCCACACGACGCTTGGTCGCTTCCCAGTTCACCGCTTTCGCGCCGTTCTCGCAGAACTTGACCATGCCGCTTTCCGGCGAATCACCCCAGGCGCAACCCGGGCAGTCGAAGCCACCGTTCTGGTTGGTCTTGAGCATCATGCGCAGGTTTTTCAGCGCGTTGTCGCTGGTCAACCAGGCCTGGGCCACACTGATCAGGGCACCCCAGCCGCCGGCGGCGCCTTTGTAAGGCTTGTAGCGCGGGACAGGTTTCTGGTCGGCTTGATGATGTTGGCTCACGCTTGATTCTCCATCGCAGGGCTATACACCCGCGGCGCACTTTTCTGCGGCAGGTGGATGAGATTGAGGTTGTGTCGACGGGCCCACTGCACGGCAAGGCCCGTGGGTGCGGACAGGCTGACCAGGGTCTGGATGCCGGCGCGCAAGACTTTCTGGATCAATTCGAGGCTGCAACGGCTGGTGACAATTGCCAGTCCGCCTTCTGTGGATATCTTTTGCCGGATCAGTCCGCCGATCAGTTTGTCGAGGGCGTTGTGCCGGCCAATGTCTTCGCGACCGAGCAGCAATTCACCGCTGGCGTTCATGAACACCGCCGCATGCACCGCGCCGCAAAACTGACCCAACGGCTGGAATGCACCGATGCGCTGGCGCAGACCATCGAGCCACTCAATCGGCGGCAATGGCGCACCGGGCAACACCTTCAGATCGGGTAGTGCTTGCTCGACCGCTTCAACGCCGCACAATCCGCAACCGCTGGTGCCAGCCATTTGCCGGCGCTGCTGCTTGAGGTTCCAGAACGCACGGTTGGCAATGGTCACTTGCGCGTATTGCGCGGAGCCGGCACCGGTCAGTTGCAGGTCATAAATGTCGGTCGCGTCCTCGATGATGCCGCTGCCGAGGCTGAAGCCGACGATGAAGTCTTCCAGGTCGGTCGGTGTCACCAGCATCACTGCCTGACTGATGCCGTTATAGGCGATCGCCAACGCGACTTCCTCGGCCAGCGCAGTGCTGGCCGATTCTTCGCGGGGTAAATCGCTGTAACTGTAGGTCTGGCTGGCGGCAGGCGCGGGCGTTTCAAGTGCAGGCGCCGCGCAGGCTGGGCGCTTGGCGTTCATGGCATCACCGACGGTTTGATCAACGTTAAGACTAGGCGCGGCAAGTTGTCGCGTCTAATCGCTAGTGTCGATCTATCGATAGATGCCGTCGATCAAGAAGCCGTTGGCGATTTCTGATACAGCGCGAAACAGGCCTCGGCCAGCGCTGAACGCGGGGCGCCACGGCGCATGATCAAGCCAAGCGGGGCGAGGGTCCGGGCGTTTTCGATGGGTTGCAGGCGCAGGTGATCGGTGAGTTTTTCCAGCCCGCCGTCCAGCGGCATGATCGCGCAGCAAAAACCGCCGTGCACGGCTTGTAACAATTGATGGACGGCGTCGGTTTGCAGCAACGGTTGCGGGGTCAGACCACGGCTGTGGAAGTTGTGGTCGATGGACTGACGGAAATGCATGCCGCTGGTGAGCATGCCCAGCGGCAGTTCGATCAGCGATTGCCAGCTCAAGGGTGCGTCGCCGAAGGTGAAGGTGCGCTGGTCGTAGAGCAGGCCCATGCGGGTTTCGCTGAAGGCCAGGGATTCGAAGCGTTCGTTATCCAGACGATCAAGATAGGACACACCGAGGTCGATGCGGTTGTTCGCCAGATGTTCGAGGATCTGCTCGGAACTCAGCGCCGACATTTCAAATCGCAGGTTCGGGTGTGCAGTGTGCAGGCTTTGCATCAACGGCAGCGGATCGAAACTCGACAGTGGAACCACCCCTAGGCGCAACGTACCGATGAGGTTGCCACGACAGGCCGCCGCCTCCGCGTGCAAGCCGTCATAAGCCGCCATCACCAAACGTGCCCACGCCAGCACCCGCTCGCCCGGTGCGGTGAAGCCTTCGAAGCGCTGGCCACGGTTGACCAGCGGCAGGTCGAGTTCTTCTTCGAGGCTGCGCAGGCGCATCGACAGGGTTGGCTGGGTGATGTGGCAACGCGCGGCGGCCTGGCCGAAGTGGCGGGTTTCGTCGAGGGCGATGAGGAATTTCAGCTGCTTGATGTCCATCTTCGCTCCGGGCGCTGGCAGGGGTTGGCGATTCTACCGCTTGCGCGGTGGCAGGGTCATTGGTCGGCTTGGAACCGGGTTTGTCTGTCGTGGTCTAGGCTTGGACGTCTGGAACCCAAATCAAGGAGTGTGCGCTATGAGTCTTTTGAGCTTTGTGAAAGAAGCCGGTGAGAAGCTGATCGATCTGCTGACCCCGGGCAACGCCAATGCCAGTGAGCAGTTGAAGGAACACATCAGCAAGGTCGGTCTGGGCAATCCGAATGTGCAGGCGACGGTGGATGGCGACAAAGTGACCGTCACCGGTGAAGTTGCGAGTCAGGAAGAGAAAGAGAAGATTTTGCTGGCGGTGGGCAATATTGCTGGGGTTGGCAGCGTTGATGATCAGATTACGGTGAGTGGCCCGGTTGTCACTGCCGCACAATTTGTCGTGGTCAAGTCGGGTGACACCCTCAGCGCGATTTCTCTGCGTGTGTACGGGGATGCCAACAAGTATCAGAAAATTTTCGATGCCAACAAACCGATGCTCAAGGATGTGAACAAAATCTATCCGGGGCAGACACTGCGTATTCCTGAGTAACACAAAACACCTGTAGGAGCTGCCGCAGGCTGCGATCTTTTGATTTTGATTTTTCCAAACAAGATCAAAAGATCGCAGCCTTCGGCAGCTCCTACAAAGATCAAAGTCCTGCAATCAAATCCCGATAATCCTCAACCGCCGCAAACTCTGCCGTGTCCTTCGGCCCCTTGCGACTGTCCGGCTCTTTCACCGCCAACAAATGCGCCACACCAAAATCCCGCGCACTGCGCAGAATCGGCAAGGTATCGTCGATAAACAGGCTACGCGCCGGATCAAAACCTATATCTGCCTGCAAGGCATCCCAGAACTGCGGGTTCTCTTTGGGGAAACCGTAATCATGCGAGCTGATCAGCCGCTCGAAATATGGCGCCAGCTCAATCCGTTCCAGCTTCAGCGACAGTGAGTCGCGGTGCGCGTTGGTGATCATGATCACCCGTTTGCCGGCGCGTTTGATCGCCGCCAGAAAGGTATCGGCATCCGGGCGCAGGGCGATCAGGTGCGCAGTTTCGAGCTTCAAATCACGCACCGATAACTTCAGTTCGGCACTCCAGAAATCCAGGCAATACCACTGCAACTGGCCGGCATGGCGTTCGAACAGCGGCTGCAATTCCATCTCGGCCATGGCCCGGCTGACCCCGTGCAGTTCGGCGTAGCGCTGGGGCAGATGTTCCAGCCAGAAGTGATTGTCGAAGTGCAGATCCAGCAACGTGCCGTCCATGTCGAGCAGAACGGTATCGATGTCGGACCACGGTAATGAAGGCATGGCAACGTCTCGAAACGGTAGAAAGATATCCGACATAAACAATCGGGAAAGCCGCGTTATAGTAGCGCGTTCACGCCAAGGAGCTTTGCATGCGCCAGAAACCCACCGTACTTGCCCGCGAGATCGTCGCCACCAGTCGTCTGTTTTGCGTCGAAGAACTCAAGCTGCGCTTTTCCAACGGCGTGGAACGCACTTATGAGCGTCTGGTTGGCAAAGGTGCGGGCTACGGCGCGGTGATGATTGTGGCGATGCTGGATGCCGAACACGCGGTGTTGGTCGAAGAATATTGCGGCGGTGTTGACGAATATGAACTGTCCTTGCCTAAAGGTTTGATCGAACCGGGCGAAGATGTATTGGCGGCTGCAGAGCGTGAGCTCAAGGAGGAGGCCGGTTTTGGTGCGCGGCAACTTGAACATCTGACCGAGCTGTCGTTGTCTCCCGGTTACATGAGCCAGAAGATTCAGGTTGTCCTGGCCACCGATTTGTACGAGGAGCGTCTGGAAGGCGATGAGCCTGAACCGATGCGCGTCGATAAGGTGAACCTGCGCGAATTGTCGTCGCTGGCGCTCAATCCTCAATTTTCCGAAGGACGCGCGCTGGCGGCACTTTATTTGGCCCGCGATCTGCTGACCCAACGAGGGTTCTTTGTGTCATGAGTGAGATGTCGATGAAATTTCCCCACCCGCTGATGGCGCCCGTGGTTGAGCTGGCATTGCAGGCCGGCGAGGCGATTTTGCCGTTCTGGCGCGCTGGCGTTGAAGTGACGGCCAAATCCGATGATTCGCCGGTGACGGCGGCAGATCTGGCCGCGCACCACCTGATTCTCGCCGGGCTGACGGCGCTGGATCCGAGCATTCCGGTGTTGTCGGAAGAAGACGCCAACATCGCGCAGAGCGTGCGCGCAGGCTGGCAGCGCTGGTGGCTGGTGGATCCGCTGGATGGCACCAAGGAGTTCATCAGCGGCAGCGAAGAGTTCACTGTGAATATTGCGCTGATCGAAAACGGTCGCGTGGTGTTTGGCGTGGTGTCGATGCCGACCAATGGTCGTTATTACGTCGGAGGTGCCGGGCTTGGTGCCTGGCGCTGCGACGAGGACGGCACGCCGGTTGCGATTCAGGTGCGTGATGTGCCGGGGCCGGGCGAGGCGTTTACCGTGGTCGCCAGCCGTCGTCATTCGAGTCCCGAGCAGGAGCGCTTGCTGGCGGGATTGAGTGCGAGCCTGGGCGAGTTGCAATTGGCGAATATTGGCAGCTCGCTGAAATTTTGCCTGGTGGCGGAAGGCGCGGCGGATTGCTATCCGCGACTGGCGCCGACTTCGCAGTGGGACACGGCGGCGGCGCAGGGCGTGCTGGAAGGTGCGGGCGGTGAGGTGTTGGATCTGCGCGGAGAAGCGTTCTGTTATCCGGCGCGGGAATCGCTGCGCAATGAGTTCTTTTTGGCGCTGCCGGCGAAGGCGGCGTGGCGGGAGAGGTTATTGGAGTTGGCCCGGGGTTAAGGGGGCTGACCGGCCATCGCCCTCACCCCAGCCCTCTCCCCCAGGAGAGGGAGCCGACCGCAGGATATTTGAGAGCAACGCCGACCTGGTCGAACTTTGCTGAATCCATAATCGCTGCGATCTTACAGGTCGATGTATAACGCAAGACACCTCGGTCAGTCCCCTCTCCCTCGGGGAGAGGGTTAGGGTGAGGGGCTTTTGATCTTCAGCGGTGCAAAACGTACTGCCCGGTAAAAGTCACCGCATCCTCAACACTGCCCGCGTTGACGATGCGCGTATTCAACGTCAACCGCGCCCGCCCATAACGCCGATACATCGCCAGAAACTTCTTCCACACCGCTGAATCCGGCGCCGGGCAAATCGCCACGGCATCTCCAGTGACCGGCAGCGGATAACTGATCTGCCCTTCCTGAATCACAATGTGCCCGTCGGCGATGCCTTCTTCCTTCAAACGCAAATGCAACCAGCCCCAACCGGCCAGCACCGCGCCGCAGTAAAGGCTGCCGCCGAACATGGTGCTTTTGTGATTGACGTTCGGCTCGAGTGGCAAATGCAGACTCAACTGCTGTTCATGCCAGTCGAGCACTTTGAGGCCCATGTCCCGTGTCAGCGGGATGTCGTGATGCAGGACCGACTCCAGATAGCGAGTGTCTGTGCTCATTCGTTCTCGTCCCCATGGCTGCTGTCGCCGAAGTTGAGGCCATGCTTGCGCAACTTGTCATGCAGAGTCTTGCGCGGAATACCCAAGGCTTCGGCGAGGCTGCGCACCGAACTGTGGGAGCGCGCCAGTTCGGCCGCGATCAATGACTTCTCGAAGTTTTCTACTTGCTCGCTGAGCCCGCCATTGATGACCTCGACCATGGTGCTGCCATTGCCTTCGGCGCCAGCGTTATCCAGCGCCAGTTCCAGGCCGAGGGCGAATCGTTCGGCGGCATTCTGCAGTTCGCGCACGTTGCCCGGCCAAGTGTGGCGCAGCAGCAAGGCGCGCTGTGACGGTTGCAGTTCGTGGGGTGGCAGACCGTGGCGGGCGCTGGCTTCATCGGCGTAATGCTGGAACAGCACCAGCGCATCTTCACCACGTTCGCGCAGCGGCGGAATGCGCAGTGGCGCAACGTTGAGGCGGTAGTACAAGTCGGCGCGGAAGCGGCCCTGATCGGCAGCCTGACGCAGGTCTTCCTTGGTCGCGGCGATCACGCGGATGTCCAGCGGGATCAGTTGATTGCCGCCCAAGCGTTCGACGACGCGTTCCTGCAACATGCGCAGCAGTTTCACCTGTACATCCATGCTCATGCTCTCGATTTCATCGAGGAACAGCGTGCCGCCATTGGCGAATTCGAATTTGCCGATCCGGCGTTTTTGCGCACCGGTGAACGCGCCGGGTTCGTGGCCGAACAGTTCGCTTTCCACCACGGATTCGGCCAGTGCACCGGCATTGATCGCCACGAACGGGCCGCTACGGCGGCTCGATAGGTCGTGCAGCGCTCGGGCTACGACTTCTTTGCCAGCGCCGGTTTCGCCGAGGATCAGCACATCAGCCTTGGTCGCTGCCAGCGCACCGATCTGTTCACGCAGGCGCAGCATCGGTGTCGAATGGCCGACCAGCCGCGCACTCAATTCATTGCGGTCGCTGAGGGCCAGGCGCAGGCTGCGGTTGTCCAATACCAAGCGGCGCAGGGCGAGGGCGCGACGTACGCTGTCGAGCAGTGCGTCGCTGGCGAAAGGCTTTTCAAGAAAGTCATAAGCACCGGCACGCATCGCTTGCACCGCCAGCGGCACATCGCCGTGGCCGGTGATCAGCAGCACGGGTAACTCCGGATCCTGCGCGTGCAATTCGCTGAGCAATTCCAGTCCGTCCATGCCCGGCATGCGGATGTCGCTGACCACCACGCCGGGCCAGTCACGCTCAAGCTGCGCCGCCAGCCCCTTGGCTTCGGACAGTGGCAGAATTTTCAGACCGGCCAGATCCAGGGTCTGGCCGAGGGCCTGACGCAGGTGCGGATCGTCGTCGATCAACACCACCTGAATGCGATTGTCGATGGTCATGCACTTCGATCCTCGGACGGTTGCAGGCTGACCCCGGGCGCACCGGCGCGCAGTCGCAGGGTAATCAAGGCGCCACCTTGCTTGTGGTTGGCAAACGACAGTTCACCGCCGAAGGCGCGCATCAGGGTTTCACAGATTGCCAGCCCCAGGCCGAGGCCCTGAGTGCGGGTCTTGGTGGTGTAAAAGGGCTCGCTGGCGCGGCCGAGGGCTTCCATGCAAAAGCCCGGGCCGTTGTCGCGAATGTACAGATTGACGCCCTCGGCGGTGGATTCGGCACTCAGCCACAGTTTGCGCGGCGGGCCTTTCTCGGTGAGGGCGTCGAGGGCGTTGGCGAGCAGGTTGCCGAGTACTTGGCGCAGGCGGGTCTCCCCGGCCTCGACCCACAGCGTGGCGGCCGGCAGATCGCGGATCAGCTCGACTTCCATACTGCGACGCCGTTTGGCTAGCAGCGCCAAGGCATCGTCGAGCGCCGGTTGCAGGGCAACACTTTCCGGCGCGTGGCGGTCACGGCGGGCGAAGGCGCGCAGGTGGGCAATGATCGAGGCCATGCGCCCGGTCAGTTCGCTGATCAGTTTGAGGTTGCCGCGTGCGTCGTCGGTGCGCTGATGGTCGAGCAGCACCTCGGCGTTTTCCGCGTAGCTGCGGATCGCCGCCAGCGGCTGATTGAGTTCGTGGCTGATGCTCGCTGACATGGTCCCCAGCGCCGACAACTTACCGGCCTGGACCAGATCGTCCTGGGCGCGCACCAGTTCCTGCTGGGCTTGCTCACGCTCCAGAACTTCCTCCTTCAGGCGCCGGTTGAGGCCTTCGAGGTCGCTGGTGCGTTCCGCCACGCGACCTTCCAGTTCACGGCGTGCCTTGGCTTCGAACGCAATGCGTTCGAGATAGTGGCGGCGGCGCTGCATCATCAGACCGAGCAACAGCATCACCACCAGCAGTGTGGCGCCGCCGATCGCAACCACGGTGCGCACCGGACGGTCGATCAGCGTGCGCGGCGCGAGGATACTTACACTCCAGCCGGTTTCGGCGATGTCGTGGGTCTGGATCAGCCACGCGCTGGGGCTGAGGTTCAATGGACGCGGCTCGCGGGTCGGGTAGGGCTGTATGGCGGTGATCGCTGAGCGTTCGCCTTCGCTCAAGTTACGGGTCGAGCGAAAGCGCCATTCCGGTCGCGAGGTAAGGATGACCACGCCGTTGTGGTCGGTGACCAACAGTTGTTCCGGGGTTTTGCCCCACAGACTTTCGGTGTGGTCGAGATCGACCTTGATCACCAGCACGCCGATGATTTTTTCGCCGTTACGCACGGCGGCGGCGAAGAAATAACCGCGCTTGGCCGACGTGGTGCCGAGGCCGAAGAAGCGCCCGAGACGTCCGGCCATGGCTTCGCTGAAGTACGGGCGGAACGAGAAGTTGCGGCCGACAAAGCTGTCGTGCTTGTCCCAGTTCGACGCCGCCAGCGTCTGGCCGCTGGTGTCCATCAGGTACATGACTTCGGCACCGGTCTGCGCGGCGATGTTCTTCAGCAGGCGATTGGCATTGCCTTGGGTGACGCCGTCGTCCGGTGCGCCGAGTACCGCACGCAGCGCCGGCAGGTCGCCAAGGATTTGCGGCAGCACTTCATAGCGGTGCAGGGTGCCCAGCAGGTTGGCGACGTACAGGTCGAGGGTCTGGCGGTTCTGTCCGGCCAGTTCGCTGCGGTAATAGCGCTCGGCGAGATGCTCCAGCGGCCACAGCAGCGGCGCCAGACACAGGGCCAACAGGGCGAGGCTACGCCAGCGGGGTCTGCGGGGGAGGGTTGGTTTCATGAGCCAAATGCGCCTGTAGGGACAGACGCATTATGCCCGGCCTCAGGCGAAGACGTCAGCGTCCTTGAGCAGCGCTGCGGCTTGATCCTTGGCGGACAGCTTCGGGGCTTCGTCCAGCTGCCAGTCGATGCCCAGAGCGGGGTCATCCCAGCGAATGCTGCGCTCGGACGATGGATCGTAGTAGTCGGTGGTCTTGTAGAGGAATTCGGCGAACTCGCTCAGCACCACGAAACCATGGGCGAAACCTTCCGGCACCCACAGTTGACGATGATTTTCGGCCGACAGACGCACCGCTACGGATTTGCCGAAATGCGGCGAGCTGCGGCGAATGTCCACGGCCACGTCCAGCACTTCACCGACGGTCACACGGACCAGTTTGCCCTGGGTGTTTTGCAGTTGGTAATGCAGGCCACGCAACACGCCTTTTTGCGAGCGCGAGTGGTTGTCCTGAACGAATTGCGTGTCCAGACCGGTGGCATCCTGGAACGCCTTGGCGTTGAAACTCTCGTAGAAAAAACCGCGCTCGTCACCAAACACCTTCGGTTCGATGATCAGGACACCGGGCAGGTCGGTGGTGATTACATTCATGGGGATTTCCATAGGCAGGTGTGAATGGCCGACATTCTTGCGCAAAGTGCCGAAGGGTGCGAGTGCTGGAAGACAAATAGCCCGGATGCCTTTACGCGGTTGGGGGTTGCGGATACAGCGCAGCAATGGCGATATAGACACCTAATAAAATTTCAGGGGTCGTTTCATGCCGCTCGCCACGTTGATTCATCGCGCCAGTTTGCCCAGCCCGCAGGTATCTGCCGAGCAGGCCCGGCAATGGCTGGCGGAACACTACGGACTCAGCGGCACGTTGCAGCCCCTTGGCAGCCAGCAGGATCTGAATTTTCGCGTCGACAGCCCACGCGGGCGGTTCGTGCTGAAAATCTGTCGAGGCGATTACGCCTTGGTGGAGCTGCAAGCCCAGCATGCGGGCCTCAAGTATCTGGCCGAGCACTCGGCGGTGACGGTGCCGCGGGTGATCGCGGCCAATAACGGCGAAGATCTGTTGTCACTGGCGGTCGGCAGCGAAGCCGTCCATGTGCGGCTGCTGGATTACATTGAGGGTCAGCCGCTTACGCATCTCGATCACTTGGGGCGCGACGTGGTGGCGGGGTTTGGCCGGCTCTGCGGCGAGATGGATCTGGCGCTGGCCGGGTTCGACCATCCGGGCCTTGAGCGCACGTTGCAGTGGGATGCCCGCCACGCCAGTGCACTGATCAGCCATCTGCTGCCAGTGATCAAGGATGAGCAGCAACGCGCAGTGATTGCCGATGCGGCCGAACAGGCCGAGCACCGTTTGCAGCCGTTGCAGGGCAAGCTGCCGGTGCAGGCGATTCACATGGACATCACCGATGACAACGCCGTCTGGGCGCGCGATGCCCAGCGGCACTGGCAGTTGCAGGGGGTGATCGACTTTGGCGATCTGGTGCGCACCTGGCGCATCACTGATCTGTCGGTGACTTGTGCGGCATTGTTGCATCACGCCGGTGGTGATCCGTTTGTCATTCTGCCGGCAGTGCAGGCTTACCACGCGGTCAACCCGCTGCAACACGAAGAGCTGCAAGCGCTGTGGCCATTGATTGTCGCGCGCGCGGCGGTGCTGGTGCTCAGTGGCGAACAACAGGTCAGCATCGATCCTGCGAATACTTACAGCCGCGACAACCTCAGCCATGAGTGGGAAATTTTTCGGGTGGCAACTTCGGTGCCCTTGGCGCTGATGGAAGCAGCGATCCTCACGGCGGTCGGCCACGCCTTGCCGGCGATCGACAGCGCAGGTTTTGCGCCCTTGCTGCCCGGTCTGGTCGGGCGTGAATTTGCCCTGATCGATCTCGGTGTCCTGAGTCCGCATTTCGAGGCCGGCAACTGGGAGCAGGCAGGTATCGATCAACACCTGTTGAACGAAGCGGCGGCGGCCCACGGTTTGGCGGCGAGCCGTTATGGTCAGTACCGTTTGTCGCGCACTCGTCCCGACAGTGCCGTTGAACCGGACACCTTCCCGCTGCACGTGGAATTGCGCGTGCCCGATAGTACCGCTGTGGAGGCGCCTTTTGCTGGCGTCGTGCATCAGGCAGCTGACAGTGTGCTGCAACTGGATGGCCCGCAACTCAGCGTGCGGCTGTGGGGCGTGACACCTTCGCTGCACAGCGGCGCGGCGCTGGTCAAAGGTCAGGTGTTCGGAGCGGTGAGCGGCCCGTTACGGGTGCAGTTGTGCCGTGGCGCGCAGCTTGATGCACCGTTGTTTTGCACCCCGGCGCATGCACCGGCATGGCAGGCGCTGTGTCCTTCGCCGGCCGCATTGTTGGGTCTGGCCTGCGATGCCGAGCCGGAGCTGGACGCGAAAACCCTGCTCGAGCGCCGCGATGCCAGTTTCGCCCGAACCCAGAAACACTACTACGTCGATCCGCCGCGCATCGAACGTGGCTGGCGCAATCATCTGATCGATATGCAGGGCCGTTCCTATCTGGACATGCTCAACAACGTGGCGGTGCTCGGTCATGGTCACCCGCGCATGGCCGCTGTCGCCGCCCGTCAATGGTCGCTACTGAACACCAATTCGCGCTTCAATTATGCGGCGGTCGCCGAATTCTCCGAGCGTTTGCTGAAGCTGGCGCCAGAGGGTATGGATCGGGTATTTCTGGTCAACAGCGGCAGCGAGGCCAATGACCTGGCGATTCGTCTGGCGTGGGCCTACAGCGGCGGGCGCGACATGATCAGCGTGCTTGAGGCCTATCACGGCTGGACGGTCGGTGCCGATGCGGTATCGACTTCAATCGCCGACAACCCGAAAGCGTTGGAAAGCCGCCCGGACTGGGTGCATCCGGTACCTGCGCCAAACACTTATCGCGGGGAGTTCCGCGGTCTCGACTCGGCGCCGGATTACGTGCGCAGCGTTGAGCATCACCTGGCAAAACTTGCCGAACAGAAGCGCCAACTGGCCGGGTTTATCTGCGAGCCGGTGTATGGCAACGCCGGCGGTATCTCGCTGCCGCCGGGATATCTCCAGCAGGTATACGCGCTGGTGCGCGCGCAGGGCGGTGTGTGCATCGCCGACGAAGTGCAGGTCGGTTACGGGCGCATGGGGCACTTCTTCTGGGGCTTTGAAGAGCAGGGCGTGGTGCCGGACATCATTTGCATGGCCAAGGGCATGGGCAACGGTCAACCGCTGGGTGCGGTCATCACGCGACGGGAAATTGCCGAGGCGCTGGAGGCCGAGGGCTATTTCTTCTCGTCGGCGGGCGGCAGTCCGGTCAGTTGCCAGATCGGCATGGCGGTGCTCGATGTCATGGAAGAAGAAAAACTCTGGGAGAACGCGCAACTGGTCGGTGGCCACTTCAAGGCGCGGCTTGAAGCGTTGATCGATAAACATCCGCTGGTGGGTGCGGTGCACGGTTCCGGGTTCTATCTGGGGCTTGAGCTGATTCGTAATCGCGAGACGCTGGAGCCGGCGACCGAGGAGACCGCGCTGCTGTGCGATCGCTTGCGTGAATTGGGGATTTTCATGCAGCCGACCGGTGATGATCTGAACATTCTCAAGATCAAACCGCCGATGGTGACGTCGCGCCAGAGTGTGGATTTCTTCGTCGAGATGCTCGACCGAGTCCTCAGCGAGGGTCTGTAAAACGAAGCCAATCCCCTGTGGGAGCGAGCTTGCTCGCGAAAGCGGTGTGTCAGTCACCCTGGGCAGTTACTGATACACCGCATTCGCGAGCAAGCTCGCTCCCACATTTTGTCTTGAGTTGGTAATTCGATTTGTATCGGCTTTTATTGAATTTATTTAGACGAAAGGCATTTAATCAGCTTCTAAAGCCGATATTTATCGGCTATAAAGTCGCCATTGCTCCGGCATGGTGATCTCATGTCCGGTGCGCGCGTTTTTCCTTCGGTCGAATTGTCGACCGTCAAGGCACTTGCCCGGAGATGATTCATGAGTCGTATCGTTACCGTTGCCGCCACTCAGATGGCCTGTTCGTGGGATCTGCAAGCCAACCTCGAAATCGCTGAAAGACTGGTGCGCGAAGCCGCCGCCAAAGGCGCACAGATCATCCTGATTCAGGAGCTGTTCGAGGCGCCGTACTTCTGCCAGAAGCCAAACCCGGATTACCTGCAACTGGCGACGACGGTGGAAGAAAACGTCGCGATCAAACATTTCCAGAAAATCGCCAAAGAGCTGCAAGTGGTACTGCCGATCAGCTTCTACGAACTGGCCGGCCGCGCGCGTTTCAACAGCATCGCGATCATCGATGCTGACGGCAGCAACCTCGGGATTTATCGTAAAAGCCACATCCCGGATGGCCCGGGCTACCACGAGAAGTATTACTTCAACCCGGGCGACACCGGTTTCAAAGTGTGGAACACCCGCTACGCAAAAATCGGCGTGGGCATTTGCTGGGATCAGTGGTTCCCGGAAGCCGCACGCAGCATGGCGTTGCAAGGCGCGGAAATTCTGTTTTACCCAACCGCTATCGGCAGCGAGCCGCACGACAAGACCATCTCCTCGCGCGACCACTGGCAGCGCGTACAACAGGGCCACGCCGGCGCCAACCTGATGCCGCTGATTGCCAGCAACCGCATCGGCAACGAAGAACAGGACGGCTACGACATTACGTTCTACGGCTCGTCGTTCATCGCCAACCAGTTCGGCGAAAAAGTGCAGGAGCTGAATAAAACCGAAGAAGGTATTCTTGTGCACACTTTCAACCTCGACGAGCTCGAACACATTCGTAGCGCGTGGGGTTCATTCCGTGACCGCCGTCCGAACCTGTACGGTGCGTTGAAAACCCTCGACGGTTCCCTGGAGTCCTGATCCCGATGACCACTTTGAAAAGTACCCCGCGCGCCGACGGCTTTCACATGCCGGCCGAGTGGGCGCCACAGACGCAAACCTGGATGATCTGGCCCGAGCGCCCGGACAACTGGCGTCTGGGCGGCAAACCGGCGCAAGCCGCTCATGCGGCAGTGGCCAAGGCTATCGCGCGTTTTGAACCGGTAACCGTGGCCGTGTCCGCCGGCCAGTACGAAAACGCCCGCGCACGCCTCGACTTGCCGAATATCCGCGTGGTCGAGATGTCCAGCGATGACGCCTGGGTACGCGACAGTGGCCCGACCTTCGTCATCAACAACAGCGGCGAAGTCCGCGGTGTGAACTGGGACTTCAACGCCTGGGGCGGCTTCGACGGCGGCCTGTACTCGCCGTGGAATCGCGACTCGCAGGTCGGCGGCAAGATCCTCGAAATCGAACGCAGCCCGCGTTATCGCACTGAAGGTTTTGTGCTCGAAGGCGGTTCGATTCACGTCGACGGCGAAGGCACGCTGATCACCACTGAAGAGTGCCTGCTCAACCGCAACCGCAATCCACATCTGGGCCGCGAAGAGATTGAAGCGGTACTCAGCGCCAATCTGTCTGTGGATAAAATCATCTGGCTGCCGGACGGTCTGTTCAACGACGAAACCGACGGCCATGTGGATAACTTCTGCTGCTACGTGCGTCCGGGCGAAGTGCTGCTGGCGTGGACCGACGACCCGCAGGATCCGAACTACCCGCGCTGCCAGGCCGCGATGAAAGTCCTGCAAAGCAGCACCGACGCCAAAGGTCGCCCGTTCACGGTGCACAAAATGCCGATTCCGGGACCGCTGTACGCGACCGAAGAAGAGTGCGCCGGTGTCGATCCGGTGGACGGCACGCAGGAGCGCAATCCGTCCGTGCGCCTGGCTGGTTCCTACGTGAACTTCCTGATCGTCAACGGCGGCATCATCGCGCCGAGCTTCGACGATCCGATGGACGCCCCGGCAAAAGAGATTCTGCAGAAGCTGTTCCCGCAGCACGAAGTGGTGATGGTGCCGGGCCGTGAACTGTTACTGGGTGGCGGTAATATCCACTGCCTTACCCAACAGCAACCCGCGCCGCACAAAGAGTGAGTTGAGTCGTAACAGCTTGAGTTGATTAACAAATCGGCCGAGCAATGATTAGCTCGCTATGCATGCACAGAAGCCCGCAGCCCGGTTGGACTGCGGGCTTCTTTGTATCCGCTTGTCGACAACAGCGAAACATTGGCATAGCTCTTGTATTCATCACCCGTGCACTAGGGAGGGGGGAGAACTTCAACAGTTCTGTCATAAACCTTGGATAACGTAGCCGCTCATGAACGGGGAGAGAGCGCTGAAATGAACGCCGAAGTGAACGTAGTCAGCGAGCGGACGTTGCATCCCATGGCCGTTAACGGCGAATCGCTCCAGATTGTCGCGCACTGGTTGAAGTCCAATGGAACGCGTCAGATCAGGCAACCTGATCCGCGCCGGATGATGATCGAGCGTTACCCCGCTGACCTGTTCAGCGAGGCCGAACTGGACGCGTTGTGGGCTGTGATGGAAGGATAAGAACAACAACAGGGATTGGTCAAAGCGCTGCCGGGATGGCGGCGCTTTTTTATGCCCGACTGTTTTGTGAATACCCATTAAATGTGGGAGCGAGCTTGCTCGCGAAAGCGTCCGGTCAGTCAGCATCGTCGTTAAATGACCCACCGCATTCGCGAGCAAGCTCGCTCCCACAGGGATTTGTGTGAAATCAGAAACTGTAGGTGCCGGTCATCACAACGCTACGTGGCGCACCCGGTTGAATCTGATACTGGCTGGTCGCCGATGCGTAATACTCGCGATCGGTGATGTTGTTCAGCGCCCCGCGCAAATCCCAATCCTTGAAGCGGTAACCGACCAGTGCATCCCAGCGGCCATAACCCGGCAACACGGTGGTGTTGGCGTTATCGGCATAGCGCTGACCCACCAGGGTCAGACCGGTTTCACCGTACCAGCCCATTTCCGGTTTCCAGGTCAGGAACAGGCTGCCGTTGTGCTTGGCGACGTTGTTGATGCGTTTGCCTTCCAGGCCGTTGTTGTCCTTCTCGATCTTCGCGTCCTGCATACCAACGCCACCGCGCATGTACCAGTTGCCGACGAGGTTACCTGTGGCCGTCAACTCAATCCCGCGCGAACGTTGCAGACCGGACATCACCGTCAGGGTCGGGTCGTTTGGATCGGTGGTGCGGCGGTTGTAGAGTTCCAGGTCATAGATCGCCAGCGTGGTGCTCAAACGGTCATCGAACCAGTCACTCTTCACGCCGATTTCTTTCTGCTTCGTCAGCTCGGGACTGAGGTCGTTGGTGTTACCGGCCGCGCCCGGGGTGATGCCGATCAAGCCGCCGCCCACTGGTGAAAACGTCTTCGACCACGAGGCGTAGAACGAATGGTTCTGCAACGGCGTCCAGACCAGGCCGACGCGCGGGCTGGTGCTGTGGCTGTCGCGGTCTTCGGAGATGTTACGCAGCTTGTTGGTCGACTCGATATCGAAGGTGTCGTAGCGCAGGCCACCCAGCAGTTGCCATTGATCGTTCAGACGCAACTGATCCTGCACGTACACCGCACGACTTTCGACTTCTGTATGGCTACTGCTGGAAACCTGCATGCTGCCGGTGTGGCGCAGATCGCGGTTCGGGTTGTACAAGTCGAGCGACGGCACCGGCTGCGCGCCGGGCGTTCTGCCAGTGGCGGCGTTGTACAGCGTCGGATCGCGGCGCTGGCTGCCGATCTCGATGCCGGTCAGCAGACGATGTTCAAGGCCGAAGGTATCGAATCCGCCCTCGAGTTCAACGTTGTTATAGACGTTGCGGGTGGTCAGGTCCTGCTGCCAGTGCTGGCGCGTGACTTTGTTGGTCGCCGGCGTGTAACCGGTGAGGTAGGTGTTGTCGAAGTCGCTGTCGAGCTTGAACACGCCGAGGGTCTGGCGCAGTTGCCAGTTGTCGTTGATTTCGTAAGTGAGTTTCGAGCGCAGCGATTGCGACTTGTCATCGATGAAGTCGTGGTCGTTGCCATAGGTCGTGTCGCGACCGACATCCGCCGGGCGTCCGTTGACGCCGGGGATGCCACGATCCGGGGTGCGGTTGTAGCGGCTGTATTCGTATTGCACCAACCAATTCAGGTCCGGCGTCAGTTGCCAGCTCATCGACGGCGCGAACAATTGGCGATTGCCGCTGACACCGTCGCGGAAGCTGTCTTCGTCCATGTTGCCCATGTTCAGGCGCAGGCTGATGTTTTCGCTCGGGTCGCTGCTGAGGTCAGCGTAAAGGCTGCGCAAATCTTCGCTGCCAGCCTGAGCTTCGATGGTCGAGCGGCGGCCGAACTCCGGCGTTTTGCTCACGCGATTGACGATCCCGCCCTGACTGCCGCGACCATACAACACGGCGGCCGGGCCTTTGAGCACTTCGACGCGCTCGATGTTGTGCAGGTCGCGCTTGTACTGGCTGTCGTCGCGGATGCCGTCCAGATAGAAGTCGTTGCTGGCATCGAAGCCGCGGATGCGCAGGCTGTCGAAACGGGTGTCTGCGCTGCTGCTGACGTTGGGCATGCCGCTCAAGGCGTCGGCGATGTCATTGGTGCCGTAGTTGGCGACGTTCGAGGTCTTGATCGAATCAATGGCCTGCGGCACATAACGCACCGGCGTCGAAGTGCGGGTTGCGGTGTTGCTGAGCTTCACTCGCGGGTCATCGGCTTGCGCTTCGGCGCTGATCGCGGTGGCGGGTAATTCGGTCGCAGAGTAAGCAAAACCGCTGGACAGAAAAGCAGAAAGCCCAAGGGTGACGGGCGTGAGACGGAACGGGGCAGGCATTGAACAGCGCTTCCGAAAGGGTGGAGGAATTCGAACGCGCGAATGGTAATGCTTTGCATTTACTTCCGTTAATTATTCCTTATAAGTTCCCTTGCCTCATTGTTTCAATTTGTGTCCCGGTCGACACAATCTGACCGGTCGGCCAATTCGACCGATTCATGAAACAGACTGAAAGCCATTCCAGCGTTTTTCCGCATGAATGCGGGGACTAATCTGCCGCCATCAATTTTTTCCCGGAGTTTTCCGATGATTCTTCATTACGTCTACGACCCGCTGTGTGGCTGGTGTTATGGCGCCAAGCCGCTGGTTGAGGCCGCGCAACAGGTGCTGCCAGTGATTGCCCATGCCGGAGGAATGATGAGTGGCGCCAATCGCCAGCGTGTTTCCCCGCAATTGCGCGATTACGTCATGCCCCACGACCGACGCATTGCCGAGTACACCGGTCAACCGTTTGGCGAGGCGTATTTCGACGGTTTACTGCGCGATCACTCAGCCGTCTTCGATTCAACGCCACCGATTACGGCGGTCATGGCGGCCGAAGCCATAGACCGAGGCGGTTTGCGCATGCTGGGGCGGTTGCAGACCGCGCACTATGTGGAAGGGCGACGCATTGCCGATTCAGCCGTGCTGTTGGAATTGGCGATGCAGATCGGCTATGCGCAGGAAGATTTCCACATTGCGTTTGAGTCCGTTGATAGCGAGGGGCATATAAAAGCCAGTCGCCAGTTTTTGGCTCAATTGGGCGGCCAGGGTTTTCCAACGATTGCTCTGGAGCAGAACGGCACATTCCAATTGATCGACATCAGTCCCTGGCTGGGCAAGCCGCAGGCATTTGCCGACTGGTTGAAACAGGCAATCGTCCTTGATGAGCCAGGCGAAGTCTCTGCACTGTGTGCGATCGACGGCTGTGCGTGAGACGCACTGGATTCACTGGCTGTGTGCATTTCCCAGCAAGCAGTCAGCGCAAAATTTACGTTTCTTAGACGTTTTTTGCCTATTTAAAGACGATTCTTGAAATTGACACATTGTTCGGGGCGCGGCTACGATTCGGCCCAACGCCTGTGGCCAACCGCCATGACTCAAAACAAGGAGCAGGCCCGCCATCACATTATCGTGGGCGGGCCTTTTTGTTTCGGGGTGAATAAAAGAGTGCAAAAGCGCCGTTTCCGCCGTTCGACACAGCGCGTTTCAACCCGTAATAAGGAAAACAAAATGTTGAACAAGCGAATCAGTCTGATCGCACTGGGGATGTTGAGTGCTACTCAGGCCATGGCTAACGACCAGGCCGAGTCCAAGGGTTTTGTAGAAGACAGCAGCCTCAAAGTGCTGCTGCGCAATGCCTACATCAATCGTGATTACAAAGACGGCAACAAAGACAAGGCCGAGTGGGGCCAAGCGGCCATCGGTACGTTCTCGTCCGGCTTCACCCAAGGCACCGTGGGTGTCGGTGTCGACGCTTTCGGTCTGTACGCACTGCGTCTGGACGGCGGCAAGGGCCGTAGCGGCGCCGGTGGTATCGATTTCTTCAAGCAGGAAAATGACGGTCGCGCGAACCATGACATAGCGAAGGGCGGTGCAGCGGTGAAGTTCCGCTTCTCCAACACCGTGTTGACCTACGGCGACCAGATGCCGGCCCTGCCGGTGCTGAGCTACGACAATGTGCGTCTGCTGCCGGAAAGCTACACCGGTACCCTGATCACTTCCAAGGAGATCAAAGGCCTGGAACTGAACGCCGGTCGTTTCACCGCCGAATCGCGCAAGAGCGACGAAGGCCGTGACAGCGGCGGTCTGAAGTCGATCAACGTGTTGGGCGGTAGCTACCAGTTCACTGAAAACTTCAAAGGTGCGTTGTACGCTTCCGACGTCGAAGACGTATTGAAGAAACAATACGTGAACGCCAACTACGTGTTGCCGTTCAACAAGGACCAGTCCCTGACACTGGACTTCAACGGTTACCGCACCAAGCTGGACAACTCTTATGTCCGCGAAAACGGTGTTACCGGCGACGACAACAAGATCTGGAGCCTGGCCGCAACCTTCGCTACCGGCCCGCACTCGTTCACCGTGGCGCACCAGCGTTCCACCGGCGACAGCAACCTGGGTTACGCCTACGGCGGTTACCAGAAAGATCAAGGTCGCGTCGGTGACGGTGGTAACTCCATCTACCTGGCCAACTCCTACTGGTCCGACTTCAACGCTGAAGACGAACGTAGCTGGCAATTGGGCTACGGCCTCGACTTCGGCGCATTCGGCGTACCGGGCCTGAGCTACAACTTCGCTTACGTGCGTGGCGACAACATCACCACTTCCACCAGCGAAGGCGGTACCGAGCGCGAGATCTTCAACCAGTTCAAATACGTCGTGCAGTCTGGCCCGGCCAAAGACCTGAGCGTGAAATTGCGCAGCTCGATCCTGCGTGTTTCGCAGAAATCCAGCGAGTACAACGTCAGCGGTAACGAACTGCGCGTATTCGTGGATTACCCGATCAACATCTTCTGATGCCTGATCAAGTGTAAGAAACATGAGAAAAACCCCGACTGGTTCGGGGTTTTTTTTGACGATTTTTCGATGAAAACCGGAAAAAACCGGTGTTTTTGTCATGTAAAAGTTGTTTTTGAGGCGCTGCAAACGCCGTTTCAAGCAGGGCTTTAAATGCCTGAAATTCTTTCTCATGGACGCAAATTCTCCACCTAATAGATTAGGCCGCTCAACGCAGCGGAGAATTTGGTAATGATCGTTTTGAACAGAGAAGTGGGCGAATCGCTACGGCGCGACAAATATGTCAACGTCCAGGGTGGTGACTTCAATCTCTACGGTCATTTTGCCGACTTCGTCAGACTGACCAAAAGTTGGGAAAACATGGAGCCTGACAGTTACTACGGTCAGGCCGAAGCCGGCATGCGTTACCGTCGTTACAGCGACTTTGAGTACAACCCCAAGACTCGCGAGCTCAAGCAACTCGAGCATCGCGCGTACGTGCAGTCGAAAGAGAACAACGCCTATGTTGGCGGCCTGGTACGACATTTCCAGGACTTCTCCGATGAAGTGATTACTTCACCGGTGATGCGCAGCCTGATCGACACCGATTTCGAAGTGTACAAAAGCGTACTGCCGGAAGAGCTACACGATGAAATCTGGCAGTGCCAGATTCATCAGATCCGCATCGAGATCAAACCCGGCAAACAACTGGAAATCACCCCTGAAGGCATTCACTGCGACGGCTATCCGTTCAGCGGTGTGCACTTCTGGGGCCGCAACAACGTCGAGGGCGCGGAGAGTCGTCTGTACGACATCCACGAGCATCAACTGGCGTCGACCACCTACGAGGAAATTCTCGATACCACCTACTTCCTCGATCGCGACATGCGTCACTACGTGACCCCGGCCCGCAACACGCACACGCATGCGATGGCTTACCGGCAGATTCTGGCGATCTCCTTCTCGCGGCCCGGGACCGCTTTCGACATTGTTCGCTAATCAGATCACCCCAATCGACGGCGTCGAGTGTTCGACGCCGGTGGTGCTGCGACGCGCCACGGCCAAGGATGCGCAACGCATGGAGCGTTTCTTCCGTCAGTTCGACGAAGTGTCCTTCTGCGAATGGCAGGACGCCAAGTGCCTGCGCGGCGTGCTGATCCAGAAAACCACCACGGCCTATCTCGCCTTCGACGTCGCCGGCGAAATCGTCGGCGCGGTGCTCGGTGGCATGCTCGGCAGCCGCGGCACGATCAATCATCTGGCCGTCAGCCCGTGCTATCGCAGCCAGGGTGTCGGTCAACGACTGGTTGAAGCCGCGTCGTCCGACATGAAGCGCGTCGGCGTGTTACGGATGTTTCTGTTCGTTGACGATGCTAACCTCGCGGGCAAGCGATTCTGGACTGCCCAGGGTTTTTGCGAACCCCACGGCGAACGGACATTTGAGAGGGATCTATGAATGAAACGTCCGGCAGTGCGCCGCTGATGGCTGCCCATCAGCCGTCGCGCACGTTTGCCGAAGCCAGCCCGGTGGTCGCTGGGTATTTCACGGTGTCATTCGTGTTCGGGCTGATGGCCGTCAACGCCGGGTTACCGATGTGGTTGCCGGTAGCGATGTGCTTGTTCGTGTATGCCGGCGCTTCGCAATTCGCCGCACTGGCGCTGATCTCCAGCGGTGCATCGCTGACGACCATTGTGCTGACCACGTTCCTGATCAACGCGCGCCACATGTTGATGTCGGTGTACATGGCCAAGGCCCTGCGCGCACTCGGCTTGAGTCGCATGGAACGTTGGGCTTACGCCGGTGGCCTGACCGATGAATCCTTTGCGTTCCACAGCGTCAAACTCGGCACTGGCGCGCCGGTCAACGTGCGCTATCTGATCGGTTTCAACCTGTTCTGCCACACCTCGTGGGTGCTCGGTGGATTGTTGGGTGCAGTCTGCGCGCAATACGCGGCGCACCTGATCAAATATCAGCTCGACTACGCACTGACGGCGATGATGCTCTACGTGCTGGTGTCGCTGTGCAATACGCGCAACAAACTCATCGCCGCCGGGGCTGCGGTGCTGTGCATGGGCGCGTTGAGTCTGGTTGGCAGCTCGCCGTTCAATGTGTTTATCGCCACGTTTGTGGGCTGCGGAGTGGGTGTATGCCTGACCAAACGTTCCTGATTCTGGTAGTCGCGCTGATGATGGCGGTGACCTTTCTGCCGCGCGCCCTGCCGCTGCAAGTGAATACCGAGCACTGGCCGCCGTTTATCGCGCGGGCGCTGGAATACCTGCCGGTGGCGATCGTCGCTGCGATCAGCCTGACTCCCTTGTTGATCAAGGATCAGCACATACAGCTCGATCGCCCGGAATTCTATGCCGCGATTCCGACGTTGTTATGTGCGTATTTCAGCAAAAACCTCTTTCTCAGTGTGGCGGTTGGGACGGCTGCGTACATTGCGCTCGGCTCGTTCATGTAGCGGTAGGTCGACGACGTCACTCAAGGCCTGGCTGGACAACTCCGGATTGTTCACCGCCAGGCGCACTTCAAGGAAATCCTCGAAACCGGGGAAAATCGTCAGGCCGTTCTTCTGCGCAGCCTCGCGCGAGACCATGCCGACCGCGTCCATCTGCGTGATCAACGACAACGTCAACGTTTCACTGCACGAATAAACCATGCGCTGACCGTTCTCGTGATTGCCCAGTCCGGCGTCGAGAAAACGCAAAAAGCTGTGGGAATACGGACAATCTTCCGCAGGACGCACCTGAAACTTATTGCCCAGCAACGTCAGCGGATCGTTCTCCTGACCGCAGTGCGCACCGACCACTTGCACCTGCACATCGGGCAGGACGATGCTCGGCAAACCCGGCCGTTGCGGGCCGATCAGCACCGCAAGGTCAAAGTCTTCGTTCTTCAGCTTGCTGAGGTTTTCCATCGACTCGGCGTAGCTGAACTCCATCTGATAATCGGGAAATACCTCAATCAGGCGTCCGATCATTCGCCGGTTGAAGTCAGGCGACAGGGTGTTGTTCAACGCAACCTTCAACGTGCGCTGGCCCGGCACTTTCAGTGCCTCGACCTTCTCTTCCATCTGTCGCGTGGCAATCAGCACTTTGTCCATATACGGCGTCAGCTCAGTGCCTTGCGGCGTCAGCGTCAGTCCTTTGTTGGAACGTCGAAACAAGCGGAAACCGAACTGCTCTTCGACCTTGTTCAACTGCGCGGCCAACGCCTGCACAGTCAGGCACGAATGCTCGGCTGCGGCCGACAACGAGCCGGTCTGCACGATGCGCATGAGGTTGCGTAAGGTTCTGCTATCCATGGGTAATGCCCTCTGAAGTGGGCTGGGTATTGTTGTTTACGAGACTGCCGGTCAGGCGCCATATGCTGGCTATATTCCTGTACCTGAGCATAGTTGTCGCGGGTTTAGTAGCGAATCGATGTCTCCGCCGATGGCTGGAGGCTGACACAGGATCGGGGTTTTTGGTGACGTGGGGGTGATGGGGGTCAAAATAAGTGCGTGGTTTTGGTGCGTGGGAGGGGGGTTTGGCGAAGATTTATGTCGAAATTCTTATTCGCTTATGTATTAAAGATTAGTTTTTATCCGTATCTGTACTAGGCTCATATTCAGGTTCCTAATCAAGGAGGCGGCCACATGACCACCTCACCGCAGGCTGTAACCCCTCGCGAACAGCGCTACGCCCCCGAAGCCGGTCGCGTAGCGCTGAAGTTCTTCTTCAACCTCATGGAACGTTGGGGTTGCAGCGCCGAGCAGCAACGCACGCTGCTGGGCGGCGTCGGCAACACCACTTTCTACAAATACAAACACCTGCCGAACATACGTCTGCCTAACGACACCCTTGAGCGCATCTCCTACCTGATGGGTATTCACAAGGCGCTGAGTATCATCTTCAGTAATAACCGCGAGCGTGCCTACACGTGGGTTAATAGTCCGAACACGGCAGCGCCATTCAATGGCCGAACGGCGCTGGATTACATGCTGGCCGGACGCGTGGTCGATATCGCCGATGTGCGCCGCTACCTCGATGGGGTGCGCGGTTGAAGGCGCCCGATTTGGTTGATGTGCAATGGCCGCGAGCCTATCGGATCGTCAACAGCAGCTTCCCGCCGATTGCGTTGTTCGAAGACGTGCTCGATCCCGAAGACCTGGAAGTTGCCTACGCGCTGGAAGCGCTGACCAACGATCGCCTGATCGAACAGGCTGGGGTTCTCGCCCGAGTGCGTCCCGAAGATCGACTTTCCGGTCCCGGCTCGACTCCGGTGATGGCTGCGTTTACCCACATCGGCAAACGCAGTCGTTTCTGCGATGGCACCTTCGGCGTTTACTACGCCGCGAGCAGCCAGGCGGCTGCCATCGCTGAGACCTGTTATCACCAGGAACGATTTCTTGCGGCGACTCAGGAAGCGGATCTTGAGTTGACCATGCGCACTTACGTCAATCGGGTGGTTAAACCGCTGCACGACATTCGTCACGATCACCCCGAGCTGCACAATCCGGATCCCGAGGCTTATGGGCCGTCTCAGCTATTCGCCCGTCAACTGCGCGAAACCGAGTCGTGGGGACTGCTCTACAACAGCGTCCGCCTGCCGGGCCACGAATGTGTCGCCGCGTTTAGACCTCCAGCGGTATCCATTCCGAAGCAGGGCAAGCATTTGCGGTATGTGTGGAGTGCGAGTCAGCAGAAGATTTCGTTTGTGCTTGAGATCAGTCAGGTCTGAAACGCAAAAAGCCCTCGCATCGGCGAGGGCTTCACGTGGCTGATTACATCAACGGCTTGTCCGACGGCGCATCCATCACTTTCACGACATCATCGATCAACGCCTTGCTCAACTCCTGCAGATACTGCGAGGCATAAGCGTGAAGGTCAGGATCGCGCGCGACTGAAGAATCCGCAGTGAGTAGTCGAGAGATGTGAAGCAAGTGTGAGGCGTGGGAAAGGGCGGCGATTACCGGCACACCACGATTGGTGCGGAACATCGCTTGATTGGATTGAAAGGAAAAGTGGGTGAGGCCGAGGGTTTTCAGATCTTGAGAGTTGGTCATTTCGCTTCACCTGCCTTTCGAGAAGGGCGGCGTGAAGTGACCGGGGGTACTGACGGATCAATGGCATTCATTTGTGAACTCCCTGTATCAAATGAGAGCTGCCATTTCGTTCTCAGGCGAAAAGGTGGCAGCTATGCGCAGGCTGAGAAACCGGAGATACAGGAACCCGGCAGACCCGAAGGTCTCCCACGCACAGCCGCCATTACACGTGAATGCGGACACAAAAAACGCCGGCAATCGTGGGGGGTTGGGGCGCTGTTGCGCCTGTATCTTACGCGGGTTCTCAGGCCCGGTCGCTGAATTGGCAGCGACGAACTGAACGGTAGCTTGAGGGAGAGCCGATGCACAATCGTGGCCAGTAGTGGCTTTGCCTGGCTTCTCGTTACAACAAATTTCTCAGGGTTTAGCGGCATGCGTTTTGTCGGTCACGACTTGTCCTTAACCTTTTCTAAGCAACAAAACGAGGAGATCAGCGATGGTCGATGAACTGGAGCAATTCCAGCAGGACTTGCTGGAGTCTGTACGTCAGATGAAGTCCGGTGAGGCTGTGTGCGTAACCCACGTACCGTTTTCTGCGGCGGAAGAACCGAGCGTCGAAGCGCCAAGCGATATTGGATTGGGAAGCCTGATTTCCATTGAGTCCGCCAGTTAAGGACACTGAGAAAAGTTGCTTAACCTATTACACCTTTTTATGGGCACGCCATAATTATTGCCAGTTCATAATTTGGCATAAAAGCGGAAACCCGGGCATTTTGCGCAAAAGCCGTGCTTTGTGGGAGAAGGGCGTCTGGCGATTAGATCGACGTGTGCGGAGGAGGTGCGCTATTTCTACTGAATCTGAAATGCAGCTAAAAATTTAAACACCCAGAAACAACAAAGGCCCGCATTTCTGCGAGCCTTCGTTTTGTATGGTGCCGGCACCAGACAGACGGTATGTTCCTGTGAAGCCAAGATTTCCGGACGTCTGGATTTCGGTGGAAAATTCGATGTACCCCAACTAGTAACTATAAATAAATCAGCTTGTTGTGGCGTTCGGTGGAATCGAAGCGGGGATTGTTGAGATGTAGCGCATTTTTGGTCTGCACATAAAATGTCCGGAGGAGCTCCAAGCATGATTTAACTCGAGAGTTTAAGTGCTGCCCATTATTCCCATGGGCAACGGCCAAAATCCGAAAAATAGCCGTGATAACCTCGCGACTGGCTCTATATTTTCCAAAGCCCATCGCCTTGTCGCTGCCATCGCGCAGCCTCACCGAAGCAAAACTACAGTAATACCAGCTGTCGATTAATTTGCGTAGGTTGGCGGGCTGTGTGGATGGGTTAGTGAGGCTTAGCCAACTTCAATCGACACCAGATGTTAGTTCCCTTCCGCGGGAAGGAGTTTCTTTCGCGGAAGGGAGCTTGCTCCTTTGGGATTGAGTCATAGAAGATTTAGAATTCGTTAACAGACTCAGTAACAGAGTTTAAATTTGTAGCTCAATCATTGTGCCGCACATGCAAGACTGAGTTTGTATTTTAAAGGTGAGCGGTGTAATTGAGCCGGGTCTGTCATCGCATATCTAACTAGTGTTTCGTTACCAAATAGCTCCCAGTCATGTTTGGAACGTCGGTCTATTATGACTTTGCTATCATTGGAAAGTGCTTCAAATAAATGTTTAGAATCGGAATCAATAAGTGCTAACCTCTCGCTGAGGGCGTAAATCCATAGATTTGTTTGATGTGCTTTTAAGTATTTTGAACAGTTGATCTCTTGTCCAAATGGCTGGCGAACCACGCGCGCGCAGGCATCAAATGCTTTCCTCAAGTATTCACTGATTTTCTTTTGCGTGGAGCTGTCTAAGTACTCAAACATCAGTACCAATTCGTCTGAGAACGCTCCTTCAGCGGGAACTCGGAAGCTGAGATGCTGACCTTCGAGTGCGTTATTCCAGTTTCTTACTAGTTCATTAGTCCAAGCGAGTGCTACCTGCTGGATAGATATTTTGTTTTTTTGAATCATTTCCAGTAGCAAGCTTTCCAAAATCCACGTTGTTGAGTGGTGTAAGTCTCCGCAGTTATCTCTGAGTAGGTCCAGTAGTTTGCTGAAGAAATCACTTGTTATATTGTCAGGGCTGGATTCTGTTATCTTTTCTATGATGAGTTCTTGGAACTCAGAGCTATAGTGATTGCCTTCGTTTAGTAGCCAGTATAATGAGAAAGTTTTTTTGTCTCCGTAGAGGTTATGTGGGCGTTCGATAATATTTATATCGCCACCCTTACGCAGATGACTATCCAAAATGGATAGACCTATCCAGTTTGCTGCGCAGATCTTGCTACCTAACAACGATAGCAGTTGCTCTTCGTTGTGGTGAAATTGGAGGGTGAATTGTGCCCAGCGCAATACGCATGTCAGCAGCGCTAACCTCCTTGTGTCGTTCTTTTCAGGGTGCTTTGCTATGCGGTCGAACCACTTTATAAGTTCGGAAGGGTTTCTAAGCCATAGAATTTTTATAGCATAGAAATCGCCCCACGCGACTTCAGGGAGGGAATCGAAGAAAAGTCTACTGGGGTCTTGGCGAGAAGTAAGTAAACTGAAAAAGTTTTCTGCGAGATAGTGCTCAATCTCGATTGCCCTACCTCTATGTGGAGGCGGAGTAGCATCGCTCCGTCCTGGTTCAAGATAGGCTATTAATTGTTCCGAAATTTTTTGAGGGATAGGAGGTTGTTCATTTTCATAAATTTGACCGGCTTGGCTGTTTGCCAAGAAGTATCCGATAGAGTTCCACGCTGAGTCAAAGTCTTCTAGTGGTAGACCATCAGTCCAAAACTTTGACGGCAGACTTGAAAAGTGTTTTTTATCCAACCCTTCGTCGTTTAATAATTCTCTGGCTATAAGCTTGTCTTGTAGGTTGTCTCCGTGTAGGCCCGCTAGTTCGGGAAGATCGAACCACCATGCCATTACGTCTCCGGAACGAAGTGAATCATAGGGTGTCAAGTACCGCAGTTCAGCAGTTTTAACTTGTTTTGACTGCTGAGTGGTTGAATCATAAAGTATAGTGGCTTTGTCAGGGCTTGTATCTACATGGAGAGAGCTCTGAATGATATTGTCCAAGTAGTTGAATGTGTCGGGTAGTACGTCGAGCGGAATGGGTGTAATAAGTAAAGGGTGGTTTTCGTTGGCGCGCTGAATCGAGTTGGATAGATGAAAGCCCGCAATAGGTTCACCAGTTTGTGAACGTATCAAAATCATCCTGTCATGCAGTTTTTCTGATGGAAGACTGAGTACTCGTAATCTGATACTTCCGAAATTGTCTGACCATAACTTACATTGTTGAATCATTACCTTCAATCGAGTTGGTCTTGTCTTGTCTTGAAGGATTTTTTTTCTTTTGCTTTGGCTTAAAAATGCCTCGCTACCTTTGTTGGCAGGACGCAGCAAATTCTTAGCTCTTTTAGCAAAAGCAGGTCGGGGCGGTTTCGGAAGATTTCCTGTGATGACTAAGTAATCTCCAGCATTGGAACCGAGCGTATTTAGAAGATCTATCCCCACATCTTCCATAAAGGGGTCGATCCAAGCAATTTGCGTATTTGGGAAAAGATCAAATATTTTTCGTAGCCATTCAGCTAAATCAAGTCGACTAACAACTCTATCTGATAATTTTGGAAAAAAGCGACCTTGCGACTTCTTGGGTATGCATCCAGAGATCGTATTCTCAGCAGAATGATTTATATCTACCCAAAGATCGGTATTGCTATCACCAATTTTCGAATGGGATTTCGCGCTGCTTCGGTTGATCTGTGTAGCTTGGGAAACCCGTCCGAGTTCTTGGATGGGAACCTGCTTAGAGAGCCAGTCTGTATTGATTTTTACACGCAAATTCTCAACGACATTCATAGTTAAATTCATCTGCCGGAAATAGTGGCCTCCAATATTAATGCACGGATAAATCTCTGAAGAATCTTCAGTTTCAGCATGCACCTCGAGAGTGTAGGCCGTAGCGATTCGATGCTTGAATTCGCTTATGTAAAATATTTCGGTATGTGGGTATTCACACTCTTTTTTTATAGTTGAGCTATGAGTGCTAAGCAGACAGTTATCGCTCCAAGCCCGGATAGTAATCACCAGTCTGCATGGGGTATAAGTTAAGCGTTCACTAAGAGTGAAGGTAGTAATGTCGCCCTTTGTTTGGAAAACGTATTTTTTTGATTCGTTTCGAGTCAGACTAGGAGCGACTATGAGCTCCAAGTCGCCAAGGCGCCATGTGTCTAATGTAGAAAAATCCATCCCTGTATCGGATTTCAGTGCTTCGCAGGCCAACTTTGCAATTAATCTACTGTTTTTGTCTCTGATGTCAAATAAGCTGCTTTTTCGACTTGAAGATATTGCTGCGCTATTTACGCTGGCAAGTGATGTAGGGCTTAACCTTTTGACGAAGCTCCGGAAATAATCTCTTCCGGGTAGATGCATCACTGGCCGGACAATAAAATCTAGACCAAAACTAAATGACGAGATTCTTTTGTGTAGTCTTGCATCCATTTTAAGTTCATGCTTGCTACTCAAGCCTCCCAGAGTCATGCCGTTACCGATATCAGCAAGCAGTGCTCTCATATTTGAAGCAGAGGTGTAAAGATTTACAGGTAATACACCAACAGAAACATCATCATTGATAGGGCTAAATTCGTCGAGATTAGCTGCTGCCCACTTGTCTGATTTGAAGGTTCCTGAAGTAACTCTTCCATACAGAAATTGATTATCAATGTTGGTTTTTGTCTTTATTCGAAGAATCCAAATCTGTAAGGTGCATGCACTTTCGTTATCTCCAATAATGGAATCCAATCGTTTGTCGGTAAGAAGATTCTCGTATCCTTGAATCATTTATAAGTTCCGTGATGGCTGTGTTAGTGAGAAATCTCAATAGTGGCAGATAGTAACATCGCTATGCGATTATGATGTCATTTTGCCTCATTGGCTCCGCCTAGGATTCGATAATCAGGTGACTTGAAGATATGTGATCCATGATCCCGTCTGCCGCGAATTGGAAACCAAGGTTGTCGTGGCATCTCTGGTTAGCTGCCCCACGACAGCAACGCCTCAAAGACCGAGCCCCCATCACACCTCCAAGCGCCGAGTGACATATCGAGCCGTGAGCTCGTAGTAATGCTGTGTGCCCTCAACGCGCTGTTTCAGGCGGTGCGTCAGAAACCACTTCAGATGCTTCCGCTTCCCGCCCTAAGGCGTCTCCCGCTGGCACCGCTCTGCGATTGCAGCATGGATAACCTGCGCCTGCCGCGAATGCCGCTGCCGCGTCGCATGCGACCCATCGGGAAAAGGGGACGGATTTATTTCCTCGATCAAAAAATGGGGGGCCGTGCGCAGGAGTGCTAGGTTTGAACACAACATTTCCCCAACCGGTAATGCTTCAGTGTTGAACCGATACCCATCCTAAGGAACCCCGTAATGGACCTACACAACGAGTTCGAAAACAGCAAATTCTTCCACCACGCCCGTATCGATCGACGCGCCGCCGATGCCTTGGTGGGACTGGCCGCGGGGATTACGGCGGACGGTGTCGTGAACACCAACGAAGCGGTTTTCCTAAAGCAATGGTTGGAAAACAACCTCGCCCATCTAAATGACCCGGTGATCAATCTGTTGTATTCGCGTCTGGCGTCCATGCTTCAGGACGATGCTCTGGACCCGGACGAGTCTCTTGAGCTGCTTAACATCCTGCGTAGCTTTTCTGGCCTGGGCATTGAGAGATCGAAGGTCGGCGAAGCTGTTGCCATTACTCCCACGGACCTTCCCTTCAATTCCCCAGCCCCTGACTTGGTGTGGGATGGCCGAATGTTTGTATTTACAGGCGTCATGGCCTTTGGGCCACGCAAAGATTGCCAGGCATTGGTCGAGGAGCGTGGCGGTTTGATTGGTGGTGGGGTGAGTAAGAAGGTGCATTACCTGGTGGTCGGCAGCGTGGGTAATGAGCAGTGGCGCCACAGCACCTACGGAACGAAGATCATGAAGGCAGTGGAACTGCGAGAGGCGGGTGCTTCGATTGCTATTGTGGGTGAGGATCACTGGCAAAAGATGTTGTTTGGTTGAGCGGGTCCAGGAAAAGGCTGCCGATTGTCCTGACTGGAAGATTGTCGGTGGGTTTGATGGCCTCATCGCGATCAAGCTCGCTCCCACTGGTTTTTCAGGGTGTGGAGGAAAGTGAACACCCCAGAAACAACAAAGCCCTCGCATTTCTGCGAGGGCTTCGTTTTGTATGGTGCGGCACCAGACGAACGGTAGTAGTAGGCGGGGCTAGGTTTTCTGCGGGTCTGGAATTCGGTGGAAAAATTTGGTGTACCCCTAATAGTAACTATAAATAAATCGGCTCGTCATGGCGGTCAGTGGAATCGAAGCCGGCATTTAAAAAGTGTCCTTTGCATTGTCGACTTGTAAGATTTTTTTTGAATTCGTGTCGCTAAATTAAAGCGCGTTGCGCTGACACCAAGTCCAATATTATAGTATTTAGAGAAATTTTAGAAAGATGGCTCGACACCCACTCGTCTCAGTAGCTCACATTGAATTTCTACTGCGGACAATCGTCGTTTTCCTGCGTCAGTTTTAACGTAAACTTCTTGACTCCCCGTTGCGAATAGCAGGGTACGGCGAATTGCTGGGATTCTCACCTCGACAAGATATAGGCCGTCAATAATTTTCATACCGTCACTTACGGGATGCAATTCTATTTGATAAGCAGTCGGTGCTATCGCTGGCGCAATTTTATGGAGCTTCTCTGTGACGACTCGCCGAAGCTCATCACATTCTCGCTCTGACAAAGACACACCAATAATAGATAAGTCTTCGTCACGAACACCCCAATATATTGAGCCATTTTGCGAAACTCCAGCATTCATGAACGCTACTGCATATTGATCGACAAGTGATTTTATTGACCCAATTGGATTATTTCCTTTTATCTCCTTCAGTTCGCAAATGCGACTCTCTTGGTCCGGGAATTTAGCTCCTTTTATCCACGCTGGAGTTTGCCTCCGTCTGCGCCCAGTGCTTTGTGGCGCGAAGAGACGGTTGTTGTAAGCCGCCAACGCATCTGACCTCCTCTCAGGTTGAAAAATTTCGATGGATGTGCCATTTACGAAAAAGTCTTCCCGGTTAGTGAAAATAATTACTTGGGAAAGTTTTGCTATTTCGTTTAGAACCTCAACTGCAAAGCCCCGAGTTGGCTGATCCCAATGCATCCCGAGGCCATCTATCAAAAGCGGCAGACTTGATTTTGTCTTTTTCCGTATAGCTAGCTCTCGCACAACGAGAGCTAAGTCGTGCTCACCTCGTGACCCGATATATTGATTGGATGACCAGTTGTTACGCATCTGTAACCACCGCTCGTGATACTTGATACCTTCCGGTAACTCGCTTTCGATTACTTTCAGATCGTCATTTATCAGGTCGTGCGATTCGCCTCCTTCCGCTAGAACCAGGCGCGCCCCGTAAGGGTCACTCATTGTAGCTAAGATTTGAATCGCCAATGGACATGGCTCCTGTGAAACGGAGACCGTCCCAGGCGAGTTCTCTGTGACATAAAGCGTCGCCATCTCAGTAAAAAAACTTTCCATCAGTGTGACTGATACCTCTGACGGTCCAGTGGCACCTTCGCGAATCTGGACAGCAGGCCGCCCCACGATCGCAGCAATTATGGCACCACAAAGCTGAGTCTTCCCGGTTGCGTTGGCCCCCACTATCATGTTGATGGCAGCCCCCGAAAATTCGAAATCTGCCTTGGAAAATGGACCAAAGTTTCTAAGCGAGACGTGTTTTACATACATATCTGATCCTTTAAGCTCGTAGTTCGGCTTGCAGACGTTCGTTTTCACCCAGCTTGGGCCGGTTGTTGACTCTCGCCTAGTCGTTGAGCTGCCAAGATTTTCCTAAGCGAGTCGTGAGCAAGTGCATGGTCAGCAGATAGTCATAGCACGTCGATCCAGCGTGGTGGCGCACGTAGTGATTTAGAAACCATACAAAATGCTTTCGCTGCCAGCCACATGGCTATCTCGGTTCCAGCGATCACCGATTACCGCTGGAATTGTCTTTGCCTGGTAGGTGACGCTGGTGCATGGAATGCGACCCGGTCAAAACACCTGCCTGGAACGGCTCCATATCGAATGGCTTGCTCATGCGCGAAATGGGGTGTCTGCGCGCAGTGGTGCTAGCTTTGAACACCTGCTTGCTAATGCTTCGGTAGAGCTAATACCCACCCCAAGGAAAATACGTAATGGATCTACACCAGACGAACGGTATCTAGGGCGGAGCTAGGTTTTCTGCGGGACTGGAATCCGATGGAAAATTTGGCATACCCCAATCCGTAACCATAAATGAATCAGCTAGTTATGGACTGAAGCGGAATCGAACTCGGGAGTTCCTTTCTTGTGATTGGGGTCCTTGACTCCTATCTCGAACGCAGCTTCACAAGCTCAGGGTATGCGCATGTTGTTGGGCCGAGTTGAACCCTTACGGTAGACAGGTGTAATGGCATAATGATAACTTTTCAGCTCTACCGGTGAGCTAATCAGTAGGCGGTGCTTTGTGGCTGGAGCCGAATAAGGTGCAGATCATCTAGTAAAAGTTTCAGCTTACTGGTCAGTATTATTGTTCACATATCGGAGTCATCAAAAGATATGTAACTGGTCGATGGAATGTGCTAGCTAAGTTGAGAAAGATATTTCAGCTGAGAAGGGACTCGTAGATACTTCATGAATAGTACTGAAGATTTTTACTCAACAAAGCCCCGCGAACAAGTAGGTAGAGATACCTTCTTAAGGTATAGGGCTCAGATACTAGCTGCCGCACTAGCCGCCTTAGAGATTTTGGAAGGCGGCGAAGTTGATAGAGTTTTTTGCGATTACCATGACGATTTCGTGATTGGAAAGAAGGTCTCTGGTAAACAGCAATACGAGTTTTTTCAAGTTAAAACTCGCGCTAAAACCAGTAAGAACTGGACGCTTAACGAAGTATTTGGACTTAAAACCCAAAAAAATGCGAGCCACTCCGCAGAAAATGTGAAGGCTAGTTTCGCCGGAAAATTATTGCAGCATACGGTAACTTTTCCGGACGTGTGTGCAAGAATTGTATTTATGACTAATGCTCACCTGGATGAAACTCTCGAGGCAATGTCTGTAAGCCTAGAGCGTAATGATGTTGCCAATAAATATTTGAAATTTATTGTCGATAATTTTAATGACTGCTTCGTGTTGACCGAGCCAAAACTTTCAGAGACCCAAATACTTGAGAAGCTTTCTAAGCTTAGATTTGAGTCCGACGTTTCGTTTATAAAAGATAAAAACAATAGCTTCGAGTCCGATGCTCGGACCAAGATATATCAATTTAGTGAAATCGATCTGGAGTTTAATGAGGCAAGGCAGATACTTGTAAATCTGTTGGAGTTGATGTCGAAAAAAACTGCAGGGGTGATTTCTGTTTTTGATGAGTCCTCTATTAATAGTAAGGCAAGCGTTGATATAAATGACTTGCTTGATTTATTAAGTATATCTAGAGAGGCGTATCATTCTCTGATTCAAGGAGGTGATGCTAGAGCAATTAAATCGGCGTCAGTAATCCAGCGCACGATGTTTGCTTCTGGGGCTAGCAACGAGGAGATTGAATATTCGTCGAGATGTAAAACTGAGTGGGATGTTTGGCTTCGAGATAATAGAAATAAGCTTTCCGATTTTGATCTCCTTTCTATAGCTTCGAAAGTTGACACGTTACTTGCCGATACACTTAATGGCACCAAATCTTTTAGGTTAGGTGCGCTGCATCCAAAACTGAAGCAGTTGATGGTGGATCTGGATAGTTTGGGGTTGGCATACGACTTAACACCACCACTTTTGTTCGGTGGATTTATTTCTGCCCTGGTTAGGTGTAAATCATGAACTATGACGAATTCTTTGAAAGTGTAACCAGGCGCGAAATTTCAATTGCGGTTTTAGAAAAAGATATTCAAAAAAACTACCAGCTAAGTAATGAGGCATTATTTCAGTTGCCTCTCATCTCAATGATCGTACTTCTATTGGCTAAGGACCGGCGTAAGCCAATTGTGACTGAAATTGGGCAGATGGTGGGAGAGTCCATCGAAGCCTCATTAGTCGGGTTCAAAGGGTCTTCTAATCATTTAGGTTGGTCTGCAATTTTAAGGATACGGACGGTAAAAGCCATTAGCTTTCTAGAACGATCCGGCATGATTGAAATTCGAAAAAGCGATAATAGAATGCTAGCCACAACCCTAGGACAAAAGGTCATTGATAGAGCTTTGTCTAATGATGATGATTTATCCTATAACCTTTCGTTGATTCAACGATCTTATAGAAATATCTGTGTGAATAAGCAGATGGACCTGGAGCTTGTATGAGGCTTATCAGACTTCAAATTTTCCCGAAGGGCGATAATGGATGGAGCTCAGAGCCGTTGGTATTTGGCCAAGATGTCACTCAACTCTTCGGCCCTAATGGCTGTGGTAAATCACCGCTAATCAAGTCTATAGTTTTTTGTCTCGGCTATCCAAGTAAATTTCGAGATGACATTCTCGAGAACTGCCTGTGTGCTGAGTTGGAATTTGAAGTTAATGATATTAATTATGTTGCTCGTCGTAATTTTAAATCGGGGTTAGATGTTGTTCTAACCGATTTTGCAGGAGTTAAGCGCGAATTTTCAAATGAGCTTGACTACTCGAAATATCTTTTTGAGTTGTTAGGGCTTGATATACATACATTGGTCTCTAGCGATGAGAAAAAGGCGGCGCAGGCGTACTTTTCTGCTTTGCTCCCTATCTATTATTTAGATCAAGAGGAAGGGTATCGTAAGTATTATAGCCCTAGCACTTCCTTTATAAAGGATCAGCTTTCGGAGTCGATTCGGATTGTTTTGGGCGTGGCGCCGAAGAACGCATTTGATGCGAAAAAGAAACTGATTGACGCTAAGCGTGAACTCGAACAGCGCGATAAGCAAGTATATGCACTAAAAAAAGAATATGAGTCAGCCAAAGATGTTTACGGATCTATGGATCCAGTAGGGATAGATGTGGAACTCAAGTCTTTGTACCAGAGGCTTGAACAGCTGAAAAGTGGTACGGCAGATAAAACTGCCTCTACAGACGCTATTGATGAACTCATTGGATCGAATAACGAAACTATCCGATCTTTAGATCGGGAGTTAGGGGACATCTCAAAGCGCGACCGTAGCTTTCAAAGAATTCATGCAGAGATTCAAACCGAAATCAATACATTGAGCCTGAATGAAGAAGCGAAAAGAGTTTTTTCTTCTTTTGAGGAGATATGTAACTCTCCAGGCTGTCAATTGTTTTCATTCAGCTCAGACTCCTATGGTAAGAATTTACTTTATTTAAAGGACCAGTTAAAGGATCTGGAGCGCAATGTTGAGATTGGGCGTGGGAGGAGTGAACAATTAAGTCTTCGTCGGGGTGAGTTGGTAGCTCAAACTCAAAGCCTTACTGAACGACGAAATTCCTTGGTTAATACTTCAGATATTAAAGCTCTGGTTGAAGCGATTACTCAAATTACATCAAGGATATTTGGTCTAGAGCAGGATAAAAAGTCTTTAGATTCGATCGAAGATATTTCGGCTCGCTATGTTAGAGCTTTATCAGCTCAAGATGAAGCTATTAATCGAAGGGAAGAACTAGAAAAAACTGGGCAAGGTAATCCTCTCATCATTAGATTTAGAAGTGTACTGAGAGAGAATATGCTTAAGTGGATGGATATCCTCGATACAAATAATGTTTCTAGCGAAATAAAGTTTGAGGGGGATTTCGTGCCAATTTTAGGCAGCGAGAGATTAGCTCAGTTAGGTGGGAGTACTAGGCTCCGTGTGATTCTTGCTTATCATGCCGCGCTTCTTGAGTGCTTTGAGTTTTTTAAAAGAAAGAAGGTGTCGTTTATTATATTCGATACCCCAAAACAACATGAGATGCATGGCGTCGATCTGGGGCGCTATGTTGATGCGCTTAAAGTATTTTCACGCGCGACAGGTGTTCAGATTATTATATCCGGAACTGAATATCATTATATTGGAGATGCTAGGGATAAAGATTGGGAGCCTAAATTTCCTGGCTCTAAGCAAAAGATGTTCTTGAAGCGAGGTCGATTATAAAAGTGTTGTTTATGCGCTGCGGGAGCGTTGGCTTTTGTGGGTTTATAGCGTGTAATAGTCGCCTCAATAATTTTATTGGTGAACGATGATAAGTTTAAAGTCTCCCACTAGTTATAATGATCTTCTGGAACAGTTGAATAAGATAACATTCTGCAGTAGTTTTATTTTTTTCGTATTTATGAGTTTGTTTGGATATTTGCCAGTTATAAAGATAAGTCCTGACTTGCTTCCTGCAACGGAAGACCAAGGTGTTTTATTGAAGTGGGTGGTTTCTTTTGGTCTGGTCCCAATCACATTGGCATCAATTGCTTTCCTGGCAAGTTTTTCCTTAGAAGCCCATAATATTTTAGCAAAAATTCTGGGTCTAAGATTATATTGGGATCGCGCTATTACAAAAAAGGCACTGCGCTACTCTCAGGTAGAAAGAAAAGCCACGCGTGATTTAGTGAAAAGCTTCATGCGCGACATGTATTATAAGGAGGTGGCTTTAATAAATCAGCACTATGTTCAGTTGTTTTGGCGCTATACGTTGTCTTTTTGGGCGATATTCGAACATTTCTTTGTCGTATTGCTGACTATAGTTTATTTGTTGGTTTTTAATAATGATAAAGTTGATGGGGCGCTTTTTTTCTATCTGTTAGGCTTGCTGCTGCTTCTGCTTTTCCATCTGTTTTTTATTACGCTTAAAAAATCATATTCTCAGGTTGATCAAATAGATAAATTGAAATTGTCTCAGTATTTTCGCGGGGTTAAATAGTGTATGAGATATTTGATTGAAGGCGAGATAATTAGATCAGAAAACGCTGCTAAATCGTACAAGCAAAAATCCAAGTTCGTTAGCAACTACCTGAGAGCGCGACCTAGCAGTAATAGAGTAATGGATTTTGGTTGTGGGAAACTTCGATATTCAGATGAAATTGTTTCGATAAGTAAACAAGTCGTTTTCTTGGATTCTGATTTGCAGCTTTCACGTAGTCAGATGGTGAGAGGGATATCTACTAGCGTAGCTGAATACGTATCAACGCACTACGCCCATGCGCAGATTTTATCCTTTGAGAGTGCAGTGGCTCAAGGCGTTCATAGTTGTTTTGATTTTATAAATTGTTCAAATGTGCTATCCGCAATCCCTTGTGTTGACTATTTGCGGAGCGCATTATGCATTATTTATTCTGCCTTACAGGGAGGAGGTGAAGCTCTTTTTGTTAATCAATTTAGGTGTTCGTCGTTTTCTAAATTTGAATCCGGGCGTCGTCATATGTATGGCTATATTTATAAAGCGCGCTTGGGTTACACTTATTATGGCGTCATGACGAACGATGTGGTTGTGGATCTTCTCGTGCCATTAGGTTTCGAAGTTGTAAACGTTTGGTCGGAAGAGGACGTAGGCTTTGTGCTCGTGCGGCGGCCACATACAGTGATTGCATGATGACTAGAGTTTTATTTTATGATTTGGTCGCGATGAACGAACCAAGACTTCCCGAGTCTTTTCGCTATTAACTGTGTGGTTAGCAAATAGTAATAATTAGTTGCTTCCGAACGTTCTTCTCTTTTAGCAGTTAGGAACCAAACTAAATGCTTTTTCTGCCAGCACCATGGGTTATCTTGCTGCCAGCGCTTAGTGATTGCGTCCTGCATTACCTTTGCTTGGCGAAGGTGACGCTGGCGCGTGGTATTTGAACCGGTCAACACGCCTATTAAGAACAGCTCGATATCGAATGGCTTGCTCATGCTCGACTACCAATGTAAGCCGACACCACGCCGATACGGCCGTGTCCCAGCTCATAGCTGATTTTCACTCGGGCATCCTTATCAAGGTGTTGGTCGAGCTGGCAGCAACGGCCACCGTTGATAGGTGCGGGATGATGGGTGATTTGTTCATAGCGTTCGCATGCATAGGCCGCGCGCAACTCGTGGAAACCTTTGAGACTGTACTGATGGAGGATGTCCCGTGCAGGACGGACGATTCCCCGTTGGAAATCGAGGTAGCTTTCGTTTGGTGCAAGCAGGTTGTGGCTACCGTCGGGCGAGACATGATGGGCGAATGCCAGTGCACCGCGGATGTGATCGTTCACCGTGATCCAGCGAGGTGCCGACGCACCTGCGCGGCCACCTTTGGTGCCATTCTGGATGTTGATCTTGCCGTAGTGTTCGGCCTCACGTTTTAAACGCGGTAGGTCCGCCAAAATGGCCTCGCGTAAGCGCATGCCGGTGGCTCTCGCTAACTGAGCGATGGCCGCCGCGCGCAGCATTTTGTGTTCGCAGAGCGCGTCGACGATCTGCTTCACGTGTTCGGGGTCTTGGCCTTGCGGCACCGAGCAGCGAACACTGGTGCGCCGCATTCCCAGCGCCTTGCTCGGCGGCACTTTCACATACTGATCACCGCGAAGCGCAGCCATAGTCCGGTTAACGCTGGATAATCGATTTTGCGCAGTGGTGATGGCGAGCTCACCTTGTTCAACGTGGTGACGCAGATGTTCGGCATAGTCACGCAGGGTCTGTCGATTAATTTGCCGGGCATCGTTAAACCCCGGCCCATCCTCCGAGCGACACCAGCGCACAAACGCCTGCCAGCGATCACTGTGTGCTTTGACGGTCCCGTAATGTCCACCGCCAAACAGATCTTTCAATGCCTGTGGCCCGGCATAGCTCAACTGCCGACCATAGCCAAAATTGCGTCCATCTCGCCTGCCCACTAGTGCCATGATCGAACTCCTCTCGAAGCCAAAATTTTTAAAATTTCCCCCACGTCATCCCGCCAAGAATGTTGAGTGTTATCTGGGATCAAGGCCCCTGCGACCTGTGAGGGTTGTCCACTAACGCGGGACTGACGGCTCTTTACGACCGGGAGCTTGGGCATCTCATGATCTGGCCTCCTGAGCACTTCCGAGGTAGTGGGCGGGTGGAGGCTGTACTGGCTGACGAGACCGGCGCCGCGAGATCCTGAGTCGGGTGAAGGCAGGGATGCGATGACCGGGGCATACCTGACTGTCAGTCAGGTGCAGTCCATTCCGTGGGTTGCGGCACCATCATCTGCATCGCTGTTGCTGGTGACTTCGGTGTTTGTCACGCCGATTGTCGCGAGGGGAAATGCCGCAAAGCCCTGTACGAGTTGGGCTGCAGCAGCGGTAGGAGCGCCCGTCTCTTTCCGGGAGAAAGAGACAGGCGCAGGTTGGCGCATGGGAATGGCCAAGCCGATAGGTTGCTGTAGGGCAGCTATGAAAGAGGATGAGTTGCCGCAGTGGGCACACTGGTAAAAGTAGGCATCCATCACATCGCTGTGACCGTGCGAGCCGCCGGACGCTAATCGCACTTTGGGAGAACCACCACGGTGTGGCGTAGCCTTAAAGGTTCTGGCTACCTGGGTTGCTGTCGACGACAGCGCTTTGCCCGATCTTTTCTACGTCTGTGGATAGTTCGTCATCTTGATGGAGGAGTGACGTTCGCCCCGAACTGGCTCACTTGCATGATTGCGTTAACTGCACGGCAGAAATGCCGTACTGAATCAAAATCAGCCTGCAGCCTAACTCCCCTCAATCAAAGCCCGCTCTTCCAGCCATATCTCTTGAACAAACTGATCTGTAATCGCGTAAATCCCATGCCCGCGTCGCATGATGATGTTCTCGGCAACCAGCGCAATCACCACCGGTTGAATCTCTTCGACCCGCACCTCTCGCCCGACTGACTTTGAATACTCAGCCGCTGCGTCAGTGGAGAAAATTCCGCGAGCATCGCCTTCTGTAAAGGCGATCTTGTTGAAAACGGCTTGAGCCAGACTACCCAGTTGCTCGACTTTTTCCAGTTCGATGCTCGCCGCGGCCGAGCGTAATGTGCTTGCGATTACTGGTAGGAAAACATCGGGCTCGCCCTCTTGCTGCAAGAGTTGGCGTAGAGCCTTCAGCATTTCTTCAGGTCGATTGCCCAAAGTGTCGAACGCTTCGATTGCAGCTTCGAGGGACGGTAATTTGTCCTGCTTCACGGTCATTGCGAGTCGGTTGAGCAGGAATTCAACGTAATCGCCTTTCAGCAATGGATAGGCTGCTGACGTGGCTCCGGAAAAGGCGTGGTTGCGTTTGGCGGTCAGTTCGCTGACTTGCGCTCTGTGCGAACCTGTTCCGATAAATAGAAAGTATCCCGGCGTTTTCGGACGAGGGTTGATTGCATCGCGGGCGGCTTTGAGTGCCAGGAGCAGCTGATTGCCGTCGTCTGAGGAAATGGCGTGCTGCACCTCGTCAATGATCAACACCAGATCAGTCCTGGCTTGATCTACGACTTCGGTGAGTGCTTGCGCCAGTGTTGGACCGTCGACGTTGCCAATGCTGTCGAGTTTGAAGCCGAACTTGAATCCAGCGGCGCCGATTTCAACATTGCTGACTCGCTTGAATGTTTCCAAGGCAGAGGAGCCCGGCGTTTGCAGATCTTTCAGGGTTTCCCGGATGGCGTTGTGCACAAGCGTTGCCGGGTTGGCCAGAGTGTCACTCCATAAGTCGACGTAGATGACCAAAGCTCCTGCTTCTTCCAAGGCTGGGATAAGGTCATTTCTCAGGAAAGTCGTTTTACCTGTGCGACGCAGGCCAGATAGAAATAGACCTGAGCGCAGACCTTCGTCGAGCACACCTGGATTGAGAAGCTGATTAGCCATTGACTCGGCCAGTTCTGGGCGCTGAAAAATGCTGCTCATACGATTACACCTTTTTATGTGTACACCATAATTATTGCTATTTCATAATTTAGCATAAAGATGGAAATGTGAACCGTTGGTTCAAAGTCCGCGCTTTCGAAGTGTGTAAGAGGAAGTGTGGCTAATCGCGCGAAGTGCGAGGGGAGAAGCTATTTTCACCGAGGGTAAAACTGCCAGGAATATAAACACCCCAGAAACAACAAAGCCCCTGCATTTCTGCAGGGGCTTCGTTTTGTATGGTGCCGGCACCAGGAGTCGAACCCGGGACCTACTGATTACAAGTCAGTTGCTCTACCAACTGAGCTATACCGGCGTTGTGGGCGACGATTATAGCGATTGGGAAGATCCTGTAAACCCCTGAATTCGAACTATTTTTGCATCGCGGCAAATTAAGCCCTGCGCAGTGCGCAACGTAGGCTTTGCGCCTGACGCACGATAGGGCTGTTTGGCAGAGCGCACATTGAGTTTCGGCTTTCTCGAGCGCCGCAATTATTCGTTCGGTGGGCCTATTATTCGGCGGTTATGTCGTTTTGATTGGCAGCTTATGCACAACTGAGAGGCACGAAGTCGGACTCAGGCGAGGATTTGTGAACCTATTCTCATTTTGTTCGCAAATCCCTGTTTTACAGGTTTTTTATTCATATGAACAAAAAATGACCAATGCTGTTAAGGCCTCGAAACAGGCGCAGATATTGGATCCATGCGAAAACCATCAACAGAGTTATCCACAGGCTGTGATGTTTTAAACGCGTTCGGCCATTAGCAGCAAATTACGCGGAGTCAGCGGGGTGTCGCAGAAGGTGCCTAGGCGGACGGTGTAGCCCTGTTCTTCAAGGAAAAGCGCTCGATCCAGATTCAGCCAAAGCTCGAGCGGCCGTCGGAACAATCCGCGAAGTAATTCCAGATTGCGAACTTCGGCCAACCGCTGCCAACCAGCTGCTTCGAGTGCGGGCCAATCTGGCGAGCCGATTGTGGATAACTCTTTGAGCACAGCCAGATCACGACAGTAATCAGCGAACGGCTTTTCCAGCCAGGCGCTGGTCAGGGAGGGTGTTGGCAAGTATTCGTCGACGCCGCGCACTTGCCGTTGCAGTAGGTCAAAGGCCAAACGACGGGCCATTGAGGTGTCGCGCTGGCGTCGGACTCGTGCACCGGCGGTGACGGTTTCGCTCATCGGCAGCGCCAGATCCTCCAACGAGAGTTGTAGGAGCGATCGCGATCCGGCGCGGGACAATGCCTGATATTCGCTGCGTTCGATGCGGTTGTAGCAGCAGGGTGCGATCGCCATTTGCTGGCAACCGGCAGCGCTGGCCAGTTGCATCAGACGTACATGCAAATCGCCGCAGGCGTGGAGAGCGACGGGCGTATGAGTTGCGCTCAATACGGCAGAGGCGTTCGCCGCCATTACGTCCTGTTCCACGTGCAAAGCATGGAGGTGATGACGCTGACTCAAGGCCTGACCGCTGGCGACCAATAGCGGATCAAATTCAACGCAAGTCAGTTGCTGCCCCGAACCCAACAAGCGCCGACCCAAGTGCCCCTTACCCGAGCACCAGTCCAGCCAATGCGTCGGCTGCGAGGCGAAGGACAAACGACTGGCAAACGCTTCAATCTGCTGCCACTTGCGTCCCGGCACATCGACATTCAGTCGATGGCCCGCAGCTTCCAATGGATGCCCCGGCAACTCACCAACAGCGCTCAGCTCAGCCGATAACGCCGCCAATGAAGCGAACGGCTCCGGCGCATCAGCAAGATCAGCAGGTTGATTGTGAGCACTTTCCGCGTCTTCCAGCGAGCGCCCGCGTAGCCACAAGGCCAACTCCGGGTAGGACGCTTCCCAGGCAAGCGAAAGATGAGTGAACGGTCGAGGTTTCCACAGCGCCTGATGCTCAATCAAAAAAGCATCCAGCGCCGTGAAGCGGGCGAGTAAGTCCTCGCCCGTCAGCACGTGGGAAGGTTCAACGCCCTTGGCAGGCATCGACGCGCAGCCAGCGCTCCAGCAGCTTGAAGCCGCGTACCAGCACGTAAGCCATCAGCAGATAGAACACGCCCGCCGCGAAGAAGATTTCCACCGGCAGATAGGTGCGCGCGATGATCGTGCGTGCCATGCCGGTCAGTTCCAGCAGAGTCACGGTGCTGGCCAGCGCACTGGCCTTGAGCATCAGGATCACTTCGTTGCTGTAGGCCGGCAGGCCGATGCGCGCCGCACGCGGGAGGATGATGTAGAACATCGCTTTCGGCTTGGACATGCCCAAGGCCCGCGCCGCTTCGATCTCACCCGGCGGAATCGCCTGAATTGCCCCGCGCAGAATCTCGGCGATGTACGCCGCCGTGTGCAGTGTCATGGTCACCGTGGCACACCAGAACGGATCGCGCAGATAAGGCCACAACGCGCTTTCACGCACCGCATCGAACTGCGCCAGGCCGTAATAAACCAGGAACAGCTGAACCAGCAACGGCGTGCCACGGAAAAAGAAGATGTAGGCGTAAGGCAGCGAACGCACGTACCACAGCTTCGAAGAACGGGCGATGCCCAGCGGAATCGCCAGCAGCAGACCGGCGATTACCGCGATGGCGACCAGTTCCAGCGTGAGGGTCGCGCCCTGCGCCAGTTTCGGCAGCCATTTGATAATGACTTCCCAGTTCATTAAGCGCTCCTCGCAAAGCCGCGAGCGGCGCGTTTTTCCAGGAAGTGCATGCCGGTCATCGCCAGCACGGTCAGGCCCAGGTACATGATCGCGGCGACCATATAGAAGGTGAATGGTTGTTTCGACACGGTCACGCCGATTTGCGCGTGACGCATGATTTCTTCCAGACCGATCACCGAGACCAGCGCGGTGTCTTTCATCAGGATCATGAACAGATTGCCCAGACCGGGCAGGGCGATACGCCACATCTGCGGCATGATCAACCGGGTGAAGATCCGCCATTTCGACAGGCCCAGGGCCTGGCCGGCCTCACGGTGGCCTTTGGGAATGGCGAGGATCGCACCACGGAACACTTCCGTGGCGTAGGCGCCGAAGCACAGGCCCAGGGCGATCACACCGGCGGCGAAAGCGTTGAGTTGCAGGTCGGGGTTGCCGAAAAACTCCCCGAGGGCGCGCATCAGGTTGACCGTACCGAAGTAGATCAACAGCACCCAGAGCAATTCCGGGACGCCACGCACGAGGGTCGAATAAGTGCCGCCAAGCCATTGCAGCGGCTTGTACGGGGAAGTCTTGGCCAAGGCACCGAGCAGGCCGAGCACCAGTCCCAGACACAGGGCGGTGAGAGCCAGTTGGACGGTCATCAGCGCGCCGGCAGCGAGGGCCGGGCCGAATCCGTAGAGGTCGATAATCATGGGTTTCTGTTCAAATTGCGGCAGGCAAAGTCGGGAGCCGGCGCCGTTCAATCACGGCGCCAGTCCCACAGGTCAGGATCAGTAGATGCTGAACGGGAAGTACTTGTCGTTGATCTTCTTGTAGGTACCGTCGGCGACGATTTCCTTCAGCGCGGCGTTGAGTTTCTCACGCAGGGGATCGCCTTTACGCACCGCGATGCCAATCTTGTCGCTTTCTACGACCGGGTCGCCTTTGAACTCGTAGTTCTTGCCCGCGTCGCTTTTCAGCCAGTCATAGTTGGCGTACTTGTCGGCGAGAATCGCGTCGACGCGACCGGACGTCAGGTCGAGGTAAGCGTTTTCCTGGGTGTCGTAGAGGCTGACCTTGATGTCATCGGCGTAGGTGTCTTCCAGCCAGGTGCCGGCCAGTGTTGCACGCTGGGTACCGATGGTCTTGCCTTTGAGCGAGTCCTTGTCGGTTTTGAAGTCGACGTTTTTCGGTGCGATGAACTGCAGCTTGTTCGAGTAGTACGGGTCGGTGAAGTCCACCGCGCCCTTGCGCTCTTCGGTGATCGACAGCGAGGAGATCAGGAAGTCGAACTTCTTCGCGTTCAGGGCCGGAATGATGCCGTCCCAGTCGGAAGTGACCACGGTGCACTCGACTTTCATCTTCGCGCACAGAGCGTCGCCGATGTCTTTGTCGAAGCCGACCACATTGCCGCTGGCGTCTTTGTTGTTGAACGGCGGGTAAGCCGCTTCGATGCCCATCTTCAGGGTTTCAGCCATGGCACCGGCGCTGAACGCGAGGGTGACAGCGGCGGCCAGGAAGACCTTCTTGAAATTCTGCATGCATGTTGCTCCGTTAGCGGTTGCTGGACATGAATTGTTTGCAGCGCGCCGAAAGCGGGTTTTCGAACACCTGCTGAGGCGATCCTTGCTCTTCTATAAGGCCTTGGTGAAGGAACACCACTTCGCTGGAGACTTGACGGGCGAAACCCATTTCGTGGGTCACAAGCAGCATGGTGCGGCCTTCTTCGGCCAGTGCGCGGATGACACTAAGTACTTCCTGAACCATTTCCGGGTCAAGCGCCGAGGTGGGCTCGTCGAACAGGATCACCTTCGGTTGCATCGCCAGCGTGCGGGCGATTGCTGCGCGCTGTTGCTGACCACCGGACAATTGCGCCGGATAGGCGTGGCGCTTGTCGGCGATGCCGACCTTGGCCAGCAGCGCTTCGGCGACTTCGATCGCCTCCGCTTTGCTCTGGCCGAGCACGCGACGCGGGGCCTCGATGATGTTGTCGAGGATGCTCATGTGCGGCCACAGATTAAAGTTTTGAAACACAAAACCAATCTCGGAGCGCAGGCGGTTGATCTGTTTGCCGTCGGCGGCAACCAGTTCGCCATTTTTGGCGGCCTTGAGCTTGAGTTCTTCACCGGCCACCAGAATCTGGCCCTGGTGCGGGTTTTCCAGCAGGTTGATGCAACGCAGGAACGTGGACTTGCCGGAACCGGAGGAACCGAGGATCGAGATCACATCGCCGTCGCGGGCGGTCAGCGAGATGCCTTTGAGCACCTCAAGCTGTCCGTAGCGTTTGTGCAAGTTGCGGATTTCAAGCGCGGGCGTGGCCTCAGCCATGTGCGTTCCTCATATATGTTGCGCTCCTGCTGTTGGATGGCCTTCCTGGCGAGGCGGCCAAGCTAGCATAGCGTTTCAATGGCAGCCAACAGCGCTGCGAGCGGTTAACGGGTGGCATGTGGCAGGTTGTCGCATCGGCGCAGCAGACTGTCGCCCCATCAACAACCGAACGGGTGTTTGATCGTGCAAACCCGTGGGTGTCGCGTAAAAAAAGGCGCGATGTTGCCAGCTTTGGCGGGGTGTTGGAAGCGCTATCCGGCCGAACGTTCCTGATTCGCCCTTTTATTGTGCATCCCACACTTTTTCAGTGTGTTTCTGGTGCGCGAATTCGTCCTGAAAGTGAGTCGCAGGGTAACGCTCTGGCGAATCGCCATTAATCTCAAGGACTTGCGATGACTGTCCGGTCGCGCGCAAAGCCCCGAGCCAGAAGACTTTGAAACATTTTGGCGCATTTATTGCGTGCAGAATCCGGAACGCCCTGTTGGTTTCTTTTTACGAGAAAGAACACGCCAGACAGGACGGACTGAATCGCTTTCCTCGCAAAGGTAGTTTCGATGAGCAGTACCCCAAGCTCCAATGGCCTCGAACAGGGGCTCAAACCGCGTCATGTGACCATGTTGTCGATCGCCGGTGTAATCGGCGCCGGTCTGTTCGTTGGCTCCGGCCACGCCATCGCTGCCGCCGGCCCTGCCGTGCTGCTGGCTTATGCCGCCGCCGGTACCCTGGTGGTGTTGGTGATGCGCATGCTCGGCGAAATGGCTGTTGCCTCGCCGGACACCGGTTCGTTCTCGACTTACGCCGACCGGGCCATTGGGCACTGGGCCGGTTTCACCATCGGTTGGCTGTACTGGTGGTTCTGGGTCCTGGTGATTCCACTGGAAGCCAACGCCGCCGCAACCATCCTGCACGCATGGTTCCCTGATGTCGGCATCTGGGCGTTCGCGCTGGTCATCACCCTGTTGTTGACTGTCACCAACCTGTTCAGCGTAAAGAATTACGGCGAGTTCGAATTCTGGTTTGCCCTGATCAAAGTGCTGGCGATCATCGGCTTCATCATCCTCGGTCTGGCGGCGATCTTCGGCTTCCTGCCGAACAGTCAGGTCAGCGGTGTTTCGCACCTGTTCGACAGCGGCGGCTTCCTGCCAAACGGCATGGGTGCGGTGCTTGGCGCGATCCTGACCACCATGTTCTCCTTCATGGGTACCGAGATCGTGACCATCGCGGCTGCGGAATCGAAGAACCCGGGCAAGCAGATCTCCAAGGCCACCAACTCGGTGATCTGGCGGATCGGCTTGTTCTACCTCGTATCGATCTTCATCGTTGTGGCCTTGGTGCCTTGGAACGATCCAACGCTGGCCAACCTCGGTTCCTACCAGACCGTGCTTGAGCGCATGGGCATCCCGAACGCCAAGATGATCGTCGACATCGTGGTTCTGGTCGCCGTGACCAGCTGCCTGAACTCGGCGCTGTACACCTCGTCGCGCATGCTCTTCTCCCTCGGCAAGCGTGGCGATGCACCGGCCATGGCGACTCGGGTGAACAAAAGCGGCACGCCTTACTGGGCGGTGATGCTGTCCACCGGCGCAGCGTTCCTCTGCACCTTCGCCAACTACGTAGCCCCGGCCGCAGTGTTCGAATTCCTGCTGGCCAGTTCCGGCGCGATCGCCCTGCTGGTGTACCTGGTGATCGCCTTCTCGCAACTGCGTATGCGCAAACAGCGCATGGCACGCGGCGAGAAAATCGTCTTCAGCATGTGGCTGTTCCCGGGCCTGACCTACGCGGTGATCATCTTCATCGTCGCGGCCCTGACCATCATGTTGTTCCAGGAAGCGCACCGCGTTGAGATCCTCGCGACTGGCCTGCTGAGTCTGATGGTGGTGGCAACCGGTTTGCTGGTGGCACGCCGTCGCAAGCTGGAAAAACGTGGCGCGGTGGTGTTGAACTGACCTGCAACGCGTAATGCAAAACGGCCGCTGTCAGTGATGACGAGCGGCCGTTTTTGTTTGTGAGCGATGTTTATTCGCTCTTGTCTTCCTGTGCTTCCACCGACTTGCCATAAGCATCCAGCGCCACCCCGAAATCGGTGATGAACTGCGGTTCGCTCAGCCAGGCCTGGGCCTCTTCGATCGTTGCGCCTTCGGCCCACATGCGGTAGTCGATCAACATGTCGGCGGCCAGGTGGGTGGCGGCCATGCCTTCGTTGTCGGCGTTTTCCATGTCCAGCAGCTCTGGATGGTCAACGATGACGAACGCCAGTTCGCGCAGCAGGGTCAGCAGCATTTCGTTGCGGCTGACGGCTTCGGCGTCGCGCATTTTGCTGAACATCGCCAGGGTGTATTCCGGGATCGGCTCGGCGAGGTGGTCGAGGTCTTCGTCCTGTTCCAGCGGCTTGCGGCCGACCATACGGATTTGCTTGGCTTTGGCCTTGGCGCGTTTGGCGCGTTTCTGTTGCTTGTTCAGGGATGCCATGGGAACTCAGTTCTTCTGTTGGGTTTGCGCGGCGATCGCGTCGGACGCCGCCACATAGTCGGCCTGGAAGGCCGGGGATTCGATCCATGCCAGCGCGCCGGCCTCGTCGGTTTCCTGCGACCACTGGCGGTACTCGATCAGTGCGGCGAGGATGAAATCCATCGCGCCTTCTTCGCCTTCCTGCTCGTAGACCAGTTCCAGCAGCGGGTCTTCGAGGAATGCACTGCACAGCGCTTGCTGGCTGATCTTCTCGGCGTCGATCATTTTCTTGAACAGTTCGGTCAGGTCCACCGATTCGAAGTCGATGCGGTCGTCGTTCGGGTCCAGTTCGACCGGCGCTTCGGCGCGTTTGGTGCGGTTCTGCTTGGCCTTGGCTTTGGCCCGGGTGGCGCGTTTTTGCTGCTTGTTGGCGGAGGCCATGATGTGTTCCGTCGTGCGTTGAGAGGGGCTCAGCTGCGCGGGACTAGCCGCCCGGGGGTATCAGTGGCCAGTGCGCCGGTTTGCAGCCAGGTCAGAGCGATGGGCCATAGTGTGGCTTGGTATGCGCTGCGAAAAAAGGCGAAATGTCCGACTTGTTGTTCTCCGATGTCCTGAGGCTCGATGCGCAGGTGGGTTTTTCCAGCGTTGCTGAAGTAGTCGAGCAGGCGTTCGATGGCTGGAATCGTGCCGTAGGGATCGTCGCTGATGCTGATGGCCAAGGTCTGCGCACGGACATTGGCGAAGGGCAATTTTGCATTTTTTGCCAACATCCTGCGGCCACTGGGACGCCGTTCATAATGGGCGGCAGGCGTGCTCCAGTCGCGCACTACACCGGCCGGCGTATCTTCCAGCCAGCCAAGACGTTTGCCCGGGAAGTAACCGCAGACCAGCGTCAGCAGTGGCATCAAAACATGCCATTTACCGAACATTCGCCAGCGCTGTTCGGGCGCGTAATCGCGCCAGTAGGCGAACTGCGCACCGACGGTGACCAGCCGTCGGATAACCTGACCCGACTCACCGAGGCCAGCGGCGCAGCCACCAAAACTGTGGCCGACCACATCGATCGGCTGACCGGGAAACTCCCGTTGTGCGCGTTTGAGCATCGCTTCGAAATCCTGCGAGCCCCAATCTGTCCACGAGGCCTCAAGGCCTTTCATTGAGTCGGGTCTGGATTCGCCGATGCCACGGTAGTCGAAGATGATTACGTCGAAACCATTGGCGAACAGATAGGCCGCGAAACGCGAGTAATGGCGACAGCGCACTGACGTGGCGGCGTTGATGATCACCACCGGGCGCTGAAGGTCGGGCAGGGCATGACGCCAGGTGAAACCGCCAAGGACAGAACCGTCGGCGGCTGTTTCCTTGAAGGGTTCACTTTGTAACTTGGCAGCCAATCGCAGCTTGCGCTGCACAGCTGGCAATGGAGGCGTGTCCTGAAAACTCATGGCGCTTGACCTTCGCGGGTTGCTGCCCACAATAGTCTCAGCGCATCCAGCGGACAATCCGCAGCGTTTATTCAGTGGACTCGGTGAGCAAGCGTTCCTCGATCAATGCTTGCTCTCTTTGCAGCTCCGCTCGCAGTTCTTCCACACTTGGCAGCACCGTTTTATAGCTGCTGGCAAACAGTTGCTCACTGCCTTTGAGTATTGAGTAGCGCGCGACGGCCTCGTTGTCCTGTGAGCACAGAATGATCCCGACAGTGGGTTTGTCGCCTTCACTGCGTTTGAGTTCGTCGTACATGCGCACGTACATGTCCATCTGTCCGACATCACGCGCACTGAGCTGGCCGCGTTTGAGATCAATGATCACGAAGCATTTGAGCAGGTAGTTGTAAAACACCAGATCGATGTACAGATCCGAGCCACCGGCGCTGATGCGTTGTTGCCGAGCGACAAAGGAAAACCCTTTGCCCAGTTCAAGCAGAAAGCTCTGCAGGTGATCGATGAGCGCTTGCTCAAGTCCGGTATCGTTGACCTTGCCCGGCGATGGCAGGCCGAGAAACTCGAGAATGACGGGGTCGCGAATGAACTCGCGTGGATTGCAGTTCAGGGCAGCGATGTTGTGCCGTGCCTGACGAATCAGTTCGCCCAGATCACCCAGCAACGAATCGATTTTCGGGTCTTGCAGGTCAGCAGGTTTCAGCTGGCTCATCGAATTTTCCGCATCATTGAAAACAGAAGAGCCAGCATGCCGAGAACCGCTTGCAAAGGATGTCGGCCGAGCCTGCGAAGCCAGCAGGAAGATGGGATGCGTGTTACAGGAAGTTGCTGGCCAGGGACGCCTTTGCGGGCTTTAGTCTGTAGTCCATTTCGTACACATCCCAAGTTCGAATCATTCTGAAACGTGACCCTCCCGCACTGAATCCAATACAGGGTAACGATTGGGTTCTGCCAGAGCCCGGGAGTCGCCATCATGAAACGTGTCCTTTCCTGCCTGCTGCCTGTCGTCGCGGTTGCTGCATTGTTATTTGCCGCGACCGCGCAAGCCGCCAGTCTTGAGCCTGTCGACAGCGCGGGCGTGCAAGTTCAACAGCAGCAACAAAACGGTATCAGCTATCTGGCCGGCGGGGTCGGCGAGGATGAAGCAAAAGCCATCCAGCAAACCGTCGGCTACAACCTGCACATGACCTTTTCGGTGGGCATGCAGAACGAGTACACCTCCGACGTCGATGTGACGATTGAAAATGCTGCAGGACAAACCCTGCTGGCCCTCAACCAGACCGGTCCGTTGCTGTACGTAAAATTGCCGACCGGCAAATACACCGTGGTTGCCACACGTAAGGGAGAGGTGCGGCGCGATGTGACCGATGTTGCAAACGGTACTGCGCGCAATCTGGTGTTTCACTGGAGCGACAGCGATTAATCACGGGTGCAGGCGCGGAGGGCGCGGTTGATTGTGCGTACAATCGCGGCCCTCACGCTTTACGGTCAGAAGGATGTTGGAATTGAAAGGGATTTTGCGTTTTGGCTCCGTGGCGAGCCTTGTTGCGCTGTTGGCCGGTTGTGGAACGATGACGGGGCGCTTGAGTGGCGCCTCGCCAGAGCCTTACTACAAGGGTGTCGACGGTAATTTACGCCTGATTGGCGTGAGGGATGACGACGGCAAGCCAACAGCGGTCATCTGTTATGTCACGATCGTTTGCCCTTTGATTACTGCCGTATCGCTACCGGTAGATGCCGCCGTGGATACCGTTCTGTTGCCCATCGACTACGTCAATACGCTCTGAAACCGCTCACCTGATTATCGTCGTATGCGCTTGCCTTTGGGCTTCTCCACCGGCTCGTGCACTTTGCGATAAATCCACAGGCCGAACACCCCGGCAGCCAGCAGAAACACGGTGCCTATGCTTTGCGAGACAAACTCGATCCAGAACCGTCGTGGTTGCACAGCCAGGTAATAGGTGTGCTTCGGGCCGCGGTTGGTGGTGGTGATGGCGCCGCTGATCCAGCTGTCGATCAGTATGTAGATCGATGCACAGAGGGCGAAGGCAATCAGTACGCCTACGAGCACGGTCAGCCAAAAGGTTGTCCGGCTCTGGCGATACGGCGGCGGATGGGGTAGGGGAATGCGGGTTCTTTTCTGATTCATGGAGTGTGACTGCAAAGGTCCTTTTGCGCTCAGGAAACGGCGGTCTCTTGATGTTGCTCTGTCAGGTTTTGCCGCCCATCCGAGGGGCGCCCGGCGAGGTGTGCGCATTCGGCAATCACCTTGAGGATCTCGATTACTCCCGGAGTCAACGCAGTGCCAAGGCAGATGCGCACACCTGTGGTTGCATGCCCGTCGGCGAAGAAGATGCCGTTGCCGGCCACGTGGCAGCCGCGTTCGCTGGCTAATTCCTGCAATGCCGACATGTCGGTGTGCAGCGGCAGTTCAATCCAGTGGATGAACCCTCCACGCGGCGGCACGTACACGGTGCCCGCAGGGAAATCCGTACGCACCAGCGCTTCGACAAAACTGGCCAGCGAAGACAGTTGCGAGCGGAGTCTGGCGCAGTGCTCATCCATGTAGCCGCGTCCGATAAATTCGTTGAGGACATTTTGCGCAAGACTTGAAACCGCCAGATTGCGCGAAAACATCTGCGCCAGAATGGCATTGCGGTACTTGCCAGCCAGACACCAGCCGACGCGATAACCCGGCGCGATGGTCTTGGAGAACGACGAGCAGTAAATCGTCTGCCCGCTGGTGTCGTAGCTCTTGATGGCGCGGGGGCGATCGCCTTCCGGCACCAGGTCGAAGAAGATGTCGTCCTCGATAATCGGCACGTCCGCTTCGCGCGCGATCTGTGACAGCCGTGCGCGAGTCTCGTCGGGCATGATGAAGCCTCGTGGGTTCTGCAGGGTCGGGTTGAGAAAGATCACCGCGACCTTTTTCAGCTTCAACGCTTCTTCGAGGTGATCGACATCGAGACCGAGTTTGCCGTGCGTGCGGATGGGCAAGGCGCGCATGCCCAGACGTTCGATGGTCTGCAGGATGCCGTAATAAGTCGGCGTTTCGATGGCGACCGTAGCGCCTTTCGATGCGACGGCTTCAAGTGCCAGCTCCAGAGCAATGGTGTCGCCCGACGTCACCAGAATATCGTCCGGCCCGCAGACCACGCCGCGGGTCAGCATCAGCCCGGCGATGCGTCGTCGCAGTGCCGGCAGACCGGGCGGTGCGACCAGTCCGGTCAGCGAGTTGTCAGCCTTGCCAGCCAATACCGACAGGCACTTGTTGAGCAGCACGTTGGGTGTGAGATCGCTGTGCAACACCGCTGAATTCAATGACGCGGTGGTACGCGAGGCTGCTTGGGAGAGCATCGCGACCACCGCATGATTGACGTTGACGGTGACACTGGAGAAGTCAAAACTCCTGGCGGGTTTTGCTTGTCCGGAGGCTGAGACGAAGTAGCCGATGCGCGGTTTGGTCGAAACGTAAGCATCGGCTTCCAGATCCGCCAACGCGCGCTGAACGGTGGTGATGCTGGTTTCAAACATTCGCGCCAGCGTACGGATCGAGGGCAGTTTCGCTTCGGCTGCCCATTCACCGCTGTCGATCTGACGAATAATCCAGTCCTTGACTATCCGCCAGCGCTTGTCCGGTAGATCAAACCTGTCCATAAGTTCTCTGTGATGTCTCGAAACAATTCAGAGAAAGTAGAGCAAAACGATCCCCGTTGCAGCAACTATGACGATGTTGAGCGCAACCAGACCGAAGGCGAATCGGATCAGGTTGTTTTCTTCATGCCGATTGGCGCCCGCCAACCCGGTGATCAGCGACAGGATCGATAGCGACCCCAGCGCGCCATGCCCGGCGGCACTGTTGACCATCGCGGCCAGCCAGGCACCGTGTTCGCTGCTCAGCGCGGCGATGGACGGCATGACGAGGGTGTTGCCGCCGACGTTGGAACCGGTGACGTAACCGGCAAGCCCCGCCAGCACTGCGATGGTTGGCGCCAGGGAGATCCCCGACAACGATTGCAGCGTGCGCTGCGCTTCGACGAGGAAACCGGCGTTGACCATCACCTGCGACAGCAGCAGGAACAGGAAAATTGTCGTGACCGGAAATTTCGCCCGGTTGAACAGCGCTCGCCACGGGAAACCTGCGGCAGCGCGTTGCCTGATTGCCATCAATAGCGTAACGATCAGCAGCGCCAGCCCCGGGGAGGCCAATGGCTTCCACGAAACATGCTCGCCTTTGATGATCCACAGCGCATCCCAGCCCGACAGGACGAACAGCCCGCGCGACGCAACGATTACCCCCAGCAAGGCCAGATAAGGCCAGGCTGCGTTCGGCCAGCGCACCAGTTTTTTCCGTTGTGTGTAAGAAATCCCCAAGCCGACGCAAGCTACCGCCAGACCGGCCAGCACACCGGAGACTTCCGGGCCGATCCACAGGTTGACTGCAAACAGCACCGCGACGAACAGCGCCGTCACCACGATCAGTCCAAGCCACGGCGATACCTTGCGGATGCCACCCTGCCACAGAGCAATCGCCGCCAGGCAGAAGAACACTGGCGCACTGATCAGCGCCGAATGGCTGCCAAGGGTTTGCGCCGGCAAGTGCGCCAACAGCGCGCCGATCACGGTGGCCAGACCCAGTGTGCCCCACGGCATGATGACCATCCCGGCGAGGGCGATTTTCATCCCCGACTGGCGGGTGAACAGTCCCATCAGCAATGGCACGGTTGCGATCAGCGAAACGCCGAACCCCGTCATCGCTTCAAGCAGCGGTGCGAGGCCCAGCACGATGAAAATGACTTGCGCCGGCGGTGTCCAGCCGAGCTCCTTGACCCAGGCGCCGATGGCCTGCGGCGCACCACCTCGCTCGACCAGGATGACGAAGGCCAGCCCCGGGACGATCACGCACGCAGTGCTGAGAAACAGGATGGTGGTGTCCTGAAAGATGGCCGTGCTGATTGCCGCTGACACAGGCCCGGCTGCGCCCAAGGCCCACAGCACGAGCACCAGCACTACGCCGGCCAGTGCGGCTTGCACCGGCGGCCGGCGGACAATCAGGATCAACGCGATCACCAGCGCGATCGGTGACATTTGCAACAAGAGAGAACTCATACCCGGTTTTCCTTAACTTAATCGTGAGTCTGCCCGCTGTACTCGGTCGCCCGCATGGACGCCCGCTCACAAAAAGTCTGATACCACTCGGTCAGGCGTGCTTGAGCGGAAAAGTCCGAGAGTTGGCGAAAGGCGATCCAGTCGAGCGCGGTCGCCAGGGCAATGTGGCCGAGGGTGATCGGGCCATTGAGGTCGACGTGCTCTTCGATGAAGCGGTAAGCCTCCTTGAGTTTGAACGCCTGACCGTCGGCGTAGGCCGGATAGCGCAAGGCCTCGGGGCGGCGCTCGACTTCCCAGCGCAGCTTGATGCCGACATCGCACATGCCCTGCGCCAATGCTTGCAGGCGTAGCGCCTTGTAGCGCTCAGGGCCGTTTGCCGGGATGAGTTTCGGCCCGTCGCTCAGGTCGTCGAGGTATTCACAGATCACGATGGAATCGAACAGCGCCGTGGCGTCAGGCAGGATCAGCACCGGCACTTTGCCCAACGGGTTGGCCTTGTAGATGGTCTCGTTTGGCGATGTCGGGCTGGTCTCGTGGTGGATCACTTCCAGGCTCGACGCGATGCCGAGTTCGTGAGCCAGCACCAGCACCTTGCGGGCGTAGGGTGAATGCGTCTGGTAGAAAAGCTTCATGCTGAAGTCCCTGTCTCAAGGATGGCAGTGGCTGCTCGATGGGCGTCCATGAACAGCCGCGAAGGCGCGCCCGCCGAGGTGACGTAGTGGTTGTAGTAGCAAGAACCTTCGGCGAGCGGGCCGAGTACCCAAATGTTGCGCACCGGTTCACCTGTACTCGACTTGGGGTGGCACGCGGCATCGACGTCGATGCCGTCAATGCCTGGCTCATCGGTTCGCGGGCGGATAAGGCCCAGCCGCGCCAGATCACGCACCGGCGCGCAGTCGCTGTTGCTCACGCCGCTGCTCTGGACATAACCGGCGACTCGTTTGAAGTCGTTGATCGCAGGGCGCGAGCCGGGCTTGAGGAATGTCAGCAGGCCGGCGTCACACAGGGCGAGCAGGTCGGCGTGGCGCTCCTTTTGCGGGCCCGCAACGAGGCGGTTGATCGCCTTGTGCCAACGGCCATAGAACTGCCGATGCGACGCGTCGGTCAGCCCGTCGAAATCGACGGCCTCACGCAGGCGATCACGCAGATCGCGCCAGACTTCGATAGCGGCTTTGATCGCCGATTCTCCGCGCCCCAGTCGCGACTCGTGCAAATCGGCTTCGAGGGTGTCGTAGATCCAGGCGTGATAGTTGTAAGGCAATACTTCGTCGGGCAGTGCGTGGCAGATCAGCGCCTGTGGGTCGATCACACTGCCAGTCGCTTCGTAATCGCGCAGCAACGCTTCACAGGCGGCAACACCGGGTTCGCCAGCAACGCTGACGGCCCTGAGTCGCTCCAGCACCTGCTCTGGCGCTGATGGGCTATGCACGACGGCGATGGCCGCCGCACGCATCTCCAGCAGCATCAGCGGCAGGATGTCCTGTTCGAAGTCCAACTGTCGGTTGTGGCTGCTGGCCCGCAGGGATTCGATGCGCGCACTCGTCAGCAGTACGGCGCGATGGCGCGGGCATTCAATCAGGCCGTTGGGTCGGGTGCGAAACGGCAGCCCGTCCCGCGACTGGATAAAGATCACCGGCTCCTGGCCCGAAGGCTGATAGGCGTGACTGCCGTCGGCCATGCGTTTGTAGCGACCGCCCCTGCCGGAGGTCAGCGCCGCCAGGGTATCCATCGCACCCAGCCCGAGCCCTTCGACCAGCACGGTTTCGCCGGGCTCGATGGTGGCGAGGCTGCCGGGCAGCGGATAGACATCATCAACGCGGTTGCGATCCGCAAGGCGCAGGCGACCGGTATGGCCGACCGTCAGAATCAGCCGATCCACGGTGACCGCAGACCCCGAAGCGGTCTGCAGCAGGTATTGCTGACCGGCGTTGCTCTCGACCGCGGTGACGGCCTGCTGATGCAGGTTCACGTTCACCCAGTGCGGCGCCGTCGCGAGGATTTGCGCGAAGGCGTCGGCCAGATAGGCGCCGAGCAAATGGCGCGGCAGGAAGTCCTGCGGCTCGACGTCACGGCCGTCGGCGGCGAGCAGTCCGCTGTCGGCGTCGACCTTGATGCGCTGCTCGCGGCACCAGGTCAGGAAATCCGAGCCCGGCCGTTCCCGTGCATCCGTCAGATTTCCGAATGCCGCTGCGTCGGGGAAAACACCGAGCTGGCCAGCGACGGTGTTGAGCAGCAGATAGTCCGGTTGATCCGGCCAATGCGCGCCGCTTCCGAGCACATTCGGATCGAAAATATCGATGACGACTGGCTGCTCGGGGCGCGTTTCAGCAAGGCTCAGCAGGCGTTCGAAAATCGACAGCCCGCGCGAGCCGCAGCCCACCAGGCCGATGTGCAGAGGCGCGCTCACCATCTGCGCTCCTCCCCGAAGAAGGAGGGGATGGCGACCGCCGAACCGTCCTTGACCGCGATGTCGTGGATCATCCGGCCAATCGCCAGGTCGAGGATGCCCATGCCGAACGGCGAATAGATCAGCGGCTTGTCCGTGGCGATGTGCAGGTCGCCGCGAATCAATTGCCCGACGGTGCCGGTAACGAAATCACGATGACCGTACTTTTGCTCGGCCAGATGCGGCGAGGTATTGGCTTTCAGGCAATGGGTCACGTCGTCGAAGTAGTTGTAACTTTCTTCGATGATCTCTGCGCCGATATCCCGCAGCGAGATGTTCAGCACGATCTGCCCCGGGCGAAACGTGCCTTTGCCCTTGACGTAAGGTTCGCCGGCGCTTGTGGCGAACACCACGATGTCGGCGCTCAGCGCCTCTTCCAGCGACAACAGCTGTACATCCGGCACCCCGAGTTGCTTGCCGAACGCCGACAGCGCTTGTGCTGATTCTGCATTGAGGTCGTGAATGCCCACGCTGTCGAACGACCAGTCGTCGGCGATGAACGTCTCAAGGATGTTCCGCGAAATCACCCCGCCGCCAATGATCGAGAGTGTTGCCGCGCTTTTGCTTTGGCCATTCAGCCACCAGGCACCGAGCACCGCCGACGCTGCAGTGCGCACGGCACTGATCAGCGCGCCTTCAAGCAGTGCGTAGGGGTAGCCGGTGTCCGGATCGTTGAGGATCAGCACCGCCGAAGCACGTGGGATGCCCGACTTGATGTTGTCGGGATAGCTGGCAATCCACTTGATCCCGGAGACGGACTGATCGCCCTCGCTGTCGACGATCGCCGCCGGCAAGGCAATGATCCGGTTCGCCGGTTGCGCCGGAAAACGCAGGAAGTAGCTATCCGGGTTAACGGTTTCGCCGCGCTCGTGGGTCAGGTAGGTCTGGGCGACCATGTCGATGGTTTCGTGACGCAGCCCGTTGAGGATGTCCTTGACGACAGCGCCAGGGATGACATGGAACGGTTGAATCGGGTTCTGTGTGGTCATGGGGATTACGCCGAGAGTGCCAGAGCGATTTCTGGGAAGAGGGGGTGCAAAGCGTTTGCGCCGATCCGCTGGGTGACCCAGTCGTCGGAGTAGATGGTTTCGAGGTAGCGCTCACCCATGTCGGGGGAGATCGCCACGACGACATCGTCGGGACGGATGTGCGGCGCCCATTGCTGGATGCCCGCCAGGACCGTGCCGGTGGAGCCACCGAAAAGCAGGCCGTAGCGTTGCGCCAGCCAGCGGCAGACCTTGATCGTCTGTTCCTCGGCGATCGATACGAAGTCGTGAATCCCCGACGGCTCGAAGATCTCCGGCAGACGGCTGGTACCCAGCCCCGGGATATGCCGCGTACCGCCCGGCAGACCGAAGGTCACCGAGCCGAGCGTATCGACGGCAATCACTTTGGTGTGCGGATGGTGTTCGGCGAAGTAGTTCTTGCAGCCCATCAAAGTACCTGTGGTACCGGCGCCGACGAACAAGTAGTCCACGTGTGGAAACTTATGGGCGATGGACTTCGCGGTCGCTTGATAGTGAGCGAGGGGGTTGGTCGGGTTTTTGTATTGATTGAGCCAGATGTAGTCGGAGTTCTCTGCGACCAGTTGCTCGATCAAACGGATACGCGAATTCAGGTAGCCGCCGTTTTCGTCACGCTGATCGACCATGATCATTTCGGCACCCAGTGCCTGCATGAGTTTTCTGTTCGGCGCAGAAATGTTCGGGTCGATCACACAGACAAACCTGTAACCCTTGGCGGCGCAGACCATGGCCAGCGCGACCCCCAGATTCCCCGAGGAAGACTCGACCAGACGAGTCTTATGGTGAATCCGGCCCTGGTTTTCCAGGTCCGTGATCAGGGCGTGTGCGGTCTTGAGCTTGATTGATCCGGCAGGATTCAGTCCTTCGATTTTCAACTGGATCGTTGCGCTGCACAGATCGCCAATCTGCACATAACTGTCTTCATTGATAAGTTGCTTGATCATACGTAGTCCGTTTCGCTCTTTTGCCGGGCGCACAGGGGCGCCAGCATTCATCCTGGAATGTTTGAAAAGCAGTAAATGCAGTTCGCCTGTTAGGTTTGTTTTTAGATTTTTTAGCTGGACAGGAAGTGACCTTGCGGTGGACGCCGATCTATTCAAAAAATCAGGTTTTGCGCTCTGAGGGCTTGAGGAGCCCAGAGTGTTGCGGGGCGTAAAGTAGAGCCATTCATTGGCTCGCCAAGGCTTGGAGGAATACTGGCGAATTTTCCTACACGGGGAGAGATACAGATTTCGGGAATTTTTCAGTACAGGTGGGTATGAGGTGTATCGAGAGGAGGGCGTTGCGGGGCGGAGAGAGAGGCGTGATCAAATCGCAGGCATAAAAAAACCCTGAATCTTGCGATTCAGGGTTTTCGGTATTTGGTGCCCAGAGACGGAATCGAACCGCCGACACGGGGATTTTCAATCCCCTGCTCTACCGACTGAGCTATCTGGGCAACGGGGCGCATTAAAAGGGTTTTTCGGATTTACGTCAACGACTTTTTTAAAATTTCTTAAATTAATTCCGTCGCTTACGATCCGACCCCCGATTTTGCAGGGTTTACTCAGCAGGCGGAACGTAGCCTTCGGCCTTGGCGTATTCCTCGCCGGAGAAGTACTTGTCCATTTCGCCCTGAAGATATTTGCGGTCTTCGGCGTTCATCATGTTCAGACGCTTTTCGTTGATCAGCAAGGTTTGGTGTTTCTGCCAGTCAGCCCAGGCCTTGGCCGAGACGTGGTCAAAAATATCCTGACCTTTGGCGCCCGGGAAAGGAGCGCGGTCCAGCGCGGGCAGTTCTTCTTTGTACTTGCGGCACATTACGGTGCGGGTCATGGCGACTCTCCTGCATTCAAGACGGCGGCCGCGCGTTCGAGCAAGGTTTTGACCGGGGCGGCGAGGCCCAGGCGCGGCGGGGTGGCGAGGTTATACCAGAGCCAGTCGGCCTCGGCCACGTGATGGGCGGCCTCCTGCACCTGAACCAGCCAGGGTTCGATGGACAGCTGGAAATGGCTGAACGTGTGGACGAGGCTTGGCAGCGCCTGCTGCTCGCCCATGGTCAGCGAGTGCTGATCGGCGAGATGTTGCAGGTCGTCGAGGTCGTCGAGTTCCGGCAGGCTCCACAAACCGCCCCACAAACCGCTCGAGGGACGACGGTAAAGCAGAATCGCACCATCGCCGTTCGCCAGCATTGGCATCAGCGTGCGCTTCTGCGGGATGGCTTTGCGCGGCTTGGGAATCGGGTAGCGGGTTTCCAGGCCGAGCATGTGCGCCTCGCAGCCGCGCTCCAGTGGACACAGCAGGCAGCTCGGCTTGCTGCGCGTGCAGAGTGTTGCGCCAAGGTCCATCATCGCCTGGGTGTAGGCGTTGACCCGATCGTGCGGCGTAAAGCGCTCAGCGTTGGCCCAAAGCTGTTTGGCGACCTTCGGCTCGCCGGGATAGCCCTCTTGCGCGGTAAAACGTGCCAGCACGCGCTTGACGTTGCCATCAAGGATCGGTGCGCGCAGGCCCATGCTGATGCTGGCGATAGCGCCGGCAGTGGACAGACCAATGCCCGGCAGGTCGGTAAGCTTTTCAACGTCACGCGGAAATTCGCCGCCGTACTGGCTGACGACGATCTTCGCGGTCTTCTGCAAGTTGCGCGCGCGGGTGTAGTAACCCAGGCCCGTCCACAGGTGCAGCACTTCGTCTTCCGGCGCCTCGGCCAGCGCTTCGACCGTCGGCAACGCGGCCATGAAACGGTCGAAGTAATTGAGCACGGTGCTGACCTGGGTTTGCTGCAACATGATCTCCGACACCCACACCCGATACGGGTTGATGTCCTGCTGCCAAGGCAGATCGTGGCGGCCGTGGCGGTCGAACCAATCCAGCACCGCTGTGGAAAATTGCTCCGTTCTCATCGCTTGAACAGCCCCTTCAATGCGTTTTTCAGTTCCGGGCTGACCTTGTCTCCGAGTTTCTCGTCGATCTTCTCACTGAGCTTGTCGCCGGCCAGTTTGGTCGCGACCTGACCGAGGCGATCGTTGTCGACGCGGCAGGCCTTGGCGCCCAGTTCCAGAGGGCCGCGGCAGCGCAGCGGCCATTCGACACCGACGAATTTTTCGCCGACCTGACACGCCGGATCCGGCATGGCGCTGGTGTCGCCCTCGACGATGATGCCGACGCGATAGTCCATGCCGAGCACACGCAGGTCGATATCGCCGTCACCGTTGACGGTCATGCCGGGGATGCGCACCTTCAGATCCGGGTTGCTGGCGACGCCGTTGCGGAAGGTCAGGTTGCCCTTGAGTTCCTGGAACGGTGTGTCCTTGCCGCGTGGCTCGCCGCTGAGGGTTTTGCGGTTGAGCGTGGCGATGCCTTTGCACAATTGCTGTTCAAGGTTGGCGTTGAGCAGCACGCCGTTGTTGATCACGAAACTGGCGTTGCCGTTAAGCGTATCGATCAGCGCCTGCTGACTGTTGCCGCTGCCGGTGACATTGCTGGTGAGGGTTACGAGGCCTTTGACCGGCGGGTTCTTGCCTTGGCTTTCGAGGATTTTTTCTACCGGCACGCGATTGAGCCTGGTCTGCAGGTTCAGCACAGGCGCGCTCGGGCGAACATCGAGGGTGCCATTGGCGGCGAAACCGCCGTTGTACAACTCGCCGCTGAGGTTGGTCAGGGTCAGCAGGCCGCCCTGGCCGGTGGCTTTCAGTGCGGCGTTCTGGATCGGCAGTTTGTCGAGGGTCAGTTGGCCAAAGGTCAGATCGGCATCGACGTCGAGTTTGGCCAGGCGTTCAACCGGCAACAGGCGCTCGGTACTCCAGGCGGTTTTGCTTGGTTTGTCCGGCAGTGGCGTGGAGCCAGCGCCGGCCATGGCATCGGCTTCAGTGCTGGCAACTTCGGCCTGGCGCGTTTGCGTGGCGCTGTTGGCTTGCGCCGATTTCGGCGGCAGGTAGCGGTCGACGTTGAACGTGTCAGCCTTGAGGATTGCCCGCAGCGATTGCTTGGCGAAATCCTCGACGGCGATGCGGCCGCTGAAGCTGCTGTCGTCGAGTTTCAGGTTGATATTGTCGAACGCGATGCTGGTTGGCGTGGCTGCCACGCGGCTGACCAGCTCGACTTTGCTCAGGCTGCCTTCGGCCATGGCCGGAAGTTTCTGGCCAACGCTGTCGACGAATTTCACCAGATCGAACTGGGCAATGGAGAGGCCGCCAGTGATCTGCGGAGTCTTGTCGAGGTCGTTGGCTTTCAGCTCGCCCAAGGCGCGCAACTGGTTGGCGGAAATCTTGATGCCGGTCCATTCGGCGACGTTCGCGGCTTTATCCAGCGATAACTGGCCCTGAGCTGCGAAGGTCATGGTTTTGCCTTGCAACGGATCACCGGCCAGTTCGCCGGACAGCTTCATGTCTTCGAACCTGTAGCGTTGCAGTGCGCGCTCGATGCGCAGCTCGCCAGTAAGCTCGGTACGCACGCGCAGGACGGGCTGGTTGGTGCCGAGGAATGCCGTGGCTTTCACCGGAATATTCGTCGAATCGTGTACCGGGCCGGTGCTCAGCTGGATGCTTTCGGCGCTGAATTGCTTGCCTGTCAGCTCGTCGCTGTATTCAACGCGGGCGTTGTTGACGGTCAGGCTGTCGATGTCGAGGCGGATCGGCTGTGGCGGTTTTTCGGGTTGGGCAGGGGCCTCTGCAGTGGCTGTGCTGGCAGGCGCCGGACTGCCGGCAGGTGCGGCGGCTGTCGGCACCTTGCCGATGTCTTCCCAGTTACCGTGGCCGTTCTTGTCGCGTTTCAGGCGCAGGTTCAGGCCTTCAACGCGCACATCGCTCATTTGCACTTCGCGGCGCAACAGCGGTAGCACGCGCACGGACAGGCCGAGCATCTGCAGATCGGCATACGGTTCGGTCGGATTGATCAGGGTGGCGACGCTGGCCTCGTGCAGTTCCAGGCCAAGCCACGGGAACAGGCTCCAGCCGATGTCGCCATTGAGCGTCAGCTCGATGTGGGCCTTGTCGCGGGCTATCTGGCGAATCTCGTCTTTGTAGTCGTTGGGATCGAAGAGGTGGGTCAGGGCAAAACCTGCCGCCACGATGATCAGCAACAGCCCGAGAAGTACCAGACCCAGGATTTTGCCGAACGCTTTCATGGGCGAGTCCTTGTAGTTAGTCGAATTCGTAATTTAGCCGGGGAGTATAGCGCTGCAACCGCCCGGTTCGCTGTGACGTCATGTTGCCGGGACGTCCAGCGGTATCTGCAACCTGGCGGCGAGTGCTTGAGCCTCGGGATGTTCCGCAGGGGCCAGCAGGCGCAGTTCGGCCCCCGCTTGCGACGCCATTTTCTGCGCTTGGTTCACCAGTCTCTCGGCGACCCCTCGGCGACGGGTAACTTTTCGTACGCATAAATGGGACAAGTACCAGACGCCTTGATGCCTTTGCAGAATGCCGGCACCCAGCAAGCGGTCGTTGAAGCGGCCAGCAATAAAAGAGCCGTCCGCGAGGGCGCCTTCGATCAGGGCAGTCTCACCGGAAAACGGTGCGAACAGCCATTCTGGGGCATCGCGATAGATCTTCTGCAAATCCTGCTGATCCTGATAACTGGCGTCTTTCAGGGCTTGGACAATGATCGGCATAGCGCTTTCCTGAGTGGTACGAGAACAGATGACATAAAAAAGGTGATATCAGTTTGGTTTTTCTGTCACGTGCAAATGGTAACCTTCGCCCGTTCGTCCGTCCTTCTGCGACTTAACGTCGCGCCTTCAAGGAGCTTCACCCAAAAAAACGGTCATGCCTGCGTGCATAAAGACCGGGGGTGAACAGTGGCTGGCGAACCATACTAATAATTGGGGGATACACAATGAGCACGAGCATCACGGCGGACGGCCTCAAAGCCGATCAGCCCGCGTTCCTGTCCAAGGAACGCATCATCGCCAAACCCGGTTTCAACCGTTGGCTAGTCCCACCGGCCGCTCTGGCCATCCACCTGTGCATCGGCATGGCCTACGGCTTCTCGGTGTTCTGGTTGCCGCTGTCCAAGGCGCTGGGCGTTACCGCCCCGGTGGCTTGCGCGCCGGACATGAGCTTCATCGCACAGGTATTTTCGTCGAACTGCGACTGGCCGATCTCCATGCTCGGCTGGATCTACACGCTGTTCTTCATCTTCCTCGGCTGCTCGGCAGCGATCTGGGGTGGCTGGCTGGAACACGCCGGGCCACGCAAGGCCGGCGTTGTATCGGCCTTGTGCTGGTGCGGCGGTCTGCTGATTTCGGCGCTGGGTATTTATACCCACCAGATCTGGCTGATGTGGATCGGCTCCGGCGTGATCGGTGGTATCGGTCTGGGTCTGGGCTATATCTCGCCAGTGTCGACCCTGATCAAGTGGTTCCCGGACAAGCGCGGCATGGCGACCGGCATGGCGATCATGGGCTTCGGTGGCGGCGCGATGGTCGGTGCACCGCTGGCAACCGCACTGATGAGCCACTTCGCTTCGGCTGAAGGTGTCGGCGTGTGGCAGAGCTTCGTGGCCATGGCCGCGATCTACTTCGTGTTCATGATCGGCGGTGCTCTGGCTTACCGCGTGCCGCCAACCGGCTGGAAACCGGAAGGCTGGACCGCTCCGGCGAAAAAGGCTTCCAACTCGATGATCACTCATCGCCATGTGCACGTGAATGTGGCGTGGAAAACTCCACAATTCCGTCTGGTCTGGCTGGTGCTGTGTCTGAACGTGTCCGCCGGTATCGGCATCCTCGGCATGGCTTCGCCACTGCTGCAGGAAGTGTTCGGCGGCAAGCTGCTGGGTGTTGATGTGCCGTTTGGTCAGCTCGATGCCGGGCAACTGGCTTCGATCGCGGCGATTGCTGCCGGTTTCACCGGTCTGCTCAGCCTGTTCAACATCGGTGGTCGCTTCTTCTGGGCCTCGTTCTCGGACTACCTGGGCCGCAAAAACACCTACTTCGTGTTCTTCGCCCTGGGTTTCGCCCTGTACGCACTGATCCCGAACATGGGCCATCTGGGCAACGTTGCGCTGTTCGTGGCGGCGTTCTGCATCATTTTGTCGATGTACGGCGGCGGTTTTGCCACTGTTCCGGCGTATCTGGCTGACCTGTTCGGTACGCAGATGGTTGGTGCGATCCACGGTCGTCTGCTGACTGCCTGGGCTGCCGCTGGCGTGCTGGGTCCGGTGTTGGTGAACTACCTGCGTGAATATCAGCTGAGCATCGGCGTTGAACGCGCTGCCGCTTACGACATCACCCTGTACATCCTTGCAGGTCTCTTGGTGCTGGGCTTCCTGTGCAACCTGCTGGTGCGCCCGGTGGCCGACAAGTACTTCATGACCGACGCGGAACTGGCTGCCGAACAGGCGCTGGGCCACGACAAAGGTGCTGATGCCAGCACGGTTCTGGAGTGGAAAGCCGCGCCGGGCAGCAAGCCGCTGGCAATCGCTGCCTGGCTGGTGGTGGGTATTCCGTTGGCGTGGGGTGTGTGGGTGACCTTGCAGAAGACGGCGGTACTGTTTCATTAAGTAATGGGTAAAACGCTGTACCCCTGTGGGAGCGAGCCTGCTCGCGAAGACGGACTGTCAGTCGACATCAGTGTTGGCTGACCCACCGCATTCGCGAGCAAGCTCGCTCCCACAGTTGTTTTTGGTGTGCCTGTAATGGCTTGTATGGACATGTCTACCCGCGACAGCCGGGCGTTCTATCCGTCAGCCATCTCACCTCTCGTGTTTCTGTTTGCGCCCCGCGTGCCTATAATGGCTGCCTTTTTCGCCCAATGATTTTGCGGAGCTGGTGATGGCCGAACGTAAGGCTTCTGTCGAGCGCGACACTCTGGAAACCCAGATCAAAGCCTCGATCAACCTTGATGGCACCGGAAAGGCCCGATTTGATATCGGTGTTCCTTTTCTTGAGCACATGCTGGATCAGATTGCCCGTCACGGGTTGATCGACCTGGATATTGAATGCAAGGGCGATCTGCATATCGACGACCACCATACGGTGGAAGACGTCGGTATCACCCTCGGCCAGGCATTTGCCAAAGCCATTGGCGACAAAAAAGGCATCCGTCGTTACGGTCATGCCTACGTGCCGCTCGATGAAGCGCTGTCGCGCGTAGTGATCGATTTCTCCGGTCGCCCAGGCCTGCAGATGCACGTGCCGTACACCCGCGCTACCGTCGGTGGCTTCGACGTTGACCTGTTCCAGGAATTCTTCCAGGGCTTCGTCAACCACGCGCTGGTCAGCCTGCACATCGACAACCTGCGTGGCACCAACACTCACCACCAGATCGAAACCGTGTTCAAGGCTTTCGGCCGCGCGCTGCGCATGGCCGTCGAGCTGGATGAGCGCATGGCCGGGCAAATGCCATCGACCAAAGGCGTTCTGTAATGCAGACGGTGGCAGTTATCGATTACGGCATGGGCAACCTGCACTCGGTGGCCAAGGCCCTCGAGCACGTCGGTGCCGGCAAGGTGTTGATCACCAGCGATGCTGCGGTGATTCGCGAAGCTGACCGCGTGGTGTTTCCCGGTGTTGGCGCGATTCGCGATTGCATGGCGGAGATCCGTCGCCTCGGTTTCGACTCGCTGGTGCGTGAAGTCAGTCAGGATCGTCCGTTTCTCGGCATCTGTGTCGGCATGCAAGCCTTGCTCGACAGCAGCGAAGAGAACGACGGCGTCGACTGCATCGGCCTGTTTCCGGGCGCGGTGAAGTTCTTCGGCAAAGACCTGCATGAAGACGGCGAACACTTGAAAGTCCCGCACATGGGCTGGAACGAAGTGAAGCAGAAGGTCAGCCACCCGCTGTGGCATGACATTCCAGACATGGCGCGTTTCTACTTCGTGCACAGCTACTACATCGCCGCCGCCAATGCGCGGCAAGTGGTGGGTGGTGGCCATTACGGCGTCGATTTCGCTGCGGCGCTGGCCGATGGTTCGCGTTTCGCCGTGCAGTTCCACCCGGAGAAAAGCCATACCCATGGCCTGCAATTGCTGCAGAACTTCGCCGCGTGGGACGGTCGCTGGTAAATGGCTGCCAAGAAGTCCAAACCGCCGATCCTGACCCTCACTCCCGAACAGGAGAACGAGGCCAATCGCAAGATTCAGCGGTTCATGGAGGACCGTTTCGAGCTCGATCTGGGATCGTTCGAAGCGGGAGAAATTCTTGAGCTGTTTACCCGCGAAATTGCTCCGCACTATTACAACAGGGCGATTTTCGATGTGCAGACCCACCTCAAAGAGCGGTTTGAAAGCATCGAAAGCGACCTGTGGGCGCTCGAGAAAAACTGATTTCCGAGCCAAGCTGAACATTCAAATTTGAAGGTTTGCCAGATGCTGATTATTCCCGCTATCGATCTTAAAGACGGTGCCTGCGTACGTCTGCGCCAGGGCCGCATGGAAGATTCCACAGTGTTCTCCGATGACCCGGTGAGCATGGCTGCCAAGTGGGTGGAGGGTGGTTGCCGCCGTCTGCATCTGGTCGATCTGAACGGCGCGTTCGAAGGCCAGCCGGTCAATGGCGAAGTGGTCACCGCAATCGCCAAACGCTACCCGACCCTGCCGATCCAGATCGGTGGCGGCATCCGTTCGCTGGAAACCATCGAACACTATGTCAAGGCTGGCGTGAGCTACGTGATCATCGGCACCAAAGCCGTGAAAGATCCGGCGTTCGTCGCTGAAGCCTGCCGTGCGTTCCCGGGCAAGATCATCGTCGGCCTCGATGCCAAAGACGGTTTCGTCGCCACCGATGGCTGGGCTGAAATCAGCACCGTACAGGTCATCGATCTGGCCAAGCAGTTTGAAGCCGACGGCGTGTCCTCGATCGTTTATACCGACATCGCCAAAGACGGCATGATGCAGGGCTGCAACGTACCGTTCACCGCTGCGCTGGCCGCTGCTACCAAGATTCCGGTGATCGCTTCCGGCGGTATCCACAATCTGGGTGACATCAAGTCGCTGCTCGACGCCAAGGCGCCAGGCATCATCGGCGCCATCACTGGCCGGGCGATCTACGAAGGCACCCTCGACGTCGCCGAAGCGCAAGCTTTCTGCGATTCGTACCAAGGCTGAGGACTGACCATGGCGCTGGCCAAACGCATCATCCCTTGCCTGGACGTGGACAACGGCCGGGTCGTCAAAGGTGTGAAGTTCGAGAACATCCGCGACGCCGGTGACCCGGTGGAAATTGCCCGTCGTTATGACGAGCAGGGTGCCGACGAGATTACTTTTCTCGACATCACCGCCAGCGTCGATGGCCGCGACACCACGTTGCATACCGTCGAGCGCATGGCCAGCCAGGTGTTCATCCCGCTGACCGTCGGCGGTGGCGTGCGTACCGTGCAGGACATCCGCAACCTGCTGAATGCCGGCGCGGACAAGGTGTCGATCAACACCGCTGCCGTGTTCAACCCGGAGTTCGTCGGTGAAGCGGCGCAGCATTTCGGCTCGCAGTGCATTGTCGTCGCCATCGACGCGAAGAAGGTTTCCGGCCCGGGCGAAATCCCGCGCTGGGAAATCTTCACCCACGGCGGGCGCAAGCCAACCGGCCTCGACGCGGTCGAGTGGGCGAAAAAAATGGAAGGCCTCGGCGCTGGCGAGATCCTGCTGACCAGCATGGATCAGGACGGCATGAAAAATGGTTTCGACCTCGGCGTGACCCGTGCGATCAGCGATGCGCTGGGGATTCCGGTAATTGCTTCCGGTGGCGTCGGCAACTTGCAGCACCTGGCTGACGGCATTCTCGAAGGTCACGCCAGTGCAGTATTGGCGGCGAGTATTTTCCACTTCGGCGAATACACCGTGCAGGAAGCCAAGGCCTATATGGCCAAACGCGGCATCGTGATGCGTTAAGCGTCAAATTCCATACAGGCCAGTGGACACCATGGCGCACCCAAGGCACTCTTGGGCACGCCATGGATTTCGGTAGCCCGACATGATCAAACGCCTGCTTCTTGTTCTCGCCAGTGTTTCTTTGTTGCTGGTCAACACGGCTCGTGCCGAGGACAGTCCCGACACCGATCTGGTGCTCCTTACCGAAAACTTCCCGCCGTACAACATGGCGAAGAACGGCAAGAATTTCGCCCAGGGCGAGAACATCAACGGTATCGCAACCGATATCGTGCGTGAGATGTTCCGGCGCTCCGGCCTCACTTACAGTCTGACTCTGCGCTTTCCCTGGGAGCGGGTGTACAAACTGGCGCTGGAAAATCCCGGCTACGGTGCTTTCGTGATGGCACGCCTGCCTGATCGCGAGAAACTCTTCAAATGGGTCGGCCCGATCGGCCCCGACGACTGGATCCTGTTGGCCAAGGCCGACAGCAAGATCACCCTCGAAACCCTCAATGATGCGCGCAAATACAAAATCGGTGCCTACAAGGGCGATGCGATTGCCGAAACGCTGACCAAGCAGGGCTTGAAGCCCGTGGTTGTGCTGCGCGATCAGGACAATGCGAAAAAGTTGGTCAATGGTCAGATCGACCTGTGGGCCACGGGGGATCCTGCCGGGCGCTATCTGGCGCGGCAGGATGGTGTGACGGGGCTCAAGACCGTGCTGCGCTTCAATAGCGCCGAACTGTATCTGGCTCTCAACAAAGACATTTCTGACGAAGTTGTCGCCAGGTTGCAGGCGGCATTGGATCAGATGCGCAAGGACGGCGTTGTCGACGAGATCATGGGGCGTTATCTGTAGCCGTTGGCAATTCTGTCGGCGCTGGCGTTTGCGTGATGGCGTCATCCGCTACAGAAGTGTCTATCGCGTCCGCGGCTTGCGGCTCTTCCTCAGGCAGGATCGGCTCATCCGGTACCGGCAATGTGTAGGCGCTGAAGTGCAAACTGTTGGCGTCGGTGTAACTGACAGCGCCGGTAACATGCGTACCGTCTGCGCGTAGCAGCGTGTATTGACTTTGCATCAGGTAGACCGCCATCGAGCTGTTTTTGGCCATGACCGCGGCGATTTCAATCGGCGTTGAGTTGAGCCAGTCGTTTGAGTGGACTTCGCATTGGGTGAACTCATTGTTCAAGCGCGCCGAAAACAGGAAAGGCCGGGACACATTACTCTTCCATTGCGCGCCGAACTCGATCGAGGTGCGGTTGGTGAATGCGCGCAGACCTTCGCTGCTCTGTGCCCGGGGTGCGGTCCAGCGCATCGTCCTGTTTTGGTTTTCCCCGTTGTAGCGATGGCATACGAGCTGATACTGATCCGTGCGTTGCAGAAGATAGAAAGGTGACTGGCGCAGTTGTTCGCGTCTGGAAAACTGCGGGTCTTTTACCGCGAACCAGGGAAGTCTGGCGGTGTGCGTTGATATCTCGGGTATTTGCGAAGACGGCGAAACTGCACTGTCAAGAATCGGCGCGCCGGGACGGGGATTGATCTGCAGCGGGATCTCAATGCGCAGTGAGTAAAGGAGGAAGGCAGCGGGCCTGGAATGACTGTTCCAGCCGACAAAGGTGCCGGGTGCCAGATGAATCACATTCGACGGGGCTGAGGGTGGAACGACACTCCAGGTGCTGACACTTTGTCGGGCACCGCTGCCCTTGTCGTTCCACACCGGTTCACTGACGCCTGATGCGATGACAAGGTCGGCGCGGACACAGCGAACCGCGTTGAGTGATGGTTTTTCGTAGCCGTCGGAGCATACAGAGCCCAGTGCCACGTAACCTTCGGGTGGAACGGGTCGCCAGATCGCCCCGTCCTTCCTGGATCCCGCCCCGGTATCCTTCCAGATCAGCTCGTAGTCGTTTGGGCGACTCAGCGCTTTGCCTTTGCCAGGATCGGCACTGGGTGTTCCTGCTTCGCAAACCACGGCCACCACATGTCGCTCGGTAATGTTGTTGTGGTGATCAATGGCCACGTCGCCCAATGGAAAATAGCCGGGAAGCACATCGGCGGCAGGAGTGGGGCGCCAGAAGGCGGCCGGTTTTGCCCGCGATCCGCTGGTGTCCCAGACGCGGAGAAACTCCGTGGTGAAGTTGATCAGCAGATTGTCGTGTCGAATGGCATCCGTTTGCCCGATCGGCGAAACGCTATCGTCATGAGTAGTCATGGTAGTTCCTGATAGTTGAAAGGCGACTCGGGGGAGTCGCGACCTGTTGCAGGTCTTACTATCCGGGGCTGGGCCCGATGGCTGGCGGTAACTATGTATCTACAGTCGTGACAACCTGTTACCGGTACACGCCATCTTTGCCATGGCCAGCCATGGCGCGATTGCTGCGCACGCTGATCATCTGTTTGATGTCGATCCACTCGATACCCTGGGCCTTCAGTCTGGGCAGTTCTCGCTCCAGCACCGCCAGCGTCTGTGGATAGGGATGGCCGATCATGACGGCCGAGCCCTGTTTGCGGGCCAGACTGATCGCCGTCTGCAACTGAGTGAAGATTGCGGCCTCAGTGCGCTCGTCATCGAGAAATACATCCCGCGAAACGCTCGCCAGATCGATTTTCTGTGCCTGCTGTGCCGCCACGGTTTGCGCGCTGGTGCGGCTGTCGACGAAAAACTTGTGCCGGCGCTGCAACTCGCCCATCAACCACGCCATCGCCACTGGCTGCGCCGTCATGCGGCTGCCCATGTGATTATTGATGCCAGCCGTGTACGGGACCATTTTGAACGCGGCGTTGAGGCGTTTCTCCAGCTCTTCGATTGGCAAATCCGGGTGCCAGGCATAAGGCCCGGTGGCCGGATCCATCGGCATGTGCAGGATGACGATCTTGCCGGCGCGATGGGCTTCGCGGGCGAACTCGGTGGCGTGCGGGGTATCAGGCATGATCGCCGTGGTCACCGGGCCGGGCAGGGCCAGCACACGGCGATCCCGGGGCAGGTTCTGCCCCAGGTCGTCGATGATCAGTGTCAGGTAGGCTTTGTGCGGTGTCGGGCTGACGGGCTCTGCGTGAGCAGCACCCGCCAGACAGCACAACAGAACGAAGACGAAACGCAGAGACATCCTCAACGGCCGGACGTGATGCTCAGCCCTTTGAGCAGGCTCAGGGCCTGGGCCAGTTGGTAGTCGTCGTCCTGCGGCATGGCTTTAGGCTTGGCGCCCGAGCCGGTCGGTTTGTCCGCGCCGCCGTTGCCGTTGCCCAAGTGACCTTGCAGGTCGGCTTCCTTGAAGTAATCGCCATCGGCTTCGTTGGTGATCTTGGCCTTGCGCACTTCGATGTCCGGAACGATGCCCTGGGCCTGAATCGAACGACCATTCGGCGTGAAGTACAGCGCGGTAGTGATCTTCAGCGCACGGTCGTTGTTCAGCGGCAGCACGGTCTGTACCGAGCCTTTGCCGAAACTGGTGGTGCCCATGACCACCGCGCGTTTCTGATCCTGCAGGGCGCCGGCGACGATTTCCGAAGCCGAGGCGCTGCCACCGTTGATCAACACCACCATTGGCACTGCTTCGCTTTCGTCTTTGCCGGTGGCCGAGAAGCGCAGTTCGGAGTTGGCGATGCGGCCTTTGGTGTAGACGATCAGGCCTTTGGTGATGAAGTGGTCGACCACTTCTACCGCCGCCTGCAACACGCCGCCCGGGTTGTTGCGCAGGTCGAGGATGATGCCGTTGAGCTTCTTGCCGTTGTCCTTGCGCAGCTTGGCCAGCGCCTTGGAAACCTCTTCGCCGGTCTTGACCTGGAACTGGGTGATGCGGATGTATGCATAGCCGGTTTCCAGCAACTGCGCCTTGACGCTCTTCACCTGGATCACCGCGCGGGCCAGGGTCACGTCGAACGGCGTGCCGCCATCGCGGACCAGGGTCAGGGTGATTTTCTGGCCGATCTTGCCGCGCATCTTGTCGACGGCTTCGGTCATGGTCTGGCCGCGCGTTGGCGCACCGTTGATCTTGACGATGAAGTCGCCGGCCTGAATGCCGGCTTTCGACGCCGGGGTGTCATCGATCGGCGAGACCACTTTGATGAAGCCGTCTTCGGCGCCGACTTCGATGCCCAGACCACCGAACTCACCGCTGGTGCTTTCCTGCAGCTCGGTGAAATCTTCAGGACCGAGGTAGGCCGAGTGCGGATCGAGGTTGCTGAGCATGCCCTTGATCGCGTTTTCGAGCAGGGTCTTGTCGTCCACCGGCTCGACGTAAGCGGCTTTGATCCGGTCCATGACCTCGGCAAAGGTGCGCAACTCTTCCAGCGGCAACGGCGCCTTGGAGGTCGCGGCAGTGCCTGCCGGAGCGACGGCCGGGGCCGGTTGCGCGGCGAACGCCAGAGGCGCGCCGATCACCAGGGCGATCGTCAGGGCCAGCGAGGTAAGGCGGGACAAATGCAGCATGTCGAACGAACTCCTAATGTAGGTGACTCAACGCCTATCCTTGCGCGCGGCACCATTGCGCCGGATCACTCGGGTGACCCTGCTGACGAATTGCGAAATACAGCGCTGATGTGTCCTGGCCGCCACTGTTACCGACAGTGGAGATGGACTCACCGGCTTTTACCACGTCACCGGCAGACTTGAGCAGCGTCTGGTTGTGACCGTAAAGACTCAGAAAACCGTTGCCGTGATCGAGGATCACCAGCAACCCGGCGCCGCGCAGCCAGTCGGCGAACACTACGCGCCCCCCGTGTACGGCATGCACCTGGCTGCCGGCAGAGGCGCTGATCATCACGCCGTCCCACTTGGTGCGGGCGTCGTCGCCACGGCTTTCGCCGAAGCGTGCCAGCAGTCGACCATCAACCGGCCAAGGAAGTTTTCCCCGGGTTGCAGCAAAAGGACCACCGAAGGTCTCGCCGCTGCTGGAGACCAGTGCGCCGGGAGTCGATCTGGCGGGTTTTCGTGGGGCGTCGCTGTTTTCAGCCTGCGCCTCACGCAAACGCTTTTTTTCCGCTTCCTGCTGGGCGATCAGCGCTTTCTGCCGCGCCTCTTCTGCCTCACGGGCCTGGCGGGCCAGGGTTTCTTCAATGGTTTTAAGGACTTTAGACAGATCTGCCTGATCCTGCTCACGCGCGGCGAGTTTCTGATCGCGAGCCTTCACGTCATCGTTGAGCTTGGCGAGGACTTGCTGGCGTTCCTTGCGAACATTTTCCAGTTCGTCGCGCTGAGTATCGAGGCTGCTTTTCTGTACCAGCAATTGCGCCTGCTGGGCGGCGATGTCTTTTTCGACATTGGCCAGTTGGCGCAGGGTTTCGTTGAAGTTCTTCAACTGCTCCAGGCGGGCCTGGCTCAGGTAATCGTAATAGGTGAGGGTGCGGGCGAATTTCTCGGGATTCTGCTGGTTGAGCAGCAGCTTGAGGTATTCCTGCCGACCGTTCTGATAGGCCGCTCGGGCCTGAATGGCGATCAGTCGCTGCTGTTCAGTGCGCGCGCTCTGGAGTTTTTTTTTCTCTGCATCGAGTCGCTGCAGCTCGGATTCGCTTTTCTGCAGTTCTTTCTGCAGCGCATCGACCTGCTTCTGCAGCTTGCCCAGCTCGGTTTCAGTGCCCTTGAGCTCTTTCTGTACGCCGGATTTTTCTTCCTGGACTTTGCTCAGCAGCTTTTTCAGCTCGGCAATGTCCTGACGCGTGGCGTCCAACTGCTGTTGGGTTTGCGCGCGCTCGTCAGCGAAGGCCGGTTGGAGCAGGCAGGTCAGAGCAAGGGCGATCAGGACGCGAAGCATAGGGGCGGGCGGCACCAGGGTAAGGGACGGCCTAGTATGCCCGCCCGAGGCTGCAAAAAAAACGCCCAATTGGGGCTGTGTGATAACTGGCCTGAAAAACTCTGCAAACCAATGTAGGAGTGAGCCTGCTCGCGAAAGCGGTGTGTCAGGCGACATTGATATCGACTGATCCATCGTATTCGCGAGCAAGCTCGCTCCCACAGGGTTTTGTGGAGTTTGATCGGGCGGATTACACCAGGATAGACGTACCGGTCATTTCCGCCGGTTTTTCCAGACCCAGCAGTTTCAGCATGGTCGGTGCCACGTCCGCCAGCACGCCGCCTTCACGGACCTTGAGGTCACGCTTGCCGACGTAAATGAACGGCACCGGCTCAGTGGTATGCGCGGTGTGTGCCTGACCGGTGGATTCATCGGCCATTTGTTCGACGTTGCCGTGGTCAGCGGTGATGAGCGCTTCGCCGCCAACCTTCTCCAGAGCTTCGACAATGCGCCCGACGCAGGTATCAAGGCATTCCACAGCCTTCACGGCCGCGTCGAACACGCCGCTGTGGCCAACCATGTCGCCGTTGGCGTAGTTGACCACGATCACGTCGTAACGCTGGTTTTCGATGGCCTCGACAATGCGGTCGGTGACCTCAGGCGCGCTCATTTCCGGCTGCAAGTCATAAGTGGCGACTTTCGGCGACGGGATCAGAATGCGCTCTTCACCCGGGAACGGTTCTTCGCGGCCGCCGGAGAAGAAGAAGGTCACGTGCGCATATTTCTCGGTTTCAGCGATGCGCAGCTGGGTTTTGCCGTTTTTCGCCAGATAGTCACCGAGGACGTTCTCCAGGCTGCCCGCCGCGAACGCCGACGGTGCAGGAATGCTCGCTGCGTATTGGGTCAGCATGACGAAACCGGCCAGTTTCGGCTGGCGTGCGCGCTCGAAGTCGTTGAAATCGTCTTCGACGAACACGCGGGTCAGCTCGCGGGCACGGTCGGCGCGGAAGTTCATGAACACTACGGCGTCGCCGTCTTCGACTTTTACCGGCTCACCGATGGACGTGGCTTTGACGAATTCGTCGCTCTCGCCACGGGCATAAGCGGCTTCAAGGCCTTCCTGCGCCGTGGCAGCGTTGAATTCGCTGTTGCCATCGACGATCAGGTTGTAGGCCTGGGCGACGCGATCCCAGCGGTTGTCACGGTCCATGGCGAAGTAACGGCCGATGATGCTGGCGATGCGGCCCTTGCCCAGCGCCTGGAAGGTCGCATCGAGCAGTTCGATCGACGAGGCGGCGCTTTTCGGCGGGGTGTCGCGGCCGTCCAGGAAAGCGTGCAGGTAGATTTTTTCAGCGCCGCGCTTGAAGGCCAGTTCGGCCATGGCGATCAGGTGATCCTGGTGGCTGTGCACGCCGCCATCGGACAGCAGACCCATGAAGTGCACGGCTTTACCGGCGGCCACGGCTTTATCCACAGCGGCGCAGATGGTCGGGTTCTCGAAGAACTCACCGTCGCGGATCGACTTGGTCACGCGCGTGAAGTCCTGATACACCACGCGGCCGGCGCCAAGATTCATGTGGCCGACTTCGGAGTTGCCCATCTGGCCGTCCGGCAGGCCGACGTCCATGCCGCTGCCCGAGATCAAGCCGTTCGGCACCGTGGCCCAGAGGCGATCTAGAACAGGCTTCTTCGCCGCGAAAACGGCGTTGGATTCGGGGCTGTCGCTGTGACCGAAGCCGTCGAGAATCATCAGGACCAAAGGTTTAGGCGTAGTCGTCATGGAATCCACTCGTGGCTAATAAAGAAGAGGGCGATGGAAAAGGGAGTTGGAGTTTAAAGCTAAGTTCCGACCGCGTCACCGCCGGACGGGGTTTGGCCGACCATAGTGGCTGTGTATACTGGCCGACATTTTAACGCCCTGGAACCTCCTTCGATGGTTGCTCACCTGATTGAATTTGCCACTAACCACTACATTCTTGTCGGTATCTTCGTCGTACTGCTGGCTCTGCTGCTGGCGCACACGATGCAGGGCGGCGGTAAAAGCCTGAGCACCGGCGAGCTGACCGCGCTGGTCAACAAAGACGCAGGCGTGGTGGTGGACATCCGTCCGGCCAAGGATTTCGCTGCCGGCCATATCGTTGGCGCGGTGAACATTCCCCAGGACAAACTGGCTGCGCGCGTCGCTGAGCTGGAAAAGCACAAGGCCAAGACCATTATTCTGGTCGACGCCCTGGGTCAGACCGCCGGCACCCACGCCCGCGAACTGATGAAATCCGGCTTCACCGCCGCCAAGCTGTCCGGCGGGATTTCCAGCTGGAAAGGCGACAACCTGCCGTTGGTGAAGTGATATGAGCGAAGTCATCGTCTACTCCAGCGATTACTGCCCTTATTGCTCGCGAGCCAAGTACCTGCTCGAGAACAAAGGCGTGGCCTTCAAAGAGATCAAGGTCGATGGCAAGCCGCAGGTGCGCGCTGAAATGACCCAGAAAGCCGGGCGTACGTCCGTGCCGCAGATCTGGATCGGCGACAAGCACATCGGCGGTTGTGACGATTTGTATGCCCTGGAGCGCGCCGGCAAGCTCGACGCGCTGCTCAAGGCCTGAACGGCTGCACCTACGTACAGCACTCCCTAAAAGACCCAAGATCGATAAGGATCTGAGATGACTGACCAACAGAACACTGCAGCCAGCGAAGAAGAAACCGCACCGCAATTCTCCTTGCAGCGCATCTACGTACGCGACCTGTCCTTCGAAGCCCCGAAAAGCCCGGCGATCTTCCGCCAGCAGTGGGACCCGGCGGTCGGCCTGGATCTGAACACTCGCCAGAAAGCGCTGGAAGGTGATTTCTACGAAGTCGTGCTGACCCTGTCCGTCACCGTGAAAAACGGTGAAGAAGTTGCCTTCATCGCTGAAGTGCAGCAGGCCGGTATCTTCCTGATCAAGAACCTCGACGCGGCTTCGATGAGCCACACCCTGGGTGCGTTCTGCCCGAACATCCTGTTCCCTTACGCGCGCGAAACCCTGGACAGCCTGGTGACCCGCGGTTCTTTCCCGGCGCTGATGCTGGCTCCGGTGAACTTCGACGCTCTGTACGCGCAAGAATTGCAGCGCATGCAGGAAAGCGGCGAGACGCCAACCGTTCAGTAAGACGGTTCAGCAACACCCCATGTGGGAGCGAGCCTGCTCGCGAAGAGGGCGTGTCAGATGACAGATTTGTCGACTGATACACCGCTTTCGCGAGCAGGCTCGCTCCCACATTTGTTTTATGGTGTTATTTGAAGTCGTTCTGACGCCAGGCTTCGTACACAGCGACCGCCACGGTGTTGGACAGGTTCAGGCTGCGGCAGCCTTCACGCATCGGCAGGCGCAGGCGCTGTTCCGGCGGCAGCGCGTCGAGCACTTCCGGCGGCAGGCCACGGCTTTCCGGGCCGAAGATGAACGCATCGCCAGGCACAAACGCGGCATCATGAAACGGCCGTGAGCCCTTGGTGGTGAATGCAAACAACCGCGGGTTACCCAGGCTTTCCAGGCAACTGGCCAGGTCCGCGTGACGTTGCAGCGTGGCATATTCGTGGTAATCGAGACCGGCACGGCGCAAGCGCTTGTCGTCCATCTCGAAGCCCAGCGGTTCGATCAAATGCAGGTGGCAGCCGCTGTTGGCGCACAGCCTGATAACGTTGCCGGTATTCGGCGGAATTTCTGGTTGGAAAAGGATGACGTGAAACATGCACGGCTCCGAAGGTAAAGATGAGCGGCATTCTACGCCGCCTGTGGACAACCGTTCGAAACTATTCCCGCGGGTGATCGGTTCGCTGGCGATTGTCGGATTGATGATTGGCTTGATGATCGGCCGCCTGACCACGCCGGATCCGACTGTGTTGCAGCAAGTCGAAGTGACGGAACAAGGGCTGGTGGTGTGGTTCAACAATGAGCCCAAGCTGCACGGCGAGATCATCGATGGCACCGTGGCGCTGCTGTTTCAGGCTGAAGGCCCGGCGCAGAAGGGCCAGCTCAAGCTCAACGGCAAAGACGTCAACTGGCGTACGCGCAAAAGTGACGGCGGATTGCTGTTGACGATACTGGCAGCGCGGCCGCTACAGGGCGAGTGGGCAGGCAGCGAGGTCGACGATCGCTGGCGACTGGAGATTCGTTTGCAAGCGAACTGATCGCAAATCTGCCGTCTCTTTCGTTTCTCCTACTTTTGCTGACGTTGTTTCCCACTGCGCCAGTCTGCCTTTCCTCTCTCCTTCAGCACCTGTGCACGCTATCGTGCGCTCCTCTTTCAAATCGGCAGGATGCCGAAACCTGCGTCTCTTGCGCGAAAGCCAGGGACGAGCATTTCAAGGATGAAAAAACATGCCAGTAAAACCACCGCGCGGAAGCGGTACCCATGTGGATGTACCAACCAGCCCGACGCGCTCAACAGCTGAGGATATTTCGCTCCCCGGCCCATCGGGACTCAGAGGCTTCGATTCCGGTAGTTCTTTGAATAGTTCACCGCTGCGGGCCGGGACCTCTGACTCTTCTAGTGTTGAAGCTCCACACCCGTCGCCGGTCGTCGTAGTGCATGCGACTCCTGTTGCCGCCCGTTCCCCGGCACCGCTGCCATCGGTGGACCGTTACGTAACCGTCGCGCTGGCGACACTTGCGCAAGCCAATAGCCAGGGTCTGCGTGTGCTCAAACAGCGCACCTACGCTGAATTGTCCGATGGCCGCATTGTACTTGTCGGGGTTGACCCGGAAACTGGGCTCTTTCGCGCCAGATTGCCCAGTGAGTTGTCGCCCTCCGGCCCGGTACTGCTGCGTGATACTGACAGCGGCTTCTGGAGCGTACGTGAGGTCTCGAGTTCAACCACTCGAGTGCAGGTCAGAAAATACCTTCCCGAGGCAACTGATCAACACGCGGATGACTTTATCTCGCGCTTTGGGGACAGCGACGCAGCTGAAGCAGAACTCAAACGGATTGAGCTTGGGTATTCTCAATTGGATCGCGAAATCAGCGCTTGGGAAGCCCTCTACAAAGACAAAAACAGAAATAGTCACCAGCAGCGATTGGCGATCGGGGCCAAGGTGCGTGATCTGTACAAATGGCAAGGCGAGCCATCGGAAAAAGTCTATCGCGATGGTCAGTTCGTTGGCTTCGATTTGAATCTGCACGTGGGCAATAGAACAGACCAGTTGCCCGTCGACTTTCTTTCCTTGACGCGGCTCGACTCCATCGTTTCTCTTCGCCTTGAAGGGCAAATAGAAATAATCGGCAATCTGCTGTTGAGTTTTCCTCATGTCGAAATTTTAAAAATTCATCGGTACGGCGTCTCCCGTTTACCTGCCGGAATCGAGACGCTCACCCATCTGCGAGCCCTGCACGTAGAAGGGATGACATTTTCTGCAAATGATGTCGACCTGCTTGGCAGGCTGACCCGGCTGCAGGAACTGGCCATCTCTCACAGTACTCTGGCCTTCCCGTTTTCAGTACGCGGTATGACTGAATTGAGGAAACTCAGTCTCACTTCGGCAAAACTGACTGAGCTGCCTGTCGGACTTTCGCAAGCGGACGGCCCGACCCGCCTGGAAGTGCTTGACCTGTCCGGGAACCATCAATTGGGTGTCGCGCCCTCAGTGTCAGGGATGTCCGAACTACGGGTGCTGGACCTATCGTTTACGGGGATAAGGCAATTGCCGGCAGGGCTTGGTACCGATAATGGTCCGTTGCGACTTGAGGAATTGACGCTCTCCTACAACTCGCTTGGCGAGGCTCCCTCTCTCGAAGGAATGGCAGCGTTACAGGTGGTCAACTTGCACAATAATCGAATAAGCAGGTTCCCGGAGGGGATCACTTCTGATGTTCCAAAACGCATTTTGGGTCTGCAGGAGAACAGAATTCAGGTAATCCCCGAAACCATTGAACTCAGAGACGGGATCCGTCTTGAACGTAATCCGATTACCGACCCCGCATCTTTACGGCGACTGGTCGCGGCACGCCGACAAACAGGGGCTGATATCTGGTTGGGAGATATTGAGATTGATCTGGGAGTCAATCGTTGGCTGCATGATGTTCCACAGGCGCAACACCAGGAAAAGGGTGCCGTTTGGAGTTCATTAGAAATGAACCAGACAAACTCTTTGCTGATGGCAAGAATCGAAAGTTTATCGCGCACGCCAGAATTCAGGGTTGAGCGTCAGATTTTGCAGCGTCGAGTCTGGAGTTTTCTGGAACACATGCAACAGGCCAGCCCAGGTGAACAAGGGCGGTTGCTTGCTATTGCGAGAACTGAAACCAGTCCCGGAAAAATGCTGGATAAGCTGGAGGATGAAATAAGCAAATCTGACCCGACCTGGCAAAACCAGCCTTCGCATCATTTGCCAAAGCGACCTCGACTCGAATGATTCGATGCCGGGTGCGATGTAAAAGCGGGAATCCCTGACCTGCCTGTATCAGGGTTCCCAAAACGGGGGGACTTCGCTAGCAGCGTCGGTCCGGTGTAAAGAGGGAACCCCCGGCCTGCCTGTACCAAGGATCCCAAAACGGTGGGCGCATCGCGTTGCGGTGTGCGCCCGGTATAAAGAGGGGAATCCCCGGCCTGCCTGTACCAAGGTCCCCGAAACGGGTGGTGAATCGAATCACCTGTAAGAGGTATTGCAGGGGGCGTGCCAGGTTTTAATCTGCTGAAACAAAAAAGCTGATCAGAGACATCAAAGCCCCGTAATTCGGGGCTTTCATGTTCTTGGACAGTGGGTTTTTTGGTTTTTTCAGGAAGGAGTGTGGCGATGCAGCTGTGCGCGATCGCGGGTCATTGTGCATTGATGCGGTGCACGGGGGGCCCTCACCTCTAACCCTCTCCCAGAGGGAGAGGGGACTGACCGAGTTGCCTGGTCAAATTACGCCGACCTGAGATACCGAGCCGAACTCAAGCCTCGAAGTCACCTGAAATCGGCTCCCTTTCCCCTCTCCCCCTTGGGGAGAGGGCTGGGGTGAGGGGGATCGATCCTGAGTACACAACCATCCTCAAGCGAACAAGGTTTTAACCCTCATCCCCTTCATCATCATCCCCACCATCAACCTTCATCCCCAATTCCTTGATCTTGCGCGTCAGGGTATTACGCCCCCAACCCAGCAACACCGCTGCATCACGCCGGCGCCCGGCGGTGTGCTTCAGCGCTGTCTCGATCATGATCCGTTCAAATGCCGGCACTGCGCTGTCGAGCAAACTCGACTGGCCGCGCGCCAAGGCCTGATCGGCCCACTGACGCAGCGCCTGCTCCCAGTTGGTCACCGGTGCCGAGTCCTGCGGCAGGTTCAGGAGTTCTGGCGGCAGGTCGCTGATGTGCACCTCGCGTCCGGACGCCATCACGGTGATCCAGCGGCAAGTGTTCTCCAACTGCCGCACGTTGCCGCCCCACGGCAGGTTCTTCAGGTATTCCTCGGTCTCGCTTTTCAGCAGTTTTGGCTCGACAGCCAGTTCCTGCGCGGCGCGGCTGAGGAAGTGCTTGGCCAGGGTCGGGATGTCTTCACGACGGTCCGACAGGCGTGGGATGTGGATGCGGATTACGTTGAGGCGGTGGAACAAGTCCTCACGGAATTTTCCGGCGTGCACCAGGGTTTCCAGATTCTGGTGGGTCGCGGCGATGATCCGCACATCGACCTTGACCGGCACGTGCCCGCCGACGCGGTAGAACTCGCCATCCGCCAGAACGCGCAGCAAGCGGGTTTGCGTATCCGCCGGCATGTCGCCGATTTCATCGAGGAACAGTGTGCCGCCGTCAGCCTGTTCAAAGCGGCCGCGACGCAGGTTCGCCGCGCCGGTGAACGCGCCTTTCTCATGGCCGAACAGCTCGGACTCCATCAGATCTTTTGGGATTGCCGCCATGTTCAGCGCGATGAACGGCGAGGCCGCGCGCGGGCTGTGCCGGTGCAATGCGTGGGCGACCAGTTCTTTACCGGTACCGGATTCGCCGTTGATCAGCACGGTGATGTTGGAGTGGCTCAAGCGGCCGATGGCGCGAAACACTTCCTGCATCGCCGGCGCTTCGCCGATGATTTCCGGGGTGCGGGTCAGCGCCGGTACGACTTCCAGGCCTTGCTGCTCTTGCGCGTGCTGATTCGCGCGTTTGACCAGCGACACCGCTTCATCGACGTCAAACGGCTTGGGCAGGTATTCGAACGCGCCGCCCTGATACGAGGCGACAGCGCTGTCCAGATCGGAGTGAGCGGTCATGATGATGACCGGCAGCCGTGGGTGTTGCTCGCGAATTCGCGCCAGCAGATCCAGCCCACTGGCACCCGGCATGCGGATGTCGGAAATGATCACGTCGGGCTGCTGACGGGCCAGGCGACTCATCACGCCATCAGCGCTGTCGAAGCTCTGGGTGGTCATGCCTTCCTGCTGCAGCGCCTTTTCCAGCACCCAACGGATAGAACGGTCGTCATCGACGATCCACACGGTTTCACTACGGCTCATGTCGATGTGGCTCCTTGTTCCAGTGGCAGAAAGATCGAGAAGGTGGTGTGGCCTGGATGGCTGTCACACTCGATCAGGCCCTGGTGCTGGCTGATGATGTTCTGAGTAATGGCCAGGCCGAGTCCGGTACCGTCCGGACGTCCGCTGACCATCGGAAAGAAAATGGTTTCCTGAAGTTCCGCCGGGATCCCCGGGCCGTTGTCGATGATTTCGATCTTGGTCACCAGGCGATGGCGGACATGGCCAATGGTGAACTGGCGCATGGTCCGGCTGCGCAGGCTGATACGGCCAAGGCGCAGCTCGTTCTGGCTGCTGATTGCCTGCATCGCGTTGCGCACGATGTTCAATACCGCCTGAATCATTTGTTCGCGGTCGATCAATACGTCGGGAATGCTCGGGTCGTAATCGCGCACCAAGGTGATGCAGCCCTGGCTTTCGGCTTCGACCAGTTGGCAGACACGCTCCAGCACTTCGTGGACGTTGCACATGGCCAGCGACGGCAACTTGTTCGAGCCGAGCATGCGGTCGACCAGATTGCGCAGGCGATCGGCCTCTTCAATGATCACATTGGTGTAATCGCGCAGGCTGTCTTCCGGCAGTTCACGGGCCAGCAATTGCGCGGCGCCGCGGATGCCGCCGAGGGGGTTCTTGATCTCGTGGGCGAGGCCGCGTACCAGCATCTTGCTGGTTTCCTGCTTGGACAGCTGCGCTTCTTCCTTGGTGATCCGCAGCAAGCGGTCACGCGGATGGACTTCCAGCAGGAGCATGGTCGCGCCGTTGCTGAGGATCGGCGTCACCGCGTAATCCACGGTCAACGTCTGGCCGGTGAGGGCGGTGAGCATCGCTTCACGTTTGGTAAACGGGTGCGCCTGCTCTACCGCTTGGCGCAACGAATTCAGCGCTTCAGTGGATTCAGTGAACAGCTCGCTGATGAACTGCCCATGGCTGCGCTGCCCGCTGATGGCGAGCAGCATCTCCGCCGCCGGGTTCATGTACTCAAGGCGCAATTCGGCGTCGAGCAGGATGGTGGCGGTGGTCAGGTTGTCGAGCAGCAAACGGTGGATTGCGTCGCTAATGGTCATCGGAGCCTCTTTTGGGGGCGGAGCGTGCGCAACAAGCAAGCGTCGGTATCGGGAAAATGCAAAAACCAAACCAAGGCTCCGAAAAGAAGCGCTTAACCCGTGAAACAGGCGTTTTACGCTCGTTTGCGTGGCACAGGGCCAGCTCTCGCGGGTAGTTTCGAACCAAAATGGGTTGGAATGTGAGTACGGTGCAGGCTAATGCACCAATATAGTGCGCAAAGCTGAATGGCGTTAGAAGAAACGCAGGAAGGGGTTTTTCGGCTCGGGCGGTTTGTCTTTCATCGGGCATTCCGGACGGACGCCGTAATCGTCGGTGGTGCACGGTTTGACCTGGCGTTTCTGTGCGAGGGAGATGCGCAGCATGTGGAAAGGCTGGTTGGCAGTGCGTTCCACCGTCCGCCCTTCGGCATCGAGGATTTCCACCGAAAGGTTGTGGCTGCCACGATCAATGTTATTTAGCGGGAAGACCGGGCTCAGTCCCGGTTCGCCGGTGGCTTGGCCATCCAGCAGCAGTCTGTAACGATGACCTTTTTGCAGGCCCGGTTCGCTGGTGACGCTGACGATGATTTCGCCGGCGCTGCTGCGAATGGTTGCATCGGGTTCGGGCACCAGAATGCGCAGCATGTCGTAGTGGAACAGCGGTTGTTCCGCGGATTTTTTCGCGGTGGTGATCGGCGCGGCGGCGGCGGGGTTGGCGGACATGCGATTGCTGGTGGCGACCGGCACTCGCTTGGCGTTGCCGCGCGGTTGGTCGGTATAGACGCGATTGCCTTGCGCGTCGGTATAAGTGAAGACCTCGGCTGAGGCTTGCAGCGACATCAGCGCCGACAGGAGGAACAACCACGCGCGGATCATGGCTTGTGCACTCGCTGCACGCTGAGGGCGACTGGCGGGCTTTGCTGGATGATCGTCTGCCCGTCGATCACTTGCACGGCGAGACGATGTTCGCCGCGATCCACGTTCACCAGTTGCAGGATCGGCACGTTGCTCGGCTGACCGTAGGGTTCATCGTCCAATACCAGTCTTAATTGATGCGGTGGCCGCAGGCGCGGTTTGATCAGCACGTTGACGGTGAACGTGCCGTTATTGGCGCGCAGGGCTTCTTCGGTGGGCAGGCCGGCGAGTTCCAGAATCTCATAGGCATCATTGCGTGCCGGCTGGCGATTGTCAGATTCGGGTGCGGCTGGTGCGTTGGGTGTTTGCGGCTCGACGCGATTGAGCGGCGGCAACTCCACCGGCTGCGCCTTTACGCCGTCCGGCGAGTGATCGCTGTAGACAGTGTTGCCGTTGGCATCGGTGTACTTATAGATCTGCGCGGCAGCGGGCAGGGCGATCAGCAGCAGAATGTAGAGAAAGGTGCGACCCATGACATCGACCGGGATTGAAAACGATGGGGTGCAGCATAGGCCAGACGCGGCGGTTGGCCCAACTCGGTAAGCATCTGGCAACGCCCTCACCCTAACCCTCTCCCAGAGGGAGAGGGGATTGACCGGGTTGCTCTCACAAATTTCACCGACCTGAAATTGCCATGTGAACTCAGGTTCTGAAAAGCATGGAGATCAGTTCCCTCTCCCTCTGGGCGGTCCGACGTTTCGGGAGGGCTAGGGTGAGGGTTTTTTTTGATCTGCAATAAAAAAGGCCTCCCGAAGGAGGCCTCTTTCACTCACGCCGCGTAGCGCAGCGCTACCGGATCAGCAGCTGTAGTACAGCTCATATTCCAGTGGGTGTACGAAGGTACGAACCTTGATTTCTTCTTCGGATTTCAGCGCGATGTAAGCGTCGATGAAGTCGTCGGAGAACACGCCGCCCTTGGTCAGGAACGCACGGCCTTTATCCAGCTCTTCCAGAGCTTCTTTCAGGCTGCCGCAAACTTGCGGGATCTCTTTCGCCTCTTCAGGCGGCAGGTCGTACAGGTTTTTGTCGGCAGCGTCGCCTGGGTGGATCTTGTTCTGGATACCGTCCAGGCCGGCCATCAGCAGTGCTGCGAAAGCCAGGTACGGGTTGGCAGCCGGATCCGGGAAACGCGCTTCGATACGACGGCCACGTGGGCTGTTGACGTAAGGAATACGGATCGACGCGGAACGGTTGCGAGCCGAGTAGGCCAGCATCACCGGCGCTTCGAAACCTGGCACCAGACGCTTGTAGGAGTTGGTGGCCGGGTTGGTGAAGCCGTTCAGAGCCTTACCGTGCTTGATGATACCGCCGATGAAGTACAGAGCGGTTTCGGACAGGCCGGCATAGCCTTCGCCAGCGAAGGTGTTCTTGCCATCTTTGGCGATGGACATGTGCACGTGCATACCCGAACCGTTGTCACCGTACAGTGGCTTCGGCATGAAGGTAGCGGTGCGGCCGTAGGCGTCAGCCACGTTGTGGACAACGTATTTCAGCGTCTGAACTTCGTCAGCTTTTTTCACCAGGGTGTTGAACTTGACACCGATTTCGTTCTGACCGGCAGTTGCCACTTCGTGGTGGTGAACTTCAACGGTCTGGCCCATTTCTTCCAGTGCGTTGCACATGGCAGTACGGATTTCGTGATCGTGGTCGAACGGCGGAACCGGGAAGTAACCACCTTTGATACCTGGACGGTGGCCTTTGTTGCCGCCTTCGATGTCCTGGTCGGACATCCACGAACCTTGTTCGGAGTAGATCTTGAACATCGAACCGGAGATGTCTGACTTGAACTTCACTTCGTCGAAGATGAAGAACTCAGGCTCTGGACCGGCGAAGACGGTGTCACCGATACCGGTGGTCTTCAGGTATTCCTCGGCACGGTGAGCAATGGCGCGCGGGTCGCGATCGTAGCCTTGCATGGTCGACGGTTCGATGATGTCGCACACCAGGATCAGGGTGGCGTCTTCGGTGAACGGGTCGAGCACGGCAGTTTCGTCGTCCGGCAGCAGGATCATGTCGGAGGCTTCAATGCCTTTCCAGCCAGCGATGGAGGAACCGTCGAACATCTTGCCGACTTCGAAGAAGTCGTCTTCCAGCGCATCGCGAGCCGGCATGGTCACGTGGTGCTGAGTGCCTTTGGTGTCCGTGAAGCGCAGATCAATCCACTTGACGTCATGATCTTTGATGAGTTGAACCGACTTCGACATAGTGTCCTCCGGGTGAATTAGGGCTGGTAGTGGATGCCCTTAATAGTGGTGATGCCGGCGCGAATACTCTGCCAAGGCAACCTGCCTCACAAGGGAGCAAATTGCATGCCAGTGCCCCAGCATGGGTTTTTTGCCCCAAATTCACGCTTATTAAGGTGCAAAGCGTCTTAAAGCAGAAAATATCGCCCTTTAATGTAGCGTCATAATCTGCAAATGACCTGTTTTGGTGCATGGAAAACCTTCTGCACATTAACTGGTTAAACCTTGAGCAATTTCCGCTATAATCCGCGCCCCCCTTTTTCGGCTGGCCGTTCGCGCGCTGTTTTCATGAAACTAATCGTAAAAGTCTTCCCCGAGATCACCATCAAAAGCCGACCTGTCCGGACGAAATTCATCCGCCAGTTGGCCAAGAACATCCGCACCGTGCTCCGCGACTTGGACCCGGCCGTGGTGGTGAACGGTGTGTGGGACAATCTCGAGCTGGAAACCCGCATTACCGACGCCAAAGCCTTGAAAGAGATGGGTGAGCGCCTGACCTGCATGCCGGGCATCGCGCACTTTCTGCAGATCGACGAGTACCCGCTGGGCGACTTCGACGACATCACCGAGAAGTGCAAACAGCACTACGGCGCTGCACTGGCCGGGAAGATTTTCTCGGTGCGTTGCAAGCGTGCCGGCAAGCACACCTTCAGCTCGATGGACGTTGAAAAATACGTTGGCAGCAAGCTGCGTCGTGAGTGCGGTGCCGCCGGTATCGACCTGAAAGCGCCGGAAATCGAAGTCCGTATCGAAGTTCGCGACAAACGGTTGTTTGTGATCCACAGCCAGCACAACGGCATCGGCGGCTATCCGCTGGGTGCGTTGGAGCAGACGCTGGTATTGATGTCCGGCGGCTTTGACTCGACCGTTGCGGCCTACCAGATCATTCGTCGCGGCCTGATGACGCACTTCTGCTTCTTCAATCTCGGCGGTCGTGCCCACGAACTGGGCGTGATGGAAGTCGCGCATTTCATCTGGAAGAAGTACGGCAGCTCGCAACGCGTGCTATTTGTCAGTGTTCCGTTCGAAGAAGTGTTGGGCGAAATTCTCGGCAAAGTCGATAACAGTCATATGGGCGTCGTATTGAAGCGTATGATGTTGCGCGCGGCGTCCAACATCGCAGACCGCCTGCAGATCGAGGCGCTGGTCACTGGCGAGGCGATCTCCCAGGTTTCGAGCCAGACCCTGCCGAACCTGTCGGTGATCGATTGTGTGACCGACAAGCTGGTCCTGCGTCCGCTGATCGTGGCGCACAAGCAGGACATCATCGACACGGCCAACGAGATTGGCACCGCCGATTTCGCCCGGCACATGCCGGAGTACTGTGGGGTCATTTCGGTCAATCCGAAGACTGCCGCCAAACGCGGTCGCGTTGAGCACGAAGAGAAAGAATTCGACATGGCGGTGCTCGAGCGTGCGCTCGAAAACGCCAAACTGGTGCCGATCGATCGGGTGATCGACGAATTGGGCCAGGACGTACAGATTGAAGAAGTCAGCGAAGCACTGGCCGGCCAGATCGTGATCGACATCCGTCACCCGGATGCCGCCGAGGATGAGCCGCTGGAACTCGCTGGCGTAGAAGTACAGACGATGCCGTTCTACGCAGTGAACGCTCGTTTCAAGGAGCTGGATCCGACTCGCCAGTACCTGCTGTATTGCGACAAAGGCGTGATGAGTCGCCTGCATGCTCACCATTTGCTCAGTGAGGGGCATGCCAATGTGCGCGTTTATCGACCGAGCTAAGTGCCCGGGGCTGTTTGCCTGTGGCCTGCGTCACCGGCCCCCCGACACCGCCGTCAAGCTGTAACGGCCATGCCGGACACTACTGCTAATCGCTGCCAAGACTTGTCAGCAAACCGAATCCTCTGATCGAGATACACAAGTGATCGAAAATCTACGCAACATCGCCATCATTGCCCACGTTGACCATGGTAAAACCACCCTGGTAGACAAACTCCTGCGTCAATCCGGCACTCTGGAGCGCAACGAGCTCAACGACGAGCGCGTGATGGACTCCAACGACCAGGAAAAAGAGCGCGGTATTACCATTCTGGCGAAAAACACCGCCATCAACTGGAACGGCTACCACATCAACATCGTGGACACCCCGGGCCACGCCGACTTCGGCGGCGAAGTTGAACGCGTAATGTCGATGGTTGACTCCGTTCTGCTGCTGGTTGACGCTCAAGACGGCCCTATGCCGCAAACCCGTTTCGTGACCAAGAAGGCTTTCGAAGCCGGCCTGCGTCCAATCGTGGTGATCAACAAGGTTGACCGTCCAGGCGCGCGTCCGGACTGGGTTCTGGACCAGATCTTCGACCTGTTCGACAACCTCGGTGCTACCGAAGAACAACTGGACTTCCAGGTTGTTTACGCCTCGGCCCTGAACGGCATTGCCGGTCTGGATCACACCGCCATGGCGGAAGACATGACCCCGCTGTACCAAGCGGTAGTCGACCACGTTCCGCCTCCGGCTGTTGACCGTGACGGCGCGTTCCAGATGCAGATCTCTGCTCTGGACTACAACAGCTTCCTGGGTGTTATCGGCGTTGGCCGTATCGCTCGTGGCCGCGTCAAGCCGAACACCCCGGTTGTGGCGATCGGTGCCGACGGCAAGCGCCGTAACGGCCGTATCCTGAAACTGATGGGTCACCACGGTCTGCACCGCATCGACGTTGAAGAAGCTGCAGCAGGCGATATCGTTTGCATCAGCGGTATGGACTCGCTGTTCATCTCCGACACCCTGTGCCACCCGGACACTGTCGAGGCGATGAAGCCTCTGACCGTTGACGAGCCAACCGTTTCGATGACCTTCCAGGTAAACGACTCGCCATTCTGCGGTAAAGAAGGCAAGTTCGTGACGTCCCGTAACATCAAGGACCGTCTGGACAAAGAGCTGCTGTACAACGTTGCACTGCGCGTTGAAGAAGGCGACACCGCTGACAAGTTCAAGGTTTCCGGCCGTGGTGAGCTGCACCTCTCGGTACTGATCGAAACCATGCGTCGCGAAGGCTTCGAGCTGGCCCTGGGCCGTCCTGAAGTGATCATTCGTGAAGTTGACGGCGTCAAGCAAGAACCGTTTGAAAACGTCACCATCGACATCCCTGAAGAAGCACAGGGCAAGGTCATGGAAGAGATGGGTCTGCGCAAAGGCGACCTGAGCAACATGGTGCCGGATGGCAAGGGCCGTGTTCGTCTGGAATACAACATCCCTGCTCGCGGTCTGATCGGTTTCCGTAACCAGTTCCTGACCCTGACCAACGGTGCTGGCATCCTGACCTCGATCTTCGATCGTTACGACACCGTCAAGTCGGGCCACATGTCCGGCCGTCAGAACGGCGTTCTGGTTTCGGTTGAAACCGGCAAGGCTCTGACCTACTCGCTGGAAACCCTGCAGGCTCGTGGCAAGCTGTTCGTAGAACACGGCCAGGAGATCTACAACGGTCAAATCGTTGGTCAGAACAGCCGCGACAACGACCTGGGTGTGAACCCAACCAAAGGCAAGAAGCTCGACAACATGCGTGCTTCGGGTAAAGACGAAACCATCGCTCTGGTTCCACCAGTGAAGTTCACTCTGGAACAGGCTCTGGAATACATCCAGGAAGACGAGCTGTGCGAAGTCACTCCTAAGTCCATCCGTCTTCGCAAGAAGATCCTGGACGAAAGCGAGCGTACCCGCGCTGCCAAGAAAGCCAAGAACTGAGTCATTAGTTCAGGCTGAATGAAAACGCCCCCGGTCGCGAGACCGGGGGCGTTTTTGTTTGTCTGGGGGGAAATGTGGATTGAGTCTTGAAGATCAAGAGCCCCTCACCCTAGCCCTCTCCCAGAGGGAGAGGGGACCGAATGGGGATATTCATGAGATGCATCGACTTGAAAGAATTCTGCTGAATCCATAATCGATTTGGTGGGGCTGTACCGAATCTATAATCGACTATATTTTTCAGGTCGATGTCAGGCGCAAGACACCTCGGTCGGCCCCCTCTCCCTCCGGGAGAGGGCTGGGCGGGCGGCGTTCCGATGAGGGTCAGCTTTTAGAACTTCTCGATAGCGCGGAAATTCTGCACGCGCTCAACTTCCTTCGGCTTATACGCGCAATACCCCGGGCGCGGCCCGATCTTCGGGTGATTGCGGCAGGTATCCGGGCGCTTGTCATAAATGGTGCACAGGCGGCTCTTACGATCCAGGTAGTAGCAATCGTTGTTGCTCATGCGCTGCAGGGTGAAGATGCCGGACTTCTGGTTGAAGCGCTCGACCAGGCCTTCCTTCTGCAAACGCTTGGCGATGTTCTTTGGCGGATCGCCCAGTTCGAACTCGTCGACCACACCGATGCGCACCAGATCCTTGATCTTCACCTCAACCGGCAGCGTGCAGCAGCTGGACACGCAGGAACCGCACATCGGGGCTGAGTATTTTGCCCACGTATCGAGACGATCGATCTCGGCGGCGGCAATCAGGTTGGGCTTCATCATCGGGAGTTACCAGGCGTGTGTGCATCAGGGCGCGCGATCATACCGGGACTGGTGGATTTTTGAACAACCTTTCGCCAGATTTTTTCTGCGTACAGGCACATTGCCGGACAATTCGGCACGGCCCCTGCATTCATTAGCTCATCCGCCAAGGTAATGCCGGGCCATCTCACCGTCTCAGGAAATACTGCCGAACCAGAGCCTCGACCGTCGGTCAGACCGTCTAGGCTCAGACAATTCCCCGCTCGCTCGAGGTCCCATTGATGACTCAAGAACCACTAGTTCGCGAAGCAGAGGTGGCCGCATTCCGCGACGCCGTCCTGACCAAACTCACCTACGCGGTGGGCAAAGACCCCGATCACGCCTTCGACCATGACTGGTTCGAAGCCATCGCGTTGGCTGCGCGTGATCACATGGTCGAACACTGGATGGACCACACCCGGCAGATCTACCGCAAAGGCCAGAAACGGGTGTATTACCTCTCGCTGGAATTTCTTATCGGCCGTTTGCTCTACGACAGCCTGAGCAACCTAGGCCTGCTCGATGTCGCCCGTGAGGCGCTGACCGAACTCGGCGTTGATCTGGAGCGCATTCGCTTGCTGGAGCCCGACGCGGCGCTGGGCAACGGCGGCCTCGGTCGTCTGGCGGCGTGCTTCATGGAAAGCATGTCGACCCTCGGCATCGCTGGCCACGGTTACGGCATTCGTTATGAACACGGTTTGTTCCGCCAGGCCATTGTCGACGGCTGGCAGCAGGAGCAGACCGAGCACTGGCTGGATTTCGGCAACCCGTGGGAGTTTGAACGGCCGGAAGTCGTCTACTCCATCGGCTTCGGCGGCAGCGTTGAAACCGTCACCGACGTTTCCGGCAAATCCAAACAGGTCTGGTCACCGGCGGAAACCGTCCGCGCGATTGCTTACGACACGCCGGTGGTCGGCTGGCGCGGGGCGAGCGTCAACACCTTGCGCCTGTGGCGTGCCCGCGCCATGGAAGATTTGCACCTGGAACGCTTCAACGCCGGTGACCACTTGGGCGCCGTCGCCGAGGTTGCTCGCGCCGAAAGTATCTCCCGCGTGCTTTACCCGGCGGACAGTACCGAAGCAGGGCAAGAGCTGCGCCTGCGTCAGGAATACTTCTTCGTCGCCGCCTCGTTGCAGGATCTGCTGCGTCGCCATCGCAACATGCACACCTCGGTACTGACCCTGGGCGATCACGCGGCGATCCAGCTCAACGACACCCACCCTTCGATTGCCGTTGCCGAACTGATGCGCCAACTGGTCGACGTCTACGACGTCGCGTGGGACGCGGCGTGGCAAGTCACCGTCGACACGCTGTCGTACACCAATCACACGCTGCTGCCGGAAGCACTGGAAACCTGGCCGGTGGGCTTGATGGAACGCATGCTGCCACGGCACATGCAGATCATTTACCTGATCAACGCTCAGCACATCGACTCGCTGCGCGCCAAAGGCATTCACGATTTCGACGTGTTGCGCGCGGTGTCGCTGATCGAAGAAGACAACGGTCGCCGGGTGCGCATGGGCAACCTCGCGTTCCTCGGTTCGCACAGCGTCAACGGCGTGTCTGGCTTGCACACTCAACTGATGCGCAAAACCGTGTTTGCTGAGCTGCACAAGCTCTATCCGGAGCGGATCAACAACAAAACCAACGGCATTACCTTCCGCCGCTGGTTGTATCAGGCCAACTCTGAACTGACTTCGATGCTGGTTGATGCGCTGGGGCCGGATTTGCTGGATAACCCGGAAGAGCGACTGCTCGATCTCGAGCCTTTCGCCGAGAAAACCGCGTTCCGCAAAGCCTTCGCCGAGCAACGCCTGCACAGCAAAAAGGCTTTGGCCTATCTGATTCACGAACGGCTGGGTATCGCGGTCAACCCGGCGGCCATGTTTGATGTGCAGGTCAAACGGATTCACGAATACAAACGCCAGTTGCTCAACCTTATGCACACCGTGGCGCTGTATCAGGCGATTCGCGCTGAGCCGGAAGTCGACTGGGTGCCGCGGGTGAAAATCTTCGCCGGCAAAGCAGCGGCGAGTTATCACCAGGCCAAACTGATCATCAAGCTGACCAACGATATCGCTCGGGTGGTGAACAACGATCCGACCGTGCGCGGCTTGTTGAAAGTGGTGTTTCTGCCCAACTACAACGTCAGCCTCGCGGAGAGCATCATTCCGGCGGCGGACTTGTCCGAGCAGATTTCCACTGCCGGGTTCGAGGCGTCGGGCACCAGTAACATGAAGTTCGGCCTCAACGGCGCACTGACCATCGGCACGCTGGACGGCGCCAACGTCGAGATGTGCGAGCGTATCGGTGCCGAACACATGTTTATCTTCGGTCTCAGCGCACAACAGGTTGAAGCGCGTAAACAGAATCATGAGTTCAGCGCCTTGCCAGACATCGCCGCGTCCCATCGTTTGAACGACGTGCTGCAAGCGATTCGCAGCGGGGTGTTCTCGCCGGATGACACTTCGCGCTACACCGGGCTGATCGATTCGCTGGTGGATTACGACCGCTTCCTGGTCTGCGCCGACTTTGACTCTTATTGGGAAGCGCAGAAACGCGTTGAAGAGCATTGGCACGACAGTAACAACTGGTGGCGTTCGGCGGTGCTGAACACGGCGCGGATGGGCTGGTTCTCCTCGGACCGGACGATTCGCGAGTACGCCACGGATATCTGGAAAGCGTTGGAGTAACTTTCCGCCACAAATGTGCGTAAGGCCCAACGTTTGTTGGGCCGGATCGATATACTGAGCGCCGGTTACCGGCTGCTCCAGTCACCACCGATCCAATGTGGGAGCGAGCCTGCTCGCGAAGCGGTTGTCTTGTTAAACAGAAATGTTGGCTGACAAACCGCTTTCGCGAGCAGGCTCGCTCCCACAGGGTTTGTGCCTAGACTGAAGCAATCGCCGGACTCGCCCCGTCTTGGGGCCGCTTAGGGATATCGACCATGCAATGGATGTTCATGTTGATCGGGCTGGTGCTCGGCTGGCTGCTCGACGAGTCGTTCAGTGATGCGCTGTTGGGCGCGCTGCTGGGGCTGGTGATCGGGCAGACGATCCGCATCGCGCGGCTTGGCTCGCAGACGATGGAGCAGCAACGTCAACTTGAGCAGGCGAAGGTCGCTTTGCAGGGCGTCGAACAGCGCCTGTTTCTGCTCGAAGGTGCACCGGTTCGTTCCGCGTCGCCGCCGACCGCGGCACCAGTGACCGAGCCCGTCGCAGAACCGGTCAAAGCCGCCGAAGAAGCCCCGGCCCCCGAACTGGTCTGGGAGCTGCCGCTCGAACTCGAACCGATTTCCGTCGCTGCCGGTGAAACCAGTCAACCGCTGCCTGCTGATGTCTGGCGCCTCGACGCCGTTACGTCCGAGCCGCAAAAACCTGCTGAACCCCGTGGCCCGAACCTCATCGAACGCGGCATCAGCGCCGCGCGTAACTGGCTGTTTGGTGGCAACACCGTACTGCGGGTCGGCGTGGTGTTGCTCTTCTTCGGTCTCGCATTCCTGCTGCGCTACGCCACCGAAGGCATGGTCGTGCCGATCGAGTTGCGTTACGCCGGTGTCGCGGCGGCCGCGTTGGGCTTGCTCGCGCTGGGCTGGTGGCTACGCCGGCGCAACAGCAATTACGCGTTGATGCTGCAAGGCACCGGGATCGCGGTGCTGTACCTGACGGTGTTTGCGGCGATGCGTCTGCATCCGTTGCTAGATCCGTCCGCCGCGTTGGGATTGCTGGTCGCGGTGACGGTGTTCTCGGCGATTCTGGCGATCACTCAGGATGCTTTAGGGCTGGCAGCTGCGGCGGCATTGGGTGGTTTCGCCGCGCCGATTCTGACCTCGACCGGCGCCGGCAACCACGTCGCACTGTTCAGTTATTTCGCGCTGCTCAACGCCGGCATTCTTGCCATCGCCTGGTTCAAGGCCTGGCGTCTGCTTAACCTGATCGGCTTCGTCGGCACCTTCGGCATCGGCTTCGCCTGGGGCCTGCGTTCGTACGCGCCGGAGCTGTTGTGGAGCACCGAACCGTTCCTGATTCTGTTCTTCCTGATGTACCTCGCCATCGGCCTGCTGTTCGCCCGCCGCAAATTGCTGGACATGCCCGATGCACCGGCGGAGGGCGATCGCGAGGCGCTGCTGCACTGGTCGGCGCGCAAAGGCGATTATGTCGACGGGACGATGCTGTTCGGCCCGCCGATCATTGGCTTTGGTTTGCAGTTTGCGCTGGTGCAGCATCTGGAGTTTGCTGCGGCGTTCAGTGCGCTGGCGTTGGGCATGATCTACATGGCGCTGGCCAAGGTATTGATGGGCGGACGCGCGGTGCTGCTGGGCGAAACCTGTCTGGCGCTCGGGGTGATTTTCGCCAGTCTGGCGATTCCGTTGGGGCTGGATGCGCGCTGGACCTCGGCGGCATGGGCAGTGGAAGGCGCGGGGATTTTCTGGCTCGGTTTGCGCCAGCATCGACCGTTCGCCCGGGCCTTTGCCTTGCTCCTGCAACTGGGGTCGGCGTTGGCGTTTCTCAGTCAGTTGCGCGTCGGCGAGAGCAGTCTGCTTGACGGTGCACCGTTGGGCGCGTTGATGCTCGGCATTGCGTTGCTGTTCAGTTTCTATCAATTGCGCAAGGCCACGCCGGAACAAGCCTCGCCTTGGGAGCGTCAAGGTTTGCCGGTGTTGGCGTCTCTGGGCCTGACCTTCCTCTATCTGCTGGCGCCGCTGTTCTTCTTTACGCAAGGCACGGCGATCAGTTGGGCGCTGGCCGGTCTGGTGACGTTGTTTGTCGGTCTGCGGATTCAATCGCGCACCTTCCTGTTCACCGCGTTTGCCGTGCAGTTGCTCGGCGGTGCGTTGTTCCTGTTGCGTCTGCAAGGCGCGGGCGAGGATTCGGCAGCGGTGTTCAGCGCCGGCTGGAGTGGCTTGCTCAGTGCTTCGCTGATCGGCCTGGCGTTGATCGCCGGCATGCTGTTGGCGGCCCGTGATGAAATGGTGCGCGGTGATGTACGTCTGCTGCGCGGATTGTCGGTGGTGCTGTTGGCCGGTCTGGTGCTGATCAATCTGGCGGTTCTGTTTGTCCTGCCATGGCAGACCGCGAGCGCGGTGTGGGCGGCCAGTGGTTTGCTGATTATCTGGCTGAGCCTGTACCTCAAGCAGCGCGTGAGTTTTGTTTTCGGTTTGTTGTTGCAAGTGATCGGTGGCGCGGCGTTTTTGCTGGCCGGTCCGGAGTTGCTCGGGCCACTGTCCAGCGAAGGTTTGAAACCGCTGGCCCATGGCGGATTCTGGACGCCGCTGGTGCTGGGGCTGGCGGCGATGATCGGTGCGTGGCGCCTGCAAATGGGCAATCACGCCTCGGCATTCGATGCATTGAGCTTGCAGCGCTTGTCCGAAGTGTTGCTGGTGTGGGGCGCCGGTTGGTGGGCGTTGGCGTGGGTCAGTGAAGTGCTGCGCTTTGCTGCGCCGAATCTGCAAGGCACGCTGTTGCTAATGGTCGCCGCCGTCAGCGTGTCGTTGTGGACGCTGTTGTCGCTGCGGTTGAAATGGCCGGCGCTGGGCTTGCTCTGCACCTTGCTGATTCCGGCGGCGGGTCTGGTGTTGCTCGCTGCCTGGCATCCGCGTTATCACCCAGCGGCCCATTTCGGCTGGCTGGCGTGGACGGCAGTATTCGCCGTGCATTTCTTCAGCCTGCGTCGCTTGGCACCGATGCTGCCGGCGCGCGCTTTGAGCACGGCGCATGTACTGGGCTGTTGGTTGCTGATTGGCGTGCTGGCGCTAGAGTTGCGTTATGGCCTGCTGCTGTTGTCCGAGCAATACAACGCCTGGCGCTGGCTGGGCTGGGCGATTCTGCCGAGCGTTTATCTGTTGCTGGCAGCGGCCCCGCGCTCTTGGCCGTGGCCGGTCGCAGCGTTTGCCCGCGAGTACCGCTTGTACGCTGCCGCGCCGTTGGCGGTGTTGATGCTGGCGTGGTTCTGGCTGGCCAATGGTGTCAGCGATGGTAATGCCGAGCCACTTCCTTACGTGCCGCTGCTCAATCCATTAGAGCTGGGTTTGTTGTTCGCATTGTTCGGCGTCTATGTGTGGTCGCGCAGTGCGATTTCGCAGTTGTCGATCCGGCAGGACTACGCCGATTACGGCACGCAATTGATCGCCGGGGTTTCGCTGTTCGCCTTCTGCACCGCGTTGGTCACCCGCGCGGCGCACCATTGGGCCGGCATCCCGTTCGAGCTGGATACGTTGCTCGGCTCAATGCTGGTGCAGGCCGGTTTGTCGATCGTCTGGACGCTGATGGCGCTCGGGCTGATGATCGGCGGGCATCTGCGTCATCGTCGCGAAGTGTGGCTGATCGGCGCGGCATTGATTGCGCTGGTGGTGGCCAAACTGATTTTTGTCGAACTGAGCAACCGTGGTGGCCTCGCCCGGATCGTCTCGTTTATTGGCGTCGGCGTGTTGCTGCTGGTGGTCGGTTATTTCGCGCCGCTGCCGCCCAAACGCATTGAAGCTGAGCCGGCGGCGGACAAACCGGCCCCGGATACCGAAGGAGTTTCATCTTGAGTCGCATGCGAAATCTGGGTTGGTTGGCGTTGGGTGTGGTGATGGTGGCCGGCGCTCAGGAAAAGCCGACGGACTTCGCCACGCAGGTGCCGTTGTCGGTCAGTGGCAACGGCCCGTGGTATCGCCTCGAATTGCCGTTGAGCGTGCAATTGCAGGCACGCCAGACTGATCTCAGTGATCTGCGTGTGTTCAACGCCGCCGGCGAACCGCAGGCTTACGCCTTGGCCCGCGAATCGGCACAGACCCGCGACGACGGGCAGTTACACGAGGTGAAATGGTTTCCGCTGTACAACGCCGCTGACGCCAGCGAACGCGCGCCGAATGTGCGTGTGCAAGCGACCACCAACGGCACGCTGGTCGAAGTGCAACCGTCCAGCCAGTTGGAGGCGGGCGAAGAAGTGCTGCGCGGTTGGCTGTTGGACGCGAGTGCGATCAAGGCGCCGTTGCAGCAATTGATCCTCGACTGGACCAGCGAGCGCGACGGTTTTCAGCGCTTCAGCATCGAGGCCAGTGACGACCTGCAACATTGGCAAGCGTGGGGCGAAGGGCAGGTGGCACGACTGACTTTTTCCGATGAGCGCATCGAGCAGCATGAGGTGACGTTGCCGGGGCAGTCGGCGCGTTATGTGCGGTTGCTGTGGGAGTCGCCGAATTCGGCGCCGATCCTGACGGCAGCACAATTGAAAAGCAGTGATCCGCGCAATGTGCCTCTGCCGTTGGTCTGGTCGCAGGCATTGGCCGGCAGCAGCACCAAGGCCGGTGAATACACTTGGCAACTGCCGATGGGGCTGAATGTCGAGCGGGTGCAGGTCGAGCTGAAGCAGCCGAACAGCTTGGCGCCAGTGACGCTGGCAGGGCGCCGTGAAAGCAGTTTGCCGTGGCAGACGCTGAGCAGCGGTTTGCTCTATCGCCTGACCCAGAATAATCAGGACGTGCAGCAGAACGAATTGCAGCTCTACGGGCAGACCGTGCAGCAGTTGAAGCTGACGGTGGATGAGCGCGGCGGCGGTCTGGGTGAGCAGGCGCCGAGTCTGAAATATGCGTTGCGGGCGACGCAGGTGATATTCCTCGCGCGCGGCGAGGGGCCTTACAGCCTTGCGCTGGGTAATCCGAGTGTGAGGACGGCGAATCTGCCGTTGGCGACGCTGATTCCGGATTTCAAACCGGAGAAGCTGGCGGCGTTGGGTAAGGCGTCGGTGCAGGGTGACGTGGTGGCTACGCAGACTTCTACGGCGACCACGGTGGCGGTGGCTGAGACCAATTGGAAGAAGATCGGCTTGTGGGCGGTGTTGTTGCTGAGTGTGGTGTTCCTTGGGGCGATGGCGTTCAGCTTGTTGCGCAAGCCTCCAACCAACACTTGAGAATGGCTGGCGCCGCGCGCCATTCGCGAGCAGGCTCGCTCCCACAGTGGATCTTCAGTGGACGCCAATTCAGCGGTCACTCCTATTCCCTGTGGGAGCGAGCCTGCTCGCGAAAGCGGTGTGTCAGCCAGTACAATTCCGAACTGATCAATTAACCCCCAGCCACACCCGTCCGATTTCGGACTACGCTAAACCCGCTACCTGAACTCTCCACCCACATTCACGTCTCATGCAGGCAATTACACCCCAACGCACGTTACCGGGCGTCTTCGCTCGCTACGTTTTCAGACTCCCTGTAAACTGCGCGGGTTTTTAGCCCCCCATTCCACCGGAGCCGTCCATGTCCCGCGTTACCCTGAGTCGCTATTTGATTGAGCAGACCCGCAGCAATAACACTCCTGCCGATCTGCGTTTCCTGATCGAAGTGGTGGCGCGTGCTTGCAAAGAAATCAGCCACGCCGTGTCCAAAGGCGCCCTGGGTGGTGTTCTGGGCAGCATGGGCACTGAAAACGTCCAAGGCGAAGTGCAGAAGAAGCTCGACGTGATCTCCAACGAAATCCTGCTCGAAGCCAACGAATGGGGCGGTCACCTGGCCGGCATGGCGTCCGAAGAAATGGACAATGCCTACCAGATCCCGGGCAAATACCCGAAGGGCGCGTACCTGCTGGTATTCGACCCACTGGACGGTTCGTCGAACATCGACATCAACGCCCCGGTCGGCACCATCTTCTCGGTACTGCGTTGCCCGAACGAATACCTGAGCCAGAACGAGCCGCTGAACGAGAAAGCGTTCCTGCAGCCAGGCACTCAGCAAGTTGCCGCCGGTTACGCGATCTACGGTCCGCAGACCATGCTGGTACTGACCTTGGGCGACGGCGTCAAAGGCTTCACTCTCGACCGCGAAATGGGCAGCTTCGTGCTGACTCACGAGGACATCACCATTCCTGAATCGACCCAGGAATTCGCCATCAACATGTCCAACCAGCGTCACTGGGAAGCCCCGGTACAGCGCTACGTTGGCGAATTGCTGGCCGGTGAAGAAGGTCCGCTGAAAAAGAACTACAACATGCGCTGGGTTGCAGCGATGGTTGCCGACGTACACCGCATCCTGACCCGTGGCGGTCTGTTCATGTACCCGCGCGACAGCCGTGAGCCATCCAAGCCAGGCAAACTGCGTCTGATGTACGAAGCCAACCCGATGTCGTTCCTCGTGGAACAAGCGGGCGGCGCGTCCACCGACGGTCACCAGCGCATTCTCGACATTCAGCCAGAAGGCCTGCACCAGCGCGTAGCGGTGTTCCTCGGCTCGAAAGAAGAAGTCGCCCGCGCGACGGCCTACCACAAGGAATAAATCATGACCGCGCCTTGGCAGCCGTTGCTCGATTGGTGGTTCGGACAGGCCGAATCCCCTGACGAGATATCGGCTGACAAGGGCAAGTTGTGGTTCGGTAAGCGAGACAGCCAAGACCTCGAAGCGCGTGAGCGTTTCGGGGTCTTTGTCGATCAGGCCCTGGCCGGCGAATTGACCGAGTGGACGCAACGTCCCGAAGGTTGGCTGGCGCTGGTGTTACTGCTTGATCAACTGCCGCGAATGATCTTTCGTGACACCCCAAAGGCGTTTTCCGGCGATCTACGCGCGCAGAAACTGGTTGCCCAAGGCATTGCCGCGGATTTTGATCGGCAGTTGAAGCCGATTCAGCGTGTGTTCATTTATCTGGTGTTCGAACACTGCGAAAACCTCGCGGTGCAGAATGAGGCCGTTTCCAGGTTTATAGAACTGGTGGCTGAACAGCCGGAAGCGCAGCGGGCGGTGTTTGCCGACAATCTGGATTATGCCGAGCGGCATCAGAAAGTGATTGCGCGGTTTGGCCGCTTTCCGCATCGCAATGCGGTGTTGGGGCGGGAGTCTACGGCTGAGGAGTTGGTGTTTCTTTCTGGGCCTGGCTCGCGGTTTTAAGGGCTTGCCCTCACCCTAGCCCTCTCCCGGAGGGAGAGGGGACTGACCGAGGTGGATGTTGGAGGTACATCGACTTGAGAGACCTGAGTCGAACTCAGGTTTTGAAAGGCTTGAAGATCTGCTCCCTTTCCCCCTCGCCCCCCCTGGGGGAGAGGGCTGGGGTGAGGGGGTAAAGCCCTTGATCTTAAATGCGGAAACTACCCACCAACTGCTTCAACCGCGCCGCCTGCTGCTCCAGATCCGCGCACGCCCGCAACGTCGCCTGCAAGTTCTCCACACCTTCCTGGTTCAGCGTGTTGATCTCGTTGATATCGACATTGAGCGACTCGACCACCGCCGTCTGCTCTTCAGTCGCCGTCGCTACCGACTGGTTCATCCCGTCGATCTCGCCAATGCGCTGAGTCACGCTGCCCAACCGTTCGCCGGCCTGGTTGGCGATGCCGACGCTGCTTTCGCTCTCACGCTGGCTCTCGGTCATGATGTTGACCGCCTGGCGTGCGCCGACTTGCAGCTCTTCGATCATCTTCTGCACTTGCTGCGCCGAATCCTGAGTGCGGTGCGCCAAGTTGCGCACTTCGTCCGCGACCACCGCGAAACCACGACCGGCTTCACCGGCGCGCGCCGCTTCGATTGCGGCGTTGAGCGCGAGCAGGTTGGTTTGCTGGGAAATGCTGGTGATCACTTCGAGAATCTGGCCGATGTTCACCGTGTTGCTGTTCAGGGTTTCGATGTTGCCGCAGGAATCGCTGATCTTCGCCGACAGCTGCTGCATGGCCTGGATGGTTTTATCCACCACCTGCTGACCGTCGACCGCAAGGCTGCGCGCATCGCTGGAATGCTGCGAGGCGAGGGCGGCGTTCTGGGCGATTTCCTGTGCGGCGGCGCCGAGTTGGTTGATCGCCGCGGCCACGCTGTTGGTACGCGAGGCTTGCTGATCGGAGTTGTACATCGACGAGTTCGATGCCGCGACCACGCGCAGGGCGACTTCGTTGACCTGGCCGGTGGCCGAGGACACTTCGCGGATCGAGGTGTGGATACGCTCGACGAAACGGTTGAACGAGGTGCCCAGTGCGCCGAACTCGTCGTTGCCGTGGATCACCAGACGTTTGGTCAGGTCGCCTTCACCTTCGGCGATGTCGTGCATCGCGCGGCCCATGGTCAGCAGCGGCTGCATCAGCACGCGGATGAGCATGCCGAGCAGGGCGATGATGATCACCACGGCAATGACCATGGCGATCAGCGCCGAGGTGCGGAACTCGCTGAGCATCGAGAACGCGGTGTCTTTATCGAGCACCAGTGCCACGTACCAGTCAGCCGACGGCACGCCGTTGATGTGGGTGAAGGAGATCAGTTGGGTCTTGCCGTTGAACTCGACTTCTTTCAGGCCCGGGCTGACTTTAGGTGCGCCGTTCGGATAGGCCTCGGCGAGGGTCTTGAGCACCAGTTTGCTGTCCGGGTGAATCAGGATCTTGCCCTCGCTGCTGACGATGAACGCGTGGCCGTGGCCGCCGAAGTTCAGCGAATTGATGATCGCGCTGACGCTGGTCAGGTCGATGTCGGCACCGGCGACGCCGAGCATCTGCCCTTGGCGCTGTACTGGTGTGGCAACGGTGATCACCAGTTTGCCCGACGACGCGGCGATGTACGGTTCGGTGACGATGGTCTGCTGCGCGCTGTTCGCCGCTTTGTACCAACCACGGGCGCGCGGATCGTAATCCGGGGCGCGGTTGCCGGCCGGCACCGAGAACATCACGCCGTCAGCGCCGCCGAAATAGCTGAGCTGGAAATTGCCGGTGTAGGCGGGCAGGTCGATGATGCGTTTCAGACTGGCCGGAGCGTTGCCGTCGACCGCGACTTGCTGCGACAGCGATTGCAGCAATTGAATGCGGCTTTCCAGCCAGGTCTGGATGTTGCTGGTGGTCAGACTGCCCAGTTCCTGCATCGAGGCTTCGGTGCTCGTGCTCAGGGCTTCGCGCTGTCGATAGTCGTTGAAGAAAATGAAACAGGCGAACGCAACGGCCACCACAAGGGCGGCAGCCAACAAAATCTTGTGGCTGAATTTCATGTTTCTGGTCATCGAATGAACTACCGCGAAGGGGCTGGTCAAGAAAGGGCGGCAATTTGCCACACTCGGGGGCTTTGCGCTGCTCTTATTTCGACCGCGATGCGCCAAAGATTAGGCGTCTTTGGCGAAATGCGACGAAATGCTCAATAGCCCTACAAAGTGTCTGATTTATCGGCAAATGCCAGACGGGCGGGCTAATAAATAGCCATTCCCCCACGGAACCAGATGAGGGTTTTCTCTTCTAAGCTTCTGGTTGGCACCATGCCATCCCCCCCTCGTTCCAGGAGTTACACCATGTCGCTGCGATCTATCGCCCTTCTGACGTTTTGCGTGCTGCTGGCCGCATGCAGCAAGGTCAATCAGGAAAACTATTCGAAGCTCTCGGCCGGCATGGCCAAGGCCGAAGTCGAGACCCTGCTGGGCAAACCGACTGATTGCTCGGGCGCGCTCGGTATGTCCAGTTGCACCTGGGGCGACAAGAACAGCTTTATCAGCGTGCAGTACGCCGGTGACAAAGTGCTGATGTTTTCCGGCCAAGGCCTGAAGTAAACCGGGGCTTCGCGCCCACGGAGAAGAAAAATGAAGCGGTTATTGCTGATCCTTTTTGCCGGCCTGGTACTGGCCGGCTGCGCCACTTCCGGCGTAGACCCGTTGGCGCCGAAAACCGTCAACAGCGTCAATCTCAAGCGCTATCAAGGTACCTGGTACGAGCTGGCGCGCTTGCCGATGTACTTCCAGCGCAATTGCGCGCAATCCGAAGCCCATTACACCCTCAAGCCTGACGGCAATGTCGCGGTGCTCAATCGCTGCCTGACTCCGCAATGGCAGTGGGAAGAGGCCAAGGGCACGGCTTATCCACAGGTGCCTGGCAAGACCGACAAGCTTTGGGTCGAATTCGATACCTGGTTTTCACGCCTGATTCCGGGTGTGGCGAAAGGCGAATACTGGGTGTTGTACGTCAGCGATGACTACAAGACCGCCATCGTCGGCGACCCGAGTCGCAAGTACATGTGGTTGCTTTCACGCACACCGACCGTCAACGGGGTGGTGCGCGAAGAGCTGCTGAGCAAGGCGCGTCAGCAGGGCTATGACACCACACGTTTGATCTGGCGGGCGTCGGATCGGCAGATGGCCAAGACCTCGAACTAAAGAACACCGCCAACCCCCTGTAGGAGTGAGCCTGCTCGCGATAGCGTTGTGTCAGAGCACAAATAAGTGACTGACACACTGCTATCGCGAGCAGGCTCACTCCTACATGTGGTTATGCGTCAGCCGAGGAGGTCGCGCAGGACTTGGGTAAAGGCGCGAGCACTGTCCTCTTCCCCTGCATGCCGGCCATCACGCACAACCCACTGGCCATTGACCAGCACATCGCGCACTTGGCGATCGCCACCGGCAAACAACCAGCGATTCAAAATCCCGTCACCCGTGGCCGTCGCCAGATACGGATCGTTGCCATCGAGCACAATCCAGTCCGCACGCTTGCCCACTTCCAGCGCCCCGATCGGCTGCCCCAGCGCCTGCGCACCGCCATCCAGCGCCGCGTCAAACAGCGTGCGCCCGACCATCGGCTGATCCGCACCGTACAAACGGTTACGCCGCTGATCGCGCAGACGCTGGCCGTATTCCAGCCAACGCAATTCCTCCACCACGCTGAGCGACACATGGCTGTCGGAACCGATGCCCATGCGCCCACCCTGAGCGAGGAAATCCACCGCCGGAAAAATTCCGTCACCCAGATTCGCTTCAGTGGTCAGGCACAGCCCGGCGATGGCGCGACTCTTGGCCATCAAAGTGACTTCTTCCGGGTTGGCGTGGGTGGCATGCACCAGGCACCAGCGCTGATCAACTTCGGCATTTTCGTACAGCCATTGCAATGGCCGACGACCACTCCAGCTCAGGCAGTCATCGACTTCCTTCTGCTGCTCAGCGATGTGGATGTGCACCGGGCATTGCTTGTCGCTTGCCGCCAATACGTCACTGATCTGCTGCGGCGTCACCGCACGCAACGAGTGGAAGCACAGGCCCAGCGATTGCGCCTTTTGCTGCGCCAACATTGGCTGCAGGCGCGATTGCAGATTCAGGTAATTTTCGGTGCTGTTGATGAAGCGGCGCTGGCCGTCATTCGGGGTCTGTCCGCCAAAACCGGAGTGGCTGTAGAGCACCGGCAGCAGGGTCAGACCGATGCCGCTTTCACTCGCGGCTTGACTGATGCGCAACGCCAGCTCAGCCGGATCGGCATAAGGCTGACCATTGCTGTCATGGTGTACGTAATGAAATTCAGCGACGGAGGTATAACCGGCCTTGAGCATTTCGATGTACAGCTGACGGGCAATCACGCCGAGTTGATCCGGGCTGATTTTTCCGACGAGCCGATACATCAAATCGCGCCAGGTCCAGAAACTGTCATTCGGATTGCCGGCCACTTCGGCCAGTCCAGCCATCGCTCGCTGGAAGGCATGGGAGTGCAGATTCGGCATGCCCGGTAGCAGCGGGCCGCTCAGCCGTTCGGCGCCATCTGCGGTGGAATCGGCCTGGATTTGGGTCAGCAGGCCTTCGGCGCTGACCTCAAGACGTACATTGTTGGCCCATCCGTTAGGCAGCAGCGCGCGTTCGGCAAAGAAGGCGGACATGGTTCAGCACCCCATCGTGTGTTATTTGTATATACATATACAGACGTTTGCCTGCCCGGTAAACTCCGGCAAGCTAGCCACTTTCATCCAATGAACAGGGATCAACCGTGCCGACTCCGCCTCCAGTCTCCCCGTTGGCCGCGAACATGGGCGACAGTCCGGCGCCCTTGTACGCCCGCGTCAAACAGATGATCACCCAGCAGATCGATAGCGGAAACTGGCCGCCGCACTACCGCGTGCCGTCCGAGAGCGAGCTGGTCAATCAACTCGGTTTCAGCCGCATGACCATCAACCGAGCGCTGCGCGAAATGACCGCCGACGGTCTGTTGGTGCGCATGCAAGGCGTCGGCACCTTTGTCGCCGAACCAAAGAGTCAGTCCGCGTTATTCGAAGTGCATAACATCGCCGACGAAATCGCTTCCCGTGGCCACCGCCACACCTGCCAGGTGATCACCCTCGAAGAAGAGGCCGCCGGTTCCGAGCGCGCCTTGGCGTTGGACATGCGCGAAGGGCAGAAGGTGTTCCACTCGCTGATCGTGCATTACGAAAACGACATACCGGTGCAAATCGAAGACCGTTTCGTCAACGCGCTGGTCGCGCCGGAATACCTCAAGCAGGATTTCACTCTGCAAACGCCTTACGCCTATCTCAATCAGGTCGCGCCGCTGACCGAGGGCGAACACGTGGTTGAAGCGATCCTCGCTGAGTCTTCCGAATGCAAATTGCTGCAGATTGAAAAAGGCGAGCCGTGCCTGCTGATTCGTCGCCGCACGTGGTCGGGGCGTCAGCCGGTGACCGCTGCACGTTTGATTCACCCAGGTTCTCGTCATCGTCTGGAAGGGCGGTTCCATAAATGAGTGCACTTAAGGTTTTACGCGCCGAGGGTTACCCGCGCATGCCGTGGAAAAACGGCGGCGGCAGCACTGAAGAAATCACCCGTGATGCCGGTGCAGGGCTGGACGGTTTTGGCTGGCGCCTGTCGATTGCCGATATCGCCGAGTCGGGCGGTTTTTCGACGTTCGCCGGTTACCAGCGGGTGATTACGGTATTGCAGGGTGATGGCATGACCCTGTGCGTTGATGGCGACGACACTCGACCGTTGTTACCGCTCGACCCGTTTGCCTTTGGCGGGGAAAGCCAGGTGTCTTGCACTTTGCTCGGTGGCGCGATTCGCGATTTCAACCTGATCTATGCGCCGCAGCGTTACAGCGCGCGGTTGCAGTGGCTGGACGGTGAGCAGCGGTTCTTCAGCTCGGCGGGGACGGTGTTGGTGTTCAGTGTCAGTGAGTTGCTGGAAGTCCGGATCGGTGACAGTGTTTCGCAGTTGGGGCGACATGATTGCCTGCAACTGGACGGCAACAGCGGTCTGGCCGAAGTCTCCACCAATGCGGGTTGCTGCGTCATTGAACTGACTGGACGCTGATTCAGAAATCTTAAAAGATCGCAGCCTTCGGCAGCTCCTACAGGGTGTACATCAAACCCAGTGTAGGAGCTGCCGAAGGCTGCGATCTTTTGCTTTTGGGGTGTTCCCAACCCACGCACCAACTTGTTACCGAACGCCCCAGCGTGGCGCAAAACCACGCTCATGTAACGAAGCCCCGCCTCCCTAAATCATCCCCAAGAAAAATTTCATCCACGCCTGAACCCTTGATTCAGGCGCTCTCCAGCCTTGCCAGCTATTTTTCTCAAACGATCCTCCAACAAGTTGGCCGCTTGATTGCATATGCTTGTATGTACAAGTAAAGACGTATGCGTATGAGTCGCTCGAGACTCTCCGCAGCGTCCACTGATTCGCTTGTCGCGCAGCGAAGCGCACAGGCTGCTTGCCCACTGCCAGGGTTGGTTTGAATTGATCGCTGAGGAGTCTTTTTCGTGACTGACAATAAGCCTACAAAGTTTCGCAACGTTGAGATCCGCGCTGCCCGCGGCAACAAGCTGACCGCCAAGAGCTGGCTGACCGAAGCGCCGCTGCGCATGCTGATGAACAACCTCGACCCGGAAGTCGCCGAGAACCCGAAAGAGCTGGTGGTTTACGGTGGTATCGGTCGCGCCGCGCGTAACTGGGAGTGCTACGACAAGATCGTCGAAAGCCTGACCAAACTGAACGACGACGAGACCCTGCTGGTGCAATCCGGCAAGCCGGTCGGCGTGTTCAAGACTCACAGCAATGCCCCGCGTGTACTGATCGCCAACTCCAACCTGGTGCCACACTGGGCGAGCTGGGAGCACTTCAACGAACTCGACGCCAAAGGCCTGGCCATGTACGGCCAGATGACCGCCGGCAGCTGGATCTACATCGGCAGCCAGGGCATCGTGCAAGGCACCTACGAAACCTTCGTTGAAGCCGGTCGCCAGCACTACAACGACAACCTCACCGGCAAGTGGGTCCTCACCGCCGGTCTGGGCGGCATGGGTGGTGCGCAACCGCTGGCGGCAACCCTTGCTGGCGCCTGCTCGCTGAACATCGAATGCCAACAAGTCAGCATCGATTTCCGCCTGAAAAGCCGTTACGTCGACGAGCAGGCCAAAGACCTCGACGACGCTCTGGCGCGCATCGACAAATACACCAAAGAAGGTAAAGCGATCTCCATCGCGCTGCTGGGTAACGCCGCAGAAATCCTCCCGGAACTGGTCAAGCGCGGCGTACGCCCGGACATGGTCACCGACCAGACCAGCGCCCACGACCCGCTCAATGGTTACCTGCCCGCCGGCTGGACCTGGGACGAATACCGCGCCCGCGCCAAGACCGAGCCCGCCGCTGTAATCAAAGCCGCCAAGCAGTCAATGGCCGTGCACGTCAAAGCCATGCTGGAATTCCAGAAGCAAGGCATTCCGACCTTCGACTACGGCAACAACATCCGTCAGATGGCGCAGGAAGAAGGCGTCGAAAACGCGTTCGACTTCCCGGGTTTCGTACCGGCTTACATCCGTCCGCTGTTCTGCCGTGGCATCGGCCCGTTCCGTTGGGCGGCGCTGTCGGGTGATCCGCAAGACATCTACAAAACCGACGCCAAGGTCAAAGAGCTGATCCCGGACGACGCGCACCTGCACAACTGGCTGGACATGGCCCGCGAGCGCATCAGCTTCCAGGGTCTGCCGGCACGTATCTGCTGGGTCGGCCTGGGTCTGCGCGCCAAGCTCGGTCTGGCCTTCAACGAGATGGTGCGTAGCGGTGAGCTGTCGGCGCCGATCGTGATCGGTCGCGACCATCTCGACTCCGGCTCGGTCGCTAGCCCGAACCGTGAAACCGAATCGATGCAGGACGGTTCCGACGCTGTGTCCGACTGGCCACTGCTCAACGCTCTGCTGAACACCGCAAGCGGCGCGACCTGGGTTTCCCTGCACCACGGTGGCGGCGTCGGCATGGGCTTCTCGCAGCACTCGGGCATGGTGATTGTCTGCGACGGTACGGACGAAGCGGCCGAGCGTATTGCGCGCGTCCTGCACAACGACCCGGCCACCGGCGTTATGCGCCACGCCGATGCCGGTTACCAGATCGCCATCGACTGCGCCAAGGAACAGGGCCTGAACCTGCCGATGATTACCGGCGGCAAGTAACACGCTTTGGCTTTATGTGGGAGCGAGCTTGCTCGCGAAAGCAATCTGTCAGCCAGCACAGATGTTGAATGTACTGGCCAATTCGCGAGCAAGCTCGCTCCCACAGAAAAGCAGCCCTACCGAAGCTCAGTGAACAATTAAAACAATCCACAGAGGTTGAATCATGGCTGTCAACACCGATCGTGCAAGCAACAAACCGTTGATCGAAAAGCGTTCGATCGACTACATCCCGGAAGCGGAAAGACACGGTCGTCTGTTTAGCCAATTCACCTTGTGGATGGGTGCGAATCTGCAAATCACCGCAATCGTCACCGGGGCGTTGGCCGTGGTGCTCGGCGGTGATGTGTTCTGGTCGTTGATCGGTCTGTTGATCGGTCAATTGCTCGGCGGTGGCGTGATGGCGCTGCATGCGGCCCAAGGGCCGAAGCTCGGCCTGCCGCAGATGATCTCCAGTCGCGTGCAGTTTGGCGTGTATGGCGCGGCGATTCCGATCGTCTTGGTGTGCCTGATGTACCTGGGCTTCACCGCAACGGGCACCGTGCTTTCCGGCCAGGCGCTGGGCCAGTTGTTTGGCGTCAGCGACAGTGTCGGCATCCTGATTTTTGCCAGCGTCATTGTGCTGGTCACGGTGCTCGGTTATCGGGTGATCCACTGGATCGGCCGTGTCGCCAGCGTCATTGGCGTGATCGCTTTCGTCTTCCTGTTCTGGCGGCTGATGAGCCAGACCGACGTCGGCGCACTCCTGCAAATCCGTCATTTCAGCTGGAGCAGTTTCCTCCTCGCGGTGTCGCTCGCGGCCTCCTGGCAGATCGCGTTCGGCCCTTACGTGGCTGACTATTCCCGTTACCTGCCGAGCAACACCTCGGCGGTCAAAACCTTCTTCGCCGCCGGTGCAGGCTCTGTCGTCGGCGCACAAGTGGCGATGATCCTCGGCGTGTTCGCCGCCGCTTCAGCCAACGGCCAGTTCGCCGGTCATGAAGTGGCTTACATCGTCGGTCTGGGCGGCACCGGTGCGACCGCCGCGCTGCTGTACTTCAGCATCGCGTTCGGCAAAGTGACCATCTCGACACTGAACTCCTACGGCAGCTTCATGTGCATCGCGACCATCATCAGTGGTTTCAAAGGTCACCTGACCGTAACGCGCATGCAACGTCTGGTGTTCGTGCTGGTCATCGTTGGCACGGCGACCTTGATCGCGCTGCTCGGCCAGCACTCGTTCCTCGGTGCGTTCAAGTCTTTCATCCTGTTCCTGCTCGCCTTCTTCACCCCGTGGAGCGCGATCAATCTGGTGGATTACTACTGCATCACCCGCGAGCGTTATGACGTGCCGGCACTGGCCGATCCGAACGGTCGCTACGGTCGCTGGAACCTGCTCGGCATCAGCGTCTATGTGTTTGGTGTGCTGGTGCAGCTGCCGTTCATCTCCACCAAGTTCTATACCGGCCCGCTGGTGGCCGCCCTCGGTGATGTGGATATTTCCTGGATCATCGGCCTCGTGCTGCCGGCCGTCGTTTACTACGTGTGCGCGAAAAAATGGCACAGCGCAGTGCCCGATCAACTGATTCTGCCGGTCGAGCAGAACAGCGTTGTACAACCTAAAACAAGCGGGGCCGGTCGCGCTGCGGCGCAGGCCTGATTTGGACGTGGACAGGGCTGGATGCCTCTTGACTGCCGTAAGCCAATTCATGATTAGGAGCGTCACAACAATGAAATCGAACAAGACCCTGCTGACCACATTGCTGTCCATGGGCCTGCTGGCCAGTGCCGGTGCGACCCAAGCCGCTGGCTGGTGCGAATCGGGCAAGCCGGTGAAATTCGCCGGCCTGAACTGGGAAAGCGGCATGCTGCTGACCGACGTCCTGCAAGTGGTGCTGGAGAAAGGTTACGACTGCAAGACCGACAGCCTGCCGGGCAACTCCATCACCATGGAGAACGCCCTGAGCAGCAACGATATTCAAGTGTTCGCCGAAGAGTGGGTCGGCCGCAGCGAGGTCTGGAACAAGGCCGAGAAGGCCGGCAAGGTCGTCGGTGTCGGCGCTCCGGTCGTCGGCGCGGTGGAAGGCTGGTACGTGCCGCGTTACGTGATCGAAGGCGACGCCAAACGCAAGCTGGAACCGAAAGCCCCGGACCTGAAAAACATCGCTGATCTGGGCAAATACGCCGCGGTGTTCAAGGACGCCGAAGAACCGTCCAAGGGCCGTTTCTACAACTGCCCGGCCGGCTGGACCTGCGAGCTGGATAACAGCGAAATGCTGAAAAGCTACGGTTTGGAAAGCAGCTACACCAACTTCCGTCCGGGCACCGGCCCGGCGCTGGATGCGGCGGTGCTGTCGAGCTACAAGCGTGGCGAGCCGATCCTGTTCTACTACTGGTCGCCAACCCCGCTGATGGGCCAGGTGGATCTGGTCAAACTCGAAGAAAAACCGGGCGTCGACAAGACCGTAAGCATCAAGGTCGGCCTGTCGAAAACCTTCCACGACGAAGCCCCGGAACTGGTCGCCGTGCTGGAAAAGGTCAACTTGCCGATCGATCTGCTGAACCAGAATCTGGGCCGCATGGCGAAGGAACGTATCGAGTCGCCAAAACTGGCGAAAATCTTCCTCAAGGAACATCCTGAAGTCTGGCATGCGTGGGTCAGTGCAGACGCAGCCAAGAAAATCGACGCGGCGCTGTAGGTCGATACCTCCCGGTCAACCGTGAGGCTGGCCGGGAGATATGCCGTAATCGCTTGATTGAGATTTCTGATTGAGAGCCGCTTATGTTTCCCGAAAGCTTTACCTTTTCCATCGCCGACTGGGTCAACGGTTGGGTCGATTCGCTGGTCACCAACTACGGTGATGTGTTCCGCCATATCTCCGATACGCTGCTGTGGGCCATCGTCAACCTTGAAGGCCTGCTGCGCGCAGCGCCGTGGTGGCTGATGCTGGCGATCGTCGGTGTGGTTGCCTGGCACGCCACGCGCAAAGTCGTGACCACCGCTGTCATCGTCGGTCTGCTGTTCCTCGTCGGCGCCGTTGGCCTGTGGGACAAGCTCATGCAGACGCTGGCGCTGATGATGGTCGCGACGATCATTTCGGTGCTGATCGGCATTCCGCTGGGGATTCTCTCGGCGCGCAGCAATCGCCTGCGTTCAGTGCTGATGCCGCTGCTCGACATCATGCAGACCATGCCAAGTTTCGTGTACCTGATCCCGGTGCTGATGCTGTTCGGTCTGGGCAAGGTGCCGGCTATTTTCGCCACGGTGATTTACGCCGCGCCACCGCTGATTCGCCTCACTGATCTGGGCATTCGCCAGGTTGACGGCGAAGTGATGGAAGCCATTAACGCATTCGGCGCCAACCGCTGGCAGCAACTGTTCGGTGTGCAACTGCCGCTGGCCCTGCCGAGCATCATGGCCGGGATCAACCAGACCACCATGATGGCCCTGTCGATGGTGGTGATCGCCTCGATGATCGGCGCGCGCGGTCTGGGTGAAGATGTGTTGGTGGGGATTCAGACCCTCAACGTCGGGCGTGGCCTTGAGGCCGGTCTGGCGATCGTGATTCTCGCAGTGGTCATCGACCGCATTACTCAGGCGTACGGTCGGCCACGGCATGAGGTGAGCAAATGAGCGACGCAACCGTGAGCAAGATCGAAGTCAAAAACGTCTTCAAGATTTTCGGCAACCGCGCCAAGGATGCATTGGCCATGGTCGGCCAGGGCAAGACCAAGGATCAGGTGCTGAGCGAAACCGGTTGTGTGGTCGGCGTCAACGACCTGTCGTTGAGCATCGGCACCGGCGAAATCTTCGTGATCATGGGCCTGTCCGGCTCGGGCAAATCAACCTTGGTGCGTCACTTCAATCGGCTGATCGACCCGACCAGCGGCGCGATCCTCGTCGATGGCGTCGACATCCTGCAATACGACATGGACGCCCTGCGCGAATTTCGCCGGCACAAGATCAGCATGGTGTTCCAGAGCTTCGGCCTGCTGCCGCACAAGAGCGTGCTCGACAACGTCGCCTACGGCCTGAAAGTCCGTGGCGAGAGCAAGCAAATGTGCTCGGAACGCGCGCTGCACTGGATCAACACCGTGGGCCTCAAAGGCTACGAAAACAAATACCCGCACCAGCTCTCCGGCGGCATGCGTCAGCGCGTCGGTCTGGCTCGGGCCTTGGCGGCGGACACCGACATCATCCTCATGGATGAGGCGTTCAGTGCGCTGGATCCGCTGATTCGTGCGGAGATGCAGGACCAGTTGCTGGAGCTGCAAAAGACGTTGCACAAGACCATCGTCTTCATCACCCATGACCTCGACGAGGCGGTGCGTATCGGCAACCGCATTGCGATTCTCAAGGATGGCCGTCTGATTCAGGTCGGTACACCGCGCGAGATTCTGCATTCGCCGGCGGATGAGTATGTTGACCGGTTCGTGCAGCGGCGGGCGGCGGTGGTTTAACAGACTTGCGGTGAGGCTGCCGGCCCCTTCGCGAGCAAGCTCGCTCCCACATTGGAATGCGGTCTCCTGTGGGAGCGAGCTTGCTCGCGAAGACGGCGGCACAGCTGTATCAATGTTCGGATGAGGTTAATGATGTCCCAGGCTGAAAAAATCGTTATCACAGGCAGCCCCCTGCGTTGGCAGGACGTGGTCGCCGTCGCTCGTCACGGCGCGCAACTTGAGCTGTCCAGCGACACCTGGGCGCGTATCGAAAACGCTCAAAGCATCGTTCAGCGCATCGTCGAAAGCGGTGAGCGCGCCTATGGCGTCAACACCGGCCTGGGCGGTTTGTCCAACGTTTCCCTAAAAGACGAACAGCTCAGCCAGCTCTCGCGCAACACCTTGCTTAGCCACGCCTGCGGCGTCGGCCCGGTACTCGCCGACGAGCAGACCCGCGCGATCATCTGCGCGGCGATTCACAACTACAGCCACGGCAAATCCGGGATCCACCGCCGCGTGGTTGAAGGCCTGCTGGCGCTGCTCAATCGCGGCATCACCCCGCAGGTTCCGTCGCAAGGCTCGGTCGGTTACCTGACCCACATGGCGCACATCGGCATCGCGTTGCTCGGCGTCGGTAATGTCCGCTATCGCGGGCAGATCACCTCGGCGCAACAGGCGCTGGCCGAAGAAGGCCTGCAACCAGTGCAACTCGGCGCAAAAGACGGCTTGTGCCTGGTCAACGGAACGCCATGCATGACCGGCCTCAGCTGTCTGGCGATTGCCGATGCGACGCGATTGGTGCAATGGGCCGACGTCATCGGCGCCATGAGTTTCGAAGCCCAGCGCGGCCAAATCGATGCGTTCGACGCTGAGATCATCGCGCTGAAACCGCACCCGGGCATGCAGCAGGTCGGCATCAATCTGCGCGCCTTGCTCGATGGCAGTGAAGTGATTGCGTCGAGCAAAGGCATTCGCACTCAGGATGCGCTGAGCATTCGTTCGATTCCGCAGGTACACGGTGCCGCGCGTGATCAACTCGACCACGCGATCAAACAGGTCGAAGGCGAACTCAACGGCTGCACTGATAACCCGCTCCTGCTGGGCACGCCGGACAATTTCCGGGTGATGTCGCAAGCCAACCCGCACGGCCAATCGGTGGCGATGGCGGCGGATCTGCTGGCGATTGCCATGGCCGAAATCGGCTCGATTGCCGAGCGTCGCCTCGATCGTCTGGTCAACCCGCACGTCAGTGGTTTGCCGGCGTTTCTGGTGGCCAATCCGGGGGTGAACTCCGGGATGATGATCGTCCAATACGTCGCCGCGTCGCTGTGTGCGGAAAACCGCCAATTGGCGCAACCGGCGGTGCTCGACAACTACATCACCTCGGGCCTGCAGGAAGATCACTTGAGCATGGGCACCAATGCCGCGCTGAAACTGCATCGCGCGCTGGAAAACTGTACGCAGATCCTCGCGATTGAATATCTGCTGGCGGCGCAGGCGTTTGAATTCCTCAAGGAACAAGGCTTTGGCGTGGGCACTGACCGCGCTTGGCGACTGCTGCGCGAAACGGTCCCGGCCTACGATCAGGATCGCTGGCTGGCGCCGGATATCGCTGCCGCTGCGAGCGTTCTGAAAAAACCGAATTCGCTGCACAACGTTCTATCGAATTTGCACTGAAAAACTACCCTGCCAGCGTGCCAAGGCGCCGGATGCCCACAAGGCTGAAAGCGACGGATAACGGAATGCTCCGGAGCGAATGGCAAGTTAATAACAAACTCTCAAAAGGAGCATTTAAATGACTGCGCTGAACCTGATTCCCGGCCAACTGAGCCTGGCCCAACTGCGTGACGTCTACCAGAACCCGGTCAAGCTGACTCTCGACAACAGCGCCTCGGCACAGATCGAAGCCAGTGTCGCCTGCGTCGAGCAGATCCTCGCCGAGAACCGCACCGCGTACGGCATCAACACCGGTTTCGGCCTGCTGGCCTCGACCCGCATCGCCAGCGAAGACCTCGAGAACCTGCAGCGCTCGCTGGTGCTGTCTCACGCTGCCGGCGTTGGCGTGCCGATCAGCGATGAACTGGTGCGTCTGGTCATGGTGCTCAAGGTCAACAGCCTCAGCCGTGGTTTCTCCGGTATTCGCCGCGTGGTGATTGATGCGCTGATTGCGCTGATCAATGCCGAGGTCTATCCGCACATTCCGCTGAAAGGTTCGGTGGGCGCGTCGGGCGACCTGGCGCCGTTGGCGCATATGTCGCTGGTGCTGCTGGGCGAGGGCAAGGCACGCTACAAGGGTGAGTGGATGGAAGCCACTGAAGCGCTGAAAGTCGCCGGCCTGATGCCGCTGACTTTAGCGGCTAAAGAAGGTCTGGCGCTGCTCAACGGTACTCAGGTTTCCACCGCGTTTGCCCTGCGCGGTCTGTTTGAAGGTGAAGACTTGTTCGCTGGCGCGCTGGCGCTGGGTGGTCTGACGGTTGAAGCGGTCTTGGGTTCGCGTTCGCCGTTCGATGCACGCATCCACGCCGCTCGTGGCCAGAAAGGTCAGATCGACGCCGCTGCTGCTTACCGCGATCTGCTTGGTGAGCGCAGCGAAGTCTCCGATTCGCACCAGAACTGCGAGAAAGTGCAGGATCCGTACTCGCTGCGCTGCCAGCCGCAAGTCATGGGCGCTTGCCTGACGCAGTTCCGTCAGGCCGCTGAGGTCTTGGCCGTTGAAGCCAACGCCGTTTCCGACAACCCGCTGGTCTTCGCTGCTGAAGGCGATGTGATTTCCGGCGGTAACTTCCACGCCGAACCGGTGGCCATGGCCGCTGACAACATGGCATTGGCCATCGCTGAAATCGGCTCGCTGAGCGAACGCCGTATTTCGCTGATGATGGACAAGCACATGTCGCAACTGCCGCCGTTCCTTGTCGCCAACGGTGGTGTGAACTCTGGCTTCATGATTGCTCAAGTGACGGCAGCGGCACTGGCCAGCGAAAACAAGGCCTTGTCGCATCCGCATTCGGTGGACAGCCTGCCGACCTCGGCCAACCAGGAAGACCACGTGTCGATGGCACCTGCTGCGGGTAAGCGTTTGTGGGAAATGGCCGAGAACACTCGCGGGATTCTGGCGGTGGAATGGTTGGCGGCGGTGCAGGGTCTGGATCTGCGTAACGGTCTGAAGACTTCGGCGAAACTGGAGCAGGCGCGGGCGATTTTGCGTAAGGAAGTGCCGTTCTATGAGAAGGACCGCTTCTTTGCACCGGACATCAATGCGGCGACTGAGTTGTTGGCTTCGCGGTGTTTGACTGAGCTGGTTCCGGCGAAGCTTTTGCCTAGTTTGTAAGTGGGCTTTCAGGGGGAGCTTTGTTGTCAGTGAAATCGATCCCCCTCACCCCAGCCCTCTCCCTCAGGGGGGAGAGGGGGAAGGGAGCCGATCTTCGTGGTTTTCAAAGCCTGAGTTCGGCTCAAGATTTCCAGGTCGATGTACCTCGACAGAGCAACCCGGTCAGTCCTGCTGCTTCCTGGCGAGAGCAGAGAGCCGATCTTCATGGTTTTCAGAACCTGAGTTCGGCTCAAGACTTTCAGGTCGGTGTACCTCGACAGAACAACCCGGTCAGTCCCCTCTCCCTCCGGGAGAGGGCTAGGGTGAGGGGCTTTTCAGGGCCACCCACCAAACCAACCCAAACGGAGGCCAACAGTGAAAACCCTCTGGCAACACTGCCACGTCGCAACCATGGCGCAGGGCGTCTACTCGATTATCGAAGATGCGGCCATCGTGACGTCCGGTGCGCTCATCGAGTGGATCGGCCCGCGTAATCAACTGCCATCCGGCGAATACCCGGCGGTCAATGACCTGCAAGGCGCGTGGGTCACCCCCGGCCTGATCGACTGCCACACCCACACGGTGTTCGGCGGCAACCGCAGTGGCGAGTTCGAAAAACGCCTGCAAGGTGTCAGCTACGCGGAGATCGCAGCCTCCGGCGGCGGCATCGCCAGCACCGTGCGCGCGACGCGCGAAGCCACTGAAGACGAGCTGTTCGCCAGCGCCGCGAAACGCCTGAAAAGCCTGATGCGCGACGGCGTGACCACGGTCGAAATGAAATCCGGCTACGGCCTCGATCTGGCCAACGAGCGCAAAATCCTTCGCGTCATTCGTCGCCTGGAAAAAGAGCTGCCGATCAGCGTGCGCAGCACCTGCCTCGCGGCCCACGCGTTGCCACCGGAGTACAAAGATCGCGCCGACGATTACATCGAGCTGATCTGCGCAGAAATGCTGCCCGCTCTGGCTGCCGAAGGTCTGGTCGATGCCGTGGATGCCTTCTGCGAATATCTGGCGTTCTCGCCAGAACAGGTCGAGCGCGTCTTCATTGCTGCACAAAAACTCGGTTTGCCGGTGAAGCTTCACGCTGAACAACTGTCGTCGCTGCACGGCTCCAGCCTCGCCGCGCGCTACAAGGCGCTGTCTGCGGATCACCTGGAATTCATGGACGAAGCCGACGCCATCGCCATGGCCGAAGCCGACACCGTCGCGGTGCTGCTGCCGGGCGCGTTCTACTTCCTGCGCGAGACCCAGCTGCCGCCGATGGACGCTCTGCGCAAGCACAAGGTGAAGATCGCCATCGCCAGCGACCTCAACCCTGGCACCTCGCCGGCGCTGTCGTTGCGGCTGATGTTGAACATGGCCTGCACCTGTTTCCGCATGACCCCGGAAGAAGCCCTGGCCGGTGCGACGATTCATGCCGCGCAAGCGCTGGGCATGGCCGCCACCCACGGCTCGCTGGAAGTCGGCAAGGTTGCGGATTTCGTTGCCTGGCATATCGATCGTCCGGCGGATCTGGCCTATTGGCTGGGTGGCGATCTGGACAAACGCGTCGTGCGTCACGGCGTCGAATCAAGTCTGTAGGAGAGCGGTTGTGGATAAGGTTCTGAGCTTCAAACAAGGTCGCGTGCCGCTGCTGATCAGCATGCCGCATGCCGGGGTGCGCCTGACCCCGACAGTAGAGGCTGGGTTGATCGCGGACGCGAAAAGCCTGCCGGACACTGACTGGCACATCCCGCAGCTGTACGACTTCGCCGAAGAGTTAGGTGCGAGCACTTTGGCTGCCGAGTACTCGCGGTTCGTCATCGATCTGAATCGTCCTTCCGACGACAAACCGCTGTACGCAGGGGCGACCACCGGACTGTACCCGGCGACGTTGTTCGATGGCATTCCGTTGTTCAGGGACGGGCTCGAGCCGTCGAAAGAAGAGCGCGCGACTTACCTTGAGCAGATCTGGACACCATATCACCGCACACTTCAAGAAGAGCTGGCACGACTGAAAGCCGAGTTCGGTTACGCGCTGCTGTTCGATGCGCATTCGATCCGCTCGATCATCCCGCATCTTTTTGACGGCAAACTGCCGGACTTCAACCTCGGCACCTTCAATGGCGCCAGTTGCGATCCACAACTGGCCGCGCAACTGGAAGCGATCTGCGCGTGCCACGCTGATTACAGTCACGTGCTCAACGGCCGCTTCAAGGGCGGCCACATCACCCGCCATTACGGCAACCCGACCGAGAACATCCATGCGGTGCAACTGGAGTTGTGCCAGAGCACCTACATGGAAGAGTTCGAACCGTTCCGCTACCGCCCCGACCTGGCCGAGCCAACGCGGGTGGTACTAAAGGAATTGCTGCAGGGCTATCTGGCCTGGGGCGAAAAACACTACCGCAAATAATCATGCAGTCCCCTGTGGGAGCGAGCTTGCTCGCGAAGGCGTCGTGTCAGTCGACATCAAATTCGACTGATCCGCCGCTTTCGCGAGCAAGCTCGCTCCCACAAGGTTTTGTATGCAGCAGAAAAATTGCGACAGTGCACAGGCATGCTCATTGACGTAAATCGGGTTTATGATGCCCAACGGCAGAATAATAGAAGTCCCCCCAGGGATGACCTCGACCCCTTACGGAGCGCGCAATGCAGACTTTGTTTCCGCAGATCAAACCTCACGCCCGGCACGATCTGGCTGTCGATGACACCCATACGCTGTATGTCGACGAAAGCGGTTCACCGGAGGGTTTGCCGGTTGTGTTCATCCACGGCGGTCCCGGCGCCGGTTGCGACGCGCAGAGCCGTCGCTATTTCGATCCGAACCTCTATCGCATTGTCACCTTCGACCAGCGCGGCTGCGGTCGCTCCACCCCGCACGCCAGCCTCGAGAACAACACGACGTGGGATCTGGTCGCTGACCTTGAGCGCATCCGCAAACACCTGGGCATCGACAAATGGGTGCTGTTTGGCGGCTCGTGGGGTTCGACCCTGGCGCTGGCCTACGCGCAAACCCACCCTGAGCGCGTTCACGGCCTGATCCTGCGTGGGATCTTTCTCTGCCGTCCGCAGGAAATCGAGTGGTTCTATCAGGCCGGTGCCAGCCGTCTGTTCCCCGATTACTGGCAGGACTACATCGCGCCGATCCCGCTGGACGAGCGTGATGACTTGCTCAGCGCTTTCCACAAACGTCTGACCGGCAACGACCAGATTGCGCAGATGCATGCGGCCAAAGCCTGGTCGACCTGGGAAGGGCGCACTGCAACCCTGCGGCCGAACCCGCTGGTGGTCGATCGCTTCTCCGAGCCACAGCGCGCGCTGTCGATTGCGCGGATCGAATGTCATTACTTCACCAACAACGCCTTCCTTGAGCCGAACCAGCTGATTCGCGACATGGGCAAGATCGCCCATCTGCCGGGGGTGATCATTCACGGTCGCTATGACGTGATCTGCCCGCTCGACAATGCGTGGGAATTGCACCAGGCCTGGCCGAACAGCGAACTGCAGGTGATTCGCGATGCTGGCCATGCTGCTTCCGAGCCGGGCATCACCGATGCGCTGGTGCGCGCCGCGGGCAACATGGCCCGGCGCCTGCTCGATCTGCCGCCCGAAGAAGCATGAAGGGGCTTTTACAGCGCGTTCGCGGTGCGCGGGTTGAAGTGGCAGGCGAAGTCGTCGGCGCGGTAGATCACGGTTTGCTGGTGCTGGTGGCGGTCGAACCCGACGACACGCGTACCAGCGCCGACAAACTTCTGCATAAGCTGCTTAACTATCGGGTATTCAGTGATGCGGAGGGCAAGATGAACTTGTCCCTCGCCGATGTCGGCGGTGGGTTGCTGCTGGTCTCTCAGTTCACCCTGGCTGCCGACACCAAAAGCGGGTTGCGCCCGAGCTTTTCGACGGCAGCGCCTCCCGCGTTGGGCGAGGAATTGTTCGACTATCTATTAAGCAGTGCGAAACAGGTGCATGGCACTGTGGCATCAGGTAGATTCGGCGCCGATATGCAGGTGCATTTGGTCAACGATGGCCCGGTTACCTTTTTGTTACAGACCTGAAAGCGCTTGAAACACCTTTTTGGGAAATTTCGACCGTTTTTAGGGTGTTTTCGCGATAAATACTTTGTTACCCCTGATGCGTTGTCATGCGGGCTACTAGATAATCGCGCGCACTGGGATCAGCGTTCGCTGATCCATTTTCACTTAGGTAGAGACTTGTCCGGATCCGATTGGGGAATCATTTTGCCCCAGCGGAGTCGGAACAATGCTCGCCAACCTGGCATATAGATAGCTGGCCGTTGGTTTTTTGATCTGTTTTCGGCGAGGGTTGCTCGTGATTGTTAGTCCCTGTAATGCAGCAAAAATGTCTGCCAAACGCATGCGAAGTGCCCTGGTAGCGGGTTCGGCGCTCCTGTGCCTGCTCAGCGCCGGCCAGCTTTGGGCGTTCAATCTTGACGATGTATCGGCGAAGGCTAAAGAACTGGCCGGGCAGAAGTTCGAAGCCCCGCGCAGCAACCTGCCGAACGAATTCCGCGACATGAAGTTCGCGGATTATCAGAAAATCCGCTTCCTCACCGAAAAGGCTGAGTGGGCTGATCAGAAGACCCCGTTCAAACTGTCCTTCTATCACCAGGGTATGCACTTCGATACACCGGTGAAAATCAACGAAATCACGGCGAACACCGTCGAAGAGATCAAATACGATCCGACGCGCTTCGATTTCGGCGACCTGAAATTCGATCCGAAAGCCACCGAACAACTGGGTTATGCCGGTTTCCGTGTGCTTTACCCGATCAACAAGGCCGACAAGCAAGACGAAATCATGACCATGCTCGGCGCGAGTTACTTCCGCGTTGTCGGCAAGGGCCACACCTACGGCCTCTCGGCGCGTGGTCTGGCGATTGATACCGCGCTGCCGTCGGGCGAAGAATTCCCGCGTTTCCGCGAATTCTGGATTCAACAGCCGAAGCCAGGTGACAAGCACCTGGTGATCTTCGCCCTGCTGGATTCGCCGCGCGCTACCGGTGCCTACCGTCTGATCCTGCGTCCGGGCAGCGACACCATTGTCGACGTCAAGGCGCAGATGTTCCTGCGTGACAAGGTCGGCAAACTGGGCATCGCGCCGCTGACCAGCATGTTCCTGTTCGGCGCCAACCAGCCGTCGAAAGTCCTCAACTACCGTCGTGAACTGCACGACTCCAGCGGTCTGTCGATCCATGCCGGCAACGGCGAGTGGATCTGGCGCCCGTTGAACAACCCGAAACACCTGGCCGTGAGCAACTTCAGCGTCGAGAACCCGCGTGGTTTCGGTCTGCTGCAACGTGGCCGCGACTTCAGCCATTACGAAGACCTCGACGACCGCTACGACAAGCGCCCAAGCGCCTGGATCGAGCCGAAGGGCGAGTGGGGCAAAGGCACCGTTGATCTGGTAGAAATTCCGACCGCCGACGAAACCAACGACAACATCGTTGCGTTCTGGAGCCCGGAAAAAATGCCGGAGCCGGGCCAGCCACTGGACTTCGCTTACCGCATGCACTGGACCATGGACGAAGCGGCGATTCATGCGCCGGACAGCGCCTGGGTATCGCAGACTCTGCGTTCGACCGGTGACGTCAAGCAATCGAACCTGATCCGTCAGCCGGACGGCAGCGTTGCCTATCTGGTCGACTTCGAAGGTCCATCGCTGGCGGCACTGACTCCGGATGCCGACGTGCGCAGTCAGGTCAGCGTCGGCGACAACGCCGAGCTGGTTGAAAACAGCGTGCGCTACAACCCGGAAACCAAGGGCTGGCGCTTGACCCTGCGGATGAAAATCAAGGACGCGAGCAAGTCGACCGAGATGCGTGCCGCCCTGGTTCAGCCAGTCGTGACCGCTGATCTGGCGAAATCGGTGCCGGCGTCCAACTCCTCCGTCGCCAAGGCCGACAAGGTTGCCGCCAAGCAGCAAGAGAAAATCGACAAGGAAGCCAAGGCAGCCGAGGCCAAACAGGCCGACGCCAAGCCGGCAGCAGATGCCAAGGACAAGGCCAACAAAGACGCCAAGCAGCCAGTTGCTGCCGACGCGGCCCCAGCCACACCGGAATCGGCACCGACTGAAGAAGTCCTGACCGAGACCTGGAGCTATCAGTTGCCTGCCGATGAGTAACTCTCAAGTACAGCCAGAGACTCTCTCCGAGTATCTGGCGCATCTGCCGATGACCGACGAGCAGCGCGCGGAACTCGCGGGCTGCCAGTCGTTCAGCGAGCTGCATCAACGCCTGTCGTCCTCGACGTTCGACGCCCCTGCCGAAGCCGCCCAGGCTTCGGTGGGCAAGCGCCTGGTCCTGAGCACTGCCGAAGAACTTGAAGACGCGGAAATGCTGGTGCTCGACGCCAGCGGTCGCGTCAGCATGAAGGCGACGCCGCCGATCCGTCGAACCAAAGTCGTGCCGGAGCCATGGCGCACCAATATTCTGGTGCGTGGCTGGCGCCGTATGACCGGTCGCACCAACCCGCCGCAACCGCCGAAAGACGAAAACGTCTTGCCGGCCGCGCGCTGGCGCACCGTCGGTTCGATCCGTCGCTACATTCTGTTGCTGCTGATGCTCGGCCAGACCATCGTTGCCGGCTGGTACATGAAAGGCATCATGCCGTACCAGGGCTGGTCGTTCGTCGATCTGGAAGAAGTCCTGCATCAACCGCTGCTGCAAACCGCCACGCAAGTGCTGCCGTATGCGCTGCAAACCAGCATTCTGATTCTGTTCGGGATTCTGTTCTGCTGGGTTTCTGCCGGTTTCTGGACGGCGCTGATGGGCTTCCTCGAGTTGCTCACCGGTCACGATAAATACCGTATCTCCGGCAAAAGCGCCGGCAACGAGCCGATTGCCAAGGACGCGCGTACCGCGCTGGTAATGCCGATCTGCAACGAAGACGTGCCGCGCGTATTCGCCGGTTTGCGGGCAACGTTCGAATCGGTCGCCGCCACTGGTGATCTGGATCGTTTCGACTTCTTCGTCCTCAGCGACAGTAACGACACCGATATCTGCGTCGCCGAACAGCAGGCCTGGCTGGACGTCTGCCGTGAAGCCAAAGGTTTCGGCAAGATCTTCTACCGTCGCCGTCGCCGTCGTGTGAAGCGCAAGAGCGGCAACCTCGACGACTTCTGCCGTCGTTGGGGCGGTGACTATAAGTACATGGTTGTCCTCGACGCCGACTCAGTAATGAGTGGCGAGTGCCTGACCAGTCTGGTGCGCTTGATGGAAGCCACGCCGGACGCCGGGATCATCCAGACCGCGCCGCGTGCGTCGGGCATGGATACCCTGTATGCGCGCATGCAGCAGTTTGCGACCCGTGTATACGGCCCGCTGTTTACCGCCGGTCTGCACTTCTGGCAGTTGGGTGAATCCCACTACTGGGGTCACAACGCGATCATCCGCATGAAGCCGTTTATCGACCACTGCGCCCTGGCGCCGTTGCCGGGTAAAGGTGCCTTCTCAGGTGCGATCCTGTCCCACGACTTCGTTGAAGCCGCGTTGATGCGCCGTGCCGGTTGGGGCGTGTGGATTGCCTACGACTTGCCGGGCAGCTACGAAGAACTGCCGCCGAACCTGCTCGACGAACTCAAGCGTGACCGTCGCTGGTGCCACGGCAACCTGATGAACTTCCGTCTGTTCCTGGTCAAAGGCATGCACCCGGTGCACCGCGCGGTGTTTCTCACCGGCGTGATGTCCTACCTGTCGGCACCGTTGTGGTTCTTCTTTCTGGTGCTGTCGACCGCGCTGCTGGCGGTGAACACGCTGATGGAGCCGCAGTACTTCCTCGAACCGCGTCAGCTCTATCCGTTGTGGCCACAATGGCACCCGGACAAGGCGATTGCGCTGTTCTCGACGACCATCGTGCTGCTGTTCCTGCCGAAACTGCTCAGCATCATCCTGATCTGGGCCAAGGGCGCGAAAGAGTTCGGCGGCAAGTTCAAGGTGACCCTGTCGATGCTGCTGGAGATGCTGTTCTCCATGCTGCTGGCGCCGGTGCGGATGATTTTCCACACCCGTTTCGTCCTCGCCGCGTTCCTCGGCTGGGCCGCGACCTGGAACTCGCCGCAACGTGACGACGACTCGACGCCTTGGAGCGAAGCGGTCAAACGCCACGGCCCGCAGACCCTGCTGGGCTTCTGCTGGGCGCTGCTGGTGATCTGGCTGAACCCGAGCTTCCTCTGGTGGCTGGTGCCGATCGTCGGTTCGCTGATGCTGTCGATCCCGGTGTCGGTGATCTCCAGCCGTGTCGGTCTGGGCCTGAAGTCCCGTGACGAGAGCCTGTTCCTCATCCCTGAGGAATACAATCCGCCACAGGCGCTGCTGGCGACCGATCAGTACACTCACGAAAATCGTTACCACGCCCTCAACGACGGCTTCGTCCGCGCGGTGGTCGATCCACAGCAGAACGCTTTGGCGTGCTCGCTGGCGACTTCGCGTCACGGCCAGGCCGAGCCGATCGAGTGGCTGCGTCAGGAACGTGTGCGTCACGCGATCAAGGTTGGCCCGGCCGGGCTGAATAACCATGATCGCCTGCAATTGCTTAGCGACCCTGTGGCGCTGGCGCGTCTGCATGAGCAGGTCTGGGCCGAAGGTCATGCCGAGTGGCTGGATGCCTGGCGCGCTTCGGTGAAAGCCGATCCGCATGCGCCGTTGCTGCCGCTGCGACCGGTGAGTTTGCAGGCGCAACCGGCCTGATGAAGAAACCCCGCGATGTTGCGGGGTTTTTTTTGGCCTGCTGAAAAGCCCCTCACCCTAGCCCTCTCCCAAAGGGAGAGGGGACTGATTGGGGGATGCTTCAAAGGTACGCCGACCTGATCCTGCTGTATTGAATCCATAATCGACTGGATCTTTCAGGTCGATGTCGAGCGCAAGACAACCCGGTCGGCTCCCTCTCCCTCGGGGAGAGGGCTGGGCGGGCGGCGTTCCGATGAGGGTCAGCTCTTGATTGTTAAACAAATCGTCCATTAAACCTTGTGCAAAAAAACGAGTGCGTTAGCATCCGTCCCCGAATTGGCGCACCCGGGCTTTTTTGCCTGCCTCTGTTGGTTTTCGCGCCGCACACGCAATGGTTTTGGGGACTTGAAGATGAAGAAGTATCTGTCGATGCTGCTGGTCGGCGTCACGGCACTGGTTGCAGTCAATGCGGCGCAGGCTGGCGCAATCGATGACGCGGTCAAGCGCGGCACGTTGAAAGTCGGTATGGATCCGACCTACATGCCGTTCGAAATGACCAACAAGCGCGGCGAAATCATCGGCTTCGAAGTCGACATCCTCAAAGCCATGTCCAAGGCCATGGGCGTCAAGCTGGAACTGGTTTCCACCGGTTACGACGGCATCATCCCGGCGCTGATGACCGACAAGTTCGACATGATCGGCAGCGGCATGACCCTGACTCAGGAGCGCAACCTGCGCCTGAACTTCAGCGAACCGTTCATCATCGTCGGCCAGACCCTGCTGATTCGCAAGGAGCTGGAAGGCACCATCAAGTCCTACAAAGACCTGAACACCGCCGACTACCGCATCACCTCCAAGCTCGGAACCACCGGCGAGATGGTCGCCAAGAAGCTGATCTCCAAAGCCAAGTACCACGGCTACGACAACGAGCAGGAAGCCGTGCTCGACGTGGTCAACGGCAAGGCTGACGCCTTCATCTACGACGCCCCGTACAACGTTGTTGCGGTGACCAAGGTCGGTGCCGGCAAACTGGTGTTCCTCGACAAGCCGTTCACCTACGAGCCTTTGGCGTTTGGTCTGAAGAAGGGTGATTACGACAGCCTCAACTTCATCAATAACTTCCTGCACCAGATCCACGAAGACGGCACCTACGATCGCATCCATGACAAGTGGTTCAAGAGCACCGAGTGGCTCAAGGACATGGAATAAGCCCGGTCAGATAGACCGAGTCGCCCCATTCGTGAGCAAGCTCGCTCCCACATTGGAATGCATTCTCCTGTGGGAGCGAGCTTGCTCGCGAAGGGGCCCTCCAGAGCAACACAAAATCCGGAACCTGCAATGAAACATAAAAAAGCCCAATGGCCCTGGCACGTCCTCACCGTGCTGGTGCTGGTCGGCCTGGCCGGCGCGTTGTATTACGCGACGTCGCTGATGTCCTACGAATGGCGCTGGAACCGCGTGCCGCAGTACTTCGCCTATCAGGCCGAAGAAAACCAGCGTGCCACCGACATCTCCACTGTCACCGAACTTGTGCGCAAGGGCAGCAGCGCGCAAGTCACCCTGCGCAATGACGCCGGTGACGAGCAGCACCTGACCGTCGACGAAAACAGCCTGCAATTCGCTCAGGGCGACGATGTGGCCGAAGGCGACGTCGTGGGCGTCACTCGGCATTGGGCGGCAGGACCGCTGTTGTGGGGCCTTTGGACAACGCTTTGGCTGTCAGTCGTTTCCGGTGTCTTGGGTTTGCTGATCGGTCTGGTCACCGGCCTCTGCCGTCTGTCCAGCAACCCGACCCTGCGCGACCTGTCGACAATCTATGTCGAACTGGTGCGCGGCACGCCGCTGCTGGTGCAGATCTTCATTTTCTACTTCTTCATCGGCACGGTGATGAACCTGTCCCGCGAGTTCGCCGGGATCGCCGCGCTGTCGCTGTTCACTGGCGCCTACGTGGCGGAGATCATCCGTTCCGGCGTGCAATCGATTGCCCGTGGCCAGAACGAAGCGGCGCGTTCGCTCGGTCTGAGCGCGGGTCAGTCGATGCGCCATGTGGTGTTGCCGCAAGCGCTGAAGCGCGTGCTGCCACCGCTGGCCGGGCAGTTCATCAGTCTGGTCAAGGACACTTCGCTGGTGTCGGTGATTGCCATCACCGAGCTGCTGAAAAGCGGCCGTGAAGTCATCACCACCTCGTTCTCGCCGTTCGAGATCCTGTTCTGCGTCGCCGGTCTGTACCTGTTGATCAACCTGCCGCTGTCGAAAATCGCCAGCCGGCTTGAGCGGAGGCTCGCGCAAAGTGATTGAAGTCCGCGATCTGGTAAAAGTCTTCGACACCCGTGGGCAAGTGGTACGCGCGGTGGATAACGTCAGCACCACGGTAGCCAAGGGCGAAGTGCTGGTGGTGATCGGCCCGTCGGGTTCCGGCAAGTCGACCTTCCTGCGCTGCCTCAATGGCCTGGAAGAATTCGATTCCGGCTCGGTGAGCATCGACGGCCTGCAACTGGCCGACCCGAAAACCGACGTCAACGCCTACCGCCGCGAAGTCGGCATGGTCTTTCAGCATTTCAACCTGTTCCCGCACATGACCGTGCTGGAAAACCTCTGTCTGGCGCAGAAAGTCGTGCGCAAGCGCGGCAAGAAAGAGCGCGAAGCCAAGGCGATGGAATTGCTGCAAAAGGTCGGTATCGCACAGAAGGCCAACGAGTTTCCGTCACGCCTTTCCGGCGGACAACAGCAACGGGTGGCGATTGCCCGGGCACTGGCGATGGAGCCGAAGGTGATGTTGTTCGATGAGCCGACCTCGGCGCTCGACCCGGAGATGGTCGGAGAGGTGTTGGACGTGATGAAAAACCTGGCCGTGGAAGGCATGACCATGGTCTGTGTCACCCACGAAATGGGCTTCGCCCGGGAAGTGGCGGATCGGGTGTTGTTCTTCGATCACGGCAAGTTGCTGGAGGATGCCGCGCCGGCGGAGTTCTTTGATGCACCGAAGGATCCGCGCGCCCAGGCCTTCTTACGTCAGGTTCTGTAATTTCAGCGCCTGTCAGTAAGCCTTCGCGAGCAAGCTCGCTCCCACAGTGAATGGGTCGAATACAACCTTTGTGATCGACACGAATCCTGTGGGAGCGAGCTTGCTCGCGAAGGCATCACCTCAAACCTTGAACCGCCCCACCAGCATCTGCAGATGCGTGCCCAGCCGCGCCAGCTCAACACTGGAAGCCGCCGTCTCTTCACTCGCCGCCGATGTCTGATCGGACACATCCCGCACATTCAGCACGCTACGGTTGATCTCTTCAGCCACCGCGCTCTGCTGCTCGGCCGCTGCCGCAATCTGTTGGTTCATCGCTTGAATCGCCGACACGGTGCGCGTAATGCTTTCCAGCGAACCACCGGCACGACGGGTCAGCTCGACGCTGCTGTCGGTCAGGGTGCGGCTGTTGTCCATGATCGTCGCCACTTGCTGGGTGCCGTTTTGCAGGCCGACGATCAGCTCTTCGATCTCTTCGGTGGATTTTTGCGTGCGCTGGGCGAGGCTGCGCACTTCGTCGGCAACCACGGCAAACCCACGCCCGGCCTCACCGGCACGCGCAGCCTCGATGGCGGCGTTGAGGGCCAGCAGGTTGGTTTGCTGAGCGACCGACTTGATCACGTCGAGGACGCTGCCGATCTTGTCGCTTTCACGCTTGAGTTCGCCCATGGCTTCGGTGGAGTGACCGACTTCAACGGCCAGACGCTCGATCTGTGCGATCGCTTCGCCGACGACTTTGTCGCCTTCGCGGGCCTGTTGGTCAGCGGCGACGGCGGCTTCGGAAGCTTCCTCGGCGTTGCGCGCGACTTCCTGCACGGTGGCGGCCATTTCGTTCATGGCCGTGGCGACCTGATCGGTCTCGATTTTCTGATTGTTGACCCCGGCGCTGGTCTGCTCGGTCACGGCGGAGAGTTCTTCGGCGGCGCTGGCGATCTGGGTGACGCCATCGCTTATTCCGCCGACCAGTTCGCGCAGGCCCTGGGTCATGCTCTGCATCGAGCGCTGCAATTGACCGAGTTCGTCGCGACGCAGGGAGACCAGGTTGTGCGTCAGGTCACCGGCAGCGACGCGCTCGGCGACTTTCAGGGTCTGGTTCAGCGGGATGATGATCTGGCGAGTGATCGCCCAAGCGGCCAGCAGGCCGAACGCAACGGCCAGCAGGGTGGCGATGATCAGCATGTTCTTGGCGTGCGCGGCATCGGTGTCACGCACCACGGTTTGCGATTCAGTGAGCTTCTTGCTGACGTCGATGAGGATGTCACCCTGAGTCGACATGCGCGCGGCGGCCTTGGCGTTGTTGACCTGCGAGTCGCGGAACTGCGCAACCGCTGCGCGATAGGCTTTGATCGAGTCCGTGGCTTGTTTCAGGTTGGCAATGTGCTGTTCCGGCAGTTTTGCCGGCAGGCTGTCGAGGTTTTTCAGGGCGTTGTCGATGGCGTCGAGGGCCGGTTGCTCGGCTTCGGCCTTGCCGCTGTAGGTGTAGCCGCGCACCTGATAACGCGCTTGCTGCAAGAGTTTGCTCAGCTCGATCACGCTGTTGAATTGCGCGACGCTGTCACCCGCCAGCATGGATTTTTCCACTTCGGCGACTTTCGCCACGGCATTGTCGGCACTGGCGCCGAGTTTGCTGCGGGCATCCTCGCGCTGCACGGTGGCTTGGGTCATGTCGGCAAAAGCGCGTTTGTATTCGGCAACGGCGGCCAGTTGTTGATCGACCATCGCCGCGTCGGACGGCTGTTCAATCAGGCTGCGTGCGGTTTGCAGGCCGCTGTCGAGTTTGTTCAGCAGATCGGTGACCGCGCCCGGGCCTTGTTCGCCACGGCGTGCTTCGTAGTCCAGACGTGCCAGGCGCAGGTCCTTGGTCAGCTCATTAAGGCTGGAGATAAAGCCGAGTTTGTCACCGCGGCTGATGATGCCGCTCATGCCGGTCCAGCCGGTGAAGGTGATCAACAGTGTCAGCAACAGCACCAGGCCGAAACCGATGCCCAGCTTGCGTTTGACGCTGACGTTTCCAAGATTCTCGGCTAACCAACGGTACATGCGACGACTCCCCGACCACTAATTGGACTTATGGAGAGGGTATCGGCCGAATGATGGCGATCTGTAACACCATTTATCCGGTGCGCAGAATCAGAAGAGCCGGGCGAGGAGGGCGGTGACGGCGGTTTCGACGCGCAGGATGCGCTCGCCCAGTTGCACCGGTTGCAGGCCGGACTTGGCCAGCAGATCGATTTCGTAGGGGATCCAGCCGCCTTCAGGGCCGATGGCCAACGTCACTGGTTCGCTGAGCGCGCGTGGGCACGGTGGATAGTTACCGGGATGGCCGACCAGACCGAGGGTGCCTTCGGTAATCGCCGGCAGCCGATCCTCAACAAACGGCTTGAAGCGCTTCTCGATGATGATTTCCGGCAGCACGGTATCGCGGGCCTGTTCGAGGCCGAGGATCAAATTGTCGCGAATCGCCTCAGGCTCAAGAAACGGCGTTTGCCAGAAGCTCTTCTCGACCCGATAGCTGTTGACCAGAATCACCTTCGACACGCCCATGGTCGCCACGGTCTGAAACACCCGGCGGAGCATTTTCGGGCGGGGCAGCGCCAATACCAGGGTCAACGGCAGCTTTGCCGGGGGCGGCTGATCGATGCAGACGCGCAATTCGGCTTCACCCGCTTCGAGGCGCAGCAACTCAGCGGAACCCATCAGCCCGTTGATGCGGCCGACGCGCAGGTTGTCACCGACTTCCGAACGGTGAACTTCCTGCATATGGGTCAGGCGTCGATCACGCAGCACTACGCGGTCGACCGCAATGAAATCGGCCTCTTCGAGCAACAGCAGGTTCATGCCTGGGTCGCTGGCGGCTGGTCGTTGTGGTCGTCGGCCGGGTTCTCGTCCGGGCGTTCGCGCTTGCTGATCAAACCACCGAACAGAATGCCGATTTCAAACAGCATCCACATCGGCACGGCCAGCAGGGTCTGCGAGAAGATGTCCGGCGGCGTCAGGATCATGCCGACCACGAAGCAGCCGATGATCACGTACGGGCGGATCTTCTTCAGGTATTTGACGTCGACCACGCCGATCCATACCAGCAGCACCACGGCCACCGGGATCTCGAACGCCACGCCGAAGGCGAAGAACAGCGTCATGACGAAATCGAGGTAACTGGCGATGTCGGTCATCATTTCCACGCCGGCCGGGGTGGCTGCGGCGAAGAACTTGAAGATCAGCGGGAACACGAAGTAATAGGCGAACGCCATGCCGGTGTAGAACAGCAGAATGCTCGACACCAGCAGTGGCACCGCGATGCGTTTCTCATGTTTGTACAGACCCGGTGCGATAAAGCCCCAGATCTGATGCAGGATCACCGGGATCGCGAGGAACAGCGAAACCATCATCGTCAGCTTCAGCGGCGTCAGGAACGGCGACGACACGTCGGTGGCGATCATCGTCGCGCCGACCGGCAGGTACTGGCGCAGCGGCGTCGAGACGAAGGTGTAAATCTGCTGGGTGAACGCAAACAGCCCGGCGAAGATGATGAAGATCGCCGCCACACAACGCAGCAGGCGGGTGCGCAACTCGGTGAGGTGCGAAACCAGCGGCATGTGCTGGTCGTTTTCGGGGAGATCGCTCATGGGGCTCGCGGCGGCAAAGTGGTGTCGTGAGGCGCGGGTGTGATCGGCGCGGCAGTCGGAGCTACATGTTCAACTGAAGTGTCAGCAGCGGGCACTGGTTCTGTCGGCGCTACAACGGCAGCAGGTGCAGGTGCAACGGGCGTGGTTGGCGCATGAATCGTCTGCTCGCCCACATGCTCAACCGGTGTCGGCTCTTGCTGAACCGGGCTGAAAATCTTCCGCGCCTCTTGCTCCAGCGACAGAATGTGCTCGTTGTGCAGTTGCCGACGGATCTCGTCGGCGCCGATTTCACGCTCAACTTCCTGTTTGATCGCGTTGAAGCTGCGCTTCAGCCGTCCGACCCACAGGCCAGCGGTGCGTGCAGCGCCCGGCAAACGCTCGGGGCCCAGCACCAGCAGGGCGACGAGGCCGACGAGCAGCAGTTCAGAGAAGCTGATACCAAACATTAGTCAGTGCTCACACGTCTTTGCGGATCGGCTCTTCGACTTTCTGCGCCTGCACGTCGATGGTGTGCGGCGGATTGGCCTGAGCGGTGGCTTGCGGCTGTACCGGTGGCACTGGCTGCGCAGGCGTCACGGTTGGATCAGCGGCCGGCTTTTCATCGTCGTTCATGGCTTTGCGGAAGCCTTTGATCGACTCGCCTACGTCGGTGCCGAGGTTTTTCAGTTTCTTGGTGCCGAACACCAGCACCACGACAACCAGAATGACGATCCAGTGTTTCCAGTCAAAAATGCCCATGTTGCTGTTCCTCTCTAAAAATTGTTCAGGCGGACGGACGCGAGGCTTTCTCGACGTGTCCGGACAGGCCGAAGCGACGATCCAGTTCATCCAGCACAGCCTGTGGATGCTGCCCCAGTTGGGCAAGCATGACCATGCTGTGGAACCACAGGTCGGCGGTCTCGTAGATCACGTCGCTGCAGTCGCCGCTGATCGCGGCGTCCTTGGCGGCAATAATGGTTTCGACCGACTCTTCGCCGACTTTCTCCAGAATCTTGTTCAAACCCTTGTGATACAGACTAGCCACATAAGAGCTATCGGCGGCTGCGCCTTTGCGCTCTTCAAGTACCTGAGCGAGGCGGGTCAGGGTGTCACTCATGGGAGGATGTGTCATCAGTCATTTCCTGAGCTGCGCCGGAGCCTGATTTTGTGCAGGGCAAGGCGCGAGGAGTGTGGTTTGGCATTTCAAATAAACGACGAGTAACGCAGCCCTGCACAAAATCAGGCCCGGCCCTTCGGGTTGTCGGCTGAAAGCGCGCCATGCTGCGTTGCAGTCCTTGGGAAGGAAAAGACATTCCCAGCGGCCTGCGCCTTGCCTGGCGCGCTTTCAGCCGGCAACGCAGCTCAGTAAATGACTGATGACACATCCTATTGTCCTGCGGAATAGATAGCGTGCGGGTCTTTCAGGACCGGGTCGACTGTCTTCCAGTCGCCGTTTTCGAAGACACGGTAGAAGCAGCTTTGACGGCCGGTATGGCAAGCGATGTCGCCGATCTGTTCAATCATCAGGATGATCACGTCGGCGTCACAGTCCAGACGCATTTCATGCAAGGTCTGTACATGGCCGGACTCTTCGCCCTTGCGCCACAGCTTGCCACGGGAACGTGACCAGTAGATTGCACGGTTTTCCGCAGCGGTCAGTTCGAGCGCTTCGCGGTTCATCCAGGCCATCATCAGCACGCGTCCGGTCTTGTGATCCTGGGCAATCGCTGGCACCAGGCCATCAGCGTCCCACTTGATCTCGTCCAACCAGTTTTTCATCTTCGACTCCGACAGCGAACCCACACTTCAATAGTCGGGTTCAGGCGTTGAAACAGTGTGCCAGCCGATCACGAAACTGGCTATCGGCGAACGACCAGATACAAGCCGACTGCCACCATGATTCCCGCCGGCCAATGCCCCAATTCGTGCAATGGGCCACCGATGGAGAGGATCACCCCGCCGGCCAGATGCGCGCAACCGAGCAGGCGCAGGAACCAGTCATCCTTGCGTTTGTGCCATGGCGGTGGCGGGTCGTAGGCGTGTGGTTGCGACATGCGTTCGAGCAGATCACGAGCCATATTCGCCAGATGCGGCAGTTGTTCAAACTGGCTCTGCACGTTGCCGAGCAAGGCTTTCGGGCTGACGCGCTCGCGCATCCAGCGTTCGAGGAATGGCTGCGCGGTGTTCCACAGATCCAGATCCGGGTACAGCTGACGGCCGAGGCCTTCGATGTTCAGCAGGGTCTTTTGCAGCAGCACCAGTTGCGGCTGCACTTCCATGTTGAAGCGTCGCGCGGTCTGGAACAGGCGCATCAGCACCTGGCCAAATGAAATATCTTTTAACGGTTTTTCGAAGATCGGTTCGCACACGGTGCGGATCGCCGCTTCGAATTCGTTGAGTTTGGTTTCCGCCGGCACCCAACCCGAATCGATGTGCAATTGCGCCACGCGGCGATAATCACGCTTGAAGAAGGCGAACAGGTTGCGCGCCAGATAATCCTGGTCTTCCGGGGTCAGGCTGCCGACGATGCCGCAGTCGATCGCAATGTACTGCGGGCTCCACGGATTGACGGTGCTGACGAAGATGTTGCCGGGATGCATGTCGGCATGGAAGAAACTGTCGCGGAACACCTGAGTGAAGAAGATCTCCACACCGCGTTCGGCGAGCATTTTCATGTCGGTGCGCTGATCGGCGAGAGTCGCCAGATCGGTCACCTGAATGCCGTAGATGCGTTCCATCACCAGCACTTTCGGCCGGCACCAGTCCCAATAGACTTGCGGCACGTAGAGCAGCGGCGAGCCTTCGAAGTTGCGCTTCAACTGGCTGGCGTTGGCCGCTTCGCGCAGCAGATCCAATTCGTCGTAGATGGTTTTTTCGTAGTCCTGGACCACATCGACCGGGTGCAGCAGACGCGCGTCGGCCGAGAGTTTTTCGGCGGCGCGGGCGAGGATGAACAGCCACGCCAGATCCTGCGCGATGATCGGCTTCAGGCCCGGGCGGATCACTTTGACTACGACTTCCTCGCCGGTTTTCAGCTGCGCGGCATGCACTTGCGCCACCGAGGCCGAGGCGAGCGGTTCGACGTCGAAACGGCTGAACACGTCGCTGATCTTCTTGCCCAGCTGTTCTTCGATCAGCTTGATCGACAGCTGCGAATCGAACGGCGGCACACGGTCCTGCAACAGCATCAGCTCATCGGCGATGTCTTCCGGCAGCAGGTCGCGGCGGGTCGAAAGAATTTGCCCGAACTTGATGAAAATCGGCCCGAGATCCTGCAACGCCAGGCGCAAACGCGCACCCCGACTCAGATCCAGCGGCTTGCGCGGGAACCAGCGCCACGGCAGCACATAGCGCAGCGCCAGGAGAAACCACGGCAACGGCAGATCGAACAGCAGGTCATCGAGGCGGTAGCGGATCACGACGCGCTGGATGCGCAACAGACGGCGGACGGCAAGCAGCTTCATGCGTTATCGCTTGGGTCGAGGGATCGGGAAAGGCGCTCGAAACGCGCCTCGAGACGTTCCAGATCAAGTTTGATCCGGTCCAGTTCGCTGAACCGTGCTTCGGCTTCGCGTTGCCCGACGAGGGTGCGCGATTCTTCGGCGAGGTATTCGGCGAGATTCTGGTTAAGGCTGGCAAATCCTTGTTGATACCAGCGTGCGCGGCTGCGCAGGTGACCGCCAATCAGTTGCGTGGCGACAGGTCCCAGCCAGCGCGAGAGTTCGTACTCCCAGTCCAGCTCAAGGTCCTGCAGGACACCGGCCAGTTCCAGCAGCACGCCGCTGTCGCCATCGAGTTCGACTTCCGGGGCGTGCAGCACCGCGGTCTTGTCTTTGCTCACGGCCAGTTTGATCAGGCTCGACGCCGGCGCACGCAGGGTGCAGTCGACACCGGTTTCCCAGTGCGAGGCCAGCATCAGACCTTCGTCGCTCGGCAGGATGAACAATTGCAGCGCCGGGCTGCGGCAGTCGACGGCAATCACCTTGCCGGTCAAATGCGCCAGCCGCGGCAGCGCCGTGCTGTCGAGACGCAGCACCCGGTTGAGGCCGAGTTCAACGCTGGCGAGCAGCCCGGTGAGCAACATCAGGGCTTGATGCCACGGTGCAGGGCGACGATGCCTGCGGTCATGTTGTGATAGGTCACGCGGTCAAAACCGGCGTCGACCATCATCGACTTCAGGGTTTCCTGATTCGGGTGCATGCGGATCGATTCGGCCAGATAGCGATAGCTTTCCGAGTCGTTGGTGATCAGCTTGCCCATCAGCGGCATAAAGGCGAACGAGTAGGCGTCATAGGCTTTCGACATCAGCGCATTGGTCGGCTTGGAGAATTCCAGCACCAACAGACGACCGCCAGGCTTGAGCACGCGCAGCATCGATCGCAGGGCGTCTTCCTTGTGCGTAACGTTGCGCAGGCCGAAAGCGATGGTCACGCAGTCGAAGTGATTGTCCGGGAACGGCAGTTTTTCCGCGTCCGCCTGCACGAATTCGACGTTGCCGGCGACACCCAGATCGAGCAAACGATCACGGCCGACCTTGAGCATCGATTCGTTGATGTCGGCCAGTACCACCTGACCAGTAGGGCCGACCAGATGTGAGAATTTTTTGGTCAGGTCACCGGTACCGCCGGCGATGTCCAGCACGCGGTTACCGCTGCGCACGCCCGACAGTTCGATCGCGAAACGCTTCCACAGCCGGTGCATGCCGCCCGACAGAAGGTCGTTCATCAGGTCGTACTTGGCGGCTACCGAGTGGAAAACCTCAGCGACTTTTTCCGCTTTCTGGCTTTCCGGAACGTTTTTGAAGCCGAAGTGAGTGGTGGGTTCGGCATCGCTGCCTTTGCGCTGATCAGTCATATCGCTGTCACCAAAAGAGAATGCGCGACATTCTAATCCCCAAGCCATGCTTTGTCTTGGAATGGCTAAAGGTAAGATGGGCAACCTTCGGGACGATTTGCCGCAGCGGCGGTCAAGATTTACCGACACATCTTTTTCGCCCCATTCAAAAAGCAGGAGTCAATCAATGGCCAAAATCACTGTTGAGCGTGCCCACAATCTGGGCAAGGAAGCCGCCCGCGAGAAGGCCGACAAGCTGGCGCAGAAACTTTCCGAGCAATATGGCCTGGAGCCGCAATGGGCCGGCGACACCCTGAACCTCAAACGCTCGGGCGTGAAAGGCGCAGTGCATGTGGCGGACGATTCGATCAAGGTCGACGTGGAACTGGGCATCATGATGTCGGCCATGAGCGGCATGATCAAAGCCGAGATCGAGAAGGCGCTCGACAAAGCTCTGGTCTGAAACACGATCCCCTGTAGGAGTGAGCCTGCTCGCGATAGCGCTCGGTCAGTCGACATCATTTTTGACTGATACACCGCCATCGCGAGCAGGCTCGCTCCCACATTTGTTTTGTGTACGGCCTGAGGTTTATGTCAGTTGTTAGGGTGCCGTTTCTAATTTATCTCCTTACTTTGTGCCTGAGCCCGACACTTTCCCGGGCAGTTCCTCAAACCTTCTGCGCGTGAGGTGCACCATGGCCAAAGTAATTTTGAAGAAAAAAATCGACGCTTCGACAACTGCTCTGAGCGACGTCAAATCCTATGCCCGCAAGATCTGGCTGGCAGGCCTGGGTGCCTACGCCAAGGTCGGTCAGGAGGGCAGTGAATACTTTCAAGAGTTGATCAAGGCTGGTCAAACTGTTGAAAAGAAAGGCAAAAAAGCCGTCACCGAAAAACTCGAAGCGGCCAACGCCGAGATCGACGACGCCAAGAGCGAAGTGAGTTCTTTCAAAGGTCGTGTCGAAGTTCAACTCGACAAGGTCGAGAAGGCATTCGACTCCCGCGTAGCAAGCGCCTTGAATCGTATCGGCATTCCGTCTAAACATGACGTTGAGACACTCTCTGCTAAGCTCGATGAGCTGACGGCATTGCTCGAACGCGTCGCGCGTAAATCTTAAGGAGAACGGGATGGCTGGTAAAAAGAACACCGATAAAGAAGGCAGCTCGTGGATCGGGAAAGTCGAAGACTACTCCCGCAAAATCTGGCTGGCTGGTTTAGGCGTGTACTCGAAGATCGACACTGACGGCAGCAAGCTCTTCGATACATTGGTCAAAGACGGCGAGAAAGCCGAGAAGCTCACCAAGTCCGCAGTCGGCAAAAAAGTCGATGCCGCCAAGGACTCCGCTTCTTCGGCCAAGTCGCGCATCAGCGGCGTGAAAGATCGCGCACTGGGCAAATGGGACGAGCTGGAAGGGGCTTTCGACAAGCGCCTGAACAGCGCGATCTCGCGCCTCGGTGTACCGAGCCGCAATGAGGTCAAGGCACTCAACAGCAAGGTCGACACACTGACCAAACAGATCGAAAAACTCACCGGTCTGAAGGCTCAACCTGTGACGGCGAAAACCGCTGCGGCAAAACCGGCAGCGAAAACTGCGGCGGCCAAACCAGCGGCAAAATCCGCTGCCAAGCCTCTGGCAAAAGCGGCGGCTAAACCTGCTGCAAAAGCCGCGGCCAAGCCTGCAGCAAAAACCGCAGCGGCCAAGCCAGCTGCTAAAGCTGCAGCCAAACCGGTTGCTGCCAAAGCCGCCGCCAAACCGGCAGCAAAACCTGCGGCCAAAACTGCAGCGAAACCAGCCGCCAAGCCAGCCGCGAAAACCGCTGCCGCCAAACCGGCTGCCAAGCCAGCAGCCAAACCGGCTGCGGCGAAAAAACCGGCAGTGAAAAAACCGGCCGCGCCGAAAGCCGCAGCGCCGAAGCCAGCAGCACCTGCTGCCGCCAAGCCGGCCACCCCGGCAGCTCCGGTGAGCGCGTCGAACTCCGCCGCGGCACCGACTCCGGTGGCTACCCCGACTGCTGCATCGACGCCGTCGACGCCAACCAGTCAGTCCTGATTCTTCAGGGCAAAACAAAACGCCCGGCCTGTGAAGGTCGGGCGTTTTTGTATCTGAATTCCAACAGCCCCTCACCCTAGCCCTCTCCCAGAGGGAGAGGGGACCGAACGAGGTGTCTCACGCTATACGCCGACCTGAAAGACCTTATCGATTATGGATTCGGTAATGCACTATCAGGTCGGCGTAATTTCCGAATATCCCCCATTCAGTTCCCTCTCCCTCCGGGAGAGGGCTAGGGTGAGGGGCTTTTGATTCAGTCATGGTCTTCAAGATACTGAAGAGCCATCCGCTCCGTGGCGACCTTCACCGGCGGCAACAAATGCGGCGCCACCAGCATCATGATCTGGTAGACGACTAATCGAACTTCCCCTTCACGATCAAGAATCCGCTGATAATCCAGCGAAAACAGCAACGTCATGGTGATCTGCTCCACCAACTGCCCCAACGCCTGCGTATTACTGACCAATTGCCCTGCCGCCTTCAACCGCGCCAGCAACGACGCCAGCGTACGCTTCAGCGCATTGAGCAAATGTCGAATGCCCTTGGCCAGTTTTGGCAGTCGTCCGGCCAGGTTCGACAGGTCCTGGAACAAAAAACGATATTGCGCCAGCCGCTCCACAATCAAATGCAAAAACAGCCAGTAATCCTCCGGTGCCAACTCCACATCCGACGGTGGATCGAGCAGTGGCGCCAGTTCATTCTGGAAGCGTTCGAACAACCCGAGAATCAGCGGTTCCTTGCCGTGGAAGTGGTAGTAGAGGTTGCCGGGGCTGATGCCCATTTCATTGGCCACCTCCATGGTGGAGACGTTCGGCTCGCCCTTTTCGTTGAACAGTTGCAAAGCACATTCGAGAATCCGGTCGCGGGTTTTCATCCAGTCTTCTTAGAAAAGTTCGGTTAAGCGTCAGCGCACACGCACGTAAGTACCGGGCGCGGCCTCCATCGGTGGATAGTTCGGATTGCCGAGGGTAAACGAGGTTTCGTGCTGGGCGCCGGAGCGTTGCTGAATCCATTCCAGCCACTGCGGCCACCAACTGCCGTCGACGTGTTTGCCGTCGTAGTACCAGGCACGCGGGTCGCTGCTCATCTTGGCGTTCTCGACGTAGGCAGCTTTCGGGTTGCTCGGCGGGTTGAGGATGCTCTGCACATGGCCGCTGTTGGACAGTACGAAACGCCGCTCGCCACCGAGTAGCAGGGTCGAGCGATACACCGCATCCCACGGCGTGATGTGGTCATTCATGCCGGCGACGCTGAAGCTGTCGACAGTGACTTTCTGCAGATCGATCGGCGTGCCGCAGACCTCCAGCCCGCCCGGATGGGTCAGTGGGTTGTGCTTGAAGAAGTCCAGCAAGTCACCGTGGAACGCCGCCGGCAGACGCGTGTTGTCGTTGTTCCAGTAGAGAATGTCGAAGGCCGGCGGCTCTTTGCCCAACAGGTAGTTGTTGACGAAGTAGCTCCAGATCAAATCGTTGGGGCGCATCCAGGCGAAGATCCTGGCCATGTCGCGACCGTCGAGCACGCCTTTCTGATAGGAACGACGCTTGGCCGCTTCGAGGGTTTGCTCATCGGCGAACAGAGTGGCTGAGGTTTCGATTTCACTGTCGAGCAGGCTGACCAGATAGGTCGCGCTGGAGACGCGGCGCAGCTGCCGCTTGGCCTGCAAATGGCCTTGCAGGGCGGCGATGGTCAGCCCGCCGGCGCAGGCGCCCATCAGGTTGACCTCGCGGGCGCCGGTGATCGCCCGGCAGATGTTCATCGCTTCTTCCACCGCCTCAACGTAGGTCGACAGGCCCCATTCGCGATGGCGCACATCGGGATTGCGCCAACTGATCATGAAGGTCTGCAAACCGTTTTTCAGCGCGTACTGGACGAAGCTGTTCTGCGGGCTGAGGTCGAAAATGTAGTACTTGTTGATTTGCGGCGGCACCACCAGCAGCGGTTTGGCGTACTGCTTTTCGCTCATCGGTTTGTACTGGATCAGCTCCAGCATCTCGTTGCGAAACACCACCGAACCGGTGGTGGTGGCGACGGTCTTGCCGACCTCGAAAGCCTGTTTGGTCACCTGGCGCGGCAGGCCGTCGTTGTGCAGCAAGTCATCGAATAAATGGCTGAGGCCGCGCACCAGACTGTGTCCACCGGAGTTGAACAGCTCCTTGACCGCCAGCGGATTGAGCAGGGTGTTGGAGGGCGCCACGGCGTCGTTGAGCAGGGTGAAGGCGAAGTGCGCACGAGCGCGATCGTCCGGGCTCATGTTGCTTTCATCGATCCAGCTTTTGACCTGTTTCTGCCAGGCCAGATAAGCCTGCAGGCTGCGCCGGTAGAACGGATTGAGGCTCCACGCCGGATCAGCGAAACGGCTGTCGTTCGGGTTGGTTGGGTGCAGGGTCTCGCCGAGCAATACGCGGCCCAATTGGCCGCCGAGTTTCAAGGCATGCTTCGCACTGTGGATCGGGTTGCGCAGACCGTGGGCGGCGACACTGCGCAAGGTCGAAATCAAATCCCGCCCACGCAGGCCGGTGATCGCACTTTGTGCATTGATGAACACGGCGGGGCTGGGCACTACGCCCGTCGCTGGTTTGTCGCGCATGACTCAACACTCCTTCGTCTTCAGGCCAAAAACACACTCACCGAACCAGAACACCATAGACGCTGTTACGGGTTACTGCCTGCGCGGCATCCTGCCGCGCACTCTTTGCTAAAGGCCTGCATAAAGCCTGCCGCCGGGGTTAACCGCCGAGCGGTGTCGGATGCGGGTGCATCACCGCGCGCTGCCGTTCCTCCTGGAGGAATTTCATGATGATCGGCGCCACCGCTTCGGCGCGGGTAATCAGGAACAGATGACCGTCGTCGATGATGTGCAGTTGGGCGTTGGGAATACGCCAGGCGAGCATGCGCATGTTGATCAGCGGGATCAGCGGATCGTCGTCACCGGCCAGTACCAGCGTCGGCTGATGGATCTTGTGCAGCCAATGAATGCTGGTCCAGCCGAGGCCGGCGAACAGTTGCCAGTAGTAACCGAGCTTGCCTGCCGAACGCACTTTCGCGGCGTGGCTGGCGGCCAGGGTCGGGTCGCGACGGAACGAGCCACCGTAGATCAGCGGGGCGATGCGGATCACATGGGAAGGCTGGATGTAGCGCCGCGGACTGGCCATCATCCACAGCACTTTCGGCTTGCCCGGCACCATCACGGCACCGGCCGCGGTCGCCGCCAGCACCAGTTTCTTGCAGCGCTCGGGGTAGTCGTAAGCGAACTGCTGCGCCAGTGCGCCACCCCACGACACGCCGATGACGTTGACCTGCCCGTAGTCGAGGTAATCGAGCATCCGCGAGGTCAGCTTGGCCAGACCGGGAAAGCGATATGGCCGATTAGGCGTGGACGAGCCGCCGACACCGGGCACGTCGAAGGCGATCACTTCGAGATCCGGGTCCAGCGCCGCGACAAACGGAAACACCAGCTCCAGGTTGGCGCCGATGCCGTTGAAAATCAGCAAGGGCGTCAAGTGAGGCTTGCCGGGGCGCACCGCCGTACGGATGGTTTGACCATCCAGATCGACGGTACGGAATATGAACGGTTGCGGCATGCTTCAGGCCCTGTGGATGGAGTCTGTTTCTCAAATTTATAACTGTGGGAGCGAGCTTGCTCGCGAATGCGATCAATCATTCAACATTGATGGTGACTGACACGACGCTTTCGCGAGCAAGCTCGCTCCCACAGGTTTTACCGCTCGTGAACGTAAGTGCCCGGCGATGCTTCACCGGCCGGATACGTCTTGTTGCCCAGTTTCAGCGGGGCCTTCTTCAGATTGCCCGAGCGCTCGGCCTGCCACGCTTGCCAGTACAGCCACCAGGAATCGGTGTGCTTGGTCGAGTTTTCTTGCCACTCATCGGCATTGGCCGCCATTTCTTCGCCAGTCATGTAACGCGATTTCGGGTTGCCCGGCGGGTTCAGAATGCTCTGGATGTGCCCGCTGCTCGACAGCACGAATTCGACTTTGCCGCCGAACAACTGCGCCGACTTGTAGCATGACTTCCACGGTGTGATGTGGTCGTTGGTGCCGGCCAGCGAGAAGATGTCGGCCGTGACCTGCTTGAGGTCGATCGCTGTGCCGCACACTTCCAGTGCATTCGGGCGGATCAGTGGGTTGTTTTTGAACATCTCGATCAGGTCGCCGTGGAACGCCGCCGGCAACCGCGTGGTGTCATTGTTCCAGAACAGAATGTCGAACACCGGCGGCTCGTTGCCGAGCAGGTAGTTGTTGACCCAGTAGTTCCAGATCAGATCGTTCGGGCGCATCCACGCAAAGACCTTGGCCATGTCTTTGCCTTCGAGCACGCCGGCCTGGTACGAGTGGCGCTTGGCGGTCTCCAGGGTCTGCTCGTCGACGAACAGCGCGACGTCGCTGTCCAGCGTCGTGTCGAGCACGCTGACCAGCAGCGTGAGGGCATTGACCTTCTTCTCGCCGATCGCCGCGTAGTGGCCGAGCAGGGCGGTGCAGGTGATGCCGCCGGAGCAGGCGCCGAGCATGTTCACGTCTTTGCTGCCGGTGATCGCGGTGACCACGTCGACTGCTTCTTTCAGCGCATCGATATACGTCGACAGGCCCCACTCACGCTGGGCCTTGGTCGGATTGCGCCAGCTGACGATGAACGTCTGCACGTTATTGCGCAGGCAGAAGCGCGCCAGACTTTTGTCCGGACTCAAATCGAATACGTAGAACTTGTTGATCTGCGGTGGCACCACCAGCAATGGACGCTCGTGGACTTGCTCGGTGATCGGCTTGTACTGGATCAGCTCCAGCACGTCGTTGCGAAACACCACCGCGCCTTCGGTCACGCCGAGGCTTTTGCCGACTTCGAACGCGCCCATGTTGACCTGGCTCGGCATGCCGCCGTTATGCACCAGATCCTTGGCCAGATGCGAGAGGCCGTCGAGCAGGCTCTTGCCGCCGGTTTCGAAAAAGCGTTTCACCGCCGCCGGATTGGCCGCCGTGTTGGTCGGGGCCATGGCTTCGGTCATCAGGTTGATGACGAAGTGGCCGCGCGCGATGTCCTTGGGTGACAGGCTGCTGTCGTCGATCCAGGCGTGGAGTTCCTTGCGCCACGCCAGGTAAGTTTGCAGATAACGTTTGTAGAGCGGGTTCTGGCTCCACGCAGGATCGGCGAAGCGACGGTCATCGCCAGCCGGTTGCAGTTCGGATTTGCCAAACAACACGTTCTTCAGTTCGAGGCCGAAATGGGTGACGTGCTTGACGCTATGAATCGGTTGTCTGATGGCCTGTTTCAGCACCATACGAGCAGAGGCCAGCAGATCCTTTCCGCGTAGCCCAACGACGGGATTAAGCCCCAGGGTGTTTTCCGAGGCTTGGTACTTCAGGTCATCGTTATTCTTGTTACTCATCTACGACGCTCCATTGTCCTGAGACGAGTACCCGGTTTTCTGCTGTGCAGTTCCACAGCCAATGCCAGGTACTACTGCTCGGGTGACCGTTAATTCTGCATAGCTGCTTTACAGTCGTAGAGCACTGCAGGGAACTTGCCAGCTCCATTGGTTACCCGAGTTTAATTTTTTTCGCAAGCAGGCCGATCCTCGGCCATACAGCGGAGCATTCAAACAGATGAATTTAGAAAATGCCCTCTAATGAGCGCAAGGCTCGGACTAGAGCATCAGCTTGACGATGGACTCGTTCGGATCGCGGGTTTTTCCGGCTGCTTTGAGCTCGGCCAGATAATCGGCCCAGAGTGCATCATAACGTCGCCCCAGCTCGTAGAGATAATCCCAGGTGAACAAGCCGCTGTCGTGACCGTCATCAAAGGTCAGTTTCAGTGCGTAGTGACCGGCCGGTTCCAGTTTGCTCAGACCGACGTTGAGCTTGCCGAATTGCAGGATCGGTTTGCCGTGGCCCTGGACCTCGGCGGAGGGGGAATGCACGCGCAGGAATTCGGCGGGCAGGGTGTATTCCTCGCCGGACGCGTAGGTGAGCGTCAGGGTTTTCGAGGCCTTGTGCAGTTTGATGTCGGTGGGGATTTGAGTCATGGGCTGGCGTCCGATGTGTGGGCGACCCTTGAGCAAATGTGGGAGCGAGCTTGCTCGCGAAAGCGGTGTGTCAGACAACACTGATGTCGACTGACACGGCCTCTTCGCGAGCAAGCTCGCTCCCACAGGGTCCGCTACTGCTGTAAGTATGGCTTACAGGATATAACGGGACAGGTCTTCGTTCTGCGCCAATTCGCCGAGGTGGCTGTTGACGTATTCGGCGTCGATCAGAATCGGCTTCTCATCGTGGGAGCTGGCCAGATCGCCGGCGCTGAACGACACCTCTTCGAGCAGACGCTCCAGCAGCGTGTGCAAGCGACGGGCACCGATGTTCTCGGTCTTCTCGTTGACCTGCCAGGCGATCTCCGCCAGACGCTTGATGCCTTCGGGCTGGAACTGGATGTTCAGGCCTTCGGTTTTCAGCAGCGCGCAGTATTGCTCGGTGAGCGAGGCATGCGGTTCGCTGAGGATGCGTTCGAAGTCCGACGGGCTCAGCGCTTTGAGTTCAACGCGGATCGGCAGGCGACCTTGCAACTCAGGCACCAGATCGCTCGGCTTGCTCAGGTGGAACGCACCGGACGCGATGAACAGGATGTGGTCAGTCTTGACCATGCCCAGTTTGGTGTTGACGGTGCAGCCTTCGATAAGCGGCAGCAGGTCGCGCTGTACGCCTTCACGGGACACATCCGCGCCACCGACGTTACCGCGCTTGGCGACTTTGTCGATTTCGTCGATGAACACGATGCCGTGCTGTTCAACGGCTTCCAGCGCCTTGGCCTTCAGCTCTTCTTCGTTGACCAGACGCCCGGCTTCTTCGTCGCGCACCAGCTTCAGCGCTTCTTTGACCTTGAGCTTGCGCGCCTTCTTCTTGCCCTTGCCCATGTTGGCGAACAGCGACTGCAACTGGTTGGTCATCTCTTCCATGCCGGGCGGCGTGGCGATTTCGATGCCGGCAACTTCAGCGACTTCGATCTCGATTTCCTTGTCGTCCAGCTGACCTTCGCGCAGGCGCTTGCGGAACAGCTGACGGGTGTTGGAATCGCTGCTCGGCGCTTCTTCATTGCTGAAGCCCATGCGGGCCGGCGGCAGCAGTGCGTCGAGGATACGATCCTCGGCAGCGTCTTCGGCGCGATGGCGAACACGGGTCATTTCCTGCTCACGGAGCATCTTGATCGCGGCGTCGGCCAGATCACGGATGATCGATTCGACGTCACGACCAACGTAGCCGACTTCGGTGAACTTGGTCGCTTCGACCTTGATGAACGGCGCGTTGGCCAGTTTCGCCAGACGACGGGCGATCTCGGTTTTACCGACACCGGTCGGGCCGATCATCAGGATGTTCTTCGGGGTCACTTCAACGCGCAGCTCTTCAGGCAGCTGCATGCGGCGCCAGCGGTTGCGCAGGGCAATCGCGACGGCGCGCTTGGCATCGTCCTGGCCGATGATGTGGCGGTTGAGTTCGTGGACGATTTCGCGGGGAGTCATGGACATAATAATTGACGGTCCTCAAGCAGAAACAAGCCGTGGCACAGGGCCGCGTCAGGCTTATTCAGCGAGATCCTGCTCCTCAATGGTCTGAGTGTGGTTGGTGAATACACAGATGTCGCCGGCGATGCCAAGGGCGGTTTCGACGATTTCGCGGGCCGACAGGTCGGTCTTTTTCAGCAGGGCGCTGGCCGCAGCCTGAGCATAGCCGCCGCCGGAACCCATGGCGATCAGGCCGTCTTCGGGTTCGACCACGTCACCGTTGCCGGTGATGATCAGCGAAGCATCTTTGTTGGCGACCGCGAGCATCGCTTCGAGGCGGCTCAGGGAGCGGTCGGTGCGCCATTCTTTGGCGAGTTCGACAGCGGCGCGCACCAGGTGGCCCTGATGTTTTTCAAGTTGGCCTTCGAAACGTTCGAAGAGGGTAAAGGCGTCGGCGGTGGCACCGGCAAAACCGGCGATGACCTGGCCGTGGTACAGGCGACGGACTTTTTTCGCGTTGCCTTTCATCACGGTATTGCCGAGAGAAACCTGGCCGTCGCCGCCCATGACGACTTTGCCGTGACGGCGGACTGAAACGATGGTGGTCAAGGGAAGAGTCTCCACACAGCGGGGCGAAAGTGCCTTATGCCCATTCATATGGGGGTGCTGGAGAGGATTTCAACCGGGGAGGGTGCGGAGGGACGAACGGCGCAGGGCAGATCAGAATTTTGTGGTGCTGGTTATGACGCCTTCGCGAGCAAGCTCGCTCCCACAGGATTAGCGCATATCCTGTGGGAGCGAGCCTGCTCGCGAAGAACGATGACGCGGTGCTACTGACGAAATCAGCGGCTCTGGCGTTGTTGTAACAACAGATTGCTGAAGCCTGCGCCAGCCAGTTGTTTCTGCGCAGTAGTCAGCTGTTCGCGGTTGCTGAACGGGCCGACCAAAACGCGATACCAGGTTTCATCCTTCACCGTGCCGGACTCAACCGCCACCGCCTGACCGAGCAGAATGATCTGCGCGCGGACTTTATCGGCATCGGTTTCCTTGCGGAACGAGCCGGCCTGGAGGAAGAACTTGGTCACCGGCGCCGCTTTGCTCACTGGTGGCGCTGGCGGCGGGGTAATCCCGGCCAGGGCTGCCTGCGCGCGCGCGGTGTCGATCTTCGCCGCTTCCGCCGGGGTCACCGGCGTGGTCGGGATGGCCGGCACTTGCGGCGTCGGCAAGGTCTTCTCCGGCACGGCGTCCGGCGGCACGATCACTTCCGATTCCGGCAACAGGGTGTAGAAGTCGTACTTCGGCTTCACCGGTTGCGTCGGGCTCGGCGGGGTCTTGTTGGCCTCGGCGATCTTCGACGCTTTCTGCTGTTGCGCCTGCTCGACCTTCTCACGCTTGACCGTGTCGCTGCCCTTGCCCGGCTCCAGCTTCATCAGAAACACGATGAACGCGCCGACCGTGAGGCCGATGGCCATCCACAGCCAGCCCGGAATCGGTTGCTTCGCAGGAGCTTGGTAACGGCTGGCGCCACGCTTGGGTGCAGGTTTTTTCTTGGCAGCCAACTTACATACGCTCCAGAGTTTCCAGACCCAACAGCTCCAGGCCTTGCTTGAGGGTGCGACCGGTCAGCGCGGCCAGGCGCAGACGGCTCTGCATCTGGGCCGGGGTCTCGGCGGCGAGGATCGGGCAGTTCTCGTAGAAGCTGGAGAACAGGCCGGCAACGTCGTACAGGTAAGTGCAGAGAATGTGCGGCGTGCCTTTGTCGGACACGTTGTTCAGCACTTCGCCGAACTGCGCCAGTTTTGCCGCCAGCTCTTGTTCGTGCGCCGCTTCCAGGACGATCTGGCCATCGACTTCGCTGAAGTCCTTGCCCAGTTTGCGGAACACACCGGCGACGCGGGTGTAGGCGTACAGCAGGTACGGCGCGGTATTGCCTTCGAAGTTCAGCATCAGGTCGAAGTTGAAGCTGTAGTCGCTGGTGCGGTGCTTCGACAGGTCGGCGTACTTCACCGCGCCGATGCCGACGACTTTGGCGATGTTGCGCAGTTCGTCTTCGGCCAGCTCCGGGTTCTTCTCTTTCACCAGGCTGTAGGCGCGTTCCTGCGCTTCGGTCAGCAGATCGATCAGCTTCACGGTGCCGCCGTCACGGGTCTTGAACGGACGGCCGTCGGCACCGTTCATGGTGCCGAAGCCCATGTGTTCCATTTCCATCGGATGGGTGACGAAACCGGCCTTGCGCGCTACGGCGAACACTTGCTGGAAGTGCAGGGCCTGACGCTGATCGACGAAGTACAGCGCGCGATCGGCTTTCAGTTTGCCGCTGCGGTAGCGCACGGCGGCCAAGTCAGTGGTGGCGTACAGGTAACCGCCGTCAGCCTTGACGATGATCACCGGCAGCGGGTCGCCGTCGGCGTTCTTGAACTCGTCGAGGAACACGCATTGGGCGCCGTTGCTCTCGACCAGCATGCCAGCGGCTTTCAGATCGTTGACCACGTTGATCAGGTCGTCGTTGTAGGCGCTTTCGCCCATCACGTCGGCCATGGTCAGTTTGACGTTGAGCAGTTCGTAGATCTTCTGGCAGTGCGACAGCGAGATGTCCTTGAACTTGGTCCACAGCGCCAGGCACTCGGCATCGCCGGCCTGCAGCTTGACCACCAGACCACGGGCGCGGTCGGCGAATTCTGCGGATTCGTCGAAACGCTGCTTGGCGGCGCGGTAGAAGTTTTCCAGGTCAGACAGCTCGTCGCTGGTGATCGGGTTTTCCTGCAGATACGCCATCAGCATGCCGAACTGGGTGCCCCAGTCGCCGACGTGGTTCTGACGGATCACTTCGTCGCCGAGGAATTCAAGAACACGGGCCACGCCGTCGCCGATGATCGTCGAGCGCAAGTGGCCGACGTGCATCTCTTTGGCCAGGTTCGGTGCCGACAGGTCGACCACGGTGCGCTGCGCCGGGCCTGCCTTGCGTACGCCAACATGGGCATCAGCCAATGCAGCGTCGAGACGCGAGGCCAGCGCCTGAGTGTTCTGGAAGAAGTTGATGAAGCCCGGGCCGGCGATTTCGGCCTTGGTGACGTTCTCGTCAGCCGGCAGCGCGGCGATGATTTTTTCCGCCAGATCGCGTGGCTTCATGCCCGCAGGCTTGGCCAGCATCATGGCGATGTTGCTGGCGAAGTCGCCGTGCGTCTTGTCGCGGGCGTTCTCCACCTGGATCGCCGGCGTCAGGCCTTCAGGCAACACACCTTCGTTGACGAGTTGGGTGAGGGCTTGTTGGATCAGCTGGCGAATGGTGTCTTTCATGGTCTTCTCTTTCGACCGCAAGCGCGGCGGGCGCATCGATGCGCGGGTGGAAAAACTGGGCATTATCCGTTGCGAAGACGGGCTTGCCAACCTTAGCAGGCAGGATGTGGATGTGCGGTGACAAATAGATCACTTTCGCGAACGAGGTCGGTGCAATCCCTGTAGGAGCGAGCCTGCTCGCGACGGCGATCTTTCTATCAATACAAATCTACAGGGTCGACATCCAGCGACCAACGCACCGCCCGCCCACTCGGCATTTGCTCAAGCACCAGCAACCAGCTCGCCAGCAACCGGTGCAACGGCGCCCGCGCTGTCGCCTGCAACAACAACTGTGCGCGATAACGCCCGGCGCGCCGCTCCATGGGCGCCGGCACCGGCCCGAGCAATTCAATCCCGCTCAGACTCTGCTCGGCCAGCAAGCGTTCGGCCTCGCTGCACGCCTCATCAAGAAAACCTTCCGCCTGCCCCGGCTTGTGCGCTTCGGCACGCAACAGCGCCAGATGCGCAAACGGCGGCAGTCCGGCGGCCCGGCGCTCGCTCAAGGCCTGCTCGGCAAAGGCGAAATAGCCTTGTTCGGTGAGTTGCACCAATAAAGGATGGTCGGCGAGGTGGGTCTGGATAATCACCTTGCCCGGTTCTTCGGCTCGCCCGGCGCGCCCGGCCACCTGCACGATCAACTGCGCCATGCGCTCGCTGGCGCGGAAGTCACCGGAGAACAAGCCGCCGTCAGCATCGAGGATCGACACCAGCGTCACCCGTGGAAAGTGGTGCCCTTTGGCCAACATTTGCGTGCCGACCAGAATGCACGGCTGGCCCTTCTGGATCGTCGCGAACAGTTGATTCATCGCGTCTTTGCGTGACGTGCTGTCGCGGTCGACGCGCAGCACCGGATAATCGGGGAACAGGATTGCCAATCGCTCTTCGGCGCGCTCGGTGCCAGCACCCACGGGCCGCAAATCAACCTTGTTGCACTTCGGACATTGGCGCGGCGTGCGCTCGACGTAGCCACAATGGTGGCAGCGCAATTCGCCGTAACGCTGGTGCACGGTCATCCGCGCATCGCAACGTGAACACTCGGACATCCAGCCGCAGTCGTGGCAGAGCAACGTTGGCGCAAAGCCGCGACGGTTGAGGAACACCAACACCTGTTGCCCATTCGCCAGCGTCTGACCGATGGCTTGCTGCATCGGCCCGGAAATCCCACTGTCCAGTGGACGGCTTTTCACATCCAGACGCAGGAAGCGCGGCTGCTTGGCGCCGCCCGCGCGTTCATTCAGGCGTAGCAAGCCATAGCGACCGGTGTAGGCGTTGTGCAGGCTTTCCAGCGATGGCGTGGCGGAGCCGAGCACGATCGGGATGTTTTCCTGCCGCGCGCGCACCAGCGCCAGATCACGGGCGTGGTAACGCAGCCCTTCCTGCTGTTTATAAGAGCCGTCGTGCTCTTCATCGATGATGATCAGCCCGGGGTTCTTCATCGGCGTGAACAGCGCCGAGCGGGTGCCGATAATAATGTCGGCCTCGCCATCGCGCGCTGCGAGCCAGGCGTCGAGGCGCTCGCGGTCATTGACCGCCGAGTGCAGCAGGGCGATCCGCGCGTTGAAGCGTTGCTCGAAGCGCGCCAGGGTCTGCGGGCCGAGGTTGATCTCCGGGATCAGTACCAAGGCCTGCTTGCCGGCTTCGAGGGTTTCGCGGATCAGTTGCAAATAGACTTCGGTCTTGCCGCTGCCGGTGACCCCGGCCAGCAGGAACGCATGATAACTGTCGAAACCGGCGCGGATCGCTTCGTACGCGGCGCGTTGTTCGGTGTTCAGCGGCAATTCCGGTTGCGCCAGCCAGTGTTCGTGACGCGCGCCCGGTGCGTGGCGGCGGATCTCGACTTGCACCAGACCTTTGGCCAGCAGCAGATCGAGACTGTCTTTGCTCAACATCAGTTTGCTCAGCAACTGATGGGCGACGCCGTGCGGGTGCTGGGCCAGCGTCGCGAGTGCTTCACGCTGGCGCGGCGCGCGGGCGATGCGTGGATCTTCAAGGCTGGCGCCGGGGACGGCGGACCAGAAACGCTCTTGCCGGGCTTCGGCCAGTTCGCCTTGGCGCAACAGCACCGGCAACGCCCAGCTCAGGGTGTCGCCGAGGCTGTGCTGATAATACTGCGACGTCCACAGGCAGAGCTTGAACAGCGCTGGCGGCAGCGGCGGCGTCGCATCGAGCAAGGCCAGCGCCGGTTTGAGTTTCTCCACCGGCACTTCGCTGGTGTCGGTGACCTCGACCAGAATCCCGATCATCTCGCGCCGACCGAACGGTACCCGCAGGCGCATGCCCGGCTGCAATTGTTCACGCAGCACGCCGGCCGGGGCTCGATAGTCGAACAGGCGGCGCAAGGGTGAAGGCAGGGCTAGGCGCAGAATGGCGTCGGGCACGCGGGGGGATCTCGATAAACGCAAAATAAGGGCTGAGCGCAGATCAATTGTGGGAGCGAGCTTGCTCGCGAAGGCGGTGTATCAGGCGCTTGAACATTGACTGACACAACGCATTCGCGAGCAAGCTCGCTCCCACAGAGGAATGCGTTCAAGGTCGGGAGCCTAGCAGACGGTCGGTCTCGGTGACAGCTTGCGTGTTTGAAAAGGTCTGGTAGAATCCGCGGCCTAATTACGTGCGGTATTCAACAATAGTGTTGGGTGGCGGCACGCTAGCTGAGGAAGACACCATGAAAGCTGATATCCACCCGAATTACCCAGTCATCGCTGTTACCTGCAGCTGTGGCAACAAGTTCGAAACTCGTTCGACTTTCGGCAAAGCTCTGCCAATCGACGTTTGCAACGAATGCCACCCGTTCTACACCGGTAAGCAGAAGACTCTGGACACTGGCGGCCGCGTTCAGCGCTTCGCAGACCGTTTCGGTGCTTTCGGCAAGAAACCTGCTGCTGCAGAGTAAGGTTGAAGGGCCCGGTGGGCTTTTCCTCGTTGCTGAAAAAGGCGTCCCTCGCGGGCGCCTTTTTTGTGTCCGCGATTTGGCTAACCGGCGTGCAGGCCTTCTGCCCGGCGCCTGCGGGACTGGCCAGCGTCACGGTACAGCGTGTGGTCGATGGCGACACGCTGCGTCTGAGCGATGGTCGCAGCGTGCGGATGATCGGTCTCAACACGCCTGAGCTGGGCAAGCAGGGTCGCAGCGACGAACCGTTTGCCGTAGCGGCACGCAAACGCCTGCAAGCGCTGGTCGATGCCAGTGGCGGACGCGTCGGTTTGCTGCCTGGCAAGCAGGCAAAAGACCATTACGGGCGTACGCTCGCGCATATTTACAGCGCCAGCGGCGCCAATCTCGAAGCGCAAATGCTCGCCGATGGCCTCGGTTTCCAGGTCGCGGTCGCGCCGAATGTCGATCTTGTTGCCTGCCAGCAGGCCGCCGAACGCAGTGCGCGAAAGGCCGGGCTGGGCCTCTGGCGGCAATCGCCTGTACTGAAAGCGGAGCAGATCCAGCGCTCGGGTTTCGCCGTGATCAGTGGGCGTGTGAGCAAGGTTCAGCGCAATCGTGGCGGAATCTGGATCGAGTTGCAGGATGCGCTTGTATTGCGCGTTGCACCCAATCTGGTCGGACAATTCGACAATGTCCGTTTGCAAGCGCTGAAAGGCAAGCAGATCGAGGCTCGCGGCTGGATCGTTGATCGTTCGCGGCGCGGCGGATTGCAATCCGGTCAGTCACGCTGGCTACTTCCGCTGACGGATCCTTCAATGTTGCAAACGCCGCGCTGAAGAAAAATTGTAGACATTTTTTCTGTCGATTGTGAACAGTCAAGCCCTTGTGCGCCGTGGCTCTTGGCCCAAAGTCGTAGGGCAGGGCGCTTGACAGGGGTGACTGCTCAGTCTTGTGGGGACTTTGCGAGGCGCGTATCCTCGCTGACCAGTCTGTCCAACAGTAAAAAGCGGAATGCCAAAATGTCTGATCTGAAAACTGCCGCTCTCGAATATCATGCCAATCCTCGTCCAGGGAAGCTGAGTGTCGAGCTCACCAAGGCCACTGCTACCGCTCGCGACTTGTCGCTGGCCTACAGCCCCGGCGTAGCTGAACCAGTGCGTGAGATCGCTCGCGATCCTGAACTGGCCTACAAATACACCGGCAAGGGCAACCTGGTTGCAGTCATTTCCGATGGCACCGCGATTCTCGGCCTGGGCAACCTCGGCCCATTGGCTTCCAAGCCAGTGATGGAAGGTAAAGGCGTACTGTTCAAGCGCTTCGCCGGCATCGACGTTTTCGACATCGAAGTCGACTCCGAAAGCCCGCAAGCCTTCATCGACACCGTAAAACGCATCTCCATCACCTTCGGTGGCATCAACCTGGAAGACATCAAGGCGCCTGAGTGCTTTGAGATCGAACGTGCTCTGATCGAGCAGTGCGACATTCCGGTGTTCCACGATGACCAGCACGGCACCGCGATCGTGACCGCTGCGGGCATGATCAACGCCTTGGAAATCGCTGGCAAAACCCTGCCGGACGCCAAGATTGTTTGCCTGGGCGCTGGCGCTGCGGCCATCTCCTGCATGAAATTGCTGGTGAGCATGGGCGCTCGCATCGAAAACATCTTCATGGTTGACCGTACCGGCGTGATCCACTCCGGCCGTGACGACCTGAACCAGTACAAAGCGGTATTCGCTCACGCTACCGACAAGCGCAGCCTGGCTGACGCACTGGCAGGCGCTGACGTGTTCGTCGGTCTGTCCGGCCCGAACCTGCTGAGCGCTGAAGGCCTGCTGTCGATGGCACCGAACCCGATCGTGTTCGCCTGCTCGAACCCGGACCCGGAAATCTCCCCGGAACTGGCGCACGCTACCCGTAGCGACGTGATCATGGCCACCGGCCGTTCCGACTACCCGAACCAGGTCAACAACGTACTGGGCTTCCCGTTCATCTTCCGTGGTGCTCTGGACGTTCGCGCCAAGCGCATCAACGAAGAGATGAAAGTGGCTGCCGCCAACGCCCTGCGTGAACTGGCCAAGCTGCCTGTTCCTCAGGACGTTTGTGACGCTTACGGTGGTGCTCCGCTGGAATTCGGTCGTGAGTACATCATTCCGAAGCCAATGGACAAGCGCCTGATCACCCTGATCTCCGACGCTGTGGCCAAAGCCGCAATCGAGACCGGTGTGGCGACCCTGCCGTATCCGAAGAACTACCCGCTGAAAAGCGTGGATGACGTGTTCAACGGCTAAGTCGTTGTAGCGCTTCAAACAGAAGCCCCGGCTCGTGAGAGTCGGGGCTTTTTTGTTTTTGGGAATTTTCAGGATCGCATTTCATATCAACAAGGGCCCTCACCCTAACCCTCTCCCAGGGGGAGAGGGGACTGATTGGGGGATGCTGGAGAGTGACGCCGACCTGAAAGTGTTGTGTTGAATCTATAGGCGCTGATGCGCTTTCAGGTCGACGTATCTCGCGAATTTCCCACGGTCAGTCCCCTCTCCCTCCGGGAGAGGGTTAGGGTGAGGGTGGCTCTTGATCCTCAGGCAATAAAAAGCCCCGCACTTCACGCGAAGGCGGGGCTTTTCATTGTCAGCGGATCAGAACAAATCGATCGGCGCCTGCTCATCCGCCGGCAGTGGGCTGCCCGGTGCGGTGCCGTTGCCCAGTTCATTCACCGACGGCGGCGTGTCTTCAGACTTGAACAGTTCGAAGTACGCGCCCGGCGTGCTCGGCGTCGCCGCACGGCCACTGACCGGATCCACGCGCAGACTCAGCAAGCCTTCCGGCTCAGGCTGCACGTGCGGCGGCTTGTCCTTCAGCGCAGCCGACATGTAATTCATCCAGATCGGCAGCGCCACAGTACCGCCGAATTCACGGCGACCGAGGCTTTCCGGCTGGTCGAAGCCAGTCCACACCGTGGTCACGTAATCGGCGTTGTACCCGGAGAACCACGCATCTTTCGATTCGTTGGTGGTACCGGTTTTACCGGCGATATCGCTGCGGCCCATGGCCAATGCGCGACGGCCGGTGCCGAGCTTGATCACGTCCTGCAACATGCTGTTGAGGATGTAAGTGGTACGGCCATCGACAATGCGCTCGGCCACGGCTGGCGCTTGCGGTACGGCAGCGTTGCCCGGCGCTTCACCCGGAACCGGCGCGGCATTGACCGTGAACGACTCAGTGCTCGGCGCAGCGATACCGTCCGTCGCCGAACCACCCTGAGGCACGGTTGGCGGGTTGGCAACGAACAACGTGTCGCCGTTGCGGCTTTCGATCTTGTCGATGATGTACGGGGTGATCTTGTAACCGCCGTTGGCGAACGTGCTCCAACCGGTGGCAATCTCCATCGGCGTCAGCGTTGCGGTACCCAGCGCCAGCGAGAGGTTTGGCGGCAGGTCCTGCTTGTTGAAACCAAAGCGAGTGATGTAGTCGATGGTCTTGCCTACGCCCATCGCTTGCAGCAAGCGGATCGATACGAGGTTACGCGACTTGTACAGCGCCTCACGCAAGCGGATCGGGCCGAGGAAGGTATTGGTGTCGTTCTTCGGGCGCCAGACCTTGTCCAGGTATTCGTCGACGAACACGATCGGTGCGTCGTTGACCAACGTGGCCGCGGTGTAGCCGCTATCCAGCGCAGCACTGTAGACGAACGGCTTGAAGCTCGAACCCGGCTGACGCTTGGCCTGCATCGCGCGGTTGTAGTTGCTTTGCTCAAAGGCGAAACCGCCGACCAGCGAGCGAATCGCACCGTTCTGCGGATCCAGCGACACCAGCGCACCTTGCGCCTGCGGAATCTGGCTGAACTTCAACGAATTGTCTTTTTGGCGCTGTACGCGAACCAGATCGCCGACCTGCGCGACATCCGACGGCTGGCGCGGGTTGGCGCCCATGCTGTTGGTGTTGAGAAATGGGCGCGCCCATTTCATGGTGTCCCAGGCGACGTGTTCTTCACCGGTGCGGGTCAGCACTTGCAGGCCGTTCTTGTCGACCTGAGTGACGATGGCCGGCTCAAGGCTGCTGATAGTGCGTTGTTTGGTCAGTTCGCTGGCCCAGGCTTCGCGGGTCTTGCCCGGCAGGCGCGACTCGGGGCCACGGTAGCCGTGGCGCTGGTCGTAGGTCATCAAACCTTCGTGCAGCGCGGTGTTGGCCATTTCCTGCAGGTTGCTCGGCACCGTGGTGGTGACGCGGAAACCTTCGGTGTAAGCATCGCTGCCATAACGGCCGACCATTTCGGCACGGGCCATTTCGGCAATGTACGGCGCGTTCACTTCCGGGGTCGGCACGTGATAGCTGGCGTTCAGCGGTTCGTTGATCGCGGCGGTGTAATCCGCTTCGGTGATCTTGCCGAGCTTGTACATGCGCCCGAGGATCCAGTCGCGACGTTCTTTACTGCGCGCCGGGTTGGCCAACGGGTTGAAGCGCGACGGCGCTTTCGGCAGGCCTGCGATCATCGCCATCTGCGCCAGGCTGACATCGCGGATCGACTTGCCGTAATACACCTGCGCCGCCGCTTCGATACCGTAAGCGCGGTTGCCCAGATAGATCTTGTTCACGTACAGCTCAAGGATTTCGTCCTTGGTCAACTGCCGCTCGATCTGCAGGGCCAAGAGAATTTCGGTGGTTTTGCGCGAGAAGCTGCGTTCGCTGGTCAGGAAGAAGTTCTTCGCCACCTGCATGGTGATGGTGCTGCCGCCAGACTGAATGTGTCCGCTTTTTACCAGTTGCGTCGCGGCGCGCATCAGGCTGCTCGGGTCGACGCCATAGTGGTTGGCGAAATTGTCGTCTTCAGCACTTAGTAACGCATTAATGAAATTGGGGGGAATGTCGGCGAAACGGATCGGTGTGCGGCGCATTTCGCCAAATTCTGCGATCAACTTGTTGTCGCTGGAGTAGACCCGCAACGGAATCTGCAACTGAATGCTTCGCAGAGCCTCCACAGACGGCAAACCCGGACTAAGGTAAAGAAACGCGCCGCTGAGACCTAAAAGCAGTCCGCAGAAAACGGCGACGATGGACCAACCGAAAAATTTCAGCAGACGAATCAAGGCGTTTGGACATCCAGGGCAAAGAATGAATTTGGCGACGGGGCTCCGGCTACACACAGAACCATCCGCGCTTGCAGTAAAAAGCAGAAAAAAACGCTGGGCATTATAAGCACTTTTCTGTTGGGGGCGTCATTTGCGCTTCTGTCAAGACGGGGTGAAGGAACGCAATGCGTATTACAGAGTCCGTAACTCACGGAAAGTCATAGGGAATTGGTAGTGCTGGGACTCTTCAATAAAAAAGCCAATACGTTACTGGGGATCGACATCAGCTCCACGTCAGTGAAGCTGCTGGAACTGAGCCGTCAGGGTGATCGCTACCGGGTCGAGGCGTACGCGGTAGAGCCGTTGCCGGTCAACGCCGTGGTCGAAAAGAACATTGCCGAACTTGAAGGCGTCGGTCAGGCCCTGAGCCGTGTGCTGGTCAAGGCGCGCACCGGGCTCAAGAGCGTGGCGGTCGCGGTGGCCGGTTCCGCCGTGATAACCAAAGTCATCGAAATGGACGCCGGGCTGTCCGACGACGAACTGGAAAACCAGCTCAAGATCGAAGCGGACCAATACATTCCCTATCCGCTGGACGAAGTCGCTATCGATTTCGAAGTCCAGGGCTTATCACCGCGCAACCCCGAGCGGGTGAACGTGTTGCTCGCCGCCTGTCGCAAGGAAAACGTCGAAGTCCGTGAAGCGGCGCTGGCTCTCGCCGGGCTGACCGCGCGGGTAGTCGATGTCGAGGCCTATGCACTGGAGCGCTCGTTCGGCTTGCTCGCAACGCAACTGGCGGCCTCTCAGGAGCGTCTGACCGTGGCGGTGGTCGACATCGGCGCGACCATGACCACCCTCAGCGTCCTGCACAACGGCAAGATCATCTACACCCGCGAGCAATTGTTCGGCGGTCGGCAATTGACCGAGGAAATCCAGCGTCGTTATGGCCTGACCCTCGAGCAGGCAGGGTTGGCGAAAAAGCAGGGCGGTCTGCCCGACGATTACATCAGCGAGGTCTTGCAGCCGTTTCGTGAGGCGCTGGTGCAGCAGGTCTCACGTTCATTGCAGTTCTTCTTCGCTTCCGGGCAATACAACGCCGTCGACCACATTCTGCTGGCTGGCGGCACGGCGTCGGTACCCGGGCTGGATAGGCTGATCGAGCAGCGCCTGAACACGCCGACGCAAGTGGCCAACCCGTTTGCCAACATGGCCTTGAGCAGCAAGGTCAACGCTGGCGCGCTGGCCAGCGATGCGCCGGCGCTGATGATCGCCTGTGGGCTCGCGCTCAGGAGTTTCGACTGATGGCGCGGATCAACCTCCTGCCCTGGCGCGAAGAGCGCCGCGAAGAACGGCGCAAACGCTTCCTGCTGGCCTTGATCGGCGTGGTGGTCGGCTCGGTCGGCGCAGTGCTGATTGCCGATCAGGTCATCAGTGCGGCCATCGAGCGGCAAGTGGCGCGCAACGACTACATCGGCAAGCAGATCGCTGTGGTCGACGAACGGATCAAACAGATCAGCGATCTCAAGGCGCGCCGTCAGCAACTGGTCGAACGCATGCGCATCATCCAGGACTTGCAGGGCAACCGGCAGATCAGCGGGCGGATCTTCGATCAACTGGCACGCACGCTGCCGGACGGAGTGTATTTCACCGACGTGAAGATGGTTGGCAAGACTCTGTCTATCAGTGGCGCCGCAGAATCGAACAACCGGGTCTCCGAGCTGATGCGCAATCTGGATGCCTCCGACTGGTTCGACGCGCCGAGCCTCAATGAGGTGAAAGCGACGACCGCAGGTCAAGTGGATCAGGCCAACACGTTTGAGCTGACCGTGCGGCAGACCCAGCCACGCACCGTGGAGGACGAGCAATGAAGCCGTCCGAATGGCTGGAAAGTCTGCGCGACATCGATTTCAACGACCTCGATACGAGCAATATCGGCTCGTGGCCAGCGGCAGTCAAAGCCATCGCCGGGGCGCTGTTGATGGTGCTGGTATTGGCGCTCGGCTATAACTTTTTTATCAGTGATGTGGAGAGCCAACTGGAGGCCAAGCGCGAAGAAGAGGCCACGCTCAAGGAGCAGTTCGCCAGCAAGGCGCGTCTTTCAGCCAACCTTGAGCTGTACACCCAACAAATGAAGGAGATGGAAAACACCTTCGGCGTGTTGCTGCGACAATTGCCCAGTGATACCGAAGTGCCGGGCCTGCTCGAAGACATCACCCGCACCGGTCTGGGCAGCGGCCTGGAGTTCGAAGAGATCAAACTGCTGCCGGAGGTCACCCAGCAGTTTTATATCGAACTGCCGATCCAGATCACCGTCACCGGCGCCTATCACGACCTTGCTACCTTCGTCAGTGGCGTGGCGGGGCTCCCGCGCATCGTTACCTTGCATGACTTCGAACTCGCTCCTGCCGATAAAGAGGGTGGGCCGAAGCTGCGCATGAGCATCCTTGCCAAGACCTATCGCTATAACGACAAGGGGCTGCAGAAATGACCCCGATTCGTTACATCGCGTTGTCGATGACGCTGCTTGCGTTGAACGGTTGTGGTGGCAGCGATGACTTCAGCGATCTCGACGCTTACATGAACGAAGTGCGCCTGCGCCCGGCGGGCAAGATTGAACCAACCCCGACATTTCGGTCTTACCCAACATTCACTTACAGCGCTGCCAACCTGCGCAGTCCGTTCTCGCGCCAGGTGCGCGTCGATCTGGCTGGGCAGAAACATGGCTCGCGCAACGTCAAACCGGACCCCAACCGGGTCAAGCAATACCTCGAAGGTTTCAACATCGAGCAGTTCGAGATGGTCGGCACGATCTCCAATGTTTCCGGCTCCTTTGCGTTGTTGCGCGGTGCTGGCGGCGTACATCGGTTAAAGGTCGGCGATTACCTGGGGCGCAACGACGGTCGCATTGTCGCGATCAGCGCAACACAGGTCGACGTGGTCGAAATCGTGCCGGACGGCCAGGGCGCCTGGCTGGAGCGCCCGCGCACCATTCCTTTGAAAGAGCACTCATAGTGGAAGTCGAACAATGAACAGGATTTTCTCCACCCTCGGTTTTTCGCTATGGATAGCGCTGATGTCGCCGATGGTATTCGCGGCCAATCTGAAGACGCTCGACGTGGCGGCGTTGCCGGGTGATCGCGTCGAGCTGAAGTTGTCGTTCGACGGCCCACCGCCACAGCCCAAGGGCTACACCACCGAATCGCCGGCGCGGATCGCCCTGGATTTGCCCGGTGTTGCCAGCCAGTTGGCCAGCAAGAACCTTGATCTGGGCAGCGGCAATGCACGCACCGCCACGGTAGTCGAAGCCAAGGACCGCACGCGGCTGATCGTCAGCCTCACGCAACTGGCGCCTTACAACACGCGGGTCGAGGGCAACAATCTGTTCGTGGTGGTCGGGCAGGGCGCGCCGGCGGCGGCGCCGAGAGTCGCAGCCGTTACACCACGCGCTGCGGTAGCGGCTGCGGCACCGGCCAAGGCCTTTGTGCCGAAAAACCGGACCATTCGCGGCGTGGATTTCCAGCGGGGTACGGCAGGTGAGGGCAACGTGGTCATCGACCTGTCCGACCCGACCATCGCTCCGGATATCCAGGAACATGACGGCAAGATCATCCTCAGCTTTACCCGCACGCAGTTACCAGACAAGTTGCGGGTACGCCTCGACGTCAAGGATTTTGCTACTCCGGTGCAGTTCGTCAATGCCGGGGTGAGCGGTGATCGCACGGTTATTACTGTCGAACCCAGCGGCACCTACGAGTACTCCACCTTCCAGACCGACAACAAACTAACCGTCAGCATCCGCCCGATGACGGTCGATGACCTGCAGAAACGTAATGCCGACCGTCAGGCGTACGTCGGTGAAAAGCTCTCGCTGAACTTCCAGGACATTGATGTGCGCTCGGTGCTGCAACTGATTGCTGACTTCACCAACCTCAACCTGGTCGCCAGCGACACGGTGCAGGGCGGCATCACCTTACGCCTGCAGAACGTGCCGTGGGATCAGGCGCTGGATCTGGTGCTGAAAACCAAAGGTCTGGATAAACGCAAGATCGGCAACGTGCTGCTGGTGGCTCCCGCCGATGAAATCGCTGCCCGCGAGCGTCAGGAACTGGAATCGCAGAAACAGATCGCCGAACTGGCGCCGTTGCGCCGCGAACTGTTGCAAGTGAATTACGCCAAGGCTGCGGACATCGCCAAGTTGTTCCAGTCGGTGACCAGTGCCGAGGCTAAAATCGACGAGCGTGGCTCGATCACCGTCGATGAGCGGACCAATAACATCATTGCCTACCAGACTCAGGATCGCCTCGACGAACTGCGGCGGATCGTGGCGCAGCTGGATATTCCGGTGCGTCAGGTAATGATCGAGGCGCGCATCGTCGAGGCCAACGTCGATTACGACAAAAGTCTGGGCGTGCGCTGGGGCGGCTCGATCCAGAACAAGGGCAACTGGAACACTTCAGGCGTGAGCAACGGCACATCGACCACCATCGGCACGCCGGGCAGCACCAGCACCAACTCGCCGTTCGTCGACATGGGTACCGTGGGCAACACTTCCGGGATCGGTATCGCCTTCATCACCGACAACGTGTTGCTCGATCTTGAGCTGACGGCAATGGAGAAAACCGGCAACGGTGAAATCGTTTCGCAGCCCAAGGTCGTTACCTCGGATAAGGAAACCGCGAAAATCCTCAAGGGCACCGAGATTCCGTATCAGGAAGCCAGTTCCAGCGGCGCGACATCGGTGTCGTTCAAGGAGGCCTCGCTGTCATTGGAAGTCACCCCGCAGATTACCCCAGACAACCGCATCATCATGGAGGTCAAGGTCACCAAGGACGAACCGGATTACCTGAACAAAGTGCAGGATGTGCCGCCGATCAAGAAAAACGAGGTCAACGCCAAAGTGCTGGTCAACGACGGCGAAACCATCGTGATTGGCGGTGTTTTCTCAAATACTCAAAGCAAGGTTGTAGATAAGGTGCCATTTCTTGGCGATGTGCCGTATCTTGGCCGCCTTTTCCGGCGTGATGTGGTTTCGGAGAAAAAATCCGAGCTGCTGGTATTTCTCACACCACGTATCATGAATAACCAGGCGATTGCTGTGAGTCGTTGATTCTGTGCGAAATTTGATTCTTGTAGGACCGATGGGTGCTGGTAAAAGCACCATCGGCCGGTTACTGGCCAAAGAGCTGCGCCTGCCGTTCAAAGATTCCGACAAGGAAATTGAGCTGCGCACGGGCGCCAATATCCCGTGGATCTTCGACAAGGAAGGCGAACCCGGCTTTCGTGACCGTGAGCAGGCGATGATCGCCGAGCTGTGCGCGTTCGATGGCGTGGTGTTGGCGACCGGCGGTGGCGCCGTGATGCGTGATGCCAATCGCAAGGCCCTGCATGAGGGCGGGCGAGTGGTGTACCTGCACGCCTCCGTCGAACAGCAGGTCGGACGCACATCGCGCGACCGCAATCGACCGTTGCTGCGCACGGCCAATCCGGAAAAAACCCTGCGCGACCTGCTGGCTATTCGTGATCCGCTCTATCGGGAAATCGCCGATCTGGTGGTAGAAACCGACGAACGGCCGCCCCGCATGGTCGTGCTCGACATTCTTGATCGTCTGGCGCAGCTTCCACCCCGTTAAAGCATCGTTCGAAATGCGCTATCCTCGGCGTCCTGTCACAGCCCGTCGAGGTTGTGGCGGATGGCGTGCGAGCGGCGTCATACCCGCTATAGGCCGCAGATAACCAATAATTCAGGGCAGGACGCCTGCTTCCATCTTCACTGTGGGGACACATGCAGACACTCAAGGTCGATCTAGGCGAGCGCAGCTACCCGATTCATATTGGCGAAGGTTTGTTGGATCAGCCCGAACTGCTGGCTCCGCACATCCATGGGCGGCAGGTGGCAATCATCTCCAACGAGACCGTTGCGCCGCTCTATCTCGAACGTCTGACCCGCAGCCTGACGCAGTTCTCAGTGATCTCGGTGGTGTTGCCGGACGGCGAAGCCTTCAAGAACTGGGAAACTCTGCAACTGATCTTCGACGGTCTGCTGACTGCACGTCACGACCGCCGTACCACTGTGATCGCCTTGGGCGGCGGTGTGATCGGCGACATGGCCGGTTTCGCTGCTGCCTGTTACCAGCGCGGCGTCGACTTCATCCAGATTCCTACCACCCTTCTGTCTCAGGTCGATTCTTCGGTGGGCGGCAAGACCGGTATCAACCATCCTCTGGGCAAAAACATGGTTGGCGCGTTCTACCAGCCGAACGTGGTGCTGATTGATACGGCGTCCCTGAAAACCCTGCCAGAGCGCGAGCTGTCTGCCGGCTTGGCGGAAGTTATCAAGTACGGCCTGATCTGCGATGAGCCGTTCCTGACCTGGCTTGAAGACAACGTCTATGCCCTGCGTGCGCTGGATCAGAAAGCCCTGACTTACGCCATCGAGCGCTCCTGCGCAGCCAAGGCTGCGGTAGTGGGTGCCGATGAGAAAGAAACCGGCGTACGCGCCACGCTCAACCTCGGTCACACCTTCGGCCACGCCATCGAGACCCACATGGGCTATGGTGTCTGGTTGCACGGGGAAGCGGTCGCCGCTGGCACGGTGATGGCGCTGGAAATGTCTGCCCGTCTGGGCTGGATCAGTGACGCGGAGCGTGATCGCGGCATTCGGCTGTTCCAGCGAGCCGGTCTGCCGGTGGTGCCGCCGACGGAAATGACCGAAGCCGATTTTCTTCAACACATGGCAATCGACAAAAAAGTGATCGACGGTCGTCTGCGCCTGGTGCTGCTGCGCCGGATGGGCGAAGCGGTAGTGACCGACGATTATCCGCATGAGGTTCTACAGGCCACGCTGGGAGCGGATTACCGCGCCCTGGCTCAGCTTAAAGGTTAATAAGATTCCGATGACTAGTTTGCATGCCGACGAGGCGTTCCTCGGCCACTTCCAGTTAAGTCATGACCCGTTCGCGCCGCGCGTGCCGGGCTTCAAATTCTTCCCGGCCCAGCGCAAGCCGGTGCTGGGTCAATTGCATCATCTGGCGCGCTACAGCCAATTGCTACTTGTGGTCACCGGTCCGCAAGGCAGCGGCAAAACCTTGCTGCGTCAGGCGCTGGTCGCCAGCACCAACAAGCAGTCGGTACAAAGCGTGGTGGTTTCCGCGCGTGGCGCCGGCGATGCTGCTGGCGTGCTGCGCCAGGTTGCGCAGGCACTGAACGTCGCTCAGGCCGAAGTTGGCGCGATTCTCGATCAAGTGGTGCAACTCGCACTGACCGGTCAGGAAGTCTATCTGCTGGTGGATGACGCCGAGCAGCTCGATGAATCCGCCCTCGAAGCGCTGATGGCGCTGGGTGCCGGCGCACCGGAAGGTCGCCCGCATGTGTTCCTGTTCGGTGAGTCGTCGCTGATCGCTCAACTCGAGGCTTTGCACCTCGAGGAAGAACGTTTCCACGTCATCGAATTGCAGCCGTACACCGAAGAAGAGACCCGCGAGTATCTCGACCAACGGCTCGAAGGTGCCGGCCGGGGTGTCGAACTTTTCACCGCGGATCAGATCTCTGATATTCACGAAAGTGCCGAGGGTTGGCCGGGCAATATCAACCAGGTCGCTCGCGATGCTCTGATCGAAGTCATGATTGCCAGCCGCTCAGCGGTCAAGCGTCCAAGTATGGGGTTCAACATGCCGAAGAAACACGTATTGGCGATTTCCGCCGTCGTTGTGGTCGCGGTCGCCGCCGCCTGGTTGATGCCGGGTCGCAACAAGGCGCCAACCACCGGCGCTCCTGCCAATGAGCAGGCACAGTTGCCATTGGGACAGGGTGCCAATGGCGGTGCACCGAACGTCGAATTCGCCGGTAATACGCAGCCGATGCCGCTGCCGTTGGTCGGCAACTCTCAACCGGTCATGCGCGGCCCGTTGGCTGAAGCCGCTGGCGGTATCACCGAGGGCGACGACGGTGTGCCTCTGGAAGGCTCCAGCGCCACACCGCCAACCGTGACCACTTCGGCGCCACCCGCAGGTGTTCCGGCAGGTCCTGCGCCGACACCGGTGCCAGTTCCGGCGGCCAAACCGACTCCTGCGCCAACCCAAGTCGCCACCGCCAAGCCTGCTCCGGCAGCGCCAGCGGCGAAACCGGCTCCTGCACCAGCCAAACCTGTTGCTGCGGCCAAACCGGCCGAGAAGCCGGTTACCGTCGCCAAAGCGGCCGGTGGCAGCTGGTACGCCGGTCAGCCAACCAGCAACTACGTGGTGCAGATCCTCGGCACCAGTTCGGAAACGGCCGCGCAAAGCTTCGTCAAGGAGCAGGGCGGCGAGTACCGGTATTTCAAGAAAGTTCTCAACGGCAAGCCTCTCTACGTGATCACCTACGGCAACTTCGCCAATCGTGATGCAGCCGTTTCTGCCATCAAGGCCTTGCCAGCGAAGGTTCAGGCTGGTAAACCTTGGCCTCGCACTGTCGCCAGCGTCCAACAGGAACTGGCAACAACTCGCTGAAGATTCGGCGGCCTTACCCAGGCCGCCTCTCCAAGCACCTCAAAATTTCTACGAGTGCGCGCCGCCCTTACGGGCCGCGTGCCTTGTGGTGTCTGCGTCACAGTAGTCTTTGAGTCGTTGCGGTCAAAATTAAAAAAGTTTTGACTAGCACAGCAGATCGCTTTAAACCTTTCACAAATGCGACATGTATTTGCGACATTTCGTCGTCAAATTTGTGAGCCTCTGTGTCGCTGTGTACAATGACCACCCTTTTGCCCCCGCCAAGCCGGCGTACGTTCGGCGCAGGATGCAAGTGGTTGAATTGAAAAGAAATTTGCCTCGAAAAGAGGCAGCCTGGTGAGAAAGTGTCTATGAAAGCAGGTCTGTACCAACCAGATGAATTCAAGGATAACTGCGGTTTCGGCCTGATAGCCCATATGCAGGGCGAGCCCAGTCATACCCTTTTGCAAACGGCCATCGAGGCCCTGACCTGCATGACCCACCGCGGTGGGATTAATGCCGACGGCAAGACCGGTGACGGTTGCGGTCTGCTGATTCAAAAGCCTGATGCGTTCCTGCGCGCGATTGCCCAGGAAACCTTCAGCGTCGAATTGCCCAAGCAATATGCCGTGGGCATGGTCTTCTTCAACCAGGATCCGGCCAAAGCCGAAGCCGCTCGCGAGAACATGAACCGCGAGATCCTCGCTGAAGGCCTGCAGTTGATTGGCTGGCGCAAGGTGCCAATCGACACCAGCGTCCTCGGCCGCCTGGCCCTTGAACGCCTGCCGCAGATCGAGCAGGTGTACATCGGCGGCGAAGGCCTGAGCGATCAGGACATGGCGGTGAAGCTGTTCAGCGCGCGTCGTCGTTCGTCGGTGGCCAACGCCGTCGACTCCGACCACTACATCTGCAGCTTTTCGCACAAGACCATCATCTATAAAGGCCTGATGATGCCGGCTGATCTGGCCGCGTTTTATCCAGACCTGAGCGACGAGCGCCTGCAAACCGCAATCTGCGTGTTCCACCAGCGCTTCTCCACCAACACCCTGCCGAAATGGCCGCTGGCTCAGCCATTCCGCTTCCTCGCCCACAACGGCGAGATCAACACCATCACCGGTAACCGTAACTGGGCGCAGGCCCGTCGGACCAAGTTCAGCAACGATCTGATGGATCTGGAAGAACTCGGCCCGCTGGTCAACCGTGTCGGTTCCGACTCGTCGAGCATGGACAACATGCTGGAGTTGATGGTCACCGGTGGCATCGACCTGTTCCGTGGCGTGCGGATGATCATTCCGCCAGCGTGGCAGAACGTCGAAACCATGGACCCGGATCTGCGTGCGTTCTACGAGTACAACTCGATGCACATGGAACCGTGGGACGGTCCGGCTGGCGTGGTCATGACCGATGGTCGTTACGCAGTGTGCCTGCTCGACCGTAACGGTCTGCGTCCGGCGCGCTGGGTCACCACCACCAACGGTTTCATCACCCTCGCCTCGGAAATCGGCGTGTGGGACTACAAGCCTGAAGACGTGATTGCCAAGGGCCGTGTCGGCCCTGGCCAGATCTTCGCGGTGGACACCGAAACCGGACAGATCCTCGACACCGACGCGATCGACAACCGTCTGAAGTCCCGTCATCCGTACAAGCAATGGCTGCGCAAGAACGCCCTGCGCATTCAGGCGACCATGGAAGACAACGACCACGGTTCGGCGTTTTACGACGTCGATCAGCTCAAGCAATACATGAAGATGTATCAGGTCACGTTCGAAGAGCGCGATCAGGTCCTGCGTCCGCTCGGCGAGCAAGGCTACGAAGCCGTGGGCTCGATGGGCGACGACACGCCGATGGCCGTGCTGTCGCAGCGCGTGCGTACGCCGTACGACTATTTCCGTCAGCAGTTCGCGCAGGTCACCAACCCGCCGATCGATCCGCTGCGTGAAGCGATCGTGATGTCGCTGGAAATCTGCCTCGGTGCCGAGCGCAACATTTTCCAGGAGTCGCCGGAACACGCTTCGCGCGTGATCCTCAGCTCGCCGGTCATTTCCCCGGCCAAGTGGCGCTCGCTGATGAACCTCGACCGCCCGGGTTTCGAACGGGCGATCATCGACCTCAACTACGACGAAAGCGTCGGCCTCGAAGCGGCAATCCGCAACGTTGCCGATCAGGCTGAAGAAGCCGTGCGCGCCGGTCGGACCCAGATCGTCCTGAGCGACCGCCATATCGCTCCGGGCAAACTGCCGATCCACGCTTCGCTGGCGACCGGTGCCGTGCACCACCGCCTGACCGAAAAAGGCCTGCGTTGCGATTCCAACATCCTCGTTGAAACCGCGACCGCCCGTGACCCGCATCACTTCGCCGTGCTCATCGGTTTCGGCGCCTCGGCGGTCTATCCGTTCCTGGCTTACGAAGTGCTGGGCGACCTGATCCGCACTGGTGAAGTGCTGGGCGACCTCTACGAGGTGTTCAAGAACTACCGCAAAGGCATCACCAAAGGCCTGCTGAAGATCCTGTCGAAGATGGGTATCTCGACCATCGCCTCCTACCGCGGAGCACAATTGTTCGAAGCGATCGGCCTGTCCGAAGAAGTCTGCGACCTGAGCTTCCGTGGTGTGCCGAGCCGCATCAAGGGTGCGCGCTTTGTCGACATCGAAGCCGAGCAGAAAGCACTGGCTACCGAAGCCTGGAGTCCGCGCAAGCCGATCCAGCAGGGCGGTCTGCTGAAGTTCGTCCACGGTGGCGAATATCACGCCTACAACCCGGATGTGGTCAACACTCTGCAAGCTGCTGTGCAGCAGGGCGACTACGCCAAGTTCAAGGAATACACCTCGCTGGTGGACAACCGTCCGGTGTCGATGATCCGCGACCTGTTCAAGGTCAAGACCCTCGATACGCCGCTGGACATCAGTGAAATCGAGCCGCTGGAATCGGTGCTCAAGCGCTTCGACTCCGCCGGTATCTCGCTGGGCGCCTTGTCGCCGGAAGCTCACGAAGCCCTGGCCGAAGCCATGAACCGCCTTGGCGCGCGTTCCAACTCCGGCGAAGGTGGTGAAGATCCGGCGCGTTACGGCACCATCAAGAGCTCGAAAATCAAGCAGGTTGCGACTGGCCGTTTCGGGGTAACCCCGGAATACCTGGTCAACGCCGAAGTGCTGCAGATCAAGGTTGCGCAAGGCGCGAAGCCAGGCGAGGGCGGGCAACTGCCGGGCGGTAAGGTCAACGGGCTGATCGCCAAACTGCGTTACGCAGTGCCGGGCGTAACCCTGATTTCGCCGCCGCCGCACCACGACATCTACTCGATCGAAGACTTGTCGCAGTTGATCTTCGACCTGAAGCAGGTCAACCCCAAGGCACTGGTTTCGGTGAAGCTGGTGGCTGAAGCAGGCGTCGGCACCATCGCCGCCGGTGTGGCCAAGGCCTACGCGGACTTGATCACCATCTCCGGCTACGACGGTGGCACCGGTGCTTCGCCGCTGACCTCGATCAAATACGCCGGCGCACCGTGGGAACTCGGCCTCGCCGAAACCCACCAGACCCTGCGCGGCAACGACCTGCGCGGCAAAGTCCGGGTGCAGACCGACGGCGGCCTGAAAACTGGCCTCGACGTGATCAAGGCTGCAATTCTTGGCGCCGAAAGCTTCGGTTTCGGTACTGCGCCAATGATCGCGCTGGGCTGCAAATACCTGCGTATCTGCCACCTGAACAACTGCGCCACTGGCGTTGCGACGCAGAACGAGAAGCTGCGCAAGGATCACTACATCGGTACCGTCGACATGGTGGTGAATTTCTTCACCTACGTCGCCGAAGAAACCCGTGAGTGGCTGGCCAAACTCGGCGTGCGCTCCCTCGAAGAGCTGATCGGTCGTACCGATCTGCTGGAAATCCTCGAAGGCCAGACCGCCAAGCAAAATCACCTCGATCTGACGCCGCTGTTGGGCAGCGATCACATCCCGGCGGACAAACCGCAGTTCTGTGGCGTTGAGCGCAACCCGCCGTTCGACCAGGGCCTGCTGGCCGAGAAAATGGTCGAGATGGCCTCGTCGGCGATCAACGACATGAGCGGCGCCGAGTTCGACCTGGATATCTGTAACTGCGACCGTTCGATCGGCGCGCGGATCTCTGGCGAAATCGCCCGCAAGCACGGCAACCAGGGGATGGCGAAAGCGCCGATCACCTTCCGCTTCAAGGGCACTGCCGGGCAGAGCTTCGGCGTGTGGAACGCCGGCGGTCTGAACATGTACCTCGAAGGCGACGCCAACGACTACGTCGGCAAAGGCATGACCGGTGGCAAGCTGACCATCGTGCCGCCGAAGGGCAGCGTTTACAAAACTCAGGAAAGCGCCATCATCGGCAACACCTGCCTGTACGGCGCTACTGGCGGCAAGTTGTTCGCCGCCGGCACCGCAGGCGAGCGTTTCGCCGTGCGCAACTCCGGTGCCCACACGGTTGTGGAAGGCACTGGCGATCACTGCTGTGAGTACATGACCGGTGGTTTTGTCTGCGTTCTGGGCAAGACCGGTTACAACTTCGGCTCTGGCATGACCGGTGGTTTCGCCTACGTGCTCGATCAGGACAACACCTTCGTTGACCGGGTCAACCACGAACTGGTGGAAATCCAGCGGATCAGCGGCGAGGCGATGGAAGCCTATCGCAGCCACCTGCAAAACGTGCTGAACGAGTACGTCGCGGAAACCGACAGCGAGTGGGGTCGTGAACTCGCCGAAAACCTCGATGACTACCTGCGCCGTTTCTGGCTGGTCAAGCCGAAGGCTGCCAACCTGAAATCGTTGCTTTCCAGCACTCGTGCCAACCCGCAGTGATATGCGCCTGAAGAGTTTGATGAGGTTTTAACAATGGCTGAACGTCTGAATAACGACTTCCAGTTCATCGATGTCGGGCGCAAAGATCCGAAGAAGAAACTGTTGCGTCAACGCAAGAAAGAGTTCGTCGAAATCTACGAACCGTTCAAACCCCAGCAGTCGGCCGATCAGGCCCACCGCTGCCTGGGTTGCGGCAACCCGTATTGCGAATGGAAGTGCCCGGTGCACAACTTCATTCCCAACTGGCTGAAGCTGGTGGCCGAGGGCAACATCCTCCAGGCTGCCGAGCTGTCGCACCAGACCAACACCCTGCCGGAAGTCTGCGGCCGGGTCTGTCCACAGGATCGTCTGTGCGAGGGTGCCTGCACCCTTAACGACGGTTTCGGCGCGGTGACCATCGGTTCGGTCGAGAAGTACATCACCGATACCGCGTTCGCCATGGGCTGGCGCCCGGACATGTCCAAGGTCAAACCGACCGGCAAACGTGTTGCGATCATCGGCGCAGGCCCGGCGGGTCTGGGTTGTGCCGACGTGTTGGTACGCGGCGGCGTGACCCCGGTGGTGTTCGACAAAAACCCGGAAATCGGTGGTTTGCTGACCTTCGGCATCCCCGAGTTCAAGCTGGAAAAGACCGTGCTGAGCAATCGTCGCGAAGTTTTCACCGGCATGGGCATCGAGTTCCGTTTGAACACCGAAGTCGGCAAAGACGTGACCATGGAACAACTGCTCGGCGAATACGATGCGGTGTTCATGGGCATGGGCACCTACACCTACATGAAGGGCGGTTTTGCCGGTGAGGATCTGCCGGGCGTTTATGACGCGCTGGACTTCCTGATTGCCAACGTCAATCGCAACCTGGGCTTTGAAAAGTCGCCGGAAGATTTCGTCGACATGAAAGGCAAAAAGGTTGTGGTACTCGGCGGCGGCGACACGGCGATGGACTGCAACCGCACGTCGATCCGTCAGGGCGCCAAGTCGGTGACCTGCGCTTATCGTCGTGACGAAGCGAACATGCCCGGCTCGCGCAAAGAGGTGAAGAACGCCAAGGAAGAAGGCGTGAAATTCTTCTACAACCGCCAGCCGATCGCCATCGTCGGTGAAGACAAGGTCGAAGGCGTGAAAGTGGTCGAGACCCGTCTCGGCGAGCCGGACGCCCGTGGCCGTCGCAGCCCTGAACCGATCCCGGGTTCCGAAGAGATCATCCCGGCCGACGCTGTGGTCATCGCTTTCGGCTTCCGCCCGAGCCCGGCGCCGTGGTTCGAACAGTTCGAAATCCAGACTGACAGCCAGGGCCGCGTCGTTGCGCCTGAGCAAGGTCAGTACAAGCACCAGACCAGCAACCCGAAAATCTTTGCCGGTGGCGACATGGTGCGCGGTTCCGACCTGGTGGTGACGGCGATCTTCGAAGGCCGTAATGCGGCTGAAGGGATCCTCGATTACCTGGGCGTCTAATCCCGGCTCCTGAGCCAAAGCAACACCCCTGTGGGAGCGAGCTTGCTCGCGAAAGCGGTCTATCAGCCAACTGCAATGTTGGATGTGCCGGCCCTTTCGCGAGCAAGCTCGCTCCCACAGTTGTTTCTCTGTGTTGCTGATGGCGTATTTCCAGCGCAATAAATTGACCCGATAGACAAAAGGCTGACCTGCATCCGTGCCTTTTGCGTCGCGCTCTGAGAAAATGCCCGCACTTTTTTTCCGGATGCCGACATGACTGCCCTGAAGAACGACCGTTTCCTCCGCGCCCTGCTCAAGCAACCCGTTGACGTCACCCCGGTGTGGATGATGCGCCAGGCCGGCCGCTACCTGCCGGAATACCGCGCCAGCCGCGCCCAGGCCGGTGATTTCATGAGCCTGTGCATGAATCCGGAATTCGCCTGCGAAGTCACGATGCAACCGCTCGACCGCTATCCACAACTGGACGCGGCGATCCTGTTTTCCGACATCCTCACCATCCCCGATGCCATGGGCCAGGGCCTGTACTTCGAGACCGGTGAAGGTCCGCGCTTCAAAAAAGTCGTCAGCACCCTCGCCGATATCGAAGCCCTGCCGATCCCTGATCCGCACAAAGACCTCGGCTACGTGATGGATGCGGTCAGCACCATCCGTCGCGAGCTCAACGGGCGTGTACCGTTGATCGGTTTCTCCGGCAGCCCGTGGACCCTGGCGACCTACATGGTCGAAGGCGGCTCGTCGAAAGACTTCCGCAAGACCAAAGCGATGCTCTACGACAACCCGCAAGCCATGCACCTGTTGCTGGATAAACTGGCGCAGTCGGTGACCTCGTACCTCAACGGCCAGATCATGGCCGGCGCGCAAGCGGTGCAGATCTTCGACACCTGGGGCGGCAACCTGTCGGCGGCGGCGTATCAGGAGTTTTCGCTGGCCTACATGAAGAAAATCGTCAGCGGCCTGATTCGTGAACACGACGGTCGTAAAGTACCGGTGATCCTTTTCACCAAGAACGGCGGTCTGTGGCTGGAAAGCATCGCTGACGCTGGCGCTGACGCACTGGGTCTGGACTGGACCTGCGACATCGGCAACGCCCGCGCCCGTGTTGGCGACAAGGTTGCCCTGCAAGGCAACATGGACCCAACCGTGCTCTACGCCAAACCGGAAGCAATCCGCACTGAAGTCGGGCGTATTCTGGCCAGCTACGGCAAGGGCAGTGGGCACGTGTTCAACCTTGGCCATGGCATCACGCCTGAGGTTGATCCGGAGCACGCCGGTGCGTTCCTGCGTGCGGTGCATGAATTGTCGGCGCAGTATCACGAGTGATCGCCACACCATAAAAAACGCCCGGCATATGCCGGGCGTTTTTGTTTGAAGGATTCAATGTCAGACACAGATCCACTGTGGGAGCGAGCTTGCTCGCGAAAGCATTGGGTCAGTTGATGCAAATGTTGCTGATCCATCGCCTTCGCGAGCAAGCTCGCTCCCACATTGGGTTTTGTGTCAGGCTTTTACGCCACCGAGAGGCGGCAACTTCGCCAGCTTCAACGCCACCAACAGCGCGATCAGCAACAGCGCACCAATAAACAACCCAATCCCGTTCCACCCGCCAAGATGCCAGAACACCCCGCCCGCCGTCCCGGCAATGCTCGACCCGGCGTAATAGCTGAACAGATACAACGACGACGCCTGCCCCTTGGCCTTGGTCGCGCGACGGCCGATCCAGCTACTCGCCACCGAATGCGCGCCGAAGAAGCCAAAGGTGAAAATCAACATGCCGACAATCACCAACAGCAACGGCGTAAACATCGTCAACGCAAGTCCCGCAAACATCAGCGCAATGGTCGCCCACAGCACTTTGCGTCGCCCCAGCTTATCCGCCAGCGAGCCAATCTTCGCCGAGCTGTAGATCCCCGACAGATACACCACCGACAGCAAGCCCACGAACACCTGATCAAGGTTGTACGGTGCCGCCAACAGGCGATAACCGATGTAGTTGAACAGCGTGACAAACGCGCCCATCAACAGGAACGCTTCAAGAAACAGCAACGGCAGACCGGCATCGCGAAAGTGCATGGTGAAACCGTCGAGCAGGCTGCGCGGGTGCAGTGAGCGTGAGCGGAAGTTGCGCGATTCGGGGAGGATCTTCCAGAACACCGCTGCGGCAATCATCGCCAGACCACCGATCACCAGCATCGCCGTGTGCCAGCTGACGAAGTCGATCAACACGCCGGTGATCAAGCGCCCGCTCATCCCGCCAATCGCGTTGCCGCCGATGTACAAACCCATCGCCAGACCGATGTGTTGCGGATGGATCTCTTCGCTCAGATAAGTCATGGCTACCGCTGCCAGACCGCTCAGCGACAATCCGATCAGCGCACGCATGATCAGCACGCCTTCCCAACTCGGCATCATTGCACTGGCCATGGTGCACAGCGCCGCTGCGAACAGCGCAGTCACCATCACCGGTTTGCGCCCGACCCGATCGGAAATCGGCCCGGTGATCAGCAGGCCGATGGCGAGCATGCCGGTGGCCACCGAGAGGATCAGGCTGCTTTGCGCCGCGTTGATTCCGTACTCATGGGACAACAGCGGCATCATCGGCTGCACGCAGTAGAGCAGGGCAAACGTCGCGAAGCCGCCGCTAAACAGTGCCAGCACCGTGCGCATGAACATCGGCGTGCCTTTTTCGATGTAGATCTCTTGTAGCTCGGCGACGACATCGTCCGCCGCAGCAGGCGGGACTTCATGGGCAAGGGGCGCGACAGCAGTTTTCACTTCAGACCTCGGAGGGCACGGCCAGGCAGGCGATGAAAAAATCATATAGCTGGCTAATGTTTCTATCCAATATATTGTTCGACCTGTTTGATAGCTTTAACGACCTAATGGGGTTTCCATGGAATTGCGTCATCTGCGCTACTTCATCGCCGTCGCCGAAGAACTGCATTTTGGCCGCGCCGCACAGGTGCTGGGTATCTCGCAGCCGCCGCTGAGCCAGCAGATTCAGGCGCTGGAGCAAGAGGTTGGCGCGCGGTTGTTCGAGCGCACCAATCGTCGGGTCGAGTTGAGTGAGGCGGGGCGATTGTTTCTGGAGGAGGCGCGGCTGGTGCTGGCGCAGGTCGATAAAGCGGCGGATGTCGCCCGGCGAGCGCAACTCGGGGAGTTGGGGGAATTGAAGATTGGTTTCACCTCTTCAGCGCCGTTCAACTCAACCATTCCCCAAGCGATCTTTGCCTTTCGCCAGCGTTTTCCGGCGGTGCACCTCAACCTGCGTGAGATGAGCAGCACGCAAGTCGCCGAGGGCCTGGTGGATGAGTCGATCGAGGTTGGCATCATGCGCCCGCTGGGTTTGCCTGATTCGCTGAGTGTTGTCGAGTTGATGCGCGAGCCGCTGGTCGCCGTGCTCGGTTCCAAGCATCCATTGGCACAGGGCAGTGAAGAAGGGCTGTTCCTCTCGGCGCTGGCGCTTGAGCCGTTCGTGTTCTTTCCGCGCAGTTACGGCAGCGGGCTGTATGCGCAATTGCTGAGTCTGGCGCGTGATGCCGGGTTCAGCCCGCACTTCGCCCAAGAGGCGGGGGAAGCGATGACCATCATCGGTCTGGTCGCAGCGGGGTTGGGGGTTTCGGTGCTGCCGGCGTCTTATCAGCGGATGCGCATCGACGGCGTGGTTTATCGACCGTTGCTCGATCCGGAAGCGGTGTCTGCGGTGTGGCTGGTGCAGCGCAAGGATCAGAAATCGCCGATGGCCAAGGCGTTTGTCGACCTGCTTACGCGCAAGGTCGAGTCCGCTTAAAAGATCGCAGCCTTCGGCAACTCCTACAGGGAAACGCGAATTCCATTGTAGGAGCTGCCGAAGGCTGCGATCTTTTGATCTTGCCGTTAGGGCAACCGCACCAAATCCCCCTTCAACGCCACCCGCGTGACAAATATCCCCGCCCGGCACTCGTACGTATTCAAATCCTTGCGCACATGCTGGTCGTAGTAACTGACGATATTGACCACTGCATTCGCCCCGACCCGCTTGGCATCGGCCTGCAGCTTGATCAGATTCGACTGCAACACCCACTCGCAGGAGTTGTGGTCACTCTTGTTGAAGCCATTGGTCTTCAAATCACTGACCACCCCTCGGCGCAGCAACTGCTGCGTGCCCTGCGGCCCATTGCCGAGCAGATAGAACTTCACACTGCCATCCAGCCGCCCGGCGCGAATCGCATCCGACAGCACGGTTTCGAAGGGCATGTACATCAGATTGGTGGCATGGCTGGCGCTCGGGAGCAGGCTGAAGAGCGTGGCGGCGATCAGGGCTTTCACTTGCATGGTCATCTCCTTGACGGTGAAAGAGAACCGCGAGTGCTCGACCGACCGGGCCCGCCGTTCTGACAGGCGTATTGATGGCCTGCATGAGCGAGTGTAGATGCTGTGTGGCGAGTGTTCTGCTTGTGGAGCCGTGTTCACCACATTTGCGGTTACGAACTGTTTTAGCGAGTGTTTGTTTTCTTGCGCAGAATCGATTTCTTTAAGTGAGTGCCATGGATGCCACTTCGATACCAGCCCAAGGAAGGTAGTGTTCTGATCTGCGACTTCAGAGGTTATGAAGTACCTGAGATGGTCAAGGTCAGACCCGTTGTTGTGATACGCAAACACAGAACCAACAGTATGTTGGTGACGGTCGTGCCGCTGAGTACCACTGCGCCGGATTGCTTACTTGATCACCATTACGAACTCTCCAGCCATCTTCAAGGCGCCAGCCCGATCTGTTGGGCGAAGTGCGATATGGTGGCCACTGTCAGCCTTTCCCGACTGGACCGGATCAAAAGCAGAGATCGTGAAGGAAAGCGTGTCTATCTGATCTCACACCTTGAAACAGAAGAGTTCTACGCCGTTAAAGCCGCAGTCAGGCGGGCGCTTGGGCTGTAATGGCAACAGAAGTGGCGCAGTGAGGCTAAACGCCAGCCGTTGTCCGGATTGATGATTCGGGCAATACTGCGAGCGTTCCCGCAAGGGGCTTGTGAGACTCTGAGGATCCTGGGTGACCAGCCATCGCAGAGCCAGACAGGTAATCGGCGATGACAAGCCAACCTGTTTGTGAAAGGGCGCCGAATGGCGCCCTTTGTCGTTTCTACAATCCCATCAATCCACGTGCGCCAAATCTCCGCGCAACGCCACGCTCGACACCACCAGCCCGGCACGGCACTGGAATTTCTCGGTGTCTTTGTACAGGTCGCGCTGGTCGACGCTGGCGATGTTGATTACCGCGTTGGCGTCGGCTTTTTTTGCGGCGTTCTGCAGAGTCGCGAGCGCCGATTGCAGGGCCCAGAAGCAGGCGTCTTCGTCGGATTTGTTCGAGCCGTTGGTTTTGCGGCTGCTGCTCACGGTGTCGAGTTTGCGCACTTGCTTGGGCAGGGTTTCGCCGGCCAGGTAGAACTTCACGCTGCCGTCGAGCAGGCCGGCGTCTGTGGCGCGTTTGACGCCTTCACGGAAGCTCAGGTAAGTCGGCTCGTCGGCGCCCTGTTTGATGATGCCGAGGTCGTTGACGGCTTCGATGTCCGGGTTGATCGACAGCTCTTTGAGCACGTTGTCGCGCAGGCGGTTGACCCAGCGGTTGTAGTTGCCATGGATCTTGCCGTCCTTGGCGTCGAGGCCGTAGCTGCTGCGGTAGTCGATTTCGAACGAGGTCGGGGTGAACGGGATGTCGACTTCGGCGTGATGACGACCGCGCACGGTGATCGCCGCTTTGATCATGCCCGGGCGTACCGATTGCACGACCCATTGACGGTCGTTGAGCGCAGTGACGATGGCGCGGCTCATTTGTGACTGGGTAAAGCCGAGGTTCGGCGAGAACTCTTCCTTGGCGTTGTAAACCGGTTTGCTGGTGCAACCGCCGAGCACAAAAGCCAGTGCCAACAGAGCGGCGATGCGGTGAAACTGAGTCATTCCCTTCACTCCAAAGGTGTTGCGGTCAGTGCCAGCGGCGGAAAATCAACGAGGTGTTGACGCCACCAAAAGCGAAATTGTTGTTCATCACGTAGTCGTGATGCATCTGGCGGAATTCACCGCGCAGGTAATCGAGTTTGCCGCAGTGCGGATCGACCTCGTCGAGGTTGAACGTGTGCACGTACAGGTCGCGATTCATCATCTCGATGCTGAACCACGACTCCAGCGCGCCGCAGGCGCCGAGGGTGTGGCCGAGGAAACTCTTCTGCGAACTGATCGGCATGCGCTCGCCGAACAAACTGCTGGTTGCCAGTGTTTCGGCAATGTCGCCCTGTTCTGTAGCCGTGCCGTGACCATTTACATAACCGATGGCATCCGGCGTCAGGCCGGCGTCTTCCAGCGCCAGTTCCATTGCACGGCGCATGGTCACTTGTTCCGGGCGCGTGGTGTGCTGGCCGTCGGCGTTGCTGCCGAAACCGACGATCTCGGCGTGGATGTGCGCACCGCGGGCGAGGGCGTGCTCCAGCTCTTCAAGGACCAGCATGCCGCCACCTTCACCGATCACCAGACCATCGCGGCCCTTGTCGTACGGGCGTGGACTGGTCTGTGGCGCATCGTTTTTCAGGCTGGTGGCGTAGAGCGCATCGAAGACCATGGCCTCGGTCGGGCACAGCTCTTCGGCGCCGCCGGCGAGCATCAGCGGCAGGCGGCCGAACTTGATTGCTTCGTAGGCGTAACCGATGCCCTGACTGCCGCTGGTGCAGGCGCTGGACGTCGGGATCAAACGACCGGTCAGGCCAAAAAAGATGCTGATGTTGGCGGCAGTGGTGTGCGGCATCATCCGTACGTAGGAGTTGGCGTTGAGGCCTTCGGCCACCGAGTTGAGCAGCATGTTGCCGAACGCTTTGATCTCGTCGGTGCTACCGGTGGACGAACCGCAAGCGACGCCCATGCGCCCGTCCTTGATCGACTCGTCACCGAGTAAACCGGCGTCAGCCAGGGCGTTTTCTGCCGCCCGAACCGCCAGCCGCGATACCCGGCCCATGCTGCGCAGTTGCTTGCGCGTCCAGTGCGCAGGCACTGCAAAGTCATCGATCGGCCCGGCCAGGCGCGTATTGAGTTCGCTGAAGCGATCCCACTCGTCCATCCGGCGAATGCCGCTGCGGTTGGCCGCGAAATTGCCGGCGATGGTCTCCCAGTCGCTGCCCAGCGAAGTGATGCCGGCCATGCCGGTGACGACGACGCGCTTCATCAGCACAAGCCTCCGTTGACCGCCAGGACCTGGCGGGTGATGTACGAGGCTTCCGCCGACATCAGGAAATTCACCGCACTGGCGACCTCTTCCGGGGTGCCCATGCGTTGCGCGGGGATCATTTTCATCAATTCTTCCACCGGCACGTTTTCGTCGAGCATTGCCGTGTCGATCAGGCCCGGCGCGACGCAGTTAACGGTGATTTTGCGCTTGCCCAGCTCGATCGCCAACGCCTTTGCCGCACCGATCACCCCGGCCTTGGAGGCGCTGTAGTTGACCTGGCCACGGTTGCCGATCAGCCCCGACACCGACGTGATGCAGACAATGCGACCAGCGGCGCGGCGGCGGATCATCGGCATCATCACCGGATGCAGCACGTTGTAGAAGCCGTCGAGGTTGGTGCGCAACACCACGTCCCAATCGTCGTCGCTCAATGCCGGAAAGGCACCGTCGCGGGTCAGCCCGGCGTTCAGCACTACGCCGTAATAGGCGCCATGGATTTCGACGTCGGTTTCCAGAATGGTTTTGCAGGTTTCGCGGTCGGCGACGTCGAATTGCAGGATGCGCGCCTTGCGGCCCAGCGCTTCGACTTCAGCCTGAACGGCTTGTGCTTCGGCCATGCCGCTGCGGCAATGCAGGACGATATCGTGCCCTGCCTGCGCCAGACGCAAGGCAATGGCGCGGCCGATGCCACGGCTGGAGCCGGTGACCAGTACGGATTCAGTCATCGTTCGACTCCTGTGTCTGTTGCAGATATTGAGTAACCTGGGGCGGGCGGAACACGTTCAGCCGCGCGCTGGCATGGATGCCGGCGCCGTGGATATGACATTCGAAGACGCCCATGCCGTTGTCGTCTTCCAGCGAGCGCAGACCATGGATGGTCAGTTCGCTGCCGGCGGGAAACGCTTCGACGTTGCACTCGAACTTGCGCGTACCGAGCAGAAAGCCCAGCTCCACTGGATTGCCTTTCTGCCGCGCATGGCAACCGGCAAATGCGGCGACGCTCTGCGCCATCAGTTCGACGCCGACCCAGGCGGGCAGGCTGCCGTCGGGCAGGTTGAACAGACCATCAGGCTGGACCGTGAGCCGGGTGAAAATCTGCTCCTCGTCAAAGCTGAGGATGCTGTCGATCAGAATCATGTCGCCCGCATGGGGCAGCAGTTCGGCGAGCGGCCAATCAGTCATGGGACGTCTCCAATAATCAGGCTGACGTTGTTGCCGCCGAAGGCAAACGAGTTGCTCATCAGGTAGCGGGGTGCAATGGACGTCAGACGCTCGCTCGCGGTCACCCACTTCAGCGGTGGCAGCGCGGGATCGGCCTTAGCGTCCCAGACGTGCGGCGGCAAGGCGTGATCGGGGTTGTCGGCGCTCAGGCTCAGCCAGCAGAACGCCGCTTCCAGAGCACCGGCTGCGCCAAGGGTGTGGCCGGTCATTGGTTTGGTCGACGAGCAAGCCACCCCGTCGGGGAACAGCGTGGCAACCGCCAGACTTTCCATGGCGTCGTTGTGCTGGGTGGCGGTGCCGTGCAGGTTCAGGTAGTTGATCTGCGCTGCTTGCAGATGTGCGCGGCTCAAGGCTTTTTGCATCGCTTGCAGAGCGCCGCGCCCGGTCGGTTCAGGGGCGGAAATGTGATGCGCGTCGGAACTGGCGCCGGCGCCCAGCAGGGCAATGGCCGGCCCGTTGCCTTGTCGCTTGCTCATCACGAACAGCACTGCCGCTTCGCCGATGTTGATGCCACTGCGGTTGGCCGAAAACGGATTGCAGCGCTCATCGGATATGGCTTCCAGTGACGAGAAACCGTTGAGGGTCAACTTGCACAGGCTGTCGACGCCGCCACACAACACTGCGTCGCACAGGCCCAGATCGAGTAGACGCTGAGCGCTCATCAAGGCGCGGGCGCTGGAGGTGCACGCCGTGGAAATCACATAGGCCGGGCCGCTCAGTTGCAGCCAGTCGGCGAGAAAATTCGCCGGCGCGCCGAGTTCCTGTTGCCGATAATCGTATTCCGCCGGGAACTGCTGCTCGCGAATGTAGTGCGCCAGACCACGGCTGGCCTCGTCGATGCCGGAAGTGCTGGTGCCGAGTACCACACCGATGCGCTCGCGGCCGAAGGTCTGGATCGCTTGATCGATGTCATCGCGAATCTGCAACGCCGCTTCCAGCAGCAGTTGATTGTTGCGGCTGCGCTGATCGGCGAGTTCTGCCGGGATCGGCGCCAGTTCGCCCTGGACGGCGGCCACCGGCAACTCACGTTCCGCCACCCAGCCGGACTCGCGGCGCATGCCCGAGCAGTCGCCGGCGAACAGGTTGCGCGCAACTTCGGACTTGTTGCGACCCAGTGCGCAGATCACGCCGAGGGCATTCAGGTAAGCGGTCATGGCGTCGGTTCACCCAACGGAGAAACGCGATAGTGCGGGCCTTGAGGCAGGTTCAATTCGAAGCTCAACGGTTGTGCATAACGGATATCCCAGCGCGCCGGCAGGGAGCGTTGCTGGCCCTGTTGCTGCGCGGCGGGGTAATTGCGCAGCAGCTCGCCGGACGGGGTCAGGGCGAACAGCAGTGCGGCGAACAGTTCCCGGGCCTCCGGGTTCGGTGGCAGCAGACCATCGGCTTGCCAGTGGCCGTCGATCAGTTGCTGGCGCGCCTGAGGGATGCCCAGCGGATCCATCATCGACCAGCGGATGCCGGAACCTTCGCGCTGGATCACCAGCAGCCAGTCCTGACGTTGTTCGGCTTGATTGCGTTCGATGTGCAATTGCAGCGGCAGCGGCAGTGTCGGATTGCCCGCCGGCAACGGCGCCTGGCTCGCGCAGGCACTTAACACCACCATTACGCCGATCAACAACAGTCGTAGCGCCGAGGTCACTGTGGGAGCGAGCTTGCTCGCGAATGCGGTCTCACATTCAACAGTTCTGGTGACTGATACACCGCTTTCGCGAGCAAGCTCGCTCCCACAGGTTATAGGTAGCATCAGGAAACCTCTGCCAGCGGTTTACGTGCGACGACGTTGACCAACGTCTCTTCGCGCTCGCCAAACGGTTTCGGTTTGCGTAAGCCAAACCGCTCCAGCAACCCAAAATCCTTTGACCGGCTCCACCACAGATACGGGTAGGAAACATTCTGCTCGCCAAACTCAAACCCCTGCCCGCGAATCATCTGCAGATACTGCGCCGCACTCTTCTGCACATGCATCGGATGGCGGAACAGCCAGCGAATCACCCACGTATCAATGTAAGCCTCGGTGGACTCGGCGAACAGCAGATAGCCGCCCGGCTTCAACACCCGATAAAACTCGGCCAGCGCCTTTTCCTGCTCGACCAGATGATGAAAAGTCTGGTGACAGAACAGCAGATCAACACTGGCGTCCGCCACATTGAGCGTCGCGCAATCACTGCCGATCAGTTCCACGTGCAGGCCCAGACGCGCCGCTTCTGCGCCGCTCAATTCAAGGCTGTGCGGGTCGGCATCGACGCCGATCAAGCGCTGTGGCGCAAAGGTCTGGCGCAGATGGCCGAACGACTTGCCCTGTCCGCAACCGGCGTCCAGCAGCACCGGGTTTTCCGGCAGAGTGTCACTGAACAGTCCGTGCAGGTCATTGATCGCCACGCGCAATACATGGTGCTGCCAGGTGTGGCTGCGCAGGAACCAGAAACCGAAACGGGTTTCCTCGACGTAGCTGTCGCTCAAGTAGTTCATGTGGCGTCCTTTGCACAGAGTTCGGAAATCATCTTCAAGCGACGGCGCGCTTCGCTGACGAACGGGTTGCGTTCGTCCCAGGCGTAACCGGCGAGGATCGAGCAGATCATCCGGCGAATTTCCGCCTGGCTGTCTTCATAGAAAATCACGTCCTGAAAGGTGCCGGCGTACCAGCCCTCGACGTAGCAGCGGAAGGTGTCGACGCCGCGCTTGAGCGGTTCGGCGAACTCGCTTTGCCAGTCGACGGTTTCGCCCTGCAACTGACGGTGCAGCACGGCGGCGGCCATGCTCGCCGAGCGCATGGCGATGGTCACGCCGGAGGAGAACACCGGGTCAAGAAATTCCGCCGCGTTGCCGAGCAAGGCAAAACCAGGCCCATGCAGGGTTTTCACATTGGCCGCGTAGCCGCCGAGGGTGCGCGCCGGCGTGTCCCATACAGCGTTGTTCAGCACGCCGGCAAGGCTCGGGGTTTCGGCGATGAAACCGCGCAGGCAGGCATCCAGATCGCTGTCGCGATCCTTGAAATGTTCTTCAGCGGCGACCACGCCCACTGAACAGCGACCGTTGCTGAACGGGATCGTCCAGAACCAGATATCGCGGTGCTCTGGATGAGTGGTGACGAGAATTTTTTCGCGGTCGAATGCCGGGTTGTCGATGTGATCTTCGACGTGGGTGAATACCGCCTGACGCACCGGGAAATTCGACGGTGCTTCCAGGTCCAGCAGTCGCGATAACACGCGACCGTAGCCGCTGGCATCGAGGACGAAATCCGCTTCGACGCGGTACTTGCTGCCGTCTTCGCGGCGCACATCCAGCTGCGGTTTCGTCCGCTCGAAATCGACGCTGACGATGGCATCGCCGTAGCGGATTTCCGCGCCTTGCAACGCCGCTTGATCGGCCAGCAGTTTGTCGAAGTCGGCACGCTGCACCTGGAACGTGGTCGGCTTGCCGCCGGTAAAGGTGTCTGCGAAATCGAAGGCGCTGTAACGCTCGCCCCAGGCGAATGCGGCGCCGGTCTTGCGCTGGAAGCCGGCGGCGTTGACGGCGTCGAGCATGCCGGCCTCTTCGACGAAATCCAGGCAATGACTGAGCAGGCTTTCGCCGATGGAAAAGCGTGGGAAGTGCTGGCGCTCGATCACCAGCACATCGTGGCCCTTGCGCTTGAGCAGCGCAGCGGCGATGGCGCCGGACGGGCCAGCGCCGATGATCACGACCTGACGGGATTCCATTTCAACGATTGGCACGTGAACTCCGGGGCAGGTGGGATTTGATATCCAGCGGTGTGCGATGCAGGCCGATCAGGGCCGGTAGCAGCGTCGCGATCAGGCCCATCAGCATCAGCGCGAAGTACAGCGCCGGGGTGATGAGCTGTTGTTGCAGGAGCAGATTGAGAAAGACGATTTCGCTCAGGCCACGAATGTTCAGCAGCACACTTTCGCGCCAGCGGCTGGCGCCCTCGAACGAGGCGCCGGCCCAGCCGAGGCCGAGCCAGTTGCCGAGCAGTTTACTGGCAATCGGCAACAGCAGCAGTGCCGCCCATTGCGCCGCGCCGAGGCTGGCGAGGGCGCTGTGTACATCGATCTGCACAATGCCGAAGGTGAGGATCAGCGGAATCGCCAGCCACGTTTGCAAACGGCTAATCCAGCGCGCCGGCAATGGCAACACCAGCGGTACTTTCAGCACGGCCATGCACAGCAGATAACCGATGCCGAAGATCAGCGCGTTGAGTTTGTAATGCTCGGCCATTACCAGCAGCGCAAAGAACCCTAGGCTGTAGGTCAGCGGTCGGCGCACACGCAACAGATGCAGCAACAGCGGTACACACGCGAGGCCCAGCGGCAGCAACAGACTGCTCAAATGCAGACTGCCCTGGGCGAGGCCGAACAGCGTCCAGCAGGTCAGGTCAATGAGGATCGCGGTCTGCACCAACCGACGAGTGGCAGCGGGCGGGTAATCGATGTGCCGCAGATACAGGTACAACACCGGGATCGCGGTAATCGCGAACACCAGGCCGATGGCCAGCGAGTTGAGCCACGGTTGCGTCGGCAGTAGCCAATACGCGGCGGCAAGGCCACAGGCGAACGGCACGGCAAAACTCGGTACGGCGATTTTCACGCTCTGCCGATCGAGTTTCAGATCGATCACGTCACTGAGAATGTGCCCGAGCAGCAGGGCAAAACTCAGGCTGTAGAGGTTTTTCAGCCAGTCTGGCGCGATCAGTTCGGCACCGCTGAGCTGCCAGCCCGGTTCGATCCAGAAGTACATCAGCAGCGGCAGACCGAAGCTCGCCAGCAGCAACTGGCTGACAATCGGGATCAGGCCAAAGCGGCGGCCGACGCGGGTGGCCACGGCAAACAACGCCAGCGCCATGAGCCAGAAGGCGACGACCATCACGCTGCCGGCTCCGCGACTGTGGCGGCATGCTCGTGGCGTCCGGCCCACGGAGCGAGGATGAAGCTGAACGCCAGACCGAGGCTCACCGACAGGCCGAAGTTGCTCACCGCCGGGGTGCTGGAAACCGCCAGCAAACCAAACGACAACCACGTCGTCACAGCGGCCAGCAAGGTGCCAAGCAGGCTCACCGCCGCACCGCCAACCTGTTCACGCATAAGAATCGCGTAATCGACGCTGATTGCCGTGACCAGTAGCAGGCCGAACAGGCTGAACAGGGTCAGCGGCTGACCGAGCCAGCCGAGACTGGCGAGACTGCACAGCGCGGCGAGCAACGGCAGGGCAACGATACGCAGCGCCCCGCCGAGACCGAACGGCAACATCAGCACCAGCACGATCAATGCGCAGGAAGCGAGTTTCAGTTCAGCAGCGCTGATTTGCGTGGCGGCAAAAACTTCATTCAATTCGCCAAGACGATCGACCAGCATCACCCCCGGTAAATCCAGCGCCTGCACGCGCAACAGCGCCGGGTTGTTCAAACCTTGCAGGCTGGTCATCGCCGCCACGCCGTCTTCGGTCGGGCCGAGCCAGAGTGTGCGATACGGCTCGCCAAGTGGACCGGCCAATGCCGCGTCGATGTCTTCGGCGGGCACGGTCTGCAGCTGTTGCAGTTCGCTTTGCAGCGCCGCGAGCGGCACGCCGAGTTCGAGCAGTGGCTGCCAGTATTGCGGCAGTTTGTTCAGCGCCTCGCGCACCTGTTCTTGCTGGTTCGGCGGGCTGACCAATTGATCGAGGGCCAGATAACCTTGCAGCTTGTCGAGGTTGACCAGTTGCTGCAGACGCTCGCTCAGCGCGGCCTGACGCTCGAGCAGTTGCTGCTGATTGTCGGCGCGCACGAGGAAAAACTGGCTGGTGGGCTGATAGCCGGTGATGCGTGCGATGGCCTGCGCTTCGTCGGTCAGATGTTGCGGTGCGCCGACCCATTGGCGGATGTCATTCTTGCTTTGCAGCTGCACCAGGCCGCCCACGCAGAAGGCGATCAGCAGCGCCAGCAACACTGGCGTGCGTACCCGTTCGAGGAGTTTTTCGCGCAGGTTGACCATGCGCTCGGCCAGCTGCAGCGGCCATTGCGCGGGGCGCAGTTCGACGTTTTTCAGCAGCGCCGGCAACAGGCACACCGCCGACAGATAAGCACCGAGCAGGCCGGCGGCAGAGAACACGGCGATTTGCGTCAGTGCCGGGAACGGCGTCCACGCCAGCGCCAGATAACCGATGGCGCTGGTGATCAGACTCAGGGTCAGTCCGGACAGCGTCAAACGCAACGCCGGCCAGCTGCGCCACGGCTTCAGGCTCCAGCTCTTCGACAAATAGTGCAGCGGGTAATCCACGGCCACGCCGATCAGGCTGGAACCGAGCACCAGCGTCATCACATGCATATGGCCGAACAGCGCCACACACGCCACCGCCCCGAACAACATGCCGACCAGCACCGGCACGAACGCCAGCAACACCCGCCAGCGACGGAAAGCGAGCAACAGCAGCAACAGAATGCCGACAGTGGCGCCGCCGCCAACCCAGGTCATTTCACGAGTCGCTTGCTGCTGACCGTTGGCCGCGTACAGCAAACCGCTGGCAGCCAGCAGTTGCACGTCGGATTTCGCGGCCTGCTCGCGGCTGTGTTGCAGCAGTGCGGCGACTTGCAGCGGCAAGTTCATGTCGAAGGCGTTGCCGGTGGTGCGCGCCCGCAGCAGCACCCAGCTCTTGCCGTCGGCATCGGCAATCAACGCGCCGCTGCCGATGTCCAGTTGCACCGAACCGTGCTGCGGCTGGCTGTTCTGGATGCGCCCGGTCAGGCCGAGCCAGTCGTCCTGACTCGGCACCAGGCTGAAACCGCTGAACGGGTCGAACAAGGCTTGCACGCGTTGCTGAATGAACGCGTCGGGGTGTTCGATCAGCAGTTGCCGATCATCCGCCGAGAGCATTGCCAGCCGCCCTTGCAGCAATTGCGTGCGCAGCGCTGGCAGGTCTGCTTGCAGGTTCCACTGCACCTTTTCGAACAATCCGCTGGCTTGCCATTGCTCGCCCAGGGTCTGCGCCATGGCGACTGCTTGCTGGCGATCGGGGTGACCGACCAGCACCAGCATTTCGCGGTTGAGCGGCTCCTGCATGCGCTGCTCGGCGCGCTGTTCGAGGGCGTCGGGGTGGGTGCCGGGCACCAGCTCCATCAGGTTCGCCGACAACGGCGCACCGTCACGCCACTGCCAACCGGCCAGCGCGACGACCGCCAGCAGCAGGATCAGAAACAGCCAGGGCAGCCTGCGTTCACTCGGCAAAGTCATGTTGCTCCGCGTTGCTCAACGGTTGGCCAGCAGTGCTGTCCTGCATGCGCAGCACGGTGCTGTCGCCCTGGGTTTCCAGCAGTTCGATGGTCTGTACCAGCGTGCCACCGTCGATATTGATCTGCTTGAACACTTGCTTGAGCAGCAGCGAGCGCGGGGTCAGGGTGAGTTTCCACTGCTGCGCGTCGCCGCTCAGGGTCAGTTCGAAATCCCGTTGCAGGCCACTGCTGTCCCCTTGCAAAACGGCAAGGAACAAGCGGTTCTGCTCGGCGCCGGCGCTCTTGTTCGGCAACAACTGCCAGCCATTGCCGTCACGCCGGGCGATGCCCTTGGCGGTGATGCGGTAGTCCTGTTGCAGCGGCGTTTTCAGCAGCCAGAGCAGGCCGTGGTTTTTCGCGAGAACGAAACTGCCCTTGCTGATCAGCGGCTGCGGCAAGGCGCGCAGGTGTTTTTCCTGGATGAACTGGCCGTGGATCACGTCCGGTTTCGCCAGTTGTTCGCTGAGCTGTTGCAGGTCGAAGGCGTTGGCCAGTGCTGACAGCGTCAGCAGCGCCAACACGCTCAGGCTTTTAACCAAAACATTCATCGCAGCATCCTTTCCACGGCATCGGTAAAGACTTTCGGCGAAGCCAGTTGCATCTCGCGGCTGCTCACTTCAACGGCGACCTGCACCGAGCTGGCGCGGGTCAGGCGCTCGCCGCTGTGCAGGTCGGTGATCAGGTAATTGATCTTCAGCCGGTTTTCCCACTCGACCAGACTGGCGCGCACATTCAGGCGCTGACCGAACACCGCGCCGCGCACATAGCGCAGTTGCAGGTCGATGATCGGCCAGGCGAACCCTGACTCGACCATGTGCGTGTAGTTGTGGCCGATCTTGTCCAGCAGCGCGCAACGCGCCACTTCGAGGTATTTGACGTAATGCCCGTGCCAGACCACGTGCATGGTGTCGACGTCGAAAAACGGCACGAGGATTTCAGTGTCGGCGTGAAGCACTCCGGCGCTACGCATGCAGCCTCCAGTGTTGTGCGGCGATGCGTTGCAGGCACAGGCGCAATTCGCCTTCCAGGGCGCGGTCTTCGATGACCGGCGGGAAGTCCTTGGCCAGTTCTGCGTGCATCGCCGCTAACGATGGCGGCAGCGGTCGGGCGTCTTCGGCCTGCGCGCGCAGCCATACGCCTTGATTGGCGGCGAGCAGGGTGGCGGCGGCGACCTGTTCGGTCAGCTCCAGCACACGGATCGCATCGCGAGCGGCGATGGTGCCCATGCTCACTTTGTCTTGGTTATGGCACTCGGTGGAACGCGAGAACACGCTGGCCGGCATGGTGTTTTTCAGCGCTTCGGCGGTCCAGGCGCTGGTGCCGATCTGCACGGCTTTGAAACCGTGGTTGATCATGGCGCGATCCGCCGGAGCACCGGAGAGGTTGCTCGGCAGACCGTGGTTGTAACGTTCGTCGACCAGCAAGGCGAGCTGGCGATCCAACAGGTCGGCGACGTTGGCCACCAGGTTTTTCAGGCTGTCCATGGCGAACGCGATGTGGCCGCCGTAGAAGTGTCCGCCGTGCAGCACGCGCTCGGCTTCGGCGTCGATGATCGGGTTGTCGTTGGCGCTGTTCAGTTCGGTTTCGATGAACGAGCGCAGCCAGTTCAGGCTGTCGGCCAATACGCCAAGCACATGTGGGGCGCAACGCAGCGAATAGCGATCCTGCAAGCGATGCAGCGGCGCGGTCGGTGCGTCGATCGCCAGATCCTTGCGCAGCCATGCGGCGACCTGCATTTGCCCCGGGTGCGGTTTGGCGGCAAACAGGCGCTCGTCGAAGTGCTCCGGATTGCCTTGCAGCGCCACCACGTTGAGCGCGGTGATGCGCGTGGCCAGTTGCAGCAGGTAGTCGGCGCGGGCGAAAGCGAGGCAGGCGAGACCGGTCATCACGGCGGTGCCGTTCATCAGCGCCAGCGCTTCTTTCGGGCGCAGCACCAGTGGCGCCCAGCCGAGTTCGCGATGCACATCGGCGGACTGGCGACGTTCACCTCGGAACATCACTTCGCGCTCGCCGGAGAGTGTCGCGGCGACGTAGGACAGTGGCGTCAGATCGCCGCTGGCGCCCACCGAACCTTCTTCAGGAATCAGTGGCAGGATGTCGTATTCGAGAAAGGCGTGCAGACGCTCCAGCAGTTCCACGCGCACCCCGGAGACGCCGTGGCACAGCGACTGCAACCGCGCCGCGAGCACCGCGCGTGTGGCTTGGGCATCGAGCAGTTTGCCCAGTCCGCAGCCGTGGAACGTGTAGAGGTGACGCGGCAACGCTTCGACGTGATGCAACGGCACCGCAACCACGCAGGAGTCGCCGTAACCGGTAGTCACGCCGTAGATCACGCCTTCCTTGTCCAGCAGCGAATCGAGAAACCGCGCACCTTTGGCGATGCGCTCGCGATAGTCGGCGTCGCTCTGCAACTGCACGGGCGCCTGACGGTTGGCCAGGGCCAGCACGTCTTCGATGCGCAAAGGGCGTTCGCCGAAGGTTACCGGCTCATGGGTTGGCGTGGTCATCGGTCTTCCAGAAAGGGTAAAAGTTGAACCATTGTTGCGGCGCTTCGAGGCAATAGTGACTCAGGCGCTGCGCATAGCGGGTGGCCCACTGATGAATGACCTGCTCGCGCTCGCTGCGCTTCCACACCACGGCGTCGGCGAAGGGTTCGAGGGTCAGACGATAGTGGCCGTCCGGTTGCTTGAGGCACATCAACAGATTGACCGGGCATTTCAGCAGACCGGCGAGCAGCCACGGGCCTTGCGGGAATGGCGCCGGGTGGCCGAGAAAGTCTACGGTGACACTGCGCCCGCCGTGCAGCGGCACGCGGTCGCCGGCAATCGCCAGCCACTCGCCGCGCTCCAGGCGTTCGTGCAGTTGCAGCATGATCACCGGGTCCAGTTCGCTGACCTGAATCAGGCGCAGATTGGTCGCTCCAGCCTCGCCCAGCAAACGGTTGAATTGCTCGGCGTGCTTGGTGTGTACCAGCACGTTCATGGTGACCTTTTCGCCGATCTCCGCCAGTGCGCGACAGACTTCTAGATTGCCCAGGTGCGCGCCGACCAGCAGTTGCCCGCGACTGCCGCGCAATTGATTGCGCAACAGCGCCGGGTCGATGATTTCGATTTGCTCGATACGCAGCTTGCCGTTCCACACGTCGAGCTTGTCGAGCATCGAATCGGCGAACGCCATGAACTGACCGAACACCCGCCAATGAGTAGGACGCAACGCATCGCGCTGACTCCATGCGGCCAGGCGTTGCTGGTATTGCCAGGTACTGCGCCGTGCGGTGCGGCCAAACAGGAAAAAGTACAGGACGATGCCGTACAGCAATGGACTGAGCAGGCGCCGGCCCAGAACCTTGGCGGCGAATGCGGTGAACTTCATCAGCAGGAAACTGCCGCGCTCTTCACGGTCAGCCCAATGCTTCTTGTCGGCCTCGCCAGTCATGCGCGCCACCGCCGCCAGAGGATCACCGGGAAGCGCAGCAACATGCCAAGAAACAGCCGCGTGTGCATGCTGGAAATCAGTGCGTTGTCGTGGAACAGACGAAAGTGCGACACGCCGTCCAGCGGGTAATGCACGCTGGTTTGCAGCCAGCGCATCGGCTGATTGCGCCACGACAGGCGCACAAGAATGTCCGAGTCGAAATCCATGCGTTTGCCGACTTTCGCCGAGTCGATCACCGCCAGCGTCGGGGCCAGTGGATAGACGCGAAACCCGCACATCGAATCGCGGATCTGCAGCGACAGCGTGTTGACCCAGACCATCACGTGGGTCAGGTAGCGCGCGTACAAACGGCCTTTCGGCACGCTCTCGTCGAACAGCGGATAACCGCAGATCATCGCCTCTGGATGGGCGCGGGACTCATCGACGAAACGGGCGACATCGTGCAAATCGTGCTGACCGTCGGCATCGACCTGCAGCGCATGGCTGAAACCCAACAGCGAGGCTTCGCGCAAACCGGTCATCACCGCACCGCCCTTGCCCTGATTGGCGGTGAGGCGCACCAGGTGCACGTTGTCGCGTTCCGCCAAACTGTCGAGCACCTTGGCGCAGGACCGGGTGCTGGCGTCATCCACCAGAATGCACGGCAGATTTTGCGCGAGCAGAGCATCGACCACAGTACCGATGGCAGTTTCGTGGTTATAAACCGGGATCACTGCACAAGGATTATGCATACCGGTAATTCCTGTGGGAGCGAGCCTGCTCGCGATTGAGTGCGCAGCACTCACCAAGGTCAATCATGCTCTACACCCAAAAGAATCCGCCCACTGGAGCAGGTCGCCGTGTCATTGCGATAAGCGAAATACAACTTGCTGCGCTCCGGATCAAAGCGCAGATGCAGCTGAATTTCATCCCCCGGGCGCACCAGTTGCTGGAACTTCAGCACTTCCATCCCGGCAAACGGGCCGGTCAGATTGAGCAATTGGCGACCCAGGTTCAGTGCCCATTCCACCTGCACCACGCCGGGCAATACCGGGGCCTTAGGGAAGTGACCACTGAAATAAGCCAGATCCGGTGGCACGCTCAGTTGCAGACTCCATTCGCCCTCGGTCTCGAGCTGCGACAGCACTTGCGGCGCTTTCGGGCGCGGGGCAATCAGCAAGGCTTCGACATCGGCCTGCGGCAGCTTGCCTTGGCTATTCAACGGCAATTGCCGCACCAGTCGCCAGCGTCGGGGCAGCGCCAGGGCTTCGCAGTGTTGGCGCAAATGCTGGCGCAGGGTTTCGGTCAGACTGCGGCGGCCGTGCTCACGCAAGGCAAACAGGCCCGACTCGCTGAGGACCAACAGAGCACCCAGTGAGGCGCGGTTTTCCTGCACTACGCCGAGACGTGCTTCGGCGATCCAGTCATGGGTCACCAGCGCTTGTTCGAGCATGGGCAGAGAAATGCGTTTTTCTTCGAGTTTGACGATCCGGTCCAGCCGCCCCAACAGTTCAAAACGACCATCGGCGGCGATGCGTGCTGCATCAGCGGTGTGCTCGACGTGTCCGGCAGGCAGGTAAGTTGAAGCGATCAGTAGCGCGCCGTCGCTGTCCTGGCTCAGTTCGACACCGGCGAACGGTTGCCACAGATGTTCGCCCTGACGCCAGGCGATACCGCCGGTTTCCGAGCTGCCGAGGATTTCCGTTGGCCATTGCTGCAAGCGTTGCTGCAGGCACTGTGCGGCTTCAAGCGGCAACGCGCCACCGGAGGAAAATACTCGGCGCACGGCGCTGAGGGCCGGCCAGTCGAGGTTGTCGCCCATACGCTTGAGCAACGCCGGGCTGGCAACCCAGGCGAAGGCCGGATACTCGCGGCTGGCACGCTGCAAGTCCTCGGGAAACGCCAGCTGCTTGCGCACAAACGGGCGCCCGGCGCACAGCGGCCACAGCACGCGAAAGAGCAAGCCGTAGATATGCTGGGTGGCAACGCTGCCGATGATGCAGGCTTCGCCAAGGTCCGCGCCCCACAGTTGCTCCAGCGCTTCGACTTCGTTGGCCAGTTGGCACAGGGATTTGTCGATGCGCTTGGGCTCGCCGCTGGAGCCGGACGTGCACAGGCTCAGACGGCACTGGTCGAGATCCAGTTCGGCGCCGGGCAGCGGCGGTTGCTGAAAGTCGTTCAGTTGCGCGTCATCGGCTTGATCCGTCAGCCACAGATCGACCTCAGCGGACCAGCGCTGGCGGGTTTGTGGCTGCAGATCCGCAGGCAGCAGAACACTGACGCCAGCGCGCCATGCGCCCAGCAAAGCGATGGCCAGTTCGGCGGCATCTTCCAGATGCACAGCCAGGCGCTTCACGCCCTGCGCTTGCAGACCGGCGGCAACGCTCAGCGCCTGTTCGCACAGTTGCACGTGTTCGAGGGCCGGTGCGTGGCTGATCGCCCGCGCCGGCACAGGCTTGAGCAACAGCTGCTCAAGTTTTATCCAGTTCATGTACGGCCTCTTACCCGTTGTCGTATCAGCCATTCAATGGCAAACATCAGGCCGATCAATCCGTAGGAAATCAGGCCGGTGTACAACATCCACCAATTCAGCGGCGCCCACAGGGTCAGTAGGGCGGCGCATAAACCGTTGCAGAAGAAAAACACGCTCCAGGCCACGGTGACCTTTCGCGTGTAGCGAACCGCGATGTCCGGCAGCTGTGGCTCACGCAATCGCGCGAGGCGCTCGACCATCGGCGGCCCGAATTTCAGGCTAAGGCTGAACAGCACCAGCATGAAGCCGCTGATCAGCACCGGATACCAGCGCAGCAACAGCGGGCTGTCGAACAGCGCCAGCAGCAAGCAGAACACAATGGCCACGCCAGCCATCCACAGGCTGCCGGGTTTACGTTCACCGGTCAGCGCTCGCGCCAGCCACAGGCTGCCCAGCAGCAGACCGAACTGCCACGGGGCAAAATGCTCCATGCCGAAATACACCGCAAAGGGGTACAGCAGACCGGCCAGCAGCAGACCGAGGCCGATCAGCCGGCTCATGCGGCCGGTTGAACCAGACGGTAGACCGCCTCGACCACGTCGCCGACAGTGCGCACCGATTTGAATTCTTCGGCGGCGATTTTCTTGCCGGTCTGGCGTTTGATGTGATCGATCAGATCGACGGCGTCGATGCTGTCGATTTCCAGATCCTGATACAGATTGGATTCCAGGCTCACACGGGCCGGATCCAGTTCGAACAGTTCGACCAAGGCATCGCGCAGGGTGTTGAAAATATCGTCACGAGTTTGCATGGTCCGGTCTCAAGCTGCCTGTTTTGCCGTGACGAACGCCGCAAGGCTCGCCACGTTGGTGAAATGGTTACGGGTGTCTTTGGCGTCGGCGTCGATCTTGATGCCGTATTTTTTCTGGATCGCCAGACCCAGTTCCAGCGCGTCGACGGAATCCAGACCCAGGCCTTCGCCGAACAGCGTCTGCTCGTCGCCGATGTCGTCGACACTGATGTCTTCGAGGCCGAGGGCATCGATGATCAGCAGTTTGATATCACGATTCAGATCGCTCATCTTCGGCGAGCTCCTTAATAAAGTAGGTGTGCAAATAGTCGTTGAGCTTGCGCGAGGCTTGCGGGGCTGGCCCCTGCGCAGCGAAAGTCTGTGGGTCTATATCGGCGCCGACGCGAAAACTGAAGTGCACGCGGCGATTGGGGATTCGATACCAGGGCTCGGCCTTCGTCAGCGTGGTCGGGCTGACCTTGATGATCACCGGCGTGAGGATTTTCGCACCGCGCAGGGCAATCGCTGCGGCGCCCCGATGAAAGGCCGGCGCCTGACCAGGCTGGGTGCGCGTACCTTCCGGGAAAATGATCAGGGTCTGGCCGTTTTGCAGGGACTGGGCAGCGGCATCGAGCATGTCCATGCTGCCGTCGTTGCTGATGTATTCGGTGCTGCGCAGCGGGCCACGGGTGAAGGGGTTTTCCCACAGGGTTTTCTTCACAACGCAATTGGCTTGGCGCACCAGCCCGATCAGGAACACTACGTCGATCAACGACGGGTGGTTGGCGATGATCATCTGCCCGGAGCGGCCAAGACGTTCGGCCCCTTGAATGTCATACGTCAGCACGCCGGTACGGGCCATGAAGCGCACGAAAAACCAGAACAGCCGACTGACGGTCTGCCGCGCGCGCTGCCGATGTTTCAGCGCATCACCCGGCAGGCATCCGAGTAGCGGAAACACCAGTACGCGCAGGCACAGTCCACCCAGCCCGAACAGGGCGAAGCTTGCAGCGGTGGCCAGCAAGCGCCAGTAATAGGCGTCGCGGTTTTTCTCGGTCACGGGTTGCGTTGCCAGGTCCATACACGATTTTTCCAGGCATGTTGGCAATGGGGTTGCTGGCCGAGCAGGGCACGCAGCAAGTTGAGCGCGTGCGGCCAGTGCGCTTTTGACCGTGTTTCTGTGGTGCTGTTCAGGGTCAGCCGCCAGTCGGTACCAGGGGTGAGCAAAAGGCCGAGTGCGTAGGGAAACGGCACGTCGTCGATCCACGCTGAATAGGCTTCGGGCGGTTGTTCTTCGGTGATCACCAGGAGCACCGCCGGGGCGCCCTCATTGAGCAGGGCTGCGGCTTCGAGCATGCCGTGTTCGAGGCCGTCGCCGGCAGCGGCGAGGGCAGTCATTTCGCTGGTCTCGCCGCGCATGATCGACCACAGGCCGATAATCGCGTTGTGCACTGACAAACTGAACTGCGTCGGCGACAGGGGCTGTTCGTTGGCCAGATCGGTGAGGATCTCGTAGGTACGCGGGGTTTCACCGTGGCGCGAGACAAACACCAGCGGCAGATTGTCCCTTCCGTCGGCCAGGGGCCAGCCAACACTGAATGCCATACGTGCCAGTCGACTTAGACGGCGGCGCTGCATGGCCGGCAAAAACGACACATCGGGCGCGGCATCACTGCTCTGGAGCACGACCGGTTGTCGGCTCCAGGCCTGCCAGGCGTCCACGCTGTCGAGCCCGGGAGCCCAAGCGCGCCACTGGGCGATGTTGAAGTTGATCACGGACATTCATCCCGCCCCTGCGGGCTTTTGTTGACGCGTTGAGTGGCCAGAGCCGCAGCAGGCGTGACGTGGCGCTTGGCGCCGGGTGGCGCGCATTATCCCGGTGCGACGAGTGTGTAGCAAATGCTGGTTACCTTTTGCGCAACGAAATGTACCGAGTGGTTCGCGGAAAAACTGTCACTTGGCCATTATCCAGATTGTCAGCGGCTTGTCTGTCGGCAATCTCAGCGATCAATGGCCGTTATTGCGCTATCTGTCCGCGGATATTTGCACCTGACTCTGTAGTCCATGTCCTTGAAGGTGGCAAAGCGAGGCTGCGCGCATCTACACTCGGTCATTCTTTGATACACGGAGGTTTTGGTCATGCGGCGCGTGGTGTTCAATCAGAAAGGTGGCGTAGGCAAGTCGAGCATTGCCTGCAATCTGGCGGCGGTCAGCGCCAGCGAGGGTTATCGCACGTTGTTGGTGGACCTCGATGCTCAGGCCAACTCCACTCAGTATCTGACCGGGCTGACCGGTGACGACATCCCGATGGGCATTGCCGACTTCTTCAAGCAGACCCTGTCCTCGGGGCCGTTCTCCAAGAAGAATCAGGCGGACATCTACGAAACCCCGTTCGACAACCTGCACATCATCACCGCCACCGCCGAGCTTGCCGACTTGCAGCCCAAGCTCGAGGCCAAGCACAAGATCAACAAGCTACGGAAGTTACTCGATGAGTTGTCCGAGGATTACGACCGGATCTACCTCGATACCCCGCCAGCCTTGAATTTCTATGCAGTATCGGCGCTGATTGCCGCTGATCGGGTGCTGATTCCCTTCGACTGCGACAGCTTCTCCCGTCAGGCCCTGTACGGACTGATCGCGGAAATCGAAGAATTAAAGGATGACCATAACGAAGGCCTGGAAGTCGAAGGCATCGTGGTCAATCAGTTCCAGGCCCGGGCGAGCCTGCCGCAGCAGATTCTCGATGAGTTGATTGCCGAAGGCTTGCCGGTACTGCCGGTGTACCTGAGCAGTTCAGTGCGCATGCGCGAATCGCACCAGGCCAGCATGCCGCTGATCCACCTCGACCCGCGGCACAAGCTGACCCAGCAGTTCGTCGAACTGCATAATCTGCTCGAAGATCACTGATCTCTTGAGCTATCCATGAACCCCTGTGGGAGCGAGCTTGCTCGCGAATGCGTCAGTTCAGTCGACATCTTCGTTAACTGATCCACCGCTTTCGCGAGCAAGCTCGCTCCCACACTGGGTTCTGGGTGGGTCAGATACCCTGGCTACGCAGCCACGCCATCAACTGCGGCAACGGAAACGCGCCACTCTGCCGCGCCACTTCCTTTCCGTTCTTGAACAGAATCAGACTCGGAATCGAGCGAATCCCCAACTGCGCCGACAACTGCTGATTGGCCTCGCTATCGAGCTTGGCCAAGCGGCACTTGCCGGCCAGCTGCGCCGCCGCCTGCTCGAACACCGGCGCAAACGACTTGCACGGCCCGCACCACTCCGCCCAGACATCCACCAATAGCGGCAGATCGCCCTTGATCTGGCTGGCGTAATCGCCTTGCTTGAGTTCGAAGGGTTTGCTCAGCAATACGGCGGATTTGCAGCGGCCGCACTTGGGCTGATCCGCAAGGCGCTCGGCGGGGATGCGGTTGAGGCCGTTGCAGGAGGGGCAGGGGATGAGGAGTGGGTTGGTCATATTCGGCTCGTTGGCGTTCAGCGTTTCGTACGACTTATCTGGAGCCGTACGAACTGTTTATCAAGATGAGGCGTTGGCACTCAGGAAGAACAACTGATCTCCAAATGCTTGCCCCACTCCGGCGGCCGCTCGGCATAAGCCTCCATTCCCGGCTGCTCCTCAAACGGTTTGCTCAACACCGCGTGCAGCCGGCGTACTTCTGAGTAATCCCCTTGCTCAGCCGCATCGATGGCTTTTTGCGCCAGGTAATTGCGCAGGATGTACAGCGGATTGACCGCGTGCATGCGGATGCGACGCTGTTCCTGATCGGTGTCACCACCGCGGGCAACCCGGGCGACGTAGCGTTCGCCCCAAGCGTCGAAGCCTTTGATGTCGACGAAATCGTCGCGCAAACGGGCGACGGCCTGCTCGGCTGATTCTTCGCCAAGTCGGCGGAAGAACAGGGTGTAATCGACGCCGCTGTTCTGCATCAGTTGCAGCAGGTCTTCAAGCAGCTTCTGGTCATCGTCCTCGGCCGTGGTGAAGCCGAGGCGGCGGCGCATCAAGTCGAGGTAGTGCGCCTGGAACAATGGCAGGTACAAGCCGAGAGTTTCGCGCAGGGCTTCGACGCTGATGAACGGCGTCAGTGCCTGCGCCAGCGCGCTGAGGTTCCACTGGCCGACCGGCACCTGATTGCTGAACGAGTAACGGCCCTGATCATCCGAGTGGTTACAGATGAAGTTGGCGTCGAAGTCATCGAGGAAGGCGAACGGGCCGAAGTCGAAGGTGATGCCAAGGATCGACATGTTGTCGGTGTTCATAACACCGTGGCAAAAGCCGTAGGCCTGCCACTTGGCGATCAGTTCGGCGTTGCGTTCGACGATTTCGTGGAACATCGCCAGATACGGTTCCGGCTGTTCCAGACATTCGGGGAAATGCATCGCCAGCACGTGCTCGCCGAGCTGCTTTTGCTGCTCGGGGCGTTTGGTGTAGTAGAAATATTCGAAGTGACCGAAGCGGATGTGGCTCGGCGCCAGACGCAGCACCATCGCCGCGCGCTCCTGCTTTTCGCGCCAGACCGGGGTGTCGGAGCCGATCACGCACGCCGCGCGCGACGAAGGGATGTTCAGCGCGTAGAGCGCCTCGGAAGCAAGAAACTCACGGATCGACGAACGGAGTACCGCACGGCCGTCACCCATGCGCGAAAACGGCGTTTGCCCGGCACCCTTGAGGTGCAGATCCCAATGCTCGCCGGCAGTGTTGTAGACCTCCCCGAGCAGCAGCCCGCGACCATCGCCGAGTTGCGGCGTGTAACCGCCGAACTGATGCCCGGAATAGACCATCGCCCGCGGCTCGGCATCGGCCCACAGCTTGTGGCCGCCAAACAGTTCGGCAAATTCGTTGGTTTCGGCGGTCGCCGGGTCGAGATCCAGCAAGGCCAGCGCCGCCGGGCTCGCCACGACCAGACGCGGATTGTCGATCGGCTCGGGCAGCACGTGGGCGGAGAACGCGTCGCCCAGGCGGGCGAAGCGATTGTCGAAGGTCAGTTCGTCGAGGGCTTTCAAGGGCCGGCTCCAGCAGAATGTCCGAGCATTCTGCTGGGATCAGACCGGTTAGTCGAGTTTGGCCGGCGGCGGCTCTTGCAGTGGTTTCTGATCGTCGGCGATCGGCACGATGGTTTTCGTTTCCGGTTCGATCGGCACCATCTTGTATTCCTGACCGTGGAGGTTCTTCAGGTAAACCTCCATCTGGCGGAACGAGATGTTGATGTGCTGCTTCTTGAACTCGCGGTTGATGAAGCGGTTGACCTCATCGAGCACCGGGTTACGGTCACCGAGGTCGCGCACGTGCATGCGCAATTCGTGGTCGAGGGTGCTTTCGCCGAAATTGAGGAAGTACACGTGCGGCTCGGGTTCCTTGAGTACGCGCGGGTTCTCGCGGGCAGCCTTGAGCAGCAGTTCCTTGACCAGATCCAGATCCGAACCGTAATCCACACCCAGTTTCAGCGTGACGCGGGTGATGGTGTCGGTCAGCGACCAGTTGATCAGTTGCCCGGTGATGAAGGTCTTGTTCGGGACAATGATGTCCTTGCGATCGAAGTCGGTGATGGTCGTGGCGCGGATGCGGATCTTGCTCACCGTGCCCGAAAGGTTGCCGATGGTAATGGTGTCACCGATCCGTACCGGGCGTTCGAACAGAATCATGATGCCGGAGATGAAGTTGGCAAAGATCTCCTGCATGCCGAAACCGAGACCGACCGACAGCGCCGCCACCAGCCATTGCAACTTGTCCCAGCTGACGCCGAGGGTCGACAGGGTCGAGACGAAGCCGACACCGGCGATCACGTACGACAGCAACGTGGTGGTCGCGTAGGCACTGCCCTGCGCCAGATTGAGCTTGGACAGCACGAACACTTCCAGCAAGCCTGGCAAGTTGCGCGCGAGGGCGAAAGTGATGCCGATGATGATTATTGCGCCGAGCATGTCGCCGATGCTGATTGGCACCATGCTCATGTTGGCGCCGGTGCCGCTGGTGTATTCGTAGAGGGTGATGTTGTCGAGGTACGAGAACACCGAAATCAGGTCTGACCAGACCCAGTACAGCGCGGCGATGAAGCCGCCGAGCAGGGCCAGACGGATCAGGCGCAAGGACTGTTCGTTGACCTTTTCGATGTCCAGGGTCGGCTCTTCGATCACCGCTTCGCCGTCGCCAGCCTCTTTCGCTGCCTGACGTTTAGCCAGGGCGCGCTGGTAGGCCAGACGTCGCGCGGCAACGCTCAGGCCACGGACGAAAGTCGCTTCGATCACCAGCCAGAACATCAGCAGGTAGAGGGTGTTGATCAGTCGGTCGCTGAGTTTCAGCGCGGTGTAGTAGTAGCCAAAGCATACCGCGACAAACAGCGCGATCGGCAGCAGGGTGAACATCACCCCGACGGCCTTGCGGAACAGCGAGGCGTTTTCGTGGGCCGGGCTGCTGATCAGCAAGCGACTGAGCAGCCAGGCCATCAACGCGTAGCAGGTCAGCACCACTGGCATGCCGAGGACGTCGTCGGCGAGCGCCGCCGGTTGTAATTCGGCGACCGCCACCACGGCCACCAGTGCCATGACCACCAGCCCGAGCCGGCGTACCCAGCCCTGAAGGAATTCGACCTGGGGCTTTTCCCAGCGAAAGTGCAATTCGGCCACACCGCCGGGCGCGAGGATTCGATAGGCGGTGTAGAACACCAGCCACGCCTGACCCATCTGCAGGAGCGCTGCGCCCATGTTGGCGTTCTGGCCGCGCGCGTCGATTTGCAAGGCCAGCCCGCACAAGGCGAGGCCCAGCGCCACCGGCATCGCCAGCAGAATATTGATCAGGATGGCCTGCGGTGTGTGCCACTGGCTGTCGCGTTTGAAATGGCCGATGTCCTGGTGAACCTTGTTCAGGCGACCGTAGAGACTTTTGCGGCGCCACAGCAGTGCACCGATCAGCAATGCCAGAGGCAGAAACAGCAAGGGTCGCTGGGTCAGGCCGTCGGTCAGCTCGCTCAGGCTGGAAGCCCACGGCAGTGTGTCGACCTGACGTTTCAGACGCTCCGGTACACCCCGCATCCACTCCAGATCCAGCGGCTTGTTGCTGGGAATCCAGAACATTTGCTCATCGAGGGTCGCACGCAGGCTCTGCGCGGTGCTCAGCAGTTGTTTCTGGTTGAGTTGCAGGGTGATCGATTCGTTGAGCATCGAGCTCAGTTCGCGGTTCAGGCGCTCCAGCAGATCGACGCGGGTGTTGGCCAGATCCAGCAGGCTTTTGCGCAACTGCGGGGTGACTTGTTCCGGCGGCTGGGTGGCCAGCAGAGTGTCGACATAGGACGCCGGATTGCTCAACAGTTCACGCTGCTGGCTGACATCGAACTGATACAGGCGAATGTCGGCGATCTGATCCGCCAGATCACGGTCGACCTTGAGTCGTGGCAGGGCTTGTTTCTGTTTGTAGAGAATCTTCGACAGCAGCAGACTGCCCTTGAGCACGTTGATCTGCTCATCGAGGGCCGCATCGCTCTGGGTCAGGGAGTCGAGTTGCTGCTTGGTCTGCAGGTTCTGCTGGGTGACTTCGTTGAGGCGGTCGGTGCTTTTGAGCAGATAGTCGGAGAGCTTGAGGTTGGCTGCGCTCTCAGTGGCAAGCAAGCTGCTGCTGCCGGCCTTTTGCGCCTCGATCGATTGCTGGGTGACGGTTTCCTGCGACTGCGCCAGACGCTTCTGATTGATCAGCGTCTGCAGTTCCTGAATCTCTCGGTCGAGTCGATCGGATTTCTCCGAGAGAAGATCATGCTGGGCGTTGCCCAGATCCTGCAATTGGCTGTTGCCGGCCAACTCCTGACGGCGCAGAGGGATCAGCGCGTTCAGTGCTGCCAGCTCCGCGTTCAGCTGATCGCGTTGCTCGTTGCTGACAGTCTTGCCGGCGTCCTTGCCGGACTTGAGGATGTTGTTGATCTGCTGGATGCGCGTCTGGCTGGCGGAAATTTCCGCTTGGGCGCGCTCGGGACGGGTCTGGGCAGTGATGATCAGACTGTTGGCGTCGGCCAGCGCTTTCTGCAGATCGCTTTGCTGGGTCGAGCGATCCGTCAGGATCTGCTCCAGCTGTTGGATCGACTCCTTGGGAAAACGCTGCGCCACCGGCACTATCGCCGTGGCCTTGAGGCGCGTCAGTTCGCGAGTGTTTTCGATCGTCTGCTTCGGCGCCGTGGCCAGCTGCTGTTTGAGGTCGATCAGCTTTTGTGCGTAATCACGCTGATTGTTCAGCTGAGTCAGCGTGCTCTGCAAGGTGGTTTGCAGGGCCTTTTTATCGGCATCCGGCAGTTTGCTGTCGGCGAGTTTGTCGAGACTGGCCTGCACGGCGTCGCTGGACGGCGGTTCGGCGGCGTACAGCGGGCCGACAGTAAGACTCAGGCCCAGCAGGGCCGCGGCGAAAAAGGAGCGCAGGGTAGGCATAGAGACCGGTCAAGCAAGTGAGAGTGGACGCAGTTTAGAGGAAGAGTCCGGGACCCGGGCGACTTCCTTCGGGGAATCTGACGCCCACTTTGCCGATCTTGTTCCCGTCCATGACCGCAACCGTCCAGTGGGTGTTGTTCCACTCCACCTGGTCACCGACGATGGGCGCGCCGCCGACTTTCTGCGCGATGAAGGCACCCAGGGTCATGTCCGGATCGATGCCCTCGGCCGGCAGACCATAGAGCGCTGCAACCGCTTTAAGCTGGGCATCTCCTTCGAGTACAAAATCGCCGAAGAAACGCAGATCGAGGCCACGTTGCGGCGCCTGGCTAAACAGTTTTCCGAGGGCGCCGAGGTTGTGTTCATGGCCGATAACACACAGTAAATCATCGACTTCCAGCACCGTACTACCCGACGGATGGAGCAGTTGCTGACCACGAAACAGTGCCGCGATGCGCGTGCCTTCAGGCATTTTCAGCTCACGCAGGGGCGAACCGATGCACCATTTCTCCGCGCCGAGCTTGTAAACGAACAGCTCCCACTCGCTGGTGACGTGGACTTCCAGAGCCGCCCGGGAAATCGGTGCGGGTTCTGGCGGCACCGTCACTTTCAATAGCTTGGCCACCCACGGCAGGCTCGTGCCCTGCACCAGCAGCGACACCAGCACGATAAAGAACGCGAGATTGAAGTACAGCTGTGCATTTGGCAGCCCGGCCATCAGCGGGAATACCGCAAGAATGATCGGTACCGCACCGCGCAGGCCAACCCAGGAAATAAAGGCTTTTTCGCGGCCATGGAACGCTTTGAACGGCAGCAGGCCGACCATCACCGACAGTGGCCGCGCAAACAGAATCATCCACAGCGCCAGACCGAGAGCGGGCAGGGCGATCGGCAGCAAATCATGTGGCGTTACCAGCAGACCCAGCACCAGGAACATGCCGATCTGCGCCAGCCATGCCATGCCGTCGAGCATGTGCAGAATGCCGTGGCGACTGCGCACCGGGCGGTTACCGATGACCAGACCGCACAGATAAACGGCGAGGAAGCCGCTGCCGTGCAAGGCGTTGGTCAGGGCGAACACCACCAGACCGCCGGCAATCACCAGAATCGGATACAGCCCGGCAGCAAGGTTTATGCGATTGACCAGTTGCAACATCAGCCAGCCGCCGCCGAGGCCGATCACGCCGCCGATGCCGAACTCGCGGATCAGGTGGGTCAACAGGCTCCAGTGCAGGCCGGTCTGGCCGCTGGCGAGCATGTCGATCAGGGTTACAGTGAGAAACACCGCCATCGGGTCGTTGCTGCCGGATTCGATTTCCAGGCTGGCGGTGACCCGTTCGTTCAGGCCTTTGCCGCCGAGCAGCGAGAACACCGCCGCGGCGTCGGTTGAGCCAACGATGGCGCCGATCAACAGACCTTGAATCAGATTGAGGTCGAACAACCAGGCGGCGGCCATGCCGGTCAGCCCGGTGGTGATCAACACCCCGACCGTGGCCAGCGACAACGCCGGCCACAAGGCCACGCGGAAACTCGACACCCGCGTACGCAGGCCGCCGTCGAGGAGGATCACCGCCAGCGCAAGGTTGCCGACCAGATAGGCCGTCGGGTAGTTATCGAAAATGATCCCGCCGCCATCGACCCCGGCGGCCATGCCGACCGCAAGAATAATGACCAGAATCGGAATGCCGAGACGGGAAGAAAGCGAACTGACAAGAATGCTTGCGCCTACCAGCAACGCGCCGATCAAGAACAGGCTGTTGATGGTCGTCGCATTCAAAGGCAGTACTCCAGAAGCGTAAAGACGGGCACAAACTGACCATGCAGTCTGCGTGCCAGCGATTCTAACCTGTTGAAATGTGATGCTGTCAAAAAGGTTTTTCAGTGTGGCATCAGGTTTTGTGTTCGGCGGGCGATTGCTGCCCTCACCCTGGCCCTCTCCCGGAGGGAGAGGGGACTGATTGAGGTGTTTGGGCGAGGTACATCGACCTGAAATATCGCGCCGAACTGAGAATCTGAAAGACCCCCGATCTGCTCCCTTTCCCCCTCTCCCTCTGGGAGAGGGCTGGGGTGAGGGCGCTTTTGATCTTGATCTTGATCTACAGAATTACAGGCTAAACCGCCCAACCATGTTGTTCAGGTCCAGCGCCAACCGCGACAGTTCATTGCTCGCCGCACTCGTCTGATTCGCCCCAGTCGCCGATTGCACTGACAGGTCGCGGATGTTCACCAGGTTGCGATCCACTTCCCGCGCCACTTGCGCCTGTTCTTCGGCGGCGCTGGCGATCACCAGATTGCGCTCGTTGATCTCGACGATGGCGGTGTTGATGGTGTCCAGCGACATGCCGGCACCACGGGCGATGTTCAGGGTCGACTCGGCGCGCTCGGTGCTGTTGCGCATCGAATCCACGGCGTGTTCGGTACCGCTCTGAATGCTGCCGATCATCCGCTCGATTTCGCTGGTCGACTGCTGTGTGCGGTGCGCGAGGGCACGTACTTCATCGGCCACTACCGCAAAACCACGACCGGCCTCACCGGCACGCGCTGCTTCAATTGCCGCGTTCAGCGCCAGCAGGTTGGTTTGATCAGCCAGGCCACGAATCACATCCAGCACCTTGCCGATGTCACGGGATTCATTGGCCAGATCACCGATCAACGACGCAGTGCTCTGCACATCGGCGCTCATGCGTTCGATGGCGCTCACGGTTTCTTGCACCAGGTCCCGACCGTCGCCGGCGGAGGTGGTGGCGTTTTTCGAGGCTTCCGAAGTGCTCACGGCGTTGCGTGCGACTTCTTCCACAGCGCTGGTCATCTCATTGACGGCGGTGGCCGCTTGTTCGATTTCGTTGTTCTGCTGAGTCAGGCCACGGGCGCTTTCGTCGGTGACGCTGTTCAGTTCTTCAGCCGCCGAAGCCAACTGAGTCGCCGAGCCGGAAATACGCTGCAGGGTGTCACGCAGCTTCGATTGCATCTTGGCCATGGCCGCGAGCAGACGGCCTGCCTCGTCTTCACCGTCAACGTGGATCGGCTGGGTCAGGTTGCCTTCGGCGATGGTTTCCGCAGCTTCCAATGCTTTGGAGATCGGCTTGGTAATGCTCACGGTCAGCAGCCAGGCGAAGAGGAACGTCAGGCCAGTGGCGATCACCAACAACGTGACCACAAGGTTGAAAGACATCGAAAACTGCTCGCTTGCGCCTTTATCCGTGTCGGCGATTTGCTGGGTGTTGATCTCCAACAGCCGCGCCAGGGCGGTGTTCACCGCTTCCGAGTTGCTCAGCAAGTCCGAGTTGAGCATCTGCCGCAGTTCATCGATCTGATTGTTGCGCGACAGGGTTTTCATCCGGTCTTCAAGCTGGCGGTACTGCGCGAGCAACTGCACGTATTGATCGTAAGCCGCACGTTCTTGCGGGCCGTCGATCAACGGTTCGTAGGCGCGCTGGGCGTCGGCGATCTGCTTGTTGCGCAGCGCGAACAGCTCGACAGTCTTTTGTTGAACGTCCGGTTCACGATTGATCAGCAACCGATACGACAAAACGCGCAGGCGCAGGGTCAGTTGGGTGAATTCGTCGAGGGCCTTGATCGAAGGCACGCTGGCGGTGGCGATGTCTTCGCCTGCTGCGCGGATTTTGCTCATCTGATTCAGCGCGAACACACCGAGAATCAGCATCAGGCCGCCGATCAGGGCGAAGCCGGTAAACGCCCGTGGGGCGATATTCATATTGCGAAGGGACATGGGGCGGATACCAAGAGAGGGCCGCTTCCATGCGGGCTGAGACTGCGATATGGATGACTTATCGGTCATACGACTAAAGTCTTGAGGCAGTGTGCGTATTTGTCGCAGAAGGGCTTGGGCGACGAAGTGCAGGAACCAGATCGACAGATCACAGTCTTTAAAACTCGCGAGAACGGTCCGCCACCAGGAAAATCAAGGCTTTGCGCCGGTTAAACCCTGGCATCCGTGGTGACTTTTCTTTATCGTACGCGCCCTTTGAAAAACGCTTGGAAGATCAAAATGTTGGAAGCATCCCTCAGCCAATTGGAACAGCTCGTCAGCGACCTGGTGCAACAGAACCAGAGCCTTGCGCAAACCAACCAGACCCTGTCCACGGAACTGGCCCAGGCCAAGGATGAAAACGAAAGCCTGCAACTGAACCTGATGGAGCAGGAAGAGAAGCACGGCGCCACCGCTGCACGCATTCAGGCACTGGTTGATCGCGTCAACGCCGGTCCTGTCAGCGCATGAACCACCACACAGCAGGGGTAAAAGTCGTCTCCATTCTCGGGGAGGACTATTCGATCAAGGCACCGGCCGGGGAAGAACAGACCCTGCTGGACGCGGCCATGATGCTCAAGGCTGCGCTGGATGACACCAAGCGCAAATACCCGACATTGATCGGTGACCGCTTGCTGGTGCTGGCGGCGATGAATCTGTGCTCGCAGCAGATCGAAATGAAGAAGCAACACCAGGAAGAACTCGACCGTTACCAAGAGCAAGTCAGCGCCACGGTCGACACTATCGCCAAGACCATCAACCAGGGTTGATGGAGCTGCGCACAACCAAAGAATAGATTGTCGACTGGGTTGTATACAATCGGCACGGCTGTTGCATTGTTTCGGCCACTTATTCTTTGGGGGTGCTCCATGCAGTTGTGGCGACGCAGTATTCAATGGCAGCTGATTCTCAGCATGGGCACGGCCCTGCTGGTCAGCATCCTGATCGTGGTTGGCATTTATACCCTGGTGGTCAACCGCCTCGCCCAGAGCTATCTGGTCGAACAAGCACTGCCGTCGAGCATTGAAGCGACGCGCAATGATATCGAACGCATCCTCGTGCAACCGCTGACGGCGGCCAAGGATATTGCCAGCAACACGATGGTCCGCGACTGGCTCGCCTCGGGCGAAGACAGCAGCAAAACAGCGGGCTTCGCGCAGTATCTGGAAGGCATCCGCGCCGAACATAAAGCCTTTACCGCTTTGATCATCGGCACCGAATCCAATCACTACATCACCGAAAAAGGTCTGGACCGCACCCTCAGTCGTTCCAAACCGGCTGACGCGTGGTTCTATTCCTTCCTCGACAGCAATCAGCCGCGCACCCTTAATATCGACAACGACGGGGCGACCGGAGAACTGGCGCTGTTCATCGATTTGAAGGTCGAGCAGGCCGGCAAAGTGGTCGGCGTAGCCGGGCTTGGTTTGAGCATGAAGGAGCTGTCTGAGCTGATTCACAACTTCAGTTTTGGCGAGCGCGGCAGGGTCTATCTCGTGCGTTCCGATGGTTTGATTCAAGTGCATCCCGAGGCGCAATTCAGCGGTAAGCGCACCCTGGCGGAGCAGATTGGCGCCTCCGCTGCTCAAGCCGTCATGGGCCAGAAAACGGCGATCAGCAGCAGCTTCCAGAGGGATGGCGAAGACTTCCTCGCCTTCAGCCTGCCTCTGCGTGATCTGGGCTGGACATTGGTGGCCGAAGTGCCGCAGTCGCAGATCTACGCCGAAGCCCGTAAAGCAATGTGGATGAGCGGCGGTATCGGTCTGGCCGTGGCGCTGGTGTGCCTCGCCTTGGTGGTGTGGCTGGCGCAAGGGCTGGTGCGGCCGATCCGCCAGGTAACAGCGGCGCTGGTAGCAATCGGTAGCGGTGGTGGAGATTTGACCCACCGGTTAGATTCCAGCCGTGCCGATGAGTTGGGCGACCTCGCTCGCGGCTTCAACCGTTTCCTCGACAGCCAGCGCGGGATGATTGGTGAAGTGCTGACCACCAGCGAGCGTCTGCGTACGGCTGTGGGGCAAGTGGCGAAGGTGGTGGAGAACACCGCTGAGCGTTCTGGTCGTCAGCAGGAAATGACCGACATGGTTGCGACGGCGGTTCACGAGATGGGCCTGACCGTGCAGGAAATTGCGCAGAACGCCGGCAACGCGGCACTGGCCTCGCAGACCGCGCGGGATGAAGCGATGCAGGCACGGGAAGTGGTCGGTGGCTCGATCAAGCATATTGAAAGCATGTCGGATGAGATTGGCGTAGCGGCGGGTGCGGTCGGTGAGCTGGCGCATCAAGTCGCGTCGATTGATTCGGTGCTGGCGGTGATTCGTGGCGTGTCCGAGCAGACCAACCTGCTGGCACTTAATGCCGCCATCGAAGCGGCGCGGGCCGGGGATATGGGGCGCGGGTTTGCCGTGGTGGCGGATGAAGTGCGCACCCTGGCACGACGCACGCAGGCCTCCACCGATGAAATCCAGCAGATGATCGGCAGCCTCAAACAAGGCGCGGAAAACGCCGTGTCGTCGATGCGCACCGGGCAAGCAGCAACGGGCACCGGGGTTGAGTCGAGCCAGCGTACCGGGGCGTCGTTGACGGCGATTACCGGGCAGGTCGAGCGCATCAGTGATATGAACCATCAGGTGGCGACGGCGACCGAAGAGCAGTCGGCGGTGACGGAAGAGATCAACCGCAATGTGCAGGGCATTTCTGATCTGGCGCGGGCGACGGCGGGGGAGGTTCGGGCCTGTCGTGAAGACTGCCAGATGCTGCAGAAACTGGCGGATGATCTGGCGCGGCAGATGGGTGGGTTCAAGCTGAGCTGAGTGTTCAATCAGAAAAGCCCCTCACCCTAACCCTCTCCCAGAGGGAGAGGGGACTGACCGTGGAAAATTCAGGAGGAACGCCGACCTGAAAGTACTGTACTGAATCCGTAGTCGATGCGGTTTTTCAGGTCGATGTATAGCGCCAGACACCTCGGTCGGCCCCCTCTCCCCCCGGGAGAGGGTTGGGGTGAGGGTAGGTTTTCAGAACCACGCATCCTGCATCGCCAGACACGTATCATCCCGCGCCTCCAGCAACGCCAGTTCATGGTGGCAACCCGGCACTTCCCACGTCAGGAAATACCGCGCGGCCTGCAACTTGCCGTTATAGAAGTCGGCATCCGCTGAATTCCCTTTGGCCAACCCTTCCTCGGCACGAATCGCCTGTTCCAGCCAGCGCCAGCCAATCACCGTGTGCCCGAACACCTTCAGGTACAACGCCGAATTCGCCAGGCTGCTGTTGACCTTGCCCTGTGCCAGATCGGTCAGCAGGCCGATGGTCACCGTTTGCAGGCGCGCCACCAGTTTTTCCAGCGGTTCACGCAGTGCGGTCAGCGATTCGTACGCTGTAGCGCGTTCAGCGGTGTTGGCGATCAGACGAATCAGTTGCTTGAGCCCCGCGCCACCATTCTGCGCCAGTTTGCGCCCGAGCAAGTCCAGCGACTGAATGCCGTGGGTGCCTTCGTGGATCGGGTTCAAGCGGTTATCGCGGTAGTACTGCTCCACCGGGTATTCACGGGTGTAGCCGTGGCCGCCAAGAATCTGGATCGCCAGTTCGTTGGCCTTCAGGCAGAACTCCGACGGCCAGGATTTGACGATCGGCGTCAGCAGATCCAGCAATTCATGCGCCTGTTTACGCTCGGCTTCGTTCTCAAGGGTCGTGGTGTCATCGAACAAACGCGCTGCGTAAAGGCCAAGGTCAAATGCACCTTCAACGTAGGACTTCTGCGTCAACAGCATGCGTCGTACGTCCGCGTGCTGAATGATCGCCACCGGTGCAGTCGTCGGATCCTTGCTGTCCGGCACCCGCCCTTGTGGACGTTCGCGGGCATACTCCAGCGAATACAAATAACCGGCGTATCCAAGCATCACCGCACCCATGCCGACGCCGATCCGTGCCTCGTTCATCATCTGAAACATGTAGCTCAGACCGCGATGCGCCTCGCCCACCAGATAGCCGACGCATTCCCCGTTATCGCCGAAGTTCAGCGCCGTGGAGGTGGTGCCGCGCCAGCCCATCTTGTGGAACAGCCCGGCCAGCAGCACGTCATTGCGCTGGTCGAGACTGCCATCATCGTTGACCAGAAACTTCGGCACGATAAACAGCGAAATGCCTTTAACGCCCGCCGGTGCGTCCGGCAGTTTGGCCAGGACCATGTGCACGATGTTTTCCGAGAGCGGGTGATCGCCGCCGGAAATGAAGATCTTGTTGCCCTTCAGGCGATAAGTGCCGTCGGACGCCGGCTCGGCACGTGTACGAATATCCGACAGCGATGAACCGGCATGCGGCTCGGTCAGCGCCATCGTGCCGAAGAAACGCCCGTCGATCATCGGCTGCAGAAAGCGCTGTTTCTGCTCGTCGGTGCCAAAGCTCTCAATCAGATTCGCCGCGCCCATGGTCAGGAACGGGTAGGACGTCGAAGCCGCGTTGGCCGACTGGAAATGCGCGAAACAGGCTTGCGACAGCAATGTAGGCAGTTGCATGCCACCGGCGTCGAAACTTCTCGCAGCGTTGAGGAATCCGGCCTCAAGGAAGGCATCCACCGCCGGTTTCACTTCAGGAATCAGAATCGCCTGACCGTCTTCGTAGCGCGGTTCGTTCTCGTCGCCCTTGCGGTTGTGCGGTGCAAAGTATTTCTCGGCGATGTTGCGCGCGGTGCCGATGGCGGCGTCGAAGGTCTCGCGGTTGTGCTCGGCAAAGCGCTCACGCTGGGTCAGGCCCTCGGCATCAAGGACTTCATACAGCTCGAAAGCCAGATTGCGGGAACTGAGCAGCGTCTCGGACATGGCGGCTTACCTGAAATTGGGTTGGGCCGAGTCTAAGGCGGGGGAATAGAGGCTGGATAGGATGATTGATCGCGGTGATGTTAGAGCCGAGCACCAACTTAACAAACACCCAAAAACAACTGTGGGAGCGAGCTTGCTCGCGAAGAGGTCGGCACATTCAACAGATGAGTTGACTGGCAAACCGCTTTCGCGAGCAAGCTCGCTCCCACAGGGATTGTTGCTATGCCGGGCACCTATGCAGGTGCCCGGTTTATCAGTATTAGCCGATTGTCATCAAGCTGGCATTACCACCCGCCGCCGCAGTGTTAACGCTCAACGCCCGCTCGATCACCAGTCGTTCCAGCGCAATGTTGGTCTCGCCCTGGGACAGGCCCTGGACCCCAACGATCGCGCCGGCACGCTTGGCAATCTGCTGGCAAACGCCGCGCAACTGGTCGGAATGACCGTGATGCAGAACCGCATCGAACACCACCTCATCCTTGTTCCAGTCAGAAACCAGCTTGATCCGTGCCTGAATCTCCTTCGGCAGGCGTGCGAACAAGGCCTTGCTGATGTCGGACTCCGGCCATACGGCCGAACCGCCTACAGCCAATACCGCAGCCAGTTGCGTCAGCAGATCACCTTCAACCTCGGCCAGGCACAGCACGTGCTCGCGCGGCAGAATGGCGTAGCTGTTTTTCTCACCGGTCGGGCCGGCCAGAACGCGAGTGATGCCGCTCTGCGATTGCGCAGCGTACTGCACGCACAGTGTGCTCAGGTCGGCGTACTTGTTGCTTTCAGCCCAGGCTTTCAAGGCGTTCAGCGGTTTGCTCATGGCGTCGCGCAAACGAACGTCCGGGGCCATGGCAGCATCACCGCGAGCGAAGGATTGTTCGATGGCGTCGGTAGGACGGGTCGCCAGCAAACGGTACAGATACAGCGGGCCACCGGCTTTCGGGCCTGTGCCCGACAGGCCTTCGCCGCCGAACGGCTGCACGCCAACCACGGCACCCACGATGTTGCGGTTGACGTAGACGTTACCGGCGTTGACGTTGTCGATCACCTTGGCGATGGTCTCGTCGATGCGCGTGTGTACGCCCAGTGTCAGGCCATAACCGGAAGCGTTGATCTGAGCGATCAGTTGATCGATTTCTTTACGCTTGTAGCGCACCACGTGCAGCACCGGGCCGAAGATCTCGCGTTGCAGCTCGTCAAAGCTTTCCAGCTCGATCAGGGTCGGCATGACGAAGGTGCCGCGTTTGACCTCTTCGGTGTCGGCAATCGCCACCTGGTACACGTTGCGACCTTTGTCGCGCATGCCCTGGATGTGCTTGTCGATGCCAGCCTTGGCTTCGGCGTCGATCACCGGGCCGATGTCCACGGACAAGCGCTCAGGGTTGCCGAGACGGCTTTCGGCCATGGCACCTTTGAGCATTTCGATGACGCGATCGGCGGAATCTTCCTGCAGGCACAGGACCCGCAGCGCCGAGCAACGCTGACCGGCGCTGTCGAAGGCCGAGGACACCACGTCGATCACGACTTGTTCGGTCAGTGCCGAGGAGTCGACGATCATCGCGTTCTGGCCACCGGTTTCAGCGATCAGCGGAATCGGACGGCCCTGGCTGTCGAGACGGCCAGCAATATTACGTTGCAGCAGACGCGCGACTTCGGTGGAACCGGTGAACATCACGCCTTTGACGCGCTCATCGCCAACCAGGCCGGCGCCAACGGTTTCACCGCGACCCGGCAGCAGTTGCAGCACGCCTTCCGGAATCCCGGCTTCGAGCAGCAAGCGCACGGCTTGTGCGGCAACCAGCGGCGTTTGTTCGGCAGGCTTGGCCAGTACCGGGTTACCGGCAGCCAATGCGGCAGCGACTTGACCGCTGAAGATCGCCAGCGGGAAGTTCCACGGGCTGATGCACACCACTGGACCCAATGGGCGGTGGGCGTCGTTGCTGAAATCGTTGCGCGCCTGCACTGCGTAATAACGCAGGAAGTCGACGGCTTCGCGAACTTCGGCGATGGCGTTGGCGAAAGTCTTGCCGGCTTCACGCGCCAACAGGCCCATCAGCGGCTGGATCTCGCCTTCCATCAAGTCGGCGGCACGTTCCAGAATCGCCGCACGTTCGGCCGGCGGGGTAGCCTGCCAGATCGGCGCGGCGTTCAGCGCGCATTGAATGGCGTTGTCGACGTCTTCGACGGTGGCTTCCTGAACATGGCCGACCACATCGCGGTGATCCGCCGGGTTCAGCACCGGTGCCGGAGCTTCGGTGCTGGAGGCGCAACCGAGCATCGGCGCGGCTTTCCAGTCGGTGTGCGCGGTGGCCAGCAAAGCGCAGGACAGCGAAGCCAGACGATGTTCGTTGGCCATGTCGATGCCGCTGGAGTTGGCGCGCTCAGCACCGTAAAGATCACGCGGCAGCGGGATGCGCGGGTGCGGCAGGCCGAAACCACCTTCCACGGTCGCCATCTGCTCGATCTGCGCCACCGGATCGGCCACCAGTTCCTGAATCGAAATCGACTGGTCGGCGATTCGGTTGACGAACGAGGTGTTTGCACCGTTTTCCAGCAAGCGACGTACGAGGTAGGCGAGCAGGGTTTCGTGAGTACCGACCGGCGCGTACACGCGGCACGGACGGTTCAGCTTGCCTTCGGAAACTTTGCCAACAACTTGTTCGTAAAGCGGTTCGCCCATGCCGTGCAGGCACTGGAATTCGTACTGGCCCGGGTAATAGTTCTGACCGGCAATGTGGTAAATCGCCGACAGGGTGTGGGCGTTGTGCGTGGCGAACTGCGGGTAGATGACTTCCGGCACCGACAGCAGTTTGCGTGCGCAGGCGATGTAGGAAACGTCGGTGTACACCTTGCGGGTGTAGACCGGATAGCCTTCCAGGCCTTCGACCTGGGCACGCTTGATTTCGCTGTCCCAGTACGCGCCTTTCACCAGACGGATCATCAAGCGATGACGGCTGCGACGGGCCAGATCGATCACATAGTCGATCACGTACGGGCAACGCTTCTGGTAAGCCTGGATGACGAAACCGATGCCGTTCCAGCCGGTCAGTTGCGGCTCGAAGCACAGACGCTCGAGCAGATCCAGCGACAGTTCGAGACGGTCGGCTTCTTCAGCGTCGATGTTCAGGCCGATGTCGTATTGCTTGGCCAGCAGGGTCAGAGACAGCAGGCGCGGGTACAGCTCGTCCATCACACGCTCGTACTGCGCACGGCTGTAACGCGGGTGCAGTGCCGACAGTTTGATCGAGATGCCCGGGCCTTCATAAATCCCACGACCGTGGGACGCTTTGCCGATCGAGTGAATGGCTTGTTCGTACGACGCCAGGTACTTCTGCGCATCGTGTTCGGTCAGCGCCGCTTCACCGAGCATGTCGTAGGAATAACGGAAGCCCTTGGCTTCGAACTTGCTCGCGTTGGCCAGTGCTTCAGCGATGGTTTCGCCGGTGACGAATTGCTCGCCCATCAGGCGCATGGCCATGTCGACGCCCTTGCGGATCATCGGCTCGCCGCTCTTGCCGATGATGCGGCTCAGCGACGACGTCAGGCCGGCTTCGTTGTGCGTCGAGACCAGTTTGCCGGTCAGCAGCAGGCCCCAAGTGGCCGCGTTGACAAACAGCGACGGGCTGTTGCCCAGGTGCGGGTGCCAGTTACCGGTGCTGATCTTGTCGCGGATCAGTGCATCGCGAGTGCCTTTGTCCGGGATACGCAGCAGTGCTTCGGCCAGGCACATCAGCGCTACGCCTTCCTGTGAAGACAGGGAGAATTCCTGCAGCAGACCCTGAACAATGCCTGCACGACCGCCGGCACTTTTCTGGTTACGCAGTTTTTCCGCGATGGAGGCGGCGAGTTTGTTGGTGGCTTCAGCCATGGCGACCGGCAGGCGAGCCTGCTCGATCAGCATCGGCACCACTTCCGGCTCAGGGCGACGGTAAGCGGCGGTGATCGAAGCGCGCAGAACGGATTGCGGCAGGATGCTTTCGGCGAATTCGAGGAAGCATTGGTGGGCGTGATCGGAGTGCACTTCGCCCGCCTCATCGGCGTCCTTGGCGGTCAAACCGTTCAGCTCAGTCAGGGTTGCACCACCCTCGAGTTTCTCCAGGTAATTGAAAATTGCCTGCTTGATCAGCCAGTGCGGTGTGCGATCAATCGAGGTTGCGGCGGCCTTCAGGCGTTCGCGGGTCGGGTCATCGAGTTTGACCCCAAGGGTGGTGGTAGCCATATTTTTATCCTCATGGTTGCCACAGTTGCGTGGCATCAGCTGGCGGCAAGATTAGCCGTGCGCCGAAAGAGGTGCAACCGGGTGCAACCCTTTTTTTGTCGGAATAATAGGCAACTCGTCAGGAATTATTTTCTGGTACGGAAGTGCTGCTCCCGCTTGGTGCTTTTGCTTCTAGCAAAGGGCCATGACTGCCACAAAAGGGAGCAAAAACGGGGTGGTCGTCGATAAATCCGATTGGGTGCAACTAATTCTCACGAAACTGGTTGCACCTTATTTGATTTGTTGCATAGCATTCGCGCCCAAGGTGCAACCGGGAATAACCCGGTGTACCGGCTGATGGCTTTCCTGGGGAAACATCAGTCCTAAATGCGCGGGATCCCGGATCGTCTGCCAAACGTCGTCGTTTGCGTGCGGTTCACCACCGCCGCTACATAAAAACAAAGCCAGGGCGTAACTCAATGAGCGTAAGCAATCCAACCCTGATCACGTTCGTGATCTACATCGCAGCAATGGTGCTGATCGGCTTGATGGCCTATCGCTCCACCAACAACCTTTCTGACTATATTCTCGGTGGTCGCAGCCTCGGCAGCGTCGTCACCGCGCTGTCTGCCGGTGCGTCCGACATGAGCGGCTGGTTGTTGATGGGCCTGCCGGGTGCCATCTACATGTCCGGTCTGTCCGAAAGCTGGATCGCCATCGGTCTGATCATCGGTGCCTACCTGAACTGGCTGTTCGTTGCCGGCCGTCTGCGCGTGCAGACCGAGCACAACGGCGATGCCCTGACCCTGCCGGACTACTTCGCCAGCCGTTTTGAAGACAAAAGCGGCCTGCTGCGGATCATTTCGGCGATCGTGATTCTGGTGTTCTTCACCATTTACTGCGCTTCCGGCATTGTGGCCGGTGCCCGTCTGTTCGAAAGCACCTTCGGCATGTCTTACGAGACCGCGCTGTGGGCCGGTGCTGCGGCGACAATTGCCTACACCTTTATCGGTGGCTTCCTGGCCGTGAGCTGGACCGACACCGTACAAGCCACGCTGATGATTTTCGCGCTGATCCTTACGCCGATCATCGTCCTGCTGGCCACCGGCGGCGTCGACACCACGTTCCTGGCGATCGAAGCACAAGATCCAAGCAACTTCGACATGCTCAAAGGCACTACCTTCATCGGCATCATCTCGCTGATGGGCTGGGGTTTGGGCTACTTCGGTCAGCCGCACATCCTCGCGCGTTTCATGGCCGCGGATTCGGTGAAGTCGATCGCCAAGGCTCGTCGCATTTCCATGACCTGGATGATCCTGTGCCTGGGCGGCACCGTGGCCGTGGGCTTCTTCGGTATCGCTTACTTCTCGGCGCACCCGGAAGTGGCCGGTCCCGTGACCGAGAACCACGAGCGCGTGTTCATCGAACTGGCGAAAATCCTCTTCAACCCTTGGATTGCCGGTGTGCTGCTGTCGGCCATCCTGGCTGCGGTGATGAGCACCCTGAGCTGCCAGTTGCTGGTGTGCTCGAGCGCCCTGACCGAAGACTTCTACAAAACCTTCCTGCGTAAATCCGCTTCCCAGGTTGAACTGGTGTGGGTCGGCCGCGCGATGGTGCTGCTGGTCGCCCTGATCGCGATCGGTCTGGCCGCCAACCCGGAAAACCGCGTACTGGGTCTGGTGTCCTACGCTTGGGCCGGTTTCGGTGCCGCGTTCGGTCCGGTTGTGCTGATCTCGGTGGTCTGGAAAGGCATGACCCGCGACGGCGCACTGGCCGGTATCCTGGTCGGCGCGATCACCGTGGTGGTCTGGAAGCATTTCGAACTGCTGGGTCTGTACGAAATCATCCCGGGCTTCATCTTCGCCAGCCTGGCCATCTACATTGTCAGCAAGCTCGGTTCGCCGACTGCTGGCATGGTGCAGCGCTTCGAAGCGGCGGAAAAAGATTTCCACCTGAACAAGTAATGCCCTGAGCTCCGGCTCACCCGAAAACGGCCCGTTTCCTACAGGAGACGGGCCGTTTTTTTGTGCCTGTGATTTCTTGTCGACGCTGAAGATCCCATGTGGGAGCGAGCTTGCTCGCGAAGGCGTCGTGCCAGTCGATGGAGATTCTGGCTGATAGGCCGCTTTCGCGAGCAAGCTCGCTCCCACATGGGATGTAGGCACTCTCGAAGGATTTGTCTGTAGTTGCATGCGCCAACTTTTGCAGGGGTTTTCAGCAATGAAAGTAGGGCAAATCTGATTTTCCCGTCACCCACTCATCACCCCTTGCCCCTCATGCAGAATCGCCCGCCCTTCATTTTGCAGAGAGACATCGGATGTTCGCGCCTGCCAATCAACCGCGTTTCACGTTGACCCTCGAAGGCGCCCAGCATGACCTCAAGGTCCTTGAGTTCACGGGCAAGGAAGCCATCAGCGAACCTTTTCGCTTCGAGCTGGAAATGGTCAGTGAGCGACCGGATCTGGATCTTGAGAGCCTGCTGCACTGTCAGGCGTTTCTGAGCTTTGATGCGGACGGTTCCGGCGTTCACGGTCAGATTTATCAGGTCGGGCAGGGTGATTCCGGGAAACGTCTGACGCGCTATCACCTGAGCCTCGTCCCACGTCTGACGTATCTGGGACACCGCATCAATCAGCGGATTTTCCAGCATCAGAGCGTGCCGCAAATTGTTGCGCAGGTGCTTAAGGATCACGCGATCCTTCGGGATGCTTTCGAGTTTCGGTTAGGCAGCGAATACCCGGTTCGTGAGTATTGCGTGCAGTATGCCGAAAGCGATCTGGCGTTCATCCAGCGCCTGTGTGCCGAGGTCGGCATTCATTACCACTTTCAGCACAGCCTCGACGCGCACGTACTGGTGTTCGGTGATGATCAGACGGTGTTTCCAAAACTGGCCACGCCGACCCTTTATCTGCCGGGCAGTGGCATGTCTGCAGGAGCCCCGGCGATTCAGCGTTTCAACGTGCGCGTGGAAACCCGCACCAGCGTGGTGACCCGGCGCGATTACAACTTTGAAAAACCGCGGCTGCATTTGCAAAGCCGTATCGACGGCGAGCAGCGCCCAGTGCTGGAGGACTATCATTTCCCTGGCCAATTCAATGATCGGGACACCGGCAAGCATCTCGCTCAGCGGGCACTTGAGCGGCATGTCGCCGATTTCCGTCAGGCCGAGGGCATCAGCGATGAATCCGCGTTGGTTTGCGGACATTTCCTGCAACTGAGTGAACATCCGCGCCACGACTGGAATGACCTGTGGCTGCTGACCGCCGTTGAACACCATGGCCGCCAGCCGCAAGTGCTGGAGGAATCGGTGACCAGCGATGGCGAAGCTTTCCAGGGTTACCGTAATACCTTTCTCGCGACGCCGTGGGACGTGTTCTTCCGCCCGGCGCTGGGGCCGGAGAAGCCGCGCATGCTCGGCTATCAACCGGCGGTTGTAACCGGGCCGAAAGATACGGAAATCCACTGCGACGAGTATGGCCGGGTCAAGGTGCAACTGGCCTGGGATCGCGACGGTGAATTGAACGAGCATTCCAGTTGTTGGCTGCGCGTTGCCAGCGGTTGGGCCCATGACCGTTACGGCAGTGTGTTGATTCCGCGAGTCGGCATGGAGGTGCTGGTCGGTTTCATCGATGCCGACGCCGACAAACCTTTGGTCGTGGGCTGCCTGCCCAACGCCGCGACGCCGATTCCGCTGGATCTGCCGGCGGACAAGACTCGTAGCATTTTCCGCAGTCAGAGCAGCCCCGGCGGTGGCGGCTACAACGAACTGCGCATCGAGGATAAGAAAGGCGCTGAGGAAATCTATCTGCGCGCCCAGCGTAACTGGACGCAGCATGTATTGAACGATCAACAGGTGCAGGTTGATAACCAGCGCAGCATCGTCGTCACCGGCACCGCGCGGCATGAGTTGAAGGCTGATGAACAGCGCATCACCCACGGCCAGCGACAGACCGAAGTGAAGCAGGACGATCATCTGAGCGTGATCGGCGACCGTCATGTTCGCGTGAGCAATCAGGCGATCAGCGCCAGTGGGCAATTCCACGTCAGCGCCGGTCAGCAAGTGGTCATCGACGGCGGCGCGAGTGCGACGATTCAGGCTGGCGGACAGTGGATCAACATCGGCCCCGGCGGGATTTTCAGCAGCGTACCGATTGTCGTGGGCGGCGCGCCGATGGCGGCGATGAGTGCCGCGCCGGTTGTACCGGGATTGCCGGAGAAACTCGCCGCCGCGCCGGCTGCCATACTGACGGCTGCACAAATCATGAGCTTCAAGGGTGACGCGCCATTCTGCGAAGAGTGTGAACGTTGTAAGGATGGTCTCTGTGCAGCCTGATTTTCTTTTGCCTGCCGAATGGTTGGCGCGTGAACCGTTGAAAACTTCCGAGCAGTTGTTTGCGGTTTTCAGTAATGCCAATGAGGCAAAACCGCCTGCCGCTTGGCGAGAAACGGCGAGCCCGATCTGGGCCGAGACGATTTATGCCGGGTGGGATGCGGTGATGCCTTGCGTGGGAATTGTCGCCGCCGACAGTGAGTTTCTGCATTGGGTCACCACCACCGAGTCGCGGGATTGGGGTTGGCTGGCGGTGTCTTCGGCGAGCCTTGAAGAGGTGGTGGCGCACTTTCGCAGCCTGACCCAAGTGCTGATGCCGGGCGGCAAAACGGTGTTTTTTCGTTTTTGGGACGGGCGGTTTCTGTTGCCGATTCTTCAGGTCGATGAGGTGGATGCGGCACAACTGTTTCCGCTGATCGGGCGTTGTTTGATCAATGGGCAGGCGCTGGATATCGGTGGCAGGGCGCTGGTATCGGGGCGGGTATTCCCGTGGTGGCAGGTGCCGGAGTCGGTGCTGGCGCAGCAGGGCAATGATGTTCGAACGGCCAATGCGTTGCAGTGGTTGAGCGAAGAACATCCGACCCTTTTCGAGGCGTTTTCCGAGGCGGTTTTGCGTTGCAAGGTGAGGCGGTTTTTTCAGGTTTCAATGTCGGAAGATTCGTCGCAATCGGCGTTGCTGGCGTTTTTGCTGGCAGAGTCGGAGTGAGTTTTCGGGGCGAAGGTCTCGGACGATTCCTTCGAGTTGCGGCGGTTTTCATGAACTGGTGGGCGGTGGGTTGCAGGGATAGTCTTTTCGTTGTCACTGCGAGAGCGGTGGCAGGGTGTAGGAACCCTTGGAATTTACCGTGCACCAGCCCTGTTGTCTGATTGCGGCACCTAACGTGTGTCCGTGACGTCTTTAGCGGCGGCTGTGCGCGGGAACGCTTCGGCGTAGCTGAGTTTTTGGCTGGTTCCTCAGTTTCCTACTCTCGCGTACGGCTGCCACCCAAACCTGTAGGAAGGTCATTGGTAGCCTCATTTAATCAGTTGAGGTGCAAAATATGACAACGCTTGAACCGGCTCCACCCTACGAAAAGATCATCCCCCATCCCGACAACCGCTTCATGGCTCTCACCGGCAATTGCAGTGACATGCCGACCCTGTTCATCGACACCCACGTACCCCTCGACATCCTTATGGACGCCGCCAACCATCGCCTGCGCGCCGTGATCCAGGTGCTGGAAAACATGTGCATGCGCGGCTCGGTCGAATGCGACTCCGTCATCCTCAGCGACTTCGCCCAGCTCTGCGTGATTCCTTTGCGCGACGGCTGTGATGTGCTCGATGTCATCGGCAGGCGCCTGCGCAGCATGCCCTAAAAGCAAAGCCCCTCACCCTAACCCTCTCCCAGAGGGAGAGGGGACTGACCGAGGTGTCTGGGTGATGTACACCGACTTGCGACTTCAGTGGTGAACTTGGCTTGGCCAAGCCTGGATGGTGGTGTTCTTTCGGGGGACTGACCGAGGTGTCTGGGTAATGTGCGCCGACTTGCGACTTCAGTGGTGAACTTGGCTTGGCCAAGCTTGGATATGCGTTGTTGTTTCGGGGGGGACTGGCTGAGGTGTATGGGGGATGCACGCCAACTTGCGACTTCCCCGCTGATCTTCGCTTGGCCAAGCCTGAGATCACGCTGATCTTTCAGGTCGATGTAACTCGCAAGATCACCACCGTCAGTCCCCTCTCCCTCCGGGAGAGGGCTAGGGTGAGGGCAGGCTTTTGTCCGCTCGGCTGTGAACCCCTGACTTGCCGCCCGGTAAAAGGTAAACTTTGCGCCCTTCGCAGGAGCAGCCATGAATTATCGTCACGCCTTCCATGCCGGCAATCACGCCGATGTGTTCAAACACCTGACCTTGACCCGCCTCATCGCCCTGATGTCGCGCAAGGAGCAGCCGTTTGCCTATCTCGACACGCACGCCGGCATCGGTCTGTATGACTTGCAGGGCGATCAGGCCAACCGTACCGGTGAATATCTGGAAGGCATCGCGCGCTTGTGGGATCAGCCGGATCTGCCGGCGCTGACCGCCGACTACATGAAGGTGCTGCACGAGATGAACCCGGACGGCCAGTTGCGCTACTACCCGGGTTCGCCGGAGCTGGCGCGGCGCCTGACCCGCCCGCAGGATCGGGTGATGCTCAACGAGAAGCACCCGGAAGACGGCGTGCTGCTCAAGGACAACATGGCTGGCGATCGTCGGGTCAAGGTTCATCTCGGCGAAGGCTGGCACGTCGCGCGGGCGATGTTGCCGGTGCAGGAGAAGCGCGCGGTGATGTTGATTGATCCGCCGTTCGAGCAGCTCGATGAGATGCAGCGTTGCGCGGCGTCATTGAAAGAGGCGATTGGTCGTATGCGCCAAACCGTGGCGGCGATCTGGTATCCAGTGAAGGACCAGCGTGCGTTGCGCCGTTTCTATCAGGATCTGGCTGGCACCGGTGCGCCGAAATTGCTGCGTGTGGAGCTGCTGGTGCATCCGCTGGACACACCGAACAGCCTGAACGGTTCGGGCATGGCGATTGCCAATCCGCCGTGGGGGTTGGAAGAGGAGTTGCGTGAGCTGCTGCCGTGGTTGTCGAAGAAACTTGGGCAGACACAGGGCGGGTGGCAGATGGATTGGTTGATTGCCGAGAGCTGATCAACGGCAAGATCAAAAGATCGCAGCCTGCGGCAGCTCCTACACGGTTCGGCGTCGTCCACCAATGTGCGGACGATCACTGATCTCCTTTAGGAGCTGCCGCAGGCTGCGATCTTTTGCTTTCAGGATTTAATTACCCGCCAGGCTCGCTGGCATGCACACGCCGGTGCCGCCAATCCCGCAATAGCCTTCAGGATTCTTCGCCAGATATTGCTGGTGATACGTCTCGGCGAAGTACACGGTCGGCGCCTGTTCGATCTCGGTGCTGATTTCCCCCAGACCCGCTTTCGACAGCTCGGCCTGATAGGTCGCTTTGCTTTTCAGCGCAGCATCCAGATGCTCAGGCGAGGTCGCGTAGATCACCGAGCGGTACTGCGTGCCGATGTCGTTGCCCTGGCGCATGCCCTGCGTCGGGTTGTGCAATTCCCAGAACATCGCCAGCAGCTCTTCGTAGCTGACTTTGGCCTTGTCATACACCACCAGTACCACTTCAGCGTGGCCGGTCAGGCCCGAGCAGACTTCTTCGTAGGTCGGGTTCGGCGTGAAACCGCCGGCATAACCGACGACGGTGCTGACCACGCCTTCACGCTGCCAGAAGCGGCGCTCGGCGCCCCAGAAGCAGCCCAGACCGAAGATCGCAAAGTCGACGTCCTGGAAAAACGGGCCAAGCAGCGGGGTTTCTTCAAACACGAAGTGCTTTTCAGGCAGGGTCATCGCGGTTTCGCGGCCGGGCAGAGCTTGTTCTTTAGTCGGGAGCACGTTTTTGTTCACCAGAATTTCCGAGCGCAGAACCATGATCGTTCCTCTCAGTCAGGTTGGATGTAAAAAGTCAGACCGCCAGTGTGCCCAATGATGCCCGATTTCGCACTATTGAAATGTGGGAGCGAGCTTGCTCGCGAAAGCGCTGTAGCATTCAACATTTGCAGTGACTGACCCACCGCTTTCGCGAGCAAGCTCGCTCCCACAGGGGGAATTCATCCATAGGGGGAGTTTGCGGTGTTTTTAGAGGCAGAGCGGGCCGCGAGGGTAGCGTTTCAGCGCTTGGATGAGTTCTGCGCCCGGGATCGGCCGGTCGAACAGGTAGCCTTGGCCGACGTCACAACGGTGGCGACGCAGGAACGCCAGTTGTTCGGCGGTCTCGATGCCTTCCGCCACGACCTTGAGTTTCAGGTTGTGCGCCATGGCGATCACCGCTGAGGTGATTTCCATGTCGTCCTGGTTGTCGGGGATTTCATGGATGAAGCTGCGATCGATCTTGATGATGTCGATCGGGAATTTCTTCAAATAGCTCAGCGACGAATAACCGGTGCCGAAGTCGTCCATGGCCAGCGTCAGCCCGAGGCGCTTGAGTTGGTCGAGCTGCAAGTGCGTGTCTTCAGTGGCTTCCAGCAGCAGGCCTTCGGTCAGCTCCAGCTCGAGCAGATTCGCCGGCAGCGCTTCTTCCTTGAGGATGTTGGCGATGGAGGCGACCAGATCCGGGTCGGAGAACTGTTTCGGCGACAGGTTGATCGCCACTTGCAGATTGCCCATCCCGGCAGCGGTCAGCGCTTTGCTCATGCGGCAGGCCTGACGGGCGATCCACTTGCCGATCGGAATGATCAGGCCGGTTTCTTCGGCGACGCTGATGAACTGGTCCGGGCGGATCATCCCGCGTTCCGGGTGATTCCAGCGCAGCAGCGCTTCCATGCCCAGCAGGCGACCGCTGCGCAGGCACAGCTTGGGCTGGTAGAACACGTCCAGTTCGTTCTGGGTCAGCGCGCGGCGCAGGTTGTTCTCGACGAACAGTTTGTAACTGGCCTCGGCGTTCAGCGCCTCGGTGAAGACTTGCACCTGATGTTTGCCGTTGGCCTTGGCCTTGTGCAGCGCCAGACCGGCGTTACGCATCAGCGTTTGCGGGTCGCGGCCGTGCAACGGCGCGCAGGCCAGGCCCACGGAGCCGGTGACGCTGATCAACTGGTTGTCGACGAACATCGGTTTGTCGAGGGTCGCCAGCAACTGGTTGGCGATCTGCTGGCCGGCGGCAAGGTCGGTGTCGTCGAGCAATACCGCAAATTCGTTACTGGCGAACCGCGCGAGGCTGCCGCTTGGGCTCAGGCTATTACGCAGACGCCGAGCAAGGCTGATCAGCAGTTTGTCGCCAGTCTGGTGACCGAGGCTGTCGTTGATCCGCTTGAAGTTGTCGATGTCCACCAGCAACAGGCTGATCGGCGTATCGCTATCGCGGGCGAAGCGTTCGTCCAGATTGCGGATAAACGCCGGGCGATTGCCGAGGTTGGTCAGGTTGTCGGTGTAGGCCAGACGTTCGATGCGCTGCTGCGCCAGTTTGGTCTGGGTGATGTCTTCGTAGATGCCGATGTAGTGCGTCAGTTCGCGGTTGTCACCGTACACCTTGGAGATCGACAGCTGGCCCCAGTACGGTTCGAGGTTCTTGCGCCGGCTCTTGAATTCGCCCTGCCAGCTGTTGCTTTTGGCCAGCGCCGAGGGAGCGTCGAACAGCAGCTCGCTGAGGTTTTCCAGCGCCGGCAGCTCGGACAGGCGCTGGCCGTGGACTTCTTCGGTGGTGTACTGGGTGATCGCGGTGAAGCTCGGGTTGACGTACTCGACCACGCCGTCGCAATTGACCAGCAAAAACGCGTTGGCGCTTTGCTCGACCGCACGCTGGAACAGGTGCAGGGCGCTGGTGGCGGTGCGGCGGTTGTGGTTGTTGATGACTTGCGCGAACTGGTCGGCGAGCTCGCCGGCAAAGGCGATTTCATCGGATTGCCAGGCGCGGGTGACACCGGTCTGCTCCAGGCACAACACGCCGACCACCTGGCCATCGACACGAATGCTGGCGTCGAGCATGGCGTTGACGTCGCGCGGGCGCAGGGCTTCGGCCATCTCGCGGGTGCGCGGGTCGCGCATCGCGTTGTGTGCATCGATGGCGCGGCTACTGTGCAGCGCTTCCATGTAGTCGGGGAAGCTGCTGATGTCGATCACGTCCGGGAGGATGTATTCCTGGGGCGCGCGGTGGTACGCGGAGATCGGTACCAGTTGCTGACCTTCGAGGTTCCACAGGCTGGCGCAGTCGATTTCATAGATATCGCAGGCGCAACGAGTGATCAGTTCAGCGGCTTCCTGCAGCGAGTTGTGCGTGCTGTAACGCTGACGTGCGAGCAGCAGAATCAGGTCCTGCTGGGCGCGCACGCGTTCCAGGTGCAGCAGTTGTTCCTGCTGGGCGCGTTGATTGAGTTCAAGGGCGATTTGCAGGCGCGAATTCTGCGTTTCGAGGTCGACGGAGGGCGGCAGCGGCACTTCATCGAAGACGTGATCGACCGCCAGCAGATAGCCGCGCAGCAGATGACGGTTGTGTTGTTTGTAGGCTTCGCCCAGCTCCAGGATGTTCAGCGCACCGGCCGCGGTGTGCAGGGTATAGCGCACCAGATAATGCGGGCTGACGGTCAGTTGTTGCTGGATCGCGTCGTGCAGTTGATAGCGCGCTTCGGGTTCCATCAGGCTGGCGTAGGGTGAGCCGACCAGCGCACAGAGTTCGACGGCCGGCTGGCCGAACTGGCGTTCGCAGTTGGGATCAAGAAACAGCATGGCCCAGCTGGCTTCATTCAAGCGCTCGAAACGCAGCATGCCGAGCCGCGAGGGCACAGGCAACTGCGTCACTACCTCGGCCGCCATACGGCTGGCGGCATCGGGTTGGCTCTTCATGAAGGGAACTCGCTTGGAAATATGCTGAACGCGCTGGGCTCGCGCCCTCTTTACTGTTGCCTGCGGCAAGGTTGCATCATTGCGGCACCGACTGACAAGAGACATGAAGGCCAAGTGCTATAAGAATATGTCGGCTGCACTGAACATTTCTCCAGCGTGCGGCAGAAAGTAATGCTGTTGAATGGAAAAAACGCCGTTCCAGAGCGGTTTGTGCCCCGAAACGGCGCCCCTTCACCGGTTATTCAGCGCAAGGGAATGGCGATCGATTGCAGGCGTTTGCCATCGCGGTCGTGGTAATTGACCTGAATCTGCCCAGCCTCGACCACCAGGTGGGCGAAATTGTCTTCACTGACCACCGTGCTGGTCAGCTCATGCTTGTAGTCACCCGCCGCCGTGCGCACCAGCGGATGATCGAGAATGAACGTGGACGCTTTGGCATACGGCAGCAGTTTGCTGTTGCACAGCGGTGAGGACACCACCGTATGGACTTCAAAGTCGGGGTCTTCGCTGTGGGTCAAACGAGCAGTCAGCGAGCCATGCACGTCCCCGGAGATGAACACGACATTCCTGATCTGTCGGGTGCGGATGGTTTCCAGCAGACGCAGACGCTGCTCGGGGAAGGCTTTCCAGGCATCATCGCCGTGGAGTTTGCGATCCGGATAGAACATCACGCTGGTGACTACGAACTTGACCCGCGCAGTGCTGTTGCTCAGCCATTTGAGCAAGGCTTGTTCCTGTGCCTCGTCGAGGATCCGTCGATCATCGGCTGACAAGTTGCGCCGGGTGCGACTGTCAGTGACAAACCATTCGATATCGCCGTCGCTGAATTGATACCAGTAATGCTCAAGTGTCGAGTGATCTATTTCACCGTTAGTGGTCAACGGATGTACCGGGCTATGACTGGCTTGATACAACTCATAAGCGGCCATGGCGTTGCGATATAAAGCGCCGTCGGACTTGCTGGCATTGGCGGGCCAGTTATCTTCGATTTCGTGATCGTCGAGAATCATGTAAGTCGAAGTGCCGGACATCAGTCGTTTAATATTCGGCTGGGAAAAAGCCGCGCGATACTTGCTTAGGATATCTTTATATTCGCGATCCGGTGCTAGCAGATTCAAATCGTCGACGTAAATTTGATCGCCGGTCATCAATACCGCGCTGATCGGTGGTTGTATGCCTTCGATCAGCTGATTGATGGACGCAAAGATCCGGTCGCCCAGTTGCGGCAGGGAGGCGATGCCGGCAGTCATGCGCAGGTAGCGGCAGGAGCCGACGATATAGGCTCTGGGTTGCAGGGCTTTGCTGGATCGGGTGCGCAGGCGATAGATCTCGCGCGGCCATTGCAACGGCAACTCGGCAACGCTGTCCGGGGTATGCACCGGGTTCATCGGGCTGAACCAGCCGGCCTGAAATTCATATTCTGTGTCGGCACTCAAGTTGTTGAGGGCGAACACATGTGACATGTCACGTAATTCGCTCAGATGCGCGAAGTTACCGTTGGACCATTGTTGTGTACCGTAAGCGCGATAACGCACTCCGGCAAATACCCTTGAACTGTTCTGCCGGTCGCCACGCATGAAGATGCGAGCATGATGAGTTGTAACGTGGCCGACAATCGGGCCGATAGTTGGTTTTAACATGTCGAATCCATTCGAATTAACTTGAGTTAACAGGGTTCTACTAAATTTTATTAGTTGAATTGGCTGCGCCTAGGTTAGTTGCGTATCGAAGAAAAAAGATCAGTGCCAAGCCGACCAGAGTTGTGGCCGATATCAGCGCAACGTGTGGGAAAAAGAAGAGAAGGGTGTTTTCTTCAGGCAAAAAAAAGCCCCGCCAAACTGACGGGGTTGAGGTACGAGCGTGTGGCGCTCGAAAGGGTGCAGCAATCGGCCCTCCGTTGCCGGAGGGCCGATCGAGTTACAGCAGGATAGTGCGAATGTCCGCCAGCAGGCTGCCCAGACGCTGGGTGAAGCGTGCGGCAGCGGCGCCGTTGATCACACGGTGATCGTAGGACAGCGACAGTGGCAGCATCAGTTTCGGCTGGAAGGCTTTGCCGTCCCAGACTGGCTGGATGGTTGCCTTGGAAACACCGAGGATCGCCACTTCCGGCGCGTTGACGATCGGCGTGAAGCCGGTGCCGCCAATGTGGCCGAGGCTGGAAATGGTGAAGCACGCGCCTTGCATGTCGTCAGCGGTGAGCTTCTTGTCGCGGGCTTTGGCGGCCAGCGCAGCGGCTTCGGCTGCCAGTTGCAGCAGGCTCTTCTGGTCGACGTTCTTGATGACCGGTACCAGCAGGCCATCCGGGGTGTCGACGGCGAAGCCGATGTTCACGTACTTTTTGCGGATGATCGCTTTGCCGCTTGGCGCCAGCGAACTGTTGAAGTCCGGCAGCTCCTTGAGCATGTGCGCGCACGACTTGAGCAGCAGCGGCAGGATGGTCAGCTTGACGCCAGCCTTCTCTGCAACGGCTTTCTGTGCAACGCGGAAGGCTTCCAGCTCGGTGATATCAGCCGAATCGAACTGAGTCACGTGCGGGATGTTCAGCCAGCTGCGGTGCAGGCTCGACGCGCCGATCTGCATCAGGCGAGTCATCGGCACTTCTTCGATTTCACCGAAACGGCTGAAATCGACGACCGGAATCGGCGGGATGCCTGCGCCACCGGTTGCGCCAGCAGCAGCGGCCGGTGCTTCCTTGGCCTTCTGCATCATCGCTTTGACGTAAACCTGCACGTCTTCTTTCAAGATACGACCGTGCGGGCCGCTGGCGCCGACAGCGTTCAGCTCGACGCCGAACTCACGGGCCAGTTGACGCACCGCTGGGCCGGCGTGAACTTTCGCGCCCGGCTTGGCCGGTGCGGCGGCTGGAGCGGCAGCAGGTGCAGCGGCAGCCGGAGCAGCAGCGGCAGGTGCCGGAGCGCTCGGAGCAGCAGCGGCGGCAGCTGGAGCCGGGGCAGCAGCAGGTGCCGCGCCTTTGACTTTCAGCTTCAGAATCAGGTCGCCGGTACCGACTTCGTCATCCAGCTTGATGGAAACACTTTCCACCACGCCAGCGGCAGGCGATGGAATTTCCATGCTCGCCTTGTCGGATTCCAGAGTGATCAGCGACTGGTCGGCTTCAACGCTGTCGCCAGCCTTGACCAACACTTCGATGATCTTGGCTTTGCCAGCCGAACCGATGTCCGGAACGTGGATGTCCTGAACGCTGTCAGCCACCGGTGCTGCTGGCGCGGCTGCTGGAGCAGGCGCAGCGGCAGCGGCCGGAGCAGCAGCCTGAGCCGGAGCGGCAGCAGCAGGGGCCGCAGCACCCGCCACTTCCAGATCCAGAATCAGGTCGCCGGTGCCGACTTCGTCGTTGAGCTTGACGCTGATGGCCTTGACCACGCCAGCGGCAGGCGACGGGATTTCCATGCTCGCCTTGTCGGATTCCAGAGTGATCAAAGATTGATCAGCTTCGACGGTGTCGCCGACCTTGACCTGAATCTCGATGATCTGCGCTTTGCCCGACGAGCCGATGTCCGGCACGTGCACTTGCTGAACCGAAGCGGCAGCAGGGGCAGCGGCCGGTGCAGCGGCAGCAGGAGCGGCAGCCGGTTTGGCTTCAGCTTTTGCAGCCGGCGCAGCGGCTGGAGCAGGGGCCGCTTCAGCGGCGCCCTCGACTTCCAGCTCAAGCAGTTCGTCGCCTTCTTTCAGACGGTCGCCCAGCTTCACTTTCAGGCTTTTGATGACGCCGGCTTTCGGGGCCGGCACTTCCATGCTGGCCTTGTCCGATTCCAGGGTCAGGATGCTCTGGTCGGCTTCGATACGGTCGCCGACCTTCACAAACAGTTCAATTACTTCACCTTCACCGCTGCCGATGTCAGGTACGCGAATGAGTTCGCTCACAAAATGTCTCCTCAGCAGTCCAGTGGGTTGCGTTTTTCCGGGTCGATGCCGAACTTGACGATGGCCTCAGCCACCACCTTAGGTTCGATATCACCACGGTCAGCCAGTGCTTCCAGGGCTGCCAACACCACGAAATGACGGTCGACTTCGAAGAAATGACGCAGTTTCTTGCGGCTGTCGCTGCGGCCGAAACCGTCGGTGCCGAGGACTTTGAATTCCTTGGACGGTACCCACTGACGGATCTGCTCGGCGAACAGTTTCATGTAGTCGGTAGAGGCGATGACCGGACCTTTACGGCCGTTCAGGCACTCTTCGACGTAGCTCAGCTTAGGCTTCTGGCCCGGCTTCAGACGGTTGCTGCGCTCGACAGCGAGGCCGTCGCGACGCAGTTCGTTGAAGCTGGTAACGCTCCACACGTCAGCGCCAACGTTGAACTCTTCACGCAGAATCTTCGCCGCTTCACGGACTTCACGCAGGATGGTGCCGGAACCCATCAGCTGGACGTGGTGCGCCGCATCGCGGGTGTCTTCTTCGAGCAGGTACATGCCTTTCTTGATGCCTTCTTCGGCACCGGCCGGCATGGCTGGCTGCTGGTACGACTCGTTCATCACGGTGATGTAGTAGAAGATGTCCTGTTGCTCTTCGGTCATCTTCTTCATGCCGTCCTGAATGATCACCGCCAGCTCGTAGCCGTAGGTTGGATCGTAGGTGCGGCAGTTCGGGATGGTCGCGGCCAACAGGTGGCTGTGACCGTCTTCGTGTTGCAGACCTTCACCGTTCAGGGTGGTACGACCGGCGGTGCCGCCGATCAGGAAACCACGGGTACGGCTGTCGCCAGCGGCCCAGGCCAGGTCGCCAATACGCTGGAAGCCGAACATCGAGTAGAAGATGTAGAACGGCAGCATCGGCTGGTTGTGGCTGGAGTACGAAGTACCGGCGGCAATGAAGGAGCTCATGGCGCCTGCTTCGTTGATGCCTTCTTCAAGGATCTGACCTTTCTGGTCTTCCTTGTAGAACATCACCTGGTCTTTATCGACTGGCTCGTAGAGCTGGCCGACGGACGAGTAGATGCCGAGCTGACGGAACATGCCTTCCATACCGAAGGTACGGGCTTCGTCCGGGATGATCGGAACGATGCGCGGGCCGATTTCCTTGTCCTTGACCAGTTGCGCGAGGATCCGCACGAAGGCCATGGTGGTGGAAATTTCACGGTCGCCCGAACCATCGAGGATGGCTTTGAGGGTGTCCAGATCCGGCGTCGGTACGCTGAAGCTCTGCGCGCGGCGCTGTGGTACGAAGCCGCCCAGTGCAGTGCGGCGCTCGCTCAGGTAGCGGGCTTCGGCGCTGTTTGGCTCTGGCTTGAAGAACGGCAGGTTCTCCAGCTCTTCGTCTTTTACCGGAATGTCGAAACGATCGCGGAACAACTTCAGGCTGTCGACGTCGACTTTCTTGGTGTTGTGCGCAGTGTTTTTCGCTTCGCCGGCACCGGTGCCATAACCCTTGATGGTCTTGGCCAGGATGACGGTTGGTTGTTCTTTGTGGTTGACCGCTTCGTGGTACGCCGCATAGACCTTGTACGGGTCGTGGCCGCCACGGTTGAGTTTCCAGATCTCGTCGTCGGACAGATCAGCAACCATCGCCTTGAGTTCTGGCGTGTTGAAGAAGTGTTCACGGACGAACGCGCCGTCTTTGGCTTTGTAGTTCTGGTACTCGCCGTCGATGACTTCGTCCATGCGACGTTGCAGGATGCCGTCGACGTCTTTGGCCAGCAGTGGGTCCCAGAAACGGCCCCAGATGACTTTGGTCACGTTCCACTGAGCACCGCGGAACACGCCTTCGAGTTCCTGGATGATCTTGCCGTTGCCGCGAACCGGGCCGTCGAGGCGCTGCAGGTTGCAGTTGATGACGAAGATCAGGTTGTCCAGCTTCTCGCGGCCGGCCAGGGAGATCGCGCCCAGGGATTCCGGCTCGTCGCACTCGCCGTCGCCCAGGAAGCACCAGACTTTCTGTTTGCCCGGCTGGATGAAACCGCGGTGCTCCAGGTATTTCATGAAGCGTGCCTGGTAGATCGCCTGGATCGGGCCCAGACCCATGGATACAGTCGGGAACTGCCAGAAGTCAGGCATCAGCCAAGGGTGCGGGTAGGACGACAGGCCCTGACCGTCGACTTCCTGGCGGAAGTTGTTCATCTGGTCTTCGGTGATGCGGCCTTCCATGAACGCACGGGCGTAAACGCCTGGCGAGGTGTGGCCCTGGAAGTAGATCAGGTCGCCGCCGTGTTCGTCGGTCGGGGCCTGGAAGAAGTAGTTGAAGCCGATGTCATACAGGGTCGCACTGGAAGCGAAGCTGGAGATGTGACCACCCAGGTCAGAATCTTTCAGGTTCGTACGCATTACCATGGCCATCGCGTTCCAGCGTACCAGCGAGCGAATGCGGCGTTCCATGAACAGGTCGCCAGGCATGCGTGCTTCGTGGGTTACCGGGATGGTGTTGCGGTAAGGCGTAGTGATGGCGTAAGGGAGCTGCGAGCCGCTGCGGGTCGCGAGTTCGCCCATACGGGTCATCAGATAGTGAGCACGGTCTTCGCCTTCTTTGTCGAGAACCGATTCCAGGGCGTCCAGCCATTCCTGGGTTTCGACGGGATCGAGGTCTTGCATGGCTTGCTCCAGGGCGGAAAGGCTTCCAGAATCGGTTGCCTGAGTTTGCGACTGGCCTTGTGGGCAGACGATTTAAAATTCTTGGATTGCCGATAGGTTGTTCCGGCGGCGTGTAGTTTTACTACAAATCTTCCGGCATTTCAGCCTTTCGAATGTATAGACGAGTAGTAAAACTACAGAAGAATGGCTTGTGGCCTCCGGCTGCGTTGTGAGAATAATCGTTAAGGTTGGTCTTTTACCATCCGAAAAAGGTGAAACTTTGATGTTCGCTGCCAAAGAGAAAGAAATTTCAGCTATTTCTAACTTTTGTTCGACAGTCCTCCGGGTAGCGGGTTTTCACCAATCACTACAAGCGGCCATTTACACGCCGATCAAGGATAGACCATGACCCTGCCCGTGCTTGCCGAACTGCCCGCCATTCTCCTGCCGTTGGTCACTCGATCCGAGCAGTCGTTCCGTACGGCCGTCGCCGCGCTGGAAGACGATCACGGCCTGGCGAACTGGACGCCAGAGCGCTGGGCGCAGTTCGCCCGCGTCACCGCCGCCAGCGAATTCGTCATTGAACAGAGCGTTCGTGACCCTTTGATGTTGCTCACGCTGGTGCAGTCCGGCGAACTCGACCGGGCCTTCGCGCCGGGTGAATTGTGTGCGCAGATTGCTGCGGCAGTGAACGCCGCGCAAACCGAAGATGAACTCGGCCGCGCCTTGCGCCGCCAGCGCGCTCGCCATCAAGTGCGGATCATCTGGCGCGATCTCACCCGTCAGGCCGATCTGGTGCAGACCTGCCGCGATCTCTCGGACATGGCCGACGCCACCATCGACCAGGCTTATCAATGGTTGTACAGCCGCCATTGCGAACAATTCGGTACGCCGACCGGCCGCCGCAGCGGTGAGCCGCAGCAAATGGTCATCCTCGGCATGGGCAAACTCGGCGCGGTCGAGCTGAACCTGTCTTCAGATATCGATCTGATCTTCGCCTACCCCGAGGGCGGCGAAACCGTCGGTGTGAAACGCGCGCTGGATAATCAGGAATTCTTCATTCGTCTCGGTCAGCGCCTGATCAAGGCGCTGGACCCGATGACCGTCGACGGCTTTGTATTCCGTGTCGACATGCGCTTGCGCCCGTACGGTTCGTCCGGCGCGCTGGTGCTGAGCTTCAATGCGCTGGAGCAGTATTACCAGGATCAGGGTCGCGACTGGGAACGCTACGCGATGATCAAGGCGCGGGTGGTGGCCGGCGATCAGGTTGCGGGTGCGCAGTTGCTCGATATGCTGCGGCCGTTCGTTTATCGGCGTTATCTGGATTTCTCGGCGATCGAAGCGCTGCGCACCATGAAGCAGTTGATCCAGCAGGAAGTGCGGCGCAAGGGCATGGCCGACAACATCAAGCTGGGCTCCGGTGGCATCCGTGAGGTCGAGTTTATTGCTCAGGCCTTTCAGTTGATCCACGGTGGCCGCGACTTGAGCCTGCAGCAGCGTCCTCTATTAAAGGTGTTGAGCACGCTGGAGGGGCAGGGTTATCTACCGCCGGCGGTGATCAGCGAGTTGCGCGAGGGCTACGAATTTCTGCGTTACACCGAACACGCGATTCAGGCGATCGCCGACCGCCAGACCCAAATGTTGCCGGACGGTGCGCAGGATCAGGCGCGTATTGCCTTCATGCTCGGTTTCGCCGACTGGGACGCCTTCCACGAAAAACTGATGTTCTGGCGCGGGCGCGTGGCTTGGCACTTCGCGCAGGTAATTGCTGATCCCGACGAAGATGAAGGCGCCGAAAATGAAGTGGTGGTCGGCGGTGAATGGCTGCCGTTGTGGGAAGAGGCGCAGGACGAAGAGGCGGCGTGCCGTCAGTTGGAGGAGGGCGGTTTTGCCGATGCGAGCAAAGCCCTGAAAGCACTGGCCGGGTTGCGCGGCAGCCCGCAATTGCGCGCGATGCAGCGTCTGGGGCGTGAGCGTCTCGATGCCTTTATTCCGCGTCTGCTCGCCCAGGCTGTGGAGCACAACAATCCCGATCTGGTGCTCGAGCGGGTACTGCCGCTGGTTGAAGCGGTCGCCCGGCGTTCGGCGTATCTGGTCTTGCTGACGGAAAATCCCGGCGCCCTGCGACGCTTGCTGACGCTGTGTGCGGCGAGCCCGTGGATCGCTGAGCAGATCACACGCTTCCCGCTGCTGCTCGACGAATTGCTTAACGAAGGTCGTCTGTTCAAGCCGCCGCTGGCGCCGGAACTGGCCGCCGAATTGCGCGAACGCCTGACGCGGATTCCCGAAGACGACCTCGAACAACAAATGGAAGCCCTGCGCCATTTCAAACTGGCGCACCGTTTGCGCGTCGCCGCCTCGGAAATCGCCGGCAGCCTGCCGCTGATGAAAGTCAGCGATTACCTGACCTGGCTGGCCGAGGCGATTCTCGAGCAAGTGCTGGCTCTGGCCTGGCGCCAGACCGTGGCCAAGTACGGCACGCCGCTGCGCACCGACGGCACCTTGTGCGATCCCGGCTTCATCATTGTTGGTTACGGAAAAGTCGGCGGTCTCGAACTGGGACATGGTTCGGACCTGGATCTGGTGTTTATCCACGACGGCGATCCGCAGGCGGAAACCGATGGGCCGAAGTCGATCGATGGCGCGCAGTTCTTCACCCGACTGGGGCAACGGATCATTCACCTGCTGACGGCGCAGACCAACTCCGGCCAGCTCTATGAAGTGGACATGCGTCTGCGGCCATCGGGTGCTTCGGGGTTGCTGGTCAGCTCGCTGGGGGCGTTTGCCCGCTATCAGGAAAATGAAGCCTGGACGTGGGAGCATCAGGCTTTGGTGCGGGCGCGGGTGCTGGTCGGCAGTCAGGATGTCGGCCAGGCGTTCGATAAGGTTCGCGCGCAGGTTTTGGGCAAGGCGCGTGATCTGGCGAAGTTGCAACAGGAAGTCAGCGAGATGCGCGCGAAGATGCGCGATAACCTCGGCACCAAGAGCACCGCAGCCGGTACAGCGGCAAATGCCTTCGACGCCACGGCGCCGTTCGACCTCAAGCAGGACGCCGGTGGTATCGTCGATATTGAATTTATGGTGCAATACGCGGCTCTGGCGTGGTCGCAAAGCCACCCGCCACTGCTGCGCTGGACCGATAACATCCGCATTCTGGAAGAGTTGGAACACGAAGGGCTGATGCCGGCCGAAGATGCCAGCCTGTTGCGCGAGGCCTACAAAGCCTACCGCTCCGCCGCCCACCGGCAGGCCTTGCAGAAGGACGCCGGGGTGATACCAGGTGACCAGTTTGCCGACGAACGCCGGCAGGTTTTGCGGATCTGGAAAGAGATGGGGCTAAGCTGAAAGCGGTTTGTGCAGCACCCAATACCCTGTGGGAGCGAGCTTGCTCGCGAAGACGGAGTGTCAGACGACACCGATGTCGGATGTGACGGCCCCTTCGCGAGCAAGCTCGCTCCCACAGGGGATCTACAGTGTCTGTAGATCTGAAGCAGGACGAACAAACAATGTGGGAGCGAGCCTGCTCGCGATAGCGGAGTGACAGTCGACAGTCATGTTGAAGGTAATGACCCATCGCCAGCAGTGCCGTTCCCTCAGTGATTATCGAGGCGGGGAGGCGTAAATGCCTCCCCGGTTCGTTTATGGAAACCACATGAATATTCTGATCGTTGGGCCCAGTTGGGTCGGTGACATGGTGATGGCGCAGACACTGTTTCAGTGTCTCAAACAGCGCCACCCGCAGTGCGAAATCGACGTGCTGGCCCCCGAGTGGAGCCGGCCGATCCTTGAGCGCATGCCCGAAGTGCGCCAGGCCTTGAGCTTCCCGCTCGGCCACGGCGCGCTGGAGTTGGCGACGCGTCGGCGCATCGGTAAGTCCCTGCGTGGTCAGTACGACCAGGCGATCCTGCTGCCGAACTCGCTGAAATCGGCGCTGGTGCCGTTTTTCGCCGGCATCCCGAAACGCACCGGCTGGCGCGGCGAATTCCGCTACGGCTTGCTCAACGACGTGCGCATCCTCGACAAAGAACGCTATCCGCTGATGATCGAGCGTTTCATGGCGTTGGCCTATGAAGCGAACGCCGAGCTGCCGAAACCGTATCCACGTCCGAGCCTGCAAATCGACCCGGTGACCCGCGAAGCGGCGCTGGCCAAGTTCGGTCTGAGCCTCGATCGCCCGGTGTTGGCCCTGTGCCCCGGCGCCGAGTTCGGCGAGTCCAAGCGCTGGCCGTCCGAGCACTACGCCAAAGTCGCCGAGGCGCGTATCCGCGAAGGCTGGCAGGTGTGGCTGTTCGGCTCGAAAAACGATCACGCCGTCGGCGAAGATATCCGCGCACGTTTGATCCCGGGCCTGCGTGAAGAGTCGGTCAACCTCAGCGGCGGTACCTCGTTGGCCGAGGCCATCGACCTGATGTCCTGCGCCGACTCGGTGGTGTCCAACGACTCCGGCCTGATGCACGTTGCCGCTGCGCTGAACCGTCCATTGGTCGCCGTCTACGGCTCGACCTCGCCGGGTTTCACTCCGCCGTTGGCCGAGCACGTTGAAGTCGTCCGTCTGGGTCTCGATTGCAGTCCGTGCTTCGACCGTACCTGCCGTTTCGGCCATTACAACTGCCTGCGCCAGCTGATGCCGGACGCGGTCAACGATGCCTTGCATAAATTGCAGGGCTCCGTGGTCGAGGTTCATTAAGTTGCGGGTACTGCTGATCAAGACTTCATCGCTGGGCGACGTGATTCATGCGTTGCCGGCGCTGACCGATGCCGCCCGGGCCATTCCCGGGATCAAGTTCGACTGGGTCGTGGAAGAAGGCTTTGCCGAGATTCCGACCTGGCACCCGGCCGTTGGCAAAGTGATTCCGGTGGCGATCCGCCGCTGGCGCAAGAACATCTGGAAGACCATCACCAGCGGTGAGTGGAAACGCTTCAAGCAAAGCGTGCGCGCGAACAAATACGATTTGGTGATCGACGCCCAAGGCCTGCTGAAAAGCGCCTGGCTGACCCGTTACGTCAAAGCGCCGGTGGCGGGCCTTGATAAAGGTTCGGCCCGCGAACCGATGGCGTCGCGGTTCTACGATCGCAAGTTGGCCGTGGCCCGTGGTCAGCACGCTGTCGAGCGTGTGCGGCAGTTGTTCGCCATCGCCCTCGGTTACGACTTGCCCAAAGGTTTGGGCGACTACGGCCTCAACGTCGAGCGCTTGGTCGAGCTGCCGCGCAAAAACGCCTTTGTGGTGTTTCTGCACGGCACCACCTGGGACACCAAACACTGGCCGGAAAGCTACTGGCGCGAACTGACCGAACGCGTCGGCTACCTCGGCGTCGGCGTCAAACTGCCGTGGGGCAACCCGCAGGAAAAGGCTCGTGCCGAACGCATCGCTGCCGGTTTCAAGCACGCCGAAGTGCTGCCAAAGCTGAATCTGGCCGGCGTCGGTAAAGTCCTCGCCGGCGCGCAAGCGTGCGTCGCGGTGGACACCGGTCTCGGCCATTTGGCCGCTGCGCTGGACGTGCCGACCATCTCGTTGTTCGGCCCGACCAACCCGGGCCTGACCGGCGCTTACGGAAAATTGCAGATTCATCTGGCCAGCGATTTCCCGTGCGCGCCATGCCTGCAAAAGAAATGTACCTATCAACCGACCGCGCAGGATGCCCGTCAGTTTGACCTGAAGCGTGAGCAGCCTTTGTGTTTCACGCGTCTGAACCCCGAGCGTGTCGCCAGCCGACTGAGCACGTTGTTAATGGCTGAGGAGCTGCGCTGATGCAATTGGCATTCGTCCTGTACAAATATTTCCCGTTCGGTGGCTTGCAGCGCGACTTCATGCGCATTGCCCTCGAATGCCAGAAGCGCGGTCACCAGATTCGCGTCTACACGCTGATCTGGGAAGGCGACGTGCCGCCCGGTTTCGAGGTGCTGGTAGCGCCGGTCAAGGCGTTCTTCAATCACCGCCGCAACGAAAAACTCAGTGCGTGGATGGAAGCGGATCTGGCCAAGCGTCCGGTTGACCGCCTGATCGGCTTCAACAAGATGCCCGGTCTGGACGTTTATTACGCCGCCGACGGCTGCTTCGAAGACAAGGCGCAGAACCTGCGTAATTCGCTGTACCGCCGCTGGGGCCGTTATCGCCACTTTGCCGAGTACGAGCGCGCGGTGTTCGCCAAAGACGCGAAGACCGAAGTGCTGATGATTTCCGAAGTGCAGCAGCCGCTGTTCATCAAGCATTACGACACGCCGCTCGAGCGCTTCCATCTGCTGCCACCGGGCATTGCCCAGGATCGTCGACGTCCGGCGGATGCTGATGAAATCCGCGCCGGTTTCCGCGCTGAATTCAATCTCAAGGATGACGAACTGCTGTTGGTGCAGATCGGCTCCGGCTTCAAGACCAAAGGCGTTGATCGCAGCCTGAAAGCGCTGGCGGGATTGCCTGCCGAGCTGAAGAAACGCACTCGATTGTTTGTAATCGGCCAGGATGACCCCAAATTATTCCAGATGCAGAGCGCGACGCTGGGCTTGGGCGATAACGTGACGTTCCTCAAGGGGCGCAGCGATATCCCGCGTTTTCTGCTTGGCGCCGATCTGTTGATCCACCCGGCGTACAACGAAAACACCGGTACCGTGTTACTTGAGGCGCTGGTCGCCGGCTTGCCGGTGCTGGTCAGCGCGGTCTGCGGTTACGCCCATTACATCGCCGAGGCCGACGCCGGGCGAGTGCTGGACGAGCCGTTCGATCAGGCGCAACTGACGCGATACCTGACTGAAATGTTGCATGACGACGCTGCACGCGCGGCCTGGAGCCGCAATGGTCTGGCCTTCGCCGAGACGGCCGACCTTTACAGCATGCCGCAGCACGCGGCCGATGTGATTCTGGCGGAGCACGCTTAATGAAGTTGATGCTGGCTGAACCGTTCAAAAGCCTTTGGGCCGGGCGCGATCCGTTCGCCGAAGTCGAAGGCTTGCAGGGCGAGGTATACCGCGAGCTGGAAGCACGCCGGACACTGCGCACGGAAGTCGACGGCAACGGCTTTTTCGTCAAGATCCACCGCGGCATCGGCTGGGGCGAAATCTTCAAAAACCTGCTGACTGCCAAGCTGCCGGTACTCGGCGCAGGCCAGGAGTGGACAGCCATCCAGCGTCTGCAGGAAGTCGGCGTGCCGACCATGACCGCTGTTGCCTACGGTGAGAAGGGCAGCAACCCGGCGGATCAGCACTCGTTTATCGTCACCGAAGAACTGGCGCCGACCATCAGCCTTGAAGACTTCAGTATCGACTGGATCAAGCAGCCGCCGGAGCCAAAACTCAAGCGCGCGCTGATCGCTGAAGTCGCGCGCATGACCGGCATGATGCACCGCGCTGGCGTCAATCACCGCGACTGCTACATCTGCCACTTCCTGTTGCACACCGATAAACCGGTGACGCCGGAAGATTTCAAACTCTCGGTGATCGACCTGCACCGCGCCCAGACCCGAGCGAAGATCACTCAGCGCTGGCGCAACAAAGATCTGGCGGCGCTGTATTTCTCCGCGCTCGACATCGGCCTGACCCGCCGCGACAAACTGCGTTTCCTCAAAGGCTATTTCCAGCAACCGCTGCGCCAGATTCTGGCTGAAGAAGCGCCGCTGTTGAGCTGGCTGGAAGGCAAGGCGAACAAACTCTATGCGCGTAAACAGCGCTACGGGGATGCGCTCTGATGGCGGGTTGGACGCTTGAGCCGCAATACAGCGAGCTCGCCGAAGACTTTGGCAGCCTCGAAGCCGTGTTTGCGTTGCAAGGTGAACGCCTGACCCGTGACCCGCTGTCGGAAGTCATCCGCGTGCAGCGCAATGGCGTCAACTATTACGTCAAGCGCTATGTCGGTGCCGGTAAAGGCTTGCGTCGTTACCTCGGCAAGCCACGGGTGAAGATGGAATGGCAGAACCTCAAGCGCTTCGCCAAGTGGGGCATTCCCACCGCTGAAGTGGTCGCCTGGGGCCTGGAGCGACGTGGCGCGGCGTATGATCGCGGCGCCATGATCACGCGCGAATTGCCCAACACCGAAGACCTTTCGGCGCTTGCCGAGCGCAAGGATCCGAAGCTCAAGGATGGCGCCTGGGTCGACGCTGTCAGCCGGCAACTGGCCGGTTATACCCGGACGATGCATGATCACCGATTTACCCATAACGATCTGAAATGGCGCAACCTGTTGATCGATGAGCAGGCGCGGATATTTCTGATCGATTGCCCTAACGGCGAGTTCTGGCGCGGCTTCTGGCTCAAGTATCGGATCACCAAGGATCTGGCCTGTCTCGATAAACTCGCCAAATACCACCTGTCCAATACCCAACGCCTGCGCTTCTATAAGCAATACCGCCAGTGCGATCGGCTTGATAGCGCCGACAAGAAACGGATTCGGCACGTGGTGAGATTTTTCGAGGGACGCGAATGACTGATTTTCTCGCTGCTGAAGACCGCGCGCTGCTTGAGCGCCACGGGCTGGGCACTTTTGATGCGCTATGGTCGAAACAACTTGAGGCTGTGGACGAACCCAATACCGCCCGTGGCGGTTGGAGCAGTGTCTTCCGTCTGGACCTGGAGGGGCAGGGTTATTACCTCAAGCGCCAGAGCAACTACCTGACACGCACCTTGCACGCGCCTTTCGGCGAGCCCAGTTTTGCCCGCGAGTTTCGTAACATCAGTCGTTATCGCAAACTCGGTATTCCAGCACTGCAGGCGGCGTTTTTCGGTGAGCGCAAGGTCGACGGCGAAGTTCGCGCGATCCTGCTAACCCGCGCGCTGGACGGCTGGAGCGATCTGGAGTCGCTCTTGCAGCGTTGGGCGCAGCTCAGTACCGCAGAGCATTCGGCGATCCTCAAGGCCTGCGGATTGCTGGCGCGACATCTGCACGGTGTGCGTCAGGTGCACGGCTGCTTCTATCCCAAGCATATTTTTCTGCGGGCTACCGGTGACGGGTATCAGGCGCAATTGATCGACCTGGAAAAAACCCGGCCTCTGTTGTTCGGCATGCGCGACCGGATCAAGGATCTGGAGCCGCTGCAACGCCGCGCGCCGGAATGGAACGAAGCGCAACTGCGTGAGTTACTGGCGGCTTATCTCGATCAGTCGACCGATAGCACGTTGCTCGACAGCTGGCTCGGCCGGCTGACCGCGCGCCGCAGTCACAAGGAGACGCGCTGATGCAATTGTCCGAGCTGGCCGCTGTCGGGCGAGCCCCGCAACTGCCGCTGACGGTGACTCTGGCTGATGCCGCTGGCAGTGCGGATCTGCAATTGCTGAGTCTGCTGCGAGTCCTGCCGGGGCAGCGTTACGTTGGCGCCGGTGTCTGGCGCGGGCGTCCGGTGCTGGCCAAATTGCTGGTGGGCGCTAAGGCTGCCCGACATTTCCAGCGCGAGCTGGAAGGCGTGCGCTTGTTGGCCGCGCAAGGCATGACGACACCGTTACTGCTGGCCGATGGTTTGAAAAATGGCCAAGGTGGCTGGCTGCTGTTCGATTTCCTTGAGGGTGCCGAAAGCCTCGGCGATGCCTGGGGGAAAGTCGAGTCGCTACCGGTATTGGCCGACGAGCAATCGGCGGTGTTGGCCGAGGCGCTGGGCGCCATTGCACAGTTGCACGGCAAGGGGCTTTGGCAGGAAGACCTGCATCTGGACAATCTGCTGCGTCACGGCGGCCAGTTGTACTTGATTGACGGTGCCGGTATTTGTGCCGAGACCGCCGGCCAGCCGCTATCGCGACAAAAAGTCCTGGAAAACCTCGGAGTGTTTTTCGCCCAGTTACCCAAGGCGCTGGAGCCGTTCACTGAAGAGCTGCTGGTGTATTACCTGTTGAGCAACAGCGAACACGCGTTGCCGCTGGAAGCCTTGCAGAAACAGATCGACAAAGTGCGTCGCTGGCGTTTGAAAGACTTCCTGATCAAGGTCGGTCGCGAGTGCACGCTGTTCAGTGTGCAGCGTGGAGCGTTCGCTCTGCGCGCGATCCGTCGCGAAGAAGAATCAGCCATGCTGCCGGTACTGGAGCAAGCCGATGCGTTGCTCGATCAGGGCCATCTGTACAAGACCGGTGGTGCGGCGAGCGTCGGCAAGGTTCAGGCCGGTGCGCGCACGCTGGTGATCAAGCGCTACAACATCAAGGGTTTTGCGCATTGGCTCAAGCGTTTCTGGCGGCCGAGTCGGGCGTGGCATTCGTGGCGCGAAGGCAATCGCCTGGCGTTCCTCGGGATCGCCACGCCCAAGCCGCTGGCGGTACTGGAAAAGCGCTTCTTGTGGCTGCGCAGTCGTGCGTATCTGGTGACTGAGTTCCTGTCGGGGCCGGATATCATCGAGCGCTTTGCGCCGTATGTTGAAAATGGCCAGGCACCGGAAGCGGAGCTGCAGGCGCTGGATCAGTTGTTCGCCAGATTGATTGACGAGCGCATCAGCCACGGCGACTTCAAGGGGCATAATCTGTTCTGGCAGCAGGATCGCTGGGCGCTGATCGATCTTGACTCGATGTGTCAGCATGGATCGGTCGGCAGTTTCGCGCCGGCCTATGCCCGTGACCGTGCGCGATTCATGCGCAACTGGCCGGAAAGCAGCGCACTGTACAAGGTCATAGATCAGCGTTTGCCCAAAGAGATCTCCAGCGCGGTCTGAGTCAAACCACTACAGCAGTAGAGGACAAGATTCAGCGACTTGTCCTACAGCTTCTCCAGAAGTCATGAACTGTGCCCCGTTCAGCCCCGATGCTAATTTGCCCAACGACCTTGGAGGGCAAATATTGATCATTAAAAAAGCTGCAATGTTGGCTGCAATTTCCTGGCTTTTAGTTGGCTGCGGCAGTGTTCTGACCGTACTGCAGGACGATGCCGATGTCGCTCGGGACATGCGCAAGCAGAAAACCTACTGCCAATCCATCCCTCATATTTACAGTGGTCTGGCCTTCGACTTCTGCGTATTGAACGCGCCTCCTGATCCCAGCGGATTTCTTGTGCCATTCGTGCTGCTGGACCTGCCATTGTCCGCTGTATTCGATACAGTAGCGCTGCCCTATACGGTTTATCGTCAGGTCACCGACGGTAACCTTGGTATTTACTGGCGCAAGGGCGGTTATTGAGGCACAGGGCAAGGTTTCTCCGAACCATTCACCCTGGGGCAATCGCGCAGGGTAATTCCCCACTCGTTTACGCTATAATCCCGCCCTTTAGCTGTCACTCGCCGTGTGCGAGGGCACATCAATATTCAAGGCGCATCGCGCCTGCACGCAGACTAAAGAGGCTAGACCCCTGTGGCATTGACGATTCTTGGCCTGTCCGGCGCCCTTAGCCATGACCCTTCAGCAGCCTTGTACATCGACGGCAAGCTGGTGGCGGCGGCTGAAGAAGAGCGTTTCGTACGTGATAAGCATGCAAAGAACCGCATGCCCTACGAATCGGCGAAGTTCTGTCTTGAACAGGCCGGCATCAAGCCGTCCGATGTTGACGTGGTTGCGATTCCATTTGCTCCGATCAGTCTGTTCGGCAAGGCGCGCTGGCACTACGCCAAGCGTTACTGGTACGCGCCGGATCGAGCCCTTGATGCGATCCTGATGGGTAACCGTCGCTACAAGCGCTATCGCAACAAGATCGTCTGGTGCCTGGAGCAATTGGGTTTCGATCCGAAAAAGATCAAGATCGAGCCGGTCGAGCACCACTTGGCTCACGCCTCCAGCGCCTACCACTGCTCCGGTTTCAAAGAGAAAACCGCGATCCTCGGCATCGACGGCAAGGGCGAGTACGCCACGACCTTTTTCGGCTACGGCGAAAACGGCAAGATCCACAAGATCAAGGAATTCTTCGATCCGGACTCTCTCGGCGGCCTGTACGGTGCGATCACCGAATTCCTCGGTTTCGAGATGCTCGACGGTGAGTTCAAGGTCATGGGCATGGCGCCGTACGGCGACGCCAGCAAGTACGACTTCTCGCGTCTGGCCTCGTTCGAGAACGGTGAGCTGGTGATCAACACCGACTACGCCAACGTCATCGGCCTGCGTCGCTACAAAGAGAAGGGCAAAGGCTTCTACTTCTCGCCGAAGCTGATCGAATGGCTGGGCCCGAAACGCGAAGGCGATATCGCTGACGAGCCGTACATCCACTACGCCGCGAGCATGCAAGCGCTGTTCGAGAAACTGGCGTTGCAGATGATCGACCACTACCTGGGCGATGTGCTCAAGGAAACCGGCAAGCTGGCATTCGCCGGTGGCTGTGCGTTGAACGTCAAACTGAACCAGAAAATCATCGCCCGCGACGACATCAAAGAGCTGTTCGTGCAACCGGCATCCGGCGATGCCGGCACTGCGGTCGGCGCCGCTGCCTACGTGTCGCACGCTCGTGGCGTGCCGGTCGAGAAGATGGAGCACGTCTACCTCGGCCCGTCGTACAGCAACGAAGACGTGATCGCCGCCTGCGCCCGTCACGAGAACAAGCCGGCCTGGCGCAAGCTCGACAACATGCCGGAGCAGATCGCCAAGATCATGGTCGATGGCAACCCGGTGGCCTGGTTCCAGGGGCGCATGGAGTTCGGCCCGCGTGCATTGGGTGGTCGTTCGATCATCGGTTGCCCGAGCGTGGCCGGCGTAGCTGACCGGATCAACCACCAGATCAAGTTCCGCGAGCGCTGGAGGCCTTTCTGCCCGTCGATGCTCGACACCGTCGCGCCGCAAATGATCAAGATCGATCACCCGGCACCGTTCATGACCTTCACCTTCGAAGTGGCTGATGAGTGGAAGACCCGCGTGCCGGAAGTTGTCCACGAAGATGGCACCTCTCGCGCCCAGGTGCTCAAGCGCGAATACAACCCGCGCTACTACGACATGATGAAAGCGCTGGAAAATCTGACCGGTAATGGTGTGTCGCTGAACACCTCGCTCAACCGTCGTGGCGAACCGATGATCTGCTCGCCGACCGACGCGCTGAACATGTTTTTCGGCTCGGATCTGGAATACCTGATCATGGAAGATATTCTGGTCGTAAAAGAGGGTGTAAAAGGATACGAACTTGACTGAAACACTGATCAGCGTCGTCATCCCGGTTTACAACTATGCGCGAACCCTGCCCCGTGCAGTGGAGTCGGTGTTGGCGCAGTTGGATGAGGCGACGGCCGATCTGCTGGTCATCGACGATGGGTCGACGGACGAGACGCCTGAGGTAGTGGAGACGCTTCTGCTCAAGCATGGCGGGCGTTTTCGTGCGTTACGTAAAAGCAATGGCGGTTTGTCTACCGTGCGCAATCGGGGGCTGGAGGAGACGACCGGGCGGTTTCTGGTTTTCCTCGATTCCGATGACGAAATGGCGCCCGGCGCGCTGGCTGCGCTTTCACAGCATATTGTCAGCAACCCGCAAAGCCGGATGGTCATTGGCGCCCACTGGTCGGTGTTTGCCGACGGCAGGCGCAGCTTGCAGTCCGTCAAGCCCTTGCCGTTGACGGCCCGGCAATGTTTGCAGGGCTACCTGCTGGACAAGACCGTATCGATATCCAACGGCGCCTGCGCGATGCATCGAGACGTGTTCCAGCCCGGTAATTATCCTGAGCACTTGCGCAACGTCGAGGATCTGCCGGTGTTTGCCCAAGTGCTGGCCCGCTTCCCTTGCAGCGTTCTGGACAAGCCTCTGGCGCTAATCTACAAACACGCCGACAGCATGCGTCATGATTTGCGCCAGAGCCTTGCTGCGGGTACGGAGCAGGTCGTGAGTGAGGTGTTTTCCAGTCAACGCATGCCTCAAGAGATGCACGACCTGCGTCAGGCATTTCTCGCGCAGCGCTGCCTGTCCCTTTTTCGCGACTGTTACTCCCACGGCGAATACGATCTGGCCAAGGGCTTTTATTTTCAGGCGTTGCGTGCAGACTGGCGCACGTTTTCGCGTTGGTCGTACACTCGCAAGGCTTTGCGGCTGCTGTTTCGGTAGATGGTTCCAGATGAACAGGCGCGTAATTTGTAACGCGTGTCGATGAGGTGACTGGGTGAAAGGTACGGGCAGTAAAGTGGCAACTCGAGTCTCCAGAATCATCGACGAATACCCGGTCTGGCTGGCATTTTCTGGCAGTGTCCTGCTCTCGCTGATTGCGGTCCTGGGGACTGCGACAGTCGGGCGCGATGCGGCGCTGTACATTGATATTGCGCAGCAGGTTACCGAGCAAGGGCCCAATGTGGCCTGGGCAGCTTTCGATTGGCCATGGTTCTCCTTTCTGTTGGCCGGTACGCATGCCTTCCTGCGTTTACCTCTGGAGCTGAGTGCCTATCTCTGGTGTGGGCTGTTCTTTGCCGGCACCAGCGCGCTGATGGTGGACTGCGTCCGTCAGCGTTCTCCCCACGTCACCCGTTGGGCTTGCCTGGTGGTGCTGGCAATGCCGGCGGTCAATGCCTTTCGCAACGACATCATCCGTGAATGCGGTTTCTGGTTTTTCTGCACGCTGACGCTGTGGCTTGCGTTGCGCTGGCAGGCTCGGGGCGGCTGGCTGCGTGCTGCATTGATTCATCTGGCAATTGTCGCGGCGGCCTTGTTCCGACTTGAGGCCTTGTTGCTGGTGCCAGCGTTGGCATTGTGGCAACTGCCCAATCTGTGGTCGTCGGCCAGGCGCGTGCAATTCTTTCAGTACTCACTGTTGCCGGTTCTGGGGCTACTGGCCGTCTCGGTGTCAGGTGTGCTCCTGTCCGCCCGCGTAATGCTTTATCTGGACATGATCGCACCTCATGGTGTGCTGTCTTCGTTTCAGATGTTGTGCGACCAGTTTGCCAATTCGCTCATCAACAAGTATTCCCAGGACGAGGCCGGGCGGATCATTTTCTTCGGCATTCTGGCGACCATGACCATCAGTTTCGTGAAGTTGATGGGGCCTTTCGCCGTTCCGTTCGTTCTGCGTCGCAACTGGGGCGTGTTGGGCATTTACTGGCGTGACTATCGCCCCTTCGCCTGGGCGGCGTTGCTGTATCTGGTGGTGCTGGTGCTGTTTTTCATCAAGCAACAGTTCATGAATACGCGCTACCTGAGCTTTTTGAATCTGTTGTTCGTACCAGTGCTGGCGATGGGGCTGGCGGCGTTTGTTCGCGAGTTTCCGCGTTTGGGCAAGTGGCTGGTCATCGTCGGCTTGCTGGTGATGCTGTCTAACGTCATTTCCTCCGGTGCCGGCAAAACCCACTACGTCGAGGCGGGTCGTTGGGTGTCCACCCATGTCGAACCGGGCGCGCCGACTTATTTCGAGGACGGGCGGATCAGCTATTACGCCGGTCGCGGCTACGTGATGCCAGTCCTGACCCAGGAAGAGGCCATGTCGGCGGCTCATGCCGGCGACTACCGCTATTTCGTCATCGAGGCGAAAGGGGAGGAGCCGTGGCTGAATGAGTGGCTGGTTGCGCACCAGTTGCGCATCATCGAGCACTTCGCCAACCGAAAAGGCGCCACGGTGGTAGTCATCGGCCGCTAGGGTCAGCCCAGCAACGGGCGCAGGCGCGAGATCAGGGGTGCCTGCCGGTTGCTCGGCAGCGCTTGCCGGTAACCTTCAATAAACGTATCGCCGGCGTCCTGGCCAAGCAACCATTGCCGGTCTTCCTTGTAGCGCAGCAAGTGGGCGAAATTGCGCAGGCGTTTACTGTCGCTGAGTGCGCGCTTCTGGCAGCGCAGGTCGGCGATATCGATCAGGCCCAGGTGGTTGTCGGGCGTCAGCACGACGTTGCCAAAGTGCAGTGACCGGAAGTACACCCCTTTTTCGTGCAACTGCGCGAAATATGCACCCAGTTGAAATCTCAGGGAATCGCTCTCTTCGCTGGTGCCTTGTAACTGGCGCACGGTATTGCCCGCCAGTGGGCTGTAATACACGCCGTCGCGCTCAATGCTCGGGATACGGTACACCGCAATCACTTCGGGGCAGAGGATGCCGCGTTGTTCGAGGGCCCGGGTGTTGTCGGCAAAGCGTTGCGCATACGGGTAGAACAGTGCCGAACTGAGCAAGCGTTTGCGCCGGAACAGCTTGAGCATGCGTCCATCGGCCAATCTGAGCACCTTGTCGCCGGAGCCGTCGGCTTCCAGTACGTGTGCACCGGCGCGCAGTGCCTCGTAAGTGCTGTGATCAATCGATTGCATATCGGGCTCCCCATCATTAGCGGGGTATCTTAACCGACTTGGTCAAGGGCTGGCTTGAAGTCATGTTTATCGGGGGAAAAACGCGTGTGATATCATCCCCGCCTCACTGAATTGTGCGGATCACCATGAGCAGTCCTGAACCGAAAGCCCAGTCAACGCTGGCGATCTATTTCCGCCTTTTGGCTTACGTGCGGCCTTATGCCGGTCTCTTCCTTCTCAGCATCGTCGGGTTTCTGATCTTCGCATCGACTCAACCGATGCTCGCTTACATCCTCAAGTACTTTGTCGACGGTCTGGCCAATCCTGAGGCCAGCCTGTTCCCGGGCAACCCTTATCTGGGCAAATTGCAGCTGCTCGAAACCGTGCCGCTGATGATTGTCCTCATTGCGCTGTTACAGGGCGTGGGTTCGTACCTTGGCAACTTCTTCCTGGCCCGGGTTTCCCTGGGGCTGGTGCACGATCTGCGGGTCGTGCTGTTCAACAAGTTACTGGAGTTGCCCAACCGGTTCTTTGACAAAAACAACTCGGGCCACCTGATTTCGCGGATCACCTTCAACGTGACGATGGTCACCGGCGCGGCGACAGACGCGATCAAGGTAGTCATTCGTGAAGGCATGACCGTGATTTTCCTGTTCTGCACCCTGTTGTGGATGAACTGGAAACTCACACTGGTGATGGTGGCCATCCTCCCGGTGATCGGCATCATGGTGAACAGCACCAGCCGCAAATTCCGCAAACAAAGCAAAAAGATCCAGGTGTCGATGGGCAACGTCACGCACGTCGCCTCCGAGACCATTCATGGTTACCGCGTCGTACGCAGCTTCGGTGGCGAGCACTATGAAAAGACGCGTTTTCGCGAGGCCAGCCAGAGCAACACTGACAAGCAACTGACGATGACCAAGACCGGTGCGGTCTACACGCCGATGCTGCAACTGGTGACCTACAGTGCCATGGCCGTGGTCATGTTCCTGGTGCTCTACCTTCGCGGCGATGCGTCTCCGGGTGATCTGGTTGCCTACATCACCATGGCCGGTTTGTTGCCAAAACCTATTCGTCAGCTCTCGGAGGTCAGCTCGACCATCCAGAAGGGTGTGGCCGGTGCCGAAAGTATTTTCGAGCAACTGGATGAGCCGGCTGAAGTGGATCAGGGCACGGTCGAGCATGATCGCCTTGAGGGCCGCCTGGAAGTGCGTAACCTCAGCTTTCAGTACCCGGACACCGACAAACAGGTGCTCGACGACATCAGTTTTGTGGTCGAACCCGGACAAATGGTTGCGCTGGTCGGACGCTCGGGCAGTGGCAAGTCGACGCTTGCCGGTCTTATTCCGCGCTTCTATCAGCATGAGCAGGGCGAGATTCTGCTCGATGGCGTCCGTGTGCAGGACTTTACCTTGCACAGCCTGCGTCGCCAGATCGCTCTGGTGACCCAGCAGGTCACGCTGTTCAACGATACGGTGACCAACAACATCGCTTACGGCGATCTGGCCGGCGCGCCGTTCGATGAGGTCAAGCGAGCCGCCAGCGAGGCCTATGCCGACGAGTTCATCGCCAAGATGCCACAAGGCTACGAAACCCTGGTCGGCGAAAACGGCGTATTGCTCTCCGGCGGTCAACGCCAGCGCATTGCTATCGCCCGGGCCCTGCTCAAGGATGCTCCGCTGCTGATTCTCGACGAGGCCACTTCGGCCCTCGATACCGAATCGGAGCGGCACATTCAGGCGGCACTGGATCATGTGGTGCAGAACCGCACGACCCTGGTGATCGCCCACCGCTTGAGCACTATCGAGAAAGCCGACCTGATTCTGGTCATGGATGAAGGCCGGATTGTCGAGCGCGGCACCCACTCGCAGCTGCTGGAGCAGAACGGCTATTACTCCCGTCTGCACGCCAAAGAGTTTGAAGAGGGGGACGAGCCTCTGCCGGCCCACGCGACCAACGTATGCTGACGGTGTTTCGCAGCTTTCGTGAACGTGGCTGGACCGAAATCGACCAGGTTGCCTATGCTCGGGCCTGGCAGCGTTTCGGTGGCAGCTTCGCAACGCATCCTGACGTGGTCGAACGACTGTCGACGTTCGTAGGTATCGAACTGCGTTATCTGGGCTGGATCGTTGACGGTGATGTCGTGGCGGCCATTCCTTGCTGGGGGCGTCATGTCGCCTTGTCCAAGGAAGTGCTCAAGCGTGAGGGCAAGCGTGGCTTGCTGGACATGGGCAATGCGGAAATCATCCTGCCGATTGCTGCCGAAGTCGTCGTCCCCGTGCGCCAGCGCATGGCTTATGTATCCCAGCTCAATGCCGAGCAGATCAGCACGTTGACGCCACAGCCCGAAGGCCTGGCTCTGGCCCGGCTGCCAGAAGAATATTCGAAGAAGTTCCGCTACAACCAGCGTCGCGAGCAGCGTCTGCTGGAAGAGGCGGGCGGATCGCTGGTGCCGATGTCCGACTTCACGCCACAGGAACAGGCCGCCGCGTACGGCGATCTGTTTCAGCGCCGCTGGGGCTTCGAGGTGCCGGGCAAGGCCGGGCTGGTTGAGGTCTTTACCTTGCTGCGCGAGTTCATGACCGGTTCCGTGGCGATGCTCGATTCGGCACCGGTGGCCATTCAGGTGCTATACCGCGTCGAGGCCCCGCAATGGGTTTCGCTGGAGTACATCAACGGTGGCGTCGACCCGCAGAGCCGCGAGTTCAGTCCCGGCAGTGTGCTGAGTTTCGTCAACACCCAAGAGGCCTGGGCGCACGCGCAAGCGCTGGGCAAGCCTCTGCGCTATTCATTCGGTCGTGCCGACCGTGAGTACAAGGATCGCTGGTGCCACACGGTGCCGGTCTACAAGGTCTGAATTCATGAGTGCTCGCAAGCAACAGCTGCTCAAAGCCCATCGACGCAACAAGCGTCTGTTCCTGATCGCCTTTGTGCTGGCGCTGTTGCTGATTGGCGTGCTGATTGCCTGGTGGCTGGTGCCGCTGTTGCTGGTGCTGGCCTGGGTCGCTCACGAGGCCTGGTTCGCCGATCATTTGTTCTACCGGCCTGGCGACGACTATCAATACAACTTCCCGGCGCAAACCGCGCGGCAGACCGTGAGCCTTGAGGGCGGCATAGTACGCCTGAGCGAGCCGCTGGCGCAGGGCGAGACGCTGGTGCTCGAGCTTGAAGTGAGGTCCACTTGGCTGGGTCGTTGGTTCGATCCCCACGTTGAGGTGGGCGATGATCGCCAGGACCTCGAGCGTGGCGTCAGGGGCCGGCGTTTCATTAATCTGTCCGGGCAGGGCAATGCGTTGACGCAAGGTGCTCTGGCACTGCGTGGTCGATATTGCACGCCAGCGGCGACGGGGGTGCTGTGGGTCATGGCCAACCCTGACTACAGCCGCCAGCGGGTGATGGTCATCGCTCCCCATGCAGATGATGCCGAACTCGCTGCCTTTGGCCTGTACAGCCGGTGCGAAGAGGTCAGCATCGTCACCTTGACCCAAGGCGAGATCGAGGCTGAAGACTTGCAGCGTCTGGGCCTTGATCAAGCCGCAGCCGCACGCTTGAAGGGGCGTTTGCGCAGTTGGGACAGTCTGGTGATCCCGCTGTGGGGAGGTGTGCCTGCCGAGCGCTGCGTGCAATTGGGTTATTACTGCCTGCAACTGCCCTCGATGGCCGCAGAGCCTGCCCGGGCATTCGGTTCCCGTGAGTCGCAGGACAGCGACGTGCGCAGTGTACGCCAGCACAATCCATTGGCCCTTCCTGCCGATGTCGATGGGCAACCGAGCTGGCAAAATCTGCTGGGCGACCTGACGGCACTGATTGAGCACTTTCGTCCGGAAGTGGTCGTCACACCGCATCCTGAACTTGATCCCCATAGCGATCACGTGGCCTCCACTCAAGCGCTGCTTGAGGCTATCGAGCTGAGCAACTGGAAGCCTGCAACCCTACTGATGTACGCCAATCACCTGCACGACAACGATCGCTGGCCGATGGGCCCTGCCGGTGCCGGTATCGCATTGCCGCCCGCCATCGAACCGCTGCCGGCCGACCGGCTGTGGAGCCCGCTGTTGTCAGCGGACGTGCAGCTGGACAAAGCCATGGCGCTGGCCATGGAGCATGATTTGCAGGGCGGGCAGGTGTTCAAGCGGCAATTGCGCCGCTGGATCCAGCAGGGGCTGGCTGGCCGTCGCTGGCCTGAAACAGGCAGTAACGAGTTTTTCCGCAAAGCGGTCCGGCGTCATGAATTGTTCTGGGTGCGCGACCTTTCAGATTGAGGCGGACGGCGCTTTACCCTGTGTTAATATCGCGCCCCTGTTCATTTTGTATGTGGGTTGCTCCATGAAGTTGTCCATGCCGCGTTTCGATCAAGCCCCGGTCTTGGTAGTCGGCGATGTCATGCTCGACCGTTACTGGCATGGCGGAACCTCACGGATTTCCCCTGAGGCGCCGGTGCCGGTCGTTAAGGTCGAGCAGATCGAAGATCGTCCGGGCGGTGCCGCGAACGTTGCCTTGAACATTGCCGCGCTGGGTGCGCCGGCGTCGCTGGTCGGTGTGACCGGCGACGACGAAGCCGCCGACAGCCTGAGCAACAGTCTCAAAGGCGCGGGCGTGCGCGCTCTGTTCCAGCGCATCGCGCACCAGCCAACCATCGTCAAGCTGCGGGTCATGAGCCGGCACCAGCAACTGCTGCGTATCGACTTTGAAGAGCCGTTCGCCACGGACGCCCTGGCCCTCGGTTCGCAGGTCGACGACCTGCTCGAAGGCATCAAGGTGCTGGTGCTATCCGATTACGGCAAAGGCGCCCTGAAAAACCATCAGGCGTTGATCCAGGCTGCCCGCGCGAAGAACATTCCGGTGCTGGCTGACCCTAAAGGCAAGGATTTTTCGATCTATCGTGGCGCCAGCCTGATCACGCCGAACCTCAGCGAATTCGAAGCCATCGTCGGCGGTTGCGTCGATGAGCACGAACTCGTCAGCAAGGGTGCGACGTTGATGCACGACCTCGAACTCGGCGCGCTGCTGGTAACGCGTGGCGAGCACGGCATGACCCTGCTGCGCCCGGACCAACCGGCGCTGCACCTGCCGGCCCGTGCCCGTGAAGTGTTCGACGTCACCGGTGCCGGTGACACCGTGATCTCTACCCTGGCCGCAGCGATTGCCGCCGGTGAAGACCTGCCCCACGCCGTTGCGCTGGCCAACCTGGCAGCAGGCATCGTGGTTGGCAAACTCGGTACAGCCGCCATCAGTGCCCCGGAACTGCGTCGCGCCATCCAGCGTGAAGAAGGTTCCGAGCGTGGTGTTCTGGGGCTGGAGCAATTGTTGCTCGCCGTGGCCGATGCTCGCGCGCACAACGAGAAGATTGTATTCACCAACGGCTGCTTCGACATTCTGCATGCCGGGCATGTGACCTACCTGGAACAGGCGCGGGCACAGGGCGACCGCCTGATTGTCGCAGTCAACGATGATGCTTCGGTAAGCCGTCTTAAAGGCCCGGGCCGTCCGATCAACAGCGTCGACCGGCGCATGGCCGTTCTCGCCGGCCTCGGCGCGGTGGACTGGGTGATCAGTTTCCCTGAGGGCACCCCGGAAAACCTGCTGCGCGAGGTCAAGCCGGACGTGCTGGTCAAGGGCGGCGATTACGGCATCGATCAGGTGGTCGGCGCAGATATCGTCACGGCTTATGGCGGCACCGTGAAGGTCTTGGGGCTTGTGGAAAACAGCTCGACAACTGCGATTGTCGAGAAGATCCGCAGTCGTTGATCAGATGAACTTTTACCGTTGTGTACTGCGTGTGAACGGATTTTGCCTTGGGGATTTTACCGTTTCCGTTGATGTAGGCAGCTTTGAATCCGATGCGCTTGCCTGCCTACGTCGCGTGGTCAATTAACCTATGAAAGTCATGCTCCTGGTGATGGACGAGCAGCGGGTCATTCTCGACCGGCTCTACGACATCGTGCAGCAGAACTGTGATGAGTGTTTCATCTATCGTTTGAGCAAAAAACAGCAGTTGAATCTGGGGTCGTTTCTGGCCTCGGTCGATTACCAGACCTTCGATCGCGTGGTGATTTTCTCCCGGGTCAAACGCCTGGCCACGCAACTGCAGGTGCTCAAATGCATCCCCGGGCTGGTCTTCCTCGAACACGACGCCTACCAGAACTACATGCCAGCGAGTAAATACCGCGGCGCGTATTCACGGCTCTACCGTCGTCTGCCGAGTTGCCGGGCGCTGGTGTCCGGTGCCGTGGTCGCGCGCAAGATGCTCGCTGAAGGCATCGATACGGTGTTTGTCTCCAAAGGTTATGACGAGCAGATGCTGCACAACACCGGCGTCGAGCGGGACATTCCCATCGGTTTTCTTGGCAGCTTGAAAAGCACCGAATATGCCGAGCGCAAAGCCATGCTCGAGTCGCTCTCGCAGCGAACCGGGATGCTGGTGACCCGTACCAAGTCGGGTGCGGAATACTTGCAGACGCTCAATCGCATCAGGATTTTCGTCAGCGCCGACATCGGCATGAACGAGTTCATGATCAAGAACTATGAGGCCATGGCCTGCGGCTGTGTGCTGCTGGCCTGGAGTCAGGGCGAAGAAGACCGCTTGCTCGGCTTTGAAGACATGCACAACACCGTGTTCTATCGCAGCGCAGACGAGGCGGTGGAAAAGATCAAGCTGCTGCAAAGCGATCCGGAACTGGCAGAGCGCATTGCCCGCAACGGCCAGGAGTTCGCGCAAAGCTGCTATTCCTTTGCCCGTGTCGGTCAGGCACTGGCCACGGAAATCCAGCGTGAGATGCGCCCATGGCAGCCGCCCTCGGCGTTCACGCGATTCTGGGTGAAGTTGCGTTACGGGATGAAGGTGCCGGTCTGAATGAAGGACGAACACATGGCGCTGGATGCGCTGCCCGGTGGTGATCAGTCCGTACCGGGGGCGTTACCGACAGAACTTCTCGACTGTCTGAGCCGTGCGCCTCGGGTGGTGCTGATTGCCAACAACCCGGCCATCACCGCGGCGGACTTTCAGGCGTTGAACATTGGCGTCGATGACGTCGTCGTCAGCTTCAATACCTGCATCAAAGCGGCGCTGCTCAACAAGCAGAGCGTCAATGTCTTTGTGCATGGCTACAACGCGCCGGACGCGTATTTTTTTGGTCTGCCTTACGCGCCGCCGGTACAGCAGATGTTCGAACAGGCGAGCGAACGTTGTTTCAGCATGCTGGTGGGCTGCGCCGCACCGATGTGTCCACTGCCACGCGTGGCCATGTACTGGGATCGCATTCCACTGCCGCCACTGTGGAACTACCCGGTCGACCGCCCGGGCGGCAAGCGCTACGTTGGGCCTTCTACCGGTTTCAACACGCTGGTGCTGTTTGACTGGTTGCGCGCTCATGCCGGTTATACCTATCAGCTCATGACCCTGGGCTTTTCCAACGAAGCAGGAAAACTGTGGGGCGGCCATGCCTGGGACTATGAGCGTGACTGGCTGCAGAAGTCGGACATCATTGTGGTGCCGCTGCAAACCCGTCGCTGGTGGCAAAAGCTGTTTCGGCCAAAGTAAGCGATATCGTCTATCCGGTTGCCAGCAGGCCCGAACTACTTTCAAAAGGTGCTGTTGAGTGTTGAAAATTGCCGTGGCTTTTTTCGGGATCCCGAGAAATTCGCCGATCTGTTTCCCCTCCATCGAGCAGAATGTGCTGGCGCAGTTGCCTGCAGGCAGCGACGTAAAGTGCTTCTACCATCTGTACAAGATCGATGAGGTGCAGAACTCGCGATCCGGTGAGAAAGGCGAACTGAAGGCGGACAACTACCAGCCATTCGAATCGATGACCGGCACACTCACCTCGACCGAGGGCGTGCTGGAGCGCTGGGATTTCGAACAGGTCAAAGCACAGGGCGATACCTGGGCAGATGACTTTGCGTCATTGCGCAATTTGATCTTTCAGCTCAACTCATTGCATACCGTGACCAGCATGATCGAGCCGTTCAATCCGGATTTCGTTGTGTTCGTGCGCCCGGACAATTTCTTTCACAGCGCATTGCCTGCCTATGTCTTCGCTCACCCCGAGGCTCGCAAGCACAACGCTTATATTCCTGACTGGCAATGGTGGGGCGGTTTGAACGACCGTTTTGCCGTGTGCGGGCGCGACACGTATGTCGCGTACGGCAAGCGCATCGAATGTATTTTCGATTTCTGCAAGGCAACAGGCCGAAAGCTGCATTCCGAACGCTTGCTTAAATATGCCCTGCAGCAGGTCGATGCCAAAATCTGCACGCTGCCGACGCAGGCATCGCGGGTGCGCATTACCGGTGCATTTGCCGAAGAATCGTTCTCGCCCAAGCGTGGCATGGGCAAGCGCGAAAACCGCTACTTTCATTTCTTCGCCGGGTTGCGCACCTGGTGGGACCGTCGCCGCTAAACCGTTATTTACCGGTTTTCTTGCCCAGACCGACCAGTCGCAGCGCCTTGATACTCAGTTGCTTGAGTCCCTGACGCGGGGCTTTCGCCGGTTGCAGGCCCTGCTGCACCAACCAGTCCTTCCAGCGAATCCGCTCTTCGCGCACAACCCAGCCGGTTTGTGTGGCAAAACTCTCGGCCAGATAAAGACCCCGGGTGCTCGCCGGTACCAGTTTGTCGCGCTTGAGCGTGTACAACTCTGCCAATGGCGCGCCGTCCTTGAGGGGCATCAAGTACAGGTCGGGCCGTTTGCGGTCGAGTCGGGCCACCAGTTGATCACCCTCCAGGCGTTCGTCGACGTGGAACAGGCTCAGGGACTTGGCTTCCTTGGGCACATCCAGACGCAAGTCGTAGATCAATTGCAGCGATGCGGTCGGCAGATGCACGTAGGCCCGTGGGCGTTCGAGCAATTGCAGATTGGCGCTACGTATCGGTCGCGCTGAGCCGGACAGCGGGGTCAGGCGAAACGGCAGCGCTTCGCGATAATGCAGTGCAGCGGAGTAGGGCGCCGGCAGCCAGGTGTCGTTGAAACGTCCGCCGAGCCAGCCTTCCGGTGTTTCCAGCAAACACTCTTCGGCAATTTCCTGAATGGCCGTGTGTAGCGGAATATTCAGTTCATGCGCCGGCACGTAACCGGAAATCAATTTGAGCACGACATCGCCACGATCCTGACGGCGCTGGCGCACCAGCACCCAATAGTCGCGATTCTGCCAATGCAGGGTCAGGCGTACCGAAACGCCGAGGTTGGCCAGTTCCAGCGAGAAGCGCTCGGCATCGGCCACGCTCACCGGTTTGCGCCGCTGCAAGGTCTGCGTGAAGTTCAGCGGCATGCCGACGCTCTGATAGGTCAGGCCTTCGGGGGTTGCTTCGACAAACAGCGGCAGGGTCTTGAAGTTGCTCGGGTTCTTTCGGATGAGCGTGCGCGGCATATCGGCTCCTGCTTAAGGCCGCGAAGCGGCGTCAGTGACCACGAAGGACTTGGGCAACGGTCGCTACGTTGTGGGCGAGGTGCAGCGGATTGATCGTCCCGACAATAGCACTGGCCACTCCAGGTTGCGCGAATAGCAGTTCGAAGCTGGCGCGTACCGGATCCACGCCCGGACTCAGGCAAACATGACCGCTGGCCAAGGCTTTTTTTACCAGAATGGCTTTGCCGTGGGCAGCAGCATAGTCAATGACCGCCTTCTCGCTTTGTTCGTTCAGATTGTAGGTGACCATCGCGCAGTCGCCTTGCTCCAGTGCCTTGAGGCCACCTTCGACGGTTTTGCCGGAGAAGCCGAAGCCGCGAATCTTGCCTTCGGCCTTGAGTGCGGCGAGTGTCGCGTAAACCTCCTGGTGCTCGAGGATCGCCATGTCGTTGCCGTCGGAATGCACCAGCACCAGGTCGATAAAATCGGTTTCAAGACGTTGCAGGCTGCGTTCCACCGACATCCGCGTGTGCGCCGCGCTGAAGTCGTGGCGCGAAAGGCCATCGGTAAACTCTTCGCCGACTTTGCTGACGATTACCCAGTCTTGACGCTGGCCGCGTAGCAGCGGGCCGAGGCGTTCTTCGCTGCAACCGTAGGCCGGGGCGGTGTCGATCAGGTTGATGCCCAATTCCCGCGCCTGACGCAGCAGCATCCGCGCTTCGTCATCACCGGGAATCTGGAAACCGTTGGGGTATTTCACCCCTTGATCGCGGCCAAGTTTGACCGTGCCCAGGCCCAGTGGCGAAACCGTCAGGCCGGTGCTGCCCAGTGGGCGGTGGAAGTCGTGCAGAGTCGCAAGGCTCATGGCAGCAATTGCTCCCAGGCGGGAACGCCCATCGGTGGTTTCGGCAGGGCCGGCAATGGTTCGGTGGCTTGTGGCTGGATGCCGTCGCGCTCAAGAGACGCGATCACGCGATCAGCGAAGTCCGGCGCCAGCGCCAGTTTGGTCGGCCAGCCGACCAGCAAGCGGCCCTGTTCGGCAAGGAAGGCGTTGTCCGGGCGCGTCAGCCCGGTTTGCAGCGGCTCGGCACGGTCAACCCGCAGGGTCGCCCATTGCGTGGTGCTGAGGTCGATCCACGGCAACAACTGGGCGATTTCTTTCTGCGCGGTGGCGATCTGCTCGGTGGGCTCGCGATGCACACCTTCGCTCTCGGCGATGTCGCCGCCCATGTACCAGACCCACTGGCCGTCAGCGGCCGGATGTGTGGTCACGGTGATGCGCGGTTTGGTGCCGCCACCCAGGCAGTGCGCGTACAGCGGTTTCAGGCCCGGGCCTTTGGCAATGATCATGTGCAGTGGGCGGCGTTGCATGGCCGGCTGGCTCAAGCCGAGGTCTTCGAGCAGTTGAGCCGTGCCGGCACCGGCACTGAGGACAATGCGTTGCGCGCGGATCTCGCGGCCGTCGACTTTCAAACCGACCAGCACGCCCGCTTCCAGCAGCGGCTCAATGGTTTGCCCGGCGAGCAGGCCATCGCCGGCCAGATCGGCGAGACGCTGGACCAGGCTCGGCACGTCAACAACGAGTTCGGCGAGACGGTAAACCTTGCCCTTGAAGCGCTTGTCTTGCAGGGCCGGCGGCAGTTGCTCGCCCTTGACCTGATCGACCCGGCCACGCACGGCTTTACTGGCGAAGAAACTGGTGAGGTTGCCGGCGAGGGTGCCCGGTGACCACAGGTAATGGGCTTCGGAGAGCAAGCGCACGCCGGACAGATCCAGCTCGCCATTGCCGGCCAGCGCTTCACGCCAGCGCCGCGGCATGTCGGCGATGGCTTCCGAAGCGCCGGTCAGGGCACCGTGCAGCGCGTATTTGGCGCCGCCGTGGATGATGCCTTGGGACTTCACCGTCTGCCCGCCGCCGAGGCTGGCGCTTTCCACCAGCACGGTCGAAAACCCCTGACGGCGCAGACGCGCATTCAGCCAGAGGCCGGCGACACCAGCGCCGACAATCAGAACGTCGGTGGAAATAACGGATGGCATGCAGCGACCTCAGTGTTCAAGACGAGGGCGCAGTATACAGACTCGGGAAAGGGGCGGATTTGTCGATGATCAACAGGGCCAAATACGAAACCGAATGTGGGAGCGAGCTTGCTCGCGAAAGCGGTGTGTCAGACAACACTGATGTCGACTGACACGACCTCTTCGCGAGCAAGCTCGCTCCCACAGTGATTGTGGTTGGATTTTAGTGGCCGGCGGTTTTCGAGAACAGTTGAATCACCACCACGCCCAGCACGATCAACGCCATCCCCAGCATCGCCGGAATATCCAGTTTCTGACCGTAGATAAACAGCGCCGCGACGCTGACCATCACAATGCCCATTCCCGCCCAGACCGCATAGGCAACGCCGACCGGTACGGTACGCACCACCAGCGTCAGCATCCAGAACGCAATCGCGTAGCCGACGATGACCAGCACCAGTGGCAGCGGCGTGCTGAAGCCTTTGACGGCTTTCATCGACACGGTGGCGATCACTTCGGCGCAGATGGCAATGGCCAGGTAGGCGTAGGCGTTCATGATTCAAATCCTCAATGTGAAACGTTGCTTGCTGAGGCGGCATTCTAGTGATTCGCCAGATGGGGTAAAGTCATTACCTATCTGCTACAGAGATAGGTTGGTGAATCAACATGCAATGGAATCTCGATCAACTTCGGGTGTTTGTCGATGTGGCCGAACACCGCTCGTTTTCCGCCGTGTCACGCCAGCAGCGCAAAGCGCAGTCGGCGATCAGTACCGCGATTGCCATGCTCGAAGATGATTTGGGCGTCAGCCTGTTCGAGCGTAGCAGCGGCCGTCAGCCAACGCTCACCGAGGCGGGCGAAGCGCTGTTGGAAGAGGCACGTGAAGTCCTGCGCCAATGCGAGCGTCTGAATGGTCGGGCGATGGCGATGATGCGCGGTCAGGAAGCCCAATTGCGCGTAGCCCAGGATGAGGCGATGCCGTATCAGGCACTGGTGGAGAGTTTCGGCGAGTTGGCCGAGCAGTTTCCCAGCCTTGAAGTGCAACTGACCAGCGCCGCTCAAGGTGAGGTTGCGCACAAACTGGTGGAGCGCCGTGCCGACCTCGGCCTGTTGTTCTATCACGATGAAATCCCCGAAGCATTGGAGCGCCGCGTGCTCGGCAGCGTCGAAATGGTCACGGTCAGCGGGATCAATCATCCGTTGGCGAAGCAGTCTTACGTGACCTGCCAGCAACTGGCGCAGCACCGGCAGTTGCTGATGTCGACGCAAACCAGTGTCTATCCCGGCAACGAACCGGCCAGCCCGCAGGTGTGGCGCGCGGACAGTTTCTACGTGATGTCCGAATGGCTGGTGCGCGATCTCGGCTGGGCCTGGTTGCCGCGTCATGTGGTGCAGTACTCGGCGTATCAAGGTTTGATGGTTGAACTGGACAGCGAATGGACGCCACCGGCGCTGGTGGTTGAACTGGTCTGGCGCCGCGACGAACCGCTCGGCCCGGCCGCGCGCTGGCTGGCGGAACGTTTTGCCGTGCACTTGCGGGCGATCGGCGACAAAAGTCGATAAACTCCGCCGCCATGAATAGAACTCTCTACACCGCGCTGTTTTACCTGGGGCTGCCATTGGTGGCGATTCGGCTATGGCTGCGTGCGCGCAAGGCGCCGGCGTATGCCAAACGGATTGGCGAACGTTTCTCCTACAGCATGCCGACGCTGCAACCCGGCGGCATCTGGGTGCACGCAGTGTCGGTGGGCGAAAGCATTGCCGCCGCGCCGATGATTCGCGCTTTGCTGCAACGTTATCCACAACTGCCGATCACCGTGACCTGCATGACCCCGACCGGTTCGGAGCGGATTCAGGCGCTGTTCGCTAACGAGCCGCGCATCCAGCATTGCTATCTGCCGTATGACTTGCCGTGTGCGGCGGCGCGGTTTCTTGATCGCGTACAGCCAAAGCTTGCGGTGATCATGGAGACCGAACTGTGGCCTAACCACATTCATCAGTGTGCCAAGCGTGGAATCCCGGTGGCGCTGGCCAATGGGCGCTTGTCCGAGCGCTCGGCACGCGGCTATGGCCGCTTCAGCAAGCTGACCGCGCCGATGCTCGCCGAGATGAGTTTCTTCGCAATCCAGACCGAAGCCGAAGCCCAGCGTTTCCGCGATCTGGGTGCGCGCCCGGAAACGGTCGAGGTCACCGGTTCGATCAAATTCGACCTGACCATCGACCCGCAGTTGCTGCAGCGCGCAGCCGAACTGCGCGGCCAATGGCAGGCGCTGGAGCGTCCGGTGTGGATCGCCGCGAGCACTCACGAAGGCGAGGACGAAGTGGTGCTCAATGCCCATCGTCGCCTGTTGGCCAGTCACCCGGATGCGTTGCTGATTCTGGTGCCACGTCACCCGGAACGCTTCAATTCAGTGTTCGAACTGTGCCAGCGCGAAGGCTTTACCACAGTGCGGCGCTCGACCGGCGCCAATGTCGATGCGCAGACGAGCGTACTGCTCGGCGACACCATGGGTGAGTTGCTGTTTCTCTATGCCTTGGCGGACAGCGCGTTCGTTGGCGGCAGCCTGGTGGCGAACGGCGGGCACAATCTGCTGGAGCCGGCAGCCTTGGCCAAGCCAGTGATCAGTGGCCCGCACCTGTTCAACTTCCTCGATATCGCCGCGCAATTGCGTGGAGCCGGGGCGTTGGCGGAGGTGGATGATGCCGAAGGGCTGGCGGTGGAAGTTCAGCGCTTGTTCGAATTGCCGCGTGATGCGCAGCGCATGGCCGACGCTGGGCTGGCGGTGATGCGGCGCAATCAGGGTGCGTTGCAGCGCTTGCTGGATGGTTTGGGCAGACTGATCAAGTAAGCAAAAAGATCGCAGTCTTCGGCAGCTCCTTGGAATACGTTTCCTGTAGGCGCTGCCGAAGGCTGCGATCTTTTGTTTTTAAGGCTAAGGCCGGGCCTTGAGCTGCGCCTCGGCAGCCTTGGCCAGATCCGGCGGGAGGAAATCCTTGTCCGGGTTGTAGTCAGCCTTTAGATACCGCCGCAGATCTTCCAGGTCACCCGGATTCAGCGTCCCCGCCGCCTGCTTCAGACGCAGGTTGTCGAGGATGTAGTCGTAGCGCGTGTTGTTGTAGTTGCGCACCGAGGTGTACAGCTGACGCTGCGCATCGAGCACGTCAACGATGTTGCGCGTACCGACCTGATAACCGATTTCCGTGGCTTCCACCGCACTCTGGTTGGAAATGATCGACTGACGACGCGCCTGCACCTGCTCGACGTCGGTGTTCACCGCGCGATGCAGGTTGCGAGTGTTTTCGACGATTTGCCGACGCAGGGATTCGCGCTGTTGTTCACTTTGATCCAGTTGCGCATACGACTGACGCACTTGCGAACTGGTCAGCCCGCCACTGTAGATCGGAATGTTCAGTTGCAGACCGACTGTGCTTTGTTCGACGTTGCCACCGTAGGGCGCACCGAACGAGTTCGGGTTGGCGAAACCGAGGGCGTCGTTGTCGCCTTTCTCGTATTTCGCTACCGCGTCGAGGGTCGGCAAGTGGCCGGCCTTGCGTTGCTTGAGCGTTTGCTCGGCAGAGCTGACCGCGTAGTTGCTGGCGAGCAGATTGAGGTTCTGCCGCGCCGCCGTGTCGACCCAGGATTTCGCATCGTTCGGCGCTGGCGGCAGGATCGGCAACGTATGGACGATGCCCTGAATCGAGTTGTACTGGCGGTTGGTCAGGGTGATCAGCGCTTCAAAGGCATCATCAACCTGACGCTGGGCGACAATCCGGTTGGCCCGCGCGGTGTCATAACTGGCTTGCGATTGCAGCACATCGGTCTTGTCCGAGAGGCCCACGTCGAAACGCTCGTTGGACTGATCGAGCTGGCGCTTGAACGCGGCTTCTTCAGCCTTGGTCGAGGCCAGGTTGTCCTGACTGCGCAGCACGTTGAAATAGCTTTCGGCCGATTGCAGGATCAGGTTTTGCTCGGTCGCCGACAGTTGCAGCGCAGCCTGTTCGTTGACGTCCTTGGCCGCCTGGTACTGGAACCAGCGATCGGCGCGGAACAACGGTTGGGCGAGGGTCGCCTGATACGAGTGAGCGCTGCGATTGGCAATGGCCGAAGGCTGATCGATCGAGGTACGCACGTTGGCGGTTTCGGCGCCGCCGGACAGGTTCGGCAGCAACCCGGCGCGGGCCTGCGGCACCACTTCTTTCTGCGCACCGTACTGGGCGCGGGCGGCGGCCAGATCGGCGTTGTTGTCGACCGCTTCCTGATAGACGCTGACCAGATCGGTTTTGGTCGACAAGGGCGCTTCTGCTGCCCAGGCCATTGCGTTGGACGCACAAGACACGGCCAGAGCCAGTGAGAGTTTGCGCAGCATGAGGCGATCCCTAGCATTAATATTATGGAAGTAATCCGGACGCCAAAGGTAAGGCGCAGGCCCCGCAGCGTCAAGGCGTGGCGGGGCAAAGCGAGTGTAGTTGCGCAAACCGATCACAACAATCGGCCCAACCTGTGTATTTGCGCCATTCATCATGGTGTTTGCTGCGGTGTTGGCGTTCTTTGCCGGTTGTGTCTAGACTGGCCGGGTTCTTGTCGGGGTGCCTTGCTATGAGGCTGAGATCGAATAATTTCGGATCCCGTTGAACCTGATCAGGTTAGCGCCTGCGTAGGGAACAAGATTTCTCGTCACCCGGCGAGTCCTCTTGTGCTTCGTCCGGGAAATTGTTCGACAATCGAACGCTCGACGACGATGCACAGCACCGGTCCTGGTGCGTCCGTGCCTTTCAGGTTCTGCTCCGACAATCCACTGCCTGGATGCTGTCTGGAGAGCCCGTGATGACTACAAAATCAAAAAACGCGATCAACCTGAGTGACTCGGCCAAGGTCGACGAGCAATCGGTCAAGCCGTTCACCCGTTCGCAAAAAGTCTACGTTCAGGGCTCGCGCCCGGACATCCTCGTGCCGATGCGCGAAATCACCCTCGATGTGACGCCGACCGACTTCGGCGGCGAAATCAACGCGCCGGTCACCGTCTACGACACCTCGGGCCCGTACACCGATCCGAACGTGGTCATCGACGTGCGCAAAGGCCTGGCCGATGTGCGTTCGGCGTGGATCGACGACCGTGGCGACACCGAGCGTCTGGCGGGCCTGAGTTCCAACTTCGGCCGCGAACGCCTTGCCGACCCGGAATTGACCAAACTGCGCTTTGCCCACGTCAACAACCCGCGCCGCGCCAAGGCTGGCGCCAACGTCACGCAAATGCACTATGCGCGTCAGGGCATCATCACGCCCGAGATGGAATTCGTCGCCATCCGCGAAAACATGAAGCTCGAGGTGGCCCGCGCCGCCGGCCTGCTCGATCAGCAACACCCGGGCCACAGCTTCGGCGCCAGCGTGCCGAAAATCATCACCCCTGAATTCGTCCGTGAAGAGATAGCCCGTGGCCGCGCAATCATTCCGGCCAACATCAACCACACCGAACTGGAACCGATGATCATCGGCCGGAACTTCCTGGTGAAGATCAACGGCAACATCGGCAACAGTGCTCTGGGCTCGTCCATCGAAGAAGAAGTGGCGAAACTGACCTGGGGTATTCGCTGGGGCGCGGACAACATCATGGACTTGTCCACCGGCAAGCACATTCACGAAACCCGCGAGTGGATCATCCGTAACTCGCCAGTGCCGATCGGCACGGTGCCGATCTATCAGGCGCTGGAAAAAGTCGGCGGCGCGGCCGAAGACCTGACCTGGGAGCTGTTCCGCGACACGCTGATCGAGCAGGCCGAGCAGGGCGTCGACTATTTCACCATTCACGCCGGCGTGCTGCTGCGTTACGTGCCGCTGACCGCCAAACGCGTGACCGGTATCGTGTCCCGTGGCGGTTCGATCATGGCCAAGTGGTGCCTGGCGCATCACAAGGAAAACTTCGCCTACACGCATTTCGAAGAAATCTGCGAAATCATGAAAGCCTATGACGTCAGCTTCTCGCTGGGTGATGGCTTGCGTCCGGGGTCGATTGCCGACGCCAACGATGCCGCCCAATTTGGTGAACTGGAAACCCTCGGCGAACTGACCAAGATTGCCTGGAAGCACGACGTGCAAACCATGATCGAAGGTCCGGGCCACGTGCCGATGCAGTTGATCAAAGAAAACATGGACAAGCAGCTGGAGTGCTGCGACGAGGCGCCGTTCTACACCCTCGGCCCGCTGACCACCGACATCGCGCCGGGCTACGACCACATCACCTCCGGTATCGGTGCGGCGATGATCGGCTGGTTCGGTTGCGCGATGCTTTGCTACGTGACGCCGAAGGAACACTTGGGCCTGCCGAACAAGGATGACGTGAAGACCGGGATCATCACCTACAAGATCGCCGCGCATGCGGCGGACTTGGCCAAAGGGCATCCGGGCGCACAGATTCGCGACAACGCCTTGAGCAAGGCGCGTTTCGAATTCCGTTGGGAAGACCAGTTCAACCTCGGTCTGGATCCGGACACCGCCCGTTCGTACCACGATGAAACCTTGCCGAAGGACTCGGCGAAGGTCGCGCACTTCTGTTCGATGTGCGGGCCGAAATTCTGCTCGATGAAGATCACTCAGGAAGTCCGCGAATACGCGGCCAACCAGCGGATCGACGCGGTCGACGTGGACGTCGCCCAAGGCCTGGCGGAACAGGCCGAGCGGTTCAAGAAGGAAGGCAGTCAGCTGTACAAAAAGGTTTGATCTGACCTGACATTGATGGTGCCTGTGATGGACCCTTCGCGAGCAAGCTCGCTCCCACATTGGAATGCATTTCAACTGTGGGAGCGAGCTTGCTCGCGAAGGCGTCAGAACAGACACCTGAGATTTCAATGAAAAAAATACTCCTCCGAGATAACACCCTTGAGCATTCAACCCAGCACCTATTCTCCCGATCTCGCCGTGCCCGCCGACAAGCGTGTATTCGGCGGTCGTGATCTGTTTTCCCTGTGGTTCTCCCTCGGCATCGGCCTGATGGTCCTGCAGGCCGGTGCATTGCTCGCGCCTGGCCTGGGCCTGTCCGGTTCGCTGCTGGCGATTTTCCTCGGCACGCTGGTGGGCGTGCTGCTGCTGGCCGCTGTCGGCGTGATCGGCAGTGACACCGGCCTGTCGTCGATGGCCGCGCTGAAACTCAGCCTCGGCAGCAAAGGCGCGAGCCTGCCGGCGCTGCTTAATCTGCTGCAACTGATCGGTTGGGGTTCGTTCGAAATCATCGTCATGCGCGATGCCGCCAGCCTGCTCGGCACCCGTGCGTTCAGTGAAGCTTCGCTGTGGTCGAACCCGATGTTGTGGACGCTGTTTTTCGGTGCGTTGGCGACGTTGCTCGCCGTTAGCGGACCGCTGACTTTCGTCCGGCAGATCCTGCGCAAGTGGGGCATCTGGCTGTTGCTGGCGGCGTGCCTCTGGCTGACCTGGAACCTGTTTGCCAAAGCCGATCTGGCCGATCTTTGGTCGCGCGCCGGTGACGGTTCGATGCCGTTTGCCGTGGGCTTCGACATTGCGATTGCGATGCCGCTGTCGTGGCTGCCGCTGATCGCCGACTACTCGCGTTTCGGCAAGCGGGCGAAGAATGTTTTCGGCGGTACTGCGGTCGGTTTCTTCATCGGCAACTTCTGGCTGATGAGCCTCGGCGTCGCCTACACACTGGCCTTCGCGCCGAGCGGTGAAGTCAATGCGCTGTTGCTCGCACTGGCTGGTGCCGGTCTGGGCATTCCGCTGCTGCTGATTCTGCTCGATGAGTCGGAAAACGCCTTCGCCGATATTCACTCGGCGGCGGTGTCCAGCGGGATTCTGTTGCGCCTGAAAGTCGAGCATCTGGCCTTGGCCATCGGCGTGATCTGCACGCTGATCGCACTACTGGCGCCGTTGGCGCAGTACCAGAATTTCCTGCTGCTGATCGGCTCGGTGTTTGCACCGCTGTTTGGTGTGGTGCTGGTCGATCACTTCATCCTGCGCAAGCGCAGTGCTCAGGTCGCGTCGGCCGCATTGCGCTGGCCGGCGTTGTTGGCGTGGCTGGGTGGCGTGAGCACCTACCACTTGCTGGCAAATCTGTATCCGGATGTCGGCGCAACCCTGCCGGCGCTGGTGCTGGCAGGGCTGTTGCAGCTAGTGCTCGGTCGGGCTTTCAGTTACGGCCGGGAAACAGCTCGGGCTTGAGAATGCCGTTCAGACGCGGGTAAGGAATCTTCAGTTCGACGTGGCCCAGCGCGTAAGGCGCAATGGTGCTCACGTCGTACTTGAGGATCACGCCGCCATAGGTCAGCGCCACGTTCGGGGTTTTCACGAACGGCCAGCTCTTCACAAAGTCCGCTTCCTGATCGAGCTTGGTGCTGATCAACCAGCTGTTGTGCGCGACCTGCGCCGCTTTCCAGAACGCCTCTTCCTGACCCGGCATCAGCATGTCGGACAGGTTCAGCACTTTGTGCTGCTGGCGCGAATAGTTGATGAAACCGCGACCCGGAGTGCCATGGGCGCCGCCAGTGTCGAGGTAGCTCGACACTTCAATGATCACCAAGCCGTCATGCTGCTCGCGTACTTTCGCTTGCAGGTAGCTGCTGTTGCGTGGGCCGGCACTGGCCAGGAACTGCTCACGATAGGCCGCCAGGGTCGGCGCCACCGGGGCGTTTTTCTCGGTGCGGGTCATTTGCAGCAGGCGTTTTTCGATGATGCCGTCCAGCGCAGGTTCGGCCGGGAAGCGCAGAGTGTCGATGTTCACCAGCGGGCAATCCGGGTTGGAACAGCCCGGTTTCAGTTGTTCCGATGCATCGCGGGTGGTTTCCAGCGGCGTACGGTAATTGGGCTGGAACAGGCTGGCGCACGCGCCCAGAGTCAGGGCGATGGCGGCCACGGAGGCAATTTTGAAAAGCGACATGGGCGTCCTTTCGAAAGCAGGGGAAGGCAAAAAGTTACCGCTTCGACTCTCAACGAAGCAGTCAGTTCGCCACTAAGCTAATTAGAGTGGGTTTCGCCTCCACCGTCCATCCCGCTGACGGTAAAGGGGCTGCATCAAACGGTGCGGGCGCGTTAGGATGGCGCGAAGTCGAGGTTGCCAGTAACAAGCGGCAACTCGTAATGGATCTGCAGTAAAGAGGATGCTCATGACTGATTTTGCCAACGCCATTCCGACCATCGTCGATATCGTGCGGCGCGAAAAATGCTACGAAGGCTTTTACAAGCTTGACCGTGTGCATCTGCGCCATGAATTGTTCGCCGGTGGCATGAGTCGCGAGATCAACCGTGAAGTCTTTGTGCGTCACGATGCCGTTTGCGTGCTGCCCTACGATCCGCAGCGCGATGAAGTTGTACTGATCGAGCAGTTTCGCGTCGGTGCCATGGGCAAGACCGACAACCCGTGGCTGGTCGAACTGGTCGCTGGTCTGATCGATAAGGATGAACAACCGGAAGAAGTTGCTCACCGCGAGGCGCAGGAGGAAGCTGGGCTGGACATCAAGGCCCTGTGGCCGATGACCAAGTATTTCCCGTCGCCGGGCGGCAGCAACGAGTTCGTGCATTTATATCTGGGGCGTTGCAGCACTGACGGCGTTGGCGGCCTGCACGGCCTGGAAGAAGAGGCAGAAGATATCCGCGTCACGGTCTGGGCCTTTGAAGATGCCTTGCAGGCCGTCCGTGACGGACGCATTGCCAATGCGGCGAGCATCATCGCTTTGCAGTGGCTGGCGCTGAACCGCGCCGAAGTGAGGGGGTTATGGTCGTAAACAAGCTGCGCGATCGTTATCGAGTCGACCTCGTGGGGCTGCAAGCCGCCTGCGAGGCCAACTACGCGCGCCTGATGCGACTGCTGCCGGACATGCGTAACGAGCCTGAGGCGCGGCGCATCGCCGTGACCCAAGGCGAGCAGATGCTCGGCGTGCTGGCCCTTGAAGTGCTGCAAACCTGCCCGTACACCACCACTTTGCAGGTGCGTCAGGAGCACAGCCTGCCATGGCTGCCGGTGCCGCAACTGGAAGTGCAGGTCTATCACGACGCGCGCATGGCCGAAGTGGTCAGCGCCGAACATGCACGACGCTTTCGCGGCATCTATCCTTACCCGAACGCCGCCATGCATCAGCCGGATGAAAAAGCTCAGCTCAATCTGTTCCTGGGGGAATGGCTGAGTCATTGCCTGGCGTTGGGGCACGAGTACGAAGTCGTACGCTAGTTGTGAACTGCGTCCGGTTCGCCGGTTTCCTCTTTCAGTCATCCCCCAGCATAATTGCGGCACTTGATCGATTCCGTGCTTTTGCCTTGGGAGAACGCCTTGCCGAGCGTATCCACGTTGACTACCGCCGATCCGGCGTTGCTGGTGCAGTTGTCCGACAGCCATTTGTTCGCTGAAGCGGACGGCGCGCTGCTGGGCATGAACACCCGCGAGAGTCTGCAAAAGGTCATCGAGCTGGTGCTGGGGCAGCAGCCGCAGATCGACCTGATTCTGGCCACGGGTGATATCTCGCAGGACGGCACGCTGGAGTCGTATCAGCAGTTTCGCAAGATGAGCGCGCAGATCGCTGCGCCGGCGCGCTGGATTCCCGGCAATCACGACGAACCGATGATCATGGCCCAGGCCGCCGTGCAGAGCACGCTGCTGGAGCCTGTGGTGGATATCGGCAACTGGCGGGTGACGATGCTCGATTCGGCGGTGCCGGGTTCGGTACCGGGGTATTTGCAGGACGATCAGCTGCAACTGCTGGCCCGTTCGTTGAGCGAAGCGCCGGAACGCCACCACCTGGTGTGCTTCCACCATCACCCGGTATCGATCGGTTGCGCATGGATGGAGCCGATAGGCTTGCGCAATCCCGAGGCGTTTTTCGAGGTGCTGGATCGTTTTCCACAGGCTCGTGCGGTGTTGTGGGGGCATGTGCATCAGGAGATTGATCGTGAGCGCAATGGCGTGCGGTTGATGGCTTCGCCTTCGACGTGCATTCAGTTTGAGCCGGGGAGTGAAGACTTCAAGGTGGGGGAGCAGGCGCCTGGGTATCGGTGGTTGCGGTTGTTGCCGGATGGGCGGTTGGAAACCGGCGTGGAGCGCGTCACCGATTTTGCTTTTACCGTTGATTACGGTTCCGAAGGTTACTGATTTTCGATCAAGAGCCCCTCATCGGAACGCCGCCCGCCCAGCCCTCTCCCGGAGGGAGAGGGGGCCGACCGAGGTGTCTGGCGTCATCCATCGACCTGAAAGAGTGTGTCGATTATGGATTCGGTGAAGAACTTTCAGGTCGGCGTACTTCTGAAATATCCCCCAATCAGTCCCCTCTCCCTCCGGGAGAGGGCTAGGGTGAGGGCCGCCCCTGCTGAATGACCAATTTCTCGAAACCACCCCCAATCCGCTCTTCTCTCCCTGTAAACTCCGCAAACCCAAACCGACACCCAGGGAGCTCAAATGTCCGGTTCGATCCTCTATATCCACGGTTTCAACAGCGCCCCGGCCTCGAAAAAGGCCTGTCAGTTGGTAACGGTGATGGAGCAGCTGGGTTTGAGCGACAAACTGCGTGTTCCGGCCCTGCACCATCACCCGCGTGAAGCCATCGGTCAGTTGGAGCAGGCAATCGCCGAGCTGGACAGCCCGCTGCTGGTGGGAAGCTCACTCGGCGGCTACTATGCGACTCACCTGGCCGAGCGCCATGGCCTGAAAGCCCTGCTGGTCAACCCGGCGGTCAGCCCGCACCGGATGTTCGACGGCTATCTGGGCACGCAGAAAAACCTGTATACCGATGAAACCTGGGAATTGACCCACGACCACGTCACCGCTCTGGCCGAGCTGGAAGTGCCGGCGCCTCAGGATGCCCAGCGCTATCAGGTATGGTTGCAGACCGGCGATGAAACACTGGATTATCGCCTCGCCCAACAGTATTACCGCGCCTGTGCCTTGCGCATTCAGGCCGGCGGCGACCACAGTTTCCAGGGTTTTGCCGGGCAATTGCCGGCGTTGCTGAGTTTTGCCGGCATTGGCGCCGATGTGTATCAGGCAATCGATTTCACCGCACTGTGAAGTCTTGCCCCTATTTCATGAATGACTGACGACGAGACCCTATGGCCACTCCCAGCGCTAGCTCTTATAACGCCGACGCCATCGAAGTCCTCTCGGGCCTCGACCCGGTGCGCAAACGCCCCGGCATGTACACCGACACCAGTCGGCCGAACCACCTCGCCCAGGAAGTCATCGACAACAGTGTCGACGAAGCCTTGGCTGGCCACGCCAAATCGGTGCAGGTCATCCTGCACGCCGATCACTCGCTGGAAGTCAGCGATGACGGCCGTGGCATGCCGGTCGACATCCACCCGGAAGAGGGCGTGTCGGGCGTCGAACTGATCCTCACCAAACTCCACGCGGGCGGCAAGTTTTCCAACAAGAACTATCAGTTCTCCGGCGGTTTGCACGGTGTGGGTATTTCCGTGGTCAACGCCTTGTCGACCGAAGTGCGCGTCCGCGTCAAGCGTGACGGCAACGAATACCAGATGACTTTCGCTGATGGCTACAAGGCCACCGAGCTGGAAATCATCAGCACCGTCGGCAAGCGCAACACCGGCACCAGCGTGTACTTCGCGCCGGATCCGAAATACTTCGATTCACCGAAATTCTCCATCAGCCGCCTCAAGCACGTGCTCAAGGCCAAGGCTGTGTTGTGCCCGGGCCTGCTGGTCAGCTTCGAAGACAAAGGCACCGGCGAGAAAGTCGAGTGGCATTACGAAGACGGCCTGCGCTCCTATCTGGTCGATGCCGTCAGCGAATTCGAACGCCTGCCGAACGAGCCGTTCTGCGGCGCTTTCGCCGGTAACAAAGAAGCGGTCGACTGGGCGTTGCTGTGGCTGCCGGAAGGTGGCGACGCGGTGCAGGAAAGCTACGTCAACCTGATCCCGACAGCGCAGGGCGGCACCCACGTCAACGGTTTGCGTCAGGGCCTGCTCGACGCGATGCGCGAATTCTGTGAATTCCGCAGCCTGCTGCCGCGCGGCGTGAAGCTGGCGCCGGAAGACGTCTGGGAGCGCATTGCTTTCGTTCTGTCGATGAAAATGCAGGAGCCGCAATTCTCCGGCCAGACCAAAGAGCGTCTGTCGTCCCGTGAAGCGGCCGCATTCGTTTCTGGTGTGGTCAAGGACGCCTTCAGCCTGTGGCTCAACGCCAACCCGGAAACCGGTCTGGCCCTGGCCGAACTGGCGATCAACAACGCCGGCCGTCGTCTCAAGGCGAGCAAGAAAGTCGAACGTAAACGCGTGACCCAGGGCCCAGCGCTGCCGGGCAAACTGGCGGACTGCGCCGGGCAGGACCCGATGCGTTCCGAGCTGTTCCTGGTCGAGGGTGATTCCGCCGGTGGCTCCGCCAAACAAGCGCGGGACAAGGAATTCCAGGCGATCCTGCCCTTGCGCGGCAAGATCCTCAACACCTGGGAAGTCGACGGCAGTGAAGTACTCGCCAGTCAGGAAGTGCACAACATCGCCGTGGCCATCGGTGTCGATCCGGGCGCGGCGGACATGAGCCAGCTGCGTTACGGCAAGATCTGCATCCTCGCCGACGCCGACTCCGACGGTCTGCACATTGCCACGCTGCTGTGCGCGTTGTTCGTCCAGCACTTCCGCCCGCTGGTGGATGCCGGTCACGTCTACGTTGCCATGCCGCCGCTGTACCGTATCGACCTCGGCAAAGAGATCTACTACGCCCTCGACGAAGCCGAGCGTGACGGCATTCTCGATCGTCTGGTCGCCGAGAAGAAACGCGGCAAACCACAGGTCACCCGATTCAAAGGTCTGGGTGAAATGAACCCGCCGCAACTGCGTGAAACCACCATGGACCCGAACACTCGGCGTCTGGTGCAACTGACGCTGGGCGAAGACTTCGCCGAAACCTCGGAAATGATGGACATGCTGCTGGCGAAAAAACGCGCCGGTGACCGCAAGACCTGGCTCGAATCCAAAGGCAACCTCGCCGAGGTGCTGGCCTGATGCGGTTTGGCTGGGCCTTCGCGGGTGCCTTGCTACTGAGTGCAATGACTGTGTCGGCCGAGCCGTTACAGGAATTGCGCCTGCTCTCCGAGCATCCGGTCGACGGCATGCGCGGCGGCAACCTGTCGGGGCTGGCACTGTGCGGCAACGAGCTGTGGACGGTGTCTGATCGCGATGACGATCAGATCTACCGTCTCAACACCCGCGACCAGGTGTGGCAGGCCGAAACCGTGCACATCGATGTGCCACAGGTGCCGGACAGTGGTTTGCCGTGGGGTTTGAGTTCGCGCACGTGGGCGGCGTCGTTCATCCGTGGCGGTGATCTGGATTTCGAAGGCATCACCTGCGACAGCGCTGGCAATCGTTACATTGTCAGCGAGGCCCATGCGGCCGTGTTGCAGGTGCCGCCACAAGGCCCGGCGTCGTGGCTGAAAATCTCGCCGATGCTGGTGAAAGAAGCCCGGGCCAGTGGCATGTTGCTGCACTTCAACGCGCTGTTCGAAGGTTTGGCGATCAATCCGGCGGGCGATCAGCTGTGGCTGGCGGCGGAGCGTGAGCGCCGTGGCTTGCTGAAGATCAAGCGTCAGCAAACGGTCTGGGATTGCGAAGGTGCCTGTGTGCTGCTCAGTGAAGCCGGGGTCGAGATGCAGCCGCCGCAGTTTCCCAAGGCGCGCGCCGTGACTCGCGACTTTGCTGATCTTTCGCTGTTCAACGGCAAGTTGTTCACCCTTGAGCGCAACGCCTTTCAGATTTGTCGTCGTGATGCCGTGACGGCGAAGGTCGAACAATGCTGGTCGTACGCCGAAGATGCCTTGCAGCCACAGCGCCTTTATTCACAGGCCTATGGCCTGGCGGAAGCGCTTATCGTGGACGCGCAAGGTGCATGGATTGGCCTGGACAACAACGATGGCGTGCGTGCCGACGGCGAGAAACGCCCGATCGTCTGGCGCTTTGCCGCACCTGACGGTGGCTGGAGCGCCAAACCATGAGCCAGCAACCGCCGGGCAAGCGCGCCGGTCGGGTGTTGATGATTCTGGCGTGGTGCGCGGCGCTGTTTCTGGCGACGCGGTTCTTTGGCCAGTGGGAACAGCGCCAGCAGAATCCGAACGTGGTGGTCAGTTCGGAGCAGGGCGAAGGTTTTATCGAAGTGAAGCTGGCCGGCAATGCCCAAGGGCATTTTGTCGCCAGCGGTCAGATCAACGGTGAGCCGGTCGAGTTCATGCTCGACACTGGTGCGACCGATGTGGCGATCCCGGCGGATCTGGCCAAGCGTTTGAAGCTGGAAGAAGGTTTCGGTGTGACCCTGAGCACGGCCAACGGCCTGAGCCAGGGCTATCGGACCAAAATCAACCGCCTGCAATTGGGCGACATCGTGCTGCGCGACGTCCGCGCACTGGTGGCGCCGGGGCTGCATGGCGATCAGGTGCTGCTTGGCATGAGCGCCCTGAACAAACTTGAATTTACTCAGCGCGGTGGCACCATGCTGCTGCGCCAGACAACGAACCGATGAGGCCTGCATGAGCAACCCCCTTGATCTCAGCCTGGACGGTGTAGAACGCCGCTCGTTGGCCGACTTCACCGAAAGTGCCTACCTCAACTACTCCATGTACGTGATCATGGACCGTGCCCTGCCGCATATCGGCGACGGCCTGAAACCGGTACAGCGGCGTATCGTCTACGCCATGAGCGAGTTGGGCCTGGACGCCGATTCCAAGCACAAGAAATCGGCGCGTACCGTCGGTGACGTGCTCGGTAAGTTCCACCCGCACGGTGACTCGGCGTGCTACGAAGCGATGGTGCTGATGGCCCAGCCGTTCAGCTATCGCTACACGCTGGTCGATGGCCAGGGTAACTGGGGGGCGCCGGACGATCCGAAGTCCTTCGCGGCCATGCGTTACACCGAAGCACGCTTGTCGCGGTATTCCGAAGTGCTGCTCAGCGAACTGGGCCAGGGCACTGCCGACTGGGGCCCGAACTTCGACGGCACCTTGCAGGAGCCGCTGGTGCTGCCGGCGCGCCTGCCGAACATCCTGCTCAACGGCACCACCGGTATCGCCGTGGGCATGGCCACCGACGTGCCGCCGCACAACCTGCGTGAAGTCGCGACCGCGTGCGTGCGTCTGCTCGATGAGCCGAAAGCCACGGTCGAGCAGCTCTGCGAACACATTCAAGGCCCGGACTATCCGACCGAAGCGGAAATCATCACGCCGCGCGCCGACCTGCTGAAAATGTACGAAACCGGCAAGGGCTCGGTGCGCATGCGCGCCGTGTACCACGTCGAGGACGGCGACATCATCGTCACCGCGCTGCCGCACCAGGTTTCCGGTGCCAAGGTACTGGAGCAGATCGCCGCGCTGATGCAGGCGAAACCGTCGAAAGCCCCGCAGATCGCTGACCTGCGCGACGAATCCGACCACGAAAACCCGTGCCGCATCGTGATCATTCCGGTCAACAGTCGCGTCGATCACGAAGCGCTGATGCAGCACCTGTTCGCCAGCACCGAGCTGGAGTCGACCTACCGGGTCAACGTCAACATCATCGGTCTGGACGGCAAGCCACAGCTGAAAAACCTCCGCGCCTTGCTGGTCGAATGGCTGGAATTCCGCGTACTGACCGTGCGCCGCCGCCTGCAATTCCGCCTCGACAAGGTCGAGCGTCGCCTGCACCTGTTGGACGGTTTGTTGATCGCCTACCTCAATCTGGATGAAGTGATCCACATCATTCGTACCGAGGAACACCCGAAAGCCAAGCTGATCGAGCGTTTCGCCCTCAGCGAGATTCAGGCCGACTACATCCTCGACACCCGTCTGCGTCAATTGGCGCGACTGGAAGAGATGAAGCTGCGCGACGAGCAGGACGAACTGCTCAAGGAACAAGCCAAGCTGCAAGCGCTGCTGGGCAGCGAAGCCAAGTTGAAGAAGCTGGTGCGTACCGAGCTGATCAAAGACGCCGAAACCTATGGCGACGACCGCCGTTCGCCAATCGTCGAGCGCACCGAAGCCAAAGCGTTGACCGAACACGATCTGCTGCCGAACGAGAAAGTCACCGTTGTGCTGTCGGAAAAAGGCTGGATCCGTTCCGCCAAAGGTCACGACATCGACGCCACCGGCCTGTCTTACAAGGCCGGCGACGGCTTCAAGACCTCGGCGGCAGGGCGCTCCAACCAGTCTGCCGTGGTGATCGACTCCACCGGTCGCAGCTATTCGGTTGCTGCGCATACGCTGCCGTCGGCACGTGGCCAGGGCGAACCGTTGACCGGTCGTCTGACACCGCCGCCGGGTGCCTCGTTCGAATGTGTGCTGATGCCGGAAGACGATGCGTTGTATGTGATTGCTTCCGACGCCGGATATGGTTTCGTGGTGAAAGGCGAAGACCTGCAAGCCAAGAACAAGGCCGGTAAAGCCCTGTTGAGCCTGCCGAACAACGCCAAAGTGATTGCGCCGCGGCCGGTAGCGGATCGTGAGCACAACTGGCTGGCCTCGGTCACGACCGAAGGTCGCCTGCTGATCTTCAAAATCAGCGATCTGCCACAATTAGGTAAGGGCAAGGGCAACAAGATCATCGGTATTTCCGGTGAGCGTGTGGCCAGTCGCGAAGAATATGTCACGGACATCGCCGTGCTTCCGGAAGGCGCCACGTTGGTGTTGCAGGCCGGAAAACGCACGCTGTCGCTGAAGGCCGACGACCTCGAACACTACAAAGGTGAGCGTGGACGTCGCGGGAATAAACTCCCGAGGGGCTTTCAGCGGGTTGATGCGCTGCTCGTCGAAAACCTCAATTAGGCGTCCTAGAGGCGTCGATCCACGATTTAACGCGTAGATCGACGCTTTGGCGCTGGAGTCGGAACGCATATTCACGGATGATATGGCCTTTCCAAGCGCCGGCGTGGCCGAGCGTTCTTCATATTTATTGAGTATTTTCACTGTGGTCAGCCTTGTGGCGGCCACCTGGACGGGATGATGACTGCTCTGCGCCCCCTTATTTTCCTGCTCGCCGGCGTTCTTGGCCTGGCGGGTTGCAGCGTTCACCAGCCGGTGTCGCTGTATCAACTGGACAGCGGAAGTCCGGTTCAGCCTGCGCAAAGCGCAGGCATGGCGGTTTTATTGGGCCCGGTAGTCGTAGCCGACTACCTGCAACGTGAAACCCTGCTGCAACGTCAACCCGATGGCAGCCTGCAGGCAGCGACCGACGGTCGTTGGGCTGGCAGCCTTTCGTCGGATATCGATCAGTTGTTGATGCGTCAGGTGGCGGGCCATCTGGATAGCCAACGTGTGGTGCTGGCACCGGCCACGACCGGGTTTACTCCGGATGTGCAGGTGTTACTGACCATCACGCGTCTGGACTCTGGTCAGAAACAACCGGCGATCCTCGATGCCCAGTGGCGCTTGATCGACCGTCGTGGTCAGGTGCGCGATAACCGCATCGTGCATCTGCAAGAGCTGCACGCCGGCAGTACGGCTTCGCAGGTTCAGGCCCAGGGCATTTTGCTGCAGCGTCTGGCCGAGCAATTGTCAGTGGCGCTGAAACCGTTGGCCAATCAGCCTCCGGTGGCTGAAGCACCGCGTAAGTCGGCACCAAAACCGGCCGCGCCGGCGGCGGAAGCCGAGAAGCAGCCGAAGATTCCGATGGCCTCGCCGATTCGGACGGATATGGAAGTGTTCCGCTTCTAAGCTGGATCGAGTCAGAACAGAGCCCGCCTTGTGCGGGCTTTGTTGTGTCTGGGGGCTAGAGGATCAAAAGCCCCTCACCCTCACCCTCTCCCGGAGGGAGAGGGGACCGATTGGGGGATATTGCAGAGTTACGCCGACCTGATCGTCCTGCTGTGAATCCATAATCGACTCGATTTGTCAGGTCGATGTATAGCGTCAGACACCTCGGTCAGTCCCCTCTCCCTTTGGGAGAGGGCTAGGGTGAGGGGGAAAGTGCAGGCAACAAAAAAGCCCGCAGACAATCACTCGTCTGCGGGCTTCCGTGTTTCAGGCCTTAGGCTTACGCCCGGCGCTCATGCATCCGCGCCAGTTGCCGTTCCAGCATCGACGGATAAGGCTCCATCAACCGCTCCACGCAGCAAGCACCCTCAGGACTGGCGATAGGCCGGATCCGTGCACGCTGGCGGATCAGCGCATCGTCACTGATCTTGCGCTCAACCAGCAGCAGGTTGCGGCTGTGCTGCGACAGGGCCAGTGCATCCTGCGCCGAATCGGTCAGCAGCAGATCAATCTGGCTCAGACCGAACAACTCATCGCCCAAGGTCAGGCCCAATTGCAATTGCAGGGTGATGCCGCTGTCCGCGACTTCAATCTGCAACTGATGACCCAGCGCCCGCAACAGTTCGCCGCAGCAGATCGCATTGGTCAGGTAGTCATCGCCACTGTCTTCGGTGTGGAACAGCATCAGCGTGCTGCCGTCGTTGAGGGTTTCGATTTCACCCTGATACAGCGAAGCAGCCTGATCGAGGCAGTCACGATAACGCTCCTGCAACTCCTCCAGACGTGCACGTGGCAAGCGGCGCAGTTGCTCCTGTGAACCCAGTTGCACGGCCAGCACGGCGGTGTGCTGCGGCACGCTTGGCGACGGCTGACGAACGACGGGTTGCGGCGCGCCATTGAGCGACTCGTCGCGCAGGTCGGCGAATGCGTCATCGTCATCATCGTCTTCGACGGTACTGACCAGATGTCGCGGTGCAGGCTTCTGTGCCGCCATCGGACGGGTTTCGTCGAAACTTGGATCACGCAAGTTGCGCACCTCGAATTCCGGTTCGTCCTCTTCGTCCTCGAACTCAGGCTCCGGTTCCGGCGCAGGCTCCGGCGCGTAGTTGGCGTGCAGCTGACGCGCCAGATCGCCGATTTCATCCTGACGATCGATGCCCGGCGTGTGCTCGTCAATCCGGCGCAGCCACACGCGCAATTGCAGCAACGGCGTCGACAGATAGCGGCCCATGCGCAGGCTCAAGGCCAGCGACAGCGCCAACAGAATCGCACTGAGAATGCCCATGCTTTGCAGGCTGATGGTCATCGGCTGCTGGAACTGATCCATGTCCAGGCTGATGCGCAGTTGCCCGGCGGTCACGTCCTGGAAAGTGATCTTGCTCTCGTACATGCCTTCGGCTTCGCCCAACAGGCTGTGCTTGGGCCGCTGACCGGATTCGGCGAGGATGCGGTTATCCACGCTGTAGATCGCCGCGTGGGCCACCAGTTTGTTTTTGGTCAGGTTGTTGAGCAGCACGTTGAGGCTGAGGATGTCGTTGGACACCAACAGCTCCGTGGCGGACGTGGCGGTCTGCGTGGTCAGGCTTTCACCCAGCGCATCGGCCTGCTCGTGCATGGCCTGCTTGAATTGCAAGCCCATTACCCCGGCATAAATCACCAGGGCCAGAGCGACCAGGATCACGTTATGGCTGGCAATGCGCAATGCAATCGGTACACGGCGATGACGCAGTGCACGGAAGATCAGCAGGAAGAAGTTATCGGTTTTAACTGGCGTGGGCCGGTTCACTGAGCTCGGCTCTTTTGTCCGTGAAGTTGACGCGCAGTATAGCGACAGGCCCTAGACCGGCAAAGCGCTCGCGGTGCCCGATGGTCACTGAAATTGGGTAGAATGCGGTTTTTTTCCAGTTGCGGGGGTGCGCGTTGCGCGAAATCGTCCTGATTAACATCACGGGAGTCGACCGTCCGGGTCTGACTGCGGCCATTACCGGCGTTCTGGCACAAGGTGGTGTGAACATTCTCGACATCGGTCAGGCGGTGATCCACGACACCCTGTCGTTCGGCATCCTGGTTGAAATTCCCGATTCCGAGCAAGGCAAATCGGTGCTCAAGGACATCCTGTTCAAGGGCTACGAGCTCGACCAGCAGGTGCGCTTCACCCCGGTGTCCGAAGAGGATTACCAGCAATGGGTGGGCAATCAGGGCAAAAAGCGCCACATCGTCACCCTGCTGACCCGCAAGGTAACTGCCGGCCAATTGCAGGCGGTCAGTTCGATCACGGCTAAATACGGTTTGAATATCGACCATATCGACCGTCTGTCGGGTCGTATGCCGCTGGACACGCCGGCCGACAAAGGCAAGGGCTGTATCGAGTTTTCCGTGCGTGGCGAAGCGGCTGATCCGCAGGCGCTGCGAGCCGAATTTCTTAGCGTGGCCCAAGAGCTGAATGTCGACATCGCCTTCCAGGAAGATTCGCTGTTCCGTCGCAACCGTCGTCTGGCGGTGTTCGACATGGATTCGACCTTGATCGAAGCCGAGGTCATCGACGAACTGGCCAAGGCTGCCGGGGTCGGCGAACAAGTCTCCGAAATCACTGAGCGGGCCATGGCCGGCGAACTGGATTTCCGCGCCAGCTTCAAAGAACGTCTGGCCTTGCTCAAAGGTCTGGATGTCAGCGTGCTGGATTCGATCGGTGCTTCGCTGCGTCTGACCGAGGGCGCGGAAACGCTGTTCGCCGAGCTCAAGCGTCTGGGCTACAAGACCGCGATCCTCTCCGGTGGCTTCACCTATTTCGCCAAGCAATTGCAGGCCAAGCTCGGCATCGACTACGTGTTCGCCAACGAACTGGAAGTGGTCGACGGCAAGTGCACCGGCGTGGCGATCGAGCCGATTGTCGATGCGCAGCGCAAGGCTGATTTGCTGAAAGAGCTGGCACACAAGGAGGGTTTGCGTCTGGAGCAGACCATCGCGGTCGGCGACGGCGCGAATGACCTGCCAATGCTGGCGATTGCCGGTTTGGGTGTGGCATTCCGTGCCAAGCCGTTGGTGAAGCAGTCGGCGAAGCAGGCGATTTCCACCCTAGGGCTGGATGGCGTGTTGTATCTGCTGGGTTTCCGGGATCGTGACGGGCAGCTCTGAGATCTCTATCGCCTGACTTGGCTTCTTCGCGAGCAGGCTCGCTCCCACATTTGAAATGCATTCAACTGTGGGAGCGAGCCTCGGTCTATAGCGACTTCCACAACGAATCAAAATCTTCCTCGCTCCCGCCATGTTGCGCGGCCTCCAGCGAGCGGTAAGCAAACTGATTGAAGCTGTGCGTACTTGCCACTCGCCGATCCAGCCCGGCGCGGTGTTCTTCGCCTTGGGTATTGATCATCACCTTGCTGCCTTCCTGAAATGGCAAACGCGGTGCCAGCAAGGTCGCGGGCAGATCGATCGCACTGATTTCCGGTAACAGTAATCCGCGCAAATACTGGCTGTGATCGTCCCGCGAGCGCACCAGTTGCAGCCCACAAGGCTGTGCATGCGGGGCCACCAGTTCGATGCCCATTTGCGTGCCGCCACCGCGTACCTGACGGATCCAGCGGATCACCGCAATGCTCCAGCCCAGACTGACACTGTCGTGTATTCCGAGCATTTCTCCGGCCTGCAGTTCGGCGGGCACTTCCTCTGGCCATGCCAGGCAATAGCCGCCGGGGCTGTGGTTGATCACCGGCAGGGTATGGGTCGGGTAATGGGGTGTGCTGTCGGTGCCGCTTTCGTCCTCGAGCAAATGGTCGTACTGGATTTCCTCGTAAGGCAAAAACTGCTCGGCATTACTCTGCGGGGCTGCGTCGAAAGCCTGACTCCAACTGTCCTTTTCACCTTTGATGACGGCACTGCTGAAATTCGCCGAGCGCGCCCCGGGAAGCTTGAGCAGCTCGCTGAAACTGCGCTCACCGCCGAGGTAGAAGTGCAGGGCGCTCATGCCCACGCACACGGTCAGATTGCCTTGGCCAACGGTGCGCTGAAAACTGCGTTCAGCCGCTTGCCCCCAGGTTGCGTGCAAGTGTTGCAGGGTATCGAAGCTCAACCCGGTCGGCACGGGCAGCGGCGTCGAACTGCCCTGATGCAGCAAGTGCGCTTCGATGGCATTCACCAGCGGTTGTGGATCGAAACCGAGCAACCCGGGTTGTTGCTCGCTGCGAAACATGCTGCGGTAGCGTGGGCCGGCATCCAGTTCTGCACTGATCGCCAGCAGACCGGCGTCCGGGCTTGCCGGATGCAGCTTGAGCAGTGCGCTCCACGGTTCCAGCACTTCGGCGAGCCGGGCGATCTGGTTCTGCCGCAATTGATTGCAGCGGGCACTGCCCAGCAAGAGTGCGCAGATGTACGTCTGTTCCAGGCTCAACTCTGTCGTCAGGCTGGCCAGATCGTCGTGCACGCGGCGGTGTTGCAGTTGTAGTTCAGCGGCGCTGCGATACAGCTGATGCAGTTCGAACCACAGATGCTCCGGCGGCGAGCTATACAGTTGAGTGGCCCGAAGCAACTGCCCTTTGAGTGCATGGGCCGCCCGTTGCAGGGCGGTGCTGACCAATGCCGCGCGATCCTTGCTGTACTTCGGCGCAATCCGCAACACGATCTGTTTGTAGCCGACGGCCAGATGGCTTTGTAATGCCTGACAGAGATTGCTGATCTTGCGCGAACGTTCATCCAGCATGATCGCCTGATGCAAGAAGTGTCGCTCCAGGTGCTGGCAGACGAAATACACTTCGGGGCGTAGCAGCTCCAGCAGGTTGAGGCGGTTGTCGCTGGGCGTGAGCAGTTGGTTGAGTTCGCCCATGGCTTGATAAAGCAGGCGGGCGGTTTCGCCGATGTTGGCTTTGGGCAGGCCGGCGATCCAGCGCTTGAGGTCGCGCGGGGTGGCTTCGCAAAACGACAGGCGGGTTTGCGTCGGGGTCGGGGCGCTCAGGGAGGCTTGGGGGCGAGACTCACTCATGCCGTGACGGGCTCCGGCGGCGAAATGGGCAATGCCCCAAACTCTAGCAGCTGTGGTCTGTTTCGTCGGATGGCGTCAGGCTTTTTGACCGCTGGTCTGCTGGCCGGATGCCATTCCCCAAGCCCTACTAGTCTCTCAGGCGTGCGATCGGAAACGCACGGTTGCACGGCCTGCCGTCAACCTCGGGCAGGTCTCCCGAAACTTCAAGGAGATGAGGTTCATGTCTAAATATGCAGTGGCAAATCAATGGGGTGGCAGTTCGGCGCCGTGGCATCCGGGTGGAACTTGGGTGTTGGGTGGGCGGGACAACCAGAATGTCGTCGCTATCGACATCAAGTCGCACGATGACGGCAAAACGTTCACCGGCACCATGACCTATGCCGGGGAAGGTCCCATTGGCTTCAAAGCGCAACGCACCGGTCAGAACCAGTACAACGTCGAGAATCAGTGGGGTGGCAATGATGCCCCATGGCATCCGGGCGGCAAGTGGGTGATTGGCGGCCGGGACAATCAGAACGTTATCGCGTTGAGCGTCACGTCCAGTGACGGAGGGAAAAACCTCAGTGGCACCAATACCTATGTCAACGAAGGCCCGATCGGCTTCCGTGGGCAGATAGAGTAACGGCACCACCGAGTCGTATCCGCCCTTTCGCAGACGTGCGAACGGGCGGATCAGTGGCTCACAGCATTCAGGCGTTTGGCAGCGCCAGGCCCTGGCCCATCTGCACTGGCGAACCCGCCGCCAGTTCTTCAGCCCATTTAACCTGATCCGGCCCGAACAGCACGATCGCGGTCGAACCCAGTTTGAAGCGGCCCAGTTCGGCACCTTTTTCCAGATGGATCGGCGCACGCGCGGCTTCATCGTAGCGGAAGGTTTTCAGTTCACGCTTCGGCGGCGTGACCAGACCGGCCCACACGGTTTCAATCGAAGCGACGATCATCGCGCCGACCAGCACCACCGCCATCGGGCCGCGCTCGGTGTCGAAAATGCACGCTACACGCTCGTTACGGGCGAACAGCTCCGGGACGTTTTCAGCGGTGGTCTGATTCACCGAGAAGATCCGGCCCGGGATGTAGACCATCTCGCGCAGGGTGCCTGCCAGCGGCATGTGCACGCGGTGGTAGTCCTTCGGCGACAGGTAAATAGTGGCGAAGTCGCCGCCCATGAACGGTGCTGCGTTGGCCGCATCACCGCCGAGCAGTTCCAGCACGCTGAAGCTGTGCCCCTTGGCCTGGAACACGCGACCGTGTTCGATCGGGCCAAGTTGGCTGACTGCGCCGTCGGCCGGGCTGAGGATCGCGCCCGGAGTCTGGTCCAGTGGCCGCGCGCCGTCTTTCAGGGCGCGGGTGAAGAAGGCGTTGAAGTGCTCGTAAGCAGTCAGGTCTTCGACCAGCGCTTGCGACATGTCCACCTGGTAGCGCTTGGCGAACCACTGGGTGAAGGCATTCTTGAACCAGCGCACGCGGCACTCGGCAATGCAGCCGGCCAGACGCGACAGCAGGTGATGAGGCAGCAGGTACTGGCTGAGGATAAACAGACGCTCTTTCATTAGTTGTCCTTAAAAACCTTAAATCTCGACAGGCGTGTCAGGGTGGTTGCCCCATTCGCCCCAGGAACCGGCGTAGCCCTTGACCCGCGGATAACCGAGGGACTTGGCCACCAGATAAGTGAAGCCCGACCGGTGATGGGTCTGGCAGTGGGTAATGATTTCTTTGTCCTTGGTGATCCCGAGATCTTCGAGGATCTGCGGCATGTCTGTGCGAATACGCAGCTGACGGGCCTTGTCCATGCCGGCAGTCCATTCGAAATTGACCGCGCCGGGGATGTGCCCGGCCTTGGCCGCCAGCACTTTCTCGCCGGAATACTCCAGCGGCCCGCGCGCATCCCAGATCGCCAGATCGGCAGCGCCGAGACGGCTTTGCAGGTATTCGCGTGTGGCGGTTGGCGCTTCGTGCAAGGTCAGCGCCAGCGAACCGCCGACAGCGGGCGGCACCTGAATCGACATCGGCATGCCTTCTGCCAGCCACGCCGGCAGACCACCGTCTATATAGTGGTACTGGTCGTGACCGATGACGTCGAGCAGCCAGATGAAGCGCCCGGCCCAGCCGCCGCCTTCGTCGTCATAGACCACGTAGACCGCTTCTTTGCGATGGCCCAGTTCACCGAACAACGCCTCCAGATCAGCTTTCACCGGCAGCAGGCCCGGCGCCGGCGGCTGGCCGAGCTGGGTGCGTTTCGGGTCGACAAAACGTGCGCCGGGGAGATGACCTTCGGTGTAGCGGGCAGCGCTGGTCAGATCCACCAGAATCAGTTCAGGGGAATCGAGACGCGGGAGCAGGTCGCTCGGCTCGATGACGAGCGGCAAGCCAGAGAAGTCAGACATGTGAGGTCTCCAGAGCACAAAGGGGAGGATTGTAGCGCAGCCTCATCGGCCACGGCTGCTAAAGCTGTGCAGGGCCTTTTCGATGCACTGCGCGGTTTTGCCAAAGGCTTGCACGGTGATGTCGGCGAACGGCCCGCCGCCCTGATCGGCGACGACGATCATGATCACCCGGCCATTGTTGACCAGAGAGCGCAGGAATAGATGCTCGCCACGAAACAGCGTGCGCAGGCTCGGCGGCAGCAGAGCGGAGAACTGTGCATTGTTGTCCGGAGTGATGCGCACCTGCGCTTGTTGCGCGAGCAAGCGTTGCAGCACGCTACTTTGGCTGACGGCAAACGTCAGCGCAGCGGCTTCTTTTGGCAAACCATAGGTTTGCTGCACGCGCAGACTGGATTGGGTGCGGTCGGCCATCAGGATCATCACCCGGCGCATGCCGCTGGCGGCCAGGGCATCGCGCGCGGCGACGGTCAGGCTCATCGCATTGGTGAAGCGACTCGGTTCGGCCAGCAGTTCGGCACATTGCTTGCGCCATTGGCCCAGGTCTTCAGCTGAGGGCGCGGCGGCCGGCAACATCCCGGCCGGCAAGCGCAGCGTGCCCCACGGCCACAGCAGCGAAACCGCCGGGTGCCACAGGTCAGGCATCGCGTGATGACGCGCGCTGTTGGCGGCTTGCTGGTGCAACTGCTGTTGCACCTCATCCATGGAAATCTGCAGATAAAGGCTGGTCAGGTACTGCCAGCGCTCGCTGTGCGGACTGTCCCACGCCTGTTGCGCCGACAGCGCCAGACCATTGGCCAGCAGCACGGTGTTGGCTGGCTGGTTAAGCCAACGGCGCAGCGTCGGGTCATCGTCGAGGCGATTCTGCTGGCGCAACGGATGTTCGCTGTCACGGGCAATGCGCAGCACTTTGACCAGTTCGCGTTGCTCACTCAGCAGCAGTTTATAGCCTTGCTGCACCCAGATCGGCAGGTGCCAGGCCTGCACCAGCGCTTCTGCGATTTTCAGCAGGCGCACGCCAAACAATTGCTTCTCGACCACCCGGGCCGACTCGCCCTTGTGGATAACCCGCAATTCCCACTCTTCAAGCATTTGCGGATAGGTCAGCGCCAATGGCCACAGCGGCGACAAAAACAGCAGGCTGCCCCAATGAATGTCCTGCCACAGCCGCGCCAGGCGACTGGCGAAAAAACCGTTGGCCTGTTGCGTCGCATGCTGGCTGATCATCTGCAACTGGCGCAGGGCCTTGGGAATTTGCATCTGCGGCTCGGCGGGCAACCGCGCCAGCAGTTCTTCTGTACGGGCAAGGCCGAGGCGATTGATCGCCACTTCAAGATTTTCCGCCGGCGCGGCCATGGTGCCGTGGGTGTGACGATTGGCCTCACGGATGATGCTCAAGGCCAGTGCCGGGCTGTCCTGCATCAGGTCGGCGATGTCGCGTAGCGAGCTGCGATTGTCGCGAATCGCCCGACACACCTTGTCGTGAGACTCTTGCGGCACGGGCAGCCGGACGCCATCGAGCAACTTTACCCAGCCGTCGAGGGTGGTCGGTTTTGCGTGTGGGACGTTCGTTTCATTAGCCATGTCTGGAGGGGATCTTCACTGACTGTAGACGCGCCCGGCATGGGCTAAATTGGCTTTTCGCCTGAACTGGCTATAGTCTGGCGCAGTTTTGCCGATAAGTAGAAGAAGAGATTTTTTAACTTCCGAATATGACCTTGAACCCGACTTAAGTAAGTACTTTCTACCTATGGCTAAAATTATCGGCATCATCGTCGTATTCGCGAGCGTGCTCGGCGGATACGTGCTCTCCCACGGCAAGATTGCCGCCCTGATCCAGCCTTTCGAGGTGTTGATCATCGGTGGTGCTGCACTCGGTGCATTCCTGCAGGCCAACCCTGGCTACATGACCATGCACGTGCTCAAGAAGTCCCTGAGCATGTTCAGTTCGCGCTTCAGCCACACTTTCTACCTGGAAGTGCTCGGCCTGATCTACGAGATCCTCAACAAGAGCCGCCGCGAAGGCATGATGGCCATCGAAGGCGACATCGAAGATGCTGCTGCGAGCCCGATCTTCGCCAAGTACCCGGCGGTGCTCAAAGACGAACGCATGACCGCGTTCATCTGCGATTATCTGCGCATCATGTCGTCCGGCAACATGGCCCCGCATGAGTTGGAAGGCCTATTCGACATGGAGTTGTACAGCCTCAAGGAAGACCTTGAGCACCCATCGCATGCGGTGAACGGCATCGCCGACGCCATGCCGGGCTTCGGTATCGTCGCGGCGGTACTCGGTATCGTGGTGACCATGGCCTCGCTGGGTGAAGGCGATCAGAAGTCCATCGGTCTGCACGTGGGTGCGGCACTTGTGGGTACCTTCTTCGGTATTCTCGCGGCGTACGGTTTCTTCGGCCCGTTGGCGCATTCCCTGGCCCACGATGCCAAGGAAGAACTGAACGTCTATGAAGCCATCAAGGCTTCGTTGGTGGCTTCGGCTTCCGGCATGCCGCCATCGTTGGCAGTCGAGTTTGGTCGCAAGGTGCTGTACCCGGCCCACCGTCCAAGCTTTGCCGAGCTGGAACAAGCCGTTCGCGGTCGCTAAGTCATGGAAAATAATCAGCCGATTATCATCAAGCGCGTCAAGCGCATAGCCGGCGGGCATCACGGCGGGGCGTGGAAAATCGCCTTCGCCGACTTCGCCACGGCGATGATGGCGTTCTTCCTGGTGTTGTGGCTGCTGTCCACCGCGACGCCTGAGCAGAAGATCGCCATCGCCGGTTACTTCAAAGACCCGGTCGGCTTTTCCGAAAGCGGCACGCCGTACATCATCGACCTGGGTGGCACGCCGACCCTGGCCCCGGAAAATACCCTCAACCCGGAAGTGAAATCGCAACCGCAGCCTGACAAGGTCACGGTCGACACCGAGCAGGTTGAAGGCATGGCCGAGCAGGTCGAGAAAGAGCGTCTGGAACTGCTCCTGCAAGAACTGCAGAACAAGGTCGACGAGAACCCGCAACTGCAGAAGTTCAAGGACCAGATCCTCTTCGAGATCACGCCGAACGGCTTGCGCATCCAGATCATGGACGCCGAGAACCGGCCGATGTTCGATTCGGGTTCTGCACGCCTGAAGCCGTACTTCGAAGACATCCTGCTGGCCATGGCCGACACCATCAAAGCGGTGCCGAACAAGATCAGCATCAGCGGCCACACCGACGCCAAGCCGTACACCGGCACCGGCGATTTCGGTAACTGGGAACTGTCGGCCAATCGCGCCAACGCCGCGCGTCGTGCCTTGATCGCCGGCAGCTATCCGGATGCGCAAGTGGCGCGGGTGGTGGGTTATGCCTCGTCGGCGCTGTTCGACAAGGAAAACCCGTTCAACCCGGTCAACCGCCGCATCGATATCGTGGTGCTGACCAAAAAGGCCCAGGCCGCCATCGAAGGTTCGCAAGGTGCCGATCCGGCGAAACCGGCAGACGAAAGCCAGAACGGTAACGCTCCGGCGACACCGGTTGATCCGAACGCCTTGCCTGCGGATCAGCAACCGGTGCCGGCACACGAGCTGCGCGAACGGCTGAACCTGTTCGACGATGCCGCGCCGAAACCGGCGGAGCCGGGCAGTGCGGCGCCAGCGCCGGCTCCTGCGCCGAAGCAGTAAGAGACGAAAAAGCCGACAGTGATGTCGGCTTTTTTGTGGCTGTCGGTATGGTTTTTGTGGGGGACTTGAGATCCATCCCCCCTCACCCCAGCCCTCTCCCCAAGGGGTAGAGGGGGAAGGGAGCCGATCTTCATGTTGTTCAGAATCCAGGTTCGGATCGATATTTCAGGTCGGCGTACCTCGCACATTTACCACGGTCAGTCCCCTCTCCCTCCGGGCGGTCCGAAGTTTCGGGAGGGCTAGGGTGAGGGGCTCCAAAGGTAAACCTCCGATCAAAACCCCCGCCGAATCCTGCTCTTCAATTGATCATGAAACTGCTCGGCATTCTTCTTGTAAGTCCCCTTCAGCGACTCACTCATCGAATCCAGCATCACCGACCGCTTGTTCGTCACCTCCTCACGATACGCATCGATAAAAAAATTCAGATCTTTATCCGTGCTCAACTTCGGCCACTTGTCCAGATACAACGGCAATTCCGCCGGCCCGGTCTTGAACGAACAGATTCTTCGATTGCTGATAGTCGCCTCACCAATTTCGAACGGCACCCACCACGACAACGCGGTCTTCTCCGATACCACCGCCAGCAAGTGCGTGCACTCGGTGATGTTGCGGGTGATGACGCCGGTGATGTCATCGGTGGTTTGCGATTCAGGATCCAGCACATCGAGGTAGGTCTTGATGTTGGCCTGGATCAGGCGGCTGTTGATGGCGATTGCGTGGGCGCGGTCCATGTGGCGGTAGCTGATGAAGACGGGCATCAGAAGTGTCCTTTGAGGGCGAGTTCGCGGTAGTAGGCGCCGAGGGCGGTGAGGCGGCAGCCGGTGGAGTGGATGGCGGCGTAATACATGTGCTCGGCGTCTACCGGTTCGATCAGGCTGTGGCGATTGCACATTTGCAGTTGTTTGAAGATGTCGCCGTGATCGGCATCGAACGAGGGCTCTGTGGGCTCGTAACTTGGATCGAGCCTGAACACGAAGCTGGGATCGGAAAACCAGTCTTTGAGTTTGCGCAGGGTTTCCTCGGGAATGAGCGGTGCGACTTCACGCAGCGGTACAAACTGCGAAACATTGGTCTTGAATACCGGACGCTGCTCCCAAGCGCCCAGCGCATTGTCGACAAACGAGTAAACGCTACCTGGCGTGACCTTGCCGAGGACGTTGGCAGCGCCCCCGTGCAGCGCTTGCAGCAGCAGGTCGGTGAATACGCCATGGCCGCGACTTTCCAGAGCGGACTGTTCTTTTTTACAGGCCGTGAGAATGGTCATGCCTTCGCCAATCACACTGCTACCGCCGCGCAAACCGCGCATGGCAGCGGCCGCGCCGGCCTGGCAGCAATCGAGGATGACGATTTTGTTTTTGATCTGCGACGCCTGATCAGCCCACAGCAGAATGTCGCTGATGCGAATGCCTTCCCCGCCGTGCTTGAAGTCCTGCGGAATCAGCAGCCCTTCGTCGATGCTGGTATCGAACTGGCCGTGGCCGGCGAAGTACAACAGAGCCACGTCGCAATCACCGGAAAACAGACTCTGAATCTGTTGCTTCAGGGTGTTGAGTGTCAGGTTTTCCTCAGATGAGGTCAGCACTTTACTGCTGAAGTTCGGGCGCCCGTTGGCGTGGCGTTCCAGCACCGACGCCATGGCCATCGCATCGTTGTTGCAGCCGCTCAATGGCGCCACGTGCTGATAATGATTGATGCCGATAAACAGTCCCTTGCGCATGGTTACACCGCCGTATGCAGGCGAATCGCGCTAACGATGCTTTTGGTGCTCCACGCGCATTCGGCGTTCGCGGCGTTGCGCACGACCGTGGAAATGCGCTCGGCGCCGAAGGGTTTGATCGCGATGATGACTTTGCCCATACGCTTGGCGATCTCGATTTCCTTGTTGATCCACTTGCTGTAGGTCGAGTACATGCCAGCCATGATCAGCACCGCCGAGCAAGGGCGGATCTTGTTCTCGATGGCTTCCTCCAGTTGCTTGTCGGTTTGCGCGCCCAAAATCGGGTTATGCGGCGGTACGGAAAAATTCTTGAAGGTGAAACCCGGTTGCGCGCCGAGCAGGCGTACCAGATTGTCGTGGGCGTGGGAGTAGTTCCACGAATGGCTGATGAACAGATGATAGGTTTGCATGGGGTTCCTCGGAAGTCGCGAATGTGCGAAGGAGGAAGTGACTGTAGGCACCTGCGTGATGGCTACAAGGTGTTGGCGGCAAAAGAGAAATGTCCTGCAAGCAGGCGCGCTAAAGCCCTACAGAAAGGTCTGATGTTTAAGCGTTCGGGAGATTTGCAGGGGGTGATCCTACGGCCGGCAGCCCTGTGCTTCAGGGCTGCCGGTGCGGCTGTTTAATAGCCGTTTTCAGGCAGGCTGGCGATGATCGAGCGGTAGCTGTTCATCCGTTGCTGTTGCACGCGACCGTCTTCCAGCGCCTTGAGCAGCGCACAGCCCGGTTCACGGTCGTGTTTGCAGTCGCGGAAACGGCAAGTGCCGAGCAGGTCATTGAACTCGATGAAACCGGCTTCGACATCGGCGCGGCTGACGTGGCCCAGGCCGAATTCACGGATGCCCGGGGAGTCGATCAGCTCACCGCCACCGGGAAAGTGGAACAGGCGCGCGGTGGTCGTCGTATGCGTGCCCTGGCCGGACAGCTCGGACAGCGGCCCGACACGGGTTTCCACTTCAGGCAGCAGGCTGTTGACCAGCGAAGACTTGCCGACGCCAGACTGGCCGACGAATACACTGATACGGCCGTCGAGCTGCTGTTGCAGTTGTTCCATACCGTTGCCATGGTGCGCCGACACCTCCAGCACCGGATAGCCCAGCGTGCGGTACACCGCCAGCAGCGCGTTGAGCGCCGGGGCGTTCTGCTCGTCGATCAGGTCGAATTTGTTCAGTAGCAGCAACGGGCGGATGCCCGCATGTTCGGCTGCGACCAGATAGCGGTCGATCAGGTTGGCATGCGGCTCGGGCAGCGGCGCGAAGACGATGACGATCATGTCGACGTTGGCGGCGACCGGTTTGAGCTGGCCGCGGCTGTCCGGGCGGCACAGTTCGGTGGTGCGCGGCAGTTGCGCAACAATTACCCCGATGCCCTGATTACCGGCACGCCAGACGACGGTGTCGCCGGTTACCAGTGCGGGCAGGTTGGCGCGCAAGTGGCAGCGGAAGACCTGGCCGGCCTGATCACCGTCAACGGCCTCGACCTCGACCTGCACACCGAAGTGGGCGATCACCAGACCTGTCTGTTCCGGGCCCAGATCGCCGCCCTCAAGGGCTTCGACAGCCGAGGACTCGCGTTTGGCGGCGCGTGCAGCGCGTTCGCCCTGAATCTTTTCGATGCGCCAGTTTTGACGACGATTGAGTTGGCGTTTGGCCATGGGTGTTCCGTCTGAAGAATGCAGCGATTAGGTAAAACGGCCGCGAGTTTAGCACGCCCGGGCACTGGCCTAGGCTAAACTGCGCACCATTGCCTAGGAGCCGAAATATGCCAAACCCGCAGAACCTGATCTGGATCGACCTGGAAATGACCGGTCTGGATCCGGAAAACGACGTCATCATCGAGATGGCCACCATCGTCACCGACAGTGATCTCAACACCCTGGCTGAAGGCCCGGTAATTGCCATCCACCACAGCGACGAAGTGCTCGCGCGCATGGACGAATGGAACACGCGCACCCACGGCAACTCCGGCCTGACCCAGCGCGTGCGTGACAGCCGTATCAGCATGGCTGAAGCCGAAGCGGAAACCATCGCCTTCCTGGAGAAGTGGGTGCCGAAGGGCAAGTCACCGATCTGCGGCAACAGTATCTGCCAGGATCGCCGCTTCCTTTATACCCACATGAAAGGGCTGGAAAGCTACTTCCACTACCGCAACCTCGACGTCTCCACGCTCAAGGAACTGGCCGCGCGCTGGGCACCGGACGTGCGCGACAGCTTCAAGAAGGGCAGCACGCACCTGGCGCTGGACGACATCCGCGAATCGATCGCCGAACTGCAGCACTACCGCAAGCACTTCATCAAGTTCTGATTGCTGGCGGTGGGGGGCAAACCCTGCAACTGCCCCCTTTTGGTGCCGCACCGAAATGGCTAGACTGCGCGCCTTCCTGCCTGGATCACCACCATGTTGCTGATGCTCTATCTGATCGCCATTACCGCTGAAGCCATGACTGGCGCTCTGTCTGCGGGCCGTCGCGGCATGGACTGGTTCGGTGTGGTGTTGATTGCCTGCGTCACGGCATTGGGCGGCGGTTCGGTGCGCGATGTGCTGCTTGGACACTACCCGCTGACCTGGGTCAAACACCCTGAATACCTGGTGCTGACTTCCGTCGCGGCGATGTTCACCGTGTTCACCGCGCGCTGGATGCGCCACCTGCGCTCGCTGTTCCTGGTGCTCGATGCCGTCGGTCTGGTGGCGTTCACCCTGATCGGCTGCATGACTGCGCTGGAAATGGGCCACGGCATGTTGGTGGCGTCTGTCAGCGGCGTGATTACCGGTGTCTTCGGTGGCATCCTGCGCGACATCTTCTGCAACGACATTCCGCTGATTTTCCGCCGAGAGCTATACGCCAGCGTCTCGTTTGCGGCGGCGTGGTGTTACATGCTTTGCCTGTTTCTGAACGTGCCGAGCGAGCAGGCGATTCTGATTACGCTGTTTGGCGGCTTTCTATTGCGCTTGTTGGCGATTCGCTTTCATTGGGAAATGCCCAAGTTCGTTTATAACGACGCGCCTTGACGTTGGGCGTGTTGCTTCAGCGCCCACTCGACGTGCTCTTGTACCAGCGCTGACGGGTATTCACGGCGCGCCTTCAATGCTTCCAGTACCGGAATGCTCGAGGGCGCATTGCCCAGTCCCACGGCCAGATTGCGCAGCCAGCGTTCATACCCGGCCCGACGCAGCGGTGAGCCTTCGGTACTGCTGAGAAATTTGTCTTCATTCCACATGAACAGTTCAGCCAGTTCAGCGTTGTCCAGATTGTGCCGTGGCTTGAAGTCGCTTTCCCCGGAAGGTTTGGCGAACCGGTTCCACGGGCAGACGATCTGGCAGTCATCGCAACCGAACACGCGGTTGCCGATCAGCGGACGCAGGTCTTCGGGAATCGCGTTTTTCAGTTCGATGGTCAGATAAGAAATACAGCGCCGCGCGTCCAGCACATAAGGGCCGACGAAGGCATTCGTCGGGCAGATGTCGAGGCATGCGGTACAGCGGCCGCAATGTTCAGTGCTGTGCGGCTCATCCACCGGCAATGGCAGGTCGACGAACAACTCACTGAGAAAGAAATAACTGCCAGCCTTGCGATTCAGCACCAAGGTATTTTTGCCGATCCAGCCCAGCCCGGACTGTTCGGCGATGGCTTTTTCCAGCACCGGCGCGCTGTCGACAAACGCGCGGAAACCGAACGGGCCAATCTCCGATTGAATCTTGTCGGCCAATTGCTGCACACGTTTACGGATCAATTTGTGGTAATCGCGGCCCAAGGCATAACGCGACACGTAAGCTTTTTCCGGTTGCGCGAGCATTTGCGCCATTTGTGTGTCGCCGGGCAGGTAGTCCATGCGCAACGAGACCACGCGTAAAGTGCCTGGCACCAGTTCTTCGGGGTGCGAGCGTTTGCTGCCATGGGCGCCCATGTAGTCCATTTCGCCGTGGTAGCCGGCCTCGAGCCAGCGCGCGAGGTGCTGCTCATGCTCGGCCAGATCCAGACCGCTGATGCCGACTTGCTGAAAGCCCAGCTCGCGGCCCCAATCCTTGATCGATTGGGCGAGGGCGGGCAGGTCTGTGGTGATGGCGGACATGAGGCGAGAGAAACCGGAGCTGAGGTGCGTATAATTCTGCCAGACATCGGAGCCCGAAGACGCATGCCGCACACGAAAGATGAATTACCCGACGCGCTGTATGGCGCCGCACAGGTGCGCGAACTCGATGCACGGCTGATTGCCGCCGGTACGCCGGGCTTCGAATTGATGCAGCGTGCCGCGCATGCGACCTGGCGAGCGCTGGTGCGGCAATGGCCGTCGGCGACTGAACTGACGGTGCTGGCGGGGCATGGCAACAATGCCGGTGACGGTTATCTGGTCGCGGCCATGGCGCAGCGGGCCGGGTGGTCGGTGCGCATATTGGCGGTCGGCGATCCGCAGCGTTTGCAGGGCGATGCCGCGCGGGCACATGCCGAGGCTTTGACTGAAGGCGTCGTGGTGCAGGGTTGGCAGCCTGATAGTGAACTGCGCGGCGTCATTCTCGACGCCTTGCTCGGCACGGGGCTGAGCGGGGATGTGCGCGAGCCTTATGTCTCCGCGATCAAGGCAATCAACGCCAGCGGTTTGCCGGTGACCGCCGTCGACATCCCTTCCGGATTGTGTGCCGATACTGGACACGTGCTGGGTGTCGCCGTGCGAGCGGATCTGACGGTGACCTTCATCGGCCTGAAACTCGGTTTGTTCGCCGGGGAGGCGGCGGATCACATCGGCGAATTGCTGTTTAACGATTTGCAGGCCAGTGCCGACATCTATCGTGGCATTCAGGTTATCGCCCAACGGCTCAACACGGCTAATCTTCCGCGGTTAGCGGCGCGTGCCCCGACTTCGCACAAGGGCCGCTTCGGCCATGTGTTGCTGATCGGTGGCGATCACGGTTTTGGCGGGGCAATTTTGCTCAGCACCGAAACGGCTTTGCGCAGCGGTGCGGGCATGGTGTCGCTCGCAACCCGTCCTGAACACGTCCCGGCGGCGCTGACGCGAGTGCCGGAAGCCATGGCGCTCGGAACCTCCTCGGCCAATCAGTTGATGAGTTTGCTGGAGAAAGTTTCTGTACTGGTGGTTGGTCCGGGGTTGGGACAGGCCAGTTGGGGGCGGGCGCTGTTGTCATCTGCCGCCAATGCCGCGCTGCCGCAAGTCTGGGACGCCGATGCGTTGAACCTGTTGGCCAGTGGTCTGGTCGAGTTGCCCAAGGATTGCGTGATCACGCCGCATCCGGGCGAAGCCGCGCGTTTGCTGGGAATCAGCACTGCAGAAGTGCAAGCGGATCGTCCGGCGGCGGCGCTGGCGCTGAGCAAAAGATATACAGCAGTGGTTGTGTTGAAAGGCGCAGGCGGCCTGATCGCGCATCCCGATGGCCGTCTGGCGCTGTGTCACCAGGGCCATCCGGCCATGGCCACCGCCGGCCTCGGCGACGTGCTGGCCGGTTTGACCGGTGCGCTGCTGGCGCAAGGCATGGACGGCTTCGATGCTGCCTGCCTGGGCGTCTGGCTGCACGCCAATGCTGGTCTGCAACAAGGAAAATTGGGCCGTGGGCTGGCGGCCAGTGATCTGATTCCAGCCATTCGTCAGTTGTTGGAGGAGCAAGCACCGTGTCTGAAGTAACCCTGTACCTGGCCGATGAACAGGCCATGAGCGACTTTGGCGCACGGATCGCCCGCGTGACCCAGGGCCACGGGCTGATTTTTCTCGAAGGCAACCTGGGGATGGGCAAAACCACGCTGTCACGGGGCATCATTCGCGGCTTGGGCCATGTCGGTGCGGTAAAAAGTCCGACCTTCACCCTGGTTGAGCCCTACGAGATCGGCGACGTCCGCGCCTTCCACTTCGACCTGTATCGATTGGTCGATCCGGAAGAACTTGAGTTTCTCGGCATCCGCGACTACTTCGAAGACGATGCGCTGTGCCTGATCGAGTGGCCCGATAAAGGTGCAGGCTTTTTGCCAAAGCCTGACCTGACCATTACCATTAGCCCGCAAGACAGCGGGCGTTCGCTGAAAATTTTATCCCAGGGCTCGCGTGGCGAGGCCTGGTGTGCCGCTTTGGCATTGGAATCCAATTAAATGATGGGGTTAGGTATGCGCTTTCGCGCGTTGGTGGCTGCCGCTGGACTGTTGTTGATGGCAGTAACCGTCAACGCTGTGGCCGATTCGAAGGTCAACAGCGTGCGCTTGTGGCGGGCGCCGGACAACACGCGACTGGTCTTCGACCTGAGCGGTCCGGTGCAGCACAGCGTGTTTACCCTGACCGCTCCGGATCGACTGGTGATCGACATCAACGGCGCCACCCTCGGTGCGCCGCTGAATGTGCAGACCGCGAACACGCCGATCACCGCAATGCGTTCGGCCCAGCGCACACCGACCGACCTGCGCGTGGTCATCGACCTGAAAAAAGCCGTCACCCCGAAAAGCTTTTCGCTGGCGCCGAATGCGCAGTACGGCAACCGATTGGTGGTCGACCTGTTCGATAACCCGGCCGACGCCGCGCCGCCGCCTGCGCCAACGCCGCAGGTGGCCACCGTGCCAGCGGTGCCGGTAACCCCGACCGAACCTGCAATCAAGTTGCCGCCAGCCCCGGCCGGCAAGCGCGACATCATTGTCGTGATCGACGCCGGCCACGGTGGTGAGGACCCGGGTGCGTCCGGCTCGCGCGGCCAGCGTGAGAAAGACGTGGTATTGCAGATCGCCCGCGAATTGCAGCGTCAGGTCAACGGCATGAAAGGCTTCCGCGCCGAATTGACCCGCACCGGCGACTACTTCATCCCGTTGCGCGGCCGTACCGAAATTGCCCGCAAGAAGGGCGCCGACCTGTTCGTTTCGATTCACGCCGACGCCGCGCCATCTGCTGCAGCCTTCGGTGCGTCGGTGTTTGCCTTGTCTGATCGCGGCGCAACTTCCGAGACCGCCCGTTGGCTGGCCGACAGCGAAAACCGTTCCGACTTGATCGGTGGTGCCGGCAACGTCAGCCTCGACGACAAGGACCGCATGCTCGCCGGCGTGTTGCTCGATTTGTCGATGACTGCCTCGCTGACCTCCAGCCTCAACGTCGGCCAGAAAGTCCTGACCAACATCGGCCGCGTCACGCCGTTGCACAAACAGCGTGTGGAGCAGGCCGGGTTCATGGTGCTGAAATCGCCGGATATCCCGTCGATCCTGGTCGAAACCGGCTTCATCTCCAATGCCAACGAAGCGAACAAGCTCTCGGCATCGAGCCACCAGCAAGCGCTGGCCCGCTCGATCAGCAGCGGCGTGCGCCAGTTCTTCCAGCAGAATCCGCCACCGGGCACGTACATCGCCTGGCTGCGTGATTCCGGCAAGATCGCCCAAGGCCCGCGCGATCATCGCGTCGGGCCGGGTGAAACGCTGGCGATGATCGGCGTGCGCTATCAGGTGTCGCCGGCCACGCTGCGTGCGGCCAACAACCTGAAAAGTGACGAGTTGAAAGTTGGTCAGCACCTGACCATTCCAGGCACCGAACTGGCGTCCAAAGAATGAACGAAGTGTTGAGCGCTGCCGCCCGCATCGAACTGCTCAGCCCTCGGCTGGCGAACCAGATTGCCGCCGGTGAGGTGGTTGAACGCCCGGCTTCGGTGATCAAGGAGCTGTTGGAAAACAGCCTCGATTCCGGCGCCAAACGCATTGATGTCGACGTCGAGCAGGGTGGCGTCAAGTTGCTCCGTGTGCGCGACGATGGCAGCGGGATTTCCGCCGATGACCTGCCGCTGGCGCTGGCTCGTCACGCCACCAGCAAGATCCGCAACCTGGAAGACCTTGAGCAGGTGATGAGCCTCGGGTTCCGTGGCGAGGCACTGGCGTCGATCAGTTCGGTGGCACGCCTCACGCTGACCTCGCGCACCCGTGACGCCGATCAGGCCTGGCAGGTGGAAACCGAAGGCCGCGACATGGCGCCCCGGGTTCAACCAGCGGCGCATCCGGTCGGCACCTCGGTGGAAGTGCGCGACCTGTTCTTCAACACCCCGGCGCGGCGTAAATTCCTCAAGACCGAAAAAACCGAATTCGATCACCTGCAAGAAGTGATCAAGCGTTTGGCGCTGGCGCGTTTCGACGTGGCTTTCCATCTGCGCCATAACGGCAAGACCATTCTCAGCCTGCACGAAGCCCACGATGATGCGGCCCGCGCCCGGCGTGTGGCGGCGATCTGCGGCTCGGGGTTTCTGGAGCAGGCGCTGCCGATCGAGATCGAGCGCAACGGCTTGCATCTGTGGGGCTGGGTTGGCCTGCCGACGTTCAACCGTAGCCAGGCGGATTTGCAGTACTTCTTTGTGAATGGCCGGGCGGTGCGCGACAAACTGGTCGCCCACGCGGTGCGTCAGGCCTATCGCGACGTGCTGTTCAACGGCCGTCACCCGACGTTTGCGCTGTTTTTCGAAGTTGATCCGGCGGCCGTCGACGTCAACGTGCACCCGACCAAGCACGAAGTGCGTTTCCGTGACGGGCGCATGGTGCATGACTTCCTTTACGGCACTTTGCACCGCGCGTTGGGCGATGTGCGCCCGGAAGACCAGCTTGCCGGTTCCGTGACCACAGCCGTCGTGCGGCCGACGGGCCTCGATGCCGGGGAGTTCGGACCGCAAGGCGAAATGCGTTTGGCGGCCAATGCGCTGCTGGAGCAACCGCAGGCGCAACCGGCGTTCAATACCTCGTCCGGTGCCAGTGCTGGCGGCGCCTATCAGTACCAATACACACCGCGTCCGCAATCGGCCGTGCCGCCGGCGGCTGAGGCGCCGGCTGCATACCGCGAGTTTTTCGCGCCGCTGCCTGAGGCCAATGCCAACGCATTGCCGGCTGGTCAGGAAGATATTCCTCCGCTCGGCTATGCCTTGGCGCAGTTGAAAGGTATCTACATTCTTTCCGAAAACGCCCAAGGGCTGGTGCTAGTGGACATGCACGCCGCTCACGAGCGGATCATGTACGAACGCCTGAAAATCGCTATGGCCAGCGAGGGTCTCAGTGGGCAGCCGTTATTGGTGCCGGAATCCCTCGCCGTTAGCCAGCGCGAGGCCGATTGCGCTGAAGAACACGCCGCATGGTTCCAGCGCCTGGGCTTCGAATTGCAGCGTCTGGGCCCGGAAACCCTGGCGATTCGCCAGATTCCGGCGTTGCTCAAGCAAGCTGAAGCCAACCGTCTGGTCGGTGACGTGCTGTCGGATCTGATGGAGTACGGCACCAGCGACCGGATTCAGGCACACCTCAACGAATTGCTCGGCACCATGGCCTGCCACGGCGCGATCCGCGCCAACCGGCGCCTGGCCCTGCCAGAAATGAACGGTCTGCTGCGTGACATGGAAAACACCGAGCGCAGCGGTCAATGCAACCATGGCCGACCGACCTGGACCCAATTGGGCCTGGACGATCTGGACAAACTGTTCCTGCGCGGTCGTTGATGAGCCAGCTCCCTCCAGCGATTTTTCTGATGGGCCCGACCGCTGCGGGCAAAACCGACCTGGCCATCGAGCTGACCAAGGTAATGCCGTGCGAGTTGATCAGTGTCGATTCGGCGCTGGTCTATCGCGGCATGGACATTGGCACGGCCAAGCCTTCGAAAGAATTGCTGGCCGAATATCCGCACCGTTTGATCGATATTCTCGACCCGGCTGAGGCTTATTCGGCTGCGGATTTCCGTCGCGATGCCCTGCAAGCCATGGCCGAGATCACCGCGCGCGGAAAAATTCCGCTGTTGGTGGGCGGTACGATGCTCTATTACAAGGCTTTGGTCGAAGGTCTGGCAGATATGCCAGCGGCCGATGCTGACGTCCGTGCGCAGATCGAAGAAGAGGCTGCACGTCTTGGCTGGCAAGCTCTGCACGACCAGTTGGCGGTTATCGACCCGGTGTCCGCGGCGCGGATTCATCCGAACGATCCGCAACGCCTGAGTCGCGCGCTGGAAGTTTATCGGGTCAGTGGTCAGAGCATGACCGAGCTGCGCCAGCAACAATCTGCGCAAAGTACTGAAGCAGCCGCTTCGGGACTGCAACAATTGCCCTATACTGTCGCGAACTTGGCCATTGCTCCGGCAAATCGTCAGGTACTGCACGAGCGCATTAAACAAAGATTCACAAATATGTTGGAACAGGGGTTCATCGACGAGGTCGTAGCCCTGCGTAAAAGAAGTGACCTGCATTCGGGGTTGCCGTCTATACGTGCGGTAGGCTACCGCCAAGTCTGGGACTACCTGGAAGGCAAGCTGACGTTGGCCGAAATGCAGGAGCGCGGCATCATCGCCACGCGCCAATTGGCCAAACGCCAGTTCACCTGGCTGCGCAGCTGGGAAGATATACACTGGCTGGACAGTCTTGATTGCGACAATCTGCCACGCGCCTTGAAATACCTTGGGACCATCTCCATATTGAGCTGAGTCCTTGCAATTGCCGTCTATCCTTGGGGGTGTGACGGCCAAAGCCATCTGAATTACCTATTTTTTATTATTGAATCCTTAAAGGAGTGCGGCACATGTCAAAAGGGCATTCGCTACAAGACCCTTACTTGAATACTTTACGTAAAGAGAAAGTTGGGGTTTCCATCTATCTGGTCAACGGTATCAAACTGCAAGGCACGATCGAGTCGTTCGACCAGTTCGTGATCCTGCTGAAAAACACCGTGAGCCAGATGGTTTACAAACACGCTATCTCGACAGTAGTGCCGGTTCGTCCAATTCGTCTGCCTAGCGCAACCGAATCCGAAGCAGGTGACGCTGAGCCAGGTAACGCCTGATAGGAGTCTCCTTTGTTCTTTGAGCGCCACGGTGGTGGTGAGCGAGTGATCCTCGTTCACTTGGATGGACAGGACCCTGAGGCGCGCGAAGATCCGCAGGAGTTTCAGGAATTGGCTAATTCGGCCGGCGCCGAGACCGTTGCGTTTTTTAACGTGCCGCGTCATCGGCCAACCGCCAAATACCTGATCGGCAGCGGCAAGGTCGAGGAACTGCGCGACCTGGTCAAGGCTGAAGAAGCCGATCTGGTGATTTTCAATCACATCCTCACGCCCAGTCAGGAACGTAACCTCGAACGTGTTTTCGAGTGTCGCGTGATCGACCGTACCGGTCTGATTCTCGATATTTTCGCCCAGCGCGCGCGTACCCATGAAGGCAAGCTCCAGGTTGAACTGGCCCAGCTTGACCACATGAGCACCCGGCTGGTTCGCGGCTGGACTCACCTTGAGCGTCAGGGTGGTGGTATCGGCATGCGCGGTCCGGGTGAAACCCAGCTGGAAACCGACCGCCGTTTGCTGCGGGTCCGCCTGCGCCAGATCAAGGGCCGACTGGAGAAGGTGCGCAGCCAGCGCGAGCAATCGCGACGTGGTCGCTCCCGTGCGGACATTCCTACCGTTTCTCTGGTGGGATACACCAACGCCGGCAAGTCCACACTCTTCAACAACGTGACGAAATCCGACGTCTACGCGGCTGACCAATTGTTCGCCACGCTGGATCCGACCCTGCGCCGTCTCGACATTGACGACCTGGGGCCGATCGTTCTGGCGGACACGGTGGGCTTCATTCGTCACTTGCCGCACAAGCTGGTCGAAGCATTTCGGTCTACCCTCGAAGAGTCGAGCAATTCCGACCTGCTGTTGCACGTGATCGATGCGGCCGAACCGGATCGCATGTTGCAGATCGAGCAGGTGATGGTGGTGCTGGGCGAGATTGGTGCCCAGGACTTGCCGATCCTCGAGGTCTATAACAAACTCGATTTGCTTGAAGGCGTTGAGCCACAAATCCAGCGCGACGAAAACGGCAAACCCCAGCGGGTCTGGCTTTCGGCGCGTGACGGTAGTGGTCTGGAATTGCTTGAGCAAGCCATCGCCGAATTACTAGGCAGTGATTTGTTTATCGGTACCTTGCGCTTGCCGCAACGATTCGCGCGACTGCGTGCGCAGTTTTTCGAACTCGGTGCGGTGCAGAAAGAAGAGCATGACGAAGAAGGCATCAGTCTGCTGGCCGTTCGTTTGCCCCGTGTCGAGTTGAATCGACTGGTAAGCCGCGAAGGATTGCAGCCGATGGAGTTCATCGAGCAACACACTTTGCAATAAAAGCCTGACAAAGCGGTTGTGCCGCAACGGCAGGCATTCTGTAGCATTGGTCGGCGCGCCGTGGGTGCGTCTTTGCTTTATCAGATGGAGAGCGCTATGGCTTGGAATGAGCCGGGTGGCAACTCGAATAATCAGGATCCTTGGGGTGGCAAACGCCGCAATAACGGCGACCGCAAGGGGCCACCGGATCTCGACGAGGCCTTCCGAAAGCTGCAGGAAAGCCTGAACGGGTTGTTCGGTGGTGGTAAGAAACGCGGTGGTGATGACGGCGGTGGTTCGGGCAGGAGTGGTGGCGGCTTCGGCGGCCTGCTCGGCATCGGTCTCGTTGTGCTGGCGGCTGTCTGGCTGTACAGCGCGGTCTACGTGGTCGACGAGCAGGAGCAGGCCGTGGTGCTGCGCTTCGGCAAGTACTACGAGACTGTCGGCCCGGGCCTGAACATCTACTTCCCGCCGATCGATAAAAAGTACATGGAAAACGTCACGCGTGAGCGTGCCTACACCAAGCAGGGCCAGATGCTGACCGAAGACGAGAACATCGTCGAAGTGCCGCTGACCGTGCAGTACAAGATCAGCAACCTGCAGGACTTCGTGCTGAACGTCGATCAGCCGGAAATCAGCCTGCAGCATGCGACCGACAGTGCCCTGCGCCACGTGGTGGGTTCCACCGCCATGGACCAGGTGCTGACTGAAGGTCGTGAGTTGATGGCCAGCGAAATCAAGGAGCGTCTGCAACGCTTCCTCGATACCTATCGCACCGGTATCACCGTTACTCAGGTCAACGTACAGAGCGCAGCGGCACCGCGTGAAGTGCAGGAAGCCTTTGATGACGTGATCCGCGCCCGTGAAGACGAGCAGCGCTCGCGTAACCAGGCTGAAACCTACGCCAACGGCGTCGTGCCGGAAGCCCGTGGTCAGGCCCAGCGCATCCTTGAAGATGCCAACGGTTATCGTGACGAAACGGTCTCCCGCGCCAAGGGTGAAGCCGATCGCTTTACCAAGCTGGTCGCCGAGTATCGCAAGGCACCTGAGGTTACCCGCCAGCGTCTGTACCTGGACACCATGCAGGAAGTCTTCAGCAACACCAGCAAGGTGCTTGTGACCGGCAACAAGAACGGCCAGAGCAACCTGCTTTACCTGCCGTTGGACAAGATGATTCAGAACAGTTCGGGCAGCAATGCACCGGTCACCGGTTCGGCTGCTGCCAGCAACAACACGGACGTCACGCCGCATGTCACTGACCTGCCGCAGTCGCGTACAAGGGAGACCCGCTGATGAGCAATAAATCGCTGATCGCCCTTATTGTTGGCGTCGTTGTCGTACTGGTGGGCTGGAACTGCTTCTACATCGTCGCTCAGACCGAGCGTGCGGTGCTGCTGCAATTCGGTCGTGTGGTTCAGGCCGATGTTCAGCCGGGTCTGCATGTGAAAGTGCCTTACGTTAACCAGGTGCGTAAATTCGACGCACGTCTGATGACGCTGGATGCGCCGACACAGCGTTTCCTGACCCTGGAAAAGAAAGCCGTGATGGTCGATGCCTATGCCAAGTGGCGCGTGAAAGATGCCGAGCGCTTCTACACCGCGACTTCCGGCCTCAAGCAAATCGCCGACGAGCGTCTGTCCCGTCGTCTGGAATCCGGTCTGCGTGACCAGTTCGGTAAGCGCACCCTGCACGAGGTGGTGTCGGGTGAGCGTGACGCACTGATGGCTGACATCACTGCTTCGCTGAACAAAATGGCGGAAAAAGAGCTGGGTATCGAGGTTGTCGATGTCCGGGTCAAGGCCATCGATCTGCCAAAAGAAGTAAACCGCAGTGTGTTCGAACGTATGAGCACCGAGCGTGAGCGTGAAGCTCGCGAGCACCGCGCCAAGGGTAACGAACTGGCGGAAGGCATCCGTGCCGACGCTGATCGTCAACGCCGTGTGCTGCTGGCTGAAGCCTATCGTGAATCCGAAGAGGTTCGCGGTGATGGTGATGCCCAGGCCGCTGCGATCTACTCCAAGGCCTACGGCCAGGATCAGGAGTTCTACAGTTTCTACCGTAGCCTGCGCGCCTACCGTGAAAGCTTCGCGAACAAATCCGACGTATTGGTCCTCGACCCAAGCAGCGACTTTTTCCACTACCTGGAAAAGGCCAAGCCTTGATACGCCGTTGACCTGAATCATTCCGCCCGGCGGCTAAAACCTCGGGCGGGGTGATCCTTTGGGAAAACGTGTGTATGATGCGGCAGCCGGGAAATTCCCGGCTTTTTTGCGTCTGCACGTTTGATTGCTGTTTTTTGTTGCAGGCATCGGGTTGAATGGCCCGAGAGTATTTCGAGGAAAGTGATGGGCGAAGCCGGTAACAGGCCTTTCGCCGCGTCGTTCATGCGCGTGCGTTTTGAACGGACCAGTCATTTTCTGCTTCACTCAAGGCTCGCCCGCAGGCTGGCCGCCCGGATCAAAGGGGAATGGCGTAATGGCAACGGTAGACCGCTGGCTGCTGCCAGATGGCATCGAAGAAGTACTGCCACCGGAAGCGGCGCGCATTGAAGTCGCGCGTCGTCAGGTGTTGGATCTGTTCCAGAGCTGGGGTTACGAGTTTGTCGTGACTCCCCATATCGAGTACCTGGAATCCCTGCTGACCGGCGCGGGCCAGGACCTGGATCTGCGTACCTTCAAGGTCATCGACCCGCAGTCGGGCCGGCAGATGGGTTTCCGTGCCGACATCACGCCGCAAGTGGCGCGCATCGATGCGCACACCCTGCGTCGCGAAGGTCCGAGCCGTCTGTGCTACGCCGGCAGCGTGCTGCACGCGCAGCCGCGTGCACTGTCGTCCTCGCGCAGCCCGATCCAGTTGGGCGCCGAGTTGTACGGCGACGCCAGCCCGAGCAGCGACGTTGAAGTGATCAGCCTGATGCTGGCCATGCTGCAACTGGCCGATGTGCCGGATGTGCACATGGATCTTGGTCATGTCGGCATCTACCGTGGTCTGGCGCGTGCCGCCGGTCTGTCCGGTGAAGTCGAGCAGCAGTTGTTCGATGCATTGCAACGCAAGGCCATCGACGAGGTCATTACCTTGACCGAAGGCTTGCCGGCCGACTTGTCCGGCATGCTGCGTGCGCTGGTCGACCTGTGCGGCGGCCGTGAAGTGTTGAGCGCTGCCCGCGAGCGTCTGGCCAATGCGCCGGCGCCGGTTCTGGCGGCACTGGAAGACTTGCTGGCGATCGCCGAGCGTCTGTCGGCACGCTTCCCGGAGCTGCCGTTGTACTTCGATCTGGGCGAGTTGCGTGGCTACCACTACCACACCGGTGTGGTGTTCGCGGTGTTCGTACCGGGCGTTGGCCAGTCCATCGCTCAGGGCGGTCGTTACGACGACATCGGTGCCGACTTCGGTCGCGCCCGTCCAGCGACAGGCTTTTCCACCGATTTGAAAACCCTGGTGACCCTGGGGCGTGCTGACATCGAGCTACCGTCTGGCGGTATCTGGATGCCTGACAGTACGGATGCGGCACTCTGGCAGCAGGTTTGCCAGTTGCGCAGTGAGGGTCAGCGTGTCGTTCAGGCTTTGCCTGGGCAACCTTTGGCCGCCGCCCGTGATGCGGACTGCGACCGGCAATTGATTCAGCAGAACGGGCTTTGGCAAGTATCGCCACTGGCTTCTTGAGTTTTCCTGCCGGCCATCGCCGGCACCAAGTTTGCGCGAATGAGGACAAGTGTTATGGGTAAGAATGTCGTAGTCCTGGGCACCCAATGGGGTGATGAGGGCAAAGGCAAGATCGTTGATCTGCTGACCGAACATGCTGCCGCCGTAGTGCGCTACCAGGGTGGCCACAACGCTGGTCACACCCTGGTGATCGACGGCGAGAAAACCGTTTTGCACCTGATTCCGTCGGGCGTGCTGCGCGAAGGCGTGCAGTGCCTGATCGGCAACGGCGTGGTGGTTGCACCTGACGCCCTGCTGCGCGAGATCACCAAGCTGGAAGAGAAAGGCGTGCCGGTGCGCGAGCGTCTGCGTATCAGCCCGTCCTGCCCGCTGATCCTGTCCTTCCACGTGGCGCTGGACCAGGCCCGTGAAAAGGCCCGTGGCGAGCTGAAGATCGGTACTACCGGTCGCGGCATCGGCCCGGCGTACGAAGACAAGGTTGCTCGTCGTGGCCTGCGTGTTGGCGACCTGCTGAACATGCCGCGTTTCGAAGACAAGCTGCGTGAACTGGTGGATTACCACAACTTCATGCTGGTTGGTTACTACAAAGAGCCGGCCATCGAGTTCGAAAAGACCCTGGCCGAGTGCAAGGAATACGCCGAGCTGCTGAAGCCGCTGATGCTCGACGTCACGGCCGAGCTGCACGACCTGCGTCGCGCCGGCAAAGACATCATGTTCGAAGGCGCCCAGGGTTCGTTGCTCGACATCGACCACGGTACCTACCCGTACGTGACCAGCTCCAACACCACCGCCGGTGGCGTGGCGACCGGTTCGGGCGTTGGCCCGATGTTCCTGGACTACATCCTGGGCATCACCAAGGCTTACACCACTCGCGTTGGTTCGGGCCCGTTCCCGACTGAGCTGTTCGACGAAGTCGGTGCACACCTGGCCAAGCAAGGTCACGAGTTCGGCGCCACCACCGGCCGTGCCCGTCGTTGCGGCTGGTTCGACGCCGTTATCCTGCGTCGCGCGATCGATGTGAACAGCATCTCGGGCATCTGCCTGACCAAGCTGGACGTACTCGACGGTCTGGAAACCATCAACATCTGCGTTGGCTACAAAGATGCCGAAGGCAACGCCGTTGCTCCGACCGATGCTGACAGCTACGTAGGCCTGCAGCCTGTGTACGAAGAAGTGCCGGGCTGGACCGAATCGACCGTGGGCGCCAAGACCCTGGAAGAGCTGCCAGCTAATGCTCGTGCCTACATCAAGCGCGTTGAAGAGTTGATCGGCGCGCCGATCGACATTATTTCGACGGGCCCGGACCGCAACGAAACCATCGTTCTGCGTCATCCGTTTGCTTGATAAGTCGTTGATGTAAAAACACAAAGGCCCCTTCATCGGGGCCTTTGTCGTTTATGCCTGTTGGACGGCATGACCTTTGCTGTGAATCTGTCTACAAGAGTGCCATCAAATTAATGGCGTCAGAAGTAGAGGTATTCACAGTGTCGGCCGTTCTCTCACTGTTACAAAGCCGTTTGTTGCGCCCCGTGTTCGTTACCCTTGGTATCGCCCTTTTGGTGCAAGTGTTGGTGGCCGTTGCCCTGACGCGGAGCACCGTCACGGCGCTGGAAGCTGATCTGGCGGTGCGCCTCGGCGCCGACAGCCAGAAACTCTCCGGCGAGCTGGAGCAGGCCGGGCGAGAGGTCACCTCGAGCCTTGATGCCTTGTCGGCCAGTACCCGTCAGCGACTGACTGCCGGCCTGTCTTCGCGCCTGAAAGATGAGCAGGCGCAATTGCGTGCGACGCTGGAAAAGGATCTGAAAGATTCGGCCAATGACATGGCGCAGTTACTGGCCTCCGTCGCCCCGCGTGCCATGTGGGACAGCGACGTACCGACCCTGTCCGAATTCGCCCGCCGTGCCCAGCGTAATCCCAACGTGCTGTTCGTGGTCTACGACGACGCCACCGGCCAGCACCTGACCCGTTATCTCAACCGCGAAAACCCGATCAACAAGGCCCTGTTGGAAAAAGGCCAGGGCGAGCGTGCGCTGGATAAAGTGCTGGATGCGGCCAAGAACGATCCGTCGGTTTACTACCTCGAAGCTTCGATCAACCCCAACGGCGTGGAAATCGGCAAAGTGCTGATGGGTGTATCCACTGCGTCGGTGGAAACCGATCTGGCGGCGCTGGACAAGCGCTTCTCGGCGTTGATCGCCAGCAGTGATCAGTTGGTCGGCGACAGTCTCAAGGGCGCCGCCGCAGACAGTGCCAAAGCCATGCAGTCGCGCCTGCAGTCGGCGCAGTCCACTGCGACCGAGATGAAATCCAATACCGCCAATACCGTTCAGGAAGCAGCGGCAACCTTGCGCTGGCGCATTGGCCTGGGTCTGGCGCTGGTCGGTTGCGGTGTGCTGCTGTTGCTGGCGGTAGTGTTGGGTCATCGCGTGGTCAATCGGCTGAAGATGCTCAACGCCGCGATGGATGACCTGGCGGCGGGCGAGGGCGACCTGACCAAGCGTGTGCAGATCAACAGCAAGGACGAAATCGGCGACATGGCTTCGGCGGTCAATCGCTTTGTGGATAAGTTGCAGCCGATCGTGCGCGAGGCGGGCGATGTTGCGCAGCGTACCGGCGTAGAAATCGGCGCGATGACCCTGCGCAATGCCGGTGCCGATGCGGCGGCGGGCATGCAGCGTGATGAAGTGGCGGAAAGCCTGCGCGCACTGTCGCAAATGGCTGATGAGGCGCAGTCGGAAAGCCATGCCATGCAGGCGGCGCTGAAGCAGGTGGTGGATATTCGTCAGGCCACGGATGAAAACACTCGCACCTCCGCCAAAGTCGGCGGCTTGATCGAGGCGCTGGCGGGGCAGGTCGATACCGGCGCGAAAGTCATCGAGCGGCTGGCGCAGCAGAGTGAGCAGATTGAAGTGGTGTTGACGGTGATTCACGGGATCGCCGAGCAGACCAATCTGCTGGCGCTCAACGCCGCTATCGAGGCGGCGCGGGCGGGCGAGACCGGGCGTGGTTTTGCGGTGGTGGCGGACGAAGTTCGAGCGCTGGCGAGCAAGACACAAAGCTCCACGGGCGATATTCAGGCGCACATCGTCGCGTTGCAGCAGGGCGCCCGCGAGGCGGTCGAGGCGATCGGCCAGGCCGGGCGTCAGGCCAGCGAAGGGTTGCTGGTGTTGCGCGACAGTGCGCGCTTGCAGCAGTCAGTGCAGGCGTCGGTCGAGCAAGTGCATGCGGCGATAGGTCTGGCCACCCAGGCAGCGGCGCATCAGGCGCAGGGCGCGCAGGCTGTGCGTGGGCGGGTCGAGACGATTCATGCGCAGGCCGAGAAAGCGGCGCAGGCGGTGGTGGAGACCACGGCGAGTGGCAAGGTGCTGGATGGATTGGCTGCGCAGCTCAAGGCGAGTCTGGGGCAGTTCAGGGCTTGATGCTGTCTGGTTTGGCTTCATCGCGAGCAGGCTCACTCCTACAGGGGAAACGCATTCCAATGTAGGAGTGAGCCTGCTCGCGATAGCTATTTCAACGGCTCAAATACATCCGCGTCGTCAGCAGATAAACCGGCAACCCCGATACCAAAATCAACAACGCCGCATAAGGCGCCGCCGCCGCAAACTCGACATTCGCGGTATGCGCCCACACCTCGGTCGCCAGCGTATTAAGCCCGGTCGGACTCAGCAGCAGTGTCGCGGTCAATTCCTTCATCGCATCCAGAAACACCAGTGCAAACGCCGCGCCCAATGCCGGGAAGATGATCGGCAGCGTCACCCGGCAAAACGCCGTGAACGACGAAGCCCCCAGCGTCCGCGCAGCTTCTTCCAGTTGTGGCGCAGCCTTGTTCAGTGCCGTGCGGATCGGCGCCTGCGCCAGTGGTAGAAACAGCAGCGCATAAGCGATCAGCAGCAGCCCCGACGTCTGATAAAGCGCCGGCACGTAATGCAGGGCGAAATACACCAGCGTCAACGCAATCACCAATCCTGGCAGTGCATGCAGCAGATACGGCAAGCGCTCGGCCCAAATCGCCAGTTGGCCTTTGTAGCGCACCACCAGCAACCCCACCGGAACTGCCAGCACCAGGCACAATGCTGCGCCGCCAAGAGAAAGCGCCAAAGAAGAAAGCAACGCTTCAGTAATCGCAGCCACCGGAAAAGCCGCCGACGAACCGACCGCCAGCCAATACGCCAACATTCCCAGCGGAATGCCGCTGCCGACAACCGCCAGCATCAGGCAATACAACTGACCGACGGCTGCCCATGGTCCGAGCCGAACCTGTTCAGCCTGGCGCGCCGCACCCTGGCCGGTGCGCACATGCCGGCCCTTGCCGCGTACGCGCAACTCCAGCCAAAGCAAAACCAGGCACAGCGCCAGCAATACGGCCGAGAGCATCGCTGCGTTGGCGTTGCTGAATTCCAGTTCGAATTGCTGATAGATCGCCGTGGTGAAGGTTTGCAGGCCGATGATCGACAGTGCGCCGAACTCCACCAGCATGTGCAAGGCAATCAGCAACGAACCGGCCAATAGTGATGGCCAGAGCAAAGGCAGTGTGACGCGAAAGAATACGCCCCAGCGATTCTGGCCGAGGGTGCGGGCGGATTCTTCAAGAGAGGGATCGAGATTGCGCAGCGTCGCGGCCACTGGCAGGAAGATCAGCGGGTACTTCGACAGGCTCATCACCAGAATCGCCCCGCCGAGCCCTTCGAACTGTGCGCTCAAAGAGACCCAGGTGAAACTGCTGACAAATGCTGGCACTGCGAACGGCAAGCACAGAATCACGCCCCACAAGCGTCGCCCCGGCAAGTTGCTGCGCTCCAGCAGCCAGGCCAGCGACAGGCCGATCACGCCGCACGTGAGGGTTACGCCAACCATCAAAGCCAAGGTGTTGCGCAGCAGGCCGAATACATACGGACGCCACAACAAGTGCAGCGCTTCGGCCCAGCCGGCCTGCCATGCTTTGAGCCCGACATAGGCCAGCGGCAACAGGCTCAGTACCACCAGCAACAAAACTGGCAATACCAGCCAGATCGATGGCCGCTTGCGCTTTGGTACGTAACCCCCGCGCGCGGCAGGGGCGGATAACGATGCGGTCATCAGTTCAAGCCAACTTCGCGTTCCAGCTCCAGCGCTTCTTCAGCATTGCCCAGATCGGCCGGGGTCACGTTCGGCGCTTCCAGTTCGCTGAACGGCTTGAGCCCGCGATCCGATTCCATGCCTTTGTGTAGCGGATACTCGGCGGTCGTCTGAGTGATCACGCGCTGGCCTTCTTCACTGGCCATGTAGGCAAGAAACTGCTGGGCTTCTTTTGGATGTTTGCTGGATTTCAGCACGGCCGCGCTGGACACAGTGATCAAGCCGCCGACGTCACCGCCGGTGAAGTAATGCAGCTTTGAATCCAGTTTGCCTTTCTCGCGTTGCAGGGCGAACCAGTAGTAGTTGTTCACCAGCACGGTGGCGACTTCGCCGTTTTCCACGGCTTTGAGGGCGACCATGTTGTTGCTGTAGGTCTTGCCGAATGCGCGCAGACCGGTCAGCCATTCTTCGGCGGCGTCGCGACCGTGCATCTTGATGATCGCTACGGCTTGTTCCTGAAAGGCGCCGCTGGTCGGTACGAAGCCGACTTTGCCCTGCCACTGCGGATCGGAGAACTCCATCACCGATTTCGGCAGGTCTTTTTCGTCGACCAGTTTCGGGTTGTAGGCGACAACGCGAACCCGCGCTGTCACGCCGATCCAGGTGCCGTTGCCGGCGACATATTTTTCCGGTAGCACAGCCAGAGTGGTGTCATCGGTTTTGGCCAGCAAGCCCAGTTCGCCGAGATTGTTCAGTGGCGGCGACTCTTCGGTGTAGATCACGTCGGCAGGGGAGCGATCGCCTTCTTCGATGACCTGGCTGGCCAACTGATTGCTGCTGCCCTTGCGTACGTTGACGTGAATGCCGGTCTTGGCTTCGAAGGCTTTGGCGATCGCGTCGCCGACTTCCTTGTGCTGGCCGTTGTAGAGAGTCAGGGAAACCGCATCGGCAGCCTGGGTGAGGGGAGTGGCGAGCGCCAGGCCGAGGAGGGTGAAGGTCAAGCCTCGGCGCAGGGTATTTCGAAACGTCATTCGCAGGGTTCCTCACTGTCGCATTGCAAAAACTTGCAACAATGATAAACGATATTGTTTCTCAAGTGCGCCTTGCGGCGGGGCTGGCATTTTGATAGGCGGGGTAGTGATAAATTTCTGCAAGCCAGAAACGCAAAAACCCGCTTTCGCGGGTTTTTGTGAAACTCAAGGTCGTAACCTTGAGTTTGAATTGGTGCCCAGAAGAAGACTCGAACTTCCACGACCGTAAGGTCACCAGCACCTGAAGCTGGCGTGTCTACCAATTTCACCATCTGGGCAATCATCGCTAGCGTTGCCGCTGTTGATGTGGCGCACTATACGGAGCGCATTTTGATCTGTAAACCCCTGATTTAATTTTAATAAATCAGTTTTAAGAAAACCCGGGCTTAGAATGCAAAAAACCCGCTTTCGCGGGTTTTTGTGTGAGCCTTGAAACTGATCTAGTCTCAAGCTCGAAATTGGTGCCCAGAAGAAGACTCGAACTTCCACGACCTTGCGGTCACCAGCACCTGAAGCTGGCGTGTCTACCAATTTCACCATCTGGGCAGTATCGGCAACGCTGTGCGTCGTCGATGGCGCGCACTATACGGAGCGTCTTTTTAACTGTAAACCCCTCTCAGCAAAAAACATGATTTTTTTTACCAGCGGTGTTCAAAACGGCTTTCAAGCAACGCTACAGCCCCGGATACGCGCCTTATAGAGTCGGAAATTTCCCGTTTCATGGCGCCTATGCCAAACTAACCCGCATATAGACAAGGTGAAAACTCTCTAATGGCCGATTGGCAGTCCCTCGATCCCGAGGCCGCTCGTGAAGCGGAAAAATATGAAAACCCTATTCCTAGCCGCGAACTGATCCTGGCGCACCTCGCCGATCGGGGTTCGCCTGCTGCCCGCGAGCAACTGGTGGAAGAGTTTGGTCTGACCACAGAAGACCAGATCGAAGCCCTGCGCCGCCGCCTTCGCGCTATGGAGCGCGACGCTCAACTGATCTACACCCGCCGTGGCACATACGCGCCGGTAGACAAGCTCGACCTGATCCTCGGTCGCATCAGCGGTCATCGTGACGGTTTCGGCTTCCTCGTTCCTGACGATGGCAGCGACGACCTGTTCATGAGCCCGGCGCAAATGCGTCTGGTATTCGATGGCGACCGTGCATTGGCGCGTGTTTCCGGTCTCGACCGTCGCGGTCGCCGCGAAGGCGTGATTGTCGAAGTGGTGTCCCGTGCCCACGAAACCATCGTCGGTCGCTACTTTGAAGAGGGCGGCATCGGCTTCGTCGTCGCGGACAATCCGAAGATTCAGCAAGAAGTGCTGGTCACCCCGGGCCGCAACGCCAACGCGCAGATCGGTCAGTTTGTCGAGGTGAAAATCACCCACTGGCCAACGCCGCGCTTCCAGCCGCAAGGCGACGTGGTCGAAGTGGTCGGCAACTACATGGCGCCGGGCATGGAAATCGATGTGGCCCTGCGCACCTACGACATTCCGCACGTCTGGCCTGAAGCCGTGCTGAAAGAAGCGGCCAAGCTCAAGCCGGAAGTCGAAGAAAAAGACAAAGAGAAGCGCGTCGACCTGCGCCATCTGCCGTTCGTCACCATTGACGGCGAAGATGCTCGCGACTTCGACGATGCGGTTTATTGCGAAGCCAAACCGGGCAAGCTGCGCCTGTTCTCCGGCGGCTGGAAGTTGTACGTGGCGATTGCCGACGTTTCCAGCTACGTGAAGATTGGTTCGGCGCTGGACAACGAAGCGCAAGTGCGCGGCAACTCCGTGTACTTCCCGGAACGCGTCGTGCCGATGCTGCCTGAGCAACTGTCCAACGGCCTGTGCTCGCTGAACCCACATGTCGATCGTCTGGCCATGGTTTGCGAGATGACCATCTCCAAGTCCGGCGAAATGACTGACTACTGCTTCTATGAAGCGGTGATTCACTCCCATGCTCGTCTGACATACAACAAAGTCAGCGCGATGCTGGAAACGCCGAAAGTCACCGAGGCGCGTCAGCTTCGCGGTGAGTACAACGACGTTCTGCCGCACCTTAAACAGCTGTATGCGCTGTACAAGGTGCTGCTGGCTGCTCGTCACGTACGCGGCGCGATCGATTTCGAAACGCAGGAAACCCGAATCATCTTCGGTACCGAGCGCAAGATTGCCGAGATCCGTCCGACCACCCGTAACGATGCGCACAAGCTGATCGAGGAGTGCATGCTGGCGGCTAACGTGGCCACCGCCGAATTCCTCAAGAAGCACGAAATCCCTGCGCTGTATCGCGTCCACGATGGTCCGCCACCGGAGCGTCTGGAAAAACTCCGTGCCTTCCTTGGCGAGCTCGGCCTGTCCCTGCACAAAGGCAAGGACGGCCCGTCGCCGAAGGACTATCAGGCGCTGCTGGCGAGCATCAAGGATCGTCCGGATTTCCATCTGATCCAGACGGTGATGCTGCGTTCGCTGAGTCAAGCGGTGTACAGCGCTGACAATCAGGGCCACTTCGGCCTGAATTACGAAGCTTATACCCACTTCACCTCGCCGATCCGTCGTTACCCGGACTTGCTCACGCACCGCGCAATCCGCAGCGTGATCCATTCGAAACAGGACACCCCGCACGTTCGCCGTGCCGGTGCGATGTCCATTCCGAAGGCGCGCATCTATCCGTACGACGAAGCGGCGCTGGAGCAACTCGGCGAGCAATGCTCGATGAGCGAGCGCCGTGCCGACGAAGCGACCCGCGACGTCGTGAACTGGCTCAAATGCGAGTTCATGAAGGATCGCGTGGGCGAATCGTTCCCGGGTGTGATCACTGCGGTGACCGGTTTTGGTCTGTTCGTCGAACTGACCGATATCTACGTCGAAGGCCTGGTGCACGTCACCGCGCTGCCGGGCGATTACTACCACTTCGATCCTGTGCATCACCGCCTGGCGGGCGAGCGCACCGGCCGCAGTTTCCGTCTCGGCGATACCGTTGAAGTACGTGTGATGCGCGTTGACCTCGACGAGCGCAAGATCGACTTCGAGATGGCCGAAAAAACCATCAGCGCGCCGATTGGCCGCAAGAAGCGTGGTGCTGAAACGGCCGCACCCGCCGCGAAGGAAAAAGCCGAAGCGGCTCCAGCGAAAACCGCTGGTCGTCGTCCGGCGAAAGAAAAGGCTGCCGAAGCCTATCGTCCGAGCGACGCCGTGGCGAAAAACGCCGAGTTGCGCAAAAGCCGTGAAATGAAGAAAGCGCTGCTTTCCGACGCGAAAAACGGTGGTAAAGCGGCGTCCGGGGGAAAGACCGGACGGTCGGCGCCTGAAAAGGCTTCCGGCGGCAAGCCAGCGAAACCGAGCAAACACCGTAAAGGCCCGCCAAAAGCGGGTTCTGCTCCAGCCAAAAGTGGCGGGGCACGTAAACCGAAGGCGAAGTCATGAGTCAGTTGGAAAAAATCTACGGCGTTCACGCGGTAGAAGCGCTGCTGCGTCACCACCCGAGACGCGTCAAGCAGATCTGGCTGGCGGAAAGCCGCAATGATCCACGCGTGCAGACGCTGGTTGAGCTGGCCAACGAAAATCGCGTCCAGGTCGGCCAGGCTGAACGCCGTGAAATGGACGCCTGGGTTGAAGGCGTGCATCAGGGCGTGGTCGCGGAAGTCAGCCCGAGCCAGGTCTGGGGCGAGGCGATGCTCGATGAGCTGCTTGATCGCACTGAAGGCGCGCCACTGTTGCTGGTACTCGACGGCGTGACCGATCCGCACAACCTCGGCGCCTGCCTGCGTTCGGCCGATGCTGCCGGTGCACTGGCGGTGATCGTGCCGAAAGACAAGTCGGCGACCCTGACGCCAGTCGTGCGTAAAGTCGCTTGCGGCGCGGCGGAAGTGATTCCGTTGGTGGCGGTAACCAACCTCGCCCGTACCCTGGAAAAACTTCAGCAGCGCGGTCTGTGGATTGTCGGCACGGCAGGCGAAGCTGAAGTCAGCATTTACGACCAGGATCTGACTGGCCCGACCATTCTGATCATGGGCGCTGAAGGCAAAGGCATGCGTCGCCTGACCCGTGAACACTGCGACTATCTGGTGAAGTTGCCGATGGCCGGTAGTGTCAGCAGCCTCAACGTTTCGGTTGCCACCGGCGTGTGTCTGTTCGAAGCACAGCGTCAGCGCGGGGCAAAAGCCAAGGCTGCTGCCAAGAAATCCTGAGTCGTACACGATTCAAATGTGGGAGCGAGCTTGCTCGCGAAGAGGGCGTGTCAGTCGACGTAAATGTTGCCTGACAAACCGCATTCGCGAGCAAGCTCGCTCCCACAGTGTTTTGTGGTGTGGCATAACTGAGTGATTGTTCAAATAATCACCAATTGCCTTGCACCTCTTCTGTCCCTTCTCTACAATTGCGCCCCTTGCTGTGACGGCAGGCACGCATGTGCCCCGCGCCAGCAAGTCCATAAGTGTCATTCACTCCTTGTCTGACCGTTTTTGAGCGGCAGGCTACAACCCGTAAGGAGCATTCATGCGTCATTACGAAATCATCTTTCTGGTCCACCCGGATCAGAGCGAGCAAGTCGGCGGCATGGTTGAGCGTTACACCAAGCTGATCGAAGAAGACGGCGGCAAAATCCACCGTCTGGAAGATTGGGGCCGTCGTCAACTGGCCTACGCAATCAACAATGTTCACAAGGCTCACTACGTGATGCTGAACGTTGAGTGCACTGGCAAGGCCCTGGCCGAGCTGGAAGACAACTTCCGCTACAACGATGCAGTGATCCGTAACCTGGTCATCCGTCGCGACGAAGCCGTAACTGGCCAGTCCGAGATGCTCAAGGCTGAAGAAAACCGCAGTGAGCGCCGTGAGCGTCGCGACCGTCCTGAGCACGAAGGCGCCGAAGGCACCGATAGTGATGACAGCGACAACAGCGATAACGCTGACGAGTAATCCACGGACCTTATTAAGGAGCCTATCAAATGGCACGTTTCTTCCGTCGTCGTAAATTCTGCCGCTTCACCGCTGAAGACGTGAAAGAGATCGATTACAAAGATCTCAACACTCTGAAAGCTTACGTATCCGAGACCGGCAAAATCGTTCCAAGCCGCATCACCGGTACCAAAGCTCGTTATCAGCGTCAGCTGGCCACCGCTATCAAGCGCGCCCGCTTCCTGGCCCTGCTGGCCTACACCGACAGCCACGGCCGCTGAGACCGGGCAGTCGACAAGTAGCAAAGGATTGAATGCATGCGTGCCTTAGCTGAGTTCATCATGCGAGGCCGTATGCAGGCCACTCTCGTGGTGGCCGGATGTGCAACATTGCCGTTGTTGTATTGGTTGGGCGCTGCCGCGGGGAGCCTTGTGCTGCTGCGGCGCGGACTGACGGACGCCCTGGGTGTTCTGTCTCTGGGGCTGCTGCCGGCATTGATCTGGTGGCTGTATGCCGATGACCCACGCGCACTTCTGGTGCTGCTGGGGTCTTCGGGACTTGCGTTGGTTTTGCGCGCAAGTGAGTCCTGGGTCCGCACGCTGCTGGTCAGCGTAGTGATTGGAGTGGTGTTTTCAGTGGTGCTCGGGGCTGCGTTTGCGGCCCAGATCGAGATGCTCGCGCAGGCCTTGATAAAGGTCATGCCGGCGCTTCTCGGTGAGACCTACAAGCAATTGTCGGTCGATGAGCAAGCGCGTTTCGCGTCCCTGATTGCACCGGTCCTGACCGGACTGATTGCGGCGTTGTTGCAAATCGTCAGCGTGCTGAGCCTGATTGTCGGGCGGCATTGGCAGGCGTTGTTGTACAACCCGGGTGGTTTTGGTCGCGAGTTTCGCGCCATCCGGATCCCGCTGGGGCCGGCGATGTTACTGCTGGCGTTGATGCTTCTGGGCCCGAATCTCGGTGCACAGATGGCCATGTTGACGCCGTTGTGCAGTGTACCGCTGGTGTTCGCCGGACTTGCCCTGATTCACGGGCTGGTCGGGCAGAAGCGACTGGCCGGTTTCTGGCTGGTGGGGTTGTACGTCACGCTGCTGCTGTTCATGCAGCTGATCTATCCGTTGCTCGTGGTCTTGGCCATTGTCGACAGCCTGATTGATTTTCGCGGTCGTCACGTGTCGAAAGACACCGATAACGCGAACGGTGAAGGTTAAAAGTTAAGAGGATTTCCACATGCAACTGATCCTTCTGGAAAAAATCGCCAACCTGGGCAACCTGGGCGACAAAGTAAACGTTAAGGCCGGTTACGGCCGTAACTACCTGCTGCCTTTCGGCAAAGCTACCGCTGCAACCGCTGCCAACCTGGCTGCGTTTGAAGAGCGTCGTGCTGAGCTGGAAAAAGCTGCCGCAGACCGTAAAGCATCGGCTGAAAGCCGTGCTGCCCAACTGGCCGAGCTGGAAGTGACCATCACTGCCACCGCTGGCGACGAAGGCAAGCTGTTCGGTTCGATCGGTACTCACGACATTGCTGACGCACTGACCGCCTCCGGCGTTGAAGTTGCGAAAAGCGAAGTTCGTCTGCCGAACGGCACCATCCGCAACGTGGGTGAATTCGACGTGGCTGTGCACCTGCACGCCGAAGTTGAAGCCACCGTACGCGTTGTTGTGGTAGCAGCTTAAGCAACACTGATCGGCTGGCGGCTTGTCCGTCAGACGGTTAACATCGGGCACGATCCTGTTTACAGGTCGTGCCCTTTGTCTTTCTGAATTCCCTGTTTTTTCAAACAACACAAGTGGCCATGAACGATATCTCCGCTCCCGAGCAATACGATCTGCAAACCGCTGCCCTGAAGGTGCCGCCGCATTCCATCGAAGCCGAACAGGCTGTACTCGGTGGTCTGATGCTGGACAACAACGCCTGGGAACGCGTGCTCGATCAAGTCTCCGACGGCGATTTCTATCGGCATGACCACCGTCTGATTTTCCGTGCGATCGCCAAACTGGCCGATCAGAACTCCCCGATCGACGTCGTGACCCTTGCCGAGCAATTGGACAAGGAAGGTCAGACCTCGCAAGTCGGCGGTCTCGGTTACCTTGGCGAACTGGCGAAAAACACGCCGTCCGTCGCCAACATCAAGGCGTATGCGCAGATCGTTCGCGAACGAGCGACCTTGCGCCAGTTGATCGGCATCAGCACCGAGATCGCTGACAGCGCCTTCAACCCTGAAGGTCGTACTGCCGCCGAGATTCTTGACGAAGCCGAACGGCAGATCTTCCAGATTGCCGAGGCCCGGCCTAAAACCGGCGGCCCGGTAGGTGTAAACGATTTGCTGACCAAGGCCATCGACCGCATCGACACCCTGTTCAACACTGACAACGCCATCACTGGCTTGTCCACCGGCTACACCGACCTCGACGAGAAGACCAGCGGCCTGCAGCCGTCCGACTTGATCATCGTCGCCGGCCGTCCGTCGATGGGTAAAACCACCTTTGCGATGAACCTGGTGGAAAACGCTGTGTTGCGCAGCGAGAAGGCGGTTCTGGTGTACTCCCTCGAGATGCCAGGCGAATCGCTGATCATGCGTATGCTCTCCTCGCTGGGGCGCATCGATCAGACCAAAGTGCGTTCCGGTCAACTGGAAGACGATGACTGGCCGCGCCTGACTTCAGCGGTCAACCTGCTCAACGATCGCAAACTGTTCATCGATGACACCGCCGGTATCAGCCCGTCGGAAATGCGTGCGCGGACCCGGCGCCTGGTGCGTGAACACGGCGACGTCGGCCTGATCATGATCGACTACCTGCAACTGATGCAGATCCCCGGTTCCAGCGGTGACAACCGTACCAACGAAATTTCCGAGATCTCGCGATCCCTGAAAGCGCTGGCCAAGGAATTCAACTGCCCGGTGGTGGCGCTGTCGCAGCTCAACCGCTCCCTGGAACAACGTCCGAACAAGCGTCCAGTGAACTCCGACTTGCGGGAATCCGGAGCGATCGAGCAGGACGCCGACGTGATCATGTTCGTCTATCGCGACGAGGTGTATCACCCGGAAACCGAACACAAGGGCATCGCCGAAATCATCATCGGCAAGCAGCGTAACGGCCCGATCGGTTTTATCCGCCTGGCGTTCATCGGCAAATACACCCGTTTCGAAAACCTAGCGCCCGGCAGCTACAACTTCGACGACGACGAATGAGTGTTGGCCGAAGTCACTCGGCCAACACCCGCTCTTGCGCTGTGTTACGTGCTTTCGCCCGCGGGTTCTTCGACGTTGTCGCGGGTCGCATGCCCGGCCAGTTCCAGCCGGGTCAGCGTTTCGATCAAGGCCGCTTCCTCGATCGCAAGCGGCGCTTGCAGCGCTCTGGATTGCGCGTCGTATTCGGCAAACGATAGTTCGTTGGCAGCATAAGACTCATCGAGTGTCGCCTGGCGGTCCTGAAACGGCTGACGCTGAGCTTCGAACTGCGATTGGTATTTGTGGATGACAAACTCCTGCCAGAACTCTCTCGATAACAGAGCCTGAAATTCTTCGGGCGAGTTATCCAGTGCGATGATTTTTTCGTATGCGGCATCCATCTGTGCTTTTGACACATTGACCAGATGCCCGAAACCCATTCGCTCGGGCTGCCCCGGCAGTTGCAAACGGTCTTTCAGACCGTGGCGATAAAAAAGCCTGATTTCGACTTCTTCTGAGACATGCGGGGCTGGAAGCGCCTGAGCCTCCTGGCCCTGCCTGGATTCGAGGATGCTCGGCTCTCGTTGCGCAATGTCCGCCGATGCGATTTTGTCGACCTCATGCAAGCGAAACAAGGCCTTGGACAGTGAGGCAAGTTGCGGACCTTGTGCCTGATCCCGAGCCAGGCTGCGAGCGTTATGCATCATCATCCGGGTTTCCAGATTGGCGAACGTGAAGGCTGCCCGATCGCAGCAGGCTGCCTCGCCTGACCGTTCGAACAATTCGCTGCGCAGGCGTTCGGATTGCGGGTTGTTTTCGGTAATGCTGTCGATCAGTTTCCAGACCCGTTGCTGAAGGTCGTTATGGCCGGCGGGAACATGCAGCAGACGGGCAAGGGTATTGAACAGCCCGTCGGAGCCTTGCTGGTTACGCAGTGTTCGCCATTGGGCTCTTCGGGTTGAAAGCAGATCGGCTGGCATCCCGACTGTCCAGCGAGCCAATGGGTTGTCGGTGGTGACTCGGCGCACAACAGGCGCGTGGCCGTCCGCCGTGTCGAGCAGGTTGTTCCGGCCGGTTAGCGGCATCTCTGCCTCAATCAGTCGATCGTTGTAATGGTTCAGCCGGGTACGTGTCTCTGCCGACAGTGGATTGTCGGTGATGTTGGTCACGTTGTTGACGCGAGCCGTGTGTGCAAGTCGCTCGTCCGGCGGGGCAATGACGGAATCGGGGATTTCCTCGATCCGGTTGTTGCTCAGGTTAACGGTATCCAATAGGGGTTGATCGGCAATGCCGGCAGGAAAGGTGTCGATGCCTGTGTTGGCTAGATTGATTGAACGCATGTCGATTATCCGGCTGAAATCCGGGGCGATGGCCAATTGTGGATTGTCATGCAGCCACAATGCTCGCAGTGTTGTGCGTTCTGACAAAGCGCGGGCGGTGTCGTCCGTCAGGACGATCTGGTTGTTCTGCAGAAACAGTCGGGTCAGACCGTTCATTTCTCCAGCGGCGGGCGGCAATTCGCGCAGTTGATTGCGTGAAAGATCCAGCCAGCGTACGTGGCGAAAACGGGTCAGAAAGCCTTCCGGCGATGTGCTCAGGCCCATATTGCTCAGGTTGAGCGAGCCGACGTGACTGAAGTCTGCGTCGATATCCGGCAGGCTTTGCAGCCTCAGACCGCGCAGGTCCAGCTCAAGTCCGATGGGGGTCCTGTCATTGGCCAGTTTTTGCGGAGTTTCACGTCGCCAGCAACTGATGATCCGCTGGCTTGCCGTGGTGCGATCGTTGCGAGTCTCGGCGTTGATTAACACCTGATTCGCGCGAAGATAACCCTGACGGTTGCCACCTCCCGAAAAAACCCACGCGTCCAGATGGGTTTTCAGTGTGGTGAATTCTCGTTCGAGGCTGGCCAGCCTTGTACCGGCAGTGCCTTGGTCAAGGTTCCACAAATACTCTCTGCACACCTTGATGCTTTTGTTCGGATAGAGACGGCGATATCGCTGCGCTCGAGAGTTGTCGCTATCGAAAGCAGCGGGATGCGCAGCGTCCAGCAGTTGCGGGTGCGCAACGTGCACGCGTCGCCAGTAGCCGTCGAACTTTCTCCAGTAACCCGATGGAAAATCATTGCCCTCCAGTAACGTAGCGCCGTTGATTCGAGCGATCGAGGCCAACTGCTCGGGAGCGGGGTTGATGTTTGCCTGGGGCACTTGCGTCAAGTGGTTATTGCGCAAATCAAGGCCGGCCAAAGCAGTTTTGCCCAGCAGGCCGGTCGGCCACTGATCGATTCCCGTACTGTTCAAGTCAAGGCTTGTCAGCTCGGACATGGCGCTGAAGTCGGGGGTCGTTTTCAGCGGGTTCTGCGAAAGATTGACGATCTGCAGCCGGCTCAGGGTGCTCAGTGCAGCAGCACTTTGCGCATCCAGCTCAAGATTGTTGGCGCTCAGATCCAGTCGGGTCAGCTTGTTCATATCGTTCACGCTGGCTGGCAGCTGTTGAAGATTGGAACGGTTGATGGACAGGCTTTCCAGGTTGGTAAAGTTGGCCAGGAAGGTGTCGCCGCTATCCGACCAGTTCATTTCTTGCAGATCGAGCATCCGGACATGACTGAAATCCGCCGTCAGGGCGGGCAGTGGTCCACTGCCGGGCGGAAGTCTGAGCATTTCCCCCGACTCCCGTAGCCAGCAGGCCTTGATGATTCTGGCGACACGTTGCGGTGCCCATCGTCTTGCTGTGGCCGCGTCGATGGAGCCCTGGTATTGATGGCCGGCGACATAATCTTCCAGCTGCGTTTCAAGCAGGTCGAAATCCTGCAGGCGGCGAGTGAGTTCCTGATCTCCCAATTGCAGAACGTAATCCTTCGCCGCTTGCGCATCCTTGCCCGGGTACATCCGCTGCACCGCGGTCAGCTCGGGAATGTTTTCGACCAGCCTGAGACCCTGTGGATGAGCAGCGCCAGACAGTGCAGGATGATCCGCAGCGAGGCGGCGCCAATACAGTTCCAGGGTTTTCCAATAGCCGGGAGCAAAGGCGTTGCCCTCAATAAGGGTGACGCCGTTAAGTCTGACGGTGGCCTCGAGCTGTGCGGCGGGGGGATTGAGCAGCGTCTGGGGTACTTCCTGCAGTTGGTTATTGCGCAAGTCGACGATTTGCAGACCGGTCTGGTGGCGCAAGCCTGTTGGCCACTGATCCAGTTGCGAATTGCTCAGGTTCAACACTTTCAACCCGGTCAGCGCGCTGAAGTCGGGCGTCATGCTCAGCGGATTGTTCGACAGGTTGATGGTTTCAAGATTGCTGAGAGACGTGAGTGCAGCGGCGCTTGGTGTGTCCAGCCGGATCCGGTTGGCACTCAAATCCAATGTTCTCAGGTCGCCCATCTGCGCGACGGCTGCCGGCAGTTTATCCAGCGTGGCGCGGGTGACCGTCAATTGCTCCAGGCGCGAGAATCCGCTGAGAAAAGTGTCGGCTGCGGGCGTCCAGGTGATGGAGTCCAGAGACAGTTCCCGGACATGGCTGAAATCAGCCTGCAATGCCGGCAGGGGGCCGCTGCCAGGCGCAAGCTTCAATGATGTCCCGGTCTCTCGGCGAAAGCAGCGTTTTATTTCCTGGGTGACGTGTTCTGTCCAGTCTTTTGCTATTGCTGGCGTCGAAGATGATTCGGTGCTCCAGAGCGTCAGTTGATGCTTGAGCGTTTTGTATTCGGTTTCGCGTCGACTCAACCCGCCTTCGATGTCGCTGCCCAGCGAGCGGATGTAAGCGCCAATCTGTTCCTCACTCATGGCGCGGAACAGCCTCTTTGCGCGAGCGTGTGGACTGCGCAGCCGATTGATGATGGCGGCAACCCGGTCTGCCAATTGTCGATGAGCAGGGCGTACGTGCCCGCCACCGGGCCGGGGCAATCCAGCACTGCCTGGCGCGGTCGACGCAGACGGGGCTGGTTGGAGGCGTTCCTGTGGGTGCCAGAGCCCGCTTTCGGTGTCACGCAGCAGCACCGGGCCGAGCGCTTCCAGATCGGTTGATAAGCGGGCTCGATACTGTCGGGTCAGCGTGTCGACTCCGACAAGCACCGTGCCGCCGTTGGGGACATCGACGTAACGTCGCCCCCTGTGCACCCGGAAACCCTCGGCATTTGGACCTTGCAGGTCAGCGGGGGTGGCAATCCAGTAATGTTCCAGTGGCCATTGCTCACGCGTGATCGCGGCTATTGGTGGCGCTGACTCGCTGATCGTTACCGCCGGTATTGGCGCGATGCTATCGAGGCTGGCGTCGCTCGCGGGTCTGCCGAGACCTTCACGGTTCAGTGTTCCTCGTGAGCTCGATGGGCCGAAATCGACATGCGGTGGTGTCTCGGACCTTACTGTTTCCGATTCTTGCCGGGTCGGTCGTACGGGGCTTTCAACGGTGCCTTTGAAAGGCAGTCGTGGTGACATTTTTTCTTCCTTGCAGGTTTGCTCATCAGGGCCCGCGAACGGGCGCCGACAGCGTTCGGCGTCATTGCCTGGTGGTTGTCACAGGGTCGCAAGCGCGGCGCTCGGGCGTGGTCCTTTACTCGGCAAGCGCTGCGGCGTTGTCTGCCAATGTGAATATCTTGTGCGCTGTTTTGCCATCGAACCTCTCTCGCCAGATCGGCACATGCACCAGACCGGCCAGTTCATCGCGGCGTTGCGACTCGATCCCGCGTTTGCTCTGTTCCAGGGTTTTCAGGTGGCTGCCCTTGATAGTGAAGTTCAGCGGGTGGCTGTCCTGCTTGTCATAGTGGAAGTGGGCTTGCCACAAGGGTCCGCCGTCAGCGCGATCAGAGATGGCGTAAACGTCGAGGAATGACTTGTCCTTGCCTTTGCCCAACGCCTTGCGATCAACGGTCTTGCTCACATTGAGCTCGGCGCGATCCAGCAGATAATTCAGGCGCATGATGTCCAGCACGTCTTTGTTCTTGTACATCCGCACCAGAATCTCTTGCCCTTGGCTGGTCAATGAGTCGGCTGCGGTTCGCAGGCGTGCGGCCAAATCGATGATCCCTCTATCTTCGCCCTCGCTTGCGTGGTTCTCCAGCCGTCTGGCCTGCTCGTTGAGCAAATCGCTTTCCTTGCCCAGACTTTCGATGATCTCTGTCGGGTTGGTTTTTCTGGCTTCCTGGGCGCTCGCATCGAGCATGTGATTCTCATGGCTGGCCAGTAACCGGATTGCCTCTCCGACCAGTTGCGAGCGTGGTACGCGGACAATCGGCGGGAGCACCGGCAGCCACTCGTCTTGTCTTTTTTCGTAGCGCCTGGGCGGCGAATCGGGCCGCAACGGGTCGGGAACCTTGATGATGATGCTCCCGTCCGGGGCGGTTTCAGTCTCCCCGACCAGTACCCTGTAAGTGCCGTGCTGACGGGTTCGGAACATTTTCTTGGCGGGGGCGGGACGGCTTGTATCGGCGTAGACCGGTTGCGTCGGAATGAAGTCGAAATCAATGTCCTGATCGAGGCTCGGCAGATCGGATCGGCGCATCGAAACGTCAAGAATTTCAGTCAGTTTGCCTTCGATTTTCTTCTCGATCGGATCGATCAGAGCAATGATCTCCTCAAGGTATTGGCTCCTCGGGCTTTGCGAGCTCAGCAGCATCTCAAAGCGGCTCCGGTCTCCTTTCAACTGGTCAATAGCCAGCAGCAGCGCCATGGGATGCTCGCGCTCTGGAACATTGCCCAGATCCCCGGTAATCAGGTCGAGGGCTGATAGCGAGGGCATGGTCGTGTCTGGCGGCTGGTCGGGAGTGTCGGCAAACAGGTGCACATAAAGCGCCAGTTTGTTGAAGTTGATGCGATCCGCTGCGGGTACCTGCCGGCCGAGTTCAGTCAGTTGCGCGGCCGCTCCGGGAGACGCTTTTCTGATCTGCTCCATCACCACCTGGCGCTCGTCGAGAATCTTCAGTTTCTTGTTCAGGTGAGTGATGATTTTCCTGCAATTGTCGGCACTCATGTCTGTCACCTCAGGCCTGGTTCTGAGGTCCATGACGGCCATGAGCCTGTTGAGGTATTCGACGCGCTCTATCCGGAATGTGTGCAGTTCTTCCTTGAATAGCCCGCCTGCCTTGAGGGTGGTCATCCAGTCCTTGTTGTCGACGAGCGACTGAACAAAAGCCGTTTGTTTTCTGATGTGCTTGAGCAAATGCACCTCAACGGCGACCAGGGCCGCGGTCCTGGCGGGGCCATCCGCCTGTTGTCGGGCCCGACTCCAGAGGGCATCGTACTGCGTGGATGATTCGATCAGGGCGGTGTGGGCATTCTGGAAGGGTTCATAGCGTTGCATCAGGAGGGCCATTTTGGCCTGCGTCGAGTCATTGCGGGGCATGCCACCCCTCAGCCCCGTAAGCACGGAAACCCAGACGTTTGCCTCGTTGCGAGTGATCGCCCGGGTTTCACCGCTGCGACTGGCGCGGTAGATGTTCGCGCTGTCGTTGGCCACCGGATCCTTTGGGTTAACAATACGCCACACCTTGTGCGCCGGGCTCGACGCGTCGAGATCTTGCATCGCCTGATACGCGTGGTTGTGGATGATCACGTAGAGCTTGCCGTCGTGGCGAAACAAACCATCGCTGCCGGGCTCGGCTGTGCGCAAATCCAGATCAGTGCGAAACGGCTGAAGGCTTGCGTCGGTGGGCGGGACGTTGCCGGCGTCAACATCATTGAGTGGGTGCCAGACGCCACTGTCGACGTCGCGTAATAGCAGCGGCCCAGAGGGGTGCAGTTCGCTCGATAGCCGGGCCCGGTACAGTCCCGTGTCCGGCTGCACTGCGACCAGAACGATGCCGCCATCGGGGACGTCGACGTACAGCCGTTTGTTGTACACCCTGAATCCTTCGTTGTCGGCAGGCGGCAGTTTTGCCGTGGTACTGACCCAGTAATGCTTTAGCGGCTGATCGGTGACGAGACGGACTTCAGCGGGGGCTGGGGTCGGGCGAATCATGACAGTCGCTGCTGGCAGGATCGCATCGAGGTCTTTAACGCCGGGTGGCGGGGTCCGCGGTTTCGGGGTTTCGCCATGAAGCCACGGATCGAGGCCTTTGCGGCCCGGCGTATCTGACGTCTTTGTGTCGCCGTCCACCGGTCGATTCGAGCGGATATGGACGTCCACGTCCACGTAGGCGGTGCCATTGCGAGGCGGTTTTACTGCCATGTTTCTTCATCCTTGAAAAAGTGGCGGCTGCAGCACCCGTTCATCGAGTACTGCAAGGCATTCAGCGTCATTGCCGCTGTCTGGCGGGGTGAAAGTCACCGGAGATTTTCTGCTCGAAGTGCGCAGAGCGGGTTGTCACTAGAAACCGACCATTGCCGTCGGAATTGGTCAAAATTTGTGCTATATTCCGCGCCCGCGATTTTTCACTTCAACACCGGTCGTCGACATGCAAGCAGCCAAGCCGTTATTTGACTATCCAAAATATTGGGCCGAATGTTTCGGGCCAGCGCCATTCCTGCCGATGAGCAGGGAGGAGATGGATCAGCTTGGCTGGGATTCGTGCGACATCATCATTGTTACCGGTGATGCCTACGTCGATCACCCGTCGTTCGGCATGGCGATCATTGGCCGGCTGCTGGAGTCTCAGGGCTTCCGCGTCGGGATCATTGCGCAGCCGAACTGGCAGTCCAAAGACGACTTCATGAAGCTCGGCGAGCCGAACCTGTTCTTCGGCGTTGCAGCGGGCAACATGGACTCGATGATCAATCGCTACACCGCGGACAAGAAAATCCGTTCCGATGACGCTTACACGCCAGGCGGTATGGCCGGCAAGCGTCCGGATCGCGCGAGCCTGGTTTACAGTCAGCGCTGCAAGGAAGCCTACAAGCATGTACCGATCGTCCTTGGCGGCATCGAAGCTTCCCTGCGCCGCATTGCGCACTATGACTACTGGCAGGATCGTGTGCGTAACTCGATCCTGATCGACGCCAGCGCCGACATTCTGCTGTACGGCAACGCCGAACGTGCGATTGTCGAGGTCGCTCAGCGTCTGTCCTACGGCCACAAGATCGAAGACATCACCGACGTGCGCGGCACTGCGTTCATCCGTCGTGATACGCCGAAAGACTGGTATGAAGTCGATTCGACGCGTATCGACCGTCCGGGCAAGGTCGACAAGATCATCAACCCGTACGTGAATACCCAGGACACCCAGGCCTGCGCCATCGAGCAGGAAAAAGGCCCGGTTGAAGATCCGCAGGAAGCCAAGGTCGTACAGATTCTAGCCAGCCCGCGCATGACCCGCGACAAGACCGTGATTCGCCTGCCGTCGGTTGAAAAGGTGCGTGGCGACGCCGTTCTGTATGCCCACGCCAACCGCGTGCTGCACCTCGAAACCAACCCGGGCAACGCCCGTGCGCTGGTGCAGAAGCATGGCGAAGTCGACGTCTGGTTCAATCCGCCGCCGATTCCGATGACCACTGAAGAAATGGACTACGTGTTCGGCATGCCTTACGCACGTGTTCCGCACCCGGCGTACGGCAAGGAGAAGATCCCGGCCTACGACATGATCCGTTTCTCGGTGAACATCATGCGTGGCTGCTTCGGCGGCTGCACCTTCTGCTCGATCACCGAGCACGAAGGCCGGATCATCCAGAACCGTTCCGAAGAGTCGATCATTCGCGAAATCGAAGAGATCCGCGACAAAGTGCCAGGCTTCACCGGTGTCATCTCTGACCTCGGCGGCCCGACCGCGAACATGTACCGCATTGCCTGCAAGACACCGGAAATCGAATCGGCGTGCCGCAAGCCATCCTGCGTGTTCCCGGGCATCTGCCCGAACCTCAACACCGACCACTCGTCGCTGATCCAGCTGTACCGCAGCGCCCGTGCCTTGCCGGGTGTGAAGAAGATTCTGATCGCCTCCGGCCTGCGTTACGACCTCGCGGTCGAGTCGCCGGAGTACGTCAAAGAGCTGGTGACCCACCACGTCGGTGGTTACCTGAAGATCGCCCCGGAACACACCGAGGAAGGTCCGCTCAACCAGATGATGAAACCGGGCATCGGCAGCTATGACAAGTTCAAGCGCATGTTCGAGAAGTACACCAAGGAAGCGGGCAAAGAGCAGTACCTGATTCCGTACTTCATCGCTGCGCACCCGGGCACCACCGACGAAGACATGATGAACCTCGCGCTGTGGCTCAAGGGCAACGGCTTCCGCGCCGACCAGGTGCAGGCGTTCTACCCGTCGCCGATGGCCACCGCCACTGCGATGTACCATTCGGGCAAGAACCCGCTGCGCAAGGTCACTTACAAGAGTGACGGCGTGACCATCGTCAAGAGCGAAGAGCAGCGTCGTCTGCACAAGGCGTTCTTGCGTTATCACGACCCGAAAGGCTGGCCGATGCTGCGTGAAGCGCTGATCCGCATGGGCCGTGGTGATCTGATCGGTTCGGGCAAGGATCAGTTGATCCCGACTCATCAACCGGCCACCGACAGCTACCAGAGCGCCCGTCGCAAGAACTCGACGCCAGCCGGCAGCCATAAAGTGGCGAAGGAAGGCAAAGAGAAGACCACCAAGATCCTCACCCAGCACACCGGTTTGCCGCCACGTGCCAGTGATGGTGGTAATCCTTGGGACAAGCGTGAACAGGCCAAGGCGGCGGCGTTTGCCCGCAACCAGCAGGCGGCGAAAGAGCGCAAGGACGCCGCGAAAGGCAAGGGGCCGAAGCCGACGCGTAAGCCGGTGGTACCGCGCTAAACATTGCTTGAGCTGAACAGAACGCCAACCTTCGGGTTGGCGTTTTGCATTTCTGGGGCTGGATATTGGGTTGTCCGGGAGATCCATCCCCCTCATCCCAGCCCTCTCCCCCATGGGGGGCGAGGGGGAAGGGAGCAGATCTTCATGCTTTTCAAGATCTGAGTTCGACTCAAGACTTTCAAGTCGGCGTATCTCTAACATTCACCTCGGTCAGTCCCCTCTCCCTCTGGGAGAGGGCCAGGGTGAGGCGCTCTTCGCAACATTTACGTGCAATCAGCCCAAACCATTTCCCCGCATCGCCCGATTTTGGTGCTGTACTGCCCTAAGCATTCCGGGAAAGCGCCCAAGCGCTCTGCATGGCATAAGTCTTGCGCGCTTTCGAATACGCTTAGGCTCGCAGGAGGCACGCCGTGTCGATTCATGTCGCATTGCATCACGTCACGCATTACCGCTACGACCGCGCTGTCGAACTCGGCCCGCAGATCGTTCGCCTGCGCCCGGCTGCCCACAGCCGCACGCGGATTTTGTCGTATGCGCTGAAAGTCTCGCCCGAGCAGCATTTCATCAACTGGCAGCAGGATCCGCAGGGCAACTACCTCGCCCGATTGGTGTTCCCCGAGAAAACCAATGAGCTGCGCATCGAAGTCGATCTGCTCGCCGAAATGGCCGTGTTCAATCCATTCGATTTCTTCCTCGAACCCTACGCCGAGAAAATCCCTTTCGCCTACGCCGCCGATGAACGCAAGGAACTGGCGCCGTACCTCGAAACACTGCCGCTGACGCCGAAATTCAAAGACTATCTGGACGCCATCGACCGCACACCGCTGCCGGCGGTGGATTTCCTCGTAGCGCTCAATCAGCGCCTGAGCGAAGACATCGGTTACCTGATTCGCATGGAACCGGGTGTGCAAACTCCGGAGCACACCCTCGAACACGCCTCCGGTTCCTGCCGCGACTCGGCGTGGCTGCTGGTGCAATTGCTGCGCAACCTCGGTTTGGCGGCACGATTCGTCTCCGGCTACCTGATTCAACTGACCGCCGATGTGAAAAGCCTCGATGGCCCGTCCGGCACCGAAGTGGATTTCACCGACCTGCACGCCTGGTGCGAAGTGTATTTGCCGGGTGCCGGCTGGATCGGTCTGGATGCAACGTCAGGGCTGTTTGCCGGTGAAGGACATATCCCGCTGGCCTGTAGTCCCGATCCGTCTTCAGCGGCGCCGATCAGTGGCTTGGTCGAGCCTTGCGAATGTGAGTTCAGCCACGAAATGTCGGTCGAACGGATCTGGGAGGCGCCGCGCGTCACCAAGCCCTACACCGATGAGCAGTGGCTGTCGATTCAGGCGCTGGGGCGGCAGATCGATGCCGACCTGCTGGCGGATGATGTGCGCTTGACCATGGGCGGCGAGCCGACCTTCGTCTCCATCGATGATCCGGATGGCGCCGAATGGAACACCGCCGCGCTGGGCGCAGACAAGCGCCGACTGTCCGCCGAACTGTTCCAGCGCATGCGCAAGCATTACGCGCCGCAAGGCCTGGTGCATTTCGGCCAGGGCAAGTGGTATCCCGGCGAGCAACTGCCGCGTTGGTCGCTCAATTGCTACTGGCGCCGTGATGGTGTGCCGATCTGGCACAACGACGCGCTGATTGCCGACGAACAACAGGATTACGGCGCCGACGGTGAACTGGCCGGGCGCTTTCTGGCCAGTGTCGCCGAGCGCTTGAAATTGCCTACGCGTTTTGTCTTCCCGGCCTACGAGGATAACTTCTACTACCTCTGGCGCGAGGGCACGTTGCCGAGCAATGTCAGCGCCGAAGATTCACGTCTTGAGGAACCTCTTGAGCGCGCACGCCTGCGCAAGGTCTTCAGTCAGGGCCTGAACAAGGTAATCGGCCAGGTGTTGCCGCTGGCGCGCACCGCCAAGGGTGATCAATGGCAGAGCGGGCGCTGGTACCTGCGTGACGAACATTGCCGACTGGTGCCGGGGGATTCGCCGTTGGGCTATCGCCTGCCGTTGGGGTCGCAGCCGTGGGTGAAGGCCGCGGAGTATCCGTTCATTCATCCTCAGGATCAGAATCAGGACTTCCCTGAGCTGCCGGAAACCGCGCAGCTCAACAGTCATGGCGAACCTGCCGCGACTGACGAACGCGCGCCGAAAATCGACGAATCCGCCGACTGGCTCACCCGCACCGCATTCTGTGCCGAGGCGCGCGAGGGGCGTTTGTACCTGTTCATGCCGCCGTTGGAGCAGGTTGAGGATTATCTGGAACTGGTGGCAGCTATCGAGGCGACGGCTGATGAACTGCATTGCCCGGTGTTGCTCGAAGGCTACGAGCCGCCGAGCGATCCGCGTCTGAGCAATTTCCGCATCACCCCCGATCCCGGTGTGATCGAGGTCAATGTGCAGCCGTCAGCGACCTGGGACGAATTAGTCGAACGTACCGAATTTCTCTATGAAGAGGCGCGCCAGACCCGCCTGACCACCGAAAAATTCATGATCGACGGCCGTCACACCGGCACCGGCGGCGGCAACCATTTCGTTCTCGGTGGGGCGACGCCGGCTGATTCACCGTTTCTGCGCCGCCCGGATCTGCTGCGCAGCCTGATCAGTTACTGGCATAACCATCCGTCATTGTCGTATCTGTTCTCTGGACTGTTCATCGGCCCGACGTCTCAGGCGCCGCGTGTCGATGAGGCGCGCAATGACGCCCTGTACGAACTGGAAATCGCCTTCGCGCAGATGCCCGAGCCGGGTGAGGAATGCGCACCGTGGCTGGTCGATCGACTGCTGCGCAATTTGCTGATCGACGTCACCGGCAACACCCACCGTGCCGAGTTCTGTATCGACAAACTCTATTCGCCGGACGGCGCCACCGGGCGTCTCGGCTTGCTGGAACTGCGCGCCTTTGAAATGCCACCCCACGCGCGCATGAGTCTGGCGCAACAGTTGTTGCTGCGGGCACTGGTCGCACGGTTCTGGCGCGAACCTTATGCGCCGCCGAAACTGGCGCGCTGGGGCACCGAACTGCACGATCGTTTCCTGCTGCCGCACTTTATCGAGCAGGATTTCGCTGACGTCATCGTCGAGCTCAACAACGCTGGTTACCCGCTGCGCGCGGAATGGTTTGCCGCGCACCAGGAGTTTCGTTTTCCCAAGGTCGGCGATTACGCCGTCAACGGTATCGAACTGGAACTGCGTCAGGCGCTGGAGCCGTGGCATGTGCTGGGCGAGGAGGGCGCGGCGGGCGGCACGGTGCGTTATGTCGATTCATCGCTTGAGCGTCTGCAGGTCAAACTCAAAGGACTGCCGCCGCAGCGCTATCTGCTGACCTGTAATGGCGTCGCGGTGCCGTTGCACCCGACCGGGCGGGTTGGCGAGTTTGTCGCGGGCGTGCGTTATCGCGCCTGGCAACCGGCCAACTGCCTGCAACCGACCATACCCGTGCATGCACCGCTGGTGTTCGACTTGCTCGACACCTGGATGGGCCGTTCCCTGGGCGGTTGTCAGTACCACGTTGCCCATCCGGGCGGGCGCAATTACGAGACGTTGCCGGTCAACGCCAACGAAGCGGAGAGCCGGCGGATGGCACGGTTTTTCCGCGTCGGACACACGCCGGGGAAACTTCCTATACCGAATGTGGAAATCAGTGACGAGCTACCGATGACAATCGATTTACGACGTTTCTAAGGCCTACGCGACACGCGGATTTTTCGTCTATCCGCACGTCATGTGCCTGCGTTAGTCTGACCGTTCCCTGCTGTCTGCCGAGCTTTCCATGCCTGACCTGCTAGACCGCTACCCGCTGACGGCGGGCACTTATCACGAACTGCTAGACGGCAGTGGCGCGGTGCGCCCGCACTGGCGGCGGCTGTTCGATCAGTTGCAGCGCAGCACCCCGGCGCAACTGCTGCAGCGACAGGCCTTGCTGGCGCGGCAGATTCAGGAAAACGGTGTTACCTATAATGTCTATGCCGATCCCAAGGGCGCTGATCGACCTTGGGAGCTGGATCTGCTGCCGCATGTGATTGCTGCGGATGAATGGCAGCAACTGTCGGCAGGTATCGCCCAACGTGCGCGATTGCTCAATGCTGTGCTGGCTGATTTGTACGGGCCGCAACGGCTGATCAGCGAAGGTCTGTTACCTGCAGAGCTGGTCTTCGGCCACAACAATTTTCTCTGGCCGTGTCAGCATGTCGCGCCGCCGGAAGCGACGTTTCTGCACCTGTATGCAGTCGATCTGGCGCGTACGCCGGATGGGCGCTGGTGGGTGACCGCCGATCGCACTCAAGCGCCGTCGGGCGCCGGTTATGCCCTGGAAAACCGCACCATCGTGTCGCGCGCCTTTCCCGAGTTGTATCGGGATCTGAAGGTGCAGCATCTGGCCGGCTTCTTCCGTACGTTGCAGGAGACCCTCGCGCGACAGGCGCCGTGTGACGATGACGCGCCGCTGGTGGTGCTGCTCACACCGGGGCGCTTCAATGAAAGTTATTTTGAACATCTGTATCTGGCTCGCCAGCTCGGTTATCCGCTGGTCGAGGGTGGTGACCTGACGGTGCGCGATGCCACGGTCTACCTGAAAACCCTGAGCGGCCTGCGTCGGGTGCACGCGGTCATGCGCAGGCTCGATGATGATTTCTGCGATCCGCTGGAGTTGCGCACGGACTCGGCACTCGGCGTTCCCGGGTTGCTTGAGGCGGTGCGCCAAGGTCGAGTCCTGGTCGGCAATGCGCTGGGTAGCGGCGTGCTGGAGTCGCCGGGGTTGCTGGGCTTTCTGCCGAAGATCAACCAATACCTGTTTGGTGAAGAGCTGATTTTACCGTCGATCGCGACGTGGTGGTGTGGTGAGGCGCCAGTCTTGGCGCAAGCACTGGAAAAACTTCCCGAACTGCTGATCAAACCGGCGTTTCCCTCACAAAGCTTCACGCCGGTTTTCGGCCGTGATCTGAGTGAAAAACAGCGTCAGGCACTCGCCGAGCGCATGCAGGCACGGCCCTATGCCTATGTCGCGCAAGAATTGGCTCAGCTGTCCCAGGCGCCGATCTGGCAGGCGGAAAACGGTCAACTGCAACCACGGGCGATCGGTATGCGCATGTACGCCGTGGCCGGTGCTGACGATTACCGCGTGCTTCCGGGTGGTCTGACCCGGGTGGCGGCCGAGGCCGATGCCGAAGTGGTGTCGATGCAGCGTGGTGGGGCAAGCAAAGACACTTGGGTACTGGGTGATCGCCCTCCCAGCGGTGAGCAGTGGAAGAGTCAGCGCAACGTTGGGGTCCATGATCTGGTGCGGCGCGATCCGTATCTGCCGTCACGGGTGGTGGAAAACCTGTTCTGGTTCGGTCGTTACTGCGAGCGCTGTGATGACAGTGCGCGGTTGCTGCGCATCATGCTCGCGCGTTATATCGACGGCGACGACCCGCAAGCGTTGCAGGCCGCTGTCGACCTCGGCGAGCGACTGACGCTGCTGCCGGACGAGGGTGAACTGCCGGAGCGTCTGCTGGCGGCACTGCTGGGCGACGACTGGTCGTTCAGCCTGCGCGCCAACCTGCAGCGTTTGCAGTGGGCGGCCTCGCAGGTGCGTGGCAAGCTTTCACGGGAGAACTGGCAGGCGCTGGTGGAGTTGCAACGCGAGGCGATGGAGCTGGACACCGACGAACCCGACTTCGGCGAACTGCTGGACTTCCTCAACCGGCTGGTGATGTCGCTGGCGGCGCTGTCCGGGTTTGCCCTGGACGACATGACCCGCGACGAAGGCTGGCGCTTTCTGATGATTGGCCGGCGTATCGAGCGTCTGCAATTTCTCAGCAGCAGTCTGGCGGCCTTTCTGCGCGGCGCCGGGGCGTTCGATCAGGCGGGCCTGGAGTGGTTGCTGGAACTGGGCAACAGCAGCATCACCTACCGTTCGCGTTATCTGGCTGTGGCGCAATTGATTCCGGTGCTCGACCTGTTGCTGCTCGATGAGCAGAACCCGCACGCGGTGTTGTTTCAGTTGAAACTGGTGACCCGCACCTTGAAACGTTTGAACGATGATTTTGCTGCGCCACGGGAGGCCGGACTACCGCAATTGGTCGAGCGTCTGGCGCGGTTCGATCTGGGATGTCTGGAGAATCCACTATTCGGTGAGTCCAGTGTACGAGCCGCTCTGAATGGTCTGGCCGATCTGCTGCAAGACATTGCCGAGGCCAGCGGGCAGGTGTCGGATCGTCTGGCCCTGCGCCATTTCGCCCATGTCGATGACGTCAGCCAGCGCACGGTGTCCGTTTGATGAATGCTCGCTACCAGATCCTCCACGACACCTGTTATCACTACGACAGCCCGGTGTCCCTGGCGCAGCAACTGGCGCACTTGTGGCCGCGTGAATGCGACTGGCAGCGCTGCACCGAACAGCAGTTGCTGATCAGCCCGGATCCGACAGCACGCCGCGATGAGCTGGATGTGTTCGGCAATCCGTTGACCCGGCTGGCCTTCGAACGGCCTCACGATGAATTGCAGGTCAACGCCCGGCTCACCGTTGAGGTGCTGGCGCGGCCGGCGCTGGATTTCAATCAGTCGCCGGCCTGGGAATTGACCCGCGATGCACTCACCTACAGCAGCCAGCCGTTGTCCGCTGAGTTGCTCGAGGCCTGTCGCTACCGGTTCCAGTCACCGTACGTGCATTTGAAGCGCAGCTTCGTCGAGTTCTCGCAAAGCTGTTTTCCGCCGGGCAGTCCGTTGCTGTTGGGCGTGCAGGACTTGATGCAGAAGATCTTCAGCGAATTCACTTTTGATGCCGAGGCGACTCAGGTGGCGACCCCGCTGGTGGAAGTGCTGGAGCGGCGGCGCGGGGTCTGTCAGGACTTCGCGCACTTGATGCTGGCGTGCGTGCGCTCGCGAGGGCTGGCAGCGCGCTACATCAGTGGTTATTTGCTGACCCAGCCACCACCAGGGCAGCCGCGCTTGATCGGCGCCGATGCTTCGCATGCCTGGGTGTCGGTGTTTTGCCCGGTACTGGGCTGGGTGGATTTTGATCCGACCAACAATGTGCAGCCGGCGCTGGAACACATCACGTTGGCGTGGGGGCGGGATTTTTCCGATGTGTCGCCGTTGCGGGGGGTGATTCTGGGTGGCGGCAATCACGACCCGGAGGTGCGCGTCACGGTAGTGCCACTGGATTAACGCAGATCAAACTGTAGGAGTGAGCCTGCTCGCGATAGCGGTGTGTCAGTGGAAATATTTGCTGCTGACACACCGCTATCGCGAGCAGGCTCACTCCTACAGGGGGAATTGGGGTGTTTCTGGAAGGGCTGTGAGGGCCGGCAGTGAAACTGCCAGCCCCGTCACAAATCCGCAGGGTCTGATTCGATGATCAAACCCGGTGGGGTTCAGGCGTCGGGCGCCTGATCTTTCGGTGTTTCAGTTGCTTCGGTTGCATCAACATCATCTTCCGTTGCCACTTCACCCTCAGGGTTCAGTGCTGCTTCTTCAGCGGTTTGTTTCTTGCGCTGAAGCTTTTCCTCTTTCTTCTGTTCCTTTGCCAGGTCTCGTTGACGTTTGGCGAAGGAGTAATTGGGTTTGGCCATGGGCGATCCTCTTGGGTCGAAGGTGAGGTTGAGCGGCGCATATTCTGCCCTGTATCGGTGCCTTGCGGTTAACCGGGTTTTTGCTCGACCCATTTTGGCGTGACGGTCGGCTTCCAGTTATCCAGGGCATCGAGCAGTGTTTGCGGCGATTCGCTCACTTGCAGCATGTCACGGTGTGGCGCGCGAACGAAGCCTTCGCCGACGATATGGTCAAGAAATGCAGTGAGTTTGCTGTAGAAACCCTTCACTTCGAGCAGGCCCAACGGTTTGCCGTGGTAGCCGAGCTGGCCCCAGGTCCAGACTTCAAACAGTTCCTCCAGCGTACCGAGACCACCGGGCAGAGCGATAAACGCATCACTCAGCTCAGCCATGCGTGCCTTGCGCGCGTGCATGCCGTCGACCACTTCCAGGCGCGTCAGGCTTTTGTGGCCGATTTCCTTGTCCATCAGGCTCTGCGGAATGATGCCGATCACTTCGCCGCCGGCAGCCAGTGCCGCATCAGCAACGATGCCCATCAAACCCACGGCTCCGCCGCCATAGACCAGAGTCAGCTTACGTTCGGCCAATGCCTGGCCAAGAGCGACTGCAGCTGCGGTGTAAGCCGGAACAGTGCCGGCGTTGGCACCGCAAAATACACAAACGGATTTCAGAGACATGCCTTCCTCCTGGGTCAATTCGACACAGGGTAATGGCTGGCACGCCTCGATCCAAGGGCTAAACTTCGCGTTCCGGCGATTCAAAGGTGCCGCTGGCACCACAGGCGTAGGCGGCGAGCAAACTGCACAACAGACCGTTAAAGAACATGACAGGCACTCCGTCTCAGTAGATGCGCCGATCATAGGGCCGGCCGGTGAATCTGGCCGTTAGATTGTCTCGATGAGTGTCATAGCCTGAAAGTTGTATACAATTTTTGACTCAAGTCATAGGAACTTGCGAAGATTTCAGGCAGTCTTTCCACCATTCGTGTTTTTGTTAACCCTGCCTTGGAGATTCACCATGTTTTCCAAAGTTGTTGCGGTATCCCTGCTGGCGCTGGCCAGCAGCCAATTGATGGCTGCCGAGTGCAAAACCACCGTTGACTCCACCGATCAGATGTCCTTCAACACCAAGGAAATCGTGATCGACAAGAGCTGCAAGACCTTCACCGTCGAACTGACCCACTCCGGCAACCTGCCGAAGAACGTCATGGGTCATAACCTGGTGATCAGCAAAGAAGCTGACATGCAGCCGATCGCTACCGCTGGCCTGGCCGCCGGTATCGACAAGAACTACCTGCCGGAAGGTGACGCACGCATCATCGCTCACACCAAGATCATCGGCGCCAAGGAAACCGATTCGGTGACCTTTGATGTGGCCAAGATTGCCGATGGCGGCTACGGCTTCTTCTGCTCGTTCCCAGGCCACATCTCGATGATGAAAGGCACCATTACCGTCAAGTAATCTTTCCCTGGATTACTTGATAAAAAACGCCGCTGCGGGATGACCGCAGCGGCGTTTTTTTTTGCATAGGCCTCACCGCAACCGTTGGTCAGAAAGGAGCCTTGACCTGTAATTTCTGACAGTAGACGGCTTTATCGATCGGATGCTGAATGAGGGTTCACTTGTTTGCGAAAAAGGAACTTCTCATGCAAAACCAGAAAGCTCAGACAGCAATTGTCAGGATTGAAGACACGAACGGACGGTTCCTGGAGCAAGGGGCTGAAACCACTGACTCGACACTGATCTTAAGCGGTACAGGTAAGCCTTTCGATCAAGTCGTGATCAAGGACGAGGGGCGACAGCTTGAAACGAGCTCCGTGGACGGTGCAGGAAACTGGAAAAAGGAAATTTTCAATTACGAAGTAAAGGTGCTTATTCTCACGGCAACCGGTGGGGATGAGCTGCCCTCGGAGGAGTGGAGGGTCAAGGTAATCCCCCCAAGTCCCGTGTTGATTGACGGGGTCAGAGACTCCAAAGGAGAGATTCGAAACGGTGGTACTACCTACGACACACAAATAACTGTCAATGGACGTGCGTCCCCCTTTACGTCCGTTTATGTCGGAGCGGTTTTCGGGGGACTCTATGGGGTGCACGTGATTGCATCGCAATCGGGTACCTGGATTGCGCAACTACTGAATTTGAGCCCCACAAGTCATGTAATTCACGCCAAGGCCGCTGATTCGGCGGTTCCTTCGGATAGATGGAGTTTCACCGTCAATCCGAAAGTCGATCTGGGAATAGATCAGGTCAGGGACTCGCTGCGGCCCATTGAAAACGGTGGCAGTACGTATGACCCCGAGTTGAGCTTGTTTGGCTGGTATTCCCGTGGAGCGGGAGAAGTAGATCTTTACGATGGTGAAGAGCTTGTTTGCAGAGGTCTCGAAGTTCGGGAAGGGCGCTGGGAGAAGCCCTCTCACGTGTTTGCGGAGATGGATCATCAGTTCTTGGTAAAAACGCCGGATGGTGAGCAGCAGTCAGCTGCGTGGTGTATTACTGTGAAACCGGCATTGTTGTTGACGATCGATAGCGTGAGAGACAGTCAGGGCGAAATCGCTGACGGTGGTGACACGGGTGAAATGCAACTTCAACTTCGTGGCAGAGCACCAGAAAACGCCTTGGGGCTGAAAATTTATGACGGTGATGATTACCTGACTGAGGCAACGATTCTCGATAAAGGGAACTGGACCGCCAGCGTTTCATTGTCAGCGATCAAAGACTATGTGTTCTATGCCAAAACGGCAGATTCCGGGCCGTCCTCCAACGCTTGGAAAATCCAGGTCCGAGAAAAAACTACGCTCTTTATACAATCAGTCAGAGGCGAAAATCTGGTTCCTATTGGAAACCCCGGTGAGACCTCGTTCACTACTTTGAAGCTGATCGGTCGAGCCGAGCGGGGAGAGCACGGTTATATCGTTGACGGATCCGTCACCCCTCCACAGGATCTGTTCCCGTTCCAGGCCGACAAGGATAATCACTGGCAGGTCGACATTCCTCATCTGGAGCGGCGCGAATACCGTTTCATCGCGAAGTCCTCGACGGGCCGTGAGTCCAAATCATGGGTTATCCGTATCCTCCCGCAATAGCATCAGTCTGTGTCACACGCGCACCAGGCTGGAAGACCTGATGCGCGTTGCAAGTCAAGGCGCGAACGGCATGACCCGTTTGTGATGGGTCTTGTTGTAGGTCGCAACGATGATGTCGAACGCTTCCTGGCGCACGGGCTCGCCATGCAGGAAGGCGTCGATTTCGGCATAGGTCACACCGTGGGAGGCTTCGTCCGGTTTCCCCGGCGACAGATCTTCAAGGTCCGCCGTCGGCACTTTCTCGACCAGCGACTCCGGCGCGCCAAAGCTGCGCGCAATCGCCCGAACCTGATTTTTTACCAGACCGCTGAGCGGTGCCAGATCACAAGCGCCGTCACCAAATTTGGTGAAGAAACCCATCACTGCTTCTGCCGCGTGATCGGTGCCGATCACCAGACCGTGCGCCGCGCCAGCGATGGTGTACTGGGCGACCATGCGCATCCGCGCCTTGGTGTTGCCAAGGACGAAATCCACCGACACCGCGTGCTTGCCTTCAAACGCTGCCACTTCGCTGGCAAGCGACTTCACGGCCGGGCCGATGTTGACCGTGTGGCGCTCGTCCGGAGCAATGAAATCCACCGAGGCCTGGGCGTCGTGTTCGTCAAACTGGGTTTCGTAAGGCAGGCGCACGGCGATGAATTTGTAGCCGTTGTCGCCGGTCTGGTCACGCAACTCGCGCATCGCCCGCTGGGCGAGCAGGCCGGCGGTCAACGAGTCGACACCGCCGCTGATGCCCAGCACGAGCGTCTTGAGCCCGGAATTGACCAGGCAATCCTGAATAAAGGTAATGCGCCGGGCGACTTCGGCCTGCAGGGCCGGGTAGTCGGCGAACGGCGGTTGCACCTTGAGCTGTTCAGCAATCTCACGCTGTACGGCTTGCATGAATTTACTCCTTGCTAGATAGACGGGGATCGGCAGGAACCTGGAAAACGTGTCGCAAATAGGCGACAAAATTCGGGTCTTTACAATGTGTCTTGCCTGGCTCGTCGGAGATCTTCGCCACCGGTTGGCCGTTGCAGGCGGTCATTTTAAGCACGATGCTCATCGGTTCGACACCCGGAATGTCACAGGTGAGGTTGGTACCGATGCCGAAGCTGACGTTGATCCTGCCGTGCAGCGCGCGGAAGATCTCCAGCGATTTGGGCAGGGTCAGGCTGTCGGAAAACACCAGGGTCTTGCTCATCGGGTCGATGCCGAGCTTGTGGTAATGCGCAATGCATTTTTCGCCCCAAGCCACAGGATCGCCGGAGTCATGGCGCAGGCCGTCAAACAGCTTGGCGAAGAACAGGTCGAAGTCACCGAGGAATGCATCGGTGGTGATGCAATCGGTGAGCGCGATCCCGAGCAGGCCACGGTATTCGCGAACCCAGCAATCGAGCGCGGCGATCTGGCTGTCGATCAGGCGCGGGCCGAGTTGCTGGTGGGCCATGATCCATTCGTGGGCCATGGTGCCTAGAGGTTTCATATCGAGTTCGCGGGACAGGTGCACGTTGCTGGTGCCGACGAAACGTCCGGGGAAGTCGTGCTTGAGCACGTTCACCACTTCTGCCTGTACGCCGTACGAAAAGCGGCGGCGGGTACCGAAATCGGCGACCTGCAGTTGCGATAACTCGTCGGCCGAAGCGTTGGCGGTCAGCCAGTCGAACTTGCGATAGAGCTGTTCGCGCGCCTGTTCCAGCACTGTTTCGCGGTAGCGATAGCGGTTGCGCACTTCGCTGACGATCGCCAGCAATGGCACTTCGTAGAGAATCACATGCAGCCACGGCCCGCGCAGGCGGATGAACAGCTCGCCGTTCTCGATACCGGTGTGCAGATAGCGCAGGTTGAAGCGGAACAGGCCGAGAAAGCGCAGGAAATCCGGCTTGAGGAAGCTGATGCGCTCAAGAAAACTCAGTTGATCGGCGCTCAGGCTCAGTTCGGCCAGACGTTCGATCTGAAAACGGATCTCGGCCAGATACGGGCGCAGATCCTCGCTGTTACGGCAACGGAACTCCCATTCGACTTCAACGTTGGGGTAGTTGTGCAGCACCGCCTGCATCATCGTCAGTTTGTAGAAGTCGGTGTCGAGCAGGTTCTGCACGATGCGATCGGCAAACACACTCTCGCTCATAACGGGGTCTCCAGGTGCGCCGCGCCTGTGCGCGGTCTCAAACAATGGCGCTAGTGGCGCATATCAGCGGTGGGGATTGCCAGTGCTTTTTTGATTTCAGGTGAAAGATCCGCTGAGGCCATACACCTTAGCCCGCAAAAATTGTTCATTTTCGGTTGTACCTCAAGTGCGGCGTGAAGCACTTGCTCAAGACAGGCCCAGCTCTTTATATACTCGGCGAGCAGAGAGTGTCTTGGTATCAGCTTGGTTTCAACTGCTTTAATCATGGCCGCTCTTATCATTTCGTTGGTTGCAATTTTATACATGGATGAAACTTCCCTTGAAGGAGATCTGTTCCAGCGTATCAACACCATCCTGAAGTAATACATAGGCAGGCAGTATTAGTCGATAGAAGTCAGAGTCGTTGGTTCCTTTAATAGTGACTGAGGTGAACGTCTCCAGGAGACTGGCGGCCGCGCGGATTCTGAAGCAGGCGTCTTCAAATAACTGATCAGGTGCGGCATGCGAGTCTATAAAGAAGGTGGGAATGTTAGTTGCGTTTGCTTTGAGCGGATGAAATCGATTCATGGGATAAGCTCTTTCAGATTGTTTTAGACGTGACAGGTCGAGGGATCTAATATTATTTTAGTTCGATGGTTGGATTTATTGGTTTGCCTTCTGCAGAGCCATTACTTGGTTTAATGGCTCTGCATCTGTTCTATCTAAGACTGAGCAATATGTTTGCTGATTCCCGGGGAGTCAGAGAGCTCGCCAAGTTTCATTGTGCTTGAGCGGCAAGCTAACGGTGGCCACGCCACAGGATCAAGATCCAGATCAAGAAATAATTTTGAATCGAAAATGGGTGTCTCGACTCCGGCGCGGCGTTGGTCATCGTAATCACGCAAGATGCGCAGGCATATCTTGAAAAGCAGGGCCATCGTTATCAGGTTGACGAGTGCCAGTAACGTCATGGTGATATCTGCAAAAGCCAAAACAGTGGAAAGATCTTCTATCGATCCCCAGAATACTAGAGTCAACACTAGCGCACGATAGAGAATCAGCACTTTACGCGGTTCGTCAAACATGAAACGCAAACTGTTTTCTCCCAAGTAGTAGTTGTAAAGCATCGCCGTGAATACAAACAACGCAAGTACCACGCTGATAAACATCCGCCCCCATTCTCCTACAACGGCTGCCAACGAGTTTTGTGCCAGAGCGATCCCGTCACCTTCAAGGCCCTGAGTGTAGAAACCGGACAGCAAAATCATTAGTGCAGTGCATGTGCAGATTACGAATGTATCGATGAAAACACTCAGTGCTTGTACGACGCCCTGTGCAACCGGATGACTGACCTTCGCTACTGACGCAACGTTGGGAGCGCTACCCAGTCCTGCTTCGTTGGAAAATACCCCGCGTCTGACACCCATGATAATTGCACTTCCAATCAAACCGCCAAGCGCCTGATCCAGACCGAGTGCGCTTTTGATAATGGTCACTAGCATTGTCGGAACTTGATCGAACTGCAGAATCAACACGTAGCCCGTCACGCCGATATAGGCGAGGACCTTCAGAGGAACCAAAAGGTCGGCTACTGCTGCTATGCGCTTTATCCCGCCGATGAGGACGACTCCCAGCATCAAGGAAAGTGCGAGTCCTGACCACATGGGGGGCAGACCAAACGCATCCTTTAGCGAGTGAGATACTGCATGGGACTCGAGTCCATTGATTGCAAAGCCGAAGGTCACCAGCATTAATACAGCCGCTATTATCCCGAGCCAGCGTTTGCCCAGACCGTGCTGGATGTACCAACACGGACCCCCTCGATAGAGACCGTTTTCGTCGTTGCGTTTATAGAGCTGGCCCAGCGTGCATTCGAAGAGGCTGCTTGACATACCCAGAAGTGCGGTCATCCACATCCAGAATACGGCGCCGGGTCCACCCATGCTGACGGCAATCCCGACCCCAACGATATTGCCGGTGCCCACGCGCCCGGCAAGACTGAGTGTGAGTGCCTGAAATGAACTCAATTGATGGCTGCCTGCGCGCCAACTTCCGTGTAAAACACCGAACATGTGGCGGAAATATCTAATCTGGACAAATCCCGATCGGATAGTGAAATAGCTTCCCAGTCCAAGAACTAAAGGTATTAATACCTTGCCCGACAAAAAATCGTTGATGACGTCTAGCATTCAAAGCTCCTTGCTATATAGAGTGCTGGCGAATTAATAGTGTCGACAGGCCTGAAGGCTTTCAGGTGTCGTAATATCCAGCCATATTTCATTCGGCGCAATTTCGCAAGTTGCTTAAAAGTGATGCGAGTTGCTGCTATGGTTGCCTCTTCTTGATTTTTATTGGGTTACTGTATGTGTGAGTTTCTTCCGGCAAACTTGAGACTGCTGTGCAGTCACTACCGATCTGTCGCGGAGGTTTGTAGGAAAGTTCGCATTAATCGTGGGCAATTCAATAAGTACCTTTGTGGGAAAAGCGTTCCGACACCTTTTAATCTCAAACGAATCTGCGACTTCTTTGGTGTGGAGGAGTTTGAGATTGGACTTCCAACGGAGCAATTCATCAACCTGATTGGCGTGAAAGCCCGTAAGAACCCAGCCTTGGGCGAGGTAGCTGCGCCACAGATAATGCATGAGCATTTGCGTCAGAAGTCTTCAGCGGAACTGAAAGCCCACATCGGTTATTACTACGAGTATTACCACGCAATGACTGACCCCGGCTCCATTCTGTGTTCGCTCGTGCATGTGCGGGGGGAGGGGGATGACGTCGTCTATGAGCGGAACGAACGCTTACAGATAGCCGGGGCGGGGGAAGATTTTGAACGGTATCAATATCTGGGTGTTGCTTATTACCTGCGTGATCGCTTGTTTTTCATCGATTATGAGTCGCTTACCTCCAACGAAATCAGCCAGACCATTCTCATCCCAAGTTTCAAAAGCTGTATTACACGGCTCAATGGTTTGAAAATAGGGGTTTCAGCGGCGGATCATCGTGCTCCTGCGTGCTCTAGGGTTGTCTGGGAATATCTTGGGCAGGAAATCAATCGCGTCGATGCCTATCGACGCGTTCGGTTGTACAAGCCTGATGATTGCGCTATCGATGACGATCTGCGCGCGCGTCTGGCCCAGGCTCAGGTTGTTGAGGGCTTGTTTGTTATCGCCTGATAAATTCCCCCCCACCTTTGGGAGCGAGCAAGTGTAGGGGGATCAAGGGCTGTCGATCTGCTCCAGCATCCACTTCACAAAATCCCGCACCTTCGGCACTTCCGCCGCGTGCTCCGGGTACGCCAGGTAATAGGCATCAGTGCTGGGCATGGCATGCTCAAAAGGAATGACCAGTTTGCCGTCGGCCAATTCCTCTTCCACCAGAAACCGCGGCAACAACGCCACACCGCAGCCAACCTGCGCGGCACGGATGCACATATAAAAGGTTTCGAAACGCGGCCCGTGGTAACTGTGTTCGGTTTGGTAACCCTGACTGTCGAACCAGTCGTGCCACGCCTGCGGGCGTGAGGCATTTTGCAGCAGGACCAGATCGGTGAGTTGCGTCGGATCAGTGAACGGTGTGTCCGGCAGGCTGCCCGGCGCGCAGACCGGCACCAGCTCTTCGCCGAACAGCTTCAGGCATTCAGTGCCGGGCCGTGAGCCCTGACCGAAATAGAAGGCCAGATCGCTGCGCCCTTGCAGCAGGTCATCCGCTTCCTGCTCGTTACACAAATCCAGATGGATCGACGGATGGCGCAGACGCCAGCCTTTCAGGCGCGGCACCAGCCAGCGCGCGCCGAAGGTTGATGGCGTAGAGACGCGCAGGACTTCAGTCTCACCGCCGTAGGAGCGCAGGTAATGCGTCGACATTTCCACTTGGGTGAGGATTTTTCTTACTTCAACCAAGTACAAATCCCCAGCCGGGGTCATCTGCAAGCGCCGCCGCACCCGGCGGAACAACAAGTGCTGCAACAACTCTTCAAGCTGCGCGACCTGTTTGCTCACCGCGCTCTGGGTCAGGTTCAGTTCCTCGGCGGCGCGGGTGAAGCTCAAGTGCCGGGTCACGGCCTCAAAACACTGCAGGGCGGTGATCGACGGCAAGTGGCGTTTGTTCAGCATGGCTGATCCTTTTCTTGTCTTTCTATGCCCAGCATGAATAAACGGAATGATATCTCGCGTAAAGGTCGTTTGTTGCCTTGCCATTGTGACGCTACAACTAAAGGCCTGCCCGGTCGCGAAAAAGCGCCCGCACACATTCAGTTTTTTGCTTGAGGAGTGACCCATGGTTGCCGCATTGCTTGATCGTCTAGGTGTGAACCCGGCCCTTTATCAGAACGGCAAAGTGCCGGTGCATTCGCCGATCGACGGCAGCCGTATCGCTGCGGTCAACTGGGAAGGCCCGGCCGAAGTCGAGCAGCACATCAGTCGCGCAGATCATGCGTTCGAGCAATGGCGCAAGGTGCCAGCCCCGCGTCGCGGCGAACTGGTGCGTCAGTTCGGTGAAGTGTTGCGTGAATACAAGGCTGATCTTGGCGAGCTGGTTTCCTGGGAGGCCGGCAAGATCACCCAGGAAGGTCTGGGTGAAGTGCAGGAGATGATCGACATCTGCGATTTCGCTGTCGGTCTGTCTCGCCAACTCTACGGTTTGACCATCGCCTCCGAACGTCCGGGCCACCACATGCGTGAAACCTGGCATCCGCTGGGCGTGGTTGGCGTGATCAGTGCGTTCAACTTCCCGGTGGCGGTGTGGGCGTGGAATACCACGCTGGCGCTGGTCTGCGGCAACCCGGTGGTGTGGAAACCGTCGGAGAAAACTCCGCTGACCGCGTTGGCCTGTCAGGCGCTGTTCGACCGCGTGGTGAAGAACTTCACCGATGCGCCGGCGAACCTGTGCCAGGTGATCATCGGTGGTCGCGATGCTGGCGAAGCGCTGGTTGATGACCCGCGTGTCGCACTGATCAGCGCCACCGGCAGCACGCGCATGGGCCGTGAAGTGGCGCCGAAAGTCGCCGCGCGTTTTGCCCGCAGCATTCTGGAACTGGGCGGTAACAACGCGATGATCCTCGGCCCAAGCGCCGATCTCGACATGGCGGTGCGCGCGATTCTGTTCAGCGCCGTCGGCACGGCCGGTCAGCGTTGCACCACTCTGCGTCGACTGATTGCCCATGAGTCGGTGAAAGAAGAGATCGTCACCCGCCTCAAGGCTGCTTACTCGAAAGTGCGCATCGGCAACCCGCTGGAAGGCAATCTGGTTGGCCCGTTGATCGACAAACACAGCTTCGAAAACATGCAGGACGCACTGGAGCAGGCGTTGAGCGAGGGTGGTCGGGTGTTCGGCGGCAAGCGTCAACTGGAAGACCAATTCCCCAATGCCTATTACGTTTCGCCGGCCATCGTTGAAATGCCTGAGCAGAGCGACGTGGTCTGCAGCGAAACCTTCGCGCCGATTCTGTACGTGGTTGGCTACAGCGATTTCCAGGAAGCACTGCGCCTGAACAATGCCGTGCCGCAAGGCTTGTCGTCGTGCATCTTCACCACCGATGTGCGCGAGGCCGAGCAGTTCATGTCGGCGGTCGGCAGTGATTGCGGCATCGCCAACGTCAACATCGGCCCGAGCGGTGCGGAAATTGGCGGCGCGTTTGGTGGTGAGAAAGAGACCGGTGGTGGTCGTGAGTCCGGCTCGGACGCATGGCGCGCGTACATGCGCCGTCAGACCAACACCGTGAATTATTCGCTGGAGTTGCCGCTGGCGCAGGGCATCACCTTCGACTGATTGGTGGAGATCCCTCCTTGTGGGAGCGAGCCTGCTCGCGAATACGGTGGGTCAGTCGACATAGATGTTGGCTGATATACCGCTTTCGTCGGAACGCCGCCCGGAGCAGGCTCGCTCCCACAGGGTATGCAGTGTTTGTTAGGTTTCTGTTGGAGTCTGGCAATGCCGTTACGCGAAGAATGCCTGTGGGAAAAGCTCACGCCGCAAAGGCCGGATAACACCGCGCTCAAAGGCGAAGTCAAAGTCGATGTCTGCGTGATCGGCGCCGGGTTTACCGGGTTGTCGGCGGCGCTGCATCTGTTGGAAAAAGGCAAAAGCGTCTGCGTGCTGGAAGCTCATCGCGCCGGTCACGGTGGTTCCGGACGCAACGTCGGGCTGGTCAACGCCGGCATGTGGATCCCGCCGGACGAGATCGAAGCCGGTTTCGGCGAGGCGGTCGGCAGTCAGCTCAATCGCATGCTCGGGGCCGCACCTGCACTGGTGTTCAGCCTTGTGGACAAGTACAACATCGATTGCCAGTTACGCCGCGAAGGCACGTTGCACATGGCGCACAACGCCAAGGGCGAGGCGGATCTGCGCAGTCGTGAACAGCAATGGAAACGCCGAGGTGCGCCGGTCGAACTGCTCACTGGCAAGGCGTGCGAGCAAGCCACCGGTACGCAGAAGATCGCCGCGGCTTTGCTCGATCGTCGCGCCGGCACGCTCAACCCGATGGCGTATGTCACCGGGCTGGCCAACGCGGTGAAAGGTCTCGGCGGGCAAATGTTCGATCATTCCCCGGTCACTCGCCTTGAGCGTCAGGGCTCGAACTGGTCAGTGCAGACCGAGCACGGTTCAGTGCTGGCCGAGCAAGTGGTCATCGCCTCCAATGCCTACACCGAAGGCGACTGGACCGAACTCAAACGCAACTTCTTCCCCGGTTATTACTACCAGGTCGCCTCGGTGCCGCTGAGCGAAGATGCCGCGCAGGAAATCCTCCCGGGCGGGCAGGGCTCGTGGGATACCCGTCAAGTCTTGAGCAGCATCCGCCGTGACAAGGAAGGGCGCTTGTTGCTCGGCAGCCTCGGCAATGGCAATCAGAAACCGACGTGGTTTCTCAAGGCCTGGGCCGACCGCGTGCAGCAGCATTACTTCCCCAATCTGAAACCCGTCGAGTGGGAATGCACCTGGACCGGGCGCATCGCGTTCACGCCTGATCACCTCATGCGCCTGTTCGAGCCGGCGCCGGGACTGGTGGCCGTCACCGGTTACAACGGTCGCGGCGTCACCACTGGCACCGTGGTCGGCAAAGCCTTCGCCGACTATCTGTGCAACGGCGACCCGCAAGCCCTGCCGATTCCCTTCGCACCGATGCAGCCCCTGGCCGGCGTGGGCTTGCGCAGTTGTTTGTATGAGGCCGGATTCTCGCTGTATCACGCGGGCCAGTGCCTGCGCATCGTGATTTGAGTGTTGAAATATGTTGCCGGAAGCGGCGCTTTTCGATGCAGCGACTAGCCTGTAATGGTGCGGGTTGTAGCAGTCCCGCACCAGCAGTGTGCAGTTCGGTGACGCGGGCTGTTACAGGCTGGTTGCACGTCGTTTGGCGCCGCGGTTGCAATGATGGCGCGTGCGGGTTGCGCCTGAAAAAATAAATGGTTTCACCTTCCGCGGTTTAGACGGTTGCACGCCCAATGAAAATGGGAACGAAACAGTCGAAATAACAAGAAAGCAGCGACTTTTTGAAGAATAAAAAACCGATGGCACGGCCCTTGCTCAGAGCATTCATTGAAGTGAAGTCGCAGTGCCAACTAAAAAAAACCTTGGAGCACCACCTCATGTCCCAGACGTTTTACAAGAAAGGCTTTCTGGCCCTCGCAGTGGCTACTGCGTTGGGTGTTTCTGCGTTTGCTCAAGCTGATGTGAAAATCGGTGTAGCGGGTCCAATGACGGGCGCCAACGCGGCATTTGGCGAGCAGTACATGAAGGGTGCACAGGCGGCGGCTGACGCGGTCAACGCGGCGGGCGGCGTCAACGGGGAAAAAATCGTCCTGGTCAAAGGCGATGACGCCTGCGAGCCGAAGCAGGCCGTGACGGTCGCCAAGGACCTCACCAACCAGAAAGTCGCTGGTGTGGTCGGGCACTTCTGCTCCTCTTCGACCATTCCCGCCTCGGAAATCTACGACGAAGCCGGGATCATCGCGATCACCCCGGGTTCGACCAACCCGCAAGTCACCGAGCGTGGTCTCAGCGCCATGTTCCGTATGTGCGGGCGTGACGACCAGCAAGGCATTGTGGCCGGCGACTACATCGTTGATGTGCTCAAGGGCAAGAAAGTCGTCGTGCTGCACGACAAAGACACCTACGGCCAGGGCCTGGCGGATGCCACCAAGGCACAACTGGTCAAGCGCGGCGTGACGCCTGTGTTGTACGAAGGCCTGACTCGTGGCGAAAAAGACTTCAGCACCATCGTCACCAAGATCCGTGGCGCTGGCGCCGACGTCGTCTACTTCGGCGGTCTGCACCCGGAGGCCGGCCCGCTGGTTCGCCAACTGCGTGAACAAGGCCTGAAGGACGTCAAGTTCATGTCCGATGACGGCATCGTGACTGACGAACTGGTGACCACCGCCGGTGGCCCGCAATTCGTCGACGGCGTGCTGATGACCTTTGGCGCCGACCCACGCCTGCTGCCAGACAGCAAGACCGTGGTAGACGCTTTCCGCAAGGCCGGTACCGAGCCTGAGGGCTACACCCTGTACGCCTACGCTTCGGTGCAGACCCTGGCTGCCGCATTCAACGGCGCCAAGTCCAACAAGGGCGAAGAGGCTGCAGCCTGGCTGAAGAAAAATCCGGTGAAAACCGTCATGGGTGAAAAAACCTGGGACTCCAAGGGCGACCTGAAAGTCTCCGACTACGTGGTTTACCAGTGGGACAAGGACGGCAAATATCACCAGCTGGAAAAACAGAAGTAAGGGCTGACGCGATCAGTTAACCCACGATCCCCTGTGGGAGCGAGCTTGCTCGCGAATACGGGGTGTCAGTCGCCATAAACGGTAGCTGATACACCGCTTTCGCGAGCAAGCTCGCTCCCACAAGGGCCGGTTGGTTTTTCTGGACGCGCTCTGACATTGCTCCGACGTAAATCTGTATTTTTCCTAGAAGAACCGCACACCTCGGGTGTGCAGGTTCTCACTGCGTGAGATTGCGTTATGGATGGTATTTTCCTGCAGCAACTGGTCAACGGCCTGACCCTCGGGTCGGTCTATGGCCTGATCGCCATCGGCTACACAATGGTCTACGGCATCATCGGCATGATCAACTTCGCCCACGGCGAGGTTTACATGATTTCCGCTTACCTGGCGGCAATCAGTCTGGCTCTGCTGGCGTACTTCGGTATTGAATCCTTCCCGCTGCTGATGCTCGGCACCCTGATTTTCACCATCGTGATCACGGCGGTGTATGGCTGGGTCATCGAGCGAGTCGCTTACAAACCCCTGCGCAACTCCACCCGACTGGCTCCGTTGATCAGCGCCATCGGTATCTCCCTGATTCTGCAAAACTACGCACAGATCGCTCAAGGCGCCAAACAACAGGGCGTGCCAACCCTGCTGAGCGGGGCGTGGCGTGTCGACATCGGTACCGGTTTCGTGCAACTGACCTACACCAAAGTCTTCATTCTGGTGGCCGCATTCGTCGGCATGGGCCTGCTGACCTACGTCATCAAGTACACCAAGCTCGGACGCATGTGCCGTGCGACCCAGCAAGACCGCAAGATGGCTTCGATCCTTGGTATCAATACCGATCGGGTCATTTCCTATGTGTTCATCATCGGTGCAGCCATGGCGGCGCTGGCCGGCGTGTTGATCACCATGAACTACGGCACCTTCGACTTCTATGCCGGCTTCATTATCGGCATCAAGGCGTTTACCGCAGCGGTACTCGGCGGAATCGGTTCATTGCCTGGGGCAATGCTCGGCGGGATCATCCTCGGCATTTCCGAGTCGCTGTTCTCCGGTCTGGTCAACTCCGACTACAAAGACGTGTTCAGCTTCTCGCTGCTCGTACTTGTTCTGGTCTTCCGGCCGCAGGGCCTGTTGGGCCGTCCTCTTGTGTCGAAGGTGTAAGCGATGTCTTCAACCACTCAAAAATCCATCGATATCAAAAAAAGCCTGGTTGAGGCGATTCTTGCCGGCCTGATTGCCCTGATCGTTTTCGGACCGATTGTCGGCGTTGTGCTCGAGGGTTACAGCTTCAACCTCGAACCGACCCGCGTGGCCTGGATCATCGGCATTGTCATGATTGGCCGCTTTGCCCTCAGCCTGTTCCTGCAAACGCCCAAGGGCCTGAAAATTCTCGACGGATTCGAGAGCACCGGTTCCGGTGTGCATGTGTTGCCTGCCGATCACAAATCCTCGCTGCGCTGGATCATCCCGCTGCTGATTGTGCTGGCGATCATCGTGCCGTTTGTCTCCAACTCCTATCTGCTGGGCGTGGTCATCCTCGGGTTGATCTACGTGCTGCTGGGGCTGGGGCTGAACATCGTGGTCGGTCTGGCCGGTCTGCTCGACCTCGGTTACGTGGCGTTCTACGCCATTGGTGCCTACGGTCTGGCGCTGGGTTATCAATACCTCGGTCTGGGTTTCTGGACCGTACTCCCGCTGGCGGCGATCACTGCCGGGCTGGCCGGCTGCATCCTCGGTTTCCCGGTGTTGCGTCTGCATGGCGATTACCTGGCGATCGTGACCCTGGGCTTCGGTGAAATCATTCGCCTGATCCTCAACAACTGGTTGTCGCTGACTGGTGGCCCGAACGGCATGCCGGCGCCGCTGCCGACGTTCTTCGGTCTGGAGTTCGGCAAGCGGGCGAAGGATGGCGGGGTGCCGTTTCATGAGTTCTTCGGTATCGCCTACAACCCGGACGTGAAGTACTACTTCATCTACGCAGTGTTGTTCCTCGTGGTGTTGGCCGTGCTGTACATCAAGCATCGTCTGGTGAAAATGCCGGTCGGCCGCGCTTGGGAAGCTCTGCGTGAAGATGAAATCGCTTGCCGTTCGATGGGGCTCAACCACGTGCTGGTCAAGCTCTCGGCGTTCACCATCGGTGCGTCGACCGCAGGTCTCGCCGGGGTGTTTTTCGCGACCTACCAAGGCTTCGTCAACCCGACCTCGTTCACCTTCTTCGAATCGGCACTGATCCTCGCCATCGTTGTGCTCGGCGGGATGGGCTCGACCATCGGTGTGGTGATCGCTGCATTCGTGCTGACTGTCGCTCCTGAACTGCTGCGCGGCTTCGCGGAATATCGCGTGCTGTTGTTCGGCATCCTGATGGTATTGATGATGATCTGGCGACCACGCGGGCTGATCCGCATCAGCCGTACCGGGGTCACTCCACGCAAAGGTGCCATTCACTATGAGAGGACTGCGCCATGAGTGAAGTCGTACTCTCTGTCGAAAAACTGATGATGCATTTCGGTGGCATCAAGGCGCTGAGTGATGTCAGCCTGAAGGTCAAACGCAACTCGATCTTCGCCCTGATCGGCCCCAACGGCGCCGGCAAGACCACGGTGTTCAACTGCCTGACCGGGTTCTACAAAGCCTCCGGCGGCAAGATCGAACTCAACGTGCGCGGCCAGCAGACCAACGTCATCCAGTTGCTGGGCGAGTCGTTCAAACCGACGGATTTTGTCTCGCCGAAATCTTTCCTCAGCCGCATGTACTACAAGATGTTCGGCGGTACGCACCTGGTAAACCGTGCAGGTCTGGCCCGTACCTTCCAGAACATTCGCCTGTTCAAGGAGATGTCGGTGCTGGAAAACCTGCTGGTGGCCCAGCACATGTGGGTCAACCGCAACATGCTTGCCGGCATCCTCAATACCAAGGGCTATCGCAAGGCCGAAAGCGATGCGCTGGACTGCGCGTTCTATTGGCTGGAAGTGGTCGATCTGGTCGACTGCGCCAACCGTCTCGCCGGTGAGCTCTCGTACGGTCAGCAACGCCGTCTGGAGATTGCCCGAGCCATGTGCACGCGGCCGCAGATCATCTGCCTCGACGAACCGGCCGCCGGCCTCAACCCTCAGGAAACCGAAGCGCTGAGCGCGATGATCCGGCTGCTGCGCGACGAGCACGATCTGACCGTGGTACTGATCGAACACGACATGGGCATGGTTATGAGTATTTCCGACCACATCGTGGTGCTGGACCACGGCATCGTCATTGCCGAAGGCGGACCTGAAGCCATTCGCAACGACCCGAAAGTGATTGCCGCCTACCTGGGCGCCGACGAAGAGGAGCTGGTATGACGCAACCGATCCTCGAACTCAAAGACCTCGACGTGTTCTATGGCCCGATCCAGGCACTCAAAGGTGTTTCGCTGCAGATCAACGAAGGGGAAACCGTCAGCCTGATCGGCTCCAACGGTGCCGGTAAATCGACGTTGCTGATGTCGATCTTCGGTCAGCCACGGGCGGCGAGCGGGCAGATTCTCTATCAAGGCGTCGACATTACCCACAAGTCTTCGCACTACATCGCCTCCAACGGCATTGCGCAGTCGCCGGAAGGGCGGCGGGTGTTCCCCGACATGACCGTCGAGGAAAACCTGCTGATGGGCACGATCCCGATTGGCGACAAGTACGCCAAAGAGGACATGCAGCGCATGTTTACGCTGTTCCCACGGCTTGAAGAGCGGCGTACCCAGCGAGCGATGACCATGTCCGGTGGTGAGCAGCAGATGCTCGCCATTGCCCGGGCGTTGATGAGCCGGCCGAAGCTGTTGCTGCTAGATGAGCCGAGCCTCGGGTTGGCGCCGATTGTGGTGAAGCAGATCTTTGCGACCCTGCGCGAATTGGCGAAAACCGGCATGACCATTTTTCTGGTCGAGCAGAACGCCAACCATGCGCTGAAGCTGTCGGACCGCGCGTATGTGATGGTCAACGGAGAGATTCGCCTTACCGGTACAGGTAAAGAGCTGTTGGTGAACGAGGAGGTGCGTAACGCCTATCTGGGCGGGCACTGATTAATCACAAGTTGTCCACAAACCCCGACACGCAAATGTCGGGGTTTTTTTATCTCTTGAATCCACCGCAAACCCCTGTAGGAGTGAGCCTGCTCGCGATCGCGGTTTCCTATTCGCCATTACCGATGACTGATACACCGCTATCGCGAGCAGGCTCACTCCTACAGTTGTTCTGCGCCAGATCCCAGAATTGTGGAAAACAAATTCCCGAAGCTGCCAAAGCGCGACATATAGACGCTGCAAATGGCTGTTTTTCCACAGTTTTGACTTGTCCCCGGTTACTGTGGAGCTGGCTGTGAATAACGTGGGTGTATCTGGCTGCAGGCCTTGTAAAACGTGGCCTTCAAGTGTGTGGTTGTTTTTTGATCAAGCGTTTTTACGGAAGCTGAAGGCGTCGTTGTCAACCCTTTTCTGGGCATCGTCTCTTAGGCAATTCGATGGGAGCAAGCCTGTGGATAAGTCTGTGATTAAACTCTGGAAAGACTGCGCTGAGGGCCGTAATTACTGGCCTCGCGTAATCACTGCGTTGACGCGTCAGTCGTGCAAAATGCCATGTTCGGCACACCTGCCACTTCAGGGTCAAGCAAAAAACTTTCTATTTCGCCCGCAAAGCCTTGTGTGGCGCGGCTTTGCGCGTTTGTACTTGCCCCCGGAAACTGTGGAAGGGATTGTGGATAACATGCGTGCACATGGCTACAGGCCACGGTGGCTATGGCGTTGGTGCGGTTGGTTGTTTCTTGTACAGCTTGTGGGTGTTGCCCGTGAATGCGCGGGCGGGCATGCTGCCTGCTGATTTTCTATTCCAAGGGCTGCCCCGGCGGCCGAAGCAAGGAGAACACGATGTCCAACACCCTGTTTATCACCGGCGCGACGTCCGGATTTGGTGAAGCCTGTGCCCGCCGTTTTGCCGAGGCAGGCTGGAAACTGGTGCTGACCGGCCGTCGTGAGGAACGCCTGAGCGCCCTGTGCGCCGAATTGTCGAAGCAAACCGAAGTACACGGTCTGGTCCTCGATGTGCGTGATCGCAAGGCGATGGAGGAGGCGATTGCCAACTTGCCGCCATCGTTCGCCAAGCTGCGTGGCCTGATCAACAACGCTGGCCTGGCGCTGGGCGTGGACCCGGCGCCGAAGTGCGATCTGGACGATTGGGACACCATGGTCGACACCAACGTCAAAGGCCTGATGTACGCCACGCGCTTGCTGCTGCCACGCCTGATCGCCCATGGCCGTGGCGCCGGTATCGTCAACCTGGGCTCCATCGCCGGTAATTATCCGTATCCGGGCAGCCATGTGTATGGCGCGACCAAGGCGTTCGTTAAACAGTTTTCGCTGAACCTGCGCTGCGACTTGCAGGGCACCGGCGTGCGCGTCAGCAACATCGAGCCGGGTCTGTGCGAAAGCGAGTTCTCGCTGGTGCGCTTCGCCGGTGATCAGGAGCGTTACAACGCGACCTACGCCGGTGCCGAGCCGATCCAGCCGCAGGACATCGCCGAGACGATTTTCTGGGTGATGAATGCGCCGGCGCACATCAACATCAACAGCCTGGAATTGATGCCGGTGAGCCAGACCTGGGCCGGTTTTGCCATTGAGCGGAATAAGGCCTGACACCGCGTCATCGTTCTTCGCGAGCAAGCTCGCTCCCACATGAGACCGCGATCAAATGTGGGAGCGAGCTTGCTCGCGAAGGGGCCGTCACAGGCAATAAATTCCGATAAGGTAAACTCCCCTCGCAACAACCCCACCGCACCCTGCGGTTTTCAAGGTTTTCGAGGAGTCAAAGTGAGTAACCGAGGTGAGCAGGCACTGCTCAAACAATCGACCATTCTGATGTTTGCCGTGGCGATTGCCGGGATCGTCACCGGTTTTGTTTCAGGTTCGCAATCCATCCTGTTTGATGGTTTTTTCTCGCTGATCGCAACGTTCATCAAAGTTCTGATGCTGATCACCGCCAAGCTGATCGCCAAGCAAAGCAATCACCGTTTCCAGTTCGGTTTCTGGCACCTGGAGCCGATGGTGCTGCTGATCGAAGGCAGCTTCCTGATGTTGATCGCGATCTACGCGTTCCTCAACGGCGTGTTCGGCATCATCAACGGTGGCCGCGACATCGAGTTGGGGCTGGTGATCATTTATGCCGCGGTGTTTACCGTGGTCGAATTCGCCTACTTCTTCTACGTACGGCAGCGTAATCGCAAGCTCAAATCCAGCCTGATCCAGTTCGACAATATCAGCTGGCTGGTGGACGCGATGCTGTCCGTGGGCCTGTTGATCAGTTTTCTCGCGGCGCTGCTGCTCAAGTCTCAGGGCTATGGCCAGTGGGCGGTGTATGTCGACCCGTTGATCCTGATCGTGCTGGCGCTGACCATGTTGCCACCGGCGTTCAAGATCCTTGGACCGGCCTTACGCGATGTGCTCGGGATTGCCCCGGATACGCTGGATGATCAGGTGCGCCAAGTGATGGACGCGGCGAAAACCGAGCATGGTTTCGACGATTACATGTCGTACGTGCAGAAGCACGGGCGGGCGCGGTTTATCGATATTCATGTGGTATTGCCGGCGGATTATGCGCTGAGCAATGTCGGCCAGCTGGATGCGCTGCGCGAAGAGATTTCGGCGAAGCTGGGCAAGCCGGATGCGGCGCGCTGGCTGACCATCAGCTTTACCGGCGACAAGAAGTGGATCGCCTAGCGACCGCATAACGGCTAATCGTCGGATCGCCGCCCGGAGCAGGCTCACTCCTACATTTGGAATGCGTTCCCCTGTGGGAGCGAGCCTGCTCGCGAAAGCGATCTATAAGTCAGCGAAGATATTCAGCAATGCCGCTATAGCAAGTCGCCAAGTGATACGGCGTAGTTGAAGGCATGTCCTTACGGCTAACCTCGCCCAACTCATCCCGGCACTCATGCCAGCCACCGGCATGCAGGAATCGCTGCTGCAACGCCTGCAACTGGCGCAGCACCACCGCCTCACTGCCCTGACGCAACGTCAGCGCGCGCAGATATTCCGCCTGAGCCCAGATCCGCTGAGTCGAGTCTCGCGGGCGTCCATCCGTTTCCAGATCAAGCATCGCCCGTACCGCGCCGGATGACTGCACCACACCGTATTGCTCGGTGAACGCAAACGCCCGGCCGAGCGCTGCGTGCAGTTTCGAACCACGCAGCAACGGCGACGACTCCAGCAGGAAATACCATTCGAACTGGTGCCCCGGCTCATACCAGTTATCCACAGCGCCAAGCGGCTTTTCCATCAACACACCATATTGCGGATCGACGAACTGCTTGTGCATGGCTGTGCATAACTCCAGCAATGCCTTCTGCGTCTGGGCATCTTCACGAACGGCAAGCGTAGCGAGGAAAGCTTCGGCCAGGTGCATCAACGGGTTCTGTAGTGGCCCGGTTTGCAGGGTCATCCAGTTGCGTTCCAGACAGGCTTCGTACAAGCCATCGCCGGTGGCAAAGCATCGGCCGATGATTTCCAGTGCTGCATTCAACGTCGACTCGACCAGCGGGTCGCGGGACTTTGCCCAGTAATGCGCGCAGGCAAACAGGATAAAGGCGTGGGTGTAGAGATCCTTGCGCTGATCCAGCGGCTTGCCCTGCGCATCGATGCTGTAGAACCAGCCACCATGCTCGGCGTCATGAAAGTGCTGTTGCAAGGAGCGGAACAGCGCCGCGGCACGAACCTCAGCGTTATCCACAACCCCGATCAGGCTTGAAAACAGATACAGCTGCCGCGCACAGGCCATCGCCCGATAGCGCTGCGGTGGCAGCGGCTGATGCGCGGCGTCCAGCGCCTCGTAGGGCAATGCCATGTCGGCATTCCAGCCCGGGCCTTGCCAGAGCGGCACGATCACGTTGACGAAGTGCTGTTGCACGTCGCCGAACAGGGCGGTCAATTCAGGCAGGGAGGTGGAGCGGGAAGCGTGGGGCATGGGCGGACGTCGTCACGGGCTGGGGCGATTGCGCGACATGGTAGCAGAGAGACCGGCATCAGAGATGCGGCGTCTGATCGGCCGCCTTCGCGAGCAAGCTCGCTCCCACAGGTTTTGTGGATGCCACAAATCCAATGTGGGAGCGAGCTTGCTCGCGAAGGGGCCAGTTCAGACAATAAAAACTAGCCTGCGAGCAACCAAACACCAGTCGCCGCCGAAGCCGCACCTGCAAGGCGCACCAACGGTGCAGCCGCCTGAGGCAGAAAACGCACCACGGCATAACCCGCTGCATGCAGCGCTGCTGTCGCGACCACGAAACCCGCCGCATACGCCCATGGACTGCTCATGTCCGGCAGCTCCAAGCCATGCGCCACACCGTGGAACAACGCAAACACCGCCGTCGCCACCACCGCCATGACCAACGGTGGACGCACCGCCAGCGCTACCGCCAGACCCAACGCCAGCACCGACGCGGCAATCCCGCTTTCCAGCGCCGGCAGTTCCAGCCCTTCAAACCCGAGCAGGCCGCCAATCAACATGGTGCCGACAAACGTGCAGGGCAGCGCCCAACGCGCAGCGCCTTGCTGCTGCGCTGCCCACAACCCAACAGCAATCATCGCCAACAAATGGTCGAGGCCACCGATCGGGTGGCTGATACCGGCGATCAAACCACTGTCGCCATGCCCCGGGTGTGCGAAGGCCAATGCCGGGGTCAGCAACAGCGCCACGGCGCCAAGAATACGTTTGAGTGTCATGGATAAGCTTCCTTGTTGATCAGTGAATCAGGCTGCGGTCAGCAGGCCCTGGCGTTCGATGAAGGCGATGATTTGCTCAAGGCCCTGACCGGTTTTCTGGTTGCTGAAGACGAACGGCTTGCCGTTGCGCATGCGTTTTGTGTCGCTGTCCATCATCTCCAGCGAGGCGCCAACCAGCGGCGCCAGGTCGATCTTGTTGATCACCAGCAGGTCGGATTTGCAGATCCCCGGCCCGCCCTTGCGCGGCAGCTTGTCGCCGGCCGAGACGTCGATCACATAGATGGTCAGATCGGACAGTTCCGGGCTGAAGGTCGCCGACAGGTTGTCGCCGCCGGATTCCACCAGAATCAGATCGAGCCCCGGAAAACGCCGGTTCAGTTGATCGACCGCTTCCAGGTTGATCGAGGCGTCTTCACGGATCGCCGTGTGCGGGCAGCCACCGGTTTCCACACCGATGATCCGCTCCGGTGCGAGGGCTTCGTTGCGCACCAGAAAATCGGCGTCTTCGCGGGTGTAGATGTCGTTGGTGACCACGGCAAGGTTGTAGCGCTCGCGCAAGGCCAGGCACAGAGCCAGGGTCAACGCGGTTTTGCCGGAACCGACCGGGCCGCCGATGCCGACGCGCAGAGGTTGTGTGTTCATCGAGTGTTTCTCCTAAGAACGGAAGAGGCGGCTGTACTGGCGCTCATGGGCCATGCACGCCAGGGACAGACCGAACGCGGCGCTGCCCATGTGTTCGGGGTTGATTCGGCTGGCGTCCTGCTGTGCTTGTTGCAGCAGCGGCAGCAGTTCGCTGGTCAGGCGCTGGGCGGCCTGCTGGCCCAGCGGCAGGGTTTTCATCAATACGGCGAGCTGGTTTTCCAGCCAGCTCCACAGCCACGCGGCGAGGGCGTCCTGCGGGCTGATGCCCCAGGCGCGCGCGGCCAGTGCCCAGCACAGGGCCAGATGCGGTTCAGTGCATTGATCGAGAAAATCGCGGGCCGGCGCGTCGAGTTCCGGCAAGCCGTTGAGCAACTGCTGCAACGAATAGCCCATCTGCCGACTCTCCAGATGCAACTCGCGGGTCTCGCGGCTGGCGCGGTGGCTCTCACAGTGGGTCAGCAACTCGCTCCAGTTTTCATCCGCCGCCGCTTGGCAATGCGCAAGCAACAACGGCGCCTCAAAGCGCGACAGATTCAGCAGCAACTGATCACTGATCCAGCGCCGCGCGCTGTCCGGGTTGTTGACGCGGCCGTTATCCACAGCCATTTCCAGACCTTGCGAATAGCTGTAGCCGCCAATCGGCAATTGCGGACTGGCCAGGCGCAGCAGCGCCCAGGCCGGATTCACAGGCGTACGCCGAACTGATGGAGTTTCGGCGCGTAATTGAAGTCTTCGTCGCCGTGGCGTGAATGGTGATGACCGCCGCCGTAGGCACCGTGTTCCGGCTGGAACGGCGCCTCGATGGCTTGGACCTGCGCGCCCAGTTGTTCGAGCATCGCTTTGAGCACGTAATCGTCGAGCAGACGCAGCCACCCATCGCCTACCTGCAACGCAACGTGGCGATTACCCAAATGATAAGCGGCGCGAGTCAGCTCGAAAGCATTGGCGCAGGTGACGTGCAGCAGTTGCTCGGGGCGGGCGCAGACGCGGACGATGCGGCCGTCTTCGGCTTGCAGACATTCGCCATCGAACAGCGGCGGCTGACCGCGCTCCAAAAACAACCCGACGTCTTCGCCCTCGGCACTGAAACAGCGCAGACGGCTTTTGCTCCGAGCTTCGAAGGTCAGGTGCAACTCGGCGGCCCAGACGGGTTGAGGGTCGATTCTGCGGTGAATCACCAGCATCGGAAAGCTTCCAGCTATGGACAATACTCTGGCTAGAGCAAGGGCCTTGCCAATCGGACGAGATGTAGGAAATCCCTGTCGGAGCGTAGTGGATGTTTCAAGATGTTGCGGGAATATGGAAGGTTTTGGTGCGTGAAGATTTTTTAATGCACCAAATGGAGGCCGATGCGCCGCACCTTTGTAGGAGTGAGCCTGCTCGCGATAGCAGTGTGTCAGGCAACTATTTGACTGATAGACCGCCATCGCGAGCAGGCGAAGGCCTACAGGGGATTTGTGGTGTGGCGGGAAGAGGGGAGTTACTCGGTACTGCCCAGCCCTTGCCAGTGCTTGAGCCCGATGAAGATGAAGCGCAACTGCTGGGTGATCTTCGCCTGCGGCGTCAGATGCTCCGGCAGGGCTTCAGCGGTTGGGTCGATGATGTCCGGGAGGGTGGCAAACACCGACTTGACGATCAAGTCTGCGATTACGCTCAGGCCGGCGGCGTCCAGGTGCTGCAGCTTGGGCATCAGCTTCAGGTCAGCCGCCAGGTCGGAACTGATGTTCTCGCGCAAGCGACCGATCGCCTGACGCACCGGCAGCGAACCGCCGTACTGCTCACGCGCCAGAAACAGGAATTGCGAGCGATTGGCGCTGACCACGTCGAGGAAGATCCGCACCGAAGCATCAATAATGCCGCCCATGACGAATTCGTTGTGCCGCACCAGGCGAATGGTTTCGCGGAAGGTCTGGCCGACTTCGCTGACGAGCACCAAACCGAGCTCATCCATATCGGCAAAATGCCGGTAAAAACCGGTGGGCACGATCCCGGCGGTTTTGGTCACTTCGCGCAGGCTCAGGCTGCCGAATCCTCGGCCGCTTTCCATCAGGTGGCGGGCAGCGTCCATCAGGGCGTTGCGGGTCTGTTGTTTCTGTTCGGCGCGGGGCAGCATCGCAAGGTGGTTTCTTCGGCAAGACAAGCGCCGCACTCTAGCAAATCGGCTTTATCGGCGTCGAACGGCGGGGCAGTAAAGCGAGGGTTTTTACGGGGCGTTTACCAAAACCTGAAAAGTCAAAAGCCCAATCCGTCGATTGGGCTTTTTTTCTGGGCCACCATGGGCTCAGCTCACAGCGCTGTTGCGTTCGATCACACGGTCACCACCACCTTCGGCAACCGCCTGGCCTTGTGGGGTTTTGTCGTAGCCGTCTTCAACCAGACCTTTTTCTTCGAGGCGGTTGCGACCGTTTTCAGCGACAGCCTGACCTTGTGGAGTTTTGTCGTAGCCGTCTTCGACCAGACCTTTTTCTTCCAGACGATTGCGACCGTTTTCTGCTACCGACTGACCCTGTGGGGTTTTGTCGTAACCATCTTCAGCCAGGGTCTGACCTTGTGGCGTTTTGTCATAGCCATCTTCGGCGAGGGTTTGGCTGAACACCGAGTGGCTGTCTTTTACTTGTGGAGTGGCCTGGTCGGCAGCCGGCAGGGCGAACGCCGTGCTGGCCAGCATCGAGAGGGTAAGACTAAGCAGTAATTGGCGTTTCATGATGGGTTGCTCCTTGGGAGGGCGATAAAGTGGGTACGAGGGCAATGCTACTCTCGATAAGTCGATATAAAAGTTCATAAACGCAATGGTAATAATCAACAGAATTGATTGTTCTGCCGGGAGGCTCTAGATCGGGCCTTTCAGAGCAGCGGTTTTGCACCGAGGTGGGTATTTCCGACTCACTCGCGCCTCGCAAAAGTGCGGGTCGCGGTAACACTGTTCGACTGATCGGTCAGATTTCGCGCGACTTTTTGCGCCTTAATCGACCTTTCGATTAAACCTGCGGCTGGTTTGCCAGTCGTAGATTTCATGAGGGCCGCTTTGGCCCGCCGTTTCAGCCGTACGCCGCAGTTTGTGCGTGCGGTCGTGATCAGGAGCTTTGTGCATGACGCGCACTGGAAAAATCTTCAGCTGGACCTTCGCCATCCTCGTGCTGCTACTGGCCGTGCTGGTGTTGATCATCGTGTTCTTCGACTGGAACCGGATCAAACCGCCGCTCAACGCCAAAGTCTCGGAAGAACTGCACCGACCGTTTGCTATCAACGGCAACCTCGCGGTGATCTGGCAGCGCGAACCCGACGAGGGCGGCTGGCGTGCGTGGGTGCCGTGGCCGCATGTGGTCGCCGAGGACTTGAGCCTGGGCAACCCGGACTGGTCGAAGAAACCGCAGATGGTCACGCTCAAACGCGTTGAGCTGCGTATCTCACCGCTGGCATTGCTGGCGCAACGGGTGGTGATTCCGCGCATTGACCTGACCGAACCGAACGCCGAGTTGCAGCGCCTGGCCGATGGCCGCGCCAACTGGACGTTCAAGTTCGATCCGAAAGACCCGAACGCTGAGCCGTCGAATTGGGTCGTCGACATCGGCGCCATCGGTTTCGACAAGGGCCATGTCACCCTCGACGATCAAACGCTCAAGACCAATCTCGATGTGCTGATCGATCCGTTGGGCAAGCCGATTCCGTACAGCGACATCGTCGGTGCCAAAGCGGCGAAAACCGCGCAGGACAAGGGCGGCGCACCACAGGATTATGCGTTTGCCTTGAAGGTCAAAGGCCAGTACCACGGCCAGAACCTTACCGGCCAAGGCAAGATCGGCGGGCTGCTCGCCTTGCAGGACGCGAGCAAGCCCTTTCCATTGCAGGCGCAGGCGAAGATCGGCGACACCAGCATCGAACTCGCCGGCACGCTGACCGATCCGCTCAATCTCGGCGCCCTCGATCTGCGCTTGAAACTGGCCGGTGCCAGCCTCGGCAATCTCTATCCTTTAACCGGCGTGACTCTGCCGGACACGCCGCCGTACGCTACCGACGGCCATTTGATCGCCAAGCTGCATGACGCGGCCGGGGCGAAATTCACCTACGAGCAGTTCAACGGCAAGATCGGCAGCAGTGACATTCATGGCGACCTGACCTACGTTGCCAGCCAGCCACGGCCAAAGCTCAGCGGCGCGTTGCTCTCCAATCAACTGCTGTTCGCTGACCTCGCACCACTGATCGGCGCCGACTCCAATGACAAGCAAAAGGCCCGCGGCGGCGAGAGCAAGCAACCGGCGGACAAAGTGCTGCCGGTAGAGGAGTTCAAGACTGACCGCTGGCGCGCGATGGATGCCGACGTCGAGTTCACCGGCAAGCGCATCGTCCACAGCGAAAAACTGCCGTTCAACGACCTCTATACCCACCTGAAACTCAACGACGGCGAACTGAGCCTGGAGCCTCTGCGCTTCGGTGTGGCCGGCGGCAATCTCGATGCACAGATTCGCCTCAACGGTCGCACCGAACCGCTGGAGGGCCGCGCCAAACTGACCGCGCGCCGCTTCAAGCTCAAGGAGTTGTTCCCGACCTTTGAGCCAATGAAGACCAGTTTCGGTGAGCTCAATGGCGACGCCGATATCAGCGGGCGCGGCAACTCGGTCGCCAAGCTGCTGGGCGGTGCCAACGGCAAATTGAAGATGCTGATCAACGATGGCGCGATCAGTCGTGAGCTGATGGAACTGGCCGGGCTCAACGTCGGTAACTATGTGGTCGGCAAGATCTTTGGCGACAAGGAAGTGAAGATCAACTGCGCAGCGGCGGACTTCGACATCAAGACCGGCCTGGCAACGACGCAGCTGTTTGTCTTCGATACCGAGAACGCGATCATTTATATCGACGGCACCGCGAACATGGCCACCGAGCAACTGGATCTGACGGTGACGCCGGAATCCAAGGGCTGGCGGTTGATTTCCCTGCGCTCGCCGCTGTATGTGCGTGGCAAGTTCATCAAGCCGGATGCTGGCGTGAAGGCTGTGCCGCTGATGTTGCGCGGGGCAGGGATGGTTGCGTTGGGTGTGATTGCAGCACCAGCGGCGGGGCTGTTGGCGCTGGTGGCGCCGAGTGGTGGCGAGCCGAATCAGTGTGCGCCGTTGCTGGAGCAGATGAAGTCGGGCAAGGCGCCGGTCACCGTCAAACCGACTAAATAGTCGGTGCCCGTAAGGGCCTCTTCGCGAGCAGGCTCGCTCCCACACTCGACCGCATTCCTTCTGGTGGATGCGGTCAAATGTGGGAGCGAGCCTGCTCGCGAAAGAGGTTTGGAAGGGTTACAGGTCGTTCAGGATGTCGGCCATGTCATCGGCATGCTCTTCTTCCTGCGCCAGAATATCTTCGAAGATACGCCGGGTAGTCGGGTCTTTCTCGCCGATGTACTGGATGATCTCGCGGTAGCTGTCGATGGCGATGCGCTCGGCCACCAGGTCTTCGTAAACCATTTCTTTCAGGGTTTCCCCGGCCACGTATTGCGCGTGGGACATCTTCGACAGCATGTCGGGGTTGAACTCAGGCTCGCCGCCCAACTGCACGATGCGCTCGGCCAGACGGTCGGCGTGCTGGGCTTCCTGGGTGGCGTGTTCGAGAAACTCTTCGGCGGCCACATGGGCTTTCACGCCATTGGCCATGAAATAGTGGCGCTTGTAGCGCAGCACGCAGACCAGTTCAGTGGCCAGCGATTCATTGAGCAAGCGCAGCACCTCTTCACGGTCGGCGCTGTAGCCCTCGGTGACGGCGCCGTTCTCGACATGTTGGCGCGCACGGTCGCGCAAGGTTTGAACATCTGACAGATGCAGGTCGTCGCTCATTTCGATCTCCTGGAGGCTAATCCGATTGTCGCCGCGTTCTGCGGACGCGGTCGCTACCTAAGCTGTGAGTCATGAGCGTTGCAAAAAGTTTTATGCGATTTGCGGCGACCTTGGGACCAGTCCCGAGAGCTGCGCTTCCTCCCGCAACCAGGTGAAAAAAGCCCGCACCGGCGGATGCCGCTCGCGCCCCGGCACGCACAACGCGCTGTACCCGGCACCATCGACTTGAACCTCACCCTTGTACGGCAGCAGCAAACCACTGGCGACGTTTTCCGAGACCAGAATGTTGCTCGCCAGCACCAATCCTTGTCCGGCGATTGCTGCTTGCAAGGCGTAGTGTTCTTCATCGTATTCGCGGTTGGCTGGTTGCTGGTTCAACCAGTGTTCACTGGCCTTGGCGCACCATGCCTCCCAGCCATGGGCATACAGTTTCGAGTTGTGCCAACGCACGCTGATCAACGTCGGTGTACGCCGCGCGGCCAGCGCTACTTGCTCGGGCGAGCCGTAAACGCCGAACGATTCATCGAACAGGCACACGCCATACAGGTTCGGGTAGTCGTCGAGGCTGTAGCGCAAAACCAGATCGACACTGGCGTCCTGGTGCAGATCGATGACTTCGCAGTGGGTATCGAGGCGCACGTTGATGTTCGGATGCTGGGCATAAAATCGCCCGAGGCGCGGCACCAGCCACAGCGCGGCGAAGGCGGCGGTGGTCGATAGCGTCAGCGTGCTGGCGTTGCGCTGCGGGCGCAGGGTATCGACGCTTTGCGCCACGTCCAGCAACGCGCCGTGCAGACTCCGAAACAGGCGTTCGCCGCCCTCGGTCAGGCGCACCTGGCGCGGCAGACGTTCGAACAACGCGACGCCGAGCCAGTCTTCCAGCGAGCGGATCTGATGAGAAATGGCGGTCGGCGTGACCGACAGCTCTTCGGCGGCAGCCTTGAAGCTCAGCAATCGTGATGCCGATTCAAAGGCGCGCAGGGCGGTGAGAGGCAGCGAGGCGAACATTGAAACGCTCCACGGATGAAATGAATTCATCCAGACTGATTTTTGCTCATTTGAGGCAACGATGTGCAGCCCGCAATCTGCAGCGACACAGCAATCAAAGTCTAGCCTCAAGGAGTTTCAGATGAGCAAAATTCTTGCGATCCATGCCAGCCCTCGTGCTGACCGCTCTCACTCGCGACGCTTGGCGGAACATTTTCTCAGCGCCTGGCAGGTGCGCCATCCGCAGGCGCAAGTGAATCGCCGCGAGGTCGGGCGGGCATTGATTCCGGCGGTCAACGAAGCCTTTGTCGCTGCAGCGTTTTATCCACAGCCTGAGGCGCGTCCATTGTCGATGCAGGCCGATCTGGCATTGAGCGATCAATTGGTCGGCGAGTTGTTCGAGCATGACCTGCTGCTGATTTCCACACCGATGTACAACTTCAGTGTCCCCAGCGGCCTAAAGGCCTGGGTCGATCAGATCGTGCGTCTGGGCCTGACCTTCGATCACACGCTGGACAACGGTGTCGCCCAGTACACGCCTTTGTTGCAGGGCAAGAAAGCCTTGATCGTCACCAGTCGCGGCGGTTTTGGCTTCGGTCCGGGCGGTGAACTGGAAGCCTTGAACCACGCCGATCCATGGTTGCGCACGGCGCTGGGGTTCATCGGTATCAACGACGTCACTGTGGTCGCGGCCGAGGGCGAAGAGTCCGCCGAGCGCACTTTCGCGGTGTCGGTGGCGGAGGCCGAGCAGCGCCTGCTCGACCTAGCGCGAGTGTTTTAGGTGGCCTGGCTGTTCCTGCTGATCGCCGCCGGGTTTGAAGTAACTTTTGCCATGGGCATGAAGTACGCCGAAGGTTTCACCCGGCTCTGGCCCTCGCTGATCACGGTGATTGCGGCGGTCGGCGGGATCTACTTCCTCACGTTGGCGATGCGCGAACTGCCGGTGAGCATCGCCTACCCGATCTGGACGGCGATTGGCTCACTGGGCACTGTGTTCCTCGGTTTTGCTCTGCTGGGCGAGAGCCTGACTCTGGTCAAACTGCTTTCGGTAGGGCTGATTGTGGCGGGGGTGGTGGGCCTGAAGTAGGCTGGTCGTTGAGTTGTCATCATCAGGGAGGATGCTTGGCGGGCGTTTTGCACGCCTTGCATCCACACACCGACCACAAGGATGTTTGCCCATGTCGACGCGTTATCCACTGGTGCTGGTGCCCGGCATGCTCGGGTTTATCCGGCTGGTCCTCTATCCGTATTGGTACGGCATCATCAAGGCATTGCGCCGGAGTGGTGCGACGGTGATTGCGGTGCAGGTATCGCCGCTCAATTCCACAGAGGTGCGCGGCGAGCAGTTGCTGGCGCGGATCGATGAGATTCTGCGTGAGACCGGGGCGCAAAAGGTCAACCTGTTCGGCCACAGTCAGGGTTCGCTGACGGCGCGCTATGCGGCGGCGAAACGGCCGGATCTGGTGGCGTCGGTCACGTCGGTGGCCGGACCGAATCATGGCTCGGAACTGGCGGACTACCTGGCGAAACATTACCCGGCGGACAGTGCCAAGGGACGCCTTCTTGAAGCATTGCTGCGTTTTATCGGGTGGCTGATGGCGTTACTGGAGACCGGTTATAGCGGGCCGAAACTGCCGGTGGATATTCACGCCTCACACCAGTCGCTGACCACTGCGGGCGTGGCGCTGTTCAATCAGCGTTATCCACAGGGCTTGCCTGACACCTGGGGCGGGCACGGGCCGGAAGAGGTCAATGGCGTACGTTATTACTCATGGTCGGGAACGTTGCAGCCGGGCAAGACTGATCGCGGCGGGAATTTGTTTGATGGGACCAATCGCAGCTGTCGCTTGTTTGCGAAAACCTTCGTGCGTGAGCCGGGGCAGTGCGATGGGATGGTCGGGCGCTACAGCTCGCATCTGGGTACGGTGATTGGTGACGACTATCCGCTGGATCACTTCGATATCGTCAATCAGTCACTGGGGCTGGTCGGCAAGGGTGCGGATCCGGTGCGACTGTTTGTCGAGCATGCGGCGCGGCTTGAGGCTGCCGGGGTTTAACAGTCAGACCGCGTTATCGTTCTTCGCGAGCAAGCTCGCTCCCACATTCGAATGCATTCCAACAGAAGGAATGCGGTCACCTGTGGGAGCGAGCTTGTCTCCGGGCGGCGTTCCGACGAAGAGGCCGGATCAGGCAATGCTGATCCGGCGGCCCAACACGGTGGTCCAACGCTCGGACAGAATCACCCCGCCCAACGTCAACAACCCGCCCACCAGGTGATACATCGCCAGTTGTTCCTTCAACACCACCGCCGCAATCAGCGCAGTAATCAACGGCAGCAGATTGAAAAACAACGTCGTGCGGCTCGGCCCCAGACGCTGCACCGCCTGCATCCACGCCAGCGGCGCAAGCATCGACGCCAGCAGACACGCATACAGCACCAGCGGAATGTTCTGCAGGGTCAGCCCGGTCTTCGGCGAAGCGGCATACAGTGGAAACAACACGACAATCGCCACCAGCACCTGCAAATACAGCAACACCAGCGGCGGCAGGCGCAGCTGCCATTTTTTCAGCAAAGTGCTGTAGATCGCATAGGCCAGAGTGGCGATCAACATCATCGCATCACCCATATTCACGCCGTGCTGCAGCAACGCGCCGAGGCTGCCGGACGAGACCACCACCAGCACACCGGCAAACGACAACACGGCACCGACCAACGCGCCGGCGGTCAGGCGCTGACCAAGGCTGATGATCGCCATGGCCAGCGACATCAACGGCATCAGCGACAGGATGATGCCCATGTTGGTCGCCGTGGTCAGAGTCGCAGCGAAGTAGGCGAGGCTCTGATACACCGCCATGCCGAGTACGCCGAGAATGAAAATCTTGCCCAGGTTCGGGCGGATCTGCGGCCAGTGCGCGATCACCGCCTTGAGCATGAACGGGGTGAACAGCAAACCGGCGAGCAGCCAGCGATAGAAACCGATCTCGGCGGGAAAAATTGCCCCGACCGCCAGTTTGTTGATCACGGTATTGCCGGCCCAGATAAAAATCGCCAGCAGCGGAAACGCGTATTGCATGAGTCGAAACCAGTACGTTGATGAAGGGCAATTATCCCTTGTCTGGATGCAAGCCTATACTGCGAACCGGACAACCTGCCTCTGAAACCGGACAGCATGAACAGCAAACACATCGATCTGCTGGATTTCAGCGAACTGCCATCGGCGGTGTACTTCCGCTACGCCGACTTCAACGCCCATGAATACGCTGCGCCGCATCGCCATCCGTGGGGCACGCTGGAATACGCGGCGCACGGCGTGCTGCACATGGACGTCGATGGCAGTCGCTTCATGTCGCCGCCGCAGTACGCGGTGTGGGTGCCGCCGCAGGTCGAGCACAGTTTCTACAGCCATCAACCGGTCAACTATCGTGCGGTGTGCCTTGACCCCAAGGTCTGTGCCGAACTGCCGAAACGCGCCTGCACCCTGGCGATCAGCGACATTCTCAAGGCGATTCTCAAAGACTTCGCCGCCCGCGACGTGAAGATTCCCGAACTCGATGCCGACCAGCGTCTGGCGCAAGTGTTGGTCGATCAACTGCAACAGGCCCCGGTGCATGAGTGTTATCTGCCCTACGCGAGTAGCCCGGGGTTGTTGGCGATCCTCGAAACCTTGCAGGCCGAGCCGGGCAACAATCAGCCGCTGGCGCATTGGGCGCTGCAAGTGCATGTCAGCGAACGCACGCTGGCCCGGCAATTCGTTCGTGAGCTGGGGATGAGTTTCGGCGAGTGGCGCCAGCGTCTGCGCTATCTCGCCGCGATCGAGGCGCTGGAAACATCGCGCAGCGTGCAGGAAATCGCCTTCGATCTCGGTTACAGCAGCGGTTCGGCATTCATCGCCATGTTCGCCCGGCAGGCGGGGTGTACGCCGGAGCAGTATCGCCGTAGCCACCTGGAAGGCAGGAAGGTGTAACAAGATTTGGCTACACTCCAGCAGAGGCCGCCCCCCTCGGTGCGGCGACAAGGAGAAAACTCCATGAAGATGTTGCGTGTGCCGTTGTTGATGATTGGTTTGCTCCTGTGTTCCCAAGGTTTCGCCGCTACGGCGCAACAGAACAAGATGACCACCTGCAATGCCGATGCGACCGCCAAGAGTCTGAAAGGCGATGAGCGCAAAACCTTCATGAGCACCTGCCTCAAGGCAGCGCCAGCAGCCAACGACGCCAAGGCCCTGACCCCGCAGCAGGAAAAAATGAAAACCTGCAACGCCGACGCGAAAACCAAAGCCCTGACCGGCGATGCGCGCAAGACGTTCATGAGTGATTGTCTGAAGAAAAAATAACCCGGTTCTGTGGGGGGACTGGGTCGAGGCGTTCGCTTGAGATTTGCCCTCACCCTAACCCTCTCCCAGAGGGAGAGGGGACAGACCGCGGTGTTTTCAGATATCCATCGACCTGAACTATCCGGCCGATTCTGAATTCAATACAGCACTGGCAGGTCACCGGATTTCTTCGCCATTCCTTGATCGATCCCCTCTCCCTCCGGGAGAGGGCTAGGGTGAGGGCTGGATCTCAAGCCGTGCAGCAAAACCCGAAACACCGCATATACCTAGTGCTCCCCCGGGAACGCTGGCAGACTGCCAATCCTTTTACGCCGTTCGTTTTGAGGCTGTATGCCAACGTTTTCTGAGCGTCATGTAGTGTTCTGGGTCAGTTGCATCATCATTTTCGGCGGTTTGCTGCTGGTGCTGCCGCTGCGCTTGTTGCCCAGTCTGTTGGCCGGGTTGTTGGTCTATGAGCTGGTCAACATGCTCACTCCGCAACTGCAACGGCTGATCGAAGGCCGCCGCGCGCGTTGGCTGGCGGTGGCCTTGCTCGGCACGCTGGTGGTGAGTGTGCTGGCGCTGATCTTCGCCGGCGCGATCAGTTTTCTCCTGCACGAAGCAGAAAACCCCGGCGCTTCCCTCGATAAATTCATGGGCGTGGTCGACCGCGCGCGTGGGCAATTGCCGCCGTTCATCGACGCCTACCTGCCGGCCAGTGCTGCGGAATTTCGCGTGGCGATCGGCGAGTGGATGAGCAAGCACTTGTCCGACTTGCAACTGGTCGGCAAGGACGCGGCGCACATGTTCGTGACGCTGCTGATCGGCATGGTGCTGGGCGCGATCATCGCCTTGCAGCGCATCCCCGACGTGACCAAACGCAAACCGTTGGCCGCCGCGCTGTTCGACCGTTTGCACCTGCTGGTGCAGGCGTTTCGCAACATCGTGTTCGCGCAGATCAAGATTTCCCTGCTCAACACCTTCTTCACCGGGATCTTCCTCGCGGTGATCCTGCCGATGTTCGGTATCAAGCTGCCGCTGACCAAAACCCTGATCGTGCTGACTTTCCTGCTCGGCCTGCTGCCAGTGATCGGCAACCTGATGTCGAACACGCTGATCACCATCGTCGGCCTGTCGCTGTCGATCTGGGTGGCATTGGCGGCGCTGGGTTATCTGATTTTTATCCACAAGCTCGAGTACTTCCTCAACGCGCGGATTGTCGGCGGGCAGATCAGTGCCAAGTCGTGGGAGTTGCTGCTGGCGATGCTGGTGTTCGAGGCCGCGTTCGGCCTGCCGGGGGTGGTGGCGGGGCCGATTTATTATGCGTACCTGAAGAGTGAGTTGAAGCTGGGCGGGATGGTCTAACCGATGGATCTGTGTTGCCTGATCTGGCGCTTTCGCGAGCAAGCTCGCTCCCACACTGGATTGCATTTCAACTGAAGAAATGCGGTCAAATGTGAGAGCGAGCTTGCTCGCGAAAGGCGCGACGCCGATTTCAGATCAGTCCATGGCGCCATAGCGTTTCATGGCTTCAATCGCCAAACCGCTGCCAATGCTGCCGAAGATGTTGCCTTCAACATGCCGCGCATTCGGCAACATCGCCGAGACGCTGTTGCGCAGCGCCGGAATCCCGCTCGAACCACCGGTGAAGAACACGGTATCGACCTGATCCACCGCCACACCGGCATCGTTCAACAGCTGCGTAACACTGCCGCGCACCCGCTCCAGCAGCGCATCAATTGCCGATTCAAACAGCGCTCGCGTCAGTTCCACACTCAACCCGGCCTCGATCCGGTCCAGCGGCACATGGCGGCTGTCGGTGTGGGTCAGTTGAATTTTGGTTTCTTCGACTTCCATCGCCAGCCAGTGGCCGGCACGCTGTTCGATCAGCTTGAACAGGCGATCAATGCCGCCGGTGTCTTCGATGTCGTAGCGCATGCTGCCCAGGGCCAGGCTGGATTTCTGCGAGTACACCGAGTTGATGGTGTGCCAGGTCGCCAGGTTCATGTGGTGGCTGGTCGGCATGTAGGCACCGCTCTTCATCCGGCTGCCGTAGCCGAACAGCGGCATCAGGCCTTGCAGGCTCAACTGTTTGTCGAAGTCGGTCCCGCCGATGTGCACGCCGCCAGTGGCGAGGATGTCATCGTGACGGTTATCGAAACCGCGACGCTCCGGCGACAGGCGCACCAGCGAGAAGTCGGAGGTACCACCGCCGATGTCGACGATCAGCACCAGCTCTTCTTTCTCGATGGTCGACTCGTAGTCGAAAGCGGCAGCGATTGGCTCGTACTGGAACGAGACCTCTTTGAAGCCGATCTTCTTCGCCACATCGACCAAGGTGTCTTCGGCTTCCTGGTCAGCCAGCGGATCGTCATCGACGAAGAACACCGGGCGGCCGAGCACCACTTGTTCGAATTCTCGACCGGCGGCGGTCTCCGCACGGCTCTTCAGCTGGCCGATGAACAGGCCGAGCAAGTCCTTGAACGGCATTGCCGTGCCGAGCACGCTGGTGTCGTGCTTGATCAGCTTGGAACCGAGCAGGCTCTTCAGCGAGCGCATCAGTCGGCCTTCGTAGCCTTCCAGGTACTCGTGCAGCGCCAGACGACCGTACACCGGGCGGCGTTCCTCGATGTTGAAGAAGACCACCGACGGCAGGGTGATCTTGTCGTCTTCCAGCGCGATCATCGTTTCCATGCCGGGGCGCAGCCAGCCGACGGTGGAGTTGGACGTGCCGAAGTCGATGCCGCAGGCACGGGCTGGAGAGGCGTCTTTCATGTCTTTCGGTTCCGGTCAAAAAAACGGCCGCGCAGTGTATGTCAGTGCGCGCCAGATTCGAAGGCCGGTCATCAGCTATTTCGCGACTAGACTGGGTTGAAAGTGCGGACTTTGCCCCAAACTTGCTGGCATGGGCCGGCAGAACCACCGGCGGTCGCAAGAACCGCCGTCCACTGCCGATAAACTTCTGCTGCGCCACCCGGTCACAACCTTGAGATCGGTCAACCCGGCACGCGCGAATCGGCGCATGCTGGCATCGGCGCGAAATCGATAACGGATGGTGATTCCTTCAATGGACTTCAAAGACTATTACAAGATACTCGGCGTGGAGCCGACAGCAGACGACAAGGCAATCAAGGCCGCCTATCGCAAGCTGGCGCGCAAATACCACCCCGATGTCAGCAAGGAAAAAGACGCCGAGGCCAAGTTCAAGGACGCCTCGGAAGCCTATGAAGCGCTGAAAAGCGCCGACAAACGCGCCGAATACGACGAGCTGCGCCGTTATGGCCAGCACGGTCAACCGTTCCAGGGGCCACCGGGCTGGCAGAGCCGTGGCGGCTTTGGCGGCGGCGGTGGCGACACCGGTGACTTCTCGGACTTCTTCAGTTCGATCTTCGGCAATCGCGGCCCCGGTTTCGGTGGCGGCGAAGGCCGGCAACAACGCAGTGCTGGGCGCCGAGGGCAAGACGTGGAAATGGAACTGCCGATCTTCCTCGAGGAGACGCTGGCGAACGAGTCGAAGAAAGTCACCTTCCAGGTGCCGCAATACAACGCCAACGGCCAGCACGTCAGCAACACCAGCAAGAGCCTGAACGTGAAGATCCCGGCGGGCGTGACCGACGGCGAGCGCATCCGCCTCAAAGGCCAGGGCGCACCGGGCATCGGTGGCGGGGCGAATGGCGATCTGTACCTGACCATTCGTTTTGCGCCGCATCCGAAATTCGATGTCGAAGGTGAAAACCTCATCATCACCTTGCCGCTGGCCCCTTGGGAGCTGGCGCTGGGAGCGGAAGTGGCGGTGCCGACCCTGACCGGCAAAATCAATCTCAAAGTGCCGGCCGGCAGTCAGAACGGTCAGCGCATGCGCGCCAAAGGTCATGGCTTGAAAAACAAGGCCGGCGAGCGCGGTTACCTGTTCGTGCAACTCAAAGCCGTGATGCCGAAAGCGTCCGACGATGAGGTCAAGGCACTGTGGCAGGAGCTGGCGAAGAAAGCCGCGTTCAACCCGCGCGAGAACTTCTGAATCCGACGACGGAGTAGCCCATCATGAGCAGCCCCCTGATCGTTCAACTGGACTTGGCAGAATTCTGTGAGGCGGCCGATTTGTCGGACGTCTACGTGATCGAAATCGTCGAACACGGCATCCTCGAACCTCAGGGCGCGCAGCCCCGGGAATGGCGCTTCACCGATTACGAACTGGCCCTGGCCAAACGCGCCGCCAAGTTGCGGCGCGATCTGGAGCTGGAATGGGAAGGTGTCGCCCTGGCGCTGGATCTGCTCGAAGAAGTCCGCGAATTGCGCGCCGAAAACCGCATGTTGCGGCAACGGTTGGGGCGGTTGGTAGTTGAGTAGATAGCCTGATGTTTTCCGGTTGGTTGATCGGGCCTCTTCGCGAGCAGGCTCGTTCCCACAGGAATACGCATTCCAATGTGGGAGCGAGCTTGCTCGCGAAGAACGATAACGCGGTATCGCTGACTACACCCTCTTGGGCAAGACCACGCTGAACCGTGTGCCGTCAGCCTCATTCGAGCTGACTTCAATCGTCCCGCCATGGGCGTTGACCACTTCCCTGACGATAAACAATCCCAACCCCAGGCTGGTCGAAGGCTGCCCCGGTTCTTCATCGGCGCTGCGCACCAACGGGTCGAAAATAGTCCCCAGCGCCTCCTCCGGAATCGGTGTGCCGAAGTTGTGCACCGACAGGCACACCGCGTCCGCTTCCTCCTGCAACGTCAACGTCACCTGCTGTGTATTCGAGCCATGCTGCAACGCATTGCCGATCAGGTTCTGCAGCAATTGATCGATACGCCCCGCGTCCCACACACCTCGCGTATCGCCGTGCATGTGCAGCACCGGCGAGCATTGCGGGTTGCCGGCGCAGGCTTCGGCAATCGCCGCCTGCGCCGCCTCGGCCAGATCCATCGGGGCCGGCTCGATTGGCAGGCTTTTACCGAGACGACTGCGCACCAGCTCCAGCAAATCACTGATCATTGCCGCCATGTGCCGGACGCTGCGTTTGATGCTGTGAGCGCACATCAGCGCTTCGCCCTCGAGCGTGGATTTGCGCAGCAACAGGTCGTTGGACATGCCCACCGCCTGCAACGGTGCGCGCAAGTCATGGCCGAGTATCGCCAGGAATATATCCCGTGAACGGTTGACCTGTTCAGCGTAGGCCGCCGTCGACTCGGCGAGCGCTTCATCAATGGCTTCATTGAAGCGGATCATGTCCTGAAAGCAGGCCATGTCCGGTGATTCAAGACTGTCGACCCAGCGCCGAATCACACAGGCACGCAAGTGACGAAATTCCGAGGTCATCTGTACCAGGTCAAAACCGACAGTGTGGCGCAGCTCGCCATGACTGGCGCCGGCCTGATCCAGACTCGGGGTCATTTCCGGGCCTTCACCCTTGGCTTTGGCGGCTTGCTCCTGGGCAGTCTGTGGTTTGTTCATGTCTCGTGCGGCGGCCAGCAAGATAGCTTTGGCGTGGTCACGCAGTGCAGTGGCGTCCAGATAATCGGCAGCGGGGGTAATGGTGGCTGCAAATTCCTCCCAGTCATCGACGATACAGTCCACGTGCTGCCTGATGAATTCGGATAGACGCATGGCCGGTTCCTTTCTGGAGAGTCTCGCGATACTAGTCTCTTTGCCCGACGGTAAAAACTACCGTTCAGGGGTGTGTCTTACAGACTGGATGGCGAGTTCGTTGCTACTGATTTTCCTGCTTGTGAAATTCGCTACTCAGTAAGCCCGGTACGCGGCTATTAACAATATTCCGGTTTTTAATTTCTTTTGCCAACTGCATAGTCTGGTCGGGCCTGTGGTGGAGAAACGGAACTCTCCCTTCAGGGCACCAGGCAAAAAGTTACAGATTCAGGTTTCGGATAAGCAAAAGGGCAATGTCGCCCTTAACGTTCAAGGATGAAAACCATGCCGCTAAAGCCGCCTTCCAAGGGTGCCGTCACCAGTGATGTGCACACACGCCCGACAACCACGCCCGATGGGCATACGTCGCCTGCGCAAACGCCGCCACGTACCGATTTCGGCCCTGCCACCGCCATGCCCTCGCGATCATCTTCTGCGCCGGGCGGATCAGCGCTGACTCTTGACGCGGATGCCCCATCGTCCACGCCCACGGTTGCAGTGCGACAGACTCCATCCTCCTCAAGCACGGCGACCAAGGCGGATCAACGGCCGTGGGCGGATTATCTGAGCAACGCCCCGATCCGGCTTCTGCGGCCGGCCGAGGCGCCGGGGCTGTGGACATTGAAGGGCCGTCGGTATGCCGAAGTACCTGACGGCGTGGTACAGGTGGGGGAGGATCCTCTAACGGGACAATTACGGGCCAAGCTGGCCAGTCAACTGAATCCCAAAGGCCCCGTGCTCGTTTGGGATCCCGACGTGGATCTCTGGCATCCGCTGGAGGAATCCGGGTCGCCGATCCTGCGCTCCAACCGCCGCAAGAGTTCTGTGGAAACACCGCTGTCCGACGACGAGTTCGAGATGGCTCTGGAGTTCTTGCCGGACCGGTCGCAAACCGTGGATGACGTGTTTGAAATGGCCTCCGAATCGATGCCGATCCAGCCGTATACCGCGCAGGAACTCAGCTTCATGAGGCAAGAGGTACGCTATACATCGTTGAGTAATCAACGAGGCTCCTACAATCGCGCCAACAACGGCAAGTACCCGCTCAGGGACAGTCTCGGCAGGCCCGTGCGTATCCGCACATTGCAGAACAAAGTTACTTTTGACTCGGGAGAAACCTACACCTCAGAGCAAATCAAGCCGTATATAAAGTTTGAAGGTTATGAAACGGTTGCCAGACTCTATGAGGAAAAGCTGCAACTGCGCCAATTTACCGAAGCAGACGTGAGGGTGCCGGGTGAACGAGCGCTGATCGGTCAGTCGATGGTGGTGGCGAACAGACGGATCGCCAAAGGTGAGGTCGTCGGCGTTTATGGTGGGACCATTCGATCAGGGCGGTTCCTGCTCCCCGCCGAGCAAGTGTTTTCGATGACCATTGGCATGGATGTGGTCCTCAGGTCAGGTCAACTCGGCCCTGGTCCGATCGCCGTCGTGGGAGACAACATCATTTCCAGGCTCAATACCCACTTTATTTATGACGATACCGGCAAACCCCTGCGGCAAGCGCCGGACGGCTACAACATCAACCTGATAGGGTTTAAGGTCGAGGCTGATCTGCCGAACAGTGACGGTGTCACCCGCAAGACTTACTTGTTGAACAGCGCATTTGCGCTTGAAGACATTCCTGCCGGCACCGAACTGCGCTGGAACTATAACTACAGTGACGAAGACATCGGCCTGCTTTTCTCATGACGAGAAGCTGTTCGGCGCAATACGGGCAGCAGTGCCCGTATTGGTAAACGTCGCCGTTAGAACAGAAAATACCGTTGCGCCATCGGCAACACATCAGCCGGCTCACACCAGAGCAGCACACCGTCCGCCTTGACCTGGTACGTCTGTGGATCAACATCGATGTCCGGCAGATAGTCGTTGTGGATCAGGTCGGTTTTCTGCACGTCACGGCAACCTTTGACCACGGCGATTTTCTTCTTCAGCCCTAACGTTTCGGGTAACCCGGCTGCCTGCGCCGCCTGGCTGATGAAGGTCAGGCTGGTGGCGTGCAGCGAGCCGCCGTAACTGGCGAACATCGGGCGGTAGTGCACCGGTTGCGGTGTCGGGATCGAGGCGTTGGCATCACCCATCAGGCTCGCGGCAATCGCGCCGCCCTTGAGAATCAGCGTCGGTTTCACGCCAAAGAAAGCCGGGCGCCACAGCACCAGATCCGCCCATTTCCCCACTTCCACCGAACCGACTTCATGGCTGATGCCGTGGGTAATCGCCGGGTTGATGGTGTACTTGGCGATGTAGCGTTTGGCGCGGAAATTGTCGTTGCCTTCGCCGTCCTGCGGCAGCGGGCCGCGCTGTTTTTTCATCTTGTCGGCGGTCTGCCAGGTGCGCGTGATGACTTCACCGACACGGCCCATGGCCTGGCTGTCGGAGCTGATCATCGAGAACGCGCCGAGGTCATGCAGAATGTCTTCGGCGGCAATCGTTTCGCGGCGGATACGGCTTTCGGCAAATGCGACGTCTTCGGCGATGCTCGGGTCGAGGTGGTGGCAGACCATCAGCATGTCGAGGTGTTCGTCGATGGTGTTGCGGGTGAACGGCCGGGTCGGGTTGGTCGAGCTCGGCAATACGTTAGGGAAACCGCAAGCCTTGATGATGTCCGGCGCGTGACCACCGCCGGCACCTTCGGTGTGATAGGTGTGAATGGTGCGGCCCTTGAACGCGCCGAGGGTGGTTTCGACGAAACCGGATTCGTTGAGGGTGTCGGTGTGGATCGCCACCTGCACGTCGAACTGGTCGGCGACGCTCAGGCAGTTATCGATGCTCGCCGGCGTGGTGCCCCAGTCTTCGTGCAGTTTCAGGCCGATCGCGCCAGCCTTGACCTGTTCGATCAGCGGCTCCGGCAGGCTGGCGTTGCCTTTGCCGGTGAGACCGATGTTCATCGGGAACGCGTCAGCGGCCTGGAGCATCCGCGCCAAGTGCCACGGGCCCGAAGTGCACGTCGTGGCGTTGGTGCCTGTGGCAGGTCCCGTGCCGCCGCCGATCATCGTGGTGACGCCGCTCATCAACGCTTCTTCGATCTGTTGCGGGCAGATGAAGTGGATGTGCGTGTCGATGCCGCCGGCGGTGAGGATCATGCCCTCGCCGGCGATCACTTCGGTGCCGGCGCCGATGGCGATGGTCACGTTCGGCTGCACATCCGGGTTGCCGGCCTTGCCGATCGCGGCGATGCGCCCGTCCTTGAGACCGACGTCGGCTTTGACGATGCCCCAGTGGTCGATGATCAGCGCGTTGGTGATCAGCGTGTCGACGACTTCGGCGGCCAGCAGCTGGCTCTGGCCTTGGCCGTCACGGATGACTTTGCCGCCACCGAATTTCACTTCTTCGCCGTAGGTGGTGAAGTCTTGTTCGACTTCGATCCACAGTTCGGTGTCGGCCAGGCGCACCTTGTCGCCGACGGTGGGGCCGAACATGTCGGCGTAGGCTTGTCTGGAGATTTTCATGCAGCGTCCTTCAGGAAAATAGTGGTGAGCCATTGACCCTCACCCTAGCCCTCTCCCAGAGGGAGAGGGGACTGTACGCGGTGGGCCGGCTATCGGTGATCGACTCCGCAGAGGAGACAGTTCACGGTGGAGCGGCTATCGGTGATCGACTCCCTCTCCCTCGGGAGAGGGCTGGGGTGAGGGGCAGCGGTGCACGCAGATGTCAGAGGTCACCCATTATTCGTCCGGCAAACCCGAACACCCGCCGATGCCCGGCATAATCCACAAGCTCAACCTCACGGCTCTGCCCCGGCTCAAAGCGCACGGCGGTGCCCGCCGGTATATTCAGGCGCATGCCACGGCTCGCGGCGCGATCAAAAGTCAGCGCATCGTTGGTTTCAAAAAAGTGATAGTGCGAGCCGACCTGAATCGGCCGGTCGCCGCTGTTGGCGACTTTCAGGCTGACGGTGCGGCGGCCGACGTTGAGTTCGATGTCGCCGGGCTGGATCTGGTACTCGCCAGGAATCATCACTGGGCTCCTTGCAGGATCTTGTAATAGAGGGCGGTCGGGCGATAGGTGCCGTGCGGGTCGCAGGCGTAATCGGGAATCTGACCCGCGCGGGTGTAACCCAGCGCCTTGTAGAAATCTTCGGCGGGGGAGCCAGCCTCGGTGTCGAGGTAGAGCATGCCGCGCTTGTGTTTGGGCGCTTCGAGTTCCAGCGCACTCATCAATTGCTGACCGAGGCCGCGACGCCGTGCGTGTTCGCGCACCAGCAGTTTCTGCACTTCGGCGCGATTGAGGCCGTTGGCTTTCTGGCACAGACCCAGTTGCACACTGGCCAGCACCTGCTCGTCCTTGACCACCACCCAGAGCAGCACGCAGCCCTTGTTGACGTTGTCCTGCACCTCATCGAAATACGCGCGCGCCTGCGCAGCGTCGAGGTCGGCCATGAAGCCGACGCTGGCGCCGTAACCCACGGCGTCCAGCAGCAGGTCGATCAGGCCCTGACGGTAATGCGCAAAACTTTCAGCATTGACGCGGCGCAGTTGGGCGGCGTTCATCGGTATCACTCCTTGTTGGCGTCAGGCGGCTCCGCGCCAGGGTTGAGGGTCAATTGCATGAAGGTCAGGTCGAGCCAGCGGCCGAACTTGGTGCCGACTTGCGGCATCTGCCCGGTGATGCTGAAACCGGCGCGCTCGTGCAGGCGAATCGAGGCGGCGTTGCCGCTTTCAATGGCGGCGACCATCACGTGTTTGCCGCAGGTCCTGGCGCGTTCGATCAGTGCGCTCATCAGTTGCGGGCCGAGGCCATTGCCGCGCTGGTCGCTGCGCACGTAGACCGAGTGTTCGACGGTGTGACGGAAGCCGTCGAACGGCCGCCAGTCACCGAATGAAGCGTAGCCGAGCACAGTGTTGTCGCTGTCGACGATCACCAGAATAGGATAAGCCTGGGCCTGACGCGCGCTGAACCACGCCTGACGGTTGCCGAGGTCGACGGCTTGTTCATTCCAGATCGCCGTGGTGTTGAGCACGGCGTCGTTGTAGATGTCGCGGATCGCCGGCAGATCGGCATGAATGGCATCGCGAATGGAGTAAGTCATGGCGCGGCCTCAGACGATCGGTTGGTGGACGGTGACCAGTTTGGTGCCGTCGGGGAACGTCGCTTCGACTTGGATTTCCGGGATCATTTCCGCGATGCCTTCCATCACTTGCTCGCGGCTGAGCAGGGTGGTGCCGAAGTGCATCAACTCGGCTACGGTCTGACCGTCACGTGCGCCTTCAAGCAGTGCGGCGGAGATGTAGGCCATGGCTTCCGGGTAGTTGAGCTTCACGCCGCGCGCCAATCGCCGCTCGGCGACGAGGCCGGCGGTGAAGATCAGCAGCTTGTCTTTTTCGCGTGGGGTCAGGTCCATTGTGGGGTTCCGTCAGGGCAGATTTGTGAGGTTCTTGCGGGCGCGGGGTGACAGTTGGAGCACCCCCTCACCCTAGCCCTCTCCCGAGGGAGAGGGGACTGATCCCGGTTGTTTTCAATGACCGGTTCAGTCAGCGGTATTTGTTCAGGCAATCAAATTCATTTCAAACGACTCGGTCAGGCTCCCTCTCCCTCCGGGAGAGGGCGGGGGGTGAGGGGCTTTTTCAGGTACTCCATATTCTGGGAGATACCGCATCGCGGCCCAGCAGCAGCGGCCGCAGCAAACGCCATAAATCAATCAGCCAGGCGCGGGCGAGCAGTGCTTCAGACGCCAGACAACGGGCGACCAAAAGGCCGGGCAACTGGGTCAAATCCCCGCGCAAGTCATGACCCAGCGAACGACAACGCTCCAGCAACTCAGCATCAATTTCACCGGTCACCAACAACGTCGCAAACACCGGATGACCATCCAGCCCGATCGGTGAATCAAGCAAACCGTCATCACCGACGATGCGCTGGCGCTCATGCCAGAGCAATCGACCATCGCGGCGAATATCCAGGTGCGCCTGAAAATGCCCACGGTCAAAACGCTCGCCACTGGCCGGGCGACCCAGCGCCACCACGTCCCAGTAGAACAGCCGCGCATCACCTTCAAGATCAATCGAAGTTGTCAGCTCAGCCTGGGCCGCGCTGTAGACGATGGTCTCCTGCGGCAGCCATTCCAGCGTCGCTCCGGCCGCTACTTTCAAGTCGAGCTGCTGATAAGCCGGCCCACCGGCGCGATACCACTTGGCCGCACCTGGGCTGGTGATCTGCGCCCAGGCGTGTTGCTCGACGCGAGCGCTGATGTCCAGTCGATCACCGCCGGCAATCCCGCCCGGTGGATGGACGATGATGTGCTGGCAAACCTCGGGGCCTTCGGCATACAGGTGCTTTTGCACCCGTAGCGGGCCGAGGTGGCGGCGCATGACCGGGCGTGTGCAGTCGCCGAAACGGGCGTAAGCGAGTTCCAGCTCGGCGTGCCAGCTCGGGGTAAACAGGGCAGGTGCAACAGTCGAATTCATGGTTTGTAATTATCGTTAGGAAGCTACAGATTAGTTCGTTGTACTAGATCGTTACCAGCCCGCGTACACCCTCGGCCTCCATATTTTCACCGCGACCCTGCTGCACGATCTCGCCCCGGGACATCACCAGGTATTGATCGGCCAGTTCTGCGGCGAAATCGTAGAACTGCTCGACCAGCAGAATCGCCATGTCGCCGCGTGCTGCGAGTTTCTTGATCACCGCGCCGATCTCTTTGATCACCGAAGGTTGAATGCCTTCGGTCGGCTCATCGAGGATCAGTAAACGCGGGCGACTGGCCAATGCGCGGCCAATTGCCAACTGCTGTTGTTGGCCGCCGGAAAGATCACCGCCGCGACGCTGCTTCATTTGTAGCAGCACCGGGAACAGTTCGTAGATGAAACTTGGCACTTCTTTGGCTTCACTGCCGGGGAAGCGCGACAGGCCCATCAACAGATTCTCTTCCACGGTCAGGCGTCCGAAGATCTCGCGGCCCTGTGGCACGTAGGCGATCCCGGCGTGGACACGTTGGTGCGGCTTGAGCGTGGTGATCGCTTTGCCTTCCCAATTCACCGCGCCTTCCTTGGCCGGCAGCAGGCCCATCAGGCATTTGAGCAGGGTGGTTTTACCGACGCCGTTACGGCCGAGCAGGCAGGTGACTTCGCCGACCTTCACGTCGAACGAGAGACCGCGCAGGATGTGACTACCGCCGTAGTACTGGTGCAGCTTGTCGACTTGCAGCATGTTCAAATTCCTTAAAGTTCACCCAAATCCCTGTGGGAGCGAGCTTGCTCGCGAATGCTATTGACCTGTCACTGAGATGTCGGATGTGCAGCCGTCTTCGCGAGCAAGCTCGCTCCCACAGTGACTTCTTTTGCAGTTCAGCGGCCGAGGTAGACCTCGATCACGCGCTCGTTTTCCTGCACCTGCTCAAGTGAGCCTTCCGCCAGAACGCTGCCCTGATGCAATACGGTCACATGGTCGGCAATCGAGCCGACAAACCCCATGTCATGCTCCACCACCATCAGCGAGTGCTTGCCGGCGAGGCTCTTGAACAACTCAGCAGTAAACTCGGTTTCGGCATCGGTCATCCCCGCCACCGGCTCATCGAGCAGCAACAGTTGCGGGTCCTGCATCAACAACATGCCGATCTCAAGAAACTGCTTCTGCCCGTGGGAGAGCAAGCCCGCCTGACGATTGACCGAGGTGGTCAGGCGAATCGTCTCCAGCACTTCGCTGATGCGATCCTTTTGCTCACCACTTAACCGCGCACGCAAACTGGCCCACACCGACTTGTCGGTTTTCTGCGCCAGTTCCAGGTTTTCAAACACGCTCAGCGCTTCAAACACCGTCGGCTTCTGGAACTTGCGACCGATGCCGGCTTGGGCGATCTGCACTTCGCTCATCTGCGTCAGGTCCAGCGTTTCACCGAACCACGCCTTGCCGTGACTCGGTCGGGTCTTGCCGGTGATCACGTCCATCAGCGTGGTTTTGCCCGCGCCGTTGGGGCCGATGATGCAGCGCAGTTCGCCGACGCCGATGTACAGATTGAGATTGTTCAGCGCACGGAAGCCATCGAAGCTGACGCTTATGTCTTCCAGTGTCAGGATCGTGCCGTGACGGGTGTCGAGACCCGGACCGACGCGTTGGCCGAGGCCGATCGAGTCGCGACTGGTGCCAGCGTCCTTGTTCGGTTCGACGGGAAAAAAGGCTGGCTCCAACATGAATTCCGCGCTCGCCGTGACTCTCATTGTTCACCTCGTTTCTTCAGCAGGCCGATCACGCCTTTGGGCAGGTACAGCGTCACGACGATGAACAGCGCGCCGAGAAAGAACAGCCAGTACTCCGGGAACGCCACGGTGAACCAGCTCTTCATGCCGTTGACCACCCCGGCGCCGAGCAGCGGGCCGATCAACGTGCCGCGCCCGCCAAGAGCCACCCAGACCGCCGCTTCAATCGAGTTGGTCGGCGACATTTCGCTCGGGTTGATGATGCCCACTTGCGGCACATACAAGGCGCCGGCCAGACCGCACAACACTGCGCTCAACACCCACACGAACAGCTTGAAACCGCGCGGGTCATAGCCGCAGAACATCAAGCGGTTTTCCGCATCGCGCAATGCGGTCAGCACGCGACCGAACTTGCTCTGCGCCAAGCGCCAGCCGATGAACAGACTCGCCACCAGCAACAACACCGTCGCCAGAAACAACACCGCGCGGGTGCCCGGTTCAGTGATGCCGAAACCGAGAATCGTGCGGAAATTGGTGAAGCCATTGTTACCGCCGAACCCGGTTTCGTTGCGGAAAAACAGGAGCATGCCGGCGAAGGTCAGGGCCTGGGTCATGATCGAGAAATACACGCCTTTGATCCGCGAACGGAAGGCGAAGAAACCGAACACCAGCGCCAGCAAACCCGGCGCCAACACCACCAGACACATCGCCCAGACGAAGCTGCTGGTGCCGGTCCAGTACCACGGTAATTCGCTCCACGACAGGAAGGTCATGAACGCCGGCAGACCATCGCCAGCGGCCTGACGCATCAGGTACATGCCCATCGCATAACCGCCGAGGGCGAAGAACAGACCGTGACCCAGCGAGAGCAAACCGGCGTAACCCCAGACCAGATCCAGCGCGAGGGCGACGATGGCGTAGCAGAGAATTTTGCCGACCAGCGTCAGCGTGTATGCCGAGACCGACAGTGCACTTTCCGCCGGCAACAACGACAGCAGCGGCAGGGCGATCAGCAGCGCGAGAATCACCGCGCCGACTGCAATCGTGACTTTCGGCCCGGCCTTTTGTGTGGCCGTGACTAACAGAGGCTGGTTCATCAGTCGATCACCCGTCCTTTCAGTGCGAAGAGGCCTTGCGGACGTTTCTGGATAAACAGAATGATCAGCGCGAGGATGAGGATCTTGCCGAGCACCGCACCAATCTGCGGTTCGAGAATCTTGTTGGCGATACCCAGGCCGAAGGCCGCGAGCACGCTACCGGCCAACTGGCCGACGCCGCCGAGCACCACCACCAGGAACGAGTCGATGATGTAGCTCTGACCGAGGTCCGGGCCGACGTTGCCGATCTGGCTCAGCGCCACACCGCCGAGGCCGGCAATGCCCGAGCCGAGGCCGAAGGCGAGCATGTCGACGCGCCCGGTCGGCACGCCACAGCAGGCCGCCATGTTGCGGTTCTGGGTGACGGCGCGGACGTTGAGGCCCAGACGCGTTTTGTTCAGCAGCAGCCAGGTCAGCACCACCACAAACAAGGCGAAAGCGATGATCACGATGCGGTTGTACGGCAGCACCAGATTCGGCAGCACTTGAATGCCTCCGGACAGCCACGCCGGGTTGGCGACCTCCACGTTCTGCGCGCCGAACAACAAACGCACCAGTTGAATCAGCATCAGGCTGATGCCCCAAGTGGCGAGCAGGGTTTCCAGTGGCCGGCCGTAGAGATGGCGAATCACCGTGCGCTCTAGCGCCATGCCAATCGCCGCCGTGACAAAGAAAGCCACCGGCAGTGCGATCAACGGATAAAACTCGATCGCTTGCGGTGCGTAGCGCTGGAACATCAACTGCACCACGTAGGTCGAGTAGGCGCCAAGCATCAGCATCTCGCCGTGGGCCATGTTGATCACGCCGAGCAGGCCGAAGGTGATCGCCAGACCGAGGGCCGCCAACAGCAGAATCGAACCGAGCGACATGCCGCTGAAGGCCTGACCGAGGATTTCGCCGATCAGCAGTTTGCGTTTGACCTGGGCGAGGCTGGTTTCGGCCGCGGTGCGTACGCCGGCATCGGCTTCGACGCCGGGTTCGAGCAAGCCTTCGAGGCGTGTGCGCGCCAAGGGATCGCCGGTTTCGCCGAGCAGGCGTACTGCGGCGAGGCGCACCGCCGGATCGGAATCGACCAGTTGCAGATTGGCTAGCGCCAGGCTCAGGGCGGCGTGGACGCTTTCATCTTTTTCACCAGCGAGTTGCTGGTCGAGGAATTTCAGCTGCGCGGGTTTCGCGCTTTTCTGCAATTGCTGCGCGGCAGTCAGACGGATTTTGGCGTCGGCGGCGAGCAATTGGTGGCTGGCCATGGCGGTGTCGATCAGACCCCGCAGGCGATTGTTCAGGCGCAGGGTTTTCGGTTGGCCATCGATGGTCAGTTCGCCTTGTTGCAGGGCGTTGATCAGTTCGATACGGGCCGGATCGGGCTGCGCGGCCCAGGTTTCCAGGAGTTTGGCTTGCTGCACAGGATTGGCCGCGACGAAGTCTTCGGCATCGCCGGCGTGGGCCAGCATTGGCAGCAACAGTGCGATGGCTATGAGAAAGCGGTGTATGGCAGTGGGCATTAGTGGAGTTTCCTTTCTTGCGGTGGCCGAAGGAGCGGTGTCCGGCTGTGAATCCGCCCCTCACCCTAACCCTCTCCCAGAGGGAGAGGGGACTGACCGAGTTGTCAGGTCATCCAGCACCGACCTGACATTCCTGCGTCGAACTCAAGTTCTGAAAGCCATAGAGATCTGCTCCCTTCCCCCCTCTCCCAGAGAGAGAGGGGACTGACCGAGTTGTCAGGGCATCCAACATCGACCTGACATTCCTGCGTCGAACTCAGGTTCTGAAAGCCGTAGAGATCTGCTCCCTTCCCCCTCGCCCCCCCTGGGGGAGAGGGTTGGGGTGAGGGGGAAAAGATCTCCGCCCCAGCCCAAAACCCAAGTCAGACTCAGTTGCTCTTCACCGCATAATCCGGCTTCTTGTCGTTGCCCTGAATGAACGGGCTCCACGGTTGCGCACGGATTGGCCCTTCGGTCTGCCATACAACGTTGAACTGACCATCGGCCTGAATCTCGCCGATCATCACCGGTTTGTGCAGGTGGTGATTGGTCTTGTCCATGGTCAATGTGTAACCCGACGGCGCGGCAAAGGTCTGCCCGGCGAGGGCTTCGCGGACTTTGTCGACGTCTGTCGATTTGGCTTTCTCAACCGCCTGCGCCCACATGTGGATGCCGACATAAGTGGCTTCCATCGGGTCGTTGGTCACGGCTTTATCCGCGCCCGGCAGGTTGTGTTTCTTCGCGTAGGCTTTCCAGTCGGCGACGAATTTCTTGTTCTGCGGGTTCTCTACCGACTCGAAGTAGTTCCACGCCGCAAGGTTGCCCACCAGCGGTTTGGTATCGATGCCGCGCAGTTCTTCTTCGCCGACCGAGAACGCCACCACCGGCACGTCGGTGGCTTTCAGACCCTGGTTGGCCAGTTCTTTGTAGAACGGCACGTTGGAGTCGCCGTTGACCGTCGAGATCACCGCAGTCTTGCCGCCAGCCGAGAATTTCTTGATGTTGGCGACGATGGTTTGATAGTCGCTGTGACCGAACGGCGTGTAGACCTCTTCGATGTCCTTGTCGGCCACACCTTTGGAGTGCAGGAACGAGCGCAGGATCTTGTTGGTGGTGCGCGGGTAGACGTAGTCAGTGCCGAGCAGGAAGTAGCGCTTGGCGCTGCCGCCTTCTTCGCTCATCAGATATTCAACCGCAGGGATCGCTTGCTGGTTCGGTGCGGCGCCGGTGTAGAAGACGTTCGGCGACATCTCTTCGCCTTCGTATTGCACCGGGTAGAACAGCAGACCGTTAAGCTCTTCAAACACCGGCAATACCGATTTACGCGACACCGAAGTCCAGCAGCCGAACACCACGGCCACCTTGTCCTGAGTCAGCAACTGCCGGCCTTTCTCAGCGAACAGCGGCCAGTTCGACGCCGGGTCGACCACCACCGGCTCAAGCATCTTGCCGTTCACACCGCCCTTGGCGTTGATCTCGTCGATGGTCATCAGCGCCATGTCTTTGAGCGACGTTTCGGAGATCGCCATGGTGCCGGACAACGAATGCAGAATCCCGACCTTGATGGTCTCGGCGGCCTGGACAGTCCAGGTCATGCCCATCGCGGCAATCGATGCCGTGAGTGTGAAAGCCTTGATCAAACTGCGACGCTTCATTGTGCGATCTCCATGAACGTTTGAAGTTTTTTTGGTTGGCAGATGCGAACGACTGAAGGGTGTTTTGCAAGGGCTGTGCCCGGTCGGGTTTTGGCAAGAAAATGTCGTGTTAGAGCGCTTGCGCGCGATTGCGATGCACCATGAAGGGACGCTCGTGGAGCGTTGGTGCAGGCCGCCGCGCCAGATTGGGGCGCAAAAAAATCCCGTGCAGGGAGCCTGCACGGGATTGGCGTTGAAGAAGCTCGAGTGCGGTTTCAGGATGAAGTCGAGGCAGACTCGGTTTGCCGGTTCATCCGCGACAGCAGCAATCGATCCAGCAGCCACACCACCACCAGCGAAGCCCCCACCAGCGGAAACACCACGGCCAGCGCCAGCATGATCACCACGCCGGTTTTCCATTTCGGCAGGTCATGGCGCAGCGGCGGAACGCCAAACTTGCCTTCGGGACGACGCTTCCACCAGATCACCACGCCGCTGACGGCACTGAGCAGAATCATCAGGCAGATCAGCAGCACGACGATCTGGTTGAAGGTGCCGAACATCTTGCCCTCGTGGAGCATCACGCCGATTTCCGTGGCCCGCGCAACCGTGCCGTATTGCTCGAAACGCACATCGGCGAGGACCTTGCCGGTGTACTGATCGACGTGCAGGGTGGCATCGTTGCGCGGGTCGTCGGCGAACACGGCGATGGTGAACACGCCGGTGGCGGTGGTCGGCAGGGTGATGCTGTAACCCGGCTCGACCTTGCGCTGGGTGGCGATGTTCTGCACGTCTTGCAGGCTGATGGCGGGTGCTGCGGGGCCCGCGTTGGCGGCGCCGTGGTTCATGTGTTCGGCGTGGTCGCCGGACATCGGCATCGGCGTGTTTTCCATCGCCCATGGCACGGTCTGGCGCGTGGCGGTGTTCAGGCTGCGGGCTTCGACGTCGGAGGTCGGCACGTTGTCCCACATCGCCGCCGGGAATACGTTCCACACCTGCGCGTATTGCTTGCCCCAGAAACCGGTCCAGGTCATGCCGCTGAGCAGCATCACCAGCAACAGTGTGGCGCCCCAGAACCCAGTGACAGCGTGCAGATCACGCCACAGCACGCGGCCGCGACTGTTCAGCCGTGGCCACAAAATCCCCGCCGCCTGACCGCGCGGCCACCACAGGAACACACCGGACACCACCAGCACCACGCCCCAACCCGCAGCCATTTCGATGAGGCGATCACCGACGGTGCCGATCATCAATTCGCCGTGGATGGCGCGGGCGATGGCTTGCAGGTTCTGCTTGGCATCCTGTTCGCCGAGGATATCGCCGTGGTACGGATCGACGAACACGTTGAGTTCGTGGCCGGCGTTCTTCACCACAAACTGTGCGCTGCGTTCGGCGTTGACCGGCGGCAGGTATTGGGTGATCTGACCTTGCGGATAGGCGCTTTTCACTCGTTGCAGCAGGTCATCGGCCGGGACGGTGTGATGGCCGGCGGGGACGTTGAGCAGGCTGCTGTACATCAGCGAATCGAGCTGCGGTTTGAACAGGTAGATGATGCCGGTCAGGGCCAGCATCACCATAAAGGGGGCGACGAACAGGCCGGCGTAAAAATGCCAACGCCAGGCCAGGTTGTAGAAATTCGGTTTGGGCTGTTTCATCACGTGTGCTCCGCTTGGCGAATTTTTTAGATCAAGAGATCACAGCCTTCGGCAGCTCCTACAGGGAGTACGCGCTCCCCTGTAGGAGCTGGCGCAGCCTGCGATCTTTTGACTTTCTTGTTAGAAACTCATGTCGACCTTGGTCCAGAGCGTGCGCCCCGGTTCATTGATCGCTTGCGGGTCGTTGGCCGGGTAGCCGAACCCGGCGTTGCCCGCCAGGTTCAGGTGTTCGGCGTAAGCCTTGCCGAACAGGTTGTCGACGCCGCTGCTGACCTTCCAGTTCTTGTTGATCCGGTAGGCACCGTTAAGCGAGAACACGCCGAAGCCCGAACTCTTGTCGTAATCCTTGCCGACCACGTTGCCCTTGTTCTGGTCGATGCGGTTTTGCGCGGCGACTACTCTCCACAGTGCCCCGGCGCTCCAGTTGTCTTCGGTATAGGTCAGACCGAAGCGTGCATCCAGCGGCGGCATCTGCGGCAGAGCCTTGCCGTCACTGCTGTTCTCGCCCCAGGCGTAAGCCAGGGTCGCATCGGCTTTCCAGTGGTCGGTGAGTCTGTAGGCGGCACCGAGCTCACCGCCCATGATCCGCGCGTCGATGTTCTCGGCGCGCGAGGTGCTCATGCCCATCATTCCGGGCGTGTAGTCGAAGAGGATGTAGTCGCGGACCACGCCGATATAACCGGAAGCCCAGGCTTCAAGTTCGGCAGATTTGTAGTTCACGCCGAAGTCGAACTGAGTGGTCTTTTCCGGTTTGATCGAGTCGAACGCATTGACCGAGCCAGCCGGGCCGGACTTGGGCGAAAACAGCTCCCAGTAATCCGGGAAACGTTGTGCGTGGCCGAGGCCTGCATAGAGCGTGGTCGGGCTGTCAGCGAGGTCATGCTCGTAACGGAGGAAACCGCTCGGCAGGGTGTCGGCACGGGTGTCATCGGCGGTCGGGTTGGGGCGGCTCATCATTCCCGAACCGGTGGTTTGCCGATAATCCTTGGCCGAGGCGCGGTCGACGCGGGCGCCAGTGATCAGCCGATCACGGTCGGCGGCGTACCAGGTCATTTCGCTGAACACGCCGTAGTTATGGAAATCGGCGTCCTTGCTGTACGGCTGATCCTTGTAGGTGTCGATGCCCATGCCGCTGCGTTGGCGGTGTTCGTTGGTCTGCGCGTCGAGGCCGGTGATCAACTGGATATCAGCCCAACGCCAAGTGGCTTTGATCCGTGCGCCAAGGGTGCGGCGGTCGACGTTGGACGCCATGGGCCCGGCCATCATGCCGGTGCCGGACGGCGTGCGCAGGGTGTAGTTGTCCATCACGTGGTCGGCGTAGTTGTAGTAGACCTGCGCTTCGAGTTTCTCCAACACATCAGTGATGTTGGATTTTTCGAAACGCAGGCCGAGGCTTTCACGCAGAAACTGCGAGCCGTCCATGCCGCGTCCGGCGTAGCGTGCTTCGCCGTCACCCTTGCCTGCGGTGAGTTCGATCAGGGTGTCGGCGTCCGGGGTCCAGCCGACGGCGACGTCGCCGTTCCACTTGTCGTAGCGCGAGGCGACGATGTCGTTGTTGCCATCGCGGTAATCGTCGGAATGCGCGGTGTTGCCGATCACGCGCACGTAGCCCAATGGGCCACCGGCAGCGGCGTCGACGACCTTGTCGAAGCGTCCGTGGGAGCCAGCCAGAATGCTCGCGTTCACCCGTGTGCCGAGTTCGCCGAAGCTCTCCGGTTCACGATCAAACAGCACCGTACCTGCCGATGCACCCGGACCGTAAAGCACGGTTTGCGGGCCTTTGATCACGGTGAGTTTGTCGTAGGTTTCCGGCGAGATATACGAGGTCGGCGCGTCCATTCGGCCGGGGCAGGCGCCGAGCATCATGCTGCCATTGGTGAGGATGTTCAGGCGTGAGCCGAACATGCCGCGCAGCACCGGATCGCCGTTGGTGCCGCCATTGCGCACCAGCGCAAAGCCCGGAATGGTCTTCAGATAATCGCCGCCGTCACTGGCCGGCACCGGTTGGCGCGGGTCTTTTGGATTGGTGACGATGGTCAGCGGTGAACTCGGGGCGATTGCAGTAATCACCGTCGGGCTGAGTTCTTCGTTGTGCGCGGTGTGATCATCGGCCAGCACCAGCGGGGACAGCAGGACGCCGCAAAGGACGGCGGTAGCGTGCCTGAAACGAATCCGCGATTCGTTCAAAGCGAAGGATCCCGGGGTGGAACCCGAGCGTGGAACAGCAGCAAACCTGGACATGACAATTTCCATCAAACAGTCGTAAACGACACGGCCGGCAGCCTGAAGCTGTCTTCTCAACCGTGTGCAATCAAAGGTGCGTGTTTACGTTGTGACGGGCGGGGCGCGGGTGCGAGCGCCGGGAAAGAAGGTTTGCCGGGCGTGGCCCAGGTGTGGCGAGGGCGGGGTGAAGGTGTTCAGCGGCGGGATATTGAAGGCGACGAAATCGCCACCGCCGGTCAGTGCCGGGCAATTGAACAGCAGGCTGCAATAGCCGCATTTTTCCCACAGCACGTGGTGCGAGGATTGCGGTGGGCAGTGTTCGGCGGAAGGCTTGGCGTCGTGGCCCGAGTGATCCATGCCGGGCATGTCCATCGACATGTCCATGCTCATCGGCATCGAAGTCGAGGCGTGTTGGTCCATCGGCATCGACTGAGAAATCAGTGGGCCGATGAAGATCATCAACATGGCGAACAGGGCGATCCAGCTGCCGCGAGTCAGCGTTTCAGTCTGACGGCGTTGCAGTGGCGGCCTGGCGCTCAGCGGGCGCATGGGCGGAGTCTGCCGGAAGGCTTACTGGGCGTGCGCGTGGGCCTGCGTGGTTTCCGGCGGTTTCTTCTGCACCGAGACTTCGACGGTGACGTCACCGGCCTTCTCGAAATGCAGCGTCAGCGGGAAGCGTTTGCCGTCGCTGAGCAGGCTGCGATCGGTCGGGTTGAGCAGCATCACGTGATAGGCCATCGGCGCGAAGGTCACGTTGCCGCCAGCGGGAATTTCCACGCTCGGCACTTGCTGCATCTTCATCAGATCGCCCTGCATGACGTGTTCGTGCAGTTGCGCTTCGGGGGCGATGGGCGAGTCGACGCTGAGCAGGCGGTCGTCCGTCTTGCCGCCGTTGTGAATGATGAAATAGGCGGCAACCGTCGGTGCATTCGGCGGCAACTCTTGCGACCACGGATGAGCGATTTCCAGCTCGCCGGCCTTGTATTCGTGAGCATGGGCAAAGCACGCCGGCAGCAGCAGCGCAGCGATTACGATGAGTTTGTTCAACATGGCAGTTCTCCAGAACGATTTGAAACGCAGGTCAATTGCGCGAACAAATCAAACCAGAGGGGAGGCGCGGGGATTGAGACTCGGCCATTGCTGGCGCGGCGTGGGTGTTTGCAACGAGGCTGGCGCGACGCTGCGATTGCTTTCGTAGCGGGCGAAATACAGCTGCGGCGAATGCCCCGGCAGCGCCACCAATGGCGCCGAACCCGAGCAGCACCAGCAATGCTGCATGTTCGAATGGCTGTCGTTGCTCGGGGCCTTTTGCTCGGTGGTGCCGATGTTGATCGCCACCATCTTCGTCCCGCTGCCGGTGCAGAAACTGCTCCAGAGCAATTGCTCGGCCGGTGAATTGGCCGCCTGCGCCATCGCCCCGGTCATCGGCATGGCAAGCATGTTGAACAGCACTGCAAAGCAGGCGATCCAGGCAATTGCCAGCCGGTGTCGGTTCATGGGACAGGTCCATTGGGTGGGCGATCAGGCGCGGCTATTTAGCCTGATCAGGGCCGATAAGTAAAAAAGCGTCGTGCGGTCTGGTGTCGCAGTGCTGCCTGCAAGAGCTTGAGAAGCCTGCGCCCCAGCTCGATTTCGCCGTTATAAATGAGTGTAGCGGCTTCGATTCGCATTGCCTGGGCGAAATTCGAGTCGCTTTCTATTCGTGCACGAATGGTCTGCTTGTAGTCTCGGAGCGCCACCCGGTTGAGCTGCCCATCGCCCGAGTCTTCGATCTCATAACCCTTGATGTATTCGCTAAGATCGGCAGGCGTTTTGAGGTAATCCTTGACGTCGAAACGGGAGAATTTTTCTGACATTGGATATGTACGCCCTTGGAATCAAAGACGTTGAGCGTAGAGGTGGACGCTGAATGCCGATAGTCAGTGATTCGTTAAGTTGTTGTGGGCAGTGTCCGGTGCGTTTGTAGGATTCAGGTCAGATATCCGGCCGAGCCCGTGACATTGTGGGAGCGAGCCTGCTCGCGAAAGCGGTGGGTCAGGCAATGATGTGCAGACTTTGCCGACGTTTTCGCGAGCAGGCTCGCTCCCACACTGTTCGGTGGCGACCACATTGCCTGTTCACCCCGCGAACCCAGTGGAAGCGGCGGTGCGACGATTCGACTTGCCGGCGCAGGCGGCCGTGAGATCTGTGCTTATTTTCAGATACGGTTAAAGGTCGCGAGGGCAGCGAGGGCAGCGAGGATTTTGTCGACCGAGGCAAACTCCCGATCAACCCCCGGCAACCCCGGTCGCTTCAACACCAGCACCGGCACCCCACGCTCGCGCGCCACTTCCAGCTTCGGCTCGGTCGCGGTGCTGCCGCTGTTCTTGCTGATCAACACATCGATCTGCCGTCGCTCGAACAGCGCTCGCTCATCCTCCAGCAGAAACGGACCGCGCGCGCCGATGACTTCGCAGCGTTGGTTGCCGGGATAGACGTCGAGGGCGCGCAGGGTCCAGAACTGGTCCTGAGGGATCTCATCGAGGTGCTGCAGCGGTTCGCGGCCGAGGGTGAACAGCGGTCGGCGAAACGCCTTGAGGGCAGCGATCAGCTCAGCCCAGTCGCTGACTTCGCGCCAGTCATCACCGGGCTGCGGTTGCCACGCCGGGCGACGTAATGCCCAGCAGGGAATGTCGGTCAGCCGCGCGGCGGTGGCGGCATTCTGGCTGATCTGTGCGGCATAGGGATGCGTGGCGTCGAGCAGCAGATCGATGCCTTCGTCGCGAATGAATTGCGCCAGACCCTCAGCGCCACCGTAGCCACCGACGCGCACCTGACAGGTCAGATCCGTCGGCACCCGGCCAACGCCAGCGAGGCTATAGATATGTTCTGGCCCGAGTGTGCGGGCAATCGCCAGCGCTTCGGTCACGCCGCCCAGCAACAATATCCGCTTCATGCAAAACCTCCGGCATGCCCGACAATCCCGCCCTGACGATCAATCGCAAACACCTCGACCTGTACCTGCGCGGGCAATACGCTACGGGCGAAATTCAACGCATGGCGGCAGACTTCATCACCGAGGGCGACCCCCGCCGCACTGGCCATGGCCAATGCCTGCTGGCTGGTATTGGCCTCACGAATGCCTTGCTGCAACGCTTCATCGGCGCCAATCGCCGCCGCCCACTCCGCCAGTTGTGGCAGGTCGATACTCGAATGCCGCGAGTGCAGGTCCATGTGCCCGGCCGCCAGTTTGCTGATCTTGCCGAAGCCGCCGCACAGGCTGAGTTTATCCACAGGCACTTTGCGCACATGCTTGAGCACCGCGCCGACGAAGTCGCCCATTTCGATCAGAGCGATTTCCGGCAGGTTGTAGACCCGACGCATGGTGTCTTCGCTGGCGTTGCCGGTGCAGGCGGCGATGTGCAAATAACCGTTGGTTTTCGCCACATCGATGCCTTGATGGATCGAGGCAATGTAGGCCGCGCAAGAGAACGGCCGAACGATGCCGCTGGTGCCGAGGATCGATAATCCACCGAGAATGCCCAGCCGTGGGTTCATGGTTTTCAGCGCCAGTGCTTCACCACCCTCGACGTTGACCGTGACGTCGAAGCCGCCGGCATAACCCGTCTCGGCGGCGAGCAGCGTCAAGTGATCGCTGATCATTTTGCGCGGCACCGGGTTGATAGCCGGTTCACCGACACCCAGCACCAGCCCCGGCCGGGTCACGGTGCCTACGCCGGCGCCAGCATTGAAGCGAATCCCCGGTTCGGCCATTAGCCGTACCCGCGAATAGAGCAGAGCGCCGTGGGTCACGTCGGGATCGTCACCGGCATCCTTGATCGTCCCGGCCTCGGCACCGTCGTCGGTCAAACGACAGAACTCCAGACGCATCTGCACCTGTTTGCCTTTGGGCAAAACGATCTGCACCGCATCGGCCGAAACCCCGCCGAGCAACAGGCGTGCAGCGGCGAGGCTGGTGGCGGTGGCGCAGCTGCCGGTGGTCAGGCCGCTGCGCAAGGGCGCAGGTTGTTCGGCAGTTTCGTCACGCATCGAGGGGTTTGACCAGGTCGAGCAGGGTGATTGGCAGCGCCTGACGCCAAGTGTCGAATTCGCCGAGCGGCTGCGCCTGGGCGACGTGTATGCGCGTCAGTTCGCCACCGTAACGTTCGCGCCAATTCATCAGGGCCACTTCGCTTTGCAGGGTCACTGCGTTGGCTACCAGACGACCACCCGGTTTGAGGTGTTCCCAGCAGGTTTCGAAGACGCCTTCACGGGTGACGCCGCCGCCGATGAAAATCGCATCCGGGCGCTCCAGTCCGGCGAGAGCCTGCGGTGCCTTGCCGCGAATCAGATGCAGGCCGGGCACGCCCAGTGCATCGCGGTTGTGCTCGATCAATTGCTGACGGCCATCATCGGCCTCGATGGCCAGTGCGCGGCAGCTCGGGTGCGCGCGCATCCACTCGATACCGATCGAACCGCTGCCGGCGCCGACATCCCAGAGCAGTTCGCCGGGGGTCGGGGCGAGGCGGGCGAGGGTGATGGCGCGTACGTCGCGCTTGGTCAACTGGCCGTCGTGCTGGAATGCCGAGTCGGGCAGACCGGCCAGGCGCGACAGGCGCGGGGCGTCGCTATCAGCCTGGCACTCGATGGCGATGACATTGAGGTCGGCTATCGGCGCGTCGTCCCATGCGTTGGCGGTGCTGTCGATGCGCCGCTCGGCGTCACCGCCAAGATGCTCGAGAACGCTCAGGCGACTCGAACCAAATCCGCGCTCACGGAGCAATTGCGCAACAGCCGCCGGACTCTGACCGTCATTGCTCAGCAACAACAGCCGCACACCGCTGAACAGTTGTGCATTGAGTGCCGCCAGTGGCCGGGCCACCAGCGACAGCGTCACCACCTCCTGCAACGGCCAGCCGAGGCGGGCCGCAGCCAGCGAGCACGACGAAGGTGCGGGCAGAATCAACATTTCGTTGCTCGGCACCTGGCGAGCGAGACTTGCACCGACGCCGTAGAACATCGGGTCACCACTGGCCAGCACGCAGACCGCTTCGCCACGCTGCGCCAGCACCGGCGCGAGGGAAAACGGGCTCGGCCACAACTGCCGTTCGCCGCGAATGCACACCGGCAGCAGATCCAGTTGGCGCTGGCCACCGACGATCCGCGAGGCGCCCAGCAGGGCACGCCGGGCATTTTTGCCCAGGCCTTTAAAGCCGTCTTCGGCGATACCTACAACCGTCAGCCAAGGGGTCATGCCGTTCCTCTATTCCGCGCCTGCCATTATTGGGCGGCATGATAACTCGCCGGCAGCCAACTGACTGCTCTCCATTTGAATGGGTTGTCAGAAACAAGATGTCTAGGTTGTTTTTTTAGTTGGGCTTTTTTTGTTGGTAAGTTGTTTTTCATTTGTTCATGTTATGAGGTTTTCACAGTGTTTGCAGTGCGGGTGGGCAAGTGTCAACGGGTAAATAAATAATGAGAGAGTTTTATATATGAATGAATTACATGTGAGTGCTGAGTTGTACTCTGGGGGCAGCGATGCCGCCGTCATGGGCAGTAACTTTCTGACTTTTATGTCCGGGGTTGCTCGGCAGGATCAGCGCTTCATCAAGGACAGTATGCGTCTGGCGGAATACCGGGCAGACCTGCGCTACAACAGAAAGCAGTCCTCGGCGGACTGGTTCGAATATTATTCCGGAGTACTTTGGTCGATCGGCTGGAGCCTGGAACATGCTCCAGTGATAGTTGTAGAAAAGAGTTTCACCGGCGATGTGCTGGACGCTTGGGAAAAGTCGCTGTCGGGACAGTTGAGCAAAGCGACGGTCAGAAGCATGAGGGAATCCTTCCAGCTACTTCGAAACGATACGGCCGGCACTGAAATGATGACCGATGGTCTTCGCAAGGAGGGTGACTTTCGATTTTCTCCGGCTCAGTACAATTTTCACAAGGAACTGGAGGTTGTGGTAACTAACGTGCGTTTGATCGAATCGAACGGGTCGTCAACTTATTTGTTCTGGAATATTTTCCAGACGCGCGCTCAACTCGATATTCAGTCCAGGCGCTTCGTGACTTCGTTTCGCGAGATGGACAAACATCGGGAGTTCTTGATTGCCGCTGTTCGCGAAATTCGGGTCAGGGAAATAGAACTGTCGACTCAAGCTTGATGTTTGTCGTGTTGCATATTTCCAGTTTGTCGCTGTGTTGAAATTAATTGAATAATGTTTAAGTTTGAATGTGCTTGGGTGGCGGGTTATTTTTTATCTGCGCCATGTTGGCGTTCACAATATATCGAAGGTGTTTAAGTAATGAGTGAAGTATCCACGCAAGTAGTAACCGCCGCACAACGTATCGCGTTAATTAAGGAGAATAATGAGTTTCTCGCGTCGCAACCGTTGCCGATTTCTCCACGCTCGGCGGCTGTCTCCACGCTTCCCGTCGACAAGGATGAATTGAATGCTGCAATAATGGGTTCGGGCATTGCCGGCTTTGATGCCAGTATGTCGAAGCGCAGTAAGCGGATCGTCAAAAACACTTTTATGTACGCCGATATCACTTCCCTGCTGAGGTTCCCTGGTGCAAACCAAAAGGAACAGCGTTTTCAGGAATTCATGAAACTGCTGAAGCTTGCCGGCTGGTTCGCTTTCAGTCAGCCCTACAATCGTTATCAGGCCACTTCGCAATCGCTGAAAATGGATAACGTGGCGTTATCCATTCTCCATACTGCTGTGGGTGCGGCAATCAATCAGGGGCAAGCGGCATTGAAAGTGCTGTCGACTGTGGCGGACAGCACCATGGAAGCGCTGAAGAATGAGCCGGAGGCGTTGAAGCTGTTTGAAAATAACTCGAAGAAGGCCAGTGGCGGCAACTTGTGTATGACCAGTTCCTTTGAGGACGCTGACGGTGATATCACCATGGCGGTCGCCGCGGTCCACTATATTGCCAAGGTACAACCCACCAAAATCCTGTTCGTCGAATGGGCAACTTCCAGCGTTGATATCTATAACGGCGCAGCCACCATGACTATCGAGGAGCAAGACTATAAGGATGTTGAACAGCTAATCGTTGATGCACTCGCGAAACAGCGTCAAAAAGCACTTAGCCTTGAATTTGGCAAGAAGTCCTGATTGAGCCAGGGCCGGAGGTGAAAACCTCTGGCTTTCAAGGAAGTAAAAAACATGGACGAAGCTTTCGGATTTAAGTTGTTTGTATGCGCGGGTGCAATCGTTCTCGTGGCTGATGAGGTGTCGGGGTCCGACAAGTGCGATAGCCTGGACGCCTTGCTTTATTCACAAACGGCAGCCGCCAGGAAAGTTGCGGATTATTCGCTAGGGGAATCCTGGTGTCATGCCAACAAAATGGCGATGAGAATCACTGGCGCACTGCTGTTGGATAATCCCGGGGTCAGTCTTCCGCCAGCAACTCCCGGACATTTCAGTTTATTGGGGCTGGCACAACAGGTTATCCATAAAAGAATGCCTTCATCCGCTATATGGGGTGACTCAAGTTTCTCGTCACTACTGGAGCGGGCGACGGCGGCACTGGCAAGAGACACGCTGCAAAAGCATGTTCTGCATGAACAAAGGTGGATACGCTTTATGTTAGCTGTCATTTCCCCGGAACTGAACATCACGACCGTGATGATAGCTTTCGAGTTTGACGAGCCCATTGTCGATCATGTGCTTGAACACCGCTTCAGTACTGAAAAAGTCCTGGGGAACGTTTCTATCGATATTTACAGGGCGCTGGCAGACCCGGACGACTACGAGTTGTCCCGCCAGACGATTATTTCGTTACTGGGTGAGCGGCGTCAGGAGCAAATCATTGCTTTACCTTGACCGGTGTCGGGCGCTTTATGTGCTCGCTCGCTTGGCCAGACTGCCGTTCCGACGGGCAGACTTTTCATGCCAGTGGACAAAGCAGGCATAATACCGCGCCTTCGCCCGCGAAGCGCCTTTCCCACGCAGCCGGTCAGCCCCTTGAACGAACGCCCGATGTCCACCGCCTTACGCCCCTCGGCCTGTCCGGGGTTGCTGCGTATCGTCCAGGCACTGGACGGCGGTATCTGCCGGATCAAGCTCAATGGCGGGTCGATCAGTGCCGATCAGGCTGACGCGGTGGCCGCGGCCGCCGAACAGTTTGCTGGCGGGGCCATTGAAGCGACCAACCGGGCCAATCTGCAGATTCGCGGGATTGGTGAGCAATCCGCAGCGCTGATCGAGCGTTTGCTTGCTGCCGGGCTCGGCCCGCGCACCGCCGCCGGTGATGACGTGCGCAACCTGATGCTCAGCCCGGCCGCCGGCATCGACCGACAGATGCGCGTCGACACCCGCGCACTGGCCGAGCTGATCCTCGACACCTTGCAAAGCCATTCACACTTTCATGAATTGAGCGCCAAGTTTGCCGTGCAACTCGATGGCGGCGAAGCGCTGGCGATGCTCGAACATCCGCATGACCTGTGGTTGTCGGCGTTTGAGCGCGACGGGGAACGATTCTGGGCATTCGGCCTGGCCGGGTGCCCGACGGATCGCGCAGTCGGCGCCGTGGCGGCAGAAAACGGCCATGCGCTGGTGGTCGCTGTGCTGGAATTGTTCCTGCAACTGGCCCGCCCCGAGCAAACGCGGATGCGCCATTTGCTCGATGAACTGCCGATGCTGGCCTTTCTCGACGCCCTGCGCACGCGCGTGCCGATCAAGTCGGTCAGCCAGTGGCAGCGCACTGCCGTTGCGCGGGATCTGCACATCGGCGCTCATCCGCAACATACCTCGGGGCGGGTGTACGTCGGCGCCGTGCCGCCGCTCGGGCGTCTTGATCCGGCGATGTTGCGCGCCGCTGCGCAACTGGCTCGCCAGTACGGCGACGGCAGCCTGCGCTTCACACCATGGCAAAGTCTGCTGCTGCCGAATGTCGAAGCGGCCGATGCACCTGTGGTGCTTGAGGCACTCGAGCAGTCGAATCTGCTGACCGATTCCGGCGAGCCGCTGGCACAGCTGATCGCCTGCACCGGTGCCAATGGCTGCGGCAAAGGCCTGGCCGACACCAAACAGGATGCGCGCCATCTGGCGACGCTGCTGCCCTCGGGTGTCAGCGTGCACCTGTCCGGCTGCCCGCGTTCGTGCGCTGCCGCTCACCGCGCGCCAGTCACTTTGCTGGCGGTCAGCCGCGGTCATTATGACCTCTATTTCCGCGATGCCACGCTGCCGGGTTTCGGCACGCTGCACGCACGCAACCTTACTATTGAAGCGGTCGCGACCCTGCTCGCCGCCCGCTCTCGGAGCCCCTTTGATGCTTGATTACATCCGCGACGGTCAGGAGATCTATCGCAACTCCTTCGCGATCATTCGCAGCGAGGCCAATCTGGCGCGCATCCCGGCCGATCTGGAAAAACTCGCGGTGCGAGTTATCCACGCCTGCGGCATGGTCGAGGCCATCGACGGTCTGCAATTTTCCGAAGGTGCCGGCAAGGCCGGGCGCGATGCGCTGGCCGCCGGTGCGCCGATCCTCTGTGACGCGCGGATGGTTTCCGAAGGCGTGACCCGCGCACGCCTGCCGGCCAGCAATGAAGTGATCTGCACGTTGCGTGACGAGAGTGTGCCGGAGCTGGCTCGTGAACTGGGCAACACCCGTTCCGCCGCTGCGCTGGAACTGTGGCGTCCGCACCTTGAGGGCAGTGTGGTGGTGATCGGCAATGCGCCGACCGCACTGTTTTATCTGCTGGAAATGCTCGACGCCGGCGCACCGAAACCGGCGCTGATTCTCGGCTTCCCGGTGGGTTTCGTCGGCGCCGCTGAGTCGAAAGCCGCACTGGCCGCCGACAGCCGTGGTGTGCCGTTCGTGATCATGCAAGGCCGCCTCGGTGGCAGTGCCATGGCCGCTGCGGCTGTCAATGCCCTCGCCACGGAGATCGAATGATGCAGGCCAAAGGACGTTTGCTAGGCCTGGGCGTCGGCCCCGGTGATCCGGAACTGATTACCGTCAAGGCCTTGCGCCTGCTGCGCGATTCGCCGGTGGTGGCGTACTTCGTTGCCAAAGGCAAGAAAGGTAATGCGTTCGGCATCATCGAAGCGCATCTGCAAGACGCACAGAATCTGCTGCCGCTGGTGTACCCGGTGACCACCGAAGTGCTGCCGGCGCCATTGTCTTACGAACAAGTGATCAGCGATTTCTACGATGAGGCTGCCGAAACCGTCGCGGCACATCTGGATGCCGGGCGCGACGTCGCGGTGATCTGCGAAGGCGATCCGTTCTTCTACGGCTCCTACATGTACCTGCACGATCGCCTCGCCAGCCGGTACGAAGCGCAAGTGGTGCCGGGCGTTTGCTCAATGCTCGGTGGCGCTTCGGTGCTGGGCGCGCCGTTGGTGTATCGCAATCAGAGCCTGTCGGTGCTTTCCGGCGTGTTGCCCCATGAAGAGCTGAAGCGACGTCTGGCCGATGCCGACGCGGCGGTGATCATGAAGCTGGGGCGCAACTTCCCCAAGGTGCGTCAGGTGCTGGAAGAACTCGGTCTGGCCGAACGCGCGCTGTACGTCGAGCGCGCAACCATGGCCAATCAGAGGATTGTGCCGATGGATCAGGTCGAGCCGATGTCGTCGCCGTACTTCTCGCTGATCATTGTGCCGGGCGAACGGTGGCAAGGCTGATGACTCAATCCACACCAGCCATCGTCATTCTCGGTCAGGGCAGCCTGGCCACCGCGCGGCGCATTCAGCAGGTCTATCCGGCGGCGCAGATCCACGGCCTCGCCGGGCGCGTCGAAGGCGCCGACCTGACGTATCAGGAATTCGGCGCGACCGTGCGCGAGCTGTATCAGCAGGACACACCGATCATTGCCCTGTGCGCGGCCGGCATTGTCATCCGCACACTCGCGCCGCTGCTGCTGGAGAAAGGCGCCGAACCACCGGTGCTGGCCGTTGCCGAAGACGGCAGCGCTGTGGTGCCGCTGCTTGGTGGTCTCGGCGGAGTAAATGTCATGGCGCGGGACATCGCTGCCGGGCTGCAAGTCGCAGCGGCGATCACCACCAGCGGCGAGTTGCGTTTTGGCACGTGCCTGCTCAACCCACCGAGTGTTTACGCGCTGGGCGATCTGGAACTGGGCAAGCGATTTGTCTCCGATCTTTTGGCCGGGCACAGCGTACGCATCGAAGGCGCGGCGCCCTGGCTGGATCAGGCGCAATTGCCGGAAGATCCGCAGGCGCAGCGCTCGATTCATGTCGGCAGCGCCGAGCGTGTGGCGTGTGCCAATGAGTTGTTGATTTATCCGCGCAGTGTCGCGGTGGCAGTCAGCGCCGAAGTGGCGGATTTGCCGAACATCGTCCGCGCGGCGTTGCAGCAAGCGCATCTTGCAGTGCAGGCGCTGGCCTGTCTGTTGGCGGCAGAGACCGAAATGGCCTCGACGAATCTGCATGAAGCGGCAATGGAATTGGGTGTGCCGTTGCGCTTTGTCTCGGCATTGAGCGATATCGAGGCGATGGCATTGGCGGCTGTGCCACAGGCGAAGGTCGTCATTGCCAACGACATGGCAATCGCTGTTGCCGAACAGCCTTTGGACGTCGCGCAAATCGGCCGAGCACGTGGGCGTGTGGCGGTGATCGGTCTCGGTCCCGGCGCTGCCGAACTGATGGTGCCGGCGGTAAAAGCCGAACTGGCCCGCGCCACCGACGTGCTCGGCTACGAAACCTACGTGCGCATGGCCGGGCCTTTCCGTGATGATCAAATCCAGCACTGCACCGACAACCGCGAAGAAATGCAGCGTGCTCGTCACGCCTTCAGGCTGGCGGCCGAGGGGCGCTCGGTGATTGTTGTATCGTCCGGCGACCCGGGCGTATTTGCCATGGCGGCGGCGGTGCTGGAGGCGTTGCACGAGTCCGATGATCCGGCGTGGCACAGCGTTGACCTGGAAATCCTGCCGGGTGTCTCGGCCTCGCTGGCCACCGCCGCGCAGGCCGGTGCGCCGCTGGGTCATGACTTCTGCGTAATGTCGCTATCGGACAACCTCAAGCCGTGGTCGATCATCGAGAAACGTCTGGACCTGGCTGCGGAAGCGGATCTGGCGCTGGCGTTCTACAACCCGATCTCTCGCGCCCGTCCGTGGCAACTGGGCCGGGCACTGGAAATCGTCGCACAGCACCGCACGCCGCAAACCCCGGTGGTTCTGGGCCGTGACATCGGTCGCCCGGGACAGACCTTACGCACCACGACGTTGGGCGCGTTGACCGCGGACCAGGTGGACATGCGCACGATGGTACTGATCGGCTCTTCGACCACGTGCACGTTTCCACGGGCAACCGGTGGGGATTGGGTTTACACGCCGCGTTGGTATGGTGAAAAGCCGATTGTCTGAGTTTGCCGTTATTGATCGTCGGGAGAAGTTGTAAATAACTTCTCGCATCGTGACATCGTGTCAACACTTGCCAAGTTGAATGTCGACAGTAAGACAAGGCCACGCCCTTTCCGGGGGACGTGGCCTTTTCGTTGTTTATGACAAAAGAAATAACAGGCTTAGTTGTTGCTGAATCATACCGTTGTCGCATTTGAATGTTGGTCAATGTTTCATTCGACATTATTTGAGCTTTTTCAAGTTTGAGCACGCCGTGTTTACTCAATAGTTTTGCCCGACTTAGAACTGTTGAATCAAGGAAGAATACGGATGAGTGCTACGGGAAACAATGCAGGCGAACTTTCATTCACTTCGGCTGCAGAGTATTCGACACTTCAAGGGGCATTGAGCGAGTTTGCCGACTCAGGCGAATACGCGGCGCTGGCCGAGTCTCATGAACTTGCCAGCAAGACCTTCACAGCGGTCGAAAAACTGCTGCCGGCGAAACTGTTTCAGGAACGACTCGAGGCCTTGATGGATCGCAAGTCGACGCCGGTGCCTATGGACATCCATCGGATTCGAACCCGGTTGAATCGCTATGTGGCGAGATTGTCAGCCACGGTGGACATGCTGAACGGCGTCGCCCGGCCCGTGCCGAACATCATGCACTTCGTCTGGGTCGGTGGCAGTGAGGTGGGCAACAATCAGCGCGATTACATGAACATCTGGCGCAAGGTGCTGGAGCCGCAGGGGTATCGGTTCAATCTCTGGTACGACAGTGATGCACTGCTCGCCTTTGAGATGAATCGGGTGATTCTCGACAGTGCAAGAGCGGATGCGATGGCATCGGAAGGCGATAAGGTCACCAGGCCCCTCCAGTTGTCGCAGATGATTGAAGACCGCGCGCGGGTATTGAAACATCAGATGTTCGACTATCTGAACCAGCCGCAATGGACAGGTCGGGCGGACGAGGCGCGTATCGATCTGATGGTTCGCGCTTACGGCAAGGATCGCGCGACGCTTGAGGCTTTCCGTCAGCAGTGCCTGGAGACGCATCAGGCCATGGCCGGCACGGACTTGCAGTTGCGTGACGTTCGCCACGAATTTGCCGGGCATTTTCTACAGGATGTCTATCAGCGTGAAGTGGCCATGCGCGGCAATTTTGCCGCGGCGAGTGATGTCGTGCGGTTGCAGGCCGAGTACCTGGAGGGGGGACGTTACAGCGACATGGATTACTTGCCGCCACTGGCCGAGACGTTGGGCGGCGTGGATATCAGCGGTTTTGATGGCAATGAGCGACTCGGGGTACTGAAACTTTTACTGGATCACAATCAAGCGTTGATGCCCGGGCGGGATCCGCACCGCTATACACAGATATCCGGCGAAATTGCCGCTAGGCATAAAGAGGCATTAACCACTTTTGCGCGCGGCAAACCCGGTATTTCCGAGATATTCGTCGCACCGCTGGAGCACGCTGTACCGCAGGATGCCCTTCGCTTGGGCACTGCCCATGGCAGTGCGAATACCGGGGAAATGAACGCGCATTTCATCGCCCATTCGGGCAGTGCCATGACGCTGTCTTACATGCAGATGATTCGAAGCAATTATGACTGCCTGCTAGAAGTGGAGAGCCGCTTGCTCGCTGCCGGCATTGATATTGCGGATGAGGGACGGGCGTTGCCCATCATTCAAAATGTGGTCAATGAAACGGCGGCTGCGGGCAAGTTTCCCGTTTCAAAAACACACTATTCGTCAGCGAAGCTGATCGATGCCATTCGCACGTATTATCAGGACGGTATTCGGGTCGATGCACGCGGCACCATTGCCCTTACCGGGCCGGGTGCGGCGGCGGCAGGACTTGGCAAATATATCGAACAGCGTCTGCATTCCGATCATATTGATGAGGTTCGCAATCGACTGAAATTGGTCGAGGGCTATAACGTTTCCACGGAAGAGGAGCGGATCTCCGGCTGGACCGTGAATGGCGATGAAAACAAATGGCTTGAGCAAGAGCAGGACAAATGGCGCAACGGCAAACTCAAGTCACGTTACATCGGTCAGTTGGCGGATCTACTGAGGCCGCAGACCCTGACCTTTAAACAAGGCTGGCCGGTGATCGAAGGTAAACCGGTGCTGTTGACCTCGGTGTTGCAACAGCTGATGGATGACTTGGGCGAGCCGTTCATTCGCGCAATGAAAGACAAGTTGAGCGGCGATGTTACTTTCAACGAAGCTTTTGCCATCGGTTTCGATGCCCGCCAGCAAATTCTCGCCCAGCCTGCCCTTGAACTGCCGCCGTCTTACGGTGCGGAATCCACCAGTAACCTGAACGAACTGTTGGTCCGGGTTGCCCGCGGGTCGCTCGCCGTCGAACAACTCAGCCCGTTGCTGCGCGTGATGCTGGGCGGGATGTTCGGCGCAGCGAGCCTGGATATCGATGGCTTTGCCGGTGCGTGGAAGAACCTTTCCAGCCTCGCTGCGCAAACCGCCGAAGATGGCTTGTTTGCCCGCTTCAACGCTATCGAAAGTGCCTTGCGCCAGCACGCGACGCCGGCCTTCAAGGCAGGCCTGGCAAGCGCTGAACCTAGCGCCACGTACACGGCCCGCGAACTCAAGGTGCGTGCCTTGGGCGAACCATTGACGTTGCGTCAGTGGGGTGAACGTATCGCCCGGATCAACAGCACGGCGCGCCGTGAATATCACGCGCAGATTCTGCGCAGCGGTGAGGCGGTTCGTACCGAACTGTTCAAGGCTGGCGCCATGTCCGCCAGGAAAGTACCGCAGGACCTGCTCATGACCACGCCGGGCGATCCTGGTCGTCGATGCTATCCGCTGGCACTGCTGATGGCGGCAGCGCTGACCGGTGGCGAGGCGGCTGAGCGTGCCCTGATCGGCCGGGTGGCGAACGTCAGCCATGCCCCGGAGGACGCCGACTCGCGGGCTTTGTTATTGGCGCTGGACGAATTGCAGGCTGTGCCGCTGACAGCCGTGGGCAAGCCACACGGCCATCATGGCCTGGACGCCATCGCACAAATGCTGGAGGCGAAAACCGCTTCGACGGTCATGCTGCTCGACACCGGCAATCACGCGCTGCTGGTGGCGAAAACAGTGGAGGGCAGCCAGACGGTTTACCGGTTTTACGAGCCGAATTTTGCGATTTACGGGTTTGCCCGGGTAGAGCAACTTAAAGAGGGCATGCAGCGCTACCTGAGCAGAGATAACGCTGCAATGGCCCGGCTATACGGTCTCGCGGAGGGCGACCGTGCGCGGTTCAATGTTGTCGAACTCGATACCACGGCGATCATGGGCCGGACACTTTTGTCGAGTACGCCGCTGGGCAGCTTTTTGCAAAACGCTCCGATTGTCGATCCAGGCAGCGCTTCGGTCTGGCAAAAACAAGCCGTTGGACGCCAGCGATCGCTGGGTGAAAACGCCCGGATGGGCGCCAGCCTGGCGCAACTGGATGCGCGTTATTGGGTGCAGGCATTCGAGCAGGCCACCGGTCAATTACGTGCCGAAAACAAACTGGGGGGTGAGTTTCTGCCGCTGCTGGAAACGCTGCAGAAGCACCCCGACGCAGGTTACAGCGTGACGCTGGTGGACGCGCGCGATCCGCAAAACGCTCGAGTCGTTACCACCACCGACGCGCGCTTCAGCAAAGTCCAACAGCACATCCAGCGCCTGGTGCAGTCCCTGGCCGGCAAAAATACTGCAGCGGGTGAGGCCGACGGCGGTAGTCGGTTGAGTTTCGCCTTTGCGATTCAGACGCTGATTACCGAGATGCGCCATCGCGAATACCAGGCCGGGGAAGAGCAGGTGCCGGCGTTGTCGATCGCCCTGCAGGTGCAGGTCTATGTCAGTTATGCCCAGTTAGGTTATGGCGTATTGAACGATGCGGCACAGATCGTCAGTCTGGTTCGTCAAGTGGCAGCCAGTGAGCAGGCATTGGCGCTGCGCCAGTCATCGCTGTCCGGTCGGCTGCTGGGCCGGGCCTCCGTAGCTGCCGGGATTGTCTTCTCCGCCGTCAATATAGGGTTTGACCTCTATGGTCTGGCAGTGGCGACCAATCAGGAACAGCGTTCACGGTTGGCCACGCAACTGGTATTCAATGTCGCAGCCCTGGCGCTGGATATCACCGCATTGGCGGTTGGCGGAGCGGTGGGCGGTGCCGCTGCGATTCTGTCGGTGCCGCTGCTCGGCGTCGGCATTGGTGTGACGGCGATCGCCAGTAACCTGGGACAGATCAGCGACAAGGCCAAAGGCGTGGGTGCGTACTTGCGCAAGATCCAAGACGCCTACGGCCCTGGCGTTTACACGCGCAAGGACGGGGCGCTGAGTTTTGAACCCGAAGCCGTCATCACCGAGCTGGACTTGCAAGGCAACCGAATCCGTTTCGACAGTCAGAAGTTTTACCCCATGGATCGCGGCGGACTTGAGCTGCCGCAGTTCAACAATCACCCGTCGCGACTGCACCAGGCGATCGATATCCGCGAGACGCTCGGACTGCCGCAAGTGGTCAGTCTCATCCGGCCGGCGCCCGGTGACGTACAGACGGTGGTGCTCCCGTGTACACCGCAGTGTTACTTCGGTTATGAGTACCAGGTCGGAACGTCCGGCTATGCCTATGAGCCACAGCCTGGCGAGTTGGCGCGTGAGGCGCGGCAAGCAAGCGAAAAGGCCTCACCGAGCTTCCTCAGCACGCTTTTGCCATTTGGCGTCCTGGCTGATGAGCTCCACCAGCCACTCATGCAAACCTGGTATCCAAGCCTGCGCAACAGTACCGTCAACAAGCTGGAGTACGACGAGCATGGCAACCAGCGTTTCTATTTCTTCGCCAACACACCGTTCCCGCACATCCTCTACAAGCTCTACCCGTTCAACAAGCCCACACGGATTGTTGTGACGCTGGACGAACAGGTGCGCCAGTTGCTGGTGCCGACATTGCCGGCAGAATGGAAAAAATGCATTTCCTACGAGATCTTCAGCCGTACACCAGGTGCTCGCCAGCTCTGGTTGACTCCCGGTCTGGTTGCCGTTTTCCTGCGCAATTACGCGGCGACCCAGTGGGTCCTTCATGCGCCATGGGTCAGCGAAAACAAGGTGCGATTTGAAGAGTCGTTTCTCAGTGTCGATGGAATACGGATCGAGGGTCAGGTGGACTTCATCCAGCTGACCCATGGCGAGATGTTCAGTCTCGACTGGAAAAACCAGCGTCTGCTGCTGGTGTCTGTCACCCAGGAGCAACAGGATTCGCAGGCTGCGCTGCTGGCACGCGTTCGGACACGCGTGGTGGAGCGACGCGTTGCAGCGGCTTTTGTGCCGTTACACAAATTCCGGGTGCCTATGGACGCTGCGCTGCGGCCCGTCCTGGTCACCGCCTACTACGACGTTGCGCGTGCCCGGCTGTTGTATGCGCGCAACCTGCCAGAGGATGTCAATGACGGCGTTGTATTGGCTGCAGCCAACGCCGGGCAGGCATGGTTTTATCACCCTGGGCACGCGACGGTCTGGCGGGTTGATGCGATCACCGGCACGGTCAAGCATCGCTACCGACTGATGAACCCTGCCCTTGGTGCAAGAATCATTGGCTGTGAACAGACTGCCAACGGCCTGCGTCTGCGGCAGAAAATGCTTGAAGTCAACGGAGGGGTAGAGATCGCATTCGAATACCTGCTGACTGAATATTCTGCAGTGCTTACCGGCATCCATACATCAGCCGCCTGGAGTGATTACACGCCTAGGCGTCCGGCCGATTACTGGCATTCACTAGTGGCTCGCTTCAAGACGCCGCGGACCTATGCCGATGGCACGTCTGGCATGGCGTCGAGCCTGAGCACATGGGGGCCCGCCGGGTTCGTGCAGATTCACAGCCATGAGAAGGAAACGCTGCGAGATCTGGGCTGGATTCGTCTGGCCGACCGGCTGTATTTCCAGTTGGCTCATAGCACCGGGCTCAAGCTGGACACAATCCTGCTGACCTGGGATGACGGCGTGGACGACCTGCCGCTGTTCTACAGCAAACAGGCCCGAATGCTGCGTCGAGGAGCCGGGCCGGTGGGTGGGCAAGTCGTCGCCGAGGATGTCATCGATGTCAGTTCATTCGCTGAGCGCTACATCGCAACCCGGGCAGACGGACGCCTGTTTGAGGTCGACAAGCAAGGCGCGCTGCAATTCGTTGGCATCGGCGCCCACTGGTTGCGCAGCCATGCCGACTGGCTCAGCGCATTACCGGCGCTGGCCGATGCTTATCGGGATGCGCCGTTTTCGATCATCGGGTTGAGTAATGTTTCCGGCCTGCACTCAGTGGCGGCGTGGTGTATCGGCGCGAAGGTGTTGCTCGTTGAGGTCGGTGAAGGTACGGAGCTGGCCTTGCTTGGACTGACGCCCGACAAGCAGGCCGCCTGGCTGCTGGACGTTTCGGCGGGGCAGCTTTACCGCCAGGCGCTGGTGCAGACCCAGACGTTGCGCGCAGCGTTTGCCAACGGCCCGCGGTTACTGGATCGCACGTTGCTGCCAGTGGCGGAAAAAGTCTGGGGGCAATGGTCATTCGCCGAGGTGCTGACGCAGGGGCAAGGGTTGCTCGGGCGTACCCGCCAAGGCGTTAACCTGGAACTGCTCGATCAACAGCCGGCACGCATCGTCGGCGTCGAAAGACAATGGTCATTCATCCCCGGGCAGACCGCCGAGCAGTTGCAGGCCCGCTTGAAGGCGTTATTGAGCGGACAAGCCCATGCACCGGTTGTGCACGTCGAAGATTCCCTGGGTCGCTATACGTACTTTGTGCCGGAACTGGATCGTCTCTTTGATATTTCGGGCCGGGCCGATGGTCAGTGGCCGGTGTTTCTTGGCGCGCGCGACACATCGGTGGCCATACTGTTCGACCCGATTGACAGCCTGATCTACAGTCGGGGGGCGGCGCAGGGCGTCTGGGCACAAGACAGTTACGCCCGACGCGAAGGCGAGCTCCTGGCGCTCGAGGTGAGTGGTGAGGTCACCGATATCATGGCAATGCTGCCTGACGGGGTCGAAAAACTGATTCTCACCTATGGTGCCAAGGCATTGAGCTATCGGGTGTCGGAACAAGCGTGGCAACGGCTGGACTGCATCGTAGTCGATCGCCAGCGTCCGCAAGGTGCAGCCGATACGCCTATCTGTACTTTGGTACTGGACGTGGACGCTGCCGGGCGCCTGTTGGTGTCTTTGGTTGACGGGCAGTTGGTACTCTCGGACCCGGATACGGCCCACAGTCTGATCGTGCGTGATGCCGCGCCGGAAGATGACGAGTCAGGCAGGCCACTGCAGATAAACATCAGGCTCGGCGCGGTGGACTACCGGCGAGGTGTCGACCAGTGGCTTGATGCGCTGGCATACGTACAGTCCGATAAAGAGATTGCAACACTGGAAAAGTTGGTAAAACAGCTGATCTGAAATATACAGCCAAACTAAAAGGTAAAAGGGTCGTGACCGAGAGTTCACGACCCTTATGCGTTTAATTGTTTTTATTTGTTTTGGAGTATTCAGGTTTTAAAGGTGTTTGTGCTCGGCGGAAATATACTGAAAGCGAATGTTCTGATAATGAATCAGGTGTTTTAAGTTGCACATGATTTCTGAAAATAATTGAGTTTGTTCTAGTTTGAGATTTGCCGGTTTGATGATTAGCGTGGTGCTCGTTACTATTCTTTCAGAAGGTTGTGAGGGCATCATGCGAGATATTGAAGTTGCAGTTGGCGAGGCTTTTGTGAACTTTGCAGCGCTCTTTGCGCGTAGTGATTTTGAACAGGCGTTATTACTGCATAAAAACAACAAACATTACGACGCGCTGCTGCGCTATTACGCCGCCTGTGCCGGCGCCAAGGATTCACAGCAGTTGCTTGAGCCCTTGAGGCTGTTACGTCAGACGCTGGAGCCTTTGCTGGGATCGAGTCGGGTGAGGCGTGAGCTGGAACCGCCTTTGCCAACCGAGCAAGCGTCCGCCGCGGATCTGGCGCGGATTTATGAGCGGGTCGAAGCCTTCGAGTCGCGGGTGCATCTGGGGGTCGAACTGCTCAAAACCGCACCGACACGCGTTGCAAAAACGCTGCACTTCGTCTGGCTGGGGGGCGGGCTTGGCGAGATTCAGCGTGATTACCTCAATGTCTGGAAACAGGTGCTCGCCGGGCAGGGGTACACGCTCAATCTCTGGTACGACAGCGATGCGCTGCTGGCATATCAGACCAACAAGCTGATGGTAGAGGCGGCCAAGGCTGACGCCCTGGCCCATGTCGGCGATAAAACCGTCGATGAAAATGCGCTGGCTGACCTTTACGAAGAGCGTGCCATTGTGCTGAAGCGGCAGATGCAGGCACACCTCAATGAGGCTGTGGCCAAAGGGCAATCCGCCGATGACGCGCGGGTTGACCTGCTGGTTCGCGCCTATGGCCAGGACGCGGCGTCATTGCTGGCGCTGCGCGAGCAGAACCGTCGCACCCTGCAAACCATGGCAGGAGGCGATCTGCAGTTGCGCGACCTTGACGCTGCGTCTGTTCCCTTGCAGCTTCAGAGCCTCTATGAGCAGGAAATGCGTTTGCGCGGCAATCTGGCGGCAGCTTCGGATATCGTGCGGGTCGAAGTGCTGTATCGCGAGAGTGGCAGCTATGCCGATGTCGATAACTTGCCGCCTTTGGTGGCGAAGTTGGCGGGAGTCGATCTTGAGGTACTGGGTGTCGACGCCCGCCTGGGTATTTTGCAACTGCTGCTCAACCACAATCCCGATTGGATGCCGGGCCGTCAGCCCTCCAACAGCTATGCCAAGAGCATTCCGGCAGAGAACCGTGCGGCATTTGAAGCGTTCGCTCAGAGCCGTCCGGCACTAAGCCAGGTTTTCCAGGCACCGACCGATTTGCTGGCTCGTCCCTTCATGTTGCGAGCAGTCGCCGAAGGCAGTTCGATGACCAATGCATTCCTGATGGCCCATGCCGGATCGGCGACGTTGCAAGCGGTGATCGAGCGTATCCGCTTCAACTATCAGTTGGTCGACGACACGCTACGCCAGGCGGCGCAGCGTGGTGTCGCACTGACTGACTTTGAAAGTGTGTTGCCGCTGGCACAGACGATTCTGGAACAGACTTACGGCCCGTTCCGCGAACTGCCGAACCAGGAAGAACTCCTCGCAGGCTTTCTTGCCAGTGCGGCTGCGAGCTACTTCAGTGACGGGATCCGGCGCCAGAGCGAAGGCACCATCTATTTGACCGGCCCGGGAGCGATACGCGACGCCATGGCCGATTACGCCAGAGTGCATCTCACTCCGGAGCAGGCCAGGGAAATTCGCACCGAGGCCGCCATTGCACGCTACGCCTCGGTCAACCGTGCCACCGAAGAAGAGTTGGATCACTCCTGGAAAGACAACGCGACCGATCCGGTGAAATGGGTCGAGGATGAGCAGGCGCGCTGGAAGCAAGGCCATTACAAAACCCGCTACAAGGGCGATGTCGTGCAATTGCTCAAAGGTTCGAGCATTGAGTTCGAGCAGGGCTGGCCTCTGATTGAAGGGCGAGCGGTGCTGCTGACCGATATCTTGCAGCGCCTGGTCGACGGGCTCGGCGATCGCTTTGTCGACGCCATGCGTCAGGGTTTCGACGGAACGATGACTTTCGGGGATCCGTTGCCACTGAGCTTTGCCGATCGTCAGCTCATCAAGAATCAGCCGATCACAGCGCGACCTGCGGTTTTTCCGCGAGACAGGCGATTCCTCGATCTGGGGCTGGATGAAGTGCTGAGCGCGATGGCCCATGGTGAGCTGACACTGGCCGAGACAACGCCACTGCAGCGTTTGGCGTTGGGCGTGTTGCTGGGAATCGACTCGCTGCACAGCCAACGCTTTGACGCGTACAGCGGTGATTTGGATAACCTGGCCAACAGTGTTCGTGAGCTGGGTGCTTCGAGTCGCTATGCCGTCATTGAACGACATCTGTATACCCGCAAAGATGCAGCGTTCCTGAGCGGTCTGGCCGGCGAGGTCGCTGAAGCGGCAGCATCGGTCAGCGCACTGGATCTGAAAAAAGCGGCGCTGATAAAGGCGCACACCCTGCAACAGTGGGGGCGCTACGTTGCACAGATCCAACAAGTGGCCACGCTTGAACATCGCTTGCAGATTGCCCGGCAGATGGATCAGGTCTTCAGTCAGATCGAAGTCAGCGGCGTGAAACCCGTGCCGCAAGATCTATTGCTTGATGGCGTTGGCGAAACGATTGGTGGGCGCTGCTATCCCCTGGCCTTGATGATGGCCGCTGCCATTGCGACGGGCAAAACGGCTTCCCATCACCTGCGCGAACGTTTTTACCTGGCCGTTCTTGAGCCACAGCAGAATGATTCGATTGTTTTTGTGCAAGCGCTGGAGGAACTGCGAGGGACCCGGCTGAGTGAGGTGGGCACGACGCTCTCGCGGGCTGATCTGGGGCAGGTCACCACGGCACTGGAGAACCATACAGGCATCCGAACACTGATGCTCAACTCGGACAATCACTCGATGCTGGTGGCGAAAACCGTAGAGGGTGAAAAGGTCCTCTATCATTTTTACGACCCCAACTTCGGCGTGTTCGAATTCGAGAGTGCCGCGATGCTCAAGCGGGCGCTAGAGCACTTTTTCCTGAAGATGGGCATGGCCAAATATTATGCGGCCTACGGTGCCGAAATCCGGCCGACGTTCGACCTGATCGAGTTGCAGGGCGAGCGAGTGGCGGCCTTGTCATTGTCCACCGGGTTCGAGGTGGCGAAGATGCTCAAGGGCGAGCCGTTGCCCGGGCAGCCAGCCGGCAGGCTGCGCCAGCGTCTGAACAGCGCCCATGGTCGATCACTGGTGGAAAATTCTCATCTGGGGGCCAGCCTGCTCGGGCTGGACAGTCATTGGTGGGGGCAGCAGATCGCTCATGCGACGACGGCGCTGCAAGACCTTCATACGTCGGCCACGCCGTTGGTGCCATTGTTCGACACCCTGGAAGTCACCCCCGAGGGCCAGTATCGATTGCATATGATCGACCCGGCGCAGCCTGAACGTGTGGTGCAGGTTGTCAGCGACGACCACCGACTGCTGCGGATCAAAAACTGGTTGTCCGAGCAGTTTACGACCCTGGCCCGCAAACCGGTCGCAACTGCGGCGGTACTGGATCCGACCGAGGCTGGCAGTGTGCATACCCTCAATGCCGGTTTCGCGATCCAGGCGCTGATGAACGCCTTGCGCGGACGTGAAGGCGAAGGCCGCACGCTGACCACCGCGGTACGTCTGCACGCTTACCTCAATTACGCGCAGTTGCTGCATGGCAATGTCGTGGATGTGGTCGGTCTGGTTCAGTTGGTCAAAACCGCGTTGGGGGAAGAAAAGATCATCGCCCGCACTTGTGCGTCGGTGGTCTCAGAGGCGTTGGGGCATGCGGCCAATGAAGGTGTCGGGGCCGTGCTGGGACTGGCCAACGTCGGGTTTGATATTTATCAGTTGGTAACCGCTGGCGACGATGTTGAAAAAGCGCAATTCGGCACGCAGCTGGCGTTTGACTCCGCCAGTCTGGCATTGACGGCCGGCGGGGTCGGAGCGGCAGTCGCTGGCGCGTCGACTGCCGCTGCGGTGCTGGGCGGCGCCGGGGTGATTCTGGGCGGGTTGGCTGTGGGGGTGGCGGCACTGGCGCAAGGGTTTGCCGCCATCGCACGCAACGCCCAGGAAGTCGGGACGTTTTTTGCGGATCTGCAAGAGGCCCACCGCGGTATCGGTTATCGCTTCGACGATGCCCTGAAGGCGTGGGTTGTGGCGCCGGCGCTGGTGGTCAAAAGAATCGATCTGGCAGCCACTGCGCTGTTACTCGACAGCCCCAGGCTTTACCCGTTACGCGACCACTTCGGTGTGCCGGATTTCGACGCCGACTACTCCCGGGCGATCAATGTGCGCCAACACCTGGGTTTGCCCGGGCAGCTTGCGTTCGCACCGGCCGAGGGACAAGCCATCGTCCTGCCGTGCACCCCCGAGACCTGCTATGGCTATGAATACAAGGCGCTGCCGTTTGCTTCTTCGCGGCACGACCGCGGTTTCGACATCGCCCGCCGTCTGGAAAAACGGCAAGCAAACGGCAACTGGCTGTTTCTGTTTTCGTTTTACTCATTTCCTTCGCACTACATCGTCAGCCGTCTGCTTCCTCAGTATCGCGAAACCGTTATCGAGGTTCTTCTGGACAGGACTCAACGCACGCTGGTGGTCCCGTCGCTGCCCCGCGCCTGGAAAAATCAGGTGTCATACAAGATTTTCGGCGTTGGCGCGCATTGCACTCTGGCGCTCAGTCCGGACGCTCACATAGAACTCGTGTCGTCGAGCCAGTACTTCTCCAGATGGGTACTGGAGGCCGGTTGGGCGCGCGAAGGTGATGTCCGGATCGAGCAACTGGGCGATCTGTATATCGGTAATGTTCACGTGAAAGTGACCGGTCATGGACGTCATTCGCTGCTGATTCGCACGGGCGATCATCAATTGTTCAGCGTTAACCGTGGCAAGCGTCAGTTGGATGTCCTCCAGCAAAGCGCTCCGGAGGGGCTTGATGAGCAAGCGTTATTGACGCATTTCAGAGCGCTGGCCCGCGAGCATCGCCTGGTACTGCCCTATACGCCGGTGCGTGACTGGCTGATCCCGTTCGAGTCGCCGCAGGCGCCGCGCTCCACCACCGCCTGGTATGACGCCCGGGAAGACCGTTTCGTCTACATCCGCAACGAAGACATCGCCGATACCGAGGACGCACAACTGGCACTGGTGGCCGATGGGTATGCGTATTTCTATCTGCCGGACAGCTATGACATCTGGCAGGTCGATGCCGTCAGCGGGCTGCTCAGGTATCGCTATCGGTTGATCGTGGCTGAGGGCGAAAGCCTGATTGGCCCTGTCGAGATGGATGCACATGGCGTGATTCATGTCGAGCAGACTGTCACCGGCGCCCATGGGCCGCGACGGTTCAATTACCTGATTCACCGGCAGCAACTGCTGCTGAGTTCCGTCACCCACGACATGGCGCGGGAGCTGCAGGCGACCGTATTCGCCAGCGAAATCCTGGGCGACTGGTCATCGGTGCTGGGCGAGTACACAGTGCTTCGTCCCGTCGCTGAGCGGGACGGTGAGACGACCGTCGACTGGCAACCGGCGACGTACGTTTCCGTCAGTTGGACATTCGACACGGACAAGCGCGATATCGTCTGGATTCGCAGTCTCGATCGCTTGTTGATTCATCCATTGCCTGTGGCGCGTCACGCCCGTGGCTGGCCGGACTCGATCAAGAATCTGGCGGACCTGGTGCTGTTGCCGATGGCGCAGCAAGAAAATGTCTACTTCATCTACAACCGTCTCGACCAGACCCTTTGTCGCCGGCAGCGGCTGGTGGCGCAAGGTGTCGAACAGTGGTCGGATCGCTGGGTGCAGCCGCCAGGGCTCAAGCAAATCGTGGCGGTCGAGAACGGCTATCTGATTCTGGACGACGAGGGACGACTCTTTAATCTGTCTGCCCAAGGCGAGTTCCCCCTGTACGGTGTCGGTGAGCAGTGGCTGAAGGATCATGCGCACTGGTGGCTGGCGCTGGAGCCGCTTGCCAAACGTTATCCGGTGGACAGTTTTGCGATCGTTGGTTTACGCAACCTGGCCGGTGACGGCAACCTCAGTGCCTGGTGTATGAACGGCCGCCTGCTCTTGTGCGATCAGGGGCGCGACGTTCCAGTGCGCTTGCTGGGCATGGCCTCCGATAATCGGGCGGCCTGGCTGTTCAATATGTCCACAGGTGAAATCTGGACACAGGGGTTCGTTGAACCACAGCAGCTCGTTCGGGCATTTGGAGAGGGGACACAAATGCTGCACAGCGACGTTCTGCCAATTCCCGAGCGGGCGTGGCGTGACTGGCGGTTTAGCGACGTCGCCGTGGATGGCTCCGGGTTGCGCGGTACAACCGTTGACGGCATAACGCTGCAGCTGGGGCATCAGCAGACAGCCTTGGTCACCGCTGTCGACCGTCGTTGGGTGGCGGCACACGGCGAGCATCTGGTAGAGCACATGCAAGCCTTGTTAGCCAGGGTTGAACATGAGGCGTTTGTGTCAGTGGAGTCCGCGCCTGGCCATTTGCAGTGGTACGACGTGCACAGCGCTCGGCTGGTGAGCATTGCCGCCGACCGCCTGCCTGCGGACGTCGTCATGCTGGGCACCCGCAATCAGGTCAACGTATTACTGCACGAGCGTCGGCAGGGCACGGTGCAGGCGTATCCAGGCATGCACAGCTTCGGACCGTTCGACTATCTTCAGCGCAATGCACAGGTCATGACCCTTGAAGGCCACGACAAGATAAATGATCTGCTACCGCTGATTGCCGACGATGTCAGCACGCTGGTCTTGCGATTGGGGCAGGGCGGTGTGATCTGTCATTTGTCGAAGGCCGCCTGGTCGAGACTGGACGCGGTCGTCGTCGACTGTCGCCAGGCGCTGGGGCAAGCGCCGGCGATCCCGGGCAAGTTGATCTGGGACTTCGACACGCCGGATAACCTGTTGTTCGAGATCGTGCAGGAGCATTTGATCATCGTTGACCCAGCCAATGAGCATGCACTGATATTCCGTGGTGTGGGCTCATCCGATCCGTTATTGCGCGGGGAAGTCTTCCTCGCCTTCAAAGCCCGGCAATCCTTGCCGATCTCCGCGTGGGTGCGGCAGTTGCAGACCAGCAAAGGACGTGGCAGCGTGACATTCCGGGCACTGACCGCCGAGCCGGTTATTGCCGGCTAAGTCCGCCTCACGACAGAACGCCGCGAACAAGGCTGTTCGCGGCGTTCTGCTGTCCGATCATGGTTCGAGGCGCTGGTTCAGGACACCAGATAGCCTTTGACCCCGGTGAAGATGATCTGCGCTGCCAGTGCGCAAACAAACAAACCCATCAAACGACTGACAATCTGCAAACCCTGGTCGCCGAGAATCCGCTCGATGCGATTGGACAGGTAGAGCACCACGCCGACGGTGAAACTGGCCAACGCAATACTCATGATCGCCGTGAGTTTGTCATCCCAGTGCGGCTGGCTGACCCCCATCACCAGCAGTGCACCGATAGTGCCGGGGCCAACGGTCAACGGAATGGTCAGCGGTACGATGGTCACGTCCTGCTGCACGTTGTCGGTTTGTACCACGGACTTGCCTTGCGCCATGCCCAGCGCAGAGATGAACAAGACGCTGCCGGCACCGATACGGAAGGCATCGACCGTGATGCCGAACACATCGAATATCACCCGCCCGAACAAATACAGCAGCACACTGGAAACGAGAGTGGCGATCGCCACTTTCCAGGCCAGGCGCCGTTGCTCCCTGCGCGAATAACCACGGGTCAGGCTGATAAAACAGGACAACACGAAGAACGGGCTATAGAGCACCAGCATCTTCAGGTAAACGCTGAACAACACGTGGAGCATGGTCTTGGCTCGCAGCAGGAGGAAAAGGTCAAAAAGCCGGTAATCGCGGGCTCGCTCAAGTCCTTGAGCAGTCTGGAAGTATGATCGAATCGGCGACCAGGACAACTCAGAACGTCGAGGCTGTCCGGTTCTGCTGATCACGCTGTGCAACCCAGTGCTCGATCAGTTCGCGCAACTGCGACAGCTCGACGGGCTTGGACATGTGCCCGTCCATCCCGGCCTGGCGCGCACGCTCTTTGTGCTCGGCGAGAATGTGCGCCGTCAATGCCACGATTGGCGTGCGAATGCGTTGGTTACTGACTTCCCATGCGCGCAATTGCTGGGTCGCCGAGAAACCGTCGAGTATCGGCATTTCGCAGTCCATCAGCACCAGATCGTAGCGTTGCGCCTTCATCGCTTGCAGCGCTTCCTCGCCATTGCTGGCAGTGTCCGGTTGCAGATTGAGCTTGCCGAGCATGCCGCGAATCACTTTGGTCGAAATCGTATTGTCTTCGGCAACGAGGATGCGGAAATCGCTTGGCACTTTCGCTGCTGTGGCCGGGCTGACCACTTGCGGCTGGAACACCACCTGGCCTTTGTTGCGCTGGTTCAGTTCATCGGCGAGCGTCGTCTTGAGCGTGTAGCCGGCCACCGGTTTGGCGAGGATGCGTTTGATCCCCGAGTTGCGCGCGATGATCTTGCTCGGCGCATTGCTGATGCCGGTGAGCATGATCAGCAGGATGTCGTGGTTCAGGCTCGGGTCTTCCTTGATCTTGGCCGCGAGCTGCATGCCGGTCATGCCTGGCATGTTCTGATCAAGCAACACCACATCAAAGTAATCACGCAGATGTGCTTTGGTTCGCAGCAAGGCCAACGCCTCTTTGCCGGAAGGCACGGCGCTGACATTCAACCCCCACGCACTGCATTGCTGCACCAGTACTTTGCGGCAGGTGTCGTTGTCATCGACCACCAGCACCCGTGCCCCTTGAAGCGGACTGTCGAGATCGGAGGTCGGGTGTTCGAGGCGATCCGGATCCAAAGGCAGGGTCAGCCACAAGGTGCTGCCCTGAGTGGTGCCGCTCTTGATGCCGAACTCACCGTGCATCAGACGGATCAATTGCCGTGCGATCACCAGCCCCAGATTGCCGCCCAGGCGATTGGCCGAGAGGAAATGCTTGCTGTGCAGTTCGGCGTGCATCAATGCATCACGCTCTTCCTGCTCCATCGGTTGACCGCTGTCCTGCACGGCAATGCGCAGGCGCGGTTTGCTACTGCGCTCATCGAGGGCGACGACGATCAGTACTTCGCCCTCGTCGGTTTTCTTCAGGGCGTTCTCCAGCAGGCTCAGCAGTGTCTGGCGCAGGCGCGTCGGATCGCCACTGATCACGCGCGGAACCTGAGGCTGGATGAAGCTGATCAGCTCGACGTTCTGCTGCTCGGCCTTGGCCCGGTAGATGCTCAGGCAGTCATCGATCAAGGCATTGAGGTCGAACTGCACATCATCCAGTTCGATCTGCCCGGATTCGAGTTTGGAAATGTCGAGGATCTCGTTGATCAGGGTCAGCAGTTCATTACCAGCGCTGTGGATGGTCTGCACGTAGTCGCGTTGCTTGACCGACAGCGGCGTGCCCAGCAGCAGCTCGGTCATGCCCAGCACGCCGTTCATCGGCGTGCGGATTTCGTGGCTGATCTTGGCGAGGAACTCGGCCTTGGCGTTGATTTCGGCATTGCTTGCGGCGAGGTCGCGGCTGACGCTGAAGCGGCTTTCGGTGATGCTGCGCTGGCGCTCGCCGAGGGCGATGCTCATCAGCAGGCCGCTGATGCAGATGAATGCCATCAGGGTCATGATCAAGCCTTGCGGCGACACCAGTGTCAGCCCCAACAAGGCGGGCAGAATGATCAATGTACCGATGTTGAACACCACCATCGCTGCCACGAACAGGCGCGCCGGGCGGTAGCCTTTTTGCCAGTGATAGAAAGCGACCAGCAACATGCTCAGGCCTGCCAGAGCTACCAGCGCGTAAGTGATGATGTTCAGCGGCAGGGTGTTGACGAACAACAACAGCAGGCTGCAAATCACGATGAGCAAAATGTCGCCCAGCAGCAACTTGTTCAGTGGATGCGGGCCGAGCGGGGCGAAGAAGCGCAACGCAAACATCAAGCCGGCGGGGGCGGTCAGCAGTAAGGCCAGATAGGCACCCGGTGTCTGGATCGCGTGCCAGTTCGGCAGCCAGGGGCCGGCGAGATTGAGCAGCAGCAACAGACTGAGGCCCAACAGGCCTTCGCAGACTGCCAGCCACAGGCTGCTGCGCGAGCGGGAATAGGCATAGCGCACGAGGTTGTGCAGCAGCAGCATGCCAAGGCAGCCGAAGAGTAAGCCGAAGACCAGCGTCTGATTGTGATTGGCCGCGCTCATCACTGCCGATTGCAGGGTGACGTGCGGGCGCAACTGATGGTCGGACACCAGGCGTAGATACACGTCGAGGGATTTTTCGCTCTGCGGCAGTGGCAGCATGAAGTCGCTGCTCGGCAACGGCCGTTCGGCCTGTGGCTGGTCGGTGCCGGTGTTGCGTTGCTCGATCAGTTTGTCACCGTCGAGCACGTAAAGACTGAGCTGTGACAGGTCAGGCGCGAAGATGCGCAGCACTTGCTCGTGCTTGCCCGGCGCCAGCCTGAAACGCAGCCACAAGGCACCATCGGGTGCGGACGCGGTGAGGCGCTCAAGGTCGATGGGGCTGAATTGATTGGTGTAGCGAGCGGAGCGGATATCGCTCAATTGCAGATTGCCCTGATCGTCGAGCAATACCGACCAGCCACTGCCTTGCGCGGCCTGGGCCGGGAGCATGCAGAGCAAGGTCAGCAACGTGACGGTGAAGCTTATGGCAATCCTGAGCCAGCGCACGGCGAAATCCCTTCGTAGGTTGATGCCAGAATATAACGATGCGCGACGGTGGAACAGCCCGGCAGGGAATGGCATTCCTCGCCGGGCTACAACGACAGCTTATTCCTGGGTTTCGCCACGTTCACGGGCAATGGCGCGGTAGCCAATGTCCTTGCGGTAGAAGCAACCTTCCCAGTCGATGGCCGCTGCCAGCTTGTACGCTTGCTGCTGAGCTTCTCCGACACTTGCGCCCATTGCGGTGGCGCACAGTACGCGACCACCGGCGGTGACGACGTTGCCGTCCTTCAGCGCGGTACCGGCGTGGAAGACTTTGCCTTCCAGGCTGGCGGCTGCATCCAGACCGTTGATCGCGGCGCCTTTGGCATAGTCGCCCGGATAACCGCCAGCGGCCAGCACGATACCAACGCTCGGGCGTGGATCCCACTGGGCTTCAACCTTGTCCAGCGCTTGCGCCAGCGCGGCTTCGACCAGCAGCACCAGGCTCGATTGCAGACGCAGCATCACCGGTTGGGTTTCCGGATCGCCGAAGCGGCAGTTGAACTCGATAACCTTCGGGTTACCGGCCTTGTCGATCATCAGACCGGCATAAAGGAAACCGGTGTAGACGTTGCCTTCCTCGGCCATGCCGCGCACGGTCGGCCAGATCACCAGATCCATCACGCGCTTGTGCACGTCGGCGGTGACCACCGGGGCAGGGGAGTAAGCACCCATGCCGCCAGTGTTCGGGCCGCTGTCGCCGTCGCCAACACGTTTGTGGTCCTGGCTGGTGGCCATCGGCAAAACGTTTTTGCCGTCGACCATGACGATGAACGAAGCTTCTTCGCCGTCGAGGAATTCTTCGATGACCACGCGCGAACCTGCGTCGCCGAAAGCATTGCCGGCGAGCATGTCGCGCACCGCGTCTTCGGCTTCAGCCAGAGTCATCGCGACGATCACGCCTTTACCGGCGGCCAGGCCGTCGGCCTTGATTACGATCGGCGCGCCTTTTTCACGCAGATAAGCCAGAGCCGGCTCGATCTCGGTGAAGTTCTGGTAGTCGGCGGTCGGGATCTTGTGGCGCGCGAGGAAATCCTTGGTGAAGGCTTTCGAGCCTTCCAGCTGCGCAGCACCGGCGGTCGGACCGAAGCAGTCCAGGCCACGGGAACGGAACAGGTCGACAACGCCAGCCACCAGCGGCACTTCCGGGCCGACGATGGTCAGGGCAACGTTTTTCTCGGCGAAGTCGGCCAGTTGCTCAAGGGCCAACACGTCGATGGCGACGTTTTCGCACTTGGCTTCGATGGCGGTGCCGGCGTTGCCCGGTGCAACAAAAACCTTCTGCACGCGCGGATCCTGAGCCACTTTCCAGGCCAGGGCGTGTTCACGGCCACCGCTGCCAATGATCAAAACATTCATTTCAAAAACCTCGGATGACGCTAATTCTGTTGAGCGCCGCAGGGACGCTTTTCTGTAGGAGTGAGCCTGCTCGCGATTGCGGTGTGTCAGTCACTGCAGCTTTGACTGATCAATGGCTATCGCGAGCAGGCTCACTCCTACATTGGAACGTGTTCTTAGTGACGGAAATGACGCATGCCCGTAAAGACCATCGCGATGCCAGCCTCATCGGCAGCAGCAATCACTTCAGCATCACGCATCGAGCCGCCCGGCTGGATCACCGCAGTGATGCCGACCTTGGCCGCGTTGTCCAGGCCGTCGCGGAACGGGAAGAACGCGTCCGATGCCATCACCGAACCGGCAACTTGCAGGCCGGCATGCTCAGCCTTGATCGCGGCGATACGCGCCGAGTTTACGCGGCTCATCTGGCCAGCGCCGACACCGATGGTCTGACGGTTCTTGGCGTAGACGATGGCGTTGGACTTAACGTATTTGGCGACTTTCCAGGCGAAGATCAGGTCGTGGATTTCCTGTTCGGTCGGCGCGCGCTTGGTCACGACTTTCAGGTCATCGGCGCTGATCATGCCGATGTCGCGGCTCTGTACCAGCAGGCCGCCGTTGACGCGCTTGTAGTCCCAGGCAGCGGCGCGGTCAGCCGACCACTCGCCGCAGGCCAGCAGGCGCACGTTGGCTTTGGCTGCAACGATGGCGCGAGCCTCTTCGCTGACGCTCGGGGCGATGATCACTTCAACGAACTGACGCTCGACGATCGCTTTGGCGGTCTCGGCATCCAGTTCACGGTTGAAGGCGATGATGCCGCCGAATGCCGACTCGGTGTCGGTGGCGTAAGCCAGTTCGTAGGCCTGACGGATGCCGCCTTCTGCGTCCGGGCTGACTGCCACGCCGCACGGGTTGGCGTGTTTGACGATGACGCAGGCTGGCTTGACGAAGCTTTTCACACATTCCAGCGCGGCGTCGGTGTCGGCCACGTTGTTGTACGACAGCTCTTTGCCTTGCAGTTGGGTCGCGGTGGCGATACCGACTTCGGCAGGCTTGGCTTCCACGTAGAACGCCGCGCTCTGGTGCGGGTTCTCGCCGTAGCGCATTTCCTGGGCCTTGATGAACTGGCTGTTGAAGGTGCGCGGGAATTCGCTGCGGCCGTCAGTGCTCAGGGTTTCAGCGGCCTGATTCACGGTGCCCATATAGTTGGCGATCATGCCGTCGTAGGCAGCCGTGTGTTCGAACGCCTTGAGCATCAGGTCGAAACGCTGAGCGTAGGTCAGGCCACCGGCCTTGAGACCTTCCAGAACGCTGGCGTAATCGCTGGCATTCACCACGATCGCTACGTCTTTATGGTTTTTCGCTGCCGAACGGACCATGGTCGGGCCGCCGATGTCGATGTTTTCGATGGCGGTCGGCAGGTCGCAGCCTGGCTTGTTGATAGTGGCTTCGAACGGATAGAGGTTAACGGCAACCAGATCGATCGGCTTGATGCCGTGCTCGCTCATGATCGCGTCGTCGATACCGCGACGACCGAGGATGCCGCCGTGGATTTTCGGGTGCAGGGTTTTCACCCGACCGTCCATCATCTCGGCGAAACCGGTGTAATCCGCGACTTCCACTGCGGCTACGCCGTTGTCCTGCAGCAGCTTGAACGTCCCGCCGGTGGAGAGGATCTCGACGCCCAGAGCTTCAAGCTCCTTGGCGAATTCGAGGATCCCGGTCTTGTCGGAAACGCTGATCAAGGCGCGGCGGATCGGCAGGCGGGTAGTCTGGTCGGTCATCTCAATTTCCATCAAAAGCAAAGGAAGTCAGCAAAAAAGGCGACCGTTTTTTACGCGGGCGCCTTTCTGGTTTGATTGAATGCTTACAGCAGATCGTACTGCTTGAGTTTCTTGCGCAGCGTGCCGCGGTTAAGTCCCAGCAGCTCACTGGCCTTGGTCTGGTTGCCCTTGACGTAGTTCATCACGCTTTCGAGCAGGGGAGCCTCGACTTCGGAGAGCACCAGGTTGTACACATCCGTGACGGACGCGCCCTCAAGGTGGGCGAAATAATTGTGCAGCGCCTTCTCGACACTCCCGCGAAGGGTCTGACCTTCTTCGCTCGGGGTATTGAGGTGCTGTTTCAAATTCACGTTGTCGCTCACGGGTGCTGTTCCACTCACTAAAGTCTCGGTCATCATCGTCATGCGGCCACCCCTTCTTCGTCCCCTGTCAGGCTCTTGTAACGCTCGGCGAAGAACTCCCGAACGTTGGCGCATTGTGTTTCCGTACCATCCAAACGATTGAAGTGGGCGCGAAACTCCCTGGCGCCCGGCAAGGTTGCGAGATACCAGCCCACATGCTTGCGCGCAATGCGCACGCCCATCACATCCCCATAGAAAGCGTGAAGTGCGGCCAGATGCTCTAGCAGTATGTGTTCCACCTCGATCAGCTCCGGTGCCGGCAATTTCTCGCCGGTACGCAGGAAGTGTTCGATCTCGCGAAAAATCCATGGCCGCCCTTGGGCGGCGCGGCCAACCAACAGGCCATCGGCACCGGTCGCGTCGAGCACGTAACGGGCCTTTTCCGGCGAATCGATATCGCCATTGGCAAACACCGGGATCGACACGGCCTGCTTGATTGCGGCAATCGTGTCGTACTCGGCTTCGCCCTTGTACAGATCGGCGCGAGTGCGGCCATGCACTGCCAGCGCGGTGATCCCGGCCTGCTCGGCGATCTTCGCCACGGTCAGGCCGTTCTTGTTGTCGCGATCCCAACCGGTGCGGATCTTCAGGGTCACCGGCACATCAACTGCCGCCACAACGGCGTGCAGGATCTCGGTCACCAGTGCTTCATCTTTCAACAACGCGGAACCGGCGGCCTTGTTGCAGACCTTCTTTGCCGGGCAACCCATGTTGATATCAATAATCTGTGCGCCCAGTTCGACGTTGGCCCGGGCCGCGTTCGCCAGCATCTGCGCATCGCCACCGGCAATCTGTACCGAGCGTGGCTCGGGATCGCCTTCGTGGATCATGCGCATGCGCGACTTGCGGGTGTTCCACAGGCTCATGTCGCTGGTGACCATTTCCGAGACTACAAGCCCTGCGCCCAGACGCTTGCACAGCTGACGAAAGGGCTGGTCGGTGACCCCCGCCATCGGGGCGAGAATCAAGCCGTTCTGCAATGTGTATGGGCCGATGCGTACCGCCGACATAGGACTTCCCTGAGGTGGGGCCGGATCATGAGAGTTCGAAAAAGGGTTGGCATGATACCCGCTCTCGATGACTGGATAAAGGCTGAATTGAACAAAATCTGAACAGTTATTCTGTTATCGCCACAGGTTTGGTTGTGGGTGGCAAAGTCAGAAAAACGTCGTCAATTCAGAAACGATGAAGCGACTCACTCGGGCGAGTGGAAACTCAGGCTGTAGTTCACCGCCTTCGGGCCTGGATCGAGGATGTCCAGCGCAATGTGGATAGGCGTCTGCGGCGGCATTTCCGCCAAGCCTTCCAGGTCTCCTTTGAGGTACTCGCCGGGTTTAAAGCGGCGACTGGCGATCAGGTGTCCGTTGAGGTCGGCAAAGCGCAGTTCCAGTAATGGAAAAGGCTGAGAGAATGTCGCGCGGTTATAAATGATCGCGTCGACCACCAGTGCGCCGTTGAACTCCGGGTGACTGCGTACCACCAGGTTGCTGCTCTTGATCCGGGCGATGTCCACTTTGGACGGCACCGTGCAGCCGATCTGCGGGCAGATTTGCTGGAACCACGGGCGGTATTGATCCTGCCGGGCCAGTTCATCGAAATGATAAGAGATGTATTGGGCAGCGAGCCCGCCTGCCGCCAGCAAGACCAACACCAGCCAAAGCAAGCGCCGACCCCACGGCGAGCGGCGTTTCTGCCAGTCCAGTTGCAACGGGTCGTCGGTCAGGTCTTGCAGGACTTCGGCGCGTACGCCGGGTTCTGCGCGCTCACGTTTTTTGCGCAGCGGTTCGATCGATGGCAAGTCGTCGTCAGCGCTTTCGTCGCTGGCTGACAAGCGTTCGCGGCGGGCATTCGGGTCGATCGGGTCGTGCAGGCGCAGATGCGGGATCGCCGGTTCGTCATCCAGATCCACCGGCTCCAGTGACAGCGAAGGCTCGGTGCGCTCGGGGTTGACCGGTTCAATGTCGTCGATCTGCGGCTCATGTTCCGGCTCAGGCAGCCGCTCATCGGCGGGTTCGCTGAACAGGCTGTCAGGCCACGCGGCATCGTCCGGCTCCGGGCTGTCGCGACGAGCACTCAGGGAGTCTTCGCGCGCGCGTCCGAGCTCGGTGGCAGGCTGGATTTCCCGTTGTTCGAGACGTGCGAGCTCTTCGTCCAGATCAAGGCTGTCGAGATCAAGTGCCGAGGCGTTCCATTGCTTTTGGCTGATGGCGCGCGTCTCGGGTTGCTCGACGATGGGCGGCGGCTCAACGGCCGTCGGCACTTCGTCAGGCAACGCGGGAATGAGTGGCGCAACCGGCGTCACCACGTCCTTGCCGGCGTGTTGTTCCAGCAGCTGTTTGGCGGCGTTGAACACTTGCAGGCAGGAGCCGCAGCGAACCACCCCGCGGGCCACGCTCAATTGAGCATGGCTGACGCGGAAACTGGTTTGGCAATGCGGGCACTGGGTGACGAAACTGTCGGTCATGCGGCGATCCGGATTATGCAGGCGCTCATATTAACGCCGACGGCCGGTGATGCGCACCCAGCCATCGCGATTGGCGATCGGGTCGAGATCGAAGTCCTGCGCATACGCGGCAGCGACTTCATCACCTTGTTCAGCGAGGATGCCCGACAGCGCCAACCGGCCACCGGATTTCACCAGGCCGGACAGTTGCGGCGCCAGCGAAACCAGCGGGCCGGCCAGAATGTTGGCGACCAGCACATCAGCTTGAACCTGCGGCAGATCTTCCGGCAGGTACAGCGGGAACAGTTCGTCGGCAATGTTATTGCGACCGGCGTTGTCGCGGGAGGCTTCCAGCGCCTGCACGTCGATGTCGGTGCCGACGGCTTCCTTGGCGCCGAGCAGCAGGGCGGCAATCGCCAGAATCCCCGAACCGCAGCCGAAGTCGAGCACATTGCAGTCTTTCAGGTCCTGACCGTCGAGCCATTCCAGGCACAGTGCGGTGGTTGGGTGGGTGCCGGTGCCGAACGCCAGGCCCGGGTCCAGCAGCAGGTTGACTGCATCTGGCTCAGGTGCGGCGTGCCAGCTCGGTACGATCCACAGGCGCTGGCCGAAACGCATCGGCTGGAAGCCATCCATCCAGCTGCGTTCCCAGTCCTGATCTTCGATGACTTCGCTGTGATGCTCAGGCAGCGGACTGCCGGTCAGCAGTTCCAGGTGGGCCAGAACCGGTGCCGGTTCGGTGCCGCCTTCGAACAGCGCCAGCAGGTGGGTGTGTGCCCACAGCGGGGTGGTGTTGAGTTCCGGCTCGAAGATCGGCTGATCTTCGGCGTCCATGAACGTCACCGATACGGCGCCCACTTCAAGGAAAGCGTCTTCGTAGGTTTCGGCTTGTTCCGGGCTGATGGCGAGACGTACTTGCAGCCAAGGCATGGCGGGCACCTTTGAAAAATATTGATTGCAGCCTAGCGGCCGGCAAGAAGCGCGCAAGTTTACGCGAGCGCAAAGCTTTTGTGGGAGTGACTTGAAACACCATTCCCGCAAGGGATTTGTGAAACCTGCAGAAACAACAAAGCCGCCCGAAGGCGGCTTTGTCTGGTGCAGGCTCGAAGCTTAGTGCTTCTCGGCAGCCAGCTTGTGCTCGAGGTAGTGAATGTTCACACCACCCTTGCAGAAGCCTTCGTCACGAACCAGATCACGGTGCAGCGGGATGTTGGTCTTGATCCCGTCAACCACGATTTCGTCCAGGGCATTGCGCATGCGAGCCATGGCTTCGTCGCGGGTCGCGCCGTAAGTGATCAGCTTGCCGATCAGCGAGTCGTAGTTCGGTGGAACCGCATACCCGCTGTACAGGTGCGAATCGACGCGAACGCCGTTACCGCCTGGCGCGTGGAAATGCTTGACCGTGCCCGGGCTCGGCATGAAGGTTTTCGGGTCTTCAGCGTTGATCCGGCATTCCAGCGAGTGACCGCGGATTACCACGTCATCCTGCGTGAACGACAGCTTGTTGCCAGCGGCGATGCTGAGCATCTCCTTGACGATGTCGATACCGGTGACCATTTCCGAAACCGGGTGCTCCACCTGAACACGGGTGTTCATTTCGATGAAGTAGAAACGACCGTTCTCGTACAGGAACTCGAACGTACCGGCGCCACGGTAACCGATGTCGATGCACGCCTTGACGCAGCGGGCCAGCACTTCTTCGCGCGCCTTCTCGTCGATGCCCGGTGCCGGCGCTTCTTCGAGAACTTTCTGGTGACGACGTTGCAGCGAGCAATCGCGGTCGCCCAGATGGATGGCGTGGCCCTGGCCGTCGGACAGCACTTGCACTTCGACGTGGCGCGGGTTGGTCAGGAACTTTTCCAGATAGACCATCGGGTTGCCGAACGCCGCGCCAGCTTCGGTGCGGGTCAGTTTGGCGAAGGCGATCAGGTCTTCTTCCTTGTGCACGACGCGCATGCCGCGACCACCGCCGCCGCCAGCGGCTTTGATGATCACCGGGTAGCCGACTTCACGACCAATGCGCAGCGCCGTTTCTTCGTCTTCCGGCAGCGGGCCATCGGAGCCTGGAACGGTCGGTACGCCTGCTTCGATCATCGCGTGCTTGGCCGAAACCTTGTCGCCCATCAGGCGGATGGTTTCGGCTTTCGGGCCGATGAAAGCGAAGCCGGAGTTCTCGACCTGCTCGGCAAAATCGGCGTTTTCCGCGAGGAAACCGTAGCCTGGGTGAATAGCGGTGGCGCCAGTCACTTCGGCGGCCGCGATGATGGCCGGGATGTGCAGGTAGGACTGAGCGGCAGACGCCGGGCCGATGCAGACGGATTCGTCTGCCAGACCCAGGTGCATCAGCTCTTTGTCGGCCTTGGAGTAAACGGCGACGGTCTTGATGCCCATCTCTTTGCAGGCACGCAGAATCCGCAGGGCGATCTCACCGCGGTTAGCGATCAGAACTTTTTCCAACTTCGCAGTCATCAAAGGCTCTCCGCAGTTCAAACGATGGTGAACAGCGGTTGGTCGTACTCAACCGGCTGGCCGTCTTCGACGAGGATGGACTCGATCACACCGCTGGTTTCAGCTTCGATGTGGTTCATCATCTTCATGGCTTCGACGATGCACAGAGTGTCGCCTTTCTTCACGGTCTGGCCGACTTCAACGAAGGACGGCGAGGTTGGCGAAGATTTACGGTAGAAGGTGCCGACCATCGGCGAACGGGCAACAGTGCCGTTCAGCGCAGGGGCAGCAGCGGCAGCCGGGGCTGCTGCAGCAACTGGAGCAGCTGCAACAGGTGCGGCGGCCGGCGCTTGCATCGGCGCTGGTGCGTAGTACTGCTGAGCCGGGGTCTTGCTGTGACGGCTGATGCGTACGGACTCTTCGCCTTCCTTGATCTCGAGCTCGTCGATGCCGGACTCTTCCAGCAATTCGATCAGTTTCTTAACTTTACGGATATCCATGAATCATCAACTCCCAAGGGTCGGTCAGGGGCGCTTAACGCTTGTAGTTCAAGTCGTTGCCTGTGTTTCAAGCTGTTCTAGTGCAGCCTCCAGGGCCAGTCGGTAACCGCTGGCGCCAAGGCCGCAGATCACTCCCACCGCTACGTCGGAGAAGTAAGAGTGATGGCGGAAAGGTTCGCGTTTGTGCACGTTGGACAAGTGCACTTCGATGAATGGGATGCTCACTCCCAGCAACGCGTCACGTAATGCGACACTTGTGTGTGTAAAAGCTGCTGGATTGATCAGAATGAAATCGACACCTTCGCCACGCGCAGCGTGGATGCGGTCGATCAATTCGTACTCGGCATTGCTTTGCAGATACAGCAGATGATGGCCGGCTTCACGGGCGCGACGCTCCAGATCCTGATTGATCTGCGCCAGGGTCGTTGAACCGTAGGTGCCGGGTTCGCGGGTGCCGAGCAGGTTCAGGTTGGGGCCGTGCAGCACCAGTAGGGTTGCCATCTGCGTAGTCCTTGTTATGAGTGAGCAATCGTCAGAACCCGGCGACTATGCCGCAAAGACTTTGTGACTGTCCAGTTCTATGCAATAGCCAGCACGATGGCCGATGTTTGCGCGAAATATGTGACCGAGTGATTTGATCCGGTCACTTGTGGTGATGAGGCGGGCCCCTTCGCGAGCAAGCTCGCTCCCACACTGGAACGCATACCCCCTGTGGGAGCGAGCTTGCTCGCGAAGGCGGCTCATCAGACGCGGAATGCCTGTACGGCTGTATGCAATTGCCCGCCCAATACCAGCAGATTCTCACCCTGTTCACGCCCACGACCGATACGCACCAGATTATCCCCACCCAACTGATGAATTCGCTCACTGTGATCGCGAATCTCGCTGACCGCGCCACTTTGTTGCGCCGTAACGTCGGCAATGCGGATGGCCGTGTCGGAAATGGTCTGGATCGCACCGACAATTTTATCCAGCGCACCGTCCGCCGCTTGCGCCTGATTGGCCGTGGCTTCGGCGTGCTCGACCTGCGCGCGCATGCCTTCGACTGATTGTCGGGCGGCGGTTTGCAGGCCGGCAATCAAGGTTTGAATCTCGGCCGTTGCGCCGGCTGTACGTTGTGCCAGCGAGCGCACTTCTTCAGCCACCACGGCAAATCCTCGACCCATTTCCCCGGCACGCGCCGCTTCGATCGCCGCGTTCAGCGCCAGCAGGTTGGTTTGATCGGCAATCGAGCGAATCACCGTCAATACGCCACCAATGGTCGCCGACTCCTCGGCCAGATGCTCGATCATTTGCGCGTTGCCTTGTACTTCACCGACCAAGGCATGCAGGCCGGTCAGGCTTTGGCCGATCACCGCTTGGCCATGCTCGACCGCCAGCCCGGCATGACGGCTGGCGTCTGCTGCCTGCTGTGCATCACCGGCCACTTGCTGGATTGTCGCTTCAAGTTCGCCGAGGGAATCGCGGATCAGCGCAGTATCGCCGGCCTGGTGTTCAGCGCCGCTGTGCAAGTCGCTGCTCAGCTCGGCAAGCGTGCGGCTGCTGCCCGCGACTTGTTCGGCATTGCCACGAATGGTCCCGACCAGATCCACCAGATAGGCGCGCAAGCGGTTGAGCGAGGCTTCGATGTCGTGCAGTTCTCGGTTGGTTTTGCCCAGATGAATGTCGCGACTGAAATCGCCCTCGGCCCAGGTTGAAAGCGCCGGAGCGAGATTGGTCAGGGTGCGCGAGAGACGCCGCTGCAAGGTGTCGATCAGTAGCGCGATCAGCAGAATCAAACCGATCATCACGCCCTGCATCAGCCGCACTTCGCCTTGAATCTGCCCGTGCTGAGCGCGCACGACCGGCTCCAGTCCGGCAATGGCTTGTTGCACAGCGGCGATTTTCTGGTGAGTGGCAGTGCTCAGGTCGGTGCGTTTCTGGATCTGATCGCGCGTGCGTGCAAGCTCTGCCGGGTAGCGGCCAAGCAAACTGTTGAGTTCACGTTTGAGACCGACGCCAGCATCTTCCGAGACAGTTTTTTCGGTGTTCTCGATGCCCATCATCGCCGCGAAATCGTCGCTGCCCGATTCACTCTTGGCCACAACGCCGAGCAGGGGCAGGGCATCAATCGCTTGAGCCTGCGAGCGGATGTTGCTGACCTCGCGCTCAACATCGGCGGCCAGCTCACTGCGCCCGCTGCTGACCAGTTTGTCCCGCGCCAGCGACAGTTTGCCCAAATGCTGCGAAGCGGCGAGCAGCGGTGCCAGATAAGCCGCGTTACCGTTGGCATAAGTGCTGAGCTGATCGAGGCTGGCGCTCAGTTCGCGCTCGGCCTGCAACAGCAAGGCCTGCGGATCACCGGCCAGTTTGCCGGCAGCGAGCAGGTCGGTCTTGCTGAATTCATCAAGGCCCGACAGGCTCGGGCGCAGAGTGTCGGCCAGCGCCGGGGGCAATTCACCGAGTTCCTTCTGCAAGGCGTCGATGGCCTGACTGGCGCTGCTCAGGCGCAAGGCGTCGCCGCTGGCGAGGTAGTCCTCGACATTGCGTGCCACCTCGTTCTGAAATTGCTGCGACAGCCCCAGGTAACGCTCCATCAACAGATACGGGCGCTCCAGAGCTTTTTGCGACCACCACAGCGTGGCGCCGAGTGCCAGGCACACGGCGACCAGCAGCAGCGTATTGAGATTGGTGAGCAACTTCAGGCGCATGACGGCTACCAACGGCAGAAATGGTAAGCGCCTGAATTTATTGCGGTTCTGTTACAGGGTTATGACCGAATCAGTGGAGTCCGATGAAAAAGTGGCACTTTGCTTTGAGTCGCGCGCGGTCTGCACGCGATTGCGTCCGGCACCCTTGGCGCGGTACAGCGCTTCGTCGGCCTGACTGGCCATCATCAGGCTGTCGCAGTCATCGTACATTTCCACCACGCCGGCGCTGAAGGTGCACCACAAATCCTGCGGCTGCGCCGGGTAATGGATTTCGGCGAAGCGCTGGCGAATTTCATCGAGCACTTTGTGTGCGGCTTCTATATCGGTGTCGGGCATGACGATGGCGAATTCTTCACCGCCGTAACGGCCGATGAAATCGGACTTGCGCAAGCGCTGCTTGAGAAACAGCGCAAGGCTCTTGATCACGCGGTCACCCATGGGGTGGCCGTGGCTGTCGTTGACCCGTTTGAAATGGTCGATGTCGAGCATCGCAAAGCTCAACGGCTTGTTCTCACGGCGGGCGCGGAACGAGCAGTCTTCGAGCAATTGCAGAATATGTGTGTGGTTGTATAGACCGGTGAGGCTGTCGCGGACCATCCGTGCTTTGAGGTTGCGTGCGCGGGCGGCGCGGTTGCGCACGGTAGTGATCAGGTGACGCGGCTTGATCGGTTTGGTCAGGAAGTCGTCGCCGCCCTCGCTCATGGCGTCGAGCTGCTTGTCCAGATCGTCCTCGGCCGACAGATAGATGATCGGCACGCTGACATAACGGTCGTTGTGGCGAATTACCTTGGCCAGTTCGGTGCCGGTGCAGGCCGGCATGTACATGTCGAGGATGATCAGGTCGGGCTGGAAATCGGCCAGTTCGGCCATCGCCTGAATCGGCTCGATCAACGTGCGGGTGACGATTCCGGCGCTGTTGAGCAGGCGCTCGGTGTGCAAGGCCTGCGCACGTGAGTCGTCGATGATCAGCACTTTATAAGGTTCGTACTGGGCGACGCAGGTGAGGACTTCGATTTTCTCCAGCAGGCTCGACGCTTCGAGGGTGCCGGTGAGGAATTCCTGGCCGCCGGCGCGAACGGCGGCGAGACGGGTTGGCGTGTCGGTTTCGTGCAGGCTGAAGAACAGCAGCGGCAGCGGTTCTTCCAGGCCGACCTGGGCTTCGGCGGCGAGTTTCAGGCCGATGCCGGCGCCGCTGAAATCCACGTCCATGACGATCGCGGCCGGTAGGCGCTCGACCATCGAGGAGCGAAACGCCGAGACGCTGTCCAGCGCTTGCGCGCTCAGGCCAAAAAACTCCAGTTGCTTGGCCAGCCGCTCGGCGCGGTCGTGATCCTGCAGCATCACGTAAATCGGTTTGCGCAGCGGCGGCAGGAAGGTCTGGTCGAGTTGATCGCCGTGGCGCAGGCCAGTGCGCGACAAGCGCTGCATCAAGCGATTGAGGTCGGTGATCAGGCCGCTGCTGAGGCGTCCGCGATTGGCATCCACCGCTTCCAGCGATTGGCTGATGTGGCTCGCGAGTTGAGTATGTTCGGGCTGTTCGAAGCGCTCGGCAAATCGCAGCAGGCGCAAGTTGGCCTCGCTCAGTTCGGCGAGGTCGACAGTGGACCACTCATTGCGTTGCAGGCGCTGCCATATCTCAAGAATCTGACGCGCCTGATGAATTACCCGCTGGGCAAAATGGTGCTTGAGGCGCTCGCGGCTGGGGTCTTCTGGCTCGGTCATATCCTGACTACTAGTTAGGCTGCATGCTGAGATCGACTGGTGGCTCTATGCTAGCACCTCTTTTCCCTTAGACGAGTGTCGTACGTCAATAATCTGCAATGCGTCACCATTCAGTTTCTGACCGAGTGGTTTTGTTTTTGACCTTGGCGTCTGACAATTCTCCGTAGGCCGGGCACTCCTTGACTAAGCAGGGCGTTCAGGATGACGGGGCTGTCGTGCTTTTATCCATGCGCTGAATATCCTTTGCGATGGTTTTCAATCCGATGGGCTTAAGCGTGGGCATCGGGGATTCCCTTAGTCATCGTCGAAGCGTCATTCGGCCATACGAATTGCGGCTTATCTTTACGCGCGGGTGCCCGGCTCTGGCACGTTGTTGTATGGTTGTGGTCGAACCGTTGAACCCAAGATTTGAAAGGATATCGCCATGCTGGACTGGAAAAACCGCGCGGGCAGCGCGCCTGAACGTGCCGCCGAGCCCAAGTCGGCCACCCGCAGCTATGTTGGCGGGCTGCTCTTCAGTCGTGCCCTGGCCACGCTGATCGGCATTTATCTGCTGGTGACCATTGGCCTTGGCTGGTACTGGAGCCAGGAGCCGGCGCTGTTTCCGGTCGCACAAAACGCGCAAGTGGCTGCCGAGAAAGAAGGCAAGCAGATGGTGATCGGCTACACCACGGTCGAAACCCTGAAGACCGTCGCCGGCACCTTGCTCAACAAGCCGGGCGGCTACATTTCCAACGACCGCTTCCCGCCGGGCCTGTGGATGGACAACACGCCAAGCTGGGAATACGGCGTGCTGGTGCAGGTACGTGACCTGACCCGCGCTTTGCGCAAAGACTTTGCCCGTTCGCAATCGCAGTCGGCGGAAGATGCCGATCTGGCCAAGGCCGAACCGCGCTTCAACTTCGACAACAAGAGCTGGATCTTGCCGTCGAGTGAGTCGGAATATCAGGAAGGCATCAACTCGCTGAGCCGCTATCAGGCTCGCCTGTCTGATCCTACCCAGAAAAACGCGCTGTTCTATGCCCGCGCCGACAACCTGAACAACTGGCTCGGCGATGTCGGCACTCGTCTCGGCTCACTGTCGCAACGCCTGTCGGCCAGCGTTGGCCGGGTCAAACTCAATACCGCGCTGAAAACTGAAGTGCCGGCGATCGGCGAAGTACCGCAGGTTGACGAAGAAGTCGTCGAGACTCCGTGGATGCAGATCGACAACGTGTTCTACGAAGCACGCGGTCAGGCCTGGGCGCTGTCGCATCTGCTGCGCGCCATCGAAGTCGACTTCGCCGATGTATTGGCGAAAAAGAACGCCACGGTCAGCGTGCGTCAGATCATCCGTGAACTGGAAGCCTCGCAGGAGCCGGTCTGGAGCCCGATGATTCTTAACGGTAGCGGTTTCGGTGTGCTGGCCAACCACTCGCTGGTCATGGCCAACTATATTTCCCGGGCCAATGCCGCTGTGATCGATTTGCGTCAACTGCTCAATCAGGGCTGATTCATGAGCCAGAACGCCAAAGAGGCGGCCCATCGCGCCGCCTCGGATGCCGAACAGATCGCCTGGGTCGACGAGCAGGACAACCTGCTCGGCGCGCTGGTGCGTGCCGATTTGCGTGAGCGCGGGCTGATCGGACGTGGCACCTACATCATGCTGTTCAATTCCGCCGGTGATCTTTGCGTACACCGGCGCACGTTGAGCAAGGCGATTTATCCCGGTTTCTGGGACGTCGCGGCAGGCGGCATGGTGCAGGCAGATGAGAGCTACGCCGAGTCGGCAGCCCGTGAGCTGGAAGAGGAGTTGGGTGTCAGCGGCGTAGAGTTGACTGCCCATGACCATTTCTACTTCGAAGACACCGGCAACCGCCTGTGGTGTTCGGCGTTTTCCGCCGTATGGGACGGCCCGCTGAAACTGCAGCCTGAAGAAGTGCTGGAAGCGCGGTTTATTCCGGTCGAGCAGGTCATGCAGGAAATCCAGCAGAAGCCTTATTGCCCGGACTCTCTGGCAGCGCTCAAGCGCTATCTCAAGGCTCAACAGCGCGACGTCGCAAAGAACACATAAATTGGCGCCGATTGGCACTTAGCAATCGGGATTTTTGCCGTTACACTGCGCGACCTTTTCAAGCTGTACCGTCCTGCTTTATTGAAGCTTCGGTGCAGTAGCGCTGCCCCTGCCTGAGTGGGGCTTCGCGGTCGATGACCTTGCCCAAGGTCGCGATCAGTCTTTGTCCTCCCAAGAGGATTGCCGGTGGCCAAAAAAGCCGCATCCTTCGCCGCCTTAGGTGGCCTGGTATTTTCCACCGACGCAGGTCGTCATTGCCCGGAATGCAGTCAGCCGGTGGACGCCTGTATCTGCAAACAAACCGTGATCCCGGCCGGCGACGGCATTGCCCGCGTGCGTCGCGAGAGCAAGGGCCGTGGCGGCAAGACGGTGACCACCATCACCGGCGTGCCGCTGGCCGAAGACGCGCTCAAAGAGTTGGCGACAACGTTGAAGAAACGTTGCGGCACTGGCGGGGCGTTGAAAGACGGCATCATCGAAATCCAGGGCGATCATGTCGAGCTACTCTTGGCTGAGCTGATCAAGCACGGTTTCAAAGCGAAGAAGTCCGGCGGCTAGCAGCCTCTGTGAAATCCATCTGCGGCTTGATCCGGCGCTGAAACACTTCAGAACCGGCGTCGTCTCCATGGTTTTCACAGAGCCTGTTCATGACCGGTTTCTAAACTCCACGCAGTCAGTGCGGTCTACCGCCGCACTGACGAACCGTCATTTTCATACTTTAGACTGCGCCGGCCTGCGATCAGGCGACGCACTATGACTTCTTTATAGGGGACTTCGATGTCCGTACGACGCACACGCAAAGACGATGGCAGCCAATGGACAGTTGCGGACAGCCGCAGTGTTTACGGGATTCGCCATTGGGGGGCCGGGTATTTCGCGATCAATGACGCCGGTCGCGTCGAAGTTCGTCCGAACGGACCGAGCAGCTCGCCTATCGACCTGTTCGAGCAAGTCGACCAACTGCGCAAAAGCGGTTTGTCCTTGCCGTTGCTGGTTCGTTTCCCCGATATCCTGCAAGACCGTGTCCGCCAGTTGACCGGTGCCTTCGATGCGAACATCGAGCGCCTGGAATACCAGAGCAAATACACCGCGCTGTACCCGATCAAGGTTAACCAGCAAGAAGCGGTGATCGAGAACATCATCGCCACTCAGGATGTTTCCATCGGTCTTGAAGCCGGCTCCAAGCCTGAGCTGCTGGCCGTGCTGGCGCTGGCGCCGAAGGGCGGCACCATCGTTTGCAACGGTTACAAGGACCGTGAGTTCATCCGTCTGGCGCTGATGGGCCAAAAGCTCGGCCATAACGTCTTCATCGTGATCGAGAAAGAATCCGAAGTCGGTCTGGTGATCGAAGAAGCCGCCTCGCTGAAGGTCAAGCCACAGGTCGGCCTGCGCGTGCGTCTGTCGTCGCTGGCGTCGTCGAAGTGGGCCGACACCGGCGGTGAGAAATCCAAGTTCGGTCTGTCGGCGGCGCAACTGCTCTCGGTGGTCGAGCGCTTCCGCGCGGCGGGCCTGGATCAAGGCATCCGCCTGCTGCACTTCCACATGGGCTCGCAGATTGCCAACCTGGCTGACTATCAGCACGGCTTCAAGGAAGCGATCCGTTACTACGGCGAACTGCGCAACCTCGGTCTGCCGGTCGATCACATCGACGTTGGTGGCGGTCTGGGTGTCGACTACGACGGTACGCACTCGCGCAACGCCAGCTCGATCAACTACGACATGGACGATTACGCCGGTGTCGTGGTCGGTATGCTCAAGGAGTTCTGCGACGCGCAGGCCCTGCCGCATCCGCACATCTTCTCCGAAAGCGGCCGTTCGCTGACTGCGCACCACGCGATGCTGGTGGTGCAGGTGACCGACGTCGAGAAGCACAACGACGAAATCCCGCAGATCGAAAACAAGGAAGCGCTGCCGGAGACCGTGCAGTGGCTGGTTGATCTGCTCGGCCCGACCGACATCGAAATGGTCACCGAAACCTACTGGCGCGCCACGCACTACATGAGCGACGTGGCCGCGCAGTACGCCGACGGCAAACTGACCTTGGCCGAAAAAGCCTTGGCCGAGCAGTGCTACTTCGCGGTGTGCCGTCGCCTGCACAACTCGCTGAAAGCGCGTCAGCGGTCGCACCGCCAGGTGCTCGACGAGCTCAACGACAAGCTGGCCGACAAGTACATCTGCAACTTCTCGGTGTTCCAGAGCCTGCCGGACACCTGGGCGATTGATCAGGTGCTGCCGATCATCCCGCTGCACCGTCTCGATGAAGAGCCGCTGCGCCGCGCGGTGCTGCAAGACCTGACCTGCGACTCTGACGGCAAGATCAACCAGTACGTCGACGAGCAGAGCATCGAAACCAGCCTGCCGGTACACGGTTTGAATGAAGGCGAAGACTACCTGCTGGGCGTATTCCTCGTGGGCGCCTATCAGGAAATCCTCGGCGACATGCACAACCTGTTCGGTGACACCGACTCGGTGAACATCTACCAGAACGCCGATGGCAGCGTGTACCACGCCGGCATCGAGACCCACGACACCATCGAAGACATGCTGCGTTATGTGCACTTGTCGCCGGAAGAACTGATGACTCACTACCGCGACAAGTGCGCCAGTGCCCGCATCAGTGCCAGCGAGCGCACGCAATTTCTCGATGCCTTGCGTCTGGGCCTGACCCGCTCCTCCTACCTGTCTTCCTGAGGTCAGGTGGCGATCTTCACCGAGTTGTCTGAAATGTTCCCACCAGTTGTGGAAAATTCAGATGACTCGGTGGGATACATCCCAAAATCTTCGCGAAATGCTTGCCGATCCCGGCCAGCAAAGTCATCCGGTCTGCTTTTCGCGTAGGTCATTTCCTAAGTTGTACTTCGGCACTCTACTCGGCCATGGCTCTCGGCGAGAATCCCCGACCGCCCCTCCTGTAGAGATCCGCTTATGTTCGATCAAGCCAACGAGCCCTCGTTTCGTCTCGATGTAGCGGGCCTGTCCGACCCTTTCGAAGTTCTGGCCTTTACCGGTAGCGAAGCCCTGAGCGAGCCCTTTGCATTCGAGATCGATGTGTTGATCGACGATCCGCAACTGGACCTTGCCGACCTGCTTTACCGTTCGGCGTTCCTGTGTTTCGGGGCGTCGGGGGAGGGCGTACACGGGCAATTGCAGAGCCTCGTCCAGCACGAACACGGGCACGGTTCAAGGTTGTGCCGGATCCGTCTGGGGCCGAAACTTGGCTGTCTCGAATTGCGTATCAGCCAGCGCATCTTCAGTGGCTGTTCGGTGCCACAGATCATCGAACAGGTGCTCAGGGAACACGGAATTATCGGCGCTCAGCGCCGCTTCGAATTGCACGGCGATTACCCCGTCCGCACGTTCTGTACGCAATACCGCGAATCCGATCTGCAACTGCTCCAGCGCTTGTGTGCACAGGCGCGAATTCACTACTTTTTCGAACACGGGCCCGACCGGCATTGCCTGGTATTCGGTGATGATCCGACACAGTTGCCCTTGGCTGGCACCGTGCTGTATCGGGACGAGCCCGATAGTCACAACGTGTCCCCCGGCGTGCGCCATTGGCAATTTCAGGAAACCTTGCAGTCCGCACCGTCAGACGCAAGGCCGGCACACAGTGCCGAAGGCTGCAGTCATCTCGCGGCGTTACGCAGCGGTTATTGGCTGCGATTGGCCGGGCACCCTTTTGCCGAGTGCAATCGCCATTGGTTGCTGACCCGTATCGAGCACAGCGCTGATCCATCGCTCGACCGTCCTTATGCCAACCGTCTGTTTGCAACACTGCAACTGCCGTCGTGCCTGCCGGCCACTTTGCCGACACGACTGCGCATGCACAGCCTGCAACGGGCCTGGGTTGTGACGGTGGATGAGCCGCAGCCCGACTGCTTCAGGCCCGTGGCGGTGCAGTTCGACTGGCTTTATCAGGGCGAAGGGGCGGCGCCGAGTCATTGTTGGCTGCCACTTGCACCAGCCCTGGTCGACGCGCCGTTGGTGGCACTGAGCGAGGGTGTCGAAGTGGTGGTGAGTTTCTTTGAAGGCGATCCGGATCAGCCGATGATCAGCGGCGTGCTACAGCCGTCGGTCGCTGGGGCGGACATCCGCGATGAGCCACCGTTACCGGACAGGCTGGTGAGTCAAGGCTTGCAGCAACTGCTGACCTCTGGCGAACCGTTATTGCTGTTGTGCCTGATTCCCGGCGGCGGCAGTTTCAGCCACTGCGCGCAAGCCGTGTGCAGTTGTCGGCTAGTGACCAAGCTTGAACAGAGCGGCGCAACATGAGTGGCGCGGCGCGCGAGCCGATAGCGCAGTGGTTGCTGCTCGATGGCCCGGATGCGACGCGGGCATTGACGATTTTGCGCCAGGGATTCGCCGAGGCGCAGCGGTTCTGGTTGTTCGACGGCACTGAGTTTGAACCGGTTTGTGAATACGGCCCGGTGCTGGTCGACTTGCGCGGTTGTCCGGCACTGGCGTCGTTGTGTTACAGCGATCCGGACACCTGGCGGGGTTTGTTGCTCGCGAGCGAGGCGTCGACGCAGGATCTGCTGAGTCATTTGCAGTGCATGCTCACGGTTTCTTTCGGGCTGAGTCATCGGGCTTTGCTCAGTTATTACAACCGTCAGACCGCGAGCTATTTTTTCGACGCCTGTGATGCCGCGGACCTGAGTCGCTGGCTCGGGCCGATCCGCCAGTTGCGCTGGTTCGGCGGGACGTGGGCCGACCGTGCGATCGGCAGTCAGGGCTGGCAGCAGTTGCGCAATCCGGGGCTGGCTGTCGAGCCCCTGAGCGTCGAGGAAAGCCTCACTCGCCGTCAGCGCGAACGCCTGCAAACCTGTCTGTTGGAGCAGCATATCTGGCGCTGGTGTCAATCGCTGGGAACCGACTACACGGCGATGGCCTCCCATGTTCAACAAGGTCTGGCGTTGGGATTCAGTGATCGCACGGTGCTCGACGCCTGGTTATGGCTACGCTTGCTGCATCCGCGAGCCGTGCTGGTGCCGCCACCGGAGGGCTTGACTCAGCAGGAGCGGCTTGAGCATGTGCGACGTCAGTGGCGCGGTGATCAAACTTGAAGTGAGGTTCGGCGCCTATGGCAGGTTTTTTTCGCAAGGGGCTCTGCTTGATGCCCGGCGCTCTTCTACTGTTGGCGCTGAGCGCCTGTTCGCCAGTGAAAGTGCTCAATGCGCTGACCCCCAGTCAAACGTACGACAAGACCACGGGTATCGCTTATGGCGACGATCCCCGGCAGAAGCTTGATGTCTATGTACCGCGTCACGCATTGGCCGATGCGCCGGTGGTGGTGTTTTTCTACGGCGGCAGTTGGAACAGTGGGTCGCGCGACGACTACACCTTTGTCGGCGAGGCGCTGGCGTCTCGTGGGATTGTCGTGGTGGTGGCGGACTACCGGTTATATCCGCAGGTGCGTTATCCGCTGTTTCTTGAGGACAGCGCGCGAGCGGTGGCCTGGACCCGAGCGCACATTCGCGAGTTTTCCGGCAATGCACAACGGATGTATCTGATGGGGCACAGCTCTGGTGGATACAACGCGGCAATGCTGGCCCTGGACGCCAATCTGCTTGGCGCGGTCGGAATGTCTCCCAAGGATCTGCGCGGCTGGATCGGTCTGGCCGGGCCCTACGATTTTCTGCCGATCGAGAATCCTGATGTGCGTCCAGTGTTCTTCTGGCCGCTTTCACCGCCGCAATCACAGCCGATCAACCACGTCAGTCGCGGTGCGCCCCCCGCGCTGCTCATCGCCGCGAGCAGGGATGATCTGGTCGACCCGGCGCGCAACACCGCTGGCCTGGCGCGAAAAATGCGCGAGGTCGGGGTGTCGGTGCAGGATCTTTACTACTCGCGGCCCAGTCACATTACGTTGGTGGCGACGCTGTCGAGGCCACTGCGGGGACTGGCGCCAGTGCTCGATCAAGTGGTCGGTTTCATCAAGCACACGCCGATTCAGTGAGCGGCGCCGCTGAACCAGCCGTCATTGCGTTTGAGCCACCAGGCTTGCGCTCCGAGGGTCAGGCTACGCAGCACCATGAATAAAAGAAAGGTTATCCACAGACCGTGATTGCCCAGACCTTGCAGTGCCCAGGCAAAAGGCATGAGCAATACCACCGAGATGAGCATGCCGTTGCGCATTTCCCGCGCGCGGGTGGCGCCGATGAACAGGCCGTCGAGCAGGTAGCTCCAGACCGCAATCAACGGCAAAACCGCAAGGTAGGGCAGGTAGGTGAACGCGGTATCGCGCACGCTCTGGATGTTGGTCTGCATCTCGATGAACAAATGCCCGGCCAGTACAAACAACAGGGCAAAGCCGAGGCTCGCGATCAGTGACCAGCCACCGGCGACCACCAGTGAGCGGCGCAAGCCCAGGCGATCACGGGCACCGATGGCGTGCCCGCACAAGGCCTCGATGGCGTGGGCCAGACCGTCCAGGGCATGGGCTGTCAGCAGCAAACCATTGAGCAATAGCGCATTGGCGGCAACCGTGGCGTCACCCAGTCGCGCGCCTTGCACGGTGATCAGAAAAAATACCGATTGCAGCGCCAGACTGCGGATGAATATGTCGCGGTTGACCGCCAGCAGTGGGCGCCAGCTCTGCCAAACCCTCAATGTCACCCAGACAATGTGCCCCGGATAGGCCCGCAGCGCCTTGCGGGTCAGCCACAGGCCGAGGAGGGCACCGCTCCATTCGGCAATCACCGAGGCCCGCGCCGATCCGACCACACCCCAGTCCAGGCCGATGACGAACCACAGGTTGAGGGCGATATTGATCAGGTTGGTGGTCAGCAGAATCGCCAGTGGCGCCCGGGCGTTTTGCGTGCCGAGGAACCAGCCGACCAGCGCATAGCTGGCCAGCGCGGCCGGCAGGCCGAACAGCCGGGTGTGGAAAAAATCACGAGTGAGTTGATCCAGCTCCGCCGACGGTTGCATGAAGTGCAGGGCAATTGCGCTCAGCGGCACACCCAGCGTGCCAAGCAGCAGTGCCAGCCCCATCGCCAGCAGCAAGCCTTGCAACAGAATCTGCCGCAACGCCGCGCCGTCGCTGCGCCCGGCGGCCTGCGCGGCAAATCCGGTGGTGCCCATGCGCAGAAAGCCCATGGCCCAGGCGAGAAAGGTATAGAGGCTGGCGCCGACCGCCACCGCGCCCAATTGATGGGCGTGGGGCAAATGGCCGATGACGGTGCTGTCGACCAGCGCCACCAGCGGTACGGAAATATTGGAAAGAATCATCGGCGCGGCAAGCGCCCAGACCTTGCGGTGAGTCGGGCGGTCGCGCCAGTCGGCGATCAGAGTGGACATGCGGGCTCCTTGGGGGAGCGGCATTGTAACGGTAGAAGCCACCCTCACCCCAGCCCTCTCCCGGAGGGAGAGGGAGCCGATCTCTGACGCTTTTAAAACCTGTGTTCGACTCGGTATCGCAAGTCGGCGTACTTCTCGAAAACACCCCGGTCAGTCCCCTCTCCCTCCGGGAGAGGGCTAGGGTGAGGGGCTCTTGAAGGGTTAGTGAATAATCCAGCTAAGCAACCACAACCCCAGCAACAACCAGATGATCCCGGCAATGATCGAGGCATTCATGAACGCGCGAATCGCCGACCACAGCAGCATCAGCCCGACGATCAGCGCGATGATGCTGATGATCGAGGTGTCCATGCCCAGCGTCTTCGCCAGCCCGTCGACGAAGTTGCCGCCGGCATTGCTCAAAATATTGAAAAGCCCACTGAGCCCGTCGACGATAAAACGGATGACTGAACCGAGCGCCTGCCCGAGCCATTCGAAAAAGCTTTCTACCTGCATGTGTGCATCCTGATGAATGAGCTGAGCCTTGGGCCACAACGCAGGTGGCCGAGTTCCCTGCATGATAGTGGGTTTGCACCAATCCTGTGTGGGAGCGAGCCTGCTCGCGAAAGCGTGGTATCAGGCAAATCAACGTTGAATGACACACCGCATTCGCGAGCAGGCTCGCTCCCACAATAGATCATCGGTGCCGCTTGCCTTCAGGGCGCATCCCCCCGAAGCTATACGCCTTCAGGAGAACCCGATGAACCTTGTTGAACTGACCGAACGCCTGCACGCCATCCGCGACCGCAATGACTGGCGGCAATTTCACAGCCCGAAAAACCTCGCCATGGCGGCCAGCGTCGAGATGTCCGAACTGGTGGAGATTTTCCAGTGGCTGACGGAAGACCAGTCGCGCCAGTTGCCGCCGGACAAACTCGCCCACGCCGGGCAGGAAGTCGGCGATATCGTCCTGTACCTGTTGCTGCTGTGCAGCGAGTTGGGGTTGGACATGAATGAAGTGGTGCGCGCCAAGCTCGCCGACAGCGAACGGCGGTTCAGCTGATGAGCGACCGGCATTTCGATCAGTTGGCGACGCGCTTCGCCGAAAAAATCTACGGTGGCGCCAAAGGCGCGATTCGTCTCGCGGTGTTGCAAGCCGACCTCGCAGAAGCGCTGCCGGATCGACCGTTACGCGTCCTCGACATTGGCGGCGGCCTCGGCCATATGTCGCTGTGGCTGGCCGAGCGCGGCCACGAGGTGACCTTCACCGAACCGGCCGAGCCGATGCTCGAAGGCGCGCGCCAGCGTTTCGCCGAGGCCGGGCAGACCGCGACCTTCATTCAGGCGCCGTGGCAGGAGCTGCTCGGGCAACTCACCGAGCCGTACGATCTGGTGATCTGCCACGCCGTGCTGGAATGGCTCGCCGAACCCCACGCGATCCTGCCTGTGTTGCATCAACTGACCAAACCCGGCGGCTGGCTGTCGCTGGCGTTCTATAACCGCGACGCGCTGATTTATCGCAATCTGCTCAAAGGCCATTTCAAGAAAATGCGCAAAAACGACATGGCCGGTGAAAAGCAGAGTCTGACTCCGCAGCAGCCCCTCGATCCGCGCGAATTGGCAACGCAACTCGACGGCCTGTGGCAGGTCGAAAGCCAGAGTGGGATCCGGGTCTTTCACGACTACATGCCGGTGGAATTCCAGGCCCGCGCCGAACTTGTGGATTTGCTCGAGATGGAGCTCGCTCACCGCCGTCACCCAAGCTTCGCCGGGCTTGGGCGCTACTTGCACTGGATCTGCCGGCCGATCTGATCGGAGCGCGACATGAAAGCTCAATCCGGGTTATTGCTGATGTGTCTGGGGTTGGCCGCCTGCCAGGGCAGCAACCCTTATGTGGCGCAGTCGCGGCCATTGCCGCCAGCACCGGCGCAAGCGGCCAACACCTTTGATCGCAGCGCTTACCCGGCGCCGCCGCGTGATTACGGGCGCTACCGCAGTTGGGCCTGGCTCAACGGGCAATTGCCGCCGGGCACCGCGTGGGCGGACTCGGCGCAAGTGGCCGAAGCGGTGAGCAATGCCCTGGATCAGCGCGGCTTGCGCCCGTTGCACGACGATCGCCCAGCCGACCTGTTGGTCAGTGCTCATCTGAGCCTGCAAACCCGCTTGCGTCAGGTGCAGGACGATTACGGCTACTACGGCGGCGGATACAGTGGCTATGATCGTTATGGACGCGGCTACGGCATGTACAACAGCGTGCCGGTCGTGCGCACCTATTCCGAGCAGGTCGTGGTGGTGCAAGTCGATCTGTTCGACGCCGGCACGGGCCAACCGGTGTGGAGTGCCAGCGCGGAAACCGGCGCCAAGGGCAGCCCGATTGACCGCACGGATTCGATTCGGGAGGCTGTGGAAAAAGCCATGTCGGCGTATCCTCCCGGTTAGCTTCCTGCAAATGAGAAGCTCTAGCAGGTTCATGTCTTCAACCGGAGAAAAACCATGTTCCGCCGTCTCGCTTTACTGGCCATGGCCGCGCTGCTCAGCGCCTGCGCCGCCAATCAGGTCAATCATGACTTTGATGCCAGCCGCGATTTTGCCGCCTATCGCAGTTGGAGCTGGAAAGACCCCGCCCTGCAATATCGCCCCGATGATCCGCGGATCAAAAGCGACCTGACCGAGCAACGCATCCGCCAGGCTGTGGCCGATCAGCTCGACCAGCGCGGGTTGCGTCCTGCGGCGGCGGGCGCCAAGGGTGATCTGAACGTGCAGACCTACCTGATCGTCGAGGATCGTCAGCAGCAAGTGACGACCAATTACGGCGGCGGTTGGGGTGGCCCGTGGAACGGCTATTGGGGCGCGCCGATGTACAACGAAACGCGCAACATCACCTACAAGGTCGCGACTATCCAGATCGACCTGATCGACGGCAAGGACGGCAAACTGGTGTGGCGCGGCAGCGATGAACAGATGCTCGCCAGCAGACCCAATCCGGAAGATCGCAGCAACGCCATTCGTGAGACCGTCGCCCGCATCCTTACCAACTATCCACCGCGCTGAATCAAAGTCGACTCACTTTCCAACGATGGGAGCCAGCACGCTGGCCCCCATCGTTGTTTTATGGCTTGCCAAATGGCGCGTTGCCACTAGCCGCGTCTACACTCAAAACCACCAATGGAGGTTGCGCTCGGCAGTGCGCCGGCAAAGGAGTGCGCGATGTCGCCTCGTTCGCAATTCAATGGCCGGGTCCGGCAGCGCGGGGCGATCGGCTTGACGGCCGCGCTGACTCTCGGCCTGGCGCTGGTGTGCATGGTACTGGTGGTCGACAGCGGTCGTTTGTACATGGAGCAACGGCGCTTGCAGCGGGTGGTCGATGTCGCCGCGCTGGAGGCCATATCGCGCGGTGGCGATTGCCTGCCCGGCGGCAACGCCACGGCCAACAGTTACGCCACGGCCAGTGCGGCGCGCAACAGTTTTACCGTTGAGCAGGGCACGACTCTGACGGTGACCTGCGGCACCGTACAAACCGGCGGCGACAACCTGCGTGTGTTCAGCGCCCAAGCCAGTAAGAAAGAAGCCATCAGCGTGGTTGCCACTCGGGTGGTGCCGACCAGTGTGGCCGCCGCGCTTTACGCAATGTTTTCGCCGGGCAGCGTGTCACCCACCACGCTTCTGCGCGCTACAGCCGTCGGCGCCTCCACCATACTGCCGCCTCAGGCCCAATTGACCATCGGTACCACTCTGGTCACCATCGATGCGAGCAAGTCCGCGGCCCTTAATGCGATCTGGGGGGGAATGCTCGGCGGCAACCTGAATCTCAGCGTCGCCGGATGGCAGGGGCTGGTGGACTCCAATATCAACCTGCTTGGTTACCTCAATCAACTGGCGCTCGATATCAGCCTGGACGCCGGCAACTACACCCAACTGCTAGGCAAGAACATCAAGATCGGCCAACTGATCGACACCGCTATTACCGTGCTGACGAAGGGCGGCACCACTACCAGTGTGGCGGTCGACGGTTTGCTCGGGTTGAAGGCCGGGGTCGGCAGTACCGAAGTGGCGCTTGGACAATTGCTGCAGTTGCAGACCGGGGCGACGTCCGCAGCGTTGAATGCCAATCTCCAGGTGTTTCAGTTGCTTGAAGCCGTCGTGCAAGTGGCCAACAGTCAGAACGCGTTGGTGGTGTCAGCGCCGCTGAATATTCCGGGGCTGGTCAATGGTTCGGTCAAGACCAGAGTCATCGAGCCGCCGCAACTCTCGGCACTCGGTAACCCTGTGCTGGCCAAGGCCGACCCCATGGGGCCCAACCGCATCTACGTGAAGACCGCGCAGGTGCGCACCTTGATCTCACTGAACCTGCCGGTGCTGTCCAATGTGGCCGGGCTCGCCAGTGCCATTGTCAGTACACCGCTGGTGGGCGGGCTGACCGATACCCTGAACAACCTGCTGCACTTGAACATCGCCGGCACATTGAACTCGTTGTTGTGCACGCTGGGCGGTACCTGTCAGCGCACCCATTTACAGATTCTTCCGACGTCGCGCATCGACATCCTCCTGGAGGCCGCTGCCGCCGATAGTCACGTCACGGATTTCAACTGCCTGAGCGACGCCAGCCGAAGCCTGACTACCCAGACCAACTCCTCGCTGGTCAAGCTCAAGGTCGGCAAAATCGATCCTGCCAATGCTTTTTCATCCGCAACGGATGTCACGGTAGAGCCGTTGGCGCTGATCGATGTCGGGGTCATCACCTGCACTATTCCCTTGTTGGGACTGGGTGCGGCGACCTGCGATCTCAACTCGCGCAAACCGTTCTACGGCGGTGGCCTTGGCGTGAAGGTCGACACCTCGGTGGCCAGTACCCAGAACATCCACACCTACAACCAGCCTCCGGAGATAAAGCAAACGCCGCTGACCTACAGCTTCGGTACACAAGGCGTGGTCAACAGCCTCAAAGGCACATTGAGTGGCGTTCAGGTCCAGGCATACAAACCCACCGGTTCGAGCCTGTTGGGTGGCCTGCTGACTACGACCGCCGACGTGCTGGCCAGCGTCAACAACACGCTGGGCGTGGTCATCGATAACCTGCTCAGTCCGGTGCTTGACCCGATTCTCGACAGCTTGCTCAACCTCCTCGGCATCACGCTGAACAAAGTCGATGTCGGTGCCAATCTCAGTTGCCGGCCAGCCGGCCAACCGACACTGGTGATCTAGGGGGCGTTCTCAATTGTTTTTCCCACCGGGTAAAACAATTGAGAACGCCCCCTAGTCACTCAGCGCAATCGGCAGTTCGATGCAGAACCGCGCACCCTCCTCGCCGTTGCGCACGCTCAGGCGCCCGCCCATGTTGTCGATGATGCCGTAGCTCACCGACAAGCCCAGACCGGTGCCGACACCGACCGGTTTGGTGGTGAAGAATGGCTCGAAAATACGCTCCAGCAGGCGAGGGTCAATGCCGCCCCCGTTGTCCTCGACCCACAGCCGCACCACGTGCTCATCGCACTCGGCATGCACGGCGATCCACGGCTGAAAGTCGCGATCGGCCTCGCGCCTGGCGAGCAAGGCATCGCGGGCATTGACCATCAGGTTGATCAGCACTTGCTCGAGCTGATCGACGTAACCGCGCACCTGCACCTGGAAACAGGCTTCCTTGATTCGCAGCTCGACGCCTTTGCCGCGCAGGCCTTCCGACAACAGCGACAGGGTGCCTTCGATCGCATCCAGAGGATTGAATGGATGCTGTTCGACTTCCGAGCGGCGGCCGAACACGCGCATGTGATCCACTACCCGAGCGGCCCGTTGTACCTGGGCGTCAATGCGTTTGAGTTTGTCGGTCAGATAGTCGATCTGCACATCGCCATTGCCCAAGCGTTTGAGCACATTGACGATGGCCATGCGCATCACGTTCAGCGGTTGATTGATCTCATGGGCAAGACCTGTAGCCATCTCGCCGAGGGTGGCCATTTTCGCGCTTTGTGTCAGTTGTTGTTGGGAGCGCCGCACCTGCGTGTTATCTCGGCCCACCGCCTGCACCTCAAGCAGGCACCCGTGTTCATCGAACACCCCTCGATCCGACCAGACCCACCACGCATGTTCGCGACCGGGCAGGCGCAGATTGATTTCAGCAGTGCTCACCGGCTGTTCCGGGGTCAGTTGCGCCAAGCGCTCAACGAATGCCTGGCGCTGTTCGTCGGACATCCAGCTGCCCAGATTCACTCCGGGCAATTGCGCGGCCGTACACTCCAGATAATCGGCCAGTGGCCGGTTGCCGAAGGTCAGGGTCAGGTCGGGACGATAGCGACAAATCATCGCCGGCGAATCTTCCACCAGCATCCGGTAACGTTCCTCGCTGGCCTTGACCTGCTCGGCGGCGAGGGTCGCTTCGGTGACGTCCAGCCACAACCCCACCACTTCCACGGGCAGACCGAGATCGTTGCGCAGCAACTTGGCCTCGTCGAGCAGCCAGTGCGCATGGCCTTGGCGATCGAGAACCCGATAGCGTGCGCTCACCGAGCCTTCGCGCAGTAACTGGCGGGTGCGTTCGAAATAGCCTGGGCGGTCATCCGGGTGTATGTGTTCCACCAGTCGGCCATCGGCGCAGTCGGCGAGACTCCAGCCCAGCAGGGGTTGCAGGCTGGCGCTGAAAAACGTCGGTTGCAAAGCCCCTTCAACGTAGCGCTGCACGTAGATCACCGCCGGGGAACTGGCAATCAGATTATCCAGCCGTGCATGGGCGGTGGCGGCCTGTTGCTGCTGGTGCTTGATGTCGCTGATGTCGAGCATGAACCCGACAAGGCGTCGTTCGGCGCCGATGCCCAGCGACTGGCCTTGCAGGCGATACCACTGCGGCAGCGGTTGCTCATCGAGTTGCCAGCGCACACACAATTGCAGTGGCGTGCCGTCGTCTTGCAGGGCTTGCAGACGACTGCGCAGTTCATCTCGGTCGGCGGGATGCACGCGGCCGAACCACTCCTGAATCGGTACCCGCGCGGCGTGCAAACCGAGGTTGTCGGCCAGCGTCGGAGCCAACTGCACGTCGGCGCTCGCGCTGCTGACTTCCCACCACCCGCTGCCGAGCAACGCTTGCAGACTCTGCAAACGTTCCAGTTGCTGATGATGGCGATGCTCGCGCAAGCGTTCCAGCAAGGGCGCGGCCACGGCAGCGGCCATCAACAGCCAATCGTGATCGCTCAGTTCCGGTGCCTGCTGCTGTGCGTCACAGCCGGCGCACAGCAGCCACGCCGCCACGCCCTGGGCATCGCGGTAGGGCACGGCGAAGCCTTCGTTCGGGCCAAACAGCGTACTCAGGCGTGGCTGCTCTGCGGCTCGCAAACGTTGCGGTAATGCACCGTTCAGGCTGTCGAGGCCCGTGCCCAATGACTGTTGATCACGCCATACCTGCGGCGCATTGAGCGTCGCGTAATGCTGATGAATCTGCCAACCCTGACCTTGCTCGTCGAGCAGCGCCACGGCCACACACGGAATGTGCAAATGCTGGCTCAAGCGTTGCAACTGTTCGCCCAGCACCTGGGGCAGGCGCGCAAGGCTGCCCAGGCGCAACTGGTCGCGGATCTGCGTGGCCAGCCACTGGCATTGTTCGCGGCTGCGTGCCTGACGACGATCGCTGAGCAAGTCACCGATGTCCAGCAACTGTAAAAGCCAGCCGTCACCCTGCGGCTGTACCCAGCCACGCAGGTGCAACGGTGGGCCAGTGAGGCTGAAAAAATCGAGGTCGAGCAACTGACTTTGCCAGTCGACGGGATTGCCCTCTAGGGCGAGGCTGTTATGGGGCAACACATATTCCAGCAAATGCGCGGGATGGCTGCCGGATATCCGCGGCGCCAGCACATGGCGCAACGGCCCGCTCAGGTGATTGACGTGACCGTCGCCATCCAGATACAGCTGCAGACCGACGCTCGACACCACAGGGCTGTCCGTCGGCCGGACCGTGTCGGCGTGTCGATTGAGCAGGCGACCGAACAACTTGTCACCGGAACTCAAAATTGCAGGCTCGACGAGGCGCGCAGTGTCGCAGGCAGGCGCGGTACCGAGCCGATTCCCGGCAACACCAGAAACGGCAGCGCCTGATTCAATTTGCTGGTGGGATAGTTGATGGTCACGGTCAACACGCCACCGACATAGGTAATGCTGCTATCGGTGGTGGCGTTGAAGTTCAAGGCACCGGGCAGCCAGGCCAGTTGCCGGCTCAGTTCGGCTCGGGCAGCGGCCGTGACCGCGCTGGAGTAATTGGCGCTGGCCGGATCCAGCGCGACGCTGCGGCGCACTGCCACGGCGGTGGACTCATTGAATGACTGCATTAACAGCAGCGGCAGGCTGTAGCTGACCAGGCCATAAAACACGGCGAAGAAGACGATGAACACCAACGCGAATTCGATAGCGACGGCGCCTTTTTGCTTGCGGGGGAGGCCGGATTTCATGAGTGCGTCTACCCTGACATTCACTACGTAATATCAGCATAGAATCATTCGGCCAAAACGGACGTTTTTTACCGCATGCACAGCTTTGTCCTACTGATCTGGCTGACGCTATGCGCGGCACAGGATGCCCGGCAGCGGCATATCAGCAACAGCCTTACTTTGGGAGCAGGCGCATTGGCAGCGCTGTATTTACTGCTCAATGGTCACAGCTGGCTTGGCGCCGATGTCATTCACAGTGGATGGGCCGTACTGCTCGCTCTGACGTTGTCCCTTCCTGGTTATATCCTGAAACGATTCGGCGCGGGCGATGTGAAATTAATGACAGCCTTGGCGCTGGCGACAGACGGCACAATCCTGCTCGGCGCGTTTGCCGGCGCCGCGCTGTCCAGCGCGCTCTGGCTACTGCTCGTGCCAAAACTCTGGCTGCATATGAGTCAACGGCTTAGAGAATATCTTCGATATTTCGGGCCAGATGCGTCAAAAAAGCTGCCATTTGCACCGTTCGTGCTGATTGGAACCGGTGTGACGTTGTATTGGATCCATTAGTCGTCTCGTGCCACTACTGCTATGTACATAGTCGGAAAGTAGGTCTACTTTCAAATCAACGTTGTACAGCCTCGTGCTGTCAGTACAGGAACGGTCAGCCTTTGGCTTGGTCAGGGAGTGGCAAGTGAACAACCTAGCGTCTGCAATAAAGGTTCTGGTGGTCGACGATCAGCCGCTGATTGTCGAGGAACTCTGCGAATTCCTCGAAAGCAGCGGCTACCGTTGCGTGCCTTGCGAATCGAGCAGGCAGGCAATCGAGCAATTCATTGAAGACCCTGCCATCGGTCTGGTGCTTTGTGATTTGCACATGCCGGACATGGATGGCATAGAGCTGGTGCAGGAACTGCAGCGGCTGTCTGGCAAACATCGAGCGTTCGAGGCCATCATGCTCACCGGTCGCGCCGACAAGCAGGACGTGATCAAGGCGTTGCGCGCCGGGATTGCCGATTACTACCAGAAGCCGATTGATCTGGACGAGTTGCTTGAAGGTTTGCAGCGCCAGGAAGCGGCCTTGCAGGAGCGGCAGAAAACCCTGCATCTGGGGCACCTGAATCAAAAGCTGCAATACCTGTCGGAGTCCATCGACGACCTCTATCAGGATCTCGACAAAGTCCGTCGCGGGCCTTCGCCGGTGATACACAAGGTACCGGGTGATGGGGAGGTTGTGGAGATCCCGGCGATCTTCAACCAGTTGTCGCCACGTCAGCTTGATGTCGCGCGGTTGGTAGGCAAAGGACAGACCAACTATCAGATCGCCTGCGAATTGGGGATTACCGAGAACACGGTAAAACTTTATGTTTCCCAGGTCCTGCGCCTGACGCACATGCATAACCGCACCCAATTGGCACTGGCGTTGTCACCGGGCAATCCTGGCCGTCAACGCGTGACTGCACACTGACCTCCGGTGCTCCCGGTGTTCTGCGCAATCAGCCACCGCGAACGCTGTTGGCCTTCTGCTTGGGAAACAGGTTGTCCAGGGTTTCCAGCAAGCGCACGTGATAGATCGGTTTGCGGAACAGATCCAGTACCTGCAGACGCAGCATGTCGCTGACATCCTCCATGTCCGCATGACCGGAAGTGACGATCACCGGCAAATGCTGGCGCGAGGTGTGTTCGCGCAGACGCTTGATCAGCGACATGCCGCTTTCCTCCGGCATGCGCAGATCAGTGATCACCAAAGCGATATCGGGATGGCGGGTGAGATGATGAAGCGCGAGCTTCACCGACGTGGCGGTATGACAGGTGAAGCCTTCGCCCTCCAGCAACTCCGCAAGCTCCAGCAGTGCGTCCTCCTCATCGTCGACGAGGAGCAACTGCTGGCGTGGAGTGTGTGGAGAGTTCATAGGCAACACCTGCAATGGACTGAGTGCTGACGGTAGAACCCAATGGCCGCATTGACAAGTTATCGGGTCCGATCAGCTGCCGGTGACGGCGGGTGTCAGCGCAGTCTGGATAGCAGTCAGAATCCTGGTGACCTGAGTGCCGATGCCGTTACCGAATGCAGCAATCACCAGCGCTACGAGACCGACCACCAGCGCGTACTCGATAGCCGAGGCGCCTTCGGTGTCTTTGGCCAGGCCTTTGAAGAACGCGATCTCGGATTTGATTTTCGCAACAACGCGGGAATACGACATGAGAATTCTCCTTGAGCGCACCAGGCGTTACGCGTTCGCAACATGATTTCCCTGTGCCAGCATCAGCATTGTCGGCATTCCTCGACCCTACAACTGTAAGAACGGATTAACACCTAAGTAGTACTCAGCGATAAAACGCAAAAAAACCACGTTTGGCGCTTTAGGCCTCTACTTTCGTTGGATATTTCGGCCTTCGTAATGGCGTTTTGTTCGGCCTGCGCTACCGTCAAATAGCGAAATAGTTACTTGTTCATAGCTGCCTGATTGCGAATTTGTCTCGATGGAACCACGGGTCATTGCAAAAGACACAACGCAGCGGGAAAGGGAGAGCCGTCATGAACAGTCGCGTTACTTTAGGCTTGGCCGGATTGTTCTTGCTGGGTGCCATCGTCGCCGGATATTGGGGGCTCACCTTGAGCCGTCAGCCGGTTGCCGAACCGGCCACAGCACCGGTCGCCGTTGCCGTCGTACCACCGTCCGCGGAACCTGCGCCAGTCGAAGATCCTACCCGCCAACCGGTGGTAGTGCTGCTGCGCGACATTGCGCCGTTCGTGACAATCACGGCTGCCGATGTGGCGGTGGAAAAACTGCGCACCGCGCCCGCCGGCAGCCTCGGCACCGTCGATCAGGTGGTCGGTCGTACAGCGTGGCGGCCCTTGAGCGCCGGCAGTTGGCTGAGCGAAGAAAGCTTCGAACCCGGCAGCCGACTGTCCCGGATGATCCGCCCCGGTGAACGGGCGCTGGCCGTGGCGGTGGATGAAGTGATCAACGCCGGCGGCCAACTCGCGCCCGGCGATTACGTCGACGTGCTGCTGTTTTTGCGCAAGGACGAAAACACCCCACAGGCCTCGGCGCAATTGGTCGTGCCAGCGGTCCGCGTGCTGGTGGTCGGCAGCCAGAGCGGCCTGACCAACGACGGCCAACCGGCCAGCCCGGCGCGCAGTGACGACGAACGCCTCAAACAAGAGCAGCAACGCATGGCCGCGCGCAGCGTGGTGCTCGCCGTGCCTGAAGCGTTGCTCAGCCGTTTGATGCTGGCGTCCGGCGCCGGTGTGTTGCGCCTCGCGGTGCGCAGTGCCGATGAACAGCAACTGGCGAAATACTGGGCCGGAGAAAACGACGCCGCCACCCGCCTCGATACACCGCGCCGTGACCTGCTCGAGTTCAGCCAGTTGTCCCTGAGGGCTCCCCCCAGAGTCATGGACGTGGCCGCTCAACCCGCCCCACGCAAAGCCACCGTGGAAGTGATTCGCGGTGCCGATACTGCACAACCCACTCCCTGATTCGAGCAAGGACGCCTTTACATGCGCACACGCTTTACGCCCCTGTTCAACGGCTTGTTCCGAGCCTCGCTGTTGAGCGTCGCCTCGATCGGCACTGCCGTCGCCGCCACCGGCAACTGCGCCGCGCTCGGCTCGTTGCCGGCGACACTGGAAGTCGGCGAAGGCCTGCAACAGGCACTGCAATCCCCCGTGGCGATCACTCGGGTGGCGGTGGGCGACCCGAAAATCGCCGATGTGCGCGTGACCGGTGATCAAGGCATCCTGCTGACCGGCGTCGCGCCAGGCGCCACTACGCTGATGATCTGGAGCGCCTGCGCCAGCGCGCCGCGCCAGAGCATGGTGTTCGTCCAGGGCAAGGCCAGTGCGGCGATGACCACGGTTTCCCTGCCGGCGACGGGTGATCCGACGTTGCCCTCGCAGGTGCAGACAGACATCCGCTTCGTCGAAGTCAGCCGGACCAAACTCAAAGAGGCCGGCACTTCAATTTACGGTAAAGGCTCGAACAACTTCCTGATCGGCGCTCCCGGCACGGTGCCGGGCACCGGCGTCAGACCGGGTACGGTGCCGATCATTGCGCCGAACATTCCCTTGGCCAACGACATGTTCAACATCGTCTGGGGCGGTGGCAGCAGCAAATTCCTCGGCATCGTCAACGCGCTGGAAGGCAGCGGGTTCGCCTACACCCTGGCGCGGCCAAGCCTGGTGGCGTTGAGCGGGCAAAGCGCAAGCTTCCTTGCCGGCGGTGAAATTCCGATCCCGGTGCCCAGCGCCAACAGCAACAGCTACTCGATCGAATACAAGGAATTCGGTATCCGCCTGACCCTGACACCGACGGTGGTCAGCAACGACCGCATCGCCCTCAAAGTCGCCCCGGAAGTCAGCGAACTGGACTACAACAATGGCGTGACCATCGGCGGCACCACGGTGCCGGCGTTCACCATTCGCCGCACCGACACCAGCATCTCTCTGGCAGACGGAGAAAGCTTTGTCATCAGCGGTTTGATCAGCACCCGCAACGCCTCTGAAGTGAACAAATTCCCCGGCCTTGGCGACATCCCGGTGCTCGGTGCGTTCTTTCGCAATTCATCGATCAATCGCGAAGAGCGAGAGTTGCTGATGATCGTCACCCCGCATCTGGTGCAGCCACTGGCGGCCAATGCGCCGCTGCCGTCGCTGCCCGGGGAAAAACTGCGCAACTACGATCCGAACTGGTATCGCTTGTACTTCCTCGAAAACGGCAACTTCGATAAACGCAGCGGGTTATCGCAATGAGCCAGAGCCTGAGCCAGACCTTCCTCGCCATCACCCGCAACGACACCGATCTTGAGTGGCTGCAAGGGGCGCTGGCCCCCCTCGGTCAAGTGGTCAGCGCCGGTGGCGGCAGCCTTGACGAGTTGCTGGCGCTGGTCGACGTGACCTTTGCCAGCCTGGTTTTCGTCGGCCTCGATCGTGATCATCTGGTGGCCCAGAGCGCCTTGATTGAAGGCGTGCTGGAAGCCAAACCGATGCTTGCCATCGTCGCCCTCGGTGACGGCATGGATAACCAGTTGGTGCTCAATGCAATGCGTGCCGGTGCACGGGATTTTGTCGCTTATGGCTCGCGCTCCAGTGAGGTAGCCGGGTTGGTGCGGCGTCTGAGTAAACGTCTGCCCGCGGTGACCCCCAACACGCAGCTTGGTGGCCTGACCGTGCTTTATGGTGTGCAGAGCAACGCCGACGGTGCTCTGCTCGCCAACCACATGGCGCTGGTGGTGCAGAAGAGTGGCCAGCAAACCCTGTTGCTCGATCTGGGCCTGCCGCGCGGTGACAGTCTGGCGTTGCTCGGGCTTGAGAGTTCGTTCCATTTCGGCGATGCGTTGCGGCACTTGCGGCGGCTCGACGCGACCCTGATCGACAGCGCCTTCACGAGCGCCGAAGCCGGTCTGCGCATTCTTGCCTACGCCAACGGCGACGAGCCACTGGAGCGTACCAGTGCCGCCGAGTTGTACATGTTGCTCAGCGCCCTGCGCCAACACTTCCAGCACATCGTGGTCAACCTCACCGGGCAACCCGACAGCGAAGCGCTACGAACCTTCGTCAGCCATTGCGACAAGCTGCTGTGGTACACCGATCAGAATGTGCTCGATTGTCGGCGCAACCTCGCGGTGCTCAACCTGTGGCGTGAAAAAGGCATGAAACTCGACCACGGGCGACTGCTCGTGGACCGCTACCTGCGCCACGTCGCACCGGATTCCGAGACGCTCGGCAAGAGCTTTGGCCTGGAGGTGATTGCGGTGCTCGCCTACAGCCCGGAGATCCGTCTGAACGCGAAAAACCAGGGCGTCAGCCTGTTCGAGCTGGCCCCGCGTGAGGCCATCAGCCAGAGCCTGCGCACCCTCGGCGAACGCCTTGCGAAACGCTCCGAAGGCATGGCCAAACCCAAGGTCAGCTGGTTCGACCGCCTGCGAGGTACCTCATGAACGGCGAGCAATTGTTTGGCGGGCCGCAGCGCAACGCGTCCGGCAACACTGATCACGACGGGCTGAAACTGGTACTGCACCGTTACATCATCGACGCCATCGAAGAGTCCGGGAAAAACCTGCTGGAAGGTTCGCGGCAGGTGCTGTCGCAGTTCGTCATCGACAAGGTTGCCGAGTACATCGCGCGCCTGCACCTGGCGATTTCCCGTTATGAAATGGAACGTCTGGCCGAAGAAATCGTTGATGAGCTGACCGGTTTCGGCCCGCTGGAAGTACTGTTGCGCGACAGCGCCGTCACTGAAATTCTGGTCAACGGCCCGCACCGGGTGTTCATCGAACGCGATGGCGTGCTGCACTTGAGCGATCTGCGTTTTATCGATGCGCATCACGTCGAACGGGTGATGCAACGCATCCTCGCGCCGCTGGGGCGACGCCTCGATGAATCGTCGCCGATGGTCGATGCGCGCCTGCCCGATGGCAGCCGGGTCAACGCGATCATCCCGCCGATCGCCCTTGACGGGCCGTGCCTGTCGATCCGGAAGTTTCGCAAGGACATGCTCAAGAGCACCGACCTGATGGCGATGCAGACCATCGATCAGGCGATCTACGACTTCATCGAGGAGGCAGTGGGCAAGCGCTGCAACATCCTCATCAGTGGCGGTACCGGCACCGGTAAAACCACCTTGCTGAATATCCTCAGCCAGTTGATCAGTCCCCACGAACGGCTGGTGACCATCGAGGACGTTGCTGAATTGCAGCTTGGCCATCCCCACGTCGTGCGCCTGGAAACGCGCCCGCCGAACGCCGAGGGCCACGGCGAAGTGAAAGCCAGCGATCTGATTCGCAACGCTCTGCGCATGCGCCCTGACCGGATTATCCTCGGTGAGATTCGCGGCGTTGAAGTCGTCGACGTCCTCACCGCAATGAACACCGGCCACGATGGCTCGATGAGCACCGTCCACGCCAACAATGCTCAGGACGCTCTGCTGCGTCTGGAAACCCTGGTCGGACTGACCGGCCGCACCATCGCCGAACGCACTTTGCGCCAGATGATCTGCGCCGCGCTGGACGTGGTGATTCAACTGACGCGAATGCCGGACGGGCGCCGTTGCGTCAGCGAAGTGGTGGAAGTGGTTGGCGTGCGTGACGACGTGTACGTCACCAATACCCTGTTTCGCCTTGATCGGCGCAGTGGCCTGGGCTTTCTGCGCGAAGCCATCAACCCGGCCGGCGACAAGTTGCGCCGCGAACCGACGCTCGCGCACTGAGGGCCGACGGCATGCTCAAACCGTTGTTGCTGATCGTCATTTGCCTGGCCTTGCTCGGGCTGTCGCTGCGCCTGTTCTACAACAGCTGGCGCCAGAGTGGCACCGAGCGGGTGCTTGATCGGCTGAATCAGGGGCAGCCGCAAATGACCGTGAGCGCCCCTTATTGGGCCGGGCTGGAGCGCGCATTCCTGCGCGCTGGGTTGGGCCGGCCAACCGAGCGTATCGGGGTCTGGCTGTTGCTCTGGGCCTTCGCGATTCTGATCGGCTTTGCGCTGGCGGGATGGATCGGTCTGCTGGTGCTGATCGTGCTGCCACCGCTGGCGCTGCGTGTGTATGTCAGTTGGCGTTATCAGCGCCGATTGCGGCGAATGATCGAACAACTGCCGGCACTGCTCGATCACACCGTGCGCAGCCTGAAGTCCGGGCGTACCCTCGCTGACGCAGTGCTCGGTGGCATCGAGGCCAGCGAGTATCCGTTGAAAGACGCCATGGCCCGGGTCCAGCGCAACGTGCAGTTGGGCGTAAGTCTGCCGGACGCCGTGTCGGATCTGGCAGAGCTTTACGAGCGCGATGAATTTCGCCTGTTCGCCCTCGGCCTCAAGGTCAATCATCGTTATGGCGGCAACGCCAGCGAGTTGCTGGAGAACCTGATCAAGATGATTCGCGAGCGCGATCAGGCCTCCCGCCAATTGCGTGCCATGACCGGCGAAACCCGCCTTACCGCGTGGGTGCTGGGCTTGTTGCCGATCATCATGGCCGGGTATTTCCTGATAGCCAATCCGGTTTATCTGGTCGCCATGTGGCACGACCCTTCCGGACAGCGGATGCTGGCCACGGCGTTCGGCATGCAGGTAATCGGCAGTCTTCTACTCTGGCGGATGTTGCGCAGCCTATGACGACACCCTTGATGATCAGCGCTTTGCTGCTGCTCGGCGCCGCGCTGTTGCTGCTGAGCAGTCTGTTCGACCAACGCCGCCGTACCCGGCAGATCAGCCGGCGCCTGGAGGGTGACCTGCTGCGGCAAAATCGCTTCGGCAACTTGCTGCAAGTGCTCGGCGACAGCAAAGTCGGGCAGCACAGCGTCAAACTCGACAACGAAACCCAAACCCTGCTCAACCGCCTGGGCTGGCGCAGCGCCCGCCAGCGTTCGCTGTTCGCTGCCTGTCAGATCGGTTCGCCGTTATTGCTGCTGGCGCTGACGGTGCTGCTGCAGTCGGTGTTTTTTCCCACCGTGCAAAGGCCGTGGATTGCACCGTTGTTCGCCCTCGGCGTCGGCTATCTGTTGCCCAAGCGGCTGCTGGTGATCGCGGTCGCGCGTCGGCAGAAACAACTGGCCAGTGAGATCAGCACGTTCATTCCGCTACTGCGCATCCTCTTCGAATCCGGCATGGCCGTGGAGCAGGCATTGCGTGTGCTGAGCCATGAAGGCCAAGCCTTGCTACCAGTGCTGACCCAAGAACTGCGGCTGGTGTTGAGCCGTATCGATTCCGGCCTTGAACTGGGCGAAGAACTGAACAAAGCCACGCAATTGCTGGCGGTCGACGAGTTCACCGACACCTGCGTGATTCTTCAGCAGTTGCTGTATCAGGGGGGCGGGGCAATGAAATCACTGCTCTCGCTCAAGCAACTGCTCGATGACCGGCGCCTGACGCGCCTACAGGAATACATCTCGAAAATGTCCGCGAAAATGTCCGTCGTGATGATGCTGTTTCTCTTCCCGGCGTTATTGATTGTCCTCGCCGGCCCGGGTTTTACCGCCCTGGCGAAGGCGTTGGGTGCTTGAGGAGTGGTGATGAAAGCAATGATTGCAGGTGTCTGTGTGCTGATGCTCGGGGGCTGCGCCAATACCGGGCAAAACCCGTGGGAGGCGCTGACCAACAACGCCAGTTGCGGCAAATTGAGTTCCGAACAACAGCTGTCGCTGAATCTGGCCGACGACATGGCCAACGACGGCAAACTGCACGCCAGCCTGGCCAACCTGCAGAAACTGCCGGACAACCTCGCCGATGTGCGCCTGCGCAAGGCCAAGGTTTACCGTTTGCTCGGGCGCAGCGAAGCCGAGCCTTTGTATCGCAGCCTGCTCGGCACGTGTCTGGCTGCCGAGGCCGAGCATGGTCTGGGCCAACTCGCGGCAGCCAGGTCTGACTACGGTCAGGCTCAGGCGCACTTGCAACGTGCCGCACGGTTGGCGCCGACCGACGAAAAAATCCGCAACGATCTGGGGGTGGTTTACCTCAATCAATTGCGTATCGAAGACGCGCGTTTCGAATTCCTCACCGCCATGGAGCTTAAGCAGAGCGACTCATTGGCGGCGTTGAATCTGGTGACACTGCTGCTCTATCAGGATGACTGGACCCGCGCCGCCGAACTGGTCAGTCGCCTCGGTTTGAGCCCGGCGCAATTCAGCGAGGCCCAGAGTCGCGCGGAAAAACTCAAAGTGCCCAGCCCATCGCCTGCCGCCGTCACGGCGATGCTCAAGTAAGGAGACCTGCGATGAAAACCGTGATGCTTTGCCTTGGCTTGCTGGCACTGCCACTGACCAGCTACGCCATCGACGCTGGCCCGTCATCGGCCCAGCAACAGGAAACCGAAGGCTGGCTGCTGCTGCAAAGCCGCAACAAAGCCGCCTCACCGAAGGTGCAGACGGCTACGCCGACAGAACGCGAACTGGCTATGCAGCGCTGGCTGAAAAGCTACCAGCATGAGATCCCGGAGTTTTTTGATCAGCAGCAGGGGGGCGAGGTCGACAGTGGTTCGGGGGGCTGAGTTGCCTCACAGGTTACCGCGTCATCGTTCATCGCGAGCAGGCTCACTCCTTCAGCGGAACACACGCCAAATGCAGGCGTGAGCCTGCTCGCGAATGCACTCTGACAAGCGCCGCCCCCTCTACAGTTGATAACTGAAGCTGATGCTGTACCGCGGCTTGCGATTGAAAGTATCCAGCGCTTCATCCGACATCGCCTTCGCCGCCTCCAGCGCAATGTTGTAGTACTTCGCATCACCAAAGCGCAGGCCGACCGCCGCTGATGACAGGTTGTTGGCCTGCACCGGCAACTGATTGAACCAGCTGCGCGAGCGGTCGAGCACCACGTACGGTTGCAGGATGCGCAGCCAATTGCCGTCGCGATTGAAGCTGTAGTTGACCTCGTACGCCACGCCCCAGCCTTTGTCACCGGACGCCTGATCGTCGGGATAACCGCGGCCGAAATTCTGCCCGCCGAATACCGCGCGTTCGCTGTCGGGCAAGGTGTCGTCGCTCCAGTACAGCGCCGCCGACAGCACGCCCTGCCAGTTGTCGAAGAACTTGTCGCTTTGCACCCCGGACAGCCGCACGCGGAAGAAATCCAAAGCGATGTCATCGTAATTGGTGTGTGCGCCGAGGCTGTCGAAGCCTTGATAGACGCCACCGCTGAGGATGCGCAACTGTCGCGCATCGGCCTTGCGCCAGTCACCTTCGAACGCCAGGGCACGGATGTCGGTGCGAAACTCCTTGCTGAATGGAAAGTTGATACCGTCGTAGCGCGTCTTGTCATTGACCGCATACAGGCGCGAGGCTGCCGTCAGTTGTTCGGTGGACGAGGCAATCAACGGCACGCTGAACCCGATGGAGTAACGATCGTTTTCACGGTGGGTGTCGAGGCGGCCGCCGCCGTTGACCAGCACTTCGGTGCCGGGGTCGGCGCGATAACGTGAAGCCGACAGATTCAGTTGCGTGCCTTCGGCATCAAGGAACTGGTTGTAGTCGAGCCGGTAGTAACGCTCATGGTCATCCCCCGGCGGGAACAGACCGCTGAGGGTCAGTTGCTCGCCCATGGCAGTTTGCGAGTTGCTGCTGACGCCGAGCAACGCTTGCGGGCCGTTGCGGTTGTCCTCGGTGGTGCTCAGTGTGCTGGTGAACGGCTTACGGCTGGCCTCGGCAATCAGTGTCGTCGCGCCATCGGTGGTACCGGGCGGCGGCACTTGCGCCTGAATGGTCACGCCGGGGATGCGCGTCATCAGCGTGGTGTAACGCTCGAACGTCTTGCGGGTCAGCGGTCGTTCGGCCTGGATTTTCGCCGCCAGTTTATCGAGCAGGCCTTTGACCCGGCCGACATCACCCTGCATCTGCACGTCGCGCACATAGCCTTCAACGAGCACCACCCGCGCCACGCCGTCATCGAAACTCTGTTGCGGCAGGAAGGCGTAGGACAACAGGTAGCCATCCTGTTGATAGCGGCGAGTGATGTTGCGGGTGGCTTCGATCAGGTCCGCGAGGCTGGTCTGACGACCGATCAGCGGCTTGTAGACCTCAGCCAGTTCGTTGAGCGGATAAATCGTCCCGCCCTCGATCTGCACGGTCTTCAGGTTGATCCTGGTTTCCATCAACAGTGGCTGTGCGGCGGTCGCGCCGGGGTCAGGCACTTGCAGCGGCGTTGCCGCAGGACGATAGGCATCGGCCGGCAGATTCGGCACCGGCAGGTTGCGGGTGGTTTCGTTGCTGTTGAGAAAACTGGGCAGGGTGTCGGCGAGGGCGGTGGAACTGAGACTGAGGCACAACAGGGATGCCATAACGCGCATAGGACACTCCATGGTCAGATCACAGCGCAGGGCTGGTTGCTCCTAAGAAAAAAGGCGGAAGATTCGTCGGAATCTCCCGCCTTCAACCAAGCGTAGGCGCTGTAGGTGCGGCCGTCGAATCGGCCAGGTGCAAATTAGCGTTTGTTGCCTCCCAGAGCGCCGGTCAGGCCGCCGATTACGCCACCCAGACCGCCACTGGTAGTGCCGCCGCTGGCACTACCGTTCACCAGTCCGCCAACGGCACCGACGGTCGTGCCAACGTTGTTGACCAGACCACCGACGGCGGTGGTGACCGGGTTGTTGGTCGCGGCAATCGTGTTGCCGATGCTGCTGACTGCACCGCCAACCTGACCGGTGATACCCGCGACTGGCGCGCCGATACCGGTGGTGGCGCCGACATTTTGCGTCAGGCTGGTGACCGCCGTGGTGACTGGATTCAGTGCGCCGCCCAAGGTGCCGCCAACGGTGGCCAGGGTCGCTGTCGGCGCCGTGATCGGTGCACCGGAACCACCGAGCACGGTGTTAAGCGAGGCCACCGTGTTACCGACCGCTGCGACGACATTGCCCGGCGCTGCCAGCGTGCCGTTGCCTGCGCCCAGACCTGAACCGACATTGACCACAGCGCCGCCGACGGTTTGCAACAAACCAGTGCCACCGAGCCCGCCGCCGACCCCGCCAGTCCCTGAGCCGGTGCCGTTGGCCACCAGACCGCCCGCCTTGCCGACCGCCGTGCCGGTGTTGCTCAGCGCACCGCCGAGGGTGTTGGTCAAGGCATTGCCGTTGCCGGCGTCGGTGACCTTGCCACCCAAGCCGTTCACCGCACCGCCGACTTGCGAAATCACGCCTTTGAGCGGATCGCCCAAGCCAGTGGCGTCACCGATTTTGTCCGTGGTGCTTTCCACCATCGCAATTACCGGCACCAGTTTTCCACCGACAGTGTTGGTCAGATTGCTGGTCGGGCCGGTGCTGAGGGTGGTGGTCAGGGTGTCGCCGAGCATGGTGACTTTCTCGCCGACGCCATCGAGTATCGGCGCCACTTTGGTGACCACGCCGCCGACTACGGGAACGCTGTTGGTCGCGGTCGCCAGTTTGCCGCTGAGGTCGGACACGCCGTTGCCGACATCCTGCACTACGCCGCCGACCGAAGAGACGGTGGTGGTCAGGCCTTTGGAATCGGTCGCCAGTTTGCCGATGCCGTTGGTCACGCCATCGCCCAGGGTGGAGACGACATTGCCCGCGGTGTTGGCGGCGCTCTGCACCACGCCACCTACCACCGGAACGCCGCTCAGGGAGTCGCCTACCTGGCCGACGCCATCGCCGACGCCGCTGACGGTCTTGCCGACATCCTGCACAAGGGTGGTGGTCACCAGGGATGGGGTTGGATTGGTCGGGTTGGTCGGATCCGTCGGGTCTGTCGGATTGGTGGGGTTGGTTGGATCGGTCGGGTTAGTCGGGTTGGTCGGATTGGTCCCGCCAGTGCCGCCAGTGCCACCCGTTCCGCCTGTACCGGCGGTATCACCGGTGCCGCCAGTACCTCCAGTGCCGCCAGTACTGCCAGTGCTTCCGGTTCCACCAGTGCCATCGGTGCTGCTGGCGGGGGAAGAGCTGCCGGAGCTGCTTTTATGCCCGCCACTGCCGCTGCTGCAACCAGTGAGGCCGAGGGAAAGGATCAATGCCAGAGCGATTGCTGATTTGCACCACACGTCTTGAGTTTTCATGTTTGTATTCCTTGCACCTGTCACAACGTTCGTTGCCTTCGATGGCTCGCCGATCTGTCGCCGGTGATGCCTCGTCCGTTGTGTCAATCTCAGTCCAGGGGCAGGTTTCGCACCATTCTCAAGTTGGTATTAACGCCTTTATATATAAGGTGACATGCAGCGCCTAATGACTAATACCCACGATATAGCTGCACAAAAAAAGGCCTTGAAAATCAAGGCCCGGGCTTTTTTGGCGAAAGGAAAAAGGTTGGCAGAAACTTAAGTTATATACACACAATTAACAGTGTCCCGCGTGCTCAGGCAATCGGCTGCCACTGCCCGACCATGTGTTCCAGGTCTTGTGCACCGATCAGCCGCAACTCACCACTGGACCCCGCCGCACTCGCCAGCAAGGTCACCTCACTGGGCAGGCGCACCGGTTTGCGAAAGTGCACGGCGATCTCAAGGTTGGCTTTGGGCAAATGATCGTTCAGCGCCGCGAGGGTCCGAGCCTTGTTCCACAAGCCGTGGGCGATGGCGGTGGGGAAACCGAACAGTTTGGCGCTGGCCGCGCTCAGGTGAATCGGGTTGTAGTCCCCCGACACCTTGGCGTACTGCCGGCCAATGTCTGCCGGGGCTTTCCAGTGCGCCACTTGCGTCAGCGCTTGCGAGGGTTCCCAGTGCTGTTCGAGCGCTTCGCCATCGAGTTCCACGCCGCGACAGAGCATTTGGCTTTCGGCCTCCCACAACGGCCCGAGCTGATCATCCAGTGTGGTCAGCAGATCGAACGTCGCACCCTTGGGATGTGCTTGCAGGTTGGTCACGCGTACGCTGACTTGCGCGTGACTGATACCGCCCATCGGCCGCAGCACGCGGATGCGATTGCTCAGATGAATCAACCCCAGCAGCGGAAACGGAAAGTCCTTGGCCGTGAGTAATTGCATCTGCAAGGCAAAGGCGAGGATATGCGGATACGTCGGTGGCAGCAGGCCGTCATCGACGAATCCACAGACCTTGCGATAGGCCGCCAGGCGTTTGCCATCGACATCGACCCAACAGCGCAAACCGTTGTCGGGCAATTGCGTGCCGGTGATTTTGCGGCGTGTCGCTGCCCGTGCATACAGCCCGGGCAGACTCGGTTCGCGATCCAGCGTGTGCCATTCGATGCTCATGCCTAAGCTCCCAGAACACTTTGTCCACAGACCCGCAGCGCCTGCCCGGTAAACGCGCCGCTGCCCGGTTGCGCCAGCCACGCGACGGCTTCGGCGACGTCTTGCGGCAAGCCGCCCTGACCGAGCGAACTCATGCGCCGCCCGGCCTCGCGCAGGCCGAACGGAATGTGTGCGGTCATCTGCGTTTCGATAAAACCGGGAGCGACGGCGTTGATGCTGATGCCACGTTCCAGCAGCGTGGGCGCCCATGCCTGCGCCAGACCGATCAGCCCGGCCTTGCTCGCGGCGTAGTTGGTTTGTCCACGGTTACCGGCAATGCCGCTGATCGAGGCCAGCAGAATCACCCGCGCGTTGTCGCGCAGCGTGCCGCTGTCGAGCAGCGCCTTGGTCAGCACTTGCGGGGCATTGAGGTTGACCGCCAGCACCGCGTCCCAGAATTCCGGGGTCATGTTGGCCAGGGTCTTGTCGCGGGTGATGCCGGCGTTGTGCACCAGAATATCGAGGCCATCAGGCAGTTGTTCGATCAACTGCGTAGCGGCGTCGGCGGCGCAGATATCCAGGGTGATCGCTCGGCCACCGAGGCGCGCGGCAAGTGCTTCCAGATCGGTCTTGGCTGGCGGGACATCGAGCAGGATCACGTCGGCGCCATCGCGCGCCAGGGTTTCAGCGATGGACGCACCGATGCCGCGCGCAGCCCCGGTAACCAACGCCTTGCGCCCGGCCAGCGGGCGCGTCCAGTCAGTCACTGGCGTCGCACAAACGGTCAGGCGAATCACCTGTCCGGACACAAACGCACTTTTCGGCGAGAGGAAAAATCGCAGCGGGCCTTCCAGTTGATCTTCTGCGCCTTCGCCGACATAGATCAATTGCAGCGTGCCGCCGCTGCGCAGCTCCTTGGCCAGCGAACGGGAGAACCCCTCCAGCGCGCGTTGTGCGCTGGCGGCAAATGGATCACGGAGGGTTTCCGGCGCACGCCCCAGAATCACCAGATGCGCGCTGTGCTCAAGGTTCTTCATCAGCGGCTGGAAGAATTCGCGCAGTTGTTTGAGCTGATCGGTTTGCTGCAAGTCGCTGGCGTCGAACACCACGGCTTTGAGTTTCGGGCCGTGGCCGGGAATCCATTCAGTCGCGGTCGCTGGTTGCTCGCCGTAGCGGTAGATACTCTCGGTCAAACGGTTGGCGAACGCACTGACGCGTTCGGCCAATGGCCCGCCGCCGATCAGCAGCGCACCTTCCACCGGCCGCAGACGCCCGGCCTGCCAGCGCTCCAGTCGCACCGGCGACGGCAGGCCCAGCGCGCCGACCAGACGATGGCCGATGGACGAGTTGGCGAAGTCGATATAGCGGTCAGACATGGAACGCTCTCCAGAAGTTGGGGTTCAAAGTGTGGACTGCCGATGGCAATCAATCGTTCGATTAACGCAATAGGGCCTACGCTTGAACACTGAGGTTTAGCAGGTCTTGCAGACATGCGCGGACCTTGTGGGAGCGAGCTTGCTCGCGAAAGCGATGTGTCAGCCACCGAAGATGCTGAATGTGCCGGCGTTTTCGCGAGCAGGCTCGCTACTACAGGGATTGTTTCAACCCGAATTTATCCAAGGAGTCATTCATGAGTCAGCTGCGCCGCGTCGCGATCATCGGCGGTAACCGTATCCCTTTCGCCCGTTCCAACGGGCCCTACGCCACGGCCAGCAATCAGGCGATGCTCACCGCCGCCCTTGAAGGCCTGATCGAACGCTACAATCTGCACGGCCAGCGCATCGGCGAGGTGGTGGCGGGCGCGGTGCTGAAATTGTCACGAGATATGAACCTGACCCGTGAATGCGTGCTCGGCTCGCGTTTGTCACCGGCCACGCCGGCCTACGACATCCAGCAAGCCTGTGGCACCGGCCTGGAAGCCGCGATCCTGGTGGCGAACAAGATCGCCCTTGGCCAGATCGACTGCGGCATCGCTGGCGGTGTCGACACCACATCGGACGCGCCGATCAGCGTCAGCGAAGGTCTGCGCAAAATCCTCCTGCAAGCCAATCGCGCCAAGACCACCGGCGACAAACTGAAAACCTTTCTGCAACTGCGGCCCCAACACCTGATCCCGGAATTTCCGCGCAACGGCGAACCACGCACCGGTCTGTCGATGGGGCAGCACTGCGAGCTGATGGCGCAGACCTGGCAGATCCCGCGTGAGGATCAGGATCAACTGGCCCTTGAAAGCCATCACAAACTCGCCGCGTCCTACAGCGAAGGCTGGCACAACGACCTGATGACGCCGTTCCTTGGCCTGACCCGCGACAACAACCTGCGCCCGGACCTGACTCTGGATAAACTCGCAACGTTGAAGCCTGCCTTCGAAAAAAGCGCTAAAGGCACGTTGACCGCGGGCAACTCCACACCGCTGACTGACGGCGCGTCGGTGGTGCTGCTCGGCAGCGAAGAATGGGCAAAGGAACGTGGCTTGCCGATCCTCGCGTATCTGCGTGACGGCGAAGCGGCGGCGGTGGATTTCGTCAACGGTGCGGAAGGGCTGCTGATGGCGCCGGCGTATGCGGTGCCGCGATTGTTGGCGCGCAACGGGCTGACCTTGCAGGATTTCGATTACTACGAAATTCATGAAGCTTTTGCTGCGCAGGTGTTGTGCACGCTGAAGGCTTGGGAGGATCCGCAATACTGCAAAACCCGCCTGGGCCTTGATGCGCCGTTGGGCTCGATCGATCGCAGTCGTCTCAATGTGAAGGGCAGTTCGCTGGCGGCGGGGCATCCGTTCGCCGCGACGGGCGGGCGTATCGTCGCCAATTTGGCGAAATTGCTGGATGCCGCGGGCAAGGGCCGGGGCCTGATTTCGATTTGCGCCGCGGGCGGGCAGGGCGTTACCGCCATCATCGAACGCTAGAAGAGCCCCTCACCCTAACCCTCCCGAAACGTCAGACCGCCCAAAGGGAGAGGGGACAGATTGGGGGATGTTTGAGGGATACGCCGACCTGATCGAGCTTTACCGAATCCATAATCGACGCGGTATTTCAGGTCGATGTATAACGCCAGACAGCTCGGTCGGCTCCCTCTCCCTCCGGGAGAGGGCTGGGGTGAGGGTAAAAGGGCAAAAACCGCAGATGTCAGATTCTGTCGCAAATGCCCTCGACGGCCGATACCAACAAATAACCAAGGCTCGGCTATGATTCGCAGCGGTCGATTTTTTTCGGCACAGTGTGTGCATTCACAGGTTCACAGGTCGGCAACCCCTCCCCGTAATGCGAGGATTGCCGTATAACGAGTGACATTCGCGTGTTTGGTAATAAAGGACCCACAATAAAAGCTGATGAAGACTCCAAAACGCATTGAACCCCTGATCGAGGACGGTCTGGTCGACGAAGTGCTGCGCCCACTGATGAGTGGTAAAGAAGCAGCTGTTTATGTGGTGCGCTGCGGCAATCAGTTACGTTGCGCAAAGGTCTACAAGGAGGCGAACAAACGCAGTTTCCGCCAGGCGGCCGAGTATCAGGAAGGCCGCAAGGTGCGCAACAGCCGACAGGCTCGCGCAATGGCGAAAGGCTCCAAGTTCGGTCGCAAAGAGACCGAAGACGCCTGGCAGAACGCCGAAGTGGCGGCGCTGTTCCGTCTGGCCGGTGCCGGCGTGCGGGTGCCCAAGCCGTATGACTTCCTCGACGGCGTGCTGTTGATGGAACTGGTGGCCGACGAATTCGGCGATGCCGCGCCGCGTCTCAATGATGTGGTGCTGGAGCCGGATCAGGCGCGCGAGTATCACGCGTTCCTGATTTCGCAGATCGTGCTGATGTTGTGTACCGGTCTGGTGCACGGTGACCTTTCGGAGTTCAACGTGCTGCTGACGCCGACCGGTCCGGTCATCATCGACCTGCCGCAGGCTGTCGACGCTGCTGGTAACAACCACGCGTTCAGCATGCTGGAGCGGGACGTTGGCAACATGGCTTCGTACTTCGGTCGCTTTGCGCCGGAATTGAAACTGACCAAGTACGCGAAAGAAATGTGGGCGCTGTACGAAGCCGGCACCTTGCACCCGAACAGTGTGCTGACCGGTGAGTTCGATGATCCGGAAGATCTGGCCGATGTGGGCGGGGTGTTGCGCGAGATCGAAGCGGCGCGCCTCGACGAGGAACGCAAGCAGGCCATCCGTGCGGCGGACGACGAGCCGAAAGGCAAGTCCGACGAACCACCGCCACCACCGTGGATGCAGTGATCGCTTGATGAGAAACCCGGCTTCGGCCGGTTTTTTTTGTTTGGTTTCGAAATGCACCCTCACCCCAGCCCTCTCCCGGAGGGAGAGGGGGCCGACCGAGGTGTCATGCGTCATACATCGACCTGAAACACCGGGTCGATTATGGATTGGACGAGGTCAGTATTTGGACCTGTCTGGATTCGGTACAGAAATTTCAGGTCGGCGTATCTCCACAGCATCCCCCAATCAGTCCCCTCTCCCCCTGAGAGAGGGCTAGGGTGAGGGCTCTTTCGGATCCCTGCAAATTCAAGTCTACTGTCCACCGCTCCACCCACACTCAAGGACTGAATGTGACCACCCCGCGCAACACCCACCTGATCATCACCGCACGATTGATCTCCGATTTCGGCGCGTTCCTCAACATGGTCGCGCTGGCCACCTACGTCTACCTGCTGAGCAACAGCGCGATGAGCGTCGGAATCTTTCTCGCCAGTCGCGTCGGCGGGGGAATTTTTGCCAGCCTGATCGGCACCGCGTTTTACCGTCGATGCAGCGGACGCGCACCGCTGATCGCGTTCGACCTGCTGCGCGCCGGCGTCCTCGGTTTACTGTTGATCGTGCCCATCAGCCAGCAAGCCATGCTATTGCCGGTCATCGCTTTCGGTCTGGGTCTGGGCAATTCGATGTTCGCCATCGGCCTCAACAGCCAGTTGCCGCGTCTGATCCCCGCCGAGCAATTGCTCAAGGCCAACGCCTGGATCACCTCGGCCTCATCCGCCGCGATGGTCGGCGGCAGTCTGGTTTCAGGTCTGCTGGTCGCGGGTTTTGGTTTTGAAACGGTATTCGCCCTGAATGCGTTGACCTATCTGTTGGCAGCGTTGTTGATCGTGCCGCTGCGTTTCGAACCTGCGACAGTCAACGAAGAGCCGGAACGCGGCGAATGGACCGCACTCAAGCAAGGCCTGCGTGCAGCACCGGTGATTGCCGCAATGCTCGCGGTGACCATGGCCGACACCTTGGGCAGCGCTGCGCACAACGTCGGCTTTGCGATCATTTCCAAATTGCTCACGCCGGAGTCAGCGAGCACCACGCTGGGCCTGATGCTCGCGGTGTGGGCCAGCGGCAAACTGCTGGGCGCGCGCATCGCCAGCCGTCTCAAGGGCTCGGACAACATCCACCTGGAACGACGGTTTTTCTTCGGTGTGGCGCTGATGTCCTGCGGCTTTATCCTGATGTTCCAGCAACACAGCATCTACGGTCTGCTGCTGTTTTCATTGCCCGCGGGCTTGGGTGACGGGTTTTCCGAAGTCGGCCTGATGTCGCGTCTGCAACGCGAACCCGAGCAGTTGCGCTTGCCGATTTTCAGCGTCCTGACCTTGCTGCAAATGACCGGGTTCGGCATCGGCATGCTGATCGCCGCGCCGTTCTACGGATGGTGGGCGCCGGGTGCCGTGGTCATGCTGTTCCACGGCATCCCGCTCAGTACCTTGCTGCTGATGAAAGCTCTGGCGCTCAAGCGCGGGCGGGTTGCACGCAGCAGCCCGACGCCAGTTCCTTGAGGATCGGGCAATCGGGGCGGTGGTCGCCGCTGCAGTGCTCGACCAGATCCTGCAGGGTGTCGCGCAACTCGCCGAGTTCGCGGATCTTCTGATTCAACTCGTCGATGTGCTGGCGCGCCAACGCCTTCACATCGGCGCTGGCGCGTTGGCGATCCTGCCAGAGGGTCAGCAGTTTGCCGACCTCTTCCAGGGAAAAACCCAAGTCCCGCGAGCGCTTGATGAATGCCAGCGTGTGCAGGTCATCGTCGCCGTAGACCCGATAACCGCTGTCGGTGCGATGGGCCGCTTTGAGCAGGCCGATCGACTCGTAATAGCGGATCATTTTCGCGCTCAGGCCACTGTGTCTGGCTGCTTGACCGATGTTCATCGGTGCTCCTCCAAGTCCTTGGGTTTCCAGGTTTTCAACAGTAGCGCATTGCTCACCACGCTGACGCTCGACAGCGCCATCGCTGCCCCGGCCAGCACCGGGTTGAGGAAGCCGAACGCCGCCAGCGGAATGCCGATCAGGTTGTAGACGAAGGCCCAGAACAGGTTCTGACGGATCTTCGCGTAAGTCTTGCGGCTGATCTCCAGCGCCGCCGGCACCAGCCGTGGATCGCCGCGCATCAAGGTGATGCCCGCTGCGTGCATGGCGACGTCGGTGCCGCCGCCCATGGCGATGCCGATGTCGGCAGCGGCGAGGGCCGGGGCATCGTTGATGCCGTCACCGACCATGGCGACCACGCCGGTTTTCTTCAGCTCGCTGACGGTGGCGGCTTTGTCCGCCGGCAGCACTTCGGCGTGGACATTGCTGATGCCCAGGGCCTCGGCGACGACGCGCGCGCTGCCACGGTTGTCGCCGGTCAGCAGGTGGCTGTGGATATGCCGGGCGGCGAGTTGTTGCACGGCTTCCAGTGCGCCGGGTTTGAGGGTGTCACCGAAGGCGAACAAGCCGAGCACTTGCGGTTCAGGACTTTGCTCGATCAACCATGACAGGGTGCGGCCTTCGGCTTCCCAGGCTTGGGCGGATTCGCTCAGGTTGCCGGCGCTCAAGGCACTTTCTTCGAGCAACCGCCGATTGCCCAGTGCCAAGCGCCGGCCGTCGAGATTGCCGGCGATGCCGCGACCGGTCAGCGATTGACTGTCACTGACGTCAGGCACGTTCAGGCCTCGTTCGGCGGCCGCATCCAGCACCGCTTTGGCCAGCGGGTGTTCGCTGCCGCGTTGCAGCGCGCCGGCCAGTTTCAGCAAGGTGTCTTCATCGCCATCCACCGCGCTGAAATGGGCGATACGCGGCGTGCCAGAGGTCAGCGTGCCGGTCTTGTCGAACACCACACTGCTGACTTCATGGGCACGTTCCAGCGCTTCGGCATCCTTGATCAGAATGCCGTGACGCGCCGCTACGCCGGTGCCGGCCATGATCGCGGTCGGCGTGGCAAGGCCCAGTGCACAGGGGCAGGCGATGACCAGAACGGCGACGGCATTGATCAGCGCGGTTTCCAGCGGCGCGCCATACAGCCACCAGCCAATCAATGTGGCTAGAGCAATCAGCAACACCGTCGGCACAAAGATCTGGCTGACCTTATCCACCAGTTTCTGGATTGGCGCTTTCGCGGCTTGAGCGTCCTCGACCAGGCGAATAATTCGCGCCAACACGGTTTCCGCGCCGAGTGCCTGAGTGCGCACCAGCAAGCGACCTTCGCCGTTGATCGCACCGCCGGTGACCTTATCGCCCGGTTGTTTCGGCACCGGCAGGCTTTCGCCGCTGATCAGCGCCTCGTCGGCGTGACTCTGGCCTTCGATGACTTCGCCGTCGACCGGAAAACGCTCGCCGGGCTTGACCAGCACCAGATCGCCCAGGCGCAGGGCGCTGATGGCAACGTCCTGCTCGCGGCCATCGATCACTTGAAGCGCTCGCTCCGGACGCAACGCTTCGAGGGCGCGGATGGCGCTGGCGGTCTGGCGTTTGGCGCGGCTCTCCAGGTATTTGCCGAGCAGTACCAAGGCAATGACCACCGCCGATGCTTCGAAATACAGATGCGGCATGCGCCCGGCAGCGGTGGCCCATTCATAGAGGCTCAAGCCGTAACCGGCGCTAGTGCCGAGGGCGACCAGCAAATCCATATTGCCGGCGCCGGCGCGCACCGCTTTCCACGCGGCTACATAGAAACGTGCACCGAAAATGAATTGCACCGGCGTGGCGAGGGCAAATTGCGCCCAGGCCGGGAGCATCCAGTGAATGCCGAACGGTTGCAGCAACATCGGCGCCACCAGCGGCAGGGCGAGGGCAATTGCGCAGATCAGCGCCCAGCGTTCATGTTTCAGACGTTGCTGTTGGTTATCGGTTTGCGGGTGTTCGGCTTGCCAGACGCTGGCCGAGTAGCCGGCCTTGCTCACCGCGTCGAGCAAGGTTTGTGGATCGATCTGGCCGAGCAGTTCGAGGTGGGCGCGTTCGTTGGCGAGATTGACGCTGACGCTTTTCACCCCGGCGACTTTATTCAGGGCACGCTCGACGCGACCGACGCACGAGGCGCAAGTCATGCCTTCGATATTCAATTCGATAGTCTGCTGCGGCACGCTGTAACCGGCGCGCTCAACCGCCGCCATCAAGGCCGGCAGGCTGTCACCCGGCGCCTGCACGCGAGCCTGCTCGGTGGCGAGATTGACGCTGACGGCACTGGCGCCGCTGACTTTGCTCAACGCCCGCTCGACACGGCCGGCGCAACTGGCGCAGGTCATGCCGGCAATCGGCAGATCGAACGTGATGGAATCGGACATCGGTCGTACTCCCTGTAGTGGATGCCTACAAGGATCAACCTTGCCATGCGGGCAAGGTCAAGTGCCAATTTCAAAAGCAAAAGATCGCAGCCTTCGGCAGCTCCTACATTGGAATGCAATCCCTGTAGGAGCTGCCGAAGGCTGCGATCTTTTGGCTAGCGACTCAGTATTCGAGAGCCGCAGGCTTCAAGTAGACGCCTTCTGAATTCATCGCCAACCGATACTTCAGCACATCACCGGCATGCAGTTTGATCTCCTGCGACCCCGGCGCGAGCATCCCTGGATTGCAGCCAGCAACCTGTCCCGGCAGCAACTTCAAGCGCAGCGAAACAGTGCCCGGCGGCAGGTTGAAGGAAATGCTTTGCTCCTGCAGCAGCCGCGCCGAGAGCTGATCCTGGATGTACACGCCGATCTCGCAGGAAGTCGACACTTCCAGACGCTCGCGGGAAATGATCAGCACCGCATAGTCCTCGCCGGCAGCTTGCACTTGAGGAACGGCGGCAAAGAGGCTGAGAAAGCCAAACAGGCTGAAAGCTGACCAGCGCATGGCTGAATCTCCTGAATCGAGTCATTGATGTACGCAGCTTGGCCGAGCGCGGCGCCGATTGCCAGCCCGGCAGTTTATTCAAGAACTTGACCTTGCCATCGTGGCAAGCTCGAAACTGCCGGCAATCTCACTCGAAGGAGTCATTCCATGCAAGTGTTCAACGTTCAAGGCATGTCCTGCGGTCACTGTGTCAAAGCCATCACCAATGCCGTCCAGGCCAGGGATCCGGCAGCCAGCGTGCGCGTCGATCTGGTAGCTAAAGAGGTCGGCGTCGAAAGCGCCATGAGTGCTGATCAGGTCATCGAAGCGATTCGCGAGGAAGGATATGAGGTGAAGCTCGTCTGAATTTGATCGTTAGCGAGCTATCGGAATGTTCAAGGCGTTCGGGCACGGCTAGACTGTCGGGCTGCCGACTTGCCAACCTGGATGCCTGATGAACTTCCGTACCATTCTGATCCTCGGTGCCTTGACCGCCTTCGGGCCCTTGGCCATCGACTTCTATTTACCCGCATTCCCCTCGATGGCGCTGGCGTTCGGAACCGACGAGAAACATGTGCAGATGACGCTGGCGGCCTATTTCGCCGGTTTGTCGATTGGCCAGCTGGCTTACGGCCCGGTGGCGGATCGCTTTGGCCGACGCATCCCGTTGCTCGTGGGCCTCACGCTGTTCACTCTGGCATCCCTGGCTTGCGCCTATGCGCCGAATCTGGAATGGCTGATCGCTGCACGTTTTGTCCAGGCATTGGGCGGTTGTGCGGGGATGGTGATTTCCCGGGCGGTGGTCAGCGACAAGTGCGACGCGGTGGGTTCGGCGAAAGTCTTTTCGCAATTGATGCTGGTGATGGGCCTGGCGCCTATTCTGGCGCCGATGCTCGGTGGTCTGCTGGTTAACACCACAGGTTGGCAGTCGATATTTCTGGTGCTGACCGGGTTCAGTGCGTTGGCCGGACTGGCCGTGGCGCTGGGGTTGCCGGAAAGTATGCCGGCGCACATGCCGCGCCAGCCGTTGTCCGGCGCACTGCGTCAGTACGGGCGCTTGCTCAAGGATCGGGTTTACCTCGGCCATGCCCTGACTGGCGGCATCGCCATCGCGGGGATGTTTGCCTACATCGCTGGCTCACCGTTTATCTTCATCAAGCTGTATGGCGTGCCGGCCGAGCATTTCGGCTGGCTGTTCGGCACCAACGCGGCGGGTTTCATTCTGGTAGCGCAGGTCAATGCGCGCTTGTTGGCCAAACGCGGTCCGGCATTCCTGCTGTCGCGGGCGGTGTGGGTTTATTTCGCTGCCGGGCTGACGCTGCTCGCGGTCAGCGCGATGCATACCGAATCCTTGTGGCCGCTGCTGATCCCACTGTTCATCTGCGTATCGAGCCTGGGCTGCATCAGCCCGAACGCCGCCGCCTGCGCGATGAACGGTCAGGGCGCACGCGCCGGCAGTGCTTCGGCACTGCTCGGCTGCATGCAATTCAGTGTCGCCGCTGGTGCTTCGGCGCTGGTGGGGGTGTTGCACGACGGCAGCGCCGTGCCGATGGCAATAGTCATCAGCCTGTGCGGTTTGCTGGTGGTGTGCGTGGCGCTGCTCACCCGCCGTCTACAGAATGCCCGGGCACTGGCGCAAGCTCAGGCCGAGGCATAAATAACCTCAGCCGGCGGCGCGCTGCTGGCTGCGGTCGGGAATCTGATGGGGCGCGCAAAGTCGCGCTTCGAGGGTGCGAGTGAAGGCCAGTGCTTCGGCTTCACTGCGGAATGTCACGGCGTGCTGGTCCAGACGAACCTGCCATTGAGACTTTGCCACTTCTTTTATCAGGATCTTCATTGCTGACCTCCCTTGCGTAAAAGATGTATCGCAGAGGCTTCGATTGTAGACCTGAATACGATCGCAATTGTGACAACGGTCAAGCATCGGACTGACGGCAAAAAACAGCGCAGCCCCGCCGACCGCTCTAGCTTCGGCGAAGGCTGCGATGTACAGGTTTTTAGAAACCTTCTAAAACAATTTTGCCCTTGGCTTTGCCACTTTCCAGCAGCTCATGGGCACGACGCAGGTTTTGCGCGTTGATCGTGCCGAAATGCTCGCCCACCGTGGTCTTCAACGTCCCGGCATCAATCAGCTCCGCCACGCGGTTGAGCAGTTTGTGCTGCTCGATCATGTCCGGCGTTTCGAACAGCGAGCGGGTGTACATGAACTCCCAGTGCAGCGACAGGCTTTTGCGTTTGAGTTTGCTCACGTCCAGTAACTTCGGATCGTCGATCAGTGCCAGTTTGCCTTGCGGCGCCAGCGCTTCGACCAGTTGATCGAGGTGCTGATCGGTCTGGGTCAGGCTGGCGACGTGGGTCACGCTGTCGACCCCGGCGCGCTTGAGTTCTTCGCTCAGCGGCTGGCTGTGATCGATGACCAGATCGGCGCCCAGCTCTTTGACCCAATCGGCGGTCTGCTGGCGGGAAGCGGTGCCGATCACTTTAAGGCTGGTCAATTGCTTGGCCAATTGCGTGAGGATCGAACCCACGCCACCGGCTGCGCCAACGATCAGCAAACTCTGGTCTTCAGCGGTTTTGCCTTCGCTGATTTGCAGACGTTCGAACAACAATTCCCACGCGGTGATCGCGGTCAGTGGCAGTGCGGCAGCGTCGGCAAAACCGAGGGATTTCGGCATATGGCCGACGATGCGCTCATCGACCACGTGCAGTTCACTGTTGCCGCCGGCACGGGCGATGGAGCCGGCGTAGAAGACTTTGTCGCCAGACTTGAACAAGGTCACTTCGCTGCCGACAGCCTTGACCACGCCGGCAACGTCCCAGCCCAATACTTTCGCTGCACCGTTTTCCGGTGACGCGTTCTGCCGAACTTTGGTGTCGACCGGATTCACTGAAATGGCTTTGACTTCCACCAGCACGTCGCGAGGGCCGGCGACAGGTTCAGGCAGTTCGATGTCTTGCAGGGATTTGGCGTCGCTGATCGGCAGGGATGCGTAATAGGCAATGGCTTTCATGATTGGCTCCGTACAGGTAATAGAAGAAGGAATCAGGCAATTGCGCCGAGGCGCTTGAGCTGAAAGTGTTCGATGGTATGGCCGGCAGTGGCCTGGAAATTCAGGAAGTGCGCACTGGCGTTATGGGCCTGGAGAATCTCTTCGCTGGCCCAGTGTTCGATCACATAGAAAATCTGCGGGTCAGCGAGGTCGCGGTGCAAGTCGTATTGGCTGCAACCGTCTTCGGCGCGGCTCGGCTCAACCAGTGCGCGCAGGCCCTGTTCGAGACGATCCTGTTGACCGGGTTTGGCGACCAGGGTGGCAATGGCGGTGAATGGCTGGGACATGCTCGGCTCCAGAGAAGCGGGACGAATACAATGGAGAGATGATTGGCTATTTCTCTGCGGGATAAAACCGGCTAAAAGAGCAGTCTCTTTCAATATTTTTTTGATAATCGAGGCTGACGCATGCTGCGTTTCGATGACTTGCAGTTGTTTGTCCGGGCGGCGGACCTGGGCAGTCTGTCGGCGGCTGCGCGGGTGATGGACATGTCTGCGGCCGTGGCCAGTGCGGCGTTGAAACGGATCGAGCAGCAACTGGGCGCGCGCTTGCTGGCGCGATCGACTCGCAGCTTGCGCCTGACAGCCGAAGGCGAAGGCTTTCTCGAATACGCGCGGGCAGCGCTGAGCCAACTCGATGAAGGCCGGCGCTTGCTGGCCAGCGGGCAGGATCAGGTCAGCGGTATTTTGCAGTTGTCGGCGCCTTCGGACTTCGGCCGTAACCTGTTGTTACCGTGGCTCGACGAGTTTCAGCGTGAGCACCCGAAGCTGACCGTGCGTCTGTTGCTCGGCGATCGCATCGCCGACCTGTTCCGCCAGCCCGTGGACATCGCCTTGCGCTACGGCGAGCCGGAAGACTCGAGCCTTGTCGCCTTGCCCATCGCCCCGCACAACCGTCGTGTGCTGTGCGCATCGCCTGCGTACCTGGCGCGACACGGCGAACCGCGTCAGCTCGAACAACTGGCGCAGCACAATTGCCTGTTGTACATGCTCGGCAGTCGGGTTCACGACCATTGGAGTTTTCACGACGGCAAACGCGAGGTCAGTCTGACCGTCAGTGGTGACCGTTTCAGTGATGACGCCGACGTTGTGCGTCTGTGGGCGCTGGCTGGAGCGGGAATAGCCTACAAATCCTGGCTCGACGTGGGCGCCGATGTGCTCGCCGGCCGCCTCAAAGTGCTGCTGCCGGAGCTGCTGTGCGAACGCGCTCCGCTGAATCTGTTGTGCGCCCATCGCGCACAATTGAGTAAGCCGGTGAACCTGTTAAGGGAAATGCTCGCCAGCCGATGCGCTTATTTGAGTAGCCAATTTCCCGTTTTCTCGAAAGTTGATCATTAGTCGCAGCTAAATAGAGAAATTTCTCTCAGGAACAATCACCACCCGTGCAGGCTGCGGCACGGGACGCGGCCTGCATCCCGCTTATACTAGCGCCCGCCTCATGCAAGTACCTTAACCCGGCCCGAACCCCTTCGCACTGTGCTGCTCCTGTCTGGTTCAGGATTGTTCAGTGAAGCTGGTTTCTGCGCCGGAAGATGTTATGTCAATGGCCTGCCTTGCCCCGGCTCAGAGCGATTTTCGCGTCTTGGCCGCCGACCCATTACTGGTCAAGATGTCTGCGAGCAGTAGACGATACGATTCCACAGGGAGTGAATACATGGAACATGCACCTTGCATCAGCCAGATCGCCACGTTGCTGGCCGACCCCAAGCGCAGCGCGATGATGTGGGCGCTGATGGATGGCTCGGCCCGGCAGACCGAGGAGCTTGCGTTACTGGCAGGTCTGTCGCCGTCGTCGGCCAGTGCGCATCTGGCACGGCTGGCCTCTGGTGGTCTGTTGAAGGTCGAAGTTCGTGGTCGCAAACGGTTTTTCCGTCTCTCGGCACCGGAGGTGGGCGCGGCGATAGAGGCGCTGGCCAGCGCCACCATCGCCAGTGCCCCGCGCGAAGTCGCCGAGGTTTTCAAACGCAGCACCCCTTTGGCCAAGCCCCAGGCGGCACCGTCTTCGCTGTTGCGCGCACGCTTTTGCGACGATCATCTGGGTGGCACGCTGGCGGCCGACCTGTATCAGCGACTGCTCGACGCCGGCTGGATCGAACAGCTTGAACAGCGCGTGGTGGTGACCCTCAAGGGTGCAAAACAACTGGCAGGGCGGGGTGTGTTCATTCAGGCGCTGGCCCATCGCAATGTTCAGGTGGCCTGTGCCTGCCCGGACTGGAGCGAGCGTCGTCCGCACATGGGCGGTACCCTCGGCGCCGCGTTGCTGCAGTTGTTCATGCAATCCGGCTGGCTGACCCTGCCCAATGACTCAAGAGCGCTGCAACTGACGGCGACCGGGCAGCGCGAACTGCATCGATTCGCCAAGGAAACCGAGCTGGAGATGGCCTAGCAGAGCCGCTTGATCATGACCGGCCACGGCGGCATTCCGGCTGGCGTCGTCCACGGCTGCGAACAGGTCGCATCCAGCACGAACGCCCAGGCGTGATCGCGCACACTCGATCCGGGGACATTTCGGATTGGGGGACGCGGCATGGATAATCAAGGCTACAGTGCGGCAGAACGCTTGGAACGACTGCCGATCAGCGGTTATCACCGGATCATTTTTATCATCATCGCTCTGGCGTTTTTCTTCGACTCCATGGATCTGGCGATGATGACGTTCCTGCTTGGCTCGATCAAAGCCGAGTTCGGCTTGAGCAGTGCGCAAGCTGGACTGCTCGCCAGTTCGAGCTTTTTCGGCATGGTGCTGGGGGCGTCGCTGTCCGGCATGCTCGCCGATCGCTTCGGGCGCAAACCGGTGTTTCAGTGGAGCATCGTGTTGTGGGGCGTGGCCAGTTATCTGTGCTCGACGGCGCAAACGGTCGAGACGCTGACGCTGTTCCGCATCTTGCTGGGAATTGGCATGGGCATGGAATTTCCGATCGCCCAGTCGATGTTGTCCGAGCTGATTCCAGCGCAACGCCGCGGGCGCTACATCGCGTTGATGGATGGCTTCTGGCCGCTGGGCTTCGTGGCCGCCGGCGTGCTGTCCTACTTTCTGCTGCCACTGATTGGCTGGCGCGACATCTTTCTGGTGCTGGCCGTGCCGGCGGTGTTTGTGCTGGCGATCCGCTTTTTCATTCCCGAGTCACCGCGCTGGCTGGAGCAGGCCGGTAGGCATGAGGCGGCCGACAAAGTGTTGAATGGCATCGAGGCGCGGGTACGTTCGTCGCTCGGTAATGCCGCGCTGCCGGAACCGCTGCGCTTGCCGCGCACCGTGACGCCGCCGGGCGATTTCTTTGCGGCGCTCAAACAGATCTGGTCGCCGCAGTATCGCCAGCGCACCACGATGATCTGGAGCCTGTGGTTCTTCGCGCTGCTCGGCTTTTATGGGCTGACGTCGTGGTTGAGTGCATTGCTGCAACAGTCGGGTTTCGCCGTGACGCAGTCGGTGTATTACACCGTGCTGATTTCCTTGGGCGGCATTCCCGGGTTCTTGATGGCGGCGTGGCTGGTCGAGCGCTGGGGGCGTAAACCGGTGTGCATCGTCACCTTGCTCGGTGGTGGGGTGATGGCGTTTCTGTATGGGCAGAGTGCGGTGTTTGGCGGCAACGTGGCGCTGCTGATCGGCACCGGGCTGTTGATGCAGTTTTTCCTGTTCGGCATGTGGGCGGTGCTTTACACCTACACGCCGGAGTTGTATCCGACGTCGGCGCGGGCAACCGGCTCGGGCTTCGCCTCGGCGATTGGCCGGGTTGGCTCGCTGCTCGGGCCATTGGTGACCGGGCTGGTGTTCCCGATTACCGGGCAGGGTGGGGTGTTTGCGCTGGGCGCGGCGTGTTTTGCGATAGCGGCGGGGGTGGTGTGGTTGTTCGGGATGGAGACGCGGGGGAAAACCCTCGAAGAGCTGACTGAAACCCAAATCCCAGGCTAAACAAAGAACCCACTGTGGGAGCGAGCCTGCTCGCGAAAGCGGAGTGTCATTAAACGAAAATGTTAACTCACACTCCCTCTTCGCGAGCAGGCTCGCTCCCACATGGGTTCATTGGTGTTGCTTATGGCTTTACCAGTCGCGCATCCAGGCTGTTCTGCGCCAGGCGCTTGGCCTGATCCTGGGTCATGCCCAAGTGCTCGTACAGCGCATGGAAGTTCTCGGTCACATAACCACCGAAGTATGCCGGGTCATCGGAGTTCACCGTGACCTTCACGCCACGCTCGAGCATGTCGAGAATGTTGTGCTGCGACATGTGATCGAACACGCAGAGCTTGGTGTTCGACAGCGGGCACACGGTCAGCGGGATCTGTTCGTCGATGATCCGCTGCATCAAACGCTCGTCTTCGATGGCACGTACGCCATGGTCGATGCGCTGGATTTTCAGCAGGTCGATGGCTTCCCAGATGTACTCCGGCGGGCCTTCTTCGCCGGCGTGGGCAACGGTCAGGAAGCCTTCGTGACGGGCACGATCGAACACGCGCTGGAACTTGCTCGGCGGGTGACCCATCTCGGAGCTGTCCAGACCGACAGCGACAAACGCGTCACGGAACGGCAGCGCCTGATCGAGGGTTTTCTCGGCTTCTTCTTCGCTGAGGTGGCGCAGGAAACTGAGAATCAAACCGCTGGTGATGCCCAGTTGCTGCTCGCCATCCTTCAGTGCCGCGGCGATGCCGTTGAGCACCACTTCGAACGGGATTCCCCGGTCGGTGTGGGTCTGCGGGTCGAAGAAGGGTTCGGTGTGAATCACGTTCTGCGCTTTGCAACGCAACAGGTAGGCCCAGGTCAGGTCGTAGAAATCCTGCGAGGTGCGCAATACGTCGGCGCCCTGGTAATACAGGTCGAGGAATTCCTGCAGGTTGTTGAAGGCGTAAGCCTTGCGCAGGGTTTCCACATCGTTCCACGGCAGGGCGATCTTGTTGCGCTCGGCCAGGGCGAACAGCAGCTCGGGCTCCAGCGAGCCTTCCAGGTGCAGGTGCAGTTCAGCCTTGGGCAAGGCGTTGAGCCAGTCGTACATATTCTTTTCTCATCAGGTGCAATGACGGCATTCTACAGATGCTCGCCGAAACAATTGGCAAAACTTGACCAAGCGATCCATCAAACAGCTTCCTGCTCACGGCGATAAGCGTAGGTATCGGCGAAGCGCGACAGCAGGAATTCGGCGCAGGTGGTGGTCGGATATTTCGCCGGATGCTGTGCGTCCTGACATCCGGGCAGGCATTCGATGCGCGTGTCCGGGTGCGGCTCGGCGAAGAACGGCATCGAATAGCGATCCACACCGAACGGACTGATCACCCGGTGAGGAGTCGAGCGATAACGGTCGTTGCTCCAGCGCGCCATCATGTCACCGAGGTTGACCACGAAAGTGCCGTCGATCGGCGGTGCATCGATCCATTCGCCATTGACGTTTTTCACTTGCAAGCCGCCGGCGCTGTCCTGATAGAGCAGGGTGATGCAGCCGTAATCAGTGTGCGCGCCGGCACCTTGCTGCTCGGCGGAGCTGGCGGTGTGGCGCGGTGGGTAATGGATCATGCGCAGGACGCTGACCGGGTCAACGAAGCGGCTGTCGAAGAAATCGCGTTCGATGTTCAGGGCGATGGTCATCGCGCGCAGCAGGGTTTGCGCGAGGGCTTGCATGTCGAGGTAGTGCTGCTCCATCAGGGTTTCCCAACCCGCTTGCGATGGGTGCCGGTTCGGCCCGCGTAACGGTCTTTCAGCGAGCACGTCGGGATGCTCGGCCGGCAGGTGCAGGCCCATGTCGAAGGTTTCTTTCAGATCGCTGGGTTTGCTCGGGTCGAGTTGCTCGGTGGCGATCGCACCGTAGCCGCGATGGTGGCGGGTCTGGGTGATGTCGATCTTGAGTTTTTCCGCTGCGGGCAGGGCAAAAAAACGCTGAGTCTGATCGAGCACCGCGTCGATGCGTTGCGCTGAAATCGGATGGCCCTTGATGTAGAAAAAGCCCCATTCGCGGCAGGCTTGGTCGATTTGCCCGGCGACGGCAGGCCAGGCGTTTTCATCGTCACTATAGAGCGGGCTGATATCGATGATCGGAAGCTGATCCATACACAATCCTTGAGAGCGCTGAAGATCAAATGTAGGAGTGAGCCTGCTCGCGATAGCGGTGTATCAGATTCAGATATCTCGACTGAAACACCGCTATCGCGAGCAGGCTCACTCCTACAAGGGATGGTGGTGGGGCTGGGATTACTTCGGCATCTCAGCCTTCATGCCTTCCACGTAATAGTTCATCGATGCCAGCTCTGCATTCGTCGCACTCACGCCCGCCGGAATTTTCTCGACGCCGGCCTGATCCTTGATCGGCCCGGTGAACGGTTGCAGCGCGCCACTCTTGATGTCGGCAATGATCTGCTCTGCCTCGGCTTTCACCGGCGCCGGCACCAGGTCGCTGATCGGCAGTTCAACCGTGCCTTCCTTCAACCCGCCCCAGTAATCCTGAGGTTTCCAGCTGTGATCGATCACGCTCTGCGTCGCCTGAATGTAGTGCGGCGCCCAGTCGTTGACGATCGACGTCAGCACCGCTTTCGGGCCGAAGTGCGCCATGTCCGAGGCGTAACCCACCGCGTACACGCCACGACGTTCGGCGGCTTGAATTGGCGCCGGGCTGTCGGTGTGCTGGAACACCACGTCGACGCCCTGATCGATCAGCGCGTTGGCCGCATCGGCTTCCTTGCCCGGATCGAACCACGAGTTGACCCACACCACTTTGATCTCGGTGCCGGGGTTGTATTTGTTCAAGGCCAGTTGAATCGAGTTGATGTCGCGGATCACCTCGGGGATCGGGAACGAAGCGACGTAACCGATCTTTTTGGTCTTGGTCATCTTCGCTGCGAGGAAACCGCCGACGTAACGCCCCTCGTACGTGCGCGCCAGATAGGTGCCAAGGTTCTTGTCCTGTTTGTAGCCGGTGGCGTGCTCGAAGGTCACTTTGGGAAATTGCTTGGCGACTTTCACGGTCGGGTTCATGTAGCCGAAGGAGGTGGTGAAGATCAGGTCGTAGTTGTCCTTGGCCATGTTGCGGATGACCCGCTCGGCGTCGGCACCTTCGGCGACGTTCTCGACGTAGTTGGTGGTGATCTGGTTGCCGAATTTCTCCGCGAGTGCCTTGCGCCCCTGCTCATGCTGATACGTCCAGCCGTGGTCGCCAATCGGACCGATGTAGACGAAACCGACCTTCAGCGGATCGGCAGCGCTGGCGCTCAGGCTGATCCCCAGACCGAGGGCGGCGCACAGCAGTTTGTGCAGCGGACGTATTTGCATGAATTGGAGCTCCATTTTGTTGTGTGTGGTCAGGGCCAATGCAAATTGCTGACCAACAGGACAACAAACATTCCAGAACCGAGGCGGGGCCTTCGCGAGCAAGCTCGCTCCCACAGGGGGTCGCATTTCAATGTGGGAGCGAGCTTGCTCGCGAAGGGGCCGGCAGGGCCAATAAAAGTGCATGCCTGAAACCAGCTGCCATCGCTTGGTGCGCTAAGGTGTAACGAAACGTTAGCGCCGCCCCGCAGTCAGTAGCTCATTCGCTCTCTTCGGCAAAAAGGCCCGCCATGCTCACAATCCTCAAGCAAGAAAGCTTTCTGCTCCTGGCCGTCATCGCCGCGTGCGTCGCCTATCCGCTCGAACACTGGATGCTGCAAAGCGGCCAGATCGTTGCGCTGACTGCCGGCCTGGTGCTGATCGCGTTCATCGTCGCCGCCTCAATGCGCGTCGCCCATCACGCCGAATTGCTCGCCGAAAAGGTCGGCGACCCTTACGGCACGATGATCCTCACCCTCGCCGCCGTGCTGGTCGAAGTGGTGATTCTGGCGATCATGATGAGCAACGAAGCGTCGCCCACGCTGGTGCGCGACACGATCTACTCCGCCGTGATGCTCGACATCAACGGCATCCTCGGCCTCGCCGCGCTGATGGGCGGGATCAAGCACGGCGAACAGTCCTACAACGACGATTCAGCGCGCAGCTACAGCGTGATGATCCTCACCGCCATGGGCGTGTCGATGGTGGTGCCGGAGTTTATTCCCGAGGCCAACTGGAAGATTTATTCGGCGTTCACCATCGGTGCAATGGTGGTGCTTTACGCGCTGTTTCTGCGCATGCAAGTCGGCCCGCACAGTTACTTTTTCAGCTACAGCTACCCGGACAAACGCCGCAAGAAAGAACCGCAGGACGCGCAGGCGAAAGCACCGAGCATCGGCCTGTCGATCGGCATTCTGGTATTTGGCATTGCGGTGATCGGCGCCCTGGCCGAAGTGATGTCGAAGACCCTCGATCTGGGCCTGGAAGGCACGGGCGCACCGCCGGTGATCACGGCGATTCTGGTCGCGGCGATTTCCGCGGCGCCGGAGATTTTGACGGCGTTGCGCGCAGCGTTGGCCAACCGCATGCAGTCGGTGGTGAACATTGCGATGGGCGCGTCACTGTCGACGGTGATTCTGACGGTGCCGGTGATGGAGGCGATGGCGCTGTACACCGGCCAGCCATTTCAAATGGCGATGACGCCGGTGCAGACGGTGATGATCTTCATTACGCTGATCGTCAGCGCGATCAACTTGAATGACGGCGAAACCAATGCCATCGAAGGCATGACGCACTTCGTGCTGTTCGCGACGTTCATCATGTTGTCCCTGCTCGGTCTCTGAACCTGACGCTAAACAACTGTGGGAGCGAGCTTGCTCGCGAAAGCTGTGTATCAGTCAACTCAAGTACTGACTGACACGACGCCTTCGCGAGCAAGCTCGCTCCCACAGGGATCAGGTACCGGCGATCAACTGGCGCGCCGCCTGGCTGTGATCGGCGATCAGGCCTTTCAGATCCAGCCCTTCAACCTGGCCATCCACCACGCGCCACTTGCCACCGATCATCACTCGATCCGCACGATCCGCGCCGCACAACAGCAGCGCCGAAATCGGATCATGGCTGCCGGAGAAGCGCAGCTCATCGAGCTTGAACAACGCCAGATCCGCCTGCTTGCCCATGGCAATCTCACCAATGTCAGTACGGCCCAACAAGCTCGCCGAACCTTTGGTCGTCCAGCCCAGCACGCGTTCCGGGGTGATCTTCTCGGCGCCGTAACGCAGGCGCTGGATGTACAGCGCCTGACGCGCTTCGAGAATCATGTTCGAGGCATCGTTGGACGCCGAACCATCGACGCCCAGACCAAACAGCGCGCCCGCGTCAGTCAGATCAATACTCGGGCAAATGCCGGAAGCCAGGCGCATGTTCGAACTCGGGCAATGGCAAATACCGGTACCCGCCTGACCGAGACGAGCGATTTCGTCCGGGTTGAAGTGGATGCCGTGGGCCAGCCAGGTGCGCGGGCCGAGCCAGCCGACGCTGTCCAGATAATCGACGGTGCGCAGGCCGAAACGCTGCAGGCAGAAATCTTCTTCATCGAGGGTTTCGGCCAGATGCGTGTGCAGGCGTACGTCGAGCTTGTTTGCCAGATCAGCACTGGCCGACATGATTTCCGGGGTCACCGAAAACGGCGAGCACGGCGCCAGCGCGATCTGGATCTGCGCACCATCGCCGCGCTCGTGGTACTCGTGAATCAGGCGCTGACTGTCGTCGAGAATCACCTGGCCTTCCTGCACGGTCTGCTGCGGTGGCAGGCCGCCGTCCTTTTCGCCGAGGCTCATCGAACCGCGAGTGAGCATGGCGCGCATGCCCAGTTCACGGACGCTTTCGACCTGTACGTCGATGGCGTTTTCCAGACCGTCCGGGAACAGGTAGTGGTGGTCGGCCGCGGTGGTGCAACCCGACAGCAGCAACTCAGCCAAAGCGACTTTGGTCGCGAGGGCGAGTTTCTCAGGCGTCAGTCGCGCCCACACCGGATAAAGGGTTTTCAGCCACGGAAACAACGGCTGATTGACCACCGGCGCCCAGGCGCGGGTGAGGGTTTGATAGAAGTGGTGGTGGGTGTTGATCAGGCCCGGCAGGATCACATGCTCGCGGGCATCGAAGACTTCATTGCACGGCGCCGACGGTTGTTGGCCGGCAGCCAGCACTTCGACGATGACACCGTCTTGCACAACAAGACCGCCACGGGCATCGAGCTCGTTGGAGGTGAAAATGGCGAGGGGATTTTTTAACCAGGTACGGGTCGCGGGCATGTTGCCGGCTCCTCTGAAAATGGGGTTCAGGGTTGCCAGCTCAGTGATGCCCTGTCTGCTGATCCAGGGTCGCCGCGGGGGACGAGGTGCGCAGTTTCAAACAAAACGCTGCATCGGGCAAGCCCAACCCGACCACTCACCACGGTCCCTTGTAGGAGTGAGCCTGCTCGCGATAGCGGTGTGTCAGTCGGAAGATCAGTGTCTGACACACCGCTATCGCGAGCAGGCTCACTCCTACAGGGGATTTGGGTGCTTACCAGGGGATCGTTTCGCCCTTGTAATTGATGAAGTGATGCCCACCCTTGCCGGTGTACGCATTCACCTGATCGACCAGCCCACGGGTGCTGGTTTGCACGTCAAGGTCAGCCGCTTCGCCGCCCATATCGGTCTTCACCCAACCCGGATGCAGCGACAACACCGTCATCTTCTGCTCACCCAATTGCGTGACAAAACTGTTGGTCATCGAATTCAGCGCTGCCTTGCTGGCCTTGTACAGCGCCAGTCCCGGCGAGTCCGGCATGGTCACGCTGCCGAGCACGGAGCTCATGAACGCCAGCACGCCGCTGCCATCACGAATCTGCCCGACAAAGCGTTGTGCCAGATTGATCGGTGCCACCGCGTTGGTGAAAAACAACTGACCGACCTCAGCCAGTGTCGCGCCGCCCGGGGACTGATCTGCCGGGCCTTTGACCCCGGCGTTGACGAACAGCAGGTCAAAGGTTTCGCCCTTGAGTTGCTGACTCAACGCGATCACCGCTTGCTGGTCGTCCATATCAAGCTTCTCGATCCGCACCTTGCCTAATGCTTGAAGTGCGTCGGCATTGGCAGGATTACGCACAGTAGCCGTGACTTGCCAGCCGTCGGCCAGCAGGGTTTTCACCAGACCAAGGCCAAGGCCCCGGGAGGCGCCGATGATCAGTGCGTTTTTTGCAGACATGATGGGCTTCCTTGATGAATGAGGATCATGGATTCAATGGACAGGCCTGACGGAGCCGAAGTTGCAACTCCTGCCGCAGAACGTCGAGTTCGCGCATGCGGGTTTCGATCAATTGCAGTTTGTCGCGCAGCAACTGCGCCACAGCGTTGTCCGGATCGGGCGCGTTCCACAACGCCGCGACACTGTCACCGATCTCGCCGAGGGTAAATCCCAGACGCTGCGCCGTTTTGATATAGAGCACCAGTTGCACCATCTCCGGTGGATAGTCGCGGTAACCATTGGCACTGCGCTGCGCCGAAATCAACCCGCGCTGCTCGTAGAAACGCAGGGTGTCGCGGCTGACGGCGCTGGCCTGGGCTAATTCACCGATACGCATGCTGGCTCTCAAAAGGGCTATTGACCCTGGAGCATACTCCAGGCTTTACCGTGGAGGCTCCCTGAATTTCTGGAGCATGGATGATGTGGACTTCAACGCAGTATCGCAACGTGGTGCGCGGCAGTGCCTGGTATGACTTGATCGTCACGGCGGCGTTTGTCACGCCATGGAGTTTTGCCGCTTTGCATGGTTTTTTGACCGCGCTGAATTTACCCGGCGAGCTGCCGGTGTTTCAGCCTGTGCATATATTGATGGCGAATCTGCTGGGATCGGTGGTGTGTGTTTGGGCGGTGCTGCGGATTCGTGATCCGCAGGCGCTTTATGGGCGGTATGACGCGGTGGCCAGATTTTTGTTTGCGGGGTGGCAAGCGTATGCGCTTGCCCATGGTGCGAGTTCGATTCTGATTGTTTTCCTGGTCTTCGAACTGGCGTGGGGCATTGCTCAGGTGTTGCCTGTGCGGACGCCTTCGCGAGCAAGCTCGCTCCCACAGGGGAATGAGGTCAACTGTGGGAGTGAGCCTGCTCGCGATAGGGCCATTGAAATCACCGCATCAATGCCCTGACTGCCAAGGCTGCCCCAGCGAAACCGGTGCATACAACCGCGTCCGCAACGCATCCCGGGACAACAACACCAACACCACAATCGTCGCCACATACGGCAGCATCGCCAGCAAACTCGACGGAATCGCCAGCCCCAACCCTTGCGCCACCAAATGCAGGATGCTGGCGAGGCCAAACAGATATGCGCCAAGCAACAACCGCCACACCCGCCAACTGGCAAACACCACCAGCGCCAGCGCGATCCAGCCGCGCCCGGCGGTCATGTTTTCCGCCCACATCGGCGTGTACGCCAGCGACAGATACGCCCCGGCCAACCCGGCCATCGCCCCGCCAAACAGCACCGCCAAGGTACGCACGGTCAACACCGGCAGCCCCATCGCACTGGCCGCATCCGGATTCTCGCCAACCGCCTGAATGATCAACCCGACACGACTTTTGATGATCACCCACGCCACCAGCGCAAACAGCGCGAACGACAGATACACCAGCAGATCCTGGGCAAACAGCATCCGCCCGATCAGCGGAATTTCACTCAGCCAAGGAATCGCCAACGGCTCAAAACCGGCCAGCGGTTTACCCACCCAAGCCGCCCCGACAAAGGTCGACAGCCCGACACCAAAAATCGTCAGGGCCAAACCGGTCGCCACCTGATTGGCGTTGAACACCAGCGCCACCACCGCAAACAGCGACGACAGCAACATTCCGGCAAGCATCGCCAACAACACGCCCAGCCACAGGTTGCCGCTGTTCAGCGCGACGATAAAACCGATCACCGCGCCAAACAGCATCATCCCTTCCTGCCCAAGATTGAGCACGCCGCTCTTCTCGCAGATCAGCTCTCCCAACGCCACCAGCAACAACGGCGTGCCGCAACGCACCATGGCGTAGAAAATATTGCTCAACAGATCGATATCCATCACAGCGCTCCGGCGGTTACGGCGGTGGTCGAGGTGCGCTTCACCCAGCGCAGATTCAGGCGTGGCCGATAGAGAATCAGCACGTCACAGGCGAGCAGGAAAAACAGCATCATTCCCTGAAACAACTGGGTGATCGCCTGCGGCAGATTCAGGCTCATTTGCGCACTCTCGCCGCCGATGTACAGCAGCGCCATCAGCAGACTCGAAAACAAAATCCCGATCGGATTCAGGCGCCCGAGAAACGCCACGGTAATTGCCGCGTAGCCATAACCCGGCGACACCTGCGGCACCAATTGCCCAATCGGTCCGGTGACTTCGCAGACACCCGCAAGCCCCGCCAAACCGCCGCTGATCAACAGCGCCAGCCAGATCAAACGCTTCTCGCGAAAGCCGACAAACCCCGCCGCACGCTTGTCCAGCCCGAGCACTTTGATCTGGAAACCGACAAAGCTTTTCTGCAACAACACCCACACTGCGACCAGTGCGAGCAGGGCGAAATACACCCCGGCGTGCACGCGGCCATCCTCCATCAACAGCGGCAAACGGCTGGCGTCACCGAACATCGCCGACTCCGGAAAGTTGAATCCGGCCGGATCCTTCAGCGGCCCGTGCACGCAGAACAGCAGCAGGTTCAGGGCGATGTAATTGAGCATGATGCTGGTGAGAATTTCGTTGGCGTTGAAGCGTGTGCGCAACCACGCTGTCAGCCCGGCCCATGCGGCGCCGGCGAGGGTGCCAGTGAGCAGAATCAACACCAGCGCCCAACGGCTTTGCATGTCGATGATGTTCACCGCCAACGCACTGCCGGCCAGCGCGCCGAGAAGCAATTGCCCCTCAGCGCCGATGTTCCAGATCCGCGCCTGATACGCCACCGCCAACCCAAGTGCGCAGAGCAGAATCGGCAGCGCCTTGACCAACAATTCAGAGACGCCATACAAGTCGCTGACCGGTGCGATCAGCAGCGTGTGCAAGGTTTGCAGCGGGTCGTGACCGAGGGCGATAAACAGCAGCGAGCCGCAACCGAGCGTCAGCGCCGCCGCCAATAACGGCGAGCACCACAGCATCAGGCGCGATTGCTGGCCACGGGGTTCGAGGGAAAGCAGCATGAGTAAAACTCCGTTAAACCGTGGCGGCAGAAGGTGGGTTGTCGAACTGGCCGGCCATCCAGCCGCCGACGTCGCTGAGTTGTGTATCGCCGGTGTTGTGCAGCGCCGACAGGCATCCGCCGCACAATGCGCCGAGGCGATCGCTGATCTGGAACAGTTCGTCGAGGTCTTCGGAAATCACCAGAATCGCCGCGCCGGCATCGCGCAATGCGATCAGTGCACGGTGGATGGTCGCGGCGGCGCCGACATCGACGCCCCAGGTCGGGTGCGCAGCGATCAGCAGTTTCGGTTGCTGGAGGATTTCCCGGCCGAGGATGAATTTCTGCAGGTTGCCGCCGGACAGGCTGCGCGCAGCGGTTTGCGTGTTCGGGGTTTTCACGCCGAAGCGCTGAATGATTTGCTGGGCGAGGGCTTCGACTTTGCCGCGCTCGATCAAACCGTGGCTGACCAAGCCTTGCTGGAACGCGGTGAGCAGAGCGTTATCGGCCAGACTCAATTCCGGCACCGCACCATGGCCGAGACGCTCTGCCGGCACGAACGCCAGGCCGAGTTTGCGACGCGCATCCGGGCGCAGATCGGCGACGTGTTGCTCAGCGAATCGAATGGTCGCGGCTTCCGCCCCAGGCAGGGTTTGTTCGCCGCTGAGCAGGGCCAGCAACTCATCCTGACCATTACCGGCAACCCCGGCGATACCGACGATCTCACCGCTGCGTACCTGCACATCAATGTCAGTCAGCGAACAGCCGAACGGATCGGGGTTGTGCCAGCTCAAGCCCTTCACCTGCAAAAACGCCGCGCCGCCGCTGACTTTCGGATAGTCACCAATCAACGCCGCCGCTTCGCCAACCATCAATTGCGCCAATTGCTGATCGGAACATTCGGCCGGCACGCAATGCCCGGCCACGCGCCCGCCGCGCAGAACCGTCGCGCTGTGACACAGCGCGCGTACTTCGCCGAGTTTGTGGCTGATAAACAGAATGCTGCAGCCCTCGGCGGCGAGGCGGCGCAGGGTGACGAACAACTCATCTGCCTCCTGCGGGGTCAGCACTGAAGTTGGCTCATCGAGGATCAGCAGACGAATGTCCTGCATCAGGCAGCGAATGATTTCCACCCGTTGCCGCTCGCCGATCGACAGGCTGTGGACAAGTCGCTCCGGTTCCAGCGCCATGCCATAGCGGCGCGACACTTCGCGAATCTTCGGTTCCAGTTGTTTCGGTGTGCCGGCCGCAGCACCCATCGCCAGCGCAATGTTCTGCGCCACGCTGAGGGTTTCGAACAGGGAGAAATGCTGGAACACCATGCCGATGCCCAACTGCCGCGCCTGTGCCGGATTGCGGATGATGACCCGCTGGCCTTGCCAGAACATCTCGCCCGAATCAGCCTGGGTGACGCCGTAGATAATCTTCATCAGGGTACTTTTGCCCGCACCGTTTTCACCGAGCAGGGCGTGGATTTCGCCGGGGGCGATGGTCAGGTCGATGGCATCGTTGGCCAGACAACCGGGATAACGTTTGCTGATCTGGCGCAGTTGCAGGCGCGGGGTTGCAGGAGCAATGGACATGACAGGCTCGACTTGCTTGGAGTTGTGCCTGTGGATAAAGCAATTTCCTGGCCATTGAGTCAGGAACGCGAGCGGGCCGCATGTGCGAGTGCCTGAGGCAGAGCATTGCCTTCAAAATGAGCTGGGCTAACGGCACCAATTCAGAGCAAAGCCGTTGACCGGGCTCCAGTTTTGCTCGCTGGCAACTGATCAAAAAACGAGCAAACCCCTGTGGACTAGGCAGGACCTGCGACTGCGCCAGCCATGAACGGGTTATCCACAGGTTGCTCCACAGTTATTGTGCGCAAGCTGAAAACCCGGGCATAAGCACTGCGGTGCTTTCTTCTAATGGTGATAAACCGAGCTAACTGACTGTTCCTGTTAGAAAAAATCGTTTCGTCGGGGGAATTGAACGAAAAGTGAACAAACCGCGCAAAGCCACGTGACAGAAGGGTTACAGCAGAATGTACTCAGGTTATCCACAGTCGGGTGCACAGCAGATGTGGGCAAGTCCGTGGAATAAGGAAAATCGGGTCCGCCCCAAAAGATCGCAGCCTTCGGACGATCTTTTAATCTTGCTTCACCGCTGCAACAAAATCCGCCCACGACTCAAATCCGCCAATTGGCTTTGCAACAGCTCGATCTGCGCCTCACCCGCCGCCAACTTCAACTCAACCCCGTTTGCCGTGAAGTTTTCTTCAACAACCAACCCACCCAGATCCGCGACCCGCAACTTCACCAGCGCCAACTCGGCAAACCCGCAAGCGCAACTTAACGGCACCCGGCTGATCAATTCGATTTTGGCTGCCGTTTGCAAACACTTGTTCGCACCACCGCCATAGGCCCGGGCCAAACCGCCAGTGCCGAGTTGAATGCCGCCGTACCAACGAATCACCAGCACTGCGACCTGATCGCAATCCTGCGCTTCAATCGCCGCCAGAATCGGTCGCCCGGCCGTGCCGCCCGGTTCGCCATCGTCGTTGCTGCGGTATTGATCGCCGAGTTTCCACGCCCAGCAATTGTGCGAGGCGTTGAAATCGCTGCGCTGTTCAAAAAACGCCTGCGCCTCGGCAGGGCTGCCGATCGGCGTGGCGAAGGTGATAAAGCGGCTTTTGCGAATCTCTTCGCGGTATTCGCAAAAACCGCTGAGGGTGAAAGGCATAAACGTCTTATAGAGGAGGAGTGAGGCCGCAGCCTTTGAGAATGATGCGGATCAGGTTGTTGCCGGCGTCTTCCATGTCCTGTTTGGTCAGCTTGCTGCGCCCGCTGACGCGACAGATCTGCGTGGCGAAGTCAGCGTAGTGCTGGGTGCTGCCCCACAACAGGAAGATCAGGTGCACCGGATCGACCGGGTCCATTTTGCCCGCATCAATCCACGCCTGAAACACCGCCGCGCGGCCAGTGAACCAGGCGCGGTAATCCTGATTGAAATATTCGGTCAGGCATTCGCCGCCGCTGATCACTTCCATCGCAAAGATTCGCGAGGCTTGCGGCTGACGACGGGAGAACTCCATCTTGGCGCGGATGTAGCGGGTCAGCGCTTCGGCCGGATCGTCCTCGGCCGTGAGTGTGTTGAAGGTGCTGTCCCACAGCTCGATGATGTTGCTCAGCACCGCCACGTACAAACCGAGTTTGTTGGTGAAGTAGTAATGCAGGTTCGCCTTGGGCAAACCGGCATTCTGGGCGATGGTGTTCATGCTGGTGCCTTTGTAACCGTGACGGGCGAACTCGTCTTCGGCGGCTTTGAGGATGGTCTCTTCGTTTTTCTGACGAATGCGGCTGGCGGGCTTGCCGCCATGGGCTGGGACTTCAAAGGTCATAGGCACTTCCGGGTTTGTCTGTGGGTGCAACCAGTTGCGTTGATAGCGCACCCACAGGCATCCGACAAGTCCTTGCGCAATAAAACCGTTACGCCTGTTCGATCTTGTTCAGCGAAGCAGGTGCTTCAGCGGCCTCTGGTTTCGACTCCGGCAGCAACAGGCAAAGGATGATCGCGGTCAGACCACCGCTGGTGATCGCCGAGTCAAACAGGTTCTGCACCAGTTTTGGCAGCAGGTGCAGCAGGTTCGGTTGCGCGGCAATGCCCAGACCGACGCCGAATGACGTGGCGATGATCAACATGCTGCGCCGATCCAGCGGCGACTGCGCGAGGATGCGCACGCCGGCAGCGGCCACCGCGCCGAACATCACCAGGGTCGCGCCGCCGAGCACCGGTTTCGGAATCTGTTGCAGCACCGCGCCGATCATTGGAAACATACCCAGACAAAACAGGATCGCGCCGATGTACAAACCGACGTAGCGGCTGGCGACGCCGGTCAACTGGATCACGCCGTTGTTCTGCGCGAAGGTGGTGTTGGGGAAAGCGCTGAAGGTCGCGGCGATCATGCAGCTCACGCCGTCACCGAGTACGCCACCGCGCAGGCGGCTTATATAAGAAGCGCCGCTGATCGGTTGGCGAGCGAGCATGCAGTTGGCGGTGAGGTCGCCGACGGTTTCGATGGTGCTGATCAGATAAATCAGCGCGACCGGCAGGAAAGCCGTCCAGTCGAAGCTGAAGCCAAACTTGAACGGTGTAGGAAAACTCACCAGCGGCAAGTCAGGCAACGGCTGCGGTACCAGTTTTCCACTGAACCAGGCGGCCAGACTGCCGAGCAGCAAACCGATAATGATTGCCGACAAGCGCACCCATGGCGTGTTCGAGCGGTTGAGCAGAATGATCGTCAGCAACACGAACACGCCCAGCGCCAGATTGCCCGGCGCACCGAAGTCAGGCGCATTGAAACCACCGCCCAGATCGGTGATGCCGACCTTGATCAGACTGATGCCGATCAGAGTGATAACGATCCCTGTCACCAGCGGCGTAACGACTCGACGCAATTGACCGATGAAACGGCTGAGAACGATCTGCACCAGCGCGCCGAAAAAGCACACACCGAAGATCATCGCCAGAATGTCTTCCGGGCTGCCGCCACGTTGCTTGACCAGAAACCCCGCCGACAGCACCGCACCAAGAAAAGCAAAACTGGTGCCTTGCAGACAGATCATCCCCGCGCCAATGCCGAATGGTCGCCGCGCCTGAATAAAAGTGCCGACACCCGAAACCATCAAGGCCATGCTGATCAGGTACGGCAAATGCGCGGTCAGCCCGAGGGCCGAGCCGATCACCAGCGGCGGGGTGATGATGCCGACGAAACTGGCGAGCACGTGTTGCAGCGCCGCGAGAGTTGCGGCGAGTGGTTTGGGGCGGTCGTCGAGGCCGTAGATCAGGTCGCTGGACGGTGCGGAATCTGGCTGCATGGCTAAAGGCTTCTTGTTGAAGGATCGGGGTTGATCCTGCTTTGCAAAAAACTGTCCACTTGCTCAGGTTATTTGTCGAATTTGTCGCCAAGCCCCAACGCTGGCGGGCGTCGGAGGATTTTCAGCGCGTCGCCGCCAGACTTTCCAAAAAGCTTTCCAGCACCAAATGAGGGCGCCGGCCTTTGCGCGTGACCGATGCCAGGCTCAGGTCGTAAAAACGCGTTTGCGATTTCAGCGCACGCAAACGACCTTGCTGCACCCAAAGGCTGGCGTAATGATCCGGCAGATAACCAATGTATCGCCCGGTCAAAATCAGAAACGCCATACCCTCACGGTCAGAAGCACTGGCCGTGCAATTAAGCGCCTGGTAATGCGCCTGAATATCCGCCGGCAGACGAAAGGTCGGGGCAATCGCGTCCTGACTGTTTAGACGTTCGTCATCCAGTTGCTTGTCATCGACATAAAACAGCGGATGCCCCACCGCGCAATAAAGCAGCGAACGCTCGCTGTACAACGGCTGATATTCCAGTCCCGACAACGCACTGGCCTGCGGCACCACGCCAACATGCAGTCGCCCGTCGAGCACGCCTTGTTCAACTTCATTCGGCGCAATCATGCGGATCTGAATCTGCACATCCGGTCCGCGCTCCTTCAACTGAGCGAGGGCGTGGGTGATGCGCATGTGGGGCAGGGTGACGAGGTTGTCGGTCAGGCCGATGATCAGCTCACCACGCAAATGCTGGTGCAGGCCGTTGACCTCAGTGCGAAAACTTTCCAGCGCACTTAATAGTTGCAGCGCCGATTGATACACCTCACGGCCTTCTTCGGTCAGCGAAAACCCCGCACGACCACGCTGGCATAGACGCAAACCGAGGCGCTGCTCCAGATCACTCATCTGCTGGCTGATCGCCGAGCGACCGATGCCGAGCACGGTTTCCGCTGCCGAGAAACCGCCGCACTCCACCACGCTGCGAAAAATCCGCAGTAAGCGAATATCAAAGTCACTGACCTGGGCCAGAGGATCGGGGCGGCGACTGCTCATCTTATTGTTCTCATTGTTTAGCAAAGTTCTAACTGAAGGTTAGAAGAGTTGAATTTCACCGACTTTATCCGCGTGGCAATTTAGCTGCAACAACGCTTTTTATCTCCCTGACGCTTACGCCCTGCGAGGTTTTGCCCGATGAACATGCCTGAAAACGCGCCGTCGCCACTGGCCAGCCAACTGAAGCTGGACGCGCACTGGATGCCGTACACCGCCAACCGCAACTTCCAGCGCGATCCGCGTTTGATCGTTGGCGCCGAAGGCAGCTGGCTGATCGACGACAAGGGCCGCCGGGTATACGACTCGCTATCTGGCCTGTGGACCTGTGGCGCCGGCCACACCCGCAAGGAAATTCAGGAAGCGGTCTCCAAGCAGTTGGGCACCCTCGATTACTCGCCGGGTTTCCAGTACGGCCATCCGCTGTCGTTCCAGCTGGCCGAGAAAATCACCGAGCTGACCCCGGGCAACCTGAACCACGTGTTCTTTACCGACTCCGGTTCCGAGTGCGCTGACACTGCGGTGAAAATGGTCCGTGCCTACTGGCGCCTGAAAGGCCAGTCGACCAAGACCAAAATGATCGGCCGTGCCCGTGGCTACCACGGCGTGAACATCGCCGGCACCAGCCTCGGCGGCGTCAATGGCAACCGCAAACTGTTCGGTCAGGCGATGATGGACGTCGATCACCTGCCGCACACGTTGCTGGCGAGCAATGCGTTCTCCCGTGGCATGCCGGAGCAGGGCGGTATCGCTTTGGCCGATGAGCTGCTGAAGCTGATCGAATTGCACGACGCTTCGAACATCGCCGCGGTATTCGTTGAGCCTATGGCCGGTTCCGCTGGTGTACTGGTGCCGCCGCAGGGTTACCTGAAACGTCTGCGCGAAATTTGCGATCAGCACAGCATTCTGTTGGTGTTCGACGAAGTGATCACCGGTTTCGGCCGTACCGGCAACATGTTCGGTGCCGACACCTTTGGCGTTACTCCGGACCTGATGTGCATCGCCAAGCAAGTCACCAACGGCGCGATCCCGATGGGCGCGGTGATTGCCAGCTCCGAGATCTACCAGACCTTCATGAATCAGCCGACCCCGGAATACGCCGTGGAATTCCCGCACGGCTACACCTACTCGGCGCACCCGGTGGCTTGCGCCGCTGGCCTGGCGGCACTCGATCTGCTGCAAAAAGAAAACCTGGTGCAGAGCGTCGCGGAAGTCGCGCCGCATTTCGAAAACGCGCTGCATGGCCTGAAAGGCTCGAAGAACGTGATCGACATCCGTAACTTCGGTCTGGCCGGCGCGATCCAGATTGCCCCGCGTGACGGCGACGCCATCGTGCGTCCGTTCGAAGCCGGCATGGCCCTGTGGAAAGCCGGGTTCTACGTGCGCTTCGGCGGCGACACCCTGCAGTTCGGCCCAACCTTCAACAGCAAGCCGCAAGACCTCGATCGTCTGTTCGACGCGGTCGGCGAAGTGCTGAACAAGCTCGACTGATTTTTCCCTCTATATATAAGTACAAACAGCCGGCGCCCTTCGCGGGCGTCTGCGGACAAGCATTCAGGAGTTTTCGATGAGCGTTATCCCGCATTTGATCAATGGCGAACTGGTGACCGAGAACGGTCGCGCGGTTGATGTGTTCAACCCGTCTACCGGTCAGGCTATCCACAAGTTGCCACTGGCCAGCCAGGCCACCATCCAGAAAGCCATCGATGCCGCCAAAGCTGCGTTCCCGGCCTGGCGCAACACGCCACCGGCCAAACGCGCCCAGGTGATGTTTCGCTTCAAGCAACTGCTGGAGCAGAACGAAGCGCGCATCTCGCAATTGATCAGCGAAGAACACGGCAAGACCCTGGAAGACGCTGCCGGTGAATTGAAGCGCGGTATCGAGAACGTCGAGTTTGCCTGCGCAGCGCCAGAAATCCTCAAGGGCGAGTACAGCCGCAACGTTGGCACGAACATCGACGCATGGTCGGACTTTCAGCCGCTGGGCATCGTTGCCGGGATCACCCCGTTCAACTTCCCGGCCATGGTGCCGCTGTGGATGTACCCACTGGCGATCGTCTGCGGCAACTGCTTCATCCTCAAGCCGTCCGAGCGTGATCCAAGCTCGACACTGCTGATCGCTCAGCTGCTGCTCGAAGCCGGTTTGCCGAAAGGTGTGATGAGCGTGGTGCACGGTGACAAGACTGCGGTGGATGCGCTCATCGAAGCGCCGGAAGTCAAAGCGCTGAGTTTTGTCGGTTCGACGCCGATTGCTGAATACATCTATGCCGAAGGTACCAAGCGCGGCAAGCGCGTTCAGGCACTGGGCGGCGCGAAGAACCACGCGGTGCTGATGCCTGATGCCGATCTGGACAACGCGGTCAGCGCACTGATGGGCGCGGCGTACGGTTCCTGTGGCGAGCGTTGCATGGCGATTTCGGTTGCCGTATGTGTAGGCGATCAAGTGGCCGATGCGCTGGTGGCCAAACTGGTTCCACAGATCCAGGCGCTGAAAATCGGTGCCGGCACTTCGTGCGGTCTGGACATGGGCCCACTGGTCACCGGTCAAGCGCGCGACAAAGTAAGCGGTTATGTGGATGACGGCGTGGCGGCGGGCGCGACCCTGGTAGTCGACGGTCGTGGTTTCAGCGTGGCCGGTCACGAAGAAGGCTTCTTCCTCGGTGGCTGCCTGTTCGACAACGTCACCCCTGAGATGCGCATCTATAAAGAAGAGATCTTCGGACCGGTCCTGTGCATCGTTCGCGTGAATAGCCTGGAAGAGGCGATGCAACTGATCAATGATCATGAATACGGCAACGGCACCTGCATCTTCACCCGTGACGGTGAAGCGGCGCGTTTGTTCTGTGACGAGATCGAAGTCGGCATGGTTGGCGTCAACGTGCCGCTGCCGGTGCCGGTGGCTTATCACAGCTTCGGCGGCTGGAAGCGTTCGCTGTTTGGTGACCTGCATGCCTATGGTCCGGATGGTGTGCGCTTCTATACCCGTCGCAAGGCGATCACTCAGCGCTGGCCGCAGCGTGCCAGCCATGAGGCTTCGCAGTTCGCGTTCCCTAGCTTGTAAGTAGAAGGGCGATGCAACGAAGGCCGACCCCTCTGGGTCGGCCTTCGTGTTTTCGGGGTTTTTTGACCGATGTGACAGAATTATGAAAATAGGTGTTGACGGCAGATTTCAGATGTCTATAATTCGCCCCACTTCCGGCGCAGTCGAAACGGAAAACTCCTTGAGATTCAATGAGTTATGTAATTTTCGGCAGCAGGTTGCTTCAGGTCATCGAAGCCAAAAGGAAGTTGAAAAAGAGGTGTTGACAGCAGCGTGTAACGCTGTAGAATTCGCCTCCCGCTGACGAGAGATCGGAAGCGCAAGTGGTTGAAGTTGTTGAAGAATTCTTCGAAAGCTTCTGAAAATAATCACTTGACAGCAAATGAGGCTGCTGTAGAATGCGCGCCTCGGTTGAGACGAAAGATCTTAACCAACCGCTCTTTAACAACTGAATCAAGCAATTCGTGTGGGTGCTTGTGGAGTCAGACTGATAGTCAACAAGATTATCAGCATCACAAGTTACTCCGCGAGAAATCAAAGATGTAACCAACGATTGCTGAGCCAAGTTTAGGGTTTCTTAAAAACCCAAAGATGTTTGAACTGAAGAGTTTGATCATGGCTCAGATTGAACGCTGGCGGCAGGCCTAACACATGCAAGTCGAGCGGATGAGAGGAGCTTGCTCCTGGATTCAGCGGCGGACGGGTGAGTAATGCCTAGGAATCTGCCTGGTAGTGGGGGACAACGTTTCGAAAGGAACGCTAATACCGCATACGTCCTACGGGAGAAAGCAGGGGACCTTCGGGCCTTGCGCTATCAGATGAGCCTAGGTCGGATTAGCTAGTTGGTGAGGTAATGGCTCACCAAGGCGACGATCCGTAACTGGTCTGAGAGGATGATCAGTCACACTGGAACTGAGACACGGTCCAGACTCCTACGGGAGGCAGCAGTGGGGAATATTGGACAATGGGCGAAAGCCTGATCCAGCCATGCCGCGTGTGTGAAGAAGGTCTTCGGATTGTAAAGCACTTTAAGTTGGGAGGAAGGGCAGTAACTTAATACGTTGCTGTTTTGACGTTACCGACAGAATAAGCACCGGCTAACTCTGTGCCAGCAGCCGCGGTAATACAGAGGGTGCAAGCGTTAATCGGAATTACTGGGCGTAAAGCGCGCGTAGGTGGTTTGTTAAGTTGGATGTGAAATCCCCGGGCTCAACCTGGGAACTGCATTCAAAACTGACAAGCTAGAGTATGGTAGAGGGTGGTGGAATTTCCTGTGTAGCGGTGAAATGCGTAGATATAGGAAGGAACACCAGTGGCGAAGGCGACCACCTGGACTGATACTGACACTGAGGTGCGAAAGCGTGGGGAGCAAACAGGATTAGATACCCTGGTAGTCCACGCCGTAAACGATGTCAACTAGCCGTTGGGAGCCTTGAGCTCTTAGTGGCGCAGCTAACGCATTAAGTTGACCGCCTGGGGAGTACGGCCGCAAGGTTAAAACTCAAATGAATTGACGGGGGCCCGCACAAGCGGTGGAGCATGTGGTTTAATTCGAAGCAACGCGAAGAACCTTACCAGGCCTTGACATCCAATGAACTTTCCAGAGATGGATTGGTGCCTTCGGGAACATTGAGACAGGTGCTGCATGGCTGTCGTCAGCTCGTGTCGTGAGATGTTGGGTTAAGTCCCGTAACGAGCGCAACCCTTGTCCTTAGTTACCAGCACGTCATGGTGGGCACTCTAAGGAGACTGCCGGTGACAAACCGGAGGAAGGTGGGGATGACGTCAAGTCATCATGGCCCTTACGGCCTGGGCTACACACGTGCTACAATGGTCGGTACAAAGGGTTGCCAAGCCGCGAGGTGGAGCTAATCCCATAAAACCGATCGTAGTCCGGATCGCAGTCTGCAACTCGACTGCGTGAAGTCGGAATCGCTAGTAATCGTGAATCAGAATGTCACGGTGAATACGTTCCCGGGCCTTGTACACACCGCCCGTCACACCATGGGAGTGGGTTGCACCAGAAGTAGCTAGTCTAACCTTCGGGAGGACGGTTACCACGGTGTGATTCATGACTGGGGTGAAGTCGTAACAAGGTAGCCGTAGGGGAACCTGCGGCTGGATCACCTCCTTAATCGACGACATCAGCTGCTCCATAAGTTCCCACACGAATTGCTTGATTCATTGAAGAAGACGAAAGAAGCAGCCCGAAATTGGGTCTGTAGCTCAGTTGGTTAGAGCGCACCCCTGATAAGGGTGAGGTCGGCAGTTCGAATCTGCCCAGACCCACCAATTTTGTGTGGGAAATACCTGTAGAGATACGGGGCCATAGCTCAGCTGGGAGAGCGCCTGCCTTGCACGCAGGAGGTCAGCGGTTCGATCCCGCTTGGCTCCACCACTACTGCTTCTGAAGTTTGAAAGCTTAGAAATGAGCATTCCATTGTGATGATGGTGAATGTTGATTTCTAGTCTTTGACTAGTTCGTTCTTTAAAAATTTGGGTATGTGATAGAAAGATAGACTGAACGTTACTTTCACTGGTAACGGATCAGGCTAAGGTAAAATTTGTGAGTTCTCTTAGTTGAGAAATTCGAATTTTCGGCGAATGTCGTCTTCACAGTATAACCAGATTGCTTGGGGTTATATGGTCAAGTGAAGAAGCGCATACGGTGGATGCCTTGGCAGTCAGAGGCGATGAAAGACGTGGTAGCCTGCGAAAAGCTTCGGGGAGTCGGCAAACAGACTTTGATCCGGAGATGTCTGAATGGGGGAACCCAGCCATCATAAGATGGTTATCTTGTACTGAATACATAGGTGCAAGAGGCGAACCAGGGGAACTGAAACATCTAAGTACCCTGAGGAAAAGAAATCAACCGAGATTCCCTTAGTAGTGGCGAGCGAACGGGGACTAGCCCTTAAGTGGCTTTGAGATTAGCGGAACGCTCTGGAAAGTGCGGCCATAGTGGGTGATAGCCCTGTACGCGAAAATCTCTTGGTCATGAAATCGAGTAGGACGGAGCACGAGAAACTTTGTCTGAATATGGGGGGACCATCCTCCAAGGCTAAATACTACTGACTGACCGATAGTGAACTAGTACCGTGAGGGAAAGGCGAAAAGAACCCCGGAGAGGGGAGTGAAATAGATCCTGAAACCGTATGCGTACAAGCAGTGGGAGCAGACTTTGTTCTGTGACTGCGTACCTTTTGTATAATGGGTCAGCGACTTATTTTCAGTGGCGAGCTTAACCGAATAGGGGAGGCGTAGCGAAAGCGAGTCTTAATAGGGCGTCTAGTCGCTGGGAATAGACCCGAAACCGGGCGATCTATCCATGGGCAGGTTGAAGGTTGGGTAACACTAACTGGAGGACCGAACCGACTACCGTTGAAAAGTTAGCGGATGACCTGTGGATCGGAGTGAAAGGCTAATCAAGCTCGGAGATAGCTGGTTCTCCTCGAAAGCTATTTAGGTAGCGCCTCATGTATCACTGTAGGGGGTAGAGCACTGTTTCGGCTAGGGGGTCATCCCGACTTACCAAACCGATGCAAACTCCGAATACCTACAAGTGCCGAGCATGGGAGACACACGGCGGGTGCTAACGTCCGTCGTGAAAAGGGAAACAACCCAGACCGTCAGCTAAGGTCCCAAAGTTATGGTTAAGTGGGAAACGATGTGGGAAGGCTTAGACAGCTAGGAGGTTGGCTTAGAAGCAGCCACCCTTTAAAGAAAGCGTAATAGCTCACTAGTCGAGTCGGCCTGCGCGGAAGATGTAACGGGGCTCAAACCATACACCGAAGCTACGGGTATCATCTTCGGATGATGCGGTAGAGGAGCGTTCTGTAAGCCTGTGAAGGTGAGTTGAGAAGCTTGCTGGAGGTATCAGAAGTGCGAATGCTGACATGAGTAACGACAATGGGTGTGAAAAACACCCACGCCGAAAGACCAAGGTTTCCTGCGCAACGTTAATCGACGCAGGGTTAGTCGGTCCCTAAGGCGAGGCTGAAAAGCGTAGTCGATGGAAAACAGGTTAATATTCCTGTACTTCTGGTTATTGCGATGGAGGGACGGAGAAGGCTAGGCCAGCTTGGCGTTGGTTGTCCAAGTTTAAGGTGGTAGGCTGAGATCTTAGGTAAATCCGGGATCTTAAGGCCGAGAGCTGATGACGAGTTACCCTTTGGGTGACGAAGTGGTTGATGCCATGCTTCCAAGAAAAGCTTCTAAGCTTCAGGTAACCAGGAACCGTACCCCAAACCGACACAGGTGGTTGGGTAGAGAATACCAAGGCGCTTGAGAGAACTCGGGTGAAGGAACTAGGCAAAATGGCACCGTAACTTCGGGAGAAGGTGCGCCGGTGAGGGTGAAGGACTTGCTCCGTAAGCTCATGCCGGTCGAAGATACCAGGCCGCTGCGACTGTTTATTAAAAACACAGCACTCTGCAAACACGAAAGTGGACGTATAGGGTGTGACGCCTGCCCGGTGCCGGAAGGTTAATTGATGGGGTTAGCTAACGCGAAGCTCTTGATCGAAGCCCCGGTAAACGGCGGCCGTAACTATAACGGTCCTAAGGTAGCGAAATTCCTTGTCGGGTAAGTTCCGACCTGCACGAATGGCGTAACGATGGCGGCGCTGTCTCCACCCGAGACTCAGTGAAATTGAAATCGCTGTGAAGATGCAGTGTATCCGCGGCTAGACGGAAAGACCCCGTGAACCTTTACTATAGCTTTGCACTGGACTTTGAATTTGCTTGTGTAGGATAGGTGGGAGGCTTTGAAGCGTGGACGCCAGTTCGCGTGGAGCCATCCTTGAAATACCACCCTGGCAACTTTGAGGTTCTAACTCAGGTCCGTTATCCGGATCGAGGACAGTGTATGGTGGGTAGTTTGACTGGGGCGGTCTCCTCCTAAAGAGTAACGGAGGAGTACGAAGGTGCGCTCAGACCGGTCGGAAATCGGTCGTAGAGTATAAAGGCAAAAGCGCGCTTGACTGCGAGACAGACACGTCGAGCAGGTACGAAAGTAGGTCTTAGTGATCCGGTGGTTCTGTATGGAAGGGCCATCGCTCAACGGATAAAAGGTACTCCGGGGATAACAGGCTGATACCGCCCAAGAGTTCATATCGACGGCGGTGTTTGGCACCTCGATGTCGGCTCATCACATCCTGGGGCTGAAGCCGGTCCCAAGGGTATGGCTGTTCGCCATTTAAAGTGGTACGCGAGCTGGGTTTAGAACGTCGTGAGACAGTTCGGTCCCTATCTGCCGTGGACGTTTGAGATTTGAGAGGGGCTGCTCCTAGTACGAGAGGACCGGAGTGGACGAACCTCTGGTGTTCCGGTTGTCACGCCAGTGGCATTGCCGGGTAGCTATGTTCGGGAAAGATAACCGCTGAAAGCATCTAAGCGGGAAACTTGCCTCAAGATGAGATCTCACTGGAACCTTGAGTTCCCTGAAGGGCCGTCGAAGACTACGACGTTGATAGGTTGGGTGTGTAAGCGCTGTGAGGCGTTGAGCTAACCAATACTAATTGCCCGTGAGGCTTGACCATATAACACCCAAGCAATTTGCGCTTAAAAGCCAGATTGCGGTGTGTGAAGACGAAACGAACCGAAAGTTCGATGTTCACAAACACCGAAAGCTGTCACATACCCAATTTGCTGAAGCGAGGCCAACTGGCCACGATTCGGTACCCGAATTTCTTGACGACCATAGAGCGTTGGAACCACCTGATCCCATCCCGAACTCAGCAGTGAAACGATGCATCGCCGATGGTAGTGTGGGGTTTCCCCATGTGAGAGTAGGTCATCGTCAAGATTAAATTCCGAAACCCCAATTGCGAAAGCAGTTGGGGTTTTGTTTTGCCCGCAAAAAAGCATTTCCTTGATTTCTATGCAACGGCCCGGGGCATGGCTATTATTCGGGCCTCATTGTGAGGCGAGACCTGCATGTTGACGTTGTTGAACCTTCTGAAGGATGGTCGATTCCATTCTGGTCAGGATTTGGGGGCTGCCCTGGGAATAAGTCGAAGTGCGGTATGGAAGCAACTTCAGCATCTTGAAGCTGAGCTTGGTTTGTCTATCCATAAAGTGCGGGGTCGGGGATATCAATTGGCCGCACCATTGACGCTTCTCGACTCTCTGGCGATATCGGCAATTGCGCCACTTTGGCCGGTGACCGTACTGGATTCGGTCGACTCGACAAACGCTGAGGCTTTGCGTGCGATCGGCCAAGGGAGTCTGGCGCCCTTTTTGGTGCTCGCGGAGCGACAAGTCTCTGGGCGTGGAAGAAGAGGTCGCAAATGGGTGAGCCCGTTTGCTGAAAATCTCTATTACAGTCTTGTCCTGCGTATCGATGGTGGAATGCGTCAGCTCGAGGGTTTGAGTCTGGTTGTGGGGTTGGCTGTCTTACAGGCTCTGCGGAATTTTGGCGTGCCAGGTGCTGGATTGAAGTGGCCCAACGATGTCTTGGTAGGCAACAAGAAAATCGCCGGCATTCTCCTTGAGCTCGTTGGGGATCCAGCAGATGTTTGCCATGTGGTGCTAGGGATCGGCATCAATGTGAATATGCAGTTGGCTGATGAGGTCGACCAGCAATGGACTTCTATCCGGCTTGAATCTGGCCGAAGCAGTGATCGCAACGCCTTGGTGGCTGAGTTGAGTAAGCAGTTAAACGCTTACATTCAGCGTCACCAGATGGAGGGCTTTTCGGTTCTTCAGGCGGAGTGGGAGGCGAATCATTTGTGGCAAGATCGCTCGGTTTCATTGATTGCGGGTTCAAGCCAGGTAGATGGTGTTGTGGTCGGAATAGATAGTCAGGGTGCGCTGCGCCTGAGGGTGGATGGCGTGGAGAAAGTTTTTAGTGGTGGTGAGCTGAGTCTGAGGTTGCGTGATGATTCTTGAGCTCGACTGCGGGAACAGCTTTATTAAGTGGCGAGTACTAAAGGCTGCGCCCGGGGCTCTCTTTTCTGAGGGGGTTGTCGACTCTGATCTGGCGTTGCTTGACAGTTTGAGATCCCTTGATGGGCTATTGCTGCGCAATTGTCGCGTGGTCAGTGTCAGGACTGCGGAGGAAACTGATGCATTAATCGACGCGATCGAGCGGGAGTTCGGTGTTTCGGTGGTGCGAGCGCAGTCAGCTCGTGAAATGTCGGGTGTCAAAAATGGCTATCAAGACTATGAACGTCTAGGGCTTGATCGATGGTTGGCGATGCTTGGCGGGTTTCATCTCGCATCCGGCGGCGCCTGTTTGGTGCTCGATTTCGGGACGGCGGTAACTGCCGATTTTATTGCTGCTAATGGCGAGCATCTTGGGGGCTTTATTTGTCCTGGGATGCCTTTGATGCGGAATCAGTTACGTACTCATACTCGCAAGATTCGCTATGGGGATCTTGCTGCCGAGCGCGCGCTCTCCAGCAACGCACCCGGGCGGACCACCGTAGAGGCGGTAGAGCGCGGGTGTTTATTGATGTTGCGAGGTTTCGTACTGACGCAGCTGGAAATGGCGCGCGCCTACTGGGGGCGAGACTTTGCAGTCTTTATAACTGGTGGTGATGCTGAATTGGTCGCAGATGTCGCGCCCGAAGCCCGAGTCGTTCCCGACCTGGTGTTTGTAGGGTTGGCTATGGCATGTCCTTTTTCCTGAGGTTTGTATGCGTTGGTTGTTCCTCCTGCTTCTTGTTCTGAATATTTTCTATTATGTCTGGCATCAGCAGGAGGCGCCCTTGCGGGCAAAGGATGTAACGCCTCTCAGTTTGTATCGAGGTTCCCAGCAAGACATTCGCTTGCTTAGCGAAACGACAGGTGATGTTCGAGAAGGGCGAGGGGGGCGACGGCAAGAGTGTCTGTTTCTTGGTGGTTTTTCCCGGCAGGAGTCGCTTTTGGCCCTTCGGCAGCGTTTGACTGATATGGGGGTCGATGTGCAATCTTCGTTGAAGGATGCTGTTGGGGTCGGTTATTGGTTGTCTGTCGCGCCTCAGAGCCAGCGTTTGTTGGGTGACGCGCAGCTACAAAACCTTTCCAACGAATTCAATGAGTTAAAACATAAAATAATGCTGTGTGAGGGGGTTGCACCTGCTGAATAGTTTGCATAGAATGGCGCCCGCTCCACAGCGAAGACCTAAACGGGGATTCAAAGTGAGGCGATGTCAACGCAGCTAACCTCAGGTTTTTAAATGAGAAAATGCTTGACAGGGGTTTGGCATAGTATAGAATGCCGGCCTGATTAGGAGGGGTTCCCGAGCGGCCAAAGGGATCAGACTGTAAATCTGACGTCTACGACTTCGAAGGTTCGAATCCTTCTCCCTCCACCAGATTTAAGCGTGAGCTGCAGGCTCCGCGGGTATAGTTTAGTGGTAGAACCTCAGCCTTCCAAGCTGATGATGCGGGTTCGATTCCCGCTACCCGCTCCAAGTTTGCAGGTTGTGCAAAGTGTTTTGCTCTTGTAGCTCAGTTGGTAGAGCACACCCTTGGTAAGGGTGAGGTCAGCGGTTCAAATCCGCTCAAGAGCTCCATATAACAAGGCAGATATGAAAATATCTGCCTTTGTTTTAATGGCTGATATTGTTTGTCTAATTTCTTCTGTTGAGGGTGATATCGATGGCTAAGGAAAAATTTGATCGTTCCCTGCCCCACGTCAACGTTGGGACCATTGGTCACGTTGACCACGGTAAAACCACTCTGACTGCTGCTCTGACTCGCGTTTGCTCCGAGGTTTTCGGTTCTGCAATCGTTGATTTCGACAAGATCGACAGCGCGCCAGAAGAAAAAGCTCGCGGTATCACCATCAACACCGCACACGTTGAGTACAACTCGAAGATCCGTCACTACGCTCACGTTGACTGCCCAGGTCACGCTGACTATGTGAAGAACATGATCACCGGTGCTGCTCAAATGGACGGCGCTATTCTGGTTTGCTCGGCCGCTGATGGTCCGATGCCGCAAACCCGTGAGCACATCCTGCTGTCCCGTCAGGTAGGCGTTCCGTACATCGTGGTTTTCCTGAACAAGGCTGACCTGGTAGACGACGCAGAGCTGCTGGAGCTGGTTGAGATGGAAGTTCGCGACCTGCTGTCCACCTACGACTTCCCGGGCGATGACACTCCAATCATCATCGGTTCGGCTCGTATGGCGCTGGAAGGCAAAGACGACAACGAAATGGGCACTACCGCTGTCAAGAAGCTGGTAGAGACTCTGGATGCCTACATCCCAGAACCAGTTCGTATGATCGACAAGCCGTTCCTGATGCCAATCGAAGACGTTTTCTCGATCTCGGGTCGCGGTACTGTTGTGACTGGTCGTATCGAGCGCGGTATCGTTCGCGTTCAGGATCCGCTGGAAATCGTTGGTCTGCGTGACACCACCGTTACTACTTGTACCGGTGTTGAAATGTTCCGCAAGCTGCTTGACGAGGGTCGTGCTGGCGAGAACTGCGGCGTTCTGCTGCGTGGTACCAAGCGTGACGACGTTGAGCGTGGTCAGGTTCTGGTTAAGCCGGGTTCGGTTAAGCCGCACACCAAGTTCACCGCAGAAGTTTACGTTCTGAGCAAGGAAGAAGGCGGTCGTCACACTCCGTTCTTCAAAGGCTACCGTCCACAGTTCTACTTCCGTACTACTGACGTGACTGGTAACTGCGAGCTGCCAGAAGGCGTTGAAATGGTAATGCCAGGTGACAACATTCAGATGACTGTTACCCTGATCAAAACCATCGCGATGGAAGATGGTCTGCGTTTCGCTATCCGTGAAGGCGGTCGTACCGTCGGCGCTGGCGTCGTAGCTAAAATCATCGAGTAAGTGGTTGTAATGTATTTTTCGGGCCGGCATAATGGTCGGCCTGATTTTGTTTTAGGTCAGTAGCTCAATTGGCAGAGCGACGGTCTCCAAAACCGTAGGTTGGGGGTTCGATTCCCTCCTGACCTGCCAGATTCACTCGGTGTGTCTGGCTTTCTTTTCACAGGATCTTCATAGATGACTCCTAAAGCTGAAGCTCAAGGCTCTCGCTTCGATCTGCTCAAGTGGCTTGTAGTTGTCGCTTTGGTGGTTGTTGGCGTTGTTGGCAATCAGTATTACTCTGCTTCGCCGATCCTGTACCGTGTACTCGCATTGCTTGCCATTGCTGCTGTAGCTGCCTTTGTAGGCCTGCAGACTGCGAAGGGCAAGTCTTTCTTTGTACTGGTTAAGGAAGCTCGCACCGAGATTCGTAAAGTCGTGTGGCCAACTCGCCAAGAAACCACGCAGACCACCCTGATTGTGGTGGCTGTTGTTTTGGTTATGGCGTTGCTGTTGTGGGGTCTTGATTCCCTGCTCGGTTGGCTTGTTTCCTTGATTGTCGGCTAAGGGTGTCCCGTGGCTAAGCGTTGGTATGTTGTGCATGCTTACTCGGGTTACGAGAAGCATGTGATGCGCTCGCTGGTCGAGCGCGTAAAGCTGGCTGGCATGGAAGATGGCTTCGGCGAGATTCTGGTTCCCACTGAAGAAGTGGTTGAAATGCGTAATGGCCAGAAGCGCAAAAGCGAACGCAAGTTCTTTCCAGGCTACGTGCTGGTTCAGATGGATATGAACGAGGGTACTTGGCACTTGGTCAAGGATACTCCTCGGGTGATGGGTTTCATCGGCGGTACCGCTGATAAGCCTGCGCCGATCACCGATAAAGAGGCGGAAGCAATTCTGCGTCGTGTTGCTGATGGTAGCGACAAGCCGAAGCCGAAGACTCTCTTCGAGCCAGGCGAAACTGTGCGAGTCAATGACGGTCCATTTGCTGATTTCAATGGCGTTGTTGAAGAAGTTAATTACGAAAAGAGCCGGATCCAAGTGGCTGTGCTTATTTTCGGTCGCTCTACTCCGGTAGAGTTGGAGTTCAGTCAGGTCGAAAAGGTCTAACTGAACAAGCATCCCAACCCCGCAGCCCTAGGCTGTGGGGTTTTGTCGTCACTGGGATAAACGCGCAAGTAACCGGGGAGCCTTTCGAGGCGTTCGAACCCGTAATTGGAGTGCCTCATGGCCAAGAAAATTACCGCTTACATCAAGCTGCAAGTGAAGGCCGCTCAGGCTAACCCAAGCCCACCTGTTGGTCCTGCTCTGGGTCAGCACGGCGTGAACATCATGGAATTCTGCAAAGCTTTCAACGCCCGTACTCAGGGTCTGGAAGCTGGTCTGCCGACTCCAGTGATCATCACTGTCTACAGCGACCGTAGCTTCACTTTCGAAACAAAATCCACCCCTGCTTCGGTTCTGCTGAAGAAGGCGGCCGGTCTGACCAGCGGTTCCGCTCGTCCGAACACCGTTAAGGTTGGCACCGTTACCCGTGCTCAGCTGGAAGAAATCGCGAAAACCAAAAACGCGGATCTGACTGCAGCTGATATGGATGCAGCCGTGCGTACTATCGCCGGTTCTGCTCGTAGCATGGGCCTTAACGTGGAGGGTGTGTAATGGCTAAGCTGACCAAGCGTCAAAAGGCTATCGCCGGCAAAATCGAAGCAGGCAAGGCCTACAACATTGTAGACGCCGCTGCCCTGCTGGCTGAGCTGTCGACTGTCAAGTTCAGCGAGTCGTTCGACATTGCTGTAAACCTGGGTGTAGACCCGCGTAAATCCGACCAGGTTGTTCGTAGCGCTACTGTGCTGCCGCACGGCACTGGCAAGACTGTTCGCGTTGCTGTGTTCACCCAGGGTCCAGCTGCTGAGGCCGCTCTGGCTGCCGGCGCTGACCGTGTAGGTATGGACGACCTGGCTGCCGAAATGAAAGGCGGCGACCTGAACTATGACGTAGTGATCGCATCCCCGGATGCCATGCGCGTTGTAGGTCAGTTGGGTCAGATCCTTGGTCCACGTGGTCTGATGCCTAACCCTAAGGTTGGTACCGTAACTCCAGACGTAGCTACCGCGGTTAAGAACGCTAAAGCTGGTCAGGTTCGTTATCGCACCGACAAAAACGGCATCATTCACACTTCCGTTGGCAAGATGGGCTTCGACGCCGTCAAGCTGAAGGAAAACGTTGAAGCCCTGATCGCTGATCTGAAGCGTATCAAGCCAGCTTCTTCGAAAGGTATCTACGTCAAGCGCGTTACCCTGAGCACCACTATGGGCCCAGGTCTGGTCATCGACCAGAGCTCGCTGGACGCGTAAGACAAAGGTTGGCGCGATGGTTCGCGCCAATTGAAAGATTGGGGTCCCTGCCTGGCGGGGGCTATCCAAGACCGTAGGCGACGCAAGTCTTAAACCATAAGCCTACGCAGATGGTGCTCCCGGTTCCTTACCGAATCAGACACCAAAACGACATTCGGTTTCGATCGAATGAAACGGTAACAAGCAGGAGTTAAACCCGTGGCAATTAATCTCGAAGACAAGAAGGCCATCGTCGCTGAAGTCAACGAGGCTGCCAAAGTCGCTCTGTCCGCTGTCGTGGTTGATGCACGTGGCGTAACAGTAGGCGCAATGACCGGACTCCGTAAAGAGGCTCGTGAAGCTGGCGTTTACGTACGTGTTGTACGTAACACCCTGCTCAAGCGCGCTGTTGCTGACACTCAATACAGTGTCCTCAACGACGTGTTCACCGGCCCGACCCTGATTGCATTCTCGAACGAACATCCGGGCGCTGCTGCTCGTATTTTCAAAGAGTTTGCCAAGGGTCAGGACAAGTTCGAGATCAAGGCAGCTGCGTTCGAGGGCAAGTTCCTCGCAGCTAATCAGATCGACGTACTGGCAACTCTGCCGACCCGTGACGAAGCAATTTCTCAGCTGATGAGCGTGATTCAAGGCGCTACCAGCAAATTGGCTCGTACTCTGGCGGCAATTCGCGACCAGAAAGAAGCTGCTGCAGCCTAAGGCTCGTCAACTTCTCGCGTTTTTTGTTTATTTCGATGGTCGCGTAGGCCGTCCCCCAATTCAGGAATTGAGTCATGTCTCTGACTAACGAACAAATCATCGAAGCAATCGGCCAGAAATCCGTAGTGGAAATCGTTGAGCTGATCAAAGCGATGGAAGAAACCTTCGGTGTTACCGCTGCTGCTGCTTCGGCTGGTCCAGCTGCTGCTGCCGCTGTTGTTGAAGAGCAAACCGAGTTCAACGTTGTTCTGCTGGAAGCTGGCGAGAAGAAGGTTAACGTGATCAAGGCAGTTCGTGAACTGACCGGTCTGGGCCTGAAAGAAGCCAAAGAGAAAGTAGACGGCGCTCCTCAGGTTGTAGCTGAAGGCGTTTCGAAAGAAGCTGCTGAAGACGCCAAGAAGAAGCTGGAAGAAGCAGGCGCTAAAGTCGAACTGAAATAAGTATCGACTTTGCTCCTCCAGCCCGAGCGTCAAGCGACAGGCTGATGGCTGGTGGCTCTTGCCACCGGCCTTTTTCCGTTATTGGCAGCCGACTGGGTCGGTGCTGATAAGGGCGCTGTAACCACCCGATGCGGTGGAGCAAACCATGGGGTTTGCACGATTTTCTGGCTGCTCCCGTCGGGAGGGGCCAAACAAGCAGGTGACCAAGCTGGGGAACGCTGATGGCTTACTCATATACTGAGAAAAAACGTATCCGCAAGGACTTTAGCAAGTTGCCGGACGTCATGGATGTGCCTTACCTCCTGGCCATCCAGCTGGATTCGTATCGTGAATTCTTGCAAGCGGGAGCGACTAAAGATCAGTTCCGCGACGTGGGCCTGCATGCGGCCTTCAAATCCGTTTTCCCGATCATCAGCTACTCCGGCAATGCTGCGCTGGAGTACGTCGGTTATCGCCTGGGCGAACCGGCATTTGATGTCAAAGAATGCGTATTGCGCGGTGTAACTTTCGCCGTACCTTTGCGGGTAAAAGTGCGCCTGATCATTTTCGACAAAGAATCGTCGAACAAAGCGATCAAGGACATCAAAGAGCAAGAAGTCTACATGGGTGAAATTCCCCTGATGACTGAGAACGGTACCTTCGTAATCAACGGTACCGAGCGTGTAATCGTTTCCCAGCTGCACCGTTCCCCGGGCGTGTTCTTCGACCACGACCGCGGCAAGACGCATAGCTCCGGCAAACTGCTGTACTCCGCGCGCATCATTCCTTACCGCGGTTCGTGGCTGGACTTCGAGTTCGACCCGAAAGACTGCGTGTTCGTGCGTATCGACCGTCGTCGCAAGCTGCCGGCATCGGTACTGCTGCGCGCGCTCGGTTACACCACTGAAGAAGTGCTGGACGCGTTCTACACCACCAACGTCTTCAAGCTGAGCGGCGAAACCCTCAGCCTGGAACTGATTGCTTCGCGTCTGCGTGGTGAAATTGCAGTTCTGGACATTCAGGACGAGAAGGGCAAGGTCATTGTTGAAGCGGGCCGCCGTATTACTGCGCGCCACATCAACCAGATCGAAAAAGCCGGCATCAAGACTCTGGAAGTACCTCTGGACTACGTCCTGGGCCGTACTACCGCCAAGGTCATCGTGCACCCGGCTACCGGTGAAATCCTGGCAGAGTGCAACACCGAGCTGAACACTGAAGTCCTGGCAAAAATTGCCAAGGCTGGTGTTGTTCGCATCGAAACTCTGTACACCAACGATATCGACTGCGGTCCGTTCGTCTCCGACACTCTGAAGATCGACTCCACCAGCAACCAATTGGAAGCGCTGGTCGAGATCTATCGCATGATGCGTCCAGGCGAGCCGCCAACCAAAGACGCTGCCGAAACCCTGTTCAACAACCTGTTCTTCAGCCCTGAGCGCTATGACCTGTCTGCGGTCGGCCGGATGAAGTTCAACCGTCGTATCGGTCGTACCGAGATCGAAGGTTCGGGTGTGCTGTGCAAGGAAGACATCGTCGCGGTATTGAAGACTCTGGTCGACATCCGTAACGGTAAAGGCATCGTCGATGACATCGACCACCTGGGTAACCGTCGTGTTCGCTGCGTAGGCGAAATGGCCGAGAACCAGTTCCGCGTTGGCCTGGTACGTGTTGAACGTGCGGTCAAAGAGCGTCTGTCGATGGCTGAAAGCGAAGGCCTGATGCCGCAAGACCTGATCAACGCCAAGCCAGTGGCTGCGGCGGTGAAAGAGTTCTTCGGTTCCAGCCAGCTCTCGCAGTTCATGGACCAGAACAACCCGCTGTCCGAGATCACCCACAAGCGTCGTGTCTCCGCACTCGGCCCTGGCGGTCTGACTCGTGAGCGCGCCGGCTTTGAAGTTCGTGACGTACACCCGACTCACTACGGTCGCGTATGCCCGATTGAAACGCCGGAAGGTCCGAACATCGGTCTGATCAACTCCCTGGCTGCTTACGCTCGCACCAACCAGTACGGCTTCCTGGAAAGCCCGTACCGCGTGGTGAAAGAGGGTGTGGTCACTGACGAGATCGTGTTCCTGTCCGCTATTGAAGAAGCCGATCACGTGATCGCGCAGGCTTCGGCGACCATGAACGACCAGAAAGTCCTGATCGACGAACTGGTAGCTGTACGTCACCTGAACGAGTTCACCGTCAAGGCGCCTGAAGAAGTCACCTTGATGGACGTTTCGCCGAAGCAGGTAGTTTCGGTTGCTGCGTCGCTGATTCCGTTCCTCGAGCACGACGACGCCAACCGTGCGTTGATGGGTTCGAACATGCAGCGTCAAGCTGTACCAACCTTGCGCGCTGACAAGCCGCTGGTAGGTACCGGCATGGAGCGTAACGTAGCCCGTGACTCCGGCGTTTGCGTCGTGGCTCGTCGTGGTGGCGTGATCGACTCCGTCGACGCCAGCCGTATCGTGGTTCGTGTTGCTGATGACGAAGTTGAAACCGGCGAAGCTGGTGTCGACATCTACAACCTGACCAAATACACCCGCTCGAACCAGAACACCTGCATCAACCAGCGTCCGCTGGTGAGCAAGGGTGATCGCGTTCAGCGTAGCGACATCATGGCCGACGGCCCGTCCACCGACATGGGTGAACTGGCGCTGGGTCAGAACATGCGCATCGCGTTCATGGCATGGAACGGCTTCAACTTCGAAGACTCCATCTGCCTGTCCGAGCGTGTGGTTCAGGAAGATCGTTTCACCACGATCCACATCCAGGAACTGACCTGTGTGGCCCGTGACACCAAGCTTGGGCCTGAAGAGATCACTGCAGACATCCCGAACGTGGGTGAAGCTGCACTGAACAAACTGGACGAAGCCGGTATCGTTTATGTAGGTGCTGAAGTTGGCGCAGGCGACATCCTGGTGGGTAAGGTCACTCCGAAAGGCGAGACCCAACTGACTCCGGAAGAAAAACTGCTGCGTGCAATCTTCGGTGAGAAAGCCAGCGACGTTAAAGACACTTCCCTGCGCGTACCTACCGGTACCAAGGGTACTGTCATCGACGTACAGGTCTTCACCCGTGACGGCGTTGAGCGTGATGCTCGTGCACTGTCGATCGAGAAGACTCAGCTCGACGAGATCCGCAAGGATCTGAACGAAGAGTTCCGTATCGTTGAAGGCGCGACTTTCGAACGTCTGCGTTCCGCTCTGGTAGGCCATAAGGCTGAAGGCGGCGCAGGTCTGAAGAAAGGTCAGGACATCACCGACGAAGTACTCGACGGTCTTGAGCATGGTCAGTGGTTCAAACTGCGCATGGCTGAAGATGCTCTTAACGAGCAGCTCGAGAAGGCTCAGGCCTACATCGTTGATCGCCGCCGTCTGCTGGACGACAAGTTCGAAGACAAGAAGCGCAAACTGCAGCAGGGCGATGACCTGGCTCCAGGCGTGCTGAAAATCGTCAAGGTTTACCTGGCAATCCGTCGCCGCATCCAGCCGGGCGACAAGATGGCCGGTCGTCACGGTAACAAAGGTGTGGTCTCTGTGATCATGCCGGTTGAAGACATGCCGCACGATGCCAATGGCACCCCGGTCGACGTCGTCCTCAACCCGCTGGGCGTACCTTCGCGTATGAACGTTGGTCAGATCCTTGAAACCCACCTGGGCCTCGCGGCCAAAGGTCTGGGCGAGAAGATCAACCGGATGGTCGAAGAGCAGCGTAAAGTCGCTGAGCTGCGTACCTTCCTGGACGAGATCTACAACCAGATCGGCGGTCGTAACGAAGATCTGGACAGCTTCTCCGATCAGGAAATCCTGGATCTGGCGAAGAACCTGCGTGGCGGCGTTCCAATGGCCACTCCAGTGTTCGACGGCGCCAAGGAAAGCGAAATCAAGGCCATGCTGAAACTGGCAGACCTGCCGGAAAGCGGCCAGATGCAGCTGACTGACGGCCGTACCGGCAACAAGTTCGAGCGTCCAGTTACCGTTGGCTACATGTACATGCTGAAGCTGAACCACTTGGTAGACGACAAGATGCACGCGCGTTCTACCGGTTCGTACAGCCTGGTTACCCAGCAGCCGCTGGGTGGTAAGGCGCAGTTCGGTGGTCAGCGTTTCGGGGAGATGGAGGTCTGGGCACTGGAAGCATACGGTGCTGCTTACACTCTGCAAGAAATGCTCACAGTGAAGTCGGACGATGTGAACGGCCGTACCAAGATGTACAAAAACATCGTGGATGGCGATCACCGTATGGAGCCGGGCATGCCCGAGTCCTTCAACGTGTTGATCAAGGAAATTCGTTCCCTCGGCATCGATATCGATCTGGAAACCGAATAACACGTGACGCGAATCGAGAGCGGGGCAGGATTGCCCGCTCTCTGCTCCGCCAGGAGGAAAGGCCTTGAAAGACCTACTGAATTTGCTGAAAAACCAGGGTCAAGTCGAAGAGTTCGACGCCATCCGTATCGGATTGGCCTCGCCTGAGATGATCCGCTCATGGTCGTTCGGTGAAGTTAAAAAGCCGGAAACCATCAACTACCGTACGTTCAAACCTGAGCGTGACGGTCTGTTCTGCGCCAAGATCTTTGGCCCGGTAAAGGATTACGAGTGCCTGTGCGGTAAGTACAAGCGCTTGAAGCACCGTGGTGTGATCTGCGAGAAGTGCGGCGTTGAAGTTGCACTGGCCAAGGTTCGTCGTGAGCGCATGGCGCACATCGAACTGGCTTCGCCGGTTGCCCACATCTGGTTCCTGAAATCGCTGCCGTCCCGTATCGGCTTGCTGATGGACATGACCCTGCGTGATATCGAACGCGTTCTCTACTTCGAGAGCTATGTCGTTATCGATCCAGGCATGACCACCCTTGAAAAAGGTCAGCTGCTGAACGACGAGCAGTACTTCGAAGCGCTGGAAGAGTTCGGTGATGACTTCGATGCCCGTATGGGTGCTGAAGCTGTCCGTGAACTGCTGCACGCTATCGACCTGGAACACGAGATTGGCCGTCTGCGCGAAGAAATTCCGCAAACCAACTCCGAAACCAAGATCAAGAAGCTGTCCAAGCGTCTGAAGTTGATGGAAGCCTTCCAGGGTTCCGGCAACCTGCCAGAGTGGATGGTGCTGACCGTTCTGCCGGTTCTGCCGCCAGATCTGCGTCCACTGGTCCCGCTGGACGGCGGTCGTTTCGCGACTTCCGACCTCAACGATCTGTATCGTCGAGTGATCAACCGTAACAACCGTTTGAAGCGCCTGCTGGATCTGTCCGCTCCGGACATCATCGTGCGCAACGAAAAGCGTATGTTGCAGGAAGCTGTCGATGCTCTGCTCGACAACGGTCGTCGTGGCCGCGCTATCACCGGTTCGAACAAGCGTCCTCTGAAATCCCTGGCTGACATGATCAAGGGTAAGCAAGGTCGTTTCCGTCAGAACTTGCTCGGTAAGCGTGTTGACTACTCCGGTCGTTCGGTAATTACCGTAGGCCCGACCCTGCGTCTGCACCAGTGCGGTCTGCCGAAGAAGATGGCTCTCGAGCTGTTCAAACCGTTCATTTTCGGCAAGCTGGAAATGCGTGGTCTCGCGACCACCATCAAAGCGGCCAAGAAAATGGTCGAGCGCGAACTGCCAGAGGTTTGGGACGTTCTCGCTGAAGTGATTCGCGAACACCCGGTTCTTCTCAACCGTGCACCGACCCTTCACCGTCTGGGTATCCAGGCGTTTGAACCGGTACTGATCGAAGGTAAGGCTATCCAGCTGCACCCTCTGGTCTGCGCCGCGTACAACGCCGACTTCGACGGCGACCAAATGGCCGTGCACGTACCGCTGACACTGGAAGCCCAGCTGGAAGCGCGTGCGTTGATGATGTCGACCAACAACATTCTGTCGCCAGCCAACGGTGAGCCAATCATCGTTCCGTCGCAGGACGTTGTATTGGGTCTGTACTACATGACTCGTGAAGCGATCAACGCCAAAGGCGAAGGTCGTGTATTTGCGGATCTGCAGGAAGTTGACCGTGTGTTCCGTGCCGGCGAAGCCGCACTGCACGCCAAGGTTAAAGTTCGTATCAACGAAACCGTCAACGACCGTGACGGCAACAGCGTAAGCGGCACCCGTATCGTCGACACCACTGTCGGCCGTGCGCTGCTGTTCCAGGTTGTGCCAAAAGGTCTGTCGTACGACGTCGTCAACCTGCCGATGAAGAAAAAGGCGATCTCCAAACTGATCAACCAGTGCTACCGCGTGGTTGGTTTGAAAGAGACCGTGATCTTCGCTGACCAGTTGATGTACACCGGTTTCGCTTACTCGACCATCTCCGGCGTTTCCATCGGTGTTAACGACTTCGTTATCCCGGACGAGAAAGCCCGCATCATCGGTGCAGCCACCGACGAAGTGAAAGAGATCGAGAGCCAGTACGCCTCCGGCCTGGTAACCCAGGGCGAGAAGTACAACAAAGTGATCGACCTTTGGTCGAAAGCGAACGACGAAGTTTCCAAGGCAATGATGGCCAACCTCTCGAAAGAGAAGGTTATCGACCGTCACGGCGTTGAGGTCGATCAAGAGTCTTTCAACTCGATGTACATGATGGCCGACTCGGGTGCGCGGGGTTCCGCAGCACAGATTCGTCAGCTGGCCGGTATGCGTGGTCTGATGGCCAAGCCGGACGGTTCCATCATCGAAACGCCGATTACTGCGAACTTCCGTGAAGGTTTGAGCGTACTTCAGTACTTCATCTCGACTCACGGTGCTCGTAAAGGTCTGGCGGATACCGCGTTGAAAACTGCGAACTCCGGTTACCTGACTCGTCGTCTGGTAGACGTGGCGCAGGATCTGGTTGTAACCGAGATCGATTGCGGCACCGAACACGGTCTGCTGATGACTCCGCACATTGAAGGCGGTGACGTTGTAGAGCCGTTGGGTGAGCGCGTATTGGGTCGTGTTATTGCCCGTGACGTATTCAAGCCAGGCACCGAGGACGTTATCGTTCCGGCCGGTACTCTGGTTGACGAGAAGTGGGTTGAGTTCATCGAGCTGAACAGCATCGACGAAGTGATCGTGCGTTCGCCGATCAGCTGCGAAACCCGCTATGGCATTTGCGCCAAGTGCTACGGCCGTGATCTGGCTCGTGGTCACCAGGTGAACATCGGTGAAGCGGTCGGCGTTATCGCTGCCCAGTCCATCGGTGAGCCGGGTACCCAGCTGACGATGCGTACGTTCCACATCGGTGGTGCGGCAAGCCGTACTTCCGCAGCCGACAGCGTTCAGGTGAAGAATGGCGGTACCGTCCGTCTGCACAACCTGAAGCATGTTGAGCGAGTGGATGGTCACCTGGTTGCTGTGTCCCGTTCCGGTGAGCTGGCCATCGCTGATGACTTCGGTCGTGAGCGTGAGCGTTACAAGCTGCCGTACGGTGCTGTGATTTCGGTTAAAGAAGGTGACAAGGTCGACGCTGGCGCAATCGTGGCCAAGTGGGATCCGCACACTCACCCGATCGTTACCGAAATGAAAGGTACCGTGACCTACGTGGGCATGGAAGAAGGCATCACGATCAAGCGTCAGACTGACGAATTGACCGGTATGACCAACATTGAAGTACTCGACGCGAAAGATCGTCCAGCTGCGGGCAAAGAAATCCGTCCAGCAGTGAAGATGGTTGACGACAACGGCAAGGATCTGTTGCTGCCAGGCACTGACGTTATCGCTCAGTACTTCCTGCCAGCCAACGCCCTGGTCGGTGTTGCGGACGGTGCGAAGATCGCGATCGGTGATGTTATCGCGCGTATCCCGCAAGAAACTTCGAAGACTCGCGACATCACCGGTGGTCTGCCGCGTGTTGCCGACTTGTTCGAAGCCCGTCGTCCGAAAGAAGCGTCGATTCTGGCTGAAGTCAGCGGCACCATCGCGTTCGGTAAAGAGACCAAAGGCAAGCGCCGTCTGGTCATTACCCCGAACGACGGTTCCGATCCGTACGAGGAGCTGATTCCGAAGTGGCGTCACCTGAACGTGTTCGAAGGCGAACAGGTAAACCGCGGCGAAGTTATCTCCGACGGCCCAAGCGATCCGCACGACATCCTGCGTCTGCTGGGTGTAAGCGCGCTGGCCAAGTACATCGTCAACGAGATCCAGGACGTTTACCGTCTGCAAGGCGTGAAGATCAACGATAAGCACATCGAGACCATCCTGCGTCAGATGCTGCGTAAAGTTGAAATCGCTGAATCCGGCGATTCGAGTTTCATCAAGGGCGACCAGATGGAACTGACTCACGTACTGGTAGAGAACGAGCGTCTGGGCGGCGAAGACAAGTTCGTCTCCAAGTACACTCGCGTTCTGTTGGGTATCACCAAGGCGTCGTTGTCCACCGAATCGTTCATCTCGGCGGCTTCCTTCCAGGAAACCACCCGCGTACTGACCGAAGCGGCAGTCACCGGCAAGCGCGATTACCTGCGCGGCCTGAAAGAAAACGTGGTCGTGGGTCGTCTGATCCCGGCAGGTACCGGCCTGGCATATCACAGCGAGCGCAAGCGTCGTCGTGAAGCAGACAAGCCGTTGCGCGTAAGCGCCAGTGAAGTGGAAGCTGCACTGACCGAAGCGCTGAACTCGAGCGGTAACTGAGTTCTGCGATAAATGAGCGTAAGGCCCTGATCGCTCCGTTCGTCGAATCGAGACATATTGTCAAGGTTCGACGGGCGGGGAGGTCGGGGCCTTGCCTTGACTGGGGACAAGATCCTCTTTAGACTCTTGATCCCCTAAATTTGGCGGGAATTCGTTCCTGCCATTTTGCTTTTCTTGCAAGACAATAGCGTCGCAAGACAACAGTGGAGCTAGTAGATGGCAACTATCAACCAGCTGGTACGTCAGCCGCGTAAGCGTATCGTCGAGAAATCCGACGTACCTGCGCTGCAGAACTGCCCGCAACGTCGTGGCGTGTGCACCCGTGTGTACACCACTACGCCGAAAAAACCTAACTCGGCACTGCGTAAAGTATGCCGTGTGCGCCTGACCAACGGTTTCGAGGTTTCCTCGTACATCGGTGGTGAAGGTCACAACCTGCAAGAGCACAGCGTGGTACTGATCCGCGGCGGTCGTGTAAAAGACTTGCCAGGTGTTCGTTACCACACCGTTCGCGGCTCCTTGGATACTTCCGGCGTTAAAGGTCGTAACCAGGGTCGTTCGAAGTACGGTACCAAGCGTCCGAAGTAATCGGCCGTTTTGCAGATTTTCATTTTATTGAGTCGATAAGAGTAAGGTCGGGCACGCATCCATTGGATCTGTCCCGAGCTAACCTGAAGACCGCTTGAGGGCTTATCATGCCAAGACGTCGCGTAGCAGCAAAGCGTGAGATTCTGGACGATCCGAAATACGGAAGCCAGATCCTCGCCAAATTCATGAACCACGTTATGGAAAGCGGCAAGAAAGCCGTTGCCGAGCGTATCGTTTATGGTGCCCTGGAAACCGTTGCGACCCGTAAGGCTGGCACCGATCCCCTGGAACTCTTCGAAAAAGCACTCGACGCCATCGCTCCGCTGGTCGAAGTGAAGTCGCGCCGCGTTGGTGGTGCTACTTACCAGGTTCCGGTCGAGGTTCGTCCTTCCCGTCGTAACGCTCTGGCAATGCGCTGGTTGGTAGACTTCGCCCGTAAGCGTGGCGAGAAGTCTATGGCTCTGCGTTTGGCTGGCGAACTGCTGGATGCTGCTGAAGGTAAAGGTGCTGCTGTTAAGAAGCGTGAAGACGTGCACCGTATGGCTGAAGCCAACAAAGCTTTCTCGCACTACCGCTTCTAATTTTAGCTTCACTAATTTTGCGAGGGCTTTATGGCTCGTACTACTCCGATTAGCCGCTACCGTAACATCGGTATCGTCGCTCACGTGGATGCTGGTAAAACCACCACCACCGAGCGCGTCCTTTTTTACACCGGCAAAAGTCACAAAATGGGCGAGGTGCATGATGGCGCCGCGACCACAGACTGGATGGTGCAGGAGCAGGAGCGTGGTATTACCATTACTTCTGCTGCCATCACCGCCTTCTGGAAAGGTTCCGAGAAGCAGTACAAGGATGAGCACCGCTTCAACGTAATCGATACCCCGGGCCACGTTGACTTCACTATTGAAGTTGAGCGTTCCCTGCGCGTACTCGACGGCGCTGTCGTTGTGTTCTGCGGTACTTCGGGTGTTGAGCCTCAGTCGGAAACCGTATGGCGTCAAGCCAACAAATACGGCGTTCCTCGTCTTGTTTACGTAAACAAGATGGACCGTGCTGGCGCTAACTTCCTGCGCGTGATCGGTCAGATCAAGCAGCGTCTGGGTCACACTCCGGTGCCGATCCAGTTGGCGATCGGTTCCGAAGACAACTTCCAGGGTCAGATCGATCTGATCAGCATGCAAGCTGTCTACTGGAACGACTCTGACAAAGGTATGGTTCCTGTTCGCAAGGACATTCCTGCTGAGCTCCAAGAGCTGGCTGAAGAGTGGCGCAACAACATGGTCGAAGCTGCTGCTGAAGCCAACGAAGAGCTGATGAACAAGTACCTGGAAGGCGAAGAGCTGTCGATCGAAGAGATCAAAGCTGCTTTGCGTCAGCGTACTATCGCCGGCGAAATCGTTCTGGCTGTTTGCGGTTCTTCGTTCAAGAACAAGGGCGTTCCCCTGGTTCTCGACGCCGTTATCGACTTCCTGCCTGCACCGACCGACATTCCTGCTATCAAGGGTACTGACCCGGATAACGAGGAAATCGAGCTGGAGCGTCATGCAGACGATGCGGAGCCGTTCTCGGCTCTGGCGTTCAAGATCGCTACCGACCCATTCGTGGGTACTTTGACCTTCGTCCGCGTTTACTCGGGCGTGTTGAACTCCGGCGACGGCGTGATCAACTCGGTTAAAGGCAAGAAAGAGCGCGTGGGTCGTATGGTGCAAATGCACGCAAACGCCCGTGAAGAGATCAAGGAAGTGCGCGCTGGCGACATCGCGGCCCTGATCGGCATGAAGGACGTCACCACTGGTGAAACCCTCTGCAACGCTGACAAGCCAATCATCCTGGTTCGCATGGACTTCCCGGAGCCGGTTATTTCGGTTGCCGTAGAGCCTAAGACCAAGGATGACCAGGAAAAAATGGGTATCGCACTGGGCAAACTTGCTCAGGAAGACCCGTCTTTCCGCGTTAAAACTGATGAAGAGACTGGTCAAACGATCATCTCCGGCATGGGCGAACTGCACCTGGACATCCTGGTTGACCGGATGCGCCGTGAGTTCAACGTCGAAGCCAACATCGGCAAGCCTCAGGTTTCGTATCGTGAGCGCATCACGAAGAACTGTGAAATCGAAGGCAAGTTCGTTCGTCAATCCGGCGGTCGTGGTCAGTTCGGCCACTGCTGGATCCGTTTTGCTCCTGCTGACGAAGGTCAGGAAGGTCTGCAATTCGTGAACGAAGTTGTAGGTGGTGTGGTTCCTAAGGAATACATCCCGGCTATCCAGAAGGGTATCGAAGAGCAGATGAAGAACGGCGTTGTTGCCGGCTATCCGCTGATCGGCCTGAAGGCTACCGTGTTCGATGGTTCTTACCACGACGTCGACTCCAACGAGATGGCGTTTAAAGTGGCTGCCTCCATGGCGACCAAGCAACTGGCCCAGAAGGGCGGTGGTGAGTTGCTTGAGCCGATCATGGCTGTAGAGGTTGTTACGCCTGAAGACTATATGGGTGATGTGATGGGCGACCTTAACCGTCGTCGCGGCATGATCCAGGGTATGGAAGACACAGTGTCCGGCAAGGTTATCCGTGCCGAAGTTCCACTGGGTGAGATGTTCGGTTATGCGACCGACGTTCGCTCCATGTCCCAGGGTCGCGCAAGCTACTCTATGGAATTCAAAAAATACGATACGGCTCCGTCGCACATCGTCGAATCCGTAACCAAAAAACAAGGCTGATTCAGCCCCTTTAGGCTAGGAGTTAATTGTCGTGGCTAAAGAAAAATTTGATCGTTCCCTACCGCACGTCAACGTTGGCACCATCGGTCACGTTGACCACGGTAAAACCACTCTGACTGCTGCTCTGACTCGCGTTTGCTCCGAAGTTTTCGGTTCCGCAATCGTTGATTTCGACAAGATCGACAGCGCGCCAGAAGAAAAAGCTCGCGGTATCACCATTAACACCGCACACGTTGAGTACAACTCGAAGATCCGTCACTACGCTCACGTTGACTGCCCAGGTCACGCTGACTATGTGAAGAACATGATCACCGGTGCTGCTCAAATGGACGGCGCTATTCTGGTTTGCTCGGCCGCTGATGGTCCGATGCCACAAACCCGTGAGCACATCCTGCTGTCCCGTCAGGTAGGCGTTCCGTACATCGTGGTTTTCCTGAACAAGGCTGACCTGGTAGACGACGCAGAGCTGCTGGAACTGGTTGAGATGGAAGTTCGCGACCTGCTGTCCACCTACGACTTCCCGGGCGATGACACTCCAATCATCATCGGTTCGGCTCGTATGGCGCTGGAAGGCAAAGACGACAACGAAATGGGCACTACCGCTGTCAAGAAGCTGGTAGAGACTCTGGATGCCTACATCCCAGAACCAGTTCGTATGATCGACAAGCCGTTCCTGATGCCAATCGAAGACGTATTCTCGATCTCGGGTCGCGGTACTGTTGTGACTGGTCGTATCGAGCGCGGTATCGTTCGCGTTCAGGATCCGCTGGAAATCGTTGGTCTGCGTGACACCACCGTTACTACTTGCACCGGTGTTGAAATGTTCCGCAAGCTGCTCGACGAAGGTCGTGCTGGCGAGAACTGCGGCGTTCTGCTGCGTGGTACCAAGCGTGACGACGTTGAGCGTGGTCAGGTTCTGGTTAAGCCGGGTTCGGTTAAGCCGCACACCAAGTTCACCGCAGAAGTTTACGTTCTGAGCAAGGAAGAAGGCGGTCGTCACACTCCGTTCTTCAAAGGCTACCGTCCACAGTTCTACTTCCGTACTACTGACGTGACTGGTAACTGCGAGCTGCCAGAAGGCGTTGAAATGGTAATGCCAGGTGACAACATTCAGATGACTGTTACCCTGATCAAAACCATCGCGATGGAAGACGGTCTGCGTTTCGCTATTCGTGAAGGCGGTCGTACCGTCGGCGCTGGCGTCGTAGCCAAAATCATCGAGTAATCTCTTTTATAGAGTTTGCTTGTTGACTTGAAAAAGCCCCCGCTCAGCGGGGGCTTTTTTATTGGGTTGACACCTATCTGGGGCGTCTATAGAATTGCGCCTCCTTTTAACGGGCGTATTGCGCTCGGTGGGAATAGCAGCCGGAGTCTGAAATCCAATGCAAAATCAGCAAATCCGTATCAGGTTGAAGGCTTTCGACCATCGCCTGATCGACCAATCAACCCAGGAAATCGTGGAAACCGCGAAACGTACTGGTGCTCAAGTGCGTGGTCCAATTCCACTGCCTACCCGTAAAGAGCGGTTCACCGTTCTGGTTTCTCCGCACGTCAACAAAGACGCGCGCGACCAGTACGAAATCCGCACTCATAAGCGCGTTCTGGACATCGTCCAGCCAACGGATAAAACCGTTGATGCTCTTATGAAGCTTGATCTTGCGGCCGGTGTGGAAGTGCAGATCAGCCTCGGCTAAGACTCGGTCTTAGTCGTGTAACGCTCTGAAATGGGCGGCCATAGCGGGTGAAAGCCCCGTACACTCATGAGGTTTACAACATGACTATTGGTGTAGTCGGTCGTAAATGCGGTATGACCCGTATTTTCACCGAAGAAGGTGTCTCCATTCCGGTCACGGTCATTGAGATCGAGCCGAATCGCGTCACCCAGTTCAAAACTGAAGAGACCGATGGCTATCGTGCAGTGCAAGTCACTGTCGGCGAGCGTCGTGCTTCGCGTGTAACAGCAGCTCAGGCTGGCCACTTCGCTAAAGCGAACGTTGCCGCTGGTCGCACTACCATGGAATTCCGTCTTGAAGAAGGCGAGTACCAGGCTGGCGATCTGATCAACGCTGAAATCTTCGCCGCTGGTCAACTGGTTGATGTAACCGGTCAGTCCAAAGGTAAAGGCTTCCAGGGTACGATCAAGCGTTGGAATTTCCGCGGGCAAGATAACACCCACGGTAACTCCGTATCCCACCGCGTCCCAGGCTCTATCGGCCAGTGCCAGACTCCTGGTCGTGTATTCAAGGGCAAGAAAATGTCCGGTCATATGGGCGCTGAGCGCGTGACCGTGCAGTCCCTGGAAGTAGTGCGCGTGGACGCTGAACGCAATCTGTTGTTGGTCAAGGGTGCTGTTCCTGGCGCTACTGGCGGCAACCTGGTTGTACGTCCAGCAGCCAAGGCTCGCGGTTAAGGGGAAGCTGACATGCAATTAAATGTAAATGACGCTCAAGCGATCGAAGTTTCCGAACTGACATTTGGCGGCGAATTCAACGAGACGCTGGTTCACCAAGCAGTCGTGGCCTACATGGCTGGCGGCCGTCAAGGTACCAAGCAGCAAAAGACCCGTTCCGACGTTCGTGGTGGCGGTAAGCGCCCATGGCGTCAGAAAGGTACTGGCCGTGCTCGTGCCGGTACTATCCGTAGCCCAATCTGGCGTGGCGGCGGTACCACTTTTGCAGCACGTCCACAGGATCACTCTCAGAAGCTGAACAAGAAGATGTATCGCGCAGCAATGCGTTCCATCCTTGCTGAGCTGGTGCGTACTGATCGTCTGGTCGTGGTTCAGGATTTCGCTGTTGAAACTCCGAAAACCAAAGATCTGCTGGGCAAGCTGAACAACATGAGCCTGACCGACGTTTTGATCGTGTCGGACGCTGTTGATCAGAACCTGTACCTGGCTGCTCGTAACCTGCCGCACGTAGATGTACGTGACGTTCAAGGTTCCGATCCAGTTAGTCTGATCGCATACGACAAGGTGTTGATCACCGTGTCGGCCGTGAAGAAATTCGAGGAGCTGCTGGGATGAACCAGGAACGCGTATTTAAAGTTCTGCTTGGCCCGCACGTTTCCGAGAAGGCTACGGTTCTGGCAGACAAGAAAGGCCAGTTCGTTTTCAAGGTTGCTACTGACGCAACCAAGCTGGAAATCAAGAAGGCCGTCGAAAGCCTGTTCAGCGTGAAAGTAGAGCGCGTCACTACCCTGAATGTTCTGGGTAAGAGCAAGCGCACTGCTCGCGGTCTGGGCAAGCGTAATGACTGGAAGAAGGCAGTTATCTCCCTTCAGCCAGGCCAAGATCTCGATTTCAGCAGCAGTGCTGAGTAAGGAAGGGGTGCATCATGGCAATCGTTAAATGCAAACCGACTTCCCCTGGCCGCCGTTTTGTGGTCAAGGTGGTCAACCAGGAGCTGCATAAAGGCGCTCCTCACGCACCGCTGCTCGAGAAAAAATCGAAGACTGGTGGTCGTAACAACAATGGCCGTATTACCACGCGTCACATCGGTGGTGGTCATAAGCAGCATTATCGTATGGTCGATTTCCGTCGCAACGACAAAGATGGCATCGTCGCCACTGTCGAGCGTATCGAATACGATCCAAACCGTACTGCTCACATCGCACTGCTGTGCTACGCAGACGGCGAGCGCCGCTACATCATCGCCCCTAAAGGCGTGAGTGCTGGCGACCAGCTGATCGCAGGCGCTCTGGCTCCAATCAAGCCAGGCAACGCTCTGCAACTGCGCAACATTCCAGTTGGTTCTACCGTACACGGCATCGAACTGAAGCCAGGTAAAGGCGCACAGATCGCTCGTTCCGCTGGTGCTTCGGCTCAGCTGATCGCTCGTGAAGGCGTTTACGTTACCCTGCGTCTGCGTTCCGGTGAAATGCGTAAAGTCCTGGCTGAATGCCGTGCGACCCTGGGCGAAGTCTCGAACTCCGAGCACAGCCTGCGTTCGCTGGGTAAAGCTGGTGCCAAGCGCTGGCGTGGCGTTCGCCCAACCGTTCGTGGTGTTGCCATGAACCCGGTTGACCACCCACATGGTGGTGGTGAAGGTCGTACCTCTGGTGGTCGTCATCCGGTATCGCCATGGGGCTTCCCGACTAAGGGCGCGAAGACTCGTGGTAATAAGCGTACCGACAAAATGATCGTCCGTCGTCGCAAGTAAATAGAGGGATACGACAGTGCCACGTTCTCTGAAAAAAGGTCCTTTTATTGATCTTCACCTACTGAAGAAGATCGAAGTGGCGGCGGAAAAGAACGATCGCAAACCAATTAAGACTTGGTCGCGTCGTTCGATGATCCTGCCACAAATGGTCGGTCTGACCATCGCAGTACACAACGGTCGTCAGCACGTCCCAGTTCTCGTTAACGAAGACATGGTCGGCCACAAACTGGGCGAGTTCGCCGGTACCCGCAACTATCGCGGGCACGTGGCTGACAAGAAAGCCAAGCGTTAAGGGGTTAGGAAATGGAAGTAGCCGCTAAGTTGTCGGGCGCTCGAATCTCCGCCCAGAAAGCCCGCTTGGTCGCCGACCAGATCCGCGGGAAGAAGGTGGGCGAAGCGCTCAACTTGTTGGCTTTCAGCAGTAAGAAAGCCGCCGAGATCATGAAGAAAGTGCTGGAGTCGGCCGTAGCCAACGCCGAGCATAACGAAGGCGCAGACGTTGATGACCTGAAGGTCAGCACCGTTTTCGTCAACGAAGGGCGTTCGCTGAAGCGCATCATGCCACGTGCCAAAGGCCGTGCTGATCGCATCGTCAAGCGGTCTTGCCATATCACTGTCAAGGTTGCTGACAAGTAACGGAGTCGAAGAGATGGGTCAGAAAGTACATCCCATTGGCATTCGCCTGGGAATCGTCAAGGAGCACACCTCCGTCTGGTACGCAGACGGTCGGACTTATGCGGACTACTTGTTCGCAGATCTGAAAGTGCGTGAGTATCTCCAAGACAAACTAAAAAGCGCGTCCGTAAGCCGTATCGATATCCATCGTCCGGCCCAAACTGCACGTATCACCATCCACACCGCTCGTCCAGGTATCGTTATCGGGAAGAAAGGTGAAGATGTTGAGAAACTGCGTCAGGACCTGACCAAGCAAATGGGTGTGCCTGTGCACATCAATATCGAAGAGATCCGCAAGCCGGAACTCGACGGTATGCTGGTTGCGCAGAGCGTAGCTCAGCAGCTGGAGCGTCGTGTAATGTTCCGTCGCGCTATGAAGCGCGCAGTTCAGAACGCCATGCGCATTGGTGCCAAGGGCATCAAAATCCAAGTGAGCGGTCGTCTCGGCGGTGCTGAAATCGCACGTACTGAATGGTATCGCGAAGGTCGTGTGCCATTGCACACCCTGCGTGCCGACATCGACTATGCCAACTACGAAGCTCACACCACTTACGGTGTGATCGGTGTAAAGGTTTGGATCTTCAAAGGCGAAGTAATTGGTGGTCGCCAAGAAGAGCTGAAACCACAAGCACCAGCGCCTCGTAAAAAAGCTGCTAAGTAAGGGGTACGCCAAATGTTGCAACCTAAGCGTACGAAGTTCCGCAAGCAGATGACAGGCCACAACCGTGGTCTGGCTCAGCGCGGTAGCAAAGTCAGCTTCGGCGAGTTCGCGCTGAAGTCTGTAGCTCGTGGTCGTCTCACCGCTCGTCAGATCGAGTCAGCGCGTCGTGCTCTGACCCGTCACGTTAAACGTGGCGGCAAGATCTGGATCCGTGTATTCCCGGACAAGCCTATTTCCAAAAAGCCCCTCGAAGTTCGTATGGGTAAAGGTAAGGGTAGTGTGGAGTACTGGGTTGCCCAGATTCAGCCAGGCAAAGTCCTGTATGAAATCGAGGGTGTTTCTGAAGAGCTGGCGCGTGAGGCTTTTGCCCTGGCTGCTGCAAAGCTGCCGCTCGCCACCGCCTTTGTTAAACGGACGGTGATGTGATGAAAGCGAATGAACTTCGTGAAAAATCCGCACAGCAGCTGAACGAGCAACTGCTCGGCTTGCTGCGCGACCAGTTCAATCTGCGTATGCAGAAAGCAACTGGCCAGTTGGGGCAGTCTCATCTGCTCTCGCAAGTTAAGCGTGACATCGCTCGCGTGAAGACTGTGCTCAACCAGCAGGCAGGTAAGTGATCATGGCTGAAGCCGAAAAAACTGTCCGTACGCTGACTGGCCGTGTTGTCAGCGACAAGATGGACAAAACCATCACCGTATTGATCGAGCGTCGCGTAAAGCACCCGATCTACGGTAAATACGTTAAGCGTTCGACTAAGCTGCACGCGCACGACGAAACCAATCAGTGCCACATCGGCGACAAAGTCACTATTCGTGAAACTCGTCCTATGGCCAAGACCAAGTCTTGGGCGCTGGTTGATGTTCTCGAACGCGCTGTGGAAGTCTAAGGACTAGGGGTCGGAGAAATTATATGATTCAGACTCAATCCATGCTCGATGTGGCCGATAACAGCGGCGCTCGCCGTGTTATGTGCATCAAGGTGCTGGGTGGCTCCCATCGTCGTTACGCTGGTATCGGTGACATCATCAAAGTTACCGTGAAGGAAGCAATTCCTCGCGGTAAAGTGAAAAAAGGCCAAGTGATGACTGCTGTTGTAGTCCGCACTCGTCACGGCGTACGTCGTGCTGATGGCTCCATTATCCGCTTTGATGGCAACGCTGCTGTTCTTCTGAACAACAAGCAAGAGCCGATCGGCACCCGTATCTTTGGGCCAGTGACCCGTGAACTTCGTACTGAGAAGTTCATGAAGATCGTCTCGCTCGCCCCAGAAGTGCTGTAAGGAGATCCGACATGCAAAAGATTCGTCGTGACGACGAGATCATCGTGATCGCCGGCAAAGACAAAGGTAAGCGCGGTAAGGTGCTTAAGGTTCTTGCTAATAACCGTCTGGTTATTAGCGGTCTGAACCTGGTTAAGCGTCATACCAAGCCTAACCCGATGTCGGGCGTGCAAGGCGGTATCGTCGAAAAAGAAGCTCCACTGGACGCTTCTAACGTCGCCATTTTCAACGGCGAAACCAACAAGGCTGACCGCGTTGGTTTCAAAGTAGAAGACGGCAAGAAAATTCGTGTCTTCAAGTCGACCCAAAAAGCGGTTGATGCTTGAACACTGCTAGGTAGAAGACCATGGCACGACTAAAAGAGATTTACTGGAAGGAAATCGCACCGAAGCTTAAGGAAGAACTTAAGCTTTCGAACGTGATGGAAGTTCCACGCGTTACAAAAATCACCCTGAACATGGGTCTGGGCGAAGCTGTTGGTGACAAAAAAGTCATCGAGCATGCTGTTGCTGACCTGGAAAAGATCACCGGCCAAAAAGTCGTTGTGACCTACGCTCGTAAATCCATCGCTGGCTTTAAAGTCCGTGAAGGATGGCCGATCGGCGTCAAGGTGACTCTGCGCCGTGAGCGTATGTATGAGTTCCTGGATCGTCTGCTGTCGATCTCCCTGCCTCGGGTTCGCGACTTCCGCGGCCTGAATGCCAAGTCCTTCGATGGTCGTGGTAACTACAGCATGGGCGTGAAAGAGCAGATCATCTTCCCGGAAATCGACTACGACAAGATCGATGCTCTCCGCGGTCTGGACATTACCCTGACCACCACTGCCAAGAACGATGATGAAGGCCGCGCTCTGCTGCGTGCTTTCAAATTCCCGTTCCGCAACTGATTGGAGTAGGAAAATGGCCAAGAAGAGCATGAAAAACCGTGAGCTGAAGCGTCAGCTCACTGTTGCCAAGTACGCCACCAAGCGTGCAGCGCTGAAAGCTATCATCGTCGATCTGAACGCAAGTCCAGAAGCGCGTTGGGAAGCTACCGTAGCTCTGCAGAAGCAACCACGTGACGCAAGCGCTTCGCGCATGCGTAACCGTTGCCGCCTGACTGGTCGTCCGCACGGCGTTTACCGCAAGTTCGGCCTTGGCCGTAACAAGCTGCGTGAAGCTGCAATGCGTGGTGACGTACCAGGTCTGGTTAAAGCCAGCTGGTAATTGCTGTCAAAGTCTCGATGTTCGGGTTCGCAAGAACCTGACCATCGGTGGCCTTGAATCTGAATCAAGCCCCTTTTGGGGCTTGATTCATTTCTGGGGTGTGTCTAGAATGACCGGCTCGCCTGAGCCCGTGTTTTTCATGCTCGGAAGTTCTCGGCGACAAGTAGTAGCCGCAAGGCTAATTTTTCTGTATTAGGAGCGTCTAGCCCATGAGTATGCAGGACCCGTTAGCGGACATGCTAACTCGAATCCGTAATGCCCAGATGGCTGAAAAGTCTGTCGTAAGCATGCCGTCTTCCACGCTGAAGGTGGCTGTAGCAAAAGTCCTGAAGGACGAAGGTTACATCGCGGATTTTCAGATCACCACCGACGCTAAGCCGTCGTTGTCCATCGAGCTGAAGTACTTCGAAGGCCGTCCGGTTATCGAAGAAGTGAAGCGCGTTAGTCGTCCAGGCCTGCGTCAGTACAAGTCCGTTGAAGATCTGCCGAAAGTTCGTGGCGGTCTTGGCGTGTCTATCGTCTCCACCAACAAAGGTGTGATGACGGATCGTGCTGCGCGCGCTGCCGGTGTCGGCGGCGAAGTTCTTTGCACTGTGTTCTAAGGGGGGATAAGCATGTCTCGCGTCGCTAAGAACCCCGTTAAGCTGCCAGCCGGTGTCGAAGTAAAATTCGCAGGCCAACAGCTTTCGGTGAAGGGTGCCAAGGGTACTCTTGAACTGAACATCCATTCGTCCGTTGAGATCGTTGAAGAAGCTGGTGAGCTGCGTTTCGCTGCTCGCAATGGCGATCAACAAACTCGCGCAATGGCCGGTACCACGCGTGCGTTGGTAAACAACATGGTCCAAGGCGTAAGCCAAGGCTTCGAGCGCAAGCTCCAGCTGGTCGGTGTTGGTTACAAAGCGCAAGCAAAAGGCACGGTTTTGAACCTGGCCCTTGGCTTCTCGCACCCAGTGGATTACGAACTGCCGGAAGGCATCACCGCTGAGACTCCTAGCCAGACCGATATCCTGATCAAGGGCATCGACAAGCAGCTGGTAGGTCAAGTGGCCGCTGAGATCCGCGACTTCCGTCCACCAGAGCCGTACAAAGGCAAAGGTGTGCGCTACGCGGACGAAGTCGTCCGTCGTAAAGAAGCCAAGAAGAAGTAGGGCATAGCAAATGACCGACAAAAAAGTTACTCGACTGCGTCGCGCTCGCAAAGCACGCCTGAAAATGCACGAACTCGAAGTCGTGCGTCTCTGCGTGTTCCGCTCGTCGCAGCACATCTACGCCCAGGTCATCTCGGCCGACGGCAACAAGGTCCTGGCAAGCGCCTCGACTTTGGATAAAGAACTGCGTGATGGTGCCACTGGCAACATCGACGCGGCCACAAAGGTTGGCCAGCTGGTCGCTACGCGTGCTAAGGCCGCTGGCGTCTCGCAAGTGGCTTTCGACCGCTCTGGCTTCAAGTACCACGGTCGCGTGAAAGCGCTGGCTGATGCTGCTCGTGAAGCTGGGCTGGAGTTCTAAGTTATGTCAAATAACGACCAAAAGCGCGACGAAGGCTACATTGAGAAGCTGGTTCAAGTTAACCGCGTAGCCAAAACCGTTAAAGGCGGCCGTATCTTCACTTTCACCGCGTTGACCGTGGTTGGTGATGGTAAAGGGCGTGTTGGCTTCGGCCGTGGCAAGTCGCGTGAAGTGCCTGCTGCGATCCAGAAGGCAATGGAAGCTGCTCGCCGCAACATGATCCAAGTTGATCTGAACGGCACCACTCTGCAGTACGCAATGAAGTCCGCTCACGGCGCTTCGAAGGTGTACATGCAGCCTGCTTCTGAAGGTACCGGTATCATCGCTGGCGGCGCTATGCGTGCTGTCCTCGAAGTTGCTGGCGTTCAGAACGTTCTGGCCAAGTGCTACGGCTCGACTAACCCGGTAAACGTGGTTCACGCCACTTTCAAAGGTTTGAAAGCAATGCAGTCTCCTGAATCCATTGCCGCCAAGCGTGGCAAAAGCGTCAAGGAGATCTTCTGATCATGGCTACCGTTAAAGTAACGCTGATCAAAAGCATGACCGGCCGCATCCCTAACCACAAATTGTGCGTTAAGGGTCTGGGTCTGCGTCGCATCGGTCACACTGTAGAAGTCCAGGATACTCCCGAGAATCGCGGGATGATCAACAAGGCTTACTACATGCTGCGTGTCGAGGGTTAATCGATGAAACTCAATGATCTGAGTCCAGCGCCGGGTTCCCGTCGCGAAAAGCATCGTCCGGGCCGTGGTATCGGTAGCGGTTTGGGTAAGACTGGTGGCCGTGGTCACAAAGGTCAGACCTCCCGCTCCGGTGGCACCATTGCTCCAGGCTTTGAAGGCGGTCAACAGCCGCTGCATCGTCGCCTGCCGAAGTTCGGTTTCGTTTCCCTGAAAGCCATGGACCGCGCAGAAGTGCGTCTGTCCGAGCTGGCTAAAGTGGAAGGCGACATCGTCACCGTGCAGTCCCTGAAAGATGCCAACGTGATCAACGTCAACGTACAGCGTGTGAAAATCATGCTGTCCGGTGAAGTGACTCGCGCTGTCACTATCGGCAAGGGAATCGGCGCCACCAAAGGTGCGCGTGCGGCTATCGAAGCAGTTGGCGGCAAGTTCGAGGAATAAATGGCTAAGCAAGGTGCTCTCTCTGCGCTCGGCAAAGGCGGTATGTCTGAACTCTGGGCTCGTCTGCGTTTTCTGTTCCTGGCGATTATCGTCTACCGAATAGGCGCACACATCCCGGTTCCAGGTATCAACCCGGACCGACTCGCAGACCTGTTTCGACAGAATGAGGGGACCATTCTTAGCTTGTTCAACATGTTCTCCGGCGGCGCGCTGGAACGGATGAGCATCTTTGCACTGGGGATCATGCCGTACATTTCGGCATCGATCATCATGCAACTGATGACCGCCGTCAGCCCGCAGCTGGAGCAGTTGAAGAAGGAAGGTGAAGCTGGCCGTCGCAAGATCAGCCAGTACACCCGCTACGGCACCGTCGTCCTCGCTCTCGTTCAGGCCATTGGCATGTCCATTGGTCTGGCGGGGCAGGGCGTTGCGTTCACTGGTGACTTTGGCTTCCATTTCGTCGCGGTATCCACGTTTGTGGCTGGTGCGATGTTCATGATGTGGCTGGGTGAGCAGATTACTGAGCGTGGTGTAGGCAACGGTATCTCGATGTTGATTTTTTCGGGTATCGTCGCCGGTCTTCCGAGAGCAATCGGGCAGTCTTTCGAGTCTGCGCGTCAGGGTGATATCAACATCTTCGCCTTGGTTGCCATCGGTTTGCTGGCAGTAGCGATTATCGGTTTTGTGGTGTTCATTGAGCGTGGTCAGCGTCGTATTGCTGTTCACTACGCCAAGCGTCAGCAGGGCCGCAAGGTTTTTGCTGCGCAGACAAGCCACTTGCCGCTTAAGGTGAACATGGCCGGTGTTATTCCGGCTATTTTCGCGAGCAGCATTTTGCTGTTCCCGGCTTCGTTGGGTGCCTGGTTCGGTCAGTCTGAAGGTATGGGCTGGTTGCAGGACATCTCGCAGTCGATCGCTCCTGGTCAGCCGTTGAATATTCTGCTGTTTAGTGCAGGGATTATTTTCTTCTGCTTCTTCTATACGGCGTTGATGTTCAATCCGAAAGACGTAGCGGAAAACCTGAAGAAGTCCGGTGCCTTTATTCCGGGCATCCGTCCAGGTGAGCAGTCTGCGCGCTATATTGATGGCGTTCTGACCCGCTTGACCATGTTCGGTGCTCTTTACATGACGGCCGTGTGCCTGTTGCCCCAGTTCCTGGTGGTTGCAGCAAACGTTCCGTTCTACCTTGGCGGGACCTCGTTGCTGATCGTGGTCGTGGTTGTGATGGACTTCATGTCCCAAGTACAATCGCACCTCGTTTCGCACCAGTACGAATCCCTGATGAAGAAAGCCAACCTGAAGGGTTACGGCAGCGGCATGTTGCGCTGAGTACCCATAAGGTTCGAGGAGTTGGTGATGAAAGTTCGTGCATCGGTGAAAAAGCTGTGCCGTAACTGCAAGATTATTCGCCGCGAAGGTGTTGTTCGAGTAATTTGCAGCGCGGAACCGCGTCACAAACAGCGCCAAGGCTGAGTGTGATTGTGCTTCAAGCCCGGTAGCTAGTGCGCTACCGGGTTGATTATTTGTTATTACAGCGATATTATCTCGCGCCCTATTTCTTGGCTTCCGGGGCGTAGGTAGCTGTCAATTGGAGTCCCACTGAATGGCCCGTATTGCAGGCGTTAACATTCCAGATAACAAGCATACTGTTATCTCGCTGACCTACATCTATGGTGTTGGTCGCACTACTGCGCAGAAGATCTGTGCAGTGACTGGGGTAAACCCAGCAGCAAAGATCAAAGATCTGAGCGACGAGCAAATTGAACAGCTGCGTGGCGAAGTGGCGAAGTTCACCACTGAAGGTGATCTGCGTCGCGAAATCAACATGAAAATCAAGCGCTTGATGGACCTCGGTTGCTATCGCGGTCTGCGTCATCGTCGCGGTCTTCCAGTACGCGGTCAGCGTACCAAGACCAACGCGCGTACCCGTAAAGGTCCGCGTAAGCCGATCCGCAAGTAATCGCCCCAGCGAATCGACAGGAATTTAATCATGGCAAAACCTGCTGCTCGTCCTCGTAAAAAAGTTAAAAAGACAGTGGTTGATGGCATCGCCCACATCCATGCATCTTTTAACAACACCATCGTGACCATTACCGACCGTCAAGGTAACGCTCTTTCTTGGGCTACCTCCGGTGGTTCGGGTTTCCGCGGTTCCCGCAAGTCCACCCCGTTTGCTGCTCAAGTAGCTGCTGAACGTGCTGGTCAAGCTGCGCTGGAATACGGCCTGAAAAACCTCGACGTTAACGTCAAGGGTCCAGGTCCAGGTCGTGAATCCGCAGTCCGCGCTTTGAACGGCTGTGGCTACAAGATCGCCAGCATCACCGACGTGACGCCAATCCCGCACAACGGGTGCCGTCCGCCGAAGAAGCGCCGCGTGTAATCCAGGAGATTGTAAAGAATGGCTCGTTACATTGGTCCAAAATGCAAACTCGCTCGTCGCGAAGGCACCGATCTCTTCCTGAAGAGCGGCGTGCGCGCGATCGAATCGAAGTGCAACATTGAAGCAGCACCTGGTATCCACGGCCAACGCCGCGGTCGCCAGTCCGATTACGGCACCCAACTGCGTGAAAAGCAGAAGGTCCGTCGTATCTACGGCGTTCTCGAGCGTCAGTTCAGCGGCTACTACAAAGAAGCTGCTGGCAAGAAAGGTGCAACCGGTGAAAACCTGCTGCAACTGCTCGAATGCCGTCTGGACAACGTTGTATACCGTATGGGCTTTGGTTCGACTCGTGCCGAATCCCGTCAGCTGGTATCGCACAAGTCGATCAGCGTTAACGGTCAGACCGTAAACGTTCCGTCGTATCAGGTTCGTGCTGGTGACGTGGTTGCAGTTCGCGAGAAAGCAAAAAACCAACTTCGCATTGTCCAAGCTCTCGATCTGTGTGCCCAACGTGGCCGCGTAGAATGGGTAGAAGTAGACACTGAGAAGAAGTCGGGCGTTTTCAAGAACGTTCCTGCTCGCAGTGATCTGTCCGCCGACATCAACGAAAGCCTGATTGTCGAGCTCTACTCCAAGTAAGGGCTAGAAAATAGGTGCATCCATGCAGATTTCGGTAAATGAGTTCCTGACACCCCGCCACATTGATGTGCAGGTTGTCAGTCCAACCCGCGCCAAGATCACTCTCGAGCCTCTCGAGCGTGGTTTTGGCCACACCCTGGGCAACGCGCTGCGACGCATCCTGTTGTCCTCAATGCCCGGCTGCGCAGTAGTCGAGGCCGAGATTGACGGTGTGCTCCACGAGTACAGCGCCATCGAAGGTGTACAGGAAGACGTAATTGAAATCCTGTTGAACCTTAAAGGTCTGGCCATCAAGCTGCACGGTCGTGACGAAGTTACGCTGACCTTGTCGAAGAAGGGTTCGGGGGTGGTTACCGCTGCCGATATTCAGCTGGATCATGATGTCGAGATCGTTAATCCCGATCACGTAATCGCTAACCTGGCGTCTAACGGCGCCCTGAACATGAAGCTCACCGTAGCTCGTGGTCGTGGTTATGAACCAGCCGACTCGCGTCAGAGCGATGAAGACGAAAGCCGCAGCATCGGTCGCTTGCAGCTTGACTCTTCGTTCAGCCCGGTTCGCCGTATCGCATACGTGGTGGAAAACGCCCGTGTCGAACAGCGTACCAACCTGGACAAGCTGGTTATTGATCTGGAAACCAACGGTACTCTGGATCCTGAAGAGGCTATCCGCCGCGCTGCAACCATCCTGCAACAGCAGTTGGCTGCGTTCGTCGACCTCAAGGGTGACAGTGAGCCAGTGGTTGTCGAGCAGGAAGACGAGATCGATCCGATCCTGCTTCGCCCGGTTGACGATCTGGAACTGACTGTACGTTCGGCTAACTGCCTTAAGGCGGAAAACATCTACTACATCGGCGACCTGATTCAGCGTACCGAAGTAGAGCTGTTGAAGACTCCGAACCTGGGCAAGAAATCCTTGACTGAAATCAAGGACGTTCTGGCCTCCCGCGGTCTGTCCCTCGGCATGCGCCTCGACAACTGGCCGCCTGCAAGTCTTAAGAAGGACGACAAGGCGACTGCCTGATCGTCGTAATCACCGAACGTAGTGTTTGGTAAGGAATGAACCATGCGTCATCGTAAAAGTGGTCGTCACCTGAGCCGCACCAGCTCGCACCGCAAGGCCATGTTCCAAAACATGGCGGTGTCGCTGTTCGAGCACGAGCTGATCAAAACTACACTGCCAAAAGCCAAAGAACTGCGTCGCGTTGCTGAGCCGCTGATCACTCTGGCCAAGACAGACAGCCTGGCTAACCGCCGTCTGGCTTTCGACCGTACTCGTTCGAAAGCTATCGTTGGTAAGCTCTTCAACGACCTGGGCAAGCGTTACGCTACCCGTGAGGGTGGCTACCTGCGCATCCTCAAGTGCGGTTTCCGCGCTGGCGACAACGCGCCTATGGCGTACGTCGAGTTGGTTGATCGTGCTACTGCTGGTGAAGCTGTATCCGCCGAGTAAGACGTCAGTCTGAAACGAAGAACCGGGCCTAGTGCCCGGTTTTTTGTGCCTGCAAGAAAATGCGCTGTTCGTACAAGTTTCTGACACCTTTCTGTTGGCACTATGTGCTGGGGAACATAATTAGTAATTATCTATCGATGTCTGCAAGTTAATGAATTTGTAGGTGTCACATGGATGATCGATACTTCCCAGCAAGCCGATTAGCCGGCAGTTTCAAGACTGACAGAGGAAGAAGACCGTATGAGCCAGATCAAAACGCTTACGACCGCCAGTGGCGCACCTGTCGCTGATAACCAGAATTCTCGCTCCGCCGGCCCGCGTGGCCCGCTGCTGCTCGACGATTTTCACCTTATCGAGAAGCTCGCCCACTTCAATCGTGAAAACATCCCTGAGCGTCGTGTACACGCCAAAGGCTCAGGTGCTTACGGCACGTTTACCGTGACTCGTGACATAACCGAGTACACCAGTGCCAAGCTGTTTGAATCTGTCGGCAAGCAAACCCCGACGTTCCTGCGTTTCTCCACCGTAGGGGGTGAGCGTGGTTCTGCCGACACTGAGCGTGATCCGCGCGGCTTCGCTCTTAAGTTTTATACCGAAGAAGGTAACTGGGACATCGTTGGTAACAACACGCCGGTGTTCTTCATCCGTGATCCACTGAAATTCCCTGATTTCATTCACACCCAAAAACGCCTTCCGCAGAGCAATCTGAAAAGCGCGCAGATGATGTGGGACTTCTGGTCGCATTCACCTGAAGCGCTGCACCAGGTCACCATTCTGTTCTCCGACCGGGGCATCCCGGACGGCTACCGTCACATGCACGGCTTCGGCAGCCACACGTACAGCCTGATCAGCGCGCAAGGCGAGCGTCACTGGGTGAAGTGGCACTACAAGACCAAACAGGGCATCAAGAACCTCGCACCAGCGGATGCTGCTCGTATTGCCGGTACCGATCCGGATTACGCCCAGCGCGATCTGTTCGAGGCGATTGAACGCGGTGACTTCCCGAAATGGCGCGTATGCATTCAGATCATGACTGAAGCCCAGGCGGCAGCGTATTACGAGAACCCGTTCGACGTGACCAAAACCTGGTCGCAGAAGGAGTTCCCGTTGATCGAAGTCGGCGAACTGGAACTGAACCGCAACCCGCAGAACTACTTCGCGGAAGTCGAGCAAGCCGCGTTCGGCCCGAGCAACATGGTGCCAGGCGTTGGTCTATCGCCAGACCGCATGCTGCAAGGTCGCGTATTCGCTTATGCCGACGCACACCGCTACCGTGTGGGCACCAATCACCAGCAACTGCCAGTGAATGCGCCGCGCAGTCCAGTCAACACTTACCAGCGCGACGGCTCGATGGCGTTTGGCAGCAATGGTGGTGCTGCGCCTAACTACGAGCCAAACAGCTACATCGAATCGCCGAAACAAGCTCCGCACTACGCTGAGCCTGCTCTGGCCCTGAGCGGCGCGGCCGATCGCTACGATCACCGTGAAGACACCGATTACTACAGCCACGCCGGTGCACTCTTCCGCTTGATGAGCGACGAGCAGAAAGCGTTGCTGGTCAGCAACATTGCCGGTGCGATGGGTGGCGTTTCAAGTGATGTGGTTGACCGCCAGTTGCAGCATTTCTACAACGCCGACCCGGCGTATGGAGAAGCAATCGCAAAGCTGCTCAACGTACAGCTTAACGAAGTCTAAACGAGAAGCAGAACCGCCCTCATTTGGGCGGTTTTTGCGTTATTTAGGCTGCTTTTCTCAGAATATCTTCGCTTTTATTGCGTGAAACGGGTGACCTTCCAGTCAGGTTGGTTCAAACTACAGACTTTCAAGTAGGGAGATGTAGGGCGATGCAAGGCCACCCAGACGTAATCGATTACCTCAACACGTTGCTGACCGGCGAACTGGCCGCGCGTGATCAATATTTCGTTCATTCGCGGATGTATGAGGACTGGGGGTTCACCAAGCTCTACGAGCGAATCAACCACGAGATGGAAGAAGAAGCGGGTCACGCTGATGCTTTGATGCGCCGGATTCTGATGCTCGAAGGCGCGCCGCGCATGCGTCCGGATGATCTGGATGTCGGCACCACTGTGCCGGAGATGCTTGAAGCGGATCTGCGCCTCGAATACAAAGTTCGCGCTGCCCTGTGCAAAGGCATTGAGCTGTGCGAACAGCACAAGGACTACGTCAGCCGTGAGATCCTGCGGGTTCAGCTCAACGACACCGAAGAAGATCACACCTACTGGCTGGAAAAGCAGTTGGGCCTGATCAAGCTGATCGGTCTCGAAAACTACCTGCAATCCCACGCTTCCTGATTGCAATGGATACAAAAAAGCCCCTGTCACTGTTGAAGTGACAGGGGCTTTTTCGTGTCAGGCGTTTAAGCTCGATCGCGAATCAGCAATGGCTTGAGGTAATGACCAGTGTGAGATTGCTTCATCTCGGCCACTTGCTCCGGCGTGCCGGTGGCAATGATCTGGCCACCTTTTGAACCACCTTCCGGCCCTAGATCCACCAGCCAGTCGGCAGTCTTGATCACATCGAGGTTGTGCTCGATCACCACCACAGTGTTGCCGTGGTCGCGCAGGCGATGCAGTACGTCGAGCAATTGCTGAATATCCGCGAAGTGCAAACCGGTGGTTGGCTCATCGAGGATGTACAGGGTCTTGCCGGTATCGCGCTTGGACAGCTCGCGAGACAACTTGACCCGCTGCGCCTCACCTCCGGACAACGTAGTCGCCGATTGCCCGAGCTTGATGTAAGACAGGCCAACATCCATCAGCGTCTGCAGCTTGCGCGCCAGTGCTGGCACCGCGTCGAAGAACACCCGGGCTTCCTCGATGGTCATCTCGAGGGTTTCGTGGATGCTCTTGCCCTTGTATTTAATCTCGAGGGTTTCGCGGTTGTAGCGCTTGCTCTTGCACACATCGCACGGCACGTAGATGTCCGGCAGGAAGTGCATCTCCACCTTGATCAGGCCATCGCCCTGGCAGGCTTCGCAGCGACCGCCCTTGACGTTGAACGAGAAACGCCCCGGGCCGTAGCCGCGCGAGCGTGATTCAGGTACGCCGGCGAACAGCTCACGGATAGGCGTGAAAAGCCCGGTATACGTCGCCGGGTTGGAGCGCGGTGTACGACCGATCGGGCTCTGATCGATATCGACGACTTTGTCGAGATGTTCCAGGCCTTTGATGCTGTCGTGCGCCGCCGCTTCCAGAGTGGTCGCGCCGTTGAGAGCCGTCGCGCTCAGTGGGAACAGCGTGTTATTGATCAGCGTCGATTTGCCCGAACCGGACACGCCGGTGACGCAAGTCAGCAGGCCGATCGGAATTTCCAGGTCGACATTGCGCAGGTTGTTACCGCGTGCGCCCTTGAGCGACAGGGTCAGCTTCTTGTTGCGTGGCGTACGTTTGGCCGGCACTTCAATCTTCACCCGGCCCGACAGGTATTTGCCGGTCAGGGAGTCCGGGTGCGCCATGACTTCGGCCGGCGTACCTTCGGCAACGATTTGCCCGCCATGCACACCGGCGCCCGGGCCGATGTCGACGACATAGTCAGCCAAGCGAATCGCGTCTTCATCGTGCTCGACCACAATCACCGTGTTGCCGATATCGCGCAGGTGCTTGAGTGTGCCAAGCAGTCGATCGTTATCTCGCTGGTGCAAGCCGATGGATGGCTCGTCGAGGATGTACAGAACGCCGACAAGACCGGCACCAATCTGGCTGGCCAGACGAATCCGCTGCGCCTCGCCACCGGACAGCGTGTCAGCGCTGCGATCCAGCGATAGGTAATCGAGACCGACGTTGACGAGGAACTGCAGACGCTCGCGAATTTCCTTGAGGATCTTGTCAGCGATCTCGCCGCGACGGCCAGTCATCTTCAGTGCGCCGAAGTACTCGCAAGCATCGCCAATTGGCAGATTGGTGACGGCCGGCAGGGTCTTCTCGCCCACCCACACATGCCGAGCTTCACGACGCAAACGGGTACCACGGCAATCCGGGCACGATTGAGTGCTGAGGAACTTTGCCAGTTCTTCGCGCACGCTCGCCGACTCGGTCTCGCGGTAGCGACGCTCCAGGTTCGGCACGATGCCTTCGAACGGGTGCGAGCGTTTGACGATGTCGCCACGGTCGTTGAGGTATTTGAAGTCGACGTTCTGCGAGCCGCTGCCATGCAGGATGAATTTCTGCTGATCGGCGGGCAGTTCGTTGAACGGCACCTCGAGGCTGAACCCATAGTGCGAGGCCAGTGAGCCCAACATCTGGAAGTAATAGACGTTACGCCTGTCCCAGCCGCGTATCGCGCCTTCGGCCAGCGTCAGGTCACCGTTGACCAGTCGTTTGATGTCGAAGAATTGCTTCACCCCCAGACCATCGCAGGTCGGGCAGGCGCCGGCCGGATTGTTGAAGGAAAACAGTTTCGGCTCAAGTTCGCTGATGGCGTGGCCGCAGATCGGGCAGGCGAAGCGCGCGGAGAAGATCATCTCTTCACCGGGCTCGTCGTCCATCGGCGCAACCAGTGCAATGCCGTCCGCCAGTTTCAGCGCGGTTTCGAAGGATTCGGCCAGACGCTGCTGAAGATCGGCGCGAACCTTGAAGCGGTCGACGATCACATCGATCGAGTGCTTCTTCTGTTTATCCAGTTTTGGCAGCTCGTCGAGTTCGCAGATGCGGCCGTTGACCCGTGCACGAACGAAACCTTGCGCGCGTAGCTCTTCGAAGACCGAAAGGTGTTCGCCTTTACGCTCGCGAATCACTGGCGCCAGCAACATCAGTTTGCTGCCTTCCGGCTGGGCCAGCACCAGATCGACCATCTGGCTGACGGTCTGCGCCTCCAGTGGAATGTCGTGATCCGGGCATCGCGGCGTACCGACGCGTGCATAAAGCAAGCGCAGATAATCGTAGATTTCGGTAATGGTGCCGACCGTGGAACGCGGGTTGTGCGAGGTCGACTTCTGTTCGATGGAGATCGCCGGCGACAGGCCTTCGATGGTGTCGACGTCGGGTTTTTCCATCATCGACAGGAACTGGCGGGCGTAGGCCGACAGCGATTCGACATAGCGGCGCTGACCTTCGGCGTACAACGTATCGAAGGCCAGGGACGACTTGCCGGATCCGGACAGGCCGGTGATGACGATCAGTTTGTCCCGTGGCAGGGTCAGGTCGATGTTCTTCAGGTTGTGGGTACGGGCCCCACGTATCAGGATCTTGTCCAAAGTGGCCTCGCTCGGCGGGCGTCGAAAACGTAGGAGTATACGGGCAAATACTGGATGGATGCACACTATCAAACGAAGGGTTTTTTGCCCCGAATGAAGAGAGTTTCATCTATACGCGTCAAAGCGTCGCGATATACCCCGTCTTCCGATGGGACTGGTAGAATCGCCGCCGGTTCACACGAGGTTTTTCCATGCACGATCCCCACAGCGAACGCATGAGTGGCAGCGAGACCCGCGCGGCGAGCGGTCTGGCCCTGGTGTTCGCCTTCCGTATGCTTGGCATGTTCATGGTGTTGCCGGTACTGGCGACCTACGGCATGGATCTGGCAGGCGCGACCCCGGCCCTGATCGGCTTGGCTATCGGCGCTTACGGCCTGACCCAGGCGATTTTCCAGATTCCGTTCGGGATCATTTCCGACCGCATTGGCCGTCGTCCGGTGATTTACCTCGGGCTGATCGTCTTTGCCCTCGGCAGTGTGCTGGCATCTCAGGCCGACTCGATCTGGGGCGTTATCGCCGGGAGGATCCTGCAAGGTGCCGGGGCCATTTCCGCTGCGGTCATGGCGCTGCTTTCCGACCTGACCCGCGAGCAGCATCGCACCAAAGCAATGGCAATGATCGGTATGACGATTGGTCTGTCGTTCGCCGTGGCCATGGTGGTCGGGCCGTTGTTGACCCGTGCTTTCGGGCTCTCTGGATTGTTCCTCGCCACTGGCGGTATGGCGCTGGTGGGCATCGTCATCGTGATGTTCATGGTGCCGAAATCCACCGGGCCGTTGACTCATCGCGAGTCTGGCGTGGCGCGTCAGGCTTTGATGCCGACGCTCAAGCATCCTGACCTGTTGCGCCTCGATCTGGGCATCTTTGTGTTACATGCCATGTTGATGTCGAGCTTCGTTGCGCTGCCCCTGGCGCTGGTGGAAAAAGCCGGTTTGCCCAAGGAACAGCACTGGTGGGTCTACCTCACCGCACTGCTGATTTCGTTCTTCGCCATGATCCCGTTCATCATTTATGGCGAGAAGAAACGCAAAATGAAACGAGTTTTGCTCGGCGCCGTCATGACGCTGATGCTGACTGAGCTATTCTTCTGGCAGTTCGGCGACAGCCTGCGGGCTCTGGTGATCGGCACGGTGGTGTTCTTCACTGCGTTCAATCTGCTGGAGGCTTCATTGCCGTCGTTGATCAGCAAGGTTTCACCGGCGGGCGGGAAGGGCACGGCCATGGGCGTGTATTCCACCAGCCAGTTCCTCGGTTCGGCACTCGGCGGGATCCTCGGCGGCTGGTTGTTTCAGCATGGCGGTCTGTCGGTTGTGTTCCTTGGATGTGCCGGGCTGGCTGCACTTTGGTTGGCCTTTGCTGTTACCATGCGTGAACCTCCCTACGTGACGAGCCTGCGCTTGCCGTTGTCGCCCGAGGCGATCCGCGAAGCGGGTCTGGTCGAGCGCCTCAAGGCCCTCGTAGGGGTAACCGATGCAGTGATAGTTGCTGACGAAGCGGCTGTTTACATCAAACTGGACAAAGAATTAGTGGATCGCGACACCCTCGAACGCCTGGTGAACAACCCGGCCGGGGCTGCTTGCGAAGCCTAGGAGAACGTTATGGCCCGTGGGGTTAACAAAGTCATATTGGTCGGCACTTGCGGCCAGGATCCCGAAGTTCGCTACCTGCCTAACGGTAACGCCGTGACCAACCTGAGTCTGGCCACCAGCGAACAGTGGACCGACAAGCAAACCGGTCAGAAGGTCGAGAAGACCGAGTGGCACCGTGTTTCGATGTTTGGCAAGGTTGCGGAAATCGCCGGCGAATACCTGCGCAAGGGTTCGCAGGTCTACATCGAAGGCAAGCTGCAGACCCGCGAGTGGGAAAAAGACGGTATCAAGCGTTACACCACCGAAATCGTGGTCGACATGCAAGGCACCATGCAACTGCTCGGCGGCCGTCCACAACAGGGCGACCAACAAGGCGGTGGCAACAACTACCAGCAGTCCGCTCCGGCCCCACGCCAGCAGGCGCCACGTCCGCAGCAGTCGGCTCCCCAGCAGCGTTCGGCCCCGGCTCCACAGCAGGCCGCACCGCAACCGGCTCCGGATTTCGACAGCTTTGATGACGATATTCCGTTCTGATTCGCTGCTGTAACCGCCGCAAATAAAAAGGCCCGTCGCTTAAACGACGGGCCTTTTTGTTGGGCAAAAAACTTATGGTCATCCCCGATCAACTGTAGGAGCGAGCCTGCTCGCGAAGGCGTCAGATCAGATAAAGCAGTCGTTTAATGACAATCCGCTTTCGCGAGCAGGCTCGCTCCCACAAGGATCTGTGGTTCAGTCGAGGATCAGGTGCGGCAGGAAGCGGCTCGAATCCTTGGTGATCAGACTGTTGTCTTCCCGCACCCCAATCCCTGCAGCCTGATCGCCGATCACCCAAGAGCCAATCAGCGTGTAGCTGTCGCCAAACTTTGGCAGCGGCGCAAATTCCTGCAGGATAAACGGCGCATCCGTGTAGGGGCCGTCCTCTTTGACGGTCAGACCGTCAGCCGTTTGCAGCTCAATGTTGGCGCCTTCCCGGGAAAAGTACGGCTTGCGTACCCAGCCTTTGGGCACTGCATTGGCTGGATTCAGATCAAGATGCGCCGCCAGCAGATTTGGATGGCCCTTGTGCATTTCCCACAGCAAGGGTAGCGCGCCCTTATTCGACAGGATCGCTTTCCATGCCGGCTCGAAAAATTGCGTATCACACTCGGCAATTGCCGCCCCGAACGGCTCGTGAAAGATGAATTCCCAGGCATGCAGTTTGAATAGGTGCGGGATCCAGCGATCTTCCAGGTCGACAAAACGACCTTCAGACGTCAAACCGATGTCTTCAATATCGATGTGCCGCGACTCGATGCCGACCTTCTCGGCGATCAGGCGCAGGTAATCCGTGGTGCCCTTGTCTTCGACGGAGTCTTTCATCGAGGCGAAGTAGAACGGCCGCTTCAGCTGTAATTCGGCGAAGGCTCGATGCAACTGGGTGTCGATGCTGTTGAACTGGTCGGCATGAAGCGGCAGTGTGCCGCGCTCGATGCATTGTTCCAGCCAGCCCCACTGGAACGCCGCTGCTTCGTAAAGACTGGTCGGCGTGTCGTAGTTGAGCTCCAGCAGTTTCGCCGGGCCGTTGCCGGTGTAGGAAAAGTCCATGCGCCCGTACAGATGCGGATGACCTTCCAGCCAGGAAGTGCGGATCATGTCGTAGTACGCCGGCGGGATGCTTAGGCGATCCAGCAGTTCTTCGCTGTTGACCACGCGGTCGACCAGGTCCATGCACATCTCGTGCAGTTCGGTGGTCGGGTCTTCAAGATCGTTTTCGATCTGCGCGAGCGTGAACTGGTAGTACGCGCTTTCGTCCCAGTACGGCTCGTCATCGATGGTGTGGAACATGAAGCCGAGGCTCTCGGCAGTCTGTTTCCAGTCAGGCCGCTCGGCGCATAGGATCTTCTTCATTGTCAGCTGCTCGAACGACCGGAACTGCTGCCCCAGCCACCCCAACCGCTACGGGCGCTGGATTGGCTGCCGAAGCCGCCGCGTGACGTCGAAGAAGCCACGTTGACCGGTTTGCTTTTGCTGCTTTCGTAATCCGTTTGGCTGCGCGTCGTGGTGTCGGCTCTGCGGTACTGCGTCGAGGTGTTGTATGGCTGGCGCGTTTCGCGATCGCGGTAAACCGTGCGTTCGGCGTTGTTGCTCATCGCATTGCCGATCAGCCAGCCGGTCAGCCAGCCATTTCCGCCACCGCCACCACCGCCACCACCGCTGGAGACGTGCGAAGTGCTTTGCACATTCTGCGCCGTTGCATTACCGACGGGCATCTGCGCATCAGCGATGGCGTCGAGGTTCTGCGCCGATTCACCTTCCTGCGGCACTTTGAAGCCACCGAGTTTCGGCACGAAGCGGCCGTCGGAGTTTTTCTGGCACCAGTCAGCGGCAAAGTCCGCGTCGCATTTGGCCTTGTCGTTGTACGCCGGGGCGATGCGCCGGTGTTCGGTCAGGGCGGCGACGTAGGCAGTGGAGCAGACGTCGGCGCCCACTTCGGCGTCGACACACTGTTCCACGCTCTGGAAGTTGCGCGGTTGATCCGCGGCTGTCGCCTGGCCGGAAATGGCCATGGCCACCGAGGCGGCGAGGGACAACTGAACGTATTTGCTGCGTTTCATCTAGGGCTTCCTGCCGATCAGTTGGACGGTGTCATGCACGCCGCGTTGAGCATACCGACGCTGATCGCGACCGCAGCAACGTAGATGCCGGAGGCGATTTCACCGTTGGCGATGCGCTGGGACGTGCCTTTGAGCACCAGGCCCGTGGCGAGGAACGCCAGCAGTTGCACGACGGCGGCAATCACGGCCCAGAGCACGAAGTCGAGGACGTTGACCGAAAACGCAATCACGTTACTGGCCGGAATCGCGAAGCCGATAATCGCGCCGGCCAAGGCGATGGCGGCGGCTACGTTGCCGGAGCGAATCAGCTCAAACTCCTTGTGCGGCGTGATGCGCGTATAGACAAATTGAAACAGCATGAACAGCAGTACGGCGCCGATGAGGTAGACGACGAAACCGACCAGCGCGGTTTTGTTCAGGGAAACGGCCAGCACTTCCAGCATGAAAAACTTCCTTTTTTAAATGGTGCTCAGATCTGTCGTGTACAGCGAAATGCCCAGCGAGGTGCTCAGGCTGACGGTGCCTTCTTCATCCTGTTCGACGGAGAACAGCAGCAGTTCGCGGCGATCGGTCAGGCCGGTCTCGCGCGCGTAAAGCATTGAGTGGTGTTCGATGGTGTAGCTTTCGTCCGGATTGACCACTTGTTCGGTCATCGGTACCAATTCGGTCTGGCCTTGTTCAGTGCCCCACTCGCGGGTGTATTCGACACCGCCGTGGTTGTAACCGGGTAAGCCGATCTGGCTGTTGGGGCCGGCCAGGCGCTGCAGTTCGGCGTCACTGTTGACCGTTACGTAGCTGAGGTAATTGAACAGGGTGACCGATTCGATCTGGTCTTCACCGGTAACGTGGATCTGTAGCCAGAAATCCTCGTCGTTCATGTAATAGCGGTGCAGTTTGTTGGACTGGCCGAGGTCGACCCAGCCGTGGCTCCAGATCGCCTGATCGAAGGGCACCCGCACCGTGGTCGAGCCATCGAGCAACAGCGCCAGCGTCGTATCGAACCTGACGGCTTTGCCCTGGGCCATGCCGAGTGGGCCACTGGCAACGGTCGGTGTTGGCGCAGCGGTCTGCCAGTTGCTGGTGCCCAGCAAGTCTTTAAACCATCCCATGGGTACGTTCCTTGAAGCGGGTGGAGGTGTTCGTCGGCGAAAAAACGTCGCTAGTGTACCGGGCTGAGCGACGAACGACACGCCGCAAACCATGTGGGAGCGAGCTTGCTCGCGAAGAGGGCGTATCAGTCAACAATGATGTCGACTGATACGACGCTTTCGCGAGCAAGCTCGCTCCCACAGGTTTTTTGCGCAGTGCTTACTGAGCGGACTTTTGCTTCAGACGCTCAAGAATCGCGTTGGCGCTGCCTTCGTTCGGCGTGATGCCGGCGTCGCGCAGTTTGCGTTCCAGGTCGTTGCCGGTCGAGGCGTCAGCCAGCTCGTCCGCAGCGCTGAGTTCAGCCGCGCGTTGCTGCTGCTTGGCTTGCAGGCGGTTCAGGGTACCGACGGCAGTTTCCAGCTTGCCATTGGCACCGCCGCTGGCGATGGAAGCGCTGACCTGGGCTTTCTGCACGCTTTCGCGGGCCTTGGCCATGTCCACTTGCTGGCGCAGGCTCTTGATCCGCGACTCGGCCTTGCTGATGTCTTTGCGCATGTTTTCGGCGTAAGTGCCGAACTCGTCGCTCTGCTTTTTCTCGGTGTCGAGGTCATTGGTCAGGGTCGAAATCGCTTCGGCCACTTCCAGCGCCAGGTCTTCACGGCCGGCGTTCAGCGCCGAGACGGCTTTGGCTTCCAGATCCTTGATCTTGGCGTCGTACTCGCTCACGCGGTCGGCGGCCAGTTTGTGTTTGGCCATGATGGTGACCAGTTCGCGACGGGCGTTCGACAGCGCGCTGTCGGCATCGCGGATTTCCTGATCGAGGATACGCAGGGCCTGTTGGTCGGCAATTGCTTCGCCGACTTCATTGGCGCCGCCGCGCAGTGCGGTGAACAACTTGCTCCAGATGGACTGAGTCATTGGATATTCCCTGTTGATTACTTGAAGAAGTGTTCGAAGGCTTCGCTCGCGCGCTGCACATTGTCGACCAGGGTTTTCACCTCGGTGACGACGTTGGTCAGGCTCGAGTCGGCGCTCAGGGCGCCAAACATGTTGTAAACGGTCTGCCCGTTCGGCATCGACTCGATACCGATCGACGACAGCGGGAACATTTCCCGGCTGCGCAGCACAGCGTCGTTGAAGGCGCGTACGTCGCTGATCGAGTCGATGTCCACCAGCACGGTGTCGACGATGATCTGCTGGCCGGCCAGGGCGATGTGAATCGGCAGACCGCCGAATTCGTTCATTTCCAGCTTGATGCTGGGTTCGGAGCTCTGGATCAGCGACAGCGTGATCTCTTGCGAAGCCACCTCGTCCAGGGCCTTGAGGGCATTGAAGAGGCTATCGATGGTCCAGTTGTTGCCTGCGCTCATGTAATTCTCCGACATGAAAGAGCCAGCCAGAATCGGTTGGCGTAGCTGTTGCTCCATTTGCTTGAGCAAGCTTCGGTTTTCCGGAAGCACCCAAGTTTCGTGTTTCACATAACCGGCGGCCGCCAGGCCCGCGCGCATCTGCTTCATGTAAAAGCTCGACGGTTTTTTTGCCGACGGTTTCGCGCGCTCGCCCTTGAGACTCTCTGATTTCGCTGTAGGGGAACGGCTTTTCATGGCAATGGCTCGGTTATGGATATCTCACGCGTGAGCCACACTACAACCAATTCAAAATGCCATCAATGGCTCACGCGTGAGATTTTTATGACAGGCGTAAAAAGGCCCGCAACAGGGCGGGCCAGCTATTTTTGCAGAATATGACTCAGCGATTGGCGGCGAGGAATTCGTCGGTGGAGACCACACTGGCGTAGGCGAATCCCAGCGCCGACATGAACGCAGCGTGAACATGGGCGGCCGGCACCGTCAGGCCATTGAACTCCAGGTCACGGCTGGCGCAGGCGTCGTGAATCACCGTGACGGTATAACCCAGATCCGCCGCCGCACGGGTAATGCCGTCAACACACATGTGGCTCATGCTGCCGACCACCACCAGTTCCTTGATGCCTTGTTCGTCGAGGATCGCTTGCAGTTCGGTTTCGCGGAACGAGTTGACGAAGTGCTTGAGCACCACCGGTTCATCGGCGCGGTTGAGAACTTTGGGGTGCAGCTTGGCGCCGTCCGAGCCCGGGGTGAAAAACGGCGCATCCGCTGAGGTGAATTCGTGGCGAATGTGTACCACCGAATCACCTGTCTCGCGGAACGCGGCGAGCAGTCGGGCGGCGTTGTCGGCGGCGGCGTCGGCACCGGCCAGCGGCCACTTGCCTTGGGGGAAGTAGTCGTTCTGGATATCGACTACGATGAGCGCTTGCTTGGCCATGGGGGTGTCCTCGAGGTATTGGCTGGAAGTGGCTTCAGTATTGGCGCTGGCCAGCCATTCGGGGATTGGCCGCACCGACAATAGACAGGGGAAAACTGACAATGGGCGCAGAAAGGGCCGCCGTTGCTGAACTGGGCGTGCTGATCTATCCCGGCGCGCAGATGGCGGCGGTGCACGGTTTGACCGATCTGTTTGCGGTGGCCAACCGGATTGCCGCCGAGCATCAGGCCGCGCAGTTGCCTGTGCTGCGGGTCAGTCACTGGCAGGTCGAAGGTGATCAGCCGCCAACGCGCACTTACGCCAGTCATGCGGGTAACGACAGCGCTTTGCTGGCGGTGCTGATTCCGCCATCGATCGGCGGGTTCTCGGCGGCGCAAGCGCCGGCCAGCCTGATGCAATGGTTACGCGATCAACATGCCCACGGTGCAACGCTGGGCGGGGTCTGCGTAGGCTCGCTGATGTTGGCTGAAAGCGGTCTGCTCGACGGCCGCAGTGCCACCACCCATTGGACCTCGGCCAAGACCTTCGCCGAGCGTTACCCGAAGATCAAACTCAAGGCTGATACCCCGATTGTCGACGACGGCGACTTGATCACCACGGCCGGATTGATGGCTTGGTCGGAACTGGGATTACGTCTGGTCGACCGCCTGCTCGGGCCGAGCATCGCCACTGCCACTGCGCGATTCCTGGTGATCGAGCACAGTGACAGCGCCAGTGAGTGCGGCAGTAATTTTGCGCCGATTCTCGGTCATGGCGATGCGGCGATTCTCAAGGTTCAGCACTGGCTGCAAAGCACCGGTGCGACGGATGTTTCGTTGACGGCGATGGCGGAGCGGGCTGGGTTGGAGGAGCGCACATTTCTGCGGCGGTTCCGCGCGGCGAGCGGGTTAAAACCGACCGAGTACTGCCAGCATCTGCGGGTGGGCAAGGCGCGCGAGATGCTCGAGTTCAGCAATGGCACGATTGATCATATTGCGTGGACGGTGGGCTATCAGGATCCGGGCGCGTTTCGTGCGATATTCAAGAAGATCACCGGGCTGGCGCCGAGTGAATATCGGGCGCGGTTTGGTGTGACCCCAATCTCGAAAGCATCCATTAACTAATGTGGGAGCGAGCTTGCTCGCGAAAGCGGTGGGGGCTGTAAGTTTGATGTCGCCTGACACGGCGCCTTCGCGAGCAAGCTCGCTCCCACATTGAACTCTATAGGACTATAGATCGTGCAATTTGCCGGGGTTTGACGCGCGGTCGTGCAGATTGAAACAGGCCTGGTGCCAGTACGATTTCGCCAAGTTTCTGATTAGCAGAGGATTTTCAAGAGTCGGCCGTTGGCCTGATCTCTGCACCGCTCAACGCTACAGTCATCGAACCGATGGAAGGGGACCGCATGACCCCGACACCCCGCAGGAAAATTGTCGTTGCCCACTCGGTGCGCCCTGACGCGCCGCAGCATGAGGTGCAGACCAACAAGTCCCTGGCCCGCTGGCTGGCGCAGATCTCAGGGTTTAAATTCGGTGGCAGTTACGACGCTGCGAAACATCAGGGTCGCGATCTCTACCTGTTGCCCACGCAAACCATCGTTGGCGCCGACCAGGCCCGTGAGCTCGGCATCAAGGGCCCGGACGATCTGTGGGGTGGCTTCGTCGAACACGATTTCATCTGCACCAAAGCCATCAGCCACGGCCTGCGCAGTCATCAGGCCCACGCGCCGCAAGGCTGGTCGCCGCTGTTTTCCGAGCGGGTACGCAATGTCGTGCTCGATGGCCTCAGTGTGTTTGCGCTGGCGGATGCGCGGCCCGCCGCCGAGCATCTGCTGTACAGTGGTCCCATTCGCCTGAAGCCGATTCACGCCTGCGCCGGACGAGGCCAGGAAGTGATCAAAAGCCTCGACGCCTTCGACGAAGTTCTCGCTCGACCTGAAGCCGCGAAGTTGTTCAGCGACGGCGTGGTGCTGGAGCAGGACCTCAGCGATGTCGTCACCCACAGCGTCGGCCAGTCGTTCATCGGCAATAGAGTGCTGAGCTACTGCGGTGATCAATACTTGACCAAAGATGCCCACGGCGAAGAGGTCTACGGCGGCTCGAACTTGCTGGTGGTGCAGGGCGGTTACGACGAGCTGCTGACGCTGGATCTGCCCGACGATGTGCGTCTGGCCATCGAGCAGGCGCAGGTTTTCGACAATGCGGCGAATGAAGCCTATCCACGGTTTTACGCCTCGCGACGCAACTACGACATCGCCCAAGGCCGGGACAGCAACGGCAAAACCCGCAGCGGTGTGCTCGAACAGTCCTGGCGCATGGGCGGTGCCAGCAGTGCTGAGGTTGCGGCACTGCAAAGTTTCGTCAACGATCCGGGGATGCGCGCGATTCGTGTGTCTTCGGTGGAAACCTACATCGATCAGGCGCTGCCGGCGGACGCCATCGAGGTCTATCGCGGACCGGCTGAGAACAGTGAATTTCTCCTCAAATACGTAACGGTCAAATCCTATGACGGCTAGAAGCGAAAGCATTCAAATCGACATTGATGATGAACAGATGAGCGGGACATTTCTCAGTCCCAAATCGAAAGTCCCGGGGGTGTTGTTCGTACACGGTTGGGGCGGCAGTCAGGAACGTGATCTCGAGCGCGCCAAAGGCATCGCCGGTCTCGGTTGCGTGTGTCTGACCTTCGACTTGCGTGGACACACCGGTGGCACCGGGATCCCGCTGACCCGCGTTACCCGCGAAGACAATCTGCGTGATTTGCTCGCGGCCTATGACCGCTTGCTGGCGCATCCGGCGCTCGACACTTCCGCGATCGCCGTGGTCGGTACCAGTTATGGCGGTTACCTGGCGGCGATCCTCACCTCGCTACGCCCGGTGCGCTGGCTGGCGCTGCGGGTGCCGGCGTTGTACCGCGACGAGCAATGGCACACACCCAAGCGTGAGCTGGACAAGGCCGATTTGCGGGATTACCGCAGCACGCTGGTGCGCGCTGATACCAATCGCGCCTTGCACGCCTGCTCGCAATTCACTGGCGATGTGTTGCTGGTGGAATCGGAAACCGATGACTATGTGCCCCACGCGGCGATCATGAGTTACCGCGCGGCGTGCCAGCAGACCCATTCACTGACGCACCGTATTATCGATGGCGCCGATCATGCGTTGAGCGAGCCGGTTTCACAGCAGGCCTACACCTCGATACTGGTGGACTGGATTACCGAGATGGTCGTGGGTGAACGGTTGAGCATTATTCAATCAGCATGATCTTTTAGTGTTCTTTCGGACGCCTTCGCGAGCAAGCTCGCTCCCACAGGGGATCGCGTTTCAAATGTGGGAGCGAGCTTGCTCGCGAAGAGGCCATCAACTTCACCCAAAAAATCAGGAAGGTTTTTTCTCTATTCGCAGCGCTTTCGCCTTCGCTTCAACCACCAGATACATCACCACCGTAATCAACAACGGCAACAGAAAATAAATCGCCCGATACGCCAGCAATCCCGCTACCAGACTGCCACGTGAAGCCTCGTGTTGCAGCAACGCCACGAACACCGCTTCCAGCACGCCAAGCCCCGCCGGAATATGCGTGATGACCCCGGCAATCGCACTGATCAACAACACCCCCAGCACCAACGGATAATCCAGTTTGCTCGGCAACAAGGTGAAAATCACCGCCGCCATCAGTGACCAATTCAACGCCCCCAGCAGCAATTGCAGGACGGCCATGCGCAGCGACGGCAGATTGATTTCCACCCCGCGAATCGACCATTCGCGACGTTTGGAAAACTGACACGCCGCCAGATAGCCGGCGCTGATCAGCAGCAACAGAACACCAATGCCTTGCAACGCCGCGCTGCTGATTTTCCAGCCCGGTGGCATTGTCACCAATCCACTGCTGAACACCACGCCGGCAATGGTCATGTAGCCGAACCAATTGGTCGCCAGGCTCAGACCGAGGATCTTGGCGATGTTGCTTTTGCTCACGCCAAGGCGCGAATACAGCCGATAACGCATGGCGATGCCGCCGACCCAGGCACTCAGATTGAGGTTGAACGCATAGCTGATGATTCCTACCGGCAGAATCTGTTTCCAGGTCAGGTCCTGACGAATGTAAGTACGGCCGATCAGATCAAAACTGGCGTACACCAGAAAACTCAGCAGGGTCAGGCTGGCGGCGATAATCAAGGTGCGCACTTTGAAATCGGCAAGGGTTTGCAGCACCTCGGCCCATTCAATGCGCGTGGCGAACATCGTCAGCAACACGATCAACGCGAGGAAAAACAGCAGGGTCAACGGACGCTTCCAGCGGCTCCATTTCGAGTGCGTTGCTGGCGCCGAATGCGGGGCGGAATGCACCTCGGAATGGCTCATGAGCGGTCACCTCGAAACGGCTTTAGCCTCGGTTTGTGCGCCGGCAGCCAACCGGCCATCGCCGGGAAATGCCGTAGAAAGTGGAACACCAGAAAACCCACAGTCATGTGCCAGATGCGCCCACGTGGCGACTGGCTGGCGTCCATGGCTTTGCAGTGGTTCTGGCTGAGGTCTTCAAGGCGTTCGAACAGATGCTGATTGAACGCGCGGTCGCGGATCAGCACGTTGGCTTCCAGATTCAGCGACAGGCTCAGCGGGTCGAGATTGCTCGAGCCGACGGTGCTCCATTCTTCATCGACCAGCGCGACTTTGCCGTGCAGCGGGCGCTGGCAATATTCATGAATCTGCACGCCGGCCTTGAGCAGGTAATCGTAAGTCATGCGCGCCGCCAGTTTGGCCACCAGCATGTCCGGTTGCCCCTGCAGAATCAGGCGGACCTCAACCCCGCGACGTGCAGCATTGCGGATTTCCCGCAACAGGCGATAACCGGGGAAAAAGTAGGCGTTGGCGATCACCACCCGGCGTTTGGCGCGGCGCAGCACCTGCAAATACACGTCTTCGATGTCGGAGTGATGCTGGTCGTTATCGCGGAATACCAGGCGTACTTGACCGTCGTGATCATCGAAAGCCATCTCCGCGCGGCGCTGGCGCCGGCGCTGCCACCAGAAGCGTGCGCGTCCGGGGCGACCGCTTTGCAGCAGGGCAAAGTGGTGGATGTCAGCGACCACCGGCCCCTGCACTTGCACCGAGTAATCCTGTTTGGCTTCGGGGCCGAAATCAGCGAGGTGGTCGCCGGAAAAGTTGATCCCGCCAATAAACGCGATCAGGCCGTCGACCACCACGATCTTGCGGTGCAAACGGCGGAACCAGTTGGTGCGAATGCCCAGGCGTTTTGGCGCCGGATCGAAAATCTGCAAATGCACGCCGGCCTCGCTCAGCGCGGTGAGATAACCGGTGGTCAACTCGCCGCAACCAAAGCCGTCGAGGCTGACGGTGGTGCGTACGCCTCGCCGCGCGGCGTCGATCAGTATCTCCTGCAACTCGGCGCCGACCTTGTCTTCGAAAACGATAAACGTCTCGAGCAGAATTTCACTCTTCGCCGCGCGCATCGCTTCGAACACTCGCGGAAAATACTCCTCGCCGTTCTCCAGCAACTCAACGCGATTGTTGCCCTGCCAGCGGTACTCGACATCAACATGGCCGGGCTCGCGTATCGGCGGGTTGATGGCGATCGGTTCCACGGCGGATTTCTCCAGCGGCGCGCTGCTCATAGTTCGATCTCTACCGATAAAGGAACGTGGTCGGAAAGGTGCGACCAAGGCCTGTTCGCCAGGACTTTCGGCTGGCTGGCCTTGAGGTTGCGCACGTAAATACGATCAAGCCGAAGTGCTGGCAGGCGCGCGGGAAAACTGCGTGCCGGTTTGCCCAGATGCTCGGCGAACACTTCGCGCAGGCCGCAAGGTTTGAGCTGCGCATCGGCGCGCTGGCGCCAGTCGTTGAAATCGCCAGCGACGATCACTGGTGCGTCGTCGGGCAACTCCGCCAAGCGTTGCATGAGCAAATCCAGCTGGGCGTTGCGATGACTTTCGCGCAGGCCCAGATGCACGCAGATCGCGTGCACTTCGGTGCCGTCGCCGGGCAGGCGCAGCACGCAATGCAGCAGGCCGCGGTTCTCGTGGCCGTTGATCGAGACGTCGAGGTTGTCGTGACGAATGATCTGGAATTTCGACAGCAGCGCATTGCCGTGGTCGCCCTCCGGGTACACCGCGTTGCGCCCATAGGCGAACTGCGGCCAGAGGCTGTCGGCGAGGAATTCATACTGCGGCATCGTCGGCCAATTGCTGTAGCGCTTGGGATGGTGCTCGTGGGTGCCGTGGACTTCCTGCAGAAACACCACATCGGCGGCGACGCTGCGTACCGCTTCGCGCAGTTCCGGCAGGATGAAGCGCCGATTCAGTGCGGTAAAACCCTTGTGGGTATTGACCGTCAGTACGGTGAACGTCCGCACGGACGGCGCAACGACCGAGCCCTCATCGGTGAAGCCAACCGGTTCCGGAATACTCATGCCAGCACTCCTTCGCCAGCGGGTTCGCCGGGGGTGGTGGCGAGGTCTTTATCCAGCTCGAAACGATGCAGCAGGTCACGGGCGTCGTACGGCGCGCGGACTTTGATGTCGTTGTCGAAATAGCAGAACACTTCGCGGGATTTGCGTGCGCGTGGCTTCAAGCGTGGTGCGATCAGGTGCGCGTCTTTTGGTTGCTCGCCGTGGTGCCAGGCGTCGATGCGTTCGGCCCAGCGCTTGAGGGCTGGCGCGGTGTAACCGCTGGCGTAGAGCTCTTCGGCGCCGTGCAGGCGCAAGTAGACAAAGTCGCTGGTGAGGTCTTCGCGGTACGGCCATTTATTGGCGGTGTCGGCGATCACCAGTGCGGTGTTGTAGCGCTTCAATAGGCGCACAAAATCGGGATCAAGGAAGCTGTCGTTGCGGATTTCCACAGCGTGGCGCAGCGGTTTTTTACGCCAGGCTTTCAGGCTCGCGTGGCCGTGCAGATGAGCGTCGTGTTGCCGGGCGAGGGTGGCGGCGGCTTCGGTATCGTGGGGCAGTAGCGCAAGGAAATGTTCAAAACGCTCAGGCTCGAATTTGAAGTTCGGCGGAAATTGCCAAAGGATCGGCCCGAGCTTTTCCTTGAGTTCCAGAATCCCCGAGGCGAAGAAGTTCGCCAGCGGTTTTTCGATCTCGCGCAAGCGGCGGATATGGGTGATGAAACGCGGGGCTTTGACGCTGAAGATGAAATCGTCGGGGGTTTCGGCGTACCACTGCGCGTAGCGTTCGGGCCGTTGCAGGGCGTAGAACGATCCATTGATTTCGATGCTGTTGACCGCCCGCGAAGCGAACTGCAATTCGCGTTTCTGCGCCAGTCCCTTGGGGTAGAAGTCCCCGCGCCACGGTGCGTAGCGCCAGCCGGAAATACCGATGTGAATCGTTGCCATGCTGCCCTCCCGTTGAAAGCCCTCGTGTTGCCGCTGTCTTCTGATGACTGCGGGCGGTTCGGGAAAGTTTCGACGGTATTACGGACGGTCACGTCGAAGGCGAAGATCAAAAGCGCTCCCCCTAACCCCAACCCTCTCCCCCAAGGGGGCGAGGGGGAAGGGAGCAGATCTTCGTGGTTTTGAAGGCTTGAGTTCGACTGCAGACTTTCAGGTCGATGTATCAATACCAGTCAACTCGGTCAGTCCCCTCTCCCCCTGGGAGAGGGCTAGGGTGAGGGTGCTCTTGAACTTGCCGCACAAATTTCGATCAGTTCCTTACAGGTTCAGCCACGGGAGATCGGAGTTTTGGTCAAGTTCAGGATCGCCATTGCGCTGGGAGCATTGCTGTTTCTCGGTGCCAGTGAAATCGACGCCGCCGCGCTACCGGGCCTCCCGGCCGCCACCGAAGAGGCGGCCAAACCTGAACCGATTGTGCAGGGCGGGCTGCTTGGTGCGATCAGTTCGAGCATCGACGACGTCCAGGACAAGCTCGATCTCAACGAACACCTGGTCGACGCCTGGCGCCTGCGCGCCGATCGCGCCGCCGATGAAGTCGACAAACTGGTCAATCAACCGTCGAATCGCTCGGGCTGGAGCGTCGCAGGCGATTTCCTCACGCTGTCGGGCGTCTGGCTTGGCAGTTTCGCGTTGTTGACCGTGCTCGGCAGTTTGATGGCCAAGCGTCTGCGCGAGGGCCGCTGGTTGCGCACCCGCCAGCGCAGTCAGGACCTGATTGGTTACTTGCTGCCGTATACCGTGCCGGCGCTGATCTGCCTGCCGCTGACGCTGTACGTCAGCCATTTTCTGCAAGCCTCGGTGGGCCGCGCACTGGCGCTGTGCTTGGCCTACGCCACCAGCAGCGGCATTTTTTCCACCTCGATGTTGTTGTGCGTGGTGGTGATGTTCAACGTCGGCCATAAGCGTCCGGCGGCGCGGATCATTCGTGATTACTGCCCGCGGCCGCTGTTCCTGATCGGCTTCCTCGCGGCTCTCAGTGATGCGCTGACCAGCCCGCAGATCGCCCGCCAACTGGGCGGTAACATCACCAGCAGTGTTGCGGTATTTACGGGCCTGATTGCTTCGGTGATTTTCGGCTTGTTAGTGATCCGATTGCGTCGTCCGGTGGCGCATCTGATCCGCAATCGTTCGCTGAGCCAGCGCTTGAAACAACCCTCGTTGCAGGAGTCACTGCGGATTTTTTCCGGACTGTGGTATTGGCCGATCGTGCTGATGGTGCTGGTCTCGGCGGTCAATCTGATCGGCATCGGCGAGGACAATCAGAAAGCCCTGCGCTGTGCACTGCTCACCACGGTTTTGTTAATCGGCACGGTGTTCCTCAGCACGATTCTGCAGCACCTGTTCAAGTCACGAAAAGCCGAAGCAATCCAGCGCAGCAGTGCTTACAAAGAGCGTTTTCTCAGTCTGCTTCACGCGTTGCTGCGGATCGTCATCGCCATTGCCTTCATCGATATCCTCGGGCGGATCTGGGGCGTGTCGCTGCTCGACTTTGCCCAGAGCAGTACGGTCGGACGAGCAATCAGCAACGCGCTGAGCAGCATCGGCCTGATTTTCCTGGTCACGTGGCTGCTGTGGGTGGTGCTCGACACGGCGATTCAGGAGGCACTGAAACCACCGCTCAGCAAACGCGCGGCACGCCAGCCGAGCACGCGGGTGAAAACCATCCTGCCGCTGCTGCGCAACGCGATCAAAATCATCCTGGTGGTGATCTGCGCGATCACCACCATGGCCAATCTTGGGATCAACGTTGCGCCGCTGCTGGCCGGTGCCGGGGTGGTCGGGCTGGCCATCGGTTTCGGTTCGCAGCAACTGGTGCAGGACGTCATCACCGGGCTGTTCATCATCATCGAAGACACGCTGTCGATTGGTGATTGGGTGGTGCTTGATTCCGGGCATGCCGGCACGGTTGAAGGGCTGACTATTCGCACCCTGCGTCTGCGTGACGGCAAAGGATTTGTGCACTCGGTGCCGTTTGGTCAGATCAAAGCAGTGACCAACCAATCGCGGCAGTTTGCCTTTGCGTTTTTCTCAGTGCAGTTCACCTACGACACGGACGTGGATAAAGCCATCGAGCTGATTCGCGAGACCGGCGATTCGATCCGCGAAGACCCATTCCTCAAGTACAACCTGCAGGGGCCGCTGGATGTGTTTGGCGTGGACAGGATGGATTTGAATGGCGTGGTGCTGACGGCGCAGTTCCGCACGGTGTCGGGGGGGCAGTATGCGGTGAGTCGGGCGTTCAATCAGCGTTTGAAGAAGCTTGTGGATAACAGCCCGGTGGTGCATTTCGCGCAGACTTATCCACAGCAGGTTTTGTTGCCGAAGGGGCGGCAGGAGGGTGAGGTAATGGCGAGCGAGTTGCCGCAGGAATCGCGGACTTAACGCAAGATTATGTGGGGCAGTGCCGGCCTGTTCGCGAGCAAGCTCGCTCCCACATTGGATTTGTGTGCGCCGCAACACCCTGTGGGAGCGAGCTTGCTCCGGGCGGCGTTCCGACGAAGAGGCCGGTGAGGACAACCTCAATGCCGGATCAGCTTGCTGCGCACCTGCTCCATGTCGATCTGATCCAGCTCCAGCCAGAACTGCTGCTTGCCGGCAATCTCCGCCGCCGCCGGCAACCCATCGCGATACACCAGCCGATTACTCACCAGCGCCGGCACTTTCACCCCCGGCAATAACGTCCCGGCCAGATTCAGCGGATCAACCCCACACACCGCCACCAGACTGGCGTCATGCGGCCGCCGACGTACTTCGCGCAACAACGGAATCGCCTCAGGCAAGGCAAACTGTTCCCCCGCCAAACCACTGACAAACCGCCCGCCACGAATCTCGCCCCGCGCTTCCAGCCGATGAAACGTACGCAGCAGTTCCCGCCAGCTCGGCAACCAATCGGCCTCACGTTCGAGCAGGCGCCAGAACACTACGCCGTAACGCCGCAACAAGGTCATCGCGACGTGCTCCAGCGTCTCGCTGTTATCCACAGCTGCTCCGCGCCGCAGCAATGCCCAACGCCCGGCATCGTCCATCCCTCCCACAAACGCCCCGCGCCCACGACGACTGCTGCGCTGCTGGCGCTTGCTCGCCGGGGTGATCAGCGCGCGCAGGCCGGCGAAGCTGTCGGCGTTCACCAGCCCGGCGCCGACCAGTTCCTGCAAGGCGATTTCCAGTTCCGTGCGTAGCAGGTGCGCTTCATGAATCAGCTCATCAAAAAACAGCGCGCCGTGCTGAGTCAGCGCTTCAAAAACCTTTTGGGTTTTCGGTGATAGCTCGCTCACAGGCGTCTGTTCAGCCAACGCACTCCATAAACCAACCTGGCTGCGCGGCAGCAACACGATCGGCGTGCTTCGCAACGCCGTGCCGCTGACTTTCTGCCGGGCACTGAGGCGCGTCCACACCAGTTTGCCGTTGCGGCACAGGTCATCCAGCCAGCTCGGTGAATAGTCCTTGAGACGGGCCGGGAGAAGGTCGCTGTCCCACGCCGAAGCCGCCGCTGCGTAACCTTCGAACTGGCCGACAATTGCCGGTAAAACGGCGCTGCCCTGACCACGAGTCGAGGGCGACAGATGCTGCCAGTCGAACAGAAAGCGCATGAAATCCTGCAGCGCCACCGGTTCGATTTCCCGGCGCAGGCGCTTGACCGTGTAGCGATGAATACGCGCGAGCAGGTGCCGTTCGCACCATTCTTCTACCACCAATCCCGGCGTGAATTGGCCGCGTAACACATAGCCTTCGCGTTCCAGTTGCGCGAGGGGTTGATGGACTTGAGCGGTCGGCAGCGCGAGCGGTTCGGCAATCGCGGATAACGGCAGCGGTCCGAAGGCACCGAGGCGTGCGCGGATCACTTCGACCAGCGCTTCATCGAACGTCCAGGCTTCATCGAATCCCGGCAACGCCTCCAGTTCGGCTTGCAATTTGGCCTGTGGATAAAGCGCTTGCAGGCACGTCAGGCGTTCGCGGGCCAGCCATAGCCAATGCTCGGGATCGATTTGCAAACGGCAGGCGCGACCACAGCTTGCCAGATTTTCCAGCCACGCACGCCAGCCTTCGTTCGCTTGCACTTCCTCATCGCTGATGCATGCAAGGCTCATCAGCGCTTCATGCATTTCATCCACAGCGTTCGGCGTCGGCCACGCTTCTTCGCGCACGGCGGTAATCGCGTCCGCGTCCAGTGCACCAAGGTCATCGGTCGATTGCGGATCGCTCCAGCGCCGGTTGATCACTGCTTGGGTGCGACGTTCTTCCAGCGGTGCATCGTCGAGGAAGGTGTACGGCCGCGCACTGAGAATTTCTGCCGCGAGCGGCGAGGGTGCGGGCAGGTCGCGGCTGATCAGACGCACCTCGCCACGCTCCATGCGCCGCAGCAGATTGAGCCAGCCTTCGCTGTCCATCGCCTCGTGGAGGCAATCGTCGAGGGTCTGCTCAATCAGCGGATGCTCGGGAATCTCGCGTTCGCCGGCGAGGTTTTCCAGGCAAGCAATCTGATCGGGAAATACGCTGGCAATCAGGTCTTCGCTTTTCATCCGCTGCAATTGCGGGGCGACTTTGCGCCCGCCGGTAAAACGCGGCAGCGCCAACGCCACCCCGGCATTCCAGCGCCAGCGCACGCCGAACAGCGGCGCATCGAGTACCGCTTGAATGAGGATGTGCTCGGCGCTGTTGCTGTGCAGGTAACGCCAGATGTCATCCAGTTCAAAGCTGTGGCTGGTGGACAGCGACAGGACGATCGCGTCTTCGCTGGCGGCGGCCTGCAATTCGAAGTTGAAGGTGCGACAGAAACGCTTGCGCAGGGCCAGGCCCCAGGCGCGGTTGATGCGGCTGCCGAACGGCGAGTGAATGATCAGTTGGGTGCCACCGGATTCGTCGAAAAAGCGCTCCATCAGCAGCGTGTCTTGCGAGGGCAGGGCGCCGAGGGTCTGCCGGGCGCGGGCGAGGTATTCGACCAGTTGTTCGGCGCTGGCGCGGTTGAGGCCGAGGGTGTCGATCAGCCAGTCGAGTGCCGGTTGCAGGTCGCCGGGGCTGGCGCCGAGCAGTTCGTCTAGCTGCGCTTGCAGACGTGCCACGGCGAGCGACAATTCATCACTGCGTCCCGGCGCTTCGCCAAGCCAGAACGGAATGGTCGGCGGCTGGCCGTGGGCATCCTCGACGCGCACCTTGCCGGTTTCCACGCGCAGGATCCGATAAGACGTATTGCCGAGCTGGAACACGTCGCCGGCTATGCTTTCCACGGCGAAATCTTCGTTGACGCTGCCGATGTTCAGGCCTTGCGGCTCAAGCATCACACTGTAATCGGCGTTGTCGGGGATGGTGCCACCGCTGGTCACGGCAGTCAGTTGCGCGCCACGCCGGCCACGCAAGGTGCGGCTGACGGCGTCGCGGTGCAGATAAGCGCTGCGGATGCCCTGTCGGCCGTTGTAACCTTCGGCGAGCATGCTCAGCAGGGACTGATAGTGTCTTTCGTCGAGATCGCGATACGGCGAGGCTTGGCGGAACATCGCCAGCAAGGCGTCCTCCGACCATTCCTGACAGCTGACTTCGGCGATGATCTGTTGCGCCAGCACATCCAGCGGAGCGACGGGGATGTGCAGGGTATCGAGTTCGCCACGGCGCACGCAGTCGAGCAGGGCGGCGCATTCGATCAGGTCGTCGCGGGTGGTGGCGAACAACCGGCCCTTGGGTGTACCGCCAACCTGGTGCCCGGAACGGCCAACCCGTTGCAGAAAACCGGCGATGGAGCGCGGCGAGGCGATCTGGCAGACCAGATCGACTTCACCGATATCGATGCCCAGTTCCAGCGAGGCAGTGGCGATCAACACCTGCAACTCGCCGCGTTTGAGGCGTTGTTCGGCGTCGAGGCGAAATTCCTTGGCCAGGCTGCCATGGTGCGCTGCCACCGCGTGCTTGCCGAGGCGTTCGCTGAGGTGCCGGCTGAGGCGTTCGGCCAAGCGTCGCGTGTTGACGAAAATCAGCGTGGTGCGGTGCTCGCGGGCCAGTTCCGCGAGGCGGTCGTAGACCAGCTCCCAGACATCGTTGGCCATGACTGCCGACAACGGCACGGGCGGCACCTCGATGCCAAGATCCCTTGGCCGGGCGTGGCCGATATCGATGATTTCGCAGGGGCGCTCATGGCCGACCAGAAATTGCGCGACAGCTTCGACCGGTTTCTGCGTGGCGGACAGGCCGATGCGGGTCAGCGGTTCGGCGCACAACGCTTGCAGGCGCTCAAGGCTCAGGGCCAGATGACTGCCGCGTTTGCCGGCGGCCATCGCGTGGATTTCGTCGATGATCACCGTGCGTGTGGTGCCGAGCATTTTGCGCCCCGACTCCGAGCCGAGCAGAACGTAAAGCGATTCCGGTGTGGTCACCAGAATGTGCGGTGCCGATTTGCGCATGGCCGCGCGTTCTTTCTGCGGCGTGTCACCGGTGCGCACGGCGGTGGTGATTTGCAGCTCGGGCAGGCTCATCTGCCGCAGTTGCTCGGTAATTCCGGCCAATGGGTTCTGCAGATTGATGCGGATGTCGTTGGACAGTGCTTTCAGCGGCGAAACGTAGACCACCAGGGTTTCGTCGGGCAGACCGTCAGGGTTTTCCAGGCCACGGTGGACGAGGTCGTCGAGCACGGCGAGGAACGCGGTGAGGGTTTTGCCGGAGCCGGTAGGCGCGGCGATCAGTGTCGAGCGACGCTGGCGGATCAACGGCCATGCACGGGCCTGGGCGGCGGTGACCGTCGGGAAAGTCTTGCTGAACCAGGCGCTGACGGCGGGGTGAAAGCCTGCCAGGGCCGCGTCCGTGGGGATGGGCAGATTCATGGCTTAAGTTATGCGGGCGCAGGGGGGAAGATGCAAGTACCGCTGGGGATCTGGGTTGTCAGACAGTGCCTCTTCGCGAGCAAGCTCGCTCCCACACTGGGTTTGTGTGCGCCGTAAATCCCTTGTGGGAGCGAGCCTGCTCGCGAAGGGGCCAGTGGCCACGCCACAAATCCCGGCGATCTACACTTTACGGATGACGGTTGCGCACTAAACCCGCAAAATGCAACGATTCCGGCAATTATCGACGACGGTTCCACGAGATCCGTCGCTAAAGCCATCGTTCCAATCAGACTGGGCCTGCTGACTCTATGCGAATGCGCCTTATGTTACTGGGCGGCGGAAATGCCCTTGGGCAGGCGCTGATTCGCCTCGGTGCAGAGGAAGACATCGGTTTCCTCGCCCCCCGCCCGCCCGAAAACGGCTGGGATGCCGCGAGCCTGACCCAATTGCTCGACGACACCCGTCCCGATGCATTGATCAACCTCGCCTACTATTTCGACTGGTTCCAGGCCGAAACTGTCAGCGAAAGCCGCATGGCCGGGCAGGAACGCGCCATCGAACGTCTGGCCGAACTGTGCCAGCACCACAATATCGTCCTCGTGCAGCCCTCCAGTTATCGGGTGTTCGATGGTTCGCGTGCCACGGCGTACAGCGAAAAAGACGAACCCGTACCGCTGGGCTTGCGCGGGCAAGCGTTGTGGCGGATCGAGCAAAGTGTGCGCGCCACATGCCCGCAACACGTTTTGCTACGATTTGGCTGGTTGCTCGATGACAGCCCGGATGGCACCCTCGGTCGCTTCCTGGCGCGTGCCGAGCAGCCAGAAGAATTGCTGCTGGCCGATGATCGCCGCGGTAATCCGACGCCGGTCGATGACGCCGCGCGCGTGATCATTTCGGTACTCAAGCAACTCGATTGTGCCGCGCCGCTGTGGGGCACGTATCACTACGCCGGCCACGAAGCGACCACGCCGCTGGCGCTGGGTCAGGCGATTCTGACCGAAGCGCGCAGTCTGCATGCTTTGGCGATCGAAGCGCCGACCGCTCAGGCCCACGCCGCGCGGCCGGACGCTGCCGAAGAGCCGCAACACGCCGTGCTGGCCTGCAAGAAAATTCTGCACACTTTCGGGATCAAGCCGCGCGCCTGGCGTGCCGCACTCCCGGGCTTACTGGATAGGTTCTACCGTCATGGCTAAAGGGACTGTTTTAATCACTGGCGGAGCCGGCTTCATTGGTTCGCACCTGACCGATGCGTTGCTCGCTGCCGGGCACTCGGTACGCATCCTCGACGACTTGTCGACCGGCAAGCACAGCAATCTGCCACTGGATAATCCGCAGGTTGAGCTGATTGTTGGCGACGTCGCCGATGCGGCGCTGGTAGCCAAGGCCATCCAAGGCTGCAGCGCGGTCGCGCACCTGGCGGCGGTGGCGTCGGTGCAGGCGTCGGTGGATGATCCGGTGAAAACTCACCAGAGCAATTTCATCGGCACGCTGAACGTCTGCGAAGCCATGCGCCTGGCCGGGGTCAAGCGTGTGGTGTATGCCTCCAGTGCGGCGGTGTACGGCAACAATGGCGAGGGCCAGTCGATTGATGAAGACACGCCGAAAGCGCCGCTGACGCCTTATGCCTCGGACAAACTGGCGGGCGAGCATTATTTCGATTTCTATCGCCGCCAGCATGGCCTGGAACCGGTGATTTTCCGCTTCTTCAACATCTTCGGCCCGCGCCAGGATCCGTCCTCGCCGTATTCCGGGGTGATCAGCATCTTCAGCGAACGCGCGCAGAAAGGTCTGCCAATTACGGTGTTCGGTGATGGTGAGCAGACGCGTGATTTCCTCTACGTCGAAGATCTGGTCGATCTGCTGGTGCAGGCGATCGAAAAGCCTGAGGTGGACGTCGGAGCGATGAACGTCGGCTGGAATCAGGCGATGAGCCTCAAGCAGATGCTTGAAGCACTGCAAGCGGTGGTCGGTGAATTGCCGCCGATCAGCTATGGCCCGGCGCGTTCAGGTGATATCCGCCATTCTCGGGCGAACAACGCGCGTCTGCTGGAACGCTTCAAGCTGCCGCAGCAGACGCCGATGAGCGTGGGGTTGGCGCGGTTGTTGGGGCGCTCCTGAAAAGAGCCCTCACCCTAACCTCTCCCAGAGGGAGAGGGGACTGATCGAGGCGTTCTTTCGAATTACGCCGACGTGAAATACCGAGTCGAACTGAGATTTTGAAGAACACACAAATCGGCTCCCTTTCCCCCTCGCCCCCTTGGGGGAGAGGGCTGGGGTGAGGGGGATGGATCTCAAACTCACCACGCATTCCAGGCAGACATGAAAAAGGCGCCCTTTGACAGGCGCCTTTTTCACGGCCGGAATATGTCGCTACTCCTGTGGCGAGGGGATGTTATCCCCCGATCAACTGCGTACGGTCGCCGTCAGTTCTATGCCTGCTCACCACCAAGCCTCATTCACCACCACGTGAACGTTCGGTAACTCGACTTAGAACTTATAGCCCAAACCGACCATGTAGATGAACGGATCCACATCGACGTTGACCCGTGCGCGAGTGCCGGGGGCAACGGCGTTGTTCTCGACGGTGGCGCGGGTGTCGATGTCGATGTAACGCACTTGGGCGTTGAGCATGATGTTGTCGGTCAGCATGTAGTCAGCACCGACCTGCCAGGCCAGACCCCAGGAGTTTTTCGCCTTGAAGTTGCTGAAACCGTTGGCGCTGGCTTCGCTACCGACGTGCTCGTCATAGATCCAGGTGTAGTTGATGCCACCACCGACATACGGCTGGAAGGCCGACTTCGAATCCAGCGGGTAGTACACAACGCTGAGGGTTGGCGGCAGGTGTTTCAGAGTACCGAGCTTGCCATTGGCCGCTGGCAGGGCAGTGCCCTTGAGTTTGACGTCATGCTCAAACGGCGTGGCCGCGAGCAGTTCGAGGCCGACGTGATCGGTCAGCATGTAGGCGAAGTTGAGACCCAGTTGGGTGTCGCTGCTCATGGTCGCCTTGCCGCCCAGATTAGCGCCGCTCAACGGACCCTGATCGACCTTGACGCTGGAGCTGTCGGCCTTCGGGTTGACGGTGATCGCACCGGCGCGGATGAGGATGTCACCGGCTTCGTGGGCGTGGGCGAGCGGGGCTGCGAGCGCGAGGGCAAACAGCGAAGCGCTGAGCAAGGACTTGTTCATGGGGGCTCCGAAAGGACGTTGGAAATGTCTGATGTCCTATGGTACGAAGCCAACTGATACGGTCTTTTGACTCAGCTCAATGAAACAGTGAAGGGGCGGGTTTTTGCGGAACCATTGCCGGCCCCTTCGCGAGCAGGCTCGCTCCCACCCTGGAATGTGATCACCTGTGGGAGCGAGCTTGCTCGCGAAGGGGGCATTGCAAACAGCAAAAAACTACCGGGTATTACTCCGGCAGCTCATACACATAAATCTTGTCCGCCTCCATCTGATACCCGGCATCCGCCAGTTCACTGCTCGACGCCTTGACCTGCAACGGCCCCTCGACCCAATACGGCTGATACAACTCATCAAGCTTCACGCCCAACTCGCTTTTGACATGCACAATCTGGTTCGACGGCGGTGGCGGCACATGGATGCACGCGCCGAAATACGGCACCAGCAAAAAGTCTGTGGTGCGCCCCTCTTCATTGACTTCCAGCGGCACGATGTAGCCCGGCAAACGAATGTTCTGCCCGTCGAGTGATTGCACCACCGGCGCATTCGGCATGTCCTGCTTCGCCGCTGGCGCCGCCTCGGCAGATAACGCATCACTCATCTTCGACATGTCATGCAACGGCGTCATGTTCGGCACTTCCGGCGCGGCGTCCGGCGGGATCATCTCCGACCACGTCAGGTCTTTCGGCGCCGCTGCCCACACGGGCAGGGCGACCAGCAACAGCAGCGCAAGCAAGGCGCGGGGCATGGTGAACATCCTCATAAACGGATCGACAGGCCATCGGCCAAGGATTGGCGATACGCGCGCCAGGCCGGCACGCTGCCCATCAGCAGCGCGGCGGCCAGAATGCCACCGAGCAGCGTCCATTCATACTCGCTCGGCCACGCCAGCGGCAGGAACAAACCGTAATTGGCCTGCACGTAGCCCTGCGCAGCGGCGATGCCGATGTACAACAGCGCAACGCCCGCGATCACCCCGGTCAGTGCCAAAGCAAAAGCTTCCAGCACCAGCAGACTTGCAATGTGCCACGGCCGCGCACCGACCGAACGCAGAATTGCCATCTCGCGCCGACGTTCGTTAAGACTGGTCAGAATCGCCGTGAGCATGCCGATCAACCCGGTCAGCACCACGAACAGCGACACGACGAACAACGCTTTTTCAGCGGTGCTCATCAGGCTCCACAACTCTTGCAAGGCCACGCCCGGCAGAATCGCCAGCATCGGTTCGCCACGGAATTCGTTGATCTCGCGTTGCAGGGCAAAGGTGGAAATCTTGCTGTTCAGACCGAGCATGAACGCGGTGATCGCTTGCGGCGTCAGGTCCATGTTGCGCGCCTGATCCGCCGTGATCCGGCCGTTGCCGCGCGCTGGCACGCCGTTGTGCCAGTCGATGTGAATCGCCTCCATGCCACCGAGGCTGATGTGCAGCGTGCGATCGACCGGGGTGCCGGTGCGCTTGAGGATTCCGACCACGGTAAACGGTTTGTCATCGTGTTTGACCAGACTGATCGCCGCCACGCCGTGGGCCAGCACCAGTTGGTCGCCGAGTTTGTAATGCAGCGCATCTGCGACCTCGGCACCGAGCACCACTTCAAACGGATCTGTTGCAAACGCACGGCCGTCAGCCAGTGCCAGGTGCTGTTGGCGACCGTATTGGTAATGCTCGAAATAGGCTTCGGTGGTGCCCATCACGCGGTAACCGCGATGGGAGTCGCCGAGGGACATCGGGATCGCCCACTTCACTTTCGGGTTGCTGGCGAAGTGTTCGAAACTGTCCCAGCGAATGTTGTTGGTGGCGTTGCCGATGCGGAACACCGAGTACAGCAGCAGATTCACCGAGCCGGAGCGCGCGCCGACGATCAGGTCAGTGCCGCTGATGGTGCTGGCGAAACTGGCTTTGGCTTCGGTGCGCACACGCTCGACGGCGAGCAACAGGCACACCGACAGGGCGATGGCGAAGGCAGTGAGCAACGCGGTAAAGCGGCGGTTGGCCAGGCTGGCCATGGCCAGACGAAACAGATACATCTCAGACCTCGGCAGACGTGGCGGCGCGATTGAGTTCGGCCAGGGACAGGTGACGGTCGAACAGCGGTGCCAGACTCTGGTCATGGCTGACGAACAGCAGACTGGAACCGGCTTCACGGCATTCGGCGAACAGCAGGCGGATGAAATTTTCCCGGGCGTCGTGATCCAGCGCCGAGGTCGGTTCATCGGCGATCACCAGTTCGGGTTGGCCGATCAACGCTCGCGCGGCGGCGACCCGTTGCTGTTGACCGATCGACAGCGAATCGGCGCGACGGCTGAGGATGCTTTCATCCTTCAAACCCAAGTGTGCCAGCAGGGTGGCGGCGGCTTGATCAACGCTGCCATGACGCTGTTTCGCCCGTTGCGCACGCAGTTTCGAGAAGTGACAGGGCAGCTCGACGTTCTCGCGCACCGAGAGAAACGGCAGCAGGTTGAACTGCTGGAAAATGTAGCCGGTATGATCGACGCGAAAGGTGTCGCGAGCGCCGGCGGAGAGTTCGGTGAGTTCCTGGCCGAGCAGACGAATGCTGCCGCGACCGGGTTTCTGCACACCGCCAAGCAGGCCGAGCAGGGTGGTCTTGCCGCTGCCGCTGGGGCCTTTGAGGAACAGGGTTTCGCCGGCTTCCAGACGAAACGCCGGGATGTCCAGCAACGGCGGGTGACCGGGCCAGTTGAAGCCCAGGTCGGACAGTTCGATGAGTGCTTGGGTCATGGCACCAGTTTCATGAGGTGAACACATAACCCCTGTGGGAGCGAGCTTGCTCGCGAAAGCGGCAGATCAGTCAATTCAAAGGCGTCTGACGAATCGCATTCGCGAGCAAGCTCGCTCCCACAAGGGGATTCCGGTGAGGCTTAGAATTTCAGCGCGGCAGCCTTGGCCGTCACTTCGGTACCTTGCTGGCCGCTGGCGCTGATCAGTTGTACCTGAATTTTCTGCGTCGCCGGGAAGGTCTTGAAGACGTTCGCCAGATCCAGCGTCTTCAACGCGCCCGGTGTGGCGCAGTTGAACTGATAGTGCGCGTGGATTTCGCTGTGGTCGTGGTGATGCTCGTGCCCGTCCTTGTCCGCTTCATCGTCGTCATGGTCGTCGGCATCCGGCTTGTCGCCGAACAGCGGACTTTCCAGTTCCTGACTGACCACTTTGCAACCGGCAGCGGCGGGCAGGCTGAACAGGGGCAGCGGTTTTTCCAGTTGCGCACGGGCAGCGGCAACTTTGGCCTTGTCGGCATCGCTGGTGGCGATGTGTTCGAAACCCACAAGGTTCATCGCCGGGCTTTCCAGCTCCAGCTCCAGGGTCTGACCATCGAGCGCGGCATTCAAACGACCAACGCCATGTTCATGCGCACCGAGGCTGCCGTGTTCATGATCGTGGTCATGCTCATCAGCCGCATGGGCAATGGCCAGCGGCAACAGGGCAAACGGCAAAGCGAGCAACAGACGACGCATGGCGGTCTCCGGGAAGTAAAGTGAAGAGTTTGTTATGTAATCTTATAACGAAAGTGCGCAGAGTTTGCCCGTGCGCTCCGCTTTGCGCAAGACATGACTGAGCACCGCCCAAGGTAGATTCCGGGGCGGTGCTTAGATTGGAGGTCACACTTTTAGAGTCAGAAGCCTGCGCCGGGATAGTCGAACCAGTAATGGCCCGATAGCACATAATTGATCAGATTTGCCTCAAGTACGCTCGGGGCATCGCGAGTGAAGCGCTGGCGCCATGCTGGCAGCCACCAGTAATTGATGGCTGTTCCGCGTGGACGTATCACCACTTTCATGACCTCCTGATCTATTTTGCCCTCTGCATAGAGTTGATGGGTACGATCCATGAAGCCCATGTACTGACTGATCGGCAACTGGAACATCAATACGGTGGTGTAGATCTTTTCGCTCTGACTGAAAGTCTGGCTTTGCAGGATATGTAATGCTTCGCAGGCGTACGGCTGTGGCTGGCTGGCGATACTCTGGCCTTCGGGAGTGGAGAGAACATCGAAACGATCATCCATATCCCGCCAGTCTGTACGAAGGTTGCTCTCGAAGTAGTTGCGAATGAATACGCTAAGTGGTCCCGGTGCCGCGGTATCGTTTGTACAGGAAGAAAGATCGACAGGCGACCAGAAGCGCCACCCCATGATCAGCAGAAGGGGGATTGCAGGAAGTATCCAGAAAAGTCGTTTCATCTTGGCGTGCTGTGTTTGTACCGTCGAAAAATAGTGAAGTCATGGTCACCGCGTATTGCATTGCCTGCGGCGTTTCGAAAGCCTACATCGTTGACTTCGACTTTCTCTCGGCCAGCGGAAATACAGACCCCATGGGTTAGCACGAAACCGACATGACCGCTGGCGTTAGAATAAGTGACAGCATACGCACCGATATCGCCGGGTAAAGGTGAACGCTCCACTTTCCAGGTGGCGAGAAGGCGTTCATCGTCAGCCCATTCACCTGCCACAGGTGGACTGACCTTCATCATTCCGGGCAGAAATTTTGACCTGCCGTGTTCAATCCACGCGACATTGATGCCGATCGAGGTCAGTACGTCATAGACGAAGAGGTTGCATTTGTTGGTTTCGGCTGCAAATGTCACCGTTTTATTGATAGTCGGGTGTGGCAACGACTCTTTGCTCTTGCCATATGCCCATGTGGTGGAGCCACGATACGACAGCGCCGCCATCAATATTCGGCGCGGCATGTCCTGGATGACTACCTTGACGGTACGGGTCTCGTTCCTGCGTTTGACCCCGTACTCCACTTCGTAAAAAGTGTCATTTGAAACGGCACCGCTGGTGGACAAGGGCACTTTGACCCATGGCGAGACGGCGACGATCGACAAGGATTTTCCTTCGGTCAATGTGGCTGTGTGCATTGCCTTTGTCGCTCCCGATGCACCGACGATCTGGACAATAACTTCGTGGCTGTGGCGGTTTTTTATCGACGGCAATTTCTTTGTGCCCAAGGTTATTGCGGTTTGCTCCTTATCAGAGATGAGTGAGTAGATGCGGGGTTTGTCATCGTTCTGAATAATGTTGTCATCAATGACCAGCGCATCCACCAGCAACTGAAACTTGACTCCTTTGGGTGGCTGCATCAGAAAGTCTTTAAAGATCAGTTTGATTTCCGATTTCATGAAAGATCCTGATCAAGGGGTTCTTCGTAGGCGTAAAACGTCCATTCCGAGTCTTCACCGACCAACAGAGTGTCGTAATCCGCGTGGTTTTCTACTTTGTGTTCGCAGCCTTCACCCGTGGCGCTGCAGGTGCTGTCTTGCAAGACAGCCACCTTTTTTTTGTCCTTGAGTTTGTAGGACAGTCCAGGCTTTTCGACGTCGTCCAAGCGTTCGATGATTACCTGCAGGTAACGATACGAAGTCAGCGCAACAATCGGTGGCCCCATGTCGATAGGGGCGGGGCGGCCTATTCCGGCAAAACCACTGTGTTGTTGAGGCAGCAGTTTGTTGGACATGGGCGGGCAGCCGCAGGCGACATAATCATCTACCAAAGCGGCGGGGCCAGCAGGCAATATCAGCGTTCTTTCACCCACGGCCACGATCGGTCCTTTGCCGGGACCGCAAACCGGACAACTGGCGATTTGCCCGATGGAAGCGATGATTTTTCCTTCAATCTTGAGGTTTTCGTTTCCCTCAAGTATCACGCCGCCCGTCGAAGTCGGGCCTCCTTTTGACGCCAGCTTTCGTCCTGAAGACATGGGCATCCTTCCCATGGAAAAAACAAAAATGTAGTTGATAACTCTCGAACTGCCAGCTGCCTACACTTGGTGTTACACATGTCCCGTGGGAGCATGCAGGTCAGAAATGTACGGAGGCGAACTCAATGTTGCGGATACGCGGAACCGTCGGCGACGTGCCGGTGGATTTGACGGTGGAACTGGATGACAGCGACTGGGCGAAGCTGGGCTCAGCCCTTGGCGCACAGCCGCAGATCGCCCAAGCGGCGGCCGTGGCGGTGCCAGCGGCGAAACCGCAGAATCAGGACGATGCTTTGTGGCAGGTCGCCAGGGATTTACTGCGCAAGGCTGGCCAGCTCAGCGGGCCGGATCTGCTTGAGCAACTGGAAGGCCTGACCGGCAGCGCGGTGTCAGGCAAGCGCCTGCTGGTACGACTGCGCCACAGTTCGGACGTAAAAGTGGTGAGCGGCGGGGATACGCCGCTCTACAGCTGGATCGAGTGAACCGCAAAAGATCGCAGCCTGCGGCACCTCCTACAGATGCAGCGTTCATCCGCAAAATGCGCGGTGAACACAATCCCGTGTAGGAGCTGCCGAAGGCTGCGATCTTTTGATCTTAATAAAGCGCAGCAAACATCTTGCGGCGGTACATCGTCACCAACGGATGATCATTGCCCAGCAGCTCGAACACCTGCAGCAAGGTCTTGTGCGGCAGACCTTCGCTGTAGCCGCGGTTGCGGATAAACAGCTTCAATAGTGCCTCCAGCGCCGCTTCATACTGCTGGCGAGCGAGTTGCTGAATCGCCAGTTGATACACCGCTTCATCGTCCTGCGGATCTTTCGCCAGACGCGCTTTCAGGTCAGCTGCATCTGGCAGGTCACGCGCCAGACCGAGGAACTTGATCTGTGCCTTGGCCCCGGCCAGCGCGGCTTTGTGTTCGTCACTCTTGACTGCATCCAGCACGGTTTGCGCTTCGTCCAGCTCGCCGCGTTCAGTCAGGCAGCGCGCGTAGAGGATCAGGGCCTTGGCGTTGCTGTTGTCCTCAGTGAGCATGACCACCAGCGCCGCTTCGGCATCGGCGTAACGACCGTCATCGAACAATGCCTGAGCCTGTTCGAACGGATCGGCGGCGGCCGGTGGCGGCATCTGCACATGTGGCTCAAGCAGCGCGCGTACGGCGGATTCCGGTTGTGCACCGGCAAAACCGTCCACCGGTTGGCCGTCCTTGAACAGCACCACGGTCGGCAGGCTGCGAATACCGAAGCGGGCGACGATGTCTTGCTCGATGTCGCAGTTGACCTTGGCCAGCAGCAATTCGCCCTGATAGCTCTCGGCAATGCCCTGCAGCATCGGCATCAATGCCTTGCACGGCGCACACCATTCGGCCCAGAAATCCACCAGCACCGGTTTGTTGAAAGAGGCCTCGATCACCGACTGGTCGAAATCGGCCGTCGTGGCGTCGAAGATGTACGGCGTTTGCTCACTCATGGGGGATCTCGTCAAAGCGTGGATGGGGCAACTATACGGCTTGGCGGGGTGTGGCCGGAAGCGGTCAGCCTTTGAGAGGTGTGTTGCATAGGCGGACGCCTTCGCGAGCAGGCTCGCTCCTACCCTGGAATAGATTCCCCTGTGGGAGCGAGCCTGCTCGCGAAGCTTTTAATCAGCGCCGCGCATGGTAGAGGCTGACATGCCTGAATTCTTCCGGCTCCGCCAGATCCGGCAACGTCATCGCTTCAAGCATCTCGATGCGCTCATACAGCGGATGGCGAAAATCCCGAACCCGCGAATCCGCCACCAACGCCTCACGCCCACGACTTAAAAACGCATCGAGCAACGGTAGATTCGCCCGGTCGTACAACACATCCGCCACCAGAATCAGATCAAACCGATCCGCCTCGGCAAAGAAGTCCGTCGAATAACTCATTTGCACATCATTGAGCTCGGCGTTCGCCCTGCACGCGGCAATCGCCAGTGGATCGAGATCGCAGGCCACCACTTCCAGCGCGCCGGCCTTCACTGCCGCAATCCCGGCAATCCCGGAACCGGCGCCGAAATCCAGCACCCGTTTGCCGCGCACCCACTCCGGGAACTGCGCCAGGTAACGCGCCACCGCCAGACCGCTGGCCCAGCAGAAACCCCAATACGGTGGCTCATGCAGAATTCGCTGAATTTCTTCCTGACTGAACTCGCGGGCCATGTTGTCGCCATCGATCAGCCACAACTGCAGATCGGTGTCCGGCAACGCACAGACCTTGAGTCTGGCGTCGCCGAGCAATTCACCTAACGCCTGTTGCAGGTCGAGCGGTGCAGTCATGGTGCTTTGACAAATTGCAGTTGGCCCAACGCTTGAGTGGTCGGCTGGGTGATGGTCTGCGACGGCAGGTGCAGGATCAACTGGCCGGACTGGCTGGCGCGGCCACGCAATTCAACCCGCGCACCGGCGGGGAAGGCGTCCGGGTTGAAGCGCAGGCGAAACGGCAGAACCTGGTTGTTGCCGATCAGGCTGGAACTGGCGAGCAATTGTTGCGGGCGATCCTTCTCGTCGATCACCAGCAATGCCAGTTCGACTTCGGCGCCGGCCGGTACGCCTTGCAGAGTGCCGCTCAGTTCCCGTTGATAAGCCGGCAGCGGGCCAAGCTCGGCGGCCTCTTTGGCTTTTTTCTGCGCTTGTTGCGGCGCCGGGCCCGGCGTTGGCGGCTGGGGCTTGGGTGCATCGCTGCCACAGGCCACCAGCAGGCTGAAAAGACTGAGCAAAACGAGCGGACGTAACGGCATTGGATGCTCCGGCAAAATGAAATCCATGGATCAAACGATCATGCCGTTCTGTATACCGCAAAGCCTATGGCTTGTCTTGCCACCGGGATGCGCTACCATGGCCCTCCCTTTTTTTGTTGCCAGCCACCATGCACTGTCCCTTCTGCGGTGCCAACGACACCAAGGTCATCGACTCGCGTCTGGTCGCCGAGGGCGAACAGGTGCGCCGCCGGCGTGAATGCCTGGCCTGCGGCGAGCGTTTCACGACGTTCGAGACGGCCGAACTGGTGTTGCCGCGCCTGATCAAAACCGACGGCAGCCGCCAACCGTTCGACGAAGAAAAACTCCGCGCCGGCATGCAACGCGCTCTGGAGAAACGTCCGGTAAGCGTCGAGCGCCTCGAATCCTCTCTGGTTCACATCAAGCACAAGCTGCGCGCCACCGGCGAGCGCGAGGTCAAATCCCTCGTGGTCGGCGAACTGGTCATGGCCGAATTGCAAAAGCTTGATGAAGTCGCCTACATCCGTTTCGCCTCGGTGTACAAACGCTTCCAGGACCTCAACGAATTCCGCGAAGAAATCGACCGCCTCGCCCGCGAACCGGTGAAAGAATGACCACCGCCGCCGAGCAGGCCATCCTCGACGCCCACTTTATGGCACGCGCGCTGGAACTGGCGCGCAAAGGTCACTACACCACCCATCCCAATCCTCGGGTCGGCTGCGTGGTGGTGCGTGATGGGCAGATCGTCGGCGAAGGCTGGCATGAACGCGCCGGCGAACCCCACGCTGAAGTCCACGCGTTGCGCGCCGCTGGTGAACTGGCCCGTGGCGCTACAGCTTATGTGACCCTCGAGCCGTGCAGCCACCATGGACGCACGCCGCCGTGTGCCGATGCGCTGGTGAATGCCGGTGTTGGCCGAGTCGTAGCGGCGATGCGTGATCCCAATCCGCAAGTCGCCGGACGTGGTTTGCAGCGCCTGGCCGATGCCGGTATCGCCACTGAAAGTGGTGTGCTCGAAGCCGAGGCGCACAAGCTCAATCAAGGTTTCCTGAAACGCATGGAACACGGCTTGCCGTTTGTGCGGGTCAAGTTGGCCATGAGTCTCGACGGGCGCACGGCGATGGAAAGCGGCGAAAGCCAATGGATCACCGGCCCGGCCGCGCGTTCGGCGGTTCAGCGGTTGCGCGCTCAGGCAGCGGTGGTGCTGACCGGTGCCGACACCGTTCTCGCCGACGGCGCACGTTTGACCGTGCGTGCCGACGAACTCGGTCTGGACCGCGAGCAAACGGCGCTGACGATGAGCCGTCCGCCGCTGCGCGTGCTGATTGACGGGCGCCTGCGGGTGCCGTTGGATGCGCCGTTCTTCAAGGCTGGCCCGGCGTTGGTCGCCACCTGCGTCGCGATCGAAGAGCAATATGCTCACGGCCCCGAGTGCCTGATCGTGCCGGGTGATGACGGTCAGGTCGATCTGCATCAGTTGCTGATCGAACTTGCTAATCGCGGCGTTAATGAAGTGTTGGTCGAGGCCGGCCCACGCTTGGCCGGAGCCTTTGCTCAGCTCGGTCTGGTCGACGAATTCGTGATCTTCATCGCCGGCAAGTTCCTCGGCTCCACGGCGCGTCCATTGCTGGACTGGCCGCTGGCTTATATGAAGGATGCGCCGGAGCTGAAAATCACTGAAATTCGCGCGGTGGGCGATGACTGGCGAGTCACTGCCATCCCTGCTCAAGCGGCGAGCGTATAATTCCCGGCCATCGCGTTAGCGCTGGCTTAGTTCTCAAGGAGAACCCCATGTTTACCGGCATCATCGAATCCATCGGCAGTATCCGCGCACTGACCCCAAAGGGCGGTGATGTGCGCGTGCACGTCGCCACTGGCAAGCTCGACCTGAGCGACGTCAAACTCGGCGACAGCATTGCAGTCAACGGCGTCTGCCTGACGGCGGTTGAACTGCCGGGCGACGGCTTCGCAGCCGATGTCAGCCGTGAAACGCTGGACTGCACCGCCATGAACGACCTGAAAAGCGGCAGCCCGGTCAATCTGGAAAAAGCCCTGACCCCGACCACCCGTCTCGGCGGGCACCTGGTCAGCGGTCACGTCGACGGCGTCGGCGAAATCGTCTCGCGCAGCGACAATGCCCGTGCCGTGGAATTTCGCATCCGCGCGCCGAAAGACCTGGCCAAGTACATCGCCCACAAAGGCTCGATCACCGTCGACGGCACCAGCCTGACCGTGAACGAAGTCGATGGCGCCGAGTTCATGCTGACGATCATTCCGCACACACTGAGCGAAACCATCATGGCGTCGTACAAGCCAGGTCGCCGGGTGAATCTGGAGGTCGATTTACTGGCGCGCTATCTGGAGCGTCTGCTTTTGGGCGACAAGGCCGCAGAGTCGGCATCCGGCGGCACGATCACTGAAAGCTTTCTGGCCGCCAACGGCTACCTCAAATCCTGACTGAAGGGGGTGCCTTGTGGCGCTCAATAGCATCGAAGAACTGGTCGAAGACATCCGCCAAGGCAAGATGGTCATCCTCATGGATGACGAAGACCGCGAGAACGAAGGCGACCTGATCATGGCCGCCGAATGCTGCAAGGCCGAGCACATCAACTTCATGGCCAAGCACGCCCGTGGCCTGATCTGCATGCCGATGAGCCGTGAGCGCTGCGAGCTGTTGAAGCTGCCATTGATGGCGCCGCGCAACGGTTCCGGTTTCGGCACCAAGTTCACCGTCTCGATCGAAGCCGCCGAAGGCGTGACCACCGGTATCTCCGCCGCTGACCGTGCGCGCACCGTGCAAGCGGCTGCCGCCAAAGACGCCAAGGCTGAGGACATCGTCAGCCCCGGCCACATCTTCCCGCTGATGGCTCAGGCCGGCGGCACCCTCGCTCGCGCCGGCCACACCGAAGCCGCTTGCGACCTCGCGCGCATGGCCGGTTTCGAGCCAAGTGGCGTGATTTGCGAAGTGATGAACGACGACGGCACCATGTCTCGTCGCGCCGAACTCGAAGAGTTTGCCGCTGAACACAACATCAAGATCGGCACCATCGCCGACCTGATTCACTACCGGATGATCCACGAACGTACCGTTCAGCGGATTGCCGAGCAGCCACTGGACAGCGAGCTGGGCCAATTCAACCTGGTGACCTATCGTGATTCGGTGGAAGGCGACGTGCACATGGCGCTGACCCTGGGTACCGTTTGCGCTGAAGAACCAACACTGGTTCGTGTGCACAACATGGACCCGCTGCGCGACCTGTTGATGGTCAAGCAGCCGGGCCGCTGGAGCCTGCGTGCCGCCATGGCTGCGGTTGCCGAGGCGGGTAGCGGCGTAGTTTTGCTGCTCGGTCACCCGCTCGATGGCGACGTGCTGCTGGCGCATATCCGCGAAACCGGTGATCAGGCCGTGCCGAAAAAACCGACGACTTACAGCATCGTCGGTGCCGGTTCGCAGATCCTGCGTGACCTCGGTGTGCGCAAAATGCGCCTGATGTCTGCACCAATGAAATTTAATGCGATATCCGGTTTCGATCTGGAAGTTGTAGAATACGTGCCCTCCGAATAATGACCGGTTGTTTCCGGACCCGAATTCGCGGCAAATAAATCACTGAGGGACGCGTAGCAGACGCGTCCCGGCTCTTTAAGAGAACTGACGAATGACCCTGAAGACCATCGAAGGTACCTTCATCGCCCCTAAAGGCCGCTACGCTTTGGTAGTGGGCCGCTTCAACAGCTTCGTGGTTGAAAGCCTGGTCAGCGGTGCAGTTGATGCCCTGGTTCGCCACGGCGTGAGCGAAAGCGACATCACCATCATCCGCGCACCTGGCGCCTTCGAAATCCCGCTGGTAGCGCAGAAAGTCGCCCAGAAAGGTGAGTTCGCAGCCATCATCGCCCTCGGCGCGGTCATTCGTGGCGGTACTCCGCACTTCGAATACGTGGCAGGCGAGTGCACCAAGGGTCTGGCCCAAGTGTCCATGGAGTTCGGCGTGCCGGTCGCTTTCGGCGTCCTGACCGTTGATTCCATCGAGCAAGCCATCGAACGTTCCGGCACCAAGGCCGGTAACAAAGGTGCCGAAGCTGCCCTGTCCGCTCTGGAAATGGTCAGCCTGCTGGCACAGTTGGAGGCCAAGTGATTAGCGACGAAAGCGATCGTTTCAACCCGCGCGAACCGCGTCCAACCGACGCCGGCAAGCCTTCGAAAAGTGAAAAGCGCCGTGCTGCCCGTCAGTTGGCGACTCAAGCGTTGTATCAGCGTCACATGGCCAAGACTTCGCTGAACGAAATCGAAGCGCAGTTTCGCGTCGACAACGATTTCACCTTCGCCGATGCCAGCTACTTCCACGATATCCTGCACGGTGTTCCGGCCAGTCTGACCGAGATCGACACTGCGCTGGCACCGTGCCTGGACCTGACCATCGAAGAGCTCGACCCGGTTGAACTGTGCGTACTGCGCCTGTCGACCTGGGAACTGCTCAAGCGCGTCGACGTGCCGTACCGCGTGGTGATCAACGAAGGGATCGAACTGGCGAAAGTCTACGGTTCCACCGACGGTCACAAGTTCGTCAACGGTGTGCTCGACAAGCTGGCACCGCGCCTGCGTGAAGCTGAAGTGAAGGCGTTCAAGCGCTAATCGGCGCTTGAATCCTTTGTCTCAGCCATGGGCGAGTTTGAGCTGATCCGTAACTTCTTCGCCGCCGCGCCTTGTGCGCAGGGCGGCGAAGGCGTTGCTCTGGGGATCGGCGATGACTGTGCCTTGCTCGCTGTTCCTTCCGGGGAGCAGTTGGCGATCTCCACCGATACGCTGGTGGCCGGTGTGCATTTCGCCGATCCCTGCGATCCGTTTTTGCTCGGTCAGCGCTCGCTGGCCGTCGCGGTCAGCGATCTGGCCGCTATGGGCGCCACGCCTGTTGCCTTTACCCTTGCCCTGACTGTACCGACGGTGACCGCCGATTGGCTGCAAGCCTATGCCCGCGGTTTGAACCGTATGGCGCAGAGTTGCGGCGTCGCGCTGGTCGGTGGCGACACCACGCGCGGGCCGTTGAGCCTGACGGTGACCGTGTTTGGTCGCGTGCCTGCGGGTCAGGCATTGACCCGCAGCGGTGCGCAGCCGGGCGATTTGCTCTGTGTCGGCGGTGAGCTGGGCAATGCGGCCGGCGCCTTGCCTTTGGTGCTCGGTCAGCGTGACGCCGAGCCTGATATCGCCCAACCGCTGCTCGATCATTACTGGTCACCACAACCGCAACTCGCCCTCGGTCAGGCCCTGCGTAGCAAAGCCACGGCGGCGCTGGATATCTCCGATGGCCTGCTCGCCGATTGCGGCCACATTGCGCTGGCCTCAAAGGTGCGACTTGAGATTGAACGCGAGCGCGTACCGCTGTCGGATGCATTAGTGGCGTTTCTCGGTCAGCGCGGCGCCGAGCGTGCAGCGCTGAGCGGTGGCGATGATTACGTGCTGGCGTTCACCCTGCCGTCCGTCGAGTTGCCGGCGCTGCTGGCCAATGGCTGGCCGATCCATGTGATCGGTCGCGTGGCCGAAGGGCAGGGCGTGGTGCTGCTGGATCGCGAAGGGCACGACATCACCCCGCAAACCCGGGGCTATCAACATTTTCAGGAGACACCGTGACAGATCACCCGAAACAGGTTCCGGCCGAATTCGTTCCGCCGTCGGTCTGGCGCAATCCCTGGCATTTCCTCGCGTTCGGTTTTGGTTCCGGCACCTTGCCGAAAGCCCCGGGCACGTGGGGCTCGTTAGTTGCGCTACCCTTTATCCCGTTGTGGCAGATGCTGCCCGACTGGGGTTACTGGCTGATGCTCGGGATCACCATGCTGTTCGGCTTCTGGCTGTGCGGCAAAGTCGCCGACGATCTGCGGGTCCACGACCACGAAGGCATCGTCTGGGACGAAATGGTCGGCATGTGGATCACCCTGTGGCTGGTACCGGAAGGCTGGTACTGGTTGCTCGCGGGTTTCCTGGTGTTCCGCTTCTTCGATATTCTCAAGCCGTGGCCGATCCGCTGGATCGACCGGCACGTGCATGGCGGCGTCGGCATCATGCTCGATGACGTGCTGGCCGGTGTGTTTGCCTGGCTGGCGATGCAGGGTCTGGTGTGGATTTTCGCCTGATTCCGAGGGATATCAGGGTCAAGTGAGGGGACTAGGGATGGCTCGACGCTGTTTGGCGCTGGTGTTTTTTGCTTTGCTGGGCACGGTGGTCAGTGCGCAGGAAGCTGCGCCGACGCCGGCGGTCATCCACTTGGCCAGCGAAGACTGGGAAGACTACACCGCCGCCGACGGCCATGGCCTCGGTTGGGACGTGTTGCGCAAGGTGTTCGAGCCGGCCGGGGTAAAGCTGGATATACGCACGGTGCCCTACACCCGTTCGGTAGGGCTGGTGCAGTTGAAGGAAGTCGACGCACTGGTCGGCTCTTATCGTGACGAAGCCGAAAAGGTCTTGTACCCGCACTGGAATTTCGATTCCGATCACATCTACGCGCTGGGCTTGGCGAGCAACCCGGTGCCGACCCAGGCGACGCTGGGCAAGTATCGACTGGCCTGGGTACGCGGCTATCGTTACGAAAACTACCTGCCGAACATCAAGCGTTACAACCAGATCGAGCGGCGTACCGGGATCCTGTCGATGCTCAAGCAGGGGCGGGCGGATTACTACATCGATGCGCTGACCGAGATTGAAGCGGTGGTGAAAACGGCGACGGATCCAACGCAGTATCGCTATTCGCATCTGATCGAGTTGCCGCTTTTTCTAGGCTTCGCTGACACTCCACAGGCACGGGCGCTGATGGCGCTGTATGACCAGCGTATGGAGCAGTTGGTGAAGAGCGGCGAGTTGAAGTCGATCTTCGAGAAGTGGAAACAGCCGTATCCGTTCAACTCGAACTGAAGGTCTGCACAAATCCCCTGTAGGCCTTCGCCTGCTCGCGATAGCGGTCTAACTCAAACATTGATGTGGCTGACACACCGCTACCGCGAGCAGGCTCACTCCTACAAGGGAGCTGCGGCGTCCATGAGGTAGTTATCAAACTTTTTGATCGTTATCCCCGATAATTCAGCCTAAGCGCCGGTAGGAACCTGCTGTTACAATGCCGGCCTGCGAATTTTCAGACTCTTTAGATCAGGAGCACACCGGTGCCTGTCGTCTTTGTCGCCGCTTCCAAGCTGCCAACGCCTTTTGCGCAATTCACCATGCACGGTTTTCTCGATGAAGCCACCGGCCGCGAGCACGTCGTGCTGAGCCTGGGTGAAATTGCCGACGGTGCCCCGGTACTCGGCCGTTTGCACTCCGAATGCCTGACGGGCGATGCCTTGTTCAGCCAGCGCTGCGACTGCGGCTCGCAACTGGAAGGCGCGCTCAAAGCCATCGCCCGTGAAGGCCGTGGCGTGTTGCTGTACCTGCGTCAGGAAGGTCGCGGCATCGGTCTGCTGAACAAGATCCGTGCCTACGAGTTGCAGGACGGCGGCGCCGACACCGTTGAAGCCAACGAACGTCTGGGCTTTGCCGCTGACCAGCGCGACTACGCCATGTGCCTGCCGATGCTGGAGCACTTGGGTGTGAAATCCCTGCGTCTGATGACCAACAACCCGCGCAAGGTCAAAGCCTTGACCGACATGGGCATTACCGTCGCCGAGCGCGTGCCGTTGCACACCGGTCACAACCCACACAACAAACTCTATCTGGCAACCAAGGCCAGCAAGCTCGATCACATGATGGGCAACGAGCATCAGGGCGAGGTTGATCGCGCGTGACTCGCGGTCAGGTGCGGCGCCGGTTGTCGGTCGATTGGTGGAAATACCTCGCACTGGCGCTGGTGCCGTTGTTTGTCCTCAACGCCCTGTTCGGCCAGGGCGAAGGGATTCTGCCAGTACTGGCGATGCCGTTTTTCATTGCCGGCGTCGCGTCGATGTTTGTCAGCCTGAAGTTCTTCGGTCGCTACAAACATGCACTGATCGCTACGCAAAAATCCCTCGATACCCCGGATGAACCGGCCGCGTGGATTGCCCTCGCTGCGCGTCGTCGTGCGGCTTTTCTCGTCGCAGCCTTGCCGGCGTGGATCGGCGCACTGGCGGTGTTTGTCGGTCTTGAAGCCGTACCGTTGATGCTGCTGGCGTTGTCCACGGCGGTACTGTTTTATCTCTACCGTATCCCGCGTCAACTCGGCTGATGCGCGGTCTGTGGCTGGCGCTTCTGCTGCTGGCCGTTAGTGGTCCTGTGCTGGCGCAACTGCGGGTGGTCAGCCTCGCGCCGTCCCTTTCTGAAATTGTCGTTGAACTGGATTCGGCTGATCTGTTGGTCGGTGTGCTGGATGCCGGGGAGCGTCCTGCTGAAATTGCCAACGTCCCCTCTGTCGGCCGCTATGGCCAACTCGACATGGAACAACTGCTCAGCCTCAAGCCTGATTTATTGTTGCTGTGGCCCGGCAGTGTCGGCCCTGCGCAGCGTGATCAGCTCAAGCGTCTGGGCATCCCGACCTTCGTCGCTGAACCGCATTCCCTTGAGCAACTCACTACCCAGATAGAAGCCATTGCCGCGCAATTGGGGCGACCTGAACGTGGGGTGAAACGGGCTTCGGAGATGCGCAAACAACTCGCAGAGCTGCGCCAGCGCTATCGCCGGGACGTGCCGTTGCGGGTGTTTTATCAGGTGTGGGACAAGCCGCTGTACACCGTCGGTGGCGGGCAAATCATCAGTGATGCGCTGGAAGTGTGCGGGGCGCGCAATGTGTTCAGCGATCTGAGTCTGCCGGCGCCGCAGGTGAGTATTGAGGCGGTGTTGCAGCGCGATCCAGAGGTGATTCTGGCGAGTGATCGGGCGCAGCTGAATGCTTGGAAGGCGTGGCCGCAGGTAGCAGCGGTGAAGCAGGCAAAGTTACTGTTGGTCACCGACAAAGGCCTTGAGCGCCCAAGTGGCCAAATGATCAGCGCTACCGCCAAACTCTGCCAATTGATCGCGCCTGACCGCTGAAACCGAGGTGACTTCTTCGCGAGCAAGCTCGCTCCCACAGGGGGATTGCATTCCAAATGTGGGAGCGAGCTTGCTCGCGAAGAGTCCAGCCAAAACACTGCAAATCTCAGGTCAAAGCTCAGGGGTCCAGGTGACACCAAACATCCACACCCGACCTTCTTCGCGATAACCATACTGGCTGCCGTCATAGCTGTAGTTCGCGCGGCTGTAACCCTTATCAAAAACGTTATCGACCTTCAGATCCAGCTTGATCTCCCGATTCAGCGCCCAACTGCCGCGCAAGCCGAACAGCGCATAGCCGCCCAGCGCCTGCGTATTGTCCTTATCGTCATAACTGCTACTGACCGCCTGCCAACTGGCGCCGAGGCTGGCTTGATCAAATTGTCGATCGAGATCCCAGCTCAACGTCCGCCGCGCACGCCGGGCCAGCGTGTGCCCGGTATCGCGATCGCGCGGATCAATGATCGAAACGCCAAGATTGCTCTGCCAGCCGAACAGTTCCTGCTTCAGCGCCGCTTCAAAACCGTTGATCCGTGCCGAAGCGACGTTCTCCGGGCGTGAGTTGCTGCCGAAGATGATCGCGTCTTCCAGGTCGGTACGGTAAATCGATGCTTCCAGGCGGCTGCTGTCGCTCAACTGACTGCGCCATTGCAGCTCGTAGCTTTTCGAGGTTTCCGGTTTCAGGTCCGGGTTGCTGAAGTCCGGGTAGTACAGGTCGTTGAAGGTCGGCGCGCGGAAGCCTTCGCTGTAGCTCAGCAGCAAATCGTTATCCGGGTTCAGCGGCAGGGTGAACGTGCCGCTCCAGGTGTTCTGGCTGCCGAATTGCTGGTTGTCGTCATGGCGCAAACCCAGTTCCGTGGAGAAGCTGTCGGCCTGATAACGATGCTGGATGAATGCGGCACGGTTCCAGCGGCTGTCTTCGTCGAATGCGGTGCTGCTGTTGACCCGGTCTTCGTACCAGTCGCCGCCGAGGATCAGGCTGTTACGGGCGTCCAGCGTCAGGTCATTCTGCCAGTTCACCGAGTCGCGGTAGGTGTTGAACACCGTGCGTTCGTCACTGAGTTTGTCGAGGGTCTTCTCGCGGTTTTCGGTATGGCCGAACTCGACGCGGGTTTTCCAGGTTTCATTGACCCGAGCATCGACGTAACTGCTGACACTGCTGACGTTGAAATCGCTGTAGGGCTGCTGCTGGTAGGACTGATCCGTCGCGAAGTCATATCTACCGAACGGATTGTCGAACTCGCCCTTGCCCCGGTTATCCAGCAGATTGGCGCCGACTTCGATGTCATCGGTCAGCGCATGGCTGAGGCTCAGGCTGACGGATTTATTGCGGTAGGCGTCATGATCGCCATCACTTGGATACGACTCGTGAGTGCGGTCAATTCCGGCGGTTTCATCCAGGCTGGCGCCGAGATTGAAGCGGGTTTTGTCATCGCCCCCGGACAAGCCGAAACTGCGCTCCCACGTCTGGTTGCTGCCGAAACCAACGTGCATCCGTGGCTGCAAGCCTTGCTCAGTACCGCGTCGAGTGAAAATCTGAATCACCCCACCAATCGCATCGCTGCCGTAAATCACCGAGCGCGAACCGCGCAGCACTTCCACCCGTTCGATCTGCTCGATGTTCAGGTGCTGCAGGTTGCTGTCACCAGAGGTCGAACTGCCGATGCGCTGGCCGTCGACCAACACCAGACTCTGCGCCGACTGCGTGCCGCGAATGTAAATGCCCGGCAGACTGCCGCGCCCACCGGTCTGCGCCACTTGCACGCCGGGCACGCGCCGCAGCAGATCAGGCACGTCGCTCGGTTGCAGGCGGTCGATGTCTTCGCGGGTGAACACCGTGTTGGCGGCGCTGCTGTCGTTGCGGGCTTCGACCTGGCGGTTGGCGGAGATCAGCGTATCCGGCAGCTTCAGCGCCTGATCACGCTCGAAGTTGTCGGCGAGGGCGTTGGCGGATGGCAGCAGGAAGAAGGGCAGGGCAAGGCGCGAGAGTTTCATCAGTGGTCCGTTGACGCGTAGAGCGGATTCAATTTTGTCAGTCACACAAACCACTGTGGGAGCGAGCTTGCTCGCGAATACGGTGTGTCAGTCAAAAATGACTCGACTGACAGTCCGCTTTCGCGAGCAAGCTCGCTCCCACAGGGTTTTGCACCGGTATCGCGATTACTTGTTGAGCAATTCCAGACGCTCACGAATCGACGCTTCGATCCCGGCCTCATCCAGCCCGCACTCAGCCAGCATCTGCGCAGGCTTGGCGTGTTCGACGTAAACATCCGGCAAGCCCAGATGCAGCATCGACTTGAGGATGTTCTCCCGCGCGAGGAATTCGCTAACCGCACCACCGGCGCCGCCCATGATCGCGTTCTCTTCGATCGTCACCAGCAGCTCATGGCTGCCGGCAATCTCGCGCACCAGCGCTTCATCCAGCGGTTTGACGAAACGCATGTCGACCACGGTGGCATCAAGCTTCTCAGCGACTTTCAGCGCCTCGGCCAGTTGCACCCCGAACACCAGCAAGGCGACTTTGCTGCCCTGACGACGGACGATGCCCTTGCCGATTTCGATCGGCTCGAGGTCTTTCTCGATAGTGGCGTTCGGGCCATTGCCGCGTGGATAACGCACCGCCGCCGGGCCGTTGTACAGATGGCCGGTGGTGAGCATTTTGCGCAGTTCGTTTTCATCGCTCGGCGTCATGATGACCATGCCCGGGATGCAACGCAGGTACGACAGATCGAAGCTGCCGGCGTGGGTCGGGCCGTCTTCGCCGACTAAACCTGCACGGTCGATGGCGAACAGCACATCGAGGTTTTGCACCGCGACGTCATGCACCAACTGGTCGTAACCACGCTGGAGGAACGTCGAATAGATCGCCACCACCGGTTTCGCACCTTCGCAGGCCATGCCGGCAGCGAACGTCACTGCGTGTTGCTCGGCAATCGCCACGTCGAAGTAGCGCAGCGGGAAGCGTTCGCTGAACGCCACCAGATCCGAGCCTTCCTTCATCGCCGGGGTAATCCCGACCAGACGTGGATCAGCTGCCGCCATGTCGCAAAGCCATTCACCGAACACGGCTGAGTATTTCGGCCCGCTGGCTTTTTTCGGCGCAGCGGCCGGAGCGTCCAGTGGTTCGAGTTTGGTGATCGCGTGGTAACCGATCGGGTCAACTTCCGCCGGGGCGAAGCCTTTACCTTTCTTGGTGACGATGTGCAGGAACTGCGGGCCTTTCAGATCGCGCATATTGCGCAGCGTGGCGATCAGCGTTGGCAGGTCGTGGCCGTCGATCGGGCCGATGTAGTTCCAGCCCAGCTCTTCGAACAGCGTGCCAGGAACCAGCATGCCCTTGGCGTATTCTTCGGTACGACGAGCGATTTCCCAGGCGCCGGGCAGGCGCGACAGGACTTTTTTGCTGCCCTCGCGCATGCTCGCGTAAGTGCGGCTGGAAAGGATCTTTGCCAGATAATTCGACAGACCGCCGACGTTGCGCGAAATCGACATGTCGTTGTCGTTGAGGATCACCAGCATGTTGGCGTTCACTTCCGGCGCATGGTTCAGCGCCTCGAAGGCCATGCCGGCGGTCAACGCGCCATCGCCGATCACGGCAATCGCCTTGCGATCGCTGTTCTGCAGGCGGGCGGCAATGGCCATGCCCAGCGCAGCGCTGATCGAGGTGCTGGAGTGGCCGACGCCAAAAGTGTCGTACTCGCTCTCGGCGCGACGCGGGAACGCGGCAATGCCGTCCTTCTGACGCAGGGTGCCCATGCGCTCGCGGCGACCGGTGAGGATCTTGTGCGGATACGCCTGATGCCCGACGTCCCACAGCAGACGGTCGTCCGGCGTGTCGAAGACGTAATGCAACGCGATGGTCAGCTCGATCACGCCCAGGCCGGCACCGAAATGCCCACCGGTCTGACCGACCGTGTAGAGCAATTCCAGGCGCAACTCATCGGCCAGGGTTTCCAGCTCGGCTTCGCCTAACCGGCGCAGGCCGTCCGGCGTATTCGCGCGGTCGAGCAGGGGCGTGGTCGGGCGCTTGCGGGGAATCTCATGAAACGTCGTGGGCATCAGGCGAATCGTTATAGGTATAAAAGATGCGGCAGTTTACCTGATGCATCGCCCCCTGCCCACGCGTTGGTCTTTTTTGGCGGATACGCCGTCAGTTGCGCCGCTCGACGATATACCGTGCCAGCTCGCGCAAGGGCTCGGCGGCCGCGTCAAACGGTCGCAGGGCGTGCAGGGCCTGATCGCGCAGTTCCAGCGCGTAGGCCTTGGCAGCGTCGAGACCGAGCAGCGCCGGGTAGGTCGGCTTGTCCCGAGCAATGTCGGCACCCTGGCGTTTGCCGAGGGTGGCGGTATCGCTTTCGACGTCGAGGATGTCGTCCTGTACCTGAAAGGCCAGACCAATGGCCTGTGCATAAGTCTGCAGGGCCTTGAGTTCGTCCTTCTCGGCGCGGCCGCTGGCCAGAGCACCGAGTTTGACGCTGACCTCGATCAGTGCGCCGGTCTTGTGCCGGTGCATCTGCTCGAGGGCTTTCTGATCGAGTTTCAGGCCAACCGAGCCGAGGTCGATGGCTTGACCGCCGACCATGCCGGCCGGGCCCGCAGCCTGTGCCAGCGCAGTGACCATTTGCAGGCGGATGTCGCTGCTGCAATCGCTCAGACGCGGGTCGAGCAGGGCGCTGAAGGCCAGGCTCTGCAAACCGTCACCGGCAAGAATCGCGCAGGCTTCATCGAATTTCTTGTGGGTGGTCGGCTGGCCGCGACGCAAATCGTCGTCGTCCATCGCCGGCAAATCATCGTGAACCAGCGAATAAGCGTGGATCAGCTCAACCGCGCAGGCCGCGCCGTTGGCTTGCTCAGCCTTGCCGCCGAGCGCTTCGCACGCCGCGTAGGCCAGCAGCGGTCGCACGCGTTTGCCGCCGTTCATCACGCTGTAGCGCATGGCTTCGTAAAGCCGCGCCAGCTCCGGCAATGGCGCGTTGAACTGAGTTTCCAGCGCTGCGTTAACCCGGGTCTGACTCGTCGCCGTATACGCTGCAATCATTCTGGCTGTTCCGCGTCGAAGGGTTCCTCGGCGAGTTCGCCATCGCGCTCCAGCAGCACTTGCACCTTCTGCTCAGCCTGCGCCAGCGCTGCCTGGCAGTCACGAGTCAGACCGATGCCTTGCTCGAAAGCGGTCAGCGAGTCTTCCAGCGACAACTCACCGTTCTCCAGACGCTCGACCAGTGTTTGCAGGTCGGCGAGAGACTGTTCGAAATCCAGTGCAGCTTTTTTGCGGGCCATGGCGGCGATTTCCGGTTGACGTTAAACCGGCGCGACACTAGCAGATAGGGGGTTTATGGGCAAATGGGCGGGCCGGCTCCCAAGGACAGAAATGGCTCTGTGCTGGGTGAGATTAATGTGTAGCTCTGTCGGGATAGTTGATCTGATAGCGGGTGCTACGACCCCCTCCCGGCAAGCGTTGAAGGCAACCTTTCTCCAGCAACTCCGCAAGGTGTCGGGTTGCTGTGGCCTTCGACACTTTCGCCACCGCTTGATATTGCCCGGCACTGATGCCGTGCTCAAAGCTCCGCTCGCCGCCGTCGAGCAGACGATTGAGCACTTTGACCTGCTCCGCCGAAAGTTCGGACTCGCGGTGTGCCTGCCAGAAACGCGTCTTGCCCAGCACGCTTTCAATGCGGGTGATGGCTTGTTGCAGACTGCGTAGCAAGGTTTGCAGGAACCATGTGAGCCATTCAGTGATGTCTAGTGTGGCTTTTTGACTCGATTCCAGAATCCGATAGTAGCCGGACCGATCATCCAGAATGCTCGCCGACATGGCGTAGAAACGGATGGCTTGCGCTTCGCCCTGCGCCAGCGCCAGATCAGTGATGGTACGGGTCAGACGGCCGTTGCCATCGTCGAACGGATGCAAGGTGACGAACCAGAAATGGGCGATGCCCGCACGAAGCATCGGGTCCAGTGCTGTCTGATGCTGGCTGGCCTCGAACCATTGGAGAAATTGGTCGAGCTGCTGCTCAAGACCTTGGCGAGGTGGCGCCTCGAAATGAACTGTTGGACGATCAATGCGACCCGAAACCACCTGCATTGGCTCGTCACCGCGTAGCGCACCCACATGCATTGAGCGCGCAGTAAGGTCAGCCTCTTGATCGGGAAACAGCCATTGGTGCCATTCCAGCAAGCGCTCCAGTATCAACGGTTCGGCAAATCGACGGGTGGCATCAAGCATGAGTTGCGCCAGACCTTCACTGCGTTGGCTGACTTTATCGCCGTCGATCAACTCCAGGCCCAAACGTCGCGCCAAGGATGACCGCACGGAGCCGACATTCAGTTGCTCACCTTCGATGGCCGAAGACGTCACGATATTCTGCAAAAGGGCGTCCAGTTCGGTCTGAGCCCCCAAAGAGTCACCTACCGAACCGGCCATACCCATCAACTGACCTTGGGCCTGTACACACTCGCGCAACAACGGTGCCAGGCGTTCCGCCTGCCAGTTGAAGTCGGGCCAATCGGGCTGCTGCCAGATCCAGTAAGTTGCCATTCGTTGCCTGCCTTGGGTCCGTGAGCCGAATAGAAATGCTATTCGGCTCATTTTGTGAGCCGAATATGAGGCCTATTCGGCTCACCGTCCACCGGATTGGCTTGATTCCTACAGCAACAGCACATGTATCTGATTGTTAAAAAACCGCCGAATCGCTAATCTTCGCGCCTTCTACGACCCCATAGTCACGGGTCTTTCAGACGAAACGCAGTTTTCACCGCTGTGAAGTACCGAGGATCGGGTGCAAGGTTTCGTTCAGGCATGGCAGGAGGCATTACATGCGTTCATTTCTTTGGCTACTGATCGGCCTGGCCTGCGCGCCCACGCTGTGGGCCGCGCCGAGTGCTGAACTGTCCGAACCGGTCGGTGGCTGGCGCTATCACGGCTTGCTCGATCGCACGGAAAACCCGCAAGTCGCCTATCCCACGCCGCCGATTGATCGCGGCATCCAGCGCAATCGCACGATGATCCAGGGCCAGCTCAAGGCCATCGGACACATGCGTCCGCCGCACAGTCTCGCGGTGAATGGCAATCCACTGAATCTGTACACCGACGACCAGGGTCGTTTTGCCCGGCCGTACGCGTTCGGCGCCGGCTCCAACAGCGTCGAGGTGATCAGCGCCGAAGGCCAGTCGCTCAAGCGCGTGCAATTTTATGAAGCAAACAATTTGCGCACGCCGGCACGAATTCGTCTTGTCTTGGGATGGGATGATCCGAAAGCCGAACTCGATCTGCACATTGTCACGCCCGATGGCCAGCATGCGTTCTGGGCGCGGCCGGCACTGAGCAATGGCGGCGGTCTCGACCCGGATGGCGTCGATGGCCCCGGCCCGGAAATGTTCACCATGACCGCGCCGCTGCATGGCACCTATCTGGTTTACGTCAACTATTGGGGCAACTTCGGCAACGGCGGCTATAACTTCGAGGAGACCAGCAACCAGAACGAGGTGATCACCTCGCAAATCACGCTGGTGCTCAACGAAAACACCGTCGACGAAAAACGCGAAACGTTCATCGTGCCCCTGCGGGCGATCGGTGATCTGCTGTTGGTAAAGACTTTCAACTATTAATAAGCATCCCGCTGCACGGATGAAATCGGGCTTTGAAAAGATGAGCGATAACACTGTTACTTCGGCTGCCGACACGCCAGCGGCGAAACCTTCGCGGCGCTGGCCCTTGTTGCTGGCCGGGTTGTGCCTGGTGGCCGGCGTGGCGGGCGGTTTTGGCTGGCTGCTGCTCAAGCCCAAGGCGCCGCCGGCGGAATTGGCCAGTGACAAGCTCGGCCTCAGTCGCCCGGATGCGTTGCTGGAGACTCGCTCGCTGAGCCAGTTGCCCAAGGACTTGCTGACGGTGCCGTTCCTCAAGGCCACGCTGACCGAAGATTTCGTCTTCTATTACGAGACCCATGCTGATCGCCTTGGATTGATCGGCAGTCTGCGCCGGATCATCTACGAGCATGATCTGAAGTTGCAGGACAGCCTGATCGAACAGCTTTTCGATCAGCCAGCCGATGTCGCACTGTGGCGCGGGGCGGATGGTCGCTTGAAGGATTTCCTGTTGGTGATGGATCGCGGCGGGCTGGCGAAACTGCTCGAGCCATTGGCAAAGGTTGCGCTGGATGACACGCAACTCAGCCAGATGGGCGAACTCAAAGTCGGCGGCGATAGCGTGCCGCTGTACCAACTGACCTACAACGCCAGCAAAGCCCTGTTGTTCGCCTCCCACGGCGACAAACTGGTGGTGCTGTCCAATCCGGCCAAGTATTACGACCCGGAAAGCGGCGCGTCTGAAGAGTCGGGCCACGTCTCGCCACAAGCACTGGCGGCGCTGCTCAACGGCGAAAAACTATTCCCTGAAGCCTTCGGTCTGCCAGCGAAAACCCCAGAAACCAAGCAGCGTCTGTCGGTCAATTCCAGCGTTCTCGCCATGGGTTATCAGCGCTTCATCCCGAACTTCGCCGGGCTGCGCTTCGACATGGACGACAAGGGTTGGCACAGCTACCTCGCCATGGACGAGCTGGAAAACCAGCCCGACTTCGATTTCAAACCGGTCTGGCAAGCCATGCCGCTCGGCGCCAGTGCCTGCGTAACCTTGCCGGTCGCGGCCGAACCGCAAAAACCGCTGTTGGTAAAACTTGGCGCCGAAGAAGCCGTGGCGCAGACCCTCACCGAACATGTGGCCGGCGCGGCGGGCCTGTGCTGGTACGCCGATTCGCGTTTGTACACACCGTTACTGGTGGCCAGTCTGAAGGACGAGGACAGCAGCAAACTCGACGGCGATCTCGGCAAACTGTTTGGCTCGATGGTCGGCGCGTTCGAGGCCAACGTCGAAGAAAACGTGTTCCCGGTGGTCGAGAAACAAGAAGGCCAGAGCCACGTCTGGCAGCGTCAAGTCAGTTCCAACTTCGGCCCGTATGCGGCGAAGACTGCGGAAAACCCGGATGCAATTTCCGGCAAGGCTTTCATGAAAGTCAGCCTTGCCCGTCACGGTTCGACGCTGCTGTTTTCCCTGGATGACAAACTCGTCGACAAGGCTCTCGGCACCCTCGACAAACGCTTCCCGCCGATGGCCGACGTGCTGCCCAAAGACGTGCTGATGCCGATCTACTTCGGCCCGGATTCGATGGCGCAACTGATGCAGCAGGAAACCCTCGATAGCCTGCCGCAGGACATGGAGCCGGTGTTCTATAACGCCGCGCAAACCTACCTGATTCCGAAACTGCGCACCCTCGGCGGCTATGGCAAATATGCCCTGACCTTGCCCGAAGGCAGCGAGCCTGACGGCCACTGGCAATGGTTGCCGCTGGAATGGAAAGCGCTGTGACGACACTGATCCGCAGCCTCGGCCTGCTCGCGCTGTTACTCAGCGCGGGCGCCCGCGCCGTTGAAGCTCCAGCGCTGGATCCGGCGCAGTCCCAGGTGTTTCGCGCCTGGTTCGTGCGTATTGCCCAAGAGCAACTGAGCCAAGGCCCGAGCCCGCGCTGGTATCAGCAGGACTGTGCCGGGCTGGTGCGTTTTGCCGCCAACGAAGCGCTGAAAGTCCACGACGACAAATGGCTGCGCAGCAATGGCCTGTCCAATCGTTATCTGCCGCCGGAACTGTCGCTCAGCGATGATCAGCGCAAGCTTGCCCAGCAATGGCAGCAGGGCGGCGGCAAGGTCGGGCCGTACGTCAATGCGATCAAACTGATTCAGTTCAACAGCCACCTGGTCAGCCGCGACGTGTCGCAGGCGCGGCCCGGTGACTTGATGTTTTTCGATCAGGGCGACGACCAGCACCTGATGATCTGGATGGGCCGCTACATCGCCTATCACACCGGCACTACCACCCCGACTGACAACGGCATGCGTTCGGCAAGCCTGCAGCAACTCATGACATGGAAGGACACCCGATGGATACCCGACGCAGCCAACCCCAACTTCATCGGCGTCTATCGACTGAACTTTCTCTCCCAATGACCGGTGCCCGCATGTTGCGACTCTGCTCCCGAATTCCTTTGCTGCTGGCGCTGTTGCTGCCAGTGGCCAACGTCAACGCTGAAGATTCGGTCGAGCCGAGCAACTACGCGCCGGTGTCCGGTGAAAGCTTTTTCCTGCTCGCCGACAGTAGTTTCGCGGCCGACGAACAGGCGATGGTGCGCCTCGAAGCGCCGGGTCGTGATTACCGGCGTTTCCGCATGGAACCCTACGGTGGCGCCGACATTCGTGTGTATCGCATCGACAAGCCGCTGGACTTCCTCAAACGTCAGAAGAACCTGCATCGGGTGGTCAGCGACGGCCAGTTCAAGGGCGAAGGCCTGTCCAACACCCTCGCGTATCTGTGGGACAACTGGTACCGCAAATCCCGGCGGGTGATGCAGCGCGCGTTCTCTTATGAATCGCGCAAACAGGTCACCGAAGAAGTGCCGGAACTGAAGATGGGCAACGCCATCGCAGCGCCGACGCCGTACGACGCGCAGCCGCAATTTGCGCTGATTCCGGGTCTGCCGGTGGTCAGCCAGTTCCGTTATCCGCTGTGGCAGGCCAAGCCGATTCAGCCGCCGGAAGGGGTGAATCTGGCGGGTTCATCCAGTGATTTCGTTAGCGTCGCGCCCGGCAACGTTTATATCCCGTTGGGCAATCTGAAGCCGGGTCTGTATCTGGTCGAAGCGCTGATCGGCAAGTACCGCGCGACCACCATGGTGTTCGTCTCCAACACCGTCGCGGTGAGCAAGATTGCCGGCGATGAATTGCTGGTCTGGGCCGCACGCAAACACGAAGGCAGCTCGGTGCCCAAGGTCAATGTGCTGTGGACGGATGGCCTCGGCGTGATGAGCAGCGGGGCGACTGATGCCGATGGCTTGCTGCGCCTGAAACACGTCAGCCCGGAGCGTTCGTTCGTTATCGGCGAGGACGAAGAGGGCGGCGTGTTCGTCTCCGAGAACTTCTATTACGACAGCGAAATCTACGACACCAAACTGTATGCCTTCACCGACCGGCCGTTGTATCGCCCGAGTGATTGGGTGTCGCTGAAAATCGTTGGTCGCGAGTTCAAGAATGCGCGGGATTCGGTGTTGCCGGGGGCGGCGGATGTCACGGTCAGCGTGCTCGATGCCACTGGCACCGAGTTGCAGCACCTCGATTTGAAACTCGATTCGAAGGCCGGTACTCAAGGCCGCTTCCAGTTGCCGGATAACGCCGTGGCCGGTGGTTACGAGATTCGTTTCAACTACAAAGATCAGGCCTATAGCAGCGCCTTTCGTGTGGCGGAGTACATCAAGCCGCACTTCGAAATCTCGCTGAACCTGGCCAAACAGGATTACCGCACCGGCGAGCCGGTCAAAGGCAGTCTGGTGTTGCTCTACCCGGACGGCAAACCGGTGGCCAACGCCAAACTGACCCTGAGCCTGCGCGCCCAGCAACTGTCGATGGTCGACAACGAGCTGCAATACCTCGGGCAATTCCCGGTGGAGCTGACCAGCACCGAACTGACCACCGACAGCAAGGGCAACGCGACCCTCGACCTGCCAGCCGCCGACAAACCGAGCCGCTACATGCTCACTGTGTTTGCCAGCGACGGCGCGGCGTATCGGGTCAAGACCACCAAGGAAATCCTCATCGACCGTGGTGCCGCGAGCTTCCGCTTGAGCGCGCCGCAACGCTTCAGTGCGGTCGGTGACAAGGTTGCGTTCAGCTACGCCAACGAAGGCGGCACTGAGCAAAGCAAAGCAGTGACGCCGAGCACTTATGGCTGGGTGCGTCTGGAAGACCAGAGCACCGGTGAAGGCAAACTTGCCGCGAAGGATAAAGGCTTCAGCCTCGCGTTCGAGCGTCCGGGCACCTACAACCTGACCTTGAAAGATCAACACGGTCGCGTCCTCGGTGCTACCGGGCATGCGGTCACTGGCGATGGCGTCAAAGCGGTGCCAGGTACCGTGGAAATCGTCCTCGACAAGCCTGAGTACAAGGCAGGCGATGAAGCGCTGGCGCTGATCACGTTCCCGGAACCGGTCAGTGATGCATTGCTCTCGCTGGAACGTGACAAGGTCGAAGCCACTGCGCTGCTGGCCAAGGGCGGCGACTGGTTGAAACTGGAAAAACTCAGCGACAACCAATACCGCGCTCGTATCCCGGTGAAGGACAACTTTGCACCGAACCTGACCTTCTCCGTGCTCTACACCAAGGGCGGTCAGTACAGCTTCCAGAATGCCGGGATCAAAGTGGTCGCGCCGCAAATCGACGTGGCGATCAGCACCGACAAAGCAGTGTATCTGCCGGGCGATACCGTCACGGTTGACCTGACTACGCAGTTCGCCGGCAAAGCGGTGCCGGCGCATCTGACCGTCAGCGTCGTCGACGAAATGGTCTACGCGCTGCAACCGGAAGTCGCGCCGACCATCGACCAGTTCTTCTACCACCCGCGCCGTAACAACGTGCGCACCAGTGCGAGCCTGTCATTCATCAGTTACGACGTCGCGTTGCCGGGTAGCCCCGGTGCGCCGGGCAAAGCCAATCGCAGTGAGCGCGGGGTGAAAGTGCTGGAGCGGCCGCGTCGTGAAGACGTCGACACCGCTGCGTGGCAACCGGAGTTGTTGACCGGTGCCGATGGCAAAACCCGCTTCACCTTCAAGATGCCGGACTCTTTGACCCGCTGGCGCATCACTGCTCGCGCCATCGCCGATGACGGTCAGGTCGGGCAGAAGAAGCAGTTCGTTCGCTCGGAAAAACCGCTGTACCTGAAGTGGAGCGGCCCGAGCAAATTCCGCAAGGGTGATCAGCCGCAACTCGGTGTGTTCGCCTTCAGTCAGGCCGAGAAACCGGTCAAGGCTGAACTGGTGACTCACTACGCGGGCGCTGAACAACGCCTGCCGGTGACCTTGAACAATGGCATCAATTATCTGCCGCTGCCGGCGTTCACATTGGCTTCCGGCGAGTGGACGGCGGAGCTGGTGCAGGACGGCAAGACCGCCGATTCCCTCGCTGTGCGCCTCAGTGCGACCGGTGATGGCTGGCAGGTGACGCAGACGCAAAGTCTCGATGTCGCCAGTGGTGACACGCCGTTGAGCCTGCCGGCCGACGCCAGCGATATTCGCCTGCGTCTGGATGACAGTCCGCAAGCGTTGTTCCGTTCGGCACTCGATGATCTGCTCAGCTATCCGTACGGCGGCGTCGAGCAGACGGCCAGCCGTTTGCTGCCGTTGAGCATCGCCTATCCATCACTGGCATCGAATCCGCAGATCCGCGATCGCTTGCGCCTGATCATGCAGAACAGCCGTCTGCGTCTGGTGCAAATGGCCGGGCCGTCGGCGAGCTTCACCTGGTGGGGTTATGACGGTGAGCCGGATGCTTTCCTCACTGCCTACGCCTATTACGCCGACTGGAACGCCAGCCAAGTGCTGGAGCTGACCCTGCCGCCGGAACACTGGCAGCGTGTGCTGGAGGTGTACGCCAAGCAGGCGCCGAACACGCCGTTGCTGCAACGGGCGCTGATTCTGTCGTTTGCCAAGCAGATGCATTTGCCGGTGAACACACTGCTCAGCGGCTTGATGGACGATCTGGCCAAGGCCGGCGAAGGCAATGCTGAAACCATGCTCGACGATGGTGAAGACAGTCTGGTGATGAGTGATCCGGATTCGGCGCTTGGTCTGGCGGCGGCCCGGGTGCTGACCGCTTCGTTGGCCACACAGTCGAAAGTGGCCTTGCCGGACGCGTTCAATCGTCAGATGGCTGCTGCGCAACAGCGTCTGGCGGTCAGTTCGCAGCCGTTTGCCGAAGCCTTGAACCTGTCGCTGCAACCGTTCGATCAGGCGCGCTCGCAAGCGCTGTTGCAACGTCTGCTGCCGCAACAATCGACCCTCGAACGTGCGCTGGCGTTGACCTGGCTGCAACGCAGCATCGCCCAGGCTTCGCCGACCATTGCGCTGACGCCGGGTGAAGGCTGGAAGAAAAACTACGGTACAACCGGTGAGATGTATTGGACATGGCAGGGCGCGACGCCAGTGCCGAGCGTGTTGACAGTGTCCGGTACGCAAGAGCGTCCGCTACGTGCAGCGTTGAGCTTCCAGACCCAGCAGCCGGCGGTCGATCCGATGGCTGTGACCATCACCCGTCGCCTGTCGCGACTGGTGCCGGGCGATGAAGCTTTCACCTTTAAGCTGGAGCCGGTCGGCACCAAGCCGTTGTCCAGCGACAGTCTGTATCTGGACGAAGTGATCCTCACCAGCAAAGCGCCGAAACCGCTGCGCTACGGCATGCTCGAAGTGCCGTTGCCGCCGGGCGCCGATGTCGAGCGCACGACGTGGGGCATCAAGTTGCAGGGCAAGGACGGCACCGAGCCGACCGCGCTGGAGAAGGCGCGCTTCGAACCGGGTCAACTGGCGTACGCGGTGCCGGTCGATGCGCTGAGCGGCGAATTACGCCTGCGCCATCTGGTGCGCTTCTCGCAGAAGGGCCAGTTCAGCTTGCCGCCGGTGCGCTTCAAGCAAGTCTACGCGCCACAGCATCAGGCCCAGGAAGCGAAAGCTGCCCTCGGTCAGGTCACGGTCAACTGACATGAGCCGGCCGCTGCTGTGGCTGCTGATATGTATGTTCCCTGCGCTGGCGACGGCGCAGGATGAGCCGCTGCGCTTGGCCTATAAGGGCGAGTTGTTGTCGTTGAGTCAGACGCAACTGATCGCCCGTGAACCGTTACCGTCATCGCTGGATACGCCGCTGGGCAGTCTGTGGAAGTTGTTTGTCTACGCGTGGCTGTTCGATACAGGTGCTCGGGAGCCGGCGTATGAATGTCGCGGGCAGTCGAAGGACGAGGTTTATTGCTGCGCGGCGGGCGGCAAAATCGAGCGCGATCAGGCGCTGGTGAAATCCTGCGGGTTGTATTTTGAGCCTGCACGGTTGGGCATTTCTTCTGCCGATTGGCGGACGTATTGGCAAGCGCGACAGGCACCGTCGTGGTTGCTGGACTTGCCATCGGTGCAACCGGCTCAACGGGTGTCCGTGGTTGATTTGCTGAAGGTCTTGGCCTCACTACCGGCGCAGGATCAGGCGCGTCGAGTGCTGCTCGATGTGGTGCTGAATGCGGCGGATGGCAATGTCGTTGGCGAACTGGGCGGGCGTTTGCGGGTGAAAACCTGGAGCTGGCTCGGCGATCAGGACCCGCAATCGCGACAGGGTGGGTTTGCCGGTTGGACGGCGGATGGTTCGCCGATCTGGGCGGGCGGACGTGGCACCAGCCAGATGGTCTTGCGCCATTACGGCCAGGCGTTGGCGACCGTATTGCCAGCGGTGTGGCCGGCAGAGGCGGGGCGTTGTGTTGAAGTCGGGTTGTTCTCGCGTTATCCGGTTACGCGGGTTCTGACTGGCGAGCGGGTGGTGACTTCCGGCCCGTTGCAAGGCGATTACCGCGTCGAATTCACCAATGGCAACGCGCTGGATATCCACAGCGACGGCGAACTGTTTCTGCTCAACGACAAACTCGTCGCAAGGCTTGATCGCGAAGAGTACGTCGCCCGCGTGCTGGAACGTGAAGCCAAACCTGAACCCGCCGAAGCTGCCAAGGCGTTGGCCGTAGCGATCCGCACGTATCTGCTGCAAAACGCCACACGCAACGGCGACTGCCTGAGCATCGACGACAGCAGTAATCGCCAACGCGTCGCACCACGCCCGGCCTCTGCGGAATCGCGCAACATCGCCGCATGGACGGCGGATCTGGTTTTGGCCGGCAGCACCGTCACCTATCACTCCGATCAACCCGGCCCGGACAAACTCGCCTGGCAACAAGCCGTCGAGCAAGCCAATGCCGGTCAGCGTTACGACGCGATTCTGCTGCACGCCTATCCGCGCGCCAGCCTCAGTCGTTGGGACAACCCGGTTGCATCCTGCGAAGCGCTGCCCGCTGCGCAAGACTGGCTGCAAAAACAACGTCGCGGCTGGCGCCCGACGCTGGAAAGCGAAACCGGCTACAACGAAGTCAGCACCTTCGCCGTGTGCAAACTGGCCTTCGGCAGGCCCTTCGTCGATCGCGAACGCCAACGTATTTACGTGCGTGGCGTACTGACCCTGCAGGATCGCCTCGACCTGACCCACGAATATCTGCACCTGGCCTTCGAAGCACACCCCAACGGCCAGGATGAAACCTACATCGAAGGGCTCGCCCGTCACCTTTTGCTGGAATAGACCATGACACTCCGTTATCCACAGGTCTTGCTGCTGCTCTGCACGTTGACCGCGTTAGCGCCGGCCATCGCCGCCGACAGCGTCAAACTCGACACCCCAGTCGGCGGCTGGCGCAGCGGCGCCCCCGAAGGCGAGGGCGAAAGCTTCCGCCAGACCGTCAACTACCCGGCCTCGTCGGTCAACACCCCGGTCGGCCAGGCCAACACCGCCCGCATCAGCGGCGAGATCAAAGCTACGTCAAAGAACAACGAGCCCGGCCGACTGATCGTCAACGGCGTCAGCATGCCGCTGAAAATCGACGACAGCGGCCGCTTCGACCGCCCGTTCTCCTTCCCCAACGGCAGCAACAGCGTCGAAGTGCGCAGCCCCGACGGCCAACAACGCCACCGTACGCAATTCCTCAACACCAGCGGCGGCGCCACCCCGGCAAAACTGCGCGTACTGCTGGCGTGGGACAGCGATGGCACCGACCTCGACCTGCACCTCGTCACCCCCGACGGCGCGCACATCTGGTACGGCAACCGCAGCGCCGCCAACGGTGCCGCGCTCGATGTCGACGTCACCACCGGCTACGGCCCGGAAATCTTCGCCATGCCGGCGCCGATCAAGGGCCAGTATCTGGTGTATGTGAATTACTACGGCGGTGGGTATCGCGGGGATGATGAGGGCGGCGATGAAGCGGCGCAGGCGCTGACCACGGCGCAGGTGACGGTGATTACTGAAGAAGGGACGCCGAGCGAGAAGATGGAGACTTTTCTGATCCCGATGCGGACGGCGGGGGAGTTGACGTTGGTTAAGGCGTTTAGTTATCCGTGAGGGAATTGGGCTGCGGGTTGCTGCCCAATTTCAGGTCGCAGACATTGGACCGACTCAGGGCAGGAGCGAAAGACGGTCCTGCGCAACCTCGTAAGCAGCTTCTCTCTCTCGCTTCCCGATTGCGATTACGAACACCACAATCTCTTGATCAAGGACCTGATAGATCAGGCGATAGCCAGCGCTTTTCAGCTTCACTTTGTAGCAATCCGGGAGCTCGCGAAGTCGATTGGCTTCTATTCGAGGATTCTCCAATACCTCTGTGAGTTTCTTCTTGAACTGGTGGCGAACCGTATCGCCGAGTTTGTTCCACTCCTTTAAAGCACGACGATCAAATTCAAGGTTATAGGTCATCCAGACTTACCTTGACTCGTTGAGGTGCCGCGAGGCGTTCGGTGACTACGGCTATGAGTACTTCATCTTCCTCGCTGAGCAATGCTGCTTTGAAGGGTAGCTTGCCTCGCTCGGCGACGTATTGGAGTGTCTGGCGCAAAAGCTCTGAGGGGGTTACTCCCAGCTTTTCCAGTTCGGCGAAGGAGCGCTGCTTCAGATCATCGTCGATGCGAATGTTGATGGAGGCCATGATGAAATACCTGTAATGACGTTTGTCGTTACGGTACCAAGAGGCTCTTCTGTTCGACAAGCGCGAATTTATGTTTCAGACGGTAGGCCGGGTTTATTTCAGGCATTAAAAAGCCGGCTTGTGGCCGGCTTCTCGGGGACTGGCTTGGCCTATTTTTGGTAAGCCTTGCCAGCCTTCAAAACGTACATCCGGATCTGCGTCCGGCTGTGGGACTTGGTCAGACGTTGGTCTGCCGCGTCGGGCGCTGTCTGAGCCGCGGAGCGGGTCGATGCGCAAATGTGGGGCGCAGGATACTGAGTTTTGCTGTGGATTCCCAGTCTGAAGTGCGGTTTAGAGCGACTTCTGCGTCAGAAATCCGGGATTTGTACCGAATGTCCGGGCCGCTTCGTGAGCAGGCTCGCTCCCACAGGGCTCAGTGCAAACTCGAAAAACTGCATCAAGTCAGAGAAACGGCACCACCGGCCGCCGCTTGCTCACGGTCGACCACCAGAATACCCAGCCCAATATATGAATTCTTTGCTCCTCGATCTGCGCCGGGCGGAACACTTCGTCCGGGTATTCGGCGCTGTTGTGGCTGCGCAGGCGCAGGCCGTTGCCAGGCATACGGTGCAGGTATTTGATGCGCAGCATGCCGTCGTGTTCGATGGCATAGATCTCGCCGTCCACCACTTGAGTCAGGCCGCGGTCGATGGCGACGATGGAGCCGTCTTCGATGCGTTCGGCCATGCTGTTGCCGATCATGTGCGCACAGATAGCGTCGGCGGGGCGGATTTCCAGTTGATCAAGGGGCGCGCGCAGCAGCCGGATGGAGAGATCCGGATCCTGAATGACGTGGGTTTTGTCGGAGCCGTTGCTCAGTGGTGTTTCTTTGAAGAAGGCCAGTTCGATGTCGTTGGGATGGATGAATCGATAGGCGCCTTGGGGGTCGTGGGCATCAAAGCTGTCGCCATTGCTGGCAGGCTGATTCAGGCTTGGCGCTTCTTTTGTGCCTTCGCCGGTTTTCAGCCATTCGCTGTTGACGGACAGCAGGCGTGAGACTTCTTCCATGCGATACGCCGGGACGCCCCGGGTGTACCAGTTGTGGACATTTTGGGCTTCCGTGCCCCAGAACTTTGCGAAACCCGTCGTGGAGATGTTCGCTGCTTCCAGGAGTGCCTTGAATCTTGGACCGCTAGTGTTCTTTCTCATAAACACGGAGTCTACGGCCGTGCCAGAGCGGTTTGAATAAACCGGGCGTTCAAAAACGGACTGAATTTTGCGACGGGATGTAAGACGTTCTTGTGGGAAATTACACAAGATAAAACTTTTCTGTAGTCCGTCATAAACACTCTGTTTAAGGCGGCTTTTCCCAAGCACAAAAAACCCCGGATCAACCGGGGTTTTCTTCAAGCATCACGCGTAGCGCAGGTGCTTAGCCTTTGTAGGCGGCAACCGACTTGGTGATCGCTTCGCGGGCGGCGTCTGCACCGGCCCAGCCTTCGATCTTGACCCATTTGCCTTTTTCGAGATCTTTGTAGTTCGCGAAGAAGTGCTCGATCTGCTGGATCAGCAGTGGCGGCAGGTCGGTGTATTCCTTCACGTCGACGTACAGCTGGGACAGCTTGTCGTGTGGGACTGCGATGACTTTGGCATCGCCACCGCCGTCGTCGGTCATGTTCAGGATGCCGACTGGACGCGCGCGGATCACCGAGCCTGGAGCAACCGGGTAAGGGGTCACAACCAGCACGTCGAGGGGATCACCGTCGTCTGCCAGGGTGTTCGGGATGTAACCGTAGTTGGCCGGGTAGAACATTGGGGTGGCCATGAAACGGTCAACGAACAGGCAATCGCTGTCTTTGTCGATTTCGTATTTGATCGGCGCGTGGTTGGCCGGGATCTCGATCGCGACGTAGATGTCGTTCGGCAGGTCTTTGCCAGCCGGAATCTTGCTGTAGCTCATTGGGCGTTGCCCCCGTAGTTGACCAAAAACACTTGGCCGGATTGACCAAAAAGTGGCGGCGATTATAGGCATATTCTGCCGTCGACGCCATGTACCGAAAGTCGTGCAGAGCTTAGTCGTGCGCCTGATAGACCGGGTCTGTGGCCTGAAGTTGCCGCAACCGGCTCAACGGATCCTGACGGTAGAAAAGCTGCAACTGCGCATACACCTGTGGATAAGCCTCATGCAGCAGATCCGGGGCGCTGAAGAAGTATTCGCTGGTGACCGCAAAGAATTCCGCCGGGTTCTCGGCGGCGTAGGGATCGATGGCGGTTTCGGCGTCCGGGTCATGGTCGAGCTGGCGGTTGAGGTCGTCGTAGGCGTGTTGCATCACCTCGGCCCAGTCGCTGACGCGCATGTCGGTGTGCAGCGGCGGCAGGCCGTTGGCGTCGCCGTTGAGCATGTCGAGTTTGTGCGCCAGTTCGTGGATCACGAGGTTATAGCCTTCCCAGCCACCACTGGCCATCACGCCGGGCCAGGCGAGGATGATCGGCCCCTGCTGCCAGGCTTCGCCGCTGTGCTCGCCGTCCCACTCGTGCTCGACACCGCTGGCGTCACGATGACGTTGCGGGCTGAGGAAATCGTCCGGGTAGAGGACGATTTCATGAAAACCCTGATACCAGTTCAGATCGCCGAGATTGAGCAGCGGCAGCTGCGCCTGAGCGGCGAGCAGCAGGCGCTGTTCCTGATGCAATTCGACGCCGGGCAGGGCGCTCAGGTGTTTGTCGTCGAGGAACAGCACGCAGGCTTCACGCAGCCACTGGTCTTCAGCGGCGCTGATGCCATCCAGAAAACTCAAGTGATGGCGCACCCGTTGCCACATGTCGTCGGCAATCGGGTGCTTCGTCAGAATGCGCCGGCGACGCCAGGCGCTAAGCGACCACATCGGCTTAATGCGATTGGGCTTTGGTGCCGCCGAAACGGCTGCGAACCACGCCGAGTATCATCGGCACCAGCGACAACAGAATGATTGCCACTACCAGCAACGACAGGTTTTTCTTGATGAACGGTACGTTGCCGAAGAAGTAGCCCAGGGTGACCAGACCGCCAACCCAGAGAATGGTGCCCAGTACGCTGAAACCGAAAAAGCGTGCGTACGGCATCTTCGCCACACCGGCGACGAACGGTGCAAAGGTCCGGATGATCGGCAGGAAGCGCGCGAGCGTTACGGTCTTGCCGCCGTGTTTGTCATAGAAATCGTGAGTTTTTTGCAGGTAATCGCGACGGAAGATTTTCGAGTTCGGGTTGCTGAACAGCTTCTCCCCGGCCGTTCGTCCGATCACGTAGTTGGTGCTGTCGCCGAGTATGGCCGCGAGCATCAGCAGACCACCCAACAGCACCGGATCCATTCCACCGCCAGCGGCAACGGCACCGGCAATGAACAGCAGCGAATCACCCGGCAGGAATGGCATTACCACCAGACCGGTTTCACAGAAAATCACCAGAAACAGGATGGCGTAGATCCATGGCCCATAGTTGTTCACCAGCAAATCGAGATAAACGTCGAGATGCAGGATAAGGTCGAGCGGGTTGAAATCCATGGAGGCACCTGTATGGCGGCCCGACTCGGCAGGCCTGTGCGGATGACTTCGTGTAAGCCTACAGCGGGGTGTAGTTTTTCTTACAAGCCGGAAAGCTCGGGATTATACGGTCTGAAAGATGAAAAGCGCGTTGCTTTTGTAGCGAGGGATGTCGGGCTGTGAATAATTGTCAGCATGCACCCGGCATGTCTGAGGGAGCAGGCTCCCCCATCACACGTTGCGTTTGCAATCAAAGCTCTTCGCTGATCGGCAGCACGTAGTTCTTGAACTCGGTGTCCTCCTTGAACCCGATGGATTCATAGGTTTTCTGCGCGACTTCATTGTTGCTGCTGGTGGAGACGCGCATGCGCACGGCCTGGGTTTCCTTGGCCATTTTCTTCGCGGTACGGATCAGGTTGTCGGCGACCAGTTGGCGGCGCGCATCTTCAGCGACATAGATGTCGTTGAGGATCCACACGCGTTTGAGCGATAACGAGGAGAAGCTCGGATAGAGCTGACAAAAGCCCATCAGTTTCTTGTCGTCATCATCGGCCAAGGCCAGGTAGATCACCGATTCCTTGCGGCGCAGGCGTTTTTCGAGGAACGCGCGGGAGGAATCCGGGTAAGGCAGGGAACCGTAGAACTCGCGATATTTGACGAACAACGGGGTCAGCAAATCCAGATGTTCGAGGGTCGCTTGAATAATCCGCATGATAGGTCTCGTCTTCAAGTGGCTGTCTTCAACTGCTCTGACGGCGATGGGAAACCCGTGCGGCCGTGCATCGATCCTGCCTGAAACCTGCGCAGAAACGCAATGCAGAAACGGTTCAGGTTGTGGGCGGATCGAGTAGGAAATTACCTTTCATGTCTACACCGGCGTCCGATTCCAGCGTCTGAATCTGTGCTTCGTCCTTCAGGTTGACCCCTGACAGCTGCCGCCGACAGGCTTCGCGCATCAAATAGAGCAAGCGATGCGCCGCCATGCCGTAGCTCAAGCCTTCGAGCCGCACATTGGAGATGCAATTGCGGTAGGCATCGGTCAGTCCGACCTTTGGATTGTAGGTGAAATATAAACCGAGGCTGTCCGGCGAGCTCAGGCCCGGGCGCTCGCCGATCAGCATTACCAGCATTTTTGCGCCGAGCAACTGGCCGATTTCATCACCGACGGCGACCCGACCCTGTTCCACCAGCACCACAGGGGCAAGCGACCAACCGTCGGCAGTCATCTGCTCCTCCAGTCGGGTCAGAAACGGCAAGGTATGCCGATGCACCGCCAGCGCCGACAGGCCGTCGGCCACGACAATCGCCAGATCGACACCACCGGGGTGCGCCGCAGCGTAGTCACGCAAGGCCTGTGCTGATTCATCGCTGAGTTTGCGGCCCAGATCCGGGCGTTGCAGATAGCTGTTGCGATCCACTGCCGCGCTGTGCAGCAACAAGGATTTGCACCCGCGCTCGCTCAGTTGCGCGCTGAGCCCAGCGTGATCGAACGGCAAGTGCACGGCATCCCGTGCCTGCGCGTGGGCAAACTGGAAATCCAGTTGTGCGCTGGTCGGCAAACTGGTGCCGGTGCGGCCTAGGGCGATCCGCGCCGGGGTCAGGCGGCGCAGTTGCAGCCAAGGGTTTTGCAGGTCCACGGGCGGTTTTTCCATGCGACTCATCCCAGTTGCGCCAGCGCTTGGCGGAAGGCCGGCGGCAAATTGTTACCGAAGCGAACCTTGCCGTCCGCTTGCGTGAAGATGCCCATGTGGGCCAGCCATTGCTCGAACTCCGGCGCCGGTTTCAGGCCCAGGGTCTGCCGGGCGTAGAGCGCGTCGTGGAACGACGTGGTCTGGTAATTGAGCATGATGTCGTCGGAGCCGGGGATGCCCATGATGAAGTTGATCCCGGCGACCCCGAGCAACGTCAGTAGGGTGTCCATGTCGTCCTGATCGGCTTCGGCGTGGTTGGTGTAGCAGATATCGCAGCCCATCGGCACGCCGAGCAATTTGCCGCAGAAGTGGTCTTCGAGGCCGGCGCGGATGATCTGTTTGCCGTTGTAGAGATATTCCGGGCCGATAAATCCTACAACCGTGTTCACCAGAAACGGCTTGAAATGTCGCGCCACCGCGTAGGCTCGGGTCTCGCAGGTCTGTTGGTCGACGCCGTGGTGGGCGTTGGCCGACAGCGCGCTGCCCTGACCCGTCTCGAAATACATCAGGTTCTGCCCGAGAGTGCCGCGATTCAGGCTCAGGCCGGCGTCATAGCCTTCCTGCAACACGTTCAGGTTGATGCCGAAACTGGCGTTGGCCGCTTCGGTGCCGGCAATCGACTGGAACACCAGGTCCAGCGGCACGCCACGATTGATCGCCTCGATAGAGGTGGTGACGTGAGTCAGCACGCAGGCCTGAGTCGGGATGTCGTAGCGCTGGATGATCGCGTCGAGCATCTCCAGCATCGCGCAGATCGAGGCGATGCTGTCGGTGGCCGGGTTGATGCCGATCATCGCGTCGCCATTGCCGTAGAGCAGACCGTCGAGAATGCTCGCGGCGATGCCGGATGGCTCGTCGGTAGGGTGATTGGGTTGCAGGCGCGTGGAGAGACGCCCGCGCAGGCCGAGGGTGCCGCGAAACTTGGTTACCACGCGAATCTTTTGCGCCACCAGCACCAAATCCTGCACGCGCATGATCTTCGATACGGCGGCGACCATTTCCGGGGTCAGGCCGGGGGCGAGGTTGCGCAGGCTGGTTTCATCGGCGGCGTCGCTGAGCAGCCAGTCGCGGAAACCACCGACGGTAAGGTGGCTGACGACCGCGAAGGCCTGCTTGTCGTGGGTGTCGATGATCAGTCGGGTGACTTCATCGGACTCATAAGGAATCAGCGCCTCTTGCAGGAAATGCCTGAGCGGGATGTCGGCCAGGGCCATTTGTGCGGCCACGCGCTCGCCGTCATTGAGCGCGGCGACGCCGGCGAGGAAATCCCCGGAGCGCGCCGGGCTGGCCTTGGCCATGACGTCCTTGAGGCTGTCGAAGCGATAGGTCTGGGCGCCGACGGAATGGGCGAATGCGGCCATGGGGCGGTGTCCTCCAGTAATTACTGCAATCTGCTTTTGTGTAGGAGTGAGCCTGCTCGCGATGCAGGCAACTCGGTGCAACAGTCATACCGCGCTGATGCCATCGCGAGCAGGCTCACTCCTACAGGGTATTGTGTGCACCTCTATATAGCGGGCACCGGGTGAAAGGCCCGGTGCCGGTGCAACTAGATACCTTCGAGCATAGCGTCTGCCGGCGCTTCGGAGCGTTGCTTGGCGGTCAGCTGGAAGTACAGATAGCCGGCGGCCATGAAGCCAAGGAACACACAACCGATCAGCGTGTTGAACCACGCCATCGCGATCAGGCACACCACCGCCAGAAACAGCGCGATGGCCGGCACGATCGGATAGCCCGGCGCACGGAAGGTGCGCTCCAGATTCGGTTCGGTCTTACGCAACCTGAACAGGCTGAGCATGCTGATGATGTACATCACGATTGCGCCGAACACCGACATGGTGATCATCGCGGCGGTCAGGGTCATGCCTTGCAGGTTGACCAGCCCGTCGCTGTAAATCGCCGCGATGCCGATGACGCCACCGGCCAGAATCGCCCGATGCGGGGTCTGGAAGCGCGACAGTTTGGCCAGGCCTTTCGGCAGATAACCGGCGCGGGCGAGGGCGAAGAACTGACGCGAGTAACCGAGGATGATCCCGTGGAAACTCGCCACCAGGCCGAACAGGCCGATCCACACCAGCATGTGCATCCACGTCGAGTTATTGCCGACCACGGCTTTCATCGCCTGCGGCAGCGGATCGTTGATGTTCGACAGCTGACGCCAGTCGCCAACGCCGCCAGCCATGACCATCACGCCGATGGCCAGAAACACCAGGGTCAGAATGCCGCTGACGTAGGCTTTGGGAATTGTCCGTTTCGGGTCTTTGGCTTCTTCGGCGGCCATGGCAGCACCCTCGATGGCGAGGAAGAACCAGATCGCAAACGGTATCGCTGCGAAGATCCCGGGGATCGAACCCATGGTGAATTCATTCGAGCCCGACCAGCCGTTGAGCACGAAATTGCTGAAGCTGAAGCCCGGCGCGACCACGCCCATGAACACCAGCAACTCGGCAACGGCGAGCACGGTGACCACCAGTTCGAAAGTCGCGGCGATGCTGACACCAAGGATGTTCAGGGTCATGAACACGAAATACGCGCCGACGGCGGCGATCTTCGGATCAAGCTCCGGGTATTGCACATTGAGATAGGCGCCGATGGCCATGGCAATTGCCGGGGGCGCAAAGACAAATTCGATCAGCGTGGCGATGCCGGCGATCAATCCGCCTTTTTCGCCGAATGCCCGACGGCTGTAGGCAAACGGCCCGCCCGCGTGTGGGATGGCGGTGGTTAATTCGGTAAAGCTGAAGATGAAGCAGGTGTACATGGTCGCGACCATCAATGCCGTGACCAGAAACCCGAGCGTGCCGGCGGTGCCCCAGCCGTAACTCCAGCCGAAGTATTCGCCGGAAATCACCAGGCCGACGGCAATGCCCCACAGATGCAGGGTGCCGAGTGTGGGTTTGAGCTGTGTGGTGGAAGTCATAAGTCCTCTCTGTTTTTTATTGTTCGATCTGTTGGACTTTCGGGTGGCGCGGTTGGGTGGGTGGATGCTGTTCACGCAGCGGCAGTTTCAGTGCAAAACCTGAATGACGGGTACGCAAGGGCCGTGCCAGAGCGGCCAGGTCATTGTGTGTTGTGTCATTGAGGATGCCTTCGCGAGCAAGCTCGCTCCCACAGTGGATTTGTGGTGAGCCTGTATATATGGGGCGACACAACTCCCCTTGTGGGAGCGAGCCTGCTCGCGAAAGCGGTTGAGCGGGCGACACAGAAGTATCTGAGTCGCCCAAAGGTTTTAGAAGAAGCCCAACGGATTGATGTCGTAGCTCACCAGCAGGTTTTTCGTCTGCTGATAGTGATCGAGCATCATCTTGTGGGTTTCACGGCCCACGCCAGACTTCTTGTACCCGCCAAACGCGGCATGCGCCGGGTAGAGGTGGTAGCAGTTGGTCCACACGCGGCCAGCCTTGATCGCGCGGCCCATGCGGTAGGCGCGGTTGATGTCGCGGGTCCACAGGCCGGCGCCGAGGCCGAACTCGGTGTCGTTGGCAATGGCCAGGGCTTCGGCTTCGTCCTTGAACGTGGTGATGCTCACCACCGGGCCGAAGATTTCTTCCTGGAACACGCGCATCTTGTTGGTGCCCTTGAGCAGGGTCGGCTGGATGTAATAGCCGGTCGACAGGTTGCCCTCGAGTTTTTCCACCTTGCCGCCGGTCAGCAGCTCGGCGCCTTCGCCCTTGGCGATTTCCAGGTACGAAAGGATTTTGTCGAATTGCTGCTCGGACGCCTGCGCGCCGACCATGGTGTCGGTGTCCAGCGGATCGCCGCGTTTGATTTGCAGGACTTTCTTCATGACGACGGCCATGAACTCGTCGTAGATAGATTCCTGCACCAGCGCACGGGAAGGGCAGGTGCAGACTTCGCCCTGGTTGAAGAACGCCAGCACCAGACCTTCAGCGGCTTTCTCAATGAACGTCGGTTCGGCCTGCATGATGTCTTCGAAGAAGATGTTCGGCGATTTGCCGCCCAGTTCCACGGTGGACGGGATGATGTTCTCGGCCGCGCATTTCATGATGTGCGAGCCGACCGGGGTCGAGCCGGTGAAGGCGATCTTGGCGATGCGCTTGCTGGTGGCCAGCGCTTCGCCGGCTTCTTTGCCGTAGCCCTGAACGATGTTCAGCACGCCCGGTGGCAGCAGGTCGCCGATCAGTTCCAGCAACACGGTAATGCCCAGCGGGGTTTGCTCGGCAGGCTTGAGCACCACGCAGTTACCCGCTGCCAGCGCAGGCGCGAGTTTCCACGCGGCCATCAGGATCGGGAAGTTCCACGGGATGATCTGGCCGACCACGCCCAGCGGTTCATGAATGTGATAGGCCACGGTGTTGCCGTCGATTTCGGCAGCGCTGCCTTCCTGGGCGCGCAGGCAGCCCGCGAAGTAGCGGAAATGGTCGGCCGCCAGCGGGATGTCGGCGTTGAGGGTTTCGCGGATGGCTTTGCCGTTGTCCCAGGTTTCGGTGATCGCCAGCAGTTCGAGGTTCTGTTCGATGCGGTCGGCGATTTTCAGCAGGATCAGCGAGCGCGCCTGCACGGAGGTCGCGCCCCACGCGTCGGCAGCAGCGTGGGCGGCGTCCAGTGCCTTGTCGATGTCTTCGGCAGTGGAACGCGGGAATTCGGCAATTGGCTGGCCATTCACTGGCGAGGTATTGGTGAAGTACTGACCTTTGACAGGCGCGACGAACTCGCCGCCGATGTAGTTACCGTACTTGGCTTTGAACGAGACTTTGGCGCCTTCAGTACCGGGGTGAGCGTAACGCATGATGATGTTCTCCTTGGCTTTGTACTTATTAGAGAAACGCGCAAGTGCGCTTGCCATAAGCGTAGAGCAAAGGTCGGGCCACTGCCGTTCAGGGCAGGTAAATCAAGGGCTTGGCAGGTTTATGTCGGACGAGTGGATTGTGCCTGTGACGGTTTCGGTACAGGTCGGGTGACAGTTTGTACCGCTTTCGGCACAGCTGATGACCGGGCAGTCTTGCCAGCATTGCAATGCGGCGGTGGCTGGAGGATGCTGGGCATCACCTCAGCATTGGGCCGTCGAGCCTCGGGGAGAACAATAAGAAATGCACGACAACCATTTGAGCCGCCATGCCCAACAGGTTCTCACCGCTACCCAGGGCAAACCGCACCTGCACGGGCCCGGTGCCGATCCGTCGATTGCCCGTTCGTGGCTGCGCTGTCTGGAGGACTATCACCTTGACCCCGCGCTGAGCATGGCGCCAACCGTGCTCGAACACGGCCGGGTACTGGAAAGCCGCGAGCGTCTGCAACAGGTATTGCAGATCGCCGGCAATGAAATGAGCAGCCTGCATCAACAGCTCTCTGGCGCTGGCCATGCGGTGCTGTTGACTGACGCGCGCGGGGTGATCCTCAACTGTGTCACCGCGCCGGCCGAACGCAAGATCTTCGAACGCGCCGGGCTCTGGCTGGGTGCTGACTGGAGCGAGGCCTGCGAAGGTACCAACGGCATCGGCACCTGCCTGGTCGAACGTCAGGCGCTGACCATCCATCAAGACGAACACTTTCGCGGTCGCCACACCGGCCTGACCTGTTCGGCGAGCCCGGTGTTCGACCCGCATGGCGAACTGCTGGCGGTGCTCGACGTGTCCTCGGCGCGCCACGACGTTTCGCGGCAGAGCCAGTTCCACACCATGGCGCTGGTCAATCTGTCGGCGAAGATGATCGAGAGTTGTTACTTCCTGCGCTGTTTCGATAACCAATGGTTGCTGCGCTTTCATTTGCAGGCCGAGTCCGTCGGGCTGTTCAGCGAAGGCTTGCTGGCGTTTGACGGGGAAGGGCGGATCAGTGCGGTGAATCAGAGTGCACTGAATTTGCTCGGGCATATTCGCGGTGGTTTGCTGGGTAAACCGGTGGAGGCGTTTTTCGATTGTTCACTGGATGAATTGCTTGGCCGCGCGAGTGCCAATGCCAGCGCCAGTTGGCCGTTGCGCACCCGTGACGGGCGACATTTGTTTGCCGTGCTGCGCGGTGAGTCGCGCAAGCCTCTACCTTTTGTATCGACGCCAGTCGTGGCTGAGGCCCCGCGCCTTTCGGGCATATGCCTCGGTGATGAAACGTTGCAGGCAGATTTTCGCAAAGCCCTGCGCGTGTTCGAGCGTGATGTGCCGCTGCTGATCAACGGCGAAACCGGCTCCGGTAAAGAAGCTTTCGCCAAGGCTGTGCACCAGGCCAGTCAACGCTCCGCCAAATCCTTCGTCGCGCTCAACTGCGCGGCCATTCCTGAGAGCCTGATTGAAAGCGAACTGTTCGGCTATCGCGGCGGCAGCTTCACCGGCGCGCGCAAGGATGGCATGCGCGGCAAGCTGCAGCAGGCCGATGGCGGGACGTTGTTCCTCGATGAAATCGGCGACATGCCGCTGGCCTTGCAGACTCGGCTGTTGCGAGTTCTGGAGGATCGTCAGGTGGTGCCGATCGGCGGCGAGCCGGAGTCGGTCAACGTGCGGATCATCAGTGCCACCCACCGCAATCTGCTGGAGCGGGTCGCGGATGGCAGCTTTCGCGAGGATTTGTATTACCGGCTCAATGGGCTGGAAGTAGCGTTGCCGGCGTTGCGTGAGCGTAGTGACAAGTCGCAGTTGCTGGATTTCCTGCTGGCCGAGGAGGCGGGCGGTGAAACGATAGTAATCGACGAGGCGGCGCGTCAGGCTTTGCTGGCATTTAATTGGCCGGGGAATGTGCGGCAATTGCGCAATGTGCTGCGCACGTTGGCGGCGTTGTGTGATGAAGGGCGGGTCGGGATTGAGGATTTGCCGGTGATGATTCGGCAGGGGCGTCCAGTCCTTCCGCCAGCCGAGTCTGGCGAACACCCATTGGCAGACGCAGAGCGGATTGCCCTGCTTAAAACTCTGGAGCAGACGCGGTGGCATATGACGCATACGGCTGAGCAGCTTGGGGTCAGCCGCAATACCCTTTATAGAAAGCTGCGTAAGCATGGGATTGAGCGGCGCGTCAGTTAGAAGGCCCTCACCCCAGCCCTCTCCCAGAGGGAGAGGCGACCGACCGAGTCGCTCTACTGATCTACGCCGACCTGAGTTATAGAGCCGAACTCAGGATTTGAAGGCGACCGAGATCGGCTCCCTCGCCCGCCGAAAAGTGGACTGGTCGAGATCCAGATCTACTGATCTACGCCGACCTGAAATATCGAGCCTAACTCAGGATTTGAAAACGACGCAGATCGGCGCCCTCTCCCTCTGGGAGAGGGCTGGGGTGAGGGCGGCAGTCTGCAGTCGAGTCGAGATGTTACGGCCCACCCACCCCGCCCCTCACCTAAAGAGTGCGATTTCCCCCTCCCTACGCTAACCTGCGGCCATGTTTTACGAGGTCGACTATGCACATTCATATTCTGGGTATCTGCGGGACTTTCATGGGCTCGATGGCGGTGTTGGCCAAAGAGCTGGGCCATCACGTGACCGGTTCCGACGCCAACGTCTATCCGCCGATGAGCACACAGCTTGAAGCCCAGGGCATTCAGCTGACGCAGGGCTATGACCCGGCGCAACTCGATCCGGCGCCGGATCTGGTGGTGATCGGCAACGCCATGTCCCGTGGCAATCCGGCGGTGGAATATGTCCTGAACAAAGGCCTGCCGTACGTCTCCGGCCCGCAGTGGCTGGCTGACCACGTGCTGCAAGGTCGCTGGGTGCTGGCGGTTGCCGGCACTCACGGCAAAACCACCACCAGCAGCATGCTCGCCTGGGTGCTGGAACATGCTGGCATGAGCCCGGGCTTCCTGATTGGTGGCGTGCCGCAGAATTTCTCGGTGTCGGCGCGACTGGGCGGTACGCCGTTCTTCGTGATCGAGGCCGACGAATACGACAGCGCTTTCTTCGACAAACGCTCGAAATTCGTTCACTACCGTCCGCGCACCGCGATCCTCAACAACCTTGAGTTCGATCATGCTGACATCTTCCCGGATCTGCCGGCGATCGAGCGGCAATTCCACCACTTGGTACGCACCATTCCGAGCGAAGGCCTGGTCATCCATCCGACCACCGAACCGGCTTTGCAGCGTGTGATCGAAATGGGCTGCTGGACCCCGGTGCAGACCACCGGTGCTGGCGGCCAATGGCAGGTCAAACTGTTGAGCGAAGATGGTTCGGCGTTCGAAGTGATGTTCGAAGGCGTGTCGCAAGGCACCGTCGAGTGGGAGCTGACCGGTCAGCACAACGTCGCCAACGCCTTGGCGGCTCTGGCGGCGGCGCGTCATGTGGGTGTGGTGCCGTCGATGGGCATCGCCGGGCTGAGCGCGTTCAAAAACGTCAAACGCCGCATGGAGAAAGTCGCCGAAGTACGCGGCATCACCATCTACGACGACTTCGCTCACCACCCGACCGCCATCGCCACCACCCTCGACGGTTTGCGCAAACGTATCGGCGACGCACCGCTGATCGCGATCATCGAACCGCGCTCCAACTCGATGAAGCTCGGCGCCCACCGTGACGGCTTGCCGGCCAGCGTGGTCGATGCCGACCAAGTGATCTGGTACGCCCCGGCCAACCTCGGCTGGGATCTGGCTGGCACTGCGGCGCTGTGCACGGTGCCGTCGATTGTCAGCGATTCGCTGGAAGGCATCATCGAACGCGTGAAGAGCCAGGCTCAGCCCGGCACTCACGTAGTGATCATGAGCAACGGCGGCTTCGGCGGCCTGCACGGCAAACTCGCCGAGGCGCTGCAATGAACACTTTTTCGCAGGGCAACGGCCCGGAACGCATCACCCTGGCGATGACCGGCGCCTCCGGCGCTCAGTACGGCTTGCGCCTGCTCGATTGCCTGGTGCGTGAAGATCGCGAAGTGCACTTTCTGATCTCCAAGGCTGCGCAATTGGTGATGGCGACCGAGACCGATGTCACGCTGCCACCCAAACCGCAGATGATGCAGGCCTTCCTCACCGAATACACCGGGGCTGCCGCCGGGCAGATTCGCGTGTACGGCAAGGAAGACTGGATGTCGCCGGTGGCCTCCGGGTCTGGCGCTCCGGCGGCAATGGTCGTGGTGCCGTGCTCAACGGGCACGCTATCGGCTATTGCCACGGGTGCCTGCAACAACCTGATCGAACGCGCGGCCGATGTGACATTGAAAGAGCGTCGTCAGTTGATTCTGGTACCGCGTGAGGCGCCGTATTCGAGCATTCATCTGGAGCACATGCTCAAGCTGTCGAACATGGGCGTGACCATTTTGCCGGCGTCGCCGGGTTTCTATCATCAGCCGCAGACCATCGATGATTTGATCGATTTTGTCGTGGCGCGGATTCTCAATCTGCTGGGCATTCCGCAGGACATGCTGCCGCGTTGGGGTGAGCATCATTTGAGCAGCGATGAATAAGCTGCTGGTGATTGGGCTGGTGATGTTGCTGACCGGGTGCGCCACGGCACGCACGCTGGATGCGGCGAAACCGGGGGCACCAGTGGTGTACTCCGGAACGCGGCTGGATTTGTATGCATTGAATGGTGGGTGTTGCGCGATGGATCGCTTCGGGGCTGAAGCGCCGAGTTATCCGGGGCTGGATCTGCCGGCGAGTGCGTTGCTCGATACGCTGTTGTTGCCGTTGTCATTGCTCACGGTGATTGGCGTGGGTTTTCAGGCGACTGGCGGATTATAGGGGAGCGCTACGCACTCCATCGCGAGCAGGCTCGCTCCCACAAGTGGACGCGGTGCAAATGTGGGAGCGAGCCTGCTCGCGAAAGCTTTCCTCCAGGCGCTATAGATTATTTGCCCAGCTTGCGCAGCTCATCCGACTCGATCACCCGCACCCCATCCTGCTCTTCCAGCGCCAATCGCCACATCGCCCGCGCCAATTGGCACGCTTCGATGCCCCGGTATTTCCCCGGAATCAGCTTCGACAACGGCCCGGCCAGTTGCTCGGCCAGACGCGGTTCAGTCCGTTCACCCAATAACAGCGACGGCCGGCAAATGGTCAATTGCGGCCAGTCCTGCGCACGCAGTGCCTGCTCCATTTCACCTTTGACCCGGTTGTAGAAAACCGACGATTTCGGATCGGCGCCAATCGCGCTGATCACAATCAGATGCCGCGCGCCCATCTCCCGCGCGCGTTTGGCAAACGCCACGACCATGTCCAGATCGACCGCGCGAAACGCCGCTTCGGAGCCGGCCTGCTTGATGGTGGTGCCGAGGCAGCAATAGGCGATATCGACCCGGCCGCTGAGTTGCGGCAGAAACACCTGCGGGTCGCCGACGGGGTTTTCCAGGTGCGGATGTTCGGCCAAAGGTCGACGGGAAGGGGCGAGCACGCGAGAAATCGTTGGCTCGTTGAGCAAACGGTCGAGTAGATGTTCACCGGTCAAACCGGTGGCTCCGGCAAGCAATACGTGCTGAGGCGTCAAGTACATAGTGTCTCTCCCTTGATACTGTTCAGCTTAGTTGCTCTTTATCGCTCCGTCGTTCAATGCAGCACTTTGCAAAGCTTTTCTTGCTTGCTGTTTGCGCAGCAGTTGCCAGTGCGCCAACACGGTTTTCGGCGCCCAGATCTGCGGCTCCGAGGCTTCGAAATTGTCCGCCAGTTCACGCTCGGCGACGGTGGCCTTGGCCAGTTTGAAGGCTTGCTCCAGGTCATCGGTCTGGTTCAGCGCCTGGGCGAAGAGCGCATCACCGAAGTAGGTGAAGTTGGCTTCTTCCGAGCAGCCAAAGGACACCCGATCGGCGCGCGAGGCAGTCATGATCAGCGTGCGTTCGTCCTTCAGCGCCGGGATGAAACCGCCGGAGTAGCACGACGAAATCACGATGATCTTGTCGCGATTCTTCAACGGCGCGAGCACGGCGGCGAGTTCGTCGGCGGGCAGGTCGGCCAGTTCCATGCGCGGCTGGTCGAGCACCAACTCATGCTCGGCGGTGCCGTGACTGGTCAGGTAGATGAACAGCAAATCTTCCGGGCCGCTGCGTTCGGCGAGGGTTTGCGCGGCGCGGCGCAGGTTTTCGCGGGTGGCCATCGGCCGGTCGCCGAGGTGGTCGCGGTGGTTGACCAGACGGATCTGGCCGTAAGCGCCGAAGCGCGTATTGAGCATGTTGGCGACGTAGTCGGACTCGCGCAGGAACACACTCTGCTTGCCGTCACCGCCGAGGGTCAGTGTGTATAACTCGACCGCTGGGGTTGAAGCGGGAATGGCGGTCAGGGCTTCATCAAGCAGACGGCCCTGAGCGAGCAAACCAAGCTCGAGCGTATCGGGCAGCAACTTGCCATCGGCGTCGCGCACGCGCTGGCCGTTGATCCAGCTGCCGCTCATGACGCTGCCATCGGTGAGCACCAGAGTGCCACGCCCGGCGTAGCTGTCGTTGTCGAAGCCGCCGATATAGAAGCTGCCGTCAGACAGGTTCAAGCGGCCCTGACCGCTGAAGCGCCAATCACTGAACGTCCCGATGTAATGGCTGCCGTCGGCGCCGATCAGTTCGCCTTTGCCGGTCAGTGCGCCTTCCTTGAACTGGCCGAGCCAGACGTCGCCGTCGGCGTTTTCGTAGCGGCCCTTGCCGTGCAATTGATTGTTCTTGAAGCCGCCGACATAGATGTCGCCGTCAGCGCTGTTGAACGTGCCGTTGCCTTCCAGCTGACCATTGACGAAATGCCCGCTGAACGTGTTGCCACTGGAGTCGCCACGCTGACCTTCGCCGTTGGGCTTGCCGTGGGCGAACTGGCCTTGATAGGAACTGCCGTCGTCCATTTCCAGACGGCCGAGGCCGGAATACTGGTCAGCCCTGAATTCGCCCCGGTAGGTCATGGCGTTTTCTTTCAGGGTGCCTTCGCCGTCACGCCGGCCCTGCTTGAAGCCGCCGGTGTAACTGCTGGCGTTGGTGGTCAGGCTGCCCTGACCGTCGAACAGGCCTTGCTGGAACTGGCCGCGATAGACCTCGCCATTGCTGCCATGCCATTCGCCCTGGCCATGCCACTGGCCCTTGTCGAACTGCCCGGCGTACCAGCTGCCATTGGGGTAGTCGACGCGTCCCTGACCTTGCAGCAAGCCATCGACCAGTTCGCCGCGATAGCGTCCGCCATCCGGCAGGCGTGCATCCGGGGGCAGCAGCGATTCGCCGTCGCCGCACGCGGTAAGCATCAGGGTCAAGGCAATGGGGGCGAGGGCAGCGAGTGAGCGCATAGCGGGATCCGGGCAATTAGGCGACCGAGTATGCCGCAGCTATGCGTCGCATATATAGAGACGTGACGCGAAACAGCGTGCGCTGCTTCGCATCCGGAACGATCAGACGAAGCAGAGCGACAGTGGCTCGGCGATATAGGCCGGTTTGTCCGAGCCTTCTATCTCCAGCGTTGCGGTGGCTTTGAGCAGCCACTGCCCGGGTTTTTTCTCGGTCACTTCGCCCAGATCGACCTTCAGGCGGACTTTCGAGTTGACCTTGACCGGCTGGATGAAACGCACGCTGTCCAGGCCGTAGTTGACCACCATCTTCACGCCTTGCGGCAGGATCAGGATGTCTTCCATCAATTTCGGGATCAGCGACAACGACAGGAAACCGTGGGCAATGGTGCTGCCAAATGGCGTTTGCGCGGCTTTGACCGGGTCGACATGAATGAACTGATAATCACCGGTGGCTTCGGCGAACAGGTTGATGCGTTCCTGATCGATGGTGAGCCATTCGGAACGTCCGAGTTCCTTGCCGACATAATCTTTGAGCTCTGCAACGGGAACATAGGGCATTGAGACTCTCCTTGGGTTCATCGGTTTTATAGTTTTTCAGGTGGGGGGATTTGACCTCCCTGCGAACCACTGTAGATCATCATGGCGATTTGCTCTGGTCAACCGACCATGCTTTTGGCGAATGCCGGTCCATAGCGCAGGCGTGCTTATAATGCCGAGCCTCTGCTGGGCGAAAAGTAAGACGGAGATGTCGGATGTTGCTACGTGGCCTGACCCTGCTGGTGCTGTTTCAATTGCTCGGCACGGCGCTTAATCATTTGCTGTTGCCGGTACTGCCGGGGCCGATCATCGGCCTGCTGCTGTTGCTCGTATTCCTGATCGTTCGCGGTGAAGTCGGCGAGCCGCTGAATCTCGCGGCCGGCAGTCTGCTGCGTTATCTGCCGCTGCTGCTGGTGCCGCCGGCGGTGGGGGTGATGGTTTATGCGAGCGACATTGCTGCCGATTTCTGGGCGATTGTCGGCGCACTGGTGCTGTCGCTGATCCTGTCGATGGCCTTCGCCGGGGTGCTGATGCAGCGCCTGGTCAAGCGTCATGCGCACCGCACGGAGGAGTCCTGATGCTCTTCGACTGGCATGGTGCCTGGGCTTCCGTTATCCATCATCCGCTGTTCGGCATCGGTATCACCCTCGGCGCCTATCAGCTGGTGTTGGCGGCGTTCGAGAAAACCCGCTGGATCTTTCTGCAACCGGTGCTGGTCTCCATGCTGTTGGTGATTGGCGTTCTGGTCGGCTGCGGCCTGAGCTACGCCGAATACCGCAAGAGCACCGAGATCCTCAGCATTCTGCTCGGCCCTGCCACTGTGGCGCTGGCGGTGCCGCTGTACCTCAACCTGCGACGTATTCGGCAATTGTTCTGGCCGATTTTTACTACGCTGGTGATAGGCGGGGTTGTGGCAACGGGCATGGGCGTGGCACTGGGCTGGTGGTTCGGTGCCGAGCACATGATCCTGATGACCATGGCGCCGAAGTCGGTGACCTCGCCGATCGCCATGTTGGTCGCCGAGCAGATCGGTGGTGTTGCCGCTTTGGCCGCTGTGTTCGTATTGATCACCGGGGTGATTGGCGCGATCTTTGGTCCGACGCTATTGAACCGCCTCGGCGTGCACAGCCCCGAAGCGCGCGGCATGGCACTTGGCATGACCGCCCACGCGGTCGGCACGGCGGTGGCCATGCAGGAAAGTGATGAGTGCGGTGCCTTTGCGGCGCTGGCGATGAGTCTGATGGGCGTGGCCACGGCGGTGTTCCTGCCGTTGGCGGTGTCGATGGTGGTGTAAGGAAATGTCTATGAGTCTGCCGCTTTTCCCGCTGAACACGGTGCTGTTTCCCGGTTGCAATCTCGATTTGCAGATATTCGAGGCGCGCTATCTGGACATGATTGGCCGCTGCATGAAACAGGGCGGCGGCTTTGGCGTCGTGTGCATCCTTGAGGGCCATGAAGTCGGCGCTGCCCCTGAAGGCTTTGCCTTGGTCGGATGTGAGGCGCGCATCACCGATTTCCAGCAGCAGGACAATGGTCTGCTGGGGATTCGGGTGCAGGGCGCTCGACGCTTCAACGTGTTACGCACCGAGGTGCAGCGTGATCAATTGATCATCGCCGATGTCGAGTGGCTGGACGAGGAGCCCGAGCAACCGTTGCAGGACGAAGACGCTGACCTGATGGCGCTGCTCAAGGCATTGGCGGAGCACCCGATGGTGGAGGCGCTGAACATGGGTATCGAAGCGCTGGGGCAGCAGTCTTTGGCCAATCAATTGGCTTATCTGTTGCCTTTCGCTGAAGAAGACAAAATCGACCTGCTACAACTCGATGATCCGCAACAGCGACTCGATGCGATCCAGGCGTTGCTCGATGAGTTGCAGGGCGAATTGTTCGCATAGTGACACTTCGATGGGCCCTCGCCACCTGCCCGCAGTGTTTGGGCTTTTCTTCGGCAAGATTCACTGGCGCTCGTTGTCGGGCCCAATAGTGGTCAGGCTCCGATGTGACGAGGAACATCACATCGGGCGCTTGGCATCAAGCAGCTTCGGTCAGGGTCAAGAGATGCTGGCCGCTGCTATGACCAGGTCTTCGGGTTTGATCCGCAAGGCCGGGTCGCTGTCGATTCCCCAGTAGTCTTTTGTCGAGTTGTAATACAGCGTGCCGTTCAGTTTCGTCGTCACGCCAAGGTTCTGGACAATGATTCTGGCGGCCAGCTCATTGCGTTGCCGGTGCAGGCGAATGTCGGCCAGCAGGCTATCGACGCTCGAATAGCTCTGTGCGTTGATCAGGTAAAGTTGCAGCACTTCAAACAGCAAGGCGACCTCATAGATGTTGCCGGAGCGGGTCACTACGCTCACCGACTCGACCGGCATGTCATCTTCTATGGTCGGCAACTCGATCAAGGCGCTACCCACCCACAGGCGCTCGGCGTCCAGTTTGATGTCATCGCGGCTGATCGCCTCGGTCATCCGGGCGGTGAACAGATTCCAGGTCGAGGCATTGCTCGTTCTTGCTTGGGCTCCCGGAGTCATCAGGCGAATGATCATGTTGCTGGTCAAATAGATGTCGTAGCTCGAGCTTCCACCCTGGAGAACATAGATGCCATGGTGGGATGCGGCCTCAATATCGACCCGGTTGGGTGTGGCCGGCAGCGCGATGGTGCGAGCAATCGTTGGCCGGGAAAACAGATATTCACCATGTCTTGGCTTCAGGCAGCCAGCGTCCTTGCGAATCTTGTTGCCCGGTTCCATGGCGTCCGACAGATAGGGCAGATCGGGCAATTGCAGCCGGTAAGAAACGCCGTCCTGCATTACCACGGCAATGTCCTGTGCCAGATGAGCAGTCGTGACCTTCAGGCTGTTCTGGCCGCTGTAGCCATTGGCGTACGTCGATGTCTGGACGACGCCCTTGAGCGTCACTATTTTCTCTGGAAGCAACAGCGAGATATTGATGTCGCTGTAGTACAGGTGGGAGTTGAGCGATACGCCCGCGCGCTTCTCGACATGGTAATTGACGACCACATCGACCATCTCGGAATCCTTGTAATCCAGATAGAGGACTCTGGAGGTTTTGGGCAGGCCGGGCCCGGCAACGAATTCGACCCTGCGCGCGGTGCGTGCCACAAAATGCCGCTTCGATCCCTGCTCCGTGAGCGTGACCGTGCCGCCATTGATGATCTCGGTGGCAGCGGATTTGCCGATGACACTGATGACGACTTCAACATCCTGCGTCGGCGCCCCTTGCATCAGCGATGGCAGGGCAGGCACCAATTCATAGCCGTCCTGGGTCTTGAACAGCAATTGGCCGTTTTTCAGGTGACGTTGACCGTCGACCCATTGGTAGATGTTTTCGATAGTCAGGACATGCTCGGGGTCCTCACCGTCCCGGTCACGCAATGAACTGACGAGCAGTGAGGTGCCGACGATCTGCCAACGCTGGATCCATTCGATGGGCCAGCCCAGTTCGATGACACTCGATTGCTCACCGTCTTCAATGATCGTGGTTCTGGCTGAGGTGTCCGCGATGTAGTAGCGATCCTGGCCGAGACCTCCGTCAACACGGCAATCGGCGCCGCGGATGGCAATGGTATCGTCACCGTCACCGGCCGCGATGTGATCATTGCCATTGGCCGAAATGCGATTGGCCTCGCTGCTCCCGGTGACCAGGCTGACACCATTGCGCAATGTCGAGATGTTTTCGATCGCGCGCACGTGTGCGATCTCGATCGCAGTCGTGCTCTGGTCATGGCTGCGCAGGGCGATCTTGCCGGTCTGCAGATTGATGTCGTAACCGAGGTGGCGGGTATCAGTGACGGGGCGACGGCCTTCAAAGGCCAGGGTGTCGGAACCTTCGCCGCCATCGAGCGTGCTGATGCCGGATGGCGCTGATTGCTGATTGAGCATCTTGTCGGTGGTTTCGAAGTAAAACTCATCGGCCTTGCTGCCGCCGGCCAGGGTCTTCGTGCCCTCCCGATAGCTGAAAAAGTTAGGTTTGTCCTTGACCCCGACGACCTGGTCATTGCCGTCATCGAGGCGCCAGAACACGCCTTTGTCATCGCCGGGCGTGCCTTTGACGCTACCCGCGAGGTTTGGCGGTATGCCGTCGCGGGCATCGATGATGTCGTCGCCGCCGATGATGACTGTTTCGCTGTCGAGCTTGAACGCTTGCTCTGCGGCGCGCTCATTCCATTGGTGACGCCAGATTTTCAAGGGTTGTAGTTCGACACTGAAGCTGCCGTTGACCACATATTCGGCAAAGTTCTTGTAGGCACCTTCCAGCAAGGCTTTGGTCGAGACCTCCCGTTGCCGGGTGTAATCACTGAATGCCTTGGAGATTTTGAAGCGGTCCAGCACTTCTTGATCCAGCTCCTGCCCGGTGAAGGCGAACCAGCCGGAGCGCAAGCGTTCATGGGCGCTCAGTTCGATGTAATCATCAATATCGTCGACCACTCGCGCGGCCTGGTAAATCATCGACCCGAGGATGAGGATGGCCGCTGCGGCCAGGCCCAGCGGGCCGGCGACGCTGCCAAAACCGGCCAGCGCCGCTGCGCCCAGCGCCAGGCTGATGCCCGCACTGGCGACACTCAGAGCGCCGGCGACGTAGTGGTCCTGTGCCTCCTTGCCGCTGCTCGCCGCGGCCGCATTGAACGAGGACACGGCATCGTTGATGTCGAATGGCAGGGTGATTGCGCTGGCAAAGAGGCCGGCACCCCGACTCAGGTATTTGCCGGCCGACGTCAGCGGGAATCGCCCAAACGCCCTCGAACCGTTTCTGAGCATCGCTTCGCCGGTTTTGGTCAGGCCGCGTTCGATGATCAGAGAGCCGAATTCGGCAGCAATCGAACTCCCCTGGTAGACGGCTTCCAGGGTGTCGCCTTTTTTGATGGCATCCATCATCGCCATGTAGCCGCTGTAAATCCCGAATGCCTGCAAGCCGACACCGGCACCACTCATCAGGTAGCTTTTGGATTTGCTGACCCAGCCCGGTGCGTTTTCAAACGAGTCGACGCGATGAATGTCCAGGGTTTGTGCCGCGTGGCTCAGTTGGTTCAGGCGATCCATTCCGCTGCCGGCGGGCAGCGGTCTGGCGCTGACGAACAGCGCCGAGGCATCGCTGGAACGTTTGCAGGCAATTTCAAAGAAGAGGGTGGCCACGACCCCGCTGTCGGCGATGTCCGCGTGTCTGACGCGTGTCTCGACCGTTGCCGAGTTGAAGTTGAGTGCATTCAGAAAGGCCTGGTCCGGTGTTTTTATGCTGGCGTTCGTCGCACTGATGACCTGGCCGTTGACCGTGGCGCCCAGAGCCTTGAGTTCCACCCGGCTCACCCAGACTTCACCGATGCGCAGGGGGCCGAATTGTTTATCGAGGGATTTGAGTGTGTGTTTTACGCCATCGCCTTCAATGAGTGTGTCTGCTGTTATGTTTGAAAGTGTGGAAGTGGCTTCAGTATTGTTGGCAACAGGCGCATGAGTATTGGCCGAACGACTGATTGCGGTGACCTGCAGAGTGGGGCCAGGAGTTATTTCGATTGCCGGTTCTATAAGTTTTGCCACGAGTTGATCCTTTTAATGATAAGCGTTGTGCCGCCCCGGTTTCCGTACCGGTTTGAATAAAGCGTTTAACTGATTTGAATCAGGCGAAGTTGTTGCGAGTACAGGCAGTCAGGCGCATTTATTCAGGCCAGCTGATGTCATCGCCGAACTCGTCTTTATTTCCGGAAAGTTTGAGTATCGGTTTGCCCGCCGCTTGCGCGGCATCGATCAGTCGATCGTATTCATCTTGGTTGGCACGCCCTGCGTGGGTTGCCGCTTCGATGCGTTCGGCGTTTGCGCCGGCCTGTTCCTGGATGTCGTAAACGTTCGCCGCTTTGCTCAGGGTTGAATCCAGCAACCAGACGCGCTTGGCGTCCAGACCTTTTTTGGTCACGGAAATCAGGCCTTCGTGATCATCCGAGGGGAACCGGGTGGTCGGAGCGTCGAGGGCAGACGAGTTGAACAGATAGTTCACTTCGTGGGGGACCACTTCCAGGCCTCGGGTGTCCAGCACATAGATAAACATTTGTGTCTGGCGCTCCCGGGTCCGTTCGTAGTTGCGTTCACGATCCATCGCGACCGGGCTTGCGGCATCCGACCAGTCGGAAGAGGCGCTGCTGTCGTTGCTGTCGCCTGCATCGCTGCCAGGGGATGCATCGTCTGCGGCTCTGCCGGGATACTTGTTGGTCTGGCTGTTGAATCGCAGGTATTCCGGGTCCGGTGCGCTGGCATACATCTGCCCTTCCTTGAGGCTGAACGTGGCGCTCATCGGTTTGTGCGTGGAGGCTCCGGGACTGTGTGCGTAGCGGGACAGCATAGTGTCGTCATTCGCCAATTCGAACGGTGTGCGTTCATCCCCGCGAAACAGCGCCGGCACGTCGGTTCGATAAAGGCAGTTGTGCTGATTGCGCAGGTAACCCAGTTTGGCCAACAGCGCTTCGCGCAGCTCAACGGTCAAGAGACGTTCCGGGTCATACCAGTCATGGCGCGGGTGGCGTTTCAAATGCAGTTCGCTGACAGCATCCTGACTCAACTGGTCGAGGCGATGCGGGTCGCCGATGTCTTGCGTCAGACGTTTATGCGCCGTTGCCCACGCCGGCATCGTCAGCTCGTTCTTGAGGTGCTGCTGCAAGCGGGTCAGCTGGCCTGGCAGCAAGTTGTATGACTGCAGAAATGTCTCGCGTTCTGTCGCGGTCATGGACGGATGCAGCCAGCGCAGTGAACTGCCTACCAATGCCTCGACGGCGTTCGGCATGTCTCGTGGCTCGGCCCAGCGTGGCGGGTTGCCCGAAGCCTGGGCTTCGATCCGGAATCGCGCGATGTCCTGGCCTTCCAGGGCGTACGCCTGCCATATCTGATGATCGGTCCATTGCTGCAAATGCGTGGAGGGGGCGCCAAACCCGTTGACGGGCGGGTCGACCTGGATCCATCGGGCGTATTGATCGCGGAACGCAAACAGTGTGTCGGTTCGCGTTGAGCCCGGTCTCGGTTCAAGTTCGTAATACCCCTGAGCATCCGGAGAGCGATCCGATGGCCTGTAGCGGTTCGGGTCGATGAATGTCGGCGCCTCCATCGTGCGCGGTCGTTTGGCAGCAGAGGGCTGATCGATCTGTTCGTCCGTGAATGCAGAGCGACGCCTGGGAGCAGGCTCGCCTGCGGTTTGTGCGGTCTGGCGGACACGGTTGGTGGCAATGTCGTCGGAGGTCAGGCGCCAGGTTGGCCGCCCTTCATTTTTGTAGATGATCGGGCCAAGTGCATGACGGTCTTTGAGCAGCTTCAGCCGATAGACTTTGAGTTTTTCGTCCAGATCGACATGCGCGGTGCGCAGGCCTCCGTCGTGTTCGACATCGACAAACCGGCGCCCGACGATGAAACGCCAGCCCTCATCGTTGGCGGATTGCATCCCTCGCAGGAAAGGGGCGTGTAGCCAGTATTTATCCACAGGGTGTTCGTTCGCGTGGCCGTCAATGCTCCGTGTCGGCATTTCGCTGATGTGCAACGTGGCTGGCGGGGGGTAATCGATGGCCGGATCAGTTGTCTGGAGGCGAGTGGGGTGTGTTGAAAGACGGGAATCGAAAGGCAAGTGTGCACGTGTAGAAGTGAAGTCTGGCTGGCGCGCAGGTGGCGTAATGGATTCGATGGGTTGCGACGATACAGTGGGTGGTTTGCGCGGTGTTTTTGGACTCATGGATTACTCGGAGTTGATTGGGTTCATGGGTGTTTAAGTTGCTGATTGAGTGCGTGTGATGTTTGTGTGTTACATATGAAAGTTTGTCAGTGGTTGTTTGATTGTTTTGGTTTTGAAGTTCTGGCGGTTTCAATGTAATTGATTTTTTGTCGGGCAGTGGGCGCGTTGTTACGATGCTGCGGTTAAATATGTAACTTGAGTTTTATAGAGTGGGGTGATGTAGGTAGTTGGAGTTATTAAGCGAGGAATACTTACCGGGAAAGTATTAAGGGGGCGTAGGGAGATCGCGCCACTCTTGTCGGAATAATCCTCAAAGAGTGGCGGATAGGGGAAAGGGACAAACAGGTTTAATCAGTACGCGTAACGCAATAGTGTGTGGGGCAGGTGGCGAAACGCGAAGAAACTGAACAGTGCCACCAGTGCCGGCAAAATCAGCCACCAGACTTTGAAAGGCATTGCATTGAGGGGGCCCTGGCGCTGATTCAGCCACAGGCTTGCAGCACAGACACATGCCGCCAGCATCGCGCCGGCGAGGACATCGGTCGGCCAGTGCGCTCCCAGGTAAACCCGTGAAAGGGCAATCGCCAGGGCCGGAATGCAGCCAACCAGCAGCCAGGTCAAGCGCATGCGTGGTGGTTGACCGCGGCCAGCGAGGACGCCCAGGGTCAGGAACAACGCGAACGAACCCGAGGCATGGCCACTGGGCATGCTGAAGCTGGTAATCGGGTCGGTCAGTATTTCCGGACGAACCCTTGCGAAAAACAGCTTGGTCACCGTGTTGGCCAGCGCCGTGCACAGCAGGGTACTTGCGGCAAAAATCGCCTGACGCCACTGGCGGCACAGCAACAGCAGACCTGTCAGCAGAATGCTGAACATCAGCATGTTGCGGAACTCGCCGATCAGGGTAAAGGTGACGGCGATTTCATCCAGCAGCGGTTGGCGATGTTCCTGCACCAGCGTCATCACGCCTTGGTCGAGGGCTGTCAAATACGGATAGCCGATGAACAGACCGAGCAGAATCAACAGGCTCATGCTGCTGATCCACAGCGTCGCCCGGCGGTGACGGCGCAGGCTGCTGTTCGCGCTGAGGCCGACCATGACTGCGATGCTGGCAGCAACGATCCCGGCCTCAAGCCAGAAACCCTCCGGCAATGGCAAGCGAAACGCCGCGCCGGTGGCCCAACCGGGCAACAGATAGGCCAGGCTCCAGCCTGCGGCGGCCAACAAGCTGACGGCGGCGAAGCGCGGGAAGGGCATGTCGCACATCCCGGCGACCATTGGCAGCATCGGGCGCAGTGGGCCGATAAAGCGTCCTACCAACAGGCTGGCGATCCCATAGCGCTGGAAATAGGTTTCGGCGCCGGCCATCCATTCCGGGTGATGGCGCAGTCCCGGCAGGCGTCGGATGTTCTGGTGGAAATGTCGACCGAGAAAGTACGAGATCAAATCGCCAAGGATGCCGCCGAGGAAGCCCAGCAACAGGGTTTCACTCAACGACAGCGCGCCGCTGCCAGCCAGCGCGGCCACGGCAAACAGCAGCACCGTGCCAGGCACGATCAGCCCCGCAATCGCCAGACATTCGACAAAGGCAACAATGAATACCGCCACAGCCAGCCACTGTGGATTGGCCGCCAGCCAACCGGTCACGCTATCGAGCCATGGGCCCATACAAACAAACTCCAAGCATTGATTGACCCGTGCAGGCTCAGCCTTCGGGTATGTGTTTTACCGCAGTAAATAGTCGCGGCCTTCGACCTGACCGCGTCGAAGCGGGTTCCGCGTGCACCATTGCGCATAAGCTGAGTCGACGAAGCGGTACATCAAGTGCTCGTCACGGCCATGGGGAATGCCCAGGCGTGTGGTTTGAATGATGTGCGACGGCGCAGGCCCGGTGTCTTCTACCAGAAGCAATTGGTGATCGAAACGTTTGGCGTCCCACATCGGTACTTTCAAACCCAGTGCTTTGCACAGTAAGGTCTGACCGGCGCAGAGCTTCTGCGACGGGCGCGGACGGCCCTGGGCATCCGGATTGTTCAGCAGCATCTGCGCCAGGCTCGCCGGGCCGCTGATTTCATCGACCCACGGATAGGCGGATTTGATCAGTACGGCATTGCCCGGCCCCTGTGCGCTGAAGTTCAGGGAGTCACCCCCGCGGGCGTAATACATATAGATGTGTCCGCCATCCAGAAACAAAGCCTTACGTTTTTCTGTATAGCCGAGGGAGGCGTGACTGCCTTTTTCTGCGCAGTAATAGGCTTCGGTTTCAATGATTCGCGCACTGAGCCACAGGTCGCCGATCCGATGGCGGATGACTTTGCCGAGCAGATCGCGGGCCAGCACTTGCGCGTCACGGTCGAAAAACGTGTCCGGGAGCCCCAGCGGCAGGCGTTCGGCGTGGTTGCGAACGGTCAGGTTGGACATGGCGGGCAATGTTTATCCAGGCTGAAGAGGTCGTGATGATAACAACGCACGGCTTAATTGAGCCTGAACACCGGCGAATCAGCGTTCATTTCGACCATCCGCCCGTCACCGCTGTTAGTCCCGGGACGCGACAGCTATAATCTGCCGCTTTCCTCTTTGCCAAGACCCCAGCAGACCATGACTGAGTCCGTTCTTGACTACATGACCCGATTGGGTCGCGCCGCCCGCGCAGCTTCCCGGGTCATCGGCCGTGCCAGCACCGCGCAGAAAAACCGCGCCTTGCAGGCCGCTGCCAATGCCCTGGACGCCGCGCGTGCAGAGCTTGCCGCCGCCAATGAGCAGGATCTGGCTGCCGGTCGCGCCAATGGTCTGGAGCCGGCGTTGCTGGAGCGTCTGGAACTGACCCCGGCGCGCATCGACGGCATGATCGTCGGTCTGCGTCAGGTCGCTGCACTGCCAGACCCGGTTGGTGCGATCCGCGACATGAGCTTCCGTCCGTCGGGGATTCAGGTCGGCAAAATGCGCGTGCCGCTGGGCGTGATCGGGATCATCTACGAATCCCGGCCCAACGTGACCATCGATGCCGCCAGCCTGTGCCTGAAGTCCGGCAACGCGACCATCCTGCGCGGTGGCTCCGAAGCGATTCATTCCAACCGGGCGATTGCCGCGTGCATTCAGCGCGGTCTGGCCGAGGCCGAGTTGCCCGCCGCCGTGGTGCAAGTGGTCGAAACCACCGACCGTGCCGCTGTTGGCGCGATGATCACCATGCCTGAGTACGTCGATGTGATCGTGCCGCGCGGTGGCCGTGGCCTGATCGAGCGCATCAGCCGCGATGCCCGGGTTCCAGTGATCAAGCATCTGGACGGCATCTGCCATGTTTACGTCAGTGCCCACGCCGATCTGCCGAAGGCCCAGCGCATCGCCTTCAATGCCAAGACTTATCGTTATGGCATCTGCGGTGCGATGGAGACCTTGCTGGTTGATGAAACTGTTGCGAAGGATTTCCTGCCGTCGATGGCGGCGCAGTTCCGCGAAAAAGGCGTCGAACTGCGCGGCTGCGAACGCACCCGGTCTATCATCGACGCCGTTGCCGCCAGCGAAGAAGACTGGAGCACCGAGTACCTGGCGCCGATCCTGTCGATTCGTGTAGTCGATGGTCTGGATCAGGCCATTGAGCACATCAACCATTACGGCTCCCATCACACCGACTCGATCGTCAGCGAAAACCTCGCCGATACTCGCCGGTTCGTGGCGGAGGTCGACTCGGCGTCGGTGATGATCAACACCCCGACATGCTTCGCCGATGGATTTGAATACGGATTGGGTGCCGAGATCGGCATTTCTACTGATAAGCTGCACGCCCGCGGCCCGGTGGGTCTCGAAGGACTGACTTGCGAGAAGTATGTCGTGGTCGGTGATGGCCAGTTGCGCGGCCAGGCGCCGGTCTGACTTGACCGACCTCGACCTGGCAGCGCCGCAAACCGGCAGCGAGTCCCGCCCCCGTCGTATCGGCGTACTGGGCGGCACGTTCGACCCGGTGCACATCGGCCATTTGCGCGGTGGGCTGGAAGTCGCCGAAGCCCTGGCGCTCGACGAGTTGCGCCTGATGCCGAACGCGCGGCCGCCACATCGCGGTACGCCGCAGGTGTCGGCGCAGGATCGGCTGGCGATGGTCGAGTGTGCGGTGGCCGGAATGCCGCCGCTGGTGGTGGACGCCCGCGAATTGCAGCGGGACAAACCGTCCTGGACCATTGATACCCTGGAGTCGATGCGTGCCGAAATGCCCGCCGAGACCCAGGTTTTTCTGCTTTTGGGCTGGGACGCATTTTGCGGCCTGCCCACTTGGCACCGCTGGGAAGAGTTGCTCCAGCATTGCCACATCCTGGTGCTACAGCGCCCGGACGCCGACAGCGAACCGCCGGATGCCTTGCGCAACCTGCTGGCAGCGCGTTCGGTGAGCGACCCGCTGGCCCTGAAAGGGCCGAGCGGACAGATTGCATTCGTCTGGCAGACACCGCTCGCGGTTTCCGCCACCCAGATCCGTCAACTGCTGGCCAGCGGTAAGTCGGTACGTTTCCTGGTGCCCGACGCGGTCCTGGCCTACATCGATGCGCACGGTCTGTACCGTGCGTCGAACTGAACAAGGCGTGCTTCACTGATACGAATCACCGTATCCCTAGCCGCCGAATATACGAGCAAAACGAGTTTTATATGACTGACAAAGACCAAACCAAAGTAAAGCGCAAAGGCACATTCAAGAGCGCCCCGCTGCCAGAACCGGTCAACACCAATGAGCCGCTGAAGGGCGACGAACTGGTCAAGCTGGCTGTAGCCGCGCTGGAAGACGTCAAGGCGCAAGACATCCAGATCATCGATGTTCGCGACAAGCAGAGCATCACTGACTACATGATCATCGCCACCGGTACGTCCAACCGCCAGATCAACGCGATGCTCGACAAGGTTCGCGAAGAAGTCAAAAAGCAGGGCGCCAAGCCGCTGGGCGAAGAAGGCAAGGGCGACAGCGACTGGGTGCTCCTCGACCTGGATCTGGTGATCGTGCACATGATGACCGCCTCGGCACGTCAGTTCTACGACCTGGAACGCCTGTGGGCCGGAGCCGAGCAGAGCCGCGCGGCTGACGCCAAGCACCACAGCCCGGAAAACACCCACGAGCATTTCACCAAGCTCAACAAAGACCAGCTGTAAGGGATTGCTGTGCGACTGCGCCTGATCGCCGTCGGTTCACGCATGCCCAAGTGGGTGGAAGAAGGCTGGCATGAATATGCCAAGCGTCTTCCGTCCGAGCTGGCGCTGGAACTGGTGGAAATACCGCTCAATACCCGTGGCAAGAATGCCGACGTGGCCCGATTCATCCGCCAGGAAGGCGAAGCCATGCTGGCCAAGGTCGGGCCGAACGAGCGGATCGTCACGCTGGAAGTCCACGGCAAACCCTGGAGCACCGAGCAGCTTGCGGTCGAACTTGACCGTTGGCGGCTGGATTCGCGCACGGTCAATTTCATGGTTGGTGGCCCGGAAGGGCTGGCGCCGGAAGTCTGCGCCCGTGCCGATCAGCGCTGGTCGTTGTCGCCGCTGACGTTGCCGCACCCGTTGGTGCGGATCCTCATCGGCGAACAGTTGTATCGTGCCTGGACCGTGCTGTCCGGTCACCCTTACCACAAGTAATCCAGCCCTCATGTCTCAGCCGATCCGCATCAAGGACCACGAAAAGGACGCACGCCTGGTGCGTAGCCGCGTCGTGTTCGGGGCCATTGCGGTCATGCTGTTGATCTGTGTACTGATTGCGCGGCTGTATTACTTGCAGGTGATCCAGTACGAGTACCACTCGACACTGTCGGAGAACAACCGCGTCCACGTGCAGCCGATTCCCCCCACTCGTGGGCTGATTTTCGACCGCAATGGCGTGGTGGTGGCGGACAACCGTCCGAGCTTCAGCCTGAGCATGACCCGCGAGCGCTCCGGCGACTGGCAGCAAGTGCTCGACGTCATCGTCGAAGTGCTGGAGCTGACGCCTGAAGACCGGGTGATCTTCGAAAAGCGCATGCGCCAGGGGCGTCGGCCGTTCGAGCCGGTGCCGATCCTGTTCGAGCTGAGCGAAGAGCAGATCGCCCGGATCGCGGTGAACCAGTTCCGCCTGCCCGGCGTGGAAGTGGTTGCGCAGCTGGTTCGTCACTACCCGCAGGGCGCGCATTTTGCGCACTCGGTGGGCTACATGGGGCGGATCAACGAGAAAGAGCTGAAGACCCTCGACCCGGTCAATTACAGCGGCACCCATCACATCGGCAAAACCGGCATCGAGCGTTTCTACGAGCCGGAATTGCACGGTCAGGTCGGTTACGAAGAAGTCGAGACCAACGCCCGAGGCCGCGTGCTGCGTGTGCTCAAGCGCACCGATCCGATTCCCGGCAAGGACATCGTCCTCAGTCTGGATATCAAATTGCAGGAAGCGGCCGAGGCAGCATTGGGCGGGCGTCGCGGTGCGGTGGTGGCGCTGGATCCGAAGACCGGCGAAGTGCTGGCGATGGTCAGCCAGCCGAGTTTCGACCCGAACCTCTTCGTCACCGGGATCAGCTTCAAGGCCTACGCCGAGTTGCGTGATTCCATTGACCGGCCGTTGTTCAACCGCGTGTTGCGCGGTCTGTACCCGCCGGGTTCGACGATCAAGCCAGCGGTGGCGATTGCCGGTCTCGATTCCGGTGTGGTGACGGCGTCGAGCCGAGTGTTCGACCCCGGCTACTACATGCTGCCCAACTACGATCACAAGTACCGTAACTGGAACCGTACCGGTGACGGCTTCGTCGACCTCGACACGGCGATCATGCGTTCCAACGACACCTACTTCTATGACCTGGCGCACAAGCTTGGCATTGATCGGTTGTCGGCTTATATGAACAAGTTCGGCATCGGCCAGAAGGTCTCGCTGGACATGTTCGAAGAATCCCCCGGCCTGATGCCGTCCCGCGAATGGAAACGGGCGACGCGCAAACAGGCGTGGTTCCCGGGCGAAACCCTGATTCTCGGGATCGGCCAGGGCTACATGCAATCGACCCCGCTGCAACTGGCTCAGGCCACCGCGCTGGTCGCCAACAAAGGCATCTGGAATCGTCCGCACCTGGCCAAATCCCTCGAAGGGGTGAAGCCGGTGGACGAGAATCCGATGCCGGACATTGTCCTGCGTGATCCGTCGGACTGGAACAAGGTCAACCACGGCATGCAGCAGGTGATGCACGGCGCGCGAGGTACTGCGCGCAAAGCAGCGATCGGCGCGCAATACCGGATTGCCGGCAAGTCGGGTACCGCTCAGGTGGTGGCGATCAAGCAGGGTGAGAAGTACGACCGTTCCAAGGTTCAGGAGCGCCACCGCGACCACGCCTTGTTCGTCGGTTTCGCTCCGGCCGATGACCCGCGCATCGTCGTATCGGTGATGGTCGAGAACGGTGAGTCCGGCTCCGGCGTTGCCGCGCCAGTGGTGCGTCAGGTCATGGACGCCTGGCTGCTCGATCAGGACGGACGTTTGAAGGCCGAATACGCCAGCCCAATCAGTGCGGAGGCTACGGCCCGTGATGAATAACTTTGATCGCATGCTCTCCAGCGAGGATGTGATGCGTCGCCGTGCGACGCTGCTGCAAAGACTGCATATCGATGGTCCGTTGCTGATCCTGCTACTGATTCTCGCTGCCGGCAGCCTGTTCGTGCTGTATTCGGCGAGCGGCAAGAGCTGGGATCTGCTGGCCAAGCAAGCCACCTCGTTCGGCATCGGTCTGGTGTCGATGATTATCATCGCCCAGTTCGAGCCGCGTTTCATGGCGCGCTGGGTGCCACTTGGTTATGTGATTGGCGTGGTGCTGCTGTTGGTGGTGGACATCATGGGCCACAACGCGATGGGCGCCACCCGCTGGATCAACATCCCCGGGGTGATCCGCTTCCAGCCCTCGGAGTTCATGAAGATCCTGATGCCGGCAACCATTGCCTGGTACCTGTCCAAGCGCACGTTACCGCCACAACTCAAGCATGTCGGCATCAGCCTGATGCTGATCGGCGTGCCGTTCGCGCTGATCGTGCGCCAGCCTGACCTCGGCACTTCGCTGCTGATTCTGGCGGGCGGGGCGTTTGTGCTGTTCATGGGCGGGCTGCGCTGGCGCTGGATTCTCAGCGTACTGGCTGCGGCGATTCCAGTGTCGGTGGCCATGTGGTTTTTCATCATGCACGACTACCAGAAACAGCGAATCCTGACCTTCCTCGACCCGGAAAGTGACCCGCTGGGCACCGGCTGGAACATCATTCAGTCGAAAGCCGCGATCGGTTCCGGCGGTGTATTCGGCAAAGGCTGGCTGCTCGGCACCCAGTCGCACCTGGACTTCCTGCCGGAAAGCCACACCGACTTCATCATTGCCGTACTCGGCGAAGAGTTCGGCCTGGTGGGCATTTGCGCGCTGTTGCTGATCTACCTGCTGTTGATTGGCCGAGGGCTGGTGATTACCGCCCAGGCACAAACGCTGTTCGGCAAATTGCTCGCCGGTGCGTTGACCATGACGTTTTTTGTTTACGTTTTCGTCAACATCGGTATGGTCAGTGGCCTGTTGCCGGTCGTAGGGGTGCCGTTGCCGTTCATTAGCTACGGAGGAACTTCGCTGGTGACACTGCTGTCAGCGTTTGGGGTTTTGATGTCGATCCATACCCATCGCAAGTGGATCGCACAGGTTTGAATAAGGTGAAGAGTTCAATGCAAGTAATGCGTGGCTGGGCGACTCGATGCGCGCCGCTGGTTGGCCTGATGGGCCTCCTGGGCAGCGTGCAGGAAGCGCTGGCCGGCGAATACGAAGGCTCGCCGCAGGTGGCCGAGTTTGTCGGTGAAATGACCCGCGACTATGGTTTCGCCGGTGAACAACTGATGGGTGTGTTCCGCGAGGCAGAGCGCAAGCAGTCGATTCTTGACGCCATTTCCAAACCCGCCGAACGAGTCAAACAGTGGAAAGAATATCGCCCGATGTTCATCACTGACGCGCGCATTGCTCGTGGTGTGGACTTCTGGCGCCAGCACGAGGCGACCCTGGCCCGTGCCGAACAGGAATACGGGGTACCGGCACAAGTCATCGTGTCGATTATCGGCGTTGAAACCTTTTTCGGACGTAATACCGGTAATTTCCGGGTGATCGATGCATTGTCCACGCTCGGTTTCGACTATCCTCCCCGTGCCGAATTTTTCCGCAAGGAACTACGTGAGTTCCTCCTGCTGGCCCGTGAAGAACAGGTCGACCCACTGACCCTGAAAGGCTCGTACGCCGGGGCCATGGGCTTGCCGCAGTTCATGCCGAGCAGCTTTCGTGCCTACGCGGTGGATTTCGACGGGGACGGCCACATCAATATCTGGAACAACCCGGATGATGCGATCGGCAGCGTCGCCAGTTACTTCAAGCGTCACGGCTGGGTCGCGGGTGAGCCGGTGGTCAGCCGCGCCGATGTGCGTGGCGAGCAGGTCGATGAAGGCCTGACCACCGGCATCGAGCCGACAAAGACCGTCGCAGAGTTGCGAGCGCTGGGCTGGTCAAGTCATGATGCGCTGCGCGATGATATGCCGGTTACTGCATTTCGCCTCGAAGGCGACAACGGCCCTGAATACTGGATGGGCCTGAAGAATTTTTACGCGATCACGCGTTATAACCGCAGCGTGATGTACGCCATGGCCGTACATCAACTGTCTGAACAGCTGGTACAAGCACGGGGCGTCAAGTAATGCGGGCATTGCCTAACAATAAACCCCTGAAGCTGGTGGCTTTCGCTGCGTTGGCGGTGTTGGTTGCCAGTTGTTCGACCAGTCGTTCGCCGACTCAGAAAACCACGAATACCGCCGTGCGGGCGCAGCCGGGCCTGGACATCAACCGTGCACACAAAGATGGCGCGCCGTGGTGGGACGTCGATGTTTCGCGCATCCCCGATGCCACACCGACCCTGCACACCGGTCCGTACAAGGCCAACCCGTATACCGTACTGGGCAAAACCTACTTCCCGTTGCAGGAATCCAAGACCTACGTCGCCTCCGGCACTGCGTCCTGGTACGGCACCAAGTTTCACGGTCAGAACACCGCCAATGGCGAGGTCTATGACCTGTACGGCATGAGTGCCGCCCACAAGACATTGCCACTGCCAAGTTACGTTCGGGTGACCAACCTGGATAACAACCGCACAGTGATCCTGCGGGTCAACGACCGTGGGCCGTTCTATTCCGATCGCATCATCGACTTGTCGTACGCCGCCGCGAAAAAACTCGGTTACGCCGAAACCGGCACCGCGCGGGTCAAGGTTGAAGGCATCGATCCGCAGCAGTATTGGGCTGCCAAGGGGCGTCCTGCACCGCTGATGCTCAACGAGCCGCAAGTCGCACAAAACAGCGCTCCGGTGATCACGGCATCGGCGGGCACCGTCGAGCAATGGACGCCGCCACCGCAACAACATGCCTCTGACACCGTCCCCGTGCCGATGAGTGCAAAAAAAAACGCTTCTGCAACAGCAACTGGCCAGTATCTGCAGGTGGGCGCGTTCGCCAACCCGGACGCTGCAGAACTCCTGAGGTCGAAGCTCAGCGGGATGGTGAGCGCTCCAGTGTTCATCAGCTCGATCGTGCGCAATCAGCAGACTCTGCATCGGGTACGTCTGGGGCCGATCGGCTCACCGGGTGAAATCGCTCAGGTGCAGAACAGCGTGCGCCTGGCCAACCTTGGCTCGCCAAGTGTGGTCACCGAGTAATACGTAGAACTTGATTGACGGTTCACTTGCGGTATTGGGGGGTGAACCAGGTTGTTGGCTCGTCGAAGAACAAAAGCCCGGCAAGGGTGACTGGAGTGAGCAACTGAACACGCGATGGCTCGTTAGAAAGTCATCTGATTAAATTTTGTCCGCAAGGACAGTTTCCATTAGCGATTTCGAGAGACGGATGAACATCACCACCTTTGCCAAACGCCTGTGTCTGCTAGTCCCGCTGCTCCTCTCGCCAGCCGCCTTCGCGGCCGAGATGATGCCGTCGCCACCGCAACTGGCTGCTAAAGCCTACGTACTCATGGATGCCGCCAGCGGCAACGTGCTGGTAGAAAACAACGGTGACCAGCGTCTGCCACCGGCCAGTCTGACCAAGCTGATGACCGCGTACATTGCGACGCTGGAAATCCGTCGTGGCCAGATCGGTGAAAACGATCCGGTGACCGTCAGCGAAAACGCCTGGCGTACCGGTGGTTCGCGGATGTTCATCAAGGTTGGCTCGCAGGTGACTGTCAGCGACCTGCTGCACGGCATCATCATCCAGTCCGGCAACGACGCCAGCGTGGCCCTGTCCGAGCACATCGCCGGTAGCGAAGATGCGTTCGCCGATCTGATGAACAAGACTGTCACCGATCTGGGCATGACCAACACCCACTTCATGAACCCGACCGGTCTGCCGAACCCTGAGCACTATTCGTCGGCTCACGACATGGCGATCCTGGCGCGCGCGATCATCCACGAAGACCCGGCTCACTACGCGATCTACTCGCAGAAAGAGTTCTTCTGGAACGGTATCAAGCAACCAAACCGCAACCTGCTGCTGTGGCGTGACAAGACCGTTGACGGTCTGAAAACCGGTCACACCGACGAAGCCGGCTACTGCATGGTGTCCTCGGCTGTACGTGATGGCCAGCGCCTGATCGCCGTGGTGTTCGGCACCAACAGCGAAGTGGCTCGCGCCGCTGAAACCCAGAAGCTGCTGACCTACGGTTTCCGCTTCTTCGAAACCCAGACCTTCTATCAGAAGGGCACCGAGCTGGCTCAGGCTCCGGTGTGGAAAGGCACCACCAATCAAGTCAAGGCCGGCCTGGCTGAAGACCTGACCATGACCCTGCCGAAAGGCCAGCTGAAGAAGCTCGCTGCGAGCATGACCATGAACCCGCAACTGACCGCGCCAATCGCCAAGGGCGACGTGATCGGTAAAGTCGAAGTCAAACTGGAAGACAAGGTGGTGCACAGCGCTGACCTGATCGCTCTGGATGGCGTCGAGGAGGGTGGTATCTTCCGCCGCATGTGGGATAGCATCCGTCTATTCTTCTACGGCTTGTTCAACTGATTTGTGTTGACCTGCATGGCCCCGCCCCGATCCGGTGCGGGGCCATGCGCGTTATCACGGCTTGCGCTCAAGAGGCCGTTACGCCATGACCGATACCGAAGTAAAGGCGCCAAAGATCGAATTTCCCCAGGTTGATTATCCGGTTAAGGTAATCAGCGATACGGGTGTAGGTCACAAAGACAAGATTATCGAGATCGTGAAGAAATTCGCGAAGATCAACGATGAGCGTGTCGACGAACGTTCGAGCAGCAACGGCAAATACACCACGATTCAGTTGCACATCGTCGCGACCGATCAGGATCAGCTGTACAACATCAACAGCGAACTGCGGGCGACCGGTTTCGTACACATGGTGTTGTGATGCCGGGCACGCTGGGCTTTCGCGAACTTGGCCAGATGGCTTACGAGCCGGTCTGGCATGCCATGCAACGTTTCACCAATGAACGCGGCAGCAATGCCGCCGACGAAATCTGGCTGGTCGAGCACCCTCCGGTGTTCACCCAGGGCCAGGCCGGCAAGGCCGAACATCTGCTGCTGCCGGGTGATATCCCGGTGGTACAGGTCGATCGCGGCGGCCAGGTGACCTATCATGGTCCCGGCCAGTTGGTGGCCTACCTGCTGCTGGACGTGCGCAAGCTGGGTTTCGGCGTACGTGATCTGGTCACGCGCATGGAACAGTGCCTGATCGAGCTGCTGGCCAGCTACGGCGTGACCGCGGCGGCCAAGCCAGATGCTCCCGGCGTGTACGTCAATGGAGCGAAAATCGCTTCTCTGGGTTTGCGGATTCGCCACGGTTGTTCCTTTCATGGCCTGGCCCTGAACGTGGATATGAACCTGGAACCGTTTCGACGGATTAATCCCTGCGGCTATGCCGGGCTGGCGATGACCCAGCTGAGCGAGCACGCAGGATCGATTGAATTTGCCGAGGTAAGTGCCCGGCTGCGCGCGCAGCTCGTCAAACACCTCGACTATGCTGAGCAGACGACCCTGACGGGCGGAATCGACTGATATGACTACTGATGCAGTGCAAACCATGATCCCGACGCTCGACGTGACCGAGCGCCCGGCCCCGCGTCCCAAGGTAGAAGCCGGCGTCAAGCTGCGCGGCGCCGAGAAGGTTGCACGCATCCCGGTAAAGATCATTCCGACCACCGAACTGCCGAAGAAGCCTGACTGGATTCGTGTACGCATCCCGGTTTCCCCGGAAGTCGACCGCATCAAGAGCCTGCTGCGCAAGCACAAGCTGCACAGCGTCTGTGAAGAAGCCTCCTGCCCGAACCTCGGCGAATGCTTCTCCGGCGGCACCGCGACCTTCATGATCATGGGCGACATCTGCACCCGTCGCTGCCCGTTCTGCGACGTTGGTCATGGTCGTCCGAAGCCACTGGACGTCAACGAGCCGGAAAGCCTGGCCATCGCCATCGCCGACCTCAAGCTCAAGTACGTGGTGATCACCTCGGTTGACCGCGACGACCTGCGTGACGGCGGTGCCCAGCACTTTGCCGACTGCATCCGCGAAATCCGCAAGCTGTCGCCGAACGTGCAGCTCGAGACCCTGGTCCCGGACTACCGTGGCCGTATGGACGTCGCGCTGGAAATCACCGCCGCCGAGCCGCCGGATGTGTTCAACCACAACCTGGAAACCGTGCCGCGCCTGTACAAGGCTGCGCGTCCGGGTTCGGACTACCAGTGGTCGCTGACCCTGCTGCAACGCTTCAAGCAGATGATGCCGCACATTCCGACCAAATCCGGCCTGATGCTGGGTCTGGGTGAGACCGATGAAGAAGTCATCGAAGTGATGAAGCGCATGCGCGAACATGACATCGACATGTTGACCCTTGGCCAGTATCTGCAACCGTCGCGCAGTCACTTGCCGGTGCAGCGTTTTGTGCACCCGGACACCTTCGCCTGGTTCGCCGAAGAAGGTTACAAGATGGGCTTCAAAAACGTTGCTTCCGGTCCGTTGGTACGTTCTTCGTACCATGCCGACGAGCAGGCGAAGCTGGTCAAGGCTGAGCTGCTGGGTTCCTGATCCGGCGCTGAATCAAAAAATGCCCGCCGAGGTTTTAACGCCCGGCGGGCATTTTTTTGCCCGTCTTACATTCACTGCTGATTTTTCCTGCAACCTGCGGCGTGGCCGACCCTCTTCTGTTTGCCCCCGTTCCTGACTACTGTGTGTGCATGACTCACAGGGAGATCCAAGGATGACCGTTCGACCGACCCACACACTTTGTCCGCACAGAACCGTGCCCGCGCTGCCCTCGGAAGGGTTGATCGGCGTCATTGCGCCTGCGGGCCCCGGGGCCCTGGACACCGAGAAAGCGCTGCAATGGATGCGCGCCCGTGGTTATGGGCTGAAGGTGTTTCCCGGTGTCTATGAAAAGGACGGCTATCTGGCCGGCAGTGACGATGTGCGCCTGCGTGACCTGCATGCGGCGTTCGCCGATCCCGAGGTCGATGCAATCATTTGCCTGCGCGGCGGCTACGGAACGCCGCGATTGCTTGACCGGATCGACTACGATCTGCTCAGCCGCCATGCCAAGCCCTTCGTTGGCTACAGCGATATCACCGCGCTGCACCTGGCCATCAGTCGTTATGCCGGGTTCGTGACCTTTCACGGGCCGCTGCTCAACGCCGACTTGTTGGGCGACAAGGAGCCGCCGACCGTTACTTCGTTCTTCGCCATGCTGCGCGGTCAATTGAAGGCGGGGAGTGTGCTGAGCCATCCAGTTGCGTATCCGTTGACCACGGTCGAGCCCGGTATCGCCCACGGGCGCTTGCTCGGCGGTAATCTGGCAATGATCGCCGCAACCTTGGGCACGCCTTATGAAATTGATGTCGAAGGGGTGATTCTGCTCATCGAGGATATCAACGAACCGCTGTATCGCATCGACCGGTTGCTGACTCAGATGCGTCTGGCCGGCAAGCTGGCGAGGTTGCGCGGGGTGTTGGTCGGGGACGTTGCCGGTGTCGATGTCGATGCATTGAACAGCTTGCTCAAGCAGACCTTTGAACCGTTGCGGATCCCGGTGCTTTCGGGGTGGCGTAGCGGGCATTGTGATCCGAACCTGACATTGCCGATGGGCGCGTTGGTGCGGCTGGATGCCGGGAAGAAGGAATTGATGCTGGAGCAGGATGTGGTGATCAAGGCTTAAAGGTTTATTGCCTGATAGTCAGTCTTCGCGAGCAGGCTCGCTCCCACATGGGTTCTGTAAACGACAGAGATCCAATGTGGGAGCGAGCCTGCTCGCGAAAGCGGTATACGCCATACGACAATCGTTCTACTGAGTACGCAGGCTTTCCAGCAACTTGTGCGTCGGATAGCCGTCAGCCGGCCAGCCAAGCGACTGCTGCGCACTGCGAATCGCCTTACGGGTATTGGCGCCGATAATCCCATCCGCGGTGCCAGCATCGTAATTGCGCGCACTCAGCAGGGTCTGCAATTCCATGCGCTCGGTACGGCTCAATGGCAGATCATCTTTTGGCCAGCTACCGCTGACCAAGCCCCCGCCATTGAAGCGCTCGGAGAGCAAACTCACGGCCAATGCGTAGGACGAAGAATTGTTGTACTTGAGGATCGCCCGGAAGTTATCGAGGATCAGAAACGCCGGACCACGATAACCCGCCGGCAACAGCAGGGCGGCGGAGAGTTGATCGGATCCCGCCGCGACTTGGCCGCTGTTTGGCAGAATCACTCCCAGTTGCCGCCATTCGGCGACGCTTTTGCGAGTGGCACCGTCAGCCAGCGTGTAGTTGAAGTCACCCGGCAATTGCACCTCGAATCCCCAAGGCTGCCCACGTTGCCAGCCGGAGCTTTGCAGATAATGCGCAGTCGATGCCAGTGCGTCGGCGGGGCTGCCCCAGATATCGCGGCGGCCATCGCCGTCGAAGTCCACGGCGTGAGTGTTGTAGGTGGTCGGAATGAACTGGGTCTGCCCCATTGCGCCGGCCCACGAGCCAAGCATTTTCTCCGGTGTGATATCGCCCTGTTGCAGGATCTGCAGGGCTGCGATCAGTTGTGCGTGGGCAAAGCCCGGGCGACGGCCTTCATAGGCGAGGGTCGCCAGCGAGTTGATCACCGACTTGCTGCCCTGGACCTGACCGAAGTTGCTTTCCATGCCCCACACCGACACCAGCGTCTGCCGGTCGACGCCATAGCGCTGTTCGATGCTTTGCAGGACATCGGCGTATTGATCGATCAGTGCCTGGCCCTTACGCACCCGCAGCGGTGATAGGGCGCCGTCGAGGTATTCCCAGACCGGGCGCGAGAATTCCGGCTGACTGCGGTCGGCACGAATCACGCTGGCGTCGAAACTGACATTGGCAAACGCGCGATCGAACAGATCAGGACGAATCCCGGCGGCCAGCGCATCCTTGCGGAAACTCGCCTGCCATTCGGCAAAGGTCTGAGTCGGCTGAAGATCAAGAGGGTCGGTGGACGGCACTACCGGCGGGATGATCGCTGGGGCCGTGGCAACCGGGGTGGCTTGAAGCGTTTGCGCGTCGGCGGCGGTGGGTTTTTCCGCGCAGGCGACCAGCAGAATGAAACTTGTGGCTGCGATCAATTGGCGAACAGGCCAACGATGGGAAAGACTAAAGGGCATGCACAGGTCCAGGGGATACGAATCAGGTGCAGACCTTAACATGACCGGGGGGTACTGCGCTTCAAGCAGCCAGAAAGTAAGAAGCCTCCCAGCTGTCAGACTGGAAGGCTTCGCGGCGGTAGCTGCCTTTACCCTTGGTTGGTCGTTCCTGGCGACTGCGGAACAGGGGCTGGGCGACAATGGATTTGGCCTTGTTGGGGCCATGTTTCGATGGCTTTTTGCTCATGAGGATTCTCTCGAGTGAGTGAGTTTTGCGGGGGAAATAATCTGCCGATGTCGGGCGTCTGTCCAGTTCCTGTTGTGTGGGAATGTTTTGACGCTTTCGCGAGCAAGCTCGCTCCCACATTTGGAATGCATTTCAATGTGGGAGCGAGCTTGCTCGCGAATGGCTGTTATGCGGTAGAGCAGGTTATTCGGCGGGGAGTGTCAGACGCTGGCCGGACATCAACAATGCCAAGCGACTCAGGCTCATCCACGGCGAACCGGCAGCCTGGCCTTTGATCTGCGCGTCGATCCGCTGTGCTTCGAGCAGCAACTGCGCCCAGCGTTGCGCCGAGTAGCGCTGCAGGGCTTTGCTCATCAGTGGTTTGCGCTTGTCCCAAACTGGCGGTTTGGCCTGACTGAAGCACTTGTCCAGCGGCGTGCCCTGACTGTATTGCAACGAGATGTTGGCCAACAGCCGCAACTCCCGAGCCAGCGCCCAGAGAATCACCGGTGGTTCGACTCCTTCACCGCGCAAGCCTTCCAGCATGCGCAATGCGTGAGCCGGCTCGCCGTTGAGCACCGCATCGGTCAAGCCAAACACATCGAAGCGCGCGCTGTCGGCTACGGCAGCCTGCACGGTTTCAACGGTGATCTGGCCACCTTCGGCCATCAGCTTGAGCTTTTCGATTTCTTGCGCGGCAGCGAGCAGGTTGCCCTCGACACGCGCAGCAATCAATTCGACCGCGTCCTGGCTGGCCGACAGGCCGGCTTGCGACAGGCGCTGACGTATCCAGCTCGGCAACTGATTGGCGTCCACCGGCCAGATCTGGATGAACTGGGTTTGCTGGCCTTCGACCAGCGCCTTGCCCCACTTGGTCTTCTGCGCGCTGCCATCGAGCTTGGGCAAGCTGATCAGCAGCACCGTGTCTTCAGCAGGACGCGAGCAGTATTCGATGAATGCAGCAGCGCCCTTGTCACCGGGTTTACCCGAGGGCAGACGCAGTTCCAGCAGACGCTTTTCAGCAAACAACGACATGCTGGCACCGGCCTGCAACAACGTGCCCCAATCGAAATTGGCGTCGGCGGCAAAGACCTGGCGTTCGTCAAAACCTTGCTGGCGCGCAGCACTGCGAATGGCGTCGGCAGCTTCCTGGCACAGCAGCGGGTCATCGCCGCTGATGATGTAGACCGGCGCCAGAGCGCCTTGCAGGTGTTTACCGAGTTGGGCGGGAGCGAGCTTCATAAGAAACGTCGAACGGGGCGCCTGAGCGCCCCGAACGTCTTACTGCTGCGGTATTTCGAGCGGCGACTGACGCGGGGTTTCCGCTTCAGCCTTTTGCGCCGCTTGCAGCGCATCGGCTTCAGCCCTGGCGCGGTCATTGGCGGCTTGCTGCAACTGTTGCAGTTGGCCCGGAGTCAGCTGCTGCAGACGCAGCATCATGCGCTGAACCAGCTCGCGGCGGGTTTCATTACGTGCATCGTTGGCTTCCTGGTCGGAACCGACGAGGTTATTGCCGTCGTGAATGAACACCTTTTGCACTTCAAGCTTGTCACTCAGCAGTGGCAGGTTCTTGTCGCCGCGGATGTCGTAGTTCAGGACGGTCGTGACCTGATACTCACCCGTGCGACCGGCGCCTGCGTAACTGAGGATGCGCTGGCTTTCCTGCTCGTCAGCCAGGTACAGCTTGTACGGAGCGCCGCTGTACACCTTGACGCCGCTCGACTCCAGCACCTGGCGCAGTTGCGTGACAGTCTCGCCGTAGGCGTTACGGGCGCTCAGGTCGAGCTCCTTGATCGCCAGTTCGGTGGTGCCGGTGCCGCGCAGCTGGAAACCACAGGCGCTCAAAAGGACGGCAAGGCCCATCACCAGCAGATTGCGTTTGATCATTGTGTTGCTCCCCTTGAAACCACGTGGGCCGACTGTACGGCCCGAAAGGTTTTACTTGGCGTCAGGCGAACCTGACGCCCGATCCAATTAGCTGGCGACGATGTTGACCAGTTTCCCCGGTACAACGATCACTTTACGAATAGTCAGGCCGTCGACAAAGCGCAGCACGTTCTCGTTGACGCGAGCAGCAGCTTCGACTTCTTCACGCGTTGCGGTGGCCGGCATCTCGATCTGCCCACGCAGTTTGCCATTGACCTGGATGACCAGGGTCAGGCTGTCTTGGACAAGCGCGGATTCGTCGACCACAGGCCAGCCAGCGTCGATCACCGGATCGCTGTGACCCAGTTGATTCCACAGCTCGTGGCTGATGTGAGGCGTGATAGGCGCGAGCAGCAAAGTCACGGCTTCCAGACCTTCGTGAACCAGTGCACGATCCTGTTCGGTACCCTGAGCGGCTTTTTCCAGCACGTTCATCAGCGTCATCACCTGAGCGATGGCGGTGTTGAATTTGTGGTTCTGGCCGACGTCATGGCTGGCCTGTTTGATGGCCAGGTGGATCGCACGGCGAACGGCTTTCTGTTCGTCGTTCAGGCTGGCGATGTCCAGGTTACCCGGCAGGCCCTGAGAGACATGGGCCTGGGCCAGACGCCAGACGCGCTTGAGGAAACGGTGCGAGCCTTCAACACCCGAGTCGGACCATTCCGCGCTCATGTCAGGCGGCGAGGCGAACATCATGAACAGGCGGCAAGTGTCGGCGCCGAACTGGTCGATCATCGACTGTGGGTCAACGCCGTTGTTCTTCGACTTGGCCATCTTCTCGGTGCCACCGATTTCCACCGGCAGACCGTCGGATTTCAGCTTGGCGCTGATGACCTTGGCTTTGCTGTCGCGCTCAAGTTCCACGTCTGCCGGGTTGAACCAGGTGTAGGCACCATTGGCTTCGCGACGGTAGTAAGTCTCGGCGATCACCATGCCCTGGGTCAGCAGGTTCTTGAACGGCTCGTTGGAACTGACCAGACCTTCGTCACGCATAAGCTTGTGGAAGAAGCGCGCGTAGAGCAGGTGCAGAATCGCGTGTTCGATACCGCCGATGTACTGATCGACCGGCAGCCAATGGTCAGCGGCGGATTTTTCCACCAGGCCACCTTCAAAGTGCGGCGAGGCGTAACGGGCGTAGTACCACGACGACTCGACGAAAGTGTCCATGGTGTCGGTTTCACGCTTGGCAGGCTGGCCGCATTTCGGACAAGCGCATTCGTAAAACTCAGGCATGCGCGCCAGCGGCGAACCGGCGCCGTCCGGCACCACGTCTTCCGGCAGGACTACAGGCAGTTGATCTTCCGGTACCGGCACGTCACCGCACGCATCGCAGTGGATGATCGGGATCGGGCAGCCCCAGTAGCGCTGGCGGCTGATGCCCCAGTCGCGCAGACGGAACTGGGTACGCGAGGCGCCCAGTTCTTTCTTGATCAGGGCGACTTCCATGGCGTCGAACGCACCGGCGAAGTCGAGACCGTCAAACTCACCGGAGTTGATCAGCGTGCCGTGCTCGCCGTAGGCGTCTTGCCACGGGGCAGGGTTGGTGTCGCCAGAGCTGGTACGCACTACCGATTTGACCGGCAGGTTGTACTTGTGGGCGAATTCGAAATCGCGCTCGTCGTGCGCCGGTACAGCCATGACTGCGCCGTCGCCGTAGTGCATCAGCACGTAGTTGGCGACCCAGACCGGGAGTTTTTCACCGGTCAGCGGGTGCTCGACGAACAGGCCGGTTGGCAGGCCTTTCTTCTCTTGCGTGGCAACGTCGGCTTCGGCAACGCTGCCGCCCTTGCATTCAGCGATGAACGCTTGCAGTTCGGTGTTGTTTTTTGCCGCCAGCGTGGCCAGTGGATGCTCGGCAGCCACGGCGACATAGGTCGCGCCCATCAGGGTGTCCGGACGGGTAGTGAAGACTTTGAGGGTGCCGGCTTCACCGATCGAGTCGACGTTGTACGGGAACTGCACTTCCATGCCACGGGATTTGCCAATCCAGTTGCGCTGCATGGTCTTGACCTGTTCAGGCCAGCCAGTCAGTTCGTCAAGGCTCTCCAGCAGCTCATCCGCATAAGCGGTGATCTTGAAGTAGTACATCGGGATTTCGCGCTTTTCGATCAGCGCGCCGGAACGCCAGCCGCGACCGTCGATCACCTGTTCGTTAGCCAGAACGGTCTGGTCGATCGGGTCCCAGTTCACGGTGCCGTTTTTACGGTAGATCACACCTTTTTCGAACAGGCGAGTGAACAGCCATTGTTCCCAACGGTAGTAATCAGGCTTGCAGGTGGTGACTTCGCGCGACCAGTCGACCGCCAGACCCAGGCTGCGCAGCTGGGTTTTCATGTAGGCGATGTTTTCGTAGGTCCACTTGGCGGGCGCCACGTTGTTTTTCATCGCGGCGTTTTCCGCCGGCATGCCGAACGCGTCCCAACCCATCGGTTGCAGAACGTTCTTGCCTTGCATGCGCTGGTAGCGGGAGATCACGTCGCCGATGGTGTAGTTGCGCACGTGCCCCATGTGTAGCTTGCCGCTGGGGTAAGGGAACATCGACAGGCAGTAGTAAGTCTCCTTGCCTGGCTGTTCACTGACTTCAAAGGACTTTTGCTCGTCCCAGAACGACTGGGCGGCGGCTTCGATTTCACGGGGCTGATATTGTTCGTGCATGGCTACTTTTGTACTGGATAGGGGTGGCCTAATCCTCTTCAACGCAGGTTCCGGGGTTGGCCCGGACGAGCTGGAAGTGGAATTACAGGAAGCGCCGTAGCATACATGACCGCGCTTGGCCTAGGGAAACCCTGATTACAGCTGTTTGGTACGGCAAATCCATGACGAGGGCCGTTGGTCGCGGCGTGCAGCCGGTTTGTGCAGCGAAGCTAAGCTCTAACTGGGGAGTGAGTCTTATCTTCAATGAGGTGAGGGATGGTGGAGCAACGGCAGAAAAACGTCACGAAACCTGAGTTGTACGAGCGGTTGATGAACCGTCTGGGCATGGCCCTGGATGCTGCCAAAACCGCTGACCGGCTGCGCGACGAGCGCCCCCTGGAACTGGAATTGCGTGGCTTGAGCCCCGCCGAGTTCAAACTGGTCAAGGCCTATCTGGATCGTAGTGAACGTGAAACGCATGGATGCTTGTCGCAGGCAGTGAAGCAGCTCGATGCAGCACATTCGGCCAAGGTCATCTGGCTCAAGGACAAGGCGCCCGGCAGAGACACCGTCAAGGTACGGGCTTTGCAGGCCAAGTAAGCGCATGGCAGGTCATGAAGCGGATCTTTTTCAACAGGATCCCACCCTATCGGTTGTCGCGTTGTATTAACCCACTTAGGCTTCGGGCATCTTTGGAGATGCCCGATGCCTTTTCGTTATTTCATCAAACAACTTCTATTGCCGCCCGGCATTCTTTTGCTGCTGTTGCTGATTGCCTGGTGGCTGCGCCGCTCGCGGCCCCGGCTCGCTGGCGTGTGCTTTGCCATTGGGTTTGGTGGTTTCTGCCTGATGAGTCTGCCGGTGGTCGTGCAATGGGGCGCCAGGTCTCTGGAGCGCGAGCCGCCGCTGGCCCGTGAAGAATGGGCAACGCTGGCGCAGCGCGCCGATGCCATTGTGGTGCTGGGTTCCGGGCGTGAGCGCGGTGATCTGGCCTGGGGTGAGGATCAGCCGACCGGTGTGGGGCTTGAGCGTCAGCGCTATGCCGCGCGGCTGGCCAAGGCATCCGGGTTGCCGATTCTGACCAGTGGTGGGCTGCATTATGGTACGCCGCCGACGGAGGCGAAGTTGATGGCGGATTCATTGCGTGACGACTTCGATGTTGGGGTGCGTTGGCAGGAGGGTGAAAGCCGCACCACATGGGAAAACGCCAGATTCACTGCGAATATTTTGTTGCCGCAAGGGATCAAGCGTGTGGTTGTGATTACTCAGGCCTGGCACATGCCGCGAGCGGTGTGGAGTTTTCAGCAGGCGGGGTTTGAAGTGGTTCCGGCGCCAGTGGGGTTTCTGGGTACCGATAACGCAAGACCTTTCGGTGGCTGGCTGCCGGAGTTCAAATCGATCTGGCAGAGCGGACAACTGTTGAATGAAGCGGTGGGGCAGGTGGGGTATTCACTGTTTTACCGGGCTGAATGATCATTCCCACGCGGAGCGTGGGAATGATCGCTGTCGGGGGCTTTAAAGCGTTTTCGACATCCGGCTCGCCATCAGTGCCCAGCCAAACAGCAGCACGCAAACAATCATCAGCGGCCACGAACGGTATTGCAGATACGGCGTCAGGTTATGCATTGGCACCACCTCACCATAGAGCACGCCCTGTTCAAACTGCGGAATCTGCTCGGTGATCTGCCCGAAAGGGTTGATCAGCCCGGTCACACCGTTGTTGGTCGCGCGAATCATCCAGCGGCCCGCTTCCAGCGCACGCATCTGCGCCATTTGCAAATGTTGCAGCGGGCCGATCGAGGTGCCGAACCAGGTGTCGTTGCTGATCGTCAGCAACAGATCGCTGCGTGCCGACAGGCCTGCGGCGAAGTCCGGGTACACCACTTCGTAGCAGATGAACGGCGCAACCTGATACCCCTTGGCCTGCAACAGCGCCTGATCGGCCGGGCCGCGGGCAAAGTCGGACATCGGCAGGTCGAAGAATGCGATCAAACCACGCAGGATGTCCTGCAGTGGCACGTATTCACCGAACGGCACCAGTTTTTGCTTGAGGTAAGTACCGTCGCCTTCGCCCACCACGGTGATACCGTTGAAGAAGCGTCTTTCGTGACGGACCATTTCGCGAATCGGCACACCGGTGATCAGCGCTGATTTACGCACGGCGGCGAAGTTGCCCATCATGTTCAGGTAGCCCTCGGCAGACTCCTTGAGCACCGGCACGGCGGTTTCCGGCCAGATCAGCAGATCCACTGGTTTGGAGCGGAAACTCAGATCCCGGTACAGGGCCAGTTGCGCGTTGAGTTCGGCCGGGTCCCATTTCATGCTTTGCGCGACGTTGCCCTGAATCGCAGCAACGCTCAGCGGCGCGCCCGACGGACTGGTCCAGGCGTGACCCTTGAGCGCAATGCCCGCTGCCCACGGCCCGATCAGCAGTACCAAGCCCGCCACCACAAAGCCTTTGCGCCCGGTCTGCAGCAACCGTGGAGCGTTGTAGATCAGCGCCGCGGTCAGCGCCAGAGTGAACGACACCAGCCACATGCCGCCGACCGGCGCGAGCCCGGCCAGCGGGCCATCGAGTTGGCTGTAACCAGAGTACAGCCACGGGAAACCGGTGAGGAACCAGCCACGAAACATTTCCTGTGCCACCCACAGGGCGGCAAATGCCAAGGCATCGGCCAGCGGCGCTTCGTTACGGCGCAACCAGCGCGCCCATAGCCAGGCGGGCAGGGCGAAGAACCAGGCAATCGCCGCCGTGAACAACAGCATCAGGAATCCGGCCAGCAGCACCGAAGCGCCACCGAAGTGGTGAATGCTGTAATAGATCCAACTGGTGCCGGCGCCGAACAGGCCGAAACCGAAACACCAGCCACGGCCCAGTGCCTGACGCGGGCTCAGTTCACGCAAGCCGGCATAGAACAGGCCGACCGCCAGCAAAGCCAGCGGCCAGATATTGAAAGGCGCCAGAGCGAAGGTGGTGATTGCACCGGCCGCCACGGCCAGCAGGTTACCGGGCCAGCCGGGGCGGGTTGTCCAGCGCATTTCAATCCTTAGAGGTATTACCGGGCGATAGGGGTCAGTCGCAGCAAGTGAATCCGACGGCTGTCGGCGTTCAGGATGCGGAAACGATAGGCGCCGATTTCAGTGATTTCGTTACGTTTTGGCAAGTGCCCGAACGCGCTCATCACCAGGCCGCCGACGGTGTCGAACTCATCGTCGGAGAATTCGCTGTCGAAGAACTCGTTGAAGTTCTCGATCGGCGTCAGGGCCTTGATCAGGAAGTCGCCGCTCGGCAGCGGTTTGATGTAGCTGTCTTCTTCGACGTCGTGCTCGTCTTCGATGTCGCCGACGATCTGCTCCAGCACGTCCTCGATGGTCACCAGTCCGGCCACGCCGCCGTATTCGTCGATGACGATGGCCATGTGGTTGTGGTTGGCGCGGAATTCACGCAGCAACACGTTCAGGCGCTTGGACTCCGGCACGAACGTGGCCGGGCGCAGCAGATCCTTGATGTTGAAGCTGTCGCCGTTCTCCTTGAGGATCAGCGGCAGCAGATCCTTGGCCAGCAGCACGCCCATCACGTCGTCATGGCTTTCGCCGATGACCGGATAGCGCGAGTGGGCCGAGTCGACCACGGCCGGGAGGAATTCACGGGGTGTCTGGGTCGCCTTGATGCTGATCATCTGCGAGCGCGGCACCATGATGTCGCGTACTTGCAGGTCAGCCACCTGAATGGCGCCTTCGACGATGGCCAGCGCTTCGCTGTCCAGCAGTTTGTTCTGATGTGCATCACGCAGCAGCTCGAGGAGCTCCTGACGGTTCTTCGGCTCGTGGGCAAAAGCCTGGGTCAGTTTACCCAGCCATGACTTCTGCCCGTTGCTCGATCGATCTTCGCTCATAGCGATTACTCTGAATCCTTTGTTGTAACGATAGGGGATGTTTCGGGTTCGTCGTCCGCGTACGGATCGGGATAGCCCAATTCGGCAAGCAACTCGCGTTCCAGTGCTTCCATTTCTTCGGCTTCTTCGTCATCTATATGGTCGTAACCGAGCAGATGCAAGCAGCCGTGAATGACCAGATGTGCCCAGTGGGCCTTTAGTTCCTTGCCTTGTTCTGCGGCTTCGCGCTCGACCACGGCCACGCAGATCACCAGATCGCCGAGCAATGGGATGTCGAGAAACTCGTCGGGCACTTCAGCCGGGAACGACAGGACGTTGGTCGCGTAATCCTTGTGGCGCCAGGTGTGGTTGAGCTCGCGGCCTTCCTCCTCGTCGACCAGACGAATGGTCATTTCCGAGTCGGCGGTGCGCTGGCGCAGGGCCAGTTCGCACCACCGGCGGAAGTCGGCTTCACTCGGCGCGCTCGCTTCAGTCGCGATTTGCAGGTCTAGCTCAAGCATTTCGCGAGGTGTCCTTGGGGGCTTCGTCACGGTTTTCGAAGCGCTCGTAGGCTTCGACGATCCGCTGTACCAAAGGATGGCGCACGACGTCTTTGGGCTGGAAGTGCGTGAAGCTGATGCCCGGCACGTCTTTGAGCACTTCGATCACATGGTGCAGACCCGACTTGGTGCCTTTCGGCAGGTCGACCTGAGTGATGTCGCCGGTGATGACCGCTGTAGAGCCGAAGCCGATCCGGGTCAGGAACATTTTCATCTGCTCGACGGTGGTGTTCTGGCTTTCGTCGAGAATGATGAAGCTGTTGTTCAGCGTGCGACCGCGCATGTAGGCCAGCGGCGCAACTTCGATCACCTGACGTTCGATCAGCTTGGCCACGTATTCAAAGCCGAGCATCTCGTAGAGCGCGTCGTAGAGCGGGCGCAGGTACGGGTCGATCTTCTGCGACAGGTCGCCGGGCAGGAAGCCGAGTTTCTCACCCGCTTCAACCGCCGGACGCACCAGCAGGATGCGACGGATCTGCTCGCGTTCCAGTGCATCGACAGCGCAGGCCACGGCCAGATAAGTCTTGCCGGTACCGGCCGGACCGATGCCGAAGTTGATGTCGTTGCCGAGGACTTCCTTGACGTAGCGCAACTGATTCAAGCCGCGCGGGCGAATCATGCCTTTCTTGGTGCGCAGGGCAACAGAAGCTTCGGCGGGGGCGTGGTTGTCCAGCTCGACCACGGCCGATTCCTGCAGGAACAGGTGAACCGTATCTGGCGACAGCTCTGAACCTTTGGTTTCCCGGTACAGGCGACGAATCAGATTTTCCGCAGACGTGGTGTGTTTGGGGTCGCCGATCAGCTCGAACTGGTTTCCGCGGTTGCGGATCTCGATCGTCAGGCGCTGTTCGATCAAGCGCAAATGCTCGTCGAATTGCCCGCACAGATTGGCGAAGCGGCGAGCCTCAAAGGGCTCGAGGATAAAACGATGTGGTTCTATGGGTGCGTTCAAGGTCGTATTCAGCCGCCCTGGGGCAATTAAGATGAAATCAAGGATAACGCCAGAGGCTTGGGGGCGAAAGCTCTTAAATATTCTTGTCGTCGACACCGTCAAGATCGCAGCCTTCGGCAGCTCCTACAGGGGAATGTAATCCATGTAGGAGCTGCCGAAGGCTGCGATCTTTTGCATTTATTGGATCAGCGAGCCGCGCAGCGAGTGCGGCTGCGCCGCATCGATGTGCACGTCGGCGAACTGACCGATCAGGGTTGGATTGTCGCAGCGGAAGTTGACGATACGATTATTCTCGGTGCGCCCCTGCAACTCGCCCGGGTCTTTCTTCGAATAATCGGTCACCAGAATGCGCTGGGTCGTGCCGACCATTTGTCGGCTGATCTCGAAGCCTTGCTGATTCAAGCGATGTTGCAGCGCGTTCAGGCGTTCTTTTTTCAACTCTTCCGGAGTTTCGTCGGCCAGATCTGCAGCCGGAGTGCCCGGGCGCTGGCTGTAAACGAACGAGTAGGAAAAGTCGAAACCGACGTCGGCAATCAGCTTCATGGTCTGTTCGAAATCTTTCTCGGTCTCGCCGGGGAAACCGACGATAAAGTCCGAGCTGATGCAGATTCCCGGCACAGCGGCGCGCAGTTTGCGCAGCTTGGATTTGTACTCCAGTGCGGTGTGGTTGCGCTTCATCGCCGCGAGAATCCGGTCGGAGCCCGATTGCACCGGCAAGTGCAGGTGCTTGACCAGTTCCGGCACATCGGCGTGGGCCTGAATCAGGCTGTCGGAGAACTCCAGCGGGTGCGAAGTGGTGTAGCGAATGCGGTCGATGCCGTCGATGGCGGCGACGACGCGGATCAGCTCGGCGAGATCAGCCAGACGACCGTCATGGGTCGTACCGCGATAGCCGTTGACGTTCTGCCCCAGCAGCGTCACTTCACGCACGCCGTTTTCGGCGAGGTGGATGACTTCGGCGATCACGTCGTCGAACGGCCGGCTGACTTCTTCGCCACGGGTGTAAGGCACCACGCAGAACGTGCAGTACTTGCTGCAGCCTTCCATCACCGACACATAAGCGCTCGGGCCATCGATGCGCGGTTCGGGCAGATGGTCGAATTTTTCGATTTCCGGGAACGAGACGTCGACTTGCGGCAGCTTGGTGATGCGTGCAGCGTCGATCATTTCCGGCAGGCGGTGCAGGGTCTGTGGGCCGAACACGACGTCGACGTACGGCGCGCGATCACGGATCGCTGCGCCTTCCTGGCTGGCCACGCAACCGCCGACGGCGATCACCATGTCCGGGTTGGCCAGTTTCAGTTCGCGCCAGCGACCGAGCTGCGAATACACGCGATCCTGAGCGCGTTCGCGGATCGAGCAGGTGTTGAGCAGAATCACGTCGGCGTCTTCCGCACGGGCGGTGACTTCCAGGGCCTGATGTTCACCCAGCAGATCGACCATGCGCGAGCTGTCGTACTCGTTCATCTGGCAACCGTGGGTTTCGATGTAAAGCTTCTTGGCCATGGATTAGGGTCATCACGTGATTCAAAGAACCGCGCATTATAGGGAACAAGCCCGCAGGTTCCTACCGCTGCGCGTCCAGCGGCTATGCTATAGTTTGCGCCCTCATTTTTATCCCCGATGTTATCCCCCCGCCATGACCAAACGCGAAGCTCCAATCTATAAGGTGATTTTCCTCAACCAGGGCCAGGTGTTCGAAATGTACGCCAAGCAGATCTATCAAAGTGATCTGTGGGGCTTTCTGGAAGTGGAAGAGTTCGTCTTTGGCGAGCGCACGCAAGTGGTCGTCGATCCGAGCGAAGAAAAGCTCAAGGCGCAGTTCGAAGGTGTGGTGCGCAGCTTTGTGCCGATGCATTCGATTGTGCGCATCGACGAAGTGGAACGTCTGGGCACCCCGAAAATCAGCGAAGCCCGTGGCGCGGTCGGCAATGTGATGCCGTTTCCGATGCCGATGCCTGAAAAGTAAAACCGAGTCGCCTCATTCGCGAGCAAGTCGAATCGTCGCACCGTCGCTCCCACAGGGGATCTTCTGAACACTGGAGATCTACTGTGGGAGCGAGCTTGCTCGGGAAGGGGCCGGAAAGGTCGGCGCAAAAATCAGGGAAGAGGCGAAAACGGCGTACGCCCATCGGCGCTCTGCAGTTCCATCAGGTATTTACGGAAAATTTGCCCGAGCACCTGGGTCGCAGTTTCGAGATCTTCGCGGGACATTTTTTCGGAAACTTCGTCGGCTGTATCCAGCGCGTCTTCAGCGCCGTTGACTGCGGCCATCTTCAGCACGATGTACGCCTGAATGTTGTTGGCCTGCACGCCTTCGCCGTGGAAGAACATCGTGCCGAGTTTGAATTGCGCCTGTGCGTGGCCTTGCAGCGAGGCCTTTTCGAAATAGCTCAGGGCTTGATTGAGGTCGCGCGGCGCATTCTTGCCATCGTAGTAGAACTCACCCAACTCGTATTGCGCTTGTGCATCCCCTTCGTCCGCCGCCTTCTGGCAGGCGGCCAGTGCCTGCGTGACGTCTTGCGGCTGAGTATTGAGGGTGCAACGACCCATCGCCGGGATCAACAACGAGTTGCCGCCTGCTTGTGCATGCGCGAGCAGGGGCTGAAGGAGCAACAGGCAGCCCAAGGCAAGGGTGCGGCCGGTGCGGTTCATGGGAATCGACTTACCTCTGAAGGGCACGCGGACCCATCGAGGGATCCAATAAGCGCGCATTATGAAATAAGCAGGGCCAACCTTACAAAGTCTTTACTCGTTTTTCTGCTGCACGGGGAATATATCGCCCACTTTATGGGAGATTTTTAGCAGGAGCGTTGGAAAAACGGCTTGGATGTAGGTAAACGCTGACGCTGGCGATAGCCAACGTCAGCGGTACAGCGATTACTTCAATGCAGCGAAGGCGCGTTCGGCAGCGTCCAGTGTCAGTTTCAGCTCGGTTTCGCCATGAGCGATCGAGGTGAAACCGGCTTCGAAGGCGCTCGGTGCCAGGTACACGCCACCTTCCAGCATCAGGTGGAAGAAGCGACCGAACAGTGCAGCGTCGCTGGCCATCACGTCTTCAAAGGTGACGATGTCGTCGGCGCCGCTGAAGTACAGACCGAACATGCCACCTGCCTGGGTAGTCACGAACGGGATGCCTGCCGCGTCGGCGCGCTGTTGCAAACCGTCGAGCAGGCGCGTGGTGTAGTCGGTCAGCTCGGCGTGGAAACCCGGACGGCTGATCAGGCGCAGCGTGGTCAAACCAGCGGCCATGGCCAGCGGGTTACCCGATAACGTGCCGGCCTGATACACCGGACCCAGCGGCGCAATGCGTTCCATGATTTCGCGCTTGCCGCCGAAGCAACCGACCGGCATGCCGCCGCCGATGATCTTGCCGAAGGTGGTCAGATCAGGATTTACCCCGTAGTACGCCTGGGCACCGCCGAGGGCGACGCGGAAACCGGTCATCACCTCGTCGAAAATCAGCACTACGCCATGTTTGTCGCACAGCGAACGCAGGCCTTCGAGGAAACCCGGTGCCGGTGGCACGCAGTTCATGTTGCCGGCGACTGGCTCAACGATGATGCACGCCACTTCCTCACCGACTTCGGCGAGCATCTTTTCCACAGCGTCGATGTCGTTGAACGGCAGGGTCAGGGTGTGTTTGGCGAAGGCCGCCGGTACACCGGCCGAGCTCGGCACGCCTTGGGTCAGGGCGCCGGAACCGGCCTTGACCAGCAGGCTGTCGGAGTGACCGTGGTAGCAGCCTTCGAATTTGATGATGCTGTCACGACCGGTGTAACCACGGGCCAGACGGATCGCGCTCATGGTCGCTTCGGTGCCGGAGCTGACCATGCGCACCATGTCCATCGATGGCACCAGCGAGCAGACCAGATCGGCCATCTCGGTTTCCATCGCGGTCGGCGCGCCGTACGACAAGCCGTGTTGCAGTTGATTGCGCACAGCGTCCAGCACGTCCGGGTGGCTGTGGCCGAGGATCATCGGGCCCCACGAACCAACGTAATCGACATAACGCTTGTCGTCTTCGTCAGTAACGTAAGCGCCTTCGGCGTGCTTGAAGAACAACGGCGTGCCGCCAACGCTCTTGAATGCACGAACGGGCGAGTTCACGCCACCGGGGATGTGTTTCTGGGCATTGGCAAACAGGGTTTCGGAACGAGACATGATCGGGCTCTCAAATCAGACTTTCAGTAATTCATTGAACGCGCGGGCGCGGCGGGTCACTTCGGCGGTGCTCTCGGCACCAAATAGACCGTGGACCACAGCGAGCAGGTCGACCCCGTGGGCCACCAGCGGCGCGGCGTTGTCGAGGGTAATGCCGCCAATCGCGCAGATCGGCAGATGCAGCGTGCGCTTGGCTTCGTCGAGCAGATCGAGGCCGCAGGTCGGCGCACCGGGCTTGGTGTTGGAATTGAAGAAGCGACCGAAGGCGACGTAACTCGCGCCTTCTTTGGCGGCTTGTTCGGCCAGCGCGATTTGCGCGTGGCAGGTCGAACCGATGATCGCTTTCGAACCGAGCAGGGCGCGGGTCGGCGACAGTGGGCCGTCGGTCTGGCCGAGGTGCACGCCGACGTTGAGGCGCGCGGCCAGTTCGGCGTCATCGTTGATGATCAGTTGCGTCTTGTAGCGCTCGCACAGATCACGCAACGCTTCGGCCTCGCGCAGACGGCGGGCCTCGTCGCTGCTCTTGTCGCGGTATTGCAGCAGGGTGACGCCGCCTTCCAGCGCCGCCTCTACATAAGACAGAAACTTGCCGGCCAGCAATTGGCTGTCGGTAATGGCATACAGGCCACGTAGTTTCATCGGGCAGACCTCACGACGTTACGAGCAGAAATCCAGCGGCAGGCGACGCGGGACGAACTGGCCTTTGCCCAGTTGTTCGGCATCGCGCAGGGTGCGCCAGGTGTAATCCAATGCACTGCGCACGGCGCTGGCCAGGTGTTCGCCCTGCGCCAGTCGACCGGCCAAAGCACTGGCCAACGTGCAGCCGGAACCGTGATAGCTGCCCGGCAGACGCTGACAGATAAAGGTTTCACGCAGACCGTCGCGGCTGTACACGCGGTTGTGGATTTCAGTTTCGTCGCCATGGCCGCCGGTGATCAGCAGGTTTTTGACGAACGGCAGGAGTTTTTCAGCGCACTCGTCCGCGGTGCCTTCGGGCAGTTCGGCGAGAATGCGCGCTTCAGGAAGGTTGGGGGTGGCAATGATCGACAGCGGCAGCAGACGCTCGCGCATCGCATAGCCGACCTCGTCCTTGCCCAGGCGTCCGCCACCACCGGCGCGCAGCACCGGGTCGCAGACCACCGGCAAGTGCGGGTGCGCCGAAAGCAGTTCGACAACGGTGTCGACCATTTCCAGCGAACCGAGCATGCCCAGTTTGACCGCCGCGACTTCGGAGTCGTTGAGCACGGCATTGGCCTGGGCCAGTACCCACTCACGGTCGAGGACGCGGAAGTCAGTGACGTTGACGGTGTCTTGCACGGTCAGGGCGGTGACGGCCGGAGCCGCATGGCAACCCTGTGCAAGCAGGGCTTCGATATCTGCCTGCAGGCCGGCGCCACCACTTGGGTCGTGGCCGGAGAGACAGAGGACAACGGGGCGGGAGCTGTAGATATTCATGGTGCGCGAGCTTACCACCAAAGCTGATTTTCGGGTGTGGGTGGAACAGCAAGATCAAAAGATCGCAGCCCGCGGCCGCTCCTGCACTGAGCGCATTCCACTGGAGGCACCGCCGCAGGCTGCCATCGTTTGATCGACCTGACCAACCGAACAGCTCTAGCTCGCTGCTTTGCTCTGGAACGCCCGTTCTAGAGCCTTTGTAGGAAAAGTTTCGATGGTGCTCAATGGCCATCAACGGCTATGCTAGTCTGGATCCAAACCAATAACAGGTAATACCGGTTTTACGTCTACTCAAAAGGAATGGGGGGCTTCCTGACACAACCGGATGAGCCACGCTGGGGCTTCAATGCGCTATTTGCTGATGTTGCTGTTCTGCTTGCCCCTCATGGCGAGCGCCGTCGAATTCGACGAGTTTACTCAGAGCCTTCCTCTGGGCCGGTCGCTGCAAGTGTTCGAAGACCCGAGTGGTCAGGCGAGCATTGCCGATGTTCGCGCGCAGGCTGCCGCCGGCAATTTCAAAGCCCACGATAAAGACACGCTCAATGCCGGTTACTCGCGCTCAGCGTTCTGGCTGAAGATCGACCTGCATTACCGTCCGAGCAATCCCGCTGCCCAACGCACCTGGCTGCTGGAGCTGGCGTATCCACCGCTCGATCATCTCGACCTCTATACGGCCGACGCCAGTGGCGACTACCGCCTCGTCCGGCAAACCGGCGACGCCTTGCCGTTCGCCAGCCGCGAGATTCGCCAGAACAATTATTTGTTCGACCTTTCATTCAAGCCGGATCAACAGCAAACCGTATATCTGCGACTGGCCAGTGAAGGCTCGGTTCAGGCGCCGGTAACGTTGTGGTCGAGTACCGCGTACCTCGAAGATCAGCCGGTGCGCCTGTATGTGCTGGGCATCATTTATGGGGTGCTGCTGGGGATGGTTGTCTACAACCTGTTCATCTTCCTCAGCGTGCGCGACACCAGTTACCTCTATTACATCTTCTATATCGCCTCGTTCGGCCTTTATCAGCTGTCGGTGAACGGCGCGGCGGTGGAGTATTTCTGGCCGGAGAATCCTTGGTGGGCCAACGCGGCTACGCCATTTTTCATCGGCTGTGCGGGGCTGTTCGGCAGTCAGTTTGCCCGCAGTTTCCTGCAGACCAAAAACCATAGCCGCTGGCTTGATCGCTTGCTGATTGCACTGATCGCGTTCGGCGCGCTGGTGGTCGGTTTGTCGCTGATGACCAGTTACGCGCTGTCGCTGCGTCTGGCGACGATATTGGCACTGACCTTCACCGTGGTCATTTTTGCCGCAGGGATTCTGGCCTGGTGGCGCGGTTTGCGCGTGGCACGCTATTTCATCATCGCGTGGTCGGCATTTCTGCTCGGCGGCATCGTCAACACGCTGATGGTGCTCGGCCTGCTGCCGAACGTATTCCTGACCATGTACGCCAGCCAGATCGGCTCGGCCATTGAAGTGGCGCTGTTGTCGCTGGCGCTGGCCGACCGTATCAACGCGATGCGCGAGCAGCAGGCGCAGACGCTGTACGACGCCGGTCAGAAACTCGAAGTGCTCAACCAGCAACTGGCGCACAGCAACAAGCTCAAAGATGAGTTTTTGGCGACCCTGACCCACGAACTGCGCACGCCGATGAACGGTGTAATCGGTTCGCTGGAACTGATGCAGACCGTCGAGCTGGATCCGGAACTTGAGCAATACCAACAGACCGCCGCCGGTTCTGCGCGGGACATGATGCGCATGGTCAACGGTATCCTCACCCTTACCGAATTGCAGGCCGGCAAGCTCAAGGCGTCGCCGGGCAGTTTCAGCCTGCGCGCAGTGGTTGAAGCGTTGCGTGTGCAGTTCGACGGCAACGCAGCGAGCAAGTCGCTGGACTTCAAGGTCGAGGTGCTGCCAACCCTGCCGGATCGCCTGCACGGCGACAGCGCCAAGCTCGCGCAATGTCTGGAATGCCTGCTCGATAATGCAATCAAGTTCACCCGTGTCGGTGGGTTGGCGTTGCGCGTGACGGGCAAACCGTCGACGGGCAATCGTCTGGCACTGTCGTTCGCAGTGATCGACACTGGCATCGGTTTCACCGATCTGGGCGAAGCGACCATGTACCAGCGCTTCTTCCAGCTCGACGGTTCGATGACCCGCGAATACGGCGGATTGGGCGTCGGCCTGGCGATCTGCCGACAGTTGGTCGAGCTGCTTGGTGGCAAGCTGACCCATCGCTCCGAGCCAGGGCACGGCAGCCGCTTCCAGCTGGACGTCGAGTTTGAACTACCGGTGGTTGAGCCTGCGCCAAACTCGCTGCCTTCGCGCGATTGCCTGCGTGCCCCGCAGGACTGCACGGTGTTGCTGGTGGACGACAACAGCGTCAACCAATTGGTGATGCGCGGCATGTTGCTCAAGCTCGGTTTCCGCGTGCGCACTGCTGATCACGGCGCGGCGGCACTGGACAGCCTGCAGCGGGAAACCTTCGATGCGGTGCTGATCGATTGTCAGATGCCCGCCCCTGAAGGCACGTCCTTGTGCTGCCTGATTCACGCTATGCCGGGCTGTGCCAACCTGCCGGTGTTCATGCTCGCATTGACCGCCGACCGAGAGCTTTGCGCCACGGGAGCACCGGTCGATTACCTGAACAAACCGGTGAAATTCGAGGAATTGCAATCCGCACTGGAGCGTCGCGTATTGTGCTGTTGATAGGGTAAAAGCGCCGCAAATTCGGCGTTTATGACGCTTTGATCGGCTTGGGGGCGGTGCTTAACTGACCGCTCCGGTTGATTCAAGGAGCCCCTTCATGAACCTGCATCAGTTCGCCGAAACCCACGAAGTCACCAACCAGCCACCGTCGCTGGACGGCACCAACCTCTACCGCATCGACCTGCCGTTACAGGAGTGGTCGCGCAGGTTCGGCGCCGGTTGGGCCGAGTCGCGGATCGATGCCTACGGTGCGCTCGCCGGCGGGCCGTTGATGGAAGCCGGGTTCCTCGCCAATCAGAACAAACCAGCGTTCGCCAGCCATGACCGCTACGGCCATCGCATCGATCTGGTGGAATTTCATCCGGCCTATCACGAGCTGATGCGCACGGCGATCGAGCATGGCCTGACTTCGCTGCCATGGGCGCATCCACAGGATGGCGCCCACGTCGCCCGCGCCTCGATGACTTATTTGCACAGCCAAGCCGAGGCCGGCAGCGGTTGCCCGTTGACCATGACCTTCGCCAGCGTGCCGGCCCTGCGTTTGCAGGCGAATATCGCTGAGCAGTGGCTGCCGAAAGTCCTCTCCAGCGAATACGACCCGCGCAACGTCGGCATGGCGCACAAGGCCGGCGTGACCATCGGCATGGCCATGACCGAGAAACAGGGCGGAACCGATGTGCGTGCCAACACCACCAAGGCTTATCCGGTCGGCGCCAGCGGCCCGGGTCAGGCCTATGAGCTGGTCGGGCACAAGTGGTTCTGCTCGGCGCCGATGTGCGATGCCTTCCTGACGCTGGCGCAAACCGACAAGGGCTTGAGCTGTTTCCTGCTGCCACGGCATCGTCCGGACGACACGCGCAATCAGTTCTACATCCAGCGTCTGAAAAACAAACTCGGCAACCAGTCCAACGCCTCCAGCGAAGTGGAGTTTCGGGGCGCGCTGGCATGGATGGTCGGCGAAGAAGGGCGCGGCGTGCCAACCATCATCGAGATGGTGGCGATGACCCGCTTCGATTGCATGGTCGGTTCCAGTGCGTTGATGCGTCAGGCGCTGACCCAGGCCAGCCACCACTGCGCGCACCGCAAGGTCGGCGGCAAACTGCTCAGCGAACAGCCATTGATGCAGAACGTGCTGGCCGATCTGGCCCTGGAAAGCGAAGCCGCGCTAGCCCTCAGTTTGCGCATGGGCAAGGCGCTGGATCATCTGGACGATCGCCACGAAGCGCAATTCGCGCGGCTGGTGACAGCAGTGGGCAAGTATTGGATCTGCAAACGCGCGCCGGGGATGATCAACGAAGCCGCCGAGTGCATGGGCGGCGCCGGGTATGTCGAGGACAGCATTCTGCCGCGCCTGTACCGCGAGGCGCCGGTGAACTCGACGTGGGAAGGCTCGGGGAATGTGCAGTGCCTGGATGTGCTGCGGGCGTTGTCGAAAGAACCGGGTGTGCTGGATGTGTTGTTCAGCGAGCTCGGTGATGGGCATGGCGACAAGCGTCTGGCTGCGCATATTCAGCAATTGCAGGTGCAGTTCAAGGATACGAGCGACATTCAGTATCGGGCGCGGCAGTTGACTGAAGATATTGCGCTGGGGTTGCAGGCCAAGCTGTTGCTGGAGGCCGGTAACTCAGCGGTCAGCGATGCCTTCATTGCCAGCCGTCTGAGCGGTGGCGGCCGGGTGTACGGCGCCTTGCCGCGTGGGCTGGACGTCGAAGCCATCGTCGCCCGCGCAACCCCACAAGGTTTCTGAACGCAATCTCCCCAACACTACAAAACCCTGTGGGAGCGAGCTTGCTCGCGAAAGCGGTACATCAGTCGACATCCATGTTGAATGACAAACCGGATTCGCGAGCAAGCTCGCTCCCACATGGGATATCCGTTGATGGGGAGATTTGGGTACACCCACAACGCCACTGTTCCCGTGACGCCACGATGCAGGCAAGATGAAGCTCTGCAAGTCAGAACACAGGAAGCTGATCGTGACCGAAGCGTTTATTGTCGTTCAAACCGCCGAACAAGCCGTGGACCGTCTGGCCGAGTTGCATGAGCGGGCCACCACTGCGCTGAATTCGGCGCTCAAGCGTTACCTCAAGGATCGCGTCGAACCCGACGCTGCGCAGCGTGCTCTGTTTCGTTATCCCGAACTGCGTCTGACCTACCATTGCCAGGGCGAAGTCCCGCAGACCACCCGCGCTTATGCCAAGGTGCAACTGCCAGGCACTTACAGCGTCACCGTCACCCACCCGGCGGCATTCCGCAAATACCTGCTCGAACAGCTTGTGCCGTTGATGCACGATTTCACCGTGACCGTGGAAGTCGGCGTCAGTCAGCAGAACATTCCGTATCCGTACGTGGTCGAGCAGGGCGATGAACTCGCCGGCTCCGGCGTCACCGCTGCCGTGCTGGCGCGGGTGTTCCCGAGTACCGACCTATCCGCCGCCACCGATGGCATCGCCGACGGTCTCTATGACTGGGAAAACACTGATCCGCTGCCGCTGGCGCTGTTCGACGCCGCGCGTGTGGATTTCTCCCTGCGCCGTCTGGTGCATTACACCGGCAGCGACTGGCGCCATGTGCAGCCGTGGATTCTGCTGACCAACTATCACCGCTACGTTGACCAATTCATCGTTCATGGTCTGGAGCAGTTGCGCCGCGATCCGCGTTTTGTGCGCATGGTGTTGCCGGGCAACGTGATCATCGAGAAGGGCATGGATCACGGCGAAGCCTCGGCGATTGCCGCCGGTGTGGTCTGGCACCGTTATCAGATGCCGGCCTATCACCTGATCGCCAGCGATGGCCACGGCGTCACGCTGGTCAACATCGGTGTCGGGCCGTCCAACGCCAAGAACATCACCGATCACTTGGCGGTGCTGCGTCCGCATTGCTGGCTGATGATCGGCCACTGCGGTGGCCTGCGTCAGTCACAGACCATTGGCGACTACGTGCTGGCTCACGCTTATATGCGTCGCGATGGCATTCTCGACCGTGTGGTGCCGCCGAACATTCCGATCCCGGCACTGGCCGAAGTGCAAATGGCGCTGCAACAAGCAGCGGCGAATGTCACCGGCGAGAAGGGCGATGACCTGAAAAAACGCCTGCGCACCGGCACCGTGTTGACCTACGACGACCGTAACTGGGAGCTGCGCTGGGCGCAGGAACGGCCGTTGATCAACCTGTCCCGCGCCGTGGCGGTGGACATGGAAAGCGGCACGATTGCCGCGCAGGGTTACCGCTTGCGAGTGCCGTACGGCACGTTGCTCTGCGTTTCGGACAAACCGCTGCACAGCGAAATCAAGCTGCCGGGTTCGGCCAACGCCTTCTATGAACGCGCGGTCAGCCAGCACTTGAAGATCGGCATCGAAGCGGTGGACCTGCTGCGCACCGAACTCAACTCGCTGCACTCGCGCAAACTGCGCAGCTTCGACGAGCCGCCGTTCCGTTAACGGTTAGTCGTGGTCATTTGGCGGTCGGGGCACTAGCATTGTCAGCCCTGATCGCTAAATGTTTGCTCTCCCTATGTCTCGTCCCCCGCGTCCACCTTCCCGCCGCCCCGGCGTGAAGCCTCAGTCGTCTTCGCCGCGCCGTGTTGCCAAGGCACCTCCGGCCGAGCCGAAGCTGATCCTGTTCAACAAACCGTTCGATGTGCTGACGCAATTCAGCGACGGCGAAGGGCGGGCGACGCTCAAGGACTTCATCGATGTGCCCGGCATCTATCCGGCCGGACGCCTTGATCGTGACAGCGAAGGGTTGTTGCTGCTGACCAATGACGGCCAGTTGCAGGCGCGCATCGCCGATCCGAAACACAAATTGGCGAAGACCTATTGGGTGCAGGTCGAAGGCGTGCCGACAGCCGAGCAGTTGCAGCGCTTGCGTGATGGCGTCGAGTTGAATGACGGCATGACTTTGCCTGCCGAGGCGCGGCAACTGGATGAGCCTGAGTTGTGGCCGCGCAATCCGCCGGTACGCTTTCGCGCGACCATACCGACGTCGTGGCTGGAGTTGGTGATTCGCGAAGGGCGCAACCGGCAGGTACGGCGCATGACCGCGGCGGTCGGGCTGCCGACGTTGCGGCTGGTGCGGGTGAAGATTGGCGACTGGTCGATCGAAGGGCTTGATCAGGGCCAGTGGAAGGAAGTGCCGGCGCGCTTATAGAGCGCCGGATTCGATCAGGCCGATCACCACACTTTTGATGATGAACGCGGCCACGCCCAGGCCCAGTACGAAAAACAGAATGAACGAGCCGAAGCGCCCGGCCTTGGACTTCTTCGCCAGATCCCAGACGATGAAACCCATGAAAATGATCAGGATGCTGACCAGGCCAGTCATCATCCACTCTTCTAATAGTGCTGGATCCATTGGGTTTCTCCGACGCGCGCGCGGCTAAAAGGGCGCGGCGAGTATACGCCAAGGTGTGCGGGGTGGCATTGATCTGGGTCTGATCCGAGGCCTTTAGCCCTCACCCTAGCCCTCTCCCGGAGGGAGAGGGGACTGACCGGGGGATGCTCGCAAAATGCGCCGACCTGAACGTTCTGTTGTGAATCCATAATCGACTCAATCTTTCAGGTCGATGTATGACAGCAGACACCTCGGTCGGCCCCCTCTCCCTCCGGGAGAGGGCTGGGGTGAGGGTGCCCTTGATCAGCTACGCAAATGAGTCAACGGCAGTTCCGTGCTGTTCAACACCTGATTCAGCACAAAACTCGAGCGCACGCTGGTCACCCCTTCAATCCGCGTCAAATGCCCCAGCAACAGCTTCTGATAGTGATCCATATCCGGCACCACCACTTTCAACTGGTAATCGGCATCCACGCCCGTCACCAGACTGCACTCCAGCACCTGCGGCAACGTCCGAATCGCCGCTTCGAAATTCTCGAAACGCTCCGGTGTATGCCGGTCCATGCCGATCAGCACATACGCCGTCAGGCTCAACCCAAGCATCTTGCGATCGAGCAATGCGACCTGACGCGAGATATAACCGTCGTCTTCCAGTTGCTTGACCCGACGCGAGCAAGGAGACGGCGACAGACCGATGCGCTCGGCCAACTCCTGGTTGGAGATGCGGGCGTCGCGCTGCAATTCCGCCAAAATGCTCAGGTCGTAACGGTCGAGTTTGCTCATCAATCTGTCCTTGTTTGTAACTATTGCGGAGGATTATCTATCCAGGGTTAAAAATTGCGCAAGTGGTGTTTATTTCAGCAATCTTCGCAATCCTCTGTCGCGGCCTCAGGCCTATTCTTATCACCAGAATCACTGCTCGGTAACACAGTCCACGCGGCCCGCCCCATCCGGCCTGCCGCGGCCGCCACCCCCACCGGGGTTGTGCCGGCCCCCGAGCTGCACACTGTCCAGAAGACGGCGTGAGGTGAGCCGACGTCAAAAGCGTCGAGCCAGGACGAAGTTCTCTAGAAGGGAGGCCGACGGGTCTCCCTTTTTTCTTGCCTGCGATTTCATGTGGCGGCGCTCAATAAATAAGTTGCGCGACTGATAACCTGTTGCAGAACCGGATGTTCCCGACCCGGTCTTAGTTACAGGCCGCCCTTAATTACAGGCCTCAGTGAGGAAAAGCATGAAGTCGCGCATCTGGCGTCTGGCCGGTGTTGGTGTGTTGTGTGTGAGTGTCAGTGTGCAAGCGCTGGCCGATGACCCTGAAAGCCGCAGCCCGAATGGCAATGGTAACGGCGGACGCGGGCCGGAGCATCAGGGCAACAATCAGGGGCATGGCGGCAATAATCAGCAGCCACGTCCGCAGAACAATCAACCGCCGCAGAATCAACCGCGCCCGCAGAACAACGAGATCATTCGTGGCGACAACAGCCGCCAGTTCGAGCACAACGGCCAGCAGCACAATAACAATGGTCAATGGCAAAACCACGACCAGAACCGCCCGGCCTATAACCCCAACCCGGTGCGTCAACCACCACCGCCGCCGCAACTACCAGCCAACAGCCTGCCGATCCAGCCACGGCCCGACACCGTGCGCCAGACTCAGGAGCCGCGTCAGGGCTACTACCGCGACGAGCGTCCACAAAACGGTTACCACAACCAGCAATGGCAGACCGGTAACCGGCCCAACGATAATCGCTGGCCGGGCCGCCCCGACGGGCACGGCAATGGCTGGGGCCCGGGGCCGCAATATCGGCCGGGGCATGTGATCGATCGCTTCCCGGATCGCGATTACCGCGTGCCGTATCGTGGCCAGGATTACTTCTTCTCCGGCGGCTACTGGTATCGCCCGCAAGGCCCGCGCTACATCGTCGTGCAACCGCCGCGCGGGATCCGCATCCAGTATTTGCCGGATTACGCCCGTGAAGTGTGGATTGGTGGTTCGCTATTGTTTCTCGCCGCCGGTTCCTACTACGCCTATCAGGAAGCGACGCAGGATTACGTGGTCGTCGAGCCGCCGGTGCAGCAACAACCGCAGCCGCAATCACAAGGCTATGACGTCGAAGCGTATCCGGCCAACGGCCAGTCGCCGGAGCAGGTGCAGCAGGACGGCTACCAGTGCTATCAGTATGCGGTGCAGCAAAGCGGTTTCGACCCGCGCACCGCGACCTATCAGCCGGCGCCCGAAGTGGTTCAGGCGTACCGACAGGCTCAGGGCAACTGCCTGAGCAGTCGCGGTTATCAGGTCAGTTACTGAAGCCGGGTTTGTGCCCGTTCAGACTTGACCACTTCCTGCGGGTCGGCGTGCACCAGCACTTCGGCTCGCGGGTAGGCCTTGTGGATGGCATCGGCGGCTTGATCGCTGATGCCGTGCGCCACTGACAGCGTCAACTCTCCCGGCAATTCCAGGTGCAATTGCACGAACCAGTGGTTGCCGGAGATTCGCGTGCGCAGGTCATGCGCGCCCAACACGCCCGGCACACTGCAGGCCAGTTCGAGCATGTGCTGGCTGACGTCGGTTGGCAGTTCTTCATCCATCAACACCGAAAAACTTTCCCGGGCAATCTGGATCGCGCTCCACAGAATGTACCCGGCAATCCCCAGACCGAACCACGCATCCAGTTGTTCAAAACCAAACCCGGCGAGGATCAGCGCAATCAGGATGCTGCCGTTGAGCAACATGTCCGAGCGATAGTGCAGTGAATCCGCGCGTACCGCGTTGGAGCCGGTCTGCTTGATCACCCGATGCTGCAACACCAGCAACGCCGCCGTCAGCAGCAGCGAAAACACGATCACACCGATGCTCAGCCACGGCGCCCCGAGCGGTTGTGGATCATGAAGTCGTTCGTACGCCTGAAACGCGATCAACACAGCACTACCGCCAATGAACAGCGCCTGCGCCATGCCCGCCAGCGATTCCGCCTTGCCGTGACCATAACGGTGATCGTCATCGGCCGGGCGCAACGCGTAATGCACCGCCAGCAGATTGAGCAGCGAAGTGACGCCATCCAGCGCCGAGTCGGTGAGGCCGGCGAGCATGCTCACCGAACCGCTCAGCCACCAGGCGATGGCTTTGGCGATGATCAGTGTGCACGCGACCGCCACTGAGGCGCGGGTCGCCAGCCGCAGCAGGCGAGCGTGTTCGGGGCTGGATGTCATTGAACGTCCTTTTCAGGCGGCGGGTTGCAGGCCGAACATCGCCAGTTGTTGAGTGCTGCCCTTGTGTTGAATCAGGCGCGGATCGTCGAGTGGGAAATCTCGGCCCAACTCGCTTTCGAGAATAGCCTGTAGCTTGTGATTATCGACCTGACCGTCCGGGCCGATGGCTTGTTTGAGCTTGGCCGGATCGATCTGTGCGGTGTGGCCCGGTTCGAAATAGATCGCGCCGGTGGCAAAGTCGACGGCAAACGCGATCAGGCCGGGGATGATGTAGAACAGTAGGCCCACGGCGTCGAGCACGGCAATCGCCGGGTCGATCTTACCGTCGATCTGACCGCGACGGTCCGGGTAGAAAATCGAGCCGCACGCGGTGATTTGCGTGAGCAGGGTGGCGACCAGTACACCGCCGATCAGGCGAAAAGGTAAGCGCATGGGAAATCTCCTGAGTCATCTGATAACGAAGCTTCGTCTTGTGAAGTTAAGACCCTGACGAACGCCTGGCAGTTCGCCGTTATACTCGGGCCTCTGTTTTGGAGCCAGCATGATTTCTTTGCCAATCGATGAAGTTTTACCCGCCCTGCGTGAAGCCTTGGCGACGCGCCACGAAGCTGTGCTCGAAGCACCGCCCGGCGCCGGTAAAACCACCCGCGTGCCTTTAGCCTTGCTCAATGAAGTGTGGCTGGCCGGGCAGACCATTCTGATGCTTGAACCGCGCCGTCTCGCCGCGCGGGCAGCGGCGGAACGTCTGGCCAGTGAGCTGGGCGAGAAGGTCGGTGAAACCGTCGGTTATCGCATTCGTCTCGACAGCAAGGTTGGCCCCAATACGCGCATCGAAGTGGTCACCGAAGGCATTCTCACCCGCCGCTTGCAGGATGATCCTGCGCTGGAAGGCGTCGGCTTGTTGATCTTCGACGAATTCCACGAACGCAGCCTCGACGCCGATCTGGCGCTGGCATTAAGTCTGAACGGTCGCGAGCTGTTTCGAGCTGAACAGCCGCTGAAGATTTTGCTGATGTCGGCCACGCTCGAAGGCGAGCGTCTGGCCGGGTTGCTCGACGATGCACCGATCCTGCGCAGCGAAGGTCGCATGTATCCGGTGACGATGCGCTGGGGCCGGCCGTTTCAGCCCGGCGAATATATCGACCAACGTGTCACGCAAACCGTGCTCGAAGCGCTGCACGATGAAAGCGGCAGCCTGTTGGTGTTTCTGCCGGGGCAGGCGGAAATCCGTCGTGTGCATCAACAGTTGGCAGACGCCATTGGTGAGCGCAGCGATGTGTTGCTGTGCCCGTTGCACGGCGAACTCGACCTCAATGCACAACGTGCGGCGATCGATCCGGCGCCGGCCGGTCAGCGCAAAGTGGTGTTGGCGACCAACATCGCCGAAACCAGTCTGACCATCAACGGCGTGCGCGTGGTGATCGATGCCGGGCTGGCGCGGGTGCCGCGTTTCGATCCGGGCCGCGGCATGACACGGCTCGACACTCAGCGGATTTCCAAGGCCAGCGCCACTCAGCGTGCGGGCCGGGCCGGGCGACTCGAGCCGGGCGTTTGTTATCGCTTGTGGTCGCAGGATCAGCACGAGCAATTGGCGGCGTATGGCAGTGCGGAAATTCTCTCGGCGGATCTCGCCAGCCTCGCGCTGCAACTGGGACGTTGGGGCGTGACGCCGGGGGAACTGGTTTGGCTCGATGTTCCGCCAGCGGCAGCTTATGCACAGGCGCAGGATTTGCTGCAACGGCTTGGCGCGCTGGAAGGTGAGGCGCTGACCTCTCACGGTCAGGCCATGGCTGAATTGCCGGCACATCCGCGTATCGGTCATTTACTGCTGCGTGGTCAGGCGTTGGGGCTGGCGAACATGGCGTGCGATGTCGCCGCGTTGCTCGGTGAGCGCGATATCTTGCGCGGCGCCGGGGCGGATTTGCACAGTCGCCTGGTGCTGCTGTCCGGCGAAGAACGCGCCGCCCGTGGTGCGCAGGGCGGGGTGCAGCGCGCCAAGCAACTGGCGCGGCAATATCGCGGTTATCTGCGCGGCAAGGCCAGCGAGCCGGTCAGCGACCCTGATCATCCGCGCTGGCTCGGTGCCTTGCTGGCGCTGGCCTATCCGGATCGCGTCGCGCAACAGCGGCGTGCCGGTGGCGCCGAATATCGTCTGGCCAACGGTCGCGCGGCGCTGTTCGCCGAAGCAGACAGCCTGATGAAAGAGCCGTGGATCGTCATCGCCGATCTCGGTAGCCGTCAGGGCCAGCGCGAAGAGCGGATTTACCTGGCGGCGGATTTCGATCCGGCGCTGTTCGATTCAGTGCTCGCCGAACAGGTGCGCAACGTCGATCAACTGGACTGGGACGAGCGCGAAGGCGTGCTGCGCGCCGAGCGTCAGCGCAAGATTGGCGAGCTGATTCTCAGCCGCGAACCGTTGACCGGTCTCGACGAAAATGCGCGCAGTCAGGCGTTGGTCAATCTGGTGCGGCGCAAGGGTCTGGAACTGCTGCCGTGGACGCCCGAGCTGCGTCAGTGGCAGGCGCGGGTGGCGTTGTTGCGCCAGTTGGAGTTGAACCATCAGGACGACAGTCAGTGGCCGGACGTCAGCGACGCGACGTTGCTGAACACCCTCGAAGACTGGCTGATGCCTTATCTGGGCAAGGTTTCGCGGCTCAGTCATTTTGCCAATCTCGATCTGTCGAGCATCGTGCGTAATCTGCTGCCATGGCCGTTGCCGCAAAAGCTCGATGAGCTGGCGCCGCATCATTTGTGCGTGCCGTCGGGCTCATCGATTCGTTTGGACTACAGCGAGTTTCCGCCGATTCTCGCGGTGCGCTTGCAGGAGTTGTTCGGGCTGGCCGATACGCCGCGAATTGCCGGTGGGCGGCAGGTGGTGAAACTGCATCTGCTATCGCCAGCGCGGCGCCCGGTGCAGGTGACGCAGGATCTGGCGAACTTCTGGCGCAGCACCTATGCCGAGGTGAAGAAGGATTTGAAGGGGCGCTATCCGAAGCATTATTGGCCGGATGATCCGTTGGTGGCCGAGGCGACGGCGCGGGCCAAACCGCGCGGCACCTGAAGATCAAGAGATCGCAGCCTTCGGCAGCTCCCACAGTGATCGCTGGTGTGCCGAAGTTGTGATCTAAGGCGCGGCGGGGAGCAGGAAGCGCGCAATCACCGGCAGGTGATCGGAGATGCGCAACGTATCGTCCTGCCGCACCATCGCTTCAACCCGTTTGATTTTCGGGCTGTAGAACAGATAGTCGACCGTGCGATCCGGGCCATTCAGACCGGGGTCGTTGGGGTAGTGGGTCAGCCACTGCGCACGGTCGATACCGCTGGCCTCGTTGTTGGTCGGGATCATCGGGTACTTGTCCCACAGCAGATGCAGTTCGCTGTCGGCTGAGTAGGGCATGCGTTGTTCGGCAGACAAGCGGCGATACTGACCAAGCGGTAACAGATTGAAGTCGCCACCGATCAACCACGGCAGGCCCTGACTTTCGTACTTGTCGAGCACTTTGGCCACGGCGCTCACTTGCGCCTGCAACGTTTCGTCGGGTTGCCTGGCACGCTCCAGATGGGTATTGAAAACGGTCAGTTGCCCGCCATCGCTCAGGGGCAGTTTGGTCGCGAGCAGGGCATCTTTTGGCTGGAACTGGCGGCTGATGAAGTTGGCTGAGGCGACCGGCAATTGCAGGCGCTCGGCGTGTTCGATGCGGTAGCGGCTCAGGGTCGCCAGTTGTCGCCCGACACTGCCGAAAACATGAGCGTCGGGGACAAATTCGGCTTTCCAGTCAAACGCGCTGGCGCTGCACGGATACAGGTCGGCAACGCGTTCCTGCAATAACTTCAGTTGGTCCTGGTAGTCGCTGGCCTTGGCGCCATCATCGAGTTCCTGCAACAACACCACATCGGGCTGCTCGTCGCGGATCACCCGCGCCACTTCATCGAGGCTGAAGGCCATGTCTTCCAGGGTCGGTGCTTCATCGTTGCCCTGGGCCAGATCATTCCAGAACACGTAGCGTTTGCCGGCCAGGTACTGCACGTTCCAGGTCATGACTTTCAACGCCTGGCCTGGCACCAGTGTCGGCGGCGTTCCGGTACAACTGACCGGCAGGGTTTCGCGGACGTCGGGGCGCCAGGTCAGGCTGAACATCAGCCCGCCGATCAGGGCGATGGCGAGCACGACAAGCAACAGGGTGTAGCGCAGTAGACGGGTCATGGCTCGGCTTATAGCGTTACAGAAAGTGGCCCCGAGCATACCTGACGGCCGTCTCGAAGCCCAAACGCAGTCCTGTCAGACCACTCTGTCACGTTTGTCAGGCAATTCGCTGATCAGCATGAACAGGCGAAACAACACCACACTGGTGAACAGTTGCAGGAAGCTGTGAGCGCTGTCGATCAGTATGGCGATCACCGGATTCTGCGGCTCGGGGTACACCGCCAGCGTCGCACCTTTGAGCAACCACAGCGGCGTCATCACGCAGAGAATGCACAGCAGGATCCGCCAGAAATGCCCACGGGTCAGGCGCAGGCTTTCCTTCATCGCCTGCAAGGGGCCCATGCCACGCAGCACCAGCAGGTATTCGCCGAACGCGAGCATGACCATCAGCATCAGGCCCGGCAGGAAATACAGCGACAGGCCCAACAGAATCAGCAAGGTATTCAGTGCTGTGAGCAACGCGAAGCGCGGCCACAGAGTGGCAGCCATCGCCAGCAGATCACGGTTGCGCGGCGCCTCGCCACGGCTGCGTGCATCAAGAAAGAGGATCAGCGCGGCGGTGTACAGCGGATACACCAGCAGACCGACGACGATACTGATCGCCGAGATGTTTTCCGGCCCGCTGGCGCGATCGACCACCTGTTGCAGGAACGCTTCGAAAATCACCAGGGGCAGGCACAACTGCACGATGCTGCCCAAATGGCGTTTGAAAAAATACAGAGAGTCGCGCAGCACTTCGAGGGCATTCATCAGTCGGTATCGCAGGTCGAAAACAGTGGCTCACTTTAACCGATGATGGCTGGCGCGACACAAACGTAAACATTCGGTAAAGGTCATTGAAACGTTTTGTCACCGTCTCCATTACAGGAGAGCACCTCGGCCAACGTGGACGAGGGCAATGTTATCCCCGGCAATCTACGAGGTCGCCATGAACAGCGAAGAGCAAACCCTGATCGATGGACTGTTTTCCCGGCTGCAACAGGCCGAAACGGAGGCAGCCCCGCGCGACGCCCAGGCCGAGGCGCGGATCAAGGAACACCTGACCCGCCAGCCTGCGGCAGGTTATTTCATGACCCAGGCGATTCTGGTGCAAGAGGCTGCGCTCAAGAGCCTCGACGAGCAGAACAAGCAACTGACTCAGCAAGTCCAGCGTTTGCAGGCGGAGTTGCAAGCGGCCAAGGCGCAGAGTGCCGCCCCGGCGCCGAGCGGTGGTGGCGGTTTCCTGTCGAGCATTTTCGGTGGCAGCCCGCGTCCGGCGCCGACCCAGAGTGCCGCCCCTGCGTCCACGGGCGGCTGGCGCGAACCGGCACCGCAGCAGAACTTTAGTGCTCCCGCTCCGCAACAGAACTTCGGCGCGCCACCGCCTAACTACGCGCAACAAGCCGCTCCAACGGCAGGCAGCAGTTTCCTCGGCGGCGCCTTGAAAACTGCGGCCGGTGTCGCCGGTGGCGTGATGCTGGCGCAAGGCATCAGCAGCCTGTTTCATCACAACCAGCAGCCGGAAGAAATCGTTGAAGTGATCAAGGAAGAGCCGGCGCAGGTCGCCGACCAGAGCAACAACGGTTGGGGCGATGACCAGCGTGTGGCCGATAACGGCTTCTCTGGCAACGACCAGGGCGGGGTCACCGACGCCGATTACAGCGACGACAACTCATCGTTCTTCGATGACGACGATTCCTTCGTCTGACTCACCATTCGTCCGGAGCCCCTGAGGGCTTCGGGCCGATTATTCGCGGAACCCTCCTGATGGCTGGCATACTGAGCGCCTTTTTCAGGCCCTGCGCCTGATCCCGCTTCGTGCGCTTGCGCGCCCACAGGAACTCCGGTGAAAAAAATCGCAGTGTTCGCCGACGTGCAGAACCTCTACTACACCGTGCGTCAGGCCTATGGTTGTCACTTCAACTACGCCGCCTTGTGGGCCGACATCAGCAAGGACGGGCAGATCGTCGAGGCCTACGCCTACGCGATCGACCGTGGCGACAGCAAGCAGCAGCAGTTCCAGCAGATCCTGCGCAATCTGGGCTTCACCGTGAAGCTCAAACCCTACATCCAGCGCAGCGACGGCTCGGCCAAGGGCGACTGGGACGTGGGCATCACCCTCGACATCATGGACGCCGCCGACCATGTCGACGAAGTCGTTCTGGCCTCCGGTGACGGCGATTTCGACATGCTGCTCGAACGCATCATCAGCAAACACGGCGTGCAGGCAGTCGCCTATGGCGTGCCCGGCCTGACGGCCAACTCGCTGATCCGCGCCGCCAGCCGTTACGTGCCGATCGAAGGCGCGCTGCTGTTAAAAAATTAAGCTGAAGAATTGATTTGTACGGAGTTGAACCCGGTTTGGAACGCATTGCAGTCATCGACTTTGAAACCACCGGCCTGTCGCCGAACAGCAGCTGCCGCGCCACGGAAATCGCCGTGGTCATGCTGGAAAACGGCCGCATCGTCGAGCGTTACCAGAGCCTGATGAACGCCGGCGTCCGCGTCCCCGCGTTCATCGAGCAACTGACCGGCATCAGCAACGCCATGCTGCGCACCGCGCCGTCGGCCGAGCAGGTGATGAACGAAGTCAACGAGTTTGTCGGCTGCACGCCGTTGGTGGCGCACAACGCCTCGTTCGACCAGAAGTTCTGGGACTTTGAGCTGGGGCGGATCAAACGCACGCGGTTGCAGAATTTTGCCTGTTCGCTGCTGCTGGCGCGGCGCTTGATGCCGGCGGCGCCCAATCACAAGCTCGGTACGCTCACCACGTTTGCGCGTTTGCCGCACACGGGCCAGGCTCACCGGGCCATGGCCGATGCCGAGATGGCGGCCAACCTGATGGCGCATCTGGCCGATGAGTTGCGCGGCAAGCATGGCGTGCGTGAACTGTCCCATGACCTGTTGTGCAAGCTGCAGAAAGTCCCTGCTGCGAAAGTCAGCGAGCACTTGCTGCGTTACCGCTGATCCCCAATCCAGTACACAACCCCTGTAGGAGTGAGCCTGCTCGCGACAGCGGTGTGTCAGTCAATATTTGTTTCGACTGATACTCCGCTTCGCGAGCAGGCTCACTCCTACAGGTGATCTGTGGTGATCCGGACTATTTGCCGTTGATTTCGATCTGGCCTAACGGCACGCGCTTTTCGATGGCGCTCGACAACACAATCGAGGTCTTGCTGAAACCAAACTTCGCCACCCGATTGATCAACTCCTCAAGCTCCGTCATCGATCCCACCGCGGCCTTCATCATCACGCACGGATCGCCCGTCACTCGAAAGCATTCGGTCAGTTGCGGGATTTTCACCAGTTCGTCGTAGACCTTCTGACTGCCGTTCTGGTGCAGACGCAACTCGATCATGCACTGGATCGGCAGGCCGATTTTCGACAGGTCGATTTTCGCCTCATACCCGGTAATTACCCCGGATGCCTCAAGCTTGGCCACGCGCTCGGCGACGGCGGGGGCGGAGAGGTTCACCTTGCGCGCCAGATCGGCGTAGGACGCACGAGCGTTTTCGAGAAGAGCGCTGAGCAGCATGCGGTCGTATTTGTCCAAGATCGACTCCTGAAAATGTCGGACTTTCGAAATCTCGGCTTAAACCGCCGATCTCCGTGATTTCCAAAGTGTACCGGCGCTATAAACAGGTTTTGTAACTTATTTTTGCCCGCAAGCCTTTCTAGAATAACTAATCCCAAGAGCCTGATATTTGAGCTGCCCATGCCTGCCTTGCGCCGTTTTTCCTTGCCGCTGATCGCCGCGTTTTTTGCGTTGTACGTGATTTGGGGATCGACCTATCTGGTGATCCGCATCGGCGTTGAGTACTGGCCGCCGCTGATGCTCGGTGGTGTGCGCTTCGTGATCGCCGGCAGCCTGATGTACGCCTTCCTGCGCTGGCGCGGGGCTCCGGCGCCGACCTGGGCGCAGTGGAAAGCGGCGGGGATCATCGGGATTTTGCTGCTCAGTTTTGGTAATGGCGCGGTGAGTGTGGCTGAACACACTGGCGTGGCTTCGGGCGTTGCGGCATTGGCGGTGGCGACGGTGCCATTGTTCACCTTGCTCTGCGGATATTTCTGGGGCGCGCGTAATACTCGTCTCGAGTGGGCCGGGGTGGCGTTGGGGATTATCGGCATCGCCATGCTCAACATGGGTTCCAACCTGCAATCCAGCCCTATGGGCGCGGCGCTGCTGATTTTTGCGGCGGCGACCTGGGCGTTCGGTTCGGTGTGGAGCAGACATCTGCCGTTGCCGCAGGGCGCCATGGCCAGCGCGGTGGAGATGCTCGTTGGCGGTGTGGTGTTGCTGATTGGCAGCGCCGTCAGTGGCGAGCATCTGCAAGCGATGCCTCCGGTTGAAGGCTGGCTGGCGCTGGCGTACCTGATCTTCTTCGGCTCGATCATCGCGTTCAATTCGTACATGTACCTGCTCAAGCACGTGCGTCCGGCAGCGGCGACCAGTTATGCCTACGTCAACCCGGCGGTCGCGGTGTTGCTGGGGATTGTGTTCGTTGGCGAGACCATCGGCATCGAAGAAGCGCTGGCGATGCTGGTGATCATCAGCGCCGTGGTGTTGATTGGCTTGCCGCAGTGGCGTCGGCCGGCACAGCCGCCAGTCGTGGCGCCGACAGCCGTTCCCACAGAAACGCGTACGAATTAGGGTAAACTGCGCGGCATTGCATGCCCGCGTCATTTTTTCCTACGGTACTTCCATGACTTTCGCCACCCTTGGCCTGATCGAACCCTTGCTGCGCTCCCTCGAGACGCTCGGCTACCAGACCCCGACGCCGGTTCAGGCGCAAGCCATTCCGGCCGTGCTGGCCGGTCGTGACCTGATGGCAGCGGCCCAGACCGGTACCGGCAAAACCGCCGGTTTCGCCTTGCCGCTGCTGCAGTTGCTGGCCATGGAAGGGCCGAAAGTCGCCGCCAACTCGGCGCGTGCGCTGATTCTGGTGCCGACCCGCGAGCTGGCCGAGCAGGTTCATGAGTCTGTGCGCCAGTACGCCGAAAACCTGCCGCTGCGCACTTATGCGGTGTACGGCGGCGTCAGCATCAATCCGCAGATGATGAAGCTGCGCGGCGGCGTCGATGTGCTGGTCGCCACGCCCGGTCGCCTGATCGACCTGTTCCGCCAGAACGCGCTGAAACTCGATCAGTTGCAGACTCTGGTGCTGGATGAAGCCGATCGTATGCTCGACCTGGGCTTCTCCGAAGAACTGGCGAACATTTACCGCATGCTGCCGAAAAAGCGCCAGACCCTGCTGTTCTCCGCGACCTTCTCCGATGACATCCGCCTGCTCGCCGGGCAGATGCTCAACGATCCGCTGACCGTCGAAGTCAGCCCGCGCAACGTTGCCGCCAATACGGTCAAGCAGTGGATCGTCACGGTAGACAAAAAGCGCAAGGCCGAACTGTTCGTGCACCTGATGCGCAAGAACAAGTGGAAGCAGGTGCTGGTGTTCGCCAAGACCCGCAACGGTGTTGATGCGCTGGTGGAAAAACTTCAGGGCCTGGGTGTGAATGCCGACGGTATCCACGGCGACAAGCCGCAGGCGACCCGTCAGCGCGCGTTGGATCGTTTCAAGCTCAGTGAAGTGCAGATTCTGGTGGCGACTGACGTTGCGGCGCGGGGGCTGGATATCGAAGACCTGCCGTTGGTGATCAATTTCGATCTGCCGATCGTGGCTGAGGATTACATTCACCGCATCGGGCGTACCGGCCGTGCGGGTGCAACCGGTGAGGCGATCTCGCTGGTCTGTGCGGATGAAGTGAACATGTTGTCGGCGATTGAAATGCTGACGCGGCAGACCTTGAAGCGTCAGAACGAGCCGGACTTTGAACCTGAGCATCGTGTGCCGGACACCGATGCCAGTGGTCAGGTGATCAAGAAGCCGAAGAAACCGAAGAAGCCGAAAGCTTCGGGTGGTGGCGGCAAGCGCAATCTGGGCAAGTGGGTCGACAGTGGCGAGACGCAGGCGCCGGAGCCTTCGATCAAGCCTGTGCGTAAAGTGCCGGTGTTCAACACTGGGCCGCGTAAGCGCAAGCCTTAAGTCAAAAGCCCCTCACCCTAACCCTCTCCCGGAGGGAGAGGGGACTGATTGGGGGATGTTTGCGAAGTACGCCGACCTGATTCTTCTGTTGTGAATCCATAAGCGACAGGGCCTTCGCCAGACACTTCGGTTGGCTGGCCGAATCCATAATCGACTCGGTGTTTCAGGTCGATGTATGGCGTCAGACACCTCGGTCGGCCCCCTCTCCCTCTGGGAGAGGGCTGGGGTGAGGGTTTAGCTTTTCAGCCACTGCACAATACCCAACCCCGCCGCCCGCCCGCTGGCAAAGCACCCCGTCAGCAAATACCCGCCCGTTGGTGCTTCCCAATCAAGCATCTCCCCCGCGCAGAACACCCCCGGCAACGCCTTGAGCATCAAGCGCTCATCCAGCGCCTCGAACGTCACGCCCCCGGCACTGCTGATCGCCTCGTCCAATGGCCGCGTTTTCACCAACGTCAGCGGTAATGCCTTGATCGCCCGTGCCAATAACGCCGGATCAGCGAAGGTCGCCGCATCAGTGAGTTCACGCAACAACGCCGCTTTAACCCCATCAATCCCAACCTGACTGTGCAGATGCTTGGCCATCGACCGCGAACCGCGTGGCTTGCTCAACGCCGCCTGCAATTTATCCACAGGGCGGCCGGGCAGCAGATCGATGTGAACAACCGCCGCGCCATGCTGATTGATCGCCTCACGAATCGGCGCCGACAGCGCATAAATCAGACTGCCCTCAATCCCGGTCGCGGTGATCACGCATTCGCCCAAGCGCGGAATGTCATCGTTCAAACCGATGGCGATATTTTTCAGCGGCGCGCCGGCGAATTTGCTGACCATCAATTCGCTCCAGGCCTGCACCTCGAAGCCGCAATTACTCGGCTGCAACGGCGCCAGTCCTACACCGCGTTGCTCCAGAGGCAGCATCCACGCGCCGTCGGAACCGAGGCGCGACCAGCTGCCGCCGCCGAGGGCGAGCAGGGTGGCGTCGGGTTTGACGGTTATTTCACCTTCCGGGCTGTCAATGCGCAGTGCACCGTGTTCATCCCAACCGAGCCAGCGATGGCGGGTGTGGATAACTACGCCGCTGTCGCGCAGGCGTTTGAGCCAGGCGCGCAGTAACGGTGCTGCTTTCATGTCCGTAGGAAAAACCCGGCCGGAGCTGCCGACAAAGGTCTCGATACCCAGATCATGAATCCATGTGCACAACGCATCGGCGTCGAAGCCGCGCAGCAATGGCGCGATCTGCGGTGCGCGCTCGGCATAGCGCGAGAGGAACGCCGGGTAGGCTTCGGAGTGGGTGATGTTCATGCCGCCGACACCGGCGAGCAGGAACTTGCGGCCCACCGAGGGCATGCCGTCGTACAGATCGACGCGGATTCCGGCCTGACTCAGCACTTCGGCGGCCATCAGGCCGGCGGGGCCACCGCCGATGAGGGCGACGTGAGCGGGGGAGGAGGCGGAAGTCTGGGTCATGGCGTGCGCTGCGGTATGGCGGGATAAGGCGCGCATTCTAACAGCGCAGATCTTTTGTAGGAGTGAGCCTGCTCGCGATAGCGGTGTGTCAGCCAAGTTAATGTTGAAGGTGCTGACGCTATCGCGAGCAGGCTCACTCCTACAGGATTTGTGTTGGCTCAGAATGTTGGTTGAAAAATGATCAGTGCGCTGTAGGCCATAAGCGGTATGGCCTGCAGTCCCTTTCACTCAGGTTATCCACAGGCCGTTCCACAGCGATTGTGGGTAACGCAGCATAGCTCAATGACAACCGTGTGAATGCCAGACCCGCTGTGCGCTGTGATGGAGGATGCCGTGGCGGCGGGCGAGGGCGTGGCGATCCTTGCTGTAGCCGCCGCCAATCACGCCCATCACCGGAATATCGCGGCCCAGACAATGGCGCATCACGCTTTCATCACGAGCAGCGACGCCTGCGTCGGTCAGTTGCAGATAACCGAGGGCGTCGTCCTTGTGCACATCCACTCCGGCGTCGTACAGCACCAGATCCGGTTGATACAGCGGCAGCAGGTAATTGAGTGTGTCGTCGACCACTTTCAAATAGTCGGCATCGCCCATGCCTTTGGGCAGCGGAATGTCCCAGTCACTTTCCGCTTTTCGTGCAGGAAAATTCTTCTCGCAGTGCAGGGAAACGGTAACTGCCTCCGACGTGTCATGGAGAATCCGTGCGGTGCCGTCACCCTGATGCACGTCGCAATCGAAGATCAGCACGCGATTCACCCGGCCGCTTTGCAGCAGGTATTGGCTGATGATCGCCAGGTCATTGAAGATGCAGAACCCTGCCGGATAGTCGTAGTGTGCGTGGTGAGTGCCGCCGGCCAAGTGGCAGGCGAGGCCATGCTCGAGGGCTTTTTCCGCCGCCAGAATCGAACCACCGACCGCGCGCACCGTGCGCCGCGCCAAGGCTTCGTTCCACGGCAGGCCAAGACGCCGCTGGTCTTCGCGGGACAACTCGCCGCTCATGTAGCGTTCGATATACGCACGGTCATGGGCGAGGGCGAGGATGTCGTTGGGGCAGATCTCGGGTCGTAACAAATCGGCATCGCGGGTCAGACCGCTGTCGACGAGGTGATCGCGCAGCAGGCGAAACTTGTCCATCGGGAAGCGGTGATCCGCCGGAAACTCGGGGCTGTAGTCTTCGTGGTAGATCAGCGGCAATGGCATGGCGGTTTCATGTAGGAACGTAGGAAAGAGTGAAGGATCCTACCAGCGATGTAGACTTGCGGCATGGAAACGGAGAGGCACGATGGAGCCGATACTGGAACTCGAAAGCGCGCGCTTGCTGATGCGTCAGTGGCAGGACGAGGATTTGCCGGCATTTGCCGCGATGTGCGCCGATCCTCAGGTGATGCGCTATTTCCCGGCAGCGTTGAGCCGCCTCGAAAGCGCTTCGCTGATCGGCCGGATTCGCGGGCATTTTGCCGAGCACGGTTTTGGCCTTTGGGCGCTGGAGCGCAAGGACAGCGGTGAATTCATCGGTTTCACCGGGCTCGGCGTGGTCGGTTTCGATGCACCGTTCACGCCAGCGGTGGAAATTGGCTGGCGTCTGGCCAAGGAGCATTGGGGCCTCGGTTACGCCAGTGAAGCGGCGTGGACTGCTCTGCGCTGCGGCTTTGATCGGTTGGCGCTAAAGGAAATCGTCTCCTTCACCGCGCAATCCAATCTGCCCTCGGAGAAAGTCATGCAGGCGATTGGCATGCATCACGCCCCGGAAGATGATTTCGATCACCCGAAGCTGGCCGTCGATCATCCGCTGCGCCGGCATGTGCTGTACCGCATCACCCGGGAACAATGGCTGCAAACCTTGCATGGATAAGCCGACACGGACGTTTACAATGGCCGCCATATCATTGGCCCGCGCCAGAATCTGAATCGGCCGCCGCAGCCAAGACTGCGCGGTATATAGCTTTGTGTGAGGAGAGTCTGAATGAGCCAAGTGTTGGAAGATCTGGTCGACCTGCTGACCCTGGAACCGATCGAAGAAAACCTGTTCCGTGGCCGTAGCCAGGACTTGGGTTTCCGTCAGTTGTTCGGTGGTCAGGTACTCGGTCAGTCGCTGTCGGCGGCCAGTCAGACGGTTGAAGAGGCGCGTCATGTGCACTCGATGCACGGCTATTTCCTGCGCCCGGGCGATGCCAAGTTGCCGGTGGTCTACTCGGTTGATCGCGTGCGCGATGGCGGCAGCTTCAGCACTCGCCGCGTCACGGCGATCCAGAAGGGCCACCCGATTTTCACCTGCAGCGCTTCGTTTCAGTACGACGAGGCAGGCTTCGAGCACCAGAGTCAGATGCCGGTCGTGGTCGGCCCGGAAAATCTGCCGTCGGAGCTGGAGTTGACCCAGCAACGCGCGCACCTGATCCCGGAACACATGCGTGAAAAACTGCTGTGCCCGAAACCGATCGAAGTGCGCCCGGTCACCGAAAAAGACCCGTACAACCCGCAGCCGGCCGATCCGGTCAAATACGTGTGGTTCCGCGCCGACGGCGCATTGGCCGACATCCCGGCGCTGCACAAATACCTGCTGGCCTACGCCTCGGACTTCGGCCTGCTGACCACCTCGATGCTGCCCCACGGCAAATCGGTGTGGCAGAAAGACATGCAGGTCGCCAGCCTCGATCACGCGCTGTGGTTCCACAACGATCTGCGCGCCGATGACTGGTTGCTCTACGCGATGGACAGCCCGTGGGCCGGCAATTCCCGTGGTTTCTCCCGTGGCAGCGTGTACAACCGCGCCGGGCAACTGGTCGCCTCGGTGACCCAGGAAGGCTTGATCCGTCATCGCAAGGATTGGGCATGAGCCTGAAAGAGGTCAAGCACTGGGTGTTCGACATGGACGGCACGCTGACCGTCGCCGTGCATGATTTTGCGGCGATTCGCGTGGCGCTGGCGATACCGCCGGAGGACGACATCCTCACGCATCTCGCCGCGCTGCCTTCAGATGAGGCGGCAGCGAAACATGCCTGGCTGCTGGAACACGAAAGGGATCTGGCGCTGGGTTCGACCCCGGCCACCGGCGCGGTGGAACTGGTGCGTGATCTGCATGCGCGCGGTTATCGCCTCGGCATTCTGACCCGCAATGCGCGGGAACTGGCACATGTGACGCTGGAGGCCATTGGTTTGGCTGACTGTTTTGCGGTGGACGATGTGTTGGGCCGTGATGAAGCACCGCCGAAGCCGCATCCGGGTGGTTTGCTGAAACTGGCAGACGCTTGGGACGTGCCGGCGAGTGAGCTGGTGATGGTCGGTGATTACCGCTTTGATCTGGATTGCGGCCGCGCGGCGGGCGCGCGGACAGTGCTGGTGAATCTGCCGGAAAACCCGTGGCCGGAGCTGACCGATTGGCATGCGAAGGATTGTGTCGAGTTGCGGCGGATGCTTCTGGCCTGAGATCTTTGGTGCCTGAGCTGGCCTCTTCGCGAGCAGGCTCACTCCTACAATTGGAATACATTCCCCTGTAGGAGTGAGCCTGCTCGCGATGGCGTCAGATCAATCAGCACAAAACTTATTCGAACAACACCTTCTGCCCCTCCGGCGAGGTCAGCATTCCATCGCCGTTATGCCCAACCCCGGGCACTTCAACCAGCCGCTGATTCACCCCTTCCGGATGCCGGCGCAGCAAATAACCGAAGTACAACTTGCCACGCTCCAGGCGATACGCACCCTGCGCTTCGGCTTCACAACCCTTGTCCAGCGCCGGATGCTTGGGGTCGATGTCCTGCTGCCCGAGCAGATAAATAACCTCGCGTTTGATGTAACTGCTCTCAAGCTGCAACGGCGTTTGCCCACCGGCATAGACCGGCATGTCTGACAGACCGTACTTCCAGCGATTGAAGCCCGCGCACTTGGCGTGATCGAACGCCACCGGCCGTTGTTCATTGAAATAGGCATAAGAAGACGGATTGGCCACGACATAGCGCAAGCGAATGCCGTTGGCCTTAAGCGCCGGTTGATCCTTGGCCAGCAGGGCATAACGCTGCACTACCTGGCCGCCACCGGAATGACCGAAGATCACGATCTGCTTCACGTCCGGGAACTGTTTACGATCGCTGATCCGCCCGACGATCTCATCGAGCGCGGCGTAGGAGCTCAATGGATTCGGCCCTGTGGATAAACCACCGCCCATCCACTCGTTGCCTTGCCAGCGCAGGACGGTTGCGGGCAACGAATAAAGGGCGACATCGCTTTCATTGAGAAACTGCGGGGCGATCACCAAGGTGTGCGCGCTTTGTCCCGCCAGTTCGGCCGCACTCTCGGCGCTTTTGCGATAGGTCTCGGCGTTGCGCAACCGGCCATGAATGACGATCAGCACGCGCTCGATTTTCTCCGGCGCAGGACCAATGCCTACCGCCATTTCCCCGGCCTTGAGTTGCAAACGACCGGGGCTGATCGCATCGACACCGGCGGCTTGCGCGGTGCTGCCAACAATCAGTAAAGCCAAAAGCCATTTATGCATTTACAGGTTTTTCGCCGCGAAGGTGTCGCACTGGCCGACCTGGCCCTGCGCGAATCCGGTTTTGAACCAGCGCACCCTTTGCGCCGACGTACCGTGGGTAAACGAGTCCGGCACCACACGGCCCTGACCTTGTTGTTGCAAGCGATCATCACCGATGGCGTTGGCCGCATTCAAGGCTTCTTCGATGTCGCCCGGTTCCAGCCAGTTCAAGCGCTTCTGTGCGCTGTAGGCCCAGACGCCGGCGAGGCAGTCGGCCTGCAATTCCTGACGCACCAGCAAACCGCCGTCGCCTTCCATTTGCCGACCTTGCTGGCGGGCTGTCTGAATTTTCGCCGAGACGCCAAGAAGCGTCTGCACATGGTGTCCGACTTCATGCGCGATCACGTAGGCCTGAGCGAAGTCGCCGGCGGCTTTGAAGCGTTGCGACATTTCCTGGAAGAACGCCATGTCCAGATAGACTTTCTGATCAGCCGGGCAGTAGAACGGGCCAGTGGCCGAGGTCGCCAGACCGCAGGCGGAATTCACTCGATTGCTGAACAGAACCAGGGTCGGATCTTTATATTGCCGGCCGGCCTGCTGGAAAATCGCGCCCCAGGTGTCCTCGGTATCGCCGAGGATCGAACGAACGAATTCGGCCTGTTCATCGTTGGCCGGCGGCGCTTGTCGGGTTTGCGAAGTGGGCGCCGATTGTTGACCGACTTGCCCGGTCAACTGCCCGAGGATCTGCAGTGGATCTTGCCCGGTGATCCAGCCGATGCCGACGATCAGCAGGATAGCCCCCAGGCTCAGGCCTTTGCCGCCACCGAAGCGCATGCCGCCGCCACCGCCGGCATCATCACCACGGGCATCGACGACGTTGTCACTGCGTCGGCCTTTTTTCCATAGCATGTGGGAATCCTCTGTGTGTATCGGGTGGTGATGAGTGTTGCTGTTGTGTGAGTGTGGCGCCAGTCCGGTCGTCCGTCTATTGGCACACACGCAAACAGGCCCGGCCTCGTGCTGACGAGGTCGGGCCTGTTATTGACGGTCTGGCGCGCGGCAAATTCAATCCCGCGCAGGATTTCTATCGCTGGATTATCAATCAGCGATCAAACGCATCCCACTGCGGTGCGAAATCCGGGCTGACCTGGCGTTGATTTTTCGACAGCGCGGCAATCAATGCGCGGTCTTCATCGTCGAGTTCGACTTTCAGCGAGGCCAGGTTGGCCAGTTGATTGGTCTGACTGCTGGCCTTGGGAATGGCCGCGACGTTGGGTTGATCGAGCAACCATTTCAACGCGACCTGGGTCGGCAACACGCCGTGCTTTTGGGCGATCTGTTGAATCTGCGGAATATCCGAGACCTTGTTGCGCGCCAGCGGGGTGTAGGCCGTCAGTGCCATGTCGTGTTGACGGGCGTAGTCGAGCAGAGCGTTTTGGCCGAGGAGGACGTGGTATTCAACCTGAATCGCTGACAGTCCGATACCGTATTCCTCGACGACTTTGCGCAGCAACGGCAGAGGAAAATTCGCCACGCCGATGTTGCGCGCCATGCCTTGCTCCTTGAACGAGGCCAACGTGTCGAGTGTGCGTGGCAGATCCCAGTCGGTGCTTGGCCAGTGGATCATGAACAGGTCGACGTAGTCGCTGCGCAAGGCCGTAAGGCTGCGGTCCATGGAGTGGCGCATCGCATCGGGTTGCAGTTGATCCCACCAGACCTTGGTGGTGAGGTGAATCTGCTCGCGCGGTGTCGGCGTATTCGCCAGTGCTTGTCCGACCGCGTCTTCGTTGTTGTAGGCCGCTGCCGTGTCGATGTGTCGATAACCCAGTGCCAGCGCTTGCTCCACGGCGCGAGTGCATTCGTCGCCGAGCATCGGCCAGGTGCCGAGGCCGAGTTTCGGCATGTTCAAACCTTGGGCATTAACGATGTGCTGCATGGTCGATCTCCTGTTCGAAAGCAGTCATGCCGGCAATGTGCCGGGCGGCGATGTAACCGAAAGTCAGCGCCGGGCCGAGGTTGATCCCGCCCGCCGGATAGTGGCCGCCCATGATGCTGGCCATATCGCCCCCCGCTGCGTAGAGGCCGGCGATGGGCTGTTCGTTGGCATCCAGCACTTGCGCGTGTGGGTTGACCTTGAGGCCGGCAAACGTACCGAAGCAGCCCGGCTGGACTTTTACGGCGTAGAACGGGCCGGTTTCGATTGGGGCAACGCAGGGGTTGGGAAGGTTCGCCGGATCACCCTGTTTGCGGTTGTAGGGTGTTGCGCCGCGACCGAACAACGGGTCTTCGCCGTGACGGGCATGGCGGTTGTAGTTATCCACAGTCTGGCGCAAGCCGCTCGGGTCGATGCCGCAGGCGAGGGCCAATTCTTCAACGGTGTTACCGGTTTTCAGATAGCCGCTGCGGATAAATTCTGACACTGGCAGCGGAAATGGCCGCGATATGCCCAAGCCATAACGCCGTTGAAAGGCATGGGTGCAGATCAGCCAGGAGGCGACTTCTTCACCTTCCGGCGCAGCAGCGACTATGGCGCTGACGTAGTCGTAATAACCGTTGGCTTCGTTGACGAAGCGCTGGCCGTTGCGCAGCACGCCGATGATCCCGGGTTTGCCGCGCTCAATGATGTGTGGGAAGTGCCCGGTGCTGCCGTCGGAATGTGGCACTTGCGATACCGGCGCCCACGCCACGGGCGAAGCCACATCGGTATTGACCCGTGCACCGACGCTTTCGCCCAGGCGCAAACCATCGCCGTTGACGGCCAGCGGTGGCAGCGCCCAATGCTCGTGGCCGGTGGGTGTGCGCGGGAACAGGGCTTTGCGCCGTTCGATGTCATTGGCAAAGCCACCGGCGGCGAGCACCACGGCTTTGCGTGCGTGAATGCGGATCGGGCCTTTGCCTGTGTTGACCACAGCACCCGAGACGCGCGAGCCATCACGCAGCAGTTCCGTCACCGGCGCCGACCCCCAGAGCAGAACGCCAAGGTCTTCGGCGGACTTCGCCAGCCTTGCCACCAACGCCACGCCGTTGACCAGTTGCATCGCCCGGCCATGCACGGCGAGATCAAGCAGATGCCGAGTAAAGCGCCAGGTCACATGCCATGCCGCTTTCAGCGACCGCGTCAGATTGAGGAACGCCGACAGATCCGCCCCGGCCATGATCGGCATGCCCATGAAGGACGTTTCGCGCATGGTCGTACGAAGGCGCTTGAGTAAGCGTCCGACCTCGCGTCCATCGTAAGGCGCCGCGATGACCGAGCGGCCACCAGTGCCAGCGCCCGGCGTGTCGCCATGAATGTCGGCAATGGCGTTGCCGTCGGCAAATTGCAGAGCGGTGTGCTGCTCGAAAAAAGCGACCATGCGCGGCCCGGCTTGAAGAAAGGCGTCGATCATCGCCGGGTCGAAGTGCTCGCCCAGTTCATGGCGCAAATAGGTGCGCGGTTGTTCGATGTCTTCAACGATGCCGGCGCGACGGGCCAGCGGATTGCACGGCACCCAAGCCCAACCACCGGACCATGCGGTGGCGCCGCCGAACACCGCATCCTTTTCGACGACGATGATTTTCAAGCCATGCCACGCGGCGGTGACGGCGGCCGACAATCCGGCAGCGCCGGATCCGACGACCAGTACGTCACAGTCGATTTCCGGGAGTTCGGCAGACATCAAACAACGCTCCAGCGATTAATTTTTTTTGGAATCTGATTCCAGAAAATAACCAGTGCTGGAGCGGCTCGACAAGCTTTGATCCAACAAAGCGGGCGGTTATCGAACAGCCGGTTCCGGATTTCGCTTTGCCGCCGATGTCTTCTAGAATCGGCGAAATTTCCTTTGGATCTCCCCATGGCCGGCAGTCAAATCGAACGGGTTTTCAGTGTGCTGGAAAGCCTTACCAGTGATCCGCGCGGGCTGCCGATGCAGACCCTGGCCGAGCAACTGGATATCCCCAAAAGCGCGACGCACCGCTTGCTTGCCGAGCTGATTCGCCTGGGCTACGTGCGCCAGAACGCGGAAACCTTGCGTTATCACCTGTCGACCAAACTCGTCGCGATGGGCTTCCAGTATTTGTCGAGCAGCGGTGCCGACATCGTCCAGCCGGTGCTCGATCGACTGGCTCAGGAAACCGGCGAACTGGTACGTTTGGGCGTGATCGATGGCGAACGGCAGACTTGGATCGCCAAAGCACAAGGCGCGCGCACCGGTCTGCGTTATGACCCGGACATGGGCCGCGATGCGCCGCTGTTCTACACCGCGTCAGGGCATGCGTGGCTGGCGTGCATGAGTGACGCCGAGGCGTTGTCACTGGTCGAGCGGCAGGCTGCGGAAGTGCCGGTGGGCGTGGGGCCAAACGCGCCGCGCTCGAATATCGAATTACTGGAACGGCTGCGCCTGGCGCGCGAGCAGGGTTATGCCTGTGTCGAGGAGAGTTCGGCGGTCGGCACTTCGGCGATTGCGGCGGTGGTGAAGCATCCAACGGATGGTCGCGTGATCGGTGTGCTCAGTATTGCCGGGCCGAGTGCGCGGATGCCGGGGGCGCGGTTGCATGAACTGGCGCCGCTGTTGCTGACCTTCACCGAAGAATTATCAGCTGCAAGCCTGGCCTCAGAACTGTTTATCTAATCTGAATTCACATAGGCCTCTGTGGGAGCGAGCTTGCTCGCGAATGCGTTCTGTCATTCAGCATTCAGGTCAGCTGAAAATCCGCTTTCGCGAGCAAGCTCGCTCCCACATTTGATTTTGGGTTGTTCATGGAAATTGTGCGGTGTTCGCACGGTTTCAGGATGGATGGGTTTTTGATTATGGAACTCGGTTCTAAATTGTTTGCGGAGTGTTATTCCAACAACAATCACAAGAGGACCGCACCTTGAATTCGCCCCTTCGAATCGCCTTGATCGGCGCCGGCAACATGGGCCAGCAACATTATCGGCATCTGCAATCCCTCAGCGAAGCGACGCTGTGCGCCGTGGCTGATCCCGGGCCGCAAGCCGCAGCCTTGGCGGCTGAATGGGGCGTCAGGCATTTCGCCGATCATCGTCAGATGCTTGAGCTCATCCGGCCAGACGCGGTCATTGTCGCCAACCCGAATAATCAGCATGTTCCCACGGCGCTCGATTGTCTGGCGGCGGGTGTGCCGGTGCTTCTGGAGAAGCCGGTCGGGGTGCACATCAATGAAGTACGCGAACTGGTTGCTATGGTTAAACGCAGCGGTGTGCCGGTGCTGGTCGGCCATCATCGGCGGCACAACCCGCTGATCGTTCGCGCTCATGAATTGGTGCAAAGCGGGGCGCTCGGACGTCTGACCACGGTGACCGCACTGTTCCAGTTGCGCAAACCTGACAGTTATTTCGAGATCCCGTGGCGCCGCGAACCGGGCGCCGGGATGTTGCTGACCAATCTGATTCACGACCTCGACCTGTTACGGCATCTGTGCGGTGAAGTGCGCTCGGTACAAGCCATCACCGATAATTCAGTGCGCGGTTTTGCCAACGAGGACAGCGCGGCGGTGTTGCTGCAATTCGAAGGTGGCACATTGGGCACATTGAACGGTTCCGACGCGGTCGCCGCGCCGTGGAGTTGGGAGCTGGATTCCGGTGAGAATCCGGTCTATCCGCGCCAGGCCGATCAGCCGTGCTATCTGCTGGCCGGGACTGCCGGCGCCTTGAGCATTCCGCAGCTCAAGCGTTGGCATTACGCCGCTGATCAGGTCGATGCCGGTTGGCATGAACCGTTGCAGGTGGTGGAAGAGTCCTGTGGTGGTGACGAAGCGTTGCGGTTGCAGCTGCAGCATTTCGTCCGCGTGGCGCGGCGTGAAGTTGAGCCGCTGGTCAGTGCGGCCGACGCTGCGCGCACTTTGGCACTGATCGAAGCGATCCGCGAGGCCGCCGCCTCCGGTCGTGCCTGTGCTCCTGTACTGATCGAGGCTTGAACATGAGCGAACGAATCCTCTCCTTGGCCAGCCTCACCGTGCTGGAGTTGTCACCGCCGCAGATGGTCGAGGTCGCTGCGCGCGCCGGTTACAGCCATGTCGGCCTGCGTCTGGAGCCGGCGACGCCTGAGGAATATCACTTCCCGTTGGTGGCCGACGGTGATTTGCGGCGTCAGACATTGCAGCGCCTGCGCGATACCGGCATTCGCGTGCTCGACGTGGAAATCCTGCGTTTGAAACCGCAAACCGTCGTCAGCGACTTCGAGAAACTTCTTACGATCGGTGCGGAATTTGGCGCTACTGAATTGCTGGTTGCCGGTAACGATCCTGACGAGCAGCGCCTCAGCGATAACTTCGCGGCCCTTTGCGATCTGGCCGCACCTTACGGGTTGCACCCGCATCTGGAGTTCATGCCCTGGACCGATGCGCGCAATCTGGAGCAGGCGTTGCGCATTGTCGAGAACGCGGATCGGGAAAACGCTGCGGTACTGGTCGATGCGTTCCATTTTGATCGCTCAGCGTCACGCTTGGAGGATCTGGCACAGGTGCCAGCGTCGCGCCTGCGTTACGCGCAATTATGTGATGTCGCGGGGCCAAGACCGTCAGACATGGCCGAGATCTTGCGTCAGGCGCGCAACGAGCGGCGGTTTCCCGGCGAGGGTGATTGCGATCTGCTCGGGTTGTTGAAAGCGCTGCCGACTAATATTCCACTGAGTCTGGAAATTCCCACGGTGAAACTGCTGGAGCAGGGTGTGAGCGGATTGCAGCGGGCGCAGATGGCGATCGAAAAAACGCGGGAATTGTTGGTGCGGCTGTAAGTCAGTTTTTTTTGGCGAGGGCGCAAACGCCCTCGCCACAGTATTGTTTTTTTCAATCAGAGATAACCAATGACCGTCAGCACCCCGCTCTCCGGAGTCAACCAACCCTTCAAGGGGATCTTGCTGATTGTCGTGGCAACTTTCCTGTTCTCCAGTCACGACGCGTTGTCGAAATACCTGTCCGGTTTCTATCCGATCGTGATGGTGGTCTGGGCACGCTATCTGGTGCACACCCTACTGATGGCGGGGATTTTTCTGCCGCAGTCCGGGTTGCGCGTCCTGCGTACCAAAAAGCCTTTGTGGCAGTTGACCCGAGCACTTTGCCTACTCGGTACGAGCCTGTTTTTTACCACAGCTCTGCTGTATATCCCGCTGGCGGAAGCCACGGCGGTGAACTTTCTTGCGCCTGTATTGGTGACAGCCTTGTCCGTGCCGCTGCTCAAGGAACGGGTGACACGTGGCCAATGGGTTGCAGTGATTTGCGGCTTTATCGGCGTGCTGATCATCGTTCACCCAGGCGGTGAATTGTTCACCCCGGCGGTGTTGTTGCCATTCTGCTCGGCGCTGTTTTTCTGTTTCTATCAACTGCTGACGCGCAAGCTCGCCGAGATCGACAGCCCGACCACCAGCAACTTTTTCGCCGGGCTGTGCAACACGCTGGTGATGAGTGCGCTGGTGCCGTTCTTCTGGCAGGTGCCGACGCTGACCCACGCCGGGCTGATGCTGGCGCTGGGCAGTTGCGGGATGACTGCGCATCTGTTTCTGACCCAGGCGTTCCGCCATGCCGCACCGGCACTGCTGGCGCCGTTCGGTTATTGCCAGATCGTGTTTGCCGGGTTGTTGGGCTGGTTGCTGTTCAATCACACGCCGAGTCTGTTGACGATCATCGGCATTGCGGTGATCTGCTGCAGCGGGTTGGCGGCAGCGTGGCAGCAAAGCCGTCGTTGAGCTGACAACACAAGAAACTGTGGGAGCGAGCTTGCTCGCGAAAGCGGTGTGTCAGTCACATTTGTTTCGACTGTCAGTCCGCATTCGCGAGCAAGCTCGCTCCCACAAGGGGCCAATATAGTGGCCAGGTTATTCGGTGATGGTCGGAATCTTGCGCGGTGCCATGAAGTACATCCACGTCAGTGCAATGAAATACATCGCCGGAATCAGGGTGAACAACACGGTGTAATTGTTGTTGGTCACGGTGAGGATGTGGCCGACGATCTGGGTCATGAACATCCCGCCGATCGCCGCGCACATGCCGCCGAAACCGAAGACCGTGCTCATCATGTGCTTGGGCGTGTAGTCCATTACCAGGCTCCAGATGTTCGCGGTCCAGGCCTGATGCGCACCGATGGCCAGAGAGATCGCAGCGACTGCAACCCACAGATTGGCCGAGCCAGCCGCCATGACCACGCCGATGATGCAGCAGGCAAACAGGAACATCGACAGCAGTCGCGCCTTGATCGAGTTCATCCCGCGACCGATCAGGAACGAAGAGAGAATGCCGCCGCCGACGCTACCGAAATCCGCCGTGACGTAGATGATGATCAGCGGAATACCCATCTGGGTGACGTTGATGCCCAGGTTGTATTGCTGATTGAGGAACGGCGGCAGCCAGTACAAGTAAAACCAGAACACCGGCGCGGTCAGCGAGTAGGCGAGGGCGAAGGCCCAGGTGCCGCGCATACGGAGGATTTTCGAGAACGGCACGCGGGCCTGTTCCGGTTCGACTTCTTGCTGGATGTAGTCCAGTTCGGACTGTTTCACGCTCGGGTGGTCTTCCGGGTTGAAATACTTCAAGCCCCAGAACAACAGCCAGATCCCGCCCAGTGCCGCCATGCACAGGAACGCCGCTTGCCAGCCCCAGACGTGAAGAACCAGCGGCAGCAGCATTGGCGTGAACATCGCGCCAACGTTGGTGCCGGCGTTGAAGATGCCGGTGGCGACCGCACGTTCGCCGGCCGGGAACCACAGGCGCGCGGTTTTCACGCAGGCCGGGTAGTTCGCCGCTTCGGTCAGACCAAGGATAAATCGGCAGACCATAAAACCAACGGCCGAAGTCGCCAGACCGTGGGCACCGGTGGCCAGGCTCCACAGCAGCACGGCGCAGAAGAACACGCGCTTGACGCCGACCCGGTCGATCAAGCGGCCCTGGAGGACGAAACCGATCGCGTAGCCGACCTGAAACCAGAAGTTGATGTTGGCGTAATCCATCGCCGTCCAGCTCATTTCCTTGGCGAGGATCGGCTGCATGACGCCGAGGGCGGCGCGGTCGATGTAGTTCAGGGTGGTGGCGAAAAACACCAGCGCCAGCATGCCCCATCGGGTCTTGCCGACGGCCATGGCGCCGCGGATCTTGTCGCCGATGCCACCCGTGGCAGTGCTCATGGCCGGAGCCATGCGGGAAGTCTGTGAAGGAATCATGTGTTCCACCCGTTTTTGGATTTGTTATTTGGTGTGCTTTTTTCTTTGCACGCTGCGACCGGTGGTTCAGATCCGGACTCAATGTGCAGCCGATGTTGGGCAGTGGACGAAAAATCGTCAATTCGCCAAACCGCCATTGTGTTCGATAATCGCACGCAAAACTAACCGGGTAGTACACTTTAAATTGCTGCCACGTTCGATGCAGCCAATAATTTCCCCACTATAAAAACCCATCCCATGTAGGAGCTGCCGAAGGCTGCGATCTTTTGATCTTGATTTGAAAAGCAACATCAAAAGATCGCAGCCTGCGGCAACTCCTACATTAAAGCGGCGCAGTCCGGGAGTTGAAACATGCAGCGTTCCATTGCCACCGTTTCCTTGAGCGGCACCCTGCCGGAAAAACTCGAAGCCATCGCCGCCGCCGGGTTCGACGGGGTGGAGATTTTTGAAAACGACCTCCTGTACTACGACGGCAGTCCGCGGGAAATTAAACAGATGTGCGCCGACCTCGGCATCGCCATCACGCTGTTTCAGCCGTTCCGCGATTTTGAAGGCTGCCGCCGCGATCGCCTGGCGCGCAATCTCGAGCGCGCCGAACGCAAGTTCGACCTGATGCAGGAACTGGGCACCGATCTGGTGCTGGTCTGCAGCAATGCCTCGGCCGACAGCGTCGGCGATCAACAAATCCTGGTTGATGACCTGCGGCTGCTGGCCGAGCACGCCGGCGCACGCGGCTTGCGCATTGGTTACGAAGCGCTGGCGTGGGGCCGTCACGTCAACACTTATCAACAGGTCTGGGACATCGTGCGTCAGGCCGATCACCCGAGCCTTGGCGTGTTGCTCGACAGCTTTCATACCTTGTCGTTGAAGGGCGATCCAAGCGCTATCGCCGACATTCCCGGTGACAAGATCTTCTTCGTGCAGATGGCCGACGCGCCGATTCTGGCGATGGATGTGCTGGAGTGGAGCCGGCATTTCCGCTGCTTCCCGGGGCAGGGCGAATTCGATCTGCCGGGGTTCCTCGCGCCGATCATCCAGAGTGGTTACACCGGGCCGCTGTCTCTGGAAATTTTCAACGACGGCTTCCGCGCCGCACCGCCACGGGCCAATGCCGCCGACGGTTTGCGCTCGCTGCTGTATCTGGAAGAGAAGACCCGCCAGCGTCTGGAGCAGGAAACCCAGCCTGTGGCCAACCGCGAAATTCTCTTCGAAACGCCGAAGGCCAGTGAGTACAACGGCATCGAGTTTCTTGAGTTTGCCGTTGATGAAAGCCTCGGCGCCAAGCTGTCGAACTGGCTGGAGCGCCTCGGGTTCGTCAAGGCCGGGCAACACCGCTCCAAGAGTGTGAGTCTGTTGCGCCAGGGCGACATCAACCTGATCCTCAACTCCGAACCGTATTCGTTTGCTCACAGCTTTTTCGAGGCGCACGGCCCGTCGCTGTGCGCCACCGCCGTGCGGGTCAAGGACAGCGCCAGTGCGCTGGCCCGCGCCGTCGCCTACAAAGGTCAGCCCTATCGCGGACTGGTCGGCCCTAATGAACTGGAGCTGGCAGCGGTGCGCGCGCCGGACGGCAGCCTGATTTATCTGGTGGATGAACAGGCCGATGTCTACGGCACCGATTTCAATCTGCTGGCAGATGCGCCGGCACGCGGCGGTCTCAAGCGTATCGATCACATGGCCATGGCGCTGCCGGCCGACAGCCTCGACAGTTGGGTGCTGTTCTACAAGAGCCTGCTGGATTTCGAGGCGGACGATGAAGTGGTATTGCCCGATCCGTACGGGCTGGTGAAGAGCCGCGCACTGCGCAGTCGCGACAGTTCGATCCGCTTGCCGCTGAATATTTCCGAGAACCGCAACACCGCGATCTCCCACGCGTTGTCGAGTTATCGCGGTTCCGGTGTGCACCACATCGCCTTCGATTGTGACGACATCTTCGCCGAAGTCAGTCGAGCCAAAGAGGCCGGCGTGCCGTTGCTGGATATTCCGCTCAACTATTACGACGACCTCGCCGCGCGCTTCGATTTCGACGACGAATTCCTCAGTGAGCTGGCGTATTACAACGTTCTGTATGACCGTGATGCGCAGGGCGGCGAGCTGTTCCACGTCTACACCGAACCGTTCGAAGGGCGTTTCTTCTTCGAGATCATTCAGCGCAAGAACGGCTATGCCGGTTACGGCGCAGCGAACGTCGCGGTGCGTCTGGCGGCGATGGCCAAATCACGCAGTGGTGCAGTGCGCCAGGCGAAGTTGTAGGAAATTCGTAAGCGCGGGATTAAACACAGGCCGCGCGGCTTCCTTCACTGTGCAGCGCGGCCCATAATCGCCGCCTGTGCAGTGATGGCCGTGAGCCCGCAATGACGATGAATACAGAACTTTCCGCAGCTCCTGAAGTTTCCGCTGTAGAGCCGCGCAAGAGTCGCAAGAACAACCCGGAAAAGACCCGCGAGAACATCCTGCAGGAGGCGATCGTCGAGTTCGTCCAGCAAGGCTTGTCCGGTGCTCGCGTTGATGCGATCGCCGAGCGCATCCACACCTCCAAGCGCATGATCTATTACTACTTCGGCAGTAAGGAGCAGTTGTACGTCGAGGTGCTGGAGAAGCTTTACGGCGATATCCGCAGCACCGAAAACCGCCTGCACCTGGCTGAGCTGGCGCCAGTGGAGGCGATTCGGCGACTGGTCGAATTCACCTTCGATCACCACGACCGCAACGTCGATTTCGTGCGCATCGTCAGCATCGAAAACATCCACAACGCCGAATACGTGAAGCGTTCCGATGCGATCAAGGCGATGAACAACACCATCCTCGATTCGCTCGGCGAGATTCTGCGTCGTGGTGCTGAGGAGGGCGTCTTCCGTGCGGGGCTGGATGCGCTGGATGTGCATCTGCTGATCAGTTCGTTCTGCTTCTATCGCGTGTCGAACCGGCACACATTTGGCGAGATTTTTCAGATCGATCTGCCGGATGAAAGCATCAAGCAACGGCATCGCGAGATGATTTGCGAATCGGTGCTGCGCTATCTGCAGGCCTGACACCGACCTTTGTGGGAGCGAGCTTGCTCGCGAAAGCGTCTGGTCAGTTATACCTCTGCTGACTGATATACCGCTTTCGCGAGCAAGCTCGCTCCCACAGGGGGATAAGGTTGATCTTCAACCATTCATGCTTTGAAAATGCGCGAGCATCCGCTGCGCATCCGGCACCACGCCACTGAACAATTCAAACGCCTTCACCGCCTGAAACACCGCCATGTTGCCGCCGTCCAGCGTCCGGCAACCCAGCGCGCGGGCATTGCGCAGCAGCTCGGTTTCCAGCGGGAAATACACAATCTCGGCCACCCACAATTCCTTGCGCAGCAGCTCGACCGGCACCGGCATGCCCGGCAGTTTGGCCATACCCATTGGCGTGGTATTCACCAGCCCGTCAGCTTCATTCAACGCGCTCGGTAGATCATGGCCGGCCACCGCGCGACCGGAGCCGAAATGCTCATTGAGATTGTTCGCCAGGCTCACGGCGCGCTCACTGTCGACATCGAAAATAGTCAGTTGCTGCACGCCTTCGCTCAGTAATGCGTGGGCCACCGCCGCACCGGCGCCACCGGCGCCCATCTGGACCACACGTGTACGGGCAGCGTCCTTCAGGCCACGGCGAAAACCTTCGGCAAAACCGAGGCAGTCAGTGTTGTGGCCGACACGTTTGCCGTCCCTCAACACCACCGTGTTCACCGCGCCAATGCCCTTGGCTTCCGGCGACAGTTCATCGAGCAGCGGGATGATCGCCTGCTTGCACGGGAACGTGATGTTCAGCCCGGTGTAATTCATCCGCTCGGCCGCCAGCAGCAGGTCGGGCAGGGCGGCGCTGTCCATTTTCAGTTGATCGAGATCGATCAGTCGATACAGATAACGCAGACCTTGGGCATCACCTTCGTGCTCATGCAGCGCCGGCGTGCGCGAGGCCTGAATGCCGGCGCCAATCAGCCCGGCGAGTATTACGTTAGAGCGAGACATGCGCGTTACCCCTTCAACCGCTGGCTGAAATGTTCCAGCGCCAAGCGGTAGCCATGACTGCCAAACCCGGCCATCACCGCCGTGGCAATCGCCGAGACAAACGAGTGATGACGAAACGGTTCTCGGGCGTGGACGTTGGACAGGTGTACTTCGATCACCGGCAGTTCGCTGGCCACCAGCGCATCGCGAATCGCTACCGAGGTGTGCGTCCACGCCGCCGGATTGATCACGATCCCGGCACAACGGCCGCGGGCGGCGTGAATCCAGTCAAGCAGTTCGCCTTCGTGATTGGTCTGGCGAAACTCCACGGCCAGGCCGAATTCTTCGGCAGCGCGACCGCACAGAGCCGAGATATCCGCAAGGGTTTCGTGACCGTAAGTCGCCGGCTCGCGGGTGCCGAGCAGGTTCAGGTTCGGGCCGTTGAGCACCAGAACGATAGGGGGCATGAGGGGTAACTCCACTTATTGTTTTTGGCTTTGGCCGAGGATTTCAGCCTGTGGAGATAAAATGTACTAGATGGTTACCATGGTCAATTGAACAAAAATGGACGTGGCGTTTTATGTTCGGTGATCGCACAGAAGCAATATTGATGTCGATATGACGACAGCTTTGCTTACGTTTTTTACCGGAGATTGACCGACTCATGACCCGTTCCGACGCTAGCCTGAAAAGCGGTGAAACGTCATGTGCCGATCACCAGTCGTCGGATTTGAAAGGAATCTCGAATCCTGAAACTTATTAACCTAACGGATGGGTTAGCATGAAGGTGTGCAGCTACAAAGGATTGTCGATTGTCATCATGTTGCGAGATGAGCATTGCCCCCCGCACGTTCACGTGAATGCAGGTAGCTGGAGCGCCCGATTACAGTTCAGTTTCTGGCACAACGAAATTGAGCTTTGGGATGTCATGCCACTTTCTCGTCGACCACCGTTAACCGTGCTGGAAGGCTTGTGTCGATCTCTTGAGCAGCCTGCTCATCTGCGACGAGCACGCGGGATCTGGTGGTCAAGATTGCAAACTGTCTGTCTCGACAATCAATTGTGGGACAGCCATTCAAACGAATTGCTGGGGATGAAACTCGTCACTGACAAGACATACAGAGTGGGATCGGCGCGTTATCTGCCAGAAGAGGGCAAAACTCTTCTGACATTGATAGGCGCATTGGAAGGAGTGGAAATCGATTTATGAAAGTCATCAAGGCTAAGCCATCCACACATCGTCCACTGACGGAGGAGATGATCGACGCTGCCATCCTGCAAGGGGAGGCACGCCGAGCGAGTAGCTTGCAGGCTGTCTCCGTAACCTTTGAAGAATCATCTCTGGTCATCCGTTTTGAGGATGGCAGCGGTGTGGTGCTTCCGGTGAACCAGTATCCAGAGTTTGACGGGTTTGATGCAGGCGATTACGAGGGACTAACCGTCGGATTCGCAGGCACTGCGCTTTGCCATGAGGGCAAAGACCTTGACGTTTCCATTGCCGGGATGATTTCAGCGAGCCAGTCACTCATGAAGATGGCTGCGTCGGTGGTTGCATCGCGTAACGGTCGTCAAAGCAGTGCTGCAAAGTCCGAAGCTGCTCGAGCGAATGGCAAGAAGGGCGGGCGACCACGCAAGGCCGATCCCGCGTTGTAAAACCACAAAAAAGCCGTCAATCACGACGGCTTTTTCCTATCTGCTATGCCGCAATCAACGGCGAGTCAGCAACACACCCGATTCCATGTGATGCGTCCACGGGAACTGGTCGAACAACGCGCATTTGGTAATACGGTGCGTGTCGTGCAACTGGGCGATGTTGGCCGCCAGGGTTTCCGGGTTGCAGGAGATGTACAGAATGTTGTCGAAGCGCCGGGTCAGCTCGCAGGTGTCCGGGTCCATACCGGCGCGCGGCGGATCGACGAAGACGCTGCCGAACTCGTAGCTCTTCAGGTCGATGCCTTGCAGGCGACGGAACGGGCGCACGTCGTTGAGCGCTTCGGTCAGTTCTTCGGCGGACAAACGCACCAGAGTGACGTTATCCACAGCGTTTTCGCTGAGGTTGCTCAATGCCGCGTTGACCGAGGTCTTGCTGATTTCGGTGGCCAGCACTTTGCGTACGCGGGTGGCGAGCGGCAGGGTGAAGTTGCCGTTGCCGCAGTACAGCTCCAGCAGATCGTCCGTGCGATCGCCCAATGCCTCGTACGCCCAGTTGAGCATCTTCTGGTTCACCGTGCCGTTTGGCTGGGTGAACGCGCCTTCCGGCTGGCGATAGCTGAAAGTGCGACCGCCGACTTCGAGTTTCTCGACCACGTAATCGAGGCCAAGCACTTCGCGTTTACCTTTCGAGCGACCGATGATGCTGACGCCGAGATCCGCCGATAGCTTGGTGGCTGCCGCGTGCCAGTGTTCGTCCAGCGGACGGTGATAGCACAGGGTGATCATCGCATCGCCGGACAGGGTGGTCAGAAACTCCACCTGAAACAGCTTGTGGCTCAGTGCCGAACTGGCCTGCCACGCCGCCTTCAACTGCGGCATCAACTGATTGATGCGCAGGCTGGCAATCGGGAATTCTTCGATGAGGATCGGCGTGCGTTTGTCATCCTGGGAGAACATCGCGTAATGCCGCTCGCCGCCTTCGCGCCACAGGCGGAATTCGGCGCGCAGACGGAAGTTCTGCAGCGGCGAGGCGAACACCGTTGGCTCGGGGGCATCGAATGGCGCCAGCAGATCACGCAAGCGCGTGACCTTGGCTTGAAGTTGCTCGGCGTAGGCCTGGGAATCGAAAGTCATGCGTTGAACCAACCCAACTTGATCACGAACAGAATCGACAGAATCACCAGCGCCGGGTTCAGCTCACGGGCACGGCCCGACAGCAGCTTGATCACGGTCCAGGAGATGAAACCGAAGGCGATGCCGTTGGCGATCGAGTAAGTGAACGGCATGGCCAGTGCGGTCACCACGACCGGTGCGGCGACGGTGATGTCGTCCCAGTCTATTTCCGCCAGGCCCGAAGTCATCAACACGGCGACGAACAGCAGCGCTGGTGCGGTGGCGAAGGCCGGAACGCTGGCCGCCAGTGGCGAGAAGAACAGCGCCAGCAGGAACAGAATCGCCACAACGATGGCCGTCAAACCGGTACGGCCGCCCGCACTCACGCCGGCAGCGGATTCGATGTAGCTGGTGGTGGTCGAGGTACCCAGCAACGAACCGGCCATGGCCGCGGTGCTGTCAGCGATCAGTGCGCGACCCATTTTCGGCATGTGGCCGTCCTTGCCCATCAGGCCGGCGCGCTTGGCGACGCCGATCAGGGTGCCGGAGTTGTCGAACAGGTCGACGAACAGGAACGCGAAAATCACGCTGACCAGACCGATGTCCAGTGCGCCTTTGATGTCCAGTTGCAGGAAGGTCGGGGCCAGCGAAGGTGGCATCGAGGTCACGCCGCCGAACGGGGTGAACCCCATGGCGATGGACACGATGGTCACCGCCAGAATGCCGATCAACACAGCGCCACGTACTTTCAGCGCTTCGAGGGCGACGATCAGGGCGAAACCGAGGGTGGCGAGAATCGGTGCCGGTTGTTTCAGGTCACCGAGGCCGACCATGGTCGCCGGGTTGCTGACGACGATGCCGGCGTTGTGCAGGGCGATCAGCGCCAGGAACAGGCCGATACCGGCGGCAATCGCCGAGCGCAGCGGCAGCGGGATACTGTTGATGATCCATTCACGGATGCGGAAGATCGACAGCAGGAAAAACAGCACCGCGGAAATGAACACCGCGCCCAGCGCCACTTGCCACGTGTGGCCCATGTGCAGGACCACGGTGTAGGTGAAGAAGGCGTTCAGACCCATGCCCGGTGCGAGGGCGATCGGGTAGTTGGCGATCAGGCCCATCACGGTCGAACCGATGGCAGCCGCCAGACAGGTGGCGACGAACACCGCGCCTTTGTCCATGCCGGTCTCGCCGAGAATGCTCGGGTTGACGAACAGAATGTAGGCCATGGCCAAGAAAGTCGTGATGCCCGCGAGAATCTCGGTGCGCACGTTGGTGTTGTGTGCCTTGAGTTGAAACAGCCTTTCCAGCATGTCTGCTCCCCGTGGCGCGCGTAGCGCCGTGAATGTATCGACCTCAACAGCAAAGCACAGACCGTCGCAAGCGCCTGGAAAATTGTGGTGGGCCGGAAAAAGCCGCGCATCATACCAGCAGCGTGAGGAATATGGCGGTTGTTGGTGTCGATCGTCGGCGAAGTTTTGCGTTGAAGCCAACTGCGCCATACTGCGCGCTGATTTTTTCAGTGGGGGGGACGCATGAGCAAGCGCTGGATGAACGCTTTCGGGTTAATCGCAACGCTGACGGCCGGGATGTCGCCGGCCTGGGCAGCATCGGCACCGCCGTTGACGCAAGTGAAAGTCATCAAGGTGCAATCGCCTGCCTGCGGTCTTGAAGACATCGGCGATGGGCAGGCGCAGACCCAATGCAATCACAGCGGACCGAATATCAAGGTCTACGTGCTCGAAGTCGGCTACGGCAAGAGCCAGCCTCAGGTCGCACTGGACGGATTCGAAGTGAACGGAACCCGAGCGCCGGTGTGTGCCTTTGATAACGGCAATCTGACCGAATGCACTCCCGGTAATAAAACCGTCGGTTCCCTGTATACCTTCGATCTGGCGGGCAAACAGGAAGGCACTTTTACCTTCAGCAACACCTCGATCAACGCGCCACGCAACACGATGTCGACCCAGCTTTACATCAAGTAACGGCTGTTGCAGCGCGATCCGGGTGAAGCTGACTACGCTTCAAGTATTACCCAGCGGATAGCGCCCATGACCTTTAGAGCCCTGATTACCCTCGCCGAGGGCATCGATGATCTGCAAAGCGTGACCCTGATCGACGTGCTGCGCCGCGCCGGCGTAGAAGTGGTCGCCGCCAGTATTGAAGGACGACGCATGCTCACCTGCGCCCGCGGTACGCGTCTGACCGCTGACGGCATGCTGGTCGATGTGCTGGCGCAAACCTTCGACCTGATCGTCCTGCCCGGCGGCGCCGTCGGTGCACAACACCTGGCAGCGCATCAACCGCTGCAACAACTGCTCAAGGATCAATCCAGCGCCGGACGCCTGTTCGCCGCCATCGCCGAATCCCCGGCCGTCGCCCTGCAAAGCTTCGGCGTGCTGCGCCAGCGGCGCATGACCTGCCTGCCCAGCGCCAGTCATCAACTCTCGGGCTGTACGTTTGTTGATCAACCGGTGCTGGTGGACGGCAATTGCATCACCGCGCAAGGCTCCAGCGCTGCGCTGGAGTTTGCCTTGACGCTGGTCGAGCAACTCGGCGGCAAGGCGTTGCGGGGGAAAGTGGCTGGGGAGTTGTAGGTCTGGATCGTTTCAGACCTTCACCTCTTCCACCGGCACATGCATCCGGTCCCGGTTCGCCAGCGTCGGGAACAACTTGATCCACGTCCCGGTCACCACCAGCGTGCCGATTCCACCCATCACCACCGCCGGCACCGTGCCGAACCAGTGGGCGGTGACGCCGGATTCGAATTCGCCCAACTGGTTTGAAGCACCGATAAACAACCCGTTCACCGCGCTGACCCGGCCGCGCATTTCGTCCGGGGTTTCCAGTTGTACGAAAGACGCACGGATGACCATGCTGATCATGTCCGCCGCGCCGAGTACCACCAGCACTGCCAGCGAAAACCAGAACGAGGTCGACAGGCCGAAAGCAATGGTGGCGACGCCGAAGATGCCGACCGCGGTGAACATCACCCGGCCGACATTGCGCTCCACGGCAAACCGCGCGAGGAACAGCGACATCCCCAGTGCGCCGACCGCCGGTGCCGAACGTAGCAGGCCGAGGCCCCACGGCCCGGTCAGCAGAATGTCTTTGGCAAACACCGGCAGCAGCGCCGTGGCGCCGCCGAGCAACACCGCAAACAGGTCCAGCGAGATCGCCCCGAGAATGTCCGGGCGGCTGCGAATGAAACGAATCCCCGCCAACAACGAATCCAGCGTGGCTTTGCCTTTGTTCAACGGCGTCTGTCGCGCGGGCAGGTTGAGCATCAAGGTGCAGGCAATGACGTAAAGCAGCACGGTCGGGCCATAGACCCAGACGCTGCCGAATGCATAGAGCAAACCGCCCAGCGCCGGGGCGACGATGGTGGCTGATTGCTGCGCCGATTGCGCCGCCGCCACTGCCCGAGGGAATAGCGCGCTGGGCACGATGCTCGGCAGCAGTGCCTGCGTGGTCGGCATCTCGAACGAGCGCGCCGCGCCGAGCAGGAAGGCGAGGATGAAGATCATCTCGCGGGTGACGTGATCGGTGGCGCTGCCGATGGCCAGCGCCAGCGCGATCAACGCCTGCAACGACTGGCAGATCGCCGCGACTTTGCGTCGGTCATAGCGATCAGCGACATGCCCGGTGTGCAGCATGAACAGCACGCGCGGCGCGAATTCGACCAGACCGACCAGACCCAGATCGAGCACGTTGCCGGTCAGTTGGTAGAGGTTCCAGCCGATTGCCACGGTGAGCATCTGAAATCCGCTGGCGGTAAAGATCCGCGCGAACCAGAAAGCGAGAAATGGACGGTGATGACGTAACAGCAGGGGCTCTTGGCTGGGCATCTGAAGGCAGGTCTGGCTCGAGGGGAATCGCGAGGTTATCACCAGTCTGTAACAGGAAGTTGCTATGACAAAAAATTTAGTTAGCCAGACATCGATTTCCTCAAGCTCGCCGCAAGAAATCCATTGCAGAGCATTGCCCCGTCGATGAGGCAACTTGTCACGCGGCAAACGACCACGCAGTTCATCGGTAAAAATGGGACTACTCTTTCAACGTTGCTTGATCCAGATCAAGACCCAAAAGGAATTGATCCGGTGGCCCGTTGGCCAGACTCCCTGCGTTGCGATGGCTGTTTAAAAAGAACGAATCAGAATTCGCCGCACTCCATATCCGTGGGGGCAGTGGGTGCAGGCCTCCGGGTCCGCAGCCGGTATTACCTGACAGAGGAAGCCATATGTTCGGTTTAGAGGCACTCGATCTCGCCCGAATTCAGTTCGCGTTCACCATCTCGTTCCACATCCTGTTCCCGGCCATCACCATTGGCCTGGCGAGTTACCTTGCGGTACTAGAAGGCCTGTGGCTTAAAACCCATAACGACACCTACCGTGATCTCTACCATTTCTGGTCGAAGATCTTTGCCGTCAACTTCGGTATGGGCGTGGTCTCCGGGTTGGTCATGGCCTACCAGTTCGGCACCAACTGGAGCCGCTTCTCGGACTTCGCCGGCGCCGTCACCGGGCCGTTGCTGACCTATGAAGTGCTCACGGCGTTCTTCCTCGAGGCCGGTTTCCTTGGGGTGATGCTGTTTGGCTGGAACAAGGTCGGGCGCGGGCTGCACTTCTTTTCCACCGTCATGGTGGCGATCGGCACGCTGATTTCGACGTTCTGGATTCTCGCCTCCAACAGCTGGATGCAAACCCCGCAGGGCTTCGAAATCGTTAACGGCCAAGTCATTCCCACCGACTGGCTGGCGATCATTTTCAACCCTTCGTTCCCCTATCGCCTGATGCATATGGCGACGGCGGCGTTCGTGGCGACCGCGTTCTTTGTCGGCTCCTCGGCGGCCTGGCACTTGCTGCGCGGCAAGGACAATCCGGCGATCCGCACCATGCTGTCGATGGCGATGTGGATGGCGCTGATCGTCGCGCCGATCCAGGCAGTCATCGGCGACTTCCATGGCCTCAACACCCTTGAGCATCAGCCGGCGAAAATCGCCGCGATCGAGGGGCACTGGGAAAACAAAGGCGACGAAGCCACGCCGCTGATCCTGTTCGGCTGGCCGGACATGAAAGAAGAGAAAACCAAGTTCGCCGTGGAGATCCCTTACCTCGGCAGCCTGATCCTGACCCACTCGCTGGACAAACAAGTGCCGGCACTCAAGGAATTTCCGCCGGAAGACCGGCCGAATTCGACCATCGTGTTCTGGTCGTTCCGGGTCATGGTCGGCCTCGGTTTCCTGATGATCTTCACCGGTCTGTGGAGCCTGTGGCTGCGCAAACGCGACACGCTCTACACCTCGCGGCCGTTCCTGTATCTGGCGTTGTGGATGGGGCCATCCGGCCTGATCGCGATTCTCGCCGGTTGGTTTACCACTGAAATTGGCCGTCAGCCGTGGGTGGTCTATGGGCTGATGCGCACGGCGGATGCGTCTTCCAACCACAGTTTCATGCAGATGAGCATCACCCTGATCATGTTTGTGGTGGTGTATTTCGCCCTGTTCGGCGCAGGTCTCGGCTACATGATGCGCCTGGTGCGCAAAGGGCCGAAGATCAGCGAGGGCGCCGAGACGCCGGACGGTGGGCCAGGCAAACAGCGCACACCGGCGCGTCCGTTGTCCGCTGCCGACGATTCGGCCGATGCCGATCACGACACCCCCAGCCTGACCAAGGAGATTTGAGCCATGGGTATTGATCTTCCGCTGATCTGGGCCGTGATCATCATCTTCGGCATCATGATGTACGTGGTCATGGACGGCTTCGATCTGGGCATCGGGATTCTCTTCCCGTTCATCCCCGGCAAAGTCGACCGTGATGTGATGATGAATACCGTCGCACCGGTCTGGGACGGCAACGAAACCTGGCTGGTGCTGGGCGGCGCGGCGTTGTTCGGCGCGTTTCCGCTGGCCTATTCGGTAGTGTTGTCGGCGTTGTACCTGCCGCTGATCTTTATGCTCATCGGTCTGATCTTTCGCGGCGTAGCGTTCGAGTTCCGCTTCAAGGCCAAGGATGATAAGCGCCACCTGTGGGACAAGGCGTTCATCGGTGGCTCGGTGGCGGCGACGTTCTTCCAGGGCGTGGCGCTGGGGGCGTTCATCGACGGCTTGCCGGTGGTCAATCGACAGTTCGCCGGCGGTTCACTGGATTGGCTGACGCCGTTCACAATGTTCTGCGGCGCCGCACTGGTAGTGGCTTACGCCTTGCTGGGCTGCACCTGGCTGATCATGAAAACCGAGGGCAAGCTCCAGGAACAGATGCATGACCTGGCACGGCCGTTGGCTTTTGTACTGCTGGCCGTGATCGGTATTGTCAGTATCTGGACGCCGTTGGCTCATCCGGATATTGCCACCCGCTGGTTCAGCATGCCGAACCTGTTCTGGTTCATGCCGGTACCGATTCTGGTACTGGTGACGATGTACGGTCTGATCCGCGCCGTGGCGCGCAACGCCAACTACATGCCGTTCCTGCTGACCCTGGTGCTGATCTTCCTCGGCTACAGCGGTCTGGGCATCAGCCTGTGGCCGAACATCGTGCCGCCGTCGATTTCGATCTGGGACGCCGCCGCGCCGCCGCAAAGTCAGGGCTTCATGCTGGTGGGCACGCTGTTCATCATTCCGTTCATCCTGGGTTACACCTTCTGGAGCTACTACGTGTTCCGCGGCAAGGTCACCCATGAAGACGGTTATCACTAAGCAAAACCTTGTGGGAGCGATGGCGTCGGTAAGGGCGCCATCGATCTGACGGATGAGGATCGAAACAATGCCCGGCAAACATTCCCTGCAAGACATTGAAGAAGCCGAAAAAAAACCGCTGTGGCAGCGGCTCGGCTGGTTGGCCTTGATCTGGGTCGGTAGCGTCGGCGTGCTGTTTATCGCCGCCAGCCTGATGCGCATGTTCATGAACGCTGCAGGCCTGACGACTCACTGAAACACCCCGTCCCGGCGCCTTCGGGTACGGCTTTGCAACCCTCCTCGCGGAGGGTTTTTTTTGCCTGAAGGTTACTTGCGCGCCTTGAGGATCACGAATTTCGGTGTGGCCGCCACTTGCTCGACACCGCGAAACAGGCGCGCCAGTTTGCTGTGATAACCCAGATGGCGATTGCCGACGATATACAGCGCGCCGCCCACCACCAGCGCCTCGCGCGCCTGCTGGAACATGCGCCAGGCAAGAAAGTCGCCGACCACTTGCTGCTGATGGAATGGCGGATTGCACAGCACCACTTCCAGCGATTGCGGCTCCTGACCGGCCAGACCATCACCTGCACGCACCGTCACGTCGCGATCACCGAGTGCAATACGCCAGTTTTCGGCAGCCGATTGCACGGCCATGAATGACTCGTCGACCAGCGTGTATTGCGCCTGGGGGTTTTGCAGGGCGCTGGCAATAGCCAGCACACCGTTGCCGCAACCCAGATCGGCAACGCGTGCATCACCAAGGTTCTTCGGCAAATGCGGGAGAAAGGCGCGAGTGCCGATGTCCAGACCTTCACGACAGAACACGTTGGCGTGGTTGAGCAACTCAATGGCCGGATCGTCGAGGCGATAACGAGACGGGTAGGGCGACACTGCTGGCGCTTTTGCCTCAGGGGTGGCGATCAGCAGGCGAGCTTTTTTCACTGCCAGTGAGGCTTGTACGGTACCGATGTAGCGCTCCAGCAGGTCGCCCGCGGCGCGCGGCAGATGCTTGACCATCGCTGCTGCGATCACCTCGGCGCCGGGGGCCAATTGCCCTTGCAGGCGAATCAGCTGTTCTTCCAGCAGGGCCAGGGTTTTCGGCACGCGGATCAGCACCCGGTCGAACGGCCCGACCAACGGCTCACTGGCCGCGACACCGCGAATCGCATCAAATGCCTGGCCGTTGCGCAGCAGGTTCTTTTCCAGTCCCTGAAAGCCCAGAAACGAATCGCCGCTGCTGGTGACGGCAACCTTGCCCAGCAGGCTCGCCGCCAGCGCACCGAAACTGTCGTTGAGCACCAATACCCGCGTGTCAGTTGTCGGCTGCTGCGCTGCCAGATGGTTGAGCAGGTATTCATCGGCGGCATCGAACGCTTGCAACGGTTCGTTCTGCTGTTCGGGCTGGCGGATCAGGTCGAGTTGGGCGAAGGGTGTATCGAGCAAAGGCATGGGGCGGGGACTCAGGATAATCGAGGAGTGTCCCGCAGCCAGCGGGAGCTTGCGGCGGAACCCGACCGAGTGGACTGCAACGCGAGGAAGACTGCGCCATCACTCAGGAAGGGCGTAAATGTTACGTTTTTTTCGTCGGGAATACCCGCATGTTTTAAACCGTTGCAAGGCCTCGCATCTAGATGATGCCAGCTCTGGCTGCCGCAATGACGGCAGAGATCTTGTTGCAGACGTTGAGCTTCTCGATCACGTTTTGCACGTGGTAGTTCACGGTGCGTTCGCTCAGGCTAAGAATCTTGGAGATTTCGTAGGCGGTCTTGCCCCCGGCGGATAACTGCAGAATCTCCAGCTCTCGGGGGGAGAGATGCGGCTGTCGGGTCTTGGCTGCCATGGGGAGTGTGCGGGCGAATAATTCGCTCAAATGACTGGCTGCATAAAAGATGTAGCCGAAATGCTCATATAACTCGAGTGGGCTGATCGGGCAATGCTTGCGCGCCAGACTGAGAATGCTGCAAAAGCCGCTTGCCTCATGATGGAACGATTGTGACCAGCCATGCTGCAGACCTTGTTCTTGCAAGCCCTGCCAAAGTCGCGGTGCGTTGGAAAACAGCGTTTCATTCCAAATCACCGGCATCATTGAGTGATTGCAGTGTGCTATTACCGGGTCAACTTCAGAGTAGTGCAATTGCTCATATTGTTCATTCCATTGGGTGGGGTAGTTATTGATTTGCAGGGCGTTCGTCTTTGTTACTTGCCTTGGTGAAGTGACTGATATTGCAAAGAAATTAAATCCCAGGTTTTCGGCAAATCTCAGCAGTATCGGGTAGGCAGTATCAATACCTTTAGCGAAAGTCAGTTGCTTTAACGGTGACTCCTTCCACGTTTCCATTAAAAGTGCTCCGTGCAATGTCTGGGGTGCTTGTTGGATCCAACGGGATTAGCACGCAAACGAGTGTAGGACGTTTCCTACTTTGCGTTTTGATTTTTTTGCTCTTAAAGGGAGGGGCAACTGCATAACGTGATCTTAAGTACGTGGTGTTATATGTGACTTGTCATCTTTGACTGTTTTTATTAGCAAGTGACGTTTGACAAGACTTGTACAATTCTTGAAAGGTAGTTGAATGCGCGCAATATCATTACAAAACAGTGGTGTTTAAGAGTGCGGCTTTGCGCGAAACTGGGGGCAATCGTTGAATGGAGTGCCTCATGACAGCCAGCGTAGAGAATTTCACCTGCCAGACCTTGCTTGACGTAAAACCCTTGACGCCCAGCCTGTTCACCTTGCGAACCACCCGTGACGCGGGATTTCGTTTTCGGGCCGGGCAGTTCGCCCGGCTCGGTGTGATCAAGGCTGATGGCAGTACAGTTTGGCGTGCCTATTCCATGGTGTCCTCACCGTTCGATGAGCACCTGGAATTCTTTTCCATTGTGGTGCCCGGTGGTGAATTCACCAGTGAACTGAGTCGACTTGAAGTCGGAGATACGCTGCTGGTGGATCGGCAGGCGTTTGGCTATCTGACCCTGGATCGTTTCGTCGATGGCCGGGATTTGTGGCTGTTGTCCACCGGTACGGGAGTGGCCCCGTTCCTGTCGATTCTGCAGGACTTTGACGTCTGGGAAAGATTCGCACGGATCATTCTGGTGTATAGCGTCCGGGAGGCGCGCGAACTGGCGTACCAGTCATTGATTGCGGGTCTGGCACAGCGCGATTATCTGACGGAACACATCCACAAACTGCAATTCATCCCGACCGTCACGCGAGAGTCACACCCTGGCGCGCTGGCTGGGCGGATTACCACGCTGATCGAAAACGGCGAGCTTGAGAGCGCCGCAGGCGTGGAGCTTTCGGCCGAGCACTCCCGAGTCATGCTGTGTGGCAATCCGCAGATGATTGACGACACTCGCGCCTTGCTGAAAAAACGGCACATGAGCCTCAGCCTGACCCGTCGGCCTGGCCAGGTGGCGGTGGAAAACTACTGGTAAACAAACGGCGCCTCGCAGGCGCCGTTGTGTTTTGTGCCGAAGGTTCAGGGCTGTGTATTTTGTGCCTTGAGCAAATCGCGGATCTCGCCCAGCAATTCCTCTTCCTTGGTCGGAACCGGTGGCAGGGTAGGGGCCACGGCTTCTTCGCGTTTCAGACGGTTGATGGCTTTGACACCCATGAAAATGGCGAAGGCAACGATGATGAAGTCGAGCACAGTCTGCAGGAACTTGCCGTAAGCCAATACCACCGCCGGGCTGTCTCCCACTGCGGCCTTAAGCGTAATGGCCAGGTCACTGAAGTCCACCCCGCCGATCAGCAGGCCGATTGGCGGCATGATCACGTCGCCGACAAACGATGAAACGATCTTGCCGAAGGCGGCACCGATGATGATACCGACGGCCATGTCGACCACATTGCCTTTGACCGCGAAGGCCTTGAACTCACTTAGCACGCCCATAGGTTATTTCCTTGTTACAGATGAGTTTGGTGTACGCAGTGTAAATCAGCAAAACGCGTCCTGCGCGAAACACCTTCTTACAATGCCCGTTTTTATCGACACATTAATCGACGATTAGTTTGCAAAGTGCCACCAATCGCGCGCGTTATATCCGGTAACCCGCTGATCAGAAAGCCAATTTTATCAATCATGGCGTTACGTTCTTTCTATTTATGTTCGACGTCGCAGGCCTCTAGCCTTGGGTTGGCGCATCTGGATGCGCCCCAAAACAACCAGAGGATCCTGATATGAACTCCGCACTTGGACTGGGGGCTTTTCCCCGTCGCCGTACCTTCGGTGTACTCACCGCCAGCTTGCTGGCCTTCTCCGTTAACGCCGCGCCGCTGACCCGCGATAACGGTGCCGCAGTGGGCGACAATCAGAACTCACAGACTGCCGGCGCCAACGGTCCGGTGCTGCTGCAGGATGTGCAACTGATTCAGAAGCTTCAGCGTTTTGACCGTGAACGCATTCCCGAGCGCGTGGTTCACGCTCGCGGTACCGGCGCCCATGGCACCTTCACCGTGACCAACGATCTTAGCGACCTGAGCAAGGCCAAGGTGTTCGCCGCCGGCCAGAGCACGCCGGTATTTGTGCGCTTCTCTGCGGTGGTGCACGGTAATCACTCGCCGGAAACCCTGCGTGACCCACGGGGTTTCGCCACCAAGTTCTACACGGCCGATGGCAACTGGGATCTTGTCGGTAACAATTTTCCGACCTTTTTCATCCGTGACGCGATCAAGTTTCCCGACATGGTGCACGCCTTCAAACCCGACCCACGGACTAACCTCGATGACGATTCGCGTCGCTTCGACTTCTTCTCCCATGTACCGGAGGCCACTCGCACGCTGACCGAGCTGTATTCGAATTCGGGAACTCCCGCCAGTTATCGAGAGATGGACGGCAATGGTGTGCATGCGTACAAGTTGATCAACGCCAAGGGCGAAGTTAACTATGTAAAGTTTCACTGGAAGAGCTTGCAGGGAATTAATAATCTGACTCCAAAGCAAGTCGCTAACGTTCAGGGTCAAGACTACAGTCACATGACCAATGACCTGGTGAGCAACATTAATAAAGGTAACTTCCCGAAATGGGACTTGTACATTCAAGTGCTGAAACCACAAGATTTGTCCAAGTTTGATTTTGATCCATTAGACGCTACCAAGATCTGGCCGGGTATTCCTGAACGAAAAGTTGGACAAATGGTATTGAACCGCAATCCGGCGAATGTCTTCCAGGAGACCGAACAAGTGGCCATGGCGCCAGCGAATATTGTTCCAGGTATCGAACCTTCCGAAGACCGTTTGTTGCAAGGTCGAGTGTTCTCTTATGCTGATACGCAAATGTATCGCCTGGGTGCCAATGCGCTGCAGTTGCCGATCAATGCGCCGAAAGTTGCCGTGAATAATGGCAATCAGGATGGCGCGATGAACTTCGGCGCCAGCAACAGCGGCGTGAACTATCAGCCGAGCCGACTGCAAACCCGTGATGAGACGCCAAGTGCGCGTTACAGCCAGGCGGCGCTGTCGGGCAGCACGCAGCAGGCGAAGATCCAGCGTGAGCAGAACTTCAAGCAAGCCGGTGATCTGTATCGCTCGTTCAGCCAGCAGGAGCGTCAGGACCTGATCGACAGCTTCGGCGGCTCACTGGCGACCACCGATGACGAGAGCAAGCACATCATCCTGTCCTTCCTTTATAAGGCCGACCCGGAATACGGGACTGGTGTGACCAAAGTGGCCAAGGGTGACCTGAGCCGGGTCAAGGCGTTGGCAGCCAAACTCGCCGACTGATCTCGACGCCGTGCAGCGCGGGGCCTGATTCGGGCCCCGTTCTGTCCAAGGAGAGTGTTTATGCGTTCCTATCTCTTGCTGTTACTCGCCTGCCTGTCCTTTACAGCGCAGGCCGGGCAAAGCCCTGAGGCGATCAAGGCACAGTTGCAGGATTACTATTTCGATGCCGCCCGGCGCGGTGACGTGCCGATGCTCGACACCTTTATCGAGTCCGGCTATTCCCTCGATACCCGCGACAGCAAAGGCTACACCGCGCTGATTCTCGCGGCTTATCACGGTCAAGCGCCGGCGGTGGAGCGGTTACTCGCTGCCGGCGCCGATGCCTGTGCGCAAGATCAACGCGGCAACACCGCGCTGATGGGGGCGATTTTCAAAGGTGAACTACAGATCGCCCGTCGCTTGATGGCCACCGATTGCAGCCCCGATCAGCGTAATGGTGCCGGGCAGACGGCAGCCATGTACGCCGGATTGTTCAAGCGCCTGGAATTGCTCGATGGGCTCAAGGCCAAGGGCGCCGACCTCAATGCCCAAGACCCGCTGGGCAATAGCGCCGCGCGTCTGGCCAACGGCGAAATCCGCACCGTCGCGCCGCGCTGAGCGTTGGCTGCGTTATCATCGCGGTTTTTGCCGGGGGATCCAGATGGCCAAGGCCAAGCGCATGTACGGCTGCACTGAGTGCGGCGCAACCTTTCCCAAGTGGGCGGGCCAGTGCGGCGAGTGCGGCGCCTGGAATACCCTGACTGAAACCATGATCGAGAGCGGTGGTGCCACGGCGCCGACCGGGCGCACCGGCTGGGCCGGGCAGCAGGCGCAGATCAAGACCCTGGCCGAAGTCAGCATCGAAGAGATTCCGCGTTTCTCCACCGCGTCCGGTGAACTGGATCGGGTCCTCGGTGGCGGTCTGGTCGATGGCTCGGTGGTGCTGATCGGCGGTGATCCTGGCATCGGCAAATCGACGATCCTGTTGCAGACCCTGTGCAATCTCGCCAAGAGCATGCCGGCCCTTTATGTCACTGGCGAAGAATCCCAGCAGCAAGTGGCCATGCGCGCCCGGCGCCTCGGCTTGCCCCAGGATCAACTGCGGGTGATGACTGAAACCTGCATCGAAACCATCATCGCCACGGCCCGTCAGGAAAAGCCCAAGGTGATGGTGATCGACTCGATCCAGACGATCTTCACCGAACAGCTGCAATCGGCACCTGGCGGCGTATCGCAAGTGCGCGAGAGTGCGGCGTTGCTGGTGCGTTACGCCAAGCAAAGTGGTACGGCGATTTTCCTCGTCGGCCACGTCACCAAGGAAGGCGCGCTGGCGGGTCCTCGCGTTCTCGAGCACATGGTCGACACCGTGCTGTATTTCGAAGGTGAATCCGATGGGCGTTTGCGTTTGCTGCGTGCGGTGAAAAACCGTTTCGGCGCCGTTAACGAACTCGGTGTGTTCGGCATGACCGACAAGGGGTTGAAAGAAGTCTCCAACCCTTCGGCGATTTTTCTCACTCGCGCTCAGGAAGAAGTCCCCGGCAGTGTGGTGATGGCGACGTGGGAGGGTACTCGACCGATGCTGGTGGAAGTGCAGGCACTGGTCGATGACAGTCATCTGGCCAACCCGCGTCGGGTAACGCTGGGGCTGGATCAGAACCGTTTGGCGATGTTGCTCGCGGTTTTGCATCGCCATGGCGGCATTCCGACTCACGATCAGGATGTGTTCCTCAACGTGGTCGGTGGGGTGAAGGTGCTGGAGACGGCATCGGATCTGGCGTTGATGGCGGCGGTGATGTCGAGCCTGCGCAATCGGCCGTTGCCGCATGATCTGTTGGTGTTTGGTGAGGTCGGGCTGTCTGGTGAAGTGCGCCCGGTGCCGAGCGGGCAGGAGCGTCTGAAGGAAGCGGCCAAGCATGGCTTCAAGCGGGCGATCGTGCCGAAGGGCAATGCGCCGAAGGAATCGCCTCCGGGCTTGCAGATCATCGCCGTGACCCGCCTCGAACAGGCCCTCGACGCCCTCTTCGAATAAACCACCGACCCCTGTAGGAGTGAGCCTGCTCGCGATAGCGGTACATCAGCCAACTGAAGTGTTGAATGTAAAAACGCTATCGCGAGCAGGCTCACTCCTACATTTGATCTTTGGTGGATTCTAGATCTCGATCAGGGCGCCCAATTCGCGTTCCAGCTCTTGCGGATCGGCCAGGTTCAACTCGATCAAACGCCGCAACCGCTGGATCGATTCCAGACTGATATGCCGGCAGACAAAACCCAACTGGCCGTTCTCCTCATGTGCCAGATGCACATCCATCTCGATATCGGTGTCATCGCTCAGATGAATGTCGACAAAAAAATCCTTCTCCGCATCCCCCAACCACGGCTCCGGCCGTTCGATCAGCAGCCCTTTGAGCGACAGATCAATCAACTTCACTGGCCAGATGAACTGGCCCTGACTCAGCTCGGTTCTGGCATCGAACGCAATACGTTTGAAGCGACGACGGTTGGCTGGGTGCTCGCTCATGGCGCAATCCTCATGAAGGTTCGCTGACTATAGACCGCGAATGCGGGCGCCAGCCAATCGCTAAAGCGTCTAGACCAACGTCGGGGTATGACCTTTGGCGCCGTAAGCGCTAAACTCGGGGTGGCTGTCTTTCTTGTCCACCCTGGCTGGAATAATAAAATGAAAAATAATAATAGCCTGCTACGCCACTTACCCTGGCTAGTGCTGGCAATCGTAGGAGCGTGCGCCCTGGGCGTAGTGGCATTGCGCCGCGGCGAGGCGATCAACGCCTTGTGGATCGTGGTCGCTGCCGTGGCCATTTATCTTGTTGCGTATCGTTACTACAGCCTGTTCATCGCTAACAATGTGATGCAACTGGACCCGCGTCGGGCCACCCCCGCCGTGCTCAACAACGACGGTCTGGACTATGTGCCGACCAACAAACACATTCTTTTCGGTCACCACTTCGCGGCGATCGCTGGCGCAGGACCTCTGGTCGGCCCGGTATTGGCGGCGCAGATGGGCTACTTGCCCGGCACGCTCTGGCTGATTGCCGGCGTGGTGCTGGCGGGCGCGGTGCAGGACTTCATGGTTCTGTTCATGTCGACCCGGCGCAACGGCCGTTCCCTGGGCGACATGGTGCGTGAAGAAATGGGCCGCGTGCCCGGCACCATCGCCTTGTTCGGCTGCTTCCTGATCATGATCATCATCCTCGCGGTGCTGGCATTGATCGTGGTTAAAGCGCTGGCCGAGAGCCCATGGGGCATCTTCACCGTGATGGCAACCATCCCGATCGCGATGTTCATGGGCATTTACATGCGCTACATCCGCCCGGGTCGCATCGGCGAAATTTCCGTAGTCGGCGTGTTGCTGCTGCTCGGTTCGATCTGGCTCGGCGGGCAGATTGCTGCTGATCCGGTGTGGGCCAAGGCGTTCACCTTCACTGGCGTGCAGATTACCTGGATGCTGGTCGGTTACGGTTTCGTCGCGGCGTCGCTGCCGGTCTGGCTGATTCTGGCACCGCGTGACTACCTCTCCACCTTCCTCAAGATCGGCACCATCATCGCCCTGGCGATCGGTATTCTGGTGACCATGCCCGAGCTGAAAATGCCGGCGCTGACCCAGTTTGTCGACGGCACTGGTCCGGTGTGGAAGGGCGGTCTGTTCCCGTTCCTGTTCATCACCATCGCTTGCGGTGCGGTATCGGGTTTCCACGCACTGATTTCTTCGGGCACCACGCCGAAGCTGCTGGATAACGAAACCAACGCCCGTTACATCGGTTACGGCGGCATGCTGATGGAGTCGTTCGTCGCCATCATGGCCATGGTTGCCGCGTCGGTGATCGAGCCAGGCGTGTACTTCGCCATGAACAGCCCGGCTGCCGTGGTTGGCAGTGACGTGGCATCGGTTGCGCAAGTAGTTTCCAGCTGGGGCTTTGCGATCACGCCGGAAGCGCTGCAAGCGGTGGCGCATGACATTGGTGAAACCACCATCCTGGCCCGTGCCGGTGGTGCGCCGACCCTGGCGGTCGGTATCGCGCAGATCCTGCACAGTGTCCTGCCGGGTGAAAACACCATGGCGTTCTGGTACCACTTTGCGATCCTGTTCGAAGCGCTGTTCATTCTGACGGCTGTGGATGCGGGCACTCGTGCCGGACGTTTCATGCTGCAGGACTTGCTCGGCTCCTTCGTGCCGGCGCTGAAGCGCACCGAATCGTGGACTGCCAACCTGATCGCCACCGCCGGTTGTGTGGCGATGTGGGGCTGGTTGCTGTATCAGGGCGTAATCGATCCACTGGGCGGCATCAACACCCTGTGGCCACTGTTCGGTATCTCTAACCAGATGCTGGCCGGTATTGCGCTGATGCTGGGCACCGTGGTGCTGATCAAGATGAAGCGTCAGCGCTACATTTGGGTCACCCTGTTGCCGGCTACCTGGCTGCTGATTTGCACCACGACCGCAGGCTTCATCAAGCTGTTCGATGCCAACCCGGCGATCGGCTTCCTGTCGCTGGCCAAAAAGTACAGCGATGCGCTGGCCAATGGTCAGGTGCTGGCACCGGCAAAAAGCGTCGAGCAGATGCAGCACGTGATCTTCAACGCTTACACCAACGCAACGCTCACCGCGCTGTTCCTGTTCGTGGTCTTCAGCATCCTGTTCTACGCGCTCAAGGTCGGCATCGCCGCTTGGGGCAAAAAAGAGCGTACGGATAAAGAATCGCCATTCCAGGCCCTGCCGGATGCGTAACCAGAGGATTGCACCATGTTCAATGACCTGAGTCGCCTCGGTAAATACCTCGGTCAGGCCGCGCGCCTGATGGTCGGCATGCCCGACTACGACACCTACGTCGAGCATATGCAAACCAAGCACCCGGACAAACCGGTGATGAGCTACGAGATGTTCTTTCGCGAACGTCAGGAAGCCCGTTACGGTGGCAAGGGTGGGCCGAAGTGCTGTTGAGCTGACAGCCTGCGGTTAAGGTAATCCCCTGTGGGAGCGAGCCTGCTCGCGAAAGCGGTGTGTCATCGAGCAATGATGTCGACTGACACGACCCCTTCGCGAGCAGGCTCGCTCCCACAGTTGTTTTTGTGTTGTTCATTCATTTTGTGAAGGGGATCTGTTTTGTCTTCTCCCATACCTGTAACGGTACTCAGCGGTTTCCTCGGCGCCGGCAAGACCACTTTGCTGCGCCATATTCTGAAAGCCGAGCACGGCCTGAAAATCGCCGTGATCGAAAACGAATTCAGCGATGCCGGCATCGACACTCAGTTGTTGGGTGATGAGCCGGTGCAAGTCATGACCCTGGCCAACGGCTGCGTCTGCTGCACCATTCACACTGATCTGACCAAAGCCTTGTACCTGCTGCTAGAACGGCTGGACAGCGGTGAAATTGCGTTCGACCGTCTGGTGATCGAGTGCACCGGGCTGGCCGATCCAGCCCCGGTGGCGCAGACCTTTTTCATCGACGAAGAACTGCGCGAGCGTTACCTGCTCGACGGCATCATCACCCTGGTCGATGCGGCGCACGCGGATGTGCACCTGACCCAAACCATTGCCCAGGCGCAGATCGGTTTTGCCGACCGCTTGCTGGTGAGCAAGACCGATCTGGTCGACGAAGCCACGTTCAACGCACTGAGCGAACGCCTGACGCGAATCAATCGCCGGGCGCCAGTCCGTGTGGTTGAACACGGCAACATCGATCTAGCAGAACTGCTGGATGTGCGCGGGTTCAACCTCAATGCTGATCTCGGCGGTGGTTTGAGCTTGCGTCCGGTGAGCAAGGCGCCGTCGATTGATCGTATTTCCAGTCTGGTATTGCGCACCGATCAGCCGCTGGATATCGATCAGCTCAGCGAGTTCATGAATGAACTGCTCGAGGAACACGGCAAGCAGTTGCTGCGTTACAAAGGCGTGCTGAACATTGCCGGTGAGGATCGGCGCTTGGTGTTTCAGGGCGTGTTGAAGCTTTATGGTTTCGACTGGGACACCGAATGGGCCGAGGGCGAGGCGCGGGAAAGCGTGATTGTGTTTATTGCTGATGATTTGCCGGAAGAGAAGATTCGGGCGGGGTTTGCCAGAGTGGTTTCTGCCTGATGGGCTTTCGGTGCCCGTAATGACGCCATCGCGAGCAGGCTCACTCCTACAGGGGAACGCATTTCAAATGTAGGAGCGAGCCTGCTCGCGAAGGCGATCTAACCGACAGCACAATGCTCAAGGTCTGAACCGAGCAGTGCCTGTTCAAGAAGATCCAAATGCCGATTCATCAGCATGCCAGCCTTGGAAGCATCGCCTCGCTCCACTGCTTCCACCAACGCCAAATGCTCCTTCCAAGCGCAACAGCTATGCGTCAGGCCCTCACTTCGCGCAATCGCCAGTGATGTAAGCGGCACAAGACTGCCCAAAAAATGCGCCAACGGCGCATTCCCCGCCATCTGCGCCAAGTGCAGATGAAATTCCCCCGACAAGCGAATCGCAGCCCCACGCCGATCCTGCTCAACCGCCTGACGCTCGCGCTCGATCAACCCGCGCAAGCGTTTCAACCCTTCAGCCTGCGGGCGCTGACACGCCAGACGCACCAATGTGCTTTCGGCCAGTCGCCGCGCATGCAGAGCCTGCCGCGTCTGCTCCCGATCAGGTGCGGCGACACGCGGCCGATGATTGGCCCGCAGCACAATGACCTGCTCAAGCGACAGCTGCGTCAGCACCCGGCGCACATCGGCGCGACTGACACAGAACATCTCTTTCAAACTGTCTTCGGTGAAGCGGCTTTCTGGATTGATGCGCTGTTCGAGAATCGCATCCAACAGTCGCGGATAAAGATCCTCCACCGGCGCCCGCAGCCGGGAAAAGGGCAGGGGCGTGGCAGTCGGCTGAGCATGCGAGGGTGAAGCGAAACTGTTCATAGCCTGTCTCCAATAGAAATCAGCGACTCAGGTTGTCTTCCGGGATATTCAGCTCAATGCCCATGCGGTGACCTTCGCGCAAAATGTGCCGGCGCATTTCGGCGCTGGCCTGGGCGCTGTTCTTGCTGCGGATGGCGCGCACCACGGCTTCGTTTTCTTCCAGCCGTTCGGCCAGATGTTCCGGTGAGTTGCGCAGCACTTCAGCGCTCTGCTTGAGGGCATTGCTGGTCTGTTGCACCACACTCTGGAAGATCGGATTCGAGGTCAGGGTGAACAGCTCTTCGTGGAAGGCGATGTAGGCGTTGACTCCGGCTTCGCTGTCGCCGGCTTCAAGGGCTTCGCGCATGTCCATCAGGGTCAGGCGCAACTGGCCGACTTCCTTGCTGCTGATCGACTGCGCCACCAGACCGACGATGAACGGCTCGAGGGTGTAACGCAGTTGCAGCACGTCTTCGAGGCTGGCCCCGGCGACTGCGCTGTCGTGGCTCTGGCTGTCGCCGATTTGCGCGTCGAGCACGACCACGCCTTTGCCCGGCATCGAACGCACCAGGCCCAGGGTTTCCAGGACGATCACCGCTTCACGCAAGCTCGGGCGACTGATGCCCAGTTGCTCGGCCAGTTCACGCTGGCCCGGCAGCATGTCGCCGGAGCGCCACTGGCCGCGGGCCAATGCGGCGCGCAGTTTTTCTACGACTGAGTTGACGACGGTTGATGTGGTAATCACTTGTCTTGCTCCATGTGCCCAAAGGGGCGCCGCAAACCGGGATCAAAAGATCGCCACTTGCGGCAGCGCCGATAGGGTTGAAATCAGAACTCCTGCTGGTGCGCCGGAGTTGCTGGTTTACGCGGCTGAAAGGTGTAGCCCTGCTGACCGCTGAGTACTTTGTTGGCGCGTTGTACGTCGATGTCTTTTTCCCAACGGGCGATCGCAACCGTGGCGACGCAGTTGCCGATGAGATTGGTGAGTGCCCGGCCGATGCCCATGAACCAGTCCACCGCCAACACCAGCACCAGACCGACCACCGGGATCGCCGGAATCGCTGTCAGCGTGGCCGCCAGAATCACCAGGGCCGACCCGGGAATACCGTGGGCGCCTTTGGAAGTGATCAGCGATACCAGCAGAATGGTCAGCAGGTCGGTCATGGCCAGCGGCGTGCCGGTGGCATTGGCAATGAACACGATGGCCAGGGTCAGGTAGATCGAGAAACCGTCGAGGTTGAACGAGTAGCCGGTCGGAATCACCAGGCCTACGGTCGAGCTGCCAATGCCGAGGTGTTCGAGTTTGCGCATGATCTGTGGCAGCACGGCGTCGGACGAGGCGGTGCCCATGACGATCAGCAGTTCTTCACGCAGATACTTCAACAGCGGCCACATGCGCAGGCCGGAAGCACGCATCACCAGACCGAGAATCACGCTGACGAAGGCGATGCAGGTCAGGTAGAACAAACCGACCAGGCTACCCAGATGTTGCAGGGAGTCGAGGCCATATTTGCTGGTGGTGAAAGCGATGGCGCCGAACACGCCGATGGGCGCCAGACGCACGATCATGCCCATGATGCGGAAGATCACATGGCTCAGTTCGTTGATCAGGCGCGAGATCCCGGAAGCTGCTTCGCCGACCAGATTCAACGCGCTACCGAACAGCACCGAAAACAGCAGCACTTGCAGGATGTTGTTGTCAGCGAAGGCGCCGATCACCGAGGTCGGAATCAGGTCCATCAGGAACTGCGTGGTGGTGTGCATGTGCTGGCTGCGTTCGGCGAGATCGCCCATGTCGGCCGCAGACAGTTGCTCGAGATGGATATTCGCGCCGCTGCCGATGCCGGTGCTGAAGGCGAAGACCAGGCCGATCACCAAAGCGATGGTGGTCAGCACTTCAAAGTAGATCACCGACTTGAGGCCGATGCGCCCGACCTTCTTCAGATCGCCCGCGCCGCTGATACCGCTGACCACCACGCAGAACACGATCAGGCCGATGAGCATCTTGATCAGTTTGATGAAACCGTCGCCGAGCGGTTTGAGCTGGGCCGAGTATTCAGGAAGGGTCAGCCCGCAGACGATGCCGAGCACCAGTCCGAGAACCACTTGGAGGAAGATTGAACGCGAGCACCATCTGAGCATGGGAGGAATCCTGGTCGGTGTCCTGGCTGCCGTGTGCGGAGCACATCAGATTCAGGACTTAATTATTGTGGTCTTACCGGTATGTCCAGTGCAGGCGCAGTCTAGGCGCTGATTTTCGATGACCGCAAGTTAAAAATGACGAATTGGCATGACCGGTCTGACCAGTTGTGCGGTGAGTCCCATTCTTGAGCGGTTCACGCGTTTGAAAAAATTCAGGCGAAAAAAAACCGGCCAATCACTTGGCCGGTTTTTCATGCTGCGGGTTTAGCGTCGCATCAAGCGCCGTATACCGGCAGTTTCTTGCAGATGGCTTTGACTTTCTCACGAACGGCGTCGATCACCGCTTCGTTGTTCAGGTCAGCCAGGATGTCGCAGATCCAGCCGGCCAGCTCTTTGCACTCGGCTTGCTTGAAGCCACGAGTGGTCACAGCCGGAGTACCGAAACGCAGGCCGGAAGTGACGAACGGCGAGCGTGGATCGTTTGGCACGGAGTTCTTGTTCACGGTGATGAACGCTTTGCCCAGAGCGGCGTCGGCGTCTTTACCGGAGATGTCCTGCTTGATCAGCGACAGCAGGAACAGGTGGTTCTTGGTACCACCGGAAACCACGTCGAAACCGCGCTCGATGAACACTTCGGCCATGGCCTGGGCGTTCAGCACCACTTGTTCCTGGTAAGCCTTGAACTCAGGCTGCAGCGCTTCCTTGAAGCAGATTGCCTTGGCGGCGATCACGTGCTCCAGCGGGCCACCCTGGGCGCCCGGGAATACCGCGGAGTTCAGTTTCTTCTCGATGTCGGCGTTGGCGCGAGCCAGGATCAGGCCGCCACGTGGACCGCGCAGGGTCTTGTGCGTGGTGGTGGTCACGACGTCAGCGAAAGGCACCGGGTTCGGGTAGACGCCAGCGGCGACCAGACCGGCGACGTGAGCCATGTCGACGAACAGGTAAGCGCCGACTTTGTCAGCGATGGCGCGGAAACGCGGGAAGTCGAGAATCTGCGAGTAGGCAGAGAAACCGGCCACGATCATTTTCGGCTTGTGCTCAACCGCCAGACGCTCGACTTCGTCGTAGTCGATCAGGCCGTTGGCGTCGATGCCGTACTGTACGGCGTTGTACAGCTTGCCGGAGGAGGAAACGCTGGCGCCGTGGGTCAGGTGACCACCGTGAGCCAGGCTCATGCCCAGAATGGTGTCGCCGCCTTGCAGCAGGGCCAGGTAAACAGCGGCGTTGGCTTGCGAACCGGCGTGCGGCTGAACGTTGGCGTAATCGGCGCCGAACAGTTCCTTGGCGCGGTCGATGGCCAGTTGTTCAACGATGTCGACGTACTCGCAACCACCGTAGTAACGCTTGCCTGGGTAGCCTTCAGCGTACTTGTTGGTCAGGACCGAGCCTTGAGCTTCCATCACCGCTGGGCTGGTGTAGTTTTCCGAAGCGATCAGCTCAATGTGTTCTTCCTGGCGCTGAGCTTCTTGCTCCATGGCGGCAAAAAGGTCGGCGTCGTACTTGGCAATAGTCAAATCACGGCTGAACATGGCGGTCCTCAAGGATCGGGGGCAGAAAAGGGGGGCATTCTAACCCAATGGGTTTTGGATGGCATATGAAACGACATCATGTCGCAGACAAGTGGCGTTCATGCGCAGATAGATGGTGATTGTGCCGGCCTCAAAAGATCGCAGCCTTCGGCAGCTCCTACAGTAATCCGAGCTGATCCCGAATACTGTGACCGACATCAATCCTTGTAGGAGCTGCCGAAGGCTGCGATCTTTTCGGTCGCGCCGCCGATCTTCAGTCGAACATAAAGAGCGCGTCATTGCTGAACTGCGCCTCGAACCGCCCCGCCGGCATCGGCCGCCCGAACAGATAGCCCTGAACCTCATCGCAACCATGCTCACGCAGGAAGTCCAGTTGTTCATGGGTTTCCACACCCTCGGCGATCACCGCCAGATTCAGGCTGTGCGCCATGGCAATGATCGCCCGGGCAATCTGCGCATCCTGCTCACCCGACGGCAAGCCATCGACAAACGTGCGGTCGATCTTCAGCACGTCGATCGGGAATTGCTTGAGGTAGTTCAGCGATGAATAACCAGTGCCGAAGTCATCGACCGCGATGCTCAGGCCGAGGTTTTTCAGCCCGGCGAGAATCTGCATCGCTTCGCTGACTTCGCGCATCAGAATACTTTCGGTCAGCTCCAGTTCCAGACACGCCGGCGGCAGGCCGGTTTCGCGCAGGATCGTCGCGATACGTGTGCCGAGCTGGCCGTCGGAGAACTGCCGTGCGGAGATGTTCACCGAGACCTTCGGTACACGCACACGGTTCTGGTGCCAGGTCTTCAGTTGGCGGCAAGCCTCGCTGATCACCCAGTCGCCAACGTCCACCACCAGACCGAGCTCTTCCAGCACCGGAATGAAATCCCCCGGCGGCACCAGTCCACGGCGCGGATGACGCCAGCGCAACAGCGCCTCGGCGCCGGTCAGGCGTTTGCCGTCGCCGCTGAATTGCGGCTGGTAATACAGGACGAATTCGTTCTGCTCCAAGGCGTGGCGCAAGTCGCTTTCCAGCTCCAGACGCTCCAGCGCACTGGCGTTCATGTCGGCCTGATAGAACTGGAAGTTGTTCTTGCCGCGCTCCTTGGCGTGGTACATCGCCGTGTCGGCGTTCTTCATCAACTGGCTGAGTTCGTTGCCGTCCTGCGGACTCAGGGCGATGCCGATACTGGCGGTGACGAAGAACTCGCGGCCTTCAAGCACGAATGGCCGCACCAGGCTGCCGAGGATCTGCTCGGCGACATGAATCGCCCGGTTCAGCGCCATTTCGCGGCTGGAGCGATGTTGCAGCAAGAGTGTGAATTCGTCGCCGCCCATGCGCGCCACGGTGTCGTCATCGTCGACGCAGGCCAGCAGGCGCGTGGCCATGTCTTTCAACATGCGGTCGCCGGCGGCGTGGCCGAGGGAGTCGTTGATCGGTTTGAAACGGTCGAGGTCGAGGAACATCAGCACCACCCATGACTTTTGCCGCTCGGCCGATTGCAGCGCGGTGTGCAGGCGATCCTGGAACAACGTGCGGTTCGGCAAGTGGGTCAGGGCGTCGTAGTAGGCGAGGCGGTGAATGCGCTGTTCGCTGGCCTTGCGTTCGCTGATGTCGCTGAAGAAGCACACATAACTGGCCAGATCGCCCTCGTCGTCGAGCACCGCGGTGATGCCGACCCACGCCGGGTAATGCTCGCCATTACGCCGCTTCATCCAGACTTCGCCCTCCCAGGTGTTGTGCTGGTGCAATTGCTTGAGCACATACCGCAGGTGCGCGTCCTGTTGCTCATCGACGGTGAGCATGTTCGGCAACTGGTCGAGCACTTCGCTCACCGCGTAACCGCTGACGCGGCTGAAAGCCTCGTTGGCCTGAACGATGTAACCGGCCGGGTCGGTGATCAGAATCGCCGAGGTCGAGTGCTCGAATACGGTGGCAGCCATGCGCAGGTCTTTCTCGGCGCGGCGCTGCTGACTGATGTCGCGACCGACACCGAGCACGCCTTCAAACGCGCCATGTTCGTCCCATACCAGCACCAGACGCAGTTCGATCGGGATCTTGCGGCCATCGGCGCGCAGGCAGTCGAACAGGAACATTTGCGTCTGCACCTGATTGCGCAACACCGCCAGTTGCTCGGGTTTGTCCAGCGCCTTGCTGACCCGATCCATCAGCGTGTAGATGCCGCTCAGTTGCTGCGGGTTGGCGATGGTCGATTGCCAGCCGTTCTGGAAAATCCATTCAGCGTCATAACCCAGCACCGCCTGCACCGACGGGCTGACGTAGTTCAGCGAGAGCTTGCTGTCGGTGGAGAAAATCACGTCGCTGATACTTTCGGCGAGCATGCGATAGCGCTGCTCGCTGTCGCGCAGCGATTCACTCGCTTCGATCTGTTCGGTGATGTCTTTGGCCACGCCGATGATCCGCGTGACCTGATCGTGTTTGTCGCGGGCCAGCGCCTGTTCGCGAATATCGAAACGCCGCCATTTGCCGTCGCGATGGCGGAAACGCAACTGGCACTGGAGCAACTGACTGTAACCGGCGTGACGCTGCATCTGCCGCGAACGATGGTAATAGTCGGCGTCTTCCGGGTGCAGGAGGATTTCCCAGAAATACTCGCCCATCTGGTGCAGTTCGGTGCGGTTGTAGCCGAGGGTCTGGCCGAGGTGGTGGTTGCTGAAAATCATCCGCTGGCTGATCACGTCCTGCACGTACAGATGATCCGGCACGGTGCGCACCACGTCCGACCAGAAGCCCTCGCGTTCGAGCAGCGACAGTTCGATCAGCTTGCGGCTGGTGATGTCGTTGATGCTGAGGATCACGGCTTTGTAGTCGTGCTGCTCGGTCGGCAGACGCAACACCATCCACAGGTGCTGGTCGCGGCCATTGATGTCCGGCAGTTTGATTTCCAGTTCCAGCTGCTTTTGTTGCTGCAGGACGGCGTCGAGCACTTGATTGCCAATGGCGCAATGGCGGTGCGGATGGCCGTCGATCAGCAATTGCCAGGCGTGCTCGCAGGAATTGACATTGAGCAGTTGCAGCGCCACCTGGTTGACCTCGGTGACGCGCAGCTCCTGTAACAATTGCTGGCGTTGCTGCGGTTGGTCGAGCCAGGCCTTGAGCTGGTCGCTGGTCTGGATCTGCGCTTTGTCGAACACCTGCTTCAGACCGGACAGGTCCAGCACACAGAGGGCCACGCCAGTGCCTTCGAAAATGTCCTGATAACGCCGGCGGCCTTCATGCAACTGGCGCTGGCGGCGGCGCATGTTCAACAGCGCAATCACCGGCAGCATCGAGAACGCCAGGCCCAGCAGGCATTTGCCGATGAACGCCGGCAGCAGTTCTTCGAGCACGCGCTGGCGGTCGAACAGGCCACGCAACTGCCAGTCGCTGCTGCTCAGCGGCACGGTCAGCACGGTGTTGGCCATGTCGTCCGGACTCAAGACGCCGGCCCTGGCCGAAGGCTGCGCTTCGTCGCGGCTGATGATCTGATGGTTGAGGCGGTTTTCCACCAGCCACAACGGGCGGATGCCGGTTTCGCCCTGTTTGGTCAGCGAGTCGAAGAACGTCGGGGTCAGGCGCAATGCCCAATAACCGCGCGTGCTGCCGCTGGCCTGATGCAATAACAGATGCACCACAGAACCGTCGTCGGCGTTGCTGAAGTAATGCGCCTGTGCACGGCTGCGGCGCACCAGTTCGGTGAGGTAGCTGGCGTCGTGGCTGTTGTCGTCACTGTCGCTGATGATTTTGCCGGAAGGGGTGAGCAGGGCCAGGCTACGCAGGTCAGGCAAGGATTGCTGGAGCTTGCGCAATAGCACCTGCTGTTCGTCGGCTGATTGCGGTTGTTCGACGATCGGTAGCAGATTGAGGGCGATTTGCGCGTTCAGCGCCATGTTCAGGCTGACCTGCGAGGCGAGGTCTGCGGTGTAATCGATGGTGTACTGACGCTGGTTTTTCTGGGTTTCGCGCAGTTGATCGAGCAGTTGCCAGAACAGCAACGCCAGCAACAAAAGCACGAGCGTCGCCAGCGCACCCTTTAATGTACCGCGCAGGGACGAGCCGGGCGCCGGTGGGGTGCTGCTCACAGAGGCTGGCGGAGTGACATTGGACAAGCTGTGATCCTGCGATTTGGCTGGACTGGCGCGACGTGCACTATAAGCCGGACGCCCAAAGGGCGGCTAGCATGCCTTGAGTCGTGGCGAAGTGCCAGCCCCGTGCGGCTGGACTGCCTTCCGTCATTAAGGTAGCTTTGCCGGTTACGCGGGAGCGTTCCAGCTCCTAGACTCAGACTTTTTCAGCGCGCACGCATTGATAACCATCAAGTGAACGACGCGCATGGTCTGGCCGGGCATCGCCTGCGCTGCAATCATTCATCTGTCACTGACCCAAGGTTCTCCATGGCTCAATACGTCTTCACCATGCATCGGCTGGGCAAAGTTGTTCCGCCGAAGCGGGAAATTCTCAAAAACATTTCGTTGTCGTTCTTCCCCGGCGCCAAGATCGGCGTACTCGGCCTCAACGGTTCGGGTAAGTCCACGCTGCTGAAAATCATGGCTGGCGTCGACACCGAGTTCGAGGGCGAAGCCCGTCCGATGCCGGACCTGAACATCGGTTATCTGCCACAAGAGCCACAACTTGATCCTACCAAGACCGTGCGTGAAGTGGTCGAGGAAGCGGTCAGCGTGATCAAGAACGCCCAGGCGCGCCTGGACGAGGTCTACGCGGCTTACGCTGAAGAAGACGCCGACTTCGACAAACTGGCAGCCGAGCAAGCCAAGCTCGAAGCGATCCTGCAAGCCAGCGACGGTCACAACCTCGATCGTCAACTGGAAGTGGCCGCCGACGCACTGCGTTTGCCGGCGTGGGACGCCAAGGTCGAATTCCTCTCCGGTGGTGAAAAACGTCGTGTGGCCCTGTGCCGTCTGCTGCTGTCCGCGCCAGACATGCTGCTGCTCGACGAACCAACCAACCACTTGGACGCCGATTCGGTTGCGTGGCTGGAGCACTTCCTGCACGACTTCCCGGGCACCGTGGTAGCGATCACGCACGACCGTTACTTCCTCGACAACGTCGCTGGCTGGATTCTCGAACTCGACCGCGGCGCGGGCATTCCTTACGAGGGCAACTACTCGGGTTGGCTCGAAGCCAAGTCCGATCGTCTGGCCGCTGAATCCAAGCAGCAGTCGGCTCACGAAAAAGCCATGAAGGAAGAACTGGAGTGGGTGCGCAAAGGCGCGAAGGCCCGCCAGTCGAAATCTAAGGCACGTCTGCAACGCTTCGAAGAAATGCAATCGCAGGAATTCCAGAAGCGCAGCGAAACCAACGAGATCTACATCCCCGCCGGTCCGCGCCTGGGTGACAAGGTCATCGAATTCAAGAACGTCACCAAGGGCTACGGCGATCGCGTGCTGATCGACAACCTGTCGTTCGCGATGCCGAAAGGCGCCATCGTCGGTGTGATCGGTGGTAACGGTGCCGGTAAGTCGACCCTGTTCCGCATGCTGATGGGCAAGGAAACACCGGATTCGGGCAGCATCGAAGTCGGCGAAACCGTGCAACTGGCTTGCGTCGATCAGAGCCGCGATGACCTCGATGGCAGCAAGACTGTGTTCCAGCAAATCTCCGACGGTTCCGACCAGATCCGCATCGGCAACTACGAGATCCCGTCGCGCACCTACGTCGGTCGCTTCAACTTCAAGGGCGGCGACCAGCAGAAGTTCGTCAAGGATCTGTCCGGCGGTGAGCGCGGTCGTCTGCACCTGGCGCTGACCCTGAAGGAGGGCGGCAACGTCCTGCTGCTCGACGAACCGTCCAACGACCTCGACGTTGAAACCCTGCGTTCCCTGGAAGAAGCCCTGCTGGACTTCCCGGGCGCCGCCATTGTGATCTCTCACGATCGGTGGTTCCTTGACCGCGTGGCCACCCACATCCTGGCGTACGAAGACGATTCGCAAGCTATCTTCTTCGAAGGTAACTACACCGAGTACGAAGCTGATCGTAAAAAGCGCCTCGGCGAAGCGGCTGCCCAGCCACACCGGGTACGTCACAAGAAACTGGCCTGATTCGGGTTGGTTGCAAAAAGAGCGGAGCCTTCGGGCTCCGTTTTTTTTGCCCGGTTTTTGTCAGGTTTACCGAGTCGCACCCTTCGCGAGCAAGCTCGCTCCCACAGGGGAACGCATTTCAAATGTGGGAGCGAGCTTGCTCGCGAAGGCGGTATAACTTTTGGTGCAGCTCTCAAATCTGGTCTCACCATTCAGGTGCAAAACCCGCTAAAAAACCGCCTTATTTATATCCTGTGCACCATTTAATTTCATAACTGCGACATTTTGCTCTGTTCCTGTGCGCATTTCGTTTGTTACAGTCCGGCCCAATCTCCTCCAACGACAATAAATTTGCCGAGACTTTTGCCATGATCGAATCCGTCGAATCCTTCCTCGCCCGCTTGAAAAAACGCGACCCGGATCAGCCCGAATTCCACCAGGCCGTCGAAGAAGTGTTGCGCAGCCTGTGGCCGTTTCTCGAAGCCAATCCGCACTACCTGACTTCGGGAATTCTGGAGCGCATCTGCGAGCCGGAGCGTGCCGTGGTGTTCCGCGTGTCGTGGGTCGACGATCAGGGCAAAGTCCAGGTCAATCGCGGTTTCCGCATCCAGATGAACAGCGCCATCGGCCCGTACAAGGGCGGCTTGCGCTTCCATACTTCGGTGAACCTAGGCGTGCTGAAATTCCTCGCCTTCGAACAGACCTTCAAGAACTCGCTGACCTCGCTGCCCATGGGCGGCGGCAAGGGCGGTGCCGACTTCGATCCGAAGGGCAAGAGCGACGCCGAAGTCATGCGTTTCTGCCAGGCTTTCATGAGCGAGTTGTATCGCCACATCGGCGCCGATGTTGACGTACCGGCCGGTGATATCGGCGTTGGCGCACGCGAGATCGGTTTCCTCTTCGGTCAATACAAGCGTTTGAGCAACCAGTTCACCAGCGTCCTCACCGGCAAGGGCATGACCTACGGCGGCAGCCTGATTCGTCCGGAAGCTACCGGTTTTGGCTGCGTCTACTTCGCTGAGGAAATGCTCAAGCGCCGCGAGCAGACCGTCGAAGGCAAACGTGTGGCGATCTCCGGTTCCGGCAACGTCGCGCAATACGCCGCGCGTAAGGTCATGGATTTGGGCGGCAAGGTGATTTCCCTGTCCGACTCCGAGGGCACGCTGTACTGCGAGGCCGGGTTGAGCGAAGAGCAATGGCTGGCGTTGCTGGAGCTGAAAAACGTCAAACGCGGACGCATCAGCGAATTGGCCGCAGCATTCGGCCTGGAATTCCGCGCCGGTCAGCTGCCGTGGTCGTTGCCGTGCGACATCGCGCTGCCGTGCGCCACGCAGAATGAACTCGACGCTGAAGCCGCACACGCGTTATTGCGCAATGGCTGCGTGTGCGTGGCCGAAGGCGCGAACATGCCGACCACGCTGGAAGCTGTGGATATCTTTATCGAGGCCGGTATTCTGTTTGCCCCGGGCAAGGCGTCCAACGCTGGCGGCGTCGCGGTGAGCGGTCTGGAGATGTCGCAGAACGCCATGCGTCTGCTGTGGACGGCGGGCGAGGTGGACAGCAAGTTGCACGCGATCATGCAGTCGATCCATCACGCTTGCGTGCATTACGGCGAAGAGAACGGCCGGATCAACTACGTCAAAGGCGCGAACATCGCCGGTTTCGTCAAAGTCGCCGACGCGATGCTGGCGCAGGGCGTGGTTTAAGCCGGTTCGATGCGGATCACTTCAATCACTTGATCGCCGGCGGGGCGCTGCCACAGCACCTCGTCATTGAGTCGGGCGCCAAGCAGCGCCCGGCCCAGCGGTGAACCCCAATTGATCAGGCCTTTGCTGGCATCGGCCTGATCTTCGCCGACCAGTTGCACCCGGCGTTCGGTGTCGTGTTCATCGGCGTAGGTGACCCAGCTGCCGATCTGCACCTTGTCGGTAGAGGTCGCGGCAACCGCGACTTGTGCGCTGCTCAGGCGTTGATTGAAATAACGCAGATCCCTTTGCAGATCAGCCAAGCGTTGCTTGTCGGCCTGCTCACCGTTGGCCGATTGTTCGGCATGCAGGGTTTGCAGTTCGGCGACTTTCGCCTGCAACTGCGCCAGCCCTTGCGGCGTGACGTAATTGGGCTGGTCACTGACTTGGCGTTCGACCGGCTGATCAGCTTGCGCGGCGGCGTTGTCTTCGTTGACGAAAGCACGGCTCATGGAATCCTCCTCGTATGAGGTTTGGGCCATACTCGCAGGCATTTGGTTTCACTGGATGTCTGGAAACGACCTATTGCGAGCGATAAGCCCGCCCGGCGTCCTGATCTTTCTGCTGTTGCCAGGCGCGTTCGCGCTCGTCCCAGTTTTCGTTGCGATACTCTTCGCGGCCCTTGTTTTCCAGCATCGCCTGACACTGCCGAAAGCCATCGGTCCAGCCTTCGGCGTATTGCTTGTCCTTGAGATAACGCGGCACGTTCTTGCGAAACTCGCCGCTGATCGAACCGGCCGCCTGACGACCGCTGATGCAACCGTCATCGAAGCCGTCGGCGAAGGCCGGTGGATAACCCTTGGCGATCAAGTCTTCATGGGTGGTCTGGCAACCGCCCAGTAACAACACAACACCCAGCAAGCCCGCACACCGCCACATCGCACTCTCCCGCGCCGGTTGTCCGGCTTATGGGGAAAGTCTAGAAGGAGATTCATGACACGGCTGTCGAAGCCCCGTGAAAAATCCATTAACACCACAAATCCCCTGTGGGAGCGAGCTTGCTCGCGAAGGCGTCGTGTCAGGCAACTCTGATATCGACTGACCCACCGCTTTCGCGAGCAAGCTCGCTCCCACATTGGTTTGTGCTGTGTTCGGGATCAATAGTGATACCACTTCACTTCGAGCATGACTTCGGTTTCCGGCGTGGCGAGGTGGCTGAATTCACGCTGCGCACTGAGGCGCAAACCAAGGTTGCGCGACAACTCCCACTGCTGATTCAAACTCAGGCTGCGGCGCACTTCGCCATTGAAGAAGTAATCACCCTTGGCTTCCAGGCTCAGATTGCCCAACGGGTTTTTCCACAGCACGCCGGTATTGAAGCCGCCGGCCGGGGAGACGAATTCGGCGAAGTCATTGTTGTGTTCAACGCGCACGGTACCGAGGGCAAAACCCAGCACATCGTCACTCAACGCCCACGTACCGCCACCCCCACCATTCACGTGGCTGACCAGCGTTTCGTCATCATGCTTGCCCGGAACGCGCTCCAGGCCACCAGTGACCTGCCACGAGAGTGGCTGCAACAACTCATTACGCGGAGTCAGCGAACGAATGGTGGCCAGATCCAATTGCTGAAACTGCCAGTGATTGCCTTCGTACTGACGCAACTTCATCTGCAGAATTTCGATCTGCGCGCCGAGCGGGAAGCTTTCGGCGTTGTCGTTGAGATCGTGATAGGCCATGCGCAAACCGTACTCACCGAATGCACGATCACCACGGGTGCCGAGACCGGCCTGCCAGGTACGCGATTCGTGGCCGTCTTCCGGCAGGCCCGGTTGTGGAATGTCCAGTTCGGGCGCGGGGTTCTTGTTGATCGCCCGCAGCAATTCGAAACTGCGCTGCGCCCGTTGCGGATCACGCTCCTGACCGTTGGCGCGGTAGCGCTCAAGGCGATACGCCGCGTCGATGATCAGCGCCTGACGGGCGCGTGGCAGGGCTTTGAAAGCCGGATCCTGCAACCGCTGCTGATCGGCGCTGACGTTCAACACCCATTGCTGTTCGTCACTGTTCAATGGCTCGGCGCGGCTAAGCAATTCACGCTCGCGGGATGGCCGGTATTCGATACTTTCCACCAGCCCGGCTTCCTTCACCGCTTTGACGGTATCGGTGGGAATTGCGGTCAATGGGAATTGTTCGGTCAGGCGCAGGCTTGGCCGTGCGACCTGCAGTAACTCAAGCAAGCGATACGAGCAGTTTTCATCGAAGAAAAAGTAGTCGAACTGGATCTGTTTCAACTCCCACACATGCTCGACCATGCGCGCGGTTTCTTCCTGGGTCAGATTCAATCGGTATTCCCACAGATCGCGGTTTTCCAGGCTGCGGTATTCGGAGAGTTTTTCCTGATACGGCACCAGTGCGAACAGGCCGGGATAACCGCCCATCAAGCCTTTCCAGGCGTAAAGAATGCTGTTGTCCGAACCTTCGATGTAGGCGCCGAAGTTGATCGCGTAACTGAGCAGCGAGGTCTTGTCGGCCTGCACATCGGCCTGATCGATACGCAGCAGGGTGTGGCCGAACATCGATGACGGACTGTTCAAATAAGCCGCCGGGAAGATCATCACCGCGCTGTGCGGCGAGACATCCTTGAACCACTTTTTGTACTCGGCGCACTCGGGCGTCGGCAGATCGGTCAGGTTGAGCTGCGCTTTCAGCCAACGGCTGCGCGCCGGATAAACACATTGCGCATGTTGCTCGCCAAGACTGGCCGGGGCGTACAACGCTTGCACGGTAGCCGCCAGTTCATGATCGGGATGTTCGTTGCCATCGGGCGCGAGAAAGAATTTCTTGTCGCTGACATAGCTGCGCCAGCCGCCAAGCTTGGCGGTTTCGTAGTGACCGAGGGAAATCCAGAAACGGTCGTTGGCCAGTTGCTGCAAACGTTGAGGGTCGATGGTTGGCGCGGCGGACAGCGGGGCGCAGACACAGAGCGCCAGCCAGGCAAGGCGTTTGAGCATAGTCGGCAACTTGAACAGGAAAGAAATAAAGACCCAAGGAGGGCGGGCCGAAAAAATAAAACCCGCTTCCCGAAGGAAGCGGGCGAGCTCGAGCTTAAGCCTGAGTTGCGTACTTGGCCAGACGAGGGTCCGATTTCAGTACGGCCAAGGTGTTGGTATGCACGTCTTCAGCGGTCACGTCAGCCTTGCTGAAGATCTGCTGGAAGTGCTCGTGAGTCACGGCAGCAAAGTGCGCACGGTCTTCCGGCGCCACGCCCAGTACCACGGCATAAGTCGTCAGCGCTTCGCCGTTGCCTTTGGCCATGTCTTCGGACAGCTCGTTCATCATGCCATTCATGGCAAACCAGGATTTGCCGCCGTAGGTCAGCGATGCATTGGTCGAGCAGCCGTTGGTGCCGGACGTCATCCCGAAGGTGGCGTTACCGGAAGTACCGTTGGTGGTGGAAGCGAGGAAGTGCGCCGGGGTGCCACGCTGACCTTCGAACAGCATGTTGCCCCAACCGCAATCCGGGCCGCCTGGAGCTTGCGCCATTGCGTTGATGGATACAGCGGTGAAGAGAGTACCGAGAAGAATCCGTTTCATAGCTTTGTTCTCTTTATGTGCATACCAATGGACAGGGTTCTGGCCCCCCAAGCTCTGTACGAAACAGATCCAAACGAAGCCAGTGGGCCGGTATTAGTTCCAGCCGCGCAGTTTGGAGTTTAGGCACGTTCCAGGGGTTCCGTGGTTTTTTGCAAAATATTTGGAATAAACCCCGGTTTCAGGGGGCGGGCCGCCGGCTTGGCCGGTTGTCTATGCTTTGTGGTGTGGCGCGCCTTGCCAGTGGGGCACGGGCAGCGCCAGAATGCCGCTATCTGCCCCGCCTGATTGTTAAGGAAGCCCGATGCCTGATCCTGTTGCTGCCAGCTTGCGTCTCGCGCCCGAAGCGCTGACCCGTCCGTTTTCCGCTGAACAGTTCAGCTTCACTACCACCAATGATCTGGAGCCCTTTCGCGGTGTGCTCGGCCAGGAACGCGCGGTCGAAGCCTTGCAGTTCGGTGTGGCCATGCCACGCCCCGGTTACAACGTTTTCGTCATGGGCGAGCCCGGCACCGGTCGTTTCTCGTTCGTCAAACGCTACCTGAAGGCCGAAGGCAAGCGCCTGCAGACCCCGGCGGACTGGGTCTACGTCAACAATTTCGATGAACCGCGCGAACCGCGTGCTCTGGAGTTGCCGTCGGGCACTGCCGGCGCCTTTATCGGCGACATCAACGGCTTGATCGACAACCTGCTGGCGACGTTTCCGGCGGTGTTCGAGCACCCGTCCTACCAGCAAAAGAAAAGCGCCATCGACCGCGCTTTCAACCAGCGCTACGACAAGGCGCTCGACATCATCGAGCGTCTGGCCCTGGAAAAAGACGTCGCCCTGTACCGCGACAGCAGCAACATCGCTTTCACGCCGATGCTCGATGGCAAAGCGTTGGACGAAGCCGAATTCGCCCAGTTACCGGAAGCCGATCGCGAGCGTTTTCACGATGACATTTCCGGCCTCGAAGAGCGCCTGAACGAAGAACTCGCCAGCCTGCCGCAATGGAAACGTGAGTCGAACAATCAACTGCGTTCGCTCAACGAAGAAACCATTACCTTGGCGCTGCAGCCGTTGCTGTCGCCGTTGTCGGAGAAGTACGCCGAGAACGCGGCGGTCTGCGGTTACCTGCAAGCCATGCAGGTCTATCTGCTGAAAACCGTGGTCGAGCAACTGGTCGACGACAGCAAGACCGACGCCGTTGCGCGCAAGCTGCTGGAAGAACAATACGCACCGAGCCTGGTGGTCGGTCATCCGCTCAGCGGCGGTGCGCCAGTCGTTTTCGAGCCGCACCCGACGTACGAAAACCTCTTCGGCCGTATCGAATACACCACCGATCAGGGGGCGCTCTACACCACCTATCGTCAGTTGCGTCCGGGCGCCTTGCACCGTGCCAACGGCGGTTTCCTGATTCTTGAAGCAGAGAAAATGCTCAGCGAGCCGTTCGTGTGGGATGCGCTGAAGCGCGCTCTGCAATCGCGCAAACTGAAGATGGAATCGCCGCTGGGCGAGATGGGCCGTTTCGCCACCGTGACGCTCAACCCGCAGCACATTCCGTTGCAGGTCAAAGTCATCATTATCGGTGCGCGGTCGCTGTACTACACGTTGCAAGACCTCGATCCGGACTTCCAGGAGATGTTCCGCGTTCTGGTCGACTTCGACGAAGACATCCCGATGGTCGACGAGAGCCTGGAGCAATTCGCCCAGCTGTTGAAAACCCGTACTTCGGAAGAAGGCATGGCGCCGCTGACCGCCGATGCGGTGGCGCGTCTGGCCACTTACAGCGCACGTCTGGCCGAACACCAAGGGCGTTTGTCGGCGCGTATCGGCGACCTGTTCCAACTGGTCAGCGAAGCGGATTTCATCCGCCATCTGGCCGGCGATGAAATGACTGATGCCGGCCACATCGAACGCGCCCTGAAAGCCAAAGCCACACGGACTGGTCGTGTGTCGGCGCGAATCCTCGACGACATGCTCGCTGGGATCATCCTGATCGACACCGATGGCGCAGCAGTCGGCAAGTGCAACGGTCTGACCGTGCTCGAAGTCGGCGATTCGGCGTTCGGTGTGCCGGCGCGGATTTCCGCCACGGTGTATCCGGGCGGCAGCGGCATCGTCGACATCGAGCGTGAGGTCAACCTTGGGCAGCCAATTCACTCCAAAGGCGTGATGATCCTCACCGGGTATCTGGGCAGCCGTTACGCCCAGGAATTCCCGCTGGCGATTTCCGCGAGCATCGCTTTGGAGCAATCCTACGGTTACGTCGATGGCGACAGTGCGTCGCTGGGCGAGGCGTGCACGCTGATTTCGGCGCTGTCGAAAACTCCGCTCAAGCAGTGCTTCGCAATCACCGGCTCGATCAATCAGTTCGGTGAAGTGCAGGCGGTGGGCGGGGTCAACGAGAAGATCGAAGGCTTCTTCCGTCTCTGTGAAGCGCGCGGGCTGACGGGCGAGCAGGGCGCGATCATTCCGCAGGCCAACGTGGCCACGCTGATGCTTGATGAGAAAGTGCTGGCGGCGGTGCGTGCCGGGCAGTTCCACGTGTACGCGGTGCGTCAGGCGGATGAAGCGTTGAGCCTGCTGGTCGGCGAACCGGCCGGTGAGCCGAATGCCGACGGCGAATTCCCGGAAGGCAGCATCAACGCACGGGTGGTCGAGCGTCTGCGCGACATCGCTGAGATGATCAGCGAAGAAGACCTTAAAGAGGCTGAGAAGGAGCTGGCCCAAGAAGCCCTGGCCGAAGCCAAACCGGCTTAACGGTCTTAAAACGAACCCTGTGGGAGCGAGCTTGCTCGCGAAAGCGGCGTATCAGTCGACGAATCAGTTGCCTGACACTCCGTATTCGCGAGCAAGCTCGCTCCCACAGTTGTTTATCCAGATTGATTTTTGTGGGGATCTTCGGAAAATTCGCCACAACTCTGGCGCCAATATTCACACAATGACCATTCGGCGCCTTCTGGTTCCATTCGGCTTGCGCGGCAGACTTTTCTTCTATTCTCAGCTCAAGGATATCGACAGTATCACTGGATCGAGCCAGTCCTCCCGTGGGGGCTGAATACCGGCTTCACCGAGGGTCGCCGCCATGTCGCGCAACCTCTGTCTCACCCGTCAATGCCTGGGTCTGGTGACCCGAATCGAATGCGCCATCAAGCCGTTGGCCGGCGATAACGGTATGTGGACGCTGCTCTTCGCTGCCGGCATGGCCGGCGAACAACCTTCCGCCATCAAGGCCCAGGGCCCGTTTCATGGGCCGGTCGCCGCCGAATCGATACTCGACACCATTGTCGAAAGCCTAACGCTGCATGGCTACGAACTGGCCGACGATCCGCAGATCTGGAGCCTGCACCTGCAAGCGCAGCTGCGCCAGATCAACGGCGGACGGGGCCGCAGCCTCAACAGTTAGTGCGCAGTGCCGGCCACTGGCGCCTTGTCGAGCTTGACCTCAAAGCCGTATTGCACGGTGGCGAGGTCGGTTCGCTGAAAGGTTTCCACGTGGCTCGGACGGCCATAAAAATAATGCACGCCAAACAACGCCGGGCCTTCTGCGCTCGCATCGTGGCTGACCGAAAGAATCTGCTTGAGATAGTTGCCGCTGTCATCCTTGACGAAGAAACGCCATTCATTGGGCGGGAACAGCTTCAGGTCCACCACCAATTGGTTGTTCTTGATCTCCAGGCCTTTGGGCAAAGACTTGGCGGCGTACGTCTGCCTGGCCACCGTGGCAAGAAACAGCGGCATTGAGCCGACGGCGATCGCCGGGGTTTCCGGGAACAGGTTCAGGTCGTAAGTGATCGTCGCGCGCAGCGGATCGACTTGATAGGCCTCGGGCGGCAATTCAATCGGCTCATCGAGTTTGCCACTGCGCTTTTCGGTGAAAAACGTCACAGGGCTGACGCCCGGACTGAAGTCATCGCCCAGCAATTCATCGTTGAACGTGCGGCGATGGGAGAACTCGATGCGGGCAGCGCTGGGTTCTTCCACGGATTGATGGATGCGAATGCCGGCCTTCAATTGCTCTTCGGTCAGGCTCGCGCCCTTGAGCCAGTTGACTGCCAGGTCGTCGTAAACCGTCACCGACGGATCCAGTGGCTGGATGGTTTTCTCCGTGGTGTGCTGATTGAACGTGCGGATCGGCAGGTCCAGCGGTTTGCGGGTCACGGTCGCCGTGGAGAAGTCGAGCACGCTGACTTCCAGCGTTTCGATCGGGCCATTGAAATAGACTTTGTTGTAGCGACGCGGGTGTTTCTGCTCGAAATCCTGCTGTTCTTGGGTGAGCTGTTTTTCCAGCGTTTCGCTCCAGCCTTTCTGTTGTTGCAGGTACGCCAGTTGTTTCTGGTAGAAGGACACTTGCTCCGGACTCTCGTTGATCGAACCGGCGCGTACCAGATACTGCCCGGTTTCATCGCGGGCCTGGACGATCAGCGGGTTGAGCTGGGCCTCGGCGACTTCCGCCGCCAAGGGCAGGTCGTTGCTGAATTCGACTTCGGCATAGTTCTTTTCAAGCTTGAGCAGCTTGACACTCAGATTGTCATTATTGCGGGTCTGGCCGACGTCCTTTTGCGTCAGGTCGAAGCTGTACAGCCGGCGCGGTGCAATGACTTCGATCTGGCCTTGCAGGCTTACCGGCTGCGGCAGGGACTTCTTGTCCACGTCCAGCCCGTCAATGAACGGGTAAGTCACGGTCAGGTCATCGGGGTTGGTGACATTGGAGCTGGAGGGGCTGAGCTGAATGCCGGGGTCGGTTTCCGACCATTCCGGCTGATAAGCGATCACGCGTTTGTTGCTCAACGTTACCGACTGCCATTCCACTCCATGGGGGAACAGGAAGCCGCCGGGAATGTTCAGGTTGAACGGGAACACCGGTTGCAAGTCGGTGAGGTAATCGGAGCTGGCGTCCTTGTGCAACACGAACAGGCCATTGATAAAGGTATCGACCAGGGTCTGCGGGGCAGGGTAGTGCTTGAGCACGGCGAGGGCGTCTTCGCCGTATTCGGTGTGGAGGGGATTGTCGGCGAGTTTGAGCTGTGCCCGTTCGAGCAGCAGCAGCGAGCCACCGAGTTCAGTGATGGCGTCCTTGAGCTTTGGATCGGTGATGGCGTCCAGTGACTGTTCGAACTTTGCGGTCTTTTCTTCAAGGCTGGCGGCGTGTTTCTCGTCGCCGGGCGAGCAACCGCTGAGCAACACAGCAAGGCATATTCCGGCAGTCGTTATCGGCAATCGCACATCCATTTCCACACGTCCTGTCTACAGTCACTGGGCTGTCAATGGTTTGGACACTAGCAGAAAAAAAATCAACCACACACGCAGGTGGCGGATTTTCCGGCGGTTTCTGGCTGTCACAGGGGGCTGTTATACTCGCCGCCATTTCCAGCCCCCCTGTGTGAGACTCAATGGAACGCTTTATCGAAAATGCAATGTACGCCTCGCGCTGGCTGCTGGCGCCGATCTATATCGGGCTGTCCCTCGGGCTGCTGGCGCTGGCACTGAAATTTTTCCAGGAAGTTTTTCACATCCTGCCCAACGTGTTCTCGATGGCCGAGTCGGAACTGATTCTGGTGCTGCTGTCGCTGATCGATATGGCGCTGGTCGGCGGCCTGCTGGTGATGGTGATGATTTCCGGCTACGAGAACTTCGTCTCTGAACTGAACATCGATGAAGGCAAGGAAAAGCTCAGCTGGCTCGGCACCATGGACTCCTCGTCGCTGAAGATGAAAGTCGCGGCTTCGATCGTGGCGATCTCCTCGATCCACCTGCTGCGCATCTTCATGGATGCCAAGAACGTCGATCCCGAGCACTTGATGTGGTACGTGATCATTCACATGACCTTCGTCGTCTCGGCGTTCGCCATGGGTTACCTGGACAAGGTTACCAAGCACTGATCAACCTTTGATCGCTGCAAAAGCACCGCCCGTCTGTTGCGAAACAGACGGGCGGTGTCGTTTGTGGCTTGTGCTTTGATGCGCGCGGGCATATCCCTGTAGAGGTCCTGATTCGCCACTGTGTGAGGTGCGTTCATGAACCTGCAAGAGTTGAATGCGTTTGCCATCGCCAAGAAGGTTGATGAGCTGAATCTGATCTCCATGGAGGGCGGGATTTATCTGCTCGAAGCACGGATGCATGGGGCGGCGTATCCGTTAAGTGATCTCAAGGGTGGGATGCTGACATTGCGCTCGGTGGAGCATGCGCGGGATTTGCTGCATAACTTTCCGGTGTTGCCCTTCAACCTTGTCCACACCTCGGTACATGACGAAATGTGTGGCCTGGGTGCCAGTGGCGAGGAAAGCCTGAAGGTGCCGCTCGCCTGGCGTTAAGCCCTGTAGGCGTTGCGCGCCATCGCTGGAACATCTGTGCTAGTCTGCTCGCCCTTTTGGTTCCGGGCGCGCCGGGACGCGCTGTGCACGCACGGCATGTCCTGTGGCCGTCCGCACAGCGGAGCAGTGTCATGTCCGAAGTAAATCTGTCCACCGACGAAACCCGCGTCAGCTATGGCATCGGCCGTCAGCTGGGTGACCAGCTGCGCGACAACCCGCCACCGGGCGTTAGCCTGGACGCGATCCTGGCTGGCCTGACCGACGCGTTCGCCGGTAAGGAAAGCCGTGTTGGCCAGGAAGAAATGTCCGCCAGCTTCAAGGTTATCCGCGAAATCATGCAAGCCGAAGCGGCTGCCAAAGCTGAAGCCGCTGCTGGCGAAGGCCTGGCCTTCCTGGCTGAAAACGCCAAGCGTGACGGCATCACCACCCTGGCTTCCGGCCTGCAATTCGAAGTGCTGACTCAGGGCGAAGGCGCCAAGCCGACCCGTGAAGATCAAGTGCGTACTCACTACCACGGCACACTGATCGACGGCACTGTGTTCGACAGCTCCTACGAGCGTGGCCAGCCTGCAGAATTCCCGGTTGGCGGCGTGATCGCTGGCTGGACCGAAGCCCTGCAACTGATGAATGCCGGCAGCAAATGGCGTCTGTACGTGCCGAGCGAACTGGCTTACGGCGCTCAAGGCGTTGGCAGCATCCCGCCGCACAGCGTTCTGGTATTCGACGTCGAGCTGCTGGACGTTCTGTAAGACCTGATTGTTGGAGCGGGCTCGGTCATGTGGGAGCGAGCTTGCTCGCGAAAGCGGTATGTTATTCAACGATGATGTTGAATGTTATGGCCTCTTCGCGAGCAAGCTCGCTCCCACAGGGCTTGCTCCGACATGTTGCATTTTCATAGTTCTATCTTGTGCTGCAGTTCACTGGTCGGGCGCAAGGCCCGGGCATAGCAGAACAGGAACAGATTGCGCACCAGCTCCTTGAGCACCAGCGGCTCGCTGGAATTGAGGCTGCTGACGTCCAGATCCCCTTGATCCTGCAGTTCATGCAGAGCTTCTTCTTCAAGCACCGCACAGACTTCACCGGTTTCCCGATGGAGGATTCTGAGGTAAGGGTGTGGGCGGTCCAGCCACGCGTCGATCAAATAAGTCATGGTTCTCATCTCCTTGAAGGGTTTCAATGAGAATAATTCTTATTCATCAAATAGCAAGCGTCTATTGGCGGATTCTGAAATTTTCCGGGTAAAGATTGCGTAAGGTCAAAACGGCTGGCGTTTGGCTATTGCTTGGTTTTGCTGGGGCGGAGCGGGGAGGGCGAAGCTCCATCCCACGGCTGGCGCGGGATGGATGACAAGCGATTCAGACCTTTCTGACGAACTCGGATTTGAGTTTCATCGGGCCGATGCCGTCGATCTTGCAGTCGATGTCGTGGTCGCCATCGCACAGGCGGATGTTCTTGACCTTGGTGCCGACCTTGACCACCAGCGAGGTGCCCTTGACCTTCAAGTCCTTGATCACGGTGATGGTGTCGCCGTCCTGCAGGACGTTGCCGACCGAATCTTTCTTCACGGCATCATCGGACGCCACTTCGGCTTCGCCACTGGCGGACCACTCGTGGGCGCACTCCGGGCACACCAGTTGGGTGCCGTCTTCGTAGGTGTATTCGGAATTGCATTTCGGGCAGGGTGGCAACGTGCTCACTAAGGCTCCTTGGGATGTGGATCGCTAAAAGTCGCACATTGTATAGGGTTTTAATCGCAAGAGGGCAGGCAACAAAAAGCCGCAGGCTTCGAAGGAAGGCTGCGGCTTTTGCTGAGGCTGGCAGAATCAGTGCGTACGGGCGACCGCAAACTCACTCAATTCAACCAGTGCATCACGGTATTCGCTGGCTGGCAGCGCCTCAAGGCACTTGATCGCACGGGCCACGTAATCACGGGCCAGTTGCGCGGTGTACTCCAGCGAACCGGATGCTTCCACGGCAATGCGGATGCTTTCCAGATCTTCGATCCCGCCTTTCTGGATCGCCTGACGCACCAGTGCAGCCTGTTCCGGCGTGCCTTCGCGCATGGTGTAGATCAGCGGCAGAGTCGGCTTGCCTTCGGCCAGATCGTCACCGACGTTCTTGCCCAGGGTTTCCGCGTCACCCTTGTAGTCGAGCAGGTCGTCGACCAGCTGGAACGCGACACCCAGGTGATCACCGAAAGTACGCAGGGCTTCGCTCTGTTCGGCGGTAGCGCCGGCCAGTGCGGCGGCACTGTGGGTCGAGGCTTCGAAGAGCATCGCGGTCTTGCCGCGGATGACTTCCATGTAGGTTTCTTCGGTGGTGCTGGCGTCGCGTACCTTGGACAGTTGCAGTACTTCGCCTTCAGCGATGATGCGCGTGGCCTGGGAGAGGATCTTCATCACCGGCATCGAGCCCAGTTCGACCATCATTTCGAACGAGCGCGAGTACAGGAAATCGCCGACCAGCACGCTCGGGGCGTTGCCCCACATGGCGTTGGCGGTCGAACGGCCACGGCGCATGCCGGACATGTCGACCACGTCGTCATGCAGCAGAGTGGCGGTGTGCAGGAATTCGATGGTGGCGGCCAAAAGGCGCATGTCGTCGCCTTCGCGACCCAGGGCCTTGCCACACAGCAACACTAATAAAGGACGCAGACGTTTGCCGCCGGCCGAGGTGATGTAATCGCCGATTTTCGATACCAGCGGTACTCGGGAAGTCAGCTGCTTCTTGATGATGCCGTCGACGGCGCTAAAATCGTCCGCCACCGCGCGGTAGAAAGCTTGGGGTTGCATCAGCGAGAGTCGCTCCAGAAGGGTTGCGCGGCATGCTAGGACCCCCATCCAGACCTGTCAAGGCGCGATAGACGGCTACTTGCAAGCCTGCGGCACCTTGCGTACAATCGCGCACCCTGAACTTCCTGGGCAGCACCTGCCTTACGCAATTGCAACGGGCCTTCCAGCCTAATGCAGCCATGCCAGCCAATACCTCTTCTTATAAAGAGCTGGGTGAGCAGGATTATCGGAGAAATACCATGTCTTATGCAGTAATCGTTACTGGCGGCAAGCAGTACAAAGTCGCCCCGGGTGAATACCTGAAGATCGAAAAACTGGAAATCGCTACCGGCGAATCCGTTACCTTTGATCGCGTTCTGTTGGTTGCCAATGGCGACGACGTGAATATCGGCGCTCCAGTTGTTGCTGGCGCTACCGTTGTGGCTGAAGTGATCTCCCAAGGTCGTCACGATAAAGTCCGCATCATCAAGTTCCGTCGCCGTAAGCACCACATGAAGCGTATGGGCCACCGCCAGTGGTACACCGAGATCAAAATCACCGGTATTCAGGCTTAATTTCAGCCTAATTCCTCACTAGGAGAATTGACTCATGGCACACAAAAAAGCTGGTGGTAGTACCCGTAACGGTCGCGACTCAGAAGCCAAACGCCTTGGCGTTAAGATGTATGGCGGCCAGAAAATCATTCCGGGCAACATCATCGTGCGTCAGCGCGGCACCCAATTCCACGCTGGCTACGGCGTTGGCATGGGTAAGGATCACACCCTCTTCGCGAAAATCGAAGGCGTGATCAAGTTTGAAGTAAAGGGCGCGTTCAACCGCCGTTACGTGAGCGTTGTCGCCGCTTAATTGCGCGATCGCTGGAAAAGCCCTGTCTCGCGACGGGGCTTTTTCGTTTGTGGGGTGAGTCTCTTGCAAAACTGTTTGTATGGGCTGTCGGCGTGCGATGCAGGTCGTGTTTTGGGGTCGCTGCGCTCATTTTTGCAAGAGTCTTATGTCTTGATTGTTTTTCGGCTCGTCCGTATGGCGAGAGGCGTTGGTTATGAAGTTTGTTGATGAAGTATCGATTCGCGTAAAGGCTGGTGACGGCGGCAATGGCGCCATGAGTTTCCGTCGGGAAAAATTCATCGAAAATGGTGGCCCGAACGGCGGTGATGGCGGTGACGGCGGTTCCATCTACATGATGGCTGACGAAAACCTCAACACCCTGGTCGACTACCGTTACACCCGGCACTTCGATGCCGAGCGTGGCTCCAACGGCGGCAGTACCGACTGCACCGGCAAGAAGGGCGAAGACTTGATCCTGCGCGTGCCGGTTGGCACCACGGTGATCGACTCCGCTACCCAGGAAGTGATCGGCGACCTGACCAAGGCTGGCCAGAAACTGATGGTAGTGCAGGGCGGCTGGCACGGCCTGGGTAACACCCGTTTCAAATCCAGTACCAACCGGGCGCCGCGTCAAACCACGCCGGGCAAGCCGGGTGAGCAGCGTGATCTGAAGCTGGAAATGAAAGTACTGGCTGACGTCGGCCTGCTGGGTTTGCCGAATGCCGGTAAAAGTACCTTCATCCGTTCCGTTTCGGCCGCCAAGCCGAAAGTCGCCGACTACCCGTTCACCACGCTGGTGCCGAACCTCGGTGTGGTCAGCGTCGATCGCTGGAAGAGCTTCGTCATTGCCGACATTCCGGGTCTGATCGAAGGCGCTTCCGATGGCGCTGGCCTGGGTATTCGCTTCCTCAAGCACTTGGCGCGTACCCGTCTGCTGCTGCACCTCGTCGACATGGCGCCGCTGGATGACAGCAGCGCACCGGATGCGGCTGAGGTGATCGTCAACGAGCTGATCAAGTTCAGCCCGTCCCTGGCTGAGCGTGATCGTTGGCTGGTGCTGAACAAGTGCGACCAGATCCTTGAAGAAGAGCACGATGAGCGCGTCAAGGAAATCGTTGATCGCCTCGAGTGGACCGGTCCGGTTTACGTGATCTCGGCGATCGCCAAGATCGGTACCGAGCGTCTGTGCCACGACATCATGCGTTACATGGAAGACCGTGCTGATCGTCTGGCCAATGACCCGGCTTACAAGGAGGAGTTGGCCGATCTCGATCAGCGCATCGAAGACGAAGCGCGCGCGCAACTGCAGGCGCTGGATGACAAGCGTGCCCTGCGTCGCAGCGGCGTGAAGTCGGTCCATGATATCGGCGACGATGATTGGGACGAAGAAGATGTGGATGACGAAGACGGTCCGGAAATCATTTACGTGCGTGACTGATTCGTTGGGTAGGAGCTGCCGCAGGCTGCGATCTTTTGACCTTCAGAAGATCGCTGGTGTGTGCTGAGTCTTCATCTCGGGGCGGTGTTATCATCGCTGCAAGCCGTTTTTCTAAGGCGCCGCTCAATCGAGCGGCGTTTTGGTATCTGGAAATCGCAAGTCACAAATAACGTCATGGGCGGCGCTGGGTCGCGCTGCCCTCAAGCTAAGGTTGAAGATGATGCGGAGCAAGGTGACAGGTGCGCAGCGTTGGGTCGTGAAGATCGGCAGCGCTTTGCTGACAGCGGATGGCAAAGGGCTGGATCGCGCGGCAATGAGTGTCTGGGTCGAGCAGATGGTGGCTCTGCATGAGGCTGGCGTCGAATTGGTGCTGGTGTCCTCCGGAGCGGTGGCGGCTGGCATGAGCCGTTTGGGCTGGACCGCACGACCCAGTGCGATGCACGAGCTCCAGGCGGCTGCTGCAATTGGTCAGATGGGCTTGGTGCAGGCGTGGGAATCGAGCTTCGCCGAGCATGGCCGGCACACTGCACAGATTCTCCTGACTCACGACGATCTGTCCGATCGCAAACGCTACCTCAATGCTCGCAGTACTCTGCGTGCATTGGTCGAGCTGAAAGTCATCCCGGTCATCAACGAAAACGACACCGTGGTCACCGACGAAATCCGTTTCGGCGACAACGATACGCTGGCGGCGCTGGTGGCCAACCTGGTCGAGGCGGATCTGCTAGTGATCCTTACCGATCGCGACGGCATGTTCGACGCTGATCCGCGCAACAATCCGGATGCGCAACTGATTTACGAAGCGCGCGCCGATGACCCGAGTCTGGATGCGGTCGCTGGCGGTACCGGCGGTGCGTTGGGTCGTGGTGGCATGCAGACCAAGTTGCGCGCAGCGCGTCTGGCCGCGCGTTCCGGTGCGCACACCATCATCGTTGGTGGGCGTCTTGAGCGTGTACTTGACCGCCTGAAAGCGGGTGAGCGCATCGGCACCTTGCTGTCACCCGAGCGCGGCATGCTGGCGGCGCGCAAGCAGTGGCTGGCCGGGCATCTGCAAACGCGCGGCACGCTGGTGCTGGATGAAGGTGCAGTGTCAGCGCTGTCCAAAGGCAACAAAAGTCTGCTGCCGGTGGGTGTGAAGCTGGTGCAGGGCAGTTTCCGTCGCGGCGAAATGGTGGTCTGTGTGGCGCCTGACGGTCGTGAGATTGCTCGTGGCCTGGCCAACTACAGTGCGCTGGAAGCGCAAAAAATCATCGGTCAGTCGTCGGATGCGATTGTCGGTTTGCTCGGTTACATGGCTGAGCCTGAGCTGGTTCACCGTGACAACCTGATTCTGGTTTAGGAGAATTCGATGCGTTTAGCGAAAGGATTGTTGGGCTTGCTGATGGCGCTGCCATTGCTTGCCTCGGCCGAAGAAATCGGTCAGGTGTCGACGGTGTTCAAGTTTGTCGGCCCGAACGACCGTATTGTCGTTGAGGCTTTTGATGATCCGAAAGTCGAGGGTGTGACCTGCTACTTGTCGCGCGCCAAAACTGGCGGTGTGAAGGGCGGTTTGGGCCTGGCTGAGGATCGCGCAGAGGCATCGATCGCTTGTCGTCAGGTCGGCCCGATCAAGTTCAAGGGTGATCTGAAAGATGGCGATGAGGTGTTCAAGGAGCGCACGTCGCTGGTGTTCAAGACCATGCAGGTGGTGCGTTTCCTCGACAAGAAGCGCAATACGCTGGTGTATCTGGTCTATAGCGATCGCTTGATCGAGGGCAGTCCACAGAATGCCGTGACCGCCATCCCGATCCTGCCATGGGTGCCCGTCCAGCAGTAACGCCGCAAATCCAACTGTAGGAGTGAGCCTGCTCGCGATGGAGTTGTATCAGTCAATATATGCATCGACTGATACAACTCCATCGCGAGCAGGCTCACTCCTACATTTTTTTGCGCTGGATTCACCAAATTTCATGCATAAAAAAACCGACCCTAAGGTCGGTTTTTTAATGACTACGTCGGATTAAGCAGCTTCTTTCAGCGCTTTGACGTGGCCATTCAGGCGGCTCTTATGGCGAGCAGCCTTGTTCTTGTGGATGATGCCTTTATCGGCCATACGGTCGATAACTGGCACAGCCAGAACGTATGCAGCTTGAGCTTTTTCAGCGTCTTTTGCGTCGATGGCTTTAACTACATTCTTGATGTAGGTGCGAACCATGGAACGCAGGCTGGCGTTGTGGCTGCGACGCTTCTCAGCCTGTTTTGCACGTTTTTTGGCGGAAGGTGAGTTGGCCACCGTCGAGCTCCTCGAAAGACTTTTTAGGAAATAGCAAACAAAATAGGCCGCGAATCATGCCGATGAGTTGAAGTCTTGTCAAGGGCACTTGAAACGTTCCGCTAAGTGGTAGGTATAAAGAGGCGGGATATTTATTTCCGGCGCTTGACCTGTAAACTCGCGAGCTTTGGCTCTGTGCTGCTGCGGCGCGGAGTATCGCACAAGTAGGCGCTTTGTTCGCCTGCTGTTTATCGACAGGCACAAATTCCCTCAATGAATCTGCTCAAATCGTTGGCCGCCGTCAGCTCTATCACGATGCTTTCCCGGATTCTGGGCTTTGTTCGTGACACGCTGATTGCTCGTACTTTCGGCGCCGGGATGGCGACGGACGCCTTCTTTATTGCCTTCAAACTGCCCAATCTGCTGCGGCGTATCTTCGCTGAAGGCGCGTTCTCTCAGGCATTCGTGCCGATTCTCGCTGAATACAAAAGCCAGCAGGGTGAAGAGGCGACCCGAACCTTTATTGCCTATGTGTCGGGTTTGCTGACACTGGTATTGGCGGTAGTGACGGCGCTGGGCATGATCGCTGCGCCCTGGGTGATCTGGGCTACTGCGCCCGGCTTCACTGATACACCGGAAAAATTCCAGCTCACCTCGGATCTGTTGCGGGTGACCTTCCCCTATATATTGCTGATCTCGCTGTCCTCGCTGGCCGGTGCGATTCTCAATACCTGGAACCGTTTCTCGGTGCCGGCCTTTGTGCCGACGTTGCTCAACGTCAGCATGATCGTGTTTTCGCTGTTTCTCACGCCGTACTTTGACCCGCCGGTGATGGCGCTGGGCTGGGCGGTGCTGGTAGGTGGTCTGGCGCAGTTGCTCTATCAACTGCCGCACCTGAAAAAGATCGGCATGCTGGTGCTGCCGCGCCTGAATCTGCGCGATACCGGCGTCTGGCGCGTGATGAAGCAGATGCTGCCGGCGATTCTCGGCGTCTCGGTCAGCCAGATTTCGCTGATCATCAACACCATCTTCGCCTCGTTTCTGGTGGCAGGCTCGGTGTCGTGGATGTATTACGCCGACCGCCTGATGGAGTTGCCATCCGGCGTACTGGGTGTGGCGCTGGGCACAATCCTGCTGCCGACATTGGCGAAAACCTATGCAAGCAAGGATCGCCATGAGTATTCGCGGATTCTTGATTGGGGTCTGCGTTTGTGCTTTGTATTGGTGCTGCCGTGCTCGCTGGCGCTGGGGATTCTCGCCGAGCCGCTGACTGTTTCGCTGTTTCAGTACGGTCAATTCAGCGGCTTTGACGCCGAAATGACCCAGCGTGCGCTGATTGCCTACTCTGTCGGCCTGCTTGGGATTATTGTGATCAAAGTGCTTGCGCCGGGCTTTTATGCGCAACAGAACATCCGGACTCCAGTAAAAATCGCAATCTTCACACTGGTCGTTACTCAACTGTTCAACCTCGTTCTGATTGGTCCGCTGGCTCACGCCGGTCTGGCCTTGGCAATCAGTGCCGGTGCCTGCCTGAACGCCGGATTGCTGTTCTATCAACTGCGCAAGCAGCAGATGTATCAGCCGCAGCCGGGTTGGGCCAAGTTCGGCTTCAAACTGGTGGTGGCAGTGGCGGTGATGTCCGTGGTGCTGCTGATCGGCATGCATTTCATGCCGCCATGGGATCAGGGGCACATGCTTGAGCGCTTCCTGCGTCTGGGCGCATTGGTTGCGGCGGGCGTGGTCGCTTATTTCGGCATGTTGCTGCTGCTCGGTTTCCGCCTGCGTGACTTCAATCGCAAGGCCTTGAGCTAAGGTTTCACCCTTTATAAACAGGCGCGGGCCGGCAGTTTTGTCGGCTCGTTCACTTTGCGTTACGGTGTTGCCTGTCGTCGGCCGTCGGGTGTGGTTATAATCGACCACTTTATGAGCAAGAAGCGCGTTATGCAGCTGGTTCGAGGCCTCCACAACTTGCGCCCCCAGCATCGGGGCTGCGTCGCCACTATTGGCAACTTTGACGGTGTTCACCGTGGTCACCAGGCTATCCTGGCCCGACTGCGTGAGCGTGCGCTCGAGTTGGGCGTACCTAGCTGCGTGGTGATTTTCGAGCCGCAGCCACGGGAATTCTTTGCCCCGGAGACCGCGCCGGCGCGTCTGGCACGGTTGCGCGACAAGCTGCAACTGCTGGCCGCTGAAGGCGTTGACCGGGTGTTGTGCCTGGCGTTCAACCAGCGCTTGAGCAAGCTCAGCGCCAGCGAGTTCGTCGACACCATCCTCGTTGATGGTCTCGGCGTGCAGCATCTGGAGGTCGGTGACGACTTCCGCTTCGGTTGCGACCGCCTCGGCGATTTCGACTTCCTGCTGCAGGCCGGGCAGATGCATGGTTTCACTGTTGAAGCCGCGCAAACCGTCGAGCTGGACGGGATTCGCGTCAGCAGCACGCAAGTGCGCAACGCGTTGGCTGCCGCCGATTTTGCCTTGGCCGAACGTTTGCTCGGCCGCCCGTACCGGATTGCCGGTCGCGTGCTGCATGGCCAGAAACTGGCCCGGCAACTCGGTACGCCGACTGCCAACATTCAACTCAAGCGTCGTCGCGTGCCGTTCACCGGGGTGTACCTGGTGGATGTCGATATCGACGGCAAGACCTGGCCCGGTGTCGCCAATATCGGCGTACGGCCCACGGTGCAAGGTGATGGCAAGGCCCACCTTGAAGTCCATCTTCTAGATTTTGCCGGCGATCTGTATGACCGGCGTTTGACGGTGGTTTTCCACCAAAAGCTGCGTGAAGAGCAGCGCTTCGCCTCCCTGGAGGCATTGAAAACGGCGATCAATGCGGATGTCGCCACCGCCCGTGCACTAGCCGCACCTAGCGCCCATCGCTAATGAAGAGCCTTAAATGACCGACTATAAAGCCACGCTTAACCTTCCGGACACCGCCTTCCCAATGAAGGCCGGCCTGCCACAGCGCGAACCGCAGATCCTGCAGCGCTGGGACAGTATTGGCCTGTACGGAAAGTTGCGCGAGATTGGCAAGGATCGTCCGAAGTTCGTTCTGCACGACGGTCCTCCGTATGCCAACGGCACGATCCACATCGGTCACGCACTGAACAAGATTCTCAAGGACATGATCATCCGCTCGAAGACCCTGTCGGGTTTTGACGCGCCGTACGTTCCGGGTTGGGACTGCCACGGCCTGCCGATCGAGCACAAGGTTGAAGTGACCCACGGCAAAAATCTGGGCGCGGACAAGACCCGCGAACTGTGCCGTGCCTACGCCACCGAGCAGATCGAAGGGCAGAAGTCCGAATTCATCCGTCTCGGCGTGCTGGGCGACTGGGCCAACCCTTACAAGACCATGGACTTCAAAAACGAGGCCGGTGAAATCCGCGCCCTCGCCGAAATCGTCAAGGGTGGTTTCGTGTTCAAGGGCCTCAAGCCTGTGAACTGGTGCTTCGACTGTGGTTCGGCCCTGGCTGAAGCGGAAGTCGAGTACGAGACCAAAAAGTCCTCGACCATCGACGTCGCCTTCCCGATCGCTGACGAAGCCAAACTGGCTGCTGCGTTCGGCCTGCCGTCGCTGAGCAAACCTGCGTCGATCGTGATCTGGACCACCACCCCTTGGACCATCCCGGCCAACCAGGCGCTGAACGTTCATCCGGAATTCAACTACGCGCTGGTTGATGTCGGCGACAAGCTGCTGGTGCTGGCTGAAGAGCTGGTCGAAGCCTGCCTGGCGCGCTACAGCCTGGAAGGTTCGGTCATCGCCACCACCACTGGTAAAGAACTCGAGCTGATCAACTTCCGTCACCCGTTCTATGACCGTCTGTCGCCGGTGTACCTGGCTGACTACGTCGAACTGGGCGCTGGCACCGGCGTGGTTCACTCCGCTCCGGCCTACGGCGTGGACGACTTCGTGACTTGCAAGAAATATGGCATGGTCAACGACGACATCCTCAACCCGGTGCAGAGCAACGGCGTGTACGCGCCGTCGCTGGAATTCTTCGGCGGCCAGTTCATCTGGAAGGCCAACCCGGCCATCGTCGACAAGCTGACCGAAGTCGGTGCGCTGATGCACACCACCGTCATCGAACACAGCTACATGCACTGCTGGCGCCACAAGACCCCGCTGATCTACCGCGCCACCGCGCAGTGGTTCATCGGCATGGACAAAGAGCCAACCAGCGGCGACACCCTGCGTGTGCGCTCGCTCAAAGCCATCGAAGACACCCAGTTCGTTCCGGCCTGGGGCCAGGCGCGTCTGCACTCGATGATCGCCAACCGTCCGGACTGGTGCATCTCGCGTCAGCGCAACTGGGGCGTGCCGATCCCGTTCTTCCTCAACAAGGAAAGCGGCGAACTGCACCCACGCACCGTTGAGTTGATGGAAGAAGTCGCCAAGCGCGTTGAAGTCGAAGGCATCGAAGCCTGGTTCAAGATGGACGCTGCCGAGCTGCTCGGCGACGAAGCGCCGCTGTACGACAAGATCAGCGACACCCTCGATGTCTGGTTCGATTCGGGCACCACGCACTGGCACGTCCTGCGCGGTTCGCACCCGATGGGTCACGACAGTGGCCCGCGTGCCGACTTGTACCTGGAAGGTTCCGACCAACACCGTGGCTGGTTCCACTCGTCGCTGCTGACCGGTTGCGCCATCGACAACCACGCGCCGTACCGCGAACTGCTGACCCACGGTTTCACCGTCGACGAAGCCGGCCGCAAGATGTCCAAATCGCTGGGCAACGTGATCGCGCCGCAGAAAGTCAACGACACCCTGGGCGCCGACATCATGCGTCTGTGGGTCGCTTCGACCGACTACTCCGGTGAAATGGCGGTTTCCGACCAGATCCTGCAACGCAGTGCGGACGCCTATCGTCGTATCCGTAACACCGCGCGTTTCCTGCTCTCGAACCTGACGGGTTTCAACCCGGCCACCGACATCCTGCCGGCTGAAGAAATGCTCGCGCTGGATCGTTGGGCGGTAGACCGCACCTTGCTGCTGCAACGCGAGCTGCAAGAGCACTACGGCGAATACCGTTTCTGGAACGTCTACTCGAAGATCCACAACTTCTGCGTGCAGGAGTTGGGCGGTTTCTACCTCGACATCATCAAGGATCGTCAGTACACCACTGGCGCCAACAGCAAGGCCCGTCGTTCGGCGCAAACCGCGCTGTTCCACATCTCCGAAGCGCTGGTGCGCTGGATCGCGCCGATCCTCGCTTTCACCGCCGACGAACTGTGGGAGTACCTGCCGGGCGAGCGTAACGAGTCGGTGATGCTCAACACCTGGTACGAAGGTCTGACCGAACTGCCGGCCGACGTTGAACTGGGCCGCGACTACTGGGAACGCGTAATGGCGGTGAAAGTAGCGGTGAACAAAGAGATGGAAATCCAGCGTGCGGCGAAAGCCGTCGGTGGCAACCTGCAAGCCGAAGTGACGCTGTACGCCGAAGACGCTCTGAGCGCCGATCTGGCCAAGCTGAGCAACGAACTGCGCTTTGTTCTGATCACCTCGACCGCCAGTGTTGCGCCGTTTGTGCAGGCTCCGGCCGATGCGGTAGTGACTGAAGTCAGCGGCCTGAAGCTGAAGATCGTCAAGTCGGCCTTCCCGAAATGCGCCCGTTGCTGGCACTGCCGTGAAGACGTTGGCGCGAACCCGGAACATCCGGAAATCTGCGGTCGTTGCGTCGACAACATCAGCGGCGCTGGCGAGGTTCGTCACTATGCCTAATGCCGTTGGCCGTTTTGGACGGTTGAGCTGGCTGTGGTTGAGCTTGCTGGTGCTGGTCATCGACCAGGCCAGCAAGTTCTACTTCGAAGGCAAGCTCGAAATGTTCCAGCAGATCGTGATCATTCCCGATTACTTCAGCTGGACGCTGGCTTACAACACTGGCGCTGCCTTCAGCTTCCTGGCTGACAGCTCCGGCTGGCAGCGCTGGCTGTTCGCCCTGATCGCGATCGTTGTCAGTGCGGTGCTGGTGGTCTGGCTCAAGCGTCTGGGTCGTAACGAAACCTGGCTGGCGGTCGCTTTGGCGCTGGTGCTGGGCGGCGCGCTGGGTAATCTGTATGACCGCATCGCCCTGGGCCATGTGATCGATTTCATTCTGGTGCACTGGCAGAACCGCTGGTACTTCCCGGCGTTCAACTTCGCCGACAGCGCCATCACTGTTGGTGCGGTGATGCTGGCACTGGATATGTTCAAAAGTAAAAAGACCGGAGAAGCCGTTCATGACTGAACAGGTATTGGCTGAGCAACGCATCGGCCAGAACACGGAAGTCACTTTGCACTTTGCATTGCGCCTGGAGAACGGCGACACCGTCGACAGTACGTTCGACAAAGCCCCGGCGACCTTCAAGGTCGGCGACGGCAATCTGCTGCCGGGTTTCGAAGCGGCGCTGTTCGGCTTCAAGGCCGGCGACAAGCGCACGCTGACCGTCGAGCCGGAAAACGCTTTCGGTCAGCCGAACCCGCAGAACGTGCAGATCATTCCGCGTTCGCAATTCGTCGATATGGAGCTGTCGCCGGGTTTGCTGGTGATCTTCAACGATGCGGCCAATACTGAGTTGCCGGGCGTGGTGAAAGAGTTCGACGACACGCAAGTGACCATCGACTTCAATCACCCGCTGTCGGGCAAGACGCTGACCTTTGACGTCGAGATCATCAACGTCAAAGCGATCTAACTGACTCTATGAAGTCAAATGTGGGAGCGAGCCTGCTCGCGAATGCGGTGTGTCAGCCAACAGTAATGTTGCAGGTGATGGCCTCTTCGCGAGCAAGTCGAATCGTCGCACCGTCGCTCCCACAGTGTTTTTAACTGTTTTCGCGCGCAAGACACGAGGCACAGCATGCAAATCAAACTCGCCAACCCCCGTGGCTTCTGCGCCGGCGTGGACCGGGCGATCGAAATCGTCAACCGCGCCCTGGAAGTCTTTGGGCCGCCGATCTACGTGCGTCATGAAGTGGTGCACAACAAGTTCGTCGTCGAAGACCTGCGCAGTCGCGGAGCGATCTTCGTCGAAGAGCTGGATCAGGTGCCGGACGACGTCATCGTGATCTTCAGTGCGCACGGCGTCTCCCAGGCCGTACGTACCGAAGCCGCTGGCCGTGGCCTGAAAGTCTTCGACGCCACCTGCCCGCTGGTGACCAAGGTGCACATCGAAGTGGCCAAGTACAGCCGCGACGGTCGCGAATGCATCCTGATCGGCCACGCCGGTCACCCGGAAGTCGAAGGCACCATGGGCCAGTACGACGCCAGCAATGGCGGCGCGATCTACCTCGTCGAAGACGAAAAAGACGTGGCCGAGTTGCAGGTGCACAACCCGGAAAAACTGGCTTTCGTTACCCAGACGACGCTGTCGATGGACGACACCAGTCGCGTCATCGATGCGCTGCGCACGCGCTTCCCCGCCATTGGTGGCCCGCGCAAGGACGACATCTGCTACGCCACGCAAAACCGTCAGGACGCGGTCAAGCAACTGGCTGACGAGTGTGACGTCGTGCTGGTAGTCGGCAGTCCGAACAGCTCCAACTCCAACCGTCTGCGTGAGCTTGCCGAACGCATGTCCACACCGGCATACCTTATCGACGGCGCCGAAGACCTGCAGAAGAGCTGGTTCGATGGCGTTGAGCGTATCGGCATCACCGCCGGTGCCTCCGCGCCGGAAGTGCTGGTGCGCGGCGTGATTCAGCAATTGCAGGCCTGGGGTGCGACCGGTGCCGATGAATTGGCCGGGCGCGAAGAGAACATCACGTTCTCGATGCCTAAAGAGCTGCGCGTACGTTCGATCTGACGTTTTTGTTCTTTTGACACAGCGCCTGCTCAGCTTTTTCGCTGGCCAGGCGCACGCGACCGGTCGCCGCCAGCACCACCTGGAGCTGGCTGATCGGCTCGTTTACCGAGCAGATATGTAGTTTTCCTGCCTGAAACATTCGTCCGGGCATCAGCGGCTTACCCAGGCTGCCAAACCTTATATAACGACTTACCCACCAGTTACCGGCAATTGGAATTCGCTGATCGCTCGCGCGTTCGACCAGCAGTGGATTGCTGCTGTCCTCCGGCCCCTTGCCGCTGATATCCAGAATGATTCGCCAGCCCCGGCTCCAATCGCCGTCGATGCCATGGATGACCACGCTTTGATTGTGCGTGATCGCTAACGTTCGAGCATTGCGAATACCGTCGAGCAGCGATTGCGCAGCCTGATGGCGATGGTTCGACTCGGTGAGCGCGGCAAACGCCGGACTGACCAACAGCAGAACAATTGCGCCAATCGCCAGTCCCATAAGCAGTTCTATCAGGCTGAAACCCTGTTGCGGCATGAAAACTCCCTCCGTGGAGTGTGATGAACGGCGCGCTCCGTGCGCCGGGCAGGGCAAATCAACCGACGCGGGCCGGTTGAATGTTCTAGCGTGTAGAAGCAGGTATAGCCGACGGCAACGGAGGGCATCGATGGATCTTCGTACAAAAGGTTTCACGCTGATCGAGTTGTTGGTCGCGGTCGCGATCTTCGTGATCCTGATTACCCTGGCAGTGCCGGCGTTTACCCGTTCGATACAGGGCAGCAAGGCCGACACCGAAATGGGCGACCTGCAACGGGCGATCAATTTCGCCAGGCTCGAGGCCATCGACCGTGGTACGACGCTGCGCTTGCGTCCGACCGCTGGTGGCAGCGTCTGGACCGGTGAACTGGCGGTCTACGACAGTACTGGCAATCCGGCCAATGTGTTGCGGGTTGTTCCCGCGATGAGCAGCGGCGCGACTCTGACGCTACCCTCAGGAGTGACCGCGCTGGATTTCAACAACCTTGGCGGTCTGGCGGCACCGTCGACGGCGGTGGTCATCAGTTACACGCTGGGAACGCAAAGCAGGACGCTGAACGTGTGCTTGAACGGACGAATTCAACTGGGTGGAAGTTGCGGATGAGGGCAGGGAGTAAAAGCGCAGAGGAGGGCATGACGCTGATCGAGGTGCTGGTCGCGTTGCTGATTCTGACGGTCGGGCTGCTGGGGGCGGCGGCGGTGCAACTGAATGCGCTGAAGTATACCGACAGCTCACGGATGACCAGTCAGGCCAGTTTCATCGCCTACGACATGATGGACCGCATCCGCGCCAACTCCGGCGCCGACTACACCGTCACACCGCCGACCTCGGGCAATCTGAGCGTTGCACGGGATCAGGATCTCTACGACTTCACCACCAACATCATCAACTTCGGTGGACCGACCGCGACTGGCAGCATCACCCTCAATCAGCGGGTCTACACCATCACCATCAACTGGAGCGACGCACGGGCAGCCAACACCGCCAATGCTCAACGCAGTTTTGTCCTGACCAGCCGCGCGGCTGTTGATCCGGTGGCGACGCCATGACGCGCCATCAGCGGGGTTTCGGCCTGATCGAGTTGCTCATTGCTCTCGCACTGGGCTTGATCATTGTGCTGGGGGTCGTGCAGATTTTCATTGCGGCGAAAAATACCTACGTCAGCCAGAACAGCGCCGCGGCGATGCAGGAAGACGCGCGTTTTGTGCTGAGCAAAATGATTCAGGAAATTCGCATGGTCGGGATGTTCGGCTGTCTTGGCAGCATCACCGATTCGAGCAGCGCAGGTGATTTCAACGCCTCGCAGATCACACCGATCAGTTGGGACAATGCCAGCCTCAAACTGACGCTGGTCACTGCCGATATTGGCAGCGGCGGCGGCACGCCGACCTGGACAGTGGTTTCCGATTGCCGTAACAGCGCAACGGCCTATACCGGGTTGCGTTCTGCGGCGAGCGGGCAGATCGCCTTTCCGATCCGGCGTCTGATCTACAGCTTCAGCAACAATCAGATTCTCATGGGCACCGGCAGCGGCACACCGACTCAGCAGGTGTTGGTGAACAACGTCAGTGCTTTCAACGTCACTTTTGGTCTGGCCAGCTCGGCGACGGATGTGGCGGCCTCGACGTATAGCGCCAATCCCAGTGATCCGGCACGCATTCGCAGTGTGCGCCTGAGTCTGACTCTCACCGACCCCAACAGCCGGGTCGCCACGCAAACCTTCAATGTGGTTGCCGCTTTGCGCAACCGCTTGCCGTGAGGGCCGGGGTGATGCGGATTTCTTTTCATGACCGGCAAGCGCAACGCGGCATGGCGTTGCTGGTCAGTCTGGTGTTTCTGTTGTTGCTGACGTTGATTGGTCTGTCGTCGATGCAAAGCGCCAACCTGCAGGAAAAAATGGCCGGCAGCGTGAGTTTGCGCAATCAATCGTTCCAGACCGCCGAGGCGGCGTTGCGAGTGGGGGAGAGTGCGGTTCAGCTTGATACCTACACCTTGGCGGTGTGCAGCGGCACGACGCAATGCGCACCGCCGGCGGAATCATCGGTGGTCAGTGCGGCGGGGCTCAATTCAACTTCGGGGGTGACATGGATCGCTTCCGGTAATGGTTTCTATGGTGTGCAGAATATCGGCACCACACTCACGGCTGTGAATGTACCAAGTAATACCTCGGCGACGTTGTATCGAGTCACTGCCGTCGGCATCGCCGGCACTTCGCGTAGCGTTGTGGAGAGTGTCTATGCGAAGTATTGAGCGCTATGGGTCGCTGCTGTTCGGCATGCTGATGAGCTTTTATCTGGCTGCGCCGGCGTATGCGTTCACGCCGTCTGATTCGCCGCTGTTGAGTGCGGCAGCGGTGCCACCCAACGTCATGCTGCTGATCGACGACTCCGGGAGTATGAACAGCATTATTTATGCGGCCGGATTCGATCCGACGGCTGATCGCACGCCGGCGCGGCAGTGCAACGCATTGCTCGGCTTGTGTCTGAGTTCGACGACGATCACTGGCGACACGATCTTTCTGTCGAGTCTGCCAACCTCCGGGTGCTCCGGCGGTGCCTATGCGTTCTACAACAACAGCCTGGCGCCGTTGTGCCTGAAACTGCCGGACCCGGTGGGCAGCGGCAACACGCGCTATTCAGGCGATTACATTTCCTACTTGGTCAGTCTGGCAATTAACAACGGCACGCGCGATTTCACCACCGGGACGATTCCCAACGACTACCGCATCAATGTCGCGCGCAACGTCTCCACGGCATTGGTCAGCAGCAACCGCACGTTGCGTATCGGCCTGTCGACATTCAATCCGGCCACCAGCAACAACTCGGGGAATGGCGGATTCATTGCCCGTTCGATCAGCGATCTGTCACCGGTCAGCGGCAGCGTGACCCAGGCACAGGCTGACACCAACTACAACGCACTGATCTCCTCGATCAACGGCTTGAGCGCGGTGGCCAACACGCCATTGGCGGAAACCTATTACGAAATCACCCGCTACATGCGCGGTATGGCGCCTTACTACAACAGCACGCCGACTACCTACACGAGCCCGATTCAGTATCGCTGCCAGAAAAACTACGGCGTGGTGATTACCGACGGTCTACCCACGTTCGACCGAACCTTCCCGACTAACGACCCGTTGGGCGGCAGCCGTTTGCCGAACTGGGACGGCGTCAACAATGACGGCAACAATCTCAATGGTGACAACGAAGGGGACACGCTGTATCTGGATGACATCGCCAAGTTTGCCTTCGACATCGACATGCGCTCGACCGGTACCGACGCAGCGGGCAAGAGCTGGAACGCAGTGGATTTTCCCAAGCAGAATATGAACACCTACACCGTGGGCTTCACCGCCGATAACGACATGCTCTCCGATGCCGCCAGTTATGGGCTGGGCAAGTATTACCAGGCGACCGACAGTACGGGACTTAACGCCGCCTTGTCGTCGGCATTGAGTGACATCACCTCCAAGGCCGGCTCGGGCGGCGCAGGCGTTGCCAGTGGAACTACGCTAACCACTAGCAGCAGTTTTTATCAAACCACTTATGACCCCAAGGACTGGCGCGGCACGATCAAGTCGTTCGGCTTCACCTCGACCGGGACGGTCAATACCTCGACGGCGCAGTGGACGACCGACACCACCATCGTGCCATCCGCCACCGCCGCGACCTTTCAGTCGTGGAACACGCTGAGCAACGCAGCGGTAACCCTGGCTTACGGCAACTTTTCCCCGGCCCAGCAGACCACGCTTAGTCAGGGATTGCCAACCGGCATCAGCGGCATTGATCTGGTGGAGTGGAGCAAGGGCACGAACAAGACCGGGCTGAAAGTGCGCAGTGTGCTGCTCGGCGACATCATCAATTCGCCGCTGGTGCTGGCGTCGCCATCAGACAAAACCGCCTCCGATCTTTCCGGGGACACCAGCTACAGCACTTATCTGGCCACCAAGGCTGCGAATATGAACACCAGCCTGGTGGTCAACGCCAACGATGGTTTCGTCAACGTGATCAATTCGGCGAACGGTACTCGCCGTTACGCCTACATGCCGTCCAGTGTGCTGCCGTCATTGCGCCTGATCGCCGACACCAACTACGTCAACGGTGTGAGCCACAAGTTTTTGGTGGACGGTCAGGTTGGGGTATTCGACGCGCAGTCCGGCACTGCGTGGAAAACCCTGGCCATTGGCGGCACCGGAGCCGGGGGTAAAACATTCTACGGGTTGCAACTGTTTGATGCGTCTGCGGGCAATGTGATCAAGGCGTTGTGGGAAGTCAGTGCGCCGGCCACCGCCAGTGCTGCGAACGCATTCAATGATCTGGGTTATGCCTACGCCCGTCCGGAAGTGGCACGCTTGGCCAATGGTCGCTGGGCGGCATTCATTGCCAACGGCTACGGCAGCAATTCAGGCGTGGCAGCCCTGTATGTACTGGATGCGCTGGACGGTTCGCTGATCAGGAAAATCGTTATCGACAGCACGGAAACCACCAACGGTTTGTCGTCGGTGAAACTCAAGGTCAACTCTTCGAATGTGGTGCAGGCCGCTTACGGTGGCGACTTGAAGGGGCGGTTATGGAAGTTCGACCTGAGTGCCACGTCCTCTGATAGTTGGGGCGTGGCGTTTTCCGGCAAGCCACTGTTCACCACGGCGGGCGGGGCGACTCAACCGATCACCGCGCAGCCGTTACTGGCGGATAACGCGCTGGGCGGCAAACAGGTCTTCGTCGGTACCGGCAAGTTCAACGAAACGGCCGACAAGACCAACAAGGATTTGCAGGCGTTCTATTCCGTGTGGGACGCCGATGGAGGTTCTGGTCAACTGACTGTCAGCAGTTTGCAGTCGCAGGCGATCACCGGATCATTCACCGGCAGCTCTGGACAGTTTCTGACCACAACGCAGAATGACACGACGTATCCGGCGGAGAAGGGTTGGTATCTTCCGCTGGTGTACAACAACGTGCTGACCGGCGAGCGGGTGATCAATCAGGCGAGTATCGTGCTGGGCCGTATTGTCTTTACCACGGCGAGTGTTGATACCACTGATCCCTGTGCGAGTTTTGGTACCGGCAAACTGGTCGAACTGGATGCGTTCAGCGGTAAGATGCTCAATTACGCCGTGCTGGACACCAGCTCTGACGGTTTGGTCGACAGCAATGACTCGATCTCCAGCGGAGTGATATTCACCGGTGGCATTCCGACCCTGAACTTCGTCTCCAGCGACGGCAAGCGCAAGGGGACGACCGACACCAGTGGCACCATCACGATCATTGTGGAGAAGGGCGGCGGCGGCAGTCGTCGTATCATGTGGCGACAAATACAGTAAGCGAGAGTTTGAGGCATGCGCAGATTCAACCGAGGTTTCACCCTGATCGAAATCATGATCGTGATTGCGATCATCGGGATCGTTATCACCATCGCTGCACCGAGCTATACCGAGTACCTGAAAAAGGGCCGTCGCGCCGAAGTGGTGTCACTGCTCTCGGAGCAAGCGCAGAGCCTCGAGCGTTTCTACACCAAGAACAATGTCTACACCGGTATCACCGGACTCAGCACGGGCAATGATTTCTACACCCTCACCCCGACCATCGCTGACCAGACCTTCCTGCTGACCGCTACCCGTAAAACGGGTACCTCCATGGCCACCGACAAGTGCGGGGATTTCACCCTGACCAACACCGGTATCCGCAGCATGAACAACGCGACCACCGGGCTGACCACCAAGGATTGCTGGGGCCGCTGAGGCGCTTTCTTTCGAGTGCCTTTTGCGCTCGCTGTCTTTTTTACGGTTGGAACAAACATGACCAGGCAACAGCAAGTGGTGATTGTCGGTGGCGGGGTGATTGGCCTGCTGACCGCCTACAACCTCGCCTCCGAAGTATGCAGCGTGGTGCTGCTCGATCGCTCGAACCTCGGCCAGGAATCGTCCTGGGCGGGCGGCGGTATCGTTTCGCCGTTGTATCCGTGGCGCTATAGCCCGGCGGTTACCGCACTGGCGCACTGGTCGCAGGACTTTTATCCACAGCTCGGCGAGCGTTTGTTTGCCGATACCGGGGTTGATCCTGAAGTTCATACCACCGGCCTGTACTGGCTGGACCTGGACGATGAAGCCGAGGCACTGGCGTGGGCCGAGCGAGAAAATCGCCCGCTACGGGCTGTGGATATCTCGGCGGCGCATGACGCGGTGCCGGTGCTTGGCGGCGGTTTCTCCCGGGCGATTTACATGGCTGATGTCGCCAACGTACGCAATCCGCGACTGGTGAAATCACTGAAAGCGGCATTGCAGGCACTGCCGAACGTGACGATTCACGAACAGTGCGAAGTCAGCGCGTTTGTCCGTGAGGGCGCGCAGGTCGTCGGCGTCGAAACCTCCAGCGGTGTGATCAAAGGTGATCAGGTCGTGCTGACGGCCGGTGCGTGGAGCGGCGATCTACTCAAGACGCTGGATCTGACGCTGCCGGTCGAACCTGTCAAAGGGCAGATGATTCTCTACAAGTGCGCGGCGGATTTTCTGCCGAGCATGGTTTTGGCCAAGGGGCGTTATGCGATCCCGCGTCGCGACGGCCACATTCTGATTGGCAGCACGCTGGAGCACGAAGGCTACGACAAGACGCCGACCGATGTGGCACTGGAAAGTCTCAAGGCTTCGGCAGTGGAGTTATTGCCAGCGTTGGCCGATGCCGAAGTGGTCGGGCACTGGGCAGGGTTGCGCCCGGGATCGCCGGAGGGCATTCCGTACATTGGCCGGGTGCCGGGGTTTGACGGGTTGTGGTTGAACTGCGGGCATTACCGCAATGGGCTGGTGCTGGCGCCGGCGTCGTGCCAGTTGTTTGCCGATGTGATGCTGGGAAGGGCGCCGATTATTGATCCAGTGCCGTATGCGCCTGAAGGCCGCATTTAGTCAGATATTTCTCTGGTGCCTGGCAGGCCGCTTTCGCGAGCAGGCTCGCTCCCACAGTTGATCTTTGTCGTTCACAAAATCCAATGTGGGAGCGAGCCTGCTCGCGAAGGGGTCCTCAATCCAGGCCCAGTTTCTTCAGCCGATAGCGCATCGAACGAAACGAAAGACTCAACCGCTGCGCCGCCGCCGTGCGATTCCAGCGTGTTTCTTCCAGCGCCTGCAAGATCAGCTTCCTCTCGACGTTCTCCAGATAATCTTCCAGATTGTCGATCTGCGTCAGATCGGCAATCCCGCCGTCCGCCGCGCAGTTGCCTTCGCTCAGACGTAAATCTTCAGCCTCGATCGTGCGGTTTTCACACAAGGTGTGTGCCCGCTCAAGCACGTTCTCCAGCTCCCGCACATTCCCCGGAAACCGGTAATTTTTCAACGCTTCCAGCGCCTGTGGATGAAGGCGCGCAACGGGCTGAGCACTGTCCTTGGCCAAACGCTTGAGCATATTGGCCGCCAGCACTTCAATGTCATCACGGCGCTCACGCAGGGGCGGCACGCGCAATTCAATCACGTTCAGGCGGTAATAAAGATCCTGACGAAAGCGTTCGGCCGCGACCTCTGCATCGAGATCCTTGTGCGTGGCGCAGAGAATCCGCACATCGACCACGCTTTCCTGCTGGCCGCCGACACTGCGCACGGCTTTTTCCTGAATCGCGCGCAGTAACTTCACCTGCATCGACAACGGCAAGTCCGCCACTTCATCGAGAAACAACGTGCCGCCATGGGCTGCCTGAAATAACCCGGGCTTGTCCTCGACCGCGCCGGTGAAACTGCCTTTACGATGGCCGAAAAACTCGCTTTCCATCAGTTCCGTCGGGATCGCTCCGCAGTTCACCGGTACGAACGGCTGGCTGGCGCGCGGCCCCTGTTCATGAATCAGGCGCGCAACCAGTTCCTTGCCACTGCCCGATTCGCCGCTGATGTACACCGGCGCCTGACTGCGAGCGAGTTTGTCGATTTGCTTGCGCAGAATGCGCATCGGTGGCGAATCACCGAGCAAGCGCCGATCGATGGAGGTAAAGCTGCCTCCCGCCGCCGGCATACGCAGGGCGGTGCCGACCAGTTCGCGCAAACGAGTGAGGTCCACCGGTTTGGTGAGGAAGTCGAAAGCACCTGCTTTCAAAGCGTTGATGGCCGTTTCCAGGCTGCCATAGGCGGTGATCATCGCCACCGGCAGTTGTGAATAGCGTTGCTGGATGTGCTGCACCAACTCTAGCCCGGTACCATCGGGCAGGCGCATGTCTGTCAGGCACAGATCGAATTTCTCGCGGTCCAGCAGCGCTTGGGCTTCAGCCAGATTACGCGCGCTGTAGGTGTCGAGTTTCATCCGTCCCAGGGTGATTTCCAGGAGTTCGCGGATATCCGGTTCGTCGTCGACGATAAGAATTTTTTGCCGTGGGCTCGTGTTCAACTTTGTTTCCGTCCGTGAGCAAAGGTGATGCGAAAGCAGCCGCCGCCTTGGCGTGATTGAAAGTCTAGGCGCGCTTGGTTGCTTTCGCACAGCTCACGGGACAGATAAAGCCCAAGGCCGGTGCCTTGGCTGCTGGTGGTGAAAAACGGTTCGAACAGATGCGTCTGTTCATCGGCCGGGACGCCGGGGCCGTTGTCCTGCACTTCGAGGACCGCCAACTGGCTGTCGGGATCGCTGAACAGGGCCAGCCAGACTTGCGCCTGATCGTGCAGCAGGGCGCTGTGGCGCCAGCCGTTGCGTAACAGATTGTCGAGAATCTGCGTGAGCTGGTTGGGGTCCATCAGCGTGGTGAAGTCCCCCGAATTGATCCGCAGATGAATTTCCTGGCGCTCGGAGGCCTGTTCGCGGCTTTCGGCAACGAAGTTTTCCAGCCACGGCTTGAGATCCAGCCGTTGCGGCGCGCTCTGTTGGCGGCGGGACAATTGCAGGACGTTTTCGATGACTCGGTTCATGCGCTGGGAGTGGTCTTGAATAATCTGTGTCAGACGTCGATCCGCGCCATCGAGTTCCTCGGATTCAGCCAATAGCTGCGCGGCATGACTGATGGCACCCAGCGGATTGCGAATTTCGTGGGAGATCCCAGCGGTCAGTCGCCCCAGCGCAGCCAGTTTCAATTGCTGAGCTTGTTGGCTGATTTGCGCGAGGTCTTCGAGAAACACCAGGGTTTGCTGGTTTGGGCTTTGTTCGAGGGCGATGAAACTCGGTTGCAGCTCGAGGCCATTGCCGGGGATTTTCAGGCTCTGTGGGCGCAAGGTCGGGTTGTTCATCCACAGTTGCAGGCGCTCGACCAGCGCCGGCGAATAGTCATCGATCAGGTGTCCTTGAAGATGCGATTGCGCGAGCAGGGTTTGCGCGCTGTGGTTGGCCAACTGCACCCGATGCGCCTCGTCGAGCACGAGAATGCCGGTGCGCATGCGTTGCAGGATAAGTGCGTTGAGGGCTTCGAGGCCGACGACTTCGCTGGCGCGTTTTTCGGCGAGTGTTTCGCTGACTTCGAGGCGACTGATCAGCCCTTGCACCAGCAACGACGCGGCAAAGCACAGTGCACCGAGGGTGCCGGCCTGCAGGTATTCATTGGCGCTCAGGGGGTGGTTGAAACTCAACAGAAAACTCGAACCAACGATGCCCAGCGCACCGATCGCGGCAATCAACAGGCCGATGCGCCGCCGCAGCAGGGTGTTGCTGATCGCCACCGAGACAATCAGCAGATTGCCCAGGGCACTGCCAACGCCACCGGCAGCGAAGAACAATCCGCATAAAAGCAGGACATCGACGAGGGCCAGGCTGAACAGTTGCGCCGGCCGTCGCGTGTTCTCGAGGAATACCACCAACAGAATGTTGAGAATCAGGTACAGCCAACTGCCGCCGCGCAGCAATTCGTCGTTGGCCGACGTCAGCAGGCGGTTGTCCATGTTGCTGGAGATCAGCAACACCAGCGTGATACCGACGCTTAAACGGTAGAGATGATAAAGGCGCAGCAGGCGCTGCGCCTGTTTGCTGTCGGCGCTGGAGGCCTCAGCGATCACTGGCACCCGGGCCTTGCTCAAGGTGAGCCTGACTGCAATACCACTGTTGTTGCACACTCAACGCGCGGTCGCGCGGCAGGTGTACGCCGCAATGGGCGCAGCGCACCATCGGTGGCGCGTCCTGTTCACGAGAGGCGCGGTCGGATTGATTGGACGCGGCAGGAGCCTTGAATTTGCGCCACAGCCATACCGCAGCAAAAATCAGGACAATCCAGAACAATAAACGAAGCATGATGAGCGGCTTTTCGACTGATGATCCGGCAGTTTAGCCAAGGACCCGACAAGCGCACAGCCTATTAATGCGCGGCAATAAAAAAGGGAGATCCGCAGATCTCCCTTTTCTGTACTGCCGGTGTGATCAGTCGAACACGCCGAAAGTCATGTAGCTGAACCAGGAACGGTCGGTGTTGCTCGACTCAGGCTCTGGCTCTTCGATCACGTCGCCGTTCTCGTCTTTAGGCTTGAGCTCGTTCGGGATCGCGTCTTTCGCGTCCTGGAACTGCTTCTGCACGTCCTGATTGGCGCGGGTTTCGCCCGGCGGCAGCGGTGGACGCGATTCGATCAGGCCCAGAGTCGCCTTGCTCAGGAACGAACGGTTGTCGGCTTCGGCAACCCGTGGCACGAACTGACCGTCTTGCAGGCTCGGGTGGTTCGGGTAGTTGAGCTTCAGGGTTTCGAGGCTGGTGGCCGCCAGTTCGTCCAGGTGCAGACGCTGATAGGCTTCAGTCATCACCGCCAGGCCGTCGCCGACCGATGGGGTTTCCTGGAAGTTTTCCACCACGTAACGGCCACGGTTGGCAGCGGCTACATAGGCCTGACGGGTCAGGTAGTAGTCGGCCACGTGGATTTCGTAGGCGGCCAGAAGGTTGCGCAGGTAGATCATGCGCTGCTTGGCATCCGGCGCGTAGCGGCTGTTCGGGTAGCGGCTGGTCAGCTGGGCGAACTCGTTGTACGAGTCGCGCGCGGCGCCCGGGTCACGCTTGGTCATGTCCAGCGGCAGGAAGCGCGCCAGCAGGCCGACGTCCTGGTCGAAAGACGTCAGACCTTTCAGGTAGTAGGCGTAATCCACGTTCGGGTGCTGCGGGTGCAAACGAATGAAACGCTCGGCGGCGGACTTTGCAGCTTCCGGCTCGGCGTTCTTGTAGTTGGCGTAGATCAGCTCCAGCTGCGCCTGATCGGCGTAGCGACCGAACGGATAACGCGACTCCAGAGCCTTCAGCTTCGCTGTGGCGCTGGTGTAGCTGTTGTTGTCCAGGTCAGTCTGAGCCTGCTGATACAGCTCGGCTTCGCTGAGGTTTTCGTCTACGACTTCCTTCGATGAGCAAGCAGCGGTCAATGCGAGGATGGCGATCAGCAGCAGGTGTTTCACTTGCATGGCGGCTTGCGTCCCTATGACGGCCGCTGTCTTGGGCGGGGCCGTCCTGTTATGATGAGCGCCCCGTTGAAAAGCCTCGGGGCAAAAGACGCCGTATTTAACCACAAGCGCGCAGCCGAAACCAAAAGCTGTGCCGACGCACAGTCAGAGCATGTCCGATAAAATTGAACTTCGCGCAGAGGTGCCGTCCGAATTGGGCGGCCAACGCCTCGATCAAGTCGCTGCCCAACTCTTCGCTGAGCACTCTCGCTCGCGCCTTTCCGCCTGGATCAAAGAAGGTCGCCTGACTGTGGACGGGGCGGTCATCCGCCCGCGCGACATCGTGCACGGCGGTGCCATCCTTGAGCTGACTGCCGAGCAGGAAGCCCAGGGCGAGTGGATCGCCCAGGACATCGAGCTCGACATCGTCTATGAAGACGACGACATCCTGGTGATCAACAAGCCTGCGGGCCTGGTGGTGCACCCGGCTGCCGGTCATGCCGATGGCACCCTGCTCAACGCCTTGCTGCACCACGTGCCGGACATCATCAATGTCCCGCGCGCCGGTATCGTGCATCGTCTGGACAAGGACACCACCGGTCTGATGGTGGTGGCCAAGACCATTCAGGCGCAGACCAAGCTTGTTACTCAGTTGCAGAGCCGCAGCGTCAGCCGCATCTATGAGTGCATCGTGATTGGTGTCGTGACCGCCGGTGGCAAGATCAACGCCCCGATCGGTCGTCACGGCCAGCAGCGCCAGCGCATGGCGGTAATGGAAGGCGGCAAGCCTGCCGTCAGCCACTACCGCGTGCTGGAGCGCTTCCGTTCGCACACCCACGTACGGGTGAAGCTCGAAACCGGTCGTACTCACCAGATTCGCGTGCACATGTCGCACATCAACTTCCCGTTAGTCGGCGACCCGGCGTACGGCGGTCGTTTCCGTATTCCGCCAGCGGCGAACCCGACGATGGTGGAATCGCTCAAGCATTTCCCACGTCAGGCCCTGCACGCGCGCTTCCTTGAGCTGGATCATCCGACGACCGGTGAACGCATGAGCTGGGAATCGCCGTTGCCGGAAGATTTCGTCTGGCTGCTGACCCTGCTCAAGCAGGATCGCGAGGCATTCGTCGGATGAACTGGCTGACGCCGGACTGGCCTGCGCCGGCCAGCGTCAAAGCCTGCGTCACCACCCGCGAGGGTGGCGTCAGCGAGGCGCCGTTCGACAGCCTCAATCTGGGCGATCATGTTGATGACCGTCCTGAGGCTGTTGCCGAGAACCGACGGCGCCTGACCGATCACTTCTCTATACAGCCTGCCTGGTTGCAGCAAGTGCACGGGATCGCCGTCGCTCATGCTGATCCGGGCATTGTCGCGACTGCCGATGCCAGTTGGACGGCAACGCCGGGCATTGCCTGCGCGGCGATGACAGCCGACTGCTTGCCAGCATTGTTCTGCGATCGTGCCGGCACCCGTGTGGCGGCGGCCCATGCCGGTTGGCGTGGTCTGGCAGCAGGTGTGCTTGAAGCGACGCTCGCCAGCCTCGATGTTCCGTCTGAAGACGTTTTGGTCTGGCTCGGTCCGGCCATTGGCCCGCAAGCCTTTGAAGTCGGCCCGGAAGTGCGGGAAGTCTTCATCAATCAATTGCCCGCAGCGGCAGAAGCCTTCGTACCGAGCGACAATGCCGGCAAGTTTATGGCTGACATCTATAAGCTGGCGCGCCTGCGTCTGGCTGAACGTGGTGTCACAGCGGTTTACGGCGGCGGTTTCTGCACCGTGACCGATCCACGCTTCTTCTCTTATCGCCGTGCCCCACGCACGGGTCGCTTTGCCTCCCTTATCTGGCTCACCCGCTAAACTGTCTGATCTGCATCAACCCTCTGACGCTTGAATCTTGCAGAATCGACCGCATCTACAGTGGTATCTGGCAGGTTTCTTTATTCAGGATGGTTTTTAGGTCCGGCCTGCTCAAAAGGAAGGTGACTTATGCGAATAGACCGTTTAACCAGCAAATTACAGTTGGCCTTGTCCGACGCGCAGTCGTTGGCAGTCGGCCACGATCATCCGGCCATCGAGCCGGCGCACTTGATGCAAGCCATGCTTGAGCAGCAGGGTGGTTCGATCAAACCTCTGCTGATGCAAGTGGGCTTCGACGTCAACAGCTTGCGCAAAGAGCTGACCAAAGAGCTCGACCAATTACCGAAAATCCAGAACCCGACCGGCGACGTCAACATGTCGCAGGATCTGGCGCGCCTGCTCAATCAGGCTGACCGTCTGGCCCAGCAGAAGGGCGACCAGTTCATCTCCAGCGAACTGGTGCTGCTCGCGGCGATGGACGAGAACAGCAAGCTCGGCAAATTGCTGCTCGGCCAAGGCGTGAGCAAGAAAGCCCTGGAAAACGCGATCAACAATCTGCGTGGCGGCGAAGCGGTAAACGACGCCAACCACGAAGAGTCGCGGCAGGCGCTGGATAAATACACCGTCGACCTGACCAAGCGTGCCGAAGACGGCAAGCTCGATCCGGTGATCGGTCGTGACGACGAGATTCGTCGTACCATTCAGGTTCTGCAACGCCGCACCAAGAACAACCCGGTGCTGATCGGTGAGCCTGGTGTGGGTAAAACCGCCATTGCCGAAGGCCTGGCCCAACGCATCATCAACGGTGAAGTGCCGGACGGCCTCAAAGGCAAGCGTCTGCTCTCGCTGGACATGGGCGCGCTGATTGCCGGTGCCAAGTATCGCGGTGAGTTCGAAGAACGCCTGAAATCGCTGCTCAACGAGCTGTCGAAACAGGAAGGGCAGATCATTCTGTTCATCGACGAGCTGCACACCATGGTCGGCGCCGGTAAAGGCGAAGGCTCGATGGATGCCGGCAACATGCTCAAGCCTGCGTTGGCTCGCGGTGAGTTGCACTGCGTTGGCGCGACCACGCTCAACGAGTACCGCCAATATATAGAGAAGGACGCGGCCCTCGAGCGACGCTTCCAGAAAGTCCTGGTGGATGAGCCGAGCGAAGAAGACACCATTGCCATCCTGCGTGGCCTTAAAGAGCGTTACGAGGTTCACCACAAGGTGGCAATCACCGACGGTGCGATCATTGCTGCTGCCAAGCTCAGCCATCGCTACATCACTGACCGGCAGTTGCCGGACAAGGCCATCGACCTGATCGACGAGGCCGCCAGCCGCATCCGCATGGAAATCGACTCCAAGCCGGAAGTGCTGGATCGTCTTGAACGTCGCCTGATTCAGTTGAAGGTGGAATCCCAGGCGCTGAAGAAAGAAAGCGACGAAGCGGCGATGAAACGTCTGGAGAAACTCCAGGAAGAAATCGTCCGTCTCGAACGCGAGTATTCCGATCTGGAAGAAATCTGGAACTCGGAAAAAGCCGAGGTGCAGGGTTCTGCACAGATTCAGCAGAAGATCGAGCAGTCGCGTCAGGAACTGGAGGCCGCGCGCCGTAAAGGCGACCTCAATCGCATGGCCGAATTGCAGTACGGGGTGATCCCGGATCTGGAACGCAGCCTGCAAATGGTCGATCAGCACGGCAAGAGCGAAAACCAGTTACTGCGCAGCAAGGTGACTGAAGAGGAGATCGCCGAAGTCGTGTCGAAGTGGACCGGTATCCCGGTGTCGAAAATGCTCGAAGGCGAGCGCGACAAACTGATGAAGATGGAAAGCCTGTTGCACAAACGTGTGATCGGCCAGGAAGAAGCGGTGGTCGCCGTCGCTAACGCAGTACGGCGTTCGCGTGCCGGGTTGTCCGATCCGAATCGTCCAAGCGGCTCGTTCATGTTCCTCGGCCCGACCGGTGTCGGTAAAACCGAGCTGTGCAAGGCGCTGGCCGAATTCCTCTTTGATACGGAAGAGGCGATGGTGCGGATCGACATGTCCGAGTTCATGGAGAAACATTCCGTGGCGCGTCTGATCGGTGCGCCACCGGGATACGTCGGTTACGAAGAGGGCGGTTACCTGACCGAGGCGGTACGTCGTAAGCCTTATTCGGTGATCCTGCTGGACGAAGTCGAGAAGGCGCACCCGGATGTGTTCAACATCTTGCTGCAAGTGCTCGAGGATGGTCGCCTGACCGACAGCCATGGCCGCACGGTGGACTTCCGCAATACCGTGATCGTGATGACTTCGAACCTCGGCTCTGTGCAGATTCAGGAGCTGGTCGGTGATCGTGAGGCACAGCGTGCTGCAGTAATGGATGCGCTGACGTCGCACTTCCGTCCGGAGTTCATCAACCGGGTCGACGAGGTGGTGATCTTCGAGCCTTTGGCGCGGGATCAGATCGCGGGTATTACCGAGATTCAGTTGGGCCGTCTGCGCAGCCGTCTGGCCGAGCGCGAGCTGAAGCTGGAACTCAGCCCGGAGGCGATGGACAAGTTGATCGCCGTTGGTTACGACCCGGTCTATGGCGCACGTCCTTTGAAACGGGCGATCCAGCGCTGGATCGAAAACCCGCTGGCGCAATTGATCCTCTCGGGTCATTTCATGCCTGGCGACACGGCAACTGGCGCTGTCGAGAACGACGAAATCGTTTTCAACTGAGTCCAAGCGCCAATGAAAATTGGCAGGCCCCACATTGTGGGGCCTTTTTTTTCGTTAGGCTGTTGAACTCAAAGGAAAAGGCTTGTAAAGTGCGCCCCGCAGTCAGTCGCCAAGACGGTCTCAGCTCACTGAGTTGAAATCTGAAATAAGTTGCAAATCATTAACTTGAAAGCAATTTAGGGGGTTGACAGAGGTGTTCTAGGTTGTAGAATAGCGCGCCTCAGACACACGAACGCAGCGATGCGAACGAGTGACTAGATGCAACAAGTTTCACCGTTGTAAATTGAAATATGTAGTTCCGTGATAGCTCAGTCGGTAGAGCAAATGACTGTTAATCATTGGGTCCCAGGTTCGAGTCCTGGTCACGGAGCCAATTTCAAACCGGGGTATAGCGCAGTCCGGTAGCGCGCCTGCTTTGGGAGCAGGATGTCAGGAGTTCGAATCCCCTTACCCCGACCATTTTTGGGTCGTTAGCTCAGTTGGTAGAGCAGTTGGCTTTTAACCAATTGGTCGTAGGTTCGAATCCCACACGACCCACCATTTTTGAAACCAGTTAACACTGGGATCGAATCTTAAGATCAGAGGCCAAAAGCGCTGATCGAAGAAGGCGATCTTTGAAAGGTCGCCTTTTTTTTACCGGGGTATAGCGCAGTCCGGTAGCGCGCCTGCTTTGGGAGCAGGATGTCAGGAGTTCGAATCCCCTTACCCCGACCATATTAAAAATCCTCGTATCGAAAGATACGGGGATTTTTTTTGTCCGACAAAATCTCATTTCCCCTTCAAGTCATCATACAACCTGCCGATAGCCCGCTAACACGAGGGGACTGCCATGGCTTCGCCCCTTGAATCTGGCCAATACAAGAATAAGGGCGTGCGTCATGTTGCTTCGTCAGTTGAATATTGCTCCCCGGGCGGCCCTGGGGTTCGCCCTGATCGCGGTGTTGGTGGCCTTGCTCGGCGTTTTTGCGCTCGGGCAGATGTCGAGTATTCGCGACAGTGAAGTCGCGGTGGAAAATCAGTGGCTGCCAAGTATTCGTGGCGGCGACGAGATTCGCGAGATCATGCTGCGCATCCGCACCATTTCGCTGCGCATGGCGCTGGATCAGGATCCGGCCAACATTGCGACTTACCGCAGCCAGATGGACACCCGCGACAAGGAGCTGAGCGAGAAAATCGCCACCTACGACAAACTGGTCGACACCCCGGAAGGCCAGCAGCTATACGACCAGTTCAAAAAGACCTTCGCCGCGTATCGCAGCGGTATCGCTCAATCTTTCGCCCTCGCCGAGCAAGGCAAGCGTGATGAGTTGACCAGGTTGTTGCTGGTCGACATGAAAACCGTGGTCGATGGCTCCGGCAAGCAACTCAATGATCTGGCGGATCTGTTCGCCAAACAGGTCGCGGCCGAAAGCCAGAAGTCCGCTGCGCACTACGAAAACTCGCGCACGATCGTCAGCTTGTTCATTGCCTTGGCCGCGTTGGCCACGGTGGCACTGGCGATGATGCTCACCCGCAGCATCGTTCGTCCGCTGAGCAGCGCCGTCAGCGCAGCAGAAAGTGTGGCGCAGGGTGATCTGACCCGGCCAATCGAAACCCATGGCAACGATGAAGTCAGTCGCTTGCTCAAAGCCTTGGCAACCATGCAACAGAACCTGCGTGAGACGCTGCAAGGCATCAGCGGTTCGGCGACGCAACTGGCGACGGCCGCCGATGAACTCAATGCGGTGACGCTCGACAGCACACAGGGGCTGCAACAACAGAACAACGAAATCGAACAGGCCGCGACCGCCGTCAACCAGATGACGGCAGCGGTGGAAGAGGTCGCACGCAATGCGGTGTCGACGTCTGACGCGACCCGTCAATCCAGCGAATCGGCGCATCTGGGCCAGGTGCGCGTCAGTGAGACCGCCACTGCCATCAACGCACTGGCGAGCGACGTGCAACAGACCGGTGAGCTGGTGCAATCACTGGCCAACCAGTCCCAGGACATTGGCAAAGTGCTGGATGTGATTCGGGCGATTGCCGAGCAGACCAATCTGCTGGCGCTCAACGCGGCGATCGAAGCAGCGCGGGCCGGTGAGAGCGGGCGAGGGTTTGCCGTTGTCGCCGATGAAGTACGGGCGCTGGCCTATCGCACGCAGCAATCGACTCAGGAGATCGAGCAGATGGTCCAGGGCATGCGCAGTGGTTCGAGCCTGGCGCTGGATTCGATGCAGGCCAGTACCGCGCGGGCGACGACCACCTTGGCGTTGGCAGAGCGCGCCGGTGAAGCGCTGCAAACCATTACCGCCTCGGTCCATCAGATCCATGAGCGCAATCTGGTGATCGCCAGTGCCGCCGAAGAGCAGGCACAAGTCGCCCGGGAAGTGGATCGTAATCTGGTGAACATCCGTGATTTGTCGGTACGTTCGGCCGCCGGTGCCAACCAGACCAGTGCCTCCAGCCACGAGTTGTCGCAACTGGCCAACGCCTTGCAGGGCATGGTGCGGCGCTTCCAGTTGTAAACGGCAGACGTGAAAAAGCCGCGTTTCTGCGAAGAGAAGCGCGGCTTGGTTTTTCTGCTGATCAGGCGCCGTCTTGATCTTTCAGGTGTTCGAACAGGCCTTTTGGCATCTTCTTGCCGTTGGCTTCAAAGTTGGCCTTCACGTTGTTGTAGGCCTCTTGCTCGTCGATGAAGCCGTCATGGTTGGTGTCGATCTTGTCGAAATCGGACTTCGGCGCGACTTTGAGGAATTCGGCGCGGGAAACCTTGCCGTCACCATCGCTGTCCGTCTTGGCCATCGAAGCATCGCCACATTTGCCTTCACCGCATTTGCCTTCCGGCGCTTTCACCGAGGTTTCCGCCGACGCAACCATGTAGCCCTGCGCCAGTGGTTGAGCGGCAAACACCGAACCAGACAGCATCAGGCCACCTGCCAGTGCGGCGCCGATCAGGCCAATGGATTTTTTACCGAGGGTCGAAGTACGGGACATTTACATTCTCCTGGCTGCACAACGCAACCACACGTTAAGGACGAAAGCCTGAGCAGGTGTGCTCGGGTGTGGCCATTAAGCGGTGGCGGTGTATCGCGACTGTGTCGCGCAGCGGGGGAGTTTGTAAGCGAAGGTTAGATATTACGGACGCAGATACATTACGAGACAGAATCACAAATCAAATGTAGGCCTTCGCCTGCTCGCGATAGCGGTGTATCAGACAACATCGTTTGTCGTTTGACACACCGCTATCGCGAGCAGGCGAAGGCCTACAAGGTCTTTTAGTGCAGTTTCAGACGCGGCTCGGTGCCACGGCCAATCTTGCTACCCAGCATCAACATCGCCGTGCGGAACGGCCCGTACAGCGCCATCTGGTGCATGCGGTACAGCGACACGTAAAACATCCGCGCCAGCCAGCCTTCGAGCATCACGCTGCCGGTCAGGTTGCCCATCAAGTTACCCACCGCCGAAAAACGCGACAGCGAGATCAGCGAGCCGTAGTCGGTGTACTTGTACTCCGGCAGGGTCTTGCCTTCGATGCGCAATTTCAGCGACTTGGCCAGCAGCGACGCCTGTTGGTGCGCGGCTTGTGCACGCGGCGGCACATTGCGATCGGTGCCCGGTTGCGGGCACGCGGCGCAGTCACCGAAGGCGAAGATGTTCTCGTCGCGGGTGGTTTGCAGCGTCGGCAACACTTGCAGTTGATTGATGCGGTTGGTTTCCAGGCCGTCGATGTCCTTGAGGAAACCCGGTGCGCGAATACCGGCAGCCCAGACTTTCAGGCTGGCCTTGATCTCATTGCCATCGGCCGTGATCAGGCTATCCGCCGTCACTTCACTGACCGAGGCGTTGGTCATGACATTGACCCCGAGCTTTTCCAGGGTCTTGTGCACCGGCCCGCTGATGCGCTCCGGCAGGGCCGGCAACACCCGTGGGCCGGCTTCGATCAGAGTGATGTGCATGTTTTCCGGTTTGATCCGGTCCAGACCATACGCCGCCAGTTCATGGGCGGCATTGTGCAGTTCTGCCGCCAGCTCGACGCCCGTGGCGCCAGCGCCGACGATCGCTACGCTGATCTGCTCGATCACATCGGTTTGCCCGGCGTGTGCACGCAGGTAGTGATTCAACAGTTGCTGGTGAAAGCGCTCGGCCTGTTTGCGGGTATCGAGGAACAGGCAGTGCTGCGCCGCGCCCTGAGTGCCAAAATCGTTGGTGGTGCTGCCGACGCTGATTACCAGCGAGTCGTATTGCACTTCACGCGCCGGGACGAGCTCTACGCCGTTTTCGTCGTAGGTGGCGGCCAGCTGGATTTTCTTCTGCGCGCGATCGAGCCCGCTCATGCGCCCCAGCTGGAACTCGAAGTGGTTCCATTTCGCCTGGGCAACATAGTTGAGTTCGTCTTCGGAAGAGTTCAGCGATCCGGCGGCCACTTCGTGCAGCAAGGGCTTCCAGATGTGCGTCAGATTGGCGTCGACCAGCATCACACTGGCCGTGCCGCGCTTGCCCAGGGTCTTACCCAGACGGGTAGCCAACTCCAGACCGCCGGCGCCGCCGCCGACAATAACAATACGATGGGACATAGGGATAGCTCGCAAGGTTTTTAAAGGAAATCGGTGCGGTTACCCAAGCGAGCGCCAAGCTGCTCATAGCGTCAGGTAACTGATAAATCGGCTCAACAGGCCCAGACCAATGGTCACTGCCAGCACCAGCACGAGGAGCATCCACGGCCGGAAAGGCCGGCGCTCGACTCGGTGTTGGGACAGTTGCAGGTACTCTTCGACATGTTTCTGGTCTTCGGGGTTCAGGCGGCTGGTCATATTTGCCTCGTCAGGTAGACGTTGCTGAATGGGCAGAAGCTACAGCGGTTTTTATCCGGGGTTGAACGCAGCATAGCCGCTGTCCGGAACCGGCTCGACGCTTATACGGTCTTCGAGGCGAATGATCCCGCTTTGTAACACCCGCGCGGTAATTCCGCCATGTCCGCGCACCGCTTGAAAGGTGCCGGGGCCGAGGTTGTTCTGCAGCCGTGCGCAGGGCTGACACCAGCCCGTGGTTTCGAATATTGCCTGACCGATGCGAAAGCGCCGACCCTTGAGACTAAACAAATTGATACCGCTGATAACGAGATTGCGCCGCAGATCTTCAGGCTTGACCGGCTGATCGTGTGTGCGTCCCATCAAAGCGCTGATCACCGCCAGATGTTCCCACTGGATCAGGGTCACCTGCCGCGCGTTACGCACACCGGGGCGGGCGTGGTCGCCGGTCAGTCCTGCTTCCAGTCGCGCCTCCACTGCATCGAGTTCGATCATCGGCCCACGGGATTCGGGGCGCACGCCAATCCAGCGCACACATCCGGTCTGCGGTACATCGGCGATCAATTGCTGAAGTGGTGTCACAGGCTGATTCCCACGTCAAAGACAATGCTGCGACCGAGGTTGCTGCGCAGGAAGTCCGGTGCATCCGGGTGGGCGAACAGTACGCGGGCGAAGGTCGGGCCGACCAGGGACAGCGAGCGCCAGCCCTGACGGAGATATTCGGTGGGCGGGGGGAAATGGCTGTTCAGATCCAGTACCTCACGTTTAAGACTGGCGAAGGCGATGATGTCCAGTTCGCCCAGATCCATGCCGCGTTCCTTGTAGTTGTGCGCTTTTTTGCGCAACGTCGGCGCCAGTCGCAGCAGAAATTCGTTAGCCGGAATCCGCTTGGGCTTGGCTTCGCGGCGCACCAACTGGCTGAGAGAAAAAGCGCTGCGACGTCGCTGCAACTCATCGCGCCATTCGTCGTTGAGCCGGCGTCCCTCGTCGAGCACGAAGAACACCTCGAAATTGGCATCGCGAAACAGCACGTCCGGCGGCTCGCCGGCCGGCGCGAATTCGTCGGCACGGTAGGGGATGTTCAGGCCTTGCAGCAGGCGCTGGCAGACCCAACGCTCACGCTCCCATTTGCGGGCATTGGACAGAAAGGCGTTGGCTTGCTCGGCCGCGATGGTCAGCAGGCGTAAATAATCTGAGTCATCCATAGGCCCAAGCTTAGCGTTCAAATGCGACAAGCAGAAAGCTTTGCTTGGCTGATGCTCATCGGGTGGCGGTGTAGACTGCGGCGAAGGACATCAACCCACAGATAAAGTGAGGGAATCATGATCGGTGCCGAACTGTTGTCCTCGGCGAGCCTGACGCTCGGCTGGCTGATTTATCTGCCGGTGCTGCTCTGGGCGATTGCGCGCGCGCCGTGGGTCGAGTTGTTCAGTGACAGCCGGCGTCAGCATCTGTTGTTCGGTACGGTATTCGCGTTGTTTCTGTTGTGGCTGGTGCGCAGGGATTTCGACACCGGCGTGTCCTATCACTTTATCGGCATGACCGCCGTGACATTGCTGCTGGATTGGCCGCTGGCAATTGTCGGAGGCCTGGTCGCACAGATCGGCCTGGTGCTACTGGGTCGTCAGGATCTGCTGGCGGTCGGGGTCAATGGCTCGCTGCTGATCCTGTTACCGGTGTTGATCACTGAATGTGTGGCGATCCTCGTCGAGCGCGCGCAGCCACGTAATCCGTTTGTTTATATCTTCTGCTCCGGATTCTTCGCTGCGGCGTTGTCCGCGCTGTTATGTCTGATCCTGAGCCTGACGCTGCTGTGGTACGACGGTCTCTTCGCCATGCCGGAGTGGCTGGAAGACTTCATCGGTTATCTGTGGCTGCTGCTGTTTCCCGAGGCCTTCATCAACGGCATGGTCGTCAGTGCACTGGTAGTGTTCTGCCCGGAATGGCTGGAGACGTTCAACCGCACGCGCTACCTTTCGGCGCCGTGGAAGGACGACGATCCCAAGTCTTGATCCATATCAAATCCGCCATGCGCGGGAAATTTCATGCTCGCACAAATCCCTCCAGGAGCAGCGGCATGAGTGTGTACGAGTGGGCAAGGCAGGAAACCCGGCAGAGTCTGGACATGGCGCAGGAAGTGGGCTTCGACCCGGGCTTGAGTTTGCGCGCCTTGCTCAGTGCAGTGGTGCAGCAGAGCAAGGCTGTGCGCAACGCCGAAGACCTGGCCGACGAGTTGCGTTTTCTCGCGGAAAATCTCGACGACGAACAGGACTACGGCTTTATGCGGCCCTGATCGGGATCAGTGGCGCGGATCGAAATCGCCGGAAAACAGTTCGTCCTCGGCATCCGGTGCGACCGGAATCTTGTGTTCTTCCGACGCCCAGGCGCCGAGGTCGATCAGTTTGCAGCGATCGGAGCAGAACGGACGGAATTTGTTCTCGGGGGTAAATTCCACGGGGGCGCCGCAGGTTGGGCATTCTACGGTTGGGATCTGGCTCATGCTTGGCCTCCGGATAAAGTCAGGTAAAAGTGATGCAGGCGCTCGACTTCACTGTGCAGCCAAGCGAGGTCGCGGTCGTTGACCACCACGTCGTCGGCGCGGCTCACACGGTCTTCGCGGCTCGACTGAGCCTTGAGAATCGCCTGAACCTGCTGCTCGCTGGTCTGGTCACGCTGCAAGGTACGTTCGATCTGCAATTGTTGCGGGGCGTCGATCACCAGGATGCGTTGGGTCATCGTGTATTGCCCGGATTCGATCAACAGCGGCGAAACCAGCATCGCGTAAGGCGATTTTGCCAGCGCAAGGTGATGAGCGATTTCCTCGGCGATCAACGGATGCAGCAGGGCTTCGAGCCAGCGGCGTTCTTCCGGCACTTCAAAGATCAGTTTGCGCAGGGCGGCGCGATCCAGCGTGCCATCGGCCAGCAGCACGCCGGGGCCGAAGTGTTCGGCAATCTTTGCCAGCGCCGGACGCCCCGGCTCTACCACCCAGCGCGCCGCGTGATCGGCATCCACCACGTGGATACCCAGGTCGATGAAGTGCTGGGCCGCCGCGCTTTTGCCGCTGCCGATGCCGCCGGTGAGGCCGAGAATCCAGGGTTTTTCCACAGGGGTATTCATTTCAAACCGACAAACTGCCAATAGAAGTCGGTTATTTGACCACCCCAGAGCAAGGCAATCCAGCCGGCAATGGCCAGATAGGGGCCGAAGGGGATCGGTGTCGAGGTTTTCTGTTCGCGCAGGCGTAGTAAAATCACCCCGATAATGGCTCCGACCAGTGATGACAACAGAATCGTCAGTGGCAGAATCTGCCAGCCACCCCACGCGCCGAGTAGCGCCAACAGCTTGAAATCACCGTGGCCGATGCCGTCCTTGCCGGTGAGCAGTTTGAACAGCCAGAACACTGACCACAGCGCCAGGTAACCGGCCACCGCGCCCCACAGCGCATCGTGCAACGACACGAACAAGCCGAAACTGTTGACGATCAACCCCAGCCACAACAACGGCAGCACCAGCACATCGGGCAGCAGTTGATGTTCGGTGTCGATCAGACTCATCGCCAGCAGACCCCAGGTAAGGACAATCAGCAGGCACGCCGGCCAGCCAAAGCCGAAATGCCAGGCCACGAATGCCGAGAGCAGAGCGCAGGCCAGTTCGGTCAGCGGATAACGTTTGCTGATAGGTGCAGCGCACGCGGAACAGCGCCCCCGCAGCCACAGATAACTGAGCAGCGGAATGTTTTCCCACGGACGGATCCGGTGGGTGCAGTGCGGGCATTCGGAGTGCGGCAGCATCAGGTTGTAGGTCGGCAGTGGCGTCTCGCCGGGCAAGCCGAGTACGTCGTGGGCCTGCTGGCGCCAATCGCGCTCGAGCATTTTCGGCAGACGCCAGATCAGCACGTTGAGAAAGCTGCCGACCACCAGACCCAGCAACAGGGCAGTGAAGACAAAGGCCAGCGGATACAGGGCAAACAGTTCGTCGATAAGCATGTCAGATCGCTGAGCCGAGTTGGAAAATCGGCAGATACATGGCCACCACCAGCCCGCCGACGATTACCCCCAGCACGACCATGATGAATGGCTCCATAAGGCTGGTAAGATTGTCGACCATGTTATCCACTTCCTCCTCGTAAAACCCCGCGACCTTGTCGAGCATTTCGTCCAGCGCGCCGGACTCTTCGCCAATCGCCGTCATCTGCACGGCCATGTTGGGGAAGACCCCGGTGCTGCGCATCGAGAAATTCAGCTGCATGCCGGTGGAGACGTCCTGGCGAATGCGCAGCACCGCGCGCTTGAACACAACGTTGCCTGTGGCGCCGGCCACCGAGTCGAGCGCTTCCACCAATGGCACACCGGCAGCAAACGTGGTCGACAGGGTTCGGGCAAAACGGGCGACCGCTGACTTGTACATCAGCGTGCCGACCAAGGGTAGTTTCAACAGCCAGGTGTCTTTGCGATCACGTAGCGCCTGGGAGGTTTTCAGTGCGTGACGAGTGCCGAAAATCGCCGCGACCAGCGCGCCAAGAATCGCCCACCACCATTGCTGCATGAATTCCGAAAGGCTGATCACCATCAGCGTGAAGGCCGGCAGCTCAGCACCGAAACCGGAAAAAACCGACTGAAACTGCGGCACCACTTTAACCAGCAGAATTCCGGTCACAACCGCTGCGACCAGCACCACGGCGGAGGGGTAAGTCATGGCTTTCTTGATCTTGGCCTTGAGCCGTTCGCTTTTTTCCTTATAAGTCGCGACCCGTTCGAGCAAGGTGTCGAGCGCGCCGGACTGCTCGCCGGCATCGACCAGGTTGCAATACAACTCGTCGAAATACTGCGGCTTCTTGCGCAGGGCTGTGGCAAAGCTGTTACCGGCCGCGACCTCCTGTTTGACCTCGTCGACCAGCTTGCGCATGGCCGGGTTTTCAAAGCCTTCGCCAATGATGTCGAACGACTGCAGCAGCGGCACACCTGCCTTCATCATGGTCGCCATTTGCCGGGTGAACAGAGCGATGTCCTGGGCCTTGATGCGTTTGCCAAAACTCAACAACGACGCGGATTTTTTGCGCACCTTGCCGGGATTGATCCCCTGTTTACGCAGTTGTGCCTTGATCAGCGCCGGGTTTTGTCCGCTCAGCTCACCGGTGACTTTGCTGCCTTTCCTGTCCGTACCTTCCCAGGCGTAGATACTGATTTTTGCTGCCTTGACCGCCATGTTCAGTCCTTGGTGACCCGGTTGATTTCTTCAAGGCTGGTGATGCCTTGCATGGCTTTGTGCAGCCCTGAGGTGCGCAAGTCGTCGAAGCCGTCGCGGCGCATTTGAATGTCGATTTCCAGCGAGTTGCCTTCGGCCATGATCAAGCGTTGCAACTCCGGTGTGTTTTTCACCACTTCATAAATCCCCACGCGTCCCTTGTAACCGCCGTTGCAGTGATCGCAACCGACCGGCTCGTAGATCGTGAAATGGCCGATGCGTTCCTCGGGGAAACCTTCCTTGATCAGGGTTTCGCGTGGGATCTCGATGGGCTTCTTGCAGTGGCTGCACAGCTTTCGCGCCAGGCGCTGAGCGATGATCAGGCTGACCGAGGTGGCGATGTTGAAGCCGGGGATGCCCATGTTGTGCAGGCGCGTCAGGGTTTCCGCGGCGCTGTTGGTGTGCAGGGTCGAGAGCACCAGATGACCAGTCTGCGCGGCTTTGATCGCGATCTCGGCGGTTTCCAGATCGCGGATCTCGCCGACCATGATCACGTCCGGGTCCTGCCGTAGAAACGAGCGCAGCGCCTGGGCAAAGTCGAGGCCCTGTTTGGGATTGACGTTGACCTGGTTGATGCCTTCCATGTTGATCTCCACCGGGTCTTCGGCGGTGGAAATGTTGATGTCGACGGTGTTGAGGATATTCAGGCCGGTGTACAGCGACACGGTTTTCCCCGAGCCGGTGGGGCCAGTGACCAGAATCATGCCTTGAGGCTGCTTGAGCGCGGCCATGTACAAGTCTTTCTGCACCGGCTCGTAGCCGAGCGCGTCGATGCCGATCTGTGCGCTGGACGGATCGAGGATCCGGATCACCACTTTTTCGCCCCACAGGGTTGGCAGGGTGTTGACCCGGAAATCGATCGACTTGCTCTTCGACAGGCGCATCTTGATCCGCCCGTCCTGCGGCTTGCGCCGCTCCGAAATATCGAGACTGGCCATGACCTTCAAACGTGCAGCGATCCGCCCGGCCAGTTGAATCGGCGGTTTGGCCACCTCGCGCAGGATGCCGTCGGTGCGCACTCGCACCCGGTAGTTCTTCTCGTAGGGCTCGAAGTGCAAATCGGAAGAACCGCTTTTGATCGCGTCGAGCAACATCTTGTGAACAAAACGCACCACCGGCGCATCGTCGGCGTCGAGTCCGCCAATCGTGTCTTGCTTGCTGTCATCGATGGATTCGACATCCAGGCCGTCAAGATCGACATCGGCCATGTCTTCCAGGCCACTGGCGTGGGTGTCGAAGAATTTCTCGATGGCGTCGGTGAGCTTGTCGTCCTCGACCAGAATGGCTTCGGTGCTTAGCCCAGTGCTGAACTGGATGTCGTTGATCGCTTGATGGTTGCTCGGGTCGGAAATCCCCACGAACAGCTTATTGCCGCGCCGCCACAAGGGCAGGGCGTGATGCTGGCGCACCAGTTTTTCGCTGACCAGCCCTTTGGGCTGCGTTTCTTTGTCCAGGCAATTGAGATCAAGGAAGGCCATGCCGAAGTGCTCGGAGGCGATCTCTGCGACCTGCCAGCTCTTGACCAGTTTGTTCTGCACCAGATAGCTGACCAGCGACAAGCGATTACGCTGAGCCTGTTGCCAGGCTTGCTGGGCACTCTTTTCTGTCAGCAGTTCGGCCTGCACCAATTGCTTGGCCAGACCGCTCAGAGCGATGTCATTCATGGGGATTCCGCACGCTTGCAGTTCATGACTTATAGCCTAGTCAAGTGACAGCGCCAAACACGGCCAGTGCAGGTGACAAAAAGTGTCAGATAGTGCGGTTGCAGGTTGTAGGAAATGGCGGTGTGCGCGCTTTGCGCCCAATGTGCGGGGCTTCGAAGGCATTGGCATGGCCTATGCTGCACCCCTTTCAGATCATGAGATTTCGACTCATGCATGGAGCGTGTCTATGAAAAAACAACAAGGTTTTACTCTGATCGAGCTGCTGATCGTGGTGGCGATCATCGGGATTCTGGCGACCATCGCCTTGCCGCAGTATTCCAAGTATCAGGCGCGGTCGAAGGTGACGGCGGGGCTGGCGGAAATCAGTGCGCTGAAGGTGCCGTTTGAAGACACCATCAATCAAGGTACAAATCCTACCCTGGCAATCGTGAAGGGGGATGCGGTGGCCACTACATCCAACTGTGCATTGTCGGCTACAGGTACCGCCGCTGACGGCGCGGGATCGATCGTGTGTACGATCGCCAATGCTCCGGCACCGGTGCTGGGTAAAACCATTACGCTGACTCGCTCTTCGGGCACCGGCGCTGGTGTCTGGAGCTGTGCTACCACGGTGGCACCGGATTATTCGCCAAAAGGCTGCACCGCCAGCGGTACATAAGTTGAATTTGTGCTGAACAGAATGCCCCGCAATGCGGGGCATTTTTCATTGCACAGCACATCACAAAAGCTTCAATAATTTCAGAGTCTTAGGAACTTTCCGAAAAACCGCAACTTGCATGTGAATATTGCGCAAGTCATGCAAATTGCATGATTTCGGAAATATCTATAATTGATAACTTATTGATTTATATGAACTTTATTCGAATAGAAAAGTTGGCACAGCGTTCGCAAATACCTTGGTAACCCTGCTGACAAGACAACCAGCAGACTTTCCAGAAAAACAGGAGTTACTCGTATGAAGAAGTTCGCTATCACTGCCGCTGCTGCTACCGCGCTGACCCTGACCATGGCTTCCGGTGCGTTTGCACAATCCACTCAGGCTACCCAGGCTCCAATGACTCTGGCTGCCGGTGAAATGACCAAGGCTAAAGAAACTACTTCCGATACCTGGATCACCACCAAAGTCAAAAGCGACCTGGTCACCGAAAAAGGCATCCCTGGCACTGACATCAAGGTAGAAACCAACAAAGGTGTTGTATCCCTGTCGTCGACTGTAGCTATCACCGAAGCTCAGAAAACCACCGCAGTGAACATCACCAAGAAAATCAAAGGCGTCAAAGCGGTCTCCGCTGACGGCCTGAAAGCCGAGTAAGGCATGACTTCTCGCCTGGACCGGGAGAAGACGCGACAGACGGGCCGAGCAATACGTCTGCCGCAACTTTAGAGTTCATGCGAACGGTCACACGGATGTGACCATTACAGGCCCCGCCACTTGTGTCGGGGCCTGTTCTATTTCAGGGGCGAAAGAATCGAAGGGCACCGCAAAACAACTGTGGGAGCGAGCTTGCTCGCGAAAGCGGTATGCCAGTCACAATGGATTTGACTGACCAGACGCCTTCGCGAGCAAGCTCGCTCCCACATGGGTAAGTGATTTGGATCAGTTTCCGCGTTTGCTGGTGATCTGCCGCAGGCGATTGCCTTCGAAGCGCAGGTATTGGTACATGCCGTTGCTCGGGCCGTAGCTCCATTCCTCGACCTGAAACTCTTCGCGACGATTGGCGCTGCGCTTGTAGCCGAGCACATCACGGCTGACCGGTTCGCCACACTTTTGCAGGACTTCGCTGGAGCGGTCGCCAAGGCTGATCAGTTGACTGCCGCAGCGCAGCGTATCGGATGCCAAGGTGTGGCTGGCCACGAAGGTCATTGCAATCAAGGCCAGCCACTGCAGTTTCATCATTCGGCATCCAGATGCATTTGCGTGACCACGCGGCCATCGCTCTCGGCTTCACCGAGATTGGCGTCGATGAAGTACACACGGTCGTCTGCCAGTTGGCCTTTATCGACCAGATAGTCCTTGATGCTGCTGGCGCGGTCCTGACCCAACTGACGCAACAGCACGTCGCTGCCACTCCAGAACTTGATCACGCCTTCGCGCATCTTCGCCGTACGTTCTTCCTTGCCCAGATCCTTCCATTCGGCCGGTGGCTGGGTTTTCAGACGGGTGCGGTAAATGCCTTCGAGCAGTGGACCTTTTTCGCTGTCTGGCACTTGCAGCAATGAAGCCTGGGCCGGGACCTTATCGCCGCGGCGCTGGAGCATCTTGTAGTAGTTGTATTGGTATTCACGTTCCAGACGCTGCTCGGCGAGCAACGGGCCATCGCTGCTCTGTGCGGCGGTGCCTTCGATTTCCAGGCGCAGGGCAGGACGTTCCTTCAACGCTTGCGACAGTTTGACCAGCGCCGCTTCGGCATCCTTGCTCAAATCGCTAGAGCCCGGGGCAAACGACACGGTGCCAAGGTCTTCCGAGCCGCCGCCACTGATCAGCCCGCCAATCATCTTGAATGGCGCGGCAGCGGCTTTGACGATCAGGTTGCGCAGGGTCTGCCAGACAATCGGCATCACGCTGAACTGCGGGTTGTTCAAATCACCGGTCACCGGCAACTCGATGGAGATCTTGCCGTCGACGTCCTTGAGCAGGGCAATCGCCAGTTTCAGCGGCAGGCTCACGGCATCCGGGCTGTCGACTTTTTCGCCGAGCTGCAATTGCTCGACCACCACTTTGTTTTCGGCTTTGAGCTGGCCCTTGGTGATCAGGTAATGCAGGTCGAGGTTGAGCCGGCCCTTGCGGATGCGGTAACCGGCAAATTTGCCGGAGTAGGGCGTCAACGTTGTCAGCTCGACGCGTTTGAAACTGGTGGCGATGTCGAGGCTGGCCATCGGGTCGAAGGGATTGACCGCGCCCTTGATGGTCACCGGTGCATAACGGTCGACCTTGCCTTTGATGTCGACGCTGGCTGGTTTCGCCTGACGGCTGTCGATGGTGCCGATCTGGCCGTTGAGCTGCTGCACGGCGGTGGCGAAGTTCGGCGTCAGGCTGAAGTCGGCGAAGTTCGCCGAGCCGTCATTGATCGCGATGCCACCGATGTGAATACCCAACGGTTTCTCGTTGCTGGCCGGTTTGGCTGCCGTGGTTTTTGCGCCGCTGTCGGCCGGTTGCGGGATCAGCAGGTCGTCGATGTTGGTGGTGCGATCGTCGTTGATCATGAACCGCGCATACGGCTGGAACAGGTTGACCTTGTCGATCCACAGGCTGTCGCCGTGCTGGTAGTTCAGGCCTTCGACCACCACTTGCTGCCACTTGAGGAAGTCGCGGGTTTTCAGGGTGTCGAGGGTGTGCAGTTGATCGATCTGCGCGCGGCCGGTGACGCTGAGCGCCAGTGGTTCGGTGCTCTTGAGATTGACCTTAAGGTCACTGCCGAGCATGCCGCTACGCAGTTCCAGGCGAATGAACGGATTGATGTAGGACTGCGCGACGCGCAGGTCGATGTCCGAGGTTTTCACGTTGAGCTGGGCGTTGACCGGGGCTAGATTGACCGTGCCGTCGGCGGTGATCTTGCCTTGCTTGCCCACGCCGCTGTCGAGCTTGAGCTTGAAGGGCGAACCGTTGAGGCTGTCGAAGTCTTGCAGATCGACGTTCAGCGGCGTGATATCCAGTGCCACCGCAGGTGTTGCCGAACGGTCGGCGAGATGCACGGTGTAGTTACGCAATTGCACGTCTTTGAGCAGCACTTGCCAAGGCTTGCTCGGCGCAGTCGGTTCAGCTTTCGGCGAGTCGGCAGCCGCCGGCGTACTCGCAGGTTCAGCAGCGGCTTTGGCGGCCGGTTTCGACGGTTGGCTGGCGAACAGTTTCTGCCAGTCCAGTTGGCCATCGGCTTCGAGGGCGGCCCAGGTTTCCAGTTTGTTGCTGCGGATCTTGCCGACCACCACTTGCTGCTTGGCCAGGTCCACCGAGGTCTCGCTGACGTCGAGGCGCTCGAGTTTCGCCAGTGGGCGTCCGTCCGGTGCCTTGATCGCGAAGGGCGCGATGCTGACGGCGACGTTGTTCAGCAGCAGTTCGGTTTCTTTCGACAGATTGAGTTTGTAGTCGGTGCTGAGGCTGATCACACCGTCTTCGAGCACCAATGGCACCGAATCACGCACGTAAGGCCAGAAGGCTTTCATCTTGCCGTCAGTGATTTTGAGGGTGCCTTCGGAGGTGAACGGGATCAGGCTGAAGTTGCCGCTCCAGTCGATTCGCCCGCCGGCGGGGCCGATGGCGACCAGGGTCATGTCGGCGCTGTCTTCGGGCAGGGTGCTGAGGTTTTTCAGCTCGAAGCTGAGGTCGTCGTAGAGGAATTCGATCGGCTCGCTCGGGCGCACGTCCTCAAAGTGCACGACGCCGCCGGCCAGTTTGATGTTGTCGATGCGCAGCGGGAAGGGCTTGGCGTCCGGGTCGGCCGGTGTCGGCTCGCTGGCCGGCACATTGAACAGGCCGAGCAGGTTGAGCTTGCCGTCTTTGGCGAAAAGGATTTCGCTCTTCGGCTTGTCCAGCTCGATGTTGGCCAGATGCAGGGCTTTGGTCCACAGGCTGTCGATTTGCAGGTCGGCGTACAGGCGATCGAAGCCGATCTGCTCCTTGCCCGGTTCGCCGATGACCAGCCCCCACAGGGTGACTTCAAGGCTGAACGGGTTGAGCTCGATACGCTGGATATGCGCGGGCACCGTCGCGTAGTTGGCCAGTTGCTGATTGGCTACCCGCAGAGCGATGCCCGGCAAAATCAGAAACCCCAGCAGGCTGTAGAGGGCCAGAGCAGTCAACAGGGCGCCAATCGCGCGAATCAATCCTTTGGGCATGTGCGGCTTCATCTGTCTGAATCGGAGTGCCTTGGAGTATGGCACGCGATTCTGGTTCCGAAGTACCTCGCATGGGGCAGGATTGTTCAGATTTCTCTGTAATCACAAACACTGTGGGAGCGAGCTTGCTCGCGAAAGCGGTCGTTCAGTTGATAAATATGCCGACTGACATGACGCCTTCGCGAGCAAGCTCGCTCCCACAGGGGGATAGTTGTTAGCCGTACGCAAGTGTCACAGCTGCAGGATCAGGGTTTTCAGCGGCGGTTGCTGATCCATGGACGGGAAGTCCGCGCCGGGAGTCATCACGCTCCACTCGCGCACTGGCCGTCCGGCCTTTTCGGCACAGCGCAGCACCTGCTCGCGCCAGTCGTCCATGCTGACTTTCGCCAGGTTGTTGCAGCAGATCAGCACGCCGTTGTCGGCGGTGCTCAGCAGGGCCGGCTTGAGCAGGCTCTGATAGTCGCGCAGCAGGTCGACGGTGCCGAATGCGCTCTTGGCCCACGCTGGCGGATCGAGCAGCACCAGGTCGTATTGGCGCTGTTCCAGACGCTGATAGCTCGGCAGTTTCTGTCCACGGCGCTGACTGATCGGCAGGCCGGCGAGTTGGCGAATGGCCGGAAAGTAGTCCGACTGGATGAACTGCATCTCTGGCAACTGCGGGTTGAGCAGACCGTTTTCGCGACCGACCGCCAGATTGCCTTCGGCGAAATCCAGATTGCACACTTCACGCGCACCACCGGCCGCCGCACTGAGGCCGACGCCGCAGGTGTAGGCAAACAGGTTGAGCACGGATTTGCCCTTGGCGTGATCCTTGACCCAGCCGCGCGTGTTGCGCAGGTCGAGGAACAGCAGTGGGTCTTGTCCGGCATGGCGCCCGCGTACGCGGTAGTTCAGGCCCCATTCGTGACCGACCAGATCGGCCAGTGCAGCGTCTTCGGCTTTGTAGACTGCGTCTTCGCGGTCGATGCGCGAGTTGCCGCGAGAACGGTCGTTGTAGACCAGCAAGGTTTCCAGGCCGAGGGTCTGATTGACCATGGCGTGCAGTTGCAGCAGGTCATCACGCTCCAGCGTCTGGTGAAAGCTTTGCACCAGCAGTTGCGGGCCGTAGCGGTCGATGGTCAGACCGCCAGCACCTTCCTGGCTGCCGTGGAACAGCCGATAACAATCGGTGCCCTGGCGGTGCAGCTCGGCCAGCAAATCCTGGCGTTGTTCGAGGGCGGCGCGCAGCGCCTGATTCAAGGAAGACATGCGGGCGCCTTGCTGGAGAGAATGGGGGCGCGGGAGTTTAGCAGCTTGGCGGGTAACCGAGGTGCTGCCTTCGCGAGCAGGCTCGCTCCCACATGGGAATGCATTCCAAATGTGGGAGCGAGCCTGCTCGCGAAGCTTTTAAGTCAGCAAACCCATCCGGCGTTTGGCCCGCTGCACCGAACCATTGCGCATCGCCCAGCGCAGCATCGGCGCACTGCGTCTGACGCTGGCGCGAATCAGTTGCCGTTGCAGCGAACTCTGCCGGACATCAAGCATGTCGCTGGCCCAGTCCGGCAGCAGATCGATACCGGCCTTCATCATCAAATCGCCAAACGGCCGCGCCAGAACACTGGGCGCCGGCGCGTCGAGCAACAGGCGCAAGACTTCGCGGCTGCGGTCATCGCAGAGCAACTGCGGGCGCACGCGTTGCAGATACTCGGCCACGGCTTGCCGCGATTTCGGCACATCCCGCGCGCCCAAACGTTCAGCCACCACGGCAATTTCCGCGTAATAGCGATCCTGATCCGCGCCTGACAACTGCGGATTGCGATAGCGTAAATGTGCTGCAAGAAAGTTACTGACCTCGGCTACGTGCACCCAGGTCAGCAAATCCGGATCGCTCGCTGCATAAGGCCGGCCATCCGGTGCATTGCCGACCACTTGCAGATGAATGGTGCGCACTTTCTCGATCAGCCAGTCGGCATCCCGCCGCGAACCGAAGATGGTGCCGGAAACAAACTGACTGGTGCGCCGCAAGCGTCCGAGCATGTCTTCACGGAAATTCGAATGATCCCAAACCCCGGCCAATGCCAGTGGATGCAAGGCTTGCAGCAACAACGCGCTGATGCCGCCGATCAACATGCTGCTGAAATCTCCATGTACCTGCCAACTGATCGAATCCGGACCGAACAGGCCAGGATCGCCCTTGGGGTTTTCCAGGTCGAGTTGGCCGAGGGACAGCCCGGTCAGGCTCATGAGTTGGTTTTCAATACGACTGCGGATGAATTCCATGACCACTCAGTGCGAAAGGGCGGGCGCGGCCGGTTGACCGCGCCCGGGGTGTTACTGATTGAGGCGCTTGTCGATCAGGCCTTGAACCACGCTCGGGTCGGCCAGGGTCGAAGTGTCACCGAGGCTGTCGAGTTCGTTGCAGGCGATCTTGCGCAGAATGCGCCGCATGATCTTGCCTGAGCGGGTTTTCGGCAAGGCCGGTGCCCACTGGATCAGGTCCGGTTTGGCGAAGCTGCCGATTTCCTTGCTGACGTGGGCGAGCAGTTCTTTCTTCAATTCATCATTCGGCTCGGTGCCGTTCATCGGGGTGACGAAGGCGTAGATGCCCTGACCTTTGACGTCATGCGGGTAACCGACCACGGCAGCCTCGGCGATGCTGTCGTGCAGCACCAGCGCGCTTTCCACTTCAGCGGTGCCGATGCGGTGACCGGAGACGTTGATCACGTCATCGATGCGCCCGGTGATCCAGTAATCGCCATCCTCATCGCGGCGAGCGCCGTCGCCGGTGAAGTAGTAGCCGGGGTAGGGTTTGAAATAGGTGTCGACCATCCGCTGCGGGTCGCCGTAGACGCTGCGGATCTGTGCCGGCCAGCTCGATTTGATCGCCAGCACGCCGCTGCCGGCGCCCTTGATCTCCTTGCCCTGTTCATCGAGCAGCACCGGTTGCACGCCGAACATCGGCTGGGTGGCGCAGCCCGGTTTGATCCGCTGGGCGCTGACCAGCGGGCTGAGCATGATGCCGCCGGTCTCGGTCTGCCACCAAGTGTCGACGATAGGGCAGCGCTGTTCACCTACGACGTTGAAATACCATTCCCACGCTTCCGGGTTGATCGGCTCACCGACGCTGCCGAGTAATCTGAGGCTGGCGCGCGAGGTTTCCTTCAGCGGTTCGGCACCTTCGCGCATCAACGCGCGCAGGGCGGTCGGTGCGGTATAGAAAATGTTGACCTTGTGTTTATCGATGACCTGCCAGAATCGTGAGCTGTTCGGGTAGCTCGGCACACCTTCGAACATCAACGTGGTCGCGCCGTTGGCCAGCGGGCCGTAGACGATGTAGCTGTGGCCGGTGACCCAACCGACGTCGGCGGTGCACCAAAACACTTCGCCGTCGCGGTAATCGAGCACGTATTTGAAGGTCATCGCCGCTTGCAGCAAATAGCCGCCGGTAGTGTGCAGCACGCCTTTGGGTTTGCCGGTGCTGCCCGAGGTGTAGAGGATGAACAGCGGGTCCTCGGCGTCCATCGGTTCTGGCGGGCAATCGTCGCTGACCTCGCGTACCGCCTGGTGATACCAGAGGTCGCGGCCTTCGACCCAATCTACGTTGCCTTGGCTGCGCTCGACCACCACGACAGTGCTGACGTCCGGGCAACTCTGCAGGGCTTTGTCGACGTTCTGCTTCAGCGGCACGAACTTGCCGCCGCGCACGCCTTCGTCGGCGGTTATCACCGTGCGGCAATCGGCATCGAGAATGCGGTCACGCAGAGAGTCGGGGGAGAAACCGCCGAACACCACCGAGTGAATCGCGCCGATCCGTGCACAAGCGAGCATGGCGTAAGCGGCTTCGGGGATCATTGGCATGTAGATGCACACCCGGTCGCCTTTCTTCACGCCACGGCTTTTCAGCACGTTGGCCAGGCGGCAGACATGGTGGTGGAGCTTTTTGTAGGTGATTTGTGCCGATTCGGCCGGGTCGTCGCCTTCCCAGAGCAGGGCGGTCTGCTCGCCGCGCTTTTCCAGGTGGCGGTCGATGCAGTTGTAGCTGACGTTCAGTCTGCCCCCGGCAAACCAGGCAGCTTCACCGGTTTTCAGGTCGTAGCGCTGAACGGTCTGCCACGGCGTGCTCCAGTCGAGGAAACGCGTGGCCTGTTCGGCCCAGAAGGTTGTGGGGTGTTCAATGGATTCGCGGTACAGGCGCCGATAGTCATCCTGACTCAACTGAGCAGCCCGGCGGACGGCATCGGCTTTGGGGAACGTGCTGATATCGAACATGACGGTTCCTTATTCTTGTTGTGCGACAAGAGGGGAGCTGTACGACCCTCGTAGGAGCTGCCGAAGGCTGCGATCTTTTGATCTTGACCTTAAAAAACAAGATCAAAAGATCGCAGCCTTCGGCAGCTCCTACAGGGATCGTGTACGCCACCGATTCTGCGATTAGCCCGGTGCCGTGGAACTGTCGATGTTGCAAGCTGTAGGGGCAGGCAAACCGCCCCTTCAGCCTATCACCCGCGGTGACGACCGCGGAAGTAGTTGATCAGGCCCTGAGTGGAAGGATCGTCAGCGGTGGTTTCATCGCTGCCGACCAGGCGGTTGTAGACGCCTTTGCCCAGTTCCTTGCCCAGTTCCACGCCCCATTGGTCGAAGGCGTTGATGCCCCAGACCACGCTTTGTACGAACACTTTATGTTCATACATTGCCACCAGCGCGCCGAGACGACGCGGGCTGATGCGTTCAACCACAATGGTGTTGCTCGGACGGTTGCCCGGGATCACCTTGTGCGGCGCGAGTTTGTGCACTTCTTCTTCGCTCATGCCCTTGTCGCGCAGTTCCTGCTCGGCTTCCGGCAAGGTCTTGCCGAGCATCAGCGCCTGGCTCTGCGACAGGCAGTTGGCGTACAGCCACTGATGGTGGTCGGAAACCGGGTTGAAGCTGACGATCGGCACGATGAAATCGGCCGGGATCAACTGCGAACCTTGATGCAGCAACTGGTGGTAAGCGTGCTGACCGTTGCAGCCGACGCCGCCCCAGATCACCGGACCGGTATCGGTCGACACCGGCGTGCCGTCCTGACGCACGCTCTTGCCGTTGGATTCCATGTCCAGCTGTTGCAAGTGCTTGGTGATGTTGCGCAGGTAATGGTCGTACGGCAGGATCGCGTGGCTTTGCGCACCCCAGAAGTTGCCGTACCACACGCCGAGCAGGGCCAGCAGCACCGGCATGTTCTGTTCGAACGGCGCGGTCTGGAAATGCTGGTCCATGGTGTAAGCCCCGGACAGCAATTCCTTGAAGTTGGACATGCCGATGGCCAAGGCAATCGGCAAACCGATCGCCGACCACAGCGAGTAACGCCCGCCGACCCAGTCCCACATCGGGAAGATGTTTTCTTCGCGGATACCAAACGCCACGGCCGCGGCGTTGTTGCTCGACACGGCGATGAAGTGACGATACAGCTCGGCTTCGGAACCGCCCTGCGCCAGGTACCAGGCACGTGCGGCTTGAGCGTTCTTCAAGGTTTCGAGGGTGTTGAACGACTTCGACGAAACGATGAACAGCGTGGTCTCGGCACGCAGTTTCTGCGTCAGCTCGTGGAATTCGCTGCCATCGATGTTCGCCAGATAGTGGCAACGCACGCCTTTCTGCGCGTACGACAGCAGTGCTTCGGAGACCAGCTCAGGGCCGAGGAACGAGCCACCGATACCGATGTTGACCACGTCGGTAATCGGCTTTTCGGTGTAACCACGCCACAGACCGTCGTGAATGCGGCCGACCAGATCGGTGATCTGGTTCAGCACCTTGTGCACTTCCGGCATCACATTGACACCGTTGACCGACAGCTTGTCGCCTACCGGGCGGCGCAGGGCGGTGTGCAGCGCCGGGCGGCCTTCGGACGTGTTGACGATTTCTCCTTCAAACAGCGCTTTGATGGCGCCTTTGAGGTCGACTTCATTGGCCAGACCGACCAGCAGGTTACGGGTCTGGGCGTTGATCAAATTCTTCGAATAATCGAGAAACAGGCCGCAGCTGCTGAGGGTGAATTGATTAAAGCGCTGCGGATCGGCGTTGAAGGCTTCGCGCATGCTGAAATCCTGCATGGCTTGGCGGTGATCTTTCAACGCTTGCCAGGCGGGCAGAGCGGTAACGTCTTGAGGAGTGAGGTAATACGCCATCGCTGCGGTTTTCCTTTTTACTTGAACGGCCTTTTGAACACTGAACAGACCCGGCACGCCATGTTTGGGCATGGGATCAACTGCGTCGACATGATTTCCGGACACAGGGCGAATACAGTAAACCTCGCGCTGCGTTCTGTCTTGACTTTGTCTGACCAGATCCCTGTACTTTTTTAACATCGAGACCGGGAACTGGCCGACAAACGGAGGGTGCGAGGCGAAATCGGGATCAGGCGAGCTGAACCGGGATGGCGTTGCTGGTGTGGCTCAGCTCGTTGCCGGGCGCCATGTAGAGCATGCGCGGCTTGAAATTGACCAGCTCCGCTTCGCTGTAATGGGCGTAGGCACAAATGATCACGCGGTCGCCGACCTTGGCCTTGTGCGCAGCGGCGCCGTTGACGGAGATCATCCGCGAGCCTTCTTCGCCACGAATCGCGTAGGTGGTGAAACGCTCGCCGTTGTCGACGTTATAAATCTGGATCTGCTCGTATTCACGGATGCCGGACAAGTCCAGCCACTCGCCATCGATGGCGCACGAACCTTCGTAATCGAGCACTGCATGAGTGACTTCGGCGCGGTGCAGTTTGGCCTTGAGCATGATCGCGTGCATGAGGGTTTTCCCGGGTTGGAATCGAACGGCGGGCAGTGTGCCCGAAGGCTTTTAAGGCGGCAATACAGCTGAAACCAGATCTTTAAAACACAAAAAAACCTGTGGGAGCGAGCTTGCTCGCGAAGGCGTCATGTCAGTCGATATTTACGTCAGCTGACAGAGTGCATTCGTGAGCAAGCTCACTCCCACAGGTTATCGGTGAGGCTTAAACCGGGGTATCGAGATTCAGGTGCAGGTTATCGATCAACCGCGTAGTGCCGAGGAACGCCGCCACCAGAATCACCAGATCACGGTCTTCAGCCGTTGCCGGACGCAAAGTCAGGGCGTGGCGGATTTCCAGGTAATCCGGACGCAAGCCTGCCGCTTCCAGCTGCTGCACCTGGGCACTGATCAGCGCCGGGAAATCCCGTTCACCTTGCTTGATCGATTCGGCAATGTTGCTCAGGCTGCGATAGACCACCGGTGCCACTGCGCGCTGTTCTTCGTTGAGGAAGCCATTGCGCGACGACAGCGCCAGGCCGTCGGCGGCACGCACGGTTGGCTCGCCGATGATCTGGATCGGCATGTTCAGGTCATGCACCAGCGCGCGGATCACCGCCAGTTGCTGGTAATCCTTCTGACCGAAAATCGCCAGATCCGGCTGGACCATGTTGAACAGTTTGCTGACGACGGTCGCGACACCTTCGAAGTGCCCCGGACGGCTGGCGCCGCACAGGCCTTCGGACAACTGCGGCACGCTGACCCGAGTCTGTCCGGCCATGCCGTCGGGGTACATTTCCTCGACAGTCGGCGCGAACAGTAGAGAGCAGCCCGCCTCCAGTAGTTTTTCCTGGTCCGCCGCCAAGGTGCGCGGGTACTTGTCGAGGTCTTCGCCGGCGCCGAATTGCAGCGGGTTGACGAAAATGCTCGCGACCACGAAATCCACACGTTGGGTGGCTTTGGTGATCAGTGCGACGTGACCGCTGTGCAGGTTGCCCATGGTCGGCACGAAGCCGATGCGCTTGCCTTCGCTGCGGGCGCGGGCTACGGCGGCGCGCAGTTCGCGTACGGTTTTGACGGTGTTCATGCAGAGAATCCGTGTTCGATGCCTGGGAACGTGGTGGCTTTGACTTCGCTGACGTAAGCCTTCAGCGCAGACTGGATGCTGTCCTGACCGTGCATGAAGTTCTTCACGAACTTGGGCACCCGGCCAGTGATCGACAGGCCGAGCATGTCATGCAGCACCAAGACCTGACCGTCGGTGGCGTTACCGGCGCCGATCCCGATCACCGGAATCTTCACCGCTTGGCTAATTTCAGCGGCCAGTTCGCTCGGTACGCATTCGAGCAGCAGCATCGCCGCACCGGCCTGTTCCAGCGAGATCGCATCGGCACGCATCTGCCGCGCCTGGTTCTCGTTGCGACCCTGCACTTTGTAGCCGCCGAGGATGTTCACCGCTTGTGGGGTCAGCCCCATGTGCGCGCAAACCGGTACCCCGCGCTCGGCAAGCAGACGGATCGACTCGGCCAGCCACAACTGACCTTCGACTTTGATCATGTGCGCGCCGGCCTGCATCAGCATGGCGCTGTTGCTCATGGTTTGTTCGAGGGTGGCGTTGGCCATAAAGGGCAGGTCGGCCAGAATCAGGGCATCAGTGTTGCCGCGTTTGACGCAAGCGGTGTGGTAGGCCATTTCTGCGGTGGTCACCGGCAACGTGCTGTCGTGACCTTGCAGGACCATGCCGAGGGAGTCGCCCACCAGCAGCACTTCGACACCGGCCTCGTTGCAGGCGTGGGCGAAGGTCGCGTCATAGCAGGTCAGCATGGTGATCTTTTCACCTTTCTGCTTGAGGCTCTGGAGCGTGGTCAGGGTAATGGCTGGCATGTAAAAAATCCTCGTTCAGGCGCTCTGGAAACTACTGCGAGTAACGCGCGTGATTCTTCATCTACTCAGGCGCACGCTCTTTTGTCGTGCTTATAAGGCCTGGATTGCGCCCGTATGTGCCGGGTTGGCGGCAGCGGGACGCCTATAGTCGTGATGAGCCAACAGGAAGTCAATTGCGTGTGTTACCGCATTGTTACGAGGGGAGTGTTACCGGCGTTACTGATGCGATTCAGCGGCGCGGCGGGGCTGATTCGCGGGGTTTTTGTCCGACAAAATCCAGCGTATGCAATAGACCAATGTGGGAGCGAGCTTGCTCGCGAAAGCGGTGGATCAGCCAACAAAGTGTTGAATGACACACCGATTTCGCGAGCAAGCTCGCTCCCACAGGGGATTGCAATCAGTCTGTCGGGATGCGTTCCAGACCGACGAACGGGCAGGCTGCCAACAAGTCGGGGAGGGTGCGACCGTCGGCCAGGCGCAAATCTTGCGGCGCCAGTTCGGCGAGGGGATAAAGCACGAACGCGCGTTCCTGAATCTGGTAATGCGGGACTTTCAGGCGCGGCTCGTCGATCAGTCGATCACCGAACAGCAAGATGTCGAGGTCCAACGTGCGCGGCCCCCAACGTTCCAGACGTTCGCGGCCCTGATCGTTCTCGATGGCTTGCAACGCATCGAGCAATTCAATCGGTGCAAGTGAGCTGTCGAGCGCGGCGACCGCGTTGGTGTAACGCGGTTGGCCCGGCAACAGAGAGTCGCTTTGATAGAAGGCGGAAACGCCAGCGAGGGTAGTTTGCGGCAATTGCCCCAGCGCCTCGACGGCGCTGCGCAACTGTTCGGCCGGGTCAGCGAGGTTGCTGCCCATGCCGATGTAGATGCGTTCCATGCCTTTACTCGCCTGTCGAAGCGCTCGGTGCGCCGGCGCGTTTGCGCTTGGAACCACTGCTGCGGCGACGTTTGCGCGGAGCACCGCTGGCGTCATCACCTTTACCGCTGAGGTCGCGGATCATGTCGCGACGTTCACTGTCGTTGGCGTCCTGATAGTCAGTCCACCATTCGCCCAGGCCATCCGTTTCCTCGCCAGCGCTTTCACGCAGTAACAGGAAGTCGTAACCGGCACGGAAACGCGGGTTGTCCAGCAACAGGTCGGCACGTTTACCGCTGCGGCGTGGCAGACGCTCCTGCATGTCCCAGATCTCACGGATCGGCATGGTGAAGCGTTTCGGAATCGCAATGCGCTGGCACTGTTCGGCAATCAGCTCGTGGGCGCCTTCCTGCATCGCCGGGATCGGCGGCATGCCACGTTCTTGCAGACGCAGCACGCGGGCCGGCAAAGCAGGCCACAACAGTGCGGCAAACAGGAATGCCGGGGTCACCGGTTTGTTCTGCTTGATGCGCAGGTCAGTGTTGGTCAGCGCTTCGCTGATCAGCGTGTGGGTGTATTCCGGGTTGTGTTCCAGCGCATCGGCACTGGCCGGGAACAGCGGAGCGAACAGTTGCAGATCGACCAGCATTTCGAAGGTGATTGCGCCGTGTCCCGAAAGGAACAGCTTGAGCACTTCTTCGAACAGGCGTGCCGACGGGATCTCGCGCAGCATCGGCGCCAGCTCGCGAATCGGCTGCACGGTGTGCTTCTCGATGCCGAAGTTGAGCTTGGCAGCAAAACGCACGGCGCGCAGCATGCGCACCGGATCTTCCTGATAACGCTGCTTCGGGTCGCCGATCAGGCGAATCAGGTGATTGCGGATGTCGTGTACGCCGTTGGCGTAGTCGAGGATGCGCTCGCTGACCGGATCGTAATACAGGGCGTTGATGGTGAAGTCGCGGCGTTGCGCGTCCTCTTCCAGGGTGCCGTAAACGTTATCGCGCAGAATACGCCCGCTCTCGTTACGCGAAGACTGGTTGCTGTCTTCGTCGTCTTCGTTGATCGGGTGATTGGCGCGGAAGGTCGCGACTTCAATGATTTCGCGACCGAAATGGATGTGCACCAGTTTGAAGCGACGGCCGATGATTCGCGCATTGCGGAATTCGGCACGGACTTGCTCGGGGGTGGCGCTGGTGGCGACGTCGAAATCCTTGGGCGTGATACCCAGCAGCATGTCACGCACGCAACCGCCGACCAGATAAGCCTGGTAACCGGCACCTTGCAGGCGTTCGACGATATTCACCGCATAGCGGCTGAACTGCGTTTTCTGCAGCGAATGTTGGCCGCTGTTGAGCACTTCAGGGGTGCTGCGGATGTGTTGCGTACGACGCACGGGAGTTCGGAATGACTGGAACAACTTCTTCAGCATGGGATGCACTGTTTGAAGGAATGTTCGGCCATACCAAAGAATGACCGCATGATGGGCGCAGATTCTAGCATTTAGTCGGGGGATGGTGTAGGACACGGCAGATTTGAGCTGTAAGCCGCAAGCTGCAAGGGTCGAGCAAGGGAAATTCGAAGGATTTTGCCGGGAGGGAGAAACTACAAGGGGAGCCGAAGCTCCCCAAGAAGTAGTTGCGTGCTCTTTTTATTATTGATTCGGGCTTCTTGTTTTTGTTGAGTGCCCTCGCCACGAAGTGTTTCCTTCGTGACCCTCCCAATCGGGAGCCAAGAGCAAACGGATTGCTTTGGTCGCTGAATTGCAGTGATCTCTCGATCCAACCAGTACAGGCTCTGTCTTAGGACAGTTTTTGTTGTTCTCGGCCTGGTCGTGGGGCAAGCCCCAAATACAACGCCTCTCCAAAAGAATCAGTTAGCTGCGCCTCTCGCCGTCTTGTTTTTATTGTGCGTGAGTCGATTCGTCTTATTTTTATTGTCTTGTGCATTGCTTGTTATTGTTCTTGTACCAAACATATAGCAGGGGGCGTGCCAACTTTTGCGAAGCCCAATAAAACAAGGGGTTAGGTCGATATAACCGTTTTGTCAGGGCGAAAAAAAGCCGGGGTTTCGTTACCGATAACCCCGGCTTCTGTTACGTGAATCGACTGAGGTAACAGTTTTTTCACATCTTCAAGCGTTACCCGCACACTCGACAGGTAACGTTCAGCTCTCGCTGGCGACCCCGGTCTTGCGCCGTGGAATGCCCAGACGCTGACGGCGTTCCCACAGGCATTTACGGCTGACGCCCAGTTTGCGCGCCAGTTCGGTCTCGGTCATGTGGTCCTGATGCTCGAGGACGAAGTGCTGGAAGTAGTCTTCCAGTGACAGGTCTTCGGTCGGCTCATGGCTGCTGTTGCTGGCGTTACCGGCCGTTTGTGGCGGCAGACCGATGAACTCGTCGTCTTCCAGATCGCTCAGCTCGATGTCGATGCCCAGCAGGTCGGCGGAGATTTCCGGGCTCTCGCTCAGAATCACCGCGCGTTCGACTGCGTTCTCCAGCTCACGCACGTTACCCGGCCAGGAATAATGACGGATTGCCTGTTCGGCATCCGCAGCAAATTTCAGGTCGGTACGGTTGATGCGTGCGCTCTGGCGAGCGAGAAAAGCCGTGGCGATTTCGTTGACATCGGCACCGCGCTCGCGCAGCGCCGGCAGTTTCAACGCAATCACGTGCAGACGGTAATAAAGGTCTTCACGGAACTGGCCGATTTTCGCCAGGCTCTTCAAATCCCGGTGCGTTGCCGCGATCAGGCGCACATCGACTTTCTGCGACTGCACCGAGCCGACCCGACGAATCTCGCCTTCCTGCAACACACGCAGCAGGCGGGCTTGCGCCTCAAGTGGCAGCTCACCGATTTCGTCGAGGAACAATGTACCGCCGTCTGCCGCTTCGACCAGCCCGGCACGCCCGGCGCTGGCGCCGGTGAACGCGCCTTTTTCGTGGCCGAACAGTTCGGACTCGATCAGGCTTTCCGGAATGGCTGCGCAGTTCACCGAAATCATCGGCGCCTTGGCGCGTTTCGAGAGGTTGTGCAGGGCGCGGGCCACCAGTTCTTTACCGGTACCGGACTCGCCCTGGATCAACACATTGGAATCGGTCGGCGCGACTTTACGGATCTTGTTGTACAAGTCCTGCATCGGTGGGCAGGAGCCAATGATGCCAATCTCGCCATTGCTGTTGTCGACGGCGGATTTGCCGCTGCCATTGGCCGGTTTGCTGGCAACTGCTTCGCCAGCAGCCGGTGCCGATTGGCGATCACGCAGGATCCGCGCGACAGCCTGAAGCATTTCATCGTGGTCGAAAGGCTTGGCGATGTAGTCCACCGCGCCCATCTTCATCGAGTCGACCGCCGAACGCAGGCTGGCGTAACTGGTCATGATCAGCACCGGTGTGCCCTGGCCGAGCTTGATCAGCTCAGTGCCCGGCGCGCCCGGCAAACGCAGATCGCTGACGATCAGGTCGAACGTAGGAATGGTGAAGCGTTCTTGTGCTTCCTGCACTGAACCGGCTTCGCTGACCTGGTACTGATTACGTTCCAGCAGGCGGCGCAAGGCGGAGCGGATAATTGTTTCGTCTTCGACGATCAAAATGTGCGGCATTGATTCGATACTCTCGACGGTCTCAGTTCACAGCGGACGTCGCTTCGACATGACGCGGTAAGGTCACCCGGATACGGGTGCCGCGTTGGCTTTGTACATCAGCCGGGCTGTCGATGGTGATTTGTCCATAATGCTCTTCAACGATGGAATAGACCAGTGCAAGGCCCAGACCGGTGCCTTCGCCAGGATCCTTGGTGGTGAAGAAGGGTTCGAACAATCGGTCCATGATGTTCTTCGGAATACCGCTGCCTTCGTCTTCGACGATCAGATCGACCGTGTGTTCGCCGGCTTCGCTCTTGACCCGTACCGCACTGTGCGGCGGCGAGGCGTCGCGGGCGTTGGAGAGCAGATTGATCAGCACCTGAGCGAGCCGCTGCGGGTCGCCTTCGACCCAGTGATCGGGGTCGCAGAGGTTGTAGAACTGCACTTCGAAATTGCGTCGGTTCAGCGCCAGCAGGCCAATTGCATCTTGAGCGACCTCTGCCAGACAAACGGGTTCATCGCTGTGCTGATGACTGCCGGCGTGGGCGAAACTCATCAGCGACTGAACGATGCGCGAGACGCGTTTGGTCTGTTCGAGGATCTGTCCGCTGATTTCCGTCAGCTCGCCGTCGTCTTCACGCTCTTCGCGCAGATTTTGCGCCAGGCAGGCGATGCCGGTGATCGGGTTGCCGATTTCGTGGGCTACACCGGCGGCGAGACGACCGATGCTGGCCAGCCGCTCGGAGTGCACCAGTTTGTCTTCGAGCATCTGCGTTTCGGTCAGATCTTCGACCAGCAGCACCAGGCCACTGTTACCCGGCGCCAACGGCTCATCAATCGCCGCTTTGTGCAGGTTCAGCCAGCGCGTCTGACCGTCGAGGGCCAGATGCTGTTTGTGCAAATGCTCGTCGGGCAGGTTGATGAAACCTTGCAGCAATTCCTTCCACGGCTCGCCGATGGTGCTCAGGCGCGAACCGACCACGCGTTGCGCGGCGATCCCGGTGAGTTCTTCCATGGCTTTGTTCCACATCAGGATCTCTTGATCCTTGGCCAGCGAGCAGACGCCCATGGGCAGTTCCTGCAGGGTTTGGCGGTGGTAACGGCGCAAGGCATCGAGTTCGGCGGCCAGACCTGTGAGGCGCGAGTGGTAATCCTCGAGGCGGCTTTCGATGAAGTGGATGTCTTCGGTGACATAGTTTTCGCCGCCGGCCTTGTACGGCAGGAAGGTTTCGACCATGTCCTGCGCCACGCTCGGACCCATCAGACCGGAGAGGTTGGCTTCGATACGGTCGCGCAAACGGCGCAGGGCATACGGACGGCGTTCGTCGAATGGCAGATAGAGGTCACGCAGCGCTTGCTCGACTTCTTTCTGCGCAGCCTTGGCGCCCAGCGGTTTGGCCAGTTGTGTGGCGAACTCCTGTGGCGAAGCGGCGTGCAGTTCGCGGCGTTGCGGACGACGGACATTATCCACCGCGCAGGCTTCGGCGGCGCTGGCTTCTTCGGGGCTGGCGTTGGTGAACAGCGAGATCAGCGTGAACATCAACACGTTGGCGGCGAGCGAGGCAATGGCCGCCATGTGCCAACTGGTGTCGTCGAGCACATAAATCATGTTCAGCAACGGGATGTAGAAACCCTGCAGATTGCCGACCAACGGCAGCAGCATGGTCACCACCCAGACCAGGATTCCGGCCAGCAAGCCGGCAATGAAGCCACGACGGTTAGCGGTCGGCCAGTACAGCACCGAGAGCACACCCGGCAGGAATTGCAGCGTCGCGACAAAGGCAACAATGCCGAGGTTGGCCAGATCCTGTCCGGCACCGAGCATCAGATAGAAGCAAAACCCGGCCATGATGATCGCGACGATCAGCGCCCGGCGGGTCCATTTCAACCAGCGATAGATGTTGCCTTCAGCCGGTGGTTGATAAAGCGGCAGCACCAAGTGGTTCAGCGCCATGCCCGAAAGGGCCAGCGTGGTGACGATGATCAGGCCGCTGGCCGCCGACAGTCCTCCGACGTAGGCAAGCAATGCCAGCGGTTTGCTGTTGGCTGCAATGCCGATGCCCAGGGTGAAGTATTCCGGGTCGGTGGTGGCGCCGAGCTTGAGGCCGGCCCACAGGATCAACGGAACCGCCAGGCTCATCAACAGCAGAAACAGTGGCAGGCCCCAGCTCGCGCTCACCAATGAACGGGGGTTGAGGTTTTCGGTAAAGGTCATGTGATACATGTGCGGCATCACGATCGCCGAGGCGAAAAACACCAGCAACAGCGTGCGCCACGGGCCTTCCTGCAACGGCGTGTGCAAAGCGGCGAGGGCGGTCTGGTTTTGCAGCAGCCACAGCTCAAGCTGTTGCGGGCCGTCGAACACGCCGTACAGCGCGTACAGGCCGACGCCGCCGAGGGCGACCAGTTTGATCACCGATTCAAAGGCAATCGCGAACACCAGCCCTTCATGTTTTTCGCGGGTGGCGATATGGCGGGAACCAAAGAAGATCGTGAACAGAATGATCAGTGCGCAGAACGCCAGTGCCACGCGGCTCTGAATCGGTTCGCCGGTGAGGATGCCGATGGAATCGGCCACTGCCTGAATCTGCAACGCCAGCAGCGGCAGCACACCGATCAGCATGAAGATCGTGGTCAGTGCGCCGGCCCAGGTGCTGCGAAAGCGGAACGCAAACAAGTCTGCCAGGGATGACAGTTGGTAGGTGCGGGTGATTTTCAGAATCGGATACAGCAACACCGGCGCCAGCAGAAACGCGCCAGACACGCCGAGATAACTGGAAAGAAAGCCGTAGCCATACTGATAGGCCAGACCCACCGTGCCGTAAAACGCCCAGGCACTGGCATAAACACCCAGCGACAGTGTGTAGGTCAGCGGGTGGCGAATGATCGCCCGCGGGATCATGCCCCGTTCGCTGATCCAGGCAACGCCGAACAGCACCGCCAGGTACGCGGCGCTGACCAGGATCATCTGGGTCAGGCTAAAGCTCATCGGCATCTTTTTGGCTCTGCAGGATGAAGGTTACGACAATCAGGATCAGCCAGAGCAGATAGGGGCGATACCAGGCGCCCGTAGCGTCGATCCACCAATCCATGATGGCGGGGGAAAACAGGTAGATCCCCACGACTAAAAGCAGGACCAAGCGATAGATGTACATCCCGGCCTCTCTTTTTTATGCGCGTGCCCGAAAACGTGCGGCGATGGTAACGGATGGGCGCGCGACTGCAAGTGTCGTCACAGCAGTTGCGCCTCGGGCAGGGTCAGTGTGCGCGGGATCCTGGTGGCATCCCAGTGCGCGGAGCCCCACTTGAGCAACTCTTGCGGCGAGGCGTAGGCCAGTTCGGCGCCAGGCTTTTGCCCCAGCGCGCGCAGGGCTCGCAGCAGCAACGGCGTGGCCTGATCGGCCTCCAGCGGTGGCGAACGGTAGGACTTGCCGAGCTTGTTGCCGTCCGGTTGGGTAATCAGCGGCAGGTGCAGGTAGCGCGGTTGACGCAAGCCCAGCAATTCTTGCAGATAGAGTTGACGCGGCGTCGAGTCGAGCAGGTCGGCACCACGGACGATGTCGGTGATGCCTTGCCAGGCATCGTCGAGCACCACGGCCAGTTGATAGGCGTAGAGACCGTCGCGGCGGCGGATCACGAAATCACCGACGTCGCGGCCCAGATGCTGACGGTATTCGCCCTGTATGCGGTCGATGAAGTGGTATTCCAGTTCGGGCACGCGTAGACGGATCGCCGCGTCCTGCTGATCGTGGCCGACATTGCGGCACAGGCCCGGATAAATCCCGTCGTACGGTTCGAGCTGTTTGCGCGAGCAGGTGCAGGCATAGGCCAGACCGTGATTGAACAGGCTGTTGAGCACTTCGGCGTAAGCATCGTGCCGATTGCTCTGGCGCACCATGTCGCCGTCCCATTCAAAGCCGTAACTTTCCAGCGCCTTGAGGATCGCCACCTGAGCACCGGGTTCTTCGCGGGGCGGATCGAGGTCTTCCATGCGCACCAGCCAGCGGCCGCCGACCGAACGGGCGTCGAGGTAGGAGGCGAGGGCGGCGAACAGCGAACCGAAGTGCAAGTGGCCACTGGGGGTTGGGGCGAAGCGGCCGATGTAGGCGGGGGATGTTTTGGCAGTCATGAATGCGATAGTACTTTTTCAGCGCGTGTACACAACACCTGTGGGAGCGAGCTTGCTCGCGAAAGCGGTGTGTCATTCAGCATTAAATTGTCTGATCCGGCGCCTTCGCGAGCAAGCTCGCTCCCACAAAGGCAAAAGGCAGAAACAAAAACGGAGCGTTCGCACGCTCCGTTTTTCGTTCAGGTCGAGATTACTTGCCGACCTGCTTTTCCTTGATTTCCGCCAGTGTCTTGCAGTCGACGCACATGTCGGCTGTAGGGCGTGCTTCGAGGCGTTTTACGCCAATTTCGACGCCGCACGAATCACACCAACCGTACTCTTCGTCTTCGATCAGTTGCAGTGTCTTGTCGATTTTCTTGATCAGCTTACGTTCGCGGTCGCGGGCGCGCAGCTCGAGGGCGAATTCTTCTTCCTGGCTGGCACGGTCGGCCGGGTCCGGGAAATTGGCAGCTTCGTCCTTCATGTGGTCAACGGTGCGGTCGACTTCCTGCATCAACTCCTGTTTCCACTTGTTCAGAACCTTGGTGAAGTGCGCGCGCATTGGGGCGCCCATGTACTCCTCACCTTTTGCCGGAACATAAGGTTCGAAACCGCTGATCGTCTGATTCTGCTGTTGCTTTGCTTGGGTGGGCATGAAATGGACCGCCTCTACTCTTGTAATCCATTGCGCAGGATTGCTCCATCACCGACACCTGCCGGCCCTGCGGCTGCAAGCGGGCGAACTTACCAGATCAAATCGGCCTGCGCTACTCCCGGATGTCGAGGCCCCGGCGGGTGGCGCTTGCAAATGTTTGGCAAGCTGTGTCTGGTGGTGTTGAAGACCTGTTCAATCACTGATTTTAGTCAATCCTGGAGCGTACGCTCATATCGTTACAGTCCAGCGTTCTTGAGGCTGTGACCGCTACGGGTTCTCGCTCGTTCCGGCAGATGGGTAGAATCGTCTCTTTTTCCCTGCCGAAGGAAAACCAATGGCTCAGCCCTACAGTGCGCGCAGTCGTGCGATCGAACCGTTCCATGTCATGGCGCTGCTGGCGCGGGCCAATGAATTGCAGGCTGAAGGTCACGACGTGATCCATCTGGAAATCGGCGAGCCGGACTTCACCACTGCCGAGCCGATCATCCGCGCGGGGCAGGCAGCGCTGACGGCGGGCAAGACCCGTTATACCGCCGCACGGGGCATTCCCGAGCTGCGCGAGGCGATTGCCGGGTTTTATCAATCGCGTTATGGCTTGAACATCGATCCACGGCGGATTCTGATCACCCCGGGCGGTTCCGGTGCGCTGTTGCTGGCCAGCGCTTTGCTGGTCGATCCGGGTAAACACTGGTTGCTGGCGGATCCCGGTTATCCGTGTAACCGGCACTTCCTGCGCTTGGTCGAAGGCGCAGCGCAGTTGGTGCCAGTTGGCCCGGACGTGCGCTATCAACTGACCCCGGATCTGGTCGAGCGTCATTGGGATCACGACAGTGTTGGCGCTTTGGTTGCGTCTCCAGCCAATCCGACCGGCACCATCCTGACCCGCGACGAACTGGCCGGGTTATCAACAGCCATCAAGGCCAGGCACGGGCATCTGGTGGTGGACGAGATCTACCACGGCCTGACTTACGGCACCGATGCCGCCAGCGTGCTGGAAGTCGATGACAGTGCTTTCGTGTTGAACAGTTTCTCCAAGTATTTCGGTATGACCGGGTGGCGGCTTGGCTGGCTGGTGGCGCCGGATGCGGCCGTCAGCGAGTTGGAGAAACTGGCGCAGAACCTCTACATCAGTGCACCAAGCATGGCCCAATACGCGGCATTGGCCTGCTTCGAACCGGACACTATCGCGATTCTTGAAGAGCGCCGCGCCGAGTTCGGTCGTCGTCGCGATTTCCTGCTGCCGGCGTTACGTGAACTGGGTTTCAACATCGCCGTCGAGCCTGAAGGCGCGTTCTATTTGTACGCCGATATCAGCCAGTTCGGCGGCGATGCCTTCGCGTTCTGCCGACATTTCCTTGAAACCGAGCACGTAGCCTTCACGCCGGGGCTGGATTTTGGTCGCTATCAGGCCAGCCATCATGTGCGTTTTGCCTACACGCAAAACCTCCCTCGCTTACAGCAAGCGGTGGAGCGAATCGCCCGTGGCTTGAAGAGCTGGCAAGGCTGATGCGCTTTTATCCAGAACTTGAGGAAGCGCGCCTGATCCGTCGTTACAAGCGATTTCTCGCCGATATCGAGACCGTTAGCGGCGAGTTGCTGACCATTCACTGCCCGAACACGGGTTCGATGCTCAATTGTCAGGTTGAGGGTGGACAGGTCTGGTTCAGTCGCTCGAATGATCCGAAACGAAAATTGCCTGGCACCTGGGAAATCGGCGAGACGCCGCAGGGCCGCTTGTTCTGCGTGAATACCGCACGGGCCAACGGTTTGGTTGAAGAGGCATTGCAGGCTGGCGTTATCACTGAGTTGAACGGCTTTAGCGCGTTGAAACGTGAAGTCGCCTATGGGCAGGAAAAGAGCCGTATCGATTTCCGCCTCGAATACCCCAGTGGCCCGGCGTATGTAGAGGTGAAAAGCGTCACCCTCGGTTTTGACGGCAGCGCAGTGGCGGCGTTTCCCGATGCCGTGACCCAGCGCGGTGCCAAGCATTTGCGTGAGCTGGCACATTTGGCGCGGGACGGAATTCGGGCGGTGCAGTTGTATTGCGTCAATCTGACCGGGATTGAAGCCGTGCGGCCGGCGAAGGAAATCGATTCGGCTTACGCCGACGCGCTTCTCGAAGCAGTGGCCTGCGGCGTTGAGGTGCTGGCGTATGGCGTGCGACTGGACCATGAAGAAATGGTCATCGACCGGCGTCTCGACGTATTGCTCAACGGTTAAACATCGATCCACAGACCTTGGGCGTCTTCGCGGCAAGGGATGGCGGTGAGTGATTGGCCGGCGCAGGGGCCGGCGACGCATTCACCGTCCTCGATCAGAAACAGTGCGCCGTGGGTGGCGCACTGGATCAGGCTGTTGCTCGGGTCGAGAAACCGGTCGGGTTGCCATTCCAGCCCCACGCCCCGGTGCGGGCAGCGATTGAGGTAGACGTAGGCCTGGCCGCTGCGGCGCACGGCGAACAGCTTGTTGCCGTCGATCTCGAACCCACGGCTTTTCGCTTCGCCCAGATCGGCGCCAGCGCAGAGAAACTTCATGGCTATCCTCTAGTGTCTGCTCGTGTCCGGATATGTCCGAGCTTGACGTTTAAATGCAAACAATTATCAAATGGCGGCCTTCGCCCGCAGGCGTCTGGCAGATGTCGAGGATACTTGGCCTGTCATCCAGATGCCCGGGAAAAACCTTATTCAAGGAAGCTGTGTATGCGCCTGAGTACCCGCGTTGCCGCGCTGTGTGTCGGACTTTTGGTCAGCCACCAGGCTGCAGCGGCTGATTTGCCGCAACGTTGGGTCAGTGCCGGCGGTGCGCTGTCGGAGTGGGTCAGTGCGTTGGGCGGCGAATCAAAACTGGTTGGTGTCGATACCACCAGTCAGCATCCGGAATCGTTGAAGGCGCTGCCGAGCATTGGCTATCAGCGCAGCCTCTCGGCCGAAGGCATTCTCAGCCTGCGTCCGGACATTTTGATCGGCACAGAAGAAATGGGGCCGCCACCGGTTCTGTCTCAGGTCAAGGCAGCCAAGGTACAGGTGGAATTATTTTCGGCGCAGCCGGATCTGCCGACGCTGGAGAAAAACGTCACCCACTTGGGCCAGTTACTTGGCGCCGAGCCGAAGGCTGCGCAGTTGCTGCAAACTTATCAACAGCAGCTCGATGCGCAGAAGGTGCGAGTCACCGACGCACAAGCCAAACAGAAAGCACCGGGTGTGCTTTTGCTGCTCGGCCACGCGGGCGGCAAGCCTTTGATCGCTGGCAAAGACACTGCCGCGGACTGGCTGTTGCAACAGGCCGGCGGGCACAATTTGGCGACGCACACCGGTTACAAACCGTTCTCCGTGGAATCTCTCGCCAGCCTCGATCCTGAAGTGCTGGTATTCGCCGACCGTGCGTTGACCGGTGACGCGGCGAAAGCCGCGCTGTTCAAGGAAAATCCGATTCTCGATTCAAGTCGCGCGGCCAAGGCCGGGCGTGTACTGGAGCTTGATCCGACCTTGTTGGTCGGTGGCCTCGGGCCGCGTCTGCCGGCAGCGCTGAAAACCCTGTCTGACGGTTTCTACCCGGCCAAGGGCGGCCAATGACCACACTGGTAAAACCCCGTGGCTTGTTCATTGGCCTGACGCTCCTGTGTGTATTGGCGATCTGGCTGTCGTTGGCGTTGGGGCCGGTCAGCCTGCCGCTGTTCGACACCTTGCGTGCAGCATTGCGCATGCTTGGCGTGCCGCTGGCGCCGGATGGTCTGGAGCAGGCTGAACTGATCCTCGGGCAGATTCGTTTGCCGCGTACTTTGCTCGGGCTGGCGGTGGGCGGCGTGCTGGCGTTATCCGGCGTGGCAATGCAGGGGCTGTTTCGCAATCCACTGGCGGATCCGGGGCTGGTGGGTGTTTCCAGCGGCGCGGCACTGGGTGCAGCAATTGCAATTGTCGGTGGCTCGTTCTTTGGCGGCTTGCCGGAATGGTTCGGGCCTTATCTGTTGTCGGCCTGCGCGTTTCTCGGCGGACTGGGAGTGACAGCGCTGGTCTATCGACTCGGCCGCCGTAACGGCCAGACCAATGTCGCGACCATGCTGTTGGCAGGCATCGCGCTGACGGCGCTGGCCAGTTCGGCGGTGGGGCTGTTCACGTATTTGGCGGACGACGCAACGCTGCGTACTCTGACCTTCTGGAACCTCGGCAGCCTCAATGGCGCCAGTTACTCGCGGCTCTGGCCGTTGCTGATCATCAGCGCGGGTGTCGCGCTATGGTTACCGCGTCGGGCCAAAGCGCTGAATGCCTTGCTGCTCGGGGAATCCGAGGCCGGGCATTTGGGAATCGATGTCGAACGGCTCAAGCGTGAGCTGGTGTTCTGCACGGCGCTGGGTGTTGGCGCGGCGGTGGCGGCAGCCGGGATGATCGGTTTTGTCGGGCTGGTGGTGCCACATCTGGTGCGCTTGCTGGCGGGGCCGGACCACAAAGTGTTGCTGCCGGCCTCGGTGCTGGCGGGGGCGAGCCTGTTGCTGCTGGCTGATCTGGTCGCGCGGTTGGCGCTGGCTCCGGCGGAGTTGCCGATCGGTATCGTCACCGCGTTTATCGGCGCGCCGTTCTTCCTTTATCTGCTGTTGCGAGGGCGTGCCTGATGTTGCGTGCGCACAATTTGCACATCCAGCGCGGCCGCAAAACGGTGCTGAACGGCGTAAACCTGCAACTTGAGCCGGGCGAAGTGCTCGGTGTGCTTGGGCCGAACGGTGCCGGCAAAAGCACATTGCTTGGCGCACTGTGCGGTGAGCTGACCGCGAGTGAAGGCGAGGTTTCCCTGGAGGGTGAGGCGTTGGGGCGTTGGACAGGCACGCAGCGTGCCCAGCGTCTGGCAGTACTGCCGCAGGTGTCGACTCTGGACTTCGCTTTTCGCGTTGAAGAAGTGGTCGGCATGGGCCGCTTGCCTTATCAAACCGGCCAGGTGCGTGATGACGAAATTATCGCAGCGGCTCTGACGGCAGCCGATGCCGGGCATCTGAGCGGGCGAAGCTATCTGGCACTGTCTGGCGGCGAACGTCAGCGCGTTCATCTGGCACGAGTGCTGGCACAACTCTGGCCGGGACAGGTCGGGCAGACGTTGCTGCTGGATGAGCCAACGTCGATGCTTGATCCACTGCATCAACACACGACGTTGCAAGCGGTGCGCGAGTTCGCTGATCGTGGCGCAGCGGTCTTGGTCATCCTGCATGATTTGAATCTGGCGGCGCGTTATTGTGATCGCATTCTGCTGCTTGAAGGCGGGCGTCCGGTGGCTCTGGATACGCCGGAGCAGGTGCTGCGGCCGGACTCGCTGAAAGCCGTGTTCGGTCTCGAAGTCTTGGTGCAGCCGCATCCGGAGCGTGGGCATCCGCTGATCATTGCCCGCTGATCGAATCATCGAGGTGATTGCATGCGTGGCTTGTGGCTGTTGGCGGTGGTGTGGCTTGCGGGGTGTCAGCATGGGGTTGCGCCACCGCCGATCAATGGCGAGATTCGCGATCTGCGCAGCGGTGAGGTGCTGACGGCGCAGCAACTGTTAGTGCGTCTTGCTGCGCCGGAGCGGTTGATCATTGGCGAGCAGCATGACAATGCCGATCATCATGTCGCGCAGTTATGGCTGTTGCGCGCACTCGGCGAACAACGCCCGCAAGGCAGTCTGTTGCTGGAAATGTTGACGCCGGACCAGCAGCCAAAAGTTGATGCCGTTCGCCAGGAGGCATCGCCGCCGTCCGGTCTTCCTGAAACGCTGGCCTGGCAGGATGGCTGGAACTGGAATCTTTATGGTCCGATCATTCGTTTCGCCCTCACGCAAACTTATCCGCTGCTGGCGGCCAATCTTGAAAACAGCGAAATCCGCGCCTTTTACCGCAATCCTCCGGTTCTGAACGGTGCGCAGAGTAACGCGCCGTCGGTGAAAGAAACGCTGCTGGAACAGATCGCTGAATCTCACTGCGGTTTACTGCCCGAATCACAGATGCCGGCGATGCTGGCCGTTCAGCAACAACGTGATCGGCGTATGGCTGAGCGTCTGTTGGCGGCTCCCACACCTTCAATCTTGCTGACCGGCGCGTGGCATGCGCGCAAGGACGTCGGCGTGCCGCAGCATGTTGTGGATTTGGGCGCCATTGAGTCTCCGACAGTGCTGATGCTGGCAGAGCAGGGCGGCGAAGTGACCGCCGCGATGGCCGATTACGTTTGGTATACGCCTGCAACACCAAAACAGGATTACTGCGAGCAGATGCGCAAACAGTTCGGCAAATGACTTTTCCGCAGGCAAAAAAAGACCCGGTAAAAACCGGGTCAAATAACCGTGATTAGCCTGATGAGGAGATAATCTGAGAGTCCGAACCAAGGGCTTTTCAGAATATCGACTGATCTCGCGACCAGTTGTGATAATCATAGCGATTCTCATTAGCGCGTCAACAACTGTTTTCTCATTTCTTTGATTTAGTCTTGGAAATGGCCGTAATGGCCCGGAAACAAAGGACGTGGCGTCAGCTTTTGGTTGCGCTCAATTGGGTGACTTGCTTGTTCAGTTGGCCGATCCGTCGCGCCATGCTCTCGATCAGGCTGTGTGCGATCTTCGGATTGGTGCGGGTCATGCTCAAGAATTGCTCACCGGGAATCAGCATCACAGTGCTTGGCTCCCGGGCAATGACCGTGGCATTGCGCGGCTCGCCGGTAAACACGGCCATGGCCCCGAAAATCTCGTCCTTGGCCACGTCTCCAACCTTGTGCCCATCCACAAAAGCTTCAGCATGGCCGTCGATGATCACGAACACGTGATCAGCCGCGTCACCCTGATTGATCAGGATTTCACCCACCTCGACCCGTTTGAAGCCATTGGTGCTGCGAAACTCGCGCGGTTTCAGTTCCGCGACAGCATGGGCGAGGATCGCCGCTTGCCCCAGCAGGTACTCGAGAAACTGCTCTGCCCGACGAGAGTCAGCAAACAAATGCCGCAAGACCTCCGGACGTCGATAGGGTGTCAGGCGCAACGTACCCTCACTGCATAAGCGGCAATCCGCCCAGTCGTCACCCTGCTGAAGGCCGATCACATCGCCCTCCTGCCAATAAAACAGTGGGCGGCTTCCGATGTAGCCGTTGATCACACCGTCATTCAGCAGAAACAACTGATCAGCGGGTAGTTGCATCAGTAAATCATCCGTTGCCTGCAGCTCCAGGGGCGGGCCGCAAGGCGTCAGATCGAGCAGCCACAGCGCGGGCAAACTCTGCAAACGGTTGATCATGGCATCGGCGTACGCCGATTGTTCCCCCAATAAATACATGACGGTCAATGCCCGTTCAGTTTTTGTGGCGCGAGGAAATGGCTTCGAGTTGCTTGTTCAGAGCGTCCTTGCGCTCAGCGGGAATGTCGTTCCAATGCACGTCCATCAACGCGCCCTCGATTGCATACAGCAACACCTTCGATGCACGAAACCCGCGGGTACGCACGGCCCGGTAGGCGTCCACCGCGCCCAGGCGACGCAAGTCCGAGGCGCTGTGGATGCCCACGGCATGCAGCCATTGCGCCGACGTCTTGCCAAGATTCTTCAAGTGTTGCAGTTCATCATTCATCAAGCCTCCTTGCGACGGCCGAATGGTGCGTTGGCGAGCTTCTCAGGAGTGTAGCCATCAGTAGGAAAAGCGTGGTTGTTTGGTCGGATTCAACGCAAACGCTTCTAAGAAAGGGCGCTTGAACGGCCTGCGAACGCAGAAAGAAGGGGAAAAACACATATCAATGTAGGAGTGAGCCTGCTCGCGATGATGGACTGACGGGCAACATGCTTGTTGAATGTTGAACCGCTATCGCGAGCAGGCTCACTCCTACAGGGGAGGCGTCGTGTCAACGAGGGATATGCCTGTCAGCGAGTGCGATAACGCAACCGCGTACCGAAATTCATCGACATCAGAATCTCATCAGCACTCAACTCCGGCGGGAAATACGCCCCGGAAATCTGTGCGTGGGCCAGGCTTGCACCTTCCAGCGATGCATTGCGAAAATCGATGCCACGCAAATCGGCGGAACGGAAGTACGCGTCCCGGAAATCCACGCCATCGGCATTCAGTTCACGCAAATCCAGACCGCGAAAATCGCCACCGACCATGTCGATCGGGCCATCTTGCGGGCGCTCTTTGTTGAAGCCTGTGATGTCGTCTTTGTGCAGCAAGGCATACAGCGGGGTGTCGAGAAGTTTCGGCTGGCTCATGTCATATCACCGTTGGTTTTATGACGCCAGTATAGTGCCACTATTTGACGGCCGTGAAGCAAGCGAGGGCTTCACGGCCGAAATAGTTTCTTACAGGCCTGGCAGGCGCTGACGGATCTGCGCAACCACGGTGTCCAGGGTGCCGGATTCATTGGTCTGCACGCGTTTGCTGCGCAAAATTTCTTCCGGTGTCAGCGCTTCGCGGTTGGCCTGCTGCGCTTCGATCACGGCCAGTGTGGCGTCGGACGGATCCTGTTTGTCCGCCTGACGAATCGCCAGCCAGCTCTCGATCACCGCTTGCGGCGCGTTGCAGTCGAGGATCAGGAACGGTGTGCCGGTGGCTTCGGCGATCTTCGCCGCGTTGTCGCGCTGTTCGCGTTTGAGGTAAGTCGCGTCAATGACCACCGGGAATCCGGCGTGCAGGATCACTTCAGCGATTTCATGCAGGCGCGCATAGGTCGCGGTGCTGGCGTCGGCACTGTAAATACCGGCCTGCACGTCGTTGGCGACGGTTTGCTCACCGAACAGGCGCTTGCGCTCAACGTCCGAGCGCAGACGAATGGCGCCCAGTGCTTCGACCAGACGCATGGCCACGTGGCTCTTGCCGACCGCGGAAACGCCGTGGGTGATCGCCATGAAGCGCGAAGGAATGGTGCTGTAGCTTTCCGCCAGGTTGGCGTAGTTGCGGTACTGGCGCAGGGTGGTGGCGCGCTGCACCGGCGTCGCGTCCGCCGGCATGCTGAAGAGCGCAACCTTGGCGCGCACCAGTGCACGGTAGGCTTTATAGAAGTTCAGCACTTCCAGGCCCTGATAGTCGCCGGTCAGCTCCAGATACTGGCTGATGAAACGGCGCGCCAGGGACTTCAGGCCACGGTCTTCCAGGTCCATCGCGAGGAAGCCGGTGTCAGCCCACACGTCAGTGAAGCGGAAGGGTTCGTTGAACTCGATGCAGTCGAAGATCACCACTTTGCCGTCGATCACGGTGGCGTTGCCCAAGTGAATATCGCCGTGGCATTCACGGGTGAAACCGTCGGCCTTGCGCTTTGCGAACAGCGGCTTGAGACGCTCGAAGCTGCTTTCAGCCCAGGCCTTCAGCGCGTCGAGTTGCAGCAGATCGTTTTTGTCGCTGAGGAACGGCAGGATCTGCTCGAAGTTTTGCGAGACCGGCGCCATCACACTGTCCGGGGTGCCGGCATCGTGTTCGGCCGGGACTTTTGGCGCGGTGAGATGGAAGCGGGCGATCTGCTCGGCCATCTCATCGATGTGCTGGGTAGTCAGCTCGCCATTGGCTTGCAAGGTGCTGAGCAAACCGCTCTGCGGGAACTGGCGCATTTTCAGCACGTATTCGATCGCTACGCCGTCGCCACCCAGTTGCGGTGCTTCAACGCTGCCGGTCACTGGCAACACTTCCAGATACAAATCGTCAGTCAGACGCTGGTTCAGACGCAGCTCTTCAGCGCAGAAATGCGCGCGCGACTCGAGGCCGGTGAAGTCGAGGAAGCCGAAATTCACCGGCTTCTTCACTTTATAAGCGAACGGACCGGTGAGGATCACCCACGAGATATGCGTTTCGATGACCTGAAACCCTTCGACAGGGTGCGGGTAGAGGGCCGGGTTTTGCAGGGCAGCGATCAGTGACTGGCTCACGGGCGATCCTTCAGAGACTGGGGGAAATTCGAGGTCGCCATTATGGCCGCTCGCCAGCCTGACGCAAACCTCGGAGCGCTCCTGTTGAGGATGAATAAAGTGCGTATAATCCGCCGCCATGACTCGAACTCGATCCCCCCGTACCAAGAAAAAACCACCCTCCAAGGGCCTTAGCCCGTGGTTGAGCTGGGCCATTAAACTCAGTCTGGTCGGCCTTGTGGTGCTGGCCGGCTTCGCCGTTTACCTCGATGCCGTGGTGCAGGAGAAGTTCTCCGGCAAGCGCTGGACCATCCCGGCGAAGGTCTACGCACGGCCGCTTGAGCTGTTCGTCGGACAAAAACTCAGCAAGGACGATTTCCTTACCGAACTCGATGCCCTCGGTTATCGCCGCGAAGCCGTGAGCAATGGCCCCGGCGCCGCAGCCGTCAGCGGCAATACTGTCGATCTGAATACCCGCGGCTTCCAGTTCTATGAAGGCCTGGAGAAACCGCAGCCAGTGCGCGTGCGCTTCTCTGGCGATTATGTGGCTGAGCTGTCGGCGACCAACGGTTCGAAACTGTCTGTGGTGCGTCTTGAACCGCTGATGATCGGCGGCATTTATCCGAAAAATCTCGAAGACCGCATTCTGATCAAACTCGATCAGGTGCCGCCGTATCTGCTCGAAACTCTGGTCGCTGTCGAAGACCGTGATTTTTACAGCCACTGGGGCGTGTCGCCGAAGTCGATTGCCCGCGCAGTCTGGGTTAACACCTCTGGCGGCAAGATGACCCAGGGCGGCAGTACGCTGACCCAGCAGTTGGTGAAAAACTTCTACCTGACCAGCGAACGCAGCCTGACTCGCAAGCTCACCGAAGCAATGATGGCGATGCTGCTGGAGCTGCATTACGACAAAAAGGAAATTCTTGAGGCTTACCTCAACGAAGTCTTCGTCGGCCAGGACGGTCAGCGTGCGGTGCACGGTTTTGGTCTGGCCAGCCAGTTCTTCTTCGGCCAGCCATTGTCCGAGCTGAAACTGCATCAGGTGGCGTTGCTGGTCGGCATGGTCAAAGGCCCGTCCTACTACAACCCGCGTCGTAATCCCGAGCGTGCGCTGGAACGGCGTAACCTGGTGCTCGACGTGCTTGAGCAGCAAGGCGTGGCGACTGCCGAACAGGTCGAAGCGGCGAAGAAAATGCCGCTGGGCGTGACCACGCGCGGCAAGCTCGCCGACAGCTCGTTCCCGGGCTTTATCGATCTGGTCAAACGTCAGTTGCGTGAAGACTATCGCGACGAAGACTTGACCGAAGAAGGTCTGCGCATTTTCACCAGCTTCGACCCGATCCTGCAGATGAAAGCCGAGGCGTCGGTCAACGACACCTTTAAACGTCTGTCCGGGCGCAAAGGCTCCGATGATGTGGAAGCGGCGATGGTCGTGACCAATCCGGAAACCGGCGAAGTCCAGGCGATGATCGGCAGCCGTCAGGCCAGTTATGCCGGGTTCAACCGCGCACTGGATGCGGTGCGGCCGATCGGTTCGTTGATCAAGCCGGCGGTGTATCTGACCGCGCTGGAGAAACCGAGCCAGTACACCCTGACCAGTTGGCTGTCCGACGATCCGTTGTCGGTCAAAGGCGCGAACGGTCAGGTGTGGAAGCCGCAGAACTATGATCGCCGCTCACACGGCACCGTGTTCCTCTATCAGGGCCTGGCGCATTCCTACAACCTGTCGACCTCGCGTCTGGGTCTGGAAGTCGGTGTGCCGAATGTGCTGAAAACACTCGGTCGTCTGGGCGTAACGCGTGAGTTCCCGGCGTTCCCGTCGATGTTGCTGGGTGCTGGCGGCATGACCCCGATCGAAGTCGCGACCATGTATCAGACCCTCGCCAACGGCGGTTTCAACACGCCGATGCGCGGTATTCGCAGCGTGCTGACCGCCGAGGGCGAGCCGCTCAAGCGTTATCCGTTCCAGATCGAGCAGCGTTTCGATCCGGCGTCCATTTATCTGATCCAGAACGCCATGCAGCGCGTGATGCGTGAAGGTACCGGCAGCTCGGTTTATAACGTGCTGCCCAAGACTCTGACGCTGGCGGGCAAGACCGGTACGAGTAACGATTCCCGGGACAGCTGGTTCGCCGGTTTCAGTCAGGATCTGCTGGCGGTGGTGTGGCTGGGACGCGACGATAACGGCAAGACACCGTTTACCGGTGCCACTGGTGCGTTGCAGGTGTGGACCAGTTTCATGCGCAAGGCCGATCCGCTGCCGCTGGACATGCCGCAGCCGGACAACGTCGTGCAGGCGTGGGTCGATTCGCGTACCGGACAGGGCTCCGATGCCAACTGCCCAGGGGCAGTGCAGATGCCGTATATTCGCGGCAGCGAACCGCCACCCGGCGCCGCGTGTGCGGGCGAAACGCCCGCTTCCGGCGAGTCGGTGATGGATTGGGTCAAGGGCTGGATGAATTAAGCAAAGAGGGTTTCAAGTGAACAAGTGGTTGATTCCAGCGGTGACGGCCGTGGCTTTGCTCAGCGGCTGCTCTACCGTACAGCGTGGTTCGATTCCGGTGGTTGACTCCGGTACTGCGGTGTCCAACAGCGAACGTATTTCGGCCAATGGCGGTTTCCGCCAAACGACGGTCAAGCGTCCTGCGCAGGGCCAGACTCAGGCGATTCCGCAAGGTGATACCGGCGTGGTGGTGATGGTGCCGGGTGGCGGCGCAACAACCTCTGCACCGATCAGCTCTTCGCCGATCGTGCCGGGTCCTGCGTCCGGAGGTATCACGCCAGGCCCTTACAACCCTTCAGCGGTTGAGTCGGCGCCGATCAACACTGGCAGTTACAGCATGCCGTCGACCCCGAGCGGCATTCCTTCGGCGAGCAGTGGCGGCGGTCTGTCGGCCGACGAGCAACTGGACGGCCCGGTACTCGCTTTGCTGACCACCGCGCAACAGCAACAGGCCGGCGGCGACCTCAACGGTGCGTCGTCCAGCCTGGAGCGCGCCCAGCGTGTCGCACCGCGTGAGCCGCAAGTGCTTTATCGTCTGGCGCAGGTACGCATGGCTCAAGGCGATGCACCGCAGGCCGAGCAGTTCGCCCGTCGTGCGCTGACCATGGCCAATGGTCGTCCGGACCTGCAAGCCAGTCTGTGGGAAATCATCGCTCAGTCTCGTGAGAAACAAGGTGATTCGGCCGGCGCCGCTCAGGCCCGTCAGAAGGCCAAGGTTTCGCTGTGATGGATGCCCGTTTCCCGAAAATCGCCGATCAGTTGCTGCTGATCGAGCGTGAGCTGCGTACTCAAGGCTGGTGGGACGAGGTGCAGCCGTCGGCCGAAGCCCTGAGCAGTGTCGAGCCGTTCTCGGTCGATACACTGGACTTCGAGCAGTGGCTGCAATGGATCTTCCTGCCACGGATGAAGATGATCCTCGAACAGGATCTGCCGTTGCCGAACGCCTCGGGCATTCAGGAAATGGCTGAAATGGTCTTCGCCCAGCGCAACCTGCAGGGCAAGGATCGTCAGCTTCAGGTGCTGCTCAAAGAGTTTGACCTGCTGATCACTGCCTCGCGTTGAATTGGAAACTGCCAGTCGCTACTGGCAGTTTTCACTTATCTGTTTCTGCGCCTCGACAATGCGCTCCTGCCGCTGTGCATCATCCAGCCTTCGCAACTGTCCCTCGACCTCTTCCCTCAATCGCGGATTGTTCTGCAACTGCGCAAGGTTCGTCCGTGCCTGCTCACAAAACTGTTTGAGCTGCGCCTGCTGATCCGCAATCTGCTTCTTCACCTTGTCATCAATAGCCTTCTGATCACCGAGCGGGCCACTGCCCGGCATTGCCGCAGGCTTTGGCGGGGGCGAGGAGGGCGTTTGCAAGGTCGTCGACGGCCGGCCCGGTGGCGGCTGCGCATCGAAGTGCGTGACGCCTTGGGCATCGACCCATTTGTAGATTTGAGCGGCCGTGCACCATGGGCTGAGGCCGATCAGCAGTGTTAGGAGGAGCGTTCGCATGCTGATTCCTTGGCAAAATTGCGCAATTGACACTAACAGAGTAGCGGTTTTCAGGTTTTTTCTTGCGTTCTCATGTGCTTACCCACAATTAACCTCACAGACGACTTGACTTGGAGAGGGCGAAACAGAAGAATCCAAAGTCCGCTGTAGAGGGACTGCCAGAAGCAGACCCACTCGGTAGATCATGAGGCGCACATCCGCGCCGACCTGTTACACCCGCAACGCGTTACCTCGCGCTGGGTGGGAAAGGCCCGCAACACTTGGGACGATCCCAATACTTGCTCAGTCAGTGCTGACGTAGTCGGCGACCACCGTCGCTCATGCTCTGCCGAGAAGTAAACCTATTAAGACCCGCCCCTTTTTTGTGGACGGTATTCTGGCGTTTTAGAGGTGAACAACGTGGAGCTTTTATCTGGCGGTGAGATGCTCGTCCGCTTTTTGCGTGACGAAGGCGTCAAATATATCTACGGGTACCCGGGTGGTGCTCTCCTGCATGTTTACGATGCCCTGTTCAAAGAACCGGAAGTGACTCACATTCTGGTTCGTCACGAACAAGCGGCAACCCATATGGCTGACGGTTATGCCCGTGCCACCGGTAAAGCCGGCGTGGTATTGGTGACGTCCGGTCCTGGCGCCACAAACGCCATTACCGGTATCGCGACCGCCTATATGGACTCGATTCCAATGGTGATCATTTCCGGTCAGGTGCCAAGCACCATGGTCGGCACCGACGCGTTTCAGGAAACCGACATGATCGGTATCTCCCGGCCAATCGTGAAGCACAGCTTCATGATCAAGCACGCTTCGGAAATCCCGGAAGTCATGAAGAAGGCCTTCTACCTGGCGCAATCCGGTCGTCCGGGCCCGGTCGTGGTCGATATCCCGAAAGACATGACCAACCCGGCCGAGAAGTTCGAATACATCTTCCCGAAGAAAGCCAAGCTGCGTTCCTACAGCCCGGCCGTTCGCGGTCACTCCGGGCAAATCCGCAAGGCGGCAGAAATGCTCCTGGCGGCCAAGCGTCCGGTCATGTACTCCGGTGGCGGCGTGATCCTCGGCAACGGTTCCGCACCGCTGACTGAACTGGCGAAAATGCTCAACCTGCCAGTGACCAACACCTTGATGGGCCTGGGTGGTTTCCCTGGCACTGATCGTCAGTTCATCGGCATGCTCGGCATGCACGGCAGCTACACCGCCAACCTGGCGATGCACCATGCTGACGTGATCCTCGCGGTCGGCGCGCGTTTCGACGATCGCGTGATCAACGGCGCGGCGAAGTTCTGCCCGAACGCCAAGATCATCCACATCGACATCGACCCGGCTTCGATTTCCAAGACCATCAAGGCCGACGTACCAATCGTTGGTCCGGTCGAGAGCGTCCTGACCGAAATGGTTGCGATCCTCAAGGAAATCGGCGAGACCCCGAACAAGGAGTCCGTGGCCAGTTGGTGGAAGCAAGTTGATGAATGGCGCGGTGATCGCGGCCTTTTCCCTTACGAAAAGGGCGACGGCAGCAAGATCAAGCCGCAGACCGTGATCGAAACCCTCTGCGAAGTGACCAAGGGCGATGCCTTCATCACTTCCGACGTGGGCCAGCACCAGATGTTCGCGGCGCAGTACTACACGTTCAACAAGCCGAATCGCTGGATCAACTCCGGCGGTCTGGGCACCATGGGCTTCGGTTTCCCGGCGGCCATGGGCATCAAGTTGAGCTTCCCGGATGACGACGTTGCCTGCGTCACCGGTGAAGGCAGTATCCAGATGAACATCCAGGAACTGTCGACCTGCCTGCAATATGGCTTGCCAGTGAAAATCGTCATCCTGAACAACGGTGTTCTGGGGATGGTGCGTCAGTGGCAGGACATGAGCTACGGCAGCCGTCACTCGCACTCCTACATGGAATCGCTGCCTGACTTCGTCAAGTTGGCTGAAGCCTACGGCCACGTTGGCGTACGCATCACCGAATCGAAAGATTTGAAGTCGAAGATGGCAGAAGCGTTCGCCATGAAGGATCGCCTGGTCGTGATCGATATTTCGGTCGACACCAGCGAGCACGTCTATCCGATGCAGATCAAAGACGGCTCGATGCGCGATATGTGGCTGAGCAAGACGGAGCGTACTTAATCATGCGGCACATTATTTCCTTGCTTCTGGAAAACGAACCCGGCGCTTTGTCTCGCGTAGTCGGCCTGTTCTCGCAGCGCAACTACAACATCGAAAGCCTGACCGTGGCCCCGACCGAAGACCCGACCCTGTCGCGTCTGACGCTGACCACCGTTGGCCACGATGAAGTCATCGAGCAGATCACCAAAAACCTGAACAAGCTGATCGAAGTGGTCAAGCTGGTGGACCTGTCGGAAAGCGCTCACATCGAGCGCGAACTGATGCTGGTCAAGGTCAAGGCCACTGGCGCCCAGCGCGCCGAGATCAAACGCACCACCGATATTTACCGTGGACAGATCGTCGATGTCAGTGCCAGCGTGTATACCGTTCAACTGACCGGTACCAGCGACAAGCTCGACAGCTTCATTCAGTCCATCGGCACCGCATCGATTCTGGAAACCGTCCGTAGCGGCGTGACCGGCATTGCCCGCGGCGACAAAGTACTCAGCATCTAAACCAAATTAGCGAATGGCCTGAACGGCCTGGATATAAAGGGGAAATTCATGAAAGTTTTCTACGATAAAGACTGCGACCTGTCGATCATCCAGGGCAAGAAAGTTGCCATCATCGGTTACGGTTCCCAGGGCCACGCCCAAGCGTGCAACCTGAAAGACTCCGGTGTCGACGTTACCGTTGGTCTGCGTAAAGGTTCGGCCACTGTTGCCAAAGCTGAAGCTCACGGCCTGAAAGTGACCGACGTTGCTTCCGCTGTTGCGGCTGCCGACCTGGTCATGATCCTGACCCCGGACGAGTTCCAGTCCTCTCTGTACAAGAACGAAATCGAGCCGAACATCAAGAAAGGCGCCACCCTGGCCTTCTCCCACGGCTTCGCGATCCACTACAACCAGGTTGTTCCGCGTGCCGACCTCGACGTGATCATGATCGCGCCGAAAGCACCGGGCCACACCGTACGTTCCGAGTTCGTGAAAGGCGGCGGTATCCCTGACCTGATCGCGATCTACCAGGACGCCTCGGGCAACGCCAAAAACGTTGCACTGTCCTACGCTGCTGGCGTTGGTGGCGGTCGTACCGGCATCATCGAAACCACCTTCAAGGACGAAACCGAAACCGACCTGTTCGGCGAACAAGCCGTTCTGTGCGGCGGTACCGTTGAGCTGGTCAAAGCCGGTTTCGAAACTCTGGTTGAAGCTGGCTACGCGCCGGAAATGGCTTACTTCGAGTGCCTGCACGAACTGAAGTTGATCGTTGACCTCATGTACGAAGGCGGTATCGCCAACATGAACTACTCGATCTCCAACAACGCGGAGTACGGCGAGTACGTGACTGGTCCGGAAGTGATCAACGCCGAATCCCGTCAGGCTATGCGCAACGCCCTGAAACGTATTCAGGACGGCGAATACGCCAAAATGTTCATCAGCGAAGGCGCAACCGGCTACCCTTCGATGACCGCCAAGCGTCGTAACAACGCCGCTCACGGCATCGAAGTCATCGGCGAGCAACTGCGCTCCATGATGCCGTGGATCGGTGCCAACAAGATCGTCGACAAAGCCAAAAACTAAGTCGTTCTTCTTGTACGGAAAACGCGGCCTAGGCCGCGTTTTTTCGTTTGGGCCGGTGGTTCTGGTATAAAGCAGCAGCGTTTGTGGCCGAACTGTCGTCCCCAAGCACCTGTCGAAATTTCTCCAAACCGTTGCAAGGTAATGTCCATGAGCGAACGTCCCGAAGAGCCGAACAAGGCTTCTGACGCCGAAAGCCTGCTGCCCATCGATGAACACATCGAAGAAGGGCACGACGCAGAAGGTCGTAAAGTCCGGCATCGTGGTATCTATCTGCTGCCGAATCTGTTCACCACTGCGAACCTGTTTGCAGGCTTTTATTCCATCATCAACTCGATGAGCGCTCAGGCTGCGTTGAGTGCCGGTGATTCGGCGAATGCGAGCAAGTATTTCGCTTTCGCCGCGATCGCGATTTTCGTCGCCATGGTGCTCGACGGCCTCGACGGTCGTGTCGCGCGCATGACCAATACGCAAAGTGCCTTTGGCGCCGAGTACGACTCGCTGTCGGACATGGTCGCGTTCGGTGTCGCACCGGCGCTGCTGGCATTCGGCTGGGCACTGGGCGACATGGGCAAGGTCGGCTGGATGGTCGCCTTCATCTATGTAGCGGGCGCGGCGTTGCGTCTGGCACGTTTCAATACTCAGGTCGGCACAGCTGACAAGCGCTACTTCATTGGTCTGGCCAGCCCGGCAGCAGCCGGTGTGGTTGCGGGTATTGTCTGGGCGTTCAGCGATTACGGCATTCAGGGTTCGAAGATGTCGTTCCTGGTCGCGCTGATGGTCGCGGCTGCTGGCATGCTGATGGTCAGCAACATCAAGTACAACAGCTTTAAAGAGCTGGACTTGAAAGGACGCGTGCCGTTTGTGGCGATCCTTGCAGTGGTGCTGGTGTTCGCCGTGGTCTTCAGCGATCCGCCGCGCATTCTGCTGCTGGTGTTCCTCGCCTACGCCGCTTCTGGCCCGGTGCAGTACCTGTTGCATCTTCGTCGCCACAAAAAAGCCGAGTGATGTAATTTCCCGCATACTCCGCAGTCTATGGGTGCATCTGTCCTCCAAAGCTGCGGAGTTGTCATGCTGATCAAAATCCCCAAAGCGTCCGACTGCAACGAGTCGGATGTCACGCCTGAATCCATTTATCTCTCTCGCCGCCAATTGTTGGGGGTTACTGCTGCCGGTCTTGCCGTCAGTAGCCTGCCGCGCTGGGCCAATGCCGAGGATGCGTCTAGATACGCCGATGTCGAGCCGGGCAAGGCGCCTGCATGGTTTGCAGAAAAGCTTCCCTCTACTAAGTGGGGGGCGGTCAACGTCAAGGATGAGGCGATCACGCCTTATAAAGACGCCACCCACTACAACAACTTCTATGAGTTCGGTACCGACAAGGGTGACCCGGCGGCGAATGCTGGCTCGCTGAAAACCGAACCGTGGAGTGTGGTGGTAGACGGGGAGGTGGGCAAGCCGGGGCGGTATGCGCTGGAAGATTTCATGAAACCGTACCAGTTGGAGGAGCGCATCTATCGCTTGCGCTGCGTCGAGGCGTGGTCGATGGTCATTCCGTGGATCGGTTTTCCTATCTCGGCGCTGCTCAAGCAGGTCGAACCGACATCCAATGCCAAATATATCCGCTTTGAGACGCTGCAAGATCCCAAGAGCATGCCCGGTCAACGCTCCGGTTTTGCATTGATCGACTGGCCTTATGTAGAAGGTTTGCGACTGGATGAAGCGATGAATCCGCTGGCGATTCTGGCGGTGGGCATGTATGGCCGCGAATTGCCGAACCAGAATGGCGCGCCGCTGCGTTTGGTGGTGCCGTGGAAGTATGGCTTCAAGAGCGTCAAATCCATCGTGCGTATCAGTCTGGTCAGCGAGCAGCCGAAAACCACTTGGCAAAGCATTGCGGCAGATGAGTACGGTTTTTACGCGAACGTGAACCCGACAGTTGATCACCCGCGATGGACGCAGGCACGGGAGCGGCGTCTGCCGAACAGTCTGTTCAAGCCGAATGTGCGTGATACGCAGATGTTCAACGGCTATTCGGATGAAGTCGCTTCTTTATATACAGGGCTCGATCTGCGGAAGAACTACTGATGCGATTTCCGTACTGGCGTATAGGCGTTTTCATTGCTGCGGCTGTCTGGCCGATCTTGTGGTTGTATCAGGCGCTTGAGGATTTGCTTGGGCCGGACCCCGGCAAAGTGTTGGTCGATCGGCTGGGGTTGGGAACATTAGTATTGTTGCTTATCACCCTGAGCATGACGCCGCTACAGAAGCTCACTGGTTGGGCGGGGTGGGTTGCGGTTCGCCGGCAGTTGGGGCTTTGGTGTTTTACCTATGTGGTTTTGCATCTGTGCAGCTATATGGCGTTTATCCTGGGGTTCGATTGGTCGCAGCTGGCGGTCGAGTTGCGCAAGCGCCCCTACATAATAGTGGGGGCGTTGGGCTTTCTCGGATTGTTGGCGCTGGCGGTGACTTCGAATCGCTACAGTCAGCGTCGTTTGGGTGTGCGCTGGAAGAAGTTGCATCGTCTGGTCTACGTGATTCTCGGCTTGGGTTTGCTACATATGCTGTGGATCGTGCGTGCTGATCTCGAGGAGTGGGCGATCTATGCCTTTATAGGTGTAGTCCTTCTGGTGTTGCGTATTCCGTCAGTGACGCGTCGGATCCCGCGTTTGCTGGCAAAAAAACAGGTTTTGCAAGAAAAGCGAAATTAACGGTTGACGGCAGATTTCAGATGTCTATAATTCGCCCCACTTCCGGCGCAGTCGAAACGGAAAACTCCTTGAGATTCAATGAGTTATGTAAGTTTCGGCAGCAGGTAGCTTCAGGTCATCGAAGCCAAAAGGAAGTTGAAAAAGAGGTGTTGACAGCAGCGTGTAACGCTGTAGAATTCGCCTCCCGCTGACGAGAGATCGGAAGCGCAAGTGGTTGAAGTTGTTGAAGAATTCTTCGAAAGCTTCTGAAAATAATCACTTGACAGCAAATGAGGCTGCTGTAGAATGCGCGCCTCGGTTGAGACGAAAGATCTTAACCAACCGCTCTTTAACAACTGAATCAAGCAATTCGTGTGGGTGCTTGTGGAGTCAGACTGATAGTCAACAAGATTATCAGCATCACAAGTTACTCCGCGAGAAATCAAAGATGTAACCAACGATTGCTGAGCCAAGTTTAGGGTTTCTTAAAAACCCAAAGATGTTTGAACTGAAGAGTTTGATCATGGCTCAGATTGAACGCTGGCGGCAGGCCTAACACATGCAAGTCGAGCGGATGAGAGGAGCTTGCTCCTGGATTCAGCGGCGGACGGGTGAGTAATGCCTAGGAATCTGCCTGGTAGTGGGGGACAACGTTTCGAAAGGAACGCTAATACCGCATACGTCCTACGGGAGAAAGCAGGGGACCTTCGGGCCTTGCGCTATCAGATGAGCCTAGGTCGGATTAGCTAGTTGGTGAGGTAATGGCTCACCAAGGCGACGATCCGTAACTGGTCTGAGAGGATGATCAGTCACACTGGAACTGAGACACGGTCCAGACTCCTACGGGAGGCAGCAGTGGGGAATATTGGACAATGGGCGAAAGCCTGATCCAGCCATGCCGCGTGTGTGAAGAAGGTCTTCGGATTGTAAAGCACTTTAAGTTGGGAGGAAGGGCAGTAACTTAATACGTTGCTGTTTTGACGTTACCGACAGAATAAGCACCGGCTAACTCTGTGCCAGCAGCCGCGGTAATACAGAGGGTGCAAGCGTTAATCGGAATTACTGGGCGTAAAGCGCGCGTAGGTGGTTTGTTAAGTTGGATGTGAAATCCCCGGGCTCAACCTGGGAACTGCATTCAAAACTGACAAGCTAGAGTATGGTAGAGGGTGGTGGAATTTCCTGTGTAGCGGTGAAATGCGTAGATATAGGAAGGAACACCAGTGGCGAAGGCGACCACCTGGACTGATACTGACACTGAGGTGCGAAAGCGTGGGGAGCAAACAGGATTAGATACCCTGGTAGTCCACGCCGTAAACGATGTCAACTAGCCGTTGGGAGCCTTGAGCTCTTAGTGGCGCAGCTAACGCATTAAGTTGACCGCCTGGGGAGTACGGCCGCAAGGTTAAAACTCAAATGAATTGACGGGGGCCCGCACAAGCGGTGGAGCATGTGGTTTAATTCGAAGCAACGCGAAGAACCTTACCAGGCCTTGACATCCAATGAACTTTCCAGAGATGGATTGGTGCCTTCGGGAACATTGAGACAGGTGCTGCATGGCTGTCGTCAGCTCGTGTCGTGAGATGTTGGGTTAAGTCCCGTAACGAGCGCAACCCTTGTCCTTAGTTACCAGCACGTCATGGTGGGCACTCTAAGGAGACTGCCGGTGACAAACCGGAGGAAGGTGGGGATGACGTCAAGTCATCATGGCCCTTACGGCCTGGGCTACACACGTGCTACAATGGTCGGTACAAAGGGTTGCCAAGCCGCGAGGTGGAGCTAATCCCATAAAACCGATCGTAGTCCGGATCGCAGTCTGCAACTCGACTGCGTGAAGTCGGAATCGCTAGTAATCGTGAATCAGAATGTCACGGTGAATACGTTCCCGGGCCTTGTACACACCGCCCGTCACACCATGGGAGTGGGTTGCACCAGAAGTAGCTAGTCTAACCTTCGGGAGGACGGTTACCACGGTGTGATTCATGACTGGGGTGAAGTCGTAACAAGGTAGCCGTAGGGGAACCTGCGGCTGGATCACCTCCTTAATCGACGACATCAGCTGCTCCATAAGTTCCCACACGAATTGCTTGATTCATTGAAGAAGACGAAAGAAGCAGCCCGAAATTGGGTCTGTAGCTCAGTTGGTTAGAGCGCACCCCTGATAAGGGTGAGGTCGGCAGTTCGAATCTGCCCAGACCCACCAATTTTGTGTGGGAAATACCTGTAGAGATACGGGGCCATAGCTCAGCTGGGAGAGCGCCTGCCTTGCACGCAGGAGGTCAGCGGTTCGATCCCGCTTGGCTCCACCACTACTGCTTCTGAAGTTTGAAAGCTTAGAAATGAGCATTCCATTGTGATGATGGTGAATGTTGATTTCTAGTCTTTGACTAGTTCGTTCTTTAAAAATTTGGGTATGTGATAGAAAGATAGACTGAACGTTACTTTCACTGGTAACGGATCAGGCTAAGGTAAAATTTGTGAGTTCTCTTAGTTGAGAAATTCGAATTTTCGGCGAATGTCGTCTTCACAGTATAACCAGATTGCTTGGGGTTATATGGTCAAGTGAAGAAGCGCATACGGTGGATGCCTTGGCAGTCAGAGGCGATGAAAGACGTGGTAGCCTGCGAAAAGCTTCGGGGAGTCGGCAAACAGACTTTGATCCGGAGATGTCTGAATGGGGGAACCCAGCCATCATAAGATGGTTATCTTGTACTGAATACATAGGTGCAAGAGGCGAACCAGGGGAACTGAAACATCTAAGTACCCTGAGGAAAAGAAATCAACCGAGATTCCCTTAGTAGTGGCGAGCGAACGGGGACTAGCCCTTAAGTGGCTTTGAGATTAGCGGAACGCTCTGGAAAGTGCGGCCATAGTGGGTGATAGCCCTGTACGCGAAAATCTCTTGGTCATGAAATCGAGTAGGACGGAGCACGAGAAACTTTGTCTGAATATGGGGGACCATCCTCCAAGGCTAAATACTACTGACTGACCGATAGTGAACTAGTACCGTGAGGGAAAGGCGAAAAGAACCCCGGAGAGGGGAGTGAAATAGATCCTGAAACCGTATGCGTACAAGCAGTGGGAGCAGACTTTGTTCTGTGACTGCGTACCTTTTGTATAATGGGTCAGCGACTTATTTTCAGTGGCGAGCTTAACCGAATAGGGGAGGCGTAGCGAAAGCGAGTCTTAATAGGGCGTCTAGTCGCTGGGAATAGACCCGAAACCGGGCGATCTATCCATGGGCAGGTTGAAGGTTGGGTAACACTAACTGGAGGACCGAACCGACTACCGTTGAAAAGTTAGCGGATGACCTGTGGATCGGAGTGAAAGGCTAATCAAGCTCGGAGATAGCTGGTTCTCCTCGAAAGCTATTTAGGTAGCGCCTCATGTATCACTGTAGGGGGTAGAGCACTGTTTCGGCTAGGGGGTCATCCCGACTTACCAAACCGATGCAAACTCCGAATACCTACAAGTGCCGAGCATGGGAGACACACGGCGGGTGCTAACGTCCGTCGTGAAAAGGGAAACAACCCAGACCGTCAGCTAAGGTCCCAAAGTTATGGTTAAGTGGGAAACGATGTGGGAAGGCTTAGACAGCTAGGAGGTTGGCTTAGAAGCAGCCACCCTTTAAAGAAAGCGTAATAGCTCACTAGTCGAGTCGGCCTGCGCGGAAGATGTAACGGGGCTCAAACCATACACCGAAGCTACGGGTATCATCTTCGGATGATGCGGTAGAGGAGCGTTCTGTAAGCCTGTGAAGGTGAGTTGAGAAGCTTGCTGGAGGTATCAGAAGTGCGAATGCTGACATGAGTAACGACAATGGGTGTGAAAAACACCCACGCCGAAAGACCAAGGTTTCCTGCGCAACGTTAATCGACGCAGGGTTAGTCGGTCCCTAAGGCGAGGCTGAAAAGCGTAGTCGATGGAAAACAGGTTAATATTCCTGTACTTCTGGTTATTGCGATGGAGGGACGGAGAAGGCTAGGCCAGCTTGGCGTTGGTTGTCCAAGTTTAAGGTGGTAGGCTGAGATCTTAGGTAAATCCGGGATCTTAAGGCCGAGAGCTGATGACGAGTTACCCTTTGGGTGACGAAGTGGTTGATGCCATGCTTCCAAGAAAAGCTTCTAAGCTTCAGGTAACCAGGAACCGTACCCCAAACCGACACAGGTGGTTGGGTAGAGAATACCAAGGCGCTTGAGAGAACTCGGGTGAAGGAACTAGGCAAAATGGCACCGTAACTTCGGGAGAAGGTGCGCCGGTGAGGGTGAAGGACTTGCTCCGTAAGCTCATGCCGGTCGAAGATACCAGGCCGCTGCGACTGTTTATTAAAAACACAGCACTCTGCAAACACGAAAGTGGACGTATAGGGTGTGACGCCTGCCCGGTGCCGGAAGGTTAATTGATGGGGTTAGCTAACGCGAAGCTCTTGATCGAAGCCCCGGTAAACGGCGGCCGTAACTATAACGGTCCTAAGGTAGCGAAATTCCTTGTCGGGTAAGTTCCGACCTGCACGAATGGCGTAACGATGGCGGCGCTGTCTCCACCCGAGACTCAGTGAAATTGAAATCGCTGTGAAGATGCAGTGTATCCGCGGCTAGACGGAAAGACCCCGTGAACCTTTACTATAGCTTTGCACTGGACTTTGAATTTGCTTGTGTAGGATAGGTGGGAGGCTTTGAAGCGTGGACGCCAGTTCGCGTGGAGCCATCCTTGAAATACCACCCTGGCAACTTTGAGGTTCTAACTCAGGTCCGTTATCCGGATCGAGGACAGTGTATGGTGGGTAGTTTGACTGGGGCGGTCTCCTCCTAAAGAGTAACGGAGGAGTACGAAGGTGCGCTCAGACCGGTCGGAAATCGGTCGTAGAGTATAAAGGCAAAAGCGCGCTTGACTGCGAGACAGACACGTCGAGCAGGTACGAAAGTAGGTCTTAGTGATCCGGTGGTTCTGTATGGAAGGGCCATCGCTCAACGGATAAAAGGTACCCGGGGATAACAGGCTGATACCGCCCAAGAGTTCATATCGACGGCGGTGTTTGGCACCTCGATGTCGGCTCATCACATCCTGGGGCTGAAGCCGGTCCCAAGGGTATGGCTGTTCGCCATTTAAAGTGGTACGCGAGCTGGGTTTAGAACGTCGTGAGACAGTTCGGTCCCTATCTGCCGTGGACGTTTGAGATTTGAGAGGGGCTGCTCCTAGTACGAGAGGACCGGAGTGGACGAACCTCTGGTGTTCCGGTTGTCACGCCAGTGGCATTGCCGGGTAGCTATGTTCGGGAAAGATAACCGCTGAAAGCATCTAAGCGGGAAACTTGCCTCAAGATGAGATCTCACTGGAACCTTGAGTTCCCTGAAGGGCCGTCGAAGACTACGACGTTGATAGGTTGGGTGTGTAAGCGCTGTGAGGCGTTGAGCTAACCAATACTAATTGCCCGTGAGGCTTGACCATATAACACCCAAGCAATTTGCGCTTAAAAGCCAGATTGCGGTGTGTGAAGACGAAACGAACCGAAAGTTCGACTGCACTTAAAAAAGCAGCACAAAACACCGAAAGCCATCACATACCCAATTTGCTGAAGCGAGGCCAACTGGCCACGATTCGGTACCCGAATTTCTTGACGACCATAGAGCGTTGGAACCACCTGATCCCATCCCGAACTCAGCAGTGAAACGATGCATCGCCGATGGTAGTGTGGGGTTTCCCCATGTGAGAGTAGGTCATCGTCAAGATTAAATTCCGAAACCCCAATTGCGAAAGCAGTTGGGGTTTTGTTTTGCCCGCAGGAACGTTTTTTACTCGCGACAGCGAACAAATTTGCACAGTTATTTTCGAATCAGAACACTAGAATAGCCCCACCTTATTCGGAGCCAGAGCCTTTATGTCAGAGTCGGTTGACGCCCCCGGGCTGTCAGATTTACCGCTGGAAGACTTGGTGGCCTGTCACGAGTGCGACCTGCTGATGCGCAAGCCAATGCTTGCTCACGGAGAGAAAGCGCTCTGCCCCCGCTGCGGTTACGAACTGTACGCTCACCGTCACAACGTGGTGCAGCGCAGCCTTGCCTTGGTGATCGCAGCATTACTGCTGTACATCCCGGCAAACTTTTTACCCATCATGCAACTCAATATCCTCGGACAATCTTCGCAGGATACGGTGTGGAGCGGCGTACTCGGCCTGTTCAATACGGACATGCAGGGCGTTTCGATCGTCGTATTCCTGTGCAGCATGGCCATACCGTTGCTGAAGTTGCTGTGCCAGTTGTTGGTGTTACTGACGATCCGTTTCGATATCGGCCGCAGTTACGGCTTGCTGCTCTACCGCATTTATCACCATCTTAAAGACTGGGGAATGCTCGAGGTCTATCTCATGGGCGTGCTCGTGGCGATCGTCAAACTGGCTGACATGGCAGCGATCACCGCAGGCCTCGGCCTGGCGTGTTTTATCGGTTTGTTATTGGTACAGGTCTGGCTGGAAGTGGTGATGTCGCCGCATCAGATCTGGCAGGCGTTATCAGGAGAGGACGCTCATGCGGGCGATTGATGCGGGCATTCTGGTCTGTACCGAATGTCACGAATTGAACAAACAGGAAGCGGATACCGACGAGCAAACCTGCACCCGCTGCGGTGCGCTGGTTCACGCCCGGCGTCCGAACAGCCTCGTACGCACCTGGGCACTGCTGATCACCGCCGCGATTATCTATATCCCGGCCAATGTCTTGCCGATCATGACTGTCAGTTCTTTGGGCCAGGGTGATCCGAGCACCATCATGTCCGGTGTGATCCAATTGGTGCAGCACGGCATGATTCCGATCGCCGCCGTGGTGTTTATCGCCAGTATTCTCGTGCCCACTTTCAAACTGGTGGGTATCGCGCTGCTGTTGTTTTCGGTACAACGACGCCAGCCGTTATCCGCTCGTCAGCGCATCTGGATGTATCGTTTTATCGAGTTCATTGGCCGCTGGTCGATGCTCGATATTTTTGTGATCGCCATTCTCGTGGCGGTCGTCAACTTCGGCCGGCTTGCCAGTGTCGAAGCCAATCTTGGCGCCATCGCCTTCGCCAGTGTGGTGATTCTGACGATGCTCGCCGCAGTAACTTTCGATCCCCGACTGATTTGGGATAACACGGAGTCGGACGACGACCATGACTGATTTGCCCGTAGCGAAAACCCGACCGGCTTCGAACTGGTCTGCCATTTGGGTACTGCCTCTGATCGCGCTGATCATCGGTGGCTGGCTCGGCTGGCGTGCCTATTCCGAAACCGGTATCGAAATTCAGATCCGCTTCGAGAGTGGCGAAGGCATCCAGGCCAACAAGACCGAGGTCATGTACAAAGGCATGTCGGTCGGTAAGGTCAAGGCGCTCAAGCTCGACGATGAGGGCAACTCCAAAGGCGTGATTGCCACCGTCGAGATGAATAAAGACGTTGAGCAATACCTCAAGACCAGCACGCGTTTCTGGCTGGTCAAACCAAGCGTGACCCTGGCCGGTATCACCGGTCTGGAAACTCTGGTGTCGGGTAACTACGTGGCTATCAGCCCTGGCGAAGGCGAGCCGACGCGCAAGTTCAAGGCGTTGGCCGAAGAGCCGCCGCTGTCGGACGCCAAGCCCGGTCTGCACCTGACCATCAAGGCTGATCGTCTCGGTTCGCTGAACCGTGGCAGCCCGGTGTTCTACAAGCAGATCAAGGTCGGGCAGATCAAAAGCTATCTGCTCTCTGAAGACCAAAGCACGGTAGAACTCAAAGTCTTTATCGAGCCGACCTACGCCAAACTGGTACGCAAACACACGCGTTTCTGGAACGCCAGCGGCATCAGCATTGACGCCAACCTGTCCGGCGTAAAAGTACGCAGCGAATCGCTGGCCAGCATCGTTGCCGGCGGTATTGCCTTCGCCACGCCGGAAAACCGCAAGGACAGCCCGCCGACCGATCCGAGCCTGCCTTTCCGTCTCTACGAAGACTTCGATGCTGCCGCTGCCGGGATCCGCGTGAAGGTCAAACTCAGCGACTTCGAAGGCCTGCAGGCTGGCCGTACACCGGTGATGTACAAAGGCATTCAAGTCGGCAACATGAAGGCGCTGAAGGTTGATCCTGACCTGAACAGTGCCACAGCCGAGCTCACCCTCGATCCATTGGCTGAGGACTATCTGGTCGATGGCACGCAGTTCTGGGTAGTTAAACCGTCGATTTCTCTGGCTGGGATCACCGGTCTGGAAGCCTTGGTGAAAGGTAACTACATCGCCGTACGCCCGGGCGATAAAGGTGCGGCACCGAAACGCGAATTCGAGGCCCGGCCAAAGGCGCCGCCGCTGGATCTGCGCTCACCGGGCTTGCACCTGGTGCTGTTCACCGATGTCCTCGGCTCGATCGATGTCGGCAGTCCAATTCTGTACAAACAGGTCAAGGTCGGTTCGGTGCAGAGCTATCAGTTCTCCAAGACCAAGAAGCAATTGGTCATTGGCGTGCACATCGATAAGGAATACGAAAACCTGGTCAACGCCTCGACGCGCTTCTGGAATGTCAGTGGCATCACGTTGACCGGCGGACTGACCGGTGGCATTCAGGTCAAGAGTGAGTCGCTGCAGACCCTGATGGCCGGTGGTATCGCCTTCGAGACACCGCAAGCCAAGGCGCCGCTGCAGAAACGTATTCCGCGTTTCCGCCTGTTCGCCAACCATGATGAGGCGAATCAGAAAGGCGCGGTGGTGACAATCAAAGTCGATCGCGCTGATGGTCTGCGCAGTGGCACCCCGGTGCGCTTCAAGGGACTGGATGTCGGCAAGATTGAAAGTGTCGATCTGACTGATGACTTGCAATCGGTCATCCTCACGGCACGGATTACCGAAGTGCCGGAGAAGATCGCCCGCATTGGCAGCCAATTCTGGGTGGTCAAACCTGAGCTGGGTCTGATCAAGACAGAAAATCTGGAAACCCTGGTAACCGGAAAATACATCGAAGTACAACCAGCGGCGAAGAACCTCGGCCCGCAGAAGAACTTCGTTGCCCTGGCCAATGCGCCGGAAGTCACCAAGCAAGAGGCGGGGCTGAGTCTGGTATTGAGCGCTGCCCGTCGTGGATCGCTGAAACCGGGTGTGCCGGTGACTTACCGGGAAATTACCGTGGGTAAAGTCACCGGTTATGAACTGGGCCAGACCGCAGATCGCGTGTTGGTGCACATCCTGATCGAACCGAAATACGCGCCGTTGGTGCGCAGCGGTAGCCGGTTCTGGAACACCAGCGGTGTTGGTTTTGATATCGGTCTGTTCAATGGTTTGACGGTGCGCACCGAGTCGCTGGAGACGGCGATTCAGGGCGGAATTGCCTTCGCCACGCCGGATGGCGAGCGCATGGGCAACCCGGCGCGTGCGGAGCAGACATTCCCGTTGTTCGACAAGTTTGAGGATGAGTGGCTGACGTGGGCGCCGAAGATTTCGCTCGGTAAGTAAATCCTGCGGTGTCTGAAGTGGCGCCATCGCGAGCAGGCTCACTCCTACAGGGGAACGCATTCCAACTGTAGGAGTGAGCCTGCTCGCGATAGGGCCAGCCAATTCAGCACAAATCCCAAGCCATGAAAAAGGGCCGCGATCCAGACAGATCGCGGCCCTTTTTTTGGCCTTCAGTTAACGCTGATCAAACCGCATCCAGCTCCGGCTCATCCGCTTCAACATTGACCGTCGCCTTCACCACATCATGACGACGGATGTACTTCCAGTCCGCCTCATCAATGTAGATACCGGCCGGGCCGCTACCACCTTCCAGATCGATCGCAACACTGGCGCAGACCTGCGGCTTCACACTCGCCAGAATCGGCACGAAGCCCAGTTGCAGACTGGTTTCCAGCAACGCTGCCTGGTTCTTCTCGTCGATGTCCGCCGCCTCGTCGAGGTAGTACGGCAGACGCACGCGACCGGCCTGATCGCGATCCATCAAGTGCAGCAACAAGTACATGTTGGTCAGCGCCTTGATGGTCATGGTCGTGCCGTTGGACGCCGCGCCATCGATGTCGGTGTGAATAACCGGTTGACCGTTGACCTTGGTGATCTCGAACGCCAGCTCAAACAAGTCCTTGAGGCCGAGCTGGTTGTGGTTTGCCGCCACCAGCCGTGCCAAATATTCCTTGGCCTCTTCGTTCTTGTTGTCCTGCTCGGCGCTCTGGCTGAGATCGAACACCGACAGGGTTTCGCCTTCTTCGTACTGACCGGCGCTGTGGATGATCTGGTCGATGTGCTTGAGGGCTTCCTTGTTCGGCGCGAGGACGATGCGGAAGCTCTGCAGGTTGGACACCTGACGCTTGTTGATCTCGCGGTTGAACAACGCCAGTTGATGCTCAAGGCTGTCGTAGTCGCTGCGAATGTTGCGCAGGGTCCGAGCGATGTCGGTGACCGCCGCACGACGGGCCTTGCCCAGTGTCAGCGCTTCATCGGTGCGGTGCGCGTAAGCGTTGATCAGCAGCGACAGACGGCGCTCCATGTCATCTTCGCTGTCGAACTTGGCCACGCCTTTCAGACGCACCTGCGCGTACAGCGCTTCGATCTGGCCATCGGCGCGCAGCAGCCCTTGCCAGCTGTCCTGATAGTCGTTGAGCAGCGGTAGCAGGTTGTCCATCGAATCGTCGACCGGATCCATGAACGGCGTACCGAACGGCAGATCTGCTGGCAGCAACTGACGACGGCGCAGCGCATCGTCGAGGGTGCGTTGCTTGGCTTCCATATCGGCGATCTGGCGGCCGACCAGTTGCAGCTTGGCCGACAGTTGCTGGACGCGTTCGGTGAAGGCGTCGCTGGAGCGCTTGAGTTCGTCCTGCGCGCCTTCCATCTGCGCCAGTTGCTCAAGCTTGTCGCTTTCTTCGGCGCTCAGGGTCTGGGTGCGGCGGAAATCTTCCAGAGCTTTCTGCGCATCCAGCACTTGCTGGTACAGCGCTTCAGTCTGGGTCTTGCTTGCGGCGCGGTCAGCAGCAACGGCCTGTTGGGTCTTGAGCTGTTTCAGCTCTTTTTCCAGACGCTCTTTCTGATCGCGCAACGCGGCACGGTCAGCCAGGGCTTGCAGCGCTGGTGGCTCGATGTGCGAGATGTCGATCGACAGGCCCGGCACTTCGAAGCGTTCGCCTTTGAAGCCATCGAGAATCAGCTCAACGGATTTGACCCACGCGCCATCGTCGTCGAGGGTGATACCGTGTTCACCCAGCGGCAGGCTGAACAGGGCGCTGTTGAACAGACGCATTAGACGCTCGACGTCCTGTTGCGAGAACTCTTCGCGCAGTCGCGCGTAGCTGTTGTTGTCGGCGTGATCGAGTTGCAGTTTCACCGACTTCAGGCGTTTTTCCAGATCGCGCAGGCGCTCTTCCAGATCTTCGGCACTGAACTGGCGGGATTGCGCCAAGGCGCCGGCCAGTTCGTCGTGAGCGTCTTTAGCCGCGAGCAATTGTTGCTCGAGCACTTTGACGTCGTCGACCAGGGCAAAGCGATTCTTCAACACCGACAGCTCACCGAGCCAACGCTGGATGCCGGAAATTTCCCGCTCCAGACGCATCAGTTCCTGGGTGCCGCCGCGCTGATCGTTTTGCAGACTGTCCTGCTCGCCACGGTAATGGTCGGCCTGAATGGTCAGCTCTTCCTTGCGCGCACTGGCGTAGTCCGACCAAGTGCCGAGCAAAGAATCGAGCAGCGGCGACAGGCGATGCAGCTTGCCGCGGAGCACGTCGCGCTGTTTCACGCCGTTGGCCAAGGCTTCCACCAACGGGCCGGCCGCGACCAGCGAGTTGTAGTCCTGTTCCATGCGGCGCACGTCGCGGAAGGCTTCTTCACACGCGGCGATGTAATCGACACTGCCGGAACGCAGGCTGTGTTCGAAGGCATCGAGGAACAACTGCTTCAACTTGGCCGCAGTGATTTCGCGCATGTGCAGCAGGTTGATGAACAGTGCGCGGAAGGTCTTCAGACTCTGCTCGCTGGTGGAGCGCAGCGGGATCAGGGTCAGATCCAAAGGAATCGACGTGTGACCGCCCACCAGCAAACGGCGCAGCTCATCAGGCTTGAGTTCGTAGGCTTTCAGGCCTTCTTTTTCAAGGTTGCTGAACAGCTCTTTCTGGCGCAGGCAGGTGTCATTTTTCTGGTAGTGCGCCAGGTCGAGCTTGCCGGCGTAAGCGAAGAACTGGTGACCGAAACCACCGCCCGGGCCACGACCAACCACGCCGATCACGTGCGGGCCGTGGGGCAGGCTCACTTCGACGAGGATGTAGCTGGTGTCGGAGGCGAAGTAGAAGCGCCGCGATTGTTCGAGGCTGTACTTGCCGAAACTCATGTCCGACATGCGCGCCAGAATCGGGAACTGCAAGGCGTTGATCGACGCCGATTTACCGAGGTTGTTCGCGCCGTAAACCGACAACGGTTCTTCCAGCGGGAACAGGCCGAGGCTGTAACCGGCGGTGTTCAAAAGGGCAAAGCGGCGGATGCCGTAGCGTTCCTGGCTCATGCGTCGGACTCCTGTTCTTCGGCAATGGCGCGGGCCAGTGCGTCTTCTTCGCTTTCTTCATCGAACTCGGTGAGATCAAGCGGATCGTCGGTTTCGAGGAATTTGGCTTCAGCCGCTTCGTCGATCAGCACCGGCGCTGGCAGCGGCAATACGCTGTGCACGCTGGCCGCCAGATCGCGGTCTTGCTGTACCGACAGGCACACGTCGAGGAAACGGTGCATCGGCGGCAGGAAGCGGTACACGCCGTTTTCTTCGCTGGCGAAACCGAGTTGAGTCATGCGGCGCATGATCTTTTCTTCGAGTTCTTCCACGGTCTGCACTTCGGCCTGAATGAACAGGTCGCGGTATTTTTCCAGCAGTGATGGCAACTCTTCGCGGCCGAGGCTGCCGCCATCAAGCACGGCGATCGGGTCGCGACCCTGATCGGCCAGATGCTCGACGAGAATGAAGGTGAACAGGGCCAGACGCTGGGCGGTCTTGTTCACCGCCGCAGCGGCCATGTCCGGCACAAAGTAGTAGAAACCACGGGTATCGCAGACCAGTTCAAAACCCAGCGCCTTGAACAGCGTGCGGTATTGATCCTGGAAGTTCGACAGTTGCGCGTACAGCTCCGGGTCGCGGCGGCTGACGTGGTAACCCTTGAACAGCTCGCGGAAGATCGGCGCGAGTTGCGACAGTTCGGAAAGATCAAGATGCATTGGGGATGCTCGCAGAATTCTCGGCGGCGTTATCGCTGGCCGAGAGCAGGGCGAAGGAGCGCAGGCTGACCTGGTGCTCGTGAGTGTGGTATTCGCGGCGTTCCAGACGCTCGCGCTTGAAGCGTTTTTCCCGCGACAGGCGCGAGAACCAGTAGAGCAATTCGTCGGTGGCGCCGTCCGGTTCCTGCTCCAGCAGCCAGGTCATCAGATCCGGCATCGGCAGGGCTTCTTCGCAACGGTCGACCATCTCGCGCACGGTGCGTGGCGCGCGGGGGGCTTCGCCTTTCTGGGTCTTGTGCGCTTTCGGGAAACGCGCCGGTTTCGGCTCGAAACGCGCCAACGCATACACGTAGGCTTCGACCTGACTGGCGCTGCCGAGGAAGGTGCTTTGCGGGCGGGTGAACAGCGGCATCGCCGCTTGCGGCACGGCGTCGATGCCTTTGCGGCGAATCGCTGCCAGAGCCAACGCGGCACCACGGGTCACGGCGTTGTGCCGGCGCGCTTCTTCACGCAGCGGCAGCAGCAGTTCGCGGGCATGACGCAAAGTCAGCTGGGCACTGGTCTGCATTTCGAGGATGCGCGCGTGGGTGCGCAGCAGCATGTCGTCGTCGACCAGATGACCGAGGCGCTGCTGTTCGCTGAGCATCTTCAGCAGCACGGTTTCGACCTTGCGCACGCCTTGTTCGAAGGCGCCGTCGGCGTTCACCAGATCGATCATCGGCTCGACGTATTCGTCCCAGGTCGCCAGTACCTCGGCGTAACGCTGACGCAATGGAATCTGTCGATCGCTGGTCTTCGCCCGTTCGGCCACGGCGACCAGGGCCTGTTCGTCGTTGTCGAGCTTCTTCAGCACGTCGCGGACACGCATGTCGAGCAGGCGCAACTGGCGGGCGAGGTCGTGGCCATCGCGGACTTCGAATGCGTCCTGGATGTAACCGGCCAGACGTTCGAGGTGACGCAGATAGGCTTCGATTTCCAGGCACAGGCCCAAGCGGTGTTCACGACGCAAGTAGGCGAGGAAGTCGTGAATCTGCGCGTTCAGCTCGAAACGATTCGGGCTTTTTGCCACCGGAATCAGAATATCGAGACGAATCCACACGTCGAGCAGGCTGGTAATGTCCTGTGGCGTGCTGTCCAGTTGTTGGGCGGCGAGTTGCGTGCGCAGTTCGTTGAGGCTCAATGTGCCTTGGTCGAAATGCTCACACAGTGGCTCAAGCAGTGCCCAGTGTTCAGCGAGGGCGCGCAAGACGCGCTTGGGTTCGATCATCGGAATGCCCGGCTGGTTGGCAATGAAAAGCGGCGATTGTACTGCATCACGAAGGATGCAATTCACTCTCGGGACGGGCTGTCGAGTTTTCTAAGGCAGAGAGCTTAGGTAAAGGCTATCGATCAACAGCAAGCGATCTTGAGCGAAGGGCGGTAGAATCAGCCCACTTCAGTTATCCACAAGTGGCCGACCCTTGCTAATCGAGTCCCGCCGCCGCGCCTATTTGAACGCCATGCAGGTGGTCAATTGGCTGCCGCGCACCGAATTGCCTTTTGCCGCGCCTTCACGGCCCGAGCTGCTGGACATGCCCGAGCCGGAGGTAGAGGCGCCGGTTGTGCCCGCGCCGCAAGCCGAAGCGCCGCTGCAAACGGCTGCCGCTCGTCCGGTCGAACGGACGAAAATCGAGGTGCCGCGGCCGTCGTTGGCGAGTACCCGCACCGGTGCCAAACCGGTAGAAGAGGCCGACGACACGCCAGTCGTCGCCAAACCGACACCGGTGCCGCCACCGCGTTTCGCCCTGCAATTACTGCGCGCCGGACGTTGCCTGCTGCTGGTCGAGTTACCCACAGGCGAACCGTTCCAGAGCCGTGATCCTGCTTATCTGTTGCTCAAAGACATGCTGCGCGCCGCCGGTCTGCCGGATGCACCGCAAATCGTCGGCGAGCCTGTGCGCTGGCCGTGGCTCAATCGCGGCACTATGGATCAAGGCCCGGAAGCGGCGCGCGACTTCGTCCAGGGTTTCCTTTCCGTGCAAATGGAAGCCGCTCCGTGCGCCTGCCTGTGGCTGATCGGCCTGCCGGCTGTGCGTTTTGCCGGTGAAGCGGATGCCGAAGCATTCAATCGTGAATTGCAGATCGAAGGTCTGGGCTCGGCCTGGGCCATTCCCGGTCTGGAATTGTTAATGGAAGAGCCACAGCGCAAGGCCGCTGTGTGGCAAGCCATGCGTCGGCTGATGGCGCGTTGGAAAGAATCGAATGAGTGACGCTGTATCGTTCCGCCCGATGACCGAGGCGGATCTGGAAACCGTGCTGAAAATCGAGTACGCCGCTTACAGCCATCCGTGGACTCGCGGGATCTTTCTCGACGGGCTGGGCAAGTACCAGATCTGGCTGATGTTCGAAGGTGAGCAACAGGTCGGCCATGGCGTGGTGCAGATCATTCTGGATGAGGCGCATCTGCTCAATATCACCGTCAAACCGGAGAATCAGGGGCGCGGGCTGGGTTTGACGCTGCTTGAGCACCTGATGTCTCGGGCGTATGCGGCTTCGGCGCGGGAATGTTTTCTGGAAGTGCGTGACAGCAATACGGGCGCGTTCAAGTTGTATGAGCGTTATGGCTTCAATGAGATTGGCCGGCGTCGGGATTATTATCCGGCGGTGGGTGGGCGTGAAGATGCCGTGGTCATGGCCTGCACCCTGGTTGACTGACCTTCCTCAAAAAGCTTCGCGAGCAAGCTCGCTCCCACATGGATTTTGGGTAGATCACAATATTTGTGAACGACTTAATTCAATGTGGGAGCGAGCTTGCTCGCGAAGGCGTCCTCTAAGGCACGGATGATCAGCGGTTGCCATCCAGCGGATCGCGCCGCGCCAGTTCCGCCTCATCCAGCCCGTTGCCTCCGCCAATGTCATCCTCATCGACAATGCTCAGATCCCAATCGGCCTGATTGCCTTCCCCCGCCTCTTCGGCATCCCGCGCTCCGTCTTCATGAATCAACGTTTCCGGACTCAGGTCATCGTCGGTCGGCTCGTGATCGCTCACTGAAGCCCCGGTCATTCCTGCCTCGCGCACCCGTTCACGCGGCATCAGCTGCTCGCGCTCACGCTCCGGAATCTCATCTCCAATCTTCGCGCTCGGCTCGTCTTCATCGAAATCCAGCTCATGCACCGAACCCATGCGGTCTTCGTTATCATCGATGGGCTCCGGTTGCACGGCATCGTAAGGGCGTCGTGAATCAGTCATGGCAATTCCTCATACTGTGGGCCTTACTTAGGTGGACTCACCGGGCACACGAGAATTCCAATGAAATCACTTGCGGTGACGGCGTGACCCCGACGGGTGGTCGTCTGTCATACCAGCGCATCTTTCTTGAGGCCTTACAGCATGCATGACTTACAAGACCTGATTGATAACAACGAGCGTTGGGCTGACGCGATCACCAAGGAAGACCCGGATTTCTTCGCCAAACTGGCGCGCCAGCAAACGCCGGAATATCTGTGGATCGGTTGTTCCGACGCACGCGTACCGGCCAACGAAATCGTCGGCATGTTGCCAGGCGATCTGTTCGTTCACCGCAACGTCGCCAACGTCGTGCTGCACACCGACCTCAATTGCCTGTCGGTGATCCAGTACGCGGTCGACGTACTCAAGGTCAAACACATCCTCGTCACCGGCCACTACGGCTGTGGCGGTGTGCGCGCGTCGATGCAGGATCGGCAGTTCGGCCTGATCGACGGCTGGCTGCGCTCGATCCGCGACCTGTACTACGAAAAGCGCGAAGAGCTGGCCAAGCTGCCGACCGAAGAAGAGCAGGTTGATCGGATGTGCGAACTCAACGTGATCCAGCAAGTGGCCAATGTCGCTCACACCAGCATCATCCAGAACGCCTGGCATCGCGGGCAGAGCCTGTCGATCCACGGATGCATCTACGGCATCAAGGATGGTCGCTGGAAAAGTCTCAACACCACCATCAGTGGTTTCGAGCAGTTGCCACCGCAATATCGTCTGCGTCCGGTTGGCGCGTTGTAATCCGCCTGTCAGCGCAAACCCGAGTGCCGCCAGCGTTGTAAAAAGTGTTGGCCTTCGAGGCTGGGTGGGTCGTCATAACCGGTGATCCACCCTCGACAGCGTTTGGCCCCGCAGCCACAGGCGAACTGGTGCAGCAGTTTGTCTTCAGTGGCGGCGTAATCCATGGTCAGCCGTTCACCTCTGTGGATATCTTTCAACGCCCACAGCCATAACTCGCTCATGTCGAGAAACACGTTAGGGTCGCAAGCGTGTTCGATCAATCCGCAAAAGCGCGGGTCGTAGAGGTGGATGCCCGTCAACAGTTGTCGGGTCTGTCGGCAGCGATAGGGCAATAATTGTCCGGACACCCGGCACATCCGATGGGTTTGCGGGAATTCACGGCGCGTCGCCACCGCCGTTGGGGTGCCGTACTCATCCTGAAGAATTTCGAAGTCGGCGCTGGAGGGAAACCCCAGACGCACGGGCAGGCCCGCGAAGGGATAGATGCCTTCAGTGTCGCGTGGCGCCGATTGCGCCATGGCGTGGCTATTCATAACAGTCCTTGTCGCAAGGTTTCGCGACTCCTCGGGTTGACGTCCTGTCAATACAACAGTACTGCCGTTTGGATCCAATCGTGTCTTATTAGGTATAGCCGGTCTACTGTCAGATCTGACAGGCGATTTAGACGCTTTCCCGCGTCAGCATTGGCTGACACGGGAATGTCACAGGCAATTACAGGTGTGGGGCGGGAATAGCGGTGGCCGGCAGCGGCGCTTTCAATTGCTTCAGTTGCGATTTGATCGCAGTGGTTGCGCACTTGGCAGCTGCCTGCTCCGGGGTCAGGTTGCGAATCGAGGTGTAGAACAGCTCGCAGGTTTTGACTTTCTGTGTGACCTGCCACGTCTGCGTGCAACTGCTGAGAGTGGTCTGCGCGTCGCTGCCCGGTTTGCTGCCCATGCCAGCCTGCCAGCAGGCGGCGCTCAAATCCTGCCCCATGACTTTCAGACCAGCAGCATCAGCCTTGGCCTGTGCATCGTCGCCGGTGTAGCTCTTCGGGTCGGCGGCGTACCAGATATAACTTGGGTGGTTCGAGCCCAGCACCGGCACTTTCACGCCTTCGCTCGGGCTGATGGTCGCCAGCCCCAATACATTCACGGTTGGCCCGTATTGCTGCTTGATCCAGTTGCGCACCGGCGCGCCGAACGCGACCATCGGCAGCGTCGTGCCGCTGCTGGTCTGGCTGAACTGCTTGACCAGTGTGGTCTGGTAATCCTTGAAGTAGTCATAGACGCCTTCCAGATCGCTACCGGCGTTGGACGGCGCAGCGATCGGGGCAATGTCGATGATGGTCTGGAAGGCGGGCGTCTGATTGGCGGGAATGCCGTTGTCGGTCAGCAGCGTTGCCCAGCGATCGGTGGTATTGGAACGTAAATAATCCTGCGCCTGAGTCAGCGAGTAATCCGGCGGGAAGTGCAGCAACTCGACACTTTTACGATTTTCCAGGGCCATGCCCAGCGGCAGGAACAGATACCAGCTGTAGGCCCATTTGCCGTCGGCGTTGAGCTTGCTGGCGCCGGTGTAGGCCAGATCCCCCGCATCCAGCAGCGCCGACAAGGGTTTGTCGTAATCCTTCGGCACGCCGGTGATTTCGGCGTAGAGCTGACCGTTGTCGGTTTTTACCAGCACCTTGGCATCGGCATAACCATCGCGTTGCACGCTCTGGCTCAGGTAATGGGTGACGGTCTGCTCCAGCGTCCAGTTGCGGTAGCAGATCACATTGCAGTTGTTGGGGTAGGCGAAGAGACGGGTGACGCGTTCAGTGCTGCCCAGTTTCAGATCGACATCGGCGTGGGCGGCCGCGCTCAGTGTGAGGGCGGCGAGTGTGAGTCCTGCGAGTTTGAACATGCTCAGATCCTTTTCAGCGTGGGTTCCCCCGCGTGTCGGGGGCGTCTCATAGTGGATCAGCCGCGTTTGACAGAGAAGCCGTCATCGGCAGATTTTTGCGCAAACTCACTGGGCTGGTTTTCACGCCGGAAAATGCAAGGCGTTGGTCAAATCGCCCATGGGTTTCTGACCCCGGGCAATCATGGCGTCGTCACGTTGTTTGAGGCCGTCGAGGGTCTCCAGCTGGAACACTCGGCTGATCAACCGCAGAATCGATGCCGTGTCGTAGACCGTGTGATCCACTGTGCCCTTGCGCGCAAACGGTGACACCACCAGCGCTGGCACTCGCGAACCCGGCCCCCAGCGGTCGCCCTTGGGCGGTGCGACGTGATCCCACCAGCCGCCGTTCTCGTCGACCGTGACGATCACCACCATGTTTTGCCACTGCGGGCTTTCGCGCAGCACTTTCAGCGCACGGACGATGTGCCGGTCACCGGAGGCCACGTCGGCATAACCGGCGTGCATGTTCAGGTTGCCTTGGGGTTTGTAGAAACTCACCGCCGGCAACTTGCCCGCTTCGGCATCGGCGAAGAATTTGTTGCTGCTCGACTCATCCCCCAGGCCGGCATCGCGCAGGCGTTTACTGCGCTCGTCGGGATTCTCCGGGCCTTGCTGCTTGAAGTAGTTGAACGGCTGATGGTGATACTGGAAATTGGGGATTTTCGGAATGCCGCCGGAATCCTTGTACTGCTCCAGCGTCGCCTGCCACGCGCCGGCGTACCAGGCCCAATCGATGTTCTTTTTCGACAGCTTGTCGCCGATGTGTTCGTGGGTCTGCGGCACCATGACGTTGGGCAGATCCGCTTTGGAGTACGCCGGGCGCTCGGGGTCGCGAATCCAGGTGGGCCAGTAGGGCGGGGCGAGGGTGTTGACGCCGAAGCCGTCCGGGGTCAGCGCACTCGGGCCGAACTGCGGCGGGCCGGTCATCGCGCTGGCGGGGGATTGTTCCAGCGGCTTGAGGCGTGGATCGGCGGGATCGTCGCTTTGCAGTGCGGCGATCTGCGACTTGGCCACCGAATTGGCTGCGTCTGGATAGAACGGCGCTGTGGCGCTGATCAGGTATTGGTGATTGAGGAACGAGCCACCGAAGGCACCCTGGAAGAAGTTGTCGCACAGCACAAACTCCTGAGCCACGTCCCATAGACGCAGAGAATAGCGGCTCTGCGCGTAGTGACCCATGGTCAAGCCACCGGAGTCGGCCCAGGCCACGAAGCCGTCATTCTTGCCGCCGTTGATCTGCATCTGGTTCTGATAGAACACGTGCCACAAGTCGCGGGTCACCAGACCGAACGGCAAGTCCTCGCCATTCGGGCCTTTGAGAGCGAAGGGCGCGTTGGGCAGGTTTTCCTGAAACTGTGTGGCGCTGGGGTAGGTCACGCCATCGAGGGTTTGCGGGCCGATCTGCAGGACGCCGCCCCATACGGGCGGCAGGGTTTGCAGCAGCGAGCCGTCGCGATCGCGTTGTTGATAGTCGCCGGGCTTGAGCGCTGACAGCGGTTTTTCGACACCGGGGAAATCACCGAACAGATTGTTGAAACTGCGGTTCTCGGCGTAGATCACCACCACGGTTTTCACTTGATCGCGCAGGGCCTTGTCCAGCTCGGCTGGCGTCAGTGGGCGCTCCACCGGTTTGCCCGGCTTATCGCCCGCGCTGCCACAGCCGGCCAGTGTTGCACCGACACCCAGTACCGCAACGCCGCCGAGGAAGCGGCGGCGACTGGTGTCAACGGAGTTATTGGAATCAGTGGAGGGTGCGTCGGTGCCGTCTGTGTCGTCGCTCATGTCTCAGCCCGTTTTGCTTAAATGTTTCAGTATGTTTCGGGCGGACGCTAGCAAGGGGATGTGACGGTTGGGTTACAAATGGAGCGGTGTCTAGCGTCCTTTGGCACTGCTAGACTGCTGCATTAATGAATCTGGTTACGGTGATCCATGAAGCCTTCCACTGCTCTTGATTTGCAACGCGTTGCCATCCGTGAGGTTGTCGGAAGATTTCGTGTGGCAAATCCCCGTGTATTTGGCTCCGCCGCACTGGGGACTGATCTGGATGGCAGTGATCTGGATTTGTTGGTCGATCCACTTCCCGGTACCACGTTGTTCGATCTCGGTGGGCTGCAAGTGGAACTCGAGGACCTGTTAGGCGTGACTGTCGATCTGCTGACACCAGGAGATCTACCGCTGAAGTTTCGGCAGCAGGTTCTGGATCAGGCTCGTCCCGTATGATCGAAAACCGGCTCGGCGATTACCTCGAACATATGCGGCAGGCCGCGAGCGATGCGTTGATATTTATCGAAGGCCTGAATAAGGAAGAGTTCGCCGAAGACAAGCGAACGCAGCAAGCAGTCATTATGAGTCTGGTCATCATTGGCGAGGCGGCTACCAAGGTGATGGATCGTTATCCCGAGTTCACTGCTCAGAACACGCAAATTCCATGGCGGAGCATGCGCGGAATGCGTAATCGAATCGCTCATGGCTACTTCGATATCAATCTGGATGTAGTGTGGGAAACGGTTCAGGTCGCTTTGCCCGAGCTATTAACGGTACTCCCTACCGAACAGAACTGATCGCACCTGCACTAAGGCAGGTGCAACCTCTTCAAATTACGGCATCACCGGCGGCGTATACGCCAATGTCGTCCCCAGCGCCCACAGCAACAGCAGCACCAGCGGCGTGTGCACCAGCAATTGCACGAACGAGAAACCGATCAGATCCCGCGCCTTCAGCCCCAGTACGCCCAGCAACGGCAGCATGTAGAAGGGGTTGATCAGGTTCGGCAGTGCTTCGGCGGCGTTGTAGATTTGCACCGCCCAGCCGAGGTGGTATTGCAGGTCATTGGCGACTTGCATCACATACGGCGCCTCGATGATCCATTTGCCGCCACCGGACGGGATGAAGAAGCCAAGAATCGCCGAGTACACGCCCATCAACAGCGCATAGGTGTCGTGGGAGGCGATGCTGACGAAGAAGGTCGAAATGTGGTGCGCCAAGGTCTGCGCATCGGCACCTTTGACCGTGGTCATCAGCGCGGCAATCGAACCGTACAGCGGGAATTGAATCAGCACGCCCGTGGTGGTCGGCACCGCACGGGCGACGGCATCGAGGAAGCTGCGCGGACGCCAGTGCAGCAACGCGCCGAGCATGATGAACAGGAAGTTGTAGGTGTTCAGTCCGGAAATCGCGGTGATCGCCGGTTTGGTCGAGAACTCATGGAACAGCCATCCCGCCGCCAGCAGCACCAGCACGATGATCAGCAGCGGACTGTGTTCAAGCCATTCACCTGGACGGGTGCGCGGTTGCAGCGGTGGCAGATTGAAGGCCGGGTCGATGCCGCAGGCCTTGGCGTCACGCGCCGAGTTCGGCCCGGGGGCGGTGGCGTAGGCGATGATGATCGAGATCACGATCAGCGCCAGCAGCATGACACCGGACTGCCAGAGGAAAATCGTTTCGGTGAACGGAATCACCCCGGTGATCGACAGAATCGACGGCGGCAGGCTGCCGGGGTTGGCTTGCAACTGCGCGGCCGACGACGACAGACCCAACGCCCATACCGCGCCAAGGCCCAGATAAGCCGCAGCACCGGCGGCGCGGTAATCCATTTTCAGATCGGTGCGGCGGGCGAGGGCGCGTACCAGCAAACCACCGAACACCAGCGACAGGCCCCAGTTGAGCAAGGACGCGACCATCGAAATCAACGCCACCCACGCTACAGCGGAGCGGCCGTTTTTCGGGATGCGCGCCAATCGGTCGATCAGTTTCACGGCGGGTGGCGAGCTGGCGACTACGTAGCCACCAATCACCACGAAGGCCATCTGCATGGTGAACGGAATCAGGCTCCAGAAGCCGTCACCGAACGCCATCGCCGCATCGGTGGGTTTGGCGCCCATGGCCAGTGTGGCCAGGGCGACAATGATCACGGCGAGCGCAGCGAACACCCAGGAGTCGGGAAACCAGCGTTCGGCGAAGCTTGAACAGCGCAGGGCAAAGCGTGCGGAGCGGCTATCTTCGATATCAACGGCCACAGGGAGTACCTCGGATTTTTATGGTTATTGTGGTCCGCGGGTTTCCGATTTCTCTAAACACACCCTACCTGTGGGAGCGAGCTTGCTCGCGAAGGCGGCAGGTCAGTCGACATAGATCCTGAATGTACCGGCCTCTTCGCGAGCAAGCTCGCTCCCACAGGTGTTTCTTCGGTTGTCGGAGACAGGGACTAACCCGCTGGACAGGCAATAACAGTAATTCAACTGCCGATGCTTTGTGAGCAGGTTTTGCAAAACCGGGACTATGGTCTAACGGGTTGTCCATCCGCCCATTTGCGTAGACCATGGGCGCCTTGGTTTTTTGCCTGTTTCCGAGTTCTTTGCCATGACTGCCCACTTCCCGGCCAAACCTGCGCCGTTCAGCCGTTCCGACTACAAGACCCTCGGCCTCGCGGCCCTTGGCGGCGCGCTGGAGATTTACGATTTCATCATTTTCGTATTCTTCGCCCTGACCCTCAGCCAGTTGTTCTTCCCGCCGGAAATGCCCGAATGGCTGCGCCTGCTGCAGAGCTTCGGGATTTTCGTCACCGGTTACCTGGCGCGGCCACTGGGCGGAATTCTGATGGCGCATTTCGCCGACCGAATGGGGCGCAAGAAAGTCTTCAGCCTGAGCATCCTGATGATGGCGCTGCCGTGTCTGCTGATCGGGATCATGCCGACTTATGCACAGATCGGTTATTTCGCGCCGCTGCTGTTGCTGGCGCTGCGCATCCTGCAAGGTGCGGCGGTGGGCGGTGAGGTGCCGAGCGCCTGGGTGTTCGTCGCCGAGCACGCGCCCACCGGGCATCGCGGTTACGCCTTGGGCTTTTTGCAGGCCGGGCTGACCTTCGGTTACCTGATCGGCGCATTGACCGCGACGTTTCTCGCACAAGTCTTCACCCCGGCGGAAATCCTCGATTACGCCTGGCGCTACCCGTTCCTGCTCGGTGGTGTATTCGGCGTGATTGGCGTTTACCTGCGTCGCTGGTTGAGCGAAACCCCGGTGTTCATGGCCATGGAAGCGCAGCGTGAAGCGCGGGTCGAACTGCCGTTGCGCACAGTACTGCGTGAGCATCGATTGGCGATGTTGCCGGCGATGTTGCTGACCTGCGTATTGACCTCGGCAGTGGTGGTGTTCGTAGTGATCACCCCGACCATGATGCAGAAAACCTTCGGCATGACCGCCAGCCACACCTTCGCCCTCAGTGCATTGGGCATCGTGTTTCTCAATATAGGCTGCGTGATTGCCGGATTGCTGGTCGACCGAATTGGCGCGTGGCGCACGGTCATGCTGTATAGCCTGCTGCTGCCTTTGGGCATCGGTGTGCTTTACGGCTGCCTGATCAGCGGTGGCGAGTGGATTGGTATGGCGTACGCGATTGCTGGTCTGGCGTGCGGAGTGGTCGGTGCGGTGCCCTCGGTGATGGTCGGCTTGTTCCCGGCGCGTATTCGCGTGTCAGGCATTTCCTTCACCTACAACATCGCCTACGCCGCCTGGGCAAGCATCACACCGCTGCTGCTGATCGGTCTGATGCCGTGGAGCCCGTGGATTTGTGTGATGTTCTGCGCGGTGATGGGCATGGTCGGCATCGTCAGCGCGGCGTATTTTGGCGCGCGCATGCCCCGAGTCGGCAACCAATCCGTGGCGCCCTGTTCCTGAAGGCGAGTTAACGGCCTCAGCGCAAACTCGCCGAGGCCGTCACGTCAACCAGTGCCACCACAGCAACGTCCCCACCAGACCCACCACCGAGACGATGGTCTGCAGGATCGACCAGACCCAGATCGTCTGTTTCAGCTGCAAGCCAAAGTACTCGCGAACCATCCAGAAACCGGCGTCGTTGACGTGGCAGAAGAACACCGAGCCGGCGCCAATCGCCAGCGCCACCAACGAACTCTGCGTTGCGGCGAGACCCGCCATCATCGGCGCCAGAATCCCCGCCGTCGTCGTGGTCGCGACCGTCGCCGAGCCTGTAGCCTGACGCAAGGCCACAGCGATCAGCCACGCCAGCAACAGGTACGGCATGTGCGCGCCTTCAGCGACTTTGCTGATGGTCTGACTGACGCCGGCATCCAGCAAGGTCTGCTTCAAGCCGCCGCCAGCGCCGATGGTCAGCAACAGCACGGCAATCGGCGCGAGGCTTTTGCGCAGGGTGCCGCCGACGTCTTCACGTGGCATGCCGTTGGCCCAGCCGAGGCAGATCACCGCCGCCATCACTGCAATGCCCAGCGCCACCAACGGTTCGCCAAGGAACTTCAGGCTCAGGGCGATGCTGCTTTCCGGGCTCATCGCGACTTTCGCCAGGGTGCTGCCGAGCATCAGCAGCACCGGCAACAGAATGATCAGCAGCGACATGCCGAAACTCGGCTGGCGCGGCGCTTTCGGCGGCGCACTGAACAGGGCGCCGAGCTCTGCCGGCTCATCGACGTGCATGCGTTTCGACAACCAGTTGCCGTACAGCGGCCCGGCCAGAATCACCGCTGGAATGGCGATGCTGAAACCGAGCAACATGGTCAGCCCAAGATCGGCATGCAACGCGCTGACGGCGATCAACGGCCCGGGATGCGGTGGCATCAAGGCATGCAGCGTGGTCATCCCGGCCAGCGCCGGAATCGCGATTCTCAACAGCGGCTGACCCGAACGGCGAGCCATGACGAAGATGATCGGCACCATCATCACCAGACCCACTTCAAAAAACAGCGGCAGGCCAATCACCATCGCCACCAGCGCCATCACCCACGGCAGCGACTTGCCTTTGCCCAGCCCGAGCAAGGTCGAGGCAATACGGTCAGCGGCACCGGATTCGGCCATCAGTGCACCGAGCATCGAACCCAGCGCAATGATGATCCCGGCCTCGCCGAGAATCGCCCCGGCGCCTTTGCTGAAGGCCTTGGCCACGTCTTCGGGCGGTAAACCGGCGCCGACACCGGCGATGAAAGTGCCAATCAGGATCGATAGAAACGGCGGAAGTTTGGTGGCGCTGATCAACACGATGATCGTCGCAATGGCCAGCAGGCAGCAGAGAATCAGGCGGGTGTCGTGAACCATCCAGGCAGCGGTCGATAAATCCAAAACGGGACTCCTTATCGGGCGGATACCTGCAACATGTTGTTGCAATTTTCCTTGAGAATACCTGAAATGGCCGGGCCAGAGCGTTGGGTTTTGTACCTTCCCGGTAGGTGAGTAGAGAGGGGTGATGGCCTATCGAGATTATTTTTGACTGACCGGTCGCGAGCGCTCTTCAGAAAAGATTTTCAAGGCCGATGGTTAGGCTGCATCCCGCTTTCTATCCTGCCCATCGGTACTTCCCCATGTTCAACAAACGCTTGAAGCAAGAGCTGGCCGCTCTTCGTGAAGAACTCTCCAGCCTTGTGCAAGTGAAGGAAAGCCTGGAAAGCGAGATGCTGGTGCTGACCCTTGAGCCCGACGGGCGCATTCAGTCGGTCAACCAGAACTTCCTCACCGAGATGCTCTACAAGAGCCAGGACCTGATCGGTCGGGCGATTGAAGACATCGTCCCGGCCCACGTTAAAACCGATGAATTCCATCACCGCTTCAAAAACGCCATGAACCGCGGCGAACATTTCGCCGGTGCCGTGCGCCTGCTGCGTGGCAATGGTGAAGAAGCGTGGCTGCGTTCGATCGTGCAACCGGTGCGTTCTTCGGATGGGCGGATCAAGCACATTTCGCTGTTCGCCAGCGACCTGACCCGCACCATTGAAGCTTCTCGTGAACATGAAAACCTGATCGGTGCGTTGGTGCGTTCGACCGCTGTGATCGAATTCGACCTCAACGGCAACGTGCTGAACGCCAACGATCGCTTCCTCAGCGGCATGGGATACAGCCTGGCGCAGATCAAGGGCAAACATCACCGGACGTTCTGCGCTCCGGAAGAATACAACAGCGCCGAGTACCAGAATTTCTGGCGTCGTCTGAACAATGGCGAGTTCGTCGCTGACCGCTTCAAGCGTGTCGACAGCCATGGTCGTACGGTGTGGCTGGAGGCGTCCTACAACCCTGTGGTCGATGCCAACAACAAACTGTACAAAGTGGTGAAGTTCGCCACGGTGATCACCGATCAGGTCAACCGCGAGCAAGCCGTCGCCGACGCGGCGAGCATCGCCTACAGCACCTCGCAGCAAACCGACAGCACCGCGCAACGTGGCACCACCGTGGTCACCGAGGCGGTGAATGTGATGCGTGATCTGTCGCGGCACATGCAGGCTGCCGGTGAGGGTATCGAGGCACTGAACGAGCAGTCGCAGGTGATCGGTACCATCGTCAAAACCATCAGCGGCATCGCCGAACAGACCAACCTGCTGGCGCTCAACGCTGCCATTGAGGCGGCGCGCGCCGGTGAGCAGGGCCGGGGTTTTGCCGTGGTGGCCGACGAAGTGCGACAGCTGGCCTCGCGCACCAGCCAGGCGACCGAAGAGATCGTCACCGTGGTGCGGCAGAACCAGGAAATGGCGCGCAACGCCGTGGCCCTGATGACCGATGGCAAGCTTCAGGCCGAACAGGGTCTGGCGCTGGCGGCCGAGGCGGGCACGGTGATTGTCGAGATTCAGGATGGTGCGCAGAAAGTCGTGAATGCGGTCGGCCAGTTCGCCAATCAACTCTCCCACTAATCTCCACTGATCCATTGTGGGAGCGAGCCTGCTCGCGAAGGCGTCAGTTCACTTAGCAGTGCTGTTGACTGACACACCGCTTTCGCGAGCAAGCTCGCTCCCACAGGTTCTGTGTTTCTTCAGTGGCAGCGCTACAATCGGCTCCTTTTCCCCCGGAGCAGACCCCATGAGCGCTTCCCACCGCCGCCCGGTGCCCTTGAACAAAGCCTATCGTTTGCTCAATCACGGGCCGACCGTACTGGTCAGCGCCGCCTACGATGGCCAGCGCAACATCATGGCCGCCGCCTGGGCCATGCCGCTGGATTTCGAACCGCCGAAAGTCGCCGTCGTCCTCGATAAATCCACCTGGACCCGCCAATTGCTCGAAGCGTCCGGCACCTTTGTGCTCAACGTCCCTTGCGTCGATCAGGCCGACATCGTGCAAACCGTCGGCAATACCTCTGGCCTGGACATCACCCAAACCCAAGGGCAAGACAAGTTTCAGGCTTACGGCCTGCAAACCTTTGCCGGCGAACAAGTCGAAGCGCCGCTGCTCGACGGCTGCGTCGCCTGGCTTGAATGCCGTTTGCTCCCAGAGCCGCGCAATCACGAGCAATACGACCTGTTTCTCGCCGAAGTCATCGCTGCCCACGCCGATGAGCGCGTGTTCAGCGACGGACGCTGGCATTTCGAAGGGCACGATGGTTTACGCACCTTGCACCACGTGGCGGGCGGGCATTTTCTGAAAATTGGCGATACGGTGGATGGCAAGACGCTAGCGGTGTGAATAGCGGCTGATGGCAAAACATTGCCGGATGTTGCAAGGTAGAGGGCATCGTCGAACCGATCAGGCGCATGCCCCATGGATCTTTCCCTTTCAAGTTATCTGGCGCCGCTGCTGTCGTTGGCCCTGTTGTGGACGGTGGCCGTGGTCACGCCCGGCCCGAACTTCTTCAACATCGCGCAACTCGCGGTCAGCCGTTCCCGCCGCCACGGTGTCGTCGCGGCGCTCGGCGTGGCCAGCGGAACCGTGTTGTGGGGGCTGGCGGGTGGCCTGGGCATTCAGTCCTTGTTCAGCGCCGCGCCGACGCTGTACCTGAGCTTCAAGATTGCCGGTGGCTGCTACCTGATCTACCTCGGGCTCAAGCAGTTCAAGCCCAAGGCGCCGATCGTCGCGGGCACGCTGGATGACTCGCAGCAAACGTTGCTCGGCGCTTATGGCCGCGGCTTTCTGGGCAACATGACCAATCCCAAGTCGGCACTGTTCGTCGCCACCATCTTCGCCACCGCCATGCCGGCTCACATCCCACCGCTGTTGCTGGCGCTGGCAGTCATGACCATGGCGACGCTGTCGTTCAGTTGGTATTGCTGCGTCGCGTTGTTCTTCGCCAGTCGCCGGATCGCTGGTGTGTATGAGCGTTCGCGGCAATGGCTGGATCGGTTCGCGGGTGGATACTATCTGCTGTTCGGTGCGCATCTGGTGGCGAATCGCTGATATCGGGTGATCTTCCGGGTTAAATCCGCTGCATGAAAAAAGGCCTACCTCGCGGTAAGCCTTTTTTGTTTTGCGTCCTAGCCTCAATCCCCCAACGCTTCGCCTTCACGCCGTGGATCCGCGCCACCCTCCAACGACGCTTTCCCCTGTGCATCCTTGACCCGCACGATGGCCTGGGTGCCGCTGGTCATGTCGATTTCATTGACCGCATGCCCTTTGTCTTTCAGTACCTGAATCAGCGCCGGGCTGAACTGGCCTTGTTCCAGTTCGGTCGGGCCGTTGCGGCTGCCGAAGTTGGGCAGGCTGATGGCGCTTTGCGGGTCGAGGTTCCAGTCGAGCAGGCCGACGGTGGTTTTGGCCACGTATTCGATGATTTGCGAACCGCCGGGCGAGCCGACCGTGGCGACGAATTCGCCGCTGTGGCGATCAAAGATCAGCGTTGGCGCCATCGACGAGCGCGGACGTTTGCCAGGTTCGACGCGGTTGGCAACTTTCTGGCCATTCTCTTCGGGGATGAACGAGAAGTCGGTCATCTGATTGTTCAGCAAGAAGCCCTGAACCATCAGGTGCGAACCGAACGCGGCTTCGATGGTGGTGGTCATCGACACGGCGCCGCCGAGGTCATCCACCGCGACCACTTGCGAGGTGGAGATGCGCAGCGGCGAACGGTCCGGGGCGTAGGCAACCTGCACACCCGGTGGCGTGCCCGGTTTGGCGCTGCCCATGCTGCGTTCGCCGATCAGGCTGGCGCGGCTGGCGAGATATCCGGGATCGACCAGGCCTTTGACCGGCACCGGCACGAAGTCGGTGTCGGCGACGTATTGCGCGCGGTCGGCGTAGGCCAGACGTTCGGCTTCGGCGATCAGATGCACGGCTTGCGGATCCGGTTCGATCCCGGCCGGTTTGTCGGTCTTCTGCGGTTTCAGTGGCGTCAGGGAAAGACGTGGGTCGCGAGTTTCCAGCGCCTGCAATGTGCCGAGAATCTGCGCCACGGCGATGCCGCCCGACGACGGTGGCGGCATGCCGCAGACCTGCCAGCGCTTGTAATCGGTGCACAGCGGCGCACGTTCCTTGGCCTGATAGCGCTGCAGATCGTTCAACGACAGGCTGCCGGGGTTGGCGTGGCCCTGCACCTTGGCGACGATTTCTTCGGCGATCGGGCCTTTGTACAGCGCGTCCGCGCCTTCGCTGGCGATGCGTTTGAGCACTGTTGCCAGCGCCGGGTTTTGCAGACGTGTGCCGACGGCTTTGACGCTGCCATCGGCGTTGAGGAAATACTTGGCCATATCAGGCGACTGGCGGATGACTGGATCTGATTCCAGCAGCGAGTGCAAACGCGCAGAGATCGCAAAGCCTTGCTCGGACAGTTTGATCGCTGGATCAAACAGCTTCGCCCACGGCAGGCGACCGTGTTGTTGATGCGCCATCTCCAGTGCGCGCAACACGCCCGGCGTGCCGACCGAGCGACCGCCGATCTGCGCCTGCGGGAACGACATCGGTTGCCCATCGGCGCGCAAGAACAGCTTCTCGGTGGCGCCGGCCGGCGCGGTTTCGCGGCCGTCATACGTGCGCACCTGTTTGCCATCCCACAACACGATCATTGCGCCGCCGCCGATCCCGGAAGATTGCGGCTCAACCAGGGTCAACACCGCTTGCATCGCAATCGCCGCATCAATCGCCGAACCGCCCTGACGCAGCATCTCGCGCCCGGCTTCAGCAGCCAAGGGATTGGCAGCGGCGGCCATGTGTTGGCTGGCGTGACGGGTTTGCAGATCGGTGCGGAAACCGGAAGCAGCTTCCGGTGCCAGCGGCAAGGTCGAGGAGGGCGGGGCGTTGCATGCGGTGAGGGTCAGGGCGCTGATGATCAGCGTCAGGGCTGGCAGGCGAAAGCGTCTCAAGGGCAAGGCTGAAAACACGCGGGCTCTCCGTCCGTGGGATAAAAGTCTGAGGGACTTTATCGACCGCTCGGTCGCGACGCAAACCGATGGGCATTTTTGTCTTTCTTTTCAGGGCGGATGTTCGCTAGGGTCAATCGCAAATCCGTTGAGCTGCACTGAGCACCTGTGGGAGCGAGCTTGCTCGCGAATGCGCAGTATCAGTCGGCAGAAATGTTGAATGTCCAACCGCTTTCGCGAGCAAGCTCGCTCCCACAATTACAAGATCAACAAGAGGCTGATATGCACAGCGAGTTCCCCACCGAATCCAGCTACCGCGATCAACGCGAACAGTTCATCGCCGCCGCCAATGCCGCCGGCGCCACGCTCACCTCGTACGCCCATCCGCGTTGCGGGCCATTCGGCGAACCCCTGAGTACCGACGTCGCCGTGCTCGGCGATCCGCAGGCAAAACGTCGTCTGGTAGCGCTCAGCGGTACGCACGGCGTCGAGGGTTATTACGGCTCGGATTGCCAGATCGATTGGCTGAAAACCTTCGAACCCGGCTCATTGCCCAAGGATGTCGCGGTGGTGATGGTGCACCTGATCAACCCATGGGGCACGGCGTGGTTACGCCGGGTCAACGAAGACAACATCGACCTCAACCGCAATCACCTGGATTTCACCGGGCCGCTACCGGATAACCGCGCGTACGCCGCACTGCATGAAATCTACGCCTGCACCGATTTGCACGGCCCCGAGCGCCAACGCGCCGATGCCTTGCTCGATGCGCAGATCAACGAACACGGCTGGCCGGCGGTGATGTCGATTGTCGAGGGCGGCCAGCACAGCCATCCCGACGGACTGTTTTACGGTGGTCGTGCGCCGAACTGGTCGAATCGCACTTTGCATCAAATCATCGAAAAGCATCTGGCTGGCGCTGAAACCGTGATGTGTTTCGACCTGCACACCGGCGCTGGCGAATACGGCCATCCGATGTTGCTGACCATCACCCAGGCGCCTTACCCGGCACTCGCGCAGGCCCAGGCAATTTATGGCCCATGGCTTTACACCCTGCACACCGGCGCCGACACCTTGAGCGAAACCGGTGTCGCGGCGACGGCTACCGGGTACACCTCGCAGGCGTTGCTCAATGCTTTACCGGACGTGCAGTTGATGCCGTTCGTGATCGAGTGCGGGACGTATCCGGGGCCGGATGTGCATCGGCATCTGCGCGATGACCATTGGCTGCATTTGTATGGTGATCCGCTGGATGCCACGGGGCGGGCGATCAAGTTGAATCTGCTGGAGCAGTTTTATCCGGCTGATCCGGATTGGCGTGCAATGGTCGGTTTGCGCACGCGGCAGATCTGGGTTAAAGGGTTGTCGGCGTTGGAAAACTGCTCGCAATAAATCATCAGTCTCTTTGCTGTCGGCACTTTCCTCACAGGCACAAAAAACGGCTCACTTTGCGGTAAGCCGTTTTTTGTATTTGTGGTGCGCGATCTAATTCATACCTGGATCGAACCCGTTTCCTACAGCGTTTTTTCAACCTGATCGCTCGGTACCGATTCAGTCGAATGAAAAGGCATTTCGCGCCTGTAGTACTTCGCTCCAGCTTGGTGGTTGCTCCGCATTTCTCCTACAGACTTTTCAGGTCGACAACTTACGCGCCTTTACCTGAGGATGTTTTCTGTTGTTTTTTCCAGGATGGATTTCAGATGAAAGGGATAAGTCCGTTGCCATTCAATTCTATTTTCAGTCGGCCATTGTCATGAGTGTTTCCAATGAGGACCGCGATTTTCTGGTGGCGATGGGCAGTCGCATTGCTCACTTACGCACAGTGCACGAGATCACGCAGACTCGGTTTGCACGGGCTTTAGGTCTTTCCCGGCAAACCTTTCAGGGTTACGAGGAGGGCACGCGCAGTATGCCGGTCACGACGCTGGTGAAGATGGCGTTTGCGCTTCGCGTGCCTGTTGAGGACCTGCTCGGGGTTCCCTCGTACACGGAGACGCCCAGACGCAGCTTGACCTCGACGTGGTATCGACGGCTGCAGTCCATCAATGAGCTTTCGAAGGTCCAGCAGAAGGTCATTGCGCAGATGCTCGACGCACTGATCGCACAGGCAGCGACCAAAGGGAGCAACGAAGAGAAGGATATTTTGAAGTGACAGATTACCGAGACTTTTCTCGAGGCATAAAAAAACGGCCTACCTTTCGGTAAGCCGTTTTTAGTACTTGGTGGCTACACAGGGACTTGAACCCCGGACCCCAGCATTATGAATGCTATGCTCTAACCAACTGAGCTATGTAGCCAAGTGGCGCGCATTATTCCCCTGAAATGGAAAAGCGTCAAGCGTAAATTTAAAATATTTCTTCTTATTTTCAACCGCTTATCCTCCAGCCCGGAAAATCCGGGCCGGGCAGGGCCTCAACGCAGCTGAAATCTTGCCGTATTGGCGCTCAAGGCATGGCTGCCCTGACTCAGGGTGTCCGCTGCGAGGTTCACCGCCCGTGCGCCTTCAAGCAAACGCACGGCTGCCTGATCGACCTGCTGAATATTGCCGCTGACTTCATCTGCGGTACTCGCTTGCTCTTCAACCGCTGTGGCGATCTGCGCCAAGGTGTCGGTGACGCTCTGCACGGCGCTGGCGATTTCGCCCAGGCGTTCACCGAGACCGGTCACCGACTCGGCATCGGTTTGCGCCTGGCCGCATGCAGCTTCCATCAGGCTCACGGCTTCGTTGACCGTCGCGCGCAGGCTGTCGACGGTGCCGGCAATCTGCGCTGTCGAAGATTGTGTGCGCTGTGACAGGCTGCGCACTTCGTCGGCGACCACGGCAAAACCGCGACCTTGTTCACCCGCGCGTGCGGCTTCGATAGCTGCGTTGAGCGCGAGCAAATTGGTCTGTTCGGCAACACCGCGAATGGTGTCGACCACCAATTGAATCTGCTGACCTTGCTCGCTGACCCGACCCAACGCCGCAGCCGTTTCATTCAAACGCTGATTGAGCTGCTGAATACTCGCCGTGGTGCGCTGGCTGTCACGGCTGCTGTCGGCGGCGATGCGCCGGGTGTGCTGGGCGCTGCCGGAGGCCTGTTCGCAACTCTGCGCCACGCCTTGCGACGTCGCGGCCAGCTGCGTGGCAGCTGCGGCGATCTGGCTGATCTGCAACTGCTGCGCCTCGACTTCACCAAGGGCGCCACTGGAGTGCTCGTTGAGGCTGCGCACGGCGTGACTCAGTTGTGAGGTTTCGTGATCAACGCCGAGCATGCTCGTGCGCAGTTGCACCACGGCAACGTTGAGTGCGGTGCTGATCGCCGCCAATTCATCTCGGCCCACGACGGGCACTTGCAGACTGAGGTTGCCATCGCGCAGGGCCTCAGCGAGCAGGGTGATGCCGCTGGCGCTGCGGCGGATCGAGGCTTGCAGGCAGATAAACAGATACAGCGCCGCGAGCAGCAGGCAGCCGAAAATGGCTGCAACGATAATGAACTGACGGATCGCCGAGCTGTGGTAGGCATCCAGTCGTTGGTCCAGCGACACCAGCGACTGCTGGCGCAGGGCGGCGAGGTCGGTCAGCAGGGCATCGAGGTTGCGTTCAAAGTCGTCCGGTTTGAGCGTGATGCTGCCGCCGAACACGCCGTCATCCAGCACCTTCAGGCCGCTATCAAGTCGTTTCAGGCTGTCATGATATTGGCTGGCCCAGTTCTGCTGATCTTTCGGCAGGCGTGCTTCGAGCAGCGTGGCGGTTTTGACCAGTTGCTCGCGGGCATCGCCGATGCGGCTGCGCAGATCGCGCAACTGCAAACGGCTTTGCAGGGTGAATTGGCCAGAGACGACCGAGGCCTGACCGACCGCAGCGAGGCGGCCGACGCGTTCGATCAGGTCCGGCGCGTGCTGCGTGGAGATTTGCGTCAGCAGGTAGGTTTCCAGCCACGGCGCGAGGGTCAGGCGGTTGTCCATGACGATCTGCTCGCGCAACGCTTGCAGGGCGCTCAGCGCATTGGTGAAACGATCGTAACCGTCCGGCCACCAACCGACACCGCTGAGGCTTTTCGAGTCCAGACCGTTCAATGCAGTTTGCAGCGCTTGAAAGCGGGTGAGGGTTTCGCCTTCGGCACCTTCGTTTTTCAGCGCGTTGCCCAAATCTGTGGTGGCTTGCAGAACTGCCGGTTGCACTGCGTCAAACGCGCCCATCGCGGCGAGGGTAGCCGGCGTCGGTTGTCGATTGGTTTCCGTAGCGCGCCAACGGGCGGCGCGGTCACGTTGGGCGGCGAGCAGGTTGTCCAGCGCATCCAGCGCGAGCAACTGGCGGACACCGGCACGTTCGCCGGAAATCAGATTGAGTTTGTCGCGATAGTCCTGGCCGATCATCAACAGGCTACCCGCCAACGGCAGAATGAACAGCAGAAACAACAACTGAAATTTACCTGCGAAGCCAAACCGCCCCAGCAATTTGATCCCCGGTGAAAGGAAAGCCTGCATGCCCCATGACTCCTCTGGACACCACGCACCAATGGCGTGCATCGCGGTCGTGCGACCTGGATGTTGTGCCCTGCTAAAAGGCCTCGAAAGTTCACTCTCGCCCGCTCTGTAGGCCGGCTCTGTAGCGAAACTTCCCATTGTCGGTGCCCTTTGTAAGGACGCCGCGTTCAAGGGATAGAGCAAGGCAAGATTCAGACCATGGCGTTGCGCTATCACCTTGCTGTCGACGGTCAGTCAGTTAGTTAGCTGGCTAAGGGGATGGCGCTGACGCACTGAAAAATGGCACATTGACGCACCTGCCTGTGTGCACCCATCTGCTGTCCGGAAACTTCCATGGCTATCAGCAACGTTCAGAACGCCGCTGCCTCGGCGCCCGCTCCTCCGCAAAGCAGCCCATTGGTGATGCGTATCATCGGCGCGGTGGCGCTGGCGCATTTGATCAACGACCTGATTCAGTCGGTTTTGCCATCGATCTATCCGATGCTCAAGGCCAATTACGGCCTGACGTTTACTCAGGTCGGCCTGATCACCCTGACCTTTCAATTGACCGCCTCGCTGCTGCAGCCGTGGGTCGGTTACCACACCGATCGGCACCCGAAACCGTGGCTGTTGCCGGCCGGTTCGATCTGTACGCTGATTGGCATCGTGATGATGTCGATGGTCGGCAGTTTCCCGTTGATTCTACTGGCGGCGGCGCTGATCGGTATTGGTTCCTCGACGTTCCACCCTGAAGCCTCGCGGATTGCCCGGCTGGCCTCGGGCGGACGCTTTGGTCTGGCGCAATCGACTTTCCAGGTGGGCGGTAACGCCGGTTCCGCGTTCGGCCCGTTGCTGGCGGCGGCGATCATCATTCCGTTCGGTCAAGCCAATGTGGCGTGGTTCGGCTTGTTCGCAGTGTTTGCGCTGTTCGTGCTGTACCGCATCAGTCGCTGGTATGCCCATCACTTGAACCTGTTCAAGCTCAAGGCCGGTCAGGCCGCGACTCACGGGCTGTCGAAGGGCAGGGTGACCAGTGCGTTGGTGGTGTTGGGGCTGTTGGTGTTTTCGAAGTATTTCTACATGGCCAGTCTGACCAGTTACTTCACGTTCTACCTGATCGAGAAGTTCGACCTGTCGGTGGCCAGTTCGCAGTTGCACCTGTTCCTGTTCCTCGGTGCAGTGGCGGCGGGGACGTTCTTCGGCGGGCCGATCGGTGACAAGATCGGCCGTAAAGCGGTGATCTGGTTTTCGATCCTCGGCGTGGCACCGTTCACGCTGCTGATGCCTCACGTCGATCTGTTCTGGACCAGCGTCCTCAGCGTGGTGATCGGCTTCATTCTGGCCTCGGCGTTCTCGGCGATTGTGGTGTACGCGCAGGAACTGGTGCCGGGCAATGTCGGGATGATTGCCGGGGTGTTCTTCGGTTTGATGTTTGGTTTTGGCGGGATTGGCGCGGCGCTGCTGGGGCATCTGGCGGATGTGCACGGAATCGAGTACGTGTATTTCCTGTGCTCGTTCTTGCCGTTGTTTGGGGTGTTGGCGATCTTCTTGCCGCGCACCAAAAAGGCCTGATTCACACATTTCCCATTGTAGGAGTGAGCCTGCTCGCGATAGCGGTGTGTCAGTCAGCACATCTGTAGCTGATAGAACGCTATCGCGAGCAGGCTCACTCCTACAGGGGGTTGGTGGTGCGGCGGAAAATATTTCAGGCACAAAAAAGCCGCGTATCAAACGCGGCTTTTTCTTGGGCGCAACGCTTACACGTTGAAGCGGAAGTGCATCACGTCGCCGTCCTTGACGATGTAATCCTTGCCTTCCAGACGCCATTTACCGGCTTCTTTGGTACCGGCTTCGCCCTTGTACTGGATGAAGTCGTTGTAGGCGATCACTTCGGCGCGGATGAAGCCTTTCTCGAAGTCGGTGTGGATCACGCCAGCAGCTTGTGGTGCGGTGGCACCGACTTTGACGGTCCAGGCGCGGACTTCTTCGACACCGGCGGTGAAGTAGGTCTGCAGGTGCAGCATTTCGTAGCCGGCGCGGATCACGCGGTTCAGGCCAGGCTCTTCCAGGCCCAGGGCCTCGAGGAACATGTCCTTCTCTTCACCGTCATCGAGCTCGGCGATTTCTGCTTCGATCTTGTTGCAGACCGGAACAACCATGGCGCCTTCTTCTTCGGCGATGGCGCGAACCACGTCCAGGTGCGGGTTGTTCTCGAAACCGTCTTCAGCGACGTTGGCGATGTACATGACCGGTTTGGTGGTCAGCAGGTGAAAGCCCTTGATCACCGCTTTTTCGTCGGCGCTCATGTTCTTCATCAGGCTGCGCGCCGGCTTGGCTTCGGTGAAGTGCGCGATCAATTGCTCCAGCAGAGCTTTCTGAACGACTGCGTCCTTGTCACCGCCCTTGGCATTGCGCGCGACTTTTTGCAGTTGTTTCTCGCAGCTGTCGAGGTCGGCGAAGATCAGTTCCAGGTCGATGATTTCGATATCGCGCTTCGGGTCGACGCTGTTGGAAACGTGGATCACGTTTTCGTCTTCGAAGCAGCGCACGACGTGAGCGATCGCGTCGGTTTCGCGGATGTTGGCGAGGAACTTGTTGCCCAGGCCTTCACCTTTCGAGGCGCCGGCAACCAGGCCAGCGATGTCGACGAATTCCATGGTGGTCGGCAGGATGCGCTTTGGATTGACAATGGCCGCCAGAGCGTCCAGACGCGGATCCGGCATCGGCACGATGCCGCTGTTCGGCTCGATGGTGCAGAAGGGGAAGTTCTCGGCCGCGATACCGGATTTGGTCAGGGCGTTGAACAGGGTGGACTTGCCGACGTTAGGCAGGCCGACGATGCCGCAATTGAATCCCATGGTGTTTCCCCTCGGAGTAGAGTCAGGCCTTCTGGCTGTGCAGGTTTTTCATCGCGCGGTTCCATTCACCGGCGAGGATATCCGGCAGCACGCCGAGGGCAAAGTCGATGCTGGCATCGAGTTTTTCCTGTTCGGCGCGTGGCGCACGACCCAGGACGAAATTTGAAACCATACTGGCGACGCCCGGGTGGCCAATGCCAAGCCGCAGGCGGTAGAACGTATTCTGATTGCCCAGTTGCGCAATGATGTCGCGCAACCCGTTGTGACCGCCATGGCCGCCGCCCTGCTTGAGCTTGGCAACGCCCGGAGGCAAGTCGAGTTCGTCATGCGCCACGAGGATTTCTTCAGGCTTGATGCGGAAGAATCCGGCGAGTGCCGCCACGGCCTGGCCGCTGCGGTTCATGTAAGTGGTGGGAATCAGCAGACGAACATCCTGACCCTGATGCGAATAGCGCCCGGTCAGGCCAAAATATTTGCGATCGGCCACAAGATTCACATTATGTGCGTGGGCGATGCGCTCAACAAAAAGGGCCCCTGCGTTATGCCGGGTCTGGTCGTATTCGGCGCCTGGATTTCCCAGGCCAACGATCAGTTTGATGGCAGTCACGATAGGGGCCCTTCCTTTGAGTGGTGAGTAACATCGCCGCGATCAGGGAAAGCGGCGAAAGTGGACGAAAAATGCTCATTTACCATGGATGTAAACTCCGCGTTCTCGCCCGCTTTCTCGCTACGTTCCAGTCCGCGATGTTACTTGCTCACTCAGGCTGAACAGAGTGAATTACTCTGCTGCGCCTTCTTCGGTAGCTTCTGGAGCAACGCGTGGAGCGTGTACGTTTGCAACAGCTTTGTCGTCACCGTGAGCCAGTGCAACGAACTCAACGCCTTTAGGGGCTTTGAGGTCGGACAGGTGGACGATTGCGCCGATTTCCAGAGCCGACAGGTCGACTTCGATGAACTCAGGCAGATCTTTCGGCAGGCAAGTTACTTCGATTTCGTTCAGGACGTGCGAGATCTCGCCGCCTTTCTTGACCGGAGCTTCTTCACCGACAAAGTGCACAGGCACGATAGCGGTCAGTTTCTGACCGGCTACGACGCGTACGAAGTCAGCGTGCAGAACGTGACCCTTGGACGGGTGACGTTGCAGGGCTTTGATGATGACGTTCTGCTTTTTGCCGCCAACGTTCAGTTCGATAACGTGGCTGTAAGCCGCTTCGTTTTCGAGCAGTTTGGCAACTTCTTTGGCCAGCATGCTGATGGATTCAGGGGCTTTTTCGCCACCGTAAACAACAGCTGGAACCAGAGCGGCGAGACGACGCAGGCGGCGGCTCGCACCTTTCCCCAGGTCGGAACGCACTTCAGCATTCAGAGTAAAATCGTTCATTTTGTATCTCCAAAATAGCCATGACCGGAGTGGCGTTTGCGACCAGCGCCAAACACGGTATGGGCAAAAAAGCCCCGCCCCGGCAGGAATGCCGGGGCGGGGCGCTTTTCGTCAACGAGACATTTCGCGAAGGGCAGGGCCCTTAACGGAACATCGCGCTGATCGATTCTTCATTGCTGATGCGGCGAACCGCTTCGGCAACAACCGGTGCGATATCCAGTTGACGGATACGTGCACAGGCTTGTGCTGCAGCGGACAGCGGGATGGTGTTAGTTACCACCAACTCGTCCAGCACGGAATTTTCGATATTCTCGATGGCCCGACCCGACAGCACAGGGTGTGTGCAGTAGGCAAAGACCTTGGCTGCGCCATGCTCTTTCAAGGCCTTGGCCGCGTGGCACAGAGTGCCGGCGGTATCGACCATGTCATCAACCAGAATACAGGTACGCCCTTCGACATCACCGATGATATGCATCACTTCAGAGTGATTGGCTTTCTCACGGCGTTTGTCGATGATCCCGAGGTCCACGCCCAGGGATTTGGCAACAGCACGTGCACGCACGACGCCGCCAATGTCCGGGGACACGATCATCAGGTTTTCGAAGCGCTGATCTTCAATGTCATCCACCAGAACCGGGGAGCCGTAGATGTTATCTACCGGAATATCGAAGAAACCCTGAATCTGGTCAGCATGCAGATCAACCGTGAGAACACGGTCGATGCCGACTACGGTAAGCATGTCAGCAACGACTTTCGCGCTGATAGCCACACGTGCGGAACGCGGACGGCGATCCTGACGGGCATAACCAAAATAAGGAATAACAGCAGTGATACGAGTAGCCGAGGAGCGGCGGAAGGCATCAGCCATCACTACCAGTTCCATCAGGTTATCGTTGGTCGGAGCGCAAGTCGGCTGAATAATGAAAACGTCTTTACCGCGAACGTTTTCATTGATCTCGGCAGTAATTTCGCCGTCGGAGAACTTACCGACAGAGATGTCACCGAGAGGGATATGCAGCTGACGTACAACACGCCGAGCCAGATCGGGGTTAGCGTTCCCCGTAAAGACCATCATCTTGGACACGCGCAGTACCTAGAGGCTGAGGGTAACCTGGATGAGTATAGAAAATGGCAGGGGCGGCTGGATTCGAACCAACGCATGGCAGGATCAAAACCTGCTGCCTTACCGCTTGGCGACGCCCCTGTATCTGTTGCATCAAGTGCCGAGCACTTGGTTCCTTTAGAGCAGACTTTGCAACTTGCGGTGCAACATCGAAACGTTGCTGCCTTTGGCTACAAACCCTGTAAGGGTCTCTGTCAGAAGGGCCGAGACTTTATCAGCTTCAGCTTTGCTTGGGAAGCCCCCAAACACACAACTTCCAGTTCCGGTGAGCTTTGCTTCGGTAAATTTACCTAACAAATCCAATGCGTTACGTACTTCTGGATAACGCCTTGCAACCACCGGCAAGCAGTCATTTCGACTGTTTCCCTCGGGAACGGGGCGCACTTTAATGGGCGGCGTGTTACGTGTCAACAAAGGATCTGAAAAAATTTCTGCCGTACTTACAGAGACTTGCGGCACGAGCACCAGATACCACGGTTCTTCGGGATCGACCGGGGTCAGTTTTTCGCCCACACCCTCGGCGAAAGCCGCATGGCCACGGACGAAAACCGGTACGTCGGCACCCAGGGATAAACCCAGCGTGGCCAGGCGATCCTCGTCCCAGCCCAACTGCCACAAATGGTTCAGACCGAGCAAAGTCGTCGCCGCATTCGAACTGCCGCCACCGATACCGCCGCCCATGGGCAGCACTTTATCAATCCAGATATCGATGCCGAGCGAACAGCCAGACTGTTGCTGAAGCATTTTCGCCGCGCGCACGATCAGGTTGCTGTCATGCGGCACGCCAGCGAATTCGGTGTGCAGTTGAATCACACCGTCATCACGCACGGCAAAAGTGATTTCATCGCCGTAATCGACAAACTGAAACAGCGTCTGCAACTCGTGATAACCGTCTTCACGGCGACCGAGAATGTGCAGCATCAGGTTGAGTTTGGCTGGCGAAGGCAGGGTCAGGCGTGCAGCGGTCATGCGTTATTGCCCCAACTTGCGCGGTTGCCAGGTCTTGATCACCAGCGTTACGTCCAGGTCAGTGCCGTGCAGCTTGATGCGTTCCGGCAACCAGTAACCGTTCTGTTCGGTGTAAGCGGTGTATTCGACTTTCCAGCCATCCTGTTCCAGGTTGGCCAGACGGCTGTCGGCGTCCAGGTTCAGGCGACTTTTGCTGTCCGGAGCGGGCAGGCCACGTACCCACCAGGCCAGATTCGACACGGGCAGTTTCCAGCCAAGCTGTTCTTCGAGCAGGGCTTCCGGGGACTGCGATTCATAGCGGCCCTGATTGGCGACTTCCAGCGAGACCTTGCCCGGACGCCCGGTCAGTCGCGCGGCGCCGCGACCCAGCGGGCCGGACAAGCGGATGTCGTAGTAATCCTGACGTTGCAGCCAGAACAGCGTGCCGCTACCGGAATCTTTCGGTGCGCGGATGCCGATCTTGCCGTCGATCTGCCAGCCGTCGAGGCCGCTCAGCTGTTGTTTGTTCGCGGCCCATTGAGCCGGACTGCCGTGGCCCTCGACCGATTCACGAGTGCCAAAACCCGAGCAGCCAGCGAGCAGGGCGATGAAGCTGAAAACAATAACGTGGCGCAAAAACATGAGTTAAAGAGTCTCGGATCCGGTCAGGCGCTTGATGGTGCTGCGCAGAATGGTACTGTCGGGCTGATCCTTGAGGAATTTGCCCCAGATTTGTTTGGCTTCACGCTGCTTGCCCTTGGTCCACAACACTTCGCCCAGGTGCGCGGCGACTTCGTGATCAGGGAAGCGCTCCAGCGCCTGACGCAGATATTTCTCGGCGTCATCCAGATTGCCCAGGCGGTAATTCACCCAGCCGAGGCTGTCGAGTACGGCCGGGTCTTCCGGGTTGATCTGGTGCGCCTGCTCGATCAGCGCTTTGGCTTCAGCGTAGCGAGTGGTGCGGTCGGACAGGGTGTAGCCCAAAGCGTTGAGCGCCATGGCGTTGTCCGGATCACGCTTGATGATCAGGCGCAGGTCTTTTTCCATTTGCGCCAGGTCATTGCGTTTTTCCGCGAGCATGGCCCGGGTGTACAGCAGATTCAGATCGTCCGGGTATTGCAGCAAGGCTTGCTGCAATACTTTCCAGGCTTTGTCGTCCTGTTTATTGGCCGACAGGGTTTCCGATTCGATGAGGTACAACTGAATCGCGTAGTCCGGTTGTTCGTCGCGTTGAGCGGCGAGTTTGCTTTGCGCTTCAGCGGTCTTGCCGTTGTTCATCAGAATATCGGCCTGACGCAACTGCGCCGGCAGATAGTCGTTGCCCGGGCCGACCTGGGCGTATTCGATAAGGGCGCCTTGCGGGTCGTTGCGTTCTTCGGCAATGCGCCCCAGGTTCAGGTGCGCCGAATCGACGTGGCTTTCGCGAGCAATCAGGTCTTCCAGGTAACCCTTGGCCTCATCCCAGGCCTTGGCTTCCAGGCAGACCAATGCCAGCGAGTAACGCAGTTCGTCGTCTTCCGGGTATTGCTGCACAAGGCTGGAGAACTCGGCTTTGGCGTCGTCCATGCGATCCTGTTCGACCAGCATGCGCGCATAAGTCAGGCGCAGGCGTTTGTCGTCCGGGTACTTCTTGATGCTTTTTTGCAGGAGCGGCAGTGCTTCGTCGCCACGGTTGAGAATTTGCAGCAGGCGTGCGCGCAGCAGAATCGGCGCGATCTCGCCGTCATCCGGCGGATTGTCTTCGAGCAGGGTCAATGCGGCTTTGTTGTCGCCGTCCTGCTGCAAGAGCAGGGCCTTGCCGAAGATCAACTGGCTGTTATTCGGATGGCGTTGCAACAACCGGTCAAAACTTTTCATCAGACCGTTGCGGGTTTCCTGATCGGTATCTGCCGCCGACAGCGCGAGGAAGTCGAAGTGAGTATCGCCCTTGCCCTGCAGAACCTTCTCCATATAGACCATCGAGTCGTCATAACGCCCGGCGCGCGCCAGTTGCACGGCGGCGGCGCGTTGCGCTTCGAGGTCGTCCGGGGCGTTTTTCGCCCAGATCAGCGCGGTATCAAGGGCCGGTTGATCGGCGCCCAGATATTCGGCGATACGGAACGCACGCTCGGACACACCCGGATCCTGGGTGTTGATGGCCTGGGTCACGTAGTTGTCCAGGGCAATGTCGAAACGATTGCGCTGGCCGGCGAGTTCGGCGCTCAACAGGCTGAAAACGGTTTCCTCGCTGAACGAGCTGTAAACCTTGGGCTTTTCAGGCGCGGGCGTGGTGTCTTCAACCGACGGCGTACCGTCCGGCGAAACGGGAGCCAAGGCCTGGCAGCCGCTGAGGAAGACAAAAGCGAGGAGCAACGCGGAAGATCTATTCATATAGGAAGAGGACGACTAACCTGCGGTCGGATCATCATGACACAAGCTTTCGGCCAAACATAACCGAGACTCAATTGTGCCCATTATAGGGGCTGACGATTGGGACAATAGTCAGCGGTAGTTGTTCTGAATCTTTCGAAGTAGGACAATTGCCGGCTTCACGTCACCATCAGCGACCTTGAATGGCCTTCCTTGCACTCGGTATCAACCACAAGACTGCGTCAGTAGACGTCCGCGAGCGCGTGGCTTTTACTCCTGAACAGCTGGTGGAGGCCTTGCAGCAGCTCTGCCGACTGACCGACAGCCGCGAAGCCGCGATCCTCTCCACCTGCAATCGCAGTGAGCTTTATATAGAACAGGATCAGCTTTCTGCCGATATCGTGCTGCGCTGGCTGGCCGACTATCACCATTTAAGCCTCGATGAGCTGCGCGCGAGTGCTTATGTGCATGAAGATGATGCGGCAGTTCGTCACATGATGCGCGTCGCCTCCGGGCTCGACTCGCTGGTGCTGGGCGAGCCGCAGATTCTCGGTCAGATGAAATCGGCCTACGCCGTGGCCCGCGAGGCCGGCACCATCGGCCCGTTGTTGGGGCGACTGTTTCAGGCGACCTTCAATGCCGCCAAACAGGTGCGCACTGACACCGCTATCGGTGAAAACCCGGTATCAGTGGCGTTTGCTGCCGTCAGCCTGGCCAAACAGATTTTCAGTGATTTGCAACGCAGCCAGGCTCTGCTGATCGGCGCCGGCGAGACCATTACGTTGGTCGCCCGCCATTTGCACGAGCTGGGGGTCAAGCGCATCGTCGTCGCCAACCGCACGCTGGAACGCGCCAGTCTGCTGGCCGAACAGTTCGGCGCTCACGCGGTGCTGCTCTCGGATATACCGGCAGAACTGGTGCGCAGCGATATCGTCATCAGTTCGACCGCCAGTCAGTTGCCGATTCTCGGCAAGGGCGCGGTCGAGAGTGCGCTGAAGCTGCGCAAGCACAAGCCGATCTTCATGGTCGACATCGCCGTTCCCAGGGATATCGAGCCGGAAGTCGGCGAGTTGGACGACGTTTACCTTTATAGCGTCGACGATCTCCACGAAGTGGTCGCCGAAAACCTCAAAAGTCGACAGGGTGCAGCGCAGGCCGCTGAAGAAATGGTCTCGGTCGGCGCCGACGATTTCATGGTGCGCCTGCGTGAGCTGGCGGCGGTCGATGTGCTCAAGGCCTATCGTCAACAGAGCGAACGCCTGCGGGACGAGGAGCTGCAAAAAGCCCTGCGCCTGCTGGCCAACGGCGGCAACGCCGAGGACGTGCTCGGGCAACTGGCCCGTGGCCTGACCAATAAACTGTTGCATGCGCCCAGCGTGCAATTGAAAAAGCTTTCTGCCGAAGGCCGCCTCGATGCGCTGGCCATGGCCCAGGAACTCTTTGCCCTTGAGGGCTCACCGGATAGCTTTTCGGATAAAAAACCGCAATGAAAGCGTCACTGCTCAACAAGCTGGATGTCCTCCAGGACCGTTTCGAGGAACTGACCGCGCTGCTCGGCGACGGTGAAGTCATTGCCGATCAGACCAGGTTCCGTGCTTATTCCAAGGAATACGCCGAACTCGAACCGGTCGTGCACGCCTATAAAAAGCTGCTCGGCGTACAAAGCGATCTTGAAGGCGCCCAGGCGCTGCTCAAGGACAACGACCCGGACATGCGTGAAATGGCCGTGGAAGAAGTTCGCGAAGCCAAGGAGTTGCTGATCACTCTGGAAGACGATCTGCAGCGCATGTTGCTGCCCAAGGATCCGAATGACGGGCGCAACGTCTATCTCGAAATCCGTGCCGGCACCGGTGGCGACGAGGCGGCGATTTTTTCCGGCGACCTGTTCCGCATGTACTCGCGTTACGCCGAACGTCGTGGCTGGCGTGTGGAGATTCTTTCGGCAAACGAAGGCGAACACGGTGGCTATAAAGAAGTCATCGCGCGCATTGAAGGCGACAACGTTTACGGCAAGCTGAAATTCGAATCAGGCGCGCACCGCGTACAACGCGTACCCGCCACCGAATCCCAGGGCCGCATCCACACGTCGGCCTGCACCGTGGCGGTGTTGCCCGAGCCGGACGAGCGCGAAGCCATCGAGATCAACCCAGCGGATTTGCGCGTCGACACTTACCGCTCTTCCGGGGCCGGTGGCCAGCACGTCAACACCACCGACTCGGCGATCCGCATCACGCACATACCGACCGGCACCGTGGTTGAGTGTCAGGAAGAACGTTCCCAGCACAAGAACCGTGCCCGGGCGATGGCGTGGCTGGCGGCTAAACTCAACGATCAGCAAACCGCAGCGGCGGCCAACGCGATCGCCAGCGAGCGTAAATTGCTGGTCGGCTCGGGCGACCGTTCCGAACGCATTCGCACCTACAACTATGCCCAGGGCCGGGTCACCGACCATCGCGTCAACCTGACCCTGTACTCGCTGGATGAAATCCTCGCCGGTGGCGTTGAAGCGGTGATCGAGCCGTTGTTGGCCGAATACCAGGCTGACCAACTCGCCGCGATAGGTGAATAAATGACCATCATTGCCAGCCTGTTGCGCGCCGCCGAACTGCCGGACTCGCCCACCGCGCGTCTGGACGCCGAATTGCTCCTTGCCGCCGCATTGGGCAAGTCGCGCAGTTTTCTGCATACGTGGCCCGAGCGCATCGTGCCGAGTGAAGCGGCGCTGACCTTTGCCGAGTACCTGCAACGCCGCCGTGGCGGTGAGCCGGTGGCCTACATTCTCGGTCAGCAGGGTTTCTGGAAACTCGATCTGGAAGTCGCACCGCACACACTGATCCCGCGCCCGGACACGGAACTGTTGGTGGAAGCAGCGCTGGAATTGCTCCCCGCGACCCCGGCGAAAGTGCTCGACCTTGGCACCGGTAGCGGTGCGATTGCGTTGGCCTTGGCCAGCGAACGTCCGGCGTGGAAAGTCACGGCGGTGGATCGCGTGCTTGAAGCCGTGGCATTGGCCGAACGCAATCGCCAGCGACTGCATCTGAACAACGCCACGGTGCTGAGCAGCCATTGGTTCAGCGCGCTTGAAGGTCAGCGTTTCCAGTTGATCATCAGCAATCCGCCGTACATTGCCGCCACCGACCCGCATCTGGTCGAGGGCGATGTGCGCTTCGAACCGGCCAGCGCGCTGGTTGCTGGTGAGGACGGGCTCGACGATCTGCGCTTGATCGTCGATCAGGCCCCGGCTCATCTGGAGGCCGCTGGCTGGCTGATGCTCGAGCACGGCTATGATCAAGCCGAAGCCGTACGCGATCTGCTGCTGACGCGCGGTTTCGAAGAAGTCCACAGCCGCACCGATCTGGGCGGTCATCAACGCATCAGTCTGGGGCGCCTGCCGTGCTGAATGATCAGGAATTGCTGCGCTACAGCCGGCAGATTCTGCTGCAACACATCGACATCGACGGGCAGCTGAAGCTCAAGGCCAGTCGTGTACTGATCGTTGGCCTCGGCGGACTCGGTGCGCCGGTTGCGCTGTACCTCGCAGCGGCGGGTGTCGGTGAGTTGCACTTGGCGGATTTCGACACGGTCGATCTGACCAACCTGCAACGCCAGATCATTCACGACACCGACAGCGTCGGCATGAGCAAGGTCGACTCGGCGCTCAAGCGTTTGACGGCGATCAATCCAGAAATCCAACTGATCGCCCACCGTCAGGCACTGGACGAGGATTCCCTTGCTGCTGCCGTGGCTGCGGTGGATCTGGTGCTCGACTGTTCCGATAATTTCTCCACCCGCGAAGCCGTCAACGCTGCGTGCGTAGCTGCGTGCAAACCGTTGGTCAGCGGCGCGGCGATTCGACTCGAAGGGCAGTTGTCGGTGTTCGACCCGCGTCGAGCCGAGAGCCCTTGCTACCACTGTTTATACGGGCACGGCAGCGAAGCCGAACTGACCTGCAGCGAAGCGGGTGTGGTCGGGCCGCTGGTCGGTCTGGTCGGCAGCCTTCAGGCACTGGAGGCCTTGAAGGTGCTGGTCGGTTTCGGCGAACCGCTGGTGGGCCGTTTGCTGTTGATCGATGCCCTCGGCTCGCGTTTCCGTGAGTTGCGCGTCAAGCGTGATCCAGGTTGCAGCATCTGTGGCTCGCGCCATGCGTGAAGCGCCGATCGGCGTGTTCGACTCCGGTGTCGGCGGCCTGTCGGTGCTGGCGGAAATCCAGCGTTTGCTGCCCAATGAAACATTGCTCTATGTCGCCGATTGCGGGCACATTCCCTACGGCGAGAAAACTCCGGAATTCATTCGCCAGCGCTGCAGCGTGATGGCCGGTTTTTTCCGTGAGCAGGGTGCCAAGGCGTTGGTGCTGGCCTGCAATACGGCCACGGTTGCCGGGGTCGCCGATTTACGACGGGATTTCCCCGACTGGCCGATTGTCGGCATGGAGCCTGCGGTCAAACCAGCGGCGGCCGCGACCCGCAGCGGTGTGGTCGGCGTGCTCGCCACCACCGGCACGTTGCAGAGCGCCAAATTCGCCGCACTGCTTGATCGTTTTGCCACTGACGTGCGTGTGATTACTCAGCCATGTCCCGGTCTGGTCGAGCTGATTGAGAGCGGCGATCTGCACAGCGCGCAGTTGCGTCAGTTGCTGCAAGGTTATGTCGAGCCACTGTTGGCCAGCGGCTGTGACACGATCATTCTGGGCTGCACCCACTATCCCTTTCTCAAGCCGATGCTCAAATCGATGATCCCTGCGGACATCAGTCTGATCGATACCGGTGCTGCTGTAGCGCGGCAACTTCAGCGGCTTTTGGCGGAGCGCGATTTGCTCGCTGCCGGCCCGAACCAGCCGGTCAGATTCTGGACCAGCGCCGATCCTGAGTACTTTAAAAACATCCTGCCACTGCTCGGACAAAACGCTGGCGAAGTGCAAAACTTCGACTTGTAAAAAAATTGTGAAATAACTAAAAAATCAGCTGAACTTCTAAGCAGGCGCCAGCTTCTATAGCGAAGAGTTATCGAGAAAACCAAACGATCGTTCCGGAAAAGGAAGTTTCAACGTGAAGCGACTATTCTGCTTGGCCGCGATTGCGGCCGCACTGATGGGGCAAAGTATTACTGCGCAGGCGGCAGGTGTGGAGTTCGCGGTGGGGGCCACCAGCGACTCGACCATGACGTACCGCCTGGGCATGAATTTCGACTGGGACAAGAGCTGGCTGCAAAGTGACGTCGGTCGCCTGACCGGTTACTGGAGCGGGGCTTACACTTACTGGGAAGGTGACAAGACTTCCAGTAACAACAGCCTGTCGTTCTCGCCGGTATTTGTTTACGAGTTCGCCGGTCAGTCGGTCAAACCGTATGTGGAGGCGGGGATTGGCGTCGCGGCGTTCTCCAATACCAAATACGAATCCAACAATCTCGGCGGCTCTTTCCAGTTTGAAGACCGCTTCGGTTTTGGTCTGCGTTTCAATGGCGGGCATGAAGTCGGAATTCGTGCGACGCACTATTCCAACGCCGGCCTGGCCAGTGACAACGACGGGGTAGAAAGTTACTCGCTGCATTACACAATGCCGTTGTAACGGATACACGCCTCACCCCTGTGGGAGCGAGCTTGCTCGCGAAAGCTATTTCATATTCAACGATGATGTTGAATGAAAGACCGCCTTCGCGAGCAAGCTCGCTCCCACAGTTGTTTTCAGTGAACTCAAAAATCAGCGGTAGGCGGTCGTGATGCCTTTGCGCTCTTCAATGCACTCGGGCGCGCCCATCTCGAACTCGCGGCAAATCAGCGGCCGTCTCTCATAGATCGTGCACATCATGCTGTCGCGATCCAGCGCCGCGCACCAGCCGTCGTCCAGACGCAGCATCACTTCGCCGCCCCATTCATCGGTATCGATAAAACGATCAGGCACGCCGGTGTCGGTGATCAGCATCACTTCAAGCTGACAGCAGCACGCCGCGCAAGTGGAGCAGGTGACCGCCGGTTCAGTGATTTGATGGTGGGGAATGGTCTTCATGGCCGGCAGTGTAAGGCAGTGGTCGACATGCGTGTGAAAGGTCTGACGGACGCTCAGTGGCTTAATCGCCGGGCCATCACATGCAACAGCGGAAACAGCAGCGCCCAGAGCAGGCCGATGCCGATCAGGGTGGGCAACTCGCCGTAGGGGAATTGCACGCCTGCCAGCCGCCCGCCGGCGTAGTACGACAATGCGCCGCCGACGGCACCCAGGGAACTCGCCAGCCACCACGGCCGGGCGCTCCATGCCAGGCAGTGGCGCAAAGTGGTCGCGAGCAGCGCCCACAACAGCATCAGCCACAGTGGAATCAGCGGCGACAAATCCTGAAATTCGAACACGCCCAAAGCGCGCAAAACGCTGTCCACCGCCGTGCCGACAATCACCACGCTCAACATCAAACGGCCTTCAGCCGCCCAACTGCTGATCCAGCGCAGATGGATGACCAGCACCGCCAGCGCCACCAGCAGCCACAAACTGTTGCCGCCGAGTACGCAGATCAGCCAGCCGATCTGGAACAACACCGCATTGGCCACACGCTCAAGCATCGAAGCGCCCGAGCAGCGGCGCAGTCATTGCAGCCGGTTTGGCCAGCAGCAATTGCGCGGTGCCGATGGTGCGTTCGAGGAATCCACCTTCGCAGTAACACAGGTAAAACTCCCACAGACGCAGGAAATAATCGTCGTAACCCAACTCGCTCAAACGGCCATGGGCGTGGCGGAAGTTCTCGTGCCACAGGCGTAGGGTTTTTGCATAATGCAGGCCGAAATCTTCCATGTGCAGCAGGTTCATGTCGGTGTCGCGGCTGACCACTTCGAGCATTTTCTGCACGCTGGGCAGGGCGCCGCCGGGGAAGATGTAACGCTGGATAAAGTCGACGCCGCGCTTGGCCTGTTCGTAGCGCTGTTCGCGGATGGTGATTGCCTGGATCAGCATCAGGCCGTTGCTCTTGAGCAAGTGCGCGCACTGTTTGAAGTAGGTCGGCAGGAAGCGGTGACCGACCGCCTCGATCATTTCGATCGACACCAGTTTGTCGTATTCGCCGGTGAGGTCGCGGTAGTCCTTGAGCAGCAGCGTGACCTGATCCTGCAAACCCAGTTGTTCGATGCGTTGCGCGGTAAACGCGTACTGCTCTTTCGAGAGGGTCGTGGTGGTGACGCGGCAACCGTAGTTCTGCGCCGCGTAGAGCGCCATGCTGCCCCAACCGGTGCCGATTTCCAGCAAATGGTCGCTGGGTTGGAGCGCGAGCTTCTGACAGATCCGCTCGAGTTTGTTCAGCTGCGCCTGTTCGAGGCTGTCTTCTGGCGTAAGGAACTGCGCCGCCGAATACATCATGGTCGGATCAAGAAACTGCTCGAACAGGTCGTTACCGAGGTCGTAGTGCGCGGCGATGTTTTTCTGCGAACCCTTGCGCGTATTGCGATTCAGCCAATGCAGGCCTTGCACCAACGGCCGGCCGAGGCGCGCCAGGCCGCCCTCCATGGCATCGAGCACGTCGAGATTGCTGACGAACACGCGCACCACCGCTGTCAGATCCGGCGAACTCCAATAGCCGTGGATAAACGCTTCGCCGGCACCAATCGAACCGTTGCCCGCGACCATGCCCCAGACGGCCGGATCCGTCACATGGATTTCCCCGAGCAACGCACTGCCGGGCGTACCGAACATCAGCCGTTCGCCATCCTCGACCACTAGCAGTTGCCCGTTTTTCAACTGAGCCAATTGGCGCAGCACGCCACGGCGCAGTAGCGATCCGGTCAAACTGTTGGCGCTGAACCGACTGATCGACAGACTAGAGGATTTCATGGCGGTGCTCCTTGGGAGGCACAGTGGCGGTTTGAAAGCTGCCGTCGGCAGTCTGATGAGCAAAGATCGGTGCGCGTTTGAGCAGCAGTCGCAGCGCTTGCCAGTAAATCGCCAAGGCGGTTTTCGCGGTCATCCACGGAAAGCGCCGCAAGTAACGGTGCAAGCTGTGGCGATCAAGATTTTCGCGTTGCAGATTGAGCGTGGCGTCGAACAGTTTGTGCTCGCCCTGCCAGTCGGCCATGTGCACGCCGAGGGTTTGCGCGGCGGGGCTGAAGCTCATGCGGTATTCGAGGTCGCGCGGCAAAAACGGCGAAACGTGAAAGGCCTTGGCCACGGCGAAGTGCTGGTGAAAGTCCCGCAGGTCGACGGGCGTGCGCGCTGGAAGCACATAGTGATAACGCTCGCGCCACGGCGTGTTGGTGACTTCGCAGACAATCGCCGCCAGTTGCCCGTCGGCTTCATGGCAATAAAAGAAACTCACCGGGTTGAACGACAGCCCCCAACTGCGTGCCTGGGTCAGCAGGCAGATCGAGCCTTGCGGTTCGTGGCCGATGGCGATGCCGACCTGCTGGCGTACGGCGTCGATCAGGCGTATGCCACGGCCGGTAAAGGTCTTCAGGTAGTCAGTCTCGCGAAATGAAAACGGCGCAAAACGGCTACGTCCGGCCAGCGGCGACAGTGCAAGCACCGCGTCCTGTTCGCTGAGATCGAGGTAGAGCAAACCGATCCGGTAGCGGAATTCATGGCGGCGCGGCGAGAAACGCCGATGGCCGATCCAGCCGCTGTAGAGGGCGCTGTTCATAAGGTTTCCCCGAATGCGGCGGCCACGCGCAAGGCGCTGACCACACCGTCTTCATGAAAACCGTTGGCCCAATAGGCGCCGCAATAATGCGTGTGTTGCGCGCCATCCAGTTCGCCCCAGCGATTCTGTGCCGCCACTGCCGCGAGGCTGAATTGCGGATGGGCGTAGGTGTAACGGGCAAGCACTTTGTCCGGGCTGATGCCGGCGCTCTGATTGAGGCTGACGCAGAACGTGGTGTCGCTCTGAATGCCCTGCAGAATGTTCATGTCGTAGGTGACGGCGGCGTGGGTATGGCCGGCGCCGCTGAGCCGATAATTCCAGCTCGCCCAGGCCAGTTTGCGTGTCGGCAGCAAACGCGTGTCGGTGTGCAACACCACTTCGTTGTCGGCGTAGGGCAGGGCACCGAGGATCGCGCGTTCGGCGTCGCTTGGCACCGCCAGCAGTTGCAACGCTTGATCGCTGTGGCAGGCGAACACCACCTGATCGAAGTGTTCGAGGCCTGCCGGGCTGTGGATAACTACGCCATGCACGTCACGATCAACCCGGGCTACCGGGCAATTGAGACGAATCCGCTCTTTGAACGCTGCCGTCAGCGGTGCGATATAGGCGCTCGAGCCGCCTTCGATAACTTGCCATTGAGGCCGATCACTGACCGACAACAAGCCGTGATTCTTGAAGAATCGCACAAAAAACTGCAGCGGAAAGTTGAGCATTTCTGCCATCGGCATCGACCAGATCGCCGAGCCCATCGGCACGATGTAATGCAGGATGAACCGTTCGCCGTAACCTCCGGCCTTGAGGTACTCGTCGAGGGTGGTGTCAGCAGCGATGCGCAGTTCGATGAGGTCGCGTTGGGCTTCTTTGTTGAAGCGCAGGATGTCGCGCAACATGCCCCAGAACCCCGGCGAAAACAGGTTGCTGCGCTGGGCGAAGAGGCTGTTGAGGTTGTTGCCGTTGTATTCCAGGCCGGTGTCCGGGTCGGTCACCGAGAAACTCATTTCCGTCGGTTTGAACGGCACGCCGAGCTGCCCGAGCAAGCGGATGAAGTTCGGGTAGGTCCAGTCGTTGAACACGATGAAACCGGTGTCCACCGAATATTGGCGGCCATCGACGGTCACCGGCACGGTGTGCGTGTGGCCACCGACCCAGTCGCCGGCCTCGAACACCGTGACTTCATGGCGGCGATTGAGCAGGTAGGCGCAGGTAAGCCCGGCGATGCCGCTGCCGACGATGGCGATTTTCATGTCGGATCCGTCAGCGGAGGTGACTTGCGCACCATGCGCTTGCCGATCGCCAGTTGGACGCGTGCCGGCAGTTTCGACAGTGGCCACAGCGCGGCCATGAACAGCGCCGGGAAGGCGATCTCCAGCGGCCGATCCTTGAGCTTGGCGAAGATGTGCCGTGCGGCTTTATCCACAGGCCAGCTCAAGGGCATGGGGAAGTCGTTTTTCGCGGTCAGCGGAGTTTCGACAAAACCGGGGCTGACCACGGTGACTTCAATGCCTTCGTCGGCCAGATCGATGCGCAACGATTCGAACAGGTAACGCAAACCGGCCTTCGAGGCGCCGTAGGCTTCGGCCCGTGGCAGTGGCAAGTAGGTCACCGAACTGGCCACGCCGATCAGGTGCGGCGCGATACCTTTGCGCAGCAGCGGCAGCGCGGCTTCGATGCAATAACTGCTGGCGAGCAGATTGGTGCGCACCACATGCTCGACGATCGAGGAGTCGAACTGTTTGGCATCGACGTATTCGCAAGTGCCGGCGTTGAGAATCACCGAGTCCAGCGAACCCCAGTCCACGGCGATCTGCTCACCGATTTCGCGAACCGTCTGGCTGTTGGTCAGGTCCCCCGGCACCACCAGTACCTGCCCCGGATAGCGTTGCGACAAGACCTTGAGCGGGGCGATCTGACGGGAACTGACCGCCAGGTGCGCACCGGTTTTCAGGATCTCTTCAGCCAGCGCGGCGCCGATGCCACTGCTGGCCCCGGTCAACCAATAACGCCGTGGAGGTGTACGACTCATCCCATTCTCCTTTTCAGCCAGGCAATGACCCGGCCCAATACTGGCAAGTGCTCATACAGCAGCGCCCCGGCATCAAAGTAATCCCGATGGCGATAAACCTTGTCGTGCCACAGCAGATGCGAGCAGCCGCTGACACGAATCACACGGCCACCCGCCAGGCGCGGATGGCGATAACTCATGACCCAACGCAGGTAGCCTTCGCAGTCGCCGATCTGGTCGAAACCATGAAAGTCGAAGCGCAGTTCGCTGACGTTGGCGTATAGCTCGCCGAAATAGTCGCGTAATTGCGCCAGTCCCTGAACCTCGTGCAGCGGGTCGGTGAAGTGAATGTCATCGCTGTACAGCTCGCCCAGGCTTTGCAGGTTGTCTTTGTTCAACGCTGAGAATTGCCGGGCGAAGCGGCGCAGGAATTCACTCATCGTCGCCTCCTGTAGACGTACGCGCAGGCAGGTTCTTGAAGGCTGCCAGTGCCCGTTGGCGTGAGTCGCTGAGGTTGACGATCGGCGACGGATAATCCACCGCACCGAACAAACCACCGAGGTTGGCCGGGTTGTGCAGTTCTTTTTTGTTGAGGTCGGCCAGTTCCGGCAACCAGTGCTTGATGAACAGGCCCTCGCTGTCGAATTTTTCCGACTGGCTCAGCGGATTGAAGATGCGGAAGTACGGCGCCGAATCGGTGCCCGTCGACGAACTCCACTGCCAGCCACCGTTGTTTGCTGCCAGATCGCCGTCGATCAGGTGACGCATGAAAAAGCGTTCGCCTTCGCGCCAGTCGATCAGCAGGTTTTTGGTCAGGAACATCGCCACGACCATGCGCAGGCGATTGTGCATCCAGCCGGTTTCGAGCAGTTGGCGCATCGCGGCGTCGATGATCGGCAGACCGGTACGCGCTTCTTGCCACGCGGCGAGATCGTCCGGCGCATCACGCCAGGCCAGCGCTTCGGTTTCCTGACGGAAGGCGCGGTGTCGCGAGACCCGTGGATAGCCGACCAGAATGTGCTTGTAGAACTCGCGCCACAGCAGCTCGTTGATCCAGGTGACCGCGCCGACCTTACCGCTCTCGAACTCGCCCTGATTGCTTTGCAGGGCGGCGTGCAGGCATTGCCGTGGCGAGATCACACCGGCGGCGAGATACGCCGAGAGCTGACTGGTGCCGGGCTTGGCCGGGAAGTCGCGTTCGCTTTGGTAGTAGTCGATTTGCGCGTCGGTGAAAGTGTCGAGACGGCGCCGGGCTTCCTGTTCGCCGGCCGGCCACAGATCGCGCAGGGTTTGGCTCGGTGTGGCGAAGCCTTTGACGGAGTCGGGAATCGGGTCGCTGTCTATCGCTAGTTTTGCCTGTTTGCCTGGGGCCTTGACCAGCGCCGGCATCGAGCGATGCAGGCGTTCGTAACAGACTTTGCGGAACTGGCTGAACACCTTGAAGTAACTCTCGGTCTTGGTCAGTACGCTGCCGGGTTTGAACAGCAACTGGTCGAGATAGCTGTGAAACGTGATGCCCTCGGCCTTCAGTGTCTCGGCCACCGCTGCATCACGACGGCTTTCATGGACGCCATACTCTTCATTGACGTGAACCGCCGCTATCTTCAGTTGCCGGCAGAGCTTGAGCAGTTCTGCCGGGGCTTGATCCCAATGGGTTGCAGTGCGAATCAGCAACGGGATATTCAGTTGGCCAAGGCTTGCGCTCAGCTCACGCAGGTTGCGCAACCAGAAGTCGACCTTGCACGCTGCATCGTCATGCTCAAGCCACTGCTGCGGGCTCAACAGGTACACGGCGACCGTCGGGCCGCGCGCTGCGGCAGCCGCGAGGGCAGTGTTGTCATGTTGGCGCAGGTCGCTGCGCAGCCAGATCAATTGCATGTCGGAACTCACGGCGTCCATTAAATCAGCCCACGCTTAACGAGTTCCTGGTGCGCAAGAAGCGCATCTTCCGCCAGGAACACATCAGCCATCTCGGAGATTTTTACGGACAACTCGGCGTGGTGGATGCATACCGTTGGTCCGACCAGCATTTTTGGGCAACTGACTCCGTTCAATAGTTTCGGCAACTGCGCAAGGTTCATGGCTTTGCTGGAATACAGCAGTACGCCACGGGCTTGCAGATGTTCGACCGCCAGCGCCAGTTCGGCGGCCGGCAGCGGCCAGTCAAACACTTGCACCGGACAATCGGCGCTGCTGATCAGCCACGCGCACAGCCACAGGTGAGGTTCCAGTGGCAGGTCGGAATGATTGATCAACAGCAGCGGGGCGCCATGCAACTGACGATTGTTATGGTAGATGCGTGTGCCGAATTTGCTGCGTAACCACGAATAAAAGAACACTCGTTCCATCTGCGCGCCGAACTGGCCCTGCCAACGCTGCTCCAGTTCCGCCAGCAGCGGCATCAGCAATTGCTCGCACAACGTGCGTGGCGGATAAAGCGCCATAGCCTGATTGACGCTGTCGTCGAGGCTGCGTTCGTTGAGTTGCGTGACGGCCGCCAGCAGTGTCTGGCGCAAGCGCTGCCAGTCGTTTTCCACCGTTTCGCTGAACGCCTGTGGCGTGTCGAGCAGCGGTTTGACCTGACTGACGGCAACACCACGGTTGAGCCAGGTGAGGATGGTCAGAATCTGTTGCACGTGTTCGGCCGAATACAGCCGGTGACCTTTGGGGGTGCGTTGCGGCACGACCAGCCCGTAGCGGCGTTCCCACGCACGCAGGGTGATCGCATTGACGCCGGTCTGCCGAGCGACTTCGCGAATCGGCAGCCAGCCCTCGTCGAGGGCTTTTTTAAAATCCGCGCCAAGGTCTTCCTGGGCGCTGGTATCCATTTTGTCGTTCATTAGATTGCGTTTCGCAGGCTGAGGTTTTCCGGGTGCGGTTGCAGGTAGACCTGTTGCGCGATGTACGAATCCGGATGGAGGCGAAAGTGATGCTTGAGCAGCGTCAACGGCACCACCAGCGGCACGATGCCTTGGCGGTACTGGCCGATGACGTGTTGCATTTCCTGTTTGTCTTCGGCGCTGATTACCTGTTTCAGATAACCGCTGATGTGCAGCAGCACGTTGCAGTGCGTGCCACGGGTGGCGCATTTCTTCAATGCCGCCATCAGTTCGCTGAAGTAGCGCGGGCCGAGTTCGGCGGGATCGGTGTGCGCCATGTTGCCGAGCAGTTTGCCCAGTGCTTTGTATTGCAGCGGGTTGTGCGCCATCAGCAAATATTTGTAGCGCGAATGGAATTCGGTGAGGGCGCGGCGGCTCAGGCCATTGGCGAGGACTTGTTGCCATTCGCTGTAGGCGAACACGCGGGTGATGAAGTTCTCGCGCAGCACCGGATCGTTGAGGCGCCCGGCTTCTTCCACGGGCAGATCCGGATGCCGTGCGCAGAACGCCTGGGCATAAATGCCGCGTCCGCCGCCATTCACCGGGGCACCGTTGGCGTGGTAGACCTTGACCCGTTCCAGGCCGCAGGACGGCGATTGCTGCATGAAGATGTAGCCGCAGATGTCATCGAGTTCGGCGGCCATTTTCTCGCCGTATTCGGCCAGTGGCTGGGTGACGTTGATCGCCCGGTTCACCGTGCCGACCGCTTGTGGATGCTCAGCGTCGCCGACGAGGCGGATGGGTTCGCGCGGGATGCCCAGGCCGATGGCCACTTCCGGGCATACGGGGACAAAATCGAAATGCTCGGTGAGGGTGCGGCTGCACAGGCGAGATTCCTTGTGTCCACCGTTGTAGCGCACCTCGGCGCCCAGCAGGCAGGCGCTGATGGCGATTTTTGGTTTGGCTGCGCAAGAGTCAGACATGGGCACCTCGAATCCATACCTGTACAGAGGTCGATCTCTGTACAACTTTGCTCAGCATAGATTCATGGGTGTACAAGTCAAATGATTTGTATAACTTTTTGGATTGAACGCCGTTCACTGTGGGAGCGAGCTTGCTCGCGAATACGCATTAACATTCAACAAATGCATTGATTGACACACCGCCTTCGCGAGCAAGCTCGCTCCCACAGGGGACGGTATTTACTTCCAGCCCTGCAGCCATTCGGCGTTGTTCTGTAGTGTCTGCCAATCGAGGCGCTCAGCACGCTTGGTCAACACCGCCTGCAACTCAACCGCCAGCACCGTGCCTTCCTCATCACGGAACAACTCGGTCACCAGAAAATGTTTTTCACGATTCTGCGGCTGTGCTGCTGTCCATTTCGACAGCAGCAATTTACGCGGATTGATGCGGTTCATTGCAGGTGTTCGTGCAAACGTCGCGCAGCTTCCTGGCCACTGAGCCAAGCGCCTTCGACGCGCCCGGACAGGCACCAGTCGCCGCAGGCGTAGAGGCCCAGATCGGCATCGGCCAGCGTCGCCCATTCGTGGCCTGTTGCGGGACGTGCGTAGAGCCAGCGGTGGGCGAGGCTGAAGGTTGGCGCGGGCATGGCGCTGTGCAGCAACTCGGCAAAGGCACCGTGCAGTTGCTCGATCACCGCTTCCTTGGACAAGTCGATGTGTTGCCGGCTCCACGCGCTGGTGGCATGCAGCACCCAGGTGTCGAGGGTGTTGTCGCGCCCCGGTTTACTGCGGTTGCGCGCCAGCCAGTCGAGCGGGCTGTCCTGCACGAAGCAACCTTCGATGGGCGTATCCAATGGTGTTTCGAAAGCGAGGGCGACGGCCCAGGTCGGGTCCATTTTCACCCCGGCGGCGGCCCCGGCAAGTTTCGGTGCGGCGGCCAGCAGGGCAGTCGCTTGCGGTGCTGGCGTGGCGATCACGACATGACTGAACGGCCCGTGCGTGAAACCTTCGGCGTCCTGCAAATGCCAATGTTCTTCACCGCGATAGACCTCGGTGATGCGGCAGGCAAAGTGCACTTCCAGGCCGTTGAGCAGGCCACGAGTGATGGCGCTCATGCGCGGCGTCCCGACCCAGCGGGTCTGCTCGTCCGGCGACAGATTCAGCTGCCCGCCCTGATAGGTGTAGAGCTGCGGCGTCCACTCGGCGACCCAGCCCAGGCTTTGCCAACGCTGCACTTCAGTGACGAAGCGGCGGTCGCGAGCAGTGAAATACTGCGCGCCCATGTCCAGCGAGCCAGCGTCGCTGCGCTTGCTCGACATGCGTCCGCCGCTGCCGCGACTTTTATCGAACAATTGCACGGTATGCCCTGTCTCTGTCAGAGCCTGGGCGGCGGAGAGCCCGGCGATGCCGGTGCCGATGATTGCGATAGGTACAGTCATAGGGGCCTCGTTTACCTTTCTGTACAGACTACGCCGTGGATGAAACCTGTACAATTTTGTTTTTTGGTATAACTTCTAGCGTTCTCGTTCTGACAGCTTGGCCTATGGTTAAACAATAGAGCCTGCCCGATAGAAAAGATCCCTGCTTATAAAAATAGACTAGTGATCCGGGTTAAACGCCACGCGAGGAAGATGTCATGCACATATTGCTGACCGGCGGTACTGGTTTGATAGGACGTCAGCTCTGCCGACACTGGTTGGGGCAGGGACATCGCTTGACGGTGTGGAGCCGCAAGCCGGAGACAGTCGCGAAGATTTGCGGTGCACAGGTGCGCGGCATCGCGCGCCTGGAAGATCTCGGCGAGGAACCTGTGGACGCGATCATCAATCTGGCCGGCGCGCCGATTGCCGATCGGCCATGGACCCATCGCCGCAAAGCGTTGCTGTGGAGCAGCCGTATCACGCTGACGGAGACGCTGTTGGCCTGGCTCGAAACCCGCGCGCAGAAACCGGCATTGCTGATTTCCGGATCGGCAATCGGCTGGTACGGCGATGGCGGTGAGCGCGAGTTGACCGAAGAATCGCCGCCGGTGATCGACGATTTCGCCAGCCAGTTGTGCATCGCCTGGGAGGAAACCGCACTGCGCGCCGAAGCGCAGGGCATCCGTGTGGTACTGGTGCGAACGGGTCTGGTGCTGTCGGCCGAGGGCGGCTTTTTGTCGCGGTTATTGCTGCCGTTCAAACTCGGGCTGGGCGGGCCTTTGGGCAATGGTCGGCAGTGGATGCCGTGGATTCATATCAACGATCAAATCGCCCTGATTGATTTTCTTCTGCACCGCGAGCAGGCCGCTGGTCCTTATAATGCCTGCGCGCCGCAACCGGTGCGCAATCGCGAATTTGCCAAAACGCTGGGCAGCGTGTTGCACCGCCCGGCGTTCATGCCGATGCCGACGCTGGCGCTGAAAGTCGGCCTCGGCGAAATGTCTTTGTTGTTGCTCGGCGGCCAGAAGGCTATGCCGGCACGCTTGCTGGAAGCGGGTTTCACTTTCCAGTTCACGGATTTACGCGCGGCCCTGGATGATCTCTCCAGCCGCCTCTGAAATAGGACGTTGCATGACCGATCACGCCTTGCTTCTGGTCAACCTGGGTTCCCCGGCCTCCACCTCGGTGGCCGATGTGCGCAGCTACCTCAATCAATTCCTGATGGACCCGTACGTGATCGACCTGCCATGGCCGGTGCGGCGTCTGTTGGTGTCGCTGATCCTGATCAAGCGCCCCGAGCAATCGGCCCACGCCTATGCCTCGATCTGGTGGCAGGAGGGTTCACCGCTGGTGGTGCTCAGCCGTCGCCTGCAACAGCAGATGACCGCGCAGTGGAGCCACGGCCCGGTCGAGTTGGCGATGCGCTACGGTGAGCCGTCGATTGAAACCTGTTTGCTGAAACTGGTCGCGGCGGGGCACAAGCGCATCACGCTGGCGCCGCTGTATCCACAGTTCGCCGACAGCACCACAACCACGGTGATCGAAGAAGCGAAACGGGTGATCCGGCAGAACAAGCTCGATGTGCAATTGTCGGTACTGCAACCCTTTTACGATCAGCCGGAATACCTCGATGCGTTGGTCGAAAGCGCCAGGCCGCATCTGCAACAGGATTACGATCACTTGCTGCTGAGCTTCCACGGTTTGCCTGAGCGGCACCTGACCAAACTCGATCCGACCGGCAATCATTGCTTCAAGAATGAAGACTGCTGCAAGAACGCTTCGCCTGCGGTATTGGCCACCTGTTATCGCGCGCAATGCCTGCGTACAGCGGCGTTGTTCGCGGAGCGCATGGGGTTGCCGGATGGCAAATGGTCGGTGTCGTTTCAGTCGCGGCTGGGCCGGGCCAAGTGGATCGAACCGTACACCGAAGCGCGCCTGGATGAGCTGGCGAAAAACGGCGTGAAGAAGATTCTGGTGATGTGCCCGGCGTTTGTCGCCGATTGCATCGAGACGCTGGAAGAGATTGGCGATCGCGGCAAGGAACAGTTCCGCGAAGCAGGGGGCGAGGAGTTGGTGCTGGTGCCGTGCCTGAATGACGACCGGCAATGGGCTAAGGCGTTGGCAACCCTCTGCGAACGAGCGCCGCTGGCCCTCTAAAAGCAAATCGCGAGCAGGCTCACTCCTACAGGTATTGCGTTGACCTTGTAGGAGTGAGCCTGCTCGCGATAGCTATCTGTCAGGCGATGAAGATCTAAATGTTCAGATCAGCGGCTCATCCGCCTTCTTGTTCTTCCAGCCGTCATTGCCCGGCAGAATCAGGTTCAGCGCAATCGCCACCACCGCGCACAGCGCGATGCCTTTGAGGCCAAAGTCGTCCGGACCTGTGCCGGTGCCGACCAGCACACCGCCAATCCCGAACACCAGCGTCACCGAGACGATCACCAGATTGCGCGCTTCGCCCAGATCGATCTTGTGACGGATCAGGGTGTTCATGCCCACCGCTGCGATCGAACCGAACAGCAAGCACAGAATCCCGCCCATCACCGGCACCGGAATGCTTTGCAGCAGCGCGCCGAATTTGCCGATGAACGCCAGGCTGATAGCGAAGATTGCCGCCCAGGTCATGATTTTCGGGTTGTAGTTCTTGGTCAGCATCACTGCGCCCGTCACTTCCGCGTAGGTGGTGTTTGGCGGACCACCGAACATGCCGGCAGCGGTGGTGGCAATGCCGTCACCGAGCAGGGTGCGATGCAGGCCTGGCTTCTTCAGATAGTCGCGACCGGTCACGCTGCCGACGGCAATCACGCCGCCGATGTGCTCAATGGCCGGGGCCAGCGCCACCGGAACGATGAACAGAATTGCCTGCCAGTTGAACTCCGGCGCGGTGAAGTGCGGGATCGCAAACCATGGCGCAGCGGCAATCTTCGCGGTATCGACCACACCGAAATAGAACGCCATAGCAAAACCGACCAGCACACCGGAGATGATCGGCACCAGGCGGAAGATGCCTTTGCCGAACACCGCCACGATCAACGTGGTCAGCAGCGCCGGCATCGAGATCAGCATCGCGGTCTGGTAATGGATCAGTTCAGAACCGTCACCAGCCTTGCCCATCGCCATGTTCGCGGCAATCGGCGCCATGGCCAGGCCGATGGAAATGATCACCGGGCCAATCACCACCGGTGGCAGCAGACGGTCGATGAAACCGGTGCCTTTGATCTTCACGGCAAGGCCGAGGAAGGTGTAGACGAAACCGGCCGCCATCACACCGCCCATGGTCGCGGCGAGGCCGAACTGGCCCTTGGCGAGAATGATCGGGGTGATGAAAGCGAAGCTCGACGCCAGAAACACCGGCACCTGACGCCCGGTGACGATCTGGAACAGAATCGTCCCCAGACCTGCGGTAAACAGTGCCACGTTCGGGTCCAGGCCCGTGATCAGCGGCATCAGCACCAGGGCGCCGAAAGCCACGAACAGCATCTGGGCGCCGGACAGCACCGTGCGCCAGAGCGGATCGTTGAACTCTTGCTGCATGCTCACGCGTCCTTCTGCTTGGTGCCGAAGATCTTGTCACCGGCGTCGCCAAGCCCTGGGATGATGTAACCGTGCTCGTTCAAGCGCTCATCGATGGACGCGGTGTAGATGGTCACGTCCGGGTGAGCCTTTTCTACGGCAGCAATGCCTTCCGGTGCGGCAACCAGCACCATCGCGCGGATGTCTTTGCAGCCGGCTTTCTTCAACAGATCAATGGTCGCAACCATGGAGCTGCCGGTGGCAAGCATCGGGTCGATGATCATCGCCAACCGTTCGTCGATTTCCGGAACCAGTTTTTCCAGATAGGTGTGCGCTTGCAGGGTTTCTTCGTTACGGGCAACGCCCACAGCGGAAACCTTGGCACCCGGGATCAGGCTCAGCACGCCTTCCAGCATGCCGATACCGGCGCGCAGGATCGGCACGACGGTGATCTTTTTGCCGGCGATTTTCTCGACCGACACGGTGCCGCACCAGCCTGCAATATCGTAGGACTCCAGCGGCAAATCTTTGGTAGCTTCATAGGTCAACAGGGCGCCGACTTCCTGAGCGAGCTCACGGAAATTCTTGGTGCTGATGTCAGCGCGGCGCATCAGGCCGAGTTTATGGCGGATCAGCGGATGGCGGATCTCGAGGATGGGCATGGAAAAACTCCGGCGGCGGGCAAAAAAACCGGCCTAGATTAATCTATCCGAGGGTGATGTCCTATAGGACATTCTGTACGTTAGTCCACAAATGCTTGATTCGACCTCGCGGGATGCGTACCTTTGCCCGCTTTTCCGAAATCGAACCCCCTGGAGAGCGCCATGTCCGCTGATCTCGAGCATATCCGTCAAATCATGCGAGAGGCTGACTGCCTGTACACCGAATCTGAAGTCGAGGCGGCCATCGCCCGCGTCGGTGCACAAATCAACGAGCAACTGGCTGACAGCAACCCGGTGGTGTTCTGCGTGATGAATGGCGGCCTGATCTTCTCCGGCAAGCTGCTGACGCATCTGCAATTCCCGCTGGAAGCGTCCTACCTGCACGCGACCCGTTATCGCAACGAAACCAGCGGTGGCGACCTGTTCTGGAAAGCCAAGCCGGAAGTCTCGTTCATCGACCGCGACGTGCTGATCATCGACGACATCCTCGACGAAGGTCACACCCTCGGCGCGATCATCGACTTCTGCAAACACGCCGGCGCGCGCAAAGTGCACACCGCCGTACTGATCGACAAAGATCACGACCGCAAGGCGCGTCCTGACCTGAAAGCCGATTTCGTCGGCCTGCCGTGCATCGACCGTTACATCTTCGGTTACGGCATGGACTACAAAGGTTACTGGCGCAACGCCAACGGGATCTTTGCCGTTAAAGGCATGTAAACAAGATCAAAAGATCGCAGCCTTCGGCAGTTCCTACATGGGATTGATGTAAACCCGTAGGAGCTGCGGAACGCTGCGATCTTTTGCTTTTAATCCCATGCTAGAGTGCTCGGCCCCGCCCTCCGGAGCCCGTCATGAGCCTCTCGATCCGCAGCCTCGCCGCGCTTTTCCTGATCTTCAGCCTGCCTCTTTCCGCCGCGCCGATGCACAGCCAGTTTCTGCCGCCGGACGATCTGACCGTGCGCGATGCCGAGCCCGAGCAGCAGCAACTTCTGCAGGTCACCGATTACTCGGTGGTCGTCGGCGCACAACGCCAGTCCAATCAGCAGCCGATTCCGGTCACCTCGCCATTGATGATCCGCCTCAAGGGCAAGTCCCTGAGCAAGGGCGCGACGATCACCCAGGTGCTGGTCAATTTCGACGGCGAAAGCAAAAGCCTGAAAAAGCCGGTTTATGACGACAAGAGCAAAACCCTCACACTGTTTTATCCACAGGCCCAATACCGTGTGATTATCGATCTGCTGCGCAATGACACCGTGTATGTGCAATTCCTCAGTTACGCCAACGGTCATATCTGGGCCGATTTGCACACCGGGGCGGTGCGATCGCGTTGAGCCGGGCGGCCGGGCAGGGGTAAACTGCCCGCCCCGTGTCATGTCTGCGAGCTGGAGTCGGCAATGCGTAAAGATAAGAAACAAGTGATTGGTGACGAGATCGGCGATGAGCAGATCAAGCTGTTCCTCGATTTTGAACCGGTCGACGCCACGTCGCCGTCGCTGCACAAACTGATCAAGGCTTACCGTGGCCTGCGCATCGATGACTTCGAACGCTTCTTGGGCTTCTTCGTTGCGGCTGGCTACGACGTCGATGGCAAGGACGAACAGGGCAAGACCTTCGTTGAGCTGATCGCCGATCAGCGCAACGCCCCGGAATACATCGAGCTGATCGAAAAGTCCCGCACCTGAGACTTTTCCCAAGCATAAAAAAACGCCCCGCACTCACTGAGTACGGGGCGTTTTTTATGCGGCAAGATCAAGCGTAGCTTGGGGTCTCGCTGCTTTCTTCAACCAGTTCCAGCGCGATGTTGTTCTGCGTGTTGATCTTGCGATACAGCGCAGCATCGGTTTCCAGCACCTTTTCACGGGCCGGGAAGATTTCCGCCAGTTTGCCGGACCACTCGCCTTTGGCCTTGGCCGGAAAGCACTTCTCGATCAGTTCGAGCATGATCGAAACGGTCACCGACGCACCCGGCGAAGCGCCGAGCAGGGCGGCGAGGGAACCGTCCTTGGCCGCAACCAGTTCGGTACCGAACTGCAGGATGCCGCCCTTTTTCGGGTCTTTCTTGATGATCTGCACCCGTTGGCCGGCCACTTCCAGGCGCCAGTCTTCGGCTTTCGCCTCCGGGTAGAAACGGCGCAGGGAATCCAGACGCTGTTCCATCGATTGCATCACTTCGCTGACCAGGTACTTGGTCAGGTCCATGTTGTTTTTCGCCACGGCCAGCATCGGCCCGATGTTGCCGGCGCGAACCGACAGCGGCAGGTCCATGAAGGAACCGTGCTTGAGGAACTTGGTGGTGAAACCGGCGTATGGCCCGAACAGCAGGGATTTCTTGCCGTCGACCACGCGGGTGTCCAGGTGCGGCACCGACATCGGTGGCGAACCCACAGCGGCCTGGCTGTACACCTTGGCCTGGTGCTGTTTGACCACTTCCGGGTTGTCGCAGCGCAGCCACTGGCCGCTGATCGGGAAGCCGCCGAAGCCTTTGCTTTCCTCGATGCCTGAAGCCTGCAGCAACGGCAGGGCAGCGCCACCGGCACCGAGGAAGACGAACTTGGCGTCGACTTCACGGCTGCTGCCGCTGTTGACGTCCTTGATGCTGACGGTCCAGCCACTGCCGTTACGCTTGAGGCCGGTCACGCGCTTGCAGTATTTGACTTGAGCATCGGGAGCGCTGGTCAGGTGCTTGAGCAACTGATTGGTCAGGGCGCCAAAGTTGACGTCAGTGCCGTTCATCACGCGGGTCGCGGCGAGGACTTCGTCCGGCGAGCGGCCCGGCATCATCAGCGGCATCCACTCGGCCATCTTGGCCTTGTCTTCGGTGTACTCCATGTCGGCGAACGCGTGATGCTTGTGCAGCACGTCGAAGCGCGACTTGAGGAAGGACACGCCTGAGTCGCCCTGGACGAAACTCAGGTGCGGCACCGGGCTGATGAAGGATTTGCACGAGCCGAAGGTGCCTTTTTTGGTCAGGTACGACCAGAACTGCTTCGACACCTCGAACTGGGTGTTGATGTGCACGGCTTTCTTGATGTCGACGGTGCCATCGGCGGCTTGCGGCGTGTAGTTCAGCTCGCACAGGCCAGCGTGACCGGTACCGGCGTTGTTCCACGGGTTGGAACTCTCCGCAGCACCGGAATCCATCAGCTCGACGACTTCCAGCTTGATCGCGGGGTCGAGCTCTTTGAGCAGTACGGCAAGGGTGGCACTCATGATGCCGGCCCCAACCAGTACTACGTCGACTGCTTCGTTATGCGCCATTTAACGCGTCTCCAAAATCTGCAGCACCAAATTGTCGGCATGGCTGCCAGGCGTTCCGGGACAGGTCAGTGATGTCCGGGCTATCCGTGGTCAGGTTCGCCATGTCCGAATCTTCGCAATTTTTCGCAACTTCGACGGATGTATGCGGCTTGGCTTTCAAGAGCTCCATGAACTCATTTCAGCACGCAGCTGGCAATTCGACTTATGGTCGAGACATCCGTTTTTGTGCAACCAAATCCGTAGCGGACAGGCTTCAGGCTCCGATATTCGAGGTATACCCGGTCCTGTGTCGTTGGGCTGTTTCAGACGCTAATGGTGCATGTTCAGACGCAAAACTTTTCATTTGCTCGCCACACTCTTGTGAAGTTGTGAAAACCCGTTTTTTTCACGCTCTTTTGAAGACGTGAACCTCAAAAAAGGGCTGTCCAGGCCTGGCACCTTGCCCGCAAAGGCAAAACAACGCGGTGGCCGAGCGTCATGACAGCTCTGCAGATTCGCGAAAAGCGGGGTTTTTGCCGGAAGAACAGGCAAGCGCGCCAACTTCACTCGATCTGTGTGGGCGGCTCTCTGTGGGCGATTTTGGGTGTCGATGCATGCGCATTGACGCTGTTGCGGGGCCCGATCAGGAGACGTCCTTATAATCGGGGGGAGATTGTATCGAAGAAATGCGGGCAGTTGCTCGTGTTTAATGACTTTTATTAGGCATCCGGTCAGATGCTCAACATCGCTTGCGCCCGTGCACGGGGCTGCGACGCTATGACGCGGGCGCTGGCGGGCAGTGGCTGGTGCAACCAGTTGAGGCGGATTTCTTCGATTTCCACCCAACCGTCACCCATTGGCTGCAGGCTGCACTGCTTGAAAGCCTGGCAATGGCCGTTGCGATCGAGCAGGGCGAAGCTGCGGTGCAACGGGCGTGGCGCGAACAACGAGATCAGATAACGCATGGTTGAGTACCTTGTGGGGGACTGATTGCAAGGTTGCCAATGCGCCGTGACGTGAAGGTGTATGGCGGGTGAATAATCTGTGACAGGAACCGCTTTCCCACAGGTTTGTCAGACATTTCAGTATTCACTGTCGGGCGCTGGTTACCCGCAGTGGCCCACCGCTATACTGCCGGCCTGTTTGTGCCTGATTCTGGAGAGAAGAGCATGTTGCAACGCCTGTTGTTCGGTTTGATCACTGTGGCCGGTTTGACCCTGGCCGGCTGCGCCCACAGCCCGCAACAACTGAACCCGGAGCCGAAGCTGACCACCCAGCTGCCAGCGGTCGGTCGTGGCCAGCCTGTTGTTGTGCGTGTAGTAGACGGTCGTCCGTCGCCAACCTTGGGCACCCGTGGCGGCCTGTACCCGGAAACCAGTGCCATCACCGTGCAGCGCGAGCAGATCCTGCCGAAGCTGCAAGCCCAGGCTGAAGCTGCCGTGCGTTTGCTCGGTTTCACCCCGACCAACAACGCGCCGAACGCGCCGCAGTTGACCGTGACGTTGGCCGAACTGAAGTATCAGTCGCCGAAAGAAGGCATGTACGTGACCGAAGCGACCATCGGCGCGACCTTCCGCTCCGACGTGCAGAACGCCAACCGCCGTTACAGCGGCCGTTACGGCGCTTCGCTGGATCAGCGATTCGGTATGGCGCCGAACCAGGAAACCAACACCAAACTGGTCAGCGATGTGTTGAGCGATGCGCTGACGCGTCTGTTCAAGGATCCGACGGTGGGTCAGGTTCTGGCTGAGTAAGTTTTCGGCGGATATGAAAAAGCCCGGGGCCAGTGATGGTTTCGGGCTTTTTTGTGGGGCCTGAAATCTTACCCCCTCACCCCAGCCCTCTCCCCCAAGGGGCGAGGGGGAAAGGGAGCCGATCGGGGGCTTTTCAGAACCGGAGTTCAACTCGAGTTTTTCAGGTCGATGTATCTCGAATAAACACCTCGGTCAGTCCCCTCTCCCTCCGGGAGAGGGCTAGGGTGAGGGTGCTTTTGCTTTTTTCAGGCCGCCTGAGAATAGAAGTCGAGCACGCTAACGCCCGTCAGCAAGTCAGTCTCAGGCAAATCTGCATGCTGATGCCCGCCGAGTGCGCAATACACCAGCCAATGGCGGTCCTGAACATTGAAGGCAAGGCTGCCGACGAGGCTCTGTTGTTCGTCGTAGGGGGTGATGAGGTACAGACGATCCTGGTTTTCAGCGTGAAGCATGTCGCGTTCCATGTGCGTTTCGAGGCGCACATCTTGGTGCATCCACATGACGAAGCCGTGACACAGGACAGCCATCGGTCGATTGTCAGGTAATTTGTCGCAAAGCCTGGGGCAGGGCACTCGGGTTTCGGTAGAATCCGCGCCGCGGTCGTCGATCTGGCGCCTGCCATACCGGTTCAGATAGAGGTCTGTGATGTCGCTGCACTTGATGACGCTGTTTACCGCCCATCCCGCCAAGTTGATCAACTTGCTGGCGTTGTTGTTGGCGTTTCCGGGCAGTTGGCTGCTGCACGCCACCCGCCGCCGTGAACAGCGCGCGATGGCCAGCATTGCCGCCCAGCGTCAGGCGCAGCCGAATGCCGAGCCAATCCTGGATTGGGCGACCTTGCGCATGAACCGGTTTTTCTATCGTTTTGGTTTTGCTTGCCTCGGGCTGGCCCTGATCGTTTCCTGGATCAGCACGCGCTTCTAAATGCTTCAGGCATAAAAAAACGGCGCCCGGAGGCGCCGTTTTTGCGTCTGCTGGCAACCGTTTACAACGGTAGCCCAGCCTTGACCCGGTACTGATTACGCACCGGCGTCGCATATTGCAGCACCAGATACGGACGATGCTCTTGCGGGCAAGCGTCCAGTCGGCTCTGCCATTCTTCCTGCGCCTTGGCCAGTTCATCCGCCGGAAACACCTCGGCAGCTTTCGGCACGCTCAGTTGCGGATCGGCGTCAGCCCACTGCGCATAGGCCAGGTAATGCACCGGGAACAAGCGGTAACCGCCGAGAATCTGCTTGTCCATTTCGATCGCCAATTGCTTGGTGTCTTCGAACAGCTCGGTGATCGGCGCGGCAAAGTTCACGTGCACGCGGCCCTTGTAGCCGGTGATGCCTTTGGCAATGCTCACGTCATCCTCGCCCGGCGCCTTGGCGTAGGTGCCAGTGGTGGCGCGGATGTACAGCTCGCGGGCCTTGGCCTGGTCGCACGGGTCATATTCGTAGCTGATCGACACCGGGGTGACGTTCAGCGAGCGGATGACTTCGCCGAACGGTTCGTCCTTGCGGCTCATGTGGAACATCTTGAGGATCGCTGACTCGGTGCGGTCGTCGCCGTCCTTCGCCCGACCTTCGGCCTGAGCGATCCAGATCGACGCACAATCGTTACGGATCGAGTGGTTGATGTACGCCGACAACAGTTGATACGCGGCCATTTTCTCGCGACGGCCGGTGATCGAACGATGAACGATAAAGCTCTTGTTCAGGCGCATCAGGTCGCTGACAAACGGCTTCTGCAGCAGGTTGTCGCCAATCGCGATGCGCGGCGTTGGCAGGCCGGCGTGGTACACGGCGTAGTTGACGAAGGCCGGGTCCATGACGATATCGCGGTGGTTGGCGATGAACAGATAGGCACTGCCGGACTTGAATTGCTCGACACCGGTGTAGGTCACGCCGTCGGTGGCGCGCTCGATGGTGTGGTCGACGTAGGACTCGACCTTGTCCTGCAACGTCGCCACCGAGGTCACGTCGGCGAACTCACGACGCAGCCGATGGGCTATAAGTGGTTTGAGCATCCAGCCGAAGGCGCCGGCAAAACGCGGGAAGCGGAAGTGGGTGAGGATATCTAGAAACGCCTTGTCGCCGAGCAGTCTTGCCAGTACCACAGGTACTTCGCTGTCGTCGTAAGGTCGGATGGCATCGAATTCGCCCATCATGCTCTCTTGTTGGAAACGGCTAGGGTAAGTAAAGGTTTTGATCGAAAACCCGCGGGGCACGGTCTGAAAAAGTAGCCAGACAAAAATAGCCCTGCAAATAGACCGGCGATTATACGCACAAGTCACTTGGGAGACCGCGATGCTGGAAACCGCTGATTACGAATGTCCTTATTGTGGGGAAGTAGTAGAGACGACGCTGGACCTGTCCGGTGGAGATCAGACTTACATCGAGGACTGTCAGGTGTGTTGTCGGCCGATCACGTTTGTATTGCAGGTTCATGGAGAGGAATGGCATCTGGAAGTCTTCAGCGAAAACGAGTGAGGCGCGCCCATGCAGCGAATCTATGAGCCGGAAAACCTGATGGAAGGTGAAATGCTCAAGGGCATGCTCGCCAGCGAAGGCATCGAGGCGCACTTGATTGGTCGCGATTTGCTCGGTGGAACGGGCGAGCTGCCGATCTTCGGTCTGTTGGGCTTGTCTGTGGATAACGATCAGGCCGAATACGCCCGCGAGCTGATCACCGCGTACAATGCCGCGCTGCCGCTGCCCGGCGATGAGCCGGAGAGCTTCCCCGGGACGCTGGTCTGTTAGGCTGCGCTTCGTTTTACTTCAGAGTCGTGTTGCCCCATGTGTGGACGTTATGCCCTGTTTCGCTGGAACCGCGATTTCGCGGCCCTGCCAGGTTTTCCCGCCGATCAGCAGGCGCAGTGGAACATTTCCCCCAATGATTCGGTGTTGATGCTGCGCGCCGCTGAAGACGGCCAGCACACCCTGGCGCGCGCCCGTTGGGGGCTGACGCCGCCGTGGCTGACCGATCTGTCGAAAACCCCGGCGCATGCCCGTGCGGAAACCGTGGCCGAGCAGCCGATGTTTCGTGAGGCGCTGCGCCAGCGTCGCTGTCTGCTGCCGGCCAACGGCTTTTACGAATGGCGCGGGACGCAGCGCAAGCGTCCGTTCTGGCTGACGCCGGGGGAGGGCTCATCACTGTTTTTTGCGGCGATCTGGGAGGCTTATCCGGTGCAGGAGCAGGTGTGGTTGAGCACGGCAGTGATTACGCAGCCGGCTTCGAGTCAGCGCCGGCCGTTGATTCTCGATGAGGCCGGGCAGGTGGCGTGGCTCGATCCCGAGACGCCGCTACATGTGTTGCAGGGGTTGCTGGCCAGCGAACCGGCGGCCTTGCGCGAGCGGGTGCTGGCAAACCTGATCAATGATCCAAAGCTCAATGGGCCCGAGTGTCTGACTCCGGGTTGAAGGCATTTGATATTGCCTGTCTGATGTTCGACAAGCGGTAGCTGCGTTGTCCAGAAAAGCCAGCTACCTGTAATTTCTGACAGTAGACAATATGGGACTAACACGCGTATTCCTCCTGCGGTACTTGAAATTCTACGATTTCAGTAAGTATAAAAAGGAATGCTTTCCATGAGTGTTATCCGTCTACTTGCCAAGCTGTTCAGGAATTATCTGCTTGCAACGGTGTACGTGAGCCTTTGGTTTGATACAAGTTATGCGGGTAGCATGATTATATCCAGTACGGCCCGTAACGTATTGTCCTCGTCTGAGCTACCTCCATTGTTATCAGCTACCGCGACGGGATCAGAGCGATTCTTTGCTGTCGGTAAAATGAGAGGTACGGCCGGTTCCACGGGGTGGGAATGCACGGCAACACTTGTGGCGAGCAACGCGACGCCAAAATCTGATCAACCTGCTCTTATTATCACTGCTGATCACTGTGCTCGTGACGCCAGTATGATAGGTAGTAATGATGTCGTTATAGACATGCCGGTATCACCGAATTATTTTTTTATCCCCGCTTATTTTTATGACAATGTCCGTGATCATTATAGATATTCCATAAATCGTATTGTTTATTCGAGTATGAAAGGTGCGGATATCGGGTTGTTGCAGTTGGACGTTACCTATGGCGAACTTCGCTCGCGAGGCATTAAGCCTGCCGTTTTAAAAAACTTTGAAACCTCCGATGTTGACATTGACCTTGTACATATTCCTGAGGGTTTTTTTCCTGATCATTATCTACGGCATTCAATTTGTTCATCACAGCCGCCTGTGGCTGTTTTCGAAAGCGACTTTCCGATCAGGCCTGAGCTACCGTGGTTTTGGCCAAAGGCACGCGCCAATGACTGCATTGGCGTTTCTGGAGGCTCTTCGGGGTCACCTGTCTTTACCAAGGGTAGCAACCGTGTAATCGGTGTGCTGTCGACAACAACCGCTGCTGAGTATTCCGGTTGCGGGTATGCCCGCCCCTGTGAAATAACCGGGTCCGGATTGATCAGTCGACCTGAGGGTGTTTATACCAATGCGGTGGATGGCATTCTGGCGGCGCTTCGAGCTGATAATACCCTGGACTTGAGTAAACTTGATCCGGGTACCGGAGTTCGACTGCTGCGAACAGGATCGTGGTCGACGCGCTCCGAGGTTCTGGAAAGTGACGGTCAGTTACGACCGGCCAAATGGAATCTGAGGATTGAAGACAGCTATGAATTTGTTCGCTACAAAACGGGTGCTGCCAGTTCCATCCAGTGTGAACGGTCAGAAGGGTATGGCGAGGCAGTCAAGGTGGTCAATCAACCCCTGACAGGATTGGCTGTCGATAACAGTGAAGGCGTCCAGGCTATTTGCGTTATCGGTAAACGGTATGGCCAGCCAGACTGGCCATACCCGCATTATGCGACGGTTCAGTTGCGCCAAATAGATAATACGGCTCCGGTTCAGGTGCCGAAGATTTCTACATTCGATAGCGGGACTGAATGGCAGGTGGGGACATCCGTCCGGCTTAACGAAAATATCAAATCCTATTTTAAGTATGGTGTGCTCGATGCAACCGACTGCCACAGTCAGAGTGGTTACTCTCTGTTCAGTCAAGAGATGACCATAACCAAAACACATAACGTGCGTTATTGCACTTTTGCTACGGATGAAGCAGGCAATCCGTCACCGATTGTCAGTGCGGATCTTTTTATCAAGTAGGCGGGTGGTTGATGAGCGCAAGGACGGTTATATGGCCTGACTGAAAGTCACCTTGCGCTAATAGATCACTAAACCTTGAACTGATTGATCAACCGCCGCTGCTGTTCCGCCAGTTTGGTCAGGTCCGCACTCGCCGAACTCGATTCATCCGCACCGCCCGCCACCTCATTGGCCACTTGTCCGATGTTGATCACGTTGCGATTGATGTCATCGGCCACCGCGCTCTGCTCTTCGGCCGCACTGGCGATCTGCGTGTTCATGTCGTTGATCACCGACACCGCCTGCGTGATCGTCTCCAGCGCCTGGGCCGCTTTCGCCGCGTGCTGCACGCTTTCGTCTGTACGGTTCTGGCTGTCTTCCATGACCCGCACGACATCGCGAGTGCCCTGCTGCAGTTGCTGGATCATGGTCTGGATTTCTTCGGTGGCTTTCTGGGTTTTCTGCGCCAGATTGCGCACTTCGTCCGCCACCACGGCAAAACCACGACCCTGCTCGCCGGCACGCGCCGCTTCGATCGCCGCGTTCAGGGCCAGCAGATTGGTCTGCTCGGCGATGCTGCGAATCGCCGTGAGGATGGCGTTGATGTTTTCGCTGTCCTTGGCCAGGGTCTGCACCACATCTACAGCTTTGCCGATTTCCAGCGCCAACACGCCGATCGAATTGGACGTATCGCGGACAATCTGCATGCCCTGACTCGCTGCCTGATCGGCATGACTGGCCGCTTGTGCCGCCTGCGTCGCATTACGCGCGACGTCCTGCGCGGTGGCGGTCATTTCCTGCACCGCCGTGGCGACCTGATCGATCTCAGCCATTTGTTTCTGGATACCGATGTTGGTGCGAATGGCGATGTCGGCGGTGTGCTCCGAGGAATCGCTGACGCTCTGCACCGACGTCACCACCTGGGTGATCATCGCCTGCAACTTGGCGAGGAAGGTGTTGAAGCCCTTGGCGATCGAGCCGAGTTCATCGCTGCGATCACTGCTCAAACGTCGGGTCAGATCACCTTCGCCCTGAGCGATGTCATTGAGCATCGCGACCATTTGCTTCAGCGGTCGGGCGATGCCGTGGCCGACCAGCCAGATCACCAGCAGGCCGAGGCCGGCGATGAGCAGACCGACCATGGCCATGCCGAAGGTGTCGGATTTGCGTTGGACCTCCAGATCGCTCTGCAGCTTTTGCAGGTCGGCCATCACCGCGTTGAGCGGCAATTGCAGCATCAATGTCCAGCGTGCGTCGGTCTGGCCGATACCGAACGGCAGGTACAACTCGATGCGGCCCTTGTCCTTGTTGACCGAATAAGTCACTTCACCGCGTTTGAGATTGGCCAGGTTGGCGGTCTGCTCGGTGTCGAGGATGTCGCTGACTTTTTCACCGAATTTGCTCGGGTCTTTTGTGTACGCGACGATCCGTCCGTTGCCACCGATCAGGGCCATTTGCCCGGCGCCGCTGTACAACTTCTGGTTGGCACCGAGGAGCATTTCCTGAATGAAGTTCACCGACAGGTCGGCGCCGACGATGCCCTGGAAGGCGCCGTCGAGCAGGATCGGTTCAATAAAGGAGGCGAGCATGACGATCTTGTCGCCGACTTTGTACGGCGCCGGATCGATCACGCAGGATTTTTTGCTCTCTTTCGAGCACAGGTAGTACTCGCTGGCGCGCACGCCGGTGGACAGGGTTTTCTGGTCGTCGACGTCGACCAGTTTGTCCAGGCCTAGGGTGCCGTCATCGTTGCGGAACCACCACGGCAGGAAACGCCCGTTGGCCGCGTCGATACCGACCACGCTGGTGCCGACATAAGCCGCGTCATTGTGGTCGAGGGCGTTTCTCTCCCAGCCGATGTAGGTGCCGAGAATCTTCGGGTTTTTTTCGACGTTTTCCTTGATCAGGCTGATCAACTGCTCGCGGCTGACGCTCAGGCGCGGCTGGCCATCGACGCCCGGTGTGCCGAGCAGGGCGTTGACCCGTACCAGTCCGCCGGCAATCAGCAGTGGCGCTTCGAGCTCGCGCTGGATCTGGCTGACCTGGGTTTGCGCCAGCGAGGTCAGGCGCTGTTCGATGACTTGTTCGAACTGCGCCTGGGTGCGCTGTTGCACCATTTCTTGCGTGCGCGCACCGGAGAACAGCGCATACAGCACCAGCGCGGCCACCACGCTAAGTACGATGGCGCCGGCGAGGGCCGCAACGGAAAACTGGATCGACTTGAACTTCATGGGAGCTCCGCACGCAAGAGGACGTCTGCGCTGATGTATCGGCAGCCGGCATTGGGCCATGAGTGTGAGCAGGTGCAATTGCCAGCCGATGTCGCAAATGGATCAGTGCACGACGCTGTTGCAAGCGGCAGGGCAGGTGGTGTGAATTTTTTACGACAGTCAGGGTGGAAAGCGTCTGAAAGACCGTGTAACACGTCCGTTGTATCTGGCGCCGATACAATTACCCGCCTAGGATACGCGACAGGTTTTCAGGGAGCTTTTGAATGAACAAGACATTGGTTGTAAGTGCACTGAGCGCAGCGCTGTTGCTGGCCGGTTGTCAGTCGGTCAACACCACCAGCGGCGGTGCCGTGGGTGTGGAGCGCAAGCAGTACATGTTCAGCATGCTGTCCTCGCAAGAGGTCGACCAGATGTATGCCCAGTCGTATCAGAAGACTGTCGGTGAAGCCTCCAGCAAGGGTGTGCTGGACAAGACCAGTCCTGAGGCCAAACGGGTTCAGGCAATTGCCAATCGCTTGATCGCCCAGGCGCCGAACTTCCGTCCGGATGCGGCGCAATGGCAGTGGGAAGTCAATCTGATCAAGAGCGATGAGCTCAACGCCAACTGCGGGCCGGGCGGCAAGATCATTTTCTACACCGGGCTGATCGACAGCCTGAAACTCACCGACGATGAAATCGCTGCGGTCATGGGCCATGAAATCGCCCACGCCCTGCGCGAGCATGGTCGTGAAGCGATGTCCAAGGCCTACGGGATTGAAATGGCCAAACAAGGCGCAGGTGCGTTGCTCGGTCTGGGTCAGGACAGTCTGGCGCTGGCCGACACCGTGGCTAACTACGGGATGACCCTGCCGAACAGCCGTGCCAATGAAAACGAAGCCGATCTGATCGGTCTTGAGCTGGCCGCACGCGCCGGTTACAACCCGAACGCCGCGATCACCTTGTGGAACAAGATGAGCAAGGCGTCGGAAGGCGCGCCGCCGGAGTTCATGAGCACCCACCCGGCCTCGGCCAGCCGGATTGCTTCGCTGCAGGCGGCGATTCCGAAGGTGATGCCGCTGTACGAACAAGCGCCGAAATCCTGATGGTTTTGCAGCGAGGCTGATGGCCCATTCGCGAGCAGGCTCGCTCCCACTTTGAAATGCATTCCATTGTGGGAGCGAGCCTGTCTGCGGGCGGCGTTCCGACGAAGAACGCTGACGCGGTCTATCGACTTACGCCGTCACACCCAGCCACTACTCTGCATGGCTTTGTACACCGCGACGATTGCCAGAATCATGAATGCCGAAGCCGCGAGGCGACGGATCAGGGTCAACGGCAGCTTGTCTGCGGCGAAGTTACCCGCCAATACCACCGGCACGTTGGCAATCAACATCCCAGCGGTGGTACCGATAATCACCAGCCACAGATCCGGGTATTGTGCCGCGAGCATCACCGTAGCAACCTGAGTTTTGTCGCCCATTTCAGCCAGGAAGAACGCAATCAGCGTGGTCAGGAACGGCCCGAACTTGCGTGCGGTGCTGGTTTCATCGTCATCCATTTTGTCCGGCACCAGCGTCCACAGCGCTGTGGCCGTAAAGCTTGCGGCGAGAATCCAGTGCAGTGTCGCATTCGAGAAGAAACTGCCGAACCAGGCGCCGACCGCACCGGCTGCTGCGTGGTTGGCCAGGGTCGCGGCGACAATACCGGCAATGATCGGCCAGGGTTTGCGAAAGCGAGCGGCGAGAATCAGCGCGAGCAGTTGCGTCTTGTCGCCGATTTCGGCCAAGGCAACGATTGCGGTGGGAACGAGTAACGAGTCCAGCATCAGGATTTCCTAAGGGGCGGGTCGACACGGCTATGACACGTACAGCCTTCCCGCCCCGGGTAAGGTGTGCGTGTCATAGGTCTTGTCAAACCCTGCGATCCGTCTGTTGCGGACGCTTGGGTCGCATACGCCATGATCTGAGGATCAAGTATGTTGACGTATGCCGGACGAGCTTGGCGCTCGTGGGAGACTACTCCCCTAGGACGGAGCGGATTCTGCCTAGGCAAATCCGATTGAGCAAGAACAAATTTTCAGCCGCGCTTGGCCCGGTAGATGCGGAAACCATTGCCTTCAGCCTTGATTGCACAGACGCCCAGATGCTCTTCGATCAGCGGTTGATACTTGAGGAAACTGTTCGCGACCAGCCGCAGTTCGCCGCCGTTTTTCAGATGTTTGGCCGCTTTTCGTAGCAAGTTCTCGGTTGCGAAATAATCGGTGTGCACGCCGACATGGAACGGTGGATTGCTCAGAATCGCACTCAAACCCATCGGCGCGGCATCGATACCGTCACCGGTCAGCACTTCAGCTTCCAGACCGTTGGCCGCCAGCGTCAGACGGCTGCTGGCAGCAGCAAACGCATCCACATCCAGCAATGTGACCTGGTTGTGCGGATAGCGACGTTTGACCGCAGCGCCCAACACGCCTGCGCCGCAACCGAAGTCGAGCAGGTGGCCGCTCGGCAGTTTGTCCAGGTGCTCCAGCAGCAGGGCGCTGCCGCGATCCAGGCGACCGTGGCTGAATACGCCCGGCAGGCTGATGACTTTCAGCGGACCCTCGGCCAAAGGCAATTCATAGGTCTGCGCCAGACTTTCCAGGGATTTCGCTTCAGGGGCGTTGGCCACGGTGACTTGCCAGAGCTGGCAATGACGCGCGCTGTCGAGCTTGCGCGGTTTGCCGAACGGGTTGAGCTGCTTGGACGCGCCTTCGATGCCGCTGCGTTTTTCCCCGACCAGAAACACTTCGCGCCCGGCCAGACGTGAGGCCACGGCATTAAGAATGTAATCGGTCAGGTCTTTGGACTTGGGCAGAAACACCACGGCGCTGTCAAACTCGCGCTCGGGAATGTTCACGCCAAAATGGCTGCGCCCTTCGAAACGGGCGTCCAGTGCGGCTTGATCGCCGGCATGCCAGCACCAGCCGAATGCGTTGGGCAGGCGCCCGAGCAAATCATCGGCGGGCAAACCGGCCAACAACAACGAACCTTGAAACAACTCGGGCTGACGAAGCAGTACTTCACTGCGCGGATCCATAACTGCTCCTCAAAAAAAAGTGCCGCAGTTTATCAACTGACGACCCGCAGCGCCTTACCGCTGAAGAACGCCTGAGCGTTTTCGGTCAATTGGCCGACGATGCGCTGGCGTGCCTCGCGGCTGCCCCAGGCGTTGTGTGGCGTAACGATCAGGCGTGGAATGTCTGCCGCGAGCAACGGATTGCCCTGCGTCGGCGGCTCGACACTCAACACATCGGTGGCCGCGCCGCCAAGATGACCATTGCGCAGGGCGTCGGCCAGCGCCTGTTCATCGATCAGCCCGCCACGCGCGGTGTTGACCACGAACGTACCGGGCTTCATCGAGGCCAGTTCGCGGGCGCCGATGAAGTGGCGCGTGTGCTCGTTGAGCGGGCAATGCAGAGTGAGGGCATCGATTTGTGGCAGCAGTTGATCCAGCGGCAGACGATCCGGGCGAGCAGGGCGCCCGGGAATCTGCCCGAGCAACACGCGCATGCCGAAGGCTTCGGCCAGCCGCGCTACCGCGCCACCGAGTTCGCCATGCCCAAGCAGGCCGAGGGTTTTGCCTTCCAGCTCGACAATCGGATAGTCGAGCAAACAGAACTGTTTCGCCTGCTGCCAGCGACCTTCGCCGACGGCTTTCTGGTAATCGGCCAGGCGCGTGGCGAGGTTGAGCAGCAGCATGATCGTGTGCTGCGCCACTGACGGCGTGCCGTAACCCTGGCAGTTGCACACGGTGATGCCCTGAGCGCGGGCGGCGGCGAGGTCGACGTTGTTGGTGCCGGTGGCGGTGATCAGGATCAGTTTCAGATCGGGATTGGCGGCCATCGCGGCGGCGTCGATCAGGATCTTGTTGCTGATCGCCACGCTGGCGCCTTGCAGGCGTTCGGCAACTTGCTCGGGCGAGGTCTGGGCGAACAACTGCAAATCGCTGAAACAATCACGCAATGGACTGAGGTCCAGATCGCGAAGATCCAGCGAAGGGTGATCAAGGAATACCGCGCGGCGCGTGTTCGTCATCAACTGTACCTTTTGTGCTGTGAGCGTTGGGCGTAATCTGCCGAGCCTACCAGATGAAACAAATTGATACGCTTGGCCGAAAGGAGCCCTCATGTACTGGACCGAGTTCTTGACCGTTGCACTGATCCATCTGTTGGCCGTCGCCAGCCCCGGCCCGGACTTTGCCGTGGTGGTGCGCGAGAGCGTGACCCACGGTCGCCGCGCCGGCACCTGGACTGCACTGGGCGTGGGCACGGCGATTTTCCTCCACGTTGGTTATTCGCTGCTCGGTATCGGCTTGATCGTGTCGCAATCGATCGTGCTGTTCAACGCCTTGAAATGGGCCGCTGCGGCTTATCTGCTGTACATCGGTTTCAAAGCCTTGCGTGCGCAACCGGCGAAAACCGTGACCGATGATCTGCACAAAGAGGCCGGTGTGCGCACCGCTCGCGGCGCGTTCACCTCGGGCTTTGTGACCAACGGTCTGAATCCGAAAGCCACGCTGTTCTTCCTGTCGCTGTTCACGGTGGTGATCAACCCTCATACGCCACTGGCGATACAGGCCGGTTACGGGGTTTATCTGGCTGTCGCAACAGCCCTGTGGTTCTGCCTCGTCGCGATGCTGTTCAGCCAGCAACGCGTGCGTGCCGGCTTCGCCCGCATGGGCCACTGGTTCGATCGCACCATGGGCGCGGTGCTGATCGCGCTCGGCGTGAAAATCGCGTTTACCGAGATGCACTAAGAGCTGAAAAACGCGATCAAACTGTGGGAGCGAGCTTGCTCGCGAAGGCGTCGGATCAGTCGACATCACAGGTGACTGGAAGATTGCTTTCGCGAGCAAGCTCGCTCCCACAGGGGGGAATTCCTAAACGAGTGCGCTGAGCTTGCTCAGGGTATTCAGGTAGTCCCGAGGATTTTCCCCAAGCAAACGCCGAAACATCGCGCTGAACGCCCGCGCACTGCCGTAACCCAGATCCCGCGCCACGCGTTGCACGCTGTCCCCGGTGAGCAGGCGTGGCAGGGCTTCCATCAAGCGCAGTTGCTGGCGCCAGGCGTTGAAACTCATCTGCAATTGTTGCTGGAACAGCCGCGCCAATGTCCGAGAGCTGGCACCGACCTGCTGCGCCCAGTCTTCCAGGGTGTTCGGGTGATCCGGGGTGTGCAGCAGCGCCAGACAGATGTTCTGCAGGCGCCGGTCAGTGGGCATCGGGATATGCAGCGGCAGGTTTTCCAGGCTGGCCAGTTCTTCGAGCATCAATTGCTGAATCAACGGATTGTCGGCGTGCGGCGGGCCTTGCACCGCGCGCAGGATCAGCTCGCGCAACAACGGCGTCACCGCCAGCACGCAACACTGTTGCAGGCTGGCCGGTGACAGCTCGGGAGCGATGAACAACGAGCGCATTTGCACATCGCCACTCATGAAAATCTCGTGCGCCACCTCTGGCGGAATCCATACCGCGCGGCTCGGCGGAATAACCCACGCCCCGCGTTCGGTGACCACGCGCATGATCCCGCTGACGGCATACAACAACTGCGCCTCGCGATGCAGATGCAACGGTTGGTGCGCGCCGTCCAGATAATCCCGGGGATAGGCGCTCACCGGGCCGTGTTCGAAGTGGCTGATTAACATGTCGGATTCGATGACTTTTTTGGCAGGAATGCGCTTTTTCGCCAACTTAGCATAGGCGGCACACAACAACGTAAAGCGTGCCGCCATGAATCAATCGAGAAACGTCATCCGCTACATCAACGCCGCGCATGTGATCGATCACATGTTCATGCTGATTTTTCCCGCCGCCGTGCTCGGCATGACCCAAGCCTTCGGTCTCGATTACGCCACGCTGATCGGACTATCGCTGGGAGGCTTTATTGCTTTCGGCGCCTGTTCGCTGCCCGCCGGTTGGCTGGGCGATCACTGGAGTCGGCGGCAGATGATGCTGGTGTTTTTCTTCGGCATCGGTGCTTCGGCGATTTTCACCGGCCTGAGCAACAGCCCGACCATGCTGGTGATCGGCCTGACCCTGATCGGCATTTTTGCCGCGATCTATCACCCGGTCGGCACGGCAATGTTGGTTGCTTACGCGCAAAACCGTGGCCGCGAAATCGGCATCAACGGCATGTGGGGCAATCTTGGCGTGGCGTTTTCGGCGCTGATTACCGGGTTGCTGGTGGCGCAATTCGGCTGGCGCTCGGCGTTTCTGTTACCGGGTGCGGTGGCGATTGTGCTGGGTTTTGGCTTCGCCTTGCAGGTGCGCGAAGAACCGATTCCGAAGCGTGCGCACACGCCTCTCAAGGGAGCCGCCGGGCAGCGTATTTCGATGATTATGGTGTTCGGCGTGCTGGCGCTGGCCACGGCCACCGGCGGCGTGGTGTTCAACGCCACCACCATGACGTATCCGAAACTGTTTCAGGAGCGTTTGCATGAGCTGTTCGCCTCGCCGCAAACCCTCGGTGTGGTGGTCAGTCTGGCCTATGCCTTTGGCGCGGTCGCGCAGTTGAGTATTGGGCGGGTTTTGCACCGGTTCAGCCTGAAATGGCCGTTTGTAGTGCTCACGTTGTGCCAGGCACCGCTGCTGTTCGCGCTGGCTTATGCCGACGGCTGGGCGGTCATCGCCCTCGGTGCAGCGTTCATGTTCGTGGTGTTCGGGCAGGTAACAGTCAACGATGCGATGGTTGCCAACTTCGTCGCCCCGCAATGGCAATCGCGCGTCTTCGCCCTGCGTTACTGTTTATCGTTCGGTGCCAGTGCGACGGCGATTCCGCTGATTTCCTATGTCGAACCGCGCCAAGGTTTCGTAGGCCTGTATTTGATTCTCGCGGGCTTCGGCGCGTTGACCTTCCTCGCTGCGGTGGTTTTCCCACGCACGCCTTCTGAAGAGGCTGTAGGGCAAACTGCCTGATAGAAAGCGAATCCCGGCAAATGCTGGCGCAAAGCTAGCATTTGTACGACTTTGCAAATCATTCCTTTGGCTGATTTGGCTGGCGTATAAGGGTTCTAGAGTACCAATCTCTACGCCAACACCGTGCAGTCAGAAAAGGGATTCTTATGTTGCAGACTCGCGTCATTCCCCCGGCCGATGGGGCCTACCAGTATCCATTGCTGATCAAACGGCTGCTGATGTCCGGCGCCCGTTACGAGAAAACCCGCGAGATCATCTACCGTGACCAGTTGCGCTACAGCTACCCGACGCTGATCGAACGGGTGGCACGCCTGGCCAATGTGCTGACGGCGGCCGGTGTGAAGGCCGGTGACACGGTGGCGGTGATGGACTGGGACAGTCACCGTTATCTGGAATGCATGTTTGCGATTCCGATGATTGGCGCAGTGATTCACACGATCAACGTGCGTCTGTCGCCGGAGCAGATCCTCTACACCATGAACCACGCAGAGGACCGCTTTGTGCTGGTCAACAGCGAGTTTGTTGGCCTGTACCAAGCGATCGCACCGCACCTGACCACGGTCGAGAAAACCCTGCTGCTGACCGATCTGCCGGAGAAGACTGCCGACTTGCCGAATCTGCTCGGCGAGTACGAGCAACTGCTCGCCGCCGCCAGTGCGCAGTACGATTTCCAGGACTTCGACGAAAACTCCGTCGCCACTACGTTCTACACCACCGGCACTACCGGCAACCCGAAAGGCGTGTATTTCACCCATCGGCAACTGGTGCTGCACACCATGGGCGTGTCGACGATCATGGGCTCGATCGACAGCGTGCGCCTGCTTGGCACCAACGATGTGTACATGCCGATCACGCCGATGTTTCACGTTCACGCTTGGGGTCTACCGTACGTAGCGACGATGTTGGGTCTGAAACAGGTTTATCCGGGACGTTACGATCCGGAATTTCTCGTGGAGTTGTGGCGCAAGGAAAAGGTCACCTTCTCCCACTGCGTGCCAACCATTTTGCAGATGCTGCTTAACGCCAAAGGCGCACAAGGCACCGATTTCGGCGGCTGGAAAATCGTCATTGGCGGCAGCGCGCTCAATCGCACGCTCTACGAAACCGCCAAGGCGCGCGGCATTCAGCTGACCGCCGCGTACGGCATGTCGGAAACGGGTCCGTTGGTGTCCTGTGCGCACCTCAATGACGAGTTGATGGCGGGCACCGAAGACGAACGCACCACCTATCGGATCAAGGCCGGTGTGCCCGGGCCGCTGGTGGAAGCGGCGATTGTCGACGCCGAGGGTAACTTTCTCCCGGCCGACGGCGAAACCCAAGGCGAATTGGTGTTGCGTGCGCCATGGCTCACCGAGGGTTATTTCAATGAGCCGCAGAAGGGCGCCGAGCTCTGGGCCGGCGGCTGGCTGCACACTGGCGACGTCGCCACGCTCGACAGCATGGGCGTGATCGATATCCGCGACCGCATCAAGGACGTGATCAAGACCGGCGGCGAATGGATCTCTTCGCTGGACCTCGAAGACCTGATCAGCCGTCACGTCGCGGTACGCGAAGTAGCAGTGGTGGGCATCGCCGATCCGCAGTGGGGCGAGCGCCCGTTTGCCTTGCTGGTGATCCGCGAAGGGCACGTGATCGGGGCACGCGAACTCAAGGAACACCTCAAACCGTTCGTGGAATTGGGCCACCTGAGCAAGTGGGCGATTCCGAGTCAGATCGCCCTTGTTACCGAAATTCCCAAGACCAGTGTCGGCAAGCTCGACAAGAAGCGCATCCGCCTCGACATCACCGAATGGCAGGCCAATAACAGCACCTTCCTTTCGACACTTTAAGTGTCTGCTGGCGCGCCGAAACCGGCGCGCCAGACCCACCAAGCAAGCGCTTGGCTTGTGAAATCGAAAAATTAGGCCATCCTTGCCGTGCCGACATCTGTCGGACTGGCGAAAGGACTGTTCCAGAGTGGTTGGCAGCTGCAAATCACACTTTAGAGGGATCAAGCAGTACCACCTGCTGGCTATAGTCCGCTCAAGGATTTTTAAGAACGGGGCACACGCACAAAACGGGGCGATGCATCTTTGGAGTGATTTCGGGTTGTCTCTGGCACCCGGTCCTTCAGGCGTTTTTAAAAGTACTCACTGCCATAACAATAATGCACATGGAGTAGCGTCGATGACCTCAGTAAACCAGTTCTGGCGCCGGGCGAAACTGCCTCTGGCAGTCAGTCTTGCTTCTTCGCTCGCCGGGCCCGCATTCGGCGTCAGTTTCAACGTCGGTGAAATCGAAGGCCAGTTCGACTCGTCCCTGTCGATCGGTGCCAGTTGGTCTACCCAGAGCCCGAACAAGAACCTCATCGGCGTCAACAACGGCGGCCATGGTCTGTCGCAGACTTCTGACGATGGCCACGCCAACTTCAAGAGCGGCGAAACCTTTTCGAAGATCTTCAAGGGCATCCATGACCTTGAACTGAAATACGGCGACACCGGCGTGTTCGTCCGTGGCAAATACTGGTACGACTTCGAACTCAAGGATGAAAGCCGCGAGTTCAAGGACATCAGCGATTCGGGCCGCAAAGAGGGCGCCAAGTCGTCCGGCGGGCAGATCCTCGACGCCTTCGTCTACCACAACTACGCGATCGCCGATCAGCCGGGTTCCGTGCGTCTGGGCAAGCAGGTGGTGAGCTGGGGTGAAAGTACCTTCATCGGTGGTGGCATCAACTCGATCAACCCGATCGATGTGTCTGCATTCCGTCGTCCGGGCGCCGAGATCAAGGAAGGCCTGATCCCGGTCAACATGTTCTATGTGTCGCAGAGCCTGACCGAAAACCTCTCGGCCGAAGCGTTCTATCAGCTGGAATGGGACCAGACTGTCGTCGATAACTGCGGCACGTTCTTCTCGCAGCCGGACATCGTTGCCGACGGTTGCAACGACAACCTGCGCGTGCTGAACAAGCGTTCACAGATCCCGGCCATCGCCCTGGGGCCATTGGCCGCCAACGGCGTCAACGTCAACGAAGAAGGCGTTCTGGTGCGCCGTGGTCCGGACCGCGATGCCCGCGACAGCGGTCAGTGGGGCGCATCCTTCAAGTACATGTACGAGCCGCTCGACACCGAGTTCGGCGCCTACTTCATGAACTACCACAGCCGTGCGCCGATCTTCAGCGCCACCGGTGCACCGCAATCGGTCTACAACACCGCGCGCGCGCTGCCGGGGCCGTTTGCCGCACTCGCACCACTGCTGGTCGCGGGCAACTCGAATTACTTCATTGAGTACCCTGAAGACATTCGCCTCTACGGTCTGAGCTTCTCCACCACGCTGCCTACCGGTACCGCTTGGAGCGGTGAGATCAGCTACCGTCCGAACGCGCCGGTGCAACTGAACTCCACCGACATCCTGTTCGCCGGTGTGCGTCCGATCGGCGGCGCACTGACCAACGCTTCGATACTCAATGGTGTGCCCGGTCAGGATCTGCACGGTTACGAGCGCAAGGAAATCACCCAGATCCAGACCACGTTCACGCACTTCTTCGATCAGGTCATGGGCGCCAGCCGTCTGACCCTCGTCGGCGAAGTCGGCGCGACCTACGTCGGCGGGCTGGAAAGCCGTTCCGACAAGCGTTATGGCCGCGATCCGGTGTATGGCCCGGGCGAGTTGCCGGCCACTGGCGGTGTGAATACCTGCGCCAACATTCTCAACGCCAGCACCATCAACGGTGCAGGGCCGGGTTCGCCGCAGAACAACCGCAGCCGCAATTGCGACAACGACGGCTTCACCACATCAATGTCGTGGGGCTACCGCGGTCGTGCCATCTGGGAATACAACGACGTCTTCGCCGGTGTGAACCTCAAGCCGAACGTGGCCTGGTCCCACGACGTCAGCGGTTACTCGCCAGGCCCTGGCGGCAACTTCGAGGAAGGTCGCAAAGCGGTCAGCCTGGGTGTTGATGCCGAATACCAGAACACCTACACCGCGAGCCTGGCTTACACCAACTTCTTCGACGGCAAGTACACCACTGTGGATGACCGCGACTTCGTTGCGCTCAGCTTCGGCGTGAACTTCTAAGCACTGCATTTCAGGACGAACGAATTTATGAAAATAACAAAGAGTCTGTTCCACGCCGGTGTTCTGGGCCTGTCGCTGCTGGCGACCGGCGTCATGGCCGCGGTGCCTGCTGCCGAAGCCGACAAACTGGGCAAGAGCCTGACGCCGATGGGCGCCGAAATGGCCGGTAACGCCGACGGTTCGATCCCGGCGTGGAAGCCGTTGCCGAAGAATGCCGGCTCGGTCGACAGCAAGGGTTTCCTGTCCAATCCATACGCCAGTGAGCAACCGCTGTTCACCATCACCGCGAAAGACGTCGACAAGTACAAGGACAAACTGGCACCGGGTCAGTACGCGATGTTCAAGCGTTACCCGGAAACCTTCAAGATGCCGGTGTATCCGTCCCACCGCGGTGCAACCGTGCCGGATGACGTGTTCGCCGCGATCAAGAAAAACGCCACCACCACCAACCTGGTGTCTGGTGGCAACGGCCTGGAAAACTTCGATACCGCCGTACCGTTCCCGATTCCGAAAACCGGTGTGGAAGTCATCTGGAACCACATCACCCGCTATCGCGGCGGCAGCGTGACCCGTCTGGTCACTCAGGCGACGCCGCAACCGAACGGCTCGTACAGCCTGGTGTACTTCCAGGATCAGTTCGTGTTCCGCGACAAGATGAAGGATTACGACCCGAAAAACCCGGGCAACATCCTGTTCTACTTCAAGCAGAAAGTGACCGCGCCGGCGCGTCTGGCCGGCGGTGTGCTGCTGGTGCACGAAACCCTTGACCAGGTAAAAGAGCCACGTTCGGCGTGGGTCTACAACGCTGGCCAGCGTCGTGTGCGTCGTGCGCCACAAGTGTCCTATGACGGTCCGGGTACTGCCGCCGACGGTCTGCGTACCTCCGACAACCTCGACATGTTCAACGGTGCGCCGGATCGCTACGACTGGAAACTCGAAGGCAAGAAAGAGATGTACATCGCCTCCGACAGCTACAAGCTCGACGATCCGAAGCTGAAGTACTCCGACATCATCAAGGCCGGCCACATCAACCAGGACCTGGCGCGTTACGAGCTGCGTCGCGTCTGGCACGTGGTGGCGACCCTCAAGGAAGGTCAGCGTCACATCTACGCCAAGCGTGACTTCTACATCGACGAGGACACCTGGCAAGCGGCGGTGATCGACCACTACGACGGTCGTGGTCAACTGTGGCGCGTCGCCGAAGCGCATGCGGAGAACTACTACGACAAGCAGGTGCCGTGGTACGCCCTGGAAACCCTTTACGACCTGCAGTCCGGCCGTTATCTGGCACTGGGCATGAAGAACGAAGAGAAGAGTGCGTATGACTTCGGCTTCACTGCCACCACCAGCGACTTCACCCCGGCCGCTCTGCGTCAGGATGGTGTTCGCTAACCTGCGGTAACCCGAGGCGCATCCTCGTGAAAACGCCCCGACTGGTTCGGGGCGTTTTTTTGTTTTTACAGGGTTGGGTCTACAGCCGGATGTAGCCTTTTTGTAGCCATTTGTAGCAGCGACCTTCATAACCGGTTCGTTTAAGGCTAGTCTGCGGACATCTGCAACGCCGCCAACAGCAATTCGAACAAGAGCCGGCCATGACTGATCTGTCCCCACTTCCGGGTCCCGCAAGCGTTGCCGTCGCGGCACTGGACGGGCGTTTTTTTCGCCCGCCATTACCTGACGGCTACGTGTTGCGACCACGCCTTTGCGAGCGCCTGCAGGCCGGGCTCGGTGGGCGCCTGTTGCTGGTCAGTGCCCCCGCCGGGTTCGGCAAGAGTTCGCTGGCGGTGGAGTTCTGTCAGAGTCTGCCGGCGCACTGGCAAAGTCTCTGGCTGGGGCTGAGCCCTCGCGACAGCGACCCCGGGCGCTTTCTCGAACGTTTGCTCGAAGGCTTGCAGGACTACTTTCCGCAATTGGGCAGTCGCGCACTCGGCCTGCTGAAAATGCGCCAACGCCATCAGCCATTTGCCTTCGAAGAATGGCTCGATGGCTTGCTCGATGAGTTGGCACTGCAACTCGATCCCGCCGCGCCACTGCTGCTGGTGCTCGACGATTACCATCTTGCCCAAGGCCCGGTGCTCGATCGCTGCCTGCAGTTTTTCCTCAACCATTTGCCCGATGGCTTGCTGGTGATGGTCACCAGTCGCCAGCGCCCGGACTGGCATCTGGCGCGTTTGCGTCTGTCGCGGCAGTTGCTCGAATTGCACGAGCAGGATCTACGCCTGACCCACGACGAAGCTTTGACCTTGCTCGATCGCCACAGCAGTTCGCTGCGCGGTGAAGCGCTGGAAAACCTGATCCAGCGCAGCGAAGGCTGGGTCGCCGGTTTGCGGTTCTGGCTGCTCGCGGTGTCTGAGGCCGGCAGCGATGCGGCGCTGCCACAAGCGCTGAACGGCGGGGAAGGGCTGATCCGCGACTATCTGCTGGAAGAAGTCATCGATTGCCTGCCCGCCGAAGTGCAGGCCTTTCTCTACGACACCGCCCCCCAGGAGCGTTTTTGCAGCGAGCTGTGCGATGCCGTGCGCGAAGCCCATGACAGCGCGGAGATCCTGCGTTTTCTGCTGGCGCATCAGGTGTTTCTGGTGCCGCTGGACGAGCACGGTCACTGGTATCGTTATCACCATTTATTCTCTGATTTGTTGCGCAGTCGGCCGATTGCTCAGGCGATGGTGCCGACTGCAACGCTGCATCTGCGTGCCTGTCGCTGGTTCAACGCACAAGGGCTGCTGGATGAAGCCGTGGAGCAAGCGTTGCGCGCCGGGCACCTGGATGTCGCGGCAAATCTGGTACAGAACCTCTCGGAGGAGCAACTGCTGGCCGAGCAAAACGTCGGCATGCTGCTGCGCTGGAAAATGGATTTGCCAGACAGCCTGTTGATCAGCACCCCGCGCTTGATTGTGTTGTACAGCTGGGCGCTGGGGCTGGCCTGCCAGCTCGATGCTGCCGAAGAGTTGTCCAGCCATCTGAGTCGCTTCCTGCCGGCGCCTTCAGCCACCGCGCAGAAATCGATGCTGGCGCAATGGCTGGCGCTGAGCGGAATCATTGCCCGTGGCCGCGGCCATCGTGAGCTGACTCTCAAGTATTGCAGTGAAGCTTTGGAAAGCCTGCCGGCCAAACGTTATGGCCAGCGGCTGATGTGCTTATCGACCTTGTCCAATCTGGCCATTGCCGATGGCGATCTGTGGCGCGCCCGTGGGCTGAATCGCGAGTCCCTGGAGCTGGCGCAACGCGTCGGCAATCCCTTGTTCGAAGCGTTGGCGCATTACGACCGAGCCCGTGTCTTGCAGGCACGCGGTGAAATTCTGCGTGCACTCGATGAAGTCCATCAGGGGCTGGAACGCTTGCGTGGCTTGTCGCCACAGCGCTTGTACGCGGTGCGTGCACGGCTGACGCTGTACGAGGGTTTTCTTTTGGCCATGCGCCTGCAGCCGCAGGCCGCGCGCGCGCGGCTGTCGGCGGGAATCGGCGAGGCACGCGCCTGTCGCGATATCAGCGTGTTGATCGGTCACTGCGTGATCGCCCGCCTGGACGGCAGCACTGGCGAGTTCGCCAAGGCTTTTGCCGAGCTTGCCGAAGCCGAACGCCTGATGCACATCTGGGACGTGCCGCCGATCTACTACCTGGCCATGATCACCCTGGTCAAATGTGAGCTGTGGCTCGCACAGGGCCGTACCGACCTGGCCGAAGCCTGGCTCGCGCGCCTTGGTCAGACTTATACGGGCGAACGCGCTGCCGCGCCGCCCGAGTTTCATCCACAGCTGCCGCTGCATGTGGAACTGCAACAAGCACTGCTGGACATGATTCAGGGGCAACCGATGCTCGCCGAAGGGCGTTTGAATGTGTTGCATGAAAACGGCCAGCAAACCGGCCGGCAGTTGCTCAGCGTGATGGCATTGACGCAGAAAGTGGCATTGCTGCTGGTCGGGGCGCGGGAGTCGGAAGCGCGCAAGGCGCTGGTTCAGGCGTTAGAGGCAGCATCTGGAGGCGTTCTGCAACCGTTCGAAGCATTGATGAAGCACTCGGATTGGTTTCGCGGGCAATTGATGCTGACGCCCTTGAGTGCGGTCAGTCAGCAACTGCTGGCGCTTTTTCCACCGTCAGCGGCCCGCTCGACGGCGGATTGCGCCACGTCGGAACACCTCAGTAGTCGAGAACTGGCGGTCTTGCGCCTGATCGCGCAGGGCTGTTCGAATCAGGAGATCAGCGAGCAGTTGTTCATTTCTCTGCACACTGTGAAAACCCATGCCAGCCATATCAACAGCAAGCTGGGGGTCGAGCGGCGAACGCAGGCGGTGGCCCGGGCCAAGGGGCTGGGTATCCTCGGTTAGAGGCAATGAACGCCGAGTGTGAAAAAGCCCTGAACCAGTCAGGGCTTTTTTTGACGTGCGGCCTGCAAGGCAGGCCGCAAATGGCGGTAATGAAGGTCAGGCCACCAGATCGTTAGCGGTAAATGCGTTGACCCCCACCAGCTGGATTTCGAAGTCCGCCCCGACATTGCCACTGACATTGCCGGAAAGAATGTGGTCAACGAAGCGCACTTGGCCTGCGCCGGTAAAGTCAGCAGCACCGATGAAACTGAACCCGTTGACTCCGGCAGTCAGCAGGTTGGCGTCAAACTTCGACAGATCGATCTTGTCGCCTTGTGCGCTGCTGAAATCGGTGATGATGTCGCGCAGGTTTCCAATGCCCGACTCGCTCCAGTCATTGAAGGCAAAGGTATCGGCACCTGCTCCTCCAGTCAGATTATCGGTACCCATACCGCCAATCAGAGTGTCACTGCCCAAGCCACCCTCCAGCCGGTCGGCGCCGAGACCGCCGTCGAGAATGTTGTTGCCGTCGTTGCCGACCAGACGGTTGCTGACTTCGTTGCCGGTGGCGTTGATGTTGTCGCTGCCGGTCAGCAGCAGGTTCTCGACGTTGGCACCAAGGCTGTAGCTGACACTGGCGAAAACCCGGTCGAGTGCGGTCAGCGAAGCGTCGGTTTCGATCACCACATCGTTGACGTTATCGACGTAATAAGTGTCGATGCCCGCGCCGCCGATCATGGTGTCCGCGCCGAGGCCGCCATTGAGTGTGTTGTTTTGATCGTTGCCGGTCAGGGTGTTGTTCAGGCTGTTGCCAGTGCCATTGAGGGCGTTGCCGGTCAGAACGAGGTTTTCCAGGTTGGCGCCCAGCGTCCAGTCGACCGAAGAGCGAACAGTGTCGATTTCATTGATCAATGTACTGCTCTCGGTGATGGTGTCACCGACGTTGTCGACGATGTAGGTGTCATTGCCCAAGCCACCTTCCAGGCGGTCGGCGCCGAGGCCACCGTCGAGAATGTTGTTGCCGTCGTTGCCGACCAGACGATTGCTGACTTCGTTGCCGGTGGCGTTGATGTTGTCGCTGCCGATCAGCAGCAGGTTTTCGACATTCGCGGCGAGGCTGTAGCTGACGCTGGCGAAAACCCGGTCGAGTGCGGTCAGCGAAGCGTCGGTTTCGATCACCACGTCGTTGACGTTATCGACGTAATAGGTGTCGACGCCAGCGCCACCTTCCATGCGGTCGGCGCCGAGGCCACCGTCGAGCGTGTTGCTGCCATCGTTGCCGACCAGGCGGTTGCTGACTTCGTTGCCGGTGGCGTTGATGTTGTCGCTGCCGATCAGCAGCAGGTTCTCGACGTTGGCGCCGAGGGTGTAGCTGATGCTGGAAAACACCCGGTCGAGTGCGGTCAGCGAAGCATCGGTTTCGATGACCACGTCGTTGACGTTATCGACGTAATAAGTGTCGATGCCCGCGCCGCCGATCATGGTGTCCGCGCCGAGGCCGCCATTGAGTGTGTTGTTTTGATCGTTGCCGGTCAGGGTGTTGTTCAGGCTGTTGCCAGTGCCATTGAGGGCGTTGCCGGTCAGAACGAGGTTTTCCAGGTTGGCGCCCAGCGTCCAGTCGACCGAAGAGCGAACAGTGTCGATTTCATTGATCAATGTACTGCTCTCGGTGATGGTGTCACCGACGTTGTCGACGATGTAGGTGTCATTGCCCAAGCCACCTTCCAGGCGGTCGGCGCCGAGGCCACCGTCGAGAATGTTGTTGCCGTCGTTGCCGACCAGACGATTGCTGACTTCGTTGCCGGTGGCGTTGATGTTGTCGCTGCCGATCAGCAGCAGGTTTTCGACATTCGCGGCGAGGCTGTAGCTGACGCTGGCGAAAACCCGGTCGAGTGCGGTCAGCGAAGCGTCGGTTTCGATCACCACGTCGTTGACGTTATCGACGTAATAGGTGTCGACGCCAGCGCCACCTTCCATGCGGTCGGCGCCGAGGCCACCGTCGAGCGTGTTGCTGCCATCGTTGCCGACCAGGCGGTTGCTGACTTCGTTGCCGGTGGCGTTGATGTTGTCGCTGCCGATCAGCAGCAGGTTCTCGACGTTGGCGCCGAGGGTGTAGCTGATGCTGGAAAACACCCGGTCGAGTGCGGTCAGCGAAGCATCGGTTTCGATGACCACGTCGTTGACGTTATCGACGTAATAAGTGTCGATGCCCGCGCCGCCGATCATGGTGTCCGCGCCGAGGCCGCCATTGAGTGTGTTGTTTTGATCGTTGCCGGTCAGGGTGTTGTTCAGGCTGTTGCCAGTGCCATTGAGGGCGTTGCCGGTCAGAACGAGGTTTTCCAGGTTGGCGCCCAGCGTCCAGTCGACCGAAGAGCGAACAGTGTCGATTTCACTGATCAATGTACTGCTCTCGGTGATGGTGTCACCGACGTTGTCGACGATGTAGGTGTCATTGCCCAGGCCACCTTCCAGGCGGTCGGCGCCGAGGCCACCGTCGAGAATGTTGTTGCCGTCGTTGCCGACCAGACGATTGCTGACTTCGTTGCCCGTGGCGTTGATGTTGTCACTGCCGGTCAGCAGCAGGTTCTCGACGTTGGCGCCAAGGCTGTAGCTGACACTGGCGAAAACCCGGTCGAGTGCGGTCAGCGAAGCGTCGGTTTCGATCACCACATCGTTGACGTTATCGACGTAATAGGTGTCGACGCCCGCGCCGCCGATCATGGTGTCCGCGCCGAGACCGCCATCGAAAGTATTGTTTTGATCGTTGCCGGTCAGGGTGTTGTTCAGACTGTTGCCAGTGCCATTGAGGGCGTTGCCGGTCAGAACGAGGTTTTCCAGGTTGGCGCCCAGCGTCCAGTCGACCGAAGAGCGAACAGTGTCGATTTCACTGATCAATGTACTGCTCTCGGTGATGGTGTCACCGACGTTGTCGACGATGTAGGTGTCATTGCCCAGACCACCTTCCAGGCGGTCGGCGCCGAGGCCACCGTCGAGAATGTTGTTGCCGTCGTTGCCGACCAGACGATTGCTGACTTCGTTGCCGGTGGCGTTGATGTTGTCGCTGCCGATCAGCAGCAGGTTTTCGACATTCGCGGCGAGGCTGTAGCTGACGCTGGCGAAAACCCGGTCGAGTGCGGTCAGCGAAGCGTCGGTTTCGATCACCACGTCGTTGACGTTATCGACGTAATAGGTGTCGACGCCAGCGCCACCTTCCATGCGGTCGGCGCCGAGGCCACCGTCGAGCGTGTTGCTGCCATCGTTGCCGACCAGGCGGTTGCTGACTTCGTTGCCGGTGGCGTTGATGTTGTCGCTGCCGATCAGCAGCAGGTTCTCGACGTTGGCGCCGAGGGTGTAGCTGATGCTGGAAAACACCCGGTCGAATGCGGTCAGCGAAGCATCGGTTTCGATGACCACGTCGTTGACGTTATCGACGTAATAAGTGTCGATGCCCGCGCCGCCGATCATGGTGTCCGCGCCGAGGCCGCCATTGAGGGTGTTGTTCAGGTCGTTACCGGTGAGCGTGTCGTCAAAGGCTGAGCCGATAGCATTTTCGATCTGCGCACCGTAGGCAATCGCCAAACCATCATTGAGCAGGTTGGTGCCGTCGGTGAACGCTTTGCCTATTTGACTGAAGGCTCCTTCGTTGAGATTCAGGCTGACGGCCGCTAACTGGTTACTGGCATCAATCGTATCGTTGCCGCCGGCGTCCCAGATGGTCTCGAAAACCGATTGATTGGCGCCCCATTTGTATACGTTGTCACCGTTCTGCCAAAGCATGTTGGCACCGTATAGCTTCTGGATTGCCAGGATATCCAGCAACATGGGCGTGGTTGGCTGGAACGAGTAGGCATTGTTGTAACTCATGACCGTGAAGTGCGAGTCGTCCAGCAACGGCGAAATCACGTTGCTGTTGGATGCACTGGCTTCGAAAGGATGCTTGAGGCCCAGCGCATGACCGATCTCATGCACGAACGTCATGTAGTCGTAAGTGCCTTTGCCCGGGTCCGGATTGTTTGTCGATGGCCCGATCCATACGTCGCCTGCCAATGGCGTTCTATCTGGAAAGTACGCCCACGCAGCGGTCTTCGGATCCATGCCCGCGTATCCACCGAATCGCAGATCGCCAGCGCTGTTGATGTTGTCACTGACCAGTGTGAACTTGATGTTCGCCACCGAACTCCACGTGCTGAGGGCGCTGGTTATAGCCGTCTGTTGCGCGGTGGTCAGGTTGAAACTGTTCAGGAATTCGTTGTCAGGGCTGTAATCCTTGGCGAAGTACGATTGGCCGGGTGTTACAAAACTGTAGGTCAGCCGTGTCGAAAAAAAATCTTCACCGCCAAAGTCGGGGCTCAGCCACTGCGTGCCATAGATCAGGCTATCAGTCTGAGCATTGCCGGTTAAAAACGACGATTGGGTGAGTGCATAGCCAAGTGGAGACGACATTCGAATATCCTGAGAGGGTTTGCGACCGTCCTGATGTGGTCGCTACTGGCGATAATTTTGTATCAGATCCTGCGTCAATTGATATCACTGAGCCATTACTTTTTTTCAGCTCAACGTCAGAAAACTGACTCAGTGATATATCGGAAAGGTTGGCAATATCTGCAGGAAAACCTGTTGTTATCCTTGCGCGGGTCAACGCGCATCAATATTCGACGAGACATCCCATGATCACCCTCATCCGTGAAACCTTCCCTGTCGGCCCGCTCCAGTGCAATTGCACCATCATCGGCGATCCGGTCACAAAGAAAGCTATCGTTGTCGACCCCGGAGGCAATCCGGACATGATCATGGCGCGGCTCGATGCGCATGGTCTGAAAGTCGTCAGCATCATTCACACCCACGCACACCTTGATCACTTTCTCGCGTCGGGGCAGATGAAAGAAAAAACCGGGGCGACCCTGCATTTGCACAAAGAAGACCAGTTCCTCTGGGACAACCTCGAAATGCAATGCCAGATGTTCGGTGTGCCATACACCCCGGTGCCATCGCCAGATCGATGGTTGAGCGATGACGAAGAGTTGGCCTGTGGTTGTGGTGTGGCGCTGCATACGCCGGGACATACACCCGGTTCCATGAGCTTTTGGTTTTCCGAGGCTAAGCTGTTGATAGCCGGCGACACGCTGTTTCGTCGCGGCGTAGGGCGCACGGATTTGTGGGGCGGCGATCAGGCGACCATCGTGCGTTCGATCAAGCAGCGGCTATATACGCTGGACGAGGATGCGACCGTGGTGACCGGTCACGGGCCGGATACGCGTCTGGGTGATGAAATGCGCGAAAACCCGTTCGTCAGGGCCTAAATATTTTGTCACGAGTGTCCGGCGGAATTTTTGTGCATTGTCATGATCAAACGCCCGCGCAGGTCCATTAGCCAATTGGGCCGCTGCACCACAGAATGCGAAAACCAGGAGCTCTCCATGTTCACCACGCGTCGTTTGATTATTGTCGCTACTGCCGTGGCCGTGCTGTCCGGCTGCGCCTCGCCTAACCCGTATGACAATCAAGGCCAGGCCGACGGTGGCTCGCAAGGCATGAGCAAAACCGCCAAGTACGGCGGCCTGGGTGCTCTGGCCGGTGCGCTTGCCGGCGCCGCTATCGACCACAACAATCGCGGCAAAGGTGCCTTGATCGGTGCCGCCGTGGTGGGCGCTTCCGCTGCCGGTTACGGCTACTACGCCGATCAGCAGGAAAAGAAACTGCGCGCGAGCATGGCCAATACCGGTGTTGAAGTGCAGCGTCAGGGCGATCAAATCAAACTGATCATGCCGGGCAACATCACTTTCGCCACCGATTCGGCGAATATCGCTTCCAGCTTCTACCAACCGTTGAACAACCTCGCGGGCTCGTTGAAAGAGTTCAGCCAGAACCAGATCGAAATTGTCGGCTACACCGACAGCACCGGCAGCCGCCAGCACAACATGGACCTGTCCCAGCGTCGTGCGCAGAGCGTGGCGACCTACCTGACTTCGCAAGGTGTCAGCGGTGCCAACCTGTCGGCCCGTGGCGCCGGTCCCGATAACCCGATTGCCAGCAACGGTGACGTCAATGGCCGGGCGCAGAACCGCCGCGTTGAAGTCAACCTGAAGGCGATTCCGGGCCAGCAGTATGGTGGTCAGCAGCAACAGCAGCCGGGCACGGTTCAGCAGTATCCGTAAGCGAATGCCTGAATGAAGAAATGCCCGGTCCTGTGATCGGGTATTTTTTTGTCCGGCCTGTGCCGGCCCCTTCGCGAGCAAGCTCGCTCCCACATTTGAAATGCATTCCCCTGTGGGAGCGAGCCTGCTCGCGAAGGGGCCGCTACAAACACTGAAGATTACAGACACAAAAAAGCCCCCGGACACATCACTGTCCGGGGGCTTTTTGTTTGTCAGCGAAGACTGATTACTTCTTCAACCCGTAATGCTCATCGAGCATGCCCGGCGAATTCGGTGTCTTCGGTGCGTAGTCGCGCGGCGGCTCCTGATCGCGCGGTGGCGTCAGGCGTTCACGTGGCGCGACTGCCGCGTCAGCGTGCAGGGCAGCGATCAGGCGCTGGCGGGTCTGCTCGTCCAGGGCCAGACGATTGGCGCCCTCGGCGAGATGATCCTGCACTTCCTGATAGCTCTGGGTCAGCTTCTTGACCAGCATCGCGGTGCTGTTGAAGTGGGTGACCACCTCGTTTTGATAACTGTCGAAACGCTCCTGGATATCATCCAGTTGACGCTGCGTACGGCTCGGCGCGGCGTTCGGCGCAACGCGCGCGATCAGGAATCCAATGGCGACACCCACAACCAGGGCAAGAGTCGGTAACAACCAAACTAAGAGCGAGTGTTCCACGAGTCCTTCCTCTATAAACGGCTTTGCTTTACGTTAACGGCTCGAACCTGCGCTGTATACCGCGATTCACTCGCAATAGATTGGCACAGACAATTTGCTAGACGAGTCGACCCGATTCGAGGTCACGGAGTTCCTTCCTTGCTGATGCGTGAAACCCCTGTAGTGATTGACGGCCCGGTGGGTCAACTTGAGTCTCTGTACCTGGATAACGAGCAGCCAATCGGCATCGCGCTGATCTGCCATCCGAACCCGGTGCAGGGCGGCACCATGCTCAACAAGGTCGTCTCGACCCTGCAGCGCACTGCGCGCGACGCAGGTCTGATTACCTTGCGCTTCAACTATCGCGGCGTTGGTGCCAGCGAAGGTTCCCACGACATGGGCACCGGCGAGGTCGACGATGCTCAGGCTGCCGCTGCATGGCTTCGCGAGAAACATCCGGATCTGCCGCTGACCCTGTTCGGTTTCTCCTTTGGTGGATTTGTTGCAGCAAGTCTCGGCGGCCGTCTCGAAGCCCAGGGCGTACAGCTCAAGCACCTGTTCATGGTTGCGCCGGCGGTGATGCGTCTGGGCGAGCAGGATCAACTGCCGCAGCAGGGTGAACTCACGGTGATCCAGCCGGAAACCGACGAGGTCATCGATCCGCAGCTGGTTTACGACTGGTCGGAAAAACTCCAGCGCCCCCATGAGCTGCTGAAAGTGGCAGAATGCGGACACTTTTTTCATGGCAAGCTGACCGATCTCAAGGATCTGATCCTGCCGCGTCTCTCGAATTGATTGCAGTCTGACAAGCGATTACCCATGACGAACCGTACCCGAATCCTCACCGGCATCACCACCACCGGCACGCCGCACCTGGGCAACTACGCCGGCGCCATCCGCCCGGCGATCCTCGCCAGCCGCGACAGCAATGCCGACTCGTTCTACTTCCTGGCCGACTACCACGCCCTGATCAAATGCGATGACCCGCTGCGCATCCAGCGTTCGCGTCTGGAAATCGCCGCGACCTGGCTGGCCGGTGGCCTCGATGTCGACCGCGTGACTTTCTACCGCCAGTCCGACATCCCGGAAATCCCTGAACTGACCTGGCTGCTGACCTGCGTTGCCGCCAAGGGCCTGCTCAACCGTGCGCACGCCTACAAGGCGTCGGTCGACAAGAACGTCGAAACCGGTGAAGACCCGGATGCTGGCATCACCATGGGCCTCTACAGCTACCCGGTGCTGATGGCCGCAGACATCCTGATGTTCAACGCGCACAAAGTGCCGGTCGGTCGTGACCAGATCCAGCACGTGGAAATGGCCCGCGATATCGGCCAGCGTTTCAACCACCTGTTCGGTCAGGGCAAAGAATTCTTCACCATGCCCGAAGCGCTGATCGAAGAAAGCGTGGCGACGTTGCCAGGCCTCGACGGGCGCAAGATGTCGAAGAGCTACGACAACACCATCCCGTTGTTCTCCAGCGCCAAAGAGATGAAGGACGCGATCTCGCGGATCGTCACCGACTCCAAGGCGCCAGGCGAAGCCAAGGATCCGGACAACTCGCACTTGTTCACGCTGTTTCAGGCCTTCGCCACGCCGGCGCAGGCGGACGAGTTCCGCAGCGAACTGCTCGGTGGTCTGGGTTGGGGCGAGGCGAAGAACCGTCTGTTCCAGTTGCTCGATAACGATCTCGGCGAAGCGCGCGAGAAGTATCACCAGTTGATCGAGCGCCCGGCAGACCTGGAAGACATCTTGCAGATCGGTGCGAAGAAGGCCCGTGCTGTGGCAACGCCGTTCCTCAACGAGCTGCGCGAAGCCGTCGGCCTGCGCTCCTTCGTCAATCAGGTTCAGGTTGCTGCGACGACCAAAAAGAAAGCCGCGAAAGCCGCGCGTTTCGTCAGCTTCCGCGAAGACGACGGCAGCTTCCGTTTCCGTCTGCTGGCAGCCGATGGCGAGCAACTGTTGCTGTCGCGCAACTTTGCTGACGGCAAAGCCGCAGGGCAGGTGACCAAACAGCTGCAATCCGGCCAGCCACTGGACGTGCGCAGCGAAGACCTGAGCTTCAGCGTCTGGCTGGACCGCGAGTGCGTTGGCGACAGCCCGGCATTCGCCGACGCTGCTGCGCGGGACGCGGCCATCGAGGCTCTGCGCGTCGCGCTGACCCCGGTTCAGGACTAATCGGCGGCACGGTCCGACCAAGGGCCGATTGCCATTCCCACGGGCCGTCGCTACAGTGACGGCCCGTTTTTGTTGCCTTGCTAACGAATTATGACGCCCCTAGAACGATACCAAGCTGATCTGAAACGCCCGGACTTCTTCCATGACGCCGCGCAGGAGACTGCTGTGCGTCATTTGCAGCGTCTGTACGACGATCTGATCGCCGCCGATCAAAACAAGCCGGGCCTGCTGAGCAAGCTGTTCGGCAAGAAGGATCAGACGCCGGTCAAGGGCCTGTATTTCTGGGGCGGCGTGGGTCGCGGCAAAACTTACCTGGTCGACACCTTCTTCGAAGCGCTGCCGTTCAAGGAAAAGACCCGAACCCACTTCCACCGCTTCATGAAGCGCGTGCACGAAGAGATGAAAACCCTTGGCGGCGAGAAAAACCCGCTGACCATCATCGCCAAGCGTTTTTCCGACGAGTCGCGGGTGATCTGCTTCGATGAATTCTTCGTTTCCGACATCACCGACGCGATGATCCTCGGCACGCTGATGGAAGAGTTGTTCAAGAACGGCGTGACCCTGGTCGCGACCTCGAACATCGTCCCGGACGGTCTGTACAAGGACGGGCTGCAACGCGCGCGCTTCCTGCCGGCCATCGCGCTGATCAAGCAGAACACCGAGATCGTCAACGTCGACAGCGGCGTCGACTACCGTCTGCGTCACCTCGAACAAGCGGAGCTGTTCCACTATCCGCTCGACGAAGCTGCTCACGAAAGTCTGCGCAAGAGCTTCAAGGCGCTGACGCCGGAATGCACGGCTGCGGTCGAGAACGATGTACTGATGATCGAGAACCGCGAGATCCGTGCCCTGCGTACTTGCGACGACGTGGCCTGGTTCGACTTCCGCGAACTGTGCGACGGTCCGCGTAGCCAGAACGACTACATCGAATTGGGCAAGATCTTCCACGCCGTGCTGCTCAGCGGTGTCGAGCAGATGAGCGTCACCACCGACGACATCGCTCGTCGCTTCATCAACATGGTCGACGAGTTCTACGACCGCAACGTCAAGCTGATCATTTCCGCTGAAGTCGAGCTGAAGGATCTCTACACCGGCGGCCGTCTGAACTTCGAATTCCAGCGTACGCTGAGCCGTCTGCTGGAAATGCAGTCCCACGAATTCCTGTCGCGGGCGCACAAGCCTTAAGCAGAATCGCGAAACAAAAAAGGGCCTGCAATTGCAGGCCCTTTTTTATGTCCAGAATTCACCGCAATACCCTGTAGGAGTGAGCCTGCTCGCGATAGCGGTGGATCAGTCACATAAATGCTGCATGGACGGACGCAATCGCGAGCAGGCTCACTCCTACATCGGTTTGTGTAGGGGCAGAGGGTTACGCAGCCTGCTGAAACTGCTGCCGATACTGATTCGGCGACAGCTCGGTGTGCTGACGGAACAACCGCGCAAAGAAGCTCGCATCGTCGTAACCGACCTCATAACTGATGGTCTTGATGCTCTTGCGGCTGCCGGACAGCAAGCCTTTTGCCGTCTCGATGCGCAGGCGTTGCAGGTAATGCAGCGGCTTGTCGCCAGTCGCAGTCTGGAAGCGTCGCATGAAGTTACGAATGCTCATACCGTGCTCGCGGGCGACGTCTTCGAAGCGGAACTTGTCGGCGAAATGCTCTTCGAGCCAGTGCTGGATCTGCAGGATGATCACGTCCTGATGCAGTTTCTGCCCGCCAAAACCGATGCGACCCGGCGCGTAGCTGCGCTGCACTTCATAGAGAATATCGCGGGCCACGGCTTGTGCGACGTTGGCCCCGCAGAAGCGCTCGATCAAGTAAATGTAGAGGTCGCAGGCCGAGGTGGTGCCGCCGGCGCAGTACAGGTTGTCGGCATCGGTCAGGTGCTTGTCCTGATTGAGATAGACCTTTGGAAAGCGCTCGGCGAAGGCATTGAAGAAGCGCCAGTAGGTGGTCGCTTCCTTGCCGTTGAGCAGGCCGGCCTCGGCCAGCCAGAACACCCCGGTGGCTTCGCCGCATAACACCGCACCGCGGGCATGCTGTTCACGCAGCCAGGGCAACACTTGCGGATAACGGCCGCACAGCGTGTCGAAATCGTCCCAGAACGCCGGGAGGATAATGACATCGGCGTTTTCCAGGCCGCCGTCGACCGGCATCACGACGTCACTGAAACTGTTCACCGGTTTGCCGTCGGGGCTGACCAGGCGTGTTTCGAATGCCGGTGTCAGGCCATGGCCCAATTGTTTGCCATAACGCAGGCTGGCCAGATGGAAGAAATCCTTGGCTTGCATGAGAGTGGAGGCGAAAACCCGGTCGATTGCCAGGATGCTGACGCGCCGCAAGGGCGTGGAGACTTGCTTGGACATAATTCAACTTTTGTTTTGTTTTTATAAGGGAAAGTGGTCACCAGACGGCTGGATCGTCTTATTTTTTGTCGGATGTGTCCAGTGTCCTGTGTCAGAGGGGAGGCTTAGTCTCTGAAGGTCATCTCCCACCAACAACAAAGAAAGGTGCCGCATGATCCCCAGAACCTTGTTCAGCTCCGAGCACGAATTGTTTCGCGACAGCGTACGAACCTTCCTCGAAAAAGAGGCGGTGCCGTTTCATGCGCAATGGGAGAAGCAAGGCTATATCGACCGCAAACTCTGGAACAAGGCAGGCGAGGCGGGGATGCTCTGCTCGCACCTGCCGGAAGAGTATGGTGGGTTGGGGGCGGATTTTCTTTACAGCGCGGTGGTGATCGAGGAGGTCGGTCGATTGGGTTTGACCGGTATTGGTTTCTCGCTGCATTCGGACATTGTCGCGCCGTACATCCTGCATTACGGCAGTGAAGCGCTGAAACACAAATACCTGCCTAAACTGGTTTCGGGCGAGATGGTCACGGCCATTGCCATGACCGAGCCGGGCGCCGGTTCCGATCTGCAAGGCGTGAAGACCACCGCTGTTCTGGACGGTGACGAATATGTCATCAACGGTTCGAAAACCTTTATCACCAACGGCTTTCTGGCGGATCTGGTGATCGTGGTCGCCAAGACCGACCCGAAGGCCGGCGCCAAGGGCACCAGCCTGTTTCTGGTCGAAGCCAATACGCCGGGCTTCGACAAGGGCAAGCGCCTGGAGAAGGTCGGCATGAAGGCCCAGGACACCTCCGAGTTGTTCTTTCAGGATGTGCGCGTGCCCAAGGAAAACCTGCTGGGGCAGGCCGGGGCAGGGTTTGCTTATCTGATGCAGGAGTTGCCGCAAGAGCGTCTGACGGTGGCCATTGGCGGTTTGGCCTCAGCCGAAGCGGCGTTGCAGTGGACGTTGGACTACACCCGCGATCGCAAGGCCTTCGGCAAAGCGATTGCCGACTTTCAGAACACGCGCTTCAAGCTGGCAGAAATGGCCACCGAGATTCAGATCGGCCGAGTCTTCGTCGACAAATGTCTGGAACTGCACCTGCAAGGCAAGCTGGATGTGCCAACTGCGGCGATGGCGAAATACTGGGGCACTGACCTGCAATGCAAGGTGCTCGACGAGTGCGTGCAGTTGCATGGCGGTTACGGCTTCATGTGGGAGTACCCGGTGGCCCGGGCGTGGGCGGATGCGCGCGTGCAGCGGATTTATGCCGGCACCAATGAAATCATGAAGGAGATCATTGCGCGCTCGCTTTGATCTTCGCTGCATTGGCTGGCCTCTTCTTGAGCAGGCTCGCTCCCACAGGGGATCACCGTACCTGTGGGCGCGAGCCTGCTCGCGAAGCTTTTAACGGTCGATCAAGGCGCAGGATTCGGATGATCCTTGTGAATCGCCTCAATCCCTGCCAGCACTTCATCGGAAAGCTTCAGATCGAAACTGGCAATGTTGCTGTCCAGTTGCTCAAGCGTCGTTGCCCCAATGATATTGCTGGTGACAAACGGTTGCTGAGTCACAAAAGCCAAAGCCATCTGCGCCGGATCCAGGCCATGTTCATGGGCCAGCGCCACATAGCGGCTGCACGCTGCTTCCGACTGCGCATTGAAATAGCGGCTGAAGCGGCTGTAGAGACTCAGACGACCTTTCGGCGGGCGAGCGCCACCCTCGTACTTGCCTGAGAGGAAACCAAACGCCAGCGGCGAATAGGCGAGCAAGCCGCATTGTTCGCGGATGGCGATTTCCGCCAGACCCACCTCGAAGCTGCGGTTGAGCAGGTTGTACGGGTTCTGGATCGACACCGCACGCGGCCAGCCACGGGCTTCGGCCAGCGCCAGAAAACGCATGGTGCCCCACGGGGTTTCGTTGGACAGGCCAATGTGGCGGATCTTACCGGCCTTTACTTGCTCGTCGAGCGCCTCAAGGGTGTCTTCGAGCGGGGTCAGGTTGGCTTCGATCTTGTGTTTGTAGCCCAGCTGTCCGAAAAAGTTGGTGCTGCGCTCCGGCCAGTGCAGTTGATACAGATCGATGTAGTCGGTCTGCAGGCGCTCGAGGCTGGCATCCACCGCTGCGGTGATGTGCTGCCGGTTGTGACGCAGGTTTTTGTCGCGAATGTAGTCGATGGTGTTGCCGGGTCCGGCAATCTTGCTGGCGAGGATCCAGTCGGCACGGTCGCCGCGACTTTTGAAGTAATTGCCGATATAGCGCTCGGTGGTGGCGTAGGTTTCGGCTTTCGGCGGCACCGGGTACATCTCGGCGGTGTCGATGAAATTGATCCCGGCCTCTTTGGCCCTTTCTATCTGCGCGAAGGCTTCAGCTTCAGTGTTTTGCTCGCCCCAGGTCATGGTGCCGAGGCAGATTGCACTCACGTTCAGGTCGGTACGGCCTAGCTGGCGATAGTCCATCGGGTGCTCCTTGGGCAAAACAATCATAAAAGCAGGTTGAAATATTTTTCGCAATCTGCATAATTGCCGACCTCTTTCTGCAGTGGAAGTGATGCGCCGCCGCCGAAGAATCTTGCCGTTGAACGGACGCGCCGACCCGAGCCCCCGAAAGCGTCTGTATCCGGCTGCCTTTGACTTGTCAAAGTACGCACTATTCAGTAAGATCCGCCGTCTAATTTACAGGGCGGCCCCTGAGGCTATAAAGAATGAAAACTTTTACTGCTAAACCGGAAACAGTAAAGCGCGACTGGTTTGTCGTCGACGCTGCTGGTCAGACCCTGGGTCGTCTGGCCACCGAAATCGCGAGCCGTCTGCGTGGCAAGCACAAGCCTGAGTACACTCCTCACGTTGACACCGGCGACTACATCGTCGTAATCAATGCTGAGCAGATTCGTGTTACCGGTGCTAAAACCACTGACAAAATGTACTACTCCCACTCCGGTTTCCCGGGCGGCATCAAGTCGATCAACTTTGAAAAGCTGATCGCTAAAGCCCCTGAGCGCGTGATCGAGACCGCGGTTAAAGGCATGCTGCCTAAAAACCCACTGGGTCGCGACATGTACCGTAAGCTGAAAGTCTATGCGGGCGCTGCACACCCACATACTGCTCAGCAGCCCCAAGAACTGAAGTTTTAACGGAATAGTACATTATGTCGGCGACTCAAAATTACGGCACTGGCCGTCGCAAGACCGCAACCGCACGCGTTTTCCTGCGTCCGGGTACTGGTAACATCTCCATCAACAACCGTTCGCTGGAAAACTTCTTCGGTCGTGAAACTGCCCGCATGGTAGTTCGCCAGCCGCTGGAGCTGACTGAGACTGTCGAGAAGTTCGACATCTACGTCACCGTGATCGGCGGTGGTGTAAGCGGTCAAGCTGGCGCAATCCGCCACGGCATCACTCGCGCTCTGATGGACTACGACGAAACCCTGCGTGGCGCTCTGCGCAAAGCTGGCTTCGTTACTCGCGACGCCCGTGAAGTTGAACGTAAGAAAGTTGGTCTGCGTAAAGCGCGTAAGCGTCCGCAGTACTCGAAGCGTTAATTTCGCTTTCGCGTTCAAAAAGAACGCCCGCCTCCTCACGGAAGCGGGCGTTTTTTTATGCCTGTGATTTATCAAAGAATTGCGCTGCGACAACTTGCCACTTCCGTAGACCCCCTATACTGCAAGGCTTGAGGGTACGAGCTCCGGGTAATTCCCTTGTCAGAATTGGGGCTTTTCATTACCATCTCGGCAAAATTTTTATAAGTAACATTGATTTATTTAGTAGATGCCTGATTTAACAGGCCACAAAAGCTGATGGGAGAGGACTGAATGAGCAATGACGGCGTGAATGCAGGCCGGCGTCGCTTCTTGGTAGCAGCCACATCCGTGGTGGGTGCTGCAGGAGCGGTGGGGGCTGCGGTCCCGTTCGTGGGGTCATGGTTTCCCAGTGCCAAGGCGAAAGCCGCTGGTGCACCGGTGAAAGTGAATGTCAGCAAAATCGAGCCAGGACAGCAGATGATTGCTGAATGGCGCGGCCAGCCGGTGTTCATTGTTCGTCGTACCGAGGAAATCCTGGGGAATCTCAAGAAGATCGAAGGCCAGCTCTCCGATCCAACCTCCAAAAACTCCACGCAACCTACCTATGTCGACCCTGAAGTGCGCTCGATCAAGCCGGAAATTCTGCTGCTGATCGGGATCTGCACACACCTGGGTTGCTCACCAACTTTCCGTCCCGAAGTGGCACCTGCGGATCTGGGTAAAGACTGGGTCGGTGGCTATTTCTGCCCTTGCCACGGTTCTCACTACGATCTGGCTGGCCGCGTCTACAAGTCGCAACCCGCGCCTTTGAACCTGCCAGTTCCCCCGCATTCCTATGAGACCGATGACCTGATTGTCATTGGCGTCGATACGGAGAAAGCGTGATGAGCAAGTTCATGGATTGGGTTGATGCGCGCTTCCCTGCGACCAAAATGTGGGAAGACCATCTCAGCAAGTATTACGCTCCAAAAAACTTCAACTTCTTCTACTTCTTCGGCTCCCTGGCGCTGCTGGTGCTGGTGAATCAGATCGTCACCGGTGTCTGGCTGACGATGAGTTACACGCCGTCGGCAGAAGAAGCCTTCGCTTCCGTTGAATACATCATGCGTGACGTCGAGTACGGCTCGATCCTGCGTCTGCTGCACTCGACCGGTGCTTCGGCGTTCTTCATCGTGGTTTATCTGCACATGTTCCGTGGTCTGCTCTACGGCTCCTATCAGAAGCCGCGTGAGCTGGTCTGGGTCTTCGGCATGCTGATTTATCTGGCGCTGATGGCCGAAGCCTTCATGGGGTATCTGCTGCCGTGGGGCCAGATGTCGTACTGGGGTGCCCAGGTGATCATCTCGCTGTTCGGTGCGATTCCGGTGATCGGCAACGACCTGACCCAGTGGATTCGTGGTGACTATCTGATCTCCGGGATCACCCTGAACCGCTTCTTCGCCTTGCACGTTGTTGCGTTGCCGATCGTGATTCTCGGTCTGGTGGTGCTGCACATTCTGGCGCTGCACGAAGTCGGTTCGAACAACCCTGACGGCGTCGACATCAAGAAGCACAAAGACGAAAACGGCATCCCGCTGGATGGTATCGCCTTCCACCCGTACTACACCGTGAAGGACATTGTCGGTGTCGTAGTGTTCCTGTTTATCTTCTGCTTCATTGTGTTCTTCTTCCCGGAAATGGGCGGTTATTTCCTCGAAAAGCCAAACTTCGAGCAAGCCAACCCGTTCAAGACGCCAGAACACATTGCCCCGGTCTGGTACTTCACGCCGTTCTACGCAATCCTGCGTGCGATCCCGGACAAACTCATGGGTGTTATCGCCATGGGCGCGGCGATTGCGGTGCTGTTCGTACTGCCGTGGCTGGATCGCAGCCCGGTCAAATCGATGCGCTACAAAGGCTGGATGAGCAAGATCTGGCTGGTGGTGTTCTGCATTTCGTTCGTGATTCTCGGCATTCTCGGTGTGCTTGCGCCGACGCCGGAGCGAACCTTGCTGTCGCAGGTCTGCACCTTCCTGTACTTCGCCTACTTCATTCTGATGCCGTTCTACACCAGGCTCGAGAAGACCAAACCGGTTCCGGAAAGGGTGACTGGCTGATGAAAAAGTTATTTTTTGCTCTGATTTTTGCTGCGTTGCCTGTGCTGTCTTTCGCTGCTGAACACGGTGGTCCAGAACTGGAAAAAGTCGACATCGACGTTTCCGACAAGGCCGCTCTGCAGGACGGTGCGCGTACCTTTGCCAACTATTGCATGGGTTGCCACAGCGCCAAGTTCCAGCGTTACGAACGGGTTGCCGATGACTTGGGCATTCCTCACGAAATGATGCTGGAGAAGGTGGTGTTCACCGGTGCCAAGATCGGCGATCACATGAACATCGGCATGCAGCCGGCGGATGCCAAGACCTGGTTTGGCGCAGCGCCGCCGGACCTGACCCTGGTGGCTCGCGTGCGTGGCACCGACTGGCTTTACGGTTACCTGCGTTCGTTCTACGAGGATCCTGCACGTCCATGGGGCGTGAACAACAAGGTCTTCCCGAACGTCGGCATGCCTAACGTGCTGGTCGGCCTGCAAGGTCGCCAGGTCGTGGGTTGCAAACAGGTGCAGATCGTCGAGGATGGCAAGAAGCAATATGATCCGCTGACCGGCACGCCTCTGACCCATGAAGCGTGCGATCAACTGACCATCGTGCCGAAATCCGGTGCTCTGAACGAAGAGCAGTTCGATGAGAAGGTCAAGAATCTGGTAACCTTCCTGGCTTACTCGGCTAACCCGGTTAAGCTGCAACATCAGCGCATCGGTACTTATGTCTTGCTGTACCTGGCGTTCTTCTTTGTGTTCGCCTACCTGCTCAAGCGTGAATACTGGAAAGACGTGCACTGATACGCTTCAAGCATTGCTGTTAATCGCGCGCGCCCAAGGGCGCCTCCGATAGCGCAACTCTGGTCAGCCAGACGTTGCGGGAGGCGCCCTCTGGGCGCGCGCGTTTTTCCGGTTCCGACAAATTCAACAAGCGAGGAGGATCGCCATGGGCGTGACCAATCGGTTGGCCTGTTACTCCGACCCCGCCGACCACTATTCCCACCGAGTGCGCATCGTGCTTGCAGAGAAGGGTGTCAGCGCCGAGATCATTTATGTGGAAGCTGGTCGCCAGCCGCCTAAACTGATTGAGGTAAACCCTTACGGCAGTCTGCCGACGCTGGTCGATCGTGACCTGGCGTTGTGGGAGTCGACCGTGGTGATGGAATATCTGGATGAGCGTTACCCGCATCCGCCATTGATGCCGGTTTATCCGGTGGCGCGTGCCAACAGTCGTCTGCTGATTCACCGTATTCAGCGTGACTGGTGTGGTCTGGTGGATCTGATCCTGGATCCGAAGAGCAAGGAGGCCGCGCGAGTCGTGGCGCGCAAGGAATTGCGTGAAAGCCTGACGGGCGTGTCGCCGCTGTTTGCCGACAAGCCGTTTTTCCTCAGTGAGGAACAAAGTCTGGTGGATTGCTGCCTATTGCCAATACTCTGGCGTTTGCCGATTCTGGGTATTGAACTGCCGCGGCCAGCCAAGCCGCTGCTTGATTATATGGAGCGCTCGTTTGCGCGTGAGGCTTTCCAGGCGAGTCTGTCTGGTGTCGAACGCGATATGCGCTAAGGCTTAAGGAGCCGCTATGAACTCCAGTCGACCTTATCTGGTCCGCGCGCTCTACGAGTGGATTGTTGATAACGATTGCACCCCGCACATGCTGGTCAATTCCGAATACCCGGCGGTGCAGGTACCGCAGGGTTTCGCCAGTGACGGGCAGATCGTCCTGAACATCTCCCCCAGTGCCGTGCGTCATCTGCACATGGACAACGACGTGGTGACCTTCGAAGGTCGCTTCGGTGGCGTCCCGCACAGTCTGTACGTGCCGATCAGCGCGATCCTGGGGATCTACGCCCGGGAGAACGGTCAAGGCATGGTGTTCGATCTCGAGTCGCCCATGGATGACGAAGAAGAGATCGAGTCGGATGACGACTTGCCGCCACCGGACAGTGAGCCACCGCGCCCTAGCGGCCGGCCTAGTTTGAAAGTGGTGAAGTAATAAAAAAGGCGATCCGGTTGGATCGCCTTTTTTGTGCGCGCGTTTCGGCTGTCAGTCGATGTACTCGAACAGCTTGACGATTTTCTGTACGCCAGAAACACCCTGTACCAGATTGGTCGCCTGAGTGGCTTCCTGTTTGGTCAGCAGGCCCAGCAGGTAGACGATGCCGTTCTCGGTCACGACCTTGATGCGCGAGCCAGGAATGCTGGCGTCGGTGAGCATCTGGGTCTTGATCTTCGATGTCAGCCAAGTGTCATTCTGGCGCGCCAGGAAACCGGACGGCGGTATGACCTGCAGTTCGTTATGAACGGTTTTTACCCGTTGCACAGCGGCTGCGGCCTGCTCAGCCTTGGCTTTCAAATCTGCGCGAGGGGTTTGACCAGCAAGCAAGACAACGCCGTTGAAACTGGTCACAACGATGTGCGAATCGTTGTCCAGGGCCGGGTCGGCCTTGGCCACGTTCACGCCCACTTTGGTTTCGATCAACGAGTCGTCGATCTTGCTGCCGAAGGTGCGGGTGCCGCGGTCGTCGTCGATCGGTGCTTCACGGCTGGCATTCACCACCGAGGTGCAGCCGCTGATGCCGAGGCACAGGGTCAAGGCCAGAAGGCCAAGGCGATTAGGGGTCATTCTTCACTCCCGAACAGTTGGCTGTCGATCAGATCGCAAAGGCAATGGATCGCCAGCAAGTGGACTTCTTGAATACGTGCAGTGACATTGGCCGGTACGCGAATCTCGACGTCCTCGGGCAACAGCAGCGACGCCATGCCGCCGCCATCGCGTCCGGTCATAGCTACGACAATCATTTCGCGATCATGTGCGGCCTGGATCGCTTGAATAATGTTCGCCGAGTTGCCGCTGGTCGAAATCGCCAGCAAGACATCGCCTGGCTGACCCAGTGCGCGGATCTGTTTGGAGAACACTTCGTTGTAGCTGTAGTCGTTGGCGATCGAGGTGATCGTCGACGTGTCGGTGGTCAAGGCGATGGCCGGCAGGCTCGGGCGCTCGCGCTCGAAGCGGTTGAGCAGTTCCGAAGAGAAGTGCTGGGCATCGCCGGCCGAGCCGCCGTTGCCGCACGAAAGCATTTTGCCTTCGTTGAGCAGGGCGTTGACCATGATCTGGCTGGCTTGCTCGATGTGCGGTGCAAGTACGTCCATCGCCTGTTGCTTGGTGTCGATACTGGCCTGGAAAAGCTGGCGAATTCGGGATTGCATGTCCATCTGTGTGACCTTAAGTAGCGCGGCTGTCCGGCACATGAATGTGCAGCCCGCAAAGCAAAGAGCAAAATTTGTCGGTGGGATTGTCCGGGTCGCAACGCCGGCGATCAACTGTCGAAAGCATTCTGCAACCAGTTCAGCTGATCCGGATGGCTGTCGATGGCCACCACGTCGAAGCGGCAAGGGGAATTGGCCCAACGCGACTCGCGCTGAAGAAAATACTGTGCAGCGAAAATCAGTTTCTGCTGCTTGCGCCCATCGATGCTAGCGAGCGCGCCACCCCATTGGGTGTTTTTTCTGTAGCGAACTTCAACGAATACTACTGTATCGCCATCAAGCATGACCAGATCAAGCTCGCCGCGTTTACAAAACCAGTTCTGCGCCAGCAGGCGCAGACCTTGTTGTTGCAGATGCTCGAGCGCCTGGCGCTCGGCATCCTTACCGCTTTGCGAGCGTGACCTGTCAGGCATCAGCGTGGGGTGTCCGGCAGGCGCTGAACCTGACCGCTGACGAACTGCGCCCAAGGCAGCTGACGCACAACACGCTGGGTCTGGGTCATGCCGAGGCTGCCCGACTCACCGTCAATGCGGCTGTCCGGCAGCGCCTTGAGTTGACCCAGGCGCGGTGCCAGGCGGTAGGCATCCACACCCATCGCGTACAGGCGACCGAGACTACCGGCGGCTTGCGGCCATTGCGCAACCACTTGCTGACGCAGTGGATCGCTGTTGTCCAGCAGCCATGGGGTTTCGCAGAAGCGAATGCCGTTCATGTCGTTGTACTGATTCACGTCGCCGCTGGCGCTGTAAACGTGCGAGGTCGCGTAAACCGGAACGTCACCGGCGTACTGGAAGTTCAGGGTTGGCTTGATCTGCTGCGCCTGTTGCGGCGTGGCGGCGAGGAAGATGAATTCGATGTCCTGACGACGCGACGGCTGCGCGGCAACGTTGGTACCGGCAGCATTCTGCAGGCTCTTGGCGCGGGCTTCGCTTTGGCGCAGCTGGAACATGTCGGCGATTTGCTGGGCCAGTTGCACCGGCTGATCAACCCGTTCAGTGGCGACGATGCTGCCACCATTGGCTTGCCAGTCCTGGCTGAAAGCGCGCAGTACGCGGTCGCCCCATTCGCCTTTCGGCACCATGATCGCGGCGCGGTGCAGGCCATCGGCACGGGCGCGGCGCGAGACTTCGCGGGCTTCATCTTCAGCGGCCAGACCAAACTGGAACAATTGCGCCGGGCCTTGATCACCTTCGCTGTAGTTCAGCGCGAGGGTGGTGATCGGCAGTTGCGGGCGAGTGCTCAGCTGTTTGACCAGTGGTTTTTCCAGCGGGCCAACGACCAGTTGCACGCCGTCAGCCTGAGCCTTGCGATAGAACTCGTCCATCGAGGTCAGCTTGGAGCTGTCGTAGAACTCGATCGCTGGCGGTTTCTGCCCGGCCTGTTGAGCCTGGTAGTGCGCAGCCATGAAGCCTTCGCGCAGTGCTTTACCGACCGCTGCCAGTTGACCATCTTGCGGCAGCAGCAGGGCGATTTTGCTCAGAGGCTGGCTGGCCAGTTCCTTGAGTTTGGTCAATGGCAACGGCAGGTTGATTGCGGCCGGGTGCTTTGGATTCTGCGCGCGCCAAGTGTCGATCGCGGCTTGCTGCTGTTCCAGGGTGCCGGCGGATTTCACTGCCAGTGCCAGGCCCATCCAGCCGCCGAGATCGTCGCTGGTGTTGGGTTGCAGCTGGTCGGTCGGCAGCGAGCCAATCAGTGTCCAGATGGCTTCGTGGTTCTTGCTCGCGGCTTCGCCTTGCAGCATCGGTGCGATGAACACGCGCTCGCGAGCGGCAGCCAGGGTCTGGCCGTCGGCCTCAAGGGCGCGGGCGTGAACGGTGCCGGTGCGCACTTGCTGCTCTTCAGGCATCTCGCCCAAGTGTTGCAGGCTTGGATGGCTCAGGGCGGTCAGCGCGGCTTTCGGCTGATTGCGGGTCATGGCCAGTTCGGCATTCAGCGTGCTGGCGAAAATCTGCTGGCCTGGCTTGAGTTGCTCCATCGGCACTTGCTGCAGGATTTGCGCGGACTGACCGGCGTTGCCCTGGCGATAAGCCAGATCTGCAGCGCTGAGGCGCAACAGAGCGGCTTTTTCCGGGGTTTTCGCCTGGCTAGCCTGTTCGAGCAGTTGCTCGATGCTGGCATCCGGAGTCCGTGGAAGTTCGCCAAGGCTGGAGGAAGGGGAGCTGGCGCAAGCCGCCAACAGGGCAGCGAGGCAGAGGGCAGTGAACAGCCGCAGGCAAGCGATCATGTAAGTGTTCCTGATACTCGATCAAATTAGCGTCGAATTGTACCCAAGCACTGGCCGGGGCGCGATGTTACTGGCGTGAATCGGACAATTTAGCTGGAGTAAATGTTGCGGCGGCGCACAACTGCGTACAAATCCGGGCTCGGCTTGAACGCATCGCAAGCCTCGGGTCGCGCTACAATGGCCGCTTTTACCGATCACGAGGTGTGCGCTTTGACTGCTCCAGGTTCCCTGAATTCCGCTGCTGGCTCGCTTTATGTGGTGGCGACGCCCATCGGCAACCTGGACGACATCAGCGCCCGGGCCTTGAAGATCCTCCGCGAAGTGGCATTGATCGCTGCCGAGGACACCCGCCACTCGGCGCGCCTGATGCAGCACTTCGGGATTGGCACGCCGCTGGCCGCGTGTCACGAACACAATGAACGAGATGAAGGTAGCCGCTTTATTACCCGCTTGCTGGCGGGTGATAACGTCGCGTTGATCTCCGATGCCGGCACGCCGCTGATTTCCGATCCGGGTTATCACTTGGTGCGACAGGCTCGTGCGGCTGGAATCAATGTGGTGCCGGTGCCGGGTGCCTGCGCCCTTATCGCCGCACTGTCGGCGGCCGGTCTGCCGTCCGACCGCTTCATCTTCGAAGGTTTTCTGCCGGCCAAATCGGTCGGGCGCAAAGCGCGACTGGAAGCCGTCAAGGAAGAGCCGCGCACATTGATCTTCTATGAAGCACCGCACCGCATTCTTGAATGCCTGCAGGATATGGAAGCAGTGTTCGGCGGTGAGCGTCAGGCATTGCTCGCCCGGGAAATCACCAAAACCTTCGAGACGCTAAAAGGTCTGCCGCTGGCTGAGCTGCGCGCGTTCGTCGAATCCGACAGCAACCAGCAGCGCGGTGAATGCGTAGTGTTGGTGGCAGGCTGGACGGCGCCGGAGTCCGAAGACGCCGTCAGCAGCGAAGCGATGCGCATCCTCGATCTGTTGCTTGAAGAGATGCCGCTCAAGCGTGCCGCCGCGCTGGCAGCGCAGATCACTGGCGAACGCAAAAACGTGCTGTATCAGGTCGCGCTGGATAAACAGAAAGGCGTGTAAGCCGTCGCCCATAGCGGTCTTGAGGCTTTTAGCGCTTGTTCTTCGGGCGCTCTGCCGTTAACCTTCGCGGCGGAGAGTCGATCGGACAGTCGCTGCCCTCTATGAAAATTAGGGGGGGGAGGAAAGTCCGGGCTCCATAGGGCGAAGTGCCAGGTAATGCCTGGGAGGCGTGAGCCTACGGAAAGTGCCACAGAAAATAACCGCCTAAGCGCTTCGGCGCCGGTAAGGGTGAAAAGGTGCGGTAAGAGCGCACCGCACGTCTGGCAACAGTTCGTGGCTAGGTAAACCCCACTTGGAGCAAGACCAAATAGGGTCCCAAGGCGTGGCCCGCGCTGGGACCGGGTAGGTTGCTAAAGATGTCCAGTGATGGCCATCGTAGACGAATGACTGTTCAAGACAGAACCCGGCTTACAGATCGACTCTCCACCTTTTTCTTTCCCTGCTTGAATCATTGGCAGCAGGGCTGTGTAATATCAGCAGGCCTGGGCTGAAAGTCCGGCAGCGGCAAACGCGGTAATAGCCATTTCCCACCTCGCTTCAATCAACAGCAGAAGCGCCTTTGTAATACCGAAAAAATCTTACTCTTAACAAATCACTTTAACTTTCGAGCGCAGTTATCAGTGCTGCATCAAGTTATGGGTCGAAAGTCTGCGCCAGATTGTCGTTACACCTCCTTTTAAGCTCCTAAATCTCCGTTCTGTAAGGGTTTTCCTTTAATCCGCGCCTTGACGGTGTGGTGGGCGCATTCCTATAGTGTGCGCAAGTGGCGGAAAGTGGCATGAAGTGGGTTTTTTGAGCTCAAAACGATAAAAATTGGAGAAACGCAGACGTGTTTCGCGGAGCTAACGCTATCAGTCTCGATGCAAAGGGCCGTCTCGCCATGCCGAGCCGGTACCGTGACGAGCTCGATTCGCGTAGTTCCGGCCAATTGATCGTCACCATTGATGCCGTTGATCCGTGTCTGTGTGTCTATCCGCTCGACGAGTGGGAAATTATTGAAACCAAGTTGCGCGCACTCCCTTCGCTTCGCGAAGAGAACCGCCGCTTGCAGCGTTTATTGATCGGCAACGCCGTCGACCTTGAACTCGATGGCAGTGGCCGTTTTCTGGTTCCACCGCGTCTGCGCGAATACGCCAAGCTCGATAAGCGCGCGATGTTGGTAGGCCAACTGAACAAGTTCCAATTGTGGGACGAGGATGCATGGAACGCGGTTTCTGCCGCTGACCTTGCTGCCATTCAACAACCGGGCGCGATGCCTGATGAACTGCGTGATTTGATCCTGTGACTATTGATAGCGGCTTTAACCACATCACCGTACTGCTTGACGAAGCCGTCGAGGCTCTCGCCGTACGTCCTGATGGCTGCTATCTGGACGGCACGTTCGGGCGCGGCGGACACAGTCGGCTGATCCTCAGCCAGCTCGGCACGGACGGTCGGCTCATCGGATTCGACAAAGATCCACAAGCGATTGCCACCGGGCAAACGCTAGCGGCCGAAGACGGCCGCTTTGTCGTTGTGCAGCGCAGCTTTGCCGAGCTCGGTTCCGTCGTCGCTGAACAAGGTCTGAGCGGCAAGGTCAGCGGCATTCTGCTCGACCTGGGCGTGTCTTCGCCGCAGCTCGACGACGCAGAGCGCGGCTTCAGTTTCCTCAACGACGGCCCGCTCGACATGCGCATGGATCCGTCCCGTGGCATCAGCGCTGCCGAATTCGTCAACACCGCGCCGGCTGAGGAAATCGCTCGGGTGTTCAAGGAATACGGCGAAGAACGTTTCTCCGGGCGTATGGCTCGCGCCGTCGCCGAGCGTCGCGATATCAAGCCGTTCGAGCGCACCGCCGATCTGGCCGAAGTATTGAAAGTCGCCAACCCGGCATGGGAAAAGGGCAAGAACCCGGCCACCCGTGCATTCCAGGGTTTGCGTATTCACGTCAACAACGAATTGGGTGATCTGGAAGCCGGCCTCGAAGCCGCGCTGGACGCGCTGGAAATTGGCGGTCGTCTGGTCGTGATCAGCTTCCACTCGCTGGAAGACCGCATCGTCAAACTGTTCATGCGCAAGCTGGTGAAAGGCGAAGCCGACAACCTGCCGCGCAACCTGCCGGTTCGCCACGTCGCGTTCGAACCGAAAATCAAAGTCCATGGCAAAGCGCAGACGGCCTCCGACGCCGAACTCAAAGCCAACCCACGTTCCCGTAGCGCCGTCATGCGCGTCGCGGAGAAGTTGCGGTGAGCAAGCTTTTCGCCAAGCCACTGCCCGGCGGCAGCTTTCTGATGCTGCTGCTGTTCATCGGCGTGCTCGTCTCGGCCATCGCCGTGTCGTACAGCGCGCACTGGAACCGGCAGTTGCTCAACACCCTTTACAACGAACTCAGCGTGCGCGACAAGGCGCAGGCCGAGTGGGGTCGTCTGATTCTTGAGCAAAGCACCTGGACCGCGCACAGCCGCATCGAAGTGCTGGCCACCGAACAACTGAAAATGCACATTCCCGGCGCGGCTGACGTGAAGATGGTGGCGCCATGATGAAACTCGAAGGCGCACTGTTCCCATGGCGCTTCCGCCTGATGGTAGCGCTGCTCGGCGTGATGGTCGCAGCGATCTGCTGGCGCATCATCGACCTGCAAGTGGTTGACCGTGACTTCCTGAAAGGTCAGGGCGATGCACGCAGTCTGCGTCACATCCCGATTCCGGCTCACCGTGGTCTGATCACCGACCGTAACGGCGAGCCTTTGGCCGTGAGTACTCCAGTGACCACGCTGTGGGCCAACGCCAAGGAAATGCAAACGGCGAAAGAGAAGTGGCCGGCACTCGCTGCCGCCCTGGGTCAGGACCCGAAAGCCCTGACCGAACGCCTCGAAGCTCAGGCCAACAAAGAATTCATTTACCTGGTGCGCGGGTTGACCCCCGAGCAGGGCCAGTCGGTGCTCGATCTGAAAGTGCCGGGCGTTTACGGCATCGAAGAATTCCGCCGGTTCTATCCGGCCGGTGAAGTCACCGCACACATGGTCGGTTTTACCGACATCGATGACCACGGTCGTGAAGGTGTCGAACTGGCTTATGACGAATGGCTGGCCGGGGTGCCGGGTAAACGACAGGTCATCAAGGATCGGCGCGGTCGGCTGATCAAGGATGTCCAAGTCACCAAAAACGCCAAGGCCGGCAAGCCCTTGGCGTTGTCCATTGACCTGCGTCTGCAATATCTGGCCAACCGCGAGCTGCGTAACGCGATCATCGAGAACGGCGCCAAGGCCGGCAGCCTGGTGATCATGGACGTCAAGACTGGCGAGATTCTGGCCATGGTCAATCAGCCGACCTACAACCCGAACAACCGTCGCAACCTGCAACCGGCGATGATGCGTAACCGCGCGATGATCGACGTGTTCGAACCGGGTTCGACCATGAAAGCCATCTCGATGAGCGCCGCGATCGAAACCGGCCGCTGGAAACCGAGCGACACCGTCGAGGTGTATCCGGGTTCCCTGCAGATCGGCAAGTACACGATCAAGGACGTTTCCAGGACCGAAGGCCCGGTGCTCGATCTGACTGGCATTCTGATCAATTCCAGTAACGTGGGGATGAGTAAGGTCGCGTTCGACATCGGCGGCGAAACCATTTTCCGCCTCGCGCAGAAAGTCGGTCTTGGCCAGGACACCGGCCTCGGCTTCCCGGGCGAGCGTGTCGGCAACCTGCCGAACTATCGCGAGTGGCGCAAGGCTGAAACTGCGACGCTGTCTTACGGCTACGGTATTTCCGTGACCGCGATTCAGCTGGTTCACGCGTTCTCGGCGTTGGCCAACAACGGTCGTCTCGCACCGCTGACCCTGATCAAAACCGACAAGCCGCCGCAGACCACGCAAGTGCTGCCGGAAGCCGTGGCGAAAACCATGCAAGGCATGCTCACCCAGGTGATCGAAGCGCCGCGCGGCGTGTTCCGTGCGCAGGTGCCGGCGTATCACGTGGCGGGCAAGTCGGGTACCGCACGCAAAACCTCGGTGGGCACCAAGGGCTACGCCGAAAACTCTTATCGCTCGCTGTTCGCCGGTTTCGGCCCGATGAGCGATCCGCGTTACGCGATTGTGGTGGTGATCGATGAGCCGTCCAAGGCCGGTTACTTCGGTGGTCTGGTTTCCGCGCCGGTGTTCAGCCGTGTGATGTCCGGCACCCTGCGCCTGATGAACGTTACGCCGGACAACCTGCCGACGACGCAACAAGCCAACGCTACCCCGGTCGTTCCGCTGAAAGCCAATGGAGGGCGCGGCTGATGTCATTAAGTCTGAACAAGATATTCCCCCACGCCGGCCACGATCTGTTGATCCGTGAATTGGCGCTGGACAGCCGCAACGTACGCGCAGGCGATCTGTTCCTCGCCGTGCCTGGCGGCAAATTCGATGGCCGTGCGCACATCGCCGATGCCCTGCAACGCGGCGCGGCGGCTGTAGCTTATGAAGTCGAAGGAGCCACCGTGCTACCGATCACTGACGTGCCGCTGATTCCGGTCAAAGGCCTGGCAGCGCAGCTGTCGGACATCGCCGGGCGTTTCTACGGTGAGCCAAGCCATCATCTGAACCTGATCGGCGTGACCGGCACCAACGGCAAGACCAGCGTAACCCAATTGGTTGCGCAGGCACTCGATCTGCTCGGTCAGCATTGCGGCATCGTCGGTACTCTCGGTTCCGGCTTCTATGGCGCACTGGAAAGTGGTCTGCACACCACGCCGAATCCGATCGCCGTACAAGCAACCCTGGGCGACCTGAAAAAGGCCGGCGCCAAAGCCGTGGCCATGGAAGTCTCGTCCCACGGTCTGGATCAGGGCCGCGTCACCGCGCTGGCGTTCGACGTCGCGGTGATGACCAACCTGTCCCGCGATCATCTGGATTATCACGGCACCATGCAGGCGTACGCCGAGGCCAAGGCCAAGCTGTTCGCCTGGAATGATCTGAAGTGCCGCGTGGTCAACCTTGACGACGATTTCGGCCGGCAACTGACTGCGGAAAAACGTGAATCGCGGCTGATCACCTACAGCCTGCTCGACAGCAGCGCCTACCTGTATTGCCGCGAAGCGCAGTTCGACGACCACGGTGTGCGCGCCACGCTGGTCACGCCGCAGGGCGAACATCATCTGCGCAGCACGCTGCTCGGTCGCTTCAACCTGAGCAACGTACTGGCAGCCGTCGGCGCCTTGCTCGGTCTGGATTACGCGCTCGACGAAATTCTCAAAGTACTGCCGAAACTCGAAGGCCCGGCCGGACGCATGCAGCGTCTGGGTGGTGGCACGCAACCGTTGGTGGTCGTCGATTACGCCCACACCCCGGATGCGCTGGAAAAAGTCCTGACCGCGCTGCGCCCGCACGTCAAAGGTCAGCTGATGTGCCTGTTCGGCTGCGGCGGTGACCGTGATCGCGGCAAGCGTCCGTTGATGGCGGAAGTGGTCGAGCGTCTGGCCGATCAGGTACTGGTCACCGACGACAACCCGCGCACCGAAGATCCAGCGGTGATTTTCGACGACATCCGCGCCGGTTTCACGGCTGTGGATAAAGTCACTTTCGTCGCCGGCCGTGGCCAGGCGATTGCGCAGCTGATCGCCGGTGCTTCGGCGGATGACGTGATTGTCCTGGCCGGTAAAGGTCACGAGGACTATCAGGAAATCAACGGTGAGCGCCACGCTTTCTCCGATCTGGTCGAGGCTGATCATGCCCTGACCGCTTGGGAGGTGGCCCATGCTTAAGGCCCTGAAACTCAGCGAACTGACCAACGCGCTCGACGCACGTTTGATCGCCGCCGATGCCAGCTTCGACGGCGTCAGCATCGACAGTCGTGCAATTCAGCCTGGACAACTGTTTATTGCGTTGACCGGCCCGCGTTTCGACGGTCATGACTACTTGAACGATGTTGCCGCCAAAGGCGCCGTCGCTGCGCTGGTCGAGCGTGAAGTCGCCGACAGCACCTTGCCGCAACTGCTGGTGAAAGATACCCGTCAGGCCCTCGGCCAATTGGGCGCGCTGAACCGTGCTGCATTCACTCAGCCAGTCGCAGCGATCACCGGCTCCAGCGGCAAGACCACGGTCAAGGAAATGCTCGCGAGCATCCTGCGTACGCGCGGACCGGTGCTGGCGACCCGTGGCAATCTGAACAACGACCTCGGCGCGCCGCTGACCCTGCTCGAACTGGCCCCGGAACACACTTCGGCGGTGATCGAACTGGGCGCCTCGCGCCTCGGCGAAATCGCTTACACCGTTGGCCTGACCAAGCCACACGTAGCGATCCTGAACAATGCCGGCACCGCGCACGTTGGTGAGTTTGGCGGTCCGGAAAAAATCGTCGAAGCCAAAGGCGAAATCATCGACGGCCTCGCGGCTGATGGCGTCGCCGTGCTCAACCTCGATGACAAGGCCTTCGGTATCTGGAAGACCCGTGCCGGCGCTCGCAAAGTACTGACGTTCGCCCTGAGCAACACTCAGGCGGATTTCCATGCCAGCGATCTGACCACCGATGCGCGTGGTTGCCCGGCTTTCAATCTGCACACACCTGAAGGTGTCGAGCGCGTTCAACTGAACCTGCTCGGCACGCATAACGTCGCCAACTCCATGGCTGCCGCCGCTGCCGCACACGCCTTGGGCGTGTCGCTGTTCGGCATCGCCACCGGGCTTGGCGCCGTGCAACCGGTCAAGGGGCGCACCGTCGCGCAACTGGCGAAAAACGGCATGCGCGTGATCGATGACACTTACAACGCAAACCCCACCTCAATGTGCGCGGCCGTTGATATACTCGCCGGCTTTTCCGGCCGCACCGTCCTGGTGCTCGGAGATATCGGCGAGTTGGGCGATTGGGCGGAGCAGGGGCACCGCGACGTGGGCGAGTACGCCCGGGGCAAGGTTTCCGCGCTTTATGCCGTTGGGCCAAACATGGTTCACGCCGTAAACGCTTTCGGTGAACAGGCGCATCACTTCGGCAGCCAAGCCGAACTGATTCAGGCCCTCGACGCCGAGCAGGACACAAACACCACCATTTTGATCAAGGGTTCGCGCAGTGCAGCGATGGAAAACATCGTTGCGGCTCTGTGCGGGTCCAGTCTGGAGAAACATTAATGCTGCTGCTGCTAGCGGAGTATCTGCAACAGTTCTACAAAGGCTTCGCGGTCTTTCAGTACCTGACCCTGCGCGGGATCCTCGGTGTGCTGACCGCGCTGGTTTTGTCGCTGTGCTATGGACCGTGGATGATCCGCACTTTGCAGAACCGTCAGATCGGCCAGTCCGTTCGTAACGATGGTCCGCAATCGCACCTGTCCAAGTCGGGCACCCCGACCATGGGCGGCGCGCTGATCCTGTCTTCGATCGGCGTCAGCACTCTGCTTTGGGCTGACCTGAGCAACCGCTACGTCTGGACTGTTCTGTTGGTGACTCTGTTGTTCGGCGCCATCGGCTGGGTCGACGATTACCGCAAAGTCATCGAGAAGAACTCCCGTGGCTTGCCGAGCCGCTGGAAGTATTTCTGGCAGTCGGTGTTCGGCCTCGGCGCGGCGATCTTCCTTTATATGACCGCTTCCACCCCGGTGGAAACCACGCTGATCCTGCCGATGCTCAAGGACTACAGCATTCCGCTGGGCCTCGGTTTCATCGTGCTGACCTACTTCGTGATCGTCGGTTCAAGCAACGCGGTCAACCTGACTGACGGCCTCGATGGCCTGGCAATCATGCCGACCGTGATGGTCGGCGGTGGCCTCGGCATCTTCTGCTACCTGTCGGGTAACGTGAAATTCGCTGAATACCTGTTGATCCCTTACGTGCCGGGTGCGGGCGAACTGATCGTGTTCTGCGGTGCGCTGATCGGTGCCGGTCTGGGCTTCCTCTGGTTCAACACTTATCCGGCGCAAGTGTTCATGGGCGACGTCGGTGCCCTGGCACTCGGCGCGGCACTGGGCACCATCGCGGTGATCGTCCGTCAGGAAATCGTCCTGTTCATCATGGGCGGCGTGTTCGTGATGGAAACCCTGTCAGTCGTCATTCAGGTTGCGTCCTTTAAGCTGACCGGTCGCCGTGTGTTCCGCATGGCACCGATACACCACCATTTTGAACTCAAGGGCTGGCCCGAGCCGCGCGTGATCGTCCGTTTCTGGATCATCACCGTGATTCTCGTGCTGATTGGCCTTGCCACCCTGAAGCTGAGGTAGAACGAGTGTCTCTGATCGCTTCTGACCACTTCCGCATCGTTGTCGGCCTCGGCAAGAGCGGCATGTCCCTGGTTCGCTTCCTGGCGAACCGGGGCACGTCGTTTGCCGTGGCGGACACGCGGGAAAATCCACCGGAACTGGCCACGCTCAAGCGTGACTATCCGCACGTGGAAGTGCGTTGTGGCGAGCTGGACGTCGAATTCCTGTGCCGTGCCGACGAGCTCTACGTGAGCCCCGGCCTGGCGCTGGCGACCCCGGCCCTGCAAGCCGCTGCGGCCCGTGGCGTGAAACTGTCCGGTGACATCGAGCTGTTCGCGCGTAACGCGCAGGCGCCGATCGTGGCCATCAGCGGTTCCAACGCGAAAAGCACCGTCACCACCCTGGTCGGCGAGATGGCGGCTGCGGCGGGCAAACGCGTCGCCGTCGGCGGCAACCTCGGCACCCCGGCGCTGGATCTGCTCAGCGACGACGTCGAGCTGTACGTCATGGAGCTGTCGAGCTTCCAACTGGAAACCACCGACCAGCTCAACGCTGAAGTGGCCACCGTGCTGAACATCAGCGAAGACCACATGGATCGCTACAGCGGTCTGCCGGCGTACCACCTGGCCAAGCACCGGATCTTCCGCGGTGCCAGGCAGTTCGTGGTCAATCGTCAGGATGCGCTGACCCGTCCGTTGATGGGCGAGGGCCAGCCGTGCTGGACCTTCGGTCTGACCAAACCGGATTTCAAAGCCTTCGGTATCCGCGAAGAAGATGGCGAGAAGTACCTGGCCTTCGAATTCCAGAATCTGATGCCGGTACGTGAGCTGAAAATTCGCGGCGCACACAACCAGTCCAACGCCCTCGCGGCGCTGGCGCTCGGTCATGCCGTGGGCCTGCCGTTCGACGCCATGCTCTCGGCGCTGCGTACATTTGCCGGCCTCGAACATCGCTGCCAGTGGGTACGCGATCTCGACGGCGTGGCGTACTACAACGATTCCAAAGCCACCAACGTCGGCGCCGCTCTGGCCGCCATCGAAGGCTTGGGCGCGGATATCGACGGCAAGGTCATCCTGATCGCCGGTGGCGATGGCAAGGGTGCCGAATTCAACGATCTGCGTGATCCGGTGGCGGTCAACTGCCGCGCCGTGATCCTGATGGGCCGCGACTCCGACAAGATCGGCGCAGCCATTGGCGATGCGGTTCCGCTGATTCGCGCGACCTCACTGGTCGACGCTGTTGCGCAATGCCGCGCCGCTGCCCAACCGGGTGATGTGGTGCTGCTGTCGCCGGCCTGCGCCAGTTTCGACATGTTCAAGAATTACGAAGACCGTGGTCACCAGTTCGTCCGCGCTGTGGAGGAATTGGCATGAGCCTGCGCAATATCATCAAACCGTATCCGTCGCCGATCATCACCGGGCGCGGCATTGACCTCGACTTCCCGATGCTCGCCGGTTGCCTGGCTTTGCTCGGTCTCGGTTTGATCATGATCGCCTCGGCGTCCACTGAGGTGGCAGCCGCGCAGTCGGGCAGTCCGCTGTACTACATGATTCGCCACCTTATTTATGTGGTGCTGGGCCTGGGCGCGTGCATCGTCACCATGATGATCCCGATCGCCACCTGGCAACGCCTCGGCTGGCTGATGCTGATCGGTGCGTTCGGCTTGCTGGTGATGGTGATCATTCCCGGCATCGGTCGCGAAGTGAACGGTTCGATGCGCTGGATCGGGTTCAGCTTCTTCAACGTGCAGCCGTCGGAAATCGCCAAGGTGTTCGTGGTGATCTACCTCGCCGGTTATCTGGTGCGGCGTCAGAAGGAAGTGCGCGAGAGCTGGATGGGCTTCTTCAAGCCGTTCATCGTGCTGCTGCCGATGGCCGGTCTGTTGCTGATGGAGCCGGACTTCGGTGCCACCGTGGTGATGATGGGCGCTGCGGCGGCCATGCTATTCCTCGGCGGGGTCGGGCTGTTCCGCTTCTCGCTGATGGTGGTGTTGGCGGTCGGGGCCGTGGTCTTGCTGATTCAAATGCAGCCTTACCGTATGGCGCGTCTGACCAACTTTGCTGACCCATGGGCTGACCAGTTCGGTGCCGGTTATCAGTTGTCGCAAGCCTTGATCGCCTTCGGTCGCGGTGAGTGGCTCGGCGTAGGCCTGGGCAACAGCGTGCAGAAGCAGTTCTACCTGCCGGAAGCGCACACCGACTTCGTGTTCTCGGTATTGGCCGAAGAACTCGGCGCGGTGGGTTCGCTGTGCACCGTCGCGCTGTTCGTGTTCGTGTGTATTCGCGGCATGTACATCGGCCTGTGGGCGGAGAAAGCCAAACAGTTCTTCGCCGCTTATGTTGCGTACGGTCTGTCGTTCCTGTGGATTGGTCAGTTCCTGATCAACATCGGTGTGAACGTCGGCCTGCTGCCAACCAAAGGTCTGACCTTGCCGTTCCTCAGTTATGGCGGTAGCTCGTTGGTGATCTGCTGTGCCTGCCTCGGTTTGTTATTGAGGATTGAGTGGGAGAGTCGAACCCACCTGGGCAGTGAAGAGATGGAATTCCATGAAAGCGACTTCGCTGAGGAGCCGAATCATGGGCGCTAACGTATTGATCATGGCCGGCGGAACCGGCGGCCACGTATTCCCGGCGCTGGCTTGTGCCCGCGAGTTTCAGGCGCGCGGCTACACCGTGCACTGGCTCGGCACGCCACGCGGAATTGAAAACGAACTGGTGCCGGCGGCAGGTCTTGAACTGCACCGCATCAACGCCACCGGCCTGCGCGGCAAGGGCAAGCTGTCGCTGCTCAAGGCGCCGTTCATGCTGTTGAAGTCGGTGTGGCAGGCGCGGGCGATCATCCGTCGCTTGAAGCCGGTGTGTGTGGTCGGCTTCGGTGGATATGTGACTGGCCCCGGTGGCCTCGCCGCGAAACTGGCCGGCGTGCCGGTGATCGTTCACGAGCAGAACGCCGTGGCCGGCACCGCCAATCGGTTGCTGGTGCCGTTCGCCGCCCGAGTGTGTGAAGCGTTCCCCGACACCTTTACTCTGTCGGACACCCGCCGTACCACCGGAAACCCGGTGCGCAGCGAGCTGTTCCTCGACACATCGCGACCTGCTCTGGCAGGGCGCAAAGCGCGTTTGCTGATCCTCGGCGGAAGCCTTGGCGCAGAACCGTTGAACAAGTTGCTGCCTGAAGCCCTGGCCCAAGTCGCTGCCGATTTGCGCCCGGAAGTGTTTCATCAGGCCGGCAAAAACCACGATGAAGTGACTGCAGAGCGCTACCGCGCCGCCGGCGTGGAAGCGCAGGTGCAGCCGTTCATCAAAGACATGGCCCAGGCCTATGGCTGGGCTGACCTGGTGGTGTGCCGTGCAGGCGCGTTGACCATCAGTGAGCTGGCTGCCGCCGGTCTGCCCTCGATGCTGGTGCCTTTGCCCCATGCGATCGACGATCACCAGACCCGCAACGCCGATTATTTGGCCCGTGAAGGCGCTGCCTTCCTGATGCCGCAAAGAACGACTGGTGCCGCGGACCTTGCCGCGCGCCTGACAGAGGTCTTGATGCAACCGCAACGACTCGAAGATATGGCCCAAGCGGCCCGCCGTCTGGCGAAACCCGATGCCACCCGTAGCGTGGTCGATACCTGTCTGGAGGTGGCCCATGGTTGAGAATCAGAAAGCCATGCCGCAACCGGAAATGCGCCGCATCCGTCGCATCCACTTCGTCGGCATCGGCGGCGTGGGCATGTGCGGGATTGCCGAAGTGCTGTTGAACCTGGGCTATGAAGTCTCCGGTTCCGACCTGAAAGCTTCGCCGGTGACCGAGCGTCTGGAATCGTTCGGCGCGCACATCTTCATCGGCCACCGTGCCGAGAACGCCGCTGCTGCCGATGTGCTGGTGGTGTCGAGCGCTGTGAATACCTCGAACCCGGAAGTGGCGAACGCGCTTGAGCGTCGTATTCCGGTGGTGCCGCGTGCGGAAATGCTCGCCGAACTGATGCGCTATCGCCACGGCATTGCCGTCGCCGGTACGCACGGCAAAACCACTACTACCAGCCTGATCGCTTCGGTGTTTGCCGCTGGTGGTCTGGACCCGACGTTCGTCATCGGTGGTCGTCTGAATGCGGCGGGCACCAATGCCCAGCTCGGCACCAGCCGTTACCTGATCGCCGAAGCCGATGAAAGCGATGCGAGTTTCCTGCACCTGCAACCGCTGGTGGCCGTGGTCACCAACATCGACGCCGACCACATGGCGACCTACGACGGTGACTTCAACAAACTGAAGAAAACCTTCGTCGAGTTCCTGCACAACCTGCCGTTCTACGGTTTGGCAGTGATGTGCCTGGACGATCCGGTCGTGCGTGAAATCCTGCCGCTGGTGAAACGTCCGACCGTGACTTACGGCTTCAGCGAAGACGCTGACGTACGTGCGATCAATATTCGCCAGCAAGGCATGCAGACGTTCTTCACCGTGCTGCGCCCGGATCGCGAGCCGCTGGACGTGTCGGTGAACATGCCGGGCAACCACAACGTACTCAACTCGCTGGCAACCATTTGCATTGCCACCGACGAAGGCGTCAGCGATGAAGCCATCGTCCAGGGCCTGTCGGGTTTCCAGGGCGTTGGTCGGCGCTTCCAGGTCTACGGCGAACTGCCGGTGGACGGCGGCAATGTGATGCTGGTCGACGACTACGGTCACCACCCGACCGAAGTCGCTGCAGTGATCAAAGCCGTGCGCGGTGGCTGGCCGGAGCGCCGTCTGGTGATGGTTTACCAGCCGCACCGTTACAGCCGCACCCGCGATCTGTACGACGACTTCGTCAATGTATTGGCCGATGCCAACGTGCTGCTGCTGATGGAAGTCTATCCGGCCGGCGAAGAGCCGATCCCGGGCGCCGACAGCCGCAAGTTGTGCAACAGCATCCGCCAGCGCGGTCAGCTCGACCCGATCTACATCGAGCGTGGCGTCGATCTGGCGCCACTGGTCAAGCCGCTGCTGCGTGCCGGTGACATCCTGCTGTGCCAGGGCGCCGGTGATATCGGCGGTCTCGCGCCGAAGCTGTTGAAAAGTGAATTGTTCGCTGGCGCCGTGGCGGCGTTGGTCGAGGGGAAGTTGAAATGACTGCTGCCTACGCCAAGCTGTTTTCCACGATCGCGCCGAAAGACTTCGGCCGTGTCGCCGTGCTCTTCGGCGGCCTGAGTGCCGAGCGTGAGGTGTCGCTGAAATCCGGTAACGCCGTGCTCGAAGCGCTGCAAAGTGCTGGCGTGGACGCATTCGGCATCGACGTTGGCGACGACATTCTGCAACGTCTGCTCAGCGAAAAGATCGACCGCGCCTTCATCATTCTTCACGGCCGTGGCGGTGAAGACGGCTCCATGCAGGGCCTGCTCGAAGTGGCGGGTATTCCGTACACCGGCAGCGGCATTCTGGCTTCGGCACTGGCGATGGACAAACTGCGCACCAAGCAGGTCTGGCACAGCCTCGGGATTCCGACGCCGCGTCACGCCGTGCTGTGCAGCGAAGCTGATTGTATTTCGGCAGCGACGGAACTGGGCTTCCCTTTGATCGTCAAACCGGCGCATGAAGGTTCAAGTATCGGGATGGCCAAAGTGAGTTCTGCGTCCGAGTTGATCGACGCATGGAAAGCGGCCAGTACCTACGATTCGCAAGTCTTGGTTGAGCAATGGATTCAAGGTCCTGAGTTCACCATCGCCACCCTGCGTGACCAGGTGTTGCCTCCTATCGCCCTGGGTACACCGCACACGTTCTACGACTACGACGCCAAGTACATCGCCAACGATACCCAGTACCGCATTCCGTGCGGGCTGGATGCCGCCAAGGAAAAGGAACTCATGGATCTCACGGCCAAGGCCAGTGAGGCGCTGGGGATTGCCGGTTGGGGCAGGGCGGACGTGATGCAGGACGCCGACGGGCAGTTCTGGTTCCTGGAAGTGAACACCGCTCCGGGCATGACCGATCACAGTCTGGTACCGATGGCCGCGCGTGCGGCCGGTCTGGATTTCCAGCAACTGGTTCTGGCCATTCTGGCCGCCAGTGTTGAAGACGCTCGAGGTTAAGACGATGCAAGGCGCTCAGCTCCGACATCAGCCTCCCGCACCCGGCCGCAAGCCGGTGCCACGGGGTGCCAGCCGCATGGTGGCGAAAGAGCCGATGTCCGCGCGCCTGCCGAAAGCCAATTTCAGCTTTCTGAAAAGTCTGTTCTGGCCGGTGCTGCTGGTGGTGCTGGGCTTTGGTACTTACGAAGGCGCGACGCGTCTGCTGCCGTACGCCGACCGGCCGATCACCAAGATCGCCGTGCAGGGCGACCTGAGCTACATCAGCCAGCAAGCGGTGCAGCAGCGTATCGCTCCGTATGTGGCGTCGAGCTTCTTCACCATCGACCTGGCCGGTATGCGCACCGAGCTTGAGCAGATGCCGTGGATCGCCCACGCCGAAGTACGTCGGGTGTGGCCGGACCAGGTGGTGATCCGCCTCGAAGAGCAACTGCCAGTGGCGCGTTGGGGCGACGAGTCGTTACTGAACAACCAGGGCCAAGCGTTTACGCCAAAGGAGCTGGCGAACTACGAACACCTGCCACAGCTGTTCGGCCCACAACGGGCCCAGCAGCAAGTGATGCAGCAGTATCAGGTGCTGAGCCAGATGCTGCGGCCGTTGGGCTTTTCGATTGCACGCCTGGAACTGCGTGAACGCGGAAGCTGGTTCCTGACCACCGGTGCCGGCAGTTCTGGCCCCGGCATCGAGTTGCTGCTGGGACGCGGCAACCTGGTGGAAAAGATGCGCCGCTTCATCGCCATCTATGACAAGACACTTAAAGACCAGATTACGAACATTGCGCGCATCGATCTGCGCTATGCCAACGGCCTCGCTGTTGGCTGGCGGGAACCAGTAGCGCCGACGACAGCCCAACCCGCTGTCGCAAAGAATTAAGAAGAGGCAGGACCCATGGCAAACGTGCAAAGCGGCAAAATGATCGTCGGTCTCGATATCGGCACCTCCAAGGTGGTGGCGCTGGTCGGCGAGGTCTCCGACGACGGCTCGCTGGAAATCGTCGGGATCGGTACCCATCCGTCCCGTGGCCTGAAGAAGGGCGTGGTGGTCAACATCGAGTCCACCGTGCAATCGATCCAGCGCGCGATCGAAGAAGCCCAACTGATGGCGGGCTGCCGCATTCACTCGGCGTTCGTCGGCGTGGCGGGCAATCACATCCGCAGCCTGAACTCCCACGGCATCGTCGCGATCCGCGATCGTGAAGTCAGCTCGGCTGACCTTGAGCGCGTCCTCGACGCTGCTCAGGCTGTGGCGATTCCGGCAGACCAACGCGTGCTGCACACCCTGCCGCAGGATTACGTGATCGATAACCAGGAAGGCGTTCGCGAACCACTGGGCATGTCCGGCGTACGTCTGGAAGCCAAGGTTCACGTGGTCACCTGCGCCGTCAACGCCGCACAGAACATTGAAAAATGCGTGCGTCGCTGCGGTCTGGAAATCGACGACATCATTCTCGAGCAATTGGCCTCGGCCTACTCGGTATTGACCGATGACGAGAAAGAGTTGGGCGTGTGCCTGGTCGACATCGGCGGCGGCACCACCGACATCGCGATCTTCACCGAAGGCGCGATCCGTCACACCGCAGTGATCCCGATTGCCGGTGACCAGGTGACCAACGACATCGCCATGGCGTTGCGCACTCCGACCCAGTACGCCGAAGAAATCAAGATCCGCTACGCCTGCGCTCTGGCCAAGCTGGCCGGTGCCGGTGAAACCATCAAGGTGCCAAGCGTCGGCGATCGTCCACCGCGCGAACTGTCGCGTCAGGCCCTGGCCGAAGTGGTCGAGCCGCGTTACGACGAACTGTTCACGCTGATTCAGGCCGAGCTGCGTCGCAGCGGCTACGAAGACCTGATCCCGGCCGGCATCGTCCTGACCGGCGGTACGTCGAAGATGGAAGGCGCCACTGAACTGGCCGAGGAAATCTTCCACATGCCGGTCCGCCTCGGTGTGCCGCATGGCGTGAAGGGCCTGGATGACGTGGTGCGTAACCCGATTTATTCCACTGGCGTTGGCTTGTTGATGTACGGCCTGCAAAAGCAGTCCGACGGGGTTTCGTTCTCCGGCATCGGCAGCCGCGACAGCTACAGCAACGAAGAGCCACAGGCGCCGTTGCTGGACCGATTGAAGAAGTGGGTTCAAGGCAACTTCTAAAGCTTTACCGCAACACCGCAACAAAAAAGCAGTAGGCGAAAAAACTAGAGAATGTAAGGAGAGGGAAAATGTTCGAACTCGTAGACAACATCCCCGCAAGCCCGGTAATCAAAGTTATCGGTGTTGGCGGTGGCGGCGGCAACGCTGTCAATCACATGGTCAAGAGCAACATCGAAGGCGTTGAATTCATCTGCGCCAACACTGATGCTCAAGCGCTGAAAAACATCGGCGCGCGCACCATTCTGCAACTGGGCACCGGCGTGACCAAAGGTCTGGGCGCTGGCGCCAACCCTGAAGTAGGTCGTCAGGCCGCTCTCGAAGACCGTGAGCGCATTGCCGAAGTCCTGCAGGGCACCAACATGGTGTTCATCACCACTGGCATGGGCGGCGGTACCGGTACCGGTGCTGCGCCGATCATCGCCGAAGTGGCCAAGGAAATGGGCATTCTGACCGTTGCGGTCGTAACGCGTCCGTTCCCGTTCGAAGGCCGCAAGCGTATGCAGATCGCCGACGAAGGCATCCGCATGCTCTCGGAAAGCGTCGACTCGTTGATCACCATTCCCAACGAGAAGCTGCTGACCATCCTCGGTAAAGACGCAAGCCTCTTGTCGGCTTTCGCCAAGGCTGACGATGTACTGGCCGGTGCCGTTCGCGGTATCTCCGACATCATCAAGCGTCCGGGCATGATCAACGTCGACTTCGCCGACGTGCGTACCGTGATGAGCGAAATGGGCATGGCGATGATGGGCACTGGCTGCGCCAGCGGTCCGAACCGTGCACGTGAAGCCACCGAAGCGGCGATCCGCAACCCGTTGCTGGAAGACGTGAACCTGCAAGGCGCACGCGGCATCCTGGTGAACATCACCGCCGGTCCTGACCTGTCTCTGGGTGAGTACTCCGACGTGGGTAGCATCATCGAAGCCTTCGCTTCCGAGCACGCCATGGTCAAGGTCGGTACCGTTATCGATCCGGACATGCGCGACGAGCTGCACGTAACTGTAGTTGCCACGGGTCTGGGCGCGAAAATCGAGAAGCCTGTCAAGGTCATCGACAACACCGTTCACACCTCCATGGCTTCCGCCCAGGTGCAACAACCGGCTCCGGCCCGTCAGGAAGCGCCAGCGGTGAACTACCGTGATCTGGACCGTCCGACCGTCATGCGCAACCAGGCTCAGGCCGGTGCTGCGGCTGCCGCGAAGATGAATCCGCAAGATGATCTGGACTACCTGGACATCCCGGCTTTCCTGCGTCGTCAGGCCGATTGATGGAATGTATCAGGGCTATGAAGGTGATTGGTGTTCAGCAAAGGCATGGTCTGCTATCATCGCCAGCCTTTGTTGATACCAGTTCGCAATTTGCGCTGAAGCGGCCCAAGCCATGATTAAACAACGCACACTGAAAAATATTATCCGTGCCACAGGTGTAGGCCTGCACTCCGGTGAGAAGGTCTATCTGACCCTCAAGCCTGCGCCTGTCGACACTGGCATTGTGTTTTGTCGCGCTGACCTCGACCCTGTGGTGCAGATTCCTGCCCGCGCGGAAAACGTCGGTGAAACCACTATGTCGACGACGCTGATCAACGGCGACGTCAAAGTGGACACGGTAGAGCACTTGCTCTCGGCCATGGCTGGCCTGGGCATCGATAACGCCTACGTCGAGCTCTCCGCGTCCGAAGTCCCGATCATGGATGGCAGCGCTGGACCCTTCGTATTCCTGATTCAATCGGCAGGCCTGGAAGAACAGGACGCCGCCAAGAAATTCATCCGCATCCTGCGTGAAGTGACAGTGGAAGACGGCGACAAGCGCGCCACTTTCGTCCCTTTCGAAGGGTTCAAGGTGAGCTTCGAGATCGATTTCGATCACCCGGTATTCCGGGACCGCACCCAAAGTGCAAGCGTGGATTTTTCCAGCACTTCGTTCGTAAAAGAAGTCAGCCGCGCCCGTACCTTTGGTTTCATGAGTGATATCGAGTACCTGCGCAAGCACAACCTCGCACTCGGCGGCAGCGTTGAAAACGCAATCGTGGTCGATGCTGATGGCGTGTTGAACGAAGATGGTCTTCGCTATGAAGACGAATTCGTGAAGCACAAGATCCTCGATGCGATTGGCGACCTGTACCTGCTGGGTAACAGCCTGATTGGTGAGTTCAAGGGCTTCAAGTCCGGTCATGCACTGAACAACCAGCTGCTGCGCAAGTTGATTGAGCAGACAGATGCGTGGGAAGTGGTGACGTTCGAAGACGCCAGCACCGCACCAATCTCTTACATGCGCCCTGTTGCGGCAGTGTAAGTAAAAAACCTCTCTAGTTTTTTGAAGGCCATCCTCGGATGGCCTTTTTTTATGCCTGCGGTTTTTGTGTTGCCTGGGCCGGCCTCATCGCGAGCAGGCTCACTCCTACAGGGGCACGCATTTCAAATGTAGGAGTGAGCCTGCTCGCGATAGGGCCGGTGAGGCCCCAGCAAACCTATCAGGCAGCCACCACCACCCGATTGCGCCCACCTTCCTTGGCCTGATACAACGCCTTGTCCGCCGCAAACAGCAACTGCTCCAGGGTCATCTCACTCGCCGCCGTCCACGTCGCGATGCCAATACTCACGGTCATCGGCCGCTCGGCTCCGTCGACCAATGGCAACTGCTCCACCGCCTGACGAATATGCTCGGCAAGCTGCTGTGCGCCGTGACCGTCGGTCTCGGCGAGAATCACCGAAAACTCCTCACCCCCATAACGCGCCACCAGATCCGCCGGTCGCCGCACACTTTCAGTAATGACCCTGGCCAGCGTCTTCAACGCCTGATCCCCGGCCTGATGCCCATGGCGGTCATTGAAGGCCTTGAAGTGATCGGCATCGATCATCATCACCGACATCGGTTTACCCGAGCGCTGAGCGCGGAACCACTCGTGACGCAATGCCTGATCAAGCATTCGACGATTGGCCACCCCCGTCAGCGCGTCGGTGGCGGCCAATTGCGCCAGTTCGTGCTCGGCACGCTGACGTCGGCGCAACTCGCGGGCCAGCAACCAGGTCAGCCATAACAAACCCACGCACAGCACGCCGGTGGCCCCACTGATCAACAGCGCGGTGCGGCGCCAGGTGCCGAACACCTCGTCGCTGGACAGCGCGACCATCACGATCAACGGCAGATTGCCGACCCGCGAATAGGTATACAGGCGTTGTTGATGGTCGATGCTCGAAACGCTGTTGAAACTGCCATTGCCACTCTTGTCGCGCAGAATTCGTATGACGTTGGGCCGGTTGCCGAAGCTTTTGCCGATGGAATCACTTTGCAGATAAGGCTTCTGCGCCAGCAGGACGCCGTCGTTGTCGATGATGTTCAACGTGCTGTCTTTACCGATGTCGAGGCTGTTGAACAACTGGTCGAAGTAGTCGAGCTTCATCGACGCCACGGCCACGCCTGCAAACTCACCGGTCTGCGAGGAAATCCTTCGGCTGAAACTGATCCGCCATTGATTGGCTTCGTCGCAGTCGCAGCGGGTCTTGAACGGCCGGCTGATAAACATACCGACATCGCGGTTGAACGCGTGGGCAAGGAAGTAATCGCGGTCGGCAAAGTTGCCCGGTTTCGGCTCGATTCGCGAAGAGTCGGCGACCACATCGCCGTGTTTGTCGAGCAACAGAATGTCGCCCTTGAAGCGCGCCGTGGTGGAGCGGTCGAACAGCGCCAGATGACGGATCTGCGGTGAGACAGTTTGCAGATCATCGCGTTGGGCGGCAGCGATCAGGCCTTGCAAGGTCAGGTCGTACAGCTCGACCGTGCGCAGCACATCAGCGTCGATCAGTTGCGCGATAGTGGTGGCGCTGCGGGTGGCCGATTCCTGAGCGTTGGCGTGCTCGCGGATCAGCAGGAACGTGACGATGCACAGAATCGCGATCACGGTCAGCAAGCTGCCGCAGATCAGCAGCAGTTCGGGGCGTCCGGTCTTGCCCGCAACGGGTGGGGTACGGCTCGCGATCATGATTGGGCTGTCGGTTGGGAGAGTCTTATAAGCGTAGTTGCACAACACCACCGAAGCGTTTGACGCAAAATACCTGTGGGAGCGAGCTTGCTCGCGAATGCGTTGTGTCAGCCAACATCAATGTTGCTGAAAGATCGCTTTCGCGAGCAAGCTCGCTCCCACAGGTTTGGTCATTGCTTGAGCTATCGGAGTCAGTCTGCAGTCAGCTTAGCGCCGATCTTAGAAGACGTTGATCGGGTAGTCGATGATGACGCGGTATTCATCTGTGTCTGAATCAATCGCGCCGTAACCATTGCCACCGCGGTTGGTCGCCCATTGCAAGTGCACCGCCAGATCCTTGGCCTGACCGCTTTGCACAACGTACTGCAAATCGAGATCGCGCTCCCAATGCTTGGCGTTGCGGCCGTCGGCGCTGTACCAGTTGGAATAGCCTTTGCTGTTCGGATCCACCTTGGTCAGGTCCACCGTACCGCGCGAATAGGAGACTGCCGAGGTCAGCCCCGGCACGCCGACACCGGCGAAGTCGTAGGCGTATTTGAGTTTCCACGAGCGCTCGTTCGGGCCGTTGAAGTCGGAATACTGCTGGGAGTTGTCGAGGTAAACGCTGTCGCCCTGGCTGATGTAGTCGAACGGCGTGTTGCCGTTGACCCGCTGATACGCGGCGGTGACGCTGTGATTACCGACGCCAACGGTGAAATGCAGGCTGTAGGTGTTGTTGTCAATGTTGCCCAGCAGCGCATCACCGGTGTCTTGCGTGTGATAGAAGTGCAAACCCGGGTTGAGGCTGACCAGATCGCTCAACTGCCAGGTGTAGTCGAGATCGTAGTAGTACTGGTTCCAGATGTCTTTGAGCTCAGAGGCGTACAGGCTGCTGGTCAAGCCTTCGACACCGCTCCAGGCCACACCGGCCCAGTTCAGGTGCTGACTTTCATCGCCATCGGCCAATGTCCCGTAGGAAGTGCCAATGCGCGTGTGACCACTCTGGTTGTAAGGCTTGGTGAAACTCGCCTGGCCGCCTTCGATCAACCAGCCATCGAAGCTGTGGTTGGTCAGGCTCACACCACGGAAAGTCTGCGGCAGCATGCGTGTTTCACCGCCAGCAATGACCGGGTTGGTGAGGAACAGGTCGCCGGCCTTCAATTCGGTATCGAACGCACGCATTTTCAACGTGCCCCCGGCGGTGGAGAACGCTCCCGGTGCTTTGCCGCCATTCTCTCGGACCGGCAGGATGCTCGAACCGTCGGTGCCGCCACCGCCATCCAGCTTCAGCCCGAGCATGGCGTGGGCATCAATGCCGAAACCGACCGTGCCTTCGCTGTAACCCGACTTGAAAATCCCAAGAAAGCCTTGGCCCCACTCGATGTTGTCGTCCGCTTTCTGCAAGCGGTTGCGATTCATGTAGTAGTTGCGGGCGTTGATGTTGAGGCTCGAACCCTCGACGAAGCCCTCTTTAGCGGGTTCTTCAGCGTGAGCGGCAGGGGCAATCGTTGCGGCAATTGCAATGAACAGCGGAGTGAAACGGACTGGGTAACGCACGTGCAATGGAGCTCCTTGGGTCAACTGGCACCTCTATATTTTGAGGCGCTCAATGTTTCTTGTTGTTACAGACGAACCAAACGGCTTTCAGACCACAACGAAAAAAGGCCGCTGAAAGGCAGCGGCCTGGAATGACGACAGTTGAACGGGAAGAGCCAAACAACCGCGTCGAGGGAAAGGGGGCTGTGTGTGACTCAGCTGTCTTTTTCCAGCGATTGAGCCTGGGAAGTTGCAGCCTGAGGGGCCTGCGTCGCGTCTTTGGCCTTGGCCATCATTTCTGCCTGATGCTGGTCATACGCTTGAGCGCGCGCGGTGTTCTGCGCCACGAACGCGTGGGATTCTTCAGCCATCGCCATCGGCGACAGGATCAATGAGGACAAAACAAAAGCGCTGGCAATACCCATACTGTTGGACATCTTGAAAACCTTCTCGCTTGGCGAGTGCTGTTTGGTGCGGGCAAAGATAAGGTTGCCGGGCGTTGGGAAACAGCGTGATTTTCATAAATGACTGTTACAGCAGGAGCAAAAGTCACCCCCTCACCCCAACCCTCTCCCGGAGGTAGAGGGAGCTGACCGAGGTGTCTGGCGTTGTACATCGACCTGAAAGATCGAGTCGATTATGGATTCGGTGAATCAAGATCAGGTCGGTGCACATTTGCAGCATCCCCCAATCAGTCCCCTCTCCCTCCGGGAGAGGGTTAGGGTGAGGGGCTTTTCAAACCGGCAAATAAATCCCGAAGGTATTCATCCCCCGATCACTGCGCACAAACACATCCCCACCATGCATCAGCGCAATCGCCTTGACGATCGCCAGCCCCAACCCATGGTTGTTGCCACTGTTACTGCGCGACGCATCGACCCGATAAAAGCGCTCGAACAAGCGTGGCAAATGCTCACTGGCAATCGGCGAACCGGGGTTGGCCACGCCGATACTCACCTGATGCTCCTCGACCTCGATGCATACCTCGATCACCTGTCCCGGCCCGGTGTGCTGCACCGCATTGCTCAGCAAATTAATCAACGCCCGACGCAAATGCGCGACCTCGATCTGCACCAGCGCATCACCGGTGACCTGCACCTGAACCTGCGCGTCCTCGAGAATGAAATCCAGATACTCCAGCGTCGTCGCCACCTCATCAGCCAGCGAAGTGGAGGTGAGTTTGGTCGCCTTGTTGCCCTGATCGGCACTGGCGAGAAACAGCATGTCGTTGATGATCGAGCGCAACCGTTCCAGCTCTTCAAGATTCGATTGCAGCACTTCGAAATAGTGTTCGGCAGAGCGCCCACGGGTCAGTGCCACTTGCGTCTGGCCGATCAGATTGGTCAGCGGCGAACGCAGTTCATGGGCGACGTCGGCGTTGAACGACTCCAGTCGCGAGTAGGCCTGTTCGACCCGTTCCAGCGTCGAGTTGAACGAGTCGACAAACTGCGCAAGCTCCGGTGGCAGCGGCGACAAACGCAAGCGCCCGGCCCTTAATGGGGGCGCCAAGCGCTGAGCTTCGTGGGACAGTTTGATCAACGGCTTGAGACCAATCCGCGCGACCCAATAACCCAGCGCCGAAGCCATCAGCACGCCGACAATCGCCAGCCCGATCAGCGCGATCAACAGGTTGTGTTGAGTCTCGTGGAAGGTCTCGGTATCGATGCCGATCATGAAGCGCAGCGGCGGGCGCTGATCCTTGGCCGGCAACTCGGTCAGCAGCACCTTCAGCGGATACGGCTGGCCGGGCAACTGCAAGTCATGCATGCCCACTGGCCTTTGGGCGAAAGCGCGGATCGCGGCATCCGGCTGGCCGAATTCATAACCCGGATCATTACTTACCACCCAGAAACGAATGCGTTTGTCTTCTTCGCCGAGCAGCTTCAACTTGGCGTTGATCTTCAGCCAATGCTCCGGCGTGCCGAAGCGATTGAGCGCTGATTCAAGCACGCTGTAGCGCGCATCCAGCTCGGCTTCCGGGAGCAATCCCAGGCCTTTGTCGACCTGCTGATACAGCGCGCCGCCGATCAACAGAAACACCACTAACGCCACCAGCGTGAACATCCCGCTCAAGCGCAGCGCGATCGAGTTACTGGACACCACGGCTCTCCAGCACATAACCCATGCCGCGAATGGTGTGCAGCAGTTTCTCGTCGAACGGCCCGTCGAGCTTGGCGCGCAGGCGTTTGATCGCCACTTCGACAACGTTGGCATCGCTGTCGAAATTGATGTCCCAGACCATCTCGGCAATGGCAGTTTTCGAGAGGATTTCACCTTGGCGGCGGGCGAGAACACTGAGCAGAGAAAATTCCTTGGCCGTCAGATCCAGTCGGGTGCCGGCGCGGGTGGCCTTGCGGCTGATCAGATCTATCCACAGGTCGGCGATGCTCACTTGCACCGGTTCATGGCCGCCGCTGCGCCGGGTAAGCGCTTGCAGGCGCGCGACCAGTTCGAGGAAGGAAAACGGTTTGCCGAGGTAATCGTCGGCACCGTCGCGCAGGCCTTTGATGCGGTCTTCGACGCGCTCGCGGGCGGTGAGCATGATCACCGGGGTCTGCTTGCGTGCACGCAACGCGCGCAGTACGCCGAAGCCGTCGAGGCCCGGCAACATGACGTCGAGGACGATCACCGCGTAGTCGCTTTCCAGCGCCAGATGCAGACCCTCGACGCCGTCGCGGGCCAGATCCACGGTGTAACCCTGTTCCGTCAGACCGCGGTGCAGATAGTCCGCGGTTTTTTCCTCGTCTTCGATAATCAGAACGCGCATGACCCTGCCTCAGTCTGTGGTCGCCAATGCCGGTGAGGGCATCGGTTTGGGCCGGTGGAACAACCGCTCAAGCCACAAGTATATGACTGGAGTGGTGAACAACGTCAGCATCTGGCTGACCAGCAAACCGCCCACCACCGCGATCCCCAGCGGTTGGCGCAGTTCGGCGCCGGTGCCGTAACCGAGCATCAGCGGCAGCGCGCCGAGCAGAGCGGCGAGGGTGGTCATGATGATCGGCCGGAACCGCGTGATGCACGCCTCGAAAATTGCATCCTGCGGTGACAGGCCTCGGTGGCGCTGGGCTTCGAGGGCGAAGTCGATCATCAGGATGCCGTTCTTCTTGACGATACCGATCAGCAACACCAGCCCGATCAGCGCCATGATCGAAAAGTCCTGGCCGCAGATCCACAGCATGATCACCGCACCCAAGCCTGCCGCCGGCAGAGTCGAAATGATCGTCAGCGGGTGCACGAAGCTTTCATAAAGCACGCCGAGAATGATGTACACCGCCACCAGCGCCGCAAGAATCAGCCACGGCTGGCTGGCCAGCGAACTCTGGAACGCCTGCGCCGCACCCTGGAAATTGCCGCTGATCGCGGTTGGCATGCCGATCTCGGCCTTGGCCTGATTGAGCAGAATCACCGCATCACCCAACGCCACACCGGGCGCCAAGTTGAACGACAGGTTGGCCGCCGGGAACATCCCGTCATGGGCAATCGACAACGGGCCAATGGTCGGCGCATCGAATTTGGCCAGCGCCGACAGCGGCACCATCTCGCCACTCAGCGGCGAACGCAGGTAGAAATAGTTGAGGCTTTCAGCCTTGCCGCGCTGTTTGGTGTCCAGTTCCAGAATCACGTTGTACTGATTGACCTGGGTCTGGAATTCATTGATCTGGCGTTGGCCGAAAGCGTCGTACAGCGCCTCGTCGACATCGCTGGCGGTCAGGCCGAAACGCGCGGCGGCGCTGCGGTCGATGCTGATGTGGGTGATGCTGCCGCCCAGTTGCAGGTCGTTGGAAATATCTCGGAACGCCGGGTTGCTGCGCAGTTTTTCGGTGAGACGTTGCGTCCACGTGGCGAGGGTCGCGCCGTCGTTACTCTTCAGCACGTATTGATACTGCGCGCGGCTCGGGCCGGAGCTGAGGTTGATGTCTTGGCCGGCGCGCAGATAGAGGACGATGCCGGGGACTTTCATCAGTTGCGGACGGATGCGGTCGATGAACTGGCTGGCGCTGACGTCACGGTCGCCGCGTTTTTTCAGGGCGATCCAGAAACGGCCGTTGGCGATGGTTTGGTTGCTGCCGGAAACGCCAACTGAGTGGGAAAACGCCTGCACGGCTGGATCAGCAGCGACGATTTCGGCCATCGCCAAGTGTTTTTTCACCATGTCGCCGTAGGAAATATCCGCAGCGGCTTCAGTGGTACCGAGGACGAAACCGGTGTCCTGCACCGGGAAGAATCCTTTTGGGATAAAGATGTAACCGCCGATGGCCAGCGCCAGCGACAGACCGAACACGCCAATCATCAATTTCTGATGGGCGAGGGCGCGGCGCAAACCTTTCTCATACCAGCCGAGCAAACGCTCGCTGAAGCCCGGTTTGTCGTGGGCGTGATGCTCCGGTTTGCGCATGAACAGCGCTGCCAGCGTCGGCGCGAGGGTCAACGAGACCACCACGGAAATCATGATGGTCGAGGTCGCAGTCAGGGCGAATTCCTTGAACAGTCGCCCAACCACGCCGCCCATGAACAGCAGCGGAATAAACGCCGCCACCAGCGAGAAACTGATCGAGACCACGGTGAAACCGATCTCGCCCGCGCCCTTGATCGCCGCTTCGCGCATGTCGTCGCCGGCCTCAAGGTGCCGGTGGATGTTTTCCACCACCACGATCGCATCGTCGACGACGAACCCTACCGCGACGACGATCGCCACCAGCGTCAGGTTGTTCAGGCTGAAACCGAGGATGTACATCAGGGCGAAACTGGCGATCAACGACACGCCGAGCACTGCCGAGACAATCAGGGTCGCCGACAACTGGCGCAGGAACAGCGCCATCACCGCGACCACCAGCATGATTGCGATCAACAGGGTGATTTCGACTTCGTGCAGCGAGGCGCGAATGGTCTGGGTGCGGTCGATCAGGGTTTTGACTTGCACCGAGGCCGGCAACATCGCTTCGAGGCCGGGCAGGGCGGCTTGAATGCGGTCAACGGTTTCAACGATGTTGGCGCCCGGCTGGCGAGAGATCACCAAGTTCACCCCCGGCTGATCACCGGCCCAGGCTTGCACGTAGGCATCTTCCGAACCGTTGACGACTTTGGCGACATCGCGCAGGTGAACCGGGGCGCCATCCTTGTAGGAAACGATGAGTTGGCTGTAGTCCTCGGGGTGGAACAACTGGTCGTTGGTCGACAGCGTCGAGATGCTCGATTCGCCGTACAGCGCGCCTTTGGCGAGGTTGAGGCTGGTCTGCTGAATCGCCAGTCGGATGTCGGCGAGGGTCAAGCCGATCGCCGCGAGCTTGTCCGCCGAGGCTTGTACGCGGATCGCCGGACGTTGCTGACCGGTGATGTTGATTTGTCCTACGCCGTCGATCTGACTGATCTGACGCGAGAGCAGGGTTTCCACCAGGTCGCTGAGTTCGGTGCCGGGCATTTGCGTCGAGCTGACGCTGAGGATCAGCACCGGGCTGTCGGCCGGGTTGACCTTCTTCCAGGTTGGCAGCGTCGGCATGTCCTTGGGCAGTTTGCCGGCGGCGGTGTTGATCGCGGCTTGGACCTCTTGCGCGGCAGTGTCGATGCTTTTATCGAGGGTGAATTGCAGGGTCAGCAGGCTTGAGCCCAGCGCACTGCTGGAGGTCATCTGGGTCATGCCGGGGATGGCGCTGAATTGCACCTCCAGCGGCGTGGCCACGGACGAGGCCATGGTGTCGGGGCTGGCACCGGGCAACTGCGCGGAGACCTGAATCGTCGGAAATTCCGCTTCCGGCAGTGGGGCGATTGGCAAGCGCGGGAAGGCAATCAAACCGACCAGCACCAAAGCGATGGTCAGCAGAATGGTTGCCACCGGATGATCGATGCACCACGTGGAGACACCTTTGTGCGCCTTCATGGTTTCGGCTCCGCTTGCACCACCTGCGCCGGCTCGGTCATGACTTGCACGGTCGAGCCGGGCTTGAGCCGCGACTGGCCGTCGGTGACCAGCACGTCACCGGCCTTCACGCCTTTGATGATGTCCTGGCCGCTGCCTTGGTAAACCATCTGTACTTGCACGGCTTCGACCTTGTCGCCGTTGACCCGGTAAACGAAGTGTTGGTCGAGGCCACGTTGTACGACGGTGGGCGGTACGACCAGAGCATCTTTGTCGAGGGCTGTCTGAATTTTTACCGTGACCAGCAGGCCGGGCCAGAGCTTCTGGCTGGCGTTGTCGAATTCGGCCTTGGCGCGGATGGTGCCGGTGTTGGCGTTGATCTGGTTGTCGATCAGGGTCAGGTGCCCTTCGCCGAGCAGGTTGCCGGTTTCGCCATCAGTGTCAGCGCCGATGTAGGCCTTGACCGGTGCGCGTTGCGGGTCGTTGATCAGGCCTTGCAGGGTCGGCAGCATTTGCTGCGGCAGGGAGAACTCGACGGCGATCGGGTCGATCTGGGTGACGGTGAACAGGCCGGCGGTGTCGGTCATGCGCAGGAAGTTGCCTTCATCGACTGTGCGAATACCGACGCGGCCGGTGACTGGGGAGCGAATCTGCGTGTAGGACAGCTGAACTTGGGCGGCGTCAATCGACGCCTGGTTGCCTTGGGCGGTGGCTTTGAGTTGGTTGACCAAGGCTTGTTGCTGGTCGTAGGTCTGCTTCGAGATGCCGTCGTCGACGGTGAGCAGTTTGTAGCGTTTGAGGTTGACCAGGGCGACTTGCAGTTGCGCCTGGCTTTCGCCGAGTTGGGCGCGGGCCTGGTCGAGGCTGGCGCGGATGGAGCGGTCGTCGATGGTGGCCAGCAGGTCGCCTGCTTTGACGAGTTGGCCTTCTTTGACGAGGATTTTGGTGAGGATGCCGTCGATCTGGGGGCGTACTACGACGCTGTGTAATGAGAGTACGGAGCCGATGCCGCTGGTGTAGCGGGGGACGTCTTTTTCGCTGACCGCTATGACTCGCACCGGGATGGCGGTGGGGGTGGCGAGTTTGGTCGGGGCGGGTTTCAGGGTGTACCACAGACCTGCGCCTGCGAGGACGATCAATAGGGTGGCGAGCAGGGCTTTGTTCTTTTGGATTCGCATGCGGGGTGGGCGCCGGACGGAGTTTGGGCAGGGTTAGGGTCTTTATAAACTTGTTTGGGGGTCAGGAGGGTGACGGCTAGCTGTCGGCGCTGTCAGTTTCGTTGGGTACATATCCGTTGCTGCGGGTGTGGCTGATTACGGTTCCGCCCTTACGGCGGGTCACTTTTTACAAACGCCTAAAAAGTAACCAAAAACGCTTGCTCCTACGTGCGGCCCGCTCGCTGGGGCTCGGGGTTCCTTCGCTGCGGGATCGATCCGGGCGCAGCGTCTACGGTTTGCTTCGCTGCACCTCCTCTCGCTGTGTTTGGCTGCGCCAAACGGTCGCTGCGCTCCCACGCCCGGATCAATCCCTCCACTCAGCCTTCCGACGTCGCCCGTGGATCAAGATCAAGAGCAGGCGAGCTGACACTCGGCCTATTGAGTGGTGAAGAGCACGGCGCGCACGGCTTTGGTTTTTGTGGTGCTCTTGCCCCTCACCCCAGCCCTCTCCCGAGGGAGAGGGGGCCGATTTGTGGTCTTTTCAAGATCTGAGTTCAACGCGGTATTTCACGTCGGCGTAGCTCTCCCAAACAACTCGGTCAGTCCCCTCTCCCTCCGGGAGAGGGCTAGGGTGAGGGGCTTTTGATCTGTTTCAAAACCTGAGTTCAACACGGTATCGCACGTCGGCGTAGCTCTGCCAAACACCTCGGTCAGTCCCCTCTCCCTCTGGGAGAGGGCTAGGGTGAGGGTTGGCTTTTGGCTGTTTAAATTTGTGTCAAATAACCAGAACCTTCCCACAAGGTTTTCAGGTTGTCCGTCGGACGTGCGCTCTCTAGTCTTGGGTTGTCGCCGAAAACTCGGTGATCGGGTGTGAGAACCCTGAAAAATTAGTGAATCAGTCCATCAGTCCGCATAATTGCCGGCGGCTTGTCCGCTGCTTGCAAATGCTTCATGGCGGCTGTGTGCGGGCAGACTTCGGTCTGGCCGGTTTCCTATTTTTCCGGTTTCTCACCCCGCACATAGCTGCCACCCACTTCGCCGCGTGAGAAACGGCAAGGGATGGCTCCCATTTGCAAAATAGGGTTTCCAATGACTAAGCCAGTTCCAGATCCACCCATCGATCCCACAACCCCACTCGAAGACGCCATCCGCGCCGACGACCAGATCAAAACCCGCGAAGCCATCAAGCGCGCCCTCGACTTCTATCTCTGCCCCGAGCCGGTCAAACCGCGTCAGCCCAGTACGATGTTCCTCATCCACCCGAACATCGACACCGAAAGCCTGCTGGCCCATGCCTGCGAATCACTGGCTTCAGCCAATGTCATGGCCGGTGATCTGGCCGATCAGCTCAGTCGTCCGCAGCGCAGTACGGCGCTGGCGATCCAGCAGATCGTCATGCTTGCCGAGCTGGCGGTGAACCGGGCGCTGGATCGGGTTGATCCACAAACGTAATCCGTCTGAACACCGCGTCATCGTTCTTCGCGAGCAGGCTCGCTCCTACAAGGGGATCGCAATCCAAATGTAGGTGTGAGCCTGTTTGCGATGGCGATTGTTCTGTGGCCGCTGTCTCTGGAAATATCCGCAAGTTGATAAGTCCCAAAAAGGGACCTATCGTTCCCTTTTTGGGACTCTTTGGCCTTCACAGTGGAAACTATCTCTCTAAGCGAAGCGCTGTTTACCACCACTCAACAAAAAGTGTTGGGTCTGCTGTTCGGTAAGCCTGACCAGACTTTCTATGCCAATGAGATCGCGCGCTGGGCGCGTGTTGGCAAAGGCAGTCTCATGCGTGAACTCGACCGTCTGCAGCGAGCCGGTGTGTTGCGCATGACAAGGGTGGGCAATCAGAACCATTACCAGGCCAATCCCACCTGTCCCATCTATGCCGAACTGCTGGGCATCGCTCGCAAGACGTTTGCCATCGCCGAGCCTCTGCGTCAGGCATTGCAGCCGTTTACCGAGCAGATCAGCTGGGCGTTTGTCTATGGCTCCATCGCCAAAGACACAGCAAACACACTCAGTGACATTGATCTCATGCTGATCGGCGAAGGCCTGCACTACAGTGACGTCATGGAACGGCTCATGCCCATGGAGGAGCAATTGGGTCGTCCCATCAACCCGACGCTTTACACCCCGCAAGACTGGGCGGCGAAACTGGCTGCGCAAAACAGCTTTGTCGTGCGGGTGGTGCGGCAGGAAAAAATCGATCTGTTAGGGGCAAACCCTTTGGAGTCCAAGGATGGGCAACAACGAGAGTCTGGAGAATCTTCTACGTAGCGGTGGGCTGAAAGCGGAGCCGCCGGATCGCAAGGAGTGTGAGGGCTTGATGCGCTCGGCGGTGGATCGGCTCAAGGATGCGCAAACTTCTACGTTGTCTTTTTCCAGCCGTTTCGACTTGGCCTATAACGCAGCGCACGCATTGGCGCTGACGGCGCTTCGATTGAGTGGTTATCGATCGGATAAACGCTATCTGGTCTTTCAGTGTCTGGTGCATACGGCGCATATCAGCAAGGTTCAGGTGCGATTGTTCGCGTTGTGTCATGAGCGGCGCAATCTCGCGGAATACGAAGGGTATATGGATGAGGATGACGCTCTTCTGGCGCAGTTGTTGGCGCCTCGCAATTGTTGAGTAACGTCCAGCAACGAATGAACTGACATCCGGCATGGCTTGCGATCCTGATTAATCTCCTAAAGATCCGCCTCTATGAGCGGATACAGCTTGTATGGCTCAGGCCGCGCACGGCGCATATCTCTCTGGGCCGCTCACCCCGGGAGTGTCTTGAAATGAAGCTGAGAACCGCTCTGCCGTCTGTGCTTCTGTTGCTTCCACTCATAGCCTCCGCCGCGCCTGCCAGTCAATCCGGCGAGATCCGCTTTACCGGGCAAATCGTCGATTCGGGCTGTCAGGTCGGACCGGTCGGGGCGTTTGCGTCTCGTGAGTCTCGCCAGATCGAAATCAAGCCCGGCGTGAAAGTCGACGTCGACACTGAGCGCAACGCTTGCAGTCATCAGGCGCTGCCGATTTCCATGCGCTACGAAGCGCTGAACACCTCAACCGACAAAGGCATCGTCATCATCAGTTACCTGTAAAACCGTTCGGCGTGCGCTGAAAAATCTTCAGGTGCCGAGTCAGGGCGCACAGGTATACTGCGCGCCTTCGCGGCTCACTGATCGGGCCCGACTTTTTGCTTTCCGGAGCTTTTATGACTTCCCCGACCCTGCCGCCGGTTGACGACGCTGTGAGCGATGTCCCGGCTGAACTGGCCGACACCAGCGAAACCAAAGCCGATATCCCGGCGTTCAAATTTCCGTTCAAGCCGGGCGAGCTGGCCTCTGCCAAAGGCTCGAACCAGCCGTGGTACAAGAACGGCGCCAAGAATGGCCACACCAAGACCCCGGGCATGGCGCCGCCGGGCACCCGTCGGTCGATGGGCAAGCGCTGATCTGTTCTTGAGGTAATCGCACCAAGACGCAGAATATTCCCACAGAGATAGCAGATTCGCCCTCTGGGAATCCAAGCGACCTTTCGTCAAAGATTCATGCCCCGTGAACGCTTTGATAAAGGTCGCTTCCATGTCTCTGGCAAAAGTACTGTCCGCTTTGTCGCTGTTAGCCCTGACCACCGGTTGTGTGTCGTCGACGGTCGAGCCGACGCTGCGGTTTGGCGTCGAACCTCTCGTACCCCCCTTTGAGAGTCGCAACGATAAAGGTGAACTGGTCGGACTCAACATCGAGTTGGGCAATGCCTTGTGCGCCGAACTGCAAAAACGTTGCGTGTGGGTCGATCAGGATTACGCGACCAATGTCGTGGCGCTTGAGGCCAATCGTTTTGACGTGATCATGCCGATGACGGCCACCCCGGCGCGACGGGAACGCATGGATTTCACCGACAACCTCTACCCGTTGAGCAGCCAGTTGGTCGCGCGCAAGGGGACGCATCTGCAACCTGATGCCAAATCACTCCAAGGCAAACGTATTGGTGTGTTGGCTGGCACCAGTCGCGAGGCGTTCGCCAAGGCACGCTGGGCTGAGTCGGGTGTGACGATTCGTAGCTTTCAGTTCAACGATCAACTGATTGCGAGTCTGCAAAGCGGTGAAATCGATGCCACCTTGCAGGATTCCATCGAAATTACGCACGCATTCTTGAGCCGACCGCAGGGTCAGGCGTTCGGTTTTGCAGGGCCGGCGCTCAAGGATCCGATGCTGGGCACGGGCGTGGCCATGGCTTTGCGCAAAACCGACAGCAAACTGCGTGATGATCTCAATGCGGCCCTTGAGCGTTTAAAACAGAGCGGCCAGTATCAGGCGATCACTGAACGCTATCTGTCGCCTGCTATCAGCGACTTCCCGCGCTATCGAGCCAAGGCGCAGGGTTTGCCGTTTTCCGATTCCGTACAGATTGGTGAGACGATCTATTTGTCCGGTGTGCTCGGGCTGGATGTCGATGGCCAACTGGCGGCGGGCGGGATTCGTCCGCAGATGGTTCAGGTCATGGAGAATCTGCGTAGCGCGCTGGACCGAAGTGGCTCATCTCTTGCGCACGTAGCCAAGTGCACCGTGATTCTCACCGACGTCGGGGATTTCACCGGGATGAACGAGGTTTATCGCCGCTATTTCCCTGCCGACCGGTTACCTGCCCGCACGACGTTCGCGGGCAAGCAACTGGTGGTGCCGGGAGCTAAAGTAGAGCTTGAGTGTCTGGCAGTGGCTGCCAGTTGAAAAAGTCGCAAGCATTCCCGTCAGCCGTCGCTGCGTTGTGCGTGCGGTTGATGGCTGAGTGCATGCCGGCGCAGGCGCTTGCGCATATGTGGCAAGCGCTCAAGCGCGGACGGTCGTGGATGGGCCTGGTGAAAAATCCTCGGGATGAGGCCCGTGCAGACGCCAAAGAATCTGGATCAAGCCGCGCGCAACGAGATAAACGCATACGTCTGCGCCGGCTCCGTCACCACCTGAGCCCCGGCCGCCAACACCTGCCCGGCAACATCATCGCCCGACAGATGAAACACCCACTCACTCGGCGCAGTCGTCAACGGTTGCGCTGTCACCTGATCAATCACTGCCGCAAACGCATCCATATTCGGTAAGTACGCAGTAAATCCGTCGCCCTTCAACGCTGTGGTGCGAATCCCCAGCATCGCGCAGATCGCGTCCTTGATGCCGATGTCATCGCGATCGGCCTGGCGCGAACGTTGAATCAATTCGACCAGTTCCTGATCAACCAACTCGCCGCCAGCGATCAATACCGGCCCCTGTTGCCAGGACTCCGGCGGGCAATCCTTGGCGGCAGGGGTGAGCGGGATATGCGGATTGATTTCCGCCGGATAAATGCGGCAGACCAACGGCCGTCGCTCGTAGATCCGGCACAACTTGTTTTCGTCAAGATTCCGACAAGGGCCTACGTTGTACGCGGCGAAGGTGATTGCCACATGGGCGTCGGTTGCGCCGCTGCGAACGATCGCTGAGCGACGTTCGGCATGTTCTCGCTGCTGCGCCGGCAGACCCAGGCCATTACCGAGAAAAGCCTCCACCAGCACAATCACCTGACCGCCATCCGCCGCCCACATGCGGGCTTCGGCCAGGGTCAGGGGGACATGATGGTCGGTGCAGCACTTGCCGCAGCCTACGCAGGAAAACGTTGTATTCATTGAGCGATCTGTCTTCAATCAGGGTGTGAAACGGTGGCGGAAAACCACCGCACAGGCGCGGATCGAAGCAAGTTATGCGCCACTCACCGGGCTTTGGAGGTCGGGCGGATCGAGTCCCACTCGGTGACGAAGGCGGTTTTCGACTGTTTGTTGTACAGACACAGTTCGGTGCCTTGCTGGCCTTTCATGTGTTTTTGCGGGTATTGGCCTTGCAGCAGGACGGCGGTGTAGCCGACGCGGTCATCGAATTGTGCGGGCGTGCCGACCGGTTTGGCGTTTTTCAGGCCGCTGGCTTTGGTGCAGCTGGCGAGCACGGTTTTGTCGTAGGCGGCCCAGGCGTCCGGGCTGGAGGCGTAGGCTTGGGAAGCCAGGGCGATGAGGCAGAGCAGGCTTGCGGTGATGGCTTTCATGGTGGGCGTCCTTGGTTGTGAGTGGCCAAGGTTGGAGTCGGTGTGAGAAGGGAAGTTGCCTGCTCGCGAAGACGCTCGATCAGTCCGGCACCCGTTCCCGGCGGACCACATACATCCCGGCACTTTCATACAATCGCTGCGCCCGCCGGTTGTCTTCCAGCACCTTCAGATCAACAAACCCTTCGCGGCGTTGCTGAAACACCTTGAATGCCTTGAGCAACAACGCCCGGCCCAATCCTCGGCCCTGCATGCGCGGATGCACCACCAGATTCTTGATATAGGAACTGGTCCAGCATTGCGCCACGCCGACAACGCCTTCGCCATCACGGGCAATAAAGCACAGGGTCGGATCGTATTCAGGATCGGTCTCGAACTGCTGCTGCCAAGTGTCCAGCGCCGGTACCCGGCCACCACCTTCGTGGTAGCCGAGTTGCATCAGGTCGTGCACGTCCGGCGCGAGTTCGACGGAGTACGTGCCCAGTTCAATGCCTTTAGGCCAAAGCGCATCCAGCGCGTCCTTACCGAGGTCGCGCCGCATCAAAAAACAGTACGTCTCAGCCAAGACTCAGTGCCCGTGTGCCGCGACGTGTTTGGCCGCTTCGATCAGACAGTGGGTCAGTTCCGGCGAGGAGAACTTGGTCAGCACACCGTTCGCCCCGGCCAGACGCGCTTTTTCGCTGTTCATCGCGCTGTCGAGCGAGGTGTGCAGCAGCACGTACAGATGGGCGAAGTCCGGGGTCTCGCGCAGGGTGCGGGTGAAGGCGTAACCGTCCATTTCGGACATTTCGATGTCGGAGACGATCAGGTTGATCTGCTGCGCGGTGCCTTGCAGGTCGAGCAGGCAATCGATGGCTTCCTTGGCACTGCGTGCGGTGTGGCATTGCAGGCCGAGGTTGCGCAGGGTGTGCACCGATTGTTGCAGCGCCACCTGGCTGTCGTCGACCACCAGGATGCGTGCGTTGCCGAGCACATCAGCGTCTTCCATGCTCAGATCGGTCGGAGCCATTTCGATCTGCGCCGGGGCGATGCTGTGGATAACTTTTTCGATATCCAGCACCTGCACCAGTGTGCCGTCCACCGAGGTCACGCCGGTGATGTAGGCGCGCGAACCACCGGAGCCGAACGGCGGTGGTTTGATGTCGGTGGTCAGGCAGTGGACGATTTTGCTGACCGCCTGCACGTGCAGGCCCTGCTTCGAGCGGCTGACGTCAGTGACGATCAGGCAGCCGCCGTTCGGATCTTCCAGCGGACGCTCACCGATCGCGCGGCTAAGGTCGATGACCGACAGCGAGGCGCCGCGCAACGTGGCGATGCCTTTGACGTGCGGATGCGACTCCGGCAGCTTGGTCAGCGGCGGGCAGGGAATGATTTCACTGACTTTCAGCAGGTTGATCGCCATCAGCTTGCCGCTGCGCAAGGTAAACAGCAGAAGCGAAAGTGAGTCTGCGCGGGCTTTGGTGGAGGACATATAAACCTTCTGTGGAAAGGTGGTGGGCGAGGGTGGAAATCGCCAGAAACTATTGATGCCGGGTTATCGGCGTTAAAGGGGTGGGCTTTAGGTTAGTTGTCGGATGGCATTTCGATCAAAAGCCAAAGCCCCTCACCCCAGCCCTCTCCCAGAGGGAGAGGGGGCCGACCGAGGTGTCAAACGTTGTACATCGACCTGAATGACCGAGTCGATTATGGATTCAGTAAAGATCGATCACGTCGGCGGAATTCTGCAATATCCCCCGATCAGTCCCCTCTCCCTCAGGGAGAGGGCTAGGGTGAGGGTGTGCTTTTAGCTCTTCATCCCCAACCGCTTGGCCATCCGCCCAAGGTTCGCCCGATCCAGCCCCAACTCCCGCGCCGCACTCGCCCAGTTATCCTGATTGCGCTCCAGCGCCGCACTGATCAAACGCCGCTGATACTGCTCGGTCGCACTGCGCAAATCCCCACTGATCAGCGGCATCTCAGCCACGACACCGGCAACCGCCTCAACCGAGTTATCCACAACCTCATGCGGCAGATCCAGATCCGCCGCACTCAGGCTGAGAATCTTCGGCCGCACCTTGCAGTTGCCCAGCGCCTTCAGCGCACTGCGGCCAATCAAGTGTTCCAGCTCACGCACGTTGCCCGGCCAAGTGTAGGCGAGCAGTGCTTCCTGGGCGTCGCTGTTCAGGCGCAGGCTGTTGAGGCCCATGCGTGAACGGTTCTGTTCGAGGAAGAAGCCGCTGAGCAACAACACATCGCGGCCGCGATCGCGCAGTGCCGGCACGCGCAGCGGGTAGACGCTGAGGCGATGGTAGAAGTCGGCACGATAGCGACCGCTGCGCACTTCTTCGGCGAGGTCGCGGTTGGTCGCGGCGATCAGGCGCACATCGACTTGATGCTCCTTGTCCGAACCCAACCGTTGCAATTGACCGCTCTGCAGTACGCGCAACAACTTGGCCTGCACGGTCAGCGACAGTTCGCCGACCTCATCGAGAAACAGCGTGCCTCCATTGGCCAGTTCGAACTTGCCACGCCGGTCGCTGGTGGCACCGGTGAAGGCGCCGCGCACGTGACCGAACAATTCGCTTTCTACCAGCGTGTCGGGCAGGGCGGCGCAGTTAAGGCTGATGATCGGTTTGTCGGCGCGCGCTGATGCGGCGTGAATCGCCTGGGCGACCAGCTCTTTGCCGACCCCGGTTTCGCCAGTGATCAACACGGTCAAATCGCTGCCGCCGACCAGATTGATTTCTTCCACTAATTTCTTCAGAGCCTTGCTCTGGCCGATCATTTCGCGGTTGTGCTGGCCGCTGGCTTGGCGATAAACCTCGGCGCGCTGATGTTCGTCTTCAGCGCGATTGGCCAGGCGTTGAATGCGCTCGGCGGCGTTGACCGTGGCTGAGGCGAGGCTGGCGAAGGCTTGCAAGGCGTCGAGTTCGATCGGTTCGAATCGCTCAGGGTCGAGGGCGTCGAGGGTGATCAACCCCCAGAGTTTTTCATCGACGAAAAGAGGGCAGCCGAGGCAGTCGTGAACTTCGAGGTGCTCGTCGAGGCCATCGACCAGACCGTCATAAGGATCGGGCAAGTCGCTGTCGGCGGCGAAGCGTGTGGGTCCGGCACCGCTCAGCAAAATTTCAAAGCGCGGATGTTCGCTGACTTTAAAGCGTCGGCCGAGGGTGTCGGTGCTTAGACCGTCCACCGCCAGCGGCACCAGCGCTTCGCCGTCGAGGCGCAACAACGCCGCCGCATCACAGGGCAGCAGGGCGCGCATGGCTTCGAGCAGGCGTCGATAACGCTCGCCCTCGGGCAATTCGCGGGACAGATCGGAAACCAGAGGCAGCAGAGCAGTCAGCAGGGATTTGGCGGTCATGGGCTTGTAGTCAAAGAGACAAGATGTAGTCGGGATGACTATAAAGGTCTTTGAGTCTTTATGACTACTATGTTTTCAATCTATTGATTTATATAGAAAAAATAGTTGGCATGAAACCTGATAAGCCTAAGGTAACTTTTCAAAGAAGCTCAGGAGTCTATCTTATGCTTAGCGTCCAGGATCGTGCCATCGTCAAGTCCACCGTGCCTCTGCTGGAAAGCGGCGGTGAAGCGCTGATCACTCACTTCTACCGCATGATGCTCTCCGAATACCCAGAGGTCCGCCCACTCTTTAACCAGGCGCACCAGGCCAGCGGTGACCAGCCGCGCGCCTTGGCCAACGGCGTGTTGATGTATGCGCGGCACATCGATCAGCTCGACCAGTTGGGCGATCTGGTGGCGAAGATCATCAACAAGCACGTCGCCCTGGAGATCCTCCCGGAGCACTACCCGATTGTCGGCGCCTGTTTGCTGCGCGCCATCTCCGAAGTGCTCGGCGAAGAGATCGCCACGCCAGAAGTGATGAGCGCCTGGGGCGCGGCGTACGGGCAACTGGCGGATATTCTGATCGGCGCCGAAACCGCGATCTACGACCAGAAAGAACAAGCCGTCGGCGGCTGGCGCGGTGGGCGTGAATTCATCGTCGCGGCCAAGGTCGAGGAGAGTGCGGAAATCATTTCGTTCTACTTCGAACCGGCAGACAAAGGCCCGATCCTCGCGGCCGAGCCGGGTCAGTACATCGGCATGAAGCTGATCCTCGATGGCGAAGAAATCCGCCGCAACTACTCGTTGTCGGCCCTGGCCAACAACGGTCAGTACCGCATCAGCGTCAAACGCGAACCGGGTGGCCGTGCGTCCAATCATTTGCACGATCAATTGCATGTCGGCGCGAGCATTCAGCTGTTCCCGCCATCGGGTGAGTTCACCTTGACCGCGAGCGATAAGCCATTGGTGTTGATCAGCGGCGGCGTCGGCATCACGCCGACTCTGGCGATGCTGGAAGCGGCGCTGGAAACCGAGCGTCCGGTGCACTTTATCCACTGCGCGCGCAATGGCAGCGTGCATGCGTTCCGCGACTGGATTGATGAGTTGGCTGAGCGTCATCCGCAACTCAAGCGTTTTTACTGCTACGCCGAAGATGACGGTGTCAGCCCGGCGGCGGACAAGGTCGGGATGCTGGATCAGGCACTGCTTGGCGAATGGCTGCCGCAGCAGCGTGATGTCGATGCATACTTCCTTGGGCCGAAGGGCTTCATGGGCGCGATCAAGCGTCATCTGAAAGCGCTGGGTGTGCCGGAGAAGCAGAGTCGTTATGAGTTCTTCGGGCCGGCTTCGGCTTTGGAATGATCTAAGACCGAGGCGCCACCTTCGCGAGCAAGCTCGCTCCCACAGGATTTGTGTTTGACGCAAATTCAAAGTGGGAGCGAGCTTGCTCGCGAAGGCCGTTATGGGTCCTGAATTTGTGAACCGAGTTTAAGAGGTTAATCGTTTCTTAACCGCCTTATCGTTTATTCCCCCGGTGTAGACTTGCGACAACCTTCAGCCGCGAGCCGGTTGAACCATGGACATATAAAGGAAACGCGATGAGCGAGGAAACGATTCGACTGGGACGTGAGCGGCGCTTTCTGGTGCTGTTGGGCATCATCTGCCTGGCACTGATCGGTGGTGCGCTGTACATGCAGATCGTACTTGGCGAGGCACCGTGCCCACTGTGCATCTTGCAGCGCTATGCGTTGCTGCTGATCGCGCTGTTCGCGTTCATCGGCGCGGCGATGCGCAGCCGTCGCAGCATTACCGTGTTCGAAGTGCTGGTGGTGCTTTGCGCGCTTGCCGGGGCGGCTGTGGCCGGGCATCACGTGTACACCCAGTTCTATCCGGCGGTGAGCTGCGGCATCGATGTACTGCAGCCGATTGTCGATGATCTGCCGCTGGCGAAGATCTTCCCGCTGGGCTTTCAGGTCGACGGTTTCTGCTCGACGCCGTACCCGCCGATCCTCGGCCTGTCGCTGGCACAGTGGGCGCTGGTGGCATTCGTGCTGGTGGTGATTCTGGTGCCGCTGCTGACCTCGCGTAACCGAAAAGCACTGCGCTGAGTCAACTATTCGGCTGTCTGGCCGATACAGAAAACGCCCCGATTTGCGGATCAGCCAATCGGGGCGTTTTTGCATTTCAGAGTGTTTGTGAAAACACCGTGACGGACGACAAGGCAGGGTGTGGCAGGTGTGCGACATGTTGTCACACGCGCGGTGTCGCAGGACGCTTCAGCGATGCGGAATCGGGCGTTGTTACAAAAAAGGATTGGTCTGTTTCGGAGTTTTTCGGCTTTAGCACGCGGGTGCCAGAGCAGGCAGTTTTAACAAGCGCTGGCATATGGCCAAAAGCCTTGGGTTATCGGGGCTTGCGCTGTTCCAGCGTTCGGAAAAAGCCGTCAGAGCTGTCTGAACTGACGCGGGTACACGTACAATTTTTGGTGTTTTTGTTGAGAAATGTTTTCGATAACATGCGGAACTTTTGCAAAAATGGCGATGGATTGTTGCTCGAACGGATAAAAATTATTTCGGGATAAGACATGGTGTATAGGGCGCTACCTATCTACAATCGCCCGCACTGAATTCCCGGCACTGTTCAGCCTTTATTAAGGAGGCGAGCAGGAAGTCGGGTGTCGAGTGAGTCGAGAGGCTTTCAAGACACCCAGGTGTCGGTGCCTTCCAACTTTCCGCACCAAATGGAATTGGTCTGTAACAAGGCCTTTGACCACGAATTCGAATAAGAACTGACCGCTGTCCCAGGTTTTGTCGAGCGTCTGACGCGCGACGGGCGGCCCTTATTCAATCCAAAGAAAATGCCAACCCTTGGCAGGGTGAAGTGTTGGCGATCAAAACCCAACTGCATTGCGCAAGCTGCTTTAGAGGTCGTGAGATGAGTAAAAACAGGTACCCCAGATTACTAGGCCTAGTGCCGCTGCTCGGCACGTTGTTGCTGGGAGGCTGCAACATGACCTTGCTCAATCCAACGGGCCAGGTCGGCCTGGAACAGCGCAACCTGATCATCACCGCGACCCTGCTGATGCTGTTGGTCGTTGTGCCGGTTATCGTCATGACCTTCCTGTTCGCCTGGAAGTACCGCGCGTCGAACAAGAACGCCGTCTACACCCCGAAATGGTCGCACTCGACCAAAATCGAAGTGGCAGTCTGGACAATCCCGGTTCTGATCATCATTGCCCTGGGTTACATCACCTACATTTCGACCCACGAACTGGACCCGTATCGTCCGATCCAGTCCGACGTCAAGCCTGTGACCATCGAAGTGGTCGCGCTGGACTGGAAGTGGCTGTTCATCTACCCGGAACAAGGCATTGCCACGGTCAACAAGATCGTGTTCCCGGCGCACACGCCAATCAACTTCAAGATCACCTCTGACGCTGTGATGAACTCGTTCTTCATCCCGGGTCTGGGCGGCCAGATCTACGCGATGGCGGGCATGCAGACCAAGCTGCACCTGATCGCTGACCGTAACGCTGAAATGGACGGTATCTCCGCCAACTACAGCGGCGCGGGTTTCACCGGTATGAAATTCAAGGCTATCTCCACCACTCAGGAAGATTTCGACGCCTGGGTAAGTGAAGTCAAGAAGTCACCTAAACAGCTTGATCAAGCTGAATACGCGGCCCTTGCCAAACCGAGCCAGAACAACCCAGTCGAGCTCTACTCCTCGGTCACGCCGAACCAGTTCCAGATCATCGTCGACAAGTACGAAGGTATGAAGCCGGGCAAGCCGCTGAAGCACGAGAAGAAAGAGAAAGAAGTGGCGGCCACGGAAATTGACTCGAGTTCGCATTCAGCTGCCGGGGCAGAGGAGTAAACGATGTTTGGTAAATTAAGTTGGGAAGCAGTCCCATTCCACGAGCCGATCGTGATGGTGACCATCGCCATGATCGCCCTCGGTGGTCTGGCGCTGTTCGCTGCAATCACCTACTTCAAGAAGTGGACCTACTTGTGGACCGAGTGGTTGACCTCGGTCGACCACAAGAAAATCGGCGTGATGTACATCATCGTCGCCATGGTCATGCTGCTGCGCGGTTTTGCCGACGCCATCATGATGCGTACCCAGTTGGCCATGGCCACCGAGGGTTCGCCTGGCTACCTGCCACCTGAACACTATGACCAGATCTTCACCGCTCACGGTGTGATCATGATCATCTTCATGGCGATGCCATTCTTCACCGGCCTGATGAACCTTGCAGTGCCGCTGCAGATCGGCGCGCGTGACGTTGCGTTCCCGTTCCTGAACTCCCTGAGCTTCTGGCTGCTGGTATCCGGCGTAGTACTGATCAACCTGTCCCTGGGCGTCGGCGAATTCGCCAAGACCGGTTGGGTTGCCTATCCACCATTGTCGGGTCTGCAATACAGCCCTGGCGTGGGCATGGACTACTACATCTGGGCGCTACAGCTATCCGGGTTAGGTACGACGCTAACGGGGGTCAACTTCCTCGCGACCGTACTGAAAATGCGTACCCCTGGCATGAAACTGATGGACATGCCGATCTTCACCTGGACCTGCACCTGGGCAAACGTTCTGATCGTGGCTTCGTTCCCGATCCTGACCGCTACCCTGGCACTGCTGACCCTTGACCGTTACATGGATTTCCACATTTTCACCAATGAACTTGGTGGCAATCCAATGATGTACGTCAACCTGTTCTGGGCCTGGGGCCACCCTGAGGTTTACATCCTGATCCTGCCGGCATTCGGCATCTTCTCGGAAGTGATCTCGGCGTTCACCGGCAAGAAACTGTTCGGCCACCACTCGATGATCTACGCCTCGGGCGCGATCTCGGTACTGGGCTTCATGGTTTGGCTGCACCACTTCTTCACCATGGGTTCGGGTGCCAGCGTCAACGCCTTCTTCGGTCTGGCGACGATGCTGATTTCCATCCCGACGGGTGTGAAGCTATTCAACTGGCTGTTCACCATCTACCAGGGCCGTCTGCGCTTCACCAGCCAGGTTCTGTGGACCCTGGGTTTCATGGTGACCTTCGCCATCGGCGGCATGACCGGCGTACTGCTGGCCATCCCGGGTGCTGACTTCGTTCTGCACAACAGCCTGTTCGTGATCGCGCACTTCCACAACGTGATCATCGGCGGTGCGGTATTCGGTTACATCGCAGGTTTCGCGTTCTACTTCCCGAAAGCGTTCGGCTTCAAGCTGCACGAAGGTTGGGGTAAAGCAGCGTTCTGGTTCTGGATCTCGGGCTTCTTCGTCGCGTTCATGCCGCTCTATGCACTGGGCTTCATGGGCATGACCCGTCGTCTGAACGCCACTACCAACCCTGAGTGGGTACCGTACCTGTACGTTGCCATGTTCGGTGCGGTGATGATCGCTGTCGGTATCGCCTGCCAGCTGATCCAGCTCTATGTGAGCGTGCGTGACCGCAACAAGCCAGAGAACGTTTGCGATCACGGTGACCCGTGGAATGCACACACCCTGGAATGGTCGACCTCGTCGCCACCTCCGTTCTACAACTTTGCTGTGCTGCCTAAGGCTGACTGCATCGACCCGTTCACCGAAGCCAAGGAAAACGGTACTGCGTACCAGCGTCCGGCCAAGTACGAGCCGATCCACATGCCGAACAACACCGCCACTGGCGTGGTGATGGGCGCACTGTTGACCGTCTTCGGTTTCGCGATGATCTGGCACATCTGGTGGTTGGCGATCGCCAGCCTGGCCGGCACCGTCATCTACTTCGTGATCCACGCTGCACGTGACGACCAGGGCTATATGGTTCCGGTTGAAACGATCGAGCGTATCGAAGCCGAGCAGCACAAGCGTCTGGTCGCGGCAGGGAAAATCCCGGCCGGTGCCACCCGTGTTGAAACCTCGTTGGAACAGGCTTAAACCATGTCGAACTTAGTGACCAATGTTGGACACGCCCATGGTGACCATGGGCACGATGACCATCACCACGACTCGGGCGAGATGACCGTATACGGTTTCTGGCTCTACCTGATGACCGACTGCATTCTGTTTGCGTCGATCTTCGCGGTGTACGCAGTACTGGTAAACAACGTAGCCGGTGGCCCAGCGGGCCACGACATTTTCGAACTGCCATACGTGCTGGGCGAAACCGCTCTGCTGTTGTTCAGTTCGATCACCTACGGCTTCGCCATGCTGGCGTTGTTCAAAGGCAAGAAGCAGCAGGTTCTGGGTTGGTTGTTCATGACCTTCCTGCTGGGCGCAGGCTTTATCGCCATGGAGATCAACGAGTTCCACCTGCTGATCTCCGAGGGCTTCGGTCCTAGCCGTTCGGGCTTCCTGTCCGCGTTCTTCACCCTGGTCGGTACCCACGGTCTGCACGTGTCGGCGGGTCTGATCTGGATGGGCATCATGATGTACCAGGTCAACAAGCACGGCCTGACGGCGACCAACAAGACCCGTCTGAGCTGCCTGAGCCTGTTCTGGCACTTCCTGGACGTGGTGTGGATCTGCGTATTCACCGTTGTTTACCTGATGGGGACTCTGTAATGGCTAATGCACACTCCCATGACAGCCATGATGCTGGCCACGGCAGCGTAAAGTCGTACGCCATTGGCTTCATCCTGTCGGTGATCCTGACCGTCATCCCATTCGGTCTGGTGATGTACCCGAGCCTGCCGAAGGCCACCACACTGGCAATCGTTCTGCTGTTCGCAGTGATCCAGGTGATTGTTCACCTGTATTACTTCTTGCACCTGGACCGTTCCATTGCTCAGCGTAACAACGTGATTGCATTCGTCTTCACGGCGATCGTGATCGTGCTGCTGGTTGGCCTGTCGTTGTGGATCATGTTCAGCATCCACACCTACATGATGGCGAAGTGAGGTAAGACCCGATGTCGCTCAAGCACTTTATCCAAATCACCAAACCGGGGATCATTTTCGGTAACGTGCTTTCTGTGGCAGGCGGGTTCTTCCTGGCCTCGAAAGGGCATGTCGATCTGGCGGTGTTTCTGGCTGCCATGATCGGTACATCCCTGGTTGTCGCCTCCGGTTGCGTGTTCAACAACTGCATCGACCGCGACATCGACCTGAAGATGGAACGCACCAAGAACCGGGTGCTGGTACAGGGCTTGATCTCCCTGAAACTGGCCCTGGTCTACGCGACCATCCTTGGTGTTCTCGGCGTTGCATTGTTGTACAAGGTGGCCAACCCGTTGGCCGCTTTGTTCGCGGTGATCGGCTTCATCATCTACGTCGGCTTCTACAGCCTGTACCTCAAGCGCAAGTCGGTTCACGGCACGCTGGTGGGCAGTCTGTCGGGCGCCATGCCGCCAGTGATCGGTTACGTTGCCGTAACCAACAGCTTCGACATGGCCGCGCTGACCTTGCTGGTGATGTTCAGCCTGTGGCAGATGCCGCATTCCTACGCCATCGCGATCTTCCGCTTCAACGATTACCTGGCCGCATCGATTCCGGTGCTGCCAGTGAAGCGCGGGATTCAAGTGGCGAAGAAGCACATCCTGCTCTACATCCTGGCGTTCCTCGTGGCGACCTTGATGCTGACCTTCAGCGGCTACGCCGGCATGAGCTACCTCGCCGTCGCCGCGGCCATGGGCATGTACTGGTTGTACATGGCCTGGACCGGCTACAAAGCGGTGGATGACACGGTCTGGGCACGCAAGCTGTTCGTGTTCTCGATCTTCACCATCACTGCGTTGAGCGTCATGATGTCCCTGGACTTCAAAGTGCCCGCAGAGCTGCTGCTGACGTACGCGCCGTAAGGTTCGAGGCTTGAAGAAAAACCCCGCACATTGAGAGATGTGCGGGGTTTTTTGTTTATCTGGAGCCGGATTTGTTGATAGTCTGTCTGTAGGCGATTTGCCTATAGTTTGCGCATGCGAACCGTATTCTTTGAAACAACGATATTTACCACAAGCGTTGGTCAGTACCTGACAGACGATGAGTACCGAGAACTGCAGGCTTATATGCAGGGCAATCCGTTGGCAGGCGATGTGATGCCCCGAACGGGTGGATTCAGAAAACTACGTTGGGCTGATGCTCGACGTGGCAAGGGCCGACGAGGCGGCTTGCGGGTCATCTATTATTGGCTTATGAATGATGGTCAGTTCTGGATGTTTGCAATTTACGACAAAGATGAGCTTGATAATCTGACTGCCGAGCAAGAAAAGGCGCTCAAAAAAGCCATAGATAAAGAGTTGAAAACACGAGGTACCCCATGAAAAAACGCGACCTGTTTGCAGAGTTGATGCAGGGCGTTGATGAGATGGCGGCTCAACGCGAAGGAAAAATTACCCTGCGCAATACAGTGCTTGAGGACAAACCAGTCCCGGAAGTCGGAGCCCAAGAAATCGTGGCTTTGAGAGAAAGGTTACATATGTCTCAAGCCGTCTTTGCCAAACGAATCAGGGCGAGTCCCAGCACTCTGAGAAACTGGGAGCAGGAAAAGTCAAAGCCAAATGCTCAAGCTGCTTTGTTGATCCGTTTGGTTGAAAAATTCCCTGACATGGTTGACCGCCTGAGCGCCGTTTAACGACAAAGTCATTTAAATTTAAAGCCCCATTACTTCGAAAGAGGTGTGGGGCTTTTGTTTTCCGTGACTGCGGGTTGCGGCGCAGTAACAAACCCCCTAGATTTGGATCCAACCATGACAGTGATAGCTCCTTGCCATTTGCGGTTGCCCATCTGTCTTAACCTGCGGTTCTTCATGCACTGATCATAAGGCTGGGCGAAATGACTGAGAGGATGACCTGCGACGAGCGTTTTATTGCCCTGGCCCAAGAGCTGAACTACGACATTTATGGCGAGAACACCGCCGGCGGCAATTACGCGCCGCTGATCCGTCATCACGATGAGTTGTACATCAGCGGTATGGTGCCGCGCACCCACGGCAAGATTCAGTACCCCGGTCGGGTCGGGCTGGAACTGAACCTCAAGGATGCGCAAGCCGCTGCGAGTATCAGTGCGATGCGCTGCCTGGCGCTGATCGTCGATGCTGTCGGTTCGCTGGACAAGATCAAGGCGTTGTTGCGGGTCACCGTTTACGTAAAGTCGACGCCGGACTTCGTTGACCTGAGTGAAGTGGCCAACGGTGCGTCGGACGTGTTCAGTCATGTGCTTGGCGATGCCGGTCGGCACACGCGCACCACAGTCGGTGTGTATCAGTTGCCGAAGAACGCGGCGATTGAAGTGGACATGATTGTGGCGTTGCATCCTTCGGCTTGAGGGTGACTTCACGGCTTGCCCTCACCCTAACCCTCTCCCGGAGGGAGAGGGGACTGACCGAGGTGTCTTGCGCTATACATCGACCTGAGAGATTGAGGCGATTGTGGATTCGGCACCGCACTTTCATTTCGGTGCATCTCTTGAATATCTCCCGATCGGCTCCCTCTCCATCGGGAGAGGGCTGGGGTGAGGGGCGAGGATTTTCGCCTTCTCAAAAATCCCAAGCCGGGCAACAAAAAGCCCCGCCTGAATCTCAGTGCGGGGCTTTTTCGTACAGCGGCCGCGCTATTACTGCGCCGCGATGCTGTACCCATCAAACGCCGTCTTCTGCTGCAACGCAGTAATGATGTTCTTGCGGTTCACTGCCTGCTCGGTACCAGCGTTGTCGACGAAGACTTCGCTTTCCAGTTCCGCTTCTTCGCCTTCACCGACGAAGGTGAAACCGAGGAACTCCAGCGCTGCACGGTCAACGTTCAGACGCGAACGCGGCGTGCGCAGCGGCAGGGTCACGCTGATACCGTCCTTGCTGATGGTGAAGATTTCGACTTCTTTTTTCTTCGCTGCCTTGCTCTTGCCGCCGCTCGGGTTGCTGATCGCCTGATGGGTCTGGTTCAGTACTTTGAGGGCCAGACCATAAACGATTTCCTGGAACGCCGGATCGTCCTTGAAGCTGGACAGGATACGGCCGATCGAAAACTTGCTGCTCAGGTCTTCAAGGGCGGCGAGGTCGGCCGCTTCAGCATCCTTCAACGCCTTGAGTTCGCCCATCAGCTCGTAGGCCTTGTCGTCATCGAAGCTGTCGTGAGCCTGACGGATCGCCGCGCGCAGCTCGCGGATCTGGTCGCTTTCGCGGGTCGACTGGAACGCGTCCAGGACCATCTCGCTGATGATTTTGGCTTGTGGCAGGTGTTGTGAAAGATTGATGGAGTTTTCGTATTCCGCTTTGGACGATTCGGTGACTACGGATTCAGCGGTGTTGAAATCGGACATTGAAATTTCACTACTTTTTAACTTGAGTGGAGATGAGAAAACCCGAGGGCTTTTTCAGGCCGACTAATTTAGGGGAGCGGCGCGGCGTTGTCACGGAGCAACGGGCCGGCGGTCTCAACTATTTGCCGGGGCTGTGCAAATTAATTGAACGCATCATCCACTGTTCGGCGCTTTGCTGATCTGTTGATAGCGAGAAGCGGAACGTCGCGCCGCGCCCGCTCATGTCCAGTAACTGGATATCACGCCCGTGCAATTGCAGGATACGGTGCACGATACGCAGCCCCAGTCCGCCATCACGCCTTGCGCCACCGATATTGAACGGACGCAGGAACAAACCTTCGCGCAACTCGGGAGCGATGCCGGGGCCGGTGTCACTGACCGTCACATCGACCAAGGCCCCCTGATGTTTCAGATCGAATTCGATTTCGCCGCCCTGAGGGGTATGACGCAATGCGTTGTCCACCAGGTTGGTCAGTACCCGCTCGATCAACCCGAGGTCGGCGCAGACTGTTGGCAGATTGGGGACAAAATGGGCTTTGAGTTCGACCTGCCGTGCTTCCGCCGTCAGTTCGAATTTCTGGAAGATGTCCTGCACCAGGTCGATCAGGGAAAAGCGCTCCAGCACCGGTTGCACGAATCCGTGTTCCAGTCGCACCAGTTCCAGCAGCGATTGCGCCAGGCCGCCGACCTTGCGGCTTTGATCCAGAGCGATGCCCAGATAGCGTCGGCGTTCCTCGGCCGACAGCGTGGCGTCCTTTAGTTGCAGGGTTTCCAGATACCCGTGCAATGAAGCCAGCGGCGTGCGCAAGTCGTGGGAAATATTCGCCACCAATTCGCGGCGCTCCTGATCCTGTCGCGTAAGCGAGCGCCATTGTTCGCCGAGGCGGTTTTGCATCTGGCGGAAGGCAGCATCAAGTACGGCGATTTCATCCGGGTCAGCGGTTTTATCCACAGCTGTCGTTATCGGCAGAGGTTGCGGCGCGCCATCGATGTCGAAGCGGCTGACGGTTTCGGTGAATCGCAGCAATGGCCGAGTGATCAGGTTGAATGCCGTCAGACCGGCGATCAGGCACAGCAACGCGACCAGTCCAATCGATAACAATGCGGTGTTGAGCGCGGCGCTGGTGGCGCCTCGCTCGGCGTAACGATCATGTGCTTCGCTCAGCAGCACCACATACAGATAACCGGCAGCTTTACCGTTGACCTGCAACGGCGCAGCACTGAACACCTTGCGTCCATCGACACTGCGCGGGTCATCACCGAGGATCGGTAATGGCTGGTCGTCGAGCAGCTGGCGGATTGGCGCCAGATTGACCTGTTGGCGCCGCATCCTTCCTTCGGGTGCAGCGTTACCGACAATGCGCCCCTCGGTGTCGAGCAGATACACCTCGACACTGGGGTTGACCAACATCAACTGGCTGAACAATTCGCGCACGGCACCGGGCATCAGACCGTTGCTGTCCATCAGCACCGTGTCGTGGGCGATGTGTTGTGCCAGATCCCGAGACAGCCCCTGCACCACTTCCAGTTCATGCATCTGGCTGGAACGTACTTGCAGCCATGCCGATGTGCCGCAGCACACCAACAGCAGCACGGCGAATACCACGGACAGGCGCTGCGTCAGGTTCAGTTTCATGGCTGCTCGGTACCGAATTTATAGCCGCGACCCCACACGGTGAGGATGCGAGAGGGCTGGGTCGGGTCTTTTTCGATCTTCGCCCGCAGGCGATTGATGTGGGTGTTGACCGTGTGTTCGTAACCCTCGTGGCTGTAACCCCAGACCGCGTTGAGCAGATCCATGCGCGAGAACACTTTGCCCGGTTGACGGGCGAAGAAGTAGAGCAAGTCGAACTCCCGTGGCGTGAGGTCCAGGCGCTGAGCGTCGAAGCTGACTTCGCGGGTGATGGGGTCGATGGTCAACCCGTCGAGACTGAGACTGCCGGCGTCCATTTTCAGATTGCGCGCCATCGCATCGACCCGGCGCAGCAAGGCTTTGACCCGCGCCACCAGCTCGAGCATGGAGAACGGTTTGGCGAGGTAATCGTCGGCGCCCAGCTCCAGGCCAAGAATGCGGTGCAATTCACTGGAACGGGCGCTGGTAATGATGATCGGTGTGTAGCGGGCCATCGCGCGGGCGCGGCGGCAGATTTCCAGACCGTCGACCCCCGGCAACATCAGGTCGAGGATGAGTGCATCCCAGTGACCTTGCTGCAGCAGGCGCATGCCTTCGTCGCCGTCGGCGCTGTGTGTCACCTCGAATTGTTCATCCCGCAAATGCAGGCAAATCAGGTCGGCGATGTGTTGGTCATCCTCGACCACAAGGATGCGTTTGGTCTGTTCCATGGAGCTCAATCCTTCGGCGCGATAAGCGCATTGTGCGGGTTTTCCTCCGGGCGAGTTATCACGAATTCGTTAACTCCCCGTGAGGATTTGGCGATCAATCCAAGCCTAGGCTGTGTTCCATGAAGGGCATCTGGAATTTTTGGAGACGGCCATGTTTTCACGGCGACAGATTCTGTTAGCGGGCGGCGGGCTGGGGGTTGCAGCCCTGGTGGCGGGTGTATTGCCAAAATTGTCGACTGCCACGGCAGTGATCGGCGAGGCACACGCGGACGAGGCGTTCGAGGTGACACACAGCGACAGTGAATGGCACTCGATCCTGAGCGACGAGCAGTACCAGATCCTGCGTGAGGAAGGCACCGAACGGGCCTATACCAGCGCGCTCAACAACGAACATCGCACTGGCACGTTTGCCTGTGTCGGCTGTGATCTGGCGCTGTTTTCATCAGACACCAAATTCGACAGTCGTACCGGTTGGCCGAGTTTCTGGGCGCCGCTGGAACACGCGGTGGCAACGCGTCAGGACCGTTCGTTCGGCATGTCCCGCGACGAAGTTCACTGTCGCCGTTGCGGCGGCCATCTGGGCCATGTTTTCGATGACGGTCCCAAGCCCACCGGTCTGCGCTACTGCATGAACGGCCTGGCGATGACCTTCAAAGCCGTGGCGGCTTGAGTCATGACCCGCTCGCGATCTTCACTTCAGACAGGACGAATTTATGTGGCTCTTGGTTCTCGCTTATCTCGGTGGTGTGCTGACGATCGTCAGCCCGTGCATCCTGCCGGTTCTGCCTTTTGTCTTCGCTCGCACCGGGCAGCCGTTTATCAAGAGTGGCTTGCCGCTGCTGGCGGGGATGGCGGTGACCTTTGCGCTCGTCGCCTCGTTGGCGGCGGTGGGCGGCGGTTGGGTGGTGCAAGTCAATCAGTACGGGCGCTGGCTCGCGTTACTGTTCGTTGCTCTGTTCGGGCTGACCTTGCTGCTGCCGCGTGTGGCCGAGCGTCTGACCCGGCCGCTGGTGTCGGCCGGCAGTCGGCTGTCGGAGGCCGCCGGGCAGGACAATCGTCCGCGTCCCGGCGCTTCGTTTCTGATCGGCGTCGCCACGGGGCTGCTCTGGGCACCTTGCGCCGGGCCGATCCTGGGGCTGATTCTGACCGGCGCCGCGCTGCAAGGGGCAAGCATCGCCACCACGCTGTTGTTGCTCGCCTACGCGGCGGGTGCCGCCACCTCGCTCGCCGCAGCGCTGTTGCTGGGCGGTAAGGTTTTTGCGCTGATGAAACGCTCGATTGGCACCGGTGAGTGGATCCGTCGGGGTCTGGGCGTATTGATGTTGGCCGGCGTCGCGGCCATTTCGCTGGGGCTCGATACCGGGGTTCTCGCACGGTTATCGACGGCTTCCACCGGTGGCCTGGAGCAGGCGCTGGTCGGCAAGCTGTCTGGCAAATCTGCCAAGGCGAGCGGCACGATGATGGCGCAGGTTCCTGCTGAAGAAGGCGCTGCGAACGGCAGCATGATGGCCGCTGGTGGTGCAATGAAAATGGCCGCGAAGGCTCCGGGCACTTTACCGGTCGAAGGTCAGTTGCCGCCGCTTGATGGCGCCGTCCAATGGCTCAACTCAGCGCCGCTTGATGCCCAAGCGTTGAAAGGCAAAGTGGTGCTGGTGGATTTCTGGACTTACTCCTGCATCAACTGCTTGCGCACTTTGCCGTATGTCAAAGCCTGGGCTGAAAAGTATCGCGATCAAGGGCTGGTAGTGATCGGTGTGCACGCGCCGGAATTCGCCTTCGAGCGTGATGTGGGCAACGTCACCAAAGCCATGAAGGAATTGGGTATCAACTACCCGGTCGCCATCGATAACGACTACAAGATCTGGCGTGCTTTCAACAACGAATATTGGCCAGCGCATTACTTTGCCGACGCTCAGGGACGCATTCGTTACCACCATTTTGGCGAAGGGGACTACGCCGAGTCGGAACGCGTCATACAACAGTTGCTGCGTGAGGCGGGTGCGAAAACCGTGGCGGACGGCTTGATCAATGCTGACGCCAAGGGCGTGCAACTGGCGCCGGACATGAACGAAGTGCAGTCACCGGAAACCTATGTCGGCTACCAGCGTGCGGAACATTTCGTACCGGAAACCAGCCTCGTGCCTGACAAGGTCGCGGCCTACAACCCGCCGGACAAACTGGCACTCAATGACTGGAGCTTCGGCGGTCAATGGTCGGTGGGTGCCGAGCGTGCCACGGCCAGTGCACCGGCCAGTCGTATCGTTTATCGCTTCCATGCCCGCGACTTGCATCTGGTGCTCGGTCCGGCAGCGGACGGCAAACCCGTGCGCTTCAAGGTGATGATCGATGGCCAGGTTCCGGGCGATGCCCATGGCGTCGATGTCGCTCCTGACGGCACTGGCCATGTGACCGAACAACGCCTGTATCAATTGGTGCGGCAAAACGAGGGCGTGCAGGACCGAACCTTCACCATCGAATTTCTCGACCCGGGCGTATCGGCTTACGCCTTTACCTTCGGTTGATCAGGAGTCATTGAAATGAAAATCACATGGCGTCGCGTGTTGCTGGGGGTTGCAGTGGCCGGAGTGATTGGCCAGGTTTCGGCGTTCTCCTTTGGGGGCGAGGATGCTGTGCTGATTCCGCCACCAACTCTTGATGAAGTGACCCAGGCGCACAGCGAAACTGCCGTGTTCGCCGGTGGCTGCTTCTGGGGTGTGCAGGGTGTTTTCCAGCACGTCAAAGGCGTGCAGAAAGCCGTCTCGGGTTACGCCGGCGGCGCGGCCAATACGGCAGAATATGAGCGTGTCAGCGAAGGCGATACCGGCCACGCCGAGTCAGTTCAGGTCACCTTCGATCCGACTCAGGTGAGCTATGGCAGCCTGTTGCAGATCTACTTTTCGGTAGCGCACAACCCAACTGAGCTCAATCGCCAAGGCCCGGACAGCGGCACTCAGTATCGTTCGGCACTGTTCCCGGTCAACGCCGATCAGCAGAAGGTCGCGCAGGCCTACATCGCCCAATTGGATGCGGCTCACGCCTACAGCAAACCCATTGTCACCAAACTGGAAAGCTATAACGGCTTCTATCCGGCAGAGGACTATCACCAGGATTTCCTGACCGAGCATCCGAGCTATCCGTACATCGTGATCAACGACATGCCGAAAGTGGCGAATCTGAAGCAGGTGTTCGCGCAGCGTTATCAGGAGAAACCGGTGTTGGTGAAAAACGGCTCCTGAATCATTGGGCGCCCAATCGAGGGCGTTGAGCCTGAAGGGTGCGCAGCAAACGGTAATATTTCAGTGAGCGAGCGCTAATCAGACCACTGATAAAGCCAGATGCTGCGGCTTTGAGCAGCAACATATCCGGGGCGGCTGCCCGCTCTGGGTGCACGTCATCCTGATAGCCGAAGTAGTAGTTCGCTGCAAAAAAAAGCAGGAGCAGAGTCAGCGCTTTCCAAGTGCCCGGCACGATCAACCCGGTTTCCGGATCATCAAGATTTATCCCCTTGCTGGGGAAAATCAGCCATGCCGACAGAGCGCCCAGTAACAAAGCGATGAGCCAGCCGCTGAGGCTCAAGCCTGGATCATCCGTCAGGTTCAACGACAACAGCGACCAGCCCAACAACACCAGTGGGGTCGACAGCAGGGAAAACCGGCTTTCACATTGGGGTTTGCGGGCCTTGAGGCCGAAAAACACCAGAACCAGAAAAACCACATAAACCCACAAGGGAGTATTTTGAAGAGTCTCGAGCATCGCGCAGCGTCCATGCTGGAAAGAGAAGCTGATCATAGCCGTTGCAAGAGCGCACGCCCGTTATTTCAATCGCGGTCGCTCCATGGCGATCACTGACATTTCAAAACCCAGGCTGGCAAAAAAGGCTTCGGCACCTTCTCGTCCGGCACGTAGCATCCAGGTGATGTCGGGGTTATCGGCCATCACATGCTCGACCAGTTTGCGGCCAATGCCTTTGCGGCGATGTTGGCTGTCGACCGCGACCATCGACAGGTAACCGTTGGACAAACCATCGCTGATACCTCGGGCGAAGCCGACGATCTGGGCGCCGTGCAGGGCAACAGCCGTGCGTTGAGAGTTGTTGATCAGTTGCCTGAAATGTTCGCTGGAACCGGTTCGGTGGCCCCAGCCATGGCGGCCGAGAAACAGCCGTACCGACTCCTCTTCGTCAGGTAGCAGATCGCGTACAGTCAGGTTGTTGTTCATCTTCGGTTCGACTCCTTGTCAGCAGTTATTCGAGAGATTGTCCATGTCGTTCGTTATCAGGATCTGCCCCACGTCTGCATCGCGAACTCAACGAACCGACGTAACTTCGGCAGGCGATAGCGATCCGGAGCATAAAGCAAATGCAGGGGGCGGCTGGGCGGTTGATAGTCGGGAACGACGGTCACCAGTTTGCCGTCGCGCAGATCCTGTTCCACCAGCGCATCCGGCAGCATCACGATACCCATGCCGGTGCGGGCAGCCTGATGCAAGCCGGCAGAAGTATTCATAAGCATCGGCCCGCTGACGTCGACGAGAATTTCTCCCTCCGGGCCGCCGAGGCGCCAGCGTTTTTCCACCGATTGCCAATCGTCGCCGGCAGGGTAGGCGAACGACAGGCAGTCGTGTTGTTGCAGGTCTTCAGGGGTTTGCGGCATGCCGCGACGGGCCACATATTGCGGGGAGGCGCAGACGGTCAGTGTGTAATCGATCAGAGGGCGGGCGATCAGATTCGACTCCTCGAAGTGCCCCAGCCGAAACGCCACGTCCAGACCACTTTCGAGCAGATCCGGGCGGCTGTTGGTCAGCACCACATCGAGTTTGACCTGCGGGTACTGCAGGGAGAATTCGCTGAGCGCCGGCGCCAGACGCTCTACGCCAAAGGTCAGTGGCGCAGTAATGCGCAGCAGGCCACGAGGCTCATCGAGTGCTTGTTCCGCCAAGCGCTCGGAGTCGGCCACCAGTCCCAGGACATCCAGACAACGTTGGTAATAAACGCTGCCGAATTCAGTCAGCCGCTGGCGCCGCGTCGTGCGTTGCAGCAGTTGCACACCGAGCCGCTGCTCCAGCGCGCGCAGGTGATTGCCGACCATGGTCGTCGACATGTCGCACTGCAACGCGGCCGCCGTCATGCTCCCGGCTTCGACGACTTTGACGTAGACGCTCATCGACTGGAACAGGTCCATTATCAAGCCCTGCTTTTAAATGAATGAAGTTTTCCCGAGTTTATCCAGTTTCGGTGGCTAACCATACTGCCAGCACACCGACCTTCACTGGAGTTTGAAGTCATGACCGCCGCCCTGATGAACACCTACCAACCGCTGGCCCTGAGCTTCACCAAGGGCTTGGGCACTCGCCTGTGGGATCAGGCCGGTCGCGAATATCTGGATGCGGTGGCCGGAGTCGCGGTGACCAACGTCGGCCACTCGCACCCGCGTATCGTTTCGGCGATCAGCGAGCAGGCCGGGTTGCTGCTGCACACGTCGAATCTGTACAGCATTGACTGGCAGCAACAACTGGCGAAACGGCTGACTGAGCTGTCGGGGATGGAGCGCGCGTTCTTCAATAATTCGGGGGCCGAGGCCAATGAAACGGCGCTGAAACTCGCGCGTTTGTACGGCTGGCGCAAAGGCATCGAACAGCCGCTGGTGGTGGTCATGGCCAACGCGTTCCATGGCCGCACACTTGGCACTTTGTCGGCCAGCGATGGCCCGGCGGTGCGCCTGGGTTTCAACGAATTGCCGGGGGATTTCCTCAAAGTGCCGTTCGGTGATCTCGCGGCGCTCGAGCAGGCGCAGAAAAAGCACGGCGAGCGCATCGTGGCAATTCTGGTCGAGCCGATTCAGGGCGAAAGCGGCGTGCAGCTCGCGCCCTCCGGTTATTTGAAAGCCCTGCGCGAACTGTGCAATCGCCATGCGTGGTTATTGATGCTTGATGAAATCCAGACCGGTATCGGCCGCACCGGGCGCTGGTTCGCCTTTCAGCATGAAGGCATCGTTCCGGATGTCATGACCCTGGCAAAAGGACTGGGCAATGGAGTGCCGATCGGCGCTTGCCTGGCACGGGGCCGGGCGGCGGATCTGTTCACCCCCGGCAGCCATGGCAGCACTTTCGGTGGCAATCCGCTGGCGTGCCGGGTCGGTTGCACGGTGCTGGATATCATCGAAGAACAGGGACTGCTGGAAAACGCCCGGATTCAGGGCGAGCGTCTGTTGACTCGTTTGCGTGCAGAACTGACGGACAATCCCAATGTGCTGGCGATTCGTGGTCAGGGCTTGATGATCGGTATCGAGCTGAAACAACCGGTGCGTGATCTGACCTTGATCGCCGCGAGGGATCATGGCCTGTTGATCAACGTCACGCGGGGCAAGACGATACGGCTGCTGCCACCGTTGACGATTGATGAGCGGGAGGTGGAGATGATTGTCAGAGGTGTGGGGCGAGCGCTGATTGCGCATTGATCGCTGGCAAGCAGCACTGTGGGAGCGAGCAGGCTCGATCCCACCTTTTCGGTGCAGGCCTTAGTCCGGATAATCCGTCAGATCCGGCGCGAGCATCCGTGTCTTCGCCGCGCCATTGGAATTGTGTTGAATGATCTCGCGCGGCTGCCCCTGTTCATTGAAAAACACCTGACCGATCCCCGCCGAATTCCATAGACGTTCGCCAGCCTCTGCATGTTCCGGCGTGTACGGCACGATGCGCATTCGTCGGCGTTTGGTGAACCAGTTCAGCGGTGAGCGTGGCGAGTAGAGCCAGCGGTTGAGGCGGTCGAACCACTCCAGCAGCGTTTTCGGAAACTCGTTCTTGATGCCGCTGCTGGTGATCTGCCAGATCCGTGGCCCGGCCTTGCGGTGGCGAATAAGTACTTCGTAGACGAAGGAATAATGCACATCGCCGGACAGCACCACGTAGTTACCCGGTGTGCGCGAGTGGCGAAAAATGTTCAGGATCACCTGCGCGGCGCCGCGATGGGCCATCCAGTTTTCCGCGTCGACCAGCAGCGGATAACCGCACCAACTGAAAACCTTCTGCACGGTTTCAATCAGCTTCACGCCGAAGATCGGCGCCGGCGACACGATGATCGCTGACGGGTGATCGAGCAACTCCTGTTGCAGTTCGCTCAGCGCCTCCCAATCGAGCAGGCCCGAGGGTTGCTTGAGCGCCATCTCACTGCGCCAGCGCCGGGTGCGCGTGTCGATGACCACCAGCGCCGGACTGCTCGGCAGGACGAAATGCCAATGCTGAAAGCGCAGCAGTTCATCGATCAAAGCATCCTGCACCGGGCTGTCGATATACCGATCTTCACCGCTGGCGCTCAGCTCCAGGGTTTTCTCCAGCACGTCCTTGAATGCATCGGGATTGTTGCCCCAGCCCTGGCACAACATATAGGCGATCAGCGCATTGCCGATAATGCGTTTGGAGAACGGGTGGCCGTAGGCCGTTTCCTCCCATTGTGCGGAAAGGTTCCAGTCATCGGTGATGTCGTGATCGTCGAATATCATCAGGCTCGGCAGATGCGCCAGTGCGCGGGCGACCTTGCCCAGTCCAGCCTTGAAGGCGTCAATGCGAGTCTGTTCGAGGGCGTAGCGCTTGAGGCGTTCGGACGTCAGTTCGGGCGCTTGCGGGTCGATCAGCGACCAGGCCGTCGGCGACCACACCAGCAAGTACATCGCCATGACTTCGGCGAAGGTCACCAAGTGATTGTCAGCGCTACTACTGGTGAAAATCGGCTTGCGTGCACCGCCGAAAAATCGCTCGCGCAATGTCTCGTTGCTCTCCAGCGCCGGTAACAAGTCCGCACGGTGGTAGTAACTGGCCGGATGTTCATAGAGCTTGGCGCTGTCGCTGACCACTGCGCCTTCGAGATGTTCGTCGAACAAGCCGAGACGTTCGATCAAGGCATGAGTCGCCCGCAACATCGGGCCGGCGACATCGTCGGCGTAAACCTGGTCGCCGCTCATCATCAGCAAGGCCGGGCGTTGTTGCGGGTCGGCTTCGCTCGCCAATAGCTGATCGACGCAAAGCAAACCATCCGCCGCCGGGTGATGCGGTTTGCGGCAGGAGCCGTGCAGCAGTTGGTCGATCCGCGAGCGCAGGACGAAGTTCGGGCAGCTTGCATCGCCGTACAGCAGATGCGCCGCCCAGTCAGCGATGCCAGTGGTGTCGTCGATCAGCAGGTCATAGTCGATTGGCGTATCGCAGGGCAGGGCGTTTTCGAGAGCAACATCGATAAGATGAACAAACGCCTGGCGACCTACGGGAATGACCGTGCATTTCCCGGTGCAGAGAGGAATGTCTCCTACACCTTGCAGGCGCAAGGTCAGCGACAATGGCCGCGTGCCGACCAGCCACATGACCACGCGCGTTGGCTCCAGCCGTCGCAGCAGAGGGCCGGCCAGAACAGGAGGCAACGGGGTCAGGTCATCGGGTGTTGGGGACATCGAGGGCAAAGCTCAAGGCGCACAGGCCGGCGATGATAGCGCAGGCGGCGCCTTGAACCCTTAAATGAGCCTTAAGAGTCGGCTTTTTGCAGTTTCAGCGCCAACAAACGCCATTGCGCAGGTAGGGCGTCAGCTCGAGGCTGTTCTTGTACCGAGCAATCGAAACGGTAGGCGACATCGTCGCCGTTCATGTTGCGCGCGGTGACGGTGCTGCTGAAGGTGTAGACCTGATCCTTGAAGCGGTGGCTGACTAGCGCTTTGCTGTCAGCGAAACGCGCCGAAGCGGGAAAGCGCAACGTGCTGGTCACAAACGGGCTGCACATGACATACGCGATCATTGACTTGTCGGCCTGTGCGTCGCCGCGCAGTTTCTTGTTCAGCGCTGCCAGGGCCATGCGCCCCTGATAGTCGCTTTGATCCAGCACGGTCTGTAACCCGATCGATTTCGGCGCCCGGCTGGCATAGTTCGGCAACAATGCCGAGTCGGCAGGAGATGGCTTGTCGTCCTGCTCGATGGCAGCAAAAACGGGCGCATCTTTCAGCTCCGCGGCAGGCGTTACAGATTCGGCTTCAGGCAACAGAGAGGTCGGCTCGGCAACTTGCGTGACCGTGTTTTCAGTCTGCGCCGCTTCGTAATCATGCGACGAAGGAAACAACGACAAGGTGATCGACAGCACCACCAGCGCAACGATGAAGCCGCCCGCTGCGCCGACGATGTTGCCGTAGAAAATATTCCAGCTGCCTCGGTTTTTTACCACCCAGCGCCACATGAAACCCCAGACCGCGACAAATGCCAGAAAATGCAGAAACTCCATTCGATCCTTTCCTTAACTTTCGATAGCCGACAACAGGCATTCGCAGCGAGCGCCGCGATGATGGGCAGCACGATACCAAAACAGGTTAAACGTTGAGAGCAAAGAAACTCATCTGCCTGTCAGCACCCGCTCTTTGCGCCTGTTCTGTGTGAGCACACTGGCTGTTGCAACGATCCCGGTGGTCGCCGTCTGGAAAGAAGGCGAAGTTAAGTGTGTGGCAGTGGTAGCGGTCGATCGGTGGAGAAGGGTGACTACATAGATGAACGGGGTGAGCTTCAATACTAGGGGTGGAAAAAGCTGGTCGGTGCCGATGGGGCTGCGACGGATATTCGAGCGCTGAAAGCTCATCGCTGAAGTATCGGACTGATTTGCTTTTCGTCGCAGGGGAAAGTGAAGTTCGAATTCACGGCGAAGACTTCAATGGTGGGAACGTCGAAGTACATTCAAAGCATCTTCTATAAAGGCCCAGTCCAATCACAAGATGTCTTTCAGATAACCCTTGAGCGCGAGAAGCGGTTGATTCAACTGCTCCATCGACCGTACCTCGCCGAAATCGGCTGACAACTTGTGCAGTTCGCGCCCCAGGGGTTTCTCTGCACCCCCCAAGGCATCCATCGCCAACCCCAGGCACTGATTCAATTTGAACTGAATGGTCTCGACATCTCCGCGTCTCACCAGCAATTCGAATACGTCTTTCTGGTAATCCCCCATAACAAGGTCGTCGCGCAAAATCGGGCTCAGGCCTTCTTCCTCGTAAGCCAGCTTGAGGGAGAAAAGGGCGACTGTTTCCAGTG
>NZ_CP054880.1:1595000-2505000 GCF_013363935.1 Pseudomonas sp. 43A
GGGGCCATAGCTCAGCTGGGAGAGCGCCTGCCTTGCACGCAGGAGGTCAGCGGTTCGATCCCGCTTGGCTCCACCACTACTGCTTCTGAAGTTTGAAAGCTTAGAAATGAGCATTCCATTGTGATGATGGTGAATGTTGATTTCTAGTCTTTGACTAGTTCGTTCTTTAAAAATTTGGGTATGTGATAGAAAGATAGACTGAACGTTACTTTCACTGGTAACGGATCAGGCTAAGGTAAAATTTGTGAGTTCTCTTAGTTGAGAAATTCGAATTTTCGGCGAATGTCGTCTTCACAGTATAACCAGATTGCTTGGGGTTATATGGTCAAGTGAAGAAGCGCATACGGTGGATGCCTTGGCAGTCAGAGGCGATGAAAGACGTGGTAGCCTGCGAAAAGCTTCGGGGAGTCGGCAAACAGACTTTGATCCGGAGATGTCTGAATGGGGGAACCCAGCCATCATAAGATGGTTATCTTGTACTGAATACATAGGTGCAAGAGGCGAACCAGGGGAACTGAAACATCTAAGTACCCTGAGGAAAAGAAATCAACCGAGATTCCCTTAGTAGTGGCGAGCGAACGGGGACTAGCCCTTAAGTGGCTTTGAGATTAGCGGAACGCTCTGGAAAGTGCGGCCATAGTGGGTGATAGCCCTGTACGCGAAAATCTCTTGGTCATGAAATCGAGTAGGACGGAGCACGAGAAACTTTGTCTGAATATGGGGGGACCATCCTCCAAGGCTAAATACTACTGACTGACCGATAGTGAACTAGTACCGTGAGGGAAAGGCGAAAAGAACCCCGGAGAGGGGAGTGAAATAGATCCTGAAACCGTATGCGTACAAGCAGTGGGAGCAGACTTTGTTCTGTGACTGCGTACCTTTTGTATAATGGGTCAGCGACTTATTTTCAGTGGCGAGCTTAACCGAATAGGGGAGGCGTAGCGAAAGCGAGTCTTAATAGGGCGTCTAGTCGCTGGGAATAGACCCGAAACCGGGCGATCTATCCATGGGCAGGTTGAAGGTTGGGTAACACTAACTGGAGGACCGAACCGACTACCGTTGAAAAGTTAGCGGATGACCTGTGGATCGGAGTGAAAGGCTAATCAAGCTCGGAGATAGCTGGTTCTCCTCGAAAGCTATTTAGGTAGCGCCTCATGTATCACTGTAGGGGGTAGAGCACTGTTTCGGCTAGGGGGTCATCCCGACTTACCAAACCGATGCAAACTCCGAATACCTACAAGTGCCGAGCATGGGAGACACACGGCGGGTGCTAACGTCCGTCGTGAAAAGGGAAACAACCCAGACCGTCAGCTAAGGTCCCAAAGTTATGGTTAAGTGGGAAACGATGTGGGAAGGCTTAGACAGCTAGGAGGTTGGCTTAGAAGCAGCCACCCTTTAAAGAAAGCGTAATAGCTCACTAGTCGAGTCGGCCTGCGCGGAAGATGTAACGGGGCTCAAACCATACACCGAAGCTACGGGTATCATCTTCGGATGATGCGGTAGAGGAGCGTTCTGTAAGCCTGTGAAGGTGAGTTGAGAAGCTTGCTGGAGGTATCAGAAGTGCGAATGCTGACATGAGTAACGACAATGGGTGTGAAAAACACCCACGCCGAAAGACCAAGGTTTCCTGCGCAACGTTAATCGACGCAGGGTTAGTCGGTCCCTAAGGCGAGGCTGAAAAGCGTAGTCGATGGAAAACAGGTTAATATTCCTGTACTTCTGGTTATTGCGATGGAGGGACGGAGAAGGCTAGGCCAGCTTGGCGTTGGTTGTCCAAGTTTAAGGTGGTAGGCTGAGATCTTAGGTAAATCCGGGATCTTAAGGCCGAGAGCTGATGACGAGTTACCCTTTGGGTGACGAAGTGGTTGATGCCATGCTTCCAAGAAAAGCTTCTAAGCTTCAGGTAACCAGGAACCGTACCCCAAACCGACACAGGTGGTTGGGTAGAGAATACCAAGGCGCTTGAGAGAACTCGGGTGAAGGAACTAGGCAAAATGGCACCGTAACTTCGGGAGAAGGTGCGCCGGTGAGGGTGAAGGACTTGCTCCGTAAGCTCATGCCGGTCGAAGATACCAGGCCGCTGCGACTGTTTATTAAAAACACAGCACTCTGCAAACACGAAAGTGGACGTATAGGGTGTGACGCCTGCCCGGTGCCGGAAGGTTAATTGATGGGGTTAGCTAACGCGAAGCTCTTGATCGAAGCCCCGGTAAACGGCGGCCGTAACTATAACGGTCCTAAGGTAGCGAAATTCCTTGTCGGGTAAGTTCCGACCTGCACGAATGGCGTAACGATGGCGGCGCTGTCTCCACCCGAGACTCAGTGAAATTGAAATCGCTGTGAAGATGCAGTGTATCCGCGGCTAGACGGAAAGACCCCGTGAACCTTTACTATAGCTTTGCACTGGACTTTGAATTTGCTTGTGTAGGATAGGTGGGAGGCTTTGAAGCGTGGACGCCAGTTCGCGTGGAGCCATCCTTGAAATACCACCCTGGCAACTTTGAGGTTCTAACTCAGGTCCGTTATCCGGATCGAGGACAGTGTATGGTGGGTAGTTTGACTGGGGCGGTCTCCTCCTAAAGAGTAACGGAGGAGTACGAAGGTGCGCTCAGACCGGTCGGAAATCGGTCGTAGAGTATAAAGGCAAAAGCGCGCTTGACTGCGAGACAGACACGTCGAGCAGGTACGAAAGTAGGTCTTAGTGATCCGGTGGTTCTGTATGGAAGGGCCATCGCTCAACGGATAAAAGGTACTCCGGGGATAACAGGCTGATACCGCCCAAGAGTTCATATCGACGGCGGTGTTTGGCACCTCGATGTCGGCTCATCACATCCTGGGGCTGAAGCCGGTCCCAAGGGTATGGCTGTTCGCCATTTAAAGTGGTACGCGAGCTGGGTTTAGAACGTCGTGAGACAGTTCGGTCCCTATCTGCCGTGGACGTTTGAGATTTGAGAGGGGCTGCTCCTAGTACGAGAGGACCGGAGTGGACGAACCTCTGGTGTTCCGGTTGTCACGCCAGTGGCATTGCCGGGTAGCTATGTTCGGGAAAGATAACCGCTGAAAGCATCTAAGCGGGAAACTTGCCTCAAGATGAGATCTCACTGGAACCTTGAGTTCCCTGAAGGGCCGTCGAAGACTACGACGTTGATAGGTTGGGTGTGTAAGCGCTGTGAGGCGTTGAGCTAACCAATACTAATTGCCCGTGAGGCTTGACCATATAACACCCAAGCAATTTGCGCTTAAAAGCCAGATTGCGGTGTGTGAAGACGAAACGAACCGAAAGTTCGATGTTCACAAACACCGAAAGCTGTCACATACCCAATTTGCTGAAGCGAGGCCAACTGGCCACGATTCGGTACCCGAATTTCTTGACGACCATAGAGCGTTGGAACCACCTGATCCCATCCCGAACTCAGCAGTGAAACGATGCATCGCCGATGGTAGTGTGGGGTTTCCCCATGTGAGAGTAGGTCATCGTCAAGATTAAATTCCGAAACCCCAATTGCGAAAGCAGTTGGGGTTTTGTTTTGTCCGCAGGAAAGTTTTTGAGCGTTTTCGGGGCAACTCTAACCATGATTCGTTGTTGCGTCGGGGCAGCGCCAGTGTTACTCCCCAGCGGTGCCATCTGCGACATTAGCCATAGAGTCCTAAGGCCGTCCACGTGCGCGTAGCAGCGCGCCCGCGATGTGACCAGCGCAACGAGTCGCTATTCGCTCAGCAGTCCTCTTGCGAGCCTCTGTAAGGGGCTGTTCGGACAGATGCGCTTGGCGGCCCTGTGAGGGCGGCAGAAGAGTGTGTAGCGGAGCTGTGCTTGCTTGGTTGAAGCATAAGGGCGATGCCCGAGCTATTAGGCAATGTGTCTTGCTTCTCGGTTGTCTGGAGGCTTTGATTTGCGAGCGAGTGAGGTGGGCGTGACTGTGCGCTCCGGAGTCTGCAGAGCACTTGCAAAAAGAAACTGTCTTGCGAGGGGGGGGTGAAATTCCGGAAACAAAAAAGCCCGCAGTCAGCGGGCTTTAGAGGTGTTACGTAGACGCTGGTACTCGTCTATGTCTTGCAAATGGTGCCCCGAGGGAGACTCGAACTCCCACTCCTTTCGAAAACGGATTTTGAATCCGCCGCGTCTACCAATTCCGCCATCAGGGCTCAATGGCGGCGAAGTATAGAGATGAGATTACCGTTGGTCAATCACGTTTCATGGTCTATTTTCGATATTTCCGCTAAACTTTCCGGCCCTGCTAGACGAACCCCATCATGCGCGTTGCTGACTTTACTTTCGAGCTCCCTGATTCGCTGATCGCCCGCCACCCTTTGGCCGAGCGTCGCGGTAGTCGCCTGCTGACCCTTGACGGGCCGAGCGGCGCTCTCGCACACCGTCAATTCACTGATTTGCTTGAGCATTTGCGCCCGGGCGATTTGATGGTGTTCAACAATACCCGGGTGATTCCGGCGCGGCTGTTCGGGCAGAAAGCGTCCGGCGGCAAGCTGGAAATTCTCATCGAACGTGTGCTCGATACACATCGCGTATTGGCTCATGTGCGCTCCAGCAAGTCGCCAAAACCGGGTTCGAAGATCCTTATCGACGGCGGCGGTGAGGCAGAAATGCTCGCGCGTCACGATGCGCTGTTCGAACTGGCCTTCGCTGAAGAAGTGTTGCCGCTGCTCGACCGTGTCGGGCACATGCCGTTGCCTCCCTATATCGATCGCCCGGATGAAGGTTCGGATCGCGAGCGTTATCAGACCGTGTACGCCGAGCGTCTGGGCGCGGTGGCGGCGCCGACCGCCGGGCTGCATTTCGATCAGTCGCTGATGGAAGCGATTGCCGCCAAGGGCGTCGAGACCACGTTCGTCACGTTGCACGTTGGCGCGGGGACGTTTCAGCCGGTGCGTGTCGAGAAGCTTGAAGATCACCACATGCACACCGAGTGGCTGGAAGTCGGCCAAGACGTGGTCGACGCGGTCGCGGCGTGCCGTGCGCGCGGTGGCCGAGTGATTGCGGTCGGCACTACCAGCGTACGTTCGCTGGAAAGTGCCGCGCGCGATGGCGTGCTCAAGCCCTTCAGCGGTGACACCGATATCTTTATCTTCCCGGGCCGACCGTTCCATGTGGTCGATGCCCTGGTGACTAATTTCCATTTGCCGGAATCCACGCTGTTGATGCTGGTTTCGGCATTTGCCGGTTATCCCGAGACCATGGCTGCCTACAAGGCCGCCGTCGACAACGGTTACCGCTTTTTCAGCTACGGTGATGCGATGTTCATCACCCGTAATCCCGCACCGACTGCCCCTGAACAAACAGGCCCAGAGGAAACAGAATGAGTCGCGAATGTCGCATGTCCTTTGAACTTCTGGCCACCGATGGCAAGGCCCGGCGTGGTCGCCTGACCTTCCCGCGTGGCACCGTCGAGACCCCGGCGTTCATGCCGGTGGGCACTTACGGCACGGTCAAGGGCATGTTGCCGCGTGACATCGTTGCCACCGGCGCAGAAATCATTCTGGGCAATACCTTTCACCTGTGGCTGCGCCCTGGCACTCAAGTGATCAAGGAACACGGCGACCTGCACGATTTCATGCAGTGGAAAGGCCCGATCCTCACTGACTCCGGCGGTTTTCAGGTGTTCAGTCTCGGCGCGATGCGCAAGATCAAGGAGGAGGGCGTGACCTTCGCCTCCCCGGTCGACGGCGCCAAAGTGTTCATGGGGCCGGAAGAATCGATGCAGGTGCAGCGCGATCTCGGCTCCGACATCGTGATGATTTTCGACGAATGCACGCCGTATCCGGCTGACGAAGACGTCGCGCGCGTATCGATGGAGTTGTCGCTGCGCTGGGCCCAGCGTTCGAAAAATGCTCACGGTGACAACACCGCCGCATTGTTCGGCATCGTTCAGGGCGGCATGCACCAGGATCTGCGCATGCGCTCGCTCGAAGGCCTCGACAAGATCGGCTTCGATGGCCTGGCCATTGGCGGTCTGTCGGTGGGCGAACCGAAACACGAGATGATCAAGGTTCTGGATTATCTGCCAGGCATGATGCCGGCTGACAAACCTCGTTACCTTATGGGTGTTGGCAAACCGGAAGATCTGGTTGAGGGTGTGCGCCGCGGTGTGGACATGTTCGATTGCGTGATGCCAACCCGTAATGCCCGCAATGGGCATCTGTTCATTGATACCGGCGTGCTGAAGATCCGTAACGCGTTCCATCGCCATGATGAATCGCCGCTGGATCCGACCTGCGATTGCTATACCTGCCAGAACTTCTCCCGCGCTTATCTGCATCACCTGGACAAGTGCGGCGAAATGCTGGGAAGCATGCTCAATACCATCCATAACTTGCGCCATTATCAGGTGCTGATGGCTGGTTTGCGCGAGGCTATTCAACAGGGTACATTGGCCGCCTTTGTCGATGCCTTCTACGCCAAACGCGGGCTCCCCGTTCCGCCTTTGGACTGAGTTTTCTGACCCCAAGATTCAACATTTGCAACTGGAGTGCTAAATGAGCTTTTTTATCTCTAACGCCATGGCTGACGCGGCTGCACCGGCTGCTGCCGGCCCAATGGGCGGCGGTTTCGAGTGGATTTTCCTGGTCGGCTTTCTGGTCATCTTCTACCTGATGATCTGGCGTCCACAGGCCAAGCGCGCCAAAGAGCAGAAGAACCTGCTGAGCAGCCTGCAGAAGGGCGACGAAGTTGTGACCACTGGCGGTATCGCCGGCAAGATCACTAAAGTTGCCGATGACTTCGTGGTTCTGGAAGTTTCCGACACCGTGGAAATGAAGTTCCAGAAAGGCGCCATCGCCGCCACGCTGCCAAAAGGCACGCTGAAAGCGATCTGAAGCAACAACTTCTACTCAATCGACGGGGCGCGCAAGGCGCCCCGCGTTCATAACGGGCGGCGTGATGCTGAACAAATATCCTCTGTGGAAATACATTCTGATCCTGGCGGTGCTGGCGATCGGTCTGATTTATTCCGCTCCGAATCTATACCCCGATGACCCGGCCATTCAGGTCAGCGGTGCAAGCACTGCGCTGCAAGTCAATCAGGCTGATCTGGATCGTGTGAGCACTGCGCTCAAGGAGTCCGGGATCAACGTCAAAGCAGCCACGCTGGCCGCCAACGGCAAGGGCGGTCTGATCCGTCTGAGCAAGGCTGAAGACCAGTTGCCGGCCAAAGACGTTGTGCGCAAGGCGTTGGGTGATGACTACGTCGTCGCGCTGAACCTGGCACAGACCACCCCGCAATGGCTGCGCAATCTGGGCGCGCACCCGATGAAGCTGGGTCTGGACTTGTCCGGTGGTGTGCACTTCCTGCTGGAAGTGGACATGGACAAAGCCCTCGATGCACGCCTAAAAGTCTACGAAGGCGACGTCAAGAGCCTGCTGCGCAAAGAAAAACTGCGTTATCGCAGCCTGCCGCAGCTGGGCGGTGCCATTCAGTTGGGCTTCAGCGATGAAGACTCCCGCGAACAGGCCCGTGCACTGATCCGCAAGAACTTCAACGATTTCGACATTGTTCCGGCCGACCTCAACGGTCAACCGGTGCTGCGTCTGGCGATGACCCCGGCCAAGCTGGCGGAAATCCGTGAATACTCCATCAAGCAGAACTTGACCACGGTACGTAACCGCGTCAACGAGCTGGGTGTTGCCGAACCGATCGTTCAGCGTCAGGGCGCCAACCGCATCGTGGTTGAGCTGCCGGGCGTGCAGGACACTGCCGAAGCCAAGCGTATCCTCGGCAAGACGGCCAACCTTGAGTTCCGTCTGGCCGCAGAGCCGGGCGCTTCGAAAGCCACTTCGGAAACGTTCGAGTTCCGTGAAGGCAAGCGTCCGCCAGCACAGATCGAGCGTGGCCTGATCATCACCGGTGACCAGGTTACTGACGCCAAGGCCGGTTTCGGCGAGCACGGCACACCTGAAGTGAACATCCGTCTGGATGGTCACGGTGGTGAGCTGATGAGCCGCGCAACTCGTTCCAACGTCGGTCGCAGCATGGCGGTGATCTTCATCGAGCAGCGTCCGGTCACCACTTACACCAAGCAAGTGGTCGATGGCGTCGAGAAAGACGTTGCGGTGCAAACGTTCAAAGAAGAGAAGAAGATCATCAGCCTGGCGACCATTCAGTCGCCGCTGGGTGCTCAGTTCCGCATCACTGGCCTGAACGGTCAGGGTGAGTCGTCCGAACTGGCGCTGCTGCTGCGTGCCGGTGGTCTTGCCGCACCAATGTACTTCGCTGAAGAGCGCACCATCGGCCCGAGCCTGGGTGCTGACAACATCACCAAAGGTATCGATGCGTCGCTGTGGGGCATGCTGTTCGTGTCGCTGTTCATCATCGCCATCTACCGCTTCTTCGGCATCATCGCCACTGTCGCACTGGCAGTGAACATGGTGCTGCTGCTGGCCTTGATGTCGCTGCTGGGTGCAACGCTGACCCTGCCGGGTATCGCCGGTATCGTGTTGACCATGGGTATGGCGGTCGACGCCAACGTGCTGATCTTCTCGCGGATTCGTGAAGAGATCGCCGCTGGCATGACCGTGCAGCGTGCAATCAACGAAGGCTTCGGCCGGGCATTCACCGCGATTCTCGACGCCAACCTGACTACCTTGTTGGTCGGCGGGATTCTCTTTGCCATGGGCACCGGCCCGGTCAAAGGTTTCGCAGTGACCATGTCCCTCGGGATCTTTACCTCGATGTTCACGGCCATCATGGTGACCCGCGCAATGGTCAACCTGATCTTTGGCGGGCGTGACTTCAAGAAGTTGTGGATTTAAGGGGCTGCCATGTTACGTACAATCAACTTCATGGGCGTTCGCAACTTCGCGTTCGGCGTCACAGTATTCCTCACCTTGCTGGCTATGTTCAGTGTCGCTACCAAGGGCATGAACTGGGGGCTGGACTTCACCGGCGGTACGCTCATCGAGCTGACCTACGAGCGTCCGGCCGATGTCACCAAGGTGCGTGAAGAGCTGGTAACTTCCGGTTACCACGAAGCCATCGTGCAGAGCTTCGGTGCCACCACCGATCTGCTGGTGCGCATGCCGGGTGAAGACCCACAACTGGGCCATCAGGTCGCGGAAGCGCTGCAGAAGCTCGGCGGTGACAACCCGGCGACGGTCAAGCGTGTCGAGTTCGTTGGCCCGCAGGTCGGTGAAGAGCTGCGCGACCAGGGCGGCCTCGGCATGCTGCTGGCGCTCGGCGGCATCCTGATCTACCTGGCTTTCCGCTTTCAGTGGAAATTCGCAGTTGGCGCCATCGTTTCGCTGATTCACGACGTGATCGTGACCATCGGTATCCTGTCGTTCTTCCAGATCACCTTCGACCTGACGGTGCTGGCGGCGGTACTGGCGATCATCGGTTACTCGCTGAACGACACCATCGTGGTATTCGACCGGGTTCGTGAGAACTTCCGTGTCCTGCGCAAGGCTTCGCTGATCGAGAACATCAACATCTCGACCACTCAGACTCTGCTGCGGACCATGGCGACGTCGATCTCCACTTTGCTGGCGATCGCGGCACTGCTGTTCTTCGGTGGTGACAATCTGTTCGGCTTCTCGATCGCGCTGTTCATCGGTGTTCTGGCGGGTACCTACTCGTCGATCTACATCGCGAACGTGGTACTGATCTGGCTGAACCTGACTACCGAGGATCTGATTCCTCCGGCGAACACCGAGAAGGAAGTCGACGACCGTCCATAACGGCCATCGTTTTCCCGGCTGTCAGCCCAAGAAAGGCGCGAGTTGAACTCGCGCCTTTTTTTATGCTCCAAGGCTGGGAGAAGCGCGGGCGTGTCCCGCATGTGATGGTCAGGAGGTTCATGTGAACAAGTCGTTGCTGGTTGGTGCGGTATTGGGTGCTGTCGGTGTGACTGCCGGGGGCGCTGTTGCCACCTACAGCCTGGTTAAAAGCGGCCCTGAGTATGCGCAAGTGTTGGCCGTTGAACCGGTTAAAACACAGATCAAGACTCCACGTGAAGTGTGCAAGGACGTGACAGTGACTCGTCAGGCACCGGTAAAAGATCAGCACCAGATTGCCGGTACCGTCGTCGGTGCGCTGGCAGGTGGTTTGCTGGGTAATCAGATTGGCGGCGGCACCGGCAAGAAAATTGCCACGGTAGCCGGTGCGGTCGGTGGCGGTTATGCGGGTAACAAGGTGCAGGAAGGCATGCAAGAGCGTGACACTTACACCACTACACAAACCCGCTGCAACACGGTCAATGACATCAGCGACAAGGTCGTCGGTTACGACGTGCGTTACTCGCTCGATGGCAAAGAAGGCAAAGTGCGGATGGATCGCGATCCGGGCAACCAGATTCCGGTCGACAAGGAAGGCAAGCTGATTCTGTCGCAGAATGAGCCGGGTCAGTAAGGACCGACTGTTTTAACAAGAAGCACCCTGCGGGGTGCTTTTTTTGTGCCCGCCATTTAAGTCACGCAACAAATCCCTGTAGGAGTGAGCCTGCTCGCGATAGCTATTTATCATTCGATGCAGGTGGTGGCTGATACATCGCTATCGCGAGCAGGCTCACTCCTACATTGGTCCCGTGGTGTGGCGGGTGACGAATTCCAGACATAAAAAAAGCACCCCGAAGGGTGCTTTTTTCGTTTCGCGGGAAGCTTAGCGCTTCAGCGAAGCCGGCAGGTGCGGCTGGATCGCCGTCAGTACTGCCTTGAAGCATTTGGTGTTGCCGGCAACGATGTGACCTTTTTCAAGGAAGTCGTGACCGCCGGTGAAGTCGCTCACCAGGCCGCCAGCTTCTTGAATCAGCAGGGCGCCTGCAGCCATGTCCCATTCGGACAGGCCCGACTCCCAGAACGCATCGAAACGACCGGCAGCGACGTAAGCCAGGTCGAGGCTGGCGGAACCGGCGCGGCGGATGCCGGCAGTCTGGCCAACCAGGGCGCGGAACATGCCCAGGTAGTTGTCGAGGTTGTCCATCTGGTCGTCACGGAACGGGAAGCCGGTACCGAGCAGGGCGCCGTCGAGGCTGGTGCGACCGCTGACGCGCAGGCGACGACCGTTCAGTTGAGCGCCGCGACCACGGCTGGCGGTGAATTCTTCCTGGCGAACCGGATCCAGAACAACAGCGTGTTCCAGGCGACCACGGTATTTGCAGGCAATGCTGACAGCGAAGTGAGGAATGCCGCGCAGGAAGTTGGTGGTGCCGTCCAGCGGATCGATGATCCACAGGTACTCTTCGCCTTCGATGCCGGTGCCAGCGTGCAGGCCGGTCTCTTCACCGCGGATGGAGTGGTTAGGGTAAGCCTTGCGCAGCGCGTCGATGATTTTCTGTTCGGCGGCGCGATCGACCTCGGATACATAATCCTTGGCGTCTTTTTCGTCGACCTTGATGGTATCCAGGCGCTCGATGGAGCGGAAGATCAGTTCACTGGCGCTGCGGGCGGCGCGCAGCGCGATATTCAGCATGGGCTGCATGGATGTGTCACCTAAGGTTGTTAAAGAAAGCCGCGCATTCTATCAGAACTTTTCTTCAGGTGAAGGACGCTGTTCGCTTTCATAGCTTAACGGTAGGCTGTTCTGTAAGATTTGCACCCCTTTCCTGTGTCCGAGAGCGCCTCCCTTGCTGCAGAACATTCGTGTCGTCCTGGTCAATACCAGCCACCCCGGCAATATCGGCGGGGCCGCGCGCGCCATGAAAAACATGGGTCTGTCGCGATTGGTGCTGGTCGAACCGCGCCTGTTTCCGCACCACGAGGCCGATGCTCGCGCCTCCGGTGCCGGTGACATCCTTGAAAACGCGCAAGTCGTCGCTACCTTGGAAGACGCTTTGGTCGGCTGCAATCTGGTGCTTGGCACCAGCGCCCGTGACCGTCGAATCCCCTGGCCGCTGCTGGACCCTCGCGAATGCGGAACCAAAGTGGTTGAGGAGGCCGGGCAGGGCGCTGAAATTGCGCTGGTGTTTGGTCGTGAAGATTCCGGTCTGACCAATGACGAACTGCAGCGATGTCACTTTCACGTGCATATTCCCTCCGACCCTGAGTTCAGCTCGCTGAACCTCGGCGCGGCGGTGCAGGTGTTGAGCTACGAAGTGCGCATGGCCTGGCTGGCCGCACAAGGTCAGCCGAGCAAGATCGAGAAAGAAGAAGTGGCCTCGGTGAAAAGCGCCGAGCTGGCGACCATGGATGAACTGGAGCGCTTTTATGAGCATCTGGAGCAGACGCTGGTCGCCATCGAGTTCCTCGATCCGGAAAAACCACGGCACTTGATGGCGCGCCTGCGCCGGTTGTACGGACGCAGCTCGGTCAGCCGGGCGGAAATGAATATTTTGCGTGGCATCCTCACGGAAACCCAGAAAGCGGCCCGTGGTGAGCTTCTTAAGCGGAAGGACTAAATGATGTTTGAGCGTTTGCGTGAAGATATCCAGAGCGTGTTCCATCGAGACCCGGCAGCGCGTAACGCTTTTGAAGTTCTGACCTGCTACCCCGGCATGCACGCGATCTGGATTCATCGATTGGCCGGCATGCTGTGGCGCAACGAACTGAAATGGCTGGCACGGCTGGTTTCGAACTTCGGTCGCTGGTTGACCGGGATCGAGATTCATCCGGGGGCCAAAGTCGGTCGTCGTTTCTTTATCGACCACGGCATGGGCATTGTCATCGGTGAAACCGCTGAAATTGGCGATGACGTGACCATTTATCAGGGCGTGACCCTCGGCGGCACCAGTTGGAATAAAGGCAAGCGTCACCCGACGCTGGGTGATGGTGTGGTGGTCGGTGCGGGCGCCAAAGTGCTCGGTCCGTTTACGGTCGGTGCCGGTGCCAAGGTGGGTTCCAACGCCGTGGTGACCAAAGAAGTGCCGCCGGGCGCCACTGTTGTCGGTATTCCAGGTCGAATCATCGTCAAGTCCGATGAAGAGCAGGATGCCAAGCGCAAGGCCATGGCCGAGAAGATCGGTTTCGATGCCTACGGTGTCAGCGAAGACATGCCTGACCCGGTGGCGCGCGCCATCGGTCAATTGCTCGATCACCTGCAAGCGGTGGACGGGCGTCTGGAGGGTATGTGCGGCGCGCTGAAGGATCTGGGCAGTAATTACTGTGCGAAAGATCTGCCTGAGCTGCGCGAAGAAGACTTCGCCTGCGTTAAGGATAAGGATCAGAGTCAGGCTAGCTAAACCGCGCCGCTGCCTTCGCGAGCAAGCTCGCTCCCACAATGGAATGTATTGTCCTTGTGGGAGCGAGCTTGCTCGCGAAGAACGATCACGCGGTACCGCTGGCTGCATGCCGCCAGCCTTTGCTATGATGCGCGCGCTCTTTTGCGGGTAATCCTGACTAAAGTACTAGGTCTTAAAGTTGACTTAAATACTCGGGAATTGCATACTCGCCCCATTCTGAACTCCGTGGTAACTGTCCATGCGACTGACTACAAAAGGCCGATACGCCGTGACCGCCATGCTTGACCTGGCGTTGCACGCGCAGCACGGGCCCGTGTCCCTGGCCGATATCTCCGAGCGCCAAGGCATCTCCCTGTCCTACCTCGAACAGCTGTTCGCCAAGCTGCGTCGCAGCAACCTGGTTTCCAGTGTTCGCGGCCCGGGTGGTGGCTACCAGTTGTCCCGCGACATGCAGGGCATTCAGGTCGCTCAGGTGATCGATGCGGTAAACGAATCGGTCGATGCCACCAAATGCCAGGGCCAGGGCGATTGCCATTCCGGCGACACCTGCCTGACTCACCATCTGTGGTGCGACTTGAGCCTGCAGATTCACGAATTTCTAAGTGGTATCAGCTTGGCTGATCTTGTGACTCGCCGTGAGGTGCAAGAAGTAGCCCAGCGTCAGGACCAGCGCCGTTGCAACAGCAAGGCGCCACGCCTGGACAAGATTGAAGCGTCCGCCGTCGAATGACAGCCAAAGAGCTAGCGGCACGCCAGCCCTGATTTAGGAGATAGTCCATGAAATTGCCGATTTACCTTGATTACTCTGCGACCACCCCGGTTGATCCGCGTGTTGCGCAAAAAATGAGTGAATGCCTGCTGGTCGACGGAAACTTCGGTAATCCGGCGTCCCGTTCCCACGTATTCGGCTGGAAAGCTGAAGAGTCCGTCGAAAACGCCCGTCGTCAGGTGGCCGATCTGGTCAACGCCGATCCGCGCGAAATCGTCTGGACCTCGGGCGCTACCGAATCCGACAACCTGGCAATCAAGGGTGCGGCGCATTTCTACGGCTCCAAGGGCAAGCACCTGATCACCTCCAAGATCGAGCACAAGGCTGTCCTCGACACCATGCGCCAACTGGAGCGTGAAGGTTTCGAGGTCACTTACCTCGAGCCGACCGAAGACGGTCTGATCACTCCGGCCATGATTGATGCGGCACTGCGCGAAGACACCATTCTGGTCTCCGTGATGCACGTGAACAACGAAATCGGCACCGTCAACGACATCGCCGCGATCGGCGAAATGCTCCGCGCCAAGGGCGTTCTGTTCCACGTCGACGCCGCTCAGTCCACTGGCAAGGTCGAGATCGACCTGCAGAAACTGAAAGTCGACATGATGTCGTTCTCCGCCCACAAAACCTACGGCCCTAAAGGCATCGGCGCGCTGTACGTCAGCCGTAAGCCGCGTGTGCGCATCGAAGCGACCATGCACGGCGGCGGTCACGAGCGCGGCATGCGTTCCGGCACCCTGGCGACCCACCAGATCGTCGGCATGGGCGAAGCGTTCCGCGTAGCCAAAGAAGACATGGCTGCCGAAAACGTCCGTATCAAAGCCTTGAGCGACCGCTTCTACAAGCAGGTCGAGCACCTGGAAGAGCTGTACGTCAACGGCAGCCTGACCGCCCGCGTTCCGCACAACCTGAACCTGAGCTTCAACTACGTTGAAGGCGAGTCGCTGATCATGGCGCTCAAGGATCTCGCGGTATCGTCCGGTTCGGCGTGCACCTCGGCGTCGCTGGAGCCTTCGTACGTACTGCGCGCCCTGGGCCGCAACGACGAACTGGCACACAGCTCGATCCGCTTCACCTTCGGCCGTTTCACCACCGAAGAAGAAATCGACTACGCCGCGCAGAAAGTCTGCGAGGCCGTTACCAAGCTGCGCGCTTTGTCGCCGCTGTGGGACATGTACAAAGACGGCGTCGATATCTCGAAAATCGAGTGGGCGGCACACTAAATATAGAAGCCGCCAGATACAGATCCTGTAGCGACGCGGCGGTTTACGCAGCGCAGTTGCAGGGTCTCAAGAGCGGCCCTGATGAGTGAGGATTGAGAATCATGGCTTACAGCGAAAAGGTCATCGACCACTACGAAAACCCGCGCAACGTCGGCAAGATGAACGCGGAAGATCCTGATGTCGGCACCGGCATGGTCGGCGCTCCGGCGTGCGGCGATGTGATGCGTCTGCAAATCAAGGTCAACGACGCTGGCATCATCGAAGATGCCAAGTTCAAGACCTACGGCTGCGGTTCGGCTATCGCTTCCAGCTCCCTCGCCACCGAGTGGATGAAGGGCAAGACCCTGGACGAAGCAGAAACCATCAAGAACACTCAGCTGGCCGAAGAACTGGCCCTGCCGCCAGTGAAAATTCACTGCTCGGTACTGGCTGAAGACGCTATCAAAGCGGCTGTTCGCGATTACAAGCAGAAGAAAGGCTTGATCTGACTTTCTGGATTTGGCGACGAGTAAGGAGTCACCGATGGCTATCAGCATGACAGAAGCGGCTGCTCGACACGTGCGGCGCTCCCTCGACGGGCGCGGCAAAGGTGAAGGGATTCGTCTGGGTGTTCGCACCACAGGCTGTTCCGGCCTTGCCTACGTGCTGGAGTTTGTCGACGAGGTGGTTGCAGAGGATCAGGTGTTCGAAAGTCACGGCGAAAAAGTGATCATCGACCCGAAAAGCCTCGCCTACCTGGACGGCACCGAGCTCGATTTCGTCAAGGAAGGGTTGAACGAAGGCTTCAAGTTCAACAACCCCAACGTACGCGGTGAATGTGGCTGCGGCGAAAGCTTCAACATCTGAGGCTTGTCGTGGGTATTCCTTGTCATTTCGCTTTATTCGAGCTGCAACCGGGTTTCCGTTTGGATCTCGAGCAGTTGGCCACGCGCTATCGTGAGTTGGCGCGCGGCGTTCATCCTGACCGTTTTGCCGACGCTTCCGAGCGTGAGCAGCGGTCGGCACTCGAGCAGTCTGCACGGCTCAACGACGCCTATCAGACGCTCAAGAGTCCGGCCCAGCGCGCACGCTACCTGCTGACCATCAGCGGGCATGAAGTGCCGATGGAAGTCACTGTGCATGATCCCGAGTTTCTTCTGCAGCAGATGCAATGGCGCGAAGAGCTCGAAGACCTCCAGGACAGTGCCGACCTCGACGGCGTCGCCGTGTTCAAGCGGCGCTTGAAATCGGCTCAGGAAGAACTCAATGAAAGCTTCGCAGCCTGTTGGGATGACGCAGCGCAACGTGAGCAGGCCGAACGCCTGATGCGGCGCATGCAGTTCCTCGACAAGCTCACCTACGAAGTGCGCCAGTTAGAAGAGCGCCTCGACGATTAACCCAGTGCCGCTCCGGTCGCACGCCTGATATACAGATAAGTCCTGATCACGATGGCCCTACTGCAGATCGCCGAACCCGGCCAAAGTCCTCAACCGCACCAGCGTCGTCTGGCTGTGGGGATCGACTTGGGCACTACCAATTCGCTGGTCGCTGCGTTGCGCAGTGGTCTTTCCGAGCCGTTGGCCGACGCAAACGGGCAGGTCATCCTGCCGTCCGCTGTGCGTTACCACGCCGATCGCGTCGAAGTCGGCGAGTCGGCCAAGCTGGCTGCCGCTTCCGATCCTTTGAATACTGTGCTGTCGGTCAAGCGCTTGATGGGTCGTGGTCTGTCCGACGTCAAGCAATTGGGCGAACAACTGCCATACCGCTTTGTCGGTGGCGAATCGCACATGCCGTTCATCGACACCGTGCAGGGCCCGAAAAGCCCGGTCGAAGTCTCCGCTGATATCCTCAAGGTCCTGCGTCAGCGCGCCGAAGCGACCTTGGGTGGCGAACTGGTGGGTGCGGTGATTACCGTTCCGGCGTATTTCGACGATGCTCAGCGTCAAGCCACTAAAGATGCGGCGAAACTCGCGGGTCTGAACGTGCTGCGTCTGCTCAATGAGCCGACTGCGGCCGCTGTGGCGTACGGTCTGGATCAACACGCTGAAGGCCTGGTAGCCATTTATGACCTCGGCGGTGGCACCTTCGATATTTCGATTCTGCGTCTGACCGGTGGTGTTTTCGAAGTGCTGGCCACTGGCGGCGACAGCGCGCTGGGCGGCGATGACTTCGATCACGCGATTGCCGGCTGGATCATCGAGAGCGCCGGCCTGTCCGCCGATCTCGATCCGGGTGCGCAGCGCAATCTGCTGCAAACCGCCTGCGCAGCAAAAGAAGCCCTGACCGATGCGGCGAGTGTTGAAGTTGCCTACGGTGACTGGAAAGCCCAACTGACTCGCGAAGCCTTTGATGCGCTGATCGAGCCAATGGTCGCGCGCAGCCTCAAAGCCTGCCGCCGCGCCGTTCGCGATTCCGGTGTTGAGCTGGAAGACGTGCACGCCGTGGTCATGGTGGGCGGTTCGACCCGCGTTCCACGCGTTCGTGAAGCCGTTGCCGAAGCCTTCGGTCGTCAGCCTCTGACTGAAATCGATCCGGATCAAGTGGTGGCCATCGGTGCCGCGATCCAGGCAGATACCCTGGCTGGCAACAAGCGCGATGGCGGCGAACTGCTGCTGCTCGACGTGATTCCGCTGTCCCTGGGGCTGGAAACCATGGGCGGTCTGATGGAGAAGGTGATTCCACGTAACACCACCATCCCCGTCGCACGTGCGCAAGATTTCACCACTTATAAAGACGGCCAGTCGGCCATGGCGATTCACGTTTTGCAAGGTGAGCGCGAGCTGATCAGCGACTGCCGTTCCCTGGCGCGCTTCGAATTGCGCGGCATTCCAGCAATGGTCGCCGGTGCAGCGAAGATTCGCGTGACCTTCCAGGTCGACGCCGACGGTCTGCTCAGTGTTTCTGCCCGTGAACTGGGTTCGGGCGTTGAGGCGAGCATTCAGGTCAAACCGTCTTACGGTCTGACCGACGGCGAAATCGCCAAAATGCTCAAGGATTCGTTCCAGCACGCCAATGACGACAAAGTTGCCCGCGTTCTGCGTGAGCAGCAAGTCGATGCCCAGCGCCTGATCGAAGCGGTGCAGGGCGCTCTGGAGGCGGACGGCGAGCGTTTGCTCGACGCCGAAGAGCGCATGGTCATCGACCTGCAGTTGCAGGAACTGGCCGAACTGATGAAAGGTACTGATGGTTACGCCATCGAGCAACAGACCAAGCGTCTGTCGCAAGTGACCGATGCTTTTGCTGCCCGCCGCATGGATCTGACGGTGAAAGCCGCTCTGTCGGGGCGCAACCTGAATGAAATCGAGGATATCTGATGCCGCAGGTCATTTTTCTGCCCCACGAGAAGTTCTGCCCTGAAGGCATGGTGGTCGAGGCTGCGCCCGGCACATCGATTCTCGAATTGGCCCACGAACACCACATCGAGATGGAAAGCGCCTGCGGCGGCGTCTGCGCTTGCACCACCTGCCACTGCATCATCCGCGAGGGTTTTGACTCGATGGAAGAGGCTGACGAGCTGGAAGAAGACTTCCTCGATCGTGCATGGGGCCTGGAAGCGCAATCGCGTCTGGCCTGTCAGGCTATCGTTGGTGAAGAAGACATCACCGTCGAAATTCCGAAATATTCGCTTAACCATGCGGCTGAAGCGCCGCACTGACTGGTAAGACTGTCATGAGCTACGGTTGGAATGATGTTCAACGTATTGCAGAAGAATTGGCCGAGGCCAAGCCGGGTGTAGATCCGTTTTCTGTCAATTTCGTCGATCTGCAGCAATGGATCAAAGAGCTGCCGGATTTCGACAATACCTCTGGCCGTGTTGGCGAGAAGGTGTTGGAAGCGGTTCAGACGCTCTGGGCTGAAGAATTGGACTGATCGTCCTCGCAGGTTAGGCAATACCCAAGAACCCGCGTATAATTCGCGGGTTTAATTTTTCGCAAATTACCGTTTCTGGAGTTACACCATGGCTGTTCAACGCACTTTCTCCATCATCAAGCCTGACGCTGTTGCAAAAAACGTCATCGGCGAAATCACCACTCGTTTCGAAAAAGCCGGCCTGCGCGTTGTAGCTTCGAAACTGAAGCAACTGTCCAAAGCTGAAGCTGAAGGCTTCTACGCTGAGCACAGCGCTCGTGGTTTCTTCGGCGACCTGGTTGCTTTCATGATCTCCGGTCCTGTTGTTGTTCAGGTTCTGGAAGGCGAAAACGCTATCGCTCTGAACCGTGAGCTGATGGGCGCTACTAACCCTAAAGAAGCTGCTGCCGGCACCATCCGCGCTGACTTCGCTGATTCCATCGACGCCAACGCTGTTCACGGTTCGGACTCCGAAGCCGCAGCTGCTCGTGAAATCTCGTACTTCTTCGCAGCTACTGAAGTAACCACTCGCTAAGCATTGGCTTAAGAGTGAAGGTGAATCCATGACTACATCGACTGTAAAAACCAACCTGCTGGGTCTGACTCAACAGGAAATGGAAAAATTCTTCGACTCAATCGGGGAGAAGCGTTTCCGTGCCGGTCAGGTAATGAAATGGATTCACCACTTTGGCGTCGATGATTTCGACGCCATGACGAACGTCAGCAAGGCCTTGCGTGACAAGCTCAAGGCTATTGCTGAGGTCCGTGGTCCGGAAGTGGTCAGCGAGGACATCTCCAGCGACGGCACCCGTAAGTGGGTGGTGCGCGTGGCGTCCGGCAGCTGCGTCGAGACCGTATACATTCCCCAAGGCAAACGCGGCACTCTGTGCGTTTCGTCCCAGGCAGGCTGTGCCCTGGATTGCAGTTTCTGCTCCACCGGCAAGCAAGGCTTCAATAGCAACCTCACCGCCGCCGAAGTTATTGGCCAGGTGTGGATTGCCAACAAATCTTTCGGCAGTGTCCCGGCAACCGTCGACCGTGCCATCACCAACGTGGTGATGATGGGCATGGGTGAGCCGCTGCTGAACTTCGACAACGTCGTTGCCGCCATGCATCTGATGATGGATGACCTCGGCTACGGGATCTCCAAGCGCCGCGTGACCCTGTCCACCTCGGGCGTGGTGCCGATGATCGATGAGCTGGCCAAGCACATCGACGTGTCCCTGGCGTTGTCGCTGCACGCACCGAATGACGCATTGCGTAACCAATTGGTGCCGATCAACAAGAAATATCCGCTTAAGATGCTGCTCGAGTCGTGCCAGCGCTACATGTCCGCCCTTGGCGAGAAACGTGTGCTGACCATCGAGTACACCTTGCTCAAGGACATCAACGACAAGGTTGAGCACGCCGTCGAGATGATCGAGTTGCTGAAGAACATTCCGTGCAAGATCAACCTGATTCCGTTCAACCCGTTCCCGCATTCCGGGTACGAGCGGCCAAGCAACAACGCGATCCGTCGTTTCCAGGATCAGTTGCATCAGGCCGGTTTCAACGTCACTGTCCGCACCACCCGTGGTGAAGACATCGACGCCGCATGTGGTCAATTGGTAGGGCAGGTGCTGGATCGCACCCGTCGCAGCGAACGTTATATCGCCGTGCGTGAGTTGAGCGCCGACAGCGATCTGGCACAGAACGCCGCGAACACAAATTAAGAGAGGATCTCTATGTCCCTGCGCTTTGCGCTGCTGTTGCTGTTGGCCAGCCTGTGTGCTGGTTGTGTCCTGTCGGGTGACTACAACCCGATGAAGACCAGCAAGGGCCGCGATGAAGCGCGGGCTGCCTACGTGCAGTTGGGGTTGGGATACTTGCAGCAGGGCATGAGCGAGCGGGCCAAGGTGCCGCTGAAGAAGGCGCTGGAAATCGAAGGTTCCGATCCTGATGCCAACGCGGCCCTCGGTTTGGTGTTCCAGTCCGAAATGGAGCCGGAGCTGGCCGACGAACACTTCCGCAAGGCTTTGTCCTCCCGTCCCGCCGATGCGCGCATCCTCAACAATTACGGCAGTTTTCTCTACGAACAACAGCGTTATAAAGAAGCCTACGAGCGTTTTGAACAGGCTGCTGCCGATACCCTGTATCCTGAGCGTTCGCGTGTGTTCGAGAACCTCGGCATGACGGCGGCGAAGCTCGGTCAGCGTGATCTGGCGCAGCAACAGCTGGAAAAGGCACTGCGTTTGAACCGCCAACAACCACGCGCATTGCTGGAAATGGCTGAGTTGTCCTTCGAAGACAGGCATTATGTGCCCGCGCGTGACTATTACGACCGTTTCAGCCTGCTGACCGAACAAAATGCACGTAGTCTATTGCTCGGCGTTCGGCTGGCAAAAGTGTTTGAAGATCGCGACAAGGCCGCCAGTTATGGCCTGCAATTAAAACGACTCTATCCCGGTACGCCGGAATATCAGCAATACCTGTCGGAGCAATGATGAAAGCGGCGCATCCCGAAGTTGTAGCAGCGAATCGCGTTAACCCCGGTGAGACCCTGCGCCAGGCCCGCGAAAGCAATGGCTGGTCGCTGGCCGAAGTGGCCCTCAAGCTCAACCTCACCGTGACTTCCCTGAGCAATCTTGAAGCCGGCGCTTTCGACAAGCTGCCGGGGCATACCTTCGCTCGCGGTTACATTCGCGCCTATGCCAAATTGCTCGGCATGGACCAGACCGTTCTGGTTCAGCAATTCGACCAGTCCACCGGCACCGACTCCCAGGGCAGCAATGTTCACGCCCTTGGTCGTATCGAAGAGCCGGTGCGGGTTTCCCACACCATTTTGCGTATTGTCAGCCTGCTGTTGCTGATCGCGGTCATCGGCGGCGGTTTCGTCTGGTGGCAGGATCAGACTTCGCAGCGCACCAAGGACCTGACGTCTCTGGCGCCTGAGCACGTTGAAGTCGAAGGGGCTGACGGTACCACCCAGATTCACCCGATCGACGAGCCGGAAGACCAGGCTGTCGAAGAGAATCAGGCCGATACTTCTACAGCGCTGGCGCTGCCTCAGTCGGAAACCACGGCTGAGTCGACTGGTGCAGAAGGCGCTGCTCCGGCAACTGCTCCAGCAGCACCGGCTGCAACGCCGACCGCCCCGGTTCATACACCGGCGCCGGTTGTCGCTACCCCGGCTAACCCCGCGCCAACCGTGCCGACCACTCCAGCGCCGACCGTCACCGCTCCGGTTGTTCCTGCTACACCGGCAGCGACCGCAGAAGCAACCGCTCCGGTGGCTGGCGACGGTCAGGTACAACTGCAGTTCAGCGCCGATTGCTGGGCACAAGTGACCGACGGTCGTGGCAAAGTGATCTTCAGTGGTCTGAAGCATAAAGGCGATAGCGTCACCGTTTCCGGCAAGCCGCCGCTTAACGTGCGTCTGGGTGTTGCCCGCGCCGCACAGGTCAGCTACAACGGCCAACCGGTCGATATCGCTCCGTTCACCAGTGGCGAGACTGCTCGCCTGAAGTTGGGTCAATAAGTCATGCACGGCGAATCTCCAATCAAACGTCGCGTTTCGCGCAAGATCTGGGTCGGCAACGTACCGGTGGGCGGCGATGCGCCGATCGCTGTGCAGAGCATGACCAACAGCGACACCAATGACGTGGCCGCCACCGTTGCGCAAATCAACCGTCTGGAAGCCGCTGGCGTCGACATCGTTCGCGTTTCGGTGCCGGACATGGACGCCGCCGAGGCGTTCGGCAAGATCAAGCAACTGGTCAAGGTGCCGTTGGTTGCCGACATCCACTTCGACTACAAGATCGCTCTGCGCGTGGCCGAACTGGGCGTGGACTGCCTGCGTATCAACCCAGGCAACATCGGTCGTGAAGACCGTGTTCGCGCGGTGGTTGACGCAGCTCGTGATCGCGGAATTCCGATCCGCATCGGCGTCAACGCCGGTTCCCTGGAAAAAGACCTGCAAAAGAAATACGGCGAGCCGACCCCGGCTGCACTGGTCGAATCCGCCCTGCGCCACGTTGAACACCTTGAGCGCCTGAATTTCCAGGACTTCAAGGTCAGCGTGAAGGCCTCCGACGTGTTTATGGCCGTCGAAGCCTACCGCTTGCTGGCGAAAGAAATCGTTCAGCCGCTGCACCTGGGCATCACCGAAGCCGGTGGATTGCGGTCGGGCACAGTGAAATCCGCCGTGGGCCTAGGTATGCTGCTCGCCGAGGGGATTGGCGATACCATCCGCATCTCGCTGGCGGCCGACCCGGTCGAGGAAGTGAAGGTCGGTTACGACATTCTCAAGTCTTTGCATCTGCGTTCCCGTGGCATCAACTTCATCGCCTGCCCGAGCTGCTCGCGGCAGAACTTCGATGTGGTGAAAACCATGAACGAGCTGGAAGGGCGCCTTGAAGACCTGCTGGTCCCGCTGGATGTCGCGGTGATCGGCTGTGTGGTCAACGGCCCCGGCGAAGCCAAGGAAGCCCATATCGGCTTGACTGGCGGCACGCCAAACCTGATTTACATCGACGGCAAGCCGTCGCAGAAACTGACGAATGACAATCTGGTGGACGAGCTGGAAAAGCTGATCCGCCAGAAAGCGGCCGAAAAGGTCGAAGCTGACGCTGCGGTTATTGCGCGCGGCTGAGCCTGACTGAAGCGCCGAACGAATTTAAGGATTTAAAGTGAGCAAGTCTCTGCAAGCCATTCGTGGCATGAACGACATCCTGCCCGAACAGACCCCCCTGTGGCGTTATTTCGAGGGCACCGTTGCGCGTCTGCTGGATAACTACGGTTACAAGCAGATTCGCATGCCGATCGTTGAATTCACCGAGCTGTTCAAACGCTCGATTGGTGAAGTCACTGACATCGTCGAAAAAGAGATGTACACCTTCGAAGACCGCAACGGCGACTCCCTGACCTTGCGTCCGGAAGGTACCGCGGCGTGCGTGCGTGCCGTACTCGAGCACGGCATCACCGGCGGTGGCCAGGTGCAGAAACTCTGGTACATCGGCCCGATGTTCCGCCACGAGCGTCCGCAGAAAGGCCGTTATCGCCAGTTCCACCAGATCGGTCTGGAAGTGTTCAATCTCGACGGCCCGGACATCGACGCCGAGCTGATCACCATGACCTGGCGCCTGTGGGGCGAGCTAGGCATTCGTGATGCGGTCAAGCTTGAACTCAACAGCCTCGGCACCAGCGAGTCCCGTGGGCGTTATCGTGAAGCGCTGGTCGAGTACCTCTCGGCGCACCACGACAAGCTCGACGAAGACAGCCAGCGTCGCCTGAAAACCAACCCGCTGCGCGTGCTCGACACGAAAAATGCCGACACTCAAGCGGTGCTGGTCGATGCGCCGAAAATGGCCGATTACCTCGACGACGAATCCCGTGCGCACTTTGAAGGTTTGAAAGCGCGTCTGGATGCCGTTGGCATTCCTTACGTGCTCAACCCGAAACTGGTGCGCGGCCTCGATTACTACAGCAAAACCGTATTCGAATGGGTCACCGACAAACTCGGCGCCCAGGGCACCGTTTGCGCGGGCGGTCGTTACGACGGTCTGGTCGAGCAAATGGGTGGCAAGCCGACCACCGGCGTCGGTTTTGCCATGGGCATCGAACGTCTGGTGCTGATGCTGGAAACCCTTGAGCAGATCCCGGAAGAAATCTCCCGTCAGGTCGATGTCTATCTGTGCGCCTTCGGTGAAGAAGCCGAGCTGGCCGGTCTGGCTCTGGCTGAACGTGTTCGTGATCAACTTCCAAACCTGCGTCTGCAAGTCAATGCCGGCGCCGGCAGCTTCAAAAGCCAGTTCAAGAAGGCCGACAAGAGCGGTGCGCTGTACGCACTGATCCTCGGTGACGACGAAATGGCCCAGCAAGTGGTAGGTTTCAAACCCCTGCGTGGCCAGGGCGAACAACAAAGCATTGCCTGGGATGCGCTCGCCGCTCACCTGGCCACCTGCGTCGTGCAGGGTTGAAGCTGTCCAAACAGCCGATTTAGCGATTAAGGAGTATTGGGGTGTCGAGTACCGAAGACGAACAGTTGGCGGATTTGAAGGACTGGTGGACACGCAACGGCAAACCTCTGGTCACCGGCGGCCTGTTGGCGTTGGTTATCGTGTTCGGCTGGCAGGCTTATCACAAGTATCAGAGCAACCAGTCGCAAGGCGCCTCGGTGCTCTATCAGCAATTGCTGGAAACCACGCTGACGCCTGACGGCAAGCCTGATGCTGCCCGCGTGGCGGATCTGGCCGGCAAGCTCAACAGCGAATTCGGCGGTTCTGCCTACGCGCAGTACGGCAGCCTGTTCGTCGCCAAAGTGGCGGTCGACAGCGGCAAGCTGGATGACGCCGCGACCGAGCTGAAAGCCATTGTCGACAAACCGGCCAACCCGGCGCTGGGCGAAATCGCCCGTCAGCGTCTGGCGCAGGTGCTGGGTGCGCAGAACAAGGCAGAAGACGGCCTGAAACTGCTCGACGGCGATGCCGACAAAGCGTTCCTGGCCACTCGCGAAGAACTCAAGGGCGACCTGCTGGTACAGCTGGGCCGTACCGATGACGCGAACAAGGCGTATCAAAAAGCCAAGGCGGCACTGTCGGATGAAGCGGCGGTCGGTGGCCTTCAAATCAAGCTCGACGACCTGGCCAAAGGGGATGCGTGACGTGATCCGTTGGAAGCATGCAGCATTGCTGGCTCTGGCCCTTCTGGCCGCGGGTTGCAGCAGCAACAGCAAAAAAGAATTGCCACCGGCTGAACTGACCGACTTCAAAGAAGAAGTGGTTCTGCAAAAGCAGTGGAGTCGTTCGATCGGTGACGGTCAGGGCGAAACCTACAACATGCTGGTGCCGGCGATCGACGGTGACACCATCTACGCTGCCGATGTAACCGGCGTGGTGATGGCCATGGATCGCGGCAATGGCGACGTAAAATGGAAGCAGGATCTTGACCTGCCTGTCTCCGGCGCCGTTGGCGTGGGTTACGGTCTGGTGCTGATCGGTACGCTGCGTGGCGAAGTCGTCGCTCTGGACACCAGCAACGGTGAGGAGAAATGGCGTGCACGCGTCAACAGCGAAGTCCTCGCGCCACCGGCCAACAACGGTGACGTCGTAGTGGTGCAGACTCAGGACGATCGTCTGATCGGTCTGGATGCATCGACCGGTACGCAACGCTGGGTGTATGACAGCACGCCGGCCGTACTGACCCTGCGTGGCACCAGTGCACCGCTGGTCACCAACCGCCTCGCGGTGGCCGGCCTGTCGACCGGTAAAGTGGTCGCTCTGGACATTTCCAACGGCGTGCCGGTCTGGGAACAACGGATCGCGATTCCACAAGGTCGTTCGGAACTGGAGCGCGTGGTCGACATCGACGGCGGTCTGCTGCTGTCCGGCGGTACGCTGTACGTTGCCAGCTACCAGGGTCGCGTTGCGGCACTGGACCTGGAAAGCGGTCGTCAACTCTGGCAGCGCGATGCGTCGAGCTATGCCGGTATCGCTCAGGGTTTCGGCAGCGTTTACGTGAGCCTGTCCTCGGGCACCGTTGAAGGCGTCGACGAGCGTTCCACCACAGCATTGTGGAGCAACGATTCGCTGGCTCGCCGTCAACTGTCGGCTCCGGAAGTGTTCTCCAGCTATGTTGCAGTGGGTGACCTGGAAGGTTATCTGCACCTGCTGAGTCAGGTTGACGGTCGTTTCGTCGGCCGTGAGCGCATCGACAGCGACGGCCTGCGTGCCCGTCCGCTGGTGGTGGGTGACACGATTTATGTATATGGCAACAGCGGCAAACTGGAAGCCCTGACCATCAAGTAACAACTATGCTTGGGGTTAAACCCCCAGGCGGCCCCGGATTCATGGGGCTTGCAGCGCTAACAGGCGTTGCCCCGAGCACCAGCCGCTGCCTCGCAGCGGCTTTTGTATTTTCTGAAATAACGAAGTGGAGAGCCGCATGGTTCCCGTAATCGCCCTGGTGGGCCGACCGAACGTCGGCAAGTCCACCTTGTTCAACCGCCTGACCAGGACTCGTGACGCCATCGTCGGCGACTTGTCCGGTCTGACCCGTGATCGCCAGTACGGTGAGGCCAAGTGGCAAGGGCGTTCCTACATTCTGGTCGACACCGGTGGTATCTCCGGTGACGAGCATGGTATGGACGAAAAAATGGCCGAGCAGTCGCTGCTGGCCATTGAAGAAGCGGATGTTGTGCTGTTCCTGGTAGATGCCAAGGCCGGTTTCACTGCCGCCGACCAGATGATCGCCGAACACCTGCGCAAACGTAACAAGCGTTCCTACGTGGTCGCCAACAAGGTCGACAACATCGACCCGGAAATGGCCCGCGCTGAGTTCGCTCCGTTGGGCATGGGTCACGCGATCCCGATCGCCGGTGCTCACGGCCGTGGCATCACCCAGATGCTGGAAATCGCCCTCGGTGATTTCCCGAAAGACGAAGAAGAGCCGGAAGAAGGCGAAGAAGAGATCGTTGCCGAAGGCGAGGAAGCCAAGCGCATTCCTGGCCCGAGCGAAAAAGACGGGATCAAGATCGCGATCATTGGCCGGCCGAACGTCGGCAAGTCGACCCTGGTCAACCGCATGCTCGGTGAAGACCGGGTAATTGTTTACGACCAGCCAGGCACCACGCGCGACAGTATCTACATCCCGTTCGAACGCAATGAAGAGAAGTACACGCTGATCGACACCGCTGGTGTGCGCAAGCGCGGCAAGATCCACGAAGAAGTCGAAAAGTTCTCCGTGGTCAAAACCCTGCAAGCGATCAAAGACGCCAACGTGGTGATCTTCGTGATGGACGCCCGCGAAGGCGTGGTCGATCACGACCTCAACCTGCTCGGTTTTGCCATTGAGTCGGGTCGTGCGCTGGTCATCGCGATCAACAAGTGGGATGGCATGACGCCGAGCGAGCGCGACTACGTCAAAGTCGAGCTGCAACGTCGTCTGTTCTTCGTTGATTACGCCGACATTCACTTCATCTCGGCCCTGCACGGCACTGGCGTAGGCAACCTCTACGCTTCCGTACAGAACTCGTTCAAGTCGGCGGTCACCCGCTGGCCGACCAACCGTCTGACCCAGATTCTGGAAGACGCGGTTGGCGAGCACGCGCCGCCGATGGTCAACAACCGCCGGATCAAGCTGCGTTACGCTCACTTGGGTGGCGCTAACCCGCCGATCATCGTGATCCACGGTAACCAGATCGAGAAAGTGCCGAAGTCGTACGTGCGCTATCTGGAGAACACCTACCGCCGTGTGCTGAAGCTGGTCGGCACGCCGATCCGCATCGAGTTCAAGGGCGGCGAGAACCCGTACGAAGGCAATAAAACCACGCTGACCGACCGCCAGGTCAACAAGAAGCGTCGCTTGATGTCGCACCACAAGAAAGCCGACAAGAAGCGCCGCGACAAGAAGTGATTTATCACTTCGTGTAGGAGCTGCCGCAGGCTGCGATCTTTTGATTTTGCTTCAAAGACAAGATCAAAGGATCGCAGCCTGCGGCAGCTCCTACATGAGGTCGGCGATAAGAAGGGCGCTCACCAGAGCGCCCTTTTTTTATGGGCGCCGGATGGGCTATCCTCGGGCTCTCCCGCGCCGTCGTCAGAGCCGGGTGTTGAGCAGGGAACCCCCGATGATCACCAGTAAGCTGCCGAATGTCGGCATCACGATTTTCACGCAGATGTCTCAGCTCGCGGCGCAAACCGGCGCGATCAACCTGTCCCAGGGTTTTCCTGATTTTGACGGCCCGCAGTCACTGCGTGATGCAGTCGGTCGACACATCGCCAGTGGCCATAACCAGTATTCGCCGATGACCGGGCTGCCTGCGCTGCGCGAACAGATTGCGGCGAAAATCGCACGCAGCTATGGCGTGCAGGTCAATGCCGACAGCGAAGTGACCGTGACGCCGGGCGCGACCCAGGCGATCTTTTGTGCGATTCAGGCGGTTATCCACAGCGGCGACGAAGTCATCGTGTTCGATCCGTGCTACGACAGCTATGAGCCGGCGACCGAGTTGGCGGGCGGTCGTTGCGTGCATGTGCAGTTGAACCCGGACGACTTCTCCATCGATTTCGACAAACTCGCGGCGGCCTTGAGCCCGCGCACGAAAATGATCGTCATCAACACCCCACATAACCCGAGCGGCGCCCTGATCAGCCGTGCCGAGCTGGATCAACTGGCGGCGTTGATCCGTGATCGTGACATCTACCTGATCAGCGACGAAGTCTATGAACACCTGGTGTTCGACGGCGTGCCGCACGTCAGCGTGCTCGCTCACGAAGAGCTGTATCAGCGCGCCTTCGTGGTCAGCTCGTTCGGTAAGACTTACCACGTTACCGGCTGGAAAACCGGCTACGTCGTCGCACCGCCAGCGCTGACCGCCGAGCTGCGCAAGGTGCACCAGTACGTCAGTTTCTGCGGTGTCACTCCGCTGCAATATGCCCTGGCCGATTACATGGCCGAGCACCCGGAACACGTCGAAGAGCTGCCGGGTTTCTATCAGGCCAAACGTGATCTGTTCTGCGATCTGCTGGCGTCGTCGCGCTTCACCTTTACCCGAGTCACTGGCACCTACTTCCAACTGGTCGATTACTCGCAGATCCGTCCTGACCTGAATGACGTCGAGATGGCCATGTGGATGACCCGCGAACACGGCGTGGCGAGTATTCCGGTGTCGGTGTTCTACCAGAACCCACCGCAAGGCCAGCGCCTGGTGCGTCTGTGCTTTGCCAAACGCGAGGAGACGCTGCGTGAAGCGGCGGCAAAACTATGCGTGATCTGAGTGCGTTACCCGATCTCAACCTGGCGCTGATCCAGACCAGTCTGGCCTGGCACGACCGTCAGGCCAACCTCGAGCATTTCGAGCAGTTGCTGGAGCAGGCGCAGGGCGCGGATCTGATCATCCTCCCGGAAATGTTCACCACCGGATTCTCCATGGAGTCCGAAACCCTTGCCGAAGCCGAGAACGGCCCGACCAGCAAATGGCTGCGGGTTCAGGCGGCGAAGCTCAATGCAGTGATCACCGGCAGTGTGATCATTCAGGCCGCTGACGGCAGCCATCGCAATCGCCTGCTGTGGGCGCGGCCGGATGGCGAAGTGCTGCATTACGACAAACGTCACCTGTTCCGTATGGCCGGTGAGCATAACCACTACACCCCTGGCGAACGTCAGGTGCAGTTCGAACTCAAGGGCTGGCGAATCCGGCCGCTGATTTGTTACGACCTGCGTTTCCCGGTGTGGAGCCGCGACGCGCAAGACACCGATCTGTTGCTGTACACCGCCAACTGGCCAGGCGCGCGACGTCTGCACTGGAATCGCCTGTTGCCAGCGCGAGCGATCGAAAACCTTTGTTATGTGGCGGCAGTGAACCGCGTCGGCACTGATGGCAAGGGTTTCGCTTATACCGGTGATAGTCAGGTGCTGGATTTCCAGGGCGAAACCTTGCTGGCGGCGGGGGAGGCGGATGGTGTGTTCAAGGCTGTGCTGGAAGCGGCTCCGCTCGCGGTGTATCGCGAGCGCTTCCCGGCGAATCTGGATGCCGACACATTCGAGTTCACCTGAAAAGCAAAAGATCGCAGCCTTCGGCAGCTCCTACAGGGTGTACGAAATCCCAATGTAGGAGCTGCCGAAGGCTGCGATCTTTTGATCTTGAACAAAAAGGCCCCGAAGCTTTCACTTCGGGGCCTTTTGCATTTCAGCGGGGATTACGCCGCTTTCGCCTCAGGCTGGCTCAGCGAGCGGTTTAGCGCGCTGAACAGGGCCTTGAAGCTGGCCGTGGTGATATTTTCATCAATGCCCACGCCGTGCACCGCACGTTCGCCGTTCACACGCAGTTCGATGTACGCCGCTGCTTTGGCGTTGGTGCCTGCGCCGATCGCGTGTTCGTTGTAGTCCATGATCTCCACCGGAACCGGCAGGCCGGCGACCAGTGCTTCCAGCGCACCGTTGCCCTTGCCGCGCCAGTGCAGATTGGTTTCACCCTGACCCTTGCTCGCCACTTCCACTTCAACATTGCTGTTGCCGTTTTCTTCCTGCAGGCGATGGCTGACCAGCGCGTACGGGGTGTTGGCTTGCAGGTATTCGCTGATCAACAGCGAGTGGATTTGCTTGGCGGTCATCTCCAGACCGAGGCGATCGGTTTCACGCTGCACGACCTGGCTGAATTCGATCTGCATGCGACGTGGCAGGCTGATGCCGTATTCCTGCTCCAGCAAGTAAGCGATGCCGCCCTTGCCCGACTGGCTGTTGACGCGAATCACCGCCTCGTAGCTGCGGCCAATGTCGGCCGGGTCGATCGGCAAGTACGGCACTTCCCACAGTGCATCTGGCTTCTGCTGGGAGAAGCCTTTGCGGATCGCATCCTGGTGCGAACCGGAGAATGCGGTGTGGACCAGGTCGCCAACGTACGGATGACGCGGGTGAACCTGAATCTGGTTGCACTCCTCGACCACTTTGCGCACGCCGTCGATGTCGGAGAAGTCCAGCTGCGGGTCGAGACCCTGGGTGTACATGTTCAGCGCGACGGTGACGAGGTCGACGTTACCGGTACGCTCGCCGTTGCCGAACAGGCAGCCTTCGACGCGGTCCGCACCCGCCATCAGGCCCAGCTCGGTAGCCGCAACGCCAGTGCCACGGTCGTTGTGGGTGTGCAGGCTGATGATCACGCTGTCACGACGGTTGATGTTGCGACCGAACCACTCGATCTGGTCGGCGTAGATGTTCGGCGTCGCGCATTCAACGGTGGCGGGCAGGTTGAGGATCATCTTGTGCTCAGGCGTCGGGTTCCACACCTCGATCACCGCGTCACAGACTTCCTTGGCGAATTCCAGTTCGGTGGCGCTGAAGGTTTCCGGCGAGTACTCGAAGGTCCACTCGGTGTCCGGCTGCATCGCCGCATATTTGACGAACAGCTTGGCGGCGTTGACCGCGATGGCCTTGATGCCGTCCTTGTCCTGGTTGAAGACGATGCGACGGAAAGACGGCGAAGTGGCGTTGTACAGGTGAACGATGGCTTTCTTCGCACCGCGCAGGGATTCGAATGTGCGCTCGATCAAGTCTTCACGGCCCTGGGTCAGCACCTGAATGGTGGTGTCGTCCGGGATGTGGCCTTCTTCGATCAGGGTGCGTACGAAGTCGAAGTCGGTTTGCGAAGCGGCCGGGAAGGAGGCTTCGATTTCTTTTACACCGACCTGAACGAGGGTTTTCCAGAAGCGCAGCTTCTTCACCGCGTCCATCGGTTCGATCAGCGACTGGTTGCCGTCACGCAGGTCGGAGCTGCACCAGATCGGCGCGGTGTCGATGGTTTTCGATGGCCAGGTGCGATCCGGCAGGTTGATGACAGGAAACGCGCGGTATTTCGAAGACGGATCTTTGAGCATGCTCATCGGGAAATTCCTTATTGTCTGGGCCGAAAAGAGGCGGCCTGCCGGTGTTACGAATGTTCAGGGAAAAGCGTGGGACGAGGTGCCGCGATTCAGCCTGGCAGTCGTGCGCTGACGAGGCACAGGCTGCGGTGCTGGCGAAGCTGAATGAGGGTGTGAGAGGTTTTCATGCCTTCAACCCTAACCGCGAGGGGAGAGGATGGCAAGCAGTCGAAAAAAATTGAGAGGAATACTCGGAAAGCGGCTTTTTGCGGGATTTTATTGCGCTGGAGATCGCCGATTGTTGTGATACTTGCGCGAGGTTTGAATGGGGCGCAATTGGGGTTTATAGCAATTTCTGTAAGTATTGATGTGCTTTATAGGCCGCCTTCGCGAGCAAGCTCGCTCCCACAGGGATTTTTGTTGTGAACGCAATCCAAAGTGGGAGCGAGCTTGCTCGCGAAGGGGCCATCAGCCCATCGACTGTCTTAAGGTTGAAACGCGCCAATGAAAATCGCCGGATCCACCCGCGCATCATTCAGGCTGACGTTCCAGTGCATGTGCGGCCCGGTCGCGCGGCCGGTCATGCCGACCTTGCCGACCACTGCGCCACGCGCCAGTTGATCGCCGACCTTCACATCAATCTTCGACATATGGCAGAACATGCTGATAAAGCCTTGCCCATGGTCGACAAACACTGTGTTGCCGTTGAAGAAGTAATTGCCGGTGAGGATCACTTTGCCCGCCGCCGGGGTCTTGATCGGCGTGCCCGCCGGCACTGCAAAGTCGAGGCCCGCATGCGGATTGCGCTCTTCACCATTAAAGAAGCGGCGCACGCCAAACTTGCTCGACAACGGCCCGTTTACCGGTTTGTCCAACAGCAGATTGCTCGGCGTGTTCGGGCTGAAGCTGCGGTAGGCCTTGATCTGCTCGGCCAGTTCGCCTTCGATGCGCTTGAGGTTCGACTGATCCGGATTGACCTGCTGTTTGTTCTTCAGGGTGATGCGCTGTTCCGGGTACTTCTTGTTGCCCACGGTGAACGTCAGGTTACGCCCACCGCTGCTGATCTGCTGCGCACCCGGCTTCACCGTCAACGGCACGCCGACAATCGCCAGCCAGTTGTTCTGCTCTTTTACCACCAGCACCGGTTTGCCCTGATACGTGGCTTTCGGCGCCTGTGCGGCCGCGCCCAGATCAACCACCGCGACGCCGCCCGGCACCGGTTTGTTCAGCAGTCGGGTGATGTAACTGTCGGCGTGGGCATTGAAGGTCAGACACAGAAGAAACAATGGAGCGAGAAAACGCGGCATGGATCAGTCCAGTAAAGAGAGGGTGACAGGCGTCAGATGATTGTCTTCGACGCGCACTTGCAGTTCGCCTTCGCCGAGTTTGGCTTTCAGGCGCTGACCAGTATGGGTCTGCGCGGCGTTGCGGATGGCATGACCGCGCTCATCGAGCAGAATGCTGTAGCCACGACCGAGCGTTGCCAGCGGGCTGACCACGTGCAGCGTCTGCATCTGGCTGTGCAGTTGCAGACGACGGTTTTTCAGGCCTTCGCGCATGGCCCGGGGCAGACGTTCGGCGAGGCTGTCGAGGCGCTGACGCAACATCGCCAGTTGCCGTCCCGGATGTTGCCCGGCGAGACGGGTTTCCAGGCGGATCAGGCGTTCGCGACGGGTATTGAGATGGCGCTCGAACGCCCGGCGCATGCGCATGTCCAGATCGTCCAGACGCTGCGCCTGCTGGCGCAGACGTTCGCCGGGATGACGCAGGCGACGCGCCATGCCTTCGAGGCGCAGACGATCACGCATCAAGCGGTCACGCATGCGCATCACCAAGCGCCGATGCAGGCTTTCGACCTGACGGATCAGATGACTGGAATCGGGCGCGAGCAATTCGGCAGCCGCAGACGGCGTCGGTGCACGCACATCGGCGACAAAGTCGCTGATCGATACATCGGTTTCATGGCCGACAGCGCTGACAATCGGTGTCACACAGGCATCAACCGCGCGGGCCACGGCTTCTTCGTTGAAGCACCAGAGGTCTTCCAGCGAACCGCCGCCACGGGCAAGGATCAACGCGTCGAAACCACGCGCATCGGCCATTTTTAGCGCGCGGACGATTTGCGCGGTGGCTTCGCGGCCCTGCACGGCGGTCGGAATCAGCGTCAGTTGCACTTGCGGCGCACGCCGGCGGAATACGCTGATGATGTCGCGAATCACCGCGCCGGTCGGCGAGCTGATGATGCCGATGCGCTGCGGATGCGCGGGCAACGGCACTTTGCGTTCGGCACTGAACAGGCCTTCGGCGCTGAGCTTTTCTTTCAGCGCATCGAAGGCCAGACGCAGGGCGCCGTCACCGGCAGGTTCGACGGTGTCGAGAATCAACTGATAGTCGCCACGGCCCTCGAACAGCGAGACCTTGCCGCGCACTTTGACGGCGAGGCCATCCTTGAGTGCCTGACGCACACGCGCCGCGTTTTGTCGAAACAACGCGCAACGCACCTGTGCGCCGCTGTCCTTGAGGGTGAAATAGATGTGGCCGGACGCCGGACGGGCGAGGTTGGAGATTTCGCCTTCGACCCAGATGTTGCTGAACACGTCTTCAAGCAACACCCGCGCGCGGCCGTTGAGCTGGCTGACGGTCAGGACTTCACGGTCCAGGCCAAGTCTTGCAAAGGGATCTTTAATCATGGGGCGCAGTTTAAAGGCATTTGCTGATCAATCTCCATGAATCACCATAAATCCCTGTGGGAGCGAGCTTGCTCGCGAAGGCGGCGTGTCAGTCGACATCTGAATCGCCTGCAACGCCGCTTTCGCGAGCAAGCTCGCTCCCACATGGTTTTGTAAAAGTCTGGATGAAGTGTTGGATCAGTGGAGTGGGATTTTGCCGATAGGCGAGGGCGACGGTGCTTTGGCAGTCGGTATCGGCCAGCGCTACAAAACGCACGCCGGGCGGGGCGATGTCCTGCATCGATTCCGGCAGCAGGGCGATGCCGAAGCCGGCTTGAATCAGTTGTAACTGTGTCGTTTTGCGCGACATCACGCGCGCGGCTTGCGGGAAGAAACCCTGGCGCATGCACAGGTCAGCACACAGATAACTCAAGCCGCCACGCTGCGGATGCGGGATCGAGATGAACGCTTCGTCCTTCAACTGTGCCAGATCGACACGTTCAGCGTCGGCCAAGCGATGACCCATCGGTATCGCCAGTAGCAACCGTTCAGTAAACAGTGGCACGATCTGAATGCCTTCGCGCTGGCGCAACACCGGCAGGCGCAGTAGGCCGATATCGAGGCGTCCTTCGGCCAACTCTTCCAGTTGCGCCTCGGAAGACAACTTGCCGATGTCCAGCGACACACCGGGTTGTTGCTGCAGATACGCGCCGATGTGACTGAGCAAACGGCCGCTGATCGACACGGTGCTGGAGTGGCTGAGGCGTAAGGTGCCGAGTTGGCCATTGCCGACTTCCGTAGCCATGGCGCTGGCCTTGGTCAACTCATTGAGCAGATTTCTGGCGCGCGGCAAAAACGCTTCGCCTGCCGCTGTCAGGCGAGGCTGGCGCGCGGTGCGTTCGAACAGTGGCGTTTGTAGACGTGTTTCCATGTCTTTGATCTGCCGGCTCAGCGCCGATTGCGCGATAAACAACCGTTCGGCTGCTGCACTGAAGCTGCCGCTTTCGGCGATTTCCACGAAGTAACGCAATTGACGGGTTGAAAGCACCGGGTATGCCTTTTTGAGATGGCTGAGCAACTTTGAAGATATTAGTCGCAACCGTCGACGCTGGCTAAAGTCATCCCAGGCTAATTAAGGAAGCGTATCGATGAGCGTGGCGGGGTTGTTGAGCGAGTGGTCGTGGGGCGCTGGCGGCTGGGCGGTGATCGGCTTCGGCATCGCGCTGGCTTACATCGTGTTTGGCATTGCCGGGTTTGGTACGGCGCTGGTGGCGGGGCCGATTCTGATTTTGTTCCTGCCATTGTCGAAGATCGTGCCGCTGCTGGTGCTGCTGGATTTTGTCGCGGCGTTCGGCAATCTGCTGCCGTCGCGGCGGGATGTGGCCAAACCGGAATTGTTACGGCTGCTGCCGTGCATGGCGGTGGGTTGCACATTGGGGGTGATTTTCTTGCTCAACCTCAAATCCGATCTGTTGCTGTTGTTGATGGGGCTGTTTATCAGCGCTTACGCGGTTTACAGCCTGTGGGTGAAAGCGCGGCCGGCGCAATTGTCGGCGGCATGGGCGGTGCCGATGGGGGCGGTGGGCGGGTTGTTCGGGGCGCTGTTTGGCAGTGGCGGCTTTCTCTATGCGATCTATTTGAATAGTCGGCTGCCGAAAGACGCCGCGCGGGCCACGCAAAGTGCGCTGATCAGTTGCAGCACGGTGGTGCGTTTGAGCCTGTTTGCTATCGCCGGTGTGTATGCCGAGCTACCCTTGTTGATGCTGGCCTTGTGTTTGTTGCCGGCCATGGCGCTGGGGCTGTGGATCGGGCGGCGCTTGACCATGAAGTTGTCGCGCGAGGCGTTTGTGCGGTTGGTGACGTGGCTGGTGCTGGCGAGCGGGATTGCGTTGATCGGGCGCTACCTCAGCACTTGACCGGATTTCGTCAGGGATTAAGCTGCCGGCCTTTAGGGCCTCTTCGCGAGCAGGCTCGCTCCCACAGGGAACTGCATTCCATTGTGGGAGCGAGCCTGCTCGCGAAGGCGTCAGCAGCCACACCGCAGGACTCTCCATGAATTCGCAAAGCATCATCGTCCCGAAAATCTCCACCCTGCCGGTCCACGAACCCCGGGCCCGGGCGATCGTGCGCTGGCTGGTGCGCAAGAACATCATCAAGGAAGAGCTGAGCACTTGTGGCCGCACCGGCAACCGCATGGCTTACGCGATTGCCGACGGCGCGCGTGCCGTGGTCCTGCACCCGCAAGCGCTGCCGTTTGGTGAGCCAATCAACGGCCTGGAGATCGTTACCAAACGCTGCATCTACACCCCGGCCAAGGGCTTTCTCGAAGAGGCCGGTTGCGCCGAGTGCCGTCGTGAAGTTGGCGAAGCACTGTTCGAAAGCCTCGAAGAGTGGTTTCCGGGTCGCACCGACAACTTCACCTGCCCCGAATGCGGGCATGAAGATGACATCAACGGCTTTCTGTATTTGCAGGAGTGCGCGTTTTCCAACCTCGGTTTCATCTTCAACAACTGGCTGGAGGCGGGCTTCAAGCAAAGCTTTATCGATGAGTTTGCCGATTGGCTCGATCAACCTGTCTCTTGGGTCAAGGTGGAGCTGTAGGGCCGGGGATTTCCCGTACATCAGCAACATTGATATTAAGCTGAGTTTTACATTGAACAGCAGGGGGTGTCTGACTATAATGGCGCGCTTCCATTTTCCCGCTCGGGAGCCCCCGCGATGCTGCGTATCAGCCAAGAAGCTCTGACATTCGACGACATTCTCCTAGTGCCCGGTTATTCCGAGGTACTTCCTAACGAAGTCAGTCTCAAGACCCGCCTTACCCGTGGCATCGAGCTGAACATTCCTCTGGTTTCTGCCGCCATGGACACCGTTACTGAAGCCCGTCTGGCAATCGCCATGGCTCAGGAAGGTGGCATCGGCATTATCCACAAGAACATGACCATCGAGCAGCAAGCTGCCGAAGTGCGTAAGGTCAAGAAGTTCGAAGCCGGCGTCGTCAAGGATCCGATCACCATCGAGGCTGATGCCACGGTGCGTGACCTGTTCGAATTGACCCGCATGCACAACATTTCCGGCGTTCCGGTGCTGCACGATGGCGACCTGGTCGGCATCGTCACTTCCCGTGACGTGCGTTTCGAAAGCCGTCTGGAAGCCACCGTCCGTGAAGTGATGACGCCCAAAGAGCGTCTGGTCACGATCAAGGAAGGCGCGAGCAAGGACGAAGCACGCGAACTGCTGCACAAGCACCGCATCGAGCGTGTGCTGATCGTCGACGACAAATTCGCCCTCAAAGGCATGATGACCGTCAACGATATCGAAAAAGCCAAAGCCTACCCGCTGGCCAGCAAGGACGATCAAGGTCGTCTGCGCGTGGGCGCTGCGGTCGGTACCGGTAAAGACACCGGTGACCGCGTTGCCGCTCTGGTCAATGCTGGCGTGGACGTCGTGGTAGTCGATACCGCGCACGGTCACTCCAAAGGCGTGATCGACCGCGTTCGCTGGGTCAAAGAGAATTTCCCTGAAGTGCAGGTGATCGGCGGCAACATCGCCACCGGCGCCGCTGCCAAGGCTCTGGCCGAAGCAGGCGCTGACGCAGTCAAGGTCGGTATCGGCCCTGGCTCGATCTGCACCACCCGTATCGTCGCCGGTGTCGGCGTCCCGCAAATCAGTGCCATCGCCAACGTTGCTGCTGCCCTTGAAGGCACTGGCGTTCCGTTGATCGCCGACGGCGGCATCCGTTTCTCCGGTGACCTGTCCAAGGCCATCGTAGCCGGTGCCTCCTGCGTGATGATGGGCTCGATGTTCGCCGGTACTGAAGAAGCACCGGGCGAGATCGAACTGTTCCAGGGCCGTTCATACAAGGCGTATCGCGGCATGGGTTCGCTGGGCGCCATGTCCCAGGCTCAAGGTTCTTCCGACCGTTACTTCCAGGACTCCTCGGCAGGCGCCGAGAAACTCGTTCCGGAAGGCATCGAAGGCCGTGTGCCGTACAAAGGCACCCTGAGCGCGATCATTCACCAGTTGATGGGCGGTCTGCGTTCCTCGATGGGCTACACCGGTAGCGCCAACATCGAAGAAATGCGCACCAAGCCTGAGTTCGTGCGGATCACCGGCGCTGGCATGGCCGAATCCCACGTGCACGACGTGCAGATCACCAAAGAAGCGCCAAACTACCGCGTAGGTTGAGCCTTCAAGCAATAAAGTAAGCAACCGGGGCTGTTTGATTCAGCCCCGAGTTGTTTCTGAATCACGACTGTTTCTGAACGACTTAGACGAGACTGAATCATGGCCCTCGATATTCACGCTCACCGCATCCTGATCCTCGACTTCGGTTCGCAATACACCCAACTGATCGCCCGCCGTGTGCGCGAGATCGGTGTGTACTGCGAACTGCACCCGTTCGACATGGACGAAGATGCGATCCGCGAATTCGCTCCTAAAGGCGTCATCCTCGCCGGCGGCCCCGAGTCCGTGCACGTCGCCGACAGCCCGCGCTGCCCACAGGCAGTGTTCGATCTGGGCGTACCGGTTTTCGGTATCTGCTACGGCATGCAAACCATGGCCGAGCAACTGGGCGGCAAGGTTGAAGGTTCCGAACTGCGTGAGTTCGGTTACGCCCGCGTTGACGTGGTCGGCAAGAGCCGCCTGCTCGACGGCATCGAAGACCACATCGACGCCGACGGCCTGTTCGGCCTCGACGTCTGGATGAGCCACGGTGACAAGGTCACCCGGATGCCGCAAGACTTCCACATCCTCGCCAGCACCCCGAGCTGCCCGATCGCCGGTATGTTCAACGACGACCGTGGCTACTACGGCGTGCAGTTCCACCCGGAAGTGACCCACACCAAACAGGGCGGTCGCATCCTGTCGCGCTTCGTCCTCGACATCTGCGGCTGTGAAGCCCTGTGGACGCCGTCGAAGATCGCTGAAGACGCGATTGCCAACATCCGCGCACAGGTCGGCACCGACAACGTGCTGCTGGGTCTGTCCGGCGGCGTTGACTCCTCGGTGGTTGCCGCGCTGCTGCACAAGGCCATCGGCGACCAACTGACCTGTGTCTTCGTCGACAACGGTCTGCTGCGTCTGCACGAAGGCGAGCAAGTGATGGCCATGTTCGCCGAGAACATGGGCGTCAAGGTGATCCGCGCCAACGCTGAAGAGCAGTTCCTCAACAACCTGGCCGGCGAAGCCGATCCAGAGAAGAAGCGCAAGATCATCGGTCGCACCTTCATCGACGTCTTCGATGCCCAGTCGAACAAACTGGACAACATCAAGTACCTCGCTCAGGGCACCATCTACCCGGACGTGATCGAGTCGGCTGGCGCGAAAAGCGGCAAGGCTCACGTGATCAAGTCGCACCACAACGTGGGCGGCCTGCCGGAAGAGATGAACCTGAAACTGGTCGAGCCACTGCGCGAACTGTTCAAGGACGAAGTCCGTCGTCTGGGCCTGGAACTCGGCCTGCCGTACGACATGGTCTACCGTCACCCGTTCCCCGGCCCGGGCCTGGGCGTGCGCATCCTCGGTGAAGTGAAAAAGGAATACGCCGACCTGCTGCGTCGTGCTGACCACATCTTCATCGAAGAACTGCGTAAAGCCGACTGGTACCACAAGGTCAGCCAGGCCTTCGTCGTGTTCCAGCCAGTGAAATCGGTTGGCGTTGTTGGCGACGGTCGTCGTTACGCCTGGGTGGTTGCCCTGCGTGCCGTGGAAACCATCGACTTCATGACCGCACGTTGGGCACACCTGCCTTACGAACTGCTGGAAACCGTTTCCGGTCGCATCATCAATGAAATCGAAGGCATCTCTCGCGTTACTTACGACGTGTCGAGCAAGCCGCCGGCGACCATTGAGTGGGAATGATGCCCCCGGCCTCAGGGCCGATCGGCTGAAACAAAAAATGCCTGGTGCTTATGCATCAGGCATTTTTTTTGAGTTTCTCATAGTGCTCTGGAGCGAACGGCCACTCAGTGAGGCTGACTGCCATTTTTGGGTGGGAGCACCGAAGCAAGGGTCGTAGTTCTCAATCGATCGCAAACGCTGGCATACGTATCAGAGAAACCGCGATCGAATCAAATCCGTATCGAACGGCGTTATCCCTTGATCAGGTGCAAACACCGCCTCTGCCTGTTGCGATGAGATCACTCGTTCCCCCCGTGCTCGAACATGCAAGTCGAATAGGGTTTCCAGATCCGGACGTGGTGTGTGCACTAAGGCCTGCAGCATCAGCGATACCCCACTGAGGTTGTTCCCGACGTTGTTCCAGCGCGGCGATGAAGTAAGCCCCAGGTCGGCCCAAATCATGCGTCGTTCCTGCAAGTCCATCACGAAAGGCAGGCAAATTACGGTGTCGGATGCGATATCGATCCGGTCGAACACCGATCGCGGCTCGAATACTTCACCCGACATCGTGTCGGCGCGGGCCATCCAGCCCGCGAAGCATTCTGGAAGATCGCAGTACGGTTGCTCGGTGTATGAGTTGATGGACGTGACTACGTAGCGGATACCCTGTTCGATCAGGACATCAATATCGAGGTCGATAAACTCCGAAGCTCCGTCGGGCGCGTCGGTGATGTCGCCGCTGTGGCAACCGCCGAAATCCTTCAGGTTGTAGTACGCGACTGTTTGTTTGAAGACGAAGTTGGCGTCGAAAAAAGCGGCGGACAAGTCGATGTCCGTGCGTTGGCTGCCATTCTTCCACCACAGAAACAGGCGAATGAAACGTGTATCAGGCATAGGCAACCGACTGCCCCGCACCAGCGTACGTAGCGACTTCGATGCGGCACGCTGCGCCAGCGGCACTTTGTATTCGCTTAACGCGGGATCGATGAAACAGCGGCCAAGTGGCGGCAGCGACGCAAAACGCACTAGGAGAGCGTTTTCGCAGATTTGGGCTGCGTGAGCCAACACCTCGGGAGTGATGGGTTCGCGGCGATCCTTGATGCCATAGACTTTGGCGAATGAGCCTTTCGGCGTGAATGCCCGTAGCGGTAGGGGGCGCGGAGCGCGTACTTGGGCCAGCAATTGCAGCAGGACCGGTGAGGACACTTGTGCCGCCACCGCCTCGAACGCCTGGAGAACCGACTCCGGTCCCGTCGTGCGCCGCAGCGCGACGTCCAGCCGTCGTGCGAACTCACCAGGACGGCTCTGTAGTATGGGCGTAAGCGCGGCGATGTCGCGCTGGGCTAGCAGTATTTCGACACGTGAACCAAAGGTGGCTGACGCTTCGTCGCGGCGCGCTGCCGTGATGGCGGCTAGTGCTCGTGGGTACTTATCGGCGTAGTCGCCTGGATGCAGTACTTCAGCGAGACGTTTCCAGCGTTCGGCATGGCGCATCACATCTTCTGTAGCGATGGGTATTGAGTCGAGCAAGCGCAACAACAGGCGGCGCATCGAGCGCTTCATCGTTTTGAAACGTGTCGACGCTGTCGTCAGCGATACGTCTCCGCCACTCAGGGCGACCGCGAGTCGTAGCACATCCGTCGCCGTTTCGACGTTGCGCTCCAGGAATGCGTCCACCCGTGCATCGCCGGCTGCATGCAGGATAAGTGCGCCGCCCAGTTGTGCACGGATCTCTCGGAAAGGGATGTCCTCAGGCAGCAAACGGAACACATCGCGTTTGTACTCTCGGACAAACCAGAGGATATCAGCGGTTTCCTCCTCGGAGAGCGAGGTGCGCGATGACACCAGCGGTTCGAGCAGTGACTCGAACTGAGGGATGCTCCCCGGTTCGATAACCCAGGGTATGAGGTTGCCCTCAAGCAGTGGAGGTCGAGATTCTTCAGTCTTTGGTAAACGTCGAAGCGTGAGGTAATGCATGACGGCGTTTAGGTACAACTCCCCCTCTGTGGCCGTCAGAACCTGTTCTGGGAAGTCAGGATAAAACGGCCGGTGGTGCACATGAGCGCCATTCCTGCGCCGAAGCACTCCGACAATGCCACGCAACCAGTACTTGAGTTCTGTCGCTGACAACATGCCGATTTGCTCAATCAGAGGCTCTGAAAGTACGCATCGGAACGCGGCGACTTCACGGACAGCCGATGCGACCTGAGCACGCGTGGCACCGCCAGTGCCCATAGGGACGTGAACTTTGCTACGGCGACGCAGGAACAGCTCCTGATTCATGCTTGATTTTCTCCTTGGGTCGTCGTCGTGAGCGAGCTGCAGCATCGTGTCTACAGCTGATATGAAAACGCCTGCTAGAAGCAGGCGCGGTGTGGAGAGCGGAACCCCTAGTTTCATAGGGATTAGAAGGAAGGTGTTCCATAGCCACGGCGGCATTCTATGTAAGGTTTTCGCTTTTTGTCAGGTTATTGTTTCTCTCAACGGTAACAAGCTGCTTCACCAGAAAAAAACGGGGATGAGCGACAAGGCGCTTGTCTATAGCCCAGGCGAGTGGTGACGTTATTGGTCAAGTGTGCCTTCAAGGACGACGAAGTTCCCACAGAGTCAGTCAAGTTTACGTAGTATTCCAGCCAGTGAAATCGGTTGGCGTTGTTGGCGACGGTCGTCGTTACGCCTGGGTGGTTGCCCTGCGTGCCGTAGAAACCATCGACTTCATGACCGCACGTTGGGCACACCTGCCTTACGAACTGCTGGAAACCGTTTCCGGTCGCATCATCAATGAAATCGAAGGCATCTCTCGCGTTACTTACGACGTGTCGAGCAAGCCGCCGGCGACCATTGAGTGGGAATGATCCTGCCGCGCGTCGAAGCTGGTATTGAGTGAACGAAAACCCCTGGCCCAGGCCAGGGGTTTTTCGTTTCAATCGCCGCTCGAATCCTTTCAGGTGGGTAAGCGGCTTTGCAGTTTCAGGCCTATTTCTATCAGGCGCTGAGATAACGCTGCGATATCTGGAAACAATACGCCACTAATGCGCGGCATTGACTGAAGCCAGATATAAGCCTGGCCGTCCTGCGTCAGGTTCACCGGCGTTCGAACAATGCTGCCTGTACTGCCGCGCCGCACCAGCGTGTAACCGTTTTGCGATTTCTCAACGAGGTACATGCCATTGCGATGGAGCAGGCGTGCCTGCGCCGCCTCTTTCCAGATCACCGGCGGCGCGTCGATTTGCAGACGCAGGTCAGCGTAAAGGTAGTCGAACGAGTTGCGGGTCGATGCACCATTGTCGAAGGGCCCGCGAGCCACCTTGACTCCCGGGTCGATGCTGACTCCTGGCACTTCCGAAGGTGAGGATTCTTCGATACGCAAGCCGATACCGCCTCTGAGTTCGCTGATGCCTGGCAGATTTCTGAAATTATTGGTGTTCTGTGCATCGACCAAAGCTACCCATTTGCCCGGTCGATTGAGGAGTGCGTCGCCCCACATGATTCGGTTCATCTGCTGAGCGTTCATCATTTGCTCCTCAATCGAGGTGAGCGGCACTTTCATTTTGGAGATCGCCGCGCAACCAAGGCCTTGAACGCGTACGCCATTTGCCTGCGCGGTCTTGACCAGTTCGAGGATGTTGGACGTCTCGTCAGGATCGGTTCCGAGGCTGCCCAGATAAATCCGCAGATCCTCTGACATTTGCCCGGTCGTGTAGAAAGCGTTCAGGTCCATCTGGGCAAAATCGCTCAGCAGGTCCCCCACGTAGAGCGTCGTGATGTGTCGTGCAAATGCTGGCATGTTGCTGATCATGAATCGCATGCTGGTGATGCGATCGAGAGTTTCTCCCACTACCAGCCCCAGCGTTTTCTCGAAGACGCGATCAATGAGCTCATCGGTCGGCATCGTGTGACTGACTTCGGGTATTACCGGACGTGCAGGCAGATTGGTCCAGTCCAGCTCTGAGTAATGCTCTTTGGCTTCGTTCAGGAGTCGTGTGCGTTTTTGGCTGAAGAACAGCGTGAATTGTTCTTCGTCAGATGGATGGTCTGGGGAGATGTTCGCCATATCGGCAGAATCCTGTGGCAGGTTCATTGCCCACTTTTTCAGTTTGGCCACGTCCAGCTCTCCGATTTCACCGAGGGTGGTCACCAAACGTAGCGGACGGGCAGTGGATGGCACCGGTTCGACCAATGGCAGGCCTGGCGATGGGGTTGATGAGATGACCTGCGAGGTCAGTTCGATTTCTGACGCACATGGCGTGCCCACGCACTGCCCGCCGCCTCTGAGACGCAGCGCCGGCGTGCGCTCCCATTTGCCGGTTGCGCTGAAACGCACTGGCAATGAATACGCGAACTGGTTGGGGTGTTCCGGATCGACGATGGCCCAACTGCCACTGTCCCCGGAGGCGTCGAAGTACCGCACGTAGTACGCGTTGCCTTCGATCTCGATGGCATAGGGCTGAGCGTTGCCGAGTCGGTAAATGCCTTGAAACTTCCCGGACTTGGTCTCTACAGAAAAACGATCAAGCAATTCGTTGCACTGGTAGCGGGCAGGAATCTGTGGCGCGAGCGGACCGTGCAGCGTGGGGCGGGGTGATGTCTCGATGGGAATTGCGTTTGCCATCTCGTCAGTCTCCTCGTCAGTGGTCAGCAACGGCGCCTGATCCAGCGGTGGCAGAAATGGATCGTTGCCCGAGGTGAACTCAATCAGCCCGGCCATTTCTTCGGCTTCGGCAAACTCGACCTGCGGGCCCACTTCCAGATGCGCGCCGGTACCGATCAGGAACGGAACGTTGAACAGTACTTCAATGCCGTTGAGCACCGCGCCAAGGGTGCCGGCCTTGCGCTCGACAGCCGTCCTGCCGTTGACCGCCAGATCGATGTTCAACCCCATATTGGCGATCCCGGCGCCAATCACCGGCAGTGCCAGTGGCCATCCTACAGTTGCCAGCGGGCCGAATACCCTGAGACCGGCACTGAGGTAACCCATCCAGAGTTTTTTGCGCAGATCGCTGTTGGAGGTCAGCGCCATGTCTGCTTCGGCAAACATGGCGCTGCGTGTCGAATCGCTTAACCAGGTGAACGCGTCACCGCTGATGGTGACGTTGCCGTGGTTGATCATCCGGTGATCGCTATGACCCCAGGTGCTGACCAGGCGAGTCATCAGGTCGTTGAGTTTTTCGCCCATCCGGTTGCGGTCGGCCAGGGAGAAGCGGTTCATGAAGATCTTGCGCTTATCCTCCGTATTCATCTGTTCAAGCATCCACCAGTGCAGATCCGCTTGATCTTCCATCAGCCGAAAGGGTTGCACTTCGCCGGGTAAGTAAAGGGTTTGCCGACCATTGTCCTCAACGAAACGCAGCGCATGGGTGGCGACGTGCCCATCGAGATCCAGCGCGCGTACATGAGCGCCCACCGGGTGCGTGGCTTGTAGCATTTGCAGGGTGACAGGCCAGGTCACGGAGCCGATGACCGAATCGATTACGCGTTGAAAGTCTGTACCGTCAAGGTGGCCCTGTTGCAGCGCCTGTACTGCCAGGCTGAGAAAATTGCATTTGGCCAGTGTTCGGAAATGGTGCGAGGAGGTTTGCCAGTAAGTGGTCAGTCGCTGGATGTAGCGGGTGCTGAAATCGATATTCCAGAACGCCTGCAGCACATCGCTGCCCAGCAGTCGAATTTCATTATCCTGATTGAAGTTGTCGGCCTGCGGCCCGTCTGCGTAAAAGCCGCAGTACAGCCCCAGCAGATCGGCATTGTCCTGATCGGTGGCGCGAAAGCGCTGGATTACCAGTTGGGTGAGGGTCAACGATTCATAGGGCTTTTCCAGCAGATGTTCCCAGCCGGTGAAGGTCAGGTTGCTGCTCTGCGCGGCCCTGAATCGGTGGAAATAGACACGGTCCGGATCAAGGCCCGGCAGTCCTTTGTCGATCAGCAATTGAAGGGCGACCTCACGGGCCGCCTCCAGCAGGCTGGGGCAAGCCTGCACGAGTGATGTAGCGATTGCCCTGAGGCTGGCCTTGTCAGCTGCGTTCGGCAGCAGACGGCGTTCGGGAGCGTTCATGTACTTCTCCATCCATGGGGAAAACGAGAATCAAGCATGACCGAACGGCTCAAGAGCGATGCACTACATATGTATTGCCTGCTGCAAGGCCGACGGATGGCGTGATCCGGCTGAGCAACGGCTCCCGAGGGCAGGGCAGCGGCTGTCTCGGGCCAGGCTGTCAGTCCGGAAGACGGCTTTGTAATGTCAGGCCCATTTCGACCAATCGGTTAGACATTTGCTCGATGCTGGCGAACGGGACATCGTTCACTTGCGGCCATGACGGGCGGTGCAACGAAACGCCTCCGTCCGCCAGTTGACTCACGCGCGTTCGCACCAGCATGCCCTGTTTGCTGCGGTGCACCACGGTGTAGGTGTCGGCGATTTTTCTGAGCATGAACATGCCACGCCTGTGCAACAGATTCTCTAACGTCTCCTCAGTCCAGTTCACCGGTTCGGCCGGTACGCGGAGACGCAGGTCAGCGCGCAGCACATCGTTATTGCCTTGTGATGCCGAGCCGTTTGGAAATGATCCACGACGCACTTCGATACCCGGATCAGCCTCGATGTCCATGATCGCTTCCATCCCGACTTCCTCGATGCGCAACCCGATCCCACCCTTTATTTCGCTGATACCGGCAAGGCCTCTGAGCGTATTGGTGTTTTGCGCACTGATCAGCACGATCCATTTCTGGGGGCTGTTGAGGTAGGTGTCTCCCGTCATGATGTCGCTCGCCAGATAAGTACCGATCATCTGCTCGTCATAGGGCGATAGCGGGGACTTCATCTTGTAGCTCGCGGCGCAGTCAATCCCTTGGATACGAACACCGTTTTGCCTGGCAACCTTGACCAGTTCCAACGCATTGAAGCGCCCCGCCGGATCGGTGCCCAGGCCGGTCAGGTAGGTTTGCAGGTCCGTCGACAGGGTGCCGGAGGTGAAGTAGCGATTCAATTCCACTTGAGCGAAGTCACTGAGGATCCCGCGCATGTAGAGGGTTTTTGCGTGCCTGGCCAGAGCAGGCATGTTTTCAATCATGAAGCGCATGCTGGCGATGCGATCCAGGGTTTCGCCCACCACCAGCCCCGAGGCTGATTCAAAGATGCGATCCAACAGGCCGGGAATGTCCAGCGGTGCCGTGATTTCTGGCGTTGGCGGTCGCGCAGGCGAGGTAATCCATGGAAGATTGCTGAAGAATTTTCTGGCGGCGGTCTGCAACAGTTTGCGCTTGCTCACCGCGTATAGCTCAAAGGGGTCGGCCATGCTGAACGCGCCGGAGGCATCGGGCAGCAGCTGGGCATGGGTTTCGTTCAGGTTCAGCGCCCAGCCTTTTATCGAACGGCGCACCGTCGGCTCGATATCGTAGGCAGAGGGCACGATGCGGATCGGGCGAACGACTGTCGCGACTGATTCGAACTCCGGTGCGATAGCCACTTCGGGCGCTGGGGGGGCAAAGGTGTCGAGCGCGATATCCGGGGCACACGCCTTGCCCATGCACTGGCCGCCGCCCGAAAGGCCCAGCGATCGCATACGCTCCCACAGACCTTCGGCATTAAGGCGAATCGGTAATGAATGAACAAGCTGATTGGGTCGCTCTGGGTCAACGATTGCCCAATAGCCACCCCCACGCGAGTCGGTGAAGTATTTGACGTAGTAAGGATTTTCATCCAGCAGGACGGCGTAGGGAGGATCAGCATCAAGTCGAAAAATGCCTTCGAACTGTCCAGGTTCGCTTTCCGCTTGCCAACCGTCGAGCAGTTCATTGCACAAGTATTTGTGCGGAACTTGTGGCGGTGGCGCGCTGGCTGCCGGAATCAGTCTGGGGGGATCAGGTTCAGAGACGAAGGCGTCGGTAGTATTCGGAACCATGATTTGCTGCGTATCGACAGACGGCTCCGGTTCCACGACCGACGCTGAGTCGATCAGCTCCGCCATTTCCGTTGCCTCGGCCGCTTCGACCTGTACGCCTGTCTCGAGCATTGCACCGGTGCCTTTGAGGAACGGGAGATTGAACAGCGTTTCAATCCCGCTCGCCACGGCGCCAAGCACCCCGGCCTTGCGTTCGCTGGCGGTTTTGCCGTTGACCGCCTGATCGATGTTCAAGCCCATGCTGGCAATGCCGGCGCCAATCACCGGCAGCGCAACAGGCCAGCCGACAGCGGCCATCGGGCCGAACACCTTGAGGCCGGCGCTCAAATAACCGATCCACAGTTTTTTACGCAGATCGCCGTTGGACGTCAGCGACAGGCTGGCTTCGGCGAACATTGCGTTGCGGGTGGTGTCACGTAATCCACTGAACGCATCACCACTGATCGCCAGGTTGTGCTGATTGATCAGATGATGATCGGCGTGGCCCCAGGTGCTCACCAGCCGGTTCATCAGATCGGTGATGTTCTCGGTCATTTGCTGACGTTCGGCGAGTGGAAAGTGACTGAAGAAATGCTGCCGCCGAGTATCTTGATTCATCTGTTCGAGCACCCACCAGTGCATGTCCGCCGGCGTTTGCCTGACGACGAATGCCAACTCTTCACCGGGCATATAGATGATCTGCCGGCCAGTGGGGGCGACGACGCGCAGGAGATTGGTGGCGACATGTCCACTGATATCGAAAGCGCGCACGTCACCGTCCACGGTGTGGCTCGATTGCATCATTGCCAGGGTCACCGGCCAGGTGACAGGCCCGATCAGCGCGCCGACGATGCACTGGAAATCACTGTCGGTCAGTTGCTTGAGTTCAAGTGCCTGCACCGCACGGCTGAGAAAAGTGCATTTGGCCAGCGTGCGAAAATCATTGCCGTGGGTGTTCCAGAAGGCCGTCAGCTGGTTGTGGTACCGCGTGCTGAAGTCGATGTCCCAGAAGGCGTCGAGTACCTCGTTGCCGTGCAGGCGACATTCATTGCGGTGATCGAAATCTTCGGTGTCGGGGCCGTCGGTATAGAAACCGGCATAGAGATCCAGCAGGTCAGCGTTGTCCTGATCGGTGGCCCGAAAGCGATGAATCACCAGTTGTGTGAGGGTTATCGATTCGTAGGGCTTTTCGCGGATGTGCTCCCAGCCGGTAAACGAGCGGGTGCTGCTTTGCGCAGATTTGAATCGATGGAAATAGACCCGGTCCGGATCGATCCCCTTCAGGTGCTTACGCTCCAGCAACTCGCGGGCGACTTGATGCGCCTCGTCGTGAAGGCCTGGGCACATTTGAACGACTGTCGCAGCCATGGCTTTGAGAGAGGCTTTGTCTGCTGCATTCGGCAGAGGGCGCTGTTCGGGCGATGTCATGCTTTCTCCATCCTTGAGAAATGAACGCCGAGCATGGCTCAATCGCTCAAGGGGAGTGCACTACCTATGTACCGCACATTACCGTGCGAAATGTGCAGGGGTCAGCGCCGGGCCACGTCGGAGAAGTAGAACTTGTCCAGGGTGTGCCGTGACTCGGTGTATTCGAATTGCCGGCCGTCCTGCAGGAACGTCTGGTTGCTGACCACGATCACGTGGCTCTGGCCATCGAGATCCAGATGCAACTGGTCGTCCCTGCTGCGTGGCTGCGCTTCGATGGTGCGCTGGGCGTAAGCGATCTGCAGCTGCAGGGTCTGTTCGATATAGGCGTAGATCGATTGCTCGGCGATATCGAGCGACAGGCCGGGAATAACCTCGGTGACAAAATGATTGATGTCGAGGATGACCCGTTTGCCGTCAATCCGCCGTACACGTTTGACCCGGGTTATCAGGCTGCCGGGCTCGGCCTTGATGTGCTCGAGCAGACTGCCTTCGAGCGCGAACTGAGTCAGCTCGACGACGTCGGTGCTGACGTCGTTTCCCAGCCGCGGATAGGTTTCCTGAAAACTGACAATGCCACCGAGTTGAAACTCGATCGGGTTGGTCGACAGGACGAACGTACCTTTGCCATGCACCTTCTGCGCGAAACCGCGTTCCTGCAGCAGCTCGATCGCCTTGCGGACGGTGCCGCGGCTGGCCTGATAGCTGTCCATCAGTTCGGTTTCGGAGGGCAGTCGCGCGCCGCGTTCCAGGCGTTCGGTGGTAATGCTGGCCAGCAGATCGCTATAGATCTGGTTGTATTTACTCATGGAGGTGCTCGCTGCCGGCTGAACTCAAAGCTTCGAACCTTAAGGGCAGGGTAGGGCTTTGTCCATTCAGGGATTGGAATCGCCTGAAGGTGAAGTAGGAAATATCCCGGTTGATCCGGCAAAAACATACAAAAACAAACTCGTCTGTACGAGTTGTTGCATTAACTCGTACAGACGAGTACTTTTCGCTTCGGCATGCTGCCAATAACAACAATCCACAGCGGAAGAACTAGCATGAGCCACGACTATCCGAATATCGCCAGAGAGCTGTTGCAAAGCCTTGGCGGTAGCGAAAACCTCGAACAGGCCGCGCACTGCGTCACGCGTTTGCGCCTGGCGTTGAAGAATCCGGGCCTGGTCGACAGCGCCACGCTCAATCAGATCGATCTGGTCAAAGGCTCGTTCTTCACCGGTGGTTTGTACCAGGTGGTGATCGGGCCGGGCGAGGTGGAGAAAGTCTACGCCGAGCTGCGCCGTCAAACCGGTCTCGCCGCCTCGACCATCGCTGACGTCAAACAGAAAAGCGCCGAAAAGATCAACGCCATGCAGCGTCTGGTGCGGGTGTTTTCCGATGTGTTCATGCCGATCCTCCCTGCGCTGATCATTGCCGGCCTGCTGATGGGCATCAACAATCTGCTCGGTGCCAAGGGCATGTTCATCGAAGGGCAGACGCTGCTGGACGCCTACCCGAAACTCGACGGGCTTTGGAGCCTGATCAATCTGATGGCCAACACCTCCTTTGTCTTTCTGCCGGCGCTGGTGGGCTGGTCGGCGGCCAAGCGCTTTGGCGGCAGTGAAATCCTCGGCATCGTGCTGGGCCTGATGCTGGTTCACCCGGACCTGCTCAACGCCTGGAACTACGGCAAGGCCGTTGCCGGGCTCGACGGTCAGCAAATGCCGTACTTCGACATTCTCGGTTTGTTTGAAGTCGAGAAAGTCGGTTACCAGGGTCAGATCCTGCCGATATTGCTGGCCGCTTACGTCATGAGCGTCATCGAAAAATGGTTGCGCGCGCGCGTACCCAACGCCATTCAATTACTGGTGGTACCGATCACCACCATCGTCGTCACCGGCGTGCTGGCGCTGGCGGTGATCGGCCCGTTGACCCGTCACATCGGCATTTTCATCACCGAGGGCCTGGTCATGCTGTTTGACCTGGCGCCGATGGTCGGGGGCGCGATTTTCGGTCTGCTGTATGCGCCGCTGGTCATCACCGGCATGCACCACATGTTCCTCGCGGTCGACCTGCAATTGATCTCGACCCAAGGTGGCACCTTCATCTGGCCAATGATCGTCATGTCCAACCTCGCTCAAGGCAGTGCCGCCCTGGCGGTGTTCTGGATGACCCGTAGTGCACGGGACAAGAGCATGGCGTCGACCTCGGCTATTTCTGCCTACTTCGGTATCACCGAACCCGCGATGTTCGGCGTCAATCTGCGCTACAAGTTTCCGTTCTACGCCGCACTGGCCGGCTCCGCTTTGGGTTGCATTTTCCTTTCGCTGAACAAGATTCAGGCGTCGGCCATCGGCGTCGGCGGCCTGCCCGGTTTCATCTCGATCATGCCGCAGTTCATCCCGATGTTTGTGATCGGGATGCTGATTGCCATGGTTGTGCCGTTCGTTCTGACCTGTGCGCTGAGCATGAAGATTGTCCGTCCTGGTTACCGGGTTGCCTGAAGTCGCACCTGCAGGACTCGTAAATTCAAGAGGAAAATGTGCCATGCAAGACTGGCAACGTTCAGTGATCTACCAGATCTACCCGAAGAGTTTCCACAGCCACGCCGGCAATCCGACCGGCGATCTGCTCGGCATTGTCGCCAAACTCGACTACCTGCACTGGCTGGGTGTCGACTGTTTGTGGATCACGCCATTCCTGCGTTCGCCGCAACGTGACAACGGCTACGATATCAGCGATTACTACGCGATCGACCCGAGTTACGGCAGCATGGCCGACTGCGAGTTGCTGATTGCCGAAGCCGGCAAACGCGGCATCAAGTTGATGCTCGACATCGTGGTCAATCACACCTCGATCGAGCACGAATGGTTCCAGCAGGCGCGCAGCAGCCTCGACAATCCTTATCGCGACTTCTATATCTGGCGTGATCAGCCGAATAACTGGGAATCCAAGTTCGGTGGTTCCGCATGGGAGTACGAAGCCCAGACCGGCCAATACTTCCTGCATCTGTTCGACCACACCCAGGCGGACCTCAATTGGGACAATCCCAAGGTGCGCGCTGAAGTGTTCAAGATGATGCGCTTCTGGCGTGACAAGGGCGTGGGCGGCTTTCGTCTGGACGTGATCAACCTGATCTCCAAGCCTGCCGACTTCCCCGAAGATCACAGCGACGGCCGACGCTTTTACACCGACGGGCCAAACGTTCACGAATACCTGCAACAGATGCATCGCGAAGTCTTCGAAGGGCATGACCTGATCAACGTCGGCGAGATGTCATCCACCCGCCTCGAACACTGCATCCGGTACTCCAATCCGCAGTCGAAAGAACTGTCGATGACCTTCAACTTTCATCATCTGAAAGTCGATTATCCGAACCTGCAGAAATGGGTACGTGCCGATTTCGACTTCCTCCAGCTCAAGCGCATTCTGTCCGACTGGCAGACCGGCATGCAGGCTGGCGGCGGCTGGAACGCGTTGTTCTGGTGTAACCACGATCAACCGCGAGTGGTCTCGCGCTTCGGCAATGACGGCGAGTACCGCGAACTCTCGGCAAAGATGCTCGGCACCGCGCTGCACTTTTTACAGGGCACGCCGTTCGTGTATCAGGGCGAAGAGTTGGGCATGACCAATCCGGGGTTCGAGTCGATCGAGCATTATCGCGATGTCGAGACGCTGAATATCTTTCGGCTCAAGCGCGAAGCCGGCAGCAGCGATGCCGACAACATGGCGGCGATCATGCAGAAGTCCCGCGATAACGGTCGCACACCGATGCACTGGAACACCGGGCCAAACGCCGGTTTCAGCAGTGGCGAACCGTGGATCGGAGTACCCGCCAATGCCGCGCAGATCAACGTCGCCAATCAGCTCGACGACCCGGACTCGGTGCTGCATCACTACCGTCATCTGATCGCGCTGCGTCGCCGCGAGTCTTTGATCACCGAGGGGCAATACCGGCAATTGCTGCTGGAGCATCCGCAAGTCTGGGCTTATGTGCGTGAAGGTGACGCCGAGCGTTTGTTGGTGGTGAACAACTTCTACGGGACAACCTGTGAAGTGCAATTGCCATCGACGGTCATCAGCGAGTCGATGAGCCAGCGCCAGTTGATCAGCAATTACCCGGACGGCCCGTTGCGCCGTCGACAGATAACGTTGCGACCTTACGAATCATTCGTCCTGCATCTGATCGATTCCTGATCCCTGACGGCAACACCAACGTTTCCAAAAAACACGCAGAGCCCTGCGCGGGGGAGTTTTGCGCGCTGAATTCATGCAAGCACACAATAAAAACAATGGGATGGCTTAATGAAAACAACAATAAATCGCAGCCTTGCAATCGCAGGTATATGCCTCGCGTTCCCACAGTCGTCACCCGCGCTGGAGTTCGGCGGTTACCTGCGCAGTGGCTTCGGCAACTCGCTCAAGGGCGGCGGCCAGTCGTGTTTTCAATTGCCGGGGGCGCAAACCAAATACCGTCTGGGTAATGAATGCGAGCAGTACGGCGAACTGGAGTTGCGTCAGGATCTGTACACCTTCGATGACGGCTCGGTGTTCAGCGTCGACGGCATGGCCTCGTTGTACAACCGCTACAACCGCAGCCTGACGTTCAACGAAGACAACGGCTCGGTGCGCCTGCCACAGCTGTACACACAGTGGTCGAACCTGCCTGCGCTCAACGGTGGTTCACTGTGGGCCGGGCGTCGCTACTACAAACGTAATGACATCCACATTTCCGACTTCTATTACTGGAACCAGAGCGCCACGGGCGGCGGCGTCGAAGACGTACTGATCGGCGATCTGAAATACAGCTACGCCTTCTCACGCAAGGACAACCTGTACCAGAAGGACTACATCAACCGGCACGACTTCAACGTGGCCGGGTTCGATAGCAATCCAGGCGGAGCGCTTGAGTTCGGCTTGAGCTTCATCGCCAAACCCGACAGTCGCGATGCACACCGGGGCTGGGCGGTCACCACCCAGCATGTGCAGAAGGACTTTTTCGGCGGCAAGAACAAACTCGCCCTGCAATACGGGGAAGGGCCCGGCACCGGGTTGGGCTACACCGGCAACGTCAGGCTGGACGACAGCAACAAGAGTTACCGGATCGTGGAGTTTTTCGATTGGCAGGTGACACACAACTTTGGCGGGCAGTTCGAGGCGGTCTACCAGAAAGACATTCGTGCGGACGGTGCCGATCAGAACTGGATATCCCTGGGTGTGCGGCCGACTTATGCGCTCACCGAACAATTCAAACTGGTGACCGAGCTGGGCCACGATCAAGTCGAAGCAGCGGGCGGCACGCGCAAGCTGAGCAAGTTCACCGTGGCCCCAACCTGGTCCCCCAAGGGGCCGGAATTCTGGGCCCGGCCCGAGGTGCGTCTGTATTACACCTACGCCACCTGGAACGAGGCCGCGAAGCGGGCGGCCAATGAACTGGCCAAGGGCTCGGCGCTGTCGGACACCGGTGCCTTCGGCACCGCTCGCCACGGTGCGAACGTCGGATTGCAGGTCGAATACTGGTGGAAATAAGCAATGCTGGTGGGGCGTTGCGCTCCACGGGCACTTCAGAGAACAAACTGCAGGTGACGTCCATGGCCACACCCCAACAATTGCAATTGCTGGCACCTTTGTCCGGCGTGCTGATACCGCTTGATCAAGTGCCGGATCAAGTGTTCTCCAGCCGAGTGATCGGCGACGGCCTGTGCATCGACCCGACTTCGGCAACGCTGTGCGCGCCGCTGGCCGGGGTGGTCAGCACCGTGCAGGCCAGCGGGCATGCGGTGAGCATCACCGATGACAATGGCGTTCAGGTATTGATGCACATCGGTCTGGATACGGTGAATCTGGCGGGGCAGGGGTTTAGCCGACGGGTCGAGGAAGGTCAGCGGGTTGAAGCCGGGCAGGCGCTGATCGAGTTCGACGCCGATTACATCGCGCTGCACGCCCGCAGTCTGATGACCCTGATGTTGGTGGTCAGCGGTGAGCCATTCACCTGGCTGGCCGCGCCCACCGGTCTGGTCGAAATCGGCCAGCCGCTGTTGAGCCTTGCCAATCCAGAGGTGACCAGCGAAGCGTCGGTGGGGGCCGAAGGTGAAAGGCTGTTTTCGCCGTTGCTGAGACTGCCCAACCCCAATGGTCTGCACGCGCGTCCGGCGGCCGTTCTGGCGCAGGCGGCGAAGGCTTTTTCTGCGCGGATTTATTTGCACAGACAGCAGGCTGAAGCCAACGCCAAGTCATTGGTAGCGATCATGGCGTTGCAGACGGCTTGGGGGGACAGCGTGCAGGTAAGTGCGCAGGGCGAAGACGCGGAAGTCGCGGTCAACACGCTGGCCCGACTGCTGGCCGAGGGCTGCGGCGAAGCGGTGACCGCTTCGACGACGGCGGCGACAGTCGAGCCCGCCGAGCCAGAAACCCTGACGGTGTTACGCGGGGTCTGTGCTTCACCCGGTTCGGCGTTGGGGCAAGTGATGCAGATCAGCGAACCGACGCTCGAGGTGAATACGTTCGGCGTCGGTTCGCATATCGAGCGCGAAACGCTGGCAAACGCGCTGATCGAGGCCGATATGGCCTTGCAGCATCTGCGCGACATTGCCGGCAGCGATGCTCAGGCGGAAATCTTCAAGGCGCACCAGGAACTCCTCGCCGATCCAGGCCTGCTCGATCAGGCTCAGGTGATGATCGCCGAGGGCAAAAGTGCGGCGTTTGCCTGGCGCGCAGCCACCGAGTCGACAGCGGTACTTTTCCAGCAACTCGGTAGTCCGTTGCTGGCGGAAAGGGCGGCGGATCTGGCTGATGTCGGCTCGCGGGTCCTGAAACTGATCCTCGGGGTCAGCGAGCAGGCGCTGGCGCTGCCGGCCGGGACAATCCTGATCGCCGATCAACTGACGCCTTCGCAAACCGCCGGACTCGATACCGACAAGGTGTTGGGGTTCGCCACGGTGGGCGGTGGGGCAACCAGTCATGTGGCCATTCTGGCCCGAGCGTGGGGTCTGCCAGCGATCTGCGGGATGCCTGCGCAAATGCTCGCGTTAGCCAATGGCGCCCAGGTATTACTCGATGCCGACAAAGGCGAGTTGCAGTTGAATCCGGGGGCCGTGGCCATCAGTCAATGGCAGGCCCGGCATGAGCGACAACGTCTGCGCCATCAGCATGAACACGCGCAGGCGGCGCTGGCCGCCCGTACCCGCGACGGGCATCACGTCGAAGTGACAGCCAACGTCGCCTCGCTGAGCGAAACCGAGCAGGCGATGACCTTGGGCGGTGCAGGCGTGGGGCTTTTGCGTTCGGAGTTTCTGTATCTGGATCGCAATCATGCACCCACGCGCGACGAACAAGTGTCGACCTATAACGCCATCGCCCGGGCGGTAGGCCCCGCGCATAATCTGGTGGTGCGCACGCTGGATGTCGGCGGCGACAAGCCGCTGGCGTACGTGCCGATGGACAGTGAAACCAATCCGTTCCTCGGACTGCGCGGGATCCGACTGTGTCTGGCGCGACCGGACCTGTTGCGCGAGCAGTTTCGGGCGATCCTCGGCAGTGTCGGCCTGACGCGTCTGCACATCATGCTGCCGATGGTTACCCAGCTTGCGGAATTGCGTCAGGCCCGGCAGATACTGGAGGAGCAAGCCCAGGCGCTGAATCTTGGCCAACTGCCGAAGCTGGGTATCATGATCGAAGTCCCGGCGGCGGCATTGATGGCTGACCGGTTTGCGCCGCATGTGGATTTTTTTTCGATCGGCACCAACGATCTGACGCAATACACCCTGGCGATGGATCGCGATCATCCGCGTCTGGCCAGTCAGGCGGACAGCTTTCATCCCTCGGTACTGCGCCTGATTGCCATGACCGTCAACGCCGCGCACGCCCATGGCAAATGGGTGGGCGTGTGTGGTGCGATGGCCTCCGAGCGGCTCGCGGTGCCGCTACTGCTGGGGCTTGGCGTGGATGAATTGTCCGTGAGCGTGCCGCAGATTCCCGCGATCAAAGCGGCGGTGCGCGAGGTGAATCTGCTCGACTGCAAGGCCATAGCCGAACAGCTGCTGGGGCTCGAGAGTGCTGAACAAGTGCGTGAGGCGCTGCACCTGTATCACGAGGCGGCAGCCGATACTTTACCGGTTCTGGAGAACTGAACATGTTCGATAAATTGCAGAAGGCGTTCTGGAAAGCCCTGACTCCGGATCTCGTGGCCGACGTACCGAAAGTGCAGGCCGAGCCTGACGGCGGATTGAGCACAGCGATCATCGCGGCACTCGGTGGCGCGGATAACCTCAAGTCGCAGCAACCGGTGGCGTTGACTCGGGTGCGGGTGGCGTTGCGCGATTTGACGCGTATGGATCGCCAGGCGCTGAGCGATGCCGGTGTCGCGGGTGTCATGCTGCAAGAGCGTGGCGTGGTGCACTTGATTACCGGCCTGCGGCCCTGAACCCGAAGGATAAGTGCGGCCTCAGGTCGCCCTTACTGTTTCTCAACCGCAGGTGTATCGTATTCGCCTTTTACGGACCTTCAGGGGCCGTCGCTGATACGTGAGGTAGTTGAGTTCATGTCCTTTACCCGTCGCCAAATCCTCGGTGGCCTGGCCGGTCTTGTTGTCGTTGGCGTTGGAGCGGGGGGCGCGTCGCGTTACTGGCTGGGCAAAATGGCTGATGCTGACGCGGGCCATGATTACGAGCTGATCGCAGCGCCACTGGACGTTGAACTGGTCCCGGGGCACAAGACCGAGGCCTGGGCGTTCGGTCCATCGGCGCCGGGCACCGAGCTGCGTGTTCGTCAGGGTGAATGGCTGCGGGTGCGCTTCATCAACCATCTGCCGGTGGCGACCACGATTCACTGGCACGGCATTCGTCTGCCGCTGGAAATGGACGGCGTGCCGTACGTGTCGCAGCTGCCGGTGTTGCCGGGCGAGTACTTCGATTACAAGTTCCGCGTGCCGGATGCCGGTAGCTATTGGTATCACCCGCACGTCAGCAGCAGCGAAGAACTGGGGCGCGGGCTGGTCGGGCCGCTGATCATCGAAGAGCGCGAGCCGACCGGCTTCAAGTACGAAAAGACCCTGAGCCTGAAAAACTGGCACATCGATGACGAAGGCAATTTCGTCGAGTTCAGCATCCCGCGTGAAGCCGCACGTGGCGGCACGGCAGGGCGTTTGTCGACCATCAACGGCGTGCCGACCCCTGTGATCGACTTGCCGGCCGGGCAGATTACCCGCGTGCGTCTGCTTAACCTCGATAACACCCTGACGTATCGCATCAACATCCCTGGCGTCGAAGCGCAGATCTACGCGCTGGACGGCAACCCGGTCGAGCCGCGCCCACTGGGCAAGGAATACTGGCTCGGCCCGGGCATGCGCATTTGCCTGGCGATCAAGGCGCCGGCGGCGGGCGAAGAATTGTCGCTGCGCAATGGCCCGGTGCGTCTTGGCACGCTACGTTCGGTGGCCAATTCTGATGCGCCGACCGACTGGCCAAAAGCGTTGCCGGCCAACCCGGTGGCTGAGCCGGACCTGGCCAATGCCGAGAAACTCAACTTCAATTTCGAATGGGTCGGCTCAGTGTCGGTCAACGTCGAAAACGGCAAACCGCCGAGTCTGTGGCAGATCAACGGCAAAGCCTGGGATATCACCGACAAGACCTGTGCCGACCGGCCGATTGCCAGTCTGAAACTGGGGCAGAGCTACATCTTCGAATTGAAGAACATGACCCAATATCAGCACCCGATCCATCTGCACGGCATGAGCTTCAAGGTGATCGCCTCAAACCGGCACAAGATCATTCCGTACTTCACCGACACCTATCTGCTGGGCAAGAACGAGCGCGCGCAAGTGGCGTTGGTGGCCGATAATCCGGGTGTGTGGATGTTCCACTGCCACGTGATCGATCACATGGAAACCGGCCTGATGGCCGCCATCGAGGTGAAGTGATGCGCCAGATTCGCCCTGCGGCGATCATCGACCGCAGCCGTGACCAAGACTTCATGCGTGAAGCGCTGACCCTCGCTGCACAAGGCGCAGCACTGGGTGAAGTGCCGGTCGGCGCGGTGCTGGTACAGGACGGTGAGATCATCGGGCGCGGCTTCAATTGCCCGATCAGCACCAGCGACCCGAGTGCCCATGCGGAAATGGTCGCGATTCGTGCGGCCGCGCAAGCCGTGGATAACTATCGCCTGCCGGGCAGCACGCTGTATGTGACGCTGGAGCCGTGCAGTATGTGCGCCGGGTTGATCGTGCATTCGCGGGTGGCGCGGGTGGTGTATGGCGCATTGGAGCCGAAGGCGGGGATTGTGCAGAGTCAGGGGCAGTTTTTTACCCAGGGCTTTTTGAATCACCGGGTGTTGTATGAGGGTGGGGTGTTGGCGGAGGAGTGTGGCGCGGTGTTGACCGAGTTCTTCCGCGCCCGAAGAGCGAAAAGCCCCTCACCCTAACCCTCTCCCCGAGGGAGAGGGGACTGACCGAGCTGGATGGGCGAGGTTCGCCGACCTGAGATTCCGAGTCGAACTCAAGTTTTGAAAAGCCCAAGGATCGGCTCCCTCTTCCAGAGGTACAGGGGACTGACCGAGGTGATTGGCAGAAATATGGCGACCAGGATATCGAGTTGAGCCCAGATCTTCAAAAGCCCCAAGATCGGCTCCCTCTCCTTGGGGAGAGGGCTGGGGTGAGGGGTGGGCTCACCGCGGTGCTTGGGCGATTGGATTATTTACGAGCGACAATCACCGCGCGCATCGGCGCCGGCAACCCTTCGATGGTTTTGCTGTGATCTTCCGGATCAAGGAAATCACTCAGCGACTGATACTTCATCCACTCGGTACCGCGCTGTTCTTCAACCGTTGTTGTGCTCACATCCACGCAACGAATATCGGTGAACCCGGCACGACGCAGCCACAACTCCAGCGCCGGCACCGACGGCAGGAACCACACGTTACGCATCTGCGCGTAGCGATCTTCCGGCACCAGTACCTGATGCTTGTCGCCTTCGACCACCAGCGTTTCCAGCACCAGTTCGCCGCCCTTGACCAGGCAATCCTTCAGCGCCAGCAGATGCTCGATCGGCGAGCGGCGATGGTAGAACACGCCCATCGAAAACACCGTGTCGAAACCTTCCAGATTCGGCGGAAGGTCTTCAAACGGGAACGGTAAGTGCCAGGCGTTCGGCTCTGAGAGATAACGCTGCACCGCCTGGAACTGGCAGAAGAACAGCCAATTTGGATCGACACCAATTACGCTGTTCGCCCCGGCGCCGAGCATGCGCCACATGTAATAACCGTTGCCGCAGCCAACATCGAGGATGCGTTTGCCTTTCAGGTCCAGATGCGGAGCAACGCGCGACCATTTCCAGTCCGAGCGCCATTCTGTGTCGACGTGCACGCCAAACAGATCGAACGGGCCTTTGCGCCATGGCGACAGGCCCATCAGCGCAGTACGCATCTGCGCACGAGTTTCCTCGTCGCAGTCGGTGTCGAGTTTCAGACCGTTGAGCAGGTCGACTTCGCTCGGCTGGATCTTCGGCAGGGCATCCAGCGCACTTTGCCAGCGCTCCAGGTCGCCGTGACCTTTCTCCATTTTCTTGTCGAGTTGCGCCTGCAGGGTGTTGGCCCATTCGGCCAGCGGCGTGCCGGCCAATCGGCGGGCGAGGGGGGACAGATCAATCATGGCAAGGCAATCAACGAGGCAAAGTTAAGACACTGGAACCACGGCACGACTTTCGAGAACCCGGCGGCCAGCAGGCGTTCGCGGTGTTCTTCGAGGCTGTCGGGCTTCATGACGTTTTCGATGGCGCTGCGCTTCTGGGCGATTTCCAGTTCGCTGTAGCCGTTGGCGCGTTTGAAGGCGACGTGCAGATCGGTGAGCAGCGCGTGTTCTTCGGCATCGTTGAAGCGCAGCTTCTCCGAGAGAATCAGCGCGCCGCCCGGCAGCAGCGCTTGGCGAATGCGCGCGAGCAGCGCCGTACGCTGATCCGGGGCGATGAATTGCAGGGTGAAGTTCAGCGCCACCACCGAAGCAGGCTGGAAATCCAGGGCGAGAATGTCGCCTTCGATCACTTCCACCGGCAGCAACTCCTGGAACATCGAGTCCTGACCGTTGAGGTATTCGCGGCAGCGCTCGACCATCGCAGCAGAGTTATCCACAGCGATCACCCGGCAACCGTCGGTGCGCACATGGCGGCGCAACGCTTGAGTCACCGCGCCCAGGGATGAGCCGAGGTCGTAGAGCACGCTGTTCGGTTGAGCGAACTGCGCGGCGAGCACGCCGAGGTTTTCGACGATGGTCGGGTAACCCGGCACCGAGCGCTTGATCATGTCCGGGAACACCCGCACCACGTCTTCGTTGAAGGCGAAGTCAGGTACCTGGGCCAAGGGCTTGGCGAAAATGCGATCGGGTTCTTTGCTCACGGCGGTTCCGGCGGTGTCGGTGGAAAAGGCCGGCATTTTAGCCAAAAGGGCGCGGGGATGCTTGGGTTGTCTGATAAAGCGGCAAATCAAAAGATCGCAGCCTGCGGCAGCTCCTACATGGGAATGCGGTTTTCTGTAGGAGCTGCCGCAGGCTGCGATCTTTTAAAGGCTAGCGCGTTTGCTTTGGGAGAACGCGGAGGCCGCAATGCCCCACTGGCCCAGCCAGTAGCTGAGGATGATGACGTATGGCGCGGCGTGGAATGGCGAGACGAAGCGATCAATGCCGATCACGCTGTCCGAGAACACAAACGCCAGCGCACCGCCCGCCGCCAGCAACGCCGAGCGTTTCGGCACATCGGTGCCCAAACGGGCCAGCGCGCGCCAGAGCATCGCGCTGATCGCCGTGCCATAAACAATCACCGGCACCAGCAATGGCCCAAGACTGCTGGAAATCAGAAGACCCAGCAGCACCGCGCCCACTCCGAGGGCAAGCACCAGCGGCAAAATCGCCAGACGCTTGCAGTCACTCAGATAAGCCTTCAGATACGCCAGATGCGCAACCAGAAACGCGCCGAGGCCAAACACGAACAGATCGCCCGGCCAGGCCAGCAACACATCACCGAGCAGCGAGAAAATCAGGCCGAGGCTGATCCAGCGCCGATAGTCGCTGGGCGGCGCATCGTGGAGCCAGCCGAGCAGCGCCAGCACGGGTAACGGTTTGACCAACAGACACAGTAACGCCGCATGGGTGCTGACGCCGTAGAGAAACGTCACCGCGCCCATCAGCGCCAGAATCAGCCAGCCCACGATCAATTCACCGAAATGGCGCAGTCAAAGGTTTCCACTGGCAACACTTCCGGTGCCCACGGTTGTTGTGAAGTCAGGCGCAGACGCCCGGTGCCGGGGGCGAAGGCCTGGAAGCGCCAGGTCGACAGACCTGCTGCACCGACCACGCCAGCGTCTTCCGGATTGCTGTAGACCTCGGGGCTGAGTGCGCGCAACACGCCGCCAGCGGAATCCTGAATGGCCCAGCGGTAACCGGTGGTCGGGTTGCTTGGCAGCATGATGATGAGGTTTTGCCCGTTGGTGAGCCGTACGGGGCATTCGCTTTGTTTTTCCACGGTCACATTGTGTTTCGGCTGCGTGGCGCAAGCGGCCAGCAAGGCAAGGGCGAGGGGGAGAAACAGGCGAGTGGGGGACATAGGGTCAGCGGCTCCGGGGGTTCACGACGAACGGCGAGCATAACTGAAGATGAGACAAAGTGTGACAACGCCAAGCCCTCACCCTAGCCCTCTCCCAGGGGGAGAGGGGACTGACCGAGGGATATTCCAGAAGTCCACCGACCTGAAATAGATCATTGAATCCATAATCGACTCGGTGTTTCAGGTCGATGTATAGCGCAAGGCAACTCGGTCGGCTCCCTCTCCCTTTGGGAGAGGGCTGGGGTGAGGGGCTGTCTGTCAGAACAGGATCTTCGCCACATCGGCAAATTTCTTCGCGAAATGCACGGTAATCCCCTCCTTCAAATAATCCGGCAGTTCCTCAAAATTCCCCCGATTCGGTTCCGGCAGAATCAGCTCGAAAATCTTCTGCCTTCTTGCCGCAATCACCTTCTCGCGCACGCCGCCAATCGGCAGCACATGCCCGGTCAGCGTCAGTTCGCCAGTCATCGCCACGCCTTTTTTCGGCGGCTGATTACGCGCAAGCGAGAGCAGGGCGCTGGCCATGGTCACGCCGGCGCTCGGGCCGTCCTTCGGTGTTGCACCTTCCGGGACGTGCAGGTGGACGAAGGCTTCGTCGAAGAACTTCGCATCGCCGCCGAATTGTTTCAGGTGCGAGCTGACGTAGCTGTAGGCGATCTCTGCCGACTCCTTCATTACATCACCCAATTGCCCGGTGAGTTTGAAGCCACGGTTGAGCGTGTGAATCCGCGTCGCTTCGATCGGCAATGTCGCGCCGCCCATGCTGGTCCACGCCAGCCCGGTAATCACGCCGGTGCCGGACAGCACTTGCTCGTTGCGGAACACTGGGTGGCCCAGTGATGCTTCGAGGTCTTTCGGCCCGAGCTTGATCACCGCTTTCGGCTCGTCGATCAGCTTCATCACGGCTTTGCGCACCAGTTTGCCCATTTGTTTCTCGAGCTGGCGCACGCCGGCCTCACGGGCGTAACCGTCGATCAAGGCTTTCAGCGCGGTGTCGCTGATGCTCAGGCTGCCCTTGGACACGCCAGCCTTTTCCAGCAGTTTTGGCCACAGGTGACGCTTGGCGATGGCGACTTTTTCTTCGGTGATGTAACCCGACAGGCGAATCACTTCCATGCGGTCGAGCAATGGACCCGGAATCGAATCGAGGGTGTTGGCGGTGCAGACGAACAGGACTTTCGACAGGTCCATGCGCAGGTCGAGGTAGTGGTCGAGGAATTCGACGTTCTGCTCCGGGTCGAGGGTTTCCAGCAGCGCCGAGGCCGGGTCGCCCTGGTAGCTCTGGCCCATCTTGTCGATCTCGTCGAGCATGATCACCGGGTTCATCACCTCGACGTCTTTCAACGCCTGCACCAGTTTGCCCGGCTGTGCGCCGATGTAGGTGCGGCGGTGCCCTTTGATCTCGGCCTCGTCGCGCATGCCGCCGAGGCTGAAGCGGTAGAACGGCCGGCCGAGGGATTCGGCGATGGATTTGCCGACGCTGGTTTTACCCACGCCCGGCGGGCCGACCAACAGCACGATGGAGCCGCTGATCTCGCCTTTATAAGCACCGACGGCGAGGAATTCGAGGATGCGATCCTTGATGTCGTCGAGGCCGGCGTGGTGTTTGTCGAGGATTTTGCGCGCGTGCTTGAGGTCGAGCTTGTCCTCACCGTAGACACCCCACGGGACCGACGTCGCCCAGTCGAGGTAGTTGCGGGTGACCGCGTATTCCGGCGAGCCGGTTTCGAGGATCGACAGCTTGTTCATTTCCTCTTCGAGGCGCTTCTGCACCTGCGCCGGCAGGACTTTGCCTTCCAGGCGTTGTTCGAACTGTTCGAGGTCGGCGCTGCGGTCGTCCTTGGTCAGACCGAGTTCCTGCTGGATGACCTTGAGTTGCTCCTTGAGGAAGAACTCGCGCTGATGCTCGCCGATCTTGCGGTTAACTTCCGCCGAAATCTCTTTTTGCAGGCGTGCGACTTCGACTTCCTTGCGCAGCATCGGCAGGACTTTTTCCATGCGCTTGAGCATTGGCACGCAGTCGAGCACTTCTTGCAGTTCGGGGCCGGTGGCCGAGGTCAGCGCGGCGGCGAAGTCGGTCAGCGGCGACGGGTCGTTGGGGCTGAAGCGGTTGAGGTAGTTTTTCAGTTCTTCGCTGTACAGCGGGTTGAGCGGCAGCAGTTCTTTGATCGCGTTGATCAGCGCCATGCCGTAAGCCTTGACCTCGTCGGTCGGCTCGGTGGGCTGGTGCGGGTATTCGACTTCGACCAGATACGGTGGGCGGTGGTGTTTGAGCCAGGTTTTGATGCGTACGCGGCTCAGGCCTTGGGCGACGAATTGCAGTTTGCCGTTTTCGCGGCTGGCGTGGTGGACTTTGACCAGGGTGCCGTACTGCGGCAGGGCGCCGGTGTCGAAGTGGCGCGGGTCTTCCTGTGGCGTGTCCATGAAGAACAGGGCCAGGGAGTGGTGTTCGGATTTGCTGACCAGTTCGAGGGTTTCGGCCCACGGTTCTTCGTTGACGATGACTGGCAGGACTTGGGCCGGGAAGAACGGGCGGTTGTGGATCGGGATGATGTAGACCTTGTCCGGCAGGTTTTGGCCTGGCAGGGCGAGGCCTTTACCGGAGGAGGTGTGTTCGATGTGTTCGGCTTCGGTGTAGTCGTCGGGGTTTTCCGGGAATTCTTGCTGGTCGCTCATGGGGCACCTGCGCAATGGGGTATGGGTCTTAGATGGGGCAGGGCTTGGGTGGTTTCAATGGGGGGGCGGTGTTTCTGCTTGTGTGTTCAGGGTTTTGACAGGGTTCACGCTTTGGGCTTGGCGGCCTCTGGGCCGACCATGTTGGGGGTGGTTGGTGTGTATATCCGTTATTTAGGTAACGGCGGCTTAGGGTTTCGCCCTGACGGCGACTCACTTTTTTGACAAACGCCTCAAAAAAGTAAGCAAAAAAACGCTTGCTCCTACGTGCGGCCCGCTCGCTGAGGCTCGGGGTTCCTTCGCTGCGGGATTGATCCGGGCGCAGCGCCTACGGTTTGCTTCGCTGCACCTCCTCTCGCTGTGTTTGGCTGCGCCAAACGGTCGCTGCGCTCCCACGCCCGGATCAATCCCTCCACTCAGCCTTCCGATGTCGCTCGTGGATCAAGATCAAGAGCAGGCGAGCTGACACTCGGCCTATTGAGTGGTGAGAAGCACAGCGTGTTCGGCTTTGGTTTTGTGGTGGGTTCGCCCCTCACCCCAGCCCTCTCCCGAGGGAGAGGGAGCCGAATTTTGGGCTTTTCAGAATGTGAGTTCGACTCGGTATCGCAAGTCGGCGTATCTCTTCCAGCCCACGCGGTCAGTCCCCTCTCCCTCCGGGAGAGGGCTAGGGTGAGGGGCTTTTCAGAATGTGTGTTCGACTCGGTATTGCACGTCGGCGTACCTCTCCCAGACACCTCGATCAGTCCCCTCTCCCTCCGGGAGAGGGTTAGGGTGAGGGGCTTTTAGTTGTGTGGCGGAGGTTGGGGGATTTCGTGGTTATCCAACACGCGGTTCACGGCCAGTTCGGCGAGCATGATGATCTGCTGAATCGCCAGAATCGTCCGTCGCTGCGGCAGGTCGATGTAGGCGGCGATGTCGCTGGTCATGAGGCTGGCCTGGGCCAGTGATTCGCAGGCGTGGACCAGCAGGCTTTCGCTGTCCTGTTCCGGCGCGACCTGGAACATGGTGCTGGGTTTGTGGAAGCGCAGGGTCAAGGCGTTGGGTTTGAGGTAGTGGTCGAGGGCGCGTTCGGCGGCTTCGTGGAGTTTCTTGGAATCGGGGGATTCGTAAGGCGAGGTGTCGTCGGTTTCTGGCGGATTGGGTGTTGGCTTTTTCATGATGAATACTCAGTTGGTGAAAGTGGAGCTGCCTTCGATTGCCGCGACGCAATCTGAGGTGGCAGCTGTACGCGGGTTCGCGGACCGATAACTGAGGAATCGGCATACCTCCAAGGACGGTATCCCGCGCACAGCCGCCATGACACAAACAACGGGCACCGAGGTGCCGTCAGGTTGGCGATTATGCATCAGTTATCGGGCCGCGACGCCCCATCGCTGAATTTGCAGCGACCCCCCGAGCCTATCCAGCCAATTTCCGAGGCACAACCGACGCGACTTGTCGGAAAACTCCGCGCCACTTTCAACGTCTGTAGGACGAGCACATTTCCCACAGCCCAGCCCATTCCAACCTGTAGGAGCTGCCGAAGGCTGCGATCTTTTGATCTGGCTTTTAAAAACAAAGTCAAAAGATCGCAGCCTTCGGCAGCTCCTACATGGGTGTTTGGCGTGCACAAAAAAGGCGATGCCCCTTGCGGGACATCGCCTTCATTTTTACCGCCGATAAAACTTATTCCGGCAGTTTGTACGCAATCACGTAGTCACCCATCTTGGTGCCCAGCGAGCCGTGACCGCCGACAACCAGCAGCACGTATTGCTTGCCGTCCTTGCCGGTGTAGGTCATCGGGGTCGCTTGGCCGCCAGCCGGCAGACGCGATTTCCACAGCTCTTTACCGCTGTTCACGTCATACGCGCGCAGGTACTGGTCGAGGGTGCCGCTGAGGAAGCCGACGCCGCCAGCCGTGACCATCGAGCCGCCCATGCTTGGGACGCCGAGGGTGAAGCCGATCGGGATTGGCGAGCTGTCGCGGCTGGTGCCGTTTTTGCGTTTCCACACGACTTTGCCGGTGGTCAGGTCGATACCGGCAACGTAGCCCCAGGCCGGGGCTTGGCACGGTACGCCCAGTGGCGACATGAACGGGTGCATGATCACCGCGTATGGCGCGCCGGTGTTTGGCTGCACGCCAGCGGTTTCGCTTTCGCGTTTGCTGCCGGCGGCGACTTGCTCGCGTGGCACCATTTTCGAAACGAAGGCCATGTAGTTCGGGCTGGTGAACAACATTTGGCGAACCGGATCGACTGAAACGCCGCCCCAGTTGAACACGCCGACGTTACCCGGGTAGATCAGGCTGCCCTGTTCCGACGGCGGGGTGTACTGGCCTTCGTAACGCAGTTCTTTGAACTGGATGCGGCACAGCATCTGGTCGAACGGGCTCGCGCCCCACATGGCTTTTTCGGTCAGTTCCGGGGCCAGCAGGTTGAGGTCCGAACGGGCCTGGGTCGGTGCGGTGTGGTCGCCTTTGACGGCGCCTTGCGGGACCGGGATTTCCTTGATCGGGATGATCGGCGTGCCGTCACGACGGTCGAGGACATACAGGCTGCCCTGCTTGGTCGGAGCGATCAGCGCAGGTTTCACGCCGTCGGCGGTTTTCATGTCGAGCAGGGTTGGCTGGCTGCCAACGTCCATGTCCCACAGGTCGTGGTGAGTGAACTGGTAGTTCCAGCGCACTTTACCGGTGGCCAGGTCCAGGGCTACAACACCAGCGCTGAATTTCTCGGCGCCCGGGGTGCGATCAGCGCCCCACTGGTCTGGAGTCTGGTTGCCCAGTGGCAGGTAAACCATGCCGAGTTTTTCGTCGACACTGGCCAGCGACCACATGTTCGCCGAGTTGCGGCTGTAGGTTTCGCCCGGTGCCAAAGGCTCGGTGGCGTCTGGCTTGTCGCTGTCCCAGTTCCACACGAGGTGACCGTCGCGCACGTCGAAGGCGCGGATCACGCCCGATGGCTCGTTGGTCGATTCGTTGTCGGTGACGTGACCGCCCATGATCACCAGATCACGGGTAATCGCCGCCGGCGAGGTGGAGTAGTAGCCACCGGCGGTGAACGGGCCGATGCCTTGGGTCAGGTCAACCACGCCTTTGTTGCCGAAGCCTTCGCAGATCTTGCCGGTGTCGGCGTTCAGTGCGATCAGGCGAGCATCAGCGGTTGGCAGGTAGAGACGACGCGGGCAAGCCTGCGCAACGGCTTTGCCAGCCTCGGAAATCACCGCCGAGGCAGCGTTTTCAGTTTTCGCGTAAGCGGCTTCGTCGTAGTACGACACGCCACGGCAGGTCATGTGCGCGAAGCCTTTGAAGCCGACCGGGCTCTTGATCTGCGGGTCGAAGCGCCACAGTTCTTTGCCGGTGTCCGGGTCCAGGGCCAACACTTTGCTGTGCGCGGTGCAGGCGTAGATCATGCCGTTGGCTTTCAGCGGGGTGTTTTCGTTGGTCAGCTCGACCGGGTCATCCGCGGTTGGCAGGTCGCCGGTCTGAATGCGCCAGGCTTCTTGCAGCTTGCCGACGTTGGCCGGGGTAATCTGCTTCAGCGGCGAGTAACGGTCACCGAACTCGGTGCGGCCATAGGCCTGCCAGTCGCCATCGGGCATGGCTGGCGCGGTGCTGGTGGTGTCCGCAGTGTCGCGGCCCAGTTCGCCGAAGGTTTCGCCCGGGTGGGTGAACAGGCTGGCCAGAGCGGTGACGCCGGCCAGCACCACGGCGACGGTCAGACCGCCAGTGCCCATCGGCGCCGGGCCGTTAAGCAGCAGTGGACGACGGAACCACGGCAGCAACATCACGAAGCCGAGGACAAACCACAGGGCCAGACGTGGCACCAGTTGCCACCAGTCCAGACCGACTTCCCACAGCGCCCAAACGGTGCTGGCAAACAGAACGATGGCGTACAGGCCCAGCGCCGCGCGACGGCGCATCAGCAGCAGAATGCCGCTCAGCGCAATGCCGATACCGGCCAGAAGGTAGTACAGCGAGCCGCCGAGCATGCTCAGCTTGACCCCTCCGGCCAACATGGCCAGGCCCATCAGTAGAAGCAGAATGCCGAGCAGGCTCGGTAGCAAACGGCCCCGACTCGAAGCACTTTCGGTGCTCATAGTGTGATTCTCCGTGACGTTTATGTAGTCCCGCGCTGTAGTCACTTTAGATGACGATTTGGCACAGGCATGGTTCAGATAAAAACTTGTCTAGCTAACGAATTTCATCTGTAGGAGTGAGCCTGCTCGCGAAAGCGGTGTGTCAGTCACTGGAGATGTCGCCTGAAACACCGCTATCGCGAGCAGGCTCACTCCTACAATGGATTTACGTAAATCTTTAGAACGAAGACTGGATCTTGATCCCGCCGATCAGGGCGTCGTCGACGTTGTTCACGCCACCGGGGTGGCGGATGTATTGCAGGTTCGGGCGTACGGTCAGCCAGTTGGTCACGTGCACGCCGTAATAGAGTTCTGCGCTGTATTCGGTGTCTTGCGGTGGCAGAAAGGACGGATCGTCATAGTCGTAGACCGCATTCGCACGGTTGCTCGCTTCGGCGTTTTTGCGGAAGGCCGGGTTGACGTGCACGCGGGCGAGGGCGAAACCGATGTCATCCTTGGCGCGGGCATCGAACGGGCCTTTATAGGTGATGCCGGCCTGCACGTAGTTGTCGATCGCGTTGGTTTTCTTGTCGTGCATCGTGCCGTTGGCAAACACGCTCAAGCCGCGACTGTTATCGCTGGCCACGCTGGTGATCTGCTGCTGGATGCCCAGCCAAACCCCGTGTTTGCTCGACGCGCTGCGATAGGCTTCGCCGCTGAGGGCGGCCGGTTGGCCGTGGCTGTCTTTATAGACGTCGCTGGCGTTGGCGTTGCTGTAGTAGTAACCGGCGCGGTATTCGCCCGGCAGGCCGTTGAGCTTCGGCGTCCACACCAGTTCGATCGGCAGGATCGCGCCTTGGGTGCCGCTGCCGCTGAGCTTGAAACCGTTGCCGCGATCGAGGTTCGACGGGTTCTGCTCGTAGGCGCCGACCTGTGCATACAGCTCCGGGGTCAGGTGATATTTGACGCGCAGCGCCCATTGGCTGACCGGCCAGTTGTACCAGATGCCACCGACCCAGTTGCCGACCTGCGAGCCGCAGAACGCGAGGTTCTGGAAGTCGCACGGGAAGCTGTTGAAGTCTTCGCCTTCGCCGAAACGGCCGACCTTGATGTCGAGTTTCTGATCGAAGAATTTCTGCTGGTACCACATCTGCGTCAGGCGCGTGGTCTGGCCACGGCCCCAGACTTCCTGGGCTGAAGTGAAGCCGCCAACGCGCGGATCGTTGATGCGGTCGTTGCTGATGTTGTTGCCGCTGCGTTTGGTGATGGTCAGTTGAAACTCGGCGTCGTCCCAGCCGAGGATCTTTTGCAGGTCGAGGTGTGTGCCCAGGCCGAACTGATCGCTGTAACGCGCGGTGCGGTCATGATCGTAGCCACCGTGCAGGTTGCTGCCCATTTCGCCGGTGTAATCGAGTTTGAAGTCGTAGCCTTTTTCCGAGAGTTCGGTGCGCGTGCCGTTCCAGTCACCGAGCATGTACGGTGAGTCACTGTCGAACGCGGGCGCCGCTTGAACACAGGTGGCGAGGCCGAGGGCGGTGCAGCCGCCAAGGGTGCGCAGGGCTGAGATAGCGCTGTCTCGGGAGAAGGGGAAATCGGGCATGGCTAAGTCTTTTTTTGGTGTTTTCGGGGTGCGAGCTGAGTGCTTCAATAAGTCGCAGGCAGTGAAGCGATTCAGCGGAAGGGCGGCAGGATAATGATCTGTTACAAAAAGACAAAGGCCTTTTGTGAACATGCAGCGTTTCGGATTCGGTAACAGTGCGGCAAACGGGCGCATTGTGGCCCGTGTTGTGGCCTGCGATCTTCTCAGGTTGGCCTACATTTGAAGGTAGGCCTTCCACCCGATCACCCCCTCGGCTAAGGTGCGCGGCTTCTGCATTTTCACTTCGCCCAAAGGCCTGGCATGAACGAACAAACCCCCGATCCGCTGCACGGCGTGACCCTTGAACAGATCCTCAACGCCCTGGTCACTCATTACGAATGGTCGGGGCTGGCCGAGCGCATCGATATTCGCTGCTTCAAGAGTGATCCGAGCATCAAGTCGAGCCTGACATTCCTGCGCAAAACTCCATGGGCACGGGAGAAGGTCGAGCGTCTGTACGTGAAGTTGATGCGCACCAAGCGACCGCTCTGACATGGATGCCGGTTGTTGGCGTCGTCGCCTGATCACCTGCGCAGCCGTGTTGGGCTGGGCGGGGCTGGGCATTCAGCTGTACCTGATTTTTTTCGCGCGTTTGAGCGTCGGCGCCAGCCTGTTGGGCGGGCTGGTGAGCTTTTTCAGTTACTTCACGATTCTGACCAATACGCTGGTGGCGACGGTGTTGACCTGCGCGGTGACCACGCGTGAGTCTGCTGCGCGCCGCTGGTTTTTACGACCGTGGGTCAGCAGTGGGATTGCCGTGAGCATCGCTGTGGTGGGTCTCGCCTACAGCATTTTGCTGCGGCATTTGTGGCACCCGGAAGGCTGGCAATTGATCGCTGACGAGTTGCTGCACGACGTGATGCCGCTGCTGTTTCTTGGCTATTGGTGGTTGTACGTGCCCAAGGGCACTTTGCGCTGGTGGCATCTGCCGGTGTGGCTGATTTATCCGCTGGTGTATTTCATTTACGCGTTGCTGCGCGGGCATTTGCTCGGCGCGTATGCGTACCCGTTCATTGATGTGGCGGTGTTGGGTTATCCACAGGTGTTGGTCAATGCGGGGGGGATACTGGCGGGGTTTGTGCTGATTGGGTTGTTGGTCATCGGCCTCGACCGCTGGCAAGCCGTACGAAGTTAAAGTTCTATGTGGGAGCGAGCTTGCTCGCGAATTCGGTTTGTCAGTCAGTATTGAGGCGACTGATCCGCCGCATTCGCGAGCAAGCTCGCTCCCACAGGTATATCACTCTTCTTCAGATCCCTCGGCGCGCCAGTAGCCGACCGCTTTGATCAGTTGTTCATCCAGCCCATGTTCATCGATCAGCACCCGGCGAATCTGCCGCGAGACTTTCGTTTCGGTCGCGACCCAGGCATACAGATTGCCCTTGGGCACCTGCAATTGTTTCACCGTCGCCAGCAGGTTGTCCTTGCTGCCTTCGCGCAACACCCAGATAACATTGACCTGCGCCGCACTCTCCAGCACTTGCTGCTCGGCGCCGTTTTCCACTTCGATCACCACCAGCGCCTTGCGATTGGCCGCCAGGCCTTCGAGGCGGCGGGTGATGGCGGGCAGGGCGGTTTCGTCGCCGATCAGCAAATAGCTGTCGAAAATATCCGGGACGATCATCGAGCCCCGCGGGCCGCCGATGTGCAGGAATTGCCCCGGTTTGGCTTGCTCGGCCCAGGTCGACGCAGGGCCGTCACCGTGCAGGACGAAATCGATGTCCAGTTCCAGCGCATCGAGGTCATAACGACGGGGGGTGTAGTCGCGCATTTCCGGCTTCGGTCCGTCGTCCTTGCCGGCGCCGAGCACCATCGTCTCCAGCGCCGCCGCCTGTTCGGCGTTCTGCGGGAACAACAGTTTGACGTGATCGTCAGTGCCCAGGCTGATAAACCCGGCCAGCTCCGGCCCGCCGAGGGTGATGCGGCGCATGCGCGGCGTCAGGTCGACCACGCGCAGGACTTCCAGTTTGCGGCGTTTGATTTCGTGCATCACGCGGTGAATGGTTTGGGTATCGACTGCAGTCATTCGGCTTTCTCCGGAACAGGTTGAACGGCAGGGCCGTCGACGATGGCTTTGGCGGTGTCATTGAGCAGGTCGCGCACGCGCAGAATTTCTTCCGGACTCCAGCGGCCGTGGTGCATTTGCAGGGCATGGCGCAGGTTGTGCACCGCCTCGTGGATTTCCGGCGGCCGATCATGGCCGCGCAACGAGCGTTTGCTCACATCGATGCGCATGCGCACGCCATCCAGCGCCACGGCTTGTTCGCTTAAAGACAAACGACCGGCCTCGGTCACGCTGTAGCGTTTTTTGCCGCCCTCGGCGTCGCCGCTGATCATTTCGCTTTCTTCGAGAAAGGTCAGGGTCGGATAGATCACGCCGGGGCTGGGGCTGTACGCGCCGTCGAACATGCCTTCGATCTGACGGATCAGGTCATAGCCGTGGCACGGCTGTTCGGCGACCAGCGCCAGCAACAATAACTTCAGATCCCCAGGGGCAAATACCCGGGGGCCACGGCCGCCGCGTTCGCGACCGGGACGCTTTTCAAAACCGTCACGGCCGTCGGCGTGATCGCGGTGGGGGGAATGATGGTCTCTCATTTCGATCTTCTCTCGTCGTGTTTAGATACAACTTAAGATATATCTTAACGAGGGTGCAAGGCGTTTTTTCTCCGATCCTCGACCAGCAGACGAGCGGCGCTATCTTGCGCGAATGCAACAGGTCTTTTTCGGCGAATGTCTGGCGAAGAATAACTTTGAAGTTAAAGTCATCACTCTATTTATTCGAGCAAGTATTCTAAAGTTTCAACTGATCCCTTGCCGTGCAAGGGTGCAAGTGCTGTATGGTTTTTTAACTTTATCTGTATGTAGGGCAGAACTTACAGTCACTGTTTTGAATATCGATTTTTTGTTCTTTTTTCTTGCGGGTCATAGGGTTGTTGAACTACGAGCTTATAGGAAGTTACTTGCTTACTTTCCAGAGGCAACAGTCGATGATGCCCCGGCATTGAAAGTCCAAGTTGATTTGGCTCAACTCCCCTGACCGCTTCTTGAACTTTCAATGCACTCCTTCTCAATAAAGAAAACAAGGTACTGAACGATGTTCAAGAAAATCGCAATCGCTGCTCCTTTGGCACTTCTGGCGCTGGGCTCTTCGGGAGCGTTCGCCGCGGGTGAAGCCGCTCACTCGATCAGCATCGTCGCTCACGTGCCGACCAACGGCTTCTACGTGGTGCCGACCGATCCCGATCTGGTCAACAAGGATCAGGACATGAGCTACCAGCCGGGCACCGGCAGGATGGGCGAAGTCAACGGTTTCTTCGATGTGCGCAACAACAACGGTTCGGTCCATGCCAGCGTGGACAGTGCGCCAAAACTGATCTCGGGTGCCAACAGCATCGATCTCCAGGTCGCGATCAACAACAAAGCCCTCACCACCACCCCTCAGGAAGTCGTAGGCGAGTCTGAATCCGACGTTAACTTCCGCGCGCCACTGAAGATCAGTGCCATCGGTTCCAACTTTCAGCCGGGTGATTACACCGGTGTTGTAGCGCTGACCTTCGACGCCGTTCCACCGGTCGGTACGCCTTGATCGATTGATCCGGCAACAAACGCTGACGTTCTGTCAGCGTTCACCGCGGGGGCAGCACAGTCTGTCCCGGCGGACTTCCACCGTTCTAATCAGAGTGAGAGTTCATGTTCCCGATGACACCCATCGCGGCTGCGCTTGCGCTGTTGTTTTGTGCCAGCGCTGCCGTGGCTTCCAACTCTGCCGGTACTACGCCGCGCAGTCTGTTGGCCCAGGCCAAAGGCCTGCCGGCAGATTTCGAGGAGCACTTCTTTGATGTGCCTCTGGCGGTTCGGGTCGAACTCGATCATCAGCCCCTGGGCGAGGCCATGGTGGTGTTGTCCCGCGATGATCGCATCACCCTGCTCGAATTCACCGACACCAGCGAAAACCGCTACGGCCCCGCTGATCGCGAGAAATGGGCGGCTTATCTCAAGCCCGGCGTGCCACTGGGCAGCTGCACCGGTTCCTGTCCGGATCAGGTGCTGGCCGTGCATTACAACCTGGAAAGTTCTCTGGTTTCGATTCTCACCGCAAACGCTGAGCGCGACCTTGAAGCCAAACGTTATTACGAGCAGCCCGAAGGTGGCAGCCATGGCTTGATGGTGCGCAATCAACTGAACCTCAACGGCGGCCAGGATCAGGATCTGGGCGGACGCTTTGGCCTTGAGGCCAGCGGCAGCCTGGGTAACTGGAGCCAGACGCTGAACCTGCAACTGGCACGTCTTGGCGGGCCGGACGACAAGCTTTATCACGCTGTACACGAACTGCACACCCAGCGCGAACTGCAGGGCAGTTTTTTTCGCCTGGGCTATTTCACTCCCAATTCCGAGGGGCTGACCCGTCAGCCGCGCACGTTCGGCACCAGCCCGGATACGGCGGTCGGGGTCATGTACGGCAGCTCCGACAGCCTGGCCATCAACAGCCCGATGCCCAGCGTTTATCCGATTTATGTCACTGCCAACCGTCAGGGTTCGGTGGAGATCTGGCGTGACGGTCTGTTGATCAACACCCAGTCGGTGCCTGCCGGTTTGCAGACCCTCGACACCCGGCCTTTGCCCGGCGGTATTTATGAAGTGGAGGTGCGCCTGATCGAAGACGGCCAGATCACCTCGACCACCCAGGAGCTGGTGTACAAGCCCAGTAACTGGCGCAACCTCGACGAGCGCTGGCGCTACAACGTGTTTGCCGGCGAGGAAAGCAAACTGCTGAGCAACTGGGACACTCAGTCCAGTGGTAGCCCCACCGCCGGGGCGGCGCTCAATTACTTGTTGCACCCGCGGGTGATTCTCGGGTTGTCGGCGCGCCAGATCCGCGAAAAACTGCAATACGGTACGTCCATCGACTGGACGCTGGCCAATCACATGAGTCTCTACGCCAACGTCTACAAGACCGAGGATTACGGCACCGGTCTGGATCTGCAAAGCCTCTACAACTACGGATCCGGCAGTGTGGTGATCAGCCACAACCGCAGCTGGCTCGATACCACCAACACCTATGACACCTTGCCCGACGGCACCCGGGTTCGCCCGCGCAACGTGTTCATCGGCCAGACCAGCAACTCGTCGCTGGCGCTCAACCATCGCATCAACAGCAAGAACACCCTCAACGCCCGGGTGTCGCACAGCGAAGGCAATGTCGAAGGCCTGGGCATGGATCTGGGGTGGACCCAACGCACCCAACTGTTCGGCAGCGATGCCAGCTGGCGCTTGTCACTGTTTGATCGACCGGGCAGCTACAGCAGTGGCGATGCGCGCAACCGCGGGGTCGACCTGAGCGTCAATATGGCGCTCGGTGCCCCCGGCCAGCAGATTACCGGCAGCATCGGTTCGCGCACCGCTCGCGACGGCAGCCGCGACAACAACGGATCGATCGGCTGGCGCAAGGACTTCAAGGATCATGTGCTGCAAAACGTCTCGGTCACGGCGTTGACCGATACCTACGGTGTCGGCATGTCCAGCCTGGCGAATTTCCGCACCGATTCGGTCAATGGCGATGGCTTTATCCAGCGCTCGTCCTACAACGGCAATTTCACCGGTGGCCTGAACCTCGACAGCACGCTGGTGGTCGGCGGTCAGCAGATGTTGATGACCAGTCAGTACGAAATGCGCGGCGCCGGAATGATCGTCGATGTGGAGTCGGACATCGACGATATCGCCTTGCGTGCCGACGATTACAGCGGCGGCAGTGCTGCGTTGAAACCGGGGCGCAATTTCATCCCGATCACCGCGTATCAGAACAGCTCGGTGAGCTTCGATTTCGAAGGCAATCACGTACCGGCGGCGACGATCGAGCCGGCGCGCACTCGCTATCACCTGAACAAAGGCGGGGTGGAGTATCGCAAGATCCGTGTGATGAAAACCCTGACAGTGCTCGGTCGACTGATCGATGAAACAGGGCAGCCGCTCAAGGGCCATCACGTGATCAACCACGCCAGCCGTGGCGTGACCGAGGTCGACGGGTTCTTTTCAATGGAAATGAACGCCGGTTCGCCGACCCTCGAAATCCGTCGCGATAATCGGTTGCTGTGTCAGTTCCGCCTCGACGCCAACCAGTACCGCAGTGAAAACAATGTACTGATGATCGGCGATCTGCGCTGTACGCCGGACACCGTGGCTGACGTCAGTGCCACCGCACAGAAGGCGGGTTGAATCGATGAACAGATCCACGTATGGCCTGGGCCTCTGTCTGGCATTGGCGATGCCGGCCGCCGAGGCGGCGAGCCAGGAGATCCGCGCGTTGTTTCAGCCTGATCCGTCGCAGCCGAGCAAAAACGTGTTCATCAACCAAACGCCGAACAGCGGGTATTGCGAGGCTGCCCCGAGCGAGTGCGCCGATAACCGCATGTTCAGTATTCAATTTCCGATTCGTTTCGAGTCCACCCGCACTCTCCAGCCCGGTGACGCTGTGACGGTCAAGGCACCGGCCAATTGGCGGCAACTGACGGTGACCAATGCCGAGACACAGGAAACCGAAACCGTCGAAATCCGCATCATCGGCATCGGTTCGACATTTGTGTTGAGCGACACCGCGGCCAATCTGGTGGGCGTGAGCGACCCGCTTGATGGCCATCAGAAACTCTGGACCGGCAGCAGCTGGGTCTATGCTCCTGCCCCCTGTATCTATAGCGGTGTCGGTTTCTTTACGCCCAATTACTACCGGTTTTTCTGGAAAACGCCGGTGGAAACGGCCTGCACCAAGATTGCCGCGTTCACCATTCCATCGATGTACTTCAACAATCTGGATTTCGCCTACGAGTTGCGCACGCCCAATCCGTTAGGCATGTCATCGGGCCTTTACACCGGTTCGCTGGCGTATTCCATCGGCAACGGCGGCGATTTCGATCTGGGGCCGTTGATGGCGCCGGACGATGGCAGCCTGAATCTGGATTTCGTGCTCGACGTGCAGCACACCCTCAAGGTCGATCTGCCGCCGGGCGGCAACAAAGTGCTGCTCGAACCCGAGGGCGGCTGGATGCGCTGGGTCGACAATGGCCGCCCGCCGACACGCATCTTTCGCGATCAACTGTTCTACATCTCCGCCTCATCGCGCTTCAAGGTCATGATCCTGTGCGACTCCACGGGCGGCACGCGCTGCAAATTGCGCAGCCCCAGAGGCAATGTCACCGAGGTGGAAACCTATCTCACGCTGCCCGCCGGCATCGATGGGCCCATGGGGCGCACGGTGAGCCAGCTCAAGCTGCTTTACAACACGTGGGTCGGTCCTTTTCAACCGGGTTTTTATGTGGACCGCAAGGCCGGTTCATTGCGTTTCGAGATGCCCAGGGATGCCATCGACTTTCTTTTGCGGCCGGGTTTCACCGACACGCTCAGCGGCAATATCACCGTTATCTGGGACTCGGACGTGTGAACGTGCAGGCCGGGGCCTTTTTCCTTTTTTCATGGAGTTGAAGACGATGAACCGTGGTTTTTTGCTGGGCGTGCTCAGCGTGTTTTGCCTGACGGCGCAGGCCGGGCCGCAGATCAATGTCGGTACGGTGTACGACTATCTGGATGCCGATAAAAGTACCTACCTGAAACGGGTGTTCAACAGCGGTGACGCCACTGCGTTCGTCAAGGTCAACGTGCTGGAGATTGTCTACGGTGCCGACGGCACACCGACGGAAATCCCGGTTCAGAACGCTGCCGACGGCGCCTCGCGCAACGGCTTGATGGCCAGTCCGGCGCGGCTGATCGTGCCGGCTCAGGGAATGCAGGGCACCCGCTTGCTGTACATGGGCGAACGCGATCGCGAGCGTTACTTCCGCGTGCGGTTCGTGCCGGTGGTGCCGGAAAAAGAAGACGAGTTCGCAGTCAGCCAGGAAGAGCGTGAAGACTACAAAAAGGCACTCACGGCCGGGGTCAACGTGATGACCGGTTTTGGCACGGTGTTTTTTGTCCGCCCCAAGGAAGCACGCTTCGCCACGGCGATCAATGAAACCGCCAGTCGCTACGAACTGCGCAATGACGGCAATACCGTGGTGATCGTCGACGAGTTCAAAAGCTGTTCGCTGAGTAACGAAACCGACTGCGGCGCGACCACCAAACACCATGTGCTGGCGGGCAAAACCTTCGCTTTCGATAAGGAGAAGGGCCGTGCGTACCGCTTCTTTCTGATCGAGGGCAGCGAGAAGAAGAACCTGACGGTCAGCAGCCGCTAGGTCTGCTTTTCATTGAACGCTACGGGTAACCAACATGATCAAGCAATGCACCGTCGTCGCGCTGATTGCCGCGGCGGCTTTGACCAGCGACGCGGCCTGGGCGGCTCGGGAAGAACACACCTTCGAAGTGACACTGAACGTCCCCAGCCGAGCGTTCTACATCATTCCGGCGGAGCCGGACTGGATTCACCGGCCGCAGCAGCTCCACTGGAACCACCCGACCTCAAGCCTGAGCAGTGTGCGCAAATACTTTGACGTGCGCCACGACACCGGTGCGATTGAGGCGCGCCTGGAGTCCGCGCCCTACCTTTCCAACGGTCGGCCGGCGGACGATATCAGACTGCGCGTGACCTTCAACGAGGTGGAGTTGAGCGCCGAGATGGCGCCGCGCCAGGTGGTGTCACAGGCCGAGGCCGCCGCGGGCAGTCGGGTGTTGTTGCAAATCGACCCGATCAGACCGGAGGGCGGTTACCGCGCCGGTGATTACGCCGGCAACGTGCTGCTGCTGTTCAGTGCCCGAGCGCCGGGCGAGTGAACCGGCGCGTGTAGCGCTGGTATCGGTATATTTTTGGAGAACGCCCTTGAGTTTTTTTAGCGCCCCGGGCATCCGGCCATGGATTGGTTTGCTGACGTTGTTCAGCGTCGCGGCAGCGGCCGAAGTGCACAACATTGACGCGACCTTCGAGCCTGACTTTGCCAATCCGCAGAAGAATCAGTTCAAGAATCAGACACAGTCCGAGGGCTTTTGTCGCCAAGTGCCGGGCGCTTGTGAGCCGATTGGTCTGTTCAGCCTGATCGCGCGTATTCCGTTCGCGGCCAATGCACCGATTCAGGCCAATCATGCTGATCCGCGTCGGGGCGGCATGGCCAAAGTGCCGTCCAACTGGAGCACGGTTTCGGTGACGAACGCTTCCGGTGATACACACATTGTCGAGGTGAGAATTGCCGGTATTGGTCACGAAGCAGGGTTCCCGTTGTCGGTCGGTGAATTGACCGGAGGCGGCTGGTGGGATGACCTGTGGGAGGGTGGCGCCTGGGTTTATGCTCCGCCACCGTGCCTGGGGGTCGGTACCGTTACGGCGGGCCACCATGGTTACAACAGCTTCTGGAGAGTTCCGGAGGGGGCGGGTACCTGCGCCAAAAAGGCATTGTTCGATATTCCTGTTGGCATGAACTATCAGTATTTCGTCTACGCCTACGAACTGCGCACACCGGATCCGCTGAAGATGGATGCAGGCGACTACACCGGTTCCATCACCTACACCGTCGGCCCGAACATGGATTTCGACATGGGCGATGTGATGATTCCGTCCGACTCGATGCTGACCCTCAATTTCAATCTGAAGGTCACGCACACCATGAAGGTCGATATTCCTCCCGGCGGCAACCGCGTGGTGCTGGAGCCGCTCGGGGGCTGGCAATCCTGGCTGAACCAGGGGCGCAAGCCGACCCGGCTGATGCGCGATCAGACGTTCAATATCTCGGCGTCGAGCCGTTTCAGGATGAACATCGAATGCGAGTACGTCATGGGCAACAACTGCGCGCTATGGGAATCGACCGCTGGCCATGGTGTCCCGCTGGAAGTCAGCGTCACGTTGCCCAACGGCCTGACTGACAGCGCCGGGCAGCCGGTCAAGCGCCGGCGGTTGTGGCGCGATGGCAGTGGTACCGAGTTGTTTCAGCCGGGTTTCTATCTCGATCGCAAGGTTGGCACGCTGCATTTCGAGGTGGCCCGTGATGCGGTGGATGAAATGCTCAAGGACGGGTATGCCCGCAGCTATTCGGGCAATGTCACGGTGATCTGGGATTCGGAAGTGAGTTAGGCGAATTGGCGATTGTGCCGTGTTGACAGGGAAGCTTCGGATGTTCCGAGGTCATTATGGAGAACGACCATGGGTAATGTGTTCAGAAGGTGTCTGCGCCTGACAAAGCGCAGCGCGTGGAGCAGTCTGGTGCTGACGCTGGTGGCCGGTGCGGCATCGGCTGAAGTGCATGACATTGACGCCACTTTCGAACCGGACTTTGCCAACCCGCAACGAAATCAGTTCAAGAACCAGACGCCGTCCGAGGGGTTCTGTCGCCAGATCCCGCAGGCTTGTGAACCGATCGGTCTGTTCAGTCTGATCGCGCGCATTCCGTTCGCGGCCAATGCGCCGATTCTGGCCAACCATACCGATCCGCGTCAGGGCGGCATGGCGCGGATTCCGTCGGATTGGCGGGATGTGCAAGTCACCCATTCGTCAGGCGATACGCACAAATTGCAGATCAGGATTGCCGGGATCGGTCACGAACTGGCGTTGCCGCGACCGGTGAACGAATTGACCGGAGGCGGCTGGTGGGACGAGCTGTGGGAAGGCGGTGGCTGGACGTATGCTCCGCCGCCCTGCCAGGGCGTCGGATGGAACAGCGCCGGCCCCTCGGGCTACAACAGTTTCTGGAGAGTACCGGAAGGGGCCGGGACCTGTGCGAAAAAGGCGCTGTTCGACATTCCGCAGGCCATGCGCTACCTGTATTTCGGCTATGCCTACGAACTGCGCACACCGGATCCGCTGAAGATGGAATCGGGCGACTACACCGGTTCCATCACCTACACCGTCGGCCCGAACCTGGATTTCGACATGGGCGATGTGATGATCCCGTCCGACTCGATGCTGACCCTCAATTTCAATCTGAAGGTCACGCACACCATGAAGGTCGATATTCCTCCCGGCGGCAACCGCGTGGTGCTGGAGCCGCTCGGGGGCTGGCAGTCCTGGCTGAATCAGGGGCGCAAGCCGACCCGGCTGATGCGCGACCAGACGTTCACGATTTCGGCATCGAGCCGCTTCAAGATGAGCATCGAATGCCAGTACGTCATGGGCAACAACTGCGCGCTGTGGGAAGCGAACGCCGGCCATGAGGCACCGCTGGAAGTCAGCGTCAGCCTGCCCAACGGGTTGACCGATGGCGCGGGGCAGCCGGTCAATCGCCGCCGGTTGCTGCGCGATGGCAGTGGCACCGAGTTGTTTCAGCCCGGGTTCTATCTGGATCGCAAGGTCGGCACGCTGCATTTCGAAGTGGCCCGTGACGCGGTGGATGAAATGATCAAGGAGGGAACATCGCGCCGCTATTCCGGCAACGTCATGGTGATCTGGGATTCGGAGGTGGGCTGAGGTCACCAGCCCCGGGAAAGGGGCTGGCCTGGTTCGAGATTCAGAGTCCGGCCCGGCTCAGCGCCTGGCGGGTCAATTGTCGGGATAAATCGTTGCGGGCATAACCGATGTCCTTCACCAGTCTGTCGTAACGGGCCTGGCTCATTTTTTCGCCGCTGAAGACCTCAACGTGGGCAAGCTGCAATTGATCTGCCAGAAGCATTATTCGACGGGCGAGCGGGTTCAGGCGCGACAGATCACTTTCGTCGACCCATTGCGCCTGCGCCTGGCGCAATTCATCGAGCAGACTGATCTTGTTCGCGGCATGCATGTCGTTTGTCGCGTAACGATCCGGGTGGGTGTTGCGCAAATGACGCTCCCAGAAGGCATCGCCGTACAAGTCGATCATGCCGTTGACCAACCCATCGCCGGCTTCACGTTTGATGATTGCGTCGTAGGCAGCATCGATGGTCTTTTTGCTGACACCCGAGGCTGGTTGAAAAGGAATGTTTTCGGCATGCCAGGGCAATTCCAGGCGTTCGGCCAGTCCTGTCTCGAATGCGATATGCACGTTCATTTCATGCGGTGGCGGTTGCGTCGGATCCAGCCGGGTTCTTTGTGCCTGGCGGCTGACCTCCTCGTTGGCCAGGTCGCTCATTCGGTCAAGACGCGCAGCGCCATGGGCCAACCGGACCAGTTTGTCGTCCAGCACCTCGACCGATGGCGACTCGGCGTAGGCTTTGGCCACCAACACATCGATGCCCATGGCGTTGAAAAGCTGGGCGCCGGCATTGTTGATGTCTTGTGGCGAGGTGATTTCGCTGAACAGTTTTGCGCGCAGTCGCGAATCAACGGCGACTGCATCGATCATTTCCCAGACCCGCCTGGTCAGGTAGGGACGTGACGCTGCGTTCTGGTAGAACCCGTTTTTTTTCTGGTAGGCGATGACAGCAAAAAAACCTTCGGAGCCGGGCTCTGCCCACACGTCATGCCAGGACTCCTCGCGGTACTTTGCGAGTTGCGCCGAGGGGCTGAACCCATGGTCTTTGGGCAGATCTCGCCAATAGGAAAGCTCATTGCCGGCTGCGGGTGATATCACTTGCTGTGCGGTCAAACCCGTGGACTCACGGTAGTCGCCGTAACGGATCCGGTCGAGAGGGGCAAGCCTGCCCGGATCGAATCGCGCCCGGCTGAGGATGAACGCCTGGTCGGAGCCGGGCGTGACCTGCGGCAGGGTATCGATCGGCGCCTGGCGCATGTCCAGCATGAAACTGCGCAGACGCGGTGTGTCCATATCACCGACCTTGAACAGACCTTGGGGCCAGGTCTGGATATCGGTGTTGGCCAGACTCAGCTCATTCAACCGATCCATCCGCCCGATATCGGGTGGATGGCGCAAGGGGTTGCCGTTCAGGTTCAACGTTTGCAGCTGTGTCAGCTCACCGAACGGCTCGTCGGAAGGGCTGGTCAGGCTGATTTTGTTATCGGCCAGATCCAGCTCCCGAAGCTGACGCATCCTGCCAATCGCCGGTATCACTTGAGTCAGCCCGCACTGGCGAGCGCTCAGTTGATTCAGATGCGGGAAGCTGCTCAGCAAGCCATCGGCGGCTTTGGAAAAGTTTGCGTTGTCGAGGTTCAGGGCTCTGATCCGGGCCAGGTGCAGGTCGATGCCCGGTTGCTGGCGCAGCGCCCGCCACCATTTTTCAAGGTCGGGGCCGGAAAAATCGGCGGACAAGTCCAGGGCGTAGCCCTGTTCCGGATGGTTGCGGCGTTCACCGAATATCTCGCTTTGGCGTTCGAAACACTGGAGCAAGCGCTCCTCGAGATACCGTCCGCCATTGTGCAGGTATTCTCCGGGTGGTCCTGGAATGGTTTCTCCGTAACTGTCGGTGTCCTGACGATAGCTGTCACGCCACCGCTGCAAGATGTCTTTCAGTGACTTGCGATCGTTCTCCAGTCGCTGGATGGCCTCTTCGTGACCGCCGTTGCGCTTGAGCACCTTGATGAACGTCTCGACCTGCCTTTCGTTCATCTTTGGGTACAGCTTTTTGATCCTCTGCTCTGGCGTTAGCTCACCGAAGAATGTCGGCCAGCCGCGCACCAGCGTTTCTGTTTCAACTGTCGCTACCCGGCGAATGGGCGGTTCGGCCAACAAGGTTCTGCGCTCGCTCGGCGCTGCGGTGGTTTCCATGATCCACGACTTGAACCGGCCAGCATCGGCGCCTTTTTCGCCCAGTGCCGTGCGTTTGCCCTCGGGCAGGGCATCGAGCGTGGCCTGATAAAAATCACTGGGTTCATGAAGGGCGCGGTTGTTGCCATCCAGCACCTCGTACTGGCCGTGTTCATTGCGGACGAGCCGGCGTACAAGGGTGGCGTCATCCGCCCCCGCGCTGCAACGCAACGGACCATCATGGACGCCATCGCGCACTTCAATGCGCAGATCGGCGAAGGTATCGGTGTGCACCTTGAGTGCGTTGAGTGCCAGCCGTTCGGTGTCGGGCACCACGCTGTCGTCGCGATAAAAACCCTCATAGGCACGAGCAGTGGAGGCTTCGAAATTCAGTTCCCGGGCTTGAGCCTTGATCCGCAGCGGCAAGCGGTTGTCATCGACGATACGCTGCACTTCAGCAGGACTGGCCTGGGTCAGGAGTTTTTCCGCCAGCGTCAGCGGCATTTGAGGGAATGTCTGTTGCACCACGCGGATATCGGCCTTGTTCGACCGCTCGCCAGCCTGGTACAGGCGCTCGGCCACCTCGCCCCGACGGGCCAGCACCGCCTCGGCCAAAAGATCGCGCAGGGCCTGGGGACGTTGCGCAGCCGCCACGTCACGACCGAGCAGGGCCTTGCACTCGGCATCATCGAGAAAGCCTGCGAGGCGTTCGGGCAATTCGCCGTTGTTAAGCTCTGCGTGGCTGATGTTCAGGGTGTTCGCCTCCGTCGCGGCGGGGTTGCCGTATTGGCGTGAGTGCCCGCGCAAATCGGCATGTTCATACACTCGCAACGCCCGCTCGCGAGGCCATCCGGGCAAGCCGGTGGTAATGGGTTCAAACCAGACGGCGTCGGGGGCAAGCGGCTGGCCGTCGCGAATGTGGGTGCTTGATCGCTGGACGTCGTCATACGTGCCAAAGCGCTTGATGGTGTCGGCCAGCAAGGGTGGCGGCGGGCTGTTTTGGTCATGCATCTGGCGCAACGCATCGGTGGCGGTGCCGCTGCTGATGCGGATCTGCTCAAGCTCAGTGGGCGTGAACCGTTCGACGTTGTGGCCCAGGCGCTGCATCAGGGTCTGATCCGCCCAGTCGTGCGGACTTTCGGCTTCGTGCAGCCAGGCACCATGCTCGTTGTGCTCGATCTTCGGCCGGTAGGCGTTGGGGCGTGACGGGTGTTTGATCCGGTGCGTTTTCGAGGTCGGTTGTGTCGAGGCTTTTTCGACGCTGTAGAGTTTGCCTTCCAATGGCAGCAGGGTTTCGCGGCCCATCTGATGCAGGCCATGCCCGTCGGGTTTCGAAGCGGCCGGCAGCATCAGTTTCGTTTGTTCGTAAGGCGCCAGATCCGGGTGCCACAGCGCCGGTTTGCCATTGGGCAGTTTCACCGGTTTCATGCCTTCGACCAGCGGTGACAGCTTCAACTTGAAAGCGTCGCCGATCTGGCTGCCGGCGCCGAATGCCGCCAGTTGAATGACGTTGGTGACCACACTGATGATGTGTTCGCCCATTTCCTGCCAGAGCCCCTGCGCGAGGTCGACCAACCCTTCGATGACGTCGGTGGTGAGCTGGTAAGCCGTGTAAACCATCATCAACTCGCCCAGCCCCGGCACGAACGGTGTGGCGATCAACAGTGCGGCATTGAAGATGTCCGAGACGATCTTCTTGAAGTTGTCCCACCAGGCCCAGCGTGCCTTGCTGTCGGCATCGGCGGTGGACACGGCCAGTTCGCGGGCATCGTTGAGGATCTTGTCGAGTTTCTTCTGGTAGGCGTGTGTCCAGTAGTCGGGTGCCAGCGGCACGTGCTGCAACCGCAGTTGCGGCTTGGCCACATCGTCCTTGCGCCATGCCGGGCGGCTGTCGTCGGGATACTCTTTCTGGTGATACCTGACGATAAACAGGCGTTGCTCAAGTTCGGCAAAAAAGTGTCCGCGCTGCTGCTGGTCGACAAACTGGCTGAAGTACTGCTGGTAGCTTTGCCTGGTCACGGCGCTGACTTTGTTTTCGCGCAACTGGCGCGCCAGCTCGGCCTGGAAAGCCTGCGGCGACGGATATTCCTTGAGCGGATGATCGGGGTCGTTGGGCAGGTAGGCAATCAATCGATTGATCCCGCGGCTGTCGCGCACCGCCGGGATCAGCAGCAGGATGCCGGTCAGGCGCGTACCGAGCATCGACAGGTCGCAGCATTGCTGCCGTCGGCCGTTGAGCATCAGCCGGGTCTGCCCCTCGGCCAGCGCGAGCAGCGTTTTGTAGGCGTCGTACTCGATGTCGTGGGTGAGCAACGCAATGTGCGCGGCGACCGCCAGGGCATCTTTCTGGCTTTGCGTCACTTTGTGTTGCAGCACCGCCTTCGCGACCGGTTCATCAGGCAGCAGGTAGCTTTCGAGGTGCTTTTTGTACTGTGCGCCGATGTCCAGTTCCCGGCACAGCGCCTGGAACTGACGGATGCTCATCGTCTGTCTGATCGGCAGCACATCAAAGTTGCCGAGTTTGTCGGGTTTGCTGATGAAGTCCGAACCGTCCGCGACCTGCTCGTTGCTGGCGAAGTTGTGCAGGGCGGCTTGCAGCAGCGATACCTGCCGGGCGGTGACGCCGTCGGAGAGGTTGAACGCATACCAGGGATTGCTTTTTGGCATGTACAGGCGCAGCCACGTTCGCTCGATGTCGCTATCGCTGTCGGTGTCGCTGGTCAATTCAATGCCGTAGCGTTCCTTGAGCATGGCCTGCAGCAATGGGGTGGCGAAGGCGGTCAGGTCGATCCTGGCCAGCAAGCGGTCGACCTCGTTCTGCGAACCCCAGGCTTTGATATTGGCGACTCTGAGCTTTTCCAGATAGGCAGTTGGTGCGTTGGCGTACCAGGCTTGGGCGTTCAGTGGCGTCGCCGCCAGTGCCTCGCCTCGAGCGACCGTGGCGGTCTTGAAGTTGTCATCGATTGCGCTGGCGATAAAGTCGTAGTGCCGCCCTTTGTCCGGTGTTGCTGCAGGCACGGGGGAATCAGACATGGCCAATCATCCTTGATTGTTGGAGGAATGATCAGCCTACCTGCGAGGGGGTAAAACAAAAGTTCAAAGATCAGCGGGCAAGTGGCGATACGGGGCGCTAACCCGACGAAAATTCGAATCTGAAAAATACATGGATACCACCCGCGAGCGAGAAAAAACGTCACCCTGAATCAGAAATACCTGACACGAATTGTTACCTCGCTAACGGCTGCAACGGGCCGGTCATGGCTACGCGGGGTGCCTCCACCGGACGGCATTGCGAGTCGCTGCCCGGTTGCAGGTAAGGCGTCAGAATCGGCGCCATGCCCTTGAGCACCTGCACCGGCAGGGCCGAGGTGAATTTGAAGTTCTCCGCCGAGCGTCCCGGAACGAACGCGGTGAGGGTGCCGAAATGGTGATCGCCGATGTAGAACACAAAGGTCGCGGTGCGGTTGATCGACTTCGAACTGAGGATACGTCCACCCGAACCGATGGCTTCGATCCGGTTGTCGCCGGTGCCGGTCTTGCCACCCATGGCCAGCGGACTGCCATCGGCCAGTTTGAAACTGCCGGAAACACGTTTCGCCGTACCGGCGTCCACCACCTGCGACAGTGCTTCGCGCATGGCATTGGCGACTTCCGATGGCATTACCCGTTTGCCGACATGCGGGTCATTCACCAGACGGGTTTCGTACGGTGTGTCGGCAGCGAAGTGCAGGCTGTCGATGCGCAGGGTCGGCATGCGCACGCCGTCGTTGAGGATGGTGCCGATCAGCTCGGCGAGTGCGGCCGGACGGTCGCCGGAGCTGCCGATGGCGGTGGCCAGCGAAGGCACCAGATGATCGAACGGGTAGCCAACTTGCTGCCAGCGCTGATGGATTTCCAGAAATGCCTCGATCTCGAGCATGGTGCGGATGCGGCTGTCGCGAGCACCCTTGTGTTTGCTCTTGAACAGCCAGCTGTAGACTTCCTGACGTTCGAAGTGACTGGCCTTGACGATCTGCGTGAACGTCGCGTCCGGGTTGCTCAGCAGATAGCCCATCAGCCACAGGTCGAGCGGGTGCACCTTGGCGATGAAGCCCTGATCCGGCAAGTCGTAGGTACCCGGGCCGTAGGCGTCGTAGAGCCTGATCAGGCGGTCGTCGGTCAGCTTCTCGGTGAGCTTGGCGCCTTTTAGGTGCGAGCGCACGAAACTGTTGAAGTCTTCCTGGCTGGCATTGGGCAGCAGGTAGCGGTGTACGGCGGCCATGCGGATCGGCGTCGGGCGCATGCTGTCGAGGAAGGTTTCGAGACGCGCCTGGGTGTCTTTGTTTTTGTACTTTTTCCAGAATTTGAGCAGGAATGAGGTGCCTTCGCGGTCGGCGAAATTCGCCAGGTATTCCTGACGCCGCGGGTCGCGGTCGTCCTTGAGCAGTTCGGCGCTGCTGTTGGGGCCGGAATAGGTGACGTAGCGCACGACATCGCGCATCAGGCGAATGAACGGCAGGTTGATCGACTCACGCAGGGCATCACGCAGGGTCGGCAGGCGGCCGTTGTCTTCCTTGCGAAAGTTGTGGAATACGTGCAGCCCGCCGCCGGTAAAAAACGCCTCGCCGGGGCTGGCCGAGTATTTGCGGTCCAGTGCGGCGCCGAGCATCTTCGACAGGTCGTGATCCTTGTTCTGGATCAGGTAATCGATGACCCATTGGCTGAGGCGGTCCTGATCCGGTACATCGACTTTTTTCAGTTCCGGCACGCTCATGGCGCCGTACTTGTCGTGCAACTCGGCGATGATTTGCAGGTAAGTGGTGAGCACGCGCATCTTTGCCGTGGAGCCCAGTTCGAGCTTGCTGCCTTCGTTGATATCGAAGGGCTGATCGGTACTGTCGGTCTGCACCCGCACGCGCGAGCCGTCCGGGGTCAGTTCGAACAGGGTGAAGCTGTAACGAACCTGAGTGGTGCTGGTGGGTGTCAGCAGGCGTTCACCGAGCAGACCGATTTCGCCAGCGTAGGCCGGGTCGGCGAGTTTTTTCAGGTAGGCGGTGGCCTGGGTTTGCAGGTCACCTTGCAGGGTGCTGGTGGCCGAAAGATCGAGGCGATCGAGGTCGTACAGCGGGCGGTTGAGCATGCTTGCCAGACGACTGCGGGCAACACTGATGCCTTTGTTGGTTTCAATTGGCTGGAGGGTCGGCTGGGTCTGCCAGTCGCGATAGCTGACGGTGCTGGCCAGGGCGGCATCGGCGAGGGCTGTGTCGATCACGCCGTTCTGCTTGAGCAGGCGCAAGTGGCTGTCGGTGAGGTCGACGAGTTCTTCGCGGCCCTTGGTCAGGTAATGCGACGGCCGACGCTGGGCGATCATCAGCGAGAGCATTTCGCGCAAGGCCAGGCCTTTCTCCGCCATGGTTTTCGGGTCGCTCGCCGGGCTGTTCAGCTGTTCGTTGGCTTTATTGAAGTCGGTGCCGTACCAGACGCGCAAGCCTTCGGCCATGCCATGCACTTCACCGTGACCCGGCACTGCCGACAGCGGCACGCTGTTGAGGTAGTCACGAATGATGTTTTGCCGTGCACCGAGGGTTTGCGGGCCAGGTTGATAAGCGCGAACGCTGGCGGAAATCATCTGGCGAATCTTCTCGGCACCGGACACGGTCAGGCCATCCGGTGAATGCCGATATTTCTCCAGCTGTGTCGCCAGAGTACTGCCGCCGGCCGACTGCCCCGGCAGGTGCAGCAACTTGGCCACTTGCGACCACGCGGCCATACCGAACCGCGGCCAGTCCACGGCCGGGTTGGCCAACGGCTGTTTGGTGTCGAGCAGAAAGCGGTTTTCGATGAACAACAGGCTACTGACCACCACCGGCGGGATGGCCGCGAAATTCGAATACAGTTGTTGCGGATAGTTGTACTTGTACAGCGGCGCGGCGCGGCAATCGGTGATCGACAGTCCGGCCTGGATCTTCTCCGAATACGGCACGAACAGGCCTTTGTCGGTGTAGCTGAGCAGGGCGGGCGAAAAACGCGTCTGCTCGGTCACGACATAGTTGCGCTTGAGCAGACGCGGCAAAAATTCATCGAGAGCGCTGTAACCCAGGCGCATATCGAACGGCCCGTTACCCGGATAACGGATCGCTTCGCTGGGCCCCGGCTCAAGCTTGTAAGTCAGGGACGCCGCATACTGGCTGAGTTCGCGGGACTGGAAACGAGAGGTACGCATCTCCTTGGCAGCCGCCAGCCCTACCACGATTGCGATAATCAGCAGCAATAACCAGAAAGCCTTCCACCCGTGCCGGCTGCGGCGAGGTTTTTCAGGGACAGGCGCTTGATCATCCACACGTTCAGTCGGAACCACGGCTTTACTCGAATCGGTTTGCCACAAAGCGCCCATAGTCGATTGATCCATTCACGCAGATTGATCGGACTTGTCTGAAGCTTAGACGGTGGTTGGCGCTGGTGAAAAAAATGTGCGGTCGCGGGCGGCCGGGAGGTACGGCACGGAACATGCGATGCGATGTGGGCGGGTCGAGAGACTTCGCATCAAAAAAACACACGTGTAACTTTTTAGCAGCGGTTATTTTTATGTATTCAAGTTGCTAAAGTCTGGTAGTACTCGAGAACTTCGGCTGTTGAATGTTTTGGTGTTAACTCGGCGCTCAATTTTATTTGTCTGGGATGACGCCATGTTTGAATTTCGTGGTCAGGTTTTTAGTATTGCCGAACATGTTGATATTGTTGCCGCCGCAACGCCTTCACCACTGTTGAAAATGTCAAAAGAAAATCTGGAGATGTTAAAAGGTTTTGATGCCAATGCACCGCAATGGTTAAAGAGTGCGTCGCCGAAACAACGCGAAGAAGCTCAACGCCTGATAGAAGAAAGTGTGACGGCGCACACGTTGCTGAATAACGCCATGGCATCGGTGAAAACACCTCATGAATTCGCCGCACCATTGCTGACAAGGGCCATCAAGGAAAGGTCCGGCCTGGATCTGGACGTCAATCGGGTGCAGGTGGATTTGTCCGGTAAAAGTGATTTTCACACCTCGCAAGTTGCGCCCGCTTCGCTGCTTGACGCCGCCCTGCATAACTGTCCGGCTGAAAAAAAGGCAATGTTCTTCTTCAAGCCGAATTGCTATATGACGGCGTCTGGAAGGGGGACTGTCGAGGTCGGACTTGGTGTTCATGAGTTTATTGAGTTGTGCAGGCTGCTTGATATCGGCAAACAGTATCAGGCCCATTTGCATACTGCACTGCGCTGGGATGACAGCAGTGCTCGGGACAAGCTGAATAAACTGTTCGTCAACTACCAGAAAGCAGCGCTGAAGGCAGCGAGTTACATTGCTTTATGTAAGGGTGATATTCGCCGGGAACATTTTGAAGCGTTGATGTCGAGTGTCGAAGGGAAGGAACCCGTTCACGTAGACGGTAAGACGCTGTGGTATCGCAGCTTGAGTTTCAATGAGTTGCCCGTGCACAGCTGTATCATTTTCGAGATCGCCGACCCGGACGATGAAAGCATTCTGGACGACCTGCTGCCGACCGTTGACGGTTACGCCAATAACGGTTTCATCGCTTACATTCCTGACGATCCCGATCATCCCGTCAAGCACTACGCAACAGTGACGGCACTCAAGGCCCGTTTGATCGAACAGTTCGTGCGTCGCGCTGAAAGTGACTCGCCCAAAGCGCCAACGGCCTATCAACAGTTCTTCAGCCGGTTCATGCGTTACAAGGATCGTTCGACGTTCTACTACAGCTTTACCGAAGAGGTTCCAACGGCGTCAGGCAAGCCACGGCTGTGGGATCACGAAACCCGTCGGCAAAAACATCAGCCCGATTTTCTTTTGCAGCTCAGGGTGATGGACCCATCGGGTGATCCATGGGCCCAGCACTATGACATCTGGACAACATTGCAGCGCGAGTTCAACCAGCGGATTTTCAGCGATGCCCGCGATGCTGCTGTGTCCAATGCCGATGCCGACGTGCGGGATGAGCAGTCCTTGCTCTCGGTATTCCTCGAAGTCGGCCTGGCCGCACTCAATGTGCTGTCTTTTGCCGTCCCGCCATTGGGGTTGGTCATGCTCGGGGTGTCGGCCGTGCAAATGATGGACGAAGTACTGGAAGGGCTTGAGGAACTCAGCAAGGGCGATAAGGAAGCCGGTTGGCAACACATCACCGACGTGCTGGAAAATATCGGTATTGGTGTGGCGTCTCTTCCGTTGTTGGCCGGCGTTCATTCGGAGTTCACGCCGATTGAAACGCCTGCTGGACAGAAGCGTTTGTGGAAGCCTGACCTGGCACCTTATCGAAGCGACGTCTCGTTGGCAGACGTGAAACCTGATCCACAGAATCAATTTGCGCTCGGCACCAAGCACTATGTGAAGGTCGAGGACGGCGTCTTCGAGACAGTCATCGAACCGGCCACCGGGCAATCGAGAATTCTTCATCCGCACAAACCGCGGGCTTACCAACCGCTGGTTGAGCAAGACGGGGCTGGCGAATGGCAACATGCGTTGCCATCTCCTTCGACAAAAGTTGAACCGACACCTGCCGGGTTCGGTAACAGGCAGTTTCGTCGCTATGCCGTCAGGCCGTCCGAAGTGTCCCGCCTCAGCCCGGCAGGCAAAGGGATCTTGCAAAGTGCTGACGGACAGCGCCGCTATATTCGCAATATCGATGAACGTGGCAAGGTCGCGGTGTACCGCATCAAGAATGATTTCACCCTTAACGCCGAGGTTGTCGACGTGATCCTTGTCGATTCCGCTTTCAACGAACTAGCGGCTCGCCGGTATCGGCAAGTGGCGCCGGATCAATGGCAACCGCAGTCGCTGTTCGGCGGCAATATCACCGGTGATCCGCATGAGACGGACATCGCCGGCGAACCGCTGCCAGGTACCTCTGGCAGGCCGGTCTGGGTGCGCCCGCCTTTCCAGCGCGAGCGTTTGCCCAACGGTCTGTGGGAGCCTCGGATCGAAGTGGTCACGCTCAACGATGTTCGCCATCTTTCCTACGACTGGGGGCCGTTTGAATTTGTCCCTTTCACCAGCAGGCCGACGAATATTCATCAGGCACTGGCGGCCCCGCAATTCGATAATCTTTCTATCAGCACTGATCTTTTCAAGTCCCAGTTCTGGTCGGATATCCGCAAGATAGATCCGCAAATGACCCATGCCGAAGGAGGAGGGCAGATGATTTTTTCCATGCAAAGGATGACAACTTCCGGCGTGGTTGAAGGCGAATTCAACGCTATCAGCGTGTGGAGCACTCCTGACGAACTGCCACATCAGACCAATGCGTTATCGGGGTATTGGGCGCCTCAGGGAGGATATGTCGACATTCCCGTTCACCCTCGATGGGGTGAGCCCGATCATGTGTTTACACCTGGGTTCAGCGGCTGCTCTTTTATCGTCGATCAGATGGGGGAAAACGTCCTGCGCGTAAGACACGTGGAAGCTGGCAAAGAAGCTGCTCAATACAACGATCTGCCCGGCCACGAACATGGTTGGGGATTGAGTGCCGCCATGGAGTTTCCGGATTACGGCATGCGTAATGATGAAAACGGCAACGCGTACATGATTCTGACGGGGTTTGCTTACATGAAATATGAGCGGACTACGGGTGAATGGGTGCTTCACTACCAAGCCCAGTATGGTGCCCCGACCATTGCACAATATTCCGTTAAAGATCCCGGTTTCTTTGACAAGCCAACCCGAGTGGCCAAGGCTTTTTTTCAGGATAAGGTCATCAGAACCGGTTCCAAAGTCGTGAAAACCGTGGTCACCCCGACACGGCAAAGTAACGCAGCTTGATGGCAGATTCCTGGGGATAAAAACGCGCGATGAAAAGACGACGCACCAAGGTTGTGCAATACTCGCCGCCGTTTTTAGTGGCGAGTTTTCCTATAGCTACCAGTTGATCTTCCCGACCAGCTTGCGCATTTGTGGCAACTCCCGCTGAATCTTGTGGTTTATAGAGTGAAAAGACCTGCAACAAGGTTTTTATACTGCACGTCCCGCTGATCTTGCAGGTTGTCTTGCAAGACGCGTTTGCCCACGAAGCTGACGCGGTTTCACAGCAGCCAAGGCCTACCGGCCGACGCTTCGACACTCGGTGGTCATATCCAATAACAAGACGAGGTTGCACCCCCTATGCCAGTCGGCAATCAACTGCCTCACGGCGACACCGCTCAGGGCGGTCCGCTCAAACGCGAACTCGGCGAACGGCATATTCGCCTGATGGCGCTCGGTGCCTGTATCGGCGTCGGTCTGTTTTTAGGTTCGGCCAAGGCCATCGAAATGGCCGGCCCGGCAATCATGCTGTCGTACATCCTGGGCGGTCTGGCGATCCTGGTAATCATGCGCGCGCTCGGCGAAATGGCCGTGCACAATCCGGTGGCTGGTTCGTTCAGCCGTTACGCGCAAGACTACCTCGGCCCATTGGCAGGCTTTCTCACGGGCTGGAACTACTGGTTCCTGTGGCTGGTGACCTGCGTCGCGGAAATCACCGCGGTGGCCGTCTACATGGGCATCTGGTTTCCCGATGTGCCGCGCTGGATCTGGGCCCTCGCGGCGCTGATCAGCATGGGCTCGATCAACCTGATCGCGGTGAAGGCCTTCGGTGAATTCGAATTCTGGTTTGCCCTGATCAAGATCGTCACGATTATCGCCATGGTCATCGGCGGCGTCGGCATCATCGCGTTCGGTTTCGGTAATGACGGAGTGGCGCTGGGGATTTCCAACCTGTGGGCCCACGGCGGTTTTATGCCCAACGGTGTAACCGGTGTGTTGATGTCGCTGCAAATGGTCATGTTCGCCTACCTTGGCGTCGAGATGATCGGCCTCACCGCTGGTGAAGCGAAGAACCCGCAGAAGACCATTCCCGATGCGATCGGCTCGGTGTTCTGGCGGATTCTGCTGTTCTACGTCGGTGCGCTGTTCGTGATTCTGTCGATCTACCCGTGGAACGAAATCGGCACCCAGGGCAGCCCGTTCGTGATGACCTTCGAGCGTCTGGGCATCAAGACCGCCGCCGGCATCATCAACTTCGTGGTGATCACCGCCGCGCTGTCGTCGTGCAACGGCGGCATCTTCAGCACCGGGCGCATGCTCTACAGCCTGGCGCAGAACGGCCAGGCACCGGCCGGTTTTGCCAAAACCTCGAATAACGGTGTACCGCGTCGAGCGCTGTTGCTGTCGATTGCGGTGTTGCTCTTGGGCGTCATGCTCAACTATCTGGTGCCGGAGAAAGTCTTCGTCTGGGTGACCTCGATTGCTACCTTCGGTGCGATCTGGACCTGGGTGATGATCCTGCTGGCCCAGCTGAAATTCCGCAAAGGCCTGAGCGCCAGCGAACGTGCGGCACTGAAATACAAGATGTGGCTGTACCCGGTCAGCTCGTATTTTGCGCTGGCGTTTCTGGTGCTGGTGGTCGGCCTGATGGCGTACTTCCCCGACACCCGCGTGGCGCTGTATGTGGGGCCGGCGTTCCTGGTGCTACTGACGGTGTTGTTCTACGTGTTCAAGTTGCAACCGACCAACGCATCACAAGGTGCGGTGCGTTCGGCGTCGTAAGTGGTAGCTGCGCAAACAGCGAAGCCCCGGTCGAGAGATCGGGGCTTTTTATTATCCGTGCCACTGATCGCCTGGCAAGGCTGTGCGGGACATCACCGCCGGTCTGAAAGAGCGATACAACGCCTGCGAGAAGGTTCAAAGCTCTAGTGCTTTCCAATCCCGCGCGGCAGTGAACAGAGGCGCAGCAATGAGGACTGGCGAATGTCTCGAACGAGAACTCAGTCGACGTCAAATCGTGCTGTTTTTTCTGCTCGCGACCTCGGTGTATGTACTGCCGCTGATCCTCGCCGACTTTCCATACATCGACGATAACTGGCGCACGCTGGCGGCCGGTAATGCCTGGGCTGGCCAAGGGCGGTTGTTCAGCGACTGGTTGTATCAAGCGCTGAGCTTCACCGCTGCGGCACCGAACATCTTTCCGTTGCCGTTGTTGCTGGCCAACGTGGTCATGAGTCTGGCGCTGACACGCCTGACCTTTCACTACTTCGGCGAGCCGACGCTGGCCTGTTGTCTGGTGTCGTTGCCGCTCTGGTACAACCCTTTCCTGCTGCAGAACCTGTCTTATCAATACGACGGCCCGGTCATGGCGTTGAGCCTGGTCGCGATGATTTATGCGACCACCTTTCGCAGTCCTTCACGGGCGCAGCGCTGGGTGGTGCCGGCGGTTTTGCTGGCGTTGGCCCTCGGCTTGTATCAGATCAGCGTCAACGTGTTTCTCGGTCTGTGTTGCGTCGAAGGGCTCAGGGCGATTCATCATCGAATGCCCGCGATGGACATTCTCCGAATGTTTGGCAGCAAGCTGGCGCAACTGGGGCTTGGCGTGGCGATCTACGCGGTCACTGCGTATCCGTTCATGGACGTTGGCAGAGCCGGATTGCTCAAGTGGCAGGCCGGGCCGTTGCTGCAAGCAGGCATCAATGTTGGCCGGGTGCTGGAAAAAGTCGCTTTGTTGTTCCATGGGGGATACACGTGGGTATTCGGCGCATTGCTGCTCTGCGCACTGGCAGGTTGCGTGCGTTTGGTCAGGCATCACCACGTGCGCAAACGGATGTTGGCGGTGTCGCTGCTGATCATTGCGCTGGTGCTGCTCGTACCGGGTATCACCCTCATATTCCGCGATTTCAATGAAGGCGCCCGCACGCTGATGGGCTTCGGCGTATTGCTGGTTTTTCTGTTCTATCTCGCCCATCTCGCACTCGCGCCCCACGGTCAACGATGGCCTGCGCTGCTGATCATCCCGCTGCTGGCGACGCTGTCACTGTCGTTTGCCTATGGTCGGGTGCTGACCCTGCAGAAAACCTTCGCCACGAGTGCCTTGTACAGCCTCGGCCACGACATCGCAGCCCATCGAGAACTGCGCCAGGCCAAGCGGATTTACCTGGCAATCAACTATTCCGATCGCTGGCTCGCCAGTGCCGAAGGCACCTACAGGCAACTGCCGGTGCTGCGCTATTTGCTCAACGTCGATTACTACATGCTTGCGGAAAACTTGCCGTCAGTCGGTATCACCAACGTGATCGCCGAACGCGAGCGACGCAATGCCACGCATGTCGGGTATCTGGGCTATCCGCCGTTGGTAGAGAGCCTGAATTACCGCATCTATCTGATTGGCGATTACGGCTTCATCGTCATGAAAGAACCGCCACACGGTCGCTTGCTGCAGTGGTAGCGCGAAGACCACTCGTCGGATGAAGCCCTGTACCTGTAATTTCTGACAGTAGACCGAACACCGTCCATGCCCTAGGTTGAAAACTCGCCAAATGAGGCAAGGACGAGGCACCGGTATGAAGGGATTCTCAGCTTTGACCGTCATCGCAATCGCCGATGGATTGATCCATTGGCAGATTTTCTTCGTCCTGTGCACCGCCGTGGGGCTGACCCAGGCCGCCAGCAATTTTGCTGCTTTCTGCGTTGCGGCCGCGTTCTCGTTTTACGTGAACATGCTGTACACCTTCGACAGCCGAACATCGGTGCTCGGCTATCTGCTGTTTATCGCGGTGATGGGCGCGCTCAGTTTTGCCATCGGTGCGTTCGCCGATGCACGTGACCTGCCGGGATTGCTGACGGTGGTGGTGTTTACCCTGGTCAATCTGTTGTTGGGGTACTGTTTTTTTCGTTTTTTTCTGCTGCATGAGCGTGAAAGTTGAAGCGTCGATCTGATGCAAAGACTGACGCTTCATTCAGGTTCAGGCTGCGGCCACTTCCTGCGGCTCAAAACTGTCCGCCCGCGCCATCTGCCACATCCGCGAATAGAACTCGCCATTCACTTCCCCGGTGAGCAATTCCCCCGGTTTCAAGAACACGTGCAACTGCGAAAACAACTTGATCTCGGTCGCCGACATGCGCCGCACCAAATGCTTGGCCGACAGTTGCGAGGGGTGATCGAGGCCGGCGGCGGCGAGCATTTCCGCCAGCGCCTTCAAGGTATTGCGGTGGAAGTTGAACACGCGCTGCGCCTTGTCCGGCACCACCAGTGCACGTTGGCGCAGAGCATCCTGCGTGGCCACGCCGGTCGGGCATTTGTTGGTGTGGCAGCTTTGCGACTGGATGCAGCCGATGGCGAACATGAAGCCGCGTGCGGAGTTGGCCCAGTCGGCGCCGATGGCCAGCACGCTGGCGATGTCGAAGGCGCTGACGATCTTGCCGCTGGCACCGAGTTTGATCTTGTCACGCAGGTTCAGGCCGACCAGGGTGTTGTGGACAAACAGCAGGCCTTCGCGCATCGGCACGCCGATGTGGTCGGTGAACTCGACCGGTGCTGCGCCGGTGCCACCTTCCTTGCCATCGACGACGATGAAGTCCGGGAGGATGCCGGTTTCCAGCATGGCTTTGGCGATGCCCATGAATTCCCACGGGTGGCCGAGGCAGAACTTGAAACCCACCGGTTTGCCGCCGGACAGTTCACGCAATTGCTGAATGAAATGCATCATTTCCAGCGGCGTGGAAAACGCGCTGTGGCGCGACGGTGACACGCAGTCTTCGCCCATCAGGATGCCGCGGGTTTCGGCGATTTCCCTGGTGACTTTGTGCTTGGGCAGGATCCCGCCGTGGCCGGGTTTGGCGCCTTGGCTCATCTTGATTTCGATCATCCGCACTTGCGGGTTCTGTGCCTGGACAGCGAAGCGTTCCGGGTCGAAACGGCCATCGCTGGTGCGGCAACCGAAGTAGCCACTGCCCAGCTCCCAGGTCAGGTCGCCGCCGTGTTCGCGGTGATACGGGCTGATGCTGCCTTCACCGGTGTCGTGGGCGAAGTTGCCGAGTTTCGCGCCTTGGTTGAGTGCGCGAATGGCATTGGCGCTGAGCGAGCCGAAGCTCATCGCCGAGATGTTGAACACCGAGGCCGAGTACGGCTGACTGCACTGCGGGCCGCCGACGGTGACGCGGAAACTGCTCGGGTCGCTCAGGGGGGCCGGGCGCATCGAGTGGCCGATAAATTCGAAGCCCGATTGATAGACATCGATCAGTGTGCCGAACGGTTTGTCGGCGGTTTCGTTTTTCGCTCGCGAATAGACCAGCGAACGTTGCGCGCGGGAGAAGGGCAGGGCGTCGCTGTCGGATTCCAGCAGGTACTGGCGGATCTCCGGGCGGATGCCTTCGACCAGATAGCGGATGTTGCCGAGGATCGGGTAATTGCGGCGCACCGCGTGCGGGCTCTGCAGCAGGTCGAACAGACCGATCAGGCTCAATACGCCGGTGACGGCGGTGATCGGCCACAACCAGTCATGTTCGAGGAAAGGCAGGCTGGCGAGGGTGAAAATCACGCAGACGGCAAAGAAGGCGTAGCGGCTCAGGAGTGACAGGCTCATACGGTTTCCTTGGTTCGGACTCGGAATAATCAGCGAAGATTCAGGGATAAACACATTCCCCTGTAGGAGTGAGCCTGCTCGCGATAGCGGTATATCAGCTACAAATGATTTGACTGACCCGACGCCATCGCGAGCAGGCTCACTCCCACAAAAAGCCACTTCACCAAACGATCAGGCGTTTTGTGCCTGAAGAAAAATCGAAAACAGCTCGGACTGGGATTTGATTCCCAGCTTGCTGTACATGTGTTTCTTATGGACTTTCACGGTTTCTACGGAGATTTCCAGCTTACGGGCGATTTCTTTGCTGGAGCAACCGCTGAGCATCAAACGCCCTACATCCAGCTCCCGGGCCGTTAGTTGTGCGCCCTTGAGTTGTTGCACCGACGCCTCCAGTTGCACGCGCCAATCGGCTTGTGCGGGGGCGGCGGCGAGGGCCACGGTTTCGTTGATTTCATAGGGTAGTCGTTGGCGCAGCAGGCCCAGCACCCAAGGCTGGATCAATGACAGCAGAGCGATATGTTCGCCAGTGAAACGTTTTTCACTGCCCAATGACAGACACAGCGTGCGGTCACCTTCGAGCTGACAATTGAACTGGATTTCGTCGGCCACGACATTCAGACGAAAGTATCGCTGGTAATACTCGGTAAGCTCGAAATGCTCCGGCGCGACCTCGGACAAGCGATACAGACCGGTGCGCGTTTGCTCGCGACAGGCGATGTAGAACGGGTCGAGCAGGTACAGGCCGCGCAGATAATCCTGAAACAACGGGTCAGGGCTGCCGTCTTCGCCGGGGCATTCGGCGAAGACTTGCGGGTGTTGATCGGCGCTGAACAGCAGCACCACCCAGCTATCGAACGGTACGTACTGGTCGAGCAAACGCACCATTTGCGCCCAGAAGTTCGGCTTGTCCAGCGCGTCGATCAATTGCCCGACGGCGCGGTGCCAGGTGATGTCGTCAAACGAAAGTGTCATCGATCTACCCCTATCGGGTTACCCCGGCCGCGTGATTCCCTGGCCGCTCGCTTGCTGCGCATACTGGCCCACAGACAGCCACCGGGCAATCTTTCAGCGCCCGATGCTCATAACAAGGGAATCCCCATGAAAGTCGAACTCGCCCAACTGGCGGGCCGTGACAATGCCACGGCATATAACCTCGAACGCGCACTTGCAGCGATTGCCGCGTGCGCTGCCGACACGCAACTGATCGTGTTCCCGGAAACCCACCTGATGGGCTTTCCGACGGCCGAAACCGTCGCGCACACCGCAGAACCGCTGGATGGTCCGACCGTCAGCGCCGTGCTGGCCGCCGCGCGCGAACGCAACATCGCCGTGGTGATCGGCATGGCCGAGAACGACAACGGTCGCTTCTACAACACCACGCTGCTGATCACCCCGGCAGGCATCGCCCTGAAATACCGCAAGACGCATTTGTGGGCGTCGGATCGCGGCGTGTTCGAGGCCGGCGACTGTTACGCCACGTGCGAGTGGAACGGTGTGCGTGTTGGCCTGCTGATTTGTTACGACATCGAGTTTCCCGAGTCCGCCCGTGCCTTGGCGCAACTCGGTGCCGAGTTGCTGATCGTGACCAACGGCAACATGGACCCGTACGCGTCGACTCACCGCATCGCGATCATGGCCCGTGCCCAAGAGAATCAGGCGTTTGCGTTGATGGTCAATCGCGTCGAGGCGGGGGATGACGGTTTGATGTTCGCCGGTGGCAGTGCGCTGGTGGATCCACTGGGTACGCTGCTGTTCGAGGCCGGACGCGAAGAAGGGACGTTCAGCGTTGAGCTGGATTTCGACCGGTTAGAGATTGCGCGCAAGGATTACCGCTATCTGGATGACCAGCGGTTGAAGTTGCCGGGGGAGGTGGTGGAGCACGGCGATGGTGTTCGTGAATTGTTGATTCCATGCCGTTAACCGCTGCCCTCACCCTAGCCCTCTCCCGGAGGGAGAGGGGACTGACCGAGTTGATTGTTCGAGGTAAGCCGACCTGAAATACCGAGTCGCACTCAGGATTTGAAACTGCGAATTCAAGTCGAACTCAGGATTTGAAAGCCATGGAGATCTGCTCCCTTTCCCCTCTCCCCCTTGGGGGAGAGGGCTGGGGTGAGGGGGAAAAGATTTCAAGCCGAACAAAAAACTCAAGCCACACCAGAACAACAAAACCAAGCCGAAAACATTCGCCGAACTCGGCTCTGCCATAAATCCAATAAAATTCGGAGTAAGTCGCCCATGGCTCGTTTGCAACGCACCCTTTCATTAGGGTCGGTGGTGCTGTTCGGCATCGCCTACATGACGCCGATCATTGTCCTCGGCACCTTCGGCATCCTCGCCCAATCCACCGCCGGCATGGTCCCCGCCGCGTATCTGGCGGCACTGATCGCGATGTTCTTTACCGCGATGAGCTACGGGCGCATGGCCGCCGCATTCCCGGTCGCCGGTTCCGCCTACAGCTACGTGCGCAAGGCGATCAGCCCCAAGCTCGGTTTCATCGCCGGTTGGGCGGTGCTGCTCGATTACCTGTTTCTGCCGATGGCGATCTGGCTGATCGGCGCGGCTTATCTGGCCTCGGCGTTCCCGTCGATCCCGCAATGGATCTGGGTGCTGGCGTTCATCGGCATCACCAGCGCGATCAATATCATTGGCCTGAAACTGGCCAACGGCATCAATGCCTTGCTGATGCTGGTGCAATTCCTCGTGCTGATCGCTTTCGTCGCGCTGTGCGTGCACTACATCGGCGGCGATGCGAGCACGCCGTTGTGGTCGGTCAAACCGTTCTTCAACGGCGACATGCACATGCCGCTGATCATGAGCGGCGCGGCGATTGCCTGCTATTCGTTCCTTGGCTTCGATGCAGTCAGCACCTTGACCGAAGAAACCCGCGATCCACGCCGCACCATCCCACGGGCAATCATGCTGATCACCTTGATCGGCGGGGCGATCTTCGTCGGCGTTTCCTATTTTGTGCAGATCGCGCACCCGTCGTTCCAGTTCGACAGCGTCGATTCGGCGGCTTATGAAATCGCCCGCAACATCGGCGGTGATCTGTTCGTCTCGATCTTCCTCATCGGTCTGATTGTCGGCCAGTTCGCTTCGGGGCTGTCGGCACAGGCCAGTGGCTCGCGACTGCTGTTCGCCATGGGCCGTGACGGCGTTCTGCCAAAGTCGTTTTTCGGCACGCTGCACGCGCGCTTCGGCACACCGGTCAACAGCATCCTGCTCTGCGCCGTGGTGGCATTGCTGGCGCTGAAACTCGATGTCACCACTTCAACGTCGTTCATCAACTTCGGCGCGTTCCTGGCATTCAGTCTGGTCAACCTCTCGGTGATCTTCCATTACTGGATCGGCGGCGAGAAAAAAGGCCTGCGTGAACTGGTGCTGTTTCTGCTCTTTCCATTTATTGGTCTGGTCGCGGATTTGTGGCTGATGGTCAGCCTCGATCATCTGGCGATTTATCTGGGCTTGAGCTGGCTGGCGGTGGGTGTGGTTTACCTCGCGGTGCTCACCGGTGGCTTCCGTCGGCAGCCGCCGGAAATGGATTTCCAGGAAGCGACCTGAGGCGCCTTCACGCAGCGGGCCGGCTCTGACGCATCGGTAACTCGACGCGAAAGGTCGTGCCTACCCCCGGTTCGCTGCGTACCGAAATATCGCCACCGTGCTTTTTCACAATGCCGTACGACAGGGACAGGCCAAGCCCGGTGCCTTGGCCGATCGGTTTGGTGGTGAAAAACGGATCGAAGATTTTCTGCAGGATCTCCGGCGCAATCCCCGCGCCGGTGTCGGCGACTTCCACCCAGGCTGTGTCTTGTTGTTGCCCGGTGCGCAAGGTGATGGTGCCGCGTTCGGGGCCCATGGCCTGCGCCGCATTGACCACCAGGTTCATGATCACCTGATTGATCTGCGACGGCAGGCATTCGATGTCCGGCAGGGGCTGATACTCCTTGATCAGGTCGGCCTTGTACTTGAGTTCGCTGGCGACGATGTTCAGGGTCGACTCGATGCCTTGTTGCAGATTGGCCCACTGCCATTGCTGATGGCTATCGACCCGGGAGAAGTCTTTCAGGTCCTTGACGATCTGCCCGACGCGGCCAATGCCTTCCTTGGATTCGCGGATCAGCACCGGGATGTCTTCGAGGAGAAAATCCAGCTCGGCGTCTTTGCGCAATTGCTCAAGCTGTGCCACGGACTCGGGGGCTGGCGTGGGCCCAAGCGTCTGCCAGGCATCGAGTACGCTGAGCAATTGTTTGAAATAGCCGTCGAGGGTGCCGAGATTGGAAGAGATAAAGCCGATCGGGTTATTGATCTCATGGGCCACGCCCGCCGCCATTTGCCCCAGTGACGCAAGTTTTTCCGACTGCACCAACTGACTTTCCAGTTGCTTGCGCTCATCGATTTCCCGTTGCAGTTCTTCACTGGCCTGCTTGAACTGGGCGGTGCGTTGATCGACCAGATGTTCCAGGTGATGCATCTGCAATGACGCGCGTTCGGTCATCTGCCACTTGGTCAGCAGGGTGTTGGCCATCTGCTGCACTTCGATGTTGTCGAACGGCTTTTTCAGAATCAGCAAGCGGTCATGCGCCTGCAGACGCTCCAACAGTTCATCCCAGGAATAATCCGAATAGGCAGTACAGACCACCACTTGCAACTGCGGATCCTGCTGCCACAGATGTTCGATGGTTTTCGCGCCGTCCCAGCCGTCGGGCATGCGCATGTCGACAAAGGCCAGCGCGTAGGGGCGTTGTTCCGCCAAGGCCCGGACCAGCTTGCCCAGACCTTCCTCGCCGCCGTAGGCCGAGTCCAGCTCGAACGGCGGACGTTCGGCGCGCAGCTGAGCGCCAAACAGTGCCGCTTCCATCTCGTCCAGTTCCACCGACTGCGCCGCCGGTGGCGCGAGAATCTTGCGAAAGTCTTCATGGATCGACGGCATGTCGTCGATCAGCAGAATGCGGCGGTTCGACAGCTCGCTCATGCGTTCTCCGTGACGCTGATCAGGGGGATCTGCAAGGTGAACAACGCACCTTGGCCGGGGCCGTCGCTGTGCGCCGTGAGGTGGCCGCTCATCTCGATGGCCGCCAGGGCGCAGCTGTGCAGACCGAAGCCGTGGCCTTCCTTGCGGGTGGTGAAACCGTGGGCAAAGATCCGCGTCATGTTTTCCGGGGCGATGCCTTCGCCGTCATCCTTGACGCTGATTTCAAGGAAATTGTCATCGACAATTTTGACCGCCAGGGTCATGGTCCGGGGGCGGTTGCTGAGGTCGGACATGGCGTATTTGGCGTTGCTGATCAGGTTGATCAGGATCAGCAGCAACCGGTGTTTGTCGCCCATCACCTGCGGCACGTCGGCGTATTCCCGGACCACCGTGACGTGGTGCCGGGTCAGGGCGCCGGCGTTCATGCGCAACGCGTCTTCGAGCAGTTCGTTGATGAAAAGCGGTTCGGTCATGCTATTGGCGCCGGCATAGGATTGCTGGGTGGCGACGATGTCCTTGATGTGGTCGACGCTTTTATTCATCTGGTGCAACTCGTCGAGCATTTCCTGCTGTTCCTGGGCAATCGCGACCACCAGTTGGTTGAGGTAGCCGGGGAGCAATTTGCCTTTGGCGTCTTCGCTGAGGAACCCGCCGAGGTCATCCGGGTGTTCGTTGAACAGTTGCATGGCCTTGCCCAGCCCCTGGGCCTTGCTGCTGCGCAGCTTGCGCGTGATCAGGTCGCTGGAGATGTTTACGCTGTTGAGCACGTTGCCAACGTTGTGCAGCACATTGGTGGCGATTTCCGCCATGCCCGCCTGACGTGCCGCGTCGAGCAGTTCGCTCTGGGCGTCCCGCAGTTCCCGGGTGCGTTCTTCGACTCTTTGTTCCAGCGCATCGTTGGCCGTTTGCAGGGCGTTATTGACCCGGTTGATCTCGGCGAAACTGCCGATCAAACGGATGGCCAGCCACACCAGCGACAACATCAGCAGCACCGAAAACAGCAGCAGGTAGAAGTGGTACTGCCGGTCGACCTCATCGGCGCGCTGCTGATCGCGATCGAGCATGGTGGTGATGTTGTCGAGGCTGTCGGCCACGGGAATGCCTTCGATGCTTTCGAGCAACTGATTGACCACTGGCTGCTCGCGCGCAATCAGTGAGATATGGCTGCTCATGATTTTGATCGGGGTCTGAAACACCGGTGGCAGGCGTTGCGCGTTGACCTTCAGCTTGTTCAGGCCGACCTCGATGTCGGCGGCCCGGTCCTCGGAGGTGACCTGGGCGAATTCGAGGGCGCTGAGCAGCAGGTCGTAGGTGTCGGTGGTGATGTTTTGCAGCTGCAATTTATCGAAGTCCGACAGGCTGGCCAGTTGCTGTTGGATGTCGTCTTCAGCGGTGGGCAAGAAGGCCAGAGAGTTGCGCAACAGCGCGTTGTGCGATTTGAACTGCTCGACCAGACGGGTCTTTTCCTGCATCGCCTGCAGGAAACTTTCGTGAGCCTCGTTCCATTGCGCCGAGTTGTTGCGCCCATGCCCGGACTCGATCGCGTCGAAGCGCGCCCAGAGCCGGTTCATCTCGTTCATCGGTGATACCAGCGGATCGTAGTTGTGGGTGAGCGCCACTCGCGCCTTGAGGAGCTCGTTTTCCCACAGCGAGTTCTGCTGTTTGATCTGCCGGATCAGATCCCGCGATTCGGTGTAGGTCATGGTTTGGTCGGAGCTGGATTTGATGTACAGGAACAGCAGGATCGACGCCAGCACCAGGGCGACCAGGGTCAGCAACAGCAGGCTGCGTCGCCGCGAGATGTTGATCATGGCTTGTCTTCCCGTTGGCCGGTCAGGGTTGTCAGAAACAGCATGATCAGCCGCTTGTCCTCAGCGCTTGGCATGCGCCCCAACTGGTACTGGAACATCACATCCACGGCGCGTTCGAGGGTGGGTGCCGAACCGTCGTGAAAGTACGGCGCGGTGATCGCGACGTTGCGCAGGCTCGGCACCTTGAACACGGCCCGGTCCGCTTCGTCACCGGTCACGTTGAAGCGGCCCTGGTCGGCCACGGTCGGGTTGCCGCGATCGGCAATGTAATCGCCGAACACACCGAACTTCTGGAACATATTGCCGCCGATGTTCACCCCCTGATGGCAGGCAATGCAGCCGTACTCCTTGAAGCGCTGGTAACCGTACTTTTCTTCCAGGGTGAGGATGTCGGTATTGCCCTGCAGGTATTGATCGAAGCGCGAATCGGGCGTCAACAGGGTACGTTCAAAACTGGCCAGCGCCTGCTGGACATTGGCCTGGGTCACGCCGTCCGGGTAGGCAGCGGCGAAATCGCGACGGTAGTCGGGGTCGTTGCCGATGCGTTCGATCACGGTGTGCCAGTCGCTGCCCATTTCATGGGGGCTGGTGATGACGACGGCGCTTTGTTCCACCAGCGTTTCGACGCGGCCATCCCAGAACTGGCGGAAGTTGAGGGCCGCGTTGAACACGGTCGGTGTGTTGACGGCCACCGGTTTACCGTCGAAGCCCAAGGACAAGGCGCGGCTGTCGGCACCGTTCTTGTCCAGTTGGTGGCAGCTGGCGCAGGACAGCGTGTTGTTGATCGACAAGCGTGGCTCGTGGAATAGCCGTCGACCGAGTTCCACGTGCCGGGCATCCTGCGGCGGCACTGCGGGCAACGGTTTCAGCGGCTCGTCCAGCGGCTCGGCACTGGCCCCGACACAGAGTCCGCACAGCAGCAACGTCATCGTGTGGTGAATAAGGCTCATCGGCAATTGTCTCCCTGACTCAAGGCCGCTTTCACAGTGCTCATCCAATCGTCCAGGGCGTGGGGTGCGTACCGGCGAGCAAACGCGCAAACGTGTCTGCCGGCAGCGCTTTGCTGAAAAAGTAACCTTGGCCTTCTTCGCAGTGATGGGCCTTGAGAAACGCCAGTTGTTCGGCGGTTTCGATGCCCTCGGCGATGACGTCCAGGCCCAGGCTCTTGCCCAGGTTGATGATCGCGCTGACCAGCGCGGCATCGCTGCGGTCGTTGCACAGGTTGCGAATGAACGATTGGTCGATCTTCAGCACGTCGATAGGAAATCGCCGCAGGTAGCTCAGGCTGGAATAGCCGGTGCCGAAGTCGTCGATGGCCAGACGCGTGCCCAGCGTCTTCAGGCGATTGAGCGCCGTCATCGTCGCCTCGACGTTTTGCATCAGTACGCCCTCGGTGATTTCCAGTTCCAGCCACTCGGGGGCCAGACCTGTCTGTTCCAGCACACGTTCGATGCCGGCGACGAAATCACGCTGGCGTAAGTCGATCGGCGAGGTGTTGACCGACATGCGGATCGGCGGCAGTCCGGCCAGTTGCCAGGTGCGGGTCTGCCGACAGGCCTCAGCCAGCACCCATTTGCTCAACGGCACGATCAGGCCACTGTCCTCGGCCACCGGGATGAAGTCCGCCGGATAGACCCAGCCATGCCCCGGTTTTTGCCAGCGCACCAGTGCTTCGGCACCCACTACGGCGGCCGTGCGCAGGTCGATTTTCGGCTGATAGTGCAGGACGAATTCATGTTCCTGCAGGGCGTGGCGAATGCCCGACTCGATGCTGTGCTGTTCGCGGGCGTGCTGGTTCATGGCTTCGATGAAGAAGCCGATGCTGTCGGGGCCCTGTTCCTTGACGTTGCGCATCGCGGTCTCGGCCTTCTTGATCAGCTCGGTGGCTTCGAGGCCGTCATCGGGGTAGACGCTGATGCCAAGGCTGGCGGTGACGCTGACGTCGTGGCCGGCAATCATCTGCGGCAGGCGAATGGCGGCGAGGAGTTTTTCCGCGATGCCGTGGGTTTGCTGAGGGTGGTTGATGTCGCCGAGGATCACTACGAACTCGTCGGAGCCGTAACGAAACACCGAGTCCGAATCGCGCACGCCGGACAACAGTTGCCGGGCGACCCGTTTGAGCATCTCGTCACCCGCCGGATGGCCCAGCGCATTGTTGATGCGCTTGAAGCGATCGAGGCCGAGAAACATCACCACCAGTTGTTTGTCATGCCGGCGGCACACCGCCATGGCCTGGCTCAGGCGATCACCGAGCAGGGTGCTGTTGGGCAGTTCCGTGAGGCTGTCGTATTGCAGCAGGTGCGAGACCTTGAGCAGTTCGTGCACCCGCGCCTCGATGGTCCGCTCAAGACTGAGCATCTTCAGCGCCGCGTCCTGCGCCAGTTGCCATTTCCAGGTCAGGGCGTTGGCCATCTGACGGATTTCCAGACTGTCGAACGGCTTTTTCAGGATCAGCAACTGATCGCCGAACTCCAGCCGTTCGGCCATCGCTTCCCAGCTGTAGTCGCTGTACGCCGTGCACAGGGCGATTTGCAGGTTCGGGTCGACCCGCCACAGTTGCTCGATGGTTTCCAGGCCATCCCAGCCGGGCGGCATGCGCATGTCGATAAAGGCGAGGGCGTAGGGATTGCCACTGGCCAGTGCGCGATTGACCAGTGCCAAGGCTTCCTGGCCCTGATAGGCGGAGTCGAGCTGGAAGCTCAGGCGCGGCGTCTGCTGGCTGCCGAACAGCGTCTGTTCCAGTTGATGCAAATCGACGGCGTCCGCCACCTGCGGGGCGAGGATCTTGCGAAAGTCCTCGTGGATCGCCGGCGTGTCGTCGATGATCAGGATGCGCCGGTTGGTCTGGGGAAAAGGCGTTTTCATGCCTCGTCCTCCTTTAGTGTCAGACGGGCACTGTCCTTGAGCAAATGCCCGGCCTGTTCGGCGCTGACCGCTGCACTGAAATACATGCCCCGGGTGCTCGGCAGCGGGGGCGCGGCGGGTGGTGTGCAAGGCTGATCCGACGACGGCTGGCCTTCAGCGATGATGCCGATGTCCAGGTCCCGGGCGAAGTTGACGATCGCGCGCAGGGCATTGGCACCGGCGACATCGTGGGCGGCACTGTTGACAAAACTCTGCGCCAGTTTGAGGTGATTGACCCGGTAGGTTTTCAGGTAGTCGAACGAGGAATATTCGGTGCCGAAATCATCGATGGCGATGCTCACGCCCAGTTCACGCAGGCGCGGCAACGCGTCGTTGTGTGTCCACTTGGTCTGGGCCAGTGTGGCCTCGGTGACATCGAAGCGCAGGTCCCAGGGCGCGAGTTCCCAGCGGGCGGTGGTGCGCAGCACGTTGTAGATCAGCTCGGGGCCGCTCTTGAGTTGGGCCAGCGAGAGTTTGATCGCCATCACCGGCGGCGCGACGCCTTCGTTACGCCACAGATGCATCTGGTGGCAGGCGTGATCCAGCACCCAGCGCCCGAGCGGAATGATCGCGCCGGTTTTCTCCGCGATCGGCACGAAGTCGGCGGCCGGCAGCAGGCCGCGACGGGGATGCTGCCAGAGGACTTGTGCCTCCATGCCGAGAATCCTGCCGCTGTGCAGTTCAACCTCCGGCGCATAACGCAGCATCAGCTCATTGCCCTCGAGGGCGGTCATCAATTCACCGACAAGGGTCATGCGTTCGGCCACTTCCCGGGAGATTTCCTCGGAATGGAAGTGGTACTGGTTGCGGCCCATTTCCTTGGCGCGGTACAGCGCCATGTCGGCTTGCCCGAGCAGCGTGTCGGCATCGAGGCTGAGGTCGCTGTAACTGCTGATGCCGATGCTCACCGAAATATGCAGCGCATTACCGGCCAGGTTATAGGGCGCCAGCAGCGTGTCGCGGATGTTGGCAGCCATCGTGGCCGATTGGGTCGGATCGCTGACGTCCAGTTGCAGGATCGCAAATTCGTCGCCGCCCAGGCGCGCCACCACGTCGCTTTCCCGTACGCCGCACTTGATGCGCCGGGCGACTTCCTGCAGCAGCAGATCGCCCACCGGGTGGCCCAGGGTGTCATTGATCCGCTTGAAGTGGTCGAGATCCAGATAGAACACCGCGAACGGCATGGCCCCCCGCCGCGCGGCGGCGAATGCCTGATGCAGGCGTTCGATCAGTGTGGCGCGATTGGCCAGGCCCGTCAGGCCGTCGGAGCGCGCGAGCAAGGCCAGTTTTTCTTCGGCCAGACGACGTTCGGTGATGTCGAGAATGATGCCTTCGACTTCCAGCAGACGGCCGTCCTGATCGCGCACCGGGATGTAGCGGTTCTCCACCCAGCGCCAGGTGCCTTGACCTGTGCGCATGCGGAATTCGATCGAAGCGCCCGACGCATGCCGATCCAGCACCCGGGCCATGGCCGCATCGACGTTCGCCTGATCGTCCGGATGAATCAGTGCCTGTGCCCAGTCGGGCGACCCCACCAGGTCGGCGGCGGCATGGCCGTAACGGGTGATGTTGTGGGAGATGTACATCAGCGCAAACGAGGGTTCGCCGCGCAAGCGGTAAAGAATGGTCGGGCTGTTCTGCACGATCACGTTGGCGTCCGACAGCTCCCGGGTGCGTTCCTGCACCGCTTGCTCGAGCAGGTTCATCTTGAGTTCGGCGTCTTCGGTCATCTGCCATTTGACCGTGAGGGCGCTGGCCATCTGGCGGATCTCGATGGCGTCGAAGGGCTTTTTCAGAATCAGTAACCGGTCGTTCAGTGCCAGACGCCGGTCGATGTCTTCCCAGGAATAATCGGAATAGGCCGTGCACAGCGCAACTTGCAGCTTGGGATCGACCTGCCACAGCCGTTCAATGGTCTCCAGGCCATCCCAGCCCGGCGGCATGCGCATGTCGATGAAGGCCATGGCGTAAGGGCGGTTTTGCGCCAGCGCGGCCTCGAGTTTTTCCAGGGCTTCGCGGCCCTGAAACGCCGAATCCAGTTCAAAGTGCTGGGATTGCCGGGCGGACGGGGTGCCGAACAGCAGGCTCTCGGTTTCGCCCAAGCCATCATCACCGGGGATGACCGGGCTGAGAATCTTGGCGAAATCGCCATGGATCGCCGGGCTGTCGTCAACGATCAGCACGCGGCGATTGATGTGCACGGTTGGCGCTGTCATGCCGCGCCACCCGTGGGGAGGCATGCTGTGGTGATCCGGGGCATCCTTTTCCCTCGCCATTTGCCTGTTTGTATCAGCCGATGGAGTCTTGCGCTGTCTTCAGCATAGTCGGCTCGCCGGTACTGCGCTTTCGGCCCCGGACAAAGATCGGCGTGAAGGCCGGCCAAAATCATCTAGCCTTGGACTCAGGCGCGGACCGGCGAAGTGTTGGGTCGGTGCGTCGTTATTTCCCTGTTTGCTTGAGGCCATGCCATGGAAGAGCTATCCGCGCCGACGCCGGCGCATCGACCCACAGTGCTGCTGGTCGATGACGAGGAATCGATCCTCAACAGCCTGCGTCGTCTGTTACGCGGCCAACCCTACGATCTTCTGTTGGCCACCAGCGGCGCCCAGGCGCTGGAGATCCTCGCGCAGCAGCCGGTGAATCTGGTGGTGAGCGATGCGCGCATGCCGGGCATGGACGGTGCGTCGTTGCTGGCGCATGTCCGTGAGCGCTATCCGGCGACTGCGCGGATCATGCTCACTGGTTATGCCGACCCGGCGGCGATCATCAAAGCCATCAATGACGGGCAGATTCACCGTTACATCAGCAAACCGTGGAATGACGAAGAGTTGCAGCTGATTCTGCGCCAGTCCCTCGAACACCAGCACTCCGAGCAGGAGCGCGAGCGTCTGGAACGCTTGAACCAGGTGCAGAACGAGCAGCTCAAACTGCTCAACAGCACCCTGGAAAAGCATGTCGCGGCGCGCACCGCCGAACTGCAGCAAACCGCCGACATGCTCGATCTGGCGTACGAAGAGCTCAAACACAGCTATGTCACCGGCACCGAAGTGTTTTCGCTGCTGGCCAATCTGCGCTTACCACCTGCCAAACAGACCAACCGGCAGATCATCGAACTGGTGCGCAGCTACTGCAGACAGCACGGGCTGGACGAGGCCACCAGCCGCGACCTGACCATGGCGGCGGCGCTGTACAACGTCGGCAAGCTGAGCTGGACCGACGCGATGATGACCACGCCCTCGGATCTGCTGCGCCATACCGAACGCGAGCGCTATCGCGGTTATCCGAAGCAGAGCGAATCGTTGCTCATGACCCTGGACCCGATGAAGGATGCGGCGCGTCTGATCCTGCATCATCAGGAGCGCTGGGACGGCAGCGGCTTTCCCGACCGGCTCAAGGGCGAGGGCATTCCGTTCGGCTCACGCTTGCTGAAACTGGCGGTGGATTTCGTCGAGTTGCAGCGCGGGCTGATCCTCGAGCGGCAGATGAACAGCGATGAAGCGCTGTTGTACCTGCGCCAGTACGCCGGGCGTTTATACGATCCCGATCTGGTCGAAGACTTCATTCTGGTGTGCGCGGCGTTCCTCAGCGACGTGACGCTGGCCGATCCGTCGGTCAAGGTGCTCTCCACTCGGGATCTGGCGGCGGGGATGATTCTGGCGCGCAACCTCAATGCCGATAACGGCATGCTACTGCTCAACGCCGGCAAGGTGCTCAGTGCGCTGCTGGTGGAAAAACTGATTGCGTTCGAAGCCATGGAGGGTGGCAAGTACACGATTTTCGTCAAGGTGCCGGAGGAGGTTGAAGCCACGCTCAAGGCGCTGGGTGAATGATCGGTGAGGTGACGTCATTGGGCCGGGCATGGGATCCTTGCGGTTTTTCCAGGCCGGTGGCTGACCCATGACCTCTGCATCCGTTGTCTCTGCAAACCTCATTCGTATCGCCGCCGCGCTGGTGCTCGATCCCGCAGGCCAGACCCTGTTGGTGCGCAAGCGCGGCACCACGGCGTTCATGCAACCGGGCGGCAAGATCGAAGCGCACGAGTTGCCGGTGCACGCACTGGCGCGTGAGCTGGAAGAAGAGCTGGGTTTGCAGATCGACCCGGCGCAGGCTGCATTTCTCGGGCAGTTCTCGGCGCCTGCCGCCAACGAACCGGGGTTTGTCGTTCAGGCGCAGATCTTTCAACTGACGATCGATACTGAAGTCATGCCGGCAGCGGAAATCGAAGAGGTGATCTGGGTCGATCCTGCCACTGATCCAGTCGTCGAGCTGGCGCCATTGACACGCGACCTGATCCTGCCGTTTTATCGCCAGTCATTGACGGCCATCGCCTGATCATCCACGCAAAGGACTTTGCCATGATCCCGCTTCAAGACTTGCTGATCTTCGCCGCTGCAGCCTTGTTGATGGTGCTGACACCGGGGCCGAACATGATCTACCTGATCTCGCGTTCGATCTGTCAGGGACGCAAGGCCGGGATCATCTCGTTATTGGGCGTGGTCGCTGGTTTCTTTGTGCATATGTTTGCCGCGGCGGCCGGGTTGACCGCGGTGTTTCTCGCGGTGCCGATGGCCTATGAAGTGTTGAAATGGGCCGGTGCGCTGTACCTGCTGTGGCTGGCCTGGCAAGCGGTAAAACCTGGCGCGCGCTCGCCGTTCGAGGCGCAGCAATTGCCGCCGGACTCGTCGCGCAAGCTGATCACCATGGGCTTTCTCACCAGCGCACTGAACCCAAAAATTGCGGTGTTTTACCTCTCGGTGTTTCCGCAGTTCATCACGCCTGAGCACGGTTCCGTATTCATGCAAAGCATCCTCCTCGGCCTGACGCAGATCAGTGTCAGTTTCAGCGTCAACCTGCTGATCGCGTTGTTCGCGGCGGGCATAGCGTCGTGGTTCGTGCGTAACCCGACATGGCTGGCGTTGCAGCGTTACTTCATGGGCTTGGTCCTCGGCGGCCTCGCCGTACGGCTGATGCTTGAGCAACGCAGGACGGCCTGAACATGTGGATCGAACGGCTGGACGCCAGCCATGCGCTGGCCTACCGGGAACTGATGCTTGAAGCCTATGACCGTCATCCGCAGGCCTTCACCTCCAGCGTACGCGAGCGTGCGGTGATGCCGCTGAGTTGGTGGGAAGGGCGTCTGACCGGCAAGCTCGACGTGGTGCTTGGCGCGTTTGAGGCCGGCACGTTGGCCGGTATCGTTGGCCTGGCCTTCGAACCGCGTGAAAAGGCCCGCCATAAGGCCACGTTATTCGGCATGTACGTCTCGGCGGATTTTCGCCAGCACGGTATGGGCCATGAACTGGTGCAGGCGGCCATTGCCGAAGCGCAAAACCATCCGACGCTGAAACTGCTCCAGCTCACCGTCACCGCCGGCAATGACGCCGCGTTCAATCTCTACCAGCGCTGCGGCTTCATCCAGTTTGGCCTCGAACCGCTGGCGGTGCGGGTGGGCGAAGATTATTTCGACAAGATCCACATGTGGCGCGAGATCTGATATCACCCCGCCCTTGTGGGAGCGAGCTTGCTCGCGAATGCGGTAGAACATTCAACAACCAGATTGACTGAGCCGACGCCTTCGCGAGCAAGCTTGCTCCCACAGGGATCAGCGAACGGCGCTGACCCCGTCCAGGGTCGAGAACGACGTGTCCTTCGCTGTCAGCAGAAAATCCCGCATGTACGGTGCATCGAGCATGTCGGTGCGAATCGCCGCGTACAACGTTGCGAACAAGCCTTTTTCCCCCAAGCGTTTGCCCTTCACATAACCGCGCGAGCTGTATTCGTGCAGTGCCCAGTGCGGCATGCCGCAGACGCCACGGCCGCTGGCGACCAGTTGCATCATCATCACCGTCAGTTCTGAGGTGCGCACCTGCGCCGGCTCGATGTCGGCTGGTTCCAGGAAGCGCGTGAAGATGTCGAGACGGTCACGTTCCACCGGGTAGGTGATCAATGTTTCCGTCAGCAAATCTTCGGGAACGATGTACGGTTTGCTTGCCAGTGCATGCTGGTTGGCCACTGCCAGCATCGCTTCGTAGGTGAACAGCGGTACATAGGTAATGCCGGCGATTTCCAGTGGGTCGGAGGTCACCACCAGATCCAGGTCGCCACGGGCCAGGGCCGGCAGCGGTGCGAAAGAGAAACCCGAAGCGAGGTCGAGTTCAACCTCCGGCCAGGCATCGCGGAACTGGTCGATGGTTGGCATCAGCCACTGGAAACAGCTGTGGCATTCGATGGCCATGTGCAAACGACCGGCGGTGCCACCGGCCAGTCGAGCGATGTCACGCTCGGCGGCGCGCAGCAGTGGCAGTGTCGCGTCGGCCAGTTGCAACAGACGCAGACCGGCGCTGGTGAAACGTACCGGTTTGGTTTTGCGCACGAACAATTGCATGCCCATGCGCTCTTCCAGTTCCTTGAACTGGTGGGACAGCGCCGATTGGGTCAGGTGCAAACGGTCGGCAGCATCCACCAGACTGTCGGCTTCGCGCAGTGCGTGCAGGGTTTTCAGGTGACGTATTTCAAGCACCGATTGGCTCCATGAGTAAAACTTGTGATCAACACGAAAAGGTTGAGTTTGTCTCATGTTGGCTTGGCTGTCGACAATGGCGCCATCTTTTACTCAATGGAGCACATTCGACATGGCCGTGGCCCACACCCTTGGTTTCCCGCGCATTGGCGCCGACCGCGAACTGAAAAAAGCCCTCGAAGCCTTCTGGAAAGGCGATCTCGACCAGACTGCCTTGAACAAGGTCGGCCGTGATCTGCGCGCCACTCACTGGCAATTGCAAAAGGATGCGGGCATCGATTTGATGCCGGTCGGCGACTTCGCCTGGTATGACCAGGTGCTGACCCACTCGCTGACCTTCGGCGTGATCCCTGAGCGTTTCGCCAGCGTGCGCGACGAGCATGGTCAGCCGAGCCTCGACACCCTGTTCGCCATGGCTCGAGGCGCGACGACCAGCTGCTGCGGTGGCGAGCACGTCCAGACGCAATATGCGCAAGAGCTGACCAAATGGTTCGACACCAACTACCACTACCTGGTCCCGGAGTTCAGTGCTGACCAACAGTTCAAGCTGAGTTGGGAGCAGTTGTTCGACGAAGTCGAAGAAGCCAGGGCGCTGGGCCACAACGTCAAACCGGTGATCATCGGCCCGCTGACTTACCTGTGGCTGGGCAAGGCGAAAGGCGAAGATTTCGACAAACTCGATCTGCTTGAGCGCTTGCTGCCGGTCTACAACGAAATCCTTGTTCGTCTTGCCGGGCAAGGCGTGGAATGGGTGCAGATCGACGAGCCGATCCTCACTCTGGATCTGCCTCAGGCATGGAAAAATGCCTTTGAACGCGCCTATCACATCCTGCAGTACTCGCCGTTGAAAAAACTGGTAGCGACGTATTTCAGTGGCCTTGAAGACAACCTCGGCCTGGCTGTAGGTCTGCCGGTGCAGGGGCTGCATATCGACGCGGTGCGGGCGCCGGAGCAATTGGGGCAGGTGCTTGATCGTCTGCCTGCTTACAAGATTCTCTCGGTCGGTCTGGTCAATGGGCGCAACGTCTGGCGCTGCGAACTGGAGCAGGCGCTGGCGCAATTGCAACCGGCGCAAGAGCGGTTCGGCGACAACCTGTGGGTCAGCAGTTCCTGTTCGTTGCTGCACAGCCCGGTGGATGTCGAGCGTGAAGACAAACTCGATCCGGAACTGAAAAGCTGGCTGGCCTTTGCCGTGCAGAAGTGCGGCGAAATCGCCGTTCTGCGTGATGCGCTGAATGATCCGCAAGCGGCCACCGTACGCACCGCGCTGGAGGCCAGTCGCACCATTGCGCGCAACCGTGCGCAATCGCCACGCATTCATAAAGCCCAGGTGCAGGCCCGCATCAACGCAGTCAATGCCAGTGACAGTCAGCGTCATTCACCGTTTGCCACACGCATCGCCCAACAACAGGCGCGTCTGCAATTGCCGACGTTTCCGACCACAACCATTGGCTCGTTCCCGCAGACCGGTTCCATCCGTCTGGCGCGTCAGGCGTTCAGGCAGGGCAAGCTGTCGGCCAACGATTACCAGGACGCCATGCGCAGTGAAATCCGCCACGCCGTACAGGTGCAGGAACGTCTGGGGCTGGACGTGCTGGTGCATGGTGAAGCCGAGCGCAACGACATGGTCGAGTATTTCGCCGAACAGCTCGATGGTTACCTGTTCACCCGGTTCGGCTGGGTGCAAAGCTACGGTTCGCGCTGTGTCAAACCGGCAGTGATTTACGGTGACCTGAGCCGTCCGCAGGCGATGACGGTGGACTGGATCACCTACGCACAGAGCCTGACCGAGAAGGTCATGAAAGGCATGCTCACCGGCCCTGTGACCATGCTGATGTGGTCGTTCCCCCGCGAAGACGTCTCGCGCCAAGTCCAGGCGCAACAACTGGCGCTGGCCCTGCGTGACGAAGTGGTGGATCTGGAGCGCGCCGGAATCAAGATCGTGCAGATCGACGAAGCCGCGTTCCGCGAAGGCTTGCCGCTGCGCCGCGCGCAATGGCAGGAATACCTGGACTGGGCGGTCGAGGCGTTCCGCCTGACGGCATCCGGTGTCAAGGACGACACCCAGATCCACACCCACATGTGCTACAGCGAATTCAACGACGTGATCAAGGCGATTGCCGACATGGACGCCGACGTCATCACCATTGAAACCTCGCGTTCGGACATGGAGCTGCTCGATGCGTTCGAGGCGTTCGACTACCCGAACGACATCGGCCCCGGCGTCTATGACATCCACTCGCCACGGGTGCCGGACACTGCCGAGATGGTCAAGCTGATGAGCAAAGCGGTCAAACGGATTCCAGCCGGGCGACTGTGGGTCAACCCCGATTGCGGCTTGAAGACTCGGGCATGGCCGGAGACGGAGGCGGCATTGGTCAACATGGTGGCGGCGGCGCGGCAGTTGCGCAGTCAGTTGGCCTAACGCCTGCAAAAAAGCCAGCCTCACGAGTGAGGCTGGCTTTTTTAGTGGTTGATGAGGCAGGGTTTAGATCGCTTCGTTAGCCAGGATCGCCTCGAAGTGCACAAGCACCGCCGACTGCGTGCCAATATCGGCATAGGGCAGGGTGGCGTCGTCCGCGTGGGTCAGGAAGCGGTGGCCAGGCAGTTTCAAATGGGCTTTCTCGAAACCCCTGAACGTTCGGGTCGCGCTGCGGTAATGGAAGTGGGCATACCAAAGCAGCTCTGCCGGCGACAGCGTTACATCCCAGATCTCATACTCTTGCAGGTAATCAGTGCGGCCGTGGCGTTTGCCGAGGTTTTTCAGCGGACTGGTCTTACGGATCTCCACGGCCTTCTGCGTGATCAGGTCTTCGAGCATGCCATCGGTGGGTCTTTGGCTGGTCAGCGATTGGCGGGTACGCAGAGCCCGGCCGGTAAGGGTCAGTTCGCTGGCCTTGTTGCGCAACTGCGCAATGATCGGGTTTTGCGCTGCCAGCGTCTCGATGCGGGCGGCGCGCCGATTGAGCTCGGTCGCTTCGCTGTCCATCATGTGCTGAAGGTCGACCGGCAGCATGTCCTGCTCGGCGTAGGACTCGACCCTGATCTGGTAATCCGTCTGGGCATCCAGGCGCCGTTGCGCATCGACCATTAACGCGGCCAGGCTGATTGATGCGGGGGCCGGTGGCTCTGTGTTTCGCGGGTTCAACAGTCGGTAGCTGCCATCGCTGCCTTGCTCCCAGACTTCCTCGTAGCCGCCGCGCGTGGTCGAAACGTATTGATGTTTGTGCGTTGTCGGTTCCCAGCGTTCGGCACCGTGCAGCAGTTGGTTGTCGGCGGTGGTGAACACGCTTGGTACCGCCTGCCCTACCGGCACGGGCGCGGGCTCTTCGATGATGCCTTTGCGGGCCCGTTCCGCGAGCCATTCGATCCCGCTCAGCAACGCCGGCACTTCCTCCAGGTGAAAGTGTTGCGGATACGTGGAGGTCCAGATCTTCATCTCGCGAAGGAAGCGGGTGTACAGCTCAACGCAGTTCTGCAGAATCTGACTGCGCTGAACCCGGCTCGCGTTGCTGTTGCGCAGGTTGTATTGCGTGTACAGGGCCCGATCGACATTGGCACGAAGCTCGTGAGCCTGCTCCATCAGGTAAAACCAGGAAACATCGTCGGTTCGGCCATGTCGCTTGATGATTTCCAGGCGTTGCCCGGTTTTCAGATACAGCAGGTTGGCATAACTGTGCTTGGTGTTGATGTCTTCGATCAGTGCTGTTCTGGTTTCTTTGTGCGCTTTGACGCGGATGCGTTCATACCAGTAATTGGCATCGGCCTTGAGCTGTTCCATTTGATTGAGCTGACGCAGGTAATCGACACGCAATGAGCGAATGCCTTCGAGCATTTCCAACTGCTGGACGAGCGTATCGCTCGGCAGGTTGTCGAGCGCCTGCATCAGCTCGTCAATCCGGTTGATCACATCGACGCTGCTTTGGGAGAGGTGGTAGGCGCGGCGCCAGTAGCGATCGGTCAGCAACGAAGCGCACTTGCTTTGTATTTCGAGCAGGGTTCGTTTTTTGTTGCCCTTGGTCAGGGGCATCAACTCCGCCAGTTTTTCGTATTGTCGGGTAGCCAACTGGATATCGCCGGCACAGGCGGCTTCGGACGCCGGCAACCTGGCCCGCCTGTCCTGCGGCGAGGCACTGCCATAGCGGTTGATAGCGGCATCGCTCGCCACGCCCCTGGCCTGGAGCTGATCGGCCAGGTTGTCGGCTTCGCGGGTCAAGCGCAGCTGACGAGCCGTGTCACTGGCCACCAACCAGCGAGGCAATCGCTGCCGGATCGCCTGCGGCCAGAATGAATCAGCGGTATCGACCAGATACCCGGCGACATTTCCGCCACCAGGCAACCCGCCGACAGCGGTGCCGTAGACGCCGAACCAGGTATCCCACTGCCCGTTTTCATCCAGAGCAATGGGTTGTTTATAGGTCTTGGTACTTGTGCCGCGTAAACGCCATTCGTCGGCTTTGTGGTTGCGGTGAACTTCGAAGATCCGCCCGTGACTCAGGATGAAGTCGCCGTCGGCATGCCGGTAGATGCCGCGATAGGGCCCATCGGCGGCGGGTTCCTGCCCGGACAGCGAAATCGGCTTTTCGTATTCGTAGCCGGAGAAGCGCGCCGCCAGATTCTGCGCCTGACGTCGGTTGGGCACATGCAGTGCGCCGGCACTTCGTGCCAGCGTGCGCAGTTGGCGGGCACGGGTCAGCGAGCGGGCCGTTCGGGACACCGCCGAGACCGCTGCTTCGCCCGGCAGCAGGTCCATGGCCGCGTCGATCAGTGACAACAGTACGGACTCAACCTCCGCCAGGCCATCTCCTACATCGCCGCGCAAAAAAGCCGCCACGGCCTGATTGGCGCTGCTCCAGGCATCGTAAAGGGCAAACGCGGTGCCGATGAGGGGCAGTAATCCCAGCGCCATTTTCAAGTAGTTGAAGGCCCTGGGTCCCTTGAGCGCGTAGCGCTCCATGTATAGCGCATCGTTGGAGCGCGACGTGCCCCGATGCGCCTCGATCAGCCGTCCCATGTGGACGTTGAGCAGGTGCTGGGTCAATGACGTGGTTGAAGGCCACGGTATGCCGACACCAATCATGGCGTTATTTTTCTTCTCGATCGCCTGACCGAGGCGCAGTGCATGGGCGCGCACATCACCCTGCAGGGCCCGGCCGGACAGATAGCTGATCCATGAGTCTTGCTCGTACAGTCTGAACAGTCCGATGCGGGCATCTTCCAGACTGTCGTAACGACGCAAGACCTGGTCGTCGGGACCGTCCGGCAAATACAGCAAGGTTGTCCCGCTGATCTGCTCCTGGATAAAGGTTACACCGGACAACGTCACGGGACCTTGATTGGGCGTGTCGTTGCCACCGGCTCTGAGGAAGGCCGGCAACAACACAATGCGCCTGGTGCCGTTGTTCCAGGCCTGTGTGGTGTCGGCGGTAATGGCGATGTTGAATATTTGCCACTCGTGGTCGTTGATCCGCTGTTGCAGGCGTGCGCATTCGCCCTGCATCTTGAGCATCAGTTGCCATGGTTCGAGCAGGCATTCGCGGCGATGTTCGCGTACGAATGTGGCTTCGCCGGGCCCGCCCATGAAGGCGTCACGGATCGTTTGCTCGTAGGCTTTGGGCAAGTCCATATCCGGCAGGATCGTGCGCAGGTATTCATGGGTAATGCCGCTTTTCAAGGCTTCTCGTGTGTGGTCATTGGCAGCGTTGACCTCGACCTTCATGAACAGCAGGCGCAAGGACTCCGATCCCAGGCGCATGGAGGGGGTGTTGTCGATGTTCGATTGCGCCAGCTCTTCAAGGGGGATCTTGCTGCGAGTTGCGCTGGGGACCGCCACCAGTTTTTGCGGGGTGGTCATGGTGGAGCCATCGCTCAGTTGCTTTTGCAGCCTGGCTGAGTCCGGCAGATCGATCAGCACCGAGAAGGTCCCCTCAACCGAGAAGTCCTCACGCAGGCGTTGGTACAGATGCTGACGGGTGAAGTCATCACGCGGCGGCACGGCCAGCGTCAGCAACGAGTGGCTGCGGTGCATGGCAGCGATATAGGCCTGTATCTGTGCCTTCAGGTGGCTGCGCTCGTCAGTGGACATCTTGCGTTGCCAGGCCGGCAGAAGGGTAGCCAGCGTGCCGCTGCGGTGCTGCTCCAGCAGGTGGGCAAAAGCCAGGTTTCGTGCGGCGTGTAATGGCACCTGCAGCAGGCCCCTGAAGCGTGTACGCAAGGCCTGTAGTTGGCTGCTGCGCTCGGAGGACGCTGTCGACTCGGGATAGCGCACACGGATTTCGCCGGCCTGCACTTCGAACTCACTGGTCAGTTGATCCAACGCGTAGTGCAGTGGGTCACCACTGATTTTTTTCAAGCGCAGAGTCAGCGATGTGGCCGACTCGGTAATCGCGAACATCTGGCTTTCCAGCGCCCGACGATTGGCAAAGTGCTGCAGTCCTCCACCTGTGCCGGGCCAGTAAAGCAACAGGCTGTGGGGCGACGTCGGATCGAGCAACGTAGCGGCGCGGGTCAGGACAAACGGGCCGTTGAGGGTCTCGTTCATGCTGCCGTCAGCCGCTTCGGCCATTGAAAGTTCCAGGCTGGCCGCCACACAGTCGCTGCGCAGGGCGGTGGCAGGGTCGAGCAGAACCTTGAGCAGTTGGTGGTCTTCGCTGCTGATCTGTTCAAGCTCTCGTTGCAAGTCGGCTTCGGCTTGCAGGCCGGTCTTGTGCGCCTGATGCAAAGCGGTGAACTGACGATTAAACGTCAGCAGGTCAAGGGGCCGTGTGCGCCCCAACAGGGCTATTGCGGCGTTGTCTGCTGCTTGCTCGGCGGTTTCCAGCGTCAGTTGCAACGCCTCGATCGATTGCAGGGCGGCGCTGTCGCCCGATGCACCCAGTCGCGCTTCCAGGGCATCACGCTGGCGATTGAGAGCGGCCTGACGCAGGGCCAAGGGAATGTCGGCATAAAGACTGCCGAACAGCGACTGTTCAGCGTCCTCGACCATGACGGCGTCAGTAACGGCGGGAGAACCGAACACGGCAGCGGTTTGGCGCTGGCGATCTGCGCGGTCGGCGAAATCAAGGGCGTTGCTGGCGTGTTCGGCGAATCCGGACTTGCCCGCGCTACCGTTACGCAGGGCATCGACTCGGGCCTGGCGAAAGTGCGTCAGCAGGTCGCTCATGCCGGTGGACAGTGGCAAGTCTCTACGGGCGTATTCAAAGCTCAGACCGGTTTGCGGCAAACCGCTGGGAATCAGCGACTGAGCGGACATCCACGCCTCAAGGTCGCTGCGTTGGGTAAAACCTTTGAATGCTTCGGGGCGCAGCGGCAGGTACAGCCAGTGCAATGGCGGCTGGTCACCAAAGCTGATGACCCAGGCCGCAGGGAATTTCACTTTGCTGCCGTTGCTCAGCACCAGCGAAACCTGTTCACAGGTGACCGTCGCCTCATGGCTGGTCGCATCCATCAACGCGAACAGCGAAATGCGCTGTTCAGCCGTCACACGACGCTGGGCAACGGCGCTCAGGACGGTCGCCTCGAAATGCTGGCGATACAGTTGGTTGGCGCGTTCGCGCCGCGATACCGGAGTACCGGTTGCCCGCGCCTGCCAATATTGATTCCAGTCCTCGTCCAGCGCCTTGACCAGGTCCAGACCCTTGAGCCGTTCAAGCAATTGCAGTGGCGTGAGGGCAAACAGTCGATGGCTGGCGGGCAGGCCTGTCACACGGCATTGCTGGTCAAGCGTGTCCGCCGGTAACGGCTGCTGAAAAACGAAGGCACAGGCCTGCACAATCGCCATGAAATGTTCGGGACGTTGCGGGGGCGCCGCAAAGTGGAAACCGATATCAGGCTCGCCCAGATCCAGCTTCTGCTCGAGCAACCGAGTGAGGGCCTCTCGAGTGGTCGGCACCCCGGCGACCAGTTCACGCAGTGCCTGGCTACTGTCGCGCCATCGGTTCGCGGCACTCAGCGCCAGCGCGCTGTCAGGATTGCCGGGCAGATGAGCCCAGGGCGATGAGGCCGTCGGGCCGGGATCTAAGAGTTCGGACAAAAAACGGTCGGGCATGGCAACGATGGCTCGAGTTGTGAAGCGGCGGATCCGCTTCTTGGTGCCACCATTGAACTGAAAACCCGGCAACCCATGGCGGTACATAGTTATCGCCGCACGACCGCTCGGCACTCTTCATCAAACTGTCATCGAACTGTGGCAGCGCACTTGTACAAACTTCATCAGACTCGCGCTCTACTGGGGTTCTGCGTTTCGGTGTTTTTCATGGCTAAGGGTTTTTTATCGGTCGCGGCTTTGTTGGCCGCGATTTTTTTCGGATCGTCGGCATGGGCGGCGGCGCGCTGCGATGTGAATGTGCCGACCGAGCATGCCGACCTGCCACAGGTGAGCCTGGCTTACCAGAGCATCGGTCGTGCGTCGGATCCTGCGTTGTTACTGGTCATGGGCCTGGGTGGGCAGTTGATCCACTGGCCGGACGAAGTGGTGGTCGCGCTATGTCAGCAAGGCTTTCGGGTGATTCGCTATGACAACCGCGATGTCGGCCTGTCAACCTGGCGTCAGGCGCCGGTGGAAGCCAATCTGACGTTCGAAGTGCTGCGCTACAAGCTCGGTCTGCCGGTGGCGGCACCGTACAGCCTGACGGACATGGCCGACGACGCACTGGGTTTGATGGACGCGTTGCACATCGAGCAGTTCCACGTCCTGGGCGCGAGCATGGGCGGGATGATCGCCCAGCACATGGCGGCCATGGCGCCGCAGCGGGTCGAGAGCCTGACGTTGATCATGACCACCTCTGGCGCCGAAGGTTTGCCGGCACCGAGTGCGGCGCTGGTGCAGCTTTTATCGCGACGCGGCGCACCGAATCGTCAGGTGGCGCTGGAGCAACAGGCTGATCTGCTGGCGGCACTGGGCAGCCCGGCGGTTACCGATGATCGCCAGGCCTTGCTGCATCAGGCGGCGCTGTCGTATGACCGAGCGTTCAACCCGGAAGGTGTGAAGCGCCAGATCATGGCGATCCTCGCCGAGCCAAGTCGGGTGGCGTTGCTCAACCAATTGCGCGTGCCGACGCTGGTGGTGCATGGCACGGCAGATCCATTGTTGCCGGTGATGCACGGTGTGCATCTGGCGGCGCATATTCGCGGCAGCCAGTTGAAGTTGATTCCTGGCCTGGCGCATCGTTTTCAGGAAGCGTTCAAAGAGCCGTTACTGGCGGCGGTGTTGCCGTATTTGCAGGCGCATCGTGAAGACACTTCGCACTGGGCGCAGATTGAGCCGGCGGTGGGCGGGAACCTGCTGTAACCGAGGTCTTTGTGTTGTCTGAGCGGGCCTCTTCGCGAGCAGGCTCGCCCCCACAGGAGAACGCATTCCAAGGGTGGTAGCGAGCCTGCTCGCGAAGGGGCCGTTATGGTCACCAAAAAATCTGGAGCAGGTGTATCGTGCAAACTTTCCCGCACGATTTCCCCTGCGAGGTATTTGATGAGTTCCGCTCTGAAAATCGACTTTGTCAGCGACGTGTCCTGCCCTTGGTGCGTCGTCGGTTTGTATGGCTTGCTCGAAGCGTTGGAGATCCTGCGCAACGAAGTGCAGGCCGAGATCCGTTTCCAGCCGTTTGAGCTGAATCCGAAGATGGGCGCCGAAGGGCAAAACATCACCGAGCATATTCAAGAGAAATACGGCTCGACGCCGGAGCAGTCGCAGAAGAATCGCGAAGCCATTCGTGCCCGTGGTGCTGAATTGGGTTTTGCCTTTCGCACCGATGGCAACAGCCGCATCTACAACACCTTTGATGCACACCGCTTGCTGCATTGGGCGGGGCTTGAAGGTGTGCAGCTACCGTTGAAAGAGGCGCTGTTCAAGGCGTATTTCAGTGATGGCGGCAATCCGTCGGATCACCGGCAACTGGTGCAGATTGCGGAAAACGTCGGCCTGGATCGCCAGCGGGCCGAGGCCGTTCTGGCGTCCGACGAGTTTGCCGATGAGGTGCGCGAAGAAGAGCAGCAGTGGCTACAGCGTGGGGTGAGTTCGGTGCCGACGGTAGTGTTCAACGGGCAGTATGCGGTGACGGGTGGGCAACCGGTGGAAACGTTTGTCGGGGCGATTCGGCAGATTATGGCGGAGTCCAAGGGCGGTACCGTCAACTGAAGAGCAAAAGCCCCTCACCCTAGCCCTCTCCCAGAGGGAGAGGGGACTGATTGGGGGGTTGTTGGAGTGATACGCCGACCTGAGCGTGTTGTACCGAATCCATAATCGACTCGGTTTTTCAGGTCGATGTCAGACGCGAGACACTGCGGTCGGCCCCCTCTCCCTCCGGGAGAGGGCTGGGGTGAGGGTGGCTTTTGCACTTAGCTGTGGATGCGCACCCAAACAGTCACCAAAACAGTGGCAGCCATCAACCAGGCCACCGCCGCGACGGCGAGCGAAGCCTCCAGCCGCAACCGATCCACCATCACATACAACGTCGCCAGATACACAAAGTACGGAATGATCGACCACATGCCGAACACGATCGTGGTCTTCAAATCCTCAATCGAACGCCCCTTGCCGACGATGTAATGCGCAATCAGCGCAAACGTCGGAAACAGCGGCACCAGCCCGGCGATGTAATAGTTTCTGGTTTTCGACAGCGCCGCGATGATCAGTACTACCGCGGCGCCCAACAGGGCTTTGAAAAACAGATCCATCAGTGGCTCAACCCGTACTTTTTCACTTTGTCGAACAGCGTGGTCTTGGCCATGCCCAGCTCAAGACTCGCCTGAGTCAGGTTGCCACCGCTGCGTTGCAGGGCGTCGCTGAGCAGGTTGCGTTCGAACGCTTCCACCGCTTCGGCAAACGCCAGGCCTTGGCCAGCGCTGCCGGCGCCGGACTTTTTGAACGCCGGCAGACCGAGGGCAAACCGTTCGGCAACGTTGCGCAGTTCACGCACGTTGCCCGGCCAGTCGTGGCTCATCAGGTTCGACAGGGTCTGGTTGTCCAGTTCCGGCAGTGCGCGGTCGAAGCGCAGGGCTGACTGTTGGGTGAAGTGTTCGAACAGTTGCAGGATGTCTTCACGGCGCTCGCGCAGTGGCGGCAATTCCAGGGTCACCACGTTGAGGCGGTAGTACAAGTCGCTGCGAAATTCGCCGGCCTTGCTCGCTTCGTCGAGGTCGGACTTGGTCGCCGCGATCACTCGGCAATCCACCGCCACGCTCTGGTTCGAGCCGAGGCGTTCGAGGGTACGTTCCTGCAACACACGCAGCAGTTTGATCTGCAACGGCAGCGGCATGCTTTCCACTTCATCGAGGAACAATGTGCCGCCATCAGCGTGTTCGATCTTGCCGATCCGGCGTTTACCGGCGCCGGTGAAGGCGTTGGCCTCATGGCCGAAGATCTCGCTTTCGAAGAGGTTTTCCGGCAGGCCGCCGCAGTTCAGCGCAACAAATTGTTTGCTGTGGCGGCGACTGAAGTCGTGCAGGCAACGGGCGACCAGTTCCTTACCGGTGCCGGTCTCGCCTTCGATCAACACGTTGGCCGAGGTATCGGCGACGTTGGCGATCAGTTCACGCAGGTTCTGCATCGCCGACGAGCGACCGATGATCCGTCCTTCGAGGGAATCTCGTTCGGCCAGTTGGCGGCGCAGCGACGACACTTCGCGGGCGAGGCTGCGTTGCTCCAGCGCCCGACGCGCGACGTCGACCAGACGTTCCGGCGAGAACGGTTTTTCCATGAAGTCATAAGCGCCTTTCTGCATCGCGCCCACGGCCATGGAAATGTCGCCGTGGCCGGTGATCAACACCACCGGCAGGCTGCGATCGCGCTGCTTGAGGCGGGTCAGCAGTTCCAGGCCATCGATGCCCGGCAAGCGAATGTCGCTGATGACGATGCCGGCAAAATTGTCGCCGACACGCTCCAGCGCTTCCTCGGCACTGCCGACGCCGACGCAGGGAATGTCTTCCAGGGTCAGCGCCTGTTGGCAGCCGAGCAGCACATGGGGGTCGTCTTCGACGATCAGCACACTAAGGTCGTGGTTCATATTGGCTCGGCAGGAGTAGGGCTTACCAACGGTAAACTGAGGACGAAGGTGGTGCCACCGCTGGCCGGGTGTTCGACACCCAGATGCCCGCCGGTGGCGGCCGCGAGGCTGGCGGAAAGGGTCAGGCCCAGGCCCAGGCCTTGTTCGCCGGGCTTGGTGGTGAAGAACGGCTCGAACAGATGCTTGCGCGCTTCGGCGTCGATGCCGTGGCCGTTGTCGCGTACGCGCAGGCGATACTTGGCGTTGAACTCTTCGCCCTCCAGCCACAGTTCGGGCTGTGGTTGCGCCTGCATGGCGTCGAGGGCGTTGCCGATCAGGTTGACCAGAATCTGTTCGAGGCGGGTCTGGTCGATCTGCACCTGTACGTCGACGAACTGACGATGCACGTCCAGCCCCGAGGTTTCCACCCGCGCGCCGAGCACTTGCAACGCGGCATCGACCGCTTTGCCAAGACTGGCCTGGCCCTGATCGTCCCCACGGCGGGCGAACGAGCGCAGGCTGGCGGTGATCCGGCCCATGCGGTCGATCAGGTCATTGATAGTCTTCAGGTTGGTGCTGGCGACGTCGAGCTGACCGCGTTCGAGGAAGCGTATGGTGTTGCCCGACAGCGTGCGCATCGCGGCCAGCGGCTGGTTCAATTCATGGGCAATGCTGGTCGACATCTGCCCGATGGCTGCGAGTTTTCCGGCCTGGACCAGTTCATCCTGGGCACGACGCAAGGTCTCTTCGGCCTGACGGCGCTCGCGTATCTGACTTTTCAACCGATCATTACTGGCGCGCAGATCAGTGGTGCGTTCGGTAATCCGACGCTCCAGTTGATTGTTGGCTTCCTGCAAGGCTTCGCGGGCGGCGAGGCGAGTGGCGATGACCTTGCGCCGCTCGTTCCAGGCGATCAGCAGGAAGGCCACCAACGCGAATGCGACGGCGACGAGAATTCCCTGGTTGATCGCTTCGCGGCGCAGGTCCTGCAATGGTGTGAGCAGAGTGAAATTCCACGGTGTGTCGCTCAGCGGTCGGGTCTGCGCCAGATAGCTGATGTCATCCTCGCCGGACTGCACTTCGCTGTTGGCCGGGAAGGTGAGTTTCTCCACGCCTTCGGACAAGGTTTCGCGAGCCAACGGTTGCAGTTCGTTGAGCGGGAACCAGTAGTACTGCAGGCTGCGGGCGAGTTTTTCCTTGGTGGCTTCACTCAAGGGAATCACTGCTTTCAGGCGCCGGGCCGGATCGCTGGAGAGAATGATGATGCCGTTTTCATCGCTGACGAAGGCTTCCAGACGCGCCCGTTGCCAGCGTTCTTCCATGGCTTCCAGGCGCACTTTGACCACGGCGACGCCAATGATCTTGCCATGCTCTTCGAGCCCATGAGCGAGGTAGTAACCGGGTTCGCCGTTGGTGCTGCCGATGCCGTAGAAACGCCCGGGTTCGCCGCGTACGGCTTTCTGGAAATAGGCGCGGAAGGACAGGTCTTCACCGAGGTAACTGTCGACATCGCGCCAGTTGCTGGTGGCCATGACGCGGCCGGTGGTGTCCATGACGTAGATGGCCCGACTGCGACTGCGCCGGTTCAGGCCTTCGAGGTAAGCGTTGACCGTTTCCCGGTATTCCGGAGTCGGGTCGGCCAGCAACTGCGACACACTCGTTTCGAGTTCCAGCAGGCTAGGCAGGTAGGTGTATTTGCTGATCTCGCTTTCGACCGCGCGGGCATGCAGTTCCAGCTGACGCTGGCCGTTTTCGCCGAGGCTGCGAATGCCGAAATGCTCACTGGTCCAGAAGCCGATAAAACCCAAGCCGATCATCAGGATGATGACCAGCGGCGGCAGGAACAAATGACGAATCAGACGAGGCTTCACGGCAAGTGATGGCGGCGCGGCGCGATAGAGATTGGGGTCGCATTTCATCACAGTTGCCTTGGGTCAACCACCACACTTGCAGGCTCACCGCTGCCCCTGTGGGAGCGAGCTTGCTCGCGAAGAGGTTGGATCAGTCAACATTGATGTTGAATGTCAGTCCGCTTTCGCGAGCAAGCTCGCTCCCACAGGGATCAGTGTGATGGCGCAAGTACTCGGTTTTAGTGCTGCAGGATTTTCTCGAGGAAGTGCTGCGCGCGTTCGGAGCGGGCGCTGATATCGCCGAAGAATTCCTCTTTCGGGCAGTCTTCGATGATCTTGCCGGCGTCCATGAAGATTACGCGGTCGGCCACTTTGCGGGCGAAGCCCATTTCGTGGGTCACGCACATCATGGTCATGCCTTCGTGGGCCAGTTGCACCATCACGTCGAGCACTTCGTTGACCATCTCCGGGTCAAGCGCCGAAGTCGGTTCGTCGAACAGCATGACGATCGGGTCCATCGCCAGCGCCCGGGCAATCGCCACACGCTGTTGCTGGCCACCGGAGAGTTGCCCCGGATGCTTGTGGGCGTGCGCCGACAGACCGACGCGCTCGAGCAGTTGCAGACCTTTCTTGGTCGCCTCTTCCTTGCTGCGGCCCAACACCTTGATCTGCGCGATGGTCAGGTTTTCGGTGATGGTCAGGTGCGGGAACAGTTCGAAGTGCTGGAATACCATGCCGACGCGCGAACGCAGTTTCGGCAGGTTGGTCTTCGAGTCGGCAATCGAGGTGCCGTCGACGACGATGTCGCCTTTCTGGAACGGCTCCAGCGCGTTGACGCATTTGATCAGGGTCGATTTGCCGGAACCCGAGGGGCCGCAGACCACGATCACTTCACCTTTTTTGACCTCGGTGCTGCAATCAGTCAGCACCTGGAAGTCCCCATACCACTTGTTGATGTTCTTGATAGAGATCATACGGCGAACCTTTTTTGCAGACGCTTGACCAGCAGCGAGGCGGAAAAGCTGATGATGAAGTAGACGACACCGGCGAAGATCAGGAACTCGTTGGAACGACCGATGATGTCGCCGCTGGAGCGGGCGGAGTTGAGGAAGTCCACCAGGCCCACGGTGTAAACCAGCGAGGTGTCCTGGAACAGGATGATCGACTGTTGCAGCAGCAACGGCGTCATCTTGCGGAACGCCTGGGGCAGGATGATCAGGCGCATGGTCTGGCCATAGGTCATGCCCATCGCCTGTGCGGCGGCCATCTGACCTTTGGGGATCGACTGCACACCGGCGCGGACGATTTCGCAGAAGTACGCCGCCTCGAACATCATGAACGCCACGACGCAGGAGGTGAACGCACCGATCGGCGTGTCTTCGCCGGTGATCCAGCGCAGCACGAACGGCACCGCCAGATAGAACCAGGTGATCACCAGCAGCAGCGGGATCGAACGGAAGTAGTTCACATAGGCGCCGGCCACCCGCGACAGCAGTTTGCTCGACGACAGGCGCATCAGCGCGAGGATCGTCCCCAGCACGATGCCGCCGACCACACCCATGACCATCAACTGCAAGGTCATGACCATGCCGTTCCACAGTCCCGGGATGGCGGGGATGATGCCGCTGAAATCGAAGTCCATTATTTACCCCCCACGGAGATCAGGCCGGGCACCGCGACTTTCTTCTCGACCATGCGCATCAGCAACATCAGGCTCATGTTCAGGGTGAAGTAGATCAGCGTGGCCAGGGTGAAGGCTTCAAACAGGTTGGCCGAGAACTCAGCGGTCTGTTTGGTCTGCGCCAGCAATTCCATCAAACCGATCAAGGACGCCACGGAGGAGTTCTTGAAGACGTTGAGGAATTCCGAGGTGAGCGGTGGAATGATGATGCGGTAGGCCTGGGGCAGCAGCACGTTCCAGTAGATCTGCGGCAGCTTGAAACCCATGGCGCGAGCGGCGGATTCCTGGCCGCGTGGCAACGCCTGGATGCCGGTGCGCACTTGTTCGCAAACGCGGGCGGCGGTGAACAGGCCCAGGCAGACGACAACGCTCAGGTAAGCCGAGGTGGTCGGGTTGAGGTCCTGTTTGTACCAGTCCTGCAGGTTTTGCGGCAGCAGGTCGGGTACCAGGAAGTACCAGATGAACAGCTGAACCAGCAGCGGCACGTTGCGAAACAGTTCCACGTAGCAGGTGGCGATGCCCGATACGATGCGGTTCGGCACCGTGCGCATGACCCCCAGAATGGAGCCCAGCAGCAAAGCGATGATCCAGGCCACGATGGCGATGGCAATGGTCCAGCCCAAACCGGTGACGTACCAGTCGAGATAAGTCTCGCTGCCGACGCCGGTGGACTTGAAGAACACGCCCCAGTCCCAGTTGTAATTCATTAGGGTCTCCCCTCGAGATCGATCGATGTACAAGCACCCGCTTGGGGAAGATCCTTTCCCGCCTGACGTTGAACGTCAGGCACACGCGATCGGCTCGAAAACCGCCAGGTCGAGTGTTCCACAGTAAAGCCCGCAGGTAGTAACAGACGCCTGAGGGAGGGTCGCCCCCTCAGGCAGTAAGGTTAGTCAGGAATCAGATTTTTACGTCAGGCGCCGGCTTGTCGCTCGGGGTGGCGATCAGATCTTTTACCTTGTCGCTCATCGGGAAGTTCAGGTTCAGGCCTTTTGGTGGAATCGGGCTCTCGAACCACTTGCTGTAGATCTTGTTGATCTCGCCAGACTTGTACAGGGCGACGATGGCGTCATCGACAGCCTTCTTGAAGGCTGGATCGTCTTTGCGAACCATGCACGCGTAGGCTTCGAACGACTGTGGCGTACCGGTGATGATCCAGTCAGTCGGCTTTTTGGCCTTGGCTTCTTCGCCGGCCAGCAGGGCGTCGTCCATCATGAAGGCAACGGCGCGACCGCTTTCCAGCATGTTGAAGGATTCGCCGTGGTCTTTGGCGGAGATGATGTTCATGCCCATCTGCTTGTCGGCGTTCATCGCTTTGATGATGCGCTCGGACGTGGTGCCAGCGGTGGTCACGACGTTTTTGCCTTTCAGGTCGGCAAAGTCAGCGTAGGACGGCTTGCCATCCTTGTCTTTCTTGACCAGCAGACGGGTGCCGATTTCGAAGATGTTGACGGTGAAGTCGACTTGCTGGGCGCGTTCGGCGTTGTTGGTGGTCGAGCCGCACTCGATATCCGCGGTGCCGTTCTGGATCAGCGGGATACGGGTTTGCGAGGTCACCAGGTTGTATTTGACCTGCAGGTCTGGCTTGTTCAGGTCTTTTTTCAGGGCTTCAACGATGGCCACTTGAATGTCGTGGGAGTAGCCCACTGGCTTGCCGGAAGCATCGGCAATGTAGGAAAACGGAATGGAGCTGTCGCGGTGAGCGAGCGTGATGGTGCCCGAATCGTTGATCTTCTTCAGGGTGCCGGTGAGTTCGGCGGCGAAAACTGGCGTGCTGATCAGAGCGGCCGCAATGGCTGCGCCCAGGATATGGGGAACGATGCGCATCAAATTTTCCTCGAATTGTTTTTTTTATGGAGCCAGTTCGTCGGCCCTTTTGTGCTTCGAATGCCTGACGGCTCCTGAAGTGTTGGCACAACAGGCATTCGTCGAGAGAGTGTAGAGCATGAGTCGTGCCAGACCAGTCGCTGATAGCTAACCTGATGATTTATAACGTTATTAAAGTTTTGTGGCGGTATTTTCCTCCCTGATTGATCCGGTTAACCGAATCGACCGTGAAGTCGCATTCGGAAAACCGAACACGATGCTTCAGCGCCACACCGGCAAACAATCAAATACGAACAATAAATGGGACACCGCGCAAAGCACTCCGAAAAACAGCACCAGCGCGATCATCGGCGTGCCGCCCCACACGCGATAGCGCGGGCTGCCAAAGCGTTTGCGCGAAGCGCGTGCCAGCAGCGCCGGGGTGATCACCGCCCACAACGTCGCCGCCAGACCGGCAAAGCCGATGGCATGCAGAAAGCCTTCCGGCCAGAGAAAGCCGCAAAGCATCGGCGGCACGAAGGTCACGACGGCGGTTTGCAAGCGACCGAGGGGGCTGTCATCGAAACCCAGCACATCGGCCAGGTAATCGAACAGGCCAAGGGTCACCCCGAGAAACGAACAGGCTACTGCGAAATTGGAGAAAAACGTCAGCAGCAGATCGACGTTGGCGCTGTTGAGTCGTGAACCCAGCGCGCTGATCAGCACATCGATGTTGCCACCGCGCTGAGCGATGTCCTTGAACGTGTCGCGGGGAATATTGCCCATGCTGCACAGCATCCATACCAGGTACAGAGCCAGCGCAAGCAGGGTGCCACCGAGCAGACAGGCACGGATCCGCTGCGGGTCCTTGCCGTAATGCTTCATCAGGCTCGGCACGTTGCCGTGAAAACCGAACGAGGTCAGGCAGAAGGGTAGGGTCACCAGCAGATAAGGCCAGTAATGGCTGTCCGCGGCATCAAGGTTGAACAGTGTGGGGCCTTGCACATGCCCGAGCAGGCCGCCGAAGGTCAGAAAGAACGCGAGGATTTTTGCCCCGAACACCAGCGTGGTCATGCGGCTCACCGCCGTGGTGCTGAGCCAGACGATGAACGCCACCACCAGGGTGAAATACAAACCGCCGGCTCGCGACGACAGTGCAAATCCGAGTGATTGTGCTGTGTGATGAATCACCGAACCGCTGGCCGAAATGTACGCGTAGGTCAGGATGTAGAGCACGAACACGATGCTCAAGCCATTGATCCGGCTCCAGTGACGGCCGAGCAGATCCCGGGTGATGGTGGAAAAACTCGCGCCTTCACGGTAGTTCAGATTGGCTTCGAGGATCATCAGGCCCGAGTGCAAGGTGCAGAACCAGGCGAACAGCAGCACGGCGACCGAGCCGTAGAACCACAGCCCGGACATGACCACTGGCAGCGAGAACATGCCGGCACCGACGATGGTACCGCCGATGATCATGGCGCCGCCGAGGATCGACGGCGAGCGTTCGACCGCGGGAATGGAGGATATTGAGGTGACGCGCATGGCAAGGCCTGCAATCTGAATTGTTGTAGGTGCATCGACTCAGAGCCCTTGTGAGAGCGAGTCTGCTCGCGATAGCGGTGTGGCAGACAAAGCTGATGTCGACTGACACGACGCCTTCGCGAGCAGGCTCGCTCCCACAGGGATCGTGGTTAACCGATGTTGAGCAGGTGCGTCAGATGCCGCACATTCGCCAGCAAAAAGCTGTCCTGCCCGGGCAACGCATCGAACGACAAGCCCACTGGCAACTCACCCGCCGCAGCCACCGGAACGCTGATGCTCGGCGCCGCCAGGTTGCTCGCCGGGTCGGTATTGCGCACGAAGGTTTCAAAGTTGCTCTCATCCGCGCAAGCGCTGAGCAGTGGCGCGCTGCAAGTCACTGTCGGGTAAGCCAGCAGATCCAGTTGATGGTGGCTGAAGAGGGCGCGGTATTCCTTCTCCAGACGCAGTTTGCTCATCAATGCCTGCACGTAATCCGTGTAGGAAATCGCCGGACTTTCCAGTTGCGCAGTGAGGATTTTCTTGATCGCCGGATCGCGAATTTGCGCGAGGATGTCGAGGAACTGCTCGCCACGTCCTGCTTTCATCAGGAAGCGTGGAAAGTCGATAAAGAACTCATAGATCGGCAGCGGAAACTGGATGCTCTCGTTGATCTCGCCAATCATTGCATCGTCGACCGGCACAATGATCATTCCGCGATCGGCCAGGCCATCGACGGCCGCGCGGCAATCTCGCTGCACATTGTCGGCGAGGTCGGCCCAGAGAAAACGCTCGGGAATGCCAATGCGCAACGGCCTGGTTTCAGGCTGATGCAGGATGCCGGTCAGTTGCGCGTGAACGAACTGACAATCTTCCACGGTGCGGGTCAGCAGGCCCGGGGTGTCTTTGGTTTGTGACACCGGGACGATGCCATCGGCGGGGTACACGCCCGTGGTCGGACGAAACCCGACGATGCCGCAGAACGCCGCCGGTATCCGCACCGAACCACCGGTGTCGGTGCCGACTGCGCAGGGCACCAGCCCGGCGGCGACGGCCGCTGCGCAACCACCGCTGCTGCCGCCGGCACTGTAGCGTTCGTTGGCGGGGTTGATCACGGCGCCATGAGAATGGTTGGCCGAGGTCACGCCGAACGACAATTCGTGCATGTTGTTCTTGCCGACAATCTGCGCGCCCAATTGCCGAAAGCGCTCGACGATGCCGGCATCGAACTGCGGCACATAGTCGGCCAGGCCGGGGGTGCCGGCGGTGGTCGGCATGCCGCTGACGTTGATGTTGTCCTTGAACGACACCGGCAGGCCATACAGCGCGCTCTCGCGTTCGGCGGCATTTGCCTTGAACGCTGACGGGTCGAAAGTGATGAAACTGTTCAGGTGCTGCATCTGCACATGACGCTCGCACAGGGCGTGCTGCCAGGTGTCCGGGCAGTGTTGACCACTGCGAAAGCCGTTGACGAGCTGTTCAATTGAAAGCTGGCTGTACATGGATGATTCTCGGCGTGGAAAGGGACTGGGTCAGCAGTAGCGGTACTGCGAGTGCAGGTCGTCGAGCGGGTTGCCGGCAATCAGGTCGCCGCCCAGACTGCTGATCACCGCGCACGCACCATTCAGCGCGGTTTGAATCGCGCCTTCGGCCCAGCCGCCAGTGAACGAGGCGCCGCAACCGGCCAGGTATAAACCGGTGTCCTGTTTCGGGTCGAGTGCGGTGCGGAACTGATAGAACAGGCGCTCGGAGTAAATATCGTCGCCGGGGAAATTCAGCTTGAAAGCGCCCAACGCATGCTTGTCGGTCAGCCAGTCGTATTCCAGAACGTAGCGCTGGTAGTCGCCGTCCAGCGGCAGCAGATGGCTGGCAAATTCCGGGGCGCTCATTGCCAGTTCGTCGACCAGCCGCAGGCAGCGCTGCACCTTGTCGGTCATCGAAACCATCTTGTGCGAGTCGTCTTCCCAGGTGTAACTGATCAGCACCACGCCCCAGGAATCCGCATCGTGCGGTGCGTAGTCGAGGCAATACACACCCTTGACCAGGGTGTCGGTCTGGATGTTTTGCGCCAGGCCATGTTTGAGCCAGAACTTGTCCTTGGTCAGGATGAACAGCTTGGATGAGCCGACCATGTGCGTTTCATTGATCGCCCGCGCGACGTCGCGATTGACGAAGGCCTGGTTCTGCGTGAGCTTGAGGTTCACTTGCAGGGCGCGGGTCGTGGTGGTGGTGATCACCCGGTCGCAGGCGTAGGTTTCGCCATTGCTGCCAGCGAGCAGAATCTCGCCCTTCGCCCCTTTGTTGATCGATTCGATGCGCGTGCGGCAAATCATGTCGCGCACCTGAATACCGTTGAACTCGGTCTCGGCAATCCGTTCGGCCAGCGAGGAAATACCGTTGGGCACCAGACGCTGATTGACCTCCAGCGCATTCACCACCAGGCGCAGGATCTCGGTGAACGAGGCGCGGTACACCGACTGGAAACCACCCGAGCCAATGCCCAACGAGCCAAACAGGTGGAAGTCTTCGGGCTTGCGCCACGGTTTGCCACCCGGCGGTTTTTTGCCGGTGAAGATGCGCACCATCGCCGAGTAAAACGAGCTGTCACCGAAGCAGTCCAGATAGCGTTGCCACTCGGGCTGCACTTCGCAGTAATTGTGCTGCTTGAGCAATTCGGTGATCAGCAGTGGCGGTGCCAGGCATGTGCCGTCATCAAGGGTCACGCCTTCGCTGAGAAAGGCGATCCAGCCCTGGTGCACGGTGCTGAACAACGCCGGTGGCGGCTGCATGGCTGCCCAGTGATGGGCCTCGCCACGGTAGTGGATTTCGGTGTCGACGACGCCCGGGTCGGGAAATGCTTCGGTGGTCTGGATGCCGAAACGATTGAGGTAGTGAAACAGCCCAACCTCACTCGGCGGAAAGCGCATGGCGCCCATTTCGGCAATGAATTGCGGCTGCTCTTCGTCAAAACATTGGGTCAGCAGGCGCCCGCCGACATGCTCAGGTTCGGCTTCAAACAACGTCACGCGACGCGCACCGGCGCGCAGCAATTCGTAAGCGGCGACCAGCCCGCTGAGGCCGGCGCCAACGATGCCGATGTGTTTCTCGGCGGTTTCCGCCGGCAGGTAACCGATGGCTTCATCGGCACTGCGCAGGAACTGGCCGTAGTCATACAGCAGATCGACGTAGGGAAAAGACAGGCACGCGGACGCCTGACTGCAATCAAGGGAAATAGGCTTCACAGGGGGGAATTCTCGATCGATCAGATAATGAGCTGCAGGCTTTCAAGGGCGCGTGCGGGGTTGAGCAACAGGATCTTCTTGCCGTGGATTTTCCACGTGCCATCGATGTTGATCAGTTGATGTTCGACGGTCACCGGGTAGTGCCATTCGTTGTCGCCGCGCGCTTCGCAATAGAGCATGTTGGAGCTGGCGAAGGCGCTGAACGAGGCTGCGTCGAGGGTGATGCGCGGGCGCTGGGCGATGTGCAGGCCGCGACTTTTGGGCTGCTGGGAAAAGTTGCGTGCGTTGGCCAGCCGGTTGATCCGCAGCGTGGTCAGAAAGCGGTCTTCATACACCAGCGACGATTCGTGCAACGGGCTGACCTGCTCCCGGGTCCTGGGAATCCAGTAGTGGTAGTCATCGCTGAGCAGCTGTTGCCAGGCGTCGAAATCCTGCTGGTCGAGCAAGTGCAGTTCGGTCTCGATCAGTTGCTCGATGGCGTGGTGATTAGATTGGTCGTGTTGCATGGTCGTCCCGCATCAAGTGCTGCCAACTGTTATAGAAATTACGCATGGCCATTTCGCTGGTGCCGGACACCACTTGGGTCTGCGCATAGGATTCGTTCGGGCTGAACAGGCGGGCGACGTTGATCCATTCGTTGGCGTCGCTGCCCAGGCCTTCCATGGCCCGTTCGTACATTTCCACGTCGTCGTGGGCGACCATCGAGCACGGCGAGTTGATCAGGTTGTTGTACTGCACGGTTCTTTCCAGCAACTGCACGGGGGCGCCCTGCAGTTCGAAGATCCACGACTCGACGATGGTTTCGCGGGCGCTGACCGGTTTGATCACACGCAAGGTCTGGATCGGCCCCTTGACCATCAGGTTGGGGAAATACACGGTGTTGTGGCGGGTGTCGTCGAGGATCGCCCGGGCCTGCTCTTCACCGTAGCTTTCGACCATCAAGTCCCAGTAACCGGGGATGTCGGTGTAGGCCTTGTGGATCGAATTGCTGACCCCGGTGTGCCCGTGGCCATTGGGCCAGACCCGAATGCCCATGCCGGCGAAAAACTCGTAGGAGGCCATGAACGGCGAGAACAGTTCGACCGCCATCGGTGGCTTGCCCTGAGCGCCGGTTTCCTGCCACAGGCGTATGGCTTCGCCGGCCGAAGACTCGTGGGCGATCATCGGGTGGCAGGTGTCGGTCTGGTTGTCGACGACCATTTTCCAGTTGCAGCGATGGCGGTGCAGCAGTGGCTGGCCGATCACTTTCAGCTGGCCTTGCGGCGAGCGCATGACCATGTTGTCAAGGGTCGACAGCGACTCACCAAAAAACGCCTCGAAGCCGATGCCTTCTTCCGTCAAACGAACAAAGACGAAGCCGCGATAGTTGTGCACCGCGTTCACCGGGCGCATGCCTTTGTGCGCAGAACAACTGCTGAGGTCGCAGTCGTCGTATTCCTTTTTCACCGGAATGCTCAGCAGTTCGCCGTCAGTCTTGAACGTCCAGGCGTGATACGGGCAACGCATGAAGCGGCCGACATTGCCGCGGGCTTCGGCCAGCACTTTCACGCCTTTGTGCGGGCAGCGGTTGTGCAGGACGACGATGGCGCCATTCTTCTGCCGCACCATCGCCAGCGGCTGTTGGGCGAGGGTGGTGGTGAAGTAGTCACCGGTCTCGGGGATCAGGCTGTCATGACCCAGGTAGCACCAGCTCGCGGCAAATACGCGCTGCTGTTCCTGTTCGAAAAGCGCCTGATCAAGGAACAGAGATTTATGCACTTCTCTGCCATTGAAATAGTTGTCCAACGGGGTGTCCTCTCTCAGATCGCCAGTTTCAGGCGCGGGCTTTTCGCCCGTGAAACGCAGGGGTAGATTCGTGCGCTGCAGGCAGCTTCCTGTTCGCTCATGATGAAATCGCGGTGGTCGACTTCGCCTTCCAGTACGTCCAGCGCACAGACTCCGCATTCACCGCGACGGCAGTCGTAGAGGGGGTCGAGTCCGGCCGCTTCGAGGGCTTCGAGCAGCGATTGCTCAGCGCTGACGGTGACGCTGACGCCAGAGTCGGCTGCCTCGATGACAAAGCCTTGCGCGGCGTCATCGCGGGCAACGTTGAACACTTCCAGATGGATCTGCTCCCGCGCCAGGCCAACGCTTTCGGCGTGGCTGAGTACCGCGCTGAGCATCGCCGCCGGGCCACAGACATACAGACGGTCATCCACGCTCAGGTCGGCAAGCACTTCGCTGATTGTCGGGCGACTGCCGGAGAGGTGCAGTTGCAGGCGTTCTTGCAGCTGTTCTTGCAGGTGCCGGGCGTAGACCGCGTCGTCGGCGCTCTTGGCGAAGTAATGCAGGTGCGCAGGGCGGTTCAACGCGTCGAGGTGGCGCAGGATGCCGGTCAGCGGCGTGATGCCGATGCCACCGGCAATCGCGATATCACGTCCGCTGTCCGCGTCGAGCGGGTAGTTGAAGGTGTTCAGCGGGCCTTCGAGTTCCACGCTGTCATTGACCGCCAAGGTGCGGATGTACTGGCTGCTGACGGAGTCTGGCGAGAGGCGGATAGCGAAGGTGAACCGGCCATCCGCAATCTCGTCCACGTGCACCGTCGAGTAATGCCGACAGTCGTCCAGCCCCGGAATCAGCCATTTGAAGTGCGCACCGGCATGGGTCATGTCCGACAGGGAGGCCGGACCGCTGACGGTGACTTCCTTGATCGATGCCGAGAGCATCCGGCAGTGGGTGACGGTGAATTTCATGCAGGTTTTTCCTGGCTCAACGGTGTTTCGTGCAGGTACAACCACTGGACGTCGTGGTGCTGGACGCGAAGGATCGCCACCGACAGGCGCGAGGTTTCGCTCTGATTCAGGCGATGGGTTTCCTTGTAGCGCAGGGCCACGGTCGAGCCTTCGTGCCAGACCGTGTGCAGGTCGCTGATCAGAATCTCCAGACCTTTGCGGGCACCGACAGCGCCGCTGAACAGTTGCTCGACTTGTGCCCGACCGACCACGGCGGCCGACGTGGTGACCATGCTGAAGTGTTCGGCGAACACCGCCATCAGCGGGGCGATGGCGTCTGCGCCGGCACCGTCGGCATCGGTGAAGACGCGGTGAATCAGTTCGTGCACGTGGTGAATACTGTGTTGCGCTCGTTCAACCAGGTTGTTGTTCATGGCATTCCTTTGGAGGGTTCAATTGACTCATCTGAAACAGCGGGAACAGCCCGACCAGTGCCGCAATCGCGAACGTCGCGTGGTAGGCCTGCGTGGTGTCGAACTGCTTGAGCAGCACATTGAAGATCATCAGAAACAACGCGGCACCGAGGCTGAACGACATCTGCCGATTGATGTTCCAGATCACGCTGGCCTTGTGCGTATCGCCACCGGCGAAATCCATCAGCGAGGTGGTTTGCGCGGTGTTGGCGCCGATGCCTCCGCCGATGCCCATCAAGCTGTAGGCGATGACGATCACCCACAGGTCAGTCGGCGCGTTGACCAGCATCAGCGTGGCGATGCCGGCGCTGTGCAGCAGCATGCCGAGGGTGAACAGGCGTTTGGCGCCGACGCGGTTGTAGACCCGGCCGCATATCGTCATCGCAATGAACGCGCCGATGGCGTAGAGGATCATGAACATCCCGGTCAGCCGGGCGCTGAAGTGCAGGGTGTTCTGCAGGAAGAAAATGCTCATCAGGTTGACCCCGGTGAACACGCCGGGAATCGCGTAATAGATGAGGATCGAGGTGCTGAGCTTTTTGCTTTTGAGCAGGCTCAATTCGATGATCGCGTTGCTGCAGCGGCGGTAGTGCCGCAGGTACAGCACGATGAACAGCAAGCCCGCCGCGACACAGCTCAACGCGGCCAGCGCCGGGTAGTCGCCGCCGTACAGCGACATGCCCATCAGCAGGCTGGCGAGTGCGGCACTGACCAGCAACAAGCCTTTGATGTCCGGACGTGGCAGGTCCGCTGGTTTGCTTTCCTTGATCCACAACCACGACAGCCCGGCGGCGATCAGCGAGAACGGAATGTTGCTGTAGAACACCCAGCGCCAGGAACTGCTGTCGACGATGATGCCGCCGACCGTCGGCGAAATGGCCGGGGCAATCAGCGCGACCGCCATCACCAGTGTGGAGATCTTGGCCCGTTGCTCGCCCTGAAACAGATTGAAGGTCAGCGCCTGACCGACCGGAATCAGCAGTCCGCCACCGACGCCTTGAACGAACCGCCAGATCACCAGTTCGTGGAAACTGTCGGCCATGCCGCACATCCACACCGAGCCGGTGAACACCAGCATCGAAGCGGTGAGAATCTCGCGACTGCCAAAACGCCCGGCCAGCCAGGTGCTGACCGGAATAATCAGGGTCAGGCCAAGAATATAAGCATTGGCGACCCACGCCACCGATGAAGTACTGACCTGCAAAGTTGCCGATATACTCGGCAAAGCCACAGCCGACATAAATATATTTATACAGTCAATAAAAAAGCCGATCAGAAAGATCAGCGCGATCTTATAGCGATAGTTCATGTTGTATCCCCTTTGCCGCGCAGCATAGGGGCGATGGACTTGAAGTGTCGATACGACTATGCTTAAAACAATGTTTGACAGGATTTAACAGTGAGCCACAGCGCCATGCATTCTCATCTTAATCGGGTTCAGACGTTCCTTGCGGTGGTGGATTTTGGTTCTTACACCAAGGCTGCGAATTATCTGAGTATCAGCAAAGCCATGGCCAGCCTGCATGTCAAGGCACTGGAAGAAGTTTTGTCGGCGACGCTGTTGATCCGCAATACCCGTAATATATCGCTGACCGAAATAGGTCAGGAGTTTTATGAAGAGTTCAAGGGTATTGTCGCGGACATCGACAATGCCTTTGATAATGTCCTCAAGGGTAATAATCGGGTATCCGGAAAGTTACGAATTAGTTCAACCAGTGAATACGGTGAAAAGTATATTCTGCCGTTGATTCCACTGTTCTCCGAGCGTTATCCGGAAATTCGCCTGTGCTACAACTTCAACTCTTCATTGAATGATCTGGTGGCGGAGAAGCTTGATTTGGTGATTCGTCTGGGCAACTTGGCGGATTCGGCATTCAAGAGCCGCAAGTTGGCCGATTATGAAATCGTGCTGGTCGCCAGCAAGGCCTTTCTCGCCCGGCATCCGGTGCGGGAACCGCAGGATCTGAACAGCGTGCCGTGGATCGCCAACAGCAATTTGCAGGCGCCGACCCAGTGGACATTGCGCCTTGGGCAAGGGCAGGGCGTTGAGGTCGGCGGCACCAGCCACTTCGAATCGAACTCGTCGACGGCCATTCGCTCGATGACGTTGTCGTCGCTGGGCGTGTCGGTTCTGCCTGCATGGGTGGTGGCCGATGACATTGCCGCCGGGCGTCTGGTGCGCTTGCTGCCGGAGTATTCGCTGCCTTCGCAGTCGATCAATGTGGTATTTCCCAACACCCCGCATCTACCGCACAAGTCGCGGGCGTTCATTGATTTTCTGTTGTTGCACCTGGCGCAGTGATGCCGGCCCAAAAGCCCCTCACCCTAGCCCTCTCCCGGAGGGAGAGGGGAATTGATCGCGTGGTCCTTGCGAGTGACGCCGACCTGAAATATCGAGTCGAGCTCAGAGTTTGAACAGCCCCGGATCAGCTCTCCCTTTCCCTGCGCGGTATTTGAACGCCCCCCGATCTGCTCCCTCGCCCCCCTTGGGGGGAGAGGCCTGGGGTGAGGGGGCTGGATTTCATTGGCACAACAAAAAGCCCCTGAATCTCACAATTCAGGGGCTTTCGTTTAAGCGTTGATCCGAAGATCAGGCCGCTTCGATCTTGCGGTTCTGTTCAACCTTACCCAGATAAGCCGCCAGTTTTTCCTGCTCGACCGGGGTGGTGAACAAGCCCAGTTTGCTGCGGCGCCACAGAATGTCGTGCGCCGTGGTCGCCCACTCTTCGCTGCACAGGTAATCAACCTCACGGGTGTAAAGCCCGCCGCCCAGGTGTTCGCCCATGTCGGCCAGGGTTTCCACGCCTTCAAGCATGCGCCAGGTGCGGCTGCCGTAGGTGGTGGCCCAGCGGCGCGCGATTTCCGTCGGCACGAAATCGAACTTGTCGCGAATCTGCGCGCACAAGGCTTGTGGGGTGGTCATGTCTTCGCCACCGGGCAGCGTGGCCGTAGCTGTCCAGCTCGGGCGCATCTGCGTGAAGAACGGCATCAGTTGCGCCATCGCCGATTCAGCCAGTTTGCGGTAGGTAGTCAGCTTGCCGCCGAACACTGACAGCAATGGCGCTTCTTCGCCGCCAGCCGACAACGCCAGGGTGTAATCGCGGGTCACCGCCGAAGGATTGTCGGATTCGTCGTTGCACAGCGGACGCACACCGGAATAGCTGTGCTGGATGTCGTCGCGACTGATCTGCTTTTTGAAGTGAGCATTGACCACTTTCAACAGGTAATCGGTTTCGCCTTCAGTGATGGCGACTTTCGCCGGATCGCCGGTGTACTCGCGGTCGGTGGTGCCGATCAGGGTGAAGTGATTCAGGTACGGAATGGTGAAAACGATGCGCTGATCTTCGTTTTGCAGAATGTGCGCATGATCACCTTCGTACAGCTTCGGCACGATGATGTGGCTACCCTGAATCAAACGGATGCCGTATGGCGATTCCATCTTCAGGTCGTCACGGATGAACTTGGCCACCCATGGGCCGGCGGCGTTCACCAGTGCTTTGGCGGTGATCGAAAACAGGCTGCCGTCGGCGCGCTCCAGATTCAGGTGCCACAAGCCTTTGGCACGACGGGCGCTGACGCAACGGGTCTGGGTGTGCACGTGGGCGCCTTTTTCGCGGGCGGCCATGGCGTTGAGCACCACGAGGCGGGCGTCGTCGACCCAGCAGTCGGAGTATTCGAAGCCATTCTTTATTTCGCTTTTCAGCGCGCTGTCGGCGCCGAACTTCAGACTTTTCGAGCCTGGCAGTTTTTCGCGTTTGCCGAGGTTGTCATAGAGGAACAGGCCTGCGCGGATCATCCACGCCGGACGCAGGTGCGGACGGTGCGGCAGCACGAAGCGCATCGGTTTGACGATGTGCGGCGCCTTGGCCAGCAGTACTTCGCGTTCTGCCAGCGCTTCACGCACCAGACGGAACTCGTAATGCTCGAGGTAGCGCAGGCCGCCGTGGATCAGTTTGCTGCTGGCCGACGAGGTGTGGCTGGCCAGATCGTCTTTTTCACAAAGGAACACCGAAAGCCCGCGACCGGCGGCATCCGCTGCGATCCCCACGCCATTGATCCCGCCGCCAATAACGGCGAGGTCGTAGATCTCGGAGAGAGGGGGCGTACGCAAGGTAGAGGTGGACATCGGCTGGCCTCGGGTTCTTTTGATTTTCTATATTGGAAATCGAACATGAATGTTCATTTGCGAAAATGGTAGCCCATAAAGACGCGCACAGCCAGTCACGTTCGATTGAAAAAACTCATCGAAGGGCAGAGAAAGGAAAATTTTCGAACATTACAAGCAAAAGATCGCAGCCTTCGGCAGCTCCTACAGGTCAGATGAACCCATGTAGGAGCTGCTGAAGGTTGCGATCTTTTGATGTTTGGGGGGTTAAACGACTTCCAGGCGAATCTTGTGCTGACTCAACAACTGCGCCAGCGCCGGCACCGGCTGCTGATCGGTCACCAGGCAATCAATCAGACTGATCGGCCCCAACCGAATCATGGCGTTACGCCCGAACTTGCTCGAGTCCGCCGCCAGAATCACTTGCCGCGCATTGGCAATGATCGCCTGCGAAACCCGCACTTCCTGATAATCAAAATCCAGCAAACTGCCGTCTTCATCGATGCCGCTGATCCCGACGAGGGCGAAATCAACCTTGAACTGATTGATGAAATCCACACTGGCCTGACCGACCACACCGCCATCACGACGCACGTTGCCACCGGTTAGCAGCACATCGAAATCATCCTTGGCACTGAGCATCGACGCTACGTGCAGGTTGTTGGTGATGATCTTCAGATGATTGTGATTGAGCAGGGCGCGGGCAATCGATTCGGTCGTGGTACCGATATTGATAAACAGCGAGGCGTGATCGGGAATCTGTGCGGCGATGGCTTCACCGATGCGTTGTTTTTCATCGCGCATCTGATCGGCGCGCATCGCATAGGCAGTGTTTTCGACGCTGGAATCGTAGGCAGCACCGCCATGGTAGCGACGCAGCAGATTGGCTTCCGCGAGCTGATTGATATCGCGGCGGATGGTTTGCGGGGTAACAACGAACAGCGTGGCCATTTCCTCGATGCTCACATAGCCGCGTTCGCGGACCAGTTCGAGGATTTGCTGCTGACGGGGAGGCAGATTCATGGGGCTTCCTTTGGGCTGCCGTGCAAAATTTGCCCATGATGCCGCAGGAATCCGCTCCCGACCAGTTAGATGCCTATCTGGATCTGAAGGTTGGCTTATTCAGCGTCTTCACGCGCCCAGTCACGAGTGCGGCTGACGGCTTTTTTCCAGCCTTTGTACAGCTTCTCTTTCTCCACTTCGTCCAGGCTCGGTTCGAACTCGCGCTCGATCACCGCTTTACCGCGCAGTTCGTCCAGGCTGCCCCAGAAACCGCACGCCAGACCGGCCAGATACGCCGCGCCGAGTGCGGTGGTTTCGCGCATTTGCGGACGCTCGACCTGCGTGCCAAGGATGTCGGCCTGGAACTGCATGAGGAAGTTGTTCGCCACCGCACCGCCGTCCACGCGCAGAGCCTTGAGGCGTTCGCCGGAGTCCTGCTGCATGGCGTCGAGTACGTCGCGGGTCTGGTAGGCGATCGATTCCAGCGCGGCGCGGATGATGTGATCCACGCGCACGCCGCGCGTCAGGCCGAACAGCGCGCCACGGGCATACGGGTCCCAGTACGGAGCACCGAGACCGGTGAATGCCGGCACCAGGTATACGCCGTTGCTGTCCTTCACTTTATTGGCGAAGTACTCGGTGTCGTGGGCGTCGTTGATGATCTTCAGTTCATCACGCAGCCATTGCACGGTGGAACCGCCGTTGAACACCGCGCCTTCCAGTGCATAAGCGACTTCGCCGCGCGGGCCGCAAGCGATGGTGGTGAGCATGCCGTGCTGGGATTTCACCGCTTTGTCGCCGGTGTTCATCAGCAGGAAGCAGCCAGTGCCGTAAGTGTTTTTCGCCTGGCCCGGCTCGACGCACATCTGCCCGAACAACGCCGCTTGCTGGTCGCCGGCAATACCGCCGATGGCGATGCCGCTCTTGGTGCGACCGTAGATTTCCGAAGAAGCTTTGACTTCCGGGAGCATCTCGCGCGGGATGTCGAGGATCTCGAGCATCTTCGAATCCCACTCCAGCGAGTGGATGTTGAAGAGCATGGTGCGCGAGGCGTTGGTGTAGTCGGTGACGTGTACTTTGCCGCCGGTGAATTTCCAGATCAGCCAGCTATCGACGGTGCCGAACAGCAGTTCGCCGTTTCGCGCACGCTCGCGGCTGCCTTCGACGTTGTCGAGGATCCACTTGAGTTTGGTGCCGGAGAAGTACGGGTCGGTAACCAGACCGGTGTTGTCGCGGATGTAGTCTTCGTGGCCATCACGCTTGAGCTGCTGGCAGATCTCGGTGCTGCGGCGGCACTGCCAGACGATGGCGTTGTACACCGGACGGCCGGTGGTCTTGTCCCAGACCACGGTGGTTTCGCGCTGGTTGGTGATGCCGATGGCGGCAACCTGGTCGTGATGCAGACCGGCCTGGGCCAGGGCTTCAACCATCACCGCGCTCTGGGTGGCGAAGATTTCCATCGGATCGTGTTCGACCCAACCGGCCTGTGGGTAATGCTGGGCGAATTCGCGCTGCGCGGTGCAGACCACGTTCGCATCGCGGTCGAAAATGATCGCGCGGGAGCTGGTCGTACCCTGATCAAGGGCAATGATGTAGTTCTTATTCTGAATGTCGGTCATGTCGATTGCCTTGGACGAAATAAGGGAGAGTGGGCCGTGGCGCAGGCTCTAAAGGGCAGGAACCCGCGCCGACTGTTTCAAGAAGTTCTTGGTTTGCCGTCAATGGCCGGTTCTGCATCCTTTGTAGCAGGTGTGGCGCCGGTCAGGTGACGGGCAATGAGCCCGCGATACCCGGCAGCGCCGAGGCAGGCACCGACAATCGGTGCAAAAATCGGAATCAGGAAGTACGGAATATCGCGGCCGCCAGTGAAGGAAATTTCACCCCAGCCGGCGAAGAAAGTCATCAGTTTCGGACCGAAGTCACGCGCCGGGTTCATCGCAAAACCGGTCAACGGCCCCATCGAGCTGCCAATCACCGCGATCAGCAAACCGATCAACAGTGGTGCCAGCGGGCCTTTCGGCAGGCCGTTATTGTCGTCGGTCAGCGACATGATCACGCCCATCAGGATCGCGGTAATGATCATCTCGACCAGGAACGCCTGCGCGGTCGACAGTACCGGGTTCGGGAAGGTCGAGAACACCGAGGCCAACTCAAGGCTGGCGGCTGAGCCACGAACCATTTGATGAGTTTGTTCGTAATCGAAGAAAAGATTGCTGTACAGCGTGTAAACCAGCAGCGCTCCGCAGAAGGCGCCGGCGATCTGGGCAAGAATATAGAACGGCAGTTTGCGCTTTTCGAAGTCGGCGAAGATCGCCAACGCGATGCTCACGGCCGGGTTCAGGTGCGCGCCGGAAACCCCGGCAGTGAGGTAGATCGCCATGCTCACGCCGACGCCCCAGATGATGCTGATTTCCCACAGGCCGAAGCTGGCGCCCGCGACTTTGAGCGCGGCGACACAACCGGTGCCGAAAAAAATCAGGAGGGCAGTACCCAGAAACTCGGCCATGCATTGGCTTGAGAGCGTTGGTTGCTGTAAAGCAGTTGTCATTGAAAACCTCGGTTTTTGTTGTTGTCTGGCGCGCTGCCGTCAGGGCAGGGCGCGATTTTCCCCGATTAGGAATCCCCATTCCGGTCTCGGTTTACTGCTGGGTGCTGCGATGATGATAATTCTTACATTATTCAGATTCGAAAAAATATAGACAAGAAACAAACCTGTCAAAGGTCGAAAGTGAACCGTCGGTCACAATAAAACTATTCGCTGTGTGAATGATCCTTCGCGGTTCTCGCAGACTGGATCGCTTGAAACGGCTGTAAGCCACGGCAATCGCGGCTTGGACTAGAGCCTTTTGAGATGTGATCGCCTAGAATCCGACGCAGTGTTTTTCTGTCACAGCCGAGCCTGGAGCTGCCATGACCCCTGCGTTGGACTTGTTGAAAAAAGTTCGTGCCGAACATCGCGTGCACAGTTACGAACATGACCCAAAGGCCGCGTCGTATGGGCTGGAGGCCGCAGAGAAACTGGCACTGGAACCGGCGCAGGTGTTTAAAACCCTGCTGGCGGCCAGTGAAAAAGGCGAGTTGCTGGTGGCGGTGGTGCCGGTCGTCGGAAGCCTCGACCTCAAAGGTCTGGCGCATGCGGCAGCCGTGAAAAAAGTCGAGATGGCTGACCCGGCGGCCGCACAGCGCTCCACCGGTTATCTGTTGGGTGGTATCAGTCCGTTGGGGCAGAAGAAGCGCCTGCGCACCTTCATCGATAACTCGGCTCAGGGTTTTGCGACTATTTATGTCAGCGCCGGCCGGCGAGGCCTTGAGGTGGAACTGGCACCCGCCGTGCTCGCCGAACACACCCAGGCGAAATTTGCCGATATTGGCCGTGCGTAATCGTTATCGCTGTATGCAGAAAATTGCCCGGTTCTGTCACTGGCGCTGATCGTGTCGTGGCGGCATGCTCTGCCGACTGACTTAGGGAGAAGGTTATGCAGCTCGAGTTTCATCAGGTCGACGCGTTCAGTGATCGGCCGTTCAGTGGCAATCCGGCAATGGTTTATCGGCTGGATGCGTGGCTTGCGGATGAGCTGATGCAGAAGATTGCCGCCGAGCACAATCTGGCGGAAACCGCGTTTCTGGTGCGCGAGGGTCAGGCCTGGCATATCCGCTGGTTTACGCCGACCACTGAAGTACCGTTGTGCGGACACGCCACGTTAGCCAGCGCTTATGTACTGTTCGACATCTACAAGGAAAGCGCTGAGCGTATCGACTTCACTTGTAAGTCCGGCGCGCTGAGCGTCACTCGAGAAGGTGATCGGTTGTGGCTGGATTTCCCGTCGATCGTACCGTCAGAGATTGGTGTGACGCTGGACGTCGAGCGGGCGCTGGGTGTTGAGGCGGTGGATGTGCTCGGCTCAAATGAACTGTTCGTGGTGCTGGAATCAGAACAGGCGGTGCTCGATTGCAAGCCGGACATGGTCGCGTTGGCCAAGCTGCCGTGGCTCGGTGCGATCGTTACGGCGCGGGGCAATCAGCACGATTTCGTTTCGCGCTATTTCGCTCCGGCGATTGGCATCAATGAGGATCCGGTCACCGGGTCGACGCATTGCAGCCTGATTCCGTATTGGTCGAAACGACTGGGCAAGACGAGCCTGACCGCTTGCCAGCGCTCGGCACGGGGTGGGGAGTTGTTTTGTCGGTTGGAGGGTGAGCGAGTGAAGATTGGCGGCAATGCGACGCTGGTTGCGAGCGGTACATTGTTGTTGGGCTAGCCCAAAAACACTGTGGGAGCGAGCCTGCTCGCGAATACGGTCGGTCAGTCAAATCATCTGTGACTGATACATTGCATTCGCGAGCAGGCTCGCTCCCACAGTTTTGATCCAGAGCGGATCAGAGGGCGGCGCTGTAACGGCGCACGCCGCTTTCCACTGCCGGGATCTGTGCGGCGGTGCTGCCGGAGGCCTGGAAAAGTACCAAGTGTTCGGCAACTACACGAATCCCCACTTCCGCACCGACCTGATGATCCGCATGGCTTGGGAAGATCGATTCCAGCTGCGCCCCCGTCGGCAATTGCAGACGATACAGCGTCGACGCGCCCAGGAACGTCTTGCCGACAATCCGTGCTTTCAAGCCACTGTCCGGTGCATAAACGATGTCATCCGGGCGCAGCAATACATCCACGGCGCCGCCAATCGGCCATGTATAAGCACGATTGCCACGCAACTCGCCCAGCTCGGTCTGCACCGATTCCGGGCTGCCGAGTTGGCCGCGAATGAAATAACCCTGGCCGATGAAGCTGGCCACATACGGCGTTGCGGGTTCGTGATACAGGTTGTACGGCGTGTCCCACTGCTCCAGTCGACCTTCCTTGAACACGCCGACGTGATCGCTGACGGCGAAGGCTTCTTCCTGGTCGTGGGTCACCAGAATCGCGCTGGTGCCACGGGCCTTGAGGATGTCGCGCACTTCATGGCTGAGCTTGCGCCGCAGTTCGCCATCAAGGTTGGAGAACGGCTCGTCGAGCAGCAGCAATTGCGGTTCCGGCGCCAAGGCGCGGGCGAGGGCGACACGTTGCTGCTGGCCGCCGGACAACTCGTGGGGGAAACGCTTGCCGAGATTTTTCAGGTTGACCAGTTCGAGCAGCTCTTCGGTGACGCGCTCCTTGTTCGGATGCTTGCGGATACCGAAGGCAATATTGTCGGCGACGCTCAGGTGCGGGAACAACGCGTAATCCTGGAACACCATGCCGATCCGGCGTTTTTCCGGCGCCAGGGTGAAGCCGGCGCTGGAAATGGTCTCACCGCCGAGGGTGATCTCTCCTTCATGCACCGGTTCGAAACCGGCGATGGCGCGCAGGGTGGTGGTCTTGCCGCAGCCGGACGAGCCGAGCAGGCAGCCGATGTCACCGGCGTTGAGGTGCAGATTGAGGTTCTGCACCACGCGTTGATCTTGATAGCCGCAAGCGAGGTTGCGCAGGTTCAGCAGTAATTCATGGCTCATGCGTGGTGATATGCCGGTTCAACGAGGAACTCGAGCAGGGCCTTCTGTGCGTGGAGACGGTTTTCTGCCTGATCCCAGGCGACGGAGCGCGGGTCATCAAGCAGGTCGAGGCTGATTTCTTCGCCACGGTGCGCCGGCAGGCAATGCATGAACAGCACGTCCTCGGCAGCGAGGTCGAGCAGGGCACGGTTGACCTGGAACGGCGCGAACAGCTTGAGGCGCTTGGCAGTTTCCTCTTCCTGGCCCATCGAAGTCCAGACATCGGTGCTCACCAGGTGCGCGCCGCGCACGGCGTCCAGCGGGTCGCGAACGATGGTCACGCGATCACCGGCCTTGGCGACGAATTCAGGGTTTGGCTCGTAGCCTTCCGGGCAGGCAACGCGCAACTGGAAGTCGAACTGCATCGCCGCTTCTATATAGCTGTTGCACATGTTGTTGCCGTCACCGATCCAGGCCACGGTCTTGCCCTGAATCGAGCCACGGTGCTCAAGGAACGTCTGCATGTCGGCCAGCAACTGGCACGGGTGCAGGTCATCGGACAGGCCGTTGATCACCGGCACGCGCGAGTTGGCGGCGAATTCGGTCAGGGTGCTGTGGGCAAAGGTACGGATCATCACCGCATCGAGCATGCTCGACATGACGATGGCGCAGTCGCCGATCGGCTCGCCACGGCCCAGCTGGGTGTCGCGTGGCGACAGAAAGATCGCCTGGCCGCCGAGCTGGATCATGCCGGCCTCGAAGGAGATCCTCGTGCGGGTCGAGGACTTTTCGAAGATCATGCCCAGCACGCGGTTTTTCAGAGGCTCGAACAGTACGCCGCGGTTACGCAGGTCCTTGAGCTCAACGCCTCGACGGATCACGCTGACCAGCTCTTCGGGCGTGCAATCCATCAGGGAGAGAAAGTGCCTTGCGCTCATCATTGACTACCTTTTTGCTACAAACCGCAGATGCTCAAAGCCTTGTTTAACGGAACAACGGGCGAGACCTGCGGCGTAAGCCGCACGGGGCGACGAAATAGGGGAAGGCGCGATATTGACATTAAATGTCGCGTTTTTCCAATAGGCTACGGTTTTTGTGGGATTCGGAGGACGCACTGGCGTTGCAGTCGCGTATTTGAAGCCGGGTTCAGGACAGCAGCGAGCCTCTTTGTACACTGGCCTCGCAGGGGTTGGCAATGCGGCGTGGCGGGGATCGCATCGCTTGGGTCGGTTTACCACCGTGGCGCCATGCCATCACTTGGTCGGATGCTCAGGCTGAAACATTTGCTAAAGCAAAGTGCTGGGTTATAAATAAGTTTCGAGCGACGCAGGAAGCCTCCGCATGGAATCGAAAGAAAAACTGTTAATGGAATTGCTGGGCCACACGGCTCGCTCTCTGACTCACCTCACTGCATCGGTCACCTCAATGTCCTTCGAACTGCTGCGCAGCGAAGACGAAGTGGTGAAGAGCGCTGGCCGCCACATGATCGACCGCATGGCGACCATCAGCGCCGGGCTCGATGAGCATTGGCGTCTCATCGGTGAACTCACCGGCGTGCACGTCGCCCACGAGCAGATCGAAACCATCCAGGAAATTCAGCTGGCCGCGCCGCCGCAGTTGCCGTCGAACTGATCATGGCGGTTTATCGGCTCGCCTGATAACCGTCGATTCACAAGACGAACGTCGCTGGCGCCTGACCTGCGCCGGGGCCATAGTTTTGTTCCCGCGGGCCTGATTGCCTGCCCAGAACAAGACAGAGACTGGCCATGACCAAGACTCTCCATCACCGTGCCTGCCACCTGTGTGAAGCCATCTGCGGTCTGACCATCGAAACCACTGAAACGGATGGCAATGTCGCGATCACCTCAATCAAGGGCGATGCGCTCGACACCTTCAGTCGTGGCCACATCTGCCCCAAGGCTGTGGCCCTGCAAGATATCCAGAACGATCCGGATCGCCTGCGCCAGCCAATGCGCCGTGTGGGCAGTGAATGGCTGCCGATCGAGTGGGACGAAGCGTTTGCGCTGGTTGCCGAGAAGCTGGCGGCGATTCAGGAGCGTCATGGCCAGAACGCCGTCGCGGTCTATCAGGGCAACCCGAGTGTGCATAACTACGGGCTGATGACCCACAGCAATTATTTCCTCGGTTTGCTGAAGACGCGCAATCGCTTCTCGGCGACCTCGGTCGATCAGTTGCCGCATCACCTGAGCAGTTATCTGATGTACGGCCATGGTTTGCTGCTGCCGATCCCGGACATCGATCACACCGACTTCATGCTGATCCTCGGCGGCAATCCGCTGGCCTCCAACGGCAGCATCATGACCGTGCCGGATGTCGAAAAACGTTTAAAAGCTATTCAGGCTCGCGGTGGTAAGGTCGTGGTGGTCGATCCACGGCGCAGCGAAACGGCGGCCATGGCTGACCAGCACCTGTTCGTTCGTCCCGGTGGCGATGCAGCCCTGTTGTTTGGCATGCTCAACACGTTGTTCAGTGAAGGCCTGACCCGCGACAGTCATCTGCCGGTCGATGGTCTGGACGAAGTGCGCGCGGCAGTCGCCGCGTTTACCGCTGAAACCATGAGTCCGTTGTGCGCCGTGCCTGCCGAGCAGATCCGCCAACTGGCGCGAGACTTCGCCGCAGCGCCAAGTGCGGTTTGCTATGGTCGGATGGGCGTTTCAACCCAGGCCTTCGGTACCCTTTGCCACTGGGTGGTGCAGTTGATCAATCTGGTCACCGGCAACCTTGACCGGGTTGGCGGCGCGCTGTGCACCGAACCTGCGGTAGATCTGGTGGCGTCGACCTCGGGCGGGCATTTCAACAAATGGCAGAGCCGTGTCTCGGGACGTCCTGAATACGGCGGCGAGTTACCGGTCTCGGCGCTGGCCGAAGAGATGCTTACTGAAGGTGAGGGCCAGATCCGTGCACTGATCACCGTCGCAGGCAACCCGGTGCTGTCGACGCCGAACGGGCGGCAACTGGAGCAGGCGCTGGACGGTCTCGAGTTCATGGTCAGCATCGACCTGTACATCAACGAAACCACGCGCTATGCCGACCTGATCCTGCCGTCGACCTCGGCGCTGGAGAATGATCACTACGACACCACATTCAATCTGTTCGCGGTGCGTAACGTCACCCGCTTCAACCGCGCGATCCTCGCCAAGCCAGAGGGCGCCTTGCATGACTGGGAGATCTTCGTGGGCCTGGCCAAGGCCTTTGCCGAAAAGACCGGCAAGGAGCTGAAACCGACCATGCCACCGGCGAAAATGATCGACATGGGCCTGCGCATGGGCATGTACGGTGATGCTTCCGAGCAGAAACTCTCCTTGGCGACGTTGTTCGATCATCCGCACGGGATCGATCTGGGCGCGTTGAAGCCTAACCTGGCTGCGCGTCTGAAAACACCGAATCAGCGTGTGCAGGCCGCTCCGTCAGAGATCCTTGCTGACCTCGCACGCTTCGCTGCATTGCAGGCGCCGGCCGCCGACGAGTTGCTGATGATTGGCCGCCGCCACGTGCGCAGCAACAATTCCTGGATGCACAACTATCACCGTCTGGTGAAAGGCAAGCCTCGCCACCAGTTGTTGATGCACCCGGATGACCTTGCCAGTCGTGGTCTCAACGATGGTCAGTTGGTGCGCGTCAGTTCGCGGGTCGGGCAGATTGAAGTCGAGGTAATCGGCAGTCTGGACATGATGAAAGGCGTGGTCAGCCTGCCGCACGGCTGGGGCCATGCGCGCCCGGGCGTGCAGATGGCAATTGCCAGTGGCCAGCCGGGTTCGAGCGCCAATGACCTGACCGATGAATGCCAGCTCGACGAGTTGTCCGGTAACGCGGCGCTGAATGGTGTGCCGGTGACGGTGGCGGCGGCTTGATCTAGTCTGTCGGGGAGACCGAGCATGGCGCTCGGGATTCCGTTACAATGCGCCACCGTGCCGACCGATGAGTCGGAAAGTTCAGCCGAGGTGCTCCATGGATATCATCGAAACGATTAAAGAGCAGATTGCCAACAACACCATTCTGCTTTACATGAAAGGTTCGCCGAATGCCCCACAGTGTGGCTTCTCCGCGAAAGCTGCGCAGGCTGTGATGGCTTGTGGCGAAAAGTTTGCGTACGTGGACATCCTGCAGAACCCGGAAATCCGCGCCAACCTGCCGAAGTACGCCAACTGGCCGACCTTCCCGCAACTGTGGGTCGGCGGTGAGCTGGTCGGCGGTAGCGACATCATGACCGAGATGGCTGCAGACGGTTCGCTGCAAAGCACCATCAAGGCAGCTGTTGAAGCAGCAGCGACGAACAAGTCCGAAGCCTGATCCGCTTTTGTGGGAGAGAGCTTGCTCGCTCCCACATGGGTTTCAGCAGTGACTGAAATCCGGGCAATAAAAAGCCCCGCGCCTCGAAAGAGGGCGGGGCTTTTTAGTGTCTCGAGTTCAGCGGGCGCTAACTTACTCTTCGCCCATCTGTGATTGCAGATAGTTCTCAAGACCGACTTTATCGATCAGGCCCAGTTGGGTTTCCAGCCAGTCGATGTGTTCTTCTTCGGATTCGAGAATGTCTTCGAGCAGTTCACGGCTGCCGAAGTCGCCAACGGTTTCGCAATGCGCGATCGCGGTCTTCAGGTCAGCGTGGCCGGTCTTCTCGATACGCAGGTCGCACTCCAGCATTTCCTGGGTGTGCTCGCCAATGTGCAGCTTGCCCAGATCCTGCACGTTCGGCAGGCCTTCGAGGAACAGGATGCGCTTGATCAGCTTGTCCGCGTGCTTCATCTCGTCGATGGATTCTTTGTATTCGTGCTTGCCGAGCTTGTTCAGACCCCAATCTTCATACATGCGCGCATGCAGGAAGTACTGATTGATCGCGACCAGCTCATTGGCAAGGATCTTGTTGAGATGCTGGATGACTGTAATGTCGCCTTTCATGATCGGAGTCCTGCCCTGTATTCGCTGTATATACGCCAGAGTTTGAGCTTCGCACTTATAAGTGTCAAACCTAAGTTATTGAATAATATATGAAAATTAATCGGAATAAGAATGTTTGTGTTCCGCGTCTGGAGCCTAAGCAATTGATTTACAGGCATAAAAAAACCGGACATAAGTCCGGTTCTTTGAAATGGGGTGTTATTACGCAGCAGTAAATTCTACCGGATAGGGGATCGCGGCCTGGGCGGTTTGCAGCTTGGTCAGGGTTTCGCGGACCACTTCCTTGGCAAGGCAGGCACATTTGCCGCATTGGCTGGCGACGCCGGTGGCCTGGCGGACTTCTTTATAGCTGCAGCAACCTTCATAGATCGCTTCGCGGATCTGTCCGTCGGTGACGCCAGTGCAGAGACAAACATACATAAGTGAGAACCGTCGCTGGTTGTGACTCAATTGCGATGGATCTTAATGTTAACGAGAATGATTGTCAAAGTGCTTTCGGAAGGCTTCAGCTGATTATCAGCCATGACTGACGAACGGTATTTGCTGGCGATTTGCCTGGCCCCGTAAATGCAGCGCCGTTCTGCGACTGCTTTGAAAAACCGTTAAGGACAGGCCAAATTCGCAGTGTATGATGGTCGGCCCTTGCGAAGGGGGTTCGTGTCACAGGGCTGTCGCCTGAGGGTGGCAGGCTGGCGCGGACCCTGAACTTCAAGTTTTTACACCAGGAGATATCAATGAGCGTACTCGTAGGCAAACAAGCCCCTGACTTCACCGTCCCGGCCGTACTCGGCAATGGCGAGATCGTTGACAGCTTCACCCTGTCCTCGGCCATCAAAGGCAAATACGGCCTGGTGTTCTTCTACCCACTGGACTTCACTTTCGTCTGCCCGTCCGAGCTGATCGCTCTGGACAACCGCATGGCCGACTTCAAGGCACGCAACGTTGAAGTGATCGCTGTGTCGATCGACTCGCACTTCACTCACAACGCATGGCGCAACACTCCAGTGAACAATGGCGGCATCGGCCAGGTGAAATACACCATGGCTGCCGACATGAAGCACGACATCGCCAAGGCTTACGACGTTGAGTCTGAAGGCGGCGTGGCTTTCCGTGGCGCGTTCCTGATCGACGACAAAGGCGTTGTCCGCTCGCAGATCATCAACGACCTGCCGCTGGGCCGTAACATGGAAGAGCTGATCCGTCTGGTTGACGCTCTGCAATTCCACGAAGAGCACGGCGAAGTCTGCCCTGCCAACTGGAAAAAAGGCGACAAAGGCATGAACGCTTCGCCAGAAGGCGTTGCGGCTTACCTGACCGAGAACGCTGCTGCCCTGTAAGGCGCAACGTCGAGGTACAAAAAAACCGGCCCACGTGGCCGGTTTTTTTATGCGCGGGATTTACCCGACGACGATCAATCAGTCGTCGAAGTCTTCCCAGCCGCCCATCTGCTTCCAGCGATTGACGATGCCGCAGAACAGCTCAGCGGTTTTCTCGGTGTCGTAACGCGCGGAGTGCGCTTCACGGCCGTCGAAATCGATGTCGGCGGCTTGGCAGGCTTTCGCCAGTACGGTTTGACCGTACGCCAGACCGGCCAGTGTCGCGGTGTCGAAGCTGGAGAACGGGTGGAACGGGTTGCGCTTCATGTCCAGTCGCGCGACGGCGGCGTTGAGGAAGCCGAGGTCGAAGCTGCTGTTGTGACCGACCAGAATCGCGCGCTTGCAGCCGTTGGCCTTCAGTGCCTTGCGGATGCCGCGGAAGATGTCGGTCAGCGCGGTTTCTTCGCTAACGGCCATGCGCAGCGGGTGATCGAGTTTGATTCCGGTGAACTCCAGCGCTGCTGCTTCAACGTTGGCGCCTTCGAAGGGCTCAACGCGGAAGAAGTAGGTGTGATCGGGGTAAACGAAACCCTTTTCATCCATGGCGATGGTGGTCGCCGCAATCTCCAGCAACGCATCGGTGGCCGAGTTGAAGCCGCCGGTTTCTACGTCGACGACAACCGGCAGGTAGCCGCGAAAGCGTGCTGCCATCGGGTGACGGGAACCGCCACCGCCACTTTGACCGTCCAGTTCGTCGTCGAAATGGTCTTCACTCACGCGTGTTCCTCCAGCAGGCGCCAGCGCAGTTTTTCACCGGCGCGCAGCGGGATAACGGTCAGCTCGCCAAACGGCAGGCTGGTCGGGGCGGTCCATTCTTCACGGACCAGGGTGATGCGATCGGTGTTCGCCGGCAGGCCGTAAAAACGCGGGCCGTTGAGGCTGGCGAAGGCTTCGAGCTTGTCCAGCGCGTTACGCTGTTCGAAGGCTTCGGCGTACATCTCGATGGCGGCGTACGCGGTGTAGCAGCCGGCGCAACCGCAAGCGGCTTCCTTGGCGTGCTGAGCGTGCGGTGCCGAATCGGTGCCGAGGAAGAACTTCGCGCTGCCACTGGTGGCGGCGTCGAGCAGGGCTTCCTGGTGCGTATTGCGCTTGAGGATCGGCAGGCAATAGAAGTGCGGCCGAATCCCGCCCACCAGCATGTGGTTGCGGTTGTAGAGCAGGTGATGCGCGGTGATGGTCGCGCCTACGTTGGCCGAGGCCTCGTTGACGAACTGCACGGCGTCGCCGGTGGTGATGTGTTCGAACACCACTTTCAGCGTCGGGAAGCGCTCCACCACGCGGCGCATGTGCTCATCGATGAAAATCTTTTCGCGGTCGAACACGTCGACATCACCACGGGTGACTTCACCGTGGATCAGCAGCGGCATGCCGACTTCGGCCATGGCTTCGATCGCCGGCAGAATCTTGTCGATGCTGGTCACCCCGGAATCGGAGTTGGTCGTGGCGCCGGCCGGGTACAGCTTGGCAGCGTGCACAAAACCGCTGGCCTTGGCCTCACGAATTTCTTCGGGCTGGGTGCGGTCGGTGAGGTACAGCACCATCAGCGGCTCAAAGCGACTGCCGGCCGGGCGAGCAGCGAGAATCCGCTGGCGATAGCCGTCGGCTTCAGCGGCGTTGCGCACCGGAGGTACCAGGTTGGGCATGATGATGGCGCGGCCAAACGTGCGCGCAACATCGGCAACGGTATTGGTCAACACGGCACCATCGCGAAGATGAATGTGCCAGTCGTCGGGACGCAGCAGGGTCAGGCGGTCGGACATGAGGGGATTCCAGGCGGGTCAAACTGAGGCGAATGCTACCGGAAAAGACTCTTGCAGGCACTCGCTATCAAGTTTTGCAGGAACCTTCCGATATCCCGTAGGTATGCCGTAAACATAGTGTGAATCGGTCTTTGTGTTTCAGAAGCCAATGGAGCCTCCCGTGCGCCAGCGTTATTTAGCCTTGCTCAGTGTGTTTGCCAGCCTTCCGGCGATGGCGCTCACGTACCAGACCCGTCTGGAGAACATTGAGTGGACGGTCGCCGGCGACAAGTTCGAATGTCGTCTGACCCAGCCGATCACCGATTTCGGCTCGGGCGAGTTCGTGCGCAAGGCGGGCGAGCAGGCGATCTTCCGTCTGAATGCCTACAACGCCATGCTTGGCGGTGGTTCGGCGACGTTGCTCGCGGCGGCTGCACCTTGGCAGCCGGGTCGTGGTGACATCAATCTGGGCTCCGTGAGGCTCGGCAGTGGCAACGTGCTGTTCAGCAGCTCACAGTCGCAGGCCGGCGGTCTGATCAGTGGTTTGCTGGACGGTCGCAGCCCGGTTGTACGTCGCGCGTCTGGCGATGGCCGCGTGTCGGAAGTGCGTTTATTGCCGGTGAAATTCAGCAAGGCGTTTAACGACTATCAGACTTGTGTAGCGAAATTGCTGCCGCAGAATTTTGACCAGATCAAGCAGTCGCAGATCGGTTTCCCTGGCGAAGGCGTTGATCTGGACGCCGCCGCCAAGGCCAAGCTGCAAGTGATGCTCGAATTCATGAAGGCCGATCCGACGGTCAATCACATCGAACTCGATGGCCATTCCGACAACAGCGGTAATCGCCTGACCAACCGTGAACTGTCGCGGCGCAGGGCGCTGGCAGTGGTCGACTTCTTCAAGGCCAATGGCATTCAGGAATCGCAGATCACCGTGCGTTTCCATGGTGAGCAATATCCGATCGTGCCAAACACCAATGCGGCCAATCGTGCGAAGAACCGTAGGGTCAATGTCAAACTGGCGCGCGTGGCGCCGGTCAGCCCAGCACCTGCGCCTCAAGCGAGCACGCCAGCCAGCACTGCAGCGACTTCCTGACCCGCCGGTCATCGTCGCGCTCTCGACAGATTCTGTCGCTTTGTCGTCTTAAGCTGTCGCGCCTCTGTAAATTATCGCGTTTGAGCGGTAGACTCCTCGGCTTTCCGTAGAACCCCGTGGAGTGATGGCATGGCGGACGTAAACAAGGTCGTTCTGGCGTATTCCGGCGGCCTGGACACTTCGGTGATCCTCAAGTGGCTGCAGGATACTTATAACTGTGAAGTGGTGACTTTCACCGCTGATCTCGGTCAAGGCGAAGAGGTCGAGCCGGCCCGCGCCAAGGCTCAGGCCATGGGCGTCAAAGAAATCTACATCGACGATCTGCGCGAAGAGTTCGTGCGTGATTTCGTGTACCCGATGTTCCGCGCCAACACCGTTTACGAGGGCGAGTACCTGCTGGGTACTTCCATCGCACGTCCGCTGATCGCCAAACGTCTGATTGAAATCGCCAACGAAACCGGCGCTGACGCCATTTCCCATGGCGCCACCGGCAAGGGCAACGACCAGGTGCGTTTCGAACTGGGTGCCTACGCGCTCAAGCCAGGCGTAAAAGTGATCGCGCCTTGGCGTGAGTGGGACCTGCTGTCCCGCGAGAAGCTGATGGACTACGCCGAGAAGCACGCGATCCCGATCGAGCGTCACGGCAAGAAGAAGTCCCCGTACTCGATGGACGCCAACCTGCTGCACATCTCCTATGAAGGCGGCGTGCTGGAAGACACCTGGACCGAGCACGAAGAAGATATGTGGAAATGGACCGTCTCCCCGGAGAACGCTCCTGACAAACCACAGTACCTGGAACTGACCTACCGCAACGGCGACATCGTTGCACTGGACGGCGTCGAAATGACCCCGGCCACCGTGCTGGCGACGCTGAACAAGATCGGTGGTGCTCACGGTATCGGCCGTCTCGATATCGTTGAAAACCGTTACGTCGGCATGAAGTCCCGTGGTTGCTACGAAACCCCGGGCGGCACCATCATGCTGCGCGCGCACCGCGCCATCGAGTCGATCACCCTGGACCGCGAAGTCGCTCACCTCAAAGACGAGCTGATGCCGAAGTACGCCAGCCTGATCTACACCGGTTACTGGTGGAGCCCTGAGCGTCTGATGCTGCAACAGATGATCGACGCTTCGCAGGTCAACGTGAACGGCGTTGTGCGCCTGAAGCTGTACAAAGGCAACGTCATCGTCACTGGCCGCAAGTCCGACGATTCGCTGTTCGATGCCAACATCGCGACCTTCGAAGAAGACGGCGGAGCTTACAACCAGGCCGACGCGGCGGGCTTCATCAAGCTCAACGCGCTGCGCATGCGCATTGCTGCCAACAAGGGCCGCAAGCTGTTCTGAGATTTTTCAGACTGACGCGCAATGAAAGGGCGGCCTTGTCTTCGAGACAAGGCCGCCCTTTTTTTAATTCTTTGTCAGTTTGTTGTCGAGTGATGCCAGTGCCTGGCTGCATGTGCGGCAAGGACAGACCGTTCAATTTCGACCCAGCAGCATCACCGTTTGTGAGCACAGGTTGTAAACGATGCAAAGCGTTGTGCTCGTACCTTTCTTTGCGTGTTTGATCTGCAGAAGTGCATTTTTAGTCAGTGAAGCGTCCGACACATGATTGGAAAGAAATACGATGACCCGATCGGTGTTTTTGTCGGAGTTTCGGATTTTTTCCAGAATCGTGGCGAACTCTCTCGACGCCCCAATATTGCGAGCATCAACAATATGAAGATTACTGATGCATGCGGGTAAGCGAATATTGTGTTGAACAGTAAGGTTTTGGTTAGTACCGACGCGCGGCGGAGGATCGGGGGCGTTATGGATTTTGCACGAATCCTTGCACAGTGCAGTCGCGTTCTCGCAGGGCACGATGTAGCTTGATATTTCAAACGTATCGAGTGTGCCTGGTTCTTGCGCTAACGTGTTTCGTTTGTTGTCATGATCATTGCTGTCCATTGCTTTTAAAAAACTCTCGTCTTTACCGAAGTCGGAAGGCGAATAGAGGGAACGGTAGTTGAAGTTGAGAGTTATAAAAAAAAGAAATAACAAGTAAAACGGAAAGCTGATCAAAAACCACACGTATACGGCCCGGTCCTCATTGTTGAGGAATGGTAAAGAAATAGCGGCCGAGGCCTCGGAGAGTCCAGCGAATATTGCGATGACTGTCATTGGATTATTGATCTTGTTTTTTATCCTTAACATGGTCTTGTTCTTCTGTTTTGGTTTTCTCATTTGATAGGGTCGTTTTGTTTGGTTGTTAGTAAAGTGGTTGATTGGAGTTTGTATTTATAGCAAAAAGTATTTGTCTGGAAGTAAATATCTTGTTTCAGTGTTTATGGACTAGTGGGGCGAGTATTGATCCGGTCCGTACGCTTGTCATGCGGTTGCGATGGGCTTTGGTAGGCTTTTCGGTCTTTGCAGGCGCACGCAGTTACAAAGCAGCAACGCACAGGCTGCGCAGTATCTAAAGCGGTATGTCGTCGGATTTTTAGGAGGACAGTGATTTTTTGTAGGAATTATCCTCAATCATTGTAGGGGATGTCCTTCGATGCGAGTCCATGAAAGGCTTGGCATACTAAGGAGCAAGTGACTGGGCTATTGTGCGTGTTCTAAAAACTCGAACAGCGAAACTGGACTTGCCCATGAATAAAGTGCTGATCGTGGATGACCACCCCGTCATTCGTCTCGCGGTACGTATGCTGATGGAACGTCATGGCTACGAAGTCATTGCAGAAACTGATAATGGTGTAGATGCACTACAACTTGCTCGTGATCAAATGCCGGATATAGTCATTCTGGATATTGGAATACCGAAACTTGATGGGCTTGAGGTTATTGCGCGCCTGACGTCGACAACCATGCCTATTAAAGTCCTGGTATTGACTTCCCAGGCCCCAGGGCACTTTTCGATGCGCTGCATGCAATCAGGGGCGGCGGGTTATGTCTGTAAACAGCAGGATCTCACCGAGTTGTTGAGTGCGATCAAGGCGGTTTTATCCGGATACAGTTACTTTCCCAATCAGGCACTCCACACAGTGCGGACCAGTTTGGGCAACGCCAGTGAAGCCGATATGGTGGATCGCCTTTCCGGTCGCGAAATGATGGTGTTGCAGCAGTTGGCGCGGGGCAAGACGAACAAGGAAATCGCCGATGGCATGTTCCTGAGCAACAAGACCGTGAGCACTTACAAGACCCGCTTGTTGCTGAAACTCAATGCGCGCTCTTTGGTAGATCTGATCGAGTTGGCTCAGCGCAATGGGCTCGTCTGAATCTTTCAGTCGCTGACGGGGTCATGGGCCGATCGAATTCAGTGAGTCGCAGAAAGTAAAAAGCCTCCGGTTCGGGAGGCTTTCAAGGTTCATAGATCAAAATCGTAATCGGCCAACTGCTTTAGCAGTCGGCGCTCCTCAAGCAGGTTGTCGATAGTGCGGCGCTTGCTCAGATTGGTCTTGGCAACTTCAACCGCCGGTTCGGCGTCATCTGCCTCCGTGGTGTCGTCATCCAGCTCCAGTTCTTCTTTGTCAGTACTCATAAATCACTCCCACACTAAGACTGCCTTTGGCGCTCCTTATATCGACATTCCCGCGGCGGGTAAAAAAGATTTTTTCAATCGACCATTCAATAATTCCAATAGCCGGTCAATCGTCCGATGTTTTGTGTTTGTACTCGCACAGGTCTTCAATTCGGCAGCTACCGCATCGCGGCTTGCGGGCCAGGCACACATAGCGCCCATGGAGAATCAGCCAGTGATGAGAATCGAGCAGAAATTGTCTGGGTACAAACTTCATCAGCTTGTTTTCCACTTCGACCACGTTCTTGCCGGGAGCGATGCCGGTCCGGTTGCTGACGCGGAAGATGTGCGTGTCGACGGCCATGGTCAACTGGCGAAAGGCTGTATTGAGTACCACATTGGCAGTTTTGCGACCGACGCCAGGCAAGGCCTCAAGCTCTTCACGCGTTTGTGGCACTGCACCGCCGTGACGTTCGACCAGCAAGCGGCAGGTCTCGATGACGTTCTTGGCCTTGCTGTTGTAGAGGCCGATGGTCTTGATGTACTCGGACAGCCCTTCGACGCCCAGCGCATGGATCGCTGAAGGCGTGTTGGCGACCGGAAACAGCTTCGCTGTCGCTTTGTTGACACCGACGTCGGTCGATTGCGCTGAAAGAATCACCGCAATCAGCAGTTCGAAAGGCGAGGTATAGGCCAGTTCGGTTTTCGGCTCGGGGTTGTCCTCGTGCAGTCGACGAAAAATCTCAAGACGTTTTGCGGCATTCATGGGCGATGCGTTTCCTTGAAAATAGAGTTCGAACCGGTCCACGCCTGACGAGCTGCGAGCAGCAGCCCCAACAAAATCAAAGCGCCGGGAACCAGGGCTGCCAAATGCAGTCCGTCACTGAAAAAGACCAGACCTTGCCAGTGTTCAAACAGGCCTTGCCCGAGTGTTCCCCGGCCCGCGAGTTCTCGTAGCCCGGCAAGTATCAGCATCAAAACGCCAAATCCGGCGCCGAGTCTGAGGCGCTCGGTCAGCGTCTGGCGGAAAAATCCATGGTGCTCCAGCACCATGCACTGCAGCCCGATCAGGCCAGCGTATAGACCAAACGCCTGGTGCCATGGCAAGAACCAGCGTTGCACGAAGATCTCTGCACAACTGGTCAACGTGGCCGCGAGCAACAAACTCGCCAGCAATGTACTTGCCCTCGAGGCGTGCCCTCGCAACGGTGCCATGCAAAAGCCATATGCACCGGCCACAGTGATGAACATCAAAGCGGCTACCAGCGCACCCGCCAGTGAGCTGGTTGTGCCCAGCAGGATTACCAGCGTCAATGAGTGCGACAGGTTTGCCATCCGCTTCATGGTTCGCTCCCCAGCAACGCCGTTCGATGGGCATCGAAGTAGCGCAACGCGTCATGGATCGCGTTGATCGCCGCGCGGGACGTAATCGTCGCCCCGGCTATCTGATCGAATTGGCCTTGATCCTTTTTCAGAGCCCAACCGGTATCCGTCGGCTCATTACTGGATTTGCCGGTGAATGCCCCAAGCCAGGCATTCGGCCAGTCACCCAGATGTCCGCCGAGCGCTGGTGTTTCATTTTGCTTGAGGGGCTTTACACCCAGCAGTCTTCCCTGGGCATCAATGGCGATCAGTAACTCGACAGTACCCGCATAACCTTGGGACTGGCTACGCAGCAACACAGCTACCGGTTGCCCAGCCTGGGTCGCGCGATAGCCACCGGTCAGCGTGCTATGGGGCAAGGCAATATCCGCCAATGCCAGCGGCTGCTCCAGCGGTTGATTGTCGTAACTATTGATTGCGAGCACATCGAGCAGTTTGTCGCTGTCGATCAGGCGTTGCTCGGCGGCAATCTGCGGGGCATTGCTGCGTTGTACCAGATACGTCGTACCGGTGCCGACAATGGTCAGCAGCAGCAGGGTGAGTGTACTCGTCAATCGGTTCATGGCGTCGTCCGTGCTTGCCGGCTCACGGCAAAACGTTCCAGTGCCGGTACGCAGAGATTCATCAGCAATACCGCAAACGCAACACCGTCCGGGTAACCACCCCACGTACGAATCAGATAAGTCAGCAAACCGACGCCAACACCGAAAAGCAGCCGGGCGAGCGCGCTTCTGGCGCCGGACACTGGTTCAGTGATGATGAAAAATGCGCCGAGCATGGTTGCGCCGCTCAGCAGGTGAAACACTGGCGAGCCGTGAGAGTCGGAGCCTGAGCCATTCCAGCACAGCAGACTGACCACCAACAGGCTGGCGAGCATACCGACCGGCGCGTGCCAGCCGAACACTCGCCGTTGCAGCAAAAACAGCCCGCCAACCAGAAACGCCAGATTCGCCCATTCCACGCCATGTCCGCCGAATTGGCCGAAGGCCGGGTTGGCGGCGAAGAGTTCATCGATGGTCAGGCTTTTGTTGATGCGCAGGGTGTCCAGCGCCGTGGCCTGCACCCAGGCATCCGGGGCCTGCCGTGGGTTGAATACCTGCTGGACGGCGTCGAGCAGATTCATTCCGTGGGCAGGCCATTGCGTCATCGGCTGCGAGAACATCACGATCGCCAGGGCAAAACCGAGCATGGCCGGGTTGAACGGATTTTTGCCTACGCCGCCGTACAGGTGTTTGCCAAACAGCAGGCCCGAAGCGATCGCGACCACTGTCAGCCACCAAGGGCAATATGGCGGCAAGGCTGCGGCAAGCAGCGTTGCACTGACCAGCGCGCTGCCGTCGCTCAGGGTGGGCCGCAACGGTTGCCGGCGCAGGCGGGTGATACCGGCCTCGACCACCAACGCAGTACTGGCGGACAGGATCAGATTGATCAACAAGCCCCAACCGTAAAACCAGAACAGCGCCAGCAGCCCCGGCAACGTCGCCAGCAGTACCAGCTTCATCGCCTGTTGCAGGCGATCGTCCGGCGCCTCAAGGGGCGACATGATCTTGCACCTGGCGCTCGGCGTCTTGCAGGCGGGCGCGGGCCTTGTCGAGCATTTCTGTGGGCGTGTCGGCGCGACGTTCAAGTTTGTTGAGGTCCGCGCGGGCGTAGGCCAATTCGGTTTTCAACTGGCGAAGCTGGCTGTCGATCGGACGTTTTTCGACACGCACCAGGTCAGGCAACGGCTGATCGCTTGTTGCTTCGGCGGCGTGCAGGGCCTGCTCGGCATCGCTTAATGCTCGTTCCAGCGCGGCGATCTGCTCCGGCGCCGCTTCGGCGGTTTGGGCTTTTTTCAGTTCGGCGCGGCGCATGGCCAACTGGATCTTCGCCCGTTTCAGATCGGCGTCTTTGGCAGGGGCAGGCACTGTGGGTGCTGGCGGAGCGCTGCTTTCAACGGCCGCCAAAGCCCGCTCGGCCGCTTCGAATTGCTGCTGCAACACGATTAATTGCGCCTGCTGCTCGAAGGTCGGCGGATGGCCGAAGGCCTTCAGCGATTTGTGCAGTTGCGCACGGCTCATGGCCACATCGATCTTGGCTTTCTTCAGCGCCGCATCCGCAGTCGCCGCTTTCTGTGCACGCACCCGCTCGAGCGCAGCCTGCACCGGATTGCTTGCAGTCACTTCAGGTTGCGCCGCCCGTTTCGCTCGGGTTTCACGCTCAGCCTGTTTCTGTTGTTCTTCGCGTTGAAGACGGTCATTGCGTCGCTCAAAGCGTTGACGTGCGTGATCACGTTTAACGGCGCGAGCGCGTTGCTCGTCGAGATTGAAGGCCAGACCTCCCACCACCGGCAATGTGCCGAGCGGCAGCGGGTGCATTTCAATGCAGTCCACCGGGCACGGCGCAACACACAGGTCGCAACCGGTGCACTCGTCAATGATCACCGTGTGCATCAGTTTCGCCGCGCCGACAATTGCGTCGATCGGGCAGGCCTGAATGCACTTGGTGCAGCCGATGCATTCGGCTTCGCGGATGAACGCCACTTGCGGCGGCGCTACGCCGCGACTGATGTCCAGTTCCAGCACCGGCACTTTCAACAGTTCAGCCAGGGCGGCGATGGTTTCGTCACCGCCCGGCGGGCACTTGTTGATCGGCTCGCCTGCGACGATGCCCTGCGCATACGGCTTGCATCCGGGATGGCCGCATTTGCCGCACTGGGTCTGCGGCAGAAGGGCATCGATGCGTTGAATCAGACTCATGTTTTGATCAGTCCACTGAATCCGAGAAAAATCACTGCAATCAGTCCGGCGCTGATCAAATCGACCGGCAAGCCACGGAAGGGCAGGGGAATATCGTTGTCGGCCGTACGTTCACGCAAATCCAGGAACAGGCTCAGTACCAACCAGAAACCCAACCCGGCACCGAGGCTCAAAGCGGTCGCGTGGAGCAGGCCCCGATCGTTTTGCGCGTTGATCAGTGCCAGCCCGAGCACACCGGCGTTGCCCAGCAACAATGGCCATAGACCGTCGAACGGCAGACCCGGCAGCCAGCGTGTCAACAGTTTCAGCAGCGGCGCAATCAGCAAGACGCTCAACGGCAGAAACACAAACAGGCGCAGCGCCTCAATTTGCAACGGCACCAACAGCCAATGCCAGATCGCATAACCAGCCACACCGACAACCAGCATCAGGCACAACGTCGCCAGCCCCAGCGCATGCACCTGTCGACGACTGCCCGCCAACAGCGGATCGACGCCCAGCGGCCAGTGCAACACGAAGTTGTTGAGCAGCGCAGCACTGACAAGCGTTAGCACGAGTTCGGTCATGGTTCTGCCGGTGAAACGGGTGGGTGTCTCATAAGGTTAGGCATTATCCGGCCAGATATGAAAAATCCCACAGGCATGCCGGGCACGCCTGTGGGATCAATTGACCGCCAGCTGTTACTTGATGCGCTGACCCGGCTTGGCGCCGCTGTCCGGGCTCAACAGGTAGATTTCTTCACCTCCAGGACCGGCCGCCATCACCATGCCTTCGGAGATACCAAACTTCATTTTCCGTGGCTTGAGGTTGGCGATCATCATGGTCAGGCGACCGTCGAGCTTGGACGGATCCGGGTAGGCGCTCTTGATGCCCGAGAACACGTTGCGTTGCTCGTCACCGATATCCAGTGTCAGGCGCAGCAGCTTGTCAGCACCTTCGACATGTTCGGCCTTGACGATCAGCGCGACGCGCAGGTCGATTGCGGCAAAGGCGTCGAAGTCGATTTCCGGCGACAGCGGATCCTTGGCCAGTTCGCCATTGCCGGCCGGAGCAGCGGCACCGGTGTCGGTCTGGCTGGCGGTGAGGTCTTCTTTCGAGGCGTCGCTCATGGCTTGCACTTTTACCGGGTCGATGCGGGTCATCAACGGCTTGAATTCGTTCAACTGGTGGTTGGCCAGCAGCGTGGTGTGGTCGTTCCAGGTCAGCGGGGCGACGTTGAGGAACGCCTCGGCATCGGCGGCCAGCAGCGGCAGCACCGGTTTGAGGAAGATCACCAGTTGGCGGAACAGGTTGATGGCGGTGGCGCAGATCGCCTGGACTTCATCCTGCTTGCCTTCCTGCTTGTTCAACGACCATGGCGCCTTGTCGGCGATCCAGGCGTTGGCGCGGTCGGCGAGGGCCATGGTTTCACGCATGGCGCGGGCGAAGTCGCGGGCTTCATAGGCGTCGGCAATGCTTGGCGCGGCGGCGATGAACGCCTCGGTCAGCTCTGGCGCGGCATTGGTGTCGACCAGCAGGCCGGCGTTGCCTTTTTGAATGAAACCGGCGCAACGGCTGGCGATGTTGACCACTTTGCCGACCAGGTCGGAGTTGACCTTCTGCACGAAGTCTTCGAGGTTCAGGTCGAGGTCATCAACGCCACGACCGAGTTTGGCCGCGTAGTAGTAGCGCAGGTATTCCGGCGACAGGTGATCCAGATACGTACGCGCCTTGATAAAGGTGCCGCGCGACTTGGACATCTTCTGGCCGTTGACGGTCAGGTAGCCATGTACGTTGATGCCGGTCGGCTTGCGGTAGCCCGCGCCTTCGAGCATCGCTGGCCAGAACAGCGCGTGGAAGTTGACGATGTCCTTGCCGATGAAGTGGTACAGCTCGGCGGTGGAGTCCTTGCCCCAGAACGCGTCGAAGTCCAGCTCCGGCGTGCGATCGCAAAGGTTCTTGAAGCTGGCCATGTAGCCGATCGGCGCATCCAGCCACACGTAGAAATACTTGCCCGGCTCGCCCGGAATCTCGAAACCGAAGTACGGCGCATCGCGGGAGATGTCCCACTGCTGCAGGCCGGCATCCAGCCATTCGGCGATCTTGTTGGCGACCGCGTCCTGCAGGGTGCCGCTACGGGTCCAGGCTTGCAGCATTTGCTGGAAGTCCGGCAGTTTGAAGAAGAAGTGCTGGGAATCCTTGAGCACCGGGGTGGCGCCAGAGATCGCCGACTTCGGATCCTTCAGATCAGTCGGGGCGTAGGTCGCACCGCATTTTTCGCAGTTGTCGCCGTACTGGTCTTCAGTGCCACATTTCGGGCAGGTGCCCTTGATGAAGCGGTCGGCCAGGAACATTTTCTTTTCCGGGTCGAAATACTGGGTGATCGAGCGTTGAGCGATGTGCCCGGCGTCACGCAGCTTGAGGTAGATCTGGCTCGACAGCTCACGGTTTTCTTCGGCGTGAGTGGAGTGGAAGTTGTCGAAATCAACGAGGAACTCGGCAAAGTCGGCGCTGTGTTCAGCCTGCACATTGGCGATCAGTTGTTCCGGGGTGATGCCTTCCTTTTCCGCGCGCAGCATGATCGCCGAACCGTGGGCGTCGTCGGCGCAGACATAAATGCATTGATTGCCGCGATGCTTCTGGAAGCGCACCCACATATCGGTCTGGATATATTCCAGCATATGGCCAAGGTGAATCGAACCGTTGGCGTAGGGCAGGGCGCTGGTGACGAGGATCTTGCGTGGTTCGGACATGTGGGGCTTCGCTACTTGATGAAACGGAGGTCGGCCACTATAAAGCGCCGGGCAAGATATTTCACCCCTGCAAATCGTTGCCGGGCATGCCGTCCGGAGGATAGAAGGGGTAGGATAGCCGCCATCTTTTCCCAGTCTTGTTATCGGAGTTGCCCATGAGTGCCGTCACTCGCGCAGCGGTGGAAGCCGTCCTCAGCCAATACACCGACCCTTACCTGAACCAGGATCCGGTCAGCGCCGGTTGCGTGAAGAACATCGAGATCGTCGGTGACCGCGTCAACGTGCAGTTGGAAATCGGATACGCCGCCGGTCTGTTCAAGAGCGGCTGGGCGCAAATGCTGCAGTTGGCCATCGAGAACCTCGACGGTGTCGCGGCCGCGAAAGTAGAGATCAATACAGTTATCGCCGCGCACAAAGCCCAGGCGCAGATTCCGGGGTTGGCCAACGTCAAGAACGTGGTCGCCGTGGCCTCGGGCAAGGGCGGTGTGGGCAAGTCGACCACCGCCGCCAACCTCGCGCTGGCCCTGGCCCGTGAAGGCGCCAAGGTCGGCATTCTCGACGCCGATATCTACGGCCCGAGCCAGGGCATCATGTTCGGCATCCCCGAGCGCACCCGCCCTGAGGTCAAGGACCAGAAGTGGTTCGTGCCGCTCAAGGCTCACGGCGTGGAGGTCATGTCGATGGCGTTCCTGACCGACGACAACACGCCGATGGTCTGGCGCGGGCCGATGGTCTCCGGCGCACTGCTGCAACTGGTCACGCAAACCGCATGGGGTGATCTGGATTATCTGGTGATCGACATGCCGCCAGGCACTGGCGATATCCAGCTGACCCTGGCGCAAAAAGTCCCGGTGGCCGGTGCGGTGATCGTCACCACGCCACAGGATCTGGCCTTGCTCGACGCACGCAAAGGCGTGGAAATGTTCCGCAAGGTCAACATTCCGGTGCTGGGCGTGGTGGAAAACATGGCCGTGCACATCTGCTCGAACTGCGGGCATGCCGAGCATCTGTTCGGTGAGGGCGGCGGTGAGAAACTGGCGACCCAGTACGGTGTGGAACTGCTGGCTTCGCTGCCGCTGTCGATGCTGATCCGCGAGCAGGCCGATGGCGGCAAACCGACCGTGATCGCCGAGCCGGACAGCCAGATTGCCATGGTCTATCAGGAACTGGCCCGTCACGTCGGCGCACGGATCGTGTTGCAGGAAGCCGCTACCCCGGCGATGCCTAACATCACCATCAGCGACGATTGATCAATCAGCAATACCGATAACCCTGTAGGAGTGAGCCTGCTCGCGATAACGGTCGATCATTCAACTCATTTGTTGAATGTTAATCCGCTATCGCGAGCAGGCTCACTCCTACAGTTGTTTTGCGGTGGCAGTTAGATACGCAACCCGCCATCCATCTCCAGAATCCGCCCGGTGTAATAGTCGTTTTCGAAAATATACGCCGCCGAATGGGCGATCTCTTCCGGCTTGCCCATGCGCTTGAGCGGAATTCCCGAGGTCATTTTCTCCAGCGCTTCGGGCTTCATGCCCAGGGTCATCTCGGTTTCGATGAAGCCCGGCGCAATCCCCGCCACACGAATGCCATAACGCGCCAGCTCTTTGGCCCAGGTCACCGTCGCTGCAGCAACACCGGCCTTGGCCGCCGAATAGTTGGTCTGGCCAACGTTGCCGGCCCGCGAGATCGACGAGATGTTGATGATCGCGCCGCTGTTCTTCAGCTCGACCATTTTCGCCGCCACTTCACGGGTGCAGAGGAACACGCCGGTCAGGTTGACGTCGATCACCGCCTGCCACTGTGCCAGGCTCATCTTGGTCATTTCGCCGTCCTTGACCTTGAGCAGCAGGCCATCGCGCAAGATCCCGGCGTTGTTGATCAGGCCGTGGATCGCGCCAAAGTCAGCGGCGACCTGAGCGACCATGTGCTCGACCTGCTCTTCATTGGCCACGTTGCACAGATAGCTGCGCGCCTCGACGCCTTTGGCCTTGCAAGCCGCGACCGCGTCGTCGAGTTTTTCCTGATTGAGGTCGACCAGCGCGAGCTTCGCGCCTTTGCCGGCGAAATACTCGGCCATCGAGCGGCCCAAACCCTGGCAACCGCCAGTGATAATGATTACTTTGTCGTTGAGTTGCATTCGCATGCCCCGATAGCAGGTCTGAGTAGTTTTTGTTTTCAGCGACTCCCGATCTGCACCGGCCGTGGCTGGTTTGCACATGAGAATTGCCCGCCGGCTGACCGGGACTTGATCCCCGGCGCCTGTCCGTTTTTTCGACGGATTCTATTTAAGGAGTCATAAATTGAGCGTTGAAGTGGCGAAGAATGCCCGAGAATTGCTTCTCAAGGAATACCGCGGAGTGCTGTCGACCCACTCCAAATCGATGCCCGGTTTTCCCTTTGGCTCCGTGGTGCCGTACTGCCTCGACGAGCAGGGCCGGCCGCTGATCCTGATCAGCCGCATCGCCCAGCATACCCACAACCTGCAAAAAGACCCGAAATGCTCGCTGCTCGTCGGTGAGCGCGAGGCCGATGATGTGCAAGCCGTTGGTCGCCTGACCTATCTGGCCGAAGCGCAAAAGCTTGAAGACGCCGCTGCGATCGAAGCTGCCGCCGAGCGCTACTACCGGTATTTCCCGGATTCGCAGAACTACCACAAGGCCCACGATTTCGATTTCTGGGTGCTGACCCCGGTGCGTCACCGCTACATCGGCGGTTTCGGCGCGATCCACTGGGTCGATCAACTGACCCTGGCCAACCCGTTCGCCGGCAAGGCTGAAATCAGCATGGTCGAGCACATGAACAGTGACCACGCCAAAGCCATCGCGCACTACGTCGACCTGGCCGGTCTGCCGAAAAACGTACCTGCGCAACTGGCCGGGATCGATACTGAGGGCATGCACCTGCGCATCGGTCAGGCGCTGTACTGGTTGCCGTTTCAAGCCCCTTGTCATACGCCGACACAAGTGCGCGAAGCCTTGGTTTCATTGGCTCACGCACAGGTCTGGCCAAAAAATGCAGTGGTCGACGCTTGAATTCACGAAAGGGCGACGTCATCTAAGGCTTACTGCAAGGCATTTCTTGCGTTGAGGAAACTTTGATGCGCCCTTTTCTGTTGCTCTTTCTGCTGTTTCCAGTGCTGGAGCTGTTCGTATTCGTCAAAGTGGCAGGTTCCATCGGGTTTTTCCCGGCCCTGCTGCTGATCATTCTCGGCTCGATGTTCGGCGTGTTCGTGCTGCGCGTCGCCGGTCTGGCCACGGCACTGCGTGCCCGTGAAAGCCTGAACCGCGGCGAATTGCCCGCGCAAACCATGCTCGAAGGGCTGATGCTGGCTCTGGCCGGTGGCCTGCTGATTCTGCCGGGCTTTATCAGCGACGTGGTCGGTCTGGTCATGCTGCTGCCGTTCAGTCGTCGACTGCTGGCGAACAAAATGCGCCAGCGCGCCGAAGAACAGGCCATGCGCCAGCGTGCGTTCGCCGATGACCTGCAACCCCGTGGCGGTCCTGCGCCGCGTCAGCCTCTGGGCCGCGAGGGTGATGTGATCGAAGGCGAGTTCGAACACCGCGACACCAAGTAACTGCACTGTCTGCACGGCACCTTCGGGTGCCGTGTTCATTTTCGGGGTGCTGAAGTGAAAAATTTTCTGCCCGCGCCCTTGTAATAAGCTTATGCGCCCTTATGTATCGGTCACCGAAAGGTTTCTGGCATTTGAGCCAGTCAGACTTCCGCGGCTCGCTTGACGATCCGCAACCGGCGCAGGCCGGATTTGTTAAACCCGCCGGGACTACACCGGCCGATGAAAACCACAATTAGGAGAGATCGACAATGAAGCTTCGTCCTCTGCATGACCGCGTCGTAATCCGTCGCAGCGAAGAAGAAAAGAAAACCGCTGGCGGTATCGTCCTGCCAGGTTCGGCTGCTGAAAAAGCCAACCACGGTGTGATTCTCGCTGTAGGCCCGGGCAAAGCTCTGGAAAACGGCGAAGTGCGCGCACTGTCCGTTAAAGAAGGCGACAAGGTTGTGTTCGGTCCTTACTCCGGCAGCAACACTGTGAAAGTCGACGGCGAAGACCTGCTGGTAATGAGCGAGAACGAAATCCTCGCTGTTATCGAAGGCTGATTCCCCCGTTCATTTTCCCGCTACTACAAAGTATTTAAGGAATATCGATCATGGCTGCTAAAGAAGTTCTGTTTGGCGATTCCGCCCGTAAAAAAATGCTCAAGGGCGTCAACGTCCTGGCTGACGCAGTAAAAGCGACCCTGGGCCCGAAAGGCCGTAACGTGATCATCGAGAAGAGCTTCGGCGCTCCGACCATCACCAAGGACGGCGTTTCCGTCGCCAAAGAAATCGAACTCGAAGACCGTTTCGAAAACATGGGCGCGCAGCTGGTCAAAGACGTTGCCTCCCGTGCCAACGATGACGCTGGTGACGGTACTACTACCGCTACCGTTCTGGCTCAGTCGATCGTCAACGAAGGCCTGAAAGCCGTCGCTGCCGGCATGAACCCGATGGACCTGAAGCGCGGTATCGACAAAGCGACCATCGCTATCGTCAAAGAGCTGAAGAACCTGTCCAAGCCATGCGCTGACACCAAGGCCATCGCTCAGGTCGGCACCATCTCGGCCAACTCCGACAACTCCATCGGCGACATCATTGCCGAAGCCATGGAAAAAGTCGGCAAAGAAGGCGTGATCACCGTTGAAGAAGGCACTGGCCTGGAAAACGAACTGTCGGTTGTTGAAGGCATGCAGTTCGACCGTGGCTACCTGTCTCCGTACTTCGTCAACAAGCCAGAGACCATGGTTGCCGAGCTGGACAGCCCGCTGATCCTGCTGGTCGACAAAAAGATCTCGAACATCCGCGAAATGCTGCCAGTGCTGGAAGCCGTTGCCAAAGCCGGCCGTCCACTGCTGATCGTTTCCGAAGACGTTGAAGGCGAAGCCCTGGCGACTCTGGTCGTGAACAACATGCGTGGCATCGTTAAAGTCGCAGCCGTCAAGGCACCAGGCTTCGGCGACCGTCGCAAGGCCATGCTGCAGGACATCGCTGTTCTGACCGGCGGTACCGTTATCTCCGAAGAGATCGGCCTGAGCCTGGAAGCCGCTACCCTGGAAAACCTGGGCAGCGCCAAGCGTGTGACCATCTCCAAGGAAAACACCATCATCGTTGACGGTGCCGGTGCAGAATCCGACATCCAGGCGCGCATCACTCAGATCCGTGCTCAGGTTGCCGAGACTTCGTCCGACTACGACCGTGAAAAACTGCAAGAGCGTCTGGCCAAGCTGTCCGGCGGCGTTGCAGTGATCAAGGTTGGCGCTGGTTCCGAAGTAGAAATGAAAGAGAAGAAAGCCCGCGTTGAAGACGCCCTGCACGCAACTCGCGCAGCCGTTGAAGAAGGCGTGGTACCTGGCGGTGGCGTTGCGCTGATTCGCGCTCTGCAAACCCTGGTTGACCTGAAAGGCGACAACGCTGATCAGGACGTCGGTATCGCAGTTCTGCGTCGCGCTGTTGAAGCGCCGCTGCGTCAGATCGCTGCCAACAGCGGCGACGAGCCAAGCGTTGTGGTCAACGAAGTCAAGAACGGCAAAGGTAACTTCGGTTACAACGCTGCGACTGGCGAATACGGCGACATGATCGAAATGGGCATCCTGGACCCAACCAAGGTGACTCGTTCCGCTCTGCAAGCGGCATCGTCGATCGGCGGTCTGATCCTGACCACCGAAGCAGCTGTAGCTGACGCGCCGAAGAAAGACGGCGGCGCTGGCGGCGGTATGCCAGACATGGGCGGCATGGGTGGCATGGGCGGCATGATGTAAGCCAGCCTTGTCCCTGTAACGCAAAACCCCGCTGGCGAAAGTCAGCGGGGTTTTTTATTGCCCAAATATCAGCGTCACCCCCAAACCCCTGTGGGAGCGAGCCTGCTCGCGAAGGGGACGGATCAGCCAGCATTAATGTTGAATGACACACCGCATTCGCGAGCAGGCTCGCTCCCACAATGGGATCTATATTCAGGCGCTGATGGGTTGTGCCTTGACCACGGCCTCGGTTTTCACCGCCGGGCGATACAGCACCCAGTAATACGAGCCCAGACAAATCAGCCAGCAGAAAATCGCCGTCCATACGTTGTGCGAGAAGAAGTGCGCGCCTTGCATCATCCGGCTGATCGAAAACACCGAACCCAATGCAAAGGCAAAGATAAACGCCTGACGAGCCAGACGCGGACGGCGATCACGCAGGACAAAGAACAACGCAAACAAGGTGAACCCCGTTGCCGCATGCCCCCCGGGCCAGCAGCGACCGGGCTTGTTGGTTTCTGGGCGATGTTCCATCAGTTTGCTGTAGGTTTCATGTCCACCGAATTGCTCCAGGCTCCAAGGGCACTGCACAGCCGTCACGGCTTTCATCGGGGTGACGAATGAGGTCGCCAGGCCCAGCGACAGCACCAGGCAGCCCAGTTCACGCTTGAATGGCTTCAGTCTTGCGATAAAAAATGAGCCGATAAAGCCCAGTACCGCAAACACCGAGAAGCCGATCACCACCTGTTTGGCGCGATCGTGCAGGATGTCTTCAAGGAAAAAACTGTGGCGGCCAATGAAGTCGCCGGCCACCGGGTCATAGAACAACCGCGCCAGCACCATGTCCAGATCAGTCATTTCCAGCAGGACCAGCGTGAGCGCTGCAACGACGGGAATGCCCAGATACAGCCATAGATTCATCGGGCGAGGAGTGGGGCGTACAACAGTTGATGACATGTTGGTTCCTGAATAAAAGAAAACGCCCCGGGGCATCAGCCCGGGGCGCTTCGATTAACGTTCGCTGACTTGTGGAGCACCCTCCTTGGGTGCTTTCCAGGCAAGCAGCTGTTGCTTGAAGCCATAACTGGCGGTTTGGTAATAAGTGATCGCGCGGGTGATCAGTGGATCATCACTGGTCGCTCGGGATTCGCGGCTCTCGGTCAGCGCATCGTCATGCCGACGCAAGCCCTGACGCGGGCTGAGGATCGCCAGATCCTTGCCGTCGAACAGGCCCAGATGCTGGTAGTTGCCGACCACCACACGTGGTGGCAGCGGGTTATCCTGCAACAGGTTGCGACCGAAGAACGTCGATTGGTAATCCATGTTCAACAGGCCCAGCAGCGTCGGCGCAAGATCGATCTGGCTGGCCAGTTGGCCACTTTCACGCGGCTCGACCAGTTTCGGCGCATAGATAAACAGTGGGATTTGATAGTTGGCGATCGGCAAGTCTTCTTTACCGGCGCTACCGGCTGTGTGGTCGGCGACGAAGATGAAGATCGTGTTGTCGAACCACGGTTTCTGCCGCGCCTGCTCAAGGAACTGGCCAATCGCGTAGTCGGTGTATTTCACCGCGCCATCACGACCGTTACCGGATTTGATGTCGATCCGGTCGTCCGGATAGGTGTAGGGGCGATGGTTGGAGGTGGTCATCAACTGCAACAGAAACGGTTGCTGCTTGGCATAGTCGGCATCGGCCAGTTTCAGGGTCTGTTTGTACAGGTCCTCGTCGGCCATGCCCCAAGCGTTCTTGAAATGAATCTCGGCTTCGTCAACGCTGCTCTGATCGACCACGCGGTAACCATTGCCACTGAAAAACGCGTTCATGTTGTCGAAGTAGCCGCGCCCGCCATAGACAAACACGCTGTCGTAGCCCACCGCGCTGAGTTGCTGACCGAGGCTGGCGAAACCGCTTTCACGACCGATGCGTTTGACGATCGAACGGCCCGGGGTCGGTGGAATGGCCAGGGTGATGGCTTCCAGGCCGCGGTCGGTACGGGTACCGGTGGCGTAGAAGTTGTTGAAGTACAGGCTCTGTTTGCGCAAGGCATCCAGATTCGGTGTCAGGTTACGCTCGTCGCCATTGCTGCCCAGGTACTTGGCGCTGAGGCTTTCGATGGTTACCAGCACGATGTTCGGTTTGCGTGGGGTGCCGGGGTTGTCGATCATCCGGCGGATGTCCTGCGGGTCCTTGCCGATGAACTGCGCGTTGGGTTCATTCAGTTCGGCACGAATCTGCTGGGCGACTTTTTCCGGCGCCAGGCTGCCGTAAAACTGCGTGTAGTCCAGTTCGTTGTTCCGGAACGCGGCGAAGAACTGATACGGGCCATTGCTCGCCAGTTCGTTCTGATAGGCGTTGCCGCCCTGCGCACGTGGCGCATCCTGACTGAGCAGTTGCAGGCTCAGGCCGGCGACCACCAGCAACGCCAATGCATTGAGCAGACGTCCACGTAACGGCGGCAGCGGAGCGTCCAGCGCAGAGTTGAATGGCTTGCGCAGGGCAAAACTGATAGCAATGGCCAGCAGCGCCAGAATGCTCAACAGCGTAGCGATCGGATACGACTCCAGCACGTTGTTCAGCACTTCGTCGGAATACACCAGATAGTCGACGGCGATGAAGTTGAAGCGCACACCGAACTCGTCCCAGAACAGCCACTCGGCCACCGAGACGAACAGCATGGCGAACAGGCTGACGGTCAGCAGCCCTTGCAGAAACCAGCGATGGCCACGGCGACGCCACAGCGCTGGCGGGCAGAGCAGCAGGTACAGGCCCATCGGCAGCGCGGCATAGGCGAGGAAACCCAGGTCATACAACAGACCGATGCCGAACACGGAAAGCGCAATGCCGCCGGCCTCATCAAGGTGAGTCAGCAGCAGGACGGTTCGGGTCAGGAAGAACAGCACCAGCCAGACGCCAGTGACCAACAGCAGAAGGCGCATGGGCGCCGTCTTGAAAAAGTCCATTGTCTACATTCCTTATATCTAATGGCGCGAGAGTCTCGCGTTGTCACTGTAGTCAGGTTGTGAACCAATAGTGAAAAACTCGTTAAGCTTTGAATTTGCCTGAGAGAGTTGATTTACGAGGCTTTCAGCCCTAGCCCTGAGCTGGCGATGGCCTTAAGCTGCGCGAGCCATGACGGCCGTTACTGTGTACGGAGGAGTGCCCATGCGAATTCTATTGGTTGAAGACAACCGCGATATCCTCGCCAATCTGGCCGATTACCTGGGGCTCAAAGGCTATACCGTCGATTGCGCCCAGGACGGTCTGTCAGGCCTGCATCTGGCCGCCACCGAGCATTACGACCTGATCGTGCTCGACATCATGCTGCCCGGCATCGATGGCTACACCCTGTGCAAACGCCTGCGTGAAGACGCCCGTCGTGACACGCCGGTGATCATGCTCACTGCCCGCGATCAACTCGACGACCGCTTGCAGGGCTTCAAGTCCGGGGCTGACGATTATCTGGTCAAACCGTTCGCCCTGTCGGAACTGGCCGCGCGCGTCGAAGCGGTGATGCGGCGTACCCAGGGTGGCGGACGCCGGGCGTTGCAGGTCGGAGATCTGAGCTATGACCTCGATACACTGGAAGTGACCCGTGAAGGCAAGTTTCTCAAGCTCAACCCGGTCGGCCTGAAGTTACTGGCGGTGTTGATGCAGAAGAGCCCGCATGTCTTGCGTCGGGAAATTCTTGAAGAGGCGCTGTGGGGTGATGATTGCCCGGACAGCGACAGCCTGCGCAGCCACGTGCACCAATTGCGTCAGGTGATTGACAAACCGTTCGCCAAACCACTGCTGCACACCGTGCATGGCGTCGGTTATCGCTTGGCCGAGGGCCGCGATGGAGTTTAAGCAAAGCCTTTCCCAGCGGATCATCATCGCTTTTGCGCTGATGAGCGCACTGGTGGCCGGCGCGTTTGCCATGGGCATTGTTGCGACCGTGCACCTTGTGGAAGAGAAGTTGATTTCGGCCGGGCTGGGCGGCGACCTGCAGCGCCTTTTGCTCATGGACAATGTTTCGGACTGGAGCCACCGCCCGGAACCGGACCAATTGTTCTATTTCAGCGGCGGGCCGGGTGATTTCGAGCTGCCCAAGGACTTGCGTCACCTCGATGCGGGTTTCCATGAAGTGTTCCGCGAGCAGCTTTCGTATCACGCGATGGTCGAGATCGTTGACGGTCGGCGTTATGTGCTGCTGCAGGATCAAAGCGATTTCGAAGAGCGCGAGCGGGTACTGTTTGCCGTGGTACTGGTGGGCTTTGTGCTCAGTCTGGCGCTGGCGGTGTTCCTCGGCTGGGTGCTGGCGCGCAAGGTGATGGCACCGGTGGTGCGGCTGGCCCGGCAAGTGCGCCATCGCGACCAGTTACTCGGACTGGCACCGCCGCTGGCGCCGGATTATGCGGCAGACGAAGTCGGCGAACTGGCGGTGGCGTTCGATGCCACGCTGGGACGTCTGCGTCAGGCGCTGACCCGTGAAAGATTGTTCACCAGCGACGTCAGTCACGAGTTGCGCACGCCATTGATGGTGCTGGCCAGCTCCTGCGAACTGCTGATGGAAAACCCGGCCATCGATCAGCGCGGGCGTAATCAGGTCGAGCGCATTGCCCGGGCCAGTGAGGAAATGCGCGAACTGGTGCAGACCTTCCTGATGCTCGCCCGCTCCCAGCGCGAAGATGCCGGCTCGGCGCCGCAACAGAATCTCGCTCAAGTTGCGGACAGCCTGTTGTGCGTGTGGCGTGAGCCGATCGAAAGCAAAGGGCTGACCTTGCAGTTCGAACCGGGGAGTCCGCCGCACACGTGCTACAACGCGACCTTGCTGACCGCGGTGATGGGCAATCTGTTGCGCAACGCTTGCCACTACACCGAGAAGGGCTTTATTCGCCTGACGCTCAACGGCAGCGGTTTCGTGGTGGAAGACTCCGGTGTCGGCATTCCGGAGGAAAAACGCGAAGCCATGTTCGAGCCTTTCGTGCGTGGCAGCGAAAAGCGCGGCGAAGGCCTGGGGTTGGGATTGTCGCTGGTTCAGCGGATCTGCGAGAACCAGGGCTGGACCGTCAGCTTGAGCACGATGGAGCCCAATGGCTGCCGCTTCGAGGTGGATCTGGGCAAAATCTGACGCCCGGAGTGGCTCGATGCTACTCCCTCCTTCCTGTCTAAATCCTGTATAACGCTGTAATAATTTGTCTGTTTACCGGACATTTTTTTCACAAATGGATGACCTGACGCTGACACGCCGCTCCTTAAGGTGGTGACATCAGCAATTTAGGAGTCCAGGTGATGGCCGGTCCGATCAAACTCGATTTTTCCGAGAAGTACGACGATCAACACGCGCAGAAATACCTGCGCAAGCACAAAGAAAGCCTTGGACGGCGTCTCTCCCATTGGCGTGACGAACAGATGGCCCGCAAGGCGCTGGCGTCGGTGGGTGAACCGGGACTGGTGCTGGATCTGCCTTGCGGTGCCGGGCGTTTCTGGCCCTTGTTGGGCGAAAAGGCCAACCGGGTGATTATCGGCGCGGACAATTCCGAGTCGATGATCAAGACGGCAATGCAGTCGCAACCGGCCGATGTGGTGAAACGGGTACAACCCTTGCACACATCTGCCTTCGACATTGCCTTGCCTGACAACGCCGTCGACAGCATTTTCTGCATGCGTCTGCTCCACCACATCGGTGAAGCCGAGCATCGCCGGGCGATTCTGCGCGAATTCGAGCGCGTCACCCGGGACAGTGTGATCGTTTCGCTGTGGGTTGATGGCAATTTCAAAGCCTGGAAACGCCAGCGAGCCGAGCGCAACCGTGACAAACGCGAGTATCAGAATCGCTTTGTGTTACCGGCCGCTACGGTGGAAAAGGAATTCGAGGAAGCAGGTTTTCGGATTCAGGAACAACTGGACTTTATTCCGCTCTACGCCATGTGGCGGGTTTACGTATTACGCAAGAGGTAACAGGATGGCAGTGCAATTGGCAGCAGAAACGGATGTCGCTCCGCAAGACCGCTTTGACTTTTACTGGAACCAGCGTGGCGAGTGGGTGGAAGAGCCCAACGTTCGACGCGGCGGCGAAAGTGGCGTGCAAAGGGTTGTGGGGCGCGATGGTCAACTGCTGTATGCCAAGCGCCAGACCGGTCATATCTATCGCAGTTGGTTGCACCCTTTTGGCCGTCCTACTGTTCTGCGTGAACTTGATGCGCTGACCGGCGTGAGCAAGCTCGGTGTACGCGTGCCCGAGATCGTTTTCTGCGGTGCCCAGCCAGACCCGCAACATAAGTGGCGTGCACTGCTGGTCACTAAATCCCTGGACGGTTTCCAGGAACTGGAACATTGGCTGGCGGCTGCCGGCGGTCGCGATCAGTGTGGCGATGTGGTGTATGAGCGCGTGCTCAAGGACCTCGCCGAGAATCTGGCGCGCATGCACAAGGGCCGTTGGCAGCACAGCTGCATCTACATCAAACACGTGTTTGTGCGCGTGACGGGCGAAGGCGAGTCGGCCAAGGTCGAGGTTGCCTTGATCGATCTGGAGAAATGCCGCCAGCGTCTGACCGCCTATCGCGCCGCCTCCCATGACATGAAGCAATTGCGCCGCCATTCGTCGTTCCGCGACGCGGACTGGAAAAAACTCGTCTACTTTTATGAGACGGCGTTTGGCAGCGCTATCAAAGGTTTATAGCGATGAAACTAGAAATTGCACGAGGTTTGTTTTTGGTTGGAGCCTTGGCAGTTGCGTCATTGGCGGTGGCTGCCTGGGAGCAGCCCCGCATGCAGGTGGTTGGCGCGTCCGTAGACGACGCCCACTGCGCAGTCCCACGGGTGGCGAAAGCCGCCGTGGCGACCAAACCCGATCATGATTTGTTGCTGTTCATGTTCGGACTTTCTCAAGGGATGAGGCCGCAAAGTTGAACCGATTGAAGCCCACATAAAAGGCCTCGCAGATGCGAGGCCTTTTTTTATGCCCGGAGCAACGCAGATCCCTTGTAGGAGTGAGCCTGCTCGCGATAGCGGTCTGTCAGTTAATAATGATTTGAATGGCACACCGCTATCGTCGGAACGCCGCCCGGAGCAGGCTCACTCCTACAGGGGGTTACGCGGTTGGTTTGAGGTCGGGTTTCGCCAGCAGGGTGTAAACACACGGCAGCACGAACAGCGTAAACAACGTGCCAATCGACATCCCTGTGGCAATCACCATGCCGATATCGAAACGACTGACCGCCCCCGCCCCCGTGGCGAGAATCAATGGCACCATGCCAAACACCATCGCCGCCGTGGTCATCAGTACAGGCCGCAAGCGAATCGCCGCCGCTTCCTCAACGGCTTCACGCGCCGTCAGGCCTTTGTCCTTGCGCAACTGGTTGGCGAACTCGACGATGAGGATGCCGTGTTTACTGATCAGACCGATCAGCGTCACCAGCCCGACCTGGGTGTAGATGTTCATGCTCGACCAGCCGAGGAACAGCGGAATCAGCGCCCCGCAGATCGACAACGGCACCGTCACCAGAATCACCAGCGGATCGCGGAAGCTCTCGAACTGCGCCGCCAGCACCAGAAAGATAATCGCCAGGGCCAGGGCAAACGTCACCCACAACGCGCTGCCTTCCTGGACGAACTGGCGTGAGGCGCCGCCATAGTCGAAGGCGAACCCGGCGGGCGCTTCTTCGCGGGCAATCTGCAACACGGTGTCGATGGCTTCGCCCATGCTCACCAGCGGGAACCCGGAAATCTTCGCCGCGTTGAGTTGCTGAAACTGATTGAGCTGGCGCGGTCGGGCGCGGTCGCTGACCTTGATCAGCGTCGACAGTGGCAGCAACTCACCCTGGGTGTTTTTCACGTAGTAATTGTTCAGCCAGTCCGGATTATCGCGATACGGCCGTTCAACCTGAGCGATCACCTTGTAGCTGCGGCCTTCGATGGTGAACCGGTTGATTTCCGCCTCGCCCAGCAGGGTGGCGAGAGTCCCGCCGAGGTCCTGCATCGACACGCCCATCTGCGCGGCTTTGGCGCGGTCGATATCGACCACCACTTCAGGTTTGTCGAACGCCAGATCGAGATCGACGAAAGCGAACTTGCCCGACTCCATGGCGCGCTTCTTGATCCGGTCAGCCACTTGCAGCAGCAATTCGTAGTCGTTGGCCGTGTTGACCACGAACTCGAACGGCAAGCCTTCACCGGTGCCGGGCAGGGAGGGCAGGTTGAAGCCGAAAATCTGCAGACCCGGTATGCCCTCCAGTTTGCCCTGCACCTCGGGGAGAATCTGCATCTGCGTGCGACTGCGCTCGTTCCACGGTTTCAGCAGGAAACCGCCGATACCGGCCTGCACACCGTTGTAGCCGTTGATCTGGAACGAGGAGTAGTACTCCGGGAATTCCTTGAAGATCTTGATGAACTCGTCGGTGTAGGTGCTCAGGTAATCGAGGTTGGTCGGCTGCGGCGCGTTGGCCATCATGAAAATGATGCCCTGATCTTCATCCGGCGCCAGTTCCGATTTGGTGAACTTGAGGAACACCGGGATCAGGCACAACACGATCACCGCGAACACCAGCACCACCGGCCGCGTGTTCAGCGTGCCATGCAGCATGCTTTGATAACGGCGCTTGAGGCCTTCGAAGATACGGTCGAGCCGATGTGCCAGGCCACTGGGGTTTTCCTCGTGACGCAGCAAAAACGCGCACATCATCGGCGACAGGGTCAGGGCGACGATCCCGGAAATCACCACCGCACCGGCAAGGGTCAGCGCAAACTCCTTGAACAGCGCCCCGGTCAGCCCGGTGAGAAAACCGATCGGTGCGTACACCGCCGCCAGGGTGATGGTCATCGACACCACCGGCATGGCGATTTCCCGCGCGCCTTCCAGCGCCGCATCAAACGGCGTCTTGCCTTCCTCGATGTGCCGATGGATGTTTTCCACCACGACAATCGCATCGTCGACCACCAGACCGATGGCCAGCACCATCGCCAGCAGCGTCAGCAGGTTCATCGAGTAGCCCATCATCTGCATGAAGAACATCACGCCGATCATCGACAGTGGAATGGTCACCACCGGGATCACCACCGAACGCAGCGCACCGAGGAACAGGAACACCACGACAATCACGATCAGCACCGCTTCGAACAGGGTTTTCACCACTTCGTCGATGGAGGCCTGAATAAACAGCGTGGCGTCGTAGGCGATCTCGCTTTTCAGGTTCGGCGGCAGTTGCGCTTCCAGCTCGGGCATCAGCTTGCGCACTTCCTTGATCACGTCCAGCGGGTTGGCGCCGGGTGTCGCCTTGATGCCGATGTACACCGACGGCGTGCCGCCGAAGGAGCTGATCGAGTCGTAGTTTTCCGCGCCCATTTCCACCCGCGCGACATCGCTGAGCAGCACGCGGCTGTCACCACTGACCTTGAGCGGGATCGCCGCAAAGGCCTCGGCGGATTTCAGTTCGGTGTTGGCGTTGATGCTGGTGACCACGTACTCGCCTTTCACTTCGCCGGCGGCGGAGAGGAAGTTGTACTGGCGCACGGCGTTGGTCACGTCGGCGGCGCTGAGGCCAAAACCGGCGAGCTTCACCGGGTCGAGCCACAGGCGCATGGCGAACACCTGATTGCCGAGGATTTCCGCTTCAGCCATGCCCGGCAAGGTCGCCAGTTTCGGCTGGATCACCCGCGACAGGTAGTCAGTGATCTGCGGGTTGCTCAAATCCTTGCTGAAGAAGCTGATGTACATCAGCGCCGAAGCGTCGGCGGACTCCTTGCTCAACACCGGGTCTTCGGCGTCCTGCGGCAGCTTGTTTTTCACCTCGTTGGCCTTGGCCAGCAATTCGGTGAACAAACGGTCGGTATTGGAACCGATGCGCGCGTAGATCGAAATCACCGAGAAGTTCTGCCGACTGACCGAGGTCATGTAGTCGATGCCCTCGGCGCTGGCCAGGCTTTGCTGCATCGGCTGGGTAATGTAACCCTGAATGGTTTCGGCGTTGGCCCCGGGGTAGGCGGTGGTCACCGTGATCAGGGCGTTTTCCATTTGCGGGTATTGGCGCAGCGGCAACTTGCTCCAGGCCTGGAAACCCAGCAGCACAATCAACAGGCTGACCACAGTGGCGAGCACCGGGCGGCGGATGAACGGATCAGTAAAAGCCATGAGGATTCCTTGATCAGTCGGCGCGCGGCGGACTGTTCTGCTCGCCGAGGGTCTTGTCGTCGCTGATGGCAATGTGGGCGCCGTTGTCCAGTTTGATCTGGCCGGCCGTCACCACTTGTTCGCCGCTCTGCACGCCCTTGTTGATCATCACCAGGCCATCGCGGCGTTCACCGGTTTCGATGAAGCGGCGTTCGGCGATCAGCACCGGTTGGCCCTTGTCATCCTTTTCGACGCTGCCGTCCTCGGCTTTCTTCTGCCCGACCACGTAGATCGAGTTGCCGTAGAGGGTGTAGGTGATCGCGCTTTCCGGCACGACGATGTGTTTCTGCGGGTCGGGCAGCAGCACTTCAAGGCTGGCGAACATTCCCGGCAGCAGCTTGCCGTCGGGGTTGGCCAGGGTGGCGCGCACGAGAATATTGCGCGTGGTGCTTTCTACGATCGGGTTGATCGCGCTGATCTTGCCGGCGAAGGATTGCTTGGGATACGCGGCGACGGTGATCTGCACCGGCTGACCGATGGCGAGTTTCGGCACCGATTGTTCGGGCAGGTAGAAGTCGGCGTAGAGGCTACTCAAATCCTGCAGTGTGGCGATTTTTGTGCCACTGGCCAGATAGTCACCGACGTCGACCTGACGGATGCCGATGGTGCCGCTGAACGGCGCGAGGATGCGTTTTTTTGCCAGCGAGGCGTTGAGCTGATTGACCGTGGCCTTGTTCTTTTGCAGAACGGCAGAGAGGCGGTCGTACTCGCCTTTGGAGATCGCGCGGCTGTCGACCAGTTGGCTGCCACGGCCGAAGTCCAGTTGCGCCAGACCCAGATCAGCCTTGGCGGTTTCCAGCAGGGCGGTTTCGACGGCGCTGTCGAGTTGCAGCAGCGGTTGCCCGGCCTTGACCTTCTGTCCGGATTCGAACTTGAGTTCGGTGACGGTGCCGGCGACCTCCAGGCTCAGCTCGACCCCTTGCAGCGCCTTGAGCGTGCCGACGGTGGGCAAGCGCAGCTGCCACGGTTGCTCGCTGGCGTTGGCCACGGCGACGCTGATCGGCGGTTTCGGCTTGGAGAAGCCCTGGATCATCGTGTAGATCGAAAAGGCTTTGTACCCGCCCAGCACCAGGACGATCAGCAAAACAACACCCAACATGATCAGCATGCGGCGACGCAGCATATTTCCAGTTCCTTGGATAAATCAGGTGAGACAGGCGGGCACATTACTCCGAGTACAGGGGGGATTCCAACTGGCAGTTATTACAGGGGGGCGCAAAAAGATCGCAGCCTTCGGCAGCTCCTACAGGGGAATGCATTCCAAGGTAGGAGCTGCCGCAGGCTGCGATCTTTTAAGGCTGTTTTACGCCATCAGATGAAGATGGTTATCCCAGAGCCCCGCCGGCAATTCCAGCGGCTTGGCCAGCAGCTCATCCTGACGGCAATCGTAGTAACGGCAACGCCCCTGACCTGAAGTCACGACAAAACCGTCCTTCACTGCACCGACACCGGCGCAATCGGGCAACGGCGCATCGAGGCGCACTTCGCCGCTGTCCAGATCCCAGATAAAGAAGCGATTGCCACGCGGCGCCGTCAGCGCGACCAGCCGCAATTCACTGTGCACGGCAACGCTGGCGGTGTAATGCCCCATCGACTGCAACTGATGCTCAGGCACCGGGAACGCCACGAACGGCTGACCCGGACGCTTGATCGCCAGCAGTTCCGAACGCTCGTGCGAGGCGCCCATGAATTGCTGACCGGCAACGATGGTGCCGTCGCTGGCGATGCCCAGATGCCGCACGCTGTTCATCTGCTGGGCGAGAGTTTCCTTGCTCAGCAGCGTACCGTCGCGCTGCATCAGCACCAGACTTGGCTCCATGGCGTTGAGGTTCATGTCAACGCGACTTTCCGCCTCGGTACGAATCCCGCCATTGGCCACCACCAGCGTCTCGCCATCAGGCATCCACGACACCTGATGCGGGCCGAGGCCGTGGGTGGAAATCTCGCCTGTGTGCACCAGTCGCTCGCCTTCGAACTTGTACACGCCGAGCAGGCCACGACCAGGATCGGTCGTGTCGTTCTCGGTGGCGTACAGGTATTCGCCGTCCTTGTGCACCACGGCGTGGCCGTAGAAATGCCGGTTCGGCTGTGAGGTCACCGTCTGCAACAAGTTACCGTCGCGCAGATCGATCAGGTAACTCTCGGTGCCCGGACGCCGCGCGACGAACAGTGCAATCGGCTGCGTCGGGTGGTTGATGATGTCGTGGCAACGCTGGCCGACTTCGGTGGCGAACACCCGCGTGCCATCCAGCCGATAGCCGACGGCGTAGTGCTTGCCGTCGGTGTCGTCGCGCGCCGACAGCAACAGCGGGCTCTGATCCTTGCGTTTGAACAGCGTCCAGCCGCCCAGCGTCACTGCTCCCAGCAGTGCACTACCTAAAGTCAGAACCTGACGTCGCAGCATGGCACTTGCCCTCATCAGTCACCGTCGTTGGCGTTGAAGCCCAGTTGGATGCCCAGCGCCTTGGCCAGTTCGCCTTCGTGCAGGCGATGGACGACGTTGAGGCTGTCGTAGATGTCATTGAGTTGCTGACGACCGGCGTCGTCTTCAAGCATTTCGCCGAGCGAACGCTGGGTGCTGTCGAACAGCTTCAGCGACGCGGCGTAAGCGGCATCGATCTTGTCGGCCAATGGCTTTTGCTCAGCCGGCAACAGACCGCGCAGGCCTTTGTTGTCGACGCCTTCCCACACGGTTTTCGCCGCCGCGAGGCTGGCTTCCAGTGCAGTCAGCGAGGACTGGCTGCGCCATGCGTCGGCCTGGAACGGCTGTGGCACGCCTTTGCTCTGGCGGCCCATTGGCGTGCCGAGTTTTTTCTTCAGGGTGTCCAGCGCGGTGACTTGCACACGCAGCAGATCGGCGATCGCTTCGTGGGAGTCGGCGTAACGCTGGTTCGGGAACTTGCTCATCTGCGCGAGCATGCCGTCGGTGTTGTTCCAGCCCTGCAGAATCTCTTCCGCCAGCTGTTTCTGACGCTCGCCGATGGCGATCAGCAGTGGGCAGTACTTGGCTTTCTGCTCGGCGTTGGCCACGTCAGGCTTGGCATCGAACAGGATGTATTCGTAAGCCGACAGGCCTTGCACGACCACGCTCGATTTGGCCAGCGCGGCTGCATCGATCTGCGGCTGCGCGACTACCAACTGCTCGACCTGACGGCCGACGAGGTTCTTCTTGTCCGGCCAGAACTGCACCTGCCACGAGCGGTTGCCCTCGGCCAGCGGGCCGATCAGCAGCGGTTGCAGCTCGGCCCAGGCTTTCTGTGCGTGCAGGAAGTCGGCGCGGGCGGTTTCCAGGGTTTCTTTGCCCTGGCAGTAGGCGAGGGCGCTGACCGCCAGTTGCTTGTCGGCTTCGACCCAGCGGGTGTAGGTCGGCAGGATCACCGATTTGGCGATGGCCGCCGAGGTGACCGCTTGCGGATCCTGCGGCGAACAGGCACCGAGGGCGAGCGCGGCAAGGCTGGTGAACAGTAGCTTGGGACGGAACATGTCGGGCTCCCGATTCTTTTATCAGTGTTTAAAGTGAGTTCAAAAACGCCAGCAGCGCGGCACGCTGCTCGGCATTGAAAGACAAAACCTGTTGTTGCGCAGCTTGCGCTTCGCCGCCGTGCCAAAGCACCGCTTCAAGCAGATTGCGCGCGCGACCGTCATGCAAAAACTGGGTGTGACCACTGACCGCTTGCGTCAGGCCAATCCCCCACAACGGCGGCGTGCGCCAGTCGCGGCCGGAGGCCTGGAATTCTGTGCGGTGGTCGGCCAGACCGTCGCCCATGTCATGCAGCAGCAGATCGCTGTACGGGCGAATCACTTGATTGGCCAGTTCAGGTTCGGCGGCATTGGCGGCAGTGGTGTATTTCGGCGTGTGGCAGGAATCGCAGCCCGCCTGGAAAAACAGGTTCTTGCCGGCGATGACCTCTGCATCGTTGACGCCACGACGTGCCGGCACAGCGAGGTTGCGGCTGTAGAACAGCACCAGACGCAGGATGTTATCGCTGACTTCCGGTTCACCGTTCGGGCCATTGCCGTTCGGTGCCTGTTTGCAGGCGGTTTGCGTGTCGGTGCAATCATCAAAGGGTCTCAGGCTGGTCGTGAGGCCCATATCACCGGAAAACGCGTGAACATTTTGTTGATTGAGGTTCGGCTGCCCGGCTTTCCAGCCGAATCTGCCCATGACGGTTTTCTGCAGGGTGTCATCCCAGACCTGATTGGGCCGGCCATTGATGCCGTTTTTCGCTTTTGCTTGCGCAGCGGCGTTGGCGAGGATCGCTTCTTCCGGGATGGCTTCGAGCAGGCCGAGGCCGATCATCGGCGGGGCGACGCGAGCGGAAAAACGTGTGTCCGGGTGCATCGGGCCGTAGCCGAGCCGAGTGATCTGCAAAACCGGTTTACGTAGTTCGACTTCGGTGCCGTCCTTGAAACGAATCGGCACCGGCGTGTAATCAACGCGCACCTTGCCTTCGGGGGCGACGCCGGGCACGGCCATGTCCTGGAACTGACCGCCGTACACCGGCTCCGGCACCACGCCGACCTGTTCAATGACTTTGGCAAACTCCGGCGCATCGGGAATCGACAGACGCACGAGCATGGACACTGCGTTAGGCGCATCCGGCGTCGGCGGATGGCCGCGACCGTCCTTGATATGGCAGCCCTGACAGGCATTGGTATTGAACAGCGGCCCAAGACCATCACGCGCGGTAGTGGTCGACGGCGCAATCACCCACGGGCTGCGGAAGAAGCTGTTACCGACGCTGAAATCCACCCGCCGCGATGGCGGCAAGTTGGCCGAGGGCAGCGAGAACGCGTTCTGATCGGTCTTGCGCACGGTCGCTGCACCGCCCGAACGGGCTTCACCAGGCTCGGCCTTGGTGAAACGCGGGGCGTCATCGCAGGCACCCAGGCCCAGGGCCAGCAACAGTGCGGACAAGCGAAGAGGCAGCGAGGGCATCAGACATCCTGCGGACGGGCAAAAATAAAGGCGCAAAGTCTAACAGGGCGAAGGAGTTTGAATAAGAGGAATTATCGTTTGCTTGATACAGCGCAAATCTGAAGGCCTATGCAAAACCCCTGTAGGAGCTGCCGAAGGCTGCGATCTTTTGATCTGTCTTTTTTAGAAGCAAAGTCAAAAGATCGCAGCCTTCGGCAGCTCCTACAGTGGGCCGTGTAGGGCAGGCATAAAAAAGGCGACCCGAAGGTCGCCTTTTTTGAGTCGCACGCTGTGATCAGAACTCGTGATCAGCGTTGTCCGGGTTCAGGTCGCTGATGCCCAGTTTGCCGGCAGCGGCTTCGATCGAACCGGTCTGCTTGACCAAGGACGCGATGGCGTCGCGAACGATCTGGTTGCCAGCGGTGTTGCCGGCGGCGATCAACTGGTCGTAGTGCTCACCCTTGTTGGCGTGATCGACCATGACCTGGATCTTGGCTTCGGTGGCAGCCAGATCGGCTTTCAGCGCGGTGTCGGCAGCCGGGTCGGCCTTGGCCACCAGCGACGACAGGCTGGCGCCGGTCATTTTGGTGCCGTCAACACGGGTGTACTCGCCCAGGTAAACGTTACGAATGCCTTTGGCATCGTAGAAGTGCGAGTTGTGCGTGTTGTCGCTGAAGCAATCCTGCTCGTCTTCAGGGGAGTTGGCTTCCAGGGAAACCTTCATGCGCTCACCCGCCAGTTCGCCCAGCGACAGGCTGCCCATGCCGAAGAGCATTTTGCGCAGACCGCTTTCGCCCGGCTCGGCTTCCAGGGTGGCGCGGTAGTTGTCAGCCACGTTCGGCTTCCAGTTGCCGACCATTTCTTCGAGGTCGCTGACCAGCAGTTGGGTCACCGACTTCAGGTAGGCACGACGACGATCGTTGTGACCGCCAGTGGCACCGGCGCCTTCCAGGTAGTCGGAGGCAGGACGGTTGCCAGCGCCAGGGCCGGTACCGTTGAGGTCCTGGCCCCAGAGCAGGAATTCGATCGCGTGGTAGCCAGTGGCGACGTTGGCTTCGGAACCGCCCAGCTCGTTGAGGCTGGCGAGTTTTTCCGGGGTGATGTCTTTGACATCGACCTTGTCTTCGCCGACCTGAACTTCAGTGTTGGCGATGATGTTGGCGGTAGCGCCCGGGTTACCCAGAGCGTGCTCGTAGGATTTGTCGACGTAGTCGATCAGACCTTCGTCCAGCGGCCAGGCGTTAACTTGACCTTCCCAATCGTCGATGATGGTGTTGCCGAAGCGGAACACTTCACTCTGCAGGTACGGAACGCGCGCGGCGACCCAGGCAGCCTTGGCGGCTTTCAGGGTGTCGGCGTTCGGCTTGGCGAGGAAAGCATCGACAGCGGTCTGCAGGGTTTTCGCGGTGGATTCGGCATCGCTGTAAACGGCGAAGACCATGTCGGCGTAGTGCGCGACCACAGCCTTGGCGGCGGCTTCGTCGACTTTACCGGCAGCGGCAGGCGCAGCCGCTGGAGCGGTGGTGCTGGCGGCTGGCGTCGGTGCGGCCGGCGCGGCAGCCTTGTCTTTGCCTTCGCCGCAACCGGCGAGGGAAATAGCGATGGCCAGCAGACTGGCGGTAGCCAGAGGCATACGAATCATGGCGAACATCCTGCTTCGATAGTTGAGTGGACTCGCGCTGGGGGTGCGCAAAACTGCGACATAATGCAAATCTTTCGCATTATGTGTAAAGGGTTGTGGCTGGAAATATTTCTTATTTACGTCGGTGTGATGGCACAGATCAAAAGATCGCAGCCTCGTTGCACTCGACAGCTCCTACAGGGGAATGCGATTCATGTAGGAGCTGCCGCAGGCTGCGATCTTTTGACCTTCTAGAGAATGGCCGCGTTACTGCGTTGGGCCTGCTTGAGATAGGCACCCAGCTCGCGTGCCGGCAACGGCTTGCTGTAGTGATAACCCTGACCTTCGTGGCAGCCTTCGGAAATGATGTAGCTTTCCTGTTCGGCGGTTTCCACGCCCTCGGCGATCACTTGCATGCCGAGGCTCTTGCCCAGTTGAATGATCGCGCGAACGATGGTCGCATCGTCGTCGTCATCGAGCAGATCCTGAACGAAGCTCTTGTCGATCTTGATTTTGTCCAGCGGCAGGCTTTTCAAATAACTCAGCGATGAATAGCCAGTGCCGAAGTCGTCGATGGCGATCAGTGCGCCGGAACGACGCAGGCTCAACAGGTGTTGCGCGGCGGTGCTGATGTCTTCCATCAGGCCGGTTTCGGTGACTTCCAGCTCCAGACTGCGCGGCGGCAGGCGGTACATCTGCAGCAGGTTATTGACCACGCGCGGCAACTCGGCGTGGTGCAGTTGTACGGTGGACAGATTGACTGCCATGCGCAGGTCGGCGAAACCCTGATCGTGCCATTCGCGCAGTTGCTTGCAGGCCTGATCGAGCACCCATTCGCCAATGGCGATAATCGTGCCGTTCTGCTCGGCCAGCGGAATGAACAGGTCAGGCGGCACCAGACCGTGTTCCGGGTGTTGCCAGCGAATCAGCGCTTCGACGCCGACCACGCGGTGATCGCGATAGCTGATCTGCGGCTGATAAACCAGATAGAACTGGTCACGCAGCAACGCATCGCGCAAGTCTTTTTCCAGCTCGCGACGGCGGCGCATCTCGCTGTCGACGCTGGCGATGTAAAACTGATAACGGTTGCGCGAGCGGGTTTTGGCCAGGGTCATGGTCTGCTCGGCTTTCTGCAACAGCTTCTCGGTGCTGTCGCCGTCCTCCGGAAACAGGGTGATGCCGATGGTCGCGCGCAGACGGATTTCCTGATGGTCGAGGGCAAACGCCGCTTCCAGATCATCAAGAATGCTTTGCGCCAGTTCGGCTGCTTCATAAGGCTGTTCGATGTCGGCCTGCACCAATGCGAACTGATCGCCGCCCAAACGGGCGAGGGCGCCGAGGCGGCCACTGTGGGCACGCAGACGATCAGCCAGGGCCAGCAACAATTGGTCGCCGGTCTGGTAGCTGAACTGCTCGTTGATGCCTTTGAAATCATCCAGCCCGACGCACAACACCGCGACCCGGCGTTGCAGCTTGCCGGCGTCGACCAGAATCTTGTCCAGTTGCTGCTGCAATTGCTGGCGATTCGGCAGGCCGGTGAGGAAGTCGTATTGGGCCATGCGCAGCAGACTGTTTTCGGCTTCGTGGCGCAGATGGGTATTGCGTTCGATCGATTCGAGCAACTGGTTGGCGGTGTTGATCCAGATCCCCAGTTCGTTTTTCTCGTGGCCCTTGAGCTGCGGGATCTTGTGTTCGCTGGGGCGATCCGGATTGATTTCGGTGAGGTGTTCGATGATTCGCGACAGCGGCTTGGTCAGCAGCCAGTGATAGACCAGATACAGCACCAGACCCATCGCTAATGCGCGCAGAACCCCGGAAATGAAGATGATCACCGAACTGACAATAAACCCTTCGCCATAGGTGGCGGTGTCGAGGGTGATGCTCAGGTCGCCGTAATACTCGCTGTACGGACCACGCCCGACCAATTGCGTGGTGAAGGTGCGCTCCTGGCCGAGGATCAGGTCAGTCAGCCAGCGGCTGTTGGACTGCTGCAATTCGCGGGATTTCTGCGCGAGCATGGCTTCGTTGGGATGGCCGATGGAGGCCTGACGCACGGCATCGTCCTGGAACAGGCCTTCGATCACCTGCATGCCCATCTCCCGATCGAGGCTATAAACCGCCTGGGTCGAGGGGTCGCGGAACATGTCGAGGATGCGTTCGGCGTCGCCGGCAACGGCCTGGCGGGTTTTGTAGGCATCGAAAACAATCTGCGCGCAGCTCAAGACTACGCCGACGATCAATGCCGACAGGAGCACGACCCGGAGCAACTTCACCGACAAGCTGTTCTTGAGTTCCAGCTTCAAAGGGTTATTCCTTGTTCCGTGCGGGTAGCGTCAAGTTGCCATGAGTATTGGCAATCCCGAGTTGGCAGTCAAAGGGACATTCAGGCCGGGGATGATTTGCCCGTGGTCTCGTCCGAAATGCTGCTGTCTGGAGTATTAGCCCTAATTTGTACTGTGTCGGTAGTTTCGGCCCTCAACTTGAGCGGCTCGGCACAATTTTTCGCCTGATTCTGATGTTAGCCCGCTGTGGCACGGCAGCAAGCAGCGGCAGACAGCTTTCATCGTGAGAGAAACGCTATTTAAAAGCAGGCATAAAAAAACCCGGCAAAAGCCGGGTTTTTTGACTGGCGCGCAGCTTAAGCGGTGAAGGTTTTGCCTTCGAACTGCTCAGCAACGAACTTCCAGTTGACCAGGTTCCAGAACGCTTCGACATACTTAGGACGAACGTTGCGGTAGTCGATGTAGTAAGCGTGTTCCCAGACGTCGCAGGTCAGCAGCGGGGTGTCGCCGCTGGTCAGCGGGTTGCCGGCGCCGATGGTGCTGGCCAGGGCCAGGGAACCGTCAGCCTTTTTCACCAGCCAGCCCCAGCCGGAACCGAAGGTGCCGATCGAGGTTTTGCTGAACTCTTCCTTGAACTTGTCGAACGAACCGAAGGCTGCGTTGATGGCTTCAGCCAGCGCGCCGGTTGGTTGACCGCCGGCGTTTGGCGCCAGGCAGTTCCAGTAGAAAGTGTGGTTCCAGACCTGAGCGGCGTTGTTGAAGATACCGCCCGAGGAAGTCTTGACGATTTCTTCCAGGGTCTTGCCTTCGAACTCGGTGCCTGGCACCAGGTTGTTCAGGTTCACGACATAGGTGTTGTGGTGCTTGTCGTGGTGGTATTCCAGGGTTTCCTTGGAAATGTGCGGCTGCAGGGCATCGTGTGCGTAAGGCAGCGGCGGCAATTCGAAAGCCATGATGATTCTCCTAATCAGGTCTGTTGCGGTGAGCGCAAGGCCGATCACGGGCGGCCAGAAATGCACCGGCGAGTTTTTACTCTTTGCGGCGCAGGGTTTCGATCATAGCACCGGGGTTGCGGCATAACCACGCAACAACTGTGTGGGATAGAGGTTCCAGAGCTGTTTGGAATAAATCAGCTCGCGAAAATCAATTGCCCAGCCACGGTAAACATCATCAACGCCACCACCAGATCGAGGATCCGCCAGGTACTCGGACGTGCCAGCCATGGCGCCAACCACGCTGCACCCAATGCCAGGGTGAAAAACCACAACAGCGAAGCACTCGCAGCACCGACCACGTAAGCGCCCGGCACCGATTGCTGCGCGCCGAGAGAACCGATCAGCAACACCGTATCCAGATAAACGTGCGGGTTGAGCAGCGTCACTGCCAAGGCGCTGAGCATCACCGCGCGCAGCGAACGCACGGTCTGATTTTCGCCTTGATCCATGCTCTGTTTCGAACAGGCCCGGCGCAACGCCTGGCTGCCATACCAAATCAAAAACGTCGCGCCACCCCAACGGGCAATGGCGAGCAGCGTCGGGTTCTGCGCCAGAATCGTCGCCAGCCCGAATACCCCGGCCGCCACCAGCAGCGCATCGCAAACCACGCACAACGCCGCCACGGGCAAGTGGTGTTCACGGCGCAAGCTCTGTGCCAATACAAAAGCGTTCTGCGTGCCGATCGCCATGATCAGCCCGAACGCCACCAGCAGGCCGTTCATATAACTTTGCCACATAAGATTTACTCCGCGTTGGCTGCGAGATCGCGCAGCACTTGCATGGCGCGTTCGGCATCGGCCTGAGCGACGAACAAGTGGTCGTGGTAATAGCCGGCAATCACGTTGCAACTGATCCCGGCCTTGCCCAGTGCCGTGGCGAATGCGGCGGTGAGGCCCACGGCTTCCAGCGCCGAATGCACATTCAGGGTTATCCACGCGGCGACATAGTCGAAGCTGAAACCGGCCTGTTCGGCGCGGGAACGTTCGACAATGACCGTCAGACCTTCCTGCTCGCGGAAGCTGCCAACAACCTCCAGACCGCTCGGCAAGACACTGTCGTGCAGGGTGCAGAACACGTATTCGCCGGCGTTGAGTTGCGGACTCATGCTGCGCAATAGAGTCGAGAGTGAAGTTTCGCCAGCCATAAGTGTGTTCCTTGAGAAAGAGTGCTTGCTGGCTATTCTCCGGTCGAAACCTGTATAAGAAAAACCAATAGTGCTGATCGCTCATTAGGAAAACTGATGTTCGACTACAAATTGCTTTCTGCTCTGGCCGCCGTGGTCGAGCAGGCCGGATTCGAACGGGCCGCGCAGGTACTGGGCTTGTCGCAATCGGCGATCTCGCAGCGGATCAAACTGCTTGAAGCGCGGGTCGGTCAGCCGGTGTTGATTCGCGGCACGCCACCGTCGCCGACCGAAATCGGCCGGCGTCTGCTCAACCATGTGCAGCAGGTGCGTCTGCTTGAGCGTGACCTGCAAACCCTGGTGCCCGCGCTGGACGAGGAGGGTTTGCCGGAACGTTTGCGCATCGCCCTTAATGCCGACAGCCTCGCCACATGGTGGGCCGAAGCGGTTGGCGACTTCTGTGCCGAACAACATTTGCTGCTCGATCTGATTGTCGAAGACCAGACCGTCGGCCTCAAACGCATGCGCGCCGGTGAAGTCGCCGCGTGCCTTTGCGCCAGCGAACGGCCGGTGGCCGGCGCGCGCAGTGTGTTGCTCGGGGCGATGCGGTATCGCGCGCTGGCCAGCCCGGCGTTTATCGAACGGCATTTCCCTGATGGCGTACGCGCCGAACAATTGCCGCGCACCCCGGCGCTGGTATTCGGCCCGGATGATTTCCTCCAGCATCGCTATCTCGCCTCGTTGGGCGTCGATGGTGGATTCGAACACCATTTGTGCCCGTCCTCGGAAGGTTTTATCCGCCTGACCGAAGCGGGACTCGGCTGGGGCCTGGTGCCGGAACTGCAAGTGCGCGATCAACTGCAACGCGGGTTGTTGCGCGAACTTCTGCCAGATAAACCGATCGACGTGCCGTTGTACTGGCATCATTGGCGCAATGGCGGCCAGCTGCTGGGCTTGCTGACCGAGCAATTGGTGCGTTCATCGGCGCAATGGCTGGTGCCTTGGAAGCAGCCATAAGCGTCAAGCTGCAAGCGGCAAGTTCAGCGCTGCGCACCGTTTTAAACTTGCAGCTGGAAGCTTGACGCTTGAGGCTGCTTTTTTGTTGGAGTTTTGCATGAAAATTCTGGTCACCGGCGCAAGCGGCTTCATTGGCGGACGCTTTGCGCGTTTCGCCCTGGAGCAGGGTCTGGACGTGCGGGTCAACGGTCGCCGGGCTGAAAGCGTCGAGCATCTGGTGCGCCGGGGTGCCGAGTTTGTCCCCGGCGATCTGACCGATCCCGACCTGGTCCGCGAACTGTGCTCGGACGTCGAAGCCGTGGTGCATTGCGCCGGTGCTGTCGGATTGTGGGGCCGCTATCAGGACTTCCACCAGGGCAACGTGCAGGTCACCGAAAACGTTGTCGAAGCCTGCCTCAAGCAGCGCGTCCGCCGTTTGGTGCATCTGTCGTCGCCATCGATCTATTTCGATGGTCGCGATCATTTCAACCTGACCGAAGAGCAAGTGCCCAAGCGCTTCAAGCATCACTATGCCGCGACCAAGTACCTGGCCGAGCAAAAGGTCTTCGGTGCGCAGGAATTTGGCCTGGAAACTATCGCCCTGCGCCCGCGTTTCGTTACCGGCGCCGGCGACATGAGCATCTTCCCGCGCCTGCTCAACATGCAGCGCAAGGGCCGTCTGGCGATCATCGGCAATGGCTTGAACAAGGTCGATTTCACCAGTGTGCACAACCTCAACGAAGCGCTGCTCAGCAGTTTGCTGGCTGCCGGTTCTGCGCTGGGCAAGGCCTACAACATCAGCAACGGCGCGCCGGTGCCGTTGTGGGATGTGGTCAATTACGTGATGCGCAAGATGGAAGTGCCACAGGTCACCAAGTACCGTTCCTATGGTCTGGCCTACAGCGTTGCGGCGCTCAACGAAGGGGCGTGCAAGCTCTGGCCCGGGCGTCCGGAGCCAACCCTGTCGCGCCTGGGCATGCAGGTCATGAACAAAAATTTCACCCTCGACATCAGCCGCGCGCGGCATTATCTGGACTACGATCCGAAAGTCAGCCTGTGGTCGGCGCTGGATGAGTTCTGCAGTTGGTGGAAAGCTCAGGACATTCGTTGAAACGATTCGGCCGGGCGGCAATGAACCGTGTCGCTGCTCGGGGGTCAATCCCTGCGGCTGCGGCGGTTATACTTCGCAGCATTTAGCCATCACCGCGTTTCACAAAGGTTGCCTCAATGTCCATGCGTAATGATGCCCACGACGATTTCGATGATGTCCCGAGCCTGCGTGCCGACACCTTCGACGACGATGACATTCCGACCACCGCCCGCACCTCCGTACACTCGCGCACGCCGCCGGTAGTCAAGGTCAAGGCAGCCAGCACCGGGCCGTTGTGGGCCTTGGTCGGCGCATTGTTCTTCGCCTTCATCGGCCTCGCCTGGTGGAGTTTCCAGCAGATCTCGCTGATGGAACAGCAACTGGTGGCGACTCAGGAAAGCTTCGCGCGGATCAGTGAAGAAGCCGCCGGACGCTTGCAGGACATTTCCGGCAAGGTCGTGGCCAGTCAGTCCAATGTCACCAGCGACAGCGAAGCCTTGAAACTGCAGATCAAACAGCTCGAAGGCAAGCTGCTCGATCAGAGCAAACAGCAGCAAGGCGTAGCGGGGCAGGCCAGTGATCTGGACAAACGCCTGGCGCAAATGACTGCGCAGACCACCGAACAGCAGAACGCCAACACTCAGTTGCAGGCACAGGTCAAAGCCTTGAGCGCTGAGCTGGCGACCGTCAAGAGCACAGCGGCCGACACCAGCAAGGTCGACACACAGTTGAAGGCCTTCGACGCTCAGTTCAAAAGCCTCGGTGCCGATATCGCTGCACTGAAAAAGCAGGGCAACCCGAGCGCGGCCATCGATCGTCTTGAGCAGGAAATCGTCGTGCTCAAAAGCGAACAGGACAACCGCCCGGCAACACCGCAGGGTGGTGGCAATACCGCCGAGTTCGACGCCTTCCGTGCGCAGATGACCCGCAACATCAACACCCTTCAGGCGCAGATTCAGAATTTGCAGCAGCAGATCATTTCCCGACCATAAGCTTTGTTGATCAGTGCAGGGGATTCTGTAATCCCCTGCATCATTCTGAATACTCGTACATCACCCCAAGCCGTCTACGCTCTTGAAACACCAACAAGAACGAGGGATGCGCTATGGGTTTTTTGCATAAAGTGGCCTGGCTCGGCGTGATGTTACTGGCCGGTTTCGGCCAGGCCAGCGCCGCCACGACCGCCAAGGATGACAGTCAGGCCGCCATCGCCTTGCTGGAAAAAGCCCTGGCCTACTACCACGACAACGGCGACAAGGCGTTCGCCGCGTTCAGCCGTCAGGGCGAGTTCGTCGACAAGGATCGCTACGTGTTCGTGCTCGACACCAAAGGCGTGATGCTCGCCAGCGGTGGGCCTTCAGCAGCGTTGATCGGCCGTGACGTCAGTGAGGTGCTCGGCCCGGATTTGCAGAAAACCTTCAAGGACGCGTTGAAAGTGCCGGAAGGCAATGGCATCCAGCAGGCCGAATACCGTTGGCAGAATTGGGCCGATGGCAAGGTCGAGCGCAAGCACGTGTATTACCAACGCATCGGCCAGCGGATTCTGGCGGTGGGTTATTACTTACCGCGAGCGTCGGCGGAGCAAGCCAAAGCATTGCTCGACAAAGCGGCCAGCGATTTGGGCAAAGACGAGAAAGGCACACTGACCGCAATCAATTCGCTCAAGGGCGGCTACTTGCAGGATGACCTGTATGTGTTTGTGGTTGACCTGAACACCCAGCGCTACGTTGCCCATGGCACCAATCTGCGCTTGATCAATACCGACTTCGGCAAGATCAAGGATCCGGATGGCAAACCGGTGGGCGAACCGATTCTGGCGCTGATGGCCAAGCAGGATGAGGGTGAGTACGAATATCGCTGGAAAAACCCGGTGACCGGCAAGGTCGAGGACAAGCATGCTTATCTGAAGAAGGCCGGGCATTTCCTCGTGGCCGTCGGTTACTACAGCCCTTGAGCGAAATACTTACCCCTGTGGGAGCGAGCTTGCTCGCGAATGCGGCGTGTCATTCACGATGATGTCGTCTGACACACCGCTTTCGCGAGCAAGCTCGCTCCCACAGGGTTTTGTGGTGTTACGGTTATTTGGCGCCGTGCTCGCGACCGCGCAGCAGGTTGTTCGGCATCGCAATAGCTGCCGCCAGCCCGAGCAACGACACCGCCGCACTCACCCACAACAAATGCCGGAACGTCACCAGCAATTCCGCCCGCAAGGCGTCCTGCGCATCGCCCGGTGCGGCGTTCAGACCATCCAGCAGGACGTTACCCGAATGCCCTTCGCTCATCAGCGAACTGCTGGCCAGATGGGCGAAACTCGAGTCATGCAACAGCGCAAGCAACAACGCCGACATCAACGCCACGCCCACCGCGCCGCCGAGGGAGCGAAACAGGTTGGTGGTGCTGGTGGCCACGCCGATGTCGCGTTGTTCCACCGAATTTTGTGTACCGACCAGCGAAGTCGGGAACTGCATGCCGCTGGAAATACCGCAGAGCAACATGAACAGTGCGCTGATCAGCGTCGCCTCCGGTGGGCTGAACGCCATACCGAGAATCGCGATCGGCATCAGCAGAGCGCCAGTCAGAATCTGCGGTTTGTAACGCCCGGTGATCGACGTGCGCCGGCCGGCGAAAAATGCACCAATCGGCAACCCCATCGCCAATGGCAACAAGTGCAAAGCGGCGCTGTCAGCTCCGGCACCGGTCACGGTCTGAAAGCGCAGCGGCATCAGCACAATCAGCGAAATCGCCTGGAAACTGGTAAAGAAAATTGTGCACCAGCACAGCAACGCGTTGCGGTTGGCAAACAGGTGCATCGGCAGCAACGGTTCGCGAGCGCGGCGTTCGTGCCAGACAAACAGCCCCAGCACCACCACTGCACAAGCGAACAAGCCGAGCACTTCAGTGCTGCGCCACGAATGCCCTTGGCCGACTTGAGTGATGCCCAACAGCAGGGCGGTCAGGCCGATGATCATCAACACGGTGCCGAGGTAATCGATGATCGGTTTGCGCTGCGGAATCGGCAGGCCACGCAGATTGCGGCGGGCCACCCACCAGGCACCGAGGCCCAGTGGCAGGTTGATCAGAAATACCCAGCGCCACGACAGGTATTCGGTCATGTACCCGCCAAGCACCGGACCGGCAACGCTGGCCACCGCGTACATGCTGCTGAAGTAACCCTGATAACGCCCACGTTCACGCGGCGGCACGATGTCGCCGATGATCGCCTGACTCACCGAGATCATTCCGCCAGCGCCGATACCCTGAAGGATCCGCGCCAGCACCAGTTGCTCCATGCTCTGCGCCATGCCGCAAAACAACGAGGCAAGGGTGAACAGGCCCATGCCGAACAGCATCAGTTTGCGCCGTCCGTACAAGTCACCGAGCTTGCCGTAGATCGGCACCGCCACGGTCATCGCGACCATGTACCCGGAAATCACCCAGGCCAGCAGGCTGACATCCTTGAACTGCGCAGAGATGGCCGGCATCGACACGGCGACGATGGTTTGATCCAGCGCGCCGAGAAAGATCGCCATCATCAGCGCGACCAGCACGCTGCGAATGGCCGGTTTGGGCGTTTCGGGGTGATTGAGATTGGTCACGGGCAAAACCTGCGGGCAGTGAGAGTCCCGCAGTTCGTCAGGCGAGCGGGGATGCTCGTCAGTGTAAGTCGGTAGCAGGCTATTCGATAGCCTCATAAGGAAGTCCGACGTAATTTTCTGCAATGGTTTTTCGCCCTGCTTCTGAACTGACAAAGTAGTCCAGTTCCGAGGCGCTGATGCGCTGGCTGAAAGCGTCATGATCATCGAAGCGGTGCAGCATCGAGGTCATCCACCAGGAAAAGCGTTCGGCTTTCCACACGCGGCGCAGGCAGATTTCCGAGTATTTCTCCAGCAGATCGGTGCGGCCGTCGCGGTAAACCTTCAGCAGAATATTGAACAGCGTACTGACGTCGCTGGCGGCCAGATTCAAACCCTTGGCGCCGGTCGGCGGAACGATGTGCGCGGCGTCGCCGACGAGAAACATCCGTCCGTACTGCATCGGCTCGACGACAAAACTGCGCAGCGGCGCGATGCTTTTTTCAATCGAAGGGCCGGTAACCAGTTTCTCGGCAAGCTCAAACGGCAGGCGATTTTTCAATTCATCCCAGAAGCGCTGATCGCTCCAGTCATCGACATTTTCATCCGCCGGCACTTGCAGGTAATAGCGGGTGCGGGTGGCCGAACGCATGCTGCACAAGGCAAAGCCGCGTTCATGACGGGCGTAGACCAACTCGTCATGCACCGGTGGCGTGTCGGCCAGAATGCCCAGCCAGCCAAACGGATAAACCCGCTCGAACACTTTCAGACTATCGGCCGGAATCGACTGCCGAGCGACGCCGTGGAAACCGTCGCAACCGGCGATGTAATCGCAATCGACGCGAACGGTTTCGCCGTCCTTTTCAAAGGTGACAAAAGCTTCGTCGCTTTTCATGCCATGCGGAACGACATCGCGCGCCTGGTAAATCGTCGGTGCACCAGCCTCCCGACGAGCGGCCATCAGGTCGCGGGTGACTTCGGTCTGGCCGTAGATCATCACGCTCTTGCCGCCGGTCAATGCGTGCAGATCGATGTGCACCTGACGCCCGTCCAGGGCCAGATCGAAACCGCCATGCACCAGTCCTTCGGCGTCCATGCGCTGACTCACGCCAGCCTGACGCAACAGCTCTACCATGCCTTGTTCAAGCACACCGGCGCGGATGCGCCCGAGGACATAATCCGGCGTCTGGCGTTCGAGGATGAGGGTGTCGATGCCAGCGTTGTGCAACAACTGGCCCAGGAGCAATCCGGACGGACCGGCGCCGATGATGGCGACTTGGGTTTTCAGCGTTTTCATTGTTTTTATGACTCGCAAGCTTCACGCGGCCAATACCGGTGAATGATTTTTATGGATCGAGTGCTTGCATTTTTCCCTTGCGAGTCTGTCAATTGAAGGTGAAAACTGAGCCGATACCTGTACATTCTGCCAATCGGTGCGATTATCGCCCACAACCCCGAGGCCTGGATTGAAGTGATGAACAAGCCTGAGCTGCCTTCGATTCCAGTGTTCAAGCTCTACGGTGAAAGCCTGGACTGGCCGACCCCTGACTTGCTGCACTGTGAAACCATTTCCTCCCGCAGTCGCGAACACGAGTGGGAAATCAAACCCCACCGCCATGCTGATTTGTGCCAGTTACTCTTCGTCTTCAAAGGTCAGGCAGAGCTTGAGATCGAAGGGCAACGCACGCAACTCGACACCCCGGCCATTCAAGTGCTGCCGCCGTTGTCGGTGCACGGCTTTCGTTTTTCCGAAGATGTCGAAGGGTTCATCGTTACCCTCGCCACACCGCTGATCAACCACTTGCAGGCGCAACTGGGCGATTCGGTACATGCGTTGGCCAGCGCGGAAAATTATCCGGCAAGCCAGGACGGCGATTACCTCAACAGCCTGTTTTCGGCGTTGCAGGCCGAATACAACGGTCATCAACCGGCGCGGGAAATGCTCATGCATTCGCTGGTCAGCGTGATCATGGTCTGGGTCAGTCGTCAGGCGATCGTGCGGCACAAAGCCAGTCAGCGCCCGCAACGTCAGCGCGAATACCTCAATGGTTTCATTCAATTGGTCGAGGAGACTTATCGCCAGCACGTGAAGGTCGAAGACCTGGCCCATCGCTTGGGCATTTCGGTGTCGCACCTCAACGGCACCTGCCGTGAGCTGGCGGGACAACCGGCGTTGCAGATCATGCATGAACGTCAATTGCTGGAAGCCAAGCGTTTGCTGACGTACACCAGCATGACGATTTACGAGATGTCGGAGTTGTTGGGGTTTTCCGATCCGACCAACTTCACGCGGCTGTTCCGGCGCAGGGTGGGGATTTCACCAAAGGCCTTCCGCGACAGCCTGAAGGCCGAACACTGATCCACAGACACCACAACATCCCTGTAGGAGTGAGCCTGCTCGCGATAGCGGTGTGTCAGTCAAACTTTATCTGAATGACACACCGCTATCGCGAGCAGGCTCACTCCTACAGTTGAATATCAGCGCAATGCGTTCAGCGTGGCATTGTGCGGAATGCAGCGCTCAAAGTTGCAGCTCGCATACTCGCGCGGCAGCTGTCGCAGCTGTTCGACCCGCCAGGCTGCGGTGCCGTACAGCGCCAGCGTGGCGGCGCAGGTAATGAAAATCGCGACGTACCTTCTTGTTTTGATGTTCATGGCGTAGACCTCTGAACGACATACCCTGCGGTATTACTTTCAGCATAGGTCAGCGGTGGGGAGTTGCCAGCGAGTGTGCTTGAGGATTTAACCGACCATTCAGCACGCTGATGGACCCTTTGTGGGAGCGAGCTTGCTCGCTCCCACAGTGGATTGGGTTTACAGGCCGATATCCCATTCGGGGCTTTCCGGAAATCTGAGCACCAGAAAATCCAGCATGCTGCGCAGCGCCGCCGGCATGTGTTTGCGTGAGGCGTACACCGCATAGATGTTCATTTGGCGTGGTTCGGCATGGGGCAGCAGGCGGACCAGTTCACCGCTGTGAATATGCACCCCGGCCTGATACGTCGGCAGCATCGCCACCCCGGCGCCGGCCAGTGTTGCGCGCAATAATGTGCTGGCCTCGTTGGCGCTGATATTGCCCTGCACCGGTACTGAAACCGGTTCGCCATCCTCTTCGAAATGCCACAGGCTCTTGCCGAAATACGAGTGCGTCAGGCAGTTGTGTCGGCTCAGTTCCTCGACCCGCAACGGCGCCGGCTGTTCTTGCAGATAAGCCGGCGCGGCACACACCACCGAACGACAAACGGTCAGACGTCGGGCGATCAGATTCGGGTCGAGATCGTTACTGGTGCGAATCGCCAGATCGATACGCTCATCGACCAGATTCACCGTGCGATCGAGCATTTGCAGATCGATGCTCACACCGGGATAGCGTTTGACGTAAGCGGCCATCGCATCAGCCAGTTGCGCCTGGCCAAACGAGGTGCTGACGCTGATCCGCAGCAACCCGCGCGGGGCGTCGTGGGGTTCGCTGACGGCGGCTTGCATGTCCGTTGAGAGTTCGAGCATCTGTCGACAACGCGGCAGAATTTCACTGCCGGCGGCGGTCAGGCTCAACTTGCGCGTGGTGCGGTGCATCAGGCGTGCGCCGACCCAATCCTCCAGCTCTGCCAGATAACGTGAAACCACCGGCCGCGAAAGGTCCAGATGATCGGCTGCTGCCGACTGGCTACCCAGATCCACCACGGTGACAAACACCCGCATTGCTTGGAGACGATCCATGATTTGCCCGCTTTCAGAAACAAACTATGTTCAAGCATCGCATTTTTTGTACTGAGTCAGGCAACTAAGCTCTGTCCTATCGCCAAGCACGGCATTCGGACACCGGAGCAACAGATGATCGGCTTCACCACACTCAAACGCGTTCTGCTCGCCACCGCTTCCCTGGGTTTCGCCGCGCATGCCGCCGCTGCCACCCTGACCCTCGATGTCTACAACCCGGGGACTAACGCCATTTTTCCAGTGACCTCGGTGCTGGTCAGCGGTGAGAAAGACGCGATCCTCGTCGATGCGCAATTCGGCAAATCCCAGGCTGAACAAGTCGTGGAGAAGATTCGCGCCAGCGGCAAGCATCTGACCACCATCTACATCAGCCATGGCGACCCGGATTACTACTTCGGCCTCGACACCCTGACTCAGGCGTTCCCTGATGCCAAGGTACTGGCCTCGCAACCGACGGTTGATCACATCAACAAAACCGTCGCCGGCAAACTGGCCTTCTGGGGCCCGAAAATGGGCGCCGACGTTCCGGCGAAAACCATCGTGCCGGGCGTGCTCAAGGGTGACAGCCTGATGCTCGAAGGGCAGAAATTGCAGGTCATCGGCCTCGACGGCAAACAACCAGATCGCAGTTTCGTGTGGATTCCGGCGCTCAAAGCCGTGGTCGGTGGCGTCGTCATTGCCGAGAACATCCACGTTTGGATGGCCGATACCCAGACCGCGCAATCCCACGCCGACTGGCTGGAAACGTTGCACTCGATCGAAACCCTCAAACCGAACACCGTGGTGCCGGGTCACTACTTGGGTGACAGCAGCCGTTCACTGGCCAGCGTGAAATTCACCGCCGACTACATTAAGGCTTTCGACGCGGAAACCGCCAAGGCCAAAGATTCCGCCGCACTGATCAACGCGATGAAAAAGCGCTACCCGACACTGGGTGAGGAAAGCTCGCTGGAGTTGAGTGCGAAAGTCGCCAAAGGCGAAATGCAGTGGTAAGCCGAATCTGAAAACGCAGCACTCTCAAGCCAACTGGAGAATGTCATGAGCAAGATCGCAATCATTGGTGCCACCGGCCGTGCCGGCAGCCAATTGCTGGAAGAAGCCCTGCGTCGTGGCCATAGCGTGACCGCTATCGCCCGCGACACCTCGAAGATCGGCGCGCGTGCCGGTGTGGTCAGCAAGAATGTCGATGTGCTGGATGCCGCAGCGTTGCAAGACGCGGTGGCCGGTCACGATGTGGTGATCACCGCCGCGCATTTCGCCACCGTGCCAGCGGCGGCGATTGTCGGGCCGGTGAAGCAGGCCGGGGTGAAGCGTTTGCTGGTGGTCGGCGGTGCCGGTTCGCTGTTGCTGCCGGACGATACGCGAGTGATCGACAGCGCGGGTTTCCCGGCGGAGTACAAAGCTGAAGCCAGTGCGGGTGCGGCGTTTCTTGAGGCGTTGCGTCAGGAGCAGGATCTGGACTGGACCTTTCTGTCGCCGTCGGCAGAGTTTGTTGAAGGTGAGCGCACAGGAAGTTACCGCGTCGGCCAGGATCATCTGCTGGTGAGTGCCGAGGGGCGTAGCTGGATTACCTTTGCCGATTACGCGATTGCGCTGATCGACGAAGTGGAAACGCCGAAGCATTCGCGTCAGCGGTTTACTGTCGGGTATTGAATTAAATCTTTACCCTCACCCCAGCCCTCTCCCGGAGGGAGAGGGGGCCGACCGAGGTGTCTGGCGCTGTACATCGACCTGAAAAATCCAGTCGATTATGGATTCAAAACCAATCGTTCAGTTCGCTGAACCTCTTCAATATCCCCCGGTCAGTCCCCTCTCCCTCTGGGAGAGGGTTAGGGTGAGGGAAACAGCCTCACCGCAAATGCGCCTGCTCAACCAACCAGATCATCAATTCCTCAAGCGGCGGCGATGCCTCGATCCCCGGCGGCACCACCACGTAATACGCCAACCCCGTCCTCACCTTCAATTCAAACGGCATCACCAGCCGCCCCGCGCGCAAGTCATCGCCGATCAACGACCAGTCGCCAATCGCCACCCCCGTCCCGTGCGACGCCATCGACATCGCCTGATCCAGCGTTTCGAAATGCTGGCCGCTGCCGATGTTGTTCAGCCGCAGCTCAGCCGCGTTCAGCCACACCGACCAATCCTGAATATCGTGAGTGGGGTGCAGCAGCAGATGCTGTTGCAGATCTGCCGGTGAATTCAGCGCTGGCGAGCCCTTAAGCAAAACCGGTGAACAGACCGGTGTCAGCTGCTCGTCGAACAGGTGCAGCGCGCCCGGCGAGTTGTCCGGCGGCGGGCCATAGATCACCGCGGCATCGAATTGCTCGCGCTGAAAGTCCACGCCGTGTTGCAACGAGGCTGTGAGTTTTACCGGTACGTCCGGGCGTTCTTTCTGCCATTGCAGCAAGCGCGGCAGCAGCCAGCGCATCACGCAACTGGGCGCCTTGAGTTGCAGGGTTTCGCGCTGCAGACCGATTTGCTCGGTCGCCTCGCTGATCAGGCCGAAGACTTTTTCCACACGGGATAGCCATTCACGTCCTTCGGCGGTCAGCGCCAGGCCACGGGCCATTCGGATGAACAGTGGATAACCGAGATGCGCTTCCAGCCCGGCGATCTGCCGGCTCACTGCGCCCTGGGTGATGTGCAACTGCTCGGCGGCGCGGGTGAAGTTGCAGCACTGCGCAGTGATCAGAAAGGTATGCAGGGCGGGCAGCGGAGGCAGGCGTTTCATGGGGATCCAAGGTATGACGTGAAGACATGGCTAGTATGACTTTTAATCGATTGTTGCCGCTACCTGCCGACCGTTCAATGAAGCCCATTCCCGGAATCATTGTGGGAGCGAGCTTGCTCGCGAATACGGTTTTCAATTCAGCATTGATCTAGCTGACACACCGCTTTCGCGAGCAAGCTCGCTCCCACATTTGATTCGGCGTATCGATCAAATATGAAGGGCAATCGACATGGCGACGTGTGGCGAAGTACTGGTCAAGTTACTCGAAGGTTATGGGGTCGAGCAGGTGTTCGGCATACCCGGGGTGCATACCGTGGAGCTGTATCGCGGGCTGGCGCGTTCGAGCATTCGTCACGTCACCCCGAGGCATGAGCAGGGCGCCGGTTTCATGGCTGACGGCTATGCGCGCACCGCAGGTAAACCGGGAGTGTGCTTCATCATCACCGGCCCAGGCATGACCAACATCACCACGGCGATGGGCCAGGCGTATGCCGATTCGATCCCGATGCTGGTGATCTCCAGTGTGCAATCGCGCAGTCAGCTGGGCGGCGGGCGCGGCAAGCTGCATGAGTTGCCGAACCAGAGCGCGCTGGTCGCAGGTGTTGCCGCGTTCTCGCATACCTTGATGTCCGCCGCTGAATTGCCGGTGGTGCTGGCGCGTGCTTTTGCGTTGTTTCAGGCCGGCCGTCCACGTCCGGTGCACATCGAAATTCCGTTGGACGTGCTGGTCGAAAACGCCGATGAATTGCTCGCCAGTGTGCCGGTCAATATCGACCGCGCCGGCGCTGCGCCAGCGGCCGTCAAACGCATGAGCGAGCTTTTGGCTGAAGCCAGACGTCCGCTGATTCTGGCCGGTGGCGGTGCCATCGACGCAGCAGCGCAATTGACCTCACTTGCCGAGTTGCTCGACGCTCCGGTGGCGCTGACCATCAACGCCAAAGGCATGCTGCCGGGCAACCATCCGCTGCTGATCGGCTCGACCCAGACGCTGGTTGCCACCCGCGCGCTGGTCGCCGATGCCGATGTGGTGTTGGCCATCGGCACGGAGTTGGCCGAGACCGATTACGACGTCACTTTCGCTGGCGGTTTCGAGATTCCCGGCAAACTGCTACGCATCGATATCGACGCCGATCAGACCGTGCGCAACTACCCGCCGCACCTGGCATTGGTCGCCGACGCGCGCAACGCCGCGCAAGCGTTGCTTAACTCTCTGTCGCAGGAAAAACTCGGCGAACGCAGCAGCGATTGGGGCCAGGCCCGCGCCGACAAACTGCGCGCCGAACTGGCCGCAAGCTGGGATGCACCGACCCTCGCGCAAACCCGTTTCCTCGACACCGTACTCGATGAGTTGCCCAACGCCGTATTCGTCGGCGACTCGACGCAACCGGTGTACACCGGAAATCTGACGTTCAACCCGGATCATCCGCGCCGCTGGTTCAACGCCTCGACCGGTTACGGCACCCTCGGTTACGCCTTGCCGGCAGCGATTGGTGCCTGGCTCGGTGGCCAACTCGACCAAGGTGCGCGCCCTGCGGTGGTGTGCCTGATCGGCGACGGCGGCCTGCAATTCACCCTGCCGGAACTGGCCAGCGCGGTTGAAGCGCGGGTGCCGGTGATCGTCCTGTTGTGGAATAACCAGGGCTACGAGGAGATCAAGAAATACATGGTCAACCGCGCCATCGAGCCGGTCGGCGTGGACATCTACACCCCGGATTTCGTCGCTGTGGCGAAGGGCCTCGGCTGCGCGGCTGAAGCCATCAGCAGCATCGAACAACTACGCACCGCGTTGCGTAGTGCAAGCGATCGTCAGGGCCCGACCCTGATCGAAATCGACCAGAGCCAATGGATGCAGGCGGTGGCGCAATGATCAGTTTCCCGACCACACTCGACGGTCTCTACATCGACGGCCAATGGTCGGCCGGCCGCGAACATCTGCGGGTGATCAACCCGTCCACCGAAGCGCTGCTGACCACGGTCAATGGCGGAGACGAGCACGCCGTCGACCAAGCCGTCGCTGCTGCCAGCGAAGCCTTCAAGAGCTGGTCGCTAACCAGTGGTGCCGAGCGCGGCGCAATCCTGCGCAACATCGCCAATGGTGTGCGCAACGGTCGCGAGCACTTGATGAAACTGCAGTCGAGCAACAACGGCAAACCGCAGTTCGAAGCAGCTATCGACGTCGATGACGTCATCGCAACCTTCGAGTATTACGCCGAACTCGCCGAAGGCCTCGACGCCAGACAGGACAGCAACGTGCCGCTGCCCAGCGATGATTTCAGTGCACGCCTGCGCCGCGAACCGTGCGGTGTGGTCGGGCTGATCGTGCCGTGGAATTTCCCCATGGTCACCACTGCGTGGAAACTCGCGCCAGCGTTGGCGGCGGGTTGCTGCGTGGTGCTCAAACCTTCGGAAGTGACACCGCTGCCGGAGCTGGAACTGGCGGCGATCATCGCAGAGTCGGGTCTGCCGAACGGCGTGTTCAATCTGGTTTGTGGCACCGGGCTGGCGGTGGGTGCGCCGTTGTCGGCGGACCCGCGTATCGCCAAAATTTCCTTTACCGGCAGCAACGCGGTCGGCGTGCAGGTGATGCAGCGTGCGGCGGAAACGGTGAAGGGCGTGAGCCTGGAGCTGGGCGGCAAATCTTCGCTGCTGGTGTTGGCGGACGCTGATCTCGATCTGGCGGTCGAGCTGGCTTGTGGCGGCGCGTTTTTCAATGCTGGGCAGATGTGTTCGGCGACCAGTCGTGTGCTGGTTGCGGATGAGCTGGAAGAGGAATTCCTCCGTCGCTTGCAGAAACGGGTGCAGGCCATTCGTGTGGCCGATCCGTTCGATGCGGAGGTGGAAATGGGTGCGCTGGTCAATCAGGCGCAGTACCAGCGAGTGCTTGGGCACATCGACCGTGGGCTCAGCGCGGGTGCGCGTTTGCTTTGCGGCGGCAATCGTCCAGCGGATCTGCCGCGCGGCTATTTCTTGCAGCCAACCGTGTTCACCGACGTGCCGCTGGACAGCGCGCTGTGGTGTGAAGAAATTTTCGGGCCGGTGCTGTGCGTGCGCAGTTTCGCCACTGAAGCGCAGGCGATTGCCTTGGCCAATGACACGCTGTTTGGTTTGGTGGCGAGCGTGGTGACGAGCGATGCCGCTGCGGCGGACCGCGTGGCCAATGCCTTGCAGGCCGGGATGGTGTGGATCAATGCACCGCAGGTGATTTTCCCGCAGGCGGCGTGGGGCGGGTACAAGCAGAGCAGTATTGGCCGCGAGTTGGGGCCATGGGGGTTGGCGGCGTTTCAGGAGCTCAAGCATGTGATTCGGGCGCTGTAAAAGCCGACCCTCACCCCAGCCCTCTCCCAGAGGGAGAGGGAGCCGACTGAGGTGTCTGGCGATGTCCATCGACCTGAAAAATCCGGTCGATTATGGATTGGTCAAAGCACTTGGAAAGCCGACCCTCACCCCAGCCCTCTCCCGGAGGGAGAGGGAGCCAACCGAGGTGTCTGGTGCTGTCCATCGACCTGAGAGATCAAGTCGATTATGGATTCGGTGAAGCATTTTCAGGTCGGTGTATTTCCTGAATATCCCCCAATCAGTCCCCTCTCCCTCCGGGAGAGGGCTAGGGTGAGGGGCTTCTAAAAGGTCACACCGAAAGCCGCAACCGCGCCAAATCCCTTAACGGCGGCGCACCAAAAAGCCGGCTGTACTCACGGCTGAATTGCGACGGACTCTCATACCCCACCCGATACCCCGCCGCCGATGCTTCCAGCCCCTCCGCCAGCATCAACCGCCGCGCCTCTTGCAAACGCAACTGCTTCTGATACTGCAACGGACTCATCGCTGTCATCGCCTTGAAGCGGTGATGCAAGGTCGATACGCTGAGGTTCACTTCTTTGGCCAGATCATCAATGCGCAGCGGCTGCTCGAAGTTGCCGTTAAGCCATTTGATCGCCTGGCTGATGCGATGGCTCTGACTGTTGGCAATCGCGATTTCATACAAGCGATGCCCCTGTGGACTGCGCAGCAGGCGATAGAGAATCTCCCGGCGAATCAGTGGCGCAAGCATGGCGATGTCTTTCGGCGCATCGAGCAAACGTGCCAGACGCAGCACGGCATCAAGCATCGAACTGTCGATCTTCTCGACATACAAACCGCGCCCGGTCGGCCGGGTCGGCACGCCCATGGGGCCGGCGTCGGCGATCAGCGCGGTGATTTCTGTCGGATCGATATCCAAGCGCACGGCGAGGATCGGGTCCTCCGGCGACACGTTGACCACGCGCCCGCTCAGCGGCATCGAAACCGACACCACCAGATAATTCAGCGGGTCGTAATTGAAGTACTCATCGGCCAGCCGCACCTCTTTACGCCCCTGCGCCATGATGCACAGCGCCGGTTGCGCGAGCACCGGCGCGAAGTCATGGGACTGAGTGTGGCGCGACATGAACAGCGAGCCTATGGCGGTCTCGTAGCTGCCATCGTCGGTGGTGTTGCGGCGGATGATCGCCGCCAGTTCCGCACGCTGTTTTTCCATGTCAGCGCTGGGTTCGGCTTGAAAACGATCGAATGACGTCATGCACGGCATCCTCGGCAGGGGAGGTGGAATGGAGCAGAGCATATGTTTGTGCAAGCGCCAGCGGTAGACACATCCTGCGAAATGCTTGCCTGATTCTGCTTGGGCTCATGAGCATGCCCAGCCATAGCAGGACGCAGAGCGGCAAACTTGCTTGATACGCCGTGTGACAACCGTGTGACGCAGTTTTACAGGTTGTTACAGCTTCTGTGTGCAGTCTCGCAGGATTGTGCAACGCGGCGGCAGGAATCGACTAACGGCGTCAGGCGTACGGCCCTTAACCTTTGATCCTGTCGCAGCCCGTCCCCCGGCTGCCACGCGACTCCCTGGGAGGGTTGAACATGTCCAAGCAGATTCCCGTCAGTCATATGGCCTTCGTTCGAGCGCGCGCCGGGCGTTCGGCGGAACTCGGTGTACGCCTCAGCGCGTTGATCGATCCGTCCCGCGCCGCCCCCGGTTGCCTGAGCTTTGCCTTGCAGCATTCGCAGTGTGATCCCGAGTTGTGGCTGGTCTGCGGGTTCTGGAGCAGCCAGCAAATGATGACCAACTATTTCAACAGCCCGGCGATGGAAATCTTCGCCGAGCTGGTGCAGGAGCTGGTGGTCAACAGCCTCGACTTCCACACCTTCAAGGACGTGTCGGCGGCGCAAGCCCTCGGTCAATGTCCGGCGCCGGTACACAAACTCGTCGGTTGAGGGTTTAATGTCCGGCTTATCTGTCTGAGCCGGGATATGTGACATGGCACGTAAAGAGTTCGAACACTTCGAAGCAGTTTCCGCAGTCGTCCCCGTCGAGTTGGGCGGCAACAAGGGCTATCACGCGGCAATCGCGGTCAAGGCCCTGGTCGATGGCGGTGCACCACGCTTTCACAAACTGCTGAATGATCAGGTCTTCCCCGGCGCCATCGCTGCCGACGAGGCTGCCATCAACGAGCTGGATAACCTCAAAGGTGTCACTGATGACGCCGAGTTGATCTGGTAACGCGTTACTTGTTTGCGCCCGGACGCCACATCTTGAACAGGGCCTCAGGCCCCAGCTGGAAATAGTCCGCCGGCCCGCCGCCGCGCAGAATCGGTTCTGCCGCGGCGGTGTCGTAGATGCCGTCCTTCAACAGCCACTTGGCGATGTGCACGGCGACCACTTCGCCGAGGACCAGCCAGCTCGGCACCGTCTCGCCATCGGCGCGCTGCAACTGAATGATCTGCGTGACCTTGCACTCGAAGGACACCGGGCTTTCGGCCACGCGCGGCACCGAAATCACTTTCGACGCGACCGTCGTCAATCCCGCCAATTCGAATTCATTGACCTCAGGCGCGACCATCGCGCAGCTCTGGTTCATCTGTTCGGCCAGCGGGCGGGTGGCGAGGTTCCAGACGAATTCGCCGGTCTGCTCGATGTTGTTCAGGCTGTCTTTGCGCCCGACGCTGGAGAAACCAATGATCGGCGGAATGTAGTTGAAGGCGTTGAAGAAACTGTACGGCGCCAGGTTCAACTGGCCGTGGGCATCCTGTGAGGAAATCCAGCCGATCGGGCGTGGGCCGACGATGGCGTTGAACGGATCGTGGGGCAGGCCGTGGCCGTTGGCGGGTTCGTAGAAATGGATGTCATCGGGCATGGCGGGGGGATCCTGGGGGACGTCGTTAAGCGCTCAATAGTGCAAGCCTGACGCGGCAATTTCCAGTCGAACGATCATTTCCAAACCCTGAAATCCCCCTGTGGGATCTCGGTGAATTCTGAATTTGTGTTCGCCCAGAAATGACTAAGCCCGGCCGAAGCCGGGCTGTGCGCTTTACAGCGAGGATTAGCTGATTGCAGCCGATTGAGTGCGGTCGTAACCGTCGGCAGCGAAAGTCGCGGAGCCGGTACGGTCGTAGCCATCTTCAGCGACAGCAGCAGAACCGGTGCGGTCATAACCATCAGCAGCAACGGCGGAACCGGTGCGGTCATAGCCGTCGGCGGCGAAGGTGTTGGCAGCCAATACGGACAGGGCGAAGGCAAGGATCAGTTTGGTTTTCATGTTCTTTACTCCAGATTTGTTGGCGGGTGTGTCTTGCATGTGTTCAATGCTACGCCAACTAAATTGATTAAAAAGCGCAAAATAATGCTAAAAAAAATCGATTAACTTGATATTAAGAGCGGCGCGTTGAATTCGCTTTCGTCGTCGGAGCGAGCGTTGCGCAGGTCATCGATCAGGTGGTTGCAGAATGAGGGGGCAGCATTAATTAGCGATTAATCGCTGTTTTGCGCTGTGTGACAGATTTTTCATACTTTGCCGACCGCTTTTTCACCGCCGCAACGCCAGTCTGCCCGAGGCCAGAAAACCAAGAACCGGCCGTCACACACTGGAGCTTCCCCGCGATGAATAAACTGCCTCAAATCACCCTGGCCTTCTGGGTCATGAAAATCTGCGCGACGACCCTAGGGGAAACCGCGGGGGATTTGCTGTCGATGACCCTCAACGTCGGCTACGCCATGAGTTCGCTGATTCTGATCAGCGTGTTTGTGCTGACGCTGATCACGCAGTTGATGGCCAAGACTTACAAGCCTTTGCTGTACTGGCTGGTGATCCTGTCGACCAGCACCGCCGGCACAACCATGTCGGACTTCATGGATCGCACCCTCGGTCTGGGTTACGCCACCGGCTCGATGATCCTTATCGCGATCCTGCTGGCGATCTTTGCCGCGTGGCGCCTGAGCGGTGACTCGCTCAACGTCAGCAAGGTGCAGACCTTTCGTGGCGAGATGTTCTACTGGATGGCGATTCTGTTCTCCAACACCCTCGGCACCGCGCTGGGCGACTACCTTGCCGACGATTCAGGGCTGGGTTTTGCCGGTGGCGCGCTGCTGATTGGCTCGACCATCGCCGCAGTCGTGCTGCTGAAATACTTCACCAGGATTTCGACGGTGGTGTTGTTCTGGGTGGCATTCGTCCTGACCCGGCCGTTCGGCGCGACGTTGGGCGACTTGATGACCAAGCCCCATGAGAAGGGTGGACTGGACTTCGGCACCATCGGTTCGTCGGCGGTGCTGGCGGGGATTCTGCTGGTGATGATTGTCGGGGCTTCGTATGCGCAGAAGCGCTATGGCAGACAGCAAGTTGCCGAGTTGACTTGATACCGGGTCGCTCTCATTCGCGAGCAAGCTCGCTCCCACAGAGGATTTGTGTCGATCACAGATCCAATGTGGGAGCGAGCTTGCTCGCGAAGGGGCCCTCACAGCCACCATTGCAGTGGCTGTAAAAAACCGATCAGTCAGTCACGATGCGCGAGTGCTTCTGGGTGTCTTTCATGGTGATGTACACCAGCAACGACACCGCGATGCACGCCGTTACATACCAGTAGTAGCCGGTTTCCATGCCGATGCTCTTGAACCACAGCGCGATGTATTCGGCGGTGCCGCCGAAGATCGACACGGTCAGTGCGTACGGCAGGCCGACGCCCAGCGCGCGGATTTCGGTCGGGAACAATTCGGCTTTTACCACCGCGTTGATCGAGGTGTAGCCGCTGACGATGATCAGCGCCGCCATGATCAGGAAGAACGCGCCCCACCAGGTCTGAATGGTGTGCAGGGTCATCAGGATCGGCACAGTGAAGATCGTCCCCAGCACGCCGAAGGCAATCAGGATCGGACGACGGCCGATCTTGTCCGACAGGCCGCCGATGATCGGTTGCAGGCACATGAACAGGAACAGCGTGGCGGCAGAAATGGTGGTCGAGTCGGAGATGCTCATGCCGACCGTGTTCACCAGATATTTCTGCATGTAGGTGGTGTAGGTGTAGAACGCCAGGGTGCCGCCCATGGTCAGGCCGACCACGGTCAACAACTCTTTGGGGTGACGCATCAAGGTGCGCATGGCGCTTTCCTTGGACTTTTCTTTCTTGGTGAACGACTCGGTTTCTTCCATGCCGCGACGCAGGTACAGGGCCACGACCGCACACAGCGCGCCGATGGCGAACGGAATGCGCCAGCCCCACGCGTACAGCTGTTCAGTGGTCAGCACGTTCTGCAGCACGATCAGTACGCCCAGCGCGATGAGTTGACCGGAGATCAGGGTCACGTACTGGAAGCTGGAGAAGAAGCCGCGACGTTCCTTGGTCGCCATTTCCGACAAATAGGTCGCCGAGGTGCCGTATTCGCCACCGACCGACAGGCCTTGCAGCAGGCGGGCGAACACCAGCAGGATCGGCGCGCCGATGCCGATGGTTTCGTAGTTCGGGCTGAGGGCGATCAGCAGCGAGCCGAAGCACATCAGGTAGACCGACGCCATCAGGGCTTTTTTACGTCCGACCTTGTCGGCGTACATGCCCATCAGCCAGCCACCGATCGGACGCATCAGAAAGCCGACGGCGAAAATCGCAGCGGTGTTCATCAGTTGGGCGGTGGTGGAACCGGCAGGGAAAAAGGTTTTCGCGAAGTACAGGGAGAAGGCGGCATACACGTACCAGTCGTACCACTCGACCATGTTGCCGACGGAGCCGCTGAAGATCGATTTGATCCGGCTGGCGGTGGTTCGTTCTTTGGCGGGCACGGCAGCCGACCCAAGAGGCAGGGCGTTGGAGTTATCCATTGAAGGATCCTTCGTTTAATTGTTTTTGTGGAGCGCGTCGGAACGCAGCCTGCGAGGGCTATAGCAGGAGGTGTGCCAACGGGGGGAGGGCCGGTTTAGAGGGGCGGGCGGGGTTGGGTGAGCGGATTTGTGCCGATGGAATTGATCTTGTGAGCGGATTTCCGCTTATTGGAGCTGAGATCAAAAGCCCCTCACCCTAGCCCTCTCCCGGAAGGAGAGGGGACTGACCGAGTGGATTGTTCGAGTTGCACCGACCTGAAATACTGAGTCGAACTCAGGTTTCGAAAAGCATGAAGATCGGCTCCCTTTCCCCCTCGCCCCCCGGGGGGAGAGGGCTGGGGTGAGGGGGATGGATTTCAGCCACAGCAAAAATCCCGACGCAGCCTCACTCAGTCAAAAACATCTCCCGACTCAACCCATGCCGCTGCAGCTTTTCATTGAACGTGCGGCGCGGCAGTTGCAGTTCTTCAAGCACCGCTTTCACATCGCCCTTGTGCCGGGTCAATGCCGCGCGCAAACACTGCGCCTCAAACGCCTCCTGCTGCGCCGCCAGCGATTGTCCCGGATCGATCCCCGGTGCCGGCTCATCCAGGCCTAACACCTGACGTTCGGCAACATTCGCCAGTTCGCGGACATTGCCCGGCCAGTCGTGGCTGAGCAGATGACTCAATTGCGCGCCACTCAAGGGTGGAAAGGTGCGCCCCAAGCGTTCAGCGGCATGGTGGGCGAAGGTTTCGAACAACAACGGAATGTCTTCGCGACGATCACGCAATGGCGGCAAACGCAGTTCGGCGACGTTCAGGCGATAGGCCAGATCCTCGCGAAAACGTCCGGCCCGAGCCTCGTCGAGCAGATCCGGTTTGGTCGCCGCGACAATGCGCAGATCGACGCGAATGCTCTGGTTCGAACCCAGCCGTTCAAGCTTTTGCTCCTGCAATACGCGCAGCAGTTTCACTTGTTGCGCCAGCGGCATGCTTTCGATTTCATCGAGAAACAAGGTGCCGCCATCGGCGTATTCCAGTTTGCCGATGCGCTTGCCCGAGGCACCGGTAAACGCGCCGCTCTCGTGGCCGAACAACTCGGCTTCGAACAGCTGCTCAGGAATCGCCGCGCAGTTCAGCGCCACAAACGGCTTGGCCGCGCGCGGACCGAAATCATGCAAGCAACGCGCAACCAATTCCTTGCCGCTGCCGGTTTCACCACGAATCAATACGTTGACCGGCAACGCCGCCAGATCCAGCACTTGCCGGCGCAACGTCTGTAAACCACGGGAGACGCCGAGCAGGGTCGCATCGAGTTTCGCGCGGTTGTCGGCCTGTTCGTGCAGGGCGCGGTTCTCCAGAACCAGACGACGTTTGTCCAGCGCCCGGCGCAAGCTGCCGAGCAGGGTTTCCGGGCTGAACGGTTTTTCCAGAAAGTCATAGGCACCGTCGCGCATCGCCTCGACCGCCATCGGCACGTCGCCATGGCCGGTGAGCAGAATCACCGGCAGATCAGCGTCGCGTTTCTGCACTTCGGCCAACAATGCCAGGCCGCCCATGCCGGGCATGCGCACGTCGCTGAGGATCACTCCGGCAAAGTGCGCGGGCAGGGCGGCGAGGCATTCTTCGGCGCGGCTGAACAACTGAACCTCGAAGCCGGACAGGCTCAGCCACTGCTCGACGGCGCTGCGAATGCTGCTTTCGTCATCGACCACCATCACCGAGTTGAGCATCAGATGTGTGCCTCCAGATCGATTGGCAAAGTCAGGCTGAACACCGCGCCGCTGTCGCCATTTTCGGCGCTCAGACGGCCGCCGGATTCATGCACGATGGCGAAGGATACCGCCAAACCGAGGCCCAGGCCGTCACCCACCGGTTTGGTGGTGAAGAACGGATCGAAGACCTGGCCCAGATGGTCTTCGGCGATGCCGCCGCCATTGTCGCTGACGCTCAGGCGCCACAATTGTTCATCGGCTTCCAGACGGATTTCGAGACGCTTGCACGCTTTGCCCTGCATCGCATCGAGGGCGTTGCGCAGCAGGTTGATCAGCACCTGTTCGAGACGAATCGCATCACCGCGCACCCACGCCGGACGCGTCAGGTGCAGCACCAGACTGACCTGTTCGTCACGCAGCCGGGCATCGAGCAACTGCAACGACTGATCGACCACCGTCGCCAGATCCAGTCGTTCGCGCAAGCCGCTGGGGCTTTTGCGCGCGAAGGTTTTAAGGTGGCCGGTGAGGGCGGCCATGCGCGTGAGCATGTCGTCCACCGGTTTCAATGCTTTGTAGGCATCGTCGACGCGGCCATGGTCGAGCAGCAGGCGCAGGGTCGCCAGTTGCATGCGCTGCGCGGTCAGCGGCTGATTGATTTCGTGGGCCAGCGCGGCGGACATCTGCCCGAGCGCGGCGAGTTTGGCTGATTGCACCAGACCGTCCTGCGCAGTGCGCAAGTCACGGGTGCGTTCTTCCACCAACTGTTCAAGTTCTTCGCGATTGCGCTGGCGGATTTTCGACAGGCGCCAGCGCTGGTTGAGAAACAGCAGCAGGAACACCAGCGCCAGCCACACTCCGGCGGCGGCCAGCCCGGCGTTGCGCAGATCTTCAAACGCCACTTGCGGATGGCGCAGCAGGTGCAAGGTCCAGCCTTCGGCGCTCAGGGGCAGCGATTCCCACAGATAATCCGCTGTGCCCTCGGGGCCTTCTACGCGGCGCAGATCACTGTTGTCATCGAAGCGGCGTAGGGACAAATGGGTCAAGGGCTGCAGCGACTGTTTGTCGTACTGGCGCGTGGCTTTGATCTCGGCCATATCACTGGCGCTCAACGGCCGCAGTGCGCGATAACGCCAGCCGGGCTGATTGGCGATGAAGATGATTCCGCGCGCGTCGCTGACCAGCAGCGTGTCATTGCCTTGGCTCCATTCGCGTTCCAGTTCGGGGAACTCCAGCTTGACCACCATTGCGCCGAGGAACTCGTCGTTGTCACCGAGTACTGCGCTGGAGAGGAAGTAGCCGGGAATTCCGCTGGTTACGCCTACGGCGTAAAAACGCCCGGTGCCCTGGGTGCGGGTCTGGCTGAAGTAGGGGCGAAAACCGTAATTGTGGCCGACGTAACTGCTCGGCAGACGCCAATTGCTGGCGGCGACGGCGAGGCCGGTGTGATCGAGCAGTTCAAGGGTCGAGGATTGCGCCGCGCCGTTGATCTTTTCCAGCTTCAGGTTCAGCGCCGTCTGTTCATCGGCATCGACCGGCCCGGCCAGCGCCGAGCGCAGTTGCGGATCCAGCGCCAGCACGGCGGGCAGGGCGCGATAGCGGTCGATCAGGGTGTGCAGGGAATTGGCGTACAACGCCAGTTGCTGGTTGGCGCGAGCGGCGTCTTCCTCCAGCGCCTGACGTTCGGCGTGGCGGATCGCAAGCGTGGCGGCAAGCGCCGCACCGGCGATGATCAGCAGGGTATACAACGACAAACGCAGGTTTCGGGAAGTCGGCAGCATGCTGGGCGAAGGGTCGGCAGGACGGGCGGGCACGATAGCATGCGCCCACGTGGCTCGGCGCGATCTTCGCGCGGGCCACGTTGGTCATACGGATGTTTCCTGCACTTGACGTCGACGCTGCAGATTCAGTCGCGGTTTCGGGACCGGTCTGGGTCTCGGTTCTTCAGCGATTGACCGTTGCAGCTGTTGCAGACTTTCGGTAACGCCTTCGGCTTCGCTACGCGCGTCGAGTATCGTCTGAGCTGTTTCCCTTATTTTGTCGATGGCTTCGAACGGGTCAACTCCAGTCCTCGCCAGCTTCATGACTTGACGTTGTTTTTCGTCATCCAGTGAGTCCAACTGTTTGTAGAACCTTTGCTGAAGATCCTCAGGGTAGGCGTTCAGGTTATTGGTGAAGGTTTTGATAGTGTCGATCAGGGCGGAGCCGCCGTTGAGCAGATCCTTTACTGTGTCGACCCCGTTCGAAACAGTTGCACCAAGCGTATTCAGACCATCCTTGAGTTCTCGAGTGTGTAGCGTTTGCGCCAGCTTCAAACCTTTCTTGAAGAAGTGGTAGCGTAACAAAGGCATCGCCACGGCTCCGACAACCGCACCGACTGCCAGGCCGATGGCATTACCGGCACCCGGTACGATGCTGCCCAGGAGCCCGACTACCGTACCTCCCGCAGTGACCCCCTTGAAGACCGACTTGATGCCGTGTTTTGACTTGAGGAATTTGCCGAAAGTCATACTGGCACGCAGCTCGTTGATGTCGGCGTTTTCCGGAACAAGCCCGTCGAATTCAGTGGCCAGATTATGTATCTGATTCGCCGCTGTCTGAGCCTTGTCCAGCATTCCGACAAAGTCGCCAAGCAATTCGAATACGGCTTTTTTGCCGCCGGTCCTGTCGACGTACAGGAGTGGATTGTTGCCAACCATGGCGTACAGATTCAGGCCGTCTACAGCACCATTCGGGTCGGCGCTCAACCAGCGTTGTAACCAGGGTGCGTAATAGCGTTCGCCGTAGTAATACAACCCGCTGACATCCATCTCCTTGCCTGAATAACGGATGAATTTGTAGCGCACTTCGACGGCGTGGCGTGCGGCCATCCACGCCGTGGCACCGAACGGGTAGTAACCCTCCTGGCTGATCAGGTCGCCCTGTTGATCAAGCTCCATCACGCAGGAGCCGAGATGATCTTCGAGGTTGTAACGCACTTGGTCATTGGCGATTTCATCGGGTGGTTTTTTCGCCCAGTGCAGGCAACGCGCACTGCCTACCGAGATGACGTGCAGTTCTTCGCCGTTGTCCTTGTTGCGGATTTCCAGGCCCGGCAGGTAGCGCACCTGATGAAAGTGCACAGCGCTGTCGGTGTACGTTTCATGGCGTTTGAACACCCGCACGCCCTGGCTGTAACGGTAGTGTTCGGCGTCGTCATCAGTGCCGTCTCGGGCAATCAGCGTCACGCGTTGCAGCTCATCCCGTGCATTCCATTGCATGGCCTGTCCCGGTTGCAGGTGCTGCTGGTTGCCGTGGCGGTCGAACAGTGTGTCGAAGTCAGGCTCCGGATCATCCGGTTTCCAGCGCACGCCGCGATTGCTGACTGAATCAATGCGCATCTGCACGGTGCGGTTGGCGCCGGCGCGTACATGCACCAGTTTCTCCAGATTGCCGCCAGTGTCGTAAGTGTAGGTCTGGGTGTAGTTGAGGCGGTTGTTAGGGTCGGTGGGTTTCGGCAGGTCGGGAATGTCCGAGAGCGGGCCGTCGTCGTAACCGCTGGCGCAGACCAGTCGGTACAGCGAGTCGTAGCTGAAATCACGGTGACCGTCGACCCGCTGGTTGGCGAAATAGACCGGCTGGAAGGCGTGGTCTTCGATGCGGGTAATGTTGCCGACGGGGTCGTAGAAGTATTCGAGGTCTTGCAGCACTGTGCCGGTGTCTTTGCGACTGGACTGGGTGTGCAGACGACCATCGGCCGGGTCGTAGGTCCAGCGACTGAGGACAAGATTACCGGCCTGCTGCTCGATGATCTGGTCGGCGGCGTTGTACTGCGCATCAAGCAACACGGGCTGCCATTGGCTCTGGCCGCTGATCAACAGTTGTACCTGCCGAAGGTGCCCGGCCAGGCCATAACACGATTGCTGACGATGGCCGCCGGCATCGGTCTGCTCCAGCACGGCGCCCATCGGGCTGAACACACGACGGCTGGTGAAGCCTTGGTCATCGTCAAAGAAACGGGTTTCGGCCAGCGGCTGGCCGGTGAGGGCGAAGCTGTCGGTGCGCAGGGTGCCCGAGCTGTCGTGTTGCTCCAGCAATTGTCCGCGTCGATTGAACCGGGGGTCGGCGCTGGCATCGGCGTAGGCAAACACATCGACATCGGCCACGCCGTTTTCTTCGACGGCGACTACGCGCAACTGCTTATCGAAAGTCGTGCGCCAATGACCGTCGCGCTCGTCCCAGCGCTGCACCGGTTCGCCGGCCAGGCCCGGCAGGATCAGGCGCCAGCCGGCGTCGACGCTGTCCGTTTGTACCGACTCGCCGTCCAGGCGGTACACCGTCTTCAGGCACGCAACCGAAAGGCGTGGATCCCACTGTGCCACCAACTGCCCGCTCGCGTTGTGCTGCTGACGGTTGACCAATGGCGTGGGTGTGTCCTGCGCCACAGTGCGCAAATAAACTACCTGACGAGTAGGCAGGCCGCGGCCATCGTTCACCGAAATCGCAGGCGTGCGCCAATCCAGTGAGGGGGTCATGAGCGTGGCGATTCCGAGCGGGGTGGCGGTTGCGCGGTGTCGTTGAAATCTTCGCTGGTGCGATACCAGGGATGGTGAGCCTCGCGGGAGATGTCGCCTCTGGCGTTGACCAGTTTGATCTGCTGGCCCAAGGCGTTGTAGTACACCTGATCGAAGTGGCCAAGTTTGCGCAGGGATTGATCGTTGACGTACCGATGGGTATCCGCGAAAAAAGGTCGGAACTGACGAACCGGCAATCCCTTGTTGTTGTACTCGACTCGTTCGCTGATGCGCCAGCGCGGGTTCGCCAGAACCTCGACGTACTGGCCATCTTCGACAACGAGTGAGCCATCTTCAACCTTGTACGCCATGCCCGGGTCAACCCGTTGCTGGGTTTGCAGTGCCCGGCCAAAGCCGTCGACACAGGCCTTGACGATCTGGATCTGCGCTGCGATCTCGTCATCGGGGTAGCGGTCGGCACTGAGCATCACGCTGTGTACCGGCTCGCGGTGGGCTGTGGTAATCGCCTCGAGCAAGGTCTTTTCGGTGCTGGTCAGATGGGTGCTTCGTGCCAGCCGCTGACGGGCACTGGCGCGAATATGGCCGCTGGGCAGCAGATAGCCTTGATCCACCCATTGCGCGGTGACAGCAACGCTGCCCATCCAGCTGAACAAATCCTTGCGCACGGTGCTGGCGGCCTTTTGCACAGCAGCCTCCGGATCGGCAATGGCCGGATCCGGGCGAAGATCTTCGGGTCGCCTGTATTCACTCAGCGGCCTGAATCCTGCGGCAATGCCATTTTCAGTGCCGTGAAAACTGGTGGCCAGTGGTTGCCCGGAAGGCGCGTAGATGGCCTCTTCAATATTCTCGTTGGGGTCGGTGATGCTCAGTGGTTGCAGGGCGTGATAGTCGTAAGTGATGTGGGTGGTGCAGCCATCTGGCAATTCGACGCGGATGATCGCCAGGCCATAGTCGTCGTATTCAGCCCTGGTGTGGCCGTGGCTAGGGGTTTCACGGTAGCTCAGGACATCGTAGAAGCGATCCGGGCCGGCGTATTCGGCAAAGCCGAAGTGCGCCGAATACAGCGCCGGGTCAGCCCCGGGCGGGGCGGTCGGTTCAAACAGAAACGGCATCGCCGTATAACCGATTTTGCTCAATTCCGCATGGATGTTGAACGGCGGCGGCAGGATGCTATAGGCGTCCAGGGCAGTCTTGTCCAGTTGCGCCAGTTCCAGCGGCCCGGCCAGGGCCTCGAATTCGGCTTCACCGTCAGCCAGCGCTGTGCCGTCGAATTTCACGTAGCGCTGTATGGACTGGGTCGTCAGTACCCGTTCGGTGTTCCAGTGCGGCGAATCCTCATGGCGCGCCAGTTGCTCGAACGACACCTGTGTCGGGCTGAGGCCGCTTGGCAGTGTGCCTTTGGGCAAGACCAGCGCATTGGCGCGTTGCAGATACGGCAGGCCCAGCCGCCACTGCTGAGGATCAGTCAGGTCAATGTATTGCGCACGGGTTTCGTTCAGGTAAAACGACTGCTGTGCCTCGTCATGGGCATCGCGCCACCACTGTTGTTCATCTGGATCGGTAAAGGGCGGTGGGCTCTCTTCAGTCAGTCGGCGCGCATAGCTCACGGTCAGCGTCTGAGTCGTCGAACCGTATTCGTTCTGGCGCAGGCTGATCTCATGACGGCACAGCGGATCGTCGATAAACCGGTCGTACTGGTAGCTGATTTTTTCCAGCAGCAGGGGCAGCAGAACAGCGGCGGCGTACTGCCCCTGAGCGCGGACTTCACGCACCCGATAGCGCAGCTCTTCTACCGCCAGAGGCGTGGCGATGCCCGGTGCGTCGCTGTCTGCGTCAGCATAGGTTTCGATACGGGCGACCGAACCCGCCAACGCCCGGGAAATCTGGTATTCGGTATCGGCGTCGTGCGGGGCAATCGACTGATCGAACTCCTCTTTGGGCGGGGTAAGGCTGAACAGGGTGCTGCCCAGGCCAATGGCGCCCTTGTCTTCATTGAAATAACGCTCACGGCGGCGATCCATCGATTGCCCGGTATGAAACCAGGTGCAGACCCGCACCGGCTGGGTGAAGCCTTCGTCGCCGTCGCCGTCGCCGGCGCTTTCGCTGTCGGTTTGCTGCAGCAGGCCGAAGCCACGAAACTCGCGTTCTTCACCGTCGTAAACGCCTTCGCGCCAGGTCAATAGCTGCGTCAGGCAGTTACCGGTGATCTCATCCAGTTGCTGCTGCTGGACCACCACCGGCACTGCGAATGGCAAGTGCGAAACCGGCAGCTCTTTACGCTTGAGGATTTGCTGTTTTTCATCCAGCCACTCTTGAGCGGAACTGCGGTAGACCACACTGGCATTGCAGCCCATGTTGTTGTTGCTGGCGGTCAACAGGTACGGTTTGATCGCGACGAAATCATAGCGCCAGTGCTGCGGCTTGATGTGCGGCACGGTCAGAATCAGGCTGGCACAACCCAAGCCCTGCAGGTCGGCGAAGCTCACCTGACACAGGCGGTCATAGCGCACGCCTTCGGGCCAGGGCACGCTCACCGGTATCTGCTCAAGACCATTGCCACCGCGGTTCAGGTAGATTTCGAATACATCGGATTTCAGATAGATCAGTGCCGGTGCGCCGGAACCGTCAAGGTCGGCCACCCGGATCCGCGAAGAATCGAACTGCTCGTACGTGAACGGCAGGTCACTGATCTTGCGACCCTCGCCAAACCTGCCGTGGCCAAGGTTAGGCCAGCAGCGGATTTCGTCATGGCGGATACGGCACAGCTCCGGCATGTCGCTGCCCAGCAAGTTGCCGAGCATCACCAGTTCGGTCGGTGCGTTGCTGAAGATTGGCAAGCGGTCATCGGCCGGCCCATGCGGCACATCCTCGGCGGCGGCGAAGCCTGCTTTGCGGCGGTTGGCGTACAGGCGCACCGAGTTGGGACCGATCAGCGCAATAGAGCTCAGACCATCACCGCTCAAATCGCCCAGTTGCACCAACGTGGTGAAAAACTCCAGCGGGAACCCCGTGAACGGGACCAAATCGGCGAAGTCTCGCTGCGCATTCAATGTACGGAAACCGCTGCTGCCTGGCTGGGCCGTGATCCAGTCGAGCCGCCCGTCACCGGTCAGGTCGGTAAGCATGTGCTGGACTGCACGATTACGGTCGGCCACTGGCGTCCGGTGCAGCGCCGTCCATGGGCCGTAGCCGATCTCATCACCTCCCGCCGCTGCTCGCAGCGGTTCGCGGTAGTACCACGCCTGGTCATAACGGCAGAGAAACCCCGGCAGACCCTCGCCGTACAGGTCGACGCATTGATAGAACCCGCCATCTTCGACGCCCGGCTGGTTATCTGCAGCAAGCAGGCGCTGAGGGTTTTTATTGATCTGGAAAGTGGAATAGTCGAACTCCACCGGTGGCGAGTGTTCGACCTGGCCGCTGGCATCGAAGCTTTGATAATGCGCGGCGCTGATCTGGCTGTAGTCCCATTGCGTGATGTTTTGCGCAATGCGGTATTCCAGCAGCAGACGTTGCGCCAGCAGCGGTTTTTCTCGCAGGTCGGCGGGATTTTGATGAAACATCAGCACTTGCCGACAGAGCCGGCGCGTGCCGATTTCAAAGCCTTGACCGTAAGTCGAAAAGGGGTCCGGGCGCACGCGCCACGGCCCGAGTGTGTCGCCGTCGTACAGCGGGATTTCGCTCAGCGACGCCGTACGCTCGCCGTAGTCGAAAATCAGCTGAAACTGCCAATCCAGCTCGCTCGGGTCTGGCACGGTCCAGGCGAACAAACGCTCGCTTGCCGTGAAGTTGCCGTAACACACCCGCTCCAGATAACGCTGCGCGCGGTAGTCGTGGGTCGGGTCGGGATCCTGATCATCGGCTTTGTAAACGAAGCAGATATGCTCGCCGTGGGTGTTCATGCTTTCGCAGAGCAGCCACGCCGCAATATTTTGCGCGGCATCCGGATCGGCACGGCGTGAGGCGGCGGTTTTGCCATAGACGTGCAGCGAGCCATCAGCGCCATGTATCAGCCAAAACGTCGACGCAGCGTTCTCCGATGTACGGGTCTGCAGTTGCCATTGCTCGCGCAGGGCAAAGTCGCTTTCAACGCGCGGCCAATAACGGACCACGCGATGCGGGCCGATGCTCTTGCCGCCGTAGGTTGATTCAAAACGCGACTTGATCGTGCCGTCAGCTTCCAGCTCCGGCATCCATACCTCGCCATCGTGACCGACGATCTCATCGTGTTCGGTATAACGCGGAACACCCTTGGCGGTGCGCCGGCTGATCTGGCTCAGCCCCATGCCCCAGCCGATACCGAAGGACCCGTTACCGCTCTGGCTGCTGTACGTCAGCGACAATTGCGGCGCCAGACCCCATCCGCTCGAGAGAGGGATGGGCAGCTCGAAGGACGCTGCACCGGTCGGCCCCACGGCGCCCCAGCTTTTACCGATGGTGGCAATCGATGAACTCTTGGCGATGGAGGGAGTAACGATGCTCAGGTCTTGTTCGGCCATGATTGCGTCCGGTGCACTTGCGGTGGCGTAAGTGAAATGACGCTATCAACAATTGCCAAGGGCGTAACCTGTCAAACCTGACAGGTGCACAAGATCGATTTGTGTGGTTGCCTCGGATTTTTATCGCCGAATCAGTTATCTCCAATGCAATCGCAGGCACAAAAAAAGGCCGATCCGTCATTTGACGGGTCGGCCTTCTTTTTTACGCCTTCAGGCGTTTACTGCACTTCTACCGCCAGGCTTTCGCTGATCTTCTGTTGCCAGATCGCCGGGCCGGTGATGTGAACGGACTCACCTTTGCTGTCCACCGCAACGGTGACCGGCATGTCCTTGACCTCGAACTCGTAGATCGCTTCCATGCCCAGTTCGGCAAAGGCCAGCACCTTGGACTTCTTGATGGCCTGGGCCACCAGGTAGGCAGCGCCGCCGACAGCCATCAAGTACACGGCTTTGTTGTCCTTGATCGCTTCGATCGCGGTCGGGCCGCGCTCGGATTTGCCGATCATGCCCAACAGGCCGGTTTGCTCGAGGATCTGCCGGGTGAACTTGTCCATCCGCGTCGCGGTGGTCGGGCCAGCCGGGCCAACCACTTCGTCACCGACCGGATCAACCGGGCCGACGTAGTAGATGAAGCGACCCTTGAGGTCGACCGGCAGGGTTTCACCCTTGTTGAGCATCTCGACCATGCGCTTGTGCGCAGCGTCGCGACCGGTGAGCATCTTGCCGTTGAGCAGGACGGTTTCGCCCGGCTTCCAGCTCTGCACGTCTTCCGGGGTCAGGGTGTCGAGGTTGACGCGACGAGCCGACGGGCCGGCTTCCCAGACGATTTCCGGGTAGGCGTCCAGCGGTGGCGCTTCCAGCGAGGCCGGGCCGGAACCGTCGAGCACGAAGTGCGCGTGGCGCGTGGCGGCGCAGTTCGGGATCATGCACACCGGCAGCGAGGCGGCGTGAGTCGGATAATCCATGATCTTCACGTCGAGCACGGTGGTCAGGCCACCGAGGCCCTGGGCGCCGATGCCCAACTGGTTGACCTTCTCGAACAGTTCCAGGCGCATTTCTTCAATGCGGTTCTGCGGGCCACGGGCCTTCAGTTCGTGGATGTCGATGGATTCCATCAACACTTCCTTGGCCATCACCGCAGCTTTCTCGGCGGTGCCGCCGATGCCGATGCCGAGCATGCCCGGAGGGCACCAGCCGGCGCCCATGGTCGGAACGGTCTTCAGCACCCAGTCAACGATCGAGTCGGACGGGTTGAGCATGGCCATTTTCGACTTGTTCTCGGAACCGCCGCCCTTGGCCGCCACGTCCACTTCCACGGTGTTGCCCGGGACGATGGAGTAGTGAATCACGGCAGGGGTGTTGTCCTTGGTGTTTTTCCGAGCACCCGCCGGGTCGGCGAGGATCGAGGCACGCAGGACGTTTTCCGGCAGATTGTAGGCGCGGCGCACGCCTTCGTTGATCATGTCGTCCAGGCCCATGGTGGCGCCATCCCAACGCACGTCCATGCCGACGCGCACGAACACGGTGACGATACCGGTGTCCTGGCAGATCGGGCGGTGGCCGGTGGCGCACATGCGCGAGTTGATCAGGATCTGCGCCATCGAGTCACGGGCCGCTGGCGATTCTTCGCGCAGGTAGGCTTCGTGCATCGCCTGGATGAAATCCACGGGGTGGTAATAGGAAATGAACTGCAGGGCGTCGGCAACGCTCTGAATCAGGTCGTCTTGCTTGATCACGGTCATGAGTCGCGCTCCTCTAAAAGACGGGAACATTCAATAAGGTGCCTGCGGCTTGGGTGCATCGGTCGGTCGCAGACACCTTTCAAGGCACGCCGGGGCTGCTGGCGCGACGCTAAAAAGGCGCGGCAGTATACCGCGCCTCGGTGGGGCATACACGCGCCGGCAGTCATTCGTTGGTCGCATGGGTGGGCGAATATCGGCCAGCGGGTTTGCATTTCCGGATTTACCCCCTCACCCCAGCCCTCACCCCCAGGTGGGCGAGGGGGAAAGGGAGCCGATCTTCGTGCTGTTCAGACCTGAGTTCAGCTCGGGGAAAGGGAGTCGAATTTCATGTTGTTCAGACCTGAGTTCGGCTCGGTATTTCAGGTCGGCGTATTGCCAGCAATCCACTCGGTCAGTCCCCTCTTCCTCTGGGAGAGGGTTAGGGTGAGGGGCTTTTGGCGGTACACGCAGGCCACACTTTTGACGTCAAATTTCGAGCCCGAAAATCGGTGGTCATTTATCGACTACGCCACTAAAGTGGCAGCCGGTCTGTAGAGTAGGACACTCGGTCAGCCTCTTATCGCACGGTGAGTCAACGATTGACCCATAACGCCATTCAACGTCTTTTGCTTAAACGTTTCGCCCTTGCTGCGGCCACCTACGGATTGGCTTTGCTGCTGCTGTGGCTGGCGTTTTTCGCCGGTCATTACGGCCAGTCCCTGAGTTCCGTGGCCATCGGCAGCGCGCTGGTGGTAATCAGTCAGGCGACGCTGTTCGCAATGTTCTGGAGCGGGCGCAACCAACGCTTTGCCGACCCCAGCCTGACCGAAGTGCAAGTGCTGCTCGGACTGGGCTGGCAGACCTGGCTGATCGCGCATCTGGATGAAGCCCGTGGCGCCTTTCTGGTGTTCTACGTGCTGATTCTGCTGTTCGGCCTGTTCCATCTCAGTCGACGGGCCTTCATCCGCTGCGCCCTGCTGGTGTTCTTCAGTTTCTGCGCGATCACGCTGTGGGACGGCTATCACTTCCTCTTGCCCGACCCTGCGCTCGCCGCCTTGCAGGTGTGCATTCTGGCGATGGTGCTGGCGTGGCTGGTGCTTTACGCGCGCTTCGTTCAAGTCTCGCGGCAACGCCAGCGCCAGCGCCGGTTTGCCTTGCAGGCGCATCAGGACACCCTGCGCGGGATGATGCGTCAGCTCGAAGACCTGGTCGCCACCGACGAGTTGACCGGGTTGTTCAATCGCCGGCACTTTCTGCGCCTGGCCTCGCGTGAGCTGAATGCGATGGACAACGACGTGGTGCACGGCCTGGCGTTGATCGATCTCGATCATTTCAAACGCATCAATGATCTGCACGGTCATGCTGCCGGCGATCAGGTGCTGCAGGCGTTCGCCGGCGTTGCGCAGGCGTGTCTGCGCGACGGCGATGTATTGGCGCGTTATGGTGGCGAAGAATTCGTGGTGCTGCTGCCCGATTGCAATGCCGAACGCTTGACCGCTTGCTGCGAGCGTCTGCGCATCGCCTTCACCGATGTCGAGCTGGTGGGGCTGAGCGTGCGCAACCTCAGTCTGTCGGCGGGCATGACCCTGCTGGAACTGGGTGATGACCTCGACGACGCCTTGCAGCGTGCCGATCAGGCGCTGTACCGAGCCAAACGTGACGGGCGCAATCGTTGTGCCGCGGCGTGGGAGAACGTCGATGCCTGAACTTCGCGTCGGTGAACAGCAATGGTCAGTGGCGGCGGGCAGCAACCTGCTCGATGCCCTCAATCAGCGTGGTGTCGCCGTGCCCTACAGCTGCCGCGCCGGCAGCTGTCATGCGTGTCTGGTGCAATGCGTGCAAGGTCTGCCGGCGGATAACCGTCCGGATGCGTTGAGCGCTGAACAGCGGCAACAGGGCTGGCGACTTGCCTGTCAGTGTCAGGTAACCGAAGACTTGCAGGTGCACACCTTCGATCCGCTGACCGACGGTCGCCCGGCCGTGGTCGAGGCGCTCGACTGGCTGAGCGACGGCGTGTTGCGTTTGCGCCTGACCCCGCAGCGGCCGTTGCGCTACAGCGCCGGGCAACATCTGGTGTTGTGGATCAATCACATCGCCCGGCCATATTCGCTGGCAAGCCTGCCGGAAGAAGACCGCTTTCTCGAATTCCACCTCGATTGCCGCCAGCCCGGCGAATTCAGCGATGCCGCGCGGCGCCTGCAGATCGGCGACGCGATCCGCCTCGGCGAACTGCGTGGCGGCGCCTTGCATTACGACCCTGACTGGCACAACCGACCGCTGTGGCTGCTCGCCGCCGGCACCGGTCTGGGGCCGTTGTTCGGTGTTCTGCGCGAAGCCTTGCGTCAGGATCATCAGGGCGCCATTCGTGTCATTCACGTGGCCCATGATGCTGACGCGCACTACCTGGCCAAACCTTTGGCGGCACTGGCCGCGCAACGCGAAAACCTCAGCGTCGAGCTGTGGACGGCGGCCGAGTCAGCCGCCGCTTTGGCGCAACTGCGCCTTGTTTCCCGGCAAACCCTGGCCTTAGTCTGCGGCTCGACGGCCAGTGTCGACGCCTTTGCAAGGCGCCTGTATCTGGCCGGATTGCCGCGCAATCAACTGCTGGCCGATGTGTTTTTGAGCCGTGGTTGAGCGCTGATCTTTCAGACGCGAGACACGCCATGACCGAAGCCATCCTGCTGGAACGCGAACGCGGTTTGCTGACCCTGCGCCTCAACCGCCCGGACAAGAAAAACGCCCTGACTCGTGCCATGTACAGCCGTCTCGCCGAGGCGCTGAAACAGGCTGACAACCACTCTGAAATCAACGCCGTGCTGATCACCGGCAGTGCAGAATGCTTCACGGCCGGCAACGACATCGCGGACTTCATTCAGCAACCGCCGAGCGACCTCGACAGCCCGGTGTTTCACTTCATGGTCAATTTGCTGGAGTGCCGCAAACCGGTGATCGCTGCCGTGGCCGGTGCAGCGGTGGGCATTGGCACGACATTGCTGCTGCACTGTGATCTGGTTTACGTGGCCCGCGATGCGCGCTTGCGCATGCCGTTCGTCAATCTCGGTTTATGCCCGGAGTTTGGCTCCAGCCTGATCCTGCCGCGTTTGCTTGGGCAAGCCAAAGCGGCAGAGTTGTTGTTGCTCGGCGAAGGATTCAGCGGTGAACAGGCTGTGCAGTGGGGGATTGCGACCGAAGCGTTGGGTAGCGGCGATGCGGCGCTAAGCAAGGCGCGGGAAATGGCGCTGCGCTTCGATGAATTGCCGGCCGAAGCGGTGCGTATCAGCAAGCAATTGATGAAGGCGCCGGATCGCGAGTTGATCCGTAGGGTGATCGAAGAGGAGGGCGTGCTGTTCACCCAACGGCTGCGCTCGCCGGAAGCATTGGCGGCGTTGAGCGGATTCATCAAGCGGCATTGAAAAGCCACCCTCACCCCAGCCCTCTCCCAGAGGGAGAGGGAGAGGGAGCCGACCGAGGTGTAATGCGCTATACATCGACTTGAAAGAACCGGTCGGATTCAGCTCTGAGCTATCAGGTCGGTGCAATTCTGCAATATCCCTCAATCGGTTCCCTCTCCCTCTGGGAGAGGGCTAGGGTGAGGGGCTTTCGATTCAACGTAGACAACAAAAAAGCCCCGGCACTCACATGCCGGGGCTTTGGTTTTTCAGCGCGTCACTCAGACCTGCGGGTCGCCCACGTGCAGGATCTTCATGCCGTTGGTGCCGCCGGTGGTGTGGTAGCTGTCGCCCTTGGTCAGGATGACCCAGTCGCCTTTTTCCACAACGCCGCGCTTGACCAGCTCGTCAATCGCCTTCTGGCTGACTTCATGCGGTTCCAGCGAGGCCGGATCGAATGGTACGGTGTACACGCCACGGAACATCGCTGCACGCGCCTGCGTTTCGCGGTGCGGCGAGAACGCGTAGATCGGCACCGAGGAACGGATACGCGACATGATCAGCGGGGTGTAGCCACTTTCGGTCAGGGCGATGATCGCTTTGACGCCCGGGAAGTGGTTGGCGGTGTACATGGTCGCCAGCGCGATGCTTTCGTCGCAGCGGGTGAATTCCTTGCCGATGCGGTGGCTGGAGGTTTTACCGGTCGGGTGTTTTTCAGCGCCGACGCAGATGCGCGCCATCGCCTGCACGGCTTCCAGCGGGTACTGGCCAGCAGCGGATTCAGCCGAGAGCATCACGGCGTCGGTGTAGTCGAGCACGGCGTTGGCCACGTCGGACACTTCGGCGCGGGTTGGCATCGGGTTCTGGATCATCGACTCCATCATCTGGGTCGCGACGATCACAGCCTTGTTGTGGCGGCGTGCGTGCAGAATGATTTTCTTCTGAATGCCCACCAGCTCGGCGTCGCCGATTTCCACACCGAGGTCACCACGGGCAACCATCACTGCGTCGGAAGCCTTGATCAGGCCATCGAGGGTTTCGTCATCGGCCACGGCTTCGGCGCGTTCGATCTTCGCCACCAGCCAGGCAGTGCCGCCGGCTTCGTCGCGCAGTTGACGGGCGTATTCCATGTCGGCAGCGTCACGCGGGAACGATACCGCGAGGTAGTCGACTTCCATTTCTGCGGCGAGCTTGATGTCGGCCTTGTCTTTTTCAGTCAGGGCCGGTGCGGTCAGGCCGCCACCGCGACGGTTGATGCCTTTGTGGTCGGACAGCGGGCCGCCGATGGTCACGGTGCAATGCAATGCATCGTCAGTTTGGGTATCAACGCGCATCACCACGCGGCCGTCGTCGAGCAGCAGCTCGTCGCCCACGCCGCAGTCCTTGACCAGATCCGGGTAGTCGATGCCGACCACTTGCTGGTTGCCTTCGGTCAGAGGATGGCTGGTGGAGAAGGTGAACTTGTCACCGATCTTCAGCTCGATCTTCTTGTTGGCGAATTTGGCGATACGGATTTTCGGGCCTTGCAGGTCACCGAGCAGGGCGACGAAGCGGCCGTGCTTGGCAGCGAGGTCACGCACCAGCTTCGCGCGAGCCTTGTGCTCGTCGGGGGTGCCGTGGGAGAAGTTCAGACGGGCAACGTCCAGGCCAGCCAGAATCAGCTGTTCGAGAACTTCCGGCGAGTTACTGGCCGGGCCAAGGGTAGCGACGATTTTGGTACGACGGACGGACATGCAAAGACTCCTGAGTTCAAGCGCTAGCGAAGGCTACTATGCTCTTGGGGTGTAGTCATTGTTCGAATGCACTACTTATTGTTTTCTTTATTGAACACGACGATTGGCGCAAACACTTCTGAAGATTTCTCGGCAAGGGTCGATAAAGAGCACAAGACAGGAGAACCCTCATGCGATTCGTACCCATTGCCGCCCTTGCCCTCAGCGTCCTCGCCGTGACGGGCTGCACCCGTTGGTCGATGAACCATCATTTGAACAACGCCTACAGCGCCTATGACCGCGGCAACTGCGAGCAGGTCATGCTCGAACTGTCCAAGGTCGAACGCGCCAGCCGTGCCCGCCCGTATGTGTGGCCGGAAGTGTCGATGATGCGCGGCCAGTGCCTGGAGCGGCAAAAGATGTTTGTCGATGCGGCGCAGACCTACCAGTTCATCATCGCCTCGTACCCCAACAGCGAATACGCCTACCGCGCCCGCGCGCGTCTGGAAACCTTGCAGAGCCTGGGCCATTACCCGACGCGCAGCGCTGCTGCCGTGGTGCGCCCGACCCGCTTCTGATGACAGTTGTCATACAAAATCTGGCCGTGTGTACAAGCTGAGCTATAGTCGAATAACCCGGGTTTAGAGCCGAATCTGTAAACCCGGAGCAACACCTGCGACTGGCAAGTGGTCAGGTGACGGCGACGTAGCGACCGTCACACCGGAAGCGGGGAGAGCGCACCTGCGCTACAGGGGCGTTCCGAAGCAAAGGTGCGGCTCTGTGATGGAGCCTTGCATGGCGAACTGCGCATGTTTACCGACCGCCGGATTGAACGGCATCAGCTGCCGTATTTCCTCAGAGTGTTCAACAGCGTCACCAACAAACCCATCGGTTTTCTGGGCAACGTGTCCGAAGACGGGCTGATGCTGATCAGCCAGTTGCCGATGATGGTGGGTGTGGACTTCCATTTGCGGCTGCAAATCCCTTGCGGCGAGGGTTGCCAACAGATAATCGATCTGGCCGCGTGTTGCCTGTGGTGCCACGAAGACGCGACCCCGCTGCACTACGACGCCGGTTTCAGCCTGCAACAACCACCGCCGGAATACGGGCAATTGGTTGAGGCGTTGCGCCAGTACTTCAGTTTTCAGCCATTGCCGGCCTCGGCCTGATCGGAAACCGCCTAAAGCTTCGCGAGCAAGCTCGCTCCCACAGTGATCCGCATTCTTTCAGTTGAAATGCTTCGAGTGTGGGAGCGAGTTTGCTCGCGAAAACGTCAGTACAGACAACCTCTCTCCAAGGTCAGGTAACGGCAATCGCCCGCTCGTTATCCAGCGCCTTCTCCGCCAGCAACAAACCCATCTCGCTCAATTGATAGATCGCCATCGCCAGGTGTCGCGGCTTGTTTTCAAGGCTGTCGGCCAGGTCGAGCAGCAGAATGCTCACCGAAGAAAACGTTTCGTAGGTCTGAATGGCCACGGCTTCGGGGTTGAGGTCGGGCGCGATCATGAACATCTGCATGCCGCGATCCACGGAGTTGCGTGGGTCGGGTTTGGGTTTGAGGTAGTGGTCGAGGGCTTTTTCGGCGGCCTCGTGGAGCTTTTTCGAGTCGCTGGATTGATAGGGGGAAACCGAGTCGGTTTCGGGGGGATTTGGAGTGTCTTTGAACATAGTGATAACCCTTGTAGTGAGGGCCTTCACCACTTCGCGACTAAACGAAGGGGTGGCGGCTGGACGCAGGTTAGTCGACCGGGGGGTATCACCAAAAACCGGCGCGCCGAAGCGCCCTGCGTACAGCCACCATCGAGTGGGGGGATAGGGAGTTCCCGACTTGATGACGCTTATACACATTGGTGACACACCCCGGGCGACTAAACCCGACCACTGATTGGCAGCGGCACGGATCAAGTTACGGGGCATCAGCCAAGCGCACAAGCCGGCGGATTCTGAGGGATGTGTAGGCAATGGCGCAACTCGGTGTAGCCGTGTGTTGGCGGCTGTAGGAAGCCTCTGAACGGCAATGCGGGAAAAATTACCATCCGTCGGGACTGTCAGATTTTACAGGTAGGCACCTGCTTATTTCCCTGCGTACATATACCCCTCAAACATTGCTCGGGGCAGAGAGGGGAAATTCATGTCACAGGATAAGAATCTCGAAGGCGTATCAGAGAGTGCCGATATCTCTGTACCGCAGGAACAGGAACCTCTGCTCTCGAATGGTGTAAGTCCGGATGGGCAATATGTCGGACCATTACAAATTCAGCTCTGGGAAATCATCGAGACCGTTGATACCAAAAGTTCGATCATCTTCAACATTCCGCAGTCTGACGGTAGACACCAAGTCTGGATTGATTACTACGGTCCGAACGGATATTTCCGCAATTGCCTCGTTGGTGAATGGTATCCGGGCGTGCAGTGGAATGAGTACCCTGCAACCGATCTACCTGAGGGTAATGGTTACTACGCTACGAAGTGGAATTACAAAGGCAACTGGTCCGAGCGCAGAGATAAGCGGGTATTTGTAAGAAAACTCCCTGTCATCACTGGTAAAGATGAATTTGCAGCGACTGTTTACGGGACGGGTGTTACCAGTGGTCGTCTTGAAATAGTCGAAAACCTTACGGGACAAAGCCTCAGTCCGCAGATCACCGGTACGCTGAGTAACTGGTCGATAAAGCTTTCGGATGGTCTAAAACCAAGAAGTTACAGCGTCAAGGTACGTCATTCGGAATCAGGATATGCCACTCGCTTCTCGACTCCGATAATCTTCAATTATTACGGCGTCCCTGCCATTACTCGACCGAAAAAAGATGATGTGATAACGCAAGGCCGACCATTAGTTGAAGGAGAAGGATACCCAGATGCGACTGTCAGGATCTATCAAGCGGATTCTGGCGTAGTTCTTTACGGAGAGACGAAAGTCAGCGCTAACGGATATTGGTCGACAACGCTGTTGCAAGATTTGCCAGCCGGCCGCTTCACCTTTACCGCACAGCAGTCGTATGGCGGTAGTAACCTGCCTGGTTGGGCGAAAGGCGTGGATGTTTTTGTAACCACTGCACCTGTTATTACTCCGCCAGATCCAGGCTCGTATCAGAATCAGGTTTTTACCGTAACCGGTTCAAAGGGAGCTTTAGGTGGCACTGTTCAGGTTTTACTGGACGGGAAAGAGATCAAAGTCGGTGAGAGTCTGATACTGACGAAGGCAAATTGGAGCGCCTCCGTTGAAGTGCCTGCAGGCAATACTTCGCTGGTGGCTATCAACGTCATCGAAGGACGAAGGTCCGAGCCAAGTGGTCCGCGCGCATTCAAGGTCCGCCCTGCCACGTTCGTCGGCGTCAACGTCGAAGTCCTGGCTGATGGATCAATCAAGTTCTCAGGCTCCGCCCACGCCGGCGCAACGGTGGTGATCACCGCGCCCGGTTATGCAGTCACGCCGCCAGGGGAGGTTGTGGCAACCGGGGGTCAATGGGCAACCACCGCGACGGATTGGCCATACGGCACCTACAACCTGCAAATCGTGCAAAAAGTGCGCGACGGTGCCAGTGGCTGGATCGAGTCACAGCCTTTCCCATTCCAAATCAACAAAGTATTAGCCGATGTGAGCGAGGTGACATCGACCCCTGACTATCAGCCGACGGTCACGGGTAAAGGCTCTCACGGCGCCACGGTGCAATTGTTGAGACCCGGGGGATCCGATGCAGGTTTTCCCGATGCTGTGGTGACTAATGGTCAATGGTCGAGCACGGCGTTAACGCAATGGGGGCCGACGCGCAATTATCCCCTCAATATCAGGCAATCCCGGGACGGGCAGCATTCGCCCAACTGGGTTGCGCACTACATCAATATTCCGCCACTGGCTCCCGGTCTTGACGACCCGCTCGAAGATGGACTTTCACCCTGGTTCAGCGGCACTTGCTGGCCGGGCGCGGTGGTCAGCCTCCAGTACAGCGACGAGGTCGGTGTGGTGCACCCGGCCACTGTCAGCAATGACAAGTGGACATTCCGCCGCGACATGGCGTTCGAGACGGGGGTTGAGCATACCGTCACCGTGACCCAGTTTGCCGCGGAGCAGACCTCGTTACCGGCGAGCGCCACCTTCACCGTCAGACGGCCCATGTCCCAGCCGCGGATCACCTATCCGGACCCGACCAGCAAGGTGGGCCGTGATGTCACGGTCGAGGGCGACAACGGTATGCAGGGTGCCGTGATGCAGTTGCGGGATGCCCAGTTCCAAAGCCCGCTGGGGCCGGAAAAAACACTGGATGCAGACGGTGCGTGGTCGATCGATCTCGCCGGTCTGGAATTCCGCAGGTACACCATCGATGCACAGCAAATCCTTGACGAACGGCCGTCCGAGCGCAGTGAGCATTGCTATTTCGATGTGGTGTTGTTGCCGCCGCAGATCACCCAACCGACGGAAAACGGGAAGCTGCCACGTACCGCAAAAATCGCCGGCAGCGGCATGGCGAACGGACGGGTCGAAGTTTTTCTGGAGGGTGTCAGCGAGCCTCTGCTCAGCGACATCCTGGTGAACGCCAAGGGTGATTGGGAAGGTGAAGTGACGTTGCCGGTGGGGCGCACAAGCATTCGTGCGCGGCAAACGTTCGTCGATGGAAACGGCCAGCGGCAAGAGTCGGACCTCGGCGAAGCGCGGCAATATGACGTCGTCCCGGCTGCACCGCTGATCGAAACCCCGACCGAGGATGACCCAGTCGGCAGACGCACGGTGGTGTCTGGTTTCGGTGTGCCTGGCGACACGGTCACGGTGACGCTGGCCGACGCCACGCACTCGCTGCAGTCCAGCGCCATCGTGCAGGAGGATCGCACCTGGTCGGTGACACAGGACTTCAGTTCCCTTGCCGGCGGGCCTTACGTGCTTGAGGCGGTGGCGTCGCTGGAGGAGTTCGCCTCCGTCGAGGCACTGCGCCCAATCATGCTGGGTACTTTTCTGCCCACCCTCGACGCCCCGGCGGCGGGCCGCTGGGTCAGTCATCCGCTGCAGTTTGCCGGCCGCGGGCGCAAGGGCGTTGGGACAGTGGTGAGTTGGTACAACCCGGATGTGCAGTGGACGGGGCCCTTGCCCATTGCCGGTGACACATGGCATGGGGAGGCGACGCAACCATTGCCGGAATCCGGCAACTGGTACCGATTCAGGCAGAGCCTCACGGATGAGAAGGGCGACGAGACGATATCCGACTGGGTCGTGAGCGCGCGCTTCGAGGTCGAGCGCGCAAATCCGCCGGTGGAAGGTTCTTGAACGCATACCCGACGAACGGTTGTAAAACCTGTCAGATCTGACAGTAGACACTCGACCTGTCGAAGCGCCAAATCTTAATCACTGAGTGTGCAGCCTGGTGGAAACGCCAGGTTGCTCCGGCCGGCTTTCGTCTCAAGGAACCTGATCATGGCTGATTCGCGTCGCCCCGCTTTGCAAATGTTCGATCAAATGTTTGGTGACGAACAACACGCACAAAACCTCGGGCTGGACAATCTCAAGACGTATCTTGAACAAGGGGGATCGATTTTTCCCTTGGTGGAAAAGGGCGTTCAGGGTCTGGTCAGGGAGCAGCGGCTCAGCCCGGATGACGCCCGGCGGTTTTTGCGCGGGGCCAACAGCATGGCCACGTATCTGCGTCGTCAGTTTATCGAGCAAACCCTGACGGGCGATCGGAACGCGACAACACGCAGCTCCAGCGGTTTGTTATCCATGGTTGACGGCCCCACTTATCAAGTCCTGATCGGTACCGACTTTGCTGCACTGTGTCCACCGGATGCACTGGAGTCCCTTGTTTCGCCCATAGCGTATCTGATCGATTTGCTGCGCTGGATTCGTGACCGTATCAAGCCCGAAAACCAGGAAGAACAATATCAGTTGCACAACCGCCGCACGGATTTGCTCGCGCTGGAGGTCGACGTCAATGCGGTCTATCAGTCGGTATCGTCGGTCGACATCATCGTCGCGGTATTGGAGCAGTTCATCGCGGCGAACAAGCCCAAGCCAGGACAGTCGACTGAAGACGCATTGATCGAGGCCCGCTACCCCAACGGTCTGCCGTATTACCAGCATTGGGTCACGATTGATGCTATCGCGCAGTCCCATGACCTGTCGGTGGGGGACTTCGAGCACCGTGTCGATCTGGCCTACCCCTATTTTTTACAACCCGATGCCCGGGGAACCAATACCGGTCCCGGCTTCGCTCATGCTACGCGCCTCGGTCCCTATCAGCGGCAATTGCTGACGGAAGCCCGCGAGAGCTATGACCAGCGTAAAGAGTTTTTCGACCGCCACTTCGGTACCAATGACCTTGATAGTTACCAGAACCTTAGTCAGGTGGAGTTTCTAGGCGAGCGAACCAAGTTGAGCAGCACGCAGATCGAAGCTTTGCTGTCGATTCGCGATGCTGCCCCGGTGCGCTCAGCCAATGTGAAATACCCGGATGAGACACCCGAGACACCCGAGATACCCCAGATACCCCAGATACCCGAGAAACCCGAGAGTGAACGGTCGGGGTCGGTGTACATCAACAACAACACCGCCCCCGCCGTGCGGATCGACGACGAGTCACAATTTCGCCATCGGCTGACGGCAGACCCCGACAAGGAACTGGGCTTCAACCGCTATGACCGGATAAACCAAATGGTCCGTCTGGCCAACTGGACCGGTTTGCCGTTCGATCAGGTCGATGCACTGCTGGTGGCTGCGATCCGGGCAGTAGAACACGGTAATCCTTCGGACCCCGCCGCTGCGTCAGAGATGGACATATCCAGCGGCGTCGTGCATGCCCTGGGTCTTTTTCAGACCCTGCGTGAGCGTTACGAATGCACTGCGGCGGACTTTGCCGGGTTCATCGCAGAGCTGTCGATCTACGGCCGTGGCGAGGCACTCTCGCTGTTCGACCAGATCTTCAATGATCGAACGGATTACCGCGAGCCCTTGCGGCTCGACAACCTTACGTTTCCAGTGACGCCGGCGCCGGGCGAGGTCGATCTGACGATCAGCCAGTTGTGCCGTGGCCTGGCGATTGACCCGCAGACTTATTACGTCCTGGCAACCACGGTGGCCAGAGCACATGGATTGACCGACACACTGACGCGCAGCCCGGCGATCATCTCGAGTTTTTACCGCCTGGTTCGACTGCCCCGACTGTTGAACATCACCCCCATCGAAGGTGTGCTGATGCTGTCGGTGCTGGGTGGGATCGAGTGGGTTGATGGCTTGGCGGGTACCCCTCGTATCCACACCGTTGCAGAAGGTCCACCAGACATACTGGAACTGATCGAAGCCATGCACAGTTGCGTGCAGTGGTGCGCGCAAAGCGATCTGCCAGTGTTGTGGGTGTTGCAGCATGCGGTCAAACCGCTGGCGGCGCAGCAACCGTCCGAGCAGGATCAGCAACTTTTCGAGCAGTTGCGCAATTTGCTGCCGACCGCATTGTTGTCCAACGGTGTGTTTCTGATGGCCGGCGTGCCGTCTGCAGGGGTCGCCGACTGGCTCGAATTCCTGGTGAGCCGCGCCGATGGCCAGCTTCCTATTGTCGACGCCTATGGTCTGGTATTGCCTCAGTGGGGGACATCCGAGCAATACCTGGACGATGTCCGCAGAAAAATTGCCTGGGCGGTCGACAGTGCCTTGGGGGTGGTCGAGGAGCCATTGCGCCTAACCCTTATCGACATCATGACCGGTGTGGTTCTGCAGGCGCGTGATGCTCAGGCATCGTTGGTCAAAGAGACGCTGGCCGTGTATGCCGGTGTCGGTGTGGAGCAGGTACTACCGATCCTGAGCTGGTCAAACACCACGGTTCATCAATTGCTGCAACAAGTGCTTGAGCAAACCCCTGTGGAATCAGAGGGGGCAAGCCGAAAACAGCACCGCAATGCCGATGTGCTGCTCGATCTGCTGGCGCAGGTGCGCTGGCGCAGTGAAGTGGTGTCGACGCTGGGGTTGAGCGCCGCGCTGTTGCACGAATATCTGGATTACGGTCACGAAGCCTGGCTCGGTCAGAGCAACAGGCACGAATTGACGATACGCACACTGTATTACTTGACGACACTGACCCGTGCCTTTGCCCTGAGTGAACAACCGTCGCAGAAACTGTTGGACTATCTGCGTCAGGTCAACGATCTGTCGGATCTCACGGGGGATGCAATGAGGCTGGTGCAACAGGCCGCCGCCATCAGGCTGGCCAATTTTTTTGGCTGGAGCGTGCAGGAAGTCCGCGAGTGTGTCGACCGTATCGATCCCACCAACCTCAAGGTGTTGAAAAACCTCAGCCAACTCGATCTGTTGATGCGCGTCCGGGAGCTGTCCATCGAGACCGGCATGGATGCATTGACGATTTTCCTGATCGGCAGTCTGCCCGAAACCGTCGACAAGACAGCCTATGCCAAGGCCGCCGAACTTGCTCTGCTGGGCGCGACCAGTGAGCGCTCGCCTGTGGCGCACGTGGCAAGCGACCTCAACGAGTTGGTCTCAATTACCTGCGACGTGGTGGATGGCAGCGATGTCGTGGCCAACAAGCCAGGTGAGCTAGCCACGTATCGGGTGACCGTGAACAACGCGCAAGGTCAGCCGCTGAGCGGCATCAAGGTTCACTGGCGAGCCTCCCTGGGCAGCATTAAAACAGGTGCGACCGACACAAATGGAACGCTTTTGGTCATCTATACCCCGGGCAAGGTCATGGGCACCGATACGCCCGTGTATTGGCTGGATCTGTTTGAGCCGCGCTACGCCACATCTATCGACATCACCTTCGACCGCAAAACGCTGACTTTTCCGTTGGCAGAACTGTCACCAACGCCCTTGGGAGTCGTGCCGGAAGGCCAGGAAGTCGAACTCTACGCGTTGCTGGAAGACGGCTACGGCAACCGCGCGCACGACTCGTTGGTGGATTGGTACTGGGTGACCGTACCCCCGACAAATGTGGATACCGCAACTATCAGACCCCGTCAGGGGTTCACCGATCAACAGGGACTCACGCGAGTTTTTGTGTCCAGCGAAACCGGAGGCACCTTCGTTTTCAGTGTTCGGAGTCAGTCTAGCGATAGCGAAAGCGTGTTCATTAATCCCATCACCTTCGCGGGTGAGGCGATACCGGGGTAAGCGGTATCGCTTGGCTAACGGTTGTCCCCGGAGCATATCCCAAGGAGCAGGATCATGGCATTGAGCAACATTGGCGGGCTGCTGGAAAAACGTCGCGCGGCACTGCTCGAATACTGCATCGGCCAGGTGGCCAATGCGAAATATCCGTTCTTGAAAACGGCGGCCGATCTGTTCGAACTGCTGCGCATGGATCCACTGGACACCTACCAGGTGCGCAGTTCGTGGGTAGCCGAAGCGACCAGTTGTGCACAGCAGTACATTCATGCGGTGTATCGCAAGCTGGAACCGGGCTTTGAGAAGCAAGCGTTCGACAATCGGCATTTGCTCGAATGGGAGCTGTACAACAACTATCCCGACTGGGCCGCCGTGCAGCTGATTTCGTGTTACCCGGAAAACTTCATCAATCCCTTTGTACGCCTGCGCAAGACCAGTCTGTTCAGAACCCTTGAAAACAATCTCAATCAGGCACGCTTGAGCAACGATTCCGTGCAGTCGGCGCTGCAGGACTACCTGCAGACCTTCGAACAAACCTGCGATCTGGATGTGATCAGTTGCTACATGGACAGCATGACGCCGGCCCGCGCCAATTATTACGTTGTCGGGCGACAGCGGGTGCAGCCCTTCCAGTACTTCTGGCGCAAGGCCGAGATTGAACTGGGCAGCCAGAGTGTGGCGGTCAATCCAGCGGCCTGGAGTGAATGGCAAGCCGTGGAAATCCCCGTTGCCGACGAGGTGCTGGATATTCGCCCGGTGGTCTGGAATGGCCGGTTATGTCTGGTCTGGGCGCAATGGCGTGTGAAGGTCGCAGCGAAAGTTGGCTCAGTCGATATTCCCTACAAACTGGACATCAATCTGGCGTTCATGACCCAGAACGGCCAATGGTCGGCGCCGCTGCTCCTGCACAGTTCGGAATACCAGACCAACCTTTTGCCGGGCACCCGGTTGATTGCGAGTGAGCGCCGCGATTATCTGGATCCCAAGGGCAAGCTGGGGGTTTTGCTGACGGGCAAGATAAGTGGCCAGACTGTGGCGCCGCTGAGGGTGCATGCGGTTTACGACGTGTTGATGCGCCCGGTCGCCGGCGACGGTGGGGCATGGCTGGATCTGGCGCTCCAGCATCGATTCGTCAGCAACGAAACGGTTCAGCATCCACTGAGCAGCCAGGTCACGGTCGTTCCCCGTGTCCTGACGGCGGGTTCCCTGACGCCGCATATGGATCTGCAAGTCATGGCGTTGCGGGTGGGAGATGAAGATATGATCACGGTGCAGGGATATTGCAGGCCCACCGGACTTGCCAGTGCCATGGTGAAGATCAAACTGTGGCTTGTTGGCGCTTCAGGTGAGGATCCTAAACCGCTGGAACAAGAGCTGGATCAGGCGGGTGGTTGGGTAACCGAATCGTTGGTATCCAGCCGAAAAGAAGGCACTTGGCCGGACCCGACCACTTTTGCATTAGCCGGCCCCACCGCTTATACGGGCGATAAGCGATTTCACCTGACCATCGTCGACCTCAAGGATTTCGTCCCGCCCACCTTGCGCAAAAACACTGTCGATGCGGCGCAGTTTCTTTCCTTCAATCAGTCTGACTTGCAACTGAAGTTCGTCCGGCTCAATTCATTGTTTGGCCCGGAACTGGTGCAGCGTTCCAATGGTTCCGTGGACGCCGTGCTGGACTGGAACACTCAGTTCATTGCCGAGCCGTCGCCCACCGGGGTGCCGTTCGTTGAGCCCAATGGTGCTTTCAACGGTGCCAATGGCCTGTTTTTCTGGGAGCTGTTTTTCCATCTGCCGCATTTGATGGCCACGCGCTTGCGCGATGAAGAGCGCTTCCGTGAGGCACAAAACTGGCTGCATTACGTGTTCGATCCACAGGCAACTGCCGATCCTCGGGAACATCCAGACTATCCCAACCCAAGACCGGCATACTGGCGTTGCCGCCCCCTGGACATCGTCAGAACTCCAGGCGATCCGGGTTGTGAAGTTCAGAACCCCACGGATCCGGATGCCATCGGCTACGCAGCACCGGCGCACATGCAGATTCTGGCATTCACCGACTATGTGAAAAACCTGATGAGCTGGGGCGACTGGTATTACCGGCAACTGACCCGCGACAGTCTGGTGGCCGCCAAGCTGTGCTACGTCCAGGCCGGGTTTCTGATGGGCAAGGCACCGACCGCCAACACGGCGACCCGTTGGCAAACCACCAAGGTCGCCGACTTGCTGGAGCAGAGCACTGTGCGGCCGCGGCTCGAAGCCTTTGAAAAGACGCTGAATTTCAGCCTGGCGGATTACCCGGTCGCTTCCGATACCCCGCCGATGCTCGGATTGTTGGCCTGTGGGCCCTTTGAAATCCCCATCAATCAGTCGCTGCTCGACCTGTATGCCGCGCCTGAACTACGGATGCACAACCTGCGCCACAATCTCACCATAGAGGGCAGGCCTATGGATCTTGCGCTGTTCAGCCCGCCGACGGATCCCAATCAATTGCTGCGCGACCTGGCGACCGCTGGCGTGGCCGGGCCGAGACCGATGGGTGGGCGAATGGTGGTCAATGCCTTCCGTTGGCGTGTGACGTTCGAAGTCGCACTGCGGGCCGTGCAGGCGCTGCAGGATTACGGCAGTCAGGTGCTCAATCTGCTGGAGCGGCGTGATCGCGCCGAGCAGGAAGAATTGCAGCAAAACCATCTGGTGGAATTGGGCAGCTATGTCGAAACGGTGCAGGATCAGTCGATCGCCCAACTGGAGGCGAATGTGACAGCGCTGCAGCAAAGCCGGACCATGGCGCAGGAGCGGGCGGATGCTTACGCAGCGCGTTACAACGAAAACGTCTCGGCGATCGAATATCAGGTCATGTCGAGCCTGAAACAGTCGAAAACCTCCGCGTTGCAGGCCAGGGTCGTCAGGACCGCCGGGGGCGTCATCGGGGCGTTGCCGAAAATATTCGGCACCTCCAATGGCGGCTTCAAACCGGAACATGTGTTTGATGCAGCGGCTTTCGGCATGGAGGTTGCCTCGTCGCTGTTGCAGATCGATGCCGACAGCCAGGCCACGACCGAAGGTTACCGGCGTCGCCGAGGCGAATGGGCGCTGCAGCGTGATCAGGCAATGGCGGAGGTGCGTGCGCTCGATGAGCAGATCGTGGCGCAGAATCATGCGGTCACTGCGGCACGATCCAGCCTTGCGCAGACCTTGCGGGCCAACAGTCAGGCATTGACGGTCTACAACTACCTGAAAAAACGTGCGAGCAATGCCGAACTGTTCGGCTGGATGCTCGGCCAGCTCAAGGCGCTGCATTATCAGGCCTACGATGCGGTCATCAGCCTGTGCCTCAGCGCCCAGGCTTCGCTGGCCGCCGAAACCGGTGATTACGATACGCAAATCCCCTTGCCTCAGGTGTGGCTCGACCATCGTCATGGGCTGACCGCCGGTGAGCAGTTGCGCGGGCATCTGCTGCGTCTGGAGCGTGAATATCTGCAACGCCACGAGCGACGGCTGGAGCTGGTAAAAACCATTTCCCTGCGACAGTTGTTCGACGACGAAGTGGAACCTCAGGTGGGCATTGCCAGCTGGGCGGATGCCTTGCAGCAACTGAAAGACACCGGGGTACTGGAGTTCAGGCTGACCCAGTTGCTGTTCGATCGCGATCATCCCGGGCATTTCTGCCGGCAGATCAGTTCGGTAGAGGTCGAACTGCCGGTCCTGACCGGACCTTATGAGGATGTGCGGGCGACCTTGCTGCAGATCAGCAGCATGACGGCGACCCGGCCAACCACGCAGTCCGTGCAGTACTTGCACAATCCGGGCGGGGTAGCGCCGCTGGATGTGGTGATCAATTTGCGCAGCGCTCAGCAAATAGCCTTGTCGGTGGGCATCGCTGACAACGGTCTGACGAACATGAAGCCCGATGAAGGACTGCTCCGTCCGTTTGAATGCACTGGCGTGATCTCCGGCTGGAGATTGAGTGTCCCGTGGTCGGGTAAACGGCTGCAGGCCGCCATGCTTGCGTCGTTGACCGACCTCATTGTGCGTATCCATTACACCGCCAAGGCCGGAGAGCCGACCTTCGTCCAGAAAGTCGTAGACCTGGTCACCCAGGCTGAAAACACCAGGCTGAACAAACAGGCCAAAGGAGCGAGCGATCATGCATGAGCCAGTCATCCAAGCGAATCAAAGTCTGGTGCTCAACGGTGATTTCACTCAACAGCTCGACCACTGGACTTACAAAGGGTCAGTCGGCTTAACGAGTGAAATGTATGAAGGCGCGTTTATCGGTTTCCTGGTGGCGGGGGTCGGTGGCTCGGTTACACAGCAGGTATCAGTGCCTAAAAAGCCCGATGCCGGCGCCAGTTACGAACTGACATTTTTGTGCGAGTTTCGCCCGGGGGCTGACTGGTCGGGCCAGCTCGGAACGTTGCGCATCCTCAAGGGCAACACGGAGTTGATGAGCATCGAACTCAAGCGCGAGACGCTACGCAGCCTTGAGGACGATAACGCTCGTCTGGCGACGGCACAGCCGTTGGATTTCATTCCGATTGCCTATCGCGAATCGCTGGATCACCTGGCATTCGACAGCGGCGAAACCTTGACCTTCGAAGTCAACGGTGTGCCGAGCAACCCTTCAGATAAGCGCTCGGTTGTGCGTATTACGCGCATCGACCTTCAACTGAAACTGGAGCCCTTGAAGCTGCAGGCGCTAAGTCTGGACGAGGAAACCCTGACGCCAGGTCGGACCTTGTATCTGTGCCTGGGGGCATCCCTTGGCGGCGCATCGGACGACTTCCTTTTCACTCCACACAAGCTGTCTTTTATGCCTGTAGCCGGCAGCGCCTGGCTGGATACCCAGATCGCATTGACCAGCCACGGTAACCCGATGGACGCGGTCAAGGCTGATCCTGAATGGGGTGTCGATCAGGCGCTGCTGTCGCATTGGTCGCTCGACTGCCCGGCGATCGGCGAAGAGAAAAGCTACGATTTTTCGATAAGCCTGGTTAACCAGTACAGCGCCGAACCTTATGCGATTGACGTTTCGCTGGGGCATCACCGCCTGGCCTTTCGCGAGGTACAGGAAGCGGCTTACTACCCGGTGCTTGAATATGCGCAGAGTGTCCGGCTCGGCGTGCAAGTCGTTTCGTTCTACACCGGCCAGGCGCTGGATGGCCGGACAGTGAACTGGACGGCGTCCGGGCAAGGTGTACTGGGGGCCGGGATCACTGACGAGCAAGGCTGGGTTTACTTTGATTTTGCACCGAGTACTGCGGGTGATGTGGTTATCAAGGCAGCGGTCGAAAGCCCTTATTACGCCAGTGGCGAAGTGACCCACGAATTTGCGGTCAAGGTGTTGGCGACGGATCCGTGGAAGGCGTTGCGATCCGTCGTCGAGGATATAGAAACGCAGTGGGACGTGACCGGTTATCCCAACCGGGGCGCCGCGCACCCTGTCATCGTGCGCCTGCTCGCCGACAGCCCGTTGCAGGGCACTGATCTGTCGCTGCACTGGAGCGGCGTCGGGCACGAGCAATTGGGGATCACGGTCAGGCCCCCGCTCGAGGAGCCGGTTCCGTTCGATGGGCGCGACAGCCTCTGGACGCTGACCAGCGAGGACCGGCTCGACGGTCGCTTTGATCTGTCATTGGTCTGCTCAAAGCTGTTGTTGCCATCTGTAGCCAAACCGATGTCGCTGGCGCGCAACCGGATCAAGGTGGGGGAGGTGCGTGAGGCCAACAAATATCCGATCGTCGACGAGGCCGAGAGCGTGCTGCTGCGGGTGCAAGCGGTGCATGAAGTGGCCAGAGGCGATGGTGATCCGGTCAGCAATGCGTTGGTCGAATGGGTGATTCCCGACGGTGACCCGGTCCACAGTGCCACTGGGTCGGGCGGCTGGGCCAGTTTGCTGTATACGCCGAAAACTGCCGGGGAAAAGACCATCACCGCCCGGCTCAAGGCGCACCAGGAAGCGATGTCGGTCGAGCACCTCTTCACTGTCACGGCCGTTGCCACCAACCCCTGGAAAAGTCAGGTGAAAATCTGGCTCGACGATGCTGAGGTTCAACGCAATACACTTGGCGTGCTCTGCCGACGTGGACAGACTCATACCCTCAGAGTCGAACCGGTTACCGGCAGTGATTGGCTCGGGCGCAACATCAGTCTGCACTGGCGCGGCGTTGATCCTGATATCGGGTTGCGGCCCACAGACTTGGGAACGCTCAAGCCATTGACGTTGCCAGGGCCGCAATGGCAACTGGTCTCCGACAGCAGCACCAGCCTTAGCAGCCTGTTTGAGCTGGAACTGCGCCTTGAAGGCGAGACAAACGTTCGCGAGTTGGCAGGACGGCTGATGTCTGCGGATCTGACGGAGGAAATGGCGCTGATGCTCGATCAGGTGCCATCGGCGCTGGATGATCGCAGCTTGTATCCATGCCTGGGGGCCGTTCACCGCTTCAACGTTTTACCTCATGCACTGAGCCCGTTGGTGGGGCTTGAAGCATCCCTGATCTGGTCGGGCACACCGGCCGATTCACTGGGCGCGACCGTCGCCCCGCCGCTGGAGCATGGGCAGACACTGAACGACGGCGGCGCAATCTGGACGCTGGACTTCACCGGCAGTGCGACGCAAGGCGAGTTTGCTCTGACCCTGGCCCTGCCTCAGTTGAGTTTCGAGGCGATCGCCAAGCCGATGACACTGGCTCACAACAAGGTCAGATTCGAGGCATGGCGCGAGTCGGCGGTGGATCCGGTCATTGGCCAGGCGCCGGCGTGGATGTGGGTGCAGGTGTACTCGCATTACACCAACCGCCCTGTGGATCAGGCACCGGTGAGCTGGATCATCGATGGCAATCCTCGCGATATCCAAACCACGACCGATGGCTGGAGCGGCTTTGACTTCAGGCCGCAGGTCGCCGGGGAAGAGTCGGTAACCGCAGCGGTACTCAGTCGTTATGACGACTACGAAGATCGTCGTCCAATGACAGTCAGATCGCTGGCCAGTGATCCCTGGGAGGGGCTGATGGTCAGTTTCGACAAGCAGTCGGAACAGCCAATAGGTCAACAAACGTTCTTTCCGCGACGCAAGGGTCAACATGAACTACAAGTGCGAGCGCTGGACGGCAGTGACTTGCTGGGTCAGTACCTGACACTGGGCATGACGGAGTCCGGGCCAGCGGCACTCGGCATCCGTTTCGAGGAACCGAGGTTGGGCGATCCCAGATTGTTTTCGTCCGCAGGACTGACCTATAGGTTCCGGGTGGACGATCTCAAGGATGGCAGCTTTGGATTGCACTGCTCGTCGACGCGGCTGGCCAGTCTGTCTCCCGTGAACGCCATGTCGCTGGGACAAGGCGAACAGGTGGTGAAGATCGCTGAACGCCAGCGGGTCAATCAGACGTTGTTCTGGGGCGATGCCGTGACTGAACAGATCACGGTCATCTCCTCGATCAGCGGCAAGCCGATGGTTGGGGTCACTGTGACCTGGCGCAGCCCCGACCTTGGAGAGGTGACATCGATCACCAACTTTCACGGGGTGGCGAAGATTGAGTTTGTGCCGACTACACCGGGAGCGCTGGAGCTGACCGTATCGGTGGGCGGAGCATTGCACTCGGATTCGATAGCGTTGCCGTTCTTCGTGCATGAGCCTCGGGAAATCCAGTCGTTGATCAGTCCTGGTCCGACGGGATATCCGGGGCAAGAAGTCAGCGCACAGGTCATTGTGGTTTCTGCCAGAACAGGCGAGCCCCTCGTTGATGTCGACGTGGAATGGGAATACCCGGGCATCAAGATCGCCCCAACGAAAACGGATGGTACCGGCAAGGCCGAGGTCGCGTTCAGACTCCCACCGGTCAAGGAAGGTTGGTTGCTTGCCGCTGTGAAGGGCGGCTACGCCGGATGGGAGGTCAGATCGATGATGTTTACCGCGAATGCAAACTCGGACACCTGGTTGCAGGAATTCACGCTTTGGCTCAATGGCGAAGAGGTGAGCCTTGTCGACGGGAAGCTGCTGCTGTCTCACGCAACCGCTTACGATCTGGAGTTAAGGGTAAGGCCGCACAGTTGGCTGATCCCCTGGGCTGAAGTGGCACTTGAAGACTCATCCGGGGCGCAGGCGCTCGGGCTGACGTTTGATCCGGATCTTGAAACCTTGCGTCCGGTGGACGGTGAACCCATTCGATGGTCTGTTAATAACGAAGGCCCATGGCGCAATGGCGACTTCACTTTAAAGTTGACCAGTCCCAGCATTCCGGATCGATTGTTGCCGGGGCAACTGTTTGATATCGAGGCAGAGCTGGACATGCAGTTCGACAGTTTTGCGAAGGTCTTTGGGCATGACACGTTGTATCCTTGTCATCGCGTGGCGCACGTAATCAGATTGCGGGCAAAGTCTGGCAGTTCGCTGACGGGGGCTTATGTAAGGCTGGGATGGCAAGGCGAAAGCGCCGAGAGCCTTGGATTGAGCATAACGCCTGATCTTGCACAGGAACATCAACTCGGACAAGACTGGTTGTTCTGGACTCTCGATTGCCGAGAAAGTATCCGGGATGGCGCGTTTGCCCTGACGCTGAAGACACGGAATGATCAATGGCTTATTTCGCCAGCGGCCATGCGCCTGGCGCATAACTGGGTGGATGCAGAACGGTGGCGCGAAGACATTGAAATGGGTAACGGGGAAATAATGACCCGAAATTTCATTCGGGCGACCTCCAAAATGAAGAAAGAGCTTGCGCCGGGAGTTCGAGTCTCCGTTCAGCATTCCGATTCAAGCGAGACCTACTACGTAACAACCGATCTTGCCGGTGAAGCGTTCGTTAATACGTACAGGGGCGTAACTGCCGAACTGAAAATTTACAATCACTATGACGGCAGCACTGTCTGATTGTGAGTTTTGGTCGTGGGAATAAATCAGCACCTTTTCCAACTGAAGAAGGCGCTAAAAACCTCCGGCACTCTTCAAAGCCAGATACCGCGTCACCAGTTCGCCCCCCAGTTCCGCTGGCCGGACATCCACTACCGGAACCCCATGAGCCCTCAAGCGCTCATGGAGTTCTGCCTGCTCGTTCAAATAACTCACCGTCCCGCAATAGGCCAGAGCCTCGGGCAAGGTTTGCACCGGTGCATGTCGCAGGGCGTCTAGCGTCTCCTCGCGCAGGCTTGCCACCATCACGCGGTGCTGTGTGCTCAGGCGTTTGACGGCAGCCAATAGTTCATCGTCGACTTCATCGCGCAGGTTGCTGACCAGCACCACCAATGCCCGGCGTTTTTGCCGGGCCAATAGTTGATTGGCGGCGGCCTGGTAGTCGGCAGGGCGTTGTGTGCTGCCCAGGTCATACACTGTGTTGAGCAACACGTTCAGTTGCCCGGCGCCTTTGACTGGCGCGAGATGGCGCGGCTGTTCGCTGGCGAAGGTACTCAGTCCCACCGCATCGCCCTGGCGCAGGGCCACATAACTCAGCAGCAGGCAAGCATTGAGCGCATGGTCGAAATGCGACAGCTCGCCGTCCTGGCTGCGCATGCATCGGCCGCAGTCGAGCAGAAAGATGATCTGCTGATCGCGCTCGTCCTGATACTCGCGGGCAATCGGTGTGCGTTGACGGGCGGTGGCTTTCCAGTCGATCTGGCGCAGGCTGTCGCCTTCACGGAATTCGCGCAACTGATGGAATTCCAGACCCTGACCGCGCCGTTGGCGCTGACGCACACCGAGCTGGCTGAGCCAGTTGTCCACGGCCAGCAGTTCACCGCCGTAGAGTCGGGCGAAGTCGGGGTAGACGCGGGTCTGGTCGCTGACATCGAGCAGGCGTTTGCCTGTCCATAATCCCAAGGGACTGGGCAGGCTGACTTCGCAGTGAGCGAAGCTGAAATGACCGCGCTTGAGCGGGCGCAATCGATAACCGAGCAGGCTGCGCCGGCCGGGTTGCAATTCAATCGACAGCGGCAGGTTTTCGAAACTCAGCCCGGCTGGCGGGTGATCGAACAGTTCAATGTGCGTCGGTTCGCTGAAGTCATGTTCGACTTCCAGGCGCACTTCACCCCAGCGGCCGAGCGCAAGACTGCCGGGCATTTGCCGTGTGATGCGCGGTGTTGGCAGGCGTTGCAGGCGCAGGGCATCGAGCACCGCCAGGGCCAATAGCGCCAGCAGCAACCCCCAGTTGATCGATATCAGGCTGGCAGGGATGTCGACTTCCAGCGCCCGCAATGTACCCAGAACGATGCCGATCGCCAGCAGCAAGGCCAGCCAGATCAACAGCAGGCGTGAGGGTTTCACAGACGCGGCGCCGCAATCTGGTCGAGCAGTTGCTGCAGCACCTGATCGACCTGCAGCCCTTCAATGTCCAGCTCCGGGGCAATGCGTACGCGATGGCGCAGCACAGCCAGTGCGCAGCCTTTGATGTCGTCCGGGATCACGAACTCGCCGCCGCGCAACAACGCGCGGGCACGGGCGCAACGCACCAGTGCGATCGAGGCGCGGGGCCCGGCGCCGAGAATCAGCCCCGGCCAGGTGCGCGTGCTACGGGCCAGACGCACGGCGTAGTCGAGCACCTGATCGTCCAGCGGCAAGTCACTGGCGATGCGTTGCAGGGCTTGCACGTCCTTGGCTTGCAACACAGTGCGCAGCGGTTGCACATCGAGCATGTCGGCGCGGGTTGAACGGCTGACCTGTCGCACCATGTTCAACTCTTGATCCGCGTCCGGGTAGTCCATGCGCACCTTGAGCATGAAGCGGTCGAGCTCGGCTTCGGGCAGGGGATAAGTGCCTTCCTGTTCGATCGGGTTCTGCGTCGCCAACACCATGAACGGTTGCGCGATGGGCAGGGCGCGACCTTCGAGTGTGACCTGCCGTTCCTGCATCGCTTCGAGCAAGGCCGCCTGGGTTTTCGCCGGGGCGCGGTTGATCTCGTCGGCCAGCAACAGGTTGGTGAACAGCGGGCCTTTGCGCAGCTTGAACTGCTCGGTTTGCAGGTCGTATACGGCGTGGCCAGTGACGTCGCTGGGCATTAGATCCGGGGTGAATTGAATCCGCGCGAATTCGCCACCGAAGCAGCGGGCCAATGCGCGCACCAGCAGGGTTTTGCCTAGCCCCGGCACGCCTTCAAGCAATACGTGGCCACCGGCGATGAGCGCCGTGAGCACGTCGTCGATCACCTGGTTCTGGCCGATCAGGGCTTTCTGCAATTCGCCGCGCACCGCTTGCGCCAACTGGCTGGCACGCTGGCGTTGCTGGGCGGCGTGGCTGGCGCTGCCGGGCTCGATCTGTTCAGTCATAGCGTGTTCCTCAAGGTTTGCAGGTGGGCGACCTGGCGGCAGAAATCGGCGCTGGAGATCCGCCGGTTCGGCACCGGGCTCAGGGCCTGGCTGATAGCGCGGGTGGGTTGCCGGGTCAGGCGCGACAATGCCAGCCATTGTTCGGCAACGTTCAATTGATCGAAGCCGGGATGGCGGCGACGGGCGCGGCGCAGCACATCCTGTTGTAGTGCTTGCAGCAGTGCCTGTTGGCCGTTGTGGCGCAGCAGGAAATCGGCGCTGGCGCGCAGGTGTTCCTGCAATTGTCGGCGTCCACTCGGGGCGGGTAGCTGAAGTGGGCCGTGGCGTACACCGACATGCCACAGCCACAGGCCGATCAACGCGAGCAGGGCAACGATGGCTTGCGGGAAGTAGCGCCAGAGCAAGGTCAGCAGGCCATCGTGCTCGGTGTTGTAGATCAACGTGACGTCGGTGTCGGCGCTCAGATACCAGAGCAGCCAGGCGTTGTCGTATTGGCTGATGATGTTGTTCTTCCACAACTCGGCGTCGGTGACCACGGTGATCGAGCCAAGGCTGTAGGGCAGTTGCATCATGTGCGTGGCCTTGGCGCTGTTGGCCCAGGCTTGCGCAAGATTCTTCGGGTCGTCGAGGTGGAAGTCGGTATCGAAACCGGCGTAGGCCGGGGCGTCTTCGTCTTCCAGATAGAGTTTGGTCAATTTCGGGAAGCGGTCTGGCGCCACGTCGGCGGGCAGGTCTTTCAGATCCTTGCTCAGGGATTGATGCAGCTGCACCCGATCAAGCAACAGGTCATTGCTTTGTTTGCTCTGCTCATCCCACAGCGATTCGGCGACGAACACCAGCCGCCCGCCGGCCCGCGTCCAGTTCAACACCTGATCGACCTGACGCGGGGTCATGCGTGAGCGGTCGTTGAACAACAGCAACGTATGACGGCGAGGGTCGATTTCCGGCAGTACCGCGAGGCTTTCGGCGTGGCTGACCATGAGGCCGCGCTCACGCAAAAACAGCTCGGCCGCCAGATAAGGATTGGCTTGCGCGGCGGGCGAGGGGCCGTGATCGACTTCTTCCTGATAAGGCTTGGCCTTGAGGTAGAGGAAAACGCTCAGCGCGCCCAGCAACAGGGCGATCAACGCGCCAACCCACCACAGTGTCCGGCGACTCAACGGGCGGCTCCGGGGCCGAACAAGGCGCGCCAGCCATCGCACAATTCCTGCTGCATGGACGCCGGTGGTACGCGATGCCCGTAGGCCATGTTCTGCCAGTGATTAGTCAGGCTGCGGCTGAAGGCGAGCAGTTCGGGGCGCTGCAATTGTTCAACGTGCGCGAGCACCTGGAGTTCGGTGTCGGCGGGTTTCAGGCTCAGATCGAAGTCATGCAGCAGATGGCTGAGCAACCCTCGATAGAGCAGGCCCAACGCTGCACGGGGCTGGCTTTGCCACAGTTGTTCGGCATGGGCGGCGATGTCGTCAGGCAAGGTGTCGCGGTTCAAATCCAGACCGAAGGCTTGCTGCGGCAACGCTCGTTTCGGTTTGGAAGGCAGTCTGGGGCGGCGGCTGACAAAGGCCTGGAGAAACTCGCGATAGCGCCAGCCCAGCCAGCCCAGCACCGCAATGAGCGTGCCCCACAACAGCACTTCAATGACCTTCGCCAGCACATTCAAGTGTTGTCCGTCGAGCCAGCCCAGCAGGGTTTTCAGCCACTGCGGCGCTTCACCCGGTTTTTGCGCTTCGGCAGGTTTCGCCGGGTCGTCGCCAAAGCGATAGCGGGTGACGACTTCCTTGTTCTTGAACGGCGGCTGTTCAAGCAATGCCTTGATACTGTCCCGTGAGGCCTGGCTAGTGAGTGGTTGATTCAACAAGCGCGGTGCCTGCGGACTGTCATCAGGCTCGGCCGCCCAGGTCGACGGCATATTCGGCAGCACCAGACAGACCGCCAAGAGCAATCCCACCACGCCATTGTTCAGGCGCTGACGCAAGCGGCGGAACACCAGTTCGATATCCCACGCTTCCAGTTGTGTGCGTCGGTTCAGATAAAGGCTGAAACCGCAGGCAACGTAGATCGGCTCCCACACCACCAGCACCAGCGCGTAGAAAGCATTGGTCAGATGTTCCAGCCAGCGCCAGTCTTGATCCGCCGCGAGAATCAGTGACTGCCAGCTCCAATCCGTTTCGACCTGTTGCGGCAGCAACATGTAGAACAGCACCATCAGGCCGATCCACAGCGCGGTTTCCAGATGCACGCCGATGAGGGTCAGCCATTGCGCAGCGCCGGCGTTGCGTTGCAGCAGCACGTGCAGGCGTTGTTGCCGGGCACTGCCGTCGAGACCTTCGAGTTGCACCACCGGCAGCAGAAAACTGCGGCTGAAACTCAGGCGGCGCCAGGTCAGACTGGCCAGCAGTTGCGGTTTGAGCAGGCGTGGCCATTCGCGCAAGGCCTGTTTAAGTGTCGGCGTCTCGCCAAACAGCGCTTGCGACAGGATGTACAGCGGCAGGCGTTCGTACGCTGGTTTCAGCCACCAGAAGATAAACACCGCCAGCGACGGCGAGTCCCACAGCAGCAGGCTGAGCAGGGCGAACAGCGGCAGGGTGACGATCGCCCAACTGGTCATCAGCAGACGCCGGTGTTGCTGGCTCATCAGCACGCCGAGGTCCATGGCCTCCCAGGTCGTGCGCGGGCGGATCACCACGGTGGCGTCACTCAGGCGCATGGCGGGTCCTTCCAGCGAACGCCAGATAGAGCGCGACCAACGCCCAAAGCCCGGCGCCGACCAGATATTTGGTCAGCGGCGTGACAGTGGTTTTCGACGACCAATAGGCTTCGATAAACGCGGCAATCAACAGGAACAGCATCACCCCGCAGACCAGCAACACGCTTTTGCGTGCCGCCCGTTGCAGCGCTTCACCGCGCGTCAGCCGTCCGGGTGCGATCAACGCCCAGCCGAGTTCCAGGCCGGCCGCGCCGGCGAGGGCAATGGCGGTGAGTTCAAAGGCACCGTGGGCGATGACGAATGACCAGAAGGTCTGGCCGAAACCGATCTCGCTGAGATGCCCGGCGACCGCGCCGATGACCATGCCGTTGTAGAACAGAAAGAACGCACTGCCCACGCCCAGCAACAAGCCGCTGGCAAAGGTCTGAAAGGCAATGCCGATGTTGTGCATCACGTAGTAACCGAACATTACCCAGTCTTCACTGGCCGCACGTTCGGCGGGGCGTCCGAGGTGGCCGGCGACCGGATCGTACATGCCTTGCATCTCGCGCACCTGATCGGCGGGGATCAGGTTGTAGACCAGGTCGGGAAATACATACACCAACACGCCGACGCCGATCAGGCTGCCGAAGAACAGCAGGCTGGCGACCAGCACAAAGGGCCATTCGGCGCGCACCAGTCTGGGAAAGTCGGCGAGGATGAAACTCAGCAGATTGGCGCCGAATCGGCTGCGATGACGGTACAGCTGTTGATGGCCGCGCAACACCTGTTGCTGCAGTGAGTCGATGAGGAAACTGCTGTAACCGCGCGCCTGTGCCAGCGCCAGATGTTGGCAGAGGCGTCGATAGGCCTTGGGGAAACCGCCGACTTGCGAGGTGTCCTTGCCGCGCTCAAGGCGTTCGAGGGCCAGCGCAAACCGCTCCCATTCGGCCTTGTGGCGGGTTTCGAAAAGACTCTGCTTCATGTCGGGCCCAACAAACCGCGAGCGATACCATTGAGTTCAGTAACAGCTTTGGGCGCGGAAATATGCAGTGGTTGGGCGAGCAGTGCTGCCAGTTCATTGACCCGCGCTGACGATAATTCACCTTGGCGCTCGGCAAAACCCAGCACGGCGCGTTGTTCCGCGAGCGTCAGGGGGACGGGCGAACGCCGTGGTTCGGCTTCAGGCAGTTGCGGGCGAGTCAGCGGGCGTTCGCTGTAGACCACCAGTGTGCCGGCAGCGATGTCGCCGAGGCGTTTGAAGGTCGGGTGTTGCAGGCAACTGAGGGTACCAAGGAAGTAGCCGAAGGGCAGCAGATCGACAAAGCGCAGCAGGTTGCGCAGCAGCGAGGCCGACCAGCCAATCGGAGTGCCGTCATCGTGCACCACGCGCAGCCCCATCCATTGTTTACCCGGCGAGCGGCCCTGACGCAGCACTTCGAACAGCACCATGTACCACCAGCTGATCGCAAACAGCAGCAGTGAACCCAGGCCCATGCCGAGCTTGCCGAGAAACGCCAGGGCGATGAACAGCACACCCATGACCACGCCGCGCAGAGCCAGATCGATCGCGAAGGCCACGGCGCGCACCATCAACCCGGCGGGGCGCAACGGCAGATCGATGCCTTCCGGCGTTTCGACCTGATACCGCGTATCCAGCGGCGGGGCCAGCGGTGCTTTCCTTGGCGGTGCTGTAGGCTCGAGCATGGGCTACCTGATGTTCGCCTGTTCGGGGGGCAAGTGAGGTCGATGCTAGCAGTCTCTCGGGGGAAAACGACATAACTATGTATTGCACAGCGAGTGACACTAGGTGTTTGAATGTTTCAAGGCTGGCCGCGACGGCGGTTGAACGCCTAGACTTCGCCGATCTTCAGTTCAGGAACCGCCCGTGACTTCAATCTTCTGGTACGACTACGAAACCACTGGCATCAATCCCCGCTGCGACCGTCCGTTGCAGGTCGCCGGGATTCGCACCGACCATGACCTCAACGAGATCGATGAGCCGGTCAACCTCTACTGCCAGCCCAGCGAAGACATCCTGCCGCATCCGGCGGCTTGCGCGATCACCGGTATCACCCCGAGCCAGCTCGCCGAAAACGGTTTGAGCGAAGCCGATTTCATGACCCGCGTTCATGCGCAACTGGCTGCCCCAGGCACCTGCGGGGCGGGTTACAACACCTTGCGTTTCGACGACGAGATGACGCGCTACAGTCTGTATCGCAATTTCTTCGATCCTTACGCCCGCGAGTGGCAGGGCGGCAACAGTCGCTGGGATCTGATCGACGTGGTGCGCGCCGCCTACGCGCTGCGTCCCGACGGGCTGGTCTGGCCGACGGACGACGACGGGCGGGTGACGCTCAAGCTCGAACGCCTGACCGCCGCCAACAATATTGATCACGGCCATGCCCACGAAGCCCTGTCGGACGTGCGCGCGACCATCGCCCTGGCGCGGTTGATCCGTCAGAAGCAGCCAAAACTGTATGACTGGCTGTTCCAATTGCGCAGCAAGCAAAAAGTCATGGATCAGATTCGCTTGTTGCAGCCGCTGGTGCATGTTTCCGGGCGCTTCTCGGCGGCGCGCAGTTATGTTGGCGTGGTGCTGCCGCTGGCCTGGCACCCGAAAAACCGCAACGCCTTGATCGTCTGCGACCTGCACCTCGATCCGCAGGGCTTGCTCGATCTGGATGCGCAAACCCTGCGCCAGCGCTTGTACACCCGCCGTGACGATTTGCCTGAGGGCGAGTTGCCGGTGCCGCTCAAGCTGATTCATGTCAACCGTTGCCCGGTGGTGGCTCCGCTGTCGGTACTGCGTGCGCAGGATCAGCAAAGGCTGGGTCTGGACATGGCGCTTTATCAGGAACGCGCGCTGCGACTAACTGACGCACAACAAGTTTGGAAAGATAAAGTTGCTGCGATTTATGTCAGCGAAGATTTCACCCCGAGCGAGGATCCGGAACAACAGTTGTACGACGGTTTTATCGGTGACCGCGACCGGCGTCTATGTGAGCAAGTGAGGAGCGCTGACCCTTCGCAATTAGCGCAAGAGCAATGGCCTTTCGATGATGAACGTTTGCCTGAATTACTCTTTCGATATCGAGCACGTAACTTTCCCGAGACCTTGAGTTTTGAAGAGCAGGAACGCTGGCGGATATTTTGTCAGCAGCGTTTGTCCACACCTGAATGGGGTGCGCCGAATACCTTGCAATCTTTTACCGAGGCCGCAGAGCAATGGTCGCTTAGTGCGACACCGATGCAGAGAGCCGTACTCGATGAATGGCAGAATTATGTCCAGGCATTACGCAAACGTTTGAATCTTTGAAATCGAACATGATCGGCGCTAATTTTCGCGGATAAAAAAAACGCCAGCATTCGCTGGCGTTTCTTTTCGTGGCAGATTGGTCTGCGACGGGTACTGCGGCTTAGCCCAGCAGGGTAGCCCAGCCTTCAACCACATCACCGCCCCACTTGGCTTTCCACTCTTTCAGAGTTTTGTGGTTGCCACCTTTGGTTTCGATGACTTCGCCGTTGTGCGGGTTTTTGTATTGTTTAACTTTGCGAGCACGCTTGGTGCCGGTAGTTTTTACTGCGCCACCGCGTGGTGCTTTGGTTTTCGATTCTGGATCCAGCAGCGCGATGATGTCACGCAGGGATTTGGAATATTCACCCATCAGGGTGCGCAGTTTGCCTTCGAATTCCAGCTCGGCTTGCAGTTTGTCGTCTTCGGACAGGTTCTTCAAACGGGCTTGCAGCTCTTTGATAGCTTCTTCGGTGGCGCGATATTCGTTGATCAAGGACATGATTACTACCTTAGTAGAGTGCTGAATGGCAGGGGACAGTGCCGCAATAATAGTCAGGCTGTTTCATCAAGTAAACATTTAACCGGACTTTTTATTTAAATTAGTTACGAAAGAAACCGGCAATTTGAATGTTCAGTTAAATAGTGTGATGCAGTCATCACAGATATTCACAGTCAAAGGATCAAACAGGGCTCGCGCAGCGCCACGAGGGTGACGTTTGTCGCCGTCAGAAATCCGAGTGTCGAGGCGGTGCGCGCGAGGGTGCTCATCAGTACTGCAGTTTTGCCGCGCAATCGCTAGAATGGCCGCCTTTGCGAAGTTCTGGAGTTCCCCCCTCATGCGCACTTTTCGGCTGGTGATATCTTGCCCGGACCGCGTTGGCATCGTTGCCAAAGTCAGTAATTTTCTGGCAGCCCACAACGGCTGGATCACCGAAGCGAGCCACCACTCGGACAATCAGGTCGGCTGGTTCTTCATGCGTCACGAAATTCGTGCCGATTCGCTGCCTTTCGGAATTGAAGTTCTGCGCGAGAAGTTCGCGCCGATCGCCGAAGAGTTCTCGATGGACTGGCGCATCACCGACACCGAGCAGAAAAAACGTGTTGTGCTGATGGCCAGCCGCGAGTCCCACTGCCTCGCTGACTTGCTGCACCGCTGGCACAGCGATGAGCTGGACTGCGACATCTCCTGCGTGATTTCCAACCACGACGACCTGCGCAGCATGGTCGAGTGGCATGGCATTCCTTACTACCACGTTCCGGTCAATCCGCAGGACAAGCAACCGGCCTTCGACGAAGTGTCGCGTCTGGTCAAACAGCACGATGCCGAAGTGGTGGTGCTGGCGCGTTATATGCAAATTCTGCCGCCAGACATGTGCCGTGAATACGCACACAAGGTGATCAACATTCACCACAGCTTCCTGCCGTCGTTCGTCGGTGCCAAGCCGTATCACCAGGCTTCCCTGCGTGGTGTGAAACTGATCGGCGCGACCTGCCACTACGTGACCGAAGAGCTGGACGCCGGTCCGATCATCGAGCAGGACGTGGTGCGCGTCAGCCACAGTGACAGCATCGAAGACATGGTGCGTTTCGGCCGTGACGTCGAGAAGATGGTGCTGGCTCGTGGCTTGCGTTATCACCTCGAAGACCGTGTGCTGGTGCACGGTAACAAGACTGTAGTGTTCTGATCGAACTCACGCAGGCTTGAAAAACCAAGGGTCTGGGCGTTCAATCGCTCAGACCCTTGTTCATTCAAGCCCCGAGGAAACCTTCATGAGCGACCCACTGGACAAAGCCACTTCCAAAGCGCCGGCGACTTTGGGCGAGGGGTGTTTGAGTCGATATGATCCCGAGGACATGAGCCCGGAAGATGGCACCGAGTTTCCCGGCGCTGCCGAGTTGTGGGAACAACTCCAGGAAGAGCATCAGAACGACGTCAAGAAGCCTGTCTGACGTTCATCAGCTTCTTCAATAGCGGCCGACCCAACATCAACAGAAACACCGGGCCGCCCACCAGCAGATAAAAGTAATACGTCACCACTCGCCAGATCAGAATCGCCGCCGCTGCGGTGGATTTCCCCACCATCGGCGCCAACAGTGCCGCCGAGGTCAGCTCCGCCGCTCCCGCGCCGCCCGGCAGCAAGCTGAACTGGCCAGCGCCCAGCGAAAGCATCTGCACCAGAAAACTCCACGCCCACTGCAAGTCTGCGCCCAGGCCGCGCAGCGCCAGATACAGCACGCTGTAACGCAACAACCAATGCACGCAGGTCAGGGCGAACACTTTGATCAATGTTTGCCAGGGCAACTTCAACGTATCGGTAAACGCCGCGAGAAAGTGCAGCAACTTGCGCGCCCAGCGACGGCGGGTACCGGCCTTGACGTTCATCCTTGCCAACAGGCGACCGCTCAGGCGAATCAAGGTGCGGTGATAGCGCGCGACCAGCACACAACTGAACAAACCGCCGAACAGCGAAATCGCACTGACGGTCAGTAACCACTCGAGGCGGTCACTGAGGTGCTGGAACAGCGCATAAATCAGAATCCCGCTGAGGGCGCAGAGAAAGAACAGCAAATCGCTGAGCTGATCCATCGCAAACACCGCGCTGCCCCGCGCCGGACGCACGCCTGATCGGGCCAGCAGCGCCATGATTGTCAATGGCCCGCCGCTGCCGCCGGGAGTGGCGCAATAGGCGAACTCGGCGGCCATTACTACGCCAAGGCTTTGCAGCGGCGTGACACGCTCGCGCTGATCGCCGAGTAACAAGCGCAGACGCAAGGTATTGATGCCCCAGCAGAGCAGGATCATGCCGAACATGATCAGCAGCCAGTGCAACGGGAAACTTTGCAAGCGCGACCAGGTTTCGCCGCCACCCAGCACAACCGGAATCAGCACCGCCGCGAGCAGGCCGATCAGCAAGAGAATGCCGCGACTCATGCGGCGTGTCCCCATTGACCGCGCTGTTGGTCGAGCCAGTGGATTTTGGTCATCGGTACGCGTCCTTCACTCAGTAGTCGTTCGAGGGTGTGCAGCCAGTAGTCACGGGAATAACCGTGGCGCATGTCCACGGGATGCAAGCCTAGACGAATCACCGGCGCCTGGCGCCAACGCTGTTGACGCTGCTCGCTGACAATCTTCGATAAGCCCCTTCGCCACGCGCTGCGGGCGCTCCAGACCAAGCCTAGTGCGTCGAGGGGGGTGAAATCCGGCAAACGATAAAGATGTTGCGGATCACTGGTGTAGCGCAGCGGTAACTCGCGCAGGGCCTGGCGGGTGCCGTCGCTCATCAACCACGCCGGGGCAACGAAACCGTGCAGCGGCCAGTCGTGGCGCTGGAAGATTTCGATGCCGGCACGCAGGCGGGCGAGGGCGGCTTCATGGGATAAACGATAGAACTCGCCTTCATGGGTGTAAACGCGGCGCATGAACCAGTCGCGCGGTGTCGTCGGGCCGGGCTCCTGGTCATCGTGGAAATAACCATGCAACGCCAACTCATCGCCACGGGCAACGCGCGTATCGAGCATTCGGCAAAATGCCGGGTGATCGTTGAGGGCATTGTGCCGGTGGAAGTCCGGTACGACCAGCCACGTCATCGGCACGTTGCCCAATGCGTCGACGGCCTCGACAAACGGTTGGTAGTCCGCCCACGTCGACGGCGCCACGTCGTGCAGCACCAGCAAGACGGCGGGATTATTGGTCGATTCAAGCATTGGCCACCCTGGGCAGCGTATGTCCAAGTACGGCGTGATAGTGGCCCAACAAACTGTCGACCACCGTGTCCCAGGCGTAGTGAGTTTCGACATGCTGGCGGGCCTGAGCGCCGAGCCTGGTACAGCCGCGATTGAACAGTTCGCGCACGGCATTGGCCATCGCCTGCGGGTTGTTCGGTGCGCAAAGCAGGCCGCAGGACTCAGTGACAATCTCTTCGAACGCCCCGGCCGCCACCGCCACCACGGGAATGCCGCAGGCCATGGCTTCGAGGATCACCAGGCCGAAGGTTTCCTGGTCGCCGGCATGGAGCAGTGCATCGGCACTGGCCATCAACTGCGCGACGCGTGGCGCGGGACAGAATTCGTCGATCACACTGACGTTGTCCGGCACGGCGGTGGGCATCGACGAACCGACCAGCAGCAAGTGATAGCGCGGGCCGAGGCGCTGCATGCATTTGAGCAGTACCGGGAGGTTTTTCTCTTTCGAGCCGCGCCCGGCAAAAATCAGCAACCGGGTTTCTTCGGCGATGCCCAGTTCTGCGCGTAGTTGCGGGTCGCGGGCATTGGGGTGAAAGGTCTGCAGATCGACGCCCAACGGTTGCACGAAGACATTGCGTACACCGAGGCCGCTGAGCTTGTCAGCCATGACCTGACTGGGCGCCAATACCCGGTCGAAGTTGCCGTAAAGCCTGGTGACATACGCCTCGATATTCGGCGTGACCCAATGGCCCATGCGATTACCGACCAGCAGTGGCAGGTCCGAGTGATAAAAACCGATCACCGGCACATCCAGCTGCCGCCGCGCATCCAGTGCGGCCCAGGCGGTCAGGTAGGGATCGCCGACTTCGATCAGCTCCGGCTGCAAATCGTGCAGCACGTTGCGCCAAGGGGCGAGGCGAAGGGGGAAACGATAACCCTTGCCGAACGGCAGGGCGGGGGCTGGAACCGTATAAACACCGTCGTGTTCGCTGAAATGCGCACCGGGGATCAACAGGCTGTGGCGAGTGCCGGGTTTGATGCTCAACCGGCGGTGTTTGGCATCCAGATAAGTGCGCACGCCACCGCTGGCCGGGGCGTAGAACATGGTGATGTCGGCGATATGCACGGTGATCAACCCTCCGCTGCGTGGTTCTCCTTTGGTTGACCTTTATCAAGAATAGATGTTCGGTCGGGATTGCGCGGTAGAGCTGATGAGCACCCTCACCCTAACCCTCTCCCGGAGGGAGAGGGGACTGACCGAGGTGTCTGGACTTGATACTTCGACCTGAAAGTCTTCAGTCGAACTCAGGTTTTGAACAGCATGAAGATCGGCTCCCTTTCCCCTTCGCCCTTTTGAGGGAGAGGGGACTGATCGAGGCGTTTGGGCTTGATACATCGACTTGAAAGTCTTCAGTCGAACTCAGGTTCTGAACAGCATGAAGATCGGCTCCCTTTCCCCCTCGCCCCCTTGGGGGAGAGGGCTGGGGTGAGGGGGTAGGCCTTTGATCTTAGATGCGGAAACTGCCAACCAGTTGTTTCAGACGCGAAGCCTGCTGCTCCAGGTCCGAACACGCCCGCAACGTCGCCTGCAAGTTCTCCACGCCTTCCTGGTTCAGCGTATTGATCTCGGTGATATCGACGTTGATCGACTCCACTACAGCGGTCTGTTCCTCGGTCGCCGTGGCCACCGACTGGTTCATCCCGTCGATCTCGCCGATACGCTGCGTCACGCTGTTCAGGCGTTCGCCAGCCAGGTTAGCAATCTCGACGCTGTCCTGACTGTGGCGCTGGCTGTCGCTCATGGTGCTCACCGATTCACGGGCGCCGACCTGCAGCTCCTCGATCATGGTCTGCACTTGTTGCGCCGATTCCTGGGTGCGATGCGCCAGATTGCGCACTTCATCGGCCACCACGGCAAAACCACGACCGGCCTCACCAGCACGCGCCGCTTCAATCGCCGCGTTAAGCGCGAGCAGGTTGGTTTGCTGGGAAATGCTGGTGATCACTTCAAGAATCTGACCGATGTTCACGGTTTTGCTGTTCAGCGACTCGATATTGCTGCTCGACGCGCTGAGCATGCTCGACAGTTGATTCATCGCCTTGATGCTGCGATCCACCACCTGCTGGCCGTCTTCAGCCAGGCTACGCGCGTCGCTGGCCTGATTCGACGCTTGTGCAGCATTACGGGCGATTTCCTGCGCGGCGGCGCCGAGCTGGTTGATCGCTGCGGCCACACTGCTGGTGCGCGAGGCTTGCTGATCGGAGTTGTACATCGACGAGTTCGACGCCGCGACCACGCGCAGGGCGACTTCGTTAACCTGACCGGTGGCCGAGGACACTTCGCGGATCGAACCGTGAATACGCTCGACGAAACGGTTGAATGCGGTGCCCAGCACGCCGAATTCATCGTTGTTAACGATGGTCAGGCGTTTGGTCAGGTCGCCTTCGCCGTCGGCAATGTCTTCCATGGCGCGAGTCATGACGTGCAGCGGCTGGATCAGAATGCGGATCAGCATGCCAAGCAGCGCGAGGATGATCGCGACTGCGATGACTGTGGCGATGACCGCAGAGGCGCGGAACTGGCTGAGCATCGCAAAGGCCTGATCCTTGTCCACCGACAGACCGATGTACCAGTTCACCGACGGCAGGCCTTTGATCGGCGCGAAGGTCACGATGCGGGTCTTGCCGTCGACGGTGACTTCGCTGAAGTCGCTGCTGATGCGCGGGGTGTCTTGCGGATAGGCTTCTTTCAGGGATTTCATCACCAGAGCCTTGTCCGGGTGGACGAGGATCTTGCCGTCGGCGCTGACCAGGAACACATAACCCATGCCGTCGAAGTCCCGGGCGGCGAGGGTGTCGACCAGCGATTGCAGGCTCAGGTCACCGCCGACCACGCCGACGCTCTGGCCGGCCTTTTTCGAGGCGGTGGCGATGGAGATGATCAACTGGCCGGTGGCGGCGTCGATGTACGGTTCGGTCAGGGTCGAGGTGCTGCTGCTCTCGGCACCTTTATACCAAGGGCGCACGCGTGGATCGAAACCGTCCGGCATCTTCGTGTCCGGGCGGATGGTGAAGTGCCCGGTGGAATCGCCCAGATAGGTGGCCATGAACGTCGAGGTCAGGGCTTTCTGCTCCAGCAGGCTGGCGACGTTGGCAGACTCGGGGTTGATCGAAATGTTCTGGGCGGCGTTCTCGATCAGCAGAATGCGACCGTTGAGCCAGGTCTGGATATTGTCGGCGGTGACCTCGCCCATCTCGTTGAGATAGTTGTTCAGGTCATCGCGGATCGCATTGCGCTGTAGCCAGTCGTTGTACAAGGTAAACGAGGCGAAGGCGGCGATGACGATGAGGGCGGCGGCAAGCAAAATTTTATGGCTGAAGCGCAGATTTTTGTTCATGGCTTGGGGTTCCGCTAAGGTCTTAATGTCCAGGGCGTGCTTTTATAGAAGCGCGCAAAATGGGCAAGGGTGAAAACAAGCTGATATTTCCGTCTCTCCTTAGGGAAATGTCCGGCCTGACTTGTGGTCGGGTCTCTCACTCTTCTTTATCGGCCATGCAGAATCAAAGATTAACCATTGGGTGACAAAATGCCTGACTCCTCGCAACTCGTAATCGGCGCCGATCTCGCAGGCCAACAGATTGCTCAGGCCATGCGCCTGGCGAACCGCCACGGACTGGTCGCGGGCGCCACCGGTACCGGTAAAACCGTCACCTTGCAGCGTTTGGCCGAGGCGTTCAGCGACGCCGGCGTCGCGGTGTTTGCCGCTGACATCAAGGGCGATCTGTGTGGCCTCGGTGCCGCCGGCAACCCGCAAGGCAAGGTCGCCGAGCGTATCGCCGGGATGCCGTGGCTCAACTACAAGGCGCAGGCCTATCCGGTGACCTTGTGGGACATCCACGGCGAGTCCGGTCATCCGTTGCGCACCACGTTGAGCGAAATGGGGCCGCTGCTGATCGGCAGTCTGCTGGAACTGACCGACAGTCAGCAGTCGGCGCTTTATGCAGCGTTCAAGGTCGCCGATCGTGAAGGCCTGTTACTGCTGGATCTGAAGGATCTGAAAGCGCTGCTCAATCACCTCAAGGAAAACCCGCAGCTGTTGGGCGAAGACGCGGCGCTGATGACTACTGGCTCCAGTCAGGCGCTGTTGCGCCGCTTGGCAATCCTCGAACAGCAGGGCGCTGAAGCCTTGTTTGGCGAACCGGCACTGCAACTCGAAGACATTCTGCAACCGACCGCCGATGGTCGTGGGCGCATTCACTTGCTCGACGCCAGTCGTCTGGTGCACGAAGCGCCGAAGGTCTATGCGACATTCCTGTTGTGGCTGCTGGCCGAGCTGTTCGAGCAGTTGCCGGAGCGCGGTGATGCCGACAAACCGCTGCTGGCGCTGTTTTTCGACGAGGCGCATTTGCTCTTTGGCGATACGCCCAAGGCCTTGCAGGAAAGGCTGGAGCAAGTGGTGCGCTTGATCCGTTCCAAAGGCGTTGGCGTGTATTTCGTCACGCAGTCGCCGGCGGACTTGCCCGATGACGTGCTGGCGCAGCTCGGCCTGCGCATTCAGCATGGCTTGCGCGCCTTTACCGCCAAAGAGCAGAAGTCCCTGCGCGCGGTAGCGGACGGCTTCCGGCCGAATCCGGCGTTTGACAGCCTGTCGGTGCTGACCGAGTTGGGGATTGGTGAGGCGCTGGTCGGCACGCTGACCGAGAAAGGCACGCCGGAAATGGTTCAGCGCGTGCTGGTGGCGCCACCGCAATCGCGAATCGGGCCGCTGACCGATACCGAACGAACCATGCTGATTGCCGGATCGCCGTTCAAGGGCCGCTATGACAAGCCGATCGATCGTGAGTCTGCGTATGAAATTCTGATGGGGCGTAAAGGGCTGGCGCCTGAGGCTGAAGCGCCAGCGGCTTCGCAAGAGCCGAGTCTGGCGGACAGGGCTGGAGAGTTCCTGGGTACGGCAGCAGGGCAGGCCTTGAAGTCAGCCATGCGTCAGGCTGCCAATAACCTCGGCAAACAACTGGTGCGCGGCCTGATGGGGTCGCTGCTCGGCGGCAGCAAACGCCGCTGAAACCTGTGGGAGCGAGCTTGCTCGCGAAGGCGCCGTGTCAGGCAACACATAGGTTGAATGACAGTCCGCTAGGTTGAATGACAGTCCGCATTCGCGAGCAAGCTCGCTCCCACAGGGAATTTGTCAGGTCTTGGCTTTGGCGTGCGCCGCCAGTCGTTCCAGCGCCGCGCGCAACCCCGGGTCAGTGATCCCGTCCGCCGTGGCCTGAATCGTCGCCGCTGCATCCGTCGACAAATCCATTGTGTGCCCGGCCGCTCCGCGTTGAACGGTCGGCGGCTGCACCTTGAACAGAATCCGCGTCAAACTGGCGAACTCGTCAAACATCTGCAACTGCCGCTGCAAGCGTTTTTGCTGGTAACGCAGGCGCGTGGCCCAGTGGCCATCGGTGACAATCAGCAACAGACTGCCCTCACGCCACGACGCTACATGGCAATGTTCACGGGCGGCGGGTTGCAGTTGGCTTTCGAGCAGGCGCTGCAGATGACCCAGTCGTTGGGCATGGCCGAGGATGGCTTTGAGCGGCTTGGCTTCGCGCAGGAGAACGGCGGGTGCTCTGGCCGTAAGAGGGCGAAATGCCATGATCGAACACCTGAAGTAACAGAAACGCCATGGTAGCAGAAAGAGGTGGATTCACTCGCCCATTGCTTTTGCCCCCGCTTTACCCATTAAATCAACGACTAACTTCTGCCTTGTATGACTTGAAGTTGAGCAAAACGCCCCTATTTTAAGTGAGCCCCGTCAAAGCGCAGTGCCAGCATCGTGGAACATCGCCACTTTCCTCACTTCCGTTTCCGGGTAGAATGCTCGTTCGCATGCGGCCATGAGGGCTGCACGGGCGACGCTCACGGGGCCGCCCTCCATCCCTTTAGTGTGGAAGATCCTGCCGATATGTTTGCGCCTTTGTTAAAGAAACTTTTTGGAAGCAAGAACGAGCGTGAAGTCAAACGCATGCTCAAGACGGTGCAGCTCGTCAATGCCTTCGAAGAGCAAATGGTGGCCCTTTCGGACGATCAATTGCGCGCCAAGACCGAAGAGTTCAAGGCCCGCATCGCCAAAGGGGAAACCCTCGACAAGCTGTTGCCAGAAGCCTTCGCGGTCGCCCGCGAAGCCGGCAAGCGCATCATGGGTATGCGCCACTTCGACGTGCAACTCGTCGGTGGCATGACCTTGCACGAAGGCAAGATCGCCGAAATGCGCACCGGTGAGGGTAAAACCCTCGTAGCGACCCTGGGTGTTTACCTCAACGCATTGTCCGGCAAGGGCGTGCACGTTGTGACGGTGAACGACTACCTGGCGCGTCGCGACGCCAACTGGATGCGTCCACTGTATGAATTCCTCGGCCTGACCGTCGGCGTCGTGACGCCGTTCCAGCCGCCGGAAGAGAAACGTCTGGCCTACGCCGCCGACATCACCTACGGCACCAACAACGAATTCGGTTTCGACTACCTGCGCGACAACATGGCGTTCAGCATGGAAGAAAAATTCCAGCGCGAACTCAACTTTGCCGTGATCGACGAAGTCGACTCCATTCTCATCGACGAAGCGCGTACCCCGCTGATCATCTCCGGTCAGGCCGAGGACAGCTCCAAGCTGTACATGGAGATCAATAAACTGATCCCGCAGCTGGAGCTGCACGTTGAAGAAGTCGAAGGTGAAGTCACCAAGGCTGGCCACTACACCGTTGACGAGAAGACCCGTCAGGTCGAACTCAACGAAGCCGGTCACCAGTTCATCGAAGACATGCTCACCCGCGTCGGCCTGCTGGCTGAAGGCGAGAGCCTGTACTCGGCGCATAACCTGGGCCTGCTGACCCACGTGTATGCCGGTCTGCGTGCGCACAAACTGTTCAACCGCAATATCGAATATATCGTCCAGGACGGCCAGGTCGTACTGGTCGATGAGCACACCGGCCGTACCATGCCGGGTCGCCGCCTGTCCGAAGGCCTGCACCAGGCCATCGAGGCCAAGGAAGGCCTGAACATCCAGGCTGAGAGCCAGACCCTGGCCTCGACTACCTTCCAGAACTACTTCCGTCTGTACACCAAGCTGTCCGGCATGACCGGTACCGCTGACACCGAAGCGTTCGAATTCCACCAGATCTATGGTCTGGAAGTCATGGTCATCCCGCCGAACAAACCGTTGGCGCGTAAAGACTTCAACGACCTGGTGTTCCTGACCGCCGAAGAGAAATACGCGGCGATCGTTACGGATATCAAGGAAAGCATGGCTGCCGGTCGTCCGGTGCTGGTGGGTACTGCCACCATCGAAACCTCCGAGCACATGTCCGCATTGCTGGTGAAAGAAGGTATCGAACACAAGGTTCTGAACGCCAAGTTCCACGAAAAAGAAGCCGAGATCATCGCGCAGGCCGGTCGTCCGGGCGCACTGACCATCGCCACCAACATGGCCGGTCGTGGTACCGACATCCTGTTGGGCGGTAACTGGGAAGTGGAAGTCGCTTCGCTGGAAGACCCGACCCCTGAGCAAATCGCTCAGATCAAGGCCGACTGGCAGAAGCGTCACCAGCAAGTGCTGGAGTCCGGCGGTCTGCAAGTGATTGCCTCCGAGCGTCACGAATCGCGCCGTATCGACAACCAGCTGCGTGGTCGTGCCGGCCGTCAGGGTGACGCCGGTTCGAGCCGCTTCTACCTGTCGCTGGAAGACAGCCTGATGCGCATTTTCGCCTCTGACCGGGTGAAGAACTTCATGAAAGCCCTGGGCATGCAGCCGGGCGAAGCGATCGAGCACCGCATGGTGACCAACGCGATCGAGAAGGCGCAGCGCAAGGTTGAAGGCCGTAACTTCGATATTCGCAAGCAACTGCTCGAGTTCGACGACGTCAACAACGAACAGCGTAAAGTGATCTATCACATGCGTAACACGTTGCTGGCCGCTGACAACATCGGTGAGACCATCGCTGACTTCCGTCAGGACGTGCTCAACGCCACCGTCAGCGCACACATTCCGCCGCAATCGCTGCCAGAGCAGTGGGACGTGGCAGGTCTGGAAGCGTCGATTGCCAGCGATTTCGGCGTGACACTACCGATCCAGCAATGGCTCGACGAAGACGACCATCTGTACGAGGAAACCCTGCGCGAGAAGCTCATGACCGAGCTGATGGCGGCGTACAACGAGAAAGAAGACCAGGCCGGTGCCGAAGCACTGCGCTCGTTCGAGAAACAAATCGTGCTGCGCGTGCTGGACGACCTGTGGAAAGACCACCTGTCGACCATGGATCACCTGCGTCACGGCATCCACCTGCGTGGCTACGCTCAGAAGAACCCGAAGCAGGAGTACAAGCGCGAGTCGTTCACGCTGTTCTCCGAGCTGCTCGATTCGATCAAGCGCGACTCGATCCGCGTGCTGTCGCACGTTCAGGTACGCCGCGAAGACCCGGAAGCCGAAGAGCAGCGTCTGCGTCAGGAAGCCGAAGCACTGGCCGCCCGCATGCAGTTCGAACACGCCGAAGCGCCAGGTCTGGAGCAACCGGAAGTTCTGGGTGAAGAGGTTGATGTAGCCCTCGCCACCGCCCCGGTTCGCAATGAGCAGAAGCTGGGCCGCAACGAACTGTGCTACTGCGGTTCGGGCAAGAAATTCAAGCATTGCCACGGGCAGATCCAGTAAAACCCGTTTCAATCGCTGAAATACCCGCGCCGCGACCGGCTCCTGCCGTCGCGGCGTTTTGCCATTTAAACCACCGTTGCTGCGCGTGACGGTGCTGACATCATTGAGTAAGGAGCGCATTCATGGCTGTTGGTCTTGGTCCTTTGCCAACGTTGCACCCGGTTGCCGGTTTTGAACTCGGTATCGCCTCGGCCGGCATCAAGCGCCCCGGGCGCAAAGATGTCGTTGTGATGCGCTGCGCCGAAGGCTCGACCGTGGCAGGCGTGTTCACCTTGAACGCGTTTTGCGCGGCACCGGTGATCCTGGCGAAAAAACGCGTGCAGAACGCCGTGCGTTATTTGCTGACCAACACCGGCAACGCCAACGCCGGCACCGGCGAACCTGGCCTGGCCGCCGCTGAGCGTACTACTGCCAGACTGGCCGAGCTGACTGGCGTTGATGCCAGCCAGATTCTGCCGTACTCCACCGGTGTGATTGGCGAGCCACTGCCGGTCGAGAAGATCGAAGGCGCGCTGCAAGCCGCACTGGACGACCTCTCGGAAAACAACTGGGAAGCCGCCGCCACCGGCATCATGACCACCGACACCCTGCCGAAGGGCGCCAGCCGCCAGTTCGAGCATGACGGCGTGACCATCACCGTCACCGGTATCAGCAAAGGCGCGGGCATGATTCGCCCGAACATGGCGACCATGCTCGGCTACATCGCCACCGACGCCAAAGTCTCCCGTGACGTTCTGCACAATTTGATGCTGGACGGCGCGAACAAGTCGTTCAACCGCATCACCATCGACGGCGACACCTCGACCAACGACTGCTGCATGCTGATTGCCACCGGCAAAGCTGCACTGCCGGAAATCACCCGCGCCGAAGGCGAGCTGTTCGCCAAGTTGAAGCAAGCGGTGTTCGAAGTATGCATGGACGTGGCCCAGGCCATCGTGCGTGACGGCGAAGGCGCAACCAAGTTTGTCACCGTCGAAGTGAATGGCGGCGGCAACCATCAGGAGTGCCTGGACGTTGGCTACACCGTTGCGCATTCGCCGCTGATCAAGACTGCACTGTTCGCTTCAGACCCGAACTGGGGCCGTATCCTCGCCGCAGTCGGCCGTGCTGGCGTGCCGGATCTGGACGTGAGCAAGATCGACGTGTTCCTCGGCGAAGTGTGCATTGCCAGCCGTGGTGCCCGTGCGGCGACCTACACTGAAGCCCAGGGTTCGGCGGTGATGCAGCAGGAAGAAATTACCATCCGTATCGAGTTGGGTCGCGGCGATTGCAGCGAAACCATCTGGACTACTGATCTGTCGCATGAATACGTGAAGATCAACGCTGAATACCGTACTTGATCCAAAATGTGGGAGCGGGCTGCCGGCCTCTTCGCGAGCAAGCTCGCTCCCACAGTGGTTTCGGCCGTTCATACATGTTGTGTACATCCAAGAACCTGTGGGAGCGAGCTTGCTCGCGAAGGCGATGGTTCAGACACGACAAGTTTAGACGCTTTCCTCTGACGAAAAGGCGCCACACCCATGTCCCTGCACCTGATCATCGGCGACAAACTGCTTTCCTCCTGGTCCCTGCGTGCCGCACTGGCGCTTGAACTGACCGGCGCACCGTACAGCGAAGAACTGATCAAACTCGGCAAGCCCGATACCCGCGCGCTGCTGCTCAAGCATTCGCCGACCGCTAAAGTCCCGCTGCTGCAAACGGCGCGCGGCACCATTGCCGACTCACTGGCAATTGCCGAATACCTCGCCGAGACGTTCCCGTCCGAGCAACTATGGCCCTCCGACATTTTCGCCCGCGCTCAGGCCCGATCCGCTTGCGCACAAATGCACAGCGGTTTCTTCGCCATGCGCAATCACATGCCGTTCAACCTCAACCATGACGCACCGCTGAACCCGGTGCCGCCAGAAGTGAAGATCGACATCGAGCGCATGCTCGCGCTGTGGGCTGAATGCCGCGCCGCCGCCACCGAGAGCGGGCCGTACCTGTTCGGTCGGGTGAGTCTTGCCGATGCCTTCTTCGCCCCGATTGCCGTGCGTTTGCGCACCTACCAAGTGCAACTGCCCGCCGCCGACGAAGCCTATGTTGAAACCGTCTACCAATGGCCCGCCTTCAAAGCATGGCAAAAGGCTGGACTGGAGGAGTTGATTCCGTGAAACGCGTACACGTCGCCGCTGCGGTCATTCGTGATAGCAGCGGCAAAATCCTCATCGCCCGCCGCGCCGACACCCAGCATCAGGGTGGTCTGTGGGAGTTTCCCGGTGGCAAGGTCGAGGCCGACGAGTCGGTCGAAGGCGCACTGGCCCGTGAGCTGCACGAAGAGTTGGGCATTGTCGTTGGCTCAGCCCGCCCGCTGATCAAAGTGCGTCACGACTACCCGGACAAGCAGGTATTGCTGGATGTCTGGGAAGTGTCGGCATTCACCGGCGAGCCGCACGGTGCTGAAGGGCAGCCGTTGGCCTGGGTCTCGGCGAAGGAACTGGCGAGCTACGAATTCCCGGCCGCCAACCAGCCGATCGTTGCGGCGGCGCGTTTGCCGGCGGAGTACCTGATTACTCCTGAGGATCTGGAAACCCCGGCTCTACTGCGCGGTATCCAGAAGGCGATTGCCGGTGGGATCAAACTGATCCAGTTGCGCGCGCCGAACGGCTATGACCCCAAATATCGCGATCTGGCTGTCGATGCGGCCGGGCTGTGTGCCGGGAAGGCGCAGTTGATGATCAAGGGGCCGTTCGAGTGGCTCGGCGATTTCCCGTCTGCCGGCTGGCACATCACCTCTGCACAGCTGCGCAAATACGCGGCGGCGGGGCGGCCGTTACCGGCGGAGCGCTGGTTGGCGGCGTCGTGCCACAACGTTGAAGAACTGGCGCTGGCAGAGCAGATGGGCGTGGATTTCGTCACGCTGTCGCCGGTGCAGCCGACTTTGACGCACCCGGATGCCCAGCCGTTGGGCTGGGAGCAGGCTTCAACGTTGATCGAAGGCTTTAGTAAGCCGGTGTTTCTGTTGGGCGGGGTTGGTCCGGCTGAGCGCGAGAAGGCTTGGGGCGTTGGCGCGCAGGGTGTCGCGGGGATTCGCGCGTTCTGGCCTGATTCTCTGTAAAGGCTGCTGGCCTCTTCGCGAGCAAGCTCGCTCCCACATTTGACTGCATTCCAACTGGATGAACCCAATCAACTGTGGGAGCGAGCTTGCTCGCGAAGGCGGCCTGTGAGGCGCTACTTTTCTGCAGGTTTTACCGCCGGTTGCCAAAGAATCTCCGCAATCCCCTGCCGCCGCGCAATCAACCGCGCCGCGACAAACAGCAAATCCGACAACCGATTGATATACGCCAGCCCAACCCCGGCCAACGGCTCCAGCGCATTCAAATGCTGACAGCGCCGCTCGGCACTCCTCGCCAGACTCCGGCACACATGCGCCTGCGCAATCAGCATCGACCCGCCCGGAAGAATGAAATTCTCCAGCGGCCCCAGCTCTTCATTCCACAGATCGATCGCAGTTTCCAGCCGTTCGATTTCTGCCGCGTTCAATGCCTGATACTCCGGCATCGCTAACTCGCCACCCAAATCGAACAGCCGATGCTGACAAGGCGCCAACACCTCGATCAGTTCATTCAGCCCGGGATACGTGTCGCGCTCGGCCAGCAACCCGGCCAGCAACACGCCGACCTGACTGTTCAGCGTATCGACCTCGCCGATTGCCTCGATGCGCGGGTGATCCTTGGGCACGCGGCGGCCATCGCCCAGGCCGGTTTCGCCTTTGTCACCGGTGCGGGTGTAGATTTTCGACAGGCGAAAGCCCATGGGTTACCTCGATAATTGATTGGTTTCGGCAGCGAAGGGCAGCGGTTGCGTCAACGGCAGGCGCAAGGTGAAACAGGTGCCTTGGCCCGGTGCCGACTGCACCTCCATCTGTCCTTTGTGATTATTGGTGATGATGAAGTACGACACCGACAAGCCAAGGCCGGTGCCCTGACCGATTTCCTTGGTGGTGAAGAACGGCTCGAAGGTGCGTTTGCGCACGTTCTCGCTCATGCCGATGCCGTTGTCCTCGACCTGGATTTCGGCCCACGGTGGATTGAGCTTGGTGCGCAGGATGATCCGTCCCGGTTCGCTGTCGTCTTCACGCTGATGGATGGCCTGCGCGGCGTTTTTCAACAGGTTGAGCAGCACTTGCTCAAGTTCATTGGCGGTGCCCGGCACCGGACCGAGCGCCGGGTCGAACTGACGGATGATCGCCTGGCCCTTGAAGTCGAAGCCGATGGCCAGATCAAAGTCGTTGCCAGCGATTTCCACTGCTTGATCGATCAATGCCGGTAAGTCGCACGGCGCCATTTGTCGGGTGCTGCGACGGCTGAAGCTGAGCATGTGCGTGACGATTTTCGCCGCGCGGGCGCCGGCCTGTTGGATGCCGTCGAGCAGTTGCGGTACTTCGCGGCCCTGCAGATAGCGGTTTACCGTGTCCAGTTCAATGCCCAGTTGCTCGGCGGTTTCGAGGTTCTTCGGCAGGTCGGCGGACAGGCGTCGCCGGATGTTCTGCACGTTGTGCAGGATCGCGCCCAGCGGGTTGTTGATTTCATGGGCCATGCCGGCGGCGAGGCCACCGACCGAGAGCATTTTTTCCGACTGCACCATCATTTCCTCCAGCGACAGGCGCTGGGTGATGTCATCGATACGGATCACCACTCCCCGCCCGGCACCGCCCATCAGGGGATAGAACGTCAGTGCGTAATGCTTCGGTTCATCGTCCTTGAACCACGTCACTCGCTCGATTTTCGCCACGGTGTGCTGCTCGACGGTCTGCTTGAGTTGCGGCAGAAACGGCTTGAGCGGTTCGAAGGCGAGAAAGATTGGTTGGTTCAGTGCCTCGTCCAGTCGTGTGCCGGAGAGGGCACTGGCTTCCTGGTTCCACTGGGTCACGTAGAGCTGCTCGTCGAGGGCGATCAGCGCCGAGGGCATCGAGTCGATGATGCTGTTGAGGTAGTTCTGGAAGCCGGTGAGCTTCTTCTCGATCTTGCTGCGCACCTGGACTTCCAGTTCCAGTTTGCGGTTGGTGTGGCGGGTTTCCTCGGCCAGCCCCTGGGCTTGATCGTAGGCCGCTTGCGAGTCATCGCGGGCGCGCTTGAGTTGCTGCTCGCGGGCTTCGATGCGCGACAGCATGGTGTTGAACGCCTCGGCGAGGCTGCCGATTTCGTCATGATTGCCACGTGAGGCGCGCAGGGCGTAGTTCTCTTCGCGGGTTACCTGACGCGACAATTCCTCAAGCTGATGAATCGGCCGGGTGATCAGGCGTTTGATCTGCCGGGCAATCACCAGCCACAACAGCACGCTGAAAATCAGAATGCCAAGGCTCGCGGTCAGGGTGCCGGTGTAGAACGCCATCGGCAGTTCGCTGCTGGCCACCAGCAACAAGTGGCCCGGCGCAGTGCCGGGGCGGGGCAGGGTGATCAACTGGTTGCTGCGAAATTCGGTCAGTTGCCACGCTTCGATGTGCCGATAGCGCTCCGGCAGATTCAGTTTGTCGCCGCGCTGCACTTGCGCCAGACGTTCGCCCTTGCCGTCATACAGGGCGGCGGCGCGCAGTGGTGAATAGCTGTCGAGTTCTTTGAGCAGGCGCTCGGCGCTTTGCGGTGATTGCAGGGCTTCGCTGACCAGACTGGGGTTGGAAATCAGCCGGCCGATGGTCTGCAACGCCTGCGGCGCCATGCTTTCCTGGGAAATGTAGTAGGCGGCACTGATAAAGGTCAGGTTGGCGACCAGCAGAACGGTGGTCAACAGCACCAGCAGGGCGGCCAGCAGTTTCTGGCCGACCGGCAGGTTTTCGAGGCGCTGGCGCAATGGCATCAGGTTTTTCACAGCAGAGGAACAAGTGGCCAGCGTAGCCGCTGCTCAGTCGCTGGGCAATCCGAGGCTGCGCAGATGCGTGATCAGTCGTTGCTGCAATTGCTTGAGGTGCGGCAGGTTCAACTGATGGCGCGCGGCGACTTTGCAGGCGTGGCCCAATAGATAGCTGATTTCGGTACGGCGCTGATTGGCGACGTCCTGATACATCGATGAGTAATTGGCGGCGGTGGCATGGATGACCCTTTCGACTTCCTGTTGCAGGTTTTCTGCTGCAGCCGGTTGGCCGCAGCGCTCCAGCAACTCGACCAGTTCGCCACACAGCGTAGCGACTTCGCAGTGATGTTCCTGCAATCCGCCGTTACGGCAATGGTGCAGCACGGTCAACGGATTGATCGCGCAGTTGAGCGCCAGTTTGCGCCACAACCGCGTGAGGATATCGGTACTCCATTCATGGGGAATTTTCGCCGCCTCCAGATCGTCCAGCCAGATCGGTGCGACCGGATGCCCAGCGTCGCCCAGCCAAGTGAAACCGTGGCCGGCGAACACCACACGCCAGGCGCCATCGCGAAAGGCGCCCTCGGTACTTGAAGCGCTGATGCAGCGTGCCAGCGGAACACGGTTGGCCACGGCGTCCTGACTGCCGAGGCCGTTTTGCAGGAGGATCAGTTCGGCGTCCGCCGTCAGCCGTGGGGCGAGGCGGGCGACGGCGCTTTCGGCGTCGTAGGCTTTGCAGGCCACCAGCAAACGGCGGATTGGCTCGGGACTATCGGGTGTTTCGCCGGGAACCGCATAGGTGCTCGCCACACCGTGCTCCACCAGCGTCAAGCCGCCCGCAGCCTGATAGCTTTGCAAGCGTTCGGCATCACGCACGATCAGCCTGACCGGCAGACCGGCGCGAGCCAGGCGTGTAGCCCACAGCGTGCCGAGACTGCCGGCGCCCAGTACATGCCAGGGGGTGGACATCAGTTTTTTACTCGATTGCGTACAGGCATGTGCGGCTCGCCGTGTCGGTGGGAAAAGACCCGTTATAATGAGCCCGATTTTAACCGCAAGCCAAGCGCGCTCCATCCACATCGAGCGCGCCTTTTTATTGGAGAGATTACATGCCGTCGTTCGACGTGGTATCCGAACTGGACAAACACGAACTCACCAACGCGGTCGAGAACGCCGTGAAGGAACTCGATCGTCGTTATGACCTGAAAGGCAAAGGCAGCTTCGAGTTCAAGGAAAAAGACCTCACCGTCAGCCTGACCGCTGAAGCCGGGTTCCAGCTGGAAGCGATGATCGAAATCCTCAAGCTGGCGCTGGTCAAGCGCAAGATCGACGTACAGTGCCTTGAGGTCAAGGACGCTTATGCATCGGGCAAACTGATGAAGCAGGACGCGATCCTCAAGGAAGGCATCGACAAAGAACTGGCGAAGAAAATCGTCGGCCACATCAAGGATGCCAAGCTCAAGGTGCAGGTCGCCATTCAAGGCGAGCAAGTGCGCGTGACCGGCAAGAAGCGTGATGACCTGCAAGAGGCCATCGCGGCACTGCGGGCCAAGGAATTCGGCATGCCCCTGCAGTTCAACAACTTCCGCGACTAAGCTCGGTCAGATGACCTGTGGGAGCGAGCCTGCTCGCGAAGGCGGTGTGTCAGTCAACTCATTGCTGAATGACACGGCGCCTTCGCGAGCAGGCTCGCTCCCACATTGTTTTGTGTACACCCGGCGGGTTTCTGCCGCTTATTTTTCGCGTGCCCAATGGCCGGAAATCAGGAGATAGAACATGGATTTGAATGCTGAGGTGGACAACCTGGTCAAGGCATCCCAGGCGTGGATCCCGATGATCATGGAATACGGCAGCCGCGTGCTGCTGGCAGTGATTACTTTGGCCATCGGCTGGTGGCTGATCAACAAGGTCACGCAGAAACTCGGCGGTCTGCTGGCCCTGCGTAATGCCGATCTGGCGCTGCAAGGTTTTATCAGCAGCCTGGCGAACATCATTCTCAAGGTGCTGCTGATTGTCAGCGTCGCTTCGATGATCGGTGTTGAAACCACTTCGTTTGTTGCTGCGATCGGTGCTGCCGGTCTGGCGATCGGTCTGGCCTTGCAGGGCAGCCTGGCGAACTTCGCTGGCGGCGTGCTGATTCTGCTGTTTCGTCCGTTCCGTATTGGTGACTGGATCGAAGCGCAAGGCGTAGCGGGCACGGTCGACAGTATCCAGATTTTCCATACCGTGCTGCGTACTGGGGATAACAAGACCATCATCATGCCTAACGGCAACCTGTCGAACGGCATCATCACCAACACCAACCGTCAGCCGACCCGTAAGGTTGTGTTTGATGTGGGCGTCGATTATGAAGCCGATCTGCAAAAGGCCCGTCAAGTGCTGCTGGATCTGGCCAACGACGAGCGTATTCTGAAAGACCCGGCACCGCAGGCGGTGATTTCGACGCTGGGTGACAGTGCGATCACAGTTTCCCTGCGTGTGTGGGTTAAAACTGCAGACTACTGGGACGTGATGTTCATGTTTAACGAGCAGTCGCGTGATCGTTTAAAAACCGCCGGTATTGATATTCCTTTTCCGCAGCGGACGATTCGCGTAGTTCAGGAAACAGCAGCACAGTAACAACCTTGATACCTGGCTTTGCAGTCAGTTAATCAATAAGAACCCAAGAGTCATTCATGCTCTTGGGTTTTTTTATGCCTGTTGTGAAAGTTCGCCAGCTAATAGATAGCTGGCTAATCTTTGTTGCAGGGATGCAATAAGTGCAGGCATAAAAAAACCGCTCACCTGAATCAGGTGAGCGGTTCTTGTTAGAGCATGGCTCTACAGTACGTCAGCTGCGCATCTCTATTAAAGGATGTTCAGTGGGTACTCAACGATCAGACGGGTGTCGTTGTTGTCAGACGCGTAGCCGCTGTACGCGCCGTTGGAGCGGTACATGGCATAACGCAGACGGAACGACAGGTCTTTGGCCGGGCCTTCCTGGATCACGTACTTGGACTCGGCGTTCCACTCGTTTTCCTTGCCTTCACCCAGACCGTTGGTGGTGATGTGGTCACCCATCACGTAACGGGTCATGAAGCTCAGGCCAGGTACGCCGTAGGTTTTCATGTTCAGGTCGTAGCGAGCCTGCCAGGAACGCTCGTCGCGGCCCACGAAGTCGGAGATCTGAATGGAGTTGGCAACGAAGATGGTGCTGTTACCGTCAACGCCATAGTAGTAAGCGTTGTCGCCGCTGGAGCGCTGGTGAGCGAGGGTGAACTTGTGGGCACCGATGCTGTAAGCAGCGGCCAGGGACCACAGGTTGTTGTCCACACCAGTGGTGCCGTCGCCGATCGCGTCAACCAGGTCACCGCGGCTTTCGCCTTTGGTGTGGTAGCCGTTGAAGTCGAAGTTCAGCGACTGCTCGTCGTTGATTGGCAAGGTGTAGTTCAGGTTGACGTAGTACTTCTTGAAGTAGTCGTCAGCGTCGGAAGCAGCCAAGGCACCGGTGAAGTTATCGGTGAACGAGTAGCTGGCGCCGAAGATGTTGATGTTGGTCAGGCCTTTGCCGCCATTGCCGTTCTCATCAGGCAGACCGCCGATGCTGTCACGGCCCATACCGGTTTGTTTGCTCAGGGACGTGAAGCGACCTGCGCTCAGTTCCAGACCTTTGATCTCTTTGGAAGTGATCAGGGTACCGGTGGCGACTTCTGGCAGCAGACGGCTGTCGTCGGTGGCGAATACCGGGCTGGCAACGAATTGCTGGCCGTATTTCAGAACGGTGTCGGATACGCGGAATTTGACTGCGCCGCCGATTTTGCCCTGGGATTTTTCCGGGTTGCCATCGCTGTCGTTGGCGAACAGGCCGTTACCGCGGTGGCCCGAGCCGCCGTCCAGTTTGACCGAACCCATTGCCATGGCGTCGAGACCGAAGCCAACGGTGCCTTGAGTGAAGCCCGATTCGTAAGTCAGCAGTTGGCTGAGACCGGAATCCTGGCGATAACCAGCAGTACCGGAAGTGCCGTTGCCTGCACCGTTTTTAAAGTCACGGTTCATGTATTCAAAACGGGTCTTCAGTTTCAGGCTCTGGTCTCCAAAGAAACCTTTGGACTCGTCCTGGGAAGACGCCATTGCGAACTGCGAGGTGCCTGCTGCAACAGCCAGGGCGATCATGCTCCACTTCATCACGCGCATCGTGATTTGCTCCTTTGGTTTTTAGAAGAGTACTGCCGTCCCACCTGTTTTATTATCTGGGCGGCTCTTTCTTTTTGTGTCGGCGCAAACTTATATCACGCCGACAATGTTGGCGATACTTGCGAATCTAACCTTTCACCTTCTTTACGACGCTGTCGCAAACGGTTGTGTAGATGTCGCAAATTCACAGTACCGATGCAATCGGGCCTACAACTTTTTCGCTGTTTTCTTAGCCGTTCGCATCGCTAAAAAAGAGTCCCTGGCAAAACACTTGAATCTCCATCGGGCAACCCTGCCACTGTTTTTGTTGGGCTTGAGGCATCCACATCGTGTGGTGCGCTTATAGTCCATATGTGTGCGAATGCAACAAGCGTGCACAAACCGCAAAGTCAGTGCGGTTATTTTTCTGAACAGCGCGTGTTACCTGTAAAAACCTCATGAATACGGGGCGCAAAGCCTATTTTTACAAGGGCTTGACGCCATTCCTGCATTGGTGTTGCCACGGCGTCCGCTGCCCACGACAGCGAAAAACGTTACCGGTTCACCCCGTGAGTGAGTATTCGGCGGATGCTTCGACGCATGAGCGTAGACGCACTGTGCGGTTTTGGTGCAAAAAAACACACACGCTGTCCTGTAATCACACAGCTTGGTGAGTGGGCGACCTTGAGCGCATCAGGGGTTTTCGGTCATTTGCGTGTGTTTATTGCCGATCCTGGTTCTTTGCTGGTGCAACGTGTCGGTATATGTCCCATGTCGGGGCGTGCGGCGAATGACAAGAGGGCACAGCTGTCGTGAAGGCTGGCGCAATCGCAGGTATGCTGCCGGTCTGTCGCTTGGTGCTGCGTCCTGCGGGATGGCCGCTAAGCTCAATATGTCGATCAGCCGGAGTGCGCGTAGTGTTTGCTTTAGATTCACGACTTCAACAGGACACGCTGACCCTCGGTGACTTCCCGCTCTGCCGACTGTTGCTGTCCAATGACAGCAACTATCCGTGGTTCATCCTGGTGCCTCGTCGCGACGATATCAGCGAGTTGTTTCAGTTGGATGTCGCCGATCAACAGCAGTTATGGCTGGAAACCACCGCGCTGGCCGAGTTGCTCAAGGATTTGCTGGATGCGGACAAAATGAACGTGGCGACGCTGGGTAATGTCGTCAGCCAATTGCACATGCACGTGATTGTGCGCAAACGCGATGACGCCGCCTGGCCGGCGCCGGTCTGGGGCAAACACCCGGCCAAGCCTTATAGCGCCGAGCAAGTGACGGCCATTCGCGAACGCTTGCGTCTGGTGCTGACCGAAGACTTCACGTTTCTGGAGGGCTGAAGCATGAGCCTGGAACAACGCGTTACCGATCTGGAAAGCCGTCTGGCGTTTCAGGATGACACCATCCAGTCGTTGAACGACGTGCTGGTCGCGCAGCAGCGTGTGGTTGATCGCCTGCAATTGCAGATGGCGGCACTGCTCAAGCGTCAGGAAGAGATGGTCGGGCAGTTCGAATCGTTCGAAGAAGAAGCGCCACCGCCGCACTATTGAGTGAGCCATTTGCTTGAATAGAAAGTGAAGACATAAAAAAACCGCGTACAGCCAGGCTGCACGCGGTTTTTTATTGCCTTGGATCAGCGACGCGGCAAGGCGGCGATCACGTCCTCGGCTTGCAGGCCTTTGTCCCGGTTCATCACCGAGAATTCCACGCGCTGGCCTTCGACCAGTACGCGGTGGCCTTCGCCACGGATGGCACGGAAGTGCACGAAAATATCATCACCGGAATCCCGGGAGATAAAGCCGAAGCCTTTGGAGGTGTTGAACCACTTGACGGTACCGGTATCACGGTTGGTCATGTCATAGCTGGTTGGAGCGGCAACAGGTGAAGAACGATAGAAGCTCACCGCCAGGTGCAAGACCACGGCAACCAGCGCGATCACCAGGGTGAACAGCACGGCTGGCTGGCCGGCGATGACGGGCATCGGGGCGATCAGGGTCAAGGTTTGCAGGACGACGGTCAGCACCAGAAGAGCGCTGACCAGATTTTGCAGATGCTGACGCGGGCCTTTGTTCCAGTAAGGAATTACTGGAGCGATGACCAGGTTCAGCAGGCCGAAAAAGGCCAGGTAAAGTGCATCGGGTTGTTGCAGGTAGGGAACGGCTTCGGATTTCAAGCTGGGTATGAACGACAGCAGCAATGCCGCTGCGCCCATTAGCAGGTGGACGATTTTCAACATTTTGATTGGCTCACGTTTATGACGGCTCACAAGGAAGAGCTGAAGGCGCACGGTTCGCTTCGGAACAAAATAAGAGGCGGTGGACACGTTCACGGCATCAGCCTATGCGCAACACCCCGAAAAATGGGGCATGGCGACACACTGCCTATTTAACAGCAAAGCCTGCGGCTACTCAAATCAGCCCGGCCAGCGGCATCGTCTCGGTCGATTTGTCGCAGTGGCTGCACCTGATCGGGGCTGCGGGGTGTCGACAGCCTTGCTAGAGTGGGTCTGCACCTGTTGGATGAATTCAATCGCCGTTAGGGGGTAAACATGGCAATCGATATCGGTATCAGTGAAGAAGATCGCAAGTCCATCGTCGAAGGCTTGTCGCGTCTGCTGTCGGACACCTACGTGCTGTATCTGAAAACCCACAACTTCCACTGGAACGTCACCGGCCCGATGTTTCGTACGCTGCACTTGATGTTCGAAGAGCAATACAACGAGTTGGCGCTTGCCGTGGACTCGATCGCCGAGCGTATTCGCGCGCTGGGCTTTCCTGCACCGGGTGCCTATGCCACTTATGCACGTCTTTCTTCTATCAAGGAGGAGGTGGGGGTGCCGAGTGCCGAGGACATGATCAGACAGCTGGTCGATGGTCAGGAGGCGGTGACTCGTACTGCGCGCGGTATCTTCCCGCTCCTCGATAAGGTCAGTGACGAGCCAACGGCAGACTTGCTGACCCAGCGCATGCAGGTTCACGAAAAAACCGCGTGGATGTTGCGTGCGTTGCTCGAAGCCTGATCAAGGCCCGAGGGCACGTCTGAGGGCGTGCTCGCGGGCAGTCCGGAATCTTACCGGCATCGTTGGCTTATCCTACGGCTATGGTCAATAAGTCATCTGGATATAACTTTGCGTCTGCGCTTTTATGAAGTCTCAGGATGTGGCTTTGTAAACCAGCAGAGATGACAAAGGAGTGTCAACGATATGGTAGAGGGAGACAGGCGAAGCGACAGGGTTGTCGGCTTGCCGCATGAGTTGAAATTCGATCCGTTCGTCAGCGAGTTCGACATGTCATTGGTTCAGCCGCTGTCTCGATCCGTGCGTTTGAACGGATTCGCGACATGCCTGCGACTGGAACAGGTTTACTGGAATATTCTGGGCAACATGGCCAGGAATAACAGCTGTTCGATCAGTTCGCTGTTGTCCCACGTCGACCGGGAAGTGCATCTGCGTCATGGCGGGGTTAAAAATTTCAGCGCACTGGTGCGGGTGGTCTGTGTGATGAGTGCAGGCCAGGGAAGCTGAGTCGGCGCGAAGCAGCGGTTGCAAACGAGGTTGCGGGCTGTGCAGTCTTACGGCTGCACAGCCCGCATTTAATCGATATAATCCCGCTCTTTCGCCGCAAAGCCCTGCGCGCGGTGGCAATCTGATCGCCGAGACACCCCCATGCCGATGTACGATTATCAATGTGCTTCCTGTGGTCATCAGTTGGAAGCCATTCAAAAGATCAGCGAGGCCCCGCTGGTCGACTGCCCTGCCTGTCAGGCGCCAGAGCTCAAGAAACAACTGTCGATGCCAGGCTTTCGCCTCAGCGGCGGCGGTTGGTACGAAACCGATTTCAAGACCGGCGCCAAGAAGAACCTGGCCGGTGGCGACAAATCTGACTAGGGTTCAACCCCGGGTTGAACGACACGCGTGAGTTCCGCATTGCTTGAAAAGCAACGGGAGCTCCACCGAATTTTTCGAATTACGAGAAGCGAACCACGACCATGATGCGCAGCCACTATTGCGGCCAACTGAACGAAAGCCTGGAAGGCCAGGAAATTACCCTTTGCGGATGGGTTCACCGTCGTCGCGACCACGGCGGGGTGATTTTCCTCGATATCCGTGATCGTGACGGTCTGGCCCAGGTGGTTTTCGATCCGGATCGCGCCGAGAGCTTCGCCGCTGCCGATCGCGTGCGCAGCGAGTACGTGGTGAAGATTACCGGCAAGGTGCGTCTGCGTCCGGCCGGTGCCACCAACGCCAACATGGCGTCGGGCATGATCGAAGTGCTGGGTTACGAACTGGAAGTGCTGAACGAGTCGGAAACCCCGCCGTTCCCGCTGAACGAGTTCTCCGACGTTGGTGAAGAAACCCGTCTGCGTTATCGCTTCCTCGACCTGCGTCGTCCGGAAATGGCCGAGAAGCTGCGCCTGCGTTCGCGCATGACCACCAGCATTCGTCGTTTCCTCGACGAAAACGGCTTCCTCGACGTTGAAACGCCGATCCTGACCCGTGCGACTCCTGAAGGTGCGCGTGACTATCTGGTGCCAAGCCGTACCCACGCCGGTTCGTTCTTCGCCCTGCCGCAATCGCCGCAGCTGTTCAAGCAACTGCTGATGGTTGCCGGTTTCGACCGTTACTACCAGATCGCCAAGTGCTTCCGCGACGAAGACCTGCGCGCTGACCGTCAACCGGAATTCACCCAGATCGACATCGAGACCAGCTTCCTCGATGAAAAAGAGATCATGGGCCTGACCGAAGAAATGATCCGCAACCTGTTCAAGGAAGTGCTGGGTCTGGAATTCGGCGACTTCCCGCACATGACTTTCGAAGAAGCCATGCGCCGCTACGGTTCCGACAAGCCAGACCTGCGTAACCCGCTGGAACTGGTCGACGTTGCCGATCAACTGAAAGAAGTCGATTTCAAAGTGTTCAGCGGCCCGGCCAATGATCCGAAATGCCGTATCGCCGCACTGCGCGTTCCAGGCGGGGCAAGCATGCCACGCAAGCAGATCGACGATTACACCAAGTTCGTCGGCATCTACGGTGCCAAGGGCCTGGCGTACATCAAGGTCAACGAGCGTGCTGCCGGTGTTGACGGTCTGCAATCGCCGATCGTGAAAAACATCCCGTTGGAAAACCTCAACGCCATCCTCGATCGCGTGGGTGCAGTTGACGGCGATATCGTGTTCTTCGGCGCCGACAAGGCCAAGATCGTCAGCGAAGCCTTGGGCGCACTGCGTATCAAGCTCGGTCACGACCTCAAGCTGCTGACCTGTGAGTGGGCACCGATGTGGGTTGTCGACTTCCCGATGTTCGAAGAAAACGACGACGGCAGCTTCTCCGCGCTGCACCACCCGTTCACCGCGCCGAAGTGCACGCCGCAAGAGCTCGAAGCCAACCCGGCTGGCGCTCTGTCCCGCGCGTACGACATGGTCCTGAACGGCACCGAGTTGGGTGGCGGTTCGATCCGTATCCACCGCAAAGAGATGCAACAGTCGGTATTCCGTCTGCTGGGCATCAACGAAGCGGAACAGGAAGAGAAATTCGGCTTCCTGCTCGACGCGCTGAAGTACGGTGCGCCGCCGCACGGTGGCTTGGCCTTCGGTCTGGACCGTCTGGTGATGCTGATGACCGGCGCCCAGTCGATTCGTGAAGTGATCGCCTTCCCGAAAACCCAGAGTGCTGCTGACGTGATGACGCAAGCGCCGGGTGTGGTGGATGCCAAGGCACTGCGCGAGCTGCACATTCGTTTGCGCGAAACGCCAAAGGCTGAGTAAGACGGGCCTGAAGGCGCATCTTCGGATGCGCCTTTTTTCTATCTATAGAGAGCAGGTCGAGATTTTTTGTTTGCTGGCCGCTGCATGAGCAGGGCGGGCAACGTTTCAAAGAGAATTCGGAGCGAGTTATGGCTGGTCATTCCAAGTGGGCGAACATCAAGCACCGCAAAGAACGTCAGGATGCCAAAAGGGGCAAGATCTTCACCAAGTGGATCCGCGAACTGACCGTTGCGGCCCGTCAGGGCGGCGGTGATCCGGGCTCCAACCCGCGTTTGCGTCTGGCGCTGGATAAAGCGCTGAGCGCGAACATGAGTCGCGACATCATCGACCGCGCCGTCGCGCGTGGCGCCGGTGCCACCGAAGCGGACAACGTTGAAGAACTGACCTACGAAGGTTACGGCCCGGGCGGCGTAGCGGTGTTGGTCGAGTGCATGACCGACAACCGCAACCGTACCGCTGCAGCCGTGCGCCATGCGTTCAGCAAGTGCGGTGGCAACCTCGGCACCGACGGTTCGGTGGCGTACCTGTTCGAGCGCAAAGGCCAGATCAGCTTCGCACCGGGCGTCGATGAAGACGCATTGACCGAAGCGGCGCTGGAAGCCGATGCCGATGACGTGGTTGCACACGAAGACGGTTCGATCGACGTGTTCACCTCGTTCACCAGTTTCTATGCGGTGCGTAACGCGCTGGAAGCTGCGGGTTTCAAGGGTGATGACGCGGAAATCGTCATGCAGCCGACCACCAGCGCCGAACTGGATCTGGAAGGCGCGGAGAAGGTGCTCAAGCTTATCGACATGCTTGAGGATCTGGATGACGTGCAGAACGTCTACTCCAACGCGGACATTCCGGAAGACGTGGCCGCTCAGCTCGGTTAAGAGCGGCTACGATTCAATGTGGGAGCGAGCCTGCTCGCGAAGGCGGATTTTCAGGCAACATCGTTGCTGATGATGAAACCGCTTTCGCGAGCAGGCTCGCTCCCACATTTGTTATGGGTTGATTTGAAAATCGTGCTTTTACCGAATCTGCAGGCGTTATGACTTTAATTCTTGGTATCGACCCCGGTTCGCGTATCACCGGTTACGGGATTGTTCGCGATACCGGGCGTGGCGGTTGTATTTATGTGGCTTCGGGCTGCATTCGTACCGGTGCGGGCGAACTGCACGAGCGTTTGCAAATCGTTTATCGCGGTGTTCGAGAAATCATTCAGACTTACGGCCCGGTGACCATGGGCATCGAAAAGGTGTTCATGGCGAAAAACGCCGACTCGGCGTTGAAGCTCGGGCAGGCGCGCGGCGCAGCGATTGTTGCCGGCGCCGAAGAGTGTCTGGAGATTGCCGAGTACACCGCCACTCAGGTCAAACAGGCGGTGGTCGGCACTGGCGCCGCCAATAAAGAGCAGGTGCAGATGATGGTCATGCACATGCTCAAGCTGACCAGCAAACCGCAAATCGATGCCTCGGACGCCCTGGCCATTGCCATTTGCCATGCGCACACACGCTCCAGTCTGCTGCCGCACGGTTTGGGAACGGCACGCAGTCGTGGCGGGCGCCTGCGTCTCTGATAGCATCAGCATCAAATTTGTGGAGTGTGGACTTTCGCGCCTGTGTTGCCGGCCCGAGTCTTTCGCTCTGACTGTCGCCAGCCCACGGCTGGCCAACGCTCAAGGATCTGAAACGTGATTGGACGCTTGCGCGGCACCCTGGCTGAGAAACAGCCGCCGCACCTGATTCTGGATGTAAACGGCCTCGGGTATGAGCTGGAAGTGCCCATGACCACCCTTTATCGTTTGCCGTCGGTCGGTGAACCACTGACCCTGCACACCCATTTGGTCGTACGCGAAGACGCGCAGTTACTCTATGGTTTTGCCGGCAAGCGTGAGCGAGACTTTTTTCGCGAATTGATCCGTCTCAATGGTGTCGGGCCGAAGTTGGCCTTGGCCTTGATGTCGAGTCTGGAAGTCGACGAACTGATTCGCTGCGTGCAGTCGCAGGACACCTCGGCGTTGACCAAAGTGCCGGGTGTCGGCAAGAAAACCGCCGAGCGTCTGCTGGTCGAGCTGAAAGATCGCTTCAAGGCCTGGGAGACTACGCCGGCCATGTTCGCGCTCGTACCGAATCAGCCGGACGGCCCGGCTCCGGTCAATACCGCTGAGAACGATGCGGTCAGCGCGCTGATTTCCCTGGGCTACAAACCGCAGGAAGCGAGCAAGGCGATTACCGCCATCAAGGACAAGAATTTGAGCAGTGAAGACCTGATCCGCCGCGCCCTGAAGGGAATGATTTAAGTGATTGAAGCTGATCGTCTGATCGCCGCCGCGCACAGTCCGCGCGAGCGCGAAGAAGTCCAGGACCGCGCGATTCGCCCGGTTAGTCTGGCCGACTATATTGGCCAGCCGACCGTGCGCGAGCAGATGGAGCTGTTCATCCAGGCCGCCCGTGGCCGTAGCGAATCCCTCGACCACACACTGATCTTCGGACCGCCGGGTCTGGGCAAGACTACGCTGGCGAACATCATTGCCCAGGAAATGGGCGTGTCGATCAAGAGCACGTCCGGTCCGGTACTTGAGCGTCCGGGTGATCTGGCCGCATTGCTGACCAATCTTGAGCCGCACGACGTACTGTTTATCGACGAAATCCATCGCCTGTCGCCGATCGTTGAAGAAGTGCTGTACCCGGCGATGGAAGATTTCCAGCTCGACATCATGATCGGTGAAGGGCCAGCCGCGCGTTCGATCAAACTTGATCTGCCGCCGTTCACTTTGGTGGGCGCAACCACTCGCGCCGGCATGCTGACCAACCCGTTGCGTGACCGCTTCGGTATTGTCCAGCGTCTTGAGTTCTACAGTACGGCCGACCTGGCGACGATTGTCAGCCGTTCGGCAGCCATTCTCGGTCTGCCGCTGGATCCGGAAGGTTCTTTCGAGATTGCTCGTCGCGCCCGGGGCACGCCGCGAATCGCCAACCGTCTGTTGCGCCGCGTGCGTGACTTCGCCGAAGTCCGCGCCAAGGGCCATATCACCAAAGCGGTGGCGGACCTGGCGTTGAACCTGCTGGACGTCGACGAACACGGTTTTGATCATCAGGATCGGCGTCTGCTGTTGACCATGATCGAGAAATTCGATGGCGGCCCGGTCGGCATCGACAGCCTCGCCGCTGCAATCAGCGAGGAACGCCACACGATTGAAGATGTGCTGGAGCCGTATCTGATTCAGCAGGGTTACATCATGCGCACACCACGGGGCAGGGTGGTGACGCGCCATGCGTACCTGCACTTCGGTTTAAACATTCCGTCACGAATGGGTGAAATGCCCGTGGCAGACGAGTTTCTCGATGCCGTGGACGATTGATACACAATTTTTGTCGATTTATTCAGGGTTTGTACGGTCATAGGACGGTACTTTTGCGGTAAAGCTCTGAAACCATGAAAAACAGTTGCCTGGCCGGATTGGCAACCCGAGGAGTAAGCACTAGAGTATGCGCGCGCAAAACGGGCTTGGGCCGTTCGCACATCGTTGTCGCGTTTATTACGAGGACACCGATGCGGGCGGCATCGTGTATTACGTTAATTACCTCAAGTTTATGGAACGGGCTCGAACCGAGCGGCTCCGCGAACTGGGCTTTGCCCAATCTGCGCTTGCCGGGGAGGACCTGTTGTTTGTCGTGCATTCCAGCGAAGCGCGCTATCACGCGCCGGCGCGACTGGACGACGAGCTGCTGGTAAGCGCTGATGTAATCGAATTGAACCGGGTCAGCCTGCGCTTCAAACAGCAGGTCAGGCGGGCAACGGATAATGTGCTGCTCTGTGAAGGGCAGTTTTTGGTGGCCTGTGTGCGCACTAACAGTTTGAAACCCCGGGCCCTTCCCGAAGACCTGCGTGCGGCCTTCGCCGACGCGGTCGGCCCGGGTACACACTCAAAGCAGGAGATAAAGCGTGGAAGCTAACGTCGTCGACCATTCCTCCATGTGGAGCCTGGTCAGCAATGCCAGCATCGTGGTGCAGTTGGTAATGTTGACTCTGGTGGCCGCATCGGTGACCTCATGGATCATGATCTTTCAGCGCAGCAATCTGCTGCGCGCCGGTCGACGCGCCCTGGAGAGCTTCGAAGAGCGCTTCTGGTCGGGTATCGATCTGTCCAAGCTGTACCGTCAGGCGGGCAGCAACCCTGATCCGGATTCGGGTGTGGAGCAGATCTTCCGCGCCGGTTTCAAGGAATTCTCCCGTCTGCGTCAGCAGCCAGGTGTCGATCCTGAAGCGGTAATGGAAGGTGTGGCCCGTGCCATGCGCGTGGCCATCTCCCGCGAGGAAGAGAAACTTGAGCAGAGCCTGCCGTTTCTCGCCACCGTCGGTTCGGTCAGCCCGTACATCGGTCTGTTCGGTACGGTGTGGGGCATCATGAACTCCTTCCGCGGTCTGGCCAGCGCCCAGCAAGCAACCCTGGCCACTGTGGCCCCGGGTATCGCCGAAGCCCTGATCGCCACCGCGATCGGTCTGTTCGCCGCGATCCCTGCGGTTATCGCTTACAACCGTTTCGCCGCTCGCAGCGAAACCTTGCTGGGCCGCTACTACACCTTCGCCGATGAATTCCAGGCGATCCTGCACCGCAAAGTGCACACCAGCGAAGAATAAGCAGGTAATTTCCAATGGCTTTAATCGCTCGAGCTCGCAAAAAGCGCAAGCCGGTCGCCGAGATGAACGTGGTGCCTTACATCGACGTGATGTTGGTGCTGCTGGTTATCTTCATGGTGACCGCGCCGATGCTCAATCAGGGCGTGAAAGTTGATCTGCCCAAGGTTTCCAGCGAAGCCTTGCCGCAGGACAACAACACTCAGGTCCTGACCATTTCGATCAAGGCTGACAAGACCTACTACTGGAATCTTGGCAGCGAAGTCGATACCGAGAAGCAACAGGACAGGGCCATGACCCTGCCGCAAATGACCGACGCGGTGACCAAGATCATTCGTGCCGGCACTGAAGGCGGCAAGCGTACCCAGGTCTTCATCCGCGGTGACAAGACCGTCGACTACGGTTCCGTCATGGGCGCCATGGGCGGGTTGCAGAAAGCCGGGGTCGGTAATGTTGGTTTGATTACCGAGGCCCCCTGATGCAGCAACAGCGAGAGCCGTCCGCCTCGGAAAGCTACTTCTGGCCTAGTGTTCTGGCAATTGTCCTGCACGTGCTGGTGTTCGGCATGCTGTTCGTCAGTTTTGCCTTTACACCAGAGCTGCCGCCGGCCAAACCGATTGTCCAGGCGACCCTCTACCAACTGAAATCGAAAAGTCAGGCAACCACCCAGACCAATCAGAAGATTGCGGGTGAGGCGAAGAAATCCGCCGCGCGCCAGACCGAAGTCGAGCAGATGGAGCAGAAGAAGGTCGAGCAGGAAGAGATCAAGGCCGCTGCGGAACAAAAGAAAGAAGAAGCGGCTCAAAAAGCCGAGGAAGCCAAGAAGGCCGACGAGTCGAAGAAAGCAGACGAGGCGAAAAAGGCTGACGAAGCCAAAAAAGCCGACGAAGCCAAGAAGACCGCCGAAGCCAAGAAGGCTGAAGAGAAACAATTGGCTGATATAGCCAAGAAGAAATCTGAAGAAGAAGCGAAAAAGGCTGCTGAAGAAGAGGCCAAGAAAGCCGCTGCTGAAGAAGCCAAGAAGAAGATCGTCGAAGACGCGAAGAAGAAAGCCGCCGAAGACGCCAAGAAGAAAGCTGAAGCTGAAGAGGCGAAGAAGAAAATCGCCGACGAAGCGAAGAAGAAAGCTGCTGCCGATGCTGCGAAGAAGAAAGCGCAGGATGCGGCACGTAAATCGACCGAAGACAAAAAGGCTCAGGCCTTGGCCGATCTGCTTTCCGACACGCCGCAGCGCCAGCAGGCCTTGGCCGATGAGCAGGGTGACGAAGTCGCGGGCAGTTTCGATGACCTGATTCGTGCGCGAGCGGCAGAAGGTTGGGCTCGTCCACCTTCGGCACGCAAAGGCATGACGGTCGTGCTGCAAATCGGCATGTTGCCGGACGGTACGGTGACTTCGGTCAGCGTGGCCAAGTCCAGTGGCGACGGTCCGTTCGATGCATCGGCAGTCGCGGCAGTGAAGAATATTGGACGTTTGACAGAAATGCAGGGAATGAAGCCGAGCGATTTCGCTCCGTATCGTTCATTCAAGATGACATTCACACCTGAGGATCTAGCCTTGTGAGAAACCTTCTTCGAGGAATGCTGGTCGTGATCTGCTGCATGGCAGGGATCGCGATGGCGGATGAAAAGAACATTCTGGTTACCAGCGGCAGCGATCGGGCTACTCCGATCGCCGTTGTACCGTTCGGTATGCAGGGCGGTGCTGTGCTGCCGGACGACATGGCAGAAATCATTGGTAACGATTTGCGTAACTCGGGCTACTACTCGCCGATTCCAAAGCAAAACATGATCAGCCAGCCAAGCCAGCCGAGCGAAATCATCTTCCGTGACTGGAAGGCGGTGGGTGCTCAATACATGATGGTGGGCAGCATTGCGCCAGCCGGCGGTCGCCTGCAAGTGCAGTGGGCGCTGTTCAACGTGGCCACCGAACAGAAAGTGGCTGACGGCAGTGTTTCTGGTACCACCGAGCAACTGCGCGACATGGCGCACTTCATCTCTGATCAGTCGTTCCAGAAGCTGACCGGTATTGAAGGTGCGTTCTCGACTCGCCTGCTGTATGTGACGGCTGAACGCTTCTCCGAGAAGAACACGCGTTACACCCTGCAACGTTCTGACTATGACGGTGCCCGTGCCGTGACTCTGCTGCAATCGCGCGAGCCGATCCTGTCGCCGCGTTTCGCACCGGATGGCAAGCGCATTGCTTACGTATCGTTCGAGCAGAAGCGTCCGCGCATCTTCATGCAGAACATCGACACCGGTCGCCGTGAGCAGATCACCAACTTCGAAGGCCTGAACGGTGCACCAGCCTGGTCGCCGAACGGCGATCGCCTGGCATTCGTACTGTCCAAAGACGGTAACCCGGACATTTACGTGATGAACCTGGCTTCGCGCCAGATCACCCGAGTGACCGCAGGTCCTGGCATCAACACCGAACCGTACTGGGGCAAGGATGGTTCGACCATCTATTTCACCTCGGACCGCGGCGGCAAGCCTCAGATCTACAAAACCAGCGCCAGTGGCGGTGGTGCCGAGCGTGTGACGTTTGTAGGTAACTACAACGCCAACCCGAAACTTTCGGCAGATGAAAAGACTTTGGTGATGATTCATCGTCAGGATGGCTTCACCAATTTCAAGGTGGCAGCTCAGGATCTGCAGCGAGGTAGTGTAAAGATCCTCACTGATAGCACTCTGGACGAGTCACCTACTGTTGCGCCCAACGGCACCATGGTAATCTACGCCACCCGCCAACAGGGCCGGGGAGTCTTGATGCTCGTGTCCATTAATGGACGCGTTAGGCTCCCGCTTCCTACCGCTCAAGGCGAAGTCAGAGAACCGTCCTGGTCCCCTTACCTGAAGTGAGCGGGCGCTACACGTTTTACTTAACACACTGGGGTTCATTAGGAGTTTCACGATGGAAATGCTGAAGTTTGGTAAATTTGCTGCGCTGGCTCTGGCCATGGCTGTAGCTGTAGGTTGCTCGTCCAAAGGCGGCGACAACGCCGGTGAAGGCGCTGTTGATCCAAACGCTGGTTACGGCGCAAACACTGGTGCCGTTGACGGTTCCCTGAGCGAAGAAGCTGCTCTGCGCGCAATCACCACCTTCTACTTCGAATACGACAGCTCGGACCTGAAGCCAGAAGCCATGCGCGCTCTGGACGTTCACGCCAAAGACCTGAAAGCAAACGGCGCTCGCGTTGTTCTGGAAGGCAACACCGACGAACGTGGTACTCGTGAGTACAACATGGCACTGGGCGAGCGTCGTGCGAAAGCCGTTCAGCGCTACCTGGTACTGCAAGGTGTTTCCCCAGCTCAGCTGGAACTGGTTTCCTACGGCGAAGAGCGTCCAGTTGCTACCGGCAACGACGAGCAGTCCTGGGCTCAAAACCGTCGCGTCGAACTGCGTAAGTAATTCGATATGCGAACGTGCCGTCGTGCTGTAACTGTTCTGGCTCTCAGCCTCGCGCCGCTTGCGGCGTGGGCTGCGGTTCCTGTGGTCGATGACAACTCCGGTTATAACAATAGCGGGAGCAGTTATCCGCCTGCAGGTTACGGTACGAACGGCGCCTATGCCGGGGGAGCGGCTTCGGCCCCTGCCTCGGCACAAGGCATGCTGTTCAACCAACTGCAACAAATGCAGGATCAGATATCGCGCCAGCAAGGTGTGATCGAAGAACTGCAGAATCAAGTTGCGCGCATGAAGCAGGAATCCCTGGAGCGATACCAGGATCTTGATCGGCGCATAGGATCCGGTGCTGCACCTGCCGCGACTCCTGAGAATTCTTCTGCCGGTGGCGATGCAAGTGCTGCTGCCGGTGCTGCCGCTGGCGCCGGGGCTGCTGCCCAGGCACCTGCTGCAAGTAGCGAACCGGGTGATCCGGCCAAGGAAAAGCTGTATTACGATGCCGCTTTCGACCTGATCAAAGCCAAGGATTTTGACAAGGCCAGCCAGGCTTTTGCCGCTTTCCTGCGCAAATACCCGAACAGCCAATACGCGGGCAACGCTCAGTACTGGTTAGGCGAAGTGAATCTGGCCAAAGGCGATCTGCAAGGCGCAGGCCAGGCTTTCGCCAAGGTTTCGCAGCTGTATCCCAAGCACGCCAAAGTGCCGGATTCGCTGTACAAGCTGGCTGATGTAGAGCGCCGCCTCGGTCATACCGACAAGGTCAAAGGCATTCTGCAGCAGGTGGTGGCCCAATATCCGGGTACCTCCGCCGCTCAGTTGGCCCAACGCGATCTGCAACGCATGTAAGCAGGCTTGACCCGTTTGGAAGAAACCCGCGCTTGTCGCGGGTTTTTTCGTTAGAATTCACGCCCTTTTTCTGAAACACGCTTCTTGTGGTCCGCGCGTTGGCGGGATTACCTGAAGTGCCTGACGGAGGCGGACAGCCTGTTTAGCTGTTACGCCCGTGGCGACTATGCAAGACACATTGAGAATCACCGAAGTTTTCTACTCTTTGCAGGGGGAAACGCGGACTGCCGGGCTGCCCACGGTTTTTGTGCGCCTGACCGGTTGCCCATTGCGTTGCCAATACTGCGACAGCGCCTATGCCTTCAGTGGCGGTACCGTGCGTACCCTCGACGACATTCTCGAGCAAGTGGCCGGATTTCGCCCGCGCTACGTCTGTGTCACCGGCGGTGAGCCGCTGGCACAGCCCAATGCCATTCCTTTGCTCAAACAGTTGTGTGATGCCGGTTATGAGGTCTCGCTGGAAACCAGCGGCGCCCTCGACGTCTCGGCTGTCGATCCGCGCGTCAGTCGCGTTGTCGATCTGAAGACGCCGGATTCGAAAGAAGCCCATCGCAACCGTTACGAGAACATCGAACTGCTGACGCCCAACGATCAGGTGAAGTTTGTCATCTGCTCGCGCGACGACTATGACTGGGCCGTCTCCAAACTGATTCAGTACGGTCTCGATCGGCGTGCCGGCGAAGTGCTGTTTTCCCCAAGTCACCATGACCTCAATGCTCGCGATCTGGCGGACTGGGTGGTGGCGGACAACCTGCCGGTGCGGTTGCAATTACAGTTGCATAAATATTTGTGGAATGACGAGCCGGGGCGCTGATATGACCGAACAACTGAACTCCACTGGAAAACGTGCGGTCATCCTGCTGTCCGGCGGCCTGGATTCGGCGACCGTTGTGGCCATGGCTCGCGCCGAAGGCTACAGCTGCTACACCATGAGCTTCGATTACGGTCAGCGTTCCCATGCCGAATTGCACGCGGCTGCACGCGTCGCCCGCGACCTGGGCGTGGTTGAGCACAAAGTCATTGGCCTGAACCTGAATGGCATGGGCGGTTCGGCGCTGACCGACAGCAGTATCGATATCCCGGAAGAACTGGGCGAAGGCATTCCGGTCACTTACGTGCCGGCGCGCAACACAGTGTTCTTATCGTTGGCGCTGGGCTGGGCTGAAGTGCTCGGCGCGCGCGACATCTTTATTGGTGTCAACGCCGTGGACTATTCCGGTTACCCGGATTGCCGTCCCGAGTTCATCGAGTCGTTTGAGCGCATGGCCAATTTGGCGACCAAGGCGGGCGTGGAAGGCAATGGTTTCCGCATCCAGGCACCGTTGCAGAACCTGAGCAAGGCGCAGATCGTTCAGGCGGGCGTGAAGCTTGGCGTTGATTATGGCCTCACCGTGTCCTGCTATCAGGCCGACGATGAAGGCCGCGCGTGCGGTAAATGCGACAGCTGCCGGCTGCGCGCAGAAGGCTTTGCGGCCGCTGGTGTGAGTGACCCAACACCTTATTTTTGATTATTTTCAAAAAGGTGTTGAATAGTCCTTAAAAATCAGTATTATACGCGCCACCACACAGCGGGTCGTTAGCTCAGTTGGTAGAGCAGTTGGCTTTTAACCAATTGGTCGTAGGTTCGAATCCCACACGACCCACCATATTTGGCGGTTTAGAAAATCCGGAAGGCCCACGAAAGTGAGGATTTCCGGGTTTTTTTTTGCCTGCAATTCGGACCTGCGTCGTTTCGATACCTGCAGCGCTGACGCAGGTCAGAATCATCTTTTGTATCAACGGGATATTCTGTAGCCTTGCGCAGCTTCAATGCTGTCCGTGCCTGATAATACTCACTCTCCCGGCGGTACCCTCAAGCGGTCCGGAGCCGGGTGTATACTCGACTTTCGCGCGAACGCGCCTGCAGGTCTTGCGAACATGACGCAGATTTCCGAACGCCTTCTGGTTCAAGCCCACCTCGATGCCAAACAGCCCAAACCGCTGACGGCCGAGGAAGAGGCTTATTACCGTTCTGCCATCGCCGCCGAGCTCAAGGCTCAGGACGCGGTGCTGGTGGCTCACTTTTATTGCGATCCGGTGATTCAGGCTCTGGCCGAAGAAACCGGTGGCTGTGTCTCTGACTCCCTGGAAATGGCCCGCTTCGGCAATGCTCACCCGGCGAAGACCGTGGTGGTGGCCGGCGTGAAGTTCATGGGCGAGACCGCGAAGATTCTCAACCCGGAAAAACGCGTGCTGATGCCAACGCTGGAGGCGACCTGCTCGCTGGACCTGGGATGCCCGGTTGATGAGTTCTCGGCGTTCTGCGATCAGCACCCGGAGCGTACGGTGGTGGTCTACGCCAATACCTCCGCTGCTGTTAAAGCACGGGCTGACTGGGTGGTGACTTCAAGTTGCGCACTGGAGATCGTCGAAAGCCTGATGGACAACGGCGAGACGATCATTTGGGGCCCTGACAAGCACCTGGGCACCTACATTCAGCGCAAGACCGGCGCCGACATGCTGCTCTGGGACGGTGCGTGCATCGTTCACGAGGAGTTCAAGTCCAAACAGCTCGAAGACATGAAGGCGCTGTACCCGGACGCCGCGATTCTGGTGCACCCGGAATCGCCAACGTCGGTGATCGAGCTGGCGGACGCCGTCGGGTCCACCAGCCAGTTGATTGCTGCCGCGCAGAGCCTGCCAAACAAGACCCTGATCGTCGCCACCGACCGTGGCATCTTCTACAAGATGCAGCAGTTGTGCCCGGACAAGGTTTTCATCGAGGCGCCAACCGCCGGTAACGGCGCTGCGTGCCGCAGTTGCGCACATTGCCCGTGGATGGCCATGAACACCCTTGAGCGCACGCTCAAGAGCTTGAAGGACGGCACGAACGAGATCTTTGTTGATCCGGCGTTGATTCCGCAGGCGATCCGGCCGCTGAAGCGCATGCTCGACTTCACCCAGGCAGCGCGGATGAAGCTGGCCGGTAACGCCTGAGCTCTTTCAGACACAACACAAAACCTGTAGGAGTGAGCCTGCTCGCGATAGCGGCGTGTCAAACAACGAATATGTTGACTGACACACCGCTATCGCGAGCAGGCTCACTCCTACAGTGGTATTCGGCGTCTGGAAATTATTTGGTCTTCTTCGGGACCCGGACGAGGCGTGTATCGGAATAGATGTCATGCCACGTGCGCTTCTGCTTGTCGTACAGCGACCAGAAGAATCCCAGCCCCACGCACAACCACGACGCAATCGACACCATGAACCGCAACAGCGCCTGCCACAGGCTGATCGCGGTGCCATTTGCGTTCTGCACGCGAATGCCCCACACCTGCATGCCCAGTGTCTGCCCGCCATGGGTCCAGAACTTGGCAAAGAATCCGAACAGCACCAATACCAGCACCGTCGAGTAGAGCGGATCACCGTCCAGTTGCCCGGCATCGGTCATCACACGCAGGCGCTCTTCGCCAATGATCGCTGCCTGGATCAACTTGTAAATAAATCCGGTGACGATCAGCAGAGCGGTGCACAGCAGAAAGTCATAGAACATCGCTGCCAGACGACGGCCCAGGCCAACGGCAGGAAAATCGCCCTGTGGGGTGAGCAGGTTTTTCGACATGGCAGCCTCTGGACGCAAAGTGAAGCGCCATTTTACGGATTCGCGCGCACAAAAAAGCCCCTGATATCAATATCAGGGGCTTTTTCGTAACAGAAATCAGGCTTCTGCTTGTACTTCGTCAGCCTGCATGCCTTTCTGGCCTTGCACAGCAACGAAGGTCACTTTCTGGCCTTCTTTCAGGCTTTTGAAGCCGTTGCCCTGAATGGCGCGGAAATGCACGAACAGATCCGGACCGCTTTCTGGAGTGATAAAACCAAAACCTTTCTCGTCGTTAAACCACTTGACGGTACCGCTCTGACGTGTGGACATTTCTTATTTCCTTTGACGCAAAAATTAATGACAGTCTCCTTCACATGAAAGAGTACTGGGGCTGGTTGCAGGAGAGTAAGAAGACGTCGAACGGGATGTAGCTAACTTGTAGGCTACTGCCCAGGTCACGATTCCAAGCTGACCCATGCAAACACAGTGGACAAACTCTACGCCAACTACGGGAGAAAAAACAAGCCCTGCGAAGGCCCCGGTTTTACTGCGCTTTCTGGCAGTTAGTCAGTTCACTAGTGCGGGCTTAGACGATTAGCTTGTTCAATTGTTTTCGGACGTTATAAGCAAAGTTCATATTCGAATCGAATGTTAGAAAATGCACTTTTTTGTGGCGATTGCGTGACACATTAGTGCACGCATTACGCAATCGCGTTACTTATAGAAACAGTCAATCAACCGCGATAGTAGCGTTGTGGAACAAATGGCATTTTGCTTACAAGCATTTGTACCTTTTTCCCACGAACGATGGCCCAGACCGGTGTGTCGAGGGTGACATAAGCGCTGTCGAGGTAACCCATCGCCAACGGCCCGCCCAAGGTCGGACCAAAGCCACCGCTGCACACGCTGCCGATGATCTCGCCGGCTTCGTTGACGATTTCTGCGCCTTCACGCACCGGGGTGCGTTCTTGCGGTAGCAAGCCGACGCGTTTACGTGCGACGCCATTCTGCTGCTGGGCGAAAATGTTTTCCGCCCCCGGAAAACCGCCGGCGCGCGCGCCATCAGTGCGACGAGGCTTGGACATTGCCCACAGCAGACTGGCTTCGATCGGCGTGGTCTCGGTGTTCATGTCGTGGCCATACAGGCACAGGCCGGCTTCCAGGCGCAGCGAATCGCGAGCACCGAGGCCGATGGCCTGGACTTCCGGTTCAGCGAGCAGGGCGCGGGCGAGTTTTTCGGCATCGGCGGCCGGAACGGAGATTTCGAAACCGTCTTCACCGGTGTAGCCCGAACGGCTGACGAAGCAGTCGACACCCAGCAGATTGACGCGGGCGAACTGCATGAACGTCATTTTCGCCACGTCGGGAGCCAGTCGCGCCAGCACGGTAACGGCTGCCGGACCCTGCAATGCCAAGAGGGCGCGCTCTTCGAACAGCGCCGTAATGGTGCACTGATCGCCGATGTGTTTTTGCAGGTGGGCCAGGTCCTGATCCTTGCAGGCGGCATTGACCACCAGGAACAGTTCGTCGTTGCCGAGGTTGGCGACCATCAAGTCATCGAGAATGCCGCCGTTCTCGTTGGTGAACATCGCGTAACGCTGCATACCCACCGGCAGGTCGATGATGTCTACCGGCACCAGGCTTTCCAGCGCTTTGGCGGCGTTGGCGCCGGTCAGGCGGATCTGACCCATGTGCGAGACGTCGAACAGCCCGGCCTGCTCACGGGTGTGCTGGTGTTCTTTCATCACGCCGAGCGGGTATTGCACCGGCATGTCGTAGCCAGCGAACGGCACCATGCGGGCGCCGAGTTCGAGGTGCAGAGCGTGCAGCGGGGTTTTCGACAGTTGTTCGGTGGACATGCGTGGCTCCTTGAAAATTTGAGTTGGGGGTAAGCGGCAAGATCAAGATCAAAAGCCCCTCACCCCAGCCCTCTCCCGGAGGGAGAGGGGGCTAATTACGTTTCTCTCCCTGGGGGAGAGGTGGTCAATTTTGGTTTGGCTTGGTTCGTGATCAGCATTCGATGATGTTGACCGCCAGACCGCCGCGGGCGGTCTCTTTGTATTTGCTTTTCATGTCGGCGCCGGTCTGGCGCATGGTGCGGATGACTTTGTCGAGGGAGACGAAATGCTGGCCGTCGCCACGCAGGGCCATGCGCACCGCATTGATGGCTTTCACCGAGCCCATCGCATTGCGCTCGATGCACGGCACTTGCACCAGTCCGCCAATCGGGTCGCAGGTCAGGCCGAGGTTGTGTTCCATGCCGATTTCTGCGGCGTTCTCGACTTGCTGAACGCTGCCGCCGAGCACTTCGCACAACGCCCCGGCCGCCATCGAACAGGCGACGCCGACTTCACCCTGACAACCGACTTCAGCGCCGGAGATCGAGGCATTCTCCTTGTAGAGAATGCCGATGGCCGCCGCGGTCAGCAGAAAGCGCACGACGCCGTCGTCATTCGCGCCGGGGATAAAGCGCATGTAGTAATGCAGCACCGCCGGAATAATCCCCGCTGCACCGTTAGTGGGTGCGGTGACTACGCGGCCACCATTGGCGTTTTCTTCGTTGACCGCCAAGGCGTAGAGGTTGACCCAATCAAGCACCGACAACGGATCACGCAACGCCGATTCCGGGTTCTTGCACAGTTGCCGATGCAACGCCGCCGCACGACGTTTGACCTTCAAACCGCCCGGCAGAATGCCTTCGTTACGACAACCGGCGGCGACGCAGTCCTGCATTACTTGCCAGATTTTCAGCAGGCCGGCACGGGTCTCCGCTTCCGGGCGCCAGGCGCTTTCATTGGTCAGCATCACCTGACTGATCGACAGACCATAGGTGGCGCAATGGCTGAGCAAGTCCTTGGCACTTTTGAACGGGAAGGTCAGCGGCGTGGCGTCTTCGACGATGCGATCGGCGCCGGCCGCATCTTCATCGACCACAAACCCGCCACCGACCGAGTAGTACTCGCGGCTGCGAATCTGCAGGCCCGCCGCATCAAAGGCGCGGAAGATCATGCCGTTGGGGTGATAGGCCAGCGGCTTGCGGATCATCGCCAGGTGTTCTTTCTCGTTGAACGCAATGCTGTGTTCACCGAGCAGGTTAAGCCGGCCGTTGCCGCGAATTTCTTGCAGACGGGCGGCAACGGTTTCGGTATCGACGGTGTCCGGGTGTTCGCCTTCGAGGCCGAGCAGCACGGCTTTGTCGCTGCCGTGGCCTTTACCGGTGGCGCCGAGGGAGCCGTAGAGTTCGACGCGAACGCTGGCGGTGGTGGTCAGCAGGTTTTCCCGGCGCAGGCCTTCGGCGAAACGCGCAGCAGCGCGCATCGGGCCGACGGTGTGGGAACTGGAGGGGCCGATGCCAATCTTGAACAGGTCGAACACGCTTAACGACATGAGTGGTTCTCCGGTTTCTTGTTATAGGAATTGGCGAAACATCAGGCTTGATGCGTTCCCCTGTAGGAGCTGCCGAAGGCTGCGATCTTTTGATCCTGATCTTTCAACAGCAAGATCAAAAGATCGCAGCCTTCGGCAGCTCCTACAGGTTAAGCGGTGGGGGCGAGTGGTTCGCCCCTTTCTGGTTTAAGCGTAGCTTTCGATCGACGGGCAGGCGCAGACCAGGTTGCGATCGCCGAAGACGTTGTCGACGCGACCGACCGGTGGCCAGTATTTGCCTTCGATCAACGAAGCAACGGGATAAACGGCCTGCTCGCGGCTGTACGGGTGAGTCCACTCGCCCACCAGCTCTGCCGCCGTGTGCGGCGCGTTCTTCAGCGGGTTGTCGTCCTTGTCCAGCGTGCCGTTTTCCACCGCGCGGATTTCTTCGCGGATGCGAATCATCGCGTCGCAGAAGCGGTCCAGTTCTTCCTTGGATTCGCTTTCGGTCGGCTCGATCATCAGCGTGCCGGCTACCGGGAACGACATGGTCGGCGCGTGGAAGCCGAAGTCGATCAGGCGCTTGGCGACGTCATCAACGCTGATGCCGCTGCTGTCTTTCAACGGACGCAGATCGAGAATGCACTCGTGTGCCACCAGACCGTTGCTGCCGGTGTACAGCACTGGGTAGTGCTCTTCGAGGCGACGGGAGATGTAGTTGGCATTGAGGATCGCCAGCTGCGAAGCGCGCTTCAAACCGGCGCCGCCCATCATGCGAATGTACATCCAGGTGATCGGCAAAATACTTGCGCTGCCGAACGGTGCTGCGCAGACCGCGCCTTCCTTGCGTTGCATCTGGCCGTGGCCTGGCAGGAACGGGGTCAGGTGCGACTTGACACCAATCGGGCCGACGCCCGGGCCGCCACCGCCGTGCGGGATGCAGAAGGTTTTGTGCAGGTTCAGGTGGGAGACGTCGCCGCCGAACTTGCCCGGTGCGCAGAGGCCGACCATCGCGTTCATGTTGGCGCCGTCGATGTACACCTGGCCGCCGTTGTCATGAATGATCCCGCAGATTTCGCGGATGCCTTCTTCGAACACGCCGTGGGTCGACGGGTAAGTGATCATCAGCGCGGCGAGGTGTTCGCGGTGCTCGATGGCTTTGGCACGCAGGTCTTCGATGTCGACGTTGCCGCGCGCATCGCACGCAGTCACGACAACGCGCATGCCAGCCATGTTGGCGGTGGCCGGGTTGGTGCCGTGGGCGGACGACGGAATCAGGCAGATGTCGCGGCGCTCATCGCCACGGCTCTGGTGATAGGCGCGAATCGCCAACAGGCCTGCGTATTCGCCTTGCGAACCGGCGTTCGGTTGCAGTGAGATCGCGTCGTAACCGGTAGCGGCGCAGAGCATCGCTTCCAGTTCATCGGTCAGTTGCTGGTAACCGGCACTTTGCGCGGCCGGGGCGAACGGGTGCAGAGCACCGAATTCAGCCCAGGTCACCGGGATCATTTCGCTGGCAGCGTTGAGTTTCATCGTGCACGAGCCCAACGGGATCATGGTGCGATCCAGTGCCAGGTCCTTGTCGGCCAGTTTGCGCAGGTAGCGCATCAGCTCGGTTTCCGAGTGATAACGGTTGAACACCGGGTGGCTGAGGATTGGCGACTGACGTACCAGCGACGCAGGAATAGTGCTTTGAACCGAAGCGGCGAGGGCAGCGAAATCCGGCAGGGTCTTGCCGTCGGCGAACAGGCTCCACAGGGTTTCGATATCCGCCTGGGTGGTGGTTTCGTCGACCGACAGGCCCAGACGCTGAGCGTCGATCACGCGCAGGTTGATCTGCGCAGCGTGCGCCTTGTCGTGCAGTGCGGCGGTGTTTGCGCCGGTGGCCACGGTCAGGGTGTCGAAGAAGCTGGCTTGTTCGACTTTCGCGCCGAGCGCGGTCAGGCCCTTGGCCAGAATCGCGGTCAGGTGATGCACGCGGTTGGCGATCTGGGTCAGGCCTTTCGGGCCGTGGTAGACGGCGTACATGCTGGCGATATTGGCCAGCAGCACTTGCGCGGTGCAGATGTTCGACGTGGCCTTCTCGCGGCGGATGTGTTGCTCGCGGGTCTGCATCGCCAGACGCAGCGCCGGCTTGCCGAAGCGGTCAACCGAAACGCCTACCAGACGGCCCGGCATGTCGCGTTTGAACGCATCTTTGGTGGAGAAGTAAGCCGCGTGCGGGCCACCGAAGCCCAGCGGCACGCCGAAGCGTTGCGCGGAACCGATGGCGACGTCAGCGCCGAACTCGCCCGGGGCGGTCAGCAGCGTCAGGGCCAGCAGGTCAGCGGCGACGGCGACCAAGGCGTTGGCGGCGTGGAAGCGTTCGGTCAGTTCGCGGTAGTCGAACACATCACCGTTGCTCGCCGGGTATTGCAGCAGGGCGCCAAAGAACGGCGTTACGTCAGTCAGTTCACGCTCATCGCCGACGACCACGTCAATGCCCAGCGGCTCGGCACGGGTGCGCAGCACGTCGAGGGTTTGCGGGTGGCTGTGGATCGAGGCGAAGAATTGGTGGCTGCCCTTGTTCTTGCTCAGGCGTTTGCAGAAGGTCATGGCTTCGGCAGCGGCGGTGGCTTCATCGAGCAGGGAAGCGTTGGCGATCGGCAGGCCGGTGAGGTCGCTGATCATGGTCTGGAAGTTCAGCAGCGCTTCGAGACGGCCCTGGGAAATTTCTGGCTGGTACGGCGTGTACGCGGTGTACCAGGCCGGGTTTTCCAACAGGTTGCGCAGGATCGGCGACGGCGTGTGGCAGTTGTAGTAGCCCTGGCCGATGTAGGTCTTGAACAACTGATTCTTGCCGGCGATCGATTTGATCATCGCCAGGGCATCGGCTTCGCTGAGGCCGTCGTCCATGCCGAGCACGCTGGTGCCCTTGATGCTTTCCGGGATGACGCTGGCGCTCAGCGCTTCGAGCGAGTCGAAGCCGAGGCTGTTGAGCATGGCTTGCTCGTCACCGGCGCGCGGGCCGATATGACGGGCGATGAATTCGTTGGCGGTGCCGAGGTTGATTTGAGTCATGTCGGTGTTCCTCAGGCTTCGGCTTGGGCTTTGATCAGACGGTCGTACGCGTCCTGATCGAGCAGTTTGCCGACAGCGGCGGCATCGCTTGGCTGGAAGCGGAAGAACCAGCCTTCGCCCAGCGGATCTTCGTTGACCAGTTCCGGAGCGTCTTCGAGCGCCGGGTTGACGGCCAGTACGTCGCCATCGAGCGGCATGTACACGCCGCTGGCAGCTTTTACCGATTCCACGGTGGCGGCTTCGGCGCCTTTTTCGTAAGCCTGCAGCTCAGGCAGTTGCACGAACACCACGTCGCCCAGGGCGTTCTGCGCGAAAGCGGTGATGCCGACAGTAACGCTGCCGTCAGCTTCGGTGCGCAGCCATTCGTGATCTTCAGTAAAACGCAACTCGCTCATGGAAACTCCTCAGGGGGCCAGACTCGTCTGGTGGACGCGGTGGAATAGTCGGGCGCGAAGGCCCTTATTTATGAGGGGTTGATTAGCAAGAATGCGGCCAAGGTTCATTTATCTTTATAAATCAATGATTTAGGTATTAAAGGGGTCAGCACGGGAGGCATCTCTGTAGCGAAATCGCTACAGCCTGGAGCGAGGATAAAAGCTGAACGGGATCAAAGCCTTGCACAGCGGTGATCGGAGGAGGGTGTATCGATATCGTTCCGCTGTAGCGCTTTCAGTACAGTTGGAGGTCGCTTTTAAACTGGGAACCCTGATTTTTTGAATTGGAAACCCGGACTGTAGGAGCTGCCGAAGGCTGCGATCTTGACCCGGGCAATACACATCCAAATTCAAAAGATCGCAGCCTCCGGTAGCTCCTACAAGGGAATTTGTGGTGCTTTCAGGGCTTGTTGGGAATTCCGTATTTGCGCAGGCGATGGGCGATGGCCGTGTGCGAAGTTTGCAGGCGGCTGGCCAGTTGGCGGGTCGAGGGATAGCTGACGTAGAGTTTTTCCAGCAGCGTTTTTTCGAAAGATTCGACCGCTTGTTCGAGGCTGTCGACATCGCTGTCGGTTTGCCGCGCCACCGAGGTGCCGGCAATGTCGAGGTCGCCGATATCCACCAGGCTACTCTCGCAAATCGCCGCCGCGCGGAAGATCACGTTCTGCAATTGTCGTACGTTGCCCGGCCAGCGATTGCCGAGCAGCGCCGGGTAAGTCCCCGGGGCGAGGCGGCAGACCGGGCGCTGAATCTGCGCACAAGCCTGCTGCATGAAATAGCGTGCCAGCAACAGAATGTCCTGGCCGCGCTCGCGCAGCGGCGGCACTTCGACGTTGAGTACGTTGAGGCGATAAAACAGGTCTTCGCGGAACAAGCCTTCGCTGACCATTTTTTCCAGATCACGGTGGGTCGCGCTGAGGATGCGCACGTTGACCTTCACCTCGCGATCACCGCCCACGCGGCGGAAGCTGCCGTCGTTCAAAAAGCGCAGCAGTTTGGCCTGCAAGTACGGCGACATTTCGCCGATTTCATCGAGAAACACCGTGCCCTGGTTAGCCAGTTCCATCAGCCCCGGTTTACCGCCGCGCGCCGCGCCAGTGAAGGCTCCCGGGGCGTAGCCGAACAGTTCGCTTTCGGCGAGGTTCTCTGGCAACGCCGCGCAGTTCAGGGCGAGAAACGGTGCGCTGTGGCGAGCGCTGATGGCGTGACAGGCGCGGGCGACCAGTTCTTTGCCGGTGCCGGTTTCGCCCTGGATCAGCAGGGGGGCGTCGAGGGCGGCGACTCTTTGCGCGCGTGCCTTGAGTGTGCGGATTGCCGGGGACTCGCCGAGCAGCGCGTCGAAACCTTCGGCGTGGTCGTGGTGCAGCGCCGAGAGTTGTTCGCCGATGCGGTTCGGTTGGTACAAGGTCAGCAGGGCGCCAGCGTCGGTGATTGGCGTGGCATCGAGCAACAAGGTCTGACCGTTGACGGTGATTTCGCGCAGCGGCAGGCGAAAGCCGTGTTCGAGCAAGGTGTCGAGCAGGGCGGGGTCGTTGAACAGTTCAGAGACGCTTTCACCGGCCGGTTCGCGACCGTAGAGCGCGATTAATGCCGGGTTGGCGAGCAGCACTTTGCCGGCGCTGTCGAGCGCCAAAACCGGATCGGTCATCGCAGCCAGCAACGCGTCGAGCTGCAAGTGCCGACGCTGGCCGGGGAGGATGTCGACCACGGTCACCGCTTCCACGCCGAGCACGCGGAACAGCGCATCTTTCAGTTCTTCGAGCACTTGCGGGCTCAGGGTCGGCGCGTCGATGTAGACGTTGGGCGGGATCATCTCCACCGCATCCAGATTGAGATTGCGCCCACCGAGGATAGCCAGGACTTCCTGGGTGATGCCGACGCGGTCGATGAAGCTGACGTGGATACGCATGGGGCGGTTCAGTGATCTGCAGAGCGGAGGGTGGCAAGTATGCCTTGGGCTTGGAGAGAGGTGAAAGCAAAAGCACCCTCACCCCAGCCCTCTCCCGGAGGGAGAGGGGGCCGACCGAGGTGTCTGGCGCTATACGTCGACCTGTTAAATCGAGTCGATTATGGATTCAGTGATGCAGGGTCAGGTCGGCGTAATTCTGCAGCATCCCCCAATCAGTCCCCTCTCCCTTTGGGAGAGGGCTAGGGTGAGGGGCTTTTTCGGTTTACTCGAAATGCTCAAGATTGACCGGATCCCCGGATTGCATATTCAACTTCTGCCGAATGTCTTCAAACATCAGATCGTAATGCTTGTGCACCGATCCGATCTGGCTGTGAGCCTTGGGAATTCCGTACTTCTCGGCGATCCGGGTCACGTCGCGGGCGAAGTTGTAAGCCTCTTCCTTGGGCAGGAAAAACGCTTCCTTCATGTCCTTGCCCTGCATGCTGCCATGCAGGGTGAACTGAATCCCTTTGCCTTTCTGCGGATCGGTGAACACTTCATAGTCGAGGTGCACGTTGTAACTGACGTCATCCGGCGTCAACGCATGCCGCTCGATGTGCAGGCGACCGGGTTCGAATTGGGCCATGGTTTACTCCTTTCAAGGCATGGGAGAAGGGCAGACCTCGGGCCTGCCCCCGGAGTTTCTAATTATCGATAGCTGATGCCGGGCTTGGCGGTGGTCACGCGAGTACCGGCAGTGCCCTGAACGATGGCTTCGATATCCGCCAGCGAACCGATCACCGCAACTTTGCCAGTATGGCGCGCGAATTCGCAGGCTGCCTGCACCTTCGGTCCCATCGAACCGGCGGCGAAACCGAGGCGTTCGAGTTCATCCGGGTGCGCTTCGGCAATGGCTTTCTGCGTTGGTTTGCCGTAGTCGATGAACGCCGCGTTGACGTCAGTGGCGATCACCAGCAGGTCGGCTTCCAGTTGCTCGGCGAGCAGCGACGAGCACAGGTCCTTGTCGATCACCGCCTCGATACCCTTGAGGTTGCGGTTCTCGTCATACATGGTCGGGATCCCGCCACCACCGGCGCAAATCACGATGCTGCCCTTGTCCAGCAACCACTTGATCGGGCGGATTTCGAAGATGCGTTTTGGCCGTGGACTGGCGACTACGCGGCGGAACTTGTCGCCGTCCGGAGCAATCGCCCAACCTTTGTCAGCGGCGAGTTTTTCCGCTTCGGCTTTGTCGTAAACCGGGCCGATCGGCTTGGTCGGGTTCTTGAACGCGGGGTCGTTGGCGTCGACTTCAACCTGGGTCAGCAGGGTGGCGAACGGCACCTCGAAGTCGAGCAGGTTGCCCAGTTCCTGTTCGATAATGTAGCCGATCATGCCTTCGGTTTCGGCACCGAGCACGTCCAGCGGGTAAGGGGTGACGGAGGTGTAGGCCGCCGCTTGCAGCGACAGCAGGCCGACTTGCGGGCCATTGCCGTGGGCGATGACCAGTTGGTTGCCGGGATGGATCTTGGCGATTTGCTCGGTGGCGATGCGGATGTTGGCGCGCTGATTGTCAGCGGTCATCGGTTCACCACGGCGGAGCAGGGCGTTACCGCCCAGCGCTACGACGATACGCATGGTGCATGTCCTTCTAAAACAGAGGAATGGCAAACGACTCGATTCCCTGATGGAACCGGAATCCCCTGTGGGAGCGAGCCTGCTCGCGAAGGCGTCAGATCAGTCGACATCTCTGTTGAATGACTCACTGCTTTCGCGAGCAGGCTCGCTCCCACCTTTGGCACCGGTTCCTTCAGTGGGAGCTATTTCAGTTACAGATCAGCCAGGGTCGAGACCAGAATCGCCTTGATCGTGTGCATGCGGTTTTCCGCTTGCTCGAAGGCGATGCAGGCAGGCGACTCGAACACGTCGTCGGTCACTTCGATGCCGTTTTTCAAATGCGGATACTGCTCGGCAATCTGTTTGCCGACCTTGGTATCGCTGTTGTGGAACGCCGGCAGGCAGTGCATGAACTTGGTGCGTGGGTTGCCGGAGGCTTTCATCAGCTCGGCGTTGACCTGGTACGGCAGCAGTTGCTGGATACGCTCGGCCCAGGCTTCCACTGGCTCGCCCATCGATACCCAAACGTCGGTGTGAATGAAGTCGACGCCTTTAACGGCGGCTTTCGGGTCTTCAGTCAGGGTGATGCGCGCACCGCTTTCTTCCGCATATTTGTGGCAACGCTCGACCAGATCATCCAGTGGCCATAGGGCTTTCGGCGCGCAGATGCGCACGTCCATGCCCAGTTTGGCGCCGACCAGCAGCAGCGAGTTACCCATGTTGTTGCGCGCATCGCCGAGGTAGGCGTAGCTGATGTCATGGATCGGCTTGTCGGCGTGTTCACGCATGGTCAGCACGTCGGCGATCATCTGAGTCGGGTGATATTCATCGGTCAGACCGTTGAACACTGGCACACCGGCGAACTTGGCCAGTTCTTCGACGATTTCCTGTTTGAAGCCACGGTACTCGATGGCGTCGTACATGCGCCCGAGCACGCGGGCGGTGTCTTTCATGCTTTCTTTGTGGCCGATCTGCGACGAGTTCGGGTCGATATAGGTGACGTTGGCGCCTTGGTCATACGCCGCCACTTCGAATGCGCAACGGGTGCGGGTCGAGGTTTTTTCGAAGATCAGGGCGATGTTGTTGCCCTTCAGGTGTTGTTGCTCGGTGCCGGTGTATTTCGCGCGTTTCAGATCGCGGGACAGGTCGAGCAGGTAACGCAGCTCACGTGGGGTGTGGTGTTCCAGGCTGAGCAGGTTACGGTTGTGAATGTTGAACGCCATGATGATTCTCCTTGGATTCGGTAATCGGCCCGGCCGCTACGGGATGGGTGCGGCCGGGGAGATGGTCGTTTAGTAATCGATTGGGTCACGCACGATCGGGCAGGTCATGCAGTGGCCGCCGCCACGGCCTCGGCCCAGTTCACCGGCGCTGATGGTGATGACTTCCACGCCGGCCTTGCGCAGCAGGGTGTTGGTGTAGGTGTTGCGGTCGTAGCCGATGACCACGCCCGGCTCCACGGCCACCACGTTGTTGCCGTCGTCCCATTGCTCGCGTTCGGCGGCGAAGCTGTTGCCGCCGGTTTCCACCACGCGCAGCTTCGCCAGGTTGAGGGCTTTGGCCACGGTGTCGAGGAAGGTGCCTTCTTCGCGGCGGATGTCGATGCCGCCCTGTTTGCTTTCGTCAGGACGCAGGGTGAACGCGACGATCTGATTCACGACTTCCGGGAAAATCGTCACTAGGTCGCGGTCGCAGAAGCTGAACACGGTGTCGAGGTGCATCGCGGCGCGGGACTTCGGCAGGCCGGCGACGATGACTTTTTCCACGGCTTTGTTCTTGAACAGGTTCAGCGCCAGTTGGCCGATAGCTTGGCGGGACGAACGTTCGCCCATGCCGATCAACACCACGCCGTTGCCGATCGGCATGACGTCGCCGCCCTCAAGGGTGGAGCTGCCGTGATCCTTGTCCGGGTCGCCGTACCAGATCTCGAATTCGGCGTTGGTGAACTGTGGGTGGAATTTATAGATGGCGGTGGTCAGCAGGGTTTCCTGACGACGCGCTGGCCAGTACATCGGGTTCAGCGTCACGCCACCGTAGATCCAGCAAGTGGTGTCACGGGTGAACTGGGTGTTCGGCAGCGGCGGCAGAATGAAGCTGGAGTGGCCGAGGAAATCGCGGAACATCTGGATGGTCTTGCCGCCGAAACTGTCCGGCAGATCATCGGCAGACACGCCGCCAATCAGAAACTCGGCGATGTGTCGCGGCTCGAGGCTTTTCAGCCAGGATTTGACTTCGTTGATCAGGCCCAGGCCCACTGAGTCGGCGGTGACCTTGCGCTCGAGAATCCAGTCCAGTGCCTCAGGGATAGCGACGATGTCGGTCAGCAGGTTGTGCATTTCCAGCACATCGATGCCGCGCTCGCGCATTTTGGTGACGAAGTCGAAGTGGTCGCGCTTGGCCTGGGCCACCCAGAGCACGTCGTCGAACAGCAGTTCATCGCAGTTGTTCGGGGTCAGCCGCTGGTGGGCCAGACCTGGGGAGCACACCATGACTTTGCGCAGTTTGCCGGCTTCGGAATGGACGCCGTACTTAACTTTTTCCGTGGTCATTTCAGATCCTCCAGATAACAAAACAATCAGGGATTACAGAGTCAGGAAGCCGTCGTAGAGACCGTAGGCAGCCACCAGGGCACCCACGACCACTGCGGCGAAAATCAGCTTCTCGACGTTAGTGAAAATCGGTTGTTTGAGTTCCAGCTTGGCTTTGGCGAACAGGATCGCGCCAGGTGCGTAGAGCAGGGCCGAGAGCAGCAGATACTTGACCCCGCCGGCATACAGCAGCCACACCGCATAGATCAGCGCGATGCCGCCGATAATCAGATCCTTGCGCCGTTCGGCCGCAAAGCCTTCGTAGCTTTCGCCGCGCACCGCCAGCAGCAGGGCATAGGCTGCCGACCACAGGTACGGCACCAGAATCATCGAAGTGGCGAGGTAGATCAGCGACAGGTAAGTGCTGGCCGAGAACAGCGTGATGATCAGGAAAATCTGCACCATCGCGTTGGTCAGCCACAGGGCGTTGACCGGTACGTGGTTGGCGTTTTCCTTACGCAGGAACTCGGGCATGGTGTGGTCTTTGGCAGCGGCGAACATGATCTCCGCACACAGCAGCACCCACGACAGCAGCGCCCCCAGCAACGAGATGATCAGACCGACGCTGATCAGCACCGCGCCCCAGTGACCGACCACGTGCTCAAGCACGGCCGCCATCGACGGGTTCTGCAGTTTCGCCAGTTCCGGTTGGGTCATGATGCCCAGCGACAGTACGTTGACCAGCACCAAGAACAGCAGCACGGTGATGAAACCGATCACGGTGGCCTTACCCACGTCCGAGCGTTTTTCCGCACGGGCCGAGAAGATGCTCGCACCCTCGATGCCGATGAACACCCAGACGGTGACCAGCATCATGTTGCGCACCTGGTTCATCACACTGCCCAGATCCGGGTTTTTGATGCCCCAGATGTCGGCGGTGAAGATGTCCAGTTTGAAGGCGAACACCGCGATCAACACGAACAGCAGCAGCGGTACGACCTTGGCGACCGTGGTCACGAGGTTGATGAACGCCGCTTCCTTGATCCCGCGCAGCACCAGAAAGTGCACGGCCCACAGTAAAACCGAGGCGCCGATTACCGCAGCAACGGTGTTGCCTTCACCGAAAATCGGGAAGAAATAACCGAGGGTGCTGAACAGCAGAACGAAGTAACCGACGTTGCCCAGCCAGGCGCTGATCCAGTAACCCCAGGCGGACGAGAAACCCATGTAATCGCCGAATCCGGCCTTGGCGTAGGCGTAGACACCGCCGTCCAGGTCAGGCTTGCGATTGGCGAGGGTTTGAAAGACAAAAGCGAGGGTGAGCATGCCGACAGCGGTGATGGCCCAACCGATCAGTACTGCACCGACGTCGGCGCTGGCGGCCATGTTTTGTGGCAAAGAAAATATCCCGCCACCGATCATTGAGCCGACTACCAATGCAACCAGTGCACCTAGTCGTAGTTTTCCGGGAGCTTCAGACATTGCATGACTCCATTGCAGGAGAGAAGAGATCACAGCGTAGTTCTGTTGTCTGTTCAAACAGCTGACTTAGATCAGTGCATGGTCACATTCCATTGTTAATGAATGACTTAGGCTTCGACTGAAGGCATAAATACTCTGCCCGAAAGGCCCGTCCTAGAGGTGTTGTGGCTACATTGTTGGGAATGGCTATTATTACTTTTGAATTATCACGCTAGTTCTTTTTCAGCTTTTGGCAAATTTTCAGCGTCTGTTTTCAGTACAGAATTGATTTATCAGGATCAGCGCACAAAACTGTCTTAACGTGCTAGGCGTTAGCGTCATCGGCTATATATAAACAGGCGTTAATTGGCGTTACCTGATAAACGTCATCTACCTTTATCCGTTTAGTTAATAGTTGTTACAAATGCACGCTCACCACACTTCAAAGGGAAACTGAAATGTCGCAACCGACGCAAAAGCTGCGATTAGGCGCGTTGATCGCCCTGGTGGTGGGTTCGATGATTGGCGGAGGGATTTTCTCGCTGCCGCAGAACATGGCGGCACGCGCCGATGCCGGGGCGATCCTGATCGGTTGGGGCATCACGGCGATCGGCATGCTGACCCTGGCGTTCGTGTTCCAGACGTTGGCCAATCGCAAACCCGAGCTGGATTCCGGCGTGTACGCCTACGCCAAGGCCGGGTTTGGCGACTACATGGGTTTCTCGTCCGCGTGGGGTTACTGGATCAGTGCGTGGCTGGGCAATGTCGGCTATTTCGTCCTGCTGTTCAGCACCCTCGGTTACTTCTTTCCGGTGTTCGGCCAAGGCAATACGCCGATCGCCATCGGCTGTGCATCGGTGCTGCTGTGGGCCGTGCATTTTCTGGTGATGCGCGGGATCAAGGAAGCGGCGCTGATCAATCAACTGACCACGGTGGCCAAAGTCGTACCGCTGATCATGTTCATCGTCATCGCCGCCATCGCATTCAAGGCTGACATTTTTACCCGCGACATCTGGGGCACCAGCAACCCGAATTTTGGTGGGGTGATGGATCAGGTGCGCAACATGATGCTGGTCACGGTGTTTGTGTTCATCGGCATCGAAGGCGCCAGTGTGTACTCGGCGCGGGCGGAGAAACGCAGCGACGTCGGCCGCGCCACGGTGATCGGATTTATCGGCGTGCTGGCGCTGCTGGTACTGGTCAACGTGCTGTCGCTGGGGATCATGAGCCAGCCGGAGCTGGCGAATCTGCAAAACCCGTCACTGGCGGCGGTGCTTGAGCACATCGTCGGGCCGTGGGGCGCACTGTTGATCAGCATTGGTCTGGCGATTTCCCTGCTCGGTGCGCTGTTGTCGTGGGCGCTGCTGTGTGCGGAAATCCTCTTCGCCACGGCCAAGGACAAGACCATGCCGGCGTTCCTGAAAAAGGAAAACAAGAACCACGTGCCGGTCAACGCGTTGTGGCTGACCAACGCGATGATCCAGATTTTCCTGTTGATCACGCTGTTTTCGGCGGGCACTTACACCAGCCTGATTTATCTGGCCTCGTCGATGATTCTGGTGCCGTATCTGTGGTCGGCGGCGTACGCGGTGCTGCTCAGCGGGCGGGGCGAAACCTACGAACATGCTTCGGCTGAGCGCACCAAGGATCTGCTGATCGGTGGCATCGCCCTCGGTTATGCGGTGTGGTTGCTGTATGCCGGCGGGGTGAAGTATTTGCTGTTGTCGGCGTTGCTCTATGCGCCGGGGGTGATCCTGTTTGCCAAGGCCAAACATGAGGCGGGCGAGCCGTTGTTCACTCATGTCGAGAAAGGCATTTTCACTTGCGTGGTCATCGGCGCGGGGCTGGCGGCATACGGGTTGTACAGCGGTGTGCTGTCGTTGTGAGGTTGGCGCTTGCGTATGCGCCGCCGTATGACTGGGAGGCGATGTTGGGGTTTCTGGCGGCACGGGCGGTGGTCGGGATGGAGGTCGTGGTCGATGGTGTGTATTCACGCAGCATCGGTTTGAACGGGCTTCATGGCACGGTTTCAATTTGGCCTGAGGCAGGGAATGCCTTGGCCGTTGAGCTGGATTTTCCTGATCCGTTGATGGTGCCCGAGATCGTTGTCAGGTTGCGGCGGATGTTTGATCTGGATGCGGAACTGGCGCTGATGCAAGGGCATCTGGCGAATGATCCGTTGCTGGCGCGGCTGATTGCCGAGTGGCCGGGGTTGCGGATTCCGGGAGCGTGGGATGGCTTGGAACTGGCCTTTCGCGCGGTGCTTGGGCAGCAGATTACGGTGGTGGCGGCGATTCGTCTGGCGGGGAAACTGGTGGCGCAATATGGCGCGACGCTGGAATCCACAGTGCCCGGATTGACGCATGTGTTTCCCGAGGCGCACGTATTGGCGGCGGCAGATCTGGCGGCGCTGGGCATGCCGAAAAGTCGCGGGCGGACGCTGTCGGGGGTGGCGCAGTCGTTGCTGGAAGAACCTTCATTGTTCGAGCCGAATCGCGAGGACGGAGTGGCACGTCTACTGGCGTTGCACGGGATAGGCGAGTGGACGGCGCAGTACATTTCGTTGCGGCAATTGCGCGATCTGGATGGGTTTCCCCATGGCGATGTCGGGCTGCTACGGGCACTGGAAGTGTTGGAGGGCGTGCGACCGACAGCGCGGGATTTGGCTTTGCGCGCTGAGGCCTGGCGGCCTTATCGAGGGTATGCGGCGCAGCTTTTGTGGACGTCTTTGAGCAGGGCAGATTGATACATCATCGCTCGGCCTGAAATTGCAGCCCTCACCCCAGCCCTCTCCCAGAGGGAGAGGGGGCCGACCGAGGTGTGTTGCGTTGTACATCGACCTGAAGGACCGAGTCGATTATGGATTCAGCGCCAAGCGTTAAAGTCGGTGCATCTCTCGAATACCCGCCAATCAGTCCCCTCTCCCAGAGGGAGAGGGGGCCGACCGAGGTGTGTTGCGCTGTCCATCGACCTGCAAGACCGAGTCGATTATGGATTCAGCGCCAAGCGTTCAAGTCGGTGAATCTCTCGAATATCCGCCAATCAGTCCCCTCTCCCGGAGGGAGGGGGGCCGACCGAGGTGTGTTGCGTTGTACATCGAGCTGAAAGACCGAGTCGATTATGGATTCAGCGCCAAGCGTTCAAGTCGGTGAATCTCTCGAATACCCGCCAATCAGTCCCCTCTCCCAGAGGGAGAGGGGGCCGACCGAGGTGTGTTGCGTTGTACATCGAGCTGAAAGACCAAGTTGATCAGGGATTCACCGATATTCGTTCAAGTCGGTGAATCTCTCGAATATCCCCCAATCAGTCCCCTCTCCCTCTGGGAGAGGGTTAGGGTGAGGGGCTTTTTAAGCCCACCGTGGTTGGTGAGACCCCAACTCTGTAGCCGGCAACGCCCACTGAATCGGCGTGCCGCTGATCTTCACCGGCACCTGCAAGCGATGCGCCGGCCCCCACGGTGTCTGTTCCAGAAATGAACCCTGATCCCGCTCATCTTCCGCCCGCAATGCTTCATTCGTCCCCAGCCCAGACTCGATCAACAGTTTCGCCGTCCGCGCCAGCGACAACCGCGCCGAGCCACTTCGACCCGTCTTCAAACGCTCGGTCAACAGTCGGAGCGCGCTCGCCGCCAGCAAATACCCGGTCGCATGATCCAGCGCCTGCACCGGCAACGGCGTCGGTTTGTCAGCTTGCTTCCATAGCTGGCCGGCCTCGGCGATGCCGCTGCTCATCTGCACCAGACTGTCGAAGCCGCGGCGGTTCTGCCACGGGCCACTCCAGCCGTAGGCATTGAGGCCGACATCGATCAGGCCCGGCGCGAGCTGGCGACGGCGCTCAACGCCGAACCCGAGATTTTCCAAGGCATCGGCGCGGTATCCGTGCAGCAGAATATCGGTTTCTTTCAACAAGCCCTCGAACACCGCACGATGCGCCGAGTCATGCAGATTCAGCCGCGCGCAGCGTTTGCCGAGGGTCATTTCCGGGACGACACCGGGCTCGTTCCAGATCGGTGAATCGATGCGCAATACATTGGCGCCAAGGCCGGCGAGAAAACGGCTGGCGGTGGGACCGGCGAGTACGCGCGTCAGATCCAGCACCTTGATCCCGGCCAACGGTTGCGCCACCGAACCTTGCCACGGTTGACCGTGTTCATCCGGCGAATCGAAGAAATGCACCAGCGGTTCGGCATTTACCGCCAATCCCTGCGGATGCTTTTGCCACTGCGCCCAACTGCGCATCTCGGCGGCACAACCGTTGGCGTCAACCACCGCTTGCTCCAGATCTGTGCTCGTCCATTGCGCGACTTTCGCCGCCATCGCGGTACGATCGGCGCAGGCACCGAGCACACTTTCAGCGGCGGCGCGGTGATGCGGGGCGTTGGTGTGCAGACGGATCCAGCCGTCCTTTGTCGCGTAGTCTCCGGCAACCGGGTCCCACAGCGGTGGTACTTGCCAGCCCATCGGGCGCAGCGAGGTCGAGAACCAGAACGAGGCCAGGCGACGGTCGACTTCCACGCTGGGCAGGTGACCGGTCTGTTGCTCGATCAATTGGCTGACGGCCTGACCGGCAGCGGCCATGCTGGCGCAGGCAAGCTCGGTGACCGCGAATGCCGAGGGCAGGGCGCCATCGGCGGTGAACGGAATCGGCGTGTGCGGCAAGCCGAGTGCGGCTTGAATGGACGTGAGTAAATCAGTCATCGAAGGCCCTCCGGAGCGAGAGGGCGATGATAGTGCAAAAAATCATTGGATTAGATGAAAGCCCAGCGAATGAACACTCTCCCCTGTGGGAGCGAGCTTGCTCGCGAAGGGGGCGTCACATTCAACATCATTACTGAATGGCAGACCGCTTTCGCGAGCAAGCTCGCTCCCACAGGGTTCAACGGTGTAGCGTCAGACGCGGAACTGATCCATCAACTTCATCTGCTGACTGGCCAGGGCATTGAGCTGGCTGCTGATCGCCGCCGATTCGGTGGCTTGCTCAGTCAGCGTTTCGGTGACAGTACGAATCGCCGAGACGTTGCGGTTCACTTCTTCCGCCACCGCACTCTGCTGCTCCGCCGCGCTGGCAATCTGCAAGTTCATGTCGCTGATCACCGTCACCGCATCGCTGATCTTGCCCAGCGCATCGACCGCCTGACGAATCTGCCCGGCGTTGTTGTGCGCCTGGGTCTGGCTCGAATGCATGGTCGCGACCACGCCCCGCGTACCGGTCTGAATCCGCTCGATCACGATGCGAATCTCTTCCACCGAGTCCTGCGTACGTTTGGCCAGGTTGCGTACCTCGTCGGCAACCACGGCAAAACCACGGCCACTCTCACCGGCACGGGCGGCTTCAATCGCCGCGTTGAGGGCGAGCAGGTTGGTCTGTTCGGCGATGCTGCGGATCACTTCCAGCACCGAGCCGATCTGCTCGCTGTTGACCGCCAGCGCTTCAACCTCGGTCACCGCTTTACTGACTTCATCGGCCAGTTGATTGATGTCGCGGGTGCTGCGTTCGATGATCGACATGCCGTCCCTGGCCGACTGATCGGCACCTTTCGCGGCATTGGCCGCGTTGGAGGCGCTGTTGGCGACGTCGTGGGCGGTGGCGCTCATTTCGTTGGAGGCGGTGGCCACCTGGTCGATCTCGCGGAACTGCACCTGCATGCCTTCGCTGGTCTGGCGGGCAATTTCCGAAGACTGGTCGGCGGTGCCACGGGCTTCAGTGATGCTCTGTTTGATCTGCGCGATGGTCGGTTGCAGCTTGTCGAGGAAGCGGTTGAACCAGTTCACCAGTTCGCCCAGTTCATCCTTCTTGCTGTAGTTCAGGCGTTGGGTCAGATCGCCTTCGCCGCTGGCAATATTTTTCAGCATCTCGGCAACGCTGTTGATCGGACGCGTCACACCGGACGCGGTCAGCCAGATCAGCAGCAGGCCAACCAGACCGGCAACCACGGCGACCAGTAGCGCAGTGATTACGCCGGTTTCCTGGGCATCGTCGAGTACCGCTTGCAGTTTGACCGAGTCAGCCAGCAGCACCTGTTTCGGCAGGTCGATGACCACGCCCCAGGCGCGTGAGTTACCGATCGGGTCGACCGGGTACACGGCACGAATCAGATCGCCCTGTTCAAGAATCTTCGGTGTACCCGAAGTCAGCAGTTGCAGTACATCCTTGCCATCGGCACCGAGGGTGTCGCTGATCTTTTTGCCGACCTTGGTGGCGTCGGAGCTGTCGGCAGCGAGCACGCCGCTGCCGGAGACGATCAGCATGTGCCCGGCGTTATTGAACAGGTTGCGCTGGGAATCCACGGCCGCCGCTTGCAGGGCGTCGAGGGCGATGTCGACGCCGACCACGCCGATGGCTTTACCGTCGACGATCAACGGCACGGAGATGGTCGTCATGAGCATTTCCTTGCCGCCGACGGTGTCGGCATACGGGTCGAGCAGGCAGGTGCGCTTGGCGTCGCGAGGGCAGGTGTACCAACTGTTGTAGGGCGTGCCGCTGACGCTGAGGGTGGTTTTGGTCAGGTCTTCTTCGACCATGATGGTGTTCAGCGAGGCGCCGGCAGCGCGACTCCAGTACGTGGCGAAACGTCCGGCTTCGTTGGACTGGCGCGCGGCATCGTTGGCGAATTCGCTGTCCTTGCCGTCGAGAGCGTTCGGTTCGAAAGCGAGCCAGATGCCGAGCACTTTGTCGTTGCGCTCAAAAGCGGTTTTCAGGCTCAGGTTCAACTCTTCGCGCAAGGCGCCGGCGTCCAGCGAACGCTTGGCGGCCATGACGCGCATGTCCTTGATCTGATCCGCTACGGCCGTGATCACCGTCAGGCTTTCACCGAAGGTCTTCTGCACCCGTACTGCTTGTTCAGCGGCTTTGGCTTGCAGCAGATTCTCGACACTGGCGGTGAGCAGCTTGTTGCTGGAGTCACTGACCAGTTCGTCGTTCTGGTTGGTCTGGTAAATGTTCATGCCGACGATCAGCGCAACCACACCGAGCAGGCACAGGCCGGAGAGCAGAACGATTTTCAGGCGAATGGACAGAGCGTCGAACATGGGGCGATCTCGCGAATGAATAAACGGGTGGCAGGCGGATATGAACTATCCGGTTCGCCAAATCCATTCAGCGCCATTCAATGCTCATCGGCGTGGAACGAGAGCGCATGAGGCGCGTGCCGACGGACGGTCAGCGCTAAACGTTTGCGCAGGGGAAAGTGCTGAAAAAACGAATAATTACAGGGATGTTTCAGGACGGTGACGGCGCTTGTCACGGGCAGGAGAGACTTGTGGCGAGCGTGATCAGGCAGTTTTTGCCAGAGATTCCGGGCGCGACCAGATCCACAGATTGCCCAGGCTCATCCCGGCAATCGCCAGATAGACCGGCCAGCCATGATCGAGCATCACCAGCATCAACGTGGCGCAGAGCAACATGCTCACCGTGGCGCTGACCTTGGCCTTGCGCGCAATGATCTTGCCGTTGCGCCAGTTGCTGAGGATCGGCCCGAACAAGCGGTGATTTTCCAGCCAGGCACTCAGGCGCGGCGAGCTGCGGGTCGCGGCCCAGGCGGCAAGAAGGATGAACTCGGTGGTCGGCAGGCCGGGCACGACAATGGCGATCAGGCCAATGCCGAGGCTGACGTAGGCCAGCAGGCCGAACAGCACACGGGCGAGTTTGGAGGAGGCGGGTTGCGGCATGGGCTCGGGATTGCTGTGAGGCGAGATGGGGATTCTACAGGCTTGAGCTGTTCCCATGTGGGAGCGAGCTTGCTCGCGAAAGCGGTATGTCAGTCACATTAATGTTGAATGTGCTGCCGTCTTCGCGAGCAAGCTCGCTCCCACAGGGCTTTGTGGTTTGTCGGGAATCAGGCCAATTCGGCTTCGGTGGCGTAAGCCTGTTCCAGCAACACGGTGAAGCGGTTGAACGCGTCGATCGCGCCTTGCTCCACTTCAGCCTCTTCTTCAGCACTGAACTGCAGCGAATCAAGAGTACGCACGAAGCTCTTCCAGCCTTCGGCGCGGCCACCTTCCGGCTCGCCGAGGTGACGGGCGCCAAAGGTTTCGCTCAGCTCCAGGGCCACAGCGCGTTTGATCAGGAATGCAGCACCGAGCTTCGAACCTTCGGAGACAAAGATCCAGCCCAGCGCACGGGCCTTGCTCGGATTTTTCACCGCGCCCGCGACCGGTGCCGGTACTTCGGTGTCCAGATCAGCCAGGTCAGCCTTGGCCGCTTCGGCGCGGCAACGGGCCGGCAGATCCGGGACGATCGCGGTCAGTTCGGCATCGTTGTACAGCTCGACCAGTTCCGACTGGAACAGGTATTGCGCAACGACGAAGCGGGCGAAGTTGGCTCGGGTCTCGAACGGCGCATGCGCCTTCACCAGTGCATCGAGCTTGCTGTGCGGTTCATTGGTGATCTGGTTCAAGCGTTGCGAACGCAGGGCTTTTTCCGAAGTGGTCATGACATGTCCTTGATAAAAGAGGCGCTTGATAACGAGACGAACAAGACGCTGTGCAAGCGTAAAAAAACCTCACGGCGCGGTGCCTGAACACGCGCCGTGAGGTTCACCGGATCAGATGTCCCAGATCAGATTGATCGCGAAGTTGCGGCCCGGTTGGGTCAGGCGATCGAGGTTGGCCGGTTGCGTCACTGACGCTTCGCCGACGCTGTCGTAACCGCGCACGTCATCCCACAGCCAGTATTTCTTGTCGGTCAGGTTGTAGATGCCGCCGCTGACGGTGACGTCGTCGGTGACTTTGTAATAACCGGCCAGATCCAGAATGCCGAAGCCCGGCGTCTTGAACTGACTGCTGACGCCATCCGGCGATTTGAAGTTGCTGTCGTCGACGCGATCCTTTTTCTTCACCAAGGTCCAGCTCAGCAGGCCGCCGTAGTTGTCCTGGTCGTAACCCAGACCGAACACGCCGGTCAGCGGGTTGACGCTGTTGATCGGCTCGCCGTTGTCGTTGTTGCGACCGTAGGCGTAGGCGATCGAGCCCTGGGTGTAGAGGCCTTGTGGGGCGCCAAACGCATCCAGATTCAGGCGACCTTTGACTTCCGCACCCTTGATGGTGGCGTGCTTGATGTTGGCCGACTGGAAGGTCAGCTCGTTGCGGCCCGGGGTCACGGCGTCTTCGTTGATGAAATCGCGGTACTTGTTATAGAACACCGCCACGTCGAACGAACCTTGCTCGAAGTTGCCGCGCAGACCGGTTTCATAGCTTTTGCTTTTTTCCGGTTCCAGGTCGGGATTCGGCGCCACGCTGTAACCGGTGGTGGTGTTTTCGAAGCGGCCGTACAGGGCTTTCGCGGTCGGCGTGCGGAAGCCTTCGGCGTACTGACCGTACCAGGTGTAGTTTTCGGTCAGGGCATAGGTCAGGCCGAATTTCGGCGAAACTTTGTGCCAGGTCTTGTTCTTGTCGCTGACCGTGCCTTGGCCGTCAGCCGCCACGGTGTTGAGGAATTCCTGAGTGATGTGCGGCTTGAGCTGGGTGTAGTCGTAGCGCAGGCCCGGCAGGAAGGTCCAGTTGTTCCAGCTGATCTGATCCTGAGCGAACACGCTGTAGGTGTTGATTGTCGGGTCCGGGAAGTCGGTGGCTTTGGCCAACACGTCAGCGGGGCTGGTCGCGCCGATGGCGGTGCAGCCACGACCGACGGCCAGGCAGGTGCCGTCGCCGCTGCGCGAACCGGTGACTTTCTGTTGCTTGATGGTGGTGCCGTAAGTCAGCACGTGATCGGTGTCGCCGATGGCAAACGCCTTGTCCAGTTGCGCGTCGAACACCCACTGTTTCTCTTCGTAAATGGTGTCGCGAGTACGCAGCACTTTACGGGTGATCGGGTAGTAGAACTCGGTGGTGCTCTGGTCGGTCTTGGCGATCTGGTGGTTGAGGCTCCACTTCACGTTGTCGACCAGCAGGCTGTCGAGGGCGAACGAGTGCTCGATGCCGAAACGCTCACGGGTGATGGTGTCGTTGCCGGTGCGCCACTGATACATGCCGCCGGGCAACACGCTGTTCGGAATGGTCGGGGCGCCGTTGAAGTACGGGCCGCCGTAAGCACTTTTCTGATCGGTGTCGCGATCATCCTTGTACTTTTCGTAGGTCAGACCCAGACGCGAATCTTCGTTGTAGTTCCAGCCGATCTTGGCCAGCACGTTGTAGGCGTTGACGTCTTCCGGGTTGGCCGCAGTGCGTTCCAGACCGGTGCCATTGTTGCTGCCGTAGGAGTCGGTCTCGTGACCGTCGCGTTGGCTGTAGTGCAGCAAACCGTCGAACTGGTCGGCACGGCCGGCAACGGTGGCGGACTTCAGCCAGCTGTCATCGGCCGAGCTGTAACCGGTTTTCAGGCGCGCACCGACGTCTTTGCCCGGCTTGATGATGTCGTCGGCATCGAGGGTGTAGTAGCTGACGGCGCCGCCGATGGCGTTGCTGCCATACAGCACCGAGGCCGGGCCGCGGAGAATTTCCACGCGTTTGACGATTTCCGGATCAACGTAGTTGCGCTGGGTCTTGGCGTACGGGCCGTTGAAGAAGCCGTCCGGGACTTCTACACCGTCGACTTGCGTCAGGATGCGGTCGCCGTCGATACCACGGATGTTGTAGCCGCTGATGCCGCCACGGGTGCCGGCGCCGCCGACGGAAACGCCCGGCTCGTAACGGACCAGATCCTTGATGGTGTTGACGTTGTTGCGGTCCAGATCCTGGCGGGTCTGCACGGTGACGGTGGCCGGCACGCTGTTGACCGACTGCTCCTGACGGGTGGCGCTGATGGTCACCTGATCCAGATTGAGGGTGCCACTGGCGTTGCGCTTTTCCAGCACGACATTGTTGTTGCTGATTTTGCGGAAGCTCAGGTTGGTCCCCACCAACAGGCGCTCCAGAGCTTTTTCCGGGGGCAGCGAGCCACGCACGCCCGGCGACGACACGCCCTGACCCAATTCTGCCGGCAAGCCGACCTGCCAACCGGTCACGGCGGTGAAGGCGTTGAGTGCCGATACCAGCGGCTGCTGACCGATGGCGAACGAGTAATCGCCCATGTTGCGCGTCGGTTGCTCGGTGGCCGCCATCAGCGGTGCAGCACCGGCCATCAGGATGGCAGCGGTCAGCAGCGACAGCACGCGGGAAGGGGAGGAAGTCTGGCGGGTAAGGCGTGAGGACATCGATAGCGCTCCGTGTCGCACGAATCTTTATAGGGGCTGATTGGCTTCGCGTGTTGCGAATCAATTGCATTGGCTATAACGAGACGTACTGACGTTGGTTATCGAGTAAAAATAATTCTCATTTAGTTCAGGATGACGAGTGCGGGGAATTCTTTCAGTTGCGCCGAGGTGATGTGCGCGAGGGAACGAACCACGTCGAGCGGCTGATCGAGACGGTAATTGCCAGTCACCGCGACGTCGGCCAATTGCTCGTTGGTGTTGATGATCCAGCCTGGATAGTAGCGGCGCAATTCGGCCAGCACCTGATTAAGCGGGCAGTTCTCGAACACCAGTCGGCCCTGAACCCACGCCAGATCCGTGTTGGCATCGAGTTTGGCCGGGCGGTCGAAACCGTTGGGGCCGATGCGGATGCTCTCGCCGGCAGTCAGACGCACACGGGCATCGTTGTGGGTGGCGCGCAGATCGACGTCGCCACGCTGCACATTGACCTGCGCCACACCGTCAAGATAACGCACGGCGAACGCGGTATCGCGCACGCTGGCGGTGACCGGACCGGCATCGATTTCCAGCGGTTGACTGCGGCCGCTGGCAATCTCGAAAAACGCTTCGCCCTGAAACAGCCGGGCAACGCGCTGTTGATCGTTGATGGTGCTGGAGAAGGCTGAGTTGGTGTTTAGCAGGACTTTCGAGCCGTCCTCCAATTGCAGACGCTGGCGCTCTCCGACCACGGTCAGATGATCGGCCTGAAGGCGCATCGGCAAATTGCTGAAACTGAACAAACCGAGGATCAGCACCGCAGCAGTCGCCAGCGGCTTCCAGTGCGGACGCAGACGCTTGAGGAAAGTGACTTTCGCAGGTTTCGCCGCCAGGCTTTGCGCGCACTGGGCGATTTGCGGGCCGTCCCAGATCGCCTGGGCCTTGGCGAATGCTTCGGCATTCAGCGGATCGGCCGCCAGCCAGGCGTGAAATTGCCGGGTCTGCTCCTCGTCCGGGCTGCCGAGCACGATGAGCCAGTCCAGTGCCTGGTCCATTGCGTTTGCAGCGTCCTGCACCGAATCCGGCGAAGGCGAGCGGTGGGTGTCCGTCACGGTGTTTCCTCGGCAGTGTCTGCGCACGGCTGTTTTCTAAGTGAAGCGTAAAAGTCGGGCAAGGGTAACAAAGCCCGATGATCCGTGCAGTCGATCCTGGCACTTACAGAAAAGCCCTACAGTCTCAGTCGCCATTCAGGCGTTCAGCGACGCCAATGCAAATGCTCATGATCAGCTTCAATTCTTTCTGCACGGTGCTGAGGGAGACGTTCAGCTCGTCGGCTATTTCCTGATAACTGTTCCCGTGCAAACGGCTGAGGATGAAAATCTGCTGCTGGCGGGGGCTGAGTTGACTGAGGCTCACATTCAGGCGCTCCAGCATCTGTTCGGCGTGGGCGGCATCTTCGGCGCTGCTGGCGGGGGCGACGACGCTGTGCACGACATTCTGCGGCACATCATCGACCATGGTTCGCGAATGGATCTTGCGCGCACGCAAATGATCCAGCGCCAGATTGCGCGCGGTCTGGAAGACAAAGGGTTCGAGGTGATCGATGGCCCGCTCGCTCAACGCCCGCGTCACGCGCAGGTAGGTCTCCTGCAACAGGTCTTCAGCGGTGCTGTGATTGTTGACCATCCGTTCCAGCGTTCGCAGCAGGGAGGTGCGCTGGGTGAGGAAGACGTGGTTGAAGCGCGATTGACTCACGGGAGGACCTGATCGATTTCAAGCGAATGATAATGCTTATCATCTAGTTGAATGGTCAAGTGTTGATTTCAAATTGAAATCGAAACCCTGTGGGAGCGAGCTTGCTCGCGAAGGCGTAGTGTCAGGCAATTCAACTAGCGACTGACCCACCGCTTTCGCGAGCAAGCTCGCTCCCACAGGGATAGGGGGATTACTTGAGATTACTCGGCGTTACACAACGCCAGGCAGTTATCCAGCATGCGATTGGAGAAGCCCCACTCGTTGTCGTACCAGGCCAGCACTTTCAGCAGTTTGCCGCTGGATTTGGTGTGGTTGGCATCAAAGATTGATGACAGCGGATTATGGTTGAAGTCGCTGGATACCAGCGGCAGGGTGTTGAAGCCGAGAATCTTCGAGTGTTGGCTAGCCGCTTTCATCAGCGCGTTGACTTCTTCGGCGCTGGCTTCTTTCTTCAGTTGTACGGTCAGGTCCACCAGCGACACATTGATCACCGGCACGCGCACGGCCATGCCGGTCAGTTTGCCCGCCAGTTCCGGCAGCACCAGGCCCACCGCTTCAGCGGCGCCGGTCTTGCTCGGGATCATGTTCTGCGTGGCCGAGCGCGCGCGGTACGGGTCGGTGTGATAGACGTCGGTGAGGTTTTGATCGTTGGTGTAGGCATGAATGGTGGTCATCAAACCGCTTTCAATGCCCAACTCGCGGTGCAGCACTTGCGCCACTGGCGCCAGGCAGTTGGTGGTGCACGAAGCGTTGGAGATGATCTGGTGGGATTGGCGCAGAATGTCGTGGTTCACGCCATAAACGACGGTAGCGTCGGCGCCTTTGGCCGGAGCCGAGATGATCACTTTGCGTGCGCCGGCAGTAAGATGCGCGGCCGCTTTGGCACGATCGGTAAAGAGACCGGTGCATTCGAACACCACATCAATCTTTTCCGCCGCCCATGGCAGTTCGGCCGGGTTGCGAATGGCGCTGACCGCAATGCGGTCGCCGTTGACGGTCAGACTTTCATTGTCATGCTCGACCTGAGCGTCGAACGTGCCGTGAACGGTGTCGTATTTGAGCAGATGGGCATTGATCGAACTGTCGCCAAGATCGTTGATGGCGACGATCTGCAAATCCTGTCGATAGCCTTGGGTATACAGTGCGCGCAGGACATTACGGCCGATGCGGCCAAAACCATTGATTGCGATTCGAAGAGTCATGGAACAGCGCCGCCGTCGTTTTGTTGTTGGAATTACAAGATTATTCGCATAAAAATAGAAAACAAGCCTTTTTAGTGGCAATATTTTGTTTTATCTACAACGAGTGACCTGAATCAACTGGTCCGAATGGTCAAAAAAGCCGTCTGTCATTCCAACAACAACGGCGTTTGATCAGCATAGACAATCAGGTCGCCACATCCGTTAGCCTGGAGTTCTACACATGCATCCCCGCGTCCTTGAGGTCACCGAACGGCTTATCGCCCGCAGCCGCGCCACGCGTCAGGCTTACCTTGCACTGATTCGCGGCGCCGCCACCGACGGGCCGATGCGCGGCAAGCTGCAATGCGCCAACTTCGCCCACGGCGTGGCCGGGTGCGGCAGCGAAGACAAGCACAGCCTGCGGATGATGAACTCGGCGAACATCGCCATTGTTTCTTCGTATAACGACATGCTCTCGGCGCATCAGCCGTATGAAGTGTTCCCGGAACAGATCAAGAACGCCCTGCGCGAAATCGGCTCGGTCGGCCAATTCGCTGGCGGCACTCCAGCGATGTGCGACGGCGTCACACAAGGTGAGCCGGGCATGGAACTGAGCCTGCCGAGCCGCGAAGTGATTGCCATGTCGACGGCCGTGGCGCTGTCGCACAACATGTTCGACGGCGCGCTGATGCTCGGCATCTGCGACAAGATCGTCCCGGGCCTGATGATGGGCTCGCTGCGCTTCGGTCACCTGCCGACGATTTTCGTGCCGGGTGGGCCGATGGTCTCGGGGATTTCCAACAAGGAAAAAGCCGACGTGCGCCAGAAGTACGCTGAAGGCAAAGCGACCCGCGAAGAGCTGCTGGAATCGGAGATGAAGTCCTACCACAGCCCGGGCACCTGCACCTTCTACGGCACCGCCAACACCAACCAGTTGCTGATGGAAGTCATGGGCCTGCACTTGCCGGGCGCCTCGTTCGTCAACCCAAACACGCCGCTGCGTGATGCGCTGACCCGCGAAGCCGCGCACCAAGTGACGCGTCTGACCAAACAAAATGGCAACTTCATGCCGATCGGCGAAATCGTCGACGAGAAGTCGCTGGTCAACTCCATTGTTGCGCTGCACGCCACCGGCGGTTCGACCAACCACACCCTGCACATGCCGGCCATCGCCATGGCGGCGGGCATTCAACTGACCTGGCAAGACATGGCCGACCTCTCCGAAGTCGTGCCGACCCTGAGCCACGTCTACCCGAACGGCAAAGCCGACATCAACCACTTCCAGGCAGCGGGCGGTATGTCGTTCCTGATCCGCGAACTGCTTGGCGCCGGTCTGCTGCACGAAGACGTCAACACCGTGCTCGGTCATGGCTTGAGCCAATACACCAAAGAACCGTTCCTTGATAACGGTGAACTGGTCTGGCGTGAAGGCCCGGTCGATAGCCTCGACGAAAACATCCTGCGCCCGGTCGCTCGTGCGTTCTCGCAGGAGGGCGGTTTGCGGGTGATGGAAGGCAACCTCGGTCGCGGTGTGATGAAGGTTTCTGCCGTCGCGCTGGAAAACCAGATCGTCGAAGCGCCAGCGATGGTGTTCCAGGATCAACAGGATCTGGCCGACGCGTTCAAGGCCGGTCTGCTGGAAAAAGATTTCGTCGCGGTGATGCGCTTCCAGGGCCCGCGCTCCAATGGCATGCCCGAGCTGCACAAAATGACGCCGTTCCTCGGCGTGCTGCAGGATCGCGGCTTCAAAGTCGCGTTGGTGACGGACGGGCGGATGTCCGGCGCCTCGGGGAAAATCCCCGCAGCGATTCACGTCAGCCCCGAAGCTTATGTCGGTGGCGCTTTGGCGCGCGTGCAAGAGGGCGATATCATCCGCGTCGATGGCGTCAAAGGCACCTTGGAGCTCAAGGTCGACGCCGCCGAATTTGCAGCGCGCGAACCCGCCAAAGGCCTGTTGGGCAACAACATCGGCAGCGGTCGCGAACTGTTTGGCTTTATGCGTTTGGCCTTCAGCTCGGCGGAGCAGGGCGCCAGCGCCTTCACTTCTGCCCTGGAGACGCTTAATTGAAACTGGCTTTGGTCGGTGACATCGGAGGCACCAACGCGCGGTTTGCGTTGTGGAAAAACCAGCAACTGCAATCGGTTCAAGTGCTGGCCACGGCCGACCACGCCAGCCCGGAAGAGGCGATCAGCCTCTATCTGAGTGGGCTCGGTCTGGCGCCGGGTTCGATCGGTTCGGTGTGCCTGTCGGTGGCCGGCCCGGTCAGTGGTGATGAATTCAAATTCACCAACAACCACTGGCGCCTGAGCCGCAGCGCGTTCTGCAAAACCTTGCAGGTCGAGCAGTTGTTGCTGGTCAACGACTTCTCGGCGATGGCGCTGGGCATGACCCGTTTGCAGCCGGGCGAATTTCGCGTGGTCTGCGAGGGCACGCCGGAGCCGTTGCGCCCGGCGGTGGTGATCGGTCCGGGCACTGGCCTTGGCGTCGGCACCTTGCTCAATCTCGGTGAAGGCCGTTTTGCGGCATTGCCGGGCGAGGGCGGTCACGTTGATCTGCCGCTGAGCAGCCCGCGTGAAACTCAGTTGTGGCAGCACATCCACAACGAGATCGGCCATGTCAGCGCGGAAACGGCGTTGAGCGGCGGCGGTCTGCCACGGGTTTACCGGGCGATCTGCGCGGTGGACGGCCATGAACCGAAGCTGGATACGCCGGAAGCGATCACGGCAGCTGGTCTGGCAGGTGATCCGATTGCCCTGGAAGTGCTCGAGCAGTTTTGCTGCTGGCTCGGCCGTGTCGCCGGCAACAACGTACTGACCACGGGCGGGCGTGGCGGGGTGTATATCGTCGGCGGGGTGATTCCACGCTTTGCCGATTTCTTCCTCGAAAGCGGTTTTGCCCGCAGCTTTGCTGACAAAGGCTGCATGAGCGATTACTTCAAAGGCATTCCGGTGTGGCTGGTGACAGCGCCGTATTCCGGGCTCGTTGGCGCCGGCGTGGCCCTGGATCAATCAATCCCGACCTGAAATGCAATCACCCCTGTGGGAGCGAGCTTGCTCGCGAATGCGGAGTATCAGTCAACCCAAATGTTGAATGTAACGACGCCTTCGCGAGCAAGCTCGCTCCCACAGTGGTTCTATGGTGTTTGTAAGTTCGATGCTTAAGGCATAATCCGCCCCAATTCCAACAACAAGGATGCCTTCGAAGTGAGCTCAGTCAACAAGTCGATATTGTTGGTCGATGACGACCAGGAAATACGCGAGTTGCTGGAAACCTACCTGACCCGCGCCGGGTTTCAGGTGCGGGCCACCGCCGATGGTGCCAGTTTTCGTCAGGCCCTCAACGAGGCGCCGAGCGATCTGGTGATCCTCGATGTCATGTTGCCCGACGAAGACGGCTTCAGCCTGTGCCGTTGGGTGCGTCAGCATCCGCGTCAGGCGCAGGTGCCGATCATCATGCTCACCGCCAGTTCCGATGAAGCCGACCGCGTGATCGGTCTGGAGCTCGGCGCCGACGATTACCTCGGCAAACCCTTCAGCCCGCGCGAACTGCAAGCGCGCATCAAAGCCCTGTTGCGGCGTGCGCAATTCGGTCAGGAGCGCAGCGGCAGTGATGTGCTGGCGTTTGATGAGTGGCGGCTGGACATGGTCAGCCATCGGCTGTTTCACACCGATGGCGAGGAGGTGATTCTTTCCGGTGCCGACTTTGCCCTGCTGAAGCTGTTCCTCGATCACCCGCAGGAAATCCTCGACCGCGACACCATCGGCAACGCCACCCGTGGCCGCGACCTGATGCCACTCGATCGCATCGTCGACATGGCCGTCAGCCGTTTGCGCCAGCGCCTGCGCGACACCGAGAAGCCGCCACGGCTGATCCGCACCGTGCGCGGCAGCGGCTATCAACTGGCAGCCAACGTGGTTGCCGGCAATGCTCACTGATTCGCTGCGTAAACTCGCCGCCAAGGTGCCGGTGCCCCGTTCGTTGCTCGGGCGGATGTTGCTGCTGACGCTGTTGGCTGTGCTGTTCGCGCAAACATTGTCGAGCGTGATCTGGGTCTCGCAACTGCGCGCCACCCAGCTCGAAGGTCTGGTCACCAGCGCCCGCAGCCTCGCCCATTCAATGACCGCCAGCGTCAGCTATTTCCGCTCATTGCCGGTGGCTTATCGGCCGTTGGTGCTCGATCAGTTGCGCAGCATGGGCGGCACCCGATTCGTCGTGACGCTCAACGACAAGCCTTTGGGCATGGACGTGCTGCCGGTGACGCCACGCAAAGCGGCGGTGATGAAAGCGGTCGACGAAGTGCTGCGGCAGACGTTGGGCCATGACACCGATATTTCGGTGACCTTCGTCAGTCCTGAGGATCTGCGCATCTTCAATGCCGGGCTGAAACTCGATGAGCTGCCACGCTCCTGGGCGCATTACGCGCTGACTCTGGAGCCGGTAAATCCGCCCGTTTTGGTTACGCAGATTCAAATGGCGCCGGGCGAATGGTTGTACATCGCCTCGCTGCTCCCCGAGCCCTACACCAGTCTTGAAGAGCAAGGTCTGCCCTCGCAACAGGTGTGGTTCATCGTCCTCACCAGCGGATTTTTGCTGCTGTTCATCGGTCTGTTGGTGCACTGGCAGAGCCGGCCGCTCAAGCGCCTGGCGCGTTCTGCGCGGGATCTGTCGCTGGGCGCTGACGTCGAGCCGGTGGCTGAGGGCGGCGGCAGCGAAGTGGTCGAAGTGGGGCGTGCGTTCAACACCATGCGCGAACGCATCAGCCGTTACCTGACCGAGCGCAGCCAGTTGTTCAGCGCGATTTCCCATGACCTGCGTACACCGATTACGCGTTTGCGTTTGCGCGTCGAATTGCTTGAAGACGAGAAGTTGCAAGCCAAATTCGGCCGCGATCTGGATGAGCTGGAACTGCTGGTCAAAGGCGCGCTGCAATGCGTGAAAGACACCGACATCCACGAGAACATCGAGCCGGTGGACTTGAACCATGTGCTCGACTGTCTGGTGGAGCCGTATCTGGCGCCGAACGGCAATGGCCGCGTGACGCAGCAGGGCAAGGCGCTGGCGGCTTATCCGGGCAAGCCGCTGGCGTTGAAGCGCTGCATCGGTAACCTGATCGACAATGCGTTGAAGTATGGACAGAACGCGCATCTGCACATTGATGATGATGACAGCGCGTTTGTCCTGCACGTTGATGATGAAGGGCCGGGTGTGCCGGAGCAGCGCTTGGAGCAGGTGTTTGAGCCGCACTTCAGGCTGGCGGGGCAGCAGCAGGGGTATGGGCTTGGGTTGGGCATTGCGCGCAATATTGCCCACAGCCATGGTGGGGAGGTGACGTTGCAGAATCTGCGTGAGGGTGGGTTGCGGGTGACCCTGCAATTGCCGCGTTCGGTGGATTGAATCAAAAGCTTTCCCTCACCCTAGCCCTCTCCCAGAGGGAGAGGGGACTGATCGGGGAATGCTGCAGAGATACGCCGACCTGGAAGTCCGGTAGCGAATCCATAATCGACTCGATGTGTCAGGTCGGCGGATAACTCAGCACCACTCGGTCGGCCCCCTCTCCCTACGGGCGGTCCGACGTTTCGGGAGGGCTGGGGTGAGGGTCGCTTTTTGTCACGATCTGGTGACAAACCCCGCCCCCTTCGTTACAAGCCCACCCCGACCCGTTGTTTAGACTCCCCGCAGTCATAACAACAAAAAAGGCCACCCATGGATCTCTTCCAACCCGGCTTCAGCAGTTGGCTGAACGCCCCTGCCCACCAGCAATGGCTCGCCGCCGAAGGCCTGCGTCTGCTGGATTTCGCCAAGGCAGCAAAACTCCCACAAGGCTTCGGCAACCTCGACGAACGCGGCTGTCTGCCAGCGAACGCGCAAGCCGAAACCATGAACACCGCGCGCATGACCCACAGCTTCGCCATGGCCCATATTCAGGGCCTGCCGGGTTTCGCCGAGCTGGTCGATCACGGCATCGCCGCCCTGCGTGGGCCGTTGCGTGATGCACTGCACGGCGGCTGGTTCGCCGTCGCCGAACACCGCGATGACAACACCGGCAAGAACGCCTATCTGCATGCCTTCGTTGCGCTTGCGGCCAGCTCTGCGGTGGTCGCACAGCGTCCCGGCGCCCAAGCGCTGCTGGACGATGCCATCGACATCATCGACACGTATTTCTGGAGCGAAGAAGAGGGCGCCATGCGCGAATTCTTCAACCGTGACTGGAGCGAAGAAGAAGCCTATCGCGGCGCCAACAGCAACATGCACGCGACCGAGGCGTTCCTCGCGCTGGCCGATGTCACCGAAGATCCGCGCTGGCTGATCCGCGCGCAACGCATCGTCGAGCGGGTGATCCACGGTCACGCCGCCGGCAACGGTTACATGGTCATCGAACATTTCGACCGCGACTGGCAGCCACTGCGCGAATACAACCACGACAATCCCGCCGATGGTTTCCGCCCTTACGGCACCACGCCGGGCCACGGTTTCGAGTGGGCGCGGCTGTTGCTGCACCTCGAAGCGGCCCGCGTGCAGGCCGGCATGCTCACCCCCGGCTGGCTGGCGACCGACGCGCAGAAACTCTTCGAGAACAACTGCCGCAACGGTTGGAACGTCGATGGTTTGCCGGGCATCGTCTATACCCTCGACTGGGGCAACAAAGCGGTAGTTCGCCACCGCCTGCACTGGACCCACGCCGAAGCCAGCGCCGCCGCCAGCGCCTTGCTCAAACGCAGCGGCGATGCGCAATACGAAACCTGGTACCGACTGTTCTGGGAATTCTGCGAGATGAATTTCATCGACCGTTGCGACGGCAGCTGGCACCACGAACTCAATCCGCAAAACACCCCAAGCGCCGATATCTGGCCGGGCAAACCCGATCTGTATCACGCCTGGCAGGCGGTGCTGATCCCTCGTCTACCCTTGTCGCCGAGCATGGCGACTGCGCTGGCGCAGTTGTCCCAGAGCATTCCTGTGTAACCATGCGGTGACATTCGCGCGTCCCTTCGTTACCTGCGAAGGGAAACGTCCTGTTTAAACTCCTGTGCAGCGCAAGCACCAGACTTGCATGCATAACAACAAGAAAGGTACATCTCAGATGAATGCGATTTCTCGCCTCGCTACTGTCATTTCTGTCGCCTCCCTGTTCCCGCTCGCAATTCTGCCTCTCAGTGTTTCCGCTGCCGAATCCAAAGGTTCGGTCGAAGTCGTGCACTGGTGGACGTCCGGTGGCGAAAAAGCCGCCGTTGATGTGCTCAAGGCGCAAGTCGAAAAAGACGGTTTCACCTGGAAAGACGGCGCTGTCGCCGGCGGTGGCGGTGCGACTGCCATGACCGTGCTGAAAAGCCGTGCCGTTGCCGGCAACCCGCCTGGCGTAGCCCAGATCAAAGGCCCGGACATCCAGGAATGGGCGTCGACCGGCCTGCTCGACACCGACGTGCTGAAAGACGTCGCCAAGTCGGAAAAATGGGACAGCCTGCTCGACAAGAAAGTCTCCGATACCGTGAAGTACGACGGTGATTACGTGGCCGTGCCGGTGAACATTCACCGCGTGAACTGGCTGTGGATCAACCCGGAAGTGTTCAAGAAAGCCGGGATCACCAAGAACCCGACCACCCTCGAAGAATTCTACGCCGCTGGCGACAAGCTGAAAGCTGCGGGCTTCATTCCGCTGGCTCACGGCGGTCAGCCTTGGCAGGACAGCACCGTGTTCGAAGCCGTGGTGCTTTCGGTCATGGGTGTCGATGGTTACAAGAAAGCCCTGGTTGACCTGGACAACGCCGCGCTGACCGGCCCGGAAATGGTCAAGGCGCTGACCGAGCTGAAGAAAGTCGCGACCTACATGGACGCCGATGGCAAAGGCCAGGACTGGAACCTGGAAGCGGCCAAAGTCATCAACGGCAAGGCCGGCATGCAGATCATGGGTGACTGGGCCAAGTCCGAATGGACTGCCGCCAAGAAAGTCGCTGGCAAGGACTACGAGTGCGTAGCGTTCCCGGGCACCGACAAGGCGTTCACCTACAACATCGACTCGCTGGCCGTGTTCAAGCAGAAGGACGCCGGCACTGCGGCCGGTCAGCAGGACATCGCCAAAGTCGTGCTGGGTGAAAACTTCCAGAAAGTCTTCAGCATCAACAAAGGCTCGATCCCGGTGCGCAACGACATGTTGAACAACATGGACAAGCTCGGCTTCGACTCCTGTGCGCAGACCGCTGCCAAAGACTTCCTGGCAGACGCCAAGTCTGGCGGCCTGCAACCAAGCATGGCGCACAACATGGCGACCACGCTGGCCGTGCAAGGCGCGTTCTTTGATGTCGTGACCAACTACATCAACGACCCGAAAGCCGACCCGGCCGACACCGCCAAGAAACTTGGCGCAGCGATCAAGTCGTCCAAATAACAGCTAACACCGCAACCCCTGTGGGAGCGAGCTTGCTCGCGAAAGCGCAATGTCAGGCGCAGGTGTAATACCTGTCAGACGCCTTCGCGAGCAAGCTCGCTCCCACAAGGGGGAAGCATGTGAATTTTCTACCCTCGTACTGGATTTCCCCATGAGTTCTGTTGCTGTGTTCAGCAAGGCCTCGCCGTTCGATGCATTGCAACGCTGGCTACCCAAACTGGTGCTGGCGCCGAGCATGTTCATCGTGCTGGTGGGCTTCTATGGCTACATCCTGTGGACGTTCGTGCTGTCGTTCACCACCTCGACGTTCCTGCCCAACTACAAGTGGGCCGGCCTGGCGCAATACGCGCGGTTGTTCGACAACGATCGCTGGTGGGTCGCGAGCAAAAACCTCGCGGTGTTCGGTGGCATGTTCATCGGCATCACTCTGGTGATCGGTGTGTTGCTGGCAGTGTTCCTCGATCAGCGCATCCGTCGCGAAGGCTTTATCCGCACCATTTACCTGTACCCGATGGCGCTCTCGATGATCGTCACCGGTACTGCGTGGAAATGGCTGCTCAACCCGGGCATGGGCCTGGACAAATTGTTGCGTGACTGGGGCTGGGAAGGCTTCCGTCTCGACTGGCTGATCGACCCCGATCGCGTGGTTTACTGCCTGGTGATCGCTGCTGTGTGGCAAGCCTCGGGCTTCATCATGGCGATGTTCCTTGCTGGCCTGCGTGGCGTTGATCAATCGATCATCCGTGCCGCCCAGATCGATGGCGCGAGCATGCCGACGATCTACTGGAAAGTGGTGCTGCCAAGCCTGCGTCCGGTGTTCTTCAGTGCGGTGATGATTCTGGCGCACATCGCGATCAAGAGCTTCGACCTGGTCGCGGCGATGACTGCCGGTGGCCCGGGTTATTCCTCCGACCTGCCAGCGATGTTCATGTATTCCTTCACCTTCAGTCGTGGCCAGATGGGCATGGGCTCGGCCAGTGCGATTCTGATGCTCGGTGCGATCCTCGCGATCATCGTGCCTTACCTGTATTCCGAGCTGAGGACCAAGCGCAATGACTAGTCTCGCTGCCAAACCTGCTATCAGCCTGAGTCGCGTCGCGATTTACGCGGTGCTGATCCTCGCCGTCCTGCTTTATCTGGTGCCGCTGGTGGTCATGTTGCTGACCAGCTTCAAGACCCCGGAAGACATCAGCACCGGCAACCTGCTGAGCTGGCCGACCGTGGTCAGCGGCATCGGCTGGGTCAAGGCCTGGGCCACGGTTGACGGTTACTTCTGGAACTCGATCAAGATCACCGTTCCGGCTGTGATCATCTCTACCGGCATCGGCGCATTGAACGGCTATGTGCTGTCGTTCTGGCGCTTCCGTGGTTCGCAGTTGTTCTTCGGTCTGTTGTTGTTCGGCTGCTTCCTGCCGTTCCAGACCGTGCTGCTGCCGGCCTCGTTCACCCTCGGCAAGATGGGCCTGGCAAGCACCACCACCGGCCTGGTGTTTATCCACGTGGTTTACGGTCTGGCGTTCACCACGCTGTTCTTCCGTAACTACTACGTGAGCATTCCGGATGCGCTGGTGAAAGCTGCACGCCTCGACGGTGCGGGTTTCTTCACGATTTTCCGCCGGATCATTCTGCCGATGTCGACGCCGATCATCATGGTTTGCCTGATCTGGCAGTTCACCCAGATCTGGAACGACTTCCTGTTCGGTGTGGTGTTCTCCAGTGGTGATTCGCAACCGATCACGGTGGCGCTGAACAACCTGGTCAACACCAGCACCGGCGCCAAGGAATACAACGTTGATATGGCAGCGGCGATGATCGCCGGCCTGCCGACCCTGCTGGTCTATGTGGTCGCAGGCAAGTATTTCGTGCGCGGGCTGACGGCCGGCGCAGTCAAGGGGTAATCATGGCAACGCTCGAACTTCGCAACGTCAACAAGACCTACGGTGCCGGCCTGCCGGACACCCTGAAGAACATCGAACTGTCGATCAAGGACGGTGAGTTCCTGATCCTCGTCGGCCCGTCGGGCTGCGGCAAGTCGACCCTGATGAACTGCATCGCCGGTCTGGAAACCATCACCGGCGGCGCGATCATGATCGGTGACCAGGACGTCAGTGGCATGAGCCCGAAGGATCGCGACATCGCCATGGTGTTCCAGTCCTACGCGCTGTACCCGACCATGAGCGTGCGCGAGAACATCGAATTCGGTCTGAAGATCCGCAAAATGCCGCAGTCGGCGATCGACGAAGAAGTCGCGCGTGTGGCCAAGCTGTTGCAGATCGAACACCTGCTCAATCGCAAGCCGGGTCAGCTCTCCGGTGGTCAGCAACAGCGTGTGGCGATGGGCCGTGCACTGGCACGTCGACCAAAGATTTATCTGTTCGACGAGCCGCTGTCCAACCTCGACGCCAAGCTGCGCGTCGAGATGCGCACCGAAATGAAACTGATGCACCAGCGCCTGAAAACCACCACGGTCTACGTGACCCACGACCAGATCGAAGCGATGACCCTGGGCGACAAGGTTGCGGTGATGAAGGACGGCATCATCCAGCAGTTCGGCACGCCAAAAGAGATCTACAACGATCCGGCCAACCTGTTCGTGGCGAGCTTCATTGGTTCGCCGCCGATGAACTTCATCCCGCTGCGCCTGCAACGCAAGGACGGCCGCCTGCTGGCGCTGCTCGACAGCGGTCAGGCGCGTTGCGAGTTGCCGATGAGCATGCAGGATGCCGGTCTTGAAGATCGCGAAGTGATCCTCGGCCTGCGCCCGGAGCAGATCGTATTGGCGAACGGCGAGGGCAATGGCCTGCCGAGCATTCGTGCTGAGGTGCAGGTGACCGAACCGACTGGCCCCGACACCCTGGTGTTCGTCAATTTGAATGACACCAAAGTCTGCTGCCGTCTGGCGCCGGACGTGGCACCGCAGGTGGGCGAGAACCTGACGCTGCAATTCGATCCGTCGAAAGTGTTGTTGTTTGATGCCAACACCGGTGAGCGCCTCGGCACTGCCGGTCAACCACAGACCGATGCGCGGTCTGCGAACGTGGCGCAATTCAAAGGCCGCTGAAGAACAGTGTAGGCCTTCGCCTGCTCGCGATGACGGTGTATCAGTCGACAGAGATGTTGAATGTAAAACCGCTATCGCGAGCAGGCGAAGGCCTACAAGGAGCACGCGGTGGATTGCCTGTAATCCATCGCAATTTATGTAAACCGCGTTAGATAAAAACAGTTAATAACAATAAAGACGAGGATGTAGGGATGAAAAAGAAACACGTCAATGCCCGGTTGATCTGCCAAATGTCAGCTGCGGCGGCATTGGTGCTGGCCGGTAACGCCATGGCGGCGGATGCCTTCAGCTCCGACTCGAAATGGATGACCGGTGACTGGGGTGGCGAGCGGACCAAGCTGATCGAGCAGGGTATCGACATCAAGGCCGACTACGTTGGGGAAGTCGGTGGCAACCTGAACGGTGGCTACAACGACGACAAGACCGCGCGTTACGCTGACCAGTTCGGTCTGGGCGTGGCACTCGATCTGCAAAAGCTGTGGGGCTGGGATAACACCCAGGCGAAGATCCAGCTGACCAACCGTAACGGCTACAACATCTCCAACGACCGCGTTGGCGATCCGCGCGCCGGCACCTTGAGTTCGTCGCAAGAAGTTTACGGTCGTGGCCACATGGTGCGTCTGACCCAGTTGTGGATTCAGCACCAGTTCTTCGACAACAAACTCGACGTCAAGGCCGGTTACTTCGGTGAAGGCGAAGACTTCAACACCTTCCCGTGCGACTTCCAGAACCTCGCGTTCTGCGGCTCCCAAGTGGGTAACTGGGCGACCAACATCTGGTACAACTGGCCGGTCAGCCAGGCCGCGATCCGCGTGAAGTACAACATCAACGACGAGCTCTACGCGCAAATCGGTGCGTACAACCAGAACCCGTCGCAGCTGGAACACGGCAACGGCTTCAAACTCAGCGGCAGCGGCACCAAAGGTACTGTGTTGCCGGTTGAGCTGGTCTGGTCGCCGAAGGTCAACAGCCTGCCGGGCGAATACCGCGTCGGTTACTACAAGAGCACGGCCGATGCCGACGACGTTCGTGAAGACGTCAACGGTTTTGACGCAGCCACCACTGGCGACGCGTACAAAACCCACAGCAGCAAAAGCGGCTACTGGTTTGTGGCGCAACAGCAGCTCACCAGCCACAACGGTGATGCTTCTCGCGGTCTGAACATCGCGGCCAACGCCACGTTCCACGACAAAGACACCAACTTCATCGACAACTATCAGTCGGTGATGTTTGTCTACAAAGGCCCGTTCGACGCGCGTCCGAAGGATGACGTCGGTATCGGCGCGGCGCGTATCCACGTCAACGATGACGTGAAGAAAAACGCCGAGCTGCTGAACGCTTCCAACGGTGTTTCGGACTACGACAATCCGGTGTTCTCGCCGATTCGTGAAACCGAATACAACTACGAGATCAACTACGGCTTCCACGTCACCAACTGGCTGACCGTACGTCCCAACCTGCAGTACATCACTCACCCGGGTGGTGTGGATGAAGTGGACAACGCATTGGTCGCTGGCCTGAAAATTCAGTCTACGTTCTGACGCGTCTGCGATAAGCTCCTCTCTATGTGCGCATATTTGCGGACAGCCAAGGCTGTCCGCTTTTTTTTGGGGCTGGCGCCGCCCGGTGAAAGTCGAGTTCAGGATCGTGGCAAATGCATGAGCATCCGCTGCAACGCTTCTTCAAATCCCTGCGTGAACAACCGGTGTTCGCCTGGGAGCGCTATCAGATGCGCGATGTGTTGGTGATCGATCATCCGCTGTGTCAGGCGGTGTTCAGTCGTCAGGGCGCGCAGTTGCTGCACTTTCAACCGCGCGGGCAAAAGCCGTGGTTGTGGTGTGCGGCGAAGTGGCCGCATGTCGGCGCTATTCGCGGTGGTGTGCCGGTGTGCTGGCCGTGGTATGGCCGTCATCCGAGCGAAAACGCCTGGCCGTCGCATGGTTGGGCGCGTTTGCTCGACTGGAAGTTGCTCGACAGCAGCAGCGCCGACGACGGCGTGCGCCTGCACTGGCAATTGCAGCTGTGCGACTGGCAAGTTGACCTGCATGCCCATCTGGGCGAACGCATGGAACTGCGCCTGAGCACCGAGCATCAGGACGACATGCCGTGCCAGTTGAGCCAGGCTTTGCACGCTTACTGGCGTATTGGCGATGTTGGTGAGATAGCGCTGTCTGGGCTTGAAGGTGCGCAGGGTTATGACCAGTTGAATCGGCAGGTTTGCCAGCAGGAAGGTGAGTTGCGGGTGGATGGCGGCTGTCAGCGGGTGTTCCAGCATGACGGCGAATTGCAGCTGAAAGATCACGCTTGGCAACGCGAGTTGTGCATCGATACCGGGGACAGTGCCGACACGGTGGTGTGGCATCCCGGGGCGCGGCCGTTGTTGGGCGTGACGTGGGATGAGATTTCGGAGTTTGTCTGTGTGGAAGCGGCGGCGGGCGGGACGGACAGTCTGCATCTGGCGCCGGGGGAGAAGGCGCATTTGAGTTTGCAGGCGTGGGCGGCGGCTTGAGTTTGTCAAGTACACCGCTACCCTCACCCTAGCCCTTTCCCGGAGGGAGAGGGGACCGAATCGGGGATATTCGAGAGATTCACCGACCTGAACGAATGTCGGTGAATCCATAATCGACTCGGTGTTTCAGGTCGATGTACCGCGCAAGACACCTCGGTCGGCTCCCTCTCCCTCCGGGAGAGGGCTGGGGTGAGGGTGCTTCTGATCTTTAGTTGAATTCATCCCCAACCGGATACCGGCTGGCATTCAAGCTCTCTTTGATCTTGCGCAAATGCGGCTGGAAGTCCACGCCACGACGCAACGTCATTCCCGTCGCCAGCACATCCAGCACCGTCAACTGAATGATCCGCGAAGTCATCGGCATATAAATGTCGGTGTCTTCCGGCAACGGAATGTTCAGGCTCAGCGTACTCGCCTTGGCCAGCGGCGAATTCTCCGCCGTCAAACCCAACACCGAAGCACCGTTCTCACGAGCAATACGTGCCACCTCGACCAACTCGCGGGTGCGGCCGGTGTAGGAAATGATCACGAACAACTCACCGGTGTGCGCCACCGACGCAATCATCCGCTGCATCAGCACATCCGCGTGCGCGGTGACGGCGAGGTTGAAACGGAAGAACTTGTGCTGCGCATCCAGTGCCACCGGTGCCGAAGCGCCGAGGCCGAAGAAGTGAATCTGCCGCGCCTGAATCAACAGGTCGACGGCGCGGCTGATCAGGTTCGGATCGAGCGCCTGGCAAGCGCTGTCCAGCGACGCAATGGCGCTGCCGAAAATCTTCTGCGTGTACGCCTCGGGATTGTCGTCGGCCTCGACCGCGCGGCTGACATACGCCGCGCCGCTGGCCAGGCTCTGCGCCAGTTGCAGTTTGAGTTCGGGATAGCCGCTGACACCGAACGAACGGCAGAAACGGTTGACCGTCGGCTCGCTCACCGAGGCCGCCTGGGCGAGGGCGGCGATGCTGAAGCGGGTGGCCTGCTGCGGGTTGAGCAGGATCACCTCGGCGACTTTGCGTTCGGCCTTGTTCAGGTCTTCAAGGCGACTCTGGATCTGTTCCAGTAAATTTCGCACGCGGTCCATATGGAATTCCTAATTCACCTGCGCAAAGGTGCGCCGGGCTATGCAAATTGGGCCTTTGATATGGCCCGTAACGGTGGCCTATCCTACTGATGGCTCCGACTGACCACCACTCGGAATCTGTATTTTGCGAAAATGTTGTGGTTATTACTACATTTTCCCTTGAGTGATGCCTTGAAAAAAGGTATTTGTAGCTTAACTTGATAAAAGAACAAACATCATGCCTTCGATTACGGTTGAACCGTGCACCTTTGCCTTGTTCGGCGCGCTTGGCGATCTGGCCCTGCGCAAGCTGTTTCCTGCCCTTTATCACCTCGATGGCGCCGACCTGCTGCACGAGGACACGCGCATCATCGCGTTGGCCCGTGAAGAAGGATCCCAGCAGCAGCACATGGCGTTCATCGCCGCCGAACTGCGCCGCTACGTGGGCAAAGAGCTGGACGAAGCGGTCGCCGAGCGTTTTCTCGCACGCCTGACCTACCTGCACGTCGACTTCCTCAAATCCGAAGATTATTTAGCGCTGGCCGAACTGGCCGGCAGCACGCAACGCATGATTGCCTACTTCGCCACACCGGCAGCGGTGTACGGCGCGATCTGCGAGTACCTGGCGAAAGTCGGTCTGGCGGAAAACACCCGCGTGGTGCTGGAAAAACCAATCGGCTCCGACCTCGAGTCGTCGCGCAAGGTCAACGACGCCGTGGCGCAGTTCTTCCCGGAGAACCGCACCTACCGCATCGACCACTACCTAGGCAAAGAAACCGTTCAGAACCTGATCGCCCTGCGTTTCGCCAACAGCCTGTTCGAAACCCAGTGGAACCAGAATTACATCTCCCACGTGGAAATCACCGTGGCCGAGAAGGTTGGCATCGAAGGCCGCTGGGGTTACTTCGACAAGGCCGGCCAGCTGCGCGACATGATCCAGAATCACCTGTTGCAGCTGCTCTGCCTGATCGCCATGGACCCGCCGGCCGATTTGTCCGCCGACAGCATCCGTGACGAAAAGGTAAAAGTGCTCAAGGCCCTGGCGCCAATCAGCCCGGAAGGCCTGACCACACAAGTGGTGCGCGGCCAGTACATCGCCGGCCACAGCGAAGGCAAATCCGTACCGGGTTACCTCGAAGAACCGAATTCCAACACCCAGAGCGACACCGAAACCTTCGTCGCCCTGCGCGCCGACATCCGCAACTGGCGCTGGGCCGGCGTGCCGTTCTACCTGCGTACCGGCAAGCGTATGCCGCAGAAACTGTCGCAGATCGTCATCCACTTCAAGGAACCGTCGCACTACATCTTTGCCCCCGAGCAGCGCCTGCAGATCAGCAACAAACTGATCATCCGCCTGCAACCGGACGAAGGCATTTCCTTGCGCGTGATGACCAAAGAGCAGGGCCTGGACAAAGGCATGCAATTGCGCAGCGGCCCGCTGCAACTGAATTTCTCCGACACCTGGCGTAGCGCGCGGATCCCCGATGCCTACGAGCGGTTGTTGCTGGAAGTGATGAACGGCAATCAGAACCTGTTTGTCCGTAAAGATGAAATCGAAGCCGCGTGGAAATGGTGTGACCAGCTGATCGCCGGGTGGAAAAAATCCGGTGACGCGCCCAAGCCGTATGCGGCCGGGTCGTGGGGGCCGATGAGCTCCATTGCATTGATCACGCGGGACGGGAGGTCATGGTATGGCGATATCTGATGTGCAACTGCCTGCGGGCGTGAACGCTCATGAATTCAAGAGCCCGGTGCTGTTGGCCGAAGGTCTGGCGCTGAACGTCGCCAAGCAATTGAGCGAAGCCATTGCAGCACGCGGCAACGCGGTGCTGGTGGTGTCTGGCGGTCGTAGTCCGGTGGCGTTTTTCCAGCACCTGGCCAAGCAGGAACTGGACTGGTCGAAGGTCGTCGTGACCCTCGCCGACGAGCGTTGGGTGCCAGTTGAACACGCCGACAGCAATGCCGGCCTGCTCAAGCAATACCTGCTCAAAGGCCCGGCGGCGAAAGCCCAGTTCCTCAGCCTTTATAGCGCGGCGGCCAACGTCGAGCAGGCGGCTGAACAGGCTGACCGCTTGCTCGCCGAATTGCCGCCGATTGACGTGCTGGTGTTGGGCATGGGCGATGACGGCCACACCGCGTCGCTGTTCCCCGACAGCCCGAACCTCGCCGAAGCCTTGCAGGCTGATGGCACGCGCCGTTGCTGGCCGATGCTGGCGCCGAGCGTGCCGCGTCAGCGCCTGACCATGAGCCGTGCGCTGCTGGCCTCGGCCAAGCACAAGATTCTGTCGATTTCCGGTCAGTCGAAACTGACCACCCTGAATGCCGCACTGGCATCCGACGACGTCGCCGCCATGCCGGTGCGCGCGTTTCTGCAACCTACGTTAGAGATTTACTGGTGCCCATGAGCCAAGGAACAGCCGCTATGACAACCCCATCCCCGACCGTTTCCATGGCGGACAAAGTTGCCCTGATCGACAGCCTCTGCGCCAAGGCGCGGATCCTGCCGGTGATCACCATCGCTCGCGAACAGGACGTGCTGCCACTGGCTGACGCTCTGGCCGCCGGTGGTCTGACCGCGCTGGAAGTGACCCTGCGTTCGCAGTTCGGCCTCAAGGCCATTCAGATCCTGCGCGACCAGCGTCCGGAACTGATGACCGGTGCCGGCACCGTGCTTGATCGCAACATGCTCGCGGCTGCCGAAGCTGCCGGTTCGCAATTCATCGTCACCCCGGGCATCACCCGTGACCTGCTGGAAGCCAGCGTCGACAGCCCGATTCCGCTGTTGCCGGGCATCAGCAACGCCTCCGGCATCATGGAAGGCTACGGTCTGGGGTATCGCCGCTTCAAGCTGTTCCCGGCTGAAGTCAGCGGTGGCGTAGCAGCCATCAAAGCCCTCGGCGGCCCGTTCGGCGAAGTGAAATTCTGTCCGACTGGCGGCGTCGGCCCGGCCAACATCAAGAGCTACATGGCGCTGAAAAACGTCATGTGCGTGGGCGGTAGCTGGATGCTTGATCCGGAGTGGATCAAGAACGGCGACTGGGCCCGTATTCAGGAATGCACCGCCGAGGCGTTGGCGCTGCTGGACTGATTGTTACCAGACACTTCGTTGTGTGTTCTACGGCTTTACGGTGCGCTTGGTCGGTGCACCGTTTTTTTTGCCTTGAAGAAAGTGCGAGGACATCACGCGATACATAGTTACCGCACAGCCGCGTTTGCGTGGCGCTAATCTGCGTTCATCTTACGGAAGAGAGAACGCCTCATGGACGACCATCAATCTGTCGCTTTATCAATCAACGCTCTGCACCCGCGGCAGTTGCCCGTGGTTGGCAGTTTCGATTGGCACAACAGCAAGGGCAAGGTGCGCAACATCAGCGCGGGCGTCGAAGGCTTGCCTCTTCTATTGCGGCTGACCCTGGTCGATGCCATGACCGGCGAGCCGGTCAGTGGCGCCGTGGTCCGCATCGAGCAGCACATTGGCACCGACACACTGTGCGGCAGTCAGTCGACCGACACTAAAGGCATCGTTCGTTTCACCAGCCTTTACCCGGATCGGCAAACTGCCTTTTCGTGCATCGCTCTGAGCGTCGCCATCGCCAATGACGATCAACAGCCGCAGTTGTATCAGGAGACCTGGGCGGGGCGTCTGCATTTGCCATGTGCCTGCAATTGCACAGCCACTGATAACGATGCCGTTCGGCTGGCGTTGCGGCCGATCACGGACAATGATCCGGAGGACGGCTACTTCGGCAACCTGACGATCGGCGTCGACACCTTTGCCCTGTCATCGCAGATCGGCGTGGCGGGCTATGACAAATACCTGATCACGGTGTTTTAGCGCAGCTCGTTCAGCGCGCGGACCAGCAACTGCATGTCGGCAGCGGTGGTAGTCAGCCCCGGAGTAATGCGGATGCTCGGCCCGCTGGCCGCGCCGTTGCGCACCACGGTGAACAGGTTGTAGTCGTTGAGCAGGCGCTCGGCCATCGACTGTTGATCATCGTGACGGGTGAAGCGCAGCGAGGTGATGCCGCAATACAGCCGTGGATCATCTGGCGTCATCACCTCGATACCCGGCAAGTGTCGCACCGCGCTGACCCACAGATTGCGCAGATAATTGACGCGAGCGCCTTTGGCCGGTGCGCCGCCGAGAGAGCGATGCTCCTCGAACACCAGCGGCAAGGTCATCAGCGCGGGAATGTTAGGTGTGCTGTACGACGTGCGCGCGCGGATGTCATTGGCCGGGTAATGCATTTCACCCATGTCCGGATCAATGTCGGCCAGGCGTTGCGGCGCGATATAGAGGAAGCCGAGGGTGAGCGGCGCGCCGATCCATTTGTGCAGGTTATAACCCGCGAAAGCGATGCCCAGTGCTTCAAGATCGAACTCGATCTGGCCGAGCGCATGGGCGCCGTCGAGGATGACGTCGACGCCGTGCTCTTTGGCGAGCGCGGCGATGGCTTGTACCGGCATGACCAGGCCGGTGCGGTGAGTGACATGAGTAAGGGCCATCAGCTTGACTTTCGGATGGCCGACGAAGGCTTCGCGGTAAGTCTCCACCAAGCTGTCGTAGCTCGCCGGGTGCGCATGAGCAATCTCGATCACCTCAGCGCCGCGATGTCTGGCCAGCCAGCGCATGGCGCCTTTGACCGTGTCGTATTCCAGATCACTGATCAGCACCTGATCGCCCGGCTGCAAGCGGTTGTAGTTGCGGATCAGCGATTGCAGACCTTCGGTGGCGTTGCGGGTGAACGCCACGCTCTGTGCACGTACGCCAATCAGCTCGGCGAGTTGCGCGCGGATATCGAGGTTGTCGTGCTGCTCGAAACGCTGGCGCACGTACACCGAATTACTCGTGTTGATCAGCTCGATATTGCGTTGGTACTCCTCGATCACCGTGCGCGACATGCGCCCGAAGTAACCGTTCTCCAGGTTCACGGGGCCAGGTTGAACATCGTATCTATCGCCAAACGTTTGCCAAAAGGCTTCGTCACGGGCGCGGCGGGTGTTATCGGGCATGGTCGGCTGACTCTAGAGAGGAGGGCGCTTCAATGGCGCGGGGCAGGTTTGCCGTGTTTGGCGCGCAGCGGTTCGAGCAGGTCCGAGAGGCCGTTATGGTCGATTTCCTGCATCAGCGCGAGCAAGCCACCGAGTTCGCCGTGGGGGAAACCTTCGCGGGCAAACCAGTTCAGGTATGGCCCCGGCAGGTCGGCAATGATCCGGCCCTTGTACTTGCCGAAGGGCATTTCGCGGGTGATCAGCAATTCGAGTTTTTCGGGATTCATCAGGGATTTCGTCTGGCTTCAAATCAGCTTGGAAAATACAGGCATTCTGCATGCAGGCCAAATGACAGATCATGCAAATAACCGTGATACAGATAGTTCACTTATCTTTAACTTGTTGATAAATAACGAAATTTTATAAATAAAAAAGCTGGCACGCACACTGCAATATCCCTTGCATCTTCAACCAATCGCAAGGAATTGAAAAATGACCGACATGAATAAAGAAGCCATCTCTGTACTCAATGACCTGATTGAAACCAGCAAGGACGGTCAGGAAGGGTTCAAGACTTGCGCCGAAGACATCAAGCATCCAGAACTGAAAACCCTGTTTGTGACTCGCTCCGCTGATTGCGCCACCGCTGCAGCAGAACTGCAAGCCGAAGTTCGCAAGCTGGGCGGCGATCCGGAAACTTCCACCAGCGTCAGCGGTGACCTGCACCGTCGCTGGGTCGACGTCAAAGCCATGTTCACCGGCAAAGACGAAGAAGCTGTGCTGAACGAAGCCGAGCGCGGTGAAGACCATGCGCTGAAGGCTTACAAAGAAGCCCTCGAGAAAATCAGCAAGCACAATCTGGTAGGTATTCGTGACCTGGTTGAACGCCAATACCACGGCGTACAACGCAACCACGACCAGGTGAAAGCCCTGCGTAACCAGGCTCGCGCTCGTTCTTAAGCGCTTGTCGGTAACAAAAAACGCCAGCTAGTCTGGCGTTTTTTTTGTGTATGGGGGAAAGCCAAAGCAAGAGCCCCTCACCCTAGCCCTCTCCCGGAGGGAGAGGGGACTGAACGAGGTGTTCTTTCGAGCTACATCGACCTGAAATATCCAGTCGAACTCAAGATCTTAAAACAGCGGAGATCGGCTCCCTTTCCCCCTCGCCCCCTTGGGGGAGAGGGCTGGGGTGAGGGGAATCAGCCAATGCTGATCGGCGGCAAAGTCGGCAACGTCACCGTCTGCTGCTTGCGCGGTGCGAGGATTTCAGCCTCGCCATCCACCACCAGCTCATCCTTCTGGTTGAACACGCGAGTGGCAATGCGCACCCGAAACTTCGGCAATTTCTCGAGAATTTCCAGGCGCACGGTCAACGTGTCGCCAATCTTCACCGGCTTCTGAAAACTCATCTGCTGGCCGATATAAATGGTGCCCGGCCCAGGCAGTTCGCAGGCCACTGCGGCACTGATCAACGCACCGCTGAACATACCGTGAGCAATACGCTCCTTGAACATGCTCGCGGCGGCGAACTCGGCGTCCAGGTGCACCGGGTTGTGGTCGCCCGACATCGCGGCAAACAGTTGAATGTCGCGCTCTTCGACGGTCTTGCTGTAGCTGGCGGTCTGGCCGACTTCGAGGGCTTCGTAAGGGATGTTGGTAACCTGGGTCATCGGTTTCGATTCCTGTGACGGATTCAGTGAATCCACAAAAAATTATTCGCTGCGCTGAGGGCGCGGATGGCTCAGGGCCTGATCGATCCAGGCCAGCACATCAGCGATCACTTCGTCGCGGTTGGTTTCGTTGAACAATTCGTGCCGCGCCTGCGGGTAGATCTTCAGTTGCAGGTGCTGGCTGCCGGCCGTGCGCAAGGCATTGGCCAGATCTGTCAGACGCTTGCCTTCACTCACCGGATCACATTCGCCGCCGATTACCAGCAGCGGCAGGCCCGGGTCGATCTGGGCGAGATTGGACGCTTTGCTGATCTGCTGCAAGCCGCCGAGCAGGTCGATCCACAGTTGATTGGTGCAGCGAAAGCCACACAGCGGGTCGTTGGCGTACAGGTCAACCTCGGCCGGATCGCGGCTCAACCAGTCGAACGGTGTGCGCGCCGGTTTGAATTTGTTATTGAACGAGCCGAACGACAGCCATTCGATCAGCGCACTGCGGCCCTTGCCACCCTGACGGAGTTTTTCCAGGCGGGCGATCTGCCGCGCAGCGCGATACAGCGCAACGGGCTGAAAGTTGGAACCACTGAGAATCGCCCCGTGCAGGCTGGCGCTGTGGTGCAGTAGATAGCCTTGGGCAAGATAGCTGCCCATGCTGTGCCCCAGCAGAATGATCGGCACGCCGGGGTGCTGCTGGCCGATGTGCTGGTTGAGGCTGGCCAGATCGCCGAGCACTTTGCACCAGCCATCATCATCGGCGAAGTGGCCGAGGGTGCCGTGATTGGCGGTTTTGCCATGTCCGCGCAGATCCGGGGCATACACGCCATAGTCTTTGTCGCAAAACGTGTCGGCCAGTCCTGCGTAGCGACCACTGTGTTCCGCCATGCCGTGGGCCAGCAGGATCACCGCTTTCAACGGCGCCGTAGGCAGCCATTGATTGACGAACAGGCGGCTGCGGTCATTCGCGTCCAGCCATAGGGTGTCGTGGATCATGGCGATTCCTTTGCTCAGAGTCGGAACATTGTATAGCGCGTCTGATCAGCCCACGCCACGGCAGGAAGATTCACACGATCAATGACGGCTTTGCCCATATTTGCCTCGATGGCCATTGCTGCTAGTGTCCGTGAAGCTCCGCTTTTTCAGAAATGACAGAAAGCGGCCCGGATCGGCTCAGGTAAAGAGGACAAGAACAATGCAACCTGATTTCTGGAACGACAAACGCCCGGCCGGCGTACCGCTGGACATCGACATGGGTGAGTTCAAGTCGGTGATCGAGGTGTTCGAGCGTTCCTGCAAGAAGTTCGCCGATCGCCCGGCGTTCAGCAACATGGGCATCACCCTGACCTACGCTGAACTTGAGCGTCAGAGCGCTGCCTTCGCCGGTTACCTGCAGGCGCATACCGATCTGGTGCCGGGGGATCGCATCGCCGTGCAGATGCCCAACGTCCTGCATTACCCGATTGCCGTGTTCGGTGCATTGCGCGCCGGGCTGATCGTGGTCAACACCAACCCGCTGTATACCGCGCGGGAGATGCGTCATCAGTTCAAGGATTCCGGGGCGCGGGCACTGGTGTACCTGAATATGTTCGGCCAGAAAGTCCAGGAAGTGCTGCCCGACACCGATATTCAATACCTGATCGAAGCGAAGATGGGCGACCTGATGCCCACCGCCAAGGGCTGGCTGGTGAATACTGTGGTCAGCAAAGTGAAGAAGATGGTCCCGGCGTATTCGCTGCCGCAGGCGATCTCCTTCAAAAGCGCACTGCGCATGGGCCGCGGCTTGGGGATCAAGCCGCTGAAGGTCAGCCTCGACGACATCGCCGTGTTGCAATACACCGGCGGCACCACCGGCCTGGCCAAAGGCGCGATGCTCACTCACGGCAATCTGGTGGCGAACATGCAGCAAGTACGCGCCTGTCTCGCGCAACTCGGCCCGGACGGCCAGCCGCTGCTGCGCGAAGGCCAGGAAGTGATGATCGCGCCGCTGCCGCTGTATCACATCTATGCCTTCACCGCGAACTGCATGTGCATGATGGTGTCCGGCAACCACAACGTGCTGATCACCAACCCGCGCGACATTGCCGGCTTTATCAAAGAGCTGAAGAACTGGCGGTTCTCGGCGCTGCTGGGGCTGAACACTTTGTTCGTGGCGCTGATGGAGCACGCGGATTTCAAGACCCTCGATTTCTCCAGCCTCAAGCTCACCAACTCCGGCGGCACCGCGCTGGTCAAGGCTACCGCCGAGCGTTGGGAGCAAATAACCGGTTGCCGCATCACCGAAGGTTACGGCCTGACCGAAACCTCACCGGTGGCCTGCACCAACCCGTACGGCGATCATTCGCGGCTGGGTACGGTCGGTTTGCCGGTGCCTGGCACGTTACTGAAAGTCATCAACGATGACGGTGTCGAGCAGCCGATGGGCGAGCGCGGCGAGTTGTGCATCAAGGGCCCGCAGATCATGAAGGGCTACTGGCACAAACCGGAAGCTACGGCCGAAGTGCTGGATGCCGAGGGCTGGTTCAAGTCTGGCGATATTGCGTTGATCGAACCGGACGGTTTTGTGCGCATCGTCGACCGCAAGAAGGACATGATCATCGTCTCCGGTTTCAACGTTTATCCGAATGAAATCGAAGACGTGGTGATGGCTCACCCGAAAGTGGCCAACTGTGCGGTCATCGGCGTGCCGGACGAGCGTTCGGGCGAGGCGGTGAAGCTGTTTGTGGTGGCGCGGGAAACCGGGGTCAGTCTCGAAGAACTCAAGGCTTACTGCAAAGAGAATTTCACTGCGTATAAGGTGCCGAAACACATCGTGTTGCGTGAGTCATTGCCGATGACGCCTGTCGGGAAAATTCTGCGGCGCGAGTTGCGCGATATCGCGTAGCCCTTAACCGCTGCGCTTCGCGCATTCGCGAGCAAGCTCGCTCCCACAGGGAAAGAGTAATCCTTGTGGGAGCGAGCCTGCTCGCGAATTTTTTGTTTGATGTCCCCGAAAACCGGGGCTTTCAAGGAGGTCTAGGATTTTTGCTCTAAAATGACTGCTAGATAGTCTTGAGTCATGAATATGACTGTAGGGGCCGCTTTTGGCTCTAGTCGACCCTTGGCAAAGCTGCTACTCTCGGCGCGCTTTGTGACTTCTCGGCCTATGTAAAAGCCAGATTCACCAATACCAAACACACACCAATAATAATCGCATCAAATGCGGTGAAGAATTCGCGTTGCTGAGGAGTGGGCTTCCATGATCGAAGACTTTTGGAAGGATAAATACCCGGCTGGAATTGCTGCCGACATCAATCCGGACGAGTATCCGAACATTCAGGCAGTGTTGAAGCAATCCTGCCAACGCTTCGCCAACAAACCGGCTTTCAGCAACCTGGGCAAGACAATCACCTACGGTGAATTGTACGAATTGTCCGGTGCGTTTGCCGCGTATCTGCAACAGCATACCGATTTGCAGCCCGGCGATCGAATCGCCGTGCAACTGCCCAACGTTCTGCAGTACCCGGTGGCCGTCTTCGGTGCGATTCGCGCCGGGCTGATCGTGGTCAACACCAATCCGCTGTACACCGCGCGGGAAATGGAACACCAATTCAACGACTCCGGCGCCAAAGCCCTTGTTTGCCTGGCGAACATGGCGCATCTGGCTGAAACCGTGGTGCCGAAAACCGGCGTCAAACACGTCATCGTCACCGAAGTCGCCGACCTGCTGCCACCGATCAAGCGCCTGCTGATCAACAGCGTCATCAAGTACGTGAAGAAGATGGTGCCGGCCTATCACTTGCCAAAAGCTGTCAAGTTCAACGACGTGCTGAGCAAGGGCCAGGGTCAGCCGGTGGCCGAAGCCAATCCGCACAGCGGCGACGTGGCGGTGCTGCAATACACCGGCGGCACCACTGGCGTGGCCAAGGGCGCAATGCTGACCCATCGCAACCTCGTCGCCAACATGCTGCAATGCAAAGCGCTGATGGGCTCCAACCTCAACGAAGGTTGCGAGATCCTGATCACGCCGCTGCCGCTGTACCACATCTATGCGTTCACCTTTCATTGCATGGCGATGATGCTGATCGGCAACCACAACATCCTGATCAGCAATCCGCGCGACCTGCCGGCGATGGTCAAGGAATTGTCGAAGTGGAAGTTCAGCGGTTTTGTCGGCCTCAACACGTTGTTCGTGGCGCTGTGCAACAACGAAGGTTTCCGCAAGCTGGATTTCTCCGCGCTGAAAGTCACCTTGTCCGGCGGCATGGCCCTGCAACTGGCCGCTGCCGAGCGTTGGAAAGCGGTCACCGGTTGCGCCATCTGCGAAGGTTACGGCATGACCGAAACCAGCCCGGTGGCCACTGTCAACCCGATCCAGCACATTCAGATCGGCACCATCGGTATTCCGGTGCCATCTACTTTGTGCAAAGTCATCGACGATAACGGTGTCGAGCAGCCGCTGGGTGAAATCGGTGAGCTGTGCGTCAAGGGCCCGCAAGTGATGAAGGGCTATTGGCAGCGTCAGGAAGCCACCGATGAAATGCTCGACAGCGAAGGCTGGCTGAAGACGGGCGATATCGCGCTGATCCAGCCGGACGGCTACATGCGCATTGTCGATCGCAAGAAAGACATGATTCTGGTCTCCGGTTTCAACGTCTACCCGAACGAACTGGAAGACGTGCTGGCGACCCTGCCTGGCGTGTTGCAGTGCGCGGCCATCGGCGTGCCGGACGAGAAGTCGGGCGAGGCGATCAAGATCTTCATCGTCGCCAAACCGGGCGTGACCCTGACCAAAGAGCAGGTAATGGATCACATGCGTGCCAACGTCACGGGTTACAAGGTGCCGCGTTCGGTGGAGTTCCGCGATGCGCTGCCGACCACCAACGTCGGCAAGATCCTGCGTCGCGAGTTGCGGGATGAAGAGCTGAAGAAGATCAAGGCCAAGTCCGCCGCTTAAAACACCAAGCCCCGCAGATGCGGGGCTTTTTGTTGGGGCAGCAGGGTTTGAGATATCTGTTGTTCGGTTAAACCAGCCCCTCACCCCAGCCCTCTCCCAATGGGAGAGGGGGAAAGGGAGCAGATCTTCACGCTGTTCAGAACCTGAGTTCGACTCGATATCTCAGGTCGGTGTATCTCGCCTGAACACCTCGGTCAGTCCCCTCTCCCTTTGGGAGAGGGTTAGGGTGAGGGCTATTGACGAAACGGCGCGAAATTCACGTTAGTCCCCGCCGGACGCATGTCCTGCAGATACGAGTCCTTGTCCGCACTCAATTCCAGGCTCAACGCGGCTTTACGCTTGCCTTCATTACGAATCACCAGCCCTTCGAGCTTTTCACGCAAAAACACCGTCGGCACTTTCAGGTGCAGCAGTTCGTCGGTGGCCGGGGTGTGCATCAGCAGGTGAATCCACTCGTACTGACCGATGGCCAGGCGCGACACCGGCAGGTCGAACCACCAGATGTTGCGGTTACGGTTCAGTTCGGCGAAGTGGCAGTTGTTGGTGCCGAGCACAGCGCCGCCCAGTTCCTTGTTGCGACGGGCGATGGCCTGCGTTTTATCGAGTTTCATAACATTCCTGCGGGATCGGTTCCTGGCGCTTGGCGCCCATATGTTGCGCATTCTCGGGGCTACGCACACAAACATAAAGCCCAACCTGCACGCCACGACGAAATGAACCCCCGAAAATAAATGAAACTTGGCGCAAACCCGGCCAGTCAATCATTACGTACTGACTTTTCCCCCTAATTGCACCAAGGAGAAACACCATGAGTAGCACAGGCGATAAAGTAAAAGGCATGGCCAACGAAGCGGTCGGCAACGTCAAGCAAGGCGTCGGCAAAGCCACCGACAACACCAAGCTGCAGGCCGAAGGCAAGATTCAAGAGAAAAAAGGCGAAGCCCAGCAAGCTGTCGGCAAAGCCAAAGACGCCGTCAAAAAAGGTGTCGACAAGGCGTAATCCAGCCTTGAACGAAATACACGAGCGGCCATCCAAGGATGGCCGTTTTTGTGTCGAAATCCTGCTGAAACCCGGCAAGGTTCGCCAAACAGGCTACCTTGATGTAAAAAACGGCCCCTGAGTCGCCACGACTTCAACCTGTACTGCGGCGAAAGGAGACGCGAATGATATTTCCAGACATGAAAGGTCTGCCCCTGCATCGGGTGATGATGCGCACGGTCACTGAATTCGTCGACGACGAAATGTCGACCTACGCCTCGGCACTGGCCTACCAGATGCTGTTTTCGCTGTTCCCGTTCATTCTGTTTCTGATTGCCTTGATCGGTTTCCTGCACTTGCCGGACTTCTTCTCCTGGCTGCGCCTGCAATCAGAACTGGTCCTGCCGCCGCAGGCACTGGAACAGGTCAATCCGGTGATCGACCAGTTGCAGCAGTCCAAGGGTGGCCTGCTTTCAGTCGGTATCGTGATCGCCCTCTACACCGCTTCCGCCGGTGTGCGCTTGATGATGAGTGCGATGAACGCGGCGTACGACGTGGTCGAAGGCCGACCGGTCTGGAAGCGCTTCCCGTTGTCGATTTTCTACACCGTCGGCATTGCCGGGATGCTGCTGGTGGCCGCCGCGCTGATGGTGCTCGGGCCGCAGGTGATGGGCTGGATCGCCGCGCAGGTCGGGCTGGAAGACTTCATCGTCACCGTGTGGACCATCGCGCGCTGGCCGGTGATCGTGATTTTGATGATGGTCGCCGTTGCCCTGATTTACTACGTCATGCCCGACGTCAAACAGGAATTCCGCTTCATCACACCCGGCTCGGTATTGGCGGTAGTGGTGTGGATCATCGCCTCGCTGGGTTTCGCGTTCTACGTGAAAACCTTCGCCAACTACAACGCGATGTATGGCAGCATCGGGGCGATCATCGTGCTGTTGCTGTACTTCTACATTTCCGCTGCGGTGCTGTTGCTCGGCGCCGAGATGAACGCGGTGATCGAGCACATGTCCAGCGAGGGCAAGGACGCGGGTGAGAAAGTCCCCGGCGAACTCGATGAACATCCCAAACAACACGTCTCGGGCCTGGGCCGCGATCATTCGCTCAAGCCGGACACTGACGAAGTCTGATCATGATCCGTGAAATTCTGAAAATGGGCGACGAGCGCCTGCTGCGTATTGCCCCGCCAGTACCGGCCGAGATGTTCGACAGCCCTGAGCTGTGGCAACTGATCGACGACATGTTCCAGACCATGGAAAGCGTCGGTGGCGTCGGCCTGGCTGCGCCGCAGATCGGCGTCGACTTGCAACTGGTGATCTTTGGTTTCGAACACAGCGAACGTTACCCGGACGCTGAAGCGGTGCCGCAGACGATCCTGATCAATCCGCTGATCACACCGTTGAGTCCGCTGACGGAAGAGGGTTTTGAAGGCTGTCTGTCGGTGCCGGGTTTGCGTGGCGCGGTGGATCGTTATCAGCAGATTCGCTACGAAGGATTTGATCCGAAGGGTGAGCCGATTGTGCGCGTAGCATCAGGTTTCCACGCACGGGTTGTGCAGCACGAATGCGATCACCTGATCGGCCGGTTGTACCCGTCGCGCATTACCGATTTCAGCAAGTTCGGTTTTACCGAAGTGATGTTCCCGGATCTCGATCCCACCGCTGACGACTGATCCCCGAGAACACCACAGGGTTTTGTATTAGGCGGAGGGTCTCAGCTCCATCGCAATCATCGGCTTGCTCCGCGCATACCGGCTCAATCGCTCCGCCATCGCCTGGGGCAGCGCCGGGTCGAAGGTGAACCCGCGTCGCTCATAAAACTCGCGCAGATCCGGATGACAGAAGAGCCACACCGGCTCGCTCACATCCTGCACCGCCGTCGCGATCAACTGCGCGGCAACGCCCTGTTCGCGACACCCCGGCTCAACAAACAGCCCGGTCAACCAGTGCCCGCCAGACACCGGCCGCAAGCACAGCGCGGCAACAATCTCTCCCCGCCGCGCGACCCACAATTGCGCATCGCGAACCGCTTTCATCGAGGACTGGTGGCTGCGGTAGAACTTGTTCATCAACGGCCATAACGACTCGTCGAGCAAGGTGTAATGGGTGTCAGGCATGGGTTCGGACTGTCGGTGGGCAAAGCGGCGATTATAAAAGAACGCACGGCTCTGGATAGGTGTATACCTGACCTCACATCCCCTGTGAGTGGAGTACGCATCATGTCCAAAGGTATGGATTCAAAGAAAGCCGCGAAGAAGAAACCGGCCAAGACTGCGATTGAAAAACGCGCAGAGAAGAAAGCCAAGAAAGTCGACATCTTCGGTCATTGATCACGCCTTTCCGGAGCCCGGTTCTCGGGCTCCTGCCTTGACCTGAAAATAATCTGCAAGATCCAGCATCGTCGTTGCACAGAAGGGCAAGACTCCCGTTTGAGCAACGCCATGCCTCATTACTTCGACGCCGCCCATCGTCAGCAGATCGACACCCTGCGCCAACGCTTTACTGCCCGCACCGAATGGCCGACCTGGCTGTTGCTGATCGGCGTCTATGCAGGCTGGTTTGCCATTGTGCTCAACAGTCACTGGCTGGGCCGTGCCTTGAGCACGCTGTTGCTGATTCCGCTGGTGGTGTTGTGGCTGTCGGTGCAGCACGAGTTGCTGCACGGGCATCCGACGCGCTGGGTGCGCCTCAACAAGATACTTGGCTACGCGCCCTTTGCCGTGTGGTATCCGTACACGCTGTATCGCGACAGCCATTTGCTGCATCACCGCGATGAGGATCTGACCGTACCCGGGCTCGATCCGGAAAGCCGTTACCTGAGCCGCGCTGGCTGGCAGGGCAGTTCGCTGTTCGAACGGAGCCTGCACTGGCTGAACAAAACCGTGCTCGGGCGTTTCGTGCTCGGCGCACCGCTGGCGCTGATGGCACTGGCCCAAGAAGAGTGGCTGCGGCTGAAGAATGGTGAGCGCCCGGCCTGGTCGATGTGGCTGACCCACGGGCTGTTCACGTTATTGATGCTGTGGTTCATCGCCCGTTTCAGCGCGCTGCCCGTCTGGCATTACCTGCTGTTGATCAGTGTGCCGGCGCTGTCGATCGCGATGATCCGCTCCTATTATGAACATCGCCCACATGCGCAACCGGAACAGCGCACAGTGCTCAATGAGGCCGGTTGGCCTTGGCGCTGGTTGTTCCTGAATCTCAATTTTCATCTGGTGCATCACGATTTGCCCAAGCTGGCGTGGTACGACTTGCCGAAGGTTTACCGGATGCATCGCGAGCAATGGATCGCGCGCAGTGGCGGGTTTCTGGTGCGCGGATATGGCGAGTTCTGGCGGCGCAATGGCTTCAAGCCGATTGACAGTCCCGAGCATCCTTACCACTAACCCGAGAACACTACCGCCCCCTGTGGGAGCGAGCTTGCTCGCGAATGCGGCTTATCAGTCCAAAATGTTTTGAATGACTCACCGCTTTCGCGAGCAAGCTCGCTCCCACATTGGCTATTTGTTACTCGGGGAAAATGTGTATGACCCAACACCACACCGAATTTCTGATGTACGTCGCCCCCGAACCGATCCGCGTGGCGAATGAGCGCTGGATTGCACGCATTCTCGAGCAACTTGGCCACACTCGCCTGAGCGCTGAAGGCCTGTCACTGCCAGAACTCTGGTTATCCCCCGATCTGCTGCTCACGCAAACCTGCGGCTACCCGCTGATGACTGCATTGCGCGGACACGTGCGCATCGTCGGCCGCCCCCGTTACGAACTCCCCGACGCCAGCGCCGGCAACCATTGCAGCCTGATCCTCAGCCGAGTTGACGACCCACGCAAAACCCTGGCGGACTTTCACAACAGTCGCGGGGTGATCAACAGCGAAGACTCCAATAGCGGAATGAACCTGTTGCGCCAGCGCTTGGCGCCACTGAATCAGGACGGACAATTCTTTGCCTCGGTCGGCATCAGCGGCGGCCATCGCGAGAGCCTGCGCTGGCTGCGCGAAAACCGCGCCGATCTGGCCGCCATCGACAGCGTCACCTACGCCTATCTGGCGCAACATGCGCCGGAAGACGTCCGTGCCTTGCGGGTGGTCGCGCGCAGTGCCCTGAGCCCGACCTTGCCGTTCATTACCGTCGCCAGCGCCACGGATGAGCAGATCGAGCAGCTCCGACAGGTAATGAATGAAACCTTGCGCGAACTCCCTGATGTCGCACAGACCTTGGGATTGCCTGAGGTGTTTGCGGCCAGTGAGCGCGATTATCAAATCCTGCTCGACTATCAGCGTGAGGCTGAAGAACTTGGCTATGGCCGCTTGCGCTAAAAGATCGCAGCCTTCGGCAGCTCCTACAGGGGATCGGTGTAGGAGCTGCCGAAGGCTGCGATCTTTTGATCTTTTATTTGTAAATGGAATATAAAAATTCGTTTTAAGTATTTTTAACGAATAAGGCGCCTTGTTACGATCGCGCCACCGGAACACCGGACATTCAGCGAGCCTTAACCAGGAGCCCCTATGTCCGGCGCCGAGCTTTCCCATCGCAACACCGTGGACGATCTGTTTCGCGCTCACTATCGCTGGCTCTGTGCTTACCTGCGCGGTCATCTGCACGACGCGGCCGGCAGCGAAGACATCGCTGCTGAGACCTTTGCGCAATTGCTCGAAGCCCCGTCGCTGAGGGCCATCCGCGAACCCCGCGCCTTGCTGACGACCATCGCCCAGCGCCTGCTCTATCAACGCTGGCGGCGCGGTGATCTGGAGCGTCGTCATCGCCAGCAACTCGATGTCGATTACGCCGTTTCGCCTGAAGATCTCGTCACCCTATCGCAAACCCTCAACCGCCTCGATCACAGCTTGAAACGCTTGCCTGACAAGGTCCGCACGACGTTTCTGCTGGCCCGCATCGACGGCCTGACCTACCCGCAAATCGCTGCCGAACTGGGCATTTCCCAGCGCTCGGTCAGCGAGTACATGAACCGTTCCCAAGCGCTGTGCGATCGCCACAGCGCCAACCAATCCCTGCAAGACAAGAGGTCCGCATGAGATCGATCAAAACCCTGCTCGGCACGTCGCTGCTGGCGTTGAGCCTGAGTGTCGGCGCTGTTTCGGCGACGGAAAAAACCGCGCCGATCCACTTCGGCGACATCACTTGGGAAAGCGGCAGTTTCATCACCGAAGTGCTGCGCCTGATCGTTGAAAAAGGCTACGGCTACCCGACCGACACGTTGCCCGGCAGCACGGTCAGCCTGGAGGCCGCGCTGGCGAAAAATGACATTCAGGTGATCGGCGAGGAATGGGCCGGGCGCAGTCCGGCGTGGGTCAAGGCGGCCGCCGAGGGCAAGGTGTTCGGTTTGGGCGACACGGTCAAAGGGGCCACCGAAGGCTGGTGGGTGCCGGAGTATGTGATCAAGGGCGACCCCGAGCGCGGCATCAAAGCGTTGGCACCAGAGTTGAAATCGGTGGCCGATCTGCCGCGCTACAAAGACGTGTTCCGCGACCCGGAAGATCCGTCTCGCGGGCGTTTCCTCAACAGCCCGACCGGTTGGACTTCGGAGATCGTCAACAGCCAGAAGCTCAAGGCCTATGCGCTGAACGACAGCTTCGTGAATTTCCGCACCGGTTCCGGCGCTGCACTGGATGCCGAGGTGGCATCGTCGATCAAACGCGGTAAACCGGTGCTGTTCTACTACTGGTCACCGACGCCGCTGCTGGGGCGATTCAAACTGGTGAAACTGGAAGAACCGCCGTTCGATGCCGAGGCCTGGAAGACTTTGGCCGATGCCAACAACCCGAATCCAAAAGGCACCCGGTCGATGCCGGCGAGCCTGGCGATTGGCGTGTCAGCGCCGTTCAAGACGCAGTATCCGGAGCTGGTGACATTCTTTGAAAAGGTCGATTTGCCGATTGATCTGCTGAACCAGACTTTGGCGGGGATGAGTGAAAAACGTTTGCAGCCGAGAGTGGTGGCGCAGGCGTTTTTGCGTGATCAGCCGCAGGTCTGGAAGCCTTGGGTGCCAGCTGAGGTGGCGACCAAGGTGAGCGGAAGTCTGTAAGTCATTTCTGTTGTTTTTGTAGTGCTTCTCATGGCGCCTTCGCGAGCAGGCTCGCTCCCACATTGCAATGCGTTTCTCCTGTGGGAGCGAGCCTGCTCGCGAAAGCGCCCGCTCCGGCAACAATTCTCCCCGCGCTGAACCGTTTCTTGTGCAAAAAGTGCCAGATACTGGCCGACTAGTGGCCTTGCGCAGGTCTTTGCACTGGCTATGCTTCCCGTAACTAACTATGTCGACCGTCATGTCAAAACGTGGCTGAAACGCAGGGTTGGTCCGTGAATTCATGCTGCCAGAGTGCGCAACCCAAGGCACCGACACTGAACCAACAAGGAGCGTCGCTTACATGGAAGTTCTTCAACGCGTTAGGGCTGGCCCGCGTGCGGGCTATCAAGAGAAGGATGTCTTGATTAGAGCGTCGCTGCATGGACTCTCCGATTGATCATCATTTATCACCTGACAACTTCCTCCCGTGGAGGAATGCGTGTGCCTGTTCTGTGGAACGTAGTGGTGGATCGTGAAAGAACTGAACTTTCATCAAATCAAAAGTCCGCGCGGAAGGTGATACAACCATGTTCAACCTACATCACAAGGCTGACCTGCAGCAGATCGAGCGATTCAGCTGCGCCTTGACCGAGGCCAACGCTAAGCTGGAAGCGATCAGCCGTTCAATGGCAATGATCGAGTTCACCCCTGAGGGCATCGTCCTGGATGCCAATGAAAATTTCTGCAAGACCATGGGCTACAGCGCCGATGAAGTGCGCGGCAAACATCACCGGGTGTTTTGTGAAGAGGCTTTCTATCGCAGCGAGGAGTACGCCAAGTTGTGGCGTGATCTGGCTCGCGGTGAGCCGATCAGCGGCACTTTTCTGCGCTTGAACAAGGCCGGCAGGGAAGTCTGGCTCGAAGCCAGTTACATGCCGGTGTATGGCCCGGACAAGCAAGTTCAAAGCGTGATCAAAGTGGCGGCGGACATTACCGCGCGGATCAACAAGGAACATGAAGAAGAAAGCATGCTGGCCGCGATCAGCCGCTCGATGGCGGTGATCGAGTTCACCCCGGAAGGCAATGTCATCGCCGCCAACGACAACTTTCTGAAGACCATGCAGTACTCGCTCAACGAAATCGTCGGGCATCACCACAGCATGTTCTGCCACCGCGCCGAAGCCGAGTCTTCGCAGTACAAGGCATTCTGGGCCTCACTCAATCGCGGCGAATATCACTCGCATCGTTTCGAGCGCAAGAACAAGTCGGGGCACATGGTCTATCTGGAAGCGTCGTACAACCCACTGTTCGACGCCAAGGGCCGCCTGTACAAGGTGGTGAAATTCGCCAGCGACATCACCCATCAGATGACCACGTTGCAGAACGCCGCCGAATCGGCCCACAGCACCTCGGTACAAAACGACGCCTGCGCGCAAAAAGGCTCACAGGTCGTGCAGCAAACGGTGCAGATCATCCAGGACATTTCCCGCGACCTCAACGAAGCGGCGGCGAGCATCGATGCGGTGAGCAAACAGTCAGACATCATCGGCACCATCGTGCAGACCATTCGCGGGATTGCCGATCAGACCAATTTGCTGGCGCTTAATGCTGCGATTGAAGCGGCACGGGCCGGGGAGCACGGACGGGGTTTTGCGGTGGTCGCGGACGAAGTGCGCAGCCTCGCGGCAAGGACAAGTCAGGCGACCCTGGAAATTGTCGATGTGGTGCGCAAGAACCATGACCTGTCGCTGAGTGCGGTATCGAGTATGCAATCAAGCCTGAGCCGCACCGGACTGGGAGTGGAGCTGGCGAATGAGGCGGGGGAGGTGATTCTGGAGATTCAGCAGGGCTCAAGGCATGTGGTGGATGCGATCAGTCAGTTCAACGAAACCCTGCAACTGAACTGATTTCTTCAGCTGGATACAATCAATGTGGGAGCGAGCTTGCTCGCGAAAGCGATGTGTCAGTCGGTGGAAATTTCACTGATACACCGCCTTCGCGAGCAAGCTCGCTCCCACATTTGATTTCAGGCGACCTGGAGATCACAGCGCGGCGAGAAACTTGTCCGCCTGCTTGTCGCTGTCCTTCACGTCGTTGTCTTTCTCCGCCTGCGCCAACTTCATCTTGTCCTGCAAGCGCTCGGCGATCTCTTTGCCGATGGCCAGTTGTTTCTCCGGCGGCATGGCTTTGATGTCGTCTTCGGTCAGCCCCATCGACTGCAGGATACTGTCGCGCAGACGCTGTTCCGGCGTCTTGCTCATGTAGTCCTTGAATTCATCGGTGGCGGATTTTGCCGAGGCCGTGGTGGCATCGGTGGCTTGCAGGTTGACGCGGGTCTTGGCGAACGCTTCGTCGACGTTGTCGCTGATGCGTGTGGCTTCGCTGACTTGCTGGGTGGCGATCTGCGTGGCCGAGTCCTGCACCTTGGCGGTGGCTTCGGCGGTTTGCGCCTGGGTCTGGTTTTGCAGGGTTTGCAGCATGGCGCCGTGCAGGCCACCTTGCAGACCGGCCGCAGCGGTGGACGTCGCATCGTCATTCAGCGCTTTTGGCAGATGAATGATTTGCTGTTGTTTGGCACTGATCAACATGATGTGTGGACCTGTAGTTAATTGCTGACTGGCGTAGCGGAGCAATTACCGTGCCTTCTGAATGAATCCTTTTATTTCAACAAGTTGTTCGTCAGTCAGGTGTTGGTGGCGGTCATCCCTTGCCGATAAGCGGCAGGGGATGACCGTTGCCACCCTCAGCGATGGGCAATGTTCTCCAGCGCCAGATTGCGTGTATGCGGGCCGAACCAGCCGATGGTCAACATCACGATCAGCATGCTGCTGACGATAAATGCCAACACTCCCGGTGTGCCGAAGTTGTCGAGAAACAGACCGATCAACAGACTGCTGAACACCGTCGACAAGCGACTGAACGAATAACAGAAACCCACAGCGCGGGCGCGGATGTTGGTCGGGAACAGTTCGCTCTGGTACGAGTGATAACTGAAGCTCAACCAGGCGTTGCAGAAGGTGATCATCACCCCGCAGAAGATCAGCCCGAACGCGCTGGTCTGCAAGGCGAACAAGGTGCCGAAGGTCATAGCACCGAGGGCCGAGCCGACGATCTGCCACTTGTTCTCGAAGCGGTTGGCGAATTTCACGAACAGCAACGGGCCGAGCGGGTAGGCGAGGGTGATGATGAAGGCGTACATCAAACTGTGAGTGACGCTGACGCCCTGACCGGACAGCAGCGCCGGCAACCAATTGCCGAATCCGAAGAAACCGATGGCCTGGAAAATGTGGAAGACGATCAACATCAACGCGCGACGGCGATACGGCGGCTGCCAGATATCGGCGAAGCGGCCCTTGCCTTCGACGTCGACCGGTACGGTTTCCGGCGTATCCAACGGTTTGCCGTGATCCTTCGCGCAGCGTGCTTCGATGCCATCGAGAATCCGGTTGGCTTCATCAAAGCGGCCATGCTGCGCGAGCCAGCGCGGCGACTCCGGCAGACGCTTGCGCAGCCACCAGATAAACAGCGCAAACACCGCACTGGCCAACACCACCCAGCGCCAGCCGCTGATGCCGAACGGCGCTTGCGGCACCAGCCACCACGACATCAGCGCCACGGCCGGCACCGACAAGAACTGTATGAAAAACGCGAAGGCAAACGCCGAACTGCGCATGCGCTTGGGCACCAGTTCCGAGAGGTAGGCGTCGATGGTCACCAGTTCGATACCCAAACCGATGCCGACCAGAAAGCGCATGCAGATGATGCCCAGCGCCGAACTCTGAATCCCCATCAACACCGTCGCCACCGTGTACCAGACCAAGGCGAAGGTGAAGATCGCGCGGCGGCCAAAGCGATCGGCCAACGGGCTGAGCAGGCTGGCGCCGAGGAACAGGCCAAGGAACGTCGCCGAGGCAAACGCCGCTTGATCGGAGAAACCGAACACACCCTGATTGCCGGTGGCAAAGATGCCGTCGCGGATCAGACCGGGGCTGATGTAGGCGGTCTGGAACAGGTCGTACAGTTCGAAAAAACCACCGATCGACAGTAGCGCCACTAGCCGCCAGATCGTTGCGACCGCCGGAAGGCGATCGATGCGGGCGGACACCTGAGCGGCGCGGATCGGGTCGATGCCGTCGCTTTGCGCGGCGGCGGGGGCGTGAGCAGTCATGGGCTGATCCATTTTTTATTGATGGAAAAGCTTAGCCTGCTATCGGAGTTAACGGATTGTGAATATCGGCGGTTTATCCGGGTAAACCGCTGATTTCTCGCAATATCTGCTTACGAATTAACGATTTATGCCGCAGCCGCCGAATCGGGCAGCGCCGAGGCCGGCAAACCGAAAATCCGGTCAAACAGCCAGTTGAAGGCGAACGTGTAGCACGGAATGAAAATGATCAGCGCCAGATCCAGCAGAAACGCCTGCACCAGGCTGATGTTCATCCACCAGGCGATCAACGGAATCAGGAACACGATCAACGTCAGTTGAAAGCCGACGGCGTGAGCGATGCGCCGTTTCACTGTGCGGGTTCGCGATACCTGCCGACTCTCCCAGTGTTCGAACATCGAGGTGTAAATGAAATTCCAGGTCACGGCGATCGTGGTGATGATCACCGCCAATGGCCCGGTGCTGCCCGGGGAGGTGCCGGACAACAGCGCCAGACCGAGGGCGGAGAAGGTCATGCCGATCACTTCGTAGAGCGACACGTAGACCAGTTTGCGTTTGACGCCTTGCATGGGGTTTGCCTCTTTCTTGCCATTTGTTGGCCAGCGGGACTGGCGAAGGCGGCGAAAGATAGCTTCAATAGGGCTGACAGAAAAAGTCAGTAGCTTTCAGTTTTGTTGATAGGTGTGGAAAGTGAATTTCAACAGCGACAGCATCGAGCTGTTTCTTGCGGTGATTGAGCGCGGCTCGTTTTCGGCGGCGGCGCGTGCGTTAGGTCGGGTGCCTTCCGCCGTCAGCATGAGCATTGGCAACCTTGAAGCCGAACTGGGTTATCTGCTGTTCGACCGCAGCCATCGCGAACCGCAACCCACGGCAATGGCTCTGTCGCTGGTACCCCATGCGCGGCTGATTGCCGAGCAGCTCAAACAATTGCAAGTGCACGCGGTGCAGTTGTCGCTGGGGCTGGAAAGCAAGTTATCGATCGGCGTGGTCGCGGACATCGACCGCCGGCGTTTGCTGGCTGCGATCAAGGTGATCGCCGAGCGGCATCCGCTGCTCGACATCGAAGTGCTGACCGCGCCGCAGGATGACGTGCTGGCGATGTTGCACAGCGGTCGGGTCAGCATGTGCCTGGCGTTCGCCGGGTTGAGCATGAACGTGCTGGAGCGTTTTCAGTTTGTCGGCAGCGAACGGATGATCGCCACGCTGGCGGCGGACAGTCCGCTGTTGCAGGGGCAGGATGTGTTTCTTGAAGACCTGGTGCATGTGCGGCAGATCATCGTCGCCAGTCGCGACTTGCCGATCAGTGAAACGCGGCCGTTGGTGGCAGAGTCGTACTGGCGCACCGACAGCCTCGAGACAGCGATGGAGATGGTTGAGGCGGGGTTGGGCTGGGGTAATTTTCCGCTCTCGGTGGTGCATGCGCGGATTGCATCCGGGCGGCTGAAGCGCCTGAATTTTCGCAACATCGAAAACGGACTGGTGATGCCGGTGCATGCGGTGTGGCTCAAGAGCCAGCCCTTACAAAAAGGCGCACTGGCCTTGGTCGACCTGCTCAGCCACTGAACCCGCCGCAGATCCCCTGTAGGAGTGAGCCTGCTCGCGATAGCGTTGTGTCAGGCGATGCATGTGTTGAATGACACACCGCTATCGCGAGCAGGCTCACTCCTACAAGGGTTGTGTTTCAACTCAGCATTTGTGAGCACCACATAAAACTGTAGGAGCTGCCGAAGGCTGCGATCTTTTGATCTTGTTTTTAAGAGCAAAATCAAAAGATCGCAGCCTTCGGCAGCTCCTACAGGGGATCGCGACAGTTTCAGGTACTTTCGCGGATCTTCAGTTCGAAACCCATATCTTCAACTGGACGGGCAACGCTGTTACCCGCCATCAACGTCAGCATCTGCTCCGCCGCGCGCCGGCCAATCGCTTCACGCGGGGTGTTGATGCTGCTCAGGCGCGGCACCATGTGCTCGGACATCGGCAAGTCGTTGAAACCGAGAATCGCCACTTGCTCGGGAATCTTGATGCCGTGGCGCAGCGCTTCCAGCAACGCTCCCTGCGCCAGGTCGTCGTTACCAAAGAAGATCGCATCGACATCCGGATGCGCCGCGAGCAACTGCATAAACAATTCCCCACCCAAGCCCACCGATGAAGAGCGAGGCGTCAGCACTTCCAGATCCGGGTCGTAACGACCGGCCTTCTGCAACGCTTTGCGGAAACCTTCGCCACGCAACAAGGTGCGCTGATCGAGTTGCGCACCAATGTAAGCCAGACGTTTGCGCCCACGCGAAAGCAAATGCTCAGCCGCCGTTTCACCGGCACTCAGTTGCGAAAACCCCACGCAATTCACGCCAGCGGCACTGTCCAGCTCCATCATGTACACGCAGGGAATGTTGCTCGCCTCGATCATCCGCCGCGAACTTTCCGTGCGGTCAAACCCGGTCAGCAAGAAACCACGTGGCTGATAGGCCATGTAGTTGCGCAGCAGGTTTTCTTCTTCATCGCGCGAATAGTGGAAGTTGCCGATCAGCACTTCAAAGCCTTTGGGCGTGAGCACCCGATGAATGGCTTCCAGCGTATCGATGAACAGCAAGTTGGATAACGAAGGCACCAGAACCACCACCGAATGGCTCTGCGCCGAGGCCAAAGCACGGGCGGCAGGGTTCACTACGTAGTTGAGTTCACTGGCTGCTTTCTGCACTTTTTCCACCAGTTCGGTGGCGACCGTGCTGACCCCACGCAAGGCGCGCGAGGCGGTAATCGGGCTGACACCGGCCAAGCGGGCAACTTCGTTCAGGGTGGGACGGCCGGTGGTGCGGGTATTTTTATCGTTTTTAGGGGTGGTCATCGACGGCTTGCCAAACAAAAATCAAGGCACTAAGGTAGCGCTGTCCTGATGCAGCTGTAAATGCGTAAGCGAGGTCCTGCCTGATCTTCGCTTTTTGGCGTTGGGAACAAACCTGCTGCAACCCAAAAAAACGACAAGAAGGCGTCGGCAACTTCTGCCTGTGCACTAGAGTCATAGCTAGCAAAGGTAGCGCTGTCTGCGCGCTGAGGTGTTATATGAGTCATCCCATCACCGCCCTGGTCATCATGGGCGTTGCCGGTTGCGGCAAGACGTGCGTCAGCGAGGCCCTGTGCCAATTGAGCGGCGCCACTGCCATTGAAGGCGATACTTTCCATCCGGCCGCGAACATCGAAAAGATGAGCGCGGGGATCCCCCTGAACGACGACGACCGTGCCGGCTGGCTCGACAGCCTGTGCGATGAACTGCGTCGCGTCGATGCATCGGGCAAACGCCCGGTGCTGACCTGCTCGGCCCTTAAACACAGTTATCGCGAAGTGTTGCGCAGTGCCTTGCCGGGCCTGGGCTTCGTGTTTCTTGAATTGACCCCTGAAGTCGCCGCTGAGCGTGTGTCCCATCGTCCGGGCCACTTCATGCCGGCCACGTTGATCGAAAGCCAGTTCGCCACCCTCGAATCGCCCAAGGGCGAGCCGTTGACGTTGGCCCTGAATGCCTCGATCCACAGTGTTGAAGAACTGGCGTCCCAGGCTCACGTCTGGTGGCAGGCCCACGGTCTGAAGCAGGCGGTATGAGTGTGTTGAAAGAGCTAGCGCGGTCCTCCCGACTTCTGTTTAACCCGCTTTAATAACAACAACAATCCAGGAGACACCCCCCATGTTTGGCATGTCCCACGACGCGTTTCTGCTGCTTGATGCAGTGGTCACGGTGATCGGACTGATTGTCCTGATCACCAAGTTCAAGCTGCACCCGTTTATTTCCCTGACCATCGCCGCCGCGTTCCTCGGTCTGACTTCCGGTATGCCGGTCGGCACCATCATCAAGTCGTTCCAGGACGGTTTCGGTGGCGTACTCGGTTTCGTCGGCATCATCCTCGCGCTGGGCACCATGCTCGGCAAAATGATGGCCGAATCGGGCGGGGCGGATCAGATCGCCCAGACCCTGATCCGTGCGTTCGGTAAAGAAAAAGTCCAGTGGGCAATGATGTTCGCCGCGTTCCTGGTGGGCATTCCGCTGTTCTTCGAAATCGGCTTCGTCCTGCTGATTCCACTGGTGTTCATCGTTGCCCGTCGCACTGGCGTGTCGATCATCAAGATCGGTATCCCGCTGCTCGCCGGTCTGTCCGCCGTGCACGGTCTGGTGCCGCCGCACCCGGGCCCGCTGTTGGCCATTGGCGTGTTCGGCGCTGACATCGGCAAGACCATTCTCTACGGTCTGATCGTTGCGCTGCCGACCGCGATCATTGCCGGTCCGATCTTCGGTACGTTTATCGCCAAGCACATTCCGGGTCACCCGAATCAGGAACTGGTCGATCAACTGGCCCGCGAAAATGACGACTCGGCCACGCTGCCGAGCTTCAGCATCACCCTGATCACGGTGCTGTTGCCGGTGTTCCTGATGCTGCTGAAAACCTTCGCTGACGTGGCGTTGCCGGACGGTCACTTCTTCCGCACCTGGATGGACATGATCGGTCACCCGATCTCGGCGTTGCTGCTGGCGTTGCTGCTGTCGCTGTACACCTTCGGGCACAAGCAGGGCATCGGTTCCCAACAGATGCTCAAGTGGCTCGACGCAAGTCTGGCGCCAACCGCCGCGATCATCCTGATCATCGGTGCCGGCGGTGGCTTCAAGCAGATGCTGGTCACCAGCGGTGTGGGCGACGTGATCGGCCACATGGCGGTCAGCGCACAGATCTCGCCGATCCTGCTGGCGTGGCTGGTGGCAGCGGTGATTCGTATCGCTACCGGTTCGGCGACTGTGGCAACCATTACTGGCGCGGGCATTGTGGTGCCGGTGGTGGGGATGATCCCGGGCGTTAACCGTGAGTTGTTGGTACTCGCTACGGGCGCCGGTTCGTTGATTCTGTCGCACGTGAATGACGCCGGTTTCTGGCTGGTGAAGCAGTACTTCAACATGACCGTGGCCGAGACGTTCAAGACCTGGACGGCGATGGAAACCATCCTCTCGGTGGTTGCGTTGGGCTTTATCCTGCTGTTGTCGCTGTTCGTTTAAGCGGCTTCACGCAGGCACAAAAAAACCGCAGCGATGCGGTTTTTTTGTGGGTGGAGATATCACGGCTGAACACACAACCAGTGTGGGAGCGAGCTTGCTCGCGAACGCGGTGGGTCAGTCAGCATTGTTGTAGCTGACACGACGCCTTCGCGAGCAAGCTCGCTCCCACAGGGGATAGGTGTCAGGCAGTGGTTTTCGGGGCCAGGCCATCCGCCCGGAACATCCCGCGAATCCCGCGTACAGCCTGACGAATGCGGTCCTGGTTTTCGATCAGCGCGAAGCGCACGTGATCATCGCCATACTCACCAAAACCCACCCCCGGCGAGACGCACACCTTGGCCTCGGCCAGCAGTTTCTTGGCGAATTCCAGCGAACCCAGATGCGCATACGCCTCGGGAATCTTCGCCCAGACATACATCGACGCCTTCGGATTCTCGACCATCCAGCCCAGCTCATGCAGGCCTTTAACCAGCACATTGCGACGCTGGCGATACTGCTCGGCGATGTCGCGCACGCATTGCTGATCGCCTTCCAGCGCGGCAATCGCCGCGACTTGCAGCGGAGTGAAGGTGCCATAGTCGTGGTAGCTCTTGATCCGCGCCAAGGCGTTGACCAGTTCCGGGTTACCGACCATGAAACCGATGCGCCAGCCGGCCATGTTGTAGCTCTTGGACAGGGTGAAAAACTCCACCGCGATGTCCTTGGCGCCCGGCACCTGCATGATCGACGGGGCTTTCCAGCCGTCGTAGACGATGTCGGCGTAGGCCAGATCGTGAATCACCAGCACGTCGTACTGCTTGGCGAGGGCGATCACTCGCTCGAAGAAATCCAGCTCCACGCACTGCGCGGTCGGGTTCGACGGGAAGCCGAGGATCATCATTTTCGGCTTCGGGATCGAACCGCGAATGGCCCGTTCCAGTTCATCGAAGAAGTCCACGCCCGGCACCAGCGGCACCGAACGCACCTGGGCGCCGGCAATCACCGCACCGTAGATGTGAATCGGGTAGCTCGGGTTCGGCACCAGCACTGTGTCGCCCTGATCCAGGGTGGCCAGCATCAAATGCGCCAGGCCTTCCTTGGAACCGATGGTGACGATGGCTTCGCTTTCCGGGTCGATATCGACCTCGTAGCGTTGCTTGTACCAGTTGGAAATCGCCCGGCGCAGGCGCGGAATGCCCTTGGATGTGGAGTAACCGTGGGTGTCTTCGCGTTGGGCAACCTGGACGAGTTTTTCGACAATGTGCGGCGGCGTGGCGCCGTCGGGGTTGCCCATGCTCAAGTCGATGATGTCTTCACCACGACGACGCGCGGCCATCTTCAGCTCGGCGGTGATGTTGAAAACGTAAGGGGGGAGTCGATCTATGCGCGCAAAGCGGCGCGGCGAACCTTGTTCAGCCATTGTTGCCTCGGATAACGTAAGCGCCCGGAACCGTCCGAGCGACGCTGGTCACTGCGGTGACCTGTGGCGGAAGATAAGGTCAGTGATGGCATACTGTCCAGCCCGTTTGTAAACAATTTTGTCCCAAGGAAATCGGTAGATGGAATTCACCAGCGGCTTCTTGCTGAGCCTCTCGCTGTGCCTGGATATCGGCGTGGCCAACATCGCCATGATCACGCTGGCGATGCAGCGCGGTTACTTTCAGGGCTTTGCACTGGGCCTCGGCACCTGTGTCGGCGACCTGATTTACGCGGTGCTGGCGCTGGCCGGCATGACCGTTTTGCTGCAATACGAAAGCGTGCGTTGGGTGTTGTGGATCGGCGGTGCGGCGCTGCTGATCTACTTTGCGGCGAAGATGATTTACTCGGCGATTCACCACGAGGCGCAGTTGGCGGCCACGGCGGAAGTGGGGCAAAACTCCCATCGCAAGGAGTTCTTCCGGGGGATATTTCTCGCGATGTCGTCGCCGAGCGCGATTCTCTGGTTCGCCGCTGTTGGCGGTACGTTGATCGCCCGTTCCGGTGGCGGTGGGCCGGTGAGTTCGGCGCTGTTCCTTGGCGGATTCCTTTGCGCCGGGCTGCTGTGGTCGGCGGGTTTATGCTTTGCCGCAAGCCATGGTGGCAAGCTGTTGGGCGACAAGCTGTTGCGCTATTCCTACATGGCATCTGCGGCGATCTTCTGCTATTTCGCGGTGTATGTGATCGTATCTGGCTATAACGAATTCGTTGGTTCGGGCGCCGTCGAGCAGTTGCACGCGCTGTAAACGTGCGAATCGGCTTTGGCTTTCTATACTCCCAGCCGAACCCCTCTTTTGTTCCAGGAGTCGAGTCATGGATGAGCAAAAACGCGTCGAAGTGGCTGAACCTCGCTTCGAACATGGACACTTCCTGCTGATTGCAGGCTTTCGCGGTCGATTTACTCAAGACACAGCAAAAAACATCCCGGCGCTGTGGGAAAAGTTCTTGCCGCACCTGGGAAAGATCCAGGGACAAAAAAACGAAGTGACCTACGGCGTCTGCAGTAATTTCGACGACAAGGGTGGCTTTGATTACACCGCCGGGGTGGAAATCAGCAAGCTTGATGACCTCGACCAGAAGGTCTACCAATGGATCGAAGTGCTGCCTCGCCAGTATGCAGTGTTCGAGCACAAAGGACCGCTCGAACAGTTGCCGCAAACCCTGCAATACATCTACAAGACCTGGTTGCCGACCTCTCATTATGTGGAGCTCAACGCCCCGGAACTTGAGCGTTACAGCGCCGACTTCAACCCGAAGAAGCACACCGGCAAACTGGAAATCTGTGTACCGGTCGATACCAAGGCCTGAGCGGGGCAAGCCTGAGGCGGATCATTAATCCGCCTCATGGTTTTTAACCCCGCTTGCCTTTGCCCAACCGTCGCGCCCGCAACAGGTCGATGCCTAACGTGATAAAGCCGAACGTACTGATGCCCAACACCATCAACAGGCCGATTTCAACGCTGCTCATAAGCGGTTTCCCCCAAGGGTGATCAGAGATACACCGCAGAAATAGCCCGGCCCGCCCCCGAAGAAAAGCACTTATACGCAGGCTTTACGCCGCCCGTGCGCATCGATATGCAGGCCTTATTCCTTTATGCTTTCGGCACTTTCTTCTGCTGATTTCCGAGCTGCCATGAACACCGTCATCCGCAACGTCACCGCCGCCGACCTGGACCGCTGCTACGCCATCGAAACCGTTGCCTATGAGGGTGACGAAGCGGCTACCCGCGAAAAAATCGCCACGCGCATCGCCACCTGGCCGGAAGGCTTTGTTGTGGCTGAGGTCGATGGCATCGTCGCAGGCTTCGTCAATTCCGGTGCGGCGTTTGACGTGCAGATGTCGGACGAGGCGTTCAAGGAACTGATCGGCCACGACCCGCAAGGGCCGAACGTGGTGATCATGTCGGTGGTGGTGCACCCGGATTATCAGGGGCAGGGTTTGGCCAAGCGTTTGATGGGCGAGTTCATCGAGCGTATGCGCGGGATGGATAAAGCGACGATTCATTTGATGTGCAAGGAACAGCATATTCCGCTGTATGCCGGGTTTGGTTTTGCCTACATCAAACCGTCGGAGTCGGATCACGGCGGCATGGCGTGGCACGAGATGATCCTGACTCTCTGACTTTATGGATGATTACCCCTGTAGGAGCTGCCGAAGGCTGCGATCTTTTGATGTTGCTTCTTAAAAGATCAGGATCAAAAGATCGCAGCCTTCGGCAGCTCCTACAGGGGGCCGTGTTGTGTCAGTAGAGAGTATCGGTGACCCGTTTAGGCGCTTCGCGGTCGTAGGTTTCGGCGTCGAACTCGCCATCGTTCAGGCGCTTGTGGAAAGCGCCGGCAGAGGGCAGGGCCGAGCGCGGCAGGTGGGTTTCCGGGTTCCACGCATCCGAGCGTACAAACGCTTTCGAGCAATGAAAAAACGCCGCTTCCACCGTCACCAGCAACACCGTTTTCGCCGGTTTGCCATTCACCGCAAAGCTTTCCAGCAGCTGTGGATCTGCGCTGATCGTCGCCGTACCATTGACCCGCAACGTCTCGCCAATCCCCGGAATGATGAACAGCAGCGACACCCGAGAATCCTGCAGCACATTGCGCAAGGTATCGATGCGGTTGTTACCCGGGCGATCCGGCAGGGCCAGGGTGTTTTGATCAATGATCCGCACAAACCCCGGCGTATCCCCACGCGGCGAATTATCCAGGCCATCGGCCCCCACCGAGCTGACAATCACCAGCGGTGACAGGCGCACCATCGCCTGATAATCCTCGTTGAGAAAACCGATCTGCTTGCGCACCGCCCGCTCGTGGGGCAGTCCGTAAATCGCTTCCAGCGCTTCGATTGAGTCGATCATCGTGCATTCCTCGATGACTTAGAAAAACAGCCCCATACGCCGCTCGTAACCGATCCGGCCCTTGTACGCTTCACCGCTGTCGACGTAACCGTGTTTGGCGTACAGCGCGATGGCCGCGTCGTTATCCGCGTCGACCGACAATTCCAGTCCTTTGATCTCCGGCCACGCCTGACGCGCAACTTCGGGCAACGCTTGCAGACAGGCCTTGCCGTAGCCCTTGCCTTGTGCGCGGCGATCGACCTGCAACGCATGCAAGGTGGCGCTGTGTTCATCGGCCCAGGCCGGCAAGACCGGCGGGCGCTTGAGCAGCAGAAACGCTACCGGCACGTCATCCGCCAGCAGCGCAAAGCCTTTTACGCCGGGGCCGGGCTTCGACAGCAGCGTGTGCAACGCGCCATGGATATCACCGGAGAACTTGATCTGCTCGGCATGGATTTCAATTGCCTCGACTTGCTCACGCTGTAAAGCGTTGAGGCTGTCGTACGGCACGAGTTGGGCTGACACGGGAATTTCCTTTTTCCTACAAAGATAAGCCTCGGATTCTAGCGATTTTGGCCTCAGTGGAAATTTTTTGTTTCGACTGTCGATCTGCCTGTTTGCCGAACGACTAAGGGGGTCTTCACAACAAAAACCACGGAGAACACCATGAGCGCACAAACCGAGATCCAGACCCTGATCAACACCTACCGCGAAGCCGTCATGACCAAGGACGTGGAGAAAGTCATGGCGTTGTACGCCGACGACATCGTCTCTTTCGACGCGATCAAGGCCCTGCAATTCAAGGGCAAACCGGCCTACCGCGCGCACTGGGTGGCGTGCATGGAAATGTGCCCCGGCCCGCACGTCTTCGAATTCCACGAAATCGTCATCGAAAACGCCGACAACATCGCCTTCGCCCACTGGGTGGCCAACTGCGGCGGCACCAACGACAAGGGTGAAACCCAGAGCTGCTGGATGCGCGTCACCGCCTGCTATCGGCAGATCGGCGGGGCGTGGAAAATCGCCCATGAACACTGGTCGGCGCCGTTCGATCCGATGAGTGGCGCAACCCTGTTCGATGTGACTCCCTGATCTTCAGCCATAGTTGAACCGTCCGATTCAGGAGAACGCCATGAAGTATTTATGCCTGGTCTACAGCGATGAACGCCTGCTGCATTCATCCCCCGACAGTCCGGAAGACGCTGAGTGCTGGGCTTATGCCGAGTCGATTCAGGGCAGCGGCCGGATGGTTGCCGCCGAGGCACTGGAGTCGGTGCAGACCGCCACTACCGTCAGGATGCGCAACGGCAAACTGTCGATCACCGATGGCCCGTTCGCTGAAACCAAGGAGCAATTGGCCGGTTTCTACCTGATTGACGCCAAGGATCTCAACGAAGCGATTCAGGTCGCCGGCAACATTCCGGCGGCGCGGGTGGGCAGCGTTGAAGTGCGCCCGGTGCGGCAGTTGAATGTCTGAAGTCCGGGCGCGGGTCGAGCAGGTCTATCGCGAAGACTCGCGGCGGGTACTGGCGACGCTGATTCGCCTGCTCGGCGATTTCGACCTCGCCGAAGAAGCCTTGCATGAGGCGTTCTTCGTCGCGGTCGAACGCTGGCAACGCGACGGCGTGCCGGACAATCCGCGCACCTGGCTGGTCTCGACCGGGCGCTTCAAGGCGATTGATGTATTGCGCCGCCGCGCGCGGTTCAAGGCCTCGCAACCCCTGTTGCTGGCGCAACTGGAAGAACTGGAACAGGCCGACTGGAGTGGCGAGGACGTGGAAGACGATCGCCTGCGGCTGATCTTCACCTGTTGTCACCCGGCGCTGGCGGCGGATGCGCAAGTGCCGCTGACCTTGCGTGAAGTCTGCGACCTGACCACCGAGGAAATCGCCCGCGCCTTTCTCTCGGCGCCAGCGGCGATTGCTCAACGCATCGTGCGGGCGAAAGCCAAGATCCGTGACGCGAAAATCCCTTATCAAGTACCGAGCCTGAGCGAATTGCCCGAGCGCCTCGACAGCGTGTTACGGGTGATTTATCTGGTGTTCAACGAAGGGTATTCGGCGTCGGTCGGGGCTGAATTGACGCGTGAGGATTTGACCCGTGAGGCGATCAGGCTGGGGCGGTTGTTGATGGAGTTGCTGCCGGAACCGGAGGTGATGGGGTTGCTGGCGATGATGTTGTTGCACGAGTCGCGGCGTCTGGCGCGCACTTCGTCGAGTGGTGAACTGGTGCTGCTGGATGATCAGGATCGCTCATTGTGGGACAGCGCGTTGATAGCTGAAGGCTGTGCGCTGGTTGAGCGTGCGCTGACCACGCGGCGGTTTGGGCCCTATTGCCTGCAAGCGGCGATTGCCGCGGTGCATGCCGAGGCGCCAACGGCGGCGGAGACGGATTGGGAGCAGATCGTTGGTTTGTATGACGTGCTGCTGCGGGCGGTGCCTTCGCCGGTGATCGAGTTGAACCGGGCGGTAGCGGTGGCCAAGCGCGATGGGGCGCTGGCGGGGTTGAATTTGATTGAGGGGATTTTGGCCCGGGGTGAGCTGCAGGATTACCACTTGGCGCATTCGGCGCGGGCGGAGTTTTGTCGGCAGTTGGGCAGGGTGGAGGCGGCGCGTTCGGCGTATTTGCGGGCCTTGGAGTTGACCCGACAAGAGCCGGAGCGGCGGTTTATTGAAGGGCGGCTCATGGCGCTGGAATCGCCCTCACCCTAGCCCTCTCCCAAGGGGAGAGGGGACCGATTGGGGGATGCTGTAGAAGTACGCCGACCTGAACGCTCAGTTGGGAATCCATGATCGAACCAAATTTCACGACCCTATATACCGCAGCAATCAATCCATAATCGACTCGGTCTCTCAGGTCGATGTATGACGCAAGACACCTCGGTCGGCCCCCTCTCCCTCCGGGAGAGGGCTGGGGTGAGGGTGGCTCTATCTTCAACGCTATTCCAGCATCTTGCTCAACAACCAACTCCCCGCCGGCCCCGGCGGATACAGGCGCGACCACAACGCATCAACAAACACCGGCTTAGGCCAGCCGCGCACTTTCAACTCCACCAACAGATCATTGCCAAAGCGCTGCGCCAGCCAACGTGGCAACGGCGCCCAGCCAAAGCCCTTCTCGGCCATTTCCAGCAGCATCAGGTAACTCGGCGCCGACCACACCCGACCTTTGCCGCGACTGTCATACGGATTGACGATCGTCGCCAGACGCAATTCGCGATGCTGCTCGAGGATCTGCTGATCAATGTGATCAAGCTTGGCCAACGCATGGTCGCGATTGACGAACAAAGCGATCTCCGTGCGTTCGGCCACGGTCGAGGTGACCAGATCCGGCGGATAGTTCTCTTGCATTTCGGCGAACGCCAGATGCGCGCGACCGCGCTGTACCAGCTCGATCAGGTCATCGCACTCAGCGATCAGGCATTCCAGTTCCAGATCCGGATAACGCTGCTCAAACCCGACCAACGCCGCTTCAAAACGGTCCGACTGATAGGTGTCGGAAATCGCCACGGTCAGCTTCGGTTCGACGCCTTGGGAAAGTTGCCGCGCAGTCATCTCGAGGCGACTGCTGGCCGCCAGAATCGCCTCGGCACGTTGCAGCATCACATGCCCGGCCGGGGTCAGCGTCGGTTTGCGGCTGCTGCGATCAAACAGCTGCAGATCCAGATCGATCTCGAGACTGGCCACCGCCGCGCTGATGGTCGACTGGCTGCGCCCGAGCTTGCGCGCCGCTGCGGAAAACGAGCCTTGCGTGGCGGCCTGGACAAACGCCAGCAGTACTTCCTGCGAGATCATCAACTATCGCCTTGATCGATGGTTATTGGTTATGAAGTATCGGTATCAAGATAGATCATGGCAACCATCTTCACTCAAGGAGTCAGGCCATGACTGCCAACAAATCCATCACTGAACGTATTTTCCAGGCCATCGGTTTCGAACTGCTGGCGATTCTGATCTGCACCCCGTTGCTGGCGTGGATCATGCAAAAACCGATGCTTGAAATGGGCGCGGTGACCGTGTTGATCGCCCTGTTGGCGTTGGGTTGGAACGTAGTGTTCAACCGCTTCTTCGACCGTATGCTTGCGCGCATGAACGTGGCGCACAACGCCTGGGTACGGGTGGTGCACGCGCTGCTGTTCGAGGGTGGTTTGATCGTGATGGGCGTGCCGCTGATTGCCTGGTGGTTGTCGGTCAGCCTGTGGCAGGCGTTTTTGCTCGACATCGGTGTGCTGCTGTTTTTCCTGCCGTACACCTATGTGTATCACTGGGGATATGACGTGGTGCGTGAGCGCGTGATGATGCGTAATGCGTGTCAGGGTTAAACAAAAAAATCGCAGCCCGAAAGGCTGCGATTTTTTGTGCCTGGTATTTAGAGAAACATCCCGCCGGATGCCTCGACCCGCTGACCATTGATCCACTGCGCACCCGGCGACAGCAACAGTGCCAACGCCCCGCCAATGTCATCCGGCTGACCGGCACGACCCAGCGCAGTGTTGTCGGCGACCATCGCATTCACTGCCGCGTTGTCGCGAACGGTGCCGCCGCCAAAGTCGGTTTCAATCGCACCTGGCGCCAAGGTATTCACGGCAATCTGCCGTGCGCCCAGCTCTTTCGCCTGATAGCGGGTCAGGACTTCAATAGCGCCTTTCATTGCGGCATAAGCGCAGGCGCCGGCAATGGTGAAACGCGCTAGACCACTGGAAATGTTGATGATCCGCCCGCCGTCGTTGATCAGTGGCAGCAGTTGCTGGGTCAGGAAGAACGGCCCTTTGAGATGGACATTCATCAGCAGGTCGAATTGCTCGACGGTGGTCTCGGCGAAACCGGCATGCAAGCCGACCCCGGCGTTGTTGATCAGGAAATCAAAGCGCTGGCGGTCGAAGGTCTGCTGTAACGCTTGCTCAACACGTGTAGCGAAATCGGCAAAGCTCTCGCTACGGCCAACGTCCAGTTGCAGCATCACGGCTTTGCCGCCGAGAGCCTGGACATCTGCGACCAGCGCTTGGGCTTCATCGGCACGGCTGTTGTAGGTGCCAATGATGTCGATGCCTTGAGCGGCGAGGTGCAGAGCGGCGTTCTTGCCCAGGCCACGACTGGCGCCGGTAATCAATGCGATTTTGCGATTCATGGAGGCTTCCTCGATTGCGGTGAGTGGTGATGAACTCAGTTTATTTGTCCGCCCTGAGGTGATAAACAGAGTGAATCCGGAATCACTGATCGGCTCAGCCGAACAATCGACAGGTGCCTAATGAACAAACTGGAACTGCTGCGCACCTTCGTCCGTGTCAGCGAACTGTCGAGTTTTACCCTCGCCGGGGAAAATCTCGGTCTCCCGCGATCGACCGTTTCCGAGCATGTGCAAGCGCTCGAAGTGCTGCTCGGCACGCGCCTGCTGCAACGCACCACGCGCAAGGTGCAGGCAACTCAGGACGGTCTGGTGCTGTACGAACGCAGCAAGGATCTGCTCTCGCACATGGACGAGATCGAAGGGTTGTTCCGACAGGACGAGGCGTCGCTGACCGGGCGCATTCGTGTCGACCTGCCGAACATTCTCGCGCGGCGCCTGGTCATGCCGCACCTGCCGCAGTTCATGGATCGGCACCCGAATCTGGAACTGGAAATCAGCAGCACCGATCGCCGCGTCGACCTGCTCAGCGAAGGCTTCGATTGCGTGGTGAGGATTGGCGCGCAACCGGATCAATCAGTGGTCGCGCGGCACCTCGGTGACTTCCCCATGGTCAATTGCGCCAGCCCCGCCTACCTCGAACGCTACGGTGTGCCGCAGTCGCTGGAAGATCTCGCGCAGCATCGACTGGTGCATTATGTCGGCGTGCTGGGTTCGCGTTCGGAAGGGTTTGTGTACGAGGAGGGCGGGCAGGTTAAGCGCTTGCCGATGGCAGGCAGCATTACTGTCAACAGCACTGACGCTTACGAGTCGGCGTGCCTCGGCGGCTTCGGTCTTACTCAGGTGCCGCGTACCGGCATGCAACCGCATCTGGCTAACGGCGAACTGGTGACAGTGTTGCCGCAATTCACAGCGCCGGCGATGGGCATTTCATTGCTGTATGCGCGACAGCGGCATTTGCCGTTACGGGTGCGGGTGTTTATGGATTGGCTCGGCGATCTGATTCGCTCCGCGCTCTGAACCTGAATACAAAACCAATGTGGGAGCGAGCTTGCTCGCGAAGACTGCGTGTCAGTCAATTCAGAGTTGACTGATCCACCGCTTTCGCGAGCAAGCTCGCTCCCACAAGGATAGTTGTGCGGTCAGAAGATCTGGGTGAACAGCCAATACAGGCTGCCCGACAGCAGAATCGCGGCCGGCAGCGTCAGCACCCACGCCATCAACAGATTGCGGATGGTCCTCATCTGCAACCCGCCACCGTTGGCGACCATGGTCCCGGCCACGCCCGAGGACAACACATGCGTCGTCGATACCGGCAAGCCAAACATGTCCGCCGCGCCAATGGTCAGCATCGCCACGGTTTCCGCCGAGGCACCCTGCGCATAGGTCAGATGGGTCTTGCCGATCTTCTCGCCAACCGTCACCACAATCCGCTTCCAGCCGACCATGGTGCCCAGCCCCAGCGCGATGGCCACGGCGATCTTCACCCACAGCGGAATAAACCGCGTGGCGTTGTCGATCTGCTGCTTGAACAGTTGCAGTTTGCTGCTGGTGTCGGCGTCGAAATTGCCGACTTTGTTCTTGTCCATCAGGCGAATGCTTTCGCTGGCCAGGTACATGTCATTCCGCACGTTGCCCATGGCTTCAGCCGGGACTTTCGCCAGCGAACCGTAGCCTTTGACTTCTTCACCAATGTGTCCGGTGAGGGCGGCGAGGGCGGGGATCAGTTGCGGCGTGGCTTCCTTGCTGCGCACGTATTCGGAGAGGACGGGACGCGGATCGGCCGGCGCCGGCAGCGGTGCACTTTTCACCAGCGCTTGTTGGGTGACTTGCGCCACGGCGGCAAACTGCAGCGATTGTTCTTCCGGCATCGTACGGTTGAGTGCGTAGGCCATCGGCAGCGTGCCGACCAGAATCAGCATGATCAGGCCCATGCCTTTCTGGCCATCGTTGGAGCCGTGAGCGAAGGACACGCCGGTGCAGGTCAGAATCAGCAGACCGCGAATCCACCACGGCGGCGGGGTGTTGCCTTCCGGGGCCTTGTACAGCGAACGATTCTTCACGAATGCGCGCAGCGCCAGCAGCAACAGCGCCGCGCAGCCGAAACCCACCAGCGGCGACAGCAGCAAGGCGTAACCAATCTTGGTCGCCTGCGCCCAGTCGACACCGCTGGTGCCGTCACGGCCATGCATCAAGGCATTGGCCACGCCGACGCCGATGATCGAACCGATCAAGGTGTGCGATGACGAGGCCGGCAAACCCAGCCACCAGGTGCCGAGGTTCCACAGGATCGCCGCGATCAGCAGGGCGAAAATCATCGCGAAACCGGCGGACGAACCGACCTGCAGAATCAGCTCCACGGGCAGCAGGGCAATGATGCCAAACGCCACCGCGCCACTCGATAGCAGCACCCCGAGAAAGTTGAAGAAGCCCGACCAGACCACCGCGACATTCGGCGGTAGCGAGTGGGTGTAGATCACTGTCGCGACGGCGTTGGCGGTGTCGTGGAAGCCGTTGACGAACTCGAAGCCCAGGGCAATCAGCAGCGCCACACCGAGCAACAGGAACGGCGTCCACGTAGTCACTACCGTGCCGAGTTCGTGCATGTCGTGCATCAGGCTGTAGGCGGTGAACAACATCCCCATCGCCAGCACGGCGAAAAAGATCACGTAGGTAAACGGGCTGGTTTTCTTGTCGAGGGCTGGCCTGCCGCTGGCGGCGGACGCGGGGCTGGCGGTCAGGGAGGGAGTAGCCATGAGCGGACAATCCTGAGCGAGGGAAGGAGTGTCGCCCATGATCGTTGCAGAATGTTACAGAGAGACTGCGTCAGGTCAGTGTTTGCGGTTTTAGCTCCACCGCTGATCCGAAGACTAAAGAAGATCCCTGTGGGAGCGAGCTTGCTCGCGAAAGCGGTGTGTCATCCGACAATGATGGTGCCTGACACTCCGTCTTCGCGAGCAAGCTCGCTCCCACAGGGGATCTGCGGTGGTAGTGCATTTCGTGGTCAATAATCCCCGCGCTTACGAAACGCCCAACGCCCGGCAATCACGGTAAACGTCGCCACCAGCGCAACCAATATCCAGAACCCCTCCGGATCCTGCGACAACGGCACGCCACCCACATTCATCCCGAAGAAACCGGCAATGATGTTGATTGGCAGCGCCAGCACCGTGACCACGGTCAGGGTGAACAGCGTGCGGTTGCTCTGTTCGTTGAGGTTGGCGGCGATCTCTTCCTGGAGCAGTTTGATCCGCTCACCCAGCGCAGTGAGGTCGTTGATGATCAGCGCAAACTCCTCGGTGGACTTGCGCAGCTCCTTGACGTCCTCCTTCTGCAACCACGGCGGCGGCCGGTTGAGCAGACGCAACAACGAACCCGGTTCCAGCGCCAACAGCCGTTGCAGACGCACCAGCACCCGCCGGTTGGCACCGAGTTCGGCACGGTTGGTCGACAGCCGTGAGGAAAGCAATTCGTCCTCGACCTGATCAACGCTCATGCTGGTCTTGCGCACGATCTGCGTCAGCACCTCGCCCTGATCACGGAGCAGATGCACGAGCAATTCCGAGGGCGAACGAAAGCGTTCGCCGGCCTTCACTGACGAGCGCAATTTATCCACCGAGTGCAGCGGTTGCAGGCGCGCGCTGACGATCAGTTTGCTGCGCACGCAGACCCACAGCGTCGACACGTCCGAGGAGACCATGCTGCTGAGGTTGAACACCACGTCGTTGACCACCGCCAGCAACGCCGAGTCGACATGCTCGATGCGCGTCGACCGTGAGCCTTCGTGCAGCGCCTCGAAAAACTCTTCGGGCAATTGCAGATGACTTTTCATCCAGCGCTCGCACGCCGCATGCGCCAGATTGAGGTGCAGCCAAAGGAATTCGCCACTGTCGCTGTCGTCCTGCAAACAGCGCAATGCCGTCGCCGAGTCAACTTCGCGACCGCGTTCGCCGGGGAGGAAGCGATAGCCGTAGAGCAGGCCAAACAGATCGGGATCGCGATGGCTGATATCGAGGCTGTGGTTCATGAAGGCTCGCTGCGAGGAGGGTGTGTCGGTCGCGCAAATGGCAGGTTCACTGAGCCGCATCATCGCAATGTCACATGACGTTTATGTGACAGCAAAGTGACGTCAAATCAGCAACTTACCGACGGTCGGAATTTCTTCAAGAAGCGCTCTGGTACGCCGATCACGCTTAGGTTACGTTGCGCGCGCTTGGCCATGAGCCAAGGCTCGCCGACATGGATGTCCGGCACAATTTCACGCCTTACCGGGCGTGCCTCATCCTTGTTCTGAGTATCTTTCGATGCTGCAAAAATCCCTGAGAGCGCAAATTCTCGCCCTGCTGAGCGGCAGCCTGCTGGCGGTGCTGTTGATCGCGCTGGCCTGTTTTCATTTCCTGTCCAACGGCGTGCAAAGCTACAGCCAGTTGATCGCCGGTCCCTTGCACACTTCACAACTGATCGATGAAGCCAACCTGCAATTCAAGGTGCAGGTGCAGGAATGGAAAAACGTCCTGCTGCGCGGCAAGCAACCGGCGGATCTGGCCAAGTACTGGGGCCAGTTCGAAGATCGTCAGCGCGATGTGCAGAATATTCTCGGCGAACTGGCTGGCCAGAAAGGCCTCGAGCCGAGCCTGAAAAACCGTATCGAACGCCTGCGCGATGAGCATCGTCAGCTCGGTTCTGCCTACCAGAAGGGCCGCGATGCCTACGTGGCTGCCGGTGGTGATCCGACGGCAGGTGACGCGGCGGTCAAAGGCGTTGACCGTGCCGCCAGTGATCAGATGAGCGAACTGGTCGCCGAGTTGCGCAAGCAAGGCACCGCGCAGTCGGCGCTGATCAGTGCCGAGGCCGATCGCACCGTGTGGCTGGGGCTGCTGGTGATGCTCGTGTCGGGTCTGTTGATCGGCCTGCTCAGCCTGTGGCTGGTCAACCGCAACCTGGTCGAGCCGATCCGCAAACTGATCGATTACGTCACTCAGTTGAGTCGCGGCAAACTCGCCGAGCGTGTGGTCAGCGACCGTCAGGATGAACTGGGCAATCTCGCCGCTGCGGCCAACACCCTGCGCGATTTCCTCGCCGACACCTTCACCCGTTTGCAACGCAGTGCGTCGGATCTGGACAGCGCCAGCGGCGAGTTGAACGCCATCGCCACGACCATGGCCGGCGGCACCAACGAGCAGTTCAACCGCACCGATCAGGTGGCCACGGCGATGAACGAAATGTCCGCCACCGCGCAGGAAGTGGCGCGTCACGCCGCAGACGCCGCACGTGCGGCCGACGATGCCGACCAGTCCGCCCAACAGGGTGAAAAGGTCATGCAGAGCACCATCCACTCGATCACCCAGATGCGCGGCGAAATCGCCAACACCGCCACGGTGATCCGTCGTCTGGAAGCCGACAGCGGTCGTATCGGCAAAGTGCTGGAGGTGATTCGCGGCATCGCCGAACAGACCAACCTGCTGGCGCTCAACGCTGCGATCGAAGCGGCGCGCGCCGGTGAAGCCGGGCGTGGTTTTGCCGTGGTCGCCGATGAAGTGCGCAACCTCGCGCAACGTACGGCTGAGTCAATCATCGAGATCAACCAGATCATTCAGAGCGTGCAGACCGGTGCGGTGGATGCGGCGCATGCCATCGACAGCGGCCAGACGCGCAGCGAAGAAAGCGTTGAGCAGGTGACTCAGGCCGGCGCGATGCTGGAGCGCATCACCCACGCCGTGGAAGCGATCCGCGACATGAACCGTCAGATCGCTACTGCTGCCGAAGAGCAGACCTCGGTGGCCGAGGACATCTCGCGCAACCTCACCGAGATTACGTCGATTGCCAGCACCAACCTCGACAACGTGCAGCGCACCGAAAGCGCCAGCCAGAATCTGCATAGCCTGTCCGGGCAACTCAATGAAGTCACCGCTCGCTTGAGCGCCTGACGCTATCGGACGTGTACCGGTTCGGATACCGAGTCGGTACACAGTCGATCTCAAATCGGTACGGGCGTGGTCGATGACCGGTTATCTATAACCGGCATTGGAGCCTTTCCATGGTCAGCATCACTTCTGTTTCGATCAATCAGACCGTCACCACACCCACCAGCAAAACGTCGATCAGTGACGTTGGTGACGACACGTCTACCTCAGCAACCGCCAGCACGGGTGCGACTGCCGATACCGGTAAAGTCGCCGCCGGTGGTGGTGCCGCTCCGGCGGGTGACAGCGGTTCCAGCAGCAGCGAGGAGTCGGATTCGGTGAAAGAACTGCGCAAGCAGATTGCCGAGTTGCAGAAGCAATTGCAGGAACAGCAACAGGCGTTGCAAGCGGCGCAGGCGAAGCAGGAACGTTCGGATGCGAAGGTCGCCGAAGTGGCTGCCGCACAAGCGCAGATCACTGCCACCTCGGCCTCCCTGTCCACCGCCACCGCCTCGCTGTTGCAGGCGTTACAGGATTCCGACTCGAGCACCTCGGGTTCTTTGGTCAGCACCTCGGCGTGATGCCCTTTCCCCTCACCCTAGCCCTCTCCCAGAGGGAGAGGGGACTGACCGTGGTGGATGTTGGAGGTACATCGACTTGAGAGACCTGAGTCGAACTCAGGTTTTGAAAGGTTTGAAGATCTGCTCCCTTTCCCCTCGCCCCCTTGGGGGAGAGGGCTGGGGTGAGGGGGAGAAAATCTCACTGACAACACATCAACCATGCCAAACACCAGACACAAAAAAGCCGCACGATCTTTCAATCGTGCGGCTCTTGGTGGTGCGTTCAATCAAGTGTCTTGCTTGTTGCTCAACACCTTGCCAGTGGTCGCATCAAAGTCCACGTCGAACTCTTTGCCATCAGCCGTCTTCAGCTCAACTTCGTACTCATAACCATTGAAGTGGTTATCCAGGTCGGTGTCAGTAATAGTCGCACCCGGATGCAGTTTCAGCGCTTCGGCGTTCATCGATTCCAGCGACTTGATCTTGCCCGACTTGACCAGTTCAGGAATCTGGTCAACGCGAACATCAGCCTGGGCCAAGCCAGCGGTAAGGGTCAGGGCAGCGGCGGTAAACAGGGCAGTCAAAGTTTTCATCGGTTCATTCCTTGGGGTGATTCGTTTAAGTGGCCTCAGGTTAACCGGCACAACTTAACTCACCCTTAAAATCCCAAACCCAAACAAAACGGGCAAGCCCTGCACCTGCACAGAACCTGTGGAAGTGTGGCTTGCCCGCGATGAAGGCGCCTCGATTTCAGATCAGAAGCCGTTGTTCTTCAACACCTGATCAACACTGACGGACGCCGGGCGTTTATAGAATTTCAACAGTTCGCTGGCGCGGTTGGTAAAGATGCCGTCGACACCGGCCGACATGACTTTCTCGAAGTCCACCGGCTCGTCGACGGTGTAGACGTGCACCAGCATGCCCTGGTCGTGGGTGTATTGGTTCATCCACGGTTGCACCAGATCCGAATAGCTCTGATCGCCGCCCTTGGTCAGCTTCGCCGATGGGCCGGTGCCGATCGCACCCTGGGCCTTGGCGTAATCCACCCATTGTTTGAATTCGGCTTCGGACTTCGGCTCTTGTTTACCGTAGAAAACGTTTTTGTCCTTCTCGCCGGATTCGGCAAACGTTACTTTCGATTTCGGCTCGATGCTGCCTTCACCCACCCACAGCAGGAGGATCTTCGGCACCTGCGGCATTTCTTTTTCCAGCAGTTCGAGGCTGTTTTTCTCGAAGGTTTGCAGGATCACTTTGCCTTTGCCCTGACCGACACCCAGCGCACTTTTCGCCAGTTTCGAACCGGCCGGGCTCAGCCAGCCACGATCCTGCAGTTTTTCCTTGAGGTCTTTTTCGATCCCGGGAAACAGCTGCGGCTCTTTGGTCTCGATGTACAGGCCCGGTTTGTGTTGCGGGTTGGCCTGGGCGATGTCGATGATTTCATCGAGGGTCAGAATTTTCAGCCCGGCGTAGGACGGGCGCGCGCGATCCGGGTACTTGGCGTTGAACCAGCTGCCAGCGTCGAGGGTTTTCAGTTCTGCCATGGTAAACGCGGTGGCCGAGGCGTCCTTGCGCTCCGGAAACTTGCTGGCGACGTCGGTGGTGCGTTGCAGGTTGTTGTCGTGCAGGGCGAACAGCACGCCGTCCTTGCTGCGCTGCAAGTCCATTTCCAGGTAATCGGCACCCAGATCGCGGGCCAGTTTGTAGGACGCTGCGGTGGATTCCGGTGCATCGAAGGACGCACCACGATGAGCGATTACCGCCGGGTGCGGGATGCCGTGGGCCGCGGCGACGGCGGCAGGATCCGTCTGGCTGGCGGCGTGCGCCTGACCGAGGCCGAGCAGCAGGCTCAGGACCAGAGCGCTTTTGGTGAAAGTGGCGGGCATGTTCGAGTTCCTTTCGCAGGGCATTTTCAAAGACGTATCTTTTAACAACTGAATCGATTGCATGCTATCGCCAGACCGACATAAACGTATTAAAAGCGATTTTTCCTGCACTTTTGTGGCGCCGTTTGCAGTACGCTTGCCCTCGGCAGACGTCCCGGCAGAGGGCTCGCCGTGCAGTTGCCCTGCGTGTAAACCATCGATCACCTTTCGTGAGGTTTACCATGCGCATCACCTCCCAACTCATCTGCCAGGCTGCTGACGATCTCAAAGGATTTGTCGGCCTTAACCGTAAAACCGGTCAGTACATCGTGCGATTTAGCGAAGATTCGTTCGGCATGGACGTGGCGGATGACGGCATTATTCCTGTGAATGAATTTGTCTGGGCGCCGGCGACAGCGCAGACCATGACGCTTAAACGCGAGTTGATTCAGTTGTTGCTGGATCAGCATATCGATGAGCGGATCAACATCACCGAGCCGTTGCGGGTGTATATGAGCAAGGTTGACGTGCCGGAGATTGTGGCGGTGCGCAGTCTGGTGCGCGGCTGAGACGCTCTGTGACAGTGCAGTCCTCTTCGCGAGCAAGCTCGCTCCCACATTGGATCTGCGTCGATCACAAATCCACTGTGGGAGCGAGCCTGCTCGCGAAGGCGGCCGCCAATGCGCCGCCCTTTTATTGGCCGAACCGATACTCCCGCTCCACCCGACACACCCGCGTATGAAACGCCGAATACCATTGCGAACGACCACGCGCCTGAATCTCCCGATGCTCAGGATGCTGCCGCCACGCCAGAATCGCCGCTTCGCTCTGCCAATACGACACCGTAATCCCGACGCCATCCGCCCCTCGAACCGACTCCACCCCAAGAAACCCCGGCTGCTCACTGACCAACGCAGCCATGCGCTCGGCCGCCTCGGCATAGCCGTTGTCACCTTCGGTTCGAGTCGAAGTAAAAATCACCGCAAAGCAATCAGTCATCAACGTGACTCCCCACAAGCGTCAACAAACGCGCGCACCAGCGGCGGCATCAACCCTTTGAGCGCGGCACGTTCCGGCTGGAACAACGTCGCGACAAAGAAGCGGTGATCCTTGAGCTCAATCGCGCGCAAATCCCCTGACGAATCATGCCCCACTGCCTGTAGCCGATCGTTCAACAGTTCCCGTTCGAACAGCGGATTCACACCGAAGCGGCAGCGATAACCTTCACGAATCTGCGACGTTTCGTACGCCTTGGCGATCAACGAACCGGGCACCAAATGAATACTGTCCACCGCTTCGACCAGCGAACAGGTCAACGGCGTGAGTACAGCTCGCTCTGAGTTGGGCGACGTTTCACCATGCTCGGCATCCGTCCAGCCCAGCACGTTGCGGGAAAATTCCAGCACCGCATGTTGAAAACCGCCGCAGGTGCCGAGGAAAGGGCGCTGCTGTTCGCGGGCAAAACGGATCGCCCGCAACGCGCCGGCTTCACTTTTGTAAGGACTGGCGGGGACGCACCAGAAACCGTCGAAGCGCTCGAGCGGCGTATCGGCGTGGATCTGCTCGGTGGGCAACCATTCGAATTGCACGTTGCGGTTGAGGTGTTCGGCGACCAGCCCGAGGGCGACGGGAATGGCTTGGTGAGCGGTGACCTGCGGGTCGTAATCGCCAATCAGGGCGATACGGATGGCGCTGTTTTCCATGGAGGTTCCCTGCGCTTGTTGATTGATGGCCCTCACTATAGATTGGCGTTCACGCACTCAATATGGGCGTTTCCCCAAGTGATCAATGCAGCGACGCACTATCAGCTCGACTACCCCGATCTCGCCCTGATCCTCGCCTTGGTGCGTGGCGGCTCGCTGGCCCGGGCCTCGCAGTTGTTGAAAGTCGACGTGTCGACGGTGTTCCGCGCCGTGCGCCGTCTCGAAGCTGCGCTCGGCCAGCAACTGTTCGAAAAAATCCGCGCCGGTTATCTGCCGACAACGTTGGCACAAACACTGGCCGAGCAAGCCGAACGCGCCGAACAGGCGCTGGAAGCCGCGCGCATCGGCGTGGAGCAGGGCGGTGAAGTGGTCAGCGGCACGGTGCGCCTGACCTGCACCGATTCGGTCTTGCAAGGTTTGCTGCTGCCGGCGCTGGCGCAGTTCATGCCCAATTACCCGGCACTGACCATTGAGCTAAGCACCTCCAACGATTTCGCCAACCTCAGTCGCCGCGATGCTGACATCGCCCTGCGCCTGACGCGGACACCGCCGGAGCATCTGGTCGGACGACAACTGGCGAAGATTTCCTACCGGGTCTGCGCCAGTACGCGGTATCTGCAGAATGTCGATGCATCGGATCTGACGGCGCTGACGTGGATAGCTCCGGACGACTTTTTACCCGATCACCCAACCATCGCCTGGCGTCGTCAGCATCTACCCGGCGTCACCCCGGGCTATCGTTGCAACAGCATGTTGTCGGTGACAGAGCTGGTTCGCGCGGGCCTCGGCGTGGCGGCGTTACCGGACTTTCTGATCACCGAGGGTGTGCAGGCGTTGAGCGAGCCGCTGCATGGTTATGACACCGCGCTGTGGCTGCTGACGCGCCCGGATTGCCGCGCCTTGCGCTCGGTAGTGACGCTGTTCGATGAGTTGGGGCGGGCGCTGCGGTTGCCGTAATCAGCGCTGCGGGTTCTGGCGCATGTGATCGTGCAACTCGCTGGTCAGGCTGGCGATGCGTTCGGTGAGGTTTTTGGTCATCTCGGTGAGGCGGGTGTTCTGCTCCAGCAGCTCAAGCAGTTGCGCGGTGTTCTTCGCCGCTTGGGCCTGACGCTCGGTATTGGCCTGTGCCAGGTCTTCACGATGTAGTGCGTCAGCATCGGCCTGCGCCTTGTCGCGGGCAGCCTGGCGTGTTTGTGCGAGCAGAATCAGCGGCGCGGCGTAAGCCGATTGCAGGCTGAAAGCAAGGTTCAACAGGATAAACGGGTAGACGTCGAAGGTGGTCACGCCAAACACGTTGAGACAGATCCACAAGAGCACGATCAGGGTTTGCGCGCCGAGAAACATCGGCGTGCCGAAGAACCGTGCAAATGCCTCGGCGCGCAGGGCGAACGTGTCGTTACCGAAGGTGGTGCTGAGGTGGGCGTGGGGGCGGTGGAAGCGCAAGTGATCGACGGGAGCTGTTTCAGGCGATGCGGGTTTTTCAGTGGTCATGATGCACTCGGCAGGGCGTGGGACGTGTAGTCACTATAGCCCTGCGTTGTGGTGACCGGCCCCTTCGCGAGCAAGCTCGCGAAGGCCGCGACGCGGTCTACCTGCCTTTAACCCGGCACTCGCTCATTGGCAAACATGCTCACCGCATCCACCGCCTCGCTGGCGCCATCACGAATCTGCAAAATCACAGTGCCTGCCTGATTCGCCAACTCGACCCCTTCCGCCGCGCGCCCCCGGGTGCCTTCCATGCTCTTGATGGCCTGGCGGGTCTCGTTCTGGATCAGCCCGATCATGCTGGAAATCTCCGCGGTCGAGCCGCTGGTTCGAGCCGCCAATTGCCGCACTTCGTCAGCGACCACGGCAAACCCGCGCCCCTGTTCACCGGCGCGCGCTGCTTCGATCGCAGCGTTGAGCGCCAGCAGGTTGGTCTGATCGGCAATCGCGCGGATGGTGTTGACGATGGCGGTGATCTGCTCGGAGCGTTCGCCCAGTTGTGCAATCAGCGTTGAAGACTCAGCAATGTCTTCGGCGATTTCACGCATTTCGCTGGCGGCTTGCTGGATCACCTGCGTACCTTGCTCGGCGACTTTTCGGGTTGCCACGGAGATGTGATACGCCGCGCTGGCACTGCGTGCGTCCTGTTCGTGTTGCTCGACGCGGGTAGTCACGTCGGAGGCGAACTTCACCACTTTGCACAAGCGCCCGGCTGCGTCATAAACCGGGTTGTAGTTGGCTTCGAGCCATACGGTTTGCCCGCGTTTATCGACGCGTTCGAACTGACCCTGGAAAAGCTCGCCCTGGTTCAAGCGCCGCCAGAAGTCTTCGTAGGCGCTGCTGTTGACCAGTGCCGGCGTGCAGAACAAACGGTGATGTTTACCTTTCAGCTCGGCGAGGGTGTAACCCATGCGCGTCAGAAAATTCTGATTGGCTGTGAGAATACTGCCGTCGAGGTTGAATTCGATGACCGCCATTGCCCGGTCAATCGCCTGCAACTTGGCGTTGGCTTCGCTTTCCTGCTGCACCTTGGCGGTCACGTCCATGGCGTACTTGACCACTTTCACCACCCGTCCCGAAGCATCCTTGATCGGGTTGTAACTGGCCTCCAGCCAGATTGGGTGGCCCTTGCCGTCGACGCGTTCAAACGTACCGGACTGAAACTGGCCGTTTTTCAGGCGTGACCACAAATCAGTGTACTGAGCACTACGGCCGAACTCTGGCGTGCAAAAGCGTCGATGCGGTTGGCCGATCGCTTGTTCGGCGGTGTAACCCATGGTCTTGAGAAAGTTGTCATTGGCACGCAGCACCACGCCGTCAAGGTCGAACTCGATCACCGCCATCGAGCGATTGATCGCATCGAGCAGGCCGGCTTGTTCGGTGAGGGTGCGCTGAAGATCGTCGATGACGGATTTGTGGCGATTGAAGAACATGTTCGCACTACTCTGGAAGTGGGGAGGATCGAGAATTCAGTCCCTATTTCCGCGCCGGCAGACCGAATGCGCGGACGGCATTCGGCAATGTCTGCTCAATACCAGTATTCCTTAGCTGGCAGATGGCTACTTATACAAAACTTCATAAACTTGTACAAGAAAGTAATTATTTGTAATTTTGTATAACTTTTCGAGCGTCGGCGTTGTCCGTCGCGGTCCTGCTCAGGGCAACGCTGATGGTGTTGAGGCCCTTGTGTTTAGCGGTATAGAGCGTTTTATCGGTGTCATCCCGCCAGTCGAGGACATCCTTGTACAAGGATTGATAGCGCGCCAAACCGATACTAAGGCCCACTCGCAACTCTGGCACCCGCGGATGACAGCATGAATTCAATGCTTGACCCATCGCGCCATCAACCCTCCAGGCCTCATGCAGCGGCAACTGGCGGGGTCACACAGAGCGGGTTACAGGAGGAGGGCTGATTAGCGTTGATAGCAGGTTAGAAACATTTCCAGTGCGGATTCGGCGACGGTGTTCTGCATCTCGACATCGAGGGCTGCGCGGCCCATCGACATCTGTGGCCAGAAGGCAAAGGTCTTGAGCAAGCCTTGTACTTGATGGGCGGCGAATTCCGGATCGACCGGTTTCAGTCGACCGTCAGCCTGCGCAGCGCGAATCCACACGGTCAGGCCTTCCTCGCGCTCGCCCAGGCGCTCGATCATGTTCTGCGCGCGCTCCGGCGAATGAATGGTCGCAGCAATTGCCACTCGGGCCAGGGTCAGAAAGTTTTCGTCGGCCATCAACTGCACTTTGGCCTGAAGCATTTGCCGCAACTGATCACGTAGAGGCTGATCGCGGTTATAGACGACCGATTGCTCGGCGCTGATTCGTGCCCACAACTGGTTGAGAATTTCGGCGAACAGCTCTTCTTTACTGGGGAAATGGTTGTACACCGTGCGCTTGGATACACCAGCGGTGGCCGCGATTTTGTCCATGCTGGTGATCTCGAAACCGTGGGCACGGAATTCGGCAATCGCCGCCTGAATAATGGCTTCGCGTTTACGGTCGGTGAGGCGCTGTGGAGCTGTCATAAGTACGCTTTGGCAGAGAAAAGATGAAATTACACTTGGCAGTTTACTTGTCATCCGCTTTGATGCAACCTAGAAACTACACCGAGCAGTGTAATGTTGCGTTAATCCTCGCAGCCTAAAAACCAGAGAGTTCGGCCTATGCGTGCAGCTTTGGCCATTTATCGTCCCACCGTGGAAAAACCGCGAATTGCGCGGTTTTTCTGGAGTCATTCAGTCATGGCCAATCCAGTTTCGCTCCCGGATAACACATCCACGCCTGAAGCCTCGCGGCAGCATCAGGGGCTGTTTCGCAATCACGCACCTGTGCAGCGCGAGGGTGCGCGCAAAATGCTGCGGATCATGTGGAACATGATTTTCCACAAACCGCGCAACACCCGGCCCGCCGCGCCAATCCCTGTGCAGGCGTTGACCCGGGAAGCATTGCTGGCGGCGCCCAACCACAGCGTCTATCGCCTCGGCCACTCGACCCTGCTGCTGAAGCTTCGCGACAAATTCTTCATCACCGACCCGGTTTTCGCCGAGCGCGCATCGCCGGTGCAGTGGGCCGGACCGAAACGCTTCCACCAACCGCCGATCAGCATCGACCAGTTGCCACCGATCGAAGCGGTGATCCTGTCGCACAACCATTACGACCATCTCGATTACCAGGCCGTGCTCCGATTGGCCGCCAAGACCAACCTCTTTCTGACCCCGCTGGGCGTCGGCGACACGCTGATCAAATGGGGTATCGAAGCCAGCAAAGTCCGCCAGTACGACTGGTGGCAGGGCGCAGAGATTGCCGGCATCCGTTTCGTCGCCACACCGTCACAGCACTTTTCCGGCCGTGGTCTGTTCGACGGCAACAGCACCCTGTGGGCATCGTGGGTGATGATCGACGGCGATACACGGATCTTCTTCAGCGGCGACAGCGGCTACTTCGATGGCTTCAAACGCATCGGCGAACAGTACGGCCCGTTCGACCTGACCCTGATGGAAACCGGCGCCTACAACGTCGAATGGCCACACGTGCACATGCAGCCAGAAGAAACCCTGCAAGCGCACATCGACCTCAAAGGCCGCTGGCTCTTCCCGATCCACAACGGCACCTTCGACCTGGCGATGCACGCCTGGCACGAACCGTTCGACCGGATTCTGGCACTGGCGTGGGAACGCAGTATTTCCATTACTACGCCGCAGATGGGTGAGGCGTTTAACATCACTCAGCCGCAACGCGGTGAGGCGTGGTGGTTGGCGGTTGAAGGGGAGAATGACGCGGTGGTGCAGAGCGCCTGATAGCTCGCCCAGTTCGCCCCTTCGGGGGCGATTGTCTTACTCAGCCATCGCAAAATCCCCACGCCCCATCGCTTCCGACGACACGCCCTGAACACTGGCACTACGCCCCGGTGCAAACCCGGGAAAGAACACCAGCCCCTGCGCCTCGAACCGATAAGCCAGCGCCAGTCGCGCCGCATCCGCGACATCCTGCTGCGCTTCAAACCGTTGAATGTCTTCAACCGAAACTTCAGCCTCCCGCGATAGCTGTTCCACGCTCCAGCCCAGCATCGCTCGGGCCTGGACGCAGTGCGTCGGGGTGAACTGGAAAAGGGCAATGCGTTCGAGGATGTGGTTCATCGCAAGAGAGGCCATGGTGTGCTCCGGGCTCAAGAGTGCTGATTGAAAATGTACTGTGTTTTTGTACAGTTGTTTTCGGCCGGGATCAAACGCATTTTTTGATTTGCCCTAATTCGCCGCCTGCAACCAGACGGACGGTGCCTGCCCGAGGATCCGCCGGAACATCGTCGAGAACGCCGCCGGGCTTTCATAACCGAAGTCCAGCGCGATGCGCGTCACCGCTTCACCCGAGGCCAGTCGCGCCAGCGCCAGGACCACGCACGCCTGCTGCCGCCATTGCCTGAAACTCAATCCGGTCTGTTGCCGAAACATCCTGTTGAAGGTACGCAAGCTTATGTGTAACTGCTGGGCCCACTGCTGTGGAGATTGATGGGCGTACGGCTGATGCAGAAAGGTCTGACACAGAGACAGGAGCTTTCCGTCAGTCGGTAGCGGAATGTGCAACGGCAGCGGCGCACTGCGCGTCAATTCATGCAGCAACAGATCAATCAACACACCATCGCGTCCGCCCAACTCATAGGTCAGCGGCACTTCCACCGCCTCCATCAGCAAATGCCGCATCAACGGCGACACACTGATCACCTGACAGCGCGTCCCCAAATCCACCGCACCGGGCTCGATGTACAAGCTGCGCGTGCTGACCCCAAGCATCAACACCTCATGCGCCACATTCGGCGGAATCCACACCGCCCGCTGCGGCGGCACCACCCAATTACCGTCATGGGTGCTGACTTGCATCACACCCGTCGCGCCGTACAACAACTGCGCCCGCCGATGCGTATGAAAGGGCAGTAGGTGACCGTGAGAATAATCCGTACCGATTGCCACCACCGCGCGCGGCGTGTCATCCAGCAGATTGATCGAAACATTGCGCATCAGGCTTTTCCCGGTGATTGGCGTAAACACAAACATTATTGGCTCACTTGCTGAAGCAGGCCAAGCGATGCTGCTCTATCGTCGACCGCTCTCCCACCACGGACACCTCAACATGTTCTATCTACTGCTGACCCTCTTCGGCTGCCTGACTGGCATCACCGCGGTCCTGTTCGGCTTCGGCGGCGGCTTCGTCGTGGTGCCGCTGCTGTATCGCCTGCTCACCGCCAGCCACGGCGCCGATGACCCGATCGGCCAATCGGCGATGCACATCGCCGTCGCCACCTCGACCTGCGTGATGATCGTCAACGCCCTGATCGCCACCGACAAGCACCGCCGCGCCGGCAATCTCATCCGTCATTACCTGTGGCCCTTGGGTGGGTTTATCGGCGTGGGCGCAATCGTGGGTGCAGTAGCGGCGATATGGGTTAGCGGCGAAGTGATTCGCTACGCGTTCATTGGTTACCTCGGCGTGACAATCATTGATTGCCTGCTGCGCCGCGGATTTCTCACGCAAAACGCAGACGTCATCCCGCGCCGACTAGGCGCTACGGAAACTTCCGCAGGCGGTGTAGGCATCGGCGCCATCGCGACGTTTCTCGGTGTAGGTGGCAGCGTCATGACCGTGCCGCTGTTGCGCCGTTGCGGGCTGAGCATGTCGCAAGCGACGTCCATGGCCAATCCGCTGAGCGTGCCGGTGGCAGTGGCCGGCACGCTGACGTACATGGCGTTGGCCGGGTTCAGTCAGGCTAATCTGGGCGCGTGGTTTGTCGGGTATGTTGATTTGCTGGCGTTTGCGGTGCTGACGGTGGGGTCGCTCATCGGGATTCGATTGGCCGCGCCATGGATTGGCCGGATACCGGATCGGGTGCATGCCTGGGTTTATATTGGATTGCTGATTATTGTATTGCTGTGCATTTCACTAAAGTGATGCATTGCTCCACTGCACTCGCAACCAATTAATGGAGGGGATATGTCGGTTTCCGAGAGTGACTGGAAAAAGTACCGTGAACTGCGCAAGGTGGCACTGGATCGTTTTTGTCAGGGAGTTCTGTCCGAGGCCACGGTCGTCGCTCAAAACGATGCTCTTTCAGCGCATGCGCGTTACTTGACGCTATATCGGCTCATTCGCAGTCGAGATAAGGACATGGCGGCAGTCTTCGATCAGCGAATGAGCCGCTCAAACGTATGGCTTCCATTGCTCATGATGGTCGCGCATGATTTGCTGACCGACGCGGAGTTGTCTGGCTTCAGCGAAGAGATGCGTGAGAGGATTTCGGAAGCTGTGCGTCAGCCTTATGAAATTGAATGGGCGGAAGAAACCAAAATTGATAACTGAACGCTGTCCTCCAGCAATAACCAGAGAACCAGGATGTTGATCTTCAATTGCACCGAAGCCGCCAGTAAGTTTTTCAGCCGTGTTCACAAAGGCAAAAAGATTACGCCGGTGGACGCTAATCCGCCGTCCCCAATCATTGAAGATGATGAGTCGAACGGCGCTGATGAGCAGTGGCTGGTGCACGCGATAACGGTACAACGCAAGCATGTGTTGCTGGTCATTCACGTCCAGACCCGCTATTGCCTGATTTTCGCTGATGCGAAAAAGGCTGACACAGAAGACTTTGTTGATCGATTCGTGGATCGTTGGGTCAAGGGGATAGTGATCAACGCACATCATCATGACCTCGGGCAGTGGCTTAACCCTGAGTTGATGTTGGCGCGGCTGAAACAGACTTGTGAGCATCAACGGTTCTATCGACGTAGTCATCGCAGCGCGCAAAAACACATTGATGAAATTGCATGGATGTTTCAGGACAAGGTCGCCCATACGGGATCTTTGCCGCCGGATGAAATCACTGCGATGGTTTTTGACGAGCAAATGAATGACACGCCCAGGAACAGCAAGGGCGCCAAGTCTTACTACTTTCCGGATGAGGAAATGGCGCTTCACTGGCTGCGTCACTACTGCTTTCTCGATGACGTCCAGCTTCATGCTGCCAAGGAACGTCGCCAACAGATGGCTCGGGAAATTGCGGCCCTTGAGCACGAAGCCTGGCTTAAAAAGTACGAGCAAGAAAACTCGAATAGTTAAACCGTCCCCGCCATAATCCGCAGCGTATTTTTCAGCGCCGGCGCCTGTGTGCCGACGCGACCACCGACTCCTTCAAGGATTGATTCATGCTCAAGGGACTGATGCGCCTGGCACCGTGCGCCGCTGTGCTGTTCTCACTGATCTCCACTGCCCATGCCGAAGATGGCCGTCGCGTATTTACCGGCACATTGGGCAAGACGGCGATTGTTGTTGAACTCAACACCACACAGCAGGACGAAGTCACCGGCCGCTATTTCTACGAGAAATATCACCGCGACCTGGCACTCAGCGGTTCGCTGCAGGACAGCACGCTGAGCCTCGTCGAAGGCAATAACCGCTACGGTGACGACAAGCCGCTGCCGACGCTGAAAATGAAACCCACTGCTGATGGCTGGCAGGGCGAGTGGCAAAGTCCGCAGGGCAAGAAGCTGCCGGTGAAACTTGCCGAAGCCAAACTTCCAGCGCCGACATCAACGACTTTGCCTTTCATTGCCACACTGCCGAAGAGCGAACCCTACGAATATTTACGTTTACAGGGACTCAAGCTCAAGCCCGCGAAAACAGAAAGCTTCATGGGTTATAACCTGCAGTGGTGGGTCGAACCGGAATCGAAAATTTCGTTGTTCAGCGTCGCGTCCGGCTACCCGGCGCAAGATCAACTACGCATCAATCAGCTATTGCTTGAGCGACTTTGGCGAGAGGTCATCAGCTACCACGCCTGCATGCTGCAAGGTGGCGAAAATGCCGAGCAGTATCAGAGTGTCGCGCCCACGTTCCTGTCGCCGGACGTGGTCAGTCTGAACATCAATACCGGGTATGACTGTGGGGGCGCGCACCCCGATGTCAGTAACTCACCCGTCAACCTCAATGTTCACACTGGCCAAGACATAAAGCTGCAAGACGTGTTGTGGGTTGGCGAGCGCGAGAATACCTCGGCTGAAACAAACGCCAGCAATCAGAGCGATGTGTTGGCGCCGTGGCTGATCAAACAATTCACAACGCTGTATCCCAACGAAATGAAAAAACCAGCCGTCGGTGATGAGGACAGCTGCGATTACACCGATGAAAATGTCTGGAGCGTTTTGAATTGGCACTTCACCGCCAAAGGCATTTACCTGGGACCGTATTTTCCACGCGTACAACGTGGTTGCGATGAACCAGAGTGGTCGATCCTGCCGTACTCCCTCGTCAAACAACACCCCGGCGCCGTCAACCTGCAACTGCCCCAAGGCTAACCGTCACTCCAGACCCGGCGCTTCACGAATAATGAAGTGATCCAGGTTCTCGATATTGGCATTGAAGACCTCGAAAGGCTTTTCGGGGTTCTTCTTGCCGGGCACCTGCTTCAACTCCGGCGTCACCCCATAGAAGAAACAGAACAACGCCTTGTCGCTGTCCACCGCGTGCTTGATCTCTTCCAGAAACGCCTTGCGCTTGCGGTAGTTGTCGATCAGCTTCTTGTTCAGATAAACGCTGACCGGATACGGCTTCTTCTTACTGTCCTCGGGCTTCTTGAACCAGACCTTGTCCTCGAAATCGATACGAAAACTGGCACTGTGGAAGTCCTCGATCTTCTTGATCCGCCCCCAGTAAATCAGCCCCTTGTTGTCCGTCAGATACTCAATCTTCTTGAAGAACGAACTGTACGGCGCCGTATGCTCGCCGACCTTCAACGGCATCCGCTTAAGCAACTCCTTGTCCGCGAAGTTCGACACAAAACACTCCACCGGATGCGCAAACACACTGGTCTTGTCCGGCGCCGACTCACGACTCGCCGACTCTTTACCAGTGTCCGTCGCCACTCGCACCGGCTCATCCCGCAACACATCTGCCGCCCCCGCTGGCACGACAGGCTTGCGCACATACTCACGCCGGGTCAGCAACAGCTCTGATGGGAAGTGCTCCTCACGCCCGTCATCCGCCTCGCCATCCGCCGTCTCAACGCCTAACGCCGAAGCCTTCAAACTCACATACGGACAACCCGCCACATGCTGCGTAGTGGGCAGATTCTTGAAGTGCGGTGTGCGCACGTAATTCACGTTCTTGGCGTTGAATGTGCCCAACTCGTTGCAAATCTCGAACGCCGAACGACAGGCATCGTTGGGGCACTGGAAGTGTTCCTTCGCGGAGTCGAAGGCCACCGTCTCATCGAAATTGAGATCGCGAACGTCATAGATCGACAACTTGTCGTCGAGGCTGAGGCAGTAGGCGAGATCGAATTTCATGGTGGGGCTCGGATCCTTGAGTGGGGGAGGGGTATTAATAGCGGGAGGTGTGGGGTCGTGCACCTATTAATTCGGCAAAATAAAATATTTCTATACACGCGGAGTCTGGCGATCTGTCGTGTCATTCAAGGGGGGGATGCCCCCAGGTTTAGTCCATGAAGCCCTCAATTTTCTGGTCCTTGCGTCGGGAGCCTTCCATAATCATGTAGGAAATTTCGTGTTATTTGGTAGGCTTCGTCCTCTCTTGTGAGGATAAATGGATGCCAGCTGTCATTGCCGAAAGTGATGTTTCGAAGTGGTCTGATGAAACCGGCGTGCGGTACCACTTCCCAAAGCAGTTCAAAGGGGCGCTCTCCGAGGGGATGGAGGTGCTCTACTATAAATGTAGGATGAAAGAAAAGGAGTTTAAGAATCTGAGGCTTAGCACTAAACCTCATTATTTTGGTGTTGGTCGCGTCGTGAGAATATACGCGGATCTCGACAGTACAACTGGGGATCTGTTTGCTGATATTGAGGGCTTCAAACCTTTTGAGTTTGCGGTTCCAACCAAAGTGGATGGGCAATACTTTGAACCCGTTCCCCCGACACCTAAAACTAACTATTGGCGTAGTAGCGTTCGGAAAATTAATCAAGACGTCTTTGACAGGGTTCGTTCTCATGCGGTGCTAAAGGAGCAACCCAGTCTGAGCTCTGTTTCAGAAGACGGCGCGCAAGAGTTTGAGACGAGAATAACTGGTATTGAAGGAAAGAAGATCGCCTATTACGGTGTGAGGTATGAGCGCAACCCAAAGCTGAGATCGCGCGCGATAGATATTCATGGCCTTCGGTGTAACGCATGTAATTTTGATTTTGAGAAGGCTTACGGCGAGCATGCGAAAGGGTTTATCCATGTCCATCATGTGAAGCCCATTTCTGAATATGAAGAGGATCAAGTAGTTGATCCAGCAACCGACATGATTACTCTCTGTGCGAACTGTCACGCGGTTGTGCATAAAAAGCCCCAGCAATTGCTGAGTGTTGAGCAGTTGAAAGGGGTTCTTAGCGGCCGTTGGGTTTTCGATGACTCAACTATTGGAAAATAGCCAGATTACGCTTGGACGATTGATGCGCCAGTGTGCCTTTCGCCACTGAGCTTCAGCAGCGCGGATGGCCGTTTAAAGTAGGGCTACGAAAGTCGTTATGAGTATCGGTGTTGTGTAAACGCTGCCAGCTAAAGATCGAAAACACTAGTCATCACCCATAAAAAAGCCCCGATCAGATCGGGGCTTTTTGCTTTCTAGACTCGCCGACTCAGGCCGCAATCGTCAAATCGTGCCAAGCGAGACTATTAGTTAGTCCCAGCTAAGCGCACCACCAGTTTGGTATTCGATCACACGAGTCTCAAAGAAATTCTTCTCTTTCTTCAAGTCCATAATCTCGCTCATCCAAGGGAACGGGTTAGTCGTCCCTGGATACTCTTCCTTCAAACCGATCTGCGACAAACGACGGTTAGCGATGAACTTCAAGTAGTCCTCCATCATCGCCGCATTCATACCCAACACCCCGCGAGGCATGGTGTCACGCGCGTATTCGATCTCCAGCTGCGTACCCTGCAGGATCATCTGGGTCGCTTCTTCCTTCATTTCGGCATCCCACAGGTGTGGGTTTTCGATTTTGATCTGGTTGATCACGTCGATGCCGAAGTTCAGGTGCATGGATTCGTCGCGCAGGATGTATTGGAACTGCTCGGCGACGCCGGTCATTTTGTTGCGGCGGCCCATGGAGAGGATCTGGGTGAAGCCGCAGTAGAAGAAGATGCCTTCCAGAACGCAGTAGTAAGCGATCAGGTTGCGCAGCAACTCTTTGTCGGTGTCCGGGGTGCCGGTTTCGAACTTCGGATCGGAGATCGAACGGGTGTACTTCAGGCCCCAGGCCGCTTTTTTCGCGACCGATGGGATCTCGTGGTACATGTTGAAGATTTCGCCTTCATCCATGGCCAGCGATTCGATGCAGTACTGGTAGGCGTGGGTGTGGATCGCTTCTTCGAAGGCCTGGCGCAGGATGTACTGGCGGCATTCCGGGTTGGTGATCAGGCGGTACACGGCCAGTACCAGGTTGTTGGCAACCAGGGAGTCGGCGGTAGAGAAGAAGCCGAGGTTGCGCATGACGATGCGGCGCTCGTCGTCGGTCAGGCCTTCCGGGTCTTTCCAGAGGGCGATGTCGGCGGTCATGTTGACTTCTTGCGGCATCCAGTGGTTTGCGCAACCGTCCAGGTATTTCTGCCAGGCCCAGTCGTACTTGAATGGCACGAGCTGGTTGAGGTCGGCGCGGCAGTTGATCATGCGCTTTTCGTCAACGGCGACACGGGCGGAGGCGCCTTCGAGTTCGGCGAGGCCTTCGGCGACGTCGAGGGAGTTCAGTGCAGCCTTGGCGCGGGCGACAGCGGCCGAGTCGTCGGCGGTCACGGCGCGAGCTTCGATCGCGGCGGCACCGCCAGCGTTGTCGAGGCGGTCCATGTTGGCTTCAGTAGCGTGGCCGGCGTTGGCGCCTTTCACGGTTGCTACTTCACTGTCTTCTTTGTCGAATTCGTCCCAGCTCAGCATGACGTGTCGTCTCCTGCGTGAGGGCCTGTGCCCGTGTGAAACCTGATTGGTTGGTTTTTCACACGGTCGTACAGACCGCGTTGGATGTCGTTTTTTGCAGCGATGCACGCAGGCAAATAAACAGAAATTTTGACGGGTTCCGAGAGCCTCTGATGGGCGCAATCAGCGTTGAACGCTGCTGCGGGGCTTCAGAATGGCTTTTGCTCCCTGTAAGGGAATATTGCTGACCCGTATGGGGCGGCATTATAGGGAAAAAAACACGGCTGTGCTGAGGCGAATCCGCGCATGGAGCGGTCGAGGAGGCTGGTTTTTCGACGAGAGTGAGGGTTTACAGGGCTTTGCCGGGAGAAGATTTTTTTTCGTAAAAATCTCGCCATTGTGAATTTGCTCAAAAAACGAACAAAAAAACCGGTTTTTCACTACATCTAGTGTTTTGCAAGCATTTCTGACGGTTTCAAACACAACTGAGCCCGACCGAAGTCGGGCTGGAATCGACCCTCAATGAAGCGCTGAGAGATCCAATTCGGTGCAGTCTCGAATCATCAATTGGTGCAGCCGTTGCCCATGACGCTGTAACGCAGGATGTGGCGCTGGCCCTTGGAGTCGTCGTACTCCATTTTTGCCGGTACTACTTCGCAGACGTTGGGAATTTCACTCATCGATACAACGTTGGCGATGTCCAGGTGAGTGGAGTAAGTGTATTCCTCGATAGCCGGTTGTTGCTGTGCGACATCAGTCGGGACCTCATCTGCCATGGCGGTTGCGCACAGACTGCTGAGGGCCAGAACCAATAAAGCTTTCATTTCAGATTTACCTTTTTGAGGTCGAGTGGGGTCACGCAACCTTTATGGGGTTGCGTGTGTAACTTCATCGTTTGCAGTTATTACTTGGAGAGCTGGATTAACGGCCTTCGTGGGGGCTGTATCGTTGTTAATCGCGTTTGCCTTGTTGGCGAGGTGAATTTTAGGGGGATGGGGCGGGGGTAAACAGAGCGGGTTTTGATAAACACCTTTGGCAGATTTGGTAACAATCCCCTGAAAGGTCAAAAGATCGTCCGATCGCGGCCCGAGCCTTCGGCAGCTCCTACAGGGGCCGTTGCGCTTGGGGTTGGGGGCGTTTGCTCGGTATCGCCACGACTTGTAGGGGCTTGTTACTACCATCGTCGAATGGTTCTATGGCCCCCGCCCCGTTACAACAGGGTCATACAAAAACAACTATTACACCGAGGTAGGAAAGATGAGTGCGGCTTCTCTGTATCCCGTTCGTCCCGAGGTTCTGGCTAACACGCTGACTGACGAGGCGACCTACAAAGCCATGTACCAGCAGTCGGTCGTCAACCCTGACGGCTTCTGGCGCGAGCAAGCCAAGCGTCTCGACTGGATCAAGCCTTTCACCACGGTGAAACAAACGTCGTTCGACGATCACCATGTCGACATCAAGTGGTTTGCCGACGGCACCCTGAACGTTTCCTACAACTGCCTCGACCGTCATCTGGCCGAGCGCGGCGATCAAGTCGCGATCATCTGGGAAGGCGACGATCCTTCCGAGAGCCGCAACATCACCTACCGCGAACTGCACGAACAAGTGTGCAAACTGGCCAACGCCCTGCGTGGTCAGGACGTACACCGCGGCGACGTGGTGACCATTTATATGCCGATGATTCCCGAAGCCGTGGTCGCCATGCTGGCCTGCACCCGGATCGGCGCGATTCACTCGGTGGTGTTCGGTGGTTTCTCGCCGGAAGCCCTGGCCGGTCGCATCATCGACTGCAAATCGAAAGTGGTGATCACCGCTGACGAAGGTATCCGCGCTGGCAAGAAGATTTCCCTCAAGGCCAACGTCGACGACGCGCTGACCAACCCGGAAACCAGCAGCATCCAGAAAGTCATTGTGTGCAAGCGCACCGGTGGCGATATCAAGTGGAACCAGCATCGTGACATCTGGTACGAAGACCTGATGAAAGTGGCGGGCACCGTTTGCGCGCCGAAAGAGATGGGCGCGGAAGAAGCGCTGTTCATCCTTTATACCTCCGGCTCGACCGGCAAGCCGAAGGGCGTGCAGCACACCACCGGCGGTTACTTGCTGTATGCGGCGATGACCCACGAGCGCGTGTTCGACTACCGTCCGGGCGAAGTCTACTGGTGCACCGCCGACGTCGGCTGGGTCACCGGCCACAGCTACATCGTCTACGGCCCGCTGGCCAATGGCGCGACCACGCTGCTGTTCGAAGGCGTGCCGAACTACCCGGACATCACCCGGGTGGCGAAGATCGTCGACAAGCACAAGGTCAATATCCTCTACACCGCACCGACCGCGATTCGCGCGATGATGGCTTCGGGTCAAGCCGCGGTTGAAGGCGCGGATGGCAGCAGTCTGCGTCTGCTCGGTTCGGTCGGCGAGCCGATCAACCCGGAAGCCTGGGATTGGTACTACAAGAATGTCGGCAAGTCGCGTTGCCCGATCGTCGATACCTGGTGGCAGACCGAAACCGGCGGCAACATGATGAGCCCGTTGCCGGGCGCTCACGCGCTGAAGCCGGGTTCGGCAGCACGTCCGTTCTTTGGTGTGGTGCCGGCGCTGGTCGACAACCTCGGTAACATCATTGAGGGCGAGGCTGAAGGCAATCTGGTGATTCTCGATTCGTGGCCAGGTCAGGCGCGCACGCTGTATGGCGATCACGATCGTTTCGTTGATACCTACTTTAAGACTTTCCGTGGCATGTACTTCACCGGTGACGGCGCGCGCCGTGATGCCGATGGTTACTACTGGATCACCGGGCGTGTCGATGACGTGCTCAACGTGTCGGGCCACCGCATGGGTACCGCCGAGATCGAGAGCGCGATGGTGGCGCATCCGAAAGTCGCCGAGGCGGCGGTGGTGGGTGTGCCGCATGACATCAAGGGGCAGGGCATTTATGTCTATGTCACGTTGAAGAATGGTGAGGAGCCGACTGAGCAACTGCGTCTGGAGCTGAAGAACTGGGTGCGCAAGGAGATCGGGCCGATTGCATCGCCGGACGTGATCCAGTGGGCACCGGGGCTGCCGAAGACCCGTTCGGGCAAGATCATGCGCCGGATTCTGCGCAAGATTGCTACGGCGGAATACGATGGCTTGGGGGATATCTCGACGCTGGCGGATCCTGGTGTGGTGCAGCATTTGATTGATACGCACAAGACCATGAATGTGGCTTAAGCGTTAGAAGCATAGGAGCCCTGTCCGGTTTTGCCGGGCGGGGCTTTTTTGTGTCTGGAGGTTTTGTGGTGACTGGGCGGGCCTCTTCGCGAGCAAGCTCGCTCCCACAGTTTGACCGAGTACCTTCAGACAAAATGCAGATCCCTGTGGGAGCGAGCTTGCTCGCGAAAGCAATTTGTCAGACGCCGGTGTAGTCCCTCGTCGGAACCCAGATCCACCCAACCAATAATTATCGATCTCCCCCGTAAGACATTTCCCGCTGTTACCCGCTGCCTTTCACGTAACCGAATGTGTAACCGCCCGCCTCGCGACGGGGCAAAGGGAAACGCATCGCCCCGTTTTAGAGCCTTAAAAGCCCCGGTGAAAAATAAGACACCACGCTGCGCTTGCCGGATTAGAAGGGTTTGCGAATAATAGGCCCGCAATTTGCAGCATAGATCGGTTCACTGTCTTTCGCTCTTGCATGAAATTGCAGGGCTGTCAATGTGCCAAAGTCGCTTTCTCTGTGCATCTGTAATTAGTTGTCGCATTGAAGAAATATCGGCTTCGGGCCTGTCGTTAGAATGCCGATCACTCGCTCATCGTGGCCGAGGTTGAAATCTCTGACGGTTTCAATCGGAAATTTCCCACCGATGCAGCAACCGATTTCCTGATTCACCCATTCGCATATTGGGCTGTCGCTCACTCTGCCGTTTTTGCCCTTTACCGATGGAGTCCCAAGATGAAGAAACTTGTGCTGCTTGGCGCCCTGGCACTGTCCGTGCTGTCGCTGAATGCCTTCGCTGACGAAAAACCTCTGAAGATCGGTATCGAAGCGGCTTACCCTCCGTTCGCTTCTAAAGCACCGGATGGCAGCATCGTTGGTTTCGACTACGACATCGGCAACGCTCTGTGCGAGCAGATGCAGGTCAAGTGTGTGTGGGTCGAGCAAGAGTTCGACGGTCTGATCCCGGCACTGAAAGTGCGCAAGATCGACGCGATCCTGTCGTCCATGTCGATCACCGAAGATCGCAAGAAGTCGGTCGACTTCACCAACAAGTACTACAACACCCCGGCACGCCTGGTCATGAAGGCCGGCACTCAGGTCAGCGAAGGTCTGGCTGAGCTGAAGGGCAAGAACATCGGCGTACAACGTGGTTCGATCCACGAGCGTTTCGCCCGCGAAGTTCTGGCTCCGCTGGGCGCCGAGATCAAGCCGTACGGCTCGCAGAACGAAATCTACCTCGACGTGGCCGCCGGTCGCCTCGACGGTACCGTGGCTGACGCCACCCTGCTGCAAGACGGTTTCCTCAACACCGACGCCGGCAAAGGCTTCGCGTTCGCAGGTCCTGCGTTCACCGACGTCAAATACTTCGGCGACGGCGTAGGCATCGCAGTGCGTAAGGGCGATGCCCTGAAAGACAAGATCAACGCTGCCATCGCGGCCATCCGCGAAAACGGCAAATACAAGGCAATCCAGGACAAGTACTTCGCCTTCGATATCTACGGCAAGTAATACGTCTCTGCGACAAGTCCGAAATGGCGCAAGCAACAGGATCTCTGCGGTTTGCGCCATTTTTTCATCCCAACTTTCGAGGACCTGAATCATGTTGAAAGGCTACGGGGCTGTCATCCTCGATGGCGCATGGCTGACGCTTCAGCTCGCCTTGTCGTCCATGGCTCTGGCCATCGTTCTCGGGCTGATCGGTGTCGCGTTGCGCCTGTCGCCAGTGCGCTGGCTGGCCTGGCTGGGCGATCTGTATTCCACGGTGATTCGCGGGATTCCCGATCTGGTGCTGATCCTGCTGATCTTCTACGGCGGTCAGGACTTGCTCAACCGCGTGGCACCGATGCTCGGCTATGACGACTACATCGACCTGAATCCATTGGCCGCCGGTATCGGCACCCTCGGTTTCATCTTCGGTGCGTACTTGTCGGAAACCTTCCGTGGTGCATTCATGGCCATTCCCAAAGGTCAGGCCGAAGCAGGCATGGCGTACGGCATGAGCAGTTTTCAGGTGTTCTTCCGGGTGATGGTGCCGCAGATGATTCGCCTGGCGATTCCGGGCTTCACCAACAACTGGCTGGTACTCACCAAGGCGACCGCGCTGATTTCCGTGGTCGGTCTGCAAGACATGATGTTCAAGGCCAAGCAGGCGGCAGATGCCACTCGCGAGCCTTTCACCTTCTTCCTCGCAGTGGCGGCGATGTACCTGGTGATCACCAGTGTTTCGTTGCTGATCCTGCGTCAACTTGAGAAGCGCTACTCGGTAGGCGTAAGGGCGGCTGATCTATGATCTTCGACTACAACGTCATTTGGGAGGCCATGCCGCTGTACCTCGGCGGCTTGCTGACCACCCTCAAATTGCTCGCGCTGTCGCTGTTTTTCGGTCTGCTCGCGGCTCTGCCGCTGGGGCTGATGCGCGTCTCGAAGAACCCGGTCGTCAACGGCGCCGCGTGGCTTTACACCTACGTGATCCGTGGCACGCCGATGCTGGTTCAACTGTTTCTGATCTACTACGGTCTGGCGCAGTTTGAAGCGGTCCGCGAAAGCTTCCTGTGGCCGTGGCTGTCCAGCGCAACGTTCTGCGCGTGTCTGGCCTTTGCGGTCAACACCAGCGCCTACACCGCTGAAATCATTGCCGGCAGCCTCAAGGCCACGCCGAACGGTGAGATCGAAGCGGCCAAGGCCATGGGCATGTCGCGCTTCAAACTGTACAAACGCATCCTGCTGCCATCGGCCCTGCGCCGGGCACTGCCGCAGTACAGCAACGAAGTGATCATGATGCTGCAGACCACCAGTCTGGCCTCCATCGTCACCCTGATCGACATCACCGGTGCGGCGCGCACGGTCAACGCGCAGTTCTATCTGCCGTTCGAGGCGTACATCACCGCCGGCGTGTTCTACCTGTGCCTGACGTTCATTCTGGTCAAGCTGTTCAAACTGGCCGAGCGTCGCTGGTTGAGCTACCTCGCGCCGCGGAAGCACTGATATGGAACGCATCGACCACGTATTGCCGTGGAGCCATCTGGGCAGCGAGCGCAAGATTTCCGTGTTCCGCTTCGGGCATGGCGAGCGCAAGGCCTACATTCAGGCCAGCCTGCACGCTGACGAATTGCCGGGCATGCGCACCGCCTGGGAGCTGAAAAAGCGCCTCGGCGAACTCGAAGCCAAAGGCTTGCTCAACGGTGTCATCGAACTGGTGCCGGTCGCCAACCCGTTGGGTCTCGGGCAGTTGCTGCAAGGCAATCACCAAGGCCGTTTCGAGGCGGGCAGCGGCAAGAATTTCAACCGTGATTTCGTTGAGCTGAGTGCGCCGGTTGCGGCCGCTTTGGCTGAAAGCCTCGGTGATGATCCGCACGCTAATGTGCGTCTGATCCGTCAGGCGATGGCCGATCACTTGGCCGCATTGCCGGAGGCGAGCAGCCAGTTGCAAGGCATGCAGCGTGTGTTGCTCAGCCATGCTTGCACCGCCGATGTGGTGTTGGATTTGCACTGCGATGCTGAAGCCGCGCTGCACATGTACGCGTTGCCGCAGCACTGGCCGCAGTGGCGTTCGCTGGCCGCGCACCTGAATGTGAAGGTCGGATTGCTGGCGGAAGATTCTGGTGGCAGCTCGTTCGATGAAGCGTGCTCGTTGCCGTGGTTGCGTCTGTCGCGTCAGTTCCCCGATGCGCAGATTCCGCTGGCGTGTCTGGCGACGACCATTGAGCTGGGCGGTCAGGCCGACACCGGTCGCGCCGAAGCCTGCGCGTATGCTGAAGGCATTCTCGCCTTCCTCGCTGAGCAAGGTTTGATTACCGGCGAGTGGCCGAACCCGGCGCACGAAGCCTGTGAAGGCATGCCGTTCGAAGGCACCGAGTTGCTGTTCGCGCCGCATCCGGGCGTGGTGAGTTTTCTGCGCAAGCCCGGCGAGTGGGTCGAGGCGGGCGACGAAATTTTTGAAGTGATTGATCCTCTGTCCGATCGGGTCAGCACGGTGTGTGCTGGTACCTCCGGGGTGCTGTTTGCTATTGAACGGCTGCGTTATGCCCAACCCGGTTTCTGGCTGGCCAAGGTGGCGGGGCGCGAAGCGCTGCGTCACGGGCGCTTGCTCAACGACTGACTGACTGTTTTTGTGAGAACCGACCGCATGTACAAACTTGAAGTCCAAGACCTGCATAAACGCTATGGCAGTCACGAAGTGCTCAAGGGCGTGTCCCTGAAAGCGGCAGCCGGCGATGTGATCAGCATCATCGGCTCCAGTGGCTCCGGCAAAAGTACTTTCCTGCGCTGCATCAACCTGCTCGAGCAGCCGCACGCGGGCAAGATTCTGCTCAACAACGAAGAGCTGAAACTGGTGGCGAACAAGGACGGCGCGCTGAAAGCCGCTGATCCGAAACAGCTGCAACGCATGCGTTCGCGCCTGTCGATGGTGTTCCAGCATTTCAACCTGTGGTCGCACATGACCGCGCTGGAAAACATCATGGAAGCGCCGGTGCATGTACTCGGCGTCTCCAAGGCCGAAGCGCGCGAGAAAGCCGAGCACTACCTGAACAAGGTCGGCGTGGCCCATCGTAAAGATGCGTTCCCGGGGCACATGTCCGGTGGCGAGCAGCAGCGCGTGGCGATCGCTCGTGCACTGGCGATGGAGCCAGAGGTGATGCTGTTCGACGAACCGACCTCGGCACTCGACCCGGAACTGGTGGGCGACGTGCTGAAAGTCATGCAAGCGCTGGCTCAGGAAGGTCGCACCATGGTTGTGGTAACCCACGAAATGGGCTTTGCCCGTGAAGTGTCGAACCAGTTGGTGTTCCTGCACAAAGGTGTGGTTGAAGAAAGCGGCAACCCGCGTGAAGTGCTGGTCAATCCGCAATCGGAACGTTTGCAACAATTCCTCTCGGGCAGCCTCAAGTAATCGCTGCCGTTATGCACCAGATTAGGTCATGCTTCGCGACCTAGAGACTGACCAAAATCCCCTGTGGGAGCGAGCTTGCTCGCGAAAGCGGTAGTTCAGATAGCAACGATGTTGACTGATACACCGCCTTCGCGAGCAAGCTCGCTCCCACAATGGATCTCGGTTGGTTTCAAGATTTGTGTTCATTTACGGGCTAGCATTGGCCCATGCCTTCATCACTGTTCTTCGCTTCGGATTGCCCGCCCATGACTGCCCATCGAATTGGTTTCCTGATTTGGCCCAGCACTAAAGCGTTGACGCTGGCGCTGGCGGAGGAAGCCTTGCGTGTTGCTCAGCGGGTGCACCCGGACGTGGTTTACGAACTGTCGTTCCTGCAAGCAGAACCTCCGACCGAAGGTGCCTGGCAACTGCCCGGTGAAGCGTGGGCGGGCAAGCTCGAAAATTTCCAGAAACTGTTCCTGCTCGCTGACGAACCGCCGACCACGTTGGCGCCGGCACTCAGCAGTGCGCTCAAGCAACTGGTACGCGCAGGTACGGTCATCGGTGGTCTGTCCGCAGGTGTTTATCCGCTGGCGCAACTCGGTTTGCTCGACGGTTATCGCGCCGCCGTGCACTGGCGCTGGCAGGACGATTTCGCCGAGCGTTTCCCGAAAGTCATCGCCACCAGCCATCTGTTCGACTGGGATCGCGATCGCCTGACCGCGTGTGGCGGCATGTCCGTGCTCGATCTGTTGCTGGCGGTGCTGGCTCGTGATCACGGTGCAGAACTGGCCGGCGCGGTCTCGGAAGAGCTGGTCGTCGAGCGCATCCGCGAGGGCGGCGAGCGTCAGCGCATCCCGTTGCAGAACCGTCTCGGTTCCAGTCATCCGAAGCTCACCCAGGCGGTGTTGCTGATGGAAGCCAATATCGAAGAACCGCTGACCACCGACGAAATCGCCCAACACGTGTGCGTATCCCGTCGTCAGTTGGAACGGATCTTCAAGCAATACCTCAACCGTGTGCCGAGCCAGTACTACCTGGAACTGCGCCTGAACAAGGCCCGGCAGATGTTGATGCAGACCAGCAAGTCGATCATCCAGATCGGCCTGTCGTGTGGTTTCTCTTCGGGGCCGCATTTCTCCAGCGCCTATCGCAATTTCTTCGGTGCCACGCCGCGGGAAGATCGCAACCAGCGGCGCAGCAGCAGCCCGTTCGAATTGTCATCGGTGCCGCCTGAGCGCGGCTAACCCCTAGTCGACGACGAGGTCAGCGGAGCTTCCCGAAGAGTCGATGTACGGCCTGGCTTCGGCGCCACTGGAAAACGAGTCCTCCTCGAACGCGTCGAATTCCTGTCGGGTTCTTCGCGTCAGCGCCAATCGCGCAGCCCTTCTGCTGTGGTAAACATTGAGGGTTTGCTGACTGGTCGGGGATAGCGGATTGCCGTTGAAGTCGAAATCGGTAGTGTCGGCGTCCATGATTTCGATGGGCAATTCGCTGATGCCGTTGTTGCCCAGGTTGGCATTATCAAGGCGCGCGCTACTGAATAAACCCGGCGGTATGTCTGTCAGTCCCGTGTTGTTCAGATCCAGTCTGGCCAGTGCGGTCATCTGACTGAGGTCGGGGACTCGGCCCAGCGTGTTGTTCCTCAAGTTCAGTCGATTGAGATTGATCATGTTGCGCAATGCATTCGCGGTGTCCTCGGTGAGGGTGACACGGCAGTCGATCAGGCTCAGTTCCGTCAGGTTTTCCATGGCTGCAACCGCGTAGGGAATGTCCCCCAGTTGGTAGCCTTCTATGGCAAGTGCGTGCAGGTTGGCAAAACGCTCGAGGAATCGACCGAGACGAGGCGATGTGAAGCTGCTGCTCGTCAGGTTCAGTGCGCGTATGTGGCTGAAGTCAGCGGACAGCGTCGGCAGCTCACCGATGATCGGCAGGTTCGAGGTGAAACTGATTTCGCTTTGACCCGCGGTGACGATTCGGCGCCAGCAATACTCCAGGCTTGTCTTGAATTGTTCCCGGCGTTCGCGCTCCTGCAGCAAGGTTTCGGGGGGCAGCGGGGCATTGCTGACGGGATCGACTGGAGTCTGTGTGGTCCAGGTTTCGAGATCACTGATCAGGGACGTCAGCTCGCCGCGCCGGCGTATCAGTTCAAGGTGCCCGTCGGCCAGTGTGCCGGGCAGGCTGTAAACCAGTTCGTCGAGCCGCGAATCGGTCAGATGCGGATACAACTCGCGGGCCAACAGGCTGTTTTCCTGCGGGACGGAAACGCCAAAATTAATGCCCTGTGCTTGCCAGTGGGTTTTTATCCGCTCGCGTATGGCCGGCAACAGTGGGTTCTGATTCAAGTCAAAACCATTGCTGGCGTCCGGGGACAGCTGAAAAAGTGCCTCTGGCAGCACGCTGATGCGGTTTTGATGAAGGATCGCGGTTTCCAGTACCGGCAATTCGAGCAGGCCGGGGGGAATCTGCTCGATCCCGGTTCTGGAGAGGTCGATGAAGGTCAGTGCTCTCAATGCAGAAACGTCAGGGGCGTCGCCGAGTGGGTTGTTGTACATATCCAGCATGGTCAGTCGGGACAGCGAGGACAACGCAGCTTGCCCGGCTTCTTCCAGAGCAACGCCACAGTTGCTCAATACCAGTGTTTTCAGTTTGGGCATACGAGACAGGGCCAGGGGTACTTGACCCAAGGCAAAACCGCGCATTTCCAGTGCCTCAAGTCCGCTAAAGCAGCTCAGGAACCCCTCGGTGCCGGACAGCGCTTCGTTGCCCTGCAAGGTTAGTTGGGTGACATGGCTGAAGTCGGCCGCCAGCGTCGGCAGATCGCCGATCACCCGCAGATTGGCGTCGAACGCATTGAGCCTGAGTTCTGTTTTGCTGTTTTGTCGACTACGCCAGAAGTGTTCCAGTTTCCGACTGAACGCTCGGCGCTCAAACCGTTGCGTGGCTCGGTCAGCCGCGATCATGTTCAACCCCAGAGGGCCTGCCGGAGCACGGTCGGACCATTCGGCAAGGTCGCTGACCATCTGCGTGATTTCCATCTCCCAGTGCGCCAGTTGAGCGCTGCCGTCTGCCAGTGTTCCGGGCAATTCATAGATCACATGAGTGATATCTTCGATGTCCAGGTCAGGAAACAATTGCTGTGCGGTGGTGATGTCGGCGAGATCGGGAAGTACGCCGAAGTCGTAACCAATGGCCGCGTAGTGCGCCTTGATGCGATCACGCGTAGCGGTGGACAACGGGTTTTTGGCCAGATTGATGCCGTCAGCCAGATCGATGTCCATCGTGAAAAAGGATTCCGGCAGATCCGTGATCGCGTTGTCGTTGAGCAGCGCAGTGCGCAGGTTCGAGTGAGTGGCCAGGCCATTGGGCACGTTGGCCAGGCCGGTGTTGATCAAGCGAATATCATTGAGCATCGGCAGCCCCGCCAGATCGGGAATCTGCACCAGCGTGTTATGGCTCAGATTCAGCCGTTCAAGTTCACTCAACGATTGCAGCAACGTCTGCCCTTCAGGCGTGAAGGTGATACCGCAACTGGACAGTGTCAGCTCCCTGAGCTCTGACAGGCGCGCAAGGTTGGCCGGGACCTGCCCCAGTGCGAAGTTGCGCATTTCCAGAACGTGCAGGTTGGGAAACCGGTCAATGAAGGAGGCGATCTCACCAATGGCTGGCGTGCCTATCAGGTTCAGCGTTGACACATGGCTGAAGTCCGCCGTCAGCCGTGGCATGTTTCCGCTGAAGGCCAGATTGGTAAAGAAATGATCCTCGCGCATGCTGGATGTGCTCGATCGGCTCTGCCAGAAATTCTGCAGTCGTTGAGCGAATTCCGATCGTGCCGTGTAGTTGTTGTACATCTCGATGGCATCGATCGCCGCACCGGTCACGGGATCGTGTTGCGGTACCTGAAGGGCCCATGCGCGAAGGTCGCGTTTGAGCCCTTCCAGCTCTGTTTTCCAGGTGTAGAGCTGAGTCCTGCCGTCTGCCAGGGTGCCGGGCAGGTCATAGATCACTTCACTGGCCTCGACGGTGTCGAGCGCCGGGAACAGTTCGCGCGCCAGGGTGATGTCTGCAGGATCCGCGAGTACGTCGAAATCCTGCCCGGTTCGGCGGTAGTAGGTTTTTATCCGTTCACGGGTGGCCAGCGAGAGTTGCGGATTATCGGCCAGATCAATGCCGTCGCTGCGGTCGGCCGGGAGATCGAACAGGGCGTCGGGCATTTCGCTGATGTTGTTTTCGCTGAACAGTGCCGATCTCAGGCGGGGATGGTCGGTGATGCCGGGTGGAAGCTCGCGCAGGCCTGTATCGGAGACGTCCAGATATTTGAGCGAGGGCAGCAGATTCAGATCAAAAAGGGTTCCGAGGGGGTTGCCGCGCAATTCGAGTGTCTGCAACTGGTTCATGGCGGTCAGCGCTGCCTGATTTTGCGGGGTGTTCACCACCCCGCAATCCTTCAGCCGCAATATGACCAGTTGCTGCGCATCGATGGATGACAATGTGCCGGATTCCAGGTCAAAAAAACTCAGTTCCAGCTGGGTCAGATTCTGAAAACGTTGCAGGAAGGGCTGCAGGGCCGAAACGTTCTTGTTGCCATCGAGCAACAATTCGCCAACGTGAGCGAAGTCTGCTTCGAGCACCGGCATATCGCCGATGAACTCGATGCTCGCTTGCAGGCGACTGTTGCGCAGGCTCGGGGTTGCCGGAGATCTTTCGCGCCAGAACTGTTCGAGTTTGATGCTGAATCCTTGTCGGGCCAGGCGCTCATTTACCCGCTCGCTCATGGTCAACGCCAGGCCGGTTTCGGGGTGAACGTCAGGAACGCCATTGGTCCATTGCGCGAGGTCGTTTTGCATCTGGTGGAGTTCGGTTTCCCAGCGGGCGAGCCGGGCGCGGCCGTCAACCAGTGTTCCGGGCAATCGATAGAGCAGTTCAGTGGCGCGCTCGGTGTCGAGTACGGGAAAGAGGTTCATGGCCCGATTCAAATCGGCTCGTTCCGGCAAGATGCCGAAGTGTTTTGAGGTTCGCTGGTAGTAGATTTTCGCCCGCTCGCGGCTGACGGCAGACAAGGGATTGTTGGCAAAGCTGAAGCCATCGCTCAACACCGCAGACAGCTCGAAATAAGCCTCGGGAATGTCGACGATCCGATTGCTGTCGAACCTGCCGGTAGCCAGTCGTGGATGATTGAGCAGACCGTCCGGCAGCGTGGTGATGTTCGTGTTGTCGAGATTGATGTAGCGCAATGAAGGTATGGCGTGCACATCGGGCGTGGCGCCCAGTCGGTTGCCCTGCAGGTCCAGCACCTGCAGTTCGGACAGCGGCGAAAACAGCGAGCGGCTGTCGGCCGGCAGCGCTATGCCGCAGTTACGCACGGTCAGATTTCGCAGGCTCGACATCGTGCTGATGGCGGGCGGCAGGTTCGGCACGTTCAGGTTCTGGATGTCCAGATACATCAGTCGCGGGAATCGCTGCAGAAACCCGTCGACGGCACCGGTGCGGGCGCTGCCATTGATGCTCAGCAAGATGACATGGCTGAAATCGGCGTTCAGCACCGGCAGATCGCCAATGATCGGGTCCCTGATCTGCAGGATGTAACCGGCAGAGCTGCGTAACTCTCTGCGCCAGCAGCGTTCGAGGTCGATCCTCAGATTCGTTCGGCTTTGCCTTGCCGCTCGCCGTTCAATCGCCGTCAAAGGAAGGCCGGTGGCGGGGTTGTTCGCCGGCACCTGCTGCTCCCACAGGCGCAGATCATCTTGAAGCTGGCCGAGTTCGCCTCTCAGGCGCGCCAGTTCGTTTCTGATGGCGACCGGATCCTGGTTGAAACTGAGCGCAAAGTCCTCGGCCTCCTGGGCGGTGTAGCCGCGATAGATCACCTGAACAGGTTCCCGCGGAGCGGGTTCTGCGAGGCCGCCGGGCGGCAGATAGGCTTCAGGCAGACCAAACGTTGGCTGATGACCGCCGCGTCCCACCAGGCGCAGGGTTTCCAGCTGTGTCTCTGGCGCGGGGGCCAGTGCAATCGCCACGCGCAGATTCGCGCGATCGAGCGGTCGGGCACGTATTGCACTTTTCAATTGTGGCGCCTGGTCAATCTGCAGGTTCAGCGCCTGGCGTTCAGTGTCCGGCAGGGCGTAGAGGATGCTCGAGTAAATATCCGCGACCGCGTGCAATTGCTGGCCGCGGTCATCGAACGGCTGGTAGCGACCATCGGTCTGCCTGACCAGGACTTTTTGCGACGGGGCATCGACACGCCCGGTGCTGTCGAGCAGTGCGCCTGCGTAGTGCTCATCACGGATTTCGAGGCGCACGTCACCGCTCCAGCCCGGCAAGTTCCGGAGGCTGTGCAGGGCCAGCGTGTCGGTGTCCGGATTGCTCGTCGAGTCCAGCTCCAGTCCTTCATAAGCGCGGGTGATGCGTACTTGGGCAGTGGCGATCTGGATCAGGTCTTGCTGACGCTGTGGCAACTGACCTTCGCTGATCTGCAGCAGCTCATCGCCGGTGGCGCTGTTGAGCAGTTCCTGGGTGACGGGCAGGGGCAGTGTCGATTGATGTTGTGTGATGCAGGTGATCAATGGGTCTTCGGGCGTTCCGATGGCCTGGTAGCGAGCATCGAACAACACCCCGCGCTGCGCTTTGGCGACTTGCAGCAGTTGCTGGCGCAAATTGCGGGTGCGCACCTCCAGCGACAGATCCGGCCCGGCGAATGTTTCGCCCGATAACGCTTTGGCATCCTGTTCGTTGAGCGTTTGCAGCAGCGTTTTGAGAACGTCGCCGTCGCGCAGATTGTTCAGGTGAATATCGGTCAGTGGCAAGGTCTCGTCGGTTGCAGACTGCCAAATGACGAGACCTTGCTGATCGGTCAGGCAAAGGCGTTTGCCGACAGGCCAGCGACCGTATTCGCTGAGCAGTTGCAACTGTGTCAGCGGGTCGGCGGCACGTTGCTGTTCAGGCAGTTCGCTGGCCATCTGTTCGATGAACAGTTGAAGATCCTGGTCGATCCTGAAGCGTGTAATGCTGTCGGCCAGCAATGGCGGCAACGGCGCCTGATCGACATGCATCAGGCGCAGGGCGTCATGGTCAAAGCCGCTGACCTGAAGGATGCGCTCGCGTTGAGCGGGAGTGAACGATTCGACCGTGTGGCCGATTCGTCGCAATGCCGTTGGGGGATCCCACTCCAGCGGCTGTTCGAGCTCGGTATGCCACGCGCCGTCGCCGTTATGGCGAAGTAGCGGTTTGTAGGCATCGGAGCGGGTGGGATGGTCAATTCGATACTGGCCGGGAATCTGGCTTTCGGTCACGGCGTAATGTGCTTCATCCAGTGACAGCACTTGCTTTCCTTGATGCTGATGCAACCCGAGTCCATTCGGCGTGGACGAGTGGTCAGGTGCGGTTTTCTGTTCGTAGCGGGCCAGATCCGGTGCCCAGTAGCGGGTTTGGCCGTCAGGCATCTTCACCGACTTGAAACGGTCGATGAAGGCGACAATCTCTTTGGGCAACACATTGCGAAACTCGCTCACCGCAATGCCACCGCCGACGGCAAATGCGCCGAGCTGGACCAGTGACTCCAGGCAACCGAACAGATGTTCCAGCGCTTCGATGTTTTGACCGTGTGCCCATTCGACGATGCCTTCAAATACTTCGTCGAGAAACTGATAGGCCATGTACGCCATCATCATCTCTCCCAGAAACGGCACGAACGGCGCAATGATGAACGCAGCGGTCTGTAAAACGGCCGAAGCGATGCCGACGAACGAATCCCATAGCGCCCAGCGCGCTTTTGAATCCACCGCAGCGGTGGCGACGGCAATGACTGCGGCGTCGTTAAGGATCTTGTTCAACTTGCCTTGATAAAGGTGTTCCCATAATTCGCCGCTGATCGGTGTCGGGTTCAATTGAAGTTTCGGTTTGTCCAGCGGTTCGTCTCGCCAGGGCGCTTTAGAACTGCCGGCTTGCGGTGGGTGCCACGTGACCCGGCTCAATCGCGCGTTCAGGCTGGAGAAGAAAAAGCCGCGCTGTTCATGGTTGATGAAACGACTGAAGAAGTTCTGGTAGTCGGCGGAGCGCAACTGGCGGGTCAGCTCGACTTCAAAGGCTGCCGATGAGGCGTACTCCTTGATCGGGTGCTCAGGATCGTTCGGCACATAGACCACCACTCGGGCCGCACTTCGCGGCTCATAGGTTGGCGGCGCAAAAAGCACAATGTCGGCCAGCGGCGCGGCCATCATCGTCAGGCTGTGGCATAACACGGAATGGCCGTTGATCCGCATATGCGGGATGCCATCGACCAGTGCGCTGATCGTGCGAAACCAGCTGTCACTGATGTCGCCGCTCATGCGCGCAAATTGCAGGGCGGCTTTCAGTCCGGCCTGCTGGCTTTTGTCGACTTGCTGGCGCAAGGCCGCAGCGGTTTGCCCGTCGCTGATTCCGAGGTTGTCTTGCAGATAGGTCATGTACTGCGCGCCGATATCCAGCGTGCGACAGAGCTGGGTGAACGCCGGGATGCTCATCTGTTGCTTGATCCCGGGCAGGGTGTCGAACACGTCACTCAGCGAAGGTTGAGCGGGGAGCGCCGAGTCGACGCCCTCCTCAAGGAGGGGGCGGCCGCTCTTGGTGGGGAAGGTGATGTAGGTGGAGTCGGCCTCGTAGGCATCGTCCACGGTTTCCTTTTCCTCGAAGTTATGCAAAGCGGCGTCCAGCAACGACACCTTCCAGGTACGGGCACCGGTCTTGATCGAAAACACCGGAGTGGTCACCGGGATGTACAGGTGCAGGAACGTGGTTCTGACATCCAGATCCAGATTGAACCGGGCCTTGAGCGCGGCTTTGAGCAATGGCTCGGCGAAGGCTCGGGCATCCTGCAAGTGGGCCAGCCGTTGGTCGACAGCGTTTTGTGCCGACCAGTGGGCGGCATTGAGGGCTTTAAGCGCCTGATGCTGAGCAACCGGCAGCCCTTGCAGTTTCAGCGGCATCACCGGGTGTGTGTTCTTGAGGGCGTTGCGTCGGGTTGGCGAGGCGTTGCCCAGCCATTCGGGCAGGCTGTCTTTGAGATGCAGGTAATGAGCATCGGGTTGTCGGGAGTCGACGATTTGGCGGGGGGCGGTGTGCTGCTCTGCGGTCGGGTACATCGGGCCAATCCTTGGCGGTGGAAAGTGCCAAGCAAAACAGAGCAACGCACAGCGAGTGCGGTACATATTTATACCGGTGAAAAGGTATTGAGTTGATATCCTTCCCGACCTGCCGCAAATCGGCAGCGCCAGTTTAAACTGCGCCTTTGCGACGCTATATGTCGCATTGCCGTAAACCCGTGAAAATCCGGGGTTTGCGCTATAAGAAGTTGTCGCTTGGCGACAAGGCCGGGCAGAAAACTGTCCTTACAATCCCCCCATCGCTCGCCAGTTTCAGGCGGGTGGCCCTCATCAGGAGACTCCGATGTCCGTTGAGCACGCTGCGGTACAACGCGCCGATTTCGACCAGGTAATGGTTCCCAACTACGCGCCTGCCGCTTTTATTCCGGTGCGTGGCGCCGGTTCCCGTGTCTGGGATCAGGCCGGCCGCGAGCTGATCGACTTCGCCGGCGGGATTGCCGTTAACGTATTGGGCCACGCGCACCCGGCGCTGGTCGGTGCACTGACCGAGCAAGCGAACAAGCTGTGGCACGTGTCCAACGTGTTCACCAACGAACCAGCGCTGCGCCTGGCGCACAAGCTGATCGACGCCACATTCGCCGAGCGCGTGTTCTTCTGCAACTCGGGCGCCGAAGCCAACGAGGCCGCGTTCAAGCTGGCCCGTCGTGTGGCGTTCGACCGTTTCGGCAGCGAGAAGTACGAAATCATCGCCGCGCTGAACAGCTTCCACGGCCGTACCCTGTTCACCGTCAACGTCGGTGGCCAGTCGAAGTACTCCGACGGTTTCGGCCCGAAAATCACCGGCATCACCCACGTGCCTTACAACGACCTGGCGGCGCTGAAAGCTGCAGTTTCCGACAAGACCTGCGCGGTCGTGCTGGAACCGATCCAGGGCGAGGGCGGCGTACTGCCGGCCGAACTGGCTTACCTGCAAGGTGCCCGCGAACTGTGCGACGCGAACAACGCGCTGCTGGTGTTCGACGAAGTGCAGACCGGCATGGGCCGCAGCGGAAAGCTGTTCGCCTACCAGCATTACGGCGTGACCCCGGACATCCTCACCAGCGCCAAGAGCCTGGGCGGCGGTTTCCCGATCGCGGCGATGCTGACCACCGAAGCACTGGCCAAACATCTGGTCGTCGGTACTCACGGCACCACGTACGGCGGCAACCCGCTGGCGTGCGCGGTCGCTGAAGCGGTAATCGACGTGATCAACACCCCTGAAGTGCTGAACGGCGTGAACGCCAAGCACGACAAGTTCAAGGCGCGCCTTGAGCAGATCGGCGAGAAATACGGCCTGTTCACTCAGGTGCGTGGCCTCGGTCTGCTGATCGGTTGCGTACTGAACGATGCCTGGAAAGGCAAAGCCAAGGACATCTTCAACGCCGCTGAAAAAGAAGGCCTGATGATTCTGCAAGCCGGCCCGGACGTGATTCGTTTCGCCCCGAGCCTGGTGGTGGAAGACGCCGATATCGATGCCGGTCTCGACCGCTTCGAACGCGCTGCTGCAGCACTGACGCAAGCCTGATAGACCCTTCGGCGCCGGAGCATTCGGGCGTCGAACCCAATTTTTGATGCCGGTGAGATTCATTGTGGGAGCGAGCTTGCTCGCGAAGAGGGAGTTTCAGTCGCCATCTATGCTGACTGATACACCGCTTTCGCGAGCAAGCTCGCTCCTACAGTGTCCGGTGTTTTTTTCTGTGAATTGATAAGAGAAAAGGAGTGACACCATGCTGGTGATGCGCCCCGCGCAAATGGCTGATCTGGGCGAGGTACAGCGTCTGGCTGCGGACAGCCCGATTGGTGTCACTTCCTTGCCGGATGACGTGGAACGTCTGAGCGACAAGATTGCCGCGAGCGAAGCTTCGTTTGCCGCCGAAGTGAGCTTCAACGGTGAAGAGAGTTATTTCTTCGTCCTCGAAGATTCCACCACTGGCAAGCTGGTCGGTTGCTCGGCCATCGTCGCTTCGGCCGGTTATTCGGAACCGTTCTACAGCTTCCGCAACGAGACCTTCGTCCACGCCTCGCGCGAGCTGAAGATCCACAACAAGATCCACGTGCTCTCGCAGTGCCACGACCTGACCGGCAACAGCTTGCTGACCAGTTTCTACGTGCAGCGCGAGTTGGTCGGTTCGCCGTGGTCCGAGCTCAACTCCCGCGGTCGTCTGTTGTTCGTTGCCAGCCACCCGGAGCGTTTCGCTGATTCGGTGGTCACCGAGATCGTCGGTTACAGCGACGAGAACGGCGACTCGCCATTCTGGGACGCGATCGGTCGCAACTTCTTCGATCTCAATTACGCCGAAGCCGAGCGCCTGTGCGGGCTGAAAAGCCGTACGTTCCTCGCCGAATTGATGCCGCATTACCCGATCTACGTGCCGCTGCTGCCGGACTCCGCCCAAGAGGCGATGGGCCAGGTGCACCCGCGTGCGCAGATCACCTTCGACATCCTGATGCGCGAAGGCTTCGAGACCGATCACTACATCGACATTTTCGACGGTGGCCCGACCCTGCATGCACGTGTTTCGGGGATCCGTTCGATCGCCCAGAGCCGCGTGGTGCCAGTGAAGATCGGCGAGCCGGTGAAAGGTGCCGGTCGCCAGTATCTGGTGGCCAATGCGCAGTTGCAGGATTACCGCGCGGTGCTGCTGGAGCTGGATTACGCGCCGGGCAAACCGGTGACTCTGGATCTGGAAGCGGCCGAAGCCCTGGGCGTCGGTGAGGGTGCCAGCGTGCGCCTGGTGGCGGTTTAACGCCTTAGCGAGTTTCACGGGTGGCGAAAGCGGCCCGTTTGAGGAGATAGCATGATTGTTCGTCCCGTACGCAGCAGCGATTTAGCCGCTCTGATCGACCTGGCCCGCAGCACCGGCACCGGCCTGACCACGTTGCCGGCCAACGAAGAACGTCTGGCCCACCGGGTCGGCTGGGCCGAGAAGACCTTTCGCGGCGAAGCCGGTCGTGGCGATGCGGACTACCTGTTCGTGCTCGAAGACGATGACGGCCGCGTAGTGGGGATTTCCGCCATTGCTGGCGCTGTCGGCATGCGTGAGCCTTGGTACAACTTCCGTGTCGGCCTGACCGTCAGCGCCTCGCAAGAGCTGAACATCTATCGCGAGATTCCGACGCTGTTTCTGGCCAACGACCTGACCGGTAATTCCGAGCTGTGCTCGTTGTTCCTGCACGCCGATTACCGCAGTGGTTTGAACGGTCGCATGCTGTCGAAGGCGCGAATGCTGTTCATCGCTGAATTCCCTGAATTGTTCGGCAACAAGATCATCGCCGAAATGCGTGGTGTGTCGGATGACGCCGGCCGTTCGCCGTTCTGGGAAAGCCTCGGTCGGCACTTCTTCAAAATGGAATTCAGTCAGGCCGATTACCTCACCGGTGTCGGCAACAAGGCGTTCATCGCTGAACTGATGCCGAAATTTCCGCTGTACACCTGCTTCCTCTCCGAAGGCGCGCGCAGTGTCATCGGTCAGGTTCACCCGGACACCGAGCCAGCCCTGGCGATGCTCAAGGGCGAAGGTTTCAGCTATCAGGGCTACGTCGACATCTTCGACGCCGGCCCTGCGATCGAATGCGAAACCGGCAAGATCCGCGCGGTGCGTGACAGTGAAGCGCTGGTGCTGGCCGTCGGCACACCGGGGGATGACGCGACGCCGTTCATCATCCATAACCGCAAGCGCGAAGACTGCCGCATCACCGCTGCGCCGGCGCGTCTCGCTGCCGGCACGCTGGTGGTTGATCCGCAGACCGCCAAACGTCTTCAACTCAACGCTGGCGACCAAGTGCGCGCCGTAGCGTTGTCCGCTGCACGGGAGTCGAAATAATGAATTCGTTATACATCGCAGGTGAGTGGCTGGCCGGTCAGGGCGAAGCTTTTCAATCGCTGAACCCGGTGACCCAGCAAGTGCTGTGGTCGGGGGAGGGCGCCACCGCTGCTCAGGTTGAGTCGGCTGTGCAGGCTGCGCGTCAGGCGTTTCCGGAGTGGGCGCGTCGTTCGCTGGACGAGCGCATCACTGTGCTTGAAGCGTTCGCCGCTGCGCTGAAAAACCACGCTGACGAACTGGCTCGCACCATCGGTGAAGAGACCGGCAAACCGCTGTGGGAATCTGCGACCGAAGTCACCAGCATGGTCAACAAGATCGCTATTTCGGTGCAGAGCTACCGCGAGCGTACCGGCGAGAAGAGTGGCCCGTTGGGCGACGCCACCGCCGTATTGCGCCACAAGCCACACGGCGTGGTTGCGGTGTTCGGCCCTTACAACTTCCCCGGTCACTTGCCGAACGGTCATATCGTGCCGGCGTTGCTGGCCGGTAACAGTGTGCTGTTCAAGCCGAGCGAACTGACCCCGAAAGTCGCCGAGCTGACGGTGAAGTGCTGGATCGAAGCGGGTCTGCCGGCAGGCGTTTTGAACCTGCTGCAAGGCGCTCGCGAAACCGGCATCGCGCTGGCGGCGAATCCGGGCATCGACGGTCTGTTCTTCACCGGATCGAGCCGTACCGGCAATCATCTGCACCAGCAATTTGCCGGTCGTCCGGACAAGATTCTGGCGCTGGAAATGGGCGGCAACAATCCGCTGGTGGTCGATCAGGTCGCGGATCTGGATGCGGCGGTTTACACGATCATTCAGTCGGCGTTCATCTCTGCCGGCCAGCGTTGCACCTGTGCACGCCGTCTGCTGGTGCCGCAAGGCGCGTGGGGCGACAGCCTGCTCAAGCGTCTGGTGGAAGTCAGCGCGACCATTGAAGTCGGCGCGTTCGATCAACAACCGGCGCCGTTCATGGGTTCGGTGATTTCCCTTGGCGCGGCGAAAGCGCTGATGGACGCTCAAGCACATCTGTTGGCCAATGGCGCGGTGTCGTTGCTGGCGATGACTCAGCCACAGGCACAGGCCGCGTTGCTGACCCCGGGCATTCTCGATGTGACGGCGGTTGCCGAGCGTCCGGACGAAGAACTGTTCGGCCCGTTGCTGCAAGTGATCCGTTACGTCGATTTCGAAGCAGCGATCGCTGAAGCCAATGACACCGCTTATGGTCTGGCCGCTGGTTTGCTGTCGGATTCCGAGGCGCGTTATCAGCAATTCTGGCTGGAAAGCCGTGCCGGCATCGTCAACTGGAACAAACAGCTGACCGGTGCTGCGAGCAGCGCGCCGTTCGGTGGTGTCGGTGCTTCGGGCAACCATCGCGCCAGTGCCTATTACGCAGCGGATTACTGCGCGTACCCGGTGGCGTCGCTGGAAACACCGAGCCTGGTGTTGCCTGCCTCTCTGACACCCGGCGTGAAGATGGCGTGATGCCCCTTCGCGAGCAGGCTCGCTCCTACATTGGAATGCATTTCCCTGTGGGAGCGAGCTTGCTCGCGAAGGCCGCGCCTCGGTCGTACTGAATTGTTACCTGAAGCCTATAACAACAGATTCTCGTGGAGCCTCGCTGATGAAATCCTATGAAGTCAATTTTGACGGTCTAGTGGGGCCGACCCATAACTACGGTGGTCTGTCCTACGGCAACGTTGCCTCCCAGAGCAACAGCCAGCAATCCTCGAACCCGAAGGAAGCGGCGCTGCAAGGTCTGGCGAAGATGAAAGCGCTGATGGAGATGGGCTTTCAGCAAGGCGTGCTGGCGCCACAGGAACGTCCGGACGTGGCCGCTCTGCGCCGTCTGGGTTTCAGCGGCACCGACGCGCAAGTGATCGAGCGCGCCGCCAAAGAAGCCATGCCGCTGCTGGTCGCCAGTTGCTCGGCGTCGAGCATGTGGGTGGCCAACGCCGCCACGGTCAGCCCGAGTGCCGACACCGCAGACGGTCGCGTGCATTTCACCGCTGCCAACCTCAACTGCAAATATCACCGCAGCATCGAGCACCCGACCACCAGCCGTGTGCTCGGCGCGATGTTCGCCAATCAGCAGCATTTTGCTCATCACGCAGCATTGCCAGCGGTCGCGCAGTTCGGTGACGAAGGCGCGGCTAACCACACACGTTTCTGTCGTGAATATGGCGAGGCGGGCGTCGAGTTCTTCGTGTTCGGTCGCAGTGCCTTCGACAATCGTTTCCCAGCGCCGCAAAAGTACCCGGCGCGCCAGACCCTCGAAGCGTCGCAAGCGGTAGCGCGTCTGCACGGTCTGCGTGATGAAGGCGTGGTTTACGCTCAGCAGAACCCGAACGTGATCGATCAAGGCGTGTTCCACAACGACGTGATCGCCGTGGGTAACGGTGAGGTGCTGTTCTATCACGAGGATGCATTCCTCGACACCGAGTCGATGCTGGCCGAACTGCAAAGCAAACTGGCCAAGGTTGGCGGCAACTTCCAGTCCGTGTGTGTGCCGCGTTCGGCAGTCACCGTGGATGACGCCGTGCGCTCTTACCTGTTCAACAGCCAGTTGCTGTCGCGTCCTGATGGCTCGATGTTGCTGATCGTGCCGCAAGAGTGTCAGGCCAACGAGCGCGTCTGGGCTTACCTGCAAAGCTTGACCAGCTCCGGCGGTCTGATCCGCGAAGTAAAAGTCTTCGACCTCAAGCAAAGCATGCAGAACGGCGGTGGTCCGGCGTGCCTGCGTCTGCGCGTCGCGCTTAACGAAACCGAACTGGCGGCGGTCAACCCAGGCGTTATCATGACGCCACCGTTGTACGGTTCGTTGACCGCATGGGTTGAAAAGCACTACCGCGACCGCTTGAGCGAAACCGATCTGGCGGATCCGCAATTGCTGCTTGAATGCCGGACGGCACTGGATGAACTGACGCAAATCCTTAAGCTGGGCGCGGTTTATCCATTCCAGATCAATTGATGGCCGGCGCGTCGCCTGATCGCGGCGCGCGGCTTGTCTCCCCAAGAGAGTAAAAACATGAGCGATTCCCTGCAGCTGATCCTTGAAGACACCGACGGCACGCAACTGCAAACCTCGTGCACCCGCGTCGCGGTCATGTGGCAAGGCAAAGAGCTGTGGATCCAGCAGGACGGCCGTGGCCAACTGCTGATCGGCGTGGACGTTGAAGAAGGTGACGCCGAGTACGCCAACCTGCTGCTGCGCCCATTGGCGACTAATCTGGTAAGTCTGCAACTGGAAATGGAACCGGCTGACGTCGGCGACGACGAAGACCACGTGCACGGCCCGGATTGCAACCACGACCACTAAGGAAACCGCTCTATGCTCGCCCTCGGCAAACTGCTTGAACTGACCCTCGCCGGCCGCGAACCGGCGGAGAAGACTCAACTGACTGTCGAAGGCGTGCGTATGCGCTGGTTGAGCGAAGGTGCGCTGGAAGTCCGGCCGCCCGAAGCACGCGACAATGGCCTGGACCTGCTGCTGTCGGCAGGCATCCACGGCAACGAAACAGCGCCGATCGAGTTGCTTGATCGGCTGCTGCACGACATCGCACGCGGCGATCTGAAACCGCGCGCACGTATTCTGTTCCTGTTCGGCAACCCGGAAGCGATTCGCAAAGGCGAGCGTTTCGTCGAGCAGGACGTCAATCGGCTGTTCAACGGCCGTCATGAACAAAGCAGTGGTTCGGAAGCGCTGCGTGCCTGTGAGCTGGAGCGGTTGGCGGCGAGCTTTTTCAGCAAGCCGGATCGTCAGCGTCTGCACTACGACCTGCACACCGCCATTCGCGGTTCGAAGATCGAACAGTTTGCGCTGTATCCGTGGAAGGAAGGCCGCCAGCATTCGCGCCTTGAGCTGGCGCGCCTGCGCGCTGCCGGGATGGAAGCGGTGCTGCTGCAGAACAAACCGTCGATCGTGTTCAGCTCGTATACCTACGACAAGCTCGGTGCCGAGGCTTTCACGCTGGAACTGGGCAAGGCGCGGCCGTTCGGGCAGAACGACGGGGTGAATGTCTCGCTGCTGGAAACCCGTCTGAAGCAGATCATTGAAGGCAACGAGCCGCAGATGGCGCAAGAAGGGCTGGATGGTTTGCAGTTGTTCAGCGTCGCCCGGGAAATCATCAAGCACAGCGATGCGTTCCGCCTGAACCTGCCGCAGGACATCGAAAACTTTTCCGAATTGGAGGTGGGTTACGTGCTGGCCGAGGATCTGGCCAATACTCGCTGGATCATTGAGGAGGAGGGCGCACGCATCATCTTCCCTAATCCCAAGGTCAAGAACGGCTTGCGCGCAGGCATCCTGATCGTCCCGACCACCGACGAAAACCTCGCCTGACCCCAGTTTCGGTTTCGACATATAACCCTGTGGGAGCGAGCTTGCTCGCGAATGCAATCTGACATTCAACATTTGAGTTGGCTGTCAGTCCGCTTTCGCGAGCAAGCTCGCTCCCACAGTGGAAAGAGTGAGGCCCAAGGCCTCACCCATGGGCTATCAGACCGCTACAGCACGCGGCTCTGTACGACGCAACGCCCGAACTTTCTGCAGCGTATCCGCGCAAGTCCGCGCCGCTTCCTGACCCTTGTGCACAAAGTGCTCAAAGAAGAACTTCTGATGCTCGTCGCCAGCATGGAAGTGATGCGGCGTCAGGGATACCGAGAACACCGGCACTTCGGTTTCCAGCTGCACCTGCATCAGACCACTGACCACCGATTGGGCAACGAACTCGTGACGGTAGATGCCGCCATCCACCACCAAGGCTGCGGCGACGATGCCGGCATAACGACCGGTCTTGGCCAGCAACTTGGCGTGCAGAGGCATTTCAAAAGCGCCGCCGACTTCGTAGATGTCGATGTCCGATTCCTGATAACCCAGGGCAATCATTTCAGCGACGAAGCCTTTACGGCTCTGGTCGACAATTTCCTTGTGCCAGCAGGCCTGGATGAACGCAACGCGCTCGCCGTGTGGGTGTTTGCTTTTGCTGTCGATAGCGGTGGGTTGCATGTTCTGACTCCTGTTTGTGTGAAAAACAGGGCGTTATGAATCGAAAGGGATTCAAGGGTACGCACACGCACAACATCGCGCGGACGGCCCTTTGGCGTTAATCCCGTTCTCTCTTCATCCGGACTATGACCGTCGGCCCCGGGATCACACCGGGTCTGCTGACCTTGCCGCCGCTCACAACCGAAGTCGCATTCGTCGCCAAGCGCTCGCGGGCTATGCGCATTGCGCGCAATTACCGCCGGTGGGGAATTGCACCCCGCCCTGAGAACGTTTTCGCCGCCCTTTCTCGGGCGGCGCAGCGTTTTTAACACATATTTTCCGGCCCTGCACAGAACCTGTGGGAGCGAGCCTGCTCGCGAAAGCAGTGTGTCAGTCAGCAGATGTGTCACTGACAGACTGCTTTCGCGAGCAGGCTCGCTCCCACATGGATGGCGTGTTCTCAAGAAGTAACCTGACCTTTTCGCGCACAAGGGTTGATTAATCCACGCGATGACCGCAGTAATTCCACTTCGTAAAGGGATTTCCCCTGCTGACTTGAGGCCAGGTTCATGAGCGTTATCGATCTTCGCAGCGACACCGTCACCCAACCGACTCCGGCCATGCTCGACGCGATGACAGCGGCGGACACCGGCGATGACGTGTACGGCGAAGATCCGACGGTCAATCGTCTGGAAGCAGAATTGGCCAAGCGTCTGGGGTTCGCCGCCGCGTTGTTCGTGCCGACGGGCACCATGAGCAACCTGTTGGGGTTGATGGCGCACTGCGAGCGCGGCGACGAATACGTCGTGGGTCAGCAGGCGCATACCTACAAGTACGAGGGCGGCGGCGCGGCGGTGCTCGGTTCGATCCAGCCGCAGCCGCTGGAAGTGCAGGCTGACGGTTCACTGGATCTGGATCAGGTCGCGGCAGCGATCAAACCGGACGACTTCCACTTCGCTCGCACTCGATTGCTGGCGCTGGAAAACACCATGCAGGGCAAAGTGCTGCCGCTGGAATATCTCGCCCGGGCGCGCCACTTCACTCAAGACAATGGCTTGCAACTGCACCTCGATGGCGCGCGCCTGTACAACGCGGCGGTCAAGCTGGGTGTCGATGCGCGGGAAATCACTCAGTACTTTGATTCGGTATCGGTGTGCCTGTCCAAAGGTCTTGGCGCGCCGGTTGGCTCGGTGTTGTGTGGTTCTGAGCAACTGATCGGCAAGGCTCGCCGTCTGCGCAAAATGGTCGGCGGCGGCATGCGTCAGGCCGGGGTATTGGCAGCGGCGGGGCTGTATGCGCTGGATCACAACGTCGAGCGTCTGGCAGATGACCACGCCAATGCGCAATTGCTCGCCGAGGGCTTGCGTGAAGCGGGTTTCATCGTCGAACCGGTGCAAACCAACATGGTTTATGTGCAAATGGGCGACAAAGCCGAAGCGATCAAGGCCTTTGCCGGCGAACGCGGGATCAAGTTGAGCGCCGCCGCGCGTCTGCGCATGGTCACGCACATGGACGTCAATCGCTCGCAAATCGAGCAAGTGATCGCGACATTCGTCGAGTTTTCGCGCAAGTGACAGCGTTAGCCGTCCAATTGACCGTTTCTATCGTATAAACACGCTGTACCCCGCGCGCAGGGCCGATATAATGCGGCCCTTTGCCGTCGCTTCGTCTGTTGACGTTTCGAACAGGCCTTTGGCCGCAGCCTCCGTGGAAGAACCTAATGAAAAGCGCAGAAATCCGTGAAGCCTTCCTTCGCTTCTTCGAAGAGCAAGGCCACACCCGTGTAGCCTCCAGCTCTTTGATTCCGGGCAACGACCCAACCCTGCTGTTCACTAACGCGGGGATGAACCAGTTCAAGGACTGCTTCCTGGGCCAGGAAAAACGTGCGTACACCCGCGCGACCAGCAGCCAGAAATGCGTGCGTGCCGGTGGCAAGAACAGCGACCTGGAAAACGTCGGTTATACCGCTCGTCACCACACGTTCTTCGAAATGCTCGGTAACTTCAGCTTCGGTGACTACTTCAAGAAGGACGCGATTACCTACGCGTGGACCTTCCTGACCGGCGTTCTGCAACTGCCGAAGGAAAAACTCTGGGTCACCGTCTACGCCTCCGACGACGAAGCGTATGACATCTGGACCAAAGAAATCGGTGTGCCGGTCGAGCGCATGATTCGCATCGGCGACAACAAAGGCGCGCCGTACGCCTCCGACAACTTCTGGACCATGGGCGATACCGGCCCGTGCGGCCCATGCACCGAGATTTTCTACGATCACGGCGACCACATCTGGGGCGGCCCACCGGGCTCGCCGGAAGAAGACGGCGACCGTTACATCGAGATCTGGAACAACGTGTTCATGCAGTTCAACCGCACCGCCGATGGCGTGTTGCATCCGTTGCCAGCGCCGTCGGTCGATACCGGCATGGGTCTGGAGCGGATCAGTGCGGTGATGCAGCACGTCAATTCCAACTACGACATCGATCTGTTCAAGAACCTGCTGAAAGCTTCGGCTGAGGCAATCGGTTGCGAAAATGGCGATCAGTCTTCGCTGAAAGTCGTGTCCGACCACATCCGCTCGTGCGGCTTCCTCATCGCTGACGGCGTGCTGCCGTCCAACGAAGGTCGCGGTTATGTGCTGCGCCGGATCATTCGTCGCGCCTGCCGTCACGGTAACAAGCTGGGCGCCACCGGCAGCTTCTTCTACAAGATCGTTGCTGCACTGGTTGCCGAGATGGGCGAAGCCTTCCCGGAACTGAAGAAGCAGCAGAGCAACATCGAGCGCGTACTCAAGGCAGAAGAAGAGCAGTTCTCCAAGACTCTGGAGCACGGCCTGAAGATTCTCGAGCAGGACCTGCTGGAACTCAAAGGCACCGTGGTGCCAGGCGACGTGGTGTTCAAACTCTACGACACCTACGGTTTCCCGATGGACTTGACCGCCGACATCGCGCGCGAGCGCAGCCTGACGGTCGACGAAGCCGGTTTCGAACGTGAGATGGAAGCCCAGCGTGTTCGCGCGCGTTCGGCCAGCTCGTTCGGTCTGGACTACAACACTTTGGTCAAGGTTGATGTGGCCACTGAGTTCACCGGTTACAAAGACACCAGCGGTTCGGCAAAAATCGTCGCTATCTATAAAGATGGCCAGTCGGTCGACGTCTTGAATGAAGGCGAAGAGGCGGTGATCGTTCTGAATCAGACGCCGTTCTACGCTGAATCCGGCGGCCAGATCGGCGACTGCGGTTATCTGCAGGCCGGCAGCGCACGTTTCGACGTACGTGACACCACCAAGACCGGCGGCGCGTTCCTGCACCACGGTGTGCTGGATTCGGGCAGCCTGACCATCGGCGCGCCAGTGGAAACTCACGTTGATGCCGAAGTACGTCACGCCACTTCGTTGAACCACTCGGCCACCCACTTGCTGCACGCTGCTTTGCGTCAGGTGCTGGGCGAACACGTTCAGCAGAAAGGTTCGTTGGTGGATAGCCAGCGCCTGCGTTTCGACTTCAGCCATTTTGAAGCGATCAAGCCTGAGCAGATCAAAGCGCTGGAAGACATCGTCAACGCCGAGATTCGCAAGAACTCCGCCGTTGAAACCGAAGAAACCGACATCGAAACCGCGAAGAACAAAGGCGCGATGGCGCTGTTCGGCGAGAAGTACGGCGACAACGTGCGCGTGCTGAGCATGGGCGGCGATTTCTCCGTCGAGCTGTGCGGCGGTATCCACGCCAACCGTACCGGCGACATCGGCCTGCTGAAAATCATCAGCGAAGGCGGTGTGGCATCGGGCGTGCGTCGTATCGAGGCGGTCACTGGTGCTGCGGCACTGGCGTACTTGAATGCGGCAGAAGAACAACTCAAGGAAGCGGCCAGCCTGGTCAAGGGCAGCCGCGACAACCTGATCGACAAGCTGTCGGCTGTGCTGGAGCGCAACCGCCAACTGGAGAAGCAACTCGAACAGTTGCAAGCCAAGGCGGCGAGCGCGGCGGGCGACGATCTGTCGTCCTCGGCACTGGACGTCAAGGGCGTGAAGGTTTTGGCCGCACGTCTGGATGGTCAGGATGCCAAGGCGCTGCTGGCGCTGGTAGATCAGTTGAAGAACAAACTCGGCCGCGCAGTGATCCTGCTCGGCAGTGTCCATGAGGAAAAGGTCGTTCTGGTTGCAGGCGTAACCAAGGACCTGACTGGCCAACTCAAAGCCGGTGATTTGATGAAACAGGCTGCTGCGGCAGTGGGCGGGAAGGGCGGTGGTCGTCCGGACATGGCGCAGGGCGGCGGTGTTGATGCCGGCGCGCTAGATGGCGCATTGGCGCTGACCGTTCCATTCGTCGAGCAGGGTTTATAAGACAGTCCGTGCGGCCCGCAGTCTAGTGGCGGGCCGGGCGGCTGTTCGAGTAATTATTGGGCGCCCTTCATGGGCAGAGGCGGCTTTGAAATGGCTTTGATCGTACAGAAATTTGGAGGCACCTCGGTCGGCACTGTCGAGAGAATCGAGCAGGTCGCCGACAAGGTTAAGAAATTCCGCGATGCCGGCGATGACCTGGTGGTCGTGCTGTCTGCAATGAGCGGCGAAACCAACCGTCTGATCGATCTGGCCAAGCAAATCAGTGGCGATGGCCAACCGGTTCCGCGTGAGCTGGACGTGATCGTGTCCACGGGTGAGCAGGTGACGATTGCCCTGTTGGCCATGGCGCTGATCAAGCGCGGTGTGCCTGCGGTGTCGTACACCGGTAATCAGGTGCGGATCCTGACCGACAGTGCGCACAATAAAGCGCGTATCTTGCAGATTGATGACCAGAAGATTCGCGGTGATCTGAAAGCGGGTCGCGTGGTGGTTGTCGCCGGTTTCCAGGGCGTCGACGAGCACGGCAACATCACCACCCTCGGTCGTGGCGGTTCGGATACCACCGGCGTGGCACTGGCGGCAGCGTTGAAAGCTGACGAATGCCAGATATACACCGACGTTGATGGTGTTTACACCACCGACCCGCGCGTTGTACCGGTCGCTCAGCGCCTGGACAAGATCACCTTTGAAGAGATGCTGGAAATGGCCAGCCTCGGTTCCAAGGTGTTGCAGATCCGTGCGGTTGAATTCGCCGGCAAGTACAACGTTCCGCTGCGCGTACTGCACAGCTTCAAGGAGGGTCCGGGCACCCTCATTACTATTGATGAAGAGGAAACCATGGAACAGCCGATCATTTCCGGCATCGCTTTCAACCGCGATGAAGCCAAGCTGACCATCCGTGGCGTGCCAGACACCCCGGGCGTGGCGTTCAAGATTCTCGGCCCGATCAGTGCCGCGAACATCGAAGTCGACATGATCGTGCAGAACGTTGCGCACGATAACACCACCGACTTCACCTTCACCGTGCACCGCAACGACTACCAGGCCGCACAGACCGTGCTGGAAAACACTGCTCGCGAGATCGGTGCCCGTGAAGTGGTTGGCGACACCAAGATTGCCAAGGTCTCGATCGTCGGCGTCGGCATGCGTTCCCACGCAGGCGTGGCCAGCCGCATGTTCGAATCCCTGGCTAAAGAAAGCATCAACATCCAGATGATCTCGACCTCGGAAATCAAGGTTTCCGTGGTGATTGAAGAGAAGTACCTGGAACTGGCCGTGCGCGCCCTGCACACGGCTTTCGAACTGGATGCTCCAGCCCGTCAGGGCGAGTAAATTCCGTTTCTTGAAGGGCGCGGTCTGACCGCGCCCTTTATTTTTTGAATGGCGCGAGCCCTGAACTGTTCTTTTGCTCGCGCTGGTCAATACTCAGGCATGTAGGGCTACGATCGCTCCGGTTGTAGGTCGGGTGCCTTTTTTTTGCAGACTGTTGTCCCTGAAGTGAATTGCGTAAGGAGAAAGGTATGCTGATTCTGACTCGTCGGTGCGCAGAAAGCCTGATTATCGGTGATGGCGAAATCACCGTGACCGTGCTCGGCGTTAAAGGAAACCAAGTGCGTATCGGCGTCAACGCCCCGAAAGAGGTTGCCGTGCACCGTGAGGAAATTTACCTGCGTATAAAGAAAGAGAAGGACGAAGAACCAAGCCATTAATTTTTATCGATTTTTATGTTTGCAAACGGGGAAAAGGTTGGTTAAGATACGCCCCGTGTTGCGGAGAGCTGGCCGAGTGGCCGAAGGCGCTCCCCTGCTAAGGGAGTACACCTCAAAAGGGTGTCGGGGGTTCGAATCCCCCGTTCTCCGCCATTATTTGCTTAGTACGTCGTAATCTGGCTTTTTCTGTAAGTTGTTGAAATTAATAGAAAAAGTGGTTGGAATAGAGATTAGACGGGCTATAATGCGGCGCAACAAATGCACTCGTAGCTCAGCTGGATAGAGTACTCGGCTACGAACCGAGCGGTCACAGGTTCGAATCCTGTCGAGTGCACCATTTAAGAGTTAGTTACAGCAATGTAAATAACTTGGCTTCAACCAGGTGTGATCTGGTCTAACAAACACAAATGCACTCGTAGCTCAGCTGGATAGAGTACTCGGCTACGAACCGAGCGGTCACAGGTTCGAATCCTGTCGAGTGCACCATTTAAGAGTTAGTTGCAGCGATGCAGATAACTTGGCTTCATCCAGTTGTGGTCTGGGCTAAAAACACAAAATGCACTCGTAGCTCAGCTGGATAGAGTACTCGGCTACGAACCGAGCGGTCACAGGTTCGAATCCTGTCGAGTGCACCATATACCGAAAAGCCCGCGTTTAACGCGGGCTTTTTGCTGTCCGGGATTTGGCTTTTCCTTTCACGCAGCCCCTCTCATCAAAATCGACTTGAGCACTTCTGCCTCGCTTGAGGTCATAGCGATAGCTCGTCGTCGATGTCCGAATATTCACCTTGTCCGGCTTGCCCAGCGCGCTTTCGACATCCTGCTGGCTCATTCCGGCAATCACGCGTTGATTGATGATCGCTTCGCGACGTTGTCTGGCATCGATCAGGTTTCCACACGGGTCTTCGGCGGTGCCAACAACGCCAGGTTCGCGTCCTTTGATTTTCATGCCGGATATTTCTTCGTGGTTGTGTTCCGGCATCACTGCCACAACTGACCCGGGCATATAAGGATGGACTTCCTGCACGGACAGCTGTTCGCCGCTCGCGCAGCTCATGCTGGTGAAGGTGATGCTGCCGTCGGTAGCTTCGCAGCGATGAAGGGTGGTAGCGCCCCCGGCAGGCGGGAGGAAAAGCAGGCAGGTGAGTAAAGGCAGCGCTGATTTCAATGGCATTCGACGTCCTCCATGACGATCTACGCTGAAGGGTAGTCGCTACATTTTTCATTGCCGGTGTGTTTTCTTTTCAGGATGAGTCGTCGCATTTGCAAGGATCAGGACAGTGCTCAGGTTTGTTTCGCAAGCGCTTGTTTCGGCCGTGATTTTTTAACGTTTAAAACCGTCAGGCGGTGTATCATTGCGCCCGTCAGCCCCGCCGGGGCTTGTGGAAAACCTCCATGGACTTACCCAGTAGTTACTCAGTACCCCGTTTCACCAATCATGAATTGACTGATTGATCCTTCCGGCGTGCCCCGCTGCTGGGAGTGGAGTTCGCCTATGTCTGAAATCGAAGTAAAGAAAACACAGGAAAGCCTGCAGGATCGACTGGCGCAAGTCGTCGAGCTGCTGCAGCGTCAGCGCGTCGTTGAAGACCTGACTCATCGCCAGGAAGGCGCGCATCACGACCGGGTTGAAAACCTGGTTCACCGGCAAAATCTCGTCGAGTTGCAACGCAAGCTCGATGATCTGCACTCCGCCGACGTCGCCTACATTCTTGAAGCCTTGCCGCTGGACGATCGTCTGACGCTCTGGCAACTGGTCAAGGCCGATCGCGACGGCGACATTCTTCTCGAAGTATCCGATTCGGTTCGTGAAACGCTGATCGCCGACATGGACGATCACGAGCTCCTGGCTGCCGCCAAGGACATGGACGCCGACGAACTTGCTGACCTGGCCTCCGAGCTGCCGCGAGACGTCGTCCATGAGCTGATGGAGAGCCTCGATAACCAGCAGCGCGAACGTGTCCGTTCGGCCTTGTCGTATGACGAGGAGCAGGTCGGTGCGCTGATGGACTTCGAGATGGTGACGATCCGTGAGGATGTCAGTCTCGAAGTGGTTCTGCGTTATCTGCGGCGTCTCAAAGAGCTACCCGGTCATACCGACAAGCTGTTCGTAGTTGATTACGACGGTGTGCTCAAAGGCGTGCTGCCGATCAAGCGTTTGCTGGTCAACGACCCGGAGAAGCAGGTGGCCGATGTCATGGCCAGCGATCCGGTGAGTTTTCACCCGGATGAAGACGCCTACGACGCCGCTCAGGCGTTCGAACGTTACGACTTGATCTCGGCCCCGGTGGTCGACAAGAACGGCAAGCTGATCGGCCGTCTGACCATCGATGAAATGGTCGACTTGATCCGTGAGGAGAGTGAAAGCGAAGTCCTCAACATGGCGGGTCTGCGTGAAGAGGAAGATATTTTCGCTTCAGTATGGAAATCCTTGCGCAACCGTTGGGCGTGGCTGGCGATCAATCTGATCACCGCGTTCGTCGCGTCACGTGTGATTGGCCTGTTTGAAGGCTCGATCGAGAAGCTGGTAGCGCTCGCCGCATTGATGCCCATTGTGGCGGGTATTGGCGGTAACTCCGGTAACCAGACGATCACCATGATTGTTCGCGCCATGGCGCTCGACCAGGTCAGCACCGGTAATACTTCACGTCTGATGCGTAAAGAACTGGCAGTCGGGTTGATTAACGGTCTGGTCTGGGGTGGCGTGATCGGCGTGGTCGCTTATCTGCTTTACGGCAGTTGGTCGCTGGGCGTGGTCATGACGGCCGCGATGACGCTCAACCTGTTGCTCGCGGCGTTGATGGGGGTGTTGATCCCGATGACTCTGGCCAAGATGGGCCGCGACCCGGCCATGGGTGCCAGCGTGATGATCACGGCAATGACCGACAGTGGTGGCTTCTTCATCTTCCTGGGGTTGGCGACAATCTTCCTGCTCTGATCCGCTTAAATGAAAAGCCCGCCGATTGGCGGGCTTTTTTATGCGTGTAGCTTTATCTGTGCAGCCCTCAAATCGCAGGCAAAAAAAAGCCAGCAATCATGCTGGCTTGAGGTGTTCGGTACGGCTCAGGACGCGTCTGCGGCCATTTCAGCGTCGTGGGCGATCAAGGACACCAACGCGTTCTGCTGACGGTGGGACAGCTGACGGAAGCGTTGCAGCAGCTCGCGCTCGTGAAGCGACAGCTCCGGGCTGTCCAGGCGCATGCTCAGCTCTTCGCCCAATGCACCTTCCTGAATAAGACTCTGCTCAAGGCGCGCAATGATCTCGGAGTTCATGCTGCGATGATGATTGCGAGCCACCTCGGCAATGCGTTCACGCATTCCGTCTGGCAGACGTACGACGAACTTGTCAGCCGTACGGCTGGAATAAATTGCCTGTTTCAATGGGCGCATATATTTAACCGGTTAGTTCAGGGGAGCGGTTCTCGGGATTGGCCGCAGGATGTGTGGTAGGACAAGCATCCGCGCCAAATGGTTCAACCTGAATTGTTAAGAGGCCGGCATCATGCCTCAAAATTGCCAGATCATTGGCGTCAATTCTGTGACAAATATTGATCCGGGTAAAGGCGTAATGCCAGCACCAATTATCAGAAATGCGGACTGGTTGGAAAACTTTACCTTGGCCGGCATCTCTGACCGCTTCTTCATGCAGATCAATTGATGTCCGAAGACCTCGGAATGTGCATGCTATGCGGGTTTCATTCCTTTGTTCCTTACCTGTACAGGATAGTGGCAATTTGCCGATTTACTAGGGGCAGACACGTCCCCGAGGGCTTTTTCAGGATGGATGGCAGGCTTATTTATCTCATGGGACCGTCCGGTTCAGGCAAGGACAGCCTGATCGAGGCCGCGCGTGAGCCATTGCGGGCGAGGCATTGCGAGATCATGCGTCGGGTGATTACCCGATCAGCGGAGTCGGTGGGTGAGGATGCCATCGGCGTCACGCCTGAAGAGTTCGAACGACGTCAGCGCGCCGGCGAGTTTTCCCTGGCGTGGCAAGCCAATGGCCTGGCCTATGGCATTCCCGGAGAAATGGACGAATGGTTGCGTGCGGGGCGCGATGTGCTGGTGAACGGCTCGCGCGCCAATCTGCGTCAGGCGATGGAAAGCTACCCGACGCTGTTGCCGGTTCTGCTGACTGTCAAGGATGAGGTCTTGCGCGAACGCTTGTTGCGCCGTGGGCGAGAGACGCTGGAGCAGATCGACGCCAGGCTCGCGCGCAACGCGCTCTTCAAGGACAGGCGATCAAGCGACGCACCGGTGCACTTGATCGATAACTCCGGCGACCTGACGGCCGCCGTTCATCAATTGCTTGAGCTGATCCGACTCAACGCAACACCGGATCAAACTTGATCCGGCGGCCGGCAACCAGTGCCAATACGAACAACACCGCAAACACACCACAGCCAATCAACGGCAGGGTGATTTCGGTTTCCTCGAACAGCGCAAAATGCACAACGCCACTCAATAAGGCGAGGATCAGAAATCCTGCAGCTGACTTGGACATGCTGTACTCCTGAAGATATTTCAAAAAACCAGACGTTCGCCAGCGTCCGCCGGCAGTGCCTGCCCAGGTTCACTGACGGTTTTACGGGTGATGCCGCCCTGATCATTCAGCACTGCCAACTGCGGCGCCTTCTGCACCTGCAAGTAATGCGGCATGCGCTGCGCCACCGATTCCGGCGCAGCACCCTGTGGGGCAAAGTGGAAACCCAGCAGAACCGCCAGGGCGGCTGCGTTTGCGAGCAAGAGGGTGCTGTTCATGGGGCGCTGCTCCGATTGTTCTTCTATGGAACAGGCAAAGCAGCTGTCGTGCCAACAGTCTAACCGCTGTTAAGTCCTTTAAAAACAAGCATTTGGAAGGGTTTTTCCAAGGAGTCGGGTTGCAATCTGCAATGATGGCTTTTTGGGGGAGTGCAAAATGCACGGTAAATCTTCCCACAGCATTGCAGGACGCCTGCCTACACTTAAAAAGCCCTACGGATGACATGACAAATCAGGGCCTGGCCGTTAACATGCACGCCGTCCGTCGCGCCGTCTCTGGCCTCGACAACTCAGTGTCTCAGTAGCTCAATTGGATAGAGCATCCCCCTCCTAAGGGGAAGGTTGGCAGTTCGAACCTGCCCTGGGACACCATATTTTCTGGGCCTCTTAGGCCGACCGGTTGTAAGCTTACTTTCCGCGTGACAGCAGGGTGACAGCAAGTGTTATCAAAGAGCTCCAGTCAGATCGATCTGATGGGGCTTTTTTTCGGAAATGGGGTAATTGGTCATGGAAGAATTCAGCAAAGTCGTTTTGACCGCGGTTACCTCGTCTCTAGGCACCGCAGGATTGATTGCGATTCTGGGCTGGCTCTTTAGGGTTTGGATTGGTGAGCGCCTCAAGTCTTCACTTAAGCACCATTACGATCAGCAGCTTGAACAACTCAAGGCCGATTTGAAGGGGCAGGGGGAAGCGAACCTTACCCATCTAAAGTCAGAAGTCGACCGTCAAGCTGAGCAGCTTCGAATAGCTGCATCATCTTTTTCTGAGGTACAGAAGGCGACGATCGTTCGCAAAATCGAAGCTGTCGACGCTCTTTGGGTAGGTGTGCTTCACGCTCGCAGGGCCTTCCCATCGATAATAGTAATGACCGACGCGCTCACGAGGTCGGAAATCCTAGATCTTTACAATGGTGAAGCTAGGTCGGAGCTTCTTACTTTAAAGTTTGGGATGATTACAGAGTTTTTTGGGGATCTTCCAAGGTATCGTCCATATCTAGGAGAGGTGGTATGGGCGCATTTTGCTAATTATCACGCTCTCCTGAGTCGTATCGTTTATCTGTTTGTCCAAGGTAAAACGGATCAAACCAAAATGATTTGGTACGAAGATGAATATATAAATCAGCTCGTCCGGAGAGTATTTGGTGAAGAAAAATTTACCGAGTTCGAGGGCTTATTCGGCAGCCGATTGACTTGGATGCATGGTCAGTTTGATTCGATGTTGCTTCAATCTATTGACCACCTGCTCAGCGGCAAAGCGTTCGGCGCGGAATCGTTGGCTCATGCTCAGTACACGCTTGGACTTCTATCTTCAAAGGCAAGCTGAATCTCTAATACGCAGCACGGTGGTAGTTGAGCAATTGGCGTGCCGAGCAGTAGCGCGTATGCCGAGGCCGGCGCCCAGCAGTTCTTTCACCCGCTTGTGCAGCTCCTCATCCACCGGCCGCCCCTGGTACTTCCCGGCGGCCCTCGCCTTCTCAATCCCTTGGGCCTGCCGCTCGCGGCGCTGCTCGTAATCTTTGCGAGCGATCGCCGCCATCATCTCCACCAACATCGAGTTGATCGCGCCCAGCATCCGGCCAGTGAACTCGTCGCCCTTGGTGTCTTGCATTCCCTGGTGGCTTGTCGGTAGGTCGAGCGCGACGATGCGCAAGCCCTTGGAGTCGATCGCAGCCTTGAGCTTATGCCAATCTTCCACAGGAAGGCGTGAGAGGCGGTCTATCGACTCCACCAGCAAGACGTCACCCTTGCGCGCATCTTTGAGCAGGCGCAACAGCTCAGGCCGATCTGTCGAGGCGCCGCTGGCGCTCTCCAGGTAAACACTCGCGATCACCTTGTTGTGGTCAGTGGCGAATTGCTCAAGCGATGACCGGGCGCGGCCGGCGTCCTGCTCTTCGGTTGATGCTCGGAGATATGCGCGGATGAACATGATGTGCTGTCCGTATCAGTTAAGATGTTCTACTAATACTGTTGCACTTTGAGTGTTACTTATCAAGCAGGGAGGGCGAATAAACCCGAATTTGCGCGTATCAGCTCAGGCATACTCAAAAGGACGGACCAGCGGAAAAGGCGGTGACAACCGCCCCTTCACAGCTCAAACCTTAAACTCCAACCTGAATTTTTGTTTTTGAATTTGTTTTGAATCTATTTCCAGAAATTGGAGATTGGTAGATATCTTCGTCTAAGAAACGGAGGAGTTCCTTTAGCCTACGCTTGTCTTCAGGAAATGTAAGTTTGTGCTGTTCCCCAAACTCTTCTATATCTACAGTTATTCCGAAGCCCGCTGCAGCGGTTCTAATGTCGCTAGGGGTGCAGCGCTCAAGAATTCCCTCTTGATTTATAAAGGTTACTTTTTTGCGAATCCAATTGTCTAGATTGGCATTGAGCCATTCCTCATTGAATCCGTGAAATTTTTCCGCGTTAAAGAAATTATTAACCTCTTCCTGGGTGCTTTCGTGGTAGTAAGCATCCATGTCAAAAAGCCTTCGTACGTTGTGGAGGCTAACAAAACGCAACTCGGCTGGGTCGGTGGCAGCGCTATTCTGACTTAGAACAGCTGTAGGTTTGTTGTCTAGTGTCATGCCCACGCCGGTCAAACGACGAAATGTATTCTGATCGTAAAATAAAGAAAATCTACCTGCGGTAATAGCTTGTCGTTTATCGAACGCCTGTAACATAACAGTCGTTTTTCCATCTATAGTCACGCCCGCGAAAAGCGCCTTTACCGTTGACAGCCCTTCCTCTGTTGGCTCCCAGATGCCTATGTCTTGGGGGCTGCGTACGGCTGACAAGACCCCGTCAATGTCATCGAAGTTTCGAATGATAAGTAACTCGTCATCGAGTGGTCTGTAACGTGCGTCAAAATCAATTTCTTCCTTGTCTGTCGTGAAGAAGTTGATTTGGCGGCGAACCTCGATTTCTAAATCGTCTTGCAAAGGCGCGGTTGTTATAACGCGCAAAATTCGTGGCGTGGTTTGAAGTAGTACGAATAAATCCATTTCATTGCTCCTTGCTCGCATCAAGAACTGTATGAGAGGTTACATATCGCACGTGAGTTACTTCGGAGGGGACGTGTATTTTTGATCTCGTGATCAATAAGAGGTTTGCGCCGTTGCTCAATTGAATTTCAAAAAACTTGTAACCGCATAGCGCGAGTATGGGGTTTGCATAGGAGGCTTTTGAAACCCAGATGAAAACAAAAAATGTCGCTGCAAAAAAAGAAAATGTGGCGGCGTCTACGAAGTAAGATCCACCGCCAAGAATCGGGAGCATGTATGCGACGAAATATCCTGAGATTTCTTTGTCTGCTGGCTTGGTAGAACTCACTGTTATTGTGGTTCGATTAAGTCGTTTTGAGCTAGCAACTATGATCTCTAAACATATACCGCAAAGAACCAGCGAGACTGCGGCGATTAGTAATGCTTTCAGGCAATCTTGTTGTACTTTGTAAACTAAGAAAGCCAGCGTCAATCCAATCGGCGCAATGGTGGTCGCGACAAGTGCAAATTTCATCAAAAAACCTAGCATTCAGCGATCCTTGAGCTGTGGGATTTCCGTGCATTTGAAAATGCGCTAAGTCGTAATGATAGATCCTTGTTACTGGTTTTATGTACAGTGTTTTTTGCCGTTCGTCCGTATTCCGTAGGTTGACGGTAGGTTTCATTTGAGAGAAGTCAAATGCTGAACGCCTATGTTTTGTCTTCGGCATAGATCGAGGCCGAGATAATCATTCCACCCCACCGGCGTTCGCCGATGCAGATCGGCACCGGGTTGCCGCTCGCCGTAGTGTTCTTTGCGCTGCCGAATGCATAGGACGGAGCGTTATCAGGGGAGCTACTTTGCTTCAGGCCAGTAGCTTGAGGGCTCAGCATCTGGATGACTCCGCCGGCTGCGAGTGCAATACCTGGTGCCAGGGTCGCGCCGTTCGTTACGGAGCTCATGGCGATCAAGACCACGCCAAGTACAGTTTGAAACAGACCTGCACGCTTGCTCCCTGCGATTACCGGGACGATCCGGATCTCCTGAGCGCCCCCCATCTTCAGCTCGCGCTCGCCGATATTCTTGCGGTTCTGGAACACTGCGAATTCGAGACCTTTTCGTTTGGCATCTGCGAGGTACTTTGCAAACCCAGGGTGATTGACGTCGATCGCTTTCACAGCTTCCCGCGTGTCGCCGGTGGAGAGTTCGTAAATGTGTTCACGCCCGAACAGCTTGCCGGCCGATCCGCTCAGCAGGATTCGGGTTTTGGTTCCGTAGTTGGTGGTCATAGCCATGGTTTACTCCTTGGCGCCCTGGGCGCTGTTGTTGGGTACCGAAACACCCAGTCGGATGGCGAGCAGCGAGCGCGAAATATGTGCTTGGTCGACGGTCACCTGTTCGTGGCGTGGGTCGTAGTTCCAGATCCGGTCATAGATCCCCTGGTAGGCCCTGGCACCGCGGTAGGTGCCGCGCAGAAGATCGGCCGATACCCGGGCTTCATCCTCGGTGAAGAACGGCCCGTCAATGGTCACCTTCTGGCCGTCGCGGACGTGCTGGACATCCCACACGACGTAGCCAGAGTCAGGGCTTTGCTTCAGCGTGTAGGGTGCAAAGCGGGTTGTCTTGCACGCCTCCGCGAAGCGTTCCTGGTAAGTGGTCAAGGTATTTGCTCCCAGTTGGCGGCCGCACCGTGACGGCCGCAAGTCGAACCGCTTACGCGGCTTCGGATTCTTCCTCTGCGGCTTTTGGCCTGCTTCGAGCTGGGATCTTTTCCAGCCAGGCGCGCAGAGCTTCCGAGCCTTCACAGCCGGATCGCCATTTTTCGAATCGACCTGCGTAACCAGTTGAGTTCGCAATCATTCCACTGAGCGACACACCAACCTGCGAAGTGGTGGCCAGCACATCGTCGTAGACGGCCAGCATTTGACGGAGAGCGTCGATGTCATCTGCGCGAGAGGCGGCGATGCCCGCCCGGGAAAGGCTCGCTGCTGCTTCAGAGTTGAGGCCAGAGAGCATCGGATTTGCTCTTAGCACTGCTTCGACGATATCGAAGTGACCACCCTGGCGCGCTTCTGACATGAGGTTGCGGCGTTCTTCCGGACTGAGGCTTCGCACAAGGGCTCTCAGTTCTTGGTCTGCGAGAAAGCCTGCGATATCGCTACTCGCGCGCGGAGTGACAGGAGAGAAGCCTTGGGTGACGGTTTCGGCCAGGGTGAGCATATCCTTCGCGACCGACTGCATCGCGGGAAGGAGGGTGTCTGTCACGCCTGCGATTTTTTCTTTGCTCAAGCGCTCGATCGCGGACGAGTTGAAATCTTTGTTTTCCCGGATCGAGACGATCTCTTCGCCGAAGTCTTTGAAGGTCTCCAGCGCCAGTGTTTGAAGCTGGCGAGCGGACTTCATCAAACCGCCGGCTTGCCATACACCTTTGGTCCCGTCCGGACGCTGGATAGAGAAGGTGTGAGACTCAATGCGGGAGTGCTCGTATTCGGAGTAGTGGAGGTTGGCCAAGCCGACCTTGAGAACTGAGCGTTTGCCGATTTTCATTGCGTTACCTTTGGATTGTTTGGGATTGGAGTCGGGCGGTCGGAGCACGTAGAGGCGTTGAGAATTTCGAGGAGAGACGTTTCCCCAGCAGCGGCGCCGCCGACGGCTTCGGCACTCAACTCGTCCATCAGCTGACTGATCTGCCGAACGTCGCTGCTAAACTGGGAGTCGCCGGCGGTCTGCTTCAGGCGGGCGATTTGGTTACGGATGTTCATTACGCGCCTCCACGATCCGCTGGTATTGCTCTGCAGCGTGCTGCTCAACCGAGACACCTTCAGGAGGCCAGGTAACGATCCAAGCCCCTTCCTCGGGCGCGGCGCGCATATCGAGAATGCCGACTTGAGCTGTCCGGCCGGCGCGCTCAATTTGTCGAGTGTGAAGAATGATGGCTTTCGCCATTTGCTCACCCTGGTCGCTATCCATCTCTGCGAAGGGGAAGAAGAGCGATACGTTTTGCCCTTGAATTCGATAGTCGACCTGGTGCCCAGCGGTTTTCGGAAAGTCTTCTTCCGCTTGGGGCTCTCTGGTATTTGCTCGGATCACCGCGAGCACAATCAGCAGCACTGTTTCATCTGCGGCGCCGATCTTCTGGGCGATCCTTTGCAGTTCTGCTTTCAATGACTTGATGCTCATTGCTGCATTCCCTCCATTTGCGTTCGGAGTTCTTCGACGGCCTTTTGAAGCTCTGCGACCTCGATCACTCGGGCGACGGCGCCCAAGCCTTCGATGAGCGATTTGCCTTGGTCGGGCGCGAGTTGTCCGCCGGCAACGGCACGCATGATTGATTTGGCTGCGCTCGGTAGGTCCGTATCGTCGAGTTCAAATTGCACCGGCTCGGAGGTCGGTTTGATTGGTGGGACAAGGCGTTCAAGGATCAGTCGGCAGGCTTGCATATCGCCCTTCTTGGCAGCCGCGAGCACCTTCTTCGTAACTGCGTCCGCACCCTCGGCAAGTCGAGCTCGAAGCTCCTGTGTTTGCCCGGAGCGCCCACCTGGGTTGCCTGACTGCCCGGGCTTCCATTTCCCGCTCTTGTCGCGCTCAGTCATGCGGTGGGAGATTCCATGGCAATGACCGGTTTGTTTTCCGCAAGCGCGATGAGGAGGGCGGATGCCTGGATGCTTCCTTCGCTGGCAGCGTCGCGCAGGCGACCCCACGCCGCGGCTACCTCTGAGCGAGTCGGTTTGTGTTGTCGACCTCGAGCGGTCTTGGCTGTGTTCATGGGATGGCCTCAAGTGGATTTGAATTGGCTTCAAACCCACATTAGGCATGATCTGATCTTATATCCAGTGTTTTTTGGGTGCACCTCATGTGCTACACGTAACAGGACGGAATGGGACTGAAATAGTTGGTTTTGCTGGTAGAGAAGGGAGGATTTTTGTTGCAGTAAGTTGGCGACAGCCAAAGTGATACACGGCTGAACTTTCAGCCCAGTCATTCATCCTGCAATGAAGGTTGGGAAATTGCCGTGGAGTGGCGGGACTTCCTCAACTTGAGGAACACCCCCCAATGGCGGAAGTTGAGCGATCCAACCCCCGTTGGGGGCTGGACCTGACCTCCCATTTCGGTATGGCAGGTGTCGCGACACGTTTTGCGAATTATGAAAACGTGTCGCGTACTCGATGCGCTCAGTTTTGAGCACATCTTCCCCCAGCGGGGTAATACCCCGGATATGAGGGGGGTCGAACTACCGAGAAATCCTCGGCAGTTCGCGGACAGGGCAAAGTGAGAAAATCCCACATCTGTATGAATGGCCCAAAAGTGAGCTAGTCATTTCGTAAATCGAGTCTCTAGCACCTGGCCAGACGCTTCATCGATCCGGCAACTGCAGCCAGCAAAGTTCCCAACCCACAGCGGCTCCTCGCTCGTCACGTCGGTATAGGCATCAATGGCCCCCATCCTAATATCTGGCGCGCGCCATAAAAGATTGCCGGAGCGGTCATAGCAGAAGAGGTTTCGAGCAGGGATATCCCTCTCAAAGGCCATCCAGTCGAATATCACCATCACTCGCTCGTTGATTAGCACCGCTTGAAGGGCGGGATGTTCACCGTCAAAGCTTATGCCGTTGCCGAATATCTTTTTACCGCTGACGTTGAGTTTCATGCGTTTTCATCCTGCCCACTGGCATTACCTCAGGCGAGGTTTCCACCATATCCGGAGATGCGTGTTACCTGTTCCAGCCTGCTGTCAGGATTAGTGAACGTTACTGGTTTTCAAGGAGTCGAGGTAGGTACTGAAGGGCTGTCACGTCTCGTTCTCTGAAGTATGTCGCAGCCTTTTGGGGTAGCCAGACTTGGTGAAAGTGAGCTCGGAAGTCTCCTAAAACCTCATTTGGATAGAGTTTTGGATAGACGACCCGTCCATCTTCAAATTCGTGCCGATATGTCCCAAGAGCATCAGTGTCGATTCCTTTCACATCTCTCAGCCATTTGCAGAACATTCGGCCTTCGGAGATATCCGGTAGCAAGCGATCCGGTAACGAGTAGCCCGCGTCCTCCATAGGACCGATTAGCGCAAGGATCATCTCGTTAAGCATAGAGAAATGGGTGTAGGGAACCGCGCCACGGTTGGCCATGTATCGTTTCATGTGATACGGCAGATTCTGTGGCTTCGCTTTATCCGCAAGCCATTCACGCACCCAGATTGCGACGGCCACAGCAAATTTCGGCGAGCACCATTGCCCCAGGTTGAGCGCCACATCCGGATGCACCCATGTTCCTCGGGTCTCATTAGGGCCATTCATAACGGTGAGTACAAGCTGGTCGGCGGGAATCCCCGTTGACCTTGCGAGCTCGTCCAAAAAGTCATTGGTAACCTTCAATCTCGAGTAGTCGTAGAAAGACTTCCCAGAAGCGTTACACATGGCGGTGGCGTTTACGTAGCCGTCTGCTGTCCGTTGATGGATGAGGGCTCCATCTACACGGCGCGGGATGAGGTCAAGCTGTACTTCCATACGGCAAACTCCGTTATTAGGTCCGAGTGGATCCAATCGGACAGGCAGAGTGCCACCATAACTGCATTTGTCTAATTTGGCCTATACCCTTTGGTCTAAGAAGGAGGGAACCAAATGCTTACCCACTGGATTTTTGTGATGTTTATCGGCGGTCAGCCGGTCATGACAGAGCAGAGGGCTTCCGAGTCTGACTGCAATCGGATGCTGGTGCGTCTTGTCACGGCGGCGCGAGCCCAGGGTAAGGACGCGATCGGTGCCTGCTATCTTCGTGCAACGTCAGATTAGGGGTAGCACAGCGAGACCAAAAACGTCTCAATAAGATCTAAACGTCACACACTGTGTCTATTACGCTAGGGCGCTATCAAAGTGTTTGAACGATGAGGACGATTCTTGTAAAGCTAGGTTAGCATAGTTTTACCCCTTTCTTGTTTATGAATCTACCGTACTTAGATTAAAGTGTGACTACGATGATCATGCTTCTAGATATCAACTTTTGAGGTTGTAACTCATTAAAGGTCAGAGCTAATATTCTGACCCTTGGTATGGCTGTGAGATTGCTTTGATTTTAATTTTGACTTGCGGGTGTGATTTGATCAAAAAAATCAATCAGCCGAAATGCAAGATCAGCTGCGTTATTTATAGCGAGCGGGTGGTCTTCTTGTTGTTCTTTGTTGTCCAGTAGGTCTGATATCCCGCGAATCAGTATTCCAGGAATGCCGGTTTCATTCATGGCAGCTAAAAAACCAAAGCCTTCCATTTCAATTGCCAATGCATCAGCATAGGTTGTAGCAATGGTCGTTGCTGATCTACCACCGGTACTTCCTACTAGTTTTTCTCCGCACGCAATTGGTTTAAAGAACGTTTCATAAGGTTTTTCTATGCCCCTGTCTCGAGTTAGAAAAGCAGTCGCCAAAGACTCTGCTTTTGGAGAAAGTCCAAAAATGCGAGGACGCGGTAATAGTTTATATTCAGTTTCTTTGCCTGATTCGTAGTTGTATACAAGGCTTGCCACAACTACACTTCCTATTTTTGCCTCTTTGCGGCCACCTGCGATTCCGCTAAATATCGTTAGATCTGGTCGCAGTAGTTCTAAAAGTCTCGAGGTGTTAATTGCGGATTTTGTGTTGCCAACACCGACTGAGAACAAATAGATATTAAGGGTGCCACTTGAGGTTTCGTATAGTCCGCGGGTTACGATGAAGTCGCCATATGATACAGGCGTTGGGTCTATCATGCGCGCGTAAAACGGAGCGGCCTCTGATTCAAGAGCAGTGATTATAAGGAGTATACGATCACCGCGACCAGCTGTTTCCCTAGTTTGCATTTCTTGTTCCACTTCAATCCATTGCGTAGGCGATAGGTCGAATTCAGCAGCTGTTTGCTGCCAAATTAGTTTGGATGACATACTATGTAAAAATCTTTTTTCAGGTTTTTTGAAGTAAAACGACAAATCTGCGATTGATAAGCTGGTTAAGGTTGATAATGTCTTTTTCTCAATCATCCTCTCAGTGCAGGCGACCAGCTCGAGAGTGTTGCTTGCTGCCAAGAATCTGCGTGTGACAGTTTGGTCAAATTTCAATTCGTCAGGAATAACCGCGAGGATGCCTTGACGATCAATTAATAGTGTTGAGTCGTCACTTTGTAGTGGGCTATTCTTATTCGTCACATGCTCCACAGTGATTGCAGAGGGATTTCTATGTCTCGTGAGAAGCTGAACTAACTGGCGCGTATTAGGAAGTTCATTGTGCGCCCCTGTAATGCAATTGCAGATGTAGGTTTTTGGCCAGTCCGCGGCAGGCTTGAAATTTTTCTTTTGGGGGCTCTTGATGAGCCCTATGATGGACAGAACTAGATGCTTTAGCGATTTGTCATTACGAAGTATGCTAAGTTTTAATATGTCTGTGTTTTCATCAGTTGGCAGTGCTTGTCGCTCAATTTCCATTGCCAGTAATTTTTTGCCATACAGGCGGAATCTGAAGTTAAAAATAATTCCAGATTCAATATTTTTAAATGGAAATTTGCTCCCGTCGAATCCATATTTTTTGCAACAAACACGGAGTAGATCGTAAAATCGATTCGTGCAGTGCAAGGTTTGAGGGTTAAATGCAAATTCGGTTCTACCGCCTAAGGTACGAATGAACGACTTACCAGTATCAGCATTAAATATAGTTAGCAGTGACGACAGGCTCTCTTCTGGAAGATCTATCAGAACCTTCCATCTCGTTTGGATTATCGCCATAGGTCGGGGAGACTGGGTTCGAACCAGCCGATAACGTAAAACGCCATAGCGCCCATTGCGCCCCCCCTATGACAAAGAAAACATTTGAATGTTATCGACTACGTTTGCCTGTTACCAGTGTAGAAAAGTATTTTTTACTCGAATTCGCGTTTTTTTGTATCCACCCATTTAGAGCTTCAGTGTGAAAGCACGAGCCGAGCCTGGTCACTTTTTTAGCCTGATAATCGAACCAGAAAGTATTTCACCCAGGTCTCCCATCAGCAAGGTTGGGAGCTCAGTTCCGGATCTGTGAGATAGATGTGAGCAAAAGTCCGAGCATCTCCGGGGTGCAATTTTTTTGCACCCTTCCTCTTGCGTGACTGCTAACGATGATCCATTATTGGCCTGTCGTGACTGCTAACGGAGGTTGTTGTGAAGAAGGAAGAATCGAAACGCCCACTATCTGCGGCCGATCGCCAGAGGATCTACAAAGAGCGTCAGCGCGAAGCTGGTTTTAGGCAAACAACCGTATGGATTCACGGTGAAACAGAGGAGGAGGGCAGGCAGGCAGCCCGAGACGGCAAGCCACTCAAGCCGATGGAGTCGAAAGACCCTCTGAGCTGGGCAGCAGGTTGGATCAGCGAGAAGGCTAAGCAATAACCGGCGGAATATTTTGCCGATTGAATCGATGGCTCTGTTTTGAGCCATCACAGAAAAGGTGCCAAGCCGCTGCGTCAACAGCGGCTTGGCGATCACACGACGTAACTAAAGGGACACGTCATGCAATTTAAACAGAATACCATCCAAATTTTGGACGCGCACGGCCAGGTCATAACCACCATGGTGCTGCCGGCCAATATCAAGCTGGCCCAGTTGGCGCCACTGAAGATCCTCGGCGACATCAGCGTGAAGGTTCTGCCAGGCGCCGCGCCATTCCGCGGAATCTGCGTAGGGGGTGCGCAATGAACCAGCCAGCCGCCCGTATCGCCGACGAAGCCCTTGAACTGCTGCGCGCCACGCACGAACGCATCACTAATATGCGAGTGCTGTTCAACGCCATCACGAAGGACTTGAAGCGCGGCAAGTCGCACGACATCGAAGAGCTCGCCAGTCTCGGGAGCTTTCTTGGATACGACTGGGCGAACTACGTCGATAGCGAAGTTGAGCAGATGCAGAAGGCGCTCGACGCGGCGGAGGTGGCCCAATGAGCGCCTCTATTCGATCACGGGACGACCTGAGCTTCACACAGCGCGATGATGCCGGTCGGCTTATCAATTGGCCGCGGTACAACTACGGCGTGCCTGGGGACTGGGAGAAGGGTATCGCCTGCTTCGATGCCGAGATTGCCGAGCTGGCCGCCTACGACGAAACAGAGGCGTTCCATGCGATCAAATTCGCGATCGTGGGAATGGGAGGGCGCTGTACAAGTCTGGAAACGGGATTCATCGATCGCGTAGCCCGGGCGGCGGTGATTGGTCTCCGTTCGCTGCGGTCTGGTGCTGAGCAGTTCGTTCCTACAGACATCGACTGACAAACTACGAAAGCTTCGTAGTATCGAAGGCACTACCCTGCAACGGGGTGGTGCCTTTTTCCATCAGGGTATCAACCCCGTCGCGAGCTTTCGAAGTTCGCTATCAGATCTGGACGGAGCGAGCGCGCGCATTCACGGCAGTAACCCGCGGTAGTCCAAGGCAACCAATCGACGACAAGGAATGTCATTCCACCAGCTTGCGCACACTGCCTGTAGTCCATGCCAATACAGCGACCTTGCTTGAAGTTCTGGATCATCTAAAACCCCCTATGGGGATGGTAATTTATAAAGGTGTCCATTTTCTGGACTCACAAAACCCTTGAAACCGGCTAAAGCAGTCCATTTTCTGGACTGGTTTTTTTATGCTCTGGAACAACCGGACGTAACCAGAAAATGTGGGTCTATTTTCTGGACTGGTGTAGTCCATTTTCTGGACTAGAAATTCTGTTGATCAGAGGAGTAATTTCCGCTTTGGCGTCTCTGTTGGGCCTTCCTCGAGGTCGGCGCCCGGGCACTCGTCGATCGGTAGCCAGGTCAGTGCATAAAGGTTCGGCCTGCCATTGTCCCGGCTCCGGTCGTACCCCCTCGTCTTCTGAATCAGATTCCGCTCAGTGAGCTCTCTCAGGGATGCAGCCAATACCGTTTTGGACATCCCGCCCCAGTCGGCCATCATTACGTGCGTTGCTGCGAGATTGCCGTTGTTTCTCCCGTTGAACTGGTACTCCAGGACTTCCAAGACCTTGCGGGCAGCCCATGACATTTCCCGGTATTCCTGCTGGGCCATGAGAACCTTCGGCTTGGCGAACGCCCCCCTAGGCCCCCAATTTGATTTGGCTATTTTTTTCTTGGCCATTCAGTGACTCGCAGGCAGGTGCGGAGATATCCCCAAAGGTGGGGACACCTCCGCTTCGCTGGGTTACGACGCTTCGCGCAGGAGGATGTATTTGGCCACTCGGTGAGGCGGTCGCCCCGGCTCCGTGGACTGATGCGTCCAGTAGGTCTGGATTTCGTGCCCCTTTTTCCTGAGGCGGCGGATGGTGCTTGGTGGTTGAACGATGTCGAGTGCCTGGGCGGCCTCGACAGAGGAGATCGGGCCGTTTCTCAGCGCGTCGATCATCTTGCGGTCTTGCTCAGTTGAAGAATGGCGTGTCATAGTTTGCCCTTCACGTTGGTGCTATCCAGTGTGTTTTCGCCTAGGCGGTGTTCCCGCACCGCCTTGGCAACTTCTCGCGCATTCCTTCGCAATTCCTCCCTGATCATTTGTCGCTCGGCTCGTCGACAAAGCGACTTAGAACAAGCCAAAGGACGGCGGATTTCTCCTCCTCCCAGCGCTTGTACAGTCGTTCGTATTTGGTGGTAGTGGTGCTCACTCCTTGCATAGCCTGGAACGTGTCGCAGGCGGACTGAAGCATCAGCTGCTCCTTATCGGTAAATTCCAAGATCATCGCGCACCGTCCTTCGCGGCGCGCTCAACCCACGCCTTAAGCTCTGTCATCAGGATCAACCGGCGGCGGCCAATTTTGAACGCCTTCAGGTCGCCCGAGGCGATCAGCTCATAAACACCAGAGCGCGAATACCCGACAATCCGCGCGGCATCTTCGACGCTCACCGATAGCGGGCTTACCTGATTTGCTTGTTCCATGGGGGCATCTCCAAATCCTCTGCCGACAGGGCGAGGTACAACAAAAGAATATTGCTGTAAGTATTGCACGTCAACTGCAATCACTGACTGATTGCAATCGCATGGACTTCGGCGGACGCAAAAGGTAGGATTCGCTTCAGGCGTAAATTTGGTGGGTAAAGCGGAATGGCGAAAAATAAGCCGAGTCAAGGAGCACGTAAGACAGAGACGCTGACGTTGCGCCTTGATCCAAAGGTTAAGCTGATGATCGAGTTGATATCACGCATCCGTCGTCAATCCATCACTGGGGTGGTGGAGGCTGCGATTGAGGAGATAGCTTTCGACCTAGATGCGCCGTTTGTTTCTGGCGGCGAAGCACATCCCATGTCTCTGCTTAGTGCCGTGAGCGAGATTTGGTCAACGGACGAAAGTGAACGATTTATTCAGCTGTGTCATTACCTGCCTTCACTGATCACTTACGAAGAGCAGCGCCTATGGGAAACCATTAAAGCGTCGAAATTCTTTCTTACTCCTGGTACGGGGGATAACGCTCAATATTGGGAGGTGCCGGGCGTGGGGCGAATCGATCGACAGAATCTTCGGCACTGGTGGCAGGAACTGCTGAATCATGTCGAGGACAACAAAGAGAGTAGAACTATTGTCCCCTACGAACCGCCGTTCTAAATGAGCTCTACTGCGGCGGCTTTCGTCCCAGGTGCCAGGTGGGCATACCTCAGCGTCATCTTTATGTCGGCGTGCCCCAGCAGATCCCGTACCGTATTGAGCGGTACGCCGGCCATCACTAGGCGTGACGCGAAATCGTGACGCATATCGTGCCAGCGGAACCCTTCGATATTGGCTCGCTCTAGCAGCTTGAGCCAGGCGCTTTTAACGTCCTCCAGACGGCCGCCTTCCTGACTCGGGAACACATATTCAGATTTGCCGGCCAGCTTCTTCCAGTCTTCCAGCACGCGCACCGTTTCCTTGTTCATCGGGATGTGTCGTGTGTCACTTGTTTTGGTGGTGGCGCCGGCGGCGGTGATCGTCTTCGTCTGGAAGTTCACCGCGGACCATTTCAGGTCGAACAGCTCTCCGCGTCTCATGCCTGTATTCAGCGATACCAGGACCATAGGCTTTAGGTGGTCTGTGAACGGGACCTGCAGCAAGCTCGGCATCAGTTCCTTACCGCGATCCGCTCGCCACTTGTTCGCACTCTCGCGCTCTGCCCTTGCTTCGTCTTGGCGGGCGTCCAGCGCTTCACGGAGCCGTTTTGTCTCTTCAGCATCTAAGTAGCGGACCAGTCCCATCGAGTCGACTTTTAAGGCTTTGAGCCTGTCCATCGGGTGGGTATCGATGTACTCCCATTCAACTGCTCTGCTGAATACCCCGCTGATGGAACCCATTTTTCGATTGACCGTCGACGGCTTGTTGCCTGACTGCATCCATCCAGTACGGATCTGGTCAAGGTCGCGTCCAGTGATCGCATCGAGACGCTGGGACATGATTGCTTCGAAGTTGTTGTTAAGCGTGTGCTGGGTCTTCTCGTGGCCTTTGTGGTGGGCCTTGAACCACGGCATATAGATGTCGTCGATGAATTCGCGAAGAGAGGGCAGGGCGGTCCCCTTTCGACCCTGAGCGACTGCCAGTGGCTCGCCGTGGGCGTGCGCGTCGGCCAAGTACTGAGCGGCCTCGGTTCTGGCTTGATCGAGCGTGAGGACACCAACGCGCCCCAGGGTGGCGTTCTTGTTGCGCCCCCATGTGACCATATAGGACTTGTGACCGCTGGGCAGAACGCGGATAAAGAAACCCGGTTGTACGGTGTCATGCACGCGGTATGCTTTCGCCTCGGCGGCCAGGCTGCCAATGAGCTTTTGGGTGATTTTGGTTTTCAAGGATTCGACCGTGACAGCAAGGTGGCAGCAAAAAGCACTATACCGCTCTGTTTTCATGGACTCAATGGGACGAATAGGACCAGTAATATTGGGCTTATGCCTGATCCTGCTGGATCTGATTTGTCCCTCCTAAGGGGAAGGTTGGCAGTTCGAACCTGCCCTGGGACACCAATTATTCAGGGCGGGACAAACGTCCGAAAAAAGCCCCGACAGGATGACCTGCCGGGGCTTTTTCATGCGCGTGAGACGGGAGTCAGTTCGCCGCGCCACCGTCCGCCTTGCCAATCGAGATGCTCACCTCCGTCACATGCCGTCGCCCATTGACGTCGTAACTGCGCCCGCCTGCCTCAACGTCCGGTTTGCGCAGTGCCAGTTGGGCGGACAAACCGTGCTTTTCGTCGTAGCTGCCAAACCAGTCGACCAGTTTTCCGATGTAGCAGTCTTTACCGATTATCACCGGTAAATCGAAAACATCCTCGACGGTGTAATGCACCGGGCCGTAGCTGTAGTAATCGTTTTCTCCCGCACCTGTCGCAGGTATCGGGCAGAGGGGAGTGCGCTTTGCCGCGTCGTGACGGGTTTGATCGTCGTTGGCCTTAGTGATTGCCCGGTTGAGCGTCAGGCGCAGACCTGGTTCCAGTTCGAAGGTGCTGATGCCGTCTTCTTTGGGTTGAGTCGAGGGCACGTTCAGGTAGTAGGCATAGCGAACCGTAACGGTAGGTACATCACAGTTGATTTTCAGCGGGGTGAGCAAGTACACGTGATCGACGCCATAGGCGCCGTTTCGGTAGGCCGCGTAAATATTGCCGCGAACCTTGATCCAGTACACCGATTGGTTGGCGCCGCGATCATTGGTGTAGAACAAGGAACTCTGCGGCTCGGCAGTTCTTTTGACGAAACGTTCGCCGTCTCGACGCCAGGTTTCCACGTAGGTGAACATGCCGGTGCCACCGGCATAGGTCTGGACGATAAGGTCCCGTTGCCCGTCGCCATTCATATCGAGCAGCGAATATGAGGTTTGGCCTGTTTCTGCTGCGCCATCAATGTTTGAGGCGATCAAGGCCTGCCATTCATCCGCAGTGACGTCTTTGGGCATGTTTTTCGGAAAGTGCGTCTGCTCGCTGGGGTTGTCTTTGTCCAGATCACCTGCAAAGGAAGTTTCTCCAGTGTCGATGACCAGTGATGCCAGCACTCGCTCCACCGCAACTTCCCGATTGGCGCCTTTACTTGCCCCCAGAAAGCTTTGCTGAAGATCTTCCATCGCTTGTTTATCAATACCGGTCGGTTGGTGGGCGACGACACTTATTTGCTGCGTCTGCAAAAGCTTCAGCCGATCACGATAACTTTGCTCCAGGCACGTGCTGTCTTCAGCGCACTGGTTGCGTACTTTCAACCAAAGTCGCTGGGTGCGTTTGAGCTCCGGCTGGCCCTCGTTGGAGGCCTTAAACAAATCCCGGTAAACCTCGCCCATCTGCGTATCCAGTTCATACAAACCGGTATTCGCACAGATAGTTTTTTCCACGGCTGTCACCGCTTTTGCACAATCCATTCCAGCCGCCATCGCCTGCTGGAAAAACAGCAGCGCACAGGCGGACACGATGCAACGTCCTTTGATGTACACGAGAGCAACCTTGTAGTGGAAAGCCAAGAAGCCGCGCAGAGTAATCGCAGAACGAGGAATCTTGAAGCGCCGGCTTCAGAGAACGCCACTGGTGGCCGATAACCCACTCGGTGACTTAAAAGTCGCGCGAAATCGCTTGATAGCATTTGGCCGCCAGCTATCATCTGCGCGCCTGAAATTGCCGCGATTCATCCTCTTCAATTGCCTGGAAATCTTCGATGCTGTCGTATCACCAAAAGAGTTTTCTGATCGTCGATGATTTCTCGGATTTCCGCAGTTCCGTGCGTTCGATGCTGCGCGAACTTGGGGTCAAGGACGTCGACACTGCGGATACCGGTGAGCAGGCGCTGAAGATGTGTGCGCAGAAGTCCTACGATTTCATCCTGCAGGATTTCCATCTCGGCGACGGCAAGAAGAACGGCCAGCAGGTGCTCGAAGACCTGATGCTGGAGAAGCTGATCAGCCATGAAGCGGTGTTCGTCATGGTCACTGCCGAGACCAGTCAGGCGATGGTGCTCAGTGCTCTGGAGCACGAGCCGGATGCGTACCTGACCAAGCCCTTCAACCGTTCCGGGCTGGCGCAGCGCCTGGAGCGTCTGGAGCAGCGCAAGACGTTGCTCAAACCGATTCTGCAAGCCCTTGATCGCGGCAAACCGGTCGAGGTGCTCAATGCCTGTATTGCCCTGTGCAAGCAGGACATTCGTTATTCGCCGCTGTGCCTGCGCTACCGCGCTGATGCGCTGCGCGACATGAACCAGAACGAAGCGCTGGAACGGCTTTACGACAGCATCATCGCCGACCGGCCGTTGCCATGGGCGTTTGCCGGACTAGGCAAGTTGCTGTTCAAGCGCGGTCAGGTGGCGCAGGCCAAAGGCGTTTATGAGAAAGCGCTGAAGGTGTTCCCGATGATGCCGTCGTTGTACGACGGTATGGCCGACGTGCTGGTTGCCGAAGGCGACACCAAAGGCGCGCAGCAGGTGCTGGAAGAGGCGATTCGCTTGTCGCCGCTGGCCGTGCGTCGTCAGGCCTTGCTCGGCAAACTGGCGATGACCAACGAGGATTTCGAAACCGCTTCGCGCGCCTATCGTCAAGCGGTGTCGCAAGGCGCGCAGTCACGCTTCAAGGACCCGGAAAGCAACCTCGGTCTCGCCCATGCGCTGATCAGCAAGGGCAGTGAGCGCGGTCTCGACACGCGCACGCGGCTGGAGATCAACACCACCCTCAGCGCCGTGGCCAAAGAGAACCCGACCGACCCGGGCCTGCAGATTCGTGCACGCCTGATGAAGGCCACCAGCCTGCTGCTCAACGATGCCGAGACTGCCGACAAGCTCACCGAGCAAGCCATGATGCGCCTCGACGGTATGGAGCAATTCATGAGTCCGGAGGCGGCGCTGTTGGTCGCCAAACAGTTGCAGATGCTTGGTCAGGCCGAGGCGGGCACTTCGATGCTCAAGAGCTGTGCGGAAATCTACGGCGACGATCCGGCGGTGATGAAAGACATCGCCAAGCTCACCGATGATCCGACGATCCTCAGTTCCAGCAACGCCGCCGCCGACCTCAACCGTCAGGGCGTGCGTGTGTACAAGACCGGCAATCTGGTGGAGGCCCGCGAGGTGTTCCGCAAGGCGCTGAAGATGCAACCGAAGAACATCAGTATCGCGCTGAACATGGCCCAGTCGCTGCTCCACGGCACCGACACCAGTGTGCCGTCGGCGGAGCTGGAAGAATGTCGGGCCTGCCTGAAAATGGTTGGCCTGATGCCCGACACCGACGCGCGTTTTGCGCGTTATCAGAAGCTGAAAAGCAAGGCGTTTGGCGAATGAACCACGACGAGCAATCTCTGGATTTTTCCACGGTGATCGCCTCCACCGTCCACGACATGAAGAACTCGCTGGCCATGCTCATGCAGGCCCACAGCCAATGGCTGGCGCGGTTGCCGCAAGAGCTGCGCGAAGGCACGGAGCCGGGCGTGATCGACTTCGAGTTCGCCCACCTCAACGGCATGCTGGTGCAGTTGCTCGGGTTGTATAAGCTCGGCGTTAACCAGATGCCGCTGCAACCGGCCTATCACGAACTCGACGATTTCATCGAGGCGCAACTGGCGGCGCATCAAGAGGTGTTCGCCAGTCGCGGCATCGTCGCCACCTATGAAGTCGATCCGCTGAGCCCGCTGGGTTTCTTCGATCGCGAGCTGATCGCCTCGGTGCTGGGCAACTGCATCAACAACGCGATTCGTTATGCGCGCGAATCGTTGCTGATCACCGTCAGCGACGAAGCCGGGCAATTGGTGCTGAGCATCAATGATGACGGCGACGGCTATCCGGTCGAGATGCTTGAACGTCAGGCCGATTACGTGCAGGGCATCAATCACAGCAGCGGCAGCACCGGGCTTGGCCTGTACTTCGCCAATCGCATCGCCGCGCTGCATCAGCGTAATGGCGTCGAAGGTCGCACCGAAATCAGCAACGGCGGACCGCTCGGCGGCGGGGTGTTCAGCCTTTATCTGCCGTGACACGGGTTTTTGTTTGACGCTGCTTGATATTCCGAACAGCCGGAGCCTATTTTGTACGGGTCGCCGTTCGCGGCTCGCACAATAACAAGGATTGCGTCATGACAAGCGATGGCCAGCGTTCACTCGCGCAGCGACTGACGGGCATTGATGAGATTGAATGTGTCACGCCGGATTTGAACGGCGTACCTCGGGGCAAGGTGATGACCGCCGAGGGTTTTCTCGAAGGGCGGCGTCTGCAGCTGGCGCGGGGTGTGCTGCTGCAATGCATCATGGGCGGTTACCCGGCCGCGCGGTTTTACGGCAGTGATGACGGCGATCTTGCGCTGATTGCCGAACCGACCCAGATCCATCGTTTGCCATGGAGTGACGACCCGCGTGCCTTGGCCATTTGCGACGCCGATGAACTGACCGGCGAAAGCTCCAATCTGTCGACCCGGGGGCAACTCAAAGCGGTCATCGCTCGGTATGCGGCACGCGGTCTGGCGCCGGTGGTGGCCACAGAACTGGAATTCTTCGTGTTCGCGCCGAACAGCGATCCGACTCAGCCGTTCCGTCCACCGGTTGGCCTCGATGGTCGCCGCGAGGATGGCCAGTCGGCGTTCAGCGTCAGTTCCAATAACGGTCTGCGGCCGTTCTTCAATGAAGTCTATAAATGCATGGCGGCCCTCGGCCTGCCGCGCGATACCTTCATGCATGAGATGGGCGTCAGCCAGTTCGAGATCAATCTGCTGCACGGCGATCCGCTGTTGCTCGCCGACCAGACATTCCTGTTCAAGCACCTGCTCAAGGAAGTCGCGCTCAAGCACGGCCTGAGCGTGGTGTGCATGGCCAAGCCGCTGGCGCACACGCCGGGCAGTTCGATGCACATTCACCAGAGCATCGTCGACAGCCGCAGCGGCAAGAATGTCTTCAGTGACGAGCAGGGTGAGCCGACGGCGATGTTCCGCCACTTCATTGGTGGGCAGCAGGCAGGCATGGCTGATTTCACCGCGTTGTTTGCCCCAAACGTGAACTCCTATCAGCGTCTGTGCCATCCGTACGCATCACCGAATAACGCGTGCTGGTCCCACGACAACCGTGCGGCGGGTCTGCGAATTCCGGCGAGTTCGCCGGTTGCTCGACGGGTCGAGAACCGCTTGCCGGGTGCCGATGCCAATCCGTATCTGGCAATCGCTGCCAGTCTGGCCGCCGGTTTGCATGGGATCGAGCACGAGTTGGAACCGACCGAGGCGATTCAGGGGGAGTTCGAGGTGCCGGACAATCTTTCGCTGCCGTGTACCTTACACGCCGCGCTCGAACGTCTGAAACGTAGCCAATTGGCGAGGGAACTGTTCGGACAGGAGTTCATCGAAGGCTACATCGCTTCGAAGACCATGGAGTTGACCAGCTTCTTTGATGAAATCACTCCCTGGGAACGGCGTGTTCTAGCAGCCCAGGCCTGACGAACTGTCGCCATCGGGCTATCGTTTGATAGCCCGGTATTTACTGCAAGGAGCCGCTCGGAACGCCGATGCGCCAAATCTGGAAATCCTTTCGAGCGCTGTATTTCGCCTCGCTGATGATGTTGATCGGCTCGGGCCTTCTATCCACTTATCTGGCCTTGCGTCTGGCCGCTGACAACGTCGACGGCCTCTGGGTCGGTGCGCTGATGGCGGCCAACTATTTCGGCCTGGTGCTGGGCGGCAAGATCGGTCACCGGCTGATCGCCCGGGTCGGGCATATCCGTGCTTATTCAGCGTGTGCCGGGATCGTCGGTGCGGCGGTGCTTGGCCATGGTCTGGTCGATTGGCTGCCGGCGTGGCTGGTGCTGCGGACCATCGTCGGTCTGGGCATGATGTGCCAATACATGGTGATCGAGAGCTGGCTCAACGAGCAGGCGGACGCCAATCAGCGTGGCCTGGTGTTCAGCGGTTACATGATCGCTTCATACCTTGGTCTGGTGCTCGGTCAACTGATTCTGGTCATGCACCCGGGCTTGGGTCTTGAACTGCTGATGCTGGTCGCGCTGTGCTTCGCGCTGTGTCTGGTGCCTGTGACATTGACTCGAAGGATTCACCCGGCGCCGCTGCATCCGGCGCCGATGGAGCCGCGCTTCTTTATCAAGCGGGTGCCGCAGTCGTTGAGTACGGTGCTGGGCGCCGGTTTGATCATCGGCTCGTTCTACGGTCTGGCGCCGTTGTATGCCTCGCAACAGGGGCTGTCGACCGAGCAGGTCGGTCTGTTCATGGGTAGCTGCATCTTTGCCGGTTTGCTGGTGCAGTGGCCGTTGGGCTGGCTGTCTGACCGCTATGACCGGGCGCTGCTGATTCGCTGCTTTGCCGGGTTCCTGGCGGTGGCGGCATTGCCGTTGGCGGTGTTGCCGCAGGTGCCGCTTGAGGTGCTGTTCGGGGTTGGCTTTCTCTGTTCGCTGGTGCAGTTCTGTCTGTATCCACTGGCGGTGGCATTCTCCAATGACCACGTGGAAGGGGATCGCCGGGTGTCGCTGACAGCAATGTTGTTGGTGACCTATGGGGTCGGCGCGAGCATCGGGCCGTTGCTGGCGGGTGTGCTGATGAAGCTGTTCGGCAGCCAGAGCCTGTATGCGTTCTTCAGCTTCTTCGCGCTGGTGCTGGTGTGGCGGATCCGGCCGAAAGCCGTGACCAATCTGCATCAGGTCGACGACGCGCCGCTGCATCACGTGGCCATGCCGGACAGCATGTCCAGCTCGCCACTGGTGGCTGCCCTCGACCCTCGGGTCGACGAGCAGGTGGTGCAGGAGCAGATGGTGCAGGACCCTGTGCAGACGCCGGCAAATCCCGAGCCTGAACCTGCTACTCAGGCAGAGCCTGCGGCAGAAGTCGAACCGGATACCGATAATCCTGCGCCTGATCTCAGCGGTGGCAGACCCTGAACTGAACAAAACACAGCGCGCGTAAAAAAGGGCAGCCCCGCCAGGGACTGCCCTTTTTATTGTCGCTAAGAATCACATATCGTCTTTATCGAAACGGCGTGCTTCACGTTGCAACTGATAAACGAAACGCTCAACGTTGCGCGCGGCCTGACCACTGATGTTGTGGAAGCGCAGGCCGGCAAAGGTGATGTTGAGTTTTTCTTCGAAGTGCAGATAGCGCAGTTCGACGGAGGTCGGCTGGTTGCCGAACAGCGGCGGGGCGATCAGACGGTCATAGACCTGACCCAATTGCAGACGATCAGTGATATCGCCTTCGAAGCGCAGCTTGCAGCCGGTCGCGGAGATATCCAGCAGTTTGCCGTTGATCGGCGCCTTGAGCTTTTCGCCGCCCAGTTCAACGCTGACCAGATCAGTCAATTTCAGCGCGGCGCGGAAAGCATTGCGGCGCTGGTGGTAAACCACTTCGGTCGGCAGTTCGCCGGTGTAGAAACGATCACCTTCGGACTCTTCGATGTTCAGTGTGCCGGTGCATTCCCAGGCAATGCGCACACCGTCATGAAAACCTTCGACCTTGAACGGCTCGCCGGCCAGCAGAAAGCGTTCGCCATCACGCGGGATCATCTCGTCCAGTGCGATCGAAGCGCTGTCGCGGTCAACTTTGATCAGGTAGCTCTGGAAGCGCTGGCTGCGCTCATGAAAGGTGATGATCAGCGGATCGTGGCTTTCTTGCAGCTGGCGCAGGTTGCTGGAGATTTCCAGTGGCGTGGTAAGCACCTTAGGGGGCTGCGGAGCATCATCCGCGCTGAGGGCGTTGGACACGGTTTATCAATCTCCAGACAAAATATGACGACTAGCCAGCATTTTGCCAGCATGTTCCGCGGGTTGATAGAGCTGGCGCATCAACGGCTCATGCCTGGCTGAGCGGACGCGGTGTGGCGGGTTTGGCAAAAGTACCGCTGGCGTTATACAGCGCCGGCGCTTCACCACCCGTGAGGATCTTCAGCTGATTGGTCGTGGCGGCCTGCTGGATCTGGATCGACTGACCATTCTTGAGGTTGGCGGCCTGGCATTGAGCGATCAGATCGGTCAATGCGTCGCCTTGCGTCAACAACTGCTCGCCAATGCTCGACTGGCCAGCCAATTGCTCAAGACCTGTACGATCAGTCGGCAGATTGAGGCTGGCGAGGATTTCACTGCGCTTGCGGCCATGCTGTTCAAGCAGAATGATCAACGCCTGTTTGTGCGCCAGAATTTCTTCCAGCAGGGGCATGTCGCGACCGTGCAACGCGAGGGATTCGGTTTGCAACAACTCCAGCAATTGTTGAGCTGGAGCAAAGTCGTCGTTGATCAATTGCAATAAATTAGTGTCGTGCATGGCTGGCCTTGGGTTTTAAGCGTCCAAAAGCCTGGCGCAGGCAAAGGCCTAGCGCTGGGCTTCGAAGTTGAGCAGTTTGCTGGCTACACGGTTGCTGTCGACTTTATAGCTGCCATCGGCAATCGCGGCTTTCAACTCGGCCACACGGGCTTTGTCGACAGCAGGTTGATCGCGCAGCTTGTCAGTGACCTTCTGCAACTGTTGAGCCTCATTGCTGAGGTGTACCGATTCCCCGCTTTTTGCGGTACTGGCCTGTTCGGCCGGGGTATTCAGCGGCGCGGAGGTGCCGGTTTCGGCGGTTTCCTTGGCGTTGCTGGTACGTGTACTGCCCGTAAGTGACGAGGAGCTGTTCAAACGGCTGAAATCGATGACCATGATAAAAACCTCTGGGAATTTGGACGCTTGCCATGTTTTCGGCCATCCCCTGGAAAACTTTAGGCACATTTACAATGAGCCTTGCATGCGCCGGCGCGTGTCCTGCTGCGGCACAGTTTAGGGAACAGCCGAGGTCAGCGCCAGTTTTCTACATCGCCACTTCCACTTGGCCCGGCGCGGTGACTTGCGCCTTGATGACCCGTTGCGAGTTGAGGTTTTTCACGCGGATCTGCTCTTTCAAACCGCCATTGGCCAGCGCTTCACCGGGCATGCGCACGGCGAGCGTGCCGCTGCGGGCGGTGATGACCACTTGATCACCTTTGCGAATGACTTCCGCCTGTTCCAGATGAACCAGGGTAATGACCTGATCGGCTACCGTTGGTCGGGTCAATTTCTGCCCGATCGCTTCGTCTACCGAGGTCAGAAAGCCTTGGTTGATCGTGCTCACGTCGCGCTCACGCAGGGTCACGTCCTGTGGTTCGATAATCCCGGCACGTTTGAGCGGTCGGGTGGTGGTCACAATCTCGCGAAACAGGCGGACTTGAGCGGGCACGAACACGGTCCATGGCGAGGCGCCTTCGCAGCGAACCTTCACGGTAACCCGGCCCAGCGGGCGTGCCGGACTCTCCAGCGTGGCTGTCAATTCCTTGTCGCACATAGGCATGCGCATACGGGGGTCGAGCTGGTTTACTTCGATTTCGTAGCGGCCTTCCGTTTGACTGGTAGCCAGATAGTCTTCTACGGTGAACTCAAGAAAGCCCTGAGTGACGCCGATAAGCATGTCAGGCAAGGTAACCGCATCAGCAATGGCAGGGCTGCCAGCGAAAAAGCAGCAGACGGCTGACATCGCGCAAAGGCTTTTGCGAGCGCGGGAGGTCAGGTGTCGGAAAAATGTCGTTTGAGCGTTCATACGAGTTAAAAAGCAAGCGCCGTGCCGTTTAGCAATGAATGTGCGTCGCAACAACACTTGGCGTTGGTGTAGGAGTCTGGGCATGGCTGGTGTAATGGATTCGGTGAACCAGCGCACGCAACTGGTAGGGCAGAATCGCCTGGAGCTGTTGTTGTTCCGTCTTGACGGTCAGCAGCTCTATGGAATCAACGTGTTCAAGGTACGGGAAGTGTTGCAATGCCCGTCGCTGACGTTGATGCCCAAGTCCAGTCCTGTCGTGTGCGGGGTGGCAAATATCCGGGGGGCAACCATTCCGATCCTTGATCTGGCAATGGCCACCGGTTCCGGAGCGTTGAAAGACAAGAACAACCCGTTCGTGATCATCACGGAGTACAACACCAAGACCCAGGGTTTCCTGGTCCGCTCGGTGGAGCGCATCGTCAACATGAACTGGGAAGAGATTCATCCACCGCCCAAGGGCACGGGTCGCGATCACTACCTGACCGCTGTGACTCGAGTGGACAATCAGTTAGTCGAAATCATCGACGTCGAGAAAGTGCTGGCGGAAGTTGCGCCGACACCGGAAGCGATTTCGGTGGGCGTGGTCGATGTCGAGACCCAGACCAAGGCACTGTCGTTGCGTGTCTTGACGGTCGATGACTCGTCGGTGGCGCGCAAGCAGGTCACGCGTTGTCTACAGACGATCGGTGTCGAAGTGGTGGCGCTGAACGACGGCAAGCAGGCGCTGGATTACCTGCGCAAGCTGGTCGATGAAGGCAAGAAGCCGGAAGAAGAGTTCCTGATGATGATTTCCGACATCGAGATGCCGGAGATGGACGGGTACACCCTGACGGCGGAAATCCGCGGCGACGCGCGCATGCAAAAGCTTCACATCATCCTGCATACTTCGTTGTCCGGGGTATTCAATCAGGCGATGGTCAAGAAAGTCGGTGCCGATGACTTTTTAGCCAAATTCCGCCCTGATGACCTGGCATCCCGGGTAGTCGACCGGATCAAAGCAGCAGATATCAGCTAGGGGCGTTTTGTCCCTGGCAGTCAACACGATTTAAGAGGCGGCATCATTGTCTACGGGTAATTTGGATTTCGAACAGTTCCGGGTCTTCCTGGAAAAAGCCTGTGGCATTTTGCTCGGTGAAAACAAGCAGTACCTGGTCTCGAGCCGTCTCAACAAACTGATGGAGCAGCAAGGCATCAAATCCCTGGGTGAGCTGGTTCAGCGCATCCAGACCCAGCCGCGCAGCGGTTTGCGCGAGCAGGTGGTCGATGCCATGACGACCAACGAAACCTTGTGGTTTCGTGATACCTATCCGTTTGAAGTCTTGAAGAACAAGGTGCTGCCTGAAGCGATCAAGGCCAGCCCCAACCAGCGTCTGCGGATCTGGTCGGCGGCGTGCTCGTCGGGCCAGGAACCGTACTCGCTGTCGATGTCGATCGACGAGTTCGAGCGCACCAACCTCGGTCAGTTGAAGATGGGCGTGCAGATCGTTGCCACTGATCTGTCTGGCCTGATGCTGACCAACTGCAAGACCGGCGAGTACGACAGCCTGGCGATCGGTCGTGGTTTGTCGCCGGAACGTTTGCAGCGTTACTTCGACCCGAAAGGGCCGGGGCGCTGGGTGATCAAGGCGCCGATCAAGAATCGCGTGGAGTTCCGCTCGTTCAACCTGCTCGACAGCTATGCCGCGCTGGGCAAGTTTGACATCGTGTTCTGCCGCAACGTGTTGATCTACTTCTCTGCCGAAGTGAAGAAAGACATCCTGTTGCGCATTCACAGCACGTTGAAGCCGGGCGGTTATCTGTTCCTTGGCGCTTCCGAAGCGCTGAACGGGTTGCCGGACCATTACCAGATGGTGCAGTGCAGTCCGGGGATCATTTACCAGGCGAAGTGATTGCATCGGCAACACAAAAAACGGCAGGCCCGCAAAGGCCTGCCGTTTTTTTATGCCCGAAGAAATTCTCCTTAACACCAAAAATCCCTGTGGGAGCGAGCTTGCTCGCGAAGAGGCCGTCACATTCTGCATTTGCATCGGCTGACACACCGCCTTCGCGAGCAAGCTCGCTCCCACAGTTGTCCGGCGGTGATAGTGATGGGACGGCAAGCGGCAGAAAAGCGGCATCCGGCGGAAACCGGTTGCCGCTTTTCTGGCATTGCCGCTTTGCCGACTTCCGGCAAAGCCCCGGTTTATGGGGGTTTTGTGGCTTGGCACGGCGCTTGCTAAAGCTCAGTTACGAAAAACCGGTCACCTGAAGGTTCCCGACATGAGCATCAGCTTCGATAAAGCGCTCGGCATTCACGAAAAGGCATTGGGCTTCCGCGCCCAGCGTGCCGAAGTGCTGGCCAACAACATCGCCAACGCCGATACCCCGAACTACAAGGCGCGGGATCTGGACTTCTCCAAAGTGCTTGAAGCACAGACCCAGAAAAACGCCAACGGCACCATCGCCCTGAACATGACCAACAGCCGTCACATCGAAGCTGAAGGCCTGGGCAACGGCGACGAATCGCTGATGTATCGCACGCCGATGCAACCTTCGATCGACCAGAACACCGTGGACGCCCAACTGGAACAGTCGAACTACGCGGAAAACGCCGTCGGCTTCCAGGCCAGCTTCACCCTGCTCAACAGCAAATTCAAAGGGCTGGTGTCAGCCCTGCGCGGAGAGTAATTCATGTCCCTGTCCAGCGTTTTCAACATTGCCGGCAGCGGCATGAGCGCACAAACCACGCGTCTGAACACCGTTGCGTCGAACATCGCCAACGCCGAGACCGTCTCGTCGAGCATCGACCAGACCTACCGCGCCCGTCACCCGGTATTCGCCACCATGTTCCAGGGCGGCCAGAACAGCGGCAGCAACTCGCTGTTCCAGAGCCAAGACGCCGCCGGTCAAGGCGTGCAGGTGCTCGGTGTGGTCGAAGATCAAAGCAACCTCGAAGCGCGCTACGAGCCGAATCATCCGGCGGCTGACGCCAAAGGCTACGTCTACTACCCGAACGTCAACGTGGTGGAAGAAATGGCTGACATGATTTCCGCGAGCCGTTCGTTCCAGACCAACGCCGAAATGATGAACACCGCCAAAACCATGATGCAGAAGGTACTGACCCTCGGTCAGTAATAAGGGGCGACTGCCATGAGTGTTTCCGATACCACCAGCAGCTTGAGCATGAACGACATCCTGGCCAACTCGTCGAAGAAGGCCAGCAGTTCGACGACCGGCGGCATCGCCTCGGCGACCAACAGCGCCACCGGCGGCCAGGCCCTGGGCAAGGACGCGTTCCTGCAATTGCTGGTTACTCAGCTGAAAAACCAGAACCCGCTCGATCCGCAGGACAACAGCGCATTCGTTGCCCAATTGGCGCAGTTCAGTAGCCTGGAAGGCATCACTACGCTGAACTCCACCGTGAGTGGCCTTGCTGGCAACTACAACTCGTCGCAAGCCTTGCAGGCATCGTCGCTGGTGGGCCGCAACGTCATCGTGCAGACCAACTCGGTTCAGCTCGACGATCCGAGCAAAGGCATGACCGGTTCGGTCACCGTTCCGTCGTCGATTGCCGGCGGCACCGTCAGCATCACCGACAGCAGCGGCACGGTGGTTCGCACCATCGATCTGGGCAGTCGTGCCGCAGGCGCCGCGAGCTTCACCTGGGACGGCAAGGACAAGGACGGCAATGTGGTCAAGACCGGTACTTATACCGTCAAGGCCAACGCATCGATCAATGGCACATCGACCGATATGGCGACCTACCTGCCGGCCACCGTCACCAGCGTGACGATCAGCCAGACCGGCGGCGAGCTGATGCTCAACCTGTCCGGCAAGGGCACCGTTGCCCTGTCCAAAGTACAAACCATTGGTATATAGAGCCGACTAACCGGCACAAAGGAGTGGAATATGTCTTTCAATATCGGCCTTAGCGGTCTCTATGCAGCCAACAAACAACTGGACGTGACCGGCAACAACATCGCCAACGTCGCGACCGCCGGTTTCAAATCGTCCCGTGCAGAATTCGAAGACGTCTACTCGGCCACTCGCCTGGGTAGCGGCAGCAAAGTGATCGGCAACGGCGTGCGCCTGGCCAACGTGTCCCAGCAGTTCACCCAGGGTGACATCAACAACACCGGTAACGTGCTGGACATGGGCATCAACGGTTCGGGCTTCTTCACCATGAGCAACAATGGCTCGGTGTCCTACACCCGTGCCGGTACGTTCAAGGTCGACAACGCCGGTTACATCACCAACACCGACTACACCTCGCGCCTGCAGGGTTACGGTGTTGACGCCAATGGCAAGATCATCAACGGCGTGTTGACCGACCTGAAGATTGATACCTCGAACCTGGCGCCGAAATCGACTTCCCTGGTGACGTCGAGCATCAACTTGAACTCGACTGCGCCGGTGATCGTTGATACCGGCACCAACGCCGTCAAGTTCGACCCAAGCAAGCTTGAGACGTACACGAAGAGCTTCAGCACTCCGATCTACGACTCGCAGGGCAACTCGCACGTCATGGATCAGTACATGGTGAAAACCGGCCAAAACACTTGGAAGGTTTACACCCTGGTGGACGGGCGTAATCCGGATGCAACCGGTAGCAATCCACTCACGACGCCTCCAACTGCTTCGACACTGACGTTTGACAGTTCGGGCAATCTGACTCAGGTCAGCACACCTAACCCGGCGGATCCGGCCAATCCGATCATCAGCAGCGACTTGAAGCTGGCCAATTGGAAGCCGGGCAACGTGGTCAACGGTAACTTTGTACCTAACGGCGCAGCAGCCAACACGGCTGGCGTGACCATCTCCATGTCCAAGACCACTCAGTACAACGCTGACACCGCGCGTTCGATCCCGACTCAGGACGGTTACGCCACTGGCCAGATCACCAACCTGACCATCGACGGCACCGGTACGTTGTTCGCCAACTTCAGCAACAACCAGAGCAAGGCCATCGGCCAGGTTGCGCTGGCCAGCTTCACCAACGAACAAGGCCTGCAGGCTATCGGTGGCACCAGCTGGAAAGAGACGTTCGCTTCGGGTATCCCGGGCTACGACGCTCCGGAAACCGGTACTTTGGGTTCGATTGCTTCCAACTCGCTGGAAGAGTCGAACGTCAACCTGACCAACGAGCTGGTGGACCTGATCAAAGGCCAGAGCAACTATCAGGCGAACGCCAAGACCATCTCCACTCAGAGCACCATCATGCAGACCATCATTCAGATGACTTGATGTGATCTGAGAGCTGCACTGAAAACCGACGCCAGAGCGTCGGTTTTTTTATGCGCGTTGCTAAATTTACATTCACCATTGAACCGTTTGTCGGAATTTATGGTTCGGAAGTTGCAACCCCGTCCAGTAGAGGACCTTCGCGTCAAAACTTTGCACAACCTGCTTCATTGAGCCAGGACACTGTATGGCCATATGGAAATCAGGAAGCTTCTACCTAGTTTCAACGTAGTTTCCAACACAAAAACACAAGGATGATGTAATGGCGATAATTAACGGGACCACTGGTGCAGATAATCTGCTCGGCACTGCGGGCGATGATCAGATAAGCGGTTTGGCTGGCAATGATGTCTTGAATGGCGGGGACGGTAATGATCTATTGATCGGCGGCGATGGCGCCGACCAACTGATTGGTGGTGCCGGCTTCGATATCGCCAGCTATGAGGATGTGCCCAACAGCGTTGCAGTTACCCTGAACCTGAAGACTGGTGTACACACCGGTTTTGCAGCGGGCGATACCTTTGTCGGGATCGAAAGCTACCGGGGTTCGAACTACGGTGACACCTTTTACGCCAGCGCAGCCGCCGACAACCTCGACGGTTACAACGGCATCGACATGCTGAGCTACTCGCAGTCGGAACAGGCCGTGAACATCACCATGACCAGTGCGCGAGCGGGCACCGGTCTGGGTGGCGACGCCCAAGGCGACACGTTCTCCGATTTTGAAAACATCGTGGGCTCGAACTACAACGACGTGTTCACCGCGTCGTTGGGTACCACGACTTTCTACGGCGGCGCCGGTAACGACGTGTACATCATCAATGGTTCGGCCAGCCAGAACGTGGTGGAAATGGCGGGTGGCGGTGATGATGAAGTGCGCACCACGCTGAGCAACATCACCCTGGTCAACGAAGTCGAACGTCTGACGTTTACCGGTACTGGCAACTTCATCGGTCGCGGCAATGCCTCTGACAACGTCATCACCGGCGGTGCCGGCAACGATATCTTGATGGGCGGCGCAGGCGCCGACCAACTGATTGGTGGTGCCGGCTTCGATATCGCCAGCTATGAGGATGTGCCCAACAGCGTTGCAGTTACCCTGAACCTGAAGACTGGTGTACACACCGGTTTTGCAGCGGGCGATACCTTTGTCGGGATCGAAAGCTACCGGGGTTCGAACTACGGTGACACCTTTTACGCCAGCGCAGCCGCCGACAACCTCGACGGTTACAACGGCATCGACATGCTGAGCTACTCGCAGTCGGAACAGGCCGTGAACATCACCATGACCAGTGCGCGAGCGGGCACCGGTCTGGGTGGCGACGCCCAAGGCGACACGTTCTCCGATTTTGAAAACATCGTGGGCTCGAACTACAACGACGTGTTCACCGCGTCGTTGGGTACCACGACTTTCTACGGCGGCGCCGGTAACGACGTGTACATCATCAATGGTTCGGCCAGCCAGAACGTGGTGGAAATGGCGGGTGGCGGTGATGATGAAGTGCGCACCACGCTGAGCAACATCACCCTGGTCAACGAAGTCGAACGTCTGACGTTTACCGGTACTGGCAACTTCATCGGTCGCGGCAATGCCTCTGACAACGTCATCACCGGCGGTGCCGGCAACGATATCTTGATGGGCGGCGCAGGCGCCGACCAACTGATTGGTGGTGCCGGCTTCGATATCGCCAGCTATGAGGATGTGCCCAACAGCGTTGCAGTTACCCTGAACCTGAAGACTGGTGTACACACCGGTTTTGCAGCGGGCGATACCTTTGTCGGGATCGAAAGCTACCGGGGTTCGAACTACGGTGACACCTTTTACGCCAGCGCAGCCGCCGACAACCTCGACGGTTACAACGGCATCGACATGCTGAGCTACTCGCAGTCGGAACAGGCCGTGAACATCACCATGACCAGTGCGCGAGCGGGCACCGGTCTGGGTGGCGACGCCCAAGGCGACACGTTCTCCGATTTTGAAAACATCGTGGGCTCGAACTACAACGACGTGTTCACCGCGTCGTTGGGTACCACGACTTTCTACGGCGGCGCCGGTAACGACGTGTACATCATCAATGGTTCGGCCAGCCAGAACGTGGTGGAAATGGCGGGTGGCGGTGATGATGAAGTGCGCACCACGCTGAGCAACATCACCCTGGTCAACGAAGTCGAACGTCTGACGTTTACCGGTACTGGCAACTTCATCGGTCGCGGCAATGCCTCTGACAACGTCATCACCGGCGGTGCCGGCAACGATATCTTGATGGGCGGCGCAGGCGCCGACCAACTGATTGGTGGTGCCGGCTTCGATATCGCCAGCTATGAGGATGTGCCCAACAGCGTTGCAGTTACCCTGAACCTGAAGACTGGTGTACACACCGGTTTTGCAGCGGGCGATACCTTTGTCGGGATCGAAAGCTACCGGGGTTCGAACTACGGTGACACCTTTTACGCCAGCGCAGCCGCCGACAACCTCGACGGTTACAACGGCATCGACATGCTGAGCTACTCGCAGTCGGAACAGGCCGTGAACATCACCATGACCAGTGCGCGAGCGGGCACCGGTCTGGGTGGCGACGCCCAAGGCGACACGTTCTCCGATTTTGAAAACATCGTGGGCTCGAACTACAACGACGTGTTCACCGCGTCGTTGGGTACCACGACTTTCTACGGCGGCGCCGGTAACGACGTGTACATCATCAATGGTTCGGCCAGCCAGAACGTGGTGGAAATGGCGGGTGGCGGTGATGATGAAGTGCGCACTAACCAAAATACCTACCGATTGAGCGTGGAAATCGAGCGCTTGAACTTCACCGGGACTGGCAATTTCACTGCATACGGCAATGCTTCCGACAACATCATCACGGGCGGGGCTGGCGATGACACGCTGTTCGGTGGTGCAGGGGCGGACCAACTCATTGGTGGAGATGGTTTTGATACGGTCAGTTATGCCGATGCCGACAAGGGCGTGAGCATCAATACTAAAACGGGGATCCACACCGGAATTGCTGCCGGCGATGTTTACACCAATATTGAAGCGATCATTGGTTCGAACTTTGGTGATGCGTTTGTCGGGGATGCGGGAGTCAATCGCTTCAACGGTGGTAGTGGTATGGATTTGGTGAGTTTTGCCAGCGAAACTGCGGGTATCACCCTGGATTTGGGGGCGCCTGTTTTCACCGGGGCTGCCGCTGGCGATATTTACACGTCGATCGAAATATTCCAGGGCACGGCGCAGGCCGACAGCTTTACCGGCAGCGCGGCAGGGGCGGAGAATTTCGTCGGTGGCGCTGGTGCGGATCTATTGACGGGGGTTGGTCGAGGTGATGGCGCTTGGTACTTGACCAGTACTGGTGGCGTTCAGATCAACTTGTTGGATGGCACAGTCGCAGGAGGCGACGCTCAAGGTGACGTGTTGATCAACATCGATAACCTGATGGGATCGGCATTCAATGACACGCTGACTGGCAACGCCTATTCGAACAAGCTTGAGGGTGGTGCGGGTAACGACATTATCTACGGCGGCGAGGGTGATGATTTTATTTACGGCGATACGGTCACTGATATCGGCGCTTTCGGGCCAACAGCTATCAGTGGTGTCCAGGCTGATACGCTCTACGGCGGTAACGGCAATGACACCATGCGTAGTGCCGATAACGATACTGGCAGTGTTCTTTATGGTGAGGCAGGCAACGACAACATCACCGTGTCGGCCGGGATTGCCTATGGTGGTGACGGCAACGATACCTTGACGGGTACCGGTTACGGCTATGAACTCCAGGGTGGTGCAGGTTTTGATACGTTGAACTTGCGCGGCTCGGGTGATGCCTTGGGCGGTGAGGGTGGTGATGCCTATGTCGTGTACTCGAAAACCATGGTAGGCATTCAGGACACAGGCACATCGGGGGTTGATACCGTCACCCTCAAGAACATTCAGAGTGTCAGTGATGTGCGGATCGTCCAGAACGATCTTGGCGCCTACGTCTTCAATGCCGCCGATCTGCAAAGCGGCAACTTGGACTCCGGCGTGTTCCTGAAGGACTGGTACAAGGGCGGTAATACCATTGAAACCTTTTTCACCAACAACGGTGAGTCCTTCACCATTCCTGTCGTAGGACAGGCGATGTCCGAGTCATTCGCAGTCTGACAAAGGCGTTGCATGCATAAAAACGGCGAAGCCTGCATTCAGGTTTCGCCGTTTTTTTTACTTCGGTTTTTACTCCAGACAAAAGAAAACCCCCGACAAACCAGAAGTCTGTCGGGGGTTTCTTTTGCCCGGAGAGTATCAGGCGTCTCGCAACGCCTGAGCGCTCAGCTTATTGGCAAGCTTCGCAATCCGGCTCGTCAATTGCGCAAGCCTTTGGCACTGGAGCAGGACCGGCAGGAGCAGCCAGAACCGAATCGTCGCCGTGGTTGCCGCCGCTGGAAACAGCGTTCAGCTTGCCGGTGTTGATGGTCGATTTCTCGGTGCTGGTCGCGGCCAGGGCACGGAGGTAGTAAGTGGTTTTCAGGCCACGGTACCAGGCCATGCGGTAGGTCACGTCGAGCTTCTTGCCCGATGCGCCGGCGATGTACAGGTTCAGCGACTGGGCCTGGTCGATCCACTTCTGACGACGGCTGGCGGCGTCAACGATCCACTTGGTGTCCACTTCGAAGGCAGTCGCGTAGAGCTCTTTGAGTTCTTGCGGGATGCGCTCGATCTGCTGAACCGAACCGTCGTAGTACTTCAGGTCGTTGATCATGACCGAGTCCCACAGGCCGCGAGCCTTGAGGTCGCGAACCAGGTACGGGTTGATCACGGTGAATTCGCCCGACAGGTTCGATTTCACATAGAGGTTCTGGTAGGTCGGTTCGATCGACTGCGAGACGCCGGTGATGTTGGCGATGGTCGCGGTCGGTGCGATGGCCATGATGTTCGAGTTACGAATGCCTTTCTGTACACGGGCGCGAACCGGTGCCCAGTCCAGGGATTCGTTCAGGTCGACATCGATGTACTTCTGGCCACGTTGCTCGATCAGGATCTGTTGCGAATCCAGCGGCAGGATGCCTTTGGACCACAGCGAACCCTGGAACGTCTCGTACGCGCCGCGCTCGTCAGCCAGGTCGCAGGAAGCCTGGATCGCGTAGTAGCTGACCGCTTCCATCGACTTGTCGGCGAACTCGACGGCAGCGTCGGAACCGTAAGGAATGTGCTGCAGGTACAAAGCGTCCTGGAAGCCCATGATGCCCAGACCGACCGGACGGTGCTTGAAGTTGGAGTTCTTCGCTTGTGGCACCGAGTAGTAGTTGATGTCGATCACGTTATCGAGCATGCGCACAGCGGTGTTCACGGTGCGTTGCAGCTTGGCGGTGTCCAGCTTGCCATCCACGATGTGGTTCGGCAGGTTGATCGAGCCCAGGTTGCAAACGGCGATCTCGTCCTTGTTGGTGTTCAAGGTGATTTCGGTGCACAGGTTCGAGCTGTGGACCACGCCGACGTGCTGCTGCGGGCTGCGCAGGTTGCACGGGTCTTTGAAGGTCAGCCATGGGTGGCCGGTTTCAAACAGCATGGAGAGCATTTTGCGCCACAGGTCTTTAGCCTGGATGGTCTTGAACAGACGAACCTTGCCTGGGTATTCAGTCAGGGCTTCGTAGTACTCGTAACGCTCTTCGAAGGCTTTACCGGTCAGGTCGTGCAGGTCCGGCACTTCGGATGGCGAAAACAGGGTCCACTTGCCGTCATCGAAGACGCGCTTCATGAACAGGTCAGGGATCCAGTTGGCGGTGTTCATGTCGTGGGTACGACGACGATCATCACCGGTGTTCTTGCGCAGTTCGATGAACTCTTCGATGTCCATGTGCCAGGTTTCCAGGTAGGCACACACAGCGCCTTTGCGCTTGCCACCCTGGTTAACGGCTACCGCGGTGTCGTTCACCACTTTCAGGAACGGAACCACGCCTTGCGACTTGCCGTTGGTGCCCTTGATGTACGAGCCCAGTGCACGCACCGGCGTCCAGTCGTTGCCCAGACCGCCAGCAAATTTCGACAACATGGCGTTGTCGTGGATCGCGTGGTAGATGCCCGACAGGTCATCCGGCACGGTGGTCAGGTAGCAGCTCGACAGCTGTGGACGCAGGGTACCGGCGTTGAACAGGGTCGGGGTCGACGACATGTAGTCGAAGGACGACAGCAGGTTGTAGAACTCGATCGCACGGTCTTCTTTTTGCTTCTCTTCGATCGCCAGGCCCATGGCCACGCGCATGAAGAAGATCTGCGGCAGTTCGAAGCGGATACCGTCCTTGTGGATGAAATAACGGTCGTACAGGGTTTGCAGGCCCAGGTAGGTGAATTGCTGATCACGCTCGTGGTTGATCGCCTTGCCCAGTTTTTCCAGGTCGAAGGAGGCCAGCACAGGGTTCAGCAGTTCGAACTCGATACCTTTGGCGATGTAGGCCGGCAGTGCCTTGGCGTACAGGTCGGCCATTTCGTGGTGAGTGGCGCTTTCGGCCACACCGAGGAAACCCAGACCTTCGGCACGCAGGGTGTCCATCAGCAGGCGGGCGGTCACGAACGAGTAGTTCGGCTCACGCTCGACCAGAGTACGGGCGGTCATCACCAGTGCGGTGTTGACGTCGGTCAGGGCCACGCCGTCGTACAGGTTTTTCAGGGTTTCGCGCTGGATCAGGTCGCCGTCGACTTCTTCCAGACCTTCGCAGGCTTCGGTGACGATGGTGTTCAGACGACCCATGTCCAGCGGCGCCAGGCTACCGTCGGTACGGGTGATGCGGATCGACGGGTGCGCGTTGACCGCTTCTTCGGCCGGGGCGTGGGCAGCACGTTCTTTCGAACGACCGTCACGGTAGATCACGTAGTCGCGAGCGACTTTCTGCTCACCGGCACGCATCAGGGCCAGTTCGACCTGGTCCTGGATTTCTTCGATGTGGATGGTGCCACCCGATGGCATGCGACGCTTGAAGGTTGCGGTGACCTGTTCGGTCAGACGGGCAACGGTGTCGTGGATTCGCGACGAAGCGGCAGCGGTGCCGCCCTCAACTGCGAGGAACGCTTTGGTGATAGCGACGGTGATCTTGTCATCGGTGTAAGGAACGACAGTGCCATTACGCTTGATCACGCGCAGTTGACCAGGCGCGGTGGCTGCCAGATCCGAATTCGAATCGGCGGCCTGCGGCAAGGTGCCCTGCGGGTTCTCGCGAGTTGTGTCGGTTTGCATGGGGGGTGATCTCCACATTCTCTATGTTTGTTTGGGCACCATCATGGTGCTCACCGTTCTGGTCCGAAGCACTACAACCGACGGGCGTCGGGCATAACAACTTCGGACCAGTAGGAAAAAGGCTAATGACGCCGCATCCTTGCCGAAGTTTTTGGCCGCGAGCCAGGGCTCGAGCCGGATTCCTTCCCAGGTGACAGTAATGACTGCAACACCCGTACCGTTCCGGTCGTTTCCAACCTGAAAAACGATGCCATCCGCAAGTGCGGTTTGGGCTTTGAAAAACTTGCTTGGTTCAACCGGAAACCGGCAATAAATCGCTTGAGTTTCAGGTCTGAAATGTGGTTGGGCGTTTAAGCGGAAAACCCTATATGTAGGGTCTCTCCCTGCGCCGTGCTACAAGATAATGCGTTTCAAGGGTGCTTGCAACGTACTAGCTGTGGATAAACCTGTGCGTAAATTGTGTAAGAAATCCGGAATTCGCGTGTAGGCCGCGAACCTGCTGAGCTAGACCGTCCGTCACTGTTTTTTCACCGGGAAAAACGCTTCAGCGGTTTTTTAAGGGCGCGAACCCTATCACAAAAAACCGCCTTGTCCGAACGCATTTACCGACTTGTGTTCTGGCTGTACGCCGTTTATACAATCGGCTCATGCACAGACATTCTTATCCTCCTCAAACATGACAAAAGGTCGGGAGGATCTGAAATTGTGGGAGCGAGCCTGCTCGCTCCCACAGGGAATTGTGTTGAGTCAGACGTTCCTCTTTTATCAATAACAATAGAAAGCAGAGGTCACCGGTGGAGCAACAAGCCTTTCAGGTATTGATCGTCGAGGATGACCAGCGACTGGCCGAACTGACGCGCGACTACTTGCAAGCCAATGGACTGCGCGTGGACATCGAAGGCAACGGTGCGCTGGCAGCGGCGCGGATCATCGGCGAGCAGCCGGACCTGGTGATCCTTGACCTGATGCTGCCCGGTGAAGACGGCTTGAGCATCTGCCGCAAGGTGCGCGACCGTTATGACGGTCCGATCCTGATGCTCACCGCGCGCACCGACGACGCCGATCAGATCCAGGGCCTGGATCTCGGTGCCGACGATTACGTGTGCAAACCGGTGCGCCCGCGTCTGTTGCTGGCGCGAATTCAAGCCTTGCTGCGACGCAGCGACACACCTGAACCGGCCGCAGAAAAATCCCGTCGCCTGCAATTCGGCCCGCTGGTGGTCGACAACGCCTTGCGCGAGGCGTGGCTGAGCGACAACGGCATCGAGCTGACCAGCGCCGAATTCGACCTGCTCTGGCTGCTGGTGTCCAACGCCGGACGGATTCTGTCGCGCGAAGAAATTTTCACCGCCCTGCGCGGCATTGGCTATGACGGTCAGGACCGTTCGATCGATGTGCGCATTTCGCGTATTCGCCCGAAAATCGGCGATGACCCCGACCATCCGCGCCTGATCAAGACCATCCGCAGCAAAGGCTACCTGTTCGTCCCGGAAGCCTGCGTAGACCTGCCGCTGTGAACTCGATCTTCCTGCGCATCTATGGCGGCATGTGCGCCGCTTTGATTCTGGTGGCGGTGCTCGGCGTGCTGGCGCTCAACCTGCTCAATCAGGTGCGCAGCGAGCAATATCGCGAGCGCCTCGCGCACGGCACGTTTTCGCTGATGGCCGGCAATCTGCAACCGATGAACGAAACCGAGCGCCATCGGGCGTTGCTGGTGTGGGAGCGGTTGCTGGGGATTCCGCTGGCACTGAAGAAGTTTGCCGAGACCGATCTTGATCTGTCCCAGCGCACCCGCGTGCAGCGTGGCCAGGCGCTGGTCGAGCAGACTGGTCCGCACGCAGCGAAAGTCTATCGAATGGTCAGCGACAAAGAGCAGCTTGTGTTGGTAGGGGAAGTGCAGCAGATCAGCGAGCAACTGGCCCGTGCGACCATTTACCTGCTGGCCGATGAACTGGTGCGCGTGCCGGTTGGCGAGCAGCCCAAGCGTCTTGCGCAGATAAAGGAAGAGAAGGGCTTCGGTTTCGATCTGCGCCTGGTCACGGTGAACGACGCCGACATGGACGAAGACCAGAGCCGCCGCGTGGCCGAAGGCGACACGGTGATGGCGCTGGGCAAGGGCGGTGATTCGATTCGCGTGTTTGCCGGCATGGTCGGCACGCCGTGGGTGCTGGAGATCGGCCCGCTGTATCAGATGAACCCGTACCCGCCGGAATGGCTGGTGCTGATTGCGGCACTCGGTCTGAGTCTGATCGGCCTCATCGTGTATTTGTTGGTGCGCCAGCTCGAACGGCGTTTGCGCGGCCTCGAAGCGGCGGCCACGCGCATTGCCAAGGGCAGCCTGGAAACCCGTGTGCCGGCGCGCGGTGCCGACTCGGTGGGGCGCCTGGCGTCAGCGTTCAACGGTATGGCCGAGCACTTGCAACAGTTGCTGGCGATCCAGCGTGAATTGGTGCGCGCGGTGTCCCATGAATTACGCACGCCGGTGGCGCGCCTGCGTTTCGGCCTGGAGATGATCGGCTCGGCGACCACCCCGCAAGCGCTGGAGAAATACCGCGAAGGCATGGATCACGACATCGAAGACCTCGATAAGCTGGTCGATGAAATGCTCACCTACGCGCGCCTGGAGCAGGGCTCGCCGGCGCTGACCTTCCAGCGCATCGATCTGGATGCCCTGGTCAATCAGGTGATCGAAGAGTTGGCGCCGCTGCGCGCCGAGGTCACGGTGCAACGTGGTTTGTGCCTGTCTGCGGCGGATAACGATGATGCCTGGGTGGAAGCCGAGCCGCGTTATCTGCACCGCGCATTGCAGAATCTGGTGAGCAACGCCATGCGCCACGCACGTTCGAAGGTGACGGTGAGTTATCAGGTCGGGCAATTGCGCTGCCGCGTCGACGTCGAAGATGACGGCCCGGGTGTGCCGGAAGTGGCGTGGGAGCGGATTTTCACGCCATTTCTGCGTCTGGACGACAGCCGCACACGGGCATCGGGCGGGCATGGTTTGGGGTTGTCGATTGTGCGGCGGATCATCCACTGGCATGACGGCCGGGCGATCATCGGCAAGAGCAAAAGCCTGGGCGGGGCTTGTTTTAGCCTGAGTTGGCCGAGGAATCAGGAACGCCGGTAAGGTTTGTGGTGGCTGTGATGCCGCCTTCGCGAGCAAGCTCGCTCCCACATTTGAAATGCGGTTCCCTGTGGGAGCGAGCTTGCTCGCGAAGAGGCCCTTGCAGGCACCGAAAGATTTCAGGCCTGAATGCTGACCAGACTCAACAACTGCCCATCTCGCACCCCGAACTGCGCCTCCAGTTCAGTGCCGTTGCGCCATTCGGCAGACAAGTCCGTCAACAAGCGCAACCGGACTTCACCGGCCTCCGTCCACTCCAGTACTTCAGCGTGCTCGAAATAAAATCGCTGCTGCACAATCGGATACAGCGCCTTGAACAGACTCTCCTTCACCGAAAAGGTCAGCGTCACCCACAACGCCAGTTGATCCCGCGATGCGGCCGTCATGCGTTGCATTTCAGGTGGCGTCAGAATCTCCCCAGCCAGGCGCTCGGCGCGTTCGGTGTTGAGCAGGTTTTCCAGATCCATGCCCAAACCGCGCCAGTGCTGCTTGTTGGCAACAATCGCCGCTGCGCGGCCGGTGCTGTGGGTAATCGATCCGCAGATGTGCGCCGGCCAGACTGGCGCGCGATCTTCGCCAATTGCCGGAACCATGCCGGTGCCTTCCAATTGCTGCAACGCAGCGCGGGCACAAATCCGCCCGGCGAGGAATTCTGCCTGGCGCTTGGCCACTGAACGCTGAATGCTCGGCGGTGCGATAACAGCGCTGCGCTGAAAGTCATCGCCGAGCAGTCGGGCCGGGTCGAAATGGGTGCTGAGCAGCACGGTGTCGGGCAACACCGTCGGCAACGGCCAGAGGCTGTCGAGCGCGGTGCAGCAGGCGGGAAGGGTAGGGTTGAGATTCATGGCGGGCATTTTGCCGGTTAGTCGGGCCAAGGTCGAGATTGGCGGTGCGGCTTTCGCGAGCAGGCTCGCTCCCACAGGGGATCTTATGGGCAACATAGATCCAGTTTGGGAGCGAGCCTGCTCGCGAAGGCCGCGCCGCGGTGTTCCTGTTCAGCTGAAGATTTTCTGCAAGAACGCTTTCATGTCCGCCCAGGATTTTTCATCCGCTGCCTTGTTGTACCCGATGTCCGGGCCACCGTGCTCACCATGGCTCAGGCGATCAGCGTCTGGATTGGTAAAGCCATGCTTGGCACCATCAAGGCTGACAAATTGATAGTCAGCGCCGGCCTTGTCCATTTCTGACTTGAACGCGGTGACATTGTCCGGCGTGACCATGCTGTCCAGCGCGCCATGTTCGACCAGAATCTTCGCTTTCACACTGCCGGGCGTCGCTGGGGTTTTGGTTGCCAGCGCACCGTGGAAACTCACCACGCCTGCCAGCGGCTCACTTTGCCGCGCGGCGTTGAGCACTACGCCACCGCCGAAGCAATAACCGATGGCGGCGATTTTGTTGACGTCGGTCTGCGGCTGCTGCTTCAGCAAGTTCAGCCCGGCCTCGAAGCGCTTGCTCGAAGCCGCCGCATCCTGGGTCGCGGCCTGCATGAACGCCATCGCGTCTTTCGGGTGCTCAGTGTTCTTGCCTTCGCCGTACATATCAATGGCCAGGGCGCTGTAGCCGAGTTCGGCCAAATTCCGCGCGCGGCGCTTGGCGTAATCGTTCAGGCCCCACCATTCATGCACCACGACGACACCCGGACGCTTGCCTTTGATGGCGTCGTCATAGGCGTAGTAGCCGATCAGCTTGGTGCCATCGGCACTTTGGTAGGGGATCTCTTCGGTCTTGATCGCCGCCTGAGTGAGGCTGCTGACGGCCAGCAAGGTGAGGGTAAGGAACAGGCGCATGGTCGGGTCTCCTGACAATAAAAGGTCAGATCAGCCTAGTTCATTTGGTTCAGGTCAGGTTCAGAGACGGTTCAGGGGCGGTACAGGGGCAGGTCAGTAACCTTGCGCCATACCCAAACAGCACTGTGAAAGAGGAAATACCCATGACTTTTAACAAACTGTTGCTGGCATTGACCGTAATGAGCGCCAGTATCGCGGCCCAGGCCGACACCACTTCGAACTTCGCCGGCCTGACCTTCGGCCAGACCAGCGACAAGATCAACAAATCCCACTCGCTGAACAACAACCTCGATCACCCGAACGCCACCGGCGCGATCGACGGCAACAATACCTACGGTGTGCGCCTCGGTCAGCAAAACAGCCAAGGTCGCTACTACGCCACCTACGACAACGTGTCGGGTTCGCACAATGGCATTAAACTGCGTCAGGAAAACCTGTTGGGCAGCTACGATCTGTTCTACCCGGTGGGTGGCAGCACCAAGTTGTTCGGCGGTGCGACGGCGGGTTTGACCAAGCTGACTCAGGAATCGCCAGGCTTCAGCCGCGACAGTGATATCGGTTACGCCGTCGGTGGTCAGTTGGGTGTGTTGCAACAAGTATCGCAGAACACTTCGGTCGAACTCGGTTACCGTTACCTGCGCAGCAACGCCAGCACCGAGATGAGCGAGCGCGGCGGCAGCAAGCAAGGCTCGCTGGATTTGACCAGCAGCGCGCAGACTTACCTGTCGGCCAACTACAATTTCTAAGGAGCGAATCGCCTTGGAACCCTGTGGGAGCGAGCTTGCTCGCGAAAGCGATGTTTCATTCAACATCATCGTTGACTGAATAACCGCCTTCGCGAGCAAGCTCGCTCCCACAGTGGTTGTGGAGATTTCAAGTGATTAGGAGAAGTCATGAAACTGTTGGTCGTCGAAGATGAAGCGCTGTTGCGCCATCACCTGCAAACCCGCCTGACGGAGAGCGGTCACGTGGTCGAGTCCGTGGCCAATGCCGAAGAGGCGCTGTACCAGACCGGACAGTTCAACTTTGACCTGGCGGTGATCGATCTCGGCCTGCCGGGCATGGGCGGTCTTGACTTGATCCGCCAACTGCGTGCGGGCGGCAAGACCTTCCCGATCCTGATCCTCACCGCGCGCGGCAACTGGCAGGACAAGGTCGAAGGCCTCGCCGCCGGCGCCGACGATTACGTGGTCAAGCCGTTCCAGTTCGAAGAACTCGACGCGCGCCTGAATGCCTTGCTGCGTCGCTCCAGCGGGTTCACCCAGTCGACCATCGTCGCAGGGCCGCTGCTGCTCGACCTCAATCGCAAACAGGCGACCCTCGACGAGCAACCGCTGGCGCTGACCGCCTACGAGTACCGCATCCTCGAATACCTGATGCGTCATCATCAGCAAGTGGTGCCCAAGGATCGCTTGATGGAGCAACTCTACCCGGACGACGACGAGCGCGATCCGAATGTCATCGAAGTGCTGGTCGGCCGTCTGCGCCGCAAGCTCGAAGGCCCGGCCGGGTTCAAGCCGATCGACACCGTGCGTGGCCTCGGTTACTTGTTCAATGAGCGCTGCACTTGATTCGTTCCCTCCGCGTTCGCTTGATGCTCGCCGCCACCACGTTGGCGGTGTTGTTCATGCTCGCCTTGCTGCCGGCGATGCAAGGCGCGTTCAGCCTGGCGTTGCAGGATTCCATTGAGCAGCGGCTGGCCTCGGACGTGACCACGCTGATCTCTGCCGCGCGCATCGAAAACGGTCGGCTGGTGATGCCCAATCAGTTGCCGGACGAGCGCTTCAACCTCACCGATTTCCGTTTGCTCGGCTACATCTACGACCGCGAAGGGCATCTGGTCTGGCGCTCGAAAGCCACCCAGGAAGAGCAGATCAACTACAAGCCGCGTTATGACGGCCTCGGTAACGAGTTCGCGCGGATCCGCGAAACCAACGGCCAGGAATTCTTCGTCTACGACGTCGAAGTCAAATTGCTTGGCGGCAAAAGCGCGGCGTTCAGCATCGTCGCCCTGCAACCGGTGCGCGAATACGAAACCACCCTCGAAGGTCTGCGCGAGAATCTCTATCTGGGCTTCGGTGCGGCCTTGCTCGTGTTGCTGGCATTGTTGTGGATCGGCCTGACCTGGGGCCTCAAAGCCTTGCGCCGGCTCAGTCAGGAACTCGATGAGATTGAAGGCGGCACCCGTGAAAGCCTCACCGAACAACATCCCCGCGAACTGCTGCGCCTGACCGGTTCGCTCAACCGTTTGCTGCACAGCGAGCGCCAGCAGCGCAGTCGTTATCGCGATTCTCTCGATGATCTGGCGCACAGCCTGAAAACCCCGCTGGCGGTATTGCAGGGCGTCAGTGAAGACATGGCCCAGCGTCCTGAAGAACGCGATCAGGCCTGGGTGCTGCAAAGCCAGATCGAACGCATGAGCCAGCAGATCAGCTATCAACTGCAACGGGCGAGCTTGCGCAAAAGCGGACTTGTGCGACATCAGGTGCGCTTGCAACCGGTGCTGAAAAGCCTTTGCGACACGCTGGACAAGGTGTATCGCGACAAGCATGTGCGCGTGGCGTTCGATCTGCCCGAGCATTGCTACGTGCCGATCGAGCAGGGCGCGCTGCTGGAAATGATGGGCAACTTGCTGGAAAACGCTTATCGCCTGTGTCTGGGTGAAGTGCGCATCAGCGTGCGCGAGACCCTCGCCGGGATTGAACTGTGCGTGGAAGACGATGGCCCGGGTGTGCCACCGGATCAGCGTGCGCGGATTCTGGAGCGTGGCGAACGCCTGGATGCCCAGCATCCGGGGCAGGGGATCGGGTTGGCGGTGGTCAAGGACATTATCGAAAGCTACAACGCCAAATTGGCCCTGGGTGATTCGCCGATGGGTGGGGCGGCGTTCAGGATTCATTTTCCGGCGGCGTGATTGGGAGTTGCCCTCACCCTAACCCTCTCCCAGAGGTAGAGGGGACTGACCGAAGTGTCTTGCGAAAATGATCGACCTGAGCGATTTGCGTCGAATATGGATTCAGCGAGAGCTGTCAGGTCGGCGGATTTATTGAACATCCCCCAATCAGTCCCCTCTCCCTCGGGGAGAGGGTTAGGGAGAGGGGCTTTTGATTTAGCGCCTCACTGCTCCTGCGCCCGATACGCCCCCGGCGTCAACCCCGTCCACTTCTTGAACGCCCGATGAAACGCCGACGGTTCGGAAAACCCCAACTGCTCGGCAATCTGTTGCAACGACAGATCCGCCCGCCCCAAATGATAAATGGCGATATCCCGCCGCAATTGATCCTTCAATTCCTGAAAACTCGTGCCTTCCTCACGCAAGTGCCGGCGCAAGGTCTGCGGGCTGATGTGCAAGTGCGCCGCCACCGCTTCCAGATCCGGCCAGCGCGCCGTGTCGCGACTGAGCAAACGACGCAGGCGGCTGCTCAGGCTGTCGCCGTCGTCCGGGCGCGAGAGCAGGTCCGCAGGGGAGCGTTCGAGGAAATGTTTGAGCGTGCGTTCGTCCTGCAACAGCGGCATAGACAGATAGCGGCTGTGGAATAAAAGGCTGCTTTGATCGGCGCCGAAGGTCAGCGGGCAGGGAAACAGCAGATCGTATTCGGCACCATGCTCGGGGCGGGGATAGCTGAAACTCGCCTGTTCGAGGCGAATCCGCTGACCGATCAGCCAACTCCCCAAGCGATGCCAGATCACCAGCAAGCTCTCGGTGAGAAAGTGATCCGGGTCCCATAACTGCGAATCGTCGAGGCTCAAACGCACCCATTCGTCTTCGCGCGTCAGGCTCAGGCGCGGGGCTTCGGGGAATAGGCTATAAAACAATAAACCGCGTTGCAGCGCTTTCTCCAGATTGCGGCAGTGAATCGAGGCGTGGCACATCATGGCGAAACTGCCGGGTTTGCTCGGCGCATTGCCGAAACCCAGGTATTCGTCGTCCAGCGCTAGCCACAGGGTCTGAATCAACCGGGTGAATTGTTCCGGGGCAATGCGCGCGCGTGGCTCATCGAGCAGCTCCGGGCTGATGCCCAGTTGTAACAGCAGGCCGGAACAATCGAACCCTTGGCGGCGTGCGCCACCGAGGGCGGCACGGGCGAAATGACTGGCAATGGTGCGTTCGCGCATAAACGGCAGATCCTTCCTCAGGCGCCGGATGGTAGCCGGCGGCTGGACACCCCTACAAGGCGGATTTCCGCCAAATTGTAGGACGAGAAGCGGCGAGTTGGCGGAAATCCGCCACACTTGAGTAACCGGATGGTGACATCCATGCACCTGTGATCCCTGATATCAAAAGGCTTGCAGGCAATCGCACCAAAGTGGCACGACGTTTGCGATACAAGCTACAGAAGCGTGCGTTTGGCCCTGATGGAAAACGCTGCTCCAACAACAAATCCCTCCAGTGCAGGAGGGTTCGCAATTCAGGTTTCGCGGCCAACAGATGGATGTTGCCACGCGAGGCTCTTGAGGAAATCTGCAATGACGACTCGTCAGCCACTGTACAAATCCCTGTATTTCCAGGTGATCATCGCAATCATCATCGGTATTGCGCTCGGTCATTACTACCCGCAGTTCGGTGTCGCGGTTAAGCCACTGGGTGACGGGTTCATCAAGCTGATCAAAATGATCATCGCCCCGATCATCTTCTGCACCGTGGTCAGCGGTATCGCTGGCATGCAGAACATGAAGTCGGTCGGCAAGACCGGTGGTTACGCACTCCTGTACTTCGAAATCGTTTCGACCATTGCTCTGCTGGTCGGTCTGGTTGTGGTCAACATTGTGCAACCGGGCAACGGCATGCACATCGACGTTGCCACCCTCGACGCCTCGAAAGTCGCCTCTTATGTAGCGGCTGGCGCTGACCAAAGCGTTGTCGGCTTCCTGCTCAACGTGATCCCGACCACCATCGTCGGCGCGTTCGCCACCGGTGACATCCTGCAAGTCCTGATGTTCTCGGTGATCTTCGGTTTCGCCCTGCATCGCCTGGGTGCCTACGGCAAGCCGATCCTCGACTTCATCGATCGCTTCGCCCACGTGATGTTCAACATCATCAACATGATCATGAAGCTCGCGCCAATCGGTGCCTTCGGTGCCATGGCCTTCACCATCGGCGCTTATGGTGTCGGCTCGCTGGTGCAGCTGGGTCAACTGATGATCTGCTTCTACATCACCTGTCTGCTGTTCGTGCTGATCGTGCTCGGCGGCATCGCCCGCATGCACGGTTTCAGCGTGCTGAAGATGATTCGTTACATCCGTGAAGAGCTGCTGATCGTACTCGGCACCTCGTCGTCGGAATCGGTACTGCCACGCATGCTGATCAAGATGGAGCGTCTGGGCGCGAAGAAATCGGTAGTGGGTCTGGTGATCCCGACCGGTTACTCGTTCAACCTCGACGGAACCGCGATCTACCTGACCATGGCCGCCGTGTTCATTGCTCAGGCAACTGACACGCACATGGACATCACTCACCAGATCACTCTGCTGGTGGTGTTGCTGCTGTCCTCCAAAGGCGCAGCCGGTGTGACCGGTTCGGGCTTCATTGTGCTGGCAGCGACCCTGTCGGCGGTAGGTCACCTGCCAGTGGCCGGTCTGGCGCTGATCCTCGGTATCGACCGCTTCATGTCCGAAGCCCGCGCCCTGACCAACCTCGTTGGTAACGCTGTAGCGACCATCGTGGTTGCCAAGTGGGTGAAAGAGCTGGACACCGACACGCTGCAAACCGAGCTGGCCTCGGGCGGTCGTGGTATCGCTGATACCCGTCCGGAAGATGACCTGGGTGTGGCTGAAGGCCCGACACCTAGCAGCGTCAAGTAACCCTCGCTTCATGAAAAACCCGCTTCGGCGGGTTTTTTCTTGCCTGCTGTTTGAGCGTAACGGTCACACCCGCTGACATTTGCGGTGATTGCCGTGCGCGGCATCGCTGCCTAGGCTGAGTGCATCGCCCAAGGAGTTCGCCCATGTCCGCACCGCTGGCCTCACTGAAAATCCTCGATTTCTCAACGCTGCTGCCGGGGCCGTTCGCCTCGTTGTTGCTGGCGGACATGGGCGCTGAAGTGCTGCGCATCGAGTCGCCGACGCGCCTGGATCTGCTGCGCGTGTTGCCGCCGCATGATGGCGGAGTTTCGGCCAGTCATGCCTACCTGAACCGCAACAAACGCAGCCTGGCGCTGGATTTGAAGCAGCCCGAAGCACTGGAAGTGGTCAAGCAATTGCTGGGCGATCACGACATCGTTCTGGAACAGTTTCGCCCCGGTGTGATGGAACGTCTGGGCCTGGGCTATGAAGCGCTGAAGGCGATCAACCCGAAGCTCATTTACGTGTCGATTACCGGTTACGGCCAGACCGGGCCGTACAAGGATCGCGCCGGGCACGACATCAACTATCTGGCGCTGGCGGGGCTGGCCAGTTACACCGGCCGCGCCGACAGCGGGCCGTTGCCGCTGGGCATGCAAGTGGCGGATGTTGCCGGTGGTTCGCTGCACGGGGTGATCGGCTTGTTGGCGGCGGTGATTGCGCGTCAGCAGACCGGGCAGGGCACGCATCTGGATGTGAGCATGACCGATTGCGCGTTCAGTCTGAATGCGATGTCCGGTGCCGGTTATCTGGCGTGCGGTGAAGAGCCTGAATGGGAAGATCAGATGCTCAACGGCGGAAGCTTCTACGATTATTACCGTTCTCGCGATGGCCGCTGGATGTCGGTGGGCAGTCTGGAACCGGGCTTTATGCAGCAGTTGTGTACGGCGTTGGGGCGGCCGGAGTTGGCGGCACAGGGCCTGTCGCCCAAGGCTGAGCAGCAGCGGGCGCTGAAATATGCGCTGACGGTCGAGTTTGAAAAACACGACTTTGCTGAGTTGTGCGAGATGTTTGCCGGGATCGATGCGTGTGTCGAGCCGGTATTGAGTCTGGGGGAGGCGGTAAGCCATCCGCAGTTGCGGGCACGGGAATTGGTGACGCAGGTGCCGCGTGGGGATGGTTCGACGCAGGCGCAGATGGCCTGTCCGTTGAAGTTTTCCGAAGCGTTGCCGGCGCCGCGGCATGTTGGCGCGGTGTTGGGGCAGCATACGGATCAGGTGCTGGCGGAGTTGGGGTTTAGTGCTGAGCGGATTGCTGAATTGCGTTCATCCAAAGTGATTCTTTAGTGCCTGTACCGACCCTTTCGCGAGCAAGCTCGCTCCCACAGGAGAATGCATTCCAAGGTGGGAGCGAGCTTGCTCGCGAAGAGGCCACAACAGGCAATAGAAGACTGACTATTCGACGCGCATCTCGCCACTGAACACCAAGGTATTGCGGCAGCGCCGACACAAATACCGCCGCCCCTGCCTGACCAGACTATGGCGCTGCGCTGAAAACGGAAAATCGCTTTCTGCGCACGGGCATGTGTAGATATAGCGGGTCACGCTGCGGCGCTTGATTGCATAGGTGTGGCAGCGATCCGGCGGCAGTTCGTAAACCCCGCGCATGATCAGTTGCCACTCCTCGCCATGGGGCTGGATACGGTCGCCGAACAACTGATGAGCGATCAGGTGCGCGACTTCGTGGGCCACGGTCTGCTTGAGGAAGTGTTCAGCGTTTTCCCGGTACAGCTGCGGGTTGAAGCGCAGCAGGTTCTCGTGCAGATGCGCGACACCGGCTTTTTGCCCGCGCAGCTTGAGGCTGACAACTGGGCGAGGGAAGGAACGTTTGAAAAAGGATTCAGCGAGTTGGTAACAGTCTTCGACGCGGGTATTGAGTTGCTCGGGCATGCTTGATGGATCTCCAGAGGCACCGAGTATGCCGCAACGCCGTGGACTTGCGAATCGCCAAACTGCCGAATGGTCATCGCGCAAACGACAAGGCCGCCTTGCGGCGGCCTCTGATTGGCTTATCGAGTCAGTTCGTATAGACGGGACCAACGCCCAACCCCCAGACAATCACGGTAAACGCCATGATGGCGACCAGCACCACCAGACCCACCGCCAGCACCGAGCTTGAGAACAGAAAACCTTCGTCCGACGGAATATTCATGAACGTCGGCAGCCCCACATACAACAGATACACCGTGTAGCAGATGGCCGCCGTACCGACGATCATCCCCAGCCACATATGCGGATACAGCGCCGCCAGCCCACCGACGAATAACGGTGTCGCGGTGTAGGTGGCAAACGCCACGCAACGGGCCAGACTCGGATTGGCGTCGTAGGTGCGGGCCATCCAGTGCACAAAAGCACCCATGACCGCGACCCCGCCGAGCATGGCCAGATACGACATGACCGTCATCCAGATCGCGCTTTCGACGGTGAGCATCACCGGCGCGCGGTTGCCGATCACCCAGCCGACTTGTGTCGTACCGATAAACGCCGAAACAGCGGGGATCGCCGCCAGAATCAGCGTGTGGGTGAGGTACATGTGGCTGATGCTTTCCTCTTGGTCGCCACGGATTTCCTTCCATTCCTGATCGGGGTGGGTGAAAAGTCCCACTACGTGATGGATCATGCCAGTCACTCCTCTTGTTATTGCCATCGCCCCCCAACGGAGCGCCTACGGGCCAAGGTGGCCGAGCAAATACAGGTCTTCAGATTGTGTGCGACCTTATGTCGCAGTATAGAAAGGACTTACCCGCACAGGTATTAGGGGCTTAGAGCAAATCGCGCTGTAAACACAGGGCTTAATCGCCTTGGGGTCTGTAAGGAATGCAAACCTGGGCGACGACAACCTGTGCCCACAACGCCGGGGTTTTTGCGTAAAATGCCGGCCTTTCGTCACACCTCACGGATTTCGCGTCATGGGCACTCTTACGGTCAACCAGAACAAACTGCAAAAGCGCCTGCGCCGCCTGGCCGGCGAAGCGGTCGCCGATTTCAACATGATCGAAGACGGCGACAAGGTCATGGTCTGCCTGTCCGGGGGCAAGGACAGCTACACCATGCTCGATGTGCTGCTGCACCTGCAGAAGGTTGCTCCGATCAAGTTTGAGATCGTCGCGGTGAACATGGACCAGAAGCAGCCGGGTTTCCCTGAGCACGTGCTGCCGGCTTATTTGAAAGAGCTGGGCGTCGAGTACCACATCGTCGAGAAAGACACTTATTCGGTAGTCAAGGAACTGATCCCGGAAGGCAAGACCACCTGCTCGCTGTGCTCGCGCCTGCGTCGCGGCACGCTGTACACCTTTGCCGATGAAATCGGCGCGACCAAGATGGCCCTCGGGCATCACCGTGACGACATCGTCGAGACGTTCTTTCTCAACATGTTCTTCAATGGCAGCCTCAAGGCAATGCCACCGAAGTTGCGCGCCGACGACGGCCGCAACGTGGTGATCCGTCCGCTGGCGTACTGCAACGAGAAAGACATTCAGGCGTATTCGGACTTCAAGGCATTCCCGATCATCCCGTGCAACCTCTGCGGTTCGCAGGAAAACCTGCAGCGTCAGGTGGTCAAGGAAATGCTCCAGGACTGGGAGCGCAAGACCCCGGGCCGAACTGAAAGCATCTTCCGCAGTCTGCAAAACGTGATCCCGTCGCAACTGGCCGACCGCAACCTGTTCGACTTCACCAGCCTGAAGATCGACGAGACCGCAGCTTCGCGCTTCGTCAACGTCGTCAATCTGTAAACCCGATCCATGTGGGAGCGAGCTTGCTCGCGAAGGCGTCGTGTCAGCCGACATCCGTGTTGAATGACAGACCGCTTTCGCGAGCAAGCTCGCTCCCACAGTGTTTTGTGTTCACAGGTAAAATTTCATTTTCAATTCCCGGGAGAGGGCATGCGCGATTACAAGTGGCTGCACGAATACTGTCTGAACCGTTTCGGTTCGGCGGCTGAACTGGAAGCCCATCTGCCCGTTCCCAAGACCCCGGCGCAACTGCGCAAGATCAGCGACGACCGCTACCTCTCGACCATGGCCCTGCGTGTTTTCCGTGCTGGCCTCAAACACAGCCTGGTCGACGCCAAGTGGCCGGCCTTCGAGGAAGTGTTCTTCAAGTTCGACCCGGAAAAAGTCGTGCTGATGAGTGCCGAACACCTTGAGCGTCTGATGCAGGATGCGCGGATCATTCGTCATTTGGGCAAACTGAAAAGCGTGCCGCGCAATGCGCAGTTCATTCTCGATGTCGAGAAAGACAAAGGTAGTTTTGGCGCGCTGATCGCCGACTGGCCGGTGACCGATATCGTCGGTCTGTGGACCTACCTGAAAAAGCACGGTCATCAGCTGGGCGGGCTGTCGGCGCCACGTTTTTTGCGCATGGTCGGCAAGGATACCTTTGTGCCGAGCTACGACGTGGTCGCGGCGCTGAATGCACAGAAGATCGTCGACAAGGCGCCGACCAGTTTGCGTGATCTGGCAATTGTCCAGGACACGTTCAACCAGTGGCATGAGCAGAGCGGCGGACGGGCGATGAGCCAGATTTCGATGATGCTCGCGTACACCGTCAACCATTAAAACCGGGTCGCCTCATTCGCGAGCAGGCTCACTCCTACAGGGGAATGCATTCCAAATGTAGGAGCTGCCGAAGGCTGCGATCTTTTTCCATCAGGCGACGGAGATCTCGCCTTCACCCGCCAGTTTGCGATTCAACTGATAGCGCCAGCGCACATACAACAGCGCCGAGCAGAACACCGCCAGGCTCGCGACCATTTCCAGCACGCCAAACCACTGCCGGTTCGGGTCATACGCCGCCAGTGCGCCTTTGATGAAATACAGATTCACCACAAAGCACATCCACGAATGCCCACGGGCGCTGCCCATGATCATTGCGGGCGCCAGGATGATCCACGGGATCAGTTCGACCACCAGAATCACCCACGGCCGCGCGCCGTGCAGGTCAGCGAAAATCAGATAGTAGGCTGCGAGCAATCCGCCCAAGGCGAAAAAACTCAGCAGACTGATGATGCGCATTGCCTTGACGCGCGGCTCCAGCCATTCGACGGCGGGCAGGATTTTCGGCTTCTTCGCCACTGTCAGCCCTCCAGTTTCTGCGCAGTCTTGGCCAGCCGCAGACCCAACGCACGACACAGCGCCACTTCGTGCTGATCGAGACCTTTTTTACCGTCAGCCCCGGCGTGGTGACTGGCACCGTAAGGCGTGCCGCCGCCCTGGGTTTCCAGTAACGCCGATTCACTGTACGGCAGACCGGTGATGAGCATGCCGTGGTGCAACAGCGGCAGCATCATCGACAACAGTGTGGTTTCCTGGCCGCCGTGCAAACTGGCGGTAGAGGTGAACACACCGGCCGGTTTGCCGACCAGCGCGCCGGTCAGCCAGAGGTTGCTGGTGCCATCGAGGAAGTATTTCAGCGGCGCGGCCATGTTGCCGAAACGCGTCGGGCTGCCGAGGGCGAGGCCGGCGCAGTTCTTCAAGTCATCGAGGGTGGCGTAGAGCGCGCCTTCGTCTGGAATGTCTGGAGCCACAGCTTCGCACTCGGTCGAGATCGCCGGCACCGTGCGCAAACGCGCTTCGAGGCCGGCCTGCTCGACACCACGGGCAATCTGCCGGGCCATCTCGTTGGTCGAGCCGTTGCGGCTGTAATACAGCACCAGAATGTACGGCGCGCTCACGGCAACAACTCCAGAATATTTTCCGGCGGACGACCGATGACGGCTTTGTCGCCAACTTCAAGAATGGGCCGTTCCATCAGTTTTGGATGCTGGGCGATGGCGTCGATCAATTGCGCTTCACTGAGGCTTTCGTCAGCCAGCTGAAGCATTTTGTATTCATCTTCCCCGCTGCGCAGCAATTGGCGCGCGCTGATTCCGAGTTTGCCGAGCAGAGCCTTGATTTGCGCCGCATTCAGCGGGCTTTCGAGGTAACGCACGACGTTCGGGGTCAGGCCGCGGGCTTCAAGCAGCTCCAGTGCGCCGCGGGATTTCGAGCAGCGCGGATTGTGATAAAGCGTCAGATCGGTCATGGCGGGTCGCTTCTGGCGTAAAGTGGCGGCTATTCTAACTGTGCAGCGCGCAATCCAGAACCTTCGGAGGCAATGGGTCGCAGGCGCCTTCAAATTTTCACAAGGAACACGACATGACACGGCGATTGGCAGCGGCATTGACGATAATCGGGGCGTTGATGCTGGGGGGCTGCGGCAATGATTACGGGATCGACCAGAATGGTCAGAAAGTTGCGTCCGAGCGTTTGGACAAACAATGGGTAGTGCTGAACTACTGGGCCGAGTGGTGTGGCCCGTGCCGCACGGAAATCCCGGAGCTCAACCATTTGGCTGATGAGCTCAAGAGCAAGAACGTTGGCGTGTTCGGGGTCAATTTCGACAACGCGCAGGGCGCGGAACTGAAAGAGGCGAGCGAGAAGCTCGGCATCAAGTTCACCGTGCTGGCGCAGGATCCGGCGGAACTGTTCGAGTTGCCGCGCAGTGAAGCATTGCCGGTGACGTACATCATCGACAACAAGGGCAAGGTGCGTGAGCAGTTGATGGGCGAGCAGACGGCGGCGGGGGTGATGGCGAAGCTGGAGGCGTTGCAGGCGACCAAGTAACGTCAAAAGCCCCTCACCCCAGCCCTCTCCCAGAGGGAGAGGGGGCCGACCGAGGTGTCTGGCGAGTTACATCGACCTGAGAGATCGAGTCGATTGTAGATTCGCCAAAGCAAGATCAGGTCGATTATGGGGTCGCCAAAGCAAAATCCGGTCGATTATGGATTCGGCATAGGCCTTTCAGGTCGGCGTAGCTCCCCAATATCCCCCAATCATTCCCCTCTCCCTCTGGGAGAGGGTTAGGGTGAGGGCTTTTTAGCCTTCTTCCAGCCACCAACGCAACGGCTTGCCTTCCGCCGGCCAGAAACGCATCTGCTCGATCGGCGAGATGTCCCAGCGCTCGACATGCTCCAGCGCCTGCAGGAAGCGTTGCTCCTGCTCCATCAGCGCCGGTGCACAGAGTTTGCGGGTCTTGCCGATCTTGCCGAAGGTCAGCTTGTCACCTTCCAGCGTGTACGGTGCGAACCAATGGTTGCAGCCACCGTTGCCATAGGCGCGACCATCATCGCCAAGGGTCACGGTCAAATGGCTGTAATCCATCAACGGTCGCTCGCCGATCCACTCCAGAATGTAGCTGCGGTTCTGTTGCAGTTGCACAGGTTCGGCGGCGCAACCCACCAGGCCGGCACCAACCAGCGCGGTCAGGGCAAGGCGTTTCATCATGCCGGCTCCTGGCATTTCGGGCACAGGTGCTTGTCGCCAACGGCTTTCCAGCCCAGCTCGGCGATACGTGCGGTGGCAGCCGGTTTTTCGGCGGTTTTGCCGAGTTTGGCGTCTACCGCGAATTCGAAGCTCAGCTCTTTGGCGCAGCTGTCGCAGTTGACCTGCCAGGTGTAGATCGCCAGCTCGCCGAACACCGGACCTGTAGTCATCGCGGTCCATTGGCCCGGCGGGTTGATCAGGTGGCGGACAGTTTCAACGGTCAGGCGCATGGACAAGTCCTTGCTGCCTTTGAGGGTGACCAACAAGGCGTCACCGATGCGAATCGAGCCACCATTGCCGGTGACCTGATAGCGGCCCGGAACGAGGGCGCGGCATTCGGTGAGGGTGTGTTGCGGGTTCATCAGGGTATAGCGGAAATCGTGTTCGACCATGGGTCCTCCAAATATGCGCGACATGCTAGCACGGGCTTGATTGCAGAATGATGCGCGCGTGTGACCTTCGATCCGGTTCAAATGAAGCGACGCTCATGGCAAACTGCCGGCCTCGACTCTGAAGGAACGGAACATGGCGCTGATCGAATGTTATGAATGCAAGAAGAGCATCAGCTCCGAGGCCAACGCGTGCATTCATTGTGGGGCTCCAATGGTGGAGCAAGCAGTACACGCGCAGACCGCAGCCGCGCCCATACAGGCTGCGACAATCTCGTTCGGCAGTCTGCCGCGTAACAAGGCAGTGCCCGAAGTCAGTGCTCCAGCGCCTGAACCGCAACCTTTGCCGAAAGTCATGCCGGCCGCCGCGCGGCGTCGGCGCCAGCCGCCCATCGAGCAACCTGTTGCCGAGCAGGCCAATGCCGACGGCAGTCGTCCGGTGGAAGGCTGGCTGAAGATCATGATCTTCCTGCTGCCGATGGTTTTCGTCTGGTTCCTGCTGCGCTACGGCCACTCAATGAAACAGCGCTTTTTTGGCTTCGGCTGGCTGGCGTTGCTGATTCTGGCGTCTTCGCTTTCACCGAAATAAGCTGAAAAAATTTCAGCCCTCGACCTGGTTCTGTGGCGTCCCCGCCGCCCAGGTCGCGATGTTGTGCAAGGTCGTTGCGGCAATTGCGCCCAATGCTTCACGCGTCAAAAAGGCCTGATGCGCGGTAATGATCACGTTCGGAAAGGTCAGCAACCGCGCCAGCACATCGTCCTGCAAGGGCAGGTCGGAGCGATCCTCGAAAAACAGTTGCGCCTCTTCTTCATAGACATCCAGGCCCAGATAGCCGAGTTGGCCGTCCTTCAAGGCGTCAATCAATGCCGGGGTATCGACCAGGCCGCCGCGACCGGTATTGATGAGCATGGCGCCCGCTTGCATGTGCGCCAGTGAGTCGCGGTTGATCAGGTGTTTGCTTTGCTCGTTGAGCGGGCAGTGCAGGCTGATGATCCGCGACTGCGCGAGCAGTTCCGGCAGGCTCAGATAGCGTGCACCCAACGCCAGTACATCCGGGTTCGGGAACGGATCGTAGGCCAGCAACTCACAGCCGAAGCCGTGCATGATCTTGGCGAAGGTCGCGCCGATCTGCCCGGTGCCGACAATCCCGACGGTTTTGCCCACCAGATCGAAACCGGTCAGGCCATGCAGGCTGAAATCGCCTTCCCGGGTGCGGTTATAGGCCCGGTGCAGACGACGGTTAAGGGCGAGGATCAGCGCCACCGCGTGTTCGGCCACCGCGTGTGGCGAGTAGGCCGGCACGCGTACCACGGCCAGACCCAGACGTTTCGCCGCAGGCAGGTCGACATGGTTGTAACCCGCCGAGCGCAAGGCAATCAGGCGTGTGCCACCTGCAGCCAGACGCTCCAGCACTGGCGCGCTGAGGTCATCATTGATGAAGGCGCAGACCACTTCATGTGCGTCGGCCAGCGCCACCGTATCGAGGCTGAGCCGCGCCGGTTGAAAGTGCAGTTCGATACCCGTCGGGCAATCGGCGGCGAGGAAGCTGTCGCGGTCGTAGGTCTGGCTGCTGAAAACGATCGTGCGCATGAAATCCTCCTGGAACATCGACACGGATTGAATCACCCGAGCTCATTTTAGCGGTGCTGGCGTTGATCGACATTGCCGTGGATCAGGCGCTGATCTTCGCTTGCGCCGCGAGACGGTTGATCGCGCGCTCGAGTTCCTCCAGCGCTGCCACGGCCTTCGGGTCGCCCTGCTTGAGCAGGGTTTCGCTGCGCTGGCAGGCCGCGCGCAATTGCGGTACGCCGCAATAACGGGTGGCACCGTGGAGACGATGGACGCGCTCGATCAAGGCGTTCTGGTCGCGGTTTTCGCACGCCGCGCGGATGGCTTCGCGGTCAGCTTCCAGTGAGGCGAGCAGCATGGCCAGCATGTCCGCAGCGAGATCAGCCTTGCCGGCGGCCAGGCGTAAACCTTCCTCGTGATCGAGCACCGGCAGCTCATTGCCAGCGGAATTTTCGCTGGTCCGCTCCGGCCCTTGATTGCGCAAGGCCAGACCGGTCCATTTCAGCACCACCTGCGCCAGTTGCCGCTCGCTGATCGGTTTGGTCAGATAGTCGTCCATGCCGCTTTGCAGCAGCGCACGCTTTTCGTTGGCCATGGCGTGGGCAGTGAGGGCGACAATCGGCAGCGGCGTGCAGTGTCGCTCGCTTTCCCATTGGCGAATGGTTTCGGTGCTCTGGCGACCGTCCATGCCCGGCATCTGTACGTCCATCAACACCAGATCGAAGGATTCGCTCTGCACCGCTTTGACCGCCGCGTAGCCACTTTCCACTGCGAGCACCTTGGCACCCATGTCTTCGAGCAGGGTCTGCACCAGCAGCAGGTTGGCCGGGTTGTCGTCGACGCACAGCACTTTCGGCGCGCGGCTCGACAACGGTTCGCCCGGCTCGGTGCGCGGTTGGCGGGGATTGGCCAGATCGGATAACGCCCGACGCAATTTGCGCGTACAGGCCGGTTTGGCTTGCAGCTGACTGTGCGGGTTGGGCACCGACAGATGAAACAGCGTCTGTTCGGTGGTCGGGCACAGCACCAGCACTTTGCAGCCGAGGTGTTCGAGATCCCAGATATGCTGATTCAGGCGCTCGGGGAGCATGTCGTTGCTGGTGATGCCGATCACCGCCAGATCAATCGCCTGATCGGTCTGATGCGCGCCAGTGACGCCATTGGTCAGACTTTCCAGGGTATTGAACGGCGTGACAATGAGGCCGCAGTCTTCCAATTGATGCTGCAAGGCCTGACGCGCCAGTTCATGGTTTTCCAGGACTGCCACCCGGCGTCCGAGCAGCGGCGCCGAGGGCAAGTCTTCGGCATCGTCACGGGTCTTGGGCAGGCTCAGGCTGATCCAGAACTCCGAGCCTTCGCCCGGCGTGCTGTCGACGCCGATTTCACCGCCCATCTGTTCGATCAGGCGTTTGGAAATCACTAGCCCCAGGCCGGTGCCACCCGGCTGGCGCGACAGCGAGTTGTCCGCCTGGCTGAATGCCTGGAACAGGGCACGCACGTCCTGAGTGGACAAGCCAATGCCAGTGTCCTGAATACTGATACGCAACTGCACACTGTCTTCGTGTTCTTCTTCCAGCATCGCTCTGGCGACGATGGTGCCTTCGCGGGTGAACTTGATGGCGTTGCTGACCAGGTTGGTGAGGATCTGTTTCAGGCGCAGCGGGTCACCGACCAGCGACAGCGGCGTGTCGCGATAGACCAGACTGACCAGCTCCAGTTGTTTGGCGTGAGCGGCGGGGGCGAGGATGGTCAGGGTGTCCTGCAGCAGGTCACGCAGGTTGAACGGGATATGGTCGAGCACCAGTTTGCCGGCCTCGATTTTCGAGAAGTCGAGGATCTCGTTGATGATCCCCAGCAGGCTGTCGGCGGACTTTTCGATGGTGCCCAGGTAGTCGAGCTGGCGCGGGGTCAGTTCGCTTTTTTGCAACAGGTGCGTGAAGCCGAGAATGCCGTTGAGCGGCGTGCGGATCTCGTGGCTCATGTTGGCGAGGAATTCGGACTTGATCCGGCTGGCCTCCAGCGCTTCTTTGCGCGCAAGGTCCAGTTCGATGTTCTGGATCTCGATGGTTTCCAGGTTCTGCCGGACGTCTTCGGTGGCCTGATCGACACTGTGCTGCAGTTCTTCGCGAGCGTTTTGCAGGGTGCCGGCCATGCGGTTGATGCCCGACGCCAGTTCGTCCAGCTCCTGACTGCCGAGCGGCGGCAGACGCGTTTCCAGATGACCGTCCTTGAGTTGCGCGACGGCTTGTTTGATCTGGCTCAGCGGACGGTTGATGGTGCGGCCCATGCGCAATGCCAGCAGCGCCGCGCCTGCCAGACCGGCGGCAATCAACAGCAGGCTGGCAAACAGACTGCGATAACCGCGCAGCAGCATGCCGTTGTGCGACAGTTCCAGTTCGACCCAGCCGAGCAAGCGGTCGGACTCTTCCGGAATCAGTTCGCCAGCAAGATTGCGATGCTTGCCGAATACCGGCATCAGGTAACGGGTTGCGTCATTGCCGCTGCGCCGTTGCAAATGCGCGCTGTCGCCGCTGGGCGCCTGATTGAGCATGGTCGGGCCGGCATGGGCCAGCGGTGAGCGATCCGGGGCGAGGAAAGTCACCGCGCGCACGTCCGGTTGTTCAAGGGACTGCGTAGCGATGCGCTCAAGCAGATCATTGTTGCCGTGACCCATGGCGGGTGCCACCAGTGGCGCCAGTTGCTCGGCGATCATTTCGCCGCGCTGCATCAATTGGCTCTGCAAGTCGGACTGCTGCGTCCAGGTGAAATAACCACCCAGCACCAGCGCCATCAGGCTGGTTGGCAACAAGGTCAGCAACAACACGCGACCTTTGATTCCCAGTTTCTTGAGCACGCCTATCTCCTGCATCCCGCTGATCTGTTGACTCATGCGTGCATCCGGCACGCGACATGGGCGCAGTGTAGCGATTTGCTCGCAGGCAATCTTCGGAAAAATGCTGTCGCGATGGGGCAGGGCGCGGGTGCTCGTTGGTCAGGTGGGTCAACCTTGAGTTGCCCGCTGTCCGACAATCTTGAATAATCGCTCTTAACTGAGAATTACTTGCAGATACTCATGACTCCTGTTTCCGCTGGCCAACCACGCATTCTTTCTATCGAAGACGATCCGGTGCTCGGCGCCTATGTTCACGAGCATCTGGGCCGCAGCGGCTTTCAGGTGACCTGGTGCCAGAACGGCCAGGAAGGCCTGAGTATTGCCAGGCGTCAGCCATTCGATGTGGTGCTGATGGATATCCTGTTGCCGGGCATGGACGGTCTGAATGTGCTGACGCAATTGCGCCAGAGCCATTCGACGCCAGTGCTGTTGATGTCGGCCCTCGGTGCCGAGGCGGATCGCATCAGCGGTTTCCGTCTGGGCGCCGACGACTATTTGCCCAAACCCTTCAGCATGGCTGAGCTGCATGTGCGCATCGAAGCGATTCTGCGTCGGGTCGCGCTGGATCGGCGCCCGGCCGTGCACGCGGCGCCAGTGGTGGTCGGTACGCTGCGATTCGATGACGAACAGTGCGAGGTGTTTTTCCGCGAGCAACCCGCCGGGCTGACCCGTAGCGAATACCGTCTGCTCGAAACCCTCAACCGCAATGATGAGGAAGTGCTGAGCAAAGCGTTCCTTTATCAGCACGTTTTGCAGCGCGGCTACGCGGCCCACGACCGCAGTCTCGACATGCACATCAGCCAGATCCGCCGCAAACTCAAAGCCATCGGTTACACCGAGCGTGAAGTGCGGACTGTCTGGGGCAAGGGTTACGTATTGAGTGCTGCTGATGAAGCGGTCTGAACTGCCGGGGCGGCATTCGCTGTTCTGGAAACTGGCGTTTCTGCTGGTCGCATTTTGTCTGCTGATGATCTGGTTGAGCTGGTCATGGGGACGTTATATGGAGGAGCGCAATCAGTTCCTCTCCGACGAGGCGCGCGGCACCCTTTCACGTTATGCGATGCAAGCCGAGCAAGCATGGCAGCGCGGCGGACGCAGCGGTGTCGATGACTGGTTGCAGAGCATGGAGTTGCGCGAAGCCAGTTGGGTCGGCGTTATCGGTGGCAATTTGCAGTCGCTGAGCAGTGATCCGCTGAATGATCAGGAGATCCAGCATCTGACTTTCCTGCGTGGTCTCGACTGGCCGATTCACAAACAGAATCGGCCGTGGCTGCGCATACCTTTCCCTAAAGAGCCTTCCGCCGGCAGCCTGGTGATCGAATTGCCCGAGCGATTCCTGCCGGGTAAATATCGCGTGTTCTGGCGCGTCATCACTAACGGCGTGATTCCGGGGTTGTTCACTTTGCTGCTGTGCGTCGGTCTCTATCGTCTTCTGGTAGTGCCGCTGAACAACTTGCGCGAACAGGCCAACGCCTGGCGCGCCGACCAGTTGAATGTGCGGTTGTCGAGCGGCATCACCCAGCGCCCGGATGAGCTCGGTGAACTGGCCCGGGCGTTCGACTCGATGTCCGAGCGCCTGCAATCTACAGTCGCCCTGCAACAGCAACTGCTGCGTGATCTGTCCCACGAATTGCGCACGCCGTTGAGCCGCTTGCGTGTCGCCAGTGAAAGCGAACAGGGTCTGGTGCAACTGCGCGAGCGCATCGGTCGTGAAGTCGACGGCATGCAACGCTTGGTCGAAGACACCTTGCAACTGGCCTGGCTCGATACCGACCGCACGCCGCTGCCGGATGAAGCCATTCAAATTCAGGCCCTGTGGGAAATGCTCACTGACAATGCCTGTTATGAAAGTGGCTGGCCGAGTCTGCAATTGCAGTGTTCGGTCGAAGCGTCGTGCTGGGTGCGTGGCAACCTGAATACACTGGCGCAGGCGTTGGAGAACATTCTGCGTAACGCGATTCGGCATTCGCCGGCGGGCGGGATCGTGCGTCTTGATGGACGGTGCGATGGCGATTTCTGGCATCTGTGGCTGGAAGATCAGGGCGGTGGCGTAGCGGAAGGGGATCTGGAGCGGATCTTCTCGCCGTTCACCCGACTTGACGGCTCGCGGCCCGGAGATGGTGGATTTGGCTTGGGGCTGAGCATCGCGCGCAATGCCGTGCAGCGTCAGGGCGGGAGTATTTGGGCGGAGAACAGCGGGGTGGGGTTGCGGTTGAATTTGCGCTTGCTGGCTGACGATGGCGTTGCGCCGTCTGACGCTTTCGCGAGCAGGCTCGCTCCCACATTGGAGCTCGGTTCGCCGCAGATTGTGTGATCAACAGTTAATAGGGTCATCACTGCTGACACGATTCTGCGAATGACACTACTCCCTGTGGGAGCGAGCCTGCTCGCGAAGAGTCTCTGCGCATCACCACCAATGAAAATGGCTCAACACAAAAGTCGCACCACTGGTGCGACTTTTATCGCTTACTCCCACCCCATAGGGAGTGTGTTTTACCCGCAGATTGTTTGAGCAATACAAGACAGTGTCAGCACTGCTGACATTATTAATAGAGCAACACGGGTCACTGTGGGAGCTGGTTTGCCAGCGATGAGGCCATTTGCATCACCGCAAAAAAAAATGACCCAGCGTAAAAGTCTCACCAGTGGTGAGACTATTGCTGCTTATTCCCATAAACCATAAGCACCGCACTTTGCGTGATATGGCCTGCGCGGGTTTGCCGGTATGATAGGCGCCCCCGCACGTCTGGATTGCGAATACGCCATGACCTTGCAGTACCCAACCATCGCCGATTGCGTCGGCAACACGCCGCTGGTGCGTTTGCAGCGCCTGCCCGGTGCTACCAGCAACACCCTATTGCTCAAGCTCGAAGGGAATAACCCGGCGGGTTCGGTCAAGGACCGTCCGGCGTTGTCGATGATCACTCGCGCCGAGTTGCGCGGGCAGATCCACGCCGGCGATACGCTGATCGAAGCGACCTCGGGTAACACCGGGATCGCTCTGGCCATGGCTGCGGCGATCAAGGGTTACAAGATGATCCTGATCATGCCGGACAACTCCAGCGCCGAGCGTAAAGCGGCGATGACCGCTTACGGTGCCGAGCTGATTCTGGTCAGCCAGGAAGAAGGCATGGAAGGCGCCCGCGACCTCGCCCAGCGGATGGAAGCCGAAGGTCGTGGCAAGGTGCTCGATCAGTTCGCCAACGGCGACAATCCTGAAGCGCACTACACCACCACCGGCCCGGAAATCTGGCGTCAGACCCAGGGCACCATCACCCATTTCGTCAGTTCGATGGGCACCACCGGCACCATCATGGGCGTTTCGCGCTACTTGAAAGAGCAGAGCGACAGCGTGCAGATCGTTGGTCTGCAACCGATGGAAGGCTCGGCCATTCCGGGTATCCGCCGCTGGCCGCAGGAATACCTGCCGAAGATCTATCAGGCCGACCGCGTCGACCGTATCGTCGACATGGCGCAAAGCGAAGCCGAGGACGTCACCCGGCGTCTGGCCCGCGAAGAAGGCATCTTCTGTGGCGTGTCCTCGGGCGGTGCGGTGGCAGCGATGCTGCGCCTGTCCAAAGAAGTTGAAAACGCGGTGATCGTCGCGATCATCTGCGACCGTGGCGACCGTTACTTGTCGACCGGCATTTTCGACGCGCCCAACTGATGGCCAAGCACGAGAGAGGCCTGCGCTTTCAGCCCACCGGCGGTAGCAAGGCTGCGCAAATTCCGACCGGGAAAAAGCAGCGTTTGAGCATCGAACGCCTGGCCAATGACGGTCGCGGCATCGCGTTTTTCGAAGGCAAAACCTGGTTCGTCCTCGGCGCCCTTGCCGGTGAAGAGGTCGAAGCGCGGGTGCTCGGCGCCCACGGCAAAGTGGTCGAGGCGCGCACTGAGCGCGTGTTCACAGCCAGCGAACTGCGCCGCCCGGCACCGTGTCAGCACGCCGGCCGTTGCGGCGGTTGCAGCGTCCAGCATTTGCCCCACAGCGAACAGCTTGCCCTGAAACAGCGCATGCTCGCCGAGCAATTGTCGCGTGTGGCCGGTGTCGAACCTGAACAGTGGGCAGCGCCGCTGACCGGTCCCGAATTCGGCTATCGCCGTCGCGCCCGGATTGCAGTGCGCTGGGACATGAAGGCGAAGAAACTCGAAGTGGGTTTCCGTGCCGCCGGCAGTCAGGACATCGTCGCCATCAACGAATGCCCGGTGCTGGTACAGCCCTTGCAACCGATCATGACCCGTTTGCCGGAGATGCTCCGTCGCTTGAGCAAACCGCAAGCGTTGGGTCACGTCGAGTTGTTCTGCGGTTCGTCACTGGCGGTATTGCTGCGGCACATGGCACCGCTGTCCGAAGCGGATCTGACCATCCTCAAGGACTTCTGCCAGTTCCATGAAGCGCAATTGTGGCTGCATGGTGAAGGCGAGCCGCAACCGGTCGATGCCAGCCAGTCGCTGGGCTATCGCCTGGAACAGTGGGGTCTGGATCTCGCGTACCGGCCGGGCGACTTTATCCAGGTCAACGCCGGCGTCAACGAGGCAATGGTGGCGCAGGCACTGGACTGGCTGAAACCGGGTCGCGATGAACGCGTGCTGGATCTGTTTTGCGGCCTGGGCAACTTCGCTTTGCCGCTGGCCAAAGCCGTGCGCGAAGTGGTGGCAGTTGAAGGCGTGCAGACGATGGTCGATCGCGCCGAAGCCAATGCCGCTAGTAACAATTTGCATAACACAAAGTTTTTTCAAGCCGATTTATCCCAGCCTTTGAGCGATGCCCAGTGGATCGGAAACGGCTTTTCTGCGGTACTCTTGGACCCACCGCGTGACGGTGCTTTCGAGGTGGTTCGCAAGCTGGCGACCCTGGGTGCCAAACGGTTGGTGTATGTGTCGTGCAACCCTGCAACTCTGGCGCGCGATACGGTCGAATTGATCAAGCAGGGCTACCGGTTAAAACGTGCCGGGATTCTCGATATGTTTCCTCAGACGGCACATGTCGAGGCCATGGCGTTATTTGAAGCGAGCCAGGATGGCTCGTCTGAATCCGTCTGATCTGTCCGCGCAGCGCTCGCTTTAGCCCCGCGAGCGCAAACGGACAATAAGGATCAGCGATTTGACGCATTGAATCTGCGTCGTAGGGAAGGTAAAGCAAGATGGTACAGGTGAGAGCACACCAGCCGATCAACACTGACGGCAGTATCAATCTCGAGGCTTGGCTCGATCACGCGGTCAGTGTCGATCTGGCACTGGATCGCGAAGCCTTGAAAGAAGCCTGCGAGTTCGCTCGCGAGGCCGAACAACAGTCCAATGCCAAGAAGAATCTGTGGGCCGAAGGCTCCGGCAGTTTCAGTACGGGCCTGGAAATCGCCGAGATTCTCGCCGACCTCAAGCTCGATCAGGATTCGCTGGTCGCGGCGGTCCTGTATCGCGGCGTACGCGAAGGCCAGATCGAACTCGCGGCCGTCGGCCAGCGCTTCGGCCCGGTAGTCGCCAAGCTGATCGACGGCGTGCAGCGCATGGCGGCGATCAGTGCCAGCCTCAGTCCGCGCCAGTCGATGGTCATGGGCACGCAAGGGCAGGTGGAAAACCTGCGCAAGATGCTCGTGGCGATGGTCGACGATGTACGCGTCGCGCTGATCAAACTGGCCGAACGTACTTGCGCCATTCGTGCGGTGAAAACCGCCGACGATGAAAAACGTAACCGTGTCGCCCGCGAAGTCTTCGACATTTATGCGCCGCTCGCGCACCGCCTCGGCATCGGTCATATCAAATGGGAACTGGAGGACTTGTCCTTCCGTTATCTCGAACCCGATCAATACAAGCAGATCGCCAAGTTGCTCCATGAGCGACGGCTTGATCGCGAGCGTTTCATCGCTGACGTGATGACCCAGCTCAAGGACGAATTGCAGGCCACCGGCGTCGATGCCGACATCAGCGGCCGGGCCAAACACATCTATTCGATCTGGCGCAAAATGCAGCGCAAGGGTCTGGAATTCAGCCAGATCTACGACGTGCGTGCGGTGCGTGTGCTGGTGCCGGAAATGCGCGACTGCTACACCGCGCTGGGCATCGTCCACACCTTGTGGCGGCACATCCCGAAAGAATTCGACGACTACATCGCCAACCCGAAAGAGAACGGCTACCGCTCGCTGCACACGGCGGTGATCGGCCCTGAGGGCAAGGTGCTTGAGGTGCAGATCCGTACGCATTCGATGCACGAAGAAGCCGAACTCGGCGTCTGCGCGCACTGGCGCTACAAAGGCACCGACGTCAAATCCGGCTCGAACCACTACGAAGAGAAAATCTCCTGGCTGCGTCAGGTCCTCGAGTGGCACGAAGAGCTGGGCGATATCGGTGGTCTGGCGGAACAGTTGCGCGTCGATATCGAGCCGGACCGGGTCTACATCTTCACCCCCGACGGCCACGCCATCGACTTGCCGAAAGGCGCGACGCCGCTGGACTTCGCCTACCGCGTGCACACCGAGATCGGCCACAACTGCCGTGGCGCGAAGATCAACGGGCGCATCGTACCGCTCAACTACAGCCTGCAGACTGGTGAACAGGTCGAGATCATCACCAGCAAGCACGGCACGCCGAGCCGCGACTGGCTGAACTCCAACCTTGGTTATGTCACCACCTCGCGGGCGCGGGCGAAGATCGTTCACTGGTTCAAATTGCAGGCGCGCGACCAGAACGTTGCCGCCGGTAAAACCCTGATCGAGCGCGAACTGACGCGCCTCGGCCTGCCAGCGGTGGATTTCGACAAGCTGGCCGACAAGGCCAACATGAAAACCGCCGAAGACATGTTCGCTGCCCTCGGTGCTGGCGACCTGCGTCTGGCGCAACTGGTCAACCTCGCACAGCAACTGGTCGAGCCGGAACGTGGCAACGAACAGCTGGAGCTGATTCCGCGCAAAGCCACCGGTTACAAACCGGGCAAGCGCGGCGACATTCAGATCCAGGGCGTCGGCAACTTGATGACGCAGATGGCCGGCTGCTGCCAGCCACTGCCGGGCGACGCGATTGTCGGTTACATCACTCAGGGCCGTGGCGTGAGCATTCACCGTCAGGATTGTGCCTCGGTGCTGCAACTGGGCGGGCGCGAGCCGGAGCGGATCATTCAGGTCAGCTGGGGCCCGGTGCCGGTGCTCACCTATCCGGTCGACATCGTCATCCGCGCCTACGACCGTTCCGGTCTGCTGCGTGATGTGTCGCAGGTGCTGCTCAACGAGCGGATCAACGTGCTGGCGGTCAACACCCGCTCGAACAAGGAAGACAACACTGCGCTGATGTCCCTGACCATCGAGATCCCGGGTCTGGATGCACTGGGGCGGTTGCTCGGGCGGATTTCGCAGTTGCCGAACATCATCGAAACGCGGCGTAACCGTACGCCTTGAACATCGACGATTTCGAATGTGAACGCCGATCCAATGTGGGAGCGAGCTTGCTCGCGAAGACGGTATCGCATCCAGCATTGATGTGATTGAAAGTCCGCCTTCGCGAGCAAGCTCGCTCCCACAGGGATCTATGTAGTGAGTGAAATGATGTACAGCCTTGAAGACCTGCTCCACCTCATGAGCCGGCTGCGCGATCCGCAGTACGGTTGCCCGTGGGACATCAAGCAAACCTACGCGACCATCGTCCCGCACACGCTTGAAGAAGCCTACGAAGTGGCCGACGCTATCGAGCGTGGCGACTTCGATCATTTGCAGGGCGAACTCGGCGATCTGCTGTTTCAGGTCGTCTATTACAGCCAGTTGGCCAAGGAAGAAGGGCGCTTCGAATTCGCCGGCGTGATCGACAGCATCACCCGCAAGCTGATCCGTCGTCACCCGCACGTGTTCCCCACCGGTGATCTGTACGCGCCGCTGGATGTTCCGCGCTTGAGCGAAGAACAGGTCAAACAACGCTGGGAAGAGATCAAGGCCGAAGAGCGCGCCGAGAAATCCGCCGCGCCCGAGCAACTGTCACTGCTCGACGATGTGCCGGCAACGCTGCCGGCCTTGTCGCGCTCCGCCAAGTTGCAGAAACGCGCAGGGCAGGTCGGTTTCGACTGGCCGGACGCCTTGCCGGTGCTCGACAAGGTGCGCGAAGAACTCGATGAAGTCCTCGAAGCCATGTCGGAAAACGATCCCGTCGCCGTGGCTGACGAGATCGGCGACCTGCTGTTTTCCGTGGTCAATCTGGCCCGGCATCTGAAGGTCGACCCGGAAACGGCACTGCGTGGCGCCAACGGCAAGTTCGAAAGACGTTTCCGATTTATCGAACAGGCATTGCGCGACACCCACCGTCCCATAGAAGATTGCACCCTCGAAGAGTTGGACGCCCTGTGGGGTGAAGCCAAACGTCAGGAAAAGAATGCGCCCAGCTGCGGCTGAGCAACTGCCCAAGTGAGTAAGTCCCATGAGTATTTCCCTTCGCGACCAGTTGCTCAAAGCAGGCCTGGTCAACCAAAAGCAGGCCAAGCAGGTCAGCAAGGACAAGCAGAAGCAGCAGCGTCTGGCGCACAAAGGCCAGATCGAGCTGGATGACTCGCAGCAGCGTGCAGCCCAGGAAGCCATGGCCGAGAAGGTCAAGCGTGACCAGGAGCTGAACCGTCAGCAGAAAGAGAAAGCCGAAGCCAAGGCGCGTGCCGCTCAGGTCAAACAACTGATCGAAGTCTCGCGTCTGCCGAAGCTGACCACCGAGGACTACTACAACTTCGTCGATGACAAGAAGGTCAAGCGTATCTCGGTCAACACGCTGATGCGCAACAAGCTCAGCAGCGGTTCGCTGGCGATCGTGCACCATGCCGGCGGTTACGAAGTGATCCCGCGTGAAGCGGCCCTGAAGATCCAGGAGCGCGATCCACAACGCATCGTCCAGCTCAACGTGCAGACCGAAGAGGTCAGCAGCGAGGACGATCCGTACGCGGCGTATCAGATCCCTGATGATCTGATGTGGTAAATCGATAAAGCTGTAACAACGACAAACCCCGCTCATGGCGGGGTTTGTCGTTTTCAATGCTGTGGTTGAATCAGGCGGATTTCAGATCTCGTTGCTGTTCTTGCACTTCCAGTTCGGCCTTGTAATTGTGGGCGTCGATCTCGTTGTGGAACATGCCGACCAGCAAGTCTTGTTGATGCACGTCCCAGATGCGGATACCGGCGGCTACGCCTTCGTGGGACATGTGTGAATCGTCGCGTTCAGTTACTTTTACAGTCATCTGCTAGCTCCAAATCTCAAGTTATCTGCAGCAAGGCGTGTGCAGGACTCTTTTATAGAATTTGTTAGCCTGCTAAGTAAACGCTTGATTTGCGCAAGGTGTTATTGCGTTTTTTGCAACAGTGCTGCAGCCCGCGCAAACCGCGACATTCAGTCGCAGGGGGCAAAGTTTCATGACAGAAGTTTCATTTTCAGAAGCGCCGAAACCCCTGTAGGAGTGAGCCTGCTCGCGATGGCGGAGTGTCAGTCACCGACGCTGTTGGCTGATCCACCGCTATCGCGAGCAGGCTCACTCCTACAGGGGATTTGTGTCGGCCATGAGTTTTCTGCAGGCGAAAAAAAACGCCCCGAACCAGTCGGGGCGTTTTCATGTGTGGCTCAAACGGGGGGAATTACTTGCCTTCCCAGCGCTTCAGTACCAGCGTGGCGTTGGTGCCGCCGAAGCCGAAGCTGTTGCTCATCACGGTGTTGATGGTGGCGTTCTCGCGGGTCTTGGTCAGCACTGGCAGATCGGCCACTTCTGGATCCAGCTCGTCGATGTTGGCGGAACCGGCAATGAAGTTGCCTTCCATCATCAGCATGCAGTATATCGCTTCGTGAACGCCGGCGGCGCCCAGGGAGTGACCGGACAGGCTCTTGGTCGAGCTGATCGCAGGTGCCTTGTCGCCGAACACTTCACGCACACCTTTCATTTCCGCAACGTCGCCGACCGGAGTCGAGGTGCCGTGGGTGTTCAGGTAGTCGATCGGGGTATCAACGGTGGACATCGCCATCTGCATGCAGCGGATCGCGCCTTCGCCACTCGGGGCAACCATGTCGTAGCCGTCGGACGTTGCGCCGTAGCCAACGATTTCGGCATAGATCTTGGCGCCACGGGCCAGAGCGTGTTCCAGCTCTTCAACCACGACCATGCCGCCACCGCCCGCGATGACGAAACCGTCACGGTCTTTGTCGTAGGCACGGGAAGCTTGTTCCGGGGTGTCGTTACGCTTGCTGGACAGAGCGCCCATGGCGTCGAACAGGAACGACTGGCTCCAGTGCTCTTCTTCACCGCCACCGGCGAAGACGATGTCCTGCTTGCCCATCTGGATCTGTTCCATGGCGGTACCGATGCAGTGAGCACTGGTGGCGCAGGCAGAAGCGATGGAGTAGTTCAGGCCCTTGATCTTGAATGGCGTGGCCAGGCAAGCGGAAACGGTGCTGCTCATGGTCCGCGTTACGCGGTATGGGCCAACACGTTTCACGCCTTTCTCGCGCAGGATGTCCAGCGCTTCCATCTGGTTGAGCGTGGAAGCACCACCGGAACCGGCGACCAGGCCAGTACGCGGGTTGGACACTTGCTCTTCGGTCAGGCCGGAGTCAGCAATGGCGTCTTTCATGGCCAGGTAGGCGTAAGCCGCTGCGTGGCCGACGAAGCGATAGATCTTGCGATCGATCAGCTCTTCAAGGTTGAGGTCGATGGAGCCGGAAACCTGGCTACGCAGACCCATTTCGGCATATTCCGGGTTGAACCGGATGCCAGGGCGGCTTGCACGCAGGTTAGCGGAGACGGTCTCTTTGTCATTGCCCAGGCACGAAACAATGCCCAGACCAGTGATAACGACGCGGCGCATGCGAATAACCCTTAGAAGTTGTCAGTGGAGGTGAACACGCCGACGCGAAGGCCTTCGGCGGTGTAGATTTCGCGACCGTCGACAGTCACCGAACCATCGGCAATGGCCAGGTTCAGCTTGCCCTTGAGGACGCGTTTGATATGAATGTTGTAAGTGACTTTCTTGGCGGTCGGCAGGACCTGACCGAAGAACTTCACTTCGCCCGAACCCAGCGCACGGCCACGGCCCGGCAGGCCTTGCCAGCCCAGGAAGAAGCCGACCAGTTGCCACATGGCATCCAGACCCAGGCAGCCCGGCATTACCGGATCGCCTTCGAAGTGGCAGGCGAAGAACCACAGATCAGGGTTGATATCCAGCTCGGCGACCAATTCACCTTTGCCGTACTTGCCGCCTTCTTCGCTGATCAAAGTGATGCGATCAACCATCAGCATGTTCGGGGCGGGCAGTTGCGCGTTACCTGGGCCGAACAGCTCACCGCGACTGCAGCGCAGCAGATCTTCCCGAGTAAAGGCGTTTTGTTTGGTCATGCGAGCTCCTCAATAATCCCATGCGGCAGGTGGGGCAAATCTTCCCGACCGTTCGAAGCGTTCATGCCTCGAACCGGCAGCCTACTCATAGACTATTGCGTTGTGGTGAAAGTCACAGCACCAAGGACATGAATGTACACTTGTGCACTGAAATTTTTATTCAAGCCCCTTTTGAGGCTCGTTCGGGTGCCTAAGACTGCCGCACTTTCGCTTTTCACGCCAGTCGCAGATGGTCGAAAGGCCCACACTACGACACCCAGCGCTGCAGAATCTGCTGCAGATCATTACGTTTGAACGGCTTTGCCAGGTAATCGTTCATGCCCGCCGACAGACAGGTTTCGCGGTCGCCCTGCAAGGCATTGGCGGTCAGTGCGATGATCGGCACGTCGCTGCGTCCGGGCAGGCAACGGATCTGCCGGGTGGCCTCATAGCCATCGATAATCGGCAGCCGGCAATCCATCAGAATCACTTCAAAGTCGCTGCTCTCGGCACTGCGCACTGCTTGTGCGCCATCGGTGGCGACACTGACAGTAAAGCCCAGACTGCGCAGCATCGCTTCGATAACCGTCTGGTTAACCGGATTGTCTTCGACCAGCAAGACGTTGCGGCCTTCACCATGACCCTTGCCATTGAGCGCGCGCGGTGCGGCCAATGTCAGCAGCGTCTGTTTATAGAGTGCCAGTGGGATTTCCAGAGTGAACACCGAGCCGCGACCTTCCTCACTTTGCGCACGCAAGGTGCCGCCCATGCGTTCGGCCAGCGTACGGGCGATCGGCAGACCGAGGCCGGTGCCGCCGTAGCGCCGTGAGATCGAACTGTCGGCCTGCTGGAAGGCGTTGAACATCAGCTCCAGGCTTTCTGACGAAATACCGATGCCGCTGTCGCGCACCGAGCAGGTGAACCACAGCAGTTCATGATCCAGCGATTGCCACTGCGCCTCGATGCTGACCCGACCCTGCTCGGTGAACTTCAGTGCGTTGCCGACCAGGTTGACCAGAATCTGCCGGATCCGCGTCGGATCGCCCTGCACCTGTAAACCACGCATGTCGTCCGGTATCCGCAGATTCAAAGCCAGGCCGCGTTGCACCGCGCTGTGCTGGAACGACTGCGCACAGGCGCCGATCAGTTCGGCGAGATTGAACGGAATGTGTTCCAGTTCCAGCTCGGAACGTTCGATGCGCGAGAAGTCGAGAATATCGTTGATGACTTTCAGCAAGTGCTCGGTGGACTCCGAGGCGAGGGCGGCGTATTCGACCTGCTCCTCGGTCATCTCGGTGGTTTCCAGCAATTGCAGCATGCCCAGTACGCCGTTCATGGGCGTGCGCAATTCATGGCTCATCATCGCCAGAAAGTCGGATTTGGCGTTGTTGGCCTTTTCCGCTTCTTCACGGGTCTGGATCAGTTGCGCCATGGCTTGATGCTGCTCGCGGCTGGCCTGTTCCAGCGCCTGCGCGAGGTTGTTGATGTGCTGCGACAGCGCGCCCAGTTCGGTGTCATCGACGATCGGCAGCGGGGTTTTATAGTCGCCGTCCTGAATCGCCTTGACCGCATCGCCGATATCGCGGATCGGCTGCGACAGGCTGCCGGCCAGGCGCCGTGCCAAGACAAAGGTGAAGAGCAGGGCGAACAGCGCGAGAATCCCGGCCTTGAGCAGAATCTCCTGCTGGCGCTGGCTGAAGGCATCGTTGGACAGGCCGACGATCACCCGGCCCAGATAGTCCTCGCTGGCGCCGCCATTGTTGACCTTGCCGTCCTGAAAGAAATCATTGTGCAGGGCGATGCGTTGCAGGCGCACCGGGGCCTGGAACACCTCGACCTGATGTGGCCGGCTGTGCGCAGCGGCAGGTTGTTCGACGTACACCAGAATCCGGTTGGCACTGTCCTGCACTTCAAGAAAACGTACGTTGGGCGTGGCCAGTGTGGCTTTGAGCAGGCTTTCCAGCACTTCGTTGTTGCCGGAAATCACCCCGTATTCGGTGGCGGGCGCCAGTTGGTTGGCGATCAATTGGCCGGTGTGATTGAGTTCCTGACGCAAATCCTGAATTCGCACAAACGTGAAGAAACTGATCAATAGCAAGGTCAGCAACAGCGCCGGGCCCAGGCTGATCAGCTGGGTGCGGGTATTGATGTCCCAACGGCGACGGAAACTCATGGGCGGCGTTCTCCTTCAGCCAGTGCGCTGGCAACAGATGCGTCATTCAGCGGTTCGATACCCAGTGAACGAGCGACCTGCGCATTACTTGAGACTTTAAAACGTGCGGGATAGAGCGCTCGTGGCCAATTGGCCGTTGGTTGGTCGAGCAATTGATCGAGCAGCGCCAGCCAGTCGTTCTGATCGCTGTACGTACTGGCAAGGCTGCCGGCGCGAACGAAGGCGACATTGGGGCCGACCAGCGCAACCTGCCGTGAGTAGCTGCTGAGCAGCAGGTTTTTCGCGGTTTTCGGGTTGTACAGATCGGGATCGTCGAGCCCCAGCAACACATCGCTGCTTTTCAGTACAGCTTGCAGGGGACGGCTGTCGTGGGTGTTGTCCCAGCGCTGGCTGACGACTTGCAGGTTCAGCTGTTCGGCGGCGAGATTCAGTTCCTTGAGAAGGAATTCGCTGTGCTCATCGAACAGCACGCCGATCCGCCGGGCCTGCGGCAAAATGCGCCGGATCAATTGCAACTGACGGCCCAGTGGCGGATCACTCCAGAGCAAACTCAGATGCGCCGGTTGCGTGCCGCCGAGACGCTGGCGAGCCTGCAGGCGACTGATGCGTAATACCAGCGTCGCCGGGCCTTGGGGTTCTTGCAGACGCCAGTCGAGACTCGGCAGATCGAGCAGAATCAGCCGCAGGCTGGCGGACAGTTTGCCCGGTGCCGGCAGACTGGCCAGCGGCTGGAAACGCACGTTGTCGGTCGGCCGCAGTTCGCTCAGTGCCTGGACGAACGCTTGTACGCCCGGGCTTTCCTCGGCGCCGGTCAACAGAATATCGGCAGCCTGCACCGCCACGCCGTGCAGCCAAGCGGTCAGAAACAGACAAACCCCGGCCAGCCAGTGGCCAAAGGTTGGCAGCTTCCGTGACGGCCCGTAGCGCATCCTAGAACTCCAGCTCGGCACTGAAGTACATCACTCGGCGCTCGTCGTAATTATTGTCGACGAAAGTGCTCGGCTCATGGTCGAGGCGTTGCTGCAGCACGCCGGCCATTTGCAGCTGGGCTTTGCCCAACGGGATGCGTTTGGCGATGCGTGTGTCGACCCTCTCGAAGCGGTAGCCGTTGAGCGCGTTGTCACCGTAATAGAAGAGGGCGCTGTTCCAGCCATGGCCCCAGTCGCGCAGCCAACCGGCCGAACCGCTGTTGCGTGAAGTGAACTGCTGATCCAACGGATTGCTCGCCTCGGCATCGACGAAGGCGTAGGTGAAGCGCAAGCGGTCGGCGAGGCTCACGCGCCAGTCGAGCTGGGTTTCCGTGCCGCGAAACCGTGAGCTGTTGGCGTTGCTGGCGATGTATTGGTTGTTGCGCAGCGGCTCACTGATCATCCCGGTGATCTCGTCGTAGAACAGCTTCACATCGAGGGCCAGACCGAGTTCGGCGAAATAGCCGTTGTAACCCAGTTCGCGCGAGCGCATGTGCTCCTGATCGAGATCGCCCGGGCCGCGGGTCTTGACGAAGTAACGCGCCGACGATTGACCATAGGCCGAGGGTCGCAGGTTGCTGACCTGATAGCTCCAGTTGACGTTGTTCTCGAACATGTCTGGCGAACGGATCGCCTCCGAGTACACCGCGCGCAGACCATGTCGCGGGTTGATCAGGTAATTGACGGCAAATCGCGGGGTCAGCGAACTGCCAATCAGTTGCGTGTTTTCAAACATCGCACCGCCCTGCAACAGCCAGTGTTCCGTGGCGCGCCATTCCAGTTGGCCGAACGCGCGCCACGTGGTGTCGTCCAGCGTGCCATTGAAGTAGGTTTCGGAGTCGGCGCGGTCGTAACGATAGTTCATGCCGCTGACCAGACGCAGGCTGTCGGACAGGCTGAGGGTGTCCTGCAGTTCGAGATCGTAGCGCGATTCGCGGGCACTCTGGTCGATGTCGCCGCACAGGGTTCTACTGGCACCGTTGCGCCACTGATCGAGCACCTGATTGGCCAGGGCCATTTCCTGCGGTGTGCCGGGCGCCGCGCCGGGGCCGGTGAAACGGGTGATGTTGCGCGCCAGACGTTCGGTGTAATTCGGGTTGAGTTGCCACAACTGCGTCAGCTCGGGGCTGAACGACACCTCGGCATCGCAGGCGCGCCACGTTTGCTGCCGATCCCAGTGTTGCGCCGAGCCTTGTATATAGAGGCTGTGTTCGGGATTGATGTCGAGGTTCCAGCGCACCGAGCCGGCGTAATCCTTGGCGACTACGTCGGAATTGTTCCCGGCGGCGGTAATCCCTGAGAACACCGGGCGGTAGGTGTAGGGCCGTTGGTTGGTGCCGTCCTTGGCGTTGACTTGCCAGTCGAGGCTCTGGTTATCGCTGAGGGTGTGGCTGACCGCAAGACTGAAACGGTTCAAGCGGCGGCTGTCACGGTAGTCGGCACCACTGCGATCGCTATCGAAGCCGTCATCTTCCTGACCGGACAGCGACAGGCGCAGATCGCCGCCATTCCAGCCAGTGCCCTGGCTGGCATAGAAATCATTGATGCCACGCTGACCACGGGTGTACTTCAACCGCGTGCCGTGGCTGTCTGCCGGGTGCCGAGTTATGATGTTGACCACCGCCATCAGCGCGTTGGCGCCGTAACTGACGGTGTTCGGGCCGCGAAAGACTTCGATGCGCTCGATGTCTTCCATGGCCACCGGAATATCGCTCCAGTCCACCGTGGACAAACCGGCGCGATACACCGAGCGGCCGTCGATCAACACTTGCATGCGTCGCGCTTCGCTGGCGTTGGTGCCGTGATAATTGACCGCCGCCTGATTGCCGCTGATGTTGCCGACCATCATCCCCGGCACCAGCCGCAGCAGTTCGCTGATGTCGCGGGCGCCGCTGGCGTTGATCAACTCGCTGTGGAGTACGGTCATGCTCCCCGGGACCTCCGCCGGCGTCTGTTTCAGGCGCGTGGCCGTCAGCACCTGCGGCAGTGCTTCGTTGTCCATGAACAGGTCGTCCGCCAGCACTAGCGGGCTGAACAGCAGCGCCAGTAAGACGGACGAACGCGGGGACGAAGAGCCAAAAGACACGACACAACCTTGATAGTGAAGAATTGGCGCGCATGTTAACCGAGGGCAGTGACTTTTCCAGTCACGTTGCAGGCATTTTCCTAGGTTTTATTGGTCTTCTTCCTACAAGTGTCGGTAATTGTTGCTGGGGCTGGCCGCGCGTTGGCCGCCCCGTATAATGCCGCCATCGCCACTGGTATGGATTAACGGATTGCATATGACTGAACAGCGCCCGATTGCGGTCCTGGGAGGCGGAAGTTTTGGTACCGCCGTGGCCAATCTTTTGGCCGAGAACGGCCATCAAGTCCGGCAGTGGATGCGTGATCCCGAGCAGGCCGAGGCCATCCGGGTCAATCGCGAAAACCCGCGTTACCTCAAAGGCATCAAGATTCTGCCGGGCGTGACCGCCGTCACCGACCTGCAGGAAACCCTTGACGCCTGCGATTTGTGCTTCGTCGCGTTGCCGTCCAGCGCATTGCGCACAGTGCTCGCTGCCCACGCCGAGCGCCTGAGCGGCAAGATGCTCGTCAGCCTGACCAAAGGCATCGAAGCACAGACTTTCAAGCTGATGAGCCAGATTCTCGAAGAGATCGCCCCGCAAGCGCGCATCGGCGTGTTGTCCGGGCCAAACCTGGCGCGGGAAATTGCCGAGCACGCCCTGACCGCCACGGTGGTCGCCAGCGAAGACGAGGAGCTCTGTAAACAAGTGCAAGCCGCGCTGCATGGTCGAACCTTCCGTGTTTATGCCAGTGCCGACCGTTTCGGCGTCGAGTTGGGCGGGGCGTTGAAAAACGTTTACGCGATCATCGCCGGCATGGCGGTGGCGCTGGAGATGGGCGAGAACACCAAGAGCATGCTGATCACTCGCGCCCTCGCCGAGATGACCCGCTTTGCCGTGAATCAGGGCGCTAATCCCATGACCTTCCTCGGTCTGGCCGGTGTCGGCGATCTGATCGTGACCTGCTCGTCGCCGAAGAGTCGCAACTATCAAGTCGGTTTTGCGCTGGGTCAGGGCTTGAGCCTCGACGAAGCGGTGTCGCGCCTCGGTGAAGTCGCCGAAGGCGTCAACACTTTGAAGGTGCTCAAGGCCAAGTCCCAGGAAGTCGGCGTGTACATGCCGCTGGTCGCCGGGCTGCATGCGATCCTCTTTGAAGGACGCACGCTGGAGCAGGTGATCGGTCTACTGATGCGAGCCGAGCCGAAAACCGACGTCGACTTTATTTCCACCAGTGGTTTCAACTGAGTGAGCCGGGAGTAGCAAGCCATGAACGATCCGAAAACCGAAGCCAAGTACGAATCCATCCTCCTGCGTGTGTTGTGGATGATCGTCTACGTGCTGGTCTGGCAAGTGGCGCAGTTCATCCTCGGCGCGGTGGTGTTGGTGCAATTGATCTATCGTTTGATCTATGGCGCCCCGAGCGCCAGCCTGATGAATTTTGGCGACAGCCTGAGCCAGTTTCTGGCGCAGATCGGCCGCTTCGGCAGCTTCCACAGCGACCAGAAACCCTGGCCGTTCGCCGACTGGCCAATGCCGCGTACCCCGGAAGGTGAAGCGCCACACGCCGTCGCGCCGGCGCCGCATCCGGTTCGAGATGAGGAACCCAAGCTATGAAACTCTGGGTGTTGCGTCACGGTGAGGCCGTGCCTTACGGCTCGTGCCCCGACTCCGAACGGGAGCTGACCGAGCACGGTCGCAAAGAGGCCTTGAGCAGCGCCGCGCGTTTGATCGGCCAGCCGCTGACGGCGATCTACGCCAGCCCTTATCTGCGTGCGCAACAAACCGCGCAGATTGTGCGCGAAGCGCTGGGTTTCGAGCCGGAAATTCGCACGGTCGAGTGGCTGACGCCGGAGGTTGATCCGGACAAGGTCACCGATCAACTGGTATCGGTGAGCAATGTGCTGCTGGTCAGCCACAACCCGTTGGTGGGCAATCTGCTGAGCTATCTGCAGCATGGCGCCGGGTATCCGCCGGAGAAGGTCAGCACTGCCGGGTTGGCTGAACTGGAAAGCCCTGAGTTGCTGATCGGCTCAATGACCCTCAACAGCCTTAAACATCCGTAACGCTGGCCCCTTGTGGGAGCGAGCTTGCTCGCGAAAGCGGCGTGTCATTCACCCTTTATGTGTCTGACACACTGCATTCGCGAGCAAGCTCGCTCCCACATTGTTTTTTGCAACTCCCATGAAATTATTTGTTTGAAAATTCCAACCAAGCACTTGCTTGGTTGACTACGCTTGCTCCAGATCAAAAAAACAGGAGCGAGTCGCATGTCTGCCGCCTTCCGTTTGCCGCTGGACGTGTTTTACGAACGTGAAGCCCGGCACCCGCGCCAGCGCTTTCTTGTGCAACCCATCGGCGGCGGTCAGGTCGAAACGCTGAGCTGGGCCGACGTCGGCCATCAGGCTCGCTGCGCCGCGCATTGGCTGCGCGCTCGCGAGTTGCCACAAGGCAGCCACATCGCCCTGATCTCGAAAAACTGCGCGCACTGGATCATCGCCGACCTGGCGATCTGGATGGCCGGGCACGTCTCCGTTCCGTTGTATCCCAACCTCACCGCCGACTCCGTTGCGCAAGTGCTCAATCACTCGGAAAGCGTCCTGGCCTTCATCGGCAAGCTCGACGACTGGCCGGGCATGTCCAAAGGCGTGCCGGCGGATCTGCCGACCATCAGCCTGCCGCTGCACCCGCCCGGGGATTTCGATTTCAGTTGGGCCGACCTGCAGCGCAGTTCACCGATTCAGGACGATCCGCGCCCGGCCGCCGGGCAACTGGCGACGATCATCTACACGTCAGGCACCACCGGCCTGCCCAAAGGCGTGATGCACAGTTTTGCCAATTTGGGGTTCGCCACAACGCGCGGCACGCAATTGTTCGGGCTTAACGAGAATGATCGATTGCTCTCGTACTTGCCGTTGTGCCACGTCGCCGAGCGCATGTTCGTGGAACTGGCGTCGATCTACACCGGGCAGACAGTGTTCTTTGCCGAGAGCCTCGAGACCTTTATCACTGACTTGCAGCGAGCTCGGCCGACCGCGATGTTCGGTGTGCCGCGGATATGGACCAAATTCCAGATGGGCGTGTACAGCAAGATCCCGGCGAAGCGTCTGGATTTTCTCCTCGGCCTGCCATTCATTGGCAAACGGGTCGGGCACAAAGTCCTGGCCGGCCTTGGGCTGGACGCCTTGCGCGTAGCGTTGTCCGGCGCTGCACCGGTGCCGCAGACCTTGCTCGCCTGGTATCAGAAACTCGGCCTCGATGTATTGGAGGTCTACGGCATGACCGAGAGCTGCGGCTATTCGCACATCTGCCTGCCGGGGCAGTACAAACAGGGCTGGATCGGCAAGCCTTGCCCGGATGTCGAGGTGCGTATCGATGAGTCGGGCGAGGTGCAGGTACGCAGTCAGGCGAACATGCTCGGTTACTTCAAGGAACCGCAGAAAACCGCTGAGACGATCACCGGGGACGGTTTTCTGCGCACAGGCGACAAGGGCGAGCAGGATGCCGAAGGGCGCCTGCGCCTGACCGGCCGACTCAAGGAAATCTTCAAGACCAGCAAGGGCAAATACGTCGCCCCGGCACCGATTGAAAACCGCTTGGCCGTGCATTCGCGGATCGAACAGGTGTGCGTGGTGGGGGACGGTTTGAGTGCACCGTTGGGGTTGTGCGTGCTCTCGAGCGTCAATCAGGAGGAGGGCCGGGCGAGTCTGCATTCGAGCCTGGAAAAACTCCTCGAAGAGGTCAACGCCGTACTCGACAAGCACGAACGCCTGCGCCGACTGGTGGTGGTCAAGGACAGTTGGGCGGTGGAGAACGGCTTTCTCACGCCGACCCTGAAGATCAAGCGCAACGTCATCGAAGACACTTACGGTGCGCGCTTCGAAGAATGGAGCGAGCGCAGCGAGGCAGTGCTGTGGCAGGATTGAGCGACCACTAAAACAACCAAGGAAGTCTGCGATGAGCTTGTGGCGTACTACTCCCGACATCGAGCAGTTGAACGCGATCCAGAAGAACACCATCGGCGAAGTGCTCGACATTCGCTTCGAAGCGTTCGACGAAGAGTCGCTGACTGCGAGCATGGTCATCGACCATCGCACCCATCAGCCCTACGGTTTGCTGCATGGCGGCGCGTCGGTGGTGCTGGCGGAAACCGTCGGCTCGATGGCCAGTTACCTGTGCATCGATGCCAGCAAGTTTTATTGTGTCGGCCTTGAAATCAACGCCAACCACTTGCGCGGCTTGCGCAGTGGCCGGGTGACGGCGGTGGCCAGGCCGATTCACATTGGTCGCACCACGCATGTGTGGGATATCCGCTTGACCAGCGATGAGGGTAAGGCCAGTTGTGTGTCGCGGCTGACCATGGCGGTGGTGCCGTTGGGGCAGACACCTCCCTCACAATGAGTCAAAAAGCGTTGTGCGTTTGCATGCTGATTACGCGCAGGTTGGGCAACTCGTATGACTCAGGGTGATGGTTGCCAGCGGGTGTATTCCTTATCTCGCTGTTCGGTGGAGTGAAACGGTCGAGAATGAAACTGGCATCATCGGCCCTTGCCAGCTCAAAAGCGCCGCGCTGTACATGTTGTCCCAGGTAGGTTCGTGCCTCGGTGGGCGTTGCCAGACTGGCAACAGTGGCCGAGCGCAGGTTGGAGTTGTCAATGGCGTCTGTCAGAGGCTCCGCAAGCAATGTCAATGAGGCCGTCAACGTCGAGCCGGCGGTGCGCGTCAATACGCCGTACAACCATTCAGCAGTGTTCGGTAGAGTAAGGGCCGGGTGGTCCGGACTGTGGTAGTTACCTCCGCGTAATGCATTGATCGTAGTGATGGACACCCCGTCCAGGCCTTCGACGACTGCACTTGCAGAGATTTCCAGGCTGGCCGGGAGGTTGGACCCGAGCGCGCCATCAGCGAAAAGCACTGCGCCGTAGAAAGCCATGCGCATGCCTGTGGTAGTGGCCGAAGGCGCGATTGTGACGCTGGGGCCTACGTTGGCGAGCGCACGTTGGCCTGTTTCCCTTGTCATGCTACCCGGCACGCTGGAAAGCATACTGATGGCTGTGAGGTTCAAGGCTTGCGGGTCGTTCCAATAGGCATAAAGAGGGGCGGCCGCTCCCGCTGACGCGCCCGCGACGCCAAAGATTGTGGCCATGATGATCTGGGCCGTGCGCCCATGATTACGACTGCTTGCAATGCGACTGCCTGCACCAATACCCATGGCACCCCCAGCCACTGCGCCAGTGGTGGCGCCTGCGATGGTCAATCCCAGGTTTATCCCGGGATCTGGATGCGCGTCCGAATCGGATGCCCATTGTGTCAACCCTTGAGCTGCAAAGTATCGCATCGCGTTTCCAGCCAACGCACTTAACCCATCCCGGACAAAGGTAGCGAGCGCCGCGCCGGTTCCTTCTCTGACGGTGACCAGTCCCTGAAAATCCACGTGTCCGACAGGGTTGCCGTGCACCATGGCAAACAGGTTCAACCCGTCTTGCACGCCGAGCGGGTCCGCATTCAGCCAGCGCTGAAGCCACGGTGCGTAGTAACGAAATCCGTAGTAATACAATCCCGTCGCATCGCGTTCTTTGCCCGAATAACGCAGAGTTTTGTAGCTTGCCTCAACCAGGCTGCGTCCTGCCCACCAGCAGGTGGCGCCGTAGGGATAATAGCTTTCACGGGAGATGAGCTGAGCCTGCGCATCCAGTTCCAGGGTGCTGGAATTCAGCTGGTCGCTGAAGCCGTAACGTTGTTGATCCTGAGGCATGCGGTGCGGGGGCGGTTTTTCAAAGTGCAACACCTGCACCGTCGCACGACCGGCCTTGATCGTGAGGACATGGACGCACTGATCCGCGGTGATGCGAATTTCCAGACCTGGCAGGTAACGGGTTTCATTGAGCCGTTGCACGGAGCCTGTGTAAGTCCGACGGATCTTGCGCTGGCGTTGTCCGCCTGCGTCATACACATAACACTCGCTATCATTCGGTCCATCTTCCCGAACCACTTGATCAACCTGTTGCAAGCCATTGCGCCGGCTCCACTGCAGATCCTGTCCATCCTGAAGAAACATGCGATTGCCATTGGCATCGTAAGCGGCGGCAATTTCCTGCTCCTCGGGGAGCTGGCCGGTGGACTTTTGCGCCAGGCTACGGTTGCTGGAGCAGGCGACAACCGTGCGTTCGGTGCGGCTGCCACTGGCGGCGCGATGCTCCATCAACAATAGATTGGCGGCGGCATCATAGGTGTAGGTTCGTGTGTAGTTTTCCAGCTGTGCCGGGTCGGCGGGGGAGACAAATGCTGGCAGCTGCGGTCCGCCGGGAGCGTTGCGAATCTGCCGGCCACTGGCTTCGATGAGACGTGAAAGGCTGTCGTAGCGGTAGTGACAGATAGCTTCGGTGCGCTGATTACGGTGATGGATGACGGCCACTGCGTTATCGGCGAGACGGGTGATATTGCCGACAGCGTCATAGTCATAGGTCAGGTCCTGCAGGACGGTCCCCTCGCTTGTACGACAGCCCAGATGTTGCAGTCGGCCATCTTCACGGCCGAAGGTTGCGTTGGATACCACGCCATTGCCGGCGCGCTGTTGTTCGATGTGGCCAAATGCGTTGTAGCGGATATCGCTGACCAGTGTCTGACTGTCGCCTTTTGTCGCCATTTTCAGGCGAATTTCCTTCAATTGGCCTGCCAGATCTTGCACCAGCGTTTGCTGGTTGCCCATTGCATCCGTTTGGGTAATCAGTTCACCGATGGGGTTGTAGCTGAATTGGGTCGTTGCGGGGCACTCTTCCAGAAATACATCGCGATCGGCTGCTGATTCCGGCCAGTTCACTGTCCATCCGGGATCAACGCAGAAGGTTCGCTGCAAATACAGAGGCTGGCCGCTCATCGTGAAGTCAGAGAAGTGCAGTGTGCCTGCCGTATCGTCATGCCGAATCAATCGGCCGTAACGGTTATGGTCGTCATCAACTGGGCCGGTAAAGTAAGTGAAGCGTTCGGTGCAGTACTCAGGTTCTCCCTCTGATTGCTCATACGTGGCACTCGGTCGTCGCAGGGCGTCATGGCGGGTACGGTTGTGGTTGCGCTTCTGATCCCAGCCTTCAAGGTGAATGCCGTCTTCTGCGTTCAGGCTCAAGCGCCAGCCGGCGTCAGTGTTTTCGTTCAAGAGCAAGGCGCTCGACAGACTGAATACATTGCGTTGGTTCGCAGGCATGTCCTCGAGGAACAGTCTGGGGTCGCGATTGAGCACCGTCCGACCGGCTGCATCATGAGCCTGTTGAGTGATGTAAGCCTCAGGCGTCGAGTTGCTGTCACGACGGTGATAACTCACATTGCGCAGTACCAGCCCGCGCGGGTCGATCACTTGGATGGCGGGTGTCTGAGCGTGCGTCATGGGGGCCGGCAATCGGGTCAATGAGGACGAGTTTCTTATCGGGCCGCGCGCAACACCTGTCAACTGACAGAACTGACAGTTGACACCTGCACATTCATGGCGGTGGATAAGGTATAGCCGTGGCGCGACTGTCATCATTCCTGGCAGTTACGGTCATTGCTGTAAGACACGGTCTTACGGACAATCAACACCCTATTTCCCGCTCATTGGATTTACCGGCATGTCGCAACCGATCTTTTTCGCCCACGCCAACGGCTTCCCTTCGGGAACCTACGGCAAGTTGTTCGCGGCGCTGGCGCCCGAGTACCGGGTTGCGCATCTGGAGCAGCATGCTCATGACCCGCGTTTTCCGGCGGACGACAACTGGTACAACCTGGTTGATGAGCTGATCCACCATTTGCAACAGCAGGATCAGCCGGTGTGGGGCGTCGGCCATTCTTTCGGCGGCGTCCTGCATTTGCACGCGGCGCTGCGTTGCCCTGAGCTGTATCGTGGCGTGGTGATGCTCGATTCACCGGTGCTGACTCGTACCGATCAGTGGGTGATCCGCGCGGCCAAGCGTTTTGGCTTCATCGACAAACTGACCCCGGCGGGCCGCACCCTTGGCCGCCGTGAAGAATTCGCCGATCTCGACAGTGCGCGCAGCTATTTCGCTGGCAAGACACTGTTCCGTGGTTTCGACCCGGAATGCTTTGATGCCTACCTGCAACACGGTTTGCATCAGGTTGGCGACAAACTGCGCTTGCGTTTCGACCCGGCCACCGAGATCAGCATCTATCGTGGCGTGCCGCACACCAGTCCTGGCCGCACCCGGCAATTACAGGTGCCGCTGGCGGTGGTACGCGGGCACAAGAGTCGCGTGGTCATGCGCCATCACACCCGTTTTGTTTCGCGTCTGGCCCAAGGCGAAGCGCTGAGCATGCCTGGCGGGCACATGTTCCCGCTTGAGCGTCCGCAGGACACCGCACGGTTGTTGAAGAATCTGTTTACCCGTTGGGAAAACCGTCAGGACAAGGATTGCGCATGAGCCCGACCTTCGAAGAAGTGCGCCTGAGCTTGCCGCACATCGAACTGGCCGCGCATTTGTTCGGTCCCGAGGACGGTTTGCCAGTCATCGCCCTGCATGGCTGGCTCGACAACGCCAACAGCTTTGCCCGTTTGGCGCCGAAGCTCAAAGGCTTGCGCATCATCGCGTTGGATATGGCCGGGCACGGGCATTCCGGGCATCGACCAAACGGCGCAGGTTATGCACTGTGGGATTACGCCCATGACGTGCTGCAAGTCGCCGAGCAACTGGGCTGGAAGCGTTTCGGCCTGCTCGGGCATTCCATGGGCGCGATTGTTTCGCTGGTGCTGGCGGGGTCGTTGCCGCAACGCATCAGTCATTTGGCACTGATCGACGGTGTCATTCCTCCTACAGACAAAGGCGAAAATGCCGCTGAACGTATGGGCATGGCCCTGCAAGCACAACTGGATCTGCGGGAAAAGCGCAAACCGGTTTACAACACCCTCGACCGCGCCATCGAAGCACGGATGAAGGGGCTGGTGGCGGTCAGTCGAGAGGCCGCCGAATTGTTGGCTCAACGTGGGTTGATGCCGGTGCCGGGCGGTTACACCTGGCGCACCGACAATCGCCTGACCTTGCCATCGCCGCTGCGCCTGACCCAGGAACAAGCAATGGCGTTCGCGCTTCGAGTCAGTTGCCCGGCGCACTTGGTGGTCGCGGCTGAGGGCATGCTGGCCAAACATCCCGAGCTGCTGGAACGTCTACCCTTTAGCCGGGAACAGTTGGCGGGCGGGCACCATTTGCACCTGAACGATGAGGCCGGGGCGGACCTTGTCGCAGACTGTTTCAATCGGTTCTTCGCCATTCCTTGACTTGCTGCGGGCAACTGTCGAGGCTGGGCGGGTTGAAATGGGAGACAACCACGATGGATTTCTACACCGCTGTGACCTCGAATTACCCAGTCATGCCGATCCGATGAGCCTGACTATGCGGTCACTCAGTCTGTTGGCACTGTGCTGTTTCAGTACCGTTTCGTTCGCCGCCGATGTGCCGGGCAGTCAGGATCTGCAGATCGTGCCGCGTCTGGCCGATGCACAGATCGTCGACTACCGCCCGCCCGTAGAGCTTGAGCGGATCTATCCGCTGGGTTCGATCCGCAAGATCAGTGGCCAGCTGCGTTTCGATGGCCAGGTCACCGCTCGCGGCCAAACCACGTCGGTGACCTACGAGTTGCCACCCGAACATTCCGCCACCGAAGCCTTCACCGCTGCCCGCGAAGCCTTGCAAAAGCAGGACGCCGAATTGCTGTTCTGGTGCCAGGCGCGTGATTGCGGCGAAAGCAGCCTGTGGGCCAACGAGGTGTTCGGTAACGCCAAATTGTATGGCGCCGACGAGCAACAGGCTTATCTGCTGCTGAGGCTGGCCGCGCCGCGGGACAACACGCTGGTGGCGCTTTACAGCATCACTCGCGGCAATCGCAAAGCCTACCTGCATGTCGAACAGTTCGAAGCAGTGGCACCGCTGGGCGAGTTGCTGCCGACCTCGGCGACTCTGTTGCGTCAACTCAAAAGTACCGGTGAACTGGATTTTCCTGATCGCGTGAATGACCCGGACGACACGTGGCTACGCCTGATTTCCCGTGGCCTGAACCTTGATACGACGTTGCGCGTAACGGTCTCCGGGCCGAAAGCCGAGGCGTGGCGACAGGCGCTGATCAATCAGGGCGTGCGCGCGGCGCGTATGGAAACCGGCAGTGTCGAAGGCTCTGGCCTGCGTATCGATCTGTTGCGTTAAGCTGTTTCGGGCGAGCACGAACCGTGTGTTCGCCTACTCTTTGCCTGACTGACTTTTTCGAGACCTTACATGCTCAATAACGATCGCCTGCTGGTGCAGATCCTGTTGCTGGTGTTGTTTGGTGCCAGTCTGTGGGTGATGGCGCCGTTCTGGTCGGCGCTGTTCTGGGGCGCGGTGCTGGCATTTGCCAGTTGGCCGCTGATGCGCCTGTTGACCCGTTGGCTCAATGGCCGTGAGTCCTTGGCTGCGGCGATTCTGACGTTGGGCTGGATGCTGCTGGTGGCGGCGCCGCTGGTGTGGCTGGGGTTCAACCTGGCGGATCATGTGCGCGATGCCACGGCGTTTATCAAGGATGTGCAGGTCGACGGTCTGCCGGAAGCGCCGGTGTGGCTGGGCACGGTGCCGCTGGTCGGTGAGCGACTGGTCGGACTCTGGAACAGTATTGATCAGCAAGGTGCGGCGCTGATGGTGTCGGTCAAGCCGTATCTGGGGCAGGTCGGTAACTGGCTGCTGGCGCGCAGTGCGCAGATCGGCGGCGGGATCCTCGAGCTGACCCTGAGCATTGTCTTTGTGTTCTTTTTCTATCGTGACGGGCCGCGGCTGGCGGCATTTGTGCACAGTCTGCTGGAGCGCTTGATCGGTGATCGCGCCGGGTATTACATCGAATTGGTCGCTGGCACGGTGCAGCGGGTGGTCAACGGAGTGATCGGCACGGCGGCGGCGCAGGCGGTTCTGGCGTTGATCGGGTTTTTGATTGCCGGGGTGCCGGGGGCGTTGGTGCTCGGGATCGTGACGTTTCTGCTCAGTCTGATTCCGATGGGGCCGCCGTTGGTGTGGGTGCCGGCCACGGCCTGGCTGGCGTGGAAGGGTGAGTATGGGATGGCGGTGTTTCTCGGGATCTGGGGGACATTCATCATCAGTGGCGTGGATAACGTGCTCAAGCCGTACCTGATCAGCCGCGGCGGGAATTTGCCGTTGGTGATTGTGTTGCTTGGGGTGTTTGGCGGGTTGATTGCGTTTGGGTTTATCGGGTTGTTTATCGGGCCTACGTTGTTGGCGGTGGCTTATAGTTTGTTGACGGATTGGAGCAAGAGTCAGGGGCGGGTTGAGGAGCGGCGCTAGCGGTTTTGGGGTTGGGTTTGGGTTTGGGGGAATATCCGTTGCTGCGGTAACGGCTGCTTAGGGTTCCGCCCTGACGGCGGGTCACCTTTTCCAAACGCCGAAAAGGTAACCCAAAAGGCTTGCTCCTACGTGCGGCCCGCTCGCTGGGGCTCGGGGTTCCTTCGCTCCGGGATCGATCCGGGCGCAGCGCCTACGGTTTGCTTCGCTGCACCTCCTCTCGCTGTGTTTGGCTGCGCCAAACGGTCGCTGCGCTCCCACGCCCGGATCAATCCCTCCACTCAGCCTTCCGACGTCGCCCGTGGATCAAGATCAAGAGCAGGCGAGCTGACACTCGGCCTATTGGCGAAGAGCGGGTGTTCGGCTTTGGATTTGTGGTGGATTTTCCCCTCACCCCAGCCCTCTCCCGGAGGGAGAGGGAGCCGATTTTTGAGCTTTTCAGAATCTGAGTTCAACTCGGTATCGCACGTCGGCGTACCTTGCCCAAACACCTCGATCAGTCCCCTCTCCCTCCGGGAGAGGGCTAGGGTGAGGGGCTTTTGAGCTGTTTCAGAGTCTGAGTTCGACTCGGTATTTCACGTCGGTGTAACTCGCCTAAACACCTCGATCAGTCCCCTCTCCCTCTGGGAGAGGGTTAGGGTGAGGGGCTTTTGAGCTGTTTCAGAGTCTGAGTTCGACTCGGTATTTCACGTCGGCGTAACTCGCCCAAACACCTCGGTCAGTCCCCTCTCCCTCTGGGAGAGGGTTAGGGTGAGGGGCTTTTGAGCTGTTTCAGAGTCTGAGTTCGACTCGGTATTTCACGTCGGCGTAACTCGTCCAAACACCTCGATCAGTCCCCTCTCCCTCTGGGAGAGGGTTAGGGTGAGGGGCTTTTGATCTGTTTCAGAATCTGAGTTCGACTCGGTATTTCACGTCGGCGTAACTCGTCCAAACACCTCGATCAGTCCCCTCTCCCTCTGGGAGAGGGTTAGGGTGAGGGGCTTTTGATCTGTTTCAGAATCTGAGTTCGACTCGGTATTTCACGTCGGTGTAACTCGTCCAAACACCTCGATCAGTCCCCTCTCCCTCTGGGAGAGGGTTAGGGTGAGGGGCGTCGACTCAAGTCGCCACATTCAAATACTTGCCCACCGGCGCTGCGCTATCGAGCGAGTATTGCTTGCTCAAATTGGCAATCATGCGATTCAGCGCTTCTGTCGTGCTCTGGGTCGATGCCGTCTGTTCTTCGTCCGGTCGTTCACGCCCGGCCTGTAAAGCCGCTTTCAGTTCATCACTGCTCACGCCGCCACTGCTGTCGCTGTCGAGTACTTTGAGCAGTGCGGCGCTGGTGTAGGTGCTGGTGGTTGAAGTCGCGCTGTTGCTGGATTGCAATGCGCTGCTGAGTTCTGTCGCGGTCACGCTGCCATCGCTATCCGCATCGAGCTGGCTGAACAGTTCGTCACTGTTGATGTGTGGCGGCGGCGGAGGGGGCGGGGTCAGGCTGGCGGTGAGTTCGTCCTGGCTGACGGTGCCGTCCTTGTTCTTGTCGAGGGCGGAGAAGAGTTCGTTGCTGTCGGCAGTGCTGCCGGCGCTGGTCAGGCCGCTGCTCAATTCGTCGCTGCTGATGGCGCCGTCGCCATCGCTGTCGAGGGCGCTGATCAGGGCGTCGGCGAGGTCGGTGTCTGGTGCTTGATCGTTTGGCGAAGGCGGCGCCATGGCGGTCATTTCTTCGGCGCTGAGGCTGCCGCTGTCGTCGCTGTCCAGATCGCCAAATTGCTTGCTCAGGTTGACCAACAGGCCGTCGTCGGACTTCTGCGACAAGGCGCTTTTCAGTTCGTCCTGATCCACCGCACCGTCGCCGTTGCTGTCGAGTTTGGCGAACAGTTCTTTTTGCAGTTGCTGGCTGCGGGCGTTTTGCGTGGAGGTGCTGCTGGTACTGGTATAGCTCGTGTAGTTGCTGACGCTACCGATCATCGGACTCACTCCCTGGAATGGCAAACCGGTGGGTGTACCGGCTTATGCAGCGTCAAGGCGCAAGTTGTCGGGCGTATGTGGGGTTTGTACCGGTGGGTACACACGATGCAATGAGCACCGCTGAACCCCTGTGGGAGCGAGCCTGCTCACGAAGAGGGCGGTACATTCAAAAGAGATGTTGGATCAGCTGACGCCTTCGCGAGCAGGCTCGCTCCCAGAGTTGGTCGGTGGTGTTCTCAGGGGCGCGGCAGGCGAATGATGGCGGTAAGGCCTCCGCCGGCTGTTTCCTCAAGGTTGAGCTGTCCGCCCAGACGCTGCGCCGCCTCGCGGGCAATGGTCATGCCCAGTCCCACACCGCCGGAATTGCGATTGCGCGAGCCTTCCAGGCGATAAAACGGTTCAAACACAGCTTCACGCATGTCCTCGGCAATCCCCGGGCCGTGGTCGATCACGCGGATCAGCAGTTGCTCGCGCTGATCGTGCAACTCGATGCGTGCCTGCCCGGCATAACGCAGGGCATTGTCCATCAGGTTATTGATGCACGAACGCAGTGCCATCGGCTGCACCGGCAGTGGTGTGCAATGGCCGCTGACTTGCACGTCGGCGCCTTGGTCCTGTGCGTTTTCGCACAGCGATTCGACCAGCGCCTGCACATCCATCAACTGCAACGCTTCGCTGGTGCGCTGTTCGTGCAGGTAGGTGAGGGTGGCGTCGAGCATGCCGATCATGTCGTCCAGGTCCTGACGCATCTGGCCTTGCAGCTTTTCGTCGCTGATGTTTTCCAGGCGCAGTTTCAGCCGAGACAACGGTGTGCGCAGATCATGGGAAACCGCGCCAAGCATCCGCGCGCGTTGCTGCACCTGTTCGCGAATGCGCCGTTGCATCAGGTTGAAGGTGTGCGCCGCTTGTCGTGCTTCGCGCGGGCCGGACTCGTCGAGCGGCGGGCTGTCGAGGTCTTCGCTGAGGCGTTCGGCGGCGTCGCTCAGGCGCTGGATCGGACGACTGAGCAATTTGGCGCCGTACCACGCCGCGATCATCAGCGTGATGAACTGAAAGGTCAGCGGCACCACCGGGCCACCGAACCACGGGCGCGGGGGGCGTGGCGGGTAACGCGGGTCCTGTGGGGGGGGCCGCTCCGCGCCTTGGGAAAACTCTGGCGGCGGAGGCGGTGGGGGCGGGCCGTAAAGATGGAACCAGGTGAACGCCAGCAGGTGCGCGAGGACGATCGCCACGAACAGCACGCCAAACAGGCGCCCGAACAGCGTGTCGAAGCGCGCCCGCATCAGCCGATGTCTCGCGCGTCGAACAGATAACCCTCACCGCGCACGGTTTTGATCAACTGTGGCGCTTTCGGGTCGTCACCGAGTTTCTGCCGCAGGCGCGACACCAGCAGATCGATGCTGCGGTCGAACGCTTCGATCGAACGACCCCTGGCCGCGTCGAGCAATTGCTCGCGGCTGAGCACCCGGCGCGGACGCTCGATGAAAACCCAGAGCAGACGGAATTCGGCGTTGGACAGCGGCACCACCAGACCATCGTCGGCGATCAACTGGCGCAGCACGCTGTTCAGGCGCCAATTGTCGAAGCGTATGTTCGCCCGTTGCTCGGTACGATCATCGCGCACCCGGCGCAGGATGGTCTGGATGCGCGCGACCAGTTCTCGCGGTTCGAACGGTTTGGCCATGTAGTCATCGGCGCCCAGTTCCAGGCCGATGATGCGGTCGGTCGGTTCGCAGCGGGCGGTGAGCATCAGGATCGGGATGTCCGATTCGGCGCGCAGCCAGCGGCACAGCGACAAGCCGTCTTCACCGGGCAGCATCAGATCCAGCACGACAACATCGAAATGCTCAGCCAGCAGCGCCTGACGCATCGCCGCGCCATCGGTGACGCCGCTGGCGTGGATGTTGAAGCGGGCGAGGTAGTCAATCATCAGCTCGCGGATCGGCACGTCATCGTCGACGATCAGCGCACGAATGCTCCAGCGCTTGTCGTCTTTAGGCTCATCCGTCGCGGTCATTTGGGTGTTGTGCATGAGGCTGTTCATCTGCCGGTAGGCCGCCAACCACAAAAGATGGGCTGCGAGGTGGTGGTTTCAGCATAGGCGTCCGGCCGTGAGGCGGGAAGTGCTGATGTAAGGACGTGTTGCGGCTGGCGAGGCTAGCGCGGGTGCGTGTTGGCGGCATGTCGGTTGTGTATCGGAGTCGACACAATAGCAGCGAGCGCTATGCTGATCACGGTCGGCGCGACGATTTACCGATCATCGGGTGCCGCGCCGCCGCCGGTTCCGCTACAATGCGCGCCGATTTCGACCTGCCTGAGAGCCCATTCATGTCCGCCTGCCAGACTCCTATCATCGTCGCCCTGGATTTCCCCACCCGTGACGCCGCACTGAAGCTGGCCGACCAGTTGGACCCGAAACTGTGCCGGGTCAAAGTGGGCAAGGAACTGTTCACCAGTTGCGCCGCGGAAATCGTCGGCACCCTGCGTGACAAGGGTTTTGAAGTATTCCTCGACCTGAAATTCCACGACATTCCCAACACCACCGCGATGGCCGTGAAAGCCGCTGCCGAGATGGGCGTGTGGATGGTCAACGTGCATTGCTCCGGTGGCCTGCGCATGATGGCTGCCTGCCGGGAAGAGCTGGACAAGCGCAGCGGCCCGCAACCGCTGCTGATCGGCGTGACCGTACTGACCAGCATGGAGCGTGAAGACCTCGCCGGTATCGGTCTGGATATCGAGCCGCAGGAACAAGTGCTGCGTCTGGCGGCACTGGCCGAGAAGGCTGGGATGGACGGTCTGGTGTGCTCGGCGCTGGAAGCCACGGCACTGAAAACCGCACATCCGTCGCTGCAACTGGTGACTCCGGGGATTCGTCCGGCCGGCAGCGCGCAGGACGATCAGCGCCGTATTCTGACCCCGCGTCAGGCGCTGGATGCCGGTTCCGATTACCTGGTGATTGGCCGTCCGATCAGCCAGGCGGCTGATCCGGCACAGGCGCTGGCGTCGGTTGTAGCCGAAATCGCCTAAACAAACACTGCAAAACCCTGTAGGAGTGAGCCTGCTCGCGATAGCGGTGTGTCAAACAACGTTAATGTTGACTGACACACCGCTATCGCGAGCAGGCTCGCTCCCACATTGGTTTTGTGCTGGCCTTAAACTTTCAACACCAACTTGCCAAAGTTCTCACCGCTGAACAATTTCATCAGCGTTTCCGGGAAGGTCTCCAGGCCTTCGACGATATCTTCCTTGCTTTTGAGCTGCCCCTTGGCCATCCAGCCGGCCATTTCCTGCGCGGCGCTGGCGTATTGCGCCGCGTAATCCATCACCACAAAGCCTTCCATCCGCGCACGGTTGACCAGCAGCGACAGGTAGTTGGCCGGGCCTTTGACCGCTTCTTTATTGTTGTACTGGCTGATCGCGCCGCAAATCACTACCCGCGCTTTCATGTTCAGACGGCTGAGCACAGCATCGAGAATATCGCCGCCGACGTTGTCGAAATACACGTCGACACCTTTCGGGCATTCGCGTTTAAGCCCGGCCACGACATCTTCGGACTTGTAGTCGATGGCGCCGTCAAAACCCAACTCATCAATGAGGAATTTGCATTTGTCGGCGCCGCCGGCAATGCCAACCACGCGGCAGCCTTTGATCTTGGCAATCTGCCCGGCAATGCTGCCCACCGCGCCGGCCGCACCGGACAGCACAACCGTATCCCCGGCCTTCGGTGCACCGACATCCAGCAGGGCGAAGTAAGCGGTCATGCCGGTCATGCCCAGTGCCGACAAATACACCGGCAGCGGGGCCAGTTTCGGATCGACCTTGTAGAAACCTCTTGGCTCGCCAAGGAAATAATCCTGCACGCCAATGGCACCGTTAACGTAGTCGCCGACGGCAAAGCCCGGATTGTTCGAGGCGATGACTTTGCCCACGCCCAGCGCACGCATGACTTCGCCGATACCCACCGGCGGGATGTAGGACTTGCCCTCGTTCATCCAGCCACGCATGGCCGGGTCGAGGGACAGGTATTCGTTCTTGACCAGAATCTGGCCCGCCGCCGGTTCGCCGACCGGCACTTCCTGATAGGTGAAGGTCTCGCGGTTGGCCGCACCCACCGGGCGTTGGGCGAGCAGGAACTGGCGATTGGTCTGGTTGGTCATGGCAGGCACTCGAACGGAATGAAGTCTTGTTGATAGACGCTTGGCTGCATTGGCGCAAGGTTGGCTGATGCGGCGAATGCACGTCGATCCAGTGCAGTGATGATCACCTGGCCCGTTTTATCACTGCGACGCATGGGCGCCTAAACAGCCATTGGATAGTGGTGACGCTCGGCAGACCGCAATGGCTATGCTGCAAATCACCTGCAGCTATCCCTTTGAGGACATAACAATGAGCATGACGTTTTCCGGTCAAGTTGCCGTAGTCACCGGCGCGGCCAACGGCATCGGCCGGGCGACCGCGCAGGCGTTCGCCGCCGAAGGCCTGAAAGTGGTGGTCGCTGACCTGGACGCGGCTGGGGGCGAGGGCACGGTGGCACTGATTCGTACAGCCGGTGGCGAAGCGACCTTCGTACGCTGCAACGTGACCGTCGAAAGCGAAGTGAAAAATCTGATGGACGAGGTGATCAATACTTACGGCCGTCTCGACTACGCCTTCAACAATGCCGGCATCGAAATCGAAAAAGGCAAACTGGCCGACGGCTCGATGGACGAGTTCGACGCGATCATGGGCGTCAACGTCAAGGGCGTCTGGCTGTGCATGAAGTATCAACTGCCGCTATTGCTGGCTCAGGGCGGCGGGGCGATCGTCAATACCGCCTCAGTGGCCGGGCTGGGCGCGGCGCCAAAGATGAGCATCTATGCGGCGTCGAAGCATGCGGTGATCGGTTTGACCAAATCGGCAGCCATCGAATACGCCAAGAAGAAAATCCGCGTCAACGCTGTGTGTCCGGCGGTGATCGATACCGACATGTTCCGTCGCGCCTATGAGGCCGATCCGAAGAAGGGCGAATTCGCCAATGCCATGCACCCGGTCGGGCGCATCGGTAAAGTCGAGGAAATCGCCAGCGCTGTGTTGTACCTGTGCAGCGACGGTGCAGCATTCACCACCGGCCACTCGCTGGCAGTCGACGGCGGCGTCACTGCATTCTGAACAAAGCGCAATAAAAACAGCCCGCATTCGTTGCGGGCTTTTTTATGGATCGCGGTCAGTTCCGTGAAGCCCCTTAAACAATGTGTATCAAACGGTTAGAACGGTCGCTTTTGGCGGTGTTGTCGCACAGCCTGTCCGGCGCGGCTGTGATTTACTGCCGCCAGCAAAACGGACAGGAGTTTGCTTGCTCATGGAATTGAGAATTGATCGACAGGCAATGGTGCCGGTCGTGCAGCAGATTGTTGACGGACTGACTGAGTGGATCCTGCAAAGTGGCGTAGCGCCGGCCACCCGTTTGCCCTCCGTGCGGCAAATCGCGCGGGATAATCTGCTCAGTCAGTCGTGTGTTGTCGAGGCGTGTGAACGGCTGGTATCGCAGGGCGTTCTGAGCGCCTGCCAAGGCACCGGGTTCATTGTCGCCGCCTCGCCGTCGACACAGGGCTCCGATGATGAACTGGCGCCATTCGAGGGCCGTTATGCCTGGTGTGATGCAGTGTGTGAGGCCGCCGGGGGGTTGAAGCTGGGTGCCGGTGGTCTGCCGCAAAGCTGGCGCGAGCCGGACGACCTCAGCTACGCGCTGCGCGAGGTGGCGCGCACCGATATGGCCAGCCTGTTCAACTACAGCACGCCTTTGGGACTACCGGCGTTGCGCGAGCAGATCGTCAAGCGTCTGAAGCTGTTCGGTATCGAGGCGCGCAGTTCTCAGTTGTTGAGTACCTGCGGCGCCAGCCACGCGCTGGATCTGATCGTGCGCACCTTGTTCAAGGCCGGAGACTGCGTGGTGGTCGAGACGCCAGGGTATGCGCCGCTGTTCGATCTCCTGCGCCTGCATGGCGTGCGGATGCTCGAGGTGTGTCGTACCCCGAACGGGCCGGATATCGAAGCGCTGGAGGCTTTGCTGCAACAGTTTCGGCCTGGCGCATTGTTCATCAACAGCCATCATCACAACCCCACCGGCAGTTGCCTGTCGGCGAGTGTGGCCCAACGCATCCTGCAACTGAGCAAGGCCTATGATTTGCGCGTGATCGAAGACGATGTCTATGCGGATTTGCATACGGGCAACGGTACGCGACTGGCGGCGCTGGATGATGAGGGACGGGTCATCTATGTGGGCAGTTTTTCCAAGACACTGAGCAGTTCGTTGCGAGTCGGGTTCGTCTTCGCCGACAGCGAAATGGTCAGGCGACTGGCTCAGGTCAAGATGATCAGCGGTTTGGGGGCTTCGAGGTTTACCGAGGCGGTGCTGGCCAGCCTGATGGTCAGCGGCGCTTACCGCAAACTGGTGCAGCGCCAGCGCCAACGCTTGAATGCCGATCGTGCCGCCGCGCTGCAGGCGCTGGAGGACGCTGATTGGGAGGTTTTCGGCAAGCCTGTTGGCGGGTTGTTCATCTGGGCGCGTTCGCGCATGAGCGATCATGCGCGGGTACGTCGGCAGGCTCAACGCTGTGGCGTGCTGCTGTCCGCGCCTGATGCCTTCAGTCCCAGCGGTGAGTCGGGCGACTGGCTGCGCATCAACGTGGCATACGCCTGCGATCCGCGCGCCCGGCAGTTTTTTCGCCACACCGGTTCGGATCGACCTCAAGCGTTCTGAAAACGACGCAGACGTAGCTTTTTGCCATTATTCCGACGCCAGAGACTTGTGCCGGTGGATGGCCGTTGCGACTCTTCGCTCTACTGACAATGGCAGGGGACTACGCGCAATGATTTCGGCCATGCAAGGACGTTTTGCCAACCTCGGTATGGCAAAAAAACTGGGTATCGGATTTGTACTGGTCTTGCTCCTGACCGCGCTGGTGGCGGCCATTGGCGTCTGGTCCCTGCAAACCATCAGTCAGCGTTTCGACGGGCTGAAACAGATGTCCTCGCTCAACAGTGGCCTGCTCAAGGTGCGCCTGCTCGAGCAGGAATATGCTTTGCGCGGCAATCCGAAAACCGCCGATGCCCTGCGTGAAGGTGTGGACGGGCTGAATGCCCTGGCCAACGAGCTCAAGGTGCAGACGCCGGCCAATGTGCCGGTGATGACCGATGTCGAGCAATCGCTGGCGGCCTATCGCAAAGCGTTCGATGAGTTTGTGTCGTTGACCCAGGCCAAGGACCTCGCACTGGAAATGGCCAGTTGGTCGGTGTCCAGTGTGGCCAATAACCTCGATGTGTTGCAGGCCGGACTTGCCGACGACGGTGCGTATACCTTGAAGGACACCGAGGGCAAGGACGGAGCGCAGTTCATTGAGCAGGCCAACCAGGTCAGTCAGGTGTCGCGGTTGATGCTGCAAGCGATGAACGAAGCGCGGACCCGCCTCGATCAAAGCCGCAAGGGCGATGCCGACAGTGCCGGCAAAGGCAATATCGAACAGGCCGCGCAGGCTCAGGCGCAAGCCGAAGAACTGAAAACCACGGTCAAGGACGAGGGTTACCTGACCGTGCTCAATGAAGTGTCCGGGCATATCGCCGGTTTCAACGACAAGCTGGCCGAATACACGGGTTTGCTCGCGCAGGAAAAAACCGTCTACGAGCAATTGCACCAGCGTGCCGACCAAGTGGTCGAGCGGGTGAATCAGGCTTATGTCGCTGAAGACGGCGCGATGCAGGCGGAACTGAAGAAAAACTCGTTGCTGATCATTGGTTCATCGGCGCTGGCGCTGTTGGTCGGATTGTTGGCTGCGTGGCTGATCACTCGACTGATCGTCGCACCATTGCGCAGCGTGATTCAGGTCGCCCAGCAGATTGCCGCCGGTGACTTGAGTGCGACCGTGGAGGTGACCCGGCGTGACGAGATCGGCCAGTTGATGTTGGCGATGCAGCAGATGGGCGCGGGACTGAGTGCGATTGTCAGCGGGTTGCAGGCGGGTATCGAGCAACTGGCCAGTTCGGCGCAATCGTTGTCGGCGGTTACCGAGCAGACCAACCTTGAGGTCAGCAGCCAGAAGGAAGAAACCGAGCAGGTCGCCACGGCGATGAACCAGATGACCGCCACTGTGCATGACGTCGCGCGCAATGCCGAAGAGGCGGCGCTGGCCGCGCAAACGGCGGACGACAAGGTCGAGAGTGGCCAGCAGGTGGTGCGCCAGAGCATGGTGCGGATCGAACAATTGGCCGATTCGGCGACGTCGGCCAGTTCCAGCATCGAAAGCCTCAGTGCGGAAATTCAGAATATCGGCACGGTGCTGGGGGTGATCAAAAGCGTCGCCGAGCAGACCAATCTATTGGCGTTGAATGCGGCGATCGAGGCGGCACGGGCCGGTGAGCAGGGCAGGGGCTTTGCGGTGGTGGCCGATGAGGTGCGCGCGCTGGCTCGACGCACGCAGCAATCGACTGAGGAAATTGAACGGCTGGTCAGTGCGTTGCGTTCGGCGGCACATGCTTCGGTGCAGCAGATTCAGAACAGCGGGGAGTTGGTGAAGCTGGCGGTCAGTGATGCGTTGCAGACCGAGAGTGCGCTGGGGAGTATTGCGGTGGCGGTGTCGTTGATTCAGCAGATGAATCAGCAGATTGCGGCGGCGGCCGAGGAGCAGAGTTCGGTGGCGGAGGAGATCAATCGCAGTGTGACGAGTATTCGTGCGAGTGCGGATCAGTCGTCGATCGCGATGCGCGGGAATGCGGCTTCGAGTGTTGAGCTGGCGCAGTTGGGGAGTGAGTTGCGCGGAATGGTTGGGCATTTTCGGCTTTGACGCTTTGGGCTTGGCGGCCTTTGGGCCGACCATGCTCTTGGGGTTTTTGGGATATATCCGTTGCTTCGGGTGCTGCGGCTGGCGGTTCCGCCCTCACGGCGGGTCACTTTTGCAGACGCCCAAAAGTAACCAAAACGCTTTGCCCTGACGTTCGGCCCGCTCGCTAAAGCTCGGGGTTCCTTCGCTCCGGGATTCATCCGGGGGGGGCATCGCCTACGGTTTGCTTCGCTGCACCTCCTCTCGATGTGTTCGACTTCGTCGAACGGTCGCTGCGCTCCCAACCCCGGATCAATCCCTCCACTCAGCCTGCCGACGGGCTTTCAGATCAAGATCAAAAGCTGCAGCCGAGCTAACGCTCATCCTGTTGAGTGGTGAGAAGCGGAAGCGATGCGCGGTCTGCTCTTGATCTTCTGTGGGAGCGAGCTTGCTCCGGGCGGCGTTCCGACGAAGGCGGCCTGACAGCCGACCCATCTCTGCCGGATGTACTCAGTCCCAATGTAGGAGTGAGCCTGCTCGCGATCGCGGTCTGGCAGCCGACCCATCTCTGCCGGATGTACTCAATCCCAATGTAGGAGTGAGCCTGCTCGCGAAAGCGGCCTGACAGCCGACCCATCTCTGCCGGATGTACTCAGTCCCAATGTAGGAGTGAGCCTGCTCGCGATCGCGGTCTGGCAGCCGACCCATCTCTGCCGCATGTACTCAATCCCAATGTAGGAGTGAGCCTGCTCGCGATCGCGGTCTGGCAGCCGACTCATCTCTGCCGGATGTACTCAGTCCCAATGTAGGAGTGAGCCTGCTCGCGATCGCGGTCTGGCAGCCGACTCATCTCTGCCGTATGTACTCAAACCTTGTGGGAGCGAGCTTGCTCGCGAAAGCGGCCTCTCATTCACCGGTTGTCTATCGTGTTCACTCCCGCGAGCCCACAAAAAAGCCACCTCTCGGTGGCTTCTCTCAACATCTGCAATCAGTCGTAAATCACTTTCTTCTTCCAGTCCGCATCGGCCTCGACATCTTTTAGGCCGGCAGTCAGTTGGTTCTCTTCACCTTCAACCGGTGCAATTTTATCCATGACCTGGGCGTTGGCGCGGGCCAGCAGTTTTTCCAGGTATTGCAGTTGTTCTGCATACATCTGTGGATCCTGCTGTTTGCGCAGGTATTGCACGCCGCGTTCGAAGGCGAGGCGGGCCTGGCCGGGTTGGTTTTGTTGCAGGGACTGTTGGCCGAGATTGTTGAAGAATTCGATGTGCAGCAGCACCAGAATGTGGCGGACTTCGCGGATCCAGTGCTTGGCTTCGTTCGGTGGCAGGAAGCCGTCGTGCGCGGCTCGGGTGATCTGGCCGTGGAGGGCTTCGAGCAGGAAGCGTACGTCTTTGGCTTTGGCTTCGGTCAGGATCGGCGCCGGTGGGTTGTTGACCGGGATCGATTCACCTTGGGCGACCAGTGCGCTCAGTTCGGTGATGCGCGCTTTGGTGGTGGCGCTGGTTTTTTCCAGGTTCAGCAGGCGCTGGCAGACGTTCAGTTCCAGACGGGTCAGCAGCAGTTTGAGTGCCGGGGTCATGAACTGGCCCGGGAAGGTCTCGGTCAGTTCGCCGCAACGGCGCAGGCGGTCGTTGAGTTCGACCTTGGTGCGGGCTTTCTCCAGTTTGTTGTTTTCCACCACATGGTTCATGTAGCCAATGGCGATCAGAATTGCGATCCCGGCTATGACAAGCAGGGTGATCATGAGTGGTGTCACCGGTAAGACCTCTTTATAGGGTTCGCATGCGAGTGTAGTGGCTGGGCATTTAACCGCCTAGCGCCGCTCGACTGGTTGGTTCGGCAGGTTCAATCTGTATCGGCCGCACGCTGCTTATATGAATGCTGGCGATGCATGTGCAGATTGCCACCACTGTGCGGTGGACTATAACGTCTTGGCGAGTGGCGGAATATAGGCGTCAATGGTCGGGCGACGGAAAAGCCCGGTTGCCGCCGTAAAGCAGGTCGAAGTCATTGATTTAAATAAATTTATATCAAGGGGTTGACGACTTCTCAATCCATCCATAGAATGCGCGCCACTTGCAGCGTAAAGCACACAGCGAAGCGCGGCAGGGAGTGAATGTTGTAGTGTGTCCCCTTCGTCTAGTGGCCTAGGACACCGCCCTTTCACGGCGGTAACAGGGGTTCGAGTCCCCTAGGGGACGCCAATGCGGGAATAGCTCAGTTGGTAGAGCACGACCTTGCCAAGGTCGGGGTCGCGAGTTCGAGTCTCGTTTCCCGCTCCAATTTTAAACAGCAGTGCTTTCGGGCGGTGCTGAGTGAAATCAGAACCAAGTCTTCGGATGCGGATCTGGACACCGAAACACACACCATGTGTTCCGGGTAGCGTGTCCCCTTCGTCTAGTGGCCTAGGACACCGCCCTTTCACGGCGGTAACAGGGGTTCGAGTCCCCTAGGGGACGCCATTTGCGGGAATAGCTCAGTTGGTAGAGCACGACCTTGCCAAGGTCGGGGTCGCGAGTTCGAGTCTCGTTTCCCGCTCCAAATTCTAGAAACGCCGCTCAGTGAGCGGCGTTTTTATTAGTGAAAGTTGTAGCCTGTGTCCCCTTCGTCTAGTGGCCTAGGACACCGCCCTTTCACGGCGGTAACAGGGGTTCGAGTCCCCTAGGGGACGCCATTGCGGGAATAGCTCAGTTGGTAGAGCACGACCTTGCCAAGGTCGGGGTCGCGAGTTCGAGTCTCGTTTCCCGCTCCATATTTACAAAAACGCCGCTCAACAGAGCGGCGTTTTTGTATGCGCGCGATTTGTGGTCATGTCATCCGGCATCAAGAAAAAGGCCCTCCGAAACGATTCGGCGGGCCTTTTTGCAGGTTGGCGTCTGCTTACCAGGACAGCATCAGTCGGCCGGCAAACAGAATCAGCACTACGCCCATGGTGCGTTCGAACCAATGGCCCATGCGCATGAACAGCAGGCGTACTTTGCTGCTTGAGAAAAACAGCGCCACGATCACGAACCACAGCGCGTTTACAAAACACATCCACAAACCATAGAACGCCTGGATTTGCAGAGGTGTTTCAGCGCTGATGATCGTGGTGAAGATGGCCAGGAAAAATAGCGTGGCCTTGGGGTTGGTTGCGTTGGTCAGGAAACCGGTGCTGAACGCTTTGAACAGGGTTTGTTCAACCACCGGCTCCTCGCTGGTCTTTTCACCTTCAAGGGACGATTTCGGCTTGCTGCGCAGCAGGCTGACACCCAGATACAGGATATAGGCACCGCCAATCACTTTGGCGACGGTCAGCAACCACGGGGTGGTGTGCATCAATGCGCCCACGCCAAGCAGTGTGTACAGCACGTGTACGGAAATTCCCGCGCCAATACCCAGCGCCGTACAGATCCCCACCAGTCGGCCAAATCGAACGCTTTGGCGAATGGTGACTGCGAAGTCCGGACCGGGAGCAACCACGGCCAGAAAGTGAATAGTAGCCAGCGCCAGAAACTCGCCCAGATAATTCGAATACATCTCAGCTCCAGTAGGTCAGGGGTGAAGCATTGCCGCGATAGCCGACAAAAAAGGAAAGACTCAAGCGCGGATCTGCCACGCCCGGCGTCACCGAGTGCATGCGCCGCGAATTGAACATGATGAAATCGCCGGGTTGCGGTCTGACTTCAAGCGCGGGTGGGCCGAGCAGCGCCGGTTCGATGCCGTAACTGTCGCCACGCATCTCGTCGAATTGATCCGGGGTGATGTCGTCGTCCCACATCTGCAGCGCACCGCCCTCGGTCGGCATGTTCAGATAGACGTTGCAGGCGAACTGCGCCTCCAGGCTGCGGGCCTGGAAACTGTCCGGGGCGTCCTTGGCGAAGATGTCGTGATGGGCCAGGAAGCACACGCCAGGTTTCACTACTCGCGAAAGGCCGACGTACATTTTCCGACCGTAGAGATTTTCCAGATGCGCACCCGCCGGCCAGGATTCGTCGAGCATGCAGCGCAAGGTATCGATCGGCGAGGAATAGGGGGCGCAGCGATCGCGCAGTTCCGCGATGTTGCTGGTGGCGCGTTCGAAGTAGTCCTCGATCAGCAGCGGCTGGTTTTCTGCCTCGTAAAAAGCCATGCCGATGCGGCCGATACTGGGCGCGTTGATGTAACCCTCAAAGCCTGGAGCAAGAATTTTGTTGCCAATCTGAATGGCCAGCGGCTCAGGCAAAAAACCTTTGACGCGGATGGCGAGGACTTCTTCGTTGGCCAGTTTTTTTATGCACGTCTCATCGAGACGCTCGACGTCTAGCATCATTGTTTTTAGGTCCATCTATCGATAGTCAACGGAACCGGCGAATGCGGTTCCCCCGGCGTCGGACGCTGCGTGAGGCAGCGCCCGAAATGCTCAATCCACGCTGTAGTGGACGGACAACGTGCCTTTCTTCTGCGAAAGGGACGCGATCGTGACTGTGCCCAGATCCTTCAGGCTACGTACATGGGTGCCGCCGCAACCGTAGGCCGGCAGCTCACCAAAACCGATTTCCCGCGCGCCTTCGCGTAGCGAGGTCAGGCGGGGCAGGTCGTGCTCGATCCAATGATCGATCCCGTGTTGGACTGTCTCGGTGTCGACTTCCTGCGCAGCATCGCCGGGTTTGAATTGCACTCGGCCTTCATTCGGCCAGTGGTGTGCCTTGATCGGCATCCAGCCCATGGCCTGAACGAAATGTCCGATCAGGTGGCCGGCCGAATGCATGCGGGTGTTGAAGCTGCGGCGTTCTCCATCGACCCGGATACAGGTCATGCCGAGCTTTACGGGGCGGTCGACGTAATGAACGATCCGGTCCGGTTCCTGTACGACGCGTAATACCTGGCTCTCATCGATCCAGCCGGTATCGCAGGGCTGGCCACCCCCTTGCGGATGGAACAGGGTGGCGCGCAGCACTACGGCAAATTCGTTCTCGTGGGGCGTGCAGTCGAGGACTTCTACATTAGCCTTGAGGTCATCACTATGGAAAAAGAGGCGAAGCGTCATATTCCATGCCCTTATTTAAATTTCTATTTTTATTATATGAATCGTGTAATAACGTGATAATCCGTTAAAACATCAAAGGACTTGTGCGCTGTGAGCATAAATCTTCCGCTCCCGCTGCTCGGTGAGATGGCAATCTTCGTGAAGGTCGTGGAGACCGGCAGCTTTTCTGAAGCGGCTCGGCAACTGGGTTCATCGCCGTCGGCGGTCAGTCGCAGTATTTCGCGGCTGGAAAAAGCCTTGGCCACGCGACTGTTGCAGCGCACTACGCGCAAGCTGCGTTTGAGTGATGGCGGCGAAGAGGTCTTCAAGCGTTGTCAGGAAATGGTCAGCGCGGCCAAATCGGTCATGGAAATCAGTGGCCAGTTCACCCATGAAGCGGAAGGACTGGTGCGAGTCAGCGTACCGAAAGCGGTGGGTCGCTTCGTGATCCATCCGCACATGCCCGAGTTTCTGCGGCGTTATCCGAAGGTCGATGTCGAGTTGCTGCTGGAAGATCGCCAGGTCGATTTGATCGACGACCATGTCGATCTGGCGATTCGCATCACCGATCGACCACCGGCGGGGCTGGTCGGGCGGCAGTTACTGACCATCGACCACTTGCTCTGTGCCACGCCGCAATACCTGGCCGAACATGGCACGCCGACTCACCCGCATGATTTGCTCAATCACAGTTGTATTTATCTGGGCGAAACCCCGAGCGATGCACGCTGGAAGTTCAAGAAAGGTAGCAAAGCGGTAACGGTGGGTGTGCGCGGTCGCTATGCCGCCAATCACACCGGTGTGCGGCTGGGCGCGGTGTTGCAGCACATCGGCATTGGCAGCTTGCCGTATTTCACTGCCCGCTATGCCCTTGAGCAAAAGTTGGTGGTGCAGGTGCTACCGGACTGGACCTTTCTTGCTTCCTATCACGGCGGACTGTGGTTGCTGCACTCGCCGACGCGTTATCTGCCACCCAAGTTGCGCGTGTTTATCGACTATCTGGTGGAGTGCCTGGAGAAAGAGCCGACTTTGAGCAAGCCGGGCAAGTCCGGTGGTGTGAGTAACGCAGCGATGGCGTATGAATTGCCCGAAAGCGAAGGCCTGCTCTAACGCCAGCGCAAAAAAAGGCCCGCATGGTTCACCATGCGGGCCTTTTCATGACCGGGTGAAAATCAGTGCTTGCTGTCCTGAGCGGACATCGCCAGCAGCTGTTTTTCCTGATTCCAGTCGAACGGTTCGTCGTTCTGTTCAGCTTCGAAGCGGCGTTCTTCCAGTGCCTGATACAGGTCGATCTCTTCATCGGACAGGTAGTGCAGGCAGTCACCTGCGAAGAACCACAGCAGATCGCGCGGGATCAGGTGGGCGATCTGCGGGTAACGGGTAATCACTTGAGTCAGGATGTCCTGGCCCAGGTACTGGCTTTCGATCGGATCGATCGGCAGCGATGCCAGCAGTTCGTCGAAGCGCTCCAGGAACAAGGCATGGCTTTCTTCGGGAACCTGTTCGGCCTCACCTACGGCGACCAGGATACTGCGCAGGTGGTCGAGCAAAACAAGATGATCGGCAACGACGTTGGACACGAGATAAGTCCTCAAGAGCAAAACGGGCGCGGGAGTATAAAGCTCCTGCGCCCTCTTGGACATGCTTGTCAGGATCAGCGGACTTTGCCCTCTGCCAGCGCCAGCTCCTCTTTGTCGAAATCATCGACGTCGATCACCTTGCGCCGTGCCGCTTCGGCATCGCGCAGACTCTGCGCTTCCATCGGTTGCAACACCCCGGCCTCAAGTGCTGCATCGATGGCGTGTTCACCCGCGGCCGGTTTGACCTGACCGCTTTTCAGCGAGGTGTGCAGTTTTTTGTGCAACGGTTGCGCGGCATGCAGCAGATCGCTGGCGTGTTGCAGCGCGCCGACGGCATCGTCTGCCGACTGCGGGCGATAACAACCGGCAAGCAGTTCTTCCAGGGCCGGATCACCCTTGGCGCGACCAATGACGCCCGCCACTTCGGCCCCGAGTTTGTCCGACGGGCCTTTGTGACGGCGACCAAACGGGAAGACGATGACGCGCAGCAGACAGCCAAACACTTTGTTCGGGAAGTTGCGCAGCAATTCATCCAGCGCCCGTTCCGCTTGGCCGAGGCTTTCTTCCATCGCCCAACGGAACAACGGTTCCATGTACGCCGGCGAATCCAGATCGTGGTAACGCTTGAGTGCGGCAGAGGCCAGATACAGGTTGCTCAGCACATCACCCAAGCGTGCCGACAGACGTTCACGACGTTTCAGTTCGCCGCCCAGCAACATCATGCTGAAGTCGGCGAGCATGGCGAACGCCGCTGCCTGACGGTTCAGGGCACGGAAGTAACCCTGACTGATCTTGTCGCCCGGCGCGTGTTCGAAGTGACCGAAACCGAGGTTCAGCACCAGCGTGCTGGCCGCGTTGCTTACGGCGAAACCGATGTGTTTGAGCAGTAGGCCATCGAACTCTTTCAGCGCCTGATCCTTGTCCTCACGCCCCGCCAGCGCCATTTCCTTGAGCACAAATGGATGGCAGCGAATCGCGCCCTGACCGAAGATCATCAGGTTGCGCGACAGGATGTTCGCACCTTCCACGGTGATGAAGATCGGTGCACCGTTCCAGCTGCGCCCGAGGTAGTTGTTCGGGCCCATGATGATCGCCTTGCCGCCGTGCACATCCATGGCGTGGCTGATGCACTCGCGACCGCGCTCGGTCAGGTGATACTTGAGGATCGCCGACAGCACCGAGGGTTTTTCGCCGAGGTCCACCGCGTTGGCGGTGAGCATCCGCGCCGCGTCCATCATCCACGCGTTACCGCCGATGCGTGCCATGGCTTCCTGAATGCCTTCAAACGCCGACAACGGTACGTTGAATTGTTCACGAATCTGCGCGTACTGACCGGTGACCAGACTGGTGAACTTGGCCGCGCCGGTGCCGACGGCTGGCAACGAGATAGAACGGCCGACCGACAGGCAGTTCATCAGCATCATCCAGCCCTTGCCGAGCATTTCCTGACCGCCGATAAGGAAGTCCAGCGGGATGAACACATCCTTGCCGGAGTTCGGGCCGTTCATGAACGCAGCGCCCAGTGGCAGGTGACGACGACCGATTTCCACGCCGGCGGTATCGGTCGGGATCAGCGCAAGGCTGATGCCGAGGTCTTCCTTGTCGCCCAGCAGATGTTCCGGGTCATAGGCCTTGAAAGCCAGGCCGAGGAGGGTAGCGACCGGGCCGAGGGTGATGTAGCGTTTTTCCCAGTTCAGGCGCAGGCCGATGACTTCCTGACCTTCCCATTCGCCTTTGCAGATGATCCCGGTGTCGGGCATCGCCCCGGCATCGGAACCCGCGAGCGGGCCGGTGAGGGCGAAACAGGGAATGTCATCGCCGCGAGCCAGGCGTGGCAGGTAGTGATTGCGTTGCTCGTCGGTGCCGTAATGCAGCAGCAGTTCGGCCGGGCCGAGTGAGTTCGGCACCATGACGGTGGAAGCGAGGTCACCGCTGCGGGTGGCCAGTTTCATCGCCACTTGCGAATGCGCGTAAGCAGAGAAGCCTTTGCCACCGAATTCTTTCGGGATGATCAGGGCGAAAAATCCGTGTTCCTTGATGTGCGTCCAGGCTTCGGGTGGCAGGTCCATCGACTGGCCGATCTGCCAGTCAGTGACCATCGCGCAGAGTTCCTCTGTCGGGCCGTCGATGAACGCCTGTTCCTCTTCGCTCAGTTGCGCCTTGGGATAGGCCAGCAGTTTGTCCCAGTCCGGGCGGCCGCTGAACAGCTCGCCATCCCACCACACGGTGCCGGCGTCGATCGCGTCGCGTTCGGTCTGCGACATCGGTGGCAGGGTTTTCTGGAACCAGTTGAACAGCGGCGCGGTGAAGTGCTTACGGCGCAGGTCGGGCAGCAGCAACGGTGCAGCGACCACCGCCAGCAAGACCCAGAACACCAGCAACAACCAGCCCGGTGCGTGACTGAATATCCCCATCGCCAAAAGGTAGACGGCAACGATGCCCAACGCGGGCAGAGGCGAAATACGCCGGTGGGCGAGATACGCCACGCCGACGATCAAAACCAGTATCCACAACAACAGCATATTCAGTCCTCCGTGAACCAAGGCAAATCGACCCTCCAGAGCTTAGACGGCATCTGTAAAACCGGGTGGTCAGACCAAGGTGATTGAAATCGTGGGAAACCCCGGATGGTTTTCGTAGGTTCGGTGGGCAACACGTGTGGGAAATCGTTCGCTGATCCCGCGTCTTTGCGTCCAAGTTTGGCCGAAACGTCGTTATCTCTGTGCTGAAGCTGTCGCTAGACTCGGGACTCACCCAGGAGATTGTCGTCATGCACGAGTATCTGAATTCCGGCCGCTTCATCGATAGTGACCACCCGGCGGTGGTGGAGTTCGCCGAACAGCATCGGGGCGCCAGCCGCGATCCGCTCGCGCAGGCGATCAGTCTTTATTACGCCGTGCGTGAGGCGGTGCGCTACAACCCCTACACCTTCAGCCGTGATCCAAAGACCTTGCGCGGCAGTTATGCGCTGGCGACGGGGGAGAGTTATTGCGTACCGAAAGCCACGCTGCTGGCGGGCTGCGCTCGGCATTGCGGAATCGCGGCGCGGATCGGTCTGGCCGACGTGAAAAATCACCTGTCGACCCCGCGTCTGCTCGCGTTATTGAAAAGCGACATGTTCGCCATGCACGGCTACACCGAGTTATTTCTCAATGATCGCTGGGTCAAGGCCACGCCGGCGTTCAACCAGAAGCTCTGCGAGCTGTTCAACGTTGCGCCGCTGGAGTTCGACGGTATCAATGACAGCGTTTTCCACCCGTTCAACCGCGACGGTGCACAGTTGATGGAGTACTTGGTCGATCACGGACAATTCGCCGATGTCCCGGAAACGTTCTTCTTCGAACATCTGCAAAAGTGCTATCCGCATCTGTTCACTGATCAGCAGCCACCATTGCTGGGCGATATGCAGAGTGATTTGAGCCGCGTCTGATCCGGCGTATGCTGCCTGCCCACTCATTTGAAAAGAGGCGGTCATGCTGAAGATTTGGGGACGGAAAAACTCATCGAATGTCAGGAAGCCGTTGTGGGCTGCTGAAGAGCTCGGCCTGGCCTACGAGGCGATCGATGCCGGTGGCGCATTCGGCGTGGTCGACACACCCGAGTACCGGGCGATGAACCCGAACGGGCGGGTGCCGGTGATTGAGGACGACGGTTTTGTACTCTGGGAATCCAACGCCATCGTTCGCTATCTGCTGGCCAGACATGCCCTCGACAGCCATTGGTATTCGGCGGATCCGCAAGCACGCGCCATCGCTGACAAGTGGATGGACTGGACCACGTCGAGTTTTGCCGGCCCTTTCCGCACGGTGTTCTGGGGTGTGTTGCGCACGCCGGCGGAGAAGCAGGACTGGGCGGCCATCAACGCCGCGATCAAGGAATGCAACGAGCTGCTCAACATGGCCGATCAGGCGCTCGCCAGCCAACCTTACCTGTCTGGTGAAGAAATCGGCATGGGCGACATTCCACTGGGCAGTTTCATTTATGCCTGGTTCGAGATGCCCATCGAACGCGCCCCGCAGCCGCATCTGCAAGCCTGGTACGAGCGCTTGAAGCAGCGTCCGGCTTATAAAAAAGCCGTTATGACCGCGTTGACTTAATACCTACTATCGACACACTTGACTGTACTTGTGCGGCGGCGGCAAGCACCATTGCGCACTTGCGCTGCGGTTCGATCTTTCGCCGCCGTCTCCTTTTTTCCTTCAATGGTGCGTAAATCAGATATGAGTTCCGCTCTGTCCATCCGGCAGCTAACCAAAACCTACGGCAACGGGTTCCAGGCCTTGAGTGGTATCGATCTGGACGTCGCCGAAGGTGACTTTTTCGCCTTGCTCGGCCCCAACGGTGCTGGCAAATCCACGACCATCGGCATTCTCTCGACCCTGGTCAACAAGACCAGCGGCACGGTGAACATCTTCGGTCACGACCTGGACAAGAATCCTGCGCAGCTCAAGCGCTCGATCGGCGTGGTGCCGCAGGAATTCAACTTCAATCAGTTTGAAAAGACCTTCGACATCGTCGTCACTCAGGCCGGTTACTACGGCATTCCGGCGAAAGTTGCCAAGGAACGCGCCGAGCAATATCTGACCCAGCTCGGCCTGTGGGACAAGCGCGATGTGCCGTCGCGTTCGTTGTCCGGCGGCATGAAGCGGCGCCTGATGATTGCCCGTGCGCTGGTGCACGAACCGCGTCTGCTGATCCTCGATGAGCCGACCGCAGGCGTCGATATCGAACTGCGCCGTTCGATGTGGACGTTCCTCACCGAACTGAACCAGAAAGGCATCACCATCATCCTCACCACGCACTATCTGGAAGAGGCTGAGCAGTTGTGCCGCAACATCGGCATCATCGACCACGGCACCATCGTCGAGAACACCAGCATGAAACAATTGCTGGGCCAGTTGCACGTGGAAACCTTCTTGCTGGACCTGAAACACGACTTGCACGCCGCGCCGCAACTGCTCGGTTATCCGGCCCGGTTGATCGACAGCCATACCCTGGAAGTCCAGGTCGACAAATCCATGGGCATCACGGCGTTGTTCACCCAGTTGGCGCAGCAGAACATCGAAGTATTGAGCCTGCGTAACAAAACCAATCGCCTTGAGGAACTGTTCGTGTCCCTGGTGGAGAAAAATCTGTCGAAGGTGGCGGTATGAGTTCCGAATTCCGTCCCAACCTCGTCGCCCTGCAAACCATTGTTTACCGCGAGGTCAAACGCTTCACGCGGATCTGGCCGCAGACGCTGCTGCCGCCAGCTATCACCATGGTTCTGTACTTTGTGATCTTCGGTAACCTGATCGGCCGGCAAATCGGCGACATGGGTGGCTTCACTTACATGGAGTACATCGTGCCGGGGCTGATCATGATGTCGGTGATCACCAACTCCTACGGCAACGTCGTCTCGAGTTTCTTCGGCAGCAAGTTCCAGCGCTCGATCGAGGAATTGATGGTCTCGCCGGTTTCGCCTCATACAATTCTGATTGGCTTCACCATCGGCGGCGTGTTGCGTGGTCTGATGGTCGGCGTGATTGTGACGATCCTGTCGCTGTTCTTCACCCATTTGCAGGTGCATCACCTGGGTGTGACCATTCTGGTGGTGGTGCTGACGGCGACGATCTTCTCGCTGCTGGGCTTTATCAACGCGGTGTTTGCGCGCAACTTCGATGATATTTCGATTATCCCGACCTTTGTGCTGACGCCGCTGACGTACCTGGGCGGGGTGTTCTACTCGATAACGTTGTTGCCGCCGTTCTGGCAGACCGTGTCGCTGGCCAACCCGGTGCTGCACATGGTCAACGCCTTCCGCTACGGCATTCTCGGTGTGTCGGATATCAAGATCGGCATAGCGATCACCTTTATGCTGGTGGCGACGGTGGTGCTGTATCTCGGTTGCGCACGGTTGCTGGTGAGTGGACGCGGGATGCGTACCTGATCCAGAACCGCGTCGACTTCTTCGCGAGCCTGCTCGCGAATGCAAACGCCACAAATCAAAACGGCCTCCCACTGCGGAGGCCGTTTTGCATTCAGCGCATTCTGTTTTTCTTGCGCCGCGCCCATTGCCGCGCCACCCACCAGCGCCAATACATCATCACAATGCAGTAGGCGAGTGCGCCGAGTACCAGTCCCACCACCACCGAGCCGAGCAGAAACGGCTGCCACAACGTCGACAACTCGCCGCTGATCCACTCCCAGGTCAACTCGTCCGGCAGATGCCGGGCAGGCACGTCCATCAAAAACGCCCCGGCCTGATACGTGCAGAAGAACACCGCCGGCATGGTGATCGGATTGGTCAGCCACACCAGACTGACCGCAATCGGCATGTTCCCCCGCACGGTGATCGCCAGCGCGGCCGCGACCAGCATCTGCGCCGGAATCGGCAGGAATGCGGCAAACAAACCGACGGCCATTGCCCGCGCGACCGAGTGGCGATTGAGGTGCCAGAGGTTCGGGTCATGCAGCAACTTGCCGAGAAAGCGTAAGGATTTGTGTTCCCTGATGCTCGTCGGGTCGGGCATGTAACGTTTGAATAAGCGCCGGGGCATAAGGCTTCTCGGTCGGTTAAGGCGGCAAGTATGTCTGGATTCTACGTAGCGCCCATTCAGACTTTGTGACAATTGTTGACGACGCCCGTGCCCGACACCCGCTATGCCTAAGTGCGGGACTCTCAAGGACGGGCTTATGCGCACAGGGATGATGGCGCTGGCAGTCGGTCTGCTGGCCCCGGTTTTTATGTCGGCATTACCGCCGGTCTGGTTGCTGCTGTTATTGCCGGTCGTGGCTTTGATGTTGCTGCCGTTTCGCAGCTATCCGTTGGCGTTTCTGCTGTTTGGCTTCACGTGGGCCAGTGTCGGTGCGCAGTGGGCGTTGAATGATCGTTTGCCGGCCGAGCTGGATGGCGAAACCCGGTGGGTTGAAGGGCGGGTGGTCGGGTTGCCGCAGAACAGCGACGGCGTGGTGCGTTTCGAATTGGCTGATGCGCTCTCCCGTCACGAAAAACTGCCGCCGCTGATGCGCCTTGCCTGGTACGCCGGGCCGCCGGTCAACAGCGGCGAGCGCTGGCGTCTGGCGGTCAAGCTCAAGCGTGCGGGTGGTTTGCTCAATCCGGACGCTTTCGATTACGAGGCGTGGTTACTGGCGCAACGCATCGGTGCGACTGGCACGATCAAGGACGGCCAACGCCTGAGCGAGGCACGCTGGGCCTGGCGCGACAGTATTCGGCAGCGTTTGCTCGAGGTGGACGCACAGGGGCGGGGCGGGGCATTGGCGGCGCTGGTGCTGGGCGATGGCTCGGGACTCAGTCGTGAGGACTGGCAGATTTTGCAGGATACCGGCACCGTGCACTTGCTGGTGATTTCCGGTCAGCACATTGGCTTGCTGGCGGCGGTGATGTACATGCTCGTCGGCGGATTGGCCCGCTTTGGCCTGTGGCCGCTGCGCTGGCCCTGGCTGCCGTGGGCCTGCGGCCTGGCATTCGCGGCTGCGCTCGGTTATGGCCTCCTTGCCGGTTTCGACGTGCCGGTACAGCGCGCCTGCGTGATGGTCGGGCTGGTACTGTTGTGGCGCCTGCGCTTTCGTCATCTTGGTGCGTGGTGGCCGTTGTTGCTGGCGTTCAATGCGGTACTTTTGTTCGATCCCCTGGCCAGCCTGCGCCCCGGCTTCTGGTTGTCCTTTACGGCCGTAGCAGTGTTGATTTTTACCTTTGGTGGCCGCTTGGGTGGGTGGCGTTGGTGGCAAACCTGGACGCGGGCGCAATGGTTGATAGCCATCGGTCTGTGCCCGGTGTTGCTGGCACTGAATCTGCCGATCAGCCTTAGCGGGCCATTGGCAAATCTGTTGGCGGTGCCTTGGGTCAGCCTCGTGGCGTTGCCGCCGGCACTGCTCGGCACGCTGATGTTACCGGTGCCGCATGTCGGGGAAGGTCTTTTGTGGCTGGCCGGCGGTTTGATCGACGCGCTGTTTCGCGCTTTGGCGGTGATTGCCGGGCAGTGGCCGGCATGGACAGCCGCCGCCGTGCCGGGCTGGGTCTGGTTGCTCGGCAGCCTCGGTGCCGTGTTGTTGCTGTTGCCGCGCGGTGTGCCGATGCGCCCGCTGGGCTGGCCATTGCTGTTGCTATTGGTTGTGCCGCCACGCGAACGCCTGGATGCGGGATTGGCCGACATCTGGCAACTCGATGTCGGCCAAGGCCTGGCCATTCTGATCCGCACGCGTCATCACACGCTGCTGTATGACGCCGGGCCGCGCTTTGGCGACTTTGATCTCGGCGAGCGGGTGGTGCTGCCCGCGCTGCGCAAACTGAGTGTAAAAAAACTCGATCTGATGCTGCTCAGCCATGCGGACGCCGATCACGCTGGCGGCGCTTTGGCGATCACCCGTGGTCTGACCGTCGATCAAGTGATCAGCGGCGACCCGGCGGGATTGCCCGCGCAGTTGCGCGCCGAAGCCTGCGAAAGCGGCCGGCAATGGCAGTGGGACGGCGTGCGTTTTCAACTCTGGCAGTGGGCGGATGCCCGCGACAGCAATCAGCGTTCCTGCGTATTGCAGATCGAGGCCAATGGCGAGCGCCTGCTGCTGACCGGCGATATCGACACCCACGCCGAACGCTCGCTGCTCGACAGTCCGCTGGTTGCCCCGACGCACTGGCTGCAAGCGCCTCACCATGGCAGCCGCAGTTCATCGTCGATGGCGCTGCTTAACGTCTTGAAGCCAGAGTCCGTGCTGATTTCGCGAGGTCATGGCAATTCATTTGGCCATCCCCACCCAACCGTGCTCGCGCGTTATCGGAAACAGGGCCTGCGCATTTACGACAGCGCCGAGCAGGGCGCCATTCATCTGCAACTGGGCCGCTTCAAACCGCCGTGGACGATGCGTCAACAGCGGCGTTTCTGGCGTGATACGCCTGCGCTCGCCCGTTGATCGGTGCCAGCATGGATGCCACCTCACGGTCGTCGGGGCGGCGGGTCTTAATCGTCAATCGGTATGGTAAAGTGGCGCACTTTTTCGAGGGGACTGTCACTGTGTGGGAATTGGTCAAATCCGGCGGCTGGATGATGTTGCCGATCATTCTGAGCTCCATCGCGGCCATGGCGATCGTCGCCGAACGCCTGTGGACCCTGCGCGCCAGTCGCGTCACCCCCGAGCATCTGCTGGGCCAGGTCTGGGTCTGGATCAAGGACAAGCAGCTCAATAAAGAAAAACTCAAGGAATTGCGTGCCAATTCGCCTCTGGGGGAAATCCTCGCTGCCGGTCTGGCCAACTCCAAGCATGGTCGCGAGATCATGAAAGAGTGCATTGAAGAGGCCGCCGCCCGCGTCATTCACGAACTCGAACGCTACGTCAATGCGCTGGGCACCATTGCCGCCATGTCGCCGTTGCTCGGTCTGCTGGGCACGGTGCTGGGCATGATCGACATTTTCAGCGCCTTTACTGGCTCAGGCATGACCACCAACGCTTCGGTATTGGCTGGTGGTATTTCCAAAGCGCTGATCACCACAGCTGCGGGTCTGATGGTCGGTATTCCGGCGGTGTTCTTCCACCGGTTCCTGCAACGCCGCATCGATGAACTGGTGGTGGGTATGGAACAGGAAGCGATCAAACTGGTTGAAGTGGTGCAGGGCGACCGTGACGTCGATCTGGCCGAGGGCCGCGCGTGAAATTCCGTCGCAAGCCTCGGGAAACCATCGATATCAACCTCGCGTCGCTGATCGACGTGGTGTTCATTCTGCTGCTGTTTTTCGTCGTGACCACCACGTTTACCCGTGAAACCCAGTTGCGTGTCGATTTGCCGGAAGCGGTCAGTGGCTCGCCGGCAGAAGATCAGCAACTCAAGCAGATTGACGTGGCCATCAGCGCTGAGGGCGTGTTTTCGGTGAACAACAAGATTTTGCCGAAAAATGATCTGGCGACTTTGATGGAAGCCATGCAGAAAGAATCCAACGGCGACACCAATATGCCGTTGTCGATCAGTGCCGACGGCAAGACTCAGCATCAATCAGTGATCACCGCCATGGACGCGGCCGGCAAGCTCGGTTTCAGCCATCTGCGCATGACCACGGTCGAGGCGGCGCCCAAATCCTGATGAGCCTGTCCGATCGTTTGCTCGCTGCGTGGTATCAGGGGCACCCGGCCCTGACGCTGCTGCGGCCGCTGGAAATGCTCTATCGCCGCGTGGTGGTGGGTAAGCGCCAGCGCTTTCTCGACGGTGAAGGCGAGATCTATCAGCCTCCGGTGCCGTTGATTGTGGTGGGTAACATCACCGTCGGCGGTACCGGCAAGACGCCGATGATTCTCTGGCTGATCGAACATTGCCGGCGCAGCGGATTGCGCGTCGGTGTGGTCAGTCGCGGTTACGGTGCTAAGCCGCCACAATTGCCCTGGCGCGTTGAGGCCGATCAAACCGCCGACATTGCCGGTGACGAACCGCTGCTGATCGTGCAGCGCACTGGCGTGCCGCTGATGATCGATCCCGATCGCAGCGCGGCCGTCAAAGCGTTGCTCGCCAGTGAACCGTTGGATCTGATCCTCTCCGATGACGGCATGCAGCATTATCGTCTGGCGCGTGATCTGGAGCTGGTGCTGATCGACGCTGCTCGCGGCCTCGGTAATAAGCGCTGCCTGCCCGCCGGGCCTTTACGCGAGCCGATCGAACGCCTGCAAAGCGTCGACGGCGTGCTGTTCAACGGTGCCACTGAAGATCGCGACGACGGTTTCGCTTTCCATCTGCAACCCACTGCTCTGGTCAATCTGCACAGCGGCGAGCGTAAACCGCTCGATCATTTTCCAGCAGGCCAGGCCGTGCACGCCGTCGCCGGAATCGGCAATCCGCAACGTTTCTTCAATACCATTGAGGCGCTAGACTGGCGAGCAATCCCGCATGCGTTTGCCGACCACGCCGAATACAGCGTGCAAGCCTTGAATTTCACACCTTCATTGCCGTTGGTGATGACCGAAAAAGACGCGGTGAAGTGCCGCTCTTTTGCTGCTGCCGACTGGTGGTATCTGGCCGTCGATGCCGTGCCGTCGCCGGCCTTCGTGGCCTGGTTTGACACACATCTGATGCGCCTGTTGCCCGATCGGCTTTTGCCTTAACTCTTTACTCAGGGAATGTTCATGGACACCAAATTGCTCGATATCCTCGCGTGCCCGATCTGCAAAGGCCCGCTCAAGCTCAGCGCCGACAAGACCGAGTTGATCAGCAAGGGCGCCGGTCTGGCGTACCCGATCCGCGACGGCATCCCGGTGATGCTCGAAAGCGAAGCCCGCCCCCTGACCACCGACGAGCGTCTGGATAAATGACCACTGCCTTCACCGTTGTCATCCCGTCGCGTTTCGCCTCGACCCGTTTGCCGGGCAAGCCGCTGCTGGACATTGCCGGCAAGCCGATGATCCAGCACGTCTGGGAGCAGGCGAGCAAAAGCAGCGCCACTCGTGTGGTGGTCGCGACTGACGACGCGCGCATCGTCGAGGCTTGCAAGGCCTTTGGCGCCGAAGTGGTGCTGACCCGTGAAGACCATAATTCCGGCACTGATCGTCTGGCCGAAGTCGCGGCGAAACTGGGCCTTGAGCCTGACGCGATCGTGGTCAACGTGCAGGGTGACGAGCCGCTGATTCCGCCGAGCGTGATCGATCAGGTTGCCGCCAATCTGGCCGCTCACACTCAAGCGCGCATGGCCACGCTGGCCGAGCCGATCGAGGACGTGGAAACCCTGTTCAATCCGAACGTGGTCAAGGTCGTCAGCGACCTCAACGGTCTGGCGCTGACTTTCAGCCGCGCGACCCTGCCGTGGGCACGCGACGCGTTCGCCAAGAGCCGCGAGCAATTGCCGGAGGGCGTGCCATACCGTCGCCATATCGGCATCTATGCCTACCGCGCCGGTTTCCTTCAGGACTTCGTCAGTTGGGGCCCGTGCTGGCTGGAAAACACTGAATCCCTCGAGCAACTGCGTGCCCTGTGGCATGGCGTGCGCATTCACGTTGCCGACGCGCTGATCGCACCGCCAACCGGCGTCGACACGGTTGAAGATCTCGAGCGCGTTCGTCGCCTGCTGGGGGCCTGATGCGCGTTCTGTTTGTATGCCTGGGCAACATTTGCCGCTCGCCCACGGCCGAAGGCGTGTTGCGGCACAAACTGCGTGAAGCGGGGCTGGCGGATCAAGTCGAAGTGGCTTCCGCCGGCACCGGTGACTGGCACGTCGGCAATCCGCCGGACAAGCGCAGCCAAGCTGCCGCCAAAGTGCGTGGTTATGACCTGTCGGCGCAACGCGCGCAACAGGTCAGCCGGGCCGACTTCGCCAGTTACGACTTGATTTTGGCGATGGACAACAGCAACCTGCGTAACCTCAAGGCATTGCAGCCGTCCACCGGCAAAGCCGAGCTGGACCTGTTTCTGCGTCGCTACGCCGGTGTTGTCGATGAAGTGCCGGATCCTTATTACGACGGCGATCAGGGTTTCGAGCAGGTACTGGATCTGATTGAAGCGGCCTGTGACCAATTGTTGATCGAAGTGAAGGGCCGGCTATGAGTTTGCAGGTGCAACCGCAGGTTTCCCTGAAACCGTTCAACAGTTTTGGCGTCGATGTCCGCGCGCAACTGTTCGCCGAAGCTCACAGCGATGCCGATGTCCGTGAAGCACTGGCGTATGCCACGGCTCACGACGTGCCGTTGCTGGTGATCGGCGGGGGCAGCAACTTGCTGCTGACTGCGGATATCCCGGCGCTGGTCTTGCGCATGGCGACGCGCGGGATTCGTGTGATCAGCGATGGCGGCAGCCGCGTGGTGATCGAAGCTGAGGCCGGCGAGCCGTGGCACCCCTTTGTGCAATACACCCTGGCGCAGGGCTTTTCCGGACTGGAAAACCTCAGCCTGATCCCCGGCACTGTCGGCGCTGCGCCGATGCAGAACATTGGCGCTTACGGCGTCGAGATCAAGGATGTCTTCGCTGGCCTCACCGCGCTGGATCGTCAGACCGGCGAGCTGCACGATTTCACCCTCGAAGAATGCAACTTCGCCTACCGCGACAGCCTGTTCAAGCAGCAGCCTGGGCGCTGGCTGATTCTACGTGTGCGTTTCACGCTCGATCGCGTCGCGCATCTGCATCTGGAATACGGCCCGGTGCGCCAGCGCCTGAGTGAGCAGGGGATCGAGCAGCCTACGCCGACCGATGTCAGTCGTGCGATTTGCAGCATCCGCAGTGAAAAACTGCCGGACCCTGCGGTGCTTGGCAATGCCGGCAGCTTCTTCAAGAATCCGCTGGTGTCGGCGGCCATCGTCGCGCAGATCAAAGAACAGCATCCGGATGTGGTGGCCTATGCGCAACCGGACGGGCAGATGAAACTGGCGGCGGGTTGGCTGATCGAGCGTGCCGGTTGGAAAGGTTTCCGTGAGGCCGATGCCGGCGTACATAAATTGCAGGCGCTGGTATTGGTCAACTACGGCACGGCGACCGGCCTGCAACTGCTCGATCTGGCGCAACGCATCCAGAAAGACATTGCCGAACGTTTCAATGTCGAGCTGGAGATGGAGCCTAACCGCTATTGAGGCTACGCTTTCAAAGCACATCCAAAGCCCTGCACTGATTAAAAAGTGCAGGGCTTTTTTGTTAACGCTGGGTTAACTTAGCGAGCTAACGATAACCGTCATTTGCTCCACCAAAGGCCCGGTGCAGACGTTCCCGTCGGCACAAGAGAGCCTGATTAGCCTGAGTCGATCTGCGTGAACCACCGCCGATTCAACGGCGGCAGATTGCTCGACCCCATAACCACTAAAAATATGCGGGCGTGCCCATGATTACCCTGAAACTCAACGGTCAAGACCATCCCCTCGATGTCACTGAAGACATGCCGCTGTTGTGGGCGATTCGTGATGTCGCCGGTTACAACGGCACCAAGTTCGGTTGCGGTATGGGCCTGTGCGGCGCCTGCACCATTCATATCGATGGCTTGCCGGCGCGCAGTTGCATCACGCCGATTGGTTCGGTGATCGGCCAGAACGTTACTACCATCGATAATCTTCATGCTGACCCGGTCGGGCAGATCGTCCAGCAAGCCTGGCTCGACAGCGCGGTCGCGCAGTGCGGTTTCTGTCAGGGCGGGCAGATCATGTCGGCCACCGCGTTGCTAAAGACCAACCCGAACCCGAGCGACGAGCAGATCGAAGAGGCCATGGTTGGCAATATTTGCCGCTGCGGCACCTACAACCGGATCAAAACCGCTATTCGTCAGGCGTCCACGCATTTGAAGGAGGCGAAAGCATGAGCCGTCTTCCGAATGATTTCGCCCTGAGCAATCTCAGCCGTCGTGGTTTTCTCAAAGGCGTCGGCGCCACCGGTGCACTGGTACTGGCGGCGAGTTGGGGCTGGCAGGATGCGTTGGCCGAAGACAAACCGAAACAGTTCGGTGCCGATGGCATGCCCAACGGCTGGATTGATGATCCGAAGGTCTACGTCAGCATCGCCGCCGACGGCACCGTCACCGTTGTGTGCAACCGTTCGGAAATGGGCCAGGGCGTGCGCACCAGTCTGACCATGGTTGTCGCTGATGAGCTGGAGGCCGATTGGGCGCACGTCAAAGTGCAGCAGGCGCCGGGTGATGAAGTGCGTTTCGGCAACCAGGACACCGACGGTTCGCGCAGCATGCGCCATTGGTATGAGCCGATGCGGCGTTGTGGCGCGGCAGCCCGTACGATGCTTGAACAGGCCGCCGCTGCGCAGTGGAAAGTGCCGGTCGGCGAATGCCACGCGCAGTTGCACAAAGTCATTCACAAACCGTCTGGCCGTGAGCTGGGCTATGGCGAGCTAGCCGCCGCAGCAAGTGCGTTGGCAGTACCGGCACGGGACAGCTTGCGTCTTAAGCAGCCGTCGGAGTTTCGCTACATCGGCAAGGAAGGCACCAAAGCCATCGATGGCGACGACATCGTCAACGGTCGCGCGGTATACGGCGCAGACGTGCTTTTCGATGGCATGTTGTACGCCACCATCGCCCGTCCGGCGGTGTACGGCGGCAAGGTCAAATCGCTGGATGACAGCGCCGCGCTGAAAGTCCCCGGCGTGCTCAAAATAATGCAGATCGAAAGTCGTCCGCTGCCTTCGGAGTTTCAGCCGTTAGGCGGTGTGGCCGTGGTGGCGAGCAATACCTGGGCCGCGATCAAGGGCCGCGAAGCGCTGAAAATCGAGTGGGACGACGGCCCGAACGCCAGTTACGACTCGATTGCCTATCGCAAGGAGCTGGAAGCCGCTTCGCTCAAGCCCGGCAAAGTGGTGCGCAACACCGGCGATATCGACAAGGCTCTGAGCGGCGCTGCCAGTACCCTCGAGGCGTCCTACTATTTACCGCATCTGGCGCAGGCGCCGATGGAGCCAATGGTCGCCATCGCTCGCTACACGGACGGCGTTTGCGAAGCGTGGGCGCCGAGTCAGGCACCCCAAGTCACCCGCGAACGCATTGCCGAGCGTCTTGGGCTGCCGTTCGACAATGTCACCTTCAATGTCACGCTGCTCGGCGGTGGTTTCGGGCGCAAATCCAAGCCGGATTTCGTCGTCGAAGCGGCGATCCTCGCCAAAGAGTTCCCCGGCAAAGCCGTGCGGGTGCAGTGGATGCGTGAAGATGACATCCACAACTCATATTTCCACACCGTGTCCGCCGAGTATCTGAAAGCTGGCGTGGGCAAGGACGGCATGCCGTCGGGCTGGTTGCATCGCACCGTGGCGCCGAGCATCACCGCGTTGTTCGCGCCGGGCATGAATCATGAAGCGGCGTTCGAATTGGGCATGGGCTTCACCAACATGGCTTACGCGATTCCCAATGTGCGTCTGGAAAACCCCGAAGCGACGGTACACACGCGGGTCGGCTGGTATCGCTCGGTGTCGAACATTCCCCATGGTTTCGCGATTCAGAGCTTTGTCGATGAACTGGCGCACAAGGCTGGCGAGGATCCGCTCAAGTACCAGGTCAAACTGCTCGGTCCGGATCGGCAGATCGATCCGCGCACGCTGAGCGAAGAGTGGAACTACGGCGAGTCTCCCGAGCGTTATCCGATCGACACCGGACGCATGCGCACCGTGCTGGAAACTGCCGCGAAGGCTGCCGGTTGGGGGCGCAAACTGCCCAAGGGCCGTGGTCTGGGGCTGGCTGTGCATTACAGCTTCGTCACCTATGTGGCAGCGGTGATCGAAGTCGAGGTCAAGGACGACGGCACGCTGATCGTGCACAAGGCCGATATCGCCGTGGATTGCGGGCCGCAGATCAACCCTGAACGTATTCGCTCGCAGTTCGAAGGCGCTTGCGTGATGGGCCTGGGCAACGCGGTGCTGGGCGAAATCAGCTTCAAGGACGGCAAGGTCCAGCAGGACAACTTCCATATGTATGAAGTGGCGCGCATGTCGCTGGCGCCGAAGGAAGTCGCCGTGCATCTGGTGACGCCGCCGGGCGACGTGCCGTTGGGCGGTGTCGGCGAGCCGGGCGTGCCACCGATTGCTCCGGCCTTGTGTAACGCGATCTTCGCCGCCACCGGCAAGCGCATCCGCAATCTGCCGGTACGTTATCAGTTGCAGGGCTGGCAGAAGGCAGAGGCGTAATGGACAGCGTCGACCTCAATGTCCTGCGCAGCGTCCTCGAGTGGCGCCGCGCCGGACAGCGGGTGGTGCTGTTCAGCGTGGTGCAGACCTGGGGCACTGCGCCCCGGGCTCCGGGCGCCATGTTGGCGTTGCGTGAGGATGGCGTGGTGATCGGTTCGGTGTCGGGCGGGTGCGTCGAGGATGACTTGATTGCCCGTTTGCACGACGGGCGGATCGCCAGCGCCGGGCCGCCGGTGCAGTTGATCACCTATGGCGTCACGCGAGAGGAGGCGGCGCGCTTTGGTTTACCGTGTGGCGGCACGTTGCGCCTGACCGAAGAGCGCGTCGGTCATCCTGGCTGGGTTGCCGAATTACTGAGCCGTTGCGAATCTCACGAGATTGTCGCTCGCGAGTTGAACATCGAAACCGGTGAAGTGCTTCTGTCGCCGGCCGGCAAGTCCGACTCGCTGGAATTCGACGGCAAAACCCTGCGAGCGATCTACGGTCCGCGCTGGCGTTTATTGTTGATCGGCGCCGGGCAGTTGTCGCGTTACGTGGCGGATATGGCGCGGTTGCTGGATTTTGAGGTGCTGATCTGCGATCCGCGCACCGAGTTCGTCTACGGTTGGGAGGAGCACCATGGTCGCTTCGTTCCGGGCATGCCGGATGACGCGGTGTTGAGCATTAAGACCGATGAGCGCACGGCGATTGTCGCGTTGACTCACGATCCGCGTCTGGATGACATGGCGCTGCTCACCGCGCTGGATTCGCCAGCCTTCTATGTTGGCGCGCTCGGTTCGCGCGTCAACAGCCAGAAGCGCCGGGAGAATCTGGCTCAGCTAGGCTTGTCAGCAGCGGCTATTGATCGTTTGCACGGCCCGATCGGTCTGCACATCGGTAGTCATTCGCCGGCGGAAATTGCCTTGTCCTTGCTGGCGGAAATCGTCGCGATCAAGAACGGCGTCGAATTGAAGCAGAAGAAAACTTTGGAGGACGCATGAGTCGATCCATTGCAGTGATTGTGCTGGCAGCGGGCGAGGGCAGTCGCTTTCGCCAGGTGGCCGGCGCCGATAAGGACAAGTTGCTGGCGGACTGCACCGGGCGTGATGGCGCGGTGCGTTCGGTGATTGAGCAGGTGCTGTTGAATCTGCCGGTCAGTCTGGACAAGCGTGTGCTGGTGACGACCGAGGCGCGGCCACAGGCGATGCGCATGGCGCAGGCTTATGGCTGTGACGTGGTCTCGATTGAATCGAGCGGGATGGGGGACAGCATTGCCGCTGGCGTCGCGGCTTGCCCGGATGCCGGTGGCTGGTTGATTGTACTGGGGGATATGCCGTTTATCTTGCCGTCGAGTATCGAACGAGTCGTTGCGGCGATTGCCGACGATGCGGTGAGCGTGCCTGTGCAGGGTGGCGAGTTTGGCCATCCGGTGGGGTTTGGGCGTTCGTTTGGTGCGGGGTTGCAGGCTTTGAGTGGCGATCGCGGGGCTCGGCCGTTGTTCAGGCAGGGCAGGGTGGTGGAGGTTGCTGTCGATGATCCGGGCATTCTGTGGGATATCGATGTGCCTGAGGCTTTGGTTTTTGCTTCGTCTTGAGAGCTGCGTAAATTCCTAAGAGCCCCTCACCCTAGCCCTCTCCCAGAGGGAGAGGGGACTGATCCAGGAGTTCTTTCGAGGTACATCGACCTGAAATATCCAGTTGAACTCAAGATCTGAAAACCGCGCAAATCGGCTCCCTTTCCCCCTCGCCCCCTCGGGGGCGGTCCGACGTTTCGGGAGGGCTGGGGTGAGGGGGTTGGATCTGGAGTCCACCACAAAAAATCGAGGCATAAAAAAGCCCCGCCTGAATAATCAGGCGGGGCTTTTTAACGGCTTTGGAAATTACACGAGAGGTTTAGGCTCGTGTTCTTTTTCCTCGGCCTCTTGGTGTTGCTCGACCGCGTCCTGAACGGAGCGTGGTGCTTCAGCAATCACCGCTTCAACTACCGCTTCTTCAGCGACCGGGGCAGGCGCTGCCTCGACCACTTCAGCAACAGGAGCAGCAGCGGCAGCCAGTTCGGCTTCCTTCTGCAGACGCTCTTCTTCACGCTTGCGACGACGTACTTCACGTGGGTCGTTTGGCGCGCGGCCGCTTGGCGTCAGAGCGCTGACCGGAGCCGGTGCTTCAACCACTGGAGCTGGAGCTTCGGCAACGACAGGTGCTTCGACAACCGGTGCTGGTTCAGTAACAACCACTGGCTCGGCAACTTTGGTCTCTTCAAACACAGGAGCTTCAACCGCAGGCGCTTCGAACACTGTCGCTTGAACAACCGGTGCTTCAACCACTGGCGCTGGTGTTTCAGCAACAGCTGGTTCGGCAACCCAGTTGAAGGCGGTTTGTTCTTCACGAACTTCACGCACGGTTTCGGTCACGGTTTCAGCGACGGTTTCAACCACTGGCTCAGCGAACACAACTGGCGCTGGCTCGACTTGAGGCAGAGTTTCCTGCACCGGTGCTACTTCGACTTCCGGAGCAGCAACCACTTCTACTGGCGTAGTTGCTTCAACAACCGGCGCTTCCACTGCAGCAGTTTCCTGCACAGTGGCGGTGGCGCGTTCGGCTTGCTCGTGGGCTTGTGCTTCGGCCGGAGCGCTGATCACGCTGCTGGCAACAGCAGCAGTCACCGCCAGGCCAGCAGCCAGTTCGGCAGTGCTTGGCTCTTCAGTGTTTTCGCCGGCTTCGGATTCTTCCGAACCTTCGATCACGTTGCCGTTGGCATCACGCTGACGCTCACGACGGTTGCTGCGACGACGCTGACCGCGCGAACGACGACGTGGACGATCGCCTTCGGCGTTCTCCGAACCGTCTTCCGGCAGTTGCTCTTCGTTGCTGTTCACTTCTTCTTCGGCGACGGCAGCAGCGGCCTGTTCGGCGCGTGGCTGACGCTCTTCACGCGGCGGACGCGGTGCGCGTTCTTCACGTGGCTGACGGGCCGGGCGCTCTTCAGCAGTGACGGCTACGGCAGCTGCAGCGGCTGGAACGGCGTCCAGTGGCTCGCGCAGTTCACGTACACGCTCTTCACGCTCGCCACGTGGCTTGCGATCTTCACGCGGAGCACGTGGTGCACGTTCTTCACGCGGAGCTCGTGGCGCGCGCTCTTCACGAGCGGCCGGAGCAGCTTCGGTACGGGCTTCACGCGGCTCACGCACTTCACGGGCTTCGCGTGGCTGACGCTCTTCGCGCGGCTCACGTGGGGCGCGCTCTTCACGCGGTGCACGTTCTTCGCGCGGCTTGCGCTCTTCATCACGGCGACCGTTACGGTTGCGGCTCTGCTGGCGACCGTTGCGACGTTCTTCGTTACGGGCCGGACGCTCGCTGGCTGGTTTTTCAACTACAACCGGAGCTACTGGCTCTTCTTTGGTGGCGAACAGGCTGACCAGCGATTTCACCAGGCCTTTGAACAGGCTTGGCTCAGGCGCGGCAACCGGGGCCGGTACTGGAGCGGCAGGGGCGGCGGCTTCGGTCGGAACCGGAGCATTGGCGCGGGCCGGAGCCGTCTTGACTGCGGCTTCCTGGCGAACCAGGGTGCGGGTCGCAGCGGCTGGCTGGACTTCTTCGACTTCGGCAGCGGCAGCAGCGATTTCGTAGCTGGACTGGTTGGTCGCGGCTTCCGGGCTGTCATCACGCAGACGCTGAACTTCGAAATGCGGGGTCTCGAGGTGGTCGTTCGGCAGAATGATGATGCGAGCACGGGTGCGCAGTTCGATCTTGGTGATCGAGTTGCGTTTTTCGTTGAGCAGGAACGCAGCGACCGGGATCGGCACCTGAGCGCGCACTTCGGCAGTGCGGTCTTTCAGGGCTTCTTCTTCGATCAGGCGCAGGATGGCCAGCGACAGCGATTCAACGTCACGGATGATGCCGGTGCCGTTGCAACGCGGGCAGACGATGCCGCTGCTTTCGCCCAGCGATGGACGCAGGCGCTGACGGGACATTTCCAGCAGGCCGAAGCGCGAGATGCGGCCGATCTGCACGCGAGCGCGGTCGGCTTCCAGGCATTCGCGGACTTTCTCTTCCACGGCGCGCTGGTTCTTGGCAGGGGTCATGTCGATGAAGTCGATGACGATCAGGCCGCCGATGTCGCGCAGGCGCAACTGACGGGCGATTTCTTCGGCGGCTTCAAGGTTGGTCTGCAGGGCGGTTTCTTCGATGTCGCTGCCTTTGGTGGCGCGCGCCGAGTTGATGTCGATGGACACCAAAGCTTCGGTCGGATCGATAACGATGGAGCCGCCGGAAGGCAGTTCAACGACGCGCTGGAAAGCGGTCTCGATCTGGCTTTCGATCTGGAAACGGTTGAACAGCGGCACGCTGTCTTCGTACAGCTTGATCTTGCTGGCGTACTGCGGCATCACCTGGCGGATGAAGGTCAGGGCTTCGTCCTGGGCTTCAACGCTGTCGATCAACACTTCGCCGATGTCCTGGCGCAGGTAATCGCGGATGGCGCGGATGATCACGTTGCTTTCCTGGTAGATCAGGAATGGCGCGGAACGATCCAGCGAGGCTTCTTTGATGGCGGTCCACAGTTGCAGCAGGTAATCGAGGTCCCACTGCATTTCTTCGCTGCTGCGGCCAAGGCCGGCAGTGCGCACGATCAGACCCATGTCGGCCGGTGCAACCAGACCGTTCAGCGCTTCACGCAGTTCGTTGCGCTCTTCGCCTTCGATGCGACGGGAGATACCGCCGGCACGCGGGTTGTTCGGCATCAGCACGAGGTAACGACCGGCCAGGCTGATGAAGGTGGTCAGGGCGGCGCCCTTGTTGCCACGTTCTTCTTTTTCGACCTGAACGATGACTTCCTGGCCTTCGCTCAGGACGTCCTTGATGTTGACGCGACCTTCAGGGGCTTTCTTGAAGTACTCGCGGGAGATTTCTTTGAGGGGCAGGAAGCCGTGGCGCTCGGAGCCGAAATCGACAAAGGCAGCCTCAAGGCTTGGTTCGATGCGAGTGATGCGGCCTTTATAGATGTTGGCCTTCTTCTGCTCGCGTGCACCGGATTCGATGTCCAGGTCGTAGAGGCGTTGGCCATCTACCAGTGCAACACGCAACTCTTCGGGTTGAGTTGCGTTAATCAGCATTCTTTTCATGTAGTACCGTCGGTTTCCGGGCTGCCGGAAACGGCGTTCGGCACACACGACTTCTCACGGTCGGTGTCAGGTGCGTCGGGAGTGGTTGGCCATTCCCGTGTCCAGCGATATGCGGCCAATTGGGCCGATATAGCGACGTACGCGTCCTGCTTGCTGTGGCTACTTAAGCACTCAGTCAGGAGGAGGAATCAACCAGCGGCTGTGGACGAGATGAAGCGTCTTGATAAAGCCTATTGCTACACAGTCCAGCGGTTGTGCATCTCCACCCTACACGTATCCCTGATAATTCGGGTGCTGCCGCGCGCAGAATCCGCAGCGGGTTGGCATTTACCGTGAGCTCCGAAAGGGGAGGTCACGCATCATGGCTAATTCAGGCGTTGTTTCCGAAGCATTCGCTCGGGGTCATCTGCAGCTGACTGCACTTTGTGAACTGGCCTTGAATGTGTGCCTGCCAGGCGAGTTAAAACTCTGCTCGGCGGTGTAATTCAGGCCTCATGTCACCTGCGCTCGTTGCAACTGAAAACTCCACCGTTACGTAGCAAAAGCCCCGTAGGACGGCCTCGCGTCCTGGTGAATTGCGTTGGTCAGGGCCGGTTTTTGACCGTGGTTCCGCTGTCCAGGCCGCTTTTGGCGGCGTTCGCGACTATAGCAGCAATGATTAAGTGCTTCAATTCCATAAAAATTGTTATCATCCGCGGCATGACAACTACTGCCCCTTCGACTCCAGGCGTTCAATTGCTTGAAGTCTCGCCGGAGTATGCCGGCCAACGAATCGACAATTTTCTCGTCGCCCGGCTCAAAGGCGTGCCCAAGACTTTGATTTACCGCATTTTGCGCAAAGGCGAAGTGCGTGTGAACAAAGGTCGGATCAAGCCCGAATACAAGCTGCAGGCCGGTGATATCGTGCGCGTGCCGCCGGTTCGCGTGCCTGAGCGTGATGAGCCGGTGCCACTCGCCCAAGGCTTGTTGCAGCGCCTGGAAGCCTCGATTGTCTTCGAAGACAAAGCCCTGATCGTGATCAACAAGCCCGCTGGCATTGCGGTTCACGGTGGCAGTGGCTTGAATTTCGGCGTGATCGAAGCCTTTCGTCAGTTGCGTCCCGATGCCAAAGAGCTGGAGCTGGTTCACCGTCTCGACCGCGACACCTCCGGCCTGCTGATGATCGCCAAAAAGCGCAGCATGTTGCGCCACTTGCACGAGCAATTGCGCGGCGATGGCGTCGACAAGCGCTACATGGCGCTGGTTCGCGGCAACTGGGCGACCTCGATCAAGAAAGTCAGTGCGCCATTGCTCAAGAGCAATCTGCGTTCCGGCGAGCGCATGGTCGAAGTCAATGACGAAGGCAAAGAAGCCCTGACCATGTTCAAGGTGCTGCGCCGTTTCGGTGATTTCGCCACCATGGTCGAGGCTAAACCGGTTACCGGTCGAACCCACCAGATTCGCGTGCATACCTTGCATGCTGGTCATTGCATTGCTGGCGACAGCAAGTACGGCGATGAGGACTTCACCAGGGAAATCCGCGATCTGGGCGGCAAGCGCCTGTTCCTGCACGCTTACATGCTGACCGTGCCGCTGCCCGATGGTGGCAAGCTGACCTTGCAGGCGCCTGTCGATGAAATGTGGGCCAAGACCGTGGAGCGATTGAGTGCGCCCATCTGATTACAAGCTGCTGATTTTCGATTGGGACGGCACCCTGGCCGATTCCATTCACCGGATCGTCGAGGCCATGCACTCGGCATCCGGGCGCTCCGGTTTCGAGTTGCGTGATGATTTTGCCGTCAAAGGCATCATCGGTCTGGGCTTGCCCGAGGCGATTCGTACGCTGTATCCCGAAATCAGCGATGCCGAAATGACGTTGTTTCGCGAGTATTACGCCGATCACTACATCGCTGCAGAGGCTGTGCCTTCGCCGTTGTTCGAAGGTGTTGTCGAGTCGATGGCGTCGTTTCGCGAGCAGGGTTATCACTTGGCTGTTGCCACCGGCAAGAATCGCCGGGGACTGGATCGGGTGCTCAAGGCCAATGGCTGGGAAGATTATTTCGATATCACCCGTGCTGCCGATGAAACTGCGAGCAAGCCGCACCCTCTGATGCTGGAGCAGATCCTTGCGCATTGTGGTGTGCGTGCGGAGCAGGCGCTGATGGTCGGGGATTCGTCCTTTGATCTGCTGATGGCGCGCAATGCGGGGATGGATTCGGTGGCGGTCAGTTATGGCGCGCAATCGATCGAGTCGCTGCAGCAGTTCGAGCCGCGCCTGTCGATCGACCGTTTTTGCGAATTGCATGCCTGGCTGGGACAGCAGGCTTAATACGTTTTTGCTGGGGTGGATGGCATGACCGACGAATGGAAAGCACCGGCCAAGGCAAGTGCCGACGGCGGTGACGAGAAAAGCTGGAAGCTGTTGGAAAAGACCCTGCTGGCCGGTGTGCAGGAACAGCGCCGTTCGCGGCGTTGGGGGATTTTCTTCAAGCTGCTGACGTTTGTTTATCTGTTTGTGGCGCTGATTCTGTTCACGCCGCTGATGGACATGGAAAAGAGTGCCACGCGCGGGCCGAACTACACCGCGCTGATCGACGTCACCGGCGTGATCGCCGATAAAGAGCCGGCCAGCGCCGACAATATTGTCGGCAGCCTGCGGGCGGCGTTCGAGGACAAGAAGGTCAAGGGTGTGATCCTGCGGATCAACAGCCCGGGCGGCAGTCCGGTGCAATCGGGTTATGTGTATGACGAGATCAAGCGTCTGCGCGGCCTGCATCCGGATATCAAACTGTATGCGGTGATTTCCGATCTGGGGGCGTCCGGTGCCTATTACATCGCCAGCGCGGCGGATCAGATCTATGCCGACAAGGCGAGCCTGGTCGGTTCGATTGGTGTGACGGCGGCCGGTTATGGCTTTGTCGGCACCATGGAGAAGCTGGGTGTCGAGCGTCGTACGTACACCTCGGGCGAGCACAAATCGTTCCTCGATCCGTTCCAGCCGCAGAAACCTGAAGAAACGGCATTCTGGCAGAGCGTGCTCGATACCACGCACAAGCAGTTCATCAATAGCGTCAAGCAGGGTCGTGGTGATCGCCTGAAGGACAAAGATCATCCGGAGCTGTTCTCTGGGCTGGTCTGGTCGGGCGAGCAGGCGCTGCCGCTGGGCTTGATCGATGGTCTGGGCAATGCCAGTTCGGTGGCGCGTGATGTGATTGGCGAGAAAGAGCTGGTGGACTTCACCGTTCAGGAGTCGCCGTTCGATCGCTTCTCGAAGAAGCTTGGCGCCAGTGTGGCTGAGCAGTTGGCGATGTGGATGGGTTTCCACGGGCCTTCGTTGCGTTAAAAAGTCGCAGTTAAATAAAAAACCGGCCTTGATGGCCGGTTTTTTGTGGATTAGGGGATTTGCACGCCTTCGGCCAGCAGCATGTCGATCAAGCGAATCAGCGGCAGGCCGATCAAACTGGTGGCGTCAGGGCCTTCGGTGGATTGAAACAGGCTCACGCCAAGGCCTTCCGCCTTGAAGCTGCCTGCGCAGTCGTAAGGCTGTTCAATGCGCAAGTAACGTTCGACGCGTGCTTCATCCAGTGTGCGCATGTGGACGGTGAATGGCACGTAGTCGATCTGGCACTGACCGGTCTGGCTGTTGAGCAGGGCCAGGCCGGTCAGGAAGGTCACGCTGGCGCCGCTCGCGGCCAGCAGTTGCTCGCGAGCCTTCTCGAAGGTGTGCGGCTTGCCGATGATCTGCTCGCCGAGCACAGCAACCTGGTCCGAGCCGATGATCAGATGAGCGGGATGACTGTCGGCCAGTGCGCGGGCTTTTTGCTCGGCGAGGCGTTTGACCAGTTCGATGGCTGACTCGTTCGGGCGATGACTTTCATCGATATCCGGCGAGCTGCAGACGAACGGCAGGTGCAGGCGGGCGAGCAATTCCCGGCGGTAGGTCGAGCTTGAAGCGAGTAATAAAGGCAGCATTCGCGTCTCCTGAGGCAGATGCGAATTCTAGCGGAGGCACGCAAGTGACGGACAGGGCACAATTTCCTTTGACATGGGTGGGTGCATCCCTATAATGCTGCGCCTATGTTGAATGACCCGATTCCACCTCACGTTGACCCGCGCAAATTGGCTGACCGTGGCACCACCCTTCAAGGTGAACTGCTGCTGGCCGATTTGAAGAGACTCTGCGACCCGCTTTCCGACGATGTCGGTACGGTGCAGGCGAAATTCGTTTTTGAGCGAGATGAACGTAAATCTGTGGTGATCCACAGCTTTATCGACACCGAGGTCAAAATGGTTTGCCAGCGTTGTCTTGAGCTGGTCACCCTGCCGATCCACAGCGAATGCAGTTATGCTGTGGTGAAAGAGGGTGCGAATACCCAGTCGTTGCCGAAAGGTTATGACGTGCTGGAACTGGGCGAAGATCCATTGGATCTGCAGTCACTGATCGAGGAGGAGCTTCTGCTCGCCTTGCCCATTGTGCCTGCTCATCATCCGGAAGAATGCCAGCAGCCGGCGGGTCTCGATGAGCCCGAACCGAGCGAGGACGAGTCAACGCGGTCCAACCCGTTCAGTGTATTGGCGCAGTTAAAGCGTGACCCAAACGTTTAGGAGTTAATCAATTATGGCTGTTCAGCAGAACAAAAAATCCCGCTCTGCCCGTGACATGCGCCGTTCGCACGACGCTCTCGAGGCTAGCACCCTGTCTGTAGAAAAAACCACTGGTGAAGTTCACCTGCGTCACCACGTATCGCCAGAAGGCGTATACCGTGGCCGTAAAGTGATCGACAAGGGCGCTGACGAGTAATCACTTGTCCGCTCAAGTCATCGCGATTGACGCAATGGGCGGGGACTTCGGTCCCCGCAGCATTGTTCAGGCCAGCCTTGCTTGCCTGTCTGCTACGCCCTCGCTGCACCTGACCCTCGTCGGTCAACCCTCCCTTCTTGAAGAATTGATCCACGGCCAATCGGCTGCTGATCGCGCGCGCCTGACGATTGTTGCGGCCAGTGAAGTCATTACCATGGACGAAAAGCCGACCCAGGCCTTGCGTGGCAAGCCGGATTCGTCGATGCGTGTCGCCCTTGAACTTGTGCGCGATGGCAAGGCTCAGGCCTGTGTCAGTGCTGGCAATACCGGTGCATTGATGGCGTTGTCGCGGTTTGTGCTGAAGACGCTGCCGGGTATTGATCGGCCGGCGATGGTGGCGGCGATTCCAACGCAGAAGGGCTATTGCCAGTTGCTCGATCTGGGCGCCAACGTCGACTGCAGTGCCGAACATCTGCTGCAGTTTGCGGTGATGGGCTCGGTAGCGGCGCAGACGCTGGGCATCCATCGCCCGCGTGTCGCGCTGCTGAACATCGGCACCGAAGACATCAAGGGCAATCAGCAGGTCAAGCTGGCGGCGACGCTGTTGCAGGCTGCTCGCGGCATCAACTACATCGGCTTTATCGAAGGCGACGGCTTGTATCGTGGCGAAGCTGATGTGGTGGTGTGTGATGGATTCGTCGGCAACATCCTGCTCAAGTCCAGCGAAGGGCTGGCGACGATGATTGCTGCGCGCATTGAAGCGTTGTTCAAAAGAAATCTCGTCTCCCGTGCCGTGGGGGCTTTGGCGTTGCCGCTGATGAAGCGCTTGCAGGCCGATCTGGCGCCGGCGCGACATAACGGCGCAAGCTTTCTCGGTTTGCAGGGCATTGTTGTGAAAAGTCACGGTTCGGCCGGGGTTCAGGGCTTTCAGAGTGCGATTCAGCGCGCGCTGATCGAGATTCAGGAGAACCTTCCCGAACGCCTCCACGGTCGTCTGGAGGATTTGTTGTCTTAGGCGTTTTCGTCGGACAATGCTTAAATGTGACCGCCCGGTTCAAAGGGCCATCCAACTGTCAGTTTCTTGCGTCCCCAACGGGACGTCATTTTCCGACGACAAGATCATTAGGGGCTTGTTACATGTCTGCTTCCCTCGCATTCGTCTTTCCAGGACAGGGTTCGCAGTCCCTCGGCATGTTGGCCGAGCTGGGCGCGGAATATCCGTTGATCCTCGAAACTTTCAAAGAGGCCTCTGAGGCTCTGGGTTATGACCTGTGGGCACTGACCCAGCAGGGCCCGGAAGAGCTGCTCAATCAAACCGACAAAACCCAACCGGCCATTCTGACCGCTTCGATCGCTCTGTGGCGTCTGTGGCTGGCTGAAGGTGGTGCGCGTCCGGCATTCGTTGCCGGTCACAGCCTGGGTGAATACAGCGCGCTGGTTGCTGCTGGCAGCCTGACGCTGGCTGACGCGGTCAAGCTCGTTGAGCGCCGTGGTCAACTGATGCAGGAAGCGGTTCCGGCCGGGCAGGGCGGCATGGCTGCCATCCTCGGTCTGGAAGACGCTGACGTGCTGGCGGCCTGCGCTGAAGCTGCGCAAGGCGACGTGGTCAGTGCGGTCAACTTCAACTCTCCGGGCCAGGTGGTCATTGCCGGCGCCAAGGCTGCCGTTGAGCGCGCCATTGAAGGCTGCAAGGCGCGTGGTGCCAAGCGCGCCATGCCGCTGCCGGTGAGCGTGCCGTCGCACTGCGAACTGATGCGCCCGGCCGCCGAGCGCTTCGCCGAATCCATCGCCGCCATCGACTGGCAGGCGCCGCAGATCCCGGTGGTACAGAACGTCAGCGCGCAAGTGCCGGCCGATCTGGAAACCCTCAAGCGTGATCTGCTCGAACAGCTGTACAAGCCAGTGCGCTGGGTCGAGTCGGTACAGACTCTGGCCGCCAAGGGCGCGACCAATCTGGTCGAATGCGGCCCGGGCAAAGTCCTGGCCGGTCTGAACAAGCGTTGCGCCGAAGGCGTGGCGACTTCCAACCTCAATACCCCAGACGCTTTCGCTGCCGCTCGCGCAGCGCAAGCCTGAATCAGGAGAAACTTGCATGAGTCTGCAAGGTAAAGTTGCATTGGTCACCGGTGCAAGCCGCGGTATCGGCCAGGCTATCGCACTGGAGCTGGGTCGTCAGGGCGCCATCGTTGTTGGCACCGCGACTTCCGCTTCGGGCGCTGAGCGTATCGCTGCAACCCTGAAGGAAAACGGTATTCAGGGCACTGGCCTTGAGCTGAACGTGACCAGCGATGAATCGGTCAGCGCAGTGCTGGCGAGCATTCAGGAGCAGTTCGGTGCGCCAGTGGCGATCCTGGTCAATAATGCCGGCATCACCCGCGATAACCTGATGATGCGCATGAAAGACGATGAGTGGTACGACGTGATCGATACCAATCTGAACAGTCTATTCCGCCTGTCCAAGGGCGTTCTGCGCGGCATGACCAAGGCTCGCTGGGGTCGAATTATCAGTATTGGCTCGGTAGTGGGTGCCATGGGCAACGCTGGCCAAGTAAACTATGCAGCCGCCAAGGCCGGTCTGGAAGGTTTCAGCCGTGCAATGGCGCGTGAAGTCGGTTCGCGTTCGATTACGGTCAACTCGGTAACCCCTGGGTTCATCGACACCGATATGACCCGCGAACTGCCTGAAGCACAGCGTGAAGCCTTGCAGACGCAGATTCCGCTGGGTCGTCTGGGACAAGCTCAAGAGATCGCGTCTGTGGTCGCTTTTCTTGCATCCGACGGTGCGGCATACGTCACTGGGGCTACAATCCCGGTGAACGGTGGGATGTACATGTAAGTAAAATGTGACGGATTGCTTCAAAAAAATGTCATACGAGCTGTCTAAAATCCGTTATAAAGCTGCAATCTATTTATAGGCAGAGGGCTGCAGGGTTTGAGGAGTGAAGCTTTCAGTTGAAAAACTGAAAAGTCTTTCTATACACTTACCCACTGGCCAGCTGCCTGAATTTGTCCATTAGGAGTGAAAACAAGGTATGAGCACCATCGAAGAGCGCGTCAAGAAAATCGTTGCCGAGCAACTGGGTGTTAAAGAAGAAGAAGTGGTCAACACCGCTTCCTTCGTAGAAGACCTGGGTGCCGACTCCCTTGACACCGTTGAGCTGGTGATGGCTCTGGAAGAGGAATTCGAGACCGAAATCCCTGACGAAGAAGCTGAGAAGATCACTACTGTACAAGCTGCAATCGATTACGTTACTAACCATCAGGCGTAATAGCTTGTAATCGTTGTTTGCTGTCATGGAAAAACCGCACTGCCATCATGGCGTGCGGTTTTTTCTTTAGGCCTGATGCAAAGTCGTCGTCATTTGAAAAAGGAGAGTGCTGTGTCGCGTAGACGCGTCGTAGTCACCGGTATGGGTATGTTGTCGCCACTGGGCACGGACGTGCCGAGCAGTTGGCAGGGCATTCTGGCTGGCCGCAGTGGCATTGGTCTGATCGAACACACCGACCTTTCTGCCTATTCCACCCGCTTTGGCGGCTCGGTAAAGGGCTTCAATGTCGAGGAATACCTGTCGGTCAAGGAAGCGCGCAAGCTCGACCTGTTCATTCAGTACGGCCTCGCCGCAGGCTTTCAAGCCGTACGCAACGCTGGTCTGGAAGTCACCGACGCCAACCGTGAACGCATTGGCGTGGCCATGGGTTCGGGTATCGGCGGGCTGACCAACATCGAAGAAACCAGCCGTACCCTGCATGAGACGGGTCCGCGTCGAATCTCGCCATTCTTCGTGCCAGGCTCGATCATCAATATGATTTCCGGTTTCCTGTCCATCCACCTGGGTGCACAGGGACCTAACTACGCCATCGCCACTGCATGCACCACCGGTACGCACTGCATCGGCATGGCGGCGCGCAACATCATGTACGACGAAGCCGACGTGATGATTGCCGGTGGTGCCGAAATGGCCGCGTGCGGTCTGGGCATGGGCGGCTTCGGCGCATCCCGTGCGCTGTCGACCCGTAACGACGAGCCGACTCGCGCCAGTCGTCCATGGGACAAGGGTCGTGACGGTTTCGTGTTGTCCGACGGTGCCGGTGCACTGGTTCTCGAAGAGCTGGAGCACGCCAAGGCGCGCGGCGCGACCATCTACGCCGAGCTGATCGGCTTCGGCACCAGCGGCGATGCCTTCCACATGACCTCGCCGCCAGCCGACGGCGCCGGTGCAGCACGCTGCATCACCAACGCGCTGCGTGATGCGAAGATCAATATCGATCAAGTGCAGTACATCAATGCCCACGGTACCTCGACTCCGGCTGGCGACCTCGCCGAAGCCAACGCGATCAAGTCGGTGTTCGGCGAGCACGCCTACAAGCTGGCAGTCAGCTCGACCAAATCGATGACCGGTCACCTGTTGGGTGCGGCGGGCGCAGTTGAAGCAATCTTCAGCGTGCTGGCGATCAACAGCCAGGTAGCGCCGCCGACCATCAACCTCGATGAGCCGGATGAAGGCTGCGATCTCGATTTCGTGCCGCACACCGCGCGAAACATGGACATCGATGTCGTCCTGTCCAACTCCTTCGGTTTTGGCGGCACCAACGGCACCCTGGCATTCCGCCGGTTCGCAGGCTGATGGACTGCTGGGTCGACGGTCAACCGGCTGACAGTCTGTCGCTGAAAGATCGCGGCCTGGCTTACGGTGATGGTCTGTTCGAGACTATCGCCGTGCGTGGCGGCCAGCCGATCCTGCTGGATCGACACCTGACGCGATTGGCCGCTGGCTGTGCGCGTCTGGCTATCGCGGCCGATATCGAGCTGATTCGCCAAGAGCTGCTGAGCTATGCGGCAGCGATGGGTGAGGGTGTGCTCAAGCTCATTCTCACCCGTGGCGACGGTCTGCGCGGCTATGCGCCAGATCCCGCAGCGCCGGGCCGACGCATTCTGCAAGGCAATCCTGCGGCGGCTTATCCTGCTGTGCATGCTAAACAAGGCGTTCGCCTGTTTCCATGCAACACGCGACTGTCCAAACAGCCTTTACTGGCAGGACTCAAACACCTCAATCGCCTTGAACAGGTTCTCGCCCGTGCCGAGTGGCAGGACAGCGAGCACGCCGAAGGCTTGATGCTGGATCAGGTCGGTCGGGTGATCGAGGGTGTGTTCAGCAATCTGTTTCTGGTTAGCGACGGTGTGCTGATAACGCCGGACCTCAAGCGTTGCGGTGTCGCCGGGGTGATGCGCGCCGAAATATTGTTTCAGGCCGAGTCATTGGCCATCCCCACGCAAATCGCCGACATCAGCCTCGAACAGCTGCAATGGGCCGATGAAGTATTTGTCTGCAACAGCGTGTATGGCGTCTGGCCGGTACGCGCCTGTGCTGCACTGAGCTGGCCGGTTGGCCCGCTCACCCGTAAACTGCAAACCATTGCCCGCGCCCTACTGGATGCCTGATTTGTGAGACGTAAACTTTTGCTGCTGCTGGAAACCGGACTGGTTCTGGCAGGGCTGTTGCTGGGCGCCAGCGCCTGGAAGATTCACTCTGCACTGGAACAGCCTCTGAACATCAAGCAGGAAGAACTGCTGGATGTGCCGAAAGGCTCTACACCGACCCGCACTTTCCTTTCACTCGAAACCGATGGCGTCATCAAGGACGCGTTCTGGTTGCGGGTCTATTGGCGCTTCAATCTCGCGGGCACCCCGATCCACAGCGGTGAATACCGCATGCAGCCGGGCATGACCGTTAACGGTCTGATCGACTTGTGGAAGCGTGGCGACGTGGTTCAGTACAGCCTGACGCTGGTTGAGGGCTGGAACTTCCATCAAGTGCGCGCGGCGTTGGCCAAAGACGAAAAGATCGAACAGACCCTGAACGGTTTGAGCGACAGCGACGTCATGGCGAAGATTGGTCATAAAGGGTTGTTCCCGGAAGGGCGTTTCTTCCCCGATACCTACCGCTTCGTGCGGGGCATGTCTGATGCCGAGCTGCTGAAGAAAGCCTTTGAACGTCTCGACGAAGTGCTCGCCAATGAATGGGAAAAGCGTTCGGCCGATACGCCGTACACTGAGCCCTATCAAGCATTGATCATGGCGTCGCTGGTCGAGAAGGAAACCGGCGTGCCGCAGGAGCGCGGGCAGATCGCCGGTGTCTTCGTGCGTCGCATGGCTCTGGGCATGCAGTTGCAGACCGATCCGACGGTGATTTACGGTTTGGGTGATCGCTACAACGGTAAGCTGACCCGTGCTCACTTGAAGGAGCCAACGGCGTATAACACTTACGTGATTCCCGGCTTGCCGCCGACACCGATTGCGATGGTCGGTCGTGAGGCGATTCACGCAGCGCTGAATCCAGTGGAAGGGACAAGTCTGTACTTTGTTGCACGTGGCGACGGCAGTCATGTCTTCTCTGATGATCTCGATGCGCATAACAATGCGGTGCGTGAGTATCAGCTCAAGCGACGTGCCGATTACCGCTCCAGTCCGGCGCCAGCGACAACGCCTGAAGCCGCTCCCGCCAACGAGGAAGCGATTCCGGCAGCGTCTCCGGATACAGCGCCGGAATCGTTGCCACAAGTTGCGCCGCAGGAGCCAGCGCCGACTCCAGAGGCCGCCGCCCCACAAAATACGCAATGACGTTGATTAAGGACTGCCTGTGACTGGCTTGTTTATTACCCTTGAAGGCCCGGAAGGCGCCGGCAAAAGCACCAACCGCGAATATCTCGCCGAGTGCCTGCGCGCCGCCGGTATTGAAGTCGTGCTGACCCGCGAACCAGGCGGCACACCATTGGCCGAGCGGATACGCGATGTGCTGCTGGCCCCGGCCGACGAAGTCATGAACCCTGACACCGAGCTGTTGCTGGTATTCGCTGCACGCGCCCAGCATCTGGCCGAAGTGATTCGCCCGGCGCTGGCCCGTGGTGCGGTGGTGCTGTGTGATCGCTTTACCGATTCGACCTACGCCTATCAGGGCGGCGGTCGTGGTTTGTCGCTGGAGCGCATCGCGGCGCTGGAAGCGTTCGTGCAAGGCGATCTGCGCCCGGATCTGACGCTGATTTTCGATCTGCCGGTGGAAATCGGTCTGGCCCGCGCCAGTGCCCGTGGCCGTCTGGATCGTTTCGAGCTGGAAGGCCGGGCGTTTTTCGAGGCGGTGCGTAGTGCCTTCCTCAAGCGTGCTGAAGCGGATCCTGCGCGTTATGTGCGCATCGATGCCGGTCAGCCATTGGTCAAGGTTCAACAATCGCTGGATACCCTGATTCCGAATTTGCTGGAGCTGGCCCGTGGCTGAGGCCTACCCGTGGCAGGACAGCCTCTGGCAGCAACTGGCCGGGCGTAAGCAGCACGCGCACGCCTATCTGCTGCACGGCCCGGCGGGCATCGGCAAACGCGCGTTGGCCGAACGCCTGATGGCCAGCTTGTTGTGCCAGCGGCCGACGCCGCAAGCCTGCGGCGAATGCAAATCCTGCCTGCTGCTCAAGGCTGGCAGCCACCCGGATAATTACATCCTCGAACCGGAAGAAGCCGACAAGGCCATCAAGGTTGATCAGGTGCGTGATCTGGTCAGTTTCGTGGTGCAAACCGCGCAACTGGGCGGGCGCAAAGTGGTGCTGATCGAGCCAGTCGAGTCGATGAACATCAACGCCGCCAACGCCTTGCTGAAAAGCCTTGAAGAGCCGTCCGGCGATACGGTTTTGCTATTGGTCAGCCATCAGACCAGCCGTTTGCTGCCGACCATCAAAAGCCGTTGCGTGCAGCAAGCCTGTCCGTTGCCGGGCGAGGCAATGAGCCTGCAATGGCTGGCTCATGCGCTGCCGGATTGCTCCGAAGACGAGCGTGTCGAATTGCTGACGCTGGCGGCCGGTTCGCCGTTGATGGCGGTCAGTTTGCAATCCCAAGGCGTGCGCGAACAGCGTGCGCAAGTGGTCGAAGGCGTGAAGAAGTTGCTCAAGCAGCAGCAATCGCCGACGCAATTGGCCGAAGAGTGGAAAAGCATTCCGATGCTGCGCCTGTTCGACTGGTTCTGCGATTGGTCGAGCCTGATCCTGCGTTATCAATTGACTCAGGATGAAGCAGGTCTCGGTCTGACCGACATGCGTAAAGTCGTGCAGTACCTGGCGCAGAAAAGTGCGCAGGGCAAAGTGCTGGAGATTCAGGACTGGATTCTCGCCCAGCGCCAGAAAGTCATGAGCAAGGCCAACCTCAATCCGGCGTTGCTGCTGGAGGCGTTGTTGGTGCAATGGGCGGGATTGCCTGGTCAAAGATAAGAATGTGTACCTAGACTCTGAACATCAGCAGTGGAGGTCAACATGAATGAACCCGTCAGCCCGGGGCCACGCAACGGCATTTTGTCCCTGACCATCAAGGACAAGTCGGTGCTCTACGCCGCTTACATGCCGTTCATCAAGAACGGTGGCTTGTTCATCCCGACCAACAAGAGCTACAAGTTGGGCGACGAGGTGTTCATGCTGCTCAACCTGATGGACGAGGCCGAGAAAATTCCGGTGGCCGGCAAGGTCGCCTGGATCACGCCCAAAGGTGCGCAGGGTAATCGCGCCGCCGGTGTCGGCGTGCAGTTCAACGATGGCGACAACACCGCGCGCAGTCGCATCGAAACCCATCTGGCCGGAGCCCTTAAATCCGACCGTCCCACTCATACGATGTAAGTAGCCGTCTTTTTTATGCTCGTAGATTCCCATTGTCACCTTGATCGCCTCGACCTCGCCGCCCATGACGGTTCGCTGGATGCTGCACTGGATGCGGCCCGTGGGCGCGGAGTAGGGCACTTCCTGTGCATCGGCGTGAGTGCCGACAACGCCGCCGACGTCAAAGCCCTGGCTGAGCGTTATGACGACGTTGATTGTTCGGTGGGTGTGCACCCGCTGGATGTGAAGCCGGGCGCGGCGCCTGCGCTGGACTGGCTGCTGCACGAACTCAATCACCCGAAAGTGGTGGCGATCGGTGAAACCGGCCTCGACTATCACTACGAACCGGAAGCCGCCGAACTGCAGCAGGAGTCATTCCGTCTGCACCTGCAGGCGGCGCAGCAGACTGGCAAACCGGTGATCATCCACACCCGTGGCGCCCGTGCCGATACCCTTGAGTTGCTGCGCGATGCGGCCTTGCCTCAGGCCGGTGTGCTGCATTGCTTCACCGAAGACTGGGACATGGCCAAGGCTGCGCTGGACATGGGTTATTACATTTCCCTTTCCGGCATCGTCACGTTCCGCAATGCCGATGCGTTGCGCGATGTCGCGAGCAAGGTTCCGGCGGATCGTCTGCTGGTGGAAACCGATTCACCGTATCTGGCGCCGATTCCTTATCGCGGCAAGCCCAACCTGCCGCAATACGTGCGCGAGGTGGCGGAATTCCTGGCGATGTTGCGCGGTGAGAACTACGAGCGTTTTGCCGAGCAGACCACCGAGAACTTCAAGCGCCTGTTCCCGCTGGCGAGTGTTAAATCTGCCGTGTAGCCGATTGCCAAATCGCAGGCAAAAAAAACCCGGGTTCTGGGGGGTGAATCCGGGTTAAGACCATTAGGAGTAAAACAAAGGCACGCGGTCCCTTGGTACCTTTATCGGCGCGACACTTGGGGGAGATGTCGCCCGACAGTTCAAGTATTGATCAGTCTGGCGTGCAGTCCAGTGAGCCGGTCGGGGTTTTTAAACAAATTTGGAATACGTTTGCTTCAGTTGAGTTCTCATTGCGCCCAAAACGTTCTCAAAACGAACATGAAACACAGATATGGTCGATGATCCGTGCATTTTTGCGCAAGTTAGGCATAATACGCGGCTTCGAATTTTGACCCTTCAGACCTTTTCTTATGCACAAAGAACCCCGTAAGGTCCGTGAGTTTCGTCGCCGCGAGCAAGAAATTCTCGATACCGCGCTCAAGCTGTTCCTCGACCAAGGTGAAGACAGTGTCACCGTCGAGATGATTGCTGATGCCGTGGGTATCGGCAAAGGCACGATCTACAAGCACTTCAAATCCAAGGCCGAGATCTATCTGCGCCTGATGCTCGATTACGAGCGTGATTTGAACGAGCTGCTGCATTCAGCCGATGTCGACAAGGACAAGGAAGCGCTGTCCCGCGCCTACTTCGAATTCCGCATGCGCGACCCGCAGCGCTATCGCCTGTTCGACCGCCTCGAAGAGAAGGTGGTCAAGGGCAATCAGGTGCCGGAGATGGTCGAGGAGCTGCACAAGATCCGTGCCTCGAACTTCGAACGCCTGACCTTGTTGATCAAGGGCCGCATCAGCGAAGGCAAGCTCGAAGACGTGCCGCCTTACTTCCACTACTGCGCGGCCTGGGCGCTGGTGCACGGCGCTGTGGCGCTGTATCACTCGCCGTTCTGGAGCAATGTGCTGGAAGATCAGGAAGGGTTCTTCCAGTTCCTGATGGACATCGGCGTGCGCATGGGCAACAAACGCAAGCGTGACCCGGAAACGCCAAGCAGCTGAGCCATTCAGCAGCCTTATTGCGCCATGATTTCGCTACATGACGCAGTACCGCAGGAATATACTCAGGCATAGGGCTTGCTAAAACTTGATTTGTGAGTCAAGTTTTAGCGGCTCGAAATCCTTTCGCCGGAGTGATCATGATCGTTGACCGTCAAGGCAGGCGTTTTCGCAATTTGCGGATCAGCCTGACCTCAGCCTGCAACTACGCGTGTACTTACTGCGTGCCCAACGGCAAGCGGTTGGTGGCTGCGCAGGATGAATTGTCGGCCGAAGCCATGGCTCGTGGCGTGGCGTATCTGATCGAAGCCGCCGGCATTGAACGGCTGCGCATCACTGGCGGTGAGCCGCTGGTCAGTCCCAAACTCGAATCGTTCATGACCGCTGTCGGCAAGATGGGCCTGGAAGACATCAGTCTGACCACCAACGGCCAACTCCTCGCGAAGAAACTGCCGCTGCTGGTGGATGCCGGTCTGCGCCGGATCAACGTGTCCCTCGATACCCTCGACGCCGGCGCATTCCGCAGCATCGCCCGTGGCGGCGATCTGGCCACCGTGCTCGACGGCATGGATCAGGCGAAGGCGGCGGGGATGAAGATCAAGGTCAACATGGTGCCGTTGCGCGGGCAGAATCTAGATCAGGTGATGCCGCTGCTGGATTACTGTCTGGAGCGCGGATACGAACTGCGCTTCATCGAGCTGATGCGCATGGGCCACCTGGCCAAGGACAACAATGCGTTCCTGCAACAGTTCGTCAGCCTGCAGCAGTTGCTGGAGCTGATTGGCGAACGTTATGAGTACGCACAAACCGATGCCCCCGTAGACGCCACGGCCGTGCGCTATGCGATCCCGGGGTTGGGCAACTTCGGTGTGATCGCCAACGAAAGCGTACCGTTCTGCCGGACGTGCTCGCGTTTGCGTCTGTCATCGACCGGTTGGCTGCATGGCTGCCTGTCGTCGAGCAACCGTCACTATGTCGGCGATTTGCTCGACAAGCCGCGCCATCAGGCGCTGCCGGCCTTGCAGCGCTTGTTGGTCAAGGCGTTGGGGGACAAGCAGGAAGTGGCGTTCTCCGGCGGCGCGACCATCATGAAAATCATCGGCGGCTGAACAACCGCTTTCGCGAGCAAGCTCGCTCCCACATTTGGAATGCATTTCGAATGTGGGAGCGAGCTTGCTCGCGAATACGATTTATCAATCAACGAAGAACCAGAGCTGGCGCAAAAGCTGCATCCAACGGCCATTCGCCGGTTTTCCGTCACCGGCCTCTGGAGGAATAGGATGCGTAGCCTGGTTTTGCTGCTGGCCGTTTTGGCACTCGGCGGCTGTATGACTGTCAGCGATATGGCCGAAGGCACTCGCTACCAGATGAGCGACGCGGGCCTGCTGGATCACAGCGACAGCCGTCGTGTAAACAACTTCCGCATTCAGCCGGACTCGTTCATCTACATCGCCCAAGGCGCCTTTGCGCCGCCGGGCGGTTCTTACCCGCGCCCGAACGTGGTAGCTGAAGAAGCCTTCAAGGGCTTCGTCGAATACTTCCCGATGGTCCGCCGTGCTCGCGCGCCGGAAGGCCTCGATCAGGCGATGGGCGAAGCTCGCGATGCCGGTGCGCACTATCTGCTGTACACGCGTTTCGCCAAGGCTGACGACCGCATCGGCAACTCCGATGAATGGCTCGATGAGGAGGCGGTCGATCGCCTCGGCATCGATGGCGGCGTGATTCAGATCATGTTGATCGAGACCAGCACCCAGTATTTGATTGATACTGCACGCATCAAGAGTCGTGGCGGTTTACTGACGTTCCACGACAGCAAGCCCGAAGACCTGATCGGCCCGCCGCTGGCACAGTACGCGCGCAGCCTGTTGGGAGTCGGCGACCAATAATTCAAGGAGAACGCCATGAGTGGCCCGCAGAAAGCCAATGACCTGTTGGGACAGATCCCCAAAACCAAAGGCTTGCCGCCGGTGCACTTGTGGAACCCGGACTTTTGCGGCGACATCGACATGCGCATCGCCCGCGATGGCACCTGGTATTACCTGGGCACGCCGATCGGGCGCAAGCCGATGGTCAAATTGTTCTCCACGATCATGCGCCGCGATGGCGATGATTATTTTCTGATCACGCCGGTCGAGAAGGTCGGGATCAAGGTCGATGATGCGCCATTTGTGGCGATTGCGGTCGAGGTTGAAGGCGTAGGGGAGGCGCAGTTGTTGCGCTTTACTACCAACGTTGAAGAAACCGCCGAGGCCGGGCCGGAGCATCCGATCCGCGTCGAGATTGACCCGGCGACGCAGGAGCCTGCGCCTTACGTGCATGTGCGCACCAACCTTGAAGCGCTGATTCATCGCAATGTGTTCTATCAACTGGTGGAGCTGGCGGTGAGCCGCGAGGTCGACGGGCAGCGTTGGCTCGGTGTGTGGAGCGGTGGCGAGTTTTTCCGCATCGGCCTCGAACCCTAAATCCGAACCCTGTGGGAGCGAGCTTGCTCGCGAATGCGTTCTGCCAGTCAATATCTAGGCTGGCAGACAAAACGCCTTCGCGAGCAAGCTCGCTCCCACATTTGGTTTTGTGGCGCGTCTGAAAAATCCTGATTGACTGTTAATCATATGATGATTAGCGTGTTCACCCATTGCGATCCGCTTTGAGGTGTTCATGTCCAGCAGCTTTCATGCAACCACGGTCGACTGGCTGGGCAGCTGGATTGCCGCTGGTCACGTCAAGCCGGGGCAGACCATCAAGGTCGAGGCCGATCTGGGCGAACAGCTCGGGGTCAGCCGCACGGTCATTCGCGAAGCGATCAAAACCCTCGTCGCCAAAGGCATGCTCGAAGTCGGGCCGAAAGTCGGCACCCGCGTATTGCCGGTGCGGCGCTGGAACCTGTTCGATCCGCAGGTCGTCGGTTGGCTGTCGCGTAATGGCTTGCCGGAAAACTTCGTCGATGACTTGCTCGACCTGCGCCGCACCATCGAACCCATGGCCGTGCGCTGGGCTTGCGAGCGGGCGACCCTGGAACAGATCGAAGCGGTGCAACTGGCCTATAACGCCCTTGAGCGTGCGGTCGACAGCGGCATCGATTACAACCGCGCCGATCAGGTCTTCCACGAATGCATCCTCGCGGCCAGCCACAATCAATTCATCGAACAAATGGTTCCGGCGCTCGGCGCGTTGCTCGCTGTGTCGTTCGAAGTTTCTGCGGCCGACCCGGATGAACTGCGCCGCACTTTGCCGATCCACAAAGACATGGCGGATGCCATCGCCGCCCGCGATTCCGCGCGCGGTGTGTGGGCGTGCATGACCCTGATCGACAACGCGGATCTGGCGATCAAACGCTTCTACCCAAAAGTCATGGCCGACAGAAAAGCCAGCTAACACAAAAATCCCCTGTAGGAGTGAGCCTGCTCGCGATAGCGTCGTATCAGGCAAAGTAGCTTCGACTGGTCCACCGCGATCGCGAGCAGGCTCACTCCTACAGTAAAAACAAGAACAATGGAGACCGTCATATGCCGTGGACCGCCCTGACCCAACACCGCGCTCAGCTCGGTGAAGGCCCTTTCTGGGACGCGCCAACCCAGGCGCTGTACTGGGTAGACATCGCTGGCAAACAGGCCCTACGCCTGATCGGCCAGAACGTACAGATCTGGCAGATGCCTGAGCACGTCTCCGCGTTCATCCCCTGCGCCAGCGGCGACGCACTGGTAACCCTGAGCAGTGGCGTCTACCGCCTCGATCTCGACTCCCCGGGCCTTGAGCCACGTCTGACACTGTTCTGCGTCGCCGATCCGCAACCGGGCAATCGCCCCAACGAAGCACGCTGCGATGGTCAAGGTCGTCTGTGGCTCGGCACCATGCAAAACAACATCGGCGAGCAGGGCGAAGACCTGCCGATCACCCGTCGTTCCGGTGGCCTGTTCCGGATCGATCCGGATAAACGCGTCACACCCTTACTGCGCAATCTGGGGATTCCCAACACTTTGCTGTGGAGCGACGACGGCACCACGCTGCTGTTCGGCGACAGTATGGACAGCACGCTGCATCGCTACTTCATTCACACCGACGGCCATCTCGATGCCGCACAAGTCTGGTACGGTCCCGACCAGCAGGGCGGCCCGGACGGCTCGGCGATGGATGCCGAAGGCTATGTGTGGAATGCCCGTTGGGACGGCAGCTGCCTGCTGCGCCTGACGCCTGACGGCAAGGTCGACCGCAAAATCGACCTGCCCGTCAGCCGCCCGACCAGTTGTGTATTCGGCGGTGAAGACCTGAAAACCCTGTTCATCACCAGCGCCAAGAGCCCGCACAACCATCCACTGGATGGCGCGGTACTGACAATGCGCGTTGATGTTGCAGGAAAAATCTGTACACGCTTTGCAGATTAAATCCCAAAATATGGGATGCAAAATTATATATTGAGATTATTTGGCGGTCGGGTTTATAGTCGGCAGCAGCAGTAACACGCACTCACACTTAAAAAGAACAAAACAGGTGAAGTGATGCAGCGAATGTCTATCGCACTCCCGTGTGGAGTCCGCGTCTCGCAACGGCCCCAAGCTGTCGGCCGCGCCTGCCTGTTTCGTTCAAACCGCCTTCCAGACCGGACATCGGCAGATGCCCGGTTTTTTTGTGCTCGCGAAACAGGAGTCCTGTTCCATGGCTGAACCCCTTTCCCTGCCGCCGGTGCCCGCGCCGCCGAAGGGCGAGCGACTGAAAAACAAGGTCGTGCTGCTGACCGGTGCTGCGCAAGGCATCGGCGAAGCCATCGTCGCTGCTTTCGCTTCGCAGCAAGCGAAACTGGTCATCAGTGATATCCAGGCTGAGAAGGTCGAACAGGTTGCCGCTCACTGGCGCGAGCAGGGCTTTGATGTGCAGGCGCTGAAGGCCGATGTCTCACGTCAGCACGATCTGCACGCCATGGCCAAGCGCGCCGTTGAGCTGCACGGGCGCATCGACGTGCTGGTCAACTGCGCCGGAGTCAACGTGTTCCGCGATCCATTGGAAATGACCGAAGAAGATTGGCATCGCTGCTTCGCCATTGATCTCGATGGCGCCTGGTTCGGCTGCAAAGCCGTGTTGCCGCAGATGATCGAGCAGGGCGTCGGCAGCATCATCAACATTGCCTCGACCCATTCCAGCCACATCATTCCCGGCTGCTTCCCGTATCCGGTGGCCAAGCACGGTTTGCTCGGCCTGACCCGCGCGCTCGGCATCGAGTACGCGGCGAAAGGCATTCGCGTCAACGCCATCGCCCCGGGGTATATCGAAACGCAGCTGAACGTCGATTACTGGAACGGTTTCGCCGACCCGCACGCCGAACGTCAGCGTGCTTTCGATCTGCACCCGCCGAAACGCATCGGTCAGCCGCTGGAAGTGGCAATGACCGCTGTATTTCTGGCCAGCGACGAAGCGCCGTTCATCAATGCGTCATGCATCACCATCGATGGTGGGCGCTCGGTGATGTACCACGACTGAGCGCAGTGGCTTTCACGCGGATAAATCCGTTTGCAATCCAATCATCATACGATATGACTATTGTCAGAAGATTTTGCAGGAACACGCTTCAACGCTTTTCAAACATTGCTCAAAAAAAATAACAAGGAGTCAGCTTATGAAACGTCGTTTCGGGATTCGTACCCTCTGCAGTACCGCCCTGGCGGTTACCGCGTTCAGCCTGAGCAGTGCGCTGCTCGCTGCCGACACCGTAAAAATCGGTTTTCTGGTCAAGCAGGCTGAAGAGCCGTGGTTTCAGACCGAGTGGGCCTTCGCCGAGAAAGCCGCCAAGGACAAGGGCTTCGAACTGATCAAGATCGCTGTGCCGGACGGTGAGAAAACCCTCTCGGCCATCGACAGCCTTGCCGCCAACGGCGCCAAGGGTTTCGTGATCTGCCCGCCGGATGTCTCGCTCGGCCCGGCAATCATGGCCAAAGCCAAACTCAATGACCTGAAAGTGATTGCCGTCGATGACCGTTTCGTCGACGCCAACGGCAAATTCATGGAAGACGTGCCGTACCTCGGCATGGCCGCGTTCGAAGTCGGCCAGAAGCAGGGCAACGCCATGGTTGCCGAAGCGAAGAAACGTAACTGGGACTGGAAAGACACTTACGCGGTGGTCAACACCTACAACGAACTCGACACCGGCAAGAAGCGCACTGACGGCTCGGTGAAATCCCTTGAAGACGCCGGCATGCCGAAAGACCACATTCTGTTCGCCGCACTGAAAACCCTCGACGTACCGGGCAGCATGGACGCCACCAACTCGGCGCTGGTGAAACTGCCGAGCGCGGCGAAAAACCTGATCATCGGCGGCATGAACGACAACACCGTGCTCGGCGGTGTACGCGCCACTGAAGCCGCCGGTTTTGCCGCGGCCAACGTGATCGGCATTGGCATCAACGGTACTGACGCCATCGGTGAACTGAAAAAGCCTAACAGCGGCTTCTTCGGCTCGATGCTGCCGAGTCCGCACATCGAAGGCTACAAGACTGCCGAAATGATGTACGAGTGGGTCACCACCGGCAAAGAACCGCCGAAGTACACCGCGATGGACGACGTCACCCTGATCACCCGCGAGAACTTCAAGCAAGAGCTGGAAAAAATCGGCTTGTGGAACTGATGCAGCGACGGCCCGGGCAGCCGGGCCGTTTTTCGGTGTGAAGAGGTGGCTTTATGCACGCGCAAGTACAGACACAAGCACAACACAGCTCCAGCGGCAGCCTGCGCTTCAACGGGATCGGCAAAACCTTTCCCGGTGTGAAGGCACTGGACGCCATCAGCTTCGTCGCGCATCCGGGCCAGGTTCATGCCTTGATGGGCGAGAACGGCGCCGGCAAATCGACCCTGCTGAAAATCCTCGGTGGCGCTTACATCCCGAGCAGCGGCGAGTTGCAGATCGGCGAGCAGACCATGGCGTTCAAATCGACGGCTGACAGCATCGGCAGCGGCGTCGCGGTGATTCACCAGGAGCTGCATCTGGTGCCGGAAATGACTGTCGCCGAAAACCTGTTTCTCGGCCATCTGCCGGCCAGTTTCGGTTTGATCAATCGCAGCACACTGCGTCAGCAAGCGTTGAATTGCCTGAAAGGCCTGGCCGACGAAATCGACCCGCAAACCAAGGTCGGGCGCTTGTCCCTCGGTCAGCGGCAACTGGTGGAAATCGCCAAAGCGCTGTCGCGCGGCGCCCATGTGATCGCTTTCGACGAACCGACCAGCAGTCTTTCGGCCCGCGAGATCGACCGCTTGATGGCGATCATCGGCCGTCTGCGTGACGAGGGCAAAGTGGTGCTCTACGTCTCGCATCGCATGGAAGAAGTGTTCCGCATCTGCGACGCGGTGACGGTGTTCAAGGACGGCCGCTACGTGCGCACGTTCGAAGACATGAGCCAGTTGAGCCACGATCAACTGGTGACCTGCATGGTCGGCCGCGACATTCAGGACATCTACGATTACCGCCATCGTCCACGTGGCGCCGTCGCGCTGAAGGTCGACGGCCTGCTCGGCCCGGGCCTGCGCGAACCGATCAGCTTCGAAGCGCACAAAGGTGAAATCCTTGGCCTGTTCGGATTGGTCGGGGCAGGACGCACCGAGCTGTTTCGTTTGCTTAGCGGGCTGGAACGCAACACCGCTGGACGCCTCGAACTGCGCGGCCACGAGCTGAAATTGCGCTCACCGCGCGACGCGATTGCCGCCGGCATTCTGCTCTGTCCGGAGGATCGCAAGAAGGAAGGCATCATCCCGCTGGCCAGCGTTGCCGAGAACATCAACATCAGTGCACGTGGGGCCAATTCTGGCCTCGGTTGCCTGATTCGCGGCTTGTGGGAAAAGGGCAACGCCGACAAACAGATCAAGGCGCTGAAGGTGAAAACGCCACACGCCGGGCAACAGATCAAATTCCTTTCCGGCGGCAATCAGCAGAAGGCCATTCTCGGTCGTTGGTTGTCGATGCCGATGAAAGTTTTGCTGCTCGACGAACCGACGCGCGGCATCGATATCGGCGCCAAGGCCGAGATCTACCAGATCATCCATAACCTCGCCGCCGAGGGCATTTCGGTGATTGTGGTGTCCAGCGACCTGATGGAAGTGATGGGCATTTCCGACCGCATTCTGGTGCTCTGCGAAGGCGCCCTGCGCGGCGAAATCAGCCGCGACCAGGCCAATGAATCCAACCTGCTGCAACTGGCTTTGCCGCGCCACCGCGCTGACGGCGTGGCGAACTGAGAGGTGACTATGATGACAACCCAAAACGAAACCCTGCCCAAAGAGCGCAAGCCGCTGGACATGCGGCGCTTCCTTGATGACTGGGTCATGCTGCTGGCGGCTGTGGGCATTTTCGTAGCCTGTACGCTGCTGATCGATAACTTCCTGTCACCGCTGAACATGCGTGGTCTGGGCCTGGCGATTTCCACCACCGGGATCGCCGCCTGCACGATGTTGTACTGCCTGGCGTCGGGGCATTTCGACTTGTCGGTGGGCTCGGTGATTGCCTGCGCCGGCGTGGTTGCGGCGGTGGTGATGCGTGACACCAATAGCGTGTTTCTGGGTGTCAGTGCGGCGTTGGTAATGGGCCTGATTGTCGGGTTGATCAACGGGATTGTGATTGCCAAGCTGCGCGTCAATGCCTTGATCACGACGTTGGCGACCATGCAGATTGTTCGCGGTCTGGCTTACATTTTTGCCAATGGCAAAGCGGTGGGTGTGTCGCAGGAATCGTTCTTCGTTTTTGGTAACGGCCAGTTGTTTGGTGTGCCGGTGCCGATTCTGATCACCATCGTCTGCTTTCTGTTTTTTGGCTGGCTGCTGAATTACACCACCTACGGGCGCAACACCATGGCCATCGGTGGCAACCAGGAAGCGGCGTTGCTGGCGGGTGTGAACGTTGACCGGACCAAGATCATTATCTTTGCCGTGCATGGTGTGATTGGTGCGTTGGCCGGGGTGATATTGGCGTCGCGGATGACCTCGGGGCAGCCGATGATTGGTCAGGGATTTGAGCTGACGGTGATCTCGGCTTGTGTGTTGGGCGGGGTGTCGTTGAGTGGCGGGATCGGCATGATTCGGCACGTGATTGCCGGGGTGTTGATTTTGGCGATTATTGAGAATGCGATGAACTTGAAAAATATCGATACGTTTTATCAGTATGTGATTCGTGGTTCGATTTTGTTGCTGGCCGTGGTCATCGACCGCCTCAAACAACGCTGAGTCAAAGGCTACCCTCACCCCAGCCCTCTCCCGGAGGGAGAGGGGGCCGACCGAGGTGTCTTGCGTGATCCGTCGACCTGAAAGATTGTGTCGATTATGGATTCAGCAAGGCGCTTTCAGGTCGGCGAACCTCCTGAGCATCCCCCATTCAGTCCCCTCTCCCTCCGGGAGAGGGCTAGGGTGAGGGTGCCTTTGACTTTCAACCTTCTGTCTCTTCCCCTAAATTTCCCTTGCTCACCCTCACCCGTTTCGGTTATCAATTTGTACATGATTAGACAGGTACGATTTGACAAGAAACAACGGGTGGTCGACGAACTCGTCCGGCGCATCGAAAGCGGCCTCATGGAGGACGGCTTTCTGTTGCCTGGCGAGCATCAGTTGGCTCAAGAATTCCAAGTCAGCCGAGGCACGTTGCGCGAAGCGCTGGCCGAACTGAAACGGCGCAAATACATCGCCACGCAAAGCGGCGTCGGCTCCATCGTCACCTTCGACGGGGTGGTGCTCGACCAGCGCAGCGGATGGGCGCAGGCCTTGGCCGACAGCGGCGTGTTGATCAACACCGAAGTGCTGCGTCTGGAAGCCGTGACCCGTCCCGATCTGTTCTCGCGTTTCGGTACAGACCAATTCATCACCCTCGACCGTCGCCGCCGCTCCAACGACGGTACGCTGGTGTCCCTCGAACGCTCTTTGATGCCAGCGACCGGCGGCCTGGAAAGCCTGCCGCGCGTCGGTCTGATCGACAACTCCCTGACCATCACTCTGGCCGCCTACGGCTACATCGGTGAGCGCGGCGATCAATGGATTGGCGCCGAGCCGCTGAATGCCGAAGACGCCGCACTGCTCGGCCGGCCTGAAGGCACGGTATTCCTCAAAGCGCTGCGCACCACCTACGACCGCCAGAACCGCTTCATGGAGCAGGTCGAAAGCCTGCTCGACCCGGTGCATTTCCGTCTGCACCTGCAATTTGGAGAATCGAAATGACTGCGCTCAACCGTGCTCTCGGCGCTTTCTATGGCCTGGCCCTCGGTGATGCGCTGGGCATGCCGACGCAATCGCTGAACCGCGAAACGATCAAGACCCGCTTCGGCCAGATTACCGATCTGCAGGAAGCCGGCCCCCTGCAACCGATCGCAGCGAACATGCCCAAAGGCTCAATCACCGACGACACCGAGCAGGCGATTCTGGTCGGCGAGTTGCTGGTCGAAGGCAAGGGCCGCATCGAACCGGCGATCCTCGCGCAACGCTTGATCGAGTGGGAAGCCGAGATGCAGGCCAAGGGCTCGCAGGACTTGCTCGGGCCGTCGACCAAACGCGCCATCGAAATGATCCTCGCCGGGCACTCGCCGGAAGAGGCCGGGCGCTACGGCACTACTAACGGCGCAGCGATGCGCATTACGCCAGTGGGAATCGCGGCGGATGTTGCCGACCCTCAGCGATTCATCGCAGCGGTCGTGCAGGCCTGCCAGGTCACGCACAACACCACACTGGGGATTTCCAGTGCGGCGGCGGTGGCGGCGGTGGTATCCGCTGGCATCAATGGCATGGACCTGGGTGAGGCGTTGAACCTCGGTCAGCAAATCGCTCAACAAGCGGAATCACACGGGCACTGGGTGGCCGGTGGGCGCATTGCCTCGCGCATCAGTTGGGCGCGCACCATCAGTGTCGACAGCGACAAGGCTTTGCTCGCGGATCTGCTCTACGACGTGATCGGTACTTCGGTGGCGTCGCAGGAGTCGGTGGTGGTTTCGTTCGCACTGGCACAGCAAGTGGCGGTCGGTGAGATGAGCGCGTTTGATGCGTTGTGCATGGCGGCGAGCCTGGGCGGCGACACAGACACCATCGCCGCGATACTTGGCGCCATGCTGGGGGCTTGCCTGGGTCTTGAGAGTTGGCCTGCCGAGATGATCGAGACGGTGAAAGTCGTCAATCATCTGGAGCTTGAGCCATTGGTGCACGGGCTGTTGGCCTTGCGCTGATCGGACTGACGCCTTCGCGAGCAGGCTCGCTCCCACAGATACGGCATGATCCCTGTGGGAGCGAGCTTGCTCGCGAAGGCCGCACCGCAAATTTCGAATTTTCAACCCGCAATGGATCGCGCAGACAGGCCGAGGACGGCCGCGATGTCTTGTCGTTTTGCATCATTGCCACAACCACAAAAAAGGCAAACAGGAGCACCTTCATGAGTTCATCAAACGCCGGGCAAAGCGCCGGGCAACTGGAAACCCGCGGCATCGAACCGGTACCGGAAGCCGAGTGCAACGGCCATCCGCTGCAACTGTTCTGGGTCTGGTTCGCCGCCAACATCTCCATCCTCGGTCTGCCGCTGGGCGCCACGCTGGTGGCGTTTCGCGGGCTGGCGATCTGGCAGGCAATCATCGTCGCAATCATCGGCGCCGCCGGTTCGTTTGCCGTGGTCGGGATCATCTCGATTGCCGGCCGCCGAGGCCGCGCGCCGAGCCTGACCTTGTCGCGGGCGATCTTCGGCGTGCGTGGCAATATCGGCCCGACACTGGTCTCGCTGATGTCGCGTCTCGGTTGGGAAACCGTCAACACCACCACTGCCGCTTTCGTGCTGCTGTCGCTGTGCTCGATCCTGTTCGGCTCACCGGTCGAAGCGAAAAGTGCGCCGGTACTGACGCTGATCTTCATCGCCATTTTCGTCCTGCTGACCCTGTCGGTATCCGGCCTCGGCCACGCGACCTTGCTGGTGATCCAGAAGTGGGCGACCTACGTGTTCGGCGCGCTGAATATTCTGGTCGGTGGTTTCCTCTGCGCGACCATCGACTGGAGTGCAGTGTTCAACGCCACGCCTGCGCCGATGAGCGCAATGATCATCGGTATCGGCACCATGGCCGCCGGCACCGGGATTGGTTGGGCCAACGCTGGCGCTGACATGTCGCGCTATCAGCACCGCAGCGTCAAGGCTGTGCGTCTGGTTGCGTCCGCCGCGTTTGGTGCGGGCATTCCGCTGGTGTTGCTGATCACCCTCGGCGGCTTGCTGTCGGTGGGCAATAACGATCTGGCGTCGGCGACTGACCCGATCGTGGCGATCCGCGACATGCTGCCAACCTGGATGGCTGTGCCGTACCTGATCACCGCGTTCGGTGGCTTGCTGCTGTCGAACAACTTGTCGGTGTACTCCGCCGGGCTGACCACGCTAACCCTCGGTCTCAAGGTCAAACGCGTCTACGCGGTGGTGGTCGATATCGTCGCGATCTTCGCCGGTTCGATTTACTTCATGCTGATCGCCGACAGCTTCTACGGTCCGTTCATCACCTTCATTTCCCTGTTGGCGGTGCCGATCACTGCGTGGGTCGGGATCTTCGTCGTCGACCTGATTCACCGTCACTACTACAGCCCCAAAGACCTGCTCGACGTCAGCCCGAGCAGCGCTTACTGGTATCGCGGCGGCATCGAGTGGCGTGCATTCGGCGCCTGGGCGATTGCGATCGTCCTCGGCTTCAGTTTCACCACCATTGGCACCACAGCTGAAAACGTCTGGTTCAAAGGCTTCCTGTCCGACTCGTGGCTGGGCCACAACGGCCTCGGCTGGATCGTGACCTTCGTGGTGGCCGGTGGCATTTACTTCGTCCTCGGCGGGGCGAAAGATCGCCGCGCCGCGCAAACCGAGAATGCTCATGCCTAAGATGTTGCACACCGGCCAGGTCATCATCGACCTGGTCATGGCCGTGGATAAGCTGCCGCAGATTGGTGGTGACGTGCTGGCGCAGTCGGCTGGTTTCGAAGCCGGTGGCGGGTTCAATGTGATGGCGGCAGCGGTGCGTAATGGCCTGCCGGTGGTGTATCTCGGTCGGCATGGCACTGGGCGTTTCGGCGATCTCGCGCGTCAGGCGATGAATGCCGAGGGAATTCACATCGGCATCACCGAACCCGCACAGAAAGACACCGGTTTGTGTGTGGCGCTGACCGATGCGTCGGCGGAGCGCAGTTTCATTTCCTACATCGGCGCGGAAGGTGAGGTGACCGAAGAGGATCTGAACAGCGTTGCGGCCGAGGCGGGCGATTACGTTTATCTGAGTGGCTACAGCCTGCTCCACGAAGGCAAGGCCCAGGCGTTGCTCGACTGGACGCTGGCACTGCCGGACTCGATCAACGTCGTGTTCGATCCGGGCCCGTTGGTGGAATCGCCGGACTCGCCGATGATGCAGGCGTTGCTGCCGCGCATCGATGTGTGGACCAGCAACAGTGTTGAAGCACTGCGGTTTACCGGCGTCGATGATATTGGCGCGGCGCTGGATAGCCTCGCTGAGCACCTGCCCAACGATGTGTTGATGGTGGTAAGGGACGGGCCGCAGGGCTGCTGGATTCATCAGCGCGATGAGCGTCGGCATGTGCCCGGGTTTGCGGTGAAAGCGGTAGACAGCAATGGTGCCGGTGACGCCCATGCCGGGGTGTTTGTTGCCGGGTTGGCGCAGGGCTTGTCTGCCCATGAAGCGGCGCGGCGGGCGAATGCGGCAGCGGCTATCGCGGTGACGCGCTGGGGACCGGCGACCTCGCCGGGGGCGACTGAAGTGGATGCGTTTATCCGCAAGTCCGGCGTCGCCTGATAGATAGCTTTCGCGAGCAAGCTCGCTCCCACATTTGAAATGTATTCCAATGTGGGAGCGAGCTTGCTCGCGAAGGGGCCATTAGTTTCAACACAAAATTCAATGTTGGATACCGCTCGCCGCGTCGGCAGCGAGCGGCCGCAGGACTACTGCAGATCCAGCTTGCGCGCAGCCTCAACGCCAGCGGCACTGAGCTTGATCGGCAGGTTCAACGAATGTTCGCCAGCCTCGTTGCAGGTCACATGCCCGTGGTGAATCAGTCCACGATCCTGCAAAGCGGCGAGGGCGCTGGCCACGACCTTCTCGCCCCGGTAATTGTCCAGCACCTCCTTGCCCAGACCACTCGGGTGGGCGTGCAGCAAGCGGGTGAGGACTTCTTTTTCCAGGTTTTTATCGACGTTCATGGTTACCTCTTCATTGGATTGAATAGGACGCTCGCGTCGGCGAACTACTGACCGGAGCCTTCGGAACCGGAGCCACCGGTGGTGGTTTTCGAGCCGATGCCGGGGCCAGCATTGTCTGGCGTTGCGGGGGCGTCGGGGGTGTTCATGCCGCCCTGACGACCCGGATCACTGCCTTGGGTGCGCGGATCAGTACCGGTGGCGGGCGGCTGGTTGATCAGCGGCACGCCGGAGCCGTCGGTATTCATACCGGGAGCACTGTTGATGGCGGGCGCGCGTGGCGGGGTCGGATCGGTAGGGCCGGTGCCCGCAGCGGTGGCGGATGCGGCGAAAACCGCAGGGCAGAGCAGGGCGCTGAATACGAAAGCGGTCAACCTTGACGGGATCATAGGGCTTCTCCAGTGATTGGAATCCTTACCTGTCGTTGGTCTGCCCGCTGATCGGATTGGTGCCTGATGAACGACGAACGGTCTAGATTGCCTGCGTCGATTGCAGACTGATCCGTCGCCAGAGCAAGCGGCCAAGGGTAATCAGCCAGTTGGCCAACGCGACGATCAATACCGTCAAAAGCAGCGTGCTCATGCCGTGCTCGACGATGATTTTCCCGGCCAGTAACGGGAAACCAAACACACCGATAAAGTACGCAAGACTGAACAGCAACAAGGCCTGTGACGTGGTGCCGGCCGGTGCTTCGTTGGCCGCCAAACCGTTGATTACCGAATAGGTAAGGCCATAACCGACGCCAAGCATCACCGCTGCCAGCAGATAACTGAAGCCGCTGTGCACGCCGAACGCGAACAGCACAATCGAACCCAGCATCAGTCCGGACAACAGACACGACGCGCGCAGCGGATCACGTTTGACCACATAACCTGCGATCAACATCCGGCTGCTGATTGCCGCACTCATGAAACCCAGAAAGAACAGTGAGTAATCCAGAGCGCGGGCAGCGGCATAGCTGGTCTGGAAACTCGACAGACCACCGAACACGCAACCGCCGAGACCAACCATGATGATCGGGAACAGTGCGCGCGAGCCGAGCACTTGGGTGGTCGCTCGCCAAGTGATTCTTGCGGCCGAGGTTACTTGCGTGCTTTTCAATCGAGCCCCGAGTTGCCAGTACAACAGCACGCCAACCAGGCTCGCCAGTGCCGCCAGGTAAAACGCCGAGGTCACTGGCAACCCCAAGGCACTGGCTGCACGCCCGAGTAATGGGCCGCTGCCAATGCCGGTCATCATGCTGCCCGACAGCAGCGCGAAGTATTTGGCGCGCTGCGCCGGGGTCACCAGACTGGCGACGATGATCGGCCCCAAGGTGTAGAAAACGCCCCAACCCAATCCCAACAGCAAGCCGAAAAACAACAGCAGATGACCGAACCCCGGCGTCAGCGCAAAGCCCAGACTCGCCACCACCAGCAACAGCCCGAACAACGCAATCGAACGCGCCGCGCCGAGCCAGTCCGACAGATGCCCGGACACCAATACCGCGACAAACGTACTGAGCATCGCCGCCGAAATCACACTGCCGGCATCGTGTTCATTGCCTCCGCGAGAAGCGATCAGCAACGACAGCAAAAACGTCGAGCCATAGGACAGCGACAGCAGATAACTGGCGAGACAGAACAGACCGAACAGCTTGCCTGAGACCTTGGGGGTTGCTTGCGACATGACGCGAATCCTTGACCGGATAAATTCAGCGTCATCTGTTTAACACGCCCGGCGCGCGGGTTAGGTCTGAGCTTGGCGAAGTCAGGATCGCCGTGCGCCGGAGTAACGCATCAGGCGATGCCGATCTCTTCCTTGAACTGCTCCATGAACCCCTTCAAGCGTTGATGACGGATCTGCGCCAGGCGCTGGCCGGTGGCGGTCTGGAAACCGTCAGCGAGGTGTAGCAGTTTGGTCTGGAAGTGATCGAGGCAAAAACGTTTGTCGTCGTAGTCGCGCTGTTTCGCTTCGGGATCCTGTGGGTCGTACAGCGCTGAACCCATGCGCCCGGCAATATAGAAGGTACGGGCGACGCCGAGCATGCCGAGTGAGTCGAGGCGGTCGGCGTCCTGGACGATTTTCGCTTCGAGGGTGAGCGGGGGGATGTTGGCCGAGAAACTGTGGGCTTCGATGGCGTGGGCAACCTCACTGATTTTCGCTGTCGGCCAATTCATACCGGCTAATACTGCAGAAGCTTTTTCCGCCGCCAGCCGCGAAGCCTGCGAACGCAGAGGTGAATTCTTCTCGACCGCCACGCAGTCGTGCAAGAGCACGGCGGCCAACAGCACCTCAAGATCTCCACCTTCTTCTTCATGCAGCGTACGCACGTTGTGCCAGACCCGTTGCAGGTGCGCGAGGTCGTGAGCGCCGTCGTCGGACGGCTCCAGAGCGTGTGGCAGTAACTCTGCTGCCAGTGCCGCCACGGGTGTAAAAAACTCAAGGTTCATAAGCATCCTTTCAGATTGTCGAAGTCCCTGTGGGAGCGAGCCTGCTCGCGAAGGCGCCCTTACAGTCACCTGCATTGTTGAATGACAGAATGTATTCGCGAGCAAGCTCGCTCCCACATGGGGTGGCGGCGTTTGAAGCATTGCGAGAGGGTATCCGCTGTTTTGCCATGTGACGAGCGCCGCCCACGGCCTTAGTATGGCGTTTTCCTTTTCCGACAAGGCCCGTCCATGACGATCGAAATCCGCCCGGCGACCCCCAGCGATGCCCCGCAAATCCTCGCCTTCATCACTGAACTCGCCGATTTCGAAAAGGCCCGCCACGAAGTCATCGCCAGCGTCGCCGACATCGAACGCAGCCTGTTCGGCGAAGGCGCCACCGCCCACGGTTTGATCTGCCTGCGCGATGGTCTGCCGATCGGTTTCGCGGTGTTCTTCTTCAGCTATTCGACCTGGCTCGGCAGCAACTGCCTGTACCTCGAAGACCTCTACATCACCCCCGAACAACGCGGCGGCGGTGCTGGCAAAACCTTGTTGCGTCACTTGGCGAAGATCGCCTGCGACAACGACTGCGGCCGCTTCGAATGGAGCGTGCTCGACTGGAACACGCCGGCGATCGAATTCTACAAATCCCTCGGCGCGCAACCTCAGGAAGAGTGGGTGCGCTACCGCATGGATGGCCAGGTTCTGCGTGAGTTTGCTGAGGGCTGAACACGATGATGGCAATCCGGCAGTAATTCGATTGTCGCCAGCGCTCTAGTCCGGCATCCTACGCGCCATTTTTGCGCGCTCATGGATGACACCTGCATGCCTCTGGCACTACTTCTCCACGCCCGTGGAGCCTTCGCTGCGTCAACGAGTGACCAGCGATGAGCGGACTACGGGCGACAATGCGTCTGTATGGCCTGGTGAAAAACTCAGGCTCGAGCGACAACCCCCAGCGCCAACCGGTCGACATTCTCTGCACTACAAACAGCACGGGCGGCAGCGCCATTCGTGCGTTCGTCTCACGCCTTGATGCCGAGTTGATGACGCGCAGTGCCGGGCTCGCCGAGTACCGCGTGATAGCGCTGCGCACCTTCGATCCGACGGCGTTTATCGACGCTCATCAAGGCTGGCTGACGCTGCACGTCTGTTGCGGTTTCGTCGCCCCTGCCGGGCATTCGCTGCTCAACGACGGCGGGTTGATGCCGATGGGCTGGTACGTCTATTCCGAGATCGGCCAGTGGACGGCCCAGCATCATCTCGACCTCGGCGCACAAATGGCCGAACTGCTGCAATCGACTTACGAGCGTAATCACCTGCGCAACTACAACGCCTGGCTCAACGAACTCGACGACGCCTCGCCGGCCGAACTGGCCTGGCAAACCGACGAAGCCTGGCGGCACCTGCAAACCGCCGCATCACCCGACAGCCGTGAGCATTGCCACGCCCTGTTCGACCCCGTCGACAACCGCTGGCGCTTCGCCGCGACCGACATCGATATTCATCAGCCGCACCCGGAACCCCTGAAGCAAGGAGCTTTGAATTGAGTGGTAAACCCGCTGCACGCGTCACCGACCCGACCGCCTGCCCATTGCCAGGCCATGGCACCAACCCGATTGCCTCCGGCTCGCCGAACGTCTTCTTCGACGGCCTCGCCGCCGCGCGCATGACCGATAAATCGGCGTGCGGCAGCCCGATTACCGGAGCCGTTTCCGGCACCGTATTCATCAACGGCCTGAATGCCGCCACACTCGACAGCACCGGAGGCCACGGCAATGTCGTGGTCGGTGGGTCGGGGACGGTGATTATTGGCCAGAGTGGCGGCGGGGCGGCTTTTAGCGGGTTGTTGCCGATGCCAGTGCATTTTACGGACAGGTTGCAAGTGGTGAATGAGGCGACTGGCGAGCCTATCCCCGATCATCCGTATGCGATCCAGCGAGGTGATGGGCGCATAGAACATGGCATCACCAATGAGCAGGGCTTTACCCATATGGTGAGTTCTCACTTGGCTGAAACTATTAAATTGTTTGTAGAGTGATCGAAATGGAAGTCGAAAATCCTGCACTCAGAGACTGCAAAACTGAAGTGGCTGGCCATGAGTTGACCTGCAAGACTGACCAGAGCGTCAAGCAAGTTACTGTCAAAGTGAAAAAGGTAGCCGTTTTCTTTATTGGCGGTGCTGGGGATAAAGAGGAGTATTATCAGAATGAACCTCCTCATCATAACGTGCAAAATGCGTGGAATCAGTTGTCGAACAGACTGTCTCCGGAACAAAAGCTCGACGTTAATTTACCTTATATAAGCTATAAGGATGTTCGCGGTGAGAAAGATATCGAGAAGTATGTAATACGCCCGTTAAAAGGTGATAAGACGGTTTATCTTGTGATTGTTGGTCATAGCCTTGGGGGGTGGAATGGTGCACATTTGACCTCGATTTTGAAAGAACGAGGTTATACAGTAAAGATGTTGGTAACACTCGATCCTGTTGGCGGTGGTACAGGTGTATGGATGTTCTCTGATATCTATTTTACGACGCCAAAGCCAGTGGCAGATTACTGGATAAATATATTGGCATCCCCCAAGGAAAAAGACGATTCAGATACTGTTGCCAGTTTGGGAGAGCGCTGGATCATGACATCTGGACCGAATATAAATGAGGCGGTCAGTGCGAATCACCGGCAAGCAGGTATGCTGTTCGCCTCCAAACTTCAAAGTGGAAAGTCTGCGTGCGATATAGTTTATGAGCGAGTGACTCAATATTTGGAATCGAAAAAATGATACGACTATTTGTTGTGCTGACGATGCTTCTATGTAGTTCTTGTGCCAATCGGCCGATTCTTCCTGATACCGAGATTGAATTCATTTCTGTCGCTACAGGGGGCGATAGTTTGTCTTGGAGTGTTCGCTTTAGTTCGAAGACCGATGTGTTGAATTTTTTTAAGGATGCGACGGGAGAAACACAGTTGGGTGAAACATTGTTTTGCTCTCTGGATAAAGAGCTTGAATTTGAAAGCTCCGATAAATTGACTAATTATTTTGTTGGTAATCTTGTTGAGGTTGACGCCGATAATTCTGGTTTAGACCATATTTATACGTCTAGATTGTCCGCAGTGAGAAAGGAGGATGAGGGCGTTTCAAATGTTTTCATGAGCGCGGAAGAACTGCTGGCATTATTAAATGAACGTAACGCCGTCTCTTGCAGAGTGTTTACCTCAGCTTACTCATTCGGGGGATACTATTCGAAGTCAATGCTGATTCCAGCAACTGACCTCGTACACGTCATTGAACAGCAGCGCGTGCAATGATTGCTTTATCCCATAATGTGGGATGCAAAATTACATATTGAGATTTCCAGCCTGAGAGGTCTATAGTCCATCGCACTCACTGCCAAAAACAAAACAGGTGAAGCGATGCTGGCGCAATTGATCGCGCTCGACTGGGGGACGACCTCATTACGTGCTTACAAACTCGCGGCGGGCGGCGTGGTGCTGGAGCAGCGCGCGCTGTCGTCCGGGATCATGCAACTGCCGAAGACGCCGCGAGTCATCAACGGTCGCGAATGCGCCGATGGTTTTGAACTGGCATTCGACGAGGCGTGCGGCGACTGGCTCGATGCGCAGCCGGATCTGCCGGTGATCGCCTGCGGCATGGTCGGCAGTGCGCAGGGCTGGCGTGAAGCGGCCTACTGCGAGACGCCGGCGAACGTCGCCAATCTCGGAAAATCCCTACAAACAGTTGTCAGCCTGCGTGGCGCCGTGGTGCATATCGTGCCGGGCGTGATCCAGCGTTCGCGTCTGCCGAATGTGATGCGTGGCGAAGAAACCCAAGTGCTCGGCGTGCTGCAGAATCTGCCGATTGAGGCAGGTGCCGATCTGTTGATCGGTCTGCCGGGCAGTCACTCGAAATGGGTCGACGTTGTCGATGGCCGCATCACCCATTTCGATACGTTCATGACCGGCGAAGTATTCGCCGTGCTCAGTGAACACAGCATCCTCGGTCGCACCCAAAAACACAGTGCGACATTCGACGGTCAGGCGTTTGACCGCGGCGTGCAGGTTGCGCAGTCGACAGATGGCGAACTCGGCGTGCTGTCGACCTTGTTCAGTGCTCGCACGCTGGGGCTGACCGGTGAATTGAGCCCGACCGCGCAGGCGGATTATCTGTCCGGCCTGATGATCGGCCATGAACTGGCGGCGCTCGCCACGGTTCAGCGGCGTCGCCGCAACAATCCGAATCTTCCTTCGATCATCCTCATTGGCAACGCGCAACTCTGTGCGCGCTACAGCCGTGCCCTCGATGCCTGCGGTTTCGCCAACGTAACGCTGGCCGAACAGGCCACCGAGCGTGGTTTGTGGCAACTGGCGCTGGCCGCCGGGCTGATCGATTCCTCATCCCGTTAACCCTGACTGGAGGCCTGACATGCTCAAGCAAGCATTGGCGCAAAACGGTCTGATCGCGATCCTGCGTGGCCTGCATCCGCAGGAAGCCGCCGCTGTCGGAGAAGTCCTGTATGCGGCCGGATTTCGCGTCATCGAAGTACCGCTCAATTCTCCTTTGCCGTACGAAAGTATCCGCATCCTGCGCAAGACCTTGCCCACCGATTGCCTGATCGGTGCCGGCACGGTGTTGACCCCGGAACAGGTCGGGTTGGTGAAAGAGGCCGGCGGCCAAGTGATTGTCATGCCGCACAGCGACGCCAAGGTCTTGCGCGCGGCAAAAGCGGCGGGGCTGTACTTATCGCCGGGTGTCGCCACGCCGACCGAAGCCTTCGCGGCGCTGGAGGAGGGCGCGGACATTCTCAAGCTGTTCCCGGCCGAGCAGATGGGCCCGGCGGTCGTCAAAGCCTGGCTTGCGGTGTTGCCGGCGGGGACGGTGCTGGCGCCGGTCGGCGGTATCACGCCGGACAACATGCAGGCGTTTATCGACGCTGGCGTGAAGGGTTTCGGTCTCGGCTCCGGTCTGTTCAAACCGGGCATGACGGCGGAGCAGGTGGCGGTGAATGCCAAGGCCTACGTGGCCGCGTGGAAGGCCCTTCGCTAAGACTTTTTTGGCGCTGCGTGCGCTACATCTATAAGAGAGACAAAAAGATGAAAATCACCAAACTCACCACCTTCATCGTCCCGCCGCGCTGGTGCTTTCTCAAGGTCGAAACCGACGAGGGCGTGACCGGTTGGGGCGAGCCTGTGGTCGAAGGTCGCGCGCATACCGTCGCGGCTGCCGTTGAAGAATTGTCCGACTACCTGATCGGCAAAGATCCACGCAACATCGAAGACATCTGGACCGTGCTCTATCGTGGTGGCTTCTACCGTGGCGGCGCGATCCACATGAGCGCACTGGCCGGTATCGATCAGGCGCTGTGGGACATCAAGGGCAAGGCCCTCGGTGTGTCGGTGAGTGATCTGCTCGGTGGTCAGGTGCGTGACAAGATTCGCGTGTATTCGTGGATCGGCGGTGACCGTCCGGCCGACACCGCACGTGCCGCAAAAGAGGCGGTGAGCCGTGGTTTCACTGCGGTGAAAATGAACGGCACCGAAGAGCTGCAATTCCTCGATACCTTCGAAAAAGTCGATCTGGCGCTGGCCAACGTCGCCGCTGTGCGTGACGCGGTCGGGCCTAACGTCGGCATCGGTGTTGACTTCCATGGCCGCGTGCACAAGCCGATGGCCAAGGTGCTGATGAAGGAACTCGACCCGTACAAACTGATGTTTATCGAAGAACCGGTGCTCAGCGAAAACTACGAAGCGCTGAAAGAGCTGGCGCCGCTGACCAGCACGCCGATTGCCCTCGGCGAGCGCTTGTTCTCGCGCTGGGACTTTAAACGCGTGTTGAGCGAAGGCTACGTCGACATCATCCAGCCGGACGCCTCGCACGCCGGCGGCATCACCGAAACCCGCAAGATCGCCAACATGGCCGAAGCCTACGATGTGGCGCTGGCGCTGCATTGCCCGTTGGGGCCGATTGCGCTGGCGGCGTGTTTACAACTGGATGCGGTTTGTTACAACGCGTTTATCCAGGAGCAAAGCCTGGGCATCCATTACAACGAGAGCAACGACTTGCTCGACTACGTGAAGGATCCACGGGTGTTCGATTACGACAAAGGTTTCGTGAAGATCCCGAACGGCCCGGGCCTGGGCATCGAGATCAACGAGGAATACGTGATCGAGCGTGCGGCCGTCGGCCACCGCTGGCGCAACCCGATCTGGCGTCATGCCGATGGCAGCTTTGCCGAGTGGTGATTTGTCTCTGACACACCACAACCCCCTGTGGGAGCGAGCTTGCTCGCGAATGCGGCAGGTCAGTCACATTGATGCCGGATGTGTCGCCGTCTTCGCGCGCAAGCTCGCTCCCACAGAGTGCAGTGCAGGCCTCAGGCCGACCTCAATAAACATAAAAAGAGGCTCTCCCCATGCAACCGCAAACCCTCACCGGGCAGGCGTCTTTAGTCACGCCTAGCCGCAAGCGGTTTTTCATCATGGTGTTGCTGTTTATCACCGTGGTCATCAACTACCTCGATCGCAGCAACCTGTCGATTGCCGCGCCCGCGCTGACCAGTGAGTTGGGCATCGATCCGATTCACGTCGGTCTGATCTTTTCCGCGTTCGGCTGGACCTACGCCGCCATGCAGATCCCCGGCGGCTGGCTGGTCGATCGCGTGCCGCCGCGCATTCTGTACAGCGTCGCGTTGCTGCTGTGGTCGATTGCCACGGTGATGCTCGGTTTCGCGGCCAGTTTCATCGCGTTGTTTGTATTGCGTATGGCGGTCGGTGCGCTGGAAGCACCGGCGTATCCAATCAATAGCCGCGTGGTCACCACCTGGTTCCCCGAGCGTGAGCGCGCCACGGCGATTGGTTTTTACACGTCGGGGCAGTTCGTTGGCCTAGCATTCCTGACCCCGGTGCTGGCCTGGCTGCAACACGAATTCGGCTGGCACATGGTGTTCGTCGCCACCGGTGCGGTGGGCATCATCTGGGCTGCAATCTGGTACGCGGTCTATCGCGAACCACGGGATTTCAAAGGCGCTAACGACGCCGAAATCGAGCTGATCCGCGAGGGCGGTGGTCTGGTCGATATTCAGCAGGAAACGGCCAAGGTCAAAGCCAAATTCAGCTGGACTGATCTCGGTATCGTCCTGACCAAGCGCAAGTTGTGGGGCATCTACCTCGGCCAGTTCTGCCTGAACTCAACGTTGTGGTTTTTCCTGACGTGGTTCCCGACTTATCTGGTGAAGTATCGCGGCATGGACTTCATCAAGTCAGGCCTGCTGGCGTCGCTGCCGTTTCTCGCCGCGTTTATTGGCGTGCTGTGTTCAGGGTTCTTTTCCGACTTCTTGATTCGTCGCGGCTACACCGTTGGTTTTGCGCGCAAGCTGCCGATCATTGGCGGACTGCTGATTTCCACTTCGATCATCGGTGCCAACTTCGTTGAGTCGACACCGCTGGTGATTGCCTTCCTGGCGCTGGCGTTCTTCGGCAACGGTCTGGCCTCGATCACCTGGTCGCTGGTGTCGACGCTGGCGCCGGCGCGTTTGCTCGGGCTGACCGGCGGGGTGTTCAACTTCATCGGTAACCTGTCGGCGATTGCCACGCCGATCGTGATTGGCTTCCTCGCCAGTGGCGATTCGTTCGCGCCGGCGATCACCTATATCGCGGTGCTCGCGTTGATCGGTGCCTTGTCCTACGTGCTGCTGGTCGGCAAGGTCGAGCGTATCGAGTTGTAGTGGTCTGCGTCGGGCGACCATAATGCCGCCCGTTCCCTCGCTCAACGGTAAAGGCTGGATATGCAGGAAGACGCTCCGGAAAAAACCAAGGACGCCGCGCCCACCGGCACGCAGACGCTATTGCGCGGCCTCGGCGTGGTGCAAGCGGTGGCCAGTGGCGCCCGCGATCTCAAGGAAATTGCCCGGCTGATCGGCACCACGCGCAGCACCACCCATCGTCTGGCCAGTTGTCTGGTCGATGAGCGCTACCTGCGCGTGGTGCCGCAAATCGGTTATCTGCTCGGGCCGAAGCTGATCGAACTGGGTTTCCAGGCGCGCGAAGAATTGCCGCTGGTGACCCTGGCCGCGCCGTATCTGGACGAGTTGTCGGCGCTGACCGGTGACACCGTGCACTTGGGTATTCGTGAAGGCGACGAGGTGCTTTATCTGTTGAAGAATCCGGGGCGTAATGGCCCGGAAATGCGTTCGCGGGTCGGCCATCGCATGCCGCTGGCACGCACCGGGATTGGTAAGGCGTTGATGCTCGATGATTCGCCGAAAGATTGGCAGCGGCTGTACGACATCAGCCTGCCGGCCGGTGGGAAAAGTCAGTTCTGGCCGCAGCATCCCCAGCAGTCGTGGGAACAGCTTGAGCAGCGCATGACCGAGTACGTGGCCGGTGGCTACGCGTTCGATCTGGAAGACAACGAACCGTCGATCCGCTGCGTGGCGGCGCCTATTCGCGATGCGAGCAGGGGCATCGTGGCGGCGATCAGTATCGCCAGCACCGTGCCGTACATGCCGCTGGAAAAAATGGCCGAGCTGATTCCCCTGATCAAAGGGGTCACAGCCCGGCTGTCGGCGGAGCTCGGTCTAAAGATTTAAACTTTGAGCGTCGCCATGTCGATCACGAAACGATACTTCACATCGCCAGCGATCATGCGCGCATAAGCCTCGTTGATCTGGCGGATGTCGAGCATTTCGATGTCGCAGGTGATGTTGTGCTCGGCGCAGAAATCCAGGACTTCCTGGGTTTCGGCGACGCCACCGATCAACGAGCCGGCCAGTACGCGGCGGCTCATCACCAGTTTGCCAGCGTGAACCGGCGGATCAATCGGCTCGATCAGACCGACCAGAATGTGCACGCCGTCGAAGCGCAGGGTGTCGAGGTACGGGTTGAGATCGTGCTGCACCGGAATGGTGTCGAGCAGGAAGTCGAAGTAACCGGCAGCGGCTTTCATCTGCTCGGCGTCGGTGGAAACGATCACGTGATCGGCACCCTGACGACGGCCTTCTTCAGCCTTGCTCGCCGAGCGGGTGAACAGCGTGACTTCAGCGCCCATGGCCTTGGCGAACTTGATGCCCATGTGGCCGAGGCCGCCCATGCCGAGAATCCCGACTTTGTCGCCCGCTTTCACACCGTAGTGCTTGAGTGGCGAGTAGGTGGTGATGCCCGCGCAAAGAATCGGCGCGGCGCTGGCCAGTGCGAGTTTTTCCGGGATGCGCACAACGAAGTGTTCGCTGACGACGATGCTGTCGGAATAACCGCCCATGGTGTTGCTGCCATCGACCCGATCCGGGGTGGCGTAGGTCATGGTCGGGCCTTCGAGGCAGTATTGCTCAAGGTTCGACTGGCAGGCTTCGCAAGTGCGGCAAGAGTCGACCATGCAGCCAACGCCGACCAGATCGCCAACTTTGTGCTGGGTGACATTCGCACCGATCGCGGTGACTTTTCCGACGATCTCGTGGCCAGGCATCAACGGGTAAACGGCGATGCCCCATTCGTTGCGCGCCTGGTGGATGTCGGAGTGGCAGACGCCACAGTAGAGAATCTCGATGGCAACGTCGTCGGCGCGCGGGCTGCGACGTTCGAATTTCATCGGGGCGAGGGGGGTGGTGGCCGATTGGGCGGCATAACCGATGGCGGTGTACATGTGAAACCTCGCAAAAGCAGGAACAAGTGAGGCGGCGCATTATGGGCGCCGACTGTCGGTCCGGCCATGACGATTCCTCCGGGTCTCATGCCTAATCCTCCGGCATACGGGTTTGATCGGTCGCATTGGCAAAAGGATCTGCGATGATGCTTTCATCCCCTATTTTCGTGATTTTTCGTGAAGAACAATTCGATGCAATTGACCCGTCATCTTGATGCCAATGCCCGGTTGGTTTCGCTGATCGAACCGCTGGCGCTGCGCGATGGTTATTCGCCGACCGGATTGCCCGGTGTGCAAGTATTGCGCGCCAGTTGCGACGTCGCCCGTGGCCCGCACATTTATGAACCGAGCCTGATGATCATCGCCCAGGGCAGCAAACTGGCGTTTCTCGGGCCACGCACCATGGAATACGGCGCCGGGCATTATCTGATTCAGGCGCTGCCGGTGCCGTTCGAATGTGAGACCTTCGCCTTGCCGGATGCGCCGTTGCTCGGCGTGTCGGTGGCGATTGATCGGGTGTTGCTCGGTGAGTTGGTGCTGGCCATGGGGCTGGCGCCGGGCCGGCATATTCCGGCGCAGACGCCGGAGTCGATGACCTCGGTGGTGCTCGACGATGACATGCGTGGCTGTGTCGAGCGCTTGCTGAGTTGCCTGCACGATCCGCTGGAATGCCAGATTCTCGGGCCGGCGCGGGTGCGGGAGTTGTTGTTCGTTGCATTGCGCGGGCCGCAGGCCGATGTATTACGCGCACTGGTCGAGCAGCAGGGGCAGTTCGCGCGGGTGGCGGCGTCGATCAGCCATCTGCATGCGCATTACACCGAACCGTTGAATGTCGAGACCCTGGCCGGTTGCGCGAACATGAGCGTGTCGACGTTTCATGAGCATTTCAAACGCAGCACGTTGTTGTCGCCAGTGCAGTATCTGAAGCGTTTGCGCTTGTTGAAGGCGCAGACGTTGCTGGTGGCGGAAGGGCTGGGTGTGGCGCAGGTGGCGCATCGGGTGGGGTATCAGAGTACTTCGCAGTTCAGCCGCGAGTACAAGCGCTACTTCGAGCGCAGCCCGGGCGACGAGCGCGCCGCCTGAGCTGACGAAGATCCCCTGTAGGAGTGAGCCTGCTCGCGATTGCGGTGTGTCAGTTGACGATGATGCTGATTGACACACCGCAATCGCGAGCAGACTCACTCCTACAGGGTTCGGTGGTGCTGCAGGAATTGTGGGCAACAAAAAGGCCCCCATTTCGGGAGCCTTGTTGTTCAGCGTTTCGACTTACATGTTCGGATAAGTCGGGCCGCCAGCGCCTTCCGGCGTAACCCAGGTGATGTTCTGCGAAGGGTCCTTGATGTCACAGGTCTTGCAGTGCACGCAGTTCTGGGCATTGATCTGGAAGCGCTTCTCACCGTCTTCCTTGGTGATCACTTCGTACACGCCGGCCGGGCAGTAGCGCTGCGCCGGTTCGTCGTACAGCGGCAGGTTCTTGCTGATCGGGATGCTCGGGTCGGTCAGCTTCAGGTGGCAAGGTTGCTCTTCTTCGTGGTTGGTACCGGAGATGAACACCGAGCTGAGCTTGTCGAAGCTGAGTTTGCCGTCCGGTTTCGGGTAGTCGATCTTCTTGCAGTCGGCCGCGAGCTTGAGGCAAGCGTAATCCGGCTTGGTGTCGTGCAGGGTAAACGGCAGTTTGCCACCGAAGATATTCTGGTCCAGCCAGTTGAAACCGCCGCCGACGATGGCGCCGAACTTGTGGATCGCCGGGCCGAAGTTGCGGCTGGCGAACAGCTCGTCGTAGAGCCAGCTCTTCTTGAACGCGTCGACGTAAGTGGTCAGTTCTTCAGTGCCGTCCTTTTCCGCGAACAATGCGTCAGCCACCGATTCAGCGGCGAGCATCCCCGACTTCATCGCGGTGTGGCTGCCTTTGATCTTGGCGAAGTTCAGGGTGCCGAGGTCGCAACCGATCAGCGCGCCGCCCTTGAAAACCATCTTCGGCAGCGAGTTCAGGCCACCTTTGCAGATTGCGCGGGCGCCGTAGCTGATGCGCTTGCCGCCTTCCAGGTACTGCGCCAGCACCGGGTGATGCTTGAGGCGCTGGAATTCGTCGAATGGCGACAGGTACGTGTTGCTGTAGGACAGGTCGACGATCAGACCGACCACCACCTGGTTGTTTTCCAGGTGATACAGGAACGAGCCACCGGTGTTCTCGGTGCCCATGATGTCCAGCGGCCAACCGGCGGTGTGCACCACCAGACCTGGCTGGTGTTTGGCCGGGTCGATTTCCCAGATTTCTTTCAGGCCGATGCCATAGTGCTGGGCGTCGGCATCGCTGTCGAGGTTGTAGCGCTTGATCAGTTGCTTGCCGATGTGGCCACGGCAGCCTTCGGCGAACAGCGTGTATTTGCCACGCAGTTCCATGCCCGGGGTGTACAGGCCTTCTTTCGGATTGCCTTCGCGGTCGACGCCGAGATCACCGGTGATGATCCCGCGCACCACGCCTTGCTCGTCGATCAGCGCTTCCTGAGCGGCGAAACCCGGGTAGATTTCTACGCCAAGGTTCTCGGCCTGCTGGGCGAGCCAGCGGCACAGGTTGCCGAGGGAAATAATGTAGTTGCCTTCGTTGTGCATGGTCTTGGGCACAAAGAAGTCTGGAATTTTTTGCGCGTTTTCGGCGTTTTTCAGCACGAAAATATCGTCGCGGGTCACTGGCGTGTTCAGCGGCGCGCCGAGCTCTTTCCAGTCCGGGAACAACTCGTTCAGAGCGCGTGGTTCGAACACGGCACCGGACAGGATGTGTGCGCCGACTTCGGAGCCTTTTTCGACCACGCAGACGCTGATTTCCTTACCGGCTTCGGCGGCCTTCTGCTTCAGACGGCAGGCGGCGGACAGGCCAGCGGGGCCGGCACCGACGATGACCACGTCGAATTCCATGTATTCGCGTTCCACAGGCTATCTCCTACTCAAGGCTCAACAGTTTTTTTTCTAATTTGGAGGTTCGGTGTCGCATCCGTTATTGCCTTTACGTTAACGTCAAGGGTAATAATGGGCAAACCACCTTTCTCTCTAGGCGGCGCATTATATCTACACCACTCCGAGCGTCCAATACAAACGTTTGTTTGAATCGGCTCCAGCCCAGAGAAATCAAAGAAGCGCGGCTTATGAATGGTCATTTTGCTGTATTGACCGGAATAGGCGTTCCGGTCAAGATACGGGCGGTTTTGCGCTCGTCGTAGGCAGACTGGCGGTTTCAAGAGCACGTCTAAAGACAGGGCACAGGTGGTAGAGAGTGCTGCGCAGCGCAGTCTGGCGCGCAGTTTACACAGCGTGAGGATCAATGACTTGTCGGTCACCACTGACGAACGGTCGCACCCCCTGCACATTGTGGAATCACTTCGCACCCCGGTCGGCGTTTTTAGAGGTGCCCTTTTAGCCTGATGAGCATCAACCGCCAGGTTCGCCTAGGCGACTTTCTTTTCACCGGAGAGTAACGAGGAATCCATGAAGGTTCTTGTAGCTGTCAAACGCGTTGTGGATTACAACGTCAAGGTTCGCGTCAAGGCGGACAATTCCGGCGTCGATCTCGCCAACGTCAAGATGTCGATGAACCCGTTCTGCGAAATCGCAGTGGAAGAAGCCGTACGCCTGAAAGAGAAAGGTGTTGCGACTGAAATCGTCGTCGTCTCCATCGGCCCGACCACCGCTCAGGAACAGCTGCGTACCGCACTGGCTCTGGGTGCCGACCGTGCCATCCTCGTCGAATCCGCTGAAGATCTGACCTCGCTCGCCGTGGCCAAGCTGCTCAAGGCTGTGGTCGACAAGGAACAGCCGCAGCTGGTGATCCTCGGCAAACAGGCCATCGACAGCGACAACAACCAGACCGGCCAGATGCTTGCTGCACTGAGCGGCTACGGTCAGGGCACGTTCGCCTCGAAAGTCGAAGTCTCCGGCGACAGCGTTGCCGTGACTCGCGAAATCGACGGCGGCGCGCAGACGGTTTCGCTGAAACTGCCAGCGATCGTCACCACCGACCTGCGTTTGAACGAGCCGCGCTACGCGTCCCTGCCAAACATCATGAAAGCCAAGAAGAAGCCTCTCGAAGTGCTGACTCCGGACGCTTTGGGCGTTTCCACCGCCTCCACCAACAAGACCCTGAAAGTCGAAGCGCCGGCTGCACGCAGCGCAGGCATCAAGGTCAAGTCGGTGGCTGAACTGGTCGAGAAACTGAAAAACGAAGCGAAGGTAATCTAAAAATGACTATCTTGGTAATCGCTGAACACGACAACAAAGTGCTGGCCCCGGCCACACTGAACACCGTGGCTGCTGCGGCCAAAATCGGCGGCGACATCCACGTTCTGGTTGCAGGCCAAGGCGCTGGCGCCGTGGCTGAAGCCGCGGCGAAAATCGCTGGCGTGAGCAAAGTCCTCAACGCTGACAACGCCGCTTACGCGCATCAGCTGCCGGAAAACGTTGCTCCGCTGGTTGCAGAGCTGGGCGCTGGTTACAGCCACATCCTGGCCGCCGCCACCTCCAACGGCAAAAACATCCTGCCGCGCGTTGCTGCGCAGCTGGACGTTGACCAGATCTCCGAGATCATCTCGGTCGAAAGCGCTGACACTTTCAAGCGTCCGATCTACGCCGGTAACGCTATCGCTACCGTGCAATCGACTGCTGCAATCAAAGTGATCACCGTGCGTGCCACCGGTTTCGACCCGGTTGCCGCTGAAGGTGGTTCGGCTGCTGTTGAAGCTGTTGGTGCTGCGCACGACGCTGGCACTTCGAGCTTCGTAGGTGAAGAACTGGCCAAGTCCGACCGTCCGGAACTGACCGCTGCCAAGATCGTCGTTTCCGGCGGTCGCGGCATGCAGAACGGCGACAACTTCAAACACCTGTACGCCCTGGCCGACAAGCTGGGCGCTGCCGTTGGTGCTTCGCGCGCTGCGGTCGACGCAGGTTTCGTACCGAACGACATGCAGGTCGGTCAGACCGGCAAGATCGTTGCGCCGCAGCTGTACATCGCCGTCGGTATCTCCGGCGCGATCCAGCATCTGGCCGGCATGAAAGACTCCAAAGTGATCGTTGCGATCAACAAGGACGAAGAAGCGCCGATCTTCCAGGTGGCCGATTACGGTCTGGTGGCGGATCTGTTCGAAGCCGTACCTGAGCTGGAGAAGCTGGTCTAATCCAGCGGCTTCACTTATAAAGAGCCCGACCTTTTGGTCGGGCTTTTTTTGTCTCGGATTTGAGTGGGAGCGTTTTGCCATGGATCTGCGCTGCGGATTGCGTTACTCGGTATTGCTGGGATTGGCCTTGCTGCCAGGTGTGGCTACAGCCGCCGGCAAGTGCGAGCGCCTCGTCGTCACCGGTAGCCCGGATGCACCGCCGTACCTGTGGCAGGACCCGCAAAATCCCAAACAGTTGATCGGAGCCAGTGCCGACCTGTTGCAGCAAGTGGCCAAGGATCTCGGCATCAAAGTCGAGTTGCTCTATGCCGGAAAGCGTTCGCAAGCCCTCGACGAAGTGCGCAGCGGGCGCATGGACATGCTGGCCGATGCGCCGCTGACCTTCAATGAACTGGAAAACTTCGACTACATCTATCCACCGCTGCTGGAAAACGACTATCTGGTGTGGACGCGTAAAGGCTCGACACTGGTCTACGGCGAAGCCAAAGACCTGCACGGCCACGCGGGTGCGCTGTCGGAAAAGTCTCGAATCACCCAGGCATTCGGCACTTTCGCCGAGCAGAATCTGACCCTGACCCGGACAGCCAACCTCACTCAGGCCTTTCAGAAACTGCTCCTCGGTGAAGTCGAATATGTACTCGCCGGCCGTTACTCAGGCATGGCCGCCGCGCAGGCATTGGGCATGGCCACTGACCTGCTGGCCTTTGAGCAACCGATCGACCGGCCGGGGCTGTTTCTTGCGGTTTCGCATAACTCGGCGTGCAACGATCCGTGGTTGCGCGGACAGCTAGCCAAAAAGATGACAGAATTGCCCGCGTCCGGACTGACGGAAGCCGCGCTGCAACGCAACATCGAGCGCTGGAAGGCGCAGCAGCAACAGCCGCAACAACCTGTCAGTGCCCCAAAACAGTAGGGATTCTTAGTGAGTATTCGACCTCTTTTCGCGGCTGTGGCCGTTCTGGCTCTGGCCGGTTGCGCAACCGATCCGGCACCCAATGAACAAATGCGCCTGACCGAGCAAGCCATCACCCAGGCCAAAGCTGTTGGCGCCACCGCCGACGAAGTGCCGGAAATGAAACTGGCCGAAACCAAGTACAACCGCGCCAAAGGCAACATGGCTGACGAGTCCTACCGCAATGCGCGCATGCGTTCCGAGCAAGCGGAACTGGATGCCCGTCTGGCCGAAGCCAAAGTGCTGACGCAAAAAAGTGAAGAACAGGTGAATGTGCTCAACACCCGCATCGTCCGTCTGCGCAAGCAACTGGGAGATGCCCAATGAGCCTCAAGTCGAAAATTCTCGGCGGTCTGATCCTCGCCGGTTGCGCCAGCCTGTACGGCTGCGCCGGGCAACACAGCGAATCTGCTCTGCAAGAAGCCAGTGCTGACTTCCAGAAGGTCAAGGAAGACTCCAACGTGCTGCGCATCGCGCCGAAAGACGTGATCCGTGCCGGTGAGTCGCTGGCCCGTGCCGATCGCCTGTCGACCTACTGGGGCAGCGGTTCGGACGTGGTGCATTACGCCTACCTGAGCCAGCGCTACAGTGAAATCGCCCGTGAGCACACCAATCAGGTGCTCAACGAAGAGCGCGCGGCCAAGCTCGAACTGGAGCGTCAGCGCCTGCAACTGGCCCTGCGTGAGTCGAAATTGCTGAGCGTGCAGCAGCAGGGTAAATGGCTCGAAGAGCAGATCGTCGCACTGGCCACCACGCAGACTGATCGCGGTCTGGTGATGACCCTCGGCGATGTGTTGTTCGACACCGGTGAAGCCGAGTTGAAAAACTCGGCCAATCGCGTGGTGCTGAAGATTGTGCAGTTCCTGCAACTGAACCCGAAACGCGTGGTGCGCATCGAGGGCTACACCGACAGCACCGGCGGCAAACAGGAAAACCTCAAACTGTCCCGTGACCGCGCACAATCGGTGGCGGACGTGCTGATGGACCTGGGCATCGACGACAAACGCATTCAGGTCGAAGGCTACGGCGATGAGTATCCGGTGGACGCCAACGCTTCCGAGCGTGGGCGCGCACAGAACCGTCGGGTTGAAATCGTCTTCTCCGACGAAAAAGGCCAGCTCGGCGCCGCCCGTTAAGGGTTGCGTCTCTGGAAAGCCCGGGCTGTCATGCAGTGCCGGGCTTTTTTACGTCTGTCGAATGGCCCACAAATCAGTACAGTCAGGGGCAGACACCGCACTGTATGGTCGAGTAATGTGGCAACTGTCCCAGTACACTTCTAAACTGTTCCGGTATTGTTTCACACAAGAATAAAATGCCCGTGAAATCGAGTGCTGCGTCATGACCAATCTCTTGCTCTACCAACGTATTGCTCAGCAACTGGCCGAAGACATCCGCCGTGGTGTCTATCAACCGGGGGAGCGCGTGCCTTCGGTGCGCAAGATGAGTTCGCAGCTCAACGTCAGCCATGCGACGGTGTTGCAGGCCTACGCCAATCTCGAAGATCAGGGCTTGATCCGCGCACGTCCACAGTCTGGTTATTACGTACACCAGACGCCTGCGTTGACCGCGCCGACGCCGGACATTGCCCGGGTCGAAAGGCCGGGGCTGGTCACCCGCAGCAGCATCATTCAACAGGTTCTGGTCGAATCACGCCGCGAAGGCGTGTTTCCGCTCGGCGCCGCCGTGCCAAGTGTCGATTACTTGCCGGTGCGCGCACTGCATCAGCAACTGGCCAAGGTCACACGTTTCCATAGCCCGCGTGCCTTCAGCTACATGTTCAGCCCGGGTTTTGAACCGCTGCGCCGGCAAGTGGCGATCCGTATGCGCGACGCCGGTGTGGTGGTCGACCCGTCGGAGGTGGTGATCACCCACGGTTGTGTCGATGCCTTGCAGATGTCGTTGCGCGTGCTGACCCGGCCGGGCGATCTGATCGCCGCCGAATCGCCAACCTATTACGGTTTGCTGCAACTGGCCGATCTGCTTGGCCTGAAAGTTATCGAGATTCCGAGCGATCCCGCCACCGGCATGAGCCTCGAGGCCCTGCAACTGGCCGCCAACCAATGGTCGATCAAAGCGCTGGTGCTGACCACGCGCCTGAGCAATCCGCTGGGCGGCACCATGCCCGAAGAGCGGCAGAAACAGTTGCTGCGCCTGGCCTCGGATTTCGACATCCAGATCGTCGAAGATGACATCTATGGCGAACTGATGTTCGAGCAAGGCAAAACCAAGGCGCTCAAGGCTTATGACCGACTGGACCGGGTGATCTACTGCTCGAGTTTTTCCAAGACTTTGTCGCCCGGTGTGCGCATCGGTTGGATGATTGCTGGCAAGTACCAGCAGGAAATCCAGCGCTTGCAGACCTTCAGCACCCACTCGGCGTGCAGCGTCACGCAGATGGCGATTGCCGCTTATCTGGAAAACGGCGGCTATGACCGGCATTTACGGTACATCCGCCAGGAGTACCGGAAAAACCTCAGCGCCTTCCAGTTGGCGGTGCAGCAGTACTTCCCCGAAGGCACGCAAATGACCCGGCCCACCGGCGGTTTCATCCTCTGGGTGAGTTTGCCGGGCAGGGTCAATACGCAAGAATTGCATGTCCGCGCCTTGCAACAGGGCATCAGCATCGCGCCGGGGCTGATCTTCAGTAATACCGAGCAGTTCAACCACTGTATCCGCCTGAACTGCGGCATTCCGTGGAACCGCGAGGCGGAGCGGGCGTTGATGACCCTGGGGTTGCTGGCGACGCAACTGTGTCAGGAAACCGCTGGCGGATTCTGAACGAGCGGTGGGTGATGCTTGTCTTGTGGCGTCCAACAAGCGAGCATATGGCCCTCTGCCGTTAGTGTCGTTGGGTCCATGAAAGCGATTTTTCCTGCTGCTTGGGTTTTGCTGGGTTTACTGATGATCGGTCATGCGCCTGGGGTGATGGCTGCTGCGGTTCAGGAAAAACCGGCTGCGACGAGTCCCGCTAATATAGCCACGGCTGCGCAGAAGGCAGTCCCCGCGAAAAAAAACCAGCAAAAAGTCATCAAGAAGCGCAAGCCGATCGCCTCCAAATCGAAATCTGCCAGCGAAGTGGTGAAAGCCAAATTGCCGCCAGCAAAACTCGATTTGAGCTTGCCCAAGGACATGGTCCAGGAATTGAAGCCCAAGGGCGCTGTTGAATTGCCCAAGCGCGAGCCAATCCTGCCGCAGATGTTTGGCGAGAAAAACAGCGGATTCCAGCTCAATGGCCGCTTGCTCAACAATGAAATGCAGTTGCAACTGCGCAACGAAGACCGTCGGGAAATCGAAGGTGCGGCGCTGGATTTCGAATTCAAGCAGTAAATTCAGACCATCTGTGACCCGCAGACCAGACGCTTTGTCGGAGACTGGTCAGTCACATTGAGTTATCGCTAAAAACCCCGGTTCAGGCAATTTGAAACAGCCGTTTTAGCGGTTACTCTGTTCCGCGTCCCTTTTACACATCGCCCGTCGCGAGGAATTGTTCGTCATGAAATGCCGTGAAGGCTGTGGCGCTTGCTGCATTGCCCCGTCCATCAGTTCGCCGATTCCCGGCATGCCTGATGGCAAACCTGCCGGCGAACGTTGCGTGCAGCTTTCGGTCGAAAACCTGTGCAGCATTTTCGGCCGTCCGGAGCGCCCGCCGGTCTGTTCCGGCTTCGCTGCGGATGTCGAGGTCTGCGGCAGCAGCTCGGAAGAAGCGATCAGGCTGATCGGCTGGTGGGAGCAAATGACGGCGGCGTGATGTGTCAAACGAACGGAACTTCAACAATAAGGAATAAGACTATGGGTTCGCTGCATCGTATCGCTGTGTTGTGTGGTTTGACCGCTGTGCTGGCCACGTCCGTTGCTCAGGCTGAAGACTGGAAAGTCGCCAAGAACGAGGACGGCATCAAGGTGTCCCTCAGTGAAGTGCCGGGTTCGGACTACAAGTCCTACCAGGGCGTCGCACTGATGAAAACCACCGTCGCCAAACTGCGCGCACTGCAGGAAGACGTCGCTGGCGCCTGCGCCTGGATTCACGAGTGCAAGACCCAGAAACTGCTCAAACACGAAGGCGACAAGAGCTGGACCTATAGCCAGTTCAATACGCCTTGGCCGGTAACTCCGCGTGACTCGGTGATCGAAGTCACCACCGTCGAAGGCGCCGATGGCAGCCTGACCCGCAACCTCAAGGGTCTGCCGACGTACGTTCCTGAAGAAAAAGGCTTTGTCCGCGTGCAGCAGGTCAAAGGCTTCTGGAAGTTCGTACCGAAGGGCGACCAGGTTGAAGTCACTTATCAAGTGCACACCGAGCCGGGCGGCAGCGTGCCGGCAATGGTTGCCAACAAGTTCGTCGTCGATGCGCCGTTCAACACCTTGAAAGCTCTGAAAGAACGCGCCGAGAAGTAATCGGCCCGCTTTCAACGAAACGCCTCGAACAAGTCGGGGCGTTTTGTTTTGTATCTATATTGTGTTTCCAGATATGCGTTGCACGAAATTTTCACAAAGTGTTCCAGACAATTCGCCCGCGCTGTTTGCCCGCTGCTGTAAATGAAAGTGTCTGGCGGCGGGGCAGTAATCAATGGCAATGGTGCGGGTGATCGTGCAACATTTGCGCACCGCGCAAGCCCCGGGGTCTGGAATGACCAATAGAGGGCATGGCGCCGCTGTATTTTTGCAACTTCAACTTCCAATGGGTCCTAAAACGACATGGCAAACCCGGACGCCCTGAATCAGCAGCGATCTTCTGCTCGCCTGCTGCAACCGACCGTCAAATCGCATCTGGCCTACACGCTGCTTTGCGCGCTGGTCATGATGGTGATGTTTTCCGTGCTGCGCCTCGCGCTGCTGGTCTACAACCGCGAGATGATCCTCGACACCCCGGCTTCGACGTTCCTTGAAGCCTTCGCCAACGGCCTGCGTTTCGACCTGCGTCTGGTGGTTTACGTGTGCATTCCGCTGGTGCTGGCGCTGTTCAGTGCCCGCGCCATGGCTGCGCGCGGTTTCTTCCGTCTGTGGCTGACGATCGCATCGAGCATTGCGCTGTTTCTCGGCCTGATGGAGATGGACTTCTACCGCGAGTTCCACCAGCGCCTCAACGGTCTGGTGTTCCAGTACGTGAAAGAAGACCCGAAAACCGTGATGAGCATGCTCTGGTACGGTTTTCCGGTGGTGCGCTATCTACTGGCGTGGGTCATCGGCACCGTTATTCTGACCCTGGCGTTCAAAGGCGCCGACCGTGCCACCCGTCCACGCGGACCGTTCAGCGGCGGCAGCGTCAGCAGCCGCCAAATAGCGCCGTGGTACACCCGTCTTGCGGTGTTCGTGGTCTGCTTGCTGATCTGCGTGGTTGCCGCTCGTGGCACTCTGCGTCAAGGCCCGCCAATGCGTTGGGGTGACGTGTACACCACCGATTCCAACTTCGCCAACCAGCTCGGCCTCAACGCCACGCTGTCGCTGATCGAGGCCGCCAAGTCCCGTATGGGCGAGGATCGCGACAACATCTGGAAAGCCACGTTGCCGCAAGAACAAGCGCAGAAGATCGTGCGCGACATGCTGCTGATGCCAGACGAAAAACTGGTCGATGCCGATATTGCCGCCGTGCGCCGTGATTACACGCCGCCGGCCGACAAGACCCTGCCGATCAAGAACGTCGTCGTGATCCTGATGGAAAGCATGGCCGGTCACTCGGTCGGTGCGTTGGGCGCACCAGGCAACATCACGCCATACCTGGACAAGCTGTCGAAGGAAGGCCTGCTGTTCGACCGCTTCTTCTCCAACGGCACACATACCCACCAGGGCATGTTCGCGACCATGGCCTGCTTCCCCAACCTGCCAGGTTTCGAATACCTGATGCAGACCCCGGAAGGTAGCCACAAGCTGTCCGGTCTGCCGCAGGTGCTCAGCGCCCGTAACTACGACGACGTGTACGTCTACAACGGCGACTTCGCCTGGGACAACCAGTCGGGCTTCTTCAGCAACCAGGGCATGACCAACTTCGTTGGCCGTAATGACTTCGTCAACCCGGTGTTCTCCGATCCGACCTGGGGCGTGTCCGACCAGGACATGTTCGACCGTGGTTTGCAGGAGTTGAAGGCGCGGGAAAACGGCAAGCCGTTCTACGCGCTGCTGCAAACCCTGTCCAACCACACACCGTATGCCTTGCCAACGCCGTTGCCGGTCGAGCGCGTAACCGATCGTGGCTCGCTCAACGAGCACCTGACCGCCATGCGTTACTCGGACTGGGCGCTGGGTCAGTTCTTCGAGAAGGCGCGCAAAGAGCCGTACTTCAAGGAAACCCTGTTCGTTATCGTCGGTGACCACGGTTTCGGCAACGAGCGCCAGATCACCGAAATGGACCTGGGCCGCTTCAACGTGCCGATGCTGATGATTGCGCCGGGCATCCAGGAGAAATTCGGTACCCGTGACCACACTGTCGGCACTCAGATCGACATTGTGCCGACCATCATGGGCCGTCTCGGTGGCGAAGTGCGTCATCAGTGCTGGGGTCGCGACTTGCTCAACCTGCCGGAAGGCGACACCGGCTTCGGTGTGATCAAGCCGTCGGGCAGCGAGCAGACCACTGCCATCGTCACCGCTGACCAGATTCTGGTATTGCCGAGAGACAAGGACATGGGTCCGAAAATGTGGCAGTACCAGTTGGGTGCCAACCCGCATGCCGAAGTCGTTCCGAATGCACCGCGCACTGCCGAGTTGAAACTCAAACTGGAAGCGTTCTTGCAAACGGCGACCAAGAGCCTGATGGACAACACCGCCGGTGTGATTCACGGCAAGCCGGATTGATCGCTTGTCGATGATAAAATCCGCGCAATAAAGAAGAGGCCCTGAACAGGGCCTCTTTTTTTACGCTTGAATCGTTATATCCGACCCAGTAACAGCAGCACCAACAGCACCACCAACACCACGCCGATAATGCCCGAAGGACCATAACCCCAACTTCTGGAGTGCGGGAAGACCGGCAGACCACCGATCAGCAACAGGATCAGGATAATGATTAGAATTGTGCCCATGTCGATTTCCTTGTTGATAGTGTTCGAGAAGTCTTGGTATTCAAGGGCGACTGGAGACTAAGTAATTCCAGACGGCTTACAAATTCCGACCGGTGCGCATGAAAGAAAATTCAATGTTTTTTTAATGTATTTGGATCGCAGACTTATTTCCTTTTTTCCTCTCGTCTAGTTCAGAATCCAGACCATTTTCGGGAATCCAACGCGCCACGGTTTGCCCTCACCATTCAGCAATCTGATGGAGCGTGGGCGCGCGCGGATCCTTCGCTACACTCGGCGCATCTTCCCCGGAACAACAAGGCTGTGTGCTATGCAAAATCGCATGATGATCACTGGTGCGGGCTCGGGCCTGGGTCGCGAAATCGCGCTGCGCTGGGCGCGTGAAGGCTGGCAACTGGCCTTGTCCGATGTCAGCGAACCCGGCCTGCAAGAAACCCTGAAAATGGTCCGCGAGGCGGGCGGTGACGGTTTCACTCAGCGCTGCGATGTGCGTGATTACAGCCAGCTCACCGCATTCGCCCAAGCCTGCGAAGAGAAGCTGGGTGGCATCGACATCATCGTCAACAACGCCGGTGTTGCGTCGGGCGGGTTCTTCAGCGAGCTGTCGCTGGAAGACTGGGACTGGCAGATCGCGATCAACCTGATGGGCGTGGTCAAGGGCTGCAAAGCGTTTCTGCCGCTGCTTGAGCAAAGCAAAGGCAAAATCATCAACATCGCCTCCATGGCCGCACTGATGCAAGGCCCGGCGATGAGTAATTACAACGTGGCCAAGGCTGGCGTGGTTGCACTTTCGGAAAGTCTGTTGATTGAACTGGCGCAGCAGGAAGTCGGTGTGCATGTGGTTTGCCCGTCATTCTTCCAGACCAATCTGCTCGACTCTTTCCGTGGCCCGACACCGGCGATGAAGGCGCAAGTGGGCAAGTTGCTGGAAAGTTCGCCGATCACCGCGGCGGATATCGCCGACTACATCTATCAGCAAGTAGCGGCCGGCGAATTCATGATCCTGCCCCACGAACAAGGGCGCATGGCCTGGGCGATCAAGCAGAAAAATCCGCAACTGCTCTATAACGAAATGACTTCAATGGCCGAAAAAATGCGCGCCAAAGCCAAACAGAACAACGGCTGACCTTGCCCGTTGTCGGCGGCGTCGTTAGGGTGGCCGCAATGGTCACCCTGTCGAGACGCGTCAATGCTCAATTACTTGTGGTTTTTCCTCGCGGCGCTGTTTGAAATCGCCGGTTGTTTCGCCTTCTTCATGTGGCTGCGTCAAGGCAAAAGTGCGTTGTGGGTGATTCCTGCGCTGCTCAGTCTGACCTTGTTCGCACTGTTGTTGACCCGCGTCGAAGCCAACTACGCCGGACGTGCCTATGCCGCTTATGGCGGGATCTACATCGTTGCGTCGATTGGCTGGCTGATGATAGTCGAGCGGGTACGCCCATTGGGATCTGACTGGGTCGGCGTGGCGTTGTGCGTGATCGGCGCCAGCGTGATTCTGTTCGGGCCGCGGTTTTCGGCGGCCTGACGGCTATTTGTCGGAAACGTCTGACGGCTCGATGCGAGTATGGGTGTAAGGCAAAACTGATTTGCTCGCCGCGCATTGTAGAGCCGCTGCAAGCCGCGCATCTTCAGGGTTCGCTAACCCTGAAGGACGAATCTCATGCTTGTACTCAGCCGTGTCGTTGGTGAGTTGATTTCAATCGGTGACGATATTTCCCTGCGCGTGCTGTCGGTAAACGGCTCCAGCGTGCGCTTTGGCGTCGAGGCCCCGCAAAAGGTCAATGTGCACCGCGCGGAGGTCTATGACCGGATCAAGCGCAAACAGGCCACTGAAAAGCTGCGCTGAAGCGTTCAGTCGAACAGATGCTTGGGCACATCGTGCTTGAGCATCAACTGGCACTGCTCGCTTTCCGGGTCGAAGACGATCAGCGCCTGGCCTTTGGTCAAGGCCTGACGCACGCGCAGTACACGGGTTTCCAGCGGCGTGTCATCGCCGTTGTCGGTGCCGTCGCGGGTGACGAAATCTTCGATGAGGCGGGTGAGGGTGTCGACTTCAAGCGCGTCGTAGGGAATGAGCATGGGCACCTCGGTCAAATCAATGGCGGGATGCTACGGCGATTGCGGTTTGTCTGCCAGTTTTGTGTTGCCGGATCTGGCCTCTTCGCGAGCAGGTCGAATCGTCGCACCTGCTCGCGAAGGCGATGGTGCTGCCAACAAAGATTTAACTGTCGGAACGCTGCCCCACCAGACTGTCCACCGACGGCACCCGCGTATCGCTCTCCATCTGCGTGTCATGTTCAATCTGATGACTGAAGCGATCGAGCGAGGCATTGGCCGGAGCCGCATCGCTGGCGAACACTGGCGGGCTCAAAATATAAGCGCCAAGCAAACGACTCAGCGCTGCGAGGCTGTCGATGTGCGTACGCTCATAACCATGCGTCGCATCGCAACCAAAGGCCAGCAGGGCCGTGCGGATGTCGTGGCCCGCCGTCACCGCCGAATGCGCATCGCTGAAGTAATAGCGGAACAGGTCACGGCGCACCGGCAGTTCGTTTTCACCGGCCAGACGCAGCAAATGCCGCGACAAGTGATAGTCGTATGGTCCGCCGGAATCCTGCATCGCCACACTCACCGCGTGTTCGCTGGAATGCTGCCCCGGTGCGACCGGCGCGATGTCGATGCCGACAAATTCACTGACGTCCCAAGGCAATGCCGCCGCCGCGCCGCTGCCGGTTTCCTCGGTGATGGTGAACAGCGGGTGGCAGTCGATCATCAGTTCCTGACCGCTGTCGACGATGGCTTTGAGTGCCGCGAGCAGCGCCGCAACCCCGGCCTTGTCATCGAGGTGACGGGCGCTGATGTGGCCGCTTTCGGTGAACTCCGGCAGCGGGTCGAACGCGACCACGTCGCCGATGCTGATACCCAGGGAATCGCAATCGGCCTTGGTCGCGCAATAGGCGTCCAGGCGCAGTTCGACGTGGTCCCAACTGATCGGCATTTCATCGACGGCAGTGTTGAACGCGTGCCCGGAGGCCATTAGCGGCAAGACACTGCCGCGAATCACGCCGTTGTCGGTAAACAGGCTGACGCGACTGCCCTCGGCAAAACGGCTCGACCAGCAGCCGACCGGGGCGAGGGTCAGGCGCCCGTTGTCTTTGATCGCACGAACGGCGGCGCCGATGGTGTCCAGATGCGCGGAAACGGCGCGGTCGGGGCTGTTCTTCTTGCCTTTGAGCGTGGCGCGAATGGTCCCGCGCCGGGTCATTTCGAACGGGATGCCGAGTTCTTCCAGACGCTCGGCGACGTAACGCACGATGGTGTCGGTGAACCCGGTAGGGCTGGGAATGGCTAGCATTTCCAGGAGGACTTTTTGCAGGTAGTTAAGATCCGGTTCGGGGATTTGCGTGGTCATGGAAACTCCTGATGGGTTGAGCACACCGATGGTTTCGATGAGGAGAATTTGTGGTGCATGATGCGGCCCTTTCGCGATCAAGCTCGCTCCCACATTTGGAATGTATTCCCCTGTGGGAGTGAGCTTGCTCGCGAAGGCGTCAGTGGAAGCGCTGCATGATCAAAGTACAGCCGGCTGACTGTGCGGAAACAACAAATCGACAAAGCGCTCGGCCGTCGGCTGTGGCTCATGGTTGGCCAGCCCGGCGCGTTCGTTGGCCTCGATAAACACGTACTCCGGCTGATCCGCCGCCGGCACCATCAAGTCGAGGCCGACCATTGGAATATCCAGCGCCCGCGCCGCCCTTACCGCTGCATCGACCAGCGTCGGGTGCAGAATCGCCGTGACATCTTCCAGCGTGCCTCCGGTGTGCAAATTCGCCGTACGGCGCACAAACAGATGCTCGCCGGCCGGCAGAATGCTGCTGTAGTCATAACCCGCAGCATGCAAGGTGCGCTGGGTTTCGTGATCCAGTGGAATCTTGCTTTCGCCGCTGGTGGCCGCTTGCCGCCGACGGCTCTGCGCCTCGATCAATGCGCCGATCGAATGCTGACCATCGCCAACCACTTCCGCCGGCTTGCGAATCGCCGCTGCCACCACTTCAAAGCCAATCACCAGAATCCGCAGATCAAGCCCTTCGTGGAAGCTTTCGAGCAGCACGCGGCTATCAAATTGCTTCGCCGTTTCGATGGCTTGCTGCACCTCTTCGATGCTTTGCAAATCCACGGCCACGCCTTGGCCCTGTTCACCGTCGAGCGGCTTGACCACCACCCGTTGATGCTCATCGAGAAAGGCCAGGTTATCGTCGGCATTGCCCGCCAGTTGCTGCGAGGGCAGATTCAACCCGGCACCTTTCAGCACTTTGTGCGTCAGGCTTTTGTCCTGACATAGGCTCATGCTGATCGCGCTGGTCAGGTCGCTCAGCGATTCTCGGCAACGCACGCGACGGCCACCATGGCTGAGGGTGAACAGCCCGGCGTCGGCATCGTCGACCTGCACATCGATACCGCGCCGATGGGCTTCTTCAACGATGATCCGCGCATACGGATTGAACTGCGCCTCCGGGCCGGGGCCGAGAAACAGCGGCTGATTGATGCCGTTCTTGCGTTTGATGGCGAAGGTCGACAGATTGCGAAAACCGAGCTTGGCGTAGAGGTTTTTCGCCTGACGGTTGTCGTGCAACACCGACAGGTCGAGATAGCTCAGACCGCGACTCATGAAGTGCTCGATCAGGTGCCGCACCAGCACTTCACCGACACCCGGGCGCGAGCATTGCGGATCAACCGCCAGGCACCACAGGCTGCTGCCGTTTTCCGGGTCGTTGAAGGCTTTTTGATGGTTCAGGCCCATGACGCTGCCGATCACCGCGCCGCTGTCTTCATCCTCGGCCAGCCAGTACACCGGGCCGCCCTGATGATGCGGTGTCAGTCGCGTGGCATCGATCGGCAACATGCCGCGCGCCTGGTACAACTGATTGATCGCCTGCCAATCCGCTTCGCTTTGCGCGCGGCGAATACGGAAGCCGCGAAACACTCGGGTCGCCTGTCGGTAATCGCTGAACCACAGGCGCAAGGTGTCGGACGGGTCGAGAAACAATTGCGTTGGCTCCAGGCCGAGAATCTGCTGCGGCGCGGCGACGTACAGCGCGATGTCGCGCTCGCCGGGCTGCTCTTTGAGCAGTTCCTGCGCCAGCGATGCTGGGTCGGGAAACGTGTGGCCGATCAGCAAGCGGCCCCAGCCGCAATGCAGCGCAATCGGGTCGGCGGCCAGCGTGCTGCCGTCTTCGGCCAGACGTGCCTGCAAGCGTTCATAGGACGGTGTCTGACCGCGTAGCAGCCGCTGGTTGATGGCCGTGGCGTGGGGTTTCATCGATCAGATTCCTTGTTCACTGAGCCACAGATTCAGAGCTGCCAGTTGCCACAGCTTCGAACCGCGCAACGGCGTCAGTTGGCCTTGCGGATCGGTCAGCAATTTGTCGAGCATGGCCGGGTTGAACAAGCCACGATCCTGACTCGGATCGAGCAGCAGTTCACGTACCCAGTTCAGCGTATCGCCTTGCAAGTGCTTGAGACCAGGCACCGGGAAGTAGCCTTTTTTGCGGTCGATCACTTCACTTGGAATCACTCGGCGCGCGGCTTCTTTCAGAACTTGTTTACCGCCATCGGGCAGCTTGAACTGGCCCGGCACACGCGCCGACAGTTCAACCAGTCGATAGTCGAGAAACGGCGTGCGCGCCTCCAGGCCCCAAGCCATGGTCATGTTGTCGACACGTTTGACCGGGTCATCGACCAGCATCACCGTACTGTCCAGACGCAGGGCTTTGTCGACGGCAGCATCAGCGCCGGGCTGGGCGAAATGTTCTTTGACGAAGTCGCCGGCAGCGTCATGCGCGGTCAGCCATTTCGGCTGCACGGTGGCGGCGTAGTCGTCGTAGCTGCGGTCGAAAAACGCGTTGCGATAGGCCGCGTAAGGATCGGCCGCGCCGTCGACTTGCGGGTACCAGTGATAACCGGCGAACAGTTCATCCGCGCCCTGGCCGCTCTGCACAACCTTGCAGTGTTTGGCCACTTCACGGGACAGCAGATAGAAAGCGATGCAGTCATGGCTGACCATTGGCTCGCTCATCGCACGGAATGCGGCGGGCAGTTGTTCGATGATCTCTTTCTCGTCGATGCGCAATTGGTGGTGCTGAGTGCCGTAATGCTTGGCGATCAGATCGGAGTACTGAAATTCATCGCCGCGCTCACCGCCGGCATCCTGGAAACCGATGGAAAAGGTCGAAAGGTTTTCCACACCGACTTCACGCAACAGGCCGACGAGCATGCTCGAATCGACGCCGCCGGAGAGCAGTACGCCGACATCCACCGCCGCACGTTGACGAATTGCCACCGCTTCGCGAGTGCTGTCGAGCACGCGGTCGACCCAGTCTTCCAGCTTCAGGTTTTTCTCGTCTTCGTGCGGGCCGTAGGGCAGGGTCCACCAGGTTTTCTGCTCGGTGGTGCCATCGGCTTCAACGCGCATCCAGGTCGCCGGTGGCAGTTTTTCGATGCCGGCCAGCAGGGTGCGCGGCGCCGGGACCACGGCATGGAAATTCAGGTAATGATTGAGCGCCACCGGATCAAGGATCGGGTTGATGTCACCGCCCTTGAGCAGTGCTGGCAATGCCGAAGCAAAGCGCAGGCGTTGGCCGGTGCGCGACAGGTACAACGGCTTCACGCCGAGACGGTCGCGGGCGATGAACAGACGTTGCGCGTCGCGTTCCCAAATGGCAAACGCGAACATGCCGTTGAGCTTCGGCAGCAACGCTTCGCCCCAGGCGTGGTAGCCCTTGAGCAGCACCTCGGTGTCGCCACCGGAATAGAACGCGTAACCCAGAGCTTCCAGTTCGGCGCGCAGCTCCGGGAAGTTGTAGATCGCGCCGTTGAAGGCCAGCGACAGGCCGAGTTGGCTGTCGATCATCGGCTGCGCCGAGCCATCCGACAGGTCCATGATTTTCAGGCGACGATGACCCAGGGCAATCGGCCCTTGGGCATGGAAGCCCCACGCGTCGGGGCCGCGAGGGGCCAGGTGATGGGTGATTCTCTCGATCGCTGCAAGGTCTGCAGGTTGTTGATCAAAACGTAACTCGCCAGCTAATCCGCACATAAAGTCCTTACCGGTTTTTCCGTTGGGGAGGGGTCAAACGCTACCTCGCCAAAATGGCGGGTACTCAGAAACTGACCCGCCTCGGGAAATGGAGTTTTAGAACGATAAGTTATAAGGCTGCTGTTGGCTAAACATCACCGGCCAAGGATGGCTTTTCCTTGAGATCCAACAGTTGATGGATCGCATGCAACTTTTCAGTGGACGTCCAGCCTTCTACGCCGCTAAACACTTCGCTTATAAGCGCATCCGTTGCGCAGGTGCGCAGACGCTTGCTGAAGTCGTCAGTCAGTGTTTCGCATAGCATCCGGCGTTGCTGAAGCTCAGGGGGCTCTCGCCGCTGCTGATGGTTTGAGCTGCTGATGTCCGCTACGGGAACGGCGCACTGCCTGGCATCGGCGAGAAATGTATCCAGATGCCGACTGGCGATGTATTCGAACAACCGCTGTTTTAACGGGTGAAACGTAATGTCGTCAATAAACGAGATGGAAGACAAGTGACTTGTCAGAAACCCATTCTGATCTGTTTTGGGCAGTCGGGAGGCGAACAGTTTGCGCAATGGGGATTGCCCGAGCAGCTTGACCGCCAGGGTGATTCTGCAGTTGTCTTCGTCAGGGTTGAGGTAAAAGCCGGGCCCCGTATCATTAGGTACATATATCAGGTAGCGATCCTGGGTTGATTGATCTGTCAGGCGACAGGTAATTAAAACCGCGTCTACAAGATATTTGCCAAACAGTTGTACCGAATACAACTGGAGGGGTGCATTGTTAAAGTTTTCCCCGTTGGCAATATCTGCCGATCCGCGGCTCAGGTTTTTCAGCATGAACCACAGGGATTGATGGATGTCATTGCTGAAGTATTTGCTATAGGCCGCCAACTTCATGTTGAGTTTTGCCAGACGCTGAGCGTTCAATTTGACTGAAGACACGTTGAAAGTTCGCGATATGTAGTTTTGATACTGCATGCCGAGATCTAGCGTGCGGCTCAATGCAGCGAATTGGCGGGCGCCAATCCTGGTGTTCGTGGAGCCCTTGGTTGGTATGTCTTGAGCGTCAGTGAGTGTCTCGCTATCGTCGGAAAAATAATGCGCTGCTGTTTCGATGTCGGTGAAGTTCAACATTGCAGCGTCGAGCAAGGTGTAGAGAGGCATCGCCTTGCTCACGGAATGCCGGGGCTGGAGCCTGATCAAGTCCTGGGGATTGAGCTGACTGTTGTATTTATTTTGCAATGCCTCCTGAAGTCGTTGCCTGCAGAAGTCCTCCGGGGTTTTAAGCGGGGCTAACAAGTTGTCGAAAAAAACCTGGTAGGGATGTGCCTGTTCAAGGGTTTCTCGATACTCGGTGATTTTCCTTTTACCTGCATTGGCCAGTTTTTCCGACAGGTAATGTTCAATTGTTTTTGCAGTGTGCAGGTGTTTGATATTGACGGGTGTATCCGTTGCTGATGGAAGCATGTCAGTAAACTCGTTCCTTGAATTGAACTTCCATGGTAGGCGCAAGTGTTGCTCAGGAATAACGCCATTATTCAATGGTTTGCCGGTCGGGTTTAGCAGTATTTTGAATGCTGGATATAAATGGATACCGCACTGTCAACGGCGAAATATGCCGGTTTTGATACGGACGAAAAATATAAGTTAAAAGTGTTTTATTTGACTTTGTATTGGTAGGGTTAAACCTCAATCCTGCAATAAAGGACTATTGCCGATGATCACTACACAGAAAAAATCCGTAGCGCCGGCGCTGACTCAGAACGGGATTTTCAGCGCCTTGCTCGAAGCCACCGGCGATCTGGACAGCGCCGAGGCATTGCAAAAGAGCCTGCCCGACTTGCTGCTCAAGAGTTCGGCCGCCACCTTGGTCGCGCTCGATCAAACCGCGCGAGACTTGCACGTCTCTCAACTGCAGGTCGACAAGGACCTGCTGCGGCTCACGCCTTTGAACACGTTCTGCAAAACCGAGTTGACCCGTGCGCTGAGCAGCAAGTGGTCAGCGCTATTCGACGTCGAGAAAGACCTGTTGAGTCTGCCGGGCCCCGATTGCGGTTGCCCGCCGACTTCCACCGATGGCGAGGCGATTGAAACGGTTCCGCATGCCACCCAGACGTTATTGCAAGCGGCGATGCAGAACTTCAGTGAGGACGAGGAAGCTGACGACTATCCCGTCGGCAGCCTGGTGCGCGTGGCCAGTAGGCCCGCAGGCGTGCCTGGGTTGACCCCGGCGTCGTTTGCCAGGTTCTGTCGGGAACTGGATCTGGGAAAGCGCTATCAGGAACATTTCCAGGCAGTGTTCGGCCTCAAGGACAGTGCCGGCGAGGTCGTAGCGACCAGCGCGATGACCCGCGACATCGCGACGATGAAAAAACACCTGCTGCAACTGGACATGCATCTGGCCGGGCTCAGACAACACATCACACCGGCAGGCGTGCAGACGATACAAAGCCTGATTGCCGCTGATGGCGTGGTGTCAGCGAAAACCCTGCAATACCAGCAACGGCCGTTGATCATGCAAGGCATCGAGATACTCGACAGTTGTATCTGGGGCGTGGTGGTGTTTTCTGCTTGCTCGTTCGAGTTGTACCCGGATCAATGGTGCCTGGTGTACATGGCCAACGAGCCCGAAAGGCCCCTGTATGAATACCCAACCTTTACCGCGTTCAAGCAGTACCTCACGCAGCAATTGAAGGTGAAAAGCTACAAGGACTATTTCGCCAACAGCATCGACGAAGATGACAAGGCGGACTTCTTCAAGACCTTCGCCGATACGGCGGATCTGGGGCACATCAGGCAGTTGCCGATCACCGTGCCACTGTTCGAATTCATGGTGCAGAGCCACGTCGGCAAACTGCAACTCGACGCCCGAAAACTCGCGGTGCCGACCGCTGACATCGATGAAGACGTGCGCCAGAAACGCCTGCTCGATTTTCTTCAGATGGGCGTGACGATTGCGTCGGTGGCCGGGTTTTTTGTGCCGGTCGTGGGGCAATTGATGATGGGCGTCGCGGTCGGACAACTGTTGGCGGAGGTATACGAGGGTGTCGAGGACTGGCGTCGCGGCGACCACCAGCAGGCGTTTTCTCACCTGTTGAGCGTGGCGGAAAATATTGCCTTGATGGCGGCTTTTGGCGCCGGACAGAAGGTGGTGGGGACGATTGGACGCAAACTGGTTCGTGGCCATCCGGAGTTTTTCGGACAGTTCAGTGCTGTCACCAATGCGCTTGGCAAACCGCGGCTGTGGAAGCCTGATCTTGCGAGCTATGAGCATCGGCTGCCTGTGGGGTTTACGGTGGCCGCTGACTCCGAAGAGTTATACGAGATCAGCGGCAACATCGTCGGCCGCGTCGATCATCGAATCGTTTCCGGGGCCATCGATACGCAGACCCATCGCTGGCGCCTGGCCCATCCCCAGCGTTCGCAAGCTTATGTCCCCGAGCTCGAGCGACACGTCGAGGGCGGCTGGCGATTTGCCGCTGAAGACCCTGCACAGTGGAACAGCGCGGCCTATACCCTCAAGCGCATGGACCCGCATCTGAGTGAATTCGTCGACAGCGATATCGACATTGTGCGCCGACTGAGTGGTGTCACCCACGATGAGTTATACCGCGCCTTTAGCGACAATCTGGCGCTGCCGGTGCGGCTGCGCGACAGCGTGGAGCGGCTGCGCATCGGACGCCAGCTGCGCCAGCTTATCCGCGAGCTGGAAAAAGGTGAAACGCATTCTGGCCAGCCGTTGCAGGAACAACTGCACGGTCTGCCGAAACTGCCGGGCTGGCCGACTGATCGTTATATTGAGGTCATCGATGACGACGCCAACGTCACGGCCAGGTATCCGGCCACCCGCATTGCCGATGACACCCTCAGTGTGGTTGTCAGCCAGGACCAGTTGGAGAGCGGTCAATTGCTTCAAACGGTGATCGATGGCCTCTATCAGGAAGAAGTCGATACGTTGCTGGGGACCAGGCCCAATGCCGACAGCGAAAGGCAGGCGCTGGCGAGAAATCTGGGTGCGGCTTTGAAAGCGGATCGTCGTTCGGTTTTCGAGCAGATGTACCAAGGTTATGACCAAAGCGATACTGACGAGGTGAAGAAGTTGCGCAGCGTCTTTGCCGACATCCCTGCGCGCTATGCCCAGCGTTTGATCGATCAGGCGTCGAGTGTCGAGCGCATCCATTTGCGCTCGACCGGGCGGGTGCCTTTGCGCCTCGCCCAGAAAGTCCGCAACGCCACTGCGCAGGTGCGTCTTGATCGTGCGCTGAGCGGGCTGCACATGCCGCAGGTCGCCAATGCCGACAGCGAAAAACTGACTATCGGGTTACTACAGGGATTGAGTGGCTGGGACACGGGACTGCGTCTTGCGCTGCGTGACAAGACCCTGACCGGGCCAGTGCTGGAGGCCATCGGCAATGAGTCGGCGACACCGTTGAACACGTGCACGCTGGTCAAGTCCGGTGGCGGTTATGAAGTGTTCGCCGGCGACGGTAAATCCCTCGGTCGCGTGGCCGCGGGTCCCGACGACCTCTATGCCGCCATCCTCAAGGCACTCCCGTCGCGCCAGCGTAACGCTGCCGGTTTTGCCGATCCGGTCAGCGCTGACAGTGCGCGGCTGCGCAAACAACTGCTGGAGGTTGCGCTGGATGATCGTGAGGCCAGTGCCCGGCTATTGACCGATGGCAAATTTGCGGCGCCGGCCGCCGAAGTCGCGTGTATTCAAGCCGATCATGCATCGACCGCGACCGCTCATCCGCGGGCGCTACTGCGCAAGGTGAGAAAACTCTATCCGCGCTTTTCCGAGGCCCAGGCCAGCGAATTCATCGATGGGTTGGGCACCGACGCGCTGACCCGCGCGATCCGGGTAAAAGCGTTGCGCCGTGAACGCGAGCAACTGCGCGACGTACTGGACGTCTGGAGTGAGGATCGAGTCGCGATGAAGGCGCTCGGTGGCGATTTGCGAGAAGTACGGCAAAGTCGCAAGTCGACGGCTGAGCAGATAGAGGATGGGTTCCGACGACTTTTCACGGTGAACGATGCAAGTGGCAAATCAGTCTACGCGCTGAATCTTGACGGGATGCGTGTGGGAAAATTGCCGACTTTGCCTTCAGGGCTGAACTTCGACCATGTAAAGCATTTGTCGCTGAAGAACATGGACCAGGATGACGATCTTGTTTATTTCCTCAAGTCATTCAAGCAAGTCGAGTCTCTGGAACTCGACAGCAACAAACTCACCCGCTTGCCCGAGGTATTGTCGCACCTGCCCCATCTGTCCCGGTTGAGCCTCGCGGGCAACCAGATCAAGCTGACCGAACACACCCTGGCGAAGTTGGGCAACTTGCGCACGCTGCACCTCTTGAATCTGAACGGTAATCCGTTGGGGGCGACCCTGGACGTGAGCAAGATGCTGGATCTGTGCACGCTGTCCCTGCGCGAGACACAGGCTACCGAATTGCCCAAGGGCCTGGCGCGATTGCCCGTTCTGGACTGGGTGGATCTGCGTGATAACAACATCAGGGATTTGCCGGACTGGTTGTTCAAGACCTCCAGAGGTTTCAGCCGCGCCGTCAACTTGCGAGGTAATCCCTTGTCGCTGGCAAGCAGCACGCACCTGGCCGATTATCGAAACAACGTCGGCATCGGTATGGGCTATCTGGAAAATGATATCGCCCGTCTCGACGAACAGAAGGCGCGTGCGCTGTGGTTCAAGGAAGGCGCCGGCGCCGAGTGGGGGCGGCGTAATCGCATCTGGACAGCCTTCAAGGATGAACCCAAGGCTGAGGGTTTGTTCCAGTTGTTGTCCGAACTCGGCAACACGGCGGATTCGGAGAAGGTCAGTCACGACATGCACCGACGGGTGTGGGCAGTGCTCGAGGCAGCCGAGTCCGATGCGGTCTTGTGCGAGCAAGTGCTGAACCAGGCGGCCAACCCGATAAATTGTACAGATTCGGCGGCGCTCAACTTCAGCCATCTCGAGGTCGCGGTGGAAGTCGACAAGCTGACCAACCTTGCGGGTGGCCGCATTATCACGGCCAGACCTTTGCTCCAACTCGGTCGGGGCCTGTTCAGGCTGGACAAGCTGAACCAGATCGCTCAAGACCATGTGGGCAAGAACCCGACCGTCGATCCACTGGAAGTCAACCTCGCTTTTCGCATCGGTCTTGCCGATCAGCTTGACCTGCCGGGGCAACCGCGCAACATGCGGTTTTCGGTCCTGGCCAAAGTGAGCCAGGCGGATCTGGAGCGGGCAAAGAACATGGTCGACACCGCTGAGCTGTCATCCGAATGGCTGAGATTCATGCTGCGTCAACCGTTCTGGTGCGATTACCTCCAGCGCACGTTCCCCCGACAATTCGCCAGCATCAATGAAGTCTTCCCGGATCGGATGAATGCAGCATACGAACAAGCGCAGAGCCTGACCTCGGCCGATTTTCTCAGCCAGGCCGAGGCAATCAGACTCGAGCGGGAGCAGGCAGAGGAAGCGGTGCTCGAGCGCCTGACCGGGGACGCGTTACGCCTGATGGATCTGGGCATCTGTGTGATGCCCGAGGCGTGAGGTTTTATCGGCCGCGTATCAACTGACGCAACGCAAATCGGTTGGGGTGGCAGGCCTCGGCCACGCTTCTGGGCAGGGGCAACGGCTCATCGTTCAGCCAGGCGGCGAGCAATTCGCCGGACAGCGGCGCGGTGATCAGACCGCGCGAGCCATGACCGCTGTTGACGTATAAGCCGTCGAGCCAGGGGCAGGCGATGTCCGGCACTTGCCGGGCATCCTTGCTCAATACCGCGTATGCCTGGATAAAAGCGCCGCGGTCGGCCAGCGGACCGACGATCGGCAGGTAGTCCGGGCTGGTGCAGCGGAACGCGGCGCGCCCCTCAAGGTTGTCGACATCCTGCTCGCTGATGGTCAGGCGCGCGACCAGATCAGCGGAGATCTCAGCAAGCATTGCCAGATTGCCCTGGTGTTCGGCGGTGGTCGGGGTGAGGTCATCACTATTGAAGTCGAAACTGGCACCGAGGGTGTGTTCGCCCAATCGTGCAGGGGCGACGTAGCCTTCAGCGCAGACGACTGTAGCCAATCCCTGGCTCTGTTCGGTCTGCACCAAACGGGTGATCTGCCCACGAATGCGCTTGAGTGGCAGTTCGGCGCTTTGCGCAAAACGCTTGATCTCGGCAGCACCGGCCAACACGACTACGGGGGCACTGGCGAGTAGGCATTCGCCGTCGAAGGCTTGCCATTGATCGTCGACCTTGCGTATTTCCAGCACGTCGCGATGACTGAGCAGTTCGATGTTTGGCTGCGCCGCTTGCGCCTGACAGAGCGCGGGCGGATGCACCCAGCCACCCTCGGGGTAGAACAAGCCGCCATGGGCCAGACCGACACCGGCGCGGGCCTGCGCCGCGGGCTGATCAAGCCATTGCAACAGGTCTTCCGGGAAGGCTTGCGCCAGTTGCGCGTGGCGCTCGGCTTCCTTGGCATTGAATGCCAGTTGCAGCACGCCGCAGTCGTCCCAATCGGTGCCACGTTGCAGGGTTTCCAGCAGACGTCGGGTGTAACCGAAACCGCTGACAATCAGTTGCGACAGCGCCGTGCCATGGGCGGACAGTTTCAGGTACAGCACGCCCTGCGGGTTGCCCGAGGCTTCTTGCGCCACGGCTGCATGGCGTTCGAGCAATGTGACCCGCCAGCCGCGAGCCGCCAGACTGGACGCCGTGGCACATCCGGCCAGACCGGCGCCGATCACCAGCGCACGACGCTCAGCGGCGATCGGCGCAGGCCGAGCAAACCACGGCTTGTCCGGCACTGGCGGCGCAACCTCGTGCGGCCAGCCAAGAAATTCGCCACGCAGAATTTCCCATTTATGGCCGATGCCCGGGGTGCGCTTCATTTTGAACCCGGCAGCGTTGAGCAAACGTCGTACCCAACCGGTGCTGGTGAAAGTGCTGATGGTCGAGCCGGGCGCTGCCAGTCGCGCCAGCTCGACAAACAGTTCGGCAGTCCACATGTCGGGGTTTTTCGCCGGGGCGAAACCGTCGAGAAACCACGCGTCGATCTGCGCATCGAGCTGCGGCAGTTGCTCCAGTGCATCGCCGATCAACAGCGTCAGCGTCACGCGGCCTTGGGCCAGGGTGATGCGTTGAAAACCGGCGTGGATCGCTACGTAATGGCGCAGCAACTGATCGGCCAGCGGCTTGAGTTCTGGCCACAAGGCCAAGGCCCGTTGCAGATCGGCCGGGCTCAGCGGATATTTTTCGACGCTGACAAAATGCAACCGCGCACTGGCGACGGCGTGTTGCTCGAACAACTGCCAGGCACAGAGAAAATTCAGCCCGGTGCCGAAGCCGGTTTCACCAATAACCAAACGACCGCTTGCCGGCAACGCCGCAAAACGCTCGGCCAGACGGTTTTGTTCGAGGAACACATAACGGGTTTCATCCAGACCTGATTGGTCGGAAAAATACACGTCATCGAACACCCGCGAACGCGGGCGTCCCTGGTCATCCCAGTCGAGTTGGGCGTGGGGCAATACGGGTTTCATGGCAGGCTCGGCAACGACAAGGCCGCCATTCTAGCCGATCGCGCAGGCGTTGCTTGATCCATGGCAAGGCTTGTCGCCGAGACTGGCGGACAATCCGCCACCCGCGGGAATTTCTGCGCCGCTGCTGTGCCCAATCCGCTAGTCTTGCTGAATCCTGGAAGGAGCCGTCCCATGTTTGAATCCGCTGAAATCGGTCACGCCATCGACAAAGACACCTATGAGGCGGCCGTCCCGGCATTGCGTGAAGCCTTGCTCGAAGCCCAGTTCGAATTGCAGCAGCAGAAGCGTTTTCCGGTGATTATCCTGATCAACGGCATCGAGGGTGCGGGCAAGGGCGAGACGGTCAAATTGCTCAACGAGTGGATGGACCCGCGCCTGATCGAAGTGCGCACTTTCGACCAGCAGACCGATGAAGAGTTGTCCCGGCCGCCGGCGTGGCGCTATTGGCGGATGCTCCCGGCCAAGGGGCGCATGGGCATTTTCTTCGGCAACTGGTACAGCCAGATGCTGCAGGGCAGGGTGCACGGCTTGTTCAAGGATCCGCGTCTGGATCAGGCCATCGCCGGCGCCGAGCGTCTGGAAAAGATGCTCTGCGATGAAGGCGCGCTGATCTTCAAGTTCTGGTTTCACCTGTCCAAGAAACAGATGAAGGCGCGACTCAAGGCGCTGGCTGATGACCCGCTGCACAGCTGGCGCATCAGCCCGCTGGACTGGCAGCAGTCGGAGACCTACGACAAGTTCGTCAAATACGGCGAGCGCGTGCTGCGCCGTACCAGCCGTGATTACGCGCCGTGGCATGTGATCGAAGGCGCCGACGCCAACTACCGCAGCCTGGCGGTCGGCAAGATTCTGCTCGAAGGTTTGCAAAATGCGCTGAAACGCCCGGACGTGCATCCCCACGATGTCAGCGCCGCGCCGTTGGGCACGCCGGTCGATCAGTTGAACCTGCTCGACAGCCTCGACCTGACCCAGCGCCTGGAGAAGAAAGACTACGAAGAACAACTGATCACCGAGCAGGCGCGCCTGTCCGGGTTGATGCGCGACAAACGCATGCGCCGCCACGCACTGATCGCTGTATTCGAAGGTAACGACGCGGCAGGCAAGGGCGGGGCGATCCGTCGGGTCGCGGCGGCGCTCGATCCGCGTCAATACAACATCGTGCCGATTGCCGCGCCGACTGAAGAGGAACGTGCACAGCCGTACCTGTGGCGCTTCTGGCGGCACATTCCGGCGCGCGGCAAGTTCACCGTGTTCGACCGTTCCTGGTATGGCCGGGTCCTGGTGGAGCGGGTCGAAGGCTTCTGCACGCCGGCCGACTGGCTGCGCGCCTATGGCGAGATCAACGATTTCGAAGAGCAATTGGCTGACGCCGGCGTGATCGTGGTGAAGTTCTGGCTGGCCATCGACAAGGACACGCAAATGGAGCGTTTCCAGGAGCGCGAGGAGATTCCGTTCAAGCGCTTCAAGATCACCGAAGACGACTGGCGCAACCGCGACAAGTGGGATGACTATCGCGCCGCCGTGGGCGATATGGTCGACCGTACCAGCTCCGAGATCTCGCCATGGACGCTGGTCGAGGCCAATGACAAGCGCTGGGCGCGGGTCAAAGTGTTGCGCACGATCAACCGCGCGCTGGAAGACGCCTTCGAGAAATCCGACAAGCGCGCGAAGAAACACAAGGATTGAGCCGATAGACGCGCATACGCGGGGTGAATGATTGTCGCGGTCGTTGATGCGGTGGACTTATGCTCGGTCCACTCTCAACTGACCACAACAATGAGGTATGCCATGCGTGAAGTGGTGATCGTCGACAGCGTGCGGACTGGCCTGGCCAAATCCTTTCGCGGCAAGTTCAACCAGACCCGCCCCGATGACATGGCGGCTCATTGCGTCAACGCGCTGCTTGAGCGCAACGACATCGACCCGGCCAGCGTCGAAGATTGCATCGTTGGTGCAGGCTCCAACGAGGGCGCGCAGGGCTACAACATCGGTCGCAATGTCGCGGTGCTGTCGCGTCTGGGCACCGGTACTGCCGGCATGACCCTCAACCGTTTCTGCTCCTCGGGCTTGCAGGCGATTGCGATTGCCGCTAACCAGATTGCCTCGGGCTGCAGCGACATCATCGTCGCGGGCGGCGTCGAGTCGATCAGCCTGACGATGAAAAGCGTCAACACCGACCACTTGATCAACCCGCTGCTCAAACAGCAGACGCCGGGCATCTATTACACGATGGGCCAGACCGCCGAAGTGGTGGCTCGGCGTTATGGCGTCAGCCGTGAAGCGCAAGATCGCTATTCATTGCAGAGCCAGATCCGCACTGCGCAGGCTCAGGCCGCCGGGTTGTTCAATGATGAAATCGTGCCGATGGCGGTCAAGTATCGCGTCGAGGACAAAAACACCGGTGAAGTGCAGATTCTCGACGGCGTGGTCGACCGCGACGATTGCAACCGTCCCGATACCACTTACGAAAGCCTCGCTGGGCTGAAACCGGTGTTTGCCGAGGACGGTTCGGTGACGGCGGGCAACTCGTCTCAACTGTCCGATGGTGCCTCAATGACCCTCGTGATGAGCCTGGAAAAAGCCCTGCAACTGGGGCTCAAGCCGAAAGCGTTTTTCCGTGGTTTCACCGTCGCCGGTTGCGAACCGGACGAGATGGGCATCGGCCCGGTGTTCTCGGTGCCGAAGCTGCTCAAGGCCAAGGGTTTGCAGGTGGCGGATATCGATTTGTGGGAGCTGAACGAAGCGTTTGCTTCGCAGTGCCTGTACAGCCGGGATCGACTGGAGATCGATAACGACAAGTACAACGTCAATGGAGGGTCGATTTCGATTGGTCACCCGTTTGGCATGACCGGATCGCGGCAGATCGGGCATCTGGTGCGCGAGTTGCAGCGGCGTAATTTGCGTTATGGGATCGTGACGATGTGTGTGGGCGGCGGGATGGGGGCGACGGGGTTGTTTGAGGCAGTGTGTTAACCCTCAATTCACTGGTTGTTGGTTCAGCCCTCTTCGCGAGCAAGCTCGCTCCCACAGTAGACCTTCAGTGAAAACTGATTTTGCGTACACCAGAGATCCAATGTGGGAGCGAGCTTGCTCGCGAAGGGATCAACCGGGTCACCGGTTGGAATCCAATGCTTGCATCCGCGCGATGTAAGCTTTTATTTGCTGCTCAGCGATCTCGGGACTGTCGAAAGGCCCTTCAAGGGTATTTTCCCGAGTGCTGAAAAACAGTTCGCCATTGACCCGGCACAGCCTACCGCTGCGAAAGCGCATGGCGGGGGCGCTGTCCTGGGCGCGCATTCCTAACATGATCGGTCTCCTCGGCTGATGTGCTGAAAGGGATCCAATGAGCTTATGCCTGAAGCACTTGACGCGCCCGGCCAGCCGATCAACGGCGCCGCGTCAATTTAATGCTGCGACCTGCACAGTTTCATTCGCGTCCTGGCCTTAACTGTCCCTGTGTGCGGATCTAAGGCGCGCCTAGAATGTGCGCACTTGTCAGCGGGCTTTTGGGGTTTCCATGCACATTTCATCCGGTCGCTGGGTCTACGGCCTGTTCCTGGCGCTGCTGACCGCGTTTCTGTGGGGCATCCTGCCGATCAAACTCAAACAGGTGCTGCTGGTGATGGACCCGGTCACGGTGACCTGGTTTCGTCTGTTGGTTTCCGGTGGTTGTCTGTTCATCTATCTGGCGGCGGTCAAGCGTCTGCCCAGCCGCAAAGTGCTCGGGCCTAGGGGCGGCTGGCTGGTGCTGATGGCGGTGCTCGGGCTGGTCGGCAACTATGTGTTGTACCTGATGGGGCTCAATCTGCTCAGCCCCGGCACCGCGCAACTGGTGGTGCAGATGGGCCCGATCATGTTGCTGATCGCCAGTCTGTTTGTGTTCAAGGAGCGTTTCAGTATTGGCCAGGGCATTGGTCTGGCGGTGCTGTTGATAGGTTTTGTGTTGTTCTTCAATCAGCGCCTGGCTGAGCTGCTGACCTCGCTGTCGGATTACACCGCCGGAGTGTTGCTAGTGCTGTTGGCGTCGACGGTGTGGACCTTCTATGCACTGGGCCAGAAGCAATTGCTGACGGTGTGGAATTCGCTGCAGGTGATGATGGTGATTTATCTGTTTTGCGCATTGCTGCTGACGCCGTGGGTACACCCGCTCGAAGCGCTGAATCTGAGTCCGCTGCAGGGCTGGCTGCTGTTGGCATGCTGCATGAATACGCTGATTGCCTATGGCGCGTTCGCCGAGGCGCTGGCGCACTGGGAGGCTTCGCGGGTCAGTGCGACGTTGGCGATTACGCCGTTGGTAACGTTTGGCGCGGTGGCAATTGCGGCGGGGATCTGGCCGGAATATGTGCATGCCGAGCAGATCAACGGGCTCGGGTATGGCGGGGCGGTGCTGGTAGTGCTGGGTTCGGCGTTGGTGGCGTTGGGGCCTTCATTAATTGCTGGATTGAAGGCGCGGCGGATGAAGATGGCCGCCAGTTAAACCGCGTCGCTCCCATTCGCGAGCAAGCTCGCTCCCACAATTGACCGCGATCCCATGTCAGGAATGCGATCGAATGTGGGAGCGAGCTTGCTCGCGAAGACGGATTTACAGCCGCTACAAAACTAGCCCTTGGCACCAGCCTCGATCATGTTCTCCGGCCGCACCCACGCATCAAATTCTTCATCGGTCAGATAGCCCAGCGCCAGCGCCGCCTCACGCAACGTCAGCCCTTCGCTATAGGCCTTCTTGGCGATCTCCGCCGACTTGTCGTAACCGATGTGCGGATTCAGCGCTGTCACCAACATCAGACCACGCTCCAGATGCCTGGCCATGACCTCGGCATCCGGCTCCAGCCCGGCGATGCAGTGCTGCTGGAAGTTGCTGCAGCCATCGGCCAGCAGACGAATCGATTGCAGCAGGTTGTGGATGATCACCGGTTTGAACACGTTCAACTGCAAGTGACCCTGACTCGCGGCAATGCCGATGGTCACGTCGTTGCCCAGCACCTGACAGGCGAGCATCGACAGCGCTTCGCACTGGGTCGGGTTGACCTTGCCCGGCATGATCGAGCTGCCCGGCTCATTCGCCGGCAGCCGCACTTCGGCAAAACCTGCCCGTGGGCCGGAGCCGAGCAGACGCAGGTCGTTGGCGATTTTCATCAACGCGACGGCAAGGGTTTTCAGTGCGCCGGAGAGGCTGGTCAGCGGTTCGTGGCCGGCGAGGGCGGCAAACTTGTTCGGCGCAGTGACAAACGGCAGGCCCGACAGCGCCGCCAGTTCTGCGGCAATCGCCTCACCAAAACCGTGTGGCGAATTCAGCCCGGTGCCGACCGCAGTGCCACCCTGCGCCAGTTCACACACCGCCGGCAGTGCAGCGCGGATCGCGCGCTCGGCGTAATCCAGCTGCGCGATAAAACCGGAGAGCTCCTGACCGAAGGTGATCGGCGTCGCGTCCATCATGTGCGTGCGCCCGGTTTTCACCAGTTTCATGTGCCGCGCCGCCAGCTCGGCGAGACCACCGGACAACTCGGCAATCGCCGGCAGCAGTTGTTCCTGCACGGCTTGCGCGGTGGCGATGCTCATGGCGGTAGGGAAGCAGTCGTTGGAGCTTTGCGAGCGGTTGACGTGATCGTTGGGGTGCACCGGGGTCTTGCCGCCGCGCGGGTTGCCGGCCAGTTCGTTGGCACGACCGGCGATGACTTCGTTGACGTTCATGTTGCTCTGGGTGCCGCTGCCGGTCTGCCAGACCACCAGCGGAAACTGGTTGTCGTGCTGACCGTCGAGGACTTCATCGGCGGCCTGTTCGATCAGGCGGGCAATGTCGGCGGGCAGGTCGCCGTTGCGGTCGTTGACCCGTGCGGCGGCTTTCTTGATCAGGGCCAGGGCGTGCAGTACCGGCAGCGGCATGCGTTCCTGACCAATGGCGAAGTTGATCAGCGAGCGTTGCGTCTGAGCACCCCAGTAGGCTTCGTCCGGGACTTCGATCTGGCCCAGGCTGTCGGTTTCGATACGGCTCATCGTGCACACTCCTGTTGGTCTGTTTGCGCAGTTTAGGCCCGGTCGGGCCCAGGTGGTTCCCTCGATCCGATTGTTGACCGGTAAAACCCCGCCAATCAAGCACGGCAAGGCCCGGGGGTTGAGCCACGAGGTTTTTTAGGCGCAGAATGGTCGCCCTTGGGGTTTGACCTCGCTTTGCTTAAAAGGAAACTCGATGACTCGTCTTCGTGCCATCTGCACCGCGGTTGCACTGGTTTGCGCCAGCGGCCAGGTGCTTGCCGATACCGCCAGCCACAACGCCAGTGCCGAAGCTTTCCTGACCCTGGCTCACGCTGACAAGCTCGGCACTCCGGTGTACATGCAAGTGCAGCAAATGTTTGCTCAGCGTTTTGAGCAGACCAAAGCCCCGGAAGCCAAGAAAGCCGTACTGGAAACCTACCAGGCCAAAGCCAACGCCGCGCTGGATCAGGCCATCGGCTGGAACAAGCTCAAGCCTGACATGGTCAAGCTCTACACCACTAACTTCAGCGAATCCGAGCTGAAAGACCTGGTCGCGTTCTACCAGTCGCCACTGGGCAAGAAAGTCCTGGAAAAAATGCCGCAGCTGACTCAGCAATCGGCCCAGATGACCCAAGCCAAGCTGGAAAGCGCCGTGCCTGTGGTCAACAAGCTGCTCGACGACATGACCAAAGAGCTGGACCCGAAAGGCGCTGCTGCGCCGGCCAAGAAGAAGTAAGCGGAGTTCGTGATGACCATGCAACAACGCATCGAATCGACGCTGGCGCTGCTTCAGCCCGAACATCTGCAAGTGCTGGATGAAAGCCACATGCACAGTCGCGGGTTGCAGACCCACTTCAAGGCTGTGGTGGTCAGCGCGCAGTTCGACGGCCTGAACCGGGTCAAGCGCCACCAGAAAGTCTACGGCACGCTCGGTGAGCTGATGGGCGAGTTCCATGCGTTGGCGCTGCACACCTACACTCCGCAGGAATGGGCAGAGACTGGCGCCGCTCCGGCGTCGCCAACCTGTGCCGGCGGCAGCAAGCATTAAGCTTCGGTTTTTTGCTAGAATCCGCAACGCGCCGCTCACCCGGCGCGTTTTTTTTTGAATCCGGTTCACCCTTTGCGAGGGTAGCCACCTGGAGAAATACCCATGACACAGCCGATTGTCGTGGCGGCACTGTATAAGTTCGTCACCCTCGAAGATTACGTCAACCTGCGCGAGCCCCTGCTGCAAGCGATGGTCGACAACCAGATCAAAGGCACCCTGCTGATCGCCGAAGAAGGCATCAACGGCACGGTGTCGGGCACTCGCGAAGGCATTGATGGCCTGCTCGCCTGGCTGAAGAACGACCCACGCATGATCGACATTGATCACAAAGAGTCGTACTGCGACGAGCAGCCGTTCTACCGCACCAAGGTCAAACTGAAAAAAGAGATCGTCACCCTCGGTGTCGAAGGCGTCGACCCGAACAAAAAGGTCGGCACGTACGTTGATCCGCAAGACTGGAACGCGTTGATCAGCGACCCGGAAGTGCTGTTGATCGACACGCGCAACGATTACGAAGTGTCGATCGGCACCTTCGAAGGCGCCATCGATCCGAAAACCACCAGCTTTCGCGAATTTCCCGACTACATCAAAGAGCATTTCAACCCGGCCGTGCACAAGAAGGTCGCGATGTTCTGCACCGGTGGCATTCGCTGCGAAAAAGCCTCGAGCTACATGCTCGGCGAAGGCTATGAAGAGGTTTACCACCTCAAGGGCGGCATCCTGAAGTATCTCGAAGAAGTGCCGCAGGAAGAAACCAAGTGGCAGGGCGACTGCTTTGTGTTCGACAACCGTGTGACCGTGCGTCACGACCTCAGCGAAGGCGACTACGATCAATGTCATGCCTGCCGCACACCGGTCAGTGTTGAAGATCGCGCTTCGGAGCATTATGTGGCCGGCATCAGTTGCCCGCATTGCTGGGACAAACTGAGCGAGAAAACCCGGCGCAGTGCCATCGATCGGCAGAAGCAGATCGAACTGGCCAAGGCGCGTAACCAGCCGCACCCGATCGGCTACAACTACAAGCAAGCATCCACCGAGGCTTAATCATGTCTGCACGCCTGCTCTATGTGATGGACCCGATGTGTTCGTGGTGCTGGGGTTTTGCTCCAGTAGCCAAGGCATTGGTCGAGCAGGCGCAAGCAGCGGGAGTCGAGTTGCATCTGGTGGTCGGTGGTTTGCGCACCGGCAGTGGCTCGGCGCTGGAGCCGACCACCCGCCGCTATATTCTTGAACACTGGCAAGCGGTCACCGAGGCCACCGGCCAGCCGTTCAAGTTTGACGGCGCGTTGCCCGACGGTTTTGTCTACGACACCGAGCCTGCCTGCCGGGCGATTGTCACCGCACGCAGCCTGGCACCGGATTGCGCGTGGAAATTGGTCGGACTGATCCAGGAGGCGTTTTACGCTGAAGGTCGCGATGTCACCCAGGCCAGTGTGTTGGTCGAGCTGGCCGAAAAGGCTGGTGTACCGCGTATCGAATTCGCTGCGTTGTTTGATCATGCCGATCAGCACAAAGCCACTCAGGCCGATTTCAGTTGGGTGCAGGATCTCGGCATCGCCGGTTTCCCGACCCTGCTCGCCGAACGCAATGGCCAACTGGCCCTGCTGACCAACGGCTACCAACCGCTCAGTGAACTGTCGCCGTTACTGGGTCGATGGCTGGAGCGTGCGGCCTGTGTCTGATCGGGCCGATGACACGCCAGCCGTAAAGCGTGTCGACCGGCTGAGCTGGGCAGAAGTCCGGCGACTGGCACTTACACACAAAAAATCCCTGTGGATCGCCAACGGCGTCGCTGTTCTGGCGACGCTGTGCAGTGTGCCGATTCCGTTGCTGCTGCCGTTGCTGGTGGACGAAGTCCTGCTCGGTCACGGCGACGCGGCATTGAAAGCCATGAACCATGTGCTGCCGACGATGTGGCAGCAAGCGGCAGGCTATATCGGCTTGATGCTGGTCGTGACGCTGACCCTGCGTTGCAGTTCACTGTGCTTCGGCGTGTTGCAGTCGCGGCTGTTCGCACGGCTGGCCAAAGACATCGTCTATCGCATTCGCGTGCGCCTGATCGAGCGCCTCAAACGCATCTCGCTCGGCGAGTACGAAAGCCTCGGCAGCGGCACGGTAACCACGCACCTGGTCACGGACCTCGATACCCTCGACAAATTTGTCGGCGAAACCCTCAGTCGTTTTCTGGTGGCGATGCTGACCCTGGTCGGCACCGCGAGCATCCTCATGTGGATGCACTGGAAACTGGCGCTGCTGATTCTGTTGTTCAACCCGCTGGTGATTTACGCCACCGTGCAGTTGGGCAAACGCGTCAAACACCTGAAGAAACTCGAGAACGACAGTACGGCGCGCTTCACCCAGGCGTTGAGCGAAACCCTTGATGCGATTCAGGAAATCCGCGCCGGCAATCGTCAGGGTTTCTTCCTCGGCCGGCTCGGCCTGCGCGCGCAGGAAGTGCGCAATTACGCGGTCAACTCGCAATGGAAAACCGACGCGTCGAACCGCGCCAGTGGTCTGCTGTTCCAGTTCGGCATCGACATTTTTCGCGCGGCAGCGATGCTCACCGTGCTGTTTTCCGACCTGTCGATCGGCCAGATGCTCGCGGTGTTCAGCTACCTGTGGTTCATGATCGGCCCGGTCGAACAACTGCTCAATCTGCAATACGCCTATTACGCGGCGGGCGGAGCGCTGGCGCGGATCAACGAACTGCTGGCGCGCGCCGATGAGCCGCAATATCCCGGCGGCGTCGATCCGTTCAAGGGCCGTGACACCGTCGGCATTCAGGTGCAAGGCCTGAGCTTCGGCTACGGTGATGAGCTAGTGCTGGATCAGCTGAATCTGTCGATTGCCCCGGGTGAAAAAGTCGCGATTGTCGGCGCCAGCGGCGGTGGCAAAAGTACCCTGGTGCAATTACTCCTCGGGCTGTATACGCCAGTGTCCGGCACCATCCGTTTCGGCGGTTCGACCCAGCAGGAGATCGGCCTCGACACAGTACGGGAAAACGTCGCGGTGGTGCTGCAACACCCGGCACTGTTCAACGATACCGTGCGCGCCAACCTGACCATGGGCCGCACTCGCAGCGACGAAGCCTGCTGGCAGGCGCTGGAAATCGCTCAGCTCGAAGCGACCATCCGTGCTTTGCCCAATGGTCTGGACAGTATTGTCGGGCGCTCCGGCGTGCGCTTGTCGGGCGGGCAACGCCAACGCCTGGCCATCGCGCGGATGATTCTCGCCGAGCCGAAAGTCGTCATCCTCGACGAAGCCACCTCGGCCCTCGACGCCGCCACCGAGTACAACCTGCATCAAGCCATGGCGCGCTTCCTCAATGGTCGCACCACGCTGATCATTGCTCACCGACTGTCGGCGGTGAAACAGGCCGATCGCGTGCTGGTGTTCGATGGTGGTCAGGTCGCTGAAGACGGCGATCATCAGCAGTTGATTGCCGACGGCGGTCTGTATGCCAAGCTTTATGGTCACCTGCAGCAGATCCAGCGCCCTTGAGTTTCGTCACGGTTTCTGTGCTTAGTGCTTGAATTGCATTGAGTAAAACCACTCGGAACGCCCGCACAGTCCCGCCATTTGCACAATCGACCTAGAGGACGGCAGAGCTGTCCCTTTGACTTGGCGAAAATTAGCCTAGGCTGAGCTGTCAGGAGCGGGATTTTCCGGTGTTCATCTGGCAGTGCTTGCGCAAGGGATCTCATGAAGCAAAAGCGGACTCTCGGAACGCCACGGTTGTTGGGCATCGTCTGGCCATTTATTGCCGTCGTGTTATTTCAAGCGTTACTGGGCGGCGTGAGTCTTTACGTGCTCTCGGCCGTTCGCGGCTACGTCGCCGGCGAAAGCCTTTGGTCCAAGGGCCAGAAAGATGCCATCTACTACCTCAATCTTTACGCCGACAGCCGTGACGAGGCGATTTTCCTCAAATACCGTAACGCGATCGCCGTGCCACAAGGCGGACATCAGTTGCGTCTGGCGCTGGATCATCAACCGCCGGATCTGGCTGCCGCGCGTGAAGGTATTCTCAAGGGCGGCAACCATCCGGACGACGTTTCCAGCCTGATCTGGCTGTACCTCAACTTCCGCCATTTCAGTTATCTGGAAACCGCCATTGATCGCTGGACGGTCGGTGACGCCTATCTGGTCGAGCTGGATGACGTGGCGCAGGAGATGCACCGCAGCATTTCGCAGAACGCGGCCAACAGCGCCGATATCCAGCGCTGGAAAGCACGGATTTTTGCCATCAACGATGGCGTCACCCCGGCAGCAAAAGCTTTCAGCGATGCTCTGGGCGAAGGTTCGCGGATGATCATGCGTCTGCTGCTGTTCACCAACCTGGCGACGGCGCTGGGGCTGATCGTGCTGGCCTTGTGGCGTACGCATAAATTGCTCAAGCAACGTCATGCCTTTGCCGAGGCGCTGCAACTGGAGAAGGATCGGGCGCACGTTACGTTGCATTCGATCGGTGATGGCGTCATTACCACCGATGTCAGCGGTGCCATCGATTACATGAACCCTGCCGCTGAAGTCATGACCCACTGGAAGGCCGAGCAGGCGGCGGGCCTGCCATTGGCCGCGCTGTTCAATTTGCTCGACGACAACGCCCAGGCCGAGGGGCTGACCCTGATCGAGCACATCCTCAGCGGTAAGCTCAGTGGCGGCAGCGAGCACTCGAAACTGATCCAGCGCCTGGATGGCACAACGTTGTCGGTGACGCTGGTCGGCGCACCGATCCGCAATGCCGGCAAGGTCAGCGGCACGGTGCTGGTGTTGCACGACATGACTCAGGAGCGGCAATACATCGCCAATCTGTCCTGGCAGGCCACCCATGACGCGCTGACCGGGCTGGCCAATCGCCGCGAATTTGAATATCGGCTGGAGCAGGCGCTGCATAAGCTCACGCGCCATTCCGGGCGGCATGCGCTGATGTTCCTCGACCTCGATCAATTCAAACTGGTCAACGACACCTGTGGTCACGCCGCCGGTGATGAGCTGTTACGGCATATTTGCACGCTGCTGCAATCGGGGCTGCGTGAGGGCGATACGCTGGCGCGGCTCGGCGGTGACGAGTTCGGCATTCTATTGGAGAACTGCGCGCCGGAAGCTGCGGAAAAGATCGCTGAGGCACTGCGCCAGACCGTACAGAATCTGCATTTTGTCTGGAAGGGGCGGCCGTTCCTGACCACGGTGAGCATTGGCCTGGTGCATATCGCGCAGACCCCGACGACCCTCGAAGCCTCACTGCGCGCGGCCGATATGGCCTGTTACATGGCCAAGGAGAAGGGCCGCAACCGGGTGCAGGTGTACCACGCCGACGATTCCGAACTGTCGCTGCGCTTTGGTGAAATGGCTTGGGTACAACGACTGCACATGGCGCTGGAAGAGAATCGCTTCTGCCTCTATGCCCAGGAAATCGCCCCGCTGAAACAGGAAGTTGGCAAGGGTGGGCACATTGAAATCCTGTTGCGTCTGCATGATGAGGCCGGGCGGATGATTCTGCCGGACAGTTTCATTCCAGCTGCCGAACGCTATGGTTTGATGAGTCAACTGGATCGCTGGGTAGTTCAGAACGTATTCAAGGTTATTGCTCAATGTATAGCGCAAGAACATAAACGGCCATTAGCGATGTGTGCGATTAATCTGTCAGGCATTACTATAGGAGATGACGCGTTTTTGCACTTTCTGCGAGAGCAGTTTGATAACTACGCAATACCGCCTGAAATGATTTGTTTTGAAATTACAGAAACCAGCGCAATTTCAAATCTGGGCAGTGCAATAAGATTTATTAATGAACTCAAAGGCTTAGGTTGCTATTTTTCGTTAGATGACTTTTGTGCCGGAATGTCTTCATTCGCTTATCTGAAACATTTGCCTGTAGACTTCCTGAAGATCGACGGGAGTTTCGTAAAGGATATGCTGGACGACCCGATTAACCGCGCAATGGTCGAAGTGATCAATCACATCGGGCATGTCATGGGTAAGCAGACAATTGCCGAGTTTGTTGAAACAACCCAGATCGAGCAGGCATTGCTTGAAATCGGTGTGGATTACGCTCAGGGTTATGTTATAGAGCGTCCACAGTTGTTTACCTGTGACAGTTTGCAAAGTCGGCCCGCCAGACCGCAACCGCTGTTATTCAAAGCGCCTGGCACGTTCCGTTGAAGTCTCTCGCCGATCCTTACAATCACAAATCAAAAGGAGCCGAACAGTGATCGACACATTCAACCGAACCGGACCACTCATGGAAGCTGCAAGTTATCCTGCCTGGGCACAACAGCTCATTGAGGATTGCAGCGAGAGCAAGCGCCGGGTTGTCGAACATGAACTTTATCTGCGCATGCGTGATAACAAACTCAGCGCCAGAACCATGCGTCAGTACCTGATTGGCGGCTGGCCAGTGGTTGAGCAATTCGCCTTGTACATGGCGCAGAATCTCACCAAAACCCGGTTTGCCCGCCACCCCGGAGAGGACATGGCGCGGCGCTGGCTGATGCGCAATATCCGCGTTGAACTCAATCACGCGGATTACTGGGTGCATTGGAGTCGTGCCCATGGCGTCAGTCTGGAAGATCTCCAGGCCCAACATGTGCCACCGGAGTTGCATGCCCTGAGTCATTGGTGCTGGCACACCAGTTCGGCCGATTCGCTGATCGTGGCTATCGCCGCCACCAACTACGCCATCGAGGGTGCGACCGGGGAGTGGTCGGCTGTGGTTTGTTCGACGGGCGTTTATGCGGCGGCGTTTCCCGAAGAAGACCGCAAGCGGGCAATGAAGTGGCTGAAGATGCATGCCCAGTACGATGATGCCCACCCGTGGGAAGCGCTGGAAATCATCTGCACTCTGGCCGGAATGAACCCGACCAAGGCTTTGCAGGAAGAACTGCGTCAGGCAGTGTGCAAGAGCTACGACTACATGTACCTGTTTCTGGAGCGCTGCATGCAACTGGAGACTTCCGAGCGCTTGCTGGTCAACCGGGAACGCAGGGCGGTAGTCGAGAGCTGATTTTCGGCTTAATGCAAAACCAATGTGGGAGCGAGCCTGCTCGCGAAGGGGGCCTGTCAGTCAGCATTGTTTTGACTGATGCACCGCTTTCGCGAGCAAGCTCGCTCCCACACTGTCTTGTATCGTTTGGAAGGACTTAGCCCGCCATCGCCAAGCGGTTACGTCCTTCGCGCTTGGCCACGTACAACGCACTGTCCGCACGGCGCAGCAAGCTGTCAGCCGATTCGCCCGGCAACAACGTCGAACATCCCAGGCTCACGGTCAATTCGATCAACTGCCCATCCGCATAGTATTCAGCTGCCTGCGTCGCATAACGCAGCCGTTCGCCGACCATTGCGGCGGCATCCCGGCTGGTATTGGACAGCAGCACCAGAAACTCTTCGCCACCGTAACGAAACACCATGTCGACGTTGCGCAGTTGCGCCTTGATTGTCGCCGCGATGGCTTTAAGTACGTCATCGCCGGCGCTGTGACCATGGCTGTCGTTGACCCGTTTGAAGTGGTCGATATCGAGCATCAGCAGCGACAGCGGTTGCAGATGCCGACGGGACATTTCGATTTCCCGCTGCAAGGTCTGCTCCATGGCAATGCGGTTGCCGGCGCCGGTCAGCGGATCGCGCAGGGCGCTCTGCGTGGCAGCGCGGTAGAGCAGGGCATTGCGCATCGGGTACAGCAGCGACGACAAAAGCGATTCAAGGTTGCCCTGATCCTGTTCGTTGAAGCGCTGATTGCGGCGGAATATCAGTTCACCCATGTGCTCGCCTTCATGGCTCAGGGTATAGCTGATCGAGTGGTGGCCGCGGCTGCCGAACTCCAGGCGCAGATCGCTGCCCTGGTGCACGTAACTCAGTGCGTCCAGTGGCACGAGGCGCTGAACTTCGCGGAAAAACAGACCGAGGATGCGTTGCGGTTCGAGGCTGGTTTGCAGTTGCAGGCTCATTTGCTGGCGCAATTGCGCAAGACTGGCCGGTCGCTCCAGAAGGGGCGGCAGTTGACCAAAGCCCAGGCGTTGCAATTTGGCACTGTCAAAGTCAATTGCATTGGTCTGGGAGGGTGATTTCATATGGCGTGAACCCTTAGCGGTAAGTCTGTCTTACAGGCTGGGTGAGAGCGGCTATGGGCTGCGCGTCATACTGATCCATCAGTCCCGTAGGACGTTTGGCGTAAGTCTAGTCTGCCGGATGACGATTAGTAAGCTATCGAAATCGGCCTCGCCCCAATGCCTTCACGCGGCTTGTTTTGAGGAAATTTAGAGCGAAAGTCGTGCCATTCGGTTCGTTTTTATTTAAACCGTATTAAATCAATGGCTTGGCTTGGAAGGTGAGCAAAGGGTGCTGGAAAATTGACTGGATTGTGACGCTCTCGAACGGCAAATGCATGCCGCGACAGGAATCTGCCGCGGCAACAAATGCGACGTATGGCAGTTACTGGGCGTTGAATGCCTGGCCGTTGATGCCAGTACTGTCCGGGCCCATCAGGTAAAGGTAGACCGGCATGATCTCTTCGGGCGTCGGGTTGTTCAACGGGTTTTCCCCTGGATACGCCTGGGCGCGCATGCTCGTGCGCGTGCCACCCGGGTTGATGCTGTTGGAACGCACCGGCGCCACACCATCGACTTCATCGGCCAGGGTTTGCATCAGGCCTTCGGTGGCGAACTTCGACACGCCATAGGCGCCCCAGTACGCCCGACCCTTGCGCCCGACGCTACTGGAGGTGAACACCACCGAGGCGTCTTGTGACAGCTTGAGCAGCGGCAGCAGAGTGCTGGTCAGCATGAACATGGCGTTGACGTTGACCTGCATGACGCGCATGAAGTTTTCGCCGGACAACTGCTCGATCGGCGTACGTGGGCCGATGATCGAGGCATTGTGCAGCAGGCCGTCGAGGTGGCCGAACTCGTTCTCGATCATCGCTGCCAGTTCATCGTACTGATGGGGTAGGGCGGTTTCGAGGTTGAACGGGATCACTGCCGGTTGCGGGTGGCCCGCGGCTTCGATCTCGTCGTAAACCTGGGTCAGATTGGCTTCGGTCTTACCCAACAGCAACACGGTGGCGCCGTGGGCCGCATAGGTTTTCGCGGCCGCCGCACCGATGCCACGACCGGCACCGGTGACCAGAATGACCCGATCCTTGAGCAATTCGGGACGAGCGGAATAATCAAACATAAAAACCTCATCATGGAGTCAGATCGTTTCCCACGCTCCGCGTGGGAATGCAGCCAATGACGCTCTGCGTCAGGTCTCAGCAGCTGCAAAGCGCGCTATCGAGCACCTTGCGCAACTCCGACGGATGATCCACCACGACATCCGCGCCCCAGTGGCGAGGATTGTCGTCCGGGTGGATATAACCAAACGTCACCGCCGCGGTTTTCGTGCCGGCATCGCGGCCCGATTCGATATCACGCAGATCATCGCCGACAAACAGAACCGTCGCCGGATCCAGATCAAGCATCTTGCATGCAAGGATCAACGGCTCCGGATCCGGCTTGCTGTTCTTCACATGATCCGGGCAGATCAGCAGTGCCGAGCGCTCGGCCAGCCCCAGTTGTTGCATGATCGGCTCGGCAAAGCGCAAAGGCTTGTTGGTCACCACGCCCCAGATCAGGTTGGCCTTCTCGATGTCGGCGAGCAGTTCGCCCATGCCGTCGAACAGCTTGCTGTGCACCGCGCAGCCGACCAGATAGCGCTCAAGGAACTCCAGACGCAGTTCCTCGAAGCCCGGCGATTCCGGATCCATCGAGAACGTCACCGCGACCATGGCTTTGGCGCCGCCGGAGATCTCGTCGCGGATGTGCTTGTCGTTGATCGGCGGCAAGCCACGATCGGCGCGCATCGCCTGGCAGATGGCGATGAAGTCCGGCGCCGTGTCGAGCAGGGTGCCGTCCATGTCGAAGAGAACTGCTCTGATGGCCATCGGCTTATTCCTCGCGCAGGGTCTGGATCATGTAGTTGACGTCAACATCGTTGGCCAGCTTGTAGTGCTTGGTCAGCGGGTTGTAGGTCAGGCCGATGATGTCCTTGACGGTCAGGCCAGCCATGCGGCTCCAGGCACCGAGCTCGGACGGGCGGATGAATTTCTTGAAGTCGTGAGTGCCGCGCGGCAACAGCTTCATGATGTATTCAGCGCCGATAATGGCGAACAGATACGCCTTCGGGTTGCGGTTGATGGTCGAGAAGAACACCTGGCCGCCGGGCTTGACCATGCGGAAGCAGGCGCGAATGACTGACGATGGATCAGGCACGTGCTCGAGCATCTCAAGGCAGGTCACTACGTCGAACTGCTCAGGCATTTCTTCAGCGAGGTCTTCGGCGGTGATCTGGCGGTATTCGACGTTGACGCCTGATTCCAGTTGATGCAGTTGCGCGACCGCCAGCGGCGCTTCACCCATGTCGATGCCCATCACAGTGGCGCCGCGTTGCGCCATGGCTTCGCTGAGAATGCCGCCGCCGCAACCGACGTCGAGGACCTTCTTGCCGGCCAGATTGACCCGCTCGTCAATCCAGTTGACCCGCAGCGGGTTGATGTCATGCAGCGGTTTGAATTCGCTTTCACGGTCCCACCAGCGATGAGCCAGGGCTTCGAATTTGGCGATTTCGGCGTGGTCGACGTTGCTCATGTTCAATTCCTCTAAAACTTGAAAAAGGGCTGTAGCCGCGGATGGTGTTCCGCGGTGTTTACGATTCGGTGTGGCCGCTGATGCGCTGACCCCAGGCCCGGGCGGTAGCGCCCAGTTGCTCTTCGTCCATGCGCGTCAGGCGCCGGTCGTCGAGCAGTTGTTTGCCGGCGACCCACAGGTGTTTCACGCAATCGCGACCGGTGGCATAGATAAGCTGCGAAACCGGGTCGTACACCGGTTGCTGCGCCAGGCCGGACAGGTCGAAAGCGACGATGTCGGCGGCTTTGCCGATTTCCAGGGAGCCAACCTGTGCTTCGATTCCCAGTGCGCGCGCGCCATTCAATGTGGCCATGCGCAGCGCCCGATGGGCGTCCAGTGCAGTGGCCGAGCCAGCGACGGCTTTGGCCAGCAGCGCGGCGGTGCGGGTTTCGCCGAGCAGATCCAGATCGTTATTGCTGGCGGCGCCATCGGTGCCGACCGCGACATTTACCCCAGCCTGCCATAAACGCTCGACCGGGCAGAAACCGCTGGCCAGTTTCAGGTTCGATTCCGGACAGTGGATCACGCTGGTGTTGCTTTCTACCAGCAACGCCAGGTCGTCATCGCTGATCTGGGTCATGTGCACGGCCTGGAAACGCGGGCCGAGCAGGCCCAGACGGCCAAGGCGAGCGAGTGGACGCTCGCCGTGTTGCTCCAGCGCTTGCTGGACTTCGAAAGCGGTCTCATGGACGTGCATGTGGATCGACGCGTCCAGTTCCTCGGCAATCACGCGGACTTTCTCGAGGTTTTCGTCGCCAACGGTGTACGGTGCATGAGGACCGAAGGTGATCTTGATGCGTTCGTGATGCTTCAGATCGCCGAACAATTCGACGCCCTGACGAATGGCTTCATCGGCGCTGCTGGCGCCTGGAATCGGGAAGTCGAGGATCGGAATCGCGATCTGCGCGCGAATGCCGCTGTTGTGCACGCGCTCGCTGGCGATCTTCGGGAAGAAATACATGTCCGAGAAACAAGTGATGCCGCCCTTGATCTGCTCGGCGATGGCCAGATCGGTGCCGTCACGCACGAAATCTTCGCTGACCCATTTCGCTTCGGCCGGCCAGATGTGGTTTTCCAGCCAGGTCATCAGCGGCAGGTCGTCAGCCAGACCACGGAACAGCGTCATTGCCGCGTGGCCGTGGGCATTGATCAGGCCAGGGGCGAGCAGCACATCCGGCAGTTCGCGAACTTCCGTGACGTTACACTTCAATGCTTCGGCGCGCGGGCCGATAAACACGATGCGACCGTCGCGGATGCCCAGGCCGTGCTCCTTGAGCACAACGCCTGCAGGTTCGACGGGTACCAGCCAGGTCGGCAGCAATAATAAGTCGAGCGCAATGGCAGGTTTCGGCATCGAGGGTCGGTTCCAGTGCTTTTGTAAAGGATGGCGAAGTATACCCGAGCGTCTTCGCGGGGGGATCGCTATAATCGGCGGCTTTTGTTCATGAGTGCGGGGTGTGGGATGCGCGATCGACTGTTGGCTGCGGAGAAAGTGAAGGCCATCGATTGGCGAGACGGCGCGCTGCACCTGCTGGATCAGCGTATTTTGCCGTTCGAGGAAACCTGGATTGCCTACACCAGCGCCGCTGGCGTAGCTGAAGCGATTCGCTCGATGGTGGTGCGTGGCGCGCCAGCCATCGGCATCAGTGCGGCGTATGGCATCGTCCTCGCGGCGCGTGCGCGGATCGCCGAAGGTGGCGACTGGTACGCGGCGCTGGAGGAGGATTTTGCCTTGCTGGCCGATTCCCGTCCGACCGCGGTCAATTTGTTCTGGGCCCTTGGCCGCATGCACGATCGGCTCGATCGCTTGAAAGAAAACGCCGATCCGCTGGCGGCGCTGGAAGCCGAAGCCATCGCCATTCATGAAAGCGACCGCGAAGCCAACCTGACCATGGCGCAGCTCGGCGTCGACCTGATCCGCAAACATCAGGGTAACGCCCAGGCGATTCTGACCCACTGCAATACCGGCGCGCTGGCTACCGGCGGTTTCGGTACTGCGCTGGGGGTCATTCGCGCAGCTTTTCTGGAAGGCATGGTCGAGCGCGTTTATGCCGACGAAACCCGCCCGTGGTTGCAAGGCTCGCGCCTGACCGCGTGGGAGCTGGCCAACGAAGGCATCCCGGTAACGCTCAATGCTGACTCCGCTGCCGCGCACATCATGAAAACCAAAGGCGTGACCTGGGTGATCGTAGGGGCTGACCGCATCACCGCCAACGGCGACGTGGCGAACAAGATCGGCACCTATCAACTGGCGGTCAACGCCATGCACCACGGCGTGCGCTTCATGGTGGTGGCACCGAGTTCGACCATCGACATGAATCTGGCCAGCGGTGACGACATTCCGATTGAAGAACGTGATGGCGCCGAGCTGCTGGAAGTCGGCGGTAAGCGTGTCGGCGCCGATGTTGAAGCGTTCAATCCGGTGTTTGACGTGACCCCGGCGGACCTGATTGATGCGATCGTTACCGAGAAAGGCATCGTCGAGCGCCCGGATACCGCGAAAATGGCCCAGTTGATGTGCCGCAAGCGCCTGCATTAACAGGCTTGAATCCCGCGTCGACCTCTTCGCGAGCAAGCTCGCCCCCACAGGTTTTGTGACCGCCACAGAACAATGTGGGAGCGAGCTTGCTCGCGAAGGGGCCCTAAACGTCAATAAACATCGCTAATCCAGAGCACAAATCTGCATTCAACCAGGCTCTGAGCCTCTCTCGTCCCCGTTAAGCCTGTCACCGGTCAACTAACTATGCTCCATGCGCATCTGGGGGATAGGTGCGTGGCGGCCTTTGTGATAACATCCGGCGTTTTCCGAGGCAGCTCCACGGAGCTGTCTTTACTGCGCAAATCCACTCTTCAGATTGTTGATTTGTCGTAAGTCGGCGCATGGCACTCGGCCGGGCCCGACGAGCTTCGTTGCTCCCACATGGATATGACGAAGTTTCACCAGAAAAAGGAATCAGGCTTCTCATGGGCGAACTGGCCAAAGAAATCCTCCCGGTCAATATCGAAGACGAGCTGAAACAGTCCTACCTCGACTACGCGATGAGCGTGATCGTCGGCCGTGCACTGCCGGATGCGCGCGATGGCCTCAAGCCCGTGCACCGTCGCGTACTGTTCGCGATGAGCGAGCTGGGCAACGACTTCAACAAGCCGTACAAGAAATCTGCCCGTGTTGTCGGCGACGTGATCGGTAAGTATCACCCGCACGGTGACACTGCCGTGTACGACACCATCGTTCGTATGGCTCAGCCTTTCTCCCTGCGCTACCTGCTGGTAGACGGTCAGGGCAACTTCGGTTCGGTCGACGGCGACAACGCTGCGGCGATGCGATACACCGAAGTGCGCATGACCAAGCTGGCGCACGAACTGCTGGCTGACCTGCACAAGGAAACCGTGGACTGGGTGCCGAACTACGACGGCACCGAAATGATCCCGGCGGTCATGCCGACCCGTATTCCCAACCTGCTGGTCAACGGCTCCAGCGGTATCGCCGTGGGCATGGCGACCAACATTCCGCCGCACAACCTCGGTGAAGTCATCGACGGTTGCCTGGCGCTCATCGACAACCCTGAGCTGACCGTCGATGAGCTGATGCAATACATCCCCGGTCCGGACTTCCCGACCGCGGCGATCATCAATGGTCGCGCCGGCATCATCGAAGCCTACCGCACCGGTCGCGGGCGCATTTACATGCGTGCCCGCTCGATCATTGAAGACATCGACAAGGTCGGTGGCCGTCAGCAGATCGTCATCACCGAACTCCCTTACCAGCTGAACAAGGCGCGTCTGATCGAGAAGATCGCCGAACTGGTCAAAGAGAAGAAGCTGGAAGGCATCACCGAATTGCGCGACGAGTCCGACAAGGACGGTATGCGCGTCGTGATCGAACTGCGTCGCGGCGAAGTGCCTGAGGTGATCCTCAACAACCTCTACGCCCAGACCCAGCTGCAATCGGTATTCGGCATCAACATCGTTGCGCTGATCGACGGCCGCCCACGCATCCTCAACCTCAAGGATCTGCTGGAAGCCTTCGTCCGTCACCGTCGCGAAGTGGTCACCCGCCGTACTGTGTTCGAACTGCGCAAGGCGCGCGAGCGTGGTCACATCCTCGAAGGTCAGGCCGTTGCCCTGTCGAACATCGACCCGGTTATTGCCCTGATCAAAGCCTCGCCGACCCCTTCGGAAGCGAAAGAAGCGCTGATCAGCACACCGTGGGAATCCTCGGCAGTGGTGGCGATGGTTGAGCGTGCCGGTGCCGATTCGTGCCGTCCGGAAAACCTCGATCCGCAATACGGTCTGCGTGAAGGCAAGTACTTCCTGTCGCCAGAACAGGCGCAAGCCATTCTGGAACTGCGTCTGCACCGTCTGACCGGTCTGGAACACGAAAAACTGCTGGCCGAGTATCAAGAGATTCTCAACCAGATCGGCGAGCTGATCCGCATCCTCAACAGCGCTGTGCGCCTGATGGAAGTGATCCGCGAAGAGCTGGAAGTGATTCGTGCCGAATACGGCGACGTGCGTCGCACCGAAATTCTCGATGCCCGTCTCGACCTGACCCTGGGTGACATGATCCCGGAAGAAGAGCGCGTCGTGACCATTTCCCACGGTGGTTACGCCAAGACCCAGCCATTGGCTGCGTACCAGGCTCAGCGTCGTGGCGGTAAAGGCAAATCGGCCACCGGCGTCAAGGATGAGGACTACATCGCTCACCTGCTGGTTGCCAACAGCCACACCACGCTGTTGCTGTTCTCCAGCAAGGGCAAGGTGTACTGGCTCAAGACCTACGAAATCCCGGAAGCGTCCCGCGCTGCCCGTGGTCGTCCGCTGGTCAACCTTCTGCCGTTGAGCGAAGGCGAATACATCACCACCATGCTGCCGGTCGATCTCGAAGCCATGAAGCGTCAGGCTGATGAAGAAGAAGCCGAAGGCGTCGAGGCTGATGTAGAAGACATCGAAAACAGCAACGAGACCGACGAAGAGCGTCGTGCCCGTATCAAAGCTGCTGACCGCAAGAAAGCCCCGTTCATCTTCATGTCGACCGCCAACGGTACCGTGAAGAAGACCCCGCTGGTGGCGTTCAGCCGTCAGCGCAGCGTCGGTCTGATCGCGCTGGAGCTGGACGAAGGCGACATCCTGATCTCCGCTGCTATCACCGATGGCGAGCAGGAAATCATGCTGTTCTCCGACGGCGGCAAAGTGACGCGTTTCAAGGAATCCGAAGTTCGCGCCATGGGCCGTACCGCCCGCGGTGTGCGTGGTATGCGTCTGCCGGAAGGGCAGAAGCTGATCTCCATGCTGATTCCGGAAGAAGGCAGCGAGATCCTCACCGCCTCCGAGCGCGGCTACGGCAAGCGTACGGCGATCACCGAGTTCCCTGAATACAAGCGTGGTGGTCAGGGCGTTATCGCCATGGTCAGCAACGAGCGTAACGGCCGTCTGGTCGGCGCGGTTCAGGTGCAGGACGGTGAAGAAATCATGCTGATCTCCGATCAGGGCACTCTGGTGCGTACCCGTGTCGACGAAGTGTCGAGCCTGGGCCGTAACACTCAAGGTGTCACGCTGATCAAGCTGGCGAAGGATGAAACCCTGGTCGGGCTGGAGCGGGTTCAGGAGCCTTCGGAAATTGAAGGTGAAGAGCTTGAAGGGGAAGAGGGCGAGGAGTTCGAAGGCAGCGTCGTGATCGACGACGCTGGCGAAGACCAGCAACTCGACGCCGCAGCAGACGAAGAACCGCAAGAATAAGCGGACAAACGAGGGGGCGGATGAGAATTCGCCCCCTTGTTATTTGTCCGGTATGAAATTTCGGCGCCCATGGAGATCCTTGTGGGAGCGAGCTTGCTCGCGAAAGCGGAGTATCAGGCGACATTATTGTTGAATGTCAGTCCGCCTTCGCGAGCAAGCTCGCTCCCACACACGATTGGCGCCGACTGATATGTGATACCACCAAATCAGAGCGAGATTGGATGTGAGCAAGCGAGCCTATAACTTCTGCGCCGGTCCTGCGGCGCTTCCTGAAGCTGTCCTGCAACGTGCCCAGGGTGAACTCCTTGATTGGCACGGCAAGGGTCTGTCGGTCATGGAAATGAGCCATCGCAGCGATGAGTTCGTGTCCATTGCCACCCAGGCCGAGCAGGATCTGCGTGACCTGCTGAATATCCCGTCGAACTATAAAGTGCTGTTTCTGCAAGGTGGCGCCAGCCAGCAATTCGCGCAGATCCCGCTGAACCTGCTGCCTGAAGGCGGTTCGGCCGACTACATCGACACCGGTATCTGGTCGCAGAAAGCCATCGAAGAAGCCTCGCGCTACGGTCACGTCAACGTTGCCGCTACCGCCAAGCCTTACGACTATTTCGCCATCCCGGGCCAGAACGAGTGGAAGCTGTCGAAAGACGCCGCTTACGTTCATTACGCGCCGAACGAAACCATCGGCGGTCTGGAATTCCAGTGGATCCCGGAAGTCGGTGATGTGCCGCTGGTGGCTGACATGTCTTCGGACATCCTCTCGCGTCCGGTCGACATCTCGCGTTTCGGCATGATCTACGCCGGCGCGCAGAAAAACATCGGCCCGAGCGGTATCGTCGTCAACATCATTCGTGAAGACTTGCTCGGCAAGGCGCGCTCGCTGTGCCCGACCATGCTCGACTACAAGGTCGCAGCCGATAACGGTTCGATGTACAACACGCCGCCGACCCTGGCCTGGTACCTGTCCGGTCTGGTGTTCCAGTGGCTGAAAGAGCAGGGTGGCGTCGACGCGATCGCCAGGCTCAACGACGTCAAGCAGCGCACGCTGTACGACTTCATCGACGCCAGTGGTCTCTACAGCAACCCGATCAACAAGTCGGACCGCTCGTGGATGAACGTGCCGTTCCGTCTGGCTGATGATCGTCTCGACAAGCCGTTCCTCGTCGGCGCCGAAGAGCGCGGCCTGCTCAATCTCAAAGGCCACCGCTCCGTGGGCGGCATGCGCGCCTCCATCTATAACGCTGTCGACATCACCGCGGTCAACGCGCTGGTGGCGTACATGGCTGAATTCGAGAAGGAACACGGCTGATGTCCGAGCAAGAACTCAAGGCATTGCGCGTTCGCATTGACGCTCTGGACACCAAAGTCATGGAGCTGATCAGTGAGCGTGCGCGTTGCGCCCAGGAAGTCGCGCGAGTAAAGATGGCCTCGCTGGCCGAAGGCGAAGTGCCGGTGTTCTATCGTCCCGAGCGTGAAGCTCAGGTGCTCAAACGCGTGATGGAGCGCAATCAGGGGCCGCTGGGCAACGAAGAGATGGCGCGGTTGTTCCGCGAAATCATGTCGTCGTGCCTGGCGCTGGAGCAGCCGCTGAAAGTGGCTTACCTCGGTCCTGAGGGCACCTTTACCCAAGCGGCAGCCATGAAGCACTTCGGTCACGCGGTGATCAGCAAGCCAATGGCGGCGATCGACGAAGTGTTCCGTGAAGTGGCAGCCGGTGCGGTGAATTTTGGCGTGGTCCCGGTGGAAAACTCCACCGAAGGCGCGGTCAACCACACGCTGGACAGCTTCCTCGAACACGACATGGTCATCTGTGGCGAAGTCGAGCTGCGCATTCACCATCACCTGTTGGTCGGTGAAAACACCAAAACCGACAGCATCAGCCGCATCTATTCCCACGCACAGTCGCTGGCTCAGTGCCGCAAGTGGCTGGACGCGCATTACCCGAATGTCGAGCGCGTTGCGGTATCGAGCAATGCGGAAGCGGCCAAGCGGGTTAAAGGCGAGTGGAACTCGGCGGCGATTGCCGGTGACATGGCGGCAGGCCTTTATGGTCTGACCCGCCTGGCCGAGAAGATCGAAGACCGTCCGGACAACTCGACGCGTTTCCTGATGATCGGTAATCAGGAAGTGCCGCCGACCGGCGACGACAAGACTTCGATCATCGTGTCCATGAGCAACAAACCCGGCGCGCTCCATGAGCTGCTGGTGCCATTCCATGACAACGGGATCGACCTGACCCGTATCGAAACCCGTCCGTCGCGCAGCGGCAAATGGACCTACGTATTCTTCATCGACTTCGTCGGCCATCACCGTGATCCGTTGATCAAAGGTGTTTTGGAAAAGATCAGTCAGGAAGCGGTAGCACTCAAAGTGCTGGGTTCCTACCCGAAAGCAGTTCTCTAAGGGGCGGTAGCAAATGAGTGGCAATTTCCTCGCTCTGGCACAGCCGGGCGTGCAACAACTTTCGCCGTACGTTCCGGGCAAGCCTGTGGACGAACTGGCGCGCGAGCTGGATCTGGATCCGGCAAAAATCGTCAAGCTGGCCAGCAACGAAAATCCGCTGGGCGCCAGTCCAAAAGCCTTGGCGGCCATCCGCGAAGAGCTGGCCGAGCTCACCCGTTATCCGGATGGCAACGGTTTCGCGCTGAAATCGCTGCTGGCCGAGCAATGCCGCGTCGAACTGAGCCAGGTCACGCTGGGCAACGGCTCCAACGACATTCTTGAGCTGGTCGCGCGTGCCTATCTGGCGCCGGGCCTGAATGCAGTGTTCAGTGAGCACGCGTTCGCGGTGTATCCGATTGCTACTCAAGCGGTAGGCGCTCAGGCCAAAGTGGTTCCGGCCAAGGATTGGGGGCATGACCTGCCGGCAATGCTCGCCGCTATCGATGCCAATACCCGCGTGGTGTTCATCGCCAACCCGAACAACCCGACCGGCACCTGGTTCGGTGCTGAAGCGCTGGACGAGTTCCTGCAGGATGTTCCAGAGCATGTGCTGGTGGTGCTCGACGAGGCTTATATCGAGTACGCCGAAGGCAGCGATCTGCCGGATGGCCTGGATTTCCTCGCTGCTTACCCGAATCTGCTGGTATCGCGCACCTTCTCCAAGGCCTATGGTCTGGCAGCGCTGCGCGTCGGCTACGGTCTGTCCACCCCGGTCGTCGCTGATGTGTTGAACCGTGTTCGCCAGCCATTCAACGTCAACAGCCTCGCCCTCGCGGCAGCCTGCGCAGCGCTGAAGGATGAGGAATATCTGGCGCAAAGCCGTCAACTCAACGAGGCGGGCATGCAGCAGTTGCAGGCCGGTTTCCGTGAGTTGGGCTTGAGCTGGATTGAATCCAAAGGCAACTTCATCTGTGTCGACCTCGCTCAAGTCGCGGCTCCGGTATTCCAGGGCTTGCTGCGCGAAGGCGTGATCGTGCGTCCAGTGGCCAACTACGGCATGCCGAACCACCTGCGGGTGACCATTGGTCTGCCGGCGGAAAACAGCCGCTTCCTCGAAGCGTTGCGCAAGGTTCTGGCTCGTGGGTGATGTCACTGCACTGCAATCTGCTGCACCTATGATCGGGCGCCTTGTAGTGGTCGGTCTGGGGTTGATCGGTGGTTCGTTTGCCAAAGGCTTGCGTGAAAGCGGTGTATGCCGCGAAGTGGTCGGGGTCGATCTCGACCCGCAATCGCGCAAGCTGGCGGTCGAGTTGGGTGTGGTTGATCGTTGCGAAGACGACTTGGTGGCTGCATGTCAGGGCGCCGACGTGATTCAACTGGCAGTGCCGATCCTGGCCATGGAAAAAGTGCTCGCGCGTCTGGCGAGCATGGATCTGGGGCAGGCGATTCTGACTGATGTCGGCAGCGCCAAAGGCAATGTCGTGCGCGCGGCAACTGAGGCGTTCGGCGGCATGCCGGCACGTTTCGTGCCGGGTCATCCTATTGCCGGTTCCGAGCAGAGCGGGGTGGAAGCCTCCAATGCCGAACTGTTCCGTCGTCACAAGGTGATTCTTACGCCGCTCGAGCAAACCGATCCGGCGGCGCTGGCTGTGGTCGACCGTCTCTGGCGAGAACTGGGCGCCGACGTCGAGCACATGCAGGTCGAGCGTCACGATGAAGTGCTGGCTGCGACCAGTCATCTGCCGCACTTGCTGGCCTTTGGTCTGGTCGATTCGTTGGCCAAGCGCAATGAAAATCTTGAGATCTTCCGTTACGCTGCGGGCGGTTTCCGCGATTTCACAAGAATCGCCGGAAGCGACCCGGTGATGTGGCACGACATCTTTCTCGCCAACCGCGAAGCTGTCCTGCGCACACTCGATACATTTCGCAGCGACCTCGACGCCTTGCGCGACGCGGTCGATGCAGGGGATGGGCACCAATTGTTGGGCGTTTTCACTCGCGCCCGGGTTGCCCGCGAGCATTTCAGTAAAATCCTGGCCCGCAGGGCCTATGTGGACGCTATGAATTCCAACGATCTGATCTTCCTGGCTCAACCTGGTGGCCGCCTGTCCGGTCGGATTCGCGTACCGGGTGACAAATCCATTTCCCACCGTTCGATCATGCTCGGCTCGCTGGCCGAAGGCGTCACCGAAGTCGAAGGCTTCCTTGAGGGCGAAGACGCTCTGGCGACCCTGCAGGCATTTCGCGATATGGGCGTGGTCATCGAAGGCCCGCACCACGGCCGCGTGACCATCCACGGTGTCGGCCTGCACGGTCTGAAACCGGCGCCGGGCCCGATCTATCTGGGCAACTCCGGCACTTCGATGCGTTTGCTGTCCGGCCTGCTGGCGGCGCAGAACTTCGATAGCGTTTTGACTGGCGATGCCTCGCTGTCCAAGCGTCCGATGAATCGCGTAGCCAATCCACTGCGTGAAATGGGTGCCGTGATTGAAACCGCTGCTGAAGGTCGTCCGCCGATGACCATTCGTGGTGGTCACAAGCTTAAAGGCCTGACGTACACCATGCCGATGGCCAGTGCTCAGGTGAAATCCTGCCTGCTGCTCGCCGGTCTGTACGCTGAAGGCAAGACCACCGTGACCGAACCAGCGCCGACTCGCGACCACACCGAGCGCATGCTGCGCGGTTTCGGTTATTCGGTGAACGTTGAAGGCGCAACGGCTTCGGTTGAATCCGGCGGCAAACTGACCGCAACTCACATTGAAGTGCCGGGCGACATCTCGTCGTCAGCGTTCTTCCTTGTAGCGGCCTCGATCGCCGAAGGTTCGGAGCTGGTGCTTGAGCACGTCGGCATCAACCCGACTCGTACCGGTGTGATCGACATCCTGCGCCTGATGGGTGCGGACATCACTCTGGAAAACCAGCGTGAAGTCGGCGGCGAGCCTGTGGCTGACCTGCGCGTGCGGGCAGCTAAACTCAAAGGTATCGAGATTCCCGAAGAGCTGGTTCCGCTGGCCATCGACGAATTCCCGGTGCTGTTCGTGGCGGCTGCCTGCGCCGAAGGTCGTACCGTGCTGACTGGCGCTGAAGAGCTGCGGGTCAAGGAGTCGGATCGCATTCAAGTCATGGCGGATGGTTTGCTGGCGCTGGGCGTCAAGTGCGAGCCGACCCCGGACGGCATCATCATCGACGGCGGCCAGATTGGTGGCGGCGAAGTGCATGGTCATGGCGATCACCGTATCGCGATGGCTTTCAGTGTGGCCTCCCTGCGCGCCACCGCACCGATCCGCATCCATGATTGTGCCAACGTCGCGACGTCGTTCCCGAACTTCCTCGCACTGTGCGGGCAGGTCGGTATTCGTGTGGCGCAAGAGGCTCAGTCGTGAAAAACATTGCACCGGTCATCACCATTGATGGGCCAAGCGGCTCGGGCAAAGGCACCGTAGCCGGAATTCTGGCCAAACGTCTGGGCTGGAACCTGCTGGATTCCGGTGCGTTGTACCGCTTGCTGGCATTTGCTGCGCACAACCACGGTGTGGATCTGACCAATGAAGAGCTGCTGAAGAAACTCGCCGCTCATCTGGATGTTCAGTTCATTGCGGCGACCGAAGGTCAGTTGCAACGGATCATTCTGGAAGGCGACGAAGTCAGCGATGTCATTCGTACCGAAAGCGTCGGTTCCGGTGCTTCGCAAGTGGCTGCATTGCCCGCCGTGCGCGAGGCGCTGCTGCAGCGCCAGCGTGCATTCCAGGAAGCGCCGGGCCTGGTGGCCGACGGTCGCGACATGGGTACGGTGGTTTTTCCTGATGCGCCGCTGAAGATTTTCCTGACCGCCAGTGCCGAGGAGAGGGCGCGCCGTCGATATTTGCAGTTGAAGGGCAAAGTCGAGGGTGTTAGTCTGTCGAGTCTGCTAGATGAGATCCGTGCACGCGACGAGCGTGACACCCAGCGAGCGGTAGCCCCGCTTAAGCCGGCGGCTGACGCCATACAGCTGGATTCCACGGAGTTGTCCATCGATCAGGTGCTTGAACGCATCATGAGCGAGATCGCCATTCGCGATATCGCCGGGTGACCAAGAAGGTTGCAGGGGACCAGTCATAGTCCTGCGGCGCTTCTTCTATATGAAACTAACCCACACCGTCTGGGGTGTGGAGATGGGCGTATCCTTCGCCCTCATTTACAGGAATTAAAATGAGCGAAAGCTTTGCGGAACTCTTTGAAGAAAGCCTAAAAACCCTGAACCTTCAGGCAGGCTCCATCATCACCGGTGTTATCGTTGATATCGATTACCAGGCTCGCTGGGTAACCGTTCACGCTGGCCTGAAGTCTGAAGCACTCATCCCGCTTGAGCAGTTCTACAACGACGCTGGCGATCTGACTATCAATGTCGGTGACGAAGTTCACGTTGCTCTGGACTCGGTTGAAGACGGTTTCGGTGAAACCAAGCTGTCCCGTGAAAAAGCCAAGCGCGCTGAATGCTGGATCGTTCTGGAAGCAGCCTTCGCAGCTGAGGAAGTGGTCAAGGGCGTTATCAACGGTAAGGTTAAAGGCGGCTTCACTGTCGACGTTAACGGCATCCGTGCGTTCCTGCCAGGTTCCCTGGTTGACGTCCGTCCAGTGCGCGACACCACGCACCTGGAAGGCAAAGAGCTGGAATTCAAGGTCATCAAGCTGGACCAGAAGCGCAACAACGTTGTCGTTTCCCGTCGCAGCGTCCTGGAAGCCGAGAACTCCGCCGAGCGTGAAGCTCTGCTGGAATCCCTGCAGGAAGGCCAGCAAGTCAAAGGTATCGTCAAAAACCTCACCGATTACGGCGCATTCGTCGATCTGGGTGGCGTGGACGGCCTGCTGCACATCACCGACATGGCCTGGAAGCGCATCAAGCATCCTTCCGAGATCGTCAACGTTGGTGACGAAATCGACGTTAAGGTTCTGAAATACGATCGCGAACGCAACCGTGTTTCCCTGGGCCTGAAGCAACTGGGCGAAGATCCATGGGTTGCTATCAAAGCCCGTTACCCAGAAAGCACTCGCGTTACCGCTCGTGTAACCAACCTGACCGACTACGGCTGCTTCGCTGAGCTGGAAGAAGGCGTTGAAGGTCTGGTACACGTTTCGGAAATGGACTGGACCAACAAGAACATCCACCCTTCGAAAGTCGTACAAGTCGGCGACGAAGTGGAAGTTATGGTTCTGGACATCGACGAAGAGCGTCGTCGTATCTCCCTGGGCATCAAGCAGTGCAAATCTAACCCATGGGAAGATTTCTCTGGCCAGTTCAACAAGGGCGATAAAATCTCCGGCACCATCAAGTCGATCACCGATTTCGGTATCTTCATTGGTCTGGACGGCGGCATCGACGGTCTGGTTCACCTGTCCGACATCTCCTGGAACGAAGTTGGCGAAGAAGCTGTTCGTCGTTTCAAGAAGGGCGACGAGCTGGACACCGTTATCCTGTCGGTTGACCCAGAGCGCGAGCGTATCTCCCTGGGTATCAAGCAACTGGAAAGCGATCCGTTCTCCGAGTACGTTCAAGAGAACGACAAAGGCGCAATCGTTAAAGGCACTGTGAAAGAAGTTGACGCCAAAGGCGCCATCATCGTTCTGGCCGACGATATCGAAGCGACTCTGAAAGCCTCCGAAATCAGCCGTGACCGCGTTGAAGACGCGCGCAACGTTCTGAAAGAAGGCCAGGAAGTAGAAGCCAAGATCATCAGCGTTGACCGCAAGAGCCGCGTGATCCAGCTCTCCATCAAGTCGAAAGACGATGCTGAAGAGAAAGAAGCTATCCAAAGCCTGAAGGCTGAGGAAGCTCCTGCTGGCGACACCACCATGGCGGCACTGCTGCGCCAGGCAATGGCCAAACAGAACTAAGTTCTGCTTGATCATGAAAAAGGGCGACTTCGGTCGCCCTTTTTTGTGCCTGTGATTTGACTCGGTTTAGTGGGGTGAATGAATGTGGCCCTTGTAGTTTTCCGCAGGTCAGGCGGTGCTTTTGGTCAGTAGTGCTCGAGCGATGCGGTCAGCGTTTGCCATGATGGTAAGGGTGTGGGACTTCTCTGTTAATTGAGGGAGGCATGCGCCATCAACAATGTGCAGGTTTTCATGTCCTGCCAATTCGCCAACAAGGTTTGTGTTGCCTTCACCTGGGGTTGCCCGCATGGGGAAAGTTGAGGCGTAGTGAATGTCTGCACCCGGTTTGCCCACTGTAAAGCTCATGGGCATCAGGATCGCCCCAAGTTTCCAATAAGCTTTACGCAGTAGGGCCTGTGTTCTTTTCATCAGTGCCGGTGTGTCCGGATGTTCTACGCCTTTGATTGACAGGCGTCCGTCATCGGTCAGGGTGGCACTGTGGTTGGACAGGTGTCCGGGCAAAAAGACATTTCCTACCAGGCATGAGCTCAACAGGTTGCTCATGAGCTCGATGCTATATCTTTTGCTCAAGGGGGCCCGGCTGACGAATTCGGACATGGGCAGGCCGGTGGTGCTGAACGTGGAGCCAAACGCCGTCAGTTCAGGACCTAGCTCAAGGGCAAATGACAACTGTCCCAAGCCTACTGTCGACGCTCTCTGTGCTCCCAGTTGTTGCGGCAGCCAAAGCAGGAAGGCCGCGGTGGGAGAAGATTGAAGTGCGACAGGAGCGGTGTGCCCTAGATATTGGAGTGTCAGCTTTGTCGTCGCCAGGGTGCCGGCGGCGAGTAACAGTCGTTTGGCCGAAAACGTTGTTCGGCCTTGCTTGTCGGAGATCGTCCAAACGTCGTTGTGCTTGCTGATGGCGTCAACCAGAAAGCCGGTCTCATGGAAAAATCCGGGGTAGGCTTTCAGTTTCGGAATTTCCTGCTCTGCCGAGTAAAGTGAGTGATTGTCACATCCCCACAAACAGTTGCCTGAGAGATCGCAGGCTTTGCGGTCATCAAGGTTCTGACTCAATACGGCGATGCGTGAGCGCCCCATGCGAAACCCGCTTGCGGGTGCGGATTGTCGTTGACGGGTGTATTTGCCCAGCAGTTGGTGATGAAGGTTGTCCATCGGGATCGAGGGTTGCGCCCACTGATCTACGCCGAAATAGCCGGACAGGTCATCCGCGCCATTTCCGCTGATGCCCATGCGTTTTGCAACGATCTCGTAGGATTCTTCAATCCCGGACTGCGCCAGGTTCAGTCCTGCGAAATCATTTGTATTGAATCGTGCTACGCCACAGCCCCACGCATTTGAAAGGCCTCCGGTTGCCAGCGAGCCAATCGAGATGAAGTTCTCTGTCTTCAAGCCGTTGGCTTCATTGAAGCGGTCGAAGGTTTTTTTGTGCGTGGGGGTTTTCAGCTTTGGAGAAACCGCATCCATATTGTTGAGAGCGTGGAAGCTCTCGCCGACCATCCATTTCCATTGCAGTGGATCGGTTGCCCGGTTATGGAGGTAGTTGCCGGCCGGGGGGGGGGGATTGTGGGATGGGGTGCTGGCATCAACCATTAGCACGCGCAGTCCGGCCTGGACCAATGGATAGGCCGCCGAGGTTCCTGCCGGGCCGCTGCCCACAATGATCACATCAAAATCAGTCGTCACGCTGGATCTTCCTTTTAACGAGGCGTGGAAGCACCGGACTGGCAACGATGGACAGTACGCGCCAGCAGATGTCCTTCAGCACGGCCATGCCCAGCGCAATAAAGGCTCTGGCAAATCCTGCGGGCCGCTTGAGCCCGAGAAAGGTGCTGGCACCTTGGGGGCTGGCTTCCGCCAACGCCGTTGCCATGTGCAGTCGCCTGGAAATGGCTTGTCCGTACACTGTGTTTCGCACAGCGCCGGTGTCCAGAAGAGCCACGGCGCAGGGAAGTTTTGAGAGCGTTTTGGAGTCAAGCAGCGCCTGCCCGTCATCAAGGATCTCGATGGCTCTCGCGTAGCGACGAAGCAAGTCTTTGTGTGGTTGGCATTTGAGCAGGTAGCTCAAAAAGGTATTGGCTTCGATAAGCAGGCGCCGACGCCGGCCGCTCCCGGATTTGTGCATTCCATCGGCAAGCGGTCGCAGCGTTATTCCTAGTCGGATCAGTGAGGCTTGCGATTGCATCGGCTTGAGGCTTAGTAGCGAGAGCAGGCGATCAAGTCCCAGCCTGGCGGTCAGGTTTTTTCCGAGGATCGCGGTGCCGAGGTTAATCAGGGGGACGGGAAGCGGCACAGGTAAGCGGAGCTTGTGCAGCTTGTCGGTCGCGATGGATTCCAGGAAGGCGCCAAAGGAGATGGGCTGGATCATCCCCAGCGAAAGGGTTTCCCCTCTAATGTCGTTATTGTCGGCTGCCGTGAGTATCGCTGCGGCCAGGTCGTCAACGTGTATGGGCTGGATCAACGGTGCCGGTAGCAGGGCAGGAATGGCCGGCACGCGACGCACCAATGACGACAGAACCCCAAAAAGTCCGCGCTCCTGGCCGCCATACACCTGTCCTGGTCTGATCACCACGCCACCGGCGGCAAGGATGTCCTGTTCAATGCGCCACTTGGTCTGCCCGTACGAAGTCGGTGCGTCAGGCGAAGCGGTCTGGCTGGAGATGAAGATGATCTTCGTGCCGGTGAGTGATGACTGTTGAATTAGCGCTCTGGCAGCGATTATTTCGGTTTCGGAGGACGTGTTCTTGTTGTGGCTGGTATCGGCGGCAAGGTGGACCAGTGCCTTGCAATCTTGCGGTATTTCGAGCGTGGGTGAGCCCAAGTCGAATGGCAGCCATTTGTACTTCGTCAGAGTAGGTTTGCGGCTGGCGCAATAGACGTCATGTCCATCTCTGGCTGCCAAGCTGGTCAGTCGTTCACCAATATATCCCGTGGCGCCGGTAATCAGCAGTTTCATTGTTTATAAGCCTTTCGAGTCTACGGACTTCTCATTCTGTGGGGTTTTTTTGTGGAAGATCGCGACTTTGCTGATCCAGTAAGTCATTGCCGTGCAGGCAGCGTCCGACAAAAACTTTGCCAGGGCGGGCGGCGCAACAAGTGCCAGAGTCAGGGTGAAAAGTCCTGACGAAACCGGAATGTTTATCGCGAGCAGCGAAAAGTAGCGAATCGCCTGGGTCCGGCGGCTGGTCTCAGTAGACTGAAATGTAAAGTGACGGTGCAGGAAAAACGCGAATATCCCTGAAAACAATTTGCTGAAAATGTTGGCAAGAATGTGTTGGCCGTCGAGCAGGTGGGCGAACAAAAGGAACGAGCTCATGTCCAGGGCGTAAGCGAATAGCTGTACGCCCATATACTTTGCAAATGTCAAGCTGGTTTTTTCCTTATTACTATAATGTGATGCAGGCCCAATAACGTATTCAGCGGCTGCAAGATCTTTTCGAGCAGTTTGATGAGGGGCGTGCAGAAATTCGGAAGTAACTGACGGAAATTCAGGCCTCCGGAAATCAGGTATCGGAGGTAATTATTGCATACCTCTTGGTGGACTATTTCCAAGCTTGGGTGCTTGCGGTCGAACTCCTCTTTGTCACGAATGAAGACGAGAAAACTGAGGGCTTGGTTTGCTCCATTCATTGGGCCGGTCGCGGGCGTGTTCCACGACCCATAAGCCTTGTCGAACCCTTCGGACTTGAACATCCGCTTATAGAGAGTGCTAGCCAGCGGCCCGTAATAAGGTTCGATCAGGATCAAACCGCCTCCGGGTTTGAGGGTTCGCTTGACCTCATTGAAAAAGAGATCAGGTTCCGGGAAGTGGTGAAAGCAATTCTGCCCATAGAAGACGGCGACGCCTGCATCGTCCAGCTCCATATTCTGTGCGTCTACGACCTGGTCCAGATAAGGGGCGGCAACGATGTCTGTTGCCAGTACCTGCCGATAGGTGTCGCGCATCGGGGCAACACCGGCTCCGAGTTCTACTTCCAATCCTTTGGCTGGAATATGGCGAGCGGCCAGTTCATGAAATGAGTGATGAAACTCAACGAAGACTTCCTTGAGCATCTGCTTTGTTTCCAGAACCTTACTGTGAAGCTCGATGCGCTCGATGCCGTCAACGTCGAATTTTTTCAGTGAGGGTTCAGAAAGAAACGCTATAAATCCTTTCATTGCTTACTCCACATCAATCGATTTTATTGTTAGTTGATTTCCAGGGATTTTGGCAGTGCGTTCGTTTTTGCAGGGTCTGATGCCAAGGGCTTTCTAGCCAAGCTGACGCTTCAGATCCGGTTCTCAATGTAGGGTCGGGCGGCTGACACGTTTAAATCGAAGGAGTATATCCGATCGCTCACTTCTGTCAGGGGCGTTTTGGTGACCGCCGGGCCGGAGGGTTTCGAGGTGCCGGCAGATACGCTTTCATGGGTGGGGGCTTGTTTTCTGCTCTCTTGGGATGAAACGAATGTGCTCGTGAGCGGGTCTGTTTTCGTGGCTGTAAGGTAAATCGAGGCTATTCTTTGGTTTGGGGTCGAAAAGCCGGGCGTTGTTTCTGGCATAAGGATGTGAATGAAAAGGTTCGTATTGCCACTGATAGTGTTGGTATTGGCCGGTTGTTCCACGAGCGCCAAAACTCATGCTGTGCGGGGCGTCAGTGGTATCGAAGTCGATTGCTCGGGAATAGGGGGGGGTTGGGATAAATGCCACAGGCGAGCGGCAAAAGAGTGCAAGGGTGCAGGCTATAAAGTGATAGTGAGATCCGACGATGCAAAAGACGTCGATGACTTCCCTTTCGGCTTTAATCCTGCTGGCTACTTGACTCGTACGATGCTGGTCATCTGTCGATGATCTTCCGTATTGACTGATTTTGCCAGCCACGGCAAGAGTGACGTGCGTGTGGGTTCGATATATGTCAATCCCTAGGCTGTTCAAAACCCTTTGCGCGTGCTAAAACCTCTGAAGCGATGATCTAGCTGCTTGAAAAAGAAGGGAAAAATATGACGAAGTCGGAGTTGATCGAACGAATTGTCACCCATCAAGGGCTGCTCTCATCCAAAGATGTGGAGTTGGCCATCAAGACCATGCTTGAGCAAATGTCTCAATGCCTTGCCACCGGGGATCGTATAGAGATCCGTGGTTTTGGCAGCTTCTCTTTGCACTATCGTGCGCCACGCGTCGGTCGCAATCCTAAAACCGGACAATCTGTCAGTCTCGACGGAAAATTTGTTCCGCATTTCAAGCCCGGTAAAGAGCTGCGCGATCGGGTGAACGAGGAAGAGGAGGAAGGCGTTTGACAGTCGCTACCGTTCAGGAATTTGCTCATGCGTAATCTCAAGCGCATGCTTCTTGGTGTTTTTGTTCTTTTATTGGTATTGGCGATCCTGGCATTCGTTCTGGAAAACCAGCAGGCGATCTCTCTGGCGTTTCTCGGCTGGACAGGCCCGCAGCTTCCAGTGTCGGTGGTGGTAGTCGTGGCGTTGTTGATCGGAATGGTTGCAGGCCCAGTATTGAGCTGGTTCCTGAATCGTCCGTCCAGGATTGCGCGCAAGCGCCTCGACTGAGAGCCTCCTTTGATATCGCGTCGCTACCCGTCTATATCCATTAGTAAAATGTACATTAAGCTGTAAAATACAGCCCCTGTTCGATAGTGGTGTACTCCTCAATCGCTTCGGCTTGTTTTTACAGAAGCCTCAAGTCTGACGGCTTTTGCATTCATGGATCAGATGGCGCACGTTGAGGCGCTGTCCGCAGCTCAAGGGTATGGTTTCGCGTGAAAATTCTAGTTACCGGCGGTGCCGGGTTTATCGGCTCGGCAGTCATTCGCCATATCATCTCCAGTACCACCGACTCTGTCGTTAACGTCGATAAGCTGACCTACGCCGGCAACCTTGAGTCTTTGGCTGAAGTCAGTCAGAGCGAGCGGTATGCGTTCGAACGCGTTGATATCTGTGATCGAGACCAGATTGATCGTGTTCTGCGTGAGCATCAACCGGATGCCATCATGCATCTGGCCGCAGAATCTCACGTCGATCGCTCTATCTCTGGTCCGTCCGAATTCATTCAGACCAACATCATTGGCACCTACGTATTGTTGGAGGCCGCACGTCATTATTGGGCGGCAATGGATGATATGCGTAAGGGCAGCTTTCGTTTCCATCACATTTCAACTGATGAAGTGTACGGTGACCTCGAAGGTCCGGAAGATCTCTTTACTGAAAGCACGCCTTACCAACCGAGTTCGCCATACTCGGCCAGCAAAGCCAGTTCCGACCACTTGGTTCGCGCTTGGGCGCGCACTTACGGCCTGCCAACATTGGTCACCAACTGCTCAAATAACTACGGTCCGTGTCACTTCCCGGAGAAGTTGATTCCGCTGATTATTCTTAATGCCCTCGAAGGCAAGCCGCTGCCGGTGTACGGAAAAGGTAATCAGGTTCGCGATTGGCTTTATGTCGAGGATCATGCCCGGGCATTGTACAAAGTCGTCACCGAAGGCGTTGTCGGCGAGACTTACAACATCGGTGGTCATAACGAAAAGCAGAATATTGAAGTGGTCAACGCATTGTGTGCACTGCTTGATGAGTTGTGCCCTGCCTCTGCTCATCGTCCACATGCAAGCCTGATCACCTATGTCGCCGATCGTCCTGGCCATGATCAGCGTTATGCCATTGATGCGAGCAAAATCCAGCGAGAGTTGGGCTGGTCGCCTGAAGAAACCTTTGAAACCGGCATTCGCAAAACCGTTGAATGGTATTTGAACAACTCTGAATGGGTGGCGCACGTGAAGAGCGGCAGCTACCAACAGTGGATCGATCAGAACTACGCAGAACGTTCAAAAAAAGCATGAAAATCCTTCTTTTGGGAAAAAATGGTCAGGTGGGCTGGGAGTTGCAGCGTTCCCTGGCCCCTCTTGGCGAGTTGATTGCTCTTGATCGCAACCCGGTAGATGGTTTGGTTGGCGATCTGTCCGATCCCGAACTGTTGCGCAAGACGATCCGTCAGATCGCTCCCGATATCATCGTGAATGCAGCTGCTTATACTGCGGTCGATAAGGCAGAGTCCGAAGTAGAGTTGGCCGATCGCGTTAATGGTCAAGCGACTCAGGTCATGGCTGAAGAGGCTGCATTCCTGGGCGCCTGGTTAATCCATTACTCGACTGACTATGTGTTCAGCGGCGAGGGCGACAAGGCTTGGCAGGAGACGGACACTGTTTCCCCAGTCAATCACTATGGCGCCAGCAAGCTAGCCGGCGAACAGGCAATCACTGCCTCGGGCTGCCAGCATCTTATTTTCCGTACCAGTTGGGTTTATGGTGCGCGCGGCAACAATTTTGCCAAGACAATGCTGCGACTGGCCAAGGAACGCGAAATCCTCAATGTCATCGACGACCAGGTTGGTGCCCCGACGGGTGCAGATTTGATCGCTGACGTGACAGCTTTGGCAATCCGGCAGGTCCTGATAAATCCTGAGTTGGCTGGCCTGTATCATCTGGCGGCCGGCGGTGCAGTGTCCTGGTATGACTATGCCGCTCATGTGATCGATTTCGCCAAAGCCAATGGTGAGATTTTAGCGATTAGCACGCTCAAGCCAATCCCGACTACCGCTTATCCAACACCAGCGGCCCGTCCGCTGAATTCACGGTTGGATACTTTCAAACTGCGGGACAATTTTTCTCTACACTTGCCGGATTGGCAAAGTGGCGTAACTCGAATGCTTAGGGAAGTTTTAAACAAATGACCACGACAAATCGTAAAGGCATCATCCTGGCTGGTGGCTCGGGTACACGCCTGCACCCGCTGACACTGGGTGTTTCCAAGCAAATGTTGCCTATCTACGACAAGCCGATGATCTTTTATCCGCTCTCCGTGCTGATGCTGGCCGGGATGCGTGAAATTCTCATCATTTCCACCCCTGAAGATCTGCCTTGTTTTAAGAAGCTTCTGGGAGATGGCAGTCTGTACGGCATCAATCTCTCTTATGCCGAGCAACCTAGCCCGGACGGATTGGCCCAGGCTTTTATCATTGGGGAGGAGTTCATCGGCAAGGATCCATGCTGCCTTATCCTTGGTGACAACATTTTCTATGGTCAGCACTTCTCAGAAAATCTGCGTTCTGCCAGCGCGCAAACGCGGGGTGCGACGGTCTTTGGGTATCACGTTTCTGACCCGGAGCGATTTGGCGTAGTTGAGTTTGATAGTACCGGCAAGGCGCTGAGCATTCAGGAAAAACCTGCCAAGCCCAAGTCAAACTATGCCGTTACCGGTTTGTATTTCTACGACAACCAAGTTGTGGAGATTGCGAAAAATATCAAACCATCCGAACGTGGTGAGCTTGAAATTACTGACGTCAATCAGGCCTATCTTGATAACCAGAGTCTGAACGTCGAGATGTTGGGCAGGGGCTTCGCTTGGTTGGATACCGGGACTCATGACTCGCTGTTGGAAGCCAGTCACTTTGTTCATACCATCGAGCAGCGTCAGGGGCTGAAAGTGGCTTGCCTGGAAGAGATTGCCTACCATAATGGCTGGATCTCTGCAGAACAGCTTGCTGCGCAAGCCGAAGCCTTGAAGAAAACTGGCTACGGTCAGTACTTGCAAAAACTACTGAGTTCGCCTTCTCACTGATTCGAAAGCCACTTTCGGACAGCAGTGTCTAACCAGTGCAAGCAGGAATAGCATGCCAGTATTTCGTCAAAAGGTCGCGGTCCTGCTCGCGGCCTATAATGGTATGCAATGGATCGAGCAGCAGTTGCTGTCGATCCAGGCCCAGGTTGGGGTCGATCTCGTTATATACATTAGCGTCGATCCATCGACCGATGGTACCGAGGCGTGGTGCGAGGCTTACGCAGATCAGCATTCCAATGTTGTTCTGCTTCCTCCTGCTGGTGCTTTTGGTGGCGCGTCTCGAAACTTCTTCAGGTTGATGCGGGATGTCGAATTTCACGATTTCGATGCCGTAGCTTTTGCTGATCAGGATGATATTTGGGATACGGATAAGCTGCAGCGAGCCTCGCTGGTAATTCAAGCGCGTGGCTTCGATGCTTATTCTAGTAACGTAATCGCCTTCTGGCCCGACAGGAGTGACTGCCTGCTCGATAAGGCGCAGCCTCAGGTCGCTTGGGATTTTCTCTTCGAAGCGGCGGGCCCTGGCTGTACTTATGTGATGGGTAAGCAGTTGGCCGAATCGCTCAAGAGTTCGATCCTGAGTAACTGGCAGCAATTGCAAGATGTCAGTCTTCATGACTGGTTCTGCTATGCGTATGCTCGAAGCCATGGTTATCGTTGGTATATAGATCCCGTATCGTCGATGAGATATCGACAGCATGAGAGTAATCAGGTCGGGGCGAATACCGGATTGAGCTCTCTCGTCTCTCGCTATAAAACCATCCACAATGGCTGGTGGTTCAATCAGGTGCAGTTAATTGCGCATTTGGTCGGGCTAGATAAAGACCCGTTTGTCAGATCATGGCGAGAGTTTCGTCGTATCCAGCTCATCAAACTTTCATTTTATGCTTGGCGCTGTCGCCGTCGCGTCAGGGACAAGGTGCTTTTCTTTTGTATCTGCTGGATGAAAGCAGTAGCTGGAAACAAAGAAAAATGACGATGCTAAAAGTACTGGTGACCGGTGCAAGTGGGTTTGTCGGTAGCGCGCTGCTGTCCAGGCTTGAAATTGATCAGGGCTACATACCGATTGCCGCTGTGCGAGACGTACAGGGATTTCAAGGCGTATGCCAGGTTCGGGCATTCGACCTGTGTGCTCCGAACTCATTACCCTCCATGCAAGACGTCGATGTAGTCGTTCATTCCGCCGCTCGGGTGCATGTAATGAACGAGACTGCTGCAGACGCGTTATATGAGTTTCGAAAGGCTAATCTGGAAGGGACTCTCAGATTGGCTCGACGCGCTTGCGAGGAGGGCGTCAAACGTTTTGTTTTCATAAGCACGATCAAAGTAAATGGCGAAAGGACTCAGTCAAATAGCCCTTTCAAGGCAAGCGACACCCCCGGTCCTGTCGATCCTTACAGCATTTCCAAGTACGAAGCTGAATTGGCGCTTCGTGAAATCTGCGATGCTTCTGAAATGGAGTTGGTAATTATCAGGCCGCCATTGGTCTATGGGCCGGGTGTGAAAGCAAACTTCCTGAGTATGTTGAAGTGGCTTGATAAGGGCGTGCCATTACCATTTGGTGCTCTGCATAACCAGCGTAGTTTGGTTGCGGTTGGAAATTTGGTCGATCTCATTTTTGTTTGTATGTCCCATCCGGCTGCGCGAAATCAAGTATTTTTGGCGAGTGATGGTGCTGATCTTTCAACCACTGAGCTCCTGTGCGAATTAGCGAACGCGATGAACAAGAAAGCAAATTTGCTACCGGTGCCCGTATTTCTGTTAAAGGTAATCGGTCGGTTGTTTCGAAAGGAAGATGTTGTTCAGCGCATATGTGACTCATTGCAAGTTGATATCAGGAAGAATGAAGAACTGCTCGGTTGGACACCTTCAGTAGACAGAGTGACAGCCTTTCGAGAAACCATCACTCACTACAAGGAAAGTAAAATTCGATGATAGCCGGATTGTTATTGCTGATCGTATTTGCAATTTCTTGGGGCGGTACCTACGTCCTGCGCCGCTACGCGTTATCGAAAAGTTTGATGGATGTGCCAAATGAGCGCAGTTCACATACAGTGCCTACTCCTAGGGGGGGTGGTGTAGCCATAGTCATTGCGTTTCTCCTTTCCCTGCCGGTTTTGAATGGCTTGGGTCTGATTGCCAATGACGTGGTGTATGGCCTCCTGGGTGCCGGGGCGCTGGTTGCGCTGGTCGGGTTTGTGGATGATCACGGGCATGTTCCTGCTCGATGGCGTCTGCTTGGGCATTTCCTGTCGGCCAGCTGGGCGCTTTTCTGGTTGAATGGCCTGCCACCCATCAGGATTCTGGGGGTAGATGTCGATCTGGCATGGGGTGGTAATATCCTTGCCGTTATCTACCTGGTCTGGGTACTCAATCTCTATAACTTCATGGATGGGATCGACGGTATTGCCAGTGTGCAGGCAATTTTTGTATGTCTGGGGATGTGCATTAATTACTGGATTAGCGGAAACGCAAATCTACTGACTGTGCCCTTGGTTTTATCTGCCGCAGTGGCTGGATTTCTATATTGGAATTTTCCCCCAGCAAGAATATTCATGGGTGATGCCGGGAGTGGATTTCTCGGCATGATGCTGGGTGTTCTTGCAATTCAGGCTGCCCAGGCATCTCCCGAGTTGATGTGGTGCTGGATCATCCTGACAAGCGTCTTCTTTATTGATGCAACATGGACGCTGTTCAGGCGGTTGGTCAGTGGAGAAAAAGTCTATCAAGCGCATTGTTCTCACGCTTATCAGCACGCAGCCAAAGCTGCAGGATCGCACTTCAAGGTTACCATGGGTGTATTACTCATAAATGTCCTGTGGCTGCTACCTATTTCCGTTTTCGTAATGAAGGGGTTCCTGGACGGATTCTGGGGAGTGCTTGTTGCTTGGGTGCCACTCTGCACCCTCGCTATTCGATTTCGTGCAGGGAAGAGCGAGTGACCGTTTCGGTGGTTTCACACAAGTATGCTTCTTGAACGGTGGTATTGGCAGATGTTTGTGTTGACACGTTTCTTGTCGAGTGCTAGTCGGGCTTTGAATGTGTTTCGAAATCACAGCCCAAGTGGCGTGTTTGGCCTAATTATGCGAACCTAAGAGGTCGATTCGGCTGGTTCAAGATTTATGGCGCTCGCTCTTCAAACAGGTCTGAGTTGTCGAAGATATTAGAGAGTAAGAAATGATAGAGGTCAGTAACTGATGCGAGCTTTCTCATCATCACCTAAACAGATGATCCTTAGTCTTTACCTGAATCGTGGTTTGATTAGAGCATTAATCGAACGCGAGGTGGTTGGACGTTATCGAGGATCGTTCTTAGGGATCCTCTGGTCATTTTTTAATCCGATTTTCATGCTTGCAGTGTACACATTTGTATTCAGCTTCGTTTTTAAAGCCCGTTGGAATTCGGGCAGTGATTCGAAAACCGAGTTTGCATTGGTTCTTTTTGCCGGTCTGATAATGTTCAACCTTTTTGCGGAGTGCGTAAGCAAGGCGCCAAGTTTGATTCTGGCGAACGCAAACTATGTGAAAAAGGTGGTTTTCCCACTGGAGATTCTTCCTTGGGTCGCGCTGGGATCCGCGTTGTTTCACGCAGCAGTTAGCATAATAGTATGGGTGTCTGTATATGCCATTCTATTCGGAGTACCTCACGTTTCTATTCTGTTATTGCCAATGGTCATATTGCCGTTGGCATTTCTGATTCTGGGTTTGACTTGGGCACTTGCATCGCTAGGCGTATATTTGCGTGATGTCTCCCAATTTATTGGCTTGATCATTACAGTGTTGATGTTCCTTTCGCCGATATTCTATCCAGTAGAGGCCTTGCCTGAGGAATATCGTTATTTGTTGAATTTTAATCCGTTGACCCCTGTTATCGAAATGGCCAGATCAGTAATGTTTTGGGGACAAGTTCCCAATGTGATCAGCTGGTCGATCTATCTGCTGGGCTCGGTTGTTATCGCATGTTTGGGGTTTGCCTGGTTTCAAAAAACAAGGAAGGGGTTTGGCGATGTGCTCTGATGTCGCAATTAAGGTTAGCGAAGTCAGTAAATGCTTTCATATTTACGACAAGCCGCGGGATCGCCTTCTGCAAATGCTTACGCCCGACACCAAAAAATATTATCGCGAGTTTTGGGCGCTAAAGTCCGTTTCTTTCGATATAAAACGGGGAACAACCGTTGGTATCGTCGGAAGAAATGGCTCGGGAAAGTCAACCATTCTACAGTTGATTTGTGGGACGTTGAGCCAGAGTGAGGGTGAGATCAAAACGGTTGGCAGGATCGCTGCCTTGCTGGAGTTGGGCTCCGGATTTAATCCAGAGTTTACCGGACGTGAAAACGTCTACATGAACTCAGCTGTATTGGGCCTGACAAAAAACGAGGTCGATAGCCGATTCCAGGAAATAGTTGATTTTGCAGGCATTGGTTTGTTTATCGACCAGCCTGTTAAAACCTATTCAAGCGGAATGTTGGTTAGATTGGCGTTTGCGGTAGCGATCAATGTCGATCCGGAAATTCTGATCGTCGATGAAGCGCTTTCCGTCGGAGATGAGTTATTCCAAAGGAAATGTTTTGCTCGGATTGAAGAGATCAAGAATAAGGGAGCAACAATTCTTTTTGTATCTCATTCCGGGACAACAATTGTAGAGCTCTGTGATAGTGCGATCCTCCTCGACTCCGGTGAGATGCTGGCAATGGGATCTCCAAAGGAGATCGTCGCCAACTATCAGAAATTGCTATATGCCCCTGCGGAAAAGCGCAATGAGATTTGCGATGAGATTCGTCAATCGGTGGTGTTGGGCAAGGAGAGCGGCAGCTCCGCCTCGCACACTGCTGAGGTTGCGGTGCGCAATGAAGCTGACCAACTGGAGTTTTTCGATCCGCACCTGAAGTCAATTTCGACGATTGAGTTTGAATCCCATGGTGCCTATATTTCAAACCCGCATATTACGAACGATGCTTTACAAGTCGTAAATAACCTTCACCGGGGGCGAGTTTACAGATACTCGTTTGACGTAAAGTTCGATTTTGCGGCAACGGGCGTACGGTTCGGTATGGTAGTTCGCACAACGACGGGGTTCTCACTAGGCGGCGCTCATAGTTCATCCATGAAGAACTCCATGGCCAAAGTAGAGCAAGGTACCACGCTGAATGTCACTTTTGATTTTACGTGCTCGCTCAATCCTGGAACGTACTTTCTAAACGCAGGGGTGTTCGGCTGCGTGGACTCAAGTGGAGAGGAGACCGTACTCCACCGGCTAGTCGATGCGTTCGTTTTCAGAGTTTCCCCTATTCAAGATAACTTGGCGACCGAAATTATCGATTTTGGCTGTGTTTCAGGTGTGGCAAAGATATGAAAGAATTATTTTCTGATTTGTTTATTTCCTCGCCTAATGGCGGCGGGTTGTTTTTTGTTTGCGAAGGTAAAGTTGTTCAGTTGGACGGTATCAATACCGTCGGTCTGGGCTTCAGTGCTGATTATTTCTTCAGAGCAGTCCAGCCTGATCAGTTGTGGGCTCTTGGTGAAAAGACTTTTATTATCGATGAAAGTGTTGCTGATATTGGTGATATTCACGATGTCATCGCACTGAACGGGTTTTTCTATGTTGTCGGAACAACCCGAAATGAAGTCGTCAAATTCGATGCCAGTGGTCGCGAATTGCGCCGGTGGCGGATGCCCGGTGAAGAAGACTCTCAGCACCTTAATTGTTTGGCAGTATGGAATGGTAAGATCGTTTACTCCGCGTTCGGAGAGTTTTCAGAGCATCGAGGCTACAAGGGAAATACCCTTGAACAGGGTTTTGTAAAAGATCTTGAAAGCGGAGATGTGTTGATTCGAGGACTTTCCCAGCCGCACAGTGTGATTCAACATGGTCAGAATTTGCTGATTGCAAACTCTGAGATGAAAGAACTGTGTGAATTTTCCCCCGAAGGTATTCTGGTTCGCTCAAAGAATCTTGGTGGCTACACAAGGGGTATATGGGTCAAGCAAAACGTGATCTATGTGGGATTGAGTCGATCCAGGAACATTGACGCGCTCTCCTTGGATACCGCTGTCGTATTGGCATTGGATATTGGCAGTTGGGAAGAGCTTGGTCGAATCACCGTTCCTGCTAACGAGATCTACTCGATTGTCTCCGTCGAAGCGGGAACCCGACTATTGTCGACTCTGGTTAGTCTGTTCAGTCAATCTACGACGTTCTTGAGCAATCTGGCGGAGGAGAAGCTAAAAGTACAGGCCTCAGCCTATGAAGCTTTATTGGGCTTCAAAGGAAACGACGATAGTTCTAACGGTGTTCAAACGGAATTCTTTCTTTCAATGCACGAATATTTTCGAATTGAGCGTGAACAACTCATATCCGCTCAGCAACAATCTCGTATTGAAGTTGAAAAACTTTTACTTGCAAAAGCACAACTGAATAATCAAGTTCTAGAATTAACCAATAGCCGGGATTTATACCAAGGCATGGTTGATGAGATCAGAGCGTCTACAAGTTGGCGTCTGACTTCTCCACTTAGAGCTATAGTCACTTTCAAAAGGAAGGTCATTGTGGTGTTAGGAACACTGATACTGAGGTGCTACCGTGCCTTGCCAGTTAGCCAGTATCGTAAGCAAAAGCTGAAGAGTTTTGCATTTACCTATTTTGGTTTGTTTTTCCAGCGTTTTGGTGCGTACAAAACCTGGAAAGAGTTTCGTAAAGTTGACAAGCATTGGGATAATCCGGCTCCCGTCAGTTCCGGGTCGGTTAGCGATAACGTTATCGTGAGCGTTGACCTGCCACGTGCCGATGGCGTTTGGGAGTGGAAGGACTATCACTCGGTTAAACAACGCATCGTCGCTGAGAAGCGCAAGTTCATGGAGGATCGTCGGATTGAGCCGGTCGAACTGATCACTCTTGATTCCTCTACATTGGCCAGCGTCGCGACGGGCCTCCGGTTTCCGGAGCTGGTGGCAAACCCGAAAATTTCTATCATTATCCCGGTATTCAACAACCTTGCGCTTACTTTGGAGTGCTTGAGTTCTATCGCCAAATACAGTGGTTCTAAAGTTTCCTACGAAATCATAGTCGCTGATGATGCGTCAGTAGATGACACGCCACGGGTACTTGAACTGATAAAGAATATTCGTTACGTCAGAAACGAAAGTAATCTTGGCTTTTTGAGAAACTGCAATAACGCTCTTGAAATGGTGAAGGGCGAATTCACGCTATTTCTTAATAACGACGTTCAGGTAACAAAAGACTGGCTTGACACACTGCTAGCGACTTTTGTTGATTACCCTAATGTCGGAGTTGTCGGGCCAAAATTCGTATATCCGACAGGCCATTTGCAAGAGGCCGGTGCAGCACTGATGTCCGACGGAAGTTCGGTGATGGTGGGCTTGAATCAGGATGCGAGTCTGCCGAGATACAATTATATTCGTCGTGTCGATTATGTTTCTGGTGCTTGCCTTCTGTTACCTACGCCGGTGCTGAAGGAGATTGGAGGATTTTCGGAAGAGTTTCTGCCTTGCTATTGTGAAGACAGTGATCTTTGTTTGAGTGTCAGGGCTAAAGGCTATGATATTTACTACAATCCATTAGCAACAATTGTTCATCACCTGTCCAAAACGACTGACAGTGTCAATGAAGAATTTAAGCGGTCCTGCATTGCAAACAATATCAATACATTGCAGGCAAAATGGGGGCCAACACTCGAGCAGCACTCGACTCCGAGAATCATCAGCTTCTACCTGCCGCAATTTCATCCGGTAGCAGAGAATGATCAATGGTGGGGCAAGGGGTTTACGGAGTGGACTAACGTAAGTAAGGCTCGTCCAAACTTCGAGGGTCACTATCAACCTCGATTACCTGCTGATATCGGCTATTACGACCTGCGCTTGCTGGAAATTATGGAGCAGCAGGCTGAACTGGCGCGTAAATACGGCCTGCATGGTTTTTGCTTCTATTATTACTGGTTTGATGGAAAGCGTTTGCTTGAACGTCCGGTCGAACAGTTGCTTGAAGATAAAACCGCCGATGTTCCGTTTTGCCTGTGCTGGGCAAACGAAAACTGGACACGTCGATGGGATGGTCAAGAAAATGAAGTCTTGATGGCGCAAGCACATTCCGAAGAGGATGACAAAGCAGTTATCAGTGACTTGATCCGGTTTTTCCGCGATGAACGCTACATAAAAATCGATGGTCGCCCGCTGATATTGGTGTACCGAGTCACGCTGTTTCCTAACTTCGCGGAAACAGCTGCGAGATGGCGACAGGTATGTCGAGAGCAGGGGCTTGGCGAAATCTATATCGCTATGGTTGAGTCTTTCGAACTGGTTAGTGCCGGCACGCCACCTGCGCAATTTGGTTGTGACTCCGCTGTGGAGTTTCCGCCTCAGGGCTTGGCCGAACAGAAGAAACCTTCAGGAAAGTTGCTGAATCCGGATTTCAAGGGAAGCACGGCGGATTATCGCGATTTGGCAGTGAGGTACGCAACCAGACAAGCGCCTGCTTATACCCGATTCAAAGGGGTGATGCCGGGTTGGGATAACACTGCACGTCGTCAGGATAATAGCTTCTGTTTCGAAAATGCCTCTCCGGGAGCATTCCAAGCCTGGCTTGAAGATGCACTTGAGGAAACCAGGCATCAGAATTTTGGAGATGAGCAGATCGTTTTTGTAAACGCTTGGAACGAATGGGCTGAAGGTGCGTATCTGGAACCTGATCGTCGCTACGGGCACACATATCTTGAAGCTGTGAAGAATGCTACCGACGCATCGCTTTTGTTGAAAAAATAACAGACTGGTTAATATTATGACGCGTACTAGTGTGGTTAAAGATGATGTATGTCTGGTGGGGCATCCCTATGCTCCTATTGGTATGGGCGAGCATATTCGCGCTTCCTTCCGGTCTTTCAAGCGAGTTCATCAAACTCCAAATCTGATTGATATATATCAGATTGAAGCGCCCTCTGACGTGGAGTTGGAGGAATTTTCGGGGGTTATCGCTAAACGATTGGCACCCATCAATATTTTTCATATCAATGGGAACGAAGTTGAGCAGGCTCTTAAGCACCTTGCCAATCTTCATGAGATCTCCGGATACAACGTTATCTATCCGCTCTGGGAGTTGCCCAATTATCCAAAAGTCTGGGCTGACTACCTGGATAAGTTCGATGAAATCTGGGCACCTTCGAAGTTTATCCTGGATGGATTGTCAGAGGCTTGTTCCAAGGACGTCTATCACATGCCATTGTCGTGTGAGATCAGCCTTGATGGCTTTCTAGGCCGGCGGTATTTTGGTATCCCTGAATCGGATTACACCTTTCTGTTTTTTTACGACCTCCGCTCGTACTCGACCCGAAAAAATCCAGAGGGCGTGGTGGCAGCGTTCCGCAAACTCCTCGAGCAACGTCCCTATTCCAAAGCTCATCTGGTTATCAAGGTTAATGGGGTCGAAACCAATCCGGAGGCTTTCAAGGAGTTAAGCGAGCAGGTCAAGGACCTTCACCAGCAAGTCACACTGATTCACCGCGGTATGAGCAGTAACGAGGTGAAGAATCTGGCCCGATCGTGCGACTGCTTTGTTTCGCTGCATCGATCTGAAGGGTACGGCTTTGGAATTGCTGAAGCTATGGTTCTGGGCAAGCCGGTAATTGCCACCTCATACTCGGGGAACCTTGATTTCATGAGTGATGATGTTTCTTTGCCGGTTCAATATTCGCTAATTCCTGTCCTCGAAGGAGAGTATCCTTTTTACGAGAATCAGGTTTGGGCGGACCCGGATATCGAGCAGGCAGCAGATTACATGGTGAAACTTGTTGATAACCCCGGCCTTGGACGTGATGTGGGCAAGAAAGCCAGCACTCATATGCGTACTCACTTCAGTTACCGACAGACCGGTCTTCGCTATGCGGAAAGGCTGGCTCAGATTCGGAAATTAATCTCCTGACCTGATTGGTACAGGTTGCCGATGTCATGTGCCGAGAGGCACATGACAAAGAAATAATCAGGCTGAGAGAAGGGTGATGATAGTAAATCCGTTTGGCGACAGGTTCAGTATTTCCTTGCCATATTTATTGCTGATTGCAGCAATGCTGTTTTTTGGTTTCTCGGTTGTCGCGGGCACACCGATATTCGCATCTGATGAGTATGTTTACTTTATCAGCGGGAAATTTTCCTCTGATCTTCAAATGATTCATGAAAGAGATCCATCTCTCCAACAACTAACAAATGTACTGTATTTTTCGATCGTTCGTTTTTTTTATAATGTTTTCAATGAACAGTTTGTTATTGGTTACAGGCTTGTACATATCGCAGAGTATCTGACTGCCGCGGTTGTCTTGTTCAAGACGGTGTCACCGACTCTAGGTCGCAATTATAGTGTGTTGGGAGTGTGCGCATTTTTATTGCTACCGTCCCAGATATACATTTACGCCGTAATGCCCGAAGTCGAACTGGTACTGCTTTCTTCGATTCTCGGATATGTGATGGTACGTGGCTACACAAGTCGTCCATATCTGGCATGTGTGCTGGCGGGCGTCCTGGTGGCGGTTGCGATTCTGATTAAACCCCATGCTCTGGCGATTATGCTTGCCGTAATCGGGGCTATAGCGGTATACCGGATCTCTATTGATAAAATCGGTTACCTGAAACGCAGTGCGTTCCATGTGCTGATTTTTATCGTGTTCGCTTATTTAACGACTGTTCTTATATGGGGAATGCTAAGCGGGGTGTGGAGTTTCAATCCATCCAACGCACTGGGGCTTTCGTTTTATGGGCAGTATATCGAGCCCGCATCTGGAAAAGTCACCCTCCTAGGAAAAATTATTCTTTTCGGTTTGTATTTTTCGCTGCATGCAGTTGTTATTTGCATGGTTTTTGCGCCGGTGATTTATTGGGCGGTAGCCGGTACTTTTCGAGGATTATCCAGACCGGCCGATTCGCTATCCTCAGAATCTGCAAAGCTGATGCTGGCAGTCTTTGCTCTGGCTCTGATCGGGGTGCACGTGGCGATGACGGCGTGGTTCACCGCCGGCGCAGCCTTGTTAAAGGATAGTGAAGCCTTTCGTTTGCACGGACGTTACTTAGGGCCCGCAATAGTGTTACTGCCGGGACTTTATTTTTATGCGGTTGCTCAATGTCCCGAGAAAAATCGGAAATTAATGCTTGGCATTTCGTTATTGGCAGTAGTTCTGTCGTTGTTCTTGGTCAATGGGCTTATCAAGATCTACCCGTGGGATAACCCGCTGCTCTTTGCTTTCTTTAATAGCAAGAACTGGTATCTCTGGAACTATAACTCTCAGTTTGGACATTGGGGGTATGTGCTGTACGCGGGCCTGCTTGCTGGAATTGTTTATTGTGTAAGCCGGACGCGACTGTTTTTTCGAGGCTACACAATATTCTTGTTTGCAATATTGGTTGTCGGCTTGTTGCAGAATTACTCTTGGCTTGTTAAGCACTTATCAAATAATAAAGATGTATCGAGTAAAACCCGGGTATTAGGTCAATTGATAAATGCCGGTGATTATGGCGATGGCGTGCTGGTATCTCAAGAAAGGTTCGGCCGAGAGTCCTACGCGCTGTTTAATCTAGGGAAAGCAGTTCGGCCTCTTGATCGGTTACCAGGGAGTGTAATTACCGGTCAGGACATCGCAGGGGCAGACTGGCTCGTGGTTGATGGGGATTATGATCTGCAAATGAAAACCACGTTAATCGCGGATCTAAAGCCACTGAGATTTTATTTGATTGAAAGTGAAGGAACTCTTGCCGCAGGCGAGAAAATCTCGATAGACCTCAAGAAAGCCGGCAACCGAAGCGTATTCCGCGGGTTCAACGAGGCTGAAGAATGGGGGGTATGGACATCGGAGCGGGAAGCTTCGATCAAACTGTCCAAAGAGGTTTCTGGAAAGCTCAAGGTCAAAATTTCCGGATGGGCCCTCAAGGAGAATACCGTGGAGCCAGTTGAGATCAGGATCGGTGGAACGGTAACTCCTATAAAGATGAGTGATGTCCGGGAAGATTATGAGTTCTCCGTTGATGTTAAGGAGCCAACACAACATATTTTGGTGTCGTCAAAACCCTTGAAACCGCTCGGGTCGACCAGAGCGTTAGGTGTAGCACTCTCCTCGCTTTCAGTAGAAGTGATTTCAGTGCACTAAACTCACTTGTATATTTAGATGATGAGAGTGTCATGAGCAAAAATCGAGATAAAATAGCTGTCGTTATTCCTTGCTATAAGGTGCGAGCGCATATTGAAAAAGTCATTGCCGGTTTTGGTGACGAGGTCTGGCGGATTTACGCAGTAGATGACAAATGCCCGGAAGGTTCCGGCGATTACATCAAAGAAATATGTACAGATCCACGCGTAGTTGTTTTATACAATGAAATCAACCAAGGGGTTGGTGGTGCTGTAATGACCGGCTATAAGCAGGCGATTGCTGATGGCGCGGCGGTAATAGTAAAAGTTGATGGTGATGGGCAGATGGACCCGTCTCTTGTATCGTTCTTTGCTGAACCTATCCTCGCAGGTGAAGCGGATTACACTAAAGGTAACCGCTTCTATGACCTTGAAGAACTGCGGGCTATGCCGGGTATCCGGATTTTCGGTAACGCTGTCCTTTCTTTTATGACGAAGTTCTCATCGGGCTACTGGGATCTATTCGATCCTACCAATGGATATACCGCTATCCATGCTGATGTTGCTAAACACCTGCCGTTTGAAAAAATCAGCAAACGCTATTTTTTTGAAACGGATATATTGTTCCGTCTGAATATTCTTCGGGCGGTAGTTCAAGATGTTCCGATGGATGCGACTTACGGCGATGAAGTCAGTAATTTGAAAATATCGAAAATTGTTGGCGAGTTTTTGATGAAACATTGCCGAAATTTTTTCAAGCGAATTTTCTACAATTACTACCTGAGGGATTTGTCCATAGCTTCTTTCGAGCTACCCATCGGTGTCGCATTGATGGTGTTTGGTGTTGTGTTCGGTCTAGGGGAGTGGATCTCGTCGATCAATAAGGGAACGGTCACGCCAGCAGGGACGGTTATGCTTTCTGCCCTTCCAATCTTGACGGGCTTGCAATTGATACTGGCATTCATTTCTTATGATATTGCAGCAGTCCCTAAAAAACCTTGGCATCGCAGATTGCTGGATCGATATAAAACAGATGATGCCAAATAATGGGTTGCAAGTGCTGCTGATGGCGTGCAGGTAGGCTGTTGTTATTTAGTTAGCCCTGGAAACCCGGGCTAACTAAATATTCTTTTACTTTCTTCCGTATATATCATCAAACCGAACGATATCATCTTCTCCGAGATAACTTCCGGATTGTACTTCAATTAGCTCCAGCGGTAGCTTTCCTGGATTATGAAGGCGATGTACAGAGCCTAATGGTAAGTACGTGCTTTGGTTCTCTGATAGTAACAGCACTTTGTCGTCGCAAGTGACTTCTGCAGTGCCTGAGACGACTATCCAGTGTTCAGCCCTATGATAGTGTTTCTGCGAACTCAGAGAGGCACCAGGTTTGACAATGATTCTCTTCACCTGGAATCGCGCTCCAGAGTCGATTGAGTTGTAACATCCCCAAGGGCGATAGACGATTCGGTGAGAAAGATGCTCGGTACGATTCGATGCTTTAAGTTTGTCTACAATTGACTTGACGTGCTGCACCTTGTCTTTGGCAGCGATCAGTGTCGCATCAGGTGTCGACACAACGATTAAATTATCAATTCCCACAGTGGCGATCACATGACGGTCATGGCTCATGATCATACTGGCTTGGGTATCAATAGTGATAACGTCACCCTTGATGTGGTTCTGGTTTTCGTCCTTTGGTAGAACTTCCCAAAGAGCCGACCATGATCCGATATCATTCCAGCCACACTCAACTGGAATAACTGCCGCTTTCTTTGTTTTTTCCATCACCGCGTAATCGATGGATACGTCTGGCGAACACTCAAAAGAGGCTTGTTCCAGCCGGATGAAGTCCATGTCTTTGTCGGAATTCTTTACCGCATTGCTGACATTGGTTAATACATCCGGCGCATAGCGGGCAATTTCACTTATGAAATCAGCAGCCTTGAACATGAATATTCCGGAGTTCCAGTCGTAATCGCCGGATTCGAGGTATTCAATGGCTTTGGGCAAGTCGGGTTTTTCTACAAATTTATCAACTGCAAAAGCCGAAAAGCCAATGGTTTTTCCGCGACGAATGTATCCAAATCCTGTTTCTGGAGCTTGCGGGCGTATACCGAAAGTTAATAGATGCCCTTTCTCAAGCAGTGGATATGAATCTGTTACTGCCTTTATGAAGCTGTCGCTATCATAGATTATGTGGTCGGCCGGAAAAACGATGATGTTGGCGTTGCTGTCGATTTCTTGTGCCAACAACGCAGCCGCGGTGATTGCAGGCGCGGTATTTCTTGCGACAGGCTCCAGAATAATGGCAGCTGGTTTGCCTTCCAGTTGAGCCCGTGCTTGTTCGGCCGCTACGAAGCGATGCGTTTCACTGCAAACAATAATAGGCGCTTGCGCTTCAGGGAGACGGGACGCTCTTGCCAACGTTTGCTGAAAGAGCGTCTGCTCTTCATCAACCAGTGCCAGAAACTGCTTTGGTAAGTCCCTGCGGGACAGTGGCCAAAGCCGCGTTCCGCTTCCGCCACTCAAAATTATTGGAATTAACATCTATTTATCCCTGAGATTTGCTTCTCTAGCAGAAAAAGCTTCGGAGGTTGCGCGTACCATTAAAGCGCACGGTTGCGAAGGGCGGCGTTTTTCGATTGCTCCCTCCAATAGTTTAGAAGCGATCCTAGCGCATCCTCAATCGACTTCTCTGGGTGCCAACCGATATCAGTGGTTATCCTGTTGTTGCAGCCCACGGCAAACGGTATATCGGAAGGACGAAGCCTTGCGGGATCAAGTCTAATATCAATACTTGCATCGCTTTGGCTGAGCATCATTTCAAGCAGCTCTCTGATTTTGTAAGCCCTTCCTGAGCATATATTGTAAGTATTGTGCGGCAGGTCGTTTTGCTTCGACTCTAACAACTTGATATATGCACGACAGACATCGTGTACATCCAGAAAATCTCTATTGGCATCGAGATTTCCTACGTGGATGACTGGTTCTTGTTTGGAGTTTTCAATCATGGCGATTTGCTTGGCGAAAGAAGCCGTCACAAACTCGGGGGATTGCCCTGGGCCGATATGATTGAAAGGGCGCGCGATTATCCCTCTCAGGGATGTTGCGAAGTATTGACCAATCGCCGCTTCAGTGGCTAATTTGCTAGCCGCATATGGATTGAGTGGCAGGCATTTGCTCTCCTCATTCAAGGGGATGTTACTTTTGAATGCTGATCCATAGACTTCTGAAGAACTTACAAATAGCGAAAAACAATCTGGCGCTTGGGTTTTGATCGCTTCCAGAATGTTAATTGTGCCGAGGACGTTTGTTTCCCATGTCAGATAGGGGGCACTGAAACTGGTGGCGACATTGGAAATGGCTGCTAAGTGGATAAGGTGTGTCGGCTTTACTTTTCTGACGGCAGCCTCGACTGCTTTACCGTCACGAATGTCAAGATTGATGGATTCGTAATCGCCTGACTGTGATTTAGCAGGTGATGTGGTCGTGCAGGTTACCTGATATCCCGCATTGAGCAGGTGCTCAAGTAAAACGTTACCGACGAATCCGTTGGCGCCCGTTAAAAGTAGCTTTTTCAATGCTTGTCACCTCTGGATTAAAGCCGGCTGGCTCACCTCATGACCTTTCCAGGAGTGATGAGCCAGAAGAGGGCACGGTTTTCTCTTAGAACGAAAATCCTATCTGATTTCTTTTCATATCCGCTTCAACCATCATGCGGCACAGTTCTTCCAGAGATGTTTTTGCTTCCCAGCCGAGGGTTTCCTTGGCCTTGGTGGCGTCGCCCAGTAACAGATCTACCTCGGTAGGGCGGTAGAACTTCGGGTTCACCGATACAATCGTATTGCCTGTAGCTGTATCGATACCTTTTTCCTGCTCGCCGTTTCCTTCCCAGGCAAGATTGATATCTACGGCTTTACAAGCCAGAGAAACGAAGTCACGGACCGTTTCTGCACGATTAGTTGCCAGAACAAATGTGTCCGGTGTCTCCGCCTGGAGCATTCTCCACATGCCTTCGACATACTCCTTGGCATAACCCCAGTCGCGCTTGGCATCCATGTTGCCAAGTTCTAGAGTTTTTTGTTTACCAAGTTTGATTTTAGCAACGGCATCGGTAATTTTTCGAGTCACGAACTCTCTGCCACGAAGCGGGGATTCATGATTGAACAATATTCCGCTTGTCGCAAAAATATCATACGACTCTCTGTAGTTGATGGTCATCCAGTGTGCGTATAGTTTGGCAATGCCATACGGGCTTCTTGGATAGAAAGGCGTGTCTTCTTTTTGCGGAATAGCTTGAACTTTACCAAACATCTCCGATGTCGACGCCTGGTAGTAGCGAATTTTCTTGTTAACGATACGGATAGCTTCGAGCAAATTCACTGCGCCCAAGCCTGTAATCTCTGCTGTAGTGAGAGGCTGGTCGAAAGACACTCCAACAAAACTTTGTGCCGCCAAGTTGTAAACTTCAACAGCCTCGGTGGATTCCAGCAGGCGAATGCTTGCGGAGAGGTCAGTCAAATCATATTCGACCAAATGCAGATTCGGATGATTTTCGATGCCTAGTTCTTCAATGCGCCAAAAATTGACAGAACTGGTCCTGCGATAGGTGCCAAATACGGTATAGCCCTTTTCAAGCAGGAGCTGCGCCAGGTAGGCGCCATCCTGACCAGTGATTCCTGTAATAACGGCTTTCATTTGTGGTCTCCAGACACGAGGTACTTTCCAAAGCTTTTTTTAACATTATCGCGTTAGCTAAAATGTTCATCGGTTCAATCCGACTCGACCTTCGATTTTACGATATGCAGGAGGCTATTGCACTGTTCGAATGAATTTTTAGCCTTCAGGAGGCTAACGGAGGGAGGTGTTTCGGACCTGTGCAAGTGATGTCAAATTTTCGGCGGCGAACGAGGCTGTTTTTCTGAAGGGAGAGGGCTGTTCTGGAGGCGTTACAGCCCGTTCTGTCAGCAGGTTCTGTCAGAGTTTGTTCAAGATCGTTGCAAGGGCCAGGCTGATATTGCCCGCCACGGTTTGTCGATATACACCGGACTTTACGATGAGTGCGATCCGCCCAAATAAATGGCTGTTTCTTGCTTGTTCAAAAATCTCAAGTGTGGCTTTGTTCTGCTCGGTTAATAATGTTTTGAAGGAATTTATTATGACCAGATTGTGATCATTCCATTCGATGAAACTACCACTCAGCACCTTTCTCAATCGGCTCACACGTTCGCGCAGGTTCATGTTTCCGCCTATCAAATTGTTTTCGTGTTGCCGGTAGAGAACAGTAGGCTCGGGATCATAGACCACATGGCCGCCACATCCACTTACGACCAGATAAGTAATCCAGTCGTGGGAGATGATCTTCTGGTTGCTGTCGATACGCTTCAGCAATTCACGACTTTGTTGATTGATGAGCATGGTGTTGCCACCGGCCAGGCTTTGTACCAAAGCATTTTTGAAACTCGGTAAGGCTTGAAAAAGCGGAGACATTTCGCTTTTGGTTTGCGTGCTTCCAAATAATAACGTGCGTGAGCAGTATAAATTGGGTGCATTGCCAGGAGTGTTTGAGAGGAGATGTAAGCTTCTTTCGAGTTTGTCCTTGAGCCAAATGTCGTCCTGATCGGAAAATGCAAAATAATCTGCGTCAATTTCTTCGCGATTGATCAATGACAGGAAGTTCTTGGCGAAACCGTCTTGAGGGCCCTGGAAGATTTGCAGTCGCTCTTCGCCTAGTTGCTTTTTATAGCTTTCAAGTATTTGGAGAGTATCATCAGTTGAGCCGTCATCAGAGACGTATATCTTCCAGTTCTCATGGGACTGATCGATGATCGAGTCGATTTGCTGAGAAAGATATTGCTCACCATTGTATGTGCAGAGCAACACCCCGATTACTGCTTTAGAGCGCTGAGGAGGTGGCTTGCGGTCGGGGGCGTTTAGAAATGACTGATTTTCCAAAGGTGAGTCCGTTGTCCCTGAATTTTATGGAGATTGGCCTTGTTTAAACGGCATGGTTAGTGATTATACAGGTCTGATTGCTCCCACGCACCGCACTGCAAAATGTAATGGTTGTATCTATAGGGGACGGGTAGACACAGCTTTGAATAAATTAATGTTCCTGCGTTGGAGTGCCATCTTTACCAATGATTCTCCTGTTTATTGTACAACTGCCCCCAGTGACGCTTGAGCAGAAGTAGCGAGTCCTCCCCCTGGCATACCATGCTTGTGGTGGCAGTACGCTCGGGGAGGGTTGATGTGTGAAATTGACCAGACTAGGCTTTCAATGCTTCTTCATTGAATAATCTAACAATTTTTTTCGCTACTTCCGACGCATGGATACGTAGCTCAGGGACGGCGGTCGCTTCCCATAGATTCGCTTTCAGCATCGGCCCTACATAACTCAGCCAGGAAGAAGCATTTCCTGTCTGATCAATGACTGCCAGATCCTGAGTTACGTTGATTCCGAGTCCGTATGCGTCAATGCTGATCAGGTTTTCAAGCACCAGGTTTTTGATCAACTCTTCATTTATAAGCGAAGGGTTTGAATTCGGGCCGGTGCAGTTGATGATGTAATTAAAGGTCATATCTGTCAGATGCTGCTCACCTCGTAATCTGACCGATACTTTGGCGCCGGATGCGATCTCTTCAGCGCAATGCAAGCGGCCTGCGAGAGTCCTTATTTTTTTTACTTTAAGGCTCGCATCAAATACCTCATATGTCGCAGGCGCCACACGGTGGCGGTGCACATCCCAGTAGGGTTGCAGGTGGCGTAAGAATCTACGGCGCTCCTTGTCGGGAAGGTTCAGCCAGAGTTTGGGCGTTATAGGACGAATCGCCGCGATTACATCTCGCCAATTCATTTCAGGGTTGCTGCTTATATAACTTCTGATCGTGCGGAAATAACCCAGAATGTCGGGGACTTTTTGCGTCAGTTCCAGAGTAAGCTCAGGATGCGAGTGTGTCGAACCTCTGCTGACTCTGTGTGGAATGGGGAGCAAACCACGCCGGGAAAGCATTGTTATTTCGCCTGTGTGGTTCGATTTTTTTAAACTCGAGATCACATCCAGCGCCGTCAGTCCTCCACCGACCAGCAAGACTGGCGAGTCACTGTCCCGGAGCTTCGATATATCGTTCGACCAAGGATCTTTGATGAAGCACGGAGAATCCTGTAGCGGACGCAATGCTGCGGGTGACAGTGGCGGAAAATGCCCGAGCGCAAGAATGATCTGGTCCGCAAGTATTACTTCCCGGGTATCCAGTTCGATCCTGGCGCCTGTCTCAAACGGGGAAATGCGCTTGGCATTGCCGGTGATCTGCTTGAAATCAACGCGTCCACGCGCATCTGACTCCGCTTTGGTCAGCAAAGACTCCAAATACTCGCCATACATTTTTCTAGGCGTAAAGCAGTTCGAAGTGATGTCCTTGTCCTGAGATTTGCAGTAATCAAGATACGAGTCAGGTTCGGTGACAATTGCTGACATATTGCCAGCAGGTACATTCAGAAGATGTATCGCACTGTTAGTGCCATAAGCAAGGCCTCTGGCCAATTGTCCTGAACGATTGAGAATAAGGAGTGTGGAACCCTCAGGTGCTGTACGTAAAAATTCAATCGCTGCCACGGTCCCGCTAAAACCGGCTCCGATAATTACGAGAGACTTCATATGTACACTTCTTTCAGATACTTGAGGATTTGCGCTACGCAAGTATTCACATCATGTTCGAGTGTGTTGATGCGAATTTCAGGATTTTCAGGGGCCTCGTAAGCAGAATCGATGCCGGTGAAGTTCTTGATCAATCCTTGCTCTGCTTTTTTGTAGAGCCCCTTGGGGTCCCTTCTCTTGCACTCGGACAGCGGAGCGTCGACGAAAACCTCTATGAACGACTCATTGCCGACTACTTCCCGCGCCAACTGCCTGTCTCGGTGGAATGGAGAAATAAATGCAGTGATGACAATCAGGCCGGCATCGATGAAGAGCTTGGAAACCTCGGAAACTCGCCGGATGTTTTCCACTCGGCTGTCGTCGCTGAATCCCAGATCCCTGCACAACCCCATGCGCAGATTATCCCCGTCAAGCAGATAGGTGTGGTTGCCTGCTTCACATAGCGCCAGCTCCAGTGCATTGGCCACTGAGGATTTTCCGGCTCCACTCAGTCCAGTCAGCCAAATTACGACAGGGCGCTGATTTTTTAATGAGCTTCGACGCGCCGCGTCCACAGACTGTGTATGAACGGTAATATTTTTGGACATTTTGGCTCGTGAATTCGATTGGGTTTTCAATTGAAGTGCGACGGGGCGGTCATAAATGTCAGCGAAACTCGTCAGCGGAAACTCCGAAGTACTGCCCGACGCGTCAATTTTACGACAATTTCCTTGTGCCGCTTAGGTTACGATTGTAGCGAGGCTTTACGTAAAATGCTCGCTCGCTGGATGAAGCAAAAAGCGTACCGGCCAGCGCGCTTGTCCGGATAGTGCTTTATTCGTTTCTGCTTGTTCCAGCGAGGTGAGTACAATGAAGATCGCTGTGATTAAGGAGTGGGCGTCACGCTCAGAGAGGGGTAATGGATAAGGTACGGACTTTGTTGCTTGGCCTGCCTCGCAGGCAGAAAAGGCTGATTCAGGTCGCGACGGATGTCGTGCTCGTATGGCTCGCGCTGTGGTTGGCCTTTATCGTACGTCTCGGCATCGACGATATGTACAACCCGTTGAAGGTCCACTTCTGGCTTTTTGTCTGTGCGCCGGTCATTGCAGTGCCTCTTTTCATCCGGTTCGGCATGTACCGGGCGGTCATGCGTTATTTCGGTAACGATGCGCTCATTGCCATTATCAAAGCGGTCAGTCTGTCTTCATTGATTCTCGCCCTGGTGGTTTATTGGTACAGCAATCATCAGGCTGTGATTCCTCGCTCGATCATTTTCAATTACTGGTGGCTCAGCCTTGTCATCATCGGCGGATTGCGTTTGTGCATGCGCCAGTATTTCATGGGCGACTGGTTCGATGCCGCTCAACACGTTCCGTTCACGAGTCGGGATGACGGGCTTATCAAAGTCGCTATCTACGGCGCGGGTGTGGCCGGGAATCAGCTTGTCGCGGCGTTGCGAATGGGGCGTGTCATGCGCCCCGTAGCTTTTATCGATGACGATGCCGGGATTGCCGATCGGTCCATTTCCGGACTTCAGGTCTACAAACCCAAGCATATTCAACAAATGATCGATGAAACGGGGGCGCAGGAAATACTGCTGGCCCTACCGTCTTCGACAAGAGCACGCCGCAGGGAGATTCTGAATCTGCTGGAGAGTTTTCCGCTCCATGTGCGCAGTGTTCCCAACTTCACTGATTTGGCCAGCGGCAGGGTAAAGGTCGAAGACATCCAGGAGGTTGATATTGCCGACTTGTTGGGTCGCGATGCAGTCCCTGCGCAGCCTGATCTGCTTGAGCGTTGCATCAAAGCAAAGACCGTCATGGTTACGGGAGCTGGCGGTTCGATAGGTGCCGAACTCTGTCGGCAAATATTCGCGCTGAATCCGACCACACTGATTTTGTTCGATCACAGCGAGTTCAACCTCTACAGCATTCTTTCCGAGCTCGAACAGCGTGGGCGTCGGGAGTCAACGCCTGTCAGGTTGCTGCCGATTCTCGGGTCTATTCGTGATCAGCACAAATTGCTCGATGTGATGGCCACCTGGCAGGTCGAAACGGTGTATCACGCCGCCGCTTACAAGCATGTGCCGATGGTTGAGCACAACGTTGCTGAAGGCGTACTGAACAATGTGATAGGTACCCTCAATACTGCGCAGGCAGCTTTGCAGTCCGGGGTTGCCAACTTTGTCCTGATCTCGACCGACAAGGCGGTACGGCCGACGAATGTGATGGGCAGTACCAAGCGCTTGGCGGAGCTCACGCTTCAGGCGCTCAGTCGCGAAGTCGCACCGGTGCTATTCGGTGACAAGGCCAATGTCTCGCGAGTGAATAAAACGCGTTACACGATGGTGCGCTTTGGCAATGTGCTGGGTTCCTCCGGATCAGTGATCCCTCTGTTTCACAGCCAGATCAAAGCAGGTGGTCCGCTGACCGTCACCCACCCGAAAATCACCCGTTATTTCATGACCATTCCGGAGGCCGCACAACTGGTTATCCAGGCCGGTTCGATGGGGCAGGGTGGAGATGTTTTCGTGTTGGACATGGGGGAACCGGTGAAAATCGTTGAACTCGCCGAGAAAATGATTCACCTGTCTGGTCTGAGCATTCGTTCCGATCGCAATCCACAGGGTGATATCTCCATTGAGTTCACAGGGCTGCGTCCTGGCGAAAAGCTCTACGAGGAGCTGTTGATCGGCGACAACGTTGCCGCCACACCCCACCCAATGATCATGACTGCCAATGAAGATCACCTGCCGTGGGAAATATTGAAAGCACGGTTGAGCGAACTGCTTATGGCGGTTGAGGAAGATGATTACGCCAGGGTCCGTCAGCTTCTGCGCGAAACGGTCAGTGGCTACACGCCTGACGGTGAAATCGTCGACTGGATCCATCAGCAGCGCCGGCTGGAGCCTTGATTGTTTCACATTCTGTAACTCACGCATTTTTGACATGCGCCTGCCATGACCTAAGTTTGAGGAGCAGCTTCGGAAAAGCTGCTTTCTCAAACGATGACATGGAGCTTCATCAATGCGTACGGGTTACTTTTATTCGCTGATTTTTGCCTTTCTCAGCAGTGCTTCAATCGCCACTATTGCGGCGCCTGTCGCACCTTTGGTATCTGAAAAGGCGCCTTTGGTTACGCATTCTGCCGCGATTTCACAGAGTACAAAAATCGATCTTAACGACGCCGATGCGGCAACCTTGCAGAAAGAATTGTCCGGCGTAGGTGAGGCCAAGGCGAAGGCGATTGTTACGTATCGCGAAACAAATGGTCCCTTTGCCTCGGTCGATGAGCTGCTGGAAGTAAAGGGGATCGGCAAGGCCATTCTGGATCGCAATCGCGAGAAGCTGGAAGTCAACTAAGCTGATTATTCAACGCCAGGGGGCCGGTCATTGACCGGCCTTTTTGTTTTGCCTGATAGGGCACAACGGGAAGACACGCGGATGTTGGTCGGATCAGTAAAAATTACGGCTATCATATTGAGCTGAGATTATGCCTATAATAATTTGGCGTCTTCTGCATCGATTACACATCAGAGATTGTTTGTCCTCTCAGGTATTTCAGGAGCATTGTCATGAATTCTGTCCAGTCTCAAGGTACGGCAGTGGTAACGGGGGCATCTTCCGGTATCGGTGCGATTTACGCTCAGCGGTTGGCCGCACGCGGTTTTGATCTATTGCTGGTCGCTCGTGATCAGGAGCGTCTGGACAACACCGCGAGTCAATTGCGTGATGCCCACAGTGTTCAGGTTGAGGTACTCAAGGCGGATCTCACGCACAAGGATGACGTGGTCAGGCTGGAGCAGCGTCTGCGCAGCGATTCGAGTATCAGTTTGTTGGTCAACAACGCGGGTGTTGCCGCGGATGGTCTGCTGGCCAATGCCGATCCAGAGAAGCTGGAGCGTTTGATTCAGCTCAATGTCACCACGGTCACCCGATTGGCATCGGCTGCTGCGGCAGGTTTTGCCAAAGCCGGTCGCGGCACGATCATCAACATCGCCTCTGTGGTGGCGCTGTTTCCGGAGCGCTTCAACGCTACCTACAGCGCCAGTAAAGCTTATGTACTGAGCCTCACCCAATCACTGAACAGCGAACTCGAAGGCACCGGAGTACAGGTCCAGGCCGTGCTGCCGGGTGTGACCCGCACCGAAATCTGGGAACGCTCCGGTATCGATGCCAGTGCTATTCCGGCAGAAATGGTCATGGACCCGGACGAAATGGTCGATGCGGCGCTGGCCGGTCTGGATCAGGGCGAGTTGATCACCATTCCTTCGCTGCCTGATGCAGGCGAATGGCACGCCTTTGTTGCTGCTCGCCATGTCATGGCGCCGAACCTTTCCCGCAGCTCGGCAGCTCAACGTTACAAGTCCGGAAATTGAATTGATCAGAGGTCACCACGGTATGGATTCGCGTCGAATAGTCGTCACGGGCATGGGCCTGGTTTCACCCTTGGGCAGCGATCTTGAAGTCGTATGGCAGCGTTTGCTGGCCGGGCGTTCTGGTTTGCGTAACCTGCCTGAAGCAGTGGTCGCTGATTTGCCCACGCGAGTTGGCGGCGCGGTGCCGACGCTGGAAGAGGACGCTGAAGCAGGATTTGATCCGGATCGCGCCACGCCACCCAAGGAACAGAAGAAGATGGACCGCTTCATTCTGTTCGCCATGGAGGCTGCCCGGCAGGCGCTGGAGCAGGCTGGCTGGCATCCGTCAGAGAGCAAACACCAAGAGCGTACCGCAACGATCATCGGTTCCGGTGTCGGTGGTTTCGGTGCGATTGCCGACGCTGTACGCACCACCGACAGCCGTGGTCCTCGGCGTTTGTCGCCGTTCACCATTCCGTCGTTTCTGGTCAATCTCGCGGCAGGGCACGTGTCCATTCAACACGGCCTCAAGGGGCCTTTGGGTGCGCCGGTGACGGCGTGCGCTGCGGGTGTTCAAGCGATTGGCGATGCGGCGCGATTGATCCGCGCCGGCGAAGCGGATATTGCCGTGTGCGGCGGCGCGGAAGCCTGCATCGACCGCGTCAGTCTGGCCGGTTTTGCGGCAGCGCGGGCACTCTCGAGCGGTTACAACGACACCCCGGAGCGCGCGTCGCGACCGTTCGACAGCGGGCGTGACGGTTTTGTCATGGGCGAGGGCGCGGGCCTGTTGGTGATCGAATCCCTTGAGCATGCCCTGGCTCGTGGTGCGACACCGCTGGCGGAACTGGTCGGTTATGGCACCAGCGCTGACGCCTATCACCTGACCGCCGGGCCTGAAGATGGCAGCGGGGCGCGGCGGGCAATGACGCTGGCGCTGGCGCAGGCAGGTATTGCGCCGGATCAGGTGCAGCATCTTAATGCTCACGCAACTTCGACTCCGGTGGGCGACCTCGGCGAACTGGCGGCGATCAAAGCGTTGTTCGGCACGCAGAATAAAATCGCCGTGACCTCGACCAAGTCAGCCACCGGTCATTTGCTCGGCGCTGCAGGCGGGCTTGAAGCAATTTTCACGCTACTGGCGATTCGTGATCAGGTGGTACCACCGACGCTTAATTTCGACAATCCGGATCCGGCGAGTGCCGGTGTGGATATCGTCCATGGCCAGTCGCGGTCAATTCCGATCGAATATGCACTGTCCAACGGTTTTGGCTTCGGCGGGGTCAATGCCAGCGTATTGTTCAAGCGCTGGCAGGCTTAGTCCCGGTTCTTGAGGTGATCGCGGGTGACATCGAGGATGCGTTGCGCAAACTCGACATCCGCGACGCTGCGTGACAGCAGCAGCGCGCCGACCAGTGTCGACATGATAACGATGGCGCGGTCAGCGCTGTTCTTACCTTCGAGGCTGTTCTCGATCTGCTCCAGCCGTGCGTTGAGGACCACGTCACTGGTGGGACTCGGTTGCCCACGCAGGCCCAGCTCCGAAGAGATGGTCAGTAACGGACAGCCTTCATGGGGCGACGTTTGATGCCATTCGGACAGGTACGTCTCGATGAACACATCAAGCGGGTTGTCCTGTGAAAAAATCTCCGCACACAACCCGTCGACCTGGTTGCCGGCTTCTTGCAAAGCCTTCTCGACCAACTCGTCCTTGGATTTGAAATGTGAATAGAAACCGCCATGGGTCAAGCCCAGCGCTTTCATCAGGGGTTGCAGACCGGTAGCGCCGATTCCGTCCTTGCGAAAGCGTGCCGAAGCCTCCTTGATGATGCGCTGATGGGTCTGGGCTTTATGATCCTGCGAATAACGCATTTGAAACTCTCCGCAACAATGTCCCCATCTTAACCAAGGAAAATTAGATGGTGACTGTACTTCTACTTCTTAAAAGCGTGCAGATAGGTCCAATGGCTATAAAAAGCACAAACCCCGCCGATCAGGCGGGGTTGTGTTCAACGGTCTTGTGCATCTTTGGCATCAGCTTCGGCATTGCGTTGGGCAACGCGTCGGCGTTCTTCATCGGTCAGATCGACCTTGTTGGCGGTGTCGCGCAACATCATCAATCCGCCGACGATCGAGCCGATTGCTACCACCAGAATCAACCAGGCATACCAAGGCATAACGGCTCTCCTTAAGGGCAGGTCGACGGGCGAGGATTTCGCCGTGCGACGCTGCATACCACGTTTGAGCGAAGTGACTTCGCAGTGGTTCCATTCTAGGCCGCTTGCACCCGGTACACCCGAAATCCCTCAATTACCTGTCAGCATCGCATCGGCCGGTGCGTTGGCACGCAGTTGTCCGGTCAACAGGAAGTAGCCGAAACCGACTGCCATGAAGCCGAGGAAGATCAACCCGATCAGCGCGTTGAACCAGGCCATCGCCACCAGACACACCACCGCCAGCACCAATGCAATCAGTGGTATCAACGGATAGCACGGCGCGCGGAAAGTACGCTCCAGATTCGGTTCCGATTTACGCAGTTTGAACAGGCTGAGCATGCTCATGATGTACATCACGATGGCGCCGAACACGGCCATGGTGATCATCGCGGCGGTGAGGGTCATGCCGCCCAGGTTGATCAGACCGTCGCTGTAAATCGCGGCGATGCCGATGATGCCGCCGACAATGATGGCGCGGTGCGGCGTCTGGAAGCGTGAGAGTTTCGCCAGCGAGGCCGGTAGATAACCGGCGCGGGCCAGAGCGAAGAACTGCCGCGAGTAACCAAGGATGATGCCGTGAAAACTCGCCACTAACCCGAACAGGCCGATCCACACCAGCATGTGCAACCAGCCGGAGTTGTCGCCAACCACGGTTTTCATGGCTTGCGGCAGCGGGTCGTTGATGTTGGCCAGGGTGCGCCAGTCACCGACACCACCGGCAAAGAACATCACGCCCATCGCCAGCAGTACCAACGTCAGAATGCCGCTGATGTACGCCTTGGGAATCGTGCGTTTCGGATCCTTGGCTTCTTCGGCAGCCATTGCCGCACCCTCGATGGCGAGGAAAAACCAGATTGCAAACGGAATGGCCGCGAACATCCCGGCAATCGCCGGCGCGCCAAACACGTCAGATCCCGCCCAGCCATTGAGGGCGAAGTTGCTGAAGCTGAACGCAGGGGCGACCACGCCCATGAACACCAGCAATTCAGCCACGGCCAGCACGCAAACAATCAACTCAAAGGTCGCCGCCAGTTTCACCCCAAGAATGTTCAGGCCCATGAACACAATGTAGGCGCCGACGGCTGCGTGTTTCGGATCGAGTGCCGGAAACTGCACATTGAGGTAGGCGCCAATCGCCAGGGCAATGGCCGGTGGTGCGAAGACGAATTCGATCAGCGTCGCCAGACCGGCAATCAATCCACCTTTTTCACCGAAGGCGCGGCGACTGTAGGCAAACGGCCCGCCTGCGTGAGGAATCGCGGTGGTGAGTTCGGTGAAACTGAAGATGAAACAGGTGTACATGGTCGCGACCATGAACGAGGTCACCAGGAAACCCAATGTCCCGGCGACGCCCCAGCCGTAACTCCAGCCGAAATACTCCCCGGAAATCACTAGCCCCACCGCAATGCCCCACAGGTGCAACGTGCCCAGCGTGGGTTTGAGTTGTGTGTTCATGCGTTTGCTCCCTGAACGGTTTGGAAAGCTCAGCGGAGGGCGTTTGCAGCGGGCGTGCCATTGCGGTGAAACAAGTCGTAATGAGTTGAAAGCTGTCGTATCGGGGATGTTCGCGGGGGAATCGCTGCTTTTAGTGCGCCAGTTGAGTGCGATGTTGCTCGTTATGCCGTCTTCGCGAGCAGGCTCGCTCCCACAGGGGAATGCATTTCAAATTGTGGGAGCGAGCCTGCTCGCGAAGAGGCCCGGCCTGACGGCGCAAAAACCTGCTGTAACGCCCGCATAAACTCACTCTTTACGCTTTCTTTATGCCCAGCCAACACCCTCGCTCTCGTTCCTTTACAGCCTCCTTTCCGACAATGCCTCCACACGCGGCAATACGCCGTAACACGGAGATCTTCCATGAGCGTTCTGGACGGGGTGTCACTGCTATTGGCAGTGGGGCTGTTCATTTATCTGTTGGTTGCGCTGTTGCGCGCGGATCGGAACTAGGAGCGGCTATGCACAGTTATGACTATTGGCTGATCCTCGCGTTTTTCGCGCTGGTCTTGCTGCCGGCGCCGTTCCTCGGGCGCTTCTACTACAAAGTGATGGAAGGCCAGCGCACCTGGCTGACCCCGATTCTCGGCCCGGTCGAGCGCGGTTGCTACCGTATCGCCGGAGTCGATCCGCAGGCTGAACAGAGCTGGCAGAAGTACACGCTGGCACTGCTGGCGTTCAACCTCGCCGGTTTCCTGCTGCTGTTCGCGATCCTGTTGTTTCAGGATCACTTGCCGCTGAACCCGCAAAATCTGCCGGGCCAGGAATGGACGCAGGCGTTCAACACGGCGGTCAGTTTCATGACCAATACCAACTGGCAGTCCTACAGCGGTGAAGCGACCCTCAGCTACCTGAGCCAGATGGTCGGCCTCACCGTACAGAACTTCGTCAGCGCCGCTACCGGCCTCGCCGTGCTGGTTGCGCTGTGCCGTGGCATCGGCCGCAAGTCGACGAAAACCCTCGGCAACTTCTGGGTCGACATGACCCGAGCCACCCTCTACGGCTTGCTGCCGCTGTGCTTGTTGCTGGCGCTGTATCTGGTCTGGCAGGGCGTGCCACAGACCTTTGCGCAGTATGTGAACGCGGTGACGATGCAAGGCGTTGATCAAGTGATCCCGCTCGGCCCGGCGGCCAGTCAGATTGCGATCAAGCAACTGGGCACAAACGGCGGTGGCTTCTTCGGCGTCAACTCGGCGCATCCGTTCGAGAACCCGACCGCGTGGAGCAACTTGTTCGAAGTCGCTTCGATCATTCTGATTCCGGTGGCGCTGGTGTTCACCTTCGGCCACTACGTCAAGGACCTGCGTCAGAGCCGCGCGATCATCGCCTGCATGCTGGCGCTGTTCCTGATCGGCGGCGCGACCTCGCTGTGGGCCGAGTATCAGCCGAATCCGACCCTGAACAACGCTGCCGTTGAACAGACGGCACCGCTGGAAGGTAAGGAAGCGCGCTTCGGCACCACCGCCACCGTGCTGTGGTCGGTGACGACGACGGCGGCTTCGAACGGCTCGGTCAACGGCATGCACGATAGCCTCAACCCGCTCAGCGGTATGGTCGCGCTGGTCAACATGATGGTCGGCGAAGTGATCTTCGGCGGCGTCGGTGCCGGGCTCTACGGCATGTTGCTCAACGTGCTGATCGCGGTGTTCCTCGCCGGTTTGATGATCGGCCGTACGCCGGAATATCTCGGCAAGAAACTCCAGGCGCGTGAGGTGCAATTGCTGGTGGTGACCCTGCTGGTCATGCCGGTCGGCGTGCTGGTGCTTGGTGCGATTGCTGCAGCGGTTCCCAGTGCTGCGGCGACCATCAGCAACCCTGGTCCACACGGTTTCAGTCAGTTGCTCTACGCCTACACCTCGGCCAGCGCCAACAACGGCTCGGCATTCGGTGGTCTGAGCGCCAACACCCCGTTCCACAATCTGATGCTGGGCCTGGGCATGTTGATCGGTCGCTTCGGTTACATCCTTCCGGTTCTGGCCTTGGCCGGCAGCCTGGCGATGAAGAAAACCGCGCCGATCGGGCAGAACAGTTTCCCGACTCATGGCCCGCTGTTCGTGACCCTGTTGACCGTGACCATTTTGCTGGTGGGCGGCCTGACCTTCCTGCCAACCCTGGCGCTCGGCCCGATTGCCGAACACCTGAGCATGGGCTTCTGAGGACTGAATGATGAATATGCCCGCAATCAAACCCGCCGCCGTCAAGGCGCCGGAACAAGCGAAAACCGCGATCTCGGCCCTGTGGCGGCCGGCGCTGGTGCAAGCCTTCGTCAAGCTCGACCCTCGGCAACTGAAGCGCTCGCCGGTGATGCTGGTGGTTGAGCTGACGGCGATTTTCACCACCGTGCTGTGCTTCATTCCCGATGCCGACGTGCCGACCTTCGTCGCTGCGCAAATCGCCTTGTGGCTGTGGTTCACCGTGCTGTTCGCCAACTTCGCCGAAGCCTTGGCCGAAGGTCGTGGCAAGGCCCGCGCCGACAGCCTCAAGGCGGGTAGTGAAGGCCTCAGCGCCCGCCGCAAACTGGCCAATGGCAGCTTTCAAGTGGTGCCAGCCGCGAGTCTGCGCAAAGGTGATGTGGTGCGTGTCGAAGCGGGGGAGATGATCCCCGGTGACGGCGAAGTCATTGAAGGCATCGCGGCGGTCAACGAAGCGGCGATCACCGGTGAATCGGCGCCGGTGATTCGCGAGTCCGGCGGCGACCGATCGGCCGTCACCGGCAACACACGACTGGTGTCCGACTGGCTGCTGGTGCAGATCACCGCCAATCCCGGTGAGTCGACCCTCGACCGCATGATCGCACTCGTCGAAGGCGCCAAACGCCAGAAGACCCCGAACGAAGTGGCGCTGGATATCCTGCTGATCGGTCTGACCCTGATCTTTCTGCTGGTGGTCGTGACCCTGCAACCATTCGCCCATTTCGCCAACGGCAGCCTGCCGCTGGTGTTTCTGGTGGCGCTGCTGGTCACGCTGATTCCGACCACCATCGGCGGTCTGCTGTCGGCGATCGGTATTGCCGGGATGGATCGTCTGGTGCGCCTTAACGTGATCGCCAAGTCGGGTCGCGCAGTGGAAGCGGCGGGTGACGTGCATGTGTTGTTGCTGGACAAGACCGGCACCATCACCTTCGGTAATCGTCGTTGCAGCGCGGTGTATGCCGCGCCGGGTGTGAATGGTCGTGATCTGGCTGAAGGTGCGTTGTTTGCCTCGCTGGCCGACGAAACCGCTGAGGGTAAATCCATCGTTGAATACCTGCGCGGTCTGCACCCGCAGTCTGAGCCGGCGCTGGAAACCCTGACCGCGGTGCCGTTCAGCGCTGAAACGCGGTTGTCCGGCGTCGACTATCAAGGTCGTGTCTATCGCAAAGGTGCGGTGGATTCGCTGTTGAGTTTCCTCGGCCAGAAACGTTCGGATCTGGCCCCGGCCCTGTCGCGGGAAATCGACAAGATCGCCCAGAGCGGCGGCACGCCGTTGCTGGTCTGTGCCGACGGCAAACTGCTTGGCGCGATCCACCTCAAGGACGTGGTCAAACCGGGTATTCGCGAGCGCTTTGCCGAGCTGCGCAAGCTGGGGATTCGCACCGTGATGGTCACCGGCGACAACCCGCTGACTGCGGCTGCCATCGCTGCAGAAGCGGGCGTCGATGACGTTCTCGCCGAAGCCACGCCGGAGAAGAAACTCGCGCGCATTCGTCACGAGCAGAACGATGGTCGTCTGGTTGCGATGTGCGGTGACGGTGCCAACGATGCCCCGGCGCTGGCCCAGGCTGACGTTGGCATGGCGATGAATGACGGCACGCAAGCAGCACGCGAAGCGGCGAACATGGTCGACCTCGACAGCGACCCGACCAAGCTGCTCGACGTGGTGCAGATCGGCAAGGAATTGCTGGTGACCCGTGGTGCGCTGACGACCTTTTCCATTGCCAACGACGTGGCCAAATACTTCGCGATCCTGCCGGCGCTGTTCGCCTCGATCTATCCGCAATTGGGCGTGCTGAACATCATGCAACTGACCAGTCCGCAGAGCGCGATTCTCTCGGCGATTGTCTTCAATGCCTTGATCATCGTCGTGCTGATTCCGCTGGCGCTGCGCGGGGTTCGCGTGCAGGCAGCGAGTGCGGCGGCCTTGCTGCGACGCAATCTGTTGATTTACGGGTTGGGCGGGATTCTGGTGCCGTTCGTGGGGATCAAGGCGATCGACATGCTGCTCACGGCGCTGCATCTGGTGTGAGGCTGATATCGCAGCCCCTCACCCTAACCCTCTCCCGGGGGGAGAGGGGACTGACCGAGGTGTTTACGAGAGCTACACCGACCTGAAATATCGAGCCGAACTCAGGTTTTGAAAAGCACAGAAATCGGCTCCCTTTCCCCCTCGCCCCCTCGGGGGAGAGGGCTGGGGTGAGGGGGAAAAGATCTTCCTGACACCCCGCAAAAGTTTGCCCAACGAATTCGAGGATCCTGAAATGTCCACAATGATACGTCCGGCCCTGAGCCTGCTGGTGCTGATGACCCTGGTCACCGGCGTCGCCTATCCACTGGTGGTAACCGGTGTCGCACAAGTCGCCTTTCCCGAACAAGCCAACGGCAGCCTGGTGCACGACGCCGATGGCAAAGTCCGTGGTTCCTCCCTGATCGCCCAGGATTTCGTCGGCGATGCATGGTTCCACCCACGTCCTTCCGCCGGTGCGTTTGCTACCGTTTCCAGCAGCGCCAGCAACCTCGCGCCGAGCAATCCGGCACTCGCCACGCGGGTGATCGATGACGCCAACAAATTGCAGGTTCCCGGCCAGGGTCCGGTGCCGTTGGCCTTGCTGACCACCTCCGGCAGCGGCCTCGATCCGCACTTGCCACCGGCAGCAATTGCCTATCAACTGGCGCGTGTCGCGCAGGCGCGAAACCTGCCAGTGTCGACCTTGCAGCAACTGCTCGATGCGCATATCGAACAGCCGCTGGTAGGGCCGCCGGTGGTGAATGTGCTGGCGCTGAACATGGCATTGGAAAAATTGTAGATCGGCGGCGCGGCCATTCGCGAGCAGGCTCGCTCCCACAGGGATATGCGTTCCAAATGTGGGAACGAGCCTGCTCGCGAATAGGGCCGAAAGAACACCGCATAACTATCAGCAAGAGAGAACATCAAGCATGAGCGACTCCGGCCGCGCCGACGCACTGTTAGCAGACCTGCCCCGTGACGGCCGTGGCCGCCTGAAGGTTTTCCTCGGCGCCGCCCCCGGTGTCGGCAAAACCTACGCCATGCTTCAAGCCGCCCACACGCAGCTTCGCCAAGGCGTGAAAGTCCTCGCCGGCGTGGTCGAAACCCACGGCCGCGCCGAAACCGAAGCGTTGCTCGGTGGCTTGCCGCAGCAGCCGCTGGTGCGCTCCGAATACCGTGGCGTGATGCTCGAAGAAATGGACCTCGACGGCATTCTCGCGGCCAGGCCGAAGCTTGTGCTTGTGGATGAACTGGCCCACAGCAACGCCCCCGGCAGTCGTCACACGAAACGTTGGCAAGACATTCAGGAATTGCTCGCCGCCGGCATCGACGTGTTCACCACGGTCAACGTCCAGCACCTGGAAAGTCTCAACGATCAGGTGCGCGGCATCACCGGTGTGCAAGTGCGCGAAACCCTGCCGGATTGGGTCCTGCAAGAAGCCTACGAGCTGCTGCTGATCGACCTGCCGCCACGCGAATTGCTCGAGCGTCTGCGCGAAGGCAAGGTTTACGTGCCGGAGCAGGCGCGTGCAGCGATCGATGCATTTTTTACCCAGACCAACCTCACCGCATTGCGCGAACTGGCGATGCAAACCGCCGCCGCGCAGGTCGATAACGATCTCGCCCAAGGCTATCGCCAGCTCGGTCAGGCTGCCCCGGCGGTGCGTGGCCGATTGCTGGTTGGCGTCGATGGCGATGCACAGGCCGAACGCCTGGTTCGGCATGCCTGTCGAGTTGCTCAGCGCCGGCATCTGCCGTGGAGTCTGGTGCACGTCGATAACGGCGCGGTGCGCGACGAGCAATCACGTCTGCGTCTGCAAAGTGCTCAGCAACTGGCTGAGCGCCTCGGGGGGGAAGTGGTTTTACTACGCGCCGGTGAAGTCGCGAAAACCTTGGTCCAGCACGCCGCCGAGCGCCGTGCCAGTCTGGTGCTGGTCGGCCAGTCCCGGCCGAGTTGGCGGCGTCGACTGTTCGGTGGTGGCTTGGCCGCGCGTCTGTTGCGTCAGGCACATGGTCTGGAAATCAACGTCCTCGACAATGATCATGAACGCCCGCAATCGCGGCCGCGAAACCCGCTGACACTGGTGTGGTTCGACTATGCGCTGGCGCTGGTTGCCACAGTGTTGGCCAGTGCTCTGGCGTGGGCGGTGTCGAGTGTGCTGCCGCTGCCGAACATCTCGCTGGTGTTCCTCGCGGCGGTGTTGCTGGTGGCGGTGCGCAGCAGTCTCGGCCCGGCGCTGGCCTGTGCGGCGTTGTCGTTTCTGACCTACGATTTTCTGTTCATTCCACCGAATTTTTCCTTCAGCATCCAGCGCGAAGAAGACGTGCTGACCTTGCTGTTTTTCCTGCTGATGGCGGCGCTCACCGGTAACCTCGCGGCGCGTCAGCGTCGGCAATTGCAGGCCTTGCGCGATACCCAGGAAGAAACCACCGAGCTGCTCGACCTGTCGCGCAAACTCACTGCCGCTACCGATCGCCAAGCCGTGGTCAGCGCCGCCGCGCAACACCTCAACGGCTGGAGCGATCTGCAATTGTGTCTGCTCAATCGTGACGGGCAGGGCGGCTGGAAGGTCGAGACCGGCGGGCCGTTGGAGTTTACTGAGTCCGAACGCGCCGCCGCTGACTGGGCCTGGCAACACGATCAACCGGCGGGCATGGGCACCGGCACGCTGCCGTTCGGGCGCTGGTGGTGGTGGCCGTTATCGGTTGAGGACGGGCCGCTGGTGCTGCTCGGTGTCTGCGCCAAAGAAGGCCAGACTTTGAGTGGCCAGCGTCGACGCTTGCTCACCGCGTTGAGTCAGCCGCTCGCCCAGGCGCTGGCGCGCGCGCAGTTGGCCGATGATCTGGAAGCCGCGCGCCTGCACGGTGAAACCGAACAACTGCGCAGTGCGTTGCTGGCGTCGGTATCCCACGACTTGCGCACGCCGCTGACCGCCATGCGCGGCAGTATCGACAGCCTGTTGGCCCTCGGCGAAGCAATCCCGCTGGAAGATCGGCGTGAACTGCTCGAAGGCACTCGCGATGAAGCCGAGCGCCTCGACCGCTACATCCAGAATCTGCTCGACATGACGCGCCTTGGCCACGGTGCGCTGAAGCTCGCGCGGGACTGGGTGTCGCCCGCCGACATCGTCGGCAGTTCGCTCAATCGTCTGCGTGCAGTGCTGGCGCCGCTGCAGGTCAGCACTGATGTGCCGGCCGAGTTACCGCTGTTGTTCGTGCATGCGGCGCTGATCGAGCAGGCGCTGGTCAATGTATTGGAAAACGCCGCACGTTTCTCACCCGCTCACGGTCGCTTGCAACTGAACGCAGGCGCGAGTGACCAAGAGATTTTCTTCTCGGTCAGCGATGAAGGGCCGGGGATTCCCGAGGACGAGCGGGCGAAGATTTTCGACATGTTCTACACCGCTGCCCGGGGTGATCGCGGCGGTCAGGGCACCGGCCTCGGGCTGGCAATCTGTCAGGGCATGGTCGGTGCGCACGGCGGGCGCATCAGCGTCGCCGACGGCATCGACGGACGCGGCACTTGCATCACCCTGCATTTGCCCTTGCAGACGCAACCGGGGATGGACGATGAAGCCTGATGGCGACTGCGCTACTCTCTTGCCACTCTTTTATGTTGATGTGAATTCATGAGCCAGACCGCGACCATTTTGGTGATCGACGACGAACCGCAGATCCGCAAATTCCTGCGCATCAGCCTCGCTTCCCAAGGCTACAAAGTGCTCGAGGCTGGCACCGGTGCCGAAGGGTTGGCGCAGGCGGCGCTGAACAAACCGGATTTGCTGGTGCTCGACCTCGGCTTGCCGGACATGGACGGCCAGCAAGTGCTGCGCGAGTTTCGCGAGTGGGCAACGACGCCGGTGCTGGTGCTGTCGGTGCGCGCCAGCGAAGGGCAGAAAGTCCAGGCGCTGGATGGCGGCGCCAATGACTACGTGACCAAGCCGTTCGGCATTCAGGAGTTCCTCGCTCGGGTTCGCGCCTTGTTGCGTCAGGCCCCCGCGGGGGAGGCCCAGCAAGCCGCGTTGAATTTCGGTCCGCTAACGGTGGATCTGGCCTATCGGCGGGTGTTGCTCGACGGCGTCGAAGTGGCGCTGACCCGCAAGGAATACGCGGTGCTGGCGCAACTGGCGCGGCATCCGGGGCGAGTGATTACCCAGCAGCAATTGCTCAAGGATATCTGGGGGCCGACCCATACCGAAGACAGCCATTATCTGCGGATTGTGGTGGGGCATTTGCGGCAGAAACTGGCGGATGATCCGACGCGGCCGCGGTTTATTGTCACTGAAGCCGGGGTTGGTTATCGGTTGTTGAGTGAGAACGGCCTGTAGTTTTGTATTGGCCGATCTGGCGCTTTCGCGAGCAAGCTCGCTCCCACAGGGGAGTGCATTCCAATTGTGGGAGCGAGCTTGCTCGCGAAGAGGCCCTCAAATTCAATGAAGAATTTTAGCCAGTCATCCCTGCTCACTGTCATACCGATCCAGCGTATCCCGCGCAATCTCCCGTCCCAATGCGATCAACTCCGGCGCCTTGTAAAACTCGAAAAACCGGCACACCCGCTTCGGCACGTTAATCAGAATATCCGGCGGATACCCGGCAATCTTGTACTGCGCCAGCGAGGTCTGCATCACCTCGAAACTCTGGTTGATCAAATCCAGCAGCGAGGCTGGCCCGACGTTATCGATGATGAACGAACCGGTCGCCGATTTCGGTGCGCCTTCACGTTCGGGTGCGGCGGCGGGTTGCTGGCTCTCCGGCTCGGCGCCTTCAAGCCATGGATTGATATCCGCCGCCTCGGCGCGCAGCGCTTCCTGCTCAAGCCGTAACAGTTGCTCGGCCTGTGTTCGGCGGAACGGCATCTTCGATCCCAGCGAACTGATCAGGCTGTCGAAGCGCGAACGAAACGCGGCCGGGCGCTGGATCACCGGCAATTTGTAGTGACGCTGGTTGGTCGAGTTGAGGTTGACCGCAATGATCAGATCACAGTGGCTCGACACCACCGGCACAATCGGCAGCGGGTTGAGAATACCGCCGTCGACCAGCATGCGATTGCCTTGCATCACCGGCGTGAACAGACTCGGAATCGCCGCCGAGGCGCGCATCGCCTGATGCAGGCAGCCTTCCTGGAACCAGATTTCCTGTTGGTTGGTAAGGTCGGCGGCGACGGCGGTGTAGGGGATGCGCAAGTCTTCGATGTTGATCTCGCCGACGATCTTGCGGATCTGCCCGAAGACCTTTTCGCCGCGAATCGCGCCGAGTCGGAAACTCACGTCGACCAGCCGCAGCACATCCAGATAGTCGAGACTTTCGATCCAGTTCTTGTAGACGTCGAGTTTGCCGGCGGCATAGATCCCGCCAACCACCGCGCCCATCGAACATCCGGCAATGCAGGCGATGTCATAACCGCGTCGTTCGATCTCTTCAATGACTCCGATATGGGCATAACCCCGGGCGCCACCGGAGCCCAGCACCAGTGCGACACGCTTTTTCATCAAACTTCCTCCCGACAAGGTTGCACAATGCACCCATCGTCGGGCTGGCTCAATCGCCGAGGTCGTTGAGTGCGGCGGTGACGTCGTTTTTTCGATACTGCATGACCCTTCAGCGCTATCCTTCTCAGTTGCGCGGTTTCACCCGCCGGCAAGGCACTTTTTCGCAGCCTTACCGTCTTACCTGCACGACTGTTGACCTATTTTGAGGTGTGAGTGATGAAAGCCTGGATCTGTGTGCCGTTGATGGCTCTGGTATTGGCCGGTTGCGCCGGTAAAACCGCTTACCGCGACAGCTGCGGCAGCCAGCTCGATGCGGCGTGGCACGAGCTCGATCTGGCCAAGGCCGAAGGTTTTGCCGGCACGGTCAGCTATTCCAAAGCCCTGTCGTTGCTGACCGCTGCCAAGACTCAGCAACAATTCGAGGGCTTTGAAGGTTGCAGCAACAAAGCCGAGAAAGCGCGGTTCTACATTCGCGAATCCCGCGCCGGCCGCTAAGCTGCTGACGTGAAGCAAGGAGGCTGCGTTCACGGGACGGCAGCATGTTCTTCACAGCCATTTGAATCAGGAGCAAGTGATGTCTGCGTTGGTTGACCGGTTGGTGGCTCATGTCCTGAGTCTGGAGGTGCGGCTGCTGGCCTGTCAGGCGCGATTGACTGCGCGCACCGACCCCGAAGCGCTGCATGATCTTCGCACCACGGTGCGGCGCTTGCGCAGCCTGTTGCGGCCATTGCGCGGTTTGCCCGGTGTCGAGCAACTGGAAGACGCCGCCTCGGCGGTCGGCCAATTGACCACGCCATGGCGTGATCGCGAGGTACTGGCAGCTTATCTGCTCAAGCATGATCAACCCGACGCGGCGCAACGGCGCATGGCGCAAATGGCCGAAGCCTATCCGGCGTTGGCGGCGAGTGCCGAGGTGGCTTCGCTGTTGATGATCCTCGACGCTTTCCCGCGCTTCCTGCGTGCCTCACAGCGTCAGGGCTTGCTCAAGGGCTTGGCCAAACGCATCGAAAAACGTTTGGGCAAGCAATGGCAGAAACTTGATGAGGCGCTGCACGATCCCGCTCACGACCGCCATCGCTTGCGTTTGTTGATCAAGCGCGTGCGTTATGGCATCGAAGCCTATCCCGAACTGGATCGCTTGCCCGAGCCTGCACTGGCACGATTGAAGTCCGCGCAAGGTGCGTTGGGTGACTGGCATGATTGCTGGCAGTGGCTGGCGAAGGCTGAGCTGGAGGCGGATCTTCAGCCCTGTGTCGCGACATGGCAGGCGACCATGATCAAGGCCGAAGCCAAGGCTGATCGCGTGCTCGAAAAACTCAGTTCAGCCTGCTTTAAATAATCCTGAATCACCACAAATCCCCTGTAGGAGTGAGCCTGCTCGCGATAGCGGTCTGACAGCCAACACAGTTGTTGAATGTCAGACCGCTATCGCGAGCAGGCTCACTCCTACAAGGGATCTTCAATGTGGCGGATATAGGTGTAAGGCCTTTCTGTCAGCCTCTTTGACCGGAATAGACGCTGCAGCGCTGTGCAGGTCTGGTTAAGATCCCTGCATTCCTTTCTCGCTTTCTGAGGTTGCCCCATGCGCTTTAGCGATCTGCTCGATGCGGTCCGCCGCCAACCGGAACTGACGATTCCCGCTGAATGGGGCCAGGGCCGTGCCAGTTTCGGTGGTCTGGTGGCGGCGCTGCAATATGAAGCCATGCGCGCGCAAGTGCCGGCGGATCGCCCGGTGCGTTCGCTGGCGATCACCTTTGTCGGCCCGGTCGAGCCTGAAGTCCCGGTGAGCTTCGAAGTGGATGTGCTGCGTGAAGGCAAAGCCGTCAGCCAGGTCATGGGCCGGGCGATGCAGAATGGTCAGGTGGTAACCATCGTTCAGGGCAGCTTCGGTGCTTCGCGGCCTTCGGAGGTCGCAGTCGAAGCGTATCCAGCCCCATCAATGAAGCACTGGGACGAATGCCAGGAGTTGCCGTACATCAAAGGCGTGACCCCGGAATTCATGCGTCATCTGGCGATGCGCTGGAGCGTCGGCGGCATGCCGTTCACCGGCAATCAATCGCGACTGATGGGCGGCTGGGTGCGGTTACGCGGTGATGTCAAAGAAGAGCCGGTCAAAGAGGCGCATCTGCTGGCCTTGGTGGATGCATGGCCGCCGGCGCTGTTGCCGTATCTGAAGAAGCCTGCACCCGGCAGCACGTTGACCTGGACGATCGAATTCGTTCAGCCGCTACGCGACTTGAGCACGCTGGACTGGTGCCAATACCTGGCCGACATCGAATACGCAGCCGACGGCTACGGCCATGTCGCCGCCAAGCTGTGGAGCGCAGAAGGCGAGTTGATTGCGATGAGTCGCCAGACCGTTACGATCTTCGCCTGACTCAATGCCTACGGTGGCGCTCACGCCAGGCGCGCCACCAGCCGCCACTGAGCAAGAAGCGCGGAAAGGTCAGGAACTGCTCGACCAATAAGCGCGAGATGGCATCTTTGCGATCACTGAATGGCTCTGAGGCTTGCGCCTCCAGGCTGTGGCCGTGGCGCTGCAAAGCCAGCGCCGCAACGATACCGATCACACCGATGGCCACACTGGCCAGACTCAGGCTGAACACCCCGGACACGATCAGCAGAAACGCCACGATGAACAGTGGTACGGCGATCAGGTGCAACACCAGATTGGCCGGATGCTGATGATTGCCCGGGTATGCGCGCCACTGCCACGCAGGAAGATTGGGGTGACGTTTGCCCATGTTGACTACTCCTTGATCCATGTTGAACACATGCTTGAAGAATAGGCCCGGGCAGGGGGGCCGGCGAATCAAGGTTGGCTATTGCAGCGATAGGCGTCATCGCCGGATTCGATGCTGAATGGCCTGACGCCTTCGCGAGCAAGCTCGCTCCCACAGAGGATCTATGAGCGCCCCAGATCCAATGTGGGAGCGAGCTTGCTCGCGAAAGGGCCTTCAGAGTTTCAATTGACCTATGGCCTTGCTCAACTCTCCAGCCAGCGTCGCCAGCTCATTACTGGTCGTCGCCGAATCCACGGTCTGCTGCACGGTGTTCTCGGTCACATCGCGAATACTCACCACCGCCCGGTTCATCTCTTCGGCAACCTGGCTCTGCTGCTCCGCCGCCACGGCAATCTGCGTGTTGCTCTCGCGCATTTGCGCCACCGCGCCGGTGATTTCCGCCAGTGCCGCACCGGCCTCTTGCGCTTGCTGCACGCAATCGTCGGCCTTGTTCGAACTCTCCTGCATGAAGTCCACCGCGTCGCGGGTGCCGGCCTGCAACGCCGAGACCATGGTGGTGATCTCGTCAGTCGAAGTCTGTACTCGTTTGGCCAGATTGCGCACTTCATCGGCGACCACTGCAAAACCGCGGCCCATCTCACCGGCACGAGCGGCCTCGATAGCCGCGTTCAGGGCGAGCAGGTTGGTCTGTTCGGCGATGCTGTGAATCACGCTGACCACGCCATTGATCTTCTGACTGTCCTCGGCCAGGCGCTGGATCATCTCGGCCGTCTGCTGCACTCCGCTGGAGAGTCCGGCAATCGAATGTTGCACCCGGGCGACCACTTGCTGACCACTGCCAGCGAGGCCATCGGCGGTCTGCGACAAGTCGCGGGTGGCGCCGGCGTGCTGGGCGATGTGATAGACCGTGGCGGTCATTTCGTTGATCGCGGTAGCGGCCTGATCGGTTTCGCTCTGCTGACCGAGCATGCCGTGGCGCACTTCGTTCATGCTCGACGCCAGCCGCGCCGCGCCGACATCCAGTTGCCGCGCCGTGTTGGCTACCGTGGTTACCACGCGTTGATAACCGGCCTGCATCGCGTTGAACGCATTGGCCATCTGCCCGACTTCGTCTTTGCCGGCCAGTGGCACACGGGCCGAAAGATCACCGCTTTTTTCGACGTGGAGCATCACGTCTTTCAGCGTGTTGAGCTGGGTGAGCAGGAAGCGGATCAGCAACTGCGAGGCGCATAGCATGGCGAACATCAGAATGAACACTGCCACTGCATAGTTGGCAAAACGTTCGCTGAACACCTGTGCCAGGCTCGGGCCAAAGGCAATCACTGCGACTTGCTGGCCATCGGCGCGGCTGAATACTTCGGCGCCCATCAACGGGTTGTCGCCGAACAGCGGCAGGTGATTGATTTCGTTCCAGCCGTTGCTTTCTGTGATTTCCAGCAGTGGTTGATCATTCAGGCGCGGGGCTTCACCACGTTTGAAGGTCAGCACCTGGTCGGTTTTTGGCAGCGCCTGTCCGGCCGGCCAGGCTTTGAGCAATTGCGCCTGCGTCTGGGCGGACACTTGCGCGGCGTGACTGCGCGCCTGTTGTTCGAGTTGCACGGCGTACAGCACCAACAGCAAGGTGGTGACGAAGGCGACCGCGTTGACCGCCCAGAATTTGTATTTCAGCGAGATATTGCTAAGCCAGGCACCCATGGAGGTCTTCTCTGATAGCGGAAACAGTTTTGGCAAGGTGCCATTATTGTGCCGCTATGCAGGTCGGAAGATCTTGATATGAGTCAACAGACGAAGCGGTTCCCCCCTGTAGGAGTGAGCCTGCTCGCGATGGCGGCAGCCCATTCGACATTTAGGCGACTGACACACCGCTATCGCGAGCAGGCTCACTCCTACAGGGGGCAATTATGGGGTGTCAGGAGAGCGTGGGGAGGTTGTAGAACGCACGGGCACACGCGGTGGTGTGTGCCGCCAGATCCTCCTCGGTTTCGCCACAATGCAACGCCACTTCACGCAGCACTTCAGTCAGATACGCCGGCTCATTGCGGCCGTTCTTCGGCTTCGGTCGAAGAGTGCGCGGCAGCAAGTAAGGCGCGTCACTTTCCAGCATCAAGCGCCCGCGTTTGATCTCTTTGACCAGCGGATGCAAATGCGTGCCCCGGCGCTCATCACAGATCCAGCCGGTGATGCCGATATGCAGGTCCAGATCGAGGTAGCTGAACAAGGCTTTTTGCTCGCCGGTGAAGCAATGCACCACAGCGGCGGGCAATTGATCGCGGAAGTCTTTCAATATTTCCAGCAAACGCTGGCTGGCATCGCGCTCGTGCAGGAACACCGGCAATTGCAGTTCAACGGCCAGCGCCAAATGTTCTTCGAGGACTTTTTCCTGCTGCGGGCGTGGCGAGAAGTCACGGTTGAAATCCAGCCCGCATTCACCCACGGCAACTACGTTTTTTTCTTGCAACAGGCTGCGCAAACGACGGGCGCTGTCAGCGTTCCAGTCACTGGCCGAATGCGGGTGAATACCGGCGGTGGCGAACAGCCGCTGGCCACTGTCATCGAGTTGCTGGCACAGCTCCAGGGCTTGCTCGCTGCCCTCGACGCTGGTGCCGGTCAGCACCAATTGGCACACGCCGGCGGCATAGGCGCGTTCGAGTACGGCCTGGTGTTTGTCGGCGAAACTGGGGTTGGTCAGGTTGACGCCGATATCGATGAGTTGCATGGTTGCTACCTCGGGCCGAAGGCCGGAAAGCATACCAGAGCTGTAGATTCATAAGAAAAGCCAAGAACTACAACGAGTTATAGCTGTCTGTTGATGCCGCGACGCAGACCGGTTTGGTAGAAGTGCCATTACTGTGCCAGTCTCTCGCACGTTGCCAGCGCTCATGGCGCTCTGTTTTCGTCGGTGATTTCGACATTTTAAAGATGAAATCGCCCTGTATTCTTTCCGGAGAGTGGATGGTTCGTCCCTCGGTTTTGCTCCTGTTGTGTGGATCGTTACTGCTGCCGATGACGGCGGTTGCGCGCCTGCCCGGGCCGTTGCAAGCCGTGCCGGCCACCAAGGTGCGCGACCTGGCCGAGATTCGCAGCAGTCGCGTGTTGCGCGTGCTGGTCAATCAGAGCCGCAACAGCTCCGGTGAAGTTCAGGGCCAGGCCATCGGCGTCGAATACCATCGCCTGCGCGCCTTCGAGCAATACCTCAACGGCCACGCCCGCGACGGCCAGGAAATCACCCTCAAGATCATTCCCAAAGCCAAGGATCAACTGCTTGGCGCCTTGCAGCGTGGCGAGGGTGATCTGGTGGCGCCGGGCGAATTGCTCGATCTGCAACCGGGCTATGCCGTGGCCAGCAGCGAACCGATCGCCAGCAACGTACCGCTGGTGTTGGTCGGGATCAAAGGTGAGCGGCGCTATACCAAGGTCGAGCAGCTTTCCGGCAAAACCCTGGCGTTGCCCACCGGCAGTGCGGCGGGGGAGGCGGTCAGTCAGCTCAATCAGAAACTTGCGTTGCACAAACTGGCGCCGATCAAGATCGAATGGGTCGATCCGACACTGGCCGTCGAAGACGTATTGGAGATGGTTCAAGGCGGGATTTTTCACCTGAGCATCGTCGAGCAACCCATCGCTGAGCGCTGGGGCAAGATCCTGCCGAAGCTGCGTTTTGACCGGCAACTGATGATCAGCGAACCGGGCGAGGAGTATTGGTTCGTACGCCGTGATGCTTCCATGCTACGGGCGAGCATTGATCGCTTCCTTGGCGGTTACAAGAAGCCGTCCAACGAAGACGTGGCGTTTCTGCGTATTTATCGACGCCTCTATCAAGTCCACTATCCATTGGCCAAGGCTGATCGCCAACGTCTGGAACAACTGCGCCCGACTCTGCAAAAGCACGCCGCCGCGCAGAACATGGACTGGCTGAATCTGGCCGCACTGGCGTTCAAGGAATCACGCCTGCAACCCAATGCCCGCAGCGGCAGTGGTCCGACCGGGCTGATGCAGATCACCCCGTCCGCCGCGCAGCGTGTCGGCGTGAACAACATTCAGAATCTCGATGCGAATGTGCAGGCTGGGGCCAAATATCTGGCGATGATCCGCCGCAAGTTCTTCAACAGCCCCAAGCTCAATGAGCGCGAGCGTATGGCGTTCACACTGGCGGCCTACAACATTGGCCCCGAACGCGTGCAGGGCATGCGCGCAGAGGCCCGGCGGCGCGGGCTGAATCCTAACCAGTGGTTCTTCCAGGTCGAGCGCATTGCCATGGAGCAGGTAGGAATGGGGCCGGTCAGCTATGTTAATAGCGTGAACAAGTATTACTTGGCGTTCGACCGGGAACGGGAGTCGTTGGAGCCCGGGGCGCAAAAAGTCGTCTCACGGAAATGATCTAATAAATTGATTGTTATGGCGGAATATTTGCGCTTTTAACATGAGATTTACTGATTAATATAGCGGCCAACCAACACACAAAACTTCTCGCAAAACAAGGAATGCCCCATGAGCTCTCTGATCAACAAAGTACTGTTCACCCGCGCTGGCTACGGTCTGACCATCCTGCGCATTGCGGTCGGCGTAATCTTCGCTGCGCACGGTTCGCAAAAGCTTTTCGGTCTGTTCGGTGGTTATGGTCTGGCGGGCACGGCGCAGTACATGGACAGCCTTGGCCTGCACCCGGGCTACCTGATGGCGACGCTGGCGGGCGGTACTGAATTCTTCGCCGGCCTGGCCTTGATCATCGGTCTGCTGGTGCGTCCGGCGGCGTTGGGTCTGACCTTTCTGTCGCTGGTGGCGATCTTCACCGTACACATCAGCAACGGTTTGTTTATGGCCAACAACGGTTACGAGTTCGCTCTGGCCCTGCTCGGAGGCAGCCTTGCCGTAATGATCGAAGGCGCCGGCAAGCTCTCGGTGGATCGCGCCATCGCCGGTTAACCGCTCTGGCTCAAGGAAAAGGCCCGCATTGTGCGGGCCTTTTTTGTTGCGGCTGATTCTTGACACTGATCGGTCACGTTCTCTAGGATGTTGCCCATGCGCCGATTTAAACAGCTACTTGCGGGGCGCCAGGTGACTTCAACAGTTGCCGTCAGAAGCCGGAACAGGGCTTCGAAATACCGCTAAAGCGCTGGTTCGGTGTTGCCTCTCACCTGCCATGCAGACTTTTGAGGCAGAGACACGACACGATGAATGCACTACGCCCTCCAGCACGTCCCGCGCCGATCACTGCGCATATCACTCAACGCAACCCGAAAATTCTCCTTGGCGGCAAACATCAGCCGACGCTGTTGCGTTATCTCGATGGCTGGCCACGTCGCAGCGGCGGTCCTGCCGCGTTCCTTATCCAGTTTGTCGAAGACGGCGAGTCGCTGGCACGTTTTGCCAGTGACAGTTTTGATCTGGCGGTGATTCAGGCGCCGATCGCTGAGGATGCGCCGGAGATGATCAAGCAACTGGTCCGCGTTGCGCGCCAGGGTTTGATCACCCGCCGCTGACAGGCTTTACGGATAGTCGATGGCGACGATGTAAACGAACTGCTCACCCGTCGGTGTCTGCACCCTGACTTCTGCATCCAGCGCCTTGCCGATCAAGGCGCGGGCGAGTGGCGAGTCGATGCTGATCAGACCCAGTTTCAGATCCAGTTCATCCGGGCCGACGATGCGGTAGCGCGATTGCTTGCCGTCTTCGTCTTCAATGGTCACCCATGCGCCGAAGTAGACCTTGTTCGGGTCACTGGGTTTTTCACTGACGACTTTCAATGCTTCCAGGCGTTTGGTGAGAAAGCGCACGCGACTGTCGATCTCGCGCAGCATCTTCTTGCCGTAGGTGTATTCGGCGTTCTCCGAGCGATCGCCCTGAGCCGCCGCCTCGCTGACCGATTGCGTGACTTGCGGGCGGCGCACATGCCACAACTCATGGAATTCGGCGCGCATCCGCGCTTCACCCTCAGGGGTGATCAGCGCGGTGCCGGCGGGGCGGGGAGGGCGATAACGGCTCATGGCAACTTCTTGTGATCAAGACCGCTTGAGTCTATCAACCCTCGCGCAACACTGTCAGTGGACTTGCGTTGAGCGCCCGGCGCGTGCCGAACACACCCGCACCACCAATCAGCGCCGCGCCAATCAACGGTAGTACCAGCAGCCATGGATGCGGGTGCCACGGCAGATCGAAGGCGTAGCGATACAGCACCAGACTCACCACTTCCGAGCCGATCGCTGCGAGCAAGCCGCTGACCGCACCAAGCAAGCCGAACTCGATGCGCCGCGCCTTGATCAGCAACTGTCGCTCTGCGCCCAGTGCACGCAAAAGCGCACCTTGGCGAATGCGTTCATCCAGCGTTGCCTGCAAACCGGAAAACAGCACGGCCATCCCCGCCGCCAAAACAAACAACAGCACATATTCGACCGCCAGAGTGACTTGGGCGAGGATGCTGCGCAATTGTTCCAGCAGTGCTTCGACCTGAAGAATGGTCACTGCCGGGAAGGTGCGTGACAGTTCGACGATCTGCTGGTCATGACCTGGCGCCAGATAGAAACTGGTCAGGTAGGTCGCTGGCAGATCCTTCAACGTGCCGGGCTGGAAGATCATGAAGAAGTTCGGCTGGAAGTTGTCCCAGTTGATTTCGCGCAGGCTGGTGACCTTCGCCTCGCGATTGACCCCGCCGACGCTGAAGACCATGTGATCGCCGAGTTTGAGCTTGAGGCTTTCGGCGACTTTGCCTTCCACCGATACGCCGGGAACCACGTCGGTTGGCTGATCCTTCCACCATTCACCGGCGGTGAGTTTGTTGCCCGCCGGTAAATCAGCGGCCCAGGTCAGACTCAAATCTCTTTGAACTGCGCGGTCGCCCGCCGAATCCTTGCTGACAATTTGCTGCACGGCGTCGCCGTTGATGCTGATCAGCCGTCCCGGTACCACCGGATACAGTGGCGCCGCTTGCGCGGACACTTTGATCAGGTGATCTGTAAAGGCCTGTTTGTCTGCCGGCAGAATGTTCAGGGCAAAATAGTTGGGAGCGTTTTTCGGTAGCTGGTTTTGCCAGGTGTCGAGCAGTTCGCCACGCAGCAGGGCGATCAAGGCCATCGACAACAGAATCAGACCGAACGCCAACGACTGACCGGCCGCTGCCAACGGATGACGCAGCAACTGGCCCAGGCCCAGGCGCCATGGCAGCGAAGCACGGGCGAGCATCCGCCGCAGGCTTTGCAGGAGCAACAACAGCAGGCCACCCAGTACCAACGCGGCGACCACGCCACCACCGAGCAGGGCGAAGGTCAGCAGCAGGTCCAGACTCAGGCGCCACATGATCAGGCCGAGCGCACCCAAAGCGGCGCCATAAACCATCCACGTACTCGACGGAATCGGTAGCATGTCGCGGCGCAATACACGCAGTGGCGGTACTCGGCCCAGTGCAGCGAGTGGCGGCAGCGCAAACCCCGCCAAAGCTACCAGCCCGGTGCCGATCCCGGCGATGGCTGGAAACAGCCCGCCGGGAGGAACGTCGCTTGGCAATAAATCATGCAGCAGTGCGAACAAACCCAGTTGCGCCAACCATCCGAGCAAAGCCCCGCTGAGCGCGGCGAGCAGCCCGAGCACGGTCAATTGCAAACTGAACAGCACCATGGTTTCCCGCCGCGACAATCCGAGGCAGCGCAGCAAGGCACTGGCGTCGAAACGGCGACTGGCAAAACGGTTCGCCGACAACGCCACCGCCACCCCGGCCAACAGCACGGCGACCAGACTGGCCATGTTCAGATAACGCTCGGCTTTGCCCAGTGCACCGCCAATCTGCCGGTTGCCATCGCGCGCATCCTGAATCCGCTGATTGGCGGCGAGCCCGGGTTTGATCAGTTGCCGATAGGTTTCCAGCGCCTGCGGTTCACCGCGCCACAGTTCGCGATAACTCACGCGGCTGCCGGGTTGCACCACGCCGGTGGCGGCGAGGTCGTCGAGGTTGATCATCACCCGTGGCGTGAGGCTGTAGAAGTTGCCGGCGCGATCCGGTTCGTAGGTCAGCACTCGGGCCAGTTTCAACGTCTTCATGCCGACATCGATGCTGTCGCCGATCTTCAGATCCAGTGCGGTCAGCAGACGTGCCTCGACCCAAGCTTCGCCGGGTTGCGGTTCACCGCCGGTTTCTTCGGTGGCGAAAGGCGCTGGCGCGCTCTTGAGTTCGCCGCGCAACGGATAGGCGCGGTCGACGGCTTTGATGCTCGACAACTGAATGCCATTGTCGGTGGCGATGACACTGGAGAACTCCACCACTTGCGCATGATTCAGGCGAAGTTCGGTGCCGCTGCGAATCTGTTCTTCACGGGCCGGGGAGCTGCCTTCGAGAACCAGATCGGCACCGAGAAATTCAGTCGCGCGCAGCATCATGGCGCCGTTCAGACGGGCGCCGAAATAACCGATGGCGGTACTCGCCGCCACCGCCACGACCAGCGCAAAGAACAACACGCGCAATTCACCGGCGCGGGCATCGCGCATGAGTTGGCGTATGGCGAGACTGAACAGGCGCAACAGCGGCAAACGTGCCATCAAGGCTCCAGAGGGGCGACCAACAGCCCGGCTTCAAGACGGATCAGGCGCCGGCAGCGATGGGCCAGGCGTTCGTCGTGGGTCACCAGCACCAGGGTGGTGTCGCGTTCCTTGTTCAATTCGAAAAGCAGATCGCTGATGCGCTCACCGGTGTGGCTGTCGAGGTTGCCGGTGGGTTCGTCGGCGAACAGCACGTCAGGCTCGGCAGCAAACGCACGGGCAATCGCCACACGTTGTTGCTCACCACCGGAGAGTTGACGTGGCGAGTGCGTCAGACGCTGGCCAAGGCCGACGCGCTGGAGCAACTCCGTCGCCCGTTCACGGGCGTCTTTGCGGCCATCAAGTTCCAGCGGCAGCATGACGTTTTCCAGCGCATTGAGGCTGTCGAGCAACTGGAACGACTGGAAGACGAAACCGACATGCTCGGCACGAATGCGTGCGCGCTGGTCTTCATCAAGATTGCTCAGGCCCTGGCCGGCGAGAATGACTTCGCCGCTGCTCGGCAGGTCGAGGCCGGCGAGCAAGCCGAGGAGGGTGGACTTACCGGAACCGGACGCGCCGACGATGGCCAGGCTGTCGCCCTTGTTCAGTTCCAGGCTGAGTTCGTGCAGGATAGTCAGTTCACCTTCCGCGCTGGGAACCACTTTGCTGAGGTTCTTCGCGGTGAGAATGCTTGCGCCCATGGAGAATCCGATGCGTGTATGGTTTTTGAGTGCTGGCCTGGCCTTGATGTGCATGGCCCAGAACGCAGCGGCGGGTACTGTCCTGATCGTTGGCGATAGTATCAGCGCCGGTTTCGGACTGGATACCCGCTTGGGGTGGGTGTCGTTGCTCGAACAACGGCTCAAACAGGAGGGTTTCGACGACAAAGTGGTCAATGCTTCCATTAGCGGCGACACCAGTGCCGGAGGCCAGGCGCGGCTGCCCGCGCTGCTTGCAGAGCATCAGCCGGAACTGGTGATCCTCGAACTCGGCGGCAACGATGGCTTGCGCGGAATGCCGCCAACTCAATTGCAACAAAATCTTGCCTCGATGATCGACAGCTCCCGCCAGAGCGGTGCCAAGGTGCTGTTGCTCGGCATGCAATTGCCGCCCAACTACGGCAAGCGTTACACCGATGCCTTTGCCGAGGTGTACGGCAAACTCGCTGACGATAAAAAGATCCCGCTGGTACCGTTTTTCCTCGACGGCGTGGGCGGTCATCCGGACCTGATGCAGGCCGATGGTCTGCACCCGGCGGCCGGGGCTCAGGGCAAGTTGCTGGAAAATGTCTGGCCGACGCTAAAACCGCTGTTATGAGGCTTTTCTAAGGGCAGGCTTTCGGCTAATGTGGCGCCCCCTTATTTGGAGCCCCCGATGTCGCGTTCTGCCTGGTCCCTGTTTGCCTACCAACTGATCGAGCCTGACGAGCAGCTGGATCTGTTCGCCTGCCAGGAAGTGCGGGTGCATCTGGTGACGCGGCAACTCGAACTCGGTGGCTCGGCTGATCGTACCCTGTGCGGCAGCCTGCTGCCGGCGCAACCGCGCTGGTCGAGCGTGGATCGTCGGGTGTTTCAGGATCAGCGCCTGTGTTCGTTGTGCCGGGCGATTCTGGAATCGCAGAAGCGTGGGACTTCGCCGATCTGGCCGGAGCTGCGATTCGAGCTCTGATTCTGTGGGAGCCGAGCTTGCTCGCGAAGAGGCCATGTCAGTTAACATTTTCGGTGACTGACCCAGCGCTTTCGCGAGCAAGCTCGCTCCCACCTGGAACACCTTGTCGCCTGCATAGGGGTGATCTCCCCGAATATTCAAAGTGCGGTGTACAATCGCGCTCTTATACCCTTGTTGATCATGCGAAGGATTTTCCGGATGTTGCCGCGCTTTCCTGCCGTCACCCGCTGCCTGTCACTTGCCGCCCTGTGTGTGGCCGGTCCCGTTGCTGCATTGGAGTTTCCCCTGCCACCACCCGGTGAAGACATCATCGGCCAGGTGCAGGTGATCAAAGCCAAGTACGAAGACACCTTCGCCGATCTGGGTACGAAGTACGATCTGGGATACTCGGAGATGGTCGCGGCCAACCCGGGGGTTGATGCCTGGTTACCGGGCGCCGGCACCGAAATCGTCTTGCCGACCCGTTTCATTCTGCCGCCGGGCCCGCGTGAAGGCATTGTCATCAACCTTGCCGAATACCGCCTCTACTACTTCCCGAAAGGCCGCAACGTGGTGTACACGTTCCCGTTGGGTATCGGTCGTGAGGGTTGGGGTTCACCGATCGCACACACCTCGATCACCGCCAAAACGCCTAACCCGACCTGGACGCCTCCCGCGTCGATCAAGGCTGAACACGCCGCTGATGGCGATCCTCTGCCAAACGTAGTACCGGCCGGCCCGGACAACCCGTTGGGCCCGTTCAAGTTCACTCTGGGTACGCCGGGCTACCTGATTCACGGTTCGAACAAGAAGTTCGGTATCGGCATGCGCACCAGCCACGGCTGCTTCCGCATGTTCAACAACAACGTACTGGAAATGGCCAGCATGGTCCCGGTCGGGACGTCGGTGCGTATCCTCAACGATGCGTACAAGTTCGGCAGCAGTGGCGGCAAGGTTTATCTGGAAGCGCACACGCCGATCGACGACAAGGGCAACCCTTCGGTGGTCGACAAGCACACTGCAGTGATCAACGCGATGCTCAAGCGTGAAGATGTCACCAGCAACCTGCGCGTGAATTGGGATGTGGTGAGGGATGTGGTCGCGGCCGAAGATGGTCTGCCAACGGAAATCGGCACGCCGAATACTTCGGCACCGATTGTTGCCAATACACCGATCGACCTTCAGCAGTAAGTCGTACCCCGGAACCCGCCGATGCGTGAAGCGTCGGCGGGTTTTTTATTGCCTGAACAAAACGGTGGGCAATAAAAAAGCCGACCCGATAAATCGGGCCGGCTCGATAACAATCCCGAGGGATTATTACTTGCGGCTAGCTTTGTCCAGCATGCGCAGAGCACGCTCGTTAGCTTCGTCAGCAGTCTGTTGTGCTTTTTGAGCAGCAGCCAGAGCTTCATCAGCTTTACGGTAAGCTTCGTCTGCACGAGCCTGGGAGCGAGCAGCTGCGTCTTCAGTAGCGGTCAGACGTGCTTCGGTTTCTTTCGATGCGCTGCTGCAACCGGTAGCCAGAACTGCGGCCAGAGCCAGAGCAGAGAATTTCAGAACGTTGTTCATCGTGTTCCCCTTCAAGGACTTTCAATTAAGTGGCTGTCTCCTCACGATTGAGGAAATAGCCGGCGTACATACTACCCATTACTTGTAGTAAGTAAACTGACGTAAGGCAAGAAGCAAAAAAAATTGTAGGCGTTGATTCTTTTTCGAGCAACTTTTAACTGCGCTGCTTAAAAAATACCCAGCTGCAAGCCCCGAGCTGAGCGAGTTAATGAGAAAAAGTTCCCGTTGCCACGTGCTGTTTTTGCAGTCTTGGCTAAAGTCTGTCTAGATGAATTCGTCCACACTTTTGTTCCGATTTTGCGTGCTGCTTCGCTTATCTTTGTGCATGTTGAGGTGACTTTAAAAAAGGCTGCACGTCTTAAGTCTCAACATCCGGCAATGTTCAGGTGAATGGCCCGGGAAGATCTTCTCCCCAATCACCTCTGCGTCCATCGGAGCAACCCCCGTCAACCCGCTTGATGACGAGCGTACCTTGAGCATTTTTGCCAATGGTGCCTACTATTTATCAGGTGCCAGGTTGCGCGAGATCGGTGTGGCTCTTCTCGGTGTCCATCAGGCACGGGGTGGCGTAGATGTTCCTTCGCCGGAAAAACATCGGTAAGGTAGGGGTCAGAATTCAAGACCCGCGAGGAGTAGTGATGAGCGAGGCGTTGTCCATCCACCATGACCAGGCTGGTCATCAGTTCGAGACCAATGTGGACGGTCATCGTGCCTACCTGACCTATATGGATCTGGGAAAACAGACCCTGGATATCTATCGCACGTTTGTGCCCAACGCCCTGCGTGGCCGTGGCATTGCCGCAGCGCTGACCGAGAGTGCGTTGCAGTACGCCGAAGAGATGGGTTACACGGTGATCCCGTCATGCTCTTACGTCGAGCGCTACATGGAGCGCCATCAGCGCCGCGCCGCCAAGATCTGAATCGCACACAGAAAAACGCCGGGCATTGCCCGGCGTTTTTTTATGCCTGTAAAACATGTATCAGCTGCGCTGGCGCTTCGGCAACACGTCCTTGAGCTTGGCGTGCATGCTGCGCAGGGTGTTCTCGGTGGCGGACCAGTCGATGCAGGCATCGGTGATCGACACGCCGTATTGCAGGTCGGCGAGGTCTTTCGGAATCGCCTGGCAACCCCAGTTCAGGTGACTTTCGACCATCAGGCCGATGATCGACTGGTTGCCTTCGAGGATCTGGTTGGCGACGTTTTCCATCACCAGCGGTTGCAGGGCCGGGTCCTTGTTGGAGTTGGCGTGGCTGCAATCGACCATGATGTTCGGCTTGATCTTCGCCTTGTCCAGCGCCTGTTCGCACAGGGCAACGCTGACCGAATCGTAGTTCGGCTTGCCGTTACCACCGCGCAGCACCACGTGACCGTAGGCGTTGCCTTTGGTGGTGACGATCGACACGCCACCTTCCTGGTTGATGCCGAGGAAGCGGTGCGGGCTGGAGACCGATTGCAGAGCGTTGATCGCCACGGTCAGGCCGCCGTCGGTGCCGTTCTTGAAGCCGACGGCCGAGGACAGGCCGGAGGCCATTTCCCGGTGAGTTTGCGATTCAGTGGTACGAGCGCCGATGGCCGACCAGCTGATCAGGTCCTGCAGGTACTGCGGGGAGATCGGGTCGAGGGCTTCGGTCGCGGTCGGCAGGCCTTTTTCGGCCAGATCCAGCAGCAACTGACGACCGATGTGCAGACCGTCCTGGATCTTGAACGAGTCGTCCAGATACGGATCGTTGATCAGGCCTTTCCAGCCGACGGTGGTGCGTGGCTTCTCGAAATACACGCGCATGACCAGATACAGAGTGTCGGAGACCTCCGCAGCCAGCACCTTGAGGCGATCGGCGTATTCGTGGGCAGCCTTGATGTCGTGGATCGAGCACGGGCCGATCACTACGAACAGACGGTGGTCGGTGCCATCAAGAATGTTGCGAATGACTTCGCGGCCCTTGGTGACGGTGCGCAGGGCAGCATCGCTCAGAGGGATATCACGCTTGAGCTGATCGGGAGTGATCAGGGTCTCGTTAGAGGCGACGTTTAGGTCGTTGATCGGTAAATCAGCCATCGTTTACTCGTCAGGTCACGGGTGCCGGCCGCCAGCGATCCCCGCGCGGCGGAGCACAGCAGATTTAAGCGCGTCGGGGAGCGGAACCTTAGCGCGTAAAGCGCCTGCTCGACAATGGGCAAAAGGTGCTTTAGTCCAGCGCTGGCTGCGCAAAAGCCTTGCGCACGCTGTCGTGGGAGAACTCGTCGGCGTGTTGCTCGACCCATTGCAGGGCCACCGCCTGAATTTCTTGCAGGTCATCGTGGGTGTCATGCATGCGGCAATAGCGCTCTATCTGACACACCTGCTCACCCATTCGCGCACTGAACAGCGTCTGCTCATCGGTGAAGGCGATGCCCACCAGGTAGCCTTTTTTGCGCCGCAGGCACCACGCCACATAGCCCGGATAACAGATGTCGGCGTTGAGTGACGGCATGCGCACTTGCAGCGCTGTGCCACGGCGCCAGGCACGGTGGTAATTGCAAGCGATGCCGCCGAGGCTGATAGTGTGCAGCTGTTGCCTGGAAATGCACTCAGGCTTGAGCAAGGTTAATTCAACCGGCACCTCGTCCGGATGAGGAATGAAACGTCCCATGAGCACAGACTCCCTGTGTCGGCCATTTGACATTGTTTCCCCAGTATAGTGGTCGAATCCGAACTGACCGATTTCGACGCCGATCAACGGCTATTGGCGATGAGCGGCGTTTCGCTGGTGATTTTCACCAGTGTCGGTTGCGCCAGTTGCCGTTATGCCCGCGAAGTGTTGCCGGATATGGCGTTGGCCATCGATCGCCTGTGCTGGATCGATGCCGGCGACAACGGCGGGTTGGTGGAGCGCTATCAGGTCTTTCATTTGCCGGCGCTGTTTGTGGTGCGCGACGGCGAGTTCTTTGGGGCATTGCACACGCGCCTGACGGCCGCTGCGCTGAACGCAGCGCTGGCGCAGGCACTGGGTCGAATTGCAGAGGAGTTGCCATGATGGGGGCAGTGAATAAACCGGTCGTAGGAATTATCGGCACCGGCGCGATTGGTGGTTTTTACGGTGTGATGCTGGCGCGTGCCGGTTTCGACGTGCACTTTCTGTTGCGCAGCGAGTTTTCGGCAGTGGCTGAGCGTGGTTTGCAAATCAACAGCGCGGTGCATGGCCCGCTGACGTTGCATCCAGCGCAGGTCTATTCGTCCGCCGAAGACATGCCCAAGTGCGACTGGTTGCTGGTGGGGGCGAAAACCACCAGCAACGCAGGTCTCGCGCCTTCAATTATTCAAGCGGCCAAACCGGACGCGAAAGTGCTGGTGCTGCAAAACGGTCTCGACGTCGAAGACAGCTTGCGTGAACTGCTCCCCGATTCCCTTCATCTGCTGGGCGGTTTGTGCCTGATCTGTGTGCATCGCGAGGGGCCTGGACAAGTTACCCACCAAGCCTTGGGCGCAGTGAACGTCGGTTATCACAGTGGTCCGTCCAGCGATGACGCCGCACGTATGGCGATTGTCGAGGAGGGTTGCGGGTTGTTCCGCGCTGCCGGGATCGATTCCCAGGCAATGCCCAATCTGCGGCAGGCGCGCTGGCAGAAACTGGTGTGGAATATTCCCTACAACGGACTCTCGGTGTTGCTCGGTGCAAGCACCACGCCGTTGATGGCCGATGCCGACAGCCGCACGTTGATCCAGGCGTTGATGGCCGAAGTGGTTCAGGGCGCCAAAGCTTGCGGCCATGACGTGCCGCCGGGGTACGCCGACTATCTGTTCATGATGACCGAGAAAATGCCCGACTACTGGCCGAGCATGTACCACGACTTTTTACACAAGCGGCCGCTGGAGCTGGAGGCGATCTACGCTCGGCCACTGGCAGCGGCGAAAGCGGCGGGCTGTGAGCTGCCGCGCATCGAAGCGCTGTATCGCAATTTACGTTTTATCGACCGGCGCAACGTTTAAGCCGGTCGCTTTGGGGGAAGGCAATGGCCAAAAACATCGATGACAAACTGGTGCTGGCGATTTCGTCGCGCGCCTTGTTCGACCTGAGCGAGAGCCACAAGGTCTACCTGTCGAGCGGCGTCGAAGCCTATCGGCAATACCAGATCGAGCATGAAGACGAAATCCTCGCACCTGGCGATGCTTTCCCGCTGGTGGAAAAACTCCTGAAACTCAACAGTCGTCTTGGCCGTGCGCGGGTCGAGGTGATTCTGGTCTCGCGCAATAGCGCCGACACTGGCCTGCGCGTGTTCAACTCGATTCATCATTACGGTCTGGCGATTTCTCGCGCGGCGTTTGTTGGTGGGCGCAGTCCGTATCCGTATCTGAAAGCCTTTGGTTGCGACCTGTTTCTGTCTACCCATGCCGAAGATGTGCGTGCGGCGCTGGATGCCGGTTTCGCCGCTGCGACGATTCTTTCCGGCGGAGCGAGCCGTGCGGCCAGCGATGAATTGCGCATCGCCTTCGACGGCGATGCGGTGATTTTTTCCGACGAGTCGGAGCGCGTCTATCAGTCCGGCGGGCTGGAAGCGTTTCAGGCCAAGGAGCGCGAAGCCGCGCGCGAGCCGTTGCGTGGTGGGCCGTTCAAAGGCTTTCTGGCGGCGCTCAATCTGTTGCAGCGCGAGTTTCCCGATGACGATTGCCCGATTCGCACAGCGCTGGTCACTGCACGATCGGCGCCGGCCCACGAGCGGGTGATCCGTACCTTGCGCGAGTGGGACATTCGTCTCGACGAATCACTGTTCCTCGGTGGACTGACCAAGTCGGCGTTTCTCGAAGCGTTTGCTGCCGACGTGTTTTTCGACGATCAGGCCGGCCACTGCGAGCTGGCCCGCGAAGTGGTCGCCACCGGTCACGTGCCTCACGGCATCAGCAATGAGCCGCCCATCTAAAGCCCTGTGCTTCAAGACGTTGCGCTGCACGTCGTACTCGCCAAGGCACTGCTAAGCTGAATCAAATCTCCGCCATTGTTGGCTTGCGAGGAGGTCATATGATTCGTTCGATGCTGTATGCCACTGACCTCGGTCTGTACGCACCGTTAGTGATGCAGCATGCCTTGGCGTTGGCGCGAACGTTCAATGCCGATTTGTATGTGGTGCACGCGGTGGAGCCGATGGGGCTGTTTGCCGAATCGGTGTTGCAAAGTTATCTGGACGAGCAGGCATTGAACGAATTTCACAGCCAGGGTCTGAAAACTGTCATTGCCAATATCGAGCAGCGGGTGCTGGACAGTTTTCGCGAAGAACTCGGGGATGAAGGTGAGCAGGATCTGCAGCGGATTCGCGCGGTGCGCGTGCTGCAGGGCGATCCGTCACAGGTGATCCTCGACCAGGTGCAGAAACTCTCTGTCGATCTGCTGATCGTCGGCAGTCACAGCCACGGGGTAGGCGCGGAAACGCCGTTGGGGCGCACGGCGGCGCGGGTCCTGCAATTGGCCAAGGTGCCGGTTTATCTGGTGCCGTTAGTGGAGCGTCGGCGGCGGGAGGATCGCTGAAGCAGGAATAATGGCGCCTTGACAAAAAAGTTCTAGATTTATTCGTCAAACCATTAATATAGTTATATACCGTCGCTGATGCCCGTGGCGTCTACCTGCTTTGAGGGATACATATGAAGCTTCAACAATTGCGCTACATCTGGGAAGTGGCGCACCACGACCTCAACGTTTCCGCTACAGCCCAAAGCCTTTACACCTCGCAACCGGGCATCAGTAAACAAATCCGCCTGCTGGAAGATGAACTCGGCGTCGAAGTGTTTGCCCGCAGTGGCAAGCACCTGACCCGCGTGACCCCGGCCGGCGAGCGCATCATCACCACCGCCGGTGAGATTCTGCGCAAGGTCGAAAGCATCAAGCAGATCGCCCAGGAATTCTCCAACGAGAAAAAAGGCACCCTGTCGATCGCCACCACCCATACCCAGGCACGTTATGCGCTGCCACCGGTGATCAGCAATTTCATCAAGCAATACCCGGACGTGGCGCTGCACATGCATCAGGGCTCGCCGATGCAGATCGCCGAAATGGCTGCTGACGGCACCGTCGATTTCGCCATTGCCACCGAAGCGCTGGAACTGTTCGGCGATCTGGTGATGATGCCGTGCTACCGCTGGAACCGTTGCGTGGTCGTGCCGCAGGGCCACCCGCTGACCAAGCTGCCGAAGCTGACCCTCGAAGCCCTGGCCGAATACCCGATCGTGACTTACGTGTTCGGTTTCACCGGTCGCTCGAAACTCGACGAGGCCTTCAGTCATCGCGGTCTGACGCCGAAAGTGGTGTTCACTGCGGCCGACGCCGACGTGATCAAGACTTACGTGCGCCTGGGCCTGGGTGTGGGCATCGTCGCTAAAATGGCGGTCGACACCAAACTCGACAACGACCTGGTGGTGCTGGATGCCAGCGAGTTGTTTGAATCGAGCATCACCAAAATCGGCTTCCGTCGTGGCACCTTCCTGCGTGGTTTCATGTGCGACTTCATCGAGAAGTTCGCCCCGCACCTGACTCGCGAAGTGATGGCCAAAGCCATCCAGTGCCACAACAAGCAGGAACTGGAAGAACTGTTTGACGGCGTCGAACTGCCGGTTCACTGATCAGTTGTTTCAGAGCACCTCGGTGACAGCGAACTGTTGCCGGGTGCCCGCCACCAGAATCTCCACCTCATCGCCTTCGCACTTGCCCAGCAGACCTTTGCCCAGCGGTGAGCGCGGGGTGATGACGGTAATCGGCTGACCGACCACATCGACTTTCAGGCCTGCCGCATCCGGCGCCAGAAACAGCCATTGCTCACGTCCCTTTTCGTCTTCCAGGCCGAGCAGGGCGCCGACTTCGATACCGCGATTCTCGTCATAGGCCCGCAGCGTCAGGTTTTGGCACAGCGCCAGTGACTGACGGATTTCCTCGACCCTTTTTGCCTGACCCGCTGCCAGATACGACGCTTCCAGACCCAGCGTGTCGTACTTGTTTTCAGCGATGTTTTCTTCGTGCGTCGCGGTTTCGTAAGCGGTTTGCGCGGCGCGTTCGGCGATGTCGAGGTCGATGCGCAGTTTGTCGAGAATCAGTTGGTGGACGATGTGCTTGTTCATGATCAATCGCAGAATTGCAGAACGTTGGCGCGGCTCTTTTCGCTCGGCGCGGTTTGATCCTGTTGCAGCCAGAACTGACACTTTGGATTCGACAGATTACGCGTGCTGCCGCGCGCCTGATCCAGCCGTGCCTGCTGCTCGTTCTTGCGCAGATTTTCCTCGTATTGCTGGAACAACGGGCTCTGCGGTGGAATATCCGGCTGCACCTGAACAGCCGCCGGCGGATTGGCCAGTTGCTGCACCGCTTGGGCAGCCGGTGCCAGTTGTTCTTTGAACAGGAAATGAGAAAACAGCCAGCAGGTCAGTGCAATGGCAAGGAAGCCCAGCCACATACCCAAGGCAATGCTGCCGGTCAGATGCAGCGCGCTAAGCTGAACGGGCAACGGGCGACGCGGGTTGGGACGATAGGGCATGGCTGCCTCCTGGCGGATGATTGCGGGCAAGTGGCGATTGTCGCACGAAGATTAATCGCCGTCGGCTCTTCTGCGCGAGGTCATTTATGCGGACAATCGATGCTTTTGCCAACGGGAGTCTTGAATGCCGCAATTGAAAACCCGCTGGGATATTTTCTGTACCGTCGTCGACAACTTTGGTGACATCGGTGTGACCTGGCGCCTGGCCCGGCAACTGGCGGCCGAACATGGTCTGGCGGTGCGCCTGTGGGTCGATGATCTGCGCGCATTCGAGCGTATTTGCCCCGAGATCGATAGCAACGCGGCACAGCAATGCCAGCAGGAAGTCGAAGTGCGCCACTGGCCGGCCGAGTGGTCGCACACCGACGCCGCCGATGTGGTGATCGCCGCGTTTGCCTGTCAGTTACCCGGTGATTACATGGACGCGATGGCCGCGCGCGAACAGCCACCGCTGTGGATGAACCTCGACTATCTCAGCGCCGAAGACTGGGTGATCGGTTGCCACGGGTTGCCGTCGGTCAAATACAAAAACGTGCAGAAAATCTTCTTCTTTCCAGGCTTTCAGCCGGGTACTGGCGGGCTGTTGCGTGAGCGCGGATTGCTCGAGCAGCGTCGGCAATTTCAGCGGGATGCCAAGGCTCAGCGCCAGTTCCTGCAAAGTCTCGGGATCGATCCTGCGCCTGACGCCCAGCTGATTTCGCTGTTTGCCTACGAGAATGCCGGGTTGGCCAGTTGGCTGGACGTTTTGGCGGCGGACGCTGTGCCGACCCATCTGCTGGTGCCGGAAGGGCGGATTCTTGGCGATGTCGCACGCTGGCTCGGCGTGGAAACACTGGCGGTCGGCGCGATACATGAACGCCAGTCGCTGACTGTGCAGGTATTGCCGTTCGTCCGTCAGGATCAATATGACCACTTGCTCTGGTGCTGCGATTTCAACGCGGTGCGCGGTGAGGACTCATTCGTCCGCGCGCAATGGGCGGGGCGGCCGATGCTCTGGCACATCTATCAGCAGGACGAAGACATCCATCTGGACAAGCTCGACGCCTTCCTTGCGCTCTACACGAAAAGCCTGTCGCCGGCCGCTGCCGAGGCGATGAACGGTCTCTGGCGGGCCTGGAGTGCCGGTCAACCCATCGGCGAACACTGGCTCGCGGCTCGTAATCATTGGCCAGAACTGCAGGAAAATGCCGAAAAATGGTGTCTGGAACAAGGCTTGCAGGCCGATCTTGCCGCAGCGCTGGTACAGTTTTACCTAAATTGGATATGATATGCGGCCTAGATTTTTGTAAATCCCATCCAAATTCGGATATTCGCAATGAAAACTGGTAAAGAACTGAAACCCGGTACCGTGATCCGTCTCGAGAACGATCCTTGGCTGGTTCAGAAAGCTGAATTCACCAAGTCGGGCCGTAACAGCGCGATCATGAAGACCAAGCTGAAAAACCTGCTGACCGGTTACAAGACCGAGATCGTTTACAGCGCTGACGACAAACTGGACGACGTAATCCTCGACCGCAAAGAAGCGACCCTGTCCTTCATCAGCGGCGACACCTACACGTTCATGGACACCACTGACTACACCATGTACGAGCTGAACGCTGAAGACATCGAAGCCGTTCTGCCTTTCGTTGAAGAAGGCATGACCGATGTTTGCGAAGCGATCTTCTTCGAAGAGCGTCTGGTTTCCGTAGAACTGCCGACCACCATCGTGCGCGTAGTTGACTACACCGAAGGTTCGGCTCGTGGCGACACTTCCGGCAAAGTCATGAAGCCAGCCAAGCTGGCCAACGGTACTGAGCTGCAAGTTGCTGACTTCATCGAAATCGGTGACAAGATCGAGATCGACACCCGCGAAGGCGGTTCCTACAAAGGCCGTGCCAAATAAGCATCGGTTTTTGCGGAAAGAAAAAGCCCGACCATTGAGTCGGGCTTTTTTGTGCCTGCATTTTGCGCTCCACACCTATCCCCTGTGGGAGCGAGCCTGCTCGCGAATGCGCTCTTTCGGCCAGCACATCACCGGATGACACACCGCTTTCGCGAGCAGGCTCGCTCCCTCGGGGATTTGTGTCTGGTTTCAGACGGTGGTGTGCAGACGCACATCGACGTTGCCACGGGTGGCGTTGGAGTACGGGCAAACCTGGTGAGCCGCATCGACCAGCGCTTGCGCATCGGCTTGTTCCAGACCCGGAAGGCTGATATGCAGATCGATGTCCAGACCGAAGCCGCCAGGAATCTGGCCGATGCCGACGTGGGCGGTGATCGAGGCATCGTCAGGGATTTTGCGTTTGGTCTGGCTGGCGACGAATTTCAGTGCGCCGATGAAGCAGGCCGAGTAGCCGGCAGCGAACAGTTGCTCAGGGTTGGTCGCCGCGCCGCCGGCACCGCCGAGTTCTTTCGGGGTGGCGAGTTTGACGTCGAGGATGTTGTCGCTGGAGATCGCACGACCATCACGGCCGCCAGTGGAGGTTGCGATTGCGGTGTAGAGAGTTTGCATGGTGTGAGCCTCATTGGGTGTGTTTTTGTGCGCTAATTGTTTGCGCGCTAACTAAGTGCGAGATGAATGTATCTCGCTAATATTTTGCGCGCAAGATAAATTTTCGAAAAATCTGCGTTTCGGCAAAACGGCGTACCGCTCGGTTAGCCTGAAAAGTGCGATTTAGAGGGGATGGCGGGGAAATCAGGTGTTGAAAAATATTCTTTAGACAACGAGATCAAATGTAGGAGTGAGCCTGCTCGCGATAGCGGTGGTTCAGTCGACTTCTGAGTTGACTGGCACACCGCTATCGCGAGCAGGCTCACTCCTACAGGGATTGGTGAGCCTTAGATAAGGCTTTCTTGTAGATGGCGGCGCAGCGCCTGCAACTCTGATTGCAGCGTTTGCAGGCGTTCCAGGGTGAAGCCGCTGGCGCCGAGAATGCATTGCGGAATGGTCTGTGCCTTGTCGCGCAACGCGCGGCCTTGCTCGGTCAGCTCGACAATCACCACGCGCTCATCGTCACGGCTGCGCGTACGGCTGAGCAAACCTTCGCCTTCCAGGCGTTTGAGCAGCGGGGTAAGCGAGCCGGGATCGGTCAGCAACCGCGAGCTGATTTCTCCGACGGTCAAACCATCCTTCTCCCACAACACCATCATCGCCAGGTACTGCGGATAGGTCAGGTTCAAGGCTTGCAGCAAAGGCTTGTAGACCTTGGTCATCATCAGTGAAGTGGAATGCAGGGCGAAGCACGCCTGGTTATCCAGCAGCAGGTCGTCGCAGGTGTCGCGTACTGAAGTCATGTCAAAAGCCTTGTTCGGTAATGGTCATGAATCTAGCGCTCGAATCTTTAATGCGCCAGATAATTTTCCAGCGCTAGTGCCGGCCCAGATCTCGCTGTAGCGCCAGATCCCATGGCGGCACGGGACTGAATCGGGTCTTCAGGTATTCGAGGAGCAAACGGCTGCGCGAATGGGTTTGCTGTTCCATGCGCAGCGCGTAAATGCCAGTGGACTCGGGGCTTGGCAGGCCGTTTTCGCAGAACAATGGCAGCAGTTCGCCGCGCAGCAGGTACTCACTGGCCAGCCATGTCGGCAGATGCGCGATGCCCAAGCCAGCCAAGGCTCCGCAGACCAACGCCTCGGCATTGTTGGCGCTCATGCGGATGCGCGCCGGGCGGTGCAATTGCATCTGCCCGTCCTGCTCGAAGCGCCAGGCGAAGGGCGGTGCGAGGCCGTCCCAGTCGAGGCCGTCATGCTCGCTCAGTTGCGCCGGACTGCCAGGCACACCACGGCGCTTGAGGTAGTCAGGACTGGCGCAGGCAATACGCACCATGCTCGCCAAGGGTGTGGCCACTAATCGGGTATCAGCCATTTGTCCGGCGCGCAGCACCAGATCGACTTTGCCCAGGTTCGAACCGCCCATGTCGACGAAGCTGTCGATCAGGTGCAGTTGCACATCCAGTCCCGGATACAGAACGAGAAAGTCAGCAATCACCGGCGCCAGATGCCTTCGCCCGAAAGCGGCGGGGGCATCGATGCGGATCAAGCCTTCGGGCGCACTGCTCAGGGACACCGCTTCTGCGCGGGCCAGTTGCAACTCGGCAACAATCCGTCGCGCGCGTTCGGCAAACGCCAGGCCTGCCGGCGTTGCGCGCACGGCATGGGTGCTACGGACAAACAACTGGCTGCCAACGGCGCTTTCCAGGCTGTCGATCCGTCGGGCGACGGCCGAAGGAGTCAGTGGATGACGACGCGAAGCGGCGGAAAAACTGCCACTCTCCAGTACATCGAGAAACAACCCGAGTTGATCGGTCAATTGATTGGGATTCATATCGGTTCAACGCTTGTGCGAAATCGGCATAGCCATTGTGCGTTGCTGTGCGTTTCCCCGCCAGCCGCGACTGCGTAGGATGATTCGCCTGACGTGAGAGGAATTTGGCTGTGATGGAGTTTTTGTTGTACCTGTTGTTCGGCGCCGCCCTTGGCACACTGGGCGGCATTTTCGGCATCGGCGGCGGCTTGATCGCCATTCCGTTGCTCGGCGTGTGGTTTGGTCTCGATCAGCAGATTGCCCAAGGCACGGCGCTGGTCATGGTGGTGCCGAACGTGATGCTGGCGCTGTGGCGATATCACCAGCGCAATCGCATCGAGCTGCGGCATGCGCTGCCCTTGGCGGTAATGGGTTTCTGCTTTGCGTGGATCGGTTCGATCTGGGCGGTGGGCATTGATGCGCAAACCATGCGCATCGGTTTTGTCGCATTTCTGGTGGTGCTCTCGGCCTACAACCTGTTGAAGATGTTCGGCAAGCAGCCCGCTGCGACTTCCGAAATGCGCTATTCCTGGCCATGGCTTGGCGTGCTTGGCGCGGCATCCGGAACCATGGGTGGCTTGTTCGGTGTCGGTGGGGCGGTGGTGGCGACGCCGGTGCTGACCAGCCTGTTCGGCACCACGCAAGTGGTTGCTCAAGGCTTGTCGCTGGCGCTGGCCTTGCCAAGCACCGGCGTGACTCTGGTGACTTACGCGGTACACCACGAAGTCGACTGGATGATCGGTCTGCCACTGGCGATCGGCGGTCTGGCGAGCATCAGTTGGGGGGTGAAAGTCGCCCACGCGATGCCGGAAAAGCTCCTGCGTGGGCTGTTCTGCGGTTTCCTGGTGCTGTGTGCAGTGATGCTCGCGTTTAAAGTTTGAAGCCTTCGACGATGTGCTCGGCCAGGCACTCGGTGATCGGCGACGGATTGTTCAGGTTGCGGATCAGCATGATGCTGGCCTCGGGCAACAGCGGCAGATCTTCGGCGGCGCCGAGGATGCGCATGTCCGGGGTGATCAGGCTCTCCAGTTGCGCGGTGATCGCCAGACCCGCGCTGACCACGGCCATCAGCGCCGACAAACTGGTGCTGTTGTAGGCAATGCGGTAATCGCGGCCCATCGCGTCCAGCGCATTGCACGCCCACAAGCGGCAGAAACAATCACTGTTGAACATCGCTAGCGGCAGCGGCGTTTGTTCGTGGGCACTGAAATTCTGCGCTTCGGCCCAGACGAAACGCTCCTTGCGCAGTAGTTGGCCGATCTCGTTGCCCGGTTCGCGGGTGACAATCGACAAATCCAGGTCGGTGCGCTGCAGCAGTTGTTTGGTCGACTCGCAGTGCACTTCGATCTGGATCAACGGATAGAACTGCGCGAACCGCGAGAGGATCCCCGGCAGAAACCTCATCACGTAATCGTCCGGCGTACCGATGCGTACCGTGCCGACCATGTGCGGCTCGCGCAAGGTGTTGAACACTTCGCTGTGCAACTTGAGGATGCGCCGCGCGTAACCGAGCAACACCTGGCCCTCGGCGGTCAGGCGCACCTGGCGTCCGTCGCGCTCGAACAATTGCCGCTGCAACACGTCTTCTTCCAGACGCTTCATCTGCATGCTCACCGCCGATTGCGTGCGGTTGACCATTTCGCCGGCACGGGTAAACCCGCCCTGATCAGCGATGGCGACAAAGGTGCGCAGTACATCGGTATCGATACTGGGGTAGGCCGACAATTGATGAATCTCCGTGATGCATGCCATCAGAAACATTCGTTGGATTGATCTTAGCGCTGGCGCGAGACTTGAGCCATCCACAAAGGAGGCAACACGATGAAAGGTCAAAGAGAGTATGTAGACGAAGCAAAATTTTCCGGCCACGGCCATATCGTTTCCGACCTGCTGCACAAGTTTAGCCGCTGGTACGAACTGCACCGTGAACGTGAGTTGCTCGCCAGTCTGAGCGACGAAGCGTTGAAGGACATCGGGGTCAGTCGTGCCGACGTTGAACACGAAGCCGTGCGGCCGTTCTGGGATGACCCGATGCATAAGTGATGAATCCAGTGCTACACAAACCCTCTTCCGGTGAGGTAGGTTGCGAGCAGACAAGGAGATGCTCATGCCCGCAACAGTATCCTTTTCCCTCAAACAGGCGCGACGACTGGCGCTGGCTGCCCAAGGCTTCAACGGGCGCCAGCCGCCGACTGTCAAAGCCGCGCACGTCAACCGGCTGATCGAACGGCTGGGTCTGCTGCAAATCGACTCCGTCAATGCCGTGGTGCGCTCGCACTACCTGCCGCTGTTTTCCCGTCTCGGTGCCTACTCTGCTGATTTGCTCGACCAGGCTGCCTGGAGTTCGGGGCGACGTCGCACGCTGTTCGAATACTGGGGGCATGAAGCGTCGTTGCTGCCGCTGTCGATGTATCCGCTGATGGCGTGGCGCATGCAGCGCGCCAGGCGCGGCGAGGATATCTATCAGCAACTGGCGAAGTTCGGTCGCGAGCAGCAGGACGTGGTTCGCCGGGTGTTGAGTTCGGTTGAAGAGCAGGGCGCGTTGGGCGCCGGCAGTCTGTCGACCCGCGAAGACAAGGCCGGGCCATGGTGGGACTGGAGCGCGGAAAAGCATGCGCTGGAGTGGTTGTTCGCCGCCGGTGAAGTCACGGTGGCGGGGCGGCGTGGTTTCGAGCGTTTATATGATTTGCCGGAGCGGGTGATTCCATCTTCGATCCTGCAACAAGCGTTGCCTGATGAAGCCGAAGCGCAGCGCGAGCTGTTGTTGCATGCGGTACAGGCGCTGGGCGTCGGCACCGAAAAAGACCTGCGTGATTACTTTCGCCTGAACCCGGCGGATGCGCGCCCACGTCTGGCGGAACTGGTCGAGGCGGGGCAGTTGCAGAGGTGCGAGGTCGCCGGTTGGCTGCAAATCGCCTATTGCCTGCCGGAGCCGAAAGTCCCGCGCAAGGTCGTGGCCAGTGCGTTGTTGTCGCCGTTTGATTCGTTGATCTGGGAGCGCAGCCGGACTGAGCGCTTGTTCGATTTTCGCTATCGGCTGGAGATTTATACGCCGCAGGACAAGCGGGTCTACGGCTATTACGTGTTGCCGTTTCTGCACAACGAGCGGATTGCCGCGCGGGTTGATCTTCGCTCGGAGCGGGCGGCGGGACAGTTGGCGGTGCATGCGGTGCACGAGGAAGAGCCGGGGCTGGATGAGGAGGGGATGTTGGCGCTGGCGCTGAACTTGCGGCAGATGGCGGATTGGCTGGGGCTGACGCGGGTGCAGTTGAATTGTCCGCGAGAGAGTGCGGCGCGGTTGCGGGTGGCATTGGCAGAGATTGGCGGTGTCTGAGCCGGCCTTTTCGCGAGCAAGCTCGCTCCCACATGGGTTTTGTATACGACACAAATCCAGTGTGGGAGCGAGCTTGCTCGCGAAGGTGGCGACTCGGTCTAGCGGCGGACTTGTTTCAGCGTTTCGGCTATGAGGAACGCCAACTCCAGCGACTGATCAGCATTCATCCGTGGATCACAATGGGTGTGATAGCGATCCGACAAGCCGTCTTCAGTAATCGGCCGCGCGCCACCAATGCACTCGGTGACATTCTGCCCGGTCATCTCGATGTGAATGCCGCCCGCGTAACTGCCTTCGGCTTCGTGCACCTGGAAGAACTGTTTAACCTCACCGAGGATCTGCGCAAAGTCGCGGGTCTTGTAACCGCTGCTGGCCTTGATGGTGTTGCCGTGCATCGGATCGGAACTCCACAGCACCTGTTTACCTTCACGCTGCACCGCGCGAATCAGCGCCGGCAAGTGATCGCCGACCTTGTTCGCACCCATCCGCGCGATCAGATTGAGGCGCCCCGGATCGTTGTCCGGGTTGAGCACGTCGATCAGGCGGATCAGATCGTCGGGGTTCATGCTCGGGCCGACTTTCACGCCGATCGGGTTGTTCACGCCACGCAGGAACTCGACATGCGCGCCGTCAAGCTGACGGGTGCGGTCGCCGATCCACAGCATGTGCGCCGAGCAATCGTAGTAATCGTTGGTCAGGCTGTCGCGGCGCACGAAGGCTTCTTCGTAGTTCAGCAGCAGCGCTTCGTGGGCGGTGAAGAAACTGGTTTCGCGCAGTTGCGGCGAGCTGTCCATGCCACAGGCGCGCATGAACGCCAGGGTTTCATCGATGCGGTCGGCGAGGTGGCTGTACTTCTCGGCCAGCGCCGAGTTGGCGATGAAGTCGAGGTTCCACTTGTGCACCTGATGCAGGTCGGCAAAACCGCCCTGAGCAAAGGCACGCAGCAGGTTCAGGGTCGCGGTGGACTGGTGGTAGGACTGCAGCAGACGTTCCGGATCCGGGACGCGGCTTTTTTCGTCGAAGCCGATGCCGTTGACGATGTCGCCACGGTAGGCCGGCAGGGTCACGCCGTCGATGGTCTCGTCGTTGGCCGAACGCGGTTTGGCGAACTGACCGGCCATGCGCCCGACCTTGACCACCGGGCAACCGGCGGCGAAGGTCATGACGATCGCCATTTGCAGCAACACTTTAAAGGTGTCGCGAATCTTCGCCGCGGAGAACTCGGCGAAGCTTTCCGCGCAATCGCCGCCCTGCAGCAGGAATGCCCGGCCCTGAGTGACTTCGGCAAACTGCCGGCGCAGTTCGCGCGCTTCGCCGGCAAACACCAGCGGCGGATAGCTGGCCAGCGTCTGCTCGACCTGGTGCAGATGCGCAGCGTCAGGATATTGGGGTTGTTGCTGGATCGGCAGGGCGCGCCAGCTGTCAGGGCTCCACGGTTGGCTCATCACGGTCTCTAATTGGTTCTACGCACGGGAAGCCCATGGTAGCAGCAATTAGTGCGTGACCTGCTCCCGCCCCATCACCGACAATCGCCGCTTTGCCACGGCGCCACAGCGGTGCCATCGCGTCACCGCGCCCGGTGACCATCAGGAGACGAAATGACTGAGGAGCGCGTCGAGCATCTGCTCGCCGAAGTACAGGATGAGTTCGGCGTGATTCGCGTGCTGGAAGTGGCCGATTACCGCTTTCTCGAGTTCGGCGATGCGATCGAGCAGAGCTGCGTGTTCACCGCTGATCCGAGCTGGCTGGAGTACGACTACACCCGGGCGATGCTGATCGGTGCGTTGTGCCATGAACGGCCGGAGAGTGCGCTGTTTCTCGGGCTCGGTGCCGGGACGCTGACTCAGGCCTGCCTCAAGTTTTTGCCGCTGGAAGATGTCGAGGCGATTGAATTGCGCCCGGATGTGCCGCGTCTGGCGATAGAATACCTTGGGCTGGATGATGATCCACGGCTGTACATTCGCGTCGGCGATGCGCTGGAACTGCTGCCGACTGCTGAGCCGGCGGACCTGATTTTCGTCGACCTGTACACCGATGTCGGGCCGGGCGTCGGGCATCTGGCCTGGAGTTTTCTCGGCGACTGCCAGAAGCGACTGAATCCCGGCGGCTGGCTGGTGATCAATCAGTGGGCCACCGATGACGGCAAGCCGTTGGGTGCGGCGTTGTTGCGCGGGCTGTATCACCGGCATTATTGGGAGTTGCCGGTGAAGGAGGGCAATGTGATTCTGATTGTCCCGGCGGATCTCGATCAGGTGCCGGACATGCAGGCGCTGACGGCCCGGGCCGAAGCGCTGGCGCCGCGGTTGGGGTATTCGTTGCAGTCGTTGATCAACAGTATTCGCCCTGCCACCTGAGGCATCTGGCCTTGCTGGCCCTATCGCGAGCAGGCTCACTCCTACATTGAAATGCGTTCCCTTGTAGGAGTGAGCCTGCTCGCGATGGCGTCATGGCAGGCGCCAAATTTTTCAGATCCCCTTGAAGACTCCAGGTCGCCGCTCCACCAACGAGCGCACTCCTTCCTTGGCATCCTCACTGGCCAACAACTTCTTCACCAGCGCCGGCAACCCTTGCGCCGCCGCCGTCTCACCCTCATATCGCGCCTGTCGCGCCGACATCAATGTCGCCTGCACGCCCAACGGCGCCTGCCGGGCAATCCGCTCGGCCAGTTCAATCGCCCGTGGCAACAGATCTTCACTGGCCATGACTTCCTGCACCAACCCCAGATGCAACGCATCGTGGGCATCAAACTCATCGCCGGTCAGCAACCAGCGCATGGCATTACCCCAACCGGCAATCTGCTGAAAACGTAAAGTCGCGCCGCCAAAAGGAAAGATCCCACGCTGCACTTCCATCTGTGCGAAGCGGGTATTGCTCGCACAGAGGTTGATATCGGCTGCCAGCATCAGCTCGATGCCAATGGTCAGGCAATAGCCCTGTGCGGCGACAATCACCGGTTTGCTCACCCGTGGCCCGACGAAAACGCCCCATGGGTCGCAACCACCGGTCGGAACCTGCCAGCCTTGAGCGAGTGCGCCGCTGGCATTCACCAGATCCAGACCAGCGGTAAAGTGTTCGCCATGGCCGAACACCACTGCTACCCGCGCCTCGCTGTCGGCCTCGAACTCGCCGTAGGCCAGGCTCAGCTCATTGAGCAGGTCGAGGTCGAAAGCGTTGCGTTTGGCCGCTCGATCAAGACCGATCAGGTGGACGTGGCCACGGCGTTCACGGCTGACGCGGCCGGGGCAGGGCTGATTCATGGCTGGATCCTCGGGCGGGAAGGGCGGGTGCGGCGACGGAATGCCGCAGGTCGGTGAATCGTTTAAGCGTCATCGCCCGCAGGGCCGGGCCTTTGAAAAATAGACCTTGGCGCGATTATCCGCAAAACCCCGTTACACAGCGGTGACACCAGCATTCAGACGATAAAAAAAGCTCCCTTTTTGGGCAAAATCCGGTATAGTGCGCGCCGGCCTTTAACCGGGCCGCGTTTGGGTAGCGCAATTCCCCGAAGTCAGCTTCGGCTGCACGTCCGCATTGCGGGCTCTTCCCGGACGATTCTTTTTTTCATTCATTCGTTTTCGCAAATCCCCGCCGACAAAGCTGCCAGGGCGACTCTTGAGTCTCAACACGGCATGCGCAGCTTTGGAGCATGGGTCTTTGCGGATGCACTTAGAGGCAGACCCATGACCCAGGAAACCGGCGGATTCGCCGCTTTTAATCTTAACCCGAATATTCTTGCAGCCGTCGCAGCGACTGGCTACGAAGAGCCTTCGGCGATTCAGCAGCAATCGATCCCGATCATCATGGCCGGCCAGGACATGATTGGCCAGGCGCAAACCGGTACCGGTAAAACCGCCGCGTTCGCACTGCCTATCCTGCACCGCATCGATCCTGCCAAGCGCGAACCGCAAGCCCTGATCCTGGCGCCAACTCGTGAGTTGGCGCTGCAAGTAGCAACCGCTTTCGAAACCTACGCCAAGCAAATGCCGGGCGTTACTGTTGTGGCCGTTTACGGCGGCGCGCCGATGGGCCCGCAACTGAAAGCAATCCGTAATGGCGCACAGATCGTTGTCGCCACTCCGGGCCGTCTGTGCGACCACCTGCGTCGTGACGAAAAAGTGCTGTCGACCGTGAACCACCTGGTTCTCGACGAAGCTGACGAAATGTTGAAACTGGGCTTCATGGATGACCTGGAAGTCATCTTCAAGGCTCTGCCAGCGACCCGTCAGACCGTTTTGTTCTCGGCTACCCTGCCGCAGTCGATCCGCGCCATTGCCGAACGCCACCTGCGCGATCCGCAACACGTGAAGATCCAGACCAAGACCCAGACCGTTACCGCAATCGAACAGGCTCACCTGTTGGTTCACGCTGACCAGAAGACTTCGGCCGTTCTCAGCTTGCTGGAAGTGGAAGATTTCGACGCTCTGATCATGTTCGTGCGCACCAAGCAAGCGACCCTGGATCTGGCCAGCGCCCTCGACGCCAAAGGCTACAAAGCCGCGGCGCTGAACGGTGACATCGCCCAGAACCAGCGTGAGCGCGTGATCGACTCGCTGAAAGATGGCCGTCTGGACATCGTTGTTGCGACCGACGTTGCTGCTCGTGGTCTGGACGTTCCGCGCATCACTCACGTGTTCAACGTTGACATGCCGTACGATCCAGAGTCCTACGTTCACCGTATCGGCCGTACCGGCCGTGCCGGTCGCGAAGGTCGTGCACTGCTGCTGGTGACTCCACGTGAGCGCCGCATGCTGCAAGTGATCGAGCGTGTAACCGGTCAGAAAGTCGCTGAAGTCCGCCTGCCGGACGCTCAGGCTGTTCTCGATGCGCGCATCAAGAAACTGACCAACAGCCTGTCGCCGCTGGTCGCTGATGCCGAATCGACTCACGGTGAGTTGCTCGATCGTCTGACTGCAGACATCGGCTGCACTCCGCGTGCTCTGGCTGCTGCGCTGCTGCGCAAAGCCACCAACGGTCAAGCGCTGAACCTGGCTGCGATCGAGAAGGAACGTCCACTGGTGCCGAACAACGCACCGCGTGGCGACCGTCCTGAGCGCACCGGTGATCGTCCTGATCGTGGTGACCGCGAGCGTCGCGCGCCAATGCCTCTGGGCGAAGGCCGTGCTCGTTGCCGTACCGCGCTGGGTGCGCGTGACGGTATCGCTGCGAAAAACCTGCTGGGCGCCATCCTCAACGAAGGCGGTCTGGCCCGTGAAGCGATCGGTCGCATCCAGGTGCGTGACAGCTTCAGCCTCGTCGAGCTGCCGGAAGATGGTCTGGACAAACTCCTGACCAAACTGAAGGACACTCGCGTTGCCGGTAAGCAGCTGAAACTGCGTCGCTATCGCGAAGATTGATCCGCCCTTGGGCTGATTGATCGAACATAAAAAATCCCCGACTGGTTCGGGGATTTTTTTTGTCTGCCTGAAAGATCAAAAGATCGCAGCCTTCGGCAGCTCCTACAGAGGGAACGCATTCCAAATGTAGGAGCTGCCGAAGGCTGCGATCTTTTGCTTTTAACCAAAGCGATAGATGTCCATCCCTAACGCACCCATCGTGAAGCCTTTATGCTCCACGCTGAACTCACCACCCGCACCCCGGGCAAAATACAGCGGCAACAAATGCTCATCACTCGGATGGCTACGCACTGCATTCGGCGCCTGCTGGCGATAATCATGCAGCGCCGCCTCATCGTCCGCCGCCAACTTCTCGATCACCCAGTCACGGAAATCCCGCGCCCACGGCTCGACACTTTCCGGGCCGGCGTGCCAGTCCAGTTCGCGCAGGTTGTGGGTGATGCTGCCGGAGCCGATCAGCAAAACTCCCTGATCCCGCAGACCCGCCAGCGCTCGGCCGACCCGGGTTTGCAGCGCCGGGCCCGCGCGGCTCGGTAGCGAAACCTGCACCACTGGAATATCCGCCTGCGGGTACATCAGCGACAGTGGCACCCAGACGCCGTGATCAAACGGACGTTGCGGATCGAGACGGGCAGGCAAGTTGTTGGCATTCAACAGATCGGCTACCTCAGCCGCCAGTTGCGGATCTCCCGGCGCCGGGTACTGCACTTCAAACAGTGCGCGAGGGAAGCCGCCGAAGTCGTGCCAGGTTTCTGGTTGCGCATGGCTGCTGACCAGCAGTTCGTGGCTCTCCCAGTGGGCGGAGACGATCACGATCGCTTTGGGTTTGGGTAATTCGGCGGCCAGACGCGCCAGCGCCGGGCCACTGGCACCGGGCTCCAGTGCGAGCATGGGAGAACCATGGGAGATAAACAGGCTGGGAAACATGGACGGGTTCCTGAGCGTTAAGATGATTCATCTTCAGTCAGATCATTGATCTAAATCTAATATAAGTTTTAACGCTTTTTGATCGAATTATTGGGAGTGAGACATGCAGCCTGAGTTTTGGCACAAGAAGTGGGATTCGGGGCAGATCGGTTTTCACCTGCCCGAGGTGAATCCGTATTTGCAGCGGCACTGGGCGGTACCGGAAACGGCACGAGTGCTCGTGCCTTTGTGTGGGAAAAGTCTGGATCTGGCGTGGCTGGCCGGACGCGGTCATCAGGTGCTCGGGGTCGAACTCTCGGAAAAGGCCATTGAGGAATTTTTCAGTGAGCATCAGGTACAGCCGCAGATCAGTGAGAAAGGCGCATTCAAGGTCTATCGCAGTGATGCCATCGAATTGTGGTGTGGGGATTTCTTTGCGCTGACAGCGAGTGATGTGGCCGATTGCACGGCGATATACGACCGTGCCGCGCTGATTGCCTTGCCGGCACCGATGCGTGAGCGGTATGCGGCGCATCTTCAGCGGATTCTGCCGCAGGATGTGCACGGGTTGTTGATCACGCTGGATTACGACCAGGCGCAGATCTCCGGGCCGCCGTTTGCGGTGGGGGATGATGAGGTGCAGCGCTTGCTGGGGGATGTCTGGCAGGTGCAGGTACTTGAGGAGCAGGATGTGCTGGGGGGGAGTGGAAAGTTCCTGCAGGCGGGCGTGACGCGGTTGGAGGAGCGGGTCTACCGGGTTTCTCCCCGATAGTTTTTGTCGCCTTTACCGGCCCCTTCGCGAGCAAGCTCGCTCCCACAGTGATTTGTGCTGTGTCACAGATTGTCTAAGTACCGCATAACCCTGTGGGAGCGAGCTTGCTCGCGAAGAGGCCGGCACTGTCGACCCATAATCCAAAGATATGAAAAAGGCCCGCATCACTGCGGGCCTCTTGTTTTTACGCCATGCTGATCAACCGCGACGACGCAACGCGTCGATACGCTCTTCCAGCGGCGGGTGGCTCATGAACATGCGGGCAAAGCCCTGTTTGATGCCACCGTTGATGCCAAAGGCGTTCAGGGTGTCGGGCATGTGCACCGGCAGGCCCTGTTCGGCGCGCAGGCGTTGCAGTGCGCCGATCATCGCGCTGGTGCCGGCCAGACGTGCGCCGGCTTCGTCGGCACGGAATTCGCGCTTGCGCGAGAACCACATGACGATCGCACTGGCCAGAATACCCAGCACCAGTTCGGCGAAGATGGTTGCCACGTAGTAGGCGATGCCCTGGCCTTCTTCGTTCTTGAAGATCACTTTGTCGACGAAGTTGCCGATGATCCGCGCAAAGAACATCACGAAGGTGTTCACCACGCCCTGGATCAGCGCCAGGGTGACCATGTCGCCGTTGGCGACGTGACCGATTTCGTGGGCCAGTACAGCTTTCACTTCATCGGGCGAAAAACGCTCGAGCAAGCCCTGGCTGACCGCGACCAGCGCGTCGTTCTTGTTCCAGCCGGTGGCGAACGCGTTCGCTTCATAGGCTGGGAAAATACCGACTTCGGGCATCTTGATCCCGGCTTCGCGGGACAGTTGCTCGACGGTTTGCAGCAGCCATTGCTCATGCCGGGTACGTGGCTGGCTGATGATCTGGGTGCCGGTGCTCATCTTCGCCATCCACTTGGAGATGAACAGCGAGAACAGCGAGCCGGCGAAACCAAAGACTGCACAGAAAACCAGCAGCTGACTAAGGTCGAGATCAACCCCGTTGGCCGCCATGAACCCGTTGAAGCCGAACAGGCTCAGGGTGATGCTGGCTATCAGCACGACCGCCAGGTTAGTGGCCAAAAACAGCAGGATGCGCATCATGGTTGTAGAAATCTCCTCAAGCTAAAGATGTAGCGTACTGCGGGGTATATAAGGTGCCGAACCGGGCTATTCAACTGAGTGACTATTTCAAACTGTGTCCTACAGCGGATTCTTCAGTGCTCGGCACATTTCCCACAACGGATAACGATAGGGATGACGACCAGCCGCGACCCGTCGCCATTACGCCGGACGCAGGTAACCAGTATGAATCGCAAGTGTAGAAGGCGTGCGCGGAGGTGGAACGCAGAAGTGTTGCTGAATCAGACAGTGCGCAACGTTTGGCCGTTGCGCACTGCTGGCCAGTTACTGGCGGTACGACTTGAGGAAGTTGCCGATGCGGCCGATGGCCATTTCCAGGTCGTCGACGCGGGGCAGGGTGACCACGCGGAAGTGATCCGGCCACGGCCAGTTGAACGCTGTGCCTTGCACCACCAGCAGCTTCTCGGAGAGCAGCAGGTCGAGGACGAATTTCTCGTCGTTGTGGATCGGGCAGACTTTCGGATCGATTTTCGGGAACGCATACAGCGCGCCCATCGGCTTGACGCAGCTCACACCCGGAATGTCATTGAGCAGCTCCCAGGTGCGGTTGCGCTGTTCGAGCAAACGACCCTGCGGCAGCACCAGATCATTGATGCTCTGATAGCCACCCAATGCGGTCTGGATCGCATGCTGGCTCGGCACGTTGGCGCACAGGCGCATGTTGGCCAGCATGTCGATGCCTTCGATGTAGCTCTGGGCGTTGTGTTTCGGCCCGGAGATGGCGATCCAGCCAGAGCGGAAACCGGCTACGCGGTAGGACTTCGACAGACCGTTGAAGGTCAGGCAGAGCAGGTCCGGCGCCAGCGACGCGGTGCAGATGTGCACGGCATCGTCGTACAGAATCTTGTCGTAGATTTCGTCGGAGAACACCACCAGGTTGTGCGCACGGGCGATTTCCAGCATGCCCAGCAATACTTCCTTCGAATACACCGCGCCGGTCGGGTTGTTCGGGTTGATGATCACCATGGCTTTGGTGTTCGGGGTGATCTTGGCCTTGATGTCGGCCAGATCCGGGAACCAGTCGGCACCCTCGTCGCACAGGTAATGCACGGCGTTGCCACCGGCGAGGCTGACGGCAGCGGTCCACAGCGGGTAGTCAGGGGCCGGCACCAGCACTTCGTCGCCGTTGTTGAGCAGCGCCTGCAGCGACATCACGATCAGTTCGGACACGCCGTTGCCCAGATAGATGTCTTCGATACCGACACCTTCGACATTCTTTTGCTGGTAGTACTGCATCACCGCTTTGCGCGCGCTGAACAGGCCTTTGGAGTCGCTGTAGCCTTGCGCGGTCGGCAGGTTGCGGATCACGTCCTGAAGGATTTCGTCCGGCGCTTCGAAACCAAACGGCGCCGGGTTGCCGATGTTCAGCTTGAGGATGCGCTGGCCTTCCTCTTCCAGTCGTTTGGCGTGCTTGAGCACCGGGCCGCGAATGTCGTAGCAGACGTTGGCGAGCTTGTTCGATTTGCTGAACTGCATGGCGATGTGATCCCGAAAATGAACGATCCAGGCGGCGAATGGACAACCGTGCTGGGATTCCTGTGTTTTCACACAGGCGGACGTCTTGAGCCGTGGCTCCCATAATCCGTTTGAATGCGCCCGGTCTGGCTGCCAGACTGGTGCGTGACGAGGCGCAATCATACGTGCCGCCCGATCCGTGGAAAAGGTACAGATCGGGCTTTTTCAGCCGCTGAGGTGTGATGATGGAAAAGTTGGAAAAAACCCTGGAAGAATGGCGTGAAATGCTCGACCCCGAGCAGTACAACGTTTGCCGTCTGAGTGCCACCGAGCGCCCGTTCTCCGGCAAATACAACGACACCAAGACCGACGGTGTCTACCACTGCGTTTGCTGCAATGAGCCGCTGTTCGACTCCAAGACCAAATTCGACTCCGGCTGCGGCTGGCCGAGCTTCTACGCGCCGATCGGCGAAAGCGCCATGACTGAAATCCGTGACATCAGTCACGGCATGATCCGTACGGAAGTGAAGTGCGCGCGCTGCGATGCGCATCTGGGCCATGTGTTCCCGGACGGCCCGCCGCCGACTGGTTTGCGTTATTGCATCAATTCGGTTTGCCTGGATCTGGTTCCACGCGCATAAACGAATGAAGGCGACCTTCGGGTCGCCTTATTATTCGATAATTGAATTGCACACAATTTAATTGCTCGCTATGTTTGATCTTTCTTGACTGTCTGCGGAGCCCGACGCCATGAGCGACAACCTGTTGAACATTCCGTGCACCACCATCAAGGGGGAGCAAAAGACCCTCGCCGATTTCGCCGGTAAAGCGGTTTTAGTGGTCAACACCGCAAGCAAATGCGGTTTCACTCCACAGTACAAAGGCCTCGAAGAACTGTGGCAGACCTACAAGGATCAGGGGCTCGTGGTTTTGGGCTTCCCGTGCAATCAGTTCGGCAAGCAGGAGCCAGGTAACGAAGGGGCGATCAGTGAGTTCTGCGAGCTGAACTTCGGCGTCAGCTTCCCGCTGTTCAAGAAGATCGACGTTAACGGTGGAGACGCGCATCCGCTGTTCGTGCAACTGAAAAAACGCGCGCCGGGCCTGCTTGGCTCCCAGGGCATCAAGTGGAACTTCACCAAGTTCCTGATTGGCAAGGACGGAAAACTGGTCAAGCGTTTTGCCCCGACCACCAAGCCGCAGGAGCTGAGCGGCGAGATCGAAGCCCTGCTCAAATGAACAGCTTGCCGGTCGATTCGCTGAAGCTCGACAACCAGTTGTGCTTCAAGCTGTACGCCGCCTCTCGGGCGGTGATTCGTGCCTACAAACCGATGCTCGATCAGCTCGGCCTGACGTACCCGCAATACCTGGCGATGCTGGTGTTGTGGGAATGGCAGGACGCTGCGCCGGAGCAACCGACGGTCAAGGCGTTGGGCGAGCGTCTGGCGCTGGACTCGGGCACGCTGACGCCATTGCTCAAGCGTCTGGAACAGTTGCAATGGGTACAGCGCCAGCGTTCAACGCGTGACGAGCGCGAAGTGCACCTGAGTCTGACGCCGGCAGGCCAAGCCTTGCGCGAGCAGGTCGGGCCGCTCAAGGCCCGATTGCTGTGCGACAGCGGGGTGGATCTGGACCGTCTCAATGCGTTGCGTGACGGCCTCGATCACTTGCTGGGGCAGATCAAAGCGCTGTCGTAGTCGGGATCCATTGATCGAGCAGTGCCGCGAGTTCTTCACGGCGAAACGGCTTGGCCAGATAGTCGCTCATGCCGGCTGCGCGGCAGCGTTCGCGTTCTTCGGACATGGCGTTGGCGGTCAGAGCGACGATGGGCAGGCTCGGCCAGCGCCCGCTTTGACGGATCTGTCGGCTGGCTTCGTAGCCATCCATCACGGGCATGTTGCAGTCCATCAGCACCAGATCGAATTCGTGATACTCCAACTGATCCAGCGCTTCGGCACCGTGGGCGGCGACGATGACCTCGCAGCCCAGTTTGCCGAGCATGCCTTTGGCCACCAGTTGATTGACCGGGTTGTCCTCGACCAGCAACACCCGCCCGCGCCGCACCGAGGGAGACGTTTCCAGCTGCGCATCGTTAACGGCGACCACATCCGGTTGCAGGGTACGTCGCAGGTTCTGGTACAGCGCATTACGCGCCAATGGTCGGGCCTGTTGCTGCAGAGGTGCGAGTGCGGCGGCTTCTTCGCTGGGCAGGAAACTGCCGTAGGCGGTTACCAGCAAAATCGGCGCCCCAAGCGTCGGGCGCAAACCGAACAGACACTCCGGACAATCGGTGATCACCACGTCCGGCGTCAGGCCCAGCAGTGAGTCATCGATGGTGCGCTGCTCATATGTAAGTCCCCACACCGGCAGCAGGCTCTGCAACAGTTCCGCCAGTCCACTGCTGGCAGCGGTGATGGCGAGGATTTTTCCGTGCAGCGGCGCCGGAACCAGTGCGCGGGTATGACACGGCAATGGCAGCTCGGCACAGAACTGACTGCCGAACCCGGTTTCGGAACTGATGGTCAGACGCCCCTGCATGGCTTCGCAGAGGTTGTAGGTCAGCGCCAGACCCAGCCCGGTGCCGCCGTATTGTCGAGTAATGCCGGCGCCCGCTTGAGTGAACGGCTGGAAGATTTTCAGCTGCGCGTCCTGGGCGATCCCGATGCCGGTGTCGCAGACCTCGACGCGCACGCCATCCTTGTAGGACGACAAGCGCACATCCACCCGGCCGAAGCGGGTAAATTTCAGCGCGTTGGACAGCAGATTACTGACGATCTGCCGCACGCGGGTCGGATCGCCCAGCACCAGTGCCGGGAAGTGCGGGTCGATCAGGCAGGTCAGTTCGACGCTCGGCGCGGCATTCTGCGACAGCAGATTGGCGGTGTCTTCGATCAATGAGCCGAGATCGAACGGAATGTGTTCGAGTTCCAGTTGGCCGGCATCGAACTTGGACAGGTCGAGGATATCGTTGAGCAGCTCAACCAGGACCTTGCCCGAGTCGTGGGCGATCGACAGTTGTTGCTGCTGCTCGGCGTTCAGCGGCCCGTCGAGCGACAGCGCGATCATCCCCAGCAGACCGTTGAGCGGTGTACGGATCTCGTGGCTCATATTGGCGAGAAACGCCGAACGGGCTTCGGCCATTTCCAGCGCGGTGCTGCGAGCTACTTCGAGTTCCTGATTGGACTGGCTCAGCCGTGCGTTGATCGCCTTGAGTTCAGCGGTGCGCGCCGAGACGATGTTTTCCAGTTGTCCGAGGTAGTCGGTCAGACGGTCTTCGGCGTTGCGCCGCTGCTGGATCTCGGTGGCGATGTTCTCGAATTGTTGATTGGCGACTTTGACCAATACGCCGATTTCATCATTGGCGTGCCCGGCCGGACACTCCAGTGTGGTCGGTTCGGCACTGCGCGGATCGCGTCCGCTGAGCTCACGGATGACCCGCACCAGCGGCTTGGTCAGCATCACGTAAAACAGTGCCAGCAAAAGGCCGGTGAGGATCAGGCTGCGGGCGAAACCGTTGAGCAGGGTGACTTCGGCCCGGCGCAGGAAGCGGCTGCCGAATGCGTAGGTGTCGACTTCCAGGCTCAGCACACCGAGGGACTCGCTGGGCAGATGGTCGAGATAGAGGCGATCCTCGAACTGGCGTTTGGCACCGAACAGAAAGTCGCTGATCACCCGGTAGCCGCTTTGCAGTTCCGGGCGTTTGACGCTGGCCAGCACAGTATTGTTGTTATCGGTCAGTCGTGCAGAAATGATCGCCGGTGAGCGCAACAGGCCCAAGGCGAGTTCCTGAGCGAGTTCGGCATCGATGTTGTAGGCGATACGTGATGCCGGGTTATGGCTGATTTCCAGCAAAGACAGGATTTCCCGGTTGATGGAAGCGTCTTCACTGGCATAATCGATGCCGATTTGCAGCAGGCTGAGCAGCGTGCCCAGAATGAACCCGACCAGCACGGTAAGCCTGGCTTGCTTGTAAGACAGCCGGTGGGTGAATTTGATATCCATGGGGTGTTGAACCACTTCCGTTTCCCTTCGCTGCTCAAGCATAGTCGATCATGTATGGATACCGAGGTTCCCGAATCGCCTTGTAACAAGGCTTGGTAGGGTGATTTTTATCTGTGTGTCGTCGCTGGATCGTCATCATCACTGTGAACGTGCCCGAGGAGAAGACGTGGATTCCCGATTGAATGCTTTTCTTGAACGCGCCGAGTCGGTTCTGGCGCGGATCGAACCGTTGTTGCCGGCACCACGGCCGGTGATCGACTGGGGCACTTGTCTGGCGGCGCGCTGGCAGCGCGACGGGCGCAGCGGCTACTTGTTGCCGCTGGAAGTCAGCCTCGACATGCGCCTGTCCGACCTGATCGGTGTTGACCGTCAGCTCGAACAACTGGGGCGCAACACCCAGCAATTTCTCGATGGCATGCCGGCCAACCATGCGCTGCTGTGGGGTTCGCGCGGTACTGGCAAGTCCTCGCTGGTGCGGGCGTTGTTGGCAGAACACGCCGCCGCCGGCCTGCGCCTGATCGAGATCGAGCGCGATCATCTGGCGGATCTGCCGCGTGTGGTCGAGCAGATCGGCAAATTGCCACAACGTTTCGTATTGTTCTGCGATGACTTGTCGTTCGAATCCGGTGAGGGTGATTATCGCGTGCTCAAAAGCGTGCTCGACGGCTCGCTTGAACAGGCGCCGGACAACGTTTTGCTGTACGCCACTTCCAACCGTCGCCACCTGGTGCCGGAGAAGGAAAGCGACAACGAAAACTGGAAACGCGTCGACGGCGAACTGCACCCCAGCGAGGCCGTTGAAGACAAGATTGCGCTGTCGGACCGTTTCGGTCTGTGGCTGTCGTTCTACCCGTTTACCCAAGAACATTTCCTTAACGTCGTCGAACACTGGATCGGCCAATTGGCGGCCAAGGCCGGCCTGAGCTGGCAGCGCGATGACGAACTGGACATCCTCGCCGTGCGTTGGGCCACTGGCCGCGGTAATCGCAACGGACGTTGCGCGTACCAATTCGCCCGTTACTGGGTGGGACTGAAATTGTTGGAGCAAAAGGCATGATTGATTTGCAACAAAGCGGCCAAGGCCTCGAAGGCTATGGCATGTTGGCCGCACAACTGGAATCGCTGCTGGCGGACGAGCGCGATTTCATCGCCAACGCCGCGCAGTTTTCGGCGTTCCTGTTCAACCAGCTCGATGACCTGAACTGGGCGGGTTTTTATCTCAATCGCAACGAGGAGCTGGTGCTCGGCCCGTTCCAGGGCCAGATCGCCTGCGTGCGCATTCCGTTCGGTCGTGGTGTGTGCGGTGCGGCGGCGGCCAGTCGGCAAACCCAGCGCGTCGAAGACGTGCATGCATTCCCCGGCCATATCGCCTGTGACAGCGCTTCGAACAGTGAACTGGTCGTGCCGTTGGTCAAGGAAGGGCGCCTGATCGGTGTACTCGACCTCGACAGCCCGAAACTGGCGCGTTTTGCTGAGCAGGATCAGGCCGGTATCGAGCAACTGGCGGCAATTTTCCTGCGTCTGACCGACTGCTGATCACGCGCTGAGGCCAGCCTTGTGCAACAGGCTGGCCGGATCGACCTTGTCGATCTGCGCGGGATCGAGAAAACGCATGGCGTATTGCATGTAAACGCCTTCGTTGATGAACAATCCAAACAGCTCGGCATCGATGTGCGCCTCACGGCACATGGTGGCCATGATCGCCAACGCCTCACTCAAGGTTTTCGCTTTCTTGTATGGGCGATCGGCTGCGGTCAGCGCTTCGAAGATATCGGCAATCGCCATCATCCGCGCCGGCAGGCTCATGTCTTCACGCTTCAGGCGTTTCGGGTAACCGCTGCCGTCCATTTTTTCATGATGACCACCGGCGATTTCGGCAATGCTGTCGAGGTGGCCGGGGAAGGGCAGGTGGCTGAGCATCATGATCGTCTGCACCATGTGATGATTGATCACGTAACGCTCCTCGCGGGTCAGGGTACCGCGGCTGATGCTCAGGTTGTATAGCTCGCCACGATTGTATTTGTAGCGCGGCACATCCAGCTTGAAGCCCCACGGATTGTCTTCGGGAATCAACTCGTTCGGGTCCCGTTCGAGCAAGTGCTCGGGCTTGTCCGCCAGAAGCTTTTCACTGATCGGCAAGATCGGTGGGGGCGTGCGCGCCTGACGCCGGTTCTCTTCCCAGGACACGCCCAGACGGTCATCGAGGGTGCGCATCCAGGTGCGCCCGGCCAAACGGTCAAGGCGTTGCAGATCCGCTTCGGCCATGGCTTCACTGCCCAGATTACAACGCGCGACAAACGCAAAGTCGTCGTCCAGCGCCGTCAGTGTGGCGTCGCGCAGCGCAGCCAATGCGGTTTCATCACCGCCCAAGGTCCGAGCCTGCCAATAGCCGATCCAGGCGTCGCGCTTGAGCACTTCGAAACGGGTGCGGATCTCATGAATGCGGTCGCTGATGGTTTCCAGTTTGGTCGCCTTGTCGACCACGTATTCCGGCGTCGTTACCTTGCCGCAATCGTGCAGCCAAGCGGCAATGTGCAAGGCTTCCCATTCATCCTCGCTCGGCTGATAGGCACTGAATGCTGGTGCCTGACTGGCGGCCGCTGCCTGGGCGAGCATCAGCGTCAGCTCTGGCACGCGCTGACAATGGCCGCCGGTATAAGGACTCTTGGCGTCGATGGCGCCGGCAAGTAATTGAATAAAGGCGTCGAGCAACTGCTTCTGGCGGGCTTGCAGGCGCTGGCTTTCGATGCTCACTGCGGCAGCGCCTGACACCGCCTGCAAGAAAGCGATACGGTCAGGGCGCAGTTTTTCCAGGTCGGCTGCCGTGCCGCTGTCGTTCACCAGCAGGATCAACAGACCGATGGTTTCGTCGTGGCGATTGTGCAGGCGGATGCCGATCAGATGAACCCGTGGCGATTGCATCACCAACAGGACTTTTTGCAGATCGGCGGCCTGATCGACGCCGAAATTGCTCACGACATTGTTGGCGCTGACCAATTGTTCGAACCACACCGGGCCTCTGCTTTGTTGCAGATCGTGGCCCTGAATGTCGAACGCTTCCAGTGCCTGAGGCGTGCCATTGATCACTAATCCGTATGGCTCCATACGGCTGCTGTCGCTTTCACGCAGATAGATCAACCCTGCCTGCGCCTGGGCGATCTGCACCGTTTCGAACAGTACCCGTTGCAGCAATGGGGCGAATCGGGTTTCGGCGCCCAAAGTGTCGGTGATGCGGAAGAAACTCGCCAGCGTGTCTTTCATGCGCGCCATCGACACGCTCAACTGGTCGACTTCCAGTACCGGCGAGCGTCGAGCCAGCGGAAAGTTGAAATCGAAGCTGCGGATCGCGTCGGCTTCCTTGACCAGCGCATGCAGCGGTTTGACCAGAATCCGCGAGATTACCCAACCCAGTGGCAGGCACAACAGCAAGGTGGCCAAGGTAATCAACGCGCCTTGCCAGCGCATGCGATAGGCATCGACCAGCAATTCGTCTTCCGGGACCAGGAGTGCCAGCTGCAAGCCTTTGGGGCCACCTTCCTCAATGCTGCTGCGAGCGACTATCCATTGTCGGCCGTCGACTTCCAGTCGCTTGCCTGTGTGCTCTGCGGACAGCAACGCGTGCAGGCTCGGGCTCAGGTCCGTCGCTTTGGCCAGATGCGTGGAGCTGTCGTCGACGATCAGACGGCTGCTGTCGGGGTATGCCACGGCGTTACCGTCGGCATCGAACAGGGCAATGTCGGTGGAGGGCGTGACGACATGTTTGCTCAGGGTCGCAGAAAGTGCAGCCAGCGTCAGGTCGGCACCGATTACTGCGTTTTCACCACTGCGCCGGGCCAGTGTGGTGCCGACATTGTGGGTTGAAAAAAACACGTAGGGTTCGGTGGTGATCTGTTCGGTTTGCTGGCGGGCATTGATGAACCAGGCGCGGTTGCGCGGATCATAAGGGTCGCCGGTATTTTCCTGATGGCCGATCGGGGTCAGGGCCTGATCGAAGAACAGCGATTGCGAGCGCACTTTCCCTTGCGGGTCATGCTCGATGCTCCAGACCTGATACAGCGCCGCTTCCGGAGCCTTGAGCAGGGCTTTCATCGCCGAGGTGCGAAGCGGGCGCACCATGAAGAAATCACCGTTGGCATAACCCAGATACAGCGAGGCCAGGTTCGGGTTATCACTGAGCGACTGGCTGAATGGCCTGAGCAGCGGCAATCGTTGTTCCAGGGCCAAAGCCTGTGTAGCGGGATTGACCGCCAACAGGCTCAACAAATGGCGGATCGGCTGATAGGTGGCGGACAGGTCGAGCCGCACGTCCTGTTCGATCCGGCTGAACAACTTGTCGCTGCTCGACAGGATGATCTGCGTGGTCTGGCGATAATTGAACAACCCCAGCACCACGCCGGTGAGCAGCAGGAGAAACGTGAACATGACACTGATGTGCACGTGCAGCGGGAACCGGCGCTGTTCCGGGCGCAGTGGGCTGGGCATTTCAGGTTCTCCATGATGTTTAACTCACTGCTCAGCGCCAAGCATAGTTAAGGCACGCTCATCGTGCCTTGATCGGACAATGCCAATTGTTGCTGCAAGGCTTGCTCCAGTTCGAGTATCGCCCGGTTGATCGCCTCGCAACGACGAGCGATCTCATTTGTCGCCAAGTCTTGCGTGCAGGCGAGCTCCAGGGCATCGCAGCATTCGATCACCCGTGATGCCTGAGCGATGCGTGCAGCCCCCTTGATCTTGTGAGCGACTACCGCCAAGGCTCCGCGATCATCCTGCGGCGACAGCGCGAGCAGTTCCTGTCGGTCGAGGCGGCTGCTCTTGAGCAGTTCAACCAGCAAACGCCGGGCCTGGGCGGGGTTGCCGCCCGTCAACATGTTCAGACTTCGCAGGTTGAATGGCGGTGTGGACGACGTCGCTGCGATGCCGTCGATCCATTGGCTGAGCAGACTCAGGCTCAGGGGCTTGAACAGGCAGTCGTTCATGCCTGCCTGTTTGCAACGCTGGATTTCCTCAGGTTGCGCATTCGCCGTGAAACCCAACACCGAGCAAGGTGGGAGGCGGTTCTGCAGCTCATGCTGGCGAATGGCGCGCGTCAGTTCATAACCGTTCATCAAAGGCATGTTGCAATCGACAATCACCAGATCGAAGGCGCCTTCTTTCCACCGCTCGAGTCCGCTACAGCCATTCTCGGCGATGCTGAAGTGATGGCCGAGAAACTCCAGTTGCTGACACATCAACAAACGATTGGCCGGGTGATCATCCACCACCAGAACGTGTAGCGGTGTCTGCGAGGTCTTGATCGCTGGCTCATCCCTGGCCGCGCTCGCCTGTGCCGGCAAGCTGTCCAGGGGCAGGGAAACGCAGACCTGCGTTCCGATGCCGGGCTGGCTGCTCAATTGCAACTGGCCGCCCATCATTTCACACAGGTTGCGACTGATCACCAATCCCAGACCTGCGCCACTTCGGGCTTGCTGAGGGCTATTTTCCGCCTGGGCAAAGGGCTCGAACAATTGTTGCTGATCCTCTGCACAGATACCCACACCGCTGTCTTGTACGGTCAATTGCATCAGAACCCGCCCTGGCACATCCGTGGTCATGAGGTCGACGCTGATTCTGATGTGTCCTTGCTCAGTGAATTTGATGGCGTTGCTGATCAGATTGGATAGCACTTGCTTGAAACGCAGTGGGTCCAGGTATACATCGACCGCTAGATCCGGCGGATTGAAGATGACTTGCAAAGCGAGATTCTTCTGCCGGGCCAGGCCGTCGAAGATTCTTGCGACAGACGCTACTGTGTCCACCAGGTTGACCCGTTCCGGGCACAGGCTCAGGCGTCCGGATTCGATCCGTGCGATGTCGAGGATGTCGCCGATCAAACCCAGCAGATCCTTGGCCGAATGGTAGGCAGTGTCGATCGAAGAGCGATCCGGATGGTGTTGATCGATGCGTTTGAGCGTCAGTTCAAGCATGCCGATCACCGCATTCATGGGCGTACGGATTTCATGGCTCATGGTGGCCAGGAATGTACTTTTCGCCCGGTTGGCGTCATCTGCCTGTTCCTTGGCCGCACGCAGTTCCTCAAACAGCTGTCGGCGTTCGCTGATGTCGATCCAGCCACCGATGATGCCTTTCACGTCGCCGCTGGAGTCCCGATACGGCAGTATCCAGTGATAGATCGTCAGGCGTCGTTTGCCGATGTGCAAAGGCCGGTCGAGCACCAGCGCAGTGCCTTCGGTGACCACTCGCTGATAGTCGGCATGAAAGGCCTGAGCCTCGAAAGCGTTGCTCAGGGTGCCCTGCATGACGCTTTTGCCTATCACGTCCTCACGCTTGGCATTGAACACTTCGAGATAACTGTCATTGCAACTCTGCAGCAGACCCTGCCGATCGCGTACGTAGATCGGATGCGGCGTACCGTTGACCAGCGAGCGCATGAATTCGAACTGATCGTTCAAGGCCCGCTCAGCCGCCTGGCGCTGTTTGATCTGGTGTCGCATGTAGGCGTTCCAGGCAAGCAAGAGCAACAGCAGCAGGCAGGCGCCAATGATCACCTGATAGAACAGGCGCTGGTAATTGCGCCAGATGTTTTGCGAGGCGCTGGAGTATCCACGCCAGCGCCCGTTGATGACGCCGAGTTCTTCCGGGGAAATGCTCAGAAGCGCTTTGTTGATGATCGAGCCCAGTTCCGTGTTGTCACGTGCGGTTGCCAGAGAAAACTCGGCCTGACCGGTGCCGATGGTGGTAGTGATCTGCAGCGCCCGCTCGAAGATTTGCGACGAAATGAAGTAGTTGGCGATCACCAGTGAATTCACCGCACCGTCGACATGGCCTTTGGCGAGCAGCGAGACGGCGCTGAAGGTATCTGCGGTTTCGATCAACTGGATCCGTGGAAATTCGCGTCGCAGGTACTCGACCAGTGGATTGCCTTGGGCGATCGCCAGTTGCTTGCCTTTGAGCTGACCCAGGTTAGTCGGACTGTCGGCACTCTTGCGCGTCAGCAGCACATAGGAGTTTTCCAGATAGGGCCGACTGAAACTCAGGGTTTTTTCTCGCTCGGCGGTCGGCAGCAAGGCCGCGATGAGATCGGCTTGGTGGTCATTGATCTGTTTGATCATCTCGGCGTCGTTGCGGCTGCGATGGACCTCGAAGCGCAGGCCGGTGCGCAGGCGAATCAGTTCGAGAAGATCGGCGCTGATCCCGCGAAAATTGCCAGCGTCATCGAAGAACGTCAGCGGCGCATAAGCCTCATTCACCACCACGCTCACTACCGGATGCTGCTGCAGCCATGTTTCTTCGCGTTCGGTCAGTAGCAGTTTCTGGTCGGTGAGCAGCAGGTCGCTGCCGGCGCTCCAGCGTTTGGCGATGTTCTCGCGTTCGCTCCGCGGCACCGCTTTAAGCACGGCGTCGACGATATTCAATAACTGCGGATTGTTTTGACGCACGGCGAAGCTGAATCCCTGGGCTTCCTGTTTGCCGAAATTGGCCATGCGCACGTTATTGAGGTAGCCCTTGTTGATCATGTAGTGGGTGGAAATCGTGTCGCCGAGAAACACATCGGCCTGGTCGAACGCCACGGCGTTAATGGCATTCTGGTAGGAGGGATAGCAGGTGATGAGCGCTTTGGGATACAGCGCCTTGACCTCGTGCAGAGGCAGATAGTGATAGACCATGCTCAGGCGCAATCCCGCCAGGCCTTTACTCAGGCTGCGGGTTTCACCTTCGCGGGTAACGAGCACAGGTTGATCGTTGGCATACGGTTCGGACAGCGCAAGGTTGGCATTGGCGGCTTCATAGCCGTTGGCTGTCCCGAGCAGGTCAATCTGACCATCGACCAAAGCGCGAATGGCAGCCTCCCGGGAGGCAAAACGTTTGACCCTGATCGGCAAACCGGTGGCTTGAGCGACAAGCCCGACATAGTCGGCGGTGAGGCCTTCATAATCACGACCGCTGACGGTCATGTCGAAGGGTGGATAGTCAGGAGCGGAGGTTCCGAGTATCAACTCGTCGCGTGTTTGCAGCCACTGTCGTTGAGACTGTTCCAATACAACCGGCACCGGCTCGCCTGCCGATCGGCTGAGCAAGGCATAGTCCGGTGAATCAACGGGCATGGCAAACACATTGGCACTCAGGTACAGGCCTGTGCTCAATGCAATTAAATAGTCTTTTAAACGACTGGGCATGCGGGGTCTCACACGAGTGCGTTGCGTTTGGCCATCTCGATAAGTTCTACAAGGGATTTGGCTTTGAGTTTTTGCATCAGGCGTTTTTTATAGGTACTGACCGTTTTATTGCTGAGAAACATGCCCTTGGCTATTTCCTTGTTGGTACGGCCTTGGGCAAATAACTGCAAAACCATTAATTCGCGATCATTGACGGATTTGAAAAGTTCCAGTTCCGCATAACGGATATCGTCGCTGCGAACCGGATTCAACGCCTGGCTGGGGAAATAGTTGTAACCGGACAGCACCGCTTTTATCGCACTGACCAGTTCGCTCAAGTCTTCCTGTTTACAGACATACCCGGAAGCACCGGACTGCATGCAACGAATACCGAATAACGTCGGACATTGGGCAGTCAGCACCAGGGTTTTGAGCGGCGAACTCATGGCGTTGAAACGGGCAAGAACCTCCAGGCCATCGAGTTTGGGAATGCTGATGTCGAGAATGATCAGGTCCGGCATGCACTCGCGCACCATTTGCATGGCATCGACCCCGTTGTCGGTTTCGCCGACGACCTTGTAGCCTTCATGTTCCAGCAGCATTCGAACGGCGAGACGGATGACCGGGTGATCGTCGACAATAAAAACGTTTTGTGGACAGACATCTCTTTGGTGTCAAAAGCCCTTAGGCTTTGAGCTGCACCTGCACCTGCACCTGCACCTGCACCTGCACCTGCATTAACAAGCTTAAGCTCTGCTTTCGATAGGGAGTGCTCTTAGCTTGGTGTTACTGACACACCACTATCTATGGCATACCCCGGAAGCCGGTTTGCTTTTGACCCCCTAAACCGGCCCATATCGATGCATAGTCGATCTCGCCAGTTCAAGCCTGTTAGGGGGGGGCGATACTGGGGAGCTTTGGCCTGGCTTACGAACCCCTCACGATCCATAAAGATCGCGACGGATATGGGCCAGCGGATTTCACAATGCAGCGCAATGACGATAGTATTGTGCCATTACTCAGGGACACCCGGATGCCCAGTAGCCCTCGCCTAGCGGGTGAGGAGGGCGATAGGAGCTCGGCATGGATCAGCTACGCCACAGAAACGCAGGCAGACAATCATCATATCCCGAGGCCGGTAGTTGGGATTCTTCGTCGTGCCTGCGATTTGACGAGCGTCCGCTTGAAAGCCCGAAATCCTAGAAGCCCAACAATTCAAGAACCCAGACGAATTACCCATACGAACAATATCTCAATAACCTAGGTACTCATGCATGAGTGAGCAGGAACAGGGACAGGAAAACGGACAGGAACAGAAGCAGGAATACGTTTTTCATCCCGCTGATCTGGTCGAATACGCAATGGATAAGCCCATTGGAGCAGCCCGTGCGGCGCTCACAATTGGGCTGGAAGGCGCTGATGTTTACCCTGATATCATCATTGGTGAACTGGTAGGGAACATGGAGTTGAATCAGCGTTTCCTGAAGAAGCTCACGAGTGCTTTGCGGAATAATCCGAGCAAAATTATTGGTGATATGCCAAATCGTATCCTAGCTCTTCAGTTGGAGCGCGACCTCGGATTATGATGTTTTCATATAGTAATTCAGCAATCAGAGTACCTTTCCGGGGGTGCTGCTAATGCCAATTGGTGAAAAACCCATCAAGATTCCTCCGGCCCCTGCGTTCGAGCTTACGGCATTAGATGTGGAGAAAGGTGCACCAGTCCAGCCACTAGATCGTCTGCAGATCATGTCAGCGCCTGAATGGGAGGTTTTTACTTCCGAATTCGTATCCTACCTAGATAAGGATTATGAATCGGTAACGCTGTGTGGCGGCGGGGGGGACATGGGGCGGGACGTCATCGCCAAGTTCGCGACAGGGTGGGATAACTTTCAATGTAAGCACTACAAAGATAAGTTGAGTATTGCCGACGTTGTTGCTGAATTGGGCAAGCTCGTTTACTACACCTGGAAAAAAGAGTACACCCTGCCACGTAAATACCGCTTTGTGACCCCGAAAGGGTGCAGCGCGCCTTGCATGGGTATATTTACCAAGAAGTCTCGCATTCAGGGTGAGATAATTAAGCGCTGGGATAAGACGTGCAAAGATAAAATCACTAGCAAGGAATCAATTTCTCTAGAAGGCGAATTTCTAAGTTACCTAAAGACCATCGACTTTTCATTTGTTGATGAGATGTCCTCGATTGAATTGATAAAGCTGCATGCCCTGACGCCTTACCACACGTCTCGATTTGGGAGCTATCACCTAAAACGTCCAGTAGTTCCAAGCGTCAAGCCAGGGGCCGTTGCTGATAACGAGAAAGTCTACATCGGGGCTCTCTTGGACGCATTTTCGGAGGCCGATGGAGCTGAGTATTCATTTGAAAGCATCGTCGAAAGTGAGTACAAGAAGGTTCTGGAACGGGCTAGGATCAACTTCTTTAGTGCTGAGTACTTAGAAGTGTTTTCGCGAGATGGGTTTCCTACAGAGTGCTATGACAAACTCAAAGAAGAATGTCATGAGGGTATTGACAGTGTTTTGCACGAAAAGCACGATGATGGATACCAGCGTTTTCTTAAAGTGAGCACGCACTCTGTGCTTATACCATACGACTCTCATCCGCTCCGCCATTTCCTGCAGACCTCTGATCGTAAGGGGTTGTGCCATCAGTTAGTGAATGACCGCGAATTCACTTGGGTGAAGAAGAAAAAATCATGAAATCAAAGGATTTATACAATAGCCCTGTGGAGATAGGGGCGCGTATTGTTCTGTTGCTTGCTGGCCTTACCCGGACGCTTGATCTGGATGAGCTGATCTTCTTGGACTACGCATCGATTTATAGTGGTGATTTTCAAGGGGGGGCAAGCTTGCATCCAATGATGGTAAGTCGTCTGACTGAGCTGGTTCGTCGACGGGAAATTTTTCCTAGCGCTATCAAGCTTTTTACCTCAAAGGGCTTGATAAGTTCTAAAATTGATGAGCAAGGCGTTCGATATTCAGTCACTGACGAGGGCAGGGCATTTTCCACCAAGTTGACTACTGAGTATCACGCGGATTTTAGACGGCGCGTATCTTGGGTTGAGGAAAACATTGATCACCTCACGGTTCAACGTCGCACCATCTATAAAGTCGATAGGGCGGTCTGATGTTTATTGAAAGTGTTATTGTGAGTGGCCCTGAGCTTGCAGATGCTGCTGTTTTTTTTGAGAAAGGCGCGAACGTTGTTCAAGGTGGCTCTAATACCGGTAAGTCATACATTGTTCAGTGCATAAAGTTTGCCCTTGGTGCGACCAAGCCACCGAAGCTCATTAAAGAATCGCGAGGGTATACCACCGTCAAGGTTAAGTTTGTGCACGATGATGGGCGTTTCTTCACAATCGTGAGGGAGCTCAGTGCTAGCTCCAAGCCGAACTTTTATGATGAAGAAGGTAAGGCGCAAACCCTGGGAGTCAAACACAATCCTAGAAATATGAGTTCGGTCTCCAATCAGTTTTTGAACCGGTTGGGATTGAATGGCAAGCTTTTGCTGAGAGGCACAACTTCTCTAAGCAATGCTTCTTTCACACTTCGCGACTTCGAAAAAATTTTTTTGATGGATGAGACGCGAATTGTGGCTGATTACTCTCCTCTAGGTACAGGCCAGAATAATGAGGGCCCTAAAGAGAAATCCATCCTGAAGCTACTGTTAACGGGAAAAGACGATGCCGGGGTTAAACAGGCTAAAAAGGAGTTGGAGTCAAAGGGAGCATTGAGACATAAGGCTACTGCTGTAGAAGGTATTATCAAGCAGTTTTATCCAGGAAATGATGCCGCTGAAAGTCTTGAACTTCAGAAGCTCAGTTCGTTTGTCGACCAGGTCGCGCTTCGGCTGAAGCTGGCTGAGCAGGAACTGGAAGGCGCGTTCCATTCAAGTGAAGATCTGTTCACCCAGAAGGCCAACCATATCTCCGCACTGGAGTTGATAGAAGGCAAAATTGCTGAAGACAAGGCTCTGCTTAGCCGATTTGACATGCTTGGCCAGAAGTACGAATCAGATCGCCAGCGCCTTCAGGGCATTGAGCAGGCGGCAGTTCTGCTTGATGGTGCAGACGCGGTGCTTTGTCCAACTTGTGGGAATCATTTCGACTCCGAGTCATGCACGACGGACGTAGATGACATCAAGAAAGGTGTTTCCTTCGAGTTGGATCGGATTTCGAAGAACATCCACGAGCTCGCGGAAGCCCAGGGATCTCTGACGGCAGCGATTGAGCAGAACACCTCAAGTGCTGAGAGCACCAAGACCTCCATAGCGACAGTAGAGAAGCTTATTACCTCGGAGCTCCAGGGGCTGGTTCAGGCAGTAAGTGATCTGAAGGAGCTTGGTGCGTGCCTAAAGCAAGATCACTCGGCGCTGGATAGACTCGTTAAAGATAAGGCCAAGCTGAGGGAGGAGTTGAACCGACTGGGTGTTCTGCTGCTTGAAGAGCAAAACACCTACACCCCTGAAAGCTTTGAGGAGTCTGCGAAGCCTCTGGTGAAAGAGATTGAGGATATCTTGCAGCGCTGGAGCTTCCCGAACCACTCCCCTGTGGAATTCGATTTCGATGCACGAGACATCACCATTGGTGGGAGTGCAAGGGGCAACTTCGGTAAAGGGTATCGAGCGATTGCTTCCTCCGCATTTGCTCTGGGCCTGATGAATCTGCTGAAGCTTTCTGGGCGCCACCCCGGGTTTGTAGTGCTTGATTCGCCACTGACCACATACAAGGAAGGGGATCCAGAGCCTGAAGAAGATGATGAGGAAGTAGCAGCGGACGTGATTTATGCGTTCTATCAGGATATCGCTGATAACTTCAAAGACTCTCAAGTCATTATATTTGAGAACAAGGAGCCTGATATGGCGCTCATCCCTCATATGAATTATCAGCATTTCACGAAAAGCAAAAAGATTGGGAGATATGGTTTCTTCCCACTAAAAGGCTGATTCGATCGTGTGAGTTGTCGGTCACCCGCCCATGGCGTGGTGATCGGCTTTCTCATCCTTTGGCCTGCAGCAGCGTAGTCTCAGGTCGGTTCGAACGGTATCGGTTGATGCCCATCGGGCCCAGTAAGATCAAGCTGTAAACTCAAAAAATGCACTGTAAACCGCCATGCTTTACAGGTCATTTTTTTGGTTTACACCCCTCCCATCATGACTTGTGCCTGTGCCTGACTAGCAGTCCAGAAAAGCGTCTGATCGTGCGGCAAGCCCTGATTCATGGGGCCGTGTACAACGAGTACCGCTCAAACAGCGAGCGATAGAATCCAATCAGCACCTCCTCGGCATTGGGCTACAGGAGCTCGGAAGCCCCAAACCGGTAAACCTCGTACCCCACCAGCCTCAGAGCCCTGTCAGCGGCCATCATCTCGGCGTAGAGGCGGGGGCTTGAGCGTCCGTCAGGGTCGGAGTAATGGTGCTTGCCATCAACCTCGATGACAACCCGTACCCACCAGGAAGCAAAAGAAGGAAGTCCATGCGCGACCTCAGCAAGGCCTCCTTGCCGCGTCGTGAGACCGTTTGGGGATCCCAGTGAAACCAGACCTCAGGCAGCAAGACTGGAAGATCAGGAATCGCTGTCGTGAAGGCTTTGAAGAAGCTGCTAAAGGCCAGCACTTGAGGGGGCGATGATTTCGGCAAGCTCGCTTCCAGACGTCGATACAGGCTTTTTTTGGCTTGGCTTCGTGAACCTCAAAGCCAATCAGCTCTAAGGCTTTTTGAGCAGCAGCCACCCGCTGTGCATCACTCGCGTCTTCTACCGCTTTCTCAAGATGACGCCTTTTTGAGTTGTACTCGGTACAATCATCGAGACCCAACGAGAAGAGCAGCTCTGGGATTCGCGTATCAGTGTAATGGTCTTTCTGCTTGCCAAGGAGCTGGCTGAAGGTGCCTCTAAGGCTGGTGAGGTTTTGCTGGGTTCGAGGCATGCGCAAGGGGTCGGACTGATGTCGTTCTGGACGATGCTAGCACTTACAGACGCAGCGTTAAGCCAGGCCCAGTTGTCAGCGCCTATGCCCGGTTACGACTCAGGCACGATGAGGTGTATCGTGCTGAAGATTCTGCCCATGAAGGTTTACCTCTTTTGCCAGTACCGTTGAACAGTCGATGTAGGCAAACCTAGCTCGCGCGCAGCTTCGGCTTGTGTCAGGCCCTGCTTTTTCAGTTCTACAACGGCACTCACCCTCTGAGCATCCGCTCGAGTTCCTCGAGAACGTTTTTTCAATGCGCCGTCTTGAATCTGATCCTCCATGATTTTAAGGCCACCCGACTCGATGAAGCCTTGAAGCTCTTTCTGCGCATTTTTTATCAAATGTTCAGGTGCCTCTTTGTCACGTATCGCCAAGCACAACGCCAATAGAGTCAGAAGGTTGATATCGAGCGTTTCGGCGATCTTGACGAGGGTCGGTAGCGTCGCCTGGATTTTCCCTTGTTCGAGCAAGCTAAGGTTGCTCTGGCTGATGGTTCCCGACAGGGCCTCATAACCCAATCCTTTCATTTGCCGGATGGCGCGCAGCGTGACGGCTAGCTCTTCCTTCACGTTCAATTTCTCAAAATGAAGGATAGAGCCATACTCGCATCGACCCACCAAATATCTTAAATTGTTAATGGTGGGATTTTTGCTTATGATGGCCATTCAACAGGATGCATAGCGCCAAGGAATCGCGTGCCTTTCGGCAGCATCCCTATCCGGTTGCCAGATGCATGAGCAGGGTCAATCGAAGGCTGCCTTACGCTGAGCTTATTCAAAGCCTGGTAGGGTTTGAAATAGGGTTTATCCGAAGTGTTTGTAACCAATAGCAGCAATTTGCAGGGTCAGTTTAGAACTCCAGACGGTATTCGAATGCTCTGGAAATCCATGGATATCAGTCGGTGCGAGTACTCGTTTCTGATTGAGGGAATGGGATTAGAGGATGGTGGCTTTAGTCCGGTTGCTCACCTAGTTACGGATGTGGAAACCGTTCAGATGATGCGTGCAGCGGAGCAGGGTGAGTTCATGATCGTGACGAACATTCATCTCATCCTTCCACCTACAAAGCGCGAGCAGGGGTCATACGCAATGGAGCTTCTCTCTGAAATTCGCATTCAACCTGGCACCGAGGAACACCCGGTCTACGAGTTCATAACCGGAACGGGCCATATCTACACCAGTGCACGCACATGATGGTTCAAACACTGGAGGCGCCATGTCAGTAACACTTGATGAGATTGCTCAGTTTTTTTACGGAAGTGGGGAAGTCGTTCTTGGTTGGCATGGCGAGCAAGAAGAAATAATAGGGCTCGCCGAAAGGACTTTTCCGGGGAAGCCTTTCTGCCTAGTGAAGCAATGGATCATCGCTGATCTCCAGCTCACTCAGGCGGAGCAGAATCGACTCGCATCAATGGGGCTGCTACCAAAAGCTGTCTACTCCCATGAGGTCGTCCTTGACAGCCGCCGACGTTTTTCTCCCGGCCACTGGGTACGCACCAATTTCGGAGTTTCGCATGACCACCCGTACATGTTTGAAACTAAGAGCACGGTCTACCTATTGCTTGGTGATGGTGTGAGAAAGCCCGCAGCACTGAGTACCGTCTTCTCGTTTCGAGCGTAACTGACTCAACACTTTCACCCACGCTGCCATTCAGGCAGAGCGATTGACTACGCCTTTAAAAAATAGCAGGAGCACGTTTTGATTCGATTTGATTGCCGGCAGGTCACTGGAGTGATCGAGAAGCCACGAGTGATTGCTGCTGAGCAGGGGACTGTGACCGCGCGCATCGTTATCGATGGGCAGGTATTGCCGAATGTTTTGCTGCCAGGAAAGATTTTTGAGGAGATCGAGGCGGGGGAGCGAGTGACCCTGTACGGCATCTTCACGAAGAAAAAAGACAAGACTGAAAACAAAGCCACCATTTACGCCATGAAGGGCGCGAACAGCAAGCTGGTGGCGGCAAGGCAGTACCAGATCAAGGTACCGATGATGTTGATGGTCTACGCAGTGCCGTTGATGATCTTGGCATTCATTGCCGGGTGCTTCCTTTCTCCCTATCCGATTCATCTAGTTTCCGGAAGCGTTGACCCTGATTACCTGGTTCGGACGACCTTCGTTTGGGCGTTCTGGGAGGGGATCTTGGCAGGGCTGGTCATGGTGGGGATTGCGATCAATTGGATCGTGAAAAGCAATGACCCGGAGAGCTGGGCAGTGATCGATGCTGTGACGCTTTCCCAGCGCTTCAGTAAGGCGTTTAAGTAAACGCTAGATAGCCTGGCTTTCCCTTTGGTGAAGGCTTTCTAAGCGAAGGAGAGGTGGCACGTGCAGACCGATGAGCTTGAGCGTGAGCGACGTCGCAAAGCGGTGGCGGAGGTTCTTGGCTGTCAGGCACTCGAAGGTGTGAGGCCTTCCTCTACGCACCTTGCTGAGATGCAGCGATATGCGGATGGCCTGGTCAGTCTTGACGAGCTACTGATGGAGTTGATTGAGTCCATACGGCAGCGCTCTCCACGGTAAGCAGTTAACTTCCAGGAGGGCTGGCTTTGAGAAATCTTTACCATGCTTGATTTGTACTGCCCGACAAGCAGCCGGCTGACGCCGAATGATCGAGTTCTATTTCTCGATTTTGATGGGGTGCTGCACCCGGACGACGTTTACCGTACCCAGAGTGGTTTGGAATTGCGCGCACCCGGGCAACTCATGATGCATGCCGGAATCCTTGTCGAGATACTGAAGGAGTTTCCTCAAGTCAAAATCAGCTTATCGACAAGCTGGGTGCGCATCCTCGGTTACCGCCGTGCACGCGCTGCATTACCGCCAGAGCTGCAAGCTCTAACGGTGAGCAGTACATGGCATTCAAGAATGCCCAAGGCGCCGCTTGAGGGCTATGACATGTACAGCCGCTATCAGCAGATCCGTGCTGCAGTGACTAGGGCAGGTCTGACGAATTGGATAGCCTTGGATGATGATCCTTTTGAAAGCTGGCCAGATCACGATCGACGGTTGATTCGCACTGACTCCAACCTGGGCCTTAGCTCAGCGCCGACTCAGGAGGAGTTACGGTTCAAGCTGAGAGCCTCGATGGGGACGTAAAGACATTCCCCGAGACGCTTTGGAATTGCTGCTAAAGCACGAGTTTATTGCTTCAGTAACCGTATTCGTTCAGCAATTTGCGCAGGAATTCACGCCGCCTTTGAGCGACGCACAGAATGAGGTAATCACGCTCGTAGTCCTTGGTCGAGAGGTGTCCGGCATCCACAAGGCCATGAATGTAGCCTTCTGCTTTGCCTCTCGCTTCGAGCAATGCCTCTATTGTGGTGCTTTGGTAAATGTCTGCTGCCAGCAGTCGCCACCGTTTCTTCTGGTGCTGCCCGACTGGGTCGTTCGAAAATTTCGGTGCGTTGATCAGGGTGCTGAAATCAGCATGTGCGTCGGGTGTGTTCATAGCGGATTCTCAGAGCAGTTATGGCTGTGCCGAGGCTATCATGCGCACATTTAATGGCTTGCTGTTGGCTGGATTTGTAGGCGCTGGCGCGAAGGAACGACTTCAATGATGGCGCAGGTTTTCGATAGCACCTTTGAAGCCTGGAGTTGGATATGGGACACCTCAGCCTTGAGGAAATTTACCCCGATGACGTAGAAAAATATGGACATATGCGGGTAGGAATGACCGACCTCTACGTTAAAGACAATCATGCCTTTTATGGTGTGATTACGCGTGGCAAATATCGCGAGCTGACCAGCAGGTTACTGCGTGACGAGGCCGTGCAAATGATCATCAGCGCTAAGCTCGCCGCGTTGCCCGAGGACTACGATCCGTGGATCAGGAGGATCGAGCGCAATCGCGCCCTGCGCGCTAGGTATGGGGACAAATTCGATCCCTGGGGGGACAACTGACAGACCTGACGTGAATCAAATTGCAACGCCTTCATACTTACTGAGCGCGCTAAGCTGCCAATGGCTAGATGGCGACCTCAGTTCGTCGCAGTGGTAGTGCCTGGAGCGGGGCCTTCGCTGAACGTGTAGTTGATGACAACGTCATTGCGGATCAAGACGTCGAGCGTTTTCTGAATGCCCGTAGTCGTCACCTTCATGGTGACCACGTAGCTCTGGGCATGGGCTGAGCCATTGGTGTAGGTGTAGATCCACTTCTCGTCAGTCTCGCTGACTGCACTCTTGGCGTAGGGCTCACCGAATAGCGACTTCAATTCAGCAGTGGTGGTTTTACCCTTGGTGATGCTCGCCACACTGGCCGAAGGGAAGTCTCGGCCTGCGGTGTAGTGGGACGTAGCGCAACCGCCAAGTGCGACACAGATCCCCACTACTGCGATGAGCTTTTTCATATTCTTCCTTGATCTTAGAAAGCACCAAATCTAGCTGGCATCGAGGCTAAAAGCCATCACTAGGTGAGTCATCTGCTTTCGTGCTCGCTCAGGAACGAGAGCTGCCAGCTAGCCGCTGCCTACCGACCTTGATTACGTCTCCCTTGTGATGTAGCTCAAACTGCCTGAAACCTTGGTAAGGCAAGGAGATGTAGTTGATAGCTAGAGCGCGAACTACTATCGACATTACGAATAAACTTCTGCGCCGCCCGGTACTCAATTGACGTAGTCACTGAAGGATTGCACATGATTGCTCGTTGGCGTTGGGTAACGAATCAACTTACCAAACGGCTGTGGTTCAGAGCCTCCCTATTCTCCCTTCTAGGGGTGGCTACGGCACTGCTCGCTGTTGTATTTAAAGACTTCATCCCTGAGTCGTTGCCAGCGCGCATCGGCGCAGATGCCGTAGACAAAATTCTGGGGATCATTGCCTCCAGCATGCTGGCCGTGACAACCTTCTCGTTGAGCACGATGGTCACCGCTTATGGCGCAGCGAGTAGCGGAGTGACGCCGCGCGCAACCACTTTGGTGATGGAAGACACCACGACCCAAAATGCCCTTGCCACGTTTATAGGCTCATTCCTGTTTAGCCTGGTAGGCATCATCGCGTTGAGCACGGGTGCTTATGGCACGCAAGGTCGAGTGCTGCTGTTCGCAGTAACGATAATTGTGGTCATCCTGATCGTTTACACCCTCCTGCGCTGGATCGATCACCTGTCAAAGCTCGGAAGGGTTGGGGAAACCATCGACCGCGTCGAGAAGGCGGCGATTGAGGCAATCACTCAACGAGTCCAGTGGCCCTACTTGGGTGGCTCAGCTTACCCGACCGATCTGTCGCTACCTGCTGGCGCAATCACACTGAAAAGTGAGACAACAGGCTATGTGCAACACATCGATGTGAGCGCACTTGGAGCTATCGCGCATGACGATCAAATACAGATTTATCTGGAGGTGCTTCCGGGGACATTTGTGCACGAGGGAATGCCACTCCTCCAAATTATGAGCTTGGGCAACACGATGGCCGGTGACGCCGATACTGCAAGAGAGAAGGTTCTGGCGACCCTGACCATTGGCGTTCGTCGAACCTTTGAAAATGATCCACGCTTCGGACTTTGTGTGCTATCGGAAATCGCTTCTCGCGCCTTATCGCCTGCGGTGAACGACCCGGGAACAGCCATCGATGTCATTGGCCGGGGAGTGAGGACACTGACTTGCTGGAGCAAGCCTCACGTCTCTGGCTCGCAAACAGACCAAGGGTGTAAACAGGTCTTTCTCCGAGGGTTGACGGTTGATGATCTGTTCGATGATTTTTTTGCCCCGATCAGCAGGGACGGTGCAGCTTTGCTGGAAGTTAACGTGCGCCTGTTGAAAGCCCTCATCAGTCTCGCTGAAATAAGCCCAATGATATTTAAAGATGCATGCGACAGGCACGTGGCTCTTCTCATCACTCGTGCAGAGACCACGCTAGCTTTGCAGCATGAGAAGGATCAACTGAACTCTCTGGCTAGAGCGATGACACGATAAGGTCTATCGAGCTGGATTCTTTGGCGCGGCAGCAGGTTTTGCACTCTCGAGAAAGCCTCGCGCCAATTGCTGGTACAACTCAGGCCCCATTCTTGAGCTGACAGCCTTGGCAATCAAAGCGACCGCCATGAGACTGATCACCATGCTGTGGCTATCAATCATCTCCATCACGATGATTGCGGAGGTGATTGGTGACTGAGTGACGGCGGCCAGAAAACCAACCATGCAGAGGGCAATAGTGGGCTGCGCGGCCAGATGGAATAGCTCTGCGGTATTGGCGCCGACTGCGGCCCCTACTGCGAGCGAAGGGGCGAAAATACCTCCTGGAATACCGGAAAAATAGGTCACTACAGTCGCCAGGAAACGAGTAATTGGGGCGTGCCATGGCAGGACTACATCGGATGCGATGACTTGAGAGGTAATGCCGTAGCCACTACCGAACGACATTCCGCCACTCAGCCAACCCAATATAGCGATGACCAATCCACAGATGCCAGCAAACCATACAGGGTGCAGGCGCCGCCATTGCCAGATGATGAAGTGTGGATGCCGCTGCGGCCATAACAACATCCGGCTAAACAAGCCACCCAACAGGCCACATCCAATGGCTATCACTAAGGCCGGGACTACTATGTCGACGTTGATGTCCTGAATGCCGAAATGACCGAAGTAGTTGTAGTTTCCCTGCAGCGCAATCGCAACCATCCCTGAAAGGATGATGGTACTGAGTAGAACGCCACTGGTTCGAGTTTCCAGCTTGCGCCCCAGTTCTTCTACCGCAAATGCAATCCCTGCCAAGGGCGTATTGAATGCAGCTGCAATACCCGCCGCACCTCCCGCCAGAATAAGATCCTCGCTGCGCACGATTCGCGCATTGGGCAGAAAGCGATGAAAGAAGTGCATGATGGATGCGGCAACTTGAACTGAGGGGCCTTCACGCCCCGCCGAAAAGCCACCCGTAAGCGCCAGAGTTCCAAGGCTTATCTTGGCGAAAGCAATGCGTAGTGAAACCAGTCGGGTAATGGGCTTACCTTGACGAGCAAGCCGTGTTGCCGCGATTACCTGTGGAATTCCGCTACCCTGAGAGCCCACGAAAAAACGCGTTGTCAGCCAGACAACGAGCATTCCAATCAGTGGGGTGTAGATGAGGGGAAGCCACGCTCGTTCAGCCGTCTGTTGAGCAAACTGCGCCAGGGCTATATCGGCTAGCCTTGCAAAAGCCACCACCAGCAGCCCGGCAATGGTTGCTGCAATCCATAGCGTGACCCTGGTGCGCCAGCGCATGGAGGCGAAGCCTCGGCGTAATAGCATTATCGGTTTGATCACCCGAGGGGTTCCCTTGAAGTCGCCATTGATCGCGAGACTAACCAAATAAGCAACTCGTTCCAAACAGCTTTGGCAGTGCCGCATGAAGGTCTTTTTTTACACCCATGGGTATTCACCTATCCTTTGAGAGGACTAACACCTCCCAAAAGCCGGTGTGATAAGTACCAGCACCGTAAGTGTCCGCCTGCCAGCAAGATCGATTTCACAATAGTTTTAGCTGGATGAAGTCCGAGTAAGCGACGGCCTTGGAACGGGAGAAACAACTTTCTTAGCTAGCCATGATCTAGGCCTCATGGCTCTAGAACGAAAATGGCGTTAGCATTCCGCCTCACTCGGCTTAAACAGCCTGTTTTTCAGATCAGGGTCGCATTGTGGAAAAGCTAAAACGCCTCGAAAGTGGAATCGAAGGGCTCGACGCTCTGCTCAAGGGCGGACTGGTAGCAGGCGCTTCATACATAATACAAGGGCGCCCTGGATCTGGAAAAACGATCCTGGCCAATCAGCTTGGGTTCCATCATGCAAGTAATGGAGGCCGGGTTCTGGTTGCCACACTGCTGGCCGAATCGCATGATCGCCTGTTTCAATTTCTTTCTACTCTGAGCTTTTTCGACGCTTCTAAAGTAGGCGCAGAAATTCAGTTTGTCAGCGCGTTTGACACCTTGGAAAACGAAGGCTTGGACGAGGTGGTGAAACTGCTTCGGCGCGAGATAAGCCGTCAGAAAGCCACAGTGATGGTGGTGGACGGTTTGCTCAATGCGCGTTCAAAAGCCGATTCGCACATCGACACCAAGAAATTCATTTCCGAGTTGCAAGGGCACGCCGCTTTCGCTGGCTGCACGGTGCTGTTTCTAACCAGCTCCCGACTCGACGATGGCAGCCCTGAACACACCATGGTTGATGGCGTGATTGAGATGGGCGAGGAGCTCTACGGCACTCGCTCAGTTCGTCGAATTCAGCTTCGCAAGACTCGCGGCAGCCCGGCAATGACCGGTCTTCACGAGTGTGAAATTACCGAAAATGGCTTGGTGGTTTACCCGCGACTAGAAAGTCTTTACAGCCACCCATCCTCTCCCGACAGCGCGGATATGACGCGTATCCCCAGTGGTATTGAATCACTGGACGACATCTTAGGCGGAGGTCTGCACAGTTCCAGTGTGTCTCTCGTAATAGGCCCCTCCGGGATTGGTAAAACTACCCTTGGCCTCAAATTTCTGGCTGAGTCGACTGTGGAAGCTCCTGGCTTGCATTTTGGTTTCTACGAAAGCCCGCAACGATTGCGACTCAAAGGCCAATCGCTGGGTATCGATATTAAAGGCATGGAAGACAGCGGCGCTCTGAGCATTGCCTGGCAGCCCACTACAGAGGGGCTTCTGGATGGACTGGGTTCACGGCTGTTGGGTCTCGTTGAAGAAAAAGGCATCAAGCGCCTGTTCATCGATAGCCTTAGCGGTATGACGCGAGTTTCGACAAATCCGGCGCGGATCACTGACTTCTTCAGTGCTCTGATGAACGAGCTGCGATCCAGGGGGGTTACGGTATTTGCCTCTTGGGAAATGCGCGATCTATTTGGCTCCGAGGTCAGCGCACCAAACTCTGACCTGTCCAGTATCGTCGACAACCTGATGCTGATGCGATTCGCTGAAAATCACTCTGAACTAAGCAGGACGCTTTCCATTCTTAAAGTGAGAGACAGCTCTTACGATCCCTCACGATTTGAGGTCGTCATCCGTGATCATGATGTTTTCCTGAAAAAGGCTTCAAGATATGAACCTTCAGTACCCACTGAGTCATCGCCCGGTTCAAGATCTTAAACCTTTGTGCGGGTTGAATTAACATGACCACCATTTTGGTCGTCGACGACGAGTATTTGATCGCTGACATCCTAAGCTTTGCGCTGGAGGATGAGGGGTTCATGGTGGTGACGGCCAGCAACGGTCGAAAAGGGCTGGAGGTACTCGATAGAGAACGGCCTGCCTTGATCATTACCGACTTCATGATGCCGGTTATGGACGGCCAGGAATTCGCCACTGCGGTAAGAGCGCTTCCCTCCGGCAAGCATTTGCCGATCATCTTGATGAGCGGTGCTCAGGCTCATCTCGGGATGCAAAGATCGGATTTGTTTGATGCGGTTTTGGCTAAGCCATTCAATATCGACCTGATCATTGCCGAAGTTAAAAAGCTTTTGGCTCGTGATTAGCGGGTGTCGACCTGCTTACTCAGACCAATTTCAAGACTCCGGCCTCACGCTAAGTGTCATCTGTCCGCCTGGCTGTATACGCAAGGTTTGTCAGCAAGGTGCTGTGCAGGTGCGAAATAGATCGTATGCGTCCGGCCAAGTCATCTACCCGACCCAGCAAAGCCAGGACATGGTGTGCACTTAAATTTAAGTGGACACCAGTTCTAGCCTTTTAAGCGGGTAATTCATGCAGCCAACACGCCGTTCCTATTCCAAATCCTTCAAGGCCCAAGTCATTCAAGAGTGTGCCCAGCCCGGTGCTTCGATTGCCAGCATCGCACTCAGCCATAACCTCAATGCAAACCTCGTCCACAAATGGATTCGGCTGCAATCGCAGAAAAGCACGGTGCTCCAACCTGCATTCATCCCGCTGCCTATACACGAAACAGCCCACGGATCCTCCGCGAATATCAGCGTTGAAATTCTGCACCCGCGCGGCACCGTCAAAGTGAACTGGCCAACCGATAATGCTGCTGCCTGTGCCGCATTCCTTCGAGACCTTTTGCGATGATCCGCATCGACGCCATCTGGCTTGCCACCGAGCCTATGGACATGCGTGCCGGAACTGAAACGGCGCTGGCCAGAGTGATCGCGGTGTTCGGTGCGGCAAAGCCGCACTGCGCCTATCTGTTTGCCAATCGCCGCGCGACTCGGGTCAAAGTGCTGGTACACGATGGGATTGGCGTCTGGCTGGCGGCACGTCGCTTGAACCAAGGTAAATTCCATTGGCCAGGTGTTCGGCAAGGCCATGAATTGCAGTTGGATACAGAGCAACTTCAGGCCCTGGTGCTCGGCCTACCTTGGCAACGGGTTGGCGTTGGCGGTGCAATCACGGTGCTTTAGAAACTGTAATTAGAATCTTGGTTTGCTGTCGCAGACGGTCTGCTTTGGTAAATCCACGGCATGACTCCCTCACCCAATCTCGATCAAATGACTCCCGACCAACTGCGTGCATTCGCTGCGCAATTGCTGTCGCAAGTCGAGACCATGGACAAGAAGATTAACCGCGATCAAACGGTGATAGAGAAGCTGACCTACGAGATCGCACAGCTCAAGCGTTTGAAGTTTGCCAAGCGCAGCGAGCAGATGAGCCCTGATCAGGCCAGCCTGCTTGATGACCTGATCGATACTGATATCGCGGCGATTGAGGCCGAGTTTCAGGCGTTGCAACTAGCACCAGCGGCGACCGAGGAAAAGCAAAAGCCCAAGCGCACGGCATTGCCGGCAGAATTTCCACGCACGTTGATCCATCACGAACCGAATAACACTCACTGCCCATGCGGCTGCGCACTGAAGCGCATCGGTGAAGATGTCAGTGAAAAGCTGGACTACACGCCGGGCGTGTTTACCGTTGAGCGCCATGTTCGTGGCAAGTGGGTTTGCGATGACTGCGAAACGCTGATCCAGGCGCCGGTGCCGGCGCACGTTATCGACAAGGGCATTCCGACGGCCGGGTTACTTGCCCACGTCATGATTGCGAAGTTCGCTGACCATCTTCCGCTTTACCGTCAGGAATCGATTTTTGGTCGTGCCGGCTTGGCGATTCAACGCTCCACGTTGGCTCAGTGGGTTGGCATGACAGGTGTGCAGTTGCAGCCCCTGGTTGATGCATTGCGGGAAGTAGTGATCGGGCAACAGGTCATGCACGCGGATGAAACACCCGTGCAAATGCTTGCTCCAGGCTCGAAAAAAACTCACCGATCTTATGTTTGGGCGTACGCCACCAGCCAGTTCTGTGAGACAGCCGCTGTCGTCTACGACTTCAGCCCCAGCCGCGCTGGCGAGCATGCTCGTAACTTCCTGCAAGGCTGGAAAGGCAAGTTGGTCTGCGATGATTTTGGCGGTTACAAGGCCAGCTTCGAACTCGGCGTGACTGAGATCGGCTGCATGGCCCATGCTCGGCGCAAGTTCTTCGAGTTGCACGCAACCAATAAGAGCCAGATCGCCGAGCAGGCCCTGCGCTATATCCAACTGTTGTACGAAGTCGAGAGCGAAGTGCGCGACCTGGAGCCGAATTTACGGCGCCGAATACGGCAAGAAAAAGCCGTACCGGTGATGGATAGGTTGCATGCCTGGATGATCGCGCAGCGTGATGTTGTGCCCGAAGGGGCGGCTATCAGTAGAGCGCTCGATTACAGCCTCAAACGCTGGGCAGCGCTGTCGCGCTACCTCGATGACGGGGCGGTTCCGATTGATAATAATTGGGCGGAGAACCAGATCCGGCCATGGGCTCTTGGGCGCAAGAACTGGCTCTTCGCCGGGTCGCTACACAGCGGGAAACGGGCGGCGGCGATCATGAGTTTGATCCAGTCAGCGCGGCTTAATGGTCATGACCCGTACGCCTATCTAAAGGATGTCCTCACGCGCCTGCCGACGCAGCGGGCGAGTGAAATTGATCAGTTGCTGCCGCATAAGTGGCGAGCGGCTTGATCGCGTAAGACGTGATACCGTACGCGTAAACTCACTTGCGAACGGTGTTCCAAGCTCTATGACACAGCCTCCAAAAGGCTCCGAGTGTATTTCCGCATTCCTGCGCTTCAAATAGGCAGCAGGTATAGCGCTACTATGTAAAAGCACCACAAGCGAAGGCTAACGACGTGCGGTGACTTTAGAGCGTTTCGATCAACACTTCTATGAAAGCACGCACAGCCGGGTTGGCGCGACGACTCTCTGGCCATATGGCGGTGATGTTGTGCCGGTCTACCGCAAAGTCGGACAGAATCGGGATTAACTCTTTGCGTTTCACCCAGGGAGCAGCCATAAAGCTGGCTGCCATTCCAATGCCTGCGCCCGCTGCAATTGCCACTATAACGGCCTCACTGGCATCAACGATCAACGGCGATGAGGGCAATATTTCAATCTCTTTATCCCCAATCCGAATCGGCCAGCGAAACGCTTGCCCTGTGCTTTGATAACGCAGATTTACCGTTTCGTGCGCCGCCAGCTCATCAGGATGCCTAGGGGTTCCGCACCTAGCCAAATAATCGGGCGATGCGTAGCAGCAGAGCCTGTATGGCGAGAGTCTGCGAGAAAGGAGAGATGAATCTGCAAGGTCACCGATCCGTATCGCAAGATCGACCCCCTCCTCAACGAGGCCCACGAAGTGGTCGCTCAGCCTCAAGTCGACCACCACCTTAGGGTAACGTTTGCGAAACTCCGTAATGGCCGGGACGATCATGTGCAGACCAATCGGGAGTGATGTCGCAATTCGTAAAGTCCCTGCTGGTTCGGAACGTGCTGACTTCGCTACCTGCTCAATCTCTTCTGCATGGCGCAGTAGCTGTAGCGCGCGCTCATGCAGGTCTCGGCCATCCGCTGTTAGCGTCAGGGAACGCGTCGTACGTGTGAAGAGAGATACGCCGAAATGACGCTCCAACCGCTGCACGCTTTTGCTTATAGCGGAGGGAGAGACCGCTAACGAGCGAGCTGCGGCAGTGTAGCTGCCTAGAGAACCAGCGCGGGCGAACGCGATTAAGCCTGTCAGGCTTTCGAGACCAATTTGTGCCTTCATGGCAACATTAAAGCGAACCAGAGCGCTATTATCAACCTCGCTGTATCATCATAACATCTGTCATCCAAGTGATTCTCTGAACGAGATTATGATGATCGACATGATGAAAGCGGTGCAACTGCACGAATTCGGTGGCCCCGAAGTCTTGCGCTATGAAGATGTTACTCGGCCCTTAGCGGGGCCCGGCGAAGTCTTGGTTCGCATAAACGCAGCAAGTCTCAACCCACCAGACCTCTACCTGCGAGATGGCTTTCGGTCGCTGCCGCCTGAATGGCAGCCGGATCCAACCTTTCCGCTGATCCTCGGCACTGATATATCGGGCGTCGTTGCGGCAATTGGGGACGAGGTGTCCGGGCTAAGCGTGGGTGATGAAGTCTACGCAATGGTGCGCTTCCCGGCAGACCTGATGAAGGGCAGTGGCGCCTATGCCGAATATGTCCGCGTCGCCGTATCCGAACTGGCTTTGAAACCAAATGGTATAGATCATGTACAGGCAGCCGGTGCGCCGATGTCTCTGCTAACTGCCTGGCAGTTTTTGATTGACCCTGGTCATGATTTGCCGAACCCATTCCAATCGTTCCGACATACACCGGTCTTACTGGAAGGCAAAACGATTCTGGTTAATGGCGCTGGGGGTGGAGTTGGGCACTTGGCAGTGCAAATTGCCAAATGGAAAGGTGCGCGAGTAATAGCAGTCGCCTCAGGGAAGCATGAAGGACTTCTTCGCGACCTAGGAGCCGATGAGTTCATCGACTACACCAAAGTTGCAGCCGAGACGGTCGCAAGTGATGTTGACGTAGTGATTGACGCTGTCGGCGGCCGGAATATGGAACGCTTTCTGAGTGTTATCAAAGAGGGAGGCTCGCTCTTCTTGGTTAACCCTCTAGGCTTCTCGGGACACGATGAAGCAGCTGGTTTAGGGGTCACTGTTTCCTCGACACAAGTGCGCTCCGATGGCGCCCAACTAGCAGAGGCAGGGCGCTTGCTTGAGGACGGTAGCATTCGTGTCGTGATCGACAGCATATTCCCATTGGCCGAAGCCTCGGCTGCCCATGCGCGAGCTTTACTGGACGGTATCCAGGGTAAGGTCGTGCTTATCACCTGAGTAACCGATTCCCCGACAAAACATTCGATGCTGCGTCGGGGTAGTCGCTGAAGGAAGCACATGCTTATAATTACCGGTTACCTCTACATCGCTCCAACTGATCTGTCCCAATTTCTGGCTGATTTTCATGTTCTTTCCGTCGCCACGCGACAGCGTGAGGGCAACATCTCTTATGACGCGGGGATAGATGATCAGCGGGCCGGACGGTTGATTTTATCGGAACGTTGGGCTGACCAACGCGCACTCAGCGCTCACCTTGGTTCCGTCGACACTGCTCAGTTCATCAATAAGTGGCAGGGGCGGATGCATGGTGATATTCGAAAGTACGACGCATCCAACGAGAGAGATCTTACGGAAGCGTAGGGGAATCAGTACGCGGCAGGCGTGTTTTTACACACGCTGGCAACACTATTGCAGTGTCGGTATCAACGTTACTGTCCGGCGAAGTCACCCTCTCGAACTAAGCTTTAAAGGCGATGGTGTTCACTTAAAAATTCGTGGACAACATCACTTCTATCGCCGAGATCGCCAGGTGCCATGGCATCAACGTTAACTTGCTTGAGAACGAATAGGTGACTTGGCCGGACGGTTACAATAGATCGCCATTCGCTCCGATTCGACCATCATGTAAAGCGCAACCGCGTCTATTGTGATTTGGATAGTTTTCGCTAAACCCAGCACTCCATCACTTCGTAATCTCTCCAGCGGCCTTGATTGGGAGCTGAAGCAGTAGAACGCGACTGTGCGTAAGTTCGGGATTTAATTTATGGTGTAACCTTCTGGTGTCAAAAACACATCGAGAATTACCATGTCCAAACTTGCCGAATTCCGCCAACTTGAAAAACACCTCGCCGAACAGCTCCAGGCTCTCGAAGCCCTCAAGGGCGATGCTGGACTCAAGAAAGAAATTGAGTTCGAAACGAAGCTGCGCGATTTGCTCGCAAAATACGGCTACAGCCTTAAGGACGTAATCAACCTGCTAGATCCACAAGTAGGCCGTCGCGCTCCAGCTGTCGAATCCAAAGCAGGCAGCCGCAAGCCTCGCCAGTTGAAGGTTTATAAAAATCCTCATACCGGCGAAGTCGTCGAAACCAAAGGCGGTAACCACAAAACGCTTAAAGATTGGAAAACGAAGCACGGCGCCGCGACTGTTGAGTCTTGGCTGACAAAGTGATTTTGGTTGAGTACAAAAGGGCCCGAGAGAGCCCTTTTTTATGGCGCAAATCACGGATGAGCGTGATACCACAACTTTTTCAAGGTAGTGAAACCGATGACTTAGGTGTGTACCAGACCCGTCTATCGAGCGTCTTTCTTAGACTACCTCCTCATGCTTAGTGCAACCCCACAGGTAGTTGCTCATGGCACATGAACCACAGCCGTCGAATCATTGATATTTGATGATGTTTTGCAGGATGAGTGGGCCGCCCAAACCCAGCAACTTTCCGCCTTCATCAATCTCACCCAAGGATATCGGGGCAAAGCCCAACTGATGCACCAGTTGGGTAACGGTCGTGTTGGCTTCCTGATCCCGGCTCCAAACAAACATCACTTGCCGCCCTCCATCGTTCGCAGGATCCTTGGCTAACAGTGCCGCAGGGAGCTGATTGAAGGTTTTCACCATCCTTGCGCCGACAAAAGCGGTTGCGACGACGTCAGTGGAAGCGCGGTCGCCAAGCTCCTGAGGCGGCACGCCATAAGTGTTCATGGCGTCGATGACGATCCTGTTCTTCCAGTTCGCGAATCGCTGGCCAATCTCTCGATGAGCGCCGAAAGGAATGGCGAGAATGACGATGTCTGCTTCCAGAGCCTGTTCAAGAGGCTGCGCCGTCACGGTGTTGCCCAACTCATTGATGAGCGGGGCGAGGCTGATCGGATCTCGGGTGTTGGCGATTGCGACGGGAATGCCATTACGGGCGAATTGGCGGGCGAGGGCGGTGCCCACCTTGCCGGAACCGATGATGGAGTAAGTCATGCTTAAGTCCTCTATTGCGGGAAAAGGAAGTGCGGGTTGTGATCAGCCGGTGATGTCAGCGATATCTTCGAGAGCTTTAGCGATGGCGGCATCTTTGACCTGCGCATTGATAGCCAAGCCCTCAGCACGAATAACCTTCGTATCGCTGATACCCAGGAACCCCAGCAACCCGATCAGGTAGGTCTCTTGATGTTCTAAGGGCGCCGCAGGACTACCAGAGGAATACACGCCACCGCGAGAAGACGCGATGTAGGCCTGTTTGTTTTTCAACAGGCCTGCGGGGCCTTTGTCGGTGTATTGGAAGGTTTTGCCGACCAATGAGATTCGGTCAATCCACGCTTTAAGCGGAGTAGGGATCGTGAGGTTGTACATGGGCGTGCCGATGACAACGACGTCCGATTCGAGCAGTTCTTGCAGATACGCAGTGCCTTTGTAGAGATCTTCCGTGAGCATTGCATCGTCACTTCCTGCACCCTGCCAAGCGGCCAGATGCTTGCCGGAAAGGTGCAGGGCCGGGTCGAGCGCGAGATCTCGGTAGATCACATTGCTGTCAGGATGCAGGGCCTTCAACCGTCCAACAATGTTTGAGGACAACTGGCGACTCACTGAAGCGGCGCCGAGAATGCTGGAGTCGAGATGGAGAATTTGCATGGTTAAGTCACCTTTATCGTGTGGATTGAACGTCACGAGAACGATGAACTTTGAGGCTGCATCTGAATAGACGGTATATTGAGATGTAAAGTATCTGCCAATGAGATGGATGGAGATTGAAATGCTCGATGGCGTATCACTCGATCAACTGCGAACCTTTATCGCTGCGGTGGATGAAGGTAGTTTCTCGGCAGCAGCTAGAAAGCTAAACCGGGTTCAATCAGCCGTCAGTGGTTGGGTCGGAAGCCTGGAGGATCAGATTGGGGTCGTACTGTTCGACCGCTCTGGACGATTCCCCAAACTGACGCCTCAAGGCGCGCTATTACTCACGGATGCACGCAACATCGTCTCTGGAGTGGACACTTTGAAGGCGCGGGCCAAACTCATGGCATCGGGCCTTGAGCCAGAGTTGTCGGTGGTGGTGGACGTATTTTTCCCCACCTCGGCAATTACCGCAGTGGTCAAAGAGTTCGCCGAACGTTTCCCGCTGACTCGATTGAAAATGTTTGTAGAAGGGCTAGGGGCAGGTTATCAACCGATATTGGATGGCCGTTGTAGCCTGGGTGTCCTGGCCACGCTGCCAATCAACTTTCCCTCCTTATCCAGCGAGCGAATTGGTGAGTTTTCACTGGTGATGGTGGCCGCCGCTAATCATCCGCTGTCCAGCCTGACGGGAAAATTATCCAAACGTGAATTGGCAAAGCACATCCAGCTGGTGCTGACAGACCGTTCGGAAATGCTGGGAGGACAGGATTATGGCGTGATGTCGCCATTGACGTGGCGCTTGGCCGATCTATCGACCAAGTACGCGTTCCTGAAAGATGGCGTTGGCTGGGGCAGCATGCCGTTGCATATGATTGAACAAGACCTAGCGGCAGGCACATTAGTGATGCTGGATGTCGAGAGCATCCCCAGAGAAGGGGTAAAGATCGATTTTTCTGCAGTTCACTCGACCAATACATTGCCCGGGCCGGCAGGGCGCTGGCTGATTGATCGCATCAAGATCAGCCCGCTCAATTAGTATTGGCTGCCAACCTCGTCCGCAATCACAGACACCGGGTAGATCGCGGTGAATGCGCCGGCATCGACGCTCAGCGCCCTACAATCAACCCCATACACCTGCGCGAGATTTTCTGGGGTTAATGTGGTTCTCGTTGGGCCGCAGCAATGCACGATGCCCTGATCAAGCATGAGCGTGTCGTCGGCGTATCGACTGGCCAGATTCATGTCATGGAAGATCGCCAGCGTGACGATTTTGTGCGTGCGTGTGTACTCGCTTACGGCATCAAGAATCTGCAATTGATTGGCTAGATCCAATGCCGATGTGGGCTCGTCCAGCAGGAGCAATTGCGGACTGCGAACGAGCGCAAGGGCAAGGGAAATCATCTGTCGTTCGCCCCCGGAAAGTCGCCCCGGCTGGCTCTCGGCGAAACGTTGCAATCCCAGTAGCTCAAGCAGTTCGGCTGCCTTGTATCGCGCCTCTGCGCTGGTCTTCCAACTGCGTGCACTGCCTTGCTGAGCGAGCAGCAAGAGCTCATAGGTCGATAGTCTTACGTCGAGATGTGCGAGATCCTGCGCGACGTAGCCAATCATCCTCGCGCGGATGGCAGGAGACATTCCCAGTAATGCCGTGCCGTTGATGCTGGCAAAACCGAGAGCGGGTACCAACCCGCACAACCCTTTCATGAAGGTCGACTTCCCCGCGCCGTTGGCACCCAGCAAAGCCAGTGTGTGGCCAGCGGCAACGTGCACGTTCAATCCCTTGAGAATAGGCTTGCCGCTCAAAGTCACCCGGTAGTCGGTGGTAGAGAAACTCATCGGGACGTCAGCCTCCGGTCGCGCAGGATAAGAATTATGAAGAACGGCAGACCGATCAGTGAGGTGACCATGCCGATGGGTAACACGGCACCGGGTACGATTAATTTGCTTGCCAGGGAGGCCAGGGTTACGAAGATGATCCCGCAGGCAATGGTCACGCCGATGGTGAAGCGCTGATCCTCGCCCACCAGCAGTCTGGCCACATGCGGCGCGACAAGGCCCACAAAGCCGATCACACCCACCACCGATGTGACAGCGCCCGCCAGCAGCGCCGCCAGTACCAACATTGTCGTACGCAGTCGGCGCACCGGAATGCCGAACACCACCGCCTGTTCGCCAAAACTTCGCAGGGCGGTTAACGCCCACGCTTGCAGGAGCACGACCGGAATTGCGATGGCTGCGATCACCGCACACAACGTAACTTTGTTCCAAGTGGCATGCAGCAGCGAGCCCATCAACCAGAACACGATGCTTTGCAATTGATCGGTGCTCGCCACGTATTGAGCCATTCCTAGCAGTGAGTTGAAGACAAAGTGCATCGCGATACCCAGCAACGTGATGGCTTGAAGGCCCACATGTCCCCTGGTAAGCAGCAGGATAATTGCGACAGTCATTAACGAGAACAAGAACGCGTTGGCGGTGACGATCAGATCGGCACTCAGTCCTGGTAACGCATGGCTGAAGAATAGGTTGAAGGCCAAAGCCAGTGACGCACCGAAACCGGCGGCTGACGAGATACCCAGCGTAAAGGGCTCTGCGAGCGGGTTGTCGAGGACAGACTGCATCATCAATCCCGAGAGCGACAAGCATGTGCCGGCCAGTACCGCCATGAGTGTCATCGGCATGCGCAGTTCCCAAAGGATTACCCGGGTGCTGGAATCGACACTGTCGGGACGCAGCAACCCGGTTATAGCTTCACCCAGTGTGAGCGTCCCGGAGCCGACGATTAAGTCAGCAGTGAATGCTGCAAGTGCCAGCACCAACAATAGGGTCAGTAACGCGCTACGTCGCCAAACGGTATGAGCGTAGTGGGCCTGGGGGGAGGGCGAGACCAGAGTACCCGGCATCGACATGGCCGCTGGTAATTCATTCATTGGCAGGCGCAGGCGAGTAGAGAACGGCAGGGACGGCTTTCAATCCAGTAAAACTGAAAAGCGTAGCGAGGCTTTTGGCCGTATCCAGGCGCTGGGCGGTGTCGGGATAGAACGCCTGATTGAGGTATTCGAGCGCGAGAATGTTCCAGGAGCTCGCGTAAAACTGGTGATAGATTCCGTACAACCGACATCAACGGCCATATGGCGCGGGACACAGACAAGCGCTTTGCGAGAGGCAAAGTAATTGGAGCAGGCATAGCACGCACTTCCTGATGATCAAGAAACTTCAAGGGCGTTTAGCGTTCATTGAGGCCGCTAAAAGATTTAAAGAGGCAGCACCGGACAATGTCGCGGCGTTGTGATCAGGCGAAGGGAGAGGCGCGTGGACTTAGGCTTGGCCACCGAATCCTGGGATGGAGCTTCGGCAGTACAGGATTTTCGAGGGAAGTGTCGGATGTGTATTGCGGTAAAAAGTGCCGGTAGTAGTTGGAGGGAAGCGCTGCCATTCCAGCATGGCCACAGCAGCAATCACCGTGCTGCATAAGCGTTTTTGAAGGAGCTTGCTGGAAAGTGTCGACTGTTTTCTTGAACCCTGGAGGTAAAGCTTGAGAACCACCTCCCGAGCAGAATCCACCCCAAAGCATCAGCTGAACATCCGGCGTCTGCATAGCACGGCTCAACGGCATGGCAAACATGTTTAGCAACACGGCCAGGCAGGCGATCCAAGGGCTTATGCGTTTCAACGAGGACATGTGCAAGGTCAGCGTAGAGGGGCGCTTATTTAGCCGGATTTATGGCGCGATGTAAAAGTTTCACACGTGCGCTATTTCGCCACAGGAGCGTTTTTTTCTTTCCCGAGATAGGTGATGGAATAATGCGTACGATTAGGCGGGGGGCGACGATTGAGATGGCCATTCAAGTCGGGCAGACTTTAGTAGTTCAACTGGCCGAGAAAAGGAGTTTACGAATGCCATTTACCCTGAAGGAGCAGCAAGCCCTTTTGGCCTTGAAGGGCGTAGGGCCAACCGTTATCGCTCGCCTTGAACAGATGGGATTTGACTCCCTAGCAATGCTCAGCAAAGCAGATGTTTGTGACATCTTGGCCCAAGCATCGGCTGCAATGGGATCTACCTGTTGGAAGAACAGCCCCCAAGCCCGAGCGGCCATTAACGCTGCTATAGAGCTCGCAAAAAACTCTCAGTCAAGCGTAGATTGCTTTTGACTTTTGGAGCTGCAGCGCTCCGCAGCTGTTACCGGTTTCAAAGTAATTTTTGGCAGTAAATGAGCGGGCCATATGGAACAGGGTACAGACAGTCGCTTTGCATGGCTTTAAAATCGATATCTTTCTCGAGACCAGCTTTATTCGTAAGGGCGTTGAGAGCCTTGAGCCATTCCGTAAGGTGCTTTTCGAGTTGGCAGGACTCAACGACTTTTGCCCTGAAAGATTTCGAATCTTTAAAACTCGACCACCTCCATGGCAGCCAAATACTTCATCGATTAAAGATTAGAAGGCCCATCAAGGTGGGCCTTCCGACAGACGTCTCTAACAATTTGGCTATTGGGACATGTCATCTTTTTTCATTTCATCTTTAGACATGTCGTCTTTCTTCATCGTGTCTTTGCTCATTGAATCTTTGGACATGTTGTCTTTCTTCATCGTGTCCTTGTGCATTGCATCCTTCTTCATGGTGTCCTTTTTCATCGTATCGTGGGACATAGTGTCCTTCTTCATCGTGTCATTGCTCATCGTATCTTCGGCGTGTACAACGGCGACGCCCACTGCCAGGCAAACACCTAGGATTGCAGTAGTTAACCTTTTCATAGTGAAGCTCCTTGAGACTCAGGTTGCGAAAAAGCGCAGCCCATGCCGCGCAATGAGGTTGCCTCGGGTGTCAGCTACCACCGAACCAGTTATAGCCCTGGTCTTCCCAGTAACCACCGGGATAGGTGTTGGTGACGAAAATCGCTTGGATGTGTTTCGGGTTCTTGTAGCCAAGTTTGGTCGGCATGCGCAGTTTCATCGGGAAGCCATATTGACGCGGTAGTACAGCACCGTCGTAAGTCAGCGTTAGTAGCGTCTGCGCATGCAGTGCCGTGGGCATGTCGATACTGGTGTAGTAGTCGTCGGCGCATTTGAAGCCGACGTACCGGGCATCGGTGTCAGCTCCCACGTGCTTGAGGAAATCACTGAAGCGCACACCGCCCCAGCGGCCGATGGCACTCCAGCCCTCGACACAAATGTGCCGGGTGATCTGCTCGGTCTGCGCCATGGCGCGCAGCTCCTCAAGCCTCCAGCTGTGCTTGTCGGCAACCAGGCCGGAGACTTCCAGACGGTAGCTGTCTTCATCGACGGCTGGCGTTTCGTCGATGCCGTAAAAGGCATTGAAGGGGAATGGCCGCGTAATCATCGACTCAGGATAGGTGGGGGCCATTGCGCTGGGGTTGAACAACCAGCCCTGTACTCTGTCATTGAAGCGCGACATGGACGACAGGGCTGTTTCAACTTGATCGTTATCGGAGATGTTGCAGCCGGACAACATCGCCACGCCGCCAAGGGTCAGACTACGCAGCAGGAAGGCGCGTCGAGAGTGATCCTCGACCTTGAGCGAAATAATTTTTCGCGCGTCCTTCAAAATGGCCGCCTTATCCAGCTCCGGGCTTTGTTCGCGCTTCTTCATACGCGCTCCTTGTGGCCGAAAATCATGGCCCACAACGTCTTTGGCACCAGTGCGACCATCAGCAGATGCACGGCGATGAACGCTACCAGCAAAGACATCGCAATGAAGTGCACGTGTCGTGCTATGTCGTAGCCGCCCAGCAGCTCGCGTAGTAGCGGAAACTGCACTGACTTCCACAACACCAACCCGGAAATCACTAGAACGGTAATGTCGAGGATCACGAACAGATACGCCACGCGCTGCACATGGTTGTAATGGCTTATATCGTCATGCCCCAGCCGACCATGCAGAGCAGACCACAGGTCATGAAAAAAGCCTTTGGGTGATACAGGGAAAAATCGTCGCCACAGCCTGCCGCTAAAAAGATTGAGAAGTAAGTAAAAAAGACCGACGAGCACCAGCGACCACATGGCCGCGAAATGCCATTGCAGCGCGCCACCCAGCCATCCGCCCAAGGTGATCGACTTGGGGAAATCAAAACCATAGAGGGGGGAGGCGTTGTAGATACGCCATCCGCTCGTGACCATGACCAACACTGCCAAGGCGTTCAGCCAATGGGTCAGCCTCAACCAGCGAGGATGGCTGTTTTTCGGATTCAGCTTTTTGGTATTGGTCGTTTCAGGCGCGCGGGGCATTGGAGGAAGCTCCAAATCTGAATAACGTCATAACCTAGATCGAGTGTAGACGCTAACCTGGGGCACGATGCCTCACTTAAGTATGGGCGGAGCGTACTGTAATCATTCTCGTGTTATCGGCTGCCAGCCAGCTAGGCTTGTAGCCTAAAGAGGGCGATGAGGTGAGGGCACGGTCATGCCAATTGCAAAAACAGCACTTGTCCTGGCCGGTGGTGGCAGCCTGGGTGCGGTTCAGGTCGGGATGCTGCTGGCTCTGGTTGAGGCTGACGTCGTTTTCGACCTGGTGGTGGGCGCGTCGGTCGGCGCCATCAACGGTGCCTACTTCGCCGCGAGACCGAATGCCCAAGGCGTAAGCGAACTTGCAGACTTCTGGCGCAGTCTGCGCAAGTCGGATGTGTTTCCGTTCTCGGCGTTCGACACAATCAAGGGCATTCTGAATCGTCGTGGGCACTTGCTGAGTGCATCCGCCTTGCATCGTTTGGTGAGCAGATCACTGCCGGTCAAGCGGATTGAAGATACCGAGTTGCCGCTTTATATCGTAACCACCAATCTGCTAAGCGGTGCCGAAGAGCTTTTATCCAGTGGCAGTGCCGAACAGGCGTTGCTCGCCAGCGCTGCAATTCCGCTGGTGTTTCCCAGCGTGCGAGTCGGCGAAAAGTTCCTCGTTGACGGCGGCGTCAGCAGCAACACGCCAATTGCCAGCGCGGTAGCATTGGGCGCAAATCGGGTTCTGGTGCTGCCCACCGGGTTCGGTTGTGCCTGCCCCTGTCCGCCCAGTGGACTCGTTGCGCTGGCCTTGCACACGCTCAACTTGATGAGCATGCGTCAACTGGTGCGTGACATCGAACTGTACCGCGCTCGCGCCGCCATTCATGTCGTCCCGCCGTTGTGCCCACTGGACGCTTCAGTGTTCGATTTCAACCAGACCGATCAGCTTCTCCAACGTGCTTATCAAACAACCCAGGCTTGGATAGAGGAGGGTGGTTTGATTCGCGACGGGATACCCGATTCGTTGCTGGCGCATACCCATCATTTTGCGGACGAATGAGTTGAGCACCGCAAACAAACTTATAAAACGGTTCTGGTGTAAGCCTCTCCAAGCGAACGCGCTTGCTCAACGTTAAGAGCCCGAGGAAGTCGCAGAGAGGTAATCAAGTCGCCGCAGCAGAATTGGTATGTGCGAGGAGGTGGGTACGATGACGGGGCCAGCTTTCCAGCAAGGCTTCCATTTCAGCATCGTTTATTAATCCAGCAGGATAACGGTGCAAAATCGCAATCCTGTATTCCACCGTCTGCCGCACCAGCATTTGGCTTCTCCAGAAAGCACTGATAACTCTCTCTCTTTCGGACGTCTGCGTTTGCAGCTAAAAGTCGAATTTTTACACGGCTCTCTGCATTCATAAGATCACCCTCCAGCGTCTTGGCCAGCGAACGCTACGGGGCTTGTGTGACAGAAATGAGACAGATTGGTGATATCAGATTAGTGGCTATTTTCTAACGCCGAGTAAGACTTGCGATAACGCCGTGTGACTGTCATCTCACCCTTCTCGAGCGGAATCAACCTGGTGATGAATCGCGTCGAGATACTGAGATTTCAATTGGCCATCGCGTTGAATAATGCTGCGGCGGAAGTGGGGAGGCTGACCACGCCGGCTCGCGATCTTGAGGTATTGATCGAAGAACTAGAGGAGAGGGGCTTTCCTGACCAGGCGCAGTTCAGGAAGGCGCAGTTGGATTCGGACTACACCAAAATTCTCAAAAGCCCGGCTCTCAAAAACCTGTTCATTCAATTGGATGAATGGCCTTCAGCCTTTCGCTTGGCTGAAATCAACGGCGGTTTGCAGCATGTCCAGCGTCAAATCGGAAAGGCGCTGATAAAGCAGATTGAACGATTGCATGCGGCGGTGGAAGACTCTGAATCAGATCGGCACGAGTTGAGGATTCTGGTCAAGCGAACCCGCTACCTGACAGAGGCGTTTCCCAAACTGTCACCGCTTTCGAGTAAGGCCGCGAGTTCTCTCAAGGCCCTTCAATCGTCCTTGGGTGCCTGGCACGACCATTATCAGTGGTGTCAAAAAGCATCGGTCGAATCAGATCTATATCTGCTGGCGGAGGTCTGGCAGCGCTGCGCCGCAACTGCGTTAGAGAAAGCTGAGGCCCAATTAGCCGACTTGGCGAAGTTGCTGCCAAAATCGTCAGGCAAAAATACGCGCCGTGTATCGACACACTTCATACCTCGATGATCGCCCATAGGCAGCTCGCGCGCGAATGATCGGCCATCGCCAAGGCTTTGCGGAAAGTTTTATTTAACGCCGTTGCCAGGTTGGTGGCTGGCGTTTAAGTGACCTTGGATTAGACGTTCAAGCGGGAATTAATCCTGCTTCCTGATAGCTTGAAATCAAATCGTCGAACAGATCGATATTCTCTCTGGTTCGAGCTATGAGCTGCGCGCCCGCCACTGCGGTGTAGATCGCAAGCGCGCGCCGCTCACAACTTTCAGCATCACCCCATTTGTCGTCAGCAAGAACGTCTGCAAGCCACTTTACGTTCACGTCTGCGAATGCCCTAACTTCCTTGGACACTTGATCAGGGAGGTCTTCAAACTCGGCGGCCATGAAGCTCGAGAGACACAACCGATTCCTGTTCTCTAGGGACTTACGGAAAATCGATGGGTAGAGCTGCAGGCACCGCTTCGGGTCAGTGTGGGAAAGCCGGAGGTTACTGAGCGCCTCCATCGTTTCCTGCCAATACCGTTGGGCAACGGCTGCACCCAGGTCAGCTTTGCTTTGGAAATGGTAGTAAATGCTCGCATTCTTGATACCTACCTCCTCAGCAATGCTGCGGAAGTTAATCCCGCCGTAACCGTGTAACTGGGCTGCAGACTTAGCTGCTGCCAGGATTCGCTCTCGAGCATTCTCGCTCATGCCACACCTTCCTCAACTGAATCCCACTGGTTATATCGCAGATCGTACTCCTTTCACTCTAACCTGCCAATTTACAGGTAGGGGGTTGACGGCGAGAAAATTCCAGCGCAATCTCAGCCTACCAACTGACAGGCAGGTAACACCTCATGACTACTTCACAACCACTCGATGACGTCTCTACCATCTCTCCAATGAAGATCTATGACTGGTTTGATGGCCCGTACCCAGCACGAGTGCGTATCGCACTTGCCGAAAAAGGGATGTTGCCGAAGATTGAGTTCGTTTCGGTGAATCTCTGGACTGGAGAGCACAAAGAGGCTGAATTTTTGGCGATCAACTACTCCGGCACCCTCCCGGTGCTTGAGCTGAAGGATGGAACACGGATCGCTGAGTGCACCGCCATCACCCAATATTTGGATAGCTTGGATGGCAACCCGACCTTGACCGGGGAAACGCCCGTTGAGAAAGGTCTGATCCACATGATGACCAAGCGTGCGGAAATCGAATTCCTCGACGCGGTTAGCGTTTATTTCCACCACGCAACGCCGGGACTTGGGCCAAAGGTCGAGCTTTACCAGAACGCCGAATGGGGCGCGAAGATGGGAGAAAAAGCGACCCGAGGTATGCGTTACTTCGACAAGCTCCTTCAGCAACAGTCCTATGTTGCCGGCGACAAGTTTTCGATGGCGGACATCACAGTCATCGGCGGGATGATCTTCGCGTCGTTGGTGAAACTGCCAGTTCCTGAAGAATGTGAAGCGTTGCGCGCTTGGTATGCAAGAATGCAAGAGCGTCCGAGCTATAAGACTTGGCGTGCTTTGGTTGACCAAGGTGCTCCTAAGAGCTGATAGCTAACGGACTCCGTATCCGCCATCTTCATTCGATGGCGGATGCGAAGTTGGCCGGCGCGTGTTGCTAGCGCTACTGCAGAATGACAGATCGTTAGATCGTATTTTTGCCCAGGGAAAATTTTCCGAGCTCCCTTGAAATCTTATCTTGGGTAACTACCTAGGGTTTTACGCGATGCCGAATGCGGGTCGCGTCTCAAATCACTTGGAGAAACTCAGGAGATTTAGTAATGGCTACTACTCTTTCGTTGGCCCCACTTTTCCGTCACTCGGTCGGCTTTGACCGCTTCAATGACCTTTTCGAATCGGCGCTTCGCAGTGAGGCCGGAACTTCCTATCCTCCCCACAACGTCGAAAAGCACGGTGATGACCATTACCGAATTGTCATCGCGGTGGCAGGCCTTGCTGAGCAGGATTTAGACATCCAAGTTGAAAAAGGCGTTTTGACGGTCACCGGTGATAAGCGAGAAAGCAACGAAGATGTCACCTACCTGCATCAAGGTATCGCTCAGCGGGCGTTCCGGCTATCGTTCCGCTTGATGGATCACATTGAGGTGCAGGGCGCGAAGCTCGCCAACGGTTTGCTGAACATTGACTTGCTCAGAGTTGTACCGGAGGAGGCGAAGCCTAAGCGCATCATGATCGGAGGGGATGGGTCTACTGACTCGAAGCCGGTCAGTGAGCAGTAGGGAGAACAATGAGGCGCTCTTCGGAGCGCCTCTTTTTTGAGGATACATCACTGACGAGCGGTAGCTCGAAAAAGTGGAACTCCGGCTCACAAACGCCAGTCAATTTTTCTGTCCAGATAGGACACATATCCCTAACCGGGAGAAAATCCATGAGTGGCACTTCAGACAAAATCAAAGGCCTGGCCAACGAAGCTATCGGTAATGTGAAGCAAGGCGTCGGCAAGGTCACAGGCAATGAGAAGCTGCAGGTCGAAGGGAAGATCCAGGAGAAGAAAGGTGAAGCTCAGCAAGTGGTTGGGAAGGTCAAAGACGCTGTAGACAAGAAGTAGCCTCAGGCGGCTATCACTTGCGATGCAATGGCTATCAGATGGTAGCCATTGTAGTTGACTTCAATATTTCCCCACGCTGCAGGTAGGTAGCCTTTAAAGATGGCGGGCAGCGTATCGTGTCGGCGTTGAGGTGAGTCATGCCATGAACATTACCCGCCAGAGTCTTGAATCCACGAAGGTCATTTGGTGTTAATCGCAGAATCAATTCGACCTAATGATTTCAAGTACAAAGACACGACTGTTCCCTTGTCTGATGCAGTCTCTACCATGACGGTGCCCCCAGCGTTTTCTGCGAACTCACGGACTTGAGATAAACCCAAGCCCGTACCTTTTCCTCTTTCCTTTGTGGTGAAAAAAGGCTCAAAAATTTTAGCCGCCAAGTCATTCGGTATTCCTGGCCCGGTATCAGTAACGCTGAGCACGACGTAACTCCCTCGAGTCAATGTAACGTCATCCTCAACCCGTACCAGTCGCGTTGAAATGCAGATACTTCCTGCTGGCCCGAGAGCATCCCTGGCATTGGTAAGAAGGTTCAACACAGCCGCATTCAACTGGGCTTCTTCACACATCACAGCGGTGTCGGGGGCTGAAAGGTCGAAAGTCAGCTCTACACTCTCGGTCGCGGTGCGAAACAACACATCGCGCATTGCGTCAAGTCGAGCATTAACGTCAATGCACACCAAATTCGGGCTGTCGAGTCGAACACACGAAAGCAGATGATTTACCAACTGACGTCCCTGTTCGACCGCCTGCAACCCGGTATCACTGAATTGCTCGACGTCCTTCGGTCGTCTGGCGCGCAAGCGGATCATCTGCAAACTTGCGCTTAGCGCTTGAAGAATATTGTTGAAGTCGTGCGCAATACTGGCCGTGACCATTCCTAATGAAGAGATACGCTTGGCGTGACGCAGCGACTCTTCGGCCACTTGATTAAGCGCATTCGCCTGGGCCAGTTCTTGTTCAAGCATTTCTGCTCGACGCTCTCGTTGATGTCTGAGCAGGCGCAATTGCAATAGCGAAGCAGTTTGTCTCGCCAACGCCAACAACGCCGTACGCTGTGGTGCTGTCAGTGTTCTCGGCTTGGTATCAATCACGCACACCGTACCCAGTGCATGCCCCGTATCGTCAATGATCGGAGCGCCCGCATAGAAACGAATGTAGGGCGGGCCAAGCACCAGTGCACTGTGTTCGAAGCGCGGATCGAGTCTGGCATCTTCGATGGTCAACACATCGGCGGGAGCCAGGATCGCGTGGGCGCAAAACGCCAGATCCCGATGCGTCTCCCTCACGTCCAGCCCGACGCATGCCTTGAACCACTGACGTTCTCTGTCCACCAGGGAAACCAGCGCGACGGGTACGTCACATAGGGTACTCGCGAGCTCGACGATATCGTCGAATTCTTTCTCCGGAGTGGAGTCCAGCACTCCGAAATGCTCCAGCGATAGGGCTCTTTCATCCTCGTTTGGAGGAAAAGGGGCAGGAATGTGGGGCATCTGAGTACGCATCGCAAGGTGGTTGGTCGATGATGCTATTTTGCTCGCTCCTACAGCAAGGGATCGTCCGACAAAAAAACTTCGATTCATCGGGATTTCGCGCCAAATGTCTTTCGCTGCCGTAATTCGGGGTAGGTCGCACATTCGTACAGTGCATCCAGCGATAAGGTGGAATCATTCCCCTAATACTAGGAATTTCAGGAAGTTTTTTAGTTCAAATGCATTAGGCAATATGGCTCATTTGGGCTAGAGGCGAACGTATATCTAATCGCCATACTCAGAATGGATAAGGCACATAGCCTTGCTCCTATAACTGAGAAAGGGCGTCTGTATGACCACTGTCTATGAAACCAATCGTTCGTTATTCCGCGTGTCTTGGAGTTCAGTATTGGCCGGTAGCGCGATTGCTTTGGTGACGTACGTAGTGCTTAGCGTTTTGGGTACCGCCATCGGTGCAAGCGCAGTATCCCCGATGCAAGCGGGTAACCCGCTCAGCGGTTTCGGCACGGGTGCTGGAATATGGTTGTTCGTTTCGACTCTGGTGGCAATTGGAGTCGGAGCTTTCGTTTCTGGCAGGACTGCACCAGATCGCGGCGGTTTGCATGGCGTGCTGACTTGGACAGTCACAACCTTACTCACGACCTGGCTGTTGGCTGGCCTAGCTGCAAGCGTGGTTGGAACTGCAGGCTCCGTTGTTGGTAAAGGTCTGTCAACTGCAGGTGCCGGCATCGCAGCTGCGGCGCCTGGTATTGGTGATAGCGTCAAAAAGCAATTGAACGAACAAGGTGTTCAACTGGACTGGTACAGCCTTCAGGGCGAACTGGATACGCTGCTTCAGCAGAGTGGCAAGCCTGAGTTAGCCCCAGAGAACGTGGAGCAAAAAGCTGATCAAGCTGCCGCTGACGGCAAGCAATCAGCCTCCAACGCAGTCGCTAATCCTGTTCAAGCTGCTGATCAGTTGAAACAGTGGTTTGAGCGTGTAAAAGCTTCCGGTGAGCCGGCGCTTAACGCAGCGGACAAGGAGGCTTTGGTCAATATTGTTGCTGCCCGCACCGGCAAGAGTAAGGAGGAGGCGACTCAGATCGTTGATAACTACGCTCAGGCCTATCAGCAAGCGATGCAGAAATTTGAGGAGCTGAAACAACAAGCTGAGCAAAAGGCACGTGAAGCCGGAGAGATTGCTGCCAAGCAAATTTCCCGCGCGGCATGGAGCACCTTGGCAATGCTGTTGTTGGGAGCGGCCCTGAGCTTCTTTGTTGGTCGCATGGCACTGACTAACCGTCGCATTCCTACAGCTTGATATAGAGAGGGGAAGGGAGGTGGGGCGAGGATGTCGCTTTCCCTTCCTTTCGAGCGGCTAGCTGACCAAACCTATGGCGATACACTGGACAGCGTATCTACATTCGCTAAAGAAAAACCGGTCGCCGAACTCGCAGTAGGTGCTGCAGTGCTGATCCTTATAAGCCGTATTTTTCGTCGCTAAACGGGCAGGAGGTGCCTCCATCTTGGTGAGACCTCCTACGTTGGTGGTATCCGGGTACTGGATGCCTTCAAGCGACACCTTCGAGATCCCAGTTTCACGTTCGAAGTACAATACAAGATGCCATGCATCGGTTGTGCTCTCAGCGTGCGGTAAATTGATTGCGGCTTTCCCGGTGATGTAGTGCTCACGAGAGACACGCTTGAGGTCAAGGTCGAGCAAGGTTTGGTTCATTGGATCAACTTCGCGCGGCGGGCCAGAGTGACCGTAAAGCTTGCCGGTCACGGACACTTGGCGCCCACCAGGAGGTATGTCTGTCATTTGTTCGGCTGCTTGTGACGAGCATACATCGCCGCTGTGCCACCTGATGTGCTTCTGGCTTGCAGTTCGAAGGCGTGCGGATGGCCTTTGATGAGGTCGCTGAGTTTTTTGTAGCCATGAGTGCGTGGATCAAACTCCGGACGTAGTTTCGTAATGTTCGCGCCCAGCGCCCCTAAGTGTGCCCATCCATCCTCGTCAGCAATGTCGTCCAAGATTTTGGCGATGAAGCCCACAGGTGCCTTAGGCTTTTTGGATGGCTCAGCAACTACTGGCTTGGCCACATCAAGGGGCGCAACAGAAGCCGTACTAGGCTCGCCATTGATAGGTACAATGACATCCTCGCGGAGCAATTCGATGTAAATGAATTTGTCGCATGCGGCCACGAAAGGCTTGGGTGTTTTCTCTTCTCCGAACCCGTAAACGGTCAAGCCCTCTTCGCGTAATCGAGAAGCCAATCGCGTGAAATCGCTGTCGCTCGATACTAAGCAAAACCCATCGAAGCGGCGAGTGTATAGCAAGTCCATGGCATCGATGATGAGCGAACTGTCAGTGGCATTTTTGCCTTTGGTGTAGGCGAATTGCTGGATGGGTTGAATCGAGTGATCAAGCAGGACTTTCTTCCAACCTCCGAGATGAGGGCCAGTCCAGTCGCCGTAGATGCGCTTCACGCTCGCGACGCCGTACTTAGCAATTTCTTCAAACAGGCCTTCGACGATTGCCGCAGGGGCATTGTCGGCGTCGATCAACACTGCGAGTCGTTTCTGGGCGTTATTGGAGGTATGTGTGGTCATGGTTCATCCTTGAGTGAGTGCGTCACCATATCTGCAAACGAGGATTCGGTCGCTCGTATTCATACCCGTTGAGGGGCACTTTATTCTGGAGGAGACGATGCCTGCTAAAGGCGTGAGGATTAATAAATCGATGTCCCAGGATTTCCTCCCAACTTAGCAATCCCCTGCTTGATATGCCCGGCATTCTCCCCAATCTTTTCCAGTGCAACACGTGCATTGTCGCAAGCTTCAGATGACCCGCGCTGCTCCTCCAGCAGGACGAGCTCCATCAGTGCCGCTTCGATCGCTAGTTGGTTTTCGTACATTCTTGCCAGTACGTCGGGAAGGGAATACTGCTCGGCCATGACTCGACTCCGTTCGGGTGAAGAGCAAAGCGTAGCAGGGGGTTGATGATGACCTAGAGGGGAGTGTTCGCTCCTTCGGGCCAATGGGCCTGGGTCACCTAATCAGCCGAGCATCTCCTTAATGATGGATGCAACGTTTCTCGCGCCATCTATTCCTCGGTCATAGGCACCTTGCCAAGCCAAGCCCAACGACTCTACCGTTTGCTTCAGTCCCTTTAGCTGATTGTCGTATAAGCCTTTATGCCATTTCCTGACGTTTAAGTGCTGCAGGCTGGAAAGTAGGGAAGGGCACACAGCGAATCCAGCATCACGCTCAAGCGGCGTTCGGATAAGCGTTCACTTGTTGACAGGGGCTGATCAGCATACGATCAAGCGCAAGTCAGGAGGGGTTTGAGTATGGATAACTATCAGAATCCAAAGCCAGGAAAGACATATATCAGCCCCGCGCTTCCCTCCTTTGGTGATAAATCGCGACTTATCCGTATCGCCTCCAAAGTGTTGCCATCGGTAGACGGCTATGAGTACGGTCGTGAGCGTGACGAAGCTGTGCTCCGGCACAAACCGGAAGCGGCAACCTATATATCGGCAAAGTTCCTCGAGGACACTCGAAGGATTCAGGTTCTGACGGTTCAAAAATTCAGTTCGGAAACCGGGCAGCCTTACGGCAGTGGTTTCTCGTTTGTCGGAGAGGAGATTGGCAGGTTCTGTGAATTTCTTGCCAATATCCAAGCGGTCGCATTTGAAGGCGGCGGCCAAATGAATATTTCCGATTCAGAGCTGAGACGAATTGCTCTGACGTCTCTACAAGCAAAACAACTAGTCACGGAAAACGAAGATCTAATTGCTGAGGTCGTGAAAAACTCATTAACAAAGCAGGATGTAGTTGCAATCGGTTACCGAAAAAAGCAGCTTGAAGTCTTTAAGTCCTTATTAGAGGATGAAGATTACTTCCAAAAATTACAATCAAGGAAAGGCTGTACACCGGAAGCCCTATGGCAAAAATTCTTTGAAAAAAATCCTTGGATATTCGGCTATGGCCTTAGCTACATATATGCGTCCGGCCTCGATGGGAAGAAGCTAGAGCAAGCGGTCAGAGGTAATGATGTCGCTCAGCCAGGGAAGAGAGTGGATGCGCTTCTGAAAACAAAGGCTTGGGCGTCTAGCCTCTGTTTTGTCGAAATCAAAACTCACAAGACGCGCCTGTTAAAAAACAAAAATTACCGTGAAGGTTGCTGGGCACCCTCGGATGAGCTTGCAGGCGCGGTCGCTCAAGTGCAGGGAACTGTGGCCCTCGCGGCAGAAACTTTGAAGGAATCAGTACGGTTGACTGACGACAATGGATATCCCACCGCTGAAGAGGTTTTCAACTATTCCCCTAGAGCATTTGTGGTGGTTGGTTCCCTAGAGCAGTTTGTTGGCGAGCACGGGGTCAATCGGGAGCATCTCAGGAGCTTTGAATTATTTCGTAGAAATACAATCCAGCCTGAGATAGTGACTTACGATGAGCTTTTTGAACGAGCAAAACACATCATCGCAGCGAATGAAGCTTAATGTTCGCATGTAAGGCATGCTCAACATTACCCAGCTGTGCTGAGATAATGCCGTTGAAGGAGGCATCGCTTCTTCGGGCTCCCGAGCCCGGCTCATGCTTTCAGGCGAGCATCTCTTTCACTATGGAAGCAACATTTGTCGCATCATCTATCCCTCGGTGGTAGGTACCGTGCCAGACCAAGCCCATGGCCTTTACCGTTTGCTTAAGTGATTTCGGTGGATTGTGATAGAACCCTGCATGCCATTTCCTGGCGCTGAAATGGGGCAAGGCCTCGAGTAGGGAAGGGCAGGCAGCAAACCCTGCGTCTTGCTCAAGCTGCCTTGCATCATAGTCACCCCGGGACGCCCAAGCAGCGTGTGGATTTCGCGCAATTACGCTCCTAGTTCGTGGCCAACCTCCGCATAGGTACCAGCACTGTCCACGTCCGCTTGTTGAATGGATGTGAGCTGTTTCCAGAAAGTCGGTGGGGAGGGTATTGATCCGGAAGCGAACGAAACGCTGGAATACATCGATGATCTCAAGCGTTTCATATCGATGACCACAAAGCAACTTCCGATCATTTTCATCTAGTCAGTATGGCTGCAAGCGGCATCGGTGATTCCGACTCGCAATTTAATCACAGACTGCCTCAAAGTCTACGCAATTGAGGGAACGGTATGACGTAGGCCGTTTTGGATGGTTTCAAGGTGAGTCCGCTTTGCTAGGATGCTCATGTCATGGAATACCATACTTGGCGTTTAGTTGGGGTTCCCTTGGGGCATCCAATGCAGCATGTGCAGTAGGCGCAGAATCACAAAGCAATGAGCAAGCGGTCAACCAATGCATTTTAGCGCTGTTCATATGCAGGCTATGGAAATGAATCTCTCGTCTGCTTTCCATTTCTCTAAGCTAAATTAAAAGTAAGGATCATCGTGGTCTTGGATTATGTTATATTCTTTCGCGATCTCTTTTATTATTTTCTTTCGATTTTTATGTTTTAGGTACTGTGGGTTGATATCTTTTTTGTAATTGTCTATTTTTTCGGAAAGCAAAAAGCAACCTCGCCACTCACCGAAGTATCCACTTGTGTATTGGTCGCCTGTCAGGTGAATTAAATTCTCTCTGCAATACCCCCCATTTTCAGTGAAGTTGTAGCTCCCGGTGACTACAGACGTTGGCGTGATGACGCCGTCGTCAGATAATGAACAAAACATCATAAATTTATGATGCATTAGGACTCGAGTATTGTATCTTTTGTGAGTGGTTCCGAATACCCGCACAGCATCAGAGTTTACGGTGTCGGGAGACATTGATTCCAGTTCGTAGTGGCTGCCGAAGACGTATTGTTCGTCTAGGTTCATTATTTTAAATTTAAGTGGCTTCAGTGAGTGGAAAGCGGTTTTGTATTCAGGGGTTGACTCGTGGGTTGAGCACTTGTCAATGATGATTGAAACGCCTCCGCTTAAATCAGCAAGAGCGTTTATTATTTTTTTACTCGTCAGCCAATTCATACATCCGATAACGGCTGTAGATTGTTGGATGTGGCTAACTACAAAGCTTTCCAAGTTGTTGAATCGAATCTGCACATCGTCTGTTCCAGATCCAACATTGTAAAATAGATCGTTTAGACCGCTCATTCGGCTCTCCGTTTGTCGAAATCGCATCTTGAATACGATGGCGATTTTAAAAGTTATCTACCAGTAGATGTAGGGAAGGAGTTTTTCTGAAAAATTGAGATTACAGCGATGATACTACCGCCAACTGTAACGGGCGGCTAGATTTTTGAGTTGCTTATCAGCTCGGCGCGACTCAAGCAAGGCTGAGGGAGCTGGCGGGGCTGTAAAAAGATCTCGCGTTGAAATGTCAATGCAGGTGCGTCGCGCCAAGCTTTAATGAAGCTTGAGCTTGCCAATCTCTAAGGTTTTTGGAGTCTGGCATATGATGTCCTGTTACAAGTTGGTGCCGAGCCTAAGTCAGAATTTTATCAATTGTATTTCGTATGTCGTTAAATTCGTGTGGAAAGCATTTGTATGCTACGCCGCAAGTTAATATTAAACATCGTTCGGCATCAAGGTTAACCTGCTCTCCCATTTCTGTGAACCCTTCGTTTTTACCAGCCTGTAAGGAATACTCCACTATTGCCATGGCTCGATTAGCATCCACCCCTAAAGCAGCTCCGAGTTTATCAGGAGCCTCGGTGCATTTATGTAACAGCCAAGCTTCCGGCCAAGTATTTCCTGCCAGATAACTGATTCGTTCTTGCAACCATTTGTCCATATCCCCTGCGCGCTCAGCCATACTTCTAGCATTCTCGATATTTTTTGGTTGGAGAATTTTCTGATCACCGTCAAATATCGCTGATATATTAATTCGATTATCTCGTGCGTAGAAGGCTGCTAACTGCCGCGCAACAACCGCTGCGGAGCCACATCGCAACCCGTCTGACAGTGAAAGGATTTACTGTCCCGTTCTGCATCGTCGGCTGGAAAAGGAATTAAAGGACGAATATGACAGGGCCCAAGCATTTAGCGAAAAGATAAGACGGGAAGCCCAGATACACCTAGCGATCTGTGAAGCTAAACAACCCCAAAAGAACGTTCTTAGCTTTCTGTACGCGGCATAGCAGTACCTTGCTATTCTAGCTATCAGGTTAGGTTGGTTGCTTTCCCTTACATTGGATTCTTGATCAACAACCGGTTCTAGCTAATGAGCCTGAATCTATTGGCGCATAGAGGACTTCTGGCGGGGCTACAGTCGTGACTATTACCCCGCACAAGTCGCCTACTTTTTCCGATCAGAATTTACTTGACTTTTTCTACTCTGCGGTTTCGAAATCAAAGCTAGCTGTCGCCATAAAGCTATCTGCCTGTAACGTCTTCCAGCCAGGAATTTTCACGGAAATAGAGCAGTCTATTCCTTGGCTACCGACCTGTGCGCGCTGGTCGGACATTCTTCGCAGATGATAGGCGCATCCGTGCATTTGAATACTTCCACTCTCCTTGTGCAGCACGTAGTCCCCTGCCAGCCAGAGTCTTTCTTCGACTTTTTTATATGGAATAAACAGTTTTATTCGATAGGTATTACCGTCAGTTATGCCTTCGATTTTTCCAGAGGGCCATTTATAAGAAGGAAAACTGTAGGATCCGGAGATCTTCCCCTCACTCTGCCTAATCCACAGCTCTCCTGAGTCTGCGCCAAGTACCGTTTCCCAAGTGCCGGATAATACGACTCTTTTTGTGTCTGTAATATCAAAGTGTGGCTTAAGCTCAACGGGTTTAGGCAGTATTTTGATCGATAAAACATTCGATTTTTTTGTTAATTCGCCTGTACGGTAAGTTGCGTAGATAGTAATTGGTTCATCTGATTCTTTGATCGCCCGAATCTTTAAATTACTTATCGTCTTAGAGCCTTCAATGCTCTCCACATCGGAATGTAGCGCCGGAATTACTTTCATGGCGTCGGAAGATGATGATATGGAAATTGTGCCCTGAGGTAGTTTTTGGATGCCGACTGGGTATATCTGTATTGTTAGATCGGTAGCGCCACCGAGATTTAGCGCGTGTTCGGTAGAATCTATCATCACTTTGGCATCTGGATTCTGAAAAGATGCCCAAACATTTTTTAACTCATTGCCATTTGTAATGCACCAGCCGCTGAATAAAGCTATTCCAAATACACACAAAGCCATCGCTTTGTATTTTTTAGGGATCAGATCGAGAAATTCTTTCATTGCCACTTTACACCGTTCGTAGCATCTAGGCGCACGGCGTTCGGAAAATAAGAGCGTCCTGAATCCCCGAATGAGAGGTTTTTTGACGGAATGTAGATCTGAGCACCCGCACCTCCATCCATCGCTAGTGCACGGTGTATTTTGAGTTCTCGCCGTTCCGCTTCACTTTTGAAGATTTTAGCGAAGTCTACTAATGTTGCCGCTTGGCCGAATGAATGGAATGTACCTACAACCAAGATGTCTCCGTCTAGGGTGTAGCCGATAGCTACTCGATTAAACTCTGAGTCTCTAAGATTCTTGTTTACATCGACCATTCCGCTGTTGATTATAATTGGTTTCGACTGTATTGCTTCCGACCACGCACCTGCTTGGGAGCGATTCTGTGCTGGGATTATTTTTATGTTGCCCTTCTTATCAGATACGAGGACGCCGCCGTGATCCCAGTCAAGCATGCGTACAAGGCGTTTGTTGTTAGCTCTGATTAAACCGATAGGCTTTTCATGTCCATCTGATCGATAGCCAAAGAAACCACCGCTTGCGATCAAGATCGTATTCTTCACCACGAGTGGGCTATAAGTCTGTTTTGCAGTCCCTTTTTTTTGAATTTCATGAACCGATAGAATCGCAGTTTTCGCAGGGATGTAGACTGATATCGTTTGATACTCACCGCAAGTACGAGTGATAGCTTCGCTACCCGCTACAATTTCGTAAGTCGTATCGATGCATTCATTTGAATTGAGCTCTTCGGCACTTAATGATTCGAGTGAGAGAGTGGTAAGCGAAAGGGCGAATGCTGCTAATAAAGTCCGTTTCATAAACTATTCTTATACTAAGTGTTATTAAGCTTTCTGATCAATGTATCCTGCCAGGAGTTTAGCCGCCAAGGTCGAAGCAGAGTTCAAGGGGCGGGGGAATTGTAAACAAAAATAATCATGGCGTCTTGCCATTAAATCGCTTTGGAGTGAGTAGATCCTGCATTCGTCGAGGAGCACCAAGTAGACTTCGCGGGTGGTGAGATAGGGGGGGGGGCAGATCATTCCGCGTTCGACTCATCATTTGCCCATAGCTAAGCTGTGCGACCTAAATGGGGAGTCGCCCGTTCGGGCCAATGCCCCGGCTCACCTAGTTAGCCGAGCATCTTCTTAAGGATGGATGCAACGTTCCTGGCATCGTCGATCCCTCGGTGATAGGTACCCCGCCAAACCAGTCCCAACGACTCTACTGTTTGCTTAAGTGATTTAGGTCGATCGTCATATAAGCCTGCATGCCATTTCTTGGCGTTGAAATGTGGCAAGCCTTCGAGCAGGGAAGGGCACCCTGCCAAATCAGCATCGCGCTCAAGCTGTCTTGCATCATAGTCTCCCCACGAGGCCCAAGCAGCGTCTGAGTATTGCGCTAGAAACACTCCTAGCTCCTCACCAATCTCCACATAGATTCCTGCGCTATCCACGTCCGCTTGTTGAATGGATATGAGTTGCTTGCAGAAATCGGTGAGGACAGGATTGATTTGAGGTCGGACGAGCGCTGGAACTCATCGACCATCTCAAGCGTTTCCAGATCCACCACAACAAGGCCAATTTCAATCGTTTCCATCTGATCAGGGACGGCTGCGAGCGGCTTTGGTGATTCCGACTCATCAACTTGATCACAGGTTGACTCAAGGTCAACGCAATAGAGGTAGCGGTATGGCGCGAAGAGGTTGTGGATTGCTTGGAGATTTAGGAGCTTTGCTTCGATGCTCATAGCATAGGAGACCTTACTTGGAGCTTGTTGAGATTAGCCCTATGGGCTCTTGCCGCCCCGCACCGGGTGATTCTGGAATTTAGGCGTCCTTGATGGCATCGGAACAAAACTGACCGCTCACTTCCTCTGCGATCAAGTCTAATAGTCAGTAAACGCCTGGATGGTGATCAAAACATCTTCGGAAGCAAAATCTGTAACTGAAGAAATACAAATGCTACGAAGAACGCGGCGCTCATTAGATAAAGCGCTATCAAGATAAGTCTACGAACCGGGTGCATTGTGTTTTGCCAAAGGGCAATTGTTTGAGCAAAAACTAAAGCCCCCGTGTGATCTGAGAACAGATGGTCTAAACCCTCAGTTTCGTAGCGAATATTCACAGAGCTTCTGCTCGGGAGATGATGAGAAATACTGAGAGCGCATCTACGCCAGTCCAGCACCAGATCTCCGACCCTCAATTTTGGGTCGTCTTGGACGTCGTACTCATCGACTGAGCGAATCGTCAGGCGGTGCATCATAGGACGGTTTCCTTCGTAGCCGTACTGTGGCGTGAACTCACGTAACTCAGAAGTGTGATCATCTCTTCGCCATATAGTGACTTTGCGCAGATTGCGGTATTCGAACAGGGCTTGCTCGATATGAGCACACGCGTAGCTATCGAATCCGGCGAATGCCGGTACTCCGTATCCAGACATGATTACGCGAGCCGTCTTATCCTCAGACATGTTCTCATCTAGCAAATCCGGGTGAGGCCACCACTCCCGCTTGCTCCACCACCGACGCAATTCGTCTTCCACCAAAGTACGAAGCCAAGTGCTGGATTGGCTCTCGAGTAGTCCTTGCTTTGAGGAAAGCGCCTGTTTTAGCAGGAGTGGGCACCAGATTTCATACCACAACACCGCTACCAAGTAGGTGAGTCCTGCCAACAACAGCCATCTGAACGGTGCCGCTGCGTCACCGTTTTCGCCGTGTAAGCCTGGAGCAGCTTGATAGAATGCGCTGACCAACCCTCCAAAAGCTGCAAATCGAACGGCAGTGGCGGTTTTCAGTTGAGCCCAGAAAATCCAGCCGGTTCGCTGCCTGAGCCAGTGATACCTTACCTCCTGCCGAGTGGAGCGTTGATCGATTCGTGGGCTCTTGTACATGTCTTGAGCCGGAAATTCGTCGAGATACCAAGCTAACGGATTCATCTCTCGAAACCTTGCTATGCGTTCCTGCCTGCGGTGTGCTTTCACCATGGCGTAGTATTGCTTTGCAGTTTGAAAGTGATGGTCAGGCTGTTCCTGGTCTCTGATGTCGCCGCTATCAACGTCAGGCATATGTATCTTCCACTGTCCAAATGAAAGATCTTACGCCGTCAACACTTGTCAGGGCGATTCAGACTCAGGTGGGGTAAAAGGAGACGTCCCATCTGATCGCTCAGTATGCTGAGACATTAGCCTGTGGAGGAATCGATCCTCCGGGCACCTGGCACCTGGCACCTGCTCAGCTCAGCTCTCAGCCAAGCATTTCCTTGACGATCGAGGCCGCATTCCTAGCATCGTTTATCCCTCGATGATAGTTACCCTGCCAAACCAGGCCCAACGACTTAACTGTTTGTTCAAGACTTATCGGCTGATCGTCGTATAGGCCTTTATGCCCACTTCCTGACGTTGAAGTGCTGCAGACCGGCGAGCAGGGAAGGGCAAGCAGCGAATCCAGCATCGCGCTCCAGCTGCCTTGCATCGTAGTCACCCCACGATGCCCACGCTGCGTTTGGATATCGCGAAATAAAAGCTCCTAGCTCCTGGCCAACCTCCACATATGTTCGTGCACTGTCCACGTCCGTTTGTTGAATGGAGGTGAGCTTCATGCAGAAGCCGGTGAGGGTGGGATGGATTTGAGGCCGGACGAATCGCTGGAACTCATCGACGATCTCAAGCGTTTCCAGATCGATCACCACCAGGTCAATTCAATCGTTTCCATCTGGGCGGGGACGACTGCTAGCTGCCTTGGTGATTCCGACTCACCGACCTCATCACAGGTTGCCTCAAGGTCTACGCAATAGAGGTAACGATATGGCGCTAGCAGATTTTGAATGGCTTGGAGGTGAAGGAGTTTTGCTTTGATGCACATGATCATGATGGCTGGCTTTGGATCGGGTCAGCATATGGTAGCTTGCGATGGTTGAGGAATACGGAATTGGGGGCGCGAATGGATATGGGTGGAATCCCAGTCGCGATTTACTCAAGGATTTCCTTGCTGGCAAAAGTCTGTCGATTGTTTTTAATTCATTGTGAGATTACCGGGATGGGTAGAGTCCAAAGGATGTGGGAAGAGGAAATGGAGCGCGGCTATTCGAGCGTTGAGGATACCTATGTCTGCGAGAGATGCATTCAAGACGCAGGGCTGAAAAAATTCGTAAGGAAAAATCGTAGTCCCGGAACCTGCTCCTACTGCGATAGATCGGTCAAAGTGTCCGCCATGGATGATGTGATAGAGCACGTGGTGAACAGCCTCTGCTTGGAGTGGGGCGATCCAGCTAATGAAGGACTTCCCTACGAGACCCGAGAAGGTGGGTGGCAAGGGAATGTTTACAACATTTATGAGCTGCTTTACGACTTTGGCCCCGATTGCCCGGAAGAGATTCTAGATACCATTGCCGGGTCAATTCATGACACCGGATGGTGCGAAAAAGACCCGTATTCTCTCCCTTTTCACAAGATATTGGTCTACGGCTGGCAGAGCTTCAGTAGATTCATCACTCACACCGCGCGGTTCGTATTTTTCAGGGCGGTCAACCCAGCATACGATCGTGACCAGCATGACGAAATGAACCCGGTTGACATCCTGGAGACGTTGGGCCGAGTTGTGGGGAGTCTAGGTCTTATCGATAGGGTTCCGGGCGGGACAAAAATTTATCGCGTTCGGATCGTCGACCAGGACGAGTTGATAACGCACGCCAAGGATCTTGGCCCACCTCCAGCCGAACGAGCAAACATGCCTAATAGGATGAGCCCAGTAGGCATTCCGATGTTCTATGGTGCGTTTGATCTCAATACAGCCATTCGCGAGATTTACGAGCCTGACAATGCGAAGGGGAAGAAGGTCGCCTCGGGCGAGTTCACTGCTCTTCGAGATCTTAGAGTAGTGGATCTATCGAAGTCGCTTCCTGTTCCCAGCCTCTTCGATCCAACACTTCAGGAGCTGCGTAACTATTACCGGTTCATGAATAACTTTATCGACGATTTCACCAAGCCGATTGAGCGCAGTGACAGGGCACATGCTGAGTATGTACCCACCCAAGTGGTGACAGAGTATTTTCGACATGTGTATCGGACGGAAGATGGCGCTCAGATAGACGGAATCATCTACCCCAGTTCAAAGACTGGTCAGAAGGCGATCGTGATTTTCGTTGATTCTGCTGCGTGCATTGATGCCGACGAAACGCAGGGTAGTGGAGCGCTTCTTAGGTTGGACAGGGCGGTCGATGTCAGCTTGGAGGCATTTGCAACTTCTGAAAGCCCACAAGACTTTTGACCAGAATAGGAGTTTGGCGCTCATTGTTAAATGCCAGGTAGGCACTCAATAGGTCGACTGGATCACTTCCGTAGCGCTGCCAGGATTCAAGTGTCCCGATTCGGCCGTCACCCTAGTGCTTCGTGCACAGATAGTCGTCTGCCATCACCCAAGGAAGATTTATGTCAAAGGTCAAGTTTTCCCCAGAATCTGAGGTCGTTTCCTGGCTAATACAGCTCATTGAGAGGGAGGAATTGCTCGACTCGATCCAAGGGCGAGAGGCGATCACCTCCTCCTTAACTGACACTGTTCCCCAAGAGTATTTCCTTCCGTCTTTTGGTATCGATTACATCTCTCGACGAGCCTCTGCTGAGGCAGCAGACCACGTACTAAGTCGCTTGAGCCTACTGGACATCATCTCCATCAATACCAGCATCTCAGTCACCACTGGGGAGGTGCTGCGTCCTGACATTCTTTGCTTCAACCCTGAGACGAAAACGCTGGTGGTTTTTGAGGTCAAGCGGGCTAGCGAAACGGAGCGGCAAACAGTTACTGAGCTTGCAGGGTACGAGCAAGAGCTTCGAAATATGCTCCCCTTCTTGGGTAATTTCGACGTGTGCTTCGTGGTCGTTGCGGCTGACTGGGCGACGCTGCTCGTCCATGCCGTGGGGAGTATGAACGCCTGGTCGGGTAAGCAGTGCTTGGCACTCAAGTTGACCAATGGTGAATCTGGATTTGGTCTGATAGCGCACCTGCCGGAGGCCTGGCATCTAACTGGAAGTACCAATCTACCCGTAGAAGCACTTCCTTCAATTGATCTTTATCTGGCTTACAAAGGTATTGATGATCTGGGAGCCGAGCAAGACGATATCGGTCTCGCTGAAGAAAACGAAGATGATGTGTCTTGGCCTCCGAGGATCGTAGTTACTGCCATGGATGTAATTGCACGTGCCGGGGATAGAGCGGGGTCGCATGGCTTTATGATGCTTTGGCGTGACGTCAATGGCTTTGGACGTGGGCGTTGGTGTATCACGCTAGCTGCAATTGATCCTTATGCAATGCATGCGTGGTGCCGAGATCACGGATTGCCGCAGCGAGAATCGGAAGCTACGACGTTCCTTCATGAGCGTAGAGATGACCTATTAGGGCAGACACCCACGACCGTCTATGACATCGCCAAAGCAGCATTCCCAATACTTAAAGAGCATTTTGATCCTGAGTTTGGCGCAGATTTCCATTGGCAGTTGAAGACCCGACAGTATCGCCATAGAGCCGTACCAATGAGATTCGATTTTTGGGGTAGCCTCGGACAGCATGCCCGAGAGTTTGTCTGCAATCCGGCTGTACGTGAGAACTACATGCCGTTTGTGGGACTTAATCAGCTGGATTGGACAGATCCTGCAGTTGCGATGACCTTGGTGGCCAATCTTTCGCTTGGGACTCCGTTTCCGGGAGGAGTGATCAAGTGCAGCGATGCGTTTTTAGCTGGTCGCGTGCTCGGGGATCTCTTGGGCGCTGCTTTCAATACAGCTCCTGATAAGAAGTTAGCAGCGAAGTTCGAGCCTTTGGTGGAGTGGGCTCAATTGGAGGCCCTGCGCTTCGCGATAGAGATGAAGCAAATGTACGACATCACTGAAGAGGTTGTAACCCCAATGCCAATGCTTTCAAGGGATCCGGCGAAGCGTGTGGAGGCCACGGTACAGCTAGCCCAATGGGTAAGCTCGGATCTCATCAGTAAGCGGCATCCATTTCACCAAGCATGCTTTGATGTAGGTTATCGGCATGCCTGGCTTTTTAACCTGCTGGATGCTCAGTCCATTGGACGAGCTGATCCGAATGAGTCGGAGGCGGCAGCCTCGATCATCCGCGATATGGTCAAAGGTTTACTGTCTCGGGCAGAGGGCAGCCAAGGCAAAATATTTCAGGCTTCTGGTTTCCTTCACTTCATAGCGTTCCTGGAATCATATCTAAGCTCTGAGATCATGCTAAGCGATGCGCAAGAAGTGAGTAAGGTGATCGATACCATTCCTACCAAAGAGCTATTGGCGGCGTTTCCGGACAGTATAGTTAAAGGTGCAGACTCCATAATTCCGGTTGTCCTCCACACCACCCGCCCCCCTTTTCCCATTTCGGTTGATTGGGAGTGGCTGAAGGGAGGAATAAGGGCACTGTTTGAGAGTGGGGATCATTGTCCAGCCATCATTTTCAGCCAAAATGGAATGGTGGGCAGTGGCCGATTGTTAGAGCCTTTTAGGCTCCTTTCTCCTATCAGTGATCCTGAAGTTGAGGTTTATGTCCTAGATGAGTCGTCTGCAATGAACATCGCGATCAAGATGACGTGGAATGAGGTAAAAAATTTTCATGCAAAGCGAAGCCAGGGGTATGTGGCTCCAGCTTAATTGAGTGTCATCCAAACCTTGTGCCCGAGGCCAAGAAATCCGCGGGCTGGACGCATCTGAACATTTGGGCCGCTACGCGCATTGACCTGCACCCCAGTCATAGCTCTGGCGGTCTATGACATTGGCAGCATGAGTACGGTGCACGTTTGATCGGGCTTACTTACCTGTGAGGAATGCCCTTCTTATCTAAGGAGGGCCGTGCTGTTGATGGAGGTATCGCTTATTCGGGCACTTGGGCCTGGCTAACGCAATCAGGCGAGAATTTCTTTCACGATGAAAGCAACATTTCTAGCATTGTCTATCCAACAATGATAGTTACCCTGCCAAACCAAGCCCAACGACTCAACTGTTTGCTCAAGTGATTTGGGGCGATAGTCATATAAGCCCGCATGCCATTTCCTCGCATTGAAATGTTGCGGCTTAGAGCGCGAGCAGGTTTTCATTGATCTTGAATAGAGGGGAAGGGAGTAGGTCTGCGTTCGACATTGTGTTTCCTCCGTGGAAGACATCAGCGTAGCAGTAGGAGGATTGTTGGATCTTTGTCGTAGGTCAGAGCACGTCACATCAGCTTTTTGCTAGCTAACGAACCGTTCATGCGGAACTGCACCATTCATTCGTGAGATAGCATCCATGCGATTGGAGTTAATGACATCGTAGCGCGTCACATGGAGATGGCTCCGTTAGTAGCTCAGAATGCTGTTGGTTCGGATTTAGACGGCAGAGGAGCGACAAGCTTCGTCCAACTGAAATTTGGCCGCTCCCAGAACCTTCTTAGGCTTTAGGCTTCTTCCCTCGCGAAGAACTGTAGTGGCCCAAAAATTTAGATGGGGAAAGATCTGTCAAATTAGGTATCGGCGACTTTGTTTGCTCTCCAAGATATTTGATATATAGAAAAATTACAGAGCGTCGGACTGTAAGAGTCGACACCTCCGTTGGATCGATTTGAGCTTCCAACAACCAAGAGTGCAGGATCTTATTCAGCTCGTAAGAGGTCATTGGATGGCTAGTGTTCTTGCTGGACGGGAACAGGTAATCGCCGTGAGCAAGCACACTTTGTTTAACGTACGTAGAAACCACAAAATCTTTGGCTGTAGTCAAAGCGCGTCGTTGCCGGTACAAACGCAATTTGGTGGCTGGGAAGTCCAGCATCACCATCTGGTCGGTGTAGTTTACGTTTTCAACTTTGAGATGCAGTAATTCAGACTGACGAATACCAGAGAGCAGCACTGAGCACAAAAATTGGTCACGTAGGTTGGCTTTGCTCTGGACTACCTTCTCAATGGCATCAAGCTCACATCTACTCAAATATTTTGCGGATGCGAGGGGCGACGCGGATTTCCAAGGCACACTTCCCGTTGAATTGAATTTTTTATGAACTACGCGTTGGGCCGCTTCTGGGATTTTATGATCTGAACGCACTACTGAGCTGTGGCTGTCTGTCTTGCCAACGTAGGGCGTTTGCTCTTGCCGAAAGCTATGGAAGGCCAAAAGTTCGTGAAGCGGGAGTAGCAACACTAAACGCTCGATATCACGGTCGTCGATACCTACGGCGTTGCTCGACTTGAGAAACTGAAATATGGATGTGCTGACGTTGTCCCTTACTTCTGCAAGAGTAGGTACAGGTGCATCCGGTGAGCAATTTTCTGATGACTTCAACGCATCGTGCAAGTCGCGATAGCCCAACCCCTGTGCCAAAATCTCTTGCGCGGTCATGAGACTGATAGCGTTAGCACCAGGCCAGTGACGACGAAGCACTTTTGCAATGTGTTTGAATCGACGTTTGGGAATTAAATCGAAGGGGAAGATCGGGACGCGCATGGCATTTCTCCAATACGTCAGGGTGTCGGCTGCCCTCTGACTATTGTCGAATGCCTACTGAGTAGATCATGACAACCTGAGGCCAATGGCCTTTTGCGAACCGACCGCTCGATCCAGGAAATCGATTTCTTAAAGCTAGCATAGCTTTGTGACCTGTCTAGGAAAACAGTCCTTCAAATGGAGCAGACTGGGAGCTAAAGCAGTTCTCGATCTTATGGTCGATTTGTGAGCCGGCGCTGACTTGAGCCTCATCGAGCGGTAACGCTGTGATGGCAGCAGAAATTAATTGCTGCTATCGCTCCTTCGGGCCTAAGGCCCGGCTTAGTCAGCCAAGAAAAGTCGGTGGTGTTGCAGGCGTTCCTGCGGGCTATGGGCCGCCTAACCCAATTAACGATATAGATTGGAATGGCTCAAGACTTATTAGATGAATTTTAGTTTTGACAAGATTTGTTCTAACTCAGAAATTCCTTTGGCTAGTTTTGGGTCGCTATATATAGTGGAGTGCATGGACAGCTCATGTATCCTGGTTTCAAGTTGTTGTATAAGTGCTTCTTTTTGTTTAGGGGAGGGCGAGGATGAACTAGCTATCGCTATCGCAAATCCCTCATCGAAATAATTTTTCAGCGACATCGGATCACGATGGCCTGTAAGTTTAGCTACTTTGGCTAAGATTCTTTTTTGGACGGCCTCCATCCATAAATCCTTCTGAGCTATATCTCGCTTTAATTCCTTTGCGATCTCATATGCTATCTGGGTAGTAATAAAACGATGTCTAAACATGGATAAGCAGACTTGTACATCTGTAAGGCCGGATAGCTCACAAAGCCTTCTGAAGTCTCGCGCCAAGGATCGTGTCTCTATGGCTTTTCCATTTTGCGCAAGCATGAAGGATGTGGCCTTTGTGGGGGGGATATTAAGATATGCTATGAAAGCTGTACGTGCTTTAAGGTATATGGATATTTCAATTGCATCCTCAAGTGATAGGGGAAATTCACGTATAGGTCTAGGTCGTTGTCGTGTTTTCAAAGTTGGAATGTACAGGGTTCTCTTTTCTAGCGGATGTTCATTCAAATTTAAGGGGATGCTGTTTAGCTCGTCAGGGCGAAGGCCGGTCATTTTAGAAATTTTAAGGGTCGCTAACCGACGGTTGTATAAATATTCGTTTTTCGCTATGTAGTCATCACGCACTTGAGAAGCAGTAGCAGCAAACAAATATCTTGGGTTGGTTTTCAGCCTATAAATTGTGTCGCTAATCTTGCCTATGAAGTTATCGGGCATGGGCTTTTTATCACTCACTGGGGGGCGAACTGTTGGAATCGCTGGGTGGTACAGAATCGGCTGGCCTTGCCTGTTGGCCTTCCATTCAATTGTCACTTGAGCGCCAGTGCCTAACTCCCCTACGAGCTTAGGTTGTGAGACAAGCCGATAATTCATTTGATACCAAATCAAAAAATCTATCACTCTTCTAATGGTATATGCGACTTGGTTTGGACTGCGAGCACCAGTAATGGCAGATTTTTTTAATTTTTTTTCTTCTAACAGATGAGTTGAAAGGCCCGAGAGGAACGTATCGTCAACTGCGAGTAAATGGGCGCCATGGTTAAAGCAGTAACGCACGTAGTGAGTCATGTGACTTGCAAACGTTTCGGCTGAGTCGCCGGTAGCCTGGACAGTCACATGCTGTAACCAGATATTAATCAGGGTGCAAGGTGAGCCGTTTGGCCAGAACATATAGACTTGATTCGAAATCGTCTTTTTTCTAACAGTTGGTGCTTCTTTTTTTCGAGAATAAACTACAGCGCCAGGCATTTTTAGCACCATGTTGGTGTTGTAAAGCTGGAACTTAGGCATCTCCTTTGCCCCCTTGTATCACGCTCCATGCTTTAGTGGGTGAATTTTGGTTTGCATAAATTCCTTCAAATCTGAGGCTTGACTCATAGAGAAAATTTGTTATCTGGGTCTTTGTAGCATAGTTAAGGCTTGTATCTGATTCTACCAATGTTTTGAAAAATCTAAATAACTCAAGGTAAGCACAGGTTGCTAACTGAGCTTGGTTATAAGCCTCATTGATTTTCATTTCTGGTGTTGGTTGGTCAATGTCGTCATTTGTTCTGGCTTTTTTAAGGGTGGCGTAGATGTTTGCTCGTAAGGAGCGCATATACTCCCAAAGATTTTCTGAAGTATGAGTTATTTCTAAGAAGGAGTGGCTTGTGCAAAAATGCTTAAGTGTGTTGTAGCTTATTTTATCAAATTCATTTTTCACCTCTAAGGTGCAAAATTTTTTCATGTCCGCCAGCTTGTCATGGTGAAGTCTTGTTGGGGTGACTCTTCCTTCCCACACTGATTGCAACCAGTAAATTCTCCCTCTGATGTTGTCAGCGGTTGAAGTTCTCATCTTTGCTCTCTCCGTATTTCAACGCTATATCAGTGTCATATACTTCAGATTCATAGGTGGTCAATCTAACAGTATAAGTGGAGATTAATAGTCCGTCGCTTGCTAGAAGAGCCTGGAGAAACTGGTCAAATTCATATTTCTTTCTTGATTTCAGAGAGGTAATGTTCAAAGTGGAGAGGATTTTTTTGTAAAGTGCTACTAGCCCTTGATTTTCAACTTCAGAAATATTTCCGGCCTCAAGGTCTGCAAGTTTGTCCTCTATATTTTCTATGTTGTATTTTAGGATTTCTTCTTCTGGTATCTCGCCGGCTAAATACTCGTGAAAGTAACGAGGGTCGTCATGTCCAGCTTGGTGTCTAATGGACTCATCAGCATAAACCTGTGAATGGTTATACATAGTCACAATAAAAAACTTGCGCATTTCATGAGTCTTGATGTACCAGCGCCGCCCGTAAATATCAACGGGAATATCGATTATGTCGCAAAATGATCGTATTGCTGAATCTATACGGATACCGAGCCTTCGCCCGCTCGGCTTATTGAAACCTTTGGAAGACGGGAAGTAGAAAAGCTGTTCTGAGTGGGGCGAAGTATCTTGATATACCTCTTTCAGGCCGTTGCCCAGTACGTTCAATAGCTGAACAGCAAGAGATGCAATGAAAGGTATGGGGCGACGTATCGTGGGCGGGATCGGCACACGTTTCTTGAGTACAGGGTGCCTAAGGAAAGCGCCCTCTTCGTTGGTCTGGTAGCTAAGCGATTTTCGAGAAATCTGGCTAAGCTCGTCAATTCTTAGAGGTTTGGTGAAACCGAGAATCAGTGCACAAGCAGCAACAAAACACTCAAGTGCGACCGCAAACGTCATATTTTTGCTGCTGCTTGTCTTCGGCGATTGGCTGGTTAGCCTCTGGATATTAATCGCAAGAGTTAAAGGTTGAGTGGGCAACCCTTCGAATGATTCCGTAGTATATGAGGATATGATAGTTTCAAAAATTTGTTGTCTTTGCCGATACCTGTCTCGTGTTTTTTTTTGCTCTTCAGGAGCTATGTCATGAAAGGCTTTGATAATTTCAATCGACGCACCTACAATAGCTTTTCCATATACCATGACCCACTCAATTGCTTTGTCCAGAGCATACATACCTATCGAGTAGGGTAGTTTCCTCGTATGACCCTCCTTTTTGACATCGTAGTTTTTTAATTCTTCACTAGGGTTGTACTCAAACCTCGGCATCAGATCGGGCAAATACGGGTTCCCCTCCGCAACTGATTTTACTAGTATCAGAAATTGAACGAGTGAGGCTTTGGTTATCTCTCCACTTGCATCTGTGTCAAAGATAGGTGCTTTGTGTGAACTGTATTGCGCCCGAATATTGATTCCGTGCACCAGGACTGGTTTTTGCAGGTTAACTTCAAACTGCCTGAGAAATGTTCGTGTGTGTACATGTTTGAACGCTGTTATGTGGGTGTTCAAGATTGTCGCTAGGTATGTTCTAGACACTAAACCAAATTCATGCTCAGTATCAATTTTGTTTTTTGTATACAAATTGTTTTTTTTCAGGTGCTCTACTATTTTTGCTATCTGGGATTGGGTTAGCTCGACTCCATTGTATACTTCACCTATCTGTTCGCAGAATATTTCGCTGAGTCTTGGAATAAGTTGGAGCGCGCCTGCCCAGCCAGATGTGCAATAGTCATTAACTAGCAGTTCACAGGCATTCTTGTTCAGTAGCTTGAAACCAAATGTTTGTGGGTGGTATTGATTTTTATAAAGGCATAGCCAGCTTGCTAGGTTTATGTAGAAACAGACGTATTTCATCCAGGTTAGATGGTCGACGCGTGGTGTAAGGTATCTTGCGCGTATGCAGAAAACTTGTTTCTGAATAGTTGCCAGCAGCAGGGCATTCGGTGGATCTGTGAGCAAGCTACCATCAGATAAAAGCTCAGAAAAACTAACTGTTACAAACTTGTTTTTATTACCGATTACTTTCCATTCGGGAGACCCGATGCCACCTTCTTTAAGCCAGGAGGCAGTGTAGGTCACAGTGTCTTCGAGGTTCTGTTTAGCCTGATCTATGAGTAGAGCCAAGGTTGCTCTAGAGGGCAAAGGCTTGAAAATTTTCTTAGGCATTAAGTTTCTCGCTCAACCATGATGCTTGCAGACAAGGTCTTCTTGGCTAGCTCGGATTTTAATTTCACGGCTTCATCATAAACTTGTTGGAAGTACGGAACAGATAGGCCTGCAATATTGCTTACAATGGGGCCGCACATGTTCGGATCTTTGCTGATCTCGTATGTGCAATGTAGAAGGTGTGCCAATGTGAGAATCGAGTCCTCGGTAAGCCCTGTACCGGGGTCTTCGTGCCGTTGGCCTGATGATCTAGTGAACATCTCAGCAAATAGAAACACGGCAGCCAGAGAGGCAGAGTCAAGTTTTAGAATCATTTTGTGATTCACTAGGTGCTCAACAAGGTTGTGAACAGCATCCTCCGTGAGTTCTGCTGCGTAACGTTTAAGATCCATCGATACTGGATCAGAGGTAAGGCTTGTCGCTGCTTCCCTGATGATAAAATTGAACAAATAACTCTCGGTTAAGAAGTCAGTTGCGGCAAAATGCCATGGCCTACCTTTCGTAGCGAGAATGATCAGCTTGGTCTGAAATGTCCGGAGTATCCGCACGTTCCACCGATATTTCAGCCAGTCTGGTATATATCTAGCCACAACGACAGCGATAGAGTTGCCCAGCGTGTTAGCAGCGGCTTGATAGGTACCCTCTTTCAGGAAGCTAATCAGTCCTTGGCTACCACGAATCCTCCTTAACGAGAAAACTTCTCTTGAAACGTCCCCATTAATAAGATCAGTTTTAATTGCCTGGTAGAGTGAGATTCCTATTGATGCTGTCAGAATTTGATCAAGGTTGCTACTCAATCCAACCCACTTTAATGACGAAGTCAAAAAAAGCTTTCTGTAGTTAATGTCCCCTTCTAGCATTAGCCTAATTCTAGCTTTCATTGTTGCCTTTACCAGCCCTATATAAATTTTAAGGCTGCGCGGAGGCAGTGCGGAGACTTTTCTAGATCTTGCCCGAGGTTTGCTTACGCTCCACATTAACTGGTTTAGGTCACTATTAAAATAGTGTATTGGTTTGTCATTTTCAGACAGATAATCAGCGCTGCGTAGCGGGTGTGGATTAAACTTCGGATTTTCAGCTATCAGAATTGCGGCTGCTGCTCCGCAGTCGCGCGCGGAAAGGTGACCGAGGAGCCGATTCAACGTTTCATTAATGTTTGAATTTGGGGCCCCAAAGTCTCCAGCAATCTCCCTAAGCTTCCTATCCATTTTTGCTTTCATATAACCATTGCGGCAGAAAGGTTCAAAAAAATGGATTTTGCTCATGGCTTTATAAGAGACTGCACTCAGTTCATCTGTAATTAGGAAATGATAGTTGATCATCGCCAAAAACCAAGCAGCGCCATCTGGGTTGTCAGGATCAGCGATGTAACGACGTCCCACGTAAAAATTGCCAGATGCTAAGAGCGCTTCAATCTGTTCTAAGGAAATGGAATTTATCAAGCTTTCGCCAATGCGTTGGCATTCCACTACTTTGTCCCAGTAGTTTTCACAAGCAGAGAGTATAGTCTGCGTACGTTTCTCGATATCGCTTTGAAGGGTATCCAGAAAATGATCTGTGCCGACGTTCAACCCCTTATCTACCAAGAAGGTCTTCGGCCAGAGGTCATTGACATCCGTCAATGGCCATAAATTTGCCTCCACCGAGTCCAACACATCAGCGCTTCTTTCATCATCCGAAATTTGTGGCCTTCTCATGGAAGGAATAGTGGTTTCCGAGGGAATAATGTACTTCTGCTTAAGACTTTTATACAGGTAACCAATTTGAGTCCATTCCACGCGCATGGATTCAAATTCTTTGTCGCCATCGCTATTCAGCTTTTCGGGGTGTGAAAGATGGTATATATAGTGCTCGTTTATAAAGACTTTCCATTCGGCACTGTTTGGATTTGGCAAGGCCCGTCCCTGGTCTGTCGCGAAGTTCAGTATTTTTCTCAGCGACCCTATCCGAGCTGAAGTTGTGTAGGGAGCAAAGCGTTGGCAAATCCTGGCTATTTCACTGCATACAGTCTCAAGGTTGGTTTGCGATGATAACGGTGGCCTCGGCAAGATCATTTTCCTACAGCCTTGCTTATTTCGCCATTCGAGGCGGAATAAGATGTGTTCGCTGGCAATTTTGAAAGAGATCATGGCCAAGGCCTCACCGTGAGTACCTTGAGACTAGACTCGTGATGGGCGGTGTCAACTATTAGGTGTCAAAACGTTAGCATAGGTGTACATAATCTGTTGATAAATAAAGTAAATACATTTTTTCGCATTGAGTATGTGTCCACAAAAAAGCGAGAGTTCATAATCAAATCCCATACAAGCACGAATAAAGCGCGCACCTTAGCTCAGTTGAATGAGCGCACGTATGAGCTGACCTGGCTCCAGTCGTGTTATCGGATTGTTCCTACAGTTAATGAGGAAAGGGACTACGATCAAACTAGGTGTGACGTAAGGAAGGGCAGGGTTTGCATCGGCTTATAGTTCGTCGTGAATGTTTTGCAAGTACTGGCTGTAAATGGATTTTTGTTCAATGTTTAAATGCTAAGGACAGTTGCTTGTTGTTTGTACTTTTCGCCGCTGCATCCCGCTACAAAATTATTCGAAATAGACGAGTGTCAATGCGGCTTCCCCGGTCAAGGAAGTGATCACTGTGCATTCAACCGGCCGACGCTATCGACGGGTTGAATGCGTTCGGATCAGTGACTGGAACGACCGGTCATCTCCAGCGCCATGTCGCTTGCGTAGCTGTCGGTCATGCCGGCGATGAAATCGATCATGCGCAAAAACGACGTATGCAAAGAACCCTGCGGATCCGGTGCGTTATTGCCGAGCAAGTCGAGGATGCGCCGACTCTTGAACGATGGCGTGCGACCGTTGTGTTGCTCCAGCGCGGCGCCGCAGAACGAGTTGAGGAGAATCTCCAGCGTCGTGTAGGCACCGATTTCGTGCAGGGTCTTGCGTTTGTCCTGAAAGATTTTCTTGCGGGCAATGTCCTTGGCGTTCAGCACACAGCGCTTGGCCGGGCCATGCATGTGCTCGACCAGATCGCCGTGCAGCGTGCCGGCGAGCAGTGCGTCCTGTTGCTCGACAAACGCCCGCGCCGCCGCGTTGGTCAAATGTTCGATGGCCTTGCCACGCAGGATTGCGAGCTTGCGTCGTCGTGAATCCTGCGGGCCGAGCTGACGATAGGTTTCCGGCAGATCATCGCCCACCAATCCGAGTAACAGCGATTCGACCTCAGCGTACTCCAGCAGCTCCATCTCAAGACCGTCTTCCAGGTCGATCAAGGCGTAGCAGATGTCGTCCGCCGCCTCCATCAGGTAGACCAGCGGATGGCGCGCCCAGCGTTGCTCTTCCAGTTGTGGCAGGCCCAGCTTTTGAGCGATTTGCTCCAGCAGCGGCAGTTCGCTCTGATAACAGCCGAACTTGTGTTTCTTGTAACCCAGGGAGTCGGCGTGACGGGCTGTCCACGGGTATTTCAGATAGGTGCCGAGGGTGGCGTAGGTCAGGCGGGTGCCGCCGTCGAACTGATGGTACTCAAGCTGAGTGAGCACGCGAAAGCCTTGTGCGTTGCCTTCGAAATTGAGGAAGTCGCCGCGCTCGGCTTCGCTCATGCCGTCCAGCCAGCCTCGTCCGGCCGCCTGTTGGAACCAGTGGCGAATGGCATCTTCACCGGAGTGACCGAACGGCGGGTTGCCGATGTCGTGGGCCAGACATGCCGATTGCACCACCATGCCCAGGTCGCTGGGGTCGCACCATTGTGGCAGGGCACCGCGCAGTGTTTCGCCGACGCGCATACCCAGCGAACGGCCGACACAACTGACCTCCAGCGAGTGGGTCAGGCGTGTGTGAATGTGGTCGTTACTGGTGACCGGGTGCACTTGGGTTTTTCGACCCAGACGCCGAAAGGCGCCGGAGAAGATGATGCGGTCATGGTCTTTGTGAAAAGGACTGCGGCCAAGTTCTTGCGGGCTGTGCAGGGGCTTTCCGAGACGTTCGCGGTTGAGCAGGGTTTGCCAATCCAAGGCTGATTCTCTCCGACAGGTGACTGGGGGCCAAAAAGTTTCCCCGCTGTGGTGTGGAAACTTAATGGCAACGCTCGCCCTAGCTTCCCGGTTCGGCTCTGAGCCTGCAAGCGCAACTACAGCCCGGCAGCATCAATGTCGATCAGCAGCAGACGTTCGCCATTGTCGAAGAACTGCCCGGCCGTCAGGCAATACTGGTTGCTGGTTGCATCGCGGTAGGTGTTGGACAGCGTCAGGCGCCGCTCCTCCCAGCCTTCAGCGAGTAAATGATAGAAGTACGGACGCCATGACCAGTTGTGCCCCAGATAGCGATTGTCGGCGATCCAGCCACTGTGCCGCCATTCCAGATTAGGTGTCAGTTGCGTGCCGTGACGGTCGCATTGATAGAACCGCAGCAGCCATGGAAAGGCGTCCAGCTGGGGCAATGCGCTCAGCGGTGCGTGGGCTTGCGCCCAGTTCTGCAGAATGGTCATCAATTCGCCCAGTTGCTGACGCATTTGCATCAAGCGGGCCCGCTCTGCCAGTTTTTGCCGGACATAGCGTTGACGCAGTTCGGCGAAGCGTTGCACAAAAGCGTCTGTGGGGTAAAAAGCTTCCTGCGCCCGAGCGAAGAGAAAACCCTGTACGTACCGCGATCCGCACTCCAGAGCGAAATTCAACTGTGCCTCGGTCTCGACGCCTTCAGCGATAATCCAGCAACCGGTCTTTTCGGCCATCTGCGCCAACGCCTTGACCACATCACTGCTCGGCCCACCGAGTGCGGCGGCCTGAAACAGGCGCATGTCGAGTTTGAGAATGTCCGGTTGCAGCGCCAGCACCCGATCCAGTTGTGAATAGCCCGCACCAAAATCATCAATGGCGATTCGTGCCCCTGCCTCGCGATAACGCGCGACCACTTCGGCCAGACGTTGGCCGTTGCCGCCCAGTTCAGTGATCTCGAATACGATGCGCTGCGGATCGACAAGGTGTCGCGCGATTTGCTTGAGACTTGGCAGCGCTTGTTCGGGGCGCAAGCGGCTGATCCAGCGCGGCGACATGTTGAGGCTGAGAAACCAGTCCGAGGGCGCTTCATGCAGGCGGCTCAAAGCATTGTCGCGGATCTGTCGGTCGAGACGGCGCAAGGCGATGGCCGGAGTGCGCGGGTCGGCGAACAGCGGCCCGACCGACACCAGTTGTCCATCGGCCTGGCGCAGCCGGCCCAGTGCTTCGACGCCGGCAATCCGGCCGGTGGCGGTATCGATGAAGGGTTGAAAGCAGGCGAGCGGTTGCCCGTCGATCACGGAGCCTCCTTAGTCGTTCTTGTTCTGGTTGAACCTGTCGACCGGATAGGCGTTCAGGATTGAACCTCTTGGTCAAAGAGGTCCATCCCGAGAAGGTTGCAAGAATGTAGCCAGATGCCGTAATTCAGCGTTTGCCGGAGTTTTGCATGACCATTTTGATCAGCGGCCCGAGACTGGTGCCAAGACGAACCAATCGGGTCAAACCACCAACGCCGCCGCTTTTGGCGCCTTTGCCGGTGATGAAACCCAGCAGCGTCACAGCCGCCACACCCCATAACGGCGCGTGCTTGATCCCCAGACCGCCCTGCAAGTTTTGCGTCATGCCGCGCATGCGTTGCAGTGGTTGCAGGACTTGCCCGGCTTCATGGCGAATTTCCTGTCGATGCATTTCCATGCGCAGGCGGATCAGCGCCTTGCGCATTTCCCGGCGAGAGCTGTTGTGTGGCAGTTCAGGCAGGCTCATGGCAGCAGGCGCTCCCGGTCGTTGGCCAGCTCTTCGAGCGTGCCGTGGAAAGGCGAGGACTCATCGAAGATTGCAGCCTTGAGGCGCAGTCCGCAGAAGATCGAGGCCAAGGTATAGAAAACGCACAGGCCGATGATCGCGGCCAGGCGATAAGTGTCCCAGAACACGATCATGACCAAGGTCGATAAACCCACCAGCAGCAACAGGGCAAAGACCAAGGCCAGACCTGCAAACAGCAACAGGCTGACGGTCCGGGATTTCTGCTCCTGCAATTCGATGCCGAACAACTCGACATGGCTGTGCAGCAGACCCAGAACGGCGGCGCCCAGGCGTCGCGTGGAAGAGGCGGTGCCCGCAGTCGGGCCGGATTCACCGATCGACATAATCAGCGCCGAGTAGCCAGCAGGCCGATCAGGAAGCCGACACCAGCAGCAATGCCGACGGCCTGCCAAGGGTTGGCCGAGACGTAATCTTCAGTGGCGGTCACCGCTGCCTGACCACGTTCACGCAGGGTGTCTTCGGTCAGTTTCAGGGTTTCGCGGGCGCGCAGCAGGCTGTCGTGAATCTGCTCGCGCAGCTCATCAGCCTGATCGCCGGCCAGAGTGGCGGTGTGCTCGAGCAACCGTTCGGTGTCGGCGACCAAAGTCTGGAAGTCGTTCATCAGGATTTCTTGAGCAGTCTTTGCCTTGATGCTGGCCATGGGTGGATCTCCGTAAGTGACGTCTGAAGCGTTCGAGTATGAGCCTTGCGCGAAGGTTCAGTACAAATGACTGGTACAACTTTTGCTGTGTCGTGGTGCGTCGTCCTGCGGTTGTGCGCTGTTGCCGGGCGTGCGCCTTGAGAAACCTTATCCCAAACAATGCCGGTTCGTGTCAGGACATCGACCTTGTGCGCCAAAGCAGTTCGCCGGACATCCGGTTCCCTGACTGCGCGGGCGCAACTTGGTGCATGAAATGTGCGCATGAACCGCTTTGGTGCCTTTTTCGCCTTTAGGTCTGCCTGCTTATGGAAAATCTGCAAAGCGCTGTGGACACCCTGGTTCACAGCTCCAATACCTTGTTCATTCTGATCGGTGCAGTGATGGTGCTGGCGATGCACGCCGGTTTCGCCTTTCTGGAGGTCGGTACCGTCCGCCAGAAAAACCAGGTCAATGCGCTGTCGAAGATTCTCAGTGATTTCGCCGTCTCGACCCTGGCCTATTTCTTTATAGGCTATTGGATCTCCTATGGCGTGACCTTCATGCAGCCAGCGGCGGTGCTGAGTGCCGATCACGGTTATGGACTGGTGAAGTTTTTCTTCCTGCTGACCTTTGCCGCCGCGATCCCGGCGATCATTTCCGGCGGTATCGCCGAGCGCGCGCGTTTTGTGCCGCAGTTGTGCGCCACGGCGTTGATCGTCGCATTCATCTATCCGTTCTTCGAAGGCATGATCTGGAACGGCAACTACGGTCTGCAAGCGTGGCTGACGGTGCAGTTCGGTGCAGCTTTCCATGATTTCGCCGGTTCCGTGGTGGTGCACGCCATGGGCGGTTGGCTGGCACTGGCGGCGGTGCTGTTGCTGGGGCCGCGCAATGGCCGCTACCGCGACGGGCGGCTGGTGGCGTTCGCACCGTCGAGCATTCCCTTTCTGGCGCTCGGCTCGTGGATTTTGATTGTCGGCTGGTTCGGCTTCAACGTGATGAGCGCGCAGACGCTGCAAGGTGTCAGTGGTCTGGTAGCGGTCAATTCGTTGATGGCGATGGTCGGCGGCACCATGGCGGCGCTGCTCGTCGGGCGCAATGACCCGGGCTTTCTGCACAACGGCCCGTTGGCCGGTCTGGTGGCGATCTGTGCCGGATCCGATCTGATGCATCCGGTCGGTGCGCTGGTGACCGGCGCGATCGCTGGCGCGCTGTTTGTCTGGTGCTTTACCGCCGCGCAGGTTAAATGGCGCATTGATGACGTATTGGGTGTTTGGCCGCTGCACGGCCTGTGCGGTGTTTGGGGCGGGATTGCCTGCGGGATCTTCGGCCAGACTGCGCTTGGCGGTATTGGCGGCGTCAGCTTGATCAGCCAGTTGATCGGCACCGCGCTCGGCGTCGCTGTGGCGCTGATCGGTGGCTTCGTCGTATATGGCGTGATCAAGGCGCTGCATGGGCTGCGCCTGAGTCAGGAACAAGAGTATTACGGCGCGGACCTGTCGCTGCACAAGATCGGCGCAGTGAGCCAGGATTAGGTCTCCTCATCGTCGGCTCCGCGGTAGAAACCGTGGAGCAGGCGATAACGGTCACTTCGCACCTGATCGACTTTTTCCTGAACCTGACGCGCCGGCAACCCGAGCATGATCAAGGCGTGAGAGCCAAGCATCAGGCTGGATTCCAATAGCTCAGGCACTACTTCGGTGGCGCCTGCGGCTTTGAGCTCCGCCAATTGGCTGTCGTCGCGGGTGCGCACCAGAATCGGCACCTGATCATTGAGGCGGCGTGCTTCCTTGAGAATGCGCAGGGCGACGTCGGTTTGATCCACGGCAATCACACAGAGTCGTGCGCGCAGCAGGCCAACGGCGGTCAGCAGATCGCCGCGCGACGAGTCGCCGTAATGCACGTCACTTTCCCCACTGGCGGCTTCCTGTACCCGGACCGGGTCATTGTCCAGCGCGATATAAGGCTGTTTGGCATTGCGCATGAAACGACCGATGGATTGGCCGACCCGGCCGTAGCCGCAAATCACCACGTGCTGGTTGAGGTCGGCGTTGAGCGCGCTGATTTCTTCGATCTGTGCCTCTTGATTGGGTTTGCGGTGCAGCACTGCAGCGATGCGTGGTGCTGCGCGCAACAACAATGGCGTCAGCAGCATCGAGCAGAACGTCGCCGCGAGCAGAAGGTTGCCAAGCCCTTCGGGCATCATGCTGTTTTGTTGCATCTGTGCCATCAGTGCAAAGCAGAACTCGCCTCCCTGGGCCAACGCCAGACCACTGCGCCACGCTGTTTCGCTGTCACTGCCGCGCCACTTCACCAACAAGGCGACGACGATGCCCTTGATCACCATCAAACCGACGGTAAGCCCGATAATCAGCAGGCTGTGACTGACGAACAGTTGCAGGTCGATCAGCATGCCGATGCTGACGAAAAACACACCTAGAAGGATGTCGCGAAATGGCCGGATGTCAGCCTCGATCTGGTGACGATAGTGGCTTTCACCGAGCAACATCCCCGCCAGAAATGCACCGAGGGCGGGGGACAGGCCCAGCAGGTGAGTCAGCCAGGCGGTCAACAACACAATCACCAGTGCCAGCAGCACGAACAATTCTGCCGAGCGTGACGCCGCCACTTCATGGAACAACCTCGGCAGTATCCAGCGACTGGCCAGTAGCAGCCCGACAAACAGCACAACGGTTTTCACCAGCGTCAGCGGTAGCGCCCAGTACCAGGCTTGCTCGCTGCTGCCGGCGAACACGGGCACCAATGTCAGCAGCAATACCGCGACAACGTCCTGAAACAGTAAAACACCAACGGCATTCTGGCCGTGGCTGCTGAACACCTCGCCAAGGCTGCCCAACTCTTTGGTCACAATCGCCGTTGATGACAGCGAAAGCCCGGCGCCGAGCAACAGCGCCGGTGTGATCGGCATGCCCAACAGCATCAATAGCAGCCCGAGCAGCGCGGTGCTGACCAGCACTTGCTGACTGCCGAGACGGAACACTACCTGGCGCAGCGCGATCATCTTCGACAGGGAGAACTCCAGACCCAGTGAAAACAACAGAAACACCACCCCCAACTCCGCGACGTCGGGCAAGTGTTCGCTCTCGTTGACCCAGTCGAACGCACTCGGTCCGACCAGCAATCCTACGCACAGATAACCCAGAACCGGTGGCAACCGCAGGCGACGGAACAGGGCAATCACCACAAGGGACGAGGCGAGGATGATCAACAGATTGGCGAACACTGGACACTCCGATGTCAGATTCAGGCTTTTCAAGCGTAGAGGCAAAAAGTCCGGGAGGATCGCGTAATTGGTTTTTCTGCGGACTGATTTGCGTCAGGGTTTTGCCTGTGAACCTTTGTCGGGACGCTGGAGCCTTTGGGCGGCGGTGGCTCGACGGGTTTTCAGGTGCGGCCTAGAATAGGCCCACTCATTTTTTGGTTGAGCAATCATGCCTCCTGAATGTCAGCTGTTCGGCACCCTTGGATGCCATTTGTGTGAAGTCGCCGAGGCCGAACTGATGCCTCTTGTCGAGCATGGCCTGCTGGTTGAATTGGTCGATATTGCTGAGGATGAGGCTTGGTATGCGGCTTACAGCCTGAGAATTCCGGTGCTGCGTCGTGTCGACACCGGGGCTGAGCTGGGCTGGCCATTCAGCGCTGATGAAGTCGTTGCATTTCTGCGTTGATCCGCATTTTCTCGTTCATTCCGCCGGTCGCCGCTGCCATCCATTTCTTGGCATTTTGCGCCTTGTTCGGTTACTGTATGTTCATACAGTAAATGCGTCAGAGGGATGAACCGTGGTCAATGTCGAACAGTTGAAGAACAGCGTGAACCGGATGTCGGTTGACGTGGTGCGCGAGGCCGTTCTCGAATTGCGCCTGGACGGGCTGGTCACGGAAGGCAAGACGCCCTTCAACAAACTGCACTTCAACACCTGCTTTGCCGAGATCGAGGCCTTGTTTCAGCGTGCCGGTTACCACAAGCAGCTGGATGTGGTCGGTTATCAGGGTTTGCTTTACGCCTTGTACGATCCGGGACGCTGGGATGCAGTTGATGTGTTGCGCTGGCTCAAGGAATTCACCGATGCCGCAGCGCTGAAAACAATCCCGGCCTGAACATTCTGCGCTAGGTTCGTTTCCCTCACTGCTGGATAATGCCGGCCTGCATTGAGGGTTCGATTTCCGTATGTCCACATCTACATTCTCTGCTGCTCAGAATCAGGCGAGCACACTTTATCTGCCGCCCGGTAAATGGCGGACCGTACTCGATTGCCTGTGCGAGCATTTCAGCGCCATTGACCGCGAACAATGGCTGGACCGGATCGCTCGGGGACGCGTACTGGACGGCCATGGCCAGCCGATCCCGGTGGACTTGCCTTACAAGGAAGGTCTGCGGATTCACTATTTTCGTGAAGTGCCGGACGAGAAGCCGATCCCGGTGGTCGAGTCGATCCTGTATGCCGACGAACATCTGGTAGTGGCTGACAAACCGCATTTTCTGCCGGTCACGCCTGCCGGCGAATACGTTGAGCAAACCTTGTTGCGCAGGCTGATTCGTCGCCTGGACAATCCGCACCTGGTGCCTCTGCACCGCATCGACCGGCATACGGCGGGACTGGTGATTTTCTCAGCCAATCCTCAAACCCGATCAGCCTATCAGTCGTTGTTTCCCACGCGGCAGATCGACAAGCGCTATGAAGCCATCGCCCCGGCGCTGCCAGATCTGAAGTTCCCTTTGGTGCACAAGAGCCGCCTGGTAGATGGCGAACCGTTTTTCCGCATGCAGGAAGGCGCCGGTGCCAGCAATACCGAAACGGCGGTGGAGGTTCGGGAAAAACATGGCGATCTGTGGCGCTACGGCTTGTTTCCGGTGACGGGAAAAAAACATCAACTACGTGTCCACATGACGGCGTTGGGCGCGAGCATCTGCAACGATCCGTTTTATCCGGATGTGTTGAAGGATGTCGAGGACGACTACGCCAATCCGCTGAAACTGCTGGCGCAGGGGTTGCGGTTCGTTGATCCGGTTACCGGCGCAGAGCGCGAGTTCGAGAGCCGGATCACGTTGCAATGGTGACGTCGAAGCCGTTTTTCGAGCGCCCATGAAAAAGCCCGCAATCAATGCGGGCTTTTCTGTATCCGGTATCGACCCAGAGCTTACAGCTCTTTAACGGTACGAACCTGATCCTTGTTGATGCGAGTTTCTTTGCCGTCCAGCTGTTTGAACTCGTAGAAGCCCGAATCGTCATCGTATTTCGGGGTGTCGACGGCCTGGATTTCGCGACCGTCATTCAAGGTGATCACTGTAGGCGACGAGCAACCGGCGAGGGTGGCAAGGCCCAGTGCGAGCATGAAAGTGGCGAGGGTCCGTTGAGTCATGGGTGTGTCTCCGAATGGGAATTCTTTTGGTTACTGAGCTTGAGACGTATACAAGGCGTGAGAGTTCCTTGAATGGTGTCAGTCTGACACAGTGTTGTGCGCATTTAACAGTTCGGGGGTGTTGAGGTTGGCCAGTCGCGGGTCATTATCGGGACATTGCAAGGCGGTGGCGCCGAGACTGCGCATTACCCGCCCGGGGCTGCGCTCCCCAGCAATCCACGCTGCCTCAAAGGCCGGCAACAGGGCTACCGGAATCACGCAGAGCAGAGGTTCCCAATGCCCGTCATGGCGCAACATTAAAGGTTTTTCAGGATTCAGATTGGCGGTTTCGCGCATGTCCTGCAGCAACGTGGCATCGATCCTCGGGACATCGCAGGGCAGTACCAGCAAGTGGGAGTGACGCGCGGCTTTCAGGCCTGCGCGGATACCAGCCAAGGGGCCCGGAAAATCTTCTTCGTCATCCCCCACCAGTTGATCTGCAAACGGTGCATAACGCTCGCGATTCCGATTGCAGGAGATGATCAAGTCATTGGTCAGCGGACGAGTCTGGCGCTGCAAGTGCACGATCAACGGTTCACCCTGCCACTGCACCAGACCCTTGTCCTGACCGCCCATACGTTGGCCGCGCCCGCCCGCCAGAAGCAGAATGGAGCAGGGCGGCAGTTGCGAATTCACAGTCATGGCAGCTCTCCAGAGGGGCGGCAAAGAAATGGGGCGCTGTGATATAACACCGGGCTGTTTCTCCTACAACTGGACGAGCCTATGAAAGCCAAGGCTGATGTACCTTTCGTGCCGCTTAATATTGCGGTGCTGACTGTCAGTGATACCCGAACCCTGGAAACCGACACCTCAGGCCAAGTCTTCGTCGACCGCTTGGCAGCCGCCGGTCACTATCTGGCGGAGCGGGTTCTGCTTAAAGATGACCTCTATAAAATTCGCGCGCAAGTTGCCAGCTGGATCGCCGACGATGTTGTGCAAGTTGTGCTGATCACCGGTGGCACCGGTTTTACTGGTCGCGACAGCACGCCGGAAGCCGTGGCGTGCCTGCTCGACAAGCAAGTGGATGGTTTCGGCGAGTTGTTCCGGCAGATATCTGTGGCTGATATCGGTACCTCGACCGTGCAATCCCGAGCGCTGGCCGGTCTGGCCAATGGCACGCTGGTTTGCTGCCTGCCAGGTTCGACCAATGCTGTGCGTACAGGATGGGATGGCATTCTTGGTGAGCAACTGGACGCCCGCCATCGACCATGCAATTTCGTACCTCATTTGAAACAGGCGGCACCTTGTGAATCGCGCGGGTAAAACGGGCAAAACGGGCTCGTTGATGCCGGTCGAGGTAGCGCTGGCGCGCCTGCTGGAAATGGCCGAGGCCTCGCCCATCGTCGAGCATGAGTTTTTGCCGCTGGCTCGGGTCGAGGGTCGAGTGCTGGCCGAAGATCTGGTTTCAACCCTGGATCTACCGCCCTGGCCCAATAGTGCCATGGATGGTTATGCCCTGAATCTGGCGGACTGGACGGGCACCCCACTGCCGGTCAGTCAAAAGGTATTTGCCGGACAATTTCCTGAACCCTTGCAGCCTGGAACTTGTGTGCGGATCTTCACCGGTGCACCGGTTCCAGCGGGTGCCGATTGTGTAGAAATGCAGGAAAACGCTGAGGTTCAGGCCGATGGCTGCGTGCGCTTCGTCGAACGGATGACAGTCGGGCAGAACATTCGCCCGCAAGGCCAGGAAACAACCGCAGGCGAGTTGATCCTGACGGCTGGCACCCGGCTCGGTCCTATCGAGCAAGGCCTCTGCGCGTCATTGGGTTGCGCTGGTGTGAAGGTGGTACGCAAAGTTCGAGTGGCGGTGATTTCCACCGGCGACGAATTGGTCGAGCCGGGTCAGCCGCTGGGACCTGGGCAGATATACAACAGCAATCGCGTGGTTCTGTGCAGCTGGTTACAACGTTTGGGCTGTGAAGTGATCGATGCCGGAATTCTCCCGGACGATCTGTCCTTGACCCGTGCCCGTTTGACGGATCTGCAGGATGTTGACCTGATACTTTCCACTGGTGGTGTATCGGTGGGTGAAGCTGATTTTCTCGGCATAGCCTTACGGGAAGAGGGCGAGCTGGCCCTTTGGAAGTTGGCCATCAAACCCGGGAAACCGCTGACATTCGGACATTTTCGCAATGTGCCGGTCATCGGCTTACCGGGCAACCCGGCATCTACGTTGGTGACCTTTGCGCTGCTGGCTCGGCCTTATCTGTTGCGTCGTCAGGGTGTGCAGGGCGTCGAGCCTCTGAAATTCCCGGTGCCGGCGGGCTTTGCCTGGCCCGTTGCGGGCAATCGCCGTGAATACCTGCGAGGACGTCTCGAGCAAGGGCGGGCGATTGTCTACCGCAATCAGAGTTCCGGTGTGCTACGCAGCGCAGCCTGGGCGGACGGTCTGGTAGAGGTCCTGGAGGGCCGCACGCTGAGCGAAGGAGACCAGGTCGCATTTATTCCGCTGAGTGACCTTCTCGGCTGATCCCGTTGTGCGTGTGCAGGTGCCGGACGACTCAGCCGACACCTGCGTGTGCAATTCGGTCAGCTGCTGACCAGTGTCACAAGCTGGTCGAATCGGCTATTCGCCACCCAACCCAACAGACCCAGCACTACCGCGGTCGCGCCTGCGGAGTAGGCCAGGCGGTGTTTGATTGTTCTGACGTCACTGCGGACTTCGTCCATGTCCCGTCGAATGTATTTCAAATGGGTTTCGAGTTCGGTCACACGAGGTTCCATATGAACTTCTCCGGTGGTCTTGGCGCTGTTTTTGAAATTGGGCTTTTGATTCGCGCGACTTTCGCCGAGAGGGGCGACCGGGTTCACTGGAATTCTGGCTTCATGGCTTGGCATAAAAACATCCACTGGTTGCTTCAAATGCATGCTGGCCGACGTTTATACGGATCGAATTGTCCTGAGCCCTAGGGGCGTATCCATTCATTGCCTGCACTTCCTTGTGTTGTTGGATTGATGATTGATACCGCCAGCACACGGTGAACCAATGGCCATGCGTGGTCAATTGAGCCGATTCCTCATGTTTTGTAAGAAAAAATACCGGTTATGTAGGACGCCGCTCTCCCGGGCTTGAATTAATTAGGCCGCAGGCGGCTCTTTTGGGTGCTTCAGCGGTCAAGATGACCTAACCGATTCAATTCAGGGAGTGACGCTATGAGTGAACGCCGGGCACTGTTGATTCTGCATGGCAAGCAGGCACTCAACGATGAGGTTCGCAGCGCGGTCGAGAACAAGCGCCAACAAGGCTGGGAACTGGCTGTGCGCCTGACCTGGGAGGCGGGGGATGCCCAGCGATGGGTGGAGCAGGCACTGGCGGAGGGTTACACACAGATTATTGCGGGAGGTGGCGACGGCACGTTGCGCGACATTGCCGAAGCACTCGCGGCGCATCCGCACAAAGCCAGCCTGGCACTTTTGCCTTTGGGAACCGCCAACGACTTTTCCCGTGCCGCGGGCATTCCGCTGGATCCGGCGGAGGCCCTTGAGCTTCTGGAGGTGGCGCCGCGTGATATTGATCTGGGTCAGGTGGGCGGGCAAATTTTCCTCAACATGGCCACCGGTGGTTTCGGCAGTCAGGTCACCGCCAATACTTCAGAGGATCTGAAAAAAGTACTCGGGGGAGCGGCATATCTGTTCACTGGTTTGTCCCGATTCAGCGAACTGCATGCCGCTTACGGCGAGTTGCAAGGCCCTGATTTTCACTGGAGCGGCGAGCTGCTGGCGTTGGGCATTGGCAATGGCCGTCAGGCCGGAGGCGGGCATGTGTTGTGCCCACAAGCGCTGGCCGACGATGGACTGCTGGATATCAGCATTCTGCCGGCGCCCCAGGAGCTTGTCGGGACCTTGAAGAACCTGCTGAGCGACGGTTTCGGCATCGACAACATGTTCGTGCGAACCCGATTGCCGTGGGTCGAAATCAAAATGTCCGAAGGGCTTTACATCAATCTTGACGGTGAGCCGCTGGAAGGCGACAGCATGCGTTTCGAGGCGCGTCCGGCGGCGCTGCAGATCCATCTGCCAAAGGACTCGCCGCTATTGACCATTAAATCGTCAATCAGTCATCAAGACTGATGATCTGCTCGCGTACGGCGAACAGCACCAGGCCTGCTACGTCGTAGATTTGCAGACGCTTCATGATCTGCGAGCGGTGGGTCTCGACGGTTTTGATGCTCAGGCCCAGTCCGTTGGCGATTTCCCGGGTGGATTTGCCACGCACGATCAGGCGCAGGATCTCCAGTTGTCGCGCGGTCAGGTTGTGCGAGTCGGCGGTTTCCGGCTGCTGCTTCTGATTGCGGGTCAATGCCTGGTTGATCACGGTGTGGGCGATGGCAGGACTCAAATAGCGCTCGTTGTTGCGCAAGGCCTCCAGTGCGTGTTCGAGTTCAGTGGCTGTGGTGTCCTTCAGCAGGTAGCCATAGGCGCCGGACTCCAGCGCCTGCATGATCAACGCCGGGTCGGTGTGCATCGACAGGATCAGCACCTTGCTTTGCGGCCGCACACGCTTGAGCCGTTGCAGGGCTTCAAGGCCGCCGGTTTCTTTCATGGATATATCCAGGAGCACGATATCGGGGCTCAGTTGCTCGACCATTTCGAGCAGTTGCGAGCCGTCATTGGCTTCGCCAATCACCGCGTAACCGGGAATATCCATAACCAGAGCACGCACGCCGGCCCTGATCAGCGAGTGGTCATCCACCAGAAGTAAGTTGCAAGTCAACGCATAACCTTATTCGTACTGGCCCGCTCGAGTGCACGGGGCGCCCAGGGGAAAAGTGCTTCGATTCGAGTGCCTTTGCCCGGCTCGCTGACGACGCTCAGGGTGCCACCCAATTGCTCGATCCGTTCGGCCATCCCGGCCATGCCCCGCTGTCCTTCACGACCAGGATTGGCCGCCGGGGCAAACCCCAGACCGTCATCGCTGATCATCAGCGTCAAGCCTTTCGGCAGGCGCTGTACGCGTATCACCAGATTCTTCGCTTGCGCATGTCGCAGGATATTGGTCACTGCCTCCTGGGTGATGCGAAAGGCGGCGACGGCCATTTCTTCCGGAATGCCGTTGAGGCGTTGCTGGCAATCAAGGCTCCAGTGCACGCTGGTATTGGCCATTGTCTTGAGCAGATGCGCACGCAGGCTCGCCTCAAGACCCAGACTGGTCAACTGGCGTGGATTGAGAATGGCCGAAACGTCGCGCACCTTGTTGAGGGTTTCTTCGAGCGTGTCGCACAGCGCTGTGCATTGTTCCTGCAGGTCATCCGGCATGCGTCGCTTGAGCCACTCGCTCTGCAGTTTGGCGGCGGTCAGCAGTTGGCCTATATCGTCGTGCAACTCTCGGCTGAGGCGGTGACGTTCGTTTTCCTGGACTTCCAGGAGGCGATCAGCGAGTTCCTGCGGCTGAAATTTTATCGATTTGCGTGACAGCCGATATTGCACCCAGACGCAGGCGGTGGCTGCAATGTTCAGCAATAGCAGCCCCAGGCAAAGTTGCGCGGAAAAACCGTAGGTCAACAGGCTCCCGAGTGTGGCTGCCACACACAGAATGAGCGTGAACCGGCGTGCGTTTTCCCGGGAGGGTGGCCATGTGGATATTGACTTGAGGCTGGCGTACATAACGGATGGAGCCAATGGATGTTCGCTGCGGGCAGACCGGCCGGTGGCTGGCGGATCTCTGTCTGAAAATGCTGTCAATTATGTTATTGATTTCAACGCGGTTCAGTAAATGTATTGGGCCGCCAACTTTGCTGGATGGCTGTCTCTGAAGTCACTGTGCCATTAACTTGAAAGCAACTAGTGGGCGGCATAATACCACTTAACATACCGTTGGTCGCGTTTGCTATATATGTCCAAAGGGTCAGGAATTACGCCATGTTGGACGCGAGTTCCATAGTGGAGAAGTCGATTAAAAGATATCGGCGTTACCTGAAGTTGTGCTCTTCAGACACAGGCAAACCCTGAGTCCGGCGAAAAATATCCGCTTGAGTCAGGCGTGATTATTTAATTCGATTTGTCGCTGGCAGGTATGAACTATTCAATAACGACATGGGCTGTGCAAGGCAACGAGTTCCTTGAACAGGCAGGCGTCCTGTCAGGCTTGTCGTTCCGCGTAGCTTGGCAGAGGCAAACGTTTGGGAGAAAGGGCTGGCTGAAATTGAGGCTGGCCGACTTGGAAGGCGAACGCTTCAATCAGCGAAATCTGCTCGCTTTCATCAAGGCTCAGCTGCCCGGTGCTCTGATCGACCAATTCAAGTTGCCAGGCCATTAACGTAAAGCAATCCTTCAAGGCATCCAGGGCTTGTTCGTGCAGGTCAACGTGGTCCTGCGCCAGATTGAGCAAGCTGTAGATGTGCAGGGAGAATTCGCAAATGGCTTCAAGCGCCAGTGCTTCAGCCCTGCTCGCGAGCTTGAGGAGGGTGCTGAGCATGCAGTCGATGGCGTCCTTGTCATTGCTGATCAACTGCAGATGGCTGAGGCATTCTTCAGACTTGGCCAGGAGCGTTTCAGCCTCGACAAGAAATTCGGGGAACCTTTGCGCCCACTCTTTACGGTCGATCGGCATGCTTATCTCCACAACGTCATGTCTGATGGGGGAATGCCATTTGTGGCGACGGTCATGGATCGTCGGGAGATCGCGCCCAGACGTGCAGGTGCACAGACTGAGGGGTTCCAGAGGGCTTGTTTCCGCTGAATTGCGATCGCACACAATAGCCTGACTCCGTTCATGCAATGAGAATGGCGTCACATTAATGGCTATTGGATATTGCGAATATCAGGTTGGGCCTGATTGTTACTAGGGGAATCCCTTAGGCGCGGGAACCTACCGTGCAAACCGAGGTCGCGCCGCAGAGAATGTAGCAGATGAAAATCACTGCGCCAGTAAAGCATGATGTTAATGTGACATCAATGCCCGATCATGGCATTTTTGACGGGGTCTGGTTTGGCAATCAAGAATCGCCATTTGCCGCCGATAACCTCACATAGTGAATTCATCAGAACAAGCCCAGGAGTCATTGATGGCCGGCATTCTCGACACGGTAGACCAACGCACGCAACTGGTGGGTGAGAATCGCCTGGAAATTCTCATGTTTCGATTGGCCGGGCGTCAGTTGTTCGCGATCAACGTGTTCAAGGTTCAGGAAGTGCTGCAACTGCCGAAGCTGACCTTGATGCCGCAGCGTCATCCGTTCGTCTGCGGCGTGGTCAATCTGCGCGGTCAGACCTTGCCAGTGATCGATCTGTCGCAGGCGATCGGCATGCGTCCATTGGTGCCGGGTCCGAACAGCACGATCATCGTCACCGAGTACAACCGCTCGGTACAGGCCTTCCTCGTCGGTGGCGTGGATCGCATCGTCAACATGAACTGGGAAGCCATTCTGCCGCCGCCGACCAGCGCCGGGCGTCAGCATTATCTGACCGCGATCAGCAAGGTCGACGATCAACTGGTGGAAATCATCGACGTCGAGAAAGTCCTCGCTGAAATCGTCCCGTACAACGCCAAAGTCTCGCGTGAAAAGCTTGAAGATCCGGTACTGGAACGCGCCCGTGGCCGTGAAGTGCTGTTGGTGGACGACTCCAACGTGGCACTCTCGCAACTGCGTGACACCCTCGGTCAGCTCGGCGTGAAAATGCACATTGCCAGCGATGGCCTGAAGGCGCTGAACATGCTCAAGGCCTGGGCCGATACAGGCGTGAACATGACCGACAAGCTGCTGATGATCTTTACTGATGCGGAAATGCCGGAAATGGACGGCTATCGCCTGACCACCGAAATCCGCAACGACCCGCGTCTGCGTGGTCTGTACGTGGTGCTGCACACCTCGCTGTCCGGCAGTTTCAACGACTCGATGGTGAAGAAGGTCGGTTGCGACAACTTCCTCTCCAAGTTTCAGCCGGACAAACTGGTCGACGTGGTGCGCCAGCGCCTGATGCTCGACGAAGTCCCGGCCTGACCATCACCCCCCACAGGGGATTTGCTTTGCACAAAACTCTGGCTTTGATTCGCGGATAAAGCTCGTATAGGGTGGCGTTTTTATCCTCCAGGGAGCTGGCCATGCTGCGTCTGAGCGCGCTTTATCGTTACCCGTTGAAATCTGGCAAAGTCGATGTGCTGCAAAACGTTGACCTCGACAAGCTGGGGCTTGATGGCGACCGACGCTGGATGCTCGTGGACGAAGCCAGCGGCCGCTTCCTGACCCAACGCGCCGAAGCGAAGATGAGTCAGTTGTCGGCGCTGTGGAATGCGCAGGGTGGTCTGACCTTGAGCGCACCTGAACACTCTCCCATCGACATCGCTTTGCCGGGCAATGACGCCGAACTGCGCGGTGTGACGATCTGGCGTGACACTTTGCGCGTGCCGGATGCCGGTGAAGAAGCAGCGCGCTGGGTCAGTGATTTCATCGGCAAGCCAACCCGTCTGGTGCAGGTGCCGCTGAACCGTGCCCGCACCACACAGGCTGGCTATGGCAACGAGGATGATCAGGTCGCGTTCGCCGACGGATTTCCTCTGCTGTTGATCGGCGAGGCGTCCCTGCAGGATCTCTCGGACAGAGTCGGTCGTCCGCTGGAAATGCTGCGCTTCCGGCCGAACCTGGTGATCGAGGGCAGCGAGGCATACGCCGAGGACGGCTGGAAGCGCATTCGCATCGGCGATGTCGAGTTCCGCGTGGTCAAGCCGTGCTCGCGCTGCATTCTCACCACTATCGACCCGCAAACCGGTGAGCGCAGTGCTGATCGTGAGCCGCTGGCAACCTTGCAGAAATATCGCGCTCAAGCCGACGGCGCGATGTTCGGCCAGAATCTGGTGAATGACAGCAATGGTCGACTCGAGGTAGGCATGCCGGTGGAGATTCTCGAGTAATCCGCCACCGTAACGAAAAATGCCCGCGTCCTTGGACACGGGCATTTTTTTTGGTGCAGTGAAACCGTTGCTTTAGCCGCGGTATTCGCACAGGTAAGCGGTGTCGACCGCCACCTTCAACTGGAACTTGCTGTTGGCCGGAACGTTGAACTGGCTGCCAGCGGCGAAGGTTTCCCAGTCGCTGCTGTCAGGCAGTTTGACGGTCAGTGCGCCAGACACCACGTGCATGATTTCACGCTGAGCGGTGCCGAATTCGTATTCGCCCGGGGCCATTACGCCGATGGTCGCCGGACCTTCAGCGGTGCCAAAGGCGATCGACTTGACGGTGCCGTCGAAGTACTCGTTGACTTTAAACATGGGCGATTCCTCAAAAGGGGCTGAAAAAGGGAGGCGGCCAGTATGCACAAGGCGTTCAACGCCGTCACCTGCCCGGCGTCTGTCCAGTGAGTTCTCGAATTGACCCTAGAGTGGCAATACCAGTGGCAACAGTCGCGCGGTGTTGCGCGCGTCCTCCAGCGCCCGATGCTGTTGACCGCTGAACTGCATGCCGGCCAATTGCAGTGCGCCGTTAAGGCCCAGCGGCCGTTCGAGGCGCCGAGCCTTGGCGAAGCGTTGTTTGAGGTTCATGTGCGGCACTTTGCTCAAGCCACTGTCGATTTGCAGACGCTGCCACTCCTGCAACAATTGCTTGCGGTCGTAATCACCCCAACTGGCCCAGCCCTCGAGACGTGATTGATGCTGGGCGAGCCAGCGTTCGAACGCCGGCCAGACTTCGGTCAGCACTTGCGCCGAGTCGATATTGGCCTGAGTGATGTGCGTCAGTTCACGACAAAAAGGCGTCAGCAACGGCCGCCGTGTCGGTTTGACGAAGCGCTGGAAGTGATCCTGCTCGCGCCCGGCGCGATCGACCAACGTGGCGCCGATCTCGATAATTTCCATTTCGGTGACCGGCCAGCCACCCTCGTCGGTAGTGGCTTCCAGATCTATGACCAGCCAGTGGGGCATCGCAGGGTTCCTGATTTCCGCGTTCTGATAACTCAGAGCGTAGTCAAAACCCGCATGGGTGTGTGGGTGACTACTCGACCTGCAACAGAACCTGACGATTTTTTACCTGATCGCCGACCTTGACCTGCACCCGCTTGAGCACGCCGTCGATGCCGGCCTTGAGCGGATGCTCCATTTTCATTGCCTCCAGTACCACCAGCAACTGACCTTTGCTGACCGGGCTGCCTTCACTGACCAATACGTCGACGATGGCGCCGTCCATCGGTGCTTTCAAGGTGCCGGAACTGACGCTGGTCTGACTGTCGATCACGGCGTGAGTTCGATCCTCCAGGCACAAGCTTCCGGGATGGGTGAACAACCAGACATGCTCGCCATTCAGGTGGTAGGCGTGGCGCTGGCGTAGACCGTCGATTTCCAGTGTCAGTGAATGCGCGTCACGGTCGATGAGTTTCAATTCAATCGTGCGTTCGCCTATCTGTACGTTGAACGGGCCTTGCGCTTGCGCGAGAAGTTGCACTGTCCAGTTCTGATCGTCGAGGCCGAGGTGATAATGCAGTGGCACGCTGGCGTTGTTGCGCCAGCCGGTGAGCGGCGCGCGGTGGGAGAGGGCGCTGGCCTGATAGAAAAGCAGCGCTGCAATGGCCAGTTCCTCGGCATCGGGAACGTAGCGATGCAGGCATTGGTGATCGCTGAAGTGCTGCGTAATGAACGCGGTACTGAATTCACCGCTGATGAATTGCGGATGTTGCAGCAGGCCGGCGAGCAAGCGTTGATTGCTTTGCACGCCCAATAACACCGTGTCCTGTACTGCGCGCAACAATTTGCGCCGAGCCTCTTCGCGAGTGGCGCCGAAAGCGATCAGTTTGCCGAGCATCGGGTCGTAAAACGCGCTGACCGATTGCCCTGCAAACAGGCCATGATCGATTCGCGCGCCGTGCTGTTGCGCTGGTGCCCACGCCTCGACCCGGCCTGTTTGCGGGAGGAAATCCTCTGCTGGATCTTCGGCGTAGAGGCGCACCTCCATGGCATGCCCGTTGAGTTGGACCTGATCCTGAGTCAGCGGCAATGGCTGACCTTCGGCAACCAATATTTGCCACGCCACCAGATCAAGACCGGTGATCAGTTCGGTCACTGGGTGTTCGACCTGCAGACGCGTGTTCATCTCCAGAAAGTAGAACTGCCCACGTGCGTCGAGCAGAAACTCCACGGTGCCGGCACCGACGTAATTCACCGCACGCCCGGCTTTCAGCGCGGCTTCACCCATGGCCTGGCGCAGTTCGGCGGTCATCACCGGGCAAGGCGCCTCTTCGATGACTTTCTGGTGGCGCCGCTGGATCGAACAGTCGCGTTCGCCGAGATAGATCAGGTTGCCGTGCTGATCGCCGAACAACTGCACTTCGACATGCCGCGGTTCGATCAATGCCTGTTCGAGGATCAATTCGTCGCTGCCGAAACCGTTCAATGCTTCGGAACGCGCGGTGCGCAGTTGCGCCGGCAGATCAGCGGCATTGTGCAGCAGACGCATGCCGCGCCCACCCCCGCCGGCACTGGCCTTGATCATCAGTGGATAGCCGATGCGCTCGGCTTCACGCAGCAGGGTGGCGTCATCCTGTTCGGCACCTTGATAACCGGCGATGCAGGGCACGCCGGCGTCGAGCATGGCGATTTTCGACAGACGTTTGCTGCCCATCAATTCGATGGCTTCGGCGCTGGGACCGATGAAGGTCAAACCAGCCTGTTCGCAGGCGCGGGCGAAATCGGCGTTTTCCGAGAGAAAGCCGTAGCCGGGATGGATCGCGTGGGCGCCGCTGCGATGGGCGGCGTCGAGGATCGCCGGAATGTTCAGGTACGACTGCTGCACAGGGGACGGGCCGATGTGAACGGCTTGATCGGCCATTTTTACGTGCAGGGCATCGGCGTCGGCATCGCTGAAGACGGCGACGGTGCGATAGCCCAAGGCCTGGGCGGTGCGCTGGATGCGGCAGGCGATTTCACCGCGGTTGGCGATCAGGATTTTGTGGATGGCGGGCATGGGCTATTTCCTCAGAAGTTGCGTCGCAGGTGCTGGCCTCTTCGCGAGCAAGCTCGCTCCCACAGGGGATTTATGAACGATACAAATCCAATGTGGGAGCGAGCTTGCTCGCGAAGCTTTTAAGAGGCCCACCGAGGTTTGCGTTTCTGCATGAATGCCATGGTTCCCTCCACACCTTCATCGCCAGTCACCGCCTCGCTGAACCACCGAGCCGCGTCATCAAGCAATTCACTCGAAGGCTGCCCGGCACTGGCCAACAACAATTTCTTGGTCATCGCATTCGCTTCCGGCGCGCAACACAGCACATGCTGCAACACCTCATCGAGCCGCTCGGCAAGCGCCTGCGCATCCTGCTCGACAAAATGCACCAGCCCCAGACGGCGCGCCTGGTGCCCATCGAAACGTGCGGCGGTCAGTGCCAACCGACGGGTTTCGGTGAGGCCGATGCGCTGCACCACAAACGGCGCAATCTGCGCCGGCAGCAAGCCGAGGCTGGTTTCCGGTAAACCGAATTGCGCCTGATGATCGGCAATCGCGATGTCGCTGACACACGCCAGCCCCAAACCGCCGCCGAGCACCGCGCCTTGCAGCACCGTGATCAGCACTTGCGGCGCGTGCTGCGCTTCTTCCAGCAGGGCGCCGAATGCCCGGTTCAGAACGCGATAAGCCTCGGTGCCTTGAGCGCGAGCGCTGGCCATGTCCTTGATATCGCCACCGGCACAGAAATGCCCACCGGCACCGCTGAGCACCAACGCCCGAACAGTACGGTCATCGCGCACAGCCGCCAGCACCGCGCGCAGTTCGCTGACCATCTGCAGGCTCATTGCATTGCGGCTTTCCGGCCGATGGAGGGTGATGTGCAGCACGCCGCCATGCAGTTCCAGCAGCAGCGTCTGGCATTGCGGCAGGCTGCTCATTTCTTTTTCCCCGGGAGGATGCCCATCAGTTTGCAGATGATTCCCAGCATGATTTCGTCGGCGCCGCCGCCAATCGAGACCAGCCGTACATCGCGATAGGCACGGGCCACCGGGTTGTCCCACATGAAACCCATGCCGCCCCAATATTGCAGGCAGCTGTCGCTGACTTCGCGGCCGAGGCGCCCGGCCTTGAGCTTGGCCATCGACGCCAGCCGCGTGACGTCCTGGCCTTTCACGTACTGCTCGGTGGCCTGATAGACCAGCGCGCGCAGGCATTCGATTTCGGTCTGCAATTCAGCGAGGCGAAAGTGGATCACCTGATTGTCGATCAGCGCATTGCCGAAGGTCTTGCGCTCCTTGCAGTAGTCGATGGTGCTGTCGACGCAGTACTCCAGGCCTTTGATCATGTTCGCCGCACCGAACAGACGTTCTTCCTGAAATTGCAGCATCTGCATCATGAACCCGGCGCCTTCGTGGCCGATGCGGTTGCGCTGCGGTACGCGCACGTTGTCGAAAAACACCTGGGCGGTTTCCGAACTGCGCATGCCGAGCTTGTCCAGGTGCGAACTGAGGCTGATCCCCGGCGTGTTCATCGGCACCATGATCAGCGACTTGTTGATGTGCGGTTTGTCGTCCGAGGTGTTGGCCAGCAGACAAATGAAGTCAGCACTCGGCGAGTTGGTGATCCACATCTTGCTGCCGTTGATCACGTAGTCGTCGCCGTCCTTGCGCGCGGTGGTTTTCAGCCCGGCGACGTCGGAGCCAGCGCCGACTTCGGAAACGCCAATACAGCCGACCTGCTCGCCGCTGATCGCTGGACGCAGGAACTCTTCACGCAATTCATCGGAACCGAAGCGGGCGAGGGCGGGGGTGCACATGTCGGTCTGCACGCCGATCGACATCGGAATGCCGCCGCAATGAATGGTGCCGAACTCTTCGGCCGCGACAATCGAATAGCTGTAGTCCAGACCCATGCCGCCGAATTTCTCCGGTTTGGAAATCCCCAGCAAACCGAGGTCGCCGGCCTTGCGGAAAATCTCGTGGATGGGAAAGCGGCCGGCCTTTTCCCATTCTTCGACGTGCGGATTGATCTCGTGCTCGACGAACTGGCGGACGGTACGACGCAGGGCTTCGTGTTCCGGGGTGAAGATCATTGTTCTTGTTCTCCGTAGAATCCGTGGCGGTCAGAAGCGGCTGACGCCGAAGCTGTTGGGTTGCAACGTGCGAATGTCGGCCTCGTGGCAGATATCCAGCAAGTAGCCGAGCAGGGTGCGCGTGTCGCGTGGATCGATCAGCCCGTCATCCCACAGATTGGCGCTGCCGTAGAGCGCGGTGGACTGGCTGTCGAGTTTTTGCGCGGTGACCTGTTCGAGCATGTCGAGCATTTTCGGGTCTGGCGTCAGGCCGTCCTTCAACTGCTTGGCTTCGGTAACGATGCGCAAGACTTTGCCGGCCTGCGCGCCGCCCATCACCGCCGTGCGGCTGTTCGGCCAGGCGAAGATGAAGCGCGGATCGAGGCCGCGCCCGCACATCGCATAGTTGCCCGCGCCATAAGAGCCGCCGACGACGATGGTCAGTTTAGGCACCCGCGCATTGGCCACCGCTTGAATCAGTTTCGACCCGTGTTTGATCACGCCTTGCTGTTCCGATTCGGTGCCGACCATGAAGCCGGTGGTGTTGTGGAAGAACAGCAGCGGCGTCTGGCTCTGATCGCACAACTGAATGAACTGTGCAGCCTTGCTTGCACCGTTCGGGGTGATCGGGCCGTTGTTGCCGATAAAACCGCAGGCGCGGCCCTGGATCTTCAATTGGCCGCAGATGGTTTGTTGATCGAACTCGCCCTTGAATTCGAGAAAGCAGGATTCGTCGGCGATGCGCGCGATGATTTCGCGTACGTCATAAGGCTTTTTCGGATCGTCGGGGATCAACCCCAGCAGTTCTTCGATTGGGTAGAGCGGCTCTTTGTATTGCGGCTCCGGCAGCCATGGCAGTTGCTCGTTCCATGGCAGCATGCGCAGGATTTCACGCACCAGACGCACGCCGTCGGCATCGTTTTCAGCGAGGTATTCAGCCGTGCCGGCGACCTGTGCGTGCATCTCGGCGCCACCGAGTTCTTCGTCGGTGGCGACTTCACCGGTGGCCGCTTTGAGCAATGGGGGACCGGCGAGAAACAGCTTGGCCTTGCCGCGCACCACCACCACGTAATCCGACAACCCCGGTTGATAAGCACCGCCCGCCGTGGCTGAGCCATGTACCACGGTGATCTGCGGCAAACCCAGTGCCGACATCCGCGCCTGATTGGCAAAACTGCGCGCGCCTTCGACGAAAATCTCGGCGGCGTAATTGAGGTTGGCGCCACCGCTTTCGGCGAGGGTGATCACCGGGAGTTTGTTTTCCTGGGCGATCTGTTGCAGGCGCAGAGACTTTTTCAAACCGCTGGGCGAGATGGTGCCGCCCTTGATCGCACTGTTATTGGCGACCACCATCGCGCGGATGCCGGACACGTAACCGATACCGGCAATCAACCCGCCACCGGCCGCGCTGCCGTCCTTGTCGTCGTGCAATTTGTAGCCGGCAAGGCTGGCCAGTTCGAGAAACGGCGCGCCAGGATCGAGCAACAGGTTCAGGCGTTCGCGCGGCAGCAGTTGCCCGCGTTTGTCGAATTTGGCTTTGGCTTCGACGGCCTTGTTCAGCAGGTTTTGTTCCAGTTGCTGTACGTGTTCAATGGCCGCGAGCATCGCCGTACGATTGCGGGCAAATGCTTCGCTGTGCGGGTCGAGTTGGGAGTGGATCTGCGGCATGGCTTACTCCTTGTCCTTGAGGACATCGGGAAGGTACGCCCGGTGGAAACCATTGAACGACTCGCTGTGAGTGGCTTTGTGCAACGGCCATGCACGGCTGCCGAGGCTGGCCGCGCCGTCGATTTTCAAGGTGCTGCCACTGATGAACGCCGCCGCCGGGCTGAGCAGAAACACGATGGCGGCGCTGACTTCCGATTCGGTGCCAATACGCTTGAGCGGTACATGTTCACGCAGGGTTGGAATTACCGCTTTGAACGCGCCTTCGTATGTGTCCATGCCGCTGGAGGCAATCCAGCCCGGCGCCACCGCGTTGACCCGCACCCCGGCATAACCCCATTCGAACGCGGCGGTCTTGGTGAAGTTGTCCATGCCCGAGCGCGCCGCGCCCGAGTGGCCCATGCCGGGCATGCCGCCCCACATGTCGGCGAGCATGTTGACGATGTTGCCGCCGTGTTTGCTCATCGACTGGTTGAACACTTCCCGCGCCATCAGAAAACCGCCGACCAGATTGGTGCGCAGCACGGTTTCGAAACCTTTCTGATTGATGGACGCCAATGGCGACGGGTACTGGCCGCCGGCATTGTTGACCAGACCATGAATCGGCCCGTGCTCGGCGATCAGCTCCTTGACCAGTTGTTTGACCGCTTCTTCATCACGGATATCGCAGGCTTTCCAATGTGCACGGCCACCGTCCTCGGCGATTTCACTGGCAACCTTTTGCAGTTTCTCCGGCTTGCGCCCGACCAGCAGCACATTGGCGCCGAGGGCTGCCAGTTCATGCGCGGTGCAGCGACCGATGCCGCTGCCGCCACCAGTGACGATAATGCTCTGGCCGCTGAACAGACCGGCGGTGAAAATCGACGCGTAAGCCATGCAAACCCTCCTCTAGTCGAGCTGTTCGGCGATGCTTTGTGGCACCGGGATCTGGATTTCCAACAGTTGCTGGGCGAAGGCTTTGCCTTGCGGGTCGATGCGCAGACTGGCCACGCCACCACCGCCGAGTGCGTTTTCCAAAAGAAAATTCAGGCTGTGGGTGCCGGGCAGGTACCAGCGCTCGACCCGGCCGTGGATCGGATCGAGCACATGACTCATCCAGTCGACCATCACCGCCGGGGTCAGCGCTTCGGCGATCCACGGCAGGTATTCGGGTTTGCGAGGCATGACGCCGATGTTGCTGTGATTACCCTTGTCTCCGGAGCGCGCGACGGCCAGTTTCACCAGCGCCACACTGGCATCGGCGCGACCCTGAGGTTTCGGCGGTTGCTGGGCAATCGGCAAATCTTCGCTGTCGAGCGCGACCAATGAGGGCAGGGCGCAAGGATGACGTTCACCCGCCAGATCAATGTGCAAGGTGCAGGCGCTTTTTTCGATCAGGAACGAAAACAGCCGGATCACCGGGTACACCGTCGGCCGCCCACCGACGATGCCGGTCAGGCCTGGTGCCATGCCGGTGGCGGCCTGGGCGATTTCCCGGGAGAACAGCACCAGTGCCTGTTTATTCGGGTGGCGCACGGCGAGTTTGATGACCACTTCACGGTTGTCGCGACGTCGGCCGTGGGGGCCGTAGGTGGCTTCGCTGCCGAGCAGCTCAATGTTGGTTTCGCTGTAGGGGCCCCAGCCGCGCAAGCTGAACATCTCAGCAGTCTTGGCGATGATTGCCTGACTGACGCGCTGCGCCTTTTCTACCGCATCAATGCCAGCGATCAGGCAAGTGGCGGTGCAGCGAAAACCGTCCGGATACGTAGCGCTGACCTTGTATTTAGCACTGGGCGGCAGGCCTTTGGCGCCGTGCACGTGCACCGCGTTTTTGCCTTGTTGCTGAAGTTTGACTTGAGTGAAATCGCAGACCACGTCGGGCAACAGATAGGCCTGCGGATCGCCGATTTCGTACAACATCTGCTCGCCGACGGTCAGCGGTGTGACCAGTCCACCGGAACCTTCGGGTTTGCTGACGATGAATTGGCTGTCAGCGCTGACCTCAACGATCGGAAAACCGATGTGTTCGTAATCCGGCACTTCACGCCAATCGGTGAAATTGCCACCGGTGCATTGTGCGCCGCATTCGATGATGTGCCCGGCCAGCGCGGCCTGGGCGAGTTTGTCGTAGTCGTGCCACGACCAGCCGAATTCATGCACCAGCGCGGCGCTGACCACGGCGCTGTCGACCACCCGTCCGGTGATGACGATATCGGCGCCCAGTCGTAGTGCTTCGACAATGCCCGGTGCGCCGAGGTAGGCGTTGGTCGACACGCACATCGGCGGCAGCGGGGCGCCGCTGAACATTTCGCTGATGCCGCTGAGGTGTTTTAGTTGTGGTTGCAGATCATCGCCGAGCAGTACGGCGATTTTCAGGTCGATGCCGGCCTTGTCGCAGGCCGCTTGCAAGGCGTTGGCGCAGGCCTGCGGATTGACTCCACCGGCATTGCTGATCACGCGGATGTTCTGCTCGGCCAACTGCGGCAGCAGGGGGGTGAGGATTTCGATGAAGTCGCCGGCGAAGCCCGCCTGCGGGTCCTTCATGCGTGCGCCGGCCATGATCGACAGGGTGATCTCGGCGAGGTAGTCGAACACCAGATAATCCAGATTGCCGCCCTCCACCAGTTGCGCGGCGGCGGTGGACGTATCTCCCCAGAATGCGCTGGCGCATCCGATGCGAACGGTGGTTGGCATTTTTATCTCCGACTCAGCAACCTGCGACAGAAGTGTCTGGAGGCTACCAAGCAAGCGCTTGGTTTGTAAACAGTTGAAACTATCTTCTGCCCAAGCGCTTGCTTGGTCGTCGTTGGCGGCTTAAATTGCGCGCAACCCTGCGGTTTCAGGGGGCAACAGACTGATCGACTGTAGGAGAGAACGGGTGGACGAGCAAAAAGCCCTGAGGGTCATGCGCGAATTGGTCGATCAAGGCCAGTTGACCGACCCGGACAGCGCCCGCGGCAAACTGCTGCAAGTGGCGGCTCACCTGTTCCGTAACAAAGGTTATGAACGCACCACGGTGCGCGATCTGGCCGGCGCAGTCGGCATCCAGTCCGGGAGTATTTTTCATCACTTCAAAAGCAAGGATGAAATTCTCCGCGCGGTCATGGAAGAAACCATCCGCTACAACACTGCATTGATGCGCGCCGCACTGGCCGATGCCAACAATGTGCGTGAGCGCGTGTTGGCGCTGATCCGTTGCGAATTGCAATCGATCATGGGCGGCAGCGGCGAGGCGATGGCCGTGCTGGTCTACGAGTGGCGCTCCTTGTCCGAAGATGGCCAGGCCAAGGTGCTCGCCTTGCGCGATGTCTACGAAGACATCTGGCTGCAAGTGCTGGGTGAAGCGAAGGACGCCGGATTTATCCGCGGTGATGTATTTATTACTCGACGTTTCCTCACCGGTGCACTGTCCTGGACCACCACCTGGTTCCGTGCAGGTGGCAGTTTGAGCCTCGATCAGTTGGCGGATGAGGCGCTGATTCTGGTCCTCGAAGAGCGTTGAGCGACTTTCTATCCTGCCGGGAAACTGGCTAACTGGGCGAAACCGCCTAGCTTGAATGCATTGATCGGTATTTTTTCGGGGAGTGGGGTGTTTTGAAGTCTTTGCCAATCCGGACGGCCGCGGGGCTGATGCTCGCAGCGCTGGCTGCATCATGGGTATTGCCCGTTCAGGCAGCGCAACTGGTTCGGGTGGGCGCGGCGCATTTTCCGCCCTACACCATTCGTCCGGAAAACGGTGCCGATACAGGCCTCTTGCCGCAACTGGTCGAGGCCCTTAATCGCCTGCAAAGCGACTATCAGTTTGTCCTGGTGCCGACCTCTATTCCGCGGCGTTTCGGGGATTTCAAGCAGGGCCGGATCGACATGGCGATTTTCGAGAACCCCGATTGGGGCTGGAAGGAAATTCCCCATACGGATGTCGACATGGGCCTTGAGGACGCGGAGATTTTCGTTGCACAACGTGAAGTCGGTCGTCAGCAGAACTATTTTGCCGACCTGACCGGCAAGCGTCTGGCGCTATTCAGCGGTTATCACTACGAATTCGCCAACTTCAATGCCGACCCAAAATTCCTCGCGCAGAATTTCAACGCCACGCTGACCTATTCCCACGACAGTAACCTGCTGATGGTGCTGCGCTCGCGTGCGGATATTGCCCTGGTGACCCGCTCGTACCTGAGCGATTACCTGCTGCGTAACGAGAAGGTGCGCGACGAGTTGCTGGTGTCGCAACGCATCGATCAGGTTTATCACCATTACGCCATTCTTCGCCCGACGGCGCCGATCACTGGTGAGGCGTTCGGCAAGATGCTGCAAGGTTTGCGCGACAACGGCCAGATGCTGAAAATTTTCGATCCGTACAAGATTGCGGTGGTGCCGGTGCTTCACCGCTGAGGCACTGATTTGTGCACCAAGCTAAATTTCCCCGCCCGGATCACGTCACTTCGTTGAACTGTCGACGATTATCGTGAGCCTGACCCATGTCCAATCTGAATGATCTGACTGCCCTGGCGTTGCCCTCGGGCAGTCAACTCCAAGCCGATGCCACCGAAAGCCGTCTGAGCTTGAGTCTGGACGGACAACCGCTGATTCGTCTGCGCCTCGACCGTGAGGCCAAAGGGCCGATCCAGCTCGATGAGCGCTTTGCGCTGCCGCCGGGCCAGGCGCTATGGGTTGCTTGCTACTGGCTGTTCGCCCGGGATCCTGAGTGCCAGCAATTGACCTGGCAACTGGATCAGCCACCGACCGCAGCCCTGCTCAGCGGTTTGCTGGTGGCGACCGACGTGGCGGGCGAGTACCGCTGCGAACGCACGTTGTTCTGGCAGCTCCCGCAGCCGTGGCTTGGTGCATCGCTGGCCGGCAGCTATCCGCAGCAAATGGTCATCAGTGCCGGCAAGCGTCATCCGCTGCGACCGCTGAAGCCGCGGGGTGAAGTCTATCGACGTTTCGACGCGCGGCTGGGGGCGTGGATTTCCTTGCGCACGGTCGAGATCGAAGAAGACTTGCCGCGATTCAACCGCTGGCAGAACAGCCCGCGCGTTGCCAGTTTCTGGCAGGAGGAGGGCAGTATCGAAAAGCATCGCGAGTACCTGAGCAAACTCGACGCTGACCCGCATACGCTGACCTTGATCGGTTGTTTCGATGATCAGCCGTTTGCCTATTTCGAAGCCTACTGGGCCAAGGAAGATCGCATTGCGCCGTTTTATGACGCCGACAATTACGATCGCGGTATTCACATGCTGGTCGGTGAAGAGGATCACCGTGGGCCGCACAAAGTGGCGAGCTGGTTATCGGCGCTGGTGCATTACCTGTTTCTCGATGATCCGCGCACGCAACGCGTGGTCGCCGAACCTCGGGCGGACAACGCGAAGATGATCGGCCATATGCAGAATCAGTGTTTCCACTGCGAGAAGGAATTCGACTTCCCGCACAAGCGCGCGGCGCTGATGATCCTGGGGCGTGAGCGGTTTTTTGATCGGTGCAAATTGGCGTGATGATCTGGCTTCAGGATTTCTGTGATCTTGAGGCCGTCTTCGCGAGCAAGCTCGCTCCCACATTGGATCTGTGTACGCAGAACCCATGTGGGAGCGAGCTTGCTCGCGAATGGCTTGACGCCGAATTCAGGTCTTAACGACGGCCCGCAATCACCGCATCCCGACGACTGCCCGAGACCTTGCGGCAGTGCACCAGCGCATCACGAATCATGAAGTTGACCAGGGTCGGCGAAACGCCCAGTTCCTTGGCGATATCCTTTTGCGGCACGCCGTGCAGGCGGTACATCTCGAACGCATAGCGAGTGCGGCTGGGCAGTTCGGTCAGTGCGTCGGCGATGTTTTCCAGGGTCGAGAAGTTGATGTGCGAGGTTTCCGGTGAAGCACCCTGGATGACCACATTCAGCCCTTCCTCTTCAGGGCCGGAGTACTTCTGTTCCAGCGCCTGTTTGCGGTAGTGATCGATGGCGAGGTTGCGCACGATCTGGAACAGATAACTCAGTTGAGCCTTGATCGACGAAGTGATCGGTGGCGCCGACTGCAGTCGGAAAAACGCATCCTGCACCACATCTTCGGCGCGCGAGCGGCAGCCGGTAATGCGGGCTGCAATCTTGACCAGAATCAGCCGATTGTCGACGAATGCCTGAAGTAGCGGTGAATCGCACCTGCTTGTGGATACTTGTTCCGTCATGGAAATCACCTTGCTGCCAATAGGTTAGTGGGACGCCTGGGGGGCGGGGCCGTCCTACACATCGAGCGACAAATTATGTTGAATGATAATGATTGTCAATTGAGAAAGAGAATTAATGATCCACAACAGTGCATTCTGAGAACTGCGACACGCCGCCACACCCCAGCCCCATTGGCGATCCAGCCTGCCGACTAATTATTTCAAGACGTCATCCGTTCTCATTGGTGAATGGTTCCGGGTGCATATCCCCGGCCAGACAGCATTCCGATGCCTTGCGCGGTCGGCACAGACCGCGCCCTGCATGCCCTTCGAAGGGTGTGACGCAGCAACCCGATTCCATTAGCAAGCCGAATTCAGGCAGGAAACCTCATGACCGACGCGTTCGAACTCCCCAGCACCCTGGTCCAAGCCCTCCAGCGCCGCGCGGCTCTGACGCCGGATCAACTGGCCTTGCGTTTTCTCGCCGAGAACGAAGAGCAGGCTGTGGTACTCAGTTATCGCGAACTGGATCAGCGCGCGCGAACGATTGCTGCCGCGTTGGAGGTTGAGGCTGAATTCGGTGATCGCGCGGTATTGCTGTTTCCCAGTGGCCCGGACTATGTCGCGGCGTTTTTTGGTTGCCTGTACGCCGGCGTGATCGCGGTACCGGCCTATCCGCCGGAGTCGGCGCGTCGGCATCACCAGGAGCGTTTGCTGTCGATCATCGCTGACGCCGAGCCGCGTCTGCTTTTGACCAGTGCTGACCTGCGCGACGCCTTGCAACAGATCGAAGGCGCGCCGCCGCTGTTGTGCGTCGACACGCTCGACAGCGCTCAAGCCGAAAACTGGGTCGAACCGAGCCTGCCGCAAGACCACATCGCCTTCCTGCAATACACCTCCGGTTCCACCGCACTGCCCAAAGGCGTGCAGGTCAGCCACGGCAATCTGGTCGCCAACGAACTGTTGATCCGTCATGGTTTCGGCATCGACGTGAACCCCGACGACGTCATCGTCAGCTGGCTGCCGCTGTATCACGACATGGGTTTGATCGGTGGTCTGCTGCAACCGATCTTCAGCGGCGTGCCGTGCATCCTGATGTCGCCGGCGTATTTCCTAGGCCGACCATTGCGCTGGCTCGAAGCGATCAGCGAATACGGCGGCACCATCAGCGGCGGGCCGGACTTCGCTTATCGCTTGTGCAGCGAACGGGTCAGTGAGTCGGCCCTCGAACGTCTCGATCTGAGCCGTTGGCGCGTGGCGTACTCCGGCTCCGAACCGATCCGTCTGGACACCCTCGAACGCTTCGCCGAGAAGTTCACCGTGTGCGGTTTCAGTGCAGACAATTTCATGGCCTCGTACGGACTGGCCGAAGCCACACTGTTCGTCGCCGGCACCCCGCGCGGCACCGGGATTCCTGCGCTGCGCGTCGACGATCAGGCGTTGGCGCAAAATCGCGCGGAGCCGGGCGAAGGCAGCCCGATCATGAGTTGCGGCATCAGCCAACCCGAGCATGCGGTGCTGATCGTCGAACCAAACTCCCTCGCAGAACTGGCCGACAACGCCGTCGGTGAAGTCTGGGCTGCCGGCCCAAGTATCGCTCACGGTTACTGGCGCAACCCCGAAGCCAGCGCCAAGACTTTTGTCCAGCACGCCGGCCGTACCTGGTTGCGCACCGGTGACCTCGGCTTCATGCGCAACGGTGAGCTATTCATCACCGGTCGCCTGAAAGACATGCTGATCGTGCGTGGCCACAACCTGTATCCGCAGGACATCGAGAAGACCGTCGAGAACGAAGTGGAAGTGGTGCGCAAGGGCCGCGTCGCTGCGTTTGCCGTCAGCCAGAATGGCGAAGAGGGCATCGGCATTGCAGCGGAAATCAGCCGCAGCGTGCAGAAAATCCTCCCCCCGGAAGCCTTGATCAAAGCCATTCGCCAAGCGGTAGCCGAGGCGTATCAGGAGGCACCAAGCGTGGTGGTGCTGCTCAATCCGGGTGCGCTGCCGAAAACCTCCAGCGGCAAATTGCAGCGCTCGGCCTGTCGCAATCGCCTGGCCGATGGCAGTCTCGACAGCTACGCGGTGTTCCCTTCGACGGCGTCTGAAAGCCAAGAGTCGACCACCAGCGCATCCGAGCTCGAAGCCTTGATCGGCAAAATCTGGGCCGAGCAACTCAACCTCAAACAGGTCAATGCCGTCGATCATTTCTTCCTGCTTGGCGGCAACTCGATCGCCGCCACGCAAGTTATCGCCCGCGTCCGCGAAGAACTCGCGCTTGAGCTGAACCTGCGCCTGCTCTTCGAAGCGCCGACTCTGGCCGCGTTCGCCGCTGCTGTCGCGCAACAACAGCAGGACGGCGGCAGCGCTCAAGGTGCAATCACCGCACTGTCGCGCAGCGAGCCGATGCCGCAATCGCTGGCACAAAACCGTCTGTGGATCACCTGGCAACTCGACCCGCAGAGCAGCGCCTACAACATTCCCGGTGCCCTGCGTCTGCGTGGCGAACTCGACGAAGACGCGTTGCGCGCCAGTTTCCAGCAACTGATCGAACGCCACGAATCCCTGCGCACACGCTTCTTCGAGCGCGACGGCGTGGCCCTGCAGCAAGTTGATGCCGCCGCCGAATTCAATCTGCAACTGATCGACATCAGCGATCTGCCGGCCCATGAGCGTGAAGCCCGCGCGCAGCAAATCCGCGAAGACGAAGCACGCAGTCAGTTCGACCTGGAAAAAGGCCCGCTGCTGTGGGTGACGCTGGTGCGTCTCGACGACGAAGATCATCAACTGCTGGTGACCCTGCACCACATCATCGCCGACGGCTGGTCGCTGAACGTGTTGATCGACGAGTTCTCGCGCCTTTACGCCGCCGCTACGCAAGGCGCGACCGCGACCCTTGCGCCGCTGCCAACCCAGTACGCCGACTACGGTAGCTGGCAGCGCCAATGGCTGGCGCAAGGGGAGGGCGAGCGGCAACTGGCGTACTGGAAAGCGCAGTTGGGCGACGAACATCCATCACTGGAACTGGCCACCGATTACCCACGATCCGCCAAGCAAACGCATAGCGCCGCGCGCCATACCGTGCGACTGGGCGTCAGCCTCAGCGATGCGATCCGCAACACGGCTCAGGCTCACGAGTCGACACCGTTCATGCTGCTGCTCTCGGCATTCCAGAGCCTGCTGCATCGCTACAGCGGTCAGCGCGACATCCGCATCGGCGTGCCGAATGCCAACCGTCCACGCCTGGAAACCCAGGGTCTGATCGGCTTCTTCATCAACACCCAAGTACTGCGCGCGCAGATCGATTCGCGTCTGCCGTTTGTTGAGCTGTTAGCCCAGACTCGCCAAGCCGCACTCGGTGCCCAGGCGAATCAGGATCTGCCCTTCGAACAACTCCTCGAAGCCTTCCCGCAGGCCCGTGAACAAGGCCTGTTCCAGGTCATGTTCAACCACCAGCAACGCGATCTGAGTGCGCTCAAGCGCCTGCCGGGTCTGCTCGCCGAAGAACTGCCGTGGCACAGCCGCGAAGCCAAGTTCGATTTGCAATTGCACAGCGAAGAAGATCGGAATGGTCGGTTGACCTTGTCATTCGACTACGCCAGCGAACTGTTCGACGCCACGACTATCGAGCGTCTGGCCGAGCATTTCAGCAACCTGTTGCGCGACGTCTGCGAACGCCCGGAGCAAGCCATCGGCGATCTGCAATTGCTCACCGTCAACGAGCACGATCAGCAAAAAAACTGGAGCGTCGCACCGTGCACCCCGGCGCAACAGTGGTTGCCGGAACTGCTCAATGAACAGGCGCGTCTGACCCCGGAACGCACCGCGCTGGTGTGGGACGGCGGCAGCCTCGACTTTGCTGAACTGCACACGCAGGCCAACCGCCTCGCGCACTACCTGCGCGACAAAGGCGTCGGCCCGGATGTCTGCGTGGCCATCGCCGCCGAGCGTTCGCCGCAACTGCTGATCGGCCTGCTGGCGATCATCAAGGCCGGTGGCGCCTACGTGCCGCTGGACCCGGATTACCCGGCCGAGCGACTGGCCTACATGCTCAGCGACAGCGGCGTCGAATTGCTCCTGACGCAAACTGAGTTGCTTGAGCGCTTGCCGGCCAGCGACGGCGTCAGCGTGATCGCCATGGATGCGTTGCACCTGGAAAACTGGCCGAGCCAGGCACCAGGCCTGCACTTGCACGGCGACAACCTCGCTTACGTGATTTACACCTCGGGCTCCACCGGCCAACCGAAAGGCGTCGGCAACACCCACGCGGCACTGGCTGAACGTCTGCAATGGATGCAGGACGCATACGCTCTCAATGAAACCGATGTGCTGATGCAAAAGGCCCCGATCAGTTTCGACGTGTCGGTGTGGGAATGCTTCTGGCCGTTGATCACTGGTGCTCGTCTGCTGATCGCCGGTCCCGGTGAACACCGCGATCCGCATCGCATCGCGCAACTGGTTCAGGAATATGGCGTGACCACGCTGCACTTTGTGCCGCCGCTGCTTTCGCTGTTCATCGACGAACCGCTGAGCGCCGAATGCACCAGCCTGCGCCGCGTGTTCTCCGGCGGTGAAGCGCTGCCGGCCGAACTGCGCAATCGCGTAATCGCGCAACTGCCAGTGGTGCAGTTGCACAACCGTTATGGCCCGACCGAAACCGCGATCAACGTCACCCATTGGCATTGCACCACTGCCGATGGCGAGCGCTCACCGATTGGCCGGCCGCTGGGCAACGTGATTTGCCGCGTGCTCGATGCCGAGCTGAATCCAGTGCCGGCCGGTGTGCCGGGTGAGCTGTGCATCAGCGGCGTTGGTCTGGCCCGTGGTTACCTCGGCCGTCCATCGTTGACCGCTGAACGCTTTGTGGTCGATCCATTGGGCGAGCAGGGCGCGCGGTTGTATCGCACCGGTGACCGCGCCCGTTGGACATCCGACGGCGTGATCGAATACCTCGGCCGCCTCGATCAACAGGTCAAGCTGCGTGGTTTCCGCGTCGAACCGGAAGAAATCCAAGCACGTCTGCTCGCCCAGGACGGCGTCGCCCAAGCGGTGGTGCTGGTACGCGAAACTGCTGGCGGTGCGCAACTGATCGGCTACTTCACCGCGACCGATATCAACGAAGATCACGACGGGCAAGTCACTCGCCTGAAAACTGCTCTGGCCGCCGAGCTGCCCGAATACATGGTCCCGGCGCAACTGATGCGTCTGGACGAAATGCCCCTGAGCCCCAGCGGCAAACTCGACCGCCGCGCCTTGCCCGAACCGCAATGGCAAGTGCGTGAACACGTCGAACCGGTCACCGAACTGGAACAACAGATTGCCGCGATCTGGCGCGAAGTACTTGGCCTGAGCCAGGTCGGCCTGCGCGATGACTTCTTCGCCCTCGGCGGCCACTCGTTGCTGGCCACGCAAATCATCTCGCGCAGCCGTCAGGCCTGTGACGTCGAACTGCCGTTGCGCGCCTTGTTCGAACACAGCGAACTCGGAGATTTCGCCGAGCAAATCCGCTTGATCCAGGTCAGCGGCCGGACCAACAAACAGCCGCCAATCGACAAGGTTGATCGCAGCCAACCAGTGCCGTTGTCCTACTCGCAACAGCGCATGTGGTTCCTCTGGCAGATGGAGCCAGACAGCCCGGCGTACAACGTCGGCGGCATGGCGCGCCTGCGTGGTGTCCTGCACGTCGAGCGTTTCGAGGCCGCACTGCAAGCGCTGATCCTGCGCCATGAAACCCTGCGCACCACGTTCCCAAGCGTCGACGGCGTTGCCCGTCAGCAGGTGCATGCCGAAACCGGCGTGCGCATGGGCTGGAAGGATTTCTCAAAACTTGCCGCCGATGTGCGCGAGCAAAAGGTTCAGCAACTGGCCGATGAAGAAGCGCATCTGCCGTTCGATCTGGAAACCGGCCCGCTGTTACGCGCCTGCCTTGTGAAAACTGCCGAGCACGAGCATTACTTCGTGCTGACCTTGCACCACATCGTCACCGAAGGCTGGGCGATGGACATCTTCGCCCGCGAACTCAGTGCGTTGTACGAAGCGTTTGTCGACGACCGCGATTCGCCGCTTGAGCCGCTGCCGGTGCAATACCTCGACTACAGCGTCTGGCAGCGCAACTGGCTGGAATCCGGTGAGCGTCAGCGCCAACTCGATTACTGGACTGCGCAACTCGGCCGTGAACATCCGCTGCTGGAATTGCCCGGCGATCGTCCGCGTCCGCCGGTGCAAAGCCATCAGGGTGAACTGTTCCGCTTCGATCTGAGCGATGACCTCGCGGCGCGAGTTCGTGCGTTCAACGCGCAAAACGGTCTGACCCTGTTCATGACCATGACCGCCGCACTGGCCACGTTGCTTTACCGCTACAGCGGCCAGACCGATCTGCGCATTGGCGCGCCAGTGGCCAACCGCATCCGTCCGGAAAGCGAAGGGCTCATCGGTGCCTTCCTCAATACGCAAGTGCTGCGTTGCCAGCTCGACGGCATGATGTCGGTCGGTGAACTGTTCGAGCAGGTGCGTCACACCGTGATCGAAGGCCAGTCGCATCAGGATCTGCCGTTCGATCATCTGGTTGAAGCCTTGCAACCGCCGCGCAGTGCCGCGTACAACCCGCTGTTCCAAGTGATGTGCAACGTGCAGCGCTGGGAATTCCAGCAGAGCCGCATGCTCGCCGGTATGACCGTCGAGTACCTGGCCAACGATGCGCGGGCGACCAAATTCGACCTCAATCTGGAAGTCACAGACCTCGATCATCGCCTCGGTTGCTGTCTGACCTACAGCACTGATCTGTTCGATGAGTCGACCATCGCGCGCATGGCCAAACATTGGCGCAATCTGCTTGAAGCGCTGATCGCCGATCCGCAACAGCGTCTCAGCGAATTGCCGTTGCTCGATCAACCGGAGCAACAGCAGCTGCTCGGCAGCCTTGGCATCGAGCCGGGCGAGCATCGTCTCGACCAGTGCATTCATCACCTGTTCGCCGAACAGGCGCTGGCGCGCAAAGACGCGCCAGCCCTGACCTTCGCCGGGCAGACCCTGAGCTACGCCGAACTCGACGCCCGTGCCAATCGTCTGGCTTGGGCTTTGCGTGAACGTGGTGTCGGCCCGCAAGTGCGCGTTGGCCTGGCGCTGGAGCGTTCGCTGGAAATGGTCATCGGCCTGCTGGCGATTCTCAAGGCCGGTGGCGCGTACGTGCCGCTGGACCCGGAATACCCGCTCGACCGTCTGCATTACATGATCGAAGACAGCCGCATTGGTTTGCTGCTCAGTGATCGCGCGATGTTCAAAGCCCTCGGCGATCTACCGCCAAGCGTGGCGCGTTGGAGCCTGGAAGATGACAGCGCGGCACTCGCCGCTTACCCGGCCAGCGAGCTGCCATTTATCAGCCTGCCGCAGCATCAGGCCTACCTGATTTACACCTCGGGTTCGACCGGCAAGCCGAAAGGCGTGGTGGTCTCCCACGGCGAAATCGCCATGCACTGCCAAGCCGTGATCGAGCGTTTCGGCATGCGCCCGGATGACTGCGAACTGCACTTCTACTCGATCAACTTCGACGCCGCCACCGAGCGCCTATTGGTGCCGTTGCTCAGCGGTGCGCAAGTGGTTTTGCGTGCGCAGGGTCAGTGGGACGCAGAAGAAATCTGCGGCTTGATCCGCACGCATAAAATCAACGTGCTCGGTTTCACCCCGAGCTACGGCAGCCAGTTGGCGCAGTTCCTCTCGACGCAAAACGAAATTTTGCCGGTGCGGATGATCATCACCGGTGGCGAAGCGCTGACCGGCGAGCATCTGCAACGGATTCGCGCGACGTTCAAACCGGCGATGTTCTTCAACGCCTACGGCCCGACCGAAACCGTGGTCATGCCGCTGGCCAGTCTGGCGCCGGAAGTGCTGGAAGACGGCGCTGGCAGTGTGCCGATCGGTAGCGTGATCGGTGCGCGCGTGGCGTACATTCTCGACGCCGATCTGGCGCTGGTGCCGCAAGGCGCGACCGGTGAGTTGTTCGTCGGCGGCGCCGGTCTGGCCCAGGCCTATCACGACCGTCCGGGCATTACGGCTGAGCGCTTTGTCGCTGACCCGTTCGCCACCGATGGCGGGCGCATGTACCGCACCGGCGACCTGGTGCGCCAGCGTGCCGACGGTTTGGTGGAATACCTGGGCCGGATCGACCATCAGGTGAAAATCCGTGGTTTCCGCATCGAACTGGGCGAAATCGAAACGCGCCTGCTCGATCACGACTCGATCCGCGAAGCCGTGGTGCTCGCCCTCGATGCGCCGAGCGGCAAACAACTGGTGGGCTATTTGGTCACCGAAATCGCCGAGCAAAACGAAGCCAATCAGGCTGAACTGCGCGACGCGCTCAAGGCGTACCTCAAGGCACAACTGCCGGATTACATGGTGCCGACCCACCTGATTCTGCTGGCGAGCATGCCGCTGACCGCCAACGGCAAACTCGATCGTCGTGCGCTGCCGGCGCCGGATCCTGAGTTGAATCGTCAGGACTACGTCGCGCCGAGCAACGAGCTGGAGCAGACCCTGGCGCAGATCTGGTGCGAAGTGCTCAACGTTGAACAGGTCGGCCTCAACGACAACTTCTTTGAACTCGGCGGTGACTCGATTCTGTCGATCCAAGTGGTCAGCCGTGCACGCCAGCAAGGTATTCATTTCAGCCCGCGTGATCTGCTCCAGCATCAGACCGTGCAGACCCTGGCCGCTGTGGCCAGCCGCACCGAACAAGTGACGGCCGAGCAAGGTCTGGTGGTCGGCGAATCGCGCCTGACGCCGATTCAGCATTGGTTCTTCGATACCGAAATCCCTGAACGTCAGCACTGGAATCAGGCGTTGTTGCTGGAGCCGAACGTGACCCTCGAACCGCAGCGTCTGGAGCAGGCGCTGCTGGCGGTGGTCGAGCAGCATGACGCCTTGCGTCTGCGCTTCAGTGAGGTCAATGGCGAGTGTCAAGCGGCGCACCAACCGGTGTCCGATGCCGCTGTTCTCTGGCAAGTACGCGTCACCTCGATGGACAAGTGCGAAGCGTTGTTCGCTGATGCCCAACGCAGTCTTGATCTGGAAAACGGCCCGCTGCTTCGCGCCGTGCTGGTCGATGGCCCTGAAGGTCAACAACGCCTGTTTATCGCCATCCATCACTTGGTCGTCGACGGCGTGTCGTGGCGCGTTCTGCTCGACGATCTGCAAACGGTGTATCGCCAACTCGACGCCGAACAAGCGGTGAAACTGCCGGCGAAAACCAGTGCCTTCAAAGACTGGGCCGCGCGTTTGCAGGCCTACGCCGGCAGCGAATCCCTGCGCGAAGAACTCAACTGGTGGCAGACCCAACTGGCCGGTCAGAACGCCGACCTGCCTTGCGAAAATCCGCAGGGCGGCCAGCAGAATCGTCACGCGCAAACCGTTAGCGTGCGCCTCAATGCCGAGCACACCCAACAGCTGTTGCAACAGGCGCCAGCCGCATACCGCACGCAAGTCAACGATTTGCTACTGACAGCATTGGCCCGCGTACTCTGCCGCTGGAGCGATCAACCGTCGGCGCTGATTCAGCTGGAAGGCCACGGCCGCGAAACCCTGTTCGACGAGATCGACCTGACCCGCACTGTCGGCTGGTTCACCAGCGCTTACCCACTGCGCCTGACCCCGCACAACATCGAAGAAGCAGCAGGGCAAGGCGCTTCGATCAAGGCAATCAAGGAGCAACTGCGCGCGGTGCCGCACAAAGGTCTGGGTTATGGCGTGCTGCGTTATCTCGCCGATGACCTCAGCCAGCGCAGCATGGCCGCGCTGCCGCAGGCGCCGGTGACCTTCAACTACCTTGGCCAGTTCGACCAGAGCTTCGGCAGCGATGCGCTGTTCCGTCCGCTGGATGAGCCCGTCGGTGCCGCCCACGATCCGCAGGCACCATTGCCGAACGAGCTGAGCATCGACAGCCAGGTTTACGGCGGTGAATTGCTGCTGCGCTGGACCTTCAGCGCCGAGCGTTACGACACGCAGACCATCAACGATCTGGCCGACGCCTACCTCGGTGAACTGCAAAGCCTGATCGCCCATTGCCTGCAAGATGACGCCGGTGGCCTGACCCCGTCGGACTTCCCATTGGCCAAGCTGACTCAAGCGCAACTCGATGCCTTACCGGTGCCGGCCGCGCACATCGAAGATGTCTATCCGCTGACGCCAATGCAGGAAGGCATGCTCCTGCACACCTTGCTCGAACCGGGCACCGGTCTGTACTACATGCAAGATCGCTACCGCATCAACAGCGAACTCGACCCCGAGCGTTTCGCCCAGGCGTGGCAAGCGGTGATTGCTCGCCACGAAGCGCTGCGCGCGTCGTTCTGCTGGAACGTCGGCGAAGACATGCTGCAAGTGATTCACACCCCGGGTCGCACGCCGATCGAGTATCTGGACTGGAGCGCCATTGCCGAAATCGAGCAGGAACCCAATCTGCAAGCGCTGCTGAAAAAAGAGCGCGAGGCCGGTTTCGATCTGCTCAATCAGGCACCGTTTCACCTGCGTCTGATCAAGGTCGGTGCGGCGCGTTACTGGTTCATGATGAGCAACCACCACATCCTCATCGATGCCTGGTGCCGTTCGCTGTTGATGAACGATTTCTTCGAGATTTACACGGCCATGGGCGAGGGTCGTGAAGCGCAACTCGCCGTGCCGCCACGTTATCGCGATTACATCGGCTGGCTGCAACGCCAGAGCCTGGCCGAAGCGCGGCAGTGGTGGCAGCAGAACCTGCAAGGCTTCGAGCGCACTACGCCGATCCCGAGCGATCGTCCGTTCCTGCGTGAACATGCTGGCGAAAGCGGCGGGATGATCGTCGGCGACCGCTACACCCGCCTCAATGTCGAGGACGGCGCGCGTCTGCGTGAACTGGCGCAGGCCCATCAATTGACCATCAACACCTTCGCTCAAGCGGCGTGGGCTTTGGTGCTGCGGCGCATGAGCGGCGATCGTGACGTGCTGTTCGGCGTGACCGTGGCCGGGCGTCCGGTGGATATGCCGGAAATGCAGCGCACCGTCGGTCTGTTCATCAACAGCATCGCGCTGCGGGTGAAAATGCCAGAGGACGATCAGCGCTCAAGCGTGCGTCAGTGGCTCAGTGCTTTGCTCGACAGCAACATGCAACTGCGCGAGTACGAATACCTGCCGCTGGTGAACATCCAGGAACAAAGCGAAATACCGAAAGGCCAGCCGCTGTTCGACAGCCTGTTCGTCTTCGAAAACGCCCCGGTGGAAGTCTCGGTGCTGGATCGGGCGCAGAGCCTCAATGCGACCTCGGACTCCGGTCGTACCCACACCAACTTCCCGCTGACGGCGGTGTGCTACCCGGGCGATGACCTCGGTCTGCACCTGTCGTATGACCAGCGCTATTTCGACGAATCGACCATCGAGCGCATGCTCGGCGAGTTCAAGCGTCTGCTGTTGGCGCTGGTCGACGGCTTCCATGGCGACATGGCCGATCTGCCGCTGCTGGGGGGCGAGGAACAGGACTTCCTGCTCCACGGTTGCAACCAGAGTGCCCACGATTATCCGCTGGAGCAGAGCTACGTTGCGCTGTTCGAAGCGCAGGTTGCCGCGCATCCGCAACGTATCGCTGCCACTTGCCTTGATCAGCAACAGAGCTACGCCGAACTGAACCACAACGCCAACCGTCTCGGCCATGCACTGGTCGCGGCCGGGGTGCAGATGGATCAACCGGTGGCATTGCTCGGCGAACGTAATCTCGATCTGCTCGGCATGATCATCGGCAGCTTCAAGGCTGGCGCGGGTTATCTGCCGCTGGATCCGGGACTGCCGAGCCAGCGTCTGCAACGCATCATCGAGCTGAGCCGCACGCCGGTGCTGGTGTGCTCCAAAGCATGCTTTGAACAAGCGCAGACGTTGCTGGACGAATTCAGCTGCGCCAATCGTCCGCGCTTGCTGGTGTGGGAGGAGATTCAGGCGGCAGCGACGTTGGCGCAGGACATTGGCATTTACAGCGGCCCGGACAACCTCGCCTACGTGATCTACACCTCGGGCTCCACCGGCCTGCCAAAAGGCGTGATGGTCGAGCAGCGCGGCATGCTCAATAACCAGTTGAGCAAGGTGCCGTATCTGCACCTGAGCGACGCCGACGTGATTGCCCAGACCGCTTCGCAAAGCTTCGATATTTCGGTCTGGCAGTTCCTCGCCGCGCCGCTGTTCGGCGCTCGCGTGGACATCGTGCCGAATACGATTGCCCACGATCCGCAAGGTTTGTTGGTGCATGTGCAGGCGCAGGGCATCACCGTGCTCGAGAGTGTGCCGTCGCTGATTCAGGGCATGCTCGCCTCGGAGCGTCTGAGTCTCGATGGCTTGCGCTGGATGTTGCCGACCGGTGAAGCGATGCCGCCGGAGCTGGCGCACCAGTGGCTGCTGCGTTACCCGGACATCGGTCTGGTCAACGCCTACGGCCCGGCGGAATGCTCTGACGACGTGGCGTTCTTCCGCGTCGACATGGCGTCGACGCGCGGAAGTTACTTGCCGATCGGTACGCCGACCGACAACAACTTGCTGTATCTGGTCGACGGCGCGCTGGACCTGGTGCCGTTGGGTGCGGTGGGCGAGTTGTGCGTGGCGGGGACCGGCGTCGGTCGTGGTTATGTCAGCGATCCGCTGCGCACCGCGCCAGTGTTTGTGCCGAACCCGTTCGGTGCGCCGGGCGAGCGTCTGTACCGCACCGGCGATCTGGCGCGACGCCGCAGCGACGGTGTGCTGGAGTACGTTGGCCGCGTCGACCATCAGGTGAAGATTCGCGGTTATCGCATCGAGTTGGGTGAGATCGAAGCGCGCCTGCATGAACAGCCGGAAGTGCGCGATGGCGCGGTGGGTGTGCAGGAAGGCGTCAACGGTAAACACTTGGTCGGTTATCTGGTGGCTGCTGATAGCGCGCTGAGCCCGAGTGAACGACTGGAGCGGATCAAGCAGCGCCTGCGCGCCGAACTGCCGGAATACATGGTGCCGCTGCACTGGTTGTGGCTCGATCAGTTGCCGCTGAATGCCAACGGCAAACTCGATCGCAAAGCCTTGCCGGCGCTGGAGATCGGCCAGTTGCAGAGTCAGGATTATCTGGCGCCGCGCAATGATCTTGAGCAGACGCTGGCGGACATTTGGGCCGAGGTGCTGAAGGTCGAGCAGGTCGGTGTGCGCGATAACTTCTTCGAACTGGGCGGGCATTCGTTGCTGGCCACGCAGATCGCCTCGCGGGTGCAGAAATCCTTGCAACGTGATGTGCCGCTGCGAGCGATGTTCGAGTGCAGCACGGTGGAGGAACTGGCCGAGTACATTGATGGATTGGCGGCGAGTGATATCACCGAGGAGAAGGTCGATCGCCTGAATGATCTGATGGCGGAGTTGGAGGGCCTTTGATTCTTTAGTGCCTGCACTGGCCTCTTCGCGAGCAAGCTCGCTCCCACATTTGGTCCTGTGTACGCAGAACCAATGTGGGAGCGAGCTTGCTCGCGAAGGCGGCATCAGCATCACACAAACCGCATCATTTCCAAGGTTGACGACCAGCAACCGGCAGCTCAGTCTGCCGGTTCTCTTTTTTGTCGCGGGGGTGGTCGATGCCTTTTTTCACGGTGGACGGACAAGCGCTGCATTACATTGATCAAGGCACAGGCCCGGCGGTGTTGCTGGCTGGCAGCTACCTGTGGGATCACGCCATGTGGGCGCCACAGATTGCCGCGTTATCGCCGCACTATCGGGTGATTGCTCTGGAACTGTGGGGGCACGGTGAGTCGGGGAAGTTGCCTGAAGGCACGACTTCACTGGACGACATCGCCCGTCAGGCGCAGGCCCTGCTCGATCATCTGGACATCGATCAGGTCACCCTCGTCGGGCTGTCGGTTGGCGGCATGTGGGGCGTGCGCCTGGCGTTGTCGGCACCGCAACGGCTCAACGGTCTGGTGCTGATGGACACGTATGTTGGTGTCGAGCCTGAGCCGACTCGTCAGTACTACTTCTCGCTGTTTAAACAGATCGAAGAAACCGGCGAAATTTCCGAGCAATTACTGGATATCGTCGTGCCGATCTTCTTCCGTCCGGGCATTGATCCGCAGTCGGCGCTGTATCAGGATTTTCGCGCGAAACTGGCGGCTTACTCGTCCGATCGTTTACGCGAAAGCATCGTACCGATGGGGCGTATCACCTTTGGTCGCGATGACTTGTTGCCACGGCTGGGTGAATTGAATGCGCCGACCACGCTGGTGCTGTGCGGCGATCAGGACAAACCACGACCACCGTCGGAAGCGCAGGAAATGGCTGAGTTGATCGGCTGCCCGTGGGTCTTGGTGCCGGAGGCGGGGCATATCTCCAATCTGGAGAATCCGCAGTTTGTCACCGAGGTGCTGTTTACCTTCCTCAGCGAGCGCAACCGTTAAACCGGGTGTCCGTTCTTCGCGAGCAGGCTCGCTCCCACAGTCAACATGATCCCTGTGGGAGCGAGCTTGCTCGCGAAGAGGCCGGTTCAGGCAATAAAGAATCCGAAGCTACTTAGGCCCGAGAATCTTCCCCAACTTGTCCGGCGAAGGCGCGCCTTGCTGCTGCTGCAGTTCACCCTTGTCATCCATATAGAAGATTGCCGGCGTCGCCTGCAAATCGAGGTCTTCCATCAACTGCATGTTCGCCGCCAGTTTGCTCTGCACGGCCACCGGAATATCTTTCAAGGCTTTGAGCGAGCTGCCCTTGCCAGCCTTTTCGTGATCTTCCAGCGCCTTGGCCGGATCCTTCGCAGCCAGCAACGCGGCCGATTTACCCGGACTGTCTTCACGAATAATGCCGACCATGATGTGGCGCAGTTGCACCTTGCCGGCCTTGACCCATGGTCGCGCCTGTTCCCAGAACATGTTGCAGTAAGGACAGTTCGGATCGCTGAACAGGTACACGGTGCGCGGTGCATCCTTGTTGCCGTCCTGAATCCAGTTGCTCGCCTCGAACTTGGCCCAGGTTTCCTTGGCCATCGGCGCGTAAACCAGTTTTTGCAGTGGCTCGCTGCTCAGATCCTTGCCGTCAGCGTCGTACAGATTACCGAGCAACACGTGTTTGCCATCCGGGGTCAGGTACAGCGCCATGCCGCGGTTCTGATACTGCGCCGCATAACCGCGCAAGCCATCAGGGGCGTCGAACTGGCCGACGATTTTCGCGCCTTTGGCTTCGATCTGTTTGATCGCCGCAGGCAACTCTTCAGCGGCCTGCACCAACGGCAAGTGCAGCAGGGCGGTGCCCAGAGTCAGCGTCAGCAGGTGGCGGAGGCGGGGCATGGCAGTTTCCTTGCAGAGGTGGCCGGTGCAGTGGCCGGGTTCGAATTCGGGGTCGGGGTGGCGAAGTTTTCCAGCGCGCGCGCCAGGCTGGCGTTCGATAGTTCGCCTAAGTGACTGCTCAGCAGTCGACCGTCAGGGCTATAGAACAGCGTAGTCGGCAATGCCATGGAACCCACGGCCTGACCTAGCCGACCGCTGCGGTCGAACAGCACGTTGTTGAGGCTCAGGCCCTGGGTTTCGAGAAATGTCGCCACGCTTTGCATGCTTTCGGCCTGATTGACGAACAGGAAGGTCAGGTCGGGTCGTTGCTGCTGGGCGTTTTCCAGCACCGGCATCTCGCGCCGGCACGGTGGACACCAGGTCGCCCACAGATTGATCACTAGCGGGCCACCCTGATAGTCGCTGAGCTGGATGGTTTCTCCGGCGGCATTGCGCAGGGAGATGTCCGGCAATCGGGTGCCTTGTTCATAGATGTTCAACGACAGCGTCGCCAACAGCCAGAACGCTACACCGCTGGCCACCCCAAAACCCAGCGGGCGGCGCAAGCCCGGACGGCGCCAGCCGCGATACAGCGCCACCAGCAGCAACACAATCACACCCGGCCAGGCGAGGAAACCGCCATCACGCAAATCGATGATCTGCCACGGATCATTGCGATAGTGCGACCAGTACAGCAGCACAAAGGCAACTCGCGCTGCGAGCATGCCCAGCAGAAACAGGCTGAACAAGGCCGACTCGGGGTTATCGCCGCCACGCTTGGCCACCCGCCAGCCGACAAAGGTTGCCAGCGCCAGGGCACTGATCAGCAGCAGGTGGTTAAGCGCGATGGCAAAGGTGCCGAGGGTTAATGTCAGCATTAATTGGCGTCCCGGGTAGAGGCCCAGCGTTGCAGGAACGTGTCGGCATCGACTTCGCCGGTGATGCGCTGGCTGCGGCGTTCTTCGCCATCGGTGCCGATCCAGACGAAACTCGGTGGACCCGGCACCTTGTAGCGGCTGAGCAATTCACGGCTGGCGGCTTTGTCGGCGGTGACATCGAGCCGCAGCAGGCGCACGTCGCTCAACGCCTGCATGACCTTGTCTTTGCCGAATACCTGTTTCTCCATGACCTTGCACGACACACACCAGTCGGCGTAATAGTCGAGCAGTACCCACTGACCCTTGGCTTTGGCGGCATCGAGTTCACTTTGCAGTGCCGCCGGTTCCTTGATCGTGACGAATGCGTCATGCGCCGATGGCGCCGCCGTGCCGGCACGACCGGCACTGTAGACCTGCAACGGCTGATACGGATCATCGCTGCCGCCCGCTGCACCGATCACCAGCAGACTGCCCCATAACCCGAGCAACAACGAACTGGCGCCGAACAACTGCGCAACGCGGCCAAAACCTTCGGACTGTTTCCAGGCGCAAAACGCGGCGATCAACAGCAATGCACCGCACAGACCCAGCCACAGCGAAGCATCGAGCACCGGGCGCAACATCAACAGCGCGGTGGCGAGAAAGAGGAAGCCGAACACGCCTTTGAGCAGGTTCATCCAGGCGCCGGGTTTGGGCAGGAAGCGATTGCCCACGGTCACCAGCAACAACAACGGCACACCGATGCCGATGCCCAGCGAGAACAGAATCAAGCCGCCGTGCAGTGCGTTGCCGCTCTGTGCGATATACAGCAACGCCCCCGCCAGCGGCGCGGTCATGCAAGGTCCGACCAACAAACCGGACAAGGCACCGAGCACCCCGGCACCGATCAGGCTGCCACCGCTGCGACTGCGCGAGGCGTGTTCGAGGCGGTCGCGCATGGCCACCGGCAGTTGCAGTTCAAAGAAGCCGAACATCGGCAAGGCCAGCACCACGAAGATCGCGGCAAACGTGCCGAGCAGCCACGGATTCTGCAACCACGCCTGCAGATTCGCGCCGAGCAGCGCGGCAATCACACCCATCGCCGCATACACCAGCGCCATGCAGATCACATAACTGCCGGCCAGCGCAAAACCGCGACGCGGGGTGGCACCACTGCCGACCACCATGCCGGCCAGAATCGGCAGCATCGGCAATGTGCATGGGGTGAAGGCCAGCAACAGTCCGAGGCCGAAAAACACCAGCAGGCTCCAGCCCAGCGCCCGTTGTTGCAGGCTGCTGGCCAAGGCCTGATCGGGTGCTTCAGTGCTTGCCGCAACCGCCGCTTTACCACCCAGATCGATGACCCGGGTTTGCGGCGGATAGCACAGGCCGGCATCGGCACAGCCCTGATAGCTGACCTTGATCTGCCCTGTGGCTGCCGCCGGGATTTTCACTTCCAGCCCTTGGCGATAGACCGGTTGCTCTCCGAAAAACTCGTCGCTGTGGGATTCGCCTTCAGGCAGCGCGGGCTGCTGTTCGGCGCTCAGTCCATCGAATTTCAAGCGTTTCTGATACAGGTAATAGCCGTCGGTGATTTGCCAGAACAGCTGGGTTTCACCGGATTCCAGGCGTTCGGAGGTGAGCACGAACGCCTTGTCGACCGGCAGAAACTCCGGTTTGGTATCAAATGGGCTGTTCCCGGCCTGGGCCAGGCTGGAAATGAGCAGAGCAAACAAAAGAAAAAAATGACGCATGGAGGAGCCTTGTCCCTGTGCAAGTGATGTGCAGAATGGGCGGCGGCGATTAACCGATAATTAACCCTATCCTACAAGGCCCTCCGGTTTCGGCCAATCAGCCGCGCAGCAGTCCCGGCCAGTTCTGGTCGTTGATGGTTTGCGGGCCGGAGACCAGACGGTCGGACTGAATGTTGTAAGTCAGGTATTGGTTATTGGTCAGGAAAATGTACCAGTAGCTGTCGGCGAAAGTCCGGTCATTTTGCGCTGCCGTGATGATGCGGTTCTTGTACGGTTTCAGCGCACCAAGTTGATAATCTCCGAAGGATTTGTAAGTCAGGGTCTTTGCCTTGTAGTTAAACGATAGATAGTGTCCGTCGTTCAGGATGAACCTGAACAGAAACGGGTGACCGGTCAGTTGGAACCAGGTACCGGCGATGATCTTGTCGAAGTAGGGTAGTATCGGCTTCCAGATCGAATCGGCAACTTTATAGAATGCATCGACCTTGTCCTCGTCCTGGTTGTATTTACACACCACGGGTGTGGTTCCCTGATAGAAGAACAACCAGGCAATATCTTCATCGGACGAGGTGTTCCAGCCGAATGAAGTGGTTGTCAGTCCGAAACGCAAGTCTTTGGCATGGGGGCCAAAGCTGTCCCAGTTACCGCCGACCAATGCCGGATAGTTGGCGGATACTTTATTGTCACCGATATCGAATCGGGAATAGGTGTTGCTGTCCTTGAAGAAGAAATAAATACGATCAGGGCCGGAACGCCAATCGATCGCGACGAAGTTTGTTAGGTTAGGCATGTTTGTTAAATCCCTTTAAAGTTGTTGGTGTTTACCAGTCGAAAACTAAATGATCGAAGGGTTATTACATAGGGAGAAAGTGTTTCTTTATTAGTGGGAAAGTTTCAGCGCCGAGTGAGTCCCAGCGTCAGGTGGCGCCCCGATGTTTTTGCCCGGCTATGCGTAAACACCGGTGACGGCCATAATTGCCGCTTAATCCTCGCCTGCTTCACTCGCCTTTTTTATCCACGGAGCACCCATGCACGTACTGGTTTGCGAAGACGATGAGCTGATTGCCAGTGGCATCGTTGCCGGTCTTACGGCTCAGGGTTTGACCGTCGAGCACGTCAACACCGCGTCGAAAGCGCGGGCGATGCTCAAGGTTGCAGAATTTGACGTGATGGTGCTCGATCTCGGCTTGCCCGACGAAGATGGCCTCAAGTTGCTGCAACAACTGCGGCAGAGCGGCCTGGAAATTCCGGTGCTGATCCTGACCGCGCGCGACTCGGTCACCGACCGCGTTGACGGTCTGCAGGCCGGGGCCGACGATTACCTGCTCAAACCGTTCGATCTGCGTGAACTGTTCGCCCGTCTGCAAACCCTGTTGCGCCGGGTGGCCGGGCGCAGCGTCAACCTGATCGAGCACGGCGCACTGACGTACGACCCGAGCAGCCGCGAAACCAGGTTGGCCGGCAAACCGGTTGACTTGTCTCGGCGCGAACAGTCGTTGTTGCAGGCATTGCTGCACAATCGTGGCCGGGTGCTGTCCACCGAGCAGTTGAAAGACAGCGTCTACGGCTTCAACGATGAACTGGAAAGCAACGCGCTGAACGTGCACATCCATCATCTGCGCAGCAAACTGGGCAAAGGCATCGTCGAAACCGTGCGCGGTCTGGGCTATCGCCTCGGCCCGGCCGATGCTGGAGAGCAAGACAAGTGATGAGCCTGCGACTGCGCCTGAGCCTGACCCTCGGCGCTGCGTTTGCGCTGATCTGGGCGCTGGCGGCGGCCTGGATGCTCAGTGATCTGCGCAATCAGATGATGTTTTCCCTCGACCAGCGGCTGGTAGCCTCGGCGCGCATGGTCGCCGGGCTGCTGGAACAGTTGCCGACTTTGCCGAGCAAAGGCGAGGGCACCCATTTCAGTGCCGAACAACTGAATATCCCCGGTGGCATGGCCTGTCAGGTCAGCTCGTTGCGCGGGGAAATTCTTGCGCGCAGCCACAACAATCCCGAACAGGCGCTGGAAGCCGAGAAAATGGGCTTCCATGACCAGATGATCGACGGTGCACCGTGGCGCAGCTTCACCCTCGCCCGGGGCGATGTGCGCATCACCACGGCCGACCGGCAGATCGAGCGCGAAGCCCTGAACATGTCGATTCTGCTGGCGGCCTCGGTGCCGGTGGGCGTGGCGTTGCTCGGCTGCCTGTGCCTGTTGTGGCTGGGCATCGGCCAGGGGCTGGCGCCGCTCAATCGTCTGCGTGAGGCGCTGATGCGGCGCAATGCCGACTCGCTCGAACCGCTGCAGATCCAGACCTTTCCCAGCGAATTGAAGCCGCTGCTCGAAACACAGAACCAATTGTTCCAGCGCATCGGCAAGACCATTGAGCGTGAGCGCCGTTTGACCGGTGACGCGGCCCATGAACTGCGCAGTCCGCTGACGGCGATCAAGACGCACCTGCAAGTTGCGCGCATGACCGACGGCAATGCCCGCGATCAGTCGCTGGCGCGGGCCGAGGAGGGTGCCGATCGCTTGCATCGCACCCTCGAGCAATTACTGTTGCTGGCGCGGGTCGAGGGCAGTCTGTCGTTCGATGACGGTTCGCAATGCAGCGCTGAGCAAGTAGCCCGCCTGGCGATTCAAGACGCCACGGGTGGCGAGCGTCTGCGCATCAAACTGCAACTGCCGGCTGAGCTTTCTGCTGCTCCGCTACAGATGCCGGCCGTGCTGTCGATTGCGGCGCTGCGCAATCTGCTCGACAACGCCCTGCGTCATACCCCCGAGGACTGTGCGGTTGAGCTGAGTCTGGAAACCATTGGCAACCGTGTACGTTTTGTCGTGCGCGACCACGGGCCGGGGATTGCGCCGGATGACTTGCAACACCTGACCCAACGCTTCTGGCGCAACGGCCAGAGCACCGGTTGCGGCCTCGGCCTTGCGATTGTCCAGGCGATCGTTCAGCGTTGCGACTGCGCCCTGCATTTCGACAGCCGCCCGGATGGCTTGCGGGTCGAGCTGACCATGCCGTTGCAGCCTGTCTGATTCCAGCACAGCCTGTGTAGGAGCTGCCAGACACATCAAATGTAACTTCTAGACGTTCGCTATCCGGCTGGGGTGGGGGTAAGGTCGACGCAGCTTTGACTCAATGGATTGAGGGAACTGCGCCATGGAAGCACTCATCTGCATTCGTCCGGCCAAACTGGCCGACGCCGGCATCATCAGCCGCATCATCGAGCGTTCTATCCGTATCGGTTGTGCGCTCGACCACCGTAACGATCCGCCACTCGTCAGCACATGGATCGGCCAGCAATCGGCCGACTTCATCAGTGTGCGGCTCGCCGACCCGTTGTTCTACCTGTGTCTCGCTTTGCTTGAGGACAAACCGGTCGGTGTCGGCATGGCCCAGGCCGGTGGCGACATTTCGTTGTGTTACGTGCAGCCGGAATCCTTTCGGCGCGGCGTCGGGCGGGCGCTGATGCAGGATCTGGAGGGCTGGTTGCGGGTTCGCGGAGTGCTTCACGCTGACCTCAACAGCACGCGCACCGGCCGCGCTTTTTATCGGCGTCTGGGTTATCGCGAGTCTGCGCCGCCCTTCGAATACCAAGGCTTGCAAACCCTGCCCATGCACAAGCCGTTGGCATTGCCGGGCTGACAACTCGATCACGGGCTAAATCCTCGAGCCCCTTAAGCGTTTCCAGAACAGGAAAACCTGCAAGTGCGCCCCGTGATCGGAATGCGCACCTGTCCGGTGTGCTGTTTTGGTCACTATCCATAGCCAATTGAGGGGTCGAGAGATGTCAGTCGCCACCAGCCTTATCGAAGAGTCGTCGGCCCGGGTTATTTCGGCACCGGCCGAAACGTTGTACCAGTTCAATGAATCGCCATTGCTGGCCCGTCAGGCTCAACAGGAATCCAACGCGCGCAGCTATCCACGGCGCATTCCGCTGGCCCTGAAGCGCGCCAAAGGCTTGTATGTCGAAGACGTCGAAGGGCGCACCTTCATCGACTGTCTGGCCGGTGCCGGCACGCTGGCGCTGGGGCATAACCACCCAGTGGTGATCGAAGCGATCCAGCAGGTGCTGGCCGATGAATTGCCGCTGCACACCCTCGACCTGACTACGCCGGTCAAGGATCAGTTTGTCCAGGATCTGTTTGGCCTGCTGCCTTCCGCCCTCGCGGCTGAAGCGAAAATCCAGTTCTGCGGGCCGACCGGCACCGATGCCGTGGAAGCGGCGCTGAAGCTGGTACGCACGGCGACCGGGCGTAGCACCGTGCTGTCGTTCTCCGGTGGTTATCACGGCATGAGCCAGGGTGCGCTGAGTCTGATGGGCAGCCTGGGGCCGAAAAAGCCGTTGGGTGCCTTGCTCAGCAATGGCGTGCAGTTCATGCCGTTCCCGTATGACTACCGTTGCCCGTTCGGCCTCGGTGGCGCAGCAGGCGTGAAGGCCAACCTGAGTTACCTGGAAAACCTCCTCAACGACCCCGAGGCCGGCGTGCAACTGCCCGCTGCGGTGATCGTCGAAGCGGTGCAGGGTGAGGGCGGCGTGATTCCGGCGGATATCGAGTGGCTGCGCGGCTTGCGCCGGATCACCGAGAAGGCCGGTGTGGCGCTGATCGTCGACGAGATCCAGAGCGGTTTCGCCCGTACCGGCAAAATGTTTGCCTTTGAACACGCCGACATCACCCCGGATGTGGTGGTGTTGTCCAAAGCCATCGGCGGCAGCCTGCCGTTGGCCGTGGTGGTCTATCGCGACTGGCTCGACACCTGGCAACCGGGTGCGCACGCCGGCACCTTCCGTGGCAATCAGATGGCCATGGCTGCCGGTTCTGCGGTGATGCGTTATCTGGTTGAGCACAAGGTCTGCGAGCACGCTGCTGCCATGGGTGAACGCCTCAGCGAGCACCTGCGCATCCTGCAACGCGACTTCCCGCAACTGGGTGATATTCGCGGTCGTGGCCTGATGCTCGGCGTCGAACTGGTCGAGCCGAACGGCACACCGGATGCGCTCGGTCATCCACCGGCGTTTGCGCGGCTGGCGCCGCTGGTACAGCGCGAATGCCTCAAGCGTGGGTTGATTCTGGAACTGGGCGGTCGCCATGGTGCGGTAGTGCGTTTCCTGCCGCCGCTGGTGATTACCGCTGCCGAAGTCGACCGTGTCGCGGAAATCTTTGGCCGTGCTTTGGCCGCCGCAACCGCAGCGCTGTAAATTTTTCGCCGCGCCGAACGTTCTTTCTACATACCCGGCTGCACCCCGCGTGCAGCCCACCCTTACAACGATGGAGAACCAGCATGACGTCAGTATTCGACCGCGAGGACATCCTCTTTCAGGTCGTGGTCAACCACGAAGAGCAATACTCGATCTGGCCGGATTACAAAGCCGTGCCGCAAGGCTGGCGCACCGTGGGCAAGAGCGGCCTGAAAAAGGAATGCCTGGCCTACATCGAAGAAGTCTGGACTGACATGCGTCCGCTGAGCCTGCGCCAGAAGATGGAAGGGCAGGCCGCCGTGCAATAAGCGGCCGAGCAAAAAGAAACCCGCTGGACTGGTGACAGTCAGCGGGTTTTTTATTGCCTTGGATTTGTGTTGGCTGGGCTGGCCTCTTCGCGAGCAGGCTCGCTCCCACATGGGATCTGTATCGTGCACAAACCCCTGTGGGAGCGAGCTTGCTCGCGAAGAACGATAACGCGGTTTCAGCTGAAATTAAGCCCCGCTCAAACCCTTAAGCAGCAAATCAACATTGCCTTGCAGCTCCGCCACCGGATCCGCCGCATCGGTGCTCAACACCACCAGATGGCTACCCGACTCGGCAATTGCCGCTTTCACCGGCTCCGACGGCTGCCGATGATGCAGTACCACCGCCACCTCATTGTCCTTCAACGTTGCCGTGAGTTTTTTCAGATCCTCAGCCGTCCACTCGGTATCAGGTCGTGGATCCTCGCCGATCAGCTCCAGATTGAGGCTGCCGATCAGATAGCCGAAGTGATCGCTCAAACTCATCACACTCAGATTGTCAGCGCTGGCCAGACGCGCTTCGCTATCGGCGCTGAGCTTCAGCAAACGTTGCTTCAACGTCGCCAGATTCGCCTCGATCGCAGGCTTGGCACTTGGTGCCAGGCGCACCAGATCCGCCGCCAGCACATCCGCCATGCGTCCCATGTTGTTGCTGGCCAGCCATGGCTGACTGTTCAAGCCATCGACCTTCAGATCCGGTTGTACGGCAATGCCCGGCAGGGCACCGTCGACCGGGCGCGCCGCATCGACTTCAACGATGCGGATATTGCTGCGGCGGGCAATCGGGTACAACTGATCATCCGGCCACAGCGAGCGCACGCCAATCACGGCGTCGGCAGCAGTGGCCAGTTTGCTCAATGCCGGAGCGCCACGTCCCGTGAAATAGGCGCTCTGACGACTGCCCGGCAGGTTCGCCGGCGCCGCCCGTTCAAGATTGACATCGGTGCCTTTAAGCAGCGCTTCCGCCAAGCCAAAGGTGATGGGCAACGAGGCCAGCACCCGCAGCGGTTTGGCGCTTTCGGCAGCCATCAATGGCGTGCAGATCACGCCGCACAGGGTCATGGCCAGGGTCAGTTTGCGCAGTGAAAAAGTCATTTATCCAAGATTCCCTTTCAGGCTCGGGACAACCCCGCGCGCAATGGCGGCGAGGGCGAAGGCAATGCCGGCGACCAGAATGATCGCGGCGCCGGATGGGATCGGCAGATCGAACACGATGGGCGCAAGAATCCCGCACAACGTGCTGACCGTGGCGATCAGCACCGAACACCAGAAGAAGCCCTTGAGCGACTGGCTGAGCAAACGCGCCGCCGCCGCTGGAATCACCAGCAGTGCACCGACCAGAATCGCACCAATGACTTTTACTGCTGCCACGGTGATCAGCGTCACCAGAATCACGAACAGATAATCCAGGGTCTTCACCGCCACCCCGCGCACGGCCGCCAGTTGCGGGTTGAAGCTGGCGAGCATGATGCGGTTGTACAGCGGCAAGGCGAGGGCCATGACCAGCGAACCGACAATGGCCAGCACCGCCAGATCGTTGCCATTAACCGTCAGCACTGAGCCGAATAACACGTTCTCGAGAATGTGCACATTGATCTTGCCCGCCAGAATCAGCAGCAGACTCGCGCCCAGTGCCAGCGACACTGAGAGGAACACGCCGATCAAGGTGTCCGGCGCCAGACCAGTACGGTTGCGCAGATAATTGAGCAGGATGCCGAACAACAGGCAGTAACCGAACAGACTGCCGTACGGTCCGGTGTAAGGCTCGCCAAGCAGAATGCCGATGGCCACACCGGTCAATGCTGCGTGGCCCACCGCTTCGGAAAAAAATGCGAAGCGCTTGACCACCACCAGCGTGCCGAGGCCGCCGAGTACCGGGCCGATCAGCAGCCCGGCAAGTAGCGCATTGACCACAAAACCGTAGGCCAGCGCTTCCGGCAGATAGCCGGACGAGGCCCAGCCTTGCACCATCAAACGAAAGGCTTCGTAACTCATCAGGCAGCGCTCCGTGGATGGGTGGAAAACAGCGTGAGCAGACGTTCCGGGGTCAGCGCCTGTTGTGGCGTGGCGTCGAACAGCACGCGACGGTTCAGGCCGGTAACGCGACTGGCCAGACGCCCGACCGCCTCCAGATCGTGCTCGATCCACAACACCGTGATGCCCGCCGCACGCCAGTCATTGAGCAGGCGCTCGAACACCTGAATCCCGGCTTCATCGAGGGCTGACATCGGCTCATCCAGCACCAGCAGTTGCGGTGCCGGAATCAAGCCTTGTGCAAGCAGAACACGCTGCCGCTCACCGCCGGACAACGCGCCCATGCGCCGCTTGCGTTTGTCCTGCATGCCGACGCGTTCCAGCGCTTCGCCAATGGCGCCGGCGTAACGCTTGCTCAAACCGAGAAACGCCGGTCGTCGTTGACACATGGCGGCCATGAAATCGTCGACGGTCATTGGCAGGCCGCGATCGAACTCCAGCGCCTGCGGCACATAACCGATGGTGCCGGGTTCGCCGGGCCATTGCAGGCTGAGCTGGCCCTGATGGGGCATCTGCCCGAGCAGGGTCTTGATCAGTGAACTCTTGCCGCCACCGTTGGGGCCGACCAGCGCGTGCACACTGCCGGGCTGCACCTGGAAGGTGACCTTGTCGAGAATGGTTGTGCGGCCGAGCGTCAGACTGACTTCCGCAAATTCTAGCGTCGGCCCACAGACCTGTGGGAGCGAGCTTGCTCGCGAATGCGGTGTGTCATTCGATAAGGATGTTGGCTGACCCGACGCCTTCGCGAGCAAGCTCGCTCCCACAGGGGACTCGGTGTTTTCGGGGGAAAGGTTTTCTCTGGAAGTCATGCGCCAGACTCCTGAATCGCCCGCACCACGGTGTTGAGGTTGCCGGTCATTTCCTTTTCGTACTTGTCGGCGGTGTATTCGCCGTAGGAAATGTGCGACAGCGGGTACAGTTTGACGCCGGATTCACGCTGAATCGTTTCGACGTAGGTGGAGGGGAAATCCATCTCCGAGAAGATCACTTTCACATCGAGTTCGCGCAGTTGATCGATGGTTTTTTTCAACTGACTCGGGCTTGGCTCAATGCCGTGCGCCGGTTCGACCACAGCGGTCACTTCCAGGCCGAATTCACGCAGCAGATAGTCGTAAGCCGCGTGTACCGTGGCCACGCGCAGTTCGGCGTTCGGCGCCTGAGTCAATTTGGCCAGGGCATCGGCGCGCATCTGCCGCAGGCGTTTGCCGTAGGCGCGGGCATTCTGCGTGTAGGTCTTGGCGTTGTCCGGATCGAGCTTGCCCAATTCGCGGGCAATGTTGTTGACCTGGGCGATGGAGGCGCTGATCGACAAAAACGTGTGCGGATTGACTACTTTGCCGGCGCCGCGTGCGGCAACCCCGGTGGCGGCCAGCAGCGGTACATTTTCGTTGGCTTCGATGGTCTTGATGTTCGGCGTTTCGCTGGCGGCGATCATGCGGTCGGCGAAGTCGTCATGACCGACACCGTTGAGCACGATCACATCCAGCCCGCTGATGCGTTTGATGTCCTCGGCGCGCGGCTCGTAGGCGTGCGGGTTGAAACCGGCAGGAATCAGCGGCACTACCTCGGCCTTGTCGCCAACGATGTTCGCCACATAGCTGTAATAAGGGTGCAGGGTGATGCCGATGCGCAGGCGTTTGGCCTGATCGGCGCTGGCCAGTGGACTGAGGAGGCAGGCGCAGAGGCCGAGCAGGAACAGACGCAACAATGGACGGCGAGGCGATGAAATAGACATGGGCAAGCGGTCTTCTCTCGGATGAGGGCGAGGAATCAATGGCGATGTTCGCGGGTAACCCCGGCATCGTATTGCGCGACGATCTGTTTCCAGCCGGCGGCGGACAGCGCGGCTTCGGTCAATTCGGTGGGCGCTTGCAGGCTGGCATCGCGGTTGAGCCAGATATCTGGCGCAGCCTTGTCATCGCTGTTCAGCAGCATGACGAACGAGCCGGCGATGGCCGGGTTTTGGCTATGGCCGAAATAGGCGGTGTTCGCCAGTAGCTGCCAGGCATGACCACCACGGCTGACCGAACTCGCGTCCTGGGCAAACGGCGCGAAGCCTTCGTCGGCCAGATTTTGCGGTGTCGGCAGCGCTTGCTGTTCTTCGCGCAGCAAGCGGATTTCGTCGAAGGTCACCCGCAGGTCGGCGTAGATGCCTTGCTCGGCAGCACTGAGGTCGCGGCGCGCGTCGAACTGGTGGCTGGCGACGGGATCCGGTTCATGGGAAACCCCACGCCACGCGACGACAGAGCCGGCGACCGCGAGGATCAACAGGCACAACAGCAGGACATTGAGGGTTTCATGGCCGGCACCGGCCGGGCGCACGATTTGTGTGGTTGGCGTACTCATGGGGATTCGATATCCGCTTGGTCGATTTCAACCACGTGGCCTGGGCCTGCGTCGAACAGCACATAGAACTCGGCGCCAGGTTTCTTGAACGTCAGGGTCGAGTCGCTGCCAAGCTTGCCCGGCACCAGAATGGTTTCGTCGTAGCCGATCACATCCAGAGTCACCCCCGGCGCACCGCTGCCGTCGGAAAAGCCACCGGTGCATTTGATCTGCTCGGCATCGATGGCTTTGCATTCGCACATCGGGTTGTGGGCGAGGGCGCCGGCGCTGAAGCCGGCGCTCAGCACCAGCAGCGCAGCACTGAGGTGCAGGCGCAAAGGGCGGTGAGAGCGGGTCATGGTTTGGCTCCTTGTTTGTTCAGCCAGGCGATGGTGGCGGGGGAGGCCTGACTCAGGGGAATCGAGGCTTGATGCATGCTGCCGTCCCAGCCTTCCATGGTGATCCACAGTTCGGCGTCGGCCGGGGTTTTTACCGGGACCGGCAGTTGCGTACCCATGCGGTAAGGCGTGCCGAAGAAAATCACCCCGGCGGCGCGCAGGCTGCGCGGTTTGCCAATACGCAGGTAAGTTGCCTTGACCGGCTCGACGCAGGCGGTGCATAGCGCGGCGCTGAAGGCTTTCAGGTAACCGGCGGGGCCGTCGGAGCGTGGCGCTTCATTGCGCAGTTCGGCCAGACGCAGGCTCCACGGGCCGACCTGTATTTCACCGATTTCACGCTCGCCCAGGCCGGCGTCGCCGCGAAACAGCGCCGCGTCGGCGAAGTATTTGGGCATGAATCCTAGTGGGATCAGCAACAACAGAACGTTGATGTGAAAGCGCCATTTGTGCCAGAACAGGTTCAGTCGTGAAGGCTGAGGGGCGGTGGTGATCTTGCTCACAGGCTGGCCTCCGAAGGTTCACGGTTGACGAGTGGTTGCGCCTTGGCGCGTTGCTTCTTGTTCTCGCGTTTGAGCGCGTTGGCGGTGGCCAGGGCGGTGCGTTTGGTCCAGATCAACAAACCGCTGAGCACCATCATGCTCAGGATCAATCCGAAGAAGAACCAGATCAGCTTGATCCACAGTCCACCAAAATCACCGGTGTGCAGCGGGCGCATGGATTCGGTGACAAATTCCAGCGAGGAGCGGTCGGACAGCACTCGAGAAGACGCCATATCGCCGCTGTAGGGATTGAGTGTTGCACTCTGGAACATCAGGGGATACCAGCCGCGACCGCGGATATCGAGGTGGCTGTAGGCATTGAACGGCATGTTGATGTCACTGGCTTCCAGCCCGGGGATTTTTTGCTGGGCGATTTCGATGGCGCGATCCAGGTTGATCCGGGCGGGTGGCAGACCATCGACGGTCAATGGCACGCTGTCACGGGCCATGGCTGGAATGATCGCTTCGCTGGAAATGGAAATGTGGTTGTCGGACAGCACCGCTTCAATCAGAAACCAGGTGCTGGTGATGGAAATCACCGCGATGAACCAGATCGACCAGATACCGCTCAGGCGATGGAAGTCACCCCAGAAAATCCGCGCACCGTGACGAAAACGCAGCGTTGGGCTGAAAAAGCCTTTCCAGAACCGTTTATAGACCACCAGCCCGGTAATCAGCGATGCCAGCAGCGGAAAGCTCAGGGCCGATACCAGATACCAGCCCCAGCTGTAACCGTTGGTGAAAGGCACCAGCCACCAGCCATGCAGGGCGCGGGTGAATGCCTGGAAATTGAATTGCGGTGCCGTACCCTGAATAACACCCGTATACGGGTTGACGTAGGTCACCAACGATCGCCCGTCCGGATAGCTGAGCGTGACATCAAGAGCGAAATGGGATTCGTCCGGGCGGCTGATGCGTTGCACCAGTGCCAGCGGTTCTGCGGTTTTGATGGCCGTTATGATTTCCTCATAACCGAGTCGCGGCGCATCGTCCGCTGGCTGGCTGGCACGCATCTGCGGGTTGGCCAGCCAGACGATCTCCTGACTGACCACCGCCAGGGTGCCGGTGACGCAGACGATCAGGACAAAGAACCAGATCGGTAATGCCAGCCAGCTATGAACGAGGAACCACAGTTTGGAGCGGGATTTCTTCGACATGATTGCGCGTCTTGATAGCGGTGAAAGGGCGCGTAGCTACGGGCTTCGCAGCACGGGAGTCCCCGGAGGACCGGACGTGGCTTTTGCCTACGCGAACGGCCTGCATCTCTATAGGACGGATGAGCGAGGTAAATCCCGAAAGATGATATGAAAGCAAATGTTTCCCAATTCCCCGATCACCACAAATCCCCTTGTGGGAGCGAGCTTGCTCGCGAAGGCGCCGGGTCAGTCACTTCATCCGTTGCCTGATCCACCGCTTTCGCGAGCAAGCTCGCTCCCACAGGTTTTTGCTGCGTGCATGGGATCAAACACGATTCATGATCCACGCCATCACTGTCAGGCAATTGATGGCGGCTGCGCGCTGCCTATGATGGAAATCACCCTGATTGCCTGAGTGAGCGCCCTGATGACCGCCAGAACCCTCTACGACAAACACATCGATTCGCACACGGTGTACCGCCTCGACGATCAGGGCCATGTCCTGTTGTACATCGATCGCCAGGTGATCAACGAATACACCAGCCCGCAGGCCTTCAGCGGTTTGCGCGCGGCCAAGCGCGATGTCTGGCGGCCGGGCACGGCGCTGGCGGTGGTTGATCACGTCAACCCGACCACGCCTGTGCGCATCGCGGCAATGCCTGATGCGGGCGGCGCGCGGCAAGTCTCGTATCTGGCGGAGAACTGCCGGGACTTTGGCATCGAGTTGCTGGACATTCTCGATAAACGTCAGGGCATCGAACATGTGATCGCGCCGGAGCAGGGTTTCATTCTGCCGGGCATGGTCATCGCTGCTGGCGACAGTCATACCACCACCTATGGCGCGCTCGGCGCCTTCGGTTTCGGCATTGGCACATCCGAGATCGAGCATCTGCTGGCCTCGCAGACGCTGGTCTACAAATGTCTGAAAAGCATGCGCGTGACTGTCGACGGCGATCTGGCGCCGGGCCTGACCTCCAAAGACGTGATCATGGCCCTGATCGGTCGCATCGGCGCTTCCGGGGCCAGCGGTTACGCCATTGAATTCTGCGGCTCGACCATCAATGCCTTGAGCGTTGAAGCGCGCATGACCATCTGCAACATGGCCGTCGAGGCCGGCGCGCGCGGCGCATTCATGGCGCCGGACGAAAAAGTCTTCGCCTATCTCAAGGGCAAGCCACGCGCGCCGCAAGGTGAGCTTTGGGAACGGGGCGTGAAGAAGTGGCGTGAATTGCGCAGTGATCCGGGCGCGGTGTTTGACCGCGAGATTCATCTGGATGCCAGCGTGCTGGAACCGATGGTCACCTGGGGCACCAGCCCCGATCAGGCCGCCGCCATCGGAGCGCGGGTGCCGGATCCGCAAGCGATCAGCGACCCGATCCTGCGTCAGGACATGCGTCGTGCCCTCAACTATATGGGGCTCGAAGCGGGCATGGCGCTCAGTGATATCGTCATCAGCCACGCCTTTATCGGCTCGTGCACCAATGCGCGGATCGAAGACTTGCGCGATGCCGCCAGCGTCGTGCGCGGTCAGCAAGTCGCCGAACATGTGCGGGCGATGATCGTTCCCGGTTCCAGCGAAGTTCGCGCGCAGGCCGAAGCCGAAGGGTTGGCGCAGATCTTTATCGACGCCGGTTTCGAATGGCGGCAGTCCGGCTGCTCGATGTGCCTGGCGATGAACGACGACGTGCTCGCGCCCGGCGACCGCTGCGCATCCAGCACCAACCGCAACTTCGAAGGCCGGCAGGGCGCCGGCGCCCGCACCCATTTGATGAGCCCGGCAATGGTCGCTGCGGCGGCCATCAGTGGTCGACTCACCGATATCCGCCACTTTGGAGAACGCCCATGAGCCTGCAACCTTTCACTGAAGTCAGCGGTCAGGCCGCGCCGTTATTGGCGGCCAATGTTGACACTGACGTAATCATGCCCAAGCAGTTTCTCAAAGGCATTGACCGGCAGGGACTCGATCACGGGCTGTTTTTCGATCTGCGCTTTCTGCGCGATGGCCAGCCCGACCCCGACTTCGTGTTGAACCAACCGGCGTGGCAGGGCGCAAGTTTCCTGGTTGTCGGGCCGAATTTTGGCTGCGGTTCCAGTCGCGAACATGCGGTTTGGGGTTTGCAGCAGATGGGTATCCGCGCGTTGATCGGCAGCAGTTTCGCCGGGATCTTTTACGACAACTGCCAGCGTAACGGGGTGTTGTTGATCACCCTGGAAGAGGCGCAGGTGCAGCGCATCGGGCGGCTTGTCGGTGAGCCTGAGACGGCGCGGATCAGTATCGATCTGGAGGCGCAGCAGATTGGTTTGGCGGATGGCAGCGTGATCGATTTCCAGATCGATACCCTGCGCAAAACTGCACTGCTGCTCGGCCTGGATGCCATCGGCAGTACCCTGCAACGGCGCGAACAGATCAAAGCCTTCGAACGCCAACATCTGGCCAACAACCCTTGGCTCTCCTGACCCACCGCTGATCCCCCTGTAGGAGTGAGCCTGCTCGCGATAGCGGCGGATCAGTCAGAATTGTTGTATCTGACACACCGCTATCGCGAGCAGGCGAAGGCCTACAGGGTTTTGTGTGGTTTCGGGTTACAGCGACAAGCCTTTGAAATGCGCCTGCAAAAACTCCACACACGCGCGCAACTTGCCGGAATGAGCCAGCCGCGTCGGGTACACCGCCCAGACATTGGCGCTCTGGCTGTAATCGTCCAGCACCTGCACCAACCGCCCTTGTTCCAGCAACGGCTTCACATCCCACAGCGAGCGCAACAACACCCCGCGCCCGTCCAGCGCCCATTGCAAAACAATCTCGCCATTGTTGGACGACAACGGCCCGCTGACCCGCACGTTCTCTTGGCCGCCATCGCGATCCAGATTCCAGATACCGAAGGCATTGTCGCGCTCCTTGATCACCAGGCAATCGTGCTGCTGCAGGTCGTCCAGCGTTTGCGGCGTGCCACGCCGTTGCAAATAACCGGGAGCGGCGCACAGCACCCGCCGGTTACTGACCAGACGCCGGCCGATGTGTTGGCCGGGAATGTCATCGCCGACGCGGATCTCCAGGTCGAAGCCTTCGTTGATGATGTCCACGACGCGGTCAAACAGGTCGAGGCGAATCCCCAGTTGCGGGTAACGTTCGGCCAGCAACGACACCGCCGGCGCGACGTGATTGCGCCCGAAACCGAAACTGCTGCAGATGTGCAAACGCCCGCGCGGGCTGTCGTGGGCGTCGCAGAGTTCGTCGTGCAGTTGCTGGAAGTCATCGAGAATGCGCAATGCCCAGCGCTGCACGCGTTCGCCATCCTCGGTCAGCGAGACGCGACGGCTGGTGCGGTGCAACAGGCGAGTTCCGAGGGTGGTTTCAAGAATCTGGATGCGTTTGCTGACGTAGGCCGGTGACAGGCCCAATTCATCCGCTGCGGCGGCAAAGCCGTTCTTGCGGATCACGGTAAGCAGCACACGCAAGTCTTCGGGCAGGGGCACGGTGTCTTTCTTCTGGGACATGTCAACACGAACACTGGCGGCAGAAGCCGCCAGCATAGCACCGGGATCCAGTGGTTCCGGTCAGCGCAAAAAGGCCAGGGCTTCGGCAAGCAACAGTTCGGGGACTTCTTCGGCAAGGTAATGGCCGGCGGGCAATGCCTGACCGCTGACGTTGGCCGCCACTTGCTGCCATTCCTCGAGCGGATCGAAGCAGCGCCCGACCGTGCCTTCGGCGCCCCACAATACGCGCAGTGGCAGATTCAGGTGATGCCCGGCGGCGATGTCGGCGCGGTCGTGCTCAAGGTCGATGCCGGCGCTGGCGCGATAGTCCTCGCAGATGCCACGGGCGCTGCCCGGTTGTTGCAGGCAACGCAGGTATTCATTGAAGGCTGCATCGGTAAACGGCTTGAGTCCGGCGCTGCGGCTGCCCATCACGCTGCGCAAATACGCTTCGGGATCGGCTTCGAGCAAGGTCTCCGGCAGTGGCGCCGGACGGATCAGGAAAAACCAGTGCCAATACGCGCGGGCGAAGGCTTCGTTGGTCTGCGCGTACATCGATAGGGTTGGCGCGATGTCGAGCAGCATCATGCGCTGCACGGCGGCGGGGTGGTCGAGCGCCAAGCGGTGGGCAACCCGTGCGCCACGGTCGTGGGCGAGAATCGAAAACTGCGCGAAGCCCAGCGACTGCATCAGCTCGACATTGTCGCGGGCCATTTCGCGTTTCGAGTAATTAATGTGCAACTCATCGGCCGCCGGGCGACTGCTGTCACCGTAACCGCGCAGGTCGGCGGCGACCACGGTGAAGTGTTCGGCCAGTTGTTCGGCAATCTTGTGCCAGATCACGTGGGTCTGCGGGTGGCCGTGCAACAGCAACAGGCCGGGGCCGCTGCCGCCGAGGCGGTAGGCGATGTCGACGCCATTGACGTGACGCTGGTCTTTGCGGAATCCGGCAAACATCGGGCTGATCCTTGTTCAGGGTTCTGGTTGGCTGCATCCTGAAATCGTCCGGCGTTTGCGGCAAGGGGCAAAGCGTGGTGGGCAGGTTCATGAAGTGTGTTGATGAGGTTTTTCATTGTCTGTGCCGGCCCCTTCGCGAGCAAGCTCGCTCCCACAGTTGGAATGCGTTCCCCTGTAGGCCTTCGCCTGCTCGCGATAGCGCCATTGCAGACACTGCAACTCTCAACCCTGCTGAAACATCTCCATCGCCCGCTGCTTGATCTGCTCTTCAGTCAGATCTTCCTTGCGCGTGGCCAGAAACCACAGATGCCCATACGGATCCTTCAACGTCCCGCTACGATCACCATAAAACTGATCCTTGACCTCGGACACCGTCGTCGCGCCGGCATCCAGCGCTCGTTGAAACGACTTGTCGACATCGGTCACATACAAATGCAAACCAACCGAAACTGCTTGGTCCGGGTTGCTCAACGGCCCCTGATCGCACGGCGAGCCGAGCATGATCGCGCTGTCGCCAATGCGCAGTTCGGCGTGGCCGATGCCGCCGTCGGGCATGGCCAAACGCATGACTTCGGTCGCGCCGAAGGCTTTTTTATAGAAGTCGATGGCCTCGGCGGCTTTGTGGATGCCGAGGTACGGGGTAATGCTGTGATACCCCTCGGGAATGGGTTTGACGCTCATGACGTTCTCCCTGACTTTTTGTTCTATGAGATGTGGCTCCACCGGATTTGTGGAAGATTCACTATAGAACTGTCCTCGCCGTGCAAATTTTTGCCCGACGAGCGTCAGTCTTTGGGAAAGTGCGGCCCCGGTCCCTGTTCCCCCAGCACATCGCCCTGATTGCGCAGCGGACAGGCCTCCATCGACAAACACCCGCAACCGATGCAGCCATTGAGCCGGTCGCGCAGTAGCATCAACTGCTCGATCCGTTCGTCCAGTTCCCGTCGCCATTGCTCCGAGAGGATTTTCCAGTCTGCTGCCGTCGGTGCGCGATCGTCCGGGAGCATTTTCAGCGCCTCGCCAATTTCCGCCAGTGGAATCCCCAACCGCTGCGCAACCTTGATCAAGGCCACCCGGCGCAGCACTTCGCGCGGATAGCGCCGCTGGTTGCCGGCGTTGCGCTGGCTCTTGATCAGGCCTTTGGATTCATAAAAGTGCAGGGCGGTGACGGCTACACCACTGCGTGCGGCGACTTCACCGACGGTGAGTTGCTTGTGCACGGTTTCCTTGGTGATCATTGCAAAAATGCTCTTGACCTTGACTTAACTAGAGGTTTTACCCTGCAGCCCTTCGAGTCGCAAGGCTCGTCTTACGATGAGTGGGGGCTTTCCATGAACAACCGCAGTTTTACCCAATTGATCGAATTTGAAATCGAACCCCGACAGCAACCCGCCCTGGTCACTGCGCTATCAATGCAGACCGAGCGCCTGGCTCAGCGCTACGACGGTTTTGTCAGCGCCAGCGTGCAAGCCAGCGATGACGGCCGGCGCGTGTTGAGTTTTCTGCAATGGCAGACCCGCGAGGCGGGGGAGGCGGCATTTCGCAGCTTCGAGAGTGGCGAACAGGATTTCTGGCAACTGATCCACACCCATCAGGCGAAAACCGTGACCTTCAATTCGTTCCAGGTGCTGAGCAGCATCGCCCGCAGTCACGACGATGCGCTGCACTGCAACCTGGTCGGTTAGATCGATAACTGGATCAAACGCCCACCTTGCAGGTTTTCCGTGAGTCGCCGCTTGTTCACTGCCAGTTCGCCGATTTTGATCAAACGCGTGCGGGTGACGTTGCGGCTCAGACCGAGCAGCGCTGCGGTGTGCACCTGGTTGTAATGGCAAAAGCGATACGCCGCGCGCAGCAAGGCGTCTTCGACCTTTTCGTGCAAAGCGCCGGCTTGTTGCGCAAACAGTTTTTGAAAGGCCTGTTCCAGCAGCGCCTCCGGTGAATCGTCGGTGCCGGCATGATCGTCGGGGCGTTCGATGCGCAGGTTCGACAGGCGCAGATCGTCGCGTTCGATCACGCCGTTGCGGCAGATCAGCAACGTGTGATGGATGACGTTTTCCAGCTCGCGAATATTGCCCGGCCAACTGTAAGCGCGCAGCTTGTGCTCGGCGCCGGGGCTGATACTCACGCGTCCATAGCCGAGGCGCTGACTGTAGGCTTCGATGAAGTGACGAGTGAGCGGGAGGATATCGCCGGGACGCTCGCGCAACGGGCTCAGTTCCAGATTGACCACGTTGAGGCGGTAATACAGATCCTCACGAAAGTTGCCGGCATTGATGGCTTTTTCCAGTTGCACGTTGGTTGCCGCCAGTACCCGTACGTCGATGGGTATGCTTTTGCGCGAGCCAAGCCGCACCACTTCGCGTTCTTGCAAAACCCGCAGCAATTTCACCTGAATCGCCATCGGCAGGTCGCCGATTTCATCGAGAAACAACGTGCCGCCGTCCGCTTCCTCGAACCATCCGGCCTTGGCGCTCAGCGCGCCGGTGAACGCGCCTTTTTCATGACCGAACAACTCCGCTTCCACCAGCGATTCGGAAAACGCCCCGCAATTGACCGCAATAAACGGCCGATGACGGCGATTGCTCAGGTTATGAATATGCCGCGCCACCAGCTCTTTGCCAGTCCCGGTTTCGCCGATGATCAGCACACTCGCTTCACTCGGCGCGACCTGTTGCAAATGCGCGAGCAGGGCCTGGGACTTCGGGTCTTCGAAGACCTGCGCGGTGGCGCGGATCGACGTGGCGAGCGCGGGGGAGGGCGGTAGGGTCAGCAGTTGCATGGGCTCGTCCTTCTTTTCAGTTCAAATGCAGGCAGGTCAGGAATAGAAGGTCGGCACCGGCAGCGACTGATTCAGCGCCCAGTCGCCCAACTCATGGAGTTTGTAATCCAGCGGGTCGTGCAAAGTTTGCGTGCGCAGGTTGCGCCAGTGGCGGTCGAGGCGCAGGGAGGCGTGGGTCGAACGCGCGCCGGTCACTTCGAACAAACGGCTGCAAATTTCCAGTCCCTGACGGCTGGCAGCGACTTTGGCGGTGGCAATCGCGGTGGCGACATGGCCGCGCTCTTCGGCGCTGAGGTTCGCGCCTTTGGCCCAGGCCTCATCGAGCAATGCCGCCGCGTGTTCGACCAACAGACGAATGCCTTCCAGCGCCACCCAGAACTCGCCGTAATGCGCGAGCACGTACGGATCTTCACGCACATCGCGCGCCGAGGATTTGTGCCAGAGACGGGTTTCACTGAGGGTGTACTGCCGCGCCTCTTCGAAAGCACCTTCGGCAATCCCGAGAAACATGTGTGTGAAGGTCAGCTGTGCGATCAGTGGCCGCAAACAGGCAAACGGCGTGCTCAACGGGCCGGGATCGAGGAGCAGTTCCGACTCTTCAACGCGTACTCGTTCAAACGTCGCGCTGCCACTGTCGGTCTGGCGCTGGCCGATGTTGTTCCAGTCGTTGTGCAGGGTGATGCCACTGCGCCCGCTGGGAATCGCCGCGATCAGCAACTTGCCGCCGGCGCTTTCATCGACGGCGGAGGCGATCAGCATCTGTGAATCGCTGGCGCCGGAACAGAAGCTTTTCTTTCCGGAAAATTCGCGCCAGCCGCCGAGATCCTTGACCACGGTGCGGGTGTCCAGCGGGTTGAGCGCATTGCCCCAGAACCAGTTCTGCCGCGCGGTCTGTTCGAACCACGGCTGCCATTGTTCCGGTCGCGAGAACAGGCGCACGGTGGCGAGCATCAAATGATGAAAGCCGAAAACGTGGGCGATCGAACTGTCGACCTTGGCGAACTCGCGAACGACTTGCAGGGTTTCGCTCCAGCTCGCGCCGAGGCCGCCGTAGCGGGTGGGAATGCTCAGGGCCAGCAGGCCGCTGTCACGCAGGGCATCGCGCTCGGCCTTCGGCGTGCCGCCACGCTCGTCACGCTCGACGGCGGTCAGGGCAAACTCGGCGGCCAGTTGGCGGGCGGTCTGCAGCGGGGATAACAATGTACTTTGCGGTTTGGCGGTCACACGGTGTTCCTCAAAGAATCAACTCAGCCCCCTGTGGGAGCAAGGGATCCGGTTCAGGCACTGGCTTTTGTGGGCAACACATCATTGGCAATCATTTCGCCAAACGGCCCGGTCAGATTGGTCACGCCACGCCCGGCCAGACTCGCGTAAGGCTCGGGCAGCAACGGGAACACCAACTCGGCAAAGCGGTAAGCCTCTTCCAGGTGCGGGTAACCGGAGAAGATGAAACTCTCGATGCCCAGATCCGCGTATTCCTTGATCCGCGCCGCAACTTGTTGCGGATCGCCGACCAATGCCGTCCCGGCACCGCCGCGCACCAGGCCGACACCGGCCCACAGGTTGGGGGCAATTTCGAGGTTGTCGCGACGGCCATCGTGCAACGCCGCCATGCGCCGCTGGCCTTCGGAGTCGAACCGCGAGAAAGACTTCTGCGCCGCTTCAATGGTCTCGTCGCTGATGTGTTCGATCAGTTTGTCCGCGGCTTTCCAGGCCTCTTCGGCGGTCTCGCGCACGATTACATGCAGGCGAATGCCGAACTTGACCTTGCGCCCATGCCGCGCCGCGCGTTCGCGCACATCGGCGAGTTTTTCCGCGACGGCGGCCGGTGGTTCGCCCCAAGTCAGATAGACATCGACCTGTTCGGCGGCCAGATCATGCGCCGCATCGGAGGAGCCGCCGAAGTACAGTGGCGGATAGGGTTTTTGCACCGGCGGATACAGCGCTTTGGCGTTCTGCACCTTCAGGTGTTTGCCGTCGAAATCCACCGCCTCGCCCTGCAACACGCGGCGCCAGATCTTCAGGAATTCATCGGTGACTTCATAGCGCTCGGCGTGACTGAGGAAACTGCCGTCGCCACGGTTTTCATCCGGATCGCCGCCGGTCACGACGTTGATCAACAAGCGCCCGTTGGACAGTCGATCAAGGGTAGCGGCCATGCGCGCCGATACCGTCGGCGAAATGATCCCCGGACGGATCGCCACCAGATAACGCAGACGCTCGGTCAACGGCACCAGCGCCGAGGCGATGACCCACGAGTCTTCGCAGGAGCGCCCGGTGGGAATCAGTACGCCGTGGTAGCCGAGGCTGTCAGCCGCTTGGGCGACTTGTTTCAAATAGTTGAGCGTGACCGGGCGTGCGCCTTGGGTGGTGCCCAGATAGTGGCCGTCGCCGTGGGTCGGCAGGAACCAGAAAACATCCATGAACGGCTCCTCAGGCGATTTTCAGCAAGGGTTTGATTTGTGTGGCGAACAGCGGCGCCGCGCGTTCGGCGGCCAGACGGATGCGCGCCTTCAATAGTTCGCTGGTGATCTGGTAATCGGCGAAGTCGGCTTCAGTGGCGTACACGCCGATCGGCAAGGTCATGGCCTGGAAGAAGCTGAACAGCGGGCGCAACTGGTGATCGAGGACCAGCGCATGGCGTTCGCTGCCGCCGGTTGCGGCCAGCAGCACCGGCGTGTCGATCAGTGCGTTGAGGTCGATCAGGTCGAACAAATGCTTGAGCAGGCCCGGGTAGGAACCGCGATAAACCGGCGCGGCAACGATCAGCAGATCGGCCTGTTCAATGGCCTGCAACTCGGCTTCAACCTCGGCACTGAGCTCCTGACGCGACAGCGCGCCGCCGAGCGGCCGAGCGATATCACCGAGTTCGATCAAATGGCTTTCGATGGTCAAGTGCCCGGCCAGTTCGGCGAGCAAGGCCTGGGTCAGCACCAGAGTGCGCGACGGACGCCAGGTGCCGCCGGAGAGGGCGACGACTTTCAGGGGACGCGACATGATCAGTTCCTTTTTTCAACAGTTGCTCAGCGAGCAGTGAATGAGTCACCGGGTCTGAGCAAACGCTGTACCAATTCCTGGAAGCCCCGGTTTAAAAGGCGTTGAGCGTCAGCGTGGCGTTCGCCCCTGTGAGTAGCGGGGCGCTTTGCTGATTCAGTGTTGGCTGAGCAACAGTTGCTGGAGCAACAGTGCGCAGCGCATGGATGGAGTTATAAAGGCAGTTTGTTATTCCGTAAAAGAACGTTAATTGATATTTATAGATCGTTAGGAGATATGCGGCATTTTGTGTCGAATTCCTGATAGCCACTATTGAAAGCGTTGATTTCTGCGTGAGCGTGCCCGGGCGTAGCCTTTGTCCATCGACTCCCCATTGCTCGCCAGGACGCTCCCATGAATCGTTTACTGACTGTTTCCCTGTTGCTCGCTGTCTCCGTGCTCGCCGGTTGTGCCGGACATGTTTCGCCGGAGCTGCGCCCTTACACCGATGAAGAATCCCGCGAATTGGCGATGGAAGCACTGAACCGCAGCGGCTTGTCTTTCGATGAATACCACGCGAAAAAAGCCCAACTGCTCGGTCAGACCCGGTTCGACAAAAAAGCTGAAATGAGCGCCGAACGTGCCGTACAGCTGCACGGTCGTCCTAGCTGAAAACAAACTGTACTGCTGGAAGTTTTACCCAACTGTCCGTGGGCTTGCCGGGCGGCGTGGGATAGGGTCAACACCTGAATGACCCTGATGGATTGCCTGCCATGAACCTCTCGCTTGACCTGCTGTTGGGCTTTGCCCTGTTTGCCCTTGTCACCTCGATTACGCCGGGGCCGAACAACACCATGTTGCTGGCATCGGGGGTGAATTTTGGCTTCAACCGCACCATCCCGCATATGCTCGGAATTACCTGTGGCTTTTTCGTTCTGGTGGTGGCCGTGGGCTTTGGCCTCGGCGCGGTGTTTCAGACCTACCCGATTCTCTATACGGTTCTGCGCTATGTCGGCGCGGCGTATCTGCTGTATCTGGCGTGGAAAATCGCTCACTCGGGGCCTGTCGGCGACAGCGCCGAAGGCGAGGCGAAGCCGATCAGCTATCTCGGCGCCGCTGCCTTTCAGTGGGTCAATCCCAAAGCCTGGATCATGGCCATCGGCGCCATCAGCACGTACACGCCGATGCAGGGCTACTTCACCAATGTCGTGGTGATTGCTGCAGTGTTCGCCATCATCAACCTGCCGAGCGTCGGCGTCTGGGCCGCCTGCGGGACGTTGTTGCGCAATGTGCTGAAGGATCCGCGCTGGTTGCGCGTGTTCAACTGGGGCATGGCCGCATTGCTGGTGATTTCGCTGTACCCGTTACTTCTCGAAAGCTTTAGCTGACGCATCGCTTCAACCGCAGGCCGGATGCCTGTTAAGCTCGGCTTCAGGAGCGTTCCTACGCACTTTTAAATGAAGTTGTTCTTCTTTAACGGCATCCGATCAGGTATTGATGACGCTCTCGAACCGACGCGCAGCTCACAAGGCTGCGCCGTGCCGTTTGCAGACACGAGCCTCCTGATCCCGGAACACGCTCTGCGAGTCTTTTATGAACACACGTCCGCTGTATTTCGATTACGCCGCCACCACCCCGGTCGACGAGCGGGTCATCCAGGTGATGATCGAGTGTCTGGGGTTTCACGGTAACTTTGGTAACCCGGCGTCCAGCTCCCATGCTTTCGGCCAGCAGGCCCGGCACACGGTCGAGCAGGCCCGCGGGCAGGTCGCCGAACTGGTGGGCGCGCAAGCCCAGCAGATTGTCTGGACCTCCGGTGCCACCGAGTCCAATAACCTCGCCCTCAAAGGCGTAGCTCAGGCGCGCGGGGTATCCGGCGGCCACATCATCACCAGCCAGATTGAACACAAAGCGATCCTCGATACCGCCCGCCAATTGCAGGACGCCGGCATCGCCGTAACCTATCTGGTGCCGGACGCCAATGGCCTGATCACCCCGCAAGCAGTCAGTGAAGCCATGCGTGAGGACACCTTTCTGGTGTCGCTGATGCTGGTCAACAACGAGTTGGGCACGGTCAACGATGTTCAAGCAATTGGCGATGTGGTGCGCAGTCGCGAGGCGTTGTTCCATGTCGACGCGGCGCAAGGCGCCGGTAAAGTGGCTATCGATCTGCAGCAATGGCCAGTGGATCTGATGTCGTTTTCGGCGCACAAACTTTACGGCCCCAAAGGCATCGGCGCGCTGTACGTCGGCCCACGCGCGCAACAGCGTTTACAGGCGCAGATTCATGGCGGTGGGCACGAGGGCGGCCTGCGCTCCGGAACCTTGGCAACGCACCAGATTGCCGGGATGGGCGCCGCGTTTGCCTTGGCCGCCGAGGCCTTCGAGGCCGAGAAAAAAACCATCGCCGAATTACGCGAACGCTTGCTAGAACAACTGCTCAGCCTGCCGGGCGTACGCCTCAATGGCTGCGCCACTCAACGCATCCCGCACACCTTGAGCCTGACCTTCAGTGAGGGCGAATTCAACAGCGCGGCGCTGAGTCATTCGATTGCATTTTCTGCGACCTCGGCCTGTAACTCGGCGAGTAACGCGCCATCCCACGTGTTGTTGGCGCTGGGACATGACGCACATCTGGCCGGTCGCACCATTCGGCTGAGCCTCGGCCGCTTCACCACCGCCGAAGATATCGACAAGGCTGTTCAACTGATCAAGACCGCCTGCGCCAGTGCTCCGGCATTCTGGGCGACAGGGCTTTAAACGAGCCGCCCCAACGGCTACGAACAATAACGATGAAGTGATTAGCAGGAGACATGATGAGTACCCAGACCTCGACCGACGGATCGGTGCCCCAGCGCCTGGCGCACACCCGCGAACTGATGTGCCGCGAAGGCATTCACGCACTGCTGGTGCCGTCCGCCGACCCGCATTTGTCGGAGTATCTGCCGGGTTACTGGCAGGGCCGGCAGTGGTTGTCGGGCTTCCATGGTTCGGTTGGCACTTTGATTGTCACCGCTGATTTCGCCGGCGTCTGGGCCGACAGTCGTTACTGGGAACAGGCGACCAAGGAGCTCAAGGGCAGCGGCATTGAACTGGTCAAATTGCAACCGGGTCAGCCGAGCCCGCTGGACTGGCTGGCCGAGAAGACACCGGAAGGTGGCGTGGTCGCGGTTGACGGTGCGGTGATGGCCGTGGCATCGGCGCGTACCCTGAGCAGCAAACTGGAAGCACGCGGTGCACGTCTGCGTACCGACATCGATCTGCTGCAAGAAGTCTGGAGTGATCGTCCAAGCCTGCCGAATGCACCGATCTATCAGCATCTGCCACCACAAGCGACGGTCAGCCGTGGCGAAAAACTCGCCAAACTGCGCGAAACCTTGCAAGAGCGGGGCGCTGACTGGCATTTCATCGCCACCCTGGATGACATTGCCTGGCTGTTCAACCTGCGCGGCGGCGATGTGTCGTTCAACCCGGTGTTTGTTTCGTTTGCGTTGATCGGTCAGCAGCAGGCCACTTTGTTCGTAGCGTTAAGCAAGGTTGACGCGGATTTGCGCGCGGTGCTCGAGACGGACGGCGTGACGCTGCGTGATTACAGCGAAGTCGCCGATGCCCTACGTGCCGTGCCGAGTGGCGCGAGCCTGCTGGTCGACCCGGCGCGAGTGACCAGCGGTTTGCTGGATAACCTCGACAGCGGTGTGAAACTGGTCGAAGGCTTGAACCCGACCACGCTGGCCAAGTCGCAGAAAAGTGAAGCCGATGCTCGGCACATCCGCAAAGCGATGGAGCAGGACGGCGCGGCGCTGTGCGAGTTTTTTGCCTGGCTGGAATCGGCCTGGGGCCGCGAGCGCATTACCGAACTGACCATCGACGAGAAGCTCACGGCTGCTCGCGAGCGTCGTCCGGATTATGTCTCGCTGAGCTTCAACACCATCGCCGCGTTCAACGCCAATGGCGCGATGCCGCATTACCACGCGACCGAAGAAGAACACGCAGTCATCGAGGGTGACGGCTTGCTGCTGATCGACTCGGGCGGCCAATACCTGGGCGGCACCACGGATATCACGCGGATGGTGCCGGTCGGTACACCGACCGAAGAGCAGAAGCGCGATTGCACGCGGGTGTTGAAGGGCGTGATTGCCCTGTCGCGAGCGCAGTTCCCGAAAGGCATTCTGTCGCCGCTGCTGGACGCCATTGCCCGCGCGCCGATCTGGGCCGACAGCGTGGATTACGGTCATGGCACCGGTCACGGTGTTGGCTACTTCCTCAACGTTCACGAGGGGCCACAGGTCATTGCCTACCAGGCCGCGCCTGCGCCGCAAACGGCCATGCAGCCGGGGATGATTACTTCGATCGAGCCAGGCACCTACCGTCCGGGTCGTTGGGGCGTGCGGATCGAAAACCTGGCGATGAACCGCGAGGCGGGCAGCAGCGAATTCGGTGAGTTCCTCAAGTTTGAAACCTTGACGCTGTGCCCGATCGACACGCGTTGCCTGCTGCCGGCGCTGCTGACGGAGGAAGAGAAACAGTGGTTCAATGACTACCACGCGCAAGTGCGTGAGCGCTTGAGTCCATTGCTTGAGGGTGCTGCGCTGGAATGGTTGAATACTCGCACTGTCGCTATCTGATCCGTTGCAATTCAGGCGCTGTTAGCAGCGCCTGAATGATCGCTTAGCCTTGGCGCAAGGCTTCCTCAACGAAGTCGAGCCGATCCTGGCCGAAGAACAGCTGATTGCCGATAAACATACTGGGTGCCCCGAACACACCGCGTTTAACCGCGATTTCGGTGTTCTCCTTGAGCTTTGCTTTGACGGATTCGTCATTGGTCAGCGCTAATACTTCCTGCGGATCGAAGCCGTGTTTGCTCAGCACGGCGGCGACGGTAGCGGGGTCGTCGAGGCTGCATCCTTCAACCCATAGCGCCGTGAACAGACAATCGATAAACGCCTGAAAGCGTGCTGGCTGGCGCAACTGGATGCCGGTAACCGCACGCATCAACATCAGAGTGTTGATCGGGAAATGCGGATTGAATTTCAGCGGCACCCCGTAGCGTTTCGCGTAGCGGTCCAGATCCTCAAACATATACCGACCCTTCGCCGGAATCATCGCCGGTGATGCGTTGCCGGTTGCCTTGAATACACCACCGAGCAACATTGGAACGTAGATCAGCTCACTGCCCGTCGCGGCGCAGATCTTTGGTAATTGGGTGTAGGCCAGGTAGGTGGCAGGGCTGCCAAGGTCGAAATAGAACTCCACGGTTTTGGTCATTTTCGCGTCTCTGTCGTTATTGTTATGGAGGGCTTACCAGCGTTCGTTCCAGGGACGCAGGTCCAGCTCGAACGTCCAGGCATCCCGTGGCTGACTGTGCAGATACCAGTAGTTCTCGGCGATGTGCTCGGGATTGAGGATGCCATCCTGATCTTTGGTGGCGTACTTCTCGGGGAAACTGTTGCGAATGAAATCGGTGTCAATGGCGCCGTCGACCACCACATGGGCGACGTGGATGTTCATTGGCCCCAGTTCCCGCGCCATGCTTTGCGCCAGTGCGCGAATACCGTGCTTGGCGCCGGCGAATGCGGCGAATCCGGAAGCGCCGCGAAGTCCGGCGGTGGCACCGGTGAAAAGAATCGTGCCGCGATTGCGCGTGACCATGCGTTTGGCCACTTCACGAGCATTGAGGAAACCGGAGAAACAGGCCATTTCCCAAATCTTGAAATACTTGCGCGCGGTTTCTTCAAGAATGCTGCACGGCACGTTGGCGCCGATATTGAACACAAAGGCTTCGATCGGACCGACGCGAGTTTCGATGTCTTCAATCAGCGCGGTGACGTCTTCTTCCTTGCGCGCATCGCAGGCAAAGCCGTGGGCTTCGCCGCCTTCAGCCTTGATCGCGTGCACCAGTGGCTGCAATTTGTCGGCGCTGCGGCGGGTGACGCAGGCTATGAATCCTTCCTTGGCAAAACGCTTGGCAATCGCGCCGCCCGTGGCATCACCAGCGCCGACAACCAATACGACCTTCTTGTTATTCATGGGTGAGCCCCTTTATCAAACGATCGTTAAGTGAACGAACGTTATGCTAGGATCCAGACAACGTCAAGGCAGTCGATTCGAGGGCAAATACATGCGTTACTCCGCCAATCACAAGCTGGAAACCCGGGAAAAGCTATTGCAGAGCAGCGCGCTGTCAGCAAAGCGCTCCGGGTTTTCCACGGTGGGCGTCGATGGTTTGATGAAGGCTATTGGATTGAGCGGTGCGGCGTTTTACAGCCACTTTTCGTCGAAAGATGCGTTGTTCACTGCCATTGTCGAGCGAGAGTTATGTCAAAGCCTCGAGCGACTGGGAGGCGAGGGCGCGAAGGATCGTGAGCGTCTGGAGCGCTGTCTTAAACATTATTTGAATATGGCCCATGTTGAGCAGCCTGAATCGGGTTGCGCGTTGCCGGCCTTGGGCGCGGAAATCGCCCGTTC
>NZ_CP054880.1:2510000-6791021 GCF_013363935.1 Pseudomonas sp. 43A
ACGATGTGGGAAGGCTTAGACAGCTAGGAGGTTGGCTTAGAAGCAGCCACCCTTTAAAGAAAGCGTAATAGCTCACTAGTCGAGTCGGCCTGCGCGGAAGATGTAACGGGGCTCAAACCATACACCGAAGCTACGGGTATCATCTTCGGATGATGCGGTAGAGGAGCGTTCTGTAAGCCTGTGAAGGTGAGTTGAGAAGCTTGCTGGAGGTATCAGAAGTGCGAATGCTGACATGAGTAACGACAATGGGTGTGAAAAACACCCACGCCGAAAGACCAAGGTTTCCTGCGCAACGTTAATCGACGCAGGGTTAGTCGGTCCCTAAGGCGAGGCTGAAAAGCGTAGTCGATGGAAAACAGGTTAATATTCCTGTACTTCTGGTTATTGCGATGGAGGGACGGAGAAGGCTAGGCCAGCTTGGCGTTGGTTGTCCAAGTTTAAGGTGGTAGGCTGAGATCTTAGGTAAATCCGGGATCTTAAGGCCGAGAGCTGATGACGAGTTACCCTTTGGGTGACGAAGTGGTTGATGCCATGCTTCCAAGAAAAGCTTCTAAGCTTCAGGTAACCAGGAACCGTACCCCAAACCGACACAGGTGGTTGGGTAGAGAATACCAAGGCGCTTGAGAGAACTCGGGTGAAGGAACTAGGCAAAATGGCACCGTAACTTCGGGAGAAGGTGCGCCGGTGAGGGTGAAGGACTTGCTCCGTAAGCTCATGCCGGTCGAAGATACCAGGCCGCTGCGACTGTTTATTAAAAACACAGCACTCTGCAAACACGAAAGTGGACGTATAGGGTGTGACGCCTGCCCGGTGCCGGAAGGTTAATTGATGGGGTTAGCTAACGCGAAGCTCTTGATCGAAGCCCCGGTAAACGGCGGCCGTAACTATAACGGTCCTAAGGTAGCGAAATTCCTTGTCGGGTAAGTTCCGACCTGCACGAATGGCGTAACGATGGCGGCGCTGTCTCCACCCGAGACTCAGTGAAATTGAAATCGCTGTGAAGATGCAGTGTATCCGCGGCTAGACGGAAAGACCCCGTGAACCTTTACTATAGCTTTGCACTGGACTTTGAATTTGCTTGTGTAGGATAGGTGGGAGGCTTTGAAGCGTGGACGCCAGTTCGCGTGGAGCCATCCTTGAAATACCACCCTGGCAACTTTGAGGTTCTAACTCAGGTCCGTTATCCGGATCGAGGACAGTGTATGGTGGGTAGTTTGACTGGGGCGGTCTCCTCCTAAAGAGTAACGGAGGAGTACGAAGGTGCGCTCAGACCGGTCGGAAATCGGTCGTAGAGTATAAAGGCAAAAGCGCGCTTGACTGCGAGACAGACACGTCGAGCAGGTACGAAAGTAGGTCTTAGTGATCCGGTGGTTCTGTATGGAAGGGCCATCGCTCAACGGATAAAAGGTACTCCGGGGATAACAGGCTGATACCGCCCAAGAGTTCATATCGACGGCGGTGTTTGGCACCTCGATGTCGGCTCATCACATCCTGGGGCTGAAGCCGGTCCCAAGGGTATGGCTGTTCGCCATTTAAAGTGGTACGCGAGCTGGGTTTAGAACGTCGTGAGACAGTTCGGTCCCTATCTGCCGTGGACGTTTGAGATTTGAGAGGGGCTGCTCCTAGTACGAGAGGACCGGAGTGGACGAACCTCTGGTGTTCCGGTTGTCACGCCAGTGGCATTGCCGGGTAGCTATGTTCGGGAAAGATAACCGCTGAAAGCATCTAAGCGGGAAACTTGCCTCAAGATGAGATCTCACTGGAACCTTGAGTTCCCTGAAGGGCCGTCGAAGACTACGACGTTGATAGGTTGGGTGTGTAAGCGCTGTGAGGCGTTGAGCTAACCAATACTAATTGCCCGTGAGGCTTGACCATATAACACCCAAGCAATTTGCGCTTAAAAGCCAGATTGCGGTGTGTGAAGACGAAACGAACCGAAAGTTCGATGTTCACAAACACCGAAAGCTGTCACATACCCAATTTGCTGAAGCGAGGCCAACTGGCCACGATTCGGTACCCGAATTTCTTGACGACCATAGAGCGTTGGAACCACCTGATCCCATCCCGAACTCAGCAGTGAAACGATGCATCGCCGATGGTAGTGTGGGGTTTCCCCATGTGAGAGTAGGTCATCGTCAAGATTAAATTCCGAAACCCCAATTGCGAAAGCAGTTGGGGTTTTGTTTTGTCCGCAGGAAAGTTTTCGTGGGACACCGCTGTCCCAACCGTCGCAAGAAATGGCCATTGGGGAAATTCCTTCTGAGTGACCGGGCAGTTTTTGGTATGGTGCAGCTCGTTTTTTAACGGACTGATGTCATGCCCACGGATCGGCACTCATTTATGTCAAAGAGTTGCTGTAGAAATGCCTGAACCTATCCCGATCAAGGACCACGAAAAAGAGACGCGTCTGGTCAACAAACGGTTGATCGCCTGCGCCATGTTCGTCTTCGCCATCAGTTGCGCCCTGGTCGTGCGCCTGTACATCCTGCAAGTGGTGGAATTCGACTACCACTCGACCATCTCTGAAAACAATCGCGTCCACGTCTTGCCGATCCCGCCGACACGCGGCTTGATCTACGATCGCAATGGTGTGCTGCTCGCGGATAACCGTCCCAGTTTCAACCTGACCATCACCCGCGAACGCGCGACCGACGTCAATCAAGAACTGGACGAAGTCATCAATCTCCTGCACCTGCCTGCAGAAGATCGCACAGTCTTCGATAAAGCCATGAAGCAGTCCCGCCACCCGTTTACGCCGGTGACGCTGTTCTATGAGCTGACGGAGGAGCAAATTGCCGTACTGGCCGTTAACGAGTTCCGCCTCCCGGGCCTGGATGTCGAGCCGCAGTTTGTCCGCAATTACCCACTCGGCGCGCACTTCGCCCACTCGATCGGTTACGTTGGCCGGATCAACGAAAAAGAATCCAAAACCCTCGACTCGGTCGAGTATCGCGGTACTCAATCCATTGGCAAAACCGGCATCGAACGTTTCTATGAAGCGCAGCTACACGGCCACGTCGGTTATGAAGAGGTGGAAACCAACGCCCAAGGACGCGTACTCCGAGTGCTTAAACACACCGACCCGGTTCCCGGCCAGAACATCGTCCTGAGCCTCGACATCAAGCTGCAGGAAGCTGCCGAAGCCGCACTGGGTGACCGCCGTGGTTCTGTCGTAGCGCTTGATCCGTCGACCGGCGAAGTGTTGGCCATGGTCAGCAATCCGAGCTTCGACCCGAATCTGTTCGTCACTGGCATCAGCTCCAAGGAATACTCGGCACTACGAGACTCGATCGACCGGCCACTGTTCAACCGCGTACTGCGCGGGCTCTACGCACCGGGCTCGACGATCAAGCCAGAGGTGGCCATCGCTGGCCTCGATGCCGGTGTGGTGACGCCGCAGACGCGCGTCTTCGACCCCGGTTATTACCAGCTCCCGGACTTCGATCACAAGTACCGCAACTGGAACCACAGCGGCGACGGCTGGGTGGACATGGACGCGGCGATCATGCGTTCCAACGACACCTACTTCTATGACCTGGCACACAAGCTCGGTATTGATCGTCTGCACGATTACATGGCGATGTTCGGCCTCGGCGAGAAAGTCTCTCTGGACATGTTCGAAGAGTCTCCCGGTCTGATGCCATCGCAAGCGTGGAAGCGCGCGACTCGCCGGCAAGCCTGGTACCCGGGCGAAACGGTCATCCTCGGCATCGGCCAGGGCTACATGCAGGTCACGCCACTGCAACTGGCTCAGGCCACGGCATTGATCGCCAACAAAGGTGTATGGAACCGGCCGCACCTTGCCAAAACCGTCGATGGCGTTGCCCCGGTCGATGAGCATCCGATGCCGAACATCCTGCTCAAGGATCCGCGAGATTGGGAACAGGTCAATCACGGCATGCAGATGGTGATGCACGATGCCCGAGGCATCGCTCGTGCGGCCGCGGCCGGTGCGCAATACCGTATCGCTGGCAAGAGTGGTACGGCGCAGGTGGTGGCGATCAAGCAAGGCGAACGCTACAACCGCGAGAAAACCCTTGAACGCCACCGCGATAACGCCTTGTTCGTTGGCTTTGCGCCGGCCGAGCATCCGAAGATTGCGATTTCGGTGATGATCGAGAACGGCGAGGCCGGTGGTCGTGTCGCCGGCCCTGTGGTGCGGCAGATCATGGATGCCTGGCTACTTGATCAGGACGGCCATCTCAAGCCGCAATACGCGGCGCCGACCAAGGCGCCTGGAGACCCGCATGTCTAACGGTTCGCAGCCTCGGCTCATGCTGGTTGAGCCGAGGCTGTGAGTTGCCCTGCAAAGCCTATTTGCAGCGGTAACCCTCGGGCATCGTGACGGTGTAGTTGCGTTGTACACGGTCCTCGAAGTTCAGGTTCTGCAAGCCTTGCTCCACTAGAAAGTCTTCGACCCTGGAGGATTGGCAGTCTTCGTTATAGGACGAAGCGCGAAGCAGGTAGACCGGGCGCTTACTGACTTCATCGCGTGCAGTGGCAACGAAGGTGCTGAGCGTGGTGTAGCCGGTGCGCTCTGACGTCCCTACCGGGCCATAGGTCGTGTTCGGTTTACTCGTGCACGTCAGCCGGTCGTCTTTTTTCTTGCTGGTCTTGCACACGGTAGAGGTGCTGGTCGGCACTTGCCCGTACTCGGTGGCGGTATAACGGTAAGTCACCTGTCGGCTGCCGACATCGAGGCTGATGGTCATTTTTATCGGCGCATGTTTCTTCGGCAGACTGGCGTCGGTATAAACCTCCTGGAAGCCCCTGTCTTTCAACGCATTAACCATGTCGCGAAGATAGTAGCGGGCATTAAGAGCGTTTTCGTCGCTGCCAGTCGCAGACGTCACCAGTACAGTCGCCTTTCGATCAAAATGATAATCCGGATCGGGTGTGGCATTTAGCGCCACGTCCATTTGCGTGGCGCAGCCGCTGATCAACGCTGTCAGCGATAACAGCGCGCAGAATAAAAACCGGGTCATGACAAAGCCGCCTTACAAACTAAGGATTGAATAAGAGTCAAACGCTGTGGACTGGCGACAATTAACTCGCGCTGATGCGCAAGGCTCAGTCCTTCTGAAATTCCAGCAAATCGCCTGGCTGGCAATCGAGTGCTGCGCAGAGCTTGTCCAGGGTGGCCATTTTCACGCCCTTGACCTTGCCATTTTTCAGTAATGACAGGTTGGCCTCGGTAATGCCCAGCAGGCTGGCCAATTCTTTCGAGCGAATTTTTTGCGTGGCCATGACAACGTCAAGGCGGACGATAATGGTCATTGTATTGTTCTATATGTATTGGCTTTGCTCATCGCTGAGTACTTTTGCATCGCGCATGATAATTGAAAACAAACAGAGCAATACGCCTTTGACAATCTCGTAGGCAGAAGTGGAAGACAGACCGACCGAGAACTGAAAAATACGATCCCCTGGCGGCAGATCAATAGACAGGGCTAAACCTTGCAGGGTCTCTACCAGCGGGTAGGCGGCCGGAGAAATGATGCACAGAATTCCCACTCGCCATAGCACCGTGATGTTGCGCTCGGTCCAGGTTTCACCGCGGGACAAGCGCAGGAAAAACAATCCTGTCAGCCAAAGTACGTAGGTCGAAAGCAGAACGGGCAGGAAATCCAGAACGACGAGCAGCGCAGTGACCAGTGGCGAGAGCCATGTGTCGGGGGCAAGCAGCGCTCCTTCGACAAACGGATCAAGCAATTGCGGCGAGTTTTCGGCGAAGGCGTAGAGTAGAGCCGCGAGCATTTCATCGGTTTTGAAGAACCAGATCGAAGCGTTGCCACCAACCTCGGTCACCCCTAAGACCCAGACAAGAATCGCTGCCAGTAGTCCGACCCAATGCATGCGCTGCAGTGCCAATCCGTTGTTACGAGTACTCATGAAAAATCCTTGCGGTGTCATTGGGAATGACTAATTCTCGATGTTAAATTATCGAATGGCAATAATAAATTGTTCTTGTTTTGTGAAGGTCGCTCTTGGCATCGAGATGCCGGGGGCCACAGCATCATTCTCGGTTCATTCGCTATGGGGAGAATTTCAAGGTCGATGGGCTCTCGAGTTCGAAACAAGTCGAGAGCAGAGGAGGGGCGCGATCCACTCGGTGGCCGCTGGTATCGATGGCGGGGCAGGAATTGATTAGAGCGGGGACACACGCCATAGGCATGTTTCAGTCGCCCGCTCTCACAGGGCTTACTTGATCTCGGTAATGAAGTTTTCCCGCGAGCGGCGAACCTTTTTCAAGTTGACCAACCAGTCTCCCTCAGTGGCTCTATGCCCCAGCGGCAGAATTACCACACTGCGCAGGTTGCGGGCCGCGAGTCCGAGGATTTCATCGATGGCTGCCGGGTCGAATCCTTCCATCGGTGTGGCATCGACTTCTTCAAAAGCCGCGGCGATCAAAGCCGAGCCCAAACCGATATAAGCCTGACGCGCAGCCGCCTGATAATTAGCCTCCTTGCCACGTCCAGCAACAATGCCCAAGAGCATCTGACGGTAATTTTCCCAACCTTCGTTAATGGTCCCGCGTACTTCGTTAGTCAGGTCAAACATCATGTTGACCCGCTCGGCAGTGATGTCGTCCCACGCGGCAAACACCAACAAATGAGAACAGTCGGTAACCTGCTGCTGATTCCAGCTGACGGCTTTGATCTTTTCGCGAACCTCTGCATTGGTCACTACGAGCAATTCAAAGGGCTGCAGTCCACTTGATGTCGGCGTTAACCGCACCGCTTCCAGAATGCGCTCGATTTTTTCATCGGACACCGTCCGGGAAGGGTCGTACTTTTTCGTTGCGTAGCGCCATTTCAGCAGGTCTGTCAGTGTGCTCATCATCAAATTCCATAAAGGTGAAAGATGTTCAGGTGGTCAATAACGACTGGCTGTCGTGCTGAACCTGGGCTTATGCTAACGATTAAAGCCAACTTGAAGGTCAAGCAGTTTTTATGAAGATTGGAGAAGTTTCCAAGCGCACCGGTGTTGCCGCTTCGGCTATTCGCTATTACGAGGAGCAAGGTTTGCTGGAGCCTTCTACCCGTGACGCCAACGGATATCGCCACTATGTCGAGGCGGCTGTCGCGCGATTGATTCTGGTGCGCGATGCTCAGAGGCTGGGATTTTCTCTCGATACCATACGCGGTCTTTTCTTACAGGATGGCAGTTGTTCGAAATCGCTGACCATCGAGCAAATCGATATCCGTATGGATGAGATACGCCAGATCGAGGCCAACCTGGCGCTACAGCGGGAGGGCTTGTTGCGGCTACGGCATGTGCTTGAGGAAAGTTTGCGCAGTGGTGCTCCTGTCGTGTGCGCGAGTGTGCACCGGGCCGAGTCGTATCGGCCTGAGCAGAACATGATCACGCGCAACGCATTGCACGGGCGTTGACCCACATTTGAAATGCATTCCAATGTGGGAACGAGCCTGCTCGCGAAAGATCACTCAAAACCGCCGCAAAAAATTCAGGCCCCGGGCACCGGGCAGCTCATGTCACCTTCTTCACACTTCAAATACTGCTTCAACGCCTCAACCCGCATCTTGGTCACGCTCGTCAGGCAGTTGCTGTAGATCAACGGATAAACACTCCCGCCTGCCACACCGGATGCAGAAAAATTGCACTCCGCATCCCGAAATCCGAGCCACGCGCGCTGCGCACTGACCAATAGTTTCTTGCCATCCGGATTGTCCTTCAAACGCCCGGTAATCTGCTGGTACACCGTATTCAACTCCTTGTCCGCCGCTTTGAAGTCCTGACCGGCGCACTGATTCATCGTCGCCTGATCGCTGGCGTTCGCGCAGTCGACGGCGGCGTGGGCGAGGGGAGTGAACAGGAAGGGCGTGAGAGCCAGAAGCAGGCGTGGGGACATGGTCAAATCTCGCTGTATCGAAGTAAGTGCCGAGCAGTGTAGCGGCTGCGTCGCGCTTATTCAGGCGGGCGCATTCGGGAAGCCGAGAGCAAACGGTCGGCGGTCGCCGCAATCTCTTCACCGTCGTGCAGCTTTTCCAGCCAGTGTTCAGGAATCCCCCGTACGCCGTAATAGGCACCGGCCAACTGACCGGTAATCGCGGCGGTGGTATCGGCGTCATCGCCCAGGTTGGCCGCCCGCAAAATGGCCGCTTCGAAGCTGTCCGTGTGGTGAAAGCACCACAACGCCGCTTCCAGCGACTGCACGCTGTAGCCACTACCTTTGATCTCTGCCTCGGACAGACCGAGGAAATCGCCACGCCCAATTGAAGCGACCTTGGGTTGAGAGAAGCTGACGAGTGGCAGCTGACGCAGTTCTGCCTTGCTCGCGCCTTCAAGCGCGCAGGCAATCAACCCGGCCAACAATTGGCAGCATTCGATGGCTTCAGGTGCTGCGTGGGTGGTTCGCGAACTGTCGGCGGCAAAGCTCTGGATTTGCCGGACGTCGGGAAAGTAGAACAGCACCACCGGCACCAGACGCATCAGCGAACCGTTGCCGGCACTGTACGGGTCGGTCGAGCCGGCGAAGGGATCAGCGGTTTGTTGATATTGCGCCAGCGCCTGACTGACGGTCATGCCGATATCGAAACACTCACCGGTCGAACTCAGATAACCCCATTGCCACCAGTTGAGGTAGCGGCCCATTTGATCGGCAGCATTGAATCCATTCTTGTTCAGCAGGCTTTCTGCCAGACACAGGGCCATGGAGGTGTCATCGGTCCATTGCCCTGGCTTGAGGTGGAACGGGCCACCGCCGACCATATCGGTCAACGGTTGGAATGATCTCCGTGGTTTGAACTCAACCGTAGTACCGACAGCGTCGCCGCATGCCAGACCAAGCAGGGCACCGCGGTAACGTTCGGCGAGGGATGGCGGCATGATTCGTCCTTGTTATTTCAAATTCGCTGGAAAAGGTAACAGTTTCATTGGGCGAAGGGTGCGTGGATCCATCACTGAACCGGTCAGAAAACTGCAGCTTGATGTTTCCTTGCTGATGAATGACTGCACCGCTCTGATACAACTTCACATTGGACATGTGGTCATACAAGCCTAGTGTTCAGAACAGGAGGTGACGTATGAAACCAGTACCCAATAGTTTCGAACGCAAAATCACGCTCAAGGCGACGCGTTCGCATGTCTGGCGTGCATTGGTCGATGCCGAGGCGTTTGGCCAGTGGTTTGGGGTGGCGCTGGAGGGCCGGCGGTTTATTGCCGGTGAATGGACGCAAGGGCAGGTCACGTATCCGGGTTATGAACACGTGTTGTGGAATGTGCTGATCGAGCGGGTCGAGCCACAGCAGTTGTTTTCGTTTCGTTGGCATCCGTATGCGGTGAACCCGAAAATCGACTATTCCCAGGAGCCGACCACGCTGGTCAAGTTCGAGCTGCAGGATTACGAGGACGGCACACTGCTCAAGGTTTCCGAGTCGGGTTTCGCGCATATCCCGGATGTTCGCCAGAAAGAGGCTTATTTCATGGACAGCCGTGGGTGGGAAGAGCAGTTGAGCCGACTCGAACAGTTTCTTGCCGAGAGCGCCAAGGCCCGCGAGCGTGACGGTGGCTGACATTTTCGAACCTTGGCTGAAACGCTGGGCGCTGGTGCGGGATGGCGCGCCGATTATTACGCCCGGCAGCCGTCTGCTGCCGGTACGCCTGAACAACAGGCCGGTGATGCTCAAGGTTGCGCTGGATGTCGACGAAAAGTACGGCAATCAGCTGATGACCTGGTGGGACGGTGACGGTGCGGCGCAAGTACTGGCGCATCACCAGGATGGGCTGTTGATGGAGCGCGCCATGGGCCGACGCTCGCTGATGCACATGGCAGTGAATGGCGAAGACGACGGGGCGAGCCGGATTCTCTGTTCGGCGCTGGCACGATTGCATGCACCGCGCGTGACACCACCGCCGCCGCTGGTGGAGTTGGGGCCATGGTTTGCATCGCTGCGAGTCGCTGCTGCCCAACACGACGGTCTCTATAGCCTGAGCCTGCAAACCGCCGCAACCCTGCTCGGCGATCCACAGGATGTGGTGGTGCTGCACGGCGACATGCATCACGACAACGTTCTGGATTTCGGCGAGCGTGGCTGGCTGGCAATCGATCCGAAGCGGGTCAGGGGCGAGCGTGGTTTTGATTACGCCAACCTGATGTGCAATCCGGACTTGCCGACGGCGACGGATCCCGCGCGTTTTCGCCGGCAGCTGGATGTGATTGTCGAGGCTGCCGGGCTAGATCGCCGCAGGCTGCTGCAGTGGGTGCTGGCGTTCGCCGGTTTGTCGGCGGCGTGGTTTCTCGAGGATGACGCACTGGAGCAGGCCTCAGGGCAGCTGAAAGTCGCGCAGATCGCGGCTTCAATGCTCGATGCCTGACAGGGCTAAGGGTTTTCGGAAGGGTTGCTATGGCGAATGTCTTACACGCATTGGTAGCTTTTACGACTGTTGCCGATTGGATCCACTGCGTAATCTACACACATCAACTGAGACACAGGGAGTGTTTCAGGATCATGGATGATCGACCATTTGCAAGGATCGCTGCCGACAGGGAGTCGATAATGGTCTTGGGAAAAACCCGCTTCGGCGGGTTTTTTTTCGTCCATGGAAAAGTGCATTGCTCTAACGGAAACACCGCCGAATGGCGGTGTTTCTATATCAGCAGATCTTACGAAGCGATCAACTGGCGCAAGACGTAATGCAAAATCCCGCCCGATTTGAAGTACTCGACCTCATTCAACGTATCGATCCGGCACAGCACTTCGATTTTTTCCTGACGCCCATCCTCACGAGTGATCACCAACGGCAAGTTCATTCGCGGTGTCAACTCGACGCCGGTCAGACCCTGGATTTCGAAGGTTTCCTTGCCGGTGAGATTGAGGCTCTTGCGGTTCTGATCAAGCTTGAACTGCAGCGGCAGCACACCCATGCCCACCAGGTTGGAACGGTGAATCCGCTCGAAGCTTTCCGCGATCACCGCTTTGACACCCAGCAGATTGGTGCCCTTGGCCGCCCAGTCACGGCTGGAACCGGTGCCGTATTCTTGCCCGGCAACCACCACCAGCGGCGTGCCCGAAGCCTGATACTTCATGGCCGCGTCGTAAATCGCCAGTTTCTCGCCGCTCGGAATGTAGATCGTGTTGCCACCTTCTTCACCGCCGAGCATTTCATTGCGGATACGGATATTGGCGAAGGTGCCGCGCATCATCACTTCATGGTTGCCACGCCGTGAACCGTAAGAGTTGAAGTCCCGCGGCTCGACGCCTTTTTCGCGCAGATAACGCCCGGCCGGGCTGTCAGCCTTGATGTTGCCGGCAGGGGAGATGTGGTCGGTGGTCACCGAATCGCCGAGCAGGGCCAGCACCCGCGCACCTTTGACATCCTTGATTTCCGGCAACGGCCCGGAAATATCGTCGAAGAACGGCGGATGCTGGATGTAGGTCGAATCGTCCTGCCACACGTAAGTCGCCGCTTGCGGCACCTCGATAGCTTGCCACTGTTCATCACCGGCAAATACTTCGGCGTATTCCTTGTGGAACATTGCCGTGCTGACCTGATTCACCGCATCGGCGATCTCTTTACTCGATGGCCAAATGTCGCGCAGGTACACCGGATTGCCTTGCTGATCTTCGCCCAGCGGTTCGCTGCTGATGTCGCTGCGCACGCTGCCAGCCAAGGCATAGGCGACCACCAGCGGCGGGGAGGCCAGCCAATTGGTTTTCACCAGCGGATGCACGCGGCCTTCGAAGTTGCGGTTGCCGGAAAGCACTGAAGCGACGGTGAGGTCGGCTTTCTGGATGGCTTTCTCGATCGGCTCCGGCAGCGGCCCGGAGTTGCCGATACACGTGGTGCAGCCATAGCCGACCAGTGAAAACCCGAGCTGGTCAAGGTATTGCGTCAGCCCCGCAGCCTTGTAGTAGTCGGTGACCACTTTCGAGCCCGGAGCCAGCGAACTCTTCACCCAAGGTTTGCGGGTCAGGCCTTTCTCCACGGCTTTTTTCGCCAGCAGCCCGGCGGCCATCATCACGCTCGGGTTGGAGGTGTTGGTGCAAGAGGTGATCGCGGCAATGACCACGGCGCCGTTTTTCAGGCGATAAGTGTGGCCTTCGTACTCGTATTCGGCTTCGCCGACCAGATCGGCATTGCCCACCGCGACCCCTCCACCGCCCTCGCTTTCCAGACGTCCTTCTTCTTTACTGGTGGGTTTGAATTGCAGATCGATGAAGTCGCTGAAGGCTTGCGGCACATTCGGCAGCGACACGCGATCCTGCGGGCGTTTCGGTCCGGCCAGACTCGCTTCGACGCTGCCCATGTCCAGCGCGAGGCTGTCGGTGAACACCGGTTCCTGACCGGGCAGGCGCCACAGGCCCTGAGCCTTGGTGTAGGCCTCGACCAGTTTCACCGTTTCTGGCGGCCGCCCCGACAGGCGCAGGTATTCCAAAGTCACGTCATCAACCGGGAAGAAGCCGCACGTCGCGCCATATTCCGGGGCCATGTTGGCGATGGTCGCACGGTCGGCCAGGGGCAGATCAGCGAGACCGTCACCGTAGAACTCGACGAATTTACCGACCACGCCTTTCTTGCGCAGCATTTGCGTGACGGTCAGCACCAGGTCAGTTGCAGTGATGCCTTCCTTGAGTTTGCCGGTCAGTTTGAAACCGATCACTTCCGGAATCAGCATCGACACTGGTTGCCCGAGCATTGCCGCTTCTGCCTCGATCCCGCCGACACCCCAGCCGAGTACACCGAGACCGTTGATCATGGTGGTGTGCGAGTCGGTGCCGACCAGTGTGTCGGGGAACGCATAGGTGCGGCCGTCTTCATCCTTGGTCCACACGGTGCGGCCGAGGTATTCGAGGTTGACCTGGTGGCAGATCCCGGTGCCCGGTGGCACCACGCTGAAGTTGTCGAAGGCGCTCTGGCCCCAACGGAGGAAGGCATAACGTTCGCCGTTGCGCTGCATTTCGATGTCGACGTTCTGCTCGAACGCGCTGGCGGTGGCGAACTTGTCGACCATTACCGAGTGGTCGATCACCAGGTCCACCGGCGATAACGGATTGATTCGCTGTGGATCGCCGCCGGCCTTGGCCATCGCTGCGCGCATGGCGGCAAGGTCGACCACGGCGGGTACGCCGGTAAAATCCTGCATCAGGACGCGGGCAGGGCGGTACTGAATTTCGCGATCGGAGCGACGCTCCTTGAGCCACGCGGCAATCGCTTTGAGATCGGCGCCGGTGACAGTTTTTTCATCTTCCCAGCGCAGCAGATTTTCCAGCAGAACTTTCAGCGACATCGGCAGCTTGTCGAGGTCGCCCAGGCTTTTGGCGGCATCCGGCAAACTGAAATAGTGGTAGGTCTTGTCGTCGATTTGCAGGGTTTTAAGCGTTTTCAGGCTATCGAGGGACGGCATTACAATCACTCCTTTGAATCCGCACGGCTACGGATTGAGGGGACGGGCAGAGCTATCAACGTAGCCCTGTTTTCATTAGCTGGCTAATAACTGGACTCTATGAGCGGAACCAAGGTTCCGACATCGGCTATCATGCGCCGGTTTTCGTGACAGGCTTTGCTTCAGCGCAAGGCCTGAGCATCGCGCAGGGGCCGAATCACCGCCCTCTGCCCAGGAGTAAGAATGAACACCCTATTCATGCATTGCCGGCCAGGCTTCGAAGGCGAAGTCTGTTCGGAAATTTCCGACCTCGCCGCGCAACTCAACGTGGCCGGCTACGCCAAGGCCAAAGCGGCCACCGCGTGCGCCGAATTCGTCTGCACCGAAGAAGACGGCGCCGAGCGTCTGATGCGCGGTCAGCGTTTCGCCGAATTGATCTTCCCGCGCCAATGGGCGCGCGGGGTTTTCATCGATCTGCCGGAAAACGACCGTATCAGCGTGATCCTCGCGCACATGGCTGACTTCCCGGTGTGCGGCAGCCTGTGGCTGGAAGTCGTCGACACCAATGACGGCAAAGAGCTGTCGAATTTCTGCAAGAAATTTGAAGGCCCGCTGCGCAAGGCGCTGACCGGCGCCGGTAAACTGGTGGAGGACGCCAGCAAGCCGCGTCTGCTGCTGACCTTCAAGAGCGGTCGTGAAGTGTTTCTGGGGATGGCCGATGCCGGTAACTCGGCGATGTGGCCAATGGGCATTCCGCGCCTGAAGTTTCCGCGTGAAGCGCCAAGTCGTTCGACTTTGAAGCTGGAAGAGGCTTGGCACCACTTCATTCCGCGTGATCAGTGGGAAGATCGCCTGCACAGCGACATGACTGGCGTTGACCTCGGCGCCGCGCCGGGCGGCTGGACCTGGCAACTGGTCAATCGCGGCATGCTGGTGACCGCCATCGACAATGGCCCGATGGCCGAAAGCCTGATGGATACCGGTCTGGTGCAGCACTTGATGGCCGACGGTTTCACCTTCAAGCCCAAGCAACCGGTGGACTGGATGGTCTGCGACATCGTCGAGAAACCGGCGCGCAACGCCGCGATGCTCGAAGAGTGGATCGGCGAGGGGCATTGCCGAGAGGCCGTGGTCAACCTGAAATTGCCGATGAAGCAGCGCTATGCCGAAGTGAAGCGTTTGCTCGAACGGATTGCCGATGGTTTCAAGGCGCGCGGGATCAAGGTCGATATCGGCTGTAAGCAGCTGTATCACGACCGCGAAGAAGTGACCTGCCACTTGCGCCGGCATGACACCAAGAAAGCCAAATCTCGCTGAAACAACACAAATAACCTGTAGGAGTGAGCCTGCTCGCGATGGCGTCGTGTCAGTCACCTCCATGCTGAATGACACACCGCTTTCGCGAGCAAGCTCGCTCCCACAGGGTTAGACGTTTTACCCGGCAATGCGCGACAATGCTGGCCAGTTTCAGGAGTGAATCATGAGTGAAATGATCGATACCCCGGTCGACGGCACCCTCGACGCCACCGGCCTCAATTGCCCGGAACCGGTGATGATGCTGCACCAGCACATCCGTGATCTGGTGCCCGGTGGCCTGCTCAAGGTGATCGCCACCGACCCCTCGACCAAACGCGACATCCCCAAATTCTGCGTGTTTCTCGACCATGAACTGGTGAGCCAGCACGAAGAGGCCGGTACTTACCTGTACTGGATCCGCAAGAAACACGCTTAACAGCAGCTACACATAAAACAACTGTGGGAGCGAGCTTGCTCGCGAAAGCGGAGTGTCAGTCACTGTAAATGTCGACTGGATCACCGCATTCGCGAGCAAGCTCGCTCCCACTTTTTTGTCCTGTGTGAATGGCTTAGCCTGCGCTACGACTGATCCGAATACGCTTGCGCGCACTGCGCGTCAAACGGATCGACAACATCAACGCCGCACAGCTCAAGCCCACGATCAGACCCTGCCACAAACCGCTCGGGCCGCGTGGCTCACCGAGCCAGTCGGTCAGGCCGAGGGCATAACCCACCGGCAAACCAATGCCCCAATAAGCGAACAGGGTCAGGATCATCGTCACCCGAGTGTCCTGATAACCGCGCAGTGCGCCGGCAGCGGTGACCTGGATGGCGTCGGAAAACTGGAACAGCGCCGAGTACACGATCAGCATCGCCGCAATGTGAATCACCGTCGGGTCAGCGGTGTAGATCGCTGCAATCGGTTCACGCAGCAGCAACATCATGCTCGCCGACAGGCAGGCGTAGGCCAGCGCAGTGCCCATGCCGACACCCGCGGCAAACCGTGCCTCGCGTGGTTCTTCGCGGCCCAGCGCCTGACCGACGCGCACGGTAACGGCCATGCCCAGCGAGTACGGAATCATGAACACCAGCGAGCTGACGTTCAGCGCAATCTGGTGTCCGGCTACCACGGTGGCGCCGAGGCTGCCGATCAGCAGGGCGATCACGGCAAAAATGCTCGACTCGGCAAACACCGCGATGCCAATCGGCAGACCAATCCCCAGCAGACGTTTGATCACCGCCCATTGCGGCCAGTCGAAACGACTGAAGATTTCGCTCGAACGATAGGCCGGGGCCCAGCGCTCATACCCGGCCAGCCCCAGCGCCATCACCCACATCACAATCGCCGTGGCCCAGCCGCAGCCGACGCCGCCCATCGCCGGCACACCGAAGTGGCCGTAGATGAAGATGTAGTTCAGCGGAATGTTTAGTGCCAGACCGCACAGACCCAGCACCATCGCCGGACGGGTACGGCCGATGCCGTCACTGGTGCAACGCAGCACGTGATAGAACGCCACGGCCGGCAGACCGCTGGCGATGCCGTGCAGGTATTGCATGCACGGACCGATCAACTCGGGATCGACCTTCATCAGGTGCAACACCGGTTCGGCGGCAACCAGCATCGCGGTCGCGATCAGCCCGACCACCAGCGCCAGCCACAACGCCTGACGGACGATCGGGCCGATTTCGCTGTGGGTACCGGCACCGAAGCGCTGGGCAACTTTCGGCGTGGTTGCCAGCAGCGTGCCGGTCATCAGCAGAAACACCGGCACCCAGATCGAGTTGCCCAGCGCCACGGCCGCCAGATCCTTGGGCCCGACGCGGCCGGCCATCACCGCATCGACGAAGCCCATGGCCGTGGTTGCCAGTTGCGCGATGATGATCGGCAACGCCAGGGCGAGCAGGTTCTTGAACTCCAGGCGAATACGCGCGGGGCGGGTGAGGGAAACAGCGACAGGTTGATCAGTTACAGAGTTCACGGGCAAAGCGTCCACAGGTGTTGATGCGCAAGGCGCCGCATTCTACGCCGCTGACGCCTTGGTCAGGAAAAATCCTCTGTTGCGGATTTGTAAGCGCAAAGCCTGCTGGCCGGGCGACCGATCTGCACCTAAACTGCCGATCCGCCAAAGGAGCCCGCCATGCTGATTGTTGCCGACGAAAATATCCCGCTGCTCGATGCCTTTTTTGCCGGTTTCGGCGAGATCCGCCGGGTGCCGGGCCGTTCCATCGACCGTGCGACGGTCGAGCAGGCTGACGTATTGCTTGTGCGCTCGGTGACCAACGTCAACCGCGCGTTGCTTGAAGGTAGCAAGGTGCGTTTTGTCGGCACTTGCACCATCGGTACGGATCATCTGGATCTCGATTACTTCAATGAGGTCGGCATCACCTGGTCGAGCGCCCCCGGCTGCAATGCCCGCGGTGTGGTCGATTACGTGCTGGGCAGTCTGATGACGCTCGCCGAAATCGAAGGTGTCGATCTCACTCAGCGGATTTACGGTGTCGTCGGCGCCGGTGAAGTGGGCGGGCGTCTGATCAAGGTCCTGAAGGGCTTGGGCTGGAACGTCAAAGTCTGCGATCCACCGCGTCAGGCTGCCGAGGGCGGCGATTACGTCAGCCTTGAAGCGATCATTGAGCAGTGCGACGTGATCAGTCTGCACACGCCGCTGACTCGCAGCGGCGATGGCGCGACCTGGCATTTGTTCGATCAGTCGCGTTTGCAGCAACTCAAGCCCGGTGCCTGGTTGATCAATGCGGCGCGTGGCCCGGTGGTGGATAACGCCGCACTGCGCAACGTGCTGCTGGATCGTGAAGACCTGCAAGCCGTTCTCGATGTCTGGGAAGCCGAGCCCGAAGTTGACGTGGCGTTGGCCGAGCTTTGCGTATTGGCCACGCCGCACATTGCCGGTTATAGCCTTGATGGCAAGCAGCGCGGTACGGCGCAGATCTATCAGGCTTACTGCACATTCCTCGGTCAAGCGGCGAGCATTCAGCTCAGTGATCTGTTGCCGGCTCCGTGGTTGTCGGAAGTCACCCTGCACGCTGACAGCGATCCGGCTTGGGCGCTGGCGATGTTATGCCGTGGGGTGTACGACCCACGCCGCGATGACGCGGATTTTCGCCGCAGCCTTGTAGGCAATGTCGGCGAGCAGCGTGCGGCGTTCGATGTGTTGCGCAAGCAGTATCCCGTGCGGCGTGAGATTGAAGGGCTAAAGGTGCGGATTGAAGGGGCGTCGCCAGAGTTGGCGAGGATCGTGGCGGCGCTGGGGGCGGTGGCTGTCTAGAAACCGAGTCGGCCCTTTCGCGAGCAGGCTCGCTCCCACATGGATCTGTCATGCACTGAAGATCTGCTGTGGGAGCGAGCCTGCTCGCGAAGGCCGCGCCACAAGTGCCGGATCTGCAGACAGAAAAAACCCGGCCAAAGGGGCCGGGTCAGGAAGACGGTGGCTATATCACTCTTGTTCGGCAGGCTTGACCAATCGCTTCTCCAGCTCGCTGCACGCTTGCTGGATCATTTCTTCAGTGATCGGTACTTCGCGCCCATCCTTATCCAGTATCGAGCAACCCAGAGATTGGCCGGGCTTGGTGCGGATCACTTCAATTTTGTCATCGCTGCTGTGTTGCAAGGACATGGCCTGTCTCCTCATCAGGTTGTGCGCCTAGGGTAAAACCGCCACGTGACCGGGCTGTGACAACTCCCTGCGGTCTGTCAGTGGAGGCATCTCCACTCAAACAGAAACGACCGCTCGTCTCAACCGGGACTTTAGACCAATAGTAACTATGGCCTAGTCTTTGGGGGCATATTTAACCTGACTCATTGTGATTTACAGAGTTCCGCCCCAAGAAGGTTTAGGCTAGCCCTTTCACCAACACGGATGTGTACCTGAATGACCCCGAAGCTTTCTTCAAGGCACCGGCGCGCCCTGCGTCTGACCACTCGATTTCTGGCCCCTTACCGCTGGCAAGTCATCGCTGCGCTGCTGGCGTTGATCGTCACCGCCGCCGTCACGCTGTCGATGGGGCAGGGGATCAAACTGTTGGTCGACCGTGGCTTCATGACTCAGTCGCCGCATCAGCTCAACCAGAGCATCGGCATCTTCATGCTGATGGTGCTGGGTTTGGCGGTCGGTACGTTCGCGCGGTTTTACTGGGTGTCGTGGATCGGCGAGCGTTGTGTGGCCGATATTCGCCGTGAGGTATTCAACCATCTGGTCTATTTGCACCCCGGCTTCTACGAGAACAACCGCAGTTCGGAGATCCAGTCGCGGCTGACTGCCGACACAACGCTGCTGCAATCAGTGATCGGCTCGTCGCTGTCGATGTTCCTGCGTAACCTGTTGATGGTGATTGGCGGTGTCATCCTGCTGTTCGTGACCAATGCCAAACTCACCAGCATCGTGGTGATTGCTTTACCGTTCGTGGTCGCACCGATCCTGATTTTCGGTCGGCGCGTACGCAATCTGTCGCGATTGAGCCAGGACCGGGTGGCCGATATCGGCAGCTATGTGTCGGAAACCCTCGGCCAGATCAAAACCGTGCAGGCCTACAACCACCAAGTCCAGGATGAGCGCCGTTTTGCGACAACCGTAGAGGATGCCTTCGACACGGCGCGCAAACGCATCTTTCAGCGCTCGTGGATGATCACCATGGTGATCGTGCTGGTGCTCGGCGCGGTGGCGGTCATGTTGTGGGTCGGCGGCATGGACGTGATTGCCGGGCGCATCACCGGTGGTGAACTGGCGGCGTTTGTTTTCTACAGTCTGATTGTCGGCAGCGCGATCGGCACCCTGAGTGAGGTGATTGGCGAACTGCAACGCGCGGCAGGTGCCGCCGAGCGCATCGCCGAACTGCTGGGGTCGGAAAACATCATCCAGCCGCCCACCACCGGGCTGGTGACCTTGCCGCAGCGCGTGCGCGGCGAGCTGCAATTGCAGGAAGTGCGGTTTTCCTACCCTTCGCGTCCTGAAAGCTACGCCGTCAACGGCTTGAATCTGACCATTCGGGCTGGAGAGACGCTGGCGCTGGTGGGGCCGTCCGGTGCGGGCAAGTCCACCGTGTACGACTTGCTCTTGCGTTTTTATGATCCGCTGGAAGGGCAGATCCTCATCGATGGCGTGCCGCTGACCAGCCTTGATCCGCTGGACCTGCGTCGCCACTTCGCCCTGGTCTCGCAGTCGCCGGCGCTGTTCTTTGGCAGCGTTGAAGAGAATATTCGTTACGGCAATCCGGGGGCGACACTGGAACAAGTCATGGACGCGGCAAAAATTGCTCACGCTCACGACTTCATCGAGAAAATGCCCAACGGTTACCAGACCCATCTTGGCGATGGTGGCCTCGGTCTTTCCGGTGGCCAGCGTCAGCGCCTGGCGATCGCCCGGGCGTTGCTGGTCGACGCACCGATCCTGCTGCTGGACGAGGCCACTAGCGCCCTCGATGCGCAGAGCGAACATTTGATTCAGGAAGCCCTGCCGAGCCTGATGCAGAACCGCACCACGCTGGTGATCGCGCATCGACTGGCCACGGTGAAAAACGCTGACCGGATTGCGGTGATGGATCAGGGCAAGCTTGTGGCCATTGGCACCCATCAGGAACTGATTGCCAGCAATCCGCTGTATGCGCGGTTGGCGGCATTGCAGTTCAACGATGGCAAGAGCGCTTCAACTAATCCTGTCACCGATCCTGCCATTCACTAAGTAACTGCTCAGGTTGTACCTATAAAAAATGCCCGTATCTCGCGATACTGGCATTTTTTGTTACTGGGCGTCAGCCGCGTGATCACTGATCATCAAAATACCGCTCATGCCAATCCACCAGCGGCTGCGGTGAATTGAGCTTCTGGCCGTAAATCACCGAGTACGACAGCACGTTCTGCACGTATTGACGGGTTTCGTCGAACGGGATGCTTTCCACCCAGACGTCGAAACTCAGGTGATCGGCGCCGCGCAGCCATTGGCGTACGCGACCCGGTCCGGCGTTGTAGGCGGCGGAGGCGAGGACGCGGTTGCCGTTGAACTGGCTGTGCACTTGGCTCAGGTAAGCGGCGCCGAGCTGGATGTTCTTGTCCGGATCGAGCACCTGCTGCGGCGAGGCCAGCGGGATGCTGAATTTGCGCGCGGTTTCCTTGGCGGTGCCGGGCATCAGTTGCATCAGGCCGCTGGCGCCGACGCCGGAACGGGCGTCGTCCATAAAGGCGCTTTCCTGGCGGGTGATGGCAAACACCCAGCTCGAATGCAGGCCACGCACCTTGGCTTCACGCACGAGAGTTTCGCGGTGGGCCATCGGGAAGCGGATGTCCAGATCATCCCAGTATTGCGCCTGGCTGATGGTGCGGATCGCCGGAAAGTACCATTTCAAGTCATAGGCGAGTTTTGCCTGGGCAACCATTTCATCGCGATTGAAGTGGCGGCTGACGTGATACCACTCGCGACGACCGTCGACGATCTGCCCGCGAGCATGGAATTCCAGCGCGCGGCGCACGCCCGGGGTGTTGCGCACCTTGTTGATCAGCGCCTGGCTGAGCACCAGTGGCTTGTTGTTCAGCGAGTACGGCGATTGCGAGCGGTCGGCGGCGAGGAAACCGTAGAAGTCACGTTCGCGCGCAAGGTTTTTGTACAGCGTTTGCGCTTCCGGGTTTTGCGGCTGGGCCAGTTCCAGACTGCGTGCCTGCCAGTAGCGCCAGCGGTTGGTGGTGGCCAGATCCTGCGGCAGACGGCGGGTCAACTGATAGGCGTCGTCCCAACGGGCCAGACGCAACAGCAAGCGCAGGCGCCATTCTGAAACGGTGTTGTCGCGCAGCTCCGGGTCGTACTTGGTCATCACGTCCAGCGCGCGGCTGTCGAAACGCCGGGCGAGGGTCAGGCCGATTTCCCGGGCGATTGCGACTTTTTCATCGCGAGAGAAATGCATGCTGCTGGCATACCCGTCGAGCAGCGCCATGGCCTTGTCAGGATCCTGACGAGCGAGGCGGCGCAGGCCGAGGCTGACCACATCGGACATCGGCTCGTCGGCCGGGGTGAAGCGTGAAGGCTGATTGAGCAGCTCGGGTTTCTGCGCCACATCCACCAGCAGGCGACCGCGTGGGGCGAGGGTGGTCAGGCCGTTGACCAGGCTGTTGGCCAAGGGATAGTTACGCGTCTGAGCGGCGAGTTTGGTGCGCTCCCAGCGTTTCTGTTCGGTGAGCTGGCCATCGGCGGCCCAGATGCCGAACAGTGCGTCACACGCAGCGGGTTGTGATTTACCGGTCAGCCAGAGCTTGTCGGCGTTGGCGTAACCCTCGGCCTTGTGACCGCTGCTGATCTGGTACTGCGCGTTGAGGCAGTCCAGTTCAGTGAAGTTGAGTTTCGGGTCGTAATATTTGACGAAGGTTGCCCAGTCACCACGGTCGGCGAGCCAGCGCAACCAGCGCAGTTTCATCCAGTTGGCCTGGGGCAGGTCACCGTGTTCGGCGAGGAATTTCTCGATTTCCGCATTGCTCGCGGTTTTCAGGCGCGCGGTCAGTTCGTCGTAAGCCAGATACGGTTCCAGCGGATAATCGGCCAGCGCCTGGCTGTAACGGAAATACGGGCCGGTATCACCCTTGGCCAGCGCGCGCTTGGCTTCATCGTAATACTGGCGTTGGGTGGACAGGTCCACCGCCTGAGCGGATTGAGCGGCAGCGGCGGTAAGTAGCAAGCAGGACAAGACACTGAAAAGGCGACTGCGCATGAGACATCCGGGCAGAGAAATCATGACAAGTGCCGACCTCGGTCAGCACTGAATTGTCTGTAGCTTAGCCTTTTGCCAGCAAGCGGCGAAAGCTTTGCCGGCCTCGCAGCACAAGTTCGCAACAAATGTTGTGCAGAGTGCTTCGACAGACAAATTGCCGGCCTGCTGAAGCCCTAATTCAGGTAGAATGCGCGCCCGGTTTTTGGAGAAGCTCATGACCCTGCTCAAATTCAGCGATGTGTCCCTTGCGTTCGGCGCTATGCCGTTGTTGGACAAGGTGTCCTGGCAGATCGCCCGTGGTGAGCGGGTGTGCATCATCGGCCGCAACGGCACTGGCAAGTCCAGCATGATGAAACTGGTCAAGGGCGACCAGAAGCCCGATGAAGGCTCGGTGTGGCGTGCCCCCGGTCTGAAAATCGGCGAATTGCCGCAGGAATTGCCAGTGGCCGACGATCGGACGGTGTTCGACGTGGTCGCTGAAGGTCTTGATGGCGTGGGCGCGTTGCTCGCCGAGTACCATCACCTGGCGCAGAACTGCGTCACTGAAGAAGACCTGAACAAGCTGATGCACGTTCAGCAAGACCTCGAAGCCCGTGATGGCTGGCGTTTGCAGACTCTGGTCGAAAGCACCTTGAGCCGTCTGCAACTGCCGGCCGACAAGACCCTCGCCCAGTTGTCCGGCGGCTGGCGTCGTCGCGTGCTGCTGGCGCAGGCACTGGTGTCCGAGCCGGATCTGCTGCTGCTCGACGAACCGACCAACCACCTGGACATCGGTGCGATTGCCTGGCTCGAAGAAGCTCTGAAAGATTTCCAGGGCGCCGTGCTGTTCATCACGCACGACCGTTCCTTCCTGCAAAACCTCGCCACGCGAATCCTCGAACTGGATCGCGGTGGCCTGATCGACTGGAACGGCGACTACGCCAGTTTCCTTGTGCACAAAGAAGCCGCGCTGGCGGCTGAAGAAACCGCCAACGCGCTGTTCGACAAGAAACTGGCCCAGGAAGAAGTCTGGATCCGCCAGGGCATCAAGGCTCGCCGCACCCGCAACGAAGGCCGCGTCCGCGCCCTGAAAGCCCTGCGCGTTGAGCGTAGCGAACGTCGTGAGCGCACCGGCAAGGCCAACATTCAGTTGGACACTGCCGACAAGTCCGGCAAGCAGGTGATGGTCCTCGAGAACGTGAGTTTCGCTCATCCGGGTGGCCCGTTCCTGATCAAGGACTTCTCGATGGTGCTGACGCGCGGCGACCGTATTGGTCTGCTCGGCGCCAACGGTACCGGCAAGACCACTCTGCTGAAACTGATGCTCAGCGGTCTGCAACCGACCAGCGGCAAAGTGGAAGAAGGCACGCGGATCGACGTGGCCTACTTCGATCAGTTGCGCCATCAGCTGGATCTGGAAAAAACCGTGATCGACAACGTCGCCGAAGGGCGCGACTTCATCGATATCGACGGCCAGAGCCGTCACGTGCTGAGCTACCTCGGCGACTTCCTGTTCAGCCCGCAGCGTGCCCGCACGCCGGTCAAGGCGCTGTCGGGTGGTGAGCGTGCGCGTCTGTTGCTGGCCAAGCTGTTCAGCAAACCGGCGAACCTGCTGGTCCTCGACGAACCGACCAACGACCTCGACGTGGAAACCCTCGAGCTGCTTGAAGAAGTGCTGCTGACTTTCAATGGCACCGTGCTGATGGTCAGCCACGACCGGGCATTCCTCGACAACGTGGTCACCAGCACCCTGGTCTTCGAAGGCGAAGGCAAGGTGCGTGAATACGTCGGCGGCTATCAGGACTGGATCCGTCAGGGTGGTTCGCCGCGTCTGCTGGGCGTAACCGAAAGCAAGTCGGGCAAGGCTGACTTGAACTCCGCCGTGGTGACCGCTGAGCCTGCTGTGGTCGCAGCGCCTGCCGCCGCAGCACCGGCGGCCAAGAAGAAGCTGAGCTACAAGGTGCAGCGTGAGCTGGAAGCATTGCCGGGCGATATCGATGCCAAGGAACAGCAGATTGCTGTCGTGGAAGCCGAAATGGCTGAAGCTGGCTTCTATCAGCGTCCTGCGGCTGAAACGGCCAAGGTGATTGCTTCGCTGGAGCAGTTGCAGGCTGAGCTGGATGCATTGATGGAGCGTTGGGCCGAGCTGGATGCCTGATTGATCCTGATGTGAAAAAGCCCGGCGTTCAGTGATGAGCGCCGGGCTTTTCATATGTAAACGCAGTTCCCTTGTAGGAGTGAGCCTGCTCGCGATAGCGGTTTAGCATTCAACGAACTCGTCGACTGTCAGAACGTTATCGCGAGCAGGCTCACTCCTACATGGAATGGTATTTCAGCGTTTGACCAGGTGTACCGCCAATACATCGCATGGCGCGCCGTGCAGCACGTCATTGGCGGTCGAGCCCAGCAACAGCGCCAGACCATGTCGGCCATGACTGCCGACCACGATCAGATCGCACGTTTGTTCTTTGGCGAAATGATGGATTTCCTGGCGTGGCTGGCCATAGGTCAGGTGGCAGTTGGCGCCCTCAAGCTCCGAGTATTTGGCTTTCAGACGCTCCAGACGCTCCTTGGCCTGATCGAACTGCTGTTGTTGCAGTTGTGACAGATCCATCGGTACGTCGCCGCCGAACGCCATGGCCATAGGTTCGACTATATGCACCAGCGAAAGCTTGGCGCCATTGCTCACCGATAGCTCGCGGGCGCGGTGAATCACAGGGTCGCACTCTTCGGTCAGATCTACGGCGACCAGGATGTGGTGGTAGGGCATGAGGTGCTCCTCGTGGGATTTCAATATTGTTAAGTATGGCTGGTTTCAAGCGCAATGGTTCCAAAGTGACACAATGCGCTCACCAAGAATTGGGAATAGAGATATGACGGTCTGGTTGGTGGTGTCAATCCTGCTGGTGGTTTTAAGTCCGCTGGCGTGGCTGCGCCCATCGCGCGCGCAAAGCGGTCGCATCGCCCTGCGTATGGAGGCACGACGCATCGGTCTGGCCATGCAACTGGCACCTCAGGAATGGCCACACTGGCTGGCGCAAGAGCCACCAAACCCGTGCGCGCAGTATCATCGGCCGCGCCGTGGCAAGTCACCTGCCTGCTGGACTTACTGGCAGAAGTCGCCGGGTGTGTGGGTCAATCAGTGGCAGGAAGTCTGCGAGGACCCTGCGCTGCTTAATCATTTCGAAAAATTGCCGGGCAACGTTTTCAAAGTCGAGGCAGACAAGCAGATGATCGCTTTGTATTGGGGGGAGAAGGGCGAAGCATCTGTTTTGCAGGATATCGACGCCACCCTGAAAGCGCTGGCGTGACGCGCGGACTTTTCGCACTGCAACGGTGTGAAACGTCCGGCAGACGCGCAATAAAAAGCCCGACATGATTCATCGGGCGGGGTTGGCCAGGCAGGCCGGAAATCTTTTTGATGCTGGGTCAGTCAGCGCATTTCCCTGTCGTCCACCCAGCGTAGCCCTTTAAACAAGGGCTGCTGCGAATTAGGGCGACTTTTCTAACTATTGATTCTATGAATGGCTTCACATGCAGACGCGTGTTGCGGGTCTTCGTCTTACAGAAATGACCGCAAAGTCGCATTTCAACCCGTATTTTGGGCGATTGACAATTGTCGGAAATTCCGTGAAGGTGACGTACCCAAATCAAACGGGCGTATGAATTGAGCGTTTGTCTTACAGACTGCTCCTACAGAATCCCGACTATCGCGTTGGCGGGTGTGCCGGGTGGATTGGCGTTAGCATCGACGAAAAAGCGTCCTGCCGAGCCATTCGCCTGCGTCCGACGTGTACTGTTCAGCTTCCATATCGTGGAGATCAGTTGATGATTTACGAAGGTAAAGCCATCACGGTTAAAGCTCTTGAAAGTGGCATCGTCGAATTGAAATTCGACCTCAAGGGTGAGTCCGTCAACAAGTTCAACCGTCTAACCCTGAACGAACTGCGTCAGGCCGTAGACACCATCAAGGCAGATGCTTCGATCAAGGGCGTGATCGTCAGCAGTGGCAAGGACGTGTTCATCGTCGGCGCCGACATCACCGAATTTGTCGACAACTTCAAGCTGCCGGATGCCGAGCTGGTTGCTGGCAATCTCGAAGCCAACAAGATCTTCAGCGATTTCGAAGACCTCAACGTTCCGACCGTCGCGGCCATCAATGGCATCGCGCTGGGCGGCGGCCTGGAAATGTGCCTGGCAGCTGACTATCGCGTCATGTCCACCAAAGCCAAGATCGGCCTGCCGGAAGTCAAACTGGGCATCTACCCAGGCTTCGGCGGTACCGTGCGTCTGCCGCGCCTGATCGGTGTCGACAACGCCATCGAGTGGATTGCCGCCGGCAAGGAAAACCGCCCTGAAGACGCTCTGAAAGTCAGCGCCGTCGACGCCGTGGTTGCTCCTGAAAAGCTGCAGGAAGCCGCCCTTGAACTGATCAAGCGCGCCATCTCCGGCGAGTTCGACTTCAAGGCCAAGCGTCAGCCGAAACTTGAAAAACTCAAGCTGAACGCCATTGAACAGATGATGGCTTTCGAAACCGCCAAAGGTTTCGTTGCCGGTCAGGCTGGCCCGAATTACCCGGCGCCGGTTGAAGCGATCAAGACCATCCAGAAAGCTGCGAACTTCGGTCGTGACAAGGCGCTGGAAGTTGAAGCCGCCGGTTTCGTCAAACTGGCCAAGACCTCTGCCGCGCAGAGCTTGATCGGTCTGTTCCTGAACGATCAGGAGCTGAAGAAAAAGGCCAAGGCCTACGACGAAATCGCCAAAGACGTGAAGCAGGCCGCTGTACTCGGCGCCGGCATCATGGGTGGCGGTATCGCCTATCAGTCGGCCTCCAAAGGTACGCCGATCCTGATGAAGGACATCAACGAGCACGGTATCGAGCAGGGTCTGGCCGAAGCCGCCAAACTGCTGGTTGGCCGCGTTGATAAAGGTCGCATGACCGCTGCGAAAATGGCTGAAGTACTCAACGCCATTCGGCCAACCCTGTCCTACGGCGACTTCGGTCACGTGGATCTGGTTGTTGAAGCTGTGGTCGAGAACCCTAAGGTCAAGCAAGCCGTGTTGGCTGAAGTCGAAGCGCAGGTCAAAGAGGACACCATCCTCGCGTCCAACACTTCGACTATTTCCATCAGCCTGCTGGCCAAGGCTCTCAAGCGTCCGGAAAACTTCGTCGGCATGCACTTCTTCAACCCGGTGCACATGATGCCGCTGGTGGAAGTGATCCGTGGCGAGAAGTCGAGTGAGCTGGCTGTTGCCACCACCGTGGCCTACGCCAAGAAAATGGGCAAGAACCCGATCGTCGTCAACGACTGCCCGGGCTTCCTGGTCAACCGCGTCCTGTTCCCGTACTTCGGTGGTTTCGCCAAACTGGTCAGCGCCGGTGTGGACTTCGTCCGTATCGACAAGGTCATGGAAAAATTCGGCTGGCCGATGGGCCCGGCATACCTGATGGACGTGGTCGGTATCGACACCGGTCACCATGGTCGTGACGTAATGGCTGAAGGCTTCCCGGATCGCATGAAGGATGACCGTCGTTCGGCCATCGATGTGCTGTACGAAGCCAAGCGCCTGGGTCAGAAGAACGGCAAGGGCTTCTACGCCTACGAGGCCGACAAGAAAGGCAAGCAGAAGAAAGTTGCCGATCCGTCGGTACTGGAAGTGCTTAAGCCGATCGTTTACGAGCAGCGCGAAGTCACTGACGAAGACATCATCAACTGGATGATGATCCCGCTGTGCCTGGAAACCGTGCGTTGCCTGGAAGACGGCATCGTTGAAACCGCCGCCGAAGCCGACATGGGTCTGGTCTACGGTATCGGTTTCCCTCCATTCCGTGGCGGTGCGCTGCGCTACATCGATTCGATCGGTGTTGCCGAGTTCGTTGCCCTGGCTGACCAGTACGCTGATTTGGGCGCGCTGTACCACCCGACCGCGAAACTGCGTGAAATGGCCAAAACCGGCCAACGGTTCTTCGGTTAAGCGTCCCAACTTTTGAGCGAGAGTGAAATTTTATGAGCTTGAATCCAAGAGACGTCGTGATTGTCGACTTCGGTCGTACTCCGATGGGCCGCTCCAAGGGCGGCATGCACCGCAACACCCGTGCCGAAGACATGTCGGCGCACCTGATCAGCAAATTGCTGGAACGCAACGCCAAGGTCGATCCTGCTGAAGTCGAGGACGTGATCTGGGGCTGCGTCAACCAGACCCTGGAGCAGGGCTGGAACATCGCGCGCATGGCGTCGCTGATGACCCAGATCCCGCACACTTCGGCCGGCCAGACCGTCAGCCGTCTGTGTGGCTCGTCGATGAGCGCGCTGCACACCGCTGCGCAAGCGATCATGACCGGCAACGGTGACGTGTTCGTGGTTGGCGGCGTCGAGCATATGGGCCACGTGAGCATGATGCACGGTGTCGATCCGAACCCGCACATGTCGCTGTACGCGGCGAAAGCCTCGGGCATGATGGGCCTGACCGCGGAAATGCTCGGCAAAATGCACGGCATCACTCGCGAGCAGCAAGACGCCTTCGGCGTGCGTTCCCACCAGTTGGCCCACAAGGCCACCGTGGAAGGCAAGTTCAAAGACGAAATCATCCCGATGCAGGGCTACGACGAGAACGGTTTCCTGAAACTGTTCGACTACGACGAAACCATTCGTCCGGAAACCACCCTGGAAAGTCTGGCGGCCCTCAAGCCTGCCTTCAATCCAAAGGGCGGCACCGTGACTGCCGGTACTTCGTCGCAGATCACTGATGGTGCTTCGTGCATGATCGTGATGTCGGCGCAGCGTGCACAGGACCTGGGTATCCAGCCAATGGCGGTTATCCGTTCGATGGCAGTGGCGGGTGTGGATCCGGCGATCATGGGCTATGGTCCAGTTCCGGCGACACAGAAAGCCCTGAAGCGTGCGGGCCTTGGCATCAACGATATCGACTTCTTCGAGCTCAACGAAGCTTTCGCCGCACAGGCCCTGCCAGTGCTGAAAGATCTGAAAGTGCTCGACAAGATGAACGAGAAGGTTAACCTGCACGGCGGTGCAATCGCCCTGGGTCATCCGTTCGGTTGCTCCGGTGCTCGTATTTCCGGCACCTTGCTGAACGTGATGAAGCAGAATAGCGGCACCTTCGGGGTGGCCACTATGTGCATTGGTCTCGGCCAAGGCATCTCCACCGTCTTCGAACGCGTTTAAGCGTCTCGTCGATGGAAGCCGGGGCCAAGTGCCCCGGTTTTTGTTTTTGCGGATTTATTTTGTTTTTATTTTGAAAAAATTTGAGTGAGGGCCAAAGCATGCCGATACAACCTGGGCTCTACCAACATTACAAAGGTCCGCAGTACCGCGTATTCAGTGTTGCGCGGCATTCCGAGACCGAAGAAGAAGTGGTCTTTTACCAAGCCCTGTATGGCGATTACGGCTTTTGGGTACGCCCTCTGAGCATGTTTCTCGAGTCAGTCGAGGTTGACGGCGAGCAGGTGCCACGCTTTGCTTTGGTGCAAGCCGAACCGAGCCTTTTTTCCAAGGCATGAGGCGAGTGTGCACAGAACCCTGTGCTTGACCTCACCTTGTATCAACTATATATAGCGGTGCCGCGTCAGGCGCCAACCGCCTTTCACTTCTAGAATTCAGGAATTTTCTGATCCATGGGCAAATCGCTGGTCATTGTGGAATCCCCGGCTAAGGCCAAGACCATCAACAAGTATCTGGGTAACCAATACGTGGTGAAGTCGAGTATCGGCCATATCCGAGACCTGCCCACCAGCGGTTCGGCTAGCGCCAGCAAAGAGCCAGCCGCCAAGCGCGGCAAGGCTGCTGCGGGCGAAGGTCCGGTGCTCTCGCCAAAAGAGAAAGCGCGCAAGCAGCTGGTCTCGCGTATGGGTGTCGATCCCGATCATGGCTGGAAAGCCAAGTACGAGATCCTTCCGGGTAAAGAGAAGGTCATCGAGGAGCTGCGTCGGCTCGCCAAAGATGCTGACACCATCTATCTCGCAACCGACTTGGATCGCGAGGGGGAAGCCATTGCCTGGCACCTGCGCGAAGCCATCGGTGGTGATGACAGCCGCTACAAGCGCGTGGTGTTCAACGAAATTACCAAAAAGGCGATTCAGGAAGCCTTCTCGGAACCGGGCGAGCTGGACATCGATCGTGTCAACGCTCAACAGGCCCGCCGTTTCCTCGACCGCGTTGTGGGTTACATGGTTTCGCCGCTGCTGTGGGCGAAAATCGCCCGTGGCCTGTCCGCCGGTCGTGTGCAATCGGTTGCCGTGAAGCTGGTGGTTGAGCGTGAGCGTGAAATCCGTGCGTTCAACCCGGAAGAGTACTGGGAAGTGCATGCCGATCTCGGCACCACCAAAGGCTCGACCGTGCGTTTCGAAGTAGCTCGCGAGAAAGGCGAAGCGTTCAAGCCGCTCAACGAAGCGCAGGCCATGGCCGCGCTGGAGAAACTCAAGTCTTCCAGCTACAGCATCGTCAAACGCGAAGACAAGCCGACCAGCAGCAAGCCGTCGGCGCCGTTCATCACGTCCACCTTGCAACAGGCAGCGAGTAACCGCCTGGGCTTCGGCGTGAAGAAAACCATGATGATGGCCCAGCGTCTGTACGAAGCCGGCTACATCACTTATATGCGTACCGACTCGACCAACCTCTCGGCTGACGCCGTGGCGATGGCACGCACTTACATCGAAGACGAATTCGGCAAGAAGTACCTGCCGGAAACACCAAATGTCTACAGCAGCAAGGAAGGCGCTCAAGAGGCTCACGAAGCGATTCGTCCGTCCGACGCCAACACCATTCCGAGCAAGCTGACGGGCATGGAGCGTGACGCTGAGCGCCTCTATGAGCTGATCTGGCGCCAGTTCCTCGCTTGCCAGATGCTGCCAGCGCAATACCTGTCGACCACCGTCAGCGTAGGTGCTGGTGAATTCGAGCTGCGCGCCAAGGGCCGTATCCTCAAGTTCGACGGCTACACCCGTGTCATGCCACAGATTGCCAAGCCGGGCGATGACGACGTGCTGCCTGATATGGCGCAGGGCGACGTGATGAAGCTGATCAAGCTCGATCCGTCGCAGCACTTCACCAAGCCGCCGGCGCGTTACTCGGAAGCCAGCCTGGTTAAAGAAATGGAAAAACGTGGCATCGGTCGTCCTTCGACTTACGCTGCGATCATTTCGACCATTCAGGATCGTGGCTACGTGACCCTGCATAACCGTCGTTTCTACTCGGAAAAGATGGGCGACATCGTCACCGAGCGTCTGTCGGAAAGCTTCTCCAATCTCATGGACTACGGCTTCACCGCCGGCATGGAAGAGAACCTCGATGACGTGGCGCAGGGCGAGCGTGACTGGAAAAGCGTGCTGGACGAGTTCTATGGCGACTTCAAAAAGAAACTCGAAGTGGCCGAAAATCCGGACAGCGGCATGCGTGCCAACCAGCCGGTGATGACCGATATTCCGTGCACGACCTGTGGTCGTCCGATGCAGATTCGTACTGCGTCGACCGGCGTGTTCCTCGGTTGCTCGGGCTACAGCCTGCCGCCGAAAGAGCGCTGCAAGGCCACCGTCAACCTGGTGCCGGGCGACGAGATTGCTGCGGACGACGAGGGCGAATCGGAATCGCTGGTGTTGCGTGGCAAGCATCGCTGCCCGATCTGCAGCACGGCGATGGACGCTTACCTGCTCGACGAGAAGCGCAAGCTGCACATCTGCGGTAACAATCCGGATTGTGCTGGCTACGAAATCGAAGAAGGCAGCTATCGCATCAAGGGCTACGAAGGTCCGAGCCTGGAATGCGACAAATGTGGCAGCGAGATGCAGCTCAAGACTGGCCGTTTCGGCAAGTTCTTCGGTTGCACCAATCCTGAGTGCAAGAACACCCGCAAACTGTTGAAAAGCGGTGATGCAGCGCCGCCGAAGATGGATCCGGTGAAGATGCCTGAGCTGAAATGCGAAAAGGTCAACGACACCTACATCCTCCGTGACGGTGCCTCGGGTCTGTTCCTGGCCGCCAGTCAGTTCCCGAAAAACCGTGAGACCCGTGCTCCGCTGGTGATCGAGATCCTGCCGCACAAGGATGAGATCGATCCGAAGTATCACTTCCTCTGCGACGCGCCGAAGAAGGATCCTGATGGTCTGCCAGCGGTGATCCGCTACAGCCGCAAGACCAAGGAGCAATACGTGCAGACCGAAGTCGATGGCAAGCCTACCGGTTGGAAGGCGTACTTCGACGGCGGCAAGTGGACGGTTGAAGACAAGCGTACGAAGGCCAAAGCTGAATAAGCATTAGCCTGATACTGAAAGGCCGCATGAGAACCCTTGGGTTTTCATGCGGCCTTTTTGTTTTGTGCTTGCGGTGGGATCGGCTGATCCACGACACTGTCCGGCCTGTGTGACGCAATTATTTCGTTGTGGAGAGCGCCGTCATGGCTCACGAACTCTATACCCGTACCAATCAAAAGATCTATTTCGCCGGCCTGTCGCTGGAAGCTCTGGCTCGCGCTGAAGAAGGCCGGGCGATGAACTCTCTGGCGCTGATTCAGGCCGGTCGTGAATCGGCCTTGTTTCACCTGTACGGCGCCTTGCTGGGGCTTTGTCATGAGATCGCGGGTTTCTATCGTCTGCCGCAGGCCAATGCGCCGCGGGCCGAGATGCTGCTGACTCGTGAAGTGCTGGAGTCGATCGCAATTCCCGAACTGGCCGAAATGGTTGAGTTGGCTGGCAATTCTGAAACCTGGTTGGCAAAACTGCTGGCAGCGCATTCGGCGCTGTTTCAACCGCCACGAGTGCCGCACAAGCCGAAGGGTGATGTGACGCAACCGTTGATTCAGGCGATTAATCTGGACGAAGAAGAAGCGCCAGAAGAGTTGAGTCGAGAGGAGCTGGAGAGCTGGCGGCAGAACTTGAAAGGTCTGGCGATACGTTTCCGCGAAGGCTTGAACGAGTGCTGAGGGCGATTGACACGGTGGCAATCTGAAACATGCTGCTGGTCAAGATCCCGAGCGAAGCCTGAATGATGTCTATATAATCCCTGCCTTTCGTGGAGAACAGACCTTTATGCCAACGTCCTTTCTAGAAATTGTCGAGTTACCAGACGGCCGAATCGAACTGCGCAGGGCTGAGGACGAGGGTTCTCTGGTGACGCTGGATTTCTCCGAGGATGCCAAGGCTTTCCTGCAAGGTCAGCATGTGGAAATCGCCAAGGCGATGTTAAGCGTCGGCGTGCAAATGGCCGGTCGCATGGTCGAAGGCGAGTTTGATAAGGAAGAAGGACCGCGGGTTCTTCATTGATCCTGGCGTCTTTTTACTTTTTGACGTTACCGCTTCAGATCGGCTTCTCTGTCCCTGGAGAAGCCCTGCGCTTCACACAGCGCGTATAAGCACCAATCAACCCAAACGAATATTCAGGCTCTGAGCATCGCCCGTGCGTGCGGCGTTGATCAGTTGTTGCCGTGAATTTGCGTTCAATGGGTTGAGCCAAGTGACTACGGTGTGACTGCGACCCAGTTTCAGGGCTTCGCATGCCAGTTGCTGAGCGCTTTGAGCGCCTCTTGGTTGCAGCAGCAGAATACGCTCGCGATTCAAGCCGGCATCCCGCAGCCATGTCTGGGTCAGGCTCGCAGGAGGCGCTATCAGCGTCAGCCAGCGCGCGTCCTGATCTTCACTGAGTTCGCGAAGGATCGGGGCAAGAAGGTTCAGACAGTTCCCGGTAGCACCGCGCAGTGACAGCTCGCTGAATACTTCAGGTTCGGCAATCCACGGGCGCTCGACGACCTCTTTGAGGATCGGCGCCATCGGTTGTGCCAGAAACGCTTCGAATAAAGGCAGTTGTGTTTGCTGAGGGGTGTGTGGGAACTGCATAAAGCCTCCTTTAGCGGCGAATCACGCCGACACTCAAGCCTTCGATCACCAGTTCCTGATCTTTCAGGTCGACTTCGATAGGGGCGAACTCGGGGTTTTCGGCAATCAGCCAGACCTTGCTGCCTTCACGCTTGAAGCGTTTGACCGTCACTTCATCGCCGATGCGTGCGACGACAACCTGACCGTTACGCGCTTCGCGGGTGGTGTGCACCGCGAGGAGGTCGCCGTCGAAAATGCCGATGTCCTTCATGCTCATGCCTTGCACCCGCAACAGGTAGTCGGCACGAGGTTGAAAGAAGGTTGGATTGATGTTGCAGGATTCCTCGATATGCTGCTGGGCGAGGATTGGCGCGCCGGCAGCAACCCGGCCAATGATCGGCAGGGTGGAGTCGTCAGCCTTGGCTTCGAAGCCAGGGATGCGAATGCCGCGAGAGGCGCCGGGAGTCATCTCGATGGCACCCTTGCGAGCCAGTGCCTTGAGGTGTTCTTCAGCCGCGTTCGGCGACTTGAAGCCCAGTTCCTGAGCGATTTCCGCACGGGTTGGCGGGTAGCCGTGGTCTTCGAGGCAGCGTTTGATAAAGGCCAGAATCTCGGCTTGGCGTGGCGTCAGCTTTAGCATATTGATCGCTCTGTCTTTTTATACAGTGACTGGGATTATATACAGTGAAGCGTGCTTGGCAATGCCCGTTTTTTTGCATGCCGCCGGACGGTCGGCATTCGCGCTTATTAATGCATTGGGCTTGTGTGGTTAAATAGCTGACCGACCATTCCCAAAACGAACCGGCAGGCTTGACAAGGCACTGGCTGAAACGTATGTTTCAAACAAGTGTTTGTCAGGCGGAGTAGCCATGGCCCAGTCGGAAACCGTTGAACGCATTCTTGATGCTGCCGAGCAGTTGTTCGCGGAGAAAGGTTTCGCTGAAACCTCATTGCGTTTGATTACCAGCAAGGCTGGCGTCAACCTGGCAGCGGTGAACTATCACTTCGGCTCGAAAAAAGCGCTGATCCAGGCGGTTTTCTCGCGGTTTCTCGGCCCGTTCTGCATCAGTCTCGATAAAGAGTTGGAGCGGCGTCAGGCCAAGCCTGAAAACAAGCCGACGCTTGAAGAACTGTTGGAAATCCTCGTCGAGCAAGCCTTGGTGGTCCAGCCACGCAGCGGCAATGACCTGTCGATCTTCATGCGCCTGCTCGGCCTCGCGTTCAGCCAGAGCCAGGGCCACTTGCGTCGTTATCTGGAGGACATGTACGGCAAAGTGTTCCGTCGCTACATGCTGCTGGTCAACGAAGCCGCACCACGCATTCCGCCGATCGAGCTGTTCTGGCGCGTGCACTTCATGCTCGGCGCCGCCGCGTTCAGCATGTCCGGCATCAAGGCTTTACGCGCAATCGCCGAGACCGATTTCGGCGTCAACACCTCCATTGAGCAAGTGATGCGCCTGATGGTGCCATTCCTCGCTGCAGGCATGCGGGCCGAAACCGGCGTCACCGACACTGCCATGGCCACCGCGCAACTGCGTCCGCGCAGCAAATCAACGCCGGTCGCTGCCAAGGTTTAGCCGCGCACGGGTGGGCGCGGCAGCTTGTATCCGCTAAGCTAGCCGCCCATGCCGACTCTCGTTCTGAACCCGAAATCCATAGATATTGCCGACCTGCCGAGCATTGCTCACGGCAGCGATTTGTTGTGGATCGGGTTTTTCGTTTTCAAGGAATCTCTATGACTGCTGGCCTGCAAGGCTCGTTGATGGTGGACGTCGCCGGTACCTGGCTGACGGCCGAAGATCGCCAATTGTTGCGTCAGCCCGAAGTGGGCGGCCTGATCATTTTCGCGCGCAACATCGAGCATCCGCGCCAAGTGCGTGAACTCAGTGCGTCGATTCGCGCGGTTCGCCCGGACCTGCTGCTGGCGGTGGATCAAGAGGGCGGCCGCGTGCAGCGCCTGCGTCAGGGCTTCGTGCGCCTGCCGGCCATGCGCGCCATCGCCGATAACCCGAACGCCGAATACCTCGCCGAGCAATGCGGCTGGATCATGGCCACCGAAGTGCTGGCAGTCGGCCTCGATCTGAGTTTCGCCCCGGTACTCGACCTGGATTACCAGCGCAGCGCCGTGGTTGGCACCCGCTCGTTCGAAGGTGATCCCGAGCGCGCGGCACTACTCGCCGGAGCGTTCATTCGCGGCATGAACAGCGCCGGCATGGCGGCCACCGGCAAGCACTTCCCTGGCCACGGCTGGGCAGAAGCGGACTCCCACGTCGCGATCCCCAACGACGAGCGCAGCCTCGAAGAGATCCGCGCCAACGACCTCGTACCCTTCGCCAAACTCAGCAAGCAACTGGCCGCGATCATGCCGGCGCACGTCATCTATCCGCAGGTCGATTCGCAGCCTGCCGGCTTCTCCCGCCGCTGGTTGCAGGACATCCTGCGCGGCGAATTGCAGTTCGACGGGGTGATCTTCAGCGACGACCTGTCGATGGCCGGCGCCCACGTGGTCGGCGACGCCGCCAGCCGCATCGAAGCCGCTTTGACTGCCGGTTGTGACATGGGCCTGGTGTGCAACGACCGCGCCGCTGCCGAACTGGCCCTGAGCGCCGCGCAACGCATGAAGGTCAAGCCGTCCGCGCGCATCGCCCGCATGCGCGGTCAGGCATACGCCAGCACCGATTACCGTCAGGATCCGCGCTGGCTCACCGCCATCGGCGCGCTCAAAGACGCTCAACTGATCGATTAAGGATTTTTCGCTATGACGGTTTACGCAATCATCGGTGGCACTGGCCTGACCCAACTCGAAGGCCTGACCATTCGCCAGTCACTGGCAGTGGATACGCCCTACGGCGCGCCATCGGCCGACGTGCAAATTGGCGAATACGCCGGCAAGGAAGTGCTGTTCCTCGCCCGTCACGGCCACCCGCATCGCTTCCCGCCGCACAAGGTCAACTACCGCGCCAACCTGTGGGCGCTGAAGCAGGCTGGTGCCGAGGCGATTATCGCGGTGAACGCCGTAGGCGGGATCCATTCGGCCATGGGCACGGGTCATTTCTGCGTGCCACATCAGATCGTCGACTACACCAGCGGGCGCGAGCACACCTTTTTCGCCGATGATCTGGAGCACGTCACCCACATCGACTTCAGCTTTCCCTACAGCGAGCCGCTGCGTCAGCAATTGATCGCCGCTGTGGCTGCCGAAGGTTGCGAGTACAGCGATCAGGGTGTGTATGCCTGCACCCAAGGCCCGCGTCTGGAAACCGTGGCGGAGATTGTGCGTTTGGAGCGGGATGGCTGCGACATCGTCGGCATGACCGGTATGCCGGAAGCGGCACTGGCCCGCGAGCTGGATCTGGATTACGCCTGTCTGGCACTGGTGGTCAACCCGGCGGCGGGCAAGACCACCGAAGTGATCACCATGGCCGAGATCGAGCAGGCATTGCACGATGGCATGGGCAAGGTGAAGTCGGCGTTGGCGCGGGTGTTGGCCGGCTAAGGACTGCCCATGAGCATTCTCATCGAACGGCTCGAGTCGTTGGCCTGGACTCAGGCATTCAGTAGCAAGGCGCTGGCCAAGGCTCGCGCTTATGCCGCCGATGACCGGGTAGAGATCATCGAGATCAATGACAAAAAGATCGAGGCGTTCTGCGTTGGCTCGGAAAGTCAGGCGTATGAACAAAGCATTTACCTGTCCGAAGATCGCCTGGGTTCCGTCAACTTGCGTTGCCTGTGCAGCTGTCCTGTCGTCATCGACTGCAAGCACTGCGCTGCGGTGCTCTATCACCTTCAGGGCAGTGCTGATGATGCGTCTGAAAGTGACGCACAAATCCCTTTGGGGCGGGCGCTGGAGCATTGGCTTTCGACCATTCCCGTGCCGGCCAAGCCCGCCGAAGAAGGCGCGCAAACCGCAGGCACGCGTCTGTTTTACAAGCTCAAGCCAACGCCTGTGAGCGGCAAGTGGCTGCTTGATATTTTCAAGGTCTCCCAGCTCAAGAACGGCGAGTTACGCGAAGTCAAACCGATGTATTCGCTGGCGGAAATGCTCATGCGTCAGCCCGGCTACCTGTCCGAGCTGGATTTGCGCGTTGCCAGGCTGCTGGTTGCCATGCACTCCCACCACGCCTATTACAGCGGCTATCCGCTGGAAGGCAGCAGCGGCGCCGAACTGCTGGAAATGCTCCTGCGCACCTCGCGGCTGTTCCTCGATTTCGAGGATCTGCAACCGTTGGTGTCTGGCGCGAAACGCGTCGGCCAGTTCGCCTGGGCCGAGCAGGCCGACGGCGGGTTCCGCGCGCAGTGGAGCAGTGCCGAGGCGGCGCAAGAAACCGTGCTGGCGCTGGAGCCGCTTTATTACCTGGATCGTGAACAGCGGCAGATTGGCCCTCTGTTCAATGAACTGGAAGAAAAACTGGCCAGCCATTTGACGCTGGCGCCGGACATTCCGGCGCGTCAGGCCATGCAGTTCAGCCATCGCATGAGCGCGGCAACGAGAATCCCGCCGCCACACCAACTGACCGAACGGATCATCGACGACGTACTTCCACAGCCACAACTGACCCTCGTCAGCGGTCGGGAGCGCTCGCGCTGGGAATACATTCTTGAGCACCGCGCCGCCCTGGTGTTTACCTACAACGGCCAGCCGACGGTGGATCGCAACCCGGAAGTAATGATCCTCAACGGCACCGAAACCCAGCGCATTCAACGCCAGCCCGCAGTGGAAAAGAAACTGCGCCAGATCCTGCAAAAGCTCGGCTTCAAGAAAGCCACGCGCAAGAGCTCGCTGGATCGTCCCGGCGAGATGTTCACGTTGCCGGATGATTCCGCCTGGCTCGGGTTTATGCACGAAGGCCTTGCCACGTTGCGCGCCTCGAACTGGGAAGTGGAGATGAGTCCCGGCTTTCATTTCAATGTGCAACCGGTTGAGCATTGGTACGCCGAGGTCGAAGAAGAGGCCGGGCATCAGTGGTTTGATTTGCAGTTGGGTATCGTCGTCAATGGCCAGCGCTACAGTTTGCTGCCGATCCTTCTGCACTTGCTGCGCACGCAGCCGCGCTTGCTTGACCCGGTCGATCTGGCTCAGCGCGGCGATGACGAAAAACTCCTGATCGAACTCAAGCCCAGCGGTTTTGGCGACCCTTCAGGCGCCAAGGTCGCGCTGCCGCTGAGTCGGGTCAAGCCGCTGATGGCCACGCTGGGCGAGTTGTACCTGGGCGGTCATCAGGGCGATACACTGCGCTTGAGTGTCCCGGATGCCGCGCGCTTGAGTATGCTCGATGGCGTGCCGCTGGATTGGCAGGGTGGCGAGCGGCTGCGCACCTTCGCCAAGCGCTTGCAGAATTCCATTCACACCCAGGTCGTTGCGCCGGCCGGCCTTAACGCGCAACTGCGCCCCTATCAGCTCGAAGGCCTGAACTGGATGCAGACCCTGCGCGAGCTTGAGGTCGGCGGCATTCTGGGCGATGACATGGGGCTGGGCAAAACGCTGCAGACCTTGGCGCACCTGCTCACGGAAAAACACGCCGGTCGCCTTGATTGTCCGGCTCTGGCGGTGATGCCGACCAGCCTGATTCCCAACTGGCTCGACGAGGCCGAGCGTTTCACCCCGCAGTTGAAAGTATTGGCGCTGCATGGCTCTGGGCGGCAAAAGGATTTCGCTGATCTGGCTGAGTACGATCTGGTGCTGACCACTTACGCGTTGCTGCCGAGGGATTTGGAGACCTTGCAGCCACAGTTGTGGAGCGTGCTGATTCTCGACGAAGCGCAGAACATCAAAAATCCGATCAGCAAAGCCGCGCAAGCGGCCCGTGATCTGCAGGCCCGCCAGCGCTTGTGCCTGAGCGGCACGCCATTGGAAAACCACTTGGGCGAGCTTTGGTCGCAGTTTCATTTCCTCATGCCCGGTTGGCTCGGCGACAGCAAGTCCTTCAATCGCGATTACCGCACGCCAATCGAGAAGCACGGCAATGTTCAGCGCATGCAGCACCTGACAGCGCGCATCAAGCCCTTTTTGCTGCGCCGCAAAAAGGATCAGGTCGCCACCGAGTTGCCACCGAAAACCGAAATTGTCCATTGGGTCGATCTCAGCGACGGCCAGCGTGATGTCTATGAAACGGTTCGCGTGGCGATGGACAAAAAAGTCCGTGACGAAATTGCCCGCAGTGGCGTGGCGCGCAGTCAGATCATCATTCTGGATGCCTTGCTCAAGCTGCGGCAGGTTTGTTGCGACTTGCGTCTGATCAAGATGCCGATGACAGCGAAAGCGCTGCGCTCCGGCAGTGGCAAGCTGGTCAGCCTGATGGAGATGCTTGAAGAGTTGCTCGGCGAAGGGCGCAGGATCCTGCTGTTCTCGCAGTTCACCTCGATGCTCGCCTTGATCGAGGAAGAATTGCAGCAACGTGACATTGCCTATTCGCTACTGACCGGTGACACCACGGATCGACGCACGCCGGTGAAGGATTTTCAGGGCGGCAAGGTGCCGTTGTTTCTGATCAGTCTGAAGGCCGGGGGGACCGGTTTGAACCTGACCGCCGCGGATACGGTGATCCATTTCGACCCTTGGTGGAACCCGGCGGTGGAGAATCAGGCAACCGATCGCGCGTATCGAATCGGGCAAAACAACCCGGTGTTCGTTTACAAACTGATCGCTCGCGGCACAGTAGAGGAAAAAATCCAGGCGCTGCAGCAGGAGAAAGCAGCGTTGGCCGGGGCGGTGCTTGAGGGTGGAACGACGGGAGGCTGGAAGCTGGAGCAGGGTGACATTGAGGCGCTGTTTGCGCCGCTGCCTGTTTCCAAGCAGTGAGCTTCGGTTTTAACCTTTAAACCGAGGTGACCCGTTCGCGAGCAGGCTCGCTCCCACATTAGATTTGTGTGATTCACAAGATCCCTGTGAACACTGGATTGGTGAATGCCACAGATCCAGTGTGGGAGCGAGCCTGCTCGCGAAAGCTATCTAACTGGCGACGCAAATCTCAACGCTTGTCGAGCTTATCCGGCAACGGCGCAAACAACGCTTCAATATCATCACTCTGCAACTTCCAGTCCCCGGCTTTGCGCCCGTCCAGCACGCCCGCCGCCAAGTCGGACTTTTCCTTCTGCAGGTGCTGAATCTTCTCTTCCACTGTGCCCCGGGCAATCATCTTGTAAACAAATACCGGTTTTTCCTGGCCGATTCGATATGCGCGGTCGGTCGCCTGATTCTCGGTTGCCGGGTTCCACCACGGATCGTAGTGAATCACTGTATCCGCTTCGGTCAGGTTCAAGCCGACGCCACCAGCCTTCAGGCTGATGAGAAAAATCTGACGCTTGCCGCTCTGGAATTCCTTTACTGGCGTACGCCGATCACGGGTCTGGCCGGTCAGTAGTGCGTAGGACACGTTGCGTTTTTTCAGCTCTTGCTCGATCAACGACAGCATCGAGGTGAACTGCGAAAACAGCAGAATCCGCCGACCCTCCTCAAACAATTCCTCAAGCATTTCCATCAGGCTGTCGAGCTTGCCTGACGTGCTGCCGCGAGCGGGCAGGGTGGCGTCATTGACCAAGCGTAGATCACAGCAAACCTGACGCAATTTCAGCAGCGCTTCAAGAATGATGATCTGACTGCGGGCCACACCTTTGCGAGTGATCTCGTCGCGGACTTTCTTGTCCATCGCCAGGCGCATGGTTTCGTACACATCGCGCTGTGCTTCGTTGAGATCGACCCAATGGATGATCTCTGTTTTCGGCGGCAGCTCGGTGGCCACTTGTTCCTTGGTGCGACGCAGCAGGAAGGGTTTTATCCTACCGTTCAAGTGCTGAAGTCTGACTTCACTGCCGCGCTTTTCAATCGGCACACGATAATCGGCGTTGAAGCTTTTCACGTCGCCGAGCCAGCCCGGCAGCAGGAAGTGAAATAGCGACCAGAGTTCACCCAAGTGGTTTTCAAGCGGCGTACCGCTGAGGCACAGACGCTGGCGCGCATTCAATTCGCGCGCCGCTTGTGCGGCTTTGCTGTTGGGGTTCTTGATGTACTGCGCCTCGTCCAGCACCAACACATGCAGCGGCTGCTTGGTCAGACGCTCGACGTCCTTGGGCAGCAGTGCGTAAGTGGTGAGGATCAGGTCGTAATCCGCCAGATTGTCGAAGTGCTTTTTACGCGTGGCGCCGTACAGCGCGACCACTTTCAGTTGCGGGGTAAAGTGCGCCGCCTCATCGAGCCAGTTGGGAATCAGGCTGGTCGGCATCACCACCATGCACGGGCGGTCCAGGCGCCCGGCGTTTTTCTCGCTAAGAATATGCGCCAGGGTCTGTAGGGTTTTACCCAGGCCCATGTCGTCCGCAAGAATCCCGCCGACTTCCAGTTGCCGCAGCGATTGCATCCAGCTCAAACCTTCGAGCTGATAAGGGCGCAGCGTCGCGTTCAGGCCTTCCGGAGCCTCTGCGCTGAAATCACGAATATCACGCAGGCGCTGAGCAAGCGTGCGGATCTGCTCACCGCCCTCCCACAGCAGCGGCAGTCCTTCCAGCGAATTGAGGCGTGTGGCATCGGCCTTGCTCAGGCGCAGTGTGGTTTCGCCCGGTTCTTGCAGATAGAACTCGCCGAGCGTCATCAGTACCGGCTTCAACCGCCCCAACGGCAACGCCACCTGCAGCGGCCCGTGCTCGCTGGTGCGTTGCGGAATGTTGACCAGAATCAGTTCATCATCGCGGCGACGGGCGAGGCGTTCCGGGTTGAGGATTTCCGCGTGTGAGCGCATCAGGTTGAGCAGGATCGGCAACAGGCTCAGACGCTCACCGTTGACGATGATCCCCAGCTCCAGATCAAACCAGTCGCGCTCCGGCACCTGTTCGACGGTGGCGTACCAGTCATCGACGGCGGTCAGGTCGAAGCCGAATTCCTCATCGATCTGCAGTTCCCAGCCTTGGCTGCGCAGTTTCGGCAGGTCGTTGAGGGTGAAGGTCAGCCAGGCGCTGTCATTGACCATCTCGTACAGCTCGCCGGCGCTTTCCGGCAGCGCTTTGCTCTGCCGCGTGGCGATGCGAAAGCCGAGGATTCTTAACTGTTCGCGGTAGGACTGCTCGACATCCGGGTGGCGTTTTATCCGCAGCGTCTGGGTCTCCTGACGAATCAGGATGTCGCTGTTCTTCTGCCCGCTGACGTACTCATCCAGATAACTGAACGACAACGCCGCGCGATGCTGAATGTAGCGCTGCATTTTGCCGTTGCGCGGTTCGAAGGCGCTGAATTCGACACTGGCCAGCCACAGGCGCGGCAACGGCTGCACGTTGTCTACCAGCACTTGCGGCGGGGCTTTCGGGCTGCGGTTTTCCAGCACGGCCTGGAGTTTCTCCAGCAGCTCGGCGTCTTTGGCAGCGGCGGGGTAATCGAGGGTTTCCTGCACTTTCAGCAGGACGGCGGCGCAGTGTTTGCAATTGGTGCGCACCGGGCAGGTGCAGCCGGCATCAACCAGCAGCAAGGTGCCTTTGGCTGACTCGCGAAGATGAATGGTCTGACGGTAAACGTTACCGCCAGAGCCTTCGCAACTGGCGGTGATGGTCGCGTCACCGACCTGGGCGATACGTACCCGGTTTTCCACGGCGTAGCGGCGGCCACGCTCCAGGCTCTGTTCCTTGAATCGGCTGACCCAGGAGGGCGCCAACGGTTTACTCAGCGGCGGGTTCATAAGGACTTCGATCAGTCCGGAATCGCTTCAGGCGCTTCCCGTGGCGCAGGCGCGGTCAGGGAAGTGATCTTGATCAGCAGGGCCAGATGGCCGTTGTCGAGATAGTTGAGTTGGCCGTTCTTGGTGTGGCTGTCCTGTTTCAGGCGCTCGCTGGCGGTGACCAGGCCATTGGCGTCGATCTGATTGACCCAGAAATCGGCAGCGACGTCAGTGAAGCGCCCGAGCTTCATCTCCAGCGTGCCTTCGATCGGGAACTGGCCGAACTGCTCCTGACCATCGCTGACCGCAACTTTTGCCGGTGCTTCGCCAAGGGTTTGCTGCCAGGCCTTGTGCATCAGCACGCTGTAGTCGCCGCTGGCGGTGAGTTTAGTCACCACGTCATTCAGTGCAGGCGTGCGCTGGCTGTCATCGGCCAAGCGCTGGGCACCAGCGGCCCAGTCTTCCGGCGCGGCACGGCTGACGATCGCCGGCACGGCGTTCTGACGCACCAGAATCATTTCGACCTGATACAGGTCATCGGCGAAAACCGAGGGTGCTGACACTGTTATCAAAAGCGAGGTCAGCAGCAAAGTCAGCGAACGAAACAGGCGCATTGGGCGTCCTTCAAACAGTTTTCGGGAGGAGGCGCTCAAACAGCGCCTCTACAGTATTAAAGCGCTCTTCCGGGCGTTCCATCGGCACCTGGAACTTGAACATTGTGGCGCCTTCGAATTTGTAGCGTTTCGGCTGGCTCTGGATAAGCTTGATCAGGGTCATCGGGTCAACTGGCGTCTGCGCTTCGAACTCGATGCGCCCACCTTGCGGCCCGCCGTCGACCTTCTTGATACCCAACTGCTCAGCCTGCAATTTCAACGCCGTGATGCGCACCAGATTCTTCGTCGGTTCCGGCAACAAGCCGAAACGGTCAATCATCTCGACTTGCAGATCCTTCAGGCCTTCCTCATCGGTGGCCGAAGCAATGCGCTTGTACAGAATCAGACGCGCGTGAACGTCCGGCAGATAGTCTTCCGGAATCAGCGCCGGCACCCGCAGGTTGACCTCCGGGCCACCGCCCAGCGGTTGATCGAGGTTCGGTTGCTCGCCCTTGCGGATCGATTTCACCGCGCGCTCAAGCATTTCCATATACAGCGTGAAACCGACGGCTTGAATCTGCCCGCTCTGGCCATCGCCGAGCAATTCGCCGGCACCACGGATTTCCAGGTCGTTGGTGGCCAGCACGAAACCGGCGCCGAGATCCTGAGTATTGGCAATTGCCTCCAGACGCTTTTCCGCGTCCGAAGTGATTTGCTGGCGCGGCGGCGTCAGCAGATACGCATACGCCTGGTGGTGGCTACGGCCGACACGACCACGCAACTGGTGCAGTTGCGCCAGGCCGAACTTGTCGGCGCGCTCGATGATGATGGTGTTGGCGCTCGGCACGTCGATGCCGGTCTCGATGATGGTCGAGGCGATCAGCACGTTGAAACGCTTGTGATAGAAGTCGCTCATCACCTGTTCGAGTTCGCGCTCGCGCATCTGTCCGTGACCGATGCCGATGCGTGCTTCTGGCACCAGTTCGGCGAGATCGGCGGCGCACTTCTCGATGGTTTTCACGTCGTTGTGCAGGTAGTAAACCTGACCGCCACGCAGCAGTTCGCGGAGCAGGGCTTCTTTGACCGTGCTCTTGTTCTGCTCCATGACGAAGGTGCGCACCGACAAGCGTCGCGCTGGCGGCGTGGCGATGATCGACAGGTCGCGCATGCCCGACACAGCCATGTTCAGCGTGCGCGGAATCGGTGTGGCGGTCAGCGTAAGAATGTCGACTTCGCTGCGCAGGGCCTTGAGCTGCTCTTTCTGACGCACACCGAAACGGTGCTCTTCGTCGATGATCACCAACCCGAGGTTTTTGATCTTGACGTCGTCGGACAGCAACTTGTGCGTGCCGATGACGATGTCGATCTTGCCTTCCGCGAGATCGGCAATCGCCGCATTCACTTCCTTGGCCGATTTGAAGCGGCTCATGACTTCTACGGTCACCGGCCAGTCGGCGAAGCGGTCGCGGAAGCTGTTGTAGTGCTGCTGGGCGAGCAGGGTGGTCGGCACCAGAATCGCCACTTGACGACCACCGTGTACGGCGATGAACGCCGCGCGCATGGCCACTTCGGTCTTGCCGAAGCCGACGTCGCCGCAGACCAGTCGGTCCATTGGTTTCGGCGCGAGCATGTCTTCGCGCACGGCTTCGATGGTCGATTGCTGATCCGGGGTTTCTTCGAACGGGAAGCCTGCGCTGAAGGTCGCGTAATCGGCTTTCGGGTCGGCGAATGCGTAACCTTCGCGAGCGGCGCGACGGGCATAGATGTCGAGCAGTTCAGCGGCGACATCGCGCACCTGTTCGGCGGCTTTGCGCTTGGCTTTCTGCCAAACCTCGGAGCCGAGGCGGTGCAGCGGGGCCAGGGCGTCGTCGCTGCCGGTGTAGCGCGCAATCAAATGCAGGTTGGCCACCGGCACGTAAAGCTTGGCGTTCTCGGCGTATTCGAGGGTGAGGAATTCGGCTGCCTGATTGTCGATTTCCAGAATGGTCAGGCCCAGATAGCGGCCGACACCGTGATCGATGTGCACCACCGGCGCGCCTTCGCGCAGCTCGGTGAGGTTCTTGATCACCGCATCGTTATTGCCGTCGGCACGCTTCTCGCGGCGACGACGCTGCATCACGCGTTGGCCGAACAGCGGACTTTCCGCGACCAGTGCCAGCGCCGGGTCATCCAGCATCAGGCCTTCGTCGAGCGGGGCAATGGTGATCGCCAGGCGATCCTGGCTCGCGACGAAGTCCGGCCAGCTGTCGACGGTTTTCGGCCGCAGCTTCAGGCGCTCCAGTAACTCCAGCAGCACTTCGCGACGGCCGGCGGATTCGGCGGTGAACAGCACGCGGCCGGGGAATTCATCAAGGAAGGTCGACAGCGCCGCCAGCGGTTGCGTGGCTTTGGCTTCGATCGCCAGGTTCGGCAGCGCCTGCGCGGGGAATCGCTCGCGGCCGACGCCGGTTTCGACGTCTTGTTGGCTGGCGACCACACGCGGCCAACTCTTCAGTCGGGCGAAACAGTCTTCCACCGGCAGGAACAATTCCGCTGGTGGCAATAAAGGACGCGATGGATCGACGCGGCGCTCTTCGTAACGGTTGCGCACGTCGTTCCAGAAATTCTCCGCCGCTTGCTCGATGCCCGGCAGCGAGAACACCTGGGTGTCCTGCGGCAGGTAATCGAACAGCGTCGAAGTTTCGTCGAAGAACAGCGGCAGGTAGTACTCGATACCGGCCGGAGTAATGCCGCTGCTCAGATCCTGAAAGATCGGGCAGCGCCGGAAGTCGACGTCGAAACGCTCGCGAAAGCGTGCCTTGAAGCGGGTGACCGCGTCTTTCTGCAGCGGAAACTCACGTGCTGGCAGCAGCTTGACCGAATCGACCTTGTCGATGGAGCGCTGGTTTTCCGGGTCGAAGGTGCGCAGGGTTTCGATTTCGTCATCGAACAGGTCGATGCGATACGGCAACTTGCTGCCCATCGGGAACAGGTCGATCAGCGCACCGCGTACGGTGAACTCGCCGTGCTCATAAACCGTGTCGACGTAGCGATAGCCACTGGCTTCGAGTCGCGAACGCATCTGTTCAACGTCGAGCTTCTGGCCGACATCCAGTACCAGACTGCTGCCGAGCAGGAACTTGGTCGGCGCCAAGCGGTGCAACGCCGTGGTAATCGGCACCACCAGCACGCCGTGCGCCAGTTCCGGCAGCCTGTATAAGCTGGCGATGCGCTGGGAAATGATGTCCTGGTGCGGCGAGAACAGGTCGTACGGCAGGGTTTCCCAGTCAGGGAAATGCAGAACGGGCAAATCCGGGGCGAAGAAACTCAGCTCCTGTTCCAGTCGTTCAGCGCTCTGGCTGTCGGCGGTCAGTAGCAGGGTGAAGCGCTTGGCAGCGCTGGCAGCCTCGGCAATCGCCAGGCTGAGGGCAGCACCGGGCAGATTGCCCCAATGCTGTTTACCTGCCTCGGCAGGGAGTAGCGGTAGACGCAGAACGGGCACGGAAGGTTGAGCTCCAGGCTTTGCGACAAAGTCGGTAATTGTAGCGGCGTCGGGTGCCGCCTGTCAGTTGCAGACTACGTCTATCTTCGCTGTTTGGACGAAATGTAGTGGTAACCATAAAAACGAGCAGTTTTTTTGTGGTTATGTAGTGCCGAAACGGGGTGGTGTTACGGAGGGTTACAGACATCGTCTAACAGTCGTCGAAAAATTGACTGCGCTGAAAGCCCCGGTTTTACTGGGCTTGAGAGGGGCGTAATTTTTTTGAACGGAATTTTGTTACCGATTTCGCGACAAGCGCGCATTGCTACAGGAGGTTGTCGGCGGCATAATGTAGCCCCTTTTTTCTGCCCCTACATGTGGAAGGTTACCGTGACTCAGAAGCCCGACCAGTGTCTTGGTGAATGGATCGACCGTGAAGCACTCGCAGAAGCGATGATTCCGCTTATCGGTCAGCTCTACCGCAATAACAACGTGGTGAGCTCGATCTATGGCCGCAGCCTGATCAACCAGTCTGTCATCGCGATTCTCAAAGCTCACCGCTTTGCGCGCCACCGTTCTTCCGACGACAGCGAACTCTCCGTCCACGAAACATTCCCGCTGCTCAAAGCCATGAGCGAGCTCAAGCTCGGCGCGGCTTCGGTAGATCTGGGCAAGTTGGCGTTCAAATTCCGCAACGAAGGCAATGGCCGCAGCGCCGAGCAGTTCGTTCGTGAAGAAATGGCTGACGTGGTTGGCCAGCAAAACGCTTCCGCACGTAAAGGCACCGACGTTGTGCTGTACGGCTTCGGTCGTATCGGCCGTCTGCTGGCGCGCATCCTGATCGAAAAAACCGGTGGTGGCGACGGCCTGCGTCTGCGCGCCATCGTCGTGCGCAAAGGCGCCGAAAACGACCTGACCAAACGCGCCAGCCTGCTGCGTCGCGACTCGGTACATGGTTCGTTCAACGGCACCATTACCATCGACGAAGAAAACAACACCATCACCGCCAACGGTAACCTGATCCAGGTGATCTACGCGAAGAACCCGACTGAAGTGGATTACACCCAGTACGGCATCAAAGACGCGCTGCTGGTGGACAACACCGGTGTATGGCGTGACGCCGATGGTCTGGGCCAGCACTTGCAGTGCCCGGGTATCGACCGCGTCGTTCTGACCGCGCCTGGCAAAGGCAAGCTGAAGAACATCGTTCACGGCATCAACCATGGTGAAATCACCGCTGACGACAAGATCGTCTCCGCCGCTTCCTGCACCACCAACGCCATCGTGCCGGTGCTCAAAGCTGTGAATGACAAGTTCGGCATCATCAATGGTCACGTCGAAACCGTTCACTCGTACACCAACGACCAGAACCTGATCGACAACTTCCACAAGGGCGATCGCCGTGGTCGTAGCGCCGCGCTGAACATGGTCATCACCGAGACCGGTGCTGCCACCGCTGCTGCCAAGGCCCTGCCTGAGCTGGCCGGCAAACTGACCGGTAACGCGATCCGTGTTCCAACGCCAAACGTGTCGATGGCCATTCTCAACCTGAACCTTGAGAAAGCCGCCACCCGTGAAGAGATGAACGAGTACCTGCGCTACATGGCGCTGCACTCTGATCTGCACAAGCAAATCGACTTCGTCAATTCGCAGGAAGTGGTTTCGACCGACTTCGTTGGCTCGCGCCACGCCGGTGTGGTCGACGCTGAAGCGACCATCGTGCAGGACAACCGCGTTGTTCTGTACGTCTGGTACGACAACGAGTTCGGTTACAGCTGCCAGGTTATCCGCGTGATGGAAGATATGGCTGATGTGAATCCGCCTGCGTTCCCGCGCTAAGCCTTAGCTGCACATGAAAACGCCCCGACCTAGGTCGGGGCGTTTTTGTTTGTGTGCCTTTTAGAGCTGTGTTGTCAGTGCTGACCCTTCGCGAGCAAGCTCGCTCCCACACTGGATCTGTGGCGCTTAGAAAATCCCCTGTGGGAGCGAGCCTGCTCGCGAAAGCGATTTATCGAGCGCCGCCGGGTATGGCCGCTTGCGCCGTGCGCAGTTCATGCTTGTTGCCACGAAACAGCACCAGCGTCGCAATCAACCCCAACACCGCCGCGCCACTCAGCCAGATCCCCGGCGCAGCCTTGTTATCCAGCACATGAATCAGATACGTACACGCCGCCGGGGTAAACCCGCCAAACGTCGCCGTCGCTAGGCTATAGGCCAGCGAGAACCCGGTCGTACGCACTTCCACCGGCATGATCTCGGTCAGCGCCACCACCATCGCACCGTTGTACGAGCCGTACAGGAACGACAGCCACAACTCGACGATCAGCAAATGGCTGAAACTCGGGTTCGCCACCAGCCACGACAGCGCCGGATATGCGGTGAGAATCGCCAGAATCGTCGCCGCCAGCAGTAGGGGTTTACGTCCGATCTTGTCAGACACCGAACCCATCACCGGCAACCAGAAGAAGTTCGACAGACCGATACACACCGTCACCAGCAACGCATCGAAGTCCGACAAGTGCAGCTCAGCCTTGCCGAAGGTCGGGGTGTACGCGGTGATCAGGTAGAAAGACACCGTGGTCATCACCACCAGCGCCATGCCAGCGATAACGATGCCAAAGTTCTGACCGATCGAGCGGACAATTTCCCGCAGGGTAGGGCGATGTTTCCGTGCCTGGAATTCCGGGGTTTCTTCCAGCGAACGACGAATGACGAAGATCACCGGCACAATCATGCAGCCGATCAGGAACGGCACGCGCCAGCCCCAGTCACCCATCTGTTCCGGACTCAGCCAATGATTGAGGCCGACGCCGAGCAAACCGGCGAAGACCACTGCCGCTTGTTGGCTCGCAGACTGCCAGCTGACAAAGAAGCCCTTGCGGCCCGGTGTGGCGATTTCTGCCAGATAGACAGAGACACCGCCCAGCTCCACGCCAGCCGAAAAGCCTTGCAGCAAGCGACCGAACAGTACGATCAGCGGCGCAGCGACACCAAGGGTGGCATAGCCCGGTACGCAGGCAATCAGCACCGTACCGGCAGCCATCAGCGCCAAGGTGATGATCAGTCCCTGACGACGGCCATGACGGTCGATGTAGGCGCCGAGGAAGATTGCCCCGAGCGGTCGCATCAGGAAGCCGGCACCAAAAGTCGCCAGCGACAACATCAACGACGCGAAAGCGCTATCAGTGGGGAAGAAGGTCTTGGCGATGGCTGTGGCGTAGAAGCCATAGACCATGAAGTCGAACATTTCGAGAAAGTTGCCGCTGACAACGCGAAAGATCGCTTTGCCTTTGCCCGTGGTGGAGGACATGTTCAGGTACTCACTATTGGATTTTGTATAAAGATGTTGCAGATCCTTTAATTCATAATGGCCGCCGTGGTTTTACGGAGAGATGAATAATTGTTCACTGGACGGTTGCTTGGGCTTGTGATTTTGGCTGGCCTATTGGCTGGCTGCGGCAATGGCGACTCCATGGAAAGCTTCGGCGGGCCGACCATGGGCAGCACGTATTCGCTCAAGTACGTGCGCCACGCCGGCATGCCTGAATCAGCGCATGTTCGCAGTGAAGTGGAGGGTATCCTCGGCGAAGTCGATCGGCAGTTATCCACCTATCGCAATGATTCGGGCATCGAACGCTTCAACGCTTTGCCCGCGAACCGCTGTCAGAAAATGCCTGCATCGGTCCTTGAATTGGTCCGCGTTGGCGAACAGCTGTCAGTGCAAAGCGAAGGCTCCTACGACCTCACTGTCGAACCGCTGATGAATCTCTGGGGATTCGGCCCCCAGGGGCGCGAAGAGAAAGTCCCTGGCGCCGCCGCACTCGCCGAGGCGATGTCGCGCGTCGGTCATCAGCACTTGCGCATCAATGGCGATCAGTTGTGCAAAGACGCCGCCGTCGAAGTCGATTTCAACAGCATCGCTGCCGGTTATGCCGTCGACACTATCGCGGCGAGGCTCGACGCCATGGGCATTCAAGACTACTTGGCCGAAGCCACAGGTGAATTAAAGGCCAAAGGCAGAAAACTCGACGGCTCACCCTGGCGCATCGCTTTGGAAGAACCCCGTGACGATCAACAGGTCGCCGAACGCATCATCAATGTCGACGGCTACGGCGTTTCTACCTCCGGCGACTACCGCAACTATTTCCTGCAGGACGGTCGGCGCTATTCCCACACCTTTGATGCCCGCACGGGGGCACCGGTCCTACACAGCCTGGCGTCAGTCACGGTGATTCATCCTTCAGCGCTGATGGCCGATGGACTATCGACGCTGTTTCTGATTCTTGGCCCGGAAAGGGCGTGGGACTATGCCGAAAAACATGAGATTGGTGCATTCTTTGTGATTCGTGCCGATACAGGTTTTGTCATTCGTACCAACAAGGCTTTCGAGCGCCTCAGTGGCGCAAAAAATGACTGAGAACAATACGAAAGCTGGCGTTGTAGTGCAGGCAAAAGTAGCCTACGACGCGACCAAGGGTTAATGTGCGCGGCGTTGACGCTTCTATAGACTGTGTCCGGGTTCTTGATTGACCCCCAATTGTTCCTTCGCGCCGCCGTTCGGCGTGATTTAGCCGCCGGTGCTGCTGGCACCGCGGCCTGTTCTGAGGAGTACGCATGGCTGTCTACAACTACGACGTGGTGGTACTGGGTTCCGGCCCGGCGGGAGAAGGCGCGGCAATGAACGCCGCCAAAGCAGGGCGCAAGGTCGCGATGGTCGACAGCCGTCGCCAGGTCGGCGGCAACTGCACCCACCTCGGCACCATCCCGTCCAAGGCACTGCGTCATTCGGTGCGGCAGATCATGCAGTTCAACACCAATCCCATGTTCCGGGCGATCGGCGAGCCACGCTGGTTCTCCTTCCCGGACGTGTTGAAAAGCGCCGAAAAGGTTATTTCCAAACAAGTCGCTTCGCGTACCGGCTACTACGCCCGTAACCGCGTCGACGTGTTCTTCGGCACCGGCAGCTTCGCCGACGAGCAAACCATCGAAGTGGTCTGCGCCAACGGCGTGGTTGAAAAACTGGTGGCCAAGCACATCATCATCGCCACCGGTTCGCGTCCTTATCGCCCGGCGGACATCGATTTCCACCACCCGCGTATCTACGATAGCGACACCATCCTCAGCCTCAACCACACCCCGCGCAAACTGATCGTTTACGGCGCTGGCGTGATCGGTTGCGAATACGCTTCGATCTTCAGCGGTCTGGGCGTACTGGTTGAACTGGTCGACAACCGTGGTCAGTTGCTGAGCTTCCTCGACTCGGAAATTTCCCAGGCGTTGAGCTACCACTTCAGCAACAACAACATCACCGTGCGCCACAACGAAGATTACGATCGCGTTGAAGGCGTCGACAACGGCGTGATCCTGCACCTCAAGTCTGGCAAGAAGATCAAGGCCGATGCCTTGCTCTGGTGCAACGGCCGTACCGGCAACACCGACACGCTGGGTCTGGAAAACATCGGCGTCAAGGTCAACAGCCGTGGCCAGATCGAAGTCGACGAGGCTTACCGCACCTGCGTGCCGAACATCTACGGTGCCGGTGACGTGATCGGCTGGCCGAGCCTGGCCAGTGCCGCCCACGACCAGGGCCGTTCGGCCGCTGGCAGCATCGTCGATAACGGTAGCTGGCGCTTTGTGAATGACGTGCCGACCGGCATTTACACCATTCCGGAGATCAGCTCGATCGGCAAGAACGAGCAGGAACTGACTCAGGCCAAAGTGCCTTACGAAGTCGGCAAGGCGTTCTTCAAGAGCATGGCGCGTGCACAGATCGCCGGCGAGCCGCAAGGCATGCTGAAGATCCTGTTCCACCGTGAAACCCTGGAAGTGCTGGGCGTTCACTGCTTCGGTTATCAGGCGTCGGAGATCGTCCACATCGGTCAGGCGATCATGAGCCAGCCGGGCGAGTTGAACACGCTGAAGTACTTCGTCAACACCACGTTCAACTACCCGACCATGGCCGAAGCCTATCGGGTAGCGGCGTACGACGGCCTCAACCGGCTTTTTTGACGGGCTCCGGCCGGTGGCCTGAGCCGGCCGGGGAGACCGATTTCAGCAATTCTCGAGCGTGGCAGTGGCCAAACCGGGAAAGTCTGTAATCAGGCTGTCAACGCCGAAGTCGGCGAGCCTGCGCATCAGCGCAGGCTCGTTGACGGTCCACACCGACACATGCAGCCCTTGACGCTGCGCCTTCTGCAGGCGTTCCGGCGTACACAGGGTCCAGTTCAGCGCAAGAATCTCACAGCCATAGCTCGCCGCGACCTTCAATGGGTCGAGCCAGGCGTATTCGGCGACCAGTCCGCGCGACACGTCCGGCACCAGATCCAGCGCCGCTTTCAACACTTCCCGCGAACTCGAGGTGATCGTCACCTTGTCGAGCAGGCCATGGCGCTGGGCCATTTCACGAATCGCCAGCACGGTGGTTGCCGCGCGGGTGCGTGAAGCGCTTTTGACCTCCAGCTGCCAGTGCTCGAAATCACACTTCTCGAACAATTCTTCCAGCGTCGGAATCGGGCACGGCTTGATCCAGCCCGGGCCGCCCTTGCGCGCGTCGTACGTCACCAGTTCGGCGGCGGTGTGTTCAACGACTTTGCCGCGGCGTTCCGTGGTGCGTTTGAGGGTCGGGTCGTGGATGACCATCAACTCGCCGTCCTTGGACAGGTGCAGATCGAGTTCGCAGCGGCGCACGCCGTGCTTGAGACATTCCTGAAAACTGCTCAGGGTGTTTTCCGGTGCTTCGCCCTTGGCGCCGCGGTGGCCGTAGATGAGGGTCACGGTTCTTCCTTAAATTAAATGCCTGATTCGTTCTGTTCGCGGGCCAGACGTCGTTCCTGAGCCTGCTTCTGCAAGATATAGCGGGCGAGCAACTGGCGCTGGGCATCGGTCAAGTGTTCGAACTCGGTGCCGACGTCATAACCCTCGCCCTTGCGGTCGCAATGGGTGACGCGGGCGCGCAGCAGCAGGCCCAGCGCTTGCGGCATCAATACCAGTTTCACCGACAGGTGTGCGCCAGTGGCAATCGGCGTCGGGTACTGAAAGTCGATTCCACCCTCGGAGATGATCACCGGTTGCGGCTCGCCGATATGGCCGAGCACGGTCAGGGCGACCACCTGACTGAGCAGGTCAATGCGCTTGTTCTGGGATTTCAGGAACGCGGCGATGGCCCGATCGCGCTCGCTGATCTGGCGCAACAAGTGCTGCGACTCGAATTCGCTCAGGTGCAGTTCGCTGAGCAGGTTGAAGAGTGGGGAAGCATCCTGCAACACTTCCTGGCCTGCGGCTTCGGGAGCGGACAGGGGCCGAATTTCCAGTGCGATCGTGTCCTCGATACGGTAGTATTCGCGGCGATCTTCTTCATCTAATGTCGACATGGCGAACCCATGGTAGCGGCGGTGGTCTGAGTGTAAAGCTGGTTATCGACCCCCGCCACAAGGACGTTCCTTTTCCCTCCGAACAAGCCCCGACATGTTCAGACCTCTCTTCGTATTTATCGGCACGCGTTATACCCGTGCAAAGCGTCGCAATCATTTTGTGTCATTCATTTCCCTGACTTCGATGATCGGGCTCGCCCTTGGCGTGGTCGTGATGATCGTCGTGCTGTCGGTGATGAATGGCTTCGATCATGAGATGCGCACCCGCGTGCTGGGCATGGTGCCCCACGCGACCATTGAATCCACTGAGCCGATCAACGATTGGCAAAGCCTGGCTACCAAGGTCAAGCAGAACCCGCAGGTGACGGCGGTTGCGCCGTTCACCCAGATGCAGGGCCTGCTGACCAATAACGGTCAGGTGTCCAAGGTGTTGCTCAACGCCATCGACCCTGCGCTCGAGCGCAACGTGTCGATCATCGATAACTTCATGAAGCAGGGCAAACTCGACGATTTGACGCCGGGCAGCTTCGGCATCGTCATCGGCGACAAGGCCGCGACCAAGCTCGGCGTGGGCATCGGTGACAAAGTCACCTTTGTTGCGCCGGAGGTCAGTGTGACCCCGGCCGGGATGTTCCCGCGCATGAAGCGCTTCACCGTGGTCGGCATTTTCCATGTCGGCGCCGGTGAGCTCGATGGTTATCTGGGTGTGACCAACCTGCAGGATCTGGCGAAGATGCACCGCTGGAAGCCTGATCAGGTGCAGGGCATCCGCCTGAAGTTCGACGACCTGTTCCAGGCGCCGCGTGTGGCATGGAACATTGCCCAGCAACTCGGCGAAGACCATTACTACGCCCGTGACTGGACGCGCACCCACGGCAATCTGTATCAGGCAATCCGTATGGAAAAAGCCATGATCGGCCTGCTGTTGCTGCTGATCGTCGCCGTCGCAGCGTTCAACATCATCTCCACGCTGGTGATGGTGGTCAACGACAAGAAGGGCGATATCGCCATTCTGCGCACATTGGGCGCAACGCCGGGCACGATCATGCGCACGTTCATGGTGCAAGGCACGGTGATCGGTGTGGTCGGCACGGCGATTGGCGCGGTGCTCGGGATTCTCGCCGCGCTCAACGTCAGCGCGGCGATTTCGGCACTGGAAGGCCTGATCGGCCACAAATTCCTTAATGCTGACGTGTATTTCATTGATTATCTTCCGTCGCAGGTGCAGAGCCAGGATGTGGTCATGGTCTGTGCGGCGGCGTTGGTCCTGAGTTTCCTCGCCACCCTGTATCCCGCCTGGCGTGCCGCGCGCACCCAGCCGGCGGAGGCGCTACGTTATGAGTGAGTCGGGCATGAGTGAACAAGCAATCTTGAGCTGCCGCAACCTGGGCAAATCCTACGAGGAAGGCCCGGAATCGGTAGAAGTACTGGCCGGCCTGCAACTGGAGTTGCACCCGGGCGAGCGTGTCGCGATCGTCGGCACTTCGGGTTCGGGCAAAAGTACTTTGCTCAACCTGCTCGGCGGCCTCGATACGCCAACCAAGGGCAGCGTCTGGCTCGACGGTGAAGAGCTGTCGGCGCTGAGCGAGAAGAAACGTGGCCTGCTGCGTAACCGTTCGCTCGGTTTCGTCTACCAGTTCCACCACTTGCTGCCGGAATTCACTGCGCTGGAAAACGTCTGCATGCCGCTGCTGATCGGCAAGACGCCGATCCCGGAAGCGCGTCAGCGTGCCACGGCATTGCTGGAGCGCGTCGGCCTCGGTCATCGTCTGGAACACAAACCGGCGGAATTGTCCGGTGGCGAGCGTCAACGTGTCGCCATTGCTCGCGCTCTGGTGAACAAGCCAGGTCTGGTGATGCTCGACGAGCCGACCGGCAACCTCGACTCCCACACCGCCCAGGGCATTCAGGATTTGATGCTGGAACTCAGCACCTCAATGCGCACGGCGTTTCTGGTGGTGACTCACGACATGAACCTGGCCCGCCAGATGGATCGCGTACTGCACCTGCAAGAAGGTCGCCTCACGCCTATCTGATTGGCTGAAACCCGACGCCGGAAACGGCGTCGGGTCTTTTATTTTTATACGGTGCCCCAGCGAATGTTCAGACCGTTATCGATCTTTATCGGCACGCGCTATACCCGCGCCAAGCGCCGCAATCGCTTTGTTTCGTTCATTTCGATGACCTCGATGATCGGCCTCGCCCTCGGCGTGCTGGCGATGATCGTGGTGTTGTCGGTGATGAACGGCTTCCAGCGCGAAATGAGCTCGCGCATCCTCGGCATGGTGCCGCACGCGACCATCGTTGGCGTCAAGCCTATTGAGGACTGGCAGCCTGTGGCTGCTGCCGCGATGAAGAATCCTGAAGTGACTGCGGCCGTGCCGTTCACTGAGATGGAAGGCATGCTGTCCTACAAGGGCCTGATGCAGCCGATCCAGATCAGCGGCGTTGATCCGGCGCAGGAAGGCAAAGTGTCGATTGTTGCCCAGCACATTGTGCAGGGTCGTCTTGATGCCTTGAAACCGGGCGAGTTTGGCGTGGTGATTGGTGAAATCACCGCGCGACGCTTCCGCCTCAACGTCGGCGACAAAATCACCCTGATCGTGCCGGAAGTCAGCACCGCACCGGGTGGCATCACCCCGCGTATGCAGCGTCTGAACGTGGTCGGCGTGTTCAAGGTTGGCGCTGAACTGGACGGCTCGATGGGCCTGATCCATGTGGCTGACGCCGCAACCATGCAGCACTGGGAGCCGAATCAGGTACAGAGCGTGCGTCTGGCGGTGAAAGACCTGTACGCCGCACCGAAAGTCTCCTCGGACATCGCCGCCGGCCTGGGCGCCAATTTCAAGGCTGATGACTGGACCCACACCCAGGGCAGCCTGTTCAGCGCGATGAAAATGGAAAAAACCATGATCGGCCTGTTGTTGCTGATGATCGTCGCGGTGGCGGCGTTCAACATCATCGCGACCCTGATCATGGTGGTGAACGACAAGGGTGCGGACATCGCCATCCTGCGCACCATCGGCGCCACGCCACGGCAGATCATGGCGATCTTCATGGTGCAAGGCACGGTGATCGGGATTGTCGGCACCATCATTGGCGGTGTGTTGGGCGTAATCGCCGCGCTGAATGTCAGTGAGTTGGTCGGCTGGGTCGAGCGTGTGAGCGGGCAGCATATTTTCAGCTCGGACGTGTATTTCGTCAGCAATCTGCCGTCGGAATTGCAGGGTGGGGATGTGCTGTTGATCTGCTCGGCGGGCTTTATTCTGAGCTTTTTGGCGACGGTGTATCCGGCGTGGCGGGCGGCGAAGATCGAGCCGGCTCACGCGCTGAGATATTCCTGAGTTTCAAGTCCGTCTTCGCGAGCAAGCTCGCTCCCACAGGGTTTTGGGTCGTTCACCAATTGTGATTCAACTCGATACCTGTGGGAGCGAGCTTGCTCGCGAAGGGGCCTGAATGGCTGGCCTCAATTCTGCTTGGGCAGCTCAATCACAAACCGCGTCCATTTCGCCTCCGATTCGCAACGAATCTGCCCACCGTGGGCACGGACGATGGATTGAGTAATCGCCAGCCCCAACCCCGCATGCTCACTGCTGCCTTCCTGCCGCGCCGGATCGGCCCGGTAAAACCGGTCAAACAGCCGCGGCAACAACTCTGCAGAAATCCCTTCGCCACTGTTCTCGACTGAAATGCCCACGGCGTTCGGTTGATCAACGATCCGCAAGCTCACATAACCCTCAATCGGGGTAAAGCGCAGCGCGTTATCCAGCAAATTCGACAAGGCCCGGCGCAACATACTGCGGTCACCTTCAATCCGCGCATTGCCCGCGCGGCTCAGTTTGACCCCGGCGTCCTCCGCCAATGGTGCAAAAAATTCCAGCAACACGTCGCTCTCATCCGCCAGCTCCAGCGGTTCACGCTTGGGCATCAGCAAGCCATGGTCAGCCTTGGCCAGATACAACATGTCGTTGACCAGTTGCGCCATCCATTGCAGCTCTTCGAGGTTGCTGTGCAGTGCTTCGCGGTAATCCTCGATCGGCCGTGGGCGGGTGAGGGTGACTTGGGTGTGAGTGAGCAGGTTTGACAGCGGTGTGCGCAGTTCATGGGCGATGTCGGCGGAAAACGCCGAGAGCCGCTGAAACGAGTCGTCGAGGCGTGCGAGCATGGCGTTGAAGCTGTGGGCCATTTCCGCAAGCTCGGGTGGCATTTGTTCTTCTGGGAGTCGGGCATTCAGCGATTGTGCGGAAATCCCACGGGCAACTGCACTCATGCGTCGCAATGGCCGTAAGCCGCTGCGTGCTGCCCAGGCACCGAGCAACGCCGTCGCCAGCGCTGACAACCCGACGGTCAGCCAGATCAGGTGCTGCATGCGTTGCAGGAAGTGTTGGTGATGGGTGATGTCCAGCAACAAGGACAGTTGCGGTGAATCGGCTTTGTCCGGGTAGAGCTGGGCGTTAAGCACGCGGTAATCGGTGCCGTCATGGCTTATGGTCGACAGGCCGGATTGTTGCGGCAAATCCTTGGGGATTTGCGTCGAACTGTCATACCAGCGCTGGCCGTCAGTGCCGGTAATGCGCAGCGACAGATCGGCCTGACGGCTGAGTTCATCCGCCAGCCGTGCTTCACGCTGAGCAGGCTGAAGATCCTGCAGCGCTCGGCGCAGACCAATCAGCTTACCGTCCAGTTGCTGTTGGTCGAGTTCGATGAAGTGCGCCTCGCTGGCGCGGTTGAACAACACCCCGGCGAACAACGAAACCACAGCGGTGCACGCGGCAAACAACAAGGCCAGGCGCGAACTCAGGGACAACCGACGCATCAGGCGCCACGCTCTTCGAGCACGTAACCCATGCCGCGCACGGTGTGGATCAGCTTGTTGGGGAATTCGTCGTCGATCTTCAGGCGCAAACGGCGGATTGCCACTTCGATGACATTGGTGTCGCTGTCGAAGTTCATGTCCCAGACTTGTGAGGCGATCAGCGATTTCGGCAGCACTTCGCCTTGGCGACGCAGGAGCATTTCCAGCAGGGCAAACTCCTTGGCGGTCAGGTCGATACGCTGACCACTTCGCTCGACCCGGCGGCGAATCAGATCCAGACGCAAATCGGCCATTTGCAGACTGGTTTCCTGCGGCGTGGCGCTGCCACGACGCAATAGACTGCGCACCCGCGCCAGTAACTCGGAGAAGGCGAAGGGTTTGACCAGATAATCATCAGCGCCCAGTTCGAGGCCGTGAACCCTGTCTTCCACGGCGTCTTTGGCCGTGAGAAAAAGTACCGGCGTATCCAGCCCGGCACTGCGCACCGCTTGCAGAATCTGCCAGCCACTGCGACCGGGCAGCATCACGTCGAGGATCAACAGCGCATAATCACCGGTCAGTGCCAGTTGCTGACCGCTGTTGCCGTCGGCCACCAGTTCCGTATTGAACCCGGCCTCGGTCAGGCCCTGGCGCAGGTATTGGCCGGTTTTCGCTTGGTCTTCGACGATCAACAGTTTCATGGGCGACTCGGGTTATTCGGGGGGGATTCGATTGAAAGCTTTATACCGTGAGAGCACGCGGCAAGCGCCAACCTGACAAAGTTGTAATCTGCCTGTCAGCTAGATGCCAGCGCAGGCCGGCTAGAGTTTCCCACAGGCTGAACCTTATCTTGTTGGAGAACGACCATGTTTTTACGCCAATCCCTGACGTTGGCTGCCTGTCTGTTGGCGCTGAGTTCGCCAGTGTGGGCCGCACCCGCCCACACCTACGATTTCGGCCAGCCAGCGCCTGCCGCCAAAGCCACGCGTAGCATTGAGGTGGTGATGGGCGATATGTCCTTCGATCCCAAGGTCATTCAGATCAAGGCCGGTGAGACCGTTCGCTTTGTGCTGGTGAATAAAGGCCAGTTGTTGCACGAATTCAACCTCGGTGACGCGTCGATGCACGCCAGACACCAGCAGGAAATGTTGCAGATGCAGCAAAGCGGCATGCTTACGCCTACCGGCATGAAGGAAATGTCCCACGACATGGCCGGCATGGATCACGCCGCGATGGGCCATGGCATGAAGCATGACGACCCGAACAGTGTGCTGGTCGAACCGGGCAAGACAGCCGAACTGACCTGGACCTTCAGCAAGGCCACCAGCCTGGAATTCGCCTGCAATATTCCCGGGCATTATCAGGCGGGCATGGTCGGCAAACTGACTGTCAGTCAGTAAGCACTCAAAGGCGCGGGCAAAGGCTGGTAGAATCCGCTGATTCTTCAGTCAGGTTTCCGCCATGCATCCCGCAGCCGAACACTCGCCGCTGGGCAAATCCAGCGAATACATCGCCACGTACACACCGTCCCTGCTGTTCCCGATTCCGCGCACCGCGAAATGGGCCGAGCTGGGCCTGACCGCCGAAACCCTGCCGTATAAAGGTGTGGATTTCTGGAACTGCTTCGAGCTGTCGTGGCTGTTGCCATCCGGCAAGCCAGTGGTGGCGATTGGCGAATTCAGCATTCCGGCGGATTCGCCGAATATCATCGAATCGAAGTCGTTCAAGCTGTATTTGAACTCGCTGAACCAGACGGCGTTTGCCGACGTTGCCTCTTTGGAAGCAACGCTGGTCAAGGACCTTTCTGCCGCTGCCGGCAAGCCGGTGGGCGTGCGGGTTCGCAGCCTGAAGGACGTGGAAGCGGAAGGCGTCGTGGCGTTGCCGGGCATGTGCATCGACGATCTGGATATCAGCGTCAGCAACTATGAGCATCCGCGCCCGGAACTGCTGCGTTGCGATGCGTCGCGGATTGTCGAGGAGACGGTGTATAGCCATCTGCTCAAATCCAATTGCCCGGTGACCAGCCAACCGGACTGGGGCACGGTGGTGGTGGAGTATCGCGGCTCGGCGCTGGATCATGCGAGTTTGCTGGAATATATCGTCAGCTTCCGTCAGCACTCGGACTTCCATGAGCAGTGTGTGGAGCGGATATTTCTTGATCTGCAACGACTGCTGAAGCCAGAAAAGCTGACCGTATTTGCCCGTTACGTGCGTCGCGGTGGTCTGGATATCAATCCGTATCGCAGCACCGAAAACGTACAGCTGCCGAACCACCGCCTCGTGCGTCAATAAAGATCAACTGTAGGAGTGAGCCTGCTCGCGATAGCGGTGTGTCAGCTGACGATGATGTTAACTGACACACCGCTATCGCGAGCAGGCTCACTCCTACAGGGGAACGCATTGCCAAAGTTGAAATGAAAAAGCCCTGCCAGTGATGGCAGGGCTTTTTGCGTTTCGGGGGGAGTCAGATCCCCATGCTGCCCAGCGCGTTGACGATATTGCGCAGGGTGCCGGCAATCGCCGGGTGTTCGAGTTCGAAGCGATCAACCGCCAGATTGACGCCGTCAGCGATGCTGGCGTCTTGTGTGGCAGTCTCCAGTTGAATTTCGGATTCGATCTGCGCCATCAGCGCATGCAAATCCTCACGCTCGGCTTCCGACAGCGGCGGATTCTGCTCCAGCTGCTCGCGCAGGGTATCGAGCTGTTTTTGCAGTTCTTGGGCGGGCATGGTGTTTTCCTTTTATCAATAGGCACTGGCATTGACCGCAGCCGCGCGCCAAAGGTCTATGGCTGACCTTTAGATTAATCCACTCCCGGCAAACCTGCATGATCCCGATCAGGGCTTTTCGCCTTTGAGGCGGCGCAGGTTGATGTCGGCGAGGCAGGTGTCGAGTTCGCCCAGATGATCGATCACCGAGTGCACGCCCAGGCCGAATAACTTCACAGTGGCCTTGCCACGCCGTTGTTCGCGTTCTTTCTGGCTCAAGGCTTGCCATTCCTCCGGCGCCAAGCCGCACAGCGAACCGCAGGAAGCGAGGCCGATGGTCCACAGCCCGGCATTCAGGCCGGCCTGCAGCAGACGCGGCTCACCGCTGACCAGCACGCAACCGTCCAGACTGGCGACGTTCAAGTCCATCAAGGCTTGCCAGCAGGCATTTGGCGCAGGCCACGGATTGAGTGTTGCCGAATGTTGCGCAGGTTTGATCGACGCCGGCAGTGAGGCCGACAACGATTGGGCGAGGGCAGGGGGCAGTTCATCCAGCCAAGCGCAGGGAATCTGCTGGCGCTGCAAATTGTGCAGACTGTCGAGCGCGCCCGGTGTGGCTTCGGCATACTCGGGCAGGGCGATCGCCTGTTGGCGGGCGCGAGCACCGAAATCCACCAGACAACCGCTGAGTCCAAACAGTACGGCCGTCAGGCTGGACGCGGCGACGGGCAAGGTTTCGGCGTGAGTCATGGCAGCGTCCCTGAAATAGCGTTAAGGCTAGTCATTCCAGGTGACAGTTGCGTGACGGCTATGTGAAACGCGGCGTGGGAGGCGTCCTACAACTTTGCACAATTGGCCGACTGCCCAAACGGGCTTTTGCGCTTATACTAGCGGCCTTAATGCCCGGGCCCCGATGTCCGCGACAGTACACATCCAAGGAGTTTTTCTATGCGCTGGAGCTATCCGCTCGCTCAGCTAAGTGTATGTGCCGGCCTGTTGCTGGCGCCGTTCGCCACTCAGGCCGCAACGGAAGAAGACCCTTGGGAAAGCGTCAACCGCCCGATTTTCCAGTTCAACGACTTTGTTGACACTTACGCGCTGAAGCCACTGGCGCAGGGCTATGAGTTCGTTACGCCGCAGTTCCTCGAAGACGGCATCCACAACATGTTCCGCAACGTCGGTGACGTCACCAACCTTGCCAACAACATCCTGCAGGCCAAACCGGCTGCTGCAGGTGTCGACACCGCCCGCCTGATTTTCAACACCACCTTCGGTCTGCTCGGTTTCTTCGATGTCGGCACCAAGATGGGCTTGAATCGCAGTGATGAAGACTTCGGTCAGACTCTTGGTTACTGGGGCGTGGGCAGTGGTCCGTACGTGATGCTGCCGCTGATGGGCCCAAGCACCTTGCGTGATGCGCCTTCGAAGTACGTCGACAGCTACACCGGTATGTATCGCTACATCAACGATGTGCCGGTGCGTAACTCGATCTTTGGTCTGAACATCGTCGACACCCGCGCCAGCCTGCTGTCGAGCGAGAAGCTGATCAGTGGCGACAAGTACACCTTCATCCGCAATGCCTACTTGCAGAACCGCGAGTTCAAGGTGAAGGATGGCCAGGTCGAAGACGATTTTTAATCTCGACCGGTAAAAACAAAGGCGACCTCAGGGTCGCCTTTTTTGTGTGTAGCTATTTCATCTTCAGGATGGTCAGGCCGAGCTTCTGACCGCCACCATCCTGCGGTCTGATCCAGACTACTTCAGTGTCGGCCTCAAGGCCGCTGAGTGCGGCGTGATCGGAGTCGATACGCACGCTCAAACGGTCGCCGACTGCGAACTGGCGCGGCGCTTCGACCTGCATGCCACTGCTGGAGAGGTCGATGCAAACGCCTGAAACCTCATCCCCTTCATGAATCAACACGACATCGGCATCGACCCGCATGCGGATGAAATCGCGCTTTTCGCTGTAGTCCCGACCGGTTTGACTCATGGCTTCGTCCTTCCATTGGGTTACGGTTTGAGCTGTTCTTATAACTCTCGGTGATTTGACAAGTAAAGTCGTCAAGCGACCATCGGCGCATGCTTGAAACGCTCTGCGGATGGGAGTACCGTCTGCGCCTTAGAAGGGCACCTCTGGTGTAACCGCGTTTGCAGCCAATGCTCGAAAGCGGTGCAGCAGAGAGGCTAGAAAGCGAATCCAGTAGTCTGCGCAGGGCCAAATGCCTCGCCAACTACGCCAACCTAATTCTGGCGCCGTTTGCCCACATGCCAAAAACCAGTGCCACGCTGCTGATAATCGATGATGACGAAGTAGTGCGCGCGAGCCTCGCGGCCTATTTGGAAGACAGTGGTTTCAGCGTCCTGCAGGCCAGCAATGGCCAACAGGGTCTTCAGGTATTCGAGCAAGACACGCCCGACCTGGTCATCTGCGATCTGCGCATGCCGCAGATGGGCGGTCTCGAACTGATCCGTCAGGTCACCGAGCGGTCGCCGCAGACGCCAGTGATCGTGGTGTCGGGTGCCGGCGTGATGAACGACGCGGTCGAGGCTTTGCGCCTGGGCGCGGCGGATTACCTGATCAAGCCTCTCGAAGATCTGGCTGTGCTCGAGCACTCTGTGCGCCGGGCCCTGGATCGTGCGCGCCTGCTGCTGGAAAACCAGCGCTACCGCGAGAAGCTGGAAAAGGCCAACCGCGAGCTCGAGGCCAGCCTGAACCTGCTCCAGGAAGACCAGAACGCCGGTCGCCAGGTGCAGATGAACATGCTGCCGGAAAGCCCGTGGAGCATCGACGAGTTCAAGTTTGCCCACCAGATCATCCCGTCGTTGTACCTGTCGGGTGATTTTGTCGACTATTTCCGTGTCGACGAGCGCCGGGTCGCGTTTTATCTGGCGGATGTATCCGGTCATGGCGCCTCTTCAGCCTTCGTCACCGTGCTGCTGAAGTTCATGACCACACGCTTGCTGTTCGAATCCAAGCGCAACGGCACCTTGCCGGAATTCAAGCCTTCGGAAGTCCTTGGTCATATCAACCGGGGGCTGATCAGTTGTAAGCTGGGTAAACACGTCACAATGGTCGGTGGAGTCATCGACGAGGAGACCGGTTTGTTGACCTATAGCATCGGCGGCCATCTGCCGTTGCCTGTGTTGTACACGCCTGACAGTGTTCGTTATCTCGAAGGGCGTGGTCTGCCGGTGGGCCTCTTCAATGAAGCCACCTACGAAGATCACGTGCTTGAGCTGCCGCCGACGTTCAGCCTGACGCTGATGTCGGATGGCATTCTGGATCTTTTGCCAGAACCTACGCTCAAGGAAAAAGAAGCCGCTTTGCCTCAACGGGTGAAGTCGGCGGGCGGCAGCCTGGATGGTCTGCGGCAAGTGTTTGGATTGGCCACGCTAGGGGAGATGCCGGATGATATCGCCCTGTTGGTGTTGAGCAGGAATCTTTAATGAGTACCGGTAGAATCCAGTTCGCCGAGCAGGACGGCACTTTCGTCCTGAAATTCGTCGGTGAAGTTCGCCTGACCCTGTGTTCGGCGTTGGATGCGACTATTGAGAAAATCTTCACCGCGCTGAATTTCAACGCGATCGTGATCGATTTGACCGAAACCCGCAGCATCGACAGCACGACGTTGGGCCTGCTGGCCAAACTGTCGATCCTGTCGCGGCAGAAGGTCGGCCTGCTGCCGACTGTCGTCACCACCCACGAAGACATCACCCGTCTGCTGCAGTCGATGGGGTTCGAGCAGGTGTTCAACATCGTCAACCACCCGGTGCCATGCCCGGAGTGCCTGGACGACCTGCCAGATCAGGACCAGTCGGAAGAAGTGGTACGGATCAAGGTGCTCGAAGCGCACAAGATCCTCATGGGCCTCAACGACTCCAATCGTGAAGCGTTCCATGATCTGGTGAATGCCCTCGAGCGGCATTGATCTCATGAAGTGATGTTGTCTGGGCTGGCCCCTTCGCGAGCAAGCTCGCTCCCACACTGGATCAGTGTCGATCACCAATCCCCTTGTGGGAGTGAGCCTGCTCGCGATAGCTCTCGCAAGAACACTGGAATTATCCAGCACCCACAAAAAAGGGCGAACCCTCACAGGTTCGCCCTTTTTGCATTTCACCCACTCAAATCAAAGCTTGGCCTGCAACAACGCCTCAAGCTTCTCCTGGTCGCGAGCAAACTGACGGATGCCCTCGGCCAGTTTCTCGGTGGCCATTGCGTCTTCGTTGGACAACCAGCGGAATTGCGCTTCGTTGAGGCTCAGACGGGCTTCACCGGCGTTGCCCGGGGCCAGTTTGCGCTCCAGCTTGCCGGTGTCGGCTGCCAGCTTATCGATCAGGTCCGGGCTGATGGTCAGACGGTCACAGCCGGCCAGTTGCTCGATCTGATTGAGGTTACGGAAGCTCGCGCCCATGACCACGGTCTTGTAGTCATTGGACTTGTAGTAGTTGTAGATGCGGGTGACCGACTGTACGCCCGGATCATCGGCACCGGTGTAGTCGTTGCCGTTGGCCTTCTTGTACCAGTCGTAGATGCGGCCCACGAATGGCGAAATCAGGAACACGCCAGCGTCGGCGCAAGCGGCGGCCTGTGCGAAGGAAAACAGCAGGGTCAGGTTGGTCTGGATGCCTTCCTTCTCCAGCACTTCGGCGGCGCGAATGCCTTCCCAGGTCGAGGCGATCTTGATCAGTACGCGATCACGGCCAATGCCGGCCTTGTCGTACAGCTCGATCAAGCGATGCGCGCGTTTCAGCACGGCATCCTTGTCGAACGACAGCCGCGCATCCACTTCGGTGGAGATGCGGCCCGGAATCACTTTGAGAATTTCCTGACCCACCGCAACGCCGAAGCGGTCGCTCGCCAAGCCCACATCGCCTTTGCAGTCGCTGACGCAAGCGTTCAGCAATTCGGCATAAGCGGGAATGGCCGCAGCTTTGAGCAGCAGGGAAGGGTTGGTGGTGGCGTCGACCGGTTTGACTCGGGCGATCGCTTCGAAGTCGCCGGTGTCGGCAACAACGGTGGTGAATTGTTTGAGTTGTTCCAGCTTGGAAGTCATGGGCGTGCTCTGTCCTATGGGTCTGATGACATTACCCGAGCGCTGACAGCCACTCAAGGGCGGGTACGTGTATCGATGGCCCCTGCGGCAACAACCTGAAAACGATTGTTTGAAAGGTGGGGCGGGTTATCGATGAATACGATGCCAAAATGGCCAACAGGTTCAAAGCAACCGACCTGCGTGCAGGTCGGTTGCGCACGGACTACTCGGCGTTCAACAAGGCTTCAACCGACATGCGCGCCGGTTTCGGCTGGCCGTCAGAGGTCAGCAGGCCGAAGTTCTTCTCGCGGTCGTTACTGCCCGAATCACTGTTCTTCCATTCGTAAATGGAGGTCAGCGGAATATTGAGCTTTTTAACATCGCCAATAAACGCGTTGATCTTGCTCGCTTGCCCTTCAGGCCCGCCATTGGAGGCGAGCGCCGAGATGCCCCATTCACTGATGACCCCCGGCAGGTGGAAGTTCTGCTGAATAAAGTTTTGCGCGTTGCTGATCTGCGTGGCCGTCATGCCGTAGGGGTGATAGGACACCGCGCTCAGGCATTTCGGGTATTCGCTGACAATACGATTAAGCGCCACGGTTGAGGCAGAACCGGCGCTTGGCGGCCGGGCGAAGCCGTAGCCGATCACCGGCGTTGATGGCGGTTGATCCTGCAGCGCCTTGCACACGCCGCTCATGAACGGCACAAACGTTGTGTCGAAATTGCGCGTCGGCCAGTAGGTTTCCAGGTCTGGTTCATTCCATAGCTCGATCGCCACCAGTTGCTTGCCGTATGACTGTTGCAGCCCGGTCACGGCGTTGCCGAAGCGTTCACCGGCAGTGATTAGCTCGGCGCTCGATGTCGCGGGCAACGCCTTGATCGCGCGGACCGTCAGCAACACCGGCAAGCCCGCAGACTGGGCCGCCGCGAAGGCATCGCTGACCTGTTTCTGATAAGCCTTGGCCGTCAGGCTGTCGCTCCACACACCGAAGCGGACAAAACCGAAGCCTGCCGATTTGATCTGTGCGGCGTCAGCGGCGGAGAAGTTCTGAATCTTCACCTGCACACCGATGTTCTTGGCCGGAAGGTTGGGAAACGTTTCGCTGGCGTGCACCTGAGTCGTTGCACTCAGCACTGTCAGCGCCAGTGCGCCGAGTTGTTTGAGATGTGTTGATTTCATGTCTGCTCTCCCGAAGAGAAGTGACAACTACGAATATTGATCTCGTTACTCGGTTTTCGAACAAGATGATGGCACTTAGTGCGCGAATGTTATTTTTTGTCGGAAATAAAACAGCCGAAAATCACAGTTATTTTTAGTCCGTTAATTGTGGTTGGGGGACTTTTAGACGCTGTGGTACTTAATGCTCCAGTACTAACAGGGCGAATCTATTTCTGAGTGCAGGAAGATCTTGAGGGTTCATTCAATTGCTCTCGGGATGTTGGCCGTTTGACATTACACAGGAAAGTAAAACCTTGTTCAGAAAGATCCTTGTTGTTTGCGTGGGCAACATATGCCGAAGTCCGACGGCAGAACTGATGCTGCGCAACGCGCTAGCGCCTTCAGCGATCACCGTTTCCTCCGCAGGCCTGTCGGCGCGGGTGGGCGAGGGCGTTGAAGCTTCCGCACGGCAGGTGCTCGAAGACCATGGGCATAGCGCCGAAGGCTTCACGGCACGGCAATTGACCGCCGACATCGTCAATGAATCAGACCTGATTCTGGTCATGGAAAAACAGCATGTTAATCAAGTATTGAAGATTGCCTCTCATGCGAGGGGCAAAGTATTTCTGCTCGGCAAGTGGCAGAGCGAGCGCGAAATACAAGATCCGTATCGTCAAGGCAAGGCCGCTTTTATTCATGCCCATGCATTGATTGAAGATGCTGTCAGCTCATGGGCACAACGCCTCGCGCGTTGATGAATATTCTTCAGATCAATGAATGGTAAGAACAGACTTATGCAGTTACCGTCCGTCATCGGCACCCGCGACAATGATCAAGACAGTATTGATCTTCTCGGCATATTCGGCAGTTTGATCGACCAGAAATGGTTGATCGGCGCGCTCACCGGCGCCTTCATGGTCACCGGCGTGGCCTACGCAGTGTTGGCCACGCCCGTGTACCTGGCCAATGCGCTGGTGCAGGTCGAGCCGAAGAAGAACGACATGCTCGGCTTCTCCGACCTCAACAGCATGCTCGGTGGGCAATCGCCGTCGGTGACCGAAATCGGCATCATCAAATCCCGCGCGGTGATCGGCAAAACCGTCGACGACCTGCGTCTGGACATCGATGTCACCCCCAACACCTTCCCGATGATTGGCGGCTTTCTCGCCCGGCGTTATCGCGGTGAGACCGAAACCAGCGTTGCTGCGCCGCGTTTCGGCCTGAACAGTTACGCCTGGGGCGGCGAGCGTCTGGAGTTTGCCCGGCTCAATCTGCCGAAAGAACTGTTGGGCAAGAAGCTCACCCTGATCGCCGGTGAGCAGAAGCACTTCCAGTTACTCGATGACAACGACAACCTGCTGGTCGAAGGCATCGCCGGCGAAGCGTTCGCGCAGGACGGTGTAGAAGGGCAGATCACCCAGTTGCTGGCGAATCCCGGTACGCGTTTCGAAGTGGTGCGCAACCCGCGAATCGTGACTATTCAAGGCTATCAGGACGCGCTGGATATCTCCGAGCAGGGCAAGGAATCGGGGATTATCAAACTGGCGCTGGCCAGCAGCGACGCCGCTGAGGCAGTGAAGATCCTCAACAAGATCGCCGCGCTTTACGTCGATCAGAACGTGCGCCGCACCTCGGCGGAAGCGGCGCAAAGTCTGGCTTTCCTGCAAAGCCAGCTGCCGCAGGTCAAGCGTGATCTGGCCAAGGCCAGCGATGCGCTGAACGCCTATCAGACTCACGGCAAAACCGTGAACATCTCGCTGGAAACCCAGTCGGTGCTCGGTCAGTCGGTGGCGCTGGAAACGCGGATTTCCGAGCTGAAAATGCAGCAAGCGGAGATGGACCGCAAGTTCACCAAACAGCACCCGGCCTATCGCGCGTTGATGAGCCAGATCGGCGAATTGACCCAGCAACAGAAGTCGCTGGAAGGCAAAGTCGGCGATCTGCCTGCCACGCAACAAGAGCTGCTCAACCTGACCCGCGATGTCGAAGTGGCCTCGCAGATCTACACGCAGTTGCTGAACAAATCCCAGGAGCTGGACATCGTCCGCGCCGGCGCCGTCGGTAATGTGCGTCTGGTCGATGCGGCGGATGTCGACCTGACCAGCCCGGTCAAACCGAAAAAAGCGCTGATCGTTATCATCGCCACATTCCTCGGTGCCTTCGTTGGTGTAGCGCTGGTGCTGCTGCGCAAATCCTTGAGCCGTGGCCTCGAAGGCCCGGAAGCTATCGAGCAACTCGGCTTGCCGGTGTACGCGTCGATTCCGTACAGCGCCTTGCAGGATGAAGAAGACAACAAAAAAGGCCGCGCCCGCGACGGCGTCGACAAGCCGGCGTACCTGTTGGCCCTGCGTAACCCGACGGATCTGTCGATCGAATCGATCCGCAGTCTGCGTACCTGCCTGCATTTCGCCGGGCTCGATTCGACCAACAACCGCATCATGATTTCCGGGCCGAGCCCGCAAGTGGGCAAGACCTTCGTCTCGTCCAACCTCGCGGCGGTCATGGCCCTGAGCGGCCAGCGCGTGGTGCTGATCGATGCCGACATGCGCAAAGGTCATCTGCACAAAACCCTCAACACGCCGATCACCAACGGCTTGTCCGATCTGCTGGTCAAGCGCTGCAGCATCGATCAGGCGATCAACAAAATCGAAGTCGACAACCTGCACTTCATCAGTCGCGGTCAGGTGCCACCGAATCCGTCCGAGCTGTTGATGCACGCCAACTTCCGCGAGCTGCTGGCGGAACTGAGCGAGCGCTACGACCTGGTGATCATCGATACGCCGCCGCTGCTGGCGGTGACCGATGCCGCGATTGTCGGCCGAGAAGCGGGGATCAGCCTGATCGTTACGCGCTTCGGGGTGAACCCGGCCAAAGAGATCGAACTGACCATTCGCCGCTTCGCGCAGAACGGTATCGAGTTGAAAGGCGCGGTGTTCAACGGCGTTGAGAAGCGCGCGGCCAGCTACTACGGCAATGGCGGCTACGGCTATTACAACTACGAATACGCGTCCGACAAATCCTGACTGTCAGCGACTGTTTTTTCCTCTTTGAAGTGGGTGATTTGTGAAAAAAATACTGCACGTGGCAGAGACGATCAAAGGTGGCGTCGCGACGGTGATCCGGACGATTTCGGCCTCGCCGGAAGGTGATGCGGCAAACTACGAGCTGGTGTATCTGGTTCCGGAGGATCAGGCCAAAGAGTTGCACGGCATCGGCGCGCAGCAGATCCGCACCTTTCCCCGCACCGGGCGCAACGTGCCGTCGCTGCTGCGTTTTGCCTGGCGTCTGACCCAGGTGATGCTCAAGGAAAAACCCGATGTGGTGCATTTGCACAGCACCTTTTCCGGAGTCATCGGCCGGTGCGTGTGTGTGCTGCTGCGACCGTGGCGCAAGCCGAAAATCGTCTACTGCCCGCACGCGTTTTCATTCTTGATGGAAAGCTCGCCGACCAAGCAGAAAGTCTATGCGTGGATCGAGCGGGTGCTGCAGAAAGTCACCGACGTGATCATTTGCGTCAGCCAGTACGAACTCGACAAAGCCGCGCGCTTCGGTATCGAGCGCAAGCGCATGACGCTGATCTACAACGGCATTCATCGCAAGGAAGACGCACAGAAAGCGGTTGGCAACGAGCCGATTCAGCTGCTGTTCGTTGGCCGCCTCGACTATCAAAAGGGCTTCGATGTGCTGCTCAAGGCTTACGCCAAGGTGCAGCGCAGCGACATGAAGCTGACCGTGGTCGGCAGTGCCGTCAACGAGGACGCGGTCGAGTGCCCACCGATGGACGGCGTCGAGTACCTGCCTTGGGTCACCCCGAGCGAAGTGCAGGCGCTGTATCAACAATCCGATGCGCTGATCGTGCCGAGCCGCTGGGAAGGTTTCGCCATGGTGCCGCTGGAAGGCATGGCCATGGGCTTGCCGGTAATCGCCAGCAATTGCACGTCACTGCCTGAACTGGTCACCAACGAAGTGTCTGGCTACGTCTTTCCGTCCGGTGATCACCAGGCGCTGGCCGATGTGCTGACGATTATCCAGAAGCCTCGCCTGCTCGATCTCGGCAACCAAGGACGGAGCATCGTCCGCGAGCGTTTCAGCGCCGCGTTGATGATTCGCCAGACCTACGACTTGTACCGCGCTCCCACTTTTTAAGTAGAACTCAAGCATATGAACGTAACGATTTTGCATGGCTACAGTGCGTCCAACTCCGGTGACGGCCTGCTCGTCGATCTGGCCATCGCCCTGGTGCAACGCAACTTTGGCGAAGACACCGCGATCAGTGTGGTGGCGTCCGATCCGGACTCTTTCAGCTATCTGCCGCACCCGCGTTTCGATGCGCCGGTGATGGCGGCCAAGGGTTTGGGTCGGGTCAAGCAAGCGGTGTTTCTCAATCAGTCCTACGCCGGGCTGGCGGATCTGTTGAAGAAAACCGATCTGATCGTCGGTGTTGGTGGCGGCTACATGCGCTCGAAAAGCGCCTTCGAACACATCAAGCTGAAACTCGGCCACGCCAAGCAACTGGAAACCGCGATCCTCAGCAAAGTGCCGTCGGTGTACCTGCCGCAAAGCATCGGCCCGTTCCATGGCGAGAGCAGCAAGATCGTCGAGCACTACGCCAGCGCCGACGCGGTGTTCGTGCGCGACAATCGCTCTTCGGCGATTTTCGATGCCTGCGCCAACGTCTACCGCGCACCGGATCTGGCGGTGCAGTCGCTGGCGAGCAAAATCCTTCAGCAAGCGAAGTTCACCCGCTGCGCGTCGTCGCCAGCCACGGTCTGCGTGGTGCTGCGCAAGCCGCCGGAGTGGAGCAAGGAAAAGAAGGTCGCTTACGTGGCCAACTTGAAGTTGCTGCTGCAGCGCCTGAAGAACAAAAGCAAAGTCGTCTGTGCGGTACAGAGCGCGGTGCGCGGTAACGATGACGGTGCGTTCTATCGCGAACTGGGCATCACCGAAGACTTGTTGTCGTTGAAAGCGACGATTGCCAAATACCAACCGGACCTGGTGATTTCCGTGCGTCTGCACGGCGCCATCGAATCGCTGCTTTCCGGCGTGCCGGCGTACCACATCAGCTACGAGCGCAAAGGCTTCGGCGCCTATCAGGACATGGGCGTGGACGACTGGGTGATCAACGGCGGCGACATCAATGTCGACACCATCATCGACACGGTCTACGCGCCGAATGCGTTGTCGAATTTCGGCAAGCGCCTGACCGACACTTGCCGTGAAATCGAAGCGAAAACCGTGGCCATGGACGACATCATCAAGGGTGTCATTCGATGATATCTCGGCTGCTGCTTCGCGGCGGAGCCTTGGGCGCGAAGTTTTTGCTGGTGTTGGCGATCACCAATTACCTCGGGTATGAGGCGCTGGGTTTTTACGGCGTGGTGGTCGCAGCGTCGCTGATTGCGTCGAAGTTTTACAGCGTCGGTTTCAGTTCCGAGATCAATCGGTTGATCAGCGTTGGCGGCAGTTCGCGCCGGGTGGTCGACAAAGTCCTGCTGCTGTATCTGGCGGTGGGGCTGTTGTTGTCGGTAGCGACAGTGCTGATCTATTCACTGTTCCAGACAGTTGAAGCGGGTGCCGCGCTGATCCTTTGTGTGACGCTGGTGTTGCTCACTGAACACCTGTCGTTCGAGATCAACTCGTTCGTGTTTTCCGCGCAGAAAGCCACGGCGGGCGCGTTGCTGTTTTTCATCAAGACCGGCCTGTGGGCGGTGTTGGCGGTAGGCGGGATGATGCTCGGTTGGGTCGCGGGAATCGCCAGTGTGTTGTGGCTGTGGGTCGCCGCCAACGTGCTGGTGATCATCGCCGGTTACCTGATCGTGGTGAACGTGCACAAGGGACGAGTCGCCGGCACGTTGGCCACGGCCACGGTGTGGAAGGCCGGCTTGCCGTTCTACCTCGGCACTGGGCTGATCGCGCTGAGTCAGTACGCCGAACGCTTTCTGATCATCGACCTTGAGCCCTACGCCAGCCTCGGTAAATACGTGTACGCGTGGTCGGCGGCGAACACTTTGCAGGCGTTGTCGTACGCGGTGGTCGCGGTGGTCGGGATTCCGGTGCTGGCCAAGCGTTTTCAGGCTGAGCAACAGGCGTTCACGGTCAAGCAGTTGTTCGTTAACAAGTGGGTGATGCGCTCGCTGCTGGTGTCGGCGGCGGTAGCGGTGGCGATCTATGTGTTTTTCAACGTGGTGCTCGATTACGTCGCCACCAGCGTGCCGCGTCCGGACAATGCAATCCTCGGCGTACTGATTTTCTCCTTCGCTTTGCGCGCGATTGGCGACATCGTCTGGGGCGGTCTGATTGCCTCGAAAAACAGTCGGGTGTCACTGGCAAGCGCTGCCATTTGCTTGTTGATTTCGGTGCCGGTCAGCTATCTGTTGATCAAGCACTATTCGATCTACGGCGCGGCGTGGGGCAACGTCTTCGCGATCATCGTGCAGCTCGTGGTGATTGCCGTGCTGACCCGCGCAACCGGTGCGAAAAAGGCTGCGTTGTCATGGGCCTGAAACTGCCGTGCATCGAGTTTCGCGGCAAGCGACTCGATTCGTATGTCTCGTTCCTGATCCTCTTCACCGGGCTGTTTCTCTCGGTGGCGATGCCGCTGCTGATCCCCCGTGATCCGGGCCCCGATGCGATGACCTTGTGGTCCTCCTACGCCCGTGCCGACAACTGCAATTTCTGGAACCCGTTCTCGCCCGATCGCTCCTCCTACGAGTGTTCGGCGTTCCTGCTGCGGCCCACCGGGATCAACCTGACCAATGCCTGGGCCTACGGCATGTTCTGTAATTTTTTCCTCACGGCGATCCCGGTGGTGGTGTTTCGGCGCATGCCGTTGGCGATCTTCGGCACCCTGTGTCTGTGGGGGATTGTGCGCTCGTTCTTCCTGGAGAACCTGACCAAGGAAATCATTGTGTCAGTGGCGGTGTTGAGCATTCTGCTCAGCTCGCTGACGCGCAAATATCGCGGCGGATTCTTTCTCTCGGCAGTGATCTACGGCGTGCTGATCCGGCCCTACTGGATTTTGTTTTCGCTGTCGTGGGTCGGCGTCTGTGTGATGAAAAAGTACGTGTCGCGCACGACCTTCTTCCTGATGTTGTTTCTGTTCTACCTGGCGGTAGCCATGTCGATTCAGCTCGCACTGGGCTTCCCGGTGTCGTCGATTCGCGCCAGCAACAACGAACTGCGCACGGCAGGCGAGGAGGGTTCGAAATCGTTGATCGTATCGTGGCTCAGCGGCAGCGACTTCGTTTCGCAGGCGCTGGACTCGATGATCATCTTCTTTCGCTTGTCGTTCCCGGTAGAGCTGATTCTGCTGTCGGGTCCGGGGCAGGTGATCTTCGTCGCGTTGATGATCATGACTGCGTTGCTGCTGTTCAAAGTCATCACCTCGACCGATTACAAAGGCGCGCCGATCCAGACCAAACCCAAGGAACTGATCGCTATCCCGCTGGCGTTTCTGCTGGTGCAAGGTCTGTTCGAGCCGGACTTCGGCTCCTTCGCCCGGCACTTCTCGATGGTGGTGCCGGTGTTGTTCGTCGGCCTGGGCTTGATGCTGCGGGCGAACAAACCGGTGCAGGTTGAATCAAGAATTCTGAATTGAGGCAGGTGCTTTATGTCGAGCAAGAAAAAGTCCCTGGAGATTGAAACCCTGCGGGGTCTGGCGTGCCTGTTGCTGGTGCTCTATCACGTCATCGGCCCGCTGGGTGGCGGGTTGAAGATCGACATCGGCTCGCCGTTCCGGGTGATCGCCGATTCGATGGTGTACGTGCGCATGCCGTTGTTCACGTTTATTTCCGGGTACATCTATTCGATCTACAAAATCCGTGGCAATGACTTTTCCGCGTTCTTCAGCGGCAAGGTGCGGCGCTTGATCGTGCCGCTGTTTTGCGTCGGCGTGCCGTTCTCGGTGTTGCAGGCTGTCGGGCCGGGGGTGAACAAGGACGTCGGCGTGATTGACGCGTTGTTGTCGTTCTGGGTGCCGGTTAACCACTTCTGGTTCTTGCAGGCGGTGTTCATCATTTTCATGTTCGTCGGGCTGCTGGAGTGGCGCGGGATGTTGCGTTCGGCGACGCGGTTGTATGGGTTGTTTGCGTTTGCCGCGCTGTTGTTTTTGCTGCCACCGTTCAAGTTCGATGCGTTCGGGATCAACGGCGCGATTTACCTGCTGCCGTTTTTCGTGGCGGGGATGATTGGCCAGGAGAACGTCGACGCGTTGAAACAGCGCTTCAAGGTGATCGGGCCGTTGGTGTTTGTGTTGATTTCGCTGACGCTGCTGTACGTCGCGGCGATTGATCGTGAGTTGATTGTTGATCGTCGCAGTCTGATCGGTCTGACCGTGGGTTGTGTGTCTTGTATCGCGTTGCTGTCGAGTGACATGCGTTCGAAGGCGCTGACCTGGTTGGGCGGTTATTCCTATGCGATTTTCCTGTTTCATGTGTTGTTCGCAGCGACGTCGCGATTTGTGCTGGGGCGGTTGGGGGTGAAGGATGAAAGCCTGCTGGTGCTCGGTGGGTTGAGCTTTGGCTTGCTGGGGCCGGTGGTGTTGTCGATGGTTTTCAGTCGGTTCAATTTCACTTCGGTGCTGTTCCTCGGCGAGCGCGTGGCGAAGAAGAAACCGGTGGCGCCCATCGTCCCTGTGGTGCAGACGCAAAACAGCTAAAAGCTTCGCGAGCAAGCTCGCTCCCACAAATTTTCTTGGTGTACACAGATTTAGCGGATGACCGCGATAAATGTAGGCCTTCGCCTGCTCGCGATAGCGTTGTGTCAGTCAATGCATTTGTATTGGATAGACCGCTATCGCGAGCAGGCGAAGGCCTACAGTTGATCTCTGGACACCCAAGCATTCAGTGGGCCATTCCAGACTGAAGGAAATTTGCATGTTGGCAGTAGATGACGCGCAACCCGTCGCAGCGTCGGTGGTTCAGGTGGGCGACGCCCGCGAGCGATTCGCGCAGTGGCGTGAAGGCAAGGCCGGCAAGGTGTTGTCGGTCTCGGTGATCGGCGACAGCTACAGCGCCGGGCAGGATTTCTACCTGAACAAACTGGTGCAGCGCGTGGCCGGGGAGGTGGGGTTTGCCGGCCCGGGTTACGTCGGTTTCAACCACGGCGCGGCGCTGGGCGGCACGCATTTCAAATACACCCGCAGCAGTGACAAGTACTTTGGCGGCGACTGGAAGGTTTCAGACCTGGGCCAGGCGAGTCCGGACAGTCGCACGGTGACAGGCCGTCCCGGTGCATGGTTGCAAGTGGATGCGAGTCCTTCGCCGCGCATCGATACCGCTGTCACGCAGGCGAAACTGCTTTACCTCGGCACTGGCGAATCCTCTGAGATCCGTTACCGCTGGTCACCTTCAGAAGATTGGCAGCCGATGACGCTAACAGGCGCCGGGGTTCAGGAAGTGCCATTGGCAGGTCTGTCTGCAGCGAAAGACTGGTCCTTCAAACTGGAAGTGGTGAAGGGCGCGCCGACCTTGTTCGGGCTGTGGATGCGCAACGATCAGAACGGCGTGCGAGTCTCGAAACTGGCGGCCTCCGGCGCGGCCTCTGCGGACTTCTATCACAAGGACCCGCAATGGCAAGTGCAGTGGAAAGCTGCCGTGTCGAAGATCCCCGCTGATGTTTACTTGATCATGCTCGGCGGTAACGATCAGGGTTTTGGCGTGAAGCCAGCGCAGTATCTGCAGAATGTTCAGGGGCTGGTGGGCATGCTGCGCGAGATTCAACCGCAGGCGAGTATCAACCTGATCATGCGCCAGGACACCACGCGCTCCAGTGCGTATCCGATGTCGGCGTATGCGCAGGTGCTTGAGCCTTGGGCGCGGGAGCAGCATCTGGGGTACGCCAACCTGCAATGTGCGTTCGGCCCTGACGTCAAACGCTACGCGGCGGCGATGATTGGCCCGGACAAGATTCACCCGGTGCCGGCCACGGGCGGGAAGGTGATTGCTGATTACTTTTATGGCTGGATCATGGGCGCCAAGGACCGTTGCGACACCCTCCCGAAATAACCACCAGACCCACTGTAGGAGCTGCCGAAGGCTGCGATCTTTTGATCTTTTTTTAAGATCAAGATCAAAAGATCGCAGCCTTCGGCAGCTCCTACATTGGGGATGTGTCAGGCATTAGACGTCTTGCGTGAAGGCGTCGACCTGCTCGAGCAATTCCGCAATCTTCTGCGGCATCAGCCGCGTATCGCACCGTGTCTCAACGTTGATGATGATCGCCGGGTCGTTGCAGCAAATCCGCACGCGAAAACGCCAGTCGCTGAAGATCACCTTCAGACCATCCTGGTCATCCATTTCCAGCGCCTGCTCGCCATACAGCTTTTTCAAATGTGCGAGCAGCGGATAGGGATCGCGCAGCGGCCGGCGGATATCACCGGACGCCGGAAACACACCAATCCGCTCCACCAGCAGAATCGTGCCCAGCCAGGACTCGTTGGCGCTGGGCAACGGCTGATGTCGGGACAACCAGCTCATCACCCCGAGGTTACCCACCTCGCGTTCAATCTCTACGGAATGTTGTGCAATGTTCATGGTGGCCTGCCTGAAATGAAGAGTGGGCGTGGGGTTTTGGAGCCGTCTCAGCGGCCCTTGAGGTAAACGTTTTCGTAGCAGAAATTGGTTGCCTGCAAGTAACCCTCGGCGTCACCGCAGTCAAAGCGCAGACCTTTGAACTTGTAGGCCAGCACGCAACCGTTCTGCGCCTGTTTCATCAGCGCGTCAGTGATCTGGATCTCGCCGCCCTTGCCCGGTTGGGTGTCGGCGATCAGGTCGAAAATGTCCGGGGTGAGGATGTAGCGGCCAATGATCGCCAGGTTCGACGGCGCATCTTGCGGGGCCGGTTTTTCCACCATGTTGTTGACCCGGTAAATGCCGTCGGACATCAGCTCGCCGGCAATCACCCCGTACTTGTGGGTCTGGTCGGCCGGGACTTCCTGGATGGCGACGATCGAGCAGCGGAATTTCTTGTACAGCTCAATCATCTGGGTGAGCACGCCGTCACCTTCGAGGTTCAGGCACAGGTCATCAGCCAGCACCACGGCGAAGGGTTCGTCGCCGATCAGCGGACGACCGCTGAGAATCGCGTGGCCCAGACCTTTCATTTCCACCTGACGGGTGTAGGAGAAGGTGCAGGTGTCGATCAGCTCGCGGGTGCCGGCGAGGAACTTCTCTTTCTCGGTACCGCGGATCTGGTGTTCGAGTTCGTAACTGATGTCGAAATGGTCTTCCAGTGCACGCTTGCCGCGACCGGTGACGATGGCCATGTGTTGCAGACCGGCGTCCCGCGCTTCTTCGACGGCGTACTCGATCAACGGCTTGTTGACGATCGGCAGCATCTCTTTCGGCATGGCTTTGGTCGCCGGCAGGAAACGCGTGCCATAGCCGGCAGCGGGGAACAAACATTTACGAATCATAAAAGTATCCTGGACAGTCATGGAACACAGGCGACAGATGCGCGCACTAATAAAGGGCGTGCAAGTTCAATGTTGGATTGAAGGCTTACTTTAATACCTGAGTCAGGTTATTAATGGCAAATGCGAGTGACGGTAAAACACGACAATGTTATGAGATGTCGGTAAGTGCGTTATTAGTTATTTTTAGTCGGTATCTGTTGATAGTGATGAGTGCACAGGGAGTGCTAATAAGTACCAAGCAATACAGTGTGACCTGCAAAAATATTTATTGCCAGTCATTGAACTAGTTTTGTTTTCGGTTGTTGTCGCCTGTTTGTGTGGATTGTGACACATCTTCAATAAATCAGGCTTGACACGCTACTTGTCACTCATCCAAAGACGGATAGCACTATGAAGATTCTGGTAACGGGTGGTGCCGGCTATATCGGCTCGCATACCACACTTGCATTGCTTGAAGCAGGTTATGAAGTTGTTGTATTGGATAATCTTTGCAACAGCAGTGAAGCCGCGTTGCACGCCGTTGAGGGCATTTGCGGCAAGAGTGCCTGGATGATCCGCGGCGATGTCTGTGACCGGGCACTGCTCGACCGGATTTTCCGCGAGCACAACATCGAAGCGGTGCTGCATTTTGCCGGCCTGAAAGCGGTCGGCGAGAGCGTGCGCAAGCCGTTGGAGTACTACGAAACCAACGTCAGCGGCAGCATCAATCTGTGCCAGGCAATGGCGGCGGCGGGGGTGTTCCGGCTGGTGTTCAGCTCGTCGGCCACGGTGTACGGCGAGCCTGAGCAGATGCCGATCCGCGAGGATTTTCCCACCGGCAATCCGACCAATCCCTACGGCCAGTCCAAGCTCATCGTCGAGAATGTCCTGCGTGATCTGAGCCTGGCCGAGCCGCGCTGGAGCATCGCCTTGCTGCGCTACTTCAACCCGATCGGCGCCCACCATAGCGGCGATATGGGCGAAGACCCCAACGGCATCCCGAATAATCTGGTGCCTTACATCAGCCAGGTCGCGGTCGGCAGCCTGCAAGAGCTGTCGATCTTCGGTAACGATTACCCGACGGTCGACGGCACCGGCGTGCGCGATTACATCCACGTCGTCGATTTGGCGGACGGGCATTTGAAGGCGCTGCAGTCCATTTCCGAACGCACCGGCATTCATACCTGGAACCTCGGCACTGGCGACGGCTACAGCGTGCTGCAAGTGCTGCACGCCTTCGAACAGGCCTGCGGGCAACCGGTGCCATACCGGATGATGCCGCGTCGCTCCGGGGATATCGCCGAGAGTTGGGCCGACGCTTCCAAGGCTGCGAAGGAACTTGGCTGGAAAGCCACGCGCAACTTGCAGGACATGGTCACTGACACTTGGCGCTGGCAATCGAACCATCCCAAAGGCTACTTGCGATGATGGCCATTTAGTCCAATGTTATTTTCAGTCAGCTTGTTAGATAACGTCGGGAAATTACACTGGCAATGCCTTTTGCAAGTCCGTAGATATAAACCTGCCGTTCGACTTTTATCAGTTGGGTAAGACTGTGAAAGAACAACGGATCTTGTTCGCGCTTTTTGCGGACTTGAACTCACCACCGCTAACTCAGGCCAGTTTTATAACAGGTCGAATGTTAGAAAGGAGTTGATATGAAAAAAGTGATGGCAGTTGCCCTGTTGACGATGTTGAGCAACTGGGCTGCCGCCGCTGAAGCACCGCTGACAGCGGTAACCAATGTAGGTGGCAACGTGGCGGCTTCTCAAGCGCCCGCAGCCAGTACTGCAATGGTTGCCAGTGCTGTAGCGGCGTCTAACAGCGGTGGCAGTGCCAACGGCGGTACCACCGGTACGACGGGTACCACCGGTACAACCGGCACGCATAACTAACAGGAAGTTCTGTTAGTGCAGTACAAGGTCGCCCGACGCAAGTCGGGTGACTTTGTTTTTGGATTCGCCCTTGAATAGCGTAGTGCCATTATGACTCGTAGTGTTTATCTTTTAATGTTGGCAAGTCTCGCTTTGCAAGGTTGCATGTTTTCCCCCGGTCAATACCTCAGCACCAGTGACATCACCCGCCAGGGTGCCAGCGAAAGCAGCCGGGTCGAGCTGATTCCGATCACGCCCAAGCTGATCGCCATGAACCGCGCCACGCAAAAGCGTGAGTCGCTGCCGCCGGAGCTGTTGGCGACCCCGGCCGAATACCGCATCGGCAACAACGATGTTCTGTACATCACCGTATGGGATCACCCCGAGCTGACGGCCCCGTCCGGCGCGCAACAACAGATCGATGCCAACGGCCGACTGGTGCGTTCCGACGGCACGCTCTACTACCCGTTCATCAAGGAAGTCCAGGCCACCGGCCGGACCATCCAGCAACTGCGCTCGGACATTGAACAGCGGCTGTCGGCATTCATCGCCGAGCCGCAGGTGGATGTCGCGGTGTTGCGTTTCGCCAGCCAGAAAGTCGTGGTCACCGGCGCGGTAACCAAGGCCGGTCCGCAAGCGATTTCCACCAACCCGCTGAGCGTGGTCGAAGCCCTTGGCTCGGCCGGCATCGACACCAACAACGCCGATTTGTCCGGGCTGTTGCTGACGCGCAAGGGGCGCACCTATCCGCTCAATCTCGACTCGCTCAATCAGCAGGATTCCGAGTTGCAGAACGTCTACCTCAAGGGCGGTGATCAGCTGTATCTGCCGTACAACGACAACAAGCGCATCTACGTGATGGGCGAGGTCAACCAACCGCGAGCACTGAGTTTCAAGACCGCGACGATGAACCTCACCGACGTGCTCGGTTCGGTCGGTGGCCTGGCCCAGACCACCTCCAATGGCAACGCCGTCTATGTCATTCGTGGCGTGGAAAACCTCGATGTCGAACCGGCCAAGATCTACCAGCTGGAAGCCGAATCGCCGACCGCCATGGCGCTCGCCTCGCACTTCGAAGTCCGTCCTCAGGACGTGGTGTATGTCGGGCCTGCCAACGTGACTCGCTGGAACCGTCTGATCAGCCAATTGGTGCCGTCGGCATCGATTGTCGGCACTGGCGCTTCCGCTGCGAAGAACTGGAGCGAATACAGTAACAACAGCAAATAAGGTCGCCGACTTTGAATATTTTGAAAGTTGGCCTGTGCCTGATGGCGGCCTCGTTGCTGTGCGGCTGTAACCCGCTGATGAGCGCTTCGTTGAATAACCTTAAAGCGGCAGTCGTCGGCCCGGATGAAGTCGACGTGTCGGCGGCCGAAGTGGCCGGGGTCAACTACCCGCAACTGAAACTGACCACGCCGTCCGGCTCCGGGGTGCTGGCGCTGGTGCGCGAGCGCGAAGACCTGCAGTTCTGGGTCGCCTCCGGTAAACAGGTTCTGCTGCTGCGCAATGGCCTCGCCGTGCGCACCATTGGCCTGGGCCTGGAAGGCGATCTCGATGGCACGCGGCTGGCCGATGACTCGCCGTTCAAGCAAGGCCTGCATCACGTCGCGGACGGTTTCACCACGCGGCGCTGGATCGACCTCTACAAGGGTCAGGAAGTCGGGGTGATCGTCAACAGCCGCTTCTCGCGCCGCTCCGAACAGACCCTGCAGATTCTCGACAAGGAATACACCGTGCTGCGTGTCGATGAGCAAATTGACGCCCCGGCCATTGGCCTGAGCGCGACCAATCGTTACTGGGTCGACCCGCGTGACGGCTTCATCTTGCAGAGCGAGCAGCAACTGACGACGCAGTTGCGCGTCAAGTTTGTGCAGCTCACCCCTGATCGCAGGCACCTGCCGTGATGCGCCTGAAAATGTTAGCGGCGAGCCTGATGCTGGTCGCGAGTGTGAGTCAGGCGGCCGTCACGGTGTCGGGCGATGTCGCCAATCCCGGGCCGGTCGCGTTACCAGCCGGCGGGCGCTTGCTCGATGTGATCAGCGAAGCCGTGCCGAATGCCGAAGGTTATTGGCTGGCGGGCGGGTTGTTGCGGCAGTCGCTGATTGAGGAGCAGACGCGGCTCAAGGTCGGTGTGCTGTTTGATCTGGATGTGCTGCAACGCATGTCGATGCTGTTCGACCGGCCGAGTCGTGCGGCACTGGCGCAGCGCATTGCCGAAGAAGTGCGGCAGATGCCGGTGACCGGACGGCAGATCGCCGATCTCGATCCGGTAGCGCTGGAAGTCGGCTTCGCGCGCAACATTCGTCTCGATGACGGTGATCGCCTGGTTTATCCGAAGCGCGTCGACGAGGTGCAAGTGTTGGGCGCGGTCGCCGAGCCGTGCCACTTGCCGTATCAGCCGTTGCAGGAGGCCCGTGAATACCTGCAAGGCTGTTCGATTCTGGCCGATGCCGAAGCCGATTACCTGTGGCTGATCCAGCCCAACGGCGTGTCGCGGCGCGTCGGCATCGCCCACTGGAATCGTGAGTCCGGGCAGTTTCCGGTGGCTGGCAGCAAGATTCTGGTGCCGGTGAAAAATGATGATCTTGATCCGCCTCTTCCTGAACTGAATCAGCAGTTGGCCGAATTCATTGCCACGCAGCTGGCCGAGGTGGTTCGTTGAAGTTACGTTTTGCAGCTGTGTTGTTATTGCCTTGCGGTCTGGCCCATGCTGAGCCGCGCATTACCCAGAATGACTTCGGTGGCACCGGTCTGTTGCAGACGCCGACCGCGCGTATGGCCCCGGCCGGCGAGTTGAGCGTCAACGCCAACCGCACCGATCCGTACAGTCGCTACAGCGTTTCGTTGCAGCCGCTGGACTGGCTCGAAGGCTCGTTTCGCTACACCGCGATCACCAACCGGCCGTACGGCTCGGAGGCCCTCAGCGGTAGTCAAAGCTATAAGGACAAGGCGGTCGACGTCAAAGTCCGGCTGTGGCAGGAAAGCCACTGGCTGCCAGACGTGGCGCTGGGCTTCCGAGATATCGGTGGTACGGGTTTGTTCTCCAGTGAATTTTTCGTCGCCAACAAGCGCTACGACAACTTCGATTTCAGCGCCGGGATCGCCTGGGGTTACCTCGGTAATCGCGGCGATATCGATAACCCGTTGGGCTACGTCAGCGATCGCTTCGATACCCGGCCGGCCCTCGAAGGCACCGGTGACGTCAACTCGGGTTCGTACTTTCGTGGCCGGCCGTCGTTCTTCGGTGGCGTGAGCTATCAGACGCCGTGGGATCGCCTCAGCCTGAAACTCGAATTCGAAGGCAACGACTACAAGCACGAGCCGAAGGACAACGAGATCAAGCAGGACTCGCCGATCAACCTTGGCGCGGTGTTCAAAGTCACCGATTCGGTCGATGTCAGCGCGGCGTGGGAGCGCGGTAATACGGCGATGTTCGGCGTGACTTTCCACACCAATTTTGTCAGCCGCAAAGCGCCGGCGAAGACTTACGATCCGACCCCGGAACCGCTGCCGGCGAAGGCGCCGACCACGGCGATGGATCAGGTCAACTGGGCCAACGTCTCGCAGCGTTTGCAGCAGAATGCCGGCTACAAGGTCGAGCGCATCACCCAGCGTGATTCCGAGCTGATCGTCTACGGCGAGCAGCAGCGTTACTTCCATTCCTCCAAGGCTGTCGGGCGGGCGAGCCGGATTCTTGACAACAGCGTTAACGACGACATCGACTGGTTCACCGTGGTCAACAAGCGCTACGACTTGCCGCTGGAAGAAACCAGTTTGCCGCGCCAGACCTTCCGCGAAGTGATCAACAACGAAGAGCCACTGGAGTCGCTGCACCGCACCACCGAGATCAACCCGGCGATGCCGCACAACGAGAAGACCCTCTACACCGAAGCGCCGCAGCATTTCAGCTATGGCGTGGGGTTGGGCTTCAAGCAGAACGTCGGCGGTCCGGATGGTTTGCTCTATCAATTGAGTGCCGATGCCGACGCTGAATACCGCTTCAACCGCAACACTTGGTGGAGCGGGTTGCTCAGCGCCAACCTGGCCAACAACTTCGATAAATTCAGCTACGACGCGCCGAGCGGTTTGCCGCGTGTGCGCACGGATTTGCGTCAGTACCTGACCACGTCCAACACCACCATGCCGTTGTTCCAGGTCAGCCATGCCGAGCAGTTGGATAAAGACTGGTATGGCATGGTGTATGGCGGTTATCTGGAGTCGATGTTTGCCGGTGTCGGCGGTGAAGTGTTGTTCCGCCCGACCGGTGAGCGCTGGTCGGTGGGGGCGGATCTGAACTGGGTGCGTCAGCGTGATTTCGATCAAGGCTTTGCGCTGCGTGATTACTCGGTGGTGACCGGGCATGTCACGGCGTATACCGATCTGCCGTTCGATACGTTGGCGGCGGTGAGCGTCGGGCGTTATCTGGCCGGAGACTGGGGCGGCACGCTGGACATCTCGCGCGAGTTTTTCAATGGCGTGCGTTTTGGCGCGTGGGCGACGATCACCACGGCGGGCAGTGCCGAATATGGCGAAGGTAGTTTCGACAAAGGCATCTACCTGTCGATCCCGTTCGACGAAATGATGAGCATGTCGACCATGCGCCGCGCCAACCTGGTCTGGGCCCCGCTGACCCGTGACGGTGGCGCGCGACTGAGTCGCAGCTACCAACTGCACTCGATGACCGATAGCCGGGAAGGGGACATGTTTTATCGGAATTTCGAGAAGATCACGGAGTAACCGCGGATCTCCCGAACACCCGAAAACCTGTAGGAGTGAGCCTGCTCGCGATAGCGTTCGACCAGTCGACATCCCCGTTGCCTGACCCACCGCCATCGCGAGCAGGCGAAGGCCTACATTGGCTATTTGTCACACCACAAATCCCAAGCCAACCACAAATCCCCTGTAGGAGTGAGCCAGTCGACATCCCTGTTGCCTGACCCACCGCCATCGCGAGCAGGCTCACTCCTACATTGGCTATTTGTCACACCACAGATCCCGAGCCAACCACAAATCCCCTGTAGGAGTGAGCCTGCTCGCGATAGCGTCCGACCAGCCGACATCCCTGTTGCCTGACCCTCCGCCATCGCGAGCAGGCGAAGGCCTACATTGGTTATTTGTCACACCACAAATCCCGAGCCAACCACAAATCCCTGTGGGAGCGAGCTTGCTCGCGAAGGCGTCAGCCCAGTCAGAATCATCATTGCCTGACCCACCGCCATCGCGAGCAAGCTCACTCCCACAGGTCTTTGTATCCCTCCACAATCCACTCCCGCTCCCAAATCCCACGCACAAAAAAGGGGACTTTCGTCCCCTTGCGGTATACAGCTTCGAACCTCAGTAAATATCCTTCGACAGCAACGTAAACGGCGTCTTCACCAGGATCTTCAGATCCAGCCACAACGACCAGCTGTTGATGTACTGCAGGTCAATCTCCACACGCTTCTGCATCTTGTCGATGGTATCCGTCTCACCGCGGCAGCCGCTGATCTGGGCCAGTCCGGTGATCCCCGGTTTAATCCGGTGACGCGCCATGTACGCGAGGATTTTCCCCGAGTAGTAGTTGTTGTGCGCGACGGCGTGCGGGCGCGGGCCGACCAGGGCCATATGCCCCTGCAACACGTTGAACAGTTGCGGCAATTCATCCAGCGAAGTGCGACGGATAAAGCGGCCGACTGCGGTAATGCGCGAATCATTACGGCTGGCCTGTTTCACATCACGGTCATCGTGAACACGCATCGAGCGGAACTTCCAGACCTTGATTACCTTGCCGTTCCAGCCATGGCGATCCTGCTTGAAGAACACCGGACCTGGCGAGTTGATCTTCACCGCCAACGCAATGATCAGCAGGATCGGACTCAGCGCGATGATCGCCAGGAACGCCACGGTTTTCTCGACCAGACTCTTGCTCAAAGCAGCGGTAGGGCGGCTGGTCAGCGGGCTCTCGTTCAAGTAGATCGCCGGCAGACCATCCACGACTTTCACCGAGTGATTGAGCAGGGTCAGACTGTTCAAGTCCGGCACCCACACCACATCAACGTTGGCCCCTAGCAAGTCACCATAAATCGCTTCGATTTTCGCGGCTTCACACAGCGGCAGGGTGATGTACAAGCGACGGATGTCATGCGCCTCGATCAGCTCCAGCAGTTGCTCCTGATCGCCGACAACGCGCGGTGCATCCGAACCCAGCGCCGACACATCGCCATTGCTGACCAAACCTACCAACGGCAGATTTTCCAGTTGGCTGAGCTTCTTCGCCAGACCCAACGCCAGTTCGCCAGTGCCGACGATCAGCGTCTTGTGTTCGCTTTTACGCGAACGCTGGTAGTACTTGGAAAACGCATGCAGCGGCGCATAGAGAAATGCCTGGCCGAGGAAGCCATACACCGCCCAGCTCAGAATCACCTGCCGCGAAAACAGCTCATCGGCCTGGCAGACAAAGGCGATGCACGCCAGCGCCGCCATGGTCATCGACCAACCCATAAACAGTCGACCGAGACCGGTCAGGTAATTGTCACGCTTGCGATACACACCGCTAAACGTATAAGCCGGCACCGACGCCAGTACCGCCAGCGTTGCACACATCCGGTAGTAGAACGCGACCGTCCCGGTGTGTTGCTCGGCGAGTATGAACAGCAGCGTCACCACAAAGCCCTGTGCCAGCGCCCATTGGCCCCAAAAGGTCAGTCCCTTGAGGCCTGTGCTTCGATTGATACTTAAAGAAAGATCCATACGGTATCCCCAAAAGACGTCCATTCAGGTTTCAACAGTTGAAATCCGAGTTGTTATGCAGACTTATTGTTTTTGTTCTAACGAGTGTCCTGAGGTAACAACATCGATATGCCGAACTGTCGTCAGTCAATAGACTAAGTTATTGGCTGGAATGGTGTCTGACGAGTTCTAACAAGATGGCACAGTGCCAACTTTTTAATAATTAAATAGAAGGGTGTTAGAAAAGGTCGTAGAACGAGGGGTGAATAAAGTATGTTGTATTTGTTACTGTTGGAGGGGTGGAGGCAGGGAATATTTAATTCAGGGAGGAAGATGAAGCCAAACAGAGTGCTCTTGTTGTTTTTGTAATCGCACTTTTTCTGTTTGTTCTGTTCGTAGAGGTCTTGCGGGTTACGCGACGACTTCCTGAATCAGGCAATAACCGCGGTTTCTGACGGCACGAAACAGTCGCTCTCCATTACTGGCGCTTTTGAATTTGTCTTGCAGGCGACTCAGGCACATTTCCAGACCGCGATATTGTTCCGGTTCTCGACCGATGCTGAGAATCAGCTCGTCACGACTGACAACACGCTCTTCATGGCTGAGCATTTTCCTGACCAATGCTGTTTCCAGGCCAGTCAGGCTGATTTCAACACCTTCTTTGACCAGTGCACCCTGATCAGGGTTGAGATGCCAGGTTTCATTGCCAGGCATATCACCTTCAATCGCGGGCGGCATATTGCGGGTTTCCGCGCTTATCGCCGGGACATTCTGGAAGGGATTGGCCGATTGCGCTGCCCGCCATTCGGACTCAAGTGTGGCCAATATCCGCTGAGTATCGTGTTCAATACTGCGCGCAACATTTTTTCGACTGATGTTTGGATATGTGAACTCCATCACCATTGGAGCGGAAGAGGGCGAATCCACCCCTTCAAACGAATTGAAACGTTCACTGGACAGCATGCTCTCCAGTTCACGTTGCGACGTTGTACTGTGAGTCACGACAACAAAATATTTCCTTGGGAGGGTTGTACTAGTTTCCATGTCTCTCTCCTAAATACACACCAAAATTGGCTAAAAGAAAAATCGGCAGGCGAGCAATGACTTCCTCGGAAGTAATCGATAGGCAGGGTCTGGGCCCAAGATTGGCCCTCGATAAATTCCACTCGATCTGCTGCTATGTTATGGAGTTTTATTGTTATGGGTCGTGTTGTCGCGCTCATTCAATTGCTTGATTTCAAACAGGCGTGAAGCAGAATTGGAACGATATGGTTGCATCAGACGATCCTTCGTACGTATGCAAAAGGGAAGGCTGCCCGAGAGTCAGGCAGTCGATATCAGACCCCGCAGCAGGCGATAGCCATAGCCGCGAATGCTCTGAATCGCGTTTGTACCATACATGTCCTTGATTTTTCCACGCAAGCGGCTGATTGATTTTTCCAGTGCGCGAGGGTCGTAGAAATTGGTATTGAGGCCCATGATGCTGGCGATTTCATCATGGCTCAGAATGTGATTGCTGGTTTGCGCGAAGGCTTCGAGGATCTTCATTTCGGCAAACGAGATATCGAGTTTCTTGCTGGTGCCCATCAGGCAGATACGCGTTGGATCAAGCGTCAGATCGATATCGCGTTGCCATTCTTCACTGTTGAAGAACTCGCCCAGCAACTCGGCGCCATCGTCGGAAAGGGTATTGAGCTTGATACAAACATCCGCGCCAGCCAGATAATATTTGATCTTGTTGAAGGCGCCGCGACCGGTGATGACCGCACAAATGATCGGCTTCAAGTTGTCGCTGCGCAGGTTCTCGACCAGCGCAAGATTGTCTTCGAGGGCCTGTGGGCTGTCGATAACCAGGAAGATGGCTCGATACGAACCAGACTGTTCATTCAACTGATATGAACTAGTGTACGCATCGGCTTCGAGCGCCATATCAGTGCGTAAATGCTGGGCGACTAGCGCTTTGAAATGTTCAGCCACGCCACGGGTACGACCCAGAGTAAGAACACCAGGTTCGTCGTTTGTCGGGCGCGGGCTTCTAGTCGCTAAGTTCCCTGAGAGCATCATGCATTGACTCGAATTAAGTGCTGACATCGGGATGTTAAAGCACCGGTTCTCATCTGTGACTGACAATTGGTAACATTCACGCGATTTTTAGACGTGGCTCCCGAGTTTTCTAACAATAATTAAGCTTTTCAAGCTTTTAGTTGATTTTCTCGGAGGGGTGAACTACTGCTTAGATGGTGGCGATATGCAATGGTGCCACTATTTTGAGCTTATTGCGATAGCCATGTCCATGTCTAATTGCCACTGTCTGGCCATCGCTGAATAATGTGATATTGATCACACTTTATTGCCAGAGCAACTTTTTTCTGCAAAAAGGCCTAAATATTTTCTGCGTAGTTCGTCAGCCGACGATTACTAACATGGCTTGAGTGTGTCTTTTAATAAGACGTAATCTTTGTGGCTGATGAACTTTTGCGTTTATGTATGTCAATGGTCTCACTGCAGATACTCAACCCCTGAGTGTTATTACCCGGTCGCTCGCCAAGAGCGCTCTGACGGAGGATTAATGGATTTCTGGACCCTTTTCCAGGTGTTGATATTAGGTGCGGTAGAAGGCCTGACCGAGTTCTTGCCGATCTCGAGTACCGGCCACCAGATCATCGTCGCCGACTTGCTGGAATTCGGCGGTGAACGCGCCATGGCCTTCAACATCATTATTCAACTGGGTGCCATACTTGCCGTCGTCTGGGAGTTTCGACCGAAGATCTTCGAAATCGTCAAAGGTCTGCCAACTCAACGCAATGCACAACGCTTCACCCTCAACTTGCTGATCGCCTTTCTGCCCGCCGTGGTCTTGGGCGTGTTGTTCGCCGACGCCATCCACGAATACCTGTTTAACCCGATCACCGTCGCCGTGGCACTGGTCGTCGGCGGCATCATCATGCTGTGGGCCGAACAGCGCAGCCATGTGATCAGCGTCGAACACGTCGACGACATGCGCTGGTCTCACGCACTGAAGGTCGGTTTCGTACAGTGCTTGGCGATGATTCCCGGCACCTCGCGCTCCGGCTCGACCATCATCGGCGGTCTGCTTTTCGGCCTGTCGCGCAAAGCCGCCACCGAGTTCTCGTTCTTCCTCGCCATGCCCACCATGGTTGGCGCCGCCGTCTACTCCGGCTACAAATACCGCGACCTGTTCCAGCCCAACGACCTGCCAGTCTTCGCCCTCGGCTTCGTCACCGCATTCATCTTCGCGATGATCGCCGTACGCGGCTTGCTCAAGTTTATTGCCAACCACAGCTACGCCGCGTTCGCCTGGTATCGGATCGCGTTTGGTTTGTTGATTCTGGCAACGTGGCTGTTTGGCTGGGTCAACTGGACAGCAGCGGCGGCCGCCTGATCACTGCGCGCTGATCAACGCCGCAACGGCGAGATCGTTTAACGCCGAATCCGGCGACTCCTGTCGATAGCGCTGCAAGGCCGAGGTGAAATACGCGGCCTGCAGCATGCCGTCGCTGGCCAGATAGAGTCGCGCGTCTTCTTGCTCCTCGGCGGAGTAAACGCGTTTAAAGCTTTCCGTGGTGTTATTGGTGGCAGAGAAGGGCGTCAGCAACAGCACCATGATCGACAGGCCAGAGAACTGCGTCACCTCCCACGGCGTTTCGGTCCGGCCCATACAAAAGCCATCGCAGTGCGCATAAACGTCGGAAGTGAAGCTGAACAAGGCAAGAAAGGCGTAACGCTTGAAACCGGAAAAACTAAACGCGGGCATAAACAAAAGACATCCTGTCAGTACAACAAAACAGCGGGCAACGCTCATGCGTCGCCCGCACACTCAAACCATCAATCAACGACCTTCAAGCAACTCAGCCGCCTGATCTAGCAACGCCAATGGATCCTTGGCCTTGTGAATATCCACCGACAACAACTGACGGAATTTCCGCGCCCCCGGGAACCCCGTGCCCAGGCCCAGCACATGCCGGGTGATGTGATGCATCGCTCCACCGGCGAGCAAATGCTCGGCTATATAAGGACGCAACTGCGCCAACGCCTCAGCCCGACTGATCACCGGCGCCGAACTGCCGAACAACTGCTGATCCACCTCCGCCAGCAAATACGGATTGTGATAAGCCTCACGCCCCAACATCACACCGTCAAACGTCTGCAAATGCTCATGGCAAGCCTCCATCGTCTTGATCCCGCCATTCAGCACAATCTCCAACTCCGGAAAATCCGCCTTCAGCTGCGCTGCCACGTCATAGCGCAACGGCGGAATGTCACGATTCTCCTTCGGCGACAACCCCTCCAGAATCGCAATCCGCGCATGCACGGTAAAACTGGTGCACCCGGCATCGCGGACAGTGCCGACGAAATCGCACAGCTCAGCGTAACTGTCCCGACCGTTGATGCCGATGCGGTGCTTTACCGTTACTGGAATCGACACAGCGTCTTGCATTGCCTTCACACAATCTGCCACCAGTTGCGGATGACCCATCAGGCACGCGCCGATCATGTTGTTCTGCACACGATCGCTTGGGCAGCCGACATTTAGGTTTACTTCGTCGTAACCGTGTTCCTGAGCCATGCGGGCGCAGGCGGCCAGATCCAACGGAACGCTACCACCTAACTGCAAGGCGAGAGGGTGCTCGGCTTCGTTGTGACGGAGGAAACGTTCGTGATCGCCATTTAGGAGCGCACCGGTGGTGACCATTTCGGTGTAGAGCAGGGCATTCTTCGACAGGAGGCGTAGGAAGAAACGGCAGTGGCGGTCAGTCCAATCCATCATAGGCGCAACGGAAAACCGCCGAGATAGCGCAGGGCTTGAGTTTACTGGTCTGGAGTGGGTGTTTGGTACCATTTGGCTCAACGTATTTATAGCGTGTTTTTAGGCGTTTTCAGGCGTTTTTTCGATGGCGCTGGTACAATGTACCAATCACTTTCGGAGTTGTACCAGTCGACTATGGCAACGATCAGAGCACGAAAACGCACCGATGGCTCAGTCAGTTACACGGCACAGATACGCCTGTTTCGCGATGGAGCGCAAGTCTACCAAGAGAGCCAGACCTTCGCCCGGAAACAGGCGGCACAAGCGTGGGTGCGGCGACGTGAGGCAGAGCTAGATCAGCCTGGTGCGATTGAGCGGGCGAACCGCAAGGGCGTCACCGTAAAGGACATGATAAAGCAGTACCTAGATGAAATGGAGAAAGTCCGGCCGTTGGGTAAAACCAAGGAAGCCACCCTAAATGCTATCGCGGCGACGGAGTTTGGCCAGACCATTGATTCGGCTATTAACAGTCAACGATTGGTGGATTTTGCACTCTGGCGAATGAGTAAAGAGGGCGGCGGCGTCCAGCCGCAGACGGCTGGCAACGATCTGGCGCACCTTGGGGCTGTCCTTTCGATTGCGCGTCCCGCTTGGGGGTATGAGGTAGATCCTCACGCGATGTCGGACGCTCGGAAGGTGTTGAGGAAGCTCGGATACAACATGAAGAGCCGGGAGCGCGATCGCCGTCCAGCCAAGGACGAGCTGGATAAACTTTTGGAGCACTTCCTCAGCATGCAGCAGCGTCGGCCTAGTTCGATCAACATGCTGAAGGTGATTGGCTTCGCAATTTTTTCCACGCGTCGGCAGGATGAGATAAGCCGAATTATGTGGGAGGACGTCGATGAGTCGAATCAGCGGGTGCTGGTGAGAGATATGAAGAACCCGGGGCAGAAAATTGGCAATGATGTTTGGTGCCACCTACCCGACGAAGCCTGGAGAATTCTGCAAAGCATGCCAAAAGAGCGAGAGGAAATTTTTCCGTACAACTCGTCGTCGATCTCTACGGCTTGGGCGAAGGCGTGCAAGTTTCTGATGATTGAAGATCTGCACTTTCACGATCTACGGCACGACGGCGTGAGCCGGTTATTTGAAATGGACTGGGATATCCCGCGAGTGGCTGGTGTTTCTGGTCACAGGGACTGGAACTCATTGCGCAGATATACTCATTTGCGTGGGCGAGGTGATCATTATGCCGAGTGGCCTTGGTTAGAACGGATAATTCAGGCGCCCGTGAAGCTGGGCGCCTGGGGTAAGAACTGAGTTAACTGGCTCGACGGTATCCGTTGAGCTGGTTAAATTCCTTTACTGCAGCCTCCCGCTGCGTGTCCAAATAAGCTGCTAAATCGGTTATGTGAACTCCTTTGGCACTTTTTTGGCTAGATTCAAGCCTGGTGATGGGAATTCGAATTTGACCGGCCATTACTTTGCGTTGAAACATGTCGGTAGTCAGGTGTGTGAAATAGTCTTCGCACACTTGATGGAGTGAAATTATTGTTTGCCCATTGTATTGGGCCATAAGCAGAAATAGAGTTTTCATGCAGCCCCACACATTTTTAATGGCGTGACAATTTCGAATGCTGTTGCTGCCACGACTGGAGCCTGTCCGTTGCCAATGGCCTTAAGTCGGTCCACCCGATGGGCCACCCCACCATCCAATGCCATCACGGCGTGATCCAGACGATCGTTCGAGCGGTCGGCCCCGGATCGGCGAGTCAGTGCGGCGGGGGAGGATCCCTTTGCCATGCTCGCTACCGGTGTTGGCCACCGTCTGGTGGCGCTCTTCTGCAATGAGCCAGATCCGGTCCCGCTGATGAGGGGCGCCGAGGTCAGCCGCTCCGATAACACCCCATCGCGCGTCATACCCCATTTCGGCAAGGTCAACGAGCACCACGGCAAGTCCTCTTCCCACAAGCAGTGGTGAGTTCTCCAGTTCGACGTAGCGCGGTCGTACCTCATCGGTAATTCGTGCCATCTGCCGCCACAGTCCGGAGCAGGCGCCGGCGATACCGAGGCCGTTGCCTGCGACCGAGATGTCCTGACAAGGAAATCCTCCCGAAACCACGTCAACAAGGCCTCGCCAAGGGCGTCCGTCAAAACTGCACACGTCAGACCAAATCGGGAAAGGCGGGAGCAGTCCATCGGTTTGTCGTTGCGCCAGTATTTGTGCGGCGTAGGCATCACGCTCAACGGCGCAGACGGTGCGCCAGCCGAGGAGGTTTCCGCCGAGTATTCCGCCACCAGCGCCTGCGAAAAGAGCCAGCTCATTCACGCAGCCTCCACAGTGACTTGCTTGGCACTGGAGAGTGGTTGTCCGGCCAAACTGTCCTCTATTTCAGGTTGTAGTTGCGCAGCTATCGCAAGCACCTTTTCGCGCAGGGACCGGGCATCACGCTCGAATTTCTTGCCGGTACGAAAGGCGCTGAAGGTCTCGGCGGCGATCCGCAGCAGCTCGCCGATGGCGACCAGCGTCTGGTGCTCGGCCGGGCCGAAGTGCGGACCTGCTTCAAGTCGTTTGCAGGTGTGTGTCAGACGCGAGTGATCGGCCCGGATGAACTGCAGGGAGGCCTGAAGCTCGCGGATGGTTTTGGCGCTTGCGGCGCGCTGGATGTCTTCACCTTCGCGCAGGCCAGTCTTCAGACCATCACTGCGGCCCATGATGTAACCGCCCCAGAGCAGCAGAGCGGCCAGAACTATCAGGATTATCAGTGCACCGATTTGTATTGGGGTCATCATGTGGTGTGCTCCTGGGATTGTCGTTGGCCGGTGGTGACAGCCGTCAGTGGTGTGGGGGGAACACGGCATTGACCGTCCTGCTGCCGCTGCATGTCTTCATCAGCCTTGTAGGCGCGGATGTCGATCAGCGAGGCGACGTGGCGGATGTGCGCGTACTTCAAGGCCTTGCGGCTGGTGTCCAGCGTGGTGATCGGAAGCTGGATCCGGCCGCTGTTGATCTCCGTCACGAATGACTGTTCGTTGAGATTGCGAAAGTACTGCTCGCGGACTTTTTCCAGCGGGATCAGAACGTCACCGAAGATGCGATAGAGCAGTTCGACGGTGGCCGATTCGGGCGCCGGATGCAGTCGAAGCGGATTCTGTGCAGCGTTACTCATGGCCTTGTCGAGCCTCCTTGCGTTGTTGTCGTGCCGGGTGGTTCCAGGCGTTTAGGCAGTGGCGTTTAGTCAGCTCGCGCAGATGTTCGGGCACTTCGAGGAGCGCGGCGTTGCGCTCCTCGCGTGTGCGCATAGAAACGATCTGGCGGGCGTACTCCCTAGGCCACGTCACGGCGATCTGCCGGAATGGCAGGAAGATCGATGTCCAACTGCTCGGCCAGCCAGCGGATGCCGGCTTGCATGACGCGGGTCGACTGGCTGTACTGCATTCCGTATTTTTCGTCATACCAGGGGCTGGCCTTGACCCGCAGGTACGCTTTGTCACGCTTCGGGTCCGCCGGCAGGTTTCCCTTGAGCAAACCTTTTTCCCGCATCAGAGCAATCAGTTTGGGGCGAGTGAGGCCGAGTTGAGCGGCTGCTTGGGCGAGTGTGCGTTCCATGGTGTCCCCCTCATGCCGCGTGCGCAGCAGGGGTGGCCGCTGCAGCAAGGTGGTTGATGGACTCAATGAGCCTTGCGTAGATCTCGGCATCGGGGTCGTACAAGGTGAAGCAGCACGTATGCGGACTCTTGTTGCCGATGCTCAAGATGGCGGTGACGCCGCGGCGCGTATGAGCGCGATGCAGCGCCACATGTAGGGGAAGTTCAAAACCCATGTCGAGGCTCAGCACGCCGCCCGTGTGCACCAGTTCGAACACGCGTTGCTTGTCCTGGACATCAAAACGGCCGTATTGACGATCGGCATGCGGGAGATGCACCAGATCGCTGGAGTTGCTTGCGTCAAACGGACCGTTGGCAATCTCTTCGATGAAATCTGCCAGTTTTAGGTGCATCTTTTTGTCGTTTGGCAGGGTCAGCGTGTGGCGTTCGCTGCCCAGCTCCACGACAAAAGTGCTTTCCACTGTGCCGCGCTCAGCCTTGAGACGGAATGCCAGGCATTCACGCTTTGGTGCTGTGCGCAGGACGTGGTTGAAGGTCTCGGTTAGGTTGACCTGGGCGTTGAGCAACTGCAGGGTGCGGTTGTCGATCTTGTATTTGTTCATGCCGCGTGCCCTCCACCGTTTGGATCGATAGGAGAGGGATGGCAGGACTTGGCAACAAGCTTGGGTTTGCTGTTATGAATGACGACCAGACAGCCCGTGGCGAGCTGCAGCTGTTCGATCAGTTTGCGATTGCTGACGCATGCCGGGTGGACATGCAGGGATGCGGTGGTGCGCATAGGTATTGCCTCGCTCTGTGGTAAAGAGTGAGGCAAATATCACGCATTGTGCTCGTGCTTGTCAACACGAATTGTGATTAATACGTCGCGGCACTGTATAGAAAGCGGGAGGATTTGAGTATTCCACCTACCAAATGGATTTCTTCCACTTCATTTTCCGCAATGTGGAGGGTCTCGTGATCGGTATTGACGCTATCGAGTCGGAACATTCCATCACGGAGATAGATGAATTCTTTAATCATCGCTTTGCCAGAGGAGGTTCGTACTATGACCTCATCCCCGCTGTAAAAACGCTTGTTCGGCTCTATAAGAACGAACTCACCGTTTTTGATTCGGGGCATCAAGCTATCGCCAAGAATTCTTAAGCCGTAAGCATCCGGATCATCACTATGTATGTTAAGAAATCCTTCGCCTTGGCCAGGTGGAGGCTCAACTGCTTCGAAGAAACCTTCACTGCTCAGTTGAGCATTTGATAGGACAGGTACCTTGCCATCCTTAGCCCAGCCGACGAGGCTGCTAACCGGCTGGCCTTTATCTCTAGATCTGCCGAATTCCGCAACAAGTCCATCTTCGGATCGAATCCGACCTTGTATTACATCTGGGTACGACTCAATGTCAGATCGATCTTTCCCAGCTACAAGGTCTGGAAAAGATACTCCCAGTGCCGCCGCGATCTTTTGTAGGTCGTGGAGATTCGGCTGTCGAGCACCTTTCTCGTAGTTACCTATTCGAGACTGTGATTCCCATCCGCAGGCGTAAGCAAGAGCCTGTTGGCTCATGCCTTTGGCTTTGCGGTACTGCTTGATACGTGAGCCTAGTGTGTTCATGTGCTTTTTTTACCACGCAATGAAATTATTTATCATCACTTTGCGTGTTGAAATATCTACAATTCGTGATTAAGATGGCCGCAGCCAATTGGAGGACAGCATGAATCTAATCGCCGAGCATCGAGAAAAGTCTGGCATCAAGCAAAAGGAGCTCGTTGTAGCTCTTGGGTGGACCCAGGCACGTATTAGCAACTATGAGGCTGGGCGCCGAATTGCTGGACTGGCGGAGTGCAGAGCCATAGTCAGAGCGCTCAATAAGCTAGGCACGCCATGCAGTCTTGATGATGTGTTTCCTCCGGAAAAGGAAAGCTCCCAAGCTGCATAGAAAAAAGGCGACCCAAGGGTCGCCCAGTTTCTCCCGACAGCATCACCACAATGCTATCGGGTCGCGATGTCAGAAGGCGAGCACACCACATGCCGCCGACCTTCATCGCATTTCCAAGGCTCGGAAGCCTTGGCGTTGCTGCCGTTCTTACCACAGAGCTGGCAGCTGTTGCGCCAGGGGTGAACAACGGATTGTTCGCCCCGGCACGGTGCCGGTGTTGGTCTTAGGAACCTAGCCGGCTTTGGGCCTCTCCAGACCACGCGACAAATGTATCACCAACCTCTGTCGCGCGGCACTGGCAACTTTTAGGATTAATGCCATGAGCCGAATTGCTCTCAGTTCTCTGGAACGGGCGCAGCGGGAAATCCTGCCGCTCGATTTAGCGCTGTACCACGCCGCTCGCGATTACCCGGGCGGCGCTGCTGCCATCGCTGCTACAACCGGTCGCAACCCGACCACGCTGCAGCACAAACTGTCGCCGACTCATCCGAGCCACTCCATCAACATTCAGGAGTTTGGCGAGATCCTCGAACTGACCAAGGATCGCCGCATTCTCGATGCGGTGCATGCGCTGGTTGGTGACACGATCTGGCAGGAGCTGGCCGACACCTACACCAGCGACATGCCCGAGACCCTGACCACGGGGATCGCCGAATACTTCCGCCAGGTCGCTGATCTGGCCGAGACGTGGGCCAAGAGCATCGGCGACGGTGTGGTGACTGATCAGGAACTGGCTGCGATTCGCCTGCAGGTGTTCCGGGGCATTCAAGGGCTGCTCGGGTTGTTCAACCGCGCCACCTACGTCAACCAGACGACGCGAGGTGCTGACCGTGGCTGACATCGCCGATTTCGCTAACGACCTGGTGCAGGAACGCATCGATCAGGCCATGGCGGCGCGCAGCGCTGCCAAAGCCGAAAGCGCTGCCCATTCCTTGCTGTTCTGTGAAGCCTGTGACGACCCGATTCCAGAAGCCCGGCGCTTGGCCCAACCGGGCTGCTCGCAGTGCATTAGTTGCCAGTCCCTCTCTGAGCGGGGGATTCAGCATGCTCGATGAGGTATTGGGGCAATTCGCCGATTACGGTCTGGAGCCAGCGCAACCGCTGGTGTTCGGCAAACTGACCCGCTGCAAGACTTCGCAGGACAAGGGCAAGGAAAAGAACGGCTGGTATGTGGTCCACGAGCAGCGCACGGAGAAGGGCGACACGCTGATCTTCGGCGCCTTCGGTGACTGGCGTTCGGGCGAGACGCAGAAGATCAAGGTCAAGGCTGGACGCATGTCGCCGGAGGAGCGCGAAGTGATGCGCGCCCGCCAGGAGGAGGCCAAACGCCGCGCCGCCGAAATCGCGAGTAACGCTGCGCGGCGGGCCGCGAAAAGGGCGCAGGGTTTGTTTGAGCGTATGCCGACCACAGGCCGCAGCGACTACCTGGACCGCAAGCAGATTGTTGGCATCAACGTGCGTTACGCGCCGCGCACCGGTGCGGTACTGGTGCCGATGAAGAGCGCTCGTGATCAAATCATGGGCCTGCAGGTGATCTTCCCGAACAAGCAGGAAGACACCGGCCGCGACAAATCCTACTGGCCTTACGGCATGGCGAAGGAGGGCACCTTTCACCTGCTCGGTCCGCACCCGGAGCCGGGTGAACCGGTGCTGGTTTGTGAGGGCTACGCCACGGGCGCCAGCCTGCACATGGCGACGTCGCTCGCTGTGGCCGTGGCCTTTGATGCCGGTAACTTGCTCGCCGTGTGCAAGGTCATGCGCGAACGCTTCGCCGGCTGCCCGCTGATCATCTGCCGCGACGACGACTGGAAGACCACCAAGCCCAACGGCGATGCCTGGAATCCAGGTGAGGAGAAGGCGAGCAACGCCGCGTTGATCGTCGGTGCCCAAGTTGTCTCGCCTATCTTCTCGATTGAGCGTCACGACAAGTGGACCGACTTCAACGACCTGCACGTCGCCGAAGGCCTCGACGCGGTTCGCCGTCAGGTGCTGGCCGTGGTCCGTCCACCGGCGGCTGGTGGCTGGAAAGATCAACTCGCCCGCAGCGAGAGCGGCGCCCTGATTGCGCACATGCAAAACGTCGAATTGATCCTCGCTCACGACGAACGCTGGGCCGGGGTGATCAGCTACTGCGCTTTCAGCTCGAAGATCGTCAAACTTCGGGCCGCTCCTTATGGCGGTGGTACCGGCGAATGGGCCGACATCGATGACGTGCGAGTGATGAAGTGGCTCGCGCAGCAGTACAACCTGCGCGTGAAGTCGTCGCACGTGATCGAGGCCGTCAGCGTCGTGGCCCATGACCACGCCTTTCACCCAGTGCGCGAGTACCTGAGAAAACTCGAATGGGATCGTGTGCCGCGCTTGGAGCGGTGGCTGACGGATGTCATGGGCGTGAAGACAACGGACTACACGTCCAAGGTCGGCAAGCGCTGGATGATCTCGGCCGTGGCACGGGTGATGAAACCCGGCTGCAAGGCGGACTCGGTGATGATCCTCGAAGGCGTACAAGGCGCCGGTAAGTCGACCGCCATGAGCGTGCTCGGCGGTGAGTGGTTCATGGATACGCCGTTTGCTCTCGGTGACAAGGACGGCTTTCAGGCGATCCGCGGCAAGTGGATCGTCGAGCTGGGCGAACTGGACAGCTTCAACAAGGCCGAGAGCACCAAGGCCAAGCAATTCTTCTCGGCGTCGACCGACACCTACCGCGAAAGCTATGGCCGCAGAACGTTGGACGTGCCACGCCAGTGTGTCTTCGTCGGTACCACCAACCAGGACGAGTACCTCAAGGACGCCACCGGCAACCGTCGTTATTGGCCGGTGGCCTGTACCAAGGTCGACGTGGCGTTGCTGCGCGAGATTCGCGACCAGTTGTGGGCCGAAGCGATGTTCTGCTTCGAGGCCGGCGACCTCTGGTGGGTAACGCGAGAGGAAGCGCCGATGTTCAGCGAGGAACAGGACGAACGCTTTGTGGTGGACGAATGGGAAACGCCCATCCTGACATGGCTGGAAGAGTCGCAGATCGGCGAGACCACCACCGGCAGTGAGGTGATGAGTCAGGCGCTCAAGCTCGATCCCGGTCATTGGGGTAAACCGGAGCAGATGCGTGTGGGAGCGATCCTGCATCGACTGGGCTGGCGACGGTTCCGTTTGGGCGCCTTGAGCAAGAGCGGCCAGCGGCCATGGGCGTACAAGAAACCGGAGGGTTGGGGCAGGGCGCCTGCGCTGGAACAACCTGAGTTCGAGGAGCCGTGCTTCGATGATTAAGGCAATCGATATGGCCCTCAAGCAATGGGCGCAGGAGCTGCACAGCGATGAGGTCGCCGCCGGTTACTCGGGCGGCAACATGGTCGCCATGATGATGGAAAGCGGTGGCCAGCTTGTGCGCGGCAGGCGCGGGAGCAGGGTACCGCTGGAAGCCTCACTGGACATCGAGCGCATCGTCAAGAAACGCCTTGATCCCGAGTTGATGACAGTTGTGCAGGTGCATTACTTCCAGCCTGATGCGCCTCTGACTGCGCGTCTGGCTGAGAGTGGCTGCACACGCAATCTCTACTACCAGCGCTTGCATGACGCTCACATCGTGGTCGAGCACTTCCTCCTGGGGGAAGCGGCTTGATCGTGGGCATTACTTTGGCTCACGCCGTCCCACCGGCCTGCCTTCGTCCCACCGCTTTTTGCGGTGGTGGGACGGGCGCAGGCCCCGTCGTTGTTGGGCTGTCCCACCGTCCTACCTTTTTCATGTCTCCCGCCCGTGTATGCGTAGCGGGCATCAATGCGCGTGTTCACGCGCACGCGTGTTTTTAAATATTCTCTCTATACACGAGAAAGGAGAAGTAAAAGTAGGACGGTGGGGCAAAGCCCCAATCTGCGGGGCTTTCAGACGTCCCACCTTGTTTTAGAGAGGTGGGACGCATGGGACGCCAGAAAAGCAAAAGACAGCCGGGATAGATATTCACCGACATTCGCCAGCCGTTCACCGGACGTAAGCCACACATTCACCGGATGGCATTAAACCGGTCTTGCTGCCACCAGAATCGACCTGTAAAAAGGGGCCATCTTCGATGGGTGCGACCGCAAAGCGCGGCAGGCCACCCACCACTTGACCCGGCCATTGCGCCGGGTCTTTTTGTTTAAGGGGCAGGGCAATGACGAACGAGCAGCAGGCACTGGCAGAGATGCCGATCTGGTTGGTGATTGCCCTGTCATTGGTTGGCGGCGTGTCTGGCGAGATGTGGCGCGCCGACAAGGATGGGGCACGAGGCTGGGCGTTACTGCGCCGCCTCGCACTTCGGTCCGGTGCCTGCATCGTGTGCGGCGTGTCAGCGATGATGTTGCTGTTTGGCGCGGGCTTGTCGATCTGGACAGCGGGTGCTCTGGGTTGCCTGACCGCGATGGCCGGCGCGGATGTCGCCATCGGCTTGTACGAGCGCTGGGTCGCCAAGCGGCTTGACCTCAACGAGGCCGAGCCGAAAGCATGAGCTGGGCAGGCCGCGCGGGGCGCCGATTTTTACGGGTCCTCCCAGAGGGCCGCCCCTTACACGGGTTATCGCACTCGCGGATTCTCTCTAGCTGAAACCTTTGCAGGGATGTCCGTCTTTCCAAGGGAATGGGGGCAGAGCATGGCACTCGGATGCCGGCTCGACCAGCCGGACCGGGCACAAAACCGCCGGGGACCCTGGGGACTTTCGAAGGGTACGGGGTCGGAAACCCGCGGGATCGTGTTAGTGGGAGACCCGCCAGCTTACTGAAATTTCAATCCACTGAAATCTTGAAAGGATTCATTGAAAAGCCGCTGAAAAGGAGGGCTTATGAGCACAGCTACGTACCTGTCAAAGAGCGCCTTCGCTGCTCACATCGGTCGATCACCGAGCTACATCACCTGGCTGAAAGAGAACGGCCGGTTGGTGCTGTCGCCCAATGGCAAGCAGGTCGACGTGCTGGCGACTGAAGCGTTGATCCGCGATACCGCCGACCCGAGCAAGGCTGCCGTCGCTGCTCGCCACCAACAGGAGCGGCTTCAGCGTGATGTGTACAGCCACGTCGCTGCACAATCCGAACCGACTAACATGGCTGCGCCGCCGCCCGCTGATCCTGCGCAAGGGCAGACCCCAGACTTTCAGAAAGCACGAGCGCATCGCGAGCATTACCTGGCGCGGATGGCGGAGATGGAGTTTCGCAAGGCGCAGGGGGAACTGGTGGAAATCAGCTTTGTGCAGAAAGCCGCTTTTGAAACGGCGCGTTCGCTCAATCATTCGTTGATGAGCCTTTCGCCCCAATTGGCACCGCAGTTAGCTGCCCTATCGGATCCATGGGAAGTAGAGCGGCAGCTAACCGCCGCGCTGCGCCAGCGGCTCAACGAAGCGGCTCAAGTGTCCAGCGACGATTTCGGCGTCGTATTGAGCGAGTGCTGAGGATATACCTGGCTTAGGATTTTTTATGGTTTGTGGAAAGTTGTGGTTCTAATGTTTGGCTATCTTGAAATGCAGTCATGACCTGCCACCATCAAAATTTCAGCCGTTGATGTGATGGGGTGGCCTTTTTTGAAAGTGCGCAACTTCTTGCGCACTTGTTCCGGATATCTCGCTCGATAAATCGCTACAGCCCAAGTACGTCGTGGTCTGTAGCCAAGTGCGCAACTTCTTGCACACCACTGCGCAACTTCTTGCGCACCTCTCAGTGAATTCATACTGAATTCTCACTGTTTCTGCGAAGGAACTCCTCTCAGCCCCCCGATTTACAAGGCTCTAAAAAAGTTGGCATGCTATTTGATGGCAAATGGCCGCTTCTTAGGTGGTTTCACCTATAACGCACCCACTGATCCAGCAAGGAGAGCATCCCATGGCAACACCCGCGTACATGTCGGTTACCGGCGAAAAACAAGGCCTGATCACTGCAGGCGCTTTCACCGCTGACTCCGTAGGCAACACCTACCAGGAAGGCCACGAAGACCAGGTTATGGTTCAGGCTTTCACCCACGACGTGATCATCCCGCGTGACCCGCAATCCGGTCAGCCAACCGGTCAGCGCGTGCACAAGCCAGTGGTCATCACCAAGGTCTACGACAAGGCTTCGCCACTGCTGCAAGCGGCGCTGACTTCCGGCGAGCGCATGAGCGAAATCGTTATCCAGTGGTTCCGTACTTCTGCTCAAGGCACCCAAGAGCACTACTACACCACCAAACTGGAAGACGCGATCATCGTCGCCATCAACAACAAAATGCACAACTGCCAGGATCCAGGCAACGCGCACTTCACCCACCTGGAAGAAGTGCAGTTCACCTACCGCAAAATCACCTGGACCCACGAAGTCTCCGGTACTTCGGGTTCCGATGACTGGCGTGCTCCAGTCGTTTAATTACGGCTGATGGTTGTACCGCCCCGATCGGCATGACTGGTCGGGGCGGATTCACTTCTAAAGAATTTTTTGCCAATAGCCCCTTGAGGGCTGTTGCGCGTCGCAGCACTGCGCGAGGAACAAGGGATGTTCTCACCGGCCAACCAGCCTCATTTCAATCTGACCGTCGATGGCATCGACAGCGATTTCCAGGTGCTGTCCTTCACCGGTCGCGAGGCCCTCAACACGCCGTTCGAATTCGAGCTGGAACTGGTCAGCGAAAAGGCCTCGATCAACCTCGAAAGCGTGCTGCACAAACTGGCGTTTCTTCAGCTGTCGCCGAGCGGCAGCGGCATTCACGGGCTGGTCTACAGCATCGCCCAGGGCGAGGCGGGCAAGCGCCTGACCCGCTACAAGATTTCCTTGCGCCCGCAACTGGCGTACCTCGCGCACCGGGTCAACCAGCGCATCTTCCAGCAGATGACCGTGCAACAGATCATCAGCCAAGTCCTGGAAGAACACGGCATCCTTGCCAGCGATTACCACTTCCAGCTCAGCGCGATTTACCCCGAGCGCATTTACTGCGTGCAGTACGACGAGTCGGACCTGGATTTCATCCAGCGCTTGTGCGAGGAGGAGGGGATTCACTACCACTTCCAGCACACGTCCAGCGGCCACAAACTGACCTTCGGCGATGACCAGACGGTGTTCCCGAAACTCGCGCCGGTGGCCTATCAGCAGGACTCCGGACTGGTTGCCGACAAACCGGTGGTCAAGCGTTTCGGCCTGCGTCTGGCCACCCGCACCAGCCGCACCACGCGCCGTGATTACGACTTCGTCAAACCGAAAATCGAGTTGGAAAGCGACGCCAAGAGTTCGGCTCAGCCAGACCTCGAAGACTACGATTACCCGGGCCGTTTCGTCGATCGCGAGCGTGGCAAACACCTGGCCAATCGCGCCTTGGAACGCCATCGCAGCGACTACCGTCTGGCCGAAGGCAACAGCGATCAACCGATCCTGGTCAGCGGGCATTTCCTCGCCCTGACCGACCACGCCAATCCGACCTGGAATGACTTGTGGCTGCTCACCGAAATTTTCCACGAGGGCAAACAGCCGCAGGTGCTGGAAGAATCGGTGACCAGCGACACCACCGACCTCAAGGACGATTTCCACCAGGGCTACCGCAACCGCTTCAGCGCCATTCCGTGGGACGTGCCTTACCGTCCGCCGCTCGATCACCCGAAACCGAAAGTCCTCGGCACGCAAAGCGCGGTGGTTTGTGGCCCGGAAGGCGAAGAGATTTACTGCGACCAGTACGGCCGGGTGAAGGTGCAGTTCTTCTGGGACCGCGAAGGCAAGCACGACGACATGACCAGTTGCTGGATGCGTGTCGCGTCGAGCTGGGCAGCGGAAACCTTTGGTTCGATCAATATCCCGCGGGTCGGCATGGAGGTGTTGATCACCTTCTTGGAAGGTGATCCCGATCAGCCGCTGATCACCGGCTGCCTGTACCACGGCGCCAATCTGCCGCCGTACAAACTGCCGGATTTCAAGACCCTGGCCACGGTCAAGAGCAAGGAATACAAGGGCAGCCGCGCCAACGAACTGCGCATCGACGACACCACCAGCGAGATCAGCATTGCGCTGCGCAGCGACCACGGCGCGAGCGCGATCAACCTCGGTTACCTGACCCATCCGCGCCCGAGCGGTGGTCAGCCGCGTGGCGAAGGGTTTGAGTTGAGAACCGACCGCCACGGTGCGGTGCGTGCGGCGGCCGGTCTGCTCATCACCACTGAGCCGCGTCCGAACGAATCCAAGCACCACAAAGATCTGCCGGAAACCGCTGAACGCCTCGCGACGGCCAGCGATCAGCAGGACGGTTTTGCGGTACAAGCCAAAGAGCTTCAGGCTCAGGAGGCGGGTGATCAGGACGACGTGGCCAAGGCATTGCACGCCCAGCATCAAGGCGTGCTCGGCAGTGGCCCGGCGAACCTCACCGCCAACGAATTCCCCGAATTCACCGAACCGCATCTGGTGCTCGCCAGCCCAGCCGGCATCGCCCTGACCACGCCACGCTCCAGCCACATCGCCACCGGCGAACACCTGGCCTTGAGCAGCACCGGCCACACCAGCCTGTCGATCGGTAAACGCCTGCTGGCCAGCGCCAGTCGTGGCATGCGCCTGTTCGTGCAAAGCATGGGCTGGCGCTTGGTCGCGGCCTCCGGCGACATCGATGTGCGCGCGCTGAAGGACAGCATCAACCTGCTGGCCAAACTCAACATCACCGCCAACGCCGACCGCATCACCATCACCGCAAAAACCGAACTGGTGATCCAGGGCGGCGGCAGCGCCACCACCTACAACGCCGGCGGCATCACTCACGCCACCAGCGGCCCGTACACCGCGCACGCGGCGAACTTCGCCTACACCGGCGCGAAAAGTCTCGCCGGGGTATTCCCGGAACCACCGAAACCGGGCAAAGGCAACCTCGAACTGTTCAACCAATACGCTGGGCGTCAGGGCATCAAGGAAGGCGATTATGAAGTCATCGATGCCCTGGGCAAAAGCATCAAAGGCAAGCTCGACGGCAAGGGTTTCGCCAGCGTCGCCGGCGCTGCGCCGGGACCGGCACGCGTGTTGTTCGGCAAGGATCCGGCGGACACCTGGAGCGATGGCAGTTACATCGGCAAACCGGAGTGGCCGTTGAATCCGCCGGGGGCTGAAGACGTGCCGAGTCAGGTGCAAGCCATGGTCGCGCAGGTCTTGCCGAGCAAGAGTTGGGAGATGTTGGAGAAGGGTAAGGACATGGCGCAAACAGGGATGAGTGCGATGCAGACGGCGCAAGGTGCGATGCAAACAGCGCAGCAAGTGAAGGGTGTGGTGCAGGGCGGTGTGGCCGGATTGCCGAAATTGGCGAGTGCGGCGTTGCCGAGTGCTTCGGGGCTTCTTGGAGCTGCGAGCAAGGCGGGCAACTTGCCGAGCCTGCCTGCACCGAGTCTGCCTAAACCTTCCTTGAAAACCCCGGGCCTGTTGGCGGGTGAGATGCTGTCATGACAACGGAAACGATTTCAGTCAAAGGAGTGACGCAATGAAAGACGCTATTCGTTTGGGGGACTCCACCACCCACGGTGGCAAGGTGCTCGAAGCCTTCTCTCAAACCGACCTCAATGGCAAGCCGATTGCCGGGGTCGGTCACAAGGTCAGTTGCCCGTTGTGCAAGGGGATTTTCCCGATTGCCGAGGGCAGCAGCACTTACTCCGTCGATGGCACACCTATTGCGCTCGACGGCATGAAAACCGCCTGCGGGGCCGCGCTGATTGCAAGTGGTCCCAAAGGGGCCGTAGTCAGCTGAAGTTCGAGTTCGCGTTTTGATTCTGTACCTCCAAGAGGCAGGCCTCATACCTGTTTTTGAGAGGTGTTCAAAAATTGTGCATAAAGGCTGGGGCTGCTGGCCGGTGAGTTGCTGTCATGACAAATGAAACTGCTGTTGCAAAGAAACGAGAACCGCAGGTTGCGGTCGCGCCTCTCAATACCATCGACATCAAGGATGTCGGTCGCGGGGCGGCGAAATTTGATGCTTGGCTGCAGTCTCTCAGCGGAGGTGTGGTTACGCTTGAACGGGTCAAAAACGTCGCTGGTGCGTTGCCGGTGGTAGGCAACATCATGGCGTTGGTCGATGCGCTCGGCGACATCGTTACCCTTGCCAAAAGCAAGCAGAGGGAGGTACTGGACTGGGTGAGTCTGGGCATCAACCTGATAGGTGTATTGCCTGCACCGCCTACCATGGCATCGGCGCGGATGACGTTGCGCCCGACGTTATCGCTGGTGCGCCAGGAGCTGCGCAATAGCGCAAAGGCGCTATTGGGTGATTCACTGATCGAAGTGCTGATCGGGCATTTGAACGCGACCATCGTTGGCACCATCGACGACTTTGTAAAACAGGCTCAACCCAAGCTTGCGTCAATTCTTGATGATGCCGGAAAGCTTGGACATGACGCTGTCAACGAGATTGCCAAAGGCCTGGAGGCTGTGGTCAATGGCAAGCTCGACGCCAAGGGCGACATGAAGGCTGCAAGTGCAAAAATGAGCGCTGCTGGCAGTCAGTTTCTACATGATCCCAAGGCGTCCATCAGTAATTTTCTTGGCGCTACCTACAGCGCCTACAAGGCTGCGGGAAAGGGTGTGGCCAACAGCGCAGCGAAGAATCTGCTGCCGGAAAATGCCAAGGCATTGGTATTAACCAATACCTCGATGCTGCGCACTTTGGGTGTCGAATTACAAACCCAAATGAAAAAGCTCGGCGATCCTGGCGTCCAGCATTCTATTGGTTGGCTGTTGCAAATGCTTGCCGGTTCCGTGCTTACCTGGCGCAAGCGTCAGTCTCATGGACAAGGTGCAAGTGTCAAGCCGGGCACCACTTCCAAAGCTCAGCGCAAAGCGGGTGAGGGGCGTCTGGAAGCAACCAGTCAACAAGCGCCGGCAACCAGCAACTGTAACAGTTGTAAAAACGCGGTAATGCCCGCAACCCAGCACAGCATCAGTTTTGCATTGGGCTCAGAATCACTCAGCCATACCGACTTCAGCTTGTCCGGTTCTTTCCCGATAGAGTGGACGCGAACCTACAGTTCACGTCTGGCTGAGTATGACCAAAGTGAACTCGGTGCTCGCTGGATCACAGCGCTGACCACGCGTTTTGATTGCCGTAGTGATGGCGTGACTTTTCACGACGCTGACGGCCGCAGCCATGATTACCCGCTCCCCAAAATCGCGCTCTCTCACTACGACGCGATTGAAAACATCACGTTGGTCAGGGCCAGCGAGGATCAGTTGGTGCTGTGCCGTGGCTTCGAGCGCAAGGAAACCTATATGCGCCGGGGCCAGCGTTACGTTCTGACGGGCGTTGAACTGCGCAATGGCGCTGGGATGATGCTGCATTACGAGCATCGTCACGGAAAGGATTCAGTGCTGTCCGACCTGATCACTTACCAGGATGATATTGCAGAGGTTCAGGCCCACCTGGGGACGATGATTGATGGGCAGGGCCGCTTGACCGGACTCTGGGAAATTCGAGACGGTGCGCCTCAACGTCAACTGTGCGCTTATCAATATGGGGACACTGGTGATCTTCTGCTGGCTCAGGATGAGAATGGGGCAAGCCGAGTTTATGAGTATCAGCATCACTTGATTACTCGTTACACGGATCGCACTGGCCGTGGCATGAATCTGCAGTGGCAAGGACAGGATGCAAAGGCTCGCGCGGTGCGCGAGTGGGCGGATGACGGTAGCTTCGACACCCGCCTGGAATGGGACGAAAACATTCGGCTGACCTATGTCACCGATGCCCACGGAAACGAAACCTGGCACTACTACGACATCCTTGGCTACACCTATCGTATTCGACATCCGGATGAGCGTTCGGAATGGTTCTTCCGCGATGAGGCCAAGAATCTGATCCGTCATGTTCACGCCAGTGGCAGCGAAGAGCGGTATAGCTACGATGAGCGTGGCAACGTGCTTGAACATATCCGGGCTGATGGCAGCGTAATGCATTACGCCTATGACGATCTGGATCAACTGATCAAAATCAGTGATGCCGAGGGTGGCCAATGGCAGCGCGCATACGATGATCGTGGCAACCTGATCGAAGCCATCGATCCGCTGGAAAACAAAACCGAATATGCCTACAACTCAGCGGGTTTGGTGACGGGGGTCAAGGACGCCCTTGGCAACGAACAAAAGCTCGATTACAACGATGCCGGCCAATTGGTGGAGTATGCCGACTGCTCAGGGAAAACCAGCTGTTGGGAATACAACGAACGTGGGCAGATGATTTGTTACACGGACGCGGCAGGTAACAGTACCGAGCATGAGTACAAGGCAGGGCACTTGGTGCTCACCAAGCATCCCGACAAGACCGAAGAGCGTTTTCAACACGATGCAGAAGGCCGGCTACTGGCTTATACGGATGGATTGGGTCAGTGCACGAGCTGGAGTTATACCGCGGCCGGTTTAATTGGCGAGCGGGTCGATGCGTGCGAACAGACGTTGCGTTATCACTGGGATCGTTGTGGACGGTTACTGGTTCTGGAAAATGAAAACGAAAAGCGTGCTCAGTTCCAGTATGACTCTTTAGGGCGTTTGTTGCAGGAGGCCTGTTTCGATGGGCAAATTACCCGTTATGGCTATGACGCTGTTACTGGGCGACTAGCCAATACCGTCACCGGCAGCAGGCGCATTGCCTGGAGCTTCGATGCCATGGGCCGATTGGCCGAGCGTTCAGCGTCTTTAGGCGATCAAACGCAGCGCGAAAGTTTCGCTTATGACGGCAATGGCAACCTTACCGAAGCCTCCAATGCAGATAGTCGCTTGCAGTGGTTCCATGATGCTGCGGGTAATCTGCTGCGCGAGCACCAACACTATCTGGGGCTGGAGAAGTCGACAATCGCGGTATGGCGACACGAGTACGACGCGTTGAATCAGCGTATCGCCACTATTCGTCCGGACGGGCATAGGGTCAGTTGGTTGACCTATGGGACAGGGCACTTGCTTGGGCTTCGCCTGGACGAGCACGAATTGCTCGGACTCGAGCGTGATGATCTGCACCGGGAGATCGCGCGTCATCAAGGCAACCATTTACTTCAAACGCAACAGTGGGACGCCGTTGGGCGACTGCAGCAGCAAATGTTGGGTCGCAGCGATGATAAGACCACCCTGCTAAAACGCGATTATCAATACGACGCGGCCGGCCAGTTGACTGACATCAATGATAGCCGTCGCGGTCCGCTCGCTTATCGTTACGACCCCGTGGGCCGACTGTTGAGTGCTGCCAGCCGACTCGGCACAGAAACGTTCGCATTCGATCCGGCCGGTAATTTGCTGGACAAGGCCAATGAGGAGGATCGGCGTCCGCTGTCTGTAGACGCTCCTCGCAGTAAGCGACTCGACAATCTTTTGAGAGAGTATGCCGGGACACACTACGAGTACGACGATCGCGGCAATCGGACGCTTCGCTGGCACGACGGTCGTTACAGTCGAATGCGGTGGGATCTGTTTGACCGTCTAGCGCACTTCGAAGACGGACGTTTGTCCGTTGACTACGCCTATGACGCACTGGGACGGCGTCTGTATAAAAATTCTGTCGCCTATTGTAAACAACGGCCTGAGGCGGGCTCCGAATGGAACCGAAACGAGTATGCACGCAAGCAGCTTGAGCTCGGCTGTGGCTTTACGCTGTATGGTTGGGACGGCGACAACCTTGCGTGGGAAAGCAGTCGTGGTCAGGTCGACGGAGGCCTCGGTCGTACGGTTCACTACATCTATGAACCTGACACTTTTGTTCCCGTTGCTCAGGCGCTTCGACATCAGTTCATTAATCTTTTGACTCAGGTCGAGCACGCTGGCGATTTCAATCTCGAAGAAGATCCGTTGTGGAATTACACCCCGTCTGCGCAACCTCTGGATGTGTTGGCCTGGTATCAGTGTGACCATCTGGGAACACCTCAGGAGCTGACGGATCAACAAGGAGATATCGCTTGGAGTGCCCAGTACAAGGCATGGGGTGAAGTTCAAGAAACTCGTTCTCGATTGGCGCAGCAGGTCGGTCTGACCAATCCAATCCGCTTCCAGGGCCAGTATCATGATCACGAGACCGGGCTGCATTACAATCGTTATCGGTACTACGACCCGCTGATCGGGCGCTTTATCGGCAAAGACCCGATCAGTTATGCGGGTGGACTGAATCTTTACGAATATGCGCCAAATCCTGTTAGCTGGGTTGATCCGCTGGGGTTGGCACGTGACACTGCCAAAAAGGCCGCAGATGCTGCACTGAAAAAGGGTAAGACCACAGGCGCCGCCTCAGAACTACGTACCGGTGGCAAAGTGTTTGTAGGGGTGAGTGGATCAAGATATCCAGTCCATCCCAAGGTCAGGAAAGCCCTAAAGGCTGTGCCGAAGGATCAACGTGAGCCATGGCATGGCAAGTGTGCAGAAATCGAGTGCTTGAGCCGATCCTATGACGCGGGAATGGATCCCGCGGGCGGTACAAGCGAAGCCGTCAATATTGGTACCTCGGGCAAGGGGCATGGAACCGCTAAAAAGGCGTGTCGCTCCTGTAGCTCCGTACTCACAACACTTGGAGTCCACCATGATTAGTCATGAGCAAATTGTTCACTTTTCAGAGCAGTTGAGTAAAGGTAAGGCTGAAGCTGAAGCGGCTCGGAACATAATGAAGTTTATGTGCGCGGGCGTAGATTTGGTTCTTCAGGACGAAGAAGTGTCCCCAATTGTCAAAAGCGCGTTTGCAGCTGCGCACAAATACTGGTTTGAAGGGGAAAAAAATGAAAAGGAGTTGAATGCTGCCAGAGTTAAATGCTGGGATTTTCTGGAGGCGAAAGGACGCGATGTCGACATTGAAGATAACGAGGACGCTGCTGTAAGAGCTTTATTTTGCGTCATGTATCCTGACAGAGTTTCCGATGAAGATTTCGTGCAAGAGTCTTTTGAGTGGTTTTTTGAGATGATCAACAGGATTGGCGATTTCAGTCAGGCGTTTGAAAAGCTAGCTACGAAAGTAGCCCTCGAGGGAGGGGCCTGACCATAAAAGGCCTAAGCGCTGGCTACCACAACCGAGGTAGCTCAGTAAAAGTGATAGCCATTTACTGGTCTAAAGTCGACATTATGAATCGCACTGGTTTCGTAGGCATAACTGGCTCGTTATTTTTTTTCGGTTCTCTACCGTTCACAACGGGCGGGAATCGGCCAAGAGCGGTTAATTGCCAGTGTCTGCTTTGGCCGATAGCGGTCGGTCAAAAGCGGCAACTATCGGCCAAAAGCGGACGTTCTGGAGCGACTGCTGTCGGCCAAAAATGGACATCAAGAGCGTCTATAAAACTTAGGGCGGTTCACAAATTGATCGACCTTGGTCTAGATTCAAAACGGCTGAGGGAATCGGCTATGATGATGGCCATTTGTTTATATGGTGCTTTTGGCCCCGGCGATAAGGACTCGCGACATGAAAAAACCGGTGGCCGCTGCAGTCGTTCATCTTGATGGGAAAATTCTCATCACTCGTAGGGCTCCAGGTCAAAAACTCGAGGGCCTGTGGGAGTTTCCAGGCGGCAAGCTTGAACACGAAGAATCTGCCCTGGAGTGCATTAACCGTGAGTTACGTGAGGAGCTTGGTGTTGAGTCTGTCGCCGGCGAAATACTCACCACCACGACTTACACCTATCCCGGCGGTGAGATCGAACTGATCGCCATTTCGGTTCAGCTGCAATCCACTCAGTTCACCTTGCAGGTCCACGACCGGTTTCAGTGGGTGCTACCTCAAGAACTCCTTCAATACAACTTGGCTCCTGCCGACATTCCCATTGCCCAAGAGATCATCCGGAAATATGGCTAATTTCATTTCTCCTGTCCCCGGATCAAACCTTAAAAACGAAGACCTAATTCTTCATTTTTTGTGCAGTCCTCAAGGTGGAATGCGCCGGTCAAATCGAACCAACACTCTCGTCATTGTTTCTAATCACGTGGCGTCAATTTACGACGATCGCTGGGTCGAAGATGTATTGCATTACACCGGTATGGGTCAGGTCGGTGATCAATCTCTTGCGTTCAACCAAAACAGAACACTGAACGAATCGCGCATTAATGGAGTGGCCGTACATCTATTCGAAGTCTTTACCGCCAAGACCTATACCTACATCGGTGAGGTAATGCTGGCTGATGAGCCATACCAAGAGAGACAACCGGATGTAGAAGGGCAGGACCGCTTTGTTTGGGTTTTCCCTTTGCGTTTGAAATCGGGCACTCCGCCGGCAATTTCTGATGTCACGCTGCAGCAACTCAATCGGGTTAAGGAAAAACAGGCCCGGAAATTGAGTGACGCTGAGGTAGAAGCGTTAGCCCGGCGTCAAGGACGGGTCAATGTTGGGAAGCGCAGCGCCAGAGTCACGCAACACCAGCGCTCACCATGGGTAGCAGAGCACGCTAAGCGTAGATCCAAGGGGCGATGTGATTTGTGCCAGGAAGCCTCTCCGTTCAACAGGAAGGATGGGACGCCATATCTGGAGACACACCATATCGAGTGGCTTGTACATGGTGGAGCAGATACGGTGGAAAACACAGTTGCTCTCTGCCCCAACTGCCATAGAAAAATGCATGTGCTTGACGACCAGGCTGACCAAATACTTTTGGTCGCACGGATCAATTCCCACTTATTAAAGGAGCTATGTGTGGACGAGGAAATCAGTTTTGAACATGAAGGGGCAAAGTACAGCGGCACCTACTCGGTTCACGGAGATGAGCTCATAGTTTATCTACCTGATGGTAGCCAGCGGGCAACCACGTTGCGTGGCCTTGACCCTGAAGTGACTGCCTTAACTCATCTACGTGGGTTTGTACTGCACTCGAAAAACGTTGATCGGACTGGTAACTGACAGTCAGCATCGTTATGCCGTGATCAGAAAACCCATCGGTAGGTCGTCATGAGTGGCTGTTCCCGGCTAGAAGCGGACATTTTTTTCGAATCCATACCTTACCTTGAGCACGCACAGCGCCGCCTACAGAGCGCGCTCACTCCGGCTTACAGATGAGTTTGATTTGCTTGCATGCAAGTTTAATGAAATAGCGCAAAATTAACGGATCCGGGAGTTTTTAGATGGCAAGCACTGAGATTAAAAACACTCTTTGCCCCTATCTGGTCAGACCTCTGATAGAGGTTGGGCAGATTAATAGGGAGCATGTACTACCAGTAGGAATAGGCGCTCCGGAGTCATTTTTTGTAGAGGCAGCATTGTCTGAGAATAGTCGGCTTAATGAGCTGATTGACGCTCCAATGGTAAATGACCAACTTATTAAGATGCTTTGCATGATGGCCGACATCCACGGACGCTCTGGTGGGAAGACTGCAACCATGCATGGAGAGACCGAGGTGGGAGGTCGATTTACTGCGAATGTTAGCAAGGAAAGTATTGATTTCAAATATCGAAAGCCTATTGAAAAGAACAAGCTCACTGGGGATTTTTTGGTAAAAGGCTTTAGCGAAGAGGTTTTTGAGGAAGCGGCTAAAATTGCCAAGAATATGGCTGACAAGGGGAGAAATAGACAAGGCGATATAACCATGCTTATCCACAGCAAAGAGCGCTTGGATATGAGCTTTTACAGTGATTTTATGTTGATTGTACGCGAGGCAATCAAGGCGGCTTACCTATTTACTGTCAAGACTTATGGGGATATTGCAATAACTTCTAAGAGCGGGCATGTGTTTAGAGCCGCCTTTGAGGCTCGTACTGAAGAAAAACTCAGAGCGTCAGGGCTGTATTGGCAGCAGCTGCCTGCCGACCATTACGAGCCTATTGTTAAACTTACTGCTAAGCATCATATGTTCATGACAAGCATAAAGGAGGATATGATGTACACTCAGGTAATCTTGTTTGGAGGGTTGTCATTTATTTTTTGGACTCCTCGGGATGACATAGAGTTCGAGCATGATGGCTGTGGAAAGCTGATTGATGCATCCAAGCAGTGTTTTATTGATAGGCCAGAAGATTGAGGTTGTATGTCATTTGACTTAGGTTTTTAAGTTCTGCACATGATTTCCTGAACTCTGGCGGCGTCCGGTGCGAATTAAATGAATGCCAACCAACACACTGATAACAATGCTTGCGGTCGCCACCGTCAGCTTTTGGCCGAACGCGGCTGCTTATGAGAGACGGCTTTCGACCATAAGCAGACGTTCAAGGTTGCCTCTCACGGTTGGTAGAGTTCGGGCCAAAGCACGCTTTCCTCGAGACACTTAAGTATTACAGCTGCAAGCTGTGAAGTGTAAAAAGATGCGATTATCAAGGACTTCCGCCCTTCTAATTTTACCATTGATCGCATTCGCGGTATGTCCAGAGTTTTCATGCGGGGACTGAGCAAGCGATTGAAGTTATTAGCTACTGATTGTATTTAAACATTCACATAAGGATAGGATGTTTTGCACGTACGCAGTCGATCATCCGGGTAATCATCTTGATTCAGTCTGAAATCACGTCTACCGAGCCGAGGATGGCATCAATTGAGACGCATGAAATAGCGCGCTTGACCTGGCTTGCACGATCTGGATATATTGATAAAACTAATATTATGATCCATGGTTTCATGCACCTCCTTTAAATTGTAGTAACTGTCGAAAGGAATCGATTCTAATGACCAATCTTAACTTGACCTCCTTAAGCGCTTTTGCGCCATGTTTGATGCAAGGTCAACTAAATGGAAGGCGGGCATTGTGCAGGCTACGCAGTCTCGTATCGACGCTTAAGTTCGAAAGATACCTGTCAACTTGCTTTATATAAAGCAATTAGTTTTAGGTGTTGTAGTCGGCCAAGTTCTCAAAAAATAATTTCGATCTAGGTAAGATCGCCACAATATTGGTAAATACATGAAAAAAGAATTAGTCTGGCTACACTTATCAGATATCCACTTCCATCCAAAGACCGCTTGGCGCGATAATGTTATCCGCCGTGAATTGTTGACTTTTTTGAGCCGTAGATTCGCCAGCGGCCTTCAGAAGCCGGACATCATATTCTGCACGGGGGATATTGCATTTGGAGAAACCAGCGGTGCCCCACTCAAAGAGCAGTATAAGGAGGCAGCAAAGTTCTTCGATGATCTGCTTCAGTGTTGCGATCTTACCAAAGATAGATTATTCCTAGTCCCCGGAAATCATGATGTTAATAGAAAAAACATTTCAGGTGACCAGCAGGCGAGACTGGTCGAGATGGCGGAAAAGTCGCGAAATCATGTTGGCGAGATTAATGAGCGGTTTGCAGATTGTACTTTTGATCACAAATCCGCAATGGGAAGACTAGTCGAATATGGAGATTTTGTTAAAGAATATCGTCCGGAGTTATACAAAGAACACTATCATTTATACGCCCATACTCTAGAAATTAACGATTTTATCGTAGGGATAGCTGGATTTAACTCTGCGTGGAGTTGCGCGGGACCAGAAGATGATCGTCATGTATGGCTTGCAAGCGAGTGGCAGTTTAATTATATGTCGGAAATAATCAATGGTGCGGATATTCGGATTGGCTTAATTCATCATCCGTTCGATTGGCTTAGTGAAGCTGAGCAACATGACGCAGAAAGTCGTGCAAGTAGGAGTCTGCACTTTCTTCTACATGGTCATACTCATACATCTTGGGTCCGCCCTACTGAAAACTGCATTCAGTTAGCCGCGGGCGCTGTAGGAGCAGATACCGTAGATCAATTTGGTGTTAACTTAGTGAGGACCGACCCGCTCACTGGAGCAACCACTGCCCATTTATTCGGGTATAACAAAGGTTGGACAATACAGCCAGTTGCCGACCACGCTGATGAAGGGCAATGGAGTTTCAACTCTTCCCTTAGACTTAAGAAGCCGCAGAAATATAGCGCAGGGTCAGATGCAAATACTCAGGCTGTGAATCACCCTTCATTGCCTTATGTGCCACCATTTTGTGGGCGCGAAAAACTTCTCAATGTGCTAACTGATTATCTAGAGCATAACTCATCGATTGCTTTGTACGGAATGAGTGGAAATGGGAAAACGGCGCTAATCAAAAAACTTCATGACCAAGCGAACTTTAACTCCTTAAAGTTTCTCGATATAAATTGTAGCAAGCAAATAACCGCAGGAGAGATTTTTCGCAGGTTGCTGGATGTTCTAAATAATCGCCGAGAAGATCCGCAGCCGCCGAGCGGAGTAACTTCAAGAGAAATGGCAGCGGGGTTGCTGAAATCCTATCCCGACCCCCACACAGCCTATATCTGGGTAAACAACGCACACTTACTTATGCACAATAGTAAATGGCGAAATGCGGAAGTACGTATTTTGCTAGAAAGCCTCTCAATTGCTTTTCCCGATTGGAAATTTGTTTTTGAACTTAATGAAAAGGTCGATGACGGCAGTTTCGGCGTTAACTGTCTACTTTATGAGGTTCCAGGCTTGGATAAGTCGGGGTTCGCTCAACTACTTGTTGAAAGTGCTCCTCTGGGACAGGAAGAGGAATGGACCTATTCAGGCAATAGTCTGAAAGCTCTATTCCAATGGTTAGGAGGTGGGCACGGGGGAACCGCTCACACGTTAGCCGCAGAATTACTTGCGTCTATCGCGCGGGAAAAACGCTCTACACCATGGGATGTTTATCAAACAATACGCCAAGACGTTATTGATCGATTAGACGAAAAATTACTTTCCATATTACATGATGAAATAATCGGGGATAGCGAACGCAGTCTTTTGAGGGTTCTGGCACTTTACAGAAATGCAATCCCACAAGACCATGCTGACAAGCTAGAGGATGGCATTGGTGTAAGTCATGCTTGGCAAAAATTAAGAAGACTTGGTCTTTTGCCGATTGACAATAACAAAGATCATTATTTACACGGATTTATTACCGGCTGGATTCGCCAAAAAATGGCTCTCGGTGACGCAGAGTTTTCTCCAGACTACGCTAGCAGCATACCTGAAGAAATCTCCAGTAAGCACTTGCTAATTGCTCAATGTTGGCAACATCAAATTGGCAGGCAGATAGAGCAGATTAACCTACAGAGAGCAAACGAGGCTTTTTATCATCTGCTTTGTGCGGATTCCCTCGCTGATATAGATATTTGGATTGCTCATTTGGAAGGAAAGGAAATAGGCTGGAGCGAGAGTGCCCTCTGGGGAATATATCATCGACGGCGGGATGCAGGAGAAAGTGTTATTCGGCAACAGGAAGTTTTGCAGATAATAGTAAATATTTATCCTCGAGACTCCAAGGCTTGGCGCTTTTATGGTGAAAGCTTGCAAAAAACTCAGAGTTTGGGTTGCGATGAAGCGATCTACGCATTTGAAAAAGCGTTGCAGTTGAATCCCAACTTTCCGCCAGGTGTTGCCAACCTTGGACAAGCACTTTTGGCACAGGGTAAAGCTGGCGCTGAATTTTTTTTAGAACGACTAGAAACTCATCAAAAAGATTATCCAGACTCTGTCAATAATTATGTTCAATCGGTCCAAAATCGCTGTATTCAATTAGTCGTGGATGCAGCGGAGGCTTCCCGTCAGCGCCGATTGGCCATTGAAGAAGGAAGTATGAATTCGGCTCTTTATAATGAAGAGGCCTTATATCAACTGGAGCAGCAGCAAAACCCAGATAAGTCACTAAAGATATTAGAAAAAGCTCAGTCCTTCGGCGCTACAGATGTGTATACAGACTCCATTTTGGGAAAAGTTTTAGAGCAATTAGGTCGTGGTCCCGAGGCTTCACAGTTACGTATGAACTTAATTCTCGAAGGCGCAGTTGATGATGTGATTTTTTGCGACGAGATTTATTATCAGTTAGAAAAAGCAGAAGACTTACCGAAGTCGATTGAGTTATTAAATCTTTTTGAGGCGAAAGGTGGAAGTCAATCATGGATTGAGCGTCTTCGGCGGAAGATACTTACAATGCAAAGCCAAAAAAATCATAGCTATGTAGCTGGAAAGAAAATATTCAAATGGTCACTGCCTCATCATGGATGACGCCATTTAAAAAATAGCCTGTAAAAGCGAGATTTGCTTGTCGTCTTAGAACTATAGATTTTGTCGTTAGTTTTAGTGGCTATTCTCGCTATCTGCTACCAAGCTGATTATAGGGCGCCTAACTTCTAACAAGTTAGTCCTTCTTCGTGCTTATGCGTCTTGAGCGTCCGTTCTTGGCCGGAAGGTGCCGATTTCAACCGTCCGCTTCTGGCCGGAAGCGGTCGGTTATGAGCGCCTGCTTATGGGTGACACCGCTAGCTTTGGGTAGTGAGCAGTCATTCGCTAACGTCTGCTAACCGCCGACCTCCGATTCAGGCAGCGGGAGCGGCGTGCTAACAATTATGTTGAGGGCAAATCTAGGGTCGCAGCAGACCACAAGACGCCAAAGGATTGAACGGAGAGACCGATTAATGTTGGCCTTACGCCTGTAGCGACGAGAGAAGGGGGGCGAAGCAAAATTCTGCCTCGCGACCAATGCGAGACATCTATCGTGTGAAAACAGAAAAGCAACCGTAAGAAAAAGAAATTCATCAAATCGTTGATGGCCATATAGAGTCACGCGGGAAGCACGCCAATTGCTGAAGCGTCTCGCTGCTTCAATGACGCTGTGCTTGGCTGAAGTGCCGAACAGCGTATCGCGAGACAACGCCTCTAAGCGAACGCTCAACCGAAAATCCGCTTCGTTTCATCGGGAGAGTTGACGCAATTAAATCGGCGGATGCGACTATGCTCGTTGTTCCTGGGGGCGTTGCGTCCGCGCGCGGCGAGCGACGTGATCGAATAACTCTTGGCGCAAAGCGGATAGGGGGGGCGACGTGGCGATCAAAGCTATTTTCGTGGGCATCAACAAACACCTCGACGCGACAATCCCCGAGCTGGGCGGGGCCCGCCGCGATGCGACGGCGTTGTGGGCGCTGTTCACCGACACCGTCGAAGGCCTGGCTGGCCGACTGCTTGTCGATGAGGTCGCCACGCATGCAGAGGTGTCGCAGGCCATCCTCGGAACGCTGTCGGCCGCGGGCCAGGAAGACGTGATAGTCATCACATTCGCTGGCCACGGTTCTCCCGATGGAAACCTGGTCCTGTTCGATACCAACGCAGCCGATCTTTCCAGCACAGGCCTGTCGATGGCGGGCCTGGCCGATGCCTTTAAGGCGACGAAGGCGCGTGCGGTGCTGTGCGTGCTTGACTGCTGCTTCAGCGGGCAGGCACCTGCGCGTGTACTGGAGGCTGCAGCGCGACCGCGCAGTGCATTTGCGTTGACTGGGATTTACGGGGAGGGGCGCATTCTGCTTGCCGCCTGTGCAACCAACGAATCCGCCTGGGAGCAGCCGGGCACCGGACACGGATTGCTTACACATGCCGTGATCGAGGCGTTGACGGGGGCGGTCGGCGACTCGGTCAGCTTTCCGGAAATCGCCGGGGAGATCATTCGATTGGCGCGTGTCGAGGCCGAGCGCATCAGCGTGACACAGACGCCTGTATTCCTGGGCAACGTCCTGGGTGGCCTCGTGTTTCCGGCTCTCAGGCGCGGTGACAACTACGCCGCTGCGTTCCCAGCTAGAGCGGTCCAGCAAATGTCGGGGTCGTTTGCGGAATTTTCTGCGCACGGCTTTCCGCCGGAAATCGTCGAACAGTGGACAACGGACTTCCCGCGAGGCCTCAACGCACTGCAACTCAAGGCAGTCAACGAACACGGCGTACTGGCCGGCAGATCGCTGCTGGTGGTCGCGCCCACTAGTTCAGGTAAGACCATGATCGGCGAACTGGCTGCGATTCAGGCAGTCACAGCCGGCAAGAAAGCCGCGTTTCTGCTGCCGTATCGGGCGCTGGTCAGCGAGAAGTTCGAGGAGTTCAGCGAGCGATACGGACCTGCGGGGCTGCGCGTCGCTCGGTGCAGCGGTGATGCAACGGATGGCATCGGTCCCGTGTTGGGCGGCCGCTATGACCTGGGTTTCTTCACCTATGAAACCTTTCTCAATCTGGCGCTCGGTTCGCCGCGCCTGTTCAACCAGCTCGGACTCGTCGTACTTGACGAGGGGCAGTTCATCACGGACCCTAATCGAGGTATTACGGTTGAGCTGATCTTCGCGCTCCTGCTACGAGCACGTCAGCGTGGCATTGAACCGCAACTTGTGATCTTGTCGGCGGTGATTGGCAACCTCAACAGCTTCGATCGCTGGCTCGACCTTCCCTTGCTGATATCCCGCGAGCGGCCTGTGCCCCTGGTCGAGGGCGTGCTTGATCGACACGGGACGTTCCAGTTTGTCGATGCGGACGGCACCACCAAGACCGAAGCCCTGTTGCCAGCACATCGCATCGTGCAGCGTCGCGAAAAGCCCAGCTCGCAGGACGTGATCGTGCCGCTGGTCCAGCAACTGGTCGCACAGGGCGAAAAGTTGCTGGTCTTCCGCAACATGCGTGGTCCGGCGCAGGGCTGCGCCAAATACTTGTCCAAGGAATTGGTACTCGGTCCCGCGACTACCGTTCTGGCCGTGCTTCCGACTCAAGATCTGACTGGCGCCTCGCAGGATCTGCGGGAGTGCCTCGCTGGCGGTACTGCATTCCACAACACCAATCTCTTGCGTGCGGAGCGCGAAGCCGTCGAGAAGGGGTATCGCAATGCTGGCGGTGGCATCCATGCGCTGGTAGCCACGACGACGCTGGCTGCCGGCATCAACACTCCGGCATCTACGGTGATCCTCGCGGAGAACGAATTCGTCGGAGAGGACGGCCGGCCATTCACCGTCGCCGAGTACAAGAACATGGCGGGGCGGGCGGGACGGCTCGGATACAACGAGACCGGCAAGGCCATCATCCTCGCCGACACGCCGATGGAGCGCGCGCAGCTATTCCAGAAATACGTGCTCGGTGTGCCAGAACATGTGAAGTCATCCTTCCAGCAACGAGACCTGCCAACCTGGACGCTGCGCTTGCTTAGCCAAGTCAGGGGCGTGCGTGCCACCGACATTCCTGGCCTCTTGGTCAACACGTTCGGTGGCTACTCTGCATCACGTGCGAATCCTCAATGGATCGCGATGGTGGAGCACGAAGTCACCGCTTTGGTCGAGCGCCTGTTACAGGCTGGGCTGGCCGAGCGCGAGGGCGAGTTGATCCACCTTACCTTGCTCGGACGCGCCTGCGGCGCTTCGTCCTTGTCGTTTGAGTCGAGCCTGCGGCTGGTCGAGTTGATGAAACAACTCAACGCCGCACAGACGTCGCCCACCCAGGTGCTGGCGATGGTGCAGGTCCTCGACGAGATGGATTCGATCTATACACCGGTCATGAAGCGGGGCAGGTCGGAGAGCGTGCGCTCCAATGATGTGGCGCAGCGTTATGGGCATGCCATGACGCAGGCACTGCAGCGATATTGCCGGGACGAGATTGAGTTCTGGTGCCGATGCAAGCGCGCGGCGCTCTTGTACGACTGGATCGAGGGCACCCCCGTCGATGTGTTGGAGAAGCGGTTCTCTACCACGCCCTTCGGAGGCGCCGTTGGATACGGGAACATCATCGGTATCGCAGACGCAACCCGCTTTCACCTGCGCTCGACGCACCAAATCCTGTCGGCACTCTTCCCGGACCAGCCTACGTTCTTGGCGGGACTCGACGAAATCCTGCAGCGGCTCGAATTCGGCCTTCCAGCCGGTGCGTTGCTGCTTACAAACTTGCCGATTGCTCTGACTAGGGGGCAGTACCTCGGGCTCTTCAATGCCGGATGCTTGACGCCGGAAGCCGTGAACGACTTGAGCGTAGAGCGGCTAGAAGCATGCATTGGTCCAACTAGCGCGTCCTTAATGAGGCCACAAGCATGAACACCATGGTACTGCGCAGGGAAATGAGTATTTTGGATAGACACGTCGCCACCATCGCGTCGTGGGCGCGAACGGAGTCAACGTGATGAGCGACTACTTCAGCGATCGTCAGAATGGTCCGCGCGCACGCACCGAGCAGGTGATTTCGCCCACGGTCTGGGCGGGCCTGGTGGCAACGGTGCAGGCGTTGATCAATAGTGGCGCATTCGGCCTGCGTTTCCCCGAACGCTGCCTGGACGGACAAGCAACTTGCGGCGGCGATGCGGACGCCTTGGCGGCTTCGGTAAGCGCAGAAATGCCGGGTCTGGCTTGGCCGTTGGAGACCGTCTCCATTGATGGGGAGAGCTACTTTGCCAACCGCCAACCGCCAACCGCCAGCCGTTCGCGCCGGACACCTTGCTTGTCTTGGACTTCATCGAGTTCGTTCACGCGTCATTGACAAAACCGATCTTAGGAAAGTATCACGACTACTTCAGTCATCACCACCTGACCTTCGACCAAGAGGCGGGGCAGGAAGACTTCCGCGTGACCGTCAATCGTATATTCGCGCGCAACGGGGTTGCGTTCGAGATGCTGCCCAATGGCCGAATTGAACGAGTGCTCCCGCCGGTGCTTGGCGAAGAGCTGAAGCGAACGCTCTTCAATACCGGTGATCGCACGCTCGACAATATGCTCGACGAGTGCCGGGCTAAGTTTTCGGACTGCAATCCATTGGTGCGTCGTGAAGCGCTGGAGCGGCTGTGGGACGCATGGGAACGACTCAAATCACTGGCTGACCCGAGCGACAAGAAGCGCTCAGTCAAGATCATCCTCGACGCGGTTACTTCCGTGCCGTCACTGCGGGAGAGATTGGAGACTGAAGCGAGAGAACTGAGCTCCATTGGAAACAGTCACCTCATTCGGCATTCGGAAATCAGCCAGGTGCCGGTGATGGATGTGGACCAGGTCGACTACCTGTTCCACCGCCTGTTTGCCATGATTCAACTGATGCTGAGAAAAAAGTAGTAGTTGGGTCGCTCAAGAGTTATGCGGCGTTAGTGACGCCTTAATAAATGGAAAAGATAAGTCGGGGAGGGACGCAATGCTTGAATGGTACTTGCAGGTAAATGCTCTATTTCGGGCAATGCGTCAGAAAGCGATCGACGCACAAGGCCTCCTTGAGAGCGACGATAAAGCAGGGGCCAAGTTGATCAATGGCTATTTGAAATCCGACTATCAACTGCTACGCAAGCTGTGGACCGGCGCAGGATTCCCCGAGCAGGACATGGGAAATCTTGGCAGGCATATCGGATTTGGCGACGCGAATGACTACGACGACATTCTTGCGCGCGATCTACCCCATGTTGAGGTGAGGGCAGAAGCGCACGTGCGCGACGCGACGGGCGCCAAACCGAGCATTGGTTTTGAGGAATTGCTGCATCCGGTTATCTTCGCGCATGCCTTCCAGCACTATATGGACGGACATTACCGCGATGCCGTGTTGAACTCCGTCGTTGCAATCTTTGATCTGATGCGAGAACGCACTGGCCTGGATCTCGACGGCGCAGCATTGGCGACGCAAGTGTTGAGCTTGGAGAGACCGCACCTGATCCTTAGCGAACTCGACACGGAGTCGGGTAGGAATGATCAGAAAGGGTTCATGCAAATTTTGGTCGGCGCTTACCTTGGCATTCGCAATCCCAAGGCTCATTCGCTAAATCATGATCTCGACTCGGAGAAGGCCGCGCAGTATCTGATCTTCACCAGCCTTCTCGCTCGACGGATCTACGAAGCAATAGACGCTCCGAAGATCTGATTCAGGCAAAACCAGATGGCCTTGAGCTGGCTAAATGCCGTTACCGCCTTTGAAAACTCGCTAATGTTGATCGCCCCCCCCCAAAAAAACGACTTCCGAGAGCAAAGACTGGAGTTAGACAGAACACCCGCTTTCGGCCGAAATCAGCCTACTGCTCAAGTAGTCTGTCGCATTAAATCTGGCAATTGAAATTTTCGGTAGGATGGCGTCTGAAAAGCAGGGTTGCGGAAATGCCCGAAAAGATGCGGAAACGATCCATAGAGAGAGGAGCAAAATTCCTGAATGCCAGAAACGACAAAGCCCTGAATAATCAGGGCTTTGTCGTACATAAGATGGCGGAGGCGATGGGATTCGAACTCATGGACCTGTTACAGTCGACGGTTTTCAAGACCGTACAATGATCGGATCTTATGACTGACCGGCTCCTTTTGGGAAATTGCTTCCAACCGTAACCGAGCGACTTCGGCGAGAAACGGACGGCGATGAGCCTACCCATCTGGCCGCTAGCGAACGTTCAGGAACGACCGCTTCCGGCCAGAAGCGGACATTCCCATGCGACCGCATACGGCCATAAGCAGAAGTTCGCAAGCGGCCGCAAGCTGCCAGAAACAGCCCATGTACTAAGTCGCAAATGAGTAGCGTCAAGCCGTCAATGATGTTATATCGAAAAATAATAACCACCATCTAAAGAACGTAAAATGTCACTCAACAATCCCGAAACTGCGCAGCGACTTCTAGATGCATGGAAAGCAATAAGAGAGGGGACGTTGAAATTTCCTCCATCACTGCAATCCCATGCAGATGAGCTATTAGCTGCTCCTTTGACAGCTACTGGATTGGTAGATACTAAAGGTATTTCCAGAGAGACTGTATTGATGGCAACAAGCTTTGGCGCAGCGATGTCGGTACAAAGACAAGAGGCTTTAAAGGAAAAAGCTCATAAATCAATCACTGGTGCGAACGAAGTTCAAGTTAAACTATTTGCCCTTTTCAGCTCGTTTTTTTCTGCATTGACAGGTCGCTCGGTCGATCTGATAAATGACGTGGCCGAGATTAAGCAAAGGTTGATGTGGCGTGTTAAATATCAACCAGACGTGTTCGCCGGTTCAGTAAATCGAGTAGCAGAAGAGCTGGGTGAGTTTTATAATTGCCACTCCACAAACATTTATCAACATGCAAAGACTTTCGGTGGAATGAGATTAGTTACTGGTGGCCAGCGTCAATTTGGCCCATCCGCACTCAATGCCGTTCGCATAACCGGTCTTTACGCAGATACACAACTAATTCCAGATCCTATATATCCATTCATAAGTTCCGACCTAAACCTAAATGCGGTACACTTGCAACTTGCCATTCAACTTTTCCACATTCTACAGTTGCGGCCATTAGTGGATGCTCAGTTACCCGTGCCAGCCGTTTTTGTTTTTCCTAGCTTCGAGGAAGTATTGGAGAGGAACGATGCACATACCAAGCTGGGGCTTGAGGAGTTAGCGATTCGCTTGATCTCGCCACTTTGCCGCGGGCAGATTCAATCACTAGAGGAGCTAGTCGACTATTCAAATAAACAGGAAACTGCGTTTCTTGACGCACTGATGCCATCAGGCTTGTTCATCCCTCCAGGCGGAAAACTAGGGATTCAACTCAGCGCCGCCGAAGCGGCAAGCCAATATCTCAAAGAGCTTGAGGGAATACGATCGCCTCTAATTTTGGATCAAATGAAACGCGTGTCCACCGGCCCACTGCTTCTCAATGGCGTTCTGGAGAGAATTCGCCCTCAGTACCATTTATTTGAGAATTCCAGCGAACTTGGGGCACAAGCACTTCTTTCGCAGCCTGTTCATTGGCACTATTTCGAGAAAATTGCGCAAGCAAATGCCAGAGATCTACGCTCTAAAAATGTTATTTCTGATCAAGCGCTTCGGACGCTTCACGCGATTCAGGATGACAGTCTATCCTGGCTTGCTAATATCCCCGTAAAGACTCTCGCTCAGCTAATTTTAAATAACGAACATCGATGGCTCCGAGAGGAACTCAACAAATATACAAGCCAATTGGCGTCCACAGGCCCCATTGATACGAATGAAATGATCAAAGAAGTCAGCCACGGTCTCGCTTCGCTGGTACAGCGGCAACGCAAGAGCCTTAAGGATATTGAGTTAAAGTATGCACCGAAGAAAGCAGCAGTCCTTACAGGCAGCATCATGGGGGCGGGGCTAGTAGCATCGGCAGTCATGCTTCCCTTACTTTCCCCGTTCCTTGCAGTGGGTGTTCCCACAGTTGCACTGGCAGGCGCAGCTAGCGGTGCCCTCATTGGTTTTGGTAAAGAAAAAATAGGCGAAGTCGTTGAGAAGCGTCATGCGGGTCAATCTATGCTGGGCGTGCTCGCTACAACCAGGCCTATTTGATACTCCGCGTCCTTCCACTGCCGTATCTGATTAGTTTGAGCGAGATGCTGGAGAGGGGCAGGTTGGTACGACTAACGCTCCGATACTGCCCCTTTGAGGCCATCCATCGCTCATTCGTCGATATCAATCTCAAGCGCTTTCATCACTGCGGCAAGAGCATGATCACAACCTTCGGCTAGGTGAAAAAAGTGCGAACGGAAATTCCCATGAGTGGTACGGGCTTCCCGAATAGCGACAGCTTTTTTTTCGTTAGTCGCATGTCCCCGGATTTCATTACGAAGCTCATGGAGTTTTCTCATCGGCGCCAAGATTTGCTTAGCTTCCTCCGCGGTGATTGAGTTTCCCACGAGAATTTCATACAACAACTTGAGCGAGCGCCAGTTCGGCTCCAGATCGCGTCCTTTTTCCTCAGCCATCTTACGCAGTGGCTTGTCGAGAAAGCCTTCTACCAGACATTGATCGAGAGCCATGACTTCATCTCCCCATTCCTTAGGCGAGTCTGTGGCTGGAGCAAGCACGCTATCGATCAGCTCCTCACCGCGAGGGTTCCACCAGGCAGGCTTTCTCTTGTCGAGCGTTCGGATCTTGCGCTTCAGCGCATCCAATGGTTGATATTCGGTGTACCAATCGCCTTCGATGTCCGTTCGATGCGCGCGCTCGGAGATTGGGGCCTTAGGCCATTCGTTGAATGCCTTCCAGTAGAGTTGTTCGTCATAGGGCAGATTTGATAGGTCCCAGATGTACGCATGAACTTGGCCGGCCTCATTGATATCGTAAGATTTAAGGTACCAAGCTCCTCTGCACGAGATGCTCCGGTCCTCCAGCGTGTACTTCTCAGGATCCCCCTTGAAACGATTTAGAACCTCTGGCCTGAAAAAACGGGAGATATCTGCCATGGAAGATCGCTATCTTCAAAATAGCTGACGATGTGCTCGGGGCTGCAAGAAGTCTCTACCTGGCGGTCATTCTTACGGTCATAGATTTTGAAGACCGCGTACTCACGATCTGGATCACCGTCGAAGTCTTTGCGCCACGCCTCTTCTTGTTCTTCAACGGTGGTATTAGGCCTTACCACCATTGCTCCATGCGTGAAGCTCGCCTTACTGGTTGATCCACCATGATAGAAAAGATCTAACTCGTCTCGGTTATATCGGCTGGCTCCATCCCAACTGTTGAAGCTACCGGCCACATAGCGAGTGAAATCAAATTTCATTACCAGCGCCATGTCCGCTAGGGCCATGTAGTTGTCCAGGTCCTTACGAAGGATCGTAACCATTTCCCGCCCCTCTATTTGGTCGGGAATTTGGAGCCTCAGTATTCTGATAACGTCCTCGATATCGCCATTATCATTCAGGCGACAATATGCCTTTCGCTCATCCACATAGTGAATGTCTAGGCAATGCACGAGTTTTTGGCTAATTTCGATCGGCGTAGACCCGGTATGAACACCCTCAAGGCGTCGCCGAATGACCAGAGGTTCCCCACCTGCTAAAGCAGACCCGCTGTCCTCTGGAAATGGTGCCTCAATGTAGACACGATGTCCCTCACTGGAACACCAAGACTTCTCGATGCGCCAAGTAGTATCGGTAAACAGTGAGAGGTTTTGAAGCGCTTCACCATCGGGTGGAGTGACATTATCGGTTGGAGCGAGTGCCCCTACGATTAGAAGGAAAGGCGCGCTAGCGTAAATCACAATCTCGTCTGATTCCGAGTTTGCTTTCATGTACTGAATAGCCAGCTCGGCTTCTTTATACCAAGGATCATCCTGGTCCTCTGGAGCCGTCGCCAACGCAATCAAAGGTCTGGTATCGAAACGACGCATTTCCACTCCCGCAAGCCTAATCGAAGAATTCAGGGGTTGGCCCGGTAAGCCTGATCGTGCAAAAAGATGATCGCAGAGGCCGTCATATTGAGGGTGTACTTAGCAACATGCTCTAGTACTACCTTCTGCATCTCACCGGCACCATGCGAGGTGCTCAGTTTGTTGCGAAGCGTGCCGACAGTCATCAGTGGCTGCTCCCAGAATGTATCCATCTCTGTTTTCTGCATGATGGTCCGAATGAGCTTGGAGGTTGTGTCTCCTTGGGTATACCCAAAGCCTTTCTGCCCACAGATTACCTTCATGACGCTTTCGTAGCTGCTGTTGCACTTGGTGACGCAGTCGCCGAATTTTCCATGCCGAAAGTCTTCCAGAGCTGACATGAACTCGGAGTTCGCATTCAGGAATGCAGGCTGACGCAATAACTTCAGAGCAGGCTCGATAGCCGTCTCGTGGATCGCTTGACTTTCCTTTGGGATGACCTTCGCCTGCTCACGGATTCTGGTGAATTGAGTAAGGGCGCCTCGGTACATTTCCTCCGTCGTTTCCCATACCGGTTTGGTGACGAAGTAGGGAAGATCATCTACATTTAAAAACTCGTTCAAACGATCAATCACGGGTTCATGTTGACCGCCTATGTAACGCCATCCTTCGTGATGTACTAGGTATTCAATAGCATCAAGGAAGTGCGGGTCGCTGCAGTCATGCAGAAACTCGAAAGCATCATCAGCATAGGAAATATTTTTCTTCCCTGAGAGGTTTTGGTGCCCGAGTAGGTAGGAAAGCCGGTCGTGAAGAAACTCTAGGGATTCGACCATGCCCGGGCCAACATCCCGAATGAGCATGAATGTCCTCTGCCGAAACTGCTGAGTGAGCTGCTTTCTAGGCTTATTCTGATTTTCTCTACGTCGTGAGAAAACGTTGAAGATATTTCCTATCACTACGACACCTTTGAGCCTTTTAAAGAATTGCATCATAGTCATGAGGGTGTCGCATAGCCATCATCTGAACGTGGCCGCCAATCGCTAGTTGAGTGCTTTACCCTCAGTAAAACAAAATGATCTTTTGTTGGTCTCTTGACGTCGCCTCATCGTCGTTGAGTCTTTTTCATCCATTTGGGTGGTGAGTCGGAAGCGTCTGCTTTTGGCCGACAGCCGCCGTTCGGGAGCGACAGGTATCGGCCGAAGCGGCCAGTCAGGGGGGGGGGCGGACGCGGACGTCAATCGATGGGAGAGCAACAACTTGCTTCGAGCATTGATGAAATCAACCGGATCTGTATCTATTGGCTTCCTTGTTACCTCGGTACGATTCAACCCCGCCCTCGTCCGAGATAATCCCATGTAGCTCACCGACATCCCATTTGGGACCACCAATTGGTCGAAAATAGAAGCGACTGCCCATCCTGGCGAAACCGGCACGGCACACTGGCGCACTTGCCAATTCGGTAATGCAAGAGTTCGAATGGTTGAATACAGCCCTGGCTATCTTGCCGATCATAGGTGCCGCAAGGGGCATATTCTGCTCTGCCTGGATGGTCGACTGGAGACCGAACTTGATGATGGTCGTACCTTCACCTTGACAGCCGGGATGAGCTACCAAGTGGCTGACAACGCGGAGGCTCACCGGTCTTCAACCGCTATTGGCGCCAAGTTGTTCGTCGTGGATTGAGACTTGAGTAGGAAGAGTTGCTTCTGGCCGACTTTTGCCTTCAGTAACAGGCAAAAAGCGGCTATTCCCGGCTGCTCGCGAAGATAGAATAGCGGTTGCCGGTTATTTCTGTGATTAGCTGATGCTCTGTCCGATCGATATGAGGCATAACTCGTAGTCGGTGCCTTATGAAGGTCCACTCTTAAAAATTCAAACACCCAGCGTTGGAATGAGAATGTCTGATAAAACTATCTATGCCAAAGAATTCGCGATCTGTGTATCGATGTCAGATTTAGTAACCTGGGAAGGTGATCAGACGTCTCCCAGCGTCTACCTGCAGGTGGTATTTTCGACCCTTGAAATTCCCGTCAATATTCTCGAACTCCACGCGTTGTATTTCGCCCACCTTTACAACGGCTACGGCGACGTGCATGTGTATCATGCTCGAAATAATGGAGGCAGTATTTTCGCAATCGACTTGTATCGAGAGCTTACGGACCAGCTAGATTTGACAGGTCTATTTCTACGTATTGAAAGCCCCAAATTTGATCAGGCACTCGCCCATCTCCGGTCGTTCTATGACAGCGCGAGGTGCCAAGTAGCATTTGAGCAGGCAGGCTACTCCAAGCGACTTCGTGAAACGCTTGATGAAAGCAGATACCCTAGATTGGTCGAAGAAGAGCACGCCTTCATACAGCAGCATTTCACTCATCGGTGACGCTAGCCGATAGCTGCAACTACTGACCGTCCGCTTCCGGCCGTAATCAGACAGTAAGCAACCTATTGCTAATGCTTATTGCCCGGTTCAGACCTTTCTCGATCACAATAAAACGGAAAAAAAAGGCATTGGTTGATTATGGGCGCTAAAATCCAGAATATTTACTAAAAGAAAATGTAAATGAAGAAGCTGAGTAATGATTTCAGTGGAGCACTCCGAACGTTTGCGTACTATATGGCAAGTGGAACCCACTACATGCTTGAAAACGTGGAGTACATCGATATTTATGGTTCTGAGCCGAGTGCAATTGAGATGGTCTTCGCGATATTCGCGAACGTCATAGAGATGGACGGTGAAGGTAACGTGCTCAATTTTACCTATGCCCAAAGGAGAGCGACTGACTACTTAAGGTCATACTGCGACCCATCTTTCAAAGTAACGCCGCCTCTTGAAGACTGGGAAACTGAGCTATATGGGCCGCCCTCACTCGGACGCTAAGAAATTGCTTTAGCTCGCAGACACGGGGACCGGAAAGGGGCGAAATATCGAGCCGAATGGCAGCTTGTGGCCGAGGCTGTGTAAAAACGTTTTTCAGCGCGACAGGCACTCAAAACCGGACTGGAAATCGCGCTTCTACGCAAAAACCACATCTGCTGACGTGCCGATAAATTTCAGATTTAACGTAAACGCGCACACCTCAATTTTGGCGAAGCGTTTTTACACACTCTGGGCCGAAAGCAGCTTTCCGCGAACGTCTGCTTTTGGCCGGTAGCGTTCGCTTGTGAGCGTCCGCTAATGGCCGATTGACGCCTGTCAGAAGCTTCCTAAAGTTGATCTGTCTCAAGCGCCAGTACCCAGCGGTTGAACGGCGCTGAGCCCGCCAAACCCAGCACGTCAAAGAACACCCATTTCCGAGTCTTTACCGAAAAAGACTGAACGGCTTGTCCGGGGGTAACCCTCTGTGCATTGCTGGTCGATATGACCTCACCAGACGCGCTTCCAATGTAAGGCGAGTTTCTGGGGTCAAGCATACCGACTTGCAACGTCCCGCAAGCGTCCGGAAGGTTCAAAGATAATGTTTCACCCGTTTCCAGGCGGCCCACGAACGTTCCATCAAACAAAATTGCCAGCGGGATAGCGTGGCCATAGGCGCTGTCAAACATTCCTTTCTTGCGCTGAATGGTGATGTCCATGTGCTTTCCTTAAGGTGCTCACTACACAGAGTGTAGTCGCACGCTTACGACGCACTGCGAGCGCGCGCACCGAGGTCTAACGCGCTCTAATTTGGCAGGCAGGTGGAATGACCGCTTCTGGCCGAAAGCTGACGACCACGACTGATCGCATTTGGTCGAATAGAACGACCGCTGCCTGCTAGGCATTCCTAGGACTGCCGTATACGCATAATTGCATCTTTAATCGCTTTTGCATTTGTGTCTAAGGTTTCCATAGCCATCACAGCGTTATCTGCAACTACCTGCACGCCATTAGCCGAAAGCCACACGGTGACCTCCTCTATTGCAGCCGCCAACGCATGCTGGTTGTGCAGTAGCAATGTCAAAGCATCTGCCGTTGCGATATTGGAGGCTGAGTGATCTGACATGAAAATCGTCCTTGAGCGATGGGTTTGAAAAGCCTAGTACATGCTGCGGAGTTGCATTGGCTTAAACACTTGTGCAACAGACATCTTTAGCGCACCACACAATGGTGGGACAGCTCATGTCAGATCTCACGGGACAACGTCAAGAGAGCGTTCATTGCACCAGTATTTCTATCCCCGTTTTTGACAGTATCAGTAGTGCCCAGATCGTAGCCGAAAACGCTTGCTTTAAAATTGCTACAAAGAAGGGAATAAATCGCGGAGTCTTCGAGAAGGGTACCTGGCTGGTACGATGCTGGTACAGGGCTTTTTAAAGCGGTCTTTTAGCCTTTATTAAATGGGGCAGGGACCGACGATGTGTCCGATCCATCATCGGAGCGACGCACAGTGCTTCAAGAAGAACGATTTGCTCTCTGCGCTGGTGACAATATTTGGATCGTTTAGCGTGCTCGTAGAGCCCTTTAAACAGAAAAAGCCGCGTCTGTTTAAATGAAGTCTCTTGCTGCAGCCCTAAGCCTACACAACCTTGCGCCTCCCCCTACACCTAAGACAGAATCCCCCGGCTTGTGCCTCTAGCCCGCAGGTTCTATCGTCCCCACATCACTGAAAACCAGTGATCGGGTTTGGTAGCCCGCTTCGTGTCTAGATGCATCGCATCACCAATTTCAGTCGCTTCCCCAGGACTCGGATTTCATGGTGGTCATGCGTGGGGCCCATTCGTGGGCGCCGGGTTCTAGTGCGACCGGTCTACCAACCCGCGTATGGCCGCCACCCATCGTTTGGTAGCGTGGGTGATGGCTCCTTTTAGTAATCGCGCTAGAGGTTCCATCTATGTTCAAAGTAACGCCCAACCCACCAGAAACCGATCCCGCATCCCCCTACGAATCCCTCAACTCCAAAAAACTCCACGAAGCCGCCGAGCGCGCGCTCGATCACTATCTCCTTCCCGCCGGCCACATCATGTCCAGCGTCAACGAGCCCGAGCGCATGTACCTCGCCAACCCCAAGTACGACTCGGAATCCCTGCTGGCCAACGCCAGTGAAACGCTGAGTTCCGCCTCGGAAATGCTCAACAACTTCGCCGCGACGCTTGAACCCTCGCACCGCAAAACCGCGCTGGGCATTGCGCAGGTGGTGATGTTGGGCGAGTTGGCGGTGAATCAGGCGTTGGATAACGTTGAGGTGAAGGCGTAAATCCTGTCCCGCCATGGGCAGGTGAAATGCTCTTTCGCTGATAACAAAAAGCCGTCACTTCCAGGTGACGGCTTTCTCTCGCAGATCTATCCAAACTGCCCCGCCGATTCAACCGCAGATTTCGGCTTCCTCAACCGCGTCAACTGGTAAGCAATCGCCAACCAGACAAACCACCCCGGCATGACCATCAGCGCAATCCGCGTATCAGGCCGCAACGCCAGCAACCCCAGCACAAACCCCAAAAACGCCAACGAAAACCAAGCCATCGGCACGCCGCCGGGCATCTTGTAAGCCGACTTCGCATGCAGATCTGGACGTTTTTTCCGGTAGGCGATGTAAGACGCAAGGATGGTCGACCAGGTGAAGATCACCAGAATCGCCGACACGGTGGAGACGATGGTGAATGCGGTCATGACTTCCGGCACGATGAACAGCACCAGTACGCCGACCAGCATCAACAGCGTGGTAAACGCCAGACTCAGCAGCGGCACGCTGTTGCTAGACAGTCGGCGGAATAGGCCGGGCGCGTTGTCTTGGTTGGCCAGCCCGAACAGCATGCGGCTTGAGGAGAACACGCCGCTGTTGGCCGAGGAGGCCGCCGAGGTCAGGACCACGAAGTTGACGATACCGGCCGCTGCGGGAAATCCGGCGACGAGGAACAGTTCGACGAAGGGGCTTTTGACCGGGGAGACTTGCTGCCACGAGGTCACGGCGATAATGCAGGTCAGTGCCAGCACGTAGAACAGGATGATCCGCAGCGGAATCGAGTTGATTGCTTTGGGCAAGGTCTTCTCCGGCGAGCGGGTTTCGGCGGCGGCGGTGCCGATCAGCTCGGTGCCGGCGAAGGAGAAGATCGCCATCTGAAATCCGGCGAAGAAGCCGAACAAGCCGTTGGGGAACGCCGCCTGTTTGTCCACCAGGTGACTCAGGGACGCGGTGACGCCGCTGGGCGAGACGAAGGAGCTGGCGATCAGTACGGTGCTGACGCCGATCAGGGTCACGACGGCAATGATCTTGATGATCGCGAACCAGAATTCCACCTCACCGAACAGCCTGACGGTCTGCACGTTTAGCGCGAACAGGGTTGCCAGCATGCCGACGGCGGGTATCCACGCCGGGACGTCGGGGAACCAGTACTGGAAGAATCCGCCGACCACGACGGCATCGCCGATCACCGCGACGCTCCAGCTCAGCCAGTACGACCAGCCGAGAAAGAACGCTGCGCGTGGGCCGAGGTAGGCACCGGCGAAGTCGGCAAAAGTTTTGAAGTTGAGGTTTGACAGGAGCATTTCGCCCATGGCGCGCATGACGAAAAACACGAACAGACCGATGATCATGTAGATGAGGATGATCGACGTCCCGGAGAGGGCGATGATCTTCCCGGAACCCATGAACAGGCCGGTACCGATGGCACCGCCCATGGCCATTAACTGGATGTGACGATTGCTGAGCGTGCGCTGCAGCGCGGGCTGTTCAGGCAGCCCGGAAGGGGTCGATTTCATTGCAAAACCTCTTGATTTTATGTTTTTGAGTTTTGGCAGAAAGTGGGTGTTGAGCGTTCTTGTTAGAGGTGCAGCGGCTGATCACAAGGTGAATCGCCCCCTGTGGCTTGGGGGCGGCGGTTAGCGATCAACTGACGGTACGCAGACGCGAGGCTTTGGCCGGTTGCGGATCCAGCAGTTGGAAGAGGTTTTTGATGTTGGCCGGCGTCGGTACCAGGTGGATGCGCTGGCCGATTTGCTGTGCCTGAGCCAGGTCATTCAGGTAGCGCAGAGAGGAAAAGTCTTCCAGGGCAAAACCCACCGAATCGAACACCGTCACCTGCGCATCGTTTTCGCGCCCGGCGACTTCGCCCTGCACAATGCGGAAAAATTCGATCACCGGGGAATCGGCGTCCAGTTGCTGAATGTCGCCTTCAATGCGCGTTTGCGGCTCGAACTCGACGATGACCCGGGCGTTGCGCAGGATGTCGGCGTGCAGTTCGGTTTTACCCGGGCAGTCACCGCCGACCGCGTTGATGTGCATGCCGGGCTCGATCATCTCAGGGGTCAGAATGGTTGCGTAGGCTTTATCGGCGGTGACCGTGGTGACGATATCCGCGCCCTTGACCGCGTCCTTCACCGAGGTGGCCAGAATCACTTCGATGTCCGGGAACGCCGCGAGGTTGTGCTTCAACTTGAGAGACGCGTCGCGATCGATATCGAAGATACGGATTTCGTTGATGCCCAACATCTCATGAAAGGCCAGTGCCTGAAACTCACTCTGCGCACCGTTGCCAATCAGGGCCATTGAGGTCGCACCCGGACGAGCCAGCGATTGCGCGACCAGCGCGGAGGTTGCGGCGGTGCGCACGGCGGTGGTCAAAGTCAGTTCGCTGAGCAACGTCGGATAGCCACTCTGCACATCGGCCAGAAGCCCGAAGGCCATGACCGTCAGCAAGTTCTGCTGGCCGTTGTTCGGGTGGCCATTCACGTATTTGAATGAGTACTGCTGGCCGTCGTCGGTGGGCATCAACTCGATCACGCCGTCTGCCGAGTGATTGGCCGTGCGCGGCGATTTACCAAACTGCGCCCATCGTGCGTAATCCGCTTCGATGTAGCCGGCCATTTCGCGGATGGCGCGGCGGATGCCGACTTGGGTGAACAGGCGTGCAGCATCATCGACATCTATAAAAAGCGTCATGTTTTTATTCTCCGATCCAGTCATTGAAAGGTTGTAGAGCGGCGGGCGGCTCAGCTGCGTTTGCTCTCGAAGCCGTGCAGCACGTTGACGGCATTGATGCCGATTTCATCGACCATGTAGCCGCCCTCCATGACGAACAGGGTCGGGCAGCCGACGCTGGCGATCAGTTCACCGATGCCAATGAAGTCCTCGCTTTCCAGCAGAAAGTGGCTGATGGGGTCGTCCTTGAACGTGTCGACACCCAGGGAAATCACCAGCACTTCAGGGGCGAACTGCTGAAGCTTTTTGCAGGCGTGGAGCAGGGCGTTGCGATAGCTCTCCCATGTGGTGTTTTTCGGCAGGGGATAGTTGAGGTTGTAACCCTCGCCGACACCCGCGCCGACTTCGTGGCTGTACCCCGAGAAGTACGGATAGGACACCGCCGGTTCGCCGTGCAACGAGACGAACATGACGTCGCTGCGCTGATAAAAAATGTTCTGCGTGCCGTTGCCGTGATGGAAGTCGACGTCGAGCACCGCGACACGTTTGGCGCCTTGGGTGATGGCTTGTTGCGCGGCAATCGCGGCGTTGTTGAGGTAGCAATAACCGCCCATGTATTCGCGCGCGGCGTGGTGGCCGGGCGGACGGCACAGGGCGAAGGCACTGTCGTGGCCTTCATCGATCAGGGCCAGGCCGGTGAGGGCAATATCGGCGCTGGTTTTTACCGCTTGCCAGGTCGTCGCGGTGATCGGTGAGCCGGCGTCCATCGCATAGAAACCGAGCTTGCCGTCGATGAAGGTCGGCACCTCTTCGCCGGCCAGATCGCGCACCGGCCATACCAGCGGCAAGGCATCGTGAGTGCGACCGGTTGCGCGCCATTCGCTCCAGGCATTTTCCAGAAAACTGACGTAGCGCTCGCTGTGCGCGTTGACGTAGCACGAGCGATCAAACGCGCGCGGTTCGACGATCTGCCCGAGGCCGACCTGTTTGACGCGGTTATGCACGGTGTCGGCGCGACTCGGTTGCTCGAACGAAGGTTTGAGCACGCCGTCTTTCAATTCGGTGCCGTGGTGCAAACGGTGGGAATCACTGAAAACTGTAAACATTCTGCGCATCCGTTATTGTTGGCCAGTGCAAATATTCTGTTCCGGCTTGGCTGCGCTTTCTTTGCTTTGTTTTCGTGGTTTGGTCGATTATTCGGGCGTTTTTACTCAGGAATGGCGGCATGCAGAAAAAAATATCCAAACGCATCAGCCTCGACGAGACCGACCTGGCAATTCTTGAGTTATTGCAGGAAGACGCCAGCATTTCCAACGCTGAACTTAGCGAGCGGCTGTCGCTGAGCCTTACGCCGTGCTGGCGGCGGCGCAAGCGCATGGAGGAGGCGGGGGTCATCAAGGGCTATCAGGCCAACCTTGATCGGCGAATGCTCGGGCTGGATATCATGGCGTTCGTGCACATTCGTTTTTCCACCCACGCCGACCACGCACCGGACGCTTTCGAGGCGGTGATTGCGCAATTGCCGCAGGTGGTGGCCTGCCACAAGATCACCGGCGATGCCGATTATGTGTTGCAGGTGTTGGCGGAGGATCTTGATAGCTACAGCGATTTCATCGAGCAGGTGCTCAGGCGTCAGGTGGGGATTGCTTCCATTCAGTCCAGCCTGGCGTTGCGCGAGGTCAAGACTGGGAGCCGGATTGCGATTCCCAAGCCAGCAAGGGACTGAGTCGGCAGGCGCCTGATTCAGCATTTTCAGCCTGGTTTTTCGCCAGTAGCGATGTGCCATAAATCATGATGGCAATGCGTCATCACGCCGCTCAAAAAGTTCAACGATTGTACAAAAATATAAAGTTGTACAAGTTTTCGCAAAATTACTAGCATCCCTCCAGACACCTTTGCTGAAACGATAAATCCAGTGTGCAGACGCCCTGTCTGCGACGTGATGGGTTTGTCTGCCGGTGCTCGCGTCGGGTGTTTCTCGACGCTTCAACAGCATCTGCATTTGCATTTCCGGGACAGTTGGAGCGTCCCGTATTACGCCTTGGATGACGACCCCCGAATGTCTGGACGGTGACTGTGGTTACCAGAGATCAATTTTTTGTGCCTGGCGTTTCGCGTCAGGGCGTTTGAGGCTGAATATGGCAGTAGCATCGAATTTCCTGGGTGACATCAAAGTTTCCCGCAAGCTGGGAACCGGCTTCGGCATTCTTCTGCTGGCCGTTTTGGCGGTTGCCTTCATTGGCTATAACAGCAACAGCGTGCTGGTTGATCGCTTGAGTACGACGCGTCTGATCGGCACGTTGAATGACGCGACGCAAGATATGCGTCTGTCTGAGAAACAGTACGAAGCCGCGGCTGACGCAGCGTTCGCCGAGTCCTATAACGCGCAGTTGAATGTCTTGCAGGGCCTTGTGAGCAAGGCGCTGGACACGTTGACGCGCGCTGAAAACCAGCAAGCCTTGAAGGCGTTGCAAACCACGATTGTCACCTACGACCAGAAGGTCAAGCGGCTGATCGCTGCTGATCAGTCGACCACCGATGCCCTGAAACCGCTGACTGCGCTGTCGGACAAGTACGCGCAAACTTTTGCCGGCATGCTTGAAGCCTCCACGACCAATGCGCTGGCGTCTGCCGACGGCGAACGCGTTCGGGATCTGCGCACGGTGGCCGACTTGCGCAATGGCATGACCACGTTTCGCCTGATGTTGCGTCGTTACATTGCGGTGCCTAACGACGCGAACAAAAAACTGATGATGGAAACCATCGATACCTTCTTGAGTGATATCACCAAGGCGCGTAGCAACTTGCCGGCGACCCTGTCGAGTCAACTGGAAGATGCGCATGCCGGGATGCGTCGTTATCGCGAAGTATTGGTGGAAGTGGCCGGGCTGTTTGAGCAGAAACAGAACATGCGCGACCAGGTCGACCAGGAAAGCAAGGCGATGGACAAGATCATGAATGGCCTGATGGACACCCAGCAGCGCCTTGCGCGTGAGGATCAGCATTCAGCCTTTGTTCAGATCGCCGTATTGACCGTGTTGGCGCTGGTGATCGGGCTGTTTGCTTCGGTGGTCATCTCGCGCCAGATCACTGCACCGCTGGCTCTGACGGTTGAACTGGCTCGACGGATTGCCAAGGGCGATCTGACGGTACAGGCCAAATCAAACCGCAAAGACGAGTTGGGCGATCTGCAAAATGCGATGCAGGACATGGCGCAAAACCTGAACACACTGGTGCAAGGTATCGGCAATGGCGTGACGCATATTTCCACTTCTGCGGAAAAGCTCTCGGCCATGAGCGAGCAGACCAGCGCTGGCGTGCGTCAGCAAAAAAGCGAAGTGGATCAAGTCGCCACGGCGATGCACGAAATGGCTTCGACGGTGCAGGAAGTTGCGCGTAACACGACCGATGCGTCCGCCGCCGCCACCCTGGCCGATCAACAGGCGCGCCACGGCAGTACGGTGGTGAAGCAGGCGACGTTGCAGATCAGCGAGCTCGCGGTGGCCATTGAAGAGTTGGGCGGCGCGATGAACGTGCTGTCTCAGGACAGTGAGCAGATCGGCAAAGTGATCGATGTCATCAAAGCCGTCGCCGAGCAGACCAATCTGCTCGCGTTGAACGCCGCAATCGAAGCCGCGCGGGCGGGAGAACAGGGGCGTGGGTTCGCCGTGGTGGCAGACGAAGTGCGCTCGCTGGCGCAGCGGACACAGGACTCGACCAAGGAAATCGAAGCGCTGATCGTCACCCTGCAACAAGGCGCGCAAGCGGCCTCGACACTGATGGCCTCCAGCCGCGAGCGCACCCTCGATACGGTGGTATTGGCGCAGAAGGCCGAGTTGGCGATTACCGAGATCAATCAGTCCATCGGCACGATCCAGGAAATGAGCCTGCAAATCTCGGCCGCTGCCGAGCAGCAAAGTGCCGTGGCCGACGAAATCAATCGCAGCATCGTCAGCGTACGGGATGTGGCTGACCAGTCGGCGGTTGCCAGTGAGGAGAGTGCGGCTGCGACGGTCGAGTTGGCGTCACTGGGGCAGGACCTGCAGCGAATGACCGCGCATTTCCGCACCTGATCATTTGTATGTAGAGCACGCGGCGCCTTCGAATATTCAGGCGCCGTCGGGCTGCAGTTGTCGCCTGGTTTGCAGATGAGTCAGTCCTGCGGCTGTTTATTAACCGCCATGGAAGGTTACAACCCGTTATCAGAGGGTGTCATGACCGACTTTCCAAAATCATTCACGTCTGCCGGAGGCTGCCAGGGCTGTAAGAGCAACGGCATGCCGGACATGGATTTTGCCTTCGCCTTTCAGCCCATTGTGGATCTGCGCGATCAAACGACGTTTGCTCATGAAGCGTTGGTTCGAGGCGTAAAGGGTGAGGGCGCCTTATCTGTCCTGGAGCAGGTGGACGATCAAAACCGTTATCGATTCGACCAACTGTGTCGCGTGCGGGCTATTTCCACGGCGGCTGAGTTAGGGATGACGCAGTACCTGTCGATCAACTTTCTGCCGAATGCCGTTTACCGTCCAGAGATGTGTATTCGCAGCACGCTGGAAGCGGCACGCACTTACGGCTTTCCGCTGGAGCGGCTGATCTTCGAAGCGGTGGAAGGCGAGCACGTTGAAAGCAACAAGCATTTGATGGCGATCTTGCGTGAGTATCGTGATTTTGGGTTCAAGACGGCGATCGACGATTTTGGTGCAGGCTATTCCGGCCTTAACTTATTGGCGGATTTTCAACCGGACTTGATCAAGCTGGATATGGCGCTGATCCGAAATATTCACCGTGATCGGGTGCGCCAGATCATCGTGCGTAACGTGGTGAACATGTGTAGAGAGTTGGGCGTGGAGGTGATCGCCGAGGGCATAGAAGATGCCGAGGAACGAGATTTTCTCGCCGATTGCGGTATTTACTTGATGCAGGGTTACTGGTTCGCCAGGCCTGCCTTCAAATCATTGGCGCAGATCCCGACGAGTGCGTGGCTGAAGAGCTGATCGCTTTCAGCTCGCACTGATCCGCTCGATAACTTGGCTCAGTGCCGGACGTTTGTTGAGCCATTCAGCGTTGGTAATCTCCCTGGCGATGAGCAAAGTTTCATCTTGCCGGGTGCGGCGCAGGCCTAGGATGTTCAGACAAGATCGTCGCTGTTCATCCCGAGGGGAATCGTGCCATGCGCCTTTATGTCGTCAAAGTGCTGTTGATCGCTGCAGCGGTATCGGTGTTGAGTGCCTGTTCCGGCGCGGGTGGTTTGACCACCACCAGTTGTTTCTCCAGCGACTGTCAGTCGCCGGAGGGGCGCAACGCCAATACGTTGAAGTTCGGCGGCAGCAGTATCGGCAGCAGCCTCAATCAGTACAGCTCCGGCATGCTGCATGACGATTAAGGATTACTTCGCGGCGGGTACGGCAATCCATTCGCTCAGGGTTTTCTGATAGTTGCCGGTGACTTTGCTCAAGTGCAGCCACTGATCTACGTACAGTTTCCAGCTGATGTCATCGCGCGGCAGCAGATAAGCCTTCTCGCCATATTGCATGTACTGATGCGGATTCACCGCGCACAAGCCCGGTTTGAGTTTCTGCTGATACAGCGCTTCCGAGGCGTCGGTGATCATCACGTCGGCCTTGTTGTCGAGCAGTTGCTGGAAGATCGTCACGTTGTCGTGCAGGGCCAGTTGCGCCTTGGGCAGGAAGGCGTGGACGAAGGCTTCGTTGGTACCGCCGGCGGGTTCGACCAGGCGTACGTTGGGCTGGTTGATCTGTTCGACCGTCTGGTACTTGCTGACGTCGGCGCAGCGCACCAGCGGGATCTTGCCGTCGGTGTCGAGGGTGTTGCTGAAGTAGGCTTTTTTCTGCCGTTCCAGGGTCACCGAGATACCGCCCATACCGATGTCGCACTTGCCGGCCTGCATGTCCGGCATCAGGGTTTTCCAGGTGGTTTGCACCCATTGCACTTTGACCCCGAGGCTGTCGGCCAGCAAGCGGGCCATGGCGATGTCGATGCCTTCGAAGTCGCCGTCGGGGCGTTTGAAGGTGTAGGGCTTGTAGTCGCCGGTGGTGCACACGCGCAGTTCGCCCTGTTGTTGGATGGTGTCGAGGTGTGAAGGGTTTTGTTCGGCGTGGGCAGCGCAGGACAGGGCGAAACCAGCACCCAGCACCATGATTTTTCTTATTGATGATTGCATGTCGTTTTCTTCAAGCTGATTGCAGGAGCAACCGATTTTAGTAGCACGAGCGCACGGTGCAATGAGCAGTTGGTACGCTGATCGGATCAGCGTGGGTTGATGGCGATTTAAGCGTGACTTGGTTACTCTTCATTTTTTCTGCCCAAAAGGGCTAAGGACGGCGTGAGTATGAAGAGTCGGCTACGGTCGTGGCTGCATCAAGCCATTGCAGTTGTTTGTTGCGGCTGTGCAGACCGGGTGTCCGCCAAAACGGACTATTACTATCGATTTGAGACGGCAAAAGGTTGGTCGAATTTTTTCAAAACTGGTTTTACGATAACCGAGCGAAAAGGTAATGCCGGAGATCTCAGAAACTCTCCCGAATACGCCAAGAATCTGAAGAACACCGGAAACGATCGGGCGTTTTATTTCTACGATACGTACGAAAACGCCCTGCTCCAGTTGAAGCAAAGATTACCGCTTGGCAGTACCGCGTATAACCGCGTTCATGATGAGTTTCAATTGGCCTTTCTCAGTCGAATCAAAAAATGTACGCCAGCACTAAAATGGCGAAAGTCCCACGTCGATCGTTCCGACGAACGGCGGGGAGCCAAATACATTCTTCCCTCCTTGAAATGTTTTGAGATCCCCGCTTCACATATTGAAATTTACCTGGACGGTCAGTGGTGGCCGAAGAATGGGGATGCTGAACACGTGATTTTGAATGCATATGAGAACATTCAATCTATGCCATATGAGGAGTTTTGCTCCCGATTACGTCCGCTGTCTTAATTCTGACCTGAGTGCTATTAGGGTCATGCATCAATATGTATGAGCCCGGTCACGTGTTTCACCAGCGCGGGGACGCCAATTTCGCTTACAGCCCCAACCCTTCTTGCACCGCCAACAACAGATTATTTTCCGTCAGCGCGATGGCATCCAACTGCTGGCCTGTTTCAATCGACTGCACCCACCAATGGCTTTCACCGTGCTCATCCACGGTGCGCAGCAGATAGGTGTCCGTGGCTGACGGGATGATCTGCACCCGCCCGGCGCCATCCTCGGTAAACCGCGCAATGGGATCAAATGTCAGGCTTTGATGATTGGCTTCGATCACCAGTTGGTCGATGGCGTAATCGTGGGATTCACCATCGGGTGAGGTTTCACAAACGTGGGTCGGATTGCGCCGAATCTTCAACCCAACCTCGGTGACCGGCTGCAGCCACGCCTCGATGCGGTGGTACAAGTCGTACACCTGCGCCGGCCAGCAATCGATCTCCAGCGCGGCATCCGCGTGGGTGTGCCGGGTTTGCTTGAGTTTGGCGGCGAGTTCGTCTGCTTTACTCATTTCGGATCCCTTGGTTTGATGTCTGCCTGTTAATCGTAGACCTTTCAACGGGGTACGGCGTTGCCTTGCGTCATGCGCTTGCAACACAAGCATGGCGAAATCAGTGCTGGCCAAGACTGGTCAGGATCGAAAACCACGGACGCAGGCGTCCCAAGGAGCGGGTAGATGAAAAAGCTGTTTACAATTTTGGCAGTGATTGCGCTGACGGCCGGTAGCATCGGTTTGAGTTCGGCGCGGCAATCACAGTCGAGCAAGGCCCAAGCGGAGTCGGTGGCGGGGGTGTTCGATTACTACCTGCTGGCGTTGTCCTGGTCGCCGACCTTCTGTTTGACGCACAAAGATGACGCGCAGTGCACGGGCAAGGGCTACGGCTTCGTGCTGCACGGTTTGTGGCCGCAATACGCCAAGGGCGGCTGGCCTGAATCCTGCCCGCCGCTGACTGCGCTGAACGCGTCGCAAACCACCCAGGGCCTGACGCTGTTCCCGACCAAAAAACTGCTCGACCACGAATGGTCCAAACACGGCACCTGCAGCGGCCTCGGCGCGATGGGCTATCTGGACGAAGCGGACAAAGCCGTCGCGGCGGTGAAAATCCCCGATGAGCTGCAACCGTTCAGCACCTCGTATTACTTCGAAGCCCAGGAAATCGCCGACCTGTTCCGCAAGGCCAACCCGGGCATTCCGGCGGATGGAATCGCCGTCATTTGCAGTGGCCCGGAGTTGTCGGAAGTACGCGTGTGCATGGGCAAGGATCTGCAGTTCGGCGCCTGTGGCAAGGGTGTGAAAACCCAGTGCCGGGCGGGGGATATTCGGGTGCCGCCGTCGCGCTAACCTGAGCGGTTTCCACGTATCAAAAAGGCGCCCGATCGGGCGCCTTTTTTGGTCTGGAGGTTTGAAGTACCCGGCGAACTCCCGCATGCTTGCACTCCCGAAAGGATGACCAAGTTACATTGCAAGGAGCTGTTCATGAGCGGAAAACCCGCCGCCCGCGTCACCGATCCAACCGCCTGTCCATTGCCGGGACATGGCACCAATCCCATAGCCAGTGGCTCGCCGAATGTCAATTTCGACGGTCTGGCGGCTGCGCGAATGACTGACAAATCCGCCTGCGGCAGCCCGATTACCGGTGCTGTTGCGTCGACGGTGTTCATCAATGGCTTGAACGCCGCCACGTTGGACAGCACCGGTGGTCACGGCAATGTCGTCATCGGCGGTTCAGGCACGGTGATCATCGGTGATACGGTGACAGCCGCGCCATTCAGTGGCCTGTTACCGATGCCGGTGCATTTCACTGACAGGTTGAAACTGGTCAATGATGTGACTGGTGAGCCCATGCCTGATCATCCTTACGTTATTCAGCGCGCTGACGGGCGTCTGGAACATGGGGTGTCTGACGCGAACGGATTTACTCACCAAGTCAGCTCGCACCTGCCGGAAACCATCAAGTTGTTTTTGGAGGAGTAAGGGATGACTGCTGAAACGGTAACGTGCGCGAAGGGCAACAATTACAAGCTGCACAAGGAGCATGCGCTGACGGACAAGAAGGATGTCAGTGACAAGCCGGTACCGGTGGAGAGTACCAAGGCGATTGTTTTATTTATTGGTGGGGCTGGCGACAAAGAGAGATATTACTTTTCCGGACCGTATAAAAATATCCGAGAGGCATGGGTGACATTTGATGATCGCACTCGTAGGTTGCAAGAGCAGGGTAGATACAAGTCAGATTGGTTGGGCTACAACGAGGTCAGAGGAAAACAGGATATTCAGCGTCATGTCTTGAGCCTTATTCCTTACAAGAGTTGTCCTGTTTATATCGTCGGACATAGCCTCGGTGGATGGAATGGCGCTCATCTGACAAAAATCATGTCGGAATGGGGCTACCGAGTTCAGATGCTGATCACTCTTGATCCGGTAGGAGAGGGGGCTTTGGTTTGGCTCGGGTCGGATATTTATCGCGAGCGACCTGCGCCAATCACCAATGACTGGATAAATATCAAGGCTGCACCCACCCAGAGAGACCCGTCAGATGGGGTGGCTGACTTTGGCGAGAAATGGCTTGTTTCATGCGGTCCCTCGGTGAATGTCAGTGTCGATACGAACCATGCCAACGCATTCGGGCTATTCAATGCGCCCATAGCAGGCAGGAAATCGGCGAGCGACTTCTTGTTCGAATCCATCATGAAGGAGTTTTCGGGTGAGTAAGTTCTTACTTTGCGTATTTCTATGTATTTGTTCCGGTTGTGCTAAAGACCATATAAAACCTCCTGCGAACTTGATATTCCGTTCTATTGAGAGGGATGATAGTTCGCTTCTGTATGTCATTCGGTATCAGTCGGATGTCGATGTCCTTAATCTTTTTGATCGAGGAGAAAGGGTGGGGATGGCTTCAGGCATGCTCGAGTGCGCTTTGTCGGATGACCAAGATTTTTCTATTAAGAAATTTATGCGATTTACTGCATTTGGTGTAATACAACCCGAAAAAGACGTCAGCAGTAAAATGGGGTTCTCCTACTTGACCCGTACATTCATGAGTGAACTTTCAAACGGTGGCGGTTCGCGGCGAGACTTGTCAGTGGCAGAACTGAACCAACTCCTCTCCAACAAACAACAGATCCCCTGCAAAGTCGTCGTCACCGCCTACGGCTACAAGCCCTACTACTCAAACACCATGAACATTCCCGTCGCGGACCTCCTACGGGAAATCAACAAACCCCAATGATAAAAACGGGAGGATTTCAGGCGAATCCCCCCGCATCCACCCCCAACTCCCCACGTAAAAACTCCACCAGACCGCGCTGTAACCCGCTCAACACACCCTCACGACTAACCAATGCCAATTCCGTCGGCGCCAGTTCCGGCAGATCCGTACACACCTGATGCTCAGGCAATACCGCCGACACCGGCAGCACCGACACCCCCAATCCCGAAGCCACCGCTGCTTGAATGCCGGTCAGGCTGTGGCTGCCAAACGCGACCCGCCAGGGGCGCTGGGCAACATCGAGCAAACGAATGGCGCGCTGCCGATACAGGCAGCCTTGCGGAAACAACGCCAACGGCAACACGCCGATCGACGAATCAAACTCCGCACCTTTGACCCACACCAGCCGCTCCGGCCAGGTCGCCCACGCCGGGCCGCTGTCGGGTTCGCGTTTGATCAGGGCGATGTCGATGTCGCCGGCATCGAGGCGCTGGCGCAGATCAAGGCTCATGCCGCTGAGGGTTTCCAGCCGCGCTTGCGGATGGCTGCGGGTGAAGCCTGCAAGGATCAGCGCCATGCGCCGCGCGTCGAAGTCTTCCGGCATGCCGATACGGAGGATTTCCAGGTCGAGGTCACTGGCCAGCGCTTCAGTGGCTTCAGCGGACAGCGCCAGCAAACGGCGGGCATAGTGGATCAGCAGTTCGCCGTGCTCGGTGACGGCGACATTCAGTCCGGTACGGTCGCGCAGCAGCAGGGCGTGGCCAACGAGGTCTTCGAGTTTGCGCACCTGCTGGCTGACCGTCGACTGGGTCCGGTGTACGCGCTCGGCGGCGCGGGTGAAGCTGCCTTCGTCGACCACGCAGACAAAGGTTTTCAGCAGTTCCAGATCCAGCATGGCGGTGCTCTCGATAGTGGTTTTTCAACTGACGATTGGCTATTTATTTAATTTCACACTATCACCGTGCGCTCATAAGCTGAAGTCCTCACCACGGAGGATTCGACCAATGACACTCATCAACACACCGCGCCCGCAATGGCTGACCTTCGATTGCTACGGCACGTTGATTCAATGGGACGAAGGCCTCAAAGCCGTCGTTGGGGAAATCCTCAGCGAGAAGGGCGAGCATCAGGTCGACGTCGGGCACCTGATCGAAGTCTATGATCGCCATGAACATCGCCTCGAACAAACGCCGCCGCACCGTTCGTTCCGCGAGCTAAGTACCCTCGGCCTGCAATTGGCCCTGGAAGAATTGGGCCTGCCCAGCCTGCCCGAAGACAACCAGCGTCTGGCCGCTGCGATCCCGAAAATGCCGCCGTTTGCCGAGGTGATCGAGACCCTGCGTGAATTGAAAACCATGGGTTTCAAACTGTGCATCGTCTCCAACACCGACGACGACATCATCGCCGGCAACGTCGCGCAACTCGGTGGTTACATCGACCGGGTGATCACCGCGCAACAGGCCGGCGCCTATAAACCGGCGCCACGGCTGTTCGACTACGCTCATGAGCAGTTGGGCGTCAGCCGCGATGAAGTCGTGCACATCTGTGCCAGTCCCATGCTTGACCACACGGCGGCGCGGGACATGGGTTTTCGCTGTGTGTGGATCGATCGCGGCACCGGTCGCCAGTTGCTGGCGGACTATCGCCCCGACGCGATCCTCAACCGCCTTGATCAAGTGTTGCCGCTGTTCAAATCCCTCGGTTGGTAATCACGGAGAATCGTCATGGCTCACACCCTGACCGCCAGTGCACGGGCCTCACGCCTGACAGCGCTGAACCTCGACACGGAAGCGATCATCACCGCGCGCACTGAGCTGGCGGCGTGCTTTCAACTGGCCGCGCTGCATGGCCTGGAGGAGGGCATCTGCAATCATTTTTCGGCGATGCTGCCGGGGCACGACGATCTGTTTCTGGTCAATCCCTACGGTGATGCGTTTGCCGAAGTGACTGCGCAGAATCTGCTGGTCTGCGACTTCGACGGCAATGTGGTTGAAGGCGAAGGCCAGCCGGAAGCCACGGCGTTTTACATTCATGCGCGTCTGCACAAGCAACTGCCGCGAGTGAAAGTCGCCTTCCACACCCACATGCCCCACGCCACGGCGCTGTGCCTGCTGCAAGGGCCGCCGCTGTTGTGGCTGGGGCAGACCGCGCTGAAGTTCTATGGGCGCACGGCGGTAGACGAGGATTACAACGGTCTGGCGCTGGACGCGTCCGAAGGCGACCGTATCGCCAGTGTCATGGGCGATGCCGACATTCTGTTTCTGAAAAACCACGGCGTGATCGTTGCCGCGCCGACCATCGCCGAAGCCTGGGACGACCTCTATTACCTGGAGCGCGCCGCGCAGGTGCAATTGCTGGCGATGGCCACGCAACGGCAATTGAAGCCTGTGCCTCATGCCATTGCGCAACGAGCCTATGAGCAGATGCGCGAAGGTGATCCGCAAAGTGCGCGCGCGCATCTGCACAGTGCGATGCGGCGCCTGGCCCTTCACAACTGACTAACCCGAAAGAGGCAATCGAAAATAAATCTGCGAACAGCGATCATCCAAACTCGTTGCGCGCCGATATACCTGGGCGGGACCGGGGTGTTTGCCCCGTAGATTCCAGTGGGCTACGCTCACAAACATAAGGGTTTTCCCGCTGGCGCCCTTGTCGTACCTGCCCAGGACTTGCTTTTGCCTATCCCTATTCACGACCCGCAACAGGCCCCCGGAGGCACCCTTAAACGCCTGCCGCTGCGCAAAGCGGCGGTGCTGTTTATCGTTGCGGTGGGGCTGTGCCTGTCCGGTTTGCTGTACCTGCAACTGGAGCAGTCGCGGCGTCAGGATCTGGCGGTGGCAAAAGTGGCTTCAAGCAACCTGACCCGGGCCATGGCGCAGCAAGCGGAGGACACATTCCTTGCCGCCGATCTGGTAATGACCAGCCTGGTTGACTGGATTCAGGATGACGGCTACGGCGCGGCGCAGCGACCGCGCCTGCAGAAAACCTTCGCCCGGCGCGTGCAGCAACTGGATCAGTTGCACGGCATGTTCCTCTTCGACACGCAGGGCCAATGGGTGATTACCTCGTTCGCCGATCTGCCCCGTGGCAATGGCGTGGCCGACCGCGAGTACTTCAGGTTTCACCAGCAGAACGCCTCGACGCTGGCGCACATCGGCCCGGCGATTCGCAGCCGCGAGAACGGTGAGTGGATCATCCCGATTTCCAAGCGCGTCAATGATCACGCCGGCAATTTTCAGGGTGTGCTGCTGGCCGGGATCAAGATGTCGTACTTCGACCGCTTCTTCGAAAGTTTCAGCCTCGACGACCAAGGCATCATGTTTCTCGGTCTGAGCGACGGCACCTTGCTCGCCCGCCGTCCGTTTGATGAAAACCTGATCGGCACGTCGCTGGCGCAAGGGCGGATTTATCGCACGTTGCTGCCCGAGGCCTCCGCCGGCACCGCAATGATCGATTCGGTGGTCGATGGGGTTGTGCGTCTGTACGGCTATCGACGCTTGTCGGCGTATCCGTTGGTGGTGTCGGCGGCGACGTCGCGCGACACGATTCTCGAGGGCTGGTACGCCCGCGCATTCCAGTCGAGTGTGATTGTCGCGCTGGTGATTCTCGGCGTCGGCCTGTTTGGCTGGGTGTTCATTCATCAGGTGCGCGACGGCGAACGGATCGAGAAAAACCTGCGCAAGGCCCAGCGCACACTGGAGCAGATTGCGACCCACGACAGCCTGACCGGGCTGGCCAATCGACGTCTGTTCGAGCGTTCGCTGGAGATCGAATTCGCCCGCGGCGCGCGGCAGGTCAGCCCGGTCAGCCTGATCATGCTCGATATCGACTTCTTCAAGCGCTACAACGATGCCTATGGTCATGTCGCCGGCGATCATTGTCTGACTCAGGTCGCACAGGTGCTGCAGACGTGCTGCCAGCGCAAGTCGGATCTGGCGGTACGCTACGGTGGCGAGGAGTTTGCGGTGCTGTTGCCAGACACTGACATCAACGGCGCGCTGGCAATTGCCGGGCAGATCCGCCGCAGTGTGATCGACAAGCACATCATCCACAGCGGCTCGCCGACCGGGTATCTGACGGTGAGTCTGGGGTGTTATTCGTTTATCCCGAGTGGCAATGACAGCCTGGAAGTGTTTATCCAACGTGCCGATGCGGCGCTGTATCAGGCGAAAAATGCCGGGCGCAATCGTGCGGCGGTGCTGTCGCTGGACAGCGGCCTGGCCGAGTTGATGCGCTCTGATCGCTGATCCAATCGCTGACACAAACCCCTGTGGGAGCGAGCTCGCTCGCGAAAGCGCCGTGTCAGCCGATGAAGATATTGGCTGATCTACCGCCTTCGCGAGCAAGCTCGCTCCCACAGTGATTTTCATCAAGCCAAGGTTATGTGAGTACCCATACAACCGAGGGTTTTCACCACGGATGGCTCTTGTTCGTTCAGCCGCCAGTGCCACCGCCCGCACCGCCAGTGCCGCCTCCGGCCGAACCGGTGCCGCCGCCAGCCCCCGACCCCGAACCGCTGGCGCCGCCATTGGTGCCAGTCCCGGAACCGGCACCGTTGGAGCCATTACCGCCCGAAGGCGCGCCCGGCGTGTTATCGGGTGGCATGGTCGAACCGCTCGTAGCACCGGATTTGGTGCCGGTGGCGTCAGCGCCATCGTTGGCGGCGAAGCTGACGGCCGAGGCGCTGGCCAGCAGCCCGGCCAGTAACAACGAAGTGAGTTTGCGCGTGATCATGATCCGTCTCCAGAAAGGGGATGTACCTGATATTGGTCAGACGCGCAGGACCCTTGGTGCCGGTTGCCTGACGAGCGGTCAGCCTTTGCACCCAGTGGCCTCCTGATCTTCTGGAATATTGGCTATTTGCCGAACCGGGTGTGAGGGCTAACGTAGCCACACATTCACTTGCTGCCCGGAGCCACCATGAAACCTCGTACCGATTTCTATACCGCTTCCCCAGACGCCCTGAAAGCGATGATCGCGCTGGAAACCGCGGTGTCCAAACTGCCGCTGGAGAAAAACCTGATCGAACTGGTCAAGCTGCGTGCTTCGCAAATCAACGGCTGCGCGTTCTGCATCGACATGCACACCACCGATGCGATCAAGGGCGGCGAAACCCCGCGCCGGCTGTTCGCGGTGACTGCTTGGCGTGAAGCGCCGTTCTTCAGCGACCGCGAACGCGCCGCGTTGCTGTGGACCGAATCGTTGACGCAACTGAGCCTGACCCATGCGCCGGACGAGGATTACGACGTGGTCGCGGCGCAATTCACCCCGAAAGAAATGGTCGACCTGACTGTGGCAATCAGCACCATCAACAGCTGGAATCGTCTGGCTGTGGGCTTCCGCAAAATCCCGCAGGTGTAAGCCTCAACGCATAACCCCTGTGGGAGCGAGCTTGCTCGCGAAAGCGATGTATCAGTCGCAAAATTGTTGCCTGATACACCGTATTCGCGAGCAAGCTCGCTCCCACAGGGGGCGGTGGATAGTTTCAGAATAGGCATCAATGCCCATCCGCACTCGGCGCCGCCGGTGGTTGCACCTTGCGCATCAAGGGCACCATCGCGGTGGCGATGACGAAGCACGCCCCGATCATCAAAAAGGTGTCGCCGTAGGTCTGGGTTTGCGCCTCGCGGTAGGTCAGCAACCACAACTGGCGCAGGCTGGCGGTGACGCCGACGTCGCCGCTCTGGCCCAGAGTCGCGAGGTTGCCGCCGACCTGCGACAGCCACTGATTCAACGCTTCATTGCTGCTGTTGAGATGCTCGGCCAGCCGCGTGAAGTGCAGGTTGGTGCGGTCATTGAGAATGGTCGCGCACGCCGCAATACCAATGGCACCGCCGAGATTGCGCATCAGGTTGAACAGGCCCGACGCATGCTTGAGCCGTGCGGGTGCCAACCCTCCCAAGGTCAACGTCACCGCCGGCGGCACTGCCAGTTGCTGAGCAATCCCGCGCAACGCTTGCGGCAGCATCAACTCTCCGGCACCCCAGTCGTGGGTGATCGGACTGAACTCCCACATCGACACCGCAAACAAACCCAGACCGACCATCATGATCCAGCGCAGATCGACGCGATTGGCCAGAAAGGCATACAGCGGAATCGCCATGATCTGGAATACGCCAGTGGAGAAAACCGCCAGACCAATGTCCAGCGCGCTGTAGCCGCGCACCCGGCCGAGAAACAGCGGCGTCAGGTAAATCGTTGCGAACAGGCCGATGCCGGTGACGAACGAGAAGAAGCAGCCGAGGGCGAAATTGCGATCCTTCAAGGCACGCAGATCGACGATCGGATTGGCCACGTGCAAGGTGCGGCCGATGAAGGCCAATCCGGCGAGGCCACTGATCCACGCTGTGGTCAGAATGGTCTGATCGCTGAACCAGTTCCAGCGCGGGCCTTCTTCGAGGGTGTATTCCAGACAACCGAGAAACAGCGCGAGAAACACCATGCTCAGGTAGTCCGCGCCTTTGAGCAGGGACAATTCCGGCTGGTCGATTTTCACCAGCATCGGCACCGCTACGGCAACGAAAATCCCCGGCACCAGGTTGATGTAGAACAACCAGTGCCACGAGGAAATATCAGTAATCCAGCCACCGATCACCGGCCCCATTGTCGGCGCCAAGGACGCGACCGCACCGATGGTCGCGGCGGCGATCACCCGTTGTTTGCCGGTGAAGAAAAAGAACGCCGTGGTGAACACCAGCGGAATCATCGAACCGCCGAGAAATCCTTGCAGCGCGCGAAAGGCAATCATGCTCTGGATGTTCCAGGCCACGCCGCAGAGCAGGCTGGCGAGGGTGAAACCGACTGCCGAAGCGCAGAACAACCAGCGCGTCGAGAACACGCGCGACAGCCAGCCCGACAGCGGAATCACGATGATTTCGGCGATCAGGTAACTGGTCTGCACCCATGCGGTTTCGTCGGTGCCGGCGGACAGTCCACCGCCGATATCACGCAGCGACGCCGAGACGATCTGGATATCCAGCAGCGCGATGAACATGCCGATGCACATGGTCGCGAAGGCGAACACCTTGGTCGCGGTCGCCATGTCCGCCGGGTTGAATGGCTGTGCAGGGGCGGCGAGGGTGCTGCTCATGGCGCGACGGCCACGGCGCTGGTTTCAGGTTGCGCGCGGGTGTCGACTTCCGCTGTTACCGAGAGCCCCGGACGCAAGTGGCCGAGCACGCCGTCAGCCGGATCAAGGAGGATCCGTACCGGCACGCGCTGGACGATTTTGGTGAAGTTGCCGGTGGCGTTTTCCGGCGGCAGCACGCTGAACTGGGAACCGGTGGCAGGGGCGAGGCTGTCGAGACGGCCGTGGAATTCCTGACCGGACAGCACGTCGGCGCGGATGCTCACGCGCTGGCCGGGTTTCATCCGCGCCAATTGGTCTTCCTTGAAGTTGGCATCGACCCATAAACCGCTGGCCGGTACCACGGACAATTGTTGCGAACCGGCCTGGGCATAGGCGCCGACTCGAGCGCGGCGGTTGCCAATGACGCCGTCGACCGGCGCGCGCAGTTCGGTATAGCCGACATTCAACTGCGCCAGATCACGTTCGGCGCGGGCTTGCTGGAGGGCGGCGCGGGCCTGTTGTTTCTGGGTGTCGATCACCGCGAGTTGGCGTTGCGCGGCAAGCAGTTCGGCCTGGGCGCGGGCGCTCAGGGCTTGTGCGGTTTTGAAGGTGGCGTCGGCGCGTTGTGCGCTTTCCACGGACACAGCATTGGTGCTCACCAAGCGTTTGTAGCGCGCGTTGTCATCCTGCGAACGCGCGGTTTCTGCGCCGGCGGCGTCGATGCCGGCTCGGGCCTGACCGATCACTGCTTGTTGCAGTTGTTCGGTGGCGTCGAGGTTGGCCAGCAGCGCTTCTTCGGCGGCGACGGCGCCATCGGCTTTGGCGAGGTTGGCGCGATAGTCGCGGGCGTCGAGGCGGATCAACACATCGCCGGCCTTGACGTGCTGGTTGTCGCTGACCAGCACTTCGTCAATGTAACCGGCGACTTTCGGCCCGATCACCGTGACATCGCCACCAATATAGGCATCGTCGGTTTCTTCGAGAAAACGCCCGGCGCCCCACCAGTGCACGGCATACACACCGGCGAAGATCAGCGCGAGCAAACCCGCGCCGGGAAGCAGCAAGCGTTTAAGCAGGGGCGGCTTGGACTTCACCACAACAGGTTCGAGGTTGGGCATGCTGGTCATGGCGGATTACCTGGGTAAACGGGTAGTTATTACGGCTGTAATATGACGCAGGTAATATTTAGTCGCAAATGATTTCTGACGCCGATCGTCAGTTGTTCATTTGAGCCAGTGGCCCGGTGTGCTGCCGGTCATGGATTTGAAGAAGGCGATGAAGGCGCTGTCGCTGGCAAAACCCGTTTCAAAAGCGCAGTAACTCAGGCTGCGTCCGGTGGCGAGCAATTCCATCGCGCGCATCAAGCGCCACTGCTGGCGCCATTGCTGATAACTCATGCCGGTTTCGCGCTGGAAGATTCGCCCGATGGTGCGGCTGCTGGCGCCGATCTGCTGTTCCAGCACTTGCAGTTCCGGTGGCAGTCGATCCGGCGTTTTCAGCAGCGGCGCCAGGCGCTTGTCCTGAGGTAACGGCAACAGCATCGGTTGCTGCGCCGCTTCGACGATTTCGCTCAGGCACAGGCCGAGCAGGTGGGCGAATTTGCCTTGCTGCCAATCGGTGGCGAAATCGGCCAGCGCCATTGGTTCCAGCACCGCACGCAACAAGGGGCTGACTTCGATCACGCAGACCTGCTGCGGCAACTCGGCGCACAGTTCGGGGATCAGGTAGATCGAGCGGTAATCGACACTTTGCTGCATCACGGCACGATGGCTGACACCCGGCGGAATCCACGCCGCCCGCGACGGCGGCAGCAGACACAGCTGCTGCGCCAGGGTAATCCGCGTGCAGCCTTGTCGCGTGTACAGCAATTGCCCGCGTTGATGACGGTGCAGGCCGGAATTGTGATCACTCAAAGTCGAGGCGATGCCAATCACCGGTGCCTGAAAGCGATCAGCGTCAAAGGTTGCGTGGGCGTCGAGCCAAGCCATGGGTTGTCCGATTTCAGCGATTAGTTGGCAGGGTTCGGATAATACGCCACTCACCGATTCTTAAACTCCTCGGCGATTTATGTGAGGAGTGATGAAGAATGAACAACAGACATTTCCTGTGGCTGGCGATTTCGCTGCTGATGTTTCCGCAGATCGCGCAAACCCTGTACAGCCCTGCGCTCGGTGATATCGGGCGTGTGTTTAACGTTGGCCCGCAAGCCGCCGCGCAGACGTTGTCGGTGTATTTCCTCGCGTTTGCTGTCGGGGTGGTGGTGTGGGGGCGTTTGTGTGATCGCATCGGTCGGCGCCCGGCGATGCTCGCGGGCTTGGCAATCTATGCGATGGCCACGCTTTTAGGCCTGCGGGTCAGCAGTTTCAACGGCTTGTTACTGGCGCAGATGTTGGCGGCGTTCGGTGCGGCGGTGGGCTCGGTGGTCACGCAAACCGTGTTGCGCGACCGCTTCAAAGGCGCCGAACTGGCGCAGGTGTTTTCGTTGGTGGGCATTGCGCTGGCGGCCAGTCCGGCGATTGGTTTGTTCAGTGGCGCCGGTCTGGTTCAGGCCTTTGGTTATCGCGGTGTGCTCGGCGCCTTGCTGTTATTGGCCACGCTGCTCTGGTTGTGGAGTGTGTACGCCTTGCCGGAAACCCGAGCGGAACAACCACCGCACGTCTGCCTGTTCGAAACGTCAGGGCGCATGTTGCGTGACCCGGGAATCTGGCGCTCGGCGCTGTGGATCGCGTCATTCAACGTGGCGCTTTTCAGTTATTACAGCCTCGGCCCGTTCATGTTTCAGCGGCTGGGGGTGGACGCCAGTGTGTTCGGTTACAGCGGTGTGATCCTCGCGCTGGGTTCAGGTTTTGGAGCATGGCTTAACCGGCGTTTATTGACAGCCGGGTTCAAGGCATTGCAGTTGATTCGCCTCGCGGGTGGCATCGCGTTGCTCGGTGGCGTGGGCGTGTGGTCGCTGCAGAACAGTGTCGCGTTCGTCCTGCCGATGTTGTTGGTGGTATTGGCGTTCGGCTTGGCGATCCCCAACATTCTCGGTGCGGCGCTGGCCGATTACGCTGATCGATTGGGCACCGCCGGGGCGTTGTTGGGCTTGATGTATTACTTGCTGATCGGCACAGGGCTGATGCTCGCCGGCTGGTCTCAAGCTCTCGGGGAAACCCTGATAGTGTGCAGCGCCGTGGCCTTGCTGCTGACAATAAAGCCAGGCAAAGCAATTGTTTAAGAAATGTAAGCGCTGTAGGAAGCGTCTTGCATTTGTGTAGGAGGGCTCCGACTATCACGATCATTGATGACATGGCATTACGCCATTTTATGATCGCAAGGATGTTGCGTGCCGTATCCGTTTCGCGCTGTTTTCCGTCGTCGTTCCACGCTTTGCCCGCTGTTGTCGGCCTTTGTGTCGAGTGTCTGTGCCTCCTCGATTGAAGCCGCCGAACCTGTAGCGCCGGGCCAGGAAGTGCTGCGCCAGCAGCAACAGCAACAGCGCGATCTGCAACAACTGCAACTTGAACAAAGGAAGCGACAGTTGGAGCGCGGCGCGTTCGGCCCGACGCCGATCACTCCGGCCATCCCGCAAACGGTTACTCCCGATGAACGTTGCTGGCCATTGAGCGGCACGCGCATCGGCGGCGTCACGCTGATCGACAGCGACAAACTCAACGCGCGGATCAAACCGCTGCTGGCGCCGTGCATGGGCGTCGGCCAGATCAATCATCTGCTGGCGACCATCACCGCGAGCTACGTCGACAAGGGCTACATTGCCAGCCGCCCGTATCTGGTCAGCGCACCGGCAGCGGGGCAGTCGCTGGATATCCGCGTTGACGAAGGCTACATCGAGTCCATCGAACTGGCCGATCAAAGTCTGCCGGTGTCCCTCGCTGGCGCGTTCCCGAACATGCTCGGTGAGCCGCTGAACCTGCGCGATCTGGAGCAGGGCCTCGATCAACTGAATCGCCTGCGCTCGATCGATCTCACCGCCGACATCGCCCCCGGCAGCCAGCCCGGCGCCTCGCGAATCATCCTGCGCTCACGCACCTCCGCGCATTCGCGCTGGGCCTTGAATGCCGGTTTCGACAACCTCGGCAGCGCCAGCACCGGACGCGACCGCGATACGGTCAGCCTCAGTCTCGACAGCCCGTTGCAACTCAACGACTTGTTGAGCCTCAGCGCCAGCGACACCCTCAATCAGGGTGACCGCTACAGCCGCAATGCCAGCCTGTATTACGCGATCCCTTACGGCTACTGGACCTACAGCGTGTTTGCCAGCCATGCCGAATATCGCGCGCCATTCAAACTGCCGAGCGTGACCTTTCACAGCACCGGCATCACCGACCAGGTCAGCCTGCGCGCCGACCGTGTGTTGTGGCGCGACCAGAGCCGTCAACTCAGCGCCAACCTGCAACTGGCGCACAAGGATGTCGACAGCTATCTGCAAGACGTCCGCCTCGGCATTCAGAGCCCGACCCTGACCGTGGCCGAGGCCGGGCTCAATCTGTTCTGGCTCGACCGCGCGGTGTGGAACCTCGACGTCAATTACGCCCAAGGCCTGCGCTGGTTTGGCGCCGACGACGATTCACAGCAGCAGATCAACAATTTGCCCAAGGCGCAGTTTCGCAAGTACCGCGCCGGCCTCAGCCAATGGCGTAACGGTCAGTTCGGCGCGCAGGCCTGGCAGTGGCAGAGCCAACTCAATGTGCAGTACAGCCCGGACCCGCTGCCAGCGATTGAACAGTTGCTCGGCACCGACGATTCGGCGGTGCGCGGCTACCGGGTCAGCAGTGCCTCCGGCGCCAGCGGCGCGATCTGGCGCAACACCTTGCGCCTGCCGATGCGCATTGAGTGGCCGCTGCAGATCACCCCGCGTGTGGGCCTCGACCACGGCTGGATCAAGGCTGATCACGGCGCGCAGGGCCAACGCCTGAGCGGCGCCAGTGTCGGCCTGAATCTGGGCTGGAAGAATCTGCAAGTCGACGTCGATTACCAGCGCGCCCTCAACACCCCGAACGGTCTGCAGCACGAGCCAGAGACCTGGCTGATGCGCGTGGGCCTGCAAATCTGAACAACGCAGTGAACAAACAGCCGTCGGATCTGAGCGCGTCAGCCACGGCCAAGACTAAACGCGCAACGTGATGCCGTACTCACATGGAGACGTTTTTATGCTAGCACACACCTTTGCATTTCATCTTTCCCCTCGGGGCAAATTGCGCTGGGCGATTGCCAGCCTGTTCTTCGCCGTGCATCTGCCGAGCGCGCTCGCCGGCGGCGTCGTGGTCGCACCAGGACCCGGCGGCACTGCGCAATTGCAGACCCAGGGCGGTGTGCCCATCGTCAACATCGTCGCACCCAACGGTTCGGGCCTGTCGCACAACCAATTCCTCGACTACAACGTCGACCGTCAGGGCCTGGTGCTGAACAATGCCTTGCAGGCCGGGCAATCGCAACTGGCCGGGCAACTGGCGGCCAACCCGCAACTGCAAGGACAGGCCGCGAGCGTGATCCTCAACGAAGTGATCAGCCGCAATCCGTCCGCCATCAACGGCGCGCAGGAAATCTTCGGCCGGCCTGCCGATTACGTGTTGGCCAACCCCAACGGCATCTCGGTCAATGGCGGCAGTTTCATCAACACGCCGAATGCCAATCTGGTGGTCGGTCGCCCGGAACTGAATGACGGCAAACTGCAAAGCCTGAACAGCCGCGACGCCAGTGGTCAGTTGCAGATTCAAAATGGCGGCCTGCGCAACGGCGAGGGCTCGATCAACCTGATCGCCCCGCGTATCGACAGTCAGGGCGCGATCACTGCGCGCGATCAATTGAACCTCACGGTCGGGCGTAATCAGGTCGACTACGGCAGCGGCCAGGTGAAAACCGTTGATCCGGCGGGCAACACCGCTGATCAACGCATCGACGCCAGCCTGTTCGGCGCGATGCAGGCCGGGCGCATCAACATTGTCAGCACCGCCGAAGGTGCCGGCGTGCGGGTGGGCGCGGTGCAGGTGGCCGGGCGTGACGGTGTGCAGATCCGCTCAGCCGGTGACTTGAGTGTCAGCGGTGAAGCGCTGGCCAACAGCCTCGACGTGACCCGCGCCGGTATCCGCAGCAGCCAGGGCGATGTCGCTTTGCACAGCGGCAAGGACCTGACGCTGGCCGCCACCGATGTCAGCGCTCGCGACGTTACGGTCGACGCCAAACGCAACTTGACCCTGTCCACTGTCGAAAGCCGCAAGCTTCAGGAGAAGCGCGAAAACTGGAACAACAGCACCATCGGTATCACCTGGGAAACCTACGATCGCACCCAGACTGACAGCGAATCGCGTCAGCACGGCAGCCAGATTATTGCCAGCCGCGACGCCAAGTTGTCGTCCGGCAAAGACACCGAACTGAGAGCCGCCAAAGTCGAAGCCGCGAACAATCTGAGCGTGCAAAGCGCTGGCGATCTGCGCCTGACCGCCGCCACTGAAAGCCACACCCAGACCGATCAAGGCAACCACCGCAAACACCTGTGGAAAGCCGACTGGAACAGCAGCAGCGAAGAGCAGCGCAGCGTCACCAGCCAATTGAAGGCCGGTAACATTGCGCTGCAAACCGCCGCGCTGTTGCGCTCCGAAGGCGCCGAATTGAGCAGCGCCGGCGACGTGCAACTGGCCGGCAAACAGGTGGAAATCACCACGGCAACTCGTACCAATCGCAGCAGCGACAACCGATATTCCGGCGATCTGGTTGGCGGTGGTTTCTTCGGCAAGACCGGCGATGCCGACAAGGGCAAGACCCAGCATCAGGGCAGCAAGGTCAACGCCAGCGGCAAGTTGATCGTCAAGGCTGACGACGTGCGTATCAGCGGCAGCCAGGTGCGTGGCGGCACCGACGCCAGCGTGATCAGCGACAAGGGTTCGCTGGTGATCGATGGTGTGCAGGACACCTCGCACAGCAACAACCACGACAAGGACAGCAAGTTCTTCGGCATCAGCAAGGACGAGTCGCGGCAGAACAGCCAAGACAGCAGCACCGTGCGCAGTGAACTGGTGTCGGACAGCAACCTCAAGCTCAAAAGCGCCAAGGACATCGAAGTGGCGGGTTCTACGGTCAAGGCTGACGGGGCGCTGACGGCCGACGCGGCGGGTGACGTCCATGTGCATGCTGCGCAGAACACTCACGACAGCACTGATACCACGCAAACCCGTGGCTTCGATGCGTACGCCAAAGAGCAAACGCCAGAGCAGTATCGCGCCGGGGTTCACTACCAAGACAAACAGCAAACCGTCACTAGCAACGACGTCACCCAGCAAGGCTCCAGCCTCAGCGGCGGCAGTGTGCAGGTGAAGGCGGGCGGTGACGTCACGCTCAAAGGCGCTGAGGTGAAATCCACTGCTGGCGACACAACGTTGAGCGGTAAAAACGTGTCGTTGCTGGCCGAAGTTGATAGCCACAAAACCGCCACCGACACCTCCAGCACCGGCGGTGGTTTCTACTACACCGGCGGCCTCGACCGTGCTGGCAGTGGCGTCGACTTCGCCCACAGCACGGCGCAGGATTCGACCAGCAAAACCACCGCACAGACCACGAATGTGCAGAGCAGCGGCAATCTGAACATCAATGCCGACAAACTCGCCACCGAAGGTGCACAACTCAAGGCCGGCAACGGTCTGAATGTTGCCGCCAACGAGATCGACAATCGCGCGGCCAGCAACCGCGAAAGCAGCACGCACACCGAGAGCAACTGGTCGGCGGACATCGGCGCCAACCTCGAGTACAAAGACATCGCCCGGCCGGTCGCGGGCGCGGTCAAGGACGTGCTCAACGGCAAGATCCCGGACAAGGACGCACTGGCCAATCTCGGTCAGCCGAATGTCGGTATCGACGTCGCGGTCGGTCACGGCAGCGCCAGCAAAACCGAGCAGAGCAGCAACGCTGTGGTCAGCCGTTTTGACGGCGGCACTGTCGATGTGAAAACCACTGGCACGCTGCATGACCAAGGCACTCAATACAACGCCAGCGCCGACCAAGTGAACATCAGTGCAGACAAACTGCTTGCCGATGCTGCGAGCAATACGCATAGCAGCAGCGCCAACGCGGTGGATGCCAAGGTCGACGTGCGCGTCTACACCAAGACCGGTGAAGACGTGAACGTCGCTGGCAGCGGCGCGGGTGGCAGCAGTGCGTCGAGCAAGGACAGTTCCACCGCCGTGGTCGGCGGTTACGCCGGCAGCCAGGGTGTGAACATCAAAGTCGGTGGCGACGCGCAGTTCGAAGGCAGCCGTTTCGATGGCGGGCAGGGCGGTGTGAGCATCAACACTGGCGGTGATCTGGCGCTGAATCAGGCCAACGACCGGCAGAACAGCAACGACAGCAGCCTGCGCGGCAATGGCTCGCTGACGGTCGGCACCTTGCCGGGCACCGATGGTACCAACGTTGATCTCGGCGCCGGGTTCCAGCTCGATCACAGCGGCAAGCACAGCACTGACACCCAGGCTCATGTGGCGAGCATCATCGGCAACGGCCCGGTGCAACTCAGCAGCGGCGGCAATCAAGTCCAGCAAGGCAGCAAGATCGGCGCTGGCGCCATAAATCTGCACGCCGACGGCAAGCTCGATCTGCAAGCCGCAACCGACACTCACACCGCCATCGGCAGCAACCTCGGCGGTGGTTTGAAGGGCGGCGGCAGCAAAACCAGCAGCGAGAAGAGCCGTGATCAGGGCGGCAATCTGAGCGGCAACTTCAACATCGGCCGGGTCAACGAGGATTCGAAAATCCTCAGCGGTGGCCAGCTCAATAGCGAGAACGGCATTGTCCTGAACGGTGATTCGGTTCATCTGCAAGGCACGCAAGTCAGCGCACCGAACGTCAACATCGACGCGCAGAAGGGCGGTTATGTGCAGGAATCGGCGCAGTCCAGCGACAACCGCAATAACTGGAATGTCGCGTTGAACGCCGGCGGCAAACTGAGCAGCAAGACCCCAACGGCAGCCGATGAAAAGGCCAGCAGCGATCATGATTTCAACGCCGGGGCCAAAGTGGGCGTGGATTACCTGCAAGGCGGCACCCAGCAGAACAGTCAGATCAAGGCTGACAGCGTGGTGTTGAACAGCGCCGGTGATGCACAGCTTTCGGGTGCGCAGATCGACGCGAAAACTGTCAGCGGCAAGGTCGCGGGTGATCTGACCGTCGAAAGCCGTCAGGACAGCAGCAACCACGCCAAGGTCGATGTCGATCTGGGCCTGACTGCGAAGAAAAATCCACCGAGCGACAAAGAGAAGCTCGCCGGCACCGACTACAAACCGACGCTGAAAGTGCAGGGTGAGTACGCGCACAAGGACAGCGTTGCGCAGGCGTCCGGTATCAGTGCCAGCCAAGGCTTGAACCTCGCGGTCGACGGCGCAACACAACTGACCGGTGCGCGCATATCGGCGACGCAAGGGAAGGTCGATCTGGGTGGTTCGAAGGTCAGCAGCACTGATCTGAGCAACCGTGACTACGGTGTGAAAGCGGGCCTTGATCTGCCGCATAAAGCCGAGGAAAACGCACCGAAGGTTTCCCTGGAAAACGGCAACCTGAAAGTCGGTCCGGTCACCCTCAGCGGGCATCTGGATACCCAGACCCTGCAAGCCGGGATCGACGAAAAAGGCTAAAACCAACGGTAGTGGATGTGCCAGATCTGCCATCCACCACCGAACCCTGTGGGAGCGAGCTTGCTCGCGAGAGCGTCCGCCCAGTCACTGCAACCAGTGCCTGATGTACCGCCTTCGCGAGCAAGCTCGCTCCCACTTTGTTTTGCGCCAAGCGATAAATCTCGCGCATCATGCGCGACCTTAAAGACGCCATGGAGGCAAACAATGAAAACAGCATTCGTCGCAGTACTCGGGGCTTTGTTGATCGCTCAACCCTCCGTGTCGTTCGCGGATAACAGCAACGGCAAAAACCTCTATTCGCAGCGCTGCGCTGTGTGCCACGGCGCCGATATAAAGGGCACCGGACCGCTGGCGCATAAAAGCAATCCGCCTACACCTGACCTGACAACGTCCGCGTTCAAAAAACGCCTGAATGAATATCCGGGCGTGATTGTGTCGTCGATCATCCTTCGCCCGAACGGCAACCTGATTCCGAAAACGTTGCAGGAGAACGGGGTAAAGATACCGCCACACGCCTGGAGCGTTAAGGATCTGCGCGATCTGCATGAATACATGAGCGGCGTGATTGCGCTAAAACGCTGATCTTCAGTTGCTGCGCGGACAGTCGGTCGAGGAATCCATTGCTTCGGCTTAATGGTAACCATTACTATTCACGCCCTTTTCTTTAGCACGCCGCCAATACCCCCATGCGTCCTCGCAGACCCGGCTTTTTCGAGCATTACGAAGAGTTGATCGGCACCTGGACTCGTCGCCTGCGCAATCGCGCGCAGGCCGAGGATCTGGCGCACGACACCTTTGTGCGCGTGCTTGAGTCCGATTCGGCGGCGGTGCAGCAGCCACGGGCGTATTTGCATCAGACCGCGCGCAATATTGCGGTCGACGGTTATCGGCGTGAGGATCGGCGCGGCGCCATGGAGTCACAGGCCCTTGATCACAGTGAGTCGTCATCCGGCGACCCGGAGCATTACATGCAGGCGATCCAGTTGGCCGATTCCATCGAACGGGCGCTCAGCGAGCTGCCGGTCAATTGCCGCAAGATCTTCGTCTGGCAGAAGATCGAAGGGCTGACCCAGGCCGAAATCGCCGAACGCCTGGGGCTGTCCAAGAACATGGTCGAAAAGTATATGATCCGCACCCTGCGGCATCTGCGCGATCGCCTCGACGGGCTGCAGTCATGAACCGCCGCAGCTTTTCATCCCCAGCCCAACAGGACATTCCATGATGGATACGCGTGATTGCGCGTGCGGGCAAACAACGGTGCGCGATGACGCGGCTCGCTGGTTTGTGCGTTTGCAGGAGCCGGCTATTGATGGCGTCGAGCAGCAGCGCTTCGACGCCTGGCTGAATCAACATCCGCAGCACCGTGACGAATTCCAGTTGCTCCAGGGCTTGTGGTCGGCGGCCGATCTGCTCCCGGCGCCACGCCTCAAAGCCCTCGCTGAAACACCGCCAACCCGCCGCGAACGCCGTCCGATGCTGCGTTATGCCGTGGCCGCGAGTGTGCTAGCGGTGGCGCTCGGGCTGGGACTGTTCAGTGGTTTGAATCATCCGGGCGGCTACAGCGCCGAGTTCGCCACAACGTTGGGCGAGCGCAAACATGTGGCGCTGCCGGACGGTTCGGTGATTGATCTGAACAGCCGCAGCCGTTTGCAGGTGCGTTTTGAACAGGATCGTCGCGTCATCGAATTGAGCGAAGGCGAGGCAATGTTCAGCGTCGCTCACGACACCTCGCGGCCGTTCGTGGTCGAGGCGGGCAACGGCAAAGTCACGGTCACCGGCACGCGTTTCGATGTGCGCCGCGATGGCATGCAAACCCGTGTGGCAGTTGAGCAGGGCACAGTGAAAGTGCAGGGTCGTGATGCAGCAGATGATCAGTTCATCAGCCTGACCGCCGGCCTCGGCACCTATGTCGACGCGCAGGGCAAAGTCGCCGCTGCCTATGCGGTGAACCCGGTGGAGCTGACGGCATGGCGCAGCGGCAAACTGGTGTTCAACAACGCCAGCCTCAGCGAAGTCGCCGCCGAAGTATCGCGTTATCGCGACAAGCCGCTGACCGTTGCCAACCCGTCGGTGGCCAGTCTGCGCCTGACCAGCGTGTTCAAATCCGACAACACCGATGCCTTGCTCAAAGCCTTGCCGAGCATCCTGCCAGTGGCCGTGCGCACCCTTGCGGATGGCAGTCAGGAAATAATTTCAAAATAAAATTCAGGTTTTTTTCGAGTTCATCGTCTTCCTGTTCAACTGCAACTGGTTTGCATTAACAGCCGCACACTCTTGCGATCCACAGGACTACGTACGACGTGAAAAACACCCCTGCCAACAACAAAAAATCCCCTTGGTTGCCGCTGGCTCTCGCGCTGGCGGTCAACGCGGCGATGCCGCTGGCCTTTGCTGGCGAAGCGATTCATATCCGCGCGCAGCCATTGGGTCAGGCTCTGAGTGAACTGGGTCAGCAGACATCGCTGCAAGTGTTTTTCAGCCCGGACCTGGTCGCCGGCAAACAGGCTCCGGCGGTCGACGGCGATATCTCTCCGGAACAGGCTTTGCGCCAATTGCTGCAGGGCAGCGGTCTGGATTATCAGATCAATGAAGGCTCGGTAACGCTGTCGCCAGCCGCGACTTCCGCCGCCGGCAACGGCCCGCTGGAATTGGGCGTGACCGACATCAAAGTGGTCGGCGACTGGCTCGGTGATGCCAACGCTGCGGTGGTGCAGAACCATCCGGGCGCGCGCACGGTGATCCGCCGCGAAGCGATGGTCGAGCAGGGCGCGATGAACGTCAGTGACGTGCTCAAGCGTGTGCCGGGCGTGCAGGTGCAGGACTCCAACGGCACCGGCGGCAGTGATATTTCCCTGAACGTCGGTGTGCGCGGTCTGACCTCGCGTCTGTCGCCGCGCTCCACCGTGTTGATCGATGGTGTGCCGGCGGCGTTCGCCCCCTATGGCCAGCCGCAACTGTCGATGGCGCCGATCTCCTCGGGCAACCTCGACAGCATTGACGTGGTGCGCGGCGCCGGTTCGGTGCGTTATGGGCCGCAGAACGTCGGCGGGGTGATCAACTTCGTCACCCGCGCGATTCCGGAAAAAGCCACCGGTGAAATCGGCACCACCCTGGAAACCACTCAGTACGGTGGCTGGAAACACATCGACACCGCGTTCCTCGGCGGCACTGCCGATAACGGCATGGGCGTAGCGTTGTTGTATTCCGGCGTCAACGGTAACGGCTACCGCGAGCGCAACAACGGCAACGACATCGACGACGTGCTGCTCAAGACTCATTGGGCGCCGACCGATCAGGACGATTTCAGCCTCAACTTCCACTACTACGACGCTACGGCCGACATGCCCGGCGGTCTGACACAGAAGCAGTACGACGCCAAACCGTACGACTCGGTGCGGGACTACGACCAGTTCACCGGTCGGCGCAAAGACGTGTCGTTCAAGTGGATCCGCCAGATCGACGAGCGCACCCAAGCGGAGATTCTGACGTATTACACCGACAGTTTCCGTGGCAGCACCATCGCCGCCCGCGACCAGAAAACCCTCAGCTCCTACCCGCGTTCGTATTACACGCTGGGCATCGAGCCACGGGTGTCGCGGGTATTCGATGTCGGCCCGACCACCCAGGAAGTCAGTGTCGGTTATCGCTACCTGAAAGAGGCGATGCACGAATCGTCGAGCCGTGTGGCGCTGGTCAACAACCAGCCGGTGCTTACACCGACTTCCGACGGCCATGTGTTCCAGGACCGTACCGGCGGCACCGAAGCCAATTCGGTCTACATCGACAACAAAATCGACGTCGGCAACTGGACCATTACTCCCGGTATTCGCTTCGAACACATCAGCACTGACTGGCATGACCGCGCGGTGCTCGACACGGCCGGCAAACCGGTACAGGCGAAAAACCGCAGCATCGAAAGCAACGAACCGCTGCCGGCGCTGAGCGTGATGTATCACCTGTCAGACGCGTGGAAACTGTTCGCCAACTACGAAACCTCGTTCGGCAGCCTGCAGTATTTCCAGCTCGGCCAGGGCGGTGCGGGTGATCAGACCGCCAACGGTCTAGAGCCGGAAAAGGCCAAGACCTACGAGATCGGCACGCGCTACAACGACGATGTGTGGGGCGGTGAAGTGACGCTGTTCTACATCGACTTCGATGACGAGCTGCAATACATCAGCAACGACGTGGGCTGGACGAATCTCGGCGCGACCAAGCACCAGGGCATTGAAGCCTCGCTGCATTACGACATGGCGGCGCTGGATCCGCGTCTCGATGGCTTGACCGCCAACGCGGGTTTCACTTACACCCGCGCTACTTATGAAGGCGAGATTCCGGGCTTCAAGGGCCGTGATCTGCCGTTCTATTCGCGGCAGGTGGCGACCGTTGGTTTGCGTTATGACATCAACCGCTGGACCTACAACCTCGACGGTTTTGCCCAGTCGAAACAGCGTTCGCCGGGCACCGGGGTGAACGCCGATGGCAGCTTCAACGGCAATTACATTACCGACGGCACGGCGGACGGGCAGTACGGCGACATTCCGGGTTACGTGACCTGGAACGTGCGTGGCGGGTATGACTTTGGGCCACAGGTGTCGAATTTGAAGCTGGGCGCGGGGGTGAAGAACGTCTTCGACAAGCAGTACTTCACCCGCTCCAGCGACAACAACTCGGGGATGTATGTCGGCGCGCCGCGCACGTTCTTTGTGCAGGCCAGCGTCGGCTTCTAAAGCATAAGATCAAAAGATCGCAGCCTGCGGCAGCTCCTACATTGGAATGCGTTCCTGTAGGAGCTGCCGCAGGCTGCGATCTTTTGCTTCAGACTTTCAGGACTTTGCCGCCGATGGCCACTGCCACCAACAGCACCGCCATCAAACCAAAGGCAAAACTCAAACTGCTGGCATGCGCTACAAAGCCGATCACCGCCGGCCCCGCCAGAATCCCTGCATAACCGAGCGTGGTAATCGCCGGCACCGCGATGCTTTCCGGCATCACCGTCTGCTTGCCCACCGCCGTGTACAGCACCGGCACGATGTTCGAACAACCGGCACCGACCAGCGCATAACCGACCAGTGCCGCTTCCCAGCTCGGCGCGAAGGTCGCCAGAAACAAGCCTGCCGCTGCCAATAGACCGCCAAACAAAATGATCCGCGTAGCACCGACAATCCGCACAATCCGGTCACCCATCAAGCGTCCTGCCGTCATGGTCAGGGCAAACGCTGCGTAACCCAATCCCGCATAGGCGGTGTCGATCCCGCGTTCCTGCGCCAGAAACACCGCACTCCAGTCCAGCGCCGCGCCTTCGGTGAGAAAGACGATGAAGCACATTCCGCCGATAAACAGCACGATGCCATGGGGGATGGCGAACGCTGGGCCCGAGCTTTCACTGCCGTAGGGCAACATGTGCGGCACGCATTTGAACAGCGCCGCGATCAACACCACGACCACCACCAGCATCGCCGCGAGCGGCGTCAAGCCAAGGCCGAGCAGGGCGCTGACACCCGCCGCGCCGACGATCCCGCCGAGACTGAACAAGCCGTGAAAGCCCGACATCATGTTCTTGCCGCTGGCGCGTTCGACGATCACTGCTTGCAGGTTTACCGTCGAATCCACCGTACCGAGGCCCGCACCGAACACGAACAGCGTGGCGATCAACGCCGGTATCGACGACACCGTCGCCAGTAACGGCAACGCCGCGCAGATCAATAACGTGCCGCCGGTGGCAACACGCCGGCAGCCGAAGCGCGTGGCCAGAATCCCCGCCAGCGGCATCGCCAGAATCGAACCCACCCCCAGGCACAACAGCAACAACCCCAGCGTGCCCTCATCCAGTCCGGCGCGGGCTTTGGCGTAAGGCACCAGCGGTGCCCACGCGGCAATCCCGAGACCGGCAATGAAGAAGGCGATGCGCGTGGACATCTGTTGCAGGCGTCCGGGGACGAAGGTGTCTTGAGGGTTGAGGCTGGTCATATCGATCCTTGGCAAAAAACATCGCGTCCCCGAAGGACAGTGATTGAGCGTCGAGGTTCGATCGCCAGTCATTCGAGGACGTACAGCCGACATCCTAACCTGTAGGAGTGAGCCTGCTCGCGATAGCCGTGTGTCAGTGGAAAAAATGTCGACTGCACACCACTATCGCGAGCAGCTCGCTCCCACAAGGGATTGCGTTTTACAGTGGCGGCTTCAGGGGATTTAACAGCAAGGGCCGGTGATGACGCAGTTCTACGATGCACGGGGCAATATTTATGGGGTGATTTCGCCGCAGGCACTTCGCGAGGCGGGCATTGATTTACCGGCCAGTGCTGCGCAGTGTGCTTCGTCGAGACAGATCTGGAGCCGCGCAGCCATCACGTTGTGCTGCGACTGGCCTGAAGGCGAGCGCCCGGCGAACAGCAAACCCCACCGCAGCGACGGTCTGTTGATCGGCCCGTTCCAGGCTTCACCGCCGTTCGAGGTGCTGATCGTCAACACCGATGGCTCGCTGGCCGAACGCAGTGGCAATGGCTTGACGATTTTCTCTGAGTTTCTGGCCGCGCAAGGCTGGATGGCGGAGGAGGGTGCGCTGTTGCGTGTTCATCATGACAAGGGCGAGCCGGTGGAAACCTCGGTAAAACCTGCCGAGGTCGAAGGCGTTAGGGGCTTCTGGCTGGACCTCGGTCAACCCGTATTCGGACCTGATGCCGTTGACGCATCATGGACGCCAACCGTTGGGTTCAACGGTCGGGATGTCAGCGCTGTGCAACCGTTGGTGCAGCTCGATCCGTCGTGGGCCCATAGCCAGTTCGTACGCATCGGCAACCCGCATTGCGTGACACTGCTCAGCGACAAGGGCGCATTGCCCGAGAATCAGCAGATGCGTGAGTCGCCATTGAGTGAGGGGTTGACCCGGATCGCTTACGCCATGCCGGCCGGCGCCGGGCAGCCCTGTCCGGCGGGCGTCAATCTGCAATGGGCCGCGCGCGAGGCGACACAACGCATCGTTGCCCGGGTGTTCGAACGCGGCGAAGGGCCGACCGCCTCCTCGGGCACCAGTGCCAGCGCGGTGGCGTCAGCGGCGTGGCGGGTCGGTTGGGTCGCAGGTGGCGCCGTACACGTCGTCATGCCCGGCGGCACGGCGCCGATTCTGCTGGAAGAGGTCCACGGTGAATTGCTGCGTGTCAGCTTGTTCGGCACCGCCCGCCTGATCGTATAACCGTTGCAGGCGCAGCCTGCGCCAGTGTCGGCAGAAAGTTGGGGCGAGGCCGTGTCGGCGCAAGATTAGTGAGCCTTGAACAGCGTTACGCTCGTCACGGCTGCACCCTGCACCTCGAGTCGTAGCATGGCTTGCGCAGTTGACTGCTGTTCAAAACATTCAACGATCACCGAGTGTGCCGATGTCGCCAGCAGCGACAGGCTGCGGGCATGCTTCAACTGGCGTTTCACTGCGGTACTGACAGGAATCGGCGCTTGTCCTTCGCGCACGAGCTCACAGAACGCCAAAGCCACCTCACGCGGCGTCGGTGCGGGAGGCGATATCAGACCGGCCTCGTCGAACAAACGATTGAGTTGCTCGGCCGCGCTCACCGCTCGCGGAAACCCCGCGAATGCCGACGCCTGCAGCAGCACTTCGGTCATTTCGCCGGGCGCCAGTCCCGAGGCCAGTCCCGTCTTGAGATGGACGCTCAACGGCGGGCCGATCATGCCTGAGGCCACGATCGCGGCGAATGACACGGCTTCACGCAGGCGCGGGTCGAGTCCGGGGCGTGCATGCAGATGTCCGTACACAACACCGACTGCCAGTTCTCCCAACGCCGGTACGGTATGAAACAAGGCGTCGAGGCGGGCACCGCCGTCAGGTACAAGTTCGACAAAGGTCTGGCGACCTTCGGTATACAGCGTGGTCATGGGAGGGGAGTGAGGGTTGTGTTTCATGGCGAGTCCTCAAGCGAATGAGGATGGCGGCTGATCAACTACGCACGAACTTCAGCATGAAAAAGCGTACATCCGAGAGGGGGTGTGCGGCCCGTTGCGATGGCGGCCCTCACACCTTAGCTCAAGTTTTGCGGGCGCGAACCTGTTAGTTCTTACAGTTTACGGATGCTCGAATTGCGCTTAAAAGGGGAACAGTTCAATCGCAAAGACTCCAGCTGTGTCGATGCCCGATCAGTATTCGGAGGCGATGATGGATCATCCAACGCAAGTGTTACTTGTGCGCAAAATATTCAGCCTGCTGGATCAGGGCTCTACCAGCCTGGCGGACGCGCCGTTTCTCAATCCGGTGTCCGTTTATCACTGTGCGCACCAGTTGGCACTGGAACAGGCCGGTCTGTTCGGTGCCTATCCGTTGTTGATGGGACTGAGTGCCTGTTTGGACCATCCGGGGGCTTATCTGACGGATGACTTGAGTGGCGTGCCCATCGTGATCATTCGCGCGGCCGATGGCACACTGAACGCGTTCATCAATGTCTGTCGGCATCGCGGCGCGCGACTGCTCGAGGGACAAGGAACGCTGAAAAACGCTTTGACTTGTCCTTATCACGGCTGGATGTACAACCTTCAAGGCCAGCTTGTGCAATTGATGCCAGCCGGCAGTTTTCCGGGCCTGACGTGCGCCGAGCACAATCTGCGGAGTTTGCCGGTGTTCGAACGGCACGGTCTGATATGGGTTGCCCGGGAGCCCGGACAAGCGGGCAGTGCACAGCGGCCATCGAATACGCTTGATGCAGAAATTGCTCATTTGCGCCTGGAAAACTTTTCTCTGTATGAAACGCGATTGCTCGAGAAACCGTTCAATTGGAAAAATGCACTCGAGACGTTTTTCGAGAACTGGCATTTCCCGTTTCTGCATCAGAAAACCGTGGCGTCGATTTTTCTTCCAGCGGTCAGCCATTTCGAGGCCTTTGGCAACGATGCGCGTCTGATCATGCCGCGACGAAGCATTCTGACCCTGCGCGATCAACCTCCCGAACAGTGGAATCTACTCAAGCATTCGCTGGTCATTTATTTTCTTTTTCCCAATACGCTGGTGCTCTGGCAGCGCGATCACCTTGAAATCTGGCGGGTATTCCCGAAGCCGCAAACGCCCGGCGCCTGCCTGGCGCAGGTCGCGCTGTATACCCCGCGTGCAGCCACCACGGAACGTGAGCGCGATCTCTGGGACACGAACATGAAGCTGCTGCTGGAAACGGTGGACGGTGAGGACTTCGAGGTCAGCACGAAAATACAGCAGGGCATCGCGTCAGGTGCGCAGACACACCTGACGTTCGGAAGAAATGAGCCGGCTCTGCAGCATTTCCACCGAGTGATCCAGCAAGCGCTGACAGCTCAGCGCGTGGGGTTGTCCGAGCCGGTTCGGTGACAGTGCGCATGCCGGGTATTCAACCTGGCAGCTGGTTGAACTCCACCACCGGCATCTGCCGCTTCATCAACACCTTGCCACTGCGAATCGAATACAACGGCAAGCCCTGACTGCGGATCACTTCGTAATCACTGTCCGCCGAGAGAATCAGCAGATTCGCCGGGCGGCCCTGTTCCAGACCATAGCGATCACCCAGGTGCATGGCTTTGGCACTGTTGTCGGTGACCAGATCCAGCGCACTTTGCAGGTTGCGGTAACCAAGCATGTGGCAGATGTGCAGCCCGGCTTCGAGCACGCGCAGGATGTTGCCGTTGCCCAGCGGATACCAAGGGTCGACGATGGAATCCTGGCCGAAACACACGTTCATCCCGGCTTCGAGCAGCTCATTCACGCGGGTCACGCCACGGCGTTTCGGGAAGTTGTCGAAGCGGCCTTGCAGGTGAATGCTCTCGGTCGGGCAGGAGACAAAACTGATTCCGGAATGACCGAGCAGGCGGAACAGTTTTGCGCAGTAGGCGTTGTCATAAGAGCCCATCGCTGTGGTGTGGCTGGCGGTGACGAGGGCGCCCATGTCGCGGCTGCGTGCTTCTTCGGCGAGTACTTCAAGAAAGCGTGAGTGCGGGTCGTCGGTTTCGTCGCAATGCACGTCGACCAGACAACCGGTGCGCTCAGCCAGATCCATCAGAAACTTCACCGAACTGACGCCCTGATCGCGGGTGTACTCGAAATGCGGAATGCCGCCAACCACATCCGCGCCCATGCGGATCGCTTCCTCCATCAACTCGCGACCGTTGCGGAACGACTCGATGCCTTCCTGCGGAAACGCGACGATTTGCAGGTCGATGAGATGACGGCTTTCCTCGCGCACTTCGAGCATGGCTTTGAGCGCGGTGAGTTGCGGGTCGGTGACGTCAACGTGGGTGCGCACGTGCTGGATGCCGTGGGCGGCCAGCGTCTGAATGGTTTTCTTCGCGCGGGTCTTGGTGTCTTCTTCGGTGATAGTGACCTTGCGCTCGCCCCAGCACTCGATGCCTTCGAACAGCGTGCCGCTCATGTTCCAGCGCGGCTCGCCAGCGGTGAGGGTGGCGTCGAGGTGAATGTGCGGCTCGACGAAGGGCGGCACCACCAGATTGCCGCCGGCGTCGAGGTCATCCGGGCCAAGGGTGGGCGCTTCGGTCTGGCGGGCGATGCTGCGGATCAGGCCGTCTTCGAGGTGTAATTCGTGCAAACCTTCCTGGTTGCGCAAACGGGCGTTGATGATGTGCATCAGGCGAATCCTTTTTATAGGTCTTGTAGTGGCGCGCTGGCGCTGCGAGCGCCAAGCACGCCGGTGACGATGACATACGTTAGCGCGGCAGCCGCGATCCCTACCAGCGGCGCGACCCACGGCGAGCTGAACGCGGCGATGGTGCCGACCGCATAGGCCCCGAGCCCCGGCCAGTTGAACGCCGGCAACCGTGCGTCGGCCAGACGCGGATAGTGCCCGCGCCAGCGGTAGAAAAAGTCCGCCATGATCACCCCGCCAATCGGTGGAATCACCGTGCCGAGCAGAATCAGATAAGGCACGAGCATGTCGTACATGCCCAGCAGAGCGAGCAGGGTGCCGATCACCGCGCCAGCGAGGGTCACGGTCTTGCGCCGGCCAGTGCGCAGCAGGTTGCAACCGGCGACGGCGAAGTTGTAGATGGTGTTGTCCTGAGTGCTCCAGATGTTCAGCAACAGCATGGCCATCGCGGCCATGGCGAAACCTTGCAACAGCAGCACTTCCACCACGTCCGGTTGCTGATAGACGATGGCGCCGTACGCGCCGATCAGCACCATCAGGCCATTGCCGATGAAGAAACCGATCAGGCTGGCCAGCACTGCGACCCGGGCCGAGCGTGAGAAACGCGTCCAGTTGGTCGCTTGCGTCGCGCCGCTGACGAAGGTGCCGAACACCAGGGTGATCGCGGTCGACCAGTCCAGCGAGCCGCTTGGCACCACGCTGAGCAAACCTTCGAAACCGCCGACTTTCACCGTCGCTACCCACATCGATAGCATCAGCAGCAACATCATCGCTGGCACGGCGATGTACGACAGAATTTCCAGCCCGCGATAACCGACGTACGCCGTGGCGCAGAACATCAGGCCGAACAACACCATCAAGCCGAGCACCGTACCTTCGTCGAGATCGAAATATTTACCGATCACAACGGCAGCCGTCGCCGTGCCCCAGGCATACCAGCCGATCTGGGTGAAACCAAGGATCAGGTCACTGAGCTTGCTGCCGACTTCGCCGAAACAGAAACGGCCCATCAGTACCGAGTTGAGGCCGCTTTTGAAGGCGATGTAGCCCAGTCCTGCCGCATACAAACCCAGCAGCAGGTTGCCGACGACGATCACCGCCATCATCTCGCCGAAACTGAACGCCACGCCGAGCTTGCCGCCGGCAAACATGGTCGCGGTGAAAAACGTGAAACCGAGCAAGACCATGGCCGTGGAGGCCAGACCTTTGCGTGCATGCATCGGCACTTCGCTGAGGGGGTAATCGTTGCCGGGATCGTTCTGCGTCATGGGGCGGTCCTTGCTGGAATAGAGGAGACGCGGGGGAGGGTTGCAGTGGTCGTGCCAAACGCCGGATGGCGCGGGTTATGTATAGACGAGTCGCGTCGTTCGGCACGAAAACAGTGCACCTGAATACACCGGAGCCCCAATGTAGGAGCTGCCGAAGGCTGCGATCTTTTGATCTTGTTTTAAAAAGCAAAATCAAAAGATCGCAGCCTTCGGCAGCTCCTACAGGTGGATAGGTGTTGGGTCAGAGAAATCGCAGCAGGGCGGCGACGATGGCTTCGGGGGCGTCTTCCTGGACGAGGTGGCCGGCGTTGGCAATCGGGTGGAATCGTGACCCCGGGATCATTTGCTGTAACGCACGGCCACGTTCGATGGGTATCCACTGATCGTCTTCACCCCAGAGAATCTGCACCGGGCAGCGGATCGTCGGGTACAGCGGTTCGGCCTCGCGGGTGTAGCGCTCGTCCATCTGCGCAATCTGCCGATAGAACGCCGCTTGTCCCGGATCGCCGAGCCACGGTTGCACGTAGGGAGCGAGTTCGTCGTCAGGAATATCCCGGTGAATCGCCCCGCGAATATAGGTTGGCACGATGGCGCGCTGGATGTAATCGGGCAGGCCACTGAACGCCGCTTCATGCTGACGTACATGTTGCACGAACGGCGAACCCCACGGCGTCAGCGCCACCGGATCGATCAGCGTCAGGCTGCGGTAATCCTTGCCGTTGAGCAGGTGTGCGCGCAGCACGGTGGCGCCGCCGAAGTCATGAGCGACGACGTCGGGGTTTGCAATATTCCAATGCTCGAGCAACTGCGCCAGCAGTTGATTTTGCACGCCGAGGGAGACGTCGGCGTCGGGTTGCTCGGAGCGCCCGTAGCCCAGCAGATCGAAGTAATGCACGCGATGCGTGCCGAAAAAATGCGGCGCGATCCGATGCCATACGTACGACGAAAACGGCGTGCCATGCACGAACACCAGCGGCGGGCCGTCGCCGCGCACGGCGTAACGAATGTGGTGCCCGTTGAAGTCAAAGACCTGATCCAGCAGCCAGTCTGTCATGGGCCTGTCCTCTTGGCGGGTGGGAGCCAAAAAGCATAGGCGTAAAAAAACAGCCGTGAAGGCTGTTTATTCATTCACTGACACGCCGCCTATCCCTGTGGGAGCGAGCTTGCTCGCGAAGGCATTGTGTCAGTCAATATTTATTTCACTTGCAAACCGCATTCGCGAGCAAGCTCGCTCCCACAATGGTCTTCAGTAATCTCTGCATTACTCACCGCGATAGATGCAACCGCTGGTGCACGTCTCGTGAATCCGGATCGCGCTCAGTTCCGGCAGCAACGGTTTCATTTCATTCCAGATGAATTTGGCCAGCACTTCGCTGGTCGGGTTTTCCAGGCCGGGAATGTCGTTCAGGTAGTTGTGATCGAGGCGCTCGTACAGCGGCTTGAAGATCGCTTTGATCTCGGAGAAATCGCGGATCCAGCCGGTGTGCGGATCGAGGTCGCCGCTGAGGTGAAGCGCCACTTTGAACGAGTGACCGTGCAGACGTCCGCACTTGTGGCCGTCCGGGACGTGCGGCAGGCGGTGGGCGGATTCGAAAGTAAACTCTTTGAAGATTTCCACGGTATTTTCGGCTCTGTTCAGATGGCGTTCGCCGCAGCGATTCGGGCAGGCGGCGAGTTTATCAGCTTGTGTTTGGCCGTGCTGACTAAAGGGTCAGCAAGCGCTCGGCGAGGCGACCATTGGCAGTCAGTTCAAGGAATTCGTCGCCGAGGCGGCGGCTCTCGGCCATCGCCGCGTGCCAGTATTTCTGCCGGCCCGGCGCATCCCCCATAAAGCGCTTGAAGTCATTGCGGTCGGGCAGTTTGCCGAAGGGCAGGCGCGCCAGATACTCCTTCGACGGCGCGAGCAACAGCACGTCCTGCAGGCGCTCCACCGAGGCCTTGCGCCACGGCAGGGTCTTGTCGAACCAGCCGGGAATCACCCGATCAGTGAAGTGCGGATAGAGCACGATGCCGTCACCGCTGTAGGGCAGGTCCAGATGATAGTCGAGCAGACCACCGTCGCGGAAAGTGCCGGCACCGGCGCCCGGCAGGTCGCGCACACCTTCCATGACCATCGGAATCGAGCCCGAAGCGAGCAAGGCCTGGCGCAGATTGCCGGCATTCAGCGCAACGAAGCGTGACGGGAAATCGTTCAGCGCATTGACCGGCGGGGCGAGGCGCGGGTCGTGGATGATCAGGCGTTCGAAGTGCCGCGACAGCCGTGCGCGGCCGCGCAGGTTGTCGGCGATCACCGAGCCCAGCGCCAGACCCAAACGCCCGCGATGATCGTCGGCCAGACGGCCCTGACTTTTCACCACCATGATGTTCAAGCGGTAATGCGCGTTATCGAGGATGCTCGCGTCGCGGCCGTCGAGCAGGTCGTTGAGCATGCGCTGCGAGCTCTGACTGATCTCGGCCATGGTCACGCCTTTGTTGAAGTTCTGCTCGGCGTACAGATGGCCAAGACGGCGGATGCCTTCGGCGGCGTCCGGCAGACAGGCACTGGCGAAGCGCCAGGAACCAACCGAGGCGCCAATCAGCGAGCGCTCACGCGGTGCGCTCGGCAGCCATTCGCCGAACAATGCCAGATCCAGCCCCTGAATCCCCAACGCCTTTGGCCCACCGGCAGCGCCGGGCAGGGTGCCGACGTCGGCGGCGTTCAGGCCTTGCGCACGAATACGCGCCATCGCGCGTGGGCCGGCCTTGAGGGTGAGGGCGGGGAGTTTGATGTGGATGGCGGTCATACCGGTCTCGATCGTTAGCAAGCGAAGGATTATAGAACGATGATGTCCCCTGTGGGAGCGAGCTTGCTCGCGAAAGCGTAGGGTCAGTCAACGATGATGTGTCTGATACACCGCATTCGCGAGCAAGCTCGCTCCCACAGGGGGGCCTATGTTGAGCTGGGGCAATGATGGCAATTCAGTTTCAGTTAAGTTCATCCCGCTAAGGTGCCCACCGTGAAGCAACACATAAAAATACGGAGACACCATGAAAACCCTGACTGCCCTGTCCATTGCCTCGATCATCGGTTTCACTGCCAGCCTCGCCCACGCCCGCGATCTCGGTCCTGACGAAGCCCTGCGTCTGCGCGACGCTGGTACTATCGTCTCCTTCGAGAAGCTCAACGCCACCGCGTTGGCCAAACACCCGGGTTCGACGATCACCGACACCGAGCTGGAAGAGCAGTACGGCAAGTACATCTACCAGATCGAAATGCGCGATCCGCAGGGGCAGGAGTGGGATCTGGAATTAGACGCGGTGACTGGGCAGGTTCTCAAGGATCATCAGGATACGTAATGAAGGTTAATGTTCGCGCCACCCGCCGCATGGCGTTGGCGCTGGTGATGTGTTGCTCGACGGCGATGGCCCGCGACCTCGGCCCGGACGAAGCGCTCAATTTGCGCAAGCAGGGCGTGATCCTGCCGCTGGAGCAAGTGCTGCAGCAGGCGATGGACCGCTATCCCGGCGCAAAACTGCTGGAAGTCGAGCTGGAAGAAAAACACGACGTCTACATTTATGAAGTCGAGTTGCTGACCGTCGAAGGTGTCGCCCGTGAGCTGCACTTGAAGGCCGATACCGGCGAACTTGTGAAAGACAAGGAAGATTGATCGATGCGTTTGCTATTGGTGGAAGACCACGTACCGCTGGCTGACGAATTGCTCGCCGGCCTGCAACGCCAGGGTTACGCGGTCGATTGGCTGGCGGACGGTCGTGATGCGCTGTATCAGGGCAGCAGCGAGCCGTATGACCTGATCATTCTCGACCTCGGCCTGCCAGGCGTGCCGGGGCTTGAGGTGCTGGCGCAATGGCGTGCTGGCGGTCTGGCGATCCCGGTGCTGATCCTCACGGCGCGCGATTCCTGGGCCGAGCGCATCGAAGGCCTGAAGGCCGGCGCCGATGATTACCTGACCAAACCGTTCCACCCCGAAGAGCTGCAACTGCGCATTCAATCGCTGTTGCGGCGCTCCAAAGGCCAGTCCAATCAGCCGACATTGCAGGCTGCCGGACTGCATCTGGACGAGGGCCGCCAGTGCGTGGTGCGCGACGGTGCCGACATTCAACTGACCGCCGCCGAATTTCGTCTGCTGCGCTATTTCATGCTGCACCCGGAGCAGATCCTTTCCAAAAGCCACCTCGCCGAACACCTCTACGATGGTGAGACCGAGCGCGATTCCAACGTCCTCGAAGTGCATGTCAATCACCTGCGGCGCAAGCTCGGCAAAAGCGTGATCGAAACCCGTCGCGGTCAGGGTTACCTGTTCGGCGGGCAAGCTTCGTGAGGTCGATCCAGCGCCGCTTGAGCCTGGGTTTGATCAGCGTGATGGTGGTTGTCGGTGTGGTGGTGGCGCAAACCAGTCTGTGGTTGTTCGAAGTGGGGTTGCAGCGCTACCTCGAAGCGGGTCTGCGCAACGACAGCGAAAGTCTGCTAGTGGCATTGGTGCGTGGCCCGCAGGGTTTGCAATTGGATGAGCGGCATTTGTCGCCGGCCTATCAGCGGCCGTTTTCCGGGCATTATTTCCGCATCGATTTCGCCGACAGCCATTGGCGTTCGCGCTCGCTGTGGGATCAGGATCTGCCGTTGCTTGACCATCCCGGTCTGCACAGCAATCTGCAACTGGGCCCGGACGGCCAGCAATTGCTGGTGCTGCGTTCGGACTATCGACGCTTGGGTCAGTCGATCTCGATCAGCGTCGCCCAGGATTACACGCCCGTGCGCGAGAGCTTTCAGCGCATGCGCCAGATCGGCCTCGGCCTCGGTCTGGCGGCGTTGCTGTTGATTCTGTTCTTGCAGCGCTTGACCGTGCGCCGTGCGTTGAAACCGCTGGAAAGGGCTCGCGAACAGATCGCGCAATTGCAGCAGGGCCAGCGTTCACAGCTGGATGATCAGGTGCCGGTGGAGCTGGAGCCATTGGTGGCGCAGATCAACCATTTGCTCGCACACACCGAAGACAGCCTCAAGCGCTCACGCAATGCCTTGGGCAACTTGGGACACGCCTTGAAAACGCCGTTGGCGGTGTTGTTGAGCTTGGCCTCAAGCGAAAAACTCGATGCTCATCCAGAGTTGCGCAAGGTGCTCAAGGAACAGCTGGAGCAGGTGCAGCAGCGGCTCAATCGTGAATTGAACCGTGCGCGACTGTCCGGGGATGCGTTACCGGGCGCGCTGTTTGATTGCGATGCGGAACTGCCGGGGTTGCTCGCCACGTTGAACATGATTCATGGCGAGCATCTGGCCTTGAGTTATGTCGCGCCGGCGGGGTTGCAACTGCCGTGGGATCGGGAGGATTTGCTCGAGTTGCTCGGCAATCTTTTGGACAACGCTTGCAAGTGGGCGGATGCCGAGGTGCGCCTCAGCGTGATCGAGCGCGCGGATGGCTTTGCCCTGAGCGTGGAAGATGACGGCCCGGGGATTCCCGAAGAACAGCGCACTGAGGTGTTCAGCCGGGGGACGCGGCTGGATGAGCAGACCCACGGGCATGGCCTGGGGCTGGGGATTGTCCGCGACATTGTCGAGACCTGGGGCGGGTTGCTGGTGTTGGGCGAGAGTGAGTGGGGCGGGTTGAAGGTGGTGATCGAGTTGCCTCGGCGGTGAGCCTTTTAGAAGCCCCTCACCCTAACCCTCTCCCGGAGGGAGAGGGGACTGACCGCGTTGTTTGGGAGAGGTACGCCGACGTGAGATACCGAGTCGAGCTCAGGGTTTGAAAGCCTTCCCGTGATCTGAAATACCGAGCCGAACTCAGGTTTTGAAAGCGTTACCGGGATCTGGAAAATCGAGTCGAACTCAGGTTTTGAATGGCGTGGAGATCGGCTCCCTTTCCCCCTCGCCCCTTGGGGGAGAGGGCTGGGGTGAGGGGGTAAGGATTTACCTGACACCCTCCAATCTTGAATCAAACCCGAAACTGATCCATCAAACTCTGCTGCTGATTCGCCAGACTATTGAGCGACTGACTCACCCGCGCCGACTCATTCGCCTGCCCGGACAACGACTCCGTTACATCACGGATCGTCGCCACGTTGTTATTGATCTCCTCGGCCACCGCGCTCTGCTCTTCCGCCGCGCTGGCAATCTGCAGGTTCATGTCGCTGATCACCGTCACCGCATCGCCAATCTGGCGCAGCGCAGTCACCGCTTGGCCAACCTGTTCAACGCTACCCTGAGCCTGACGATGGCTGTTGCCCATCGACCCGACCACATCCTGGGTACCGCTCTGCAACTGCTCGATGACCTGACGGGTTTCTTCCACCGACTCCTGTGTGCGGCGGGCGAGGTTACGGACTTCGTCGGCAACCACGGCAAAGCCACGTCCGGCCTCACCGGCACGCGCCGCTTCAATCGCAGCGTTGAGCGCCAGCAGGTTGGTCTGTTCGGCGATGGCGCGGATGGTTTCCAGCACGGCGCCGATCTTCTCGCTGTTGGCGGCCAGACCTTCAACTTGCACCATCGCTGCGCTCATGTCAGCGGCTAGGGTGTCGATGCTGGCGGTGGTGCGGTCGATCACGGTCAGGCCCTGGCGGGTGGCGCGATCAGCATCCTTGGCGGCTTCGGCCGCTTGTGCAGCGCTGCGGGCGACGTCTTGCGCGGTGGCGCTCATTTCGTGGGACGCAGTGGCGACCTGATCGACCTGACGGTATTGCTGTTCCATGCCGGCGCTGGTCTGGGTGGCAATCGCTGAGGACTGGTCGGCAGTGTTGCGCGCATCCTGCACCGAACGTTTCACCTCGGCGATGATCGGCTGCAACTTGTCGAGGAATTTGTTGAACCAACCGGCCAACTGACCCAGTTCGTCCTTCTTGTCATAGGCCAGACGGCGGGTCAGATCGCCTTCACCGCTGGCGATGTCTTCGAGCATGTGCGCCACGCCGAGGATCGGTTTGGTCACGCTGCGCGCCATCAGCCACACCAGCAGCAGGCCGATCAACGCGGCCAGCACGCCGAGACTCAATTCGATCAGCGTGCCCGAGTTGTTGCTCGCGTCCAGCTGTTGCTTGAGCGCTTCGGCGCGGCTGACCAGGACTTTCTCTGGCACATCGAGCAAGACGCCCCACGACGGACCACCCGGAATCGGCTGGAACGGCGACAGCACTTTCAACTGGCCGTTGCTGTGCAGGCTGCTCACGCTGGTGCTTGAGGCGAGCTTGCTCAGCAGTTCGGCGCCGCTGATTTTGTCCACGGCGTCCAGGCGCTGGCTGAGTTTGCCGGCATCCGGGCTGTACCCGGCGAGCAGGCCGGCGGGGCTGATGATGCTCACGGCGGTCTGGCCGTCGTAGAGCTTTTTGCTCGCGCCCTGGCTGATCGCTTGCAGGCTGTTGAGGTTGATGTCGACCGACAGCGAGGCGATGACTTTGCCGTTGACCATCAGCGGGAAGACGATGCTGGTCATCAGCACCTTCTGGCCGTCGATCACATAGAAGTACGGTTCGATCACACACGGTTTGAGCGTGGCGCGCGGGCAGGTGAACCAGGCATTGGCCGCTTGGCCGCTGGGGCCGGTGCTGGTGTCGGCCATGTCGCTTTCCGGCAGGGCCATCGAGGTGACCTTGCCCGGTGTTGGCTGCGACCAGTACAGGGCGAAACGGCCCTTGTCGTTGCTGCCGAGTTCAGCCTGACCGGCGAACAGTTCGTCTTTGCCGTCCAGTGCATTGGCTTCGAACACCAACGACAGGCCGAGCAGATCCGGGTTGGCTTGCAGCGCCGATTTGACCTGTCGGGTCATGTCTTCGCGCAGATCGAAGGCATCGAGAAAGCGCTTCTCGGCCTGCTCGCGCAGGAACAACACCTGCCGCGAGAAGCCATGGCCGTACTGATAGGCGTCCATGAACTGCTGGCGGATACCGGCGGCCTGCACTTCACCTTGCGATTCGATGCGTGCCTGCGCCGACTCAGTGAGCATTTCCATGCTCGAAGCTTTCACCAGTTCGGAACTGTGCTCCATGCGATACAGCGAAAGACCCACCAACAGGGTCACGATACCGGCCAGGCACAGGCCGGCGAGCAGGGTGATTTTCCATTGGATGGAAAGTTGTCTGAGCGACATGGAGACGTCCTTATTCGATAAATATCTGAGACTTTGCACTGTAACGGCCGTGTTTCGGCTTTCTTTATCCTTGAAACACAATATGGCGGATTGCCGCACCCGAAATCGCCGGCTCACTTTGACACTGCGGCCACTCTGCGGCACAGTGCGCGCCCTTCTAATAAGACCCTCTTTGCAAATCCGCCGGTTAAGCTTTGGCGGACTCATTCTGTCTGGCGGTCGGTTTTCCACCGCAGTGTTTTTCGAGGAAGTGAAATGAATGCAGTCATAGCGGCGGTCGGCGTCATGCTGGTGCTCAGCCTGTCCCGCGTGCATGTGGTGATCGCTCTGATCGTTGGTGCGCTGGTTGGCGGCCTGACCGGTGGTCTGGGCATCGACGCCACGCTCAAGGCCTTCAACAGCGGCCTGGGCGGTGGTGCCACGGTGGCGCTGTCCTACGCGTTGCTCGGCGCTTTCGCTGTGGCGATTGCCAAGTCAGGCCTGGCCCATGCCTTGGCCGACAAGGCGCTGGCGATGGTCGACCGTCAACATGCGACCGGCGGTGGCAGCGTCAAATGGCTGCTGATCGGCTTGCTGTGGGTTGTGGCGATTGCTTCACAGAACATCCTGCCGATCCACATCGCGTTCATTCCACTGCTGGTGCCGCCGCTTTTATATGTGCTGACCAAGCTGCAACTCGACCGTCGCTTGATCGCCTGCGTCATGACCTTCGGCCTGATCACGCCGTACATGTTTCTGCCGGTGGGTTTCGGCAACATCTTCCTCAATGAGATTTTGTTGGCGAATGTTGCGCGCAGTGGTGTCGATATCAGTGGCATCAATGTCACCCACGCCATGGGCATTCCGGCGCTGGGCATGGTCTTCGGCCTGGCGATGGCGTTCATCACTTATCGCAAACGGCGCGTGTACGACCTGGCGAAGATCGAGCAGGTCGAGCAAGTGGCGGTGCAGTACAACCCGCTGAGCCTGATGATTGCCGGTGTGGCGATTGCCGCCGCGTTCATTGTGCAGCTGCTGCTGGACTCGATGATTATCGGGGCGCTGGTCGGTTTTCTGATCTTCTCGGTATCGGGCATCGTGAAATGGCGCGAGACCGATGACCTGTTCACCGAAGGCATGAAAATGATGGCGATGATCGGCTTCATCATGATCGCCGCCTCCGGTTTTGCCGAAGTGATGAAGGCCACTGGCGAAGTGCAGACACTGGTTGAATCTTCGGCGTCGTGGATCAATCACAGCAAGGGCATCGGTGCGTTGTTGATGCTGCTGGTCGGGTTGCTGGTGACCATGGGCATCGGTTCGTCGTTTTCTACCGTGCCGATCCTGGCGGCGATCTTTGTGCCTTTGTGCGTGCAACTCGGGTTCAGCCCGATTGCGATCGTGTGCATCGTCGGCACCGCCGGCGCGTTGGGTGATGCCGGTTCGCCGGCCTCGGATTCGACCCTCGGGCCGACCTCCGGCCTGAACATCGACGGCCAGCATCACCACATCTGGGACACCGTGGTGCCGACGTTCCTGCACTATAACTTGCCGTTGCTGGCGTTCGGCTGGGTGGCCGCGATGGTTCTCTGAACCCCGCCGATCTCCTGTGGGAGCGAGTTGCTCGCGAAAGCGGTGTATCAGCGACTTAATGGTTGACTGACACGACGCCTTCGCGAGCAAGCTCGCTCCCACAGGGGAATGGGGTAATCCCTTTGCTCAACTTTTGTGATGGCGTGCCGTTAAAGCCTTTAACCACGCCAATAAAACCAAAAGAGTGAGCTCCCACAATGCGCCTGAGCCTCAAGGCTAAAGTCCTCTCCCTCGCCGTTCTTCCGGTATTGCTCTTTGCCCTGGTCATCAGCCTGACCACGCTGTTCATCCTCCAGGAACAGGCGCACAAAGAGGTCGAACAGACCCGCGAGCGCCTGCTCGGCGATGCCAAAGCGACCCTGCAAAGTTATGTCGCCGTGGCCATGACCACGATCAAACCGCTGTACGACGCGGCCGCTCCCGGTGACAACGAGGCGCGGGCGCAAGCGATCAAACTGCTTTCGGGCATTCGCTACGGCAAGGACGGCTACTTCTTCGGCTACGACTCCGAGACCGTGCGCCTGTTCAAGGCCAACGACCCGGAAGGCGTGGGCAAAAGCTTCAAAGACAACCGCGACCCGAACGGCGTTTACGTCAACCGTGGCCTGGTCAGTGTGGCGAAGGACGGCACGCACTATCTGCAATACAGCTCGCCGCTGCCGGGCAATGCGCAGGTGCTGGTGCCGAAACTCGGTTACACCGAATACCTGGCGAAGTGGGACATGGCAGTCGGTACTTCGGTCAACCTCGACGGCATCGAAGCGCAAGTGGCGTTGGTCGAAGCGCAGGTACAGGAGCGTATGCAAGGCGTGGTGCTGAGCATCGTCGGCGTTGCGGTGGTGGTGTTGTTGGTGATTGCGGCGGCGGGAATGCTGCTGGCCAATACCATTTTGCGTCCGCTGACCCTGATGAAAGCCAACCTCGATGACATCGCGGCAGGCGAGGGCGATCTGACCCGTCGACTGAATATCACCAGCCAGGACGAACTCGGCGAACTGGCCGGCTCGTTCAACCGCTTCGTCGACAAGATCCATGGCCTGGTGCGGCAGATCACCGAGATGACCACGCAACTGACCGGGCTGGTGACGCAAGTGTCCGATCAGGCCCAGCGTTCGGATCAGGCGATGGAACGTCAGCGCCATGAGACTGATCAGGTCGCTACCGCAATCAACGAAATGTCCGCCGCCGCACAGGAAGTCGCCAAAAGCGCGCAGAACGCCGCCGTCGCCGCTCAGCAGACTGACGAAGAAGGCCAGAGCGCCAAGCGCGTGGTGGCCGGCAGCATCAAACAGATCCATGCGCTGGTCGATGACATCCGCAGCAGCGGCGTGTCACTCGACAGCCTGCAGCAGGACGTGACGTCGATTGTCGGCGTGCTCGGGGTGATTCGTTCGATCGCCGAACAGACCAACCTGCTGGCGCTGAACGCCGCGATCGAAGCGGCGCGCGCTGGCGAGGCCGGACGCGGCTTTGCCGTGGTGGCGGATGAGGTGCGGGCATTGGCCAGTCGTACGCAGATCAGTACCCAGGAAATTCAGGGCATGATCGATCGTTTGCAGGCGGGCACGCAATCGGCGGTCGAGGCGATGCGCCGTTCCAGCGAAGCGGGTGACGGCACTTCACAGCAGGCCAATCAGGCCGGGGCTTCGCTGGATGCGATGGCCGAACTGATCGCGACGATCAACTCGATGAACGCGCAGATTGCCAGTGCGGCGGAAGAGCAGACGGCGGTGGCGGAAGAGATCAATCGCAGCGTGCATCAGATTGCGGTGGCGGTGGACAGCGTGGCCGATGAGACGCAGCTGGGTGCACAGACTTCGCGTAGTTTGGCGGAGCTGGGGCAGCGCCTGGGCAAACTCGTGGGTCAGTTCCGTATTTGACCGCTTGAGAAGCCCCTCACCCTAACCCTCTCCCGGAGGGAGAGGGGACTGACCGAGGTGTCTTGTGTCATCCATCGACCTGAGAAATCGAGTCGATTATGGATTCACAGCAGAGCTTTCAGGTCAGTGCATGCCTGCAATATCCCCCAATCAGTCCCCTCTCCCTCCGGGAGAGGGCTAGGGTGAGGGGCTCTTGATCTTCAGCTTTCAGGGACGATCCCAGTACGGCACTTCGCCGAAGCATTCGACAAAGAAATCAATCACCGTCCGCACCTTCACCGACAACCTGCGGCTCCCCGGCCACAACACCGCAATCTGCTGCGGTTCCAGGCTGTTCGACACCTGATAGTCCCCCAGCACCGGCACCAGCGTGCCGTCGCGCACCGCTTCGCCAATCAGCCATGACGGAAACATCACCAGCCCCAGGCCTTGCTCGGCGGCTTGGGTGAGGGTGTCGGCGTGGTTGCCAGTGATCGGGCCTTTCACCGAATACGGCGTCCAGTCCTTGCCGTCGCGGCGGAAAAACCAGCGTTGCTGGCCGGTCGCGCCCTTGTAGGCCAGGCATTGGTGTTGCGCGAGATCTTCAGGCTTCTGCGGTGTGCCATGAAGTTTGAGATATGCCGGGCTGGCCGCGACCTGAAAGCGATGCGGCGCCACAATCCGTGCCTGCATGCTCGAGTCGTGCAGCGGTCCGATGCGAAACAGCAAATCCGCGCCTTCCTGTAACGGGTCGACGTAATGGTCGGTCTGCTGGATATCCAGTTGCAGCTTCGGATAACGCGCACACAACTGGCCCAGCCACGGCGTCAGATGCCGTTGGCCGAACACCACCGGGGCGTTGATCCGCACCAGACCGGTGGGTTCGCTTTGCTGTTCCTGCAACGCCTGTTCGGCTTCTTCCAGTTGCACCAGCACCAGCCGCGCATGGTGACCGAGCATGCGCCCGGCTTCGGTCGGCGTCACTGCGCGAGTGTGGCGGTAGAGCAATTGCTGGTTCAACGCCTGCTCCATCAACTGGATCTGCCGGGAGATCGAGGAGGGTGCCACACCTTCGCGACGGGCCACTTCGGAGAAGCTGCCGTGATCGAGCACTGCCACAAACAGCCTGAGTGCCTTGAATCCGAGTTCATTGAGCCCGTACATGATGTGTCCTGCTGTGCGTATTGCGCAAAAGTGTTGTCCGGATGCTCCCATTTATCGCACAGCTTCGCCAGCCGATAATCCGCGCCATCGTTTATGTGAGTGGAATGTTGTTTATGCAGACGTTGGATGAGGTGAGCGTTAGCGCGCCGGCGACTAAATCCGGATTGCGCTTGTTGTTGCTGCCGCTGGTGATTCTCGCGGGGATGGGCTTGTCGGTGGAGGCCGGATTGCTTGGGCCGTTGGGTGTGCAGGTCGGACATCTGTGGGCAACCTTGAGCATCTTTGGGGTGGGTTCGGCGATTCTGTTTTTGCTGCTGCTGTTTGCCGGCCCGCAAAAAGGCCCGGCACTGACCGATCTGCCGCGCTGGCAGTTGATCGGCGGGTTTCTGGGGCCGATGTATGTGGTGGTGCTGACGTTGGCGACACCGCATATCGGCATTGCCATGACGATGATTGCGATTCTGTCCGGGCAGGTTGGCAAGAGTGTGTTGATTGACCATTTCGGCTGGTTCGGGGCGACGCGCAAGAAGGTCAACGCCGAGCGGTGGCTGGCGTTGGGGTTGATTGTGGCGGCTTTGGTTTTGATTGCGCGGGGGTGAGTGATGAGTCTGGTTATTTTGTTGGCGGTGGTGGTGTTGGCCGGTGCGGTGTTGAGTGTGCAGGCGGCGATCAATGGGCGTTTGGGCGAGAGCGTAGGGGTGTTGCGCAGTAGTTTGCTGACCTTTGTTGTAGGTGCTGTGACGACGGGGTTGTTGATTTTGTTTTTTGAGCCGGCCCAAGCGGTGAGCCTGTTGGATGTGCCGAAGTGGCAGTTGACCGGGGCGTTGTTTGGCGTGGTGTACATGATGGTGATGGTCGGGGCGGTGCCGGTGGTGGGGACGGCTGTGGCGACGGTGGCGGTGATTGTCGGGCAGTTGGGGATGGGGATGTTGATTGATAATTTTGGCTGGTTGGGGAATCCGGCGATTGAGCTGTCTGGTTCGCGGATTTTGGCGATGGTGTGTTTGGGGGTGGCTTTGGTGTTTATGTATAGGAGTTCGCGTCAGGCTGGGTGAGTTGAGTGCATATCCGTTGCTGCGGGTGTTGCTGATTAGGGTTCCGCCCTGACGGCGGGTCACCTTTTCCAAACGCCGAAAAGGTAACCCAAAAGGCTTGCTCCTACGTGCGGCCCGCTCGCTGGGGCTCGGGGTCCCTTCGCTGCGGGATCGATCCGGGCGCAGCGTCTCCGGTTTGCTTCGCTGCACCTACTCTCGCTGTGTTTGGCTGCGCCAAACGGTCGCTGCGCTCCCACGCCCGGATCAATCCCTCCACTCAGCCTTCCGACGTCGCCTTACAGATCAAGAGCTGCAGCCGAGCTAACGCTCATCCTATTGAGTGGTGAAGAGCGGGTGTTCGGCTTTTGATTTGTGGTGTGTTTGCCCCTCATCGGAACGCCGCCCGCCCAGCCCTCTCCCGAGGGAGAGGGAGCCGATTTGTGGGCCGTTCAAAATCTGAGTTCAACGCGGTATTTCACGTCGGCGTAGCTCTCCCAAACAACTCGGTCAGTCCCCTCTCCCTCCGGGAGAGGGCTAGGGTGAGGGGCTTTTGATCTGTTTCAAAACCTGAGTTCAACACGGTATCGCACGTCGGCGTAGCTCATCCAAACACCACGTTCAGTCCCCTCTCCCTCTGGGAGAGGGCTAGGGTGAGGGGCTCTTGATCTGGCTCTTGATCTTGCTTCGGCTTTTGATTTTTTGCCCCTTCGGCAGGCCGAGCGTAGGTGTTCATCCGGGGGTTAGGCGCGCAGCGCCGTGCGGCGAAGCCGCACACATCGAGAGGAGGTGCAGCGAAGCAAACCGTAGGCGATGCCCCCGGATGGACACCGTAGCGAGGGAACACTGAGCCTCAGCGAAGTGCCGTACGCCGGGGCAAAGCCTTTTGGGTTACCTTTTCGGCGTTTGGAAAAGGTGACTCGCTGTAAGAGCGAAACCGCCAGCGGCAACACCCGCAGCAACGGATATGCCCCCAATCCCAATCCCAATCCCAATCCCAAACAAAATCAAAAGATCGCAGCCTGCGGCAGCTCCTACACTGGTTATCAAGGCTTGCCCTTCAAGCCCCAGACAACCCCCACCCAAGGAGTCTGTCCCATGCCCGATAGAAAATGCGACTGCCCCAACTGCAAATGCACGATCAAGGAAGGCGATCATTCCTACGCCGTCCACGGCAAACACTATTGCTGCGAAGCCTGCGCCCACCACCACAAAAGTGGCGAAGAATGTTCAAGCAAAGGCTGCCATTGCGCCCATCCGAAATAACAGCACGCATAAAAAAGTGGAGCCTAATCAGGCTCCACTTCCAGTTTCAGGCTCTCATCATCCAGCCGCTCTGCATGCCTTACCGTACCTTGCAGCCTTCGCCCTTCAACCCTGACCACCACGGTTTTCGCCTGGTCGAGGTCTTCCGGCAGCGGCGCCGGCACACGCAAGGCAAAGCAAAACGGATCATCCGCGACCGCCTCCAGCCCAACGCGGCAGTCCACGCTTTTGGTGATACGCCCGAACAACGTATCAAGGCCGTAGTCCAGATGCGCCGGGCTGATGATGTTGCTCATGATGCATTCCCCCGAATGATGCCGATCGCCAGGCAGAGCTTAGCTGGTCGGTCGCCACACGACGTTTTCCACGCCGAATTTTTCCGCCATCGGTTTGCTGGTCTTCTGCACCTTCTCACGGCCAAAGCGCGGGATGCGGCCGACCCCGGCGTCGCAACTCGCCCAATGCCACGCCTCGGTGTTGTCCATTTTGTCCGAGCGGATAATGAACGACTTGGGCGTGCCGTGAAGGGTGTATTCGATGACATACAGTTTTGCGTTGTTCATAAAGCCCGTATTCCTCCCTGTGGTAATAGAGGGATCGCGGCGCATCGGGAAAATTCACTCGGATTGTCCGACGGTATCTATCGTTGGCGACGCTGTGGCGCACTGGTTACCATGGCGTTCCCGCCAAGCCCAATGAATGCTCGCCATGGCCCTCGCCACGCCCCCCGATCTCAGTGATACCGATGTGCCCGTGCAGCCGCTGGCGCGTACCTATCCGCGCGGCTTGTTTATCGAGCCGCACGAGCATGTCTGGGGGCAGTTGCTGTATGCGATGAGCGGGGTGATGTGGGTCGAAACCCCGCACGAGGCGTTGGTGGTACCGCCGCAGCGCGCGGTGTGGTTGCCGCCGGGCGTGCCGCACGGGATCCGCGTGGTGTCGGATCTGCAGATGCGCAATATCTACCTGCGCCCGGCGCTGGCGGCGACGCTGGATCAGACTGTGCAGGTGATCGAGGTCGGCGGTCTGCTGCGCGAGTTGATTGTCGGGCTGGTGGGGCAGGGTGATAGCGGTGATCCGGCGTATTACGAGGCACTGGTCGGGTTGGCCTTGCTGGAGCTGAAACGCGCACGGCGTTCGCAGTTGAAGATCCCGATGCCGGACGACTCCGACCGGCGCTTGATGAATCTATGTCAGGCAGTGATGGCGGCGCCGTCGCTGGAGATTCCGTTCGAGCAGCATGCGGAAAATGCCGGAGCCAGCGTGCGCACGCTGGCGCGGTTGTTCAAGGACAGCCTTGGCATGGGCTTCGCCGAGTGGCGGCGGCAGGTGCAGCTGGCGACGGCGGTGGCGGAGTTGATTCAGGGGGTGGCGGTGAGTGTGATTGCTCGGGAGCTCGGCTATTCACCCAGTAGTTTCAGCGACATGTTTCGCCGCGAATTGGGTATCGCCCCCTCGCAATTCATAGTGGAACAGGATTAATCAAACCAGCGCAGATCCAATGTGGGAGCGAGCCTGCTCGCGAATGCGGTGGATCAGCTGACTCATCCTTCACTGACACACCGCATTCGCGAGCAGGCTCGCTCCCACAGGGTTTTGTGGTGTGCATCCGATACTTGTCCGAAATTCAGAAGTCCTTGGCCGATACCGCACCTGCCGATTCCCTAGACTCTGCCCATTCCCTTCAAACGGCGGAGTTCCTCCCCATGAACTACCTGATTGCGCTGGCCATCGGTCTGGGCGTCGGCCTGTTGTACGGCGCGCTGGATTTCCGTTCTCCGGCGCCACCGGCCATCGCGTTGGTGGGTTTGCTCGGCATGTTGGCCGGTGAACAGTTGTGGCCGATGGGCCGACAGCTGGTCGCGGGTTGGTTGTCCTGAATTTCCTCTTTTCCTTTGGTGGATGTCCCCATGAAAGCACTGCAATTCGATAAAACCGGCGACCTGTCTTCCCTGCGCTGTGTCGAGGTGCCGACCCCGGTACCCGGCGCTGACGAAGTGCTGGTACAGATCAAGGCTGCCGGCCTGAATCCCAGCGATGTGAAAAACGTCCTCGGCCGTTTTCCCTACACCACGCTGCCGCGAATTCCCGGTCGCGATTTCGCCGGCGTCGTCGTCGAAGGCCCGCAGGCGTTGATCGGTCAGGAGGTCTGGGGCACCGGCCGTGAGCTGGGCTTTTTCGCCGACGGCACTCACGCGCAATTCGTCAAACTGCCAGCCAATGGCGTCGCACACAAACCGTCGCACCTGAGTTTTACTCAGGCCGCCAGCCTCGGCGTGCCGTACACGACGGCGTGGGATGCTTTGGAACGCAGTCTGGTAACGGCTGAAACACGTTTGCTGGTGATCGGTGGGGGGGCGGTGGCCACGGCGGCATTGGCTCTGGCAAAAGTGCGTGGCGCGCAGTTGCTGGCGGCGGCGCGGCGCCCGGAGCAAGTGGTGGAGCTGCAAGCGCAGGGTTATCAGACGATTCAGCTGGATAAACCCGAAGACCTCGGTGCGCAAGTCAATGCGGTGTATCGCGGCGGCGCCGATGTGATCTTCGACACCACTGGTTTCTGGCTGCCGGCGTCGGTGGCGGCATTGGCTAGCTTCGGCCGGATCGCGATCATCGCCGCGCCGGTGGACGGGCATGTGCAATTGCCGGCACTGGCGCTGTATCGCAAGGGTGGTTCGGTGGTCGGGATCAATTCGTTGTTGTATGGCGTTGAAGCCTGTGCGGCGATGCTGGAGCAGTTCGGGCGGTTCTTCGATGAAGGCTCACTGCCGTTGCCGCAAGGGTTGGTCGAGGCGCCGTTGGCCGAGGGACTACAGCGTTATGCGGATGTGAATCAGGGCAGCGGTGACAAGGTCATCCTTATCCCCTGATACACCGCAAAACCCCTGTAGGCCTTCGCCTGCTCGCGATAGCGGTGTGTCAGTCAGTCAGTCATGATTAAACTGACACACCGCTATCGCGAGCAGGCGAAGGCCTACAGTAGATCGGTGTCGGGCTCAGGATTGCGGGACGCCGTTTTCCCAGGCCGACCAGTTCTTCAGGATGTCCTGAACCAGCGGATTCCCGGTGCGATAGAGGTTTTCCAGCGCCGGCACAAAGCCTCCCTGATCAGCGTATTTGAGCAGGTTGTCCACTTCACTGCCGCCCGGCTCTGGACGATCAAAATCGGAGCCGGCACGCACCACGGCCAGACGTTGCACGTCGACCAGACCTTCGCGACTGGCACGCAGCAAGGCCTCGTAAGTCGAGTTGTCTTCCTGCTGTGTCGTGCAGTATTCGCCCTTGTTATCGGTCAGTAATTTGGTCCAGACCTCGGCCCGTTCGCTCAGGCGTGTGCCGGAAAACCAGGTGTTGCCGGCCAGCGTGTCGCAGCGGGTTACCACCGGTGGTTGATTGGCCGGGGCCGATGGATATTTCAGGCGCCACGCCGCCGATTCCTTGCTCTCGCTCAGCTCGACCTTGTGGCTGAGGGCGAACGCCTTGGCCTGCAGTTTCGGGTTGAGTTCAAAGACTTCAGTCTTGTAATCCAGCGGCGGTTTTTCGTTCGGGCCTTGGGTGTTGATGCCCAGATACCCGGTCGGCCAGCTCGACGGCGCATCGCGCGAATCGATCTCCCATTGTGTGCCGAACTCCACCAGATAATGCGCCCATGCAGCGGTGCCGATGGTCCCGTGTTGCGGGCTGATCCCGGCAATGCCGGCGATCAGGAAGTAGCTTTTACGCAGGTCGAATTTCGGCGACAGTGCCAACGCCAATGTCGAAGCGGCGGCGTTGGTCTGGCCCATACCGGTGGTCAGTAGGCAGACCTGCTGCGTGTTGCAGCGGATGCTCGGGTACTCGGCGGACAGGCCTGGCACGCGGATTTCCTGCTTCAACTCCAGGCGATCAATCCAGTTTTGTGCCTCGGGGGCGAACATGGTGATCAGCATGACTTTCGGTTGAATCGGTGTCTCGGCCGCCCACGCGGTGGAGGAGAGCAGGGCCGCACCGGCCAAGGTCAAACGCATCATTGCTTGCATGGAAAACTCCTTGATTCAGAACTGATAACCGACGCCGGCGTAGTAACCCCAGCCATTGGAACGCGCACGGAAATTACCGTCGCCAAAATTCAGCTCGCTGCCATCCTCCCAGTTGCCGCCGTTGTGGAAATAGCGGCCGACCAAGGTGAAGCGCAAGTGGGTGAACGAGTAGAGCAAGACGTTGGTCGCCACCGTCGCATTGGCGGTGCGCGCCGGGTTGTCCTTGTGGATGTCCGAGCCGAAATCGAAGTTGGTGAAGCCGATGTAAGTCAGCGATGCGCCGTTGCTGAACTTGTCGATCGGCACGATGTACTTGAGTTGCGCGCGATAGCCGTCCCAGGAATATTCATTGCTGGCGCCGTAGTTTTCCCACTGATAGCGACCGTAGAGGTTGGCCGACAGATTGACCCGCGAGTGCGTATCGATGTCGGTGCCGAAACCGCTGTAGAGGGTGTTGGCGCGGTTCTCTTTGCGGCTGCCGTGGTCGTAGATCCAGTCGAACGCCACATACCATTCCTTGAATGGACCGATGGCCAGGCTGCGGCCGGCGAGGTAGTCAATGGAGATGCGCGGTTCGTGCTCCATGAACACCGGCGAGCCGTGATCCCACACGCCTTTATCGTGGCTGTTGCCGATGTTGAAGATCTTCGGGATGTCGACATAGCCGTACAGTTCGAACGGGCCTTTGCGGCCGAAGTACTCGTATTCCAGATAGATGTCGTCGGCCGGTTGCGGGCCGAAGCTGATGTCCTTGCTGCCAATCAACATCAAGTCCTGGTTGTACCAGTCCGACAGATACTCACCTTTTTTCGGCGGGCTGGCTTCGGGGCTGAGCGCTTCGCCCTGGGCGGATTCTTCTTTGCTTGCCGGTTGCGCCAGAGCGCTGTGGCTGAGAAGTCCGGTAACGCCGGTCAGTAGCAAGGAAACAGCAAACGTGCACGAGAAAGGTGCGCGAAAAGGGCATGCAATGGCCATTCAAAGTCCTTTTTTGCGGATCGAGGCCCGTGTTCCGTGGGCTTGTACGGTTTTGTTACGAAAACGTTGGTATTGACGTTACGCAAACGTTTGCACAAGGCGTACCAAAACCTTCAATGGGCTGAAAAATCTGTCCTTTTTCAGTATTTCCTGATGGATCGGTCAGGCGCGGGTTTGCAGACCCTACAGTTCCCTGTGGGAGCGAGCTTGCTCGCGAAGGCGGGGTATCAGAAAAGTATCCGCAAGCTGACACAACGCATTCGCGAGCAAGCTCGCTCCCACAGGTGTTGTATCGCCCTCAAGACCAGCGCTTGCGGGCTGAAACCCTGATCCCAGACCCCTCTAGTATTAAAGTATTAACACCATTTAATCCGTGCCCCATTGCTGGGCGTCTACTAGCTTTGTCTCCAGTTAAGCGGTTTTGTGATGACCGTCGCAGTCTTGATTCGCGTGTGGAATAAGCACGGCTCTTCGCGCGCTCAAGGAAGAAATTGGCCACGACAAGGAGTAGCCCGTGGAAGCAAGGTTTGGTGTCGCCCTCGTTTCGCGCTTTTCCCCTCTTTCCCTTGCTGTGCACTTGAGCGTTGCCGGGCTGTTGTTCGGCGGCGTCAGCGCACCTGCGTTGGCCACGTGCTCCACGGCGGGTTCAACGGTGACCTGTACCGGCGTGCCGAGCCTGCCGCTGTTTCTCAATAATTTTTCCAGCGCCACCAGTGGCCTGACGGTCAACGTCAACAGCGGCGCGCAGATGAACGCGACCCTCGGCGGCCATGTGATGGACCTGACCGGGGTGAACATTTCCCTGAACAACTCCGGCACTATCGACCCGGCGCTGCTCGGCCTGGTCTCGGTATTGAGCGGCGGCGCGTTCATCGGCACTGGCGCAACAAGCACGGTCAGTGTGCTTAACAACGCCAGCGGGATCATCCGTGGTACGGGCATGCTGCTCGGGCTCAACCTGACCAGCATCGACGGCCTGGCCCTTTCGGTTAACAACGCGGCAACCGGCACCACCAGCATCACCAACAACGGCACCATCACCTCGACCGGACTCTCGATCGGCGGAATCACGTTGGCGGATACCCCGGTGATCGGCGTCTACGGTGGTTCGCAGGTCAACATGACCAACAGCAGCACCGGTGTGATCAACGGCCGGATCGCCTTCGAAACCTCGGCGGCGGGCAACACTTTCACCAACGCCGGTGCGATTACCGGCGGTGTGTCGATGGGCGCGGCGAGCACCAACACCTTCACTGCGGTGACCGGCTCCAGCGTCAACGTCGGTGACGGCGTGCAGATCAGCGTCGGCCTCGGCGGTTTGATCGGCATCAACCTGACCTTCGCGCCGACCGGCACGGTCGATGGCGGCGCGGGCGGCACCAACAGCCTGATCCTGCAAAACCCGGCTGGCGTCGGCGGCGGTATCACCGGGACTGGCACCGCATCGAGCGCCACCTACATCAACTTCAACAACCTGACCCTCAACAGCGGCACCTGGACCTTGCAGGGGCCATTGGTCAGCGGCGCGACCACGCTCAACGGCGGTGTCGCGAACTTCAACAACAACGCCACCTTCGGCAGCGGCGTAATCACCTCCAACGGCGGGATTCTGCAGGCCAGCAATGCCGGGTTGAACATCAGCAATCTGATTTCCCTCGGCGCTGGTGGCGTGACGGTGCAAGGCACCAACGCGACCACCCTGAGCGGGGTGATTTCCGGCAGCGGCGGTTTCACCAAGGCCGGTACCGGCCAGCTAAACCTCAGTGCCGCCAACACCTATCTGGGTAACACCACGCTCAATGGCGGCACGGTGCAGTTGGGCAACAATCAGGCGTTCAGTACTGGCACCCTCAACGTGACCGGCGCGACGACGTTGAGCGCACCGGGCACCATCAGCCTGGCCAACGCCATCAGCCTCGGCGGCACCTTGACCGCCGGCGGCACCGGCGCACTGACCCTCGGCGGTTTGATCAGCGGCAGCAGCGGCCTGACCAAAACCGGCAGCGGCAGCCTGACCGTCAGTGGTGCCAACAGCGGTTTCACCGGCACCACCACCCTGAGCGCCGGTAGCCTGCTGGTGACCAATAACAACTCGCTCGGCAGCGGTGCGCTGAATACGGCCGCCGGTACCAGTCTCGACAGCACCGCCAACGTCACTCTGGCCAACAACATCGCGATGACCGGCGCGCTCAACGTGCTCGGCAGCAATGCGCTGACCCTCGGTGGCGTGTTGTCCGGCACCGGCGGCATCACCAAATCCGGCAGTGCCAGCCTGACGTTGACCGGCAACAACACTAACAGCGGCAACACGTTGCTCAATGCCGGCAGCCTGTTCGTTGGCAGCAACACCGCGCTGGGGACCGGCGCGCTGAATGCGGCGGCGGGCACCACGCTGGATGCGACCACGGCGGTGACCCTGGCCAACGCCGTCGCGCTGGCAGGCGATCTGACCTTTGGCGGCACGCAGGCATTGGGCCTGAGCGGCGTCGTCAGCGGCGCCGGCAATCTGATCAAAAGCGGCACCGCGAACCTGAGTCTCAGCGGCAACAACACCTTCTCCGGCGGTACTGCGCTGAATGCCGGCACGCTGATTGTCGGTTCCAACACCGCGCTGGGCACTGGCGCCTTGACCACGGCAGCCGGCACTACGCTCGATGCCAGCACCGCCGTTGCGTTGACTAACGCCGTCTCACTCGGCGGCAACCTCAACGTCGGTGGCAGCGCCAACCTGACCTTGGGCGGGATTGTCAGCGGCAGCGGCGGGCTGACCAAAAACGGCGCGTCCAACCTGATTCTCAACGGCACCAACACCTTCCTCGGTGCCGTAGCGTTGAACGCGGGCACGATCACCGCGGGCGCCAACGCGGCGCTCGGCAGCGGCAACATCACCGTTGGTGGCGTGGCAACTCTGGACAGCAATGCGGCGGTGACCCTCAACAACGCGGTCATTCTCAACAACAGCCTGGGCATTGGCGGCAGCAACGCGCTGACCCTCGGCGGGGTGATCAGCGGCGCCAGCCAACTGGTGAAAAACGGTGCGGCCAATCTCACGCTCAACGGCACTAACACCTACAGCGGCGGCACCACGCTGAATGCCGGCAGCCTGACGGTCGGCAACGGCGCAGCACTGGGCACCGGCGCGTTGTCGGTGGAAGGTGCGGGCACGCTCAACAGCAGTTCGGCCGTGACCCTGAACAACAACGTGATTCTCAACGCCAACCTCACCGCTGGCGGCGCCAACGCACTGACCCTTGGCGGCGTGATCAGTGGCAGCAACGGTTTGATCAAGACCGGCGCTTCGAGCCTGACCCTCAACGGCAACAACACCTACACCGGCACCACGGCGCTGAATGCCGGTTCACTGATTGTCGGTTCCAGCACCGCCCTCGGCACCGGCACACTCAACGCCTCAAACGGCACTACCCTCGATGCCAGCACCGTCGCCACCCTGGCCAACAACGTCAACCTCGCCGGCACCCTGACTGTGGGCGGGACCAATGCGCTGACCCTCGGCGGCGTGGTCGCCGGTATCGGTGGGCTGACCAAGAATGGCGCTGCCGACCTGACCCTCAACGGCGCCAACAGTTATTTTGGCAACACCCTGTTGAACACCGGCAAACTAACCGTCGGCAGCAACACCGCGTTGGGTTCCGGCACGTTGAACGCGGCGGCCAACACCACGCTGGACGCCAACACCGCCGTCAGCCTGAACAATGCCGTGGCGCTGGCTGGCGCTTTGAACGTCGGCGGCACGGCGAACCTGACCCTGACCGGTCTGGTCAGCGGCGCCGGCAGTCTGGTGAAGGACGGCGCGGCCAATCTGATTCTCAACGCCGCCAACAACTACCTCGGCGGCACCACGCTGAACGCCGGTACCCTGACCGTCGGCAACAGTTCGGCGCTGGGTTCCGGTGCGCTGACCGTCGCTGGCGCGGCAACGCTGGACAGCAACTCGCCACTGGTCAGCCTCAACAACGCCGTTGCCCTGAATGCGGCGCTGACCGTGGGCGGCACGCAGAACCTGACCCTCGGCGGCGTCACCAGCGGCACCGGCCAGTTGATCAAGGACGGCGCGGCCAACCTGACCCTCAATGGCAACAACACGTTCAGCGGCGGCACCACGCTCAATGCCGGCACGCTGACCCTGGGCAATGCCAACGGTCTGGGCAGCGGCGCATTAATCGTCGGTGGCGCGGCAACGCTGGATAACAGCGCTTCGTTTGGCATCGGTAACGCGGTTACTTTGAACGCTGGGCTGACCGTGGCCGGCAATAACGATTTGAGCTTGAACGGCATCATCGACGGCGCCGGCAGCCTGACCAAAAATGGTTTGTCTGACCTGACTCTGGCCGGCAACAACACCTTCACCGGCGCGCTGAATATCGTCTCGGGCAGCGTCACCACGCTCAATACCAACGCGTTGGGTAACACCTCCGGCGTCAACATCAGTGCCGGTGCAGGGTTGAATCTGGGCAGTGACGCCAGCCTCGGCGCGCTGACCGGCAGCGGCAGTGTGCAACTGACCGGCAGCAACCTGCTGACCGTCGGCAGCGGCAACGTCACCAGCACCTTCGACGGTGATCTCAGCGGCAGCGGCGGCTTGGTCAAAGTCGGCACTGGCACGCTGAACCTCACCGGGATCAACGGCATTACCGGCAACACCGCGATCGATGGCGGTATCGTGAATCTCACTGGTTCGCTGGGCAGTGCGCAAGTCAACGTCAATACCGGTGGCACGCTGACCGGTACCGGCTCTGCGCTCGGCGCGGTCAACATCAACAACGGTGGGCATCTGGCGTTGTCGTCGGGCAACACCTTGTCGGCGAGTGCCCTGACTCTTGGCGCCGGCAGCAACGTTGATGTGGCACTGGGCACACCGTCGACCGCGTCGCTGATGAACGTCGGCGGCAATCTCACCCTCGACGGCAATCTCAACGTCACTGATGCCGGCGGTTTTGGCGTCGGCGTGTATCGCCTGTTCAACTACACCGGCGCCCTGACCAACCTCGGTCTGGACGTGGCCAGCGTGCCGGTCGGCTACGGCCTCGGCGATCTGCTGGTGCAAACCGGGGTGGCCAATCAGATCAACATTCAAGTGTCGGCACCGAACGTCAACATCCGTTACTGGGACGGCAGCCAGACCATTGCCAACGGCGTGGTCGACGGTGGCAGCGGCACGTGGAATGCGGTCGGCACCAACTGGACCGATGCCAACGGTCTGGTCAATCAACCATGGGCCGGCGACTTCGCGGTGTTCCAGGGCACCGCCGGCACGGTGACGGTGAACGGCACGCAAGCATTCACCGGCATGCAATTCCTCACCGATGGCTACAACGTGGTCAACGGTGCGGCGGGGCAACTGACGGCGGTCAACGGCACTGGCGGCACTACTTCGTTGCGCGTCGATCCGGGCGTGACGGCGACCATCAATGCCAATATCAATGGCAGCGGCATCCTCAATAAACTCGACGCCGGCACCCTGGTGCTCGGTGGTGCCAACACCTATACCGGCGGCACGCAACTGGACGGCGGCAAGATCATCGTCGGCAGCAATACGGCGCTCGGTACCGGTACGTTGACGGCGAATGCCGGTACGCAACTGGACAGCAACGCAGCGGTGACACTGGCCAACGCCGCGACGCTCAACGGCAATCTCACCGTGGTCGGCAGCAATGCACTGACCCTCAACGGCGTGATTGGCGGCACCGGCGGCCTGATCAAAACCGGCACGGCGAACCTGACCCTCGGCGGCAACAACGCCTTCCTTGGCCCGGTGGCGCTGAACGCCGGCGGACTGATTCTGGCGTCGAACTCGGCGCTGGGTTCCGGCACGTTGAACGCGGCGGGCGGCACCACGCTGGATGCGAGCACTGCGGTTTCGGTAAACAACGCGGTCAACCTGGCCGGCAACCTCGGCGTCGGTGGCACGGCGGATCTGACCCTGGCCGGTACAGTCAACGGCGCCGGCAGCCTGAGCAAAAACGGCGCCGCCAACCTGACCCTCAGCGGCAATAACAACTTCCTCGGCGGCACCACCCTCAACGCGGGCACGCTGACTGCCGGCAGCAACTCGGCGCTGGGTCTGGGCAACCTCACCGTAGCCGGCGCCTCGGCGCTCGACAGCAACAGCGCGCTGAGCCTGGGCAACAACGTCGTGCTCAACGCCAACCTGAGCAACACCGGCAGCAACAATCTGACCCTCGCAGGTGTGGTTAGCGGCGCGGGCGGGTTGATCAAGAACGGTGCGTCGAACCTGACCCTAAACGGCATCAATACTTACTCCGGTGGCACCACGCTGAATACCGGTACGCTGACCCTTGGTACAGGCGCGTCGCTGGGCAGTGGCGCGCTGACCGTGGCCGGCGCCTCCACCCTCGATAACTCCGCGCCGCTGGTGCTGGCCAACAGCCTCAACGTCAATGCCAATCTGGCCCTGGCCGGTAACAACAATCTGACCCTCGGCGGTGTCATCGCCGGTGTCGGCACGTTGACCAAAAATGGTCTGGCCGACGTGACGCTGAGTGGCAACAACACCTTCAGCGGCATCTTCGATGTGGCGTCCGGCAGCCTGACCACGCTGAACGGCGCAGCGCTGGGCAACAACGCTACGGTCAATCTCGCGGGTGGCGCGGCGCTTAATCTCGGTGCTTCCGGCAGCCTCGCCAGCCTGACTGGCAGCGGCACGGCGCTGATCGGCACTGGCAATACGTTGAGCCTCGGCGGCAACAATGTCAGCAGCACCTTCGCCGGCATCCTCAGCGGTGACGGCAGCCTGAGCAAACTCGGCAGCGGCACCCTGACCCTCAGCGGCATCAGCGACCTGACTGGCGACACCAACGTCAACGCCGGCACCTTGCAGGTCAACGGCTCACTGGCCAGTGGCAACGTGCTGGTCAACAGCGGCGGCACCCTCGGTGGCAGCGGCACGTTGACCGGTGCCGTGACGGTGGCCGATGGCGGTCATCTGGCGGGCGTCACCGGCAGTACGCTGAGCGTCAGTTCGCTGCTGTTCAACGGCAATTCCAACTTCGACGTCGGCCTCGGCACACCGGTGTCCGGCGGCGGCAATGCGCTGGTCAATGTCGGCGGCAACCTGACCCTCGACGGCACCCTCAACGTCAGCGACATCGGCGGTTTCGGCAGCGGCGTCTATCGCCTGATCGACTACACCGGCGGCCTGACCGACAACGGCATGCTCTTCGGTACGCTGCCGGGCAGCGTGACGCCGGGCGATCTGACCCTGCAAACCGCACTGGCCAATCAGATCAACCTGCTGGTCACCGCACCGGGCGTCACCGTGCAGTTCTGGGACGGCAACCAACTGGTGGCCAACGGTTCGGTGGAGGGCGGCATTGGCACCTGGGGTACCGGCACCACCAACTGGACCGACGTCAACGGCACCACCAATCAGGCCTGGACCAACAGCTTCGCGGTGTTCCAGGGCGCGCCCGGCACAGTGACCGTCAATGGCGCGCAAACCATCACCGGCATGCAGTTCGTCACTGATGGCTACAGTCTGGTGAATGGCACAGCGGGTTCGCTGAACCTGGTCAATGGTTCACTGGGCAATGCCACGGTGCGGGTTGACCCGAACGCCACGGCAACCATCGGCGTCGCGCTCAACGGCAGCGGCACGCTGGGCAAATACGACAGCGGTACGCTGGTGCTCAACGCGGCCAACGGCTACACCGGCGGCACCGCGCTCAACGGCGGCAAGATCGTGGTTGGCAACAACGCGGCGCTCGGCACTGGCGTGTTGACCGCTGCTGACGGCACAGCGCTGGACAGCAACGCGGCCGTCAGTCTGAGCAACGACGTGGTCGTCAACGGTGGTTTGACCGTTACCGGTTCCAACGCCTTGACTCTCGGCGGCGTGGTCAGCGGCAGCGGCAGCCTGATCAAGTCCGGCGCCTCGAGCCTGACCCTCAACGGCAACAACACTTACAGCGGTGGCACTCAGCTTGCGGGCGGCACGCTGATTCTCGGCAACAACAGTGCGATCAGCAGCGGGGCGCTCAACGTCACCGGCAATGGCACCCTCGACAGCACTTCAGCGCTGCAACTGGCCAACGCCGTTAACCTTGGCGCGCAACTGACCCTCGCCGGCAATCAGAACACCACCCTGATCGGTGCGGTGACCGGCACCGGCAGTCTGCTGAAAAACGGTAGCGGCGATCTCGTCCTCAGTGGTGCCAATACCTACAGCGGTGGCACCACGCTGAACGTCGGCACGACGCGCGGTGACACCAGCAGCTTGCAAGGGGCGATCGTCAACAACGCAACGCTGACCTTCGAGCAAAACGCCGATGGCAGCTACACCGGCAATCTCACCGGCGCCGGTACGCTGAACAAAACCGGCAGCGGCCAATTGCTCCTGACTGGCAACAACACCTTCACCGGCAACACCTCGGTGCAGGCTGGTCGCTTGACCGTCAATGGTGTGCTCAACAGCGCCAACGTCAATGTCGCCAGCGGCGCGAGCATCGGCGGTGGCGGCCAGCTCGGCGGCGCCGTGCAACTGGCCAATGGTGCGACGCTGGCCGGTGGCGGCACGGCGACGCCGTTGTCGGTCGGTTCGCTGGCACTGTCCTCGGGGACCAATCTGGACTTCAGCCTCGGCTCGGCGACCAGTTCGACCACGGTGGTCAATGTCGCTGGCAACCTGACCCTCGACGGTACGCTGAACGTCAGCAATGCCGGTGGTTTCGGCACCGGGGTTTATCAACTGTTCAGCTACGGCGGCAGCCTGACCGACAACGGTCTGGTCTACGGCAGCCTGCCGGTAGCGGCGACGAATCTGACCCTGCAAACCGCCATCGCCAACCAGATCAACCTGCTGGTGCAAGGCACGCCGGGTGAGGTGCAATTCTGGAACGGTGGCAAAACCAATCCGGATGGCAGCATCGGTGGCGGCAGTGGCGTGTGGGGGCCAGGCACTAACTGGACCGACCCGAACGGTACGCAGGCGCTCGCTTCGAACGGTCAGTTCGCGGTGTTCGGTGGCCAGGCGGGTACTGTGACCGTGCAGGGCAATCAGAACTTCACCGGCCTGCAATTCCTCTCCGGCGGCTACAGCCTGGTTCCGGGGGCTGGCGGGACGCTGACGCCGGTCAATGGCGCCGACGGCAGCCTTGCACCGGTGCGGGTCAATGCCGGCGCGAGTGCGGAAATTTCCACGCCGCTGGTGGGCACGGGCGGTATCGAGAAGCTTGATTCCGGCACGCTGGTGCTCAGTGGCGCCAATACTTACAGCGGCGGCACCACTGTCAGCGGCGGTACGTTGATCGGTAATACCACCAGCCTGCAAGGCAACATCCTCGACAACGCCACGCTGGTGTTCCAACAAAACGCCAATGGTCTGTTCAACGGATCGCTGAGCGGGCTTGGCGCGATGCTCAAACGCGGTACTGGTACCTTGCTGTTGACCGGTGATAACCCCTTCAGCGGCACGGTCGCGGTCGATCAAGGCGTGCTGCAAGTCGGCAGCCGCGCCGCGCGAGCTTCGCTGGGCGCGCAAGTCACCGTGGCCAACGGCGCGGGTCTGAGCGGCAACGGCAGCGTCGGTTCCGTGGTCAACCATGGGGTTGTCGTTTCGGGGTCAGAAGCCGGAACCCTGAGCGTCGCCGGTAACCTGACCAACGCTAGCGACGGCGTGCTGGCGCTGACGGTCAGTTCGCCAACCGCAACGCCACTGGCCGTCGGCGGCACGGCAACGTTGGGCGGCGCCTTGCAAGTCAACTCGCTGGCACCGTTCACCGGCAACACCACGTATTCGCTGATCACGGCGGGCGGAGGCGTGAACGGCTCCTTCAGCGCTGCGGACCTGCCGCAATACGCGTTCCTCAACAGCGCACTGGTGTATGACGCCAATGCAGTCAACCTGGTGGTCAGCCGCAACGGCAATTCGTTCGCCGATGTCGCCGCCACCGGTAACCAGTTCAGGACCGCCACCGCGCTCTCGAACAACGGTCCGGCGGGTGCAGCGTTGCAGAACGAGATCGTCAACCTCAGTGTCGCCGGTGCGCGTAATGCCTTCGACAGTCTGTCGGGTGAGATCCACGCCAGCACCGCCAGTGCGATCCTCGAGGATTCGCGTTATGTGCGTGACGCAGTCAACGATCGCATGCGCCAACCGTCGTGCAGCGCGGCGGATGATCCACGCCGTGCGCTGGCGCCAAGTGACAATCAACTGAGCAGCAACGGTTGCCACGGTGAAATGGTCGGCTGGGCCCGTGCACTCGGTGCCTGGGGCGAGTCGGATGGCGACAGCAACGCGGCGAAACTCGACCGTAACCTCAGCGGCTTCATGCTCGGCACCGACAAGCAACTCGATGACCAATGGCGCGTGGGCATGGCCGCCGGTTACACCCGCAGCGATCTCGACGCGCATGATCGTCGCTCGGATGCCACCGTCGAAAGCTACCACCTGGCGGCGTATCTCAATTCGCAGTTCGACGCCTTGGCGGTGCGCCTCGGCGCGGCTTACAGCTGGCACGACATCGAGACCAAGCGCAACGTCAGCGTCGGCAGCTACAACGATCGCTTGAAGGCCAATTACGATGCGCGCAGCGCCCAGGTATTCGGTGAAGTCGGTTACACCATTGAAGCCGGTGGCATTGCCCTTGAGCCGTTCGCAGGGCTCGCCTACGTCAACTACGACACTGACAAAGCCAAGGAGAAGGGCGGAGTAGGGCGCCTGGAGGCCGATGCCGATCAAGACATCACCTTCTCGACCCTCGGCGTACGCGCGGGCAAAGTCATCACCCTGGCCAACGGCGGGCAATTCACCCCGCGCGCGGCCATCGGCTGGCGCCATGCCTTTGGTGATACCAAGCCTGATGCCGACCTGACCTTCATCGACGGCGGTGCTTCGTTTAGCACCCAGGGTGTGCCGATCGCCAAGGACAGCGCCATCGTTGAAGCGGGTGTCGACTTCCAGATCAGCCCGACCGGCAAACTCGGGGTTGGCTACTCGGGCCAGTTGTCGAACGACAGCAACGACCATGCGATGACCATCAGCTTCAGCCTTGGCTTCTGATTTAGGGTCGAAGCACTTTTAGCCGCCCGTAAGGGCGGTTTTTTTTGCCTGTAAATTCTTTGGCAACCCGATGCTTGTGGTGACTGTTCGATTGCCTTCGCGAGCAGGCTCGGTCAGTGCAAAAATCTGCTGCCTCGTGCTCTGCTAGAATCGGCCCCATCAACAGCCTGAGACTCCCCCATGAGCGAGCCGATTCGTCTGACCCAATACAGCCACGGCGCCGGTTGCGGCTGCAAGATTTCCCCGCAGGTGCTGGAAGTGATTCTGGCCGGCAGCGGCGCACAGAACCTTGATCCGAAACTGTGGGTCGGCAATGCCTCGCGCGATGACGCGGCGGTGTACGAGATCGATGCCGAGCGCGGTGTGGTCTCGACCACGGATTTTTTCATGCCGATCGTCGACGACCCGTTCGACTTCGGCCGCATTGCCGCGACCAACGCGATCAGTGACATCTATGCGATGGGCGGCGATCCGCTGATGGCGATCGCCATTCTCGGCTGGCCGGTTAACGTGCTGGCGCCAGAAGTGGCGCGCGAAGTGATTCGCGGTGGTCGTGCCGTATGCGACGCCGCGGGCATTCCGCTGGCGGGCGGGCATTCGATCGATGCGCCGGAGCCGATCTTCGGCCTCGCTGTCACCGGTCTGGTGGAAAAGCGCCACATGAAGCGCAACGACACCGCCACCGCAGGTTGCCTGTTGTACCTGACCAAACCGCTGGGCATCGGCATCCTCACCACCGCCGAGAAGAAGGGCAAATTGCGCGCCGCCGATGTCGGCGTGGCCCGCGACTGGATGTGCACCCTGAACAAACCCGGCAGCCGCTTCGGCAAGCTCGCCGGCGTTACAGCGATGACCGACGTCACCGGTTTTGGTCTGCTCGGGCATCTGGTGGAAATGGCCGATGGCAGCAAGCTCACCGCACGTATCGCCTATGACCGCGTGCCGCGTCTGGACAGCGTCGAGTATTACCTCGATCAGGGCTGTGTGCCCGGCGGCACGTTGCGCAACTTCGACAGCTATGCGAGCAAGGTCGGCCGCGTGCAGGAGTTGCACAAACGCGTGCTCTGTGACCCGCAAACCAGCGGAGGTCTGCTGATCGCCGTTACCCCTGAAGGCGATGCCGAGTTCCTCGCCGTCGCCGCCGAACTGGGCCTGAACCTTGCGCCAATCGGCGAACTGGTTGAGCGACAGACGAACGCAGTCGAGGTGATTTGATGCTCCGCGACTGCACTGACTACCGTGACATTTTTCTCAACGACCGGCCCATGATGGATGCCCGTGCGCCAGTTGAGTTTTCCCACGGTGCGTTCCCCGGCGTGGTCAATCTGCCGCTGATGAACGACCGTGAGCGCGAACAGGTGGGTACCTGTTACAAACAGCACGGACAGCAAGCTGCGATTGCTTTGGGTGAGCGGCTGGTGTCCGCCGAGGTCCGGGAGCAGCGCATTCAAGGCTGGGTCGAGTTTGCCCGTAACAATCCTGATGGCTATTTGTATTGTTTTCGCGGCGGCCTGCGTTCACAGATTGTTCAGCAATGGATCAAGGACGAGGGCGGCATCGATTACCCGCGTGTCGGCGGCGGTTACAAGGCCATGCGCACATTCCTCCTGGAAACGGTCGATCAGGCTGTTGCCGAATGCGAACTGGTTCTGCTCGGCGGCATGACCGGCACCGGCAAGACCGAAGTGCTGGTGCAGTTGAGCAATGGCCTGGATCTGGAGGGCCATGCCAATCATCGGGGCTCGAGTTTCGGCAAGCGCGCCACCGAGCAACCGACCAACATCGATTTCGAAAACCGCCTGGCCGTTGACGTGCTGAAAAAACGCGCTGGCGGGATCGGGCAATTTGTTCTGGAGGACGAGAGCCGGGTGGTCGGCAGTTGTGCCTTGCCATTGCCTTTGTACAGGGGCATGCAAGCGGCCCCGCTGGTATGGTTGGAGGACAGCCTCGACAATCGGGTCGAGCGAATCCTGCAGGATTATGTGATTGACCTGCATGCCGAATTCGTTGCGGTGCATGGTGAGCAGGGCTTTGCGCTGTACGCCGAGCGATTGATTTCCAGCCTGAACAATATTCAGCGTCGCCTGGGTGGCGAGCGTTATCAGCGCATGTATTTGCAGATGGAAGCGGCACTGGCCGAACAGGCGCACAGCGGTTCGGTCGAGCTGTTCCGTGAGTGGATCGGCGTATTGCTGCGCGACTATTACGACCCGATGTATGTGTTTCAGCGCGAGAAGAAGGGCGGGCGGATCGAGTTTGCCGGGGAGCGTGGGGCGGTGCTTGAGTATTTGCGCGAGCGGGTCAGCCAAAAAGATTGAGGTTGTAGCGGCTGGCCTCTTCGCGAGCAGGCTCGCTCCCACAGGGGATTTGTATTTCACGCAGATCCAATGTGGGAGCGAGCCTGCTCGCGAAGGAGTCGGGTCAGGCCATACAAGACTCAGGTCGGGCAGGTTTCCTTGCCATGATCCAGCCCCTGCTTGTAGCTGTGGCTCTGCAGACTGGCCTTGCCGTTGTGCCAGGTCAGGGTCAGTACATACAGCGAGTCAAAATCGTTGCCCGCCCAGTCCTCGGTGATGTTCTGTTTCTCGCCGACCGCTTTGCCGGCCACCTTGTTGATCAGCTCCGGCAGATAGCCGTGGGACCACGCGGTGTAGATCGTCGAGTTGTGATACTTGTCTTCCAGCAGTTCGCGGGCCAGGTCACTGGTGTCGTTGGCCGAAAACTCGATATTCACCGGCAGGCCGAGCTTGATCGCGGCGGGGCTGATGGTCATCAGTGGGCGAATGTAGCTGTAGGAATTGTCCAGCTCTCCTTCCTCGACATTGCGCGTAGGGTTGGCGGCGAACACGTAGTCAGCCTTGCCGAACTTCTCCGGCAGCAGCGTCGACAGGTCGATGGCGCGGTTCAGGCCCTGGCAGTTGAGCTGGCCGAGACCGCCTTCGGGTTTCTCCGCATGGCGCAGGAACACCAGTGTCTGGGTGCCGTCCGCCGGTTGCGCGCGACTTTCGCTGGACTCAAGCGAAAGGAACAGCGCACTGACGGCCAGCAGGGAAGGCAGGGCCACATACGCGCGATGTTTGAAACGTTTGGCGAAACGCATAAGGTTCGTCATCAAATAGAAAGTTCTTCAGCTGATTCAATTAAGGCTGACAAACCTTTACACCGCGGGCTCCCAGCACCGGGTGTTTTCCCTGTCGTGAACAGCTTCCTCTGCGAGAAAGACATAGCTCAGAGTCCTCTGAGGCCCGTTGGTTCGATCCGAGCGAGTGCGTGGCACTCTAACGGCATCTTTCAAGGGCTTGGACGCAGGTTAACGACAGGATGTTACCGTTCGTGTAGGCGCTGCAGCAGGCCTACATTATGATCAGGCTTTAATTTGTGACTGGATGCTTCCCATGACCGATCTGTCCGCGTTCCCGATCACCCAGAAATGGCCGGCGCAGTACCCAGACTGGATTCAGCTCTATTCCTTGCCCACGCCCAACGGCGTGAAAGTCTCGATCATGCTCGAAGAAATCGGCCTGCCGTACGAGCCGCACAAGGTCGCTTTCGATAGTAATGATCAGTTGTCACCGGAGTTCCTGTCGCTGAACCCGAACAACAAGATCCCGGCAATCCTTGATCCCCATGGTCCCGAAGATAAGCCGCTGCCGCTGTTCGAATCCGGTGCGATCCTGATTTATCTGGCCGACAAAAGCGGCCAGTTGCTGGCCCAGGAAGGCGCGCTGCGCTACGAAACGATTCAGTGGCTGATGTTCCAGATGGGTGGCATCGGCCCGATGTTCGGCCAGCTCGGTTTCTTCAACAAATTCGCCGGCAAGGATTACGAGGACAAGCGTCCGCGTGATCGTTATGTCGATGAAAGCAAACGCCTGCTCAAAGTGCTCGATGGCCGGCTCGAGGGCCGTGACTGGATCATGGGTGAGCGCTACACCATTGCCGATATCGCCACGTTTCCGTGGGTGCGTAACCTGATCGGGTTTTATGAGGCCGGTGATCTGGTCGGCATTCAGAACTTCCCGAATGTCACTCGTGTGCTTGAGCGATTCCTCGCCCGCCCAGCGGTCATTCGCGGCCTGACCATCCCCTCGTAATCTCAGGGCTGCACACATAACCCTGTGGGAGCGAGCTTGCTCGCGAAGGCGTCGTGTCAGCCAGCATTTCTATTGCTGATACACCGACTTCGCGAGCAAGCTCGCTCCCACAGGGGATTTGTTGTGTCACAGCGATTATTGCACCCCCGGTAATGCACTCTTGATTGATCCAGGTTTGTACCCCAACCCCCGCAAGGCATAAGCTTCGCCCCCTACGACTTTCGTCTCATCTGCCGTTTTCAGGAAAGGCCCCCATGTCCAGTCAGTTCCCCGAAGCACGTCCCCGCCGTCTGCGCCGCAATGCGAGCCTGCGCAGCCTGTTCCAGGAAACCGAGTTCAGCCTGAATGATTTGGTGCTGCCGATTTTCGTCGAAGAGGAAATCGACGACTTCGTGCCAATCAAAAGCATGCCCGGGGTGATGCGCATTCCCGAGCGCAAGCTGGCCAGCGAAATCGAGCGCTATGCCCGTGCCGGCGTCAAGTCGGTGATGACCTTCGGCGTGTCCCACCATCTGGACAGCAACGGCAGCGACACCTGGCGCGAAGAAGGCCTGGTCTCGCGCATGTCGCGCATTGCCAAAGACGCAGTGCCGGAGATGATCGTGATGTCCGACACCTGCTTTTGCGAATACACCGATCACGGCCACTGCGGCGTGATGCACAACCATGAAGTCGACAACGACCAGACCCTGATCAACCTCGGCAAGCAAGCTGTGGCGGCGGCCCGCGCCGGTGCTGACGTGATCGCGCCGTCGGCGGCGATGGACGGTCAGGTGCGAGCGATTCGCCAGGCGCTGGATGCGGCCGGGTTCACGCAGATTCCGATCATGGCTTATTCGACCAAATTTGCTTCCGCGCTGTACGGCCCGTTCCGCGAAGCCGGTGGCAGCGCGCTGAAAGGCGACCGCAAAAGCTATCAGATGAACCCGATGAACCGCCGCGAAGCCCTGCGTGAATCGCTGCTCGACGAGCAGGAAGGCGCCGATGCGCTGATGGTCAAACCGGCCGGCGCGTACCTCGACATCATTCGCGACATCCGCGAGGCCTCGAACCTGCCGCTGGCGGCGTATCAGGTCAGCGGCGAGTACGCGATGATCAAGTTCGGCGCACAGGCCGGGGCGATTGATGAGGATCGTGTGGTGCGCGAGAGCCTGGGCGCGATCAAACGGGCGGGTGCGGATTTGATCTTCACTTACTTTGCGATGGATCTGGCATTGGCCGGGATCTAAGCAACACCGCAAACCCAAATGTAGGAGTGAGCCTGCTCGCGATAGCGTCTTGTCAACCGACATCAATGTTGACTGATACGACGCTATCGCGAGCAGGCTCACTCCTACAGGGGATTGTGGTGGGTCAGGGGCAGTTGAAGAACGGCCGGATGCCGTGATCGCGGAAATAGCGTTCAATCACCTTCGGATCCGCGCTGTTCTCGGCAATCGCCACATAGGTATCCGGGCGCAGCAGATAAAAGCCGTTGCGCCCCAATCCCGCCGTTTCAAACGCCGGGCGCCAGTCGAACACATGCAGCGGTAAATGGTGTTCATTGCACCAGGCAATCATTTCGTCGCTGGTGTCGCCGTACACATGCACCTGCCAGCACGGCTGTCTCAGCGGTTCGTAATTATCCCCCTCACCATCATGCGCCCAGGGCAAACGGTCACCGCCGTGGACGTGACCGGCCGCGCCCTGGCTCAGCGGCATGCCGCGATAGTGGAGGGTGACTTGCGACACCGTGCGAAAAAGGAATTCGCGACTGGCCTCGAACGAGGCCATTTTCGGGATCAGGAACGGTGCCACACGCATGCGCAGCAGATCGGCCATGCGCCCCTCGGCGGTGACGAAACTGAAGACTTTATCGGTGGTCGACACCAGCCTGCGGGCGAAGGCAATGCGTTCGGTTTCATAGCTGTCGAGCAGGCTCGGTTCGGCGGCGCCGCTGAGCACTGCAGCGAGTTTCCAAGCCAGATTGATCGCATCGCCGATACCGGTGTTCATGCCCTGACCGCCCGCCGGGCTGTGCACATGCGCGGCATCGCCAAGCAGAAACGCGCGGCCGCTGCGAAAATGCTCGGCCACGCGGTGATGCACACGGTAGGTCGAGAACCAGTGGACGTCTTCGATATGCACTTTCAGGTGTTCGATGGCGCGGCTGCTGACATCGGAAAATTCCAGGGTTTCGGCGCGATCCGCACGTTCATCACGCACGGTGCCGATCAGCCGCGCGCGGCCTTCGCCGGCCAGTGGAAACACGGCGAGGAAGTCCGCTTCATCCAGATCCAGATGCAACTCGCCGTTCATCGCCGGGCCGCTGGCCTTGACGTCGGCGACGTAGAAAATCTGCTGATAAGTGCCGCCGGGAAAATCCGTGTCGAGGGTTTTGCGCACCACTGAGCGGGCGCCATCACATCCGGCCAGATAACAGGCCTGGCAGATTTCCTGTTCACCGTCGGGCAGGCGCAGATGTGCGGTGAGGCCGTCGCCGGTTTCCTCGAAACTTTCCAGCATCGTGTCGCGTTCGACCGTGACGCCGTAGTCTTCGAGGCGCTCGATCAACAGCCGCTCATGCTCGTCCTGCGGGAAGATTTCGACGAACGCGTAGGGCGTCAGGCCTTCGCCGATGCGGTTCAGCGGCAATTGCGCGACCGGTTTGCCGTTGACCCAGAAATTCGCCGCCGCCACCCGATGACCATTGCGCACCACGGTGTCGGCGAGGTCCAGTTGCCGGTAGAGCTCGAGGGTGCGCGCCTGCACCGCCAGTGCTCGCGAAGTGGTGCCGGGTGCAGAGGTTTTATCGATGATGCGCACGCGTACGCCGAGTTTGCTCAGCCACAGGGCCAGCACCAGACCGGTCGGGCCGGCGCCGATGATTAGAACGTCGCTGCGGTTCATGGGGCTGTCCTCCGTTTGCTGTGCAGCAAGTATGGATCAGCAGGATAGGGTGGCCAGTGGATCGGCCAGACGGGGCTGTTTTGATGGTGTTCGGCTGGGGTGCTGTTGTGTGACGTAAATAGTGGCCCCTCACCCCAGCCCTCTCCCGAGGGAGAGGGAGCCAATTGGGGGCCTTTCAAAACCTGAGTTCGACTCGATATTTCAGGTCGGTGTAGCTTGCAAGAACACCACGGTCAGTCCCCTCTCCCTCCGGGAGAGGGCTAGGGTGAGGGGCTTTTCAGCGTTAGAAATCAATGGTGCCGGACAACTTGGCAACCCGCGGCTCACCCTGAGTCAGGTACCCACCCTGAGCCGATTCCCAGTACTTCTTGTTCGCCAGATTCTCCACGCCCAGACGCAACGTCACGTCCTTTTCCGAGACCTTGAACGCATAACGCGCACCGGCATCGAAACGGTTCCAGGTCGGCAGACTGAGGTTGTTCGCCGCATCGGCATATTGACCGCCGGTACGCAGCATCCGCGCGTTCAGCGCTACGCCTTGCAGGCCGGGCACGTCCCAATCCGCACCAGCGTTGAACTGGAAGGTCGGCACGCCGATCGCACGGTTACCGTCGTTGGCGCCGTTGAGGGTGTTCTTCAGTTCGGTGTCCATCAGGGTCAGGCCGCTGATCAGACGCAGGCCCTGGATCGGCTCGCCGAACACGTTCATTTCCACGCCTTTGTTGACCTGCTCGCCTTCACGCACGTAGGTGCAGGTGGTGGCGCTGTCGATTTCGCAGTAACCATCGCTTGGCTGTTCGATGCGATAGACACCCAGGCTGGCGCCGTAAGTGCCCATGTCGACTTTCACCCCGGCTTCGGTCTGTTTGGAACGCGCGGGTGCATAGACTTCGTTGCCGTTGGTCACACGGAAACCACCGGAACTGGTCGGCGAGGTCGGGCCCTGGGCCAGGCCTTCGATGTGGTTGGCGTAGAACGACACATGTTCCCACGGTTTGAACACCACGCCGTACACCGGGGTGGTGATCGATTCGTCGTAGCTCGACTTGCGATCGCCGCTGCCCCAACTGGCATAGTTGTAACCTTGCACCACCAGTTGCTGACGGCGCAGGCCGGCGGTGACCAGCAGGCGATCGTCGAAGAAACCGAGGGTGTCGGAAATCGCAATGCTGCGGTTGAAGGTCTTGCCGACGATGCCCGGATCATTCAAGTTGCCGCCGGCAAAATTGCCCACTGGCGACGGTGTTTGCACCGGGTGATAGATGTTGTTGGCGTATTGGGTCAGGTCGAAATCATAGGCACTGCGCTGTTCGGCCCAGATGCCGGTCAGGCCGAAGTTGAGCTTGTGGCTGACCGGACCGGTATCGAATTTACCGTTGAGGCCGGCCATCACACTGGTGTTGTCTTCATCGTGCGGAATGAACGAGCCGGTGGTGAACGAGGCGCCGTTGTTACCGACCAGGGTGGTCGAGTTGTAATTCCCGACTTCACGGGTGTGCTTGGCGCCGCCGGCGGCGTAGGCGGTCCAGTTGTCGTTCAGGTCGTACTCGGCGCGGAGCATGCCGAAGGTGTCTTCGATGTCGGTGTAGCCCCACTTCGGCGCGTAGTTGGTGTCGGCCGACGGCGCGTCCGGAATGTGCGTGGCGGTGCCGAGGTTGACCGAGTTGCGGCCACCGTTGACGCGTTCTTTCTGATAGGCGAAGTCGCCAGAGATGCGCAGGGCATCACCGCGATAGTCGAGGCCGATGGCGAACAGTTTCGAGCGCTGGTTCTCGTGATCGATACCGGTGTCGCCTTCGCGCTGCGACAGGTTGATCCGTGCGCCGAAGCGGTTGTCTTCACCGAAGCGCTGGCCGATGTCGAAGTGATGACCGATGCGGCCTTCGCTGTTGATGTCGGTGGTGTAACGACGCAATGGCACGTCACCGGCACGTTTTGGCTGCAGGTTGACGCCACCGCCGATGCCGGAACCGGTCGGGGTCACACCGTTGATAAAGGCGTTCGGGCCTTTGAACACTTCCACGCGCTCCAGCGCATCGGTGGAAATGATCTGCCGTGGCAGCACGCCGTACAGGCCGTTATAGGAAATGTCGTCGCCGTTCAGTGGCAGGCCACGGATCATGAAAACCTGCGCCTGGTTGGAGAAACCCGAGGCCTGCCGTACCGACGAATCGTTGAGCAACACGTCGGCAACGTCTTCGGCCTGCTGATCCTGAATCAATTGTTCGGTATAGGAGGCGGCGCTGAACGGCACGTCCATCATGTCCTGATTGCCGAGCACGCCAAGCTGGCCACCACGGGCGACCTGACCACCGGAGTAGACCGGGGGCAGGGCGTTCGGCGTCGGGGCTTGGGCATTGACGTTGACGTCGTCCAGCACCAGCGCCTTGTTATCGCCTTCAGCGGCGTGAGCGGTGACAGTCAGGGAGCACAGCAGGGCGAGAAGCGTCGGGCGAAACGGGACGGCGAGTCGAGCTGGAGCGGACATGTATGTACCTGGAGGCGCACGGCCAGTGAGAAAAATAAGGGCGGCGCGGGAACTCCTTGCGCAAATGCGACTCCAGGTGCAAATGATAGGTTTTCTCAGTAACGTTTTGCAATCAGTTTGTCATTAGTCTTGGAGAGCTCTATTTCAAGGCACTTGGCGACACAGGGAGATGAACATTCAGGGAACAGCGCCAAATCAGCGCAGTCCTAGCCTGCGCCACACCATTGATCGTATGGTGAACACGGCACAACGGACTGGATGAGGCTTCATGCACAATTTTCGATTACCGATCACGCTCGCTGCACTGCTGGTGCTCGCCGGTTGCGCCGGGCAGCGCAGCCAGGAACCGGTGCCCCGTGCGCCTGCTGAAGTCAAGGCTGAGATCGTGCGACTGATGCCGGCCAAGACCGCGGATCGCCAAGGCTGGGCCACTGATATCTATGCCGCGTTTGCCGCGCAGAACATCAGCCCGACCACGCAAAACCTCTGCTCGGTGCTGGCCGTTGCCGAACAGGAATCCACTTTTCAGGCCGACCCCACGGTGCCCGGCCTGGGTAAAATCGCTCGCGACGAAATCGACCGCCGCGCCGCCAAAGTGCACATCCCCAGCCTGTTGGTCAGCGGTGCTCTGCAAGTGCGTTCAACCAACGGCAAGACCTACAGCGAGCGCCTGAACGCAGCGCGCAGTGAAAAAGAACTGAGTGCAATCTTCGATGATTTCATCGGCAGGGTGCCCATGGGCCGCACGCTGTTCGGCGGCTTCAACCCGGTGCACACTGGCGGGCCGATGCAGGTCAGCATCGAGTTTGCCGAGCAGCACGCCAAGGATTATCCGTACCCGGTGGACGGCACGATCCGCCGTGAAGTGTTCAGCCGTCGCGGAGGCATGTATTTCGGCATCGCGCACTTGCTCGGTTATCCGGTGAGTTACCGCGAGCCGCTGTATCGCTTTGCCGACTTCAACGCTGGTTGGTACGCCAGTCGCAATGCCGCGTTTCAGAATGCGGTCAGTCGCGCCTCGGGCATCCCACTGGCGCTCGATGGCGACCTGATCCGCTACGACTCGATCATGCCCGGCGGCACGGAACTGGCGGTACGCACTCTCGGCAAGTCGCTGGGCATGCGCAACCCGACCATTCGCGATCAACTGGAGAAGGGCAAAACCCTGGAATTCGAAGAGACCAGACTCTATCAACGCGTTTTTGAGCTGGCGCAAAAGGCTGAAGGTAAATCATTGCCCCGTGCAGTGCTGCCGGGGATCGTGCTGCAAAGCCCGAAAATCACTCGCAAGCTGACTACGGCGTGGTTCGCCAAACGGGTGGATGAGCGCTACAGGCGCTGCATGGCCAAGGGCAGGTAAAACAGACGGACGTAAAAAACCCGGCTGACGTGCGCCGGGTTTCTCTGGGTTGTTGCGATGTTCCACTTCATTCAAGCGTTGCGAAGTTCGTTCAAACGATCTGCGCCACCTTCGGCGACGGTGTTGCCTTGCAGACGATCAGAGCCATCGGCGGCGACAGTGTTGCCCTGCAGACGATCAGAGCCATCGGCGGCGACAGTGTTGCCCTGCAGACGATCAGAGCCATCAGCGGCGACAGTGTTGCCCTGCAGACGATCAGAGCCATCGGCGGCGACAGTGTTGCCCTGCAGACGATCAGAACCATCAGCGGCGACAGTGTTGCCCTGCAGACGATCAGAGCCATCAGCAGCGACAGTGTTGCCCTGCAGACGATCAGAACCATCAGCGGCGACAGTGTTGCCCTGCAAACGATCAGAGCCATCAGCGGCGACAGTGTTGCCCTGCAGACGATCAGAACCATCCGCCGCAACAGCGTTCTGGTACAGACGATCGGAGCCGTCGGCGGCGATCATTGTGTGGGCCGGGGTAGCGGCGAAAGCGTTAACTGCGAAAACCGAGAAAGCGATGCTGAGAAGAGTCTGGCGTTTCATGATGGTGTGCTCCGGGGTGTTATTGGTTGGTATGGAGCAGATGTTACCCCCGGGATTTTTTATGAGAACTTCATTGCCGTGATTGTAAACATCGATGCCGATGATGTTTGCCAGAAGCCGCAGAGCAGAGCCTTACAGCACCTTCACTGCGCGCCCGATCGCCTGAATCGGCCCGGTCGGTTTGCCGATCGGCGAGCCGTTGGCGCTCTCTAGCGTCAGTTCGAACAACTGGTTCGGTTGCAGCGGCGGCAGCTTGTCCAGCGGCACCGACAGGGCCTGCCCCGGCTTGACCAAACCTAGCGAAACCGGCCCCTGCCAGCCATCAGCCTTGGTCCAGAATTCCAGTGCCTTGTCCGCCGGGACTTCGACCACACCCAGCGGTATCAACTGAATCTCCCGCGAATTGCTCGCCTGGATTACCCAGCCCGGCGCCTTGTCCTGCGGCGCGACCAGCACCACCAGAAAGCTTGGTTTCGGCGTGGTCTGGGTCAGCAGGATCGAACCCAGAATCAACGTGGCGACCAATCCGGCAGCACTCAATCCGCGCCATAGCGGCAGCAGGTTCCACCATGAAGTCGAGGGTGCTTTCGGCGTGAGTCGTTCGACACTGCGCTCAATGCGCGGCCACAACTGCGCCGACGGTTGTTGCGGTTCGGCCAGATCCGTCAGCTCCAGCAGGCGCCGTTCCCAGGCATCCACCGCGGCACGCAACTCGGGTTCATTCGGCAAGCGCCGTTGTACTTCGATCCGCTGTTCGGCAGGCAATGTGCCGAGCACATATTCGCCGGCCAGTTCATCCCGTTCCTGTGCCGATTCGCTGGTCATCCCATGCACTCCCGCAAGGCGTTGAGGCTGCGTTTGATCCACGCTTTGACCGTGCCCAGCGGCGTGTCGAGGCGCGCGGCAATCTGCGCGTGGCTGTAACCGTCGACATAGGCATGCAGGATGCAGTGGCGGCGTTGCGGCTCCAGTTGTTCCAGGCAACGGTGGATGCGCGCCGAATGTGCCTGGGCGTCGAAGTCGTTATCCTCCGCAGCCACCTCGTGAGCTTCGTCGAATGGTGTTTCCCGTCCGTGATCGCGCAGCAGATTCAGCGCCAGATGCCGGGTCACGCTGAACATCCAGCCACGCGCCGAACCGCGCGCCGGGTCAAACCCCGCCGCACCGTTCCAGATCTTGATAAACGCCTCATGGACAACGTCCTCCGCCAGCGCCGTGTCGCGCACCAGGCGCTTGGCCACACCGAGCAGACGCGGGCCTTCCTGCACATACAAATCGCGCAGGGCCGACCGCTCGCCGCGGGCACAGGCAGCGAGGCGGGCTTCGTAATCGAAAACGGATTCGGCTAAAGGCATGTCGTGCAATCTAGCTCACATTCCCCAAACATCCAGAACACATTGTCCACTGTGGGAGCGAGCTTGCTCGCGAAGGCGGCCGGTCAGAGAAGACTGTGTTGACTGACACTCCGCCTTCGCGAGCAAGCTCGCTCCCACAGGGTTTATCAGTGGTGCCAGGAATCAGTTCGCCGCCCAGAAGATGTAATCGGCCTGGTACTTCACCACTTCCTGCTTGCCCTTGTTCGCCGCCGTACATTCGCTGCCCGGCGCCACGCCGCCCTTGAGCGCGACCCGCTGGATGTAACTCACACCCGTCATCGCGCCTTTGCCTTCGGCGGGATTGGCCTTGACCAGTTGATAGGGCAGGTTGCCCGGAGTCGACGGCGCTACGGCCAATTGTGTGCCGGTGACTTTCGAACCGTCCTTGGCCTGCCAGGTGGCCGGCGGGCCGAAGTAGGTGCCGACCTGTTTGCCACTGCGATCATTGAGCACCGCTTTCGGGCCGACAAAGGTCCACTCGGTCTGTCCCGGGGTATTGGCTTTGTCACGGCATTCGTAGGTGATCTCGCCGACCCCGGTGGTCTCCATCGCGATCTTGTGGCCGTCCGGGACTTTGATCGCGTCGGGATAGCTGCTTTGGGCGAAGGTTGAGGCGCTGGCGGTGAGCAAACCGGTGAGGCAGATCAACTGGGTGATGTTCATCAGTATGTTTCTCCGAAAAGGGTAGATCGCTGGCAGCCGAAGAGGGCTGTTACAGGGACTACCCGTGACGGAGGTGTTTGGATGCAGTGCCTGAAAAATAAATTTCAAACCCCACCGATCCCATGTAGGAGTGAGCCTGCTCGCGATGGCGTCGTGTCAGCAAAATCTATATCACTGGAATACCGCTATCGCGAGCAGGCTCACTCCTACAGGGTTTTGTGTCGGACTTGAGGCCGGAGGCGTTCAGAAGTTCCTGGGTGTAGGGGTGTTTGGGCGCGGCGAAAATCTCCCGCGACGAACCCTGCTCAACAACTTTGCCATCCTTGATCACCATCAAGTCATGCGCCAACGCATGCACCACCGCCAGATCATGGCTGATGAACAAATAGGTCAGCCCATGCCTGATCTGCAATTGCCGCAACAACTCCACCACCTGCTTTTGCACCGTACGATCGAGCGCCGAGGTCGGTTCATCAAGCAGAATCAGCGCCGGTTCCAGCACCAGTGCGCGGGCGATGGAAATGCGCTGGCGCTGCCCACCGGAAAACTCGTGGGGATAACGATGCCGGCTCTGTGGATCGAGGCCGACTTCCTCCAGCACCCGAATCACTGCTGCTTCCCGCTCGGCTTCAGTGCCGATGCCATGGGTCAGCAACCCCTCGGCAATGATCTGCTGCACCGACATCCGTGGGCTGAGGCTGCCGAACGGATCCTGGAACACCACTTGAATCTGCCGCCGCAACGGCCGCATCAAGCGCTGATTGAGCAGGCTCAGTTGCTTGTTGCCGAAACGGATATTGCCCTCCGATTCGACCAGTCGCAGGATCGCTTGGCCTAACGTTGATTTGCCCGAACCCGACTCGCCAACAATCCCCAGCGTCTTGCCCCGTTGCAGGGTGAAACTGACGCCGTCCACCGCTTTGATGTAATCCTGCTGGCGACTGAACAACGCTTTGGGCAACGGAAACCACACCTTTAAGTCATCGACTTCGAGCAGGTTGTGATCATACTCACTCGGCACCGGCCCGCCGCTCGGCTCAGCCTCGATCAACAAACGACTGTAAGGATGCTGCGGCGCTCGAAACAGCGCTTCGCAATCCGCCTGCTCAACAATCTCGCCATGGCGCATCACGCACACCCGCTGCGCGATGCGCCGCACCAGATTGAGGTCATGGCTGATCAGCAACAGCGACATGCCCAGCCGTTGCTGCAACTCGATCAGCAACTCGAGAATCTTCTGCTGCACCGTGACATCCAGCGCCGTGGTCGGCTCATCGGCGATCAACAGTTCCGGCTCGTTGGCCAGTGCCATGGCGATCATCACCCGTTGCCGCTGCCCACCGGAGAGCTGATGCGGATAGGCTTTCAAACGCTGCAATGGCTGGCGAATACCGACCAGCTCCAGCAACTCCAACGTCCGTTCGCGGGCAGCACGTCCCTTCAGACCTTTGTGAATCTCCAGCACTTCGCTGACTTGCTTTTCCACTGTGTGCAACGGATTGAGCGAGGTCATCGGCTCCTGAAAAATCATCGCAATGCGGTTGCCACGCAAACCACGCATCTGCTGCTCGCTGGCGTGCAGCAAATCCACGCCGTTATAGCGGATCGCGCCGCTGCTGCTGACGTTCTTGCCCGGCAACAAACGCAGGATCGAATGCGCCGTCACCGACTTGCCCGAGCCGGATTCACCGACCAGTGCCAGGCACTCGCCCCGGCGAATATCCAGGTTCAAACCGTGCACCACTGCCTCCCCGGCGAAGGCCACGCGCAGATCGCGAATTTCAATCAGGTTGTCGTTCATCTCAGCTCCTTGGATCAAACGCATCACGGCAAGCCTCACCGATGAAAACCAACAAAGACAAAATCAGCGCCAAGGCAAAAAAAGCGGTCAACCCCAGCCACGGTGCTTGCAGATTGCGTTTGGCCTGACCGATCAACTCGCCCAGCGACGCAGTGCCGGCGGGCATACCGAAGCCGAGAAAATCCAGTGCGGTCAGGGTGGCGATGGCGCCGGTCAGAATGAACGGCAGGTAGGTGAGGGTGGAGGTCATGGCGTTGGGCAGGATGTGTCGGCACATCAGTTCGTTGTCGCTCAGGCCCAGCGCTCGCGCAGCTTTGACGTATTCCAGATTGCGTCCACGCAGAAACTCGGCGCGTACCACATCGACCAATGCCAGCCAGGAAAACAGCGCCATGATCCCCAGCAGCCACCAGAAACTCGGCGAGACAAACCCGGACAAAATGATCAGCAGGTACAGCACCGGCAACCCCGACCAGATCTCCAGCACGCGCTGCCCAAGCAAGTCGACCCAACCGCCGTAATAACCCTGCAACGCCCCGGCAACGATGCCGATCAGAGCACTGATGCCCGTGAGGATCAGCGCAAACAGGATCGAAATCCGCGTGCCGAAAATCACCCGTGCCAACACGTCGCGCGCCTGATCATCAGTGCCCAGCCAATTGCTCGATGACGGCGGACTCGGCGCCGGTTCGCTGAGGTCGTAATTGACCGTGTCGTAGCTGAACGGAATCGGCGGAAACAGCATCCAGCCGCCCTGATCCTCGATCAATTTGTGCACGTAACTGCTGGCGTAATCCGGTTGAAATGGCAGCTCACCACCGAAATCGGTTTCCAGGTAATCGCTGAGGATCGGGAAGTAGAAAGCGTCGTGATAGCGGATTACCAGTGGTTTGTCGTTGGCGATCAACTCACCGCCCAGACAAATCAGGCACAGTCCGATAAACAGCCACAGCGACCAGCGCCCACGCCGATTGGCTTTGAATTGCGCAACGCGACGCTGACCGAGAGGAGAAAGAGTGAACATCAGGCAGTCCTCGCCGAGAAGTCGATGCGCGGGTCGAGCAGGGTGTAGCAGAGGTCGCCGATCAGCTTGATCAGCAAACCGAAGAGGGTGAACAGAAACAGTGCGCCGAACACCACCGGGTAATCCCGCGAAACTGCCGCCTCGTAGCTCATGCGCCCGAGGCCGTCGAGGTTGAAGATGGTTTCGATCAGCAGGGAGCCGGCGAAAAACACCTCGATCAGCGCCGACGGCACACCGGCTACCACCAACAACATCGCATTGCGAAACACGTGGCCGTAGAGCACGCGGCGCTCGGTCAAACCCTTGGCCCGCGCGGTGATCACGTACTGGAGGCTGATCTCGTTGAGGAAGCTGTTTTTGGTGAGGATCGTCAGCGTGGCGAAGCCACCGATCACCAGCGCCGTCACCGGCAATACCAGGTGCCAGAGGTAGTCGCCGACCTTCCCCAGCGTGCTGAGGCTGTCGAAGTTATCCGAGACCAGCCCCTGCACTGGAAACCAGTTGACGTAGCTGCCACCGGCAAATACCACGATCAACAGAATCGCGAAGAGGAACGCTGGCATCGCGTAGCCGATGATGATTGCCGTGCTGCTCCAGACATCAAACGCGCTGCCGTTCTTGATCGCTTTGCGAATGCCCAGCGGGATCGAAATCAGGTAGGTGATCAGCGTCGCCCATAAACCCAGCGACAGCGACACCGGCAACTTCTGCACGATCAGATCAGTGACCTTGGCGCCGCGAAAAAAACTGCTGCCCAGATCCAGTTGCGCATAGTTTTTCAGCATCAGCCACAAACGTTCTTGCATCGGTTTGTCGAAGCCGTAATGGTGTTTGATTTCCTCGATCAGCGCCGGGTCGAGACCACGGCTGCTGCGCCCGGCGCCGCCAATCGCGGCAACCTCGCCACCGCCGCCCATGCTGTGCCCGCCGAAGCCTTGCAAGCGGGCGATGGCTTGCTCCACCGGGCCACCCGGCGCAGCCTGCACAATCAGAAAATTCACCACCAGAATGCACAGCAGCGTCGGGATGATCAGCAGCAAACGTCGACTCAGATAACGCAGCATGTCACTGGCCTCCCGCGAGCTGAGTGTGCATCTGCTGGGTGGTCAGCGCCTTGGCCGATACCTCCCACCAGGTGTTGAGGCCTTCGTCGTAGGCCGGTTGCACGGGCGGCATGCCGAAGCGGTTCTGATACACCGTCGGCGTGCCTTTGGAGTAATAGTTGGGAATCATGTAGTAACCCCATTGCAGCACCCGGTCGAGGGCGCGGGCGTAATGCACCATGGCGTCGCGGGTGTTGGCCTGCACCAGTCCGTCGATCAGTTGATCGACCGCCGGATTGGCCAGCACCATCGAGTTGGAACTGCCGACTTGCGTGGCACTTTGCGAGGCATACAGGCTGTACAACTCACGGCCGGGGGAGACGATCGGATCGCCGCTGCGCGGGAAACTGGTGACGATCATGTCGTAGTCGCGGGCGTTGAGGCGGTTGACGTATTGCGCCGAATCGATCCGTCGCAAATTCAGCGTGATGCCGATCTGCGCGAGGGTGCGTTTGAACGGCAGCAACATGCGGTCGAAGCCGCCCTGACCGTCGAGAAAAGTGAACTCAAGTGGCTCGCCAGCAGCATTGACCAGGCGATTGTGTTGCGGCGTCCAGCCAGCCTCGGCGAGCAGCTTCAGCGCTTGCAGTTGCTTGTCGCGGATGTAGCCGCTGCCATCGGTTTTTGGTGCCTGATAAACCTCGGTAAAGACCTCGTCGGGAATCTGCCCGCGGAGCGGTTCGAGGATCTTCAATTCTTCGGCGTCGGGCAGGGTGGTCGCGGCCATTTCGCTCTTTGGCCAGAAGCTGTTCTGGCGCACGTAGAAGCCGCGCATCATCTGCTTGTTGGTCCACTCAAAATCCCACAGCAGGCTGATCGCCTGACGCACGCGGCGATCCTGGAAGATCGGGTTCTGCAGGTTGAACACAAAGCCTTGGGCGGCGGTGGGTTTTTCCGGCGCCAGAATCGACTGCTGCAAGCGACCGTCGCGCAATGCCGGGCTGTCGTAGCCGACCACGTAGCCGGACGAGGAAAATTCGCGGTTGTAGTCGAACGCGCCGGCCTGCAACAACTGGCGGGCGACGTCGGTGTCGCCGTAGAAATTCACCGTGAGGGTGTCGAAGTTGTACATGCCGCGACTGACCGGCAGGTCCTTGCCCCACCAGTCCGGATCGCGCTGGAAACTGATGCTGCGCCCGGCGTCGACCTTGCTTATCCGATACGGGCCGCTGCCCAGCGGTGGCTCGAAACCGCCGCCATTGGCGAAATCGCGGGTCTTCCACCAGTGTTCGGGGACCACGCGCATCGTCGCCAAGTCTAGCGCCAAGGTGCGGTTGAGGTTGTTTTTGAAGGTGAAACGCACCTGTCGCGGGCCTTCGATCAGCACGTCCTGGACGTCGGCGTATTGCTGGCGATAACTCAGGCTGCCCTTGGTCATCAGCAGGTTGTACGTGTAGCGCACGTCTTCAGCAGTGATCGGCGTACCGTCGGCGAAGCGTGCTTTTGGATTGAGGGTGAAGCGCACCCACAAGCCATCCGGATCGCGCTCGATCTGTTGCGCGACCAGCGCGTAAACCGTGTACGGCTCGTCGAGCGAGCGGAACGCCAGCGGCGCATACACCCAGTCGTTGACCTGCACCACGGAAATGCCCTGATCGGCGTACGGGCTGATGTAGTTGTACTGGCCGATTTCCATCGACGCGCGGCTCAGCGAACCGCCCTTGGGCGCGTTGGGATCGACGAAATCGAAATGCTGGAAATTCGCCGGATACTTCGGCGCCTCGCCGTATACCGTCAGCGCATAACTGCCAGCGGCCAGCGCCGAGGTGCCAGTGCACAGCAGCGCACTGCCGAGCATCAGGCCAGCCATGTTGCGCAAAAAACTCATGAAGTCACTCCTCAAAATCCCTGAAAGAACCCGGCCCCCTGTGGGAGCGAGCTTGCTCGCGAATGCGGTGTATCAGTGAAGGATGTGTTGACTGATACGACGCCTTCGCGAGCAAGCTCACTCCCACATTGGGGGTATGGTGTTTCCGGTTAGAAGTGGTAAGTCATGCGCGCAAACAAGGTACGCCCCAGCGGGTCGGTGTAACGCGGGTCATAGCCGCTCTGGAAGTTGTAGGCCTGGTTGGAGAACGGCGGGTTGCGGTCGAACACGTTCTTCATCCCGGCATCGACATCCAGCACCTTGTTGAAGGTGTAACCGGCCGACAGGTCCCACACCGAATACGACGCCACCCGCGCGTGGGTATCGCGGTCGTAATCGTTGTAGCCGGTGGTGAAGCGGTTGGTCAGCGCCGCCCGTGCCGCGCCGAAGGTCCAGCTGCCGGTGAGGTTGTGCTTCCAGCGCGCGATCACGCCGTCACCCTGGAAGTCGCCGACCTTGTCGGTGAACGGGCCTTTGATGGTGCTCTGGAAGTCGTACTCGTCAACGTAAGTGCCTTGCAGCCCCAGACCGAACTGACCGTAAGGCGTGTTCGGGAAACGGTAATCCAGCGACACATCGACACCGTTGGTTTCGACGATGCCGAGGTTGGCGTTGCCGGTGACGATGTAGTTGAGCGTGCCGTCGGCATTGCGCACGAAGCGATCCGGGTAGGAGCCGGCCTGATCAAACACGGTGGATTCCGGGAACGGCTGGATCTGGTTGGAAATGTGAATCCACCAGAAATCCAGACCCAACGAGAGGTTGTTGATCGGCTGGTAGACGAAGCCCAGCGTCACGTTGCGCGCCTTCTCCGGGGCCAGGTCTTCGTTGCCGCCGATCTGGTTGAGGAACTGCTGACCGCAATCGCGGCCGCCGTTGCCGCCCGGTTGCACCACGCCGCCAGTACACAGTACCGGGTCGTTGTAGTAGCCCTGAGTGAAGGTGATGCTGCGCGGTGAATACAGCTCGTACAGCGACGGCGCACGGAAACCTTCGCTGTACGCGCCACGCACCACCAGCTCTTTCAACGGCTGATAACGGAACGAGTATTTCGGGTTGGTGGTGCTGCCGAAGTCGCTGTATTTGTCGTGACGCACGGCGGCGGACAGTTCGAGGCTGTCGAGCACCGGCACGTTGATTTCCGCGTAGGCGGCTTTGACGCTGCGGTCGCCCTCAACACTGCCGGCCGGGTCGATACCGAGGCTCTGAATGTCGCCGGCGAACGACTCGAAGTCCTGATGGAATTTCTCTTTGCGGTACTCGCCGCCCAGCGCCAGACCGGACGGACCGGCGCCGAACCAGTCGCCGATTTCACGACTGATACGACCATCGAAACCGGCTACACGGCCCACAGCAGTGGAATAGGCGCCGTGGTACGCCGCGTCGTCGATGTACTGCTGACCGGCGGCGGACTGCGGGCCGAACGGGTTGAGCAAACCACTGGCCAGACCATTGATCATCGCCTGGTCGCTGACAAAGCCATTGGTGACGCTGGAGACGATTTTGTTCTGGTTGTACGAGGCGCCGACGTTGTAATCCCAGCCGGCGACCAGACCATCGAAACTGAGCAGGAAGCGCTGGCTGGTGTTCTGGTCTTTCGATTCACGCGGGCCGGCAGCGGTTTCACGCCAGTTGACGTCCACCGGTTGGGTCGGGTCGAGGGCGAAATCGGTTGGCGCCGGGGTGATGCCGTTGCCGGGATAGTAGGGCGACGAGGAATCGAGGCTCAGACCGGTCAACGGCGCAGGGCCGATCGCCGTGGCGTTGTTGTTGCGCGACCAGAAGTATTCGAGATTGACGTTGTGATCGTCGCCGAGCTTGCCAGTGGTTTTGCCGAAGAACGAGGTCTTCTCGGTTTGCGGCACCAGATCGATGTATTCACGGGTGCTGAAGCGGCACAAGCCATCGCGGGCGATCAGGTTGGGGCCGTTGCAATTGCTGTTGGCCAAGGGATTGGTGGCGTTGCCGTTCTGGCTGTAGTTACCGGGAAACGCGGTGCCGGAGGTCTGATCGAGACCACGACCGGGCGCGTAGTCGGTGGCGAAGGAGCGGTCGTTGGCGTCGAGGTTCTGCTGCTTGTTGTAGTTGAACACGCCGAGGACGTTGAAACGGTCTTCTTCCAGGTCGCCGTAGCCCCAACTGGCGCTCATGTCTTTGGTCGCGCCGCCACCGCTGTGGGTCGGGGTTTCGCCGCCGAGGGTCAACTGGCCGTCGGTCAGGGATTTCTTGGTGATGAAGTTGATCACACCGCCGATGGCGTCAGTGCCGTACAGCGCCGAGGCGCCGTCACGCAACACTTCCACGCGCTCGATCGCGGCAAACGGGATCATGTTCAGATCCACCGCGCCGCCGGCCGAGTTGGTCCCCGACAAGGCGTTGTTGGCCAGGCGTCGACCGTTGAGCAACACCAGCGTCTTGTTCGCGCCGATGCCGCGCATGTCGGCGAACGAGGCGCCGCCAGTGGCTGCGCCGACTGAGCCTGCGCTGTTGTTGATCGACTGGCTGCCGGTGATGCGCTGCACCAGTTCGGCGGTGGTGGTCACGCCCTGTTTGCGCAGTTCATCGGCCTTGAGAATGGTGATCGGCACCGCCGTTTCCGCATCGACCCGGCGAATCGCCGAGCCCGTCACTTCCACCCGTTGCAGTTGCGTGGTCGGCGCAACCACCGCCGCAGCTGCCGGGACGGAAGCGTTGTCGTCCTCGGCCGCCTGCACAGTCCCGGCGCCCATCCCCATGGCCACCAGATACAACGGAACAAAACGGTGGCGAGAAATCGTTGCCACCAAGGGTTTGAGCGTGAAGCGTGGAGTGTTCATCAGCATGGTTATTTCCGACTTTTTAGACGTTATCGAATTGGCCTTGTGAGCCCCTCATTGCTCCGCTATCGGTGATACCGCGTGCGGAAAACCACTTTCTTCAAGCAAGCCGATCCCCTCCGAAGACGCGTGGCGTTTTTTCGGTCGGCTGATTGCGACGGGATTCAGCGGGCGGTGGCGGGCGCGTCTCTCAAGACGCGGCCGCCACCGTACTCAGTGGGTGGTCATCACCGAAATCTTGGTAATGCCCGAGCGTTCGATCGACGCCATGGCTTTCGCCACCTGGCCGTAATTGACGGCGGAGTCGGCCTGCAACTGCACGCGCACTTCGGCGTCCTTGGCCTTGACCTCCTTGAGGCTGGCCTCCAGCGATTCCGGGGCCAGCTCGGTTTTCGCCAGATAGAACTTGCCGTCCTGATCGACGCTGACCACCACCGGGTCTTTCTTTTCGGCGGGGGCGACGGCGTCGGTTTTCGGCAGGTTCACCTTGATCGCGTTGGTCATCAGCGGCGCGGTGACGATGAACACCACCAACAGCACGAGCATCACGTCGACCAGCGGCGTGACGTTCATTTCGCTGAGCACTTCATCGCTGTCCTGAGTAGAAAAAGACATCAGCTGGCCTCCCGCACGGCGGCTGTGGTTTTGCTGGCGATGGCCTGACGGCTGATGGAAAACGCGCTGCGCGAGGCGAGGGCGTCGAAGTCGTGGGCGAAGTCATCCATGTCGGCCGAAGCAAGTTTCAAACGACGCAGGAAAAAGTTGTAAATCAGCACCGCCGGTACGGCGACGGCGATACCGACGCCGGTGGCGATCAGCGCGTGACCGATCGGCCCGGCGACTGCTTCAAGGCTGGCCGAGCCGGTTTCGCCGATGCTTTTCAGCGCTTCCATGATTCCCCACACGGTGCCGAACAAACCAATGAACGGCGCGGTGCTGCCGATACTGGCGAGGATCGCCTGGCCGTTTTCCAGCGAGCGGCGTTCCTTCTGGATCTGCTGGCGCAGGTTGCGTTCCAGGCGATCCGAACGGTTGATGGTGTGCGCCAGTTGTTGCGTGGTGCGCGGCGAATCTTCCACCAGCAGCGCCTCGAAACCGCTGCTGGCGATGCGCGCCAGCGAACCCGGATACTGGCTGGCGTGTTCGGCGGCGGTGAGCAGATCCGGCGCGCCCCAGAAGGCTTTGCTGAACTGTTTGTTCTGCGCTTTCTGGCGCAGGTACTGCGCCGACTTGACCAGCAGGATCGCCCAGCTGACCACGGAAAACAGCACCAGACCCCAGAGCACGCCGGGGACAATCATCGAAGACAAATCGTTCATGGTGATACCTCGCTTGCGTTATTCGGTTGTGCGTTGATTGAGCATTCGGTTATTGCGGCAATTTGAAATCGATGGTCTGGGTGGCGAAGCCGTCGATCGGCGTGTCACCGCGTTTGGCCGGAATAAACTTCCAGTTCTTCACTGCCGCGACAGCGGCGTCATCCAGTTGCGGCTTGCCGCTGGATTTGGTCACCGTCACCGAGCCGGCGCGACCGTTGGCCAGCACCTGAATGCGCAGCACCACGCTGCCTTCCCAGTTGCGCCGCAGGGCCAGCGACGGGTATTCCGGTGGCGGGTTGCCGAGGCTGGCGAGGCCGGAAACAGCTGCCGATTCCTTCACCGGACCGGGCGCGGCGGCAGGGGCCGGTGGCGCGCTCGGGGTGGCTGGCGCAGCGGGTGCAGCCGGTTGTGCCGGGGCCGGTGGCGCTTTCGGCGGCTCGACCTTTTTCACCGGTTTCGGCTTCTCGACCGGTTTCGGTTTTTCGATCGACTTGGGTTTCTCCAGCGGTTTCGGTGGTGGCTTGACCGCGTCTTCGTCTTCCACCGGTTGTTCAGGCTCCGGTGGGGGAGGCGGCGGTGGCGGTGGTGGTTCCGGCGTCGGCGGTGCCGGTGGCGTCGGGCTGGTCAGCTCGACGGTCATTTCCGGAATCTGCGGTGGCGTTGGCAATGGCTCTGTTCTGGACTGCTGGAGAAACCACCAGGCGCCGCCATGTATCAGCGCCGACACAGCGACCAGCAACACCATCTGCTGTTTATTCATACCGCCGGGTTGTGAGGTATTGGCTTTAAACGCCGGCCTGCCCGGTGGCGGCGGGACTGGCGCTTCCCGCAACGGCCCCGGCAGGGTTCTGTGCTTTACCGCATCGTTCATTAAAGCTCCCTCGGGTTGATGAAGGGCAATAAGGTGCCGTCCGAACATCCAGGGGATATTCGAGTGGGTGGGTGCAACTTTCTTCAAGGTGTGCAGAAGCCGATAGTTGAACTATCCGGTGAACAAGGCTTGTGCAAACTTACTGGCTTGGCGCTATCGACTTCGAGTGTTCATTAGCCATTCCCTGGTTGTTCTTCTATTGCGTAAGACAACGGTCGGTGTCTCATGCTTGTTACACATAGCAACCGCTGTGCCACATGTTGCTGAAATGTAGAGTGCGTATTTCATGAGTGTTACCGATGTCGCATTTATATAAGTTTTACCCTTGTCGTGGTTTTTCCATGGCGCGCAGATTCCCGTGACTCCGGTTGAGGGAGCTTTTTCACAGGCGAGTCAGGCTGTGCGCCATATCACGCGGGCTGGCGGGATAGAGCGCCTGCGCAGCTGGCGGCCAGGGCACTTGCTGGTGCGCGGCGGACTGAATTGGTGCGGGTCAATGTTTTAGCGGCTCACGGGGCATGTTCCTTGTTGTTGTTTAAATGAAATCGCTGTTTGAAGTATTGAATAGTTGAAACCCGTGGAGCAGTTTTGGTGCACTTGCAATGGCGCTGAAAGTTATTGTTCGACAATCCTGCTTGCGTTCATTCAATACATTGGTTGTGCAATAACTTTGTGAGTTGTATTTAAAAAATAAATAGCGCGCCATTGCCGGCGAATAAGTCATTGCCGGTCACGGGGCGCGGTCGTGGATTCAGGTAATAAAATAAAGGCGTTGGTCGCCGGGACTGTTCGAATGAACTCGGCGTTGTGCACAAAGAGGCGAGCAGAGGTTGATGCGGCAGAGCGTTTGAAGATTCACGCGGTGAACTCCTTGATGCCAGCTCGGATACGCGAACTTTTGGTTCGGTATCGCACCTTACAAGAACGCGGATAGCGTTCGATGATTGCTCTTGGTGCGGGATGGGCACCGCCAGCGCTGTTTTGCGAGGTTTGAATTCGCAAGTCGCGAGTGCATGGGAAAACCGTGCCAAAGCCGATACACAGGCAGATTATTTCTACATCCACGCTACAGCCATCTACCCTGTGGCAATGGTCTTTTCGGGGGGATTGGATATGTACCAGCTCTACGGGCACAGAAATTCAGGCGCAGCCGCCATCGAAGCGGCGCTGGAACTGTGCCAGATCGCTTACCGTTTCATTGATATCGAGGCCAGCACCGAAGCCGCCGAGGCGCTGGCTCAGCTCAATCCACTCAAGCAGATACCGACCTTGCAACTGCCTGACGGCAGCGCCATCACCGAGAGCGCGGCGATCCTGATTCATCTGGGCCTGACGTTTCCCAAGTCCGGCCTGCTGCCTGCCAAGGCGGATGATCGCGATCAGGCGATCCGCGGTCTGGTCTACATCGTCAGCAATTGCTACGCAGCGATCGGCGTCATTGATTATCCGGAGCGCTGGCTGCTGATGCCTGACGAAGCCTCGCGGCAGAACCTGGTCGCCGGCGCCCGCGAGCGATTGCACTGGAGTTGGGAGGTGTTTGCCGACCAGTTTTCAGCGGAGTTGTATCTGGATGACGAAACGCCGGGGGCACTGGATGTGCTGGCGGCAGTAGTGACGCGTTGGGCGGGGAGCCGCGAGCATTTACGGCAGGCGCGACCGGGGTTTTATGCGTGGTTGCAGCGGATTGACCGGCATCCGGTGCTGGCACCGGTGTTTGCCCGGCATTGGCCTGCCTGAGCACCAAAGAACCCTGTGGGAGCGAGCTTGCTCGCGAAAGCGTAGTGTCAGTCGACGCTTGTTGTTCTGACCCACCTCTTTCGCGAGCAAGCTCGCTCCCACAGGGTTAGGGGATGATTCTGAAAAGTTATTCCCCGCGAATGTACTGCTCCAGCTGCTTGATCAGCTCTGCCTGTTCGGCAATCGCTTCCTTGACCAGGTCACCGATCGACAGCAAGCCGATCAGCTTGCCGTTCTCGACCACCGGCAAGTGGCGCAGGCGTTTGTCGGACATGATGCCCAAGCAGGTGTCGACGGTTTGGTGGGTGTCGACGGTGATCACGTTCGCCACCATGATGTCGCGCACCGGTGTGCCGACCGATGAGCGGCCATGCAGCACCAGTTTGCGCGCGTAGTCCCGCTCGCTGATGATGCCGACCACCTTATCGTCTTCGACCACCAGCAAGGCACCGACGTTTTTCTCGGCCATCTTCATCAGCGCTTCGAGCACCATGTGATCAGGTTTGATCTGGTGCACTTCCTGATTTTTCTGATCTTTGAGCTTGAGCAGTTGGGCGACGGTCTTCATGGCGGTTACTCAGGTGTTGTCGTTGTTCTCCAAGCATCGTAGACGCACGCGCGCAGGGCAAGGTGGCAAAGCGGCAGATAACACGCAAAAAACGTCATTTGCCGGGTTTTTCCGTGGCTGATGGCGATTTATCGCCAGGGCCATCCCGCGTAATGCCGCGTAGAATGCCTCTCTGATTCAATTCCTGAGGTTGCAGTGGTGGATTTACCGCAGGGCTTCGTCCTGACCCGGCATTGGCGCGACACCCCGGCCGGCACCGAAGTCGAGTTCTGGCTGGCGACCGACGCCGGGCCGCGCCGTGTGCGCTTGCCGCATCAGCCGTCGGTGGCGTTTATACCCGCCGAGCAGCGCGCAGCGGCCGAACGTCTGCTGCACGACGAAAAGAACGTCGAACTGCGCCCGCTGGCCCTGCAGGATTTTGAGCATCGCCCGGTGCTGGGTCTGTATTGCCAGCAACACGGCCAGTTGATGCGCCTGGAAACCGCCCTCAATCGCAACGGTGTCGACGTATTCGAAGCTGACGTGCGTCCACCAGAACGCTATCTGATGGAGCGTTTCATCACCGCGCCGGTGCGGTTCAGCGGCGCGCCCGATGCCGACGGCGTGTTGCTCAACGCCCAGCTCAAACCCGACCCCGATTACCGACCGAAACTACGGCTGGTCTCGCTCGACATCGAGACCACCGAAACCGGCGAGTTGTATTCCATCGCCCTCGAAGGCTGCGGCGAACGTCAGGTGTACATGCTCGGCGCGCCGAACGGCGACGCCAGCATCGTCGACTTCGACCTCGAATACTGCGACTCGCGCACCGTCATTCTGAAAAAGCTCAACGACTGGTTCGCCCGCCACGACCCCGATGCGATCATCGGCTGGAACGTCGTGCAGTTCGACCTGCGCATCCTCCACGAACACGCACGGCGCCTCGGTGTGCCGCTGAAGATCGGTCGTGGCGGCGAAGAAATGCAATGGCGTGAACACGGCAGCCGTAATCATTATTTCGCCTCGGCAGCGGGGCGGCTGATCATCGACGGCATCGAGTCCTTGCGTTCGGCAACCTGGAGTTTCCCTTCGTTCAGTCTGGAAAACGTCGCGCAAACCCTGCTCGGCGAAGGTAAGTCGATCGACAATCCGTACCAGCGCATGGACGAAATCAACCGCATGTTCGCCGAGGACAAACCGGCGCTGGCCAAGTACAACCTCAAGGACTGCGAACTGGTCACGCGGATCTTCGCCAAGACCGAACTGCTGACCTTCTTGCTCGAACGCGCCAGCGTCACTGGATTGCCGGCCGATCGCAGCGGTGGTTCGGTGGCCGCGTTCACGCATTTGTATATGCCGTTGATGCATCGACAGGGTTTTGTAGCGCCGAACCTCGGCACCAATCCGCCACAGGCCAGCCCCGGCGGGTTTGTCATGGACTCGCAACCGGGGCTTTACGAATCGGTGCTGGTGCTTGATTACAAGAGCCTTTACCCATCGATTATTCGTACCTTTCTGATCGACCCGGTCGGGCTGATAGAAGGCTTGCAACACCCGGATGACGCCGATTCCGTGGCGGGTTTTCGTGGCGCCAGATTCTCGCGCACCCGCCATTGCCTGCCGTCGATCGTCTCGCGGGTGGCCGAGGGGCGGGAGACTGCCAAGCGCGAGCACAACGCACCGCTATCGCAAGCACTGAAAATCATCATGAACGCCTTCTACGGCGTACTCGGTTCCAGTGGTTGCCGCTTCTTCGATACACGGCTGGCGTCATCGATCACCCTGCGCGGCCACGAGATCATGCTGCGCACGCGCAAGCTGATCGAAGAGCAGGGCCACGCGGTGATCTACGGCGACACCGACTCGACTTTCGTCTGGTTGCGTCGCCCGCACGGGCAGGAAGAAGCAGCGAGCATCGGTCATGCGCTGGTCAAGCATGTCAACGATTGGTGGCGCGAGCATGTGCGTGATGAATATGGCCTGGAAAGCGCCCTCGAACTGCAATTCGAAATTCACTACAAACGCTTCCTGATGCCGACCATTCGCGGTGCCGAGGAGGGCAGCAAAAAGCGCTACGCCGGACTCGTCACCCGTGCCGACGGCAGCGATGAAATGATCTACAAGGGCCTGGAAACCGTGCGCACCGACTGGTCGCTGCTGGCTCGGCAATTCCAGCAGGAACTCTACGAGCGGATTTTCCAGCGCAAGCCGTATCAGGATTATGTGCGCGACTACGTGCGCAAAACCCTCGCCGGTGAATTCGATGATCGACTGGTCTACCGCAAGCGCCTGCGTCGCACCCTCGACGATTACGAGCGCAACGTGCCGCCGCACGTGCGCGCGGCGCGGTTGGCCGATGACTACAACGCCCAGCACGGCCGCCCACGGCAATACCAGAACGGTGGCTGGATCAGCTATGTCATCACCCTGGCCGGTCCCGAGCCGCTGGAGGTGCGCCGCGCCGCCATCGACTACGACCACTACATCACTCGGCAATTGCAACCGGTGGCGGATGCGATTCTGCCGTTTGTCGACGACGACTTTTCAACCCTGATCGGGGGGCAACTGGGCCTGTTTTGAGTCCAGCAGTTGCAGCGTCCATTCATCGAGAATGCCGTGGAAGTAGCGTTCCAGCGCCTGATTGAACACGCTGTCTTCAGCGGCAAATTGGGCGAACAGGGTCATCGAGGAATGGAATTTCAGGTCATCGGGATGGCCGAAAATCTCCGCGATCGAGCGCTGTTGCACATTAAGCACAAGCTGCGCGCAGGTGCGCAGTCGGGCGCCGAGCAGCTCGTGGGCCAGATAGGCCCGGGCTTCCTCGGCTGAACCGATGGCGTAGCGCCGGGACATTTCACTGCCGCCCAGACCCGCGAACTGCGGGAAGACAAACCACATCCAGTGGCTGCGCTTGCGGCCCTCATCGAGCTCGCGTTGCACGCGCTCGAACACCGGGTCCTGAGCCTGGACAAAACGTTGCAGGTTGAACGGGTCGTACTGATCAGTGCTTCTCATCGCGAAGCCCTCGCCAGCCGCTGGCTCAAACCATGGCCAGCCGCTGCTTGCGTTGTGGCGCTTGAAACACCTGGTCCAGCGCCGCCAGATCCCCAGCCTCCAGTTGCAGTTGCGCGGCTTGTGCATTGAGTTGCACGTGTTCCGGTCGCACAGCCTTGGGAATCGCAATCACACCATCCTGACGCAGAATCCACGCCAGCGAAACCTGCGCGGGGGTTACACCATGACGAGCGGCAATCTCATTCAGCAGCGGTTCAGCCAGCATCGCGCCGCCCTGGCCGATTGGACAGTAGGCCATCAGCGGCATGCGCTGGTGTTGGCACCACGGCAGCAGATCGAATTCGATGCCGCGCTCTTCGAGGTTGTAGAGCACCTGATTGGTCGCGCAGGCCGAACTCGACAGTTCTTCGAGATCATCGACATCGAAATTCGACACGCCCCAACGGCCGATCTTGCCGTCCTCGCGCAGGCGCTCGAAGGCCTCGACGGTTTCTTCCAGCGGATACTGGCCACGCCAATGCAACAGATAGAGGTCGATGTAATCGGTCTCGAGCCGACGCAGACTGCGCTCGCAGGCCTGCGGAATGCCTTTGCGGCTGGCGTTGTGCGGGTAGACCTTGCTCACCAGAAACACCTGATCGCGCAGGCCGGCGATGGCCTCGCCGACCACGGTTTCGGCACCGCCCTCGGCGTACATTTCCGCCGTGTCGATCAGGCTCATGCCCAGCTCGATCCCCGTGCGCAGCGCCGCCACTTCACGCTTGTGCGCCGAGCGGTCTTCGCCCATGCGCCAAGTGCCCTGACCGATGACTGGAACCTGGACGCCGGCCAATTCGAGGGTACGCATGCAAACCTCCTTGCTGAATGTGTCGATACCTTTTAGTGGGCAGCAGGATAGCTCAGGGGTTCCTTCATCTACTCGTACAGGTGCGCAAGAAGTTGCGCAGTGCTTTGCCTGCTTTCACCTGGGTAAGTCTCTGCAGGCCGCGTAGCTCGTGGTCTCCAGCCAAGTGCGCAACTTCTTGCACACCACTGCGCAAGAAGTTGCGCACTTTCCCTTGTTTTTCATTGGCTTAATCACAGGAAAAGATCAGTCGATGAGCTCGGGGCCTTGATCTGTATGGGTTGCATAAAAGCTGGCATGAAGTTTGATGGCGCATAGCCATCCTTTTCAGGCAATGGTGCCTGAGAGGTATGTCTTTCAAGCAAGGAGAGCATCCCATGGCAACACCAGCGTACATGTCGGTTACCGGCGAAAAACAAGGCCTGATCACTGCCGGCGCATTCACCGCTGACTCCGTAGGCAACACCTACCAGGAAGGCCACGAAGATCAGGTTATGGTGCAGGCTTTCACCCACGACGTGATCATCCCGCGTGACCCGCAATCCGGTCAGCCAACCGGTCAGCGCGTTCACAAGCCAGTTGTGATCACCAAGGTCTACGACAAGGCTTCGCCGCTGCTGCAAGCCGCTCTGACCTCCGGCGAGCGCATGAGCGAAATCGTTATCCAGTGGTTCCGTACTTCTGCTCAAGGCACCCAAGAGCACTACTACACCACCAAACTGGAAGACGCGATCATCGTCGCCATCAACAACAAAATGCACAACTGCCAGGACCCAGGCAACGCGCACTTCACCCACCTGGAAGAAGTGCAGTTCACCTACCGCAAAATCACCTGGACCCACGAAGTTTCCGGTACTTCGGGTTCCGATGACTGGCGTGCTCCAGTCGTTTAATTACGGCTGATGGTTGTACCGCCCCGATCGGCATGACTGGTCGGGGCGGATTCACTTCTAAAGAATTTTTTGCCAATAGCCCCTTGAGGGCTGTTGCGCGTTGCAGCACTGCGCGAGGAACAAGGGATGTTCTCACCGGCCAACCAGCCTCATTTCAACCTGACCGTCGATGGCATCGACAGCGACTTTCAAGTGCTGTCGTTCACCGGTCGTGAGGCCCTCAACACGCCGTTCGAATTCGAGCTGGAACTGGTCAGCGAAAAGGCCTCGATCAACCTCGAAAGCGTGCTGCACAAACTGGCGTTTCTGCAGTTGTCGCCGAGCGGCACGGGCATTCACGGGCTGGTCTACAGCATCGCCCAGGGCGAGGCGGGCAAGCGCCTGACCCGCTACAAGATCTCCCTGCGCCCGCAACTGGCGTACCTTGCGCATCGGGTCAATCAGCGCATCTTCCAGCAGATGACCGTGCAGCAGATCATCAGTCAGGTGCTGGAAGAACACGGCATCCTCGCCAGCGACTACCACTTCCAGCTCAGCGCGATTTACCCCGAGCGTATTTACTGCGTGCAGTACGACGAGTCGGACCTGGATTTCATCCAGCGCTTGTGTGAAGAGGAGGGCATTCACTACCACTTCCAGCACACCTCTAGCGGCCACAAGCTGACCTTCGGCGATGACCAGACGGTGTTCCCGAAACTCGCGCCAGTGGCCTATCAGCAGGACTCCGGACTGGTCGCCGACAAACCGGTGGTCAAGCGCTTCGGCCTGCGCTTGGCCACCCGCACCAGCCGCACCACGCGCCGTGATTACGACTTCGTCAAACCGAAGATCGAGCTCGAAAGCGATGCCAAAAGCAGCGCGCAACCGGACCTCGAAGACTACGATTACCCGGGCCGTTTCGTCGATCGCGAGCGCGGCAAACACCTGGCCAATCGCGCGCTCGAACGTCACCGCAGTGACTACCGTCTGGCCGAGGGCAACAGCGATCAGCCGATCCTGGTCAGCGGACATTTCCTCGCCCTGACCGAGCACGCCAACCCGACCTGGAACGACCTGTGGCTGCTCACCGAAATCTTCCACGAAGGCAAGCAGCCGCAGGTGCTCGAAGAGTCGGTGACCAGCGACACCACCGACAACAAAGACGATTTCCACCAAGGCTATCGCAACCGCTTCAGCGCCATCCCGTGGGACGTGCCGTATCGTCCGCCGCTCGATCACCCGAAACCAAAAGTCCTCGGCACACAAAGCGCGGTGGTTTGCGGCCCTGAAGGCGAAGAAATCTACTGCGACCAGTATGGCCGAGTGAAGGTGCAGTTCTTCTGGGACCGCGAAGGCAAGCACGACGACATGACCAGTTGCTGGATGCGTGTCGCGTCGAGCTGGGCTGCGGAAACCTTTGGCTCGATCAACATTCCGCGGGTCGGCATGGAGGTGCTGATCACCTTCCTTGAAGGCGATCCCGATCAGCCGCTGATCACGGGTTGCCTGTACCACGGCGCGAATTTGCCGCCGTACAAACTCCCGGACTTCAAGACCCTGGCCACGGTCAAGAGCAAGGAATACAAGGGCAGCCGCGCCAACGAACTGCGCATCGACGACACCACCAGCGAGATCAGCATCGCGCTGCGCAGTGATCACGGTGCGAGTGCGATCAACCTCGGTTACCTGACCCATCCGCGCCCGAGCGGTGGCCAGCCGCGCGGCGAAGGTTTCGAACTAAGAACCGACCGCCACGGTGCGGTGCGTGCGGGTGCGGGTCTGTTGATCACCACCGAGCCGCGTCCGAACGAATCCAAGCACCACAAGGATCTGCCGGAAACCGCCGAGCGCCTCGCGACGGCCAGCGATCAGCAGGACGGTTTTGCGGTGCAGGCCAAAGAGTTGCAGGCCCAGGAGGCGGGCGATCAGGACGACGTCGCCAAAGCGTTGCACGCCCAGCATCAAGGCGTGCTCGGCAGTGGCCCGGCAAACCTCACCGCCAACGAATTCCCCGAGTTCACCGAACCGCATCTGGTCCTCGCCAGTCCCGCCGGCATTGCGCTGACCACGCCGCGTTCCAGCCACATCGCTACCGGCGAACACCTCGCGCTGAGCAGTACCGGCCACACCAGCCTGTCGATCGGCAAGCGTCTGCTCGCCAGCGCCAGCCGTGGCATGCGCCTGTTCGTGCAAAGCATGGGCTGGCGGCTGGTCGCGGCCTCCGGCGACATCGACGTACGCGCGCTGAAGGACAGCATCAACCTGCTGGCCAAACTCAACATCACCGCCAACGCCGACCGCATCACCATCACCGCGAAAACCGAACTGGTGATCCAGGGCGGCGGCAGCGCCACCACCTACAACGCCGGCGGCATCACCCACGCCACCAGCGGCCCGTACACCGCGCACGCGGCGAACTTTGCCTACACCGGGGCGAAATCTTTGGCCGGGGTATTCCCGGAACCACCGAAACCGGGCAAGGGCAACCTTGAATTGTTCAACCAGTACGCCGGGCGTCAGGGCATCAAGGAAGGCGATTACGAAGTCATCGATGCGCTGGGCAAAAGCATCAAAGGCAAGCTCGACGGCAAGGGTTTCGCCAGCGTCGCCGGCGCTGCACCGGGGCCGGCGCGCGTGTTGTTCGGCAAGGATCCGGCGGACACCTGGAGCGATGGCAGTTACATCGGCAAGCCGGAATGGCCGTTGAACCCGCCGGGGCCTGAAGAGGTGCCGAGTCAGGTGCAGGCGATGGTCGCGCAGGTGTTGCCGAGCAAGAGTTGGGACATGTTGGAGAAGGGCAAGAACATGGCGCAAACAGGGATGAGTGCGATGCAGACGGCGCAAGGTGCGATGCAAACGGCGCAGCAAGTGAAAGGTGTGGTGCAGGGCGGGGTGGCGGGGTTGCCGAAACTGGCGAGTGCGGTGTTGCCGAGTGCTTCGGGGATTTTGGGGGCGGCGGGTAAGGCGGGCAAGTTGCCGAGCCTGCCTGCACCGAGTCTGCCAAAACCTTCCTTGAAAACCCCGGGCCTGTTGGCGGGTGAGATGCTGTCATGACGACTGAAATCGTAAAACGTGAGCCTCAGGTTGCTATCGTTCCACTGAATGCTATCGACATCCAGGACGTTGCCAGCAGCGCAGCGACCTTCGATGCCTGGTTGCAATCAGCCACGGATGGTGTGGTCACCCTCGACCGGATCAAGAACGTCGCCGGCGCCTTGCCGGTTGTGGGCAACATCATGGCGTTGGTCGATGCGCTGGGTGACATCGTCACCCTGTCGAATGCCCAGAAGCGCGACCTGCTGGCGTGGGCCAGCCTGGGCATCAATCTGATCGGTGTATTGCCATTACCGCCGGCCATGGCGGCGGCGCGCATGACCCTGCGCCCGACTTTGTTTCTGGTACGCCAAGAGATGAAGGCCACCAGCAAAATGCTGCTCAGTGCATCCGTGATCGAGGTGCTGGTCGGGCACCTGAACGCCTCTATCATGGGCACCCTCGACGACTTCGTTGAACAGGCCAAAGGCAAGTTGCCCGGGATTCTTGCGGACGCTGGCAAGCTCGGCGAAGAGGTCATAAATGAGATTGCCACGGGTATCGAGGCGGTCGCTTTCGGCAATCTGGATGCCAAAGGTGATCTGAATGCGGCCAGCGCCCAGGCAAGCGCAGCAGTCGATCAATTCAAGAATGATCCGCTGGCCTCATTCAGCAATGTTTTCGGGGCTGCCGCGAGTGCTTATAAAGCGGCTGGCAAGGGCCTTGCCAACAGCGTGGCGCAAAATCTGGTACCCGATGACTTCAAGAAAAACGTCTCCGAAGAAACCAAAAAACTGCGGGTAATGGGTCCAGAGCTGCGCACCCAACTGAGCAAACTCGACGATGAGTCGGTGCAGAACTCCATTGGCTGGTTGCTACTGATCCTCTCCAGCGCCGTCACCCTGTGGCGCAAGCGCAATGCCCATGGTCAGAGCGCCGCGGTCCATCCAGACAAGACTGGACAGGCAAAGCACACGGCGTCCGATGGTCAATTGGGATCCAGTGGTCAACAGGCTCCTGCGAAAGGCGCGCCCGAGCCGAAGAAAAACGGCGCCTGCACGGGCACGTGCAACAGCATCAGTTTTGCCTTGGGTTCTGAAAGACTCAGTCATACTGATTTCAGCTTGCCGGGGCCTTTCCCTGTCGAGTGGACGCGCATATACAACTCACGCCTTGACGCCTACGATCAGAGCGAACTCGGCGCTCGCTGGATCAGCGAATTCACCACGCGCTTTGACTGCCTGGACGATGGCCTGACGTTCTACGGCGCCGACGGCCGCGACCACAGCTATCCGTTGCCTAAAGTCGGCCTGTTCCACTACGACGCCATCGAAGACATCACCCTGGTCCGCAACAGCGAAGACCAGCTGTTGCTGTGCCGTGGTTTCGAACGCAAGGAAACCTACGTCCGCCGCGGCCAGCGTTTCGTGCTGAGCAATATCTCACTGCGCAACGGCGCCGGGATGATGCTGCATTACGAACATCGTCACGGCGAACACTCGCTGCTCTCGGATCTGATCACCTATCAGGAAAACGACCTCACCAAAGTCCATTTGCACCTCGGCACGATGCTCGACGATCACGGCCGGTTTATCGGCCTCTGGCAGATCGTTGACGGCGAACCGCTGCGCCAGCTCTGCGCCTATCAGTACGACACCTGTGGCGACCTGATTCAGGCGCAGGACGAGAACGGCGCCGTCTGGTCGTATCAGTTCGAGCATCACCTGATCACCCGCTACACCGACCGCACCGGGCGCGGCATGAACCTGCAGTGGGATGGCCAGAGCGCCAAGGCCAAAGCCGTGCGCGAATGGGCCGACGACGGTAGTTTCGACACGCGCCTGGAATGGGACGAAAACATCCGTCTGACCTACGTCACCGATGCCCTCGGCAACGAGACCTGGCACTACTACGACATCCTTGGCTACATCTATCGCATCCGCTACGCCGACGAGCGTTCGGAATGGTTCTTCCGCGACGAGGCGAAGAACATCGTGCGCCGCGTCAATGCCGACGGCAGCACCGATCGCTACAGCTACGATGAACGCAGCAACTTGCTCGAACACATCCGCGCCGATCACACCGTGATGCATTACGCCTACGACGATCAGGACCTGCTGATCAAGATCAGCGATGCCGAGGGCGGACAATGGCAGCGCGCCTATGACGATCAAGGCAACCTGGTCGAAGCGCTCGATCCGCTCGGCAACAAAACCGAATACGCCTACAACAAATCCGGCCAGCCCACCGCGATCAAGGACGCCAACGGCAACGAAAAAACGTTGGACTACAACGACGCCGGGCAACTGGTCGAGTACGTCGATTGCTCGGGCAAGACCAGCACGTGGGAATACAACGAACTGGGGCAGATGATCTGCTTCACCGACGCTGCCGGAAACACCACCGAATACGAATACAAGGCCGGCCAATTGGTGTTGATCAAGCACCCGGACAAGACCGAAGAGCGCTTTGAGCGAGACGCCGAAGGTCGGTTGTTGGCGCACGTTGATGGACTTGATCGTTGCACCACGTGGAGCTACAGCGCCGCCGGTTTGATCGCCGAACGCATCGACGCTGCCGAACAAACCCTGCGCTATCGCTGGGACCGTCTCGGACGGTTAACAGCCCTGGAAAACGAAAACGAACAACGCGCGCACTTCCACTACGACCCGGTCGGACGGCTGCTCGAAGAGCGCGGTTTCGATGGGCGCAGCACGCGTTATCAGTACGACCCGCTCACCGGACGCCTCGCCCAATCGATCAATGGCCAACGCGTCATCTCGTTGAGCTTCGACCCGATGGGCCGTTTGACCGAACGTCGTGCCACCCTGGGCGACCAGTCGCAAAGCGAGACTTTCGCTTACGATGGCAACGGCAACCTGGTGCTGGCCGACAACGCCGACAGCCGCCTGCAATGGTTCCACGACCCGGCCGGCAATCTGCTGCGCGAGCACCAGCATTATCTCGGACTGGAAAAGCCCACGGTCGCGATCTGGCGGCATGAATACGACGTGCTTAACCAGTGTATCGCCACGACCCGTCCAGACGGCCACCGTGTCAGTTGGTTGACCTACGGCAGTGGCCACTTGCTGGGCCTAAGACTGGACGATCATGAACTGGTTGGCTACGAGCGTGACGACCTGCACCGCGAAATCGCCCGCCATCAAGGCAACCACCTGGTGCAAACCCAAAGCTGGGATCCGGTTGGTCGCTTGCAGGAGCAATTGCTGGGACGCAGCGACGACAAATCCATGCTGCTCAAACGCGAATACACCTACGACGCGGCCGGCCAACTGACTAACATCAACGACAGCCGCCGTGGCCCGCTCGCCTATCGCTACGATCCCGTTGGCCGACTGCTCAGCGCCGTGACGCGTCAAGGCGTGGAAACCTTTGCCTTCGACCCGGCCGGCAACCTGCTCGACGACAAGGCGACAGAAATTCGCCGCCCACTGGACCTGACCCCACCGCGCAGCAAACTGGTCGACAACCTGCTGCGCGAATACGCCGGCACCCACTACGACTACGACGAACGCGGCAACCAGATCCAGCGCTGGCACAACGGCCAACGCAGTGATCTACGTTGGGATCTGTTTGATCGATTGGTGCATTTCGAAGACACGCGCCTGAGCGTGGATTTTGCCTACGACGCACTGGGACGCCGCCTGCACAAAAACTCCCGCGCGCACTACAAACAGCGTCCAGAAGCAGGCTCTCTCTGGAACAGAAACGAACACGCGCGCAAACAACGCGAACTCGGCTGCGGATTCACCTTGTACGGCTGGGACGGCGACAACCTCGCGTGGGAAAGCAGCCCGGCACAAAGCGATGGCGAGCCCGGCCGCACGGTGCACTACGTCTTCGAACCGGGGACTTTTGTCCCTGTTGCCCAGGCTGTGCGGCACGCGCCGATCGATCTGATTGGGCTGCCGGACTACAGTGGTGAATACAGCCTCGATGAAGACCCGATGTGGAATCACAAGGCAACGGCGTTACCGTTTGATGCGTTGGCCTGGTACCAGTGTGATCACCTCGGCACGCCGCAGGAATTGACGGATTCCCAAGGCAACATGGCGTGGACCGCGCAGTACAAGGCGTGGGGACAGGTGACGGAGCAGCGTTCGGAGTGGGCGCGGCAACATGGCGTGAAGAACCCGATACGGTTCCAGGGGCAGTATCACGATCACGAGACGGGGCTGCATTACAACCGGTATCGATATTATGATCCTGCGGTAGGAAGGTTCCTTAGCAAAGACCCGATAGGATTTGCGGGCGGAACCAATCTTCATCAGTACGCACCGAATCCTACAGAGTGGATCGATCCACTTGGGTTGGCGAGAAAGGCTCCCTCCAAGTTTGCCAAGCGGGATGGTGAAGGTGCGAGCGCTGCTGATATCGCAGCCAGTAAAATTGATGGAGGCCATCGCCGGGGCCAAGAAGCATGCCGAGAGGAACTATTGGAGGAAAGCGGCTCGGATGACTATGTATGTTGGCGATGTGGCGGTAGTTCGAAAAACCCTAAAGATATGCATTTGGGGCACACCAACGTCCCGACCTCCAAGGGTGGTAACCTTGCGAGGGTTAACATCGCTCTTGAAGGCGCTTCGTGTAATCTGAGTGCTGGTAGTAGTGGTTATGTCAAAGAAGGCATGTCGTGTGTTGAACGTGGAAGCTGTGGAGCACCCTATGGTCGATGATCAATCAGCAGAACTTATCCGTGTGTATGCCGGAAAAAACTCAAAAGGTCCGGTATTTGAACAGCTACCGGCTCGCAAAATTGACGAACATACATATGAGCTTCTGTCTTCCCCGGGGCTGGCTTTGAATCTGGCACGAGGAGATATAATTTCGTTAGAAAATCCTCAGACACACGCCGAGGTTTTGAAGAGGGGGGGTAATTTTTGTATCCACATCTACTCCAAACACATTTCGCCAGAGCGGCTGGAGGTGCTTGAGGCGGATGTTGCAAATGAGCTCAACGGTACCTTGGACGGCGTATATAGGGGGAATTTGTCATTAGCAATTCCTGCGAAAAATGGAATGGATAGAATTGCGAATTTTTTTAACGCCTTCCATGAACAGACCGGGGTTCAGTGGTACTACGCGAACATCTACAAAAATATCGATGATGCAGAAGACGAAACGCTGCTCAATTGGTGGTTGGATAGTTAGAGGGGAATGACTGGAATAAGAATGTGGATTATTTTCGCCAGTAGAACCAGCAGGGGTAGTGAATTTTTCGGGAGCTGCCGTGAAGGAGAGTGCGGAGTTGCGTCCCAGTCAGTCTCAGATAAATATTCGTGAGAAGGACGAACTGGTGGTGCATGCTCCTGAGGAAATGGGTGCCGTCGCCTTGCAGACTATAGGCCAGTCCCCGGTTTATGGCAGCAGAGTTGACTGCCTGAAGGAAGGACTGTTAGCTGGTTCATACACTGCGGTGAGTATTCAGCGGCGGTTGTTTTCTAAACGCACGTTAACTGCTCTGGGACAGACCACGTTTCTGAAGGTTTTTTAAGCGTGGTTTTCCTGATTCGAAAGCTTGAATTGTTCGTGGATAGACCGAGTTTTTTGAATCTTTGAGAGATATTACCCAAAGTTCAACGTCTAGTACGGTAATGAATGGTCACCCGGACTCGGTATCAGTACGACATAGCGACCGGGCGCCTATAGAAGATTTCGATCAGACTTGGAGTGGTTGAACTATCCCGGATGAGCATTCCTTAAATGAAGCTGGCCGAAATTTATAGAAAAATTATAAGCGAAGAACCCTATAAAGATATGGGTGTATTCTTTGAGAGTTACGAGAGCTTCGAAGAGAAACCGCTTGTGTCTAGATGCAAGCGGTTGGATTTTCTAAAAAAAGAGATGAGCAACGATAAGGTTTCGGAAGTGCTGGCGGGGGGCGCTATCTTTCTGATGAATCTGATAAAGATAATGGGTGAAACGGACAAGTGTAGTTTCTATGCCATCACTTTTACGGATTTTTATGGAATAGATGAGCGGGAGGTTCTTGTCCCCAATATTTTTGTTTATCCCGGGGCTGCTTCAGTTGGATTTATCGATAAGATAAAAGAAAATAGCGCAATTGCCGCGTCGAAAGAAATGAAAGAGGTGATGAATAAATTTCATAAAATAGGTGGCGAAGCTATCTTCGATTTTTATGAAAGTAGATTTTCTGACTCCGCATGTGATGAGGAAATTATTAGGGTCTTTGCCGTACCCAAAGAGGTGGATACTAGGGTTGGCAATTCGAGCTTCCGAAGTCTTAGGCCTTAAAGCGCTGTGGGTGAATAAAGCTGGGATGAATTCAATTGATTTTAAGAGATATAACGTTGGCTCGATTATTCGTCCAGCAGATAATTTCGACGCGCTTAAGCAGCAGATCGGATTTTTGGTAAAGGTTGTGGATGCATTGGATATCAAATTCTCTGATTGCGAGAATGATCCTTTGCGTCTTGCTAAGGACTATGTGGATGGCAGGATCCCCATTGACACCTGTGAGGCTGAGGCTGCGGTTTGGTGGGCAAAACTCGATGAAAAAGGCGCAATACGAGACTTTCAAGATAGGGGCGTATTACTGGCGCGGCTAGCTATCTGCCTGCTGTCAAATGATGAAGATGATGTTTCTGTAATGGGAGACAATCTTTCATGGTTTTTTGAGGTACTGGGATTCTTGAAAGTGGATATGACGATGCCAATGAGAATGATGATTGAGTATTTTGAATTTAAATGAATTTAAAGATCGCTAGGTAGGGAGCCGTGTAGTAGCACTATGAGGCCAAACTTACCGGTTACGCTGGGACGGCAACAAACTCACCTTTGAACGCAGCCCGACTCAAAGCGATGGAGAACCAGGTCGCACCGTGCACTACGTCTGTGAACGTGCACTTTTGTCCTGTTGTTCAGGCTGTACGGCATGCGCCGATCATACAAAGATCCCTATAGCTCAAGCGGGCCGATAAATGAATTTTGATCATATTATTTTTATTGCGAGCACCGACTGCTTTTCAGCAAAGCTCTTAGGGGAGCATTTTGCTGATAATCTTGATGGCATAAAGAATATCGCCAGAGCGGCGACTTTGGAGTTAATGAATGGAGATGCTGACTATTACTACGATGCAGATTTTAGAGAGGAAAGAATAAGTAAGACAAGAAGCGCTTTTGTCCAAAAGCTCTCGATGCTTAGCGATTCAATTTCTGGAAGATTTGCTGAGCTTGACTCAATTGCTAACCAGCGAGCACTAAGCCAGAGAGCCAATTCGATTCAAGTAATAAAGAGCGTGTCTGCCAGAACATATTGGTTGAATGTCGATGACTTCCAGATTGAAATTTCTGACGAATTAATCGAGGCAGTCATTCAGGCTCAGCTTATAGAAGTGCCTTTAGACAAAGAAACAGATCTTGCTTGGGAAGAAATTCATGAGCGATGGGAGTATTCATCATCCGAGTGGGATAAATACATAAAAAATATTATGAAAGACGTTCCTAACGCGATCTGTGCGATATTTAACGATCTTTACAACTCGCCGCTTTCTTTAAGCTACCTGAATGTCTGGAGTGAAAGATTGTCAAAAAAACACTTTGTGACTCTGATTAAGGCCATTGAAGATGAAGCTTTCTTGGAAATGGAAAAAATCGATAAGGGTTACGCAGAACTGGTCAGGCCTATTATGAAACAGTTTTGCGACTGAAGGGTTTTTAACGGGCAGATCACGGTTTTAATACTATTTAAATCCAGTCTGTGCCTGTTAAGTTTCGGCGAGTAAAGATGGTGGCGAAGTTCGAATAGGGCAGAGCTTGTTGAGAAAGAAAGTTGCTGAAAACAAACCTGCCGGCGTTTTCACATGCTGGCGCTGCCAACACACCACAACTAACCCAGACGATATGCACTTAGGACACAAGAATGTGCCCACCTCAAAAGGAGGAAACCTGGAAGACGTCAACGTGGATCTTGAGGGAGCATCGTGTAACCTTAGCGCAGGGAATAGTGGTTACGTCAAGGAAGGGATGTCGTGTGTTGAACGTGGAAGCTGTGGAGCCCCTTATGGAAGATAAGCAATCACCTGTGCTGATTTCGGTATATATGGCAGACGACGATGGCGCAGTCCGTGAGGAACTGCTCGCTCGTAAAATTGGTGAAGATACTTACGAGCTACTCTCATCGCCTGGGTTAGCGCAAAATCTGGCGAGAGGAGATATTGTTTCAATTAAGGATAAAAATGCACCTGCAGAGGTACTAAAGCGAGGTGGTAACTTCTGTATTCAAATCTATGCAGACTATATTTCCCCGGAGGATGTAACTACGCTTGAGAATGATGTCATTCGAGAGTTAGATGGTACATTAGATGGTTTATGCGAGGGAGTGTTAGCATTAGCTATCCCTGCAAAGAATGGAATGGAGAAAATCAACGCTTTTTTTGATAAGTTTCGTGAAAAAACCGGCGTCGAATATTATTATGCGAACGTCTATAAAAGTCTTGACGATGACAGTGATGAGACGCTTTTGTACTGGTGGTTGGATAGCTGACGGCTGATTAGTGAATAGCTTGCAGCCATCTGCTCGAGCTTGTGTTTAATTAATAAAGTTCTCGGAGATAGACTGCGTTTGGAGAGTTAATTAAGCGTAGTCTGCCCGGTAAAAACGACACTCCAGGCTCGTGGCTACTTCGCCGGGATTAAAGCCAGCGTGGGTGCCAGTACCTCAACACCTTCCAAGAGATGGGTCGATAAATGAGTGCACCCACTAATCACCAAGCTTATGCCAAGAACAAATTGCTCGTAGAGGCCATCGATCGACGTGACTCGTCTACGCTTGAGCAAGATTTTGGAATATCCAGCTCGGTTGTTGATGAGATTTATGAGTGTATCGATGATTATTTCGTTAAAGACACCAAGATATCCATCGCGCCTGGAGAAAAAGCTTTTGATTTAAGCATAAAAGGTCGACCTTACATTGATGTATATGAAACTAATGAAAAAGCGCTCGGGTTAGAATGTGTTATTTTTGCTGATGGCGCATCCGGTGAAGCGATTCTTCACCTTGAGGTTTCCGAAGTTAATGGGATGCTAATGGTGTATTACAAGAACATTGGTTTCTGAGGGCTCACAGGAAGTCCCCTGCGGGAGACTGTATTTGAAAAGAATAATGAAACGTAGTCTGTACCGGTAAAACTGTACGGCATCAGCGTGGGGTACGGCCCCCGACAATGAAGCGCACATCGACCATATCATTCCCAAATCGAAAAACGGCTCGGGTACGCAAGAAGATGGTCAGGTACTATGCCGTATATGCAACCTCGACAAGAGCGACTCTTACATGCCTTAAGGATCCGAAATGGAAAAAGTTTTTTTTAGATTAACCGTCACGGATGACTATCCCCCTGTCTCAAGCGAGAGTGTTTGGGCAGAGTCATTGCTCTCCGGATCATTCACTGTCAAAAACATACCGTTCTACTCCAAGGATGCTTGTTTCGATGACGAGATTCTGGCTAGAGCGGGAGCCGACGGTGAGCGTTATTTTGAAAGGGTGATCACAAGCAGTGGAAACAGCACTATTCGAATTATCTTTTTTGATGTTGGGAAACCTCATATATCCATTGTCCTGAAGAAACTGGTCGCTATGGGATGCACCTGGGAAGGAGTGAATGAAAATTTCTTTTCCGTAAATATTCCCGTAAGTGTTTCTCTTGATGAAGTGATCGAGTACCTGTGTGAGGGAGAGGACAACGAGTGGTTGGATTATGAATACGGACTCCTTCGCCAGTAGGTTTTGATGATCTATTGAATATTGGAGCCGGAGGCTGGCTCAGGCTGTGTTTGGTGCCTACAGATCAGGATGCCAAACTTTGCAATAACATGATGACGAAACGTTGTAGAACTGGTGGCTCGAAAACTGACGATCCCGAGCCACCCATCGAATGGTATAGGGTCGATAAGCAAGGAGTCGCTGTGAGCGAACAAGATCAGAGATATCCCAGCGCTTTCCAGAGCGCGATATGCGAAAAATACGGGATGTCAGTGCTACCACCCGAGGGCATGGTCGCTATCGCCATCGAGTCGCTTGGAAATACACCCATTTACGGCACACGCATTCGATTGCCGTATGGGGGGAATGTCAGCTGGTTCATTCACTGCGGCACGCATTCGACTGCGATAGATTTTTACCAGCCGATTTGTATTGAACATTTACCCGAAATGCTACCGCTGGTTATGAAGTATCTATGCTTGCCCACGGGCGCAAAATTCATCATCGATACCCAAGGGTACGAAGACGTTTGGATGGCTGAGTAACTTGGTCAAAGGAGTGACAACATGAAAGACACCATTCGCTTGGGCGACTCCACCACTCACGGTGGCAAAGTCCTCGAAGCCTTCTCCCAGACTGACCTCAACGGCAAGCCCATCGCCGGGGTTGGCCACAAAGTCAGCTGTCCTCTGTGCAAAGGCATTTTTCCAATTGCCGAAGGCAGCAGCACTTACACCGTCGATGGCACGCCCATCGCGCTGGACGGCATGAAAACCGCCTGCGGGGCCGCGCTGATTGCCAGTGGCCCGAAAGGAGCGGTGGTCAGTTGAATCCGCGAGGGTGAGCTCTTCGTTCGCCCTCAGGAATACTGCAAGTAAACAACCTGGCTTCATCCATTAAAGGAATAAACATGAAGAACACCGCTTTGATCCTCGCACTGACCGCCGCTCTCGGCACCGTCAATGTTGCTCACGCAGAAGGACCGGACGCCGCTACGTTGAAAGGGATGTACGACACTGGGCGCAACATGTCCGGTCTGATTAACCATTGCGTTGACAAAGGTTTCCTGAAAGCTGAAAGCGCTACGAACGCCAATAAAATGGTGGCGTTTGTTGCCGGTATTCCAGGGCAGATGGACAAGAGCGACGGCGATAAGAACGAGGCCCATGGTCGCAAGGGTGAAGTATTGGACGATGGTCAATACAAAAACCTGGAGGCCAATCTGCCGCCGAGTCTGACGCTGAAGCAGTGGTGCGAGCAGGCGGATCAAGGCATGCGCCAGGGATTGGAGCGTGTGGGTCTGTAATCTCCTTGGTGATTGATCGTTCCCACGCGCAACAATGGAATGCCTCAAGGGACGCTCCGCGTTCCAGTTCGCGAAGGGACGCGGAGCGTGGGAACGATCAGCGTTGGAGGTTATTTGGCGGAGAACTTCAACACCACGCTGTGGCTGTAAGTCTGCCCCGGATCAAGGCGTGTACTCGGGAAGTTAGGCTGATTCGGTGAATCCGGATAGTGCTGAGTCTCCAGGGTAAACGCGCCCCAGTGCGGATACACCTTGCCACCCTTGCCCTTGACCGTGCCGTCGAGGAAGTTGCTGGTATAGAACTGCACACCCGGTTCCGTGGTGAACAACTGCAGCACGCGACCAGATTGCGGATCGCTCACCTCAGTCGCAACTTTGCCGATATCGCCCTTGGTATCCAGCGCCCAGTTGAAATCAAACCCACCTTGTTTCGGCTCGGCGAATTTCAACTGCGGATGATCCGCCTTGATGTGCGTGCCGATCGCGGTTGGTTTGCTGAAGTCCATCGGCGTGCCGGCCACGGGTGCCAGTTCGCCGGTCGGGATCAGTTTGGCGGTGACCGGGGTGTAATGGCTGGCGTGCAGGGTGGCGACCTGTTTGAGGATGTCGCCATTGCCGGCGCCGGCGAGGTTGAAGTAGCTGTGGTTGGTCAGGTTGAGCACGGTCGGTTTGTCGGTGCTGGCCTTGTAGTCGATGCGCAACTCGTTGTTGTCGGTGAGGCGATAGGTCACTTCGGTGGTGAGGTTGCCGGGGAAGCCCATTTCACCGTCCGCCGAGAGATAGGTCAGGGTCACGCCGACTGAGTCCTTGTCCTTGGTTTCCTGGGCCTTCCAGACTTTCTTGTCGAAGCCCAGAGTGCCGCCGTGCAGCGCGTTGGTCTTGTCGTTTTGCGGCACTTGATAGCGCTTGCCGTCGAGTTCGAACGCACCTTCGGCGAGGCGATTGCCGAAGCGGCCGATGGTCGCGCCGAAGTAGGCGATGCCTTTCTGGTAGCCCTGTACATCGTCGAAGCCGAGCACAACGTCGTCGAACTTGCCGTGCTTGTCCGCCACTTTCAGCGATTGCAGGGTCGCGCCGTAGGTGATGACGGTGGCTTGCATGCCGTGGCTGTTGCGCAGGATGTATTGCTCGACGGGCGTGCCGTCATTGGTTTTGCCGAAAGCTTTGTGTTCGGCGCTGAGGCCGGCCGCGTTGGCGGAAAGGGTGGCGATCATCAGGGACAGTCCGAGGCCGGAGAGCAGGTGACGGGATTGAAGCATGGTTGACCTTCCTTTTTGTTGTTGTTTTTGAAAGCGGCGTTCTATCGGTATGTTAATCACCGAAAAAACAAAGTAGTCATACTAAATACTCATCAGGTGAAAATTTATAGCTGATTAATCGTTTATTTCAACAATAAAGACAGACTAAATTGCAGGTCGTAGTAGGTGGAAGGACGACCGGGCATTCGGCGCACTGCACTTTTTCGCAATCGGCGGCTCTATCCATGGCCAGGATGCGGTGACTCCCGCCGCACAGGAATGTGCCTGTTCGAGATTTCATGCCGAGAGTTTTTGCCCTGATCGCTGCTTTTTTCCGCCGCCCGTGCCTGTTGCTGGCGTGTTTGTCGTCGCTGCTGTTCAGCGGTTGCAGTCACCAGGACGGCAACGGCTTCTTCAACCAGATGCGTGAAGGGAAGCCGCAGGAATTCCTGCAGACCAGCGTCGACCGCATGGCCACGCTGGCGATGCGCGACAACCTCAGCAGTCTTTACCGCTTGCAAGCCAAGCTGTACCTGCGCAACCCGGACGAGCTGCGCAAGTCAGGGTTTCTCAACATCCATGCTGCGGTGAAACAGGTGCGGATGGCCGTCGAGCAGCAACAGCCGCTGCCGGTGCTGGGTGGTCGCAAGGATCTGGCGGCGCTGAGCTATGCGATGAGCCCGGAGTTTCTTGGTGACCGCGTCGGCGCATTCATCTATGCGATCGGCAGCATGCTGGTCACCGCCCATGGCAATCGCACCGAGTTCTATATGACGGACGCGATCAACCCGACGTTCGTTCACAACGCTGCACGCAATATCGAAAAAGCCACGTGGATTTTGTCCCAGCGACAGAACAAGGAAGGTCAGCCGCTGCTGTTTTCCAACGAGATCTCGGAGGAGGGCAGCAACCTGAGCTTCGCCACCGAGTTCGGCAAAATCGTTGCGCGACTGGACCTGATCACGCAGATGCTTGATGAGCGTTACCGACGGATCGGCCTTAACTACGCGCAGAGTTTGCTGTTCCTGAATTTCTTGCCGGTGCAGTGAGTGCAGAGCACCAATGTGGGAGCGAGCTTGCTCGCGAATGCGGTGGATCAATCAACACTTCCACGCCTGAAAGACCGCATTCGCGAGCAAGCTCGCTCCCACATTGATCGAATAGTGAAGGTTGTTCTTGTATACAATCCGTCACCGCTATTGATCAAAATGGAGCCGCACCCGTCATGACCGACCCCGCCAGCGCCGATTTCAGCCGCGTCGACCGCACCGCCCGTGCGGACAAATTGCCCTATGCCGCGTTGCTGGCGTTCGCCATGACCGGCTTCATCGCCATCCTCACCGAAACCCTGCCCGCCGGGCTGCTGCCGCAAATCGGCGCCGGGCTCAATGTCAGCGAGGTGCTCGCCGGGCAACTGGTGACGCTGTATGCGCTGGGTTCGATTGTCGCGGCGATTCCGTTGACCGTCGCCACGCGCGGCTGGCCTCGGCGGCGGGTGTTGCTGATGACGGTCGGCGGGTTTCTGCTATTCAACACGGTCACCACGTTTTCCAGCCATTACGGCTTGACCCTGGCTTCGCGCTTTCTCGCCGGGATGGCGGCGGGTTTGTCGTGGGGGATCATGGCCGGTTATGCACGCGGCATCGTGCCGGTGCATCAACAGGGGCGGGCGCTGGCGATTGCCATGCTCGGCACGCCGGTGGCGCTGTCGCTGGGCACACCGGCGGGGACGTGGCTGGGCAATCTGATCGGCTGGCGTGCGTCGTTCGGGATCATGTCGGCGTTGGCCCTGGTGTTGGCAGCGTGGATTGTTATCGCGGTGCCGGATCGTCCGGGGCAGGCCAGTGATGAGCGTCTGCCGTTGCTCGAATCAATGCGCCTGCCCGGCGTGCGGCCGGTGTTGTTCGTGGTGCTGACGTGGATGCTCGGGCACAACATTCTCTACACCTACATTGCACCGTTTCTGATGCAGGCTGGGCTGGCTGACCGGGTCGATTTGGTGCTGCTGGTGTTTGGCCTGTGTTCGCTGGTGGGGATCTGGATTATTGGCATGCTGGTGGATCGCTGGTTGCGCTGGTTGACGTTGATCAGCCTCGCGGTGTTCGCGCTGACGGCGCTGGTTCTAGCGTTGGCAGCGCCGTCGCCTCTGATCATCTATGCCTGCATGGCAGTGTGGGGATTGTCGTTTGGCGGCTCGGCCACGTTGCTGCTGACTTCGGCGGCGGACTCGGCAGGTGATCACGTCGACGTTGTGCAGGCGATGCTCACCACTTCCTGGAACGTGGCGATTGCCGGGGGCGGGTTGTTTGGTGGCTTGTTGCTCGATCGGGCCGGGGCGATGTCGTTTCCGTGGGCGTTGCTGATTTTGTCGCTGATTGCGTTGGCCACGGTGTGGATCAACAAAACCGACAGCTTCAAACCGGGCCGAAGGGTGCACTGAATCTGGAAACCACCGCTTCACCCTGTGGGAGCGAGCCTGCTCGCGAAGACGTTGTGTCAGTCGATAAATGTGTCGGATGACCCAGCGCATTCGCGAGCAAGCTCGCTCCCACAGGGGGATAATCGTGGTGAGTTCGATATGGCATAACGATAGACCGCATCGATATATGTGGTTATAAGAAAAATCGCTATGCTGCGGGCCAGATTTTTCCTGTCGTTTTTCTGGACGGTTTAATGGAATTGGCAAATTTCGGCCTGGTGATTGCCGGGCTGGTGGTGGGTTTTATTGTCGGCATGACCGGTGTCGGCGGTGGTTCGTTGATGACGCCGATCCTGCTGTGGTTCGGCATCAACCCGGCAACGGCAGTGGGCACTGACCTGCTGTATGCCGCCATTACCAAATCCAGCGGCGTCCTCGTTCATCGCAAAAACAAGAACATCGACTGGGCCATCACTGGCTGGCTAACCCTCGGCAGCGTGCCGGCGGTGGCGATGACCTTGTGGTTCCTCAGCACTCTGCACACCGCGCCGGACGCGATGAATGCCATCATCAAGCAAGCGCTGGGCTTCGTCCTGTTCGCCACGGCGCTGGCGATCTTCTTCAAGAAGCGCTTGCTCGACTTCGCCCACAAACGCGCGGGTGGCAACTACAACCCGAGTGGTTCACGGCTGAACGTAATGACTGTGATCACCGGTCTGATCCTCGGCACCATGGTCGCGCTGACCTCGATCGGTGCGGGCGCCCTCGGCACCGTCGCGCTGTTCATCCTCTACCCGCTGCTGCCGACGCGCCGTCTGGTCGGCACCGAAATCGCTCACGCCGTGCCGCTGACCCTGGTCGCCGGTCTGGGCCATGCGAGCATGGGCAACATGGATTGGGGCGTGCTGGGCTTCTTGCTGGTCGGCTCGCTGCCAGGCATCTGGCTCGGCAGCCACCTGACCGGACGCATCTCCGATGAAGTGCTGCGCCCGTGCCTGGCGACGATGCTGGTGCTGATCGGTTACAAACTGGCGTTCTGATCCGGCCATGAGTGAAACCACTGTCCATTGCGCGGGCCGTCTCGCCATCACCGTCGAACCGCGTGAGATGCGCATGAGCCATTGGCTGTACGCGCCGCGTGTGGTCGATCTGCAGCAGCAAAAAGTGCTGCTGGATCTGAGCGAGAGTCTGTGGGATTTGCTCGGTACCGCCGACGAGACGGCCAATGGCATTGAGCTGGTGCTGCGCAAGTACCCGGGCGATCGGGCGTCGGTGAGGTTGAGCGTTGAACTCGACAGCGATGAATTCAAACTTGGCGGGCAGTCAGTCGACCCTGCGCAATTGCTCTCGGCACTCGATTCAGCGCTGGAGTAAGGCGGCGCAGCCTGTTGCGAGCCGCCTCACGAAGGGTTAACGCTGAATGGCGTATTTCATCACCGTCACCGGCAAATCGTCGTAGACCAGTTCTTCAACCACTTCCCAGCCCAGCCGCGCATACAGCGACTGCGATGTGTCGGTGTACAGATACAACTCAGGCACACCGAGCGCCGCCGCTTCTTCAACCACTCGATTGACCAGTTGCGAGGCAATCCCGCGACCGCGCTCCTCAGCTTTCACATAAACCCCGGCCAGCCATGGCGTCAGGTTCGGGCGCAGCTTCAGATCGCTTTCGATCAGCAGCGCGCCGCCCAGCAAACGCGAACCATCCAGTGCCACCACCACACTGGGAATCGCCCCTCTGCCACAAGACGCGCGCATGTGTTCAATGCGGTCCTCGACGGTTTGCCCGGGACGAAACTCGCCCCATTCCTTGAAGTTGAGCGTGGCCAGTTCTTCGATCAATTCGGGGTGATCGCACAGGTAATCGATGTGCATGCGGGTGAACTCCATTTCATGGGCAGAACCGCCACCCTAATGCGGTCATAAAAGGTAATCAAATCCGCGTTGCGATCACCTCGGATATGTTGCGCAATGTCGCGCCTGTCCTAAGCTTCTGACTAGGCGGAAGATATTTGCCGGGTTGGCCCGGAACAATCGCCACGATGCGCAATCATTAGAGCGTGGATATCAAAAGGAGATGCGCATGCTCATCAGGTCATTGACCCTGACACTCTTGCTGGCGATTGCCGGCCCCTTGTTCGCCGCTGACAACGATTCGCCCATCGCCGGGGATATGGGCCGCGCCCGACCGCTGATCGTGATCGCACAAAGCACCGTTGACCCCGTGTGGGTAGCCCTGAAAAAGTCGCTAGAGGATCCCGCCAATAAAAAGGGCGTCGCCGACCGCAACATCAAGGTCTACACCATCCTCAACATGGCCGGCCAGCTTGACGGCAAGGACATGGGCCAGCAAGACACCATGGCGCTGCTGCGCTCGCTGAAGCTCGGTGCCGGGGCGTATCCGAAAGTTTTCCTGGTGGGCAAGGACGGCGAGACCAAGCTTTCGGCGTCGGGGGATGAAGCGAAGTCGGTGGATTTGAAGAAGATCTTTGACACTATCGATGCCATGCCGATGGCCGAGAAGGAAGCGGCCGCTGCGGCTCAGGCACCGGTCGCTGCTACGCCGGAACCGGCAAAAGGCGCGAAGAACGCTAAACCCGCCAAGCCTGCGAAACCAGCCAAGCCGCCGGAAATGCCGGATGACTGATCGCACAGTCACTGAATAAAACGCGTCCCCTGTAGAGGAGTGAGCCTGCTCGCGATAGTGGTGTATCAGTCACCATCAGCGTTGACTGATACACCGCTATCGCGAGCAGGCTCACTCCTACAATGTTTATTCCGTTGCCTGCAGATTTGCGGACACCGAAGCCCTCACAGCAACCTGTCTACCCACGGCTATCGCCCTCATCAAGCAGGTAAACCAGCACACCTTTGGTATCACCTATGACCAGTGGAGAATGCGTGGTCAACACGAACTGGCAATTGGGAAAGGTCGCGCTTAATTGCGCAATTAGACCGAGCTGCCATTGCCGATCCATGCGCAATTCCACCTCGTCGATCAGAACAATGCCATCGCCGTGCAGCGGGTTGTCCATCGACGGGTTCATCATCGCCAGACGCCTGGCCATGTCACCCACCCACGCAATCATCGACTTTTCGCCAAGCGAGAGCTGAGTGACACTCAATGTCGCGCCATGCTTGTCGATAGCCATATGCAAATGCGGTTTGCGTTGCACGCGCAGGTTAGTGAAATCCGGCATGAACGCGGTGAGGGCCGAACGAACGGCAGTCAATTGGCGATCGCGAGTGGAGGCTTTCACATTGGCCAGCGTTTTCCAGACGTCGCTGTCAGTGCCGAATTTTTCCGCCATTTCGGCCAGTGCGGTATCGGAAATCCCGTCTTCGTTTTCGCTGTCTTCGCGTTCGCGGAACCATTCGAAAAAACTGCCAAAATCGGCACCCCCGTGAAAACTGGTGTCGTAGCCGTCGAGTTGATCGAAGGCTTGTTTGCCGCTGATTTTCAGCGGGACTTCTACAATGCAACGTTCGGCCGGGTAATAAGCGATCAGCGGGAGTGAGGCACTATCGTCGGCGGTGAGTTGAGTGCGGTAGTGGTCTGCAAGCAGTCTGACTTCGTTCAAATATCCACGGCCCGAAACTGCACCTTCTTGGCGACTTCGGGCAGCGCCCCATACGAACAATTCGTTTTCGGAACCCGCACCACTCTCAGCTGCGCGCGGATGTGAAACGTCGGTGATGCCAATCGAGAGGACGGCTCCTGAAGCGCCGTTGCGAATATCTTCATCGACAAGGTATTTGCCATTGCCTTTATTGGAGCGAATTTTTGCGATCAGCCAGCTCAGACAAATATTCAGGGATTTCAGAATGGTGGTTTTTCCGCTGCCGTTGTTTCCCACCAGCACCGTGATGTTCGAACGGTGTGTCGGGGTAGGGGCAAACTGAATATCCATGTCGCCAAAGTGTCCGACATCCGCAAGCTTCATACTTTTGATTTCCATCACTGCGCCCTTCGAATGACTGTTTTTTTTGCCCGACGCCATCCTCGTCCAAAGATTGACTCGATGCAGTGTAGATACAACAAATTCATTCGCTAATCCAAAGTCGTTGCAGCATATGCCGGCGGAAATGTCTGACACAAAGCTCCTTCAGGGCCTGCGGATTTTTCCTGCAAGTCGCGGCGGCGGTGGTGAACTGGTGGGCTTTGCGGTGTAGGGATAGTCTTCTTTGGCCGCTGCAAAACACAGTGGCCGGACGTGGAAGTCCGGTTGTCGGTTACATCCATCAATGTCTCAAAAGCGCATGTCGACGTTATTTATGTCAACATCGCCGCGTTTTTGGCGGCTGTGCGCAGGGGCACTTTCGAGTGCGCCGGGTTTTGGTGGATTGGCCTGGTCTTCCACACCTGCGTACAGCTGCCACCCTCATGTGGAAGTGAGAAAGGTAGTTTTTCCTACAATTCACTACGGTACTTCATACATGAAAAAACCAACGCCAAACCCTCCCGAATCCCCCATGGATTCAGGATCCTTCGACGCCAACAACCCCCGCTTACGCAACCCGCATCACCCCGATCCCATCAGCCATCTCTTCACCATCCTCCCCGATATCGATACGCCCACTTTGCTCTGCCACGCTTGCGAAACCCTTGCTTCACTGAACGTCCTGACCACCGACCTGGCCGCAGAACTTCAAGGTTCACCGCGTAGCCTCGCCTTGTCGATTCAGCAGTTGGCCGTGCTCGGCGAGTTGCTGGTCAACCGTGCGCTGGACAATCTCGATCCACCGGCGGCGACGCAACATTGAACAGGGAGGTTCAAACATGACGCGATACATTCCGCTAACCGGGATCGACTGCAAGATTCCCGCTCTGCTGATCGACCGCGAAGCACCGGTGGATGTGCTGCATGGCACGGCGGCTTATCGTTTGCGCTGTGTGACGCAACTGATGGAGACGCTGGCGCTGGTTGACGGCAAGGGCCACGATGCTTTGCTGCTGCAGGATTTCGCCCGGGTGATGGCGATTCCGTTGCGTGACAGTTGCGACTTGATGGATGTCATCGGCTGGAAGTTGCAGGCACAGCTTTAAAGACAAAAGATCGCAGCCTGCGACAGCTCCTGCATTGACCGAGTGAAAACCCGATCCTGTAGGAGCTGCCGCAGGCTGCGATCTTTTGATTTTCAGTCAGCGACAGCGCTGAGGATTTTGTGGGCGATCTTCACTCGCTCAGGAATCGGAAAGTTCTTGTTGGCCATGATCACGATGCCAACGTCCTTGCTGGGCACAAACGCCACGTAAGTCCCAAAACCACCGGTAGAGCCGGTCTTGTTGATCAACACGTCATGCGGCTGCGGTTGCGGCGGGTTCAGCCACTGCACCTTGTGCGCCTGCATGGCCATTTCCGTCGAGTTGCCAGCCAGTAAACGGTCGAGGCTGATCGGGTAGCGATACATTTCCCAACCCAAACCTTGAGTCATATCGCCGACCGTGTAGTACCCGGTGTGGGTGTTGGCGATGGTTTTTTGCAGGGACGCTTCCAGCGTTTCGGGTTTCAGGTTGGCCTGCACGTAACGCAGCATGTCCACCGCGCTGGTTTTCACGCCGTAGGCCTGCGAATCCAGGGCGCCGGGGGTGACGCGCACCGGTTTGTCGTTCTTGTCGTAACCCTGCGCATACAGGTCCATTTGCGCGGCAGGCACGCTGAGGTAGGTGTGCTGCAAACCGAGTTTCGGCAGCAGGGTTTGGGTCATCGCCTGATCAAACGGCTGGCCGAGGCTTTTCGCCGCCAGATAACCGAACAATCCAAGGCTTGGATTTGAATACTGGCGATGGCTGCCTGCCGGATAAACCGGTTTCCACTGTTGGAAATAGCCGAGCATCTTGTCAGACGAATCCCATTGCGCCGGGAATTGCAGCGGCAAACCACCGGCGCTGTAGGTGCCCAGTTGCAACACGCTGATGTTGTCGAACGCGCTGCCTTTCAGTTCAGGCCAGAGCTGGCTGGCTTTGGTCGACAGGTCGAGTTTGCCAGTGGCCTGGGCGTAACCGGCGAGGGTGGCGGCGAAGGTTTTGCTCACCGAGCCGATTTCGAACAAGGTGTTTTCGCTGACTTTCTGCCCGGTATCTTTTGCTGCAACCCCGTAGTTAAAGTAATGCGGCTGGCCATTAATGGTCAGCGCCACGGTCAGCCCGGGAATGTTCTGTTGTTGCATTACCGGCGTCACCGTGTCGTTGACCAGCGCTTGCAACTGCGCGTCGGTGGGCGTGGCGGCCATGCAGGCCGAGGCGCCGAAAAATAGGCCGAAAGCGGCGCAGGAAATGACTTTTTTTGAATGAATGGATGGCATGAATGAACCACTCTCCATGAGTGTTGATGACGTTATCCCGCTACACTGCGGGCGATTTCTTCGTTGGGCAACTGATCAGCGCCGCCAATCTAGTCAGCGCGCGACCAATCGACAAACGACGAAAACTCGCACGAGCCATTAGAAAAATTTGGGACTTGGCATGATTCGACCGCAATTGCCGCTCAACGCACTGCGCGCCTTCGAAGCATCGGCGCGTCATTTGAGCTTCACCCGCGCCGCCGTGGAACTGTGCGTCACGCAAGCGGCGGTCAGCCATCAGGTCAAAAGCCTTGAGGTGCAACTCAACGTAACCCTGTTCAAACGCCTGCCCCGTGGGCTGATGCTGACCAGCGAAGGGGAAACCTTGCTGCCGGTACTGAGCACGTCGTTCGATCACATCGCGCAGATTCTTGAACGCCTCGCTGGCGGACAGTACCGCGAAATGCTGACCGTTGGCGCGGTCGGTACGTTCGCCGTGGGTTGGCTGTTGCCGCGGCTGGCGGAGTTCCGGGCGAAACATCCGCTCATAGATTTGCGGCTGTCGACCAACAACAATCGCGTGGATGTCGCCGCTGAAGGTTTGGATTACGCCATTCGCTTCGGTGCCGGGGCGTGGCATGGCATCGAGGCGACGCGTTTGCTCGATGCGCCGCTGTCGGTGTTGTGCGTGCCGGAGATCGCTCGGCAATTGCAATCGCCGGGGGATTTGCTGCAACAGACGCTGCTGCGTTCCTATCGCACCGATGAATGGCCGGAATGGTTTCAGGCGGCCGGTTTGGCGACCCAGGCTGCTCCGCCGCAGAGCATCGTGTTCGATTCGTCGCTGGCGATGATGGAAGCGGCGTTGCAGGGCAGTGGTGTGGCGTTGGCGCCACCAATGATGTTCGCCCGGCAACTGGCGGCGGAGGCGATTTGTCAGCCGTTTGCGATTGAGATTACGACGGGGAGTTACTGGTTGACGCGGTTGCAGTCGCGCCCTGAAACAGCGGCGATGACAGCGTTCAAGGAGTGGCTGTTACAGGCTTCCGTCTAGCGTAAACCCTGTGGGAGCGAGCTTGCTCGCGAAAGGGGCAGGTCAGTCAACATTACTGTTTATGACACACCGCATTCGCGAGCAAGCTCGCTCCCACAGGGGCAGTGGTGGATTGGAGATCAGGTTAGCGCACCAGACACGGCCGCTTGTTATCGAATTTCCACCCCGGAATCAGAAACTGCATCGCCACGCTGTCGTCCCGCGCGCCGAGGCCCATGCCTTTATATAGCTCATTAGCCTTGGCCACCTGATCCATATCCAGCTCGACACCCAGTCCCGGTTTCTTCGGCACTTGCACCAGACCGTCGACAATTTGCAGCGGCGCCTTGGTCAACCGTTGGCCGTCCTGCCAGATCCAGTGGGTGTCGATCGCGGTGATCTCGCCCGGTGCAGCAGCGGCGACATGGGTGAACATCGCCAGCGAAATATCAAAGTGGTTGTTGGAATGCGATCCCCAGGTCAGACCCCATTCATGGCACATCTGCGCCACACGCACCGAACCCTGCATCGTCCAGAAATGCGGGTCGGCCAGTGGAATGTCCACCGACTGCAACTGGATCGCATGACCCATTTCACGCCAGTCAGTGGCGATCATGTTGGTGGCGGTTTTCAGCCCGGTGGCGCGGCGGAATTCGGCCATGACTTCGCGGCCCGAATAACCGTTTTCCGCACCGCACGGGTCTTCGGCATAGGCGAGCACTTGATGCTGATCGCGGCACAGGCGAATGGCTTCTTTCAGTGACCACGCGCCGTTCGGATCGAGGGTAATCCGCGCCTCGGGGAAACGTTCGGCGAGCGCCGTCACCGCTTCGATTTCGGCATCGCCACTGAGCACGCCGCCCTTGAGTTTGAAGTCCTTGAAACCGTATTTCGCGTGGGCCGCTTCGGCGAGGCGCACCACGGCTTCGGCAGTCATGGCCTTCTCGTGACGCACGCGGAACCAGTCGTTGTCGGCGTCCGGTTCGCTGCGGTAGGCGAGGTCGGTTTCGCGCTGATCACCGACGTAAAACAGATAACCGAGCATCTTCACTTCGTCGCGTTGCTGACCTTCGCCAAGCAGTGCTGCCACCGGTACATCGAGATGCTGACCGAGCAGATCGAGCAGCGCCGCTTCGAGGCCGGTGACCGCGTGGATGGTGATGCGCAGATCGAATGTCTGCAGCCCACGGCCGCCGGCATCGCGGTCAGCGAAGGTCTGGCGCACTTGATTGAGGATTTTCTGATACGTGCCGATCGGGCTGCCGATTACCAGGCTGCGCGCGTCTTCCAGGGTCTGGCGAATGCGCTCGCCACCGGGCACTTCACCGACGCCGGTGTGGCCGGCGTTGTCCTTGAGAATAACGATGTTACGAGTGAAAAACGGCCCATGGGCGCCGCTCAGATTGAGCAGCATGCCGTCGTGGCCGGCCACCGGGATGACTTGCATGTCAGTGATGATCGGGGCTTTAGCGATGTCGTGTGCAGTCATGGCTTTTATCCTTCTTATTCGCAATCTTTAAAAATGGACGTCAGGCGTGCTTTGGCGCGGCATCGGCCACGGCGATATCAGCAGCAGGTTTCGGTGTGGTGCGCGCGAAGAAGACGATGATCGCGGCAATGATCGAGGTCGCGGCCAAACCATAGAGGCCGCCCTGAATCGAGCCGGTGTGTTCTTCGAGCAGACCGAACGTAGTCGGCGCGACGAAGCCGCCGAGGTTGCCCACCGAGTTGATCAGCGCGATCACCGCCGCCGCGATGCGGGCATCCAGATACGCCTGCGGAATCGGCCAGAACAGCGACGAAGCGGATTTGAAGCCCAGCGCGGCAAAGCAGATCGCAACGAAGGCGAAGATCGGCCCGCCGGTGGTGGACATGAACATTCCCGCAGCGGCGATCAACAGTGCGGTGGCGACCCACGCCTGTTGGTGTTTCCACTTGGCCGAGAACGAGGCAAAGGCGTACATGCCGATGATCGACAGCAACCATGGGATCGAGTTGAACAGGCCGACCTGGAAGTCGCTCATCTCGCCCATTTTCTTGATGATGCTCGGCAGCCAGAAGGTTGCCGCGTAGATCGTCAATTGAATGAAGAAGTAGATCAGGCAGAACAGGATGATCTGGCGATCCTTGAGCAATTTGCCCATGGATGGCCGGATCGGTGTCGCGGCTTCGCGGGCTTTCTGTTCAGCGTCGATGGCGTTGACCAGTGCGTCCTGTTCGGCGCGGCTCAGCCATTTCGCGTCGTGGGGTTTGGCGTCGAGCCAGAACCAGACGAACACGCACAGGCACACCGAGAACATCCCTTCAATGAAGTACATCCATTGCCAGCCGTGCATGCCCAGCCCGTTGATTTGCAGAAGCAGACCCGACAGCGGACCGGAGATCAGCGAGGCCACGGCCGAGCCGCTGAGGAAGATCGCAATCGCCTTGCCGCGTTCGGCGCCGGGCAGCCAACGGGTGAAGTAGTAGATCACCCCGGGAAAGAATCCGGCCTCGGCCACGCCGAGCAGAAAGCGCAGCACATAGAAGTGGGTTTCGTTCTGGATGAACGCCATGCCGGCGGCGACCAGGCCCCAGGTGAACATGATGCGAGTCAGCCAGATACGTGCGCCGACTTTCTGCAGCAGCATGTTGGAGGGCACTTCGAACAGTGCGTAACCGATGAAGAACAGACCGGCGCCGAAGCCGTAAGCGGCGGCACCAATGCCCAAGTCATGTTCCATGTGGGTGCGGACGAAACCGATGTTCACCCGGTCAATGTAATTGACGATGAACATGATCACGAAAAGCGGCAGGACGTGGCGTTTCACTTTCGAGATGGCCGAGGCGAGTGTCGAATCGACACCCTCGTTCATCCCGGAGACGGAGGTTTTCACTTGTTTTTCTCCCACTGATTATTTTTATGCGGGGTAGGGCAGGTGCTGCGTTGTTGATAGACATCATACAACTGAGAATTTTTGTCCTACAAGTAGGGAGGGCCGATTAATTTTATCTGGAAGGCTGGTTTCTTATGCTTTTTCGTATTTTTACCTAGCGTTTATTGAGTGTTGTGCTTTGAGGTGCGCGATAAATTCCTGCGTCTGCGCACGAGCGGTCTTCAAGGAGTCCTGGTTTTTTCCAATTTATTTGAATGTTGTCATACAAGTTAGGCGCTAGAATCACTCCCGTCAGCCAGCTTCTCAATGCTACGATCGGCAAGCCCCGATCACCGGAACCGACCATGCAAGAAGACCTCGACGCTCCCGCTCGCAAACGTGCGCACAACCTCGCCCATGATCTGGTGGATAAACTCACCCAGAGCATCCTGCTCGGCCACCTGTCACCGGGTGACAAGCTGCCGTCGGAGAATTCCATCGTTCAGGAACACGGCGTCAGCCGCACCGTGGTGCGCGAGGCGATTTCCAAATTGCAGGCTTCGGGACTGGTCGAGACGCGGCACGGCATCGGCACGTTCGTCATCGAGCGTGCGCCGGAGCAGGGCTTGCGCCTGAATGTCGATACCGCGCTGGGCGTGCGCAGCATTCTTGAATTGCGTCTGGGCCTGGAAACCCAGGCAGCGGCACTGGCGGCGCAACGGCGCAGCGAACAGCAATTGCTGCAAATGCGTCAGGCGCTGGATGACTATCAGCGGTTACTGGACAACAACGACAGTTGCGTCGAGGCCGATCGACGTTTTCATCTGCTGATCGCCGAGGCGACCGGCAACGTCTGCTTCAGTGAAATCATGCAGCACTTGGGCAGTGCGATGATTCCGCGCAACCGGCTCAACGCCGCCGAGCGCGGTGCGGCGGATCTGAGCAAGCTCGGGCAACTGGCCCATCTGGAACATGAGGCGATCCTGAATGCGATCAAGCGTCAGGATGCCGATGCCGCGCGGGCAGCGATGTGGCTGCATCTGACCAATAGCCGCGACCGCTTTTCCGCGCAGGGTTGAACGCCGTTGGTCTGTTCAATAGCACGCGGTACGCAGCGCTGATTCCAAGTTGTACGGCCCGGGTATTCCGGACCTCCTGAGTGAGGTGCGTCATGGCTAACGATTTGCTGTTTCAGGGTGGTGTGCTGCCCACCGATCCAACCCGGCCGCTGCCCGGTACCGATGAGCCAACACTGGCCGATCATGATTCCCCGATGGGGATGCCCCCGGGGCGCGACCCGCTGAGCGATGCCGATCGGCCAGAGGACTGGAAGGATCCGACGGCGGACGATGAGGATGTGCCGCCGGCGGATGAGCCGACGCCGCTGTCCGATGATCGGCGCTGAATTCTGGTTGTTGCGCTGGATTTACCGGCCCCTTCGCGAGCAAGCTCGCTCCCACATTGGAACGCATTTTCCTGTGGGAGCGAGCTTGCTCGCGAAGACTGTATCAGGCGCAGAAACGATTTCAGATCAGACCCCGGCAGCCCGAACATCGCCAACCCGCCGCTCCAGATTCAACGCCAACACACTGATCACCACCACCACCGATCCCGCCAGCACCATCAGTGTCGGCCGCTCCGCCAGCCCGACCGAAGCAATCCCCATCGCCGTCGCCGCTGACCCTCACCCCAGCCCTCTCCCGAAGGGAGAGGGGGCCGACCGAGGTGTCTCGGGTTATACGCCGACCTGAAACACCGTGTTGAATATAGATTCAACCAATTCCAGTGTGCTTGATCGGAACAGTCGATTATGGATTCACTGCCATGCTTTCAGGTCGGTGGATTTCTCCAATATCCCCCAATCAGTCCCCTCTCCCTCTGGGAGAGGGCTAGGGTGAGGGGCTTTTTCACGCAGCCCGATATCCCGCATCAACAACCCAAACCGCAAATCCACCCCTTCCGGAATCGGCACATAAACCGTATGCCCATCCCCCGGCGCCACTTTGATCGCCTCACCCTTAAGGCTCTGCAATTCACGTAAATCAAAATGAAAATTGCCCTCGGGCGTCATCAATTCCAGATGATCACCAAGACCAAAACGGTTCTTCACCTTGATCTCGGCCAGGCCCTCACGCCGCTCACCAGTCAGCTCACCCACGAACTGCTGGCGCTCCGACACCGAACTACCGTGCTGATAATTCTGATACTCGTCATGCACATGCCGGCGCAGAAAACCTTCGGTGTAGCCGCGCTGGGCCAGTGACTCCAGATCCGTCATCAGGTTGCGATCAAACTCACGCCCGGCCACCGCATCATCAATCGCCCGGCGATAAACCTGAGTGGTACGCGCGCAATAGAAGTGCGATTTGGTCCGACCCTCAATTTTCAATGAATGCACACCCATACGCGTCAGACGCTCGACATGGTGCACCGCGCGCAGGTCCTTGGCGTTCATGATGTAGGTGCCGTGCTCGTCCTCGAAAGCAGGCATCAATTCGTCGGGACGGTTGGCTTCCTGTAACAGGAACACCTGATCGGTGGGCGCGCCGAGGCCCAGGGTCGGCTCGGGCTGAAAGGTCTGGACGATTTCGCCGAGCTGGTTTTCCGTGGCCTCTTGCGCCGAGTATTTCCAGCGACAGGCGTTGGTGCAGCTGCCCTGATTGGCATCGCGCTTGTTCATGTAACCCGACAGCAGGCAGCGCCCGGAGTAGGCCATGCACAGCGCGCCGTGGACGAACACTTCCAGCTCCATGCCGGGCACCTGTTCGCGGATTTCGCCTATTTCTTCCAGCGACAATTCCCGCGACAGGATGATCCGGCTCAGCCCCTGTTGCTGCCAGAACTCGACACTCGCCCAGTTCACCGTGTTGGCCTGCACCGACAGGTGAATCGGCATCTGCGGGAAATGGCGACGCACCAGCATGATCAGCCCGGGGTCGGACATGATCAGTGCATCCGGCGCCATCTCGATCACCGGCGCCAGATCCTTGAGGAAGGTCTTCAGCTTGGCGTTGTGCGGCGCGATGTTGACCACCACGTAGAAGCGCTTGCCCTGCGCCTGGGCCTCACGAATCCCCAGCGCCAGGTTGGCGTGATCGAACTCGTTGTTGCGCACCCGCAGGCTATAACGCGGCTGGCCGGCATAGACTGCATCGGCACCGTAGGCGAAGGCGTAGCGCATGTTTTTCAGGGTGCCGGCGGGAGCGAGCAGTTCGGGGGCGGCGAGGATCGAGGTCATGGCGGTGTCGGTCGCAAAAGCGCGGCAGGGTAAGTCAGATGCGGCGAGGGTTTGTTGATCTGGATCTATGCTCCATGAATAAAGATGGCACTCGTGCACGCCGCGGCTGACTAAGGAGCGGGGCGTGCATGACGCCTGACTGACATGGATCGGACATGAACGAAAAAAGCCTTCAATTCAAATCCCTCACCGTGCTGCTGTTGCTGGTCACGGTGGCGTTTATCTGGATCCTCTTGCCGTTCTACGGCGCGGTATTCTGGGCGGTGATTCTCGGCATTGTGTTTGCGCCGATGCAACGCCGGCTGCAGGCGAAATTCGGCTGGCAGCGCAACCTGACGTCGCTGTGTACCTTGTCGATCTGCCTGGTGATCGCGATTCTGCCGGTGATCATCCTCAGCGTGCTGCTGGTGCAGGAAGGCGCGGCGGTCTACAAGAACATCGAAAGCGGCGAGCTGGACATTGCTGCGTATCTGGCGCAATTCAAGCACAGCCTGCCGCCGTACTTTCAGCACTTGCTCGACCGTTTCGGCATGGGCGAACTCAATGGCCTGCGCGAGAAAATCGTCAAATCGGCGATGCAGGGCAGTCAGGTGCTGGCCAGCCAGGCGTTCAGCTTTGGCCAGGGTACGTTCGAGTTCGTGGTGAGTTTTTTCATCATGCTGTACTTGCTGTTTTTCTTCCTGCGCGACGGCGCCGAACTGGCGCGCAAGGTGCGCACCTCCGTACCGCTGGAGGAGAATCACAAGCGCCGCTTGCAGTTGAAGTTCAACCGCGTGGTGCGCGCAACGGTCAAGGGCAATCTGGTGGTTGCGGTGACGCAAGGTGCATTGGGCGGGGCAATTTTCTGGTTTCTCGATATCCCCAGCGCGTTGCTGTGGGCGGTGTTGATGGCGTTTCTGTCGTTGCTGCCAGCGGTCGGCGCGGGGATTGTCTGGGCGCCGGTGGCGGTATATTTCCTGCTCAGCGGGATGATCTGGCAGGGCGTGGTGCTGGGCTTGTTCGGGGTGTTTGTGATCGGTTTGGTGGACAACGTGCTGCGGCCGATTCTGGTGGGCAAGGACACCAAAATGCCCGACTACATGATTCTGATCTCGACCCTTGGCGGTCTGGCGGTGTTTGGCCTCAACGGCTTCGTGATCGGGCCGCTGATCGCGGCGTTGTTCATGTCGAGCTGGGCGCTGTTCGCCGAGACCAAGCCCAAGGTGCAATTGCCTTAGGCGTGAAACGGCTGGCTGACGATCTTTTGCGACAGTGCCTGCGCAGCGGGCAGCGAAGTGAGCGGGCCGCTGATGGCTTCGCCGTCGCGCATCAGATACCAGCAGGCGAGCAAGCCCGAGGCTCTGAGCGAGGCGGGAACGGCGCTGCCGATAACGGACATGATTTGAACCTGAGCCATGACGGGTACCTCCATCTATCAATGGAGCTACCTTAGAGATTCGCCGCTTCTACGGACAATCAACGCTTTCGATAGTGGTCATTGATGCCATTGAGGCTTCAGTCGACCACTTGATCAAGCATGTGCATGACTTCGCGTTCGTTGAGCAAACCTTTGTGCACCAGATTCTCCGCCAGCAGCGAAAGAAACTTGGCGCAGCGGTGGCCTTCCAGGTGCTTGAGTTCGGTCAGCGCGCTGTACACCTTGCTGGAGGTGCACAGGCCGACGATGCGGTGCGGGTTTTGTGTTGGCATACAGTCGTCCTTGTTGTTATCAACCTGTTGTTTACGGACGGATTCAGATTGCGGTTCCGTCATGACAAATAAGTGACCGTTTTGTGGAAATCTACATAACGGTCGAGTCAATCATGCCGACTTTAGCCGGTGAAACTGTCCTCACAGCGACCTTGGCGAGATTTTTTCAGACGCTGGCCGACCAACGGTCATAAAAAAGCCCCGCTATAAAAGCGGGGCTTTGCGTTCCGGTTACCAGCGTGGACCGCCGTAGTAGCCATGTGGCCGGCCGTAATAACCGCGAGGCGGGCCGTAGTAGACGGGGGCCTGTTGAATGTATACCGGTTGTTGCACATACACCGGCGCCGGCTGGTAGTAGACCGGTGGTGGCGGCTGCTGCACGTAGACCGGTTGCGGTTGAACATAAACCGGCTGTTGTTGCACATACACCGGCCGATCCTGGTTGATCAGTGCCGAGCCGATGATGGCCGAGCCGACGATCGCGCCAAACACCGCAGGGCCTTGCCAGCCGTGGCCACCACCGGCTTCTGCCTGACCTGTGACCGCAAGTGCGCCAATCAACAAGGCCAGAATGGGGAGTTTACGAATCATGATAATTCCTCGGTTCTTCGACCCGGCGGCAGGGCCTGCACCAGGCCCACAGTTGTCGCGGGGATACTTCTAAGACAGCGAAATTCTGAAAATCAGCACAGCCGCTGGGTAAATTTTGTGTAAGGTCTGTACCGGCTTCTTTACCGGGCCGTGCAAGGGCCACAGAACCCGTTTAAAACAGGCCTCTATGATCGTTCAGAACCCGATGGGCTGGCTAATCCCGTCTATCCGAAAGTGCGTTTGAAGGAGAAGTTTCATGCAGATGAACCCGAACAAAGACACCCAGCTGTGCATGTCCCTGTCAGGACGTCCAGGCAATTTCGGTCTGCGTTTTCATAACCATTTGTATGAGCAACTTGGTCTGAATTTCTACTACAAGGCATTCAGCAGTAAAGACCTGACCGGTGCTGTCGGCGGCATTCGCGCCTTGGGCATCCGTGGTTGCGGCGTTTCGATGCCGTTCAAGGAAGCGTGCATTGCGCTGGTCGATGAACTGGATGCGTCGGCAGCGGCGATCCAGTCGATCAATACCATCGTCAACACCGACGGTCATCTCAAGGCTTACAACACCGATTACATTGCCATCGAACAGTTGCTGAAAACCCACGCGGTGCCCAAGGATTCAACGTTCGCCCTGCGTGGCAGCGGCGGCATGGCCAAAGCGGTGGCCAGTGCCTTGCGTGATGGCGGTTACCAAAACGGTTTGATTGTCGCCCGCAACGAGCGCGCCGGGCGTGCGTTAGCGGATTCGCTGGGTTATCGCTGGCAGGCGGAACTGGGCGAGGAGCGCTCGCAGATGCTGATCAACGTGACGCCGGTGGGCATGGACGGCGGGCCGGAGGCGGGGCAGCTGGCGTTTGAGCCTCAAGTTATTGCTGCGGCTGAGACGGTGTTTGATGTGGTGGCGATTCCGTCGGAGACACCGTTGATCGTGCGAGGTCGGGCCGAGGGCAAGCGGGTGATTACCGGGCTTGAGGTGATAGCGATTCAGGCGCTGGAGCAGTTTGTCCTGTACACCGGCGTGCGCCCGAATGAAGAGCAGTTTGCGGCGGCGGTGGCGTTTGCCCGGAGCTGATTCTTTGGTTTTGTGTTGATCTGGCGGACCTCTTCGCGAGCAAGCTCGCTCCCACATTGGAATGCGTTCCCCTGTGGGAGCGAGCTTGCTCGCGAAGGCCGCGACTCGGTTTCAAACTTCGATTGCCTATACTGCCTCCCCAGCAAGCACAGACTTGCCCACCACAAAAACCGTGACCGAGGCTCCCCATGCACCCACCCATTCTCAACCTGCATCAGGTCGAACTCGAACCCCTGCCCGAAGCCCTGGCCCCGGAAGGCGAAACCGCCGGGCGCTATCAGCAGCGCATGGCCCGTGTCGGTCAGCGATTGGGGTCGCAAAAACTCGGTTATCGCCTGTACGCGCTGCCACCGGGCATGCGCGGCAGCCCGTTTCACAGTCATCGGGTCAACGAAGAAATGTTCTACGTGGTGGCCGGGGAGGGCGAGGTGCGTCTTGGCGCCGAGCGTTTTCCGATTCGCGAGGGTGACGTGATCGCTTGCCCGCCGGGTGGGCCGGAGCAGGCGCATCAGATCATCAACACCAGTCAGGCCGAACTGCGTTATCTGGCGGTGAGTACCCAGCAACAGCCGGAAATCTGCGAATACCCGGATTCGAACAAATATGCGGTGATGGATAATTTTCAGGTGGATGCTGAGGGCAATGCCTCAGGCTTTGTCGCCGTGGCGCGGCAGGCGGATGGTGTGGATTACTGGGATGGTGAATAACCCCAGGATCTGAAACCTGATGAATAACCCCTGTGGGAGCGAGCTTGCTCGCGAATAGGCCGTGTCAGTTACATCATCGTTGAATGACACACCGCATTCGCGAGCAAGCTCGCTCCCACAATAAAACGGTGGTAGTTATTCCAAGCGGGCCAGACGTTCTTCCAGTGCGGCGATCCGCGCCTCCAGCTCTTCGATGCGCTCGACTGACACGCCGCTGCTTGCGCCGCGATCCAACGGATTCTGCCGCGCCGCCATGATCGCCTCGATATCCGCCGGATCACCCAAGGCATGGGTGTAACGATCTTCGCGCTGCCCGGCCTGACGGGGAATCAACACGGCCAAACCCCGCGCGATCAAGCGCTCAAGCTGATGTACCACCTGCTCGGTGTCTTCAAATTCATGCATGCGCCCACTGCGGGTCAGCAGTTCATTGACGGTTTGCGGACCACGCAGAAACATCAATCCGCTGAGAATCACCTGCGCCGGCACCAGTTCCAGTGCCTTGTCGACCTTGTGCTCCCAGCGGTCGGCGCGACTGCCCATCACCAGTTTGGCGAAACCGCGACCTTCCAGCGCACGCAAACTCTGCCCGACCTGGCCCTGAGTCAGGTTCATCACCGGTTCGCGGCTGGTTTTTTGATTGCACGCCGTGACCAGCGCATTAAGGGTCAGCGGATAGGTTTCCGGACTGGTTGCCTGTTTCTCGATCAACGAGCCGAGGATGCGGATTTCCGTGGCATTGAGCCGTGGCTCGTCGAAGGTGGATTCTGGTTCAGTGGTCATCGCGCGTTCCCTTTGCAGTCGAAGGCGCCTAGCCTAATCCTTGCCAAACAAAAGGCAAGCCGTGTGGTCATCAAGCATGGCTATAATCGCCTCCTTGTTCCACCCAGCCACCACACGAGACTGCCATGACCATTTCCCTATACGCCGCATCCGTCCCGGTTTTTCAACAAATGCTCAACGCTTTGAGCGATGTGCTGAAAAAGGCTGAAGCCCACGCCACCGAGAAAAACATCGACCCGAACGCGTTCCTGCAGGCCCGTCTGTACCCGGACATGTTCCCGCTGACCCGCCAGGTGCAGATCGCCGTGGACTTCGCCAAAGGCGTATCCTCGCGTCTGGCTGAAGTCGAAGTGCCGAAGTACGACGATACCGAAACCACCTTCGCCGAACTGCAAGCCTTGATCACCAAGGTGTTGGCTTACATCGGCGAGATCAAGCCAGAGCAGATCGATGGCAAGGAAGGCATCGAAATCGTAACCCGTCCGGGCACGCCGAAAGAGAAGCGCTTCAGCGGTCAGTCGTACTTGCTGACTTATGGCTTGCCGCAGTTTTTCTTCCACGTCACTACCACCTATGCGCTGCTGCGTCATAACGGCGTGGAAGTGGGCAAACGTGATTACATGGGCGCGTTCTAAACCGCCAGAAGCCCCTCACCCTAGCCCTCTCCCGGAGGGAGAGGGGACTGATCGCGTTGTTGGTTCGAGATACGCCGACCTGATCTATCAAGTCGAACTCAGGTTTTGAACAACACTCGGTCTGCCCCCTTTCCCCCTCGCCCCCCTTGGGGGGAGAGGGTTGGGGTGAGGGGGAAAAGATCTCAGCCACAAAAAAGCCCGCCCGGGTTCACACCTCGGCGGGCTTTTCATTGCCGCAATTGTTACGCAGTGCGCTGGGCTTTCGCTTCTTCACCCAGACACGCCGCAGCGGTAAACAGCACATCAGTCGACGAGTTCAGCGCCGTCTCTGCCGAATCCTGCAACACACCAATAATGAAACCGACCGCCACCACCTGCATGGCAATTTCGCTCGGAATGCCAAACAGGCTGCACGCCAACGGAATCAACAGCAACGAACCACCGGCCACACCCGAAGCGCCACAGGCACAAATCGCGGCGACAACACTCAGCAGAATCGCCGTCGGAATGTCCACGGCGATGCCCAATGTATGCACGGCCGCCAGCGTCAACACAGTAATGGTGATCGCCGCACCGGCCATGTTGATGGTCGCGCCCAGTGGGATCGACACCGAATAGGTGTCTTCATGCAGACCCAGACGTTTGCTCAACTCCAGATTCACCGGAATGTTCGCCGCCGAGCTGCGGGTGAAGAAGGCGGTGATACCGCTTTCACGCAGGCACTTGAGGGTCAGCGGGTAAGGGTTGCGACGCAGCTTCCAGAACACGATCAGCGGGTTCATCACCAGCGCCACGAACAGCATGCAACCGAGCAGCACGGCCAGCAGGTGCGCATAACCGACCAGCGCGCCGAAGCCAGAGGTGGCGAGCGTCGAAGCGACCAGACCGAAAATGCCTAGCGGGGCGAAGCGAATCACTACGCGCACGATCACCGTCACGCCGTTGGACAGATCGCCCAGCACTTCGCGGGTGGTGTCGCCGGCATGGCGAATCGCGATGCCCATGCCGATCGCCCAGGCCAGAATGCCGATGAAGTTGGCGTTCATCAGGGCGCTGACCGGGTTGTCCACCACGCTCAACAGCAGGCTTTGCAACACTTCGCCAATGCCGCCCGGCGCGGTCACCGCAACGTTTTCAGTGGACAGCACCAGATGCGACGGGAACGCCATGCTCGCAACCACGGCCACCACTGCTGCGGCGAAGGTGCCCAGCAGATAGAGGAACAAAATCGGGCGGATGTGGGTTTCCTGACCGTGTTTGTGGTTGGCAATCGACGCCATCACGAGGACGAACACCAGAATCGGTGCCACGGCTTTCAACGCCGAAACGAACACCTTGCCGATGAATGCTGTGGACTTCGCGGCTTCCGGGGCAAACATCGCCAGGGCGATACCGGCGATCAGGCCGATCACGATCTGCGTGACCAGGCTGAGGTTTTTCAAACGTTGCAATAGAGAAGGGGATGAAGCAGTCATAGCGGCATCTCTGATTTTTTATAGGGTGCAAGGTTGCGTAGAGCGATGGCAAAACAGCGGCAGACCACCACCACGAACCGAAAGTGTTGACGCGACATCAACGCCAATAAACCGGTCGTTGAACAGGCTGTACGTTTTTCAGGGCGCGGACTTTATCACAGCGTAGGCCTTATCCTTCAGGCATGTGACGATCTGCCACCGGATCAGTCAACCAGATAGACAGGTTTGTGCAAGTCAGTCCGGACACACTCTGTTAAGATTGCGCATCCTTATTTTCAAACTCTGCCAGCGGGCCTCCGGGTCAACGCTGGTGTCGTCGTTTTGCTGGAGTTGCGCATGCTGTTGCCCATTCTTCTGTTGTCCGCTGCCGGATTCACGGTGCTGACCACGGAATTCGTTATCGTCGGCCTGTTGCCGGCGATTGCCCGAGACCTCGCAGTCACCATCCCGCAGGCTGGGTTGCTGGTGACGCTATTCGCTTTTACCGTGGCGATGTTCGGGCCTTTCCTGACCGCCTATTTCGCCCGGTTCGAGCGGCGCAAGCTGTTTATCAGCATCCTGATCATGTTCGGTCTGGCCAATACCGTGGCGGCGCTGGCGCCGAACATCTGGGTGATGGCAATTGCCAGGTTGATCCCTGCGCTGGGTCTGCCGGTGTTCTGGGCCTTGGCCAGTGAGACCGCCGTGGACATCGTCGGCCCGGATTTCGCCGGTCGGGCGATCGCCAAGATCGGCTTCGGCATTGTCTGCGCCACGGTGTTCGGCATCCCGGTCGGCACGCTGATTTCCGATGCGTTCGGCTGGCGCAGTGCCTTTGGCATTCTGGCGGTCATCGCTTTTGCCAAAGCCTTGCTGCTGTTTGTTTATCTGCCGAAAACCAGTCTGCATCAGCATCAGGTCAGCTTCCGCTCGCAGTTCAAGATCCTGCGTAGCCCGTTGATGATCGGCCATATCGTCCTGTCGATTCTGGTGTTCAGCGGCATGTTTACCGCTTACACCTATCTGGCCGACATTCTTGAGCGCCTTGCCGGCTTCAACGGCACCGTCGTCGGTTGGTGCCTGATGGCCTTCGGCGCGGTCGGGCTGATTGGCAACTCGCTGGGCGGTCGTGCGGTCGATCGCCATCCGCTGGGGGCATCGGTGTTGTTCTGTGCGTTCATGATTTCCGGCATGGTCTCGCTGGTGCCGAACATTCACTCGCCGCTGGGGCTGGCGGTGGCGATGGGAATCTGGGGCATCACCCAGGCTGCATTGTTCCTGGTCAGTCATGTGCGCCTGATGAAAGCCGCGCCAGAAGCGCCAGCCTTTGCCGCTTCGTTGAACATCGCCGGGGCCAATCTGGGCATCGGTCTGGGCGCTATCGTCGGAGGCCGGGTCATCGACAGCGCGGGTCTGGGCTTCCTTGGCTTTGCCGCCGCCGGTTTCATCTTGCTCTCAGTGTTCCTCGCCATGGTGCTGATGACACTCAAGCCGCGCGAAATGTGCGCCGAGGCCTCATAACGCCGTGAACAGCTCGCGTCGGGCACCTTCGGTAATCGCAACGATACCGGGGTGCTTGACCTTGCGTTCCACCGAAATGGCATAGAACGACTCGGTCACCGCGTCGGTCTGGCCTATCAGTTCGACGCCGTACTGGCGCTTCACTTCATCGGCAATCACGCTCGGGCCGATAAAAATTCCGCTGCCGGATTGGCCAAACGCCTGCATCAAGGCACTGTCATCAAACTCGCCGACGATTTGCGGCTGGATCTGCTGCTCGGCAAACCAGCGCTGCAAGCGGCTGCGCACTACGGTTTCCGCGCCGGGAATCAGCAGTGGCGCGCCGTGCAGGCTGCGCGGGAAATCCTGACCGTACCTGGCCGCCAATTCAGCAGTGGCAAAGAAGCTGATCCCGCATTCACCGAGTTTCTGGCTGTAGCCCTTGATGTCGAGGTGCGAGGGCATCGGGCTGTCGGAGATCACCAGGTCCAGGCGCTGGATCGCCAGATCGGCGAGCAAGCGTTCGAGTTTGTCTTCGCGGCAGGTGATGCGCAGCGGTTCGTTCAGCTCCATGGTCGGTGCGATCAGGCGATAGACGATGGACTTCGGCACCACATCTGCCACCCCTACACGGAACAGGATCTGCTGTTCATTGGGTTGTGCGCGCAGCATCAGTTCCAGTTCGCCACCGAGCTGGAACATCTGCTCGGCGTAGGGCAGGGCTTGTCGCCCGGCTTCGGTGAGTTCCAGCTGTCGGCCGACTCTGCGAAACAGTTCGATGCCATAAGTCTGTTCGAGCAGGGAAATCTGCCCGCTGATGGTTTGCGGGGTCAGGTTCAGTTGCTCGCAGGCGCGCACGATGCTGCCGGTCTTGGCTACAACCCAGAAGTAATGCAGTTGTCGGTAGTTGAGCATGGCGATCTACAGTTCGTGAAAACCGAAGTATAGCCGCTAAAAATACGAATTTTCCTGAAGTGTTCATCTCCCTAGAATGCCCAGCCATCGACGGCCGGTCTGTGAGCCTGTCTGTTCATTCGAAGGAAACCTTATGAAATACACAATCCCAGCTTTGATGTTTGCGTCTTTACTGCTTATGGCCGGTTGCGATCAGGCCGAGAAAAGCGCCCAGCAACTGATGGGCAAGGCTGCCGAAAGCGCCAAGCAAGCGATCGACGACACCCACAAAGCCGCCGAACAAGCGCTGAGTGATGCCACCGGCGGCTTGATCGAGAAAAAAGAAACACCGGAAAAAGACGCGGAACAATCCGAATCTTCCTCCAAGACCATCTAATTCGTCTTACACAGAGTCAGGACTGACCCATGGAATATCTGTTACAGCTCGCCGCCAGCCCCACCGCCTGGGTTGCTTTGGCCACATTGGTGGTGATGGAAATCGTGCTCGGCATCGATAACCTGATCTTTATTTCGATCCTGACCAACAAATTGCCCAAGCAGTACCAGCAGAAAGCACGCCGTATCGGTATCGGCATGGCGTTGATCCTGCGTCTGGCGCTGTTGAGCACCATCGCCTTCATCGTGCAGTTGACCGCGCCTGTTATCGAAATTCTGGGTCAGGCTTTCTCGTGGAAGGACATGATCCTGATCGCCGGTGGTCTGTTCCTGGTCTGGAAAGCCACGACCGAGATCCACCACAGCATGGACCCGGCGCCGGAAGATCCAAAGTCGGCGACCTCGACGGTTACTCTGGGTTTCGCTGCCGCTATTGGCCAGATCCTGATGCTCGACATGGTGTTCTCGATCGACAGCATCATTACCGCCGTCGGCATGACTGAACACTTGCCGATCATGATCATCGCGGTGGTGGTGTCGGTGCTGGTGATGCTGTTTGCCGCTGAACCGCTGGCCAAATTCATCAACGACAACCCGACGGTGGTGATGCTGGCCCTGGGCTTCCTGATCATGATCGGTATGACCTTGATCGCCGAAGGCTTCGGCGCCCACGTACCGAAAGGTTATGTGTATGCGGCGATGGCGTTCTCCGCTTCGATTGAAGTGCTGAACATGATGTCGCGTCGGGCGAAGCAGAAGAAGCTGGCTGAGCAGGTGTAACCGCCAGTAAGCCAAAAAGGCCGCTTGAACTGAGTTCAGGCGGCCTTTTTTCATTTCGGGTTTTCTATATCCGGTAAAACCAGCCCCTCACCCCAGCCCTCTCCCGAGGGAGAGGGAGCCGATCGGTGCGGTTCTCAAACCTGAGTTCGGCTCGTTATTTCAGGTCGACGTAACTCGAGAAAACAACTCGATCAGTCCCCTCTCCCTCCGGGAGAGGGCTAGGGTGAGGGGCTTTTCGCTTTGACGTTAATCCTCAATGCGCGGCGGCGTGTCGTACCCGGTGCTTCTCGGCTTTCTCAACCGCAACAGGCTGAACCGGATGGTGATGGTGGCGCCGCGAAACCCGCAGCACGCCCCACAACATGGCGGCAGCCACGGCCAGCCAGCCGGCAATCAACATTACGATAGTCATGGTCAGGCTCATCAGTGCCTCCTCTTCGCCCTGCATCGGGCGCACACTTTTTCAATTCGCTCTGTTTCAATGACAGTCTAGACAATGGGGTGTTTCAGGCTATTGACCAAAGGTCGCTGGTGACCAATCAGTTTGCTCTATGCAATCGATGTGTCTGCCGCTTAAGGCTATACCGCAGCCTGGCGCGGCCCTATGATCGCAGGCGTTGCCGGAACACGATGACCGGCGTCTGAACAGAGAGTGATGATGGTGCAGGTATTTTCTCGAATTCGTGTGGCGCTGCTGGTGGCCGGTTGCGCGGCCGTGTTGGCCGGATGTGCAGGCAGTGTGGCGCCTGAGGTCAAGCGTCTGCCGGAGCGGGTCGAACTCAGTGGCACGTTCTATCGCGGCGAAGCCAATCAGAGCGGCCCGCAAGTGCTGGCCAGCCTGTTGTCGCAGCAGGGCGTCGTGATCACCCCGGGTTTATTGGAAAAACCACTGCACTTGCCGGGTGCCGAAGACAAGCTGCAGCAGAATATCCAGAACCTTGCCCGTGAGTACGGCATGGTGGTTTATCCGCTGGACAGCAATCTGCCAGCGCTGTTGACGCAGGTGGCGGCGGGTTATCCGGTGATGGTGCGCTTCAGCGAGGGTTCGGCGTTCTGGGCCGAGCCGCGTTACGCGATCCTGTCCGGCTACGACCGCAACAAACAGAAGGTCTTGCTGCGTGCCGGGATGAACCGTCGCGAACTGATGAGTTTCAGCGCCTTTGAATCGTCGCTGGAAAAGTCCGGTGGCTGGGCGATTCTGATTCAAAAACCCTCACAGATCCCGGCAGCCGTTGATCGTCAGCGCTGGCTCAAAGCGGCCGATGAACTGTCCCAGGCCGGTCAGGAAAACGAAGCGGCCCAGGCGCGCAAGGCGTTGGCGGCACACTGAATCTCCGTTCGTCATCTGCCGGGCACGACTGCGCCCGGCAAGCCTCTTACGCCTATAACCCGTTTTCGGGTAAATCAGGAGGTGAGCATGGCAGATTCCCCATCGCCGAAAGGCCCGCATTCTTCCGAGCATTCTTCGGGTCATGATCTGGGCTTCGATCCGGATTCGCCGGATCTCGATGATCCGCAAGTCGATCCCGTCGGCCCGGCGAAAGCACCAAAAGACGTGAAACCCGGCGAAGACGACAAGCAGCCGGCCAAGCCTTATGACCCGTTAGCCAATCTGAAACCTTGATGTGAGGTGCGTATGAGTACCGATTCAAGCTTCGATGACCAGAAACCGGACAGCGTGCCTACAACTCCAGAGCCGGAGATTTATCCGGTGCTGGACCCGGACAGCCCGCTGCGCGATCCGATGGCCCGGCCTAATGTCATGACACCGGAACCTTCGCGGGATCCGAGTGCGGGCGATGGCATCCCTGATGACGACCAGATGCCGCTGCCAAATGACTGATACGCAGGCGAAAAAAAGCCCCGAGGATTCGGGGCTTTTTCTTGTGCGGTGGCTTACTTGGACGCTTCGACCACGCCGCTCTGGCGATTCTTGAGGTTTTTCTCAGCCTTGTACTGCTGAGCCACCGCCGGAACGCTGGCGCTGCGCCCGGTTTCCACCCAACTGCGAATGCGGCTGGCGTCAGCAAAGTGGGTGTACTTGCCGAACGCGTCGAGGATCACCAGCGCGACCGGGCGGTTACCCATTTTCGTCACCAGTACCAGGCAATGACCGGCAGGGTTAGTGAAACCGGTCTTGGTGATCTTGATGTCCCAATCTGCCTTGTTGACCAAGTGATCGGTGTTGCGGAAACCCAGGGTGTAATTGGGTTTGCGGAACGACACGGTCTTTTCCTTGGTGGTGGTGAGTTCGCTGAGAATCGGATATTTGCTCGCGGCGACCAGCAACTTGCTCAAGTCACGGGCGGTAGAGACGTTGCGTTCGGACAAGCCGGTCGGCTCGACGTAGTGCGTATTGGTCATGCCCAGTGCCTTGGCCTTGGCGTTCATCGCCGCGATAAAGGCTGCATAACCGCCCGGGTAGTGGTGCGCCAGACTGGCGGCGGCACGGTTTTCCGAGGACATCAGAGCAATCAGCAGCATCTCGCGGCGCGGCAGCTCACTTTTCAGTTTGACTCGGGAGAACACGCCCTTCATTTCCGGCGTGTTGCTGATATCGACATTGATCCATTCGTCCATGTTTTGCCGGGCTTCAACCACTACCAATCCAGTCATGAGCTTGCTGACAGAAGCGATCGGCACGACCACGTCAGGGTTGCTGGAGTAGATGACTTTGTTGGTCTGCATATCCATGAGCAGGGCACTGCCGGAGGCGATCTTCAGGCTCGAAGCATCACGAGGGGCAGCGGTGGTTTCCGCAGCGTTGATCGTTGGCGTGATGAATGTGCCTGTAAAAGCAAAAAACAGGCTCAGAATCGAAAGACGAATTTTCACGCGGGCGAACTCATAAAGGTTGGATATTCCGTTAGTTTGTAACGGGTTATTTCTTCAAAGCGTCGCATTCTAGGAGTATGGCTGAAGATCTGTCGATGGTTGTTTCAACGACCTGAAAAACTCGTGAAAAGGCCTGTAAAAAGAGGGGTTTCCGGCGAACGGTTACAGTTTTTTCTCAGGCATGAAAAAACCCGCACGAGGCGGGTTTTTCTATCGCTGAAAACGACGACTCAGGCGTGCAGGGTTTCTGCTGCGTAAAGGGTGTTTTCCAGCAGGCAGGCGCGGGTCATCGGACCGACGCCGCCCGGTACCGGCGTGATCCAGCCGGCGCGGGGCAGGGCGGTTTCGTAGACAACGTCACCGACCAGTTTGCCGTCGTCCTGACGGTTGATGCCGACGTCGATCACGATCGCGCCTTCCTTGATCCACTCGCCTTTGACCAGGCCCGGCTTGCCGGCGGCCACCACCACCAGATCGGCACGACCAACGTGGCCGGCCAGATCCTTGGTGAAGCGGTGGGTCACGGTCACGGTGCAGCCGGCCAGCAACAACTCCATCGCCATCGGGCGACCGACGATGTTGGAAGCGCCGACGACCACTGCGTCCATGCCATAAAGGTCAGCGCCGGTGCTTTCCAGCAGCGTCATGATGCCTTTAGGGGTGCATGGGCGCAGCAGGGGAATGCGCTGGGCCAGGCGACCGACGTTATAAGGGTGGAAACCGTCGACGTCTTTGTCCGGACGAATGCGCTCCAGCAATTTGGAGGCGTCCAGGTGCTCTGGCAGCGGCAGCTGAAGCAGGATGCCGTCGATCGCAGGGTCGTCGTTGAGGCGATCGATCAGATCGGTCAGCGCGTCTTGCGTGGTGTCGGAGGGCAGGTCGTAGGCTTGAGAGAGGAAGCCAACCTCTTCACAGTCTTTACGCTTGTGCGAGACATAAACCTGAGAGGCAGGATCGCTGCCGACCAGGATCACCGCGAGGCCGGGAGTGCGCAGGCCTTGCTGGCGACGCTCGGCAACTCGTTGGGCGATCTGCTGGCGCAGGCTGGCGGCGATCGATTTGCCGTCGATTAGTTGTGCAGTCATTGCGCGTGATTAACCATCGAGAGGGGAAAAAATGAGAACGCATTCTCGCATGTCGAGCGGTGAGGGCAAAGGCGCTTGGTCAGCAAATTCGTCTAACTCCTTTAATTAAATGAATTTTTTTCAAAAAGGATTTGACGACCTTCGGAGCGCTCTATACTATTCGTCGCACTTGTCGGGCACAGCCTAGCACTGGTTAAGAAGGTGAAGCGGAATCAAGGTTCTGCGACACTGGAAAGCACTTAGTTTGTAGTCCTTTAAGAGTACAGATTAATAAGGCGCCCGTAGCTCAGCTGGATAGAGCATCCGCCTTCTAAGCGGATGGTCGCAGGTTCGAGTCCTGCCGGGTGCGCCATTAGGCAGCTTTGGCACAAGTAACGCGATATGGTGGGCGTAGCTCAGTTGGTAGAGCACGGGATTGTGACTCCCGTTGTCGTGGGTTCGATCCCCATCGTCCACCCCATATTTCGAAAGGCGCCAGATGTAACAGTCTGGCGCCTTTGCTTTAAAGCTTCACCTGCGGATGTGGTGGAATTGGTAGACACACTGGATTTAGGTTCCAGCGCCGCGAGGCGTAAGAGTTCGAGTCTCTTCATCCGCACCAATTAAAGCTTCATTCATGTCTTCGGGCTGGTGAGGTTTCAACAAAGAAGTTGTTTGGCTTTTTTGTTACGCAATATGGTGGGCGTAGCTCAGTTGGTAGAGCACGGGATTGTGACTCCCGTTGTCGTGGGTTCGATCCCCATCGTCCACCCCATATTTCGAAAGGCGCCAGATTTAACAGTCTGGCGCCTTTTTTGTTTTAGCGGTTCTGAAAACCGGTGATTAACGGTTTCGGGGCGCAGGAGCAGGGCACTTCGTCGTATTTATGTTGCTCGATGATGCTGCGCTGCTCGCCGGGCTTGCTTGCAGGTTCGGCCGTCAGGGAGTGATTGGCAATCTCTTCTATATATAGAAGCGGTTGGCGCAGAGCCCTGGCGAGATTGGTTGTATTCGCCTGTGGGGCGCGCTGCACTGGTGCGGCGGTCCCGATAAAATGCCTGCTGTTTTTTTACCCGTTTTCAGTAGGGTGACTTCTTGAGTTTGACCCACTAGAATGCATGCCCTTGATTCTGGGGTCGGAAACGGCCGGCTAACGTCTGTGCAACGAGGAATATCCATGCAAGTTTCTGTTGAAAATACTACTGCTCTCGAGCGCCGCATGAGCGTCACCGTGCCGGCTGAGCGCATCGAGACTCAGGTCAACAAGCGTCTGCAGCAGACTGCCCAAAAGGCCAAGATTGCTGGCTTCCGTCCAGGCAAAGTGCCAATGAGCGAAATCAAGCGCCGTTTTGGTGCCGATGCTCGCCAGGAAGCTGTAGGCGACGTGATCCAGTCCTCCTTCTACGAAGCTGTGGTTGAGCAGAAGCTGAACCCTGCTGGTTCGCCGTCGATCGAGCCTAAGTCGCTCGAAGCTGGCAAGGACCTGGAATACGTTGCTGTATTCGAAGTGTTCCCTGAGTTCACCGTTGCCGGTTTCGACGGCATCACCGTTGAGCGCCTGAGCGCTGACGTGGCTGACGCTGACCTGGACAAAATGCTCGACATCCTGCGCAAGCAGAACACTCGTTTTGAAGTGGCCGATCGCGCTGCCCAGAACGAAGACCAACTGAACATCGATTTCGTTGGCAAGGTTGACGGCGAAGTATTCGCTGGCGGTTCCGCCAAGGGCACTCAGCTGGTACTGGGTTCCGGTCGCATGATCCCGGGCTTCGAAGAAGGCCTGGTTGGCGCTAAAGCGGGCGAAGAGCGCGTTCTGAACCTGACTTTCCCAGAGGACTATCAGAACCTGGACCTGGCTGGCAAAACCGCCGAGTTCACCGTGACCGTCAACACTGTTTCCGAGCCTAAACTGCCAGAGCTGAACGAAGAGTTCTTCGCTCAATTCGGCATCAAGGAAAGCGGCATCGACGGTTTCCGCACCGAAGTTCGCAAGAACATGGAGCGTGAACTGCGTCAGGCGATCAAATCCAAGGTCAAGAATCAGGTAATGGACGGTCTGCTGGCCACCAACCCGATCGAAGTGCCGAAGGCGCTGCTGTCCAACGAAGTTGACCGTCTGCGCGTGCAGGCTGTTCAGCAGTTCGGTGGCAACATCAAGCCTGATCAACTGCCGGCCGAGCTGTTCGAAGAGCAAGCCAAGCGCCGCGTTGTGCTGGGTCTGATCGTTGCTGAAGTGGTCAAGCAATTCGACCTGAAGCCTGACGACGCTCGCGTTCGCGAAATGATTCAGGAAATGGCTTCGGCTTATCAAGAGCCTGAGCAGGTTGTGTCGTGGTACTACAAAAACGAGCAGCAGCTGAACGAAGTGCGTTCGGTTGTGCTGGAAGAGCAAGTTGTGGATACTGTTCTGCAGAAAGCTAGTGTGACCGACAAAGCGGTCTCTTACGAAGAAGCAGTCAAGCCGGTAGAAGCTCCAACAGCCGACTGATTGGTTTTGCGTTAAGAAGTACACACCATAAGCCAGCTCTCGAGCTGGCTTATGCGTATTCAAGACATAACTATTTGGGAGCGACTGCAGAGCATGTTCCGTAATTCTTATATTCAGCAGAACTCTGATATCCAGGCCGCCGGCGGCCTGGTCCCGATGGTTGTCGAGCAATCTGCTCGTGGCGAACGCGCCTATGACATTTATTCGCGCCTGCTCAAGGAGCGAGTGATCTTTCTGGTGGGTCCGGTAGAGGACTACATGGCCAACCTGATCTGCGCGCAACTGCTGTTCCTTGAAGCGGAAAACCCGGACAAGGACATCCATCTCTACATCAACTCTCCGGGCGGTTCGGTGACAGCAGGCATGTCGATCTACGACACCATGCAGTTCATCAAGCCGAACGTATCGACCACCTGCATCGGTCAGGCCTGCAGCATGGGCGCATTCCTGCTGACCGCAGGTGCCCCGGGCAAGCGTTTCTGCCTGCCGAACTCGCGCGTGATGATTCACCAGCCACTGGGCGGTTTCCAGGGCCAGGCGTCGGACATCGAAATCCACGCCAAGGAAATCCTCTTCATTCGCGAGCGCCTGAACACGCTGATGGCCAAGCACAGCGGGCGTACTCTGGAAGAAATCGAGCGCGATACCAATCGCGACAACTTCATGAGTGCAGAAGCTGCGAAGGAATATGGCCTGATCGACGAAGTGATCAACCAGCGCCCAGCTTAAAATAAGCAGCTCAAAATAGGCTTGGTCGGCTGGTCTGATCAGCGGCGGGCTTGAAAAAGCCCGCAATAGCCTTCATCTTGTGTTGCAAGCCTATCGGATTTGGATCGAACGAATGACTGACACCCGCAACGGCGAGGACAACGGCAAGCTGCTCTATTGCTCCTTCTGTGGCAAAAGCCAGCATGAAGTGCGCAAATTGATTGCCGGCCCCTCGGTCTTTATCTGCGACGAGTGCGTCGACCTGTGCAATGACATCATCCGTGAGGAGGTGCAGGAAGCCCAGGCCGAAAGCAGCGCGCATAAATTGCCTTCGCCTAAAGAAATCAGCGGCATCCTTGACCAGTACGTCATTGGTCAGGAGCGTGCGAAAAAGGTTCTGGCCGTAGCGGTGTACAACCACTACAAGCGCCTGAACCAGCGTGACAAGAAGGCTGACGACGTCGAACTCGGCAAGAGCAACATCCTGCTGATCGGCCCGACAGGCTCCGGTAAGACCCTGCTGGCCGAAACACTGGCCCGCTTGCTGAACGTTCCGTTCACCATCGCCGACGCAACCACCCTCACCGAGGCGGGTTACGTGGGTGAAGATGTCGAGAACATCATTCAGAAGCTGCTGCAGAAGTGCGATTACGACGTAGAGAAAGCCCAGATGGGTATTGTCTACATCGACGAAATCGACAAGATTTCCCGCAAGTCTGACAACCCGTCGATCACCCGGGACGTTTCCGGTGAAGGCGTGCAACAGGCCTTGCTGAAGTTGATCGAAGGCACGGTCGCTTCCGTACCGCCGCAAGGTGGTCGCAAGCACCCGCAGCAGGAATTCCTGCAGGTCGACACCCGTAACATCCTGTTCATCTGCGGTGGTGCGTTCTCCGGTCTGGAAAAGGTTATTCAAAACCGTTCCACCAAGGGCGGCATCGGCTTCAACGCAGAAGTGCGCAGCAAGGAAGAAGGCAAGAAAGTCGGTGAATCCCTGCGTGAAGTCGAGCCTGACGATCTGGTCAAGTTCGGTCTGATCCCTGAGTTCGTCGGTCGTCTGCCGGTCCTCGCAACGCTGGACGAGCTGGATGAGGCTGCGTTGATGCAGATCCTCACCGAGCCGAAAAATGCTCTGACCAAACAGTATGCCAAGCTGTTCGAGATGGAAGGCGTGGATCTGGAGTTCCGGACCGACGCACTGAAATCGGTCGCCAAACGTGCTCTGGAACGTAAAACCGGTGCCCGTGGCCTGCGCTCGATTCTCGAAGGTGTGCTGCTCGACACGATGTATGAAATCCCCTCGCAGTCCGAGGTGAGCAAGGTCGTGATCGATGAAAGCGTGATCGAAGGCAAGTCCAAGCCACTGTATATCTATGAAAACAGTGAGCCGACGGCCAAGGCAGCGCCGGACGCGTAAGCGTCCACTGCGCCGCAACAAAGAAGGGGCCTTCGGGCCTCTTTTTTTTTATGTCGATTTTTACATCCGCTTTGCGCTTGTTTTTTTTCAAGGCAGCCCCCATCTTGGTTTCAAGCTCAATTCCATCCGATTACGGCCATATGGCCGCCGTAGAGGCGAAATCATGAAGACAACCATCGAATTGCCTCTCCTGCCATTGCGTGATGTCGTGGTTTATCCGCACATGGTTATCCCGCTGTTCGTGGGGCGCGAGAAATCCATCGAAGCCCTCGAGGCCGCGATGACGGGCGACAAGCAGATCCTGCTGCTGGCCCAGAGAAACCCGGCTGACGACGATCCCGGTGAAGACGCTCTCTATCGCGTAGGTACCATTGCCACTGTTCTACAGCTTCTGAAGCTGCCTGACGGCACCGTAAAGGTTCTGGTCGAGGGTGAGCAGCGTGGCACCGTCGAGCGCTTCAGCGAAGTCGACGGTCACTGCCGTGCCGAAGTCTCGTTGATCGAAGAAGTCGACGCCGCCGAGCGCGAATCCGAAGTGTTCGTGCGCACACTGCTGTCGCAGTTCGAACAATATGTACAGCTGGGCAAGAAGGTCCCGGCTGAAGTCCTGTCGTCGCTCAACAGCATCGATGAGCCAGGCCGCCTGGTCGACACCATGGCCGCGCACATGGCGCTGAAAATCGAGCAGAAGCAGGAAATCCTCGAAATCATCGATTTGTCGGCTCGGGTCGAGCACGTTCTGGCGTTGCTGGATGCCGAGATCGATCTGCTGCAAGTCGAAAAACGCATTCGTGGCCGCGTCAAAAAGCAAATGGAGCGCAGTCAGCGCGAGTACTACCTGAATGAGCAGATGAAGGCCATTCAGAAAGAACTCGGCGACAGCGACGAAGGCCACAACGAAATCGAAGACCTGAAAAAGCGTATCGACGCTGCCGGTCTACCGAAAGACGCGTTGGCCAAAGCCACTGCCGAGCTGAACAAGCTCAAGCAAATGTCGCCGATGTCCGCTGAGGCCACCGTGGTGCGCTCGTACATCGACTGGCTGGTGCAAGTGCCGTGGAAGGCGCAGAGCAAGGTACGTCTGGACCTGGCGCGCGCAGAAGACATTCTCGATGCCGATCACTACGGCCTCGAAGAGGTCAAGGAACGTATCCTTGAATACCTCGCCGTGCAAAAACGCGTGAAGAAAATCCGTGGCCCGGTGTTGTGCCTGGTCGGTCCTCCGGGCGTGGGTAAAACTTCGCTGGCGGAGTCGATTGCTCATGCCACCAACCGTAAATTCGTGCGCATGGCCCTTGGTGGCGTGCGTGATGAAGCGGAAATTCGCGGTCACCGCCGGACTTACATCGGTTCGATGCCGGGAAGATTGATTCAAAAGATGACAAAGGTGGGTGTGCGCAACCCGCTGTTCCTGCTCGATGAAATCGACAAAATGGGCAGCGACATGCGTGGCGACCCGGCGTCGGCGTTGCTGGAAGTGCTCGATCCAGAGCAGAACCACAACTTCAACGACCACTATCTGGAAGTCGATTACGACCTTTCCGATGTGATGTTCCTGTGCACCTCGAACTCGATGAACATCCCGCCGGCACTGCTCGACCGGATGGAAGTGATCCGTCTGCCGGGCTACACCGAAGACGAGAAGATCAACATCGCCGTCAAATACCTCTCGCCAAAGCAGATCGCCGCTAACGGTCTGAAGAAGGGCGAGCTGGAATTCGACGCTGAAGCGATCCGCGACATCATCCGTTACTACACCCGTGAAGCCGGTGTGCGTGGCCTCGAACGTCAGATCGCCAAGGTCTGCCGCAAGGCCGTTAAAGAGCACGCAATGGAAAAACGCTTCTCGGTGAAAGTGACAGCTGACCTGCTTGAACACTTCCTCGGCGTGCGCAAATTCCGCTACGGTCTGGCTGAGCAACAGGATCAGATCGGTCAGGTCACAGGCCTTGCCTGGACTCAGGTGGGCGGCGAATTGCTGACTATCGAAGCCGCGGTTGTGCCGGGTAAAGGTCAACTGATCAAGACCGGTTCGCTGGGCGATGTGATGGTCGAATCGATCACTGCCGCGCTGACCGTTGTCCGCAGTCGTGCCAAGAGCCTGGGCATTCCTCTGGACTTCCACGAGAAGCGCGACACGCACATCCACATGCCGGAAGGGGCGACGCCGAAAGACGGCCCTAGCGCCGGTGTAGGCATGTGCACGGCGCTGGTGTCGGCATTGACCGGCATTCCGGTGCGCGCCGATGTCGCCATGACTGGTGAAATCACGCTGCGTGGTCAAGTGCTGGCGATTGGCGGTCTGAAGGAAAAACTGCTGGCGGCTCACCGCGGCGGAATCAAGATCGTGATTATTCCGGAAGAGAACGTGCGTGATCTGAAGGAGATTCCTGACAATATCAAGCAGGATCTGCAGATTAAACCGGTTAAATGGATTGACGAGGTCCTGCAAATTGCGCTGCAATACGCGCCGGAGCCCTTGCCGGATGTGGCTCCGGAGATAGTTGCCAAGGACGAAAAACGTGAGTCTGACTCTAAGGAAAGAATTAGCACGCATTAATACGCTTTTGCCTGGGGGGCTTCCTTGACAGTTTTTTAGAGCCCTTGTTATAAAGCGGCTCTTAAGTGTCTGTAGGCCATTCAGCACTCGTTTTTGCTTTCACCAAAAAACTTAGAATCATCTCAAAATAGATATAAGGGGACTTAGAGTGAACAAGTCGGAACTGATTGATGCTATCGCTGCATCCGCTGATATCCCGAAAGCTGCTGCTGGCCGTGCGCTGGACGCTGTAATCGAATCCGTCACTGGCGCTCTGAAGGCTGGCGACTCCGTTGTTCTGGTTGGTTTCGGTACTTTCTCCGTGACGGACCGTCCGGCTCGTACCGGTCGTAACCCTCAAACCGGCAAGACTCTGGAAATCCCGGCTGCCAAGAAGCCAGGTTTCAAAGCCGGTAAAGCACTGAAAGAAGCTGTTAACTAAGTTTTCAGGTTTTTACCCATCCGGGTCGGGGTCATGCCTGACTTGGCAGCGGAGCGGTAGAGCAGGTCGCTGAAACAGTGGCCTGTAACGCCGGGATCGAGGGTTCGAGCCCTGTCCGCTCCGCCAGTTACGAGAAGGCGCATCCTCGGATGCGCCTTTCTTCTATCCGGATTCTACCCACGCTCCACGGTTGCCTAATTTTGAAGTTCAACCGTTTCTGGGGGACGCATGCTGCAGAATATCAGGGACAATTCACAAGGCTGGATTGCCAAGACCATTATCGGGGTCATCGTTGCACTGATGGCTCTGACCGGTTTCGACGCCATTTTCCAGGCCACGACTCACAAGAATGAGGCGGCCAAGGTCAACGGTGAAGAAATCAGCCAGAACGAACTGAGCCAGGCCGTTGACATGCAACGCCGTCAGCTGATGCAACAGTTGGGCAAAGACTTCGATGCTTCCTTGCTCGACGAAAAAATGCTGCGTGAATCGGCCCTCAAGGGTCTGATCGATCGCAAGCTGTTGCTGCAAGGCGCCGAACAAGCGAAATTCGCTTTCTCCGAAGGCGCCCTGGACCAAGTGATCCTGCAGACACCTGAATTCCAGGTGGACGGCAAGTTCAGCTCCGAGCGCTTCGACCAGGTGATCCGTCAACTGGGTTACAGCCGCATGCAATTCCGCCAGATGCTGGCTCAGGAAATGCTGATCGGCCAACTGCGCGCCGGTGTGGCGGGCAGTGGTTTTGTTACCGACGCTGAAGTGCTGGCATTCGCCCGTCTGGAAAAACAGACCCGCGATTTCGCCACCCTGAACGTCAAGGCTGATCCGGCGGCGGTCAAACTGACCGACGACGAGGTCAAGGCCTACTACGACGAACACGCCAAGGAGTTCATGACTCCTGATCAAGTGATCATCGATTACGTTGAGCTGAAGAAGTCCTCGTTCTTTGATCAGGTTGCCGTCAAGGACGAAGACCTGCAGGCGGCGTATCAGAAAGAGATCGCCAACCTGTCGGAACAGCGTCGTGCCGCGCACATTCTGATCGAAGTGAACGACAAGACCACCGAGGCTCAGGCCAAGGCGAAGATTGACGAAGTCCAGGCGCGTCTGGCCAAGGGCGAGAAGTTCGAAGCGCTGGCCAAAGAGTTCTCGCAGGATCCGGGTTCTGCCAACAATGGCGGTGATCTCGGTTACGCCGGTCCTGGCGTTTACGATCCGGCGTTCGAAAAAGCCTTGTACTCTCTGTCGAAAGACCAGGTGTCGGAGCCGATTCGTACTGACTTCGGTTACCACCTGATCAAGCTGTTGGGTGTGGAAGCGCCGGAAGTGCCAACTCTGGCCAGCCTGAAAGACAAGCTGACCCGCGAGCTCAAAGCCGCGCAGGTCGAGCAGCGTTTCGTCGAGGCGACCAAGCAACTGGAAGACTCCGCGTTCGAAGCGTCTGACCTGGCTCAGCCAGCGGCGGATCTGAAGCTGACCGTGCACACCTCCAAGCCGTTCGGCCGTGAAGGTGGCGAAGGTGTTGCAGCCAACCGTGCTGTGGTCACCGCTGCATTCAGCACTGAAGTGATCGACGAGGGTGCCAACAGCACCGCCATCGAGCTGGATCCGGAAACCGTGATCGTGCTGCGTTCCAAGGAGCACCTGAAGCCTGCGCAACTGCCGCTGGAAAGCGTGAATGCGGCCATCCGCACTCAGCTGACCAAAGAGCACGCCAGCGCTGCTGCCAAGACCAAGGCCGAGAAGCTGATTGCGGATCTGCGCGATGGCAAGGCACCGTTGGACAAGGCAGTTGATGGTCAGAACTGGAAAGCCACCGAAGCGGCCACTCGTGGTCAGGAAGGGGTTGATCCGGCGGTGCTGCAAGCGTTGTTCCGTATGCCGAAACCGGCTGCCAAGGACAAGCCGACGTTCACCAGCGTGACGTTGGCGGATGGCAGTCTGATGATCGTGCGTCTGAATGGCGTTAACGAAGCGGCTGCGCCGACGGATGAAGAGAAGGTTCAGTACCGTCGTTTCCTTGCTTCGCGTGAGGGGCAGCAGGACTTCGCGGCGTACCGCAAGCAGTTGGAAGCTCAGGCTGAGATCAAGCGGTTTTGATGTCTGATTGAGCTGTGATGTGATGTGAAAGCCCCGGCCTGTATAGGTCGGGGCTTTTTTTTGGGCGTTGGGTCGTGGCGGCCTTTGGGCCGACCATGTTTTTGGGGTTTTGGGTGAATATCCGTTGCTTTGGGTGCGGCCGCTGGCGGTTTCGCTCTTACAGCGAGTCACCTTTTCCAAACGCCGAAAAGGTAACCCAAAAGGCTTTGCCCTGACGTTCGGCCCGCTCGCTGGGGCTCGGGGTTCCTTCGCTCCGGGATTGATCCGGGGGCATCGCCTACGGTTTGCTTCGCTGCACCTCCTCTCGATGTGTTCGACTTCGTCGAACGGTCGCTGCGCTCCCACCCCCGGATCAATCCCTCCACTCAGCCTGCCGACGGGCTTTCAGATCAAGATCAAGAGCTGCAGCCGAGCTAACGCTCATCCTGTTGAGTGGGGCGGCTTTGCCGCGTGGGCGGTACACAGATTAAAACTGTGGGAGCGAGCTTGCTCGCGAAGGCGGCCTGCCAGCCGACCTGTTTCTTGCGGATTTACTCAATCCAATTGTGGGAGCGAGCCTGCTCGCGAAGACGGCCTTCCAGCCGACCGTTTTCCAGCCGTATGGCTTCAACTCAACAGCGCATTCGGTCTCATCCGGCTCTTGGAAAACCATGTTCCAGAGCTTTGATAGTTACTGACAGGGTCAACACCAACAATCCTGCAACAATCCACGGAAACGCCCCAACCCCGGGATTGCCCAGCAACAAACCACCCACCAACCCCCCGCCAGCAATCCCGACATTCCACAGCGTAACCAACATCGATTGCGCCGTATCGGCAGCCTCTTTCGCAGCTTTCGCCGAGGCGGTTTGCAGCAACGATGGCATGGCGCCGAACGCCAGTCCCCAGACGGCAGTCGCGATGTAAATGACGTTGGGCGAGTCGCGCCACAGGCCCAGTGCTATCGCCGAGAGCAGGAACAATCCGGCGCTGATCAACACCAGTTCGCGCAGCCAGCGGTCAATCAGGCTGCCGACGATCCACAGGCTCAGCACTGAAGCGAGGCCGAATACCAGTAGCACGCGGTCGACACTGGCATCGAGTCCGGAGGGTTGCAGGACAGGCGCGATGTAGGTGTACAGCAGATTGTGCGCAACGACGTAGGTGAGGGTGACTAACAATACCGATCGCACGCCCGGCAAGGTGAATACCTGACGCAGCGGCGTGCGGTTTCCCACGCGTTCGCCGGCGAAGTCCGGGACTTGCCAGTACACCCAGATCACCAGCGCAACGGTCAGTCCGGTCATGATGGCGAAGCTCAGGCGCCAGCCGACCAGAGTGCCGAGCAGAGTACCTGCGGGAATTCCCAGCGACAGCGCCAGTGGCGCGCCGAGCATCGCTACCGTTATGGCGCGGCCTTGCAAGTGCGGAGCGACCATGCGGCTTGCGTAACCTGCCAGCAGCGCCCACAGCAGCCCGGCAAATATGCCGGCAATAAACCGTGCAATCAGCGTCAGCCAGTACCATTGCGACAGGGCGGTGAGGCTGTTGGCGATGGCGAAGCCTGCGATGGCGGCCAGCAGCAGCGGTTTTCTTCGCCAGCCACGGGTGGCGATCGTCAGCGGGATTGCTGCCAGGATCGAACCGAGCGCGTACAGCGTCACCAATTGCCCAATCAGCGCCTGGGAAACGTCCAGGCCGCTGCTCATCTGCGGTAACAGGCCGGCTGGCATTGCTTCGGTCATGACCGTTATGAACCCGGCGGTGGCTAGTGCCAGCAGCGCACCGAGGGGTAATCGTCCGCGTTGAGAGACGGGGTGTTCAACTGTGGGGCAACTGAGTTGTGTGTCATTCATGAGCCGGCATCCATGTGCAACGTTGACGAGGAGCACAGGGTATGGCGCTGCACATCGGCGAAAAACGGGTTAAGGTTCCGAACATATCGGACACGGATGTCGGCAATGGGAGGGTGGTATGGATAGCCTGGGCAGTATTTCGGTGTTTGTTCAGGTCGCCGAGACGCGCAGTTTCACTGAGGCTGGCCGACTGCAAGGGGTGTCATCGTCGGCGGTGGGCAAAAGTATTGCGCGGCTCGAGGCGCGACTTGGCGTGCGGCTGTTTCAACGCACCACGCGCAGCGTCACGCTGACCAGTGAAGGGGCGCTGTTTCTGGAGCGCTGTCGCAGGATTCTCGCCGAGGTCGAGGCGGCGGAGTTCGAGTTATGCGATGCGGCTGCGAAACCCCATGGCAAGTTGCGCGTCAGCCTGCCGCAGGTGCATGGTCTGGTGATGCCGGTCATGACCGAATTCATGGCGTTGTACCCGCAGATCGAGCTGGATCTGGACTTGACCGACCGCATGGTCGATGTGGTGGAAGAGGGCTTCGACGCGGTGATCCGTACCGGCAAACCGCGGGATTCGCGACTGATGGCGCGAGCGTTGGGCGAGTTTCACATGGTGCTGGTGGCCAGTCCGGCTTATCTGGCGCAACGCGGTGTGCCGCAGGCGCCCGCCGATCTGGCGGATCACGCGTGCCTTCGGCATACATTTCATGCCACCGGCAAACTGGAAACCTGGCCGCTGAATCGCGCGGAGGGTACCGCAGAGCCGACGTTGCCGACGCGGTTGGTCAGTACGTCGATTGAGGCGGTAAGCCACGCGGCGCTGGCCGGTATGGGCATTGCCTGTCTGCCGGACTTCATGACCCGCGAGGCTGAGGCGCAAGGGCGCTTGCGTCGTGTGCTCGATGCGCATCTTGAACACACCGGGCAGTTCTGGGTCCTATGGCCATCGAGTCGTCACGCCACGGCAAAATTGCGCGTGTTCATTGATCACTTGGCGTTGCGACTTTTTCCCGCAACCGAGGGTCGATAGAGTTGTAACTGCTTTAAGACACTAATCCATGCGCAGCGGGGCAGCGATCTGTTGCACAATACGCCCCGGACTGTTTTCTCTCAGGATGTTCAATGTTGATTTCCACTCCCATGCGTGTAGTCGGGTTGGCGCTGTTGTTGACCGCTGTTGCCGGCTGTTCGAAAGACAAGCCGATGTATGAGCATGAGAACTTCGATGACTCCGGTACGTTTTCGCGCAATTACCCGGTCACCGACTCGGTCAGTTGCGAAGCGGCTCGCCGTGCGTTGCTCAGCCAGGGCTACATCATTACCAGCAGCGACCCGAAACTGGTCAGCGGCCACAAGAGTTTCCAGCAAACCGGCGACACCCACATGGAGATCAGCTTCAACGTGGTCTGCGCCGATGACGGCAGCGCCGGGCACCATGCGACGATGTTCGCCAATGCCTTGCAGGATCGTTACGCACTGAAGAAGACCAACAACTCGGCCAGTCTCGGCGTGGGTGTGCTGGGTTCGGTGTCGATGCCGATCGGCTCGTCCGACGATTCGATGGTCAAGGTGGCCAGCGAGACGGTGACCGCGCAGAAGTTCTACGAGCGTTTCTTTACCCTGGTCGAGCAGTTCCTGCCGGCAGATGCGAAGAAAGCCGCGCATATCGAAGAGAAACCGAAAGCTGACCTGGGTGTGCCTGAGGTGAAGGCTGCGCCGGCAGCGCTGGCGCCAACGCCGACTCCGGCGGCCGAACCTGCCGCAACGCCGGCCCCGGCTGCAGAACCAGCGCCAGCACCTGCCGAGACCGCGCCAGTGACGTCGGAACCGGTCGCTCCACCGGCAGAGGCCGCGCCGATCACCCCGGCGCCGAGCGCAGAACCTGCACCGGCGACCGAAACCATCACGCCACCGGCCAACCCGGACATCCCGCCGCCATCCGAGCCGATTCCGGCGATGCCCGCCTCCGGTCAATAATCAAGCCTCACCGCACATCCTGTGGGAGCGAGCTTGCTCGCGAAAGCGTCGGAACATTCAGCACGCATGTGACTGACTGGCCGCCTTCGCGAGCAGGCTCGCTCCCACAGGGGTTTTTGGGTTGCCTTGAATTTCGTTACATTCCCCGGACAAAAGTCCCGCGATAAATTCCTGACCGTCTGCTACGTTTTATTCATGAAGGCCGGGTTTCACTTTTCCTTCACACGAGCACGTTAAGCTCGAGGCACTGGGCATTTGCTCAGGCCCATTCAAAAGAGCAGCAGGGGGATTACGCGATGGATGACTATCAAGAAGAGCTGCTCGAATACCAGGCCTTTGAACTGGATCCTCTGGAACCCGCCGAAGACGCCACCGAGCTGTAAGGGTCAGGCGGATTTACGATGGCTGCGACGGAATTCGCCGGGCGTCTGGCCGCTCCAGCGTTTAAAGGCTCGCTGGAACGCTTCGGCTGAAGCAAAACCCAGCAAGTAGGCGATTTCGCCGAAGGCCAGTTCAGTATCGCGGATGTACGTCATCGCCAGATCCCGGCGCGTATCGTTGAGGATCGCGCGAAACTGCGTACCTTCCTCGGCCAATTTGCGCCGCAAGGTCCAGGTCGGCAGCTTCAGGCGTGCCGCCACTTCTTCCAGGTCGGGTTCCCGGCCACCATTGAGCAACGGCCCCAACAGCTGAGTGATGCGTTCACGCAGGCTGCGGGTGCGGGTCAACTGCTCCAGTTCACGTTCACACAGTTGCAGCAGATGCCGCCAGGTACTCGGGCAATGCTCGGGATTACGCTGTGCGAGGCTGTCGAGGCTCAGGCGCAATTGATTGCGCTCTGCACCGAACTGGATTGGGCAATCGCCCAACATGCTATAGGCATCGCGGTAATCCGGCGCTTCGAATTCGATGTCGATGCGTTCAGCGCGCAGCGGTTCGCGGCTGACGCTGGAGAGCTGATGCAGCCACCCGGCGATGATCGAGTCCACCACAAATCGGTTATAGGCGTTGTACGGGCTGATCGAATAGAAACGCAGCCACGCGCCATGGGCATCTTCGTGGAGGTTGGACTGGCCGCGATAGTTGGAACCGTACAACGCCTCGAAACGGATCAGGCAGCGCGCGGCCTCACGGACGGTCGGCGCTTGTGCGGCAGTGACACCGGCCAGCCCAGCCTGGCTCAGGCGACTGAGCTGACCCATGCGCAGACCCAACGCCGAATCGCCGGTCAACTGAATCGCTGCGTGGCCCAGGCGCATATAGCGCGGAATCGACAAGCGCGCCCCGGCCTCGGCCAGTCGCGCGGGGTCCAGGCCATATTGCTCCAGCAACGGCAGTGGATCCGCTGCATGACTGCGCACGGCATCGGCGAGGCTGTGAACAAAGCCCACCGACAGATCCCCAAGACGCATCGGCAGCGGCTTCATGGCTTACAACCAGATGTTCAGCAAGCGCGCGCCACGGGCCTCGCCGTCGGCAAACTGCTGACCGTTGCTGCTGAGGAAACTCTGACCGGAACTCGCCTTGTCCCAGAACTGCCCGCGCAGGAAAACGCTCATGCCGGCAATCGCTCGACTGCTTGGCGGTTGTGCAGTAAGGGTCAGGCGATGCCAGGCCTGACCTTCGGTGAGTTCGCCGGGTTTGAGGCTGACCGAGCTTGGGGTGTTGGAACTCTTGTAGCCGCGCCAAGGCAGGTTCCAGGCACGATGACCGAGAACCTGCGCGGGCACCGCTACCAATTGCGCGCGTTGCTCGTCGAGTTTGCGGTAGTTATCCGGGTACCAGCTGTCGCTGCCAATCAGCACACCGAGGCGTCCGGCCGGAGTATCGACGACATTGAGCAAGTGTTTGTCTGCGCTTTCGATCACTTCTCGCTGATCGAACACCGGGTGCATCTGCCGTTGCGGCTGGCCAAGCGGCACGCCATCACGACTGAACACCACGCTGCTGTTGAACAACGCGCCGCTGCCGGATTTGAGCTGGCCGTCGCGGATGCTCGGTTCTGGCAGCACGATCGAGCCGGCCACCAGCGTCACATGAAACTCCTTGGCCAGACCACCGAACAGCGCCTGATAATCCTTGGCCATGGCTTTGGATTTCATACGCAGGTACGCATCGTTGAGACGGTCTTTGCCGTTGGCGCTGAGCCAGGCGCGGGCGAACAATAACGGATTGCTCGCCGCCAGCCAGTTCATTGCTTCGGCGAGGGTCGGGGCCTGATACAACTCGTCTTTCTCGCCGCTGAGCAGCAGCCAGGTGCCGACATTCTCCGGCAACACCACCACGGTTTTGTCGTTCAACAAGCCTTGATCCTGCGCTTGCTGCAGGTAGGCCGCCAGTTTGCGATGCAGGCGCTCGGGGCTTTGGTAGTCGGTGGGAAACAATTCGGGCTGGATACCCAGCAGATTGCCACGGTCGGCGGGCGTGCCCTGGTCGACTGCCAGCTTGATACGCAGGTCCGACAAGTAATGTCCCGTCGGTCGATCCGCCGCCCACATGGCGTAGGTGGTCAGAGCGGCGACGAGGGCCATGGAAAAGAACAGGTACAAAAGTTTGCGCATGTAAACCAACAACTACCGGGTGCAGGGTATGGCGACTAGGGTAGGGCTCATACGCTTGATTGCCAAGGGGCGCTGCGCATTTGGATCAATAAGTTGTCAGTTACGGTCATTGAGTGACAGCGATGCGACTCTTAGTCTGTCGAACATGACTGACGGGAGCCGCAGAGCCCCCGCAACTTTTCCGTGATTGCTCGTTGTGGAGTTACCGATGACCGCCGCTCATTACCCGCACCTGTTGGCCCCGCTGGACCTGGGATTCACCACGCTGCGCAACCGCACCCTGATGGGCTCGATGCACACGGGCCTGGAAGAAAAACCGGGTGGATTCGAGCGCATGGCGGCGTACTTCGCTGAGCGTGCGCGCGGCGGTGTCGGCCTGATGGTCACCGGCGGCATTGGCCCGAACGACGAGGGCGGCGTGTACTCCGGCGCGGCCAAGCTGACCACCGAAGAAGAAGCGCTCAAGCACCGCATCGTTACCCGCGCGGTGCACGAGGCGGGCGGCAAGATCTGCATGCAGATCCTCCACGCCGGCCGCTACGCCTACAGCCCGAAGCAGGTCGCGCCGAGCGCGATTCAGGCGCCGATCAACCCGTTCAAGCCCAAAGAGCTGGACGAAGAAGGCATCGAGAAGCAGATCAGCGATTTCGTCACCTGTTCGGTACTGGCGCAAACCGCCGAATACGACGGCGTCGAAATCATGGGCTCGGAAGGTTATTTCATTAACCAGTTCCTCGCTGCGCACACCAACCACCGCACCGACCGTTGGGGCGGCAGTTACGAAAACCGCATGCGCCTGCCGGTAGAAATCGTTCGCCGCGTACGCGAAGCCGTGGGCCCGAAGTTCATCATCATTTTCCGTCTGTCGATGCTTGATCTGGTCGAGGGCGGCAGCACCTGGGACGAGATCGTTACCCTGGCCAAAGCCATCGAGCAGGCCGGTGCGACCATCATCAACACCGGTATCGGCTGGCACGAAGCGCGGATTCCGACCATCGCCACCAAAGTGCCGCGTGCCGCATTCAGCAAGGTCACGGCCAAGTTGCGTGGCTCGGTGAAGATCCCGTTGATCACCACCAACCGCATCAACACCCCGGAAATCGCCGAGCAGATTCTGGCTGAAGGCGATGCCGACATGGTCTCGATGGCGCGGCCGTTCCTCGCCGACCCGGACTTCGTCATCAAGGCCGCTGAAGGCCGCGCTGACGAAATCAACACCTGCATCGGTTGCAACCAGGCGTGCCTCGACCACACGTTCGGCGGCAAGCTCACCAGTTGTCTGGTTAACCCGCGTGCCTGCCACGAAACCGAACTCAATTATCTGCCGGTGCAGCAGATCAAGAAAATCGCTGTGGTCGGCGCCGGTCCTGCCGGGTTGTCCGCCGCGACCGTGGCCGCCGAGCGTGGCCATCAGGTGACGTTGTTCGATTCGGCCAGCGAAATCGGCGGCCAGTTCAACATTGCCAAGCGCGTGCCGGGCAAGGAAGAGTTCTTCGAAACCCTGCGTTACTTCAAGCGCAAGCTGCAAACCACTCACGTCGAGGTGTGCCTGAACACCCGCGTCGACGTGGCGAAACTGGTTGAAGGCGGTTACGACGAAATCATCCTCGCCACCGGCATTGCCCCGCGTGTGCCGGCAATTCCGGGAGTCGAGAATGCCAAGGTGCTGAGCTACCTGGATGTGATTCTTGAGCGCAAACCGGTCGGCAAGCGTGTCGCGGTGATCGGCGCCGGCGGTATCGGTTTTGACGTCTCGGAATTCCTCGTTCACCAAGGCGTAGCGACCAGCCAGGATCGCGCCGCGTTCTGGAAAGAGTGGGGCATCGATACGCAACTTGAAGCCCGTGGTGGCGTGGCGGGTATCAAAGCCGCACCGCACGCGCCGGCGCGTGAAGTGTTCCTGTTGCAGCGCAAGAAAACCAAGGTCGGCGATGGTCTGGGTAAAACCACTGGGTGGATTCACCGGACCGGTCTGAAGAACAAGCAGGTGCAGATGCTCAACAGCGTTGAATACTTGAGCATCGACGATCAGGGCCTGCACATTCGTATTGGCGAAACCGGCGAGCCGCAACTGCTGGCGGTGGACAACATTGTGATTTGTGCGGGGCAGGATCCGCTGCGTGAATTGCATGACGGTCTGGTGGAAGCGGGGCAGAACGTGCACCTGATCGGTGGTGCCGATGTCGCGGCCGAGCTGGATGCCAAGCGCGCCATCAACCAAGGTTCGCGCCTCGCTGCTGAACTTTAAGCTCCACCGCTGAACCTGGGAGCGACCTTGCTCGCGAAGGCATCGTGTCAGTCGACATATATATTGACTGACACTCCGCTTTCGCGAGCAAGCTCGCTCCCACAGGATTTGTGCACATCCTGAACCTTGTGAGCCTGCTCGCGATGGCGGCTTGTGAGCGACTAGAATGCCGGCTCTGTCCAGATCGAATCGCCGCCCATGCTTTTGCCTACCTCCGATTGGCTACCCCAAGCCCCGCTACAACCCCTTCATCTGGACTGGCTCGCAGCCGTCGGCATTGAAGTCGCCATCCTGCGCCTCGACCAGATCGACCCGCTGATCAGCGGCAACAAATGGTTCAAACTCATCGAACACCTCAATGCGGCAGACCGCGCAGGTGCCGAAGGCGTCATCAGTCTCGGTGGGGCTCACTCTAATCATCTGCATGCGTTGGCGGCAGCAGGGAAACGGCTGGGCTTCAACACCGTGGGACTGTTGCGCGGGCATGCGCAGGAGACGGCGACGGTGCAGGATTTGCTGGCGTTCGGCATGCAGTTGCACTGGTTGGGTTACGGCGGTTATCGCGCGCGCAATGAGCCAGGATTCTGGGCGCCTTGGCGCGAGCGGTATCCGCAACTGCATGCAGTGCCTGAGGGCGGCGGCGGTTTAATGGGTGCGCTCGGTTGCGCGGCCATCAAAGAACAGGCGCAGGCGCAATTGCGCACCCTGGGCTGGCGCGACTATCACGCTTGGTGGCTGGCTTGCGGCACCGGGACGACACTCGCCGGGCTGGTTCTCGCCGAGGCGGGTGTGCACCCGGTCTATGGTGCGCTGGCTGTCCCTGAAGATCACGGCGTGCAGCCGCAGGTCGAGTCGATTATGCAGTCAGCCGGACTGGCCACTGCCGGCTATGAACTGATCGACGCCAGCCGTGGGGGTTTTGCCAAGGTTGATCCGGCGTTGCTTGCGTTCATCGAACAAACCGAGCAGACCAGCGGCATTCCTCTGGAGCCGCTGTACACCGGCAAAGCATTGCTGGCGCTCAAGGAGAAGGTCGAGGCAGGCAAGTTCACAACCGGCACGCGGCTGATCTTCATTCATACCGGTGGCTTGCAGGGCCGGCGCGGTTTTATCGCCAGCCCCTGACGATCAACCGCGCTTGGGCATCATCCGCAGCAGCGTGTTATCGCGCACCACATAATGGTGATAGATCCCCGCCAGCGCATGCAGGCCGATCAGCCAGTAGCCGATCGTGGCAATGAGCACATGCCAGTGCTCGACCTGCTTGGCGAAATCCTTGTTCTCCGCGACCAGCAGCGGCAGATCAAAACCATAGAACATCACCTGATGCCCTTCGGCGCTGGTAATCATCCAGCCGAGAATCGGCATGCTGATCATGAACAGGTACAGCGCCCAGTGCATCAGCCGCGCCAGTACGGTTTGCCATTGCGGTGAGGCGGGGAAGATTTTCGGCGCCGGGCCAATGCTGCGCGCGAGCAGGCGAAACCACACCAGCACGAACACGGTCAGGCCGAGCATGTAGTGCACTTCGCGGATCAGCGTGCGCCCGCCACTGCCTTTGGGGAATAGCCCGCGCAACTCCATGCTGGCGTAGACCAGCACCAACAGGACCAGCATCAGCCAGTGCAACAGGACCGATACGGTGCTGTAACGGGATTCGGAACTTGTCCACGGCATACGGTGTTTCCTCACAGATCAGGGTCAAAACGGCCGTTCTTGTGCGACGGCATGCTTTAACTGTAATCCGCTTTGGCGGATTTGCCTGAGGCTGATCGGACTTTCAATGCCCTGAATCAGGGCTTTGCCAATAAAAAACGCCAGCGTCGTGCAGACGCCGGCGTTTTTATTGGCAGCAAGCGGCAGGGATCAGCTCGATTGCGGCATCTCACCGTTGGCCAGGCGCTTGTTGATGTCGGCGATCACTTCCGGCAGATCAGTGATGGTGTCGATCATGTAGTGCGGGCGCGAGCCTTCGAACAGCGCGTGAATGCGCTTGCGTTCGCTGGCCAGCTCATCGCTGCCCAAAGCGCGGAAACCGGCGTAATCCAGACCCAGCGCATTGCCCGAGCAGATCAGCGCGACCGTCCACATCCCGGCGCGGCGGCCTTCGAGAATGCCCGGCACGGTGTCATCGATCTTCACGCACGCCCCGACATCGTCAATGCCCAGCGCGATCACGTTGGCCAGCGCCTGAGCCGGCCATGGGCGGCCATTCGGCACTTCGTCGGTGGCGACCACATGGTCAGCGACGTAGCCGTTGGTGGCGGCCAGTTCGACGACCTTGTCCATCACTTGCTTCGGGTAGCCGGAGCAGGAACCGATCTTGATCCCTTGCTGGCGCAGGTTGGCGATGGTTTCCAAGGCGCCGGGAATCAGCGCCGAGTGCTCGGCGATCTTCTCGATCTGCAGCGGCATGAAGCGCTTGTAGATGGCGGTGACGTCGTCGTCGGTCGGCGTGCGGCCGAACGCCTTGCGATAACGCTCGGCCACTTGCGGCTGATCGCAGAGGGTGCGGATGTGGTCCCACTTGCCCATGCCCATCGGGCCACGGGCTTCTTCGATGGAGACCTGCACGTCGAATTCGGCGAAGGCTTCGACGAAAATCTGTGTTGGCGCGAAAGAGCCAAAATCGACCACGGTACCGGCCCAGTCGAGGATCGCGGCTTGCAGCTTGTTTGGATTGACGTAGTTCATGTTGATCAAATTCCTGAGTTGGCAATGCAATTCAAATGTGGGAGCGAGCTTGCTCGCGAAGGCGTCGGATCAGTCGATATCTATGTTGAATGTGCGACCGCATTCGCGAGCAAGCTCGCTCCCACAGGGGATTAAGGGTGGGTTTTAGATCTCTAACACTTCCATCTCGCGCAAGACCTCACCGACCGCCGCGACGGCTTCGCGCATTTCGTCCGGGCTGACGTGGCCGATGCAGCCGACACGGAAGGTCTCGACCTGAGTCAATTTGCCCGGATAGAGGATGTAACCCTTGGCCTTGACCCGTTCGTAGAAATCCTTGAACTGATAACGCGGATCTTGCGGGGCATGGAATGTGGCAATGATCGGCGCCTGAATCGCCGCCGGCAGAAAGCTGCGCAAACCGAGTTTGCCCATCTCTTCCATCAGTGCCTGACAGTTGGCGGCGTAACGCGCATGCCGTGCCGGCAGGCCACCTTCTTCGTTGTATTGCAGCAGCGCTTCGTGCAGCGCCGCGACCACGTGGGTCGGCGGAGTGAAGCGCCATTGCCCGGTCTTGATCATGTAGGCGTGCTGGTCGTACAGGTCCATCGCCAGTGAATGCGAATTACCGGCGGCAGCGGCCAGTGATTCCTTGCGAGCGAAGACAAACCCCATCCCCGGCACGCCTTCCAGGCATTTGCCGGAGGCGGCGATCAGTGCGTCGAACGGCACTTGCTGCGCATCTACTGGCAAGGCACCGAAGGAACTCATGGCGTCGATGATCAGACGTTTGCCGTGTTGCTCGACGACCTGAGCAATTTCCGCCAGCGGATTGAGAATCCCGGTGCTGGTCTCGCAATGGATCAGCGCGACGTGGGTGATGTCGCTGTCGGCGCGCAGCAGACGATCGACGTCAGCGGCTGTAGTCGGTTCATCTTCAGCGGTTTCAAAAGTGCTGAACGAGCGGCCAAGCACTTCGCAGATCTTCGCCAGACGCTTGCCGTAGGCGCCGTTGATCAGCACCAGCACTTTACCGTCACGTGGCACCAAAGTGCCAATGGCGGCTTCGACGGCAAAGGTGCCGCTGCCCTGCAATGGCACGCAGTGGTGAGTGGCGGCACCGTTGAGGATCGCCAGCAATTGTTCGCAAAGGCTGGCGGTCAGTTGATTGAAGCGGTCATCCCATGACCCCCAGTCGACCATCATCGCCTGGCGGGTGCGGGCCGAAGTGGTCAACGGGCCGGGAGTGAGCAGGATGGGTTCGGCGATACTCATTCGTGTGTCCTCGGATTGCGCTGTGGGATGAAGCTACGGGGCATACGTTGCAATTCGCCGTTGCATCAATCAAATTGTTTGTTGTTATGCCAGCCATCAGCGAGAGTTATTCATGAACCTGTTCCAGCTCCGAGCCTTCGACGCCGTGGCCCGCGAAGGCAGCTTCACCCGCGCCGCCGCGCGGTTGTTCATCAGTCAGCCGGCGGTCACCGGGCACATCAAAGCGCTGGAGGAGCACTACCAGATCACCCTGTTGCGGCGCACCGCGCGACGGGTGGAACTGACCGAGGAGGGCACCAAACTCGCGGCGATCACCCGCGCGATGTTTGGCCTCGCGGAAGAGGCGCAGACGATGCTCGAGGCCAACCGGCAGTTGTTGACCGGGCGGCTGGAAGTGGCGGCGGACGGGCCGCACATGGTCATGCCGATGCTGGCCAGCCTGCGTGCACGCTATCCGGGCATCACCGTCAATCTGCGCTTGGGCAACGCCCAGGAAACCCTCGCGGCGTTGTTGTCGGAACACGCCGATGTGGCGGTATTGACCGAAGTCGAGCCGCGCAAGGGCCTGCATCTGCAAGCGTTGAGCGAATCAAGAATTTGCGCATTGGTGCCGGCGGGGCACCCGTGGGCGATGCGCGCCGGGGAGGTGAAACTCAAGGAACTGGATCAGGTGATCATGGTGCTGCGCGAGCCGAGTTCGATCACCCGGCGTACGTTTGATCAGGCGTGTGCGCAGGCGTCGATCCATCCGCGTGTGTTGCTGGAACTCGATAGCCGTGAGGCGGTGACTGAAGCCGTCGCCGCTGAGTTGGGCGTTGGCGTGGTGTCGTCGGTGGAGGTCAGCCATGATCCGCGAGTGATGGCGATTCCGATTGTCGGGGACGGGCTGATGAACCGGCACATGATCGGTTGCATGGAGCGGCGTCGGGAGTTGCGCCTGATTCAGGCGTTCTTTGACCTGGCACCCGCCTGATACACCATGGCACTCCCTTCGCGAGCAAGCTCGCTCCCACAGGGAATATGCATTCCAAATGTGGGAGCGAGCTTGCTCGCGAAGGGGCCCTCACGGTTCACACAAGACTCTGGCGAACCATATCGAGAAAGGTCGCCACCACCCGTCGATTGCTTTGCTCACGCAAACACACCAGCGTCTCCGTCAGCCGTCGCGTGCAATCGATAATCGGCAACGCACACACACGCGAGTCCGCGCCAAACTCTGCTGCCGAGACCACGCCGACACCAATCCCGACCACCACCGCCTCACGCGCCGCTTCCCGGCCTTCCACCTGAATCGCCGGGCGAATGCGAAAACCGGCCCGGGCCATTTCCTCTTCCAGTGTCTGCCGCGTCACTGAACCGTGTTCACGCAACACCAGCGGCGTGTCATCCAAGTCTTCCAGGCAAATCGATTCGCGCTCGGCCCACGGATGATTGCGCGAAACAAACGCCACCATCGGATCGTTACGCAAAGGAACGCACAGTAAGCGTTCATCGCTGACATCTCGCCCGAGCAGCGCCAGATCGGCCTGATAGTTGAACAGGCGAAACAGCGATTCATCGGTATTGCCGGTTTCGATCTTCACGCTGATCCCGGGATAGCGCTCGCAGAACCGCGCGATTTGCGGCAGCACGTGCACCGGCGCATCCACTGCCAGAATCAGGCTGCCGGTCTGCAAAGCCTGGGATTCCTGCAGCAGTTCCTGCGCTTCCGCTTCAATCACGAACAGGCGCTGGGTGATCGCCAACAAGCGTTCGCCGAGATCGGTCAGGCGCACGGAACGTTTATTGCGGTGAAACAGCAAAACACCGAAGCGTTCTTCGAGTTTGCGCACCTGGTCGGAAATCGCCGGTTGCGTGAGAAAAAGGCGCTCGGCGGCTTTGGTGAAGCTTCCATGCACGGCCACGGCGTGGAAGGCTTTGAGTTGGGCGTGGGACACCGACATGCAGTCACCTGATCGTTAAGTCAGTAACAAGCTGAGCTTATGTGTGAAATACGATAAATCGATTTTATTTATTAAACAGTAATTGCTTTGATCGACTCACGCCATCGCTGACTGCCCGCTCGGGCAGCACGGTGGCCATGAGCCTGTGCGTGCAACAGCAGGACTCATCTGACCGATATCGCCGTAGGGACGGGGTGATATCGCAGTGCTCAACAATAAAAACACAGGCGTTTTGCTTAACGATTCTGCCGGCACACTCACACCCTGAGGTCAGAACCACAATGAACAAGCACATCGGCACCATTGCGCGTTGGCGCATGCAGATTTTCGCAATTACCTGGCTGGCGTACGCCGCGTTCTACTTCACCCGCAAAGCGTTTTCGGTGGCCAAACTCGGCATTGCCGAAGACCCGACCTTCATGCTCGACAAGATGGCCATGGCCAACCTCGATGCGATTTATCTGGCGGCTTATGCCCTCGGCCAGTTCACCTGGGGCATGCTCGCCGACCGCTTTGGTCCTCGGGTCGTGGTGCTCGGTGGTTTGCTGATTTCCGCGGCAGCGGCGCTGGTGATGGGCAGTTACGCCACGTTACCGATCTTCGCCACCTGCATGTTGATTCAGGGCCTGGCGCAGTCCACCGGATGGTCGGGGCTGTGCAAAAACCTCGGCAGTTTTTTCCCTTCGCAACAACGTGGGCGGGTGCTCGGGTTATGGAGTTCCTGCTACGCATTTGGTGGTCTGGTGGCGTCGCCGTTTGCCGGTTGGTGGGCGTATACCTTGATGGGCACCTGGCACGCGGCGTTCATTTCCAGCGCGGTGGTGGTCGCCGTGGTGGCGGTGTTGTTCTTTATCTTCCAGCGCAACAAACCGGAAGACGTCGGTTTGCCGGCGGTTGAGCCGGAACCTGTATTGACGGCGGAAGAAACCGAAGCTAACAGCAAACTCAGCGTTTGGGAGCCTCTGAAAGAAATCCTGCGTAACCGCACGGTGCTGGTGCTGGGCCTGGCGTATTTCATGTTGAAACCAGCGCGTTACGCGATTCTGTTGTGGGGCCCGGTGATTGTCTTTGAACAGATGCCCAGTGTCGGCAAGGTCGGCGCGGCGATCATTCCCACTTCGTTCGAGCTGGCCGGATTGCTCGGGCCGATTCTGATCGGGCTGGCCTCGGACAAACTGTTCGGTGCCCGGCGCATGCCAGCGTGCGTGATCAGTCTGCTCTTGCTCACTGTGACGCTGGCGCTGTTCATGGCTGCGTTGCACACCGGCAGTGTCTTGCTGGTGGTTGCGCTGCTGTTCGTCATGGGCCTGACCCTGTATGGCCCGGATTCAATGATCAGCGGTGCCGCTGCGATCGATTTCGGCAAAGCCAAGGCCGGCGCCACCGCTGCCGGTTTCGTCAACGGCTGCGGCTCGGTGGGGGCGGTACTCGGTGGTTTGCTGCCGGGTTACTTCGATTCGGTGACGGTGTTCATCGTCTTCGCCGGTTGCGCGCTGTTCTCGGCGCTGGTGCTGATTCCGCACTGGAACAGCCGCCCGGTTGGTGTCATGGAACCGCGTGCCTCGATCCCCAATTGCCCGCTGACGATCAAACCCCTGCGTTCCTGAAACCCTTTGCCTCGCGGCCTGCTGCGGCGCTCGCGGCAGGCTGCGGCGCGGCCAACTGACTGGAGAAAAACATGAGACCGTTTTGGCTGGAGCAAGCCTTGCAGGCCGACACCTCTGAAATCTGCCCGCCGTTGCAGGGTGAAGTCCGCACTGATGTGTGCATCGTTGGCGGCGGCTACACCGGGTTGTGGACGGCAATCATGCTCAAGCAACAGAACCCCGAGCTCGATGTGTTGCTGATCGAAGCGGACATCTGCGGCGCTGGCGCGAGCGGGCGCAACGGCGGTTGTGCGCTGTCGTGGTCGGCAAAATATTTCACCCTCGAGCGCCTGTTTGGCGTCGAAGAAGCGGTGCGCTTGGTCAAGGAGTCGGAACGCAGCATTCATGCGATCGGCGAGTTCTGCGAACACTACGGCGTCGATGCCGATTACCGCCTCGACGGCACGCTGTACACCGCGACCAATCGCGCGCAGGTCGGTTCGACCGACGCGGTGATCGCCGCACTGGAACGCAATGGCATCAACTCGTTCTCCCAGCGTCCGCTCGCTGATGTGCAGCGCATGGCCGGTTCGAGCAAACATCTGGAAGGCTGGTTCTCGCCGGCAGCGGCCAGCGTGCAACCGGGCAAACTGGTGCGTGGCTTGCGTCGGGTGGCGTTGCAACTGGGCGTGAAAATCCACGAAAGCACCGCGATGACCGGACTGGAAGAAGGGCGCCCGGCACGCTTGCAGACGCCGCATGGCACGGTGATCGCCGATCGCGTGGTGCTGGCGATGAATGCGTGGATGGCCCGTGCCTTCCCACAGTTCGAACGCAGCGTGGCGATTGTCTCCAGCGACATGCTGATTACCGAACCGCGTCCGGAGTTGTTGCAGGAAATCGGTTTGACCAGCGGCGTTACCGTGCTCGATTCGCGGATTTTCGTGCACTACTACCACAACACCCCGGACGGTCGGATCATGCTTGGCAAGGGCGGCAACACCTTCGCGTTTGGTGGGCGCATGCTGCCGGTGTTCGATCAGCCGTCGCCGTATGCCGGCCTGCTGAAAAACAGTCTCGCGGACTTCTTCCCGGCGTTTGCCGATGTGAAAGTCGATGCCACCTGGAACGGCCCGTCGGATCGCTCGGTCACCGGTTTGCCGTTCTTCGGCCAGATGAGCGGCGCGGGCAACGTGTTTTACGGTTTCGGCTATTCGGGCAGCGGCGTCGGCCCGTGCCACATGGGCGGGCAGATTCTCGCGTCACTGGTGCAAGGCCTGGACAACCCGTGGACGCGCTCGCCGCTGGTCAACGGGCCGCTGGGTTACTTCCCGCCCGAGCCGATCCGTTACCTCGGCTCGTTGATGGTGCGCAACGCTATCCGCCGCAAGGAGCGCGCCGAGGATCACGGGCGGCGACCTCGGCATCTGGATGTGCGTCTGGCGAAGTTCGCCGCAGCGGCCGGCAAGGCTGACAAAGGTTAAAGCACTGCTGCACATGCAGGCGCTGCGGCGGCTCCTGCAAACTGAGGCTAATGGGCGTCGCTATTGAGCAGCCAGTCGAGCAATAAACTGCTGTCGCGGGCGGGCGGTGACTCGCGAGGCGGGGGCTTGCGTGAGTTGCCCAGGCACAGAATGGGCCGATCCGGATCGCTGTCGAGAAAGCTCACCCACACTTCGCTGCCGACACAGGGTAACTCCTCAGGGACGATTCGCCCGTTGGCCCCCGTCATGGCGATGGGCAGCCATATCGCATGGGCATCGGCATCGGGTGCTGAATCCGCTGGCCACAGTCTGACGGCGACGCGACCCTGGTCGTCGAGTCTTGCCGGTTGCCCCTCGACGCCAAGTACGTTCGCCAAGTGATAACCGGCGATGCTCGGGCGCTGTTGTTTAAGCGGCGGGCGAAAGTCTGTCGACCATGGTTGGGCAGTGAAATCGTTGTGATAGCGGTGTACCGTCGGCGTCGGGTCAAGAATCGAGGGGTGTTGACCCTGATGGCTAATGGCAGTGATCCGCCATTGTTCGTTAAAGCTGTTGATCGGATGTTCGCTGACTTGCAGCAAATGTCCGCTAAGCAACCCGATACAGTCGCTGCGGCCATTGACCGAACGAAGGTGGCAGCGTTGTCGCTCCAGGTGCCGCCGACTGCGCTGTTCGCTGTGGCGTTGTTCCAGAGAAAGCACCGGCGGCCGGGCCATTGATCGGCTTTGATTGGCAGCATCCTCGTCGATGGCCCGCTGCCCCCGATTGCGTACCGCGGGCAGTGTCGTCATGGGGGCGGCATGGTGATGCTGGAATAGCGCACTGACGCAGGGGGAGCGTGCTTGCTGATCATCCATGAACGGCACCAGGGCTGGTTCTTGCGGCAAACTCAGGCTGTCATCGGCGAAAACGACGACGTGACCGTCCGCGCGGTGTTCGAAGTGATAGTGGATACCTTCTTCCTCGCAGAGCCTGTGCAGCAGTGCCAGATCGCTTTCTTCGAACTGGATGCAGAACGGCCGCACCGGATAGCAACCCACGGTCATTTCAATCCGGTAGCCCTCGGCGGGCAGAGCATTTCCCGCGAGCAACTGCAGGAGAATCTGCGGCACGCTCTGTTGCACGAACACCCGACGTCTGCTCGGCTGCGCCAACCGCAGCAGCGACGGCACTATCATCAGGCGATAGCCGATGCGATGGGTACCGCAATGTTCACAACTGGCGCTGTGGATAATCCCGTGAATCCCGTGATGGTCGTCCAGGCGCAGAAATACCGGTTGCTGCAATAGCGTACCCGGCGCCACGGCGGGGGCCAGACCGATAAGTTCGATGTCGAATCGGTAGGGCTGGTTGAGCGCTTCCTCGCCGCGAAAGCGCAACACCGGAAGGCATAAACCGCTATTGGTCAGGGTCAGGGTAAACGGACTTTCCTTGTCATTGAGCATTCGAACAGGCTCTGTCAGGCAATACGGGTTTAAGAGGGTACGAAACCCCAGCGCCGAAAGGTCATGTCAAAGGGTGTTTTCAGAATCGCCCTACAAGGTCTGGTGAAGATGTCGATTCCACATTGTTTTTTTGGTCGATTGCCGACTTTAGGCCGTATAAACTTGGCGCCATGCGTCGGCCAATAGATGTCTCGGCGCCACAGATCAAGAGAGTGAGTAATGGGCGCACAGTGGAAGGTTAAACACAAAGAAGCGGCATCCAACGCCAAGGGCAAGATCTTCGGCAAACTGGTGAAGGAAATCACCATCGCTGCCCGCAACGGTGCCGATACCGCTACCAACGCACACCTGCGTCTGGTGGTCGAACAGGCCAAGAAAGCCTCGATGCCAAAAGAAACCCTCGATCGCGCGATCAAGAAAGGCGCCGGTCTGCTCGGTGAAACCGTGCAGTACCATCGCGTGACCTACGAAGGGTTCGCCCCGCACCAGGTGCCGCTGATCGTCGAGTGCGTGACCGACAACATCAACCGTACTGTCGCGGAAATCCGCGTGGCCTTCCGCAAGGGCCAACTGGGGGCTTCCGGCTCCGTGGCTTGGGATTTCAACCATGTCGGCATGATCGAAGCCTCGCCGGACACTCCGGACGCCGATCCGGAAATGGCCGCCATCGAAGCCGGTGCTCAGGATTTCGAGCCGGGCGAAGACGGTGCGACGCTGTTTTTGACCGATCCTACTGATCTGGACTCGGTGCAGAAGGCGCTGCCAGAGCAAGGCTTCACCGTGCTGTCGGCGAAACTCGGCTACCAGCCGAAGAACCCGGTCAGCGGTTTGAGCGACGAGCAGATGGCTGAGGTCGAAGCGTTCCTCGAAGGCCTCGACAACCATGATGACGTGCAGGATATGTTTGTCGGCCTGGCGGGCTGATAGGCTTCGTCAGTGATGGCCTCATCGCTAGCAGGCTAGCTCCCACACTGGATCTGTGGCGTTCACAAATCCCCCGTAGGAGCTAGCCTGCTAGCGATCGACCGCGCAGCGGTCACAGATTCTCAAGCTGCCGCATGACCTCAGCGAACCCCGGCCGCGCCAGCACATCCGCCTGACAGCAACGCCGCTCCAGCTCTTCAAGCACCGCACGCCGCTCATCACCCAAGCCCGAGTCGATGCGCGCCAGCAATTCCCCCAGCAAAACCCCGAACGCACGCACTTCGATGCGTTGCAACGCGCGCGTTTCCGCTGTATCGGCAATGGCGTGGAACGACGCCCCACCAAAATCCCCGAGCAGGCAATCGCCGCGCTCATTCAGCAGAATGTTGTGCCCGTAGAGATCGCCGTGGGTGATGCCTTGCTGATGCAGATGCTCGGCTGCCGAGGCGATGCCTTTGGCGATGTTCAGCGCGACCTCGGCACTGAACCGGCAATCATCGGCGTAAACATCTCGTGAGCAAGACGCCAGGCTCGGCAGACCGGCGAGGTTGCCGAACGACGGATCGATCAACTGCATCACCAAGCCTTGCTGGCCGTCGGGATGGTCACTGATGCGCCCTTCGACCCGGATCAGATTGGGATGCAGGCCTGCGCTGATACAGGCATTCATTTCGTGCAGCGGCGAGCCGTCGCTGGTCATTTCACCTTTGTACAGTTTCACCGCGACCGGCGTCACTGAGCCATCGTCGCGCTGCCAGCTCGCCCGGGAAATCACCCCCGATGCACCTTCGCCCAAACGCTGTTCCAGACTCAGCGCCGACCAGGAGATTTGTGGTGTCGCTTCCAGCGCGGCGGCGTCCGCCTCGATCTCCAGCGGGTTACCGGCGTAGGCCAGCCAGGTCAGGCTCGGCAGGTTGAGCAGCCACTGCGGCAGTTCGCTCAGGCGGTTGGCAGAGATGCGCAGCAGCTCCAGTCGATGGCAGTTGCTCAGGGAGGGCGGCAGCGTTTGCAGACGGTTGCCGGACAGCATGAGTTTTTGCAGGGCAGGGCGCTCACCGAGTTCGCTCGGCAGGTTCTCGATGCAGTTGTCGGTCAGGATCAGCCAGCGCAACGCTGGTGGCAGAGCGCTGCCGGGTACGTTGACGATGCGATTGGCTCTGAAGCCGACCATCGTCAGGGCCGCGCACTGACCGAGGCAGGCCGGCAGTTCGGTGAACGGGTTGTCGGAGCAGAACAGCACGCGCAGGCGTGTCAGACGGTGCAAGTCATCCGGCAGGCTGCTCAATTGGTTGCCGCTGAGGTTGAGGATTTCCAGGGTATCGGCCAGATCGAAAATCTCGCGCGGGAACTCGGTCAGTCCGCACGACAGATCCAGCCGGGTGATGCCCGACAACTCGCCGGCGCGCAATTGAGCAAGGGTGTGCATGTTTGGTATTCGCTATTGATCAGTGGAGCGACGCAGGGGCGCTGAGAATGGGCGACATGATAACGGCAAAGCCCGGGTTTGAATTGGATAGGTGGCGAAACTTCAGATGCCCTTGGTGGGAGCGAGCCTGCTCGCGAAGGTGGAGTGTCAGCCGCTGATGTTTTGACTGATCGGGCGCTTTCGCGAGCAAGCTCGCTCCCACATGAGCTGTGTGGTCAGTCGTTGTTGTGCATCTCCTGCAACTGCCCCAGGCGACTGCGCGTGCGCGCCAGGTCTATGGCATAGCCGTCGAGGCTTTCACACAAGGGCAGGCGACCGAGCAGCGTCAGGTGTTTGTCCTGGTCGTACAACACGTCGATCAGGTTGATGAAGCGCTGTTGGGCGGCGATCGAGCACTCTCCCAGTTCCGGCAGATCATCAATGATCCAGCGGTCGAAACGTCGACACAGTTCCAGATAATCCATGACTGCCGTCGGCTGTTCACACAGATCGCTGAAGGTAAAACCAACACGCCGCTCTTCACACAATCGAGCCTGAAACTGCCGGGTGCCGACGGATATCTGAATGGCTGGCGTATCGGCCGGCGGCAGCTCCAGAGCGGTGCGTTGCGCTGGCGTGGCCGGCCACACGTAATGCCCCTGAGTGAAGATCTGATGTGCAGAGTGGCGTGCCTGACTGCGGTAATCGTGCGGACCGCCGACTTCCATCACCTGCATGCGCGTATTGATCAGTTCGATCACCGGTTTGAAGCGCGCGTGATAGAGCGGATTGGGCAGCAGCCCTTCCGGCGCATAGTTGGAGGTCACCAACAGCAGAATTCGCCGTTTGAACAGTGCCTTGAACAGCCGCGTGATGAGCATGGCATCGCCGATGTCATGCACATGAAACTCGTCGAAACACAGCACCCGACAATCCTCCAGCAGTTCGTCGAGGGTCACTTCGAGGGCATCGTCCTGCTCGCGATGGCTGAACATGCCCTGATGCAATTGCGCGAAAAACTGATGGAAATGCAGGCGCCGTTTCTGGGTGATCGGCAAGGCCTGAAAAAAGCCATCGAGCAACCAGCTCTTGCCGCGTCCGACGGCGCCGAACAGATAGAGACTCGGCGCGGTTCGGTTGCCGGCGCCAAACAGCAGACTGGCCTGCTGCGCCATGCAATCAATGACGCGCTGCTGGCTGTGGCTGAGGGTGTAACCCTGACCGCCGGCCTTGTGCCGGAAGTAATCGCGGATCGACTGGGCGCTGGCGTCATGCCCGGCGCCGGCCGGCAAACCCTTGCCCAACCAACGGCGCAGCGCCGGCCAGCGCTGGATCAGTCGCGATCGTTTCGGCGGTTGGGCAGGCACTGTGGGCGTCTCCGTGTTCGTCAAAACCGGCTCCCGCGAGCGCGGCGACACAGTGTAACCAGGCGTTGGGCTGGCCAGCCACCACAGTGGATCGACAGTGGGCGGTAATTGAACAAATTTGTGCCGCACGTACAGCTATTTTTAGCGACATGGCCGGACCTGTTGCCAACCTTTCGAAACATATCCCGGGCGATCCCTGGATCCAATCGACTGGCGGAATCGTCGACCGTTGCTAACCTCAAACACAGAAACGACGTCGCAAGTGATCACTGACAAGGAACGGCGCAGTGAATGTACATGTGGTCATGGGCCTGCTGGGGGTATTCGCGGCGCCTGTTCATGCGGCAGATCTTCAGGTTGAAGTGCGCGTCGATGTGCAGCGCGGCTGCCAGTTGATCGGTCAGCAGCGTGGCGCCGGCATTGAGCAACTGGGTGTGCTCGACTTCGGTAGCACCGCACGCCTCGATGACCCCGCCGGGCCGTTGGCTGCCGCGTTGACCAATCAGCGCCTGCCACGCCTGGAATGCAATCCGGACACGCCCTACCAGATGCGCGTCGACGGAGGCTTGCATGGCGGTGTCGGTGAAGTCCGCTATATGGCCGCTTCGACGGGCAGCAAACCGATTCCATACCGTTTGTATCAGGACGCGGCGCGACGGCTGCCGCTGGTGGTGGATGTGCCGGTCAGCGGGCGGGTACCGGACAGCGGCACGGTGGAGCTGCCACTGTACGCGCGGATCGAGCGATTGGCCGAAGTGCCGCGAGTCGGGCGTTATTCGGATCTGGTCAAGGTAACGGTCACCTGGTGATCGCGATGGCAACAGGCACCCGGTGGACGTGGGTGCGCAAGGAAGGCGTTCAAAGACGAGCGCGGTGATTGAGTCAGCGTAAAGGAGCAGGGACGGTCGCGATGACAGGCAAACACTGGATGGTGGTGGCGGCAGGTACGCTGGCATTGCTCGCAGACGAGGCGCAAGCGGCGGTCAGTGGGCAGATCAATGCGCGGCTGATCCTTATTGCCGGCTGTGAAGTCACCAACAGCGGCACGCCCGACAGCCCGGTCAGTGCCCTCGGCACCCTCGATTTCGGCCTTCAGGGGCCCACCTGGAACGCACCGATCAAGGCCAGTCTCGACGGCGACAGCAGCGGCAAACTCAACGTAGCCTGCAATCCCTCCGTCACCGGTTTCACCGTCACCATCGACGGCGGTACCCACGGTGACGGCAATACCCGGCGCCTGAGCAACGGCCGCCAGACCCTTCCCTATCAGCTGTTCGTCGATCCCTCCGGCGCCCGGAGCTACAGCATCGGCCAGCAACACAATTTCGCTGTCACCAGCGCTGCGCAGATACCCATTCCGGTATTTGGCTCGGTGGTGGCGAATACCCGCGCGGTACCGGCAGGTGTCTATACCGACACGCTGACGGTGACGCTCGACTGGTAACCCCGTAGAGGACGGACACCATGCGTACATTTGCATCAAGGATAGGTTTGTCGTTGCTTGGCCTGGCGCTGGTTTCCAGTGCCAACGCCGCCACCACGGTCACCGGCCAGATCACCTCCAGCCTGATTCTGATCAGCAGTTGTCAGGTCAACGGTGCCGGCGGTTCCACCGGGCTGAATTTCGGTGCGTTGAACTTCGGCACCGCCAACAGCCTGTTCACCACCGCCACCGGGCAAGTGTTGGGCGGTGGCGGCGGGGCATTGTCGATTCTCTGCTCCAGTGGCACCACGCCGACGGTCAAGGTGCGCGCGGGTTCCCATGACGGCATGTCACCGGGAGGCACACGAGCGTTGTACGACGGCGTTGCCAATTACGTGCCGTACGACTTGTACACCGATGCCGGGCACTCGCAACTGCTGGCGATCGACGGGACGATCAACCTTGCCGCCAGCACCGGTGTCGCGCAGACGGTGAACCTCTACGGTCAGGCGGTGGGCAAGGCCGGTTTGCCGGCGGGCACGTACACCGACACCGTCGCTGTTGAACTGACGTTCTGATGCCATGCGCCGCCATGGCTGTGCCGCGCTGCTCCTGCTCTGTGCCGGCAGTGCGCCGTTGCCGCTGACAGCGGCGACGAGCCAGAGCTTTCAGGTGAGCGCCACGGTCACTGCCGGGTGTCTGGTGGTGGGCGGAGTGTCGAACTATGGCGGGCTGAATTTCGGTTCGCGTTCGGCACTGGCTACCGGCACCGTGCAGGTGGCGCTGACCGGTGGCGTGCAATTGCAATGCACGCCGGGGGTGACGCTGAACATGAGCGTCGATGGCGGTCAGTACAACATCAGTGGCCGGCACATGCAGGTCAACAGCGGCAGTGCGCGGGTCGCGTATGCGCTGTTTCGCGATGCGGCATACAGCCAGAGCCTGGGCATTGGCCAGAGTGTGGCGGTGGCCTACATCGATGCGAACAACATCAGCCTGCCGATTTACGGTCAGGTGCAATTGCCGGGCAATCAGCCTGGGGGGACGTACAGCGACGTGTTGCAGGTGCAACTGTCGTGGTAAGGCGAAGTTGAATGGCCGACAAGGAGCAGGTTTATGGGGTCAGTTACGTCACGGCATTCTTTCGTGCGCTGTGTGATGTGGACGATGGTCATGCTTGGGGCAAGCCAGGCACAAGCGGCGAGTTCGGTACTGATCTGGCCGATCGATCCGGTGCTGGAGGCTGATCAACAGGCCAGTGCGCTGTGGCTGGAAAACCGCGGCAGCGAAACCGCCAATCTGCAGATCCGCGTATTCGGCTGGAGCCAGAGTGGTTTCGCCGAGCAATACCAGAACCAGCGCGACGTGATCGGCAGCCCGCCGGTGGCGAAGATCGAACCGGGGCAGAAACAACTGGTGCGTCTGACCCGAACCAAGGACGTACCGCCGGGGCAGGAGCTGGCCTACCGGATCATCATCGACGAAATTCCCTCCGCGCAACCAGCCACCGCTGACGGCGGCAAAACCGCTGCGGCGATTCGCTTCCAGATGCGTTACTCGGTGCCGCTGTTTGCCTATGGTGCCGGGCTGTGGAGCAAAGAAGACAGCACCCGCGCGCGCGATCCCAAAGGTGTCGGCCTGCCGCAGTTGAGCTGGCGCACGGTGGCGGTGGACGGCAAGCCTTATGTCGAAGTACGCAATCAGGGCGCGGTGCATGCGCGACTGACCGACGTGGCAATCAAACAGGCCGGGCAGAGCAAGCCATTGGCCGAAGGGCTGTTGGGTTATGTGCTGCCCGGCGCGGTGATGCGCTGGCCGGCACCGGCGCCGCTGACCAATGATTCGGCGTTGCAGGTACGAGTAAATGGCGCGGCACAGGTGCAGAGCATCACGCCCACCAAGTGAGCGAGTCGTAGCGCGGGCATCTGGCGGCGGCTAAAGCGGTATCAGGGAGGATTCAGTCCATTGACGGACGTAAAGCGCGTATGAACCCAGGACGGGTTCGCCGTATTCAGCGTCCGTTGTGGCTCATCACCGGCGCGTGTTGCCTGATGTTCGTTCAACCATCCGGGGCCGGCGATCTGCCGCCGCCTCCCAGCGGCATGGAGGCCGTCAGTGATGCACAGTTGTTTCTGGAACTGGTGGTCAACCAGATGAACACCGGACGCGTGGTGGCGGTGCAGCAGCGCGACGGGCGCTTGTTTTTGCCAGCGACGGCGTTGCGCGAAACCGGCATGAAGTTGCCCGACAGCCTCGGCGCCGAGGTCGATCTCGACAGCCTGTCGGGGCTGCACAGTGATTACGACAGTGTCGGTCAGCGCCTGCTGCTGGACGTGCCGCCGGACTGGTTGCCGGAACAGTTCATCGGCAATCGCCAGGCTTACCCGCGCACCCCGGCACTGAGCAGTTTCGGCGCGCTGTTCAACTATGACCTGTACCTCAACGACACTGACGATGCCGGCACTTATCTGGCGGCGTGGAACGAAGTGCGGCTGTTCGACAGCTGGGGCACGCTGTCCAACACCGGGCAATACCGGCAAACTTTGTCCGGTGATTCGCTCAACACGCTGGATAACGGCTATCTGCGCTACGACACCACGTGGCGATATTCCGATGACGAACGAATGCTCACCTACGAGGCCGGTGACGTGATCAGCGGTGCGTTGCCGTGGAGCAGTTCGGTGCGTCTGGGCGGCGTGCAGTTTTCCCGGGACTTTGCGGTACGCCCGGATCTGGTGACCTATCCATTACCGCAGTTTGCCGGTGAAGCGGCGGTGCCGTCCTCGGTGGATCTGTTCATCAATGGCTACAAGTCCAGCAGCGCAGACTTGCAGCCCGGGCCGTACACACTGACCAATATTCCGTTCATCAACGGCGCGGGCGAAGCCGTCGTAGTGACTACTGATGCGCTCGGTCGGCAGGTGTCGACTACGGTGCCGTTCTATGTCACCAGCACCTTGCTGCAAAAAGGCTTGAGCGATTTTTCCGTGGCCGCCGGTACGTTGCGTCGCGACTACGGTTTGAAGGATTTCAACTACGGGCCGGGTGTCACCTCCGGCAGCCTGCGCTATGGCGTCAGCGACAGCTTTACGCTGGAAAGCCATGCTGAAGCGGCCGATTCGCTGACACTGGGCGGCCTCGGCGGCAATTGGCAGCTCGGCAACTTTGGTGTGCTCAACAGTGCGTTGAGCCAAAGCCGTTTTGACGGCGAGGGCGGTCATCAGGTCAGCCTCGGCTATCAGTACAGCAACCAGCGTTTCAGCTTTTCCTACCAACGCTTGCAACGCCACGATCAATACGCCGACCTGAGCGTGGTCGACAGCCCGTACATCAGTCTTAGCCGGCGCAGCGAGCAGGCGACACTGAGCCTTAACCTTGAGCGCTGGGGCAGCCTCGGTGCCGGATATTTCGATGTGCGCGCGGCGGACGACTCGCGCACGCGGCTGCTCAACCTCAGCTGGAGCAAACCGTTATGGCGCAACAGCAGCTTCTACTTGTCGGCCAACCGTGAGATCGGCGACAGCAACTGGGCCGTGCAGGCGCAACTGGTGATTCCGTTTGATTTGCGTGGCAGCCTGGCGATCAGCAGTGATCGCAGTAAAACCGGGCAGAGCCAACAGCGGGTCAACTACAGTCGTGCGGTGCCAACCGAGGGCGGCGTGGGTTTCAATCTGGGTTACGCCAAGGGTGATGGGGCGGATTATCGTCAGGCCGACGTCACCTGGCGTCTGCAATCGGTGCAATTGCAGGCTGGTGTCTACGGCACGTCCGACGCCGAAACCCGTTGGGCCGATGCCAGTGGTTCGCTGGTGTGGATGGACCATCAGGTGTTTGCCGCCAACCGTATCGACGACGCGTTCGTACTGGTCAGTACCGATGGTTTTGCCGACATTCCGGTGCGCTACGAAAACCAGCAGGTCGGCCAGACCGACAAGAACGGTCATCTGCTGGTGCCATGGAGCAGCGCCTATTACCGCGGCAAGTATGAAATCGATCCACTGAATCTGCCGGCCAACGTACGCAGTCCCAACGTCGAACAGCGCATCGCTGTGCGGCGTGGCAGCGGTTATCTGTTGGAGTTTCCGCTGACCCGAGTGATTGCCGCGAGCATCGTGCTGGTCGACGCGCAGCAGCGCGAGTTGCCGCTGGGCGCGGGTGTGCTGCATGAGCAGAGCGGGACGCGGACGGTGGTCGGTTGGGATGGGCTGGTGTATCTGGAAAACCTGCAAGCGCAGAACTCGTTGCAAGTGACGCTGGCCGACGGCAAGACCTGTCAGGCGCAGTTCAGTGTCGATCTGAATCAGGATCAGGTGCCGTTGATTGGCCCGTTGGTGTGCCAATGATGTTCCGGCGATGGCTGTTATGTCTGGCACTGCTTATACCCGGGGCGGTGCAGGCCGCGTGCTCGGTGGTCAGCACCACGCCGGCGGCGTTCGGCATGCTCAGTTCGATTGCCGTGCGCACGACGTCGCAACCCAGTTCCACACTGAATGCGGGTTTGAGCTGCACCGGCTCTTTGTTGTCCCTGCTGACCAGCAACGACCACTTCTGGGGCACCGTTTCTTCGACTCAAAGTGGTCTGGTCGGGCCGACCGGCGATGTCATCAATTACACGATCTACGCCAACAACAGCACCAGTTACCCATTGACCCGCGGCACCGCCTATGACTTTGCGCGCAACGGCATCATCGACGCCTTGGGCCTGCTCAATGGTACGACGCCGAAAACCGTGCCGCTCTATCTCGGTACAACCATTGGCAGCAACGTCGCCGCCGGGGTGTACACCGAGACCCTGAGTATTTTCTGGAACTGGAATTACTGTTCCGGGATCGGCATCGGTGCCATCTGCCTCGGTCGCGATATTGCCAACGGCACGACGTCGTTGACGGTGAATCTGACGGTGTCCAACGACTGCACGATTACGGCGCCGAACATTGCCTTTGGCAGCGCGCCGGTGGTCAGCGCGTTCACCCCGGTGACCGGACAGACGATCAATCTGGCCTGCACCAAGGGCAGCGCTTATACCGTGGGGTTGAGCGACGGGCAGAACGCGGTGAGTGTCGGCGGCCGGCGCCGGATGATTTCCGGAAGCAATTATCTGGCCTACGATATTTTCAAAAGTGCCGGCACCACGCGCTGGGGCAGTGTCGGCGCGGCGCGGCGGGCGAGTACCGACGCCGAGGTCAATCCGGGGAACGGCTTGGGCACGGGCAGCCAGATCTTCAACTACAACGCGAAGATCTACACCGACCAGACCACGCCGCCGGCGGGCACTTATCTGGACAATGTGGTGCTCGACGTAGGCTTCTGAGCTGACACGATCCTTTGTAGGAGCTGTCGAGTGAAACGAGGCTGCGATCTTTTGATCTTGCCCTTAAGAACAAGATCAAAAGATCGCAGCGTGCCGCAGCTCCTACATAGAACAGCGGTGTTCTCAGAATTGCAGCGATTGCTTGAGCTGTTGCGCTGCCGGCGTATCGACCGGGCTGACCATCGCGTAGTTGTACCCGCCGCCCGACCAGTATTCGGCCTGCAGGTCGCCATCACTGCGGCTGCCACGGGGTAAAAAGGTGTTCTTCGGCCCCGGCGGGCGCACATAGAAACTGACTTTGTGCCCGCTGCCATCCTCATACATCACCATCGCCGCCGGACCTTCATCAGTGCTGAGCAAGCGTCCGCTGACCGGTTCGAACCCAGCGGCCTTAAGGTCAGGCAAGCGACTGGCCTGGGTGAAATAGCGGTCGAGCCAGCGTTGCATGTCGCCGTCATTGTCGACCTTGTAATCGGCCGGCAGCATCCCTTGCTGGGCAATCAAGCGATAAGCCTGCAAAGCATCGGTCATCGGCAGCATGGTCGAGCGCACGAGGGTCATTTCGCGAGCCTGCCAGCCACTGAAGCCACCGATGCTCACCGCGATCAGCAACACCGCCGCGCTGGCCAGGTGACGACGTGACTGACGCTGGCGGCGCTGGCGGATCATGGCCGGATCAAGCGCGGGATTGGCCGGTTGCTGCAACGCGCCGCCGAGTGCCGCGCGCAATTGCTGGGCATCCTGTTGCCAGGCGCGAACCTGCGCCGCTTCATCCGGGTGACTGGCCAGCCAGGTGTCCAGCACACGCCGGTCGGCGTCGCTGAGCTGGTGGTCGACATACGCGTGCAGGTCACGTTCGTTGGGAGGCAGGCTGATCATTTGAGTATCCGCAAAGAGGGGCTGCTGATTTCACCGTCGCTCAATTGGCGCAAGGCCTGGCGGGCACGGGACAGGCGCGACATCACGGTGCCGATCGGGGCGCCGAGAATCTCGGCGACCTCTTTATAGGAAAGGCCTTCCACCGAAACCATCAGCAGCAGGGCGCGCTGTTCGGTGGGCAGGCGATCGAAGGCTTGCAGGGTCGACTGGGCGATGACGGTGCGCTCGACCGAGGGCTCGGCGTCGTCGCGACCGGTGAAGAATTCGAGCATGCGCGCATAGCGTCGGGAGCGACGATGGGCGTCGAGAAACTGCCGATACAGGATCGCAAACAGCCAGGCACGCAAGTCGCCGTCAGCGCGTTTATCGCCCCAACTCGACAGCGCCCGCTCCAGGCTGGCCTGTACCAGATCGTCAGCGCTGCTGCTATTGCGTGTCAGTGACACGGCAAAGCGGCGCAATCTGGGAATGATTTCTCTCAACTGTTCGTCGAATTCGCTCATGAAACTCTGCTAGTCACTACGCTGTGGACTAGGGAGACGTCCGTCGTTGGAGGTTATTCCACGTTCGGAAAAATAAATACCGAGGCGGGGAATAAATCCGCGCGGGGTGCGTCTTGCTGATTCTTCCTACTCGTGGCCGATGGCCCTGGAGTCGTTCATGGTTGATCGTTCATCACCCGATACTGCACCGCCCGGCGGGCCAAAGCGTCCACCTCTGAGTGCAGCGAGCTTGGTGCTGCGTCTGGGCGGCATTGCTGTGGTAGTCGCTGCCGTGGCCGGGGCGTTTGCCTACGTGCACGGCAACTTTGACCCACAACGCCTGACGCCAAAAGCACTGGTCGATGTGCTGGAGAAGAACAACGGCGTGCACCCTGGCTTCCGTCGTAATCACGCCAAAGGCGTCTGCGTGATCGGCCATTTCGAAAGCAGTGGCGAGGCGCGGGTGTTTTCCACTGCGCAGGTGTTCAACGAGCCGCAGACCCCGGTGGTCGGGCGTTTCGCGCTGCCAGCGGGCAATCCGTATGCACCGGACAGCAGCGTGCCGATCCGCAGTCTGGCGCTGCGTTTCACTCAGGCCAATGGGCAGCAGTGGCGCACCGGGATGAACAGCATGCCGGTATTCCCGGTCGGCACCCCTGAAGCGTTTTATCAATTGCAGCAGGCGCAATCGCCAGATCCGGCCACGGGTAAACCTGATCCGGCGAAGGTTCCAGCGTTCTTCGCCTCGCACCCGGAAACCGTGCCGTTTTTGACTTGGGTGAAGACGGCCAAACCGTCGGCCAGTTACGCCACCGAAACCTATAACAGCGTCAACGCGTTCTATCTGGTCGACGCCAGCGGTAAAAAACAGGCCGTGCGCTGGAGCATGACGCCGTTGGCGCGCGATGCTGCGGGCGCCAGTGCACCTGAGGGCGGCGATTTTCTCGAGAAGGATCTGGTGCAACGGTTGGCGTCCGCGCCGCTGCGCTTTCAGTTGAACATCACCCTGGCCAATCCTGATGACCCGGTGAATGACGCCAGCAAGTCTTGGCCTGAGGGGCGCAAAGTATTGAACGCTGGCACGCTGGTGCTGGAAAAAACCCAGCCGCAACTGAGCGGCGAGTGCCGTGATATCAACTACGACCCGCTGGTGCTGCCGGCCGGGATTCAGGGCTCCGACGACCCGTTGCTCGCGGCCCGTTCCGCCGGTTACGCCAATTCCTATCTGCGCCGCACCAGCGAAGTCAGCCAGTTGCCCGCCGCCAAACAGGAGGCTCGCCCATGAGCACTCAACCGACGCATTTCGCCCTGTTGGCGCGGCTGCTGCACTGGCTGATGGCGGTGATGATCATCGCCATGCTGTTTATCGGCGCCGGCATGGTCACCTCGGTTTCCGAACGGCATGAATGGCTGATCCATCTGCACAAACCGCTGGGCATCGCGATTCTGGCACTGGTGATTGTGCGTTTGCTGGTGCGGCTGACCACGCGCCAGCCACCGTTGCCAGCGGATCTGCCGGGTTGGCAAGTGCTGGCGGCCAAGGCTTCGCATTTGTTGCTGTACGCGTTGATGCTGGTGTTGCCGTTGCTCGGTTGGGCGATGATCAGCGCTTCGGGTGAGCCGGTCATGCTCAGCACAACGTTGCAGTTGCCAGCGATTGTTCCGGCGGACGCGCAGCTGTTTGCGCTGCTGCGCAAGGCGCATGGCTATCTGGCCTATCTGCTGTTCCTGACGGTGCTGTTGCATCTGGCAGCGGCGCTGTTTCATGGCTGGATCCGCCGCGACGAGGTGCTCGACAGCATGTTGCGCGGTCGCGATCGCAGCTAACCCGTTTGCGTGGCGCATCCTGCCGGTGCGCCGCTTTTCAGGGTCAGCCACCAGTAGGCCAGCGCCACTGCGTTGATGCCCGCGCCGAGCAGGCACACGCCGATCCAGCCAGCCCACGCATACATGGCGGTCGAACTGATTGAGCCCAGCGCGCTGCCGATCGAGTAGAACAGCATGTAACCGGCAGTGAGGCGGCTTTGCGCTGCCGGACGCATGCTGTAAATCATGCTCTGACTGGTGACGTGTACGGCTTGCAAACCCAAATCGAGGGTGATCACACCAAGCAGTAATGCCCACAACGACGATTGGGTGAGGGCGATTGGCAGCCATGAAGCGAGCATCAGCAACAGCGAAAGACCACTGACCCATTGGCCAAGGCCGCGATCCGCCAGATGCCCGGCCCGTGCGGCGGCCAGCGCACCCGCTGCGCCGGCCAATCCGAACAGACCGATTTCACTGTGCGACAACGACAGTGGCGGGGCGGCCAGCGGCAGCACCATCGGCGTCCACAGCACCATCGCGCTGGCGAAGGTCAGCAGGGCGAGGATCGCGCGTTGGCGCAGCACCGGTTCTTCTTTGAACAGGCTGAACACCGAGGCGATCAGTGCGATGTAGCTAGTCGCGGGCTGCGGGGATTCATGCTTGGGCAGAACGCGAAACAGTAGCAATGCCATCAACAGTGTCAGCCCGGCTGACAGAAAGTAGATTGCACGCCACCCAGCCAGATCGGCCACACCCCCGGCAACCGTGCGTGCCAGCAAGATGCCGACGACGATGCCGCTGGTGACTACACCGACCACGCGCCCGCGCTGCGTCGGGACAGCAAGCGTTGCGGCGTAGGCCACCAGCACCTGCGTGACCACGGCGAGCAGCCCGGTCAATGTCATGCCGAGCAGCAGCCAGACACTGCTGGGCGCCAGCGCGATCATCAACAACGCCACTGCCGACAGCAGTGTCTGGGTGACGATCAATTTGCGCCGGTTGAGCAGATCGCCGAGTGGCACCAGTAATACCAGACCGATGCCGTAGCCGATTTGCGTCAGGGTGATCACCACCCCGATGGTTACCGGCGACATCGCAAACGCTTCAGCCATCGCGTCCAGCAGCGGCTGGGCGTAGTACACGTTACCCACGGCCAGCCCACAGGCCACAGAGAAAAGCAAAACGACACTGCTTTTGAGAGGTTTCATATCCCGCGTCCTTTTAGGTTTCAAAATAAAACCTAGATCACGGTATTGATTAGGGTTTTATTTTGCAACCTGTTTGCGCGAAAGTACGAATGGCAGAAAGCAAAAGATCGCAGACACGCTGCGATCTTTTGAGGGACGGAGGAGGGGATCAGCGCAAGGTATCAACCATGTCGGCGATGGTCGTCAGCACGTCTTTACCCAACTGTTTTGAGCGCTTGCCCGACCAGCCGGTTTCTTTGTCGGGATGGTCGTCGTGATCCTTGAACGGCATTTCCAGCGTCAGCGACAGGCAGTCGAATTTCTGGCCGACGCTGTTGCACGCCAGGGTCATGTTGGCCTGGCCTGGTTCGTCGCGGGTGTAGCCGTACTTGGTCTGGAAGTCTTTGGTGGTGTGTTTCAGGTGATTGCGGAAGTGCTCTTCGAGCTTTTCGATGCGCGGCGTGTAGCCCGGATTGCCTTCGCAACCGGCGGTGAATACGTGGGGGATTGTTTCATCGCCATGGGCGTCCAGGAACAGATCGACGCCGTACTTTTCCATTTGCTGCTGGACGAAGAGCACTTCGGGACTGATCTCCTGGCTGGCGTTCTGCCAGGCCCGGTTCAAATCCTGGCCCATGGCGTTGGTGCGCAAATGGCCATGGAACGCGCCGTCCGGATTCATGTTCGGCACCAGGTACAGATCGGCACTGGTGAGCAGCTTGTTCAGCACCGGGTCATCGTGCCTTTCCAGGCGCTCGATCACGCCTTCCATGAACCATTCGGCCATGTGCTCACCGGGATGTTGCTGAGCGATGATCCAGATTTTGCGTTGGCCTTCGGCTCCCGAGCCTTTGCGCAGCAACTGAATGTCACGACCTTCGACGCTTTTACCGGTCGCCAGTAATTCGGTGCCGGCCTTGCTCAGCGCCTGCTCGATCAGCCAGTCGTGACGGCCACGGCTGTAGGGTTCGAAATAGGCAAACCAGGCGTGGGTCTGGGTGGCTTCGAGGCAGAAACGCAGACAATCGCCTTCGAAAATGGTCGGCACGCGGAACCAGTTGACGTGATCGTAGGACGCTACGGCCTGATAACCGGGCCAGCCTTTGCTGTATGTGGACTGGCTGGCGTTGTTCAGGCGGAACCAGTGTTCCTGGCCGACGTGCAGACCGCTGGCCTTGAAGTGGAACCACTGAAAATGGGCGCTGCGGGTGTCCGGGCGAATGGCCAGAACCGGATTGAGCGGGTTGCTGATGTCGATGACTTGGATGTTGCCGCTGTCGAAGTTGGCGCTGATGTCGAACGAAGATTTGGCCACGGTCATAATCGATTCCTGAATATGATTTTTATGGCCGTTACTGTACACGCAGGCAGGGCTGAAACCGAGGGGAATTGCGGGGTGTGGCGGGGGGCGTCCTCCATGACGCGCAAGCAGCTTAGAGACTGTGCGATTGATTCTCAAGTGCTAATTGTCATTAGTTTGCCCCAATGTGGCCGGGCTCGGCTTGCCAAGCGATATTCTTTTGATATTATCCGCGCCATCGAATTTGCAACACCTGAAGACTTCATTAGCCTGAAGCTATAAGCCCGAAAAAAGGGCAAAAAAAGACCCGGCAAAAAGCCGGGTCAAAAACCGTGATTAGCCTGATGAGGAGATAGTCCAGAAGACCGACCTAAGGTCTCTGGTCCATCGACTGATCTCGCGACCAGCTGCATGCAATAATAATCATTATCATTTGAAAGTCAAATGTTTTTATCTGCGCGATTGGAAAATTCTTTCCGGTCCGTCCGCACTCCCGCTCCTCAGGCCTCATCGCCATCGAGTGAATGGTCGACCATTGCCCGCGCCATATCCACCATGTGCACCACTGAAAAGGCCAGGTCGCGACTCGCGCCTTGCAGGTTTTCGGCTGCCTTGAACGCAGTGGCCGCCGCACAGCGCAACAGATCCGACGCGTGCACCAGCGCTTCCTCGCCACTGAGATGGCGCCTGACATCGAAAAAACGTTCGTCGACCTCGGGTTCTGACACAGCTGGTTTCAAGTAATAGTCGAGTGCTCGCTGGGCCGCCGCATTGCCCTGAGGCGAGCTGAAAGTGGTGTCCATTTGCAGATCGGGCAAGTCTTTGCTGCTGATATTCATGGTGAAGGGCACTCCTTGTTGAGGGGAAATCCGTGAGCCTCAGAATAGTACGTGTTGTAGTCATTACTAAAATTTAAATACTACAATTTGTGTTTTGTAGCCCGCAGGGCGTCCGCTAAGGTGCCGCACATGGATAAATGGATTGAGTTGGTCAAGGCCAAGATGAGTGAACTCAAAATCACTCAAACAGAGCTCGGAGAGCGCGTCGGCATGTCCCAGGGCGGGATCGGCCATTGGCTGAACAAGCGTCGCGAACCCGGCATCACGGAAATGAATCGCGTGCTGCAAGCGCTGGGCATGGATTTTCTGGAAGTGGTGCTGGTGATCCGGGAACCGCAAATAACATCTGACGACGACATGCCGCTGGCGCAGAAGTACAACCCTTACTTCCGTTACCCGGTCAGCGATTGGCAGACGACCTGCGAGGTGCGCGAGAGCGATGCGGCATCCTACGCCAAGGCATCAGGCAAACAGCGTTTCGAACTGACGGATTACCACGCGCGTGGCCCGGCGTTCTGGCTGACGGTGACGGGGGATTCGATGACCGCTCCCAGTGGCCAGAGCATCGCCGAAGGCATGCTGATTCTGGTTGATCCGGCGGCCGAGGCGGTGCCCGGCAAACTGGTGATCGCTCAGTGGCCCGACAGCGCTGAAGCGATTTTTCGCAAACTCGACGAAGAGGGCGGCCAGCGTTACCTGGTGCCGCTCAATCCGACGTGGCCGAAGGCGCTGCTGACCGATGAGTGTCGAATTATCGGTGTTGTGGTTCAGGCAACGGCGCGTTACTAGTCAGATCGATCCTCGCCAGGCGTAGGATCGATCCTCTCGTTCACACTTCTTCCAGTTCAACCAAAGCGCTGCCTTCGCCGACCATTTCACCTTCCTGGCAATACAGTGCTTTGATCACCCCGGCATGCGGCGCGCGGATGCTGTGTTCCATCTTCATCGCTTCCAGCACCACTAGTTGCGCGCCGGCCTCGACCGATTGCCCGGCCTCGACCAGCACACGGACAATACTGCCGTTCATGGGCGCCGTCAGGCCACCCTGATGACTGTGACTGGCTTCGACCGCAGTGATCGGGTCATACGTCTCGATGCGCCGCAACTCACCGTCCCATTGCAGGTACAGCGCATCGCCCTGGCGAATCGCACGCAACGTGCGACGGACGCCTTCGTGCTCGACGATTAGCACTTCACCGGACAGTCTGGCGTGGTCAGCGGCGCTCAGCGTCAAGGCTCGGTCCTGCCCCTCGCAAGTCAAATGCAGAGTGATTTCCCGTGGCAGACCCGCACGCAAACCGCTGTTGAGCGACCACGGCGAAGCAGGGTCATCCTGGCGCGCCAACTGGGGCAGGCTCTGCGCCACCGCTTGAGCCGCCGCGTCCCAGAACGCATCGCTCAGCGTGCCCGGAGCAGGCAGCAATTGCTCCTGATAACGTGGAATAAACCCGGTATCCAGTTCCGCCGCCGCGAACGCCGGGTGCGCAATGATCCGCCGCAGGAAGTTGATGTTGGTTTTCAAACCGCCAATCGCAAACTCGTCGAGCATGCTCAGCAAACGCAGTCGCGCCTGTTCACGATCCTCACCCCAGGCAATCAGCTTGCCGAGCATCGGGTCGTAGAACGGCGAAATTTCATCGCCTTCTTCGACCCCGCTATCGACTCGACGCCCGGGCCCTTCAGCGGACTCGCGATACAAATCCAGACGTCCGGTTGCCGGCAGAAAGTCATTTGAAGGATCTTCGGCATACAAGCGCACTTCAATTGCATGGCCGTTGAGCGGCACCTGCTCTTGAGTGATCGGCAGCGTTTCACCACGAGCAACGCGGATCTGCCACGCGACCAGATCGAGACCGGTGATAGCTTCAGTCACCGGATGCTCCACTTGTAAGCGCGTGTTCATCTCCATAAAGAAGAATTCACCGCGCGCATCCAGCAGAAACTCCACCGTACCGGCTCCGACATAGCCGATTGCTTGCGCCGAACGCACAGCCGCTTCGCCCATGGCGCGACGCAACTCCGGGGACAAGCCCGGTGCCGGCGCCTCTTCGACGACTTTCTGGTGACGGCGCTGAATCGAGCAGTCACGCTCATTGAGGTACAGGCAGTTGCCATGCTGATCGGCGAACACCTGAATTTCCACGTGACGCGGCTTGAGCAGGTATTTCTCCACCAGCATCCGCGAATCGCCGAACGATGACTGCGCTTCACGCTGAGCCGAGGCGAGGGCTTCGGCCAATTGGCTGACGTCCTCGACCACTTTCATGCCTTTGCCACCGCCGCCGGCCGTGGCTTTGAGCAACACCGGATAACCGATGCGTTCGCAGGCATCGCGGAAGGTGTCCAGGTCCTGCGCTTCGCCGTGATAACCCGGTACCAGTGGCACGCCAGCGGTTTCCATCAGCGCTTTGGCGGCGGACTTGCTGCCCATGGCGTCGATGGCCGAGGCGGGCGGACCGAGGAAAATCAGCCCAGCCGCTTCAATCGCGCGGGCAAACCCGGCGTTTTCCGAGAGAAACCCGTAACCCGGATGAATCGCCTGAGCGCCACTGGCCTTGGCCGCTGCGATCAATTTGTCGATTTGCAGATAACTGTCGGCCGCTTTGCTGCCACCGAGATCGACACGAATATCCGCTTCACGACTGTGCCGCGCCTCGCGGTCGGTGGCGCTGTGCACGGCGACCGTGGTCAGGCCCAGCGCTTTGGCGGTGCGCATCACGCGGCAGGCGATTTCGCCACGGTTGGCCACCAGCAGGGTGGTGAGAACGGGTGCGCTCATCAATGCGGCTCCTTGGTGGTGGTTGCGGCTTGCCAGCTCGGTGGACGTTTTTGCAGAAAGGCGCGCAAGCCTTCCTGACCTTCCGGGCTGACGCGGATACGGGCGATGGCATTTTCGGTGTAGCGGCGCAGCGCCGGGGTCAGTGAGCCGTTGCCGACTTCACGCAGCAGGTCCTTGCTGGCGCGCATGGCGGCGGGGCTGTTGAGCAGCAAGTTGTTGATCCAGTGCTCGACTTGCTGATCAAGTTCAGCGGCCGGATAGCTCTCGGACAACAAACCGATTTCGCGCGCACGTTGCCCGCCGAAACGCTCGGCGGTCAGGGCATATCGACGTGCAGCGCGTTCGCCGATGGCCTGCACCACAAACGGGCTTATTACCGCCGGCGCCAGACCAATGCGTACTTCCGACAGGCAGAATTGCGCGTCATCGGCGCCAATCGCCATGTCACAGCAACTGATCAACCCCAGCGCGCCCCCGAATGCCGCGCCTTGTACCACAGCCACGGTGGGGATCTTCAACTTGGCGAGGTTGTACATCAACTCTGCCAGTTCACGGGCGTCGTCGAGGTTGGTGTGGTAATCGAGTTCGGCCGATTGCTGCATCCACGCCAGATCAGCGCCGGCACTGAAGTGCTTGCCACGGCCACGCACCAGCAGGAAACGCAGGCTGGCGTCGCTGGCGACTTTGTCCAGCGCGAGGATCAGCTCGCGGATCATCTCGGCGTTGAAGGCGTTGTTCTTTTCCGCGCGGTTGAGCCACAGCGTCGCGAAACCGCGTGGGTCGTTTTGCAGTTCGAGGGTGTTGAAGTCACTCATATTCATCCGTCTCCACGGTTCCTGTGGGAGAGAGCCTGCTCGCGAACGCGTTGTATCAGTCGACATTTCCGCTACCTGACAAACCGTATTCGCGAGCAGGCTCGCTCACACAAAAAATCACATCCGGAACACGCCGAAGCGGCTCGGTTCGATTGGCGCGTTCAGCGACGCGGACAGGGCCAGGGCCAGCACATCGCGGGTCTGCGCCGGGTCGATGACGCCGTCGTCCCATAGCCGTGCGCTGGAATAGTAGGGGTGACCCTGCTCTTCATACTGGTCGAGGATCGGTTGTTTGATCTCGGTTTCCTGCTCGGCACTGAAACCCTGACCGCTGCGCTCAGCCTGCTCACGTTTGACCTGCACCAACACGCCAGCGGCCTGTTCTGCACCCATCACGCCGATCCGCGCGTTCGGCCACATCCACAGGAAGCGTGGATCGTAAGCGCGTCCGCACATGCCGTAGTTACCGGCGCCGAAGCTGCCGCCGATGATCACGGTGAATTTCGGCACCTTGGCGCACGCCACCGCTGTCACCAGTTTCGCGCCGTGCTTGGCGATGCCGCCGGCTTCGTATTTCTGCCCGACCATGAAGCCGGTGATGTTCTGCAGAAACAGCAGCGGAATGCCGCGCTGGCAGGCCAGTTCGATGAAGTGCGCGCCTTTCTGCGCGGCTTCGGCGAAGAGGATCCCGTTGTTGGCCAGAATCGCGATCGGATAACCGTGCAGGTGCGCAAAGCCACAGACCAGCGTAGTGCCGAACAGCGCTTTGAATTCATCGAACACCGAACCGTCGACCAGTCGCGCAATCACTTCGCGCACGTCGAACGGCTGCTTGGCGTCGGCCGATACCACGCCATACAACTCGTCGCTGCTGTACAACGGCGCAATCGGTGTGCGCTGCTGCACTTCACCGAGCTTGCGCCAGTTAAGGTTGGCGACGCTGCGGCGGGCGAGGGCGAGGGCATGTTCGTCACTCTCTGCATAATGGTCAGCAACGCCGGAAATCTTGCAGTGCACATCGGCACCACCCAGGTCTTCAGCGCTGACCACTTCACCGGTCGCGGCTTTTACCAGTGGCGGGCCGGCGAGGAAAATCGTCGCCTGATTGCGCACCATGATCGCTTCGTCAGCCATCGCCGGCACATAGGCGCCGCCAGCAGTGCAAGAACCCATGACCACGGCGATCTGCGGAATGCCCATCGCGCTCATGTTGGCCTGATTGAAGAAAATCCGTCCGAAATGCTCGCGATCCGGGAACACTTCATCCTGACGCGGCAAGTTGGCGCCACCTGAGTCGACCAGATAGATGCACGGCAGACGATTCTGCTGCGCGATGGTCTGCGCGCGCAGGTGTTTTTTCACGGTCAGCGGGTAGTACGAACCGCCCTTCACCGTCGCATCATTGGCGACGATCATGCACTCGACGCCTTCGACCCGACCGATCCCGGCAATCACGCCAGCGGCGGGCACGTCTTCGCCATACACGGCGTGGGCGGCCAATTGGCTGATTTCCAGAAACGGTGAGCCCGGATCGAGCAAACGGTTGATGCGTTCGCGCGGCAGCAATTTGCCGCGCGAGGTGTGACGTTCCTGAGCTTTCGCGCCGCCACCCTGCGCCACTTGGGCGAGCAGGGTGTGCAGGGCGTCGACCTGTTTGAGCATCGCCGCGCTGTTGGCGGCGAACTCCGCTGAGCGGGGATTGAGCTGAGTGTGCAGGGTAGCCATGGCCAGCTCCGTTTAGCGGGTTTCGTTGAACAGTTCGCGACCGATCAGCATGCGACGGATCTCACTGGTGCCAGCGCCGATTTCGTACAGCTTGGCGTCACGCAGCAAGCGCCCAGCCGGGAATTCGTTGATGTAACCGTTGCCGCCGAGAATCTGGATGGCGTCGAGGGCCATTTGTGTGGCGCGTTCGGCGGTGTAGAGGATCACCCCGGCGGCGTCTTTGCGTGTGGTTTCGCCGCGCTCGCAAGCCTGCGCAACGGCATACAGATAGGCGCGGCTGGCGTTGAGTTGGGTGTACATGTCGGCGACTTTGCCCTGGATCAGCTGGAATTCGCCGATGCTCTGGCCGAACTGTTTGCGGTCGTGGATGTACGGCACGATCAGGTCCATGCACGACTGCATGATCCCGGTCGGGCCACCGGACAGCACGACGCGCTCGTAATCGAGGCCGCTCATCAGCACTTTCACGCCACCGTTGAGCACGCCGAGGATGTTTTCTTCCGGCACTTCAACGTCATCGAAGAACAGCTCGCAGGTGTTGGAACCGCGCATGCCGAGCTTGTCGAACTTGTTGCTGCGGCTGAAACCTTTCCAGTCGCGCTCGACGATGAAGGCGGTGATGCCGTGTGGGCCTTTTTCCAGGTCGGTCTTGGCGTAGATCACATAGGTGTTGGCATCCGGGCCGTTGGTGATCCAGGTTTTGCTGCCGTTAAGGACGAAGCGGTCGCCGCGTTTGTCGGCGCGCAGTTTCATCGAAACCACATCGGAACCTGCGTTCGGTTCGCTCATCGCCAGTGCGCCAACGTGCTCGCCGCTGATCAGCTTCGGCAGGTACTTGGATTTCTGTTCGTGGTTGCCGTTGCGGTTGATCTGGTTGACGCAGAGGTTGGAATGCGCGCCGTAGGACAACGCCACCGAGGCCGAGCCACGGCTGATTTCTTCCATCGCCACGACGTGCGCCAGATAACCCAGGCCAGCGCCGCCGTACTCTTCCGGCACGGTGATACCGAGCAGGCCCATGTCGCCGAACTTGCGCCACATGTCAGCGGGGAACAGGTTGTCGCTGTCGATCTGCGCCGCGCGGGGAGCGATCTCCTTGGCGACAAAGGACTGGACCTGATCGCGCAGCATGTCGATGGTTTCACCGAGGGCGAAGTTCAGGGATGGGTAGCTCATGGGTCACCTTTTGGCTTTTTTGTAGGGTGGGGAGGGCGGTCACTCAGCTCTCACCTTTACGTTAACGTAAGCTTGTGGCTGATGGCTGTCAATCACCCTTTACGTTAACGTCAACTTGAGCGAGAGTAAGGGCAGTTCAAGATTGAAACGGAGTAGACCTTGTGGGAGCGAGCTTGCTCGCGAAAGCGTCAGATCAGTCAACATGGATGTTGAACCCGCTGGCCTCTTCGCGAGCAAGCTCGCTCCCACAGGGGTTAAATCCGGCAAAACCCACTAATAAAGACAATAGGGGTCGTCATGGATCAACCCAGTGCAAACCCGCAGCGCAGCTACACCCGTGGTTCTCAGGACAAAGCCTTGCTGGCGATGACCATCGGGCAGAAGTTCGATCAGACCGTCGCGCAGTATCCCGACGGTGAAGCGCTGGTGGTGCGCCATCAGCAACTGCGCTATTCCTGGCGACAACTGGCCGACGCGGTGGATCTGCACGCCAGAGCGCTGCTCGCCCTGGGTTTACAGGCCGGCGATCGTCTCGGTATCTGGGCGCCGAACTGCGCGCAGTGGTGCATCACCCAATTCGCCACCGCAAAAATCGGCGTGATCCTGGTCAACGTCAACCCGGCCTACCGCAATTCCGAACTGGAATACGTGCTCAAACAATCCGGCTGCCAATGGCTGGTCTGCGCCGGGGCATTCAAGTCCTCCAACTATCACGGCATGTTGCAAGGCCTGGTGCCGGAACTGGCCGAGCAATCCATCGGCCAACTGCGTAGCGATCGTCTGCCGGACTTGCGTGGGGTGATCAGTCTCGACCCGCAGCCACCGTCAGGTTTCCTGCCGTGGTCGCAACTGGCAGATCTGGCCACCGGCATCTCCCCGGAACAACTCATCGAACGCAGCGACAGCCTGCACTTCGATCAACCGGTCAACATCCAGTACACCTCCGGCACTACCGGTTTCCCCAAGGGCGCGACCCTCAGCCACTACAACATCCTCAATAACGGTTACATGGTCGGTGAAAGCATCGGCCTGACTCCTCGCGATCGCCTGGTGATCCCGGTCCCGCTGTACCACTGCTTCGGCATGGTCATGGGCAACCTCGGCTGCATCACCCACGGCAGCACGATGATTTACCCCAACGATGCTTTCGACCCGTTGCTGACCCTGCAAACCGTCGCCGATGAAAAAGCCACCGGCCTCTACGGCGTACCGACCATGTTCATCGCCATGCTCGATCAGCCGCAACGTCACGACTTTGACCTGTCGAGCCTGCGCACCGGGATCATGGCCGGCGCCACGTGCCCGATCGAAGTGATGCGCCGAGTGATCAGCGAGATGCACATGAGCGAAGTGCAGATTGCGTACGGCATGACCGAAACCAGCCCGGTGTCGCTGCAAACCGGCCCGAACGACGAACTGGAGTTACGCGTGACCACCGTCGGCCGCACCCAGCCACAACTGGAAAGCAAGATCATCGATGAAGCCGGCAACCTCGTACCACGCGGCACCATCGGCGAGCTGTGCACGCGCGGTTACAGCGTGATGCTCGGCTACTGGAGCAATCCGCAGGCCACGGCTGAAGCCATCGATGAAGCGGGCTGGATGCACACCGGCGACCTCGCGAGCATGAACGAGGAGGGTTACGTCAACATCGCCGGGCGTAACAAAGACATGATCATTCGTGGCGGCGAGAATGTTTATCCGCGTGAGCTGGAAGAGTTTTTCTTCACCCATCCGGCGGTGGCGGACGTGCAGGTGATCGGCATTCCATGCTCACGTTACGGTGAGGAGATTGTCGCCTGGATCAAATTCCACCCCGGCCACAACGCTTCGGAGCTGGAGCTGCAAACCTGGTGCAAGGAACGCATCGCGCACTTCAAGACGCCACGGCACTTCAAGTTCGTCGAAGAGTTTCCGATGACGGTGACGGGCAAGATTCAGAAATTCAGGATGCGAGAGATCAGTATTGAGGAAATGAAAACAATCGAACGGTAACCACAACCCCTGTGGGAGCGAGCTTGCTCGCGAAGGCGTCAGGTCAGCCAATATCTTTGTTGATGACACACCGCATTCGCGAGCAAGCTCGCTCCCACAGGGGATAGGCGTTGAGGAAAACAGGAATCACAGAAAGCACAAAGGGGAGCCGAGGCTCCCCTTTAATTTTGTCGTCGCGTGCTCTTTTTTATTATTGAGGGTCGGTCTGTTGTTGTTTTTGGCAACCGTGGCCCTTTACCGCTGTTTTTGGCGACCCCCATCCGGGGTCAAGAGCAAACGTATTTTTTTGAGCGCTGATCTACTTTCTCGCTAAGCGATCCAACCGATTCGGGAGCTACCTGAAGGTAGTTTTATTGTTCTCTGCCCGGTTGCGGGTCACTCCTGGGAGCACCCTGAAAAGCACACCTTCTCCAAAAAAATCTGTTAGCTGCGTCTCTGCCGTGTTGTTTTTGTTATGTCAGAGTCGGTACGTCTTATTTTTATTGGTTTGCTGCTTTTTATTCTTGTTATGCCATAGAGATAGCAGAAGCCGTGCCAACTTTTAAAATTCTTTATAAATCAATGTCTTGAGAATTTAGGCGTATTTTCATTCCAGCGGAACCAGACAATTTGTTTCCGTGTTACTCGCTTTAACCCACATTCCGGACACAGCGGTAACACCTTGTCCCCTCACTGCGCGCTGCGAGCTTTGGCAACGCGCGAACCGGTTGCGCGACCGAGTACCGCACTGATCTGCTGACCCGCGGCAATCAAGGCGTCCAGGTTGATACCGGTCTCGATGCCGAGACCGTTGAGCAGGTACACAACGTCTTCGGTAGCAACGTTACCGCTCGCGCCTTTGGCGTACGGGCAGCCGCCGAGACCCGCGATAGAGCTGTCGAACACGGAAATGCCTTCGAGCAGGCTGGCATAAATGTTGGCCATGGCCTGGCCGTAGGTGTCGTGGAAGTGCCCGGCGAGTTTGTCCCGTGGCACCTGCGCCGATACCACCTCAAACAAACGGCGAGTCGCGCCAGCGGTGCCGGTGCCAATGGTGTCGCCCAGCGATACTTCGTAGCAGCCCATCGCATACAACTCGCGCGCGACCATCGCCACTTGTTCCGGCGCGACCGTGCCTTCATACGGGCAACCGAGCACGCAGGACACGTAACCGCGCACGGTAACGCCGTGCTGTTTCGCGGCTTCCATGATTGGCGCAAAGCGCGCCAGACTTTCGCTGATCGAACAATTGATGTTGCGCTGCGAGAAGGCTTCGGAGGCAGCGGCGAACACCGCGACTTCCTTGACCCCGGCGGCTATGGCGTCTTCGAAGCCGCGCAGGTTCGGTGCCAGTGCACCGTAGGTCACGCCGGGTTTGCGCTGGATCTGCGCGAAGACCTCGGCAGAACCGGCCATCTGCGGCACCCATTTCGGTGAGACGAAACTGCCGACTTCTATATAGCCAAGGCCGGCGGCGCTCAAAGCGTCGACCAGTTGCACCTTGTCGGTGACGCTGATCGGTTGGGCTTCGTTTTGCAGGCCATCGCGCGGGCCGACTTCGATCAGGCGTACTTGGGAGGGGAGGGACATGGCGGTTGACCTGCTCTTTTGAATTCGTGGAAAACCCTGTGGGAGCGAGCTTGCTCGCGAAAGCGGTGTATCAGTCGACAAACATTTAAATGTCAGACCGTATTCGCGAGCAAGCTCGCTCCCACAGGGAATAGTGTTTGATCCGTTAGATCGCCTGCTGGCTCTTGAGGGTTTGTTCAAGCGCCTGCACGCAGCGCTCCTCGGCGGTATCGAGTTCCAGCTTCATCTGTTCGATATCCAGCAACTGCTGCTCCAGTTGCTCGCGGCGTTCACTGATTTTCGCCAGCATGCTGTTGAGCTGTTTGGTGTTACCGCTGGACGGGTCATAAAGCTCGATCAGTTCGCGGCATTCGGCCAGCGAGAAGCCAATGCGTTTGCCACGCAGGATCAGCTTCAGGCTGACCTTGTCGCGCGGCGAATAGATGCGTTCCTGGCCACGGCGCTCAGGACTGAGCAGGCCTTGCTCTTCATAAAAGCGGATCGCCCGGGTGGTGATGTCCAGCTCGCGGGCGAGGTCGGAGATGCTGTAAGTCTGGCTGCTCATGGAAGCGCTCGGAAAAAGGTCTTGGCGCTAAGCTAATGGCAGGTTGACGTTTACGTCAAGCGGGATGATTTGTTGTTGTCAGTGCTGGCCTCTTCGCGAGCAGGCTCACTCCCACAGTGGATGTGTGAACGCCACATAACCTGTGGGAGCGAGCCTGTCTCCGGGCGGCGTTCCGACGAAGAACGATAACGCGGTGTAATTTCTTACACCTTATCGAGCTTCTTCTCCTGCGCCGTCACCTGCTGGCACAACTCGATCATCTGCTCGCGCATCCAGCGATTCGCCGGATCCTGGTCAGTGCTTTCATGCCAATACAGATGCGTCTCCACCGGCGGCACATCATTCACCGGCAAATTAAACGCCTGCAGCTCATGCCGACGGGCAAAGCGCTCCGGCACGGTCATGACCATGTCGGTCTGCTGCATCACCTGCGACGCCATCAAGTAATGCTGCGAACGCAGGGCAATCTTTCGCTGAATACCCATTTTGCCCAGCGCCAGATCGACATAACCCAAGCCACTGCGGCGACTGGATATGTGGATATGGGTCAGCGACAGATAGTCATCCAGTGAGAGTTTTTCCTTGCCCGCCATCGGATGGCCCTTGCGCATCGCACACACGTAACGGTCTTCCATCAGCTTGACGTGACGCACCTGTGGGTCGGTGTTAAGCGGTGCATCCACGGCAAAATCCAGGCGCCCGGCCGCTAGTTCCTTGGTGGTTTCCCGGCGCTTGGACAGAAAACTTTCGATGATCACCGTTGGCGCCAAGCGGCGCAGGCGCTGAAACAGCGGCGGCAGAATCACTGCCTCGGTGAGGTCGGTCATGCTGATGCGGTAGGTTTTGACCGCTTGCGCCGGGTTGAAAATGCGGCTTTCCTGAACCGACACACGCAGCAGTGACAGCGCGTTGCGCACCGGGCCGATGATGTTCTGCGCCATGGGCGTCGGCACCATGCCCTGAGCCGTGCGCACGAACAGTGGATCGTTGAAGGTCTCGCGCAACCGCGCCAATGCGTTGGATACCGCCGGCTGCGTGATGCCGACAATCTGCCCGGCGCGGGTCAGGTTGGCTTCGGTATAGATCGCGTCAAAGACGATGAAAAGGTTGAGGTCGACCTTGCTCAGATTCATAACGCGGCTTCTCTTGTTTTTAAGGGCTGACGATCACTGGATCATATATCGGTGATGAATGTTTATACACGCCGAGAATAGGCTAGGTAAATTATCAGCGCTGTTCTAGCATCGATTGCATGACTTGAACAACCTCTGCCCAAGAAGGTAATTGATCATGGATTTCGCTTATTCGCCCAAGGTGCAAGAACTGCGTGAGCGCGTGACCGCGTTCATGGACACTTACGTTTACCCGGCCGAAGCCGTGTTCGAGCGCCAGGTTGCCGAAGGCGATCGCTGGCAGCCGACGGCGATCATGGAAGAGCTCAAAGCCAAGGCCAAAGCTGAAGGCTTGTGGAATCTGTTCCTGCCGGAGTCGGAACTCGGTGCCGGCCTGACCAACCTTGAATACGCGCCGCTGGCGGAAATCATGGGCCGCTCGCTGCTCGGCCCGGAGCCGTTCAACTGCTCGGCGCCAGACACCGGCAATATGGAAGTGCTGGTGCGCTATGCCAACGAAGAACAGAAACAACGCTGGCTCGAACCACTGCTGCGCGGCGAGATCCGCTCGGCGTTCGCCATGACCGAACCGGACGTGGCCTCGTCCGACGCCACCAACATGGCCGCCCGTGCCGTGCGTGATGGTGACGAGTGGGTGATCAACGGCAAAAAATGGTGGACCTCCGGCGCTTGCGATCCGCGCTGCAAGATCCTCATCTTCATGGGCCTGAGCAATCCCGATGCGCCGCGTCACGCCCAGCACTCGATGATCCTCGTGCCGGTCGACACTCCCGGGGTGAAAATCGTCCGTCCGTTGCCGGTGTTTGGCTACGACGACGCTCCGCACGGCCACGCCGAAGTGCTGTTCGACAACGTGCGTGTGCCGTTCGAAAACGTTTTGCTCGGTGAAGGTCGCGGTTTCGAAATCGCTCAAGGTCGCCTTGGCCCAGGCCGCATTCACCACTGCATGCGCTCGATTGGCATGGCCGAGCGTGCGCTGGAATTGATGTGCAAACGTGCGGTGAGCCGCACGGCATTCGGTAAACCGCTGGCGCGTCTGGGCGGTAACGTCGACAAGATCGCCGACTCGCGGATGGAAATCGACATGGCACGTCTGCTTACGCTGAAAGCGGCGTACATGATGGACACCGTCGGTAACAAAGTGGCGAAAAGCGAGATTGCGCAGATCAAAGTGGTTGCGCCGAACGTCGCGCTGCGAGTGATCGATCGGGCCATCCAGATGCATGGCGGGGCAGGGGTGTCGAACGACTTCCCGCTGGCCTACATGTACGCCATGCAACGCACCCTGCGCCTAGCCGACGGCCCGGACGAGGTGCACCGCGCAGCGATCGGCAAGTTCGAGATCGGCAAGTATGTGCCGAAGGAAATGCTGCGTAGCGGTCATTAAGACCGCGTCGCCTGCTTCGCGAGCAAGCTCGCTCCCACATTAAACCGCATTCCAAATGGAAGAATGCGATCCCTGTGGGAGCGAGCTTGCTCGCGAAAGGGTCAGCCCATTCAGTACATAACCATCAGACTCAATACACCCAAACCTCAACCCGCCGATTCTTGATCCTTCCTTCATCCGCATTGTTCGCCGCCACCGGCATCAACGCACCAAAGCCGCGAACCTCACGCAACACCACGCCGTTCTTCACCAGTTCCCGGCGCACCGCCATCGCCCGCAGCTTCGACAGCAGATCCGCGCGTGCCGGGTCATCCTTGGCATCACCAAAGCCGACCAAGGTCACCGCGCGTTCGGTTTTGTCACGCCGCTTTATATAGTCGATCACCCGCGCCAGATCCTGCCGCGCCTTGTTATCCAGACTCGCGCTGCCTTCTTCAAAACGGAAATTCACTGTCAGACGCTGGGCGTGACGGCTGAGGGATTGATAACCCTCGGGCATCAGCGCATTCGGCGCGACGCTCATGGCATGCACGGTCTGGCTGATAAAACCGTTTGCCGCGACAATCGCCTGGCCCTGACGACTTTGCGCAAACGTCACCAAGGCCTGCGCCCATGGATTGCTGCTGGCGGGTGGCAGATAGAAGAACAAGCGCCGCGACAGTGGATAGTCTTCTGTGGCGATCAGGCTGTTCAGCGGCAACATCGATTGCGACGCGCCATCGGCGATGGCCACGGCTTTGGCCTGACGCACGTAAGGCAAACCGATGAAACCGATGCCCTGCGGATCCGCGCTGACGGCGTCGGACAATTGCTCGCTGGACTCAAACCTTTTCGCCGCGCTGTTCAGACTTTTCCCACGCCGGCTAAGGACCAGTTCTTTAAACGTGTCGTAGGTGCCGGATTGATCATCGCGCGCATATAAATGAATCGCACCGCCACGCCCGCCGAGGTCTTCCCAGGTTTTCACCTCGCCGGCGAAGATCCGCGCCAGTTGCTCGGTGTCGAGTTGCTGCAGTGGATTGTCGGGATGAAGAATGATCGCCAGGCCATCAATGGCGATGACTTGTTCGGCGGCAGGACTTTTCAGATCGCCCAGTGATTGCAAGGTCTGCAACTCGCTGTCCTTGATCTCGCGGGAAGAGGCGGCCAGGTCGGCGCTGGCATTTTTCAACGCGGTGAAACCGGTGCTGGAACCGTGCGCGGCCACCTCCACGACCACGCGTTTGCCTTGGGCGGTCTGGCCGACGATGCGCAGTTCGTTGGCGGTGTCCGGGGTTTCGCGGTGGATTTTCAGCAAGCCCTGTTCTTGCAGCAATCCTTCGACCAGCGCCGGGCCGAGTTCGGCGCCGATGGTGTTGGAACCTTGAATGCGCAGCGCGGGGCCGTTTTCAGGAAGGGGCAGGGCAGCGGCCGAAACCGTCAGCCACGCACTCAAGAGAAAAACGCACAGAACACGCAGGGTCATGCCGGCACCGAATCAAGCCAAGGGGATTGCCGGGGAGATTAAGTCAGGCGCATGACCAAAAGATGACAACTAACCCATGTAGGAGTGAGCCTGCTCGCGATAGCGGTGTACCGGTCAAATTTATGTCGACTGATTCACCGCAATCGCGAGCAGGCTCACTCCTACAGGTATTGCGTAAGGCTTGGGATCAGGCCAATTCAAGCCAGATCGGTGCGTGATCGGACGGCTTCTCCATCCCGCGCAATTCATAATCCACACCGGCAGCCTTCACCCGTGGCAACAAACCATGCGACGCCAGAATCACGTCAATGCGCAGGCCACGCTTCGGCTCATCTTCAAAGCCACGGCTACGATAGTCGAACCAGCTGAACATGTCGGTCACGTCCGGATTCAGGTGACGATAACTGTCAGTCAAACCCCAGTTCTTCAGGCGTGCCATCCACTCACGCTCTTCCGGCAGGAAGCTGCATTTACCGGTTTTCAGCCAGCGCTTCATGTTGTCCGGGCCGATGCCGATGTCGCAGTCTTCCGGGGAAATGTTCACATCGCCCATCACCACCACGGGCTGTTCATTGTGAAACTGGCTTTCCAGCAGCGCTTGCAGATCGTTGTAGAAACGCTGCTTGGCCGGGAACTTGGTTGGATGGTCGCGGCTTTCACCCTGGGGGAAATAGCCGTTCATGATCGTCACCGGCACGCCATTGGCGTCGGCGAACGTGCCCCAGATAAAGCGGCGCTGGGCGTCTTCTTCGTCAGTGGCGAAACCTTTGTGGATCGCAATCGGTTCCTGACGCGAGAGCATCGCCACGCCGTAATGACCTTTCTGGCCGTGGAAGTACACGTGGTAGCCGAGGGCGCGGACTTCTTCGAGCGGGAACTGGTCGTCGTGGACTTTGGTTTCCTGCAGGCCGATCACGTCGGGCTGGTGTTTTTCGATCAGCGCTGCCAGCTGATGCGGACGGGCGCGCAGTCCGTTGATGTTGAAGGAAACGATCTTCATGGTCGGCAGTCCTGGCAAAAGGGCGATGCTAGCTGACATGGGGGAGATGGGCCAGTGTGGGAGAAATCATTTTGGTCTGTGGGATTTATGTTGCCTGTAAGTGCCTCTTCGCGAGCAAGCTCGCTCCCACAGGGGAATGCGTTCCAAATGTGGGAGCGAGCTTGCTCGCGAAGGCGGTCGCCCAGTCGATGAAGATCACGACTTGGTCTATACCTGTGGGGAACCACGCCACCCGCAAAAGGTTCGTACCAACAAGAGCGCCGCCATTTGAACGCGCCCCGGGGAGAGTCACCGTCATGCCTGAAACCCAGACCGCCATCGCCGACATTCATATGCTCGACCGCGGTTATTCCCGCGAAGCCCGCTCGCTGCTCTATCAGGCCTATCGCCACGAGCCGACCTTCGGCTATCTGTTCGAAGCCGAACGCCCCGGCTACGAACAACGCGTGCGGGCGACGGTGCGCGAGCTGGTCAAACAACACTTTCTGCAGGATCTGCCGGCCATCGGCCTGCTGGTCAACGACCGCCTGATCGGCATCGCGTTGATCGCGCCGCCACAGCGCCGTCTGGGTATTACCGAAAGTTGGGCGTGGCGTTTGCGCATGGTGCTCAGCACCGGCTTCCGCTGCACCCGCCGTTATCTGGAATACCACGATGCCGTTGCTGCCTGCGTACCCAGCGATTCGGTGCACATGCTGCCGCTGCTGGGCATTCACCCACAATTTCAGGGCAAGCACTTCGGCGAGCAACTGCTGACCGCCGTGCACAACTGGTGCGCGGTGGATGAAACCTCGCAGGGCGTGGTGCTCGACACCGGCAACCCGCGTTACCTGGAATTCTATAAAAGGCAGGGTTACGAGGAGATCGGCGAGGTTGCCGTCGGGCCCGTACGTGAACACGTGTTTTTCCACGCCAATCCGCAGGTGTTACAAACTGCAACAGCATAACAATCGAACTTCTTGGGAAATTTCCTGTTCTATCACGCTCCCAAGCCCGTGATAGCATCCGCGCCTATGAAGTTTCCAGGAAGATTTACCAGTGGCGTGCTCGTGCTGTTAACCAGCTGCGCGGCGCTGGCGCAAAGTGAATTGGATGTGCGGATCAAACCGTCCAACGATGAACTCAAGGCCAATATAGAAGGCTATATCGGCAGCCTCGGCGACCGTGACGAAGAAGCTCTGCAACGCTTCAGTCGCGGTGCCGAAGAGCAGGCGCGCAAGGCGGCCCAGGCGTTGGGCTACTACCAGCCGCAGATCGAAAGCGACGTCAAGGGCGGCGAAAAACCGCGCCTGATACTGAAGATCGATCCCGGCGAGCCGATTCACCTGCGCAACGTCACCCTCCGTGTCGACGGCCCGGCTGCCTCCCTCAAATCCTTTCGAGTCCCGAAAAGCGACGCGCTCAAGTCCGGTGCGGTGCTCAACCATGGCCGTTACGAAGACGCCAAAAGACTTATTCAGAATCAGGCCTCGCGCTTCGGTTTTTTCAGTGGCCACTTTACTAGCCAAAAACTCATGGTCGACCCGCGCGCCGGTGTTGCCGACATCGAACTGATCTACGAAAGCGGCCCGCGTTATGCGTTGGGCAAAGTCAAATTCGAAGGCGACACGCCGTTCGACGAAGATCTGCTGCAACGCATGGTGCCGTTCAAGGAAGGCGAGCCGTACGACTCCGAGCTGATCGCTGAGCTCAATCGCGATCTGCAATCGAGCGGTTATTTCGAAGGCGTGCGTGTCGATGCCGCACCGACCACGGCGAAAAATGACGTGATCCCGGTGGAGGTCAAACTCGACACGCGCAAGCCACGGACCATGGGCCTGGGCCTCGGTTATTCGACCGACGTCGGCCCGCGCATCAAGGCCAACTGGACGCGCCATTGGGTCAACCCGCAGGGCGACAGCTATGGCTGGGAAGCCGAACTGTCGGCGCCACGACAAAACGTCGGGCTGTTCTACGACATCCCGCTCGACCCGCCGCTGACCGACAAACTGCGTTGGGCCGGCGGTTATCAATTCGAAGACATCGACGGTTCCGACACCTTGAGCAAACTGCTCACTTTCGGCCCGGAATGGCACAGCAAATTACCGAGCGGCTGGCAGCGGGTGATCTCGCTGAAATGGCAGCGTGAAGAATACGAACTCGGCGACGATTCGGGCCTGAGTACCTTGCTGATGCCCGGCATCAGTTACTCGTACCTGAAAAGCGACAACCGCATCGACCCGCACAACGGCTATCGCCTGAGCTTCGAAAGCAAAGTGGCGAAGGAAGGCCTCGGTTCCGATAACAACCTTCTATATGGCACCGCACTGGTCAAAGGCCTGACCACAGTATTCGACAAACACCGCTTCCTCGGTCGCGTGCAGGTCGGCGGCAGCGCCACCAACGGCTACAACTCGGTGCCGCCGTCGCTGCGTTTCTTCGCCGGTGGCGATCAGAGCGTGCGCGGTTACGACTATCAGAGCCTGTCGCCGAAAAACTCCGATGGCGATCGCATCGGCGGCCGTTACATGGTCGCCGGTAGCGTCGAATATCAATACTCGATCGCCGAGAAATGGCGCGTGGCGACCTTTGTCGATCAGGGTAATTCCTTCAACAAACTCGAACTGCCGAACCTCAAGACCGGGGTCGGGATTGGTGTGCGCTGGGTCTCGCCGGTGGGGCCGATCCGCCTCGACCTGGCCCACGCACTCGACGACGATGGCGGCATCCGGCTGCACTTTTCCATGGGGCCTGAGCTGTGAAGCGTGGTTTGAAAATTACGGCGCTGGCGTTGTTGGCGCTGGTGTTGTTGATTGTATTGAGTGTCACCGCTGTGCTTGGCACGGCGACTGGCAGCCGCTGGGTGCTGGGCCTCGTACCGGGCTTGAGCGTGGAAAATTTCCAGGGTCGTCTCGGCGGGCAGTGGAGCGCCGATCATCTGCTGTGGCAGCAGGACAGCAGCCGCGTCGAGCTGAACAAGGCGATTTTCGCTTGGTCGCCGCTATGCCTGACGCGCATGACCCTGTGCATCGACCAGCTCAAGGCTGATCAGGTCATTCTGCAATTCCCGCCGAGCGAAGAGACCACCGAAAGCGGCCCGATCAAACTGCCGGATCTGCAATTGCCGGTGGCCATCGAACTGGGCGACGTGCAGGTCGGCAGCCTGTTGTTCAACGGCAGCGAACAGCTCAAGGGTTTGCAACTGGCAGCGCACTGGACTGCCCAGGGCATGCAGATTGAAAGCATCAAATTGCAGCGCGATGACCTCAGCCTGAACCTGTCCGGCACGCTCGCACCGAGCGGCAACTGGCCGCTGAACATTGCCGGTGACCTGACGTTGCCATCGCCGGGTACTGGGCCGTGGACACTGGCGTTGAAGATCGACGGCGACCTGTTGAAAACCCTCAACCTGCACGCCGACAGCCGGGGTTACCTTGACGGCCAGTTGAGCGGCGAGCTGCAACCGCTGGCGGAAAACCTGCCGGCCAAGGTGCGTATCACCAGCGATGCGTTCAAACCGAGCGCTGACCTGCCGGACACGCTGCAACTCAATCAACTGCTGCTGACCGGCGAAGGCGACCTGAAAAACGGTTATCAGCTCAACGGCAACGCCACGCTGCCCGCCGACAAAGGCCCGGTGGCGCTGTTGCTCAAAGGTAAAGTCGACGCCAGCGGCGCGCAGATTGCCGGTCTCGACCTGACGGCCAACGACAAACAAAGCCTGAAACTCACTGGCAGCGTTGACTGGAGCAAAGGCCTCAGCGCCCAAGCCAATATCAACTGGCAGGATTTCCCGTGGCACCGGCTCTATAACGAAATCGACGAGCCGCAAGTCGCCCTGCGTACTTTCAGTGGCGAAGTCTCCTACACCGATGGGCAATACCTCGGTAACTTCGACGCCGCACTGGATGGTCCGGCCGGCGCATTTACCCTGAGCAGTCCGTTCAGCGGCAGCCTTAAACAGATCGCTTTGCCGCAACTGAAGATGCAAGCCGGGCAGGGCAAGGCTGAAGGGCACGTCAATGTACAGTTTGCCGACGGTATCGCCTGGGACACCGCACTGGAGTTGTCAGCACTCAACCCGGCGTACTGGGTCGCCGAGCTGCCGGGCACTTTGGCCGGATCGCTGAAAAGCCAGGGCGAAATGAAAAACGAACGCCTGAGCCTGACCGCCGACCTCGACTTGAAAGGCAAACTGCGCGGGCAACCGGCGATCCTCCAGGCCAAGGCGGACGGCGCTGGCGAGCAATGGAATCTCAACGCCCTGCAAGTCCGCCTCGGCGACAACAGCATCAACGGCAAGGGCAGCCTGCAACAGAAACTCACCGGGCAGATCGACATCAAGCTGTCGCGGCTGGCCCAGCTCTGGCCGCAGCTGCGCGGGCAGGTCAACGGTCAGGTCAATGTGGCCGGCACGTTGAAGGCGCCGCAGGGCAAGCTCGACCTGCAAGGTTCGCAACTGGCGTTCCAGGACAATCGCCTGCAAAGCCTCAACCTCGATGCAACTCTCGACAGCGCACAGCGGGCGAAAATCGATTTGAAGGGCGCGGGCATTCAGGCCGGCGACACCGCGTTGGGCACGCTGACCGCCAGCGCCCAAGGTGATATCAAAAAGCAGAAACTCGACCTCGACCTGATCGGGCCGAAGCTGAAACTGGCCCTCGGTCTGGACGGCAATCTGGACAAGGGCAACTGGCGTGGACGCCTGGCCAGTGGCGATATTCAGGCCGGTGGCCAGGACTGGAAACTGCAAAGCCCGGCCAGACTCGAACGTCTGGCTGACGGCAAAATCAACTTTGGCGCGCATTGCTGGATGTCCGGCGACGCTAGCCTGTGCGGTGAAGATCAACGGCTGATGCCGGAGCCGAAACTGCGCTACCACCTCAAGCAGTTCCCGATCGAAAGCCTGGCGCAATGGTTGCCGAAAGACTTTGCCTGGAAGGGTAAGCTCAACGCCGATCTGCAACTGGATCTGCCGGCGAGTGGCCCGAACGGCGTGGTCAGCATTGACGCCAGCGGCGGCACCTTGCGCATGAAGGAAAAGGATCAGTGGCTGGACTTCCCGTACCAGACCCTGAAACTCACCAGCAAACTCACGCCAAAACGCGTCGACACCGAGCTGAATTTCGTCGGCGGCAAACTCGGCGAGTTGATGGTGCAGGCACAGCTCAATCCACTGCCGAAAAACAAACCGCTGAGCGGCTCGTTCCGTCTCTCCGGGCTGGACTTGTCGGTGGCACGGCCGTTTGTGCCGATGGTCGAGAAACTCACCGGGCGCCTCAACGGCAGCGGCACGATTTCCGGCGGATTGCTGGCGCCGCTGGTCAACGGCACCGTACAGCTCAGTGACGGCGAAGTGTCCGGTGCCGAGTTGCCGATGGAGCTGCAAAATCTGCAACTTACCGCCCTGATTGCCGGCGAGTCGGTACGCCTCGACGGCGGCTGGAAAAGCGGCAAAAGCGGGCAGGGCAGCCTCAACGGCAACGTCGCCTGGGGGCAGGCGCTGGTGGTCGATCTGGCGTTGAAAGGCACGCAATTGCCGGTCACCGTCGAGCCGTACGCCAAGCTCGAAGTGGCGCCGGACTTGAAGATTTCCATGGCCGGCGACGAGCTGAAAATCGCCGGCAAAGTGCAGGTGCCCAGAGGCGAAATCACCGTGCGAGAGCTGCCGCCATCCACGGTGAAAGTCTCCGATGACACGATCATCGTCGGTGCGCAGACCGAAGAGGGCAAACCACCGCTGGCGATGAAAATGGACATCGACGTGGTGGTCGGTGAAGACAAACTGGCCTTCGCCGGTTTTGGTCTGACCGCCAACGTGCAAGGTCATGTGCACATCGGCGACAACATGGATACCCGTGGCGAACTGTGGCTCAACGACGGCCGCTACAGTGCCTACGGTCAGCGCCTGCAAGTGCGCCGTGCGCGTCTGTTGTTCGCCGGCCCCCTCGATCAGCCGTATCTGGACATCGAAGCGATCCGCCAGACCGACGACGTGATCGCCGGTATTCGCCTGAGCGGTAGCGCCGAGCAGCCGACCACGCAGATCTTCTCGGAACCGGCGATGAGTCAGGAACAGGCGTTGTCCTATCTGGTCCTCGGTCGTCCGCTGAGCACCAACGGCGAAGACAACAACATGCTTGCGCAAGCGGCGTTGGGGCTGGGCTTGATGGGCAGTTCCGGGGTCACCAGCAGTCTGGCCAAGGATCTGGGGATTCAGGACTTTCAGCTCGACACGGCGGGCAGCGGAGATGCCACCAGTGTTGTGGCCAGCGGCAATATTACCGAGAAGCTCAGTTTGCGTTATGGCGTTGGCGTGTTTGAACCGGCCAGCACCATTGCGCTGCGCTATAAGCTGAGCAAGAAGGTTTATGTCGAGGCTGCGAGTGGCGTCGCGAGTTCGCTGGATATCTTCTACAAACGCGATTTCTAACGCGCGTTTCCCCTGGCCGGGTCGCGTCGCTGCGATCCGGCTTTTACAGAATGAATTAGACTCAGCGCTACTTGAATGCTGCGCGGTTGGCGGCTGCCCGAAAACAACAGAGACGCCTATGGTCCGCTTGAGTATGGTCTTGCTCGGTCACGAATTCGTCCGCAAGCGTTGGTCGGCGCTGGCGCTGACGGGCATTGTCTGGGGCGCGGCCGGTGTGGGCATCTTCATTGATGCGCTGGACGGGGTTTTGTATTTCCCGCTGCATCTCTTCGGCTACCTGTTGTTGCTCGAAGCCCTGATTCTGCTGCTGGTGCCGGCACCGCAAGCCGGGACCGCTGCTGCCTTGCGCAGAGCGCGAGGGTTGGCTTTTCTCTTGCTGGGACTGCTGATCGTCGACCGGCAACATGCCGCCGGGCTGATTCTGGCGGTGCTGTTTGGCGGGGCTTTCATCATTGATGGTGGCTTTCGGCTGGCGGCGGCGCTGGTGGTGCGCTTTGTCGGTTGGCAAGTGTCGCTGCTGGCGGGGTTGTTCGAAATCGGCTTTGGCGTGTTTATCCTTGAGCCGTATCCGACGCTGTATAAGGGCACGGTGCCGTTTTGCATTGGCATGAGCCTTTTCCTGACCGGTTGCGCCTTGTTGCGGCAAGCCGTGCGCTTCAAAAACCAGCTGCCGCTGACGAGTCCTGCTGCAGTGAGTGCGCCGGCAAGCAGCGACGCGTTGGTGATTCACGTCTGGACCCCCAGCGGCACCGTGGATGACACCTTGGTGCGCAATCGCCTGCTCAACCGCTACATCGCGGCGGTCGACATCAACGGCGTGATTTCCGCCGGCCATGCGGCGCTGGAATGCGGGCCGGACATCTACATCAGCCATTACCCGCAGGACGACATTGATCGTTCGGCGGGGGATTTCGTGCGATTGCTGCGGGCGACGCCGAACAACGATGTCGCCGGCCGGTTTTTGCCTGACTATGCCGGCGAGGTGGCGGACTGGTGTCCGTCTTCGGTGCAGGTCAGTTTTGCCCACTACGACGCTCGGCGACTGCATGCGTTCTGGACGGAGTATCGGCAGAACAGCACGTACAACCTCACCAGTCGCAATTGTTCCAGTGCTGTCGCCCATAGCCTCGAAGCGGCGCTGGAAGGGGCGATGAACCGAGGCCATTCGAGCATGCTGGATTTCGCCCGGGTCGTCTTCAGCCCCGAGTTCTGGGTTGCCGCGCAAGTGCGCAAACGCGCCGAGGCGATGGCCTGGACGCCCGGGCTGGTGCTTGATTATGCGCGAGCGTTGCATGCTGCCATCGAGCCGGCACCGCCGGGCTGGCACAGCATTTACGCGGTGAGCAAGCGTGCGTTTGGGTATGTGGCCACTGCGTTGCGCGGGCGTGAGGTGCATCCTGTGCAGCCGCCTGTACATCCTTCCGACGAATCCTGACCGGCTTCACACCGAGTCGCGGCCTTCGCGAGCAAGCTCGCTCCCACAGGTTTTGTGTCGTTGCCAATATTGTTTGGCTGACCCATGACCCTGTGGGAGCGAGCTTGCTCGCGAAGGCGTCAGCGCGGGCGCCACAAAAACCCAGCCCACTGGTCAACTAATTACCAAGCAACCTAACTATTGCGTTGACATTCGCTGCCTAGGCAGTAACATCTCGACATACATTCACTGCCTAGGCAGTTATTAGGTGAGCAAATGAAGCATTTCACCCCGGACGAATTCAAACATTGCCATCTCGGCCTGTTGCTTGGCCGTGCTGCGCTGCTCAAGGACCGGATCATCGACACCCACATGGAACCCCACGGCATCACCGCCGCGCAGTTCAAGGTGTTGATCATCATGGCTCAGTTCGGCGTCGATACCCCGGCCGAGCTGTGCCGGCACCTGTCGCTCGACAGCGGTTCGATGACACGCATGCTCGATCGTCTGGAGCAGAAAGGCTTTCTCGCTCGCCAGCGCAGCGAAGGCGATCGTCGTCAGGTGCAGCTCAAGCTGACCGAACAAGGCCAGCAACTGGCCGATCGCCTGCCGCACATCGGCGCCGATGCGATGAATGAACTGGCCGGCGCCGTCACTCCGGACGAGTTGAAGACCCTGGAATACATCCTCAAGAAAATCCTGCTGGCAGCCGGTGACCCGATCACCATCCAGCGCTTAGGTGAACACAATGAGCGGTAAAACCTTGCGCAGCAGCCTGACGCTGGTGCTGTCGGCGATGATCCTCGCTGGCTGCGCCAATTACAGCGGCCTCGACACTCAAGGCAAAAGCCTTGATGCGAAAAGCCTCAACGCCAGCCAATCCCTCAACGGCGTGACCCTGTCGCCGGCCGCGTGGCCGAAAAGCGATTGGTGGACCAGCCTCGGCGACCCGCAACTCGACGGTCTGATCCGCGAAGCGCTGCACGACAGCCCGGACATGCAGATCGCCGAAGCTCGCGCGCATCAGGCCAATGCCGCTGCGTACGCCGCCGATGCCGAACGTTATCCAACCCTCAACGCCAGCGCCGGCATCAGCCGTTCGCGTCTGGCCAAGGATCAGGACCCGCGAGGGCAGGGCGATGCCTACGCCACCGTGCGGAACGTCAGCGCCGGTTTCAATTACAACTTCGACCTCTGGGGCGGCCAGCGTGATGCCTGGGAAGCCGCACTCGGTCAGGCCCGCGCCGCTGAAGTTGATCGTCAGGCCGCACAGCTGACCCTCGCCGCCGATGTCGCTCGTGCCTACAGCGATCTCGGTCAGGCGCACATCGTTTATGACCTGGCGAACGAAGACCTCAAACGCACCAAACAAATGCTCGACCTGAGCCAGCGTCGCCTGAGTTCCGGGATCGACAGTCAGTACCAGTTCCAGCAAACGCAAAGTCTGGAAGCCAGCTCCGAAGCCAGCCTGATCGACGCGGAAAAACGCCTGAACAGCGCCAAAATCGCTTTGGCCGTGCTGCTCGGCAAAGGCCCGGATCGCGGCAACGAAATCGCCCGACCGAAAGTCCTGCAAGCCAGCGCTGTCGCTGTGCCGTCGGTGTTGCCGGCGGAACTGCTCGGCCGTCGCCCGGATCTGGTCGCTGCGCGCTGGCGTGTAGAAGCGGCGAGCAAGGACATCGACTCGGCGAAAACCCGCTTCTATCCCAACTTGAACCTCACCGCTTCGGCCGGTGCCGAGTCCTTGTTGGGTGATGCGATGTTCGGTTCGGCCAGTCGCTTCTTCAACATTGCCCCGACCATTTCGCTGCCGATCTTCGACGGCGGACGCCTGCGCGCCAACCTCGATGCTCGCGACGCCGATTACGACCTGGCGGTGGCGCAGTACAACAAAAGCCTGGTGAAAGCACTGGGCGATGTCAGCGACACGATCAACCAGTTGCGTGACATCGGCCGGCAGATCGGTGCGCAGCAACACGCCACTGACATTGCCCAGGATTCTTACAACACCGTCGTCCAGCGTTACGGTTCCGGCATCGGCAACTACCTGGACGTGCTCAGCATCGAGCAGCAATTGCTCCAGGCCCAGCGTCAACTGGCCAACCTCAATGCCGAGCAGATCGACCTGTCGATTCAACTGATGCAAGCGCTGGGCGGCGGCTTCCAGGGTGACACCCTGACCGCAGCCAACGCCGTCCCAGCCACGCCGCACAACTAATTCAAGGTACTTGTCATGGCCACTGCCGAAAACACCCAAGCTCAAGGCAACACCCCGGACACCGGCAACCCGCGCAAACGCAAAGTCATGCTGTTGCTGCTGGCTGTTGTGGTTGCACTCGCCTGCGCCGGCGTCTGGGCGTATCACGAATTCATCGGGCGCTTTAACGAAAGCACCGACGACGCCTACGTCAACGGTAACGTCGTCGAAATCACCCCTTTGGTGACTGGCACCGTGGTCAGCATTGGTGCTGACGATGGTGATCTGGTTCACGAAGGTCAGGTGCTGATCAACTTCGACCCGAACGACGCTGAAGTCGGTCTGCAAAGCGCGCAGGCAAAACTGGCGCGCACCGTGCGTCAGGTGCGCGGTCTGTACAGCAACGTTGATGGCATGAAAGCCCAGGTCAACGCGCAACAGGCCGAAGTGCAGAAAGCCCAGGACAATTACAACCGCCGGAAAAATCTGGCGCAGGGCGGGGCGATTTCCCAGGAAGAACTGTCCCACGCTCGCGATGATCTGACCTCGGCGCAGAACGCTCTGGCCAACGCCAAGCAGCAACTGAAAACCACCAGCGCACTGGTCGATGACACCGTGGTGTCGTCGCATCCGGACGTGATGTCGGCCGCTGCCGATCTGCGTCAGGCCTACCTGACCAATGCCCGCAGCACCTTGATTGCGCCGGTCACCGGTTACGTCGCCAAGCGCACCGTGCAACTCGGTCAGCGTGTGCAGCCGGGCACGGCGTTGATGGCGGTGATTCCGCTGGATCAACTGTGGATCGACGCCAACTTCAAGGAAACCCAACTGCGTGACATGCGCATCGGTCAGCCGGTCGATATCGAATCCGACATCTACGGCAGCGACGTGAAATACAGCGGCACCGTCGACAGCCTCGGCGCCGGTACCGGTAGCGCGTTTGCTCTGCTGCCGGCGCAGAACGCCACCGGTAACTGGATCAAGATTGTTCAGCGTGTGCCGGTGCGCATTCACATCAACGCCGAAGAACTGGCCAAGCACCCGCTGCGCGTTGGTCTGTCGACCAATGTTGAAGTGAACCTGCACGACCGGAGCGGCCCGGTATTGGCGCAGCAGCCTCCACAAAAGGCCTCGTTCAGCACCAACGTCTACGACCGCCAACTGGCCGAAGCCGACGCGATGATTGCGCAGCTGATCCACGACAACAGCGCTGCGGTGAGCAAAACCGCGCAACGCTGAGATCACACCTGACCCTGTGGGAGCGAGCTTGCTCGCGAAAGCGGTGTGTCATTCAGCATTGTTTTGTCTGACAGGCCGCCTTCGCGAGCAAGCTCGCTCCCACAAGAGGGCGGCGTCAACCTGGTTTCATAGGATTCACAATGAGCAATAACGCCTCTTTCACGCCGCCCAGCCTGTTGCTCAGCACCATCGGCCTGTCGCTGGCGACGTTCATGCAAGTGCTCGACACCACCATCGCCAACGTGGCGCTGCCGACGATTTCCGGCAACCTCGGGGTGAGTTCGGAGCAGGGCACCTGGGTGATCACTTCGTTCGCCGTGAGCAACGCGATTGCGCTGCCGCTGACCGGTTGGCTCAGCCGCCGTTTCGGCGAGGTGAAGCTGTTTCTCTGGGCCACCATTCTGTTTGTGCTGGCCTCGTTTCTCTGCGGTATCTCCACATCGATGCCGGAACTGATTGGCTTCCGTGTGCTGCAAGGTCTGGTGGCCGGGCCGCTGTATCCGATGACGCAAACCCTGTTGATCGCGGTGTATCCGCCGGCGAGGCGCGGCATGGCCCTGGCGTTACTGGCGATGGTCACGGTGGTCGCGCCGATTGCCGGGCCGATTCTCGGTGGCTGGATTACCGACAGCTACAGCTGGCCTTGGATCTTCTTTATCAACGTGCCGATCGGCATCTTTGCGGTGATGGTGGTGCGTTCGCAACTGGCCAAACGTCCGGTGGAAACCAGCCGTCAGCCGATGGATTACGTCGGTCTGATCACGCTGATCATCGGTGTCGGCGCCTTGCAGGTGATCCTCGACAAGGGCAATGACCTGGATTGGTTCGAGTCGAACTTCATCATCATCGGCGCGGCGATTTCGGTGATCGCGCTGGCGGTGTTCGTTATCTGGGAAATGACCGATCAGCATCCGGTGGTGAATCTGCGGCTGTTCGCCTACCGCAACTTCCGCATCGGCACGCTGGTGTTGGTGCTGGGTTACGCCGGATTCTTCGGCATCAACCTGATCCTGCCGCAATGGTTGCAGACGCAGATGGGCTACACCGCGACCTGGGCCGGTCTGGCCGTGGCGCCGATCGGCATTTTGCCGGTGCTGCTGTCGCCATTTGTCGGCAAGTACGCGAACAAGTTCGACCTGCGCTTGCTGGCCGGGCTGGCGTTTCTGGCGATTGGCTTGAGCTGCTTCATGCGCGCCGGATTCACCAATGAAGTGGATTTCCAGCACATTGCGCTGGTGCAGTTGTTCATGGGCATTGGTGTGGCGCTGTTCTTTATGCCGACACTGAGCATTCTGATGTCGGACTTGCCGCCGAGCCAGATTGCCGATGGCGCGGGTCTGGCGACTTTCCTGCGGACGCTGGGTGGTAGCTTTGCGGCCTCGTTGACCACGTGGATCTGGATTCGCCGCGCGGATCAGCATCATGCGTATATGAGTGAGAGCATCAGCACCTTCGAGCCGGCGACGCGCGAGACCTTGAATCACTTGGGCGGGGCGAGCCAATCGGCGTATGCGCAGATGGATCAGATCCTCACCAGTCAGGCGTATATGCTCTCCACCGTGGATTACTTCACGTTGTTGGGCTGGGGGTTTATGGGGTTGATTCTGATTGTGTGGCTGGCGAAACCGCCGTTTGCTGCCAAGGCAGGGCCGGCTGCTTCTGGGCATTAAGGTCAAAAGCCCCTCACCCTAACCCTCTCCCGGAGGGAGAGGGGACTGACCGTGGTTTTCTTTCGAGGTACGCCGACCTGAGCCACCGAGTTGAACTCCGGTTTGGGGAAAGCATGATTTGAGATCGTGAGCCGAACTCAGGTTTTGAAAAGCATAGAGATCGGCTCCCTTTCCCCCTCGCCCCCCTGGGGGAGAGGGCTGGGGTGAGGGGGTAAAGCTTTTAGCCGTGCGGCAAAGCCAGTGGCGGGGCGAAGTCGAACGGCGCCAAGGCATACCCGCTCTCATCCACTTGCAACGCCCAACCCTGCCGATCCCAATCCCCCAGCACAATCCGCTTCGCCGCTTGCTCACCGAGCTGCAACTTGTGAATCGCCGGGCGGTGGGTATGTCCGTGAATCAAGGTTTTCACGCCAAATTCCTGCATGATCCGCGGAATCTCTTCCGGCGTGACATCAACGATGTCATTGGCCTTCATCCGCGTCTGTGCCTTGCTTTCACTGCGCAGTTTACGCGCCAGCTTATGACGGCTGCTCAGCGGCAGGTTACGCAGGATAAACAGCGTGATCGGGTTACGCAGATAGCGCCGCAGTTTCATATAGCCGACGTCGCGGGTACAGAGGCTGTCGCCGTGCATCAACAGCACGGGCTCGCCGTAGAACTGCACGACACTCGGGTCCTTCAACAACGTACAGCCGGCCTGCTTGCAGAAGGCCTTGCCGAGCATGAAGTCGCGATTGCCGTGCATCAGAAAAATCGCCGTGCCGCTGTCGCTCAATTCGCGCAGGGCCTGGCAGATGGAACGCTGGAAAGGTGTCATGGCGTCGTCGCCAATCCACGCTTCGAAGAAGTCGCCGAGAATGTACAACGCACTCGCCGAGCGGGCGCGTCCGGCGAGCAAATCCAGAAACGCCCGGGTTATGTCCGGGCGCTCCTCTTCCAGATGCAAGTCTGAAATAAGCAATATCACGCTTCGATGATCTCGGCTTTCTCGATGATCACGTCGTCTGCTGGTACGTCCTGGTGGCCGGACTTGGAGGTGGTCGAAACACCTTTGATCTTGTCGACAACGTCGGTGCCAGCGGTCACTTTACCGAATACTGCGTAGCCCCAGCCTTGCACGTTCTTGCCGCTGTGGTTGAGGAAGGTGTTGTCGGCAACGTTGATGAAGAACTGCGCGGAAGCCGAATGCGGCTCCATGGTGCGGGCCATGGCAACGGTGTATTTCTCGTTGGAAAGACCGTTGTCAGCTTCGTTCTGGATGCTTGGACGCTTGTCTTTCTTTTCTTTCATGCCCGGCTCGAAACCGCCGCCCTGGATCATGAAGTTACCGATGACGCGGTGGAAAACAGTGTTTTCGTAGTGACCGGCGTTGACGTACTCGATGAAGTTGGCGACGGTGATCGGCGCCTTTTCAGCGTTCAGTTCGATGACGATGTCGCCATGATTGGTGGTCAATTTAACTTGAGTCATGATCGGTGCTCTTTTTCAATGAAGCGTTTTATAAGGAATTCGTGGGCAATGGGACATTTGCGCCCGTTACCGGTTCAGCCCGTGGGCCAAGGTGCGCAGTTTAGCGTGACAGGCGCGAATTTCGAGGCTGTTTTTCAATTCCCGGCGATTAAATGCGCTCCTTTATAGGCCGTGCTCTGTCAGCCCCTTGACAGCATCGGCTATGATAGCGGCTTTGTTTTGTCTGGCCCCCTCTGCGGCCGCGCACATGTAAGTCAAGGATCCTATGAGCAAGCCCACTGTCGACCCTACCTCGAATGCCAAGTCCGGCCCTGCCGTGCCGGTCAATTTCCTGCGGCCGATCATCCAGGCAGACCTGGACTCGGGCAAGCACACCCAGATCGTCACCCGTTTTCCGCCTGAGCCCAACGGCTACCTGCACATCGGCCACGCCAAGTCGATCTGCGTGAACTTCGGCCTGGCCCAGGAGTTCGGCGGCGTCACGCACCTGCGTTTCGACGACACCAACCCGGCCAAGGAAGACCAGGAATACATCGACGCGATCGAGAGCGACGTCAAATGGCTGGGCTTCGAATGGTCCGGCGAAGTGCGCTACGCCTCGCAGTATTTCGACCAGTTGCACGATTGGGCCGTTGAACTGATCAAGGCCGGCAAGGCCTACGTCGACGACCTGACCCCGGAGCAGGCCAAGGAATACCGTGGCAGCCTGACCGAGCCGGGCAAGAACAGCCCGTTCCGTGACCGTTCGGTTGAAGAGAACCTCGACTGGTTTGCGCGCATGCGTGCCGGTGAATTCCCGGACGGCGCCCGCGTGCTGCGCGCGAAGATCGACATGGCCTCGCCGAACATGAACCTGCGCGACCCGATCATGTATCGCATCCGCCACGCGCATCACCACCAGACCGGTGACAAGTGGTGCATTTACCCGAACTACGATTTCACCCACGGTCAGTCGGACGCCATCGAAGGCATCACCCACTCGATCTGCACCCTCGAATTCGAAAGCCATCGTCCGCTGTACGAGTGGTTCCTCGACGCACTGCCAGTGCCGGCGCACCCGCGTCAGTACGAGTTCAGCCGTCTGAACCTCAACTACACCATCACCAGCAAGCGCAAGCTCAAGCAACTGGTCGATGAAAAGCACGTGCATGGCTGGGACGACCCGCGCATGTCCACGCTGTCGGGCTTTCGCCGCCGTGGCTACACGCCGAAATCGATCCGCAACTTCTGCGAAATGATCGGCACCAACCGTTCCGACGGCGTAGTCGACTTCGGCATGCTCGAGTTCAGCATCCGTGACGACCTCGATCACACCGCGCCACGCGCCATGTGCGTGCTGCGTCCGTTGAAAGTGGTCATCACCAACTACCCGGAAGGCCAGGTCGAAAACCTCGAACTGCCGCGCCACCCGAAAGAAGACATGGGCGTGCGCGCGCTGCCATTCGCCCGGGAAATCTACATCGACCGTGACGACTTCATGGAAGAGCCGCCAAAAGGCTACAAGCGCCTGGAACCGGCCGGTGAAGTGCGTCTGCGCGGCAGCTACGTGATCCGTGCCGACGAAGCGATCAAGGACGCCGATGGCAACATCGTCGAACTGCGTTGCTCGTACGACCCGGAAACTCTGGGTAAAAACCCTGAAGGCCGCAAGGTCAAAGGCGTGATCCACTGGGTGCCGGCCGCGGCCAGCGTCGAGTGCGAAGTGCGTCTGTACGATCGTCTGTTCCGTTCGGCCAACCCAGAGAAGGCTGAAGACAGCGCGAGTTTCCTCGACAACATCAACCCTGATTCGCTGCAGGTACTGACCGGTTGTCGTGCTGAGCCATCGCTTGGCAATGCACAGCCGGAAGACCGTTTCCAGTTCGAGCGCGAAGGTTACTTCGTTGCGGATTTGAAGGACTCGAAACCAGGTCAGCCGGTATTCAACCGTACCGTGACCCTGCGTGATTCGTGGGGCCAGTGATTCAGCGTCAAAGGAAATAACGTGCTAACGATCTACAACACGCTCACCAAGAGCAAAGAAGTCTTCAAGCCGCTCGATGGCAACAAGGTGCGCATGTACGTCTGCGGGATGACCGTGTACGACTACTGCCACCTTGGCCACGGCCGCAGCATGGTCGCGTTCGACCTGGTGACCCGCTGGTTGCGGTTCAGCGGTTACGACCTGACCTACGTGCGCAACATCACCGACATCGACGACAAGATCATCAACCGCGCCAACGAGAACGGTGAATCGTTCGAAGCGTTGACCGAGCGTATGATCGCCGCGATGCACGAAGACGAAGCGCGCCTGAACATCAAGAAGCCGGACATGGAACCGCGTGCCACGGATCACATTCCGGGCATGCACGCGATGATCCAGACCTTGATCGACAAGGGTTACGCCTACGCCCCGGGCAACGGCGACGTGTACTACCGCGTCGCCAAGTTCATGGGCTACGGCAAGCTGTCGCGCAAGAAAATCGAAGACCTGCGCATCGGCGCCCGCATCGAAGTCGACGAGTCGAAACAGGACCCGCTGGACTTCGTGCTGTGGAAAGCCGCCAAACCGGGCGAGCCGAGCTGGGAATCGCCATGGGGCGCCGGGCGTCCGGGCTGGCACATCGAGTGCTCGGTGATGTCCACCTGCTGCCTCGGTGAGACCTTCGACATTCATGGCGGCGGAAGCGATCTGGAGTTCCCGCACCACGAAAACGAAATCGCCCAGAGCGAAGCAGCCACCGGCAAGACCTACGCCAACGCGTGGATGCATTGCGGGATGATTCGCATCAATGGCGAGAAGATGTCCAAGTCCTTGAACAACTTCTTCACCATCCGCGACGTGCTGGAAAAGTACCACCCGGAAGTCGTGCGTTACCTGCTGGTGTCGAGCCACTACCGCAGCGCGATCAACTACTCGGAAGACAACCTCAAGGACGCCAAAGGCGCACTCGAGCGTTTCTACCACGCGTTGAAAGGTTTGCCGACTGTGGCGCCGGCCGGCGGCGAAGCGTTTGTCGAGCGTTTCACCACGGTGATGAACGACGACTTCGGTACGCCGGAAGCCTGCGCGGTGCTGTTCGAGATGGTGCGTGAGATCAACCGTCTGCGTGAGAGCGATCTTGATGCGGCGGCCGGTCTGGCGGCGCGTCTGAAAGAGCTGGCCAGCGTGTTGGGTGTGTTGCAGCTCGAAGCGGATGACTTCTTGCAGGCGGGCGCTGAAGGGCGTGTCGATGCGGCTGAGGTTGATGCGCTGATTGCGGCGCGTCTGGCGGCGCGGGCGGGGAAGGATTGGGCTGAGTCCGATCGTATTCGTGATCAGCTCACGGCGATGGGGGTTGTGCTGGAAGACGGCAAGGGTGGGACTACCTGGCGTCTGGCTGACTGAGAGCCGTACCTGTTACAGACAAAACCCGCCTTGTGCGGGTTTTTGTTTGGCTGCGAGAAAAGCCCCTCACCCTAACCCTCTCCCAGAGGGAGAGGGGACCGAATGGGGGATGCTCAAGTAATACGCCGACCTGAACGTGCTGCACCGAATCCATAATCGACTGGTTCTTTCAGGTCGCTGCATCACGTCAGACACCTCGGTCAGCTCCCTCTCCCTCCGGGAGAGGGCTGGGGTGAGGGGAATGGTCTCAAGGAGATCCACCGACCTCAACGCTCCGTACTAAATCCATAATCGACTGGTTTTTTCAGGTCGCTGCATCACGTCAGACATCTCGGTCAGCTCCCTCTCCCTCCGGGAGAGGGCTGGGGTGAGGGTTGCTTTTGACGTTCGCGTAGGTCTTGATGTCGGCAACGCGTTCAGCCGGATGCTGAGCGGCGACGATTATCGAAGGGAAACACCATGGCCAATCACTACCGCGAACTGCTAACGACCCCCGGTGCCACCGGGCTAGTGCTCGCGAGTTCCATCGCACGCTTGCCGCAAGCAATGATCGGCATCGGCATCATCACCATGCTGGTGCAGCAAACCGGGGTTTACTGGCTGGCCGGTGCCGTCGCCGGGACGTTCACCCTGGCCAATGCGCTGCTTGGCCCGCACATCTCGAGACTGGTCGATCAACATGGCCAGAGTCGCGTACTGCCCGTCGTCACCGGGTTCAGCATTGCCATGTTGCTGGCGCTGATCACCGCCGTTTACCTGAGAGCGCCCGCCGCGGTGTTCTTTGTACTGGCAGCATTGGCGGGGACGATGCCGAGCATGCCGTCGATGATCCGTGCGCGATGGACGCAGTTGTTCCGGGGCAAACCGCAGTTACACACGGCGTTCTCGCTGGACACGGTCCTCACCGAAATGGCCTACATCGTCGGCCCGCCATTGGCGATCGGTTTGAGCGTGAGTTTTTTTGCCGAGGCCGGGCCGCTGGTCGCGGTCGGGCTGCTGGCCGTCGGGGTCACGGCGTTTCTGCTACAACGCCAGACTGAGCCGAAGGTTGTCGCTGGCCACGCCAGCGATGGCGGCTCAACCCTGCTGATTCCCGGCGTGCGCACCATTGTTCTGGCGTTGTTGGCGATGGGTGTCATTGGTGGAGCAATCGATGTGGCTGTTGTGGCTTTCGCCAATGCACAAGGCTGGCCAGCGTCGGCGACTTTCATCCTTGCTGCCTATGCGTTCGGTTCACTGGTGGCGGGCCTGACGTTCGGTGCGATGAGGGTTTCGCTGGCGATCGAAAAACAGTTCCTGATCGGGATATTGGTCACGGCGTTCACCGGTGTGTTGCCGATTTTTGCTACGGACGTTTATGTCCTGTCAGCGACGCTGTTTATTGCCGGGATTTCGTTTGCGCCAACGATGGTCGTGGTGATGAAGCTGGGGACGATCATCATCCCGCCATCGAGGATTACTGAAGGGCTGACGTGGATGACCACGGGTATCAGCATTGGCGTTGCGCTGGGCGGCATGCTCGCGGGGTTGGTCATTGATGGCTGGGGTGCACGGGCCGGGTTCGGCGTGGCGATTGGGGCAGGGTTGATGATGGTGGTGGTTGTGCTGGTCGGGGTGCGCACGCTCGGTGCAGCGTCAGCTGCACATGTTGAGCCAGCCTTTTCGCCCTCACCCTAGCCCTCTCCCGCAGGAGAGGGGACTGATTGGGGGATGCTCACGAGATACGCCGACCTGATCGATTTGCGCCGAATCCATAATCGCCACGATGTTTCAGGTCGATGTACAACGCCAGACACCTCGTTCAGCTCCCTCTCCTGGGGGAGAGGGCTGGGGTGAGGGGAAGGGCGGTTGACTCAACCTTCAATCTGCCGCAACCGCTTGTAGAGAGTATTGCGGCTCACCCCAAGCCTGCGTGCCAGATGAGAAATATTCCCCCCAGCCGCTTTCAACTCCCGGTTCAACGCCTCCACATCATTCAGATCAACCCCCAACGGCGCCGCGCTCTCCACCGGCTCCATCTCCAGATCAACAAAAAAATCATCCGGCAAATGCTCCAGCCTCACCGGCTGCTCCTCAGCCATCGCCAAAGCTACCTGCATCACACTACTCACCTGACGCAAATTCCCCGGCCACGGATGACGGCTGAACAGTTCCAGCACCTCTTGGCTCAACCCCGCCCACTGCGTCGGTTCACGATGCTGCTCCCACAACCGCTTGAACAACGCCTCCTTGTCACTGCGCTCCCGCAGCGGCGGCAGCTCCAGCGTCAGGCCACCAATGCGGTAATACAAATCCTCACGAAACCGCCCCAACTGCACTTGTTCTCGCAGAGATCGGTTAGTCGCCGAGATAATCCGCAAATCCACCGCAAACAACTCGCTACTGCCCACTGGCTGCACGCAACGCTCCTGCAACACCCGCAGCAACCGGGCCTGCGTCGGCAACGGCATGTCGCCGATTTCATCGAGGAACAACGTGCCTTTGTCCGCCTTGCGAATCAGGCCGATGCTGCCTTTCTGGTTGGCGCCGGTGAACGCGCCTTTCTCGTAGCCGAACAGTTCTGATTCGACCAGTTCGGCGGGGATCGCCGCGCAGTTGACGGCGATAAACGCCTGTTTGCTGCGAGAGCTGGCCTGATGCAGGGCTTTGACGAACACCTCTTTGCCGACGCCGGTTTCGCCATGGATCAGCAACGGAATGTCTTTCTCCAGCAAACGCTCTGCCTGCCGCACGGCTTTCTCCACGCGACTGTCGCCGAAGTGCAGAGTGTTAAGGCTGATGACGGTGGGCGCGGCGGTTTTCGGTTCAGCAGCAAACACGCGCGGCTGAATCGACGCCTGCTTCGGCCGCTTCAACAAACACTGAAAACGGTTACGCCCGGAGGTCTGCAAGGCAAACGGCAACCCGTCCGGCTGGTTGATCAACTCCAGCAGCGAGACCTTGAACAGACTTTCAACGCTCACCCGCGACAAGCGCACACCGAGCAGATTGTCGGCCCGACGGTTGGCAGACAACACCTGACCGCTCTCATCGAAGATCAATAGCCCGGCCCACTGACTGTCGAGGTTGTTCAACCCGGTGTTGAAAGTCAGTTGAAAATGCTGGCCATGGAACAGGTTGAGGATCAGCCGGTTCTCCACGGTCTGGCTCATCATCTTGACCATGCCCAAGGTGTGCGAGGGCGGCAGGTAGCTGTCGCTGGACACATCAAGCACGGCAATGACCTTGCGCTCGGCATCGAAAATCGGCGCGGCAGAACCGGTCATGAAACGGTTGGCCTTGAGAAAGTGTTCGTCGTGTTCGATATGCACCGCTTGCTCGCAGGCCAGCGCCGTGCCAATCGCATTGGTGCCGCTGCAGCGCTCCATCCAACTCGCCCCGGCCTGAAACCCCCGCGCCAGATTCGGCTCGATAAAGCGTTGCGTGCCCCACGAGGTCAGCACCTGGCCCTGATTGTCGGCGAGCATGATCAGGCAGTTGGAGTTGCTGAGGATGTTTTCGTAATAGGGCAGGACTTCCTGATGCGTGGTCTGGACGAGCGAGTGATGACTGTCGAGCAACTGCGCGATGCCGGCGGCAGGCAACTGATCGAAGGCGGGCGTGCTTTGGTGGTCGAGACCGAACGCGCGGCAACGTTGCCAGGAAGTCTGGACGATCGCGTCGTGGGACAGCGGCGGGGCAGGTGCGGCCATGGCAGTGGGCCTCTGATGCAGCGATTTTTATTGTTGTTATGAACCCAAATCCTGAGAACAACACAGATCAACTGTGGGAGCGAGCTTGCTCGCGAAAGCGTCGTATCAGTCACCGAATCGGTTGAATGACACACCGCATTCGCGAGCAAGCTCGCTCCCACAGGATCTCCGGTGTTCACCGAAATGAGTCCATAGAGTGTTGTTCACTATTGTTCATTGTCAATCGCCCAACTGTTCAAATGTGTTCAGCAATGAACGCCCATTCCCCGTGCTTTCAGCGATTTTCACGACAAATCAACCACTTGCCATTTCTGGCACGAAACTCGCTCCCGTGCACAGGTCGCTTGACTCCAATAATAAAAAGGCCGAGCCATGTCACTCACCCTGGAGCACGTCAGCCGTACCGTCGAGGGCCAGACCTGGATCGACGATGCGTGCCTGAAATTCGAACCCGGTTCGTTCAACGTTTTGCTTGGTCGCACGCTGTCCGGCAAAACCAGCCTCATGCGTTTGATGGCCGGGCTGGACAAGCCCGACAGCGGCCGCATTCTGATGAACGGCGTCGACGTCACCCAACGCCCGGTGCGCCTGCGCAACGTGTCGATGGTCTATCAGCAGTTCATCAATTACCCAACCATGACCGTGTTCGAGAACATCGCCTCGCCGCTGCGCCAGGCCGGTGTGTCCAAAGAGATCATTCACAGCAAAGTGCAGGAAACCGCGAAGATGCTGCGCATCGAGAAGTTTCTGCAGCGCTATCCGCTGGAACTGTCCGGCGGTCAGCAGCAGCGCACGGCCATGGCTCGCGCACTGGTCAAGGACGCCGAGCTGATCCTCTTCGATGAGCCGCTGGTCAACCTCGACTACAAACTGCGCGAAGAGCTGCGTCAGGAAATGCGCGAGCTGTTCAAGGCGCGTCACACCATTGCGATCTACGCCACCACCGAACCCAACGAAGCGCTGGCACTCGGCGGCACCACGACCATTCTTCACGAAGGCCGGGTGATTCAGAGCGGGCCGTCGACTTCGGTGTATCACCAGCCGCAAACCGTACTCGCTGCTGAGCTGTTCTCCGAACCACCGATCAACCTGATGCCCGGGCGCATTGCCGGTAACGAAGTGAGTTTTGCCAACTTCGTGCACTTCCCGTTAAACGTCGATCTGCGTCCGGTGGGCGAGGGTGAGTTCCGTTTTGGCGTGCGGCCCAGCCATATCTCGCTGGTGCCGAGCAACGATGACGATCTGGAATTGGCAGTGACCGTCGAAGTCGCCGAGATCAGCGGTTCGGAAACCTTCCTGCACGTGCGCAACGAGCATTTCCTGTTGGTGCTGCACCTGCCCGGCGTTCACGAATACGACGTCGATGCGCCGATCCGCATTTACATCCCGACCCACAAACTGTTCGTTTTCGATGCGCAGGGCCGTCTGGTGCAAGCACCGGGCCGGCGTGTCGCGAGGGTTGCCTGATGGCCGAAATCCGTTTGCAGCACCTCGCCCACAGCTACAGCAAAACCCCTAGCGGCGCCGAGGATTATGCAATCCGCGAAATGGATCACGTCTGGGAGCAGGGCGGTGCTTACGCCTTGCTCGGGCCGTCGGGTTGTGGCAAGTCGACTTTGCTCAACATCATTTCCGGCCTGCTCAGCCCCTCGCAGGGCCATGTGTTGTTCGACGGCAAAGCGGTCAACGACCTCACGCCGGAGAAGCGCAACATTGCCCAGGTTTTCCAGTTTCCGGTGGTCTACGACACCATGACCGTGTTCGATAACTTGGCTTTCCCCTTGCGCAATCAGGGCATGGCCGAGGCGAAAGTGCACAGCAAGGTGCAGGAAATTGCCGAAGTGCTCGACCTGCAAAACCTGCTGAGCAAGAAGGCACGCAACCTCACCGCCGACGAAAAACAGAAAGTCTCGATGGGCCGTGGTCTGGTCCGCGACGACGTTTCCGCAATCCTGTTCGACGAGCCGCTGACGGTGATCGACCCGCACCTGAAGTGGAAACTGCGGCGCAAGCTCAAGCAGATCCACGAGCAGTTCAACATCACCATGGTCTACGTCACCCACGATCAACTGGAGGCTTCGACTTTCGCCGACAAGATTGCGGTGATGTACGGCGGTCAGATTGTGCAGTTCGGCACGCCACGGGAATTGTTCGAACGGCCGAGCCACACCTTTGTCGGCTATTTCATCGGCAGCCCGGGGATGAACCTGATCGAGGTACAGCCGCAACCCGGCGGCGTCGGTTTCGCCTCGACGCACTTGCCGTTGTCCGACGCCATGCAGCGACATATCGAACACGGTCAGTGGAAAAATCTGAAGGTCGGCATCCGTCCGGAGTTTATTCATGTCTGGGACGAGCCGTTTGATGACGCGATGCAGGCAAACGTCGTACACGTCGAAGACCTCGGCACCTACAAGATCATGACCCTCGACCTCGATGGCGCACCGCTGAAAGTGCGTCTGGCCGAAGACAAACCGGTGCCGCAGGGCACGGCGTACATCAGTTTTCCGGCGCAGTGGCTGATGGTCTATGCCGATGAGTTTTTGCTTGAAGCCGGCGATGAGGTGCAGCCATGAACAAGGTGCAGAACAATAAGGCCTGGTGGCTGGTGTTGCCGGTGTTTCTGCTGGTGGCGTTCAGTGCGGTGATCCCGATGATGACCGTGGTCAACTATTCGGTGCAGGACATCTTCGACCAGTCCAGCCGCTACTTCGTCGGCGCCGACTGGTACAAACAAGTGCTGCTCGATCCGCGTTTGCACGACTCATTACTGCGCCAGTTCATCTACTCGGCCTGCGTGTTGCTGATCGAAATTCCGCTGGGCATCGCCGTCGCCCTGACCATGCCGACCAAGGGCCGCTGGTCGTCGGTGGTGCTGATCATTCTGGCGATTCCGCTGCTGATCCCATGGAACGTGGTCGGTACGATCTGGCAGATTTTCGGCCGTGCCGACATTGGTCTGCTCGGCTCCAGCCTTAACGCGATGGGCGTCAGCTACAACTACGCGGCCAACACCATGGACGCCTGGGTGACGGTGCTGGTGATGGATGTCTGGCACTGGACTTCATTGGTGGCGCTGCTGTGTTTCTCCGGTTTGCGCGCAATTCCCGACGTGTATTACCAGGCCGCGCGCATCGACCGCGCCTCGGCCTGGGCGGTGTTCAGGCACATTCAGTTGCCCAAGCTGAAGAGCGTGCTGCTGATCGCGGTGATGCTGCGCTTCATGGACAGTTTCATGATCTACACCGAGCCATTCGTGCTTACCGGCGGCGGGCCGGGTAACGCCACGACCTTCTTGAGTCAGACGTTGACCCAGATGGCTGTAGGGCAATTCGACCTCGGTCCGGCAGCGGCGTTTTCGCTGGTGTACTTCCTGATCATCCTGTTGGTGTCCTGGCTGTTCTACACCGCCATGACGCACTCCGACGCCAACCGCTGAGGCCCGGCCATGAGCAAGAGAAAGATTATTCCGTTGCTGGTGTACATCCTGTTCCTGCTGGTGCCGATCTATTGGCTGCTGAACATGTCGTTCAAGAGCAACACCGAAATCCTTGGCGGTCTGACACTTTTCCCACAGGACTTCACGCTGGCGAACTACAAAGTGATCTTCACCGACCCGAGCTGGTACACCGGTTATCTCAACTCGCTGTATTACGTGAGTTTGAACACGGTGATCTCGCTGAGCGTGGCGTTGCCGGCGGCCTATGCGTTTTCCCGCTATCGTTTTCTCGGCGACAAGCACTTGTTCTTCTGGCTGCTGACCAACCGCATGGCACCGCCGGCGGTGTTTCTGCTGCCGTTCTTTCAGCTGTATTCGTCGATCGGTCTGTTCGATACGCACATCGCCGTGGCCTTGGCGCATTGCCTGTTTAACGTGCCGCTGGCGGTGTGGATTCTCGAAGGTTTCATGTCCGGGGTGCCGAAGGAAATCGACGAAACCGCCTACATCGATGGCTACAGTTTCCCCAAGTTCTTCGTGAAGATTTTCATCCCGCTGATTGGCTCGGGCATCGGTGTCACGGCGTTTTTCTGCTTCATGTTTTCCTGGGTCGAACTGCTGCTCGCGCGCACCCTGACCTCGGTAAACGCCAAGCCAATCGCTGCCGTCATGACGCGCACGGTGTCGGCGTCGGGTATCGATTGGGGCGTACTGGCAGCGGCGGGGGTGTTGACTATTCTGCCGGGCATGCTGGTGATCTGGTTTGTTCGCAACCACGTGGCCAAGGGCTTTGCCCTCGGTCGGGTCTGAGGAGCTGATGATGGAATGGATGAGCTGGACCACGCCTACCGCAGCATTCTTCATCGTCATCGGCCTGATTCTGGTCGGCATGACCACTTGGGAACTGCGTTCGCCGAGCATCCTGCGGCGAGGTTTTCTGCCGATTGCCACCACCCGTGGCGATCGCTTGTTTATCGGTCTTCTCGGCAGCGCCTACCTGCATTTGCTGGTGATCGGCGCCACCGACTGGAGCATCTGGGTGGCGTCCGCGTTGTCCCTGGTGTGGCTGTTGGCTGTGATGCGTTGGGGCTAGTCGAGTCAATCGGCAACCGTGCTCCGAAATCCTAAACAGGAGGTCTCTATGTTCGACAAAAACAATAAGCTGCGACATAGCATTTCATTGGCAGCCATGCTGGCACTCAGCGGTTTGAGCGCCGCCGCGTGGGCGGATGCCTACGAAGACGCGGCGAAAAAATGGATCGGCAGTGAATTCAAACCGTCGACCCTGACGGCCGAGCAGCAACTCGAAGAATTGAAGTGGTTCATCAAGGCCGCCGAGCCGTTTCGCGGCATGGACATCAAGGTCGTTTCCGAGACCCTGACCACCCACGAATACGAGTCGAAAGTGCTCGCCAAGGCGTTCAGCGAAATCACCGGGATCAAGCTCACCCACGACCTGCTGCAGGAAGGCGACGTGGTGGAAAAAATGCAGACGGTGATGCAGTCCGACAAAAACATCTATGACGGCTGGGTCAACGACTCGGACCTGATCGGTACGCACTTTCGCTACGGCAAGACCGAATCGATCACTGACCTGATGGCCAACGAAGGCAAGAACTTCACCTCGCCGACCCTCGACATCAAGGACTTCATCGGCATCTCGTTCACCACCGCGCCGGACGGCAAGATCTATCAACTGCCCGACCAGCAATTCGCCAACCTGTACTGGTTCCGTGCTGACTGGTTTGAACGCGCCGATCTGAAAGCCAAGTTCAAGGAAAAGTACGGCTACGAATTGGGCGTGCCGGTGAACTGGTCGGCCTATGAAGACATCGCCAAATTCTTCAGCGAAGACGTCAAGGAAATCGACGGCAAACGCGTTTACGGGCACATGGACTACGGCAAGAAAGACCCGTCGCTGGGCTGGCGTTTCACCGATGCCTGGTTCTCCATGGCCGGTGGCGGCGACAAAGGTTTGCCCAACGGTTTGCCGGTGGACGAGTGGGGGATTCGTGTCGAGGATTGCCATCCAGTCGGTTCCAGCGTGACTCGCGGCGGCGACACCAATGGCCCAGCGGCGGTGTTCGCCACCACCAAGTATGTCGACTGGCTGAAGAAGTACGCGCCACCGGAAGCGGCGGGCATGACCTTCTCCGAGTCCGGTCCGGTGCCGTCGCAGGGCAACATTGCTCAGCAGATCTTCTGGTACACCGCGTTCACCGCCGACATGACCAAACCGGGCCTGCCGGTGGTCAACGCCGACGGCACGCCGAAATGGCGCATGGCGCCGTCGCCGCGTGGGCCGTATTGGGAGGAGGGCATGAAGCTCGGGTATCAGGACGTGGGTTCGTGGACGTTCATGAAATCCACGCCTGAAAAACAGAAGCTGGCGGCGTGGTTGTATGCGCAGTTCGTGACCTCGAAAACCGTGTCGCTGAAGAAAACCATCGTCGGCCTGACGCCGATTCGCGAGTCGGACATCAACTCGCAGGCGATGACTGATCTGGCGCCGAAACTCGGTGGCCTGGTCGAGTTCTACCGCAGCCCGGCCCGCGTGCAATGGACCCCGACCGGGACCAACGTGCCGGACTATCCGCGGCTGGCGCAACTGTGGTGGAGCCATATCGCCGAAGCGGCGAGCGGCGAGAAGACCCCGCAACAGGCGCTCGACGGTTTGGCCAAGGATCAGGACGCGATCATGACGCGCCTCGAACGCTCCAAGGCCCAAGCTGTTTGTGCGCCGAAGATGAATCCAGAGCGCGACGCGCAATACTGGTTCGATCAACCGGGCGCACCGAAACCGAAACTGGCCAACGAGAAGCCGAAGGGCGAGACCGTGAGCTACAACGAACTGCTGAAATCCTGGGCGGATGCACGCAAGTGATAGGGGAAGTGTGAAAGGCGAACGGCACCGGAAGGTGCCGTTTTTGTTGGTGCCTGATTTACCGCTTTCGCGAGCAAGCTCGCTCCCACAGGTTCTGGCGGTGTCCACATATTTTGTGAATGACTACGGTCCCTGTGGGAGCGAGCTTGCTCGCGAAGGCTGAGTATCAGGCAGTGCAGATTTTGCAGGACCCACCGCCATCGCGAACAGGCGAAGGCCTACAGGTTTCAGTGGTGTCCACAAACCTGAGTACCCCGCAAATCACTGTGGGAGCTTGCCTGCAAGCGAAGGGGCCGTTGGTGTCGCCGCAGGAAACCCAAGCCGGAACACGGTCATCGCCCCCGGCAAACTCTTAACCTCCGCCACACCCTGATGCAGGCTCATGATCGAGCGCACGATCGCCAGCCCCAATCCGGTGCTGCCCTGTGAGCGTGAGCGGCTGCTGTCGACGCGGTAGAAGCGGTCGAACAGATGCGGCAGATGCTGCGCCTCAATCCCGGCGCCGGGGTTGCTGACCAGGAGGGAGGCCTGAGTCGCACTCTGTTCAATCAGCAGCGTCACGGTTTTCCCGTTCGGGCAATGGCGCAGCGCGTTGGACAGCAGATTGGAAATAGCCCGCTGAATCATTAACCGATCGCCCATCACCGCCGCGCTACCAACAACATTCAAATGGATCTGCTTATCCTGCGCCGACAACGAAAACATCTCGGCCACTTTCGCGACTTCAACCTCCAGCGCCACCGCTTCAAACGGCGCCAGCGCCGATGGATGACTGACCTGTGCCAGAAACAGCATGTCCGAGACAATCCGCGCCACGCGCTCCAGTTCCTCGGTGCATGACACCAACACATCTTTGTACTCATCCACCGAGCGCTCGCGCGAAAGGGTCACCTGCGCCTTGCCCATCAGGTTATTGATCGGCGTACGCAGCTCATGCGCCAAGTCATCAGAGAACTGCGACAACTGCTGCACCCCGGCATCCAGCCGATGCAGCATGAAGTTGATGCCCTGCGCCAGTTCACTCAACTCTTGCGGCATGTTTACCACCGACAGCCGGTGTTCCAGATCCTGGGTAGAGACCATCGCCGCCACTTTGCGGAACTCGCGCAGCGGCGCCAAACCACGCTGCACCGCGCCCCAAGCGGTCAGGCCGATAAACACCAGCAACAACGGCAAGGCAATCAGCGTCGAGCGCAGATACGCGCTGAGGAGGGCCTGATCGTGGGCGTTGTCCATCGACAGCAGCACCGGCACGCGATTGCCGTCCTTGAGACGAATCAGCTTCGAAGCGGTGAGGAACTTTGCGCTTTCAGCATCCAGGCTGTCGGAGTAAGTCAATTGATCTGTGGTCGCCCGCACCGCTTTCAATTCAACCCGTGGATCAGTCAAACCGCTACCGGATTTGAGCAGCGGCGAGCGCAAATTCAAACGGTCATAAATCGTCAAAGTGAGGTTGTCATGGCCCATGACCTGATCGAGCAAAATGTGCGGCTTGCCGCTGATCTCATTGGCATCGACGTACAGCGACAAGCTGTGTTCGACCTGCGCCATCTTCTTCTCGAGACTGTCGCGCGACAGCGCATTGAGCTCATGGGTCAACGCGAAATAGGCAAGGATCGCCAGAAACACCACCAGCAGCGCACCGAGAATACTCACCGTCAAACCGAGGCGCATCGACAGGCTGGCCGGCTTCATTCCCGCGCCTCCAGCACATAGCCGACACCGCGCAGGGTGTGGATCAGTTTGCTGTCGAACGGGTCGTCGATCTTCGCCCGCAAGCGGCGGATCGACACTTCGACCACGTTGGTGTCGCAGTCGAAATTCATGTCCCACACCAACGAGATGATTTGTGTGCGCGTCAGCACTTCGCCGGACTGGCGCATCAGCAGATGCAGCAGAGCGAATTCCTTGGTGGTCAGGTCGATCCGCTGTTGCCCGCGAAACGCGCGATGGCGGCCCGGATCGAGCTCCAGATCGGCCACTTTCAAAACTTGCGGCACCGGGATGTTTTCGCTGCGGCGCATCAAGGTGCGCACCCGCGCCAGCAGTTCGGGAAACTCGAACGGCTTGACCAGATAATCGTCGGCGCCCAGATCCAGGCCACGAATCTTGTCGGCCAGGCGCCCGCGCGCGGTGAGCATCATCACCCGTGTGGCGTGGGTGCGACGCAGTTGTTCCAGCACGCCCCAACCGTCGAGTTCCGGCAGGTTCACGTCGAGAATAATCAGGTCATAGGCGTGCTGTTGCGCCAGATGCAGGCCATCGGCACCGGTGGCGGCGTGGTCAACGACATAACCACTTTCGGTCAAACCCTGATGCAAGTATTCGGCAGCTTTAAGCTCGTCCTCGACGACAAGGATTCGCATGATCTTTCACCACTTTTAATTAATGGGTATCTAATTTAAAACACCCTCACCCTAACCCTCTCCCAGAGGGAGAGGGGACTGAATGCGGGATATTTCAGAACTACGCCGACGTGAAAAAAATTTACTGAATCCATAATCGACTAGATGTAACAGGTCGATATATAACGCCAGACATCTCGGTCGGCTCCCTCTCCCCCCGGGAGAGGGCTGGAGTGAGGGGAAGTCCGGACGATAAAGGTTGTAGTGGCTATAGGGTCAACCGCCAAGCGCTTTAAAACGGTGCTCTGCGACAGTCGGTCGCAGCACAAGCAACAAAATCCCCATGAGTTTGATTCCGGCAAGTGCAATTCAGCAGATAACTAGCGTGTTTTTGTTTCGATGTATTTCGATAACGCCGCTAGCACTTCGCATCCTAGAACAAAACAACTTCCCCAAACCGTGGATAACGGATTTGTAATGTTCCAGTCACCTTGTCGATAAGTTCAAAACCCTACCGTGGCGGCATCCGAGATACTTGAATAAAGGAAGTCTTCCATTGCCCGGTTTAATAGAACTGACGGCGCGATCACGCCTGAAAAAAACCGCCAGCGGCATCCTGTTGCTGGCCTGTACCAGCCTTGCAAACGCAGCGCCCCTGACGCTGGATCAAGCCCTGCAAAGTGCCTTCGCCGGCAACCCGGAGCTGGCCGCTGCGCAGTGGGAAATCGGCATCGCCCAAGGTGATCGTCAGCAGGCTGGCCTGATCCCTAATCCCGAGATTTCCTGGGAAGCCGAAGACACTCGCCGCAATTCGCGCACAACCACGGTGATGCTCAGTCAGCCGATCGAACTGGGCGGCAAACGCGGCGCACGCATCGACGTCGCCAGCCGCGCGCAGGACGCTGCCGGCATCGAACTGGAGCGCAAGCGCAATGCCTTGCGTGCCGATGTGATTCAGGCGTTCAACAGCGCGCAAACCGCGCAGCAGCGTTTGCAGCTGGCCCGGCAATCCCTGCAATTGGCCGAGCACGGTGTGCGCGTGGCGCAAGGACGGATCGAGGCGGGTAAATCGTCGCCGGTCGAAGGCACGCGGGCGCAAGTGCAACTCTCGGAAGTGCGCCTTGAACTGAGCCGGGCAGAGCGCGATCAGGCCACCGCGTACCAACAATTGGCGCAAGTCATGGGCGCGCCGTTGCCGACATCGACCAAGGTGCAGGCACCCACGCAAAGCATGCCGGACGTTCCTCCACCGACACGATTGCTCGAACGTCTGAACGAGACCGCCGAACTGCGTCTGGCCAAACTGCAGATCGATCAACGCGAAGCGTCATTGGGCCTGGAAAAATCCCAGCGCATTCCCGACCTGACCGTGAGCATCGGCAGCCAGTACAGCGAAACCGAGCGCGAGCGGGTCAACGTGGTCGGGCTGTCGATGCCGATTCCGCTGTTCAATCGCAATCAAGGCAACGTGCTCGCCGCAGCGCGCCGAACCGATCAGGCGCGGGATCTGCGCAACGCCACCGAGCTGCGATTGCGCACGGAAATCCAGACCAGCCTCGAGCAATGGCAGACCGCCAACGGCGAAGTCACAGCGTTCAACCAGACCATCCTGCCCGCCGCGCAAAGTGCGGTCGACAGTGCAACGCGCGGTTTCGAAATGGGCAAGTTCGGCTTCCTCGATGTGCTCGATGCGCAACGCACCTTGATCGCTGCGCGAAGCCAGTACATCCAGGCCGTCAGCGAGGCGACCGACGCCCGTGTACGCATCGAACGGATCTTCGGCGACCTCAGCGTCCGCCCTTGAATTTCACTTTTCAGACAACTGCGCGCAGGCACGGCGCAGAGGAGTTTTCATGGATAAAAAACTGATGGTGGTCGCGGTGGCGACATTGGCACTGGGCATTGGTATCGGCTCGCAGTGGGCGGGTAACGCAAGCATCGACGCCCATGCCGATGAGGCCGCTGAACACGCCGATCACGCGCAAGAAGGTGCAGCGGCTGAGCATGCCGAAGAGGGGCACATCGAGTTAAGCGCCGAGCAGATCACCGCTGCCGGCATTCAACTCACCGAAGCAAAGCCGCAAAACATCAGCCTCGGCCTGCCGTTCCCCGGCGAAGTGCGCTTCGACGAAGACCGCACCGCTCACGTGGTGCCGCGCGTCCCGGGTGTGGTCGAGTCGGTGGCAGTCAACCTCGGGCAGACAGTGAAGAAGGGCCAGTTGCTGGCGGTGATCGCCAGTCAGCAAATCTCTGATCAGCGCAGCGAGCAAGCCGCCGCGCAACGTCGTTTGGCCTTGGCGCGCACCACTTATGAACGGGAGAAAAAACTCTGGCAGGACAAGATCTCCGCCGAGCAGGATTTCCTCCAGGCGCGTCAGGCTTTGCAAGAGGCGGAAATCGCCGTGAGCAATGCCCGGCAGAAAATTAGCGCGCTCAGCGGCAGCGTGGTTGCTACCGGCGGCAATCGCTATGAATTGCGCGCGCCGTTCGATGGTGTGGTGGTGGAAAAACACCTGACGCCGGGCGAGGTGGTCGATGAAACCACGGCGGCGTTCACCCTCTCGGATTTGTCGCGAGTGTGGGTGACGTTCGGTGTGTCGCCGAAGGACTTGAACAAGGTGCAAGTGGGTAAAACGGTCACTGTCAGCGCGCCCGAACTGAACGCTGAAGTGGTCGGCAGCGTGGCTTATGTCGGCAGCTTGCTCGGCGAACAAACCCGCACTGCGACCGTTCGCGTCACCCTGGAAAACCCGCAAGGCTCATGGCGCCCCGGTCTGTTTGTCACCGCGTTGGTGGCGACCGACAGCCGTGAAGCGAAAGTCGCCGTGCCGGAAACCGCGATCCAGACCGTCGAGGACAAACCCACGGTGTTCGTGCGCACCGACGACGGTTTCGAAGCGCGCCCGGTTGAGCTGGGCAGTCGCGCAGCCGGTCACGTGGAAATCATCCAGGGCCTGGAACCGGGCGTGCAAGTCGCCAGCGCCGGCAGTTTCGTCCTCAAATCGGAACTGGGCAAAGCCTCAGCCGAGCACAGCCACTGATCCGGAAGACTCCCATGTTCGAACGCCTGATCCAGTTTGCCATCGAGCAGCGCATCATCGTCCTGCTCGCCGTTCTGCTCATGGCCGGCCTCGGCATCGCCAGTTATCAAAAGCTGCCGATCGACGCCGTGCCCGACATTACCAACGTCCAGGTGCAGATCAACACCGGCGCCGCCGGGTTCTCGCCGCTGGAAACCGAGCAGCGCATCACCTTCCCGATTGAAACCGCGATGGCCGGTCTGCCGGCGCTGGAGCAGACCCGTTCGCTGTCGCGCTCGGGGCTGTCGCAAGTCACGGTGATCTTCAAGGACGGCACCGACCTGTTCTTCGCCCGCCAACTGGTCAACGAGCGTTTGCAGATCGCCAAGGAGCAATTGCCCGAAGGCGCGGAGGCGGTGATGGGGCCGATTTCCACCGGTCTCGGCGAGATCTTTTTGTGGACGGTCGAGGCGAAGGAGGGCGCACTCAAGGACGATGGCAGTGCGTACACACCGACCGATCTGCGGGTGATTCAGGACTGGATCATCAAGCCGCAATTGCGCAACGTACCCGGTGTCGCCGAGATCAACACCATCGGCGGCTTCGCCAAGGAATACCAGATTGCGCCGGACCCGAAACGCCTTGCCGCTTATAAGCTGACGCTGACCGATCTGGTCACCGCGCTGGAGCGCAACAATGCCAACGTCGGCGCCGGTTACAACGAGCGCAGCGGCGAGCAATTGCTGATCCGCGCGCCGGGGCAAGTGGCGAGCACCGAGGACATCGCCAACATTGTCATGGCCAATGTCGACGGCACACCGATCCGGGTGAAGAACGTCGCCACCGTGGAAATCGGTCGCGAATTGCGCAGCGGTGCGGCCACGGAAAACGGTCGCGAAGTGGTGCTCGGCACCGTGTTTATGCTGATCGGCGAGAACAGCCGCACGGTCTCCCAAGCAGTGGCCAGCAAGCTGGAGCAGATCAACAAGTCCTTACCGCAAGGCGTGATCGCGGTGCCGGTGTACGACCGTACGCACCTGGTCGACAAAGCCATCGCCACGGTGAAAAAGAACCTCATCGAAGGCGCGATTCTGGTGATCGCGATTCTGTTCCTGTTCCTCGGCAACATCCGCGCGGCACTGATTACCGCGATGGTGATTCCGCTGTCGATGCTGTTCACCTTCACCGGGATGTTCAGCAACAAGGTCAGCGCCAACCTGATGAGCCTCGGCGCGCTGGACTTCGGCATCATCGTCGACGGTGCGGTGGTGATTGTCGAAAACACCCTGCGCCGACTCGCCCATGCGCAGCAGCATCACGGACGTTTGTTGACCCGCGCCGAACGCTTCAAAGAAGTCTTTGCGGCGGCAAAAGAGGCGCGGCGACCGCTGATTTTCGGGCAGTTGATCATCATGGTGGTGTACCTGCCGATCTTCGCGCTCAGCGGCGTCGAAGGAAAAATGTTCCACCCGATGGCGTTCACCGTAGTGATTGCGTTGCTTGGTGCGATGCTGTTGTCGGTGACCTTTGTACCGGCGGCCATTGCTTTGTTCGTGACCGGCAAGGTCAAGGAAGAAGAGGGCGCGGTGATGCGCGGCGCGCGTCGTGTGTATGCGCCGGCGCTGGCGTGGGTGATGTCCAATCGCGCGGTGGCCGTGAGCGCGGCGTTGGGTGTGATCGTGCTCAGCGGCGTGCTCACCAGTCGCATGGGCAGCGAGTTTGTGCCAAGCCTCAGCGAAGGTGATTTTGCCCTGCAAGCGCTGCGCGTGCCGGGCACCAGCCTGACGCAATCGGTGGATATGCAGCAGCGACTGGAGACGTTGATTCTGGCGAAGGTGCCGGAAGTCGAGCGCGTGTTTGCCCGCACCGGTACCGCCGAAATCGCTTCCGATCCGATGCCGCCGAATATCTCCGACAGCTATGTGATGCTCAAGCCGAAAGAGCAGTGGCCGGATCCGGGCAAGTCCCGCGAAACTTTGATGGCCGAGCTGCAAGCCGCCGCCGCGACACTGCCGGGCAGCAACTATGAACTGTCGCAGCCGATTCAATTGCGCTTCAACGAACTGATTTCCGGCGTGCGCAGTGATGTCGCGGTGAAGGTGTTCGGCGATGACATGGGCGTGCTCAATGCCACGGCGGCGAAAATCGCCGCTGCCATGCAGAAGGTCAACGGCGCATCCGAAGTGAAGGTCGAGCAGACTACCGGGTTGCCGGTGCTGACCATCAACATCGATCGCGATAAAGCCGCGCGTTACGGACTCAACGTCGGTGATGTGCAGGACACCATTGCCGTTGCGGTCGGTGGTCGTCAGGCCGGGACGTTGTATGAGGGTGATCGGCGTTTCGATATGGTCGTGCGCCTGTCCGATGCCATGCGCAAGGACATCGACGGCTTGTCGGCGCTGCTGATTCCGGTGCCTGCGGTGAATGGCGCGGCCAATCAGATCGGTTTCATCGCGCTGCAAGACGTCGCCAGCCTCGATTTGGTGCTCGGGCCGAATCAGGTCAGCCGCGAGAACGGCAAGCGTCTGGTGATCGTCAGCGCCAACGTGCGCGGGCGTGATATCGGTTCATTCGTCAGCGAGGCCGGCGAAGTGATCGAACGTGACGTGCAGGTCCCTGCCGGTTACTGGACCAGTTGGGGCGGGCAGTTCGAGCAACTGCAATCGGCGGCCAAGCGCTTGCAGATCGTGGTGCCGGTGGCGCTGCTGCTGGTGTTCGGGTTGTTGTTCATGATGTTCAACAACCTGAAGGACGGCTTGCTGGTGTTTACCGGGATTCCGTTTGCCTTGACCGGTGGGGTCATGGCGCTGTGGCTGCGCGATATTCCGCTGTCGATTTCCGCTGGTGTCGGGTTTATCGCGTTGTCCGGTGTGGCGGTGTTGAACGGGTTGGTGATGATTGCGTTTATTCGTAATTTGCGCGAGGAGGGGCGGCCGCTTTCGGACGCGATCCATGAGGGTGCGTTGACGCGTTTGCGGCCGGTGTTGATGACAGCGCTGGTGGCGTCGCTGGGGTTTATTCCGATGGCGCTGGCGACCGGCACGGGTGCGGAGGTGCAGCGGCCACTGGCGACCGTGGTGATCGGCGGTATTTTGTCCTCCACGATCCTGACGCTGCTGATCTTGCCGGCGCTCTATCAACTCGCCCATCGCCGGGATGAGGACGCTGTTCCAATTCAATAGTTAATCCCCCTGTGGGAGCGAGCTTGCTCGCGAAGGCGTTGTGTCATTCGACTAATCAGTCGACTGATACGGCCTCTTCGCGAGCAAGCTCGCTCCCACAGTAGTTTTGCGGCCATCCAGACGATTGGGCAGGCACATAACGGATATGTAATTTCCCCGCCACCGTCACGAAAGGTGCGCCTTGTTACTTTGATCCCGTCAGTTACTTAAACGAGGAATCAAAGATGAAACTTACCCGACTCACGGCCTTCGCTGCCGCTCTGGCGATCTCTTCCGTGGCCCTGGCCGAAGGCGGCGGTGACCGCACATTCGAGCGGATGATGAGCAGCAACGACCGCTCCATGGAGTTGTTCGTCGCCAAGGAAAAAGCCGCCGGCAACCCGGTTGTCGTCACTGACAAGAAAGACGACAAGACCCGCGACCTGTAAGCCTGCTGCCTTTATAGAAGCCCGATATCGCGCATCGATGCCGGGCTTTTTTTACGCCCGGACGGGAAGGAAATGGACATGAAAGTACTCAAGTTGATCGCATTCGCCGCGGTCATGGCGATGTCGGTGAATGTGCTGGCCGAAGGCGGTGGTGACCGCACCTTTGAACGCGCGTTCAGCGCCAACGGCAAAGCCATGGAACAGTACGCCGCCAACCAGGGCAAAGCGCCGCCGGTGGTGAAGGATTACGAATACGGAATGAAGCTGGACGTGGTCAAAGTGGTGAGCGTGGTGAAGCCACAGCCTGCGTGCAAAGTCGTGCCGACCGCCATGACTTATGAGGACTCCAAGGGGCAGCTCAACACCATCAAGTACAACGTGATGGGCGTGTGTCGGAACGGCGGGAGCTGATGGCGCACGTTGTGTATTTCAATTCGTGATGTTTAAAGGTTGTGTGGGAATTGCGGAACCTTCCCACAATGTTTTCAGGTTGTCCGTCGGACGTTGGCTCTCTAGTGTGTGTGGGTCGCTGCCAATTCAGCGATCGGGATTGGAACCCCGGGACCCAAGAAGCGCAAAAGTGGCTTTCATGACGTATGCTTGCGCACCTTCATGGTGTGCACTCTGTTATGGCGGCTGTGCGCGGGAGACTTCGAGTCTGCCGGGTTTTCTCTGGTCCCCGGGTTCCAACCTGCGTACAGCTGCCACCCCTCGCGTGGAACCGAAAGGGCCAGCTCCACCGCAAGACTGGAGATACACCATGAAAAAGCCAACCCCTAATCCCCCCGAAACAGACGCCATCCCCGACGCCAACTCAACATCCCCCTACGTTTCCATTGAGACTAGAAAACTCCACGAAGCCGCCGACCGCGCCCTCGATTTCTACCTCAAACCCTCAGCCGCCATCATGTCCGCGCCATACATCCCCAACCAGATGTTCCTGGTCAATCCCAAAGCCGACACCGAATCATTACTGGCCAACGCCAGCGAATCGCTGTCGTCGGCCACAGTGATGCTCGGCGACTTCGCGGCGATGCTGGAAGGCACCCACCGCAAGACGCTGTTGGGGATTGCGCAGGTCGTCATGCTTGGCGAGCTGGCGGTGAACAAAGCGCTGGATAACGTGGAGGTCACGACGTAGGCGAAGGTCCTTTGGCGAGGATCTTTTTCTCGTAATAGGTAAACAAAACGACCGTGTATCTGAAAGCTATACGCGTATATGCATTGGCTACACGGTCGGTATAGAATCGACTCCGAAGCCGCTCTCATGGTTTCGCACCTCAAACGTTAGATCTCACGTTAAGAGCATGGCCTAAACCTCTCCGGGCCACTCAAGGAGTCAGAAAATGAAAAATAAACAAAATCTGATGTGCTAACGCCATAAGGAGGCTCCAGTTCCAGCATCACCTACCCAGATGGGAAACAGAACAATGTCCACAACTGAAAGTGTTGAAAAATCCAAACCCGTTCCAATCAACATGAGAGCGGACGAAAAGAAACGTAATCTGATCGATCTGGCGGCTGCCATGTCTGGTCGTGATCGCACAAGTTTTATCCTGGAAGCTGCCTGCCAAAAAGCTGAAGAGGTGATTCTGGATAAACGACTGTTCCTTCTCGACGACGGCGCATTTGACGCATTCGAACAGGCTATTGAAGCCAATCCGGCTCGAGGTAACGAATGCCTGCACCAACTGCTCGCACGTCCAAAACGTTGGAGTTGACCGCCCCCGAGAAGCTGAACGACCGACACGAACTCGATGCCTTCGATTCTGGTGAGGTGACCATTGACCAATACCTGCTGAGGAGGGCGCGAAAAGCCCAATCCACCAAGCAGGCTGTTGTTTACGTCAGCTGCCTCAAAGGCACGTCGAATCTGATGGCCTACTACACGCTTTCCAGCGGATCAGTCGCCCGTGCCAGCGTCATGCCGAAAAGCCGTCAACGCAACTCGCCCAGTGTCCATCCGGTCACTCTATTGGGGCGTATGGGGGTAACGCGCGAAGCTCAGGGCCAAGGTTTCGCTGTCGATTTACTGCAAGATGCGATTGAAAGAGCCCTCAACGCGTCCCAGTCGATCGGATCCAGCGCAATAATTGTTCATCCCTTGAATGATCGGCTGTCGAGCTTTTATATCAAGTACGCGGGATTCATTCCGTGCCCCGACATTTCGCCTATAACCCTGATGCTGCCTTTACGCTAAAGCTTGGCTTAATCAGCTACCCGCTAGGTTGTCTCGATAGCGGGTTGATTATGTCGCGACCGCAGAGCAAAAAAAGCGCCCCGAAGGACGCCAAAAGATTCACCTCTTACCAAAGGAGCAAGGAGCTTCTAAAGGTGAATTTGCATCAACCGCGCAATCAAAGAATCGCCAGCGGATACTCGACAATCACCCGCACTTCATCCAGATCCGACTCGAACGCCGTGGCGCGGGTGGTGGCCTGGCGCAAGCGCAGTGACAGGTCTTTCATCGAACCGCTCTGAACCACGTATTTGACTTCCACATCGCGCTCCCAACGCTTCTGATCAGTCAGCGGATTACCCTCGGCATCACGGCGCATGTACACGGCGTTGGCGTTGGAATAATCAGCGTCGGTGCCACGCGCGTAGCGAGTCATGAACGACAAACCCGGCACGCCGTAAGTGCTCATGTCGAGGTCATAACGCACCATCCACGAACGCTCTTTCGGCGAGTTGAAATCGCTGTACTGAATCGAGTTGTCGAGGAAGATCGAGTCGGACTGGCGCAGGTAATCGAAGTCGTCATTGCCGTTGTTGCGCTGGTGGGAGAGGGCGACGGAGTGGGCGCCGAGTTTTACGCCAACGCGGCCGCTCCAGATGTTGTTGTCGAACTCGCCGAGCAGTTGTTTGCCTTCATCGACGGCCTTGTAATAGTTCAGCCCACCGAACAGCGACAGATCATCGGACAGCGGATAGGTCCAGGCGGTACCGGCGTAATACTGATTCCACGCATCCTTGAGACGGCTGGAATACAAGCTGAAACTGAGGTTTTTGTTCAGCACGTAATCGCCGCCGCCATACGCGATCCACGGCGAATTGACCGGGCCTGCGTAGAAGGTCGCGAAGTTCTCGCGCATGTCGCTGGACACCGGTTGGCTCATTGCATGCAACCGGCCACCCTGCACCGACAGACCTTCGATGCTGGTGTTGGTCGCCGTCACGCCGCGAAAACTTTCCGGCAGCAAGCGCGAATCACCGGCCGCGACCATCGGGTTGGCCGGGAACACATCACCGACCCTGACCACCGTATCGAACGCCCGGATTTTCGCAGCGCCACCGACCTTGGTGTATTCGTCCCGCGCCTCGCCGTCACTGTTGACCGGCAACACATCAAACGAACTGCGCCCACCGTTGCGCCCGTCACCGGTATCGAGTTTCAGCCCGATCATCGCAAACGCATCGACACCGACGCCGACGGTGCCCTGGGTGAAACCGGATTCGAACTTGCTGATCACGGCATGCGCCCAGGCTTCGGAATAACCGTTGCCGGTGGGGCTGGACTGGCCATTGCGATGATCACGATTGAAGTAGAAATTGCGGTTTAGCACCGTCAGGCTGCTGCCTTCGACAAAGCCTTCGGGCTTGTCTTCTGCAAACACCACGGACGGCCCTGAGCCGACCACTACCGCTAAAGCGGCCATCGATATTTTTCTAGGGTTAACCATCAAACACTCCTTGGGTTCGGCAGAACGGGAACGTGCTTCGGCGTGGGTTTTGTTGTGCGACAGGCAAGGGCCCGCCGGCATTGGTCGCCGGGTCACATCGTTGCAAGCTGCGGATAACGCCAAGGTGATGAGGGAATTACAATTTCGTCATGTGCGTGAAGCGTCAGGGGCCGCGCACCTTTGTAGGAGTGAGCCTGCTCGCGATGGCGCAGTGGCAGCCACGGAAGATGCTGATTGTGTCGACGCTTTCGCGGTCAGTCTCGCTTTCAGGGGGATTTTTTCGAGAACGCAATGAAGCTGCCTGTCGATCGATTTGGATTGCCTGGGGCGCCCGCATCCATAAACAAGAAACCCGATCGGCTCAACACACCCAGCGCAGTGGAGTCCCCGCCGTCCAGATTAAACGACTCGCCTGGTACTTTATTCAAACGGTCGATTCTGGCCATGACGTCTGACCACTCTGGCATGGTGAATCCGGAAGAATCATCTTTGCGACGGGAGTCGCCGATTCCAATCACCAGTCGTGTGCGGTCTTTGACTTCGCTTTCTTTGTTCAGAAGGCTGATTGCCGAGCGATTGTTGGGTTGATCGGCGTGCCCAAGCTCACCTGGAAGATTGGCCTTTGCATTGAATTTGAATCTGGCCTCTTGAAGACGCATCTCGGTAAATTGCGCTTCACCGTTTTTGGCAAGCAAGGGGGCCGTCTGAATGAGCGAGCCATTGCTCATTTTCAAATCGACATACGCGTCAGCGTAGGCAGCAGGAAGGGGCAGTGATGGTCGGTATTGCCCATCGACGAAGCTGGTACCAATCGAAGCCCATTTAGGTGCTTGCCTGGAAGCTCGCTGCTGGAGATTGTAAAAACCGCCATTGAGGTAGGCGCTCCACCTGGCGTCCGCTTTGTTGATCGCCGCATTCAAATGGCTAGCTGATCCCGATTTCAGGCGCACAGGCTGGTCGCCACCAGCTATTTTGCCTTCGTAACTCGAATCGATCGAAAGATACATAAGTGTCCTCTTGCCGATGAATCTGCGAGATTGGTCAAATCCCCTCGCTTGGAAATAATCGGCGTCTCCCTCAAGAGAGACAGCGATAATGCCGGGAACCATTGTGACGATGTCTCGCTTCTCATTGACAACACTGTGGCGGAGTAACCGCCATAGATCTTGCGCTCTTTCTGAATTCAGTCCGTCAGGGTCAATATTCATGACCGGATTGCCGTCGACAAAGCGAAAGTAATTCAACCCGGCGGCGTCTGCGGCGGGATCAGGATTTAACCACCGCTGCAACCACGCCACGTAATACCTGAACCCATAGTAATAAAGCCCCGTCGCATCCCGCTCCTTGCCCGAATAGCGGAGGATTTTGTAACTCGCCTCGATCTCTTCGCGCCCGGCAAACCACGCGGTGGTGCCAAACGGGTGATAGCGCTCATGACTGATTACCAGGCCCTCCCTGTCGAGTTCCAGCGCGCACGAACCCAAATGGTCGCTGAGGCTGTAACGCAGTTGATCGTTGTTGATGTCGTTGGGCGGTTCGGATTCCCAGTGCAACACCTGCACACTGCTGCGCCCGGCCTGAACGCTGATGATCTGCAACGTTTCGCCCGTGCCGCTGTGGGTGCGGATTTGCAGGTTAGGCAGATAACGGGTTTCGGCGATCAGCGTCCGGGCATTGGTTTGCGTTTGCCGGATTTTGCGCAGGCGCATGCCGTCGGCGCCGTAGACGTAGCGCTCGCTGTCGTCAGCCGCGCCGTCACGCTCAACCGCTCTGACTTCGCGCAACTGGTTGCGCAGATCCCAGTGCAAAGATTGGCCGGGTTGCAGTGCGAGCAGATTGCCGTTGGCATCGAAGCCGTTGCGAAAATCTTCCTCGTCCGGCTCCACGTCATTCAACACGGGGAGACAGCGGTTGCTTTGGGCGGCGGCGAGCAGGCGATGGCCGTGTTTTTGCTCGCCTTCGTGAGTCAGTTCCAGGAGATTGCCAGCGCGATCATAGCGATAGGTCTGGGTGTACCGGGTGACTGCGGCCGGATCGTTGAAAGGCGACCATAGCGGGCCTTGATTGGCGCTGCCGGCCTCCCATCCGGTTGCCTTGATCAGTTGATAAAGGCTGTCATACCCATAGCGGTTGATCGGCTCGATGCGCTGGTTGGCGAAATAACGGATCGGCAGGGCGGCGTCTTCGATGCTGATGACATTGCCGACCGGGTCATAGGCATAGTGCACGTCTTGCAGGCGTTCGTCGTTGCGTCTGGCTTGCAGTCGGGTCAGGCGACTATCCTCGGGCGCATAGTGCAGTGCGGTGATGACGCCGTTGCCGGCGGTTTCCTGTTCGGTCTGGCCGTGGGCGTTGTACTGGATGGCGTGGACCAGAGTTTTCGGCAGGGTTTGTTTATCCAGTTGCAGGCGTACTTCGTGCAACTGTCCGGCGAGGTTTTGTGCGAAGAACTGGCGGTGACCTTTGGCATCAGTCTGTTCAATGGTTTCGCCCAGGGCATTGAACACCGAACGGCTTGTAGCCCCGGCGTCGGTTTCGAGCAATACGTCGCGGTCGGGCAGCGGTTCGGGCCAGTCGGGGGAATCGAGGGCGCGTAGAAAATGTCGAGTCTGCTGCATGACGCCACCGCTCAACCCGAACTGTTCGAACAACTGCGTGCCGGCCGGATCATCATGGCGAATCAGTTGCCCGCACTGGTTGCGCGTGGCAAATGCCGGCTCGCTGCTGCCATAACCATAACGTTCCGTGCACAACGGCTCGCCATCCACCGCCTGCTCGAAGAGCGCAAGCGGTCGTATCAGTTTGTCGTATTCCATCCGCCGCTCACTGCCTCGGCCATCCCGGTTCAGTACCGATTGATGCGCCTCACCCAACAGGCTGACACGCCATCCGGCATCGACGCTGCTGGTGCTCAACACCTGACCGGACAGCGAATAAAGCGTGGTGAGGTTGGCAGGCGTCAGCTGGCGTGGATCACGCTGTGCGCGCAACCGTCCGGCAGCGTCATGCAACTGACGGGTGATTCGAGCCTCGGTCTCGACAGCCTCGCGCCAGTACGCAACCTGCCGCACCGGCAGGCCACGGCCGTCGATGGCGGACAAGCGCGGGGTGTCAGTCGTCATGTTTGCGGGCTCTTCCACCAGTTGCTTCGTCGTTGTTCTGGCGGTGGCTCAAACAGGTCGTTTTCGTCGAACGCTACATTGCACCAGATCCAGTACCACACCTGGCGTCGCAACGGTTTGAGTTGCGGCGGATCGCCTTGCAGCATTTTTCTGGCCAGCACCGTTTCGCTCGGACGGCCCGCCGCGTCGTAGAACTGTTGATCGAAAATGGCATGCTGACGCATCGACCGATCATTGATGTAACGCGGCTGATCGGCAAAGTAGGGACGATAAATCCGTACTGTTTTGCCCTTGTTGTTGTATTCCACCGGTTCGCTGACGCGCCAGCGTCGCGGTACTTCGGACTCCTCCGGGGTGCCATCGGAGTTGAGGATCAGCTCACCGTTTGCATCGACCCGCCAGGATTTGCCCGGCTCGACTTCCTGTTTGGTTTGCAGTGTGCGGCCGAAGCCGTCCCAGCAGACGATGCTGATCCGTACTTGCATCGCTTCGTCGCCGGGATAGCGGTCGGCCAGCAGGGCCGCTGAAAACACCGGCTCACGCTGTGCCGCGTCGATCTGCTGTTTGAGCAGGGCCTCGTCAGGGGTAAGGTTTTCCAGCCCGGCCAGGTGCTGCCGCGCTCGGTCGCAGAGGTGCCCGTCGGGCAGCACAAACCCTTCGTCCCTGGCCCATGCCAGCCATGCCGGGGCGGGGGGCGAGGTGCGGGAAATCCGTCCCATCCAGCTGAACGGGTCGCTGAAACCGACGCTGGCAAAGTTGCCGATGGCTTTTTTCGGATCGGCAATGGCGATGGCCGGGTCGCGATCCGGTGGCGGGACGTAGGTGTCCAACCTGTCAAACCCCACGGGTTGCCCTAGCTCGGTACCTTGGAAACTGATCACCAGCGGCTCGCCGAAGGCGTTATACCGTGCCTCGTGGACATTACGATTGGCATCCTCGACGGCCGCCGGCAGGAAGGTCCGGTAATCGACCCCAAGGGTGCGTGTGGTGCAACCGTCGGGCAACGTCACGGCGGTGGTCAGGCAAGCGTAGGCGTCGTAGGTGATCTGTGTCTCGCCGTGACTGCGGGTTTCCCGGTACTTGCAGACGTTATAAAACCCGTCGAGCTGGTAGATGGGGAACCCTCGGTGTACCGACCACAGGTAGTTCTTCGCGTCGCCCGCGTCCTTAATCACTTGCCCGGCCGCCTCGGGCAAAAACAGCGCCATGATGTGGTAGCCCACCTCAGGCGATTCGAGTTTGTCTTTAAGGTTGAACGGCATGTTGCCATGCTCATCCTTGAGTTTGTCATAAGCGCTCAGGGCGACTTCATCCAGTTCCGCTATTTCGACATGAGCGGGCAGGCCTTCGAAGCTCGCCTGACCCGGAGCAAGTGGGGTTTCGCCGTCCTTGGGGTTCATGTAGTGCTGCAAGGACAGCCCTGTCAGCACCGATTGTGCTGCCCACTCGCCGTCGTCCTTGCTCTGTTCAAGGAAATGCGCGTAATTGATCGTGGCCGGGGTCAGTGCCTGCTTCGGCAGAACCAGGGCGTTGCTGCGAATCTGGAAGGGCAGGTTCAAACGCCACGCCTCGCGATCCGGCAAATGCAGCGGCAGGGTTTTGGTTTGCGTCAGGTACCAGTTTTGTTGTGCGTCGTCATGGGCGTCCCTCCACCAGGTCTTCTGATAATCGTCACTGAAGGGCGGCGTATCCTCGACGGTTTTGCGCCGTGCGTAATGCACAGTGAACTCATGGAGACACATGCCGAATTCGTCCCACTCAAGTTTGATCTGATGTTGGCATGACGGGTCGTCATCAATCGAGGGCTCGTACTGGTAGCTGATCGACTCAAGGTCCATCGGTTGCAGCACCGCGTAGCGCTGGTGTACCCCTTTGGGACGCAGCACCCGCACCTGTGCGCGATTTTCCTGTACGACGTAGGGCACGGCAGTTTTCGGGTCGTCGTCGGCTGCAAAGACTTCCGAACGCAGCACCCGGCCGCTCAGGGCGCGGGCTATTTCATGGGCCGTGTTTTCGTCCGGGTCGGTGAAGGGTTGCGTTGCCCGATCGTTGAAGTGGTAGTGGTGCAGCAGCGTGGGTTGCAAGTCCTCGGCCGAGGTATCGCGATCGTAATAGCCGTCCCTGGCAGGATCGATCGTGTCACCGGTGTGGAACCAGGTCTTGCTCAGGATCGGGGCGGTGAAACCGGCGGATGCACGCTCCGCCACGCTGGCTTCGGTATCGGTCTGTTGCAGCAAACGAAAGCCGCGAAACTCGCGCTCACGTCGGTCGTAATGGCCACCACGGTAGGTAAAACACTGTGTCAGTCGATTACCGGTGATGTCGTCGAACTGTGTTTGCCGACTGACCAGGTGCATGGCAAACGGTAGTCGGGACACCGGATTGTCTATGCCGATCGCGTGTTGCTCGCGTTTTTCATCCAGCCATTCCTGTGCCGAACTGCGATAGGTCACGCCGGTGCTGGCGCCCATGTTGTTGCAGGTGCGGCTGGCCAGATAGGGCTTGGCTTTGACAAAGTCATAGCGCCAGTGGCGTGGCGTCATGTGCGGCACCGTCAGGACGATGCTGGAACAACCCAGCCCTTGCAGGTCGGCGGTGCTGACCTGGCAGAGTCGGTCGTACTGCACGCCTTCGGGCCAGGGCAGATTGGTCGACGTCTGCTCGTAACGCTGGCCGCAACGGTTCATGAATATGCGCAGGCGGTCAGTTTCGAGGAAGATCAGATCGGCGGCCCCCGAGCCGTCAAGATCGGCCAGCAATACCTGGGCGGCGTTGAATTCGTGGGCGGCAAACGGCAGAGCACTCAGCACAAAGCCCTTGCCGAAACGCCCGCGTCCCAGGTTGGGCCAGCATTTGACTTCGTTGTGGCGGATGCGCACCAGATGTTGCTGGCCGCTGCCGAGCACATCGGCGAATGCCACCAGTTCGAGCGGGGTGTTGCTCAGCGTCGGCAGTTCATCGTCATCACCCTCGACGGTTTTTTTCTCATGAGGTACGTCGATACCATCGGCGAACCCTTGCGCGCGACGGTTGGCATACAAGCGCACGCTGCGGGTGCCGATCAGTGCCATGTCGCTCAGGCCGTCGCCCATCAGGTCGGTGATTTGCGCCATGGGATGCAGAAATTCATTGGGGAAGGCATCGAAGGGCACAAAATCAGACCAGTTGCGTTCTGGATCGAGGGTGAAGAAACCGCACACCCCCGGCATGGCGAGTACCCAGTCGAGCTTACCATCGCCGGTCAGGTCGGTGAGCGACTGGTGAAAGGGTTTGCTGCTATCGGCCACTGGAATGTGCTCCAGGCGTTTCCAGTCGCTGTAGCACACGTTGTCGCCACCGCTTTCGCAGCGCAGCGGCTCGCGGTAATACCAGGCTTGATCGTAACGGCACAGCACCCCCGGCATGCCTTCGCCGTACAGGTCGGCCAATTGATAACGCTGACCGTCGTTGAGCCCGGGCATGTCGGGGAATTGCGCCCAGCCCTGATCCTTCGAATCAAGGTCGAAGGCGTTATAGCTGAACTCCGTTGGCGGCCGGCTTTCCACCTGGCCCAGCGCGTCGTAGGCCTGAATATGGGCAGCGGTCAGGTGTTGGTAGCCCAATGGACTTGACCGGTGTTCCAGCAGCAGGCGCTGAACCAGAACCGGTTTATCGCCCAGTTCCTCGGGGAAGTCATGAAACATCAACACCTGCTTGCACAGGTGGCGGGTACCCAGCTCGAAACCGTAGCTGTAGATCCAGTACGTGTCGCTGCGACCCGGCCAGAGTTGTTGTTCATCGAAGGTAGGCACCTGTTCAAGATCGGTGCTGCGTTCGCCGTAATCGAACACCAGGTGAAAATGCCACTGTTGTGCTTTCCAGCTGTCGGCGTTCCACGCGTAAAGATGTGGGTGGGCCTTGGCGTTGCCATAACACACGCGTTTTATGTAGCGCTGGGCCCGGTAGTCGCGCAATTGCGGTGGCGCGGGTGAATCCGTGTCGGCCTTGTATTCGTAAACAATGTGCTCGCCGCGGGTGTTGAGGCTTTCCTCGATCAACCAGACGCCGACACGTTGCGGGTCGGCCGGATCGACCCGGCGCGAGCTTTCGCTTGTGCCATACACATGCAGGCTGCCGTCGGCGCCGTGGATCAGCCAGAATCCCGCGGCATCCGTCGCAGTGGACCAATGCTCGATCAAGGCGAACGCGCCCTCGACCCGTGGCCAGTGGCGCACCACCGTGTAGGTTTTTCCCAGCGGCTCGCCGTTGTAGGTGCTCGCGATGCGGGAAATCAAGGTGCCGTCGCTTTCACTGCGTTCGGGCATCCACACATCACCGCCAGGCCCCATGACTGGATCCGTGCCATCGTAGGCCGGGACACCTTTGGAGGTCTGCAGGGTGATGGCATCGACCATCATTTGCCAGCCGATCCCGAACGGGCTGTTGCCCACGTCGCTTTTGTAATTCAAGCCCAGCGATGGGGCAAAGCCGCGTCCGGGGGAAATCGGCAGCGGTAACTCCAGCGACGCTGCACCGTTGGTGCCGACGGCTCCCCAGCCCTTGCCGATGCTTTGGATGGCGCCGCCCATTTTCGGGAGCGCGGGGGTGTTGATTTGCATCGTCGACTGTTGCTGCTGTTGTTCGTTCATAGCGAACCGCCCTCGCGTCTGGCCGTGTAGCACACGTGCACGATGATGTCGGTGAGGGATTTGATCTGGGCCGGCCGATCCGCGAGGTTGGTGAGGGCCAGACTCCACCTTGAAATGGCCCCGGTGCATTCGAACGGCAGATAGCGCTCATCCTGAAAGTTAAGCTGGAACATGCCGTTGTCGTCGGTGCCGTGGGAGAGGGCGATCTGTTGGCTGACGCGCAGGTTTTCCTTGGCGGTGCCGGCGGTGGCGGCCATTTCGACCTTGCTGTAATTCTGCGTCAGCACGGCGCAGATATCTTTATAGGGCCCGATGCTGATCGGCAGGGTCACGCTGATGGTCTTGATCCGGCGCAAGTAGTGTTTTTGGTCCTTGTAGTCATCGTCGAACATTGGTTGCGTCAGTTCGAACTCACAGGTTCCGGTAGCCGTCAGGCTGAGCTTGATGGCGTCCCAGTCTTTATTGACGGTTGAGGCTGGATCCTTGGCCTTCAGGCCCTTGAGCGACACTGTTTTGCGGATTTCCAGGTCGCGCCTGTTGTTTTTCAGGTAATCGGCATGCATCCGTTGCAGGCTCATTTTCAGCTCTTCGCCGGCACCGAGACCGCGGTAGCTGGCGTTCCATGCACCGGGGCGGATAAAGGTTTGAGTGAAATCACCCATTTCGTACTGCCAGCAGGCTTCGGCTGCCTGACACAGCGATTGGGCGGTGGTGAAGGCCGTGTTGTAGAAACCGGCAAACTTGCTGTTGAGCCAGTCGTAGGTCTGGGACCGGCTGAAGCGGTTGCCACTGAGCAGGAAATCGTGGGTCGCCCGGGCCTGGTTCAGCGCGGTTTGCGCCTGGCGCAATTGCAGTTCGGTGGCCTTGTGTTGTTCTTCGTAAAGGGCGAGTTGCGCCTCGATTTGTTTGGCTTCGAGTTTTGCCTGCTCGTGGGCCTGGTTCCACTCCTGTTGACGGCGGCGGTATTGTTCGAGGCGATCCAAGACCTGGCCAGCGGTGGAATACATGTGAGCGTTTGCCTGTAGCCCGGCCATGACCGCCAAAGTCGGTGCTTCAATGCGTTGTCCACCCACAGCAAAGCCGACGATGTTGGGCGCAATTTTTTGCGCTTCGCCGACTCCCTGCATCACGTCGGCTCCGACTTGAGCCAGACCGCTTATCAAGTGAGCAGCTCCGGCGGCTATTTCCATGGGGCTGACACCGTCTTTCACCAATTTCTCGTAATACTTGACCCGGCCATCGATGACGGCCTTACTGGCATCAAGAGCTGCCTTGTTTTTTTCATCGATCTCCTTGGCCTGGGACTGAATATCCACAGCGATTTTCGCCAGGTTCCACGCCTGCTGTTGTTGCAGCTCCAGGTACTGCGCCGACTCTTTGCGCTCGATCAATGACAACAGCGTTGAGCCGAACTGGATCACGCTGTCCACGGCGTTCTGGGCAAGGGCGAACATGAACGTAAAGCGGTAATGCGGAATTTGCGGACTCAACAGGCCACTCAGCGCGGCGCCCGACAGCCCCTGGCCCCAGGCGGCGAGCAAGGCGCGCGGATCCAGCGGCGCGGCGAACAAGGGCAGGTTCAACGGATTGCCCGCCATGTCGAGGTTGTGGCGCAAGTTGTACAGCCGGCTATCGGCCCGATCCCAGCACCGGATCAAGTTTGGATTGAAAGGGCGGCGCAAATACGGGTTGTCGTCGCCGGACAGCGATGAGTCGTTTTGGCAGGGGCGCAGACACAGCAACGGTGCGGCTTCGGAGTCCGGCGTTTTGCCGATGCGCAACGGTGGCTGTGCCTGAAGCTGGCGTTGAGCACTGATCAATTGTTTTTCGAATTCGCGCAGGTCGTCATTCTTCGCCGAACTCAATTTGCCCAGTGCGGTGCAGATCCAGTCGTCGAACTGGCGAACGTCCGGGCGCGGTCCCAGCAAGTCGAGAATGCGCACATAACGCAACTTGGCTTCGGCCAGACCGTCCGGGGTCAGTTCCCGATAGGCCTGGTCTGCCCGATTGCTTTCGATATCGATATAGAGCGCGTACAACGCCTTGCGAAAGTGCACCGGATAACTCAGGGCAATCTGGTGTGGATCGTCCGGGTACAGAATGGCCTGGCTTGGATCGTGAGGGGTGGGCCATACCTCGTGCTCCAGTGGCACCGATTGCCAGTAACCGGAGTGGCCGGAGTCGCTGCTCTGGCGTGAAGGATCGAAGACAAACGACAGCCAGTGCGTGGCCTCGTCGTATTGTTGTTCTTCGTTCAAGCGGTGCGCGATCAACCATGGCAGGTACAGGAACAGTTCGAGGAAATACCGATAGTAGGCTCCCGCGAAATCCATCGATTGTGCGCCGAGGCCATCGGGGATGGGTGGTTCTGTTTGCTGCGTCTGGGTATCCCAGCTCAGCAGTGGTTCCATGCCTTCTTCGCCAAGTTTGATCAACTGGCGGGCGAACAGGGTATTCATTCGGATAGGCGCCCGAGCCGACGCGTGGGGTGGCGGTAATTCGCTGAGCGCTATACTTGAACCCGTGAAGTCAATGAATTGTGCTTTGCCCAAGGAAGTACTGTCCCCCAGGGTATTGATACTTGGAGCAATCTGTATTTCGTTTTCCGGTACTTCCGACCAGCCGACGGTTACCGCCTTCAGCGCACCTCCCAAAAGGGTGTTCATGATAGGGGTCTGTTGGTAGACCATCACGCCATAGATAAGAGGGATTTTCATCTTTTTCGGATCGGTGGGCCACTCGACTGGCCAACCTTCGGGCTGAAGAGTCGTCTGGTTGATATTGAACCGATACCAGGCTTTTGAGTCCTTGGGCAAGCTGTCGACGATCTGGAAGTTATTGAGCCTGCGCATTTTATCGGGTTTATCTGGAAACTTGTCGGATTCCACATTCAGAGGGTGTCCGAGGAAAAGTTGATAGCCCAATCTCTCAGTCCAATAACGAGATAAGTCTGGTCTGAGTGGCATCCAGGATCTTCCGACGCCCGAAGTGAAGCGCCAAAAGTCAGCAAATTTTATCTGAAAGGGATTATCCCGAAGTAAAGAAAGTATGAATGAGGAGGCGAGTTTTCCCGCGAGAGATGCCGTCTCCCCGTTCATAATTGGAGGAATAGAGAATTGCGTTCGGCTAGTGGACTCGGGATCGCAAATGAGACTTCTGATGTCATCTGGAGAACCTCTGAAACAATAAACTGTATCCGGGCTCTCCATAAAGCCGCTGTAGGATTCTATGGTTGAGCCCGCCAGCAATGTCAGCCACTTGCTTTGCTGGTTCGGCTGACTGAACACTAGATTCAATTTAACGGCGGCAGCGCCGAGTCTGTCGAAGACGGTGAAACGAATAGTCTGGAGGTCATCAAATCCCTCGTTAAGCGTAACGCCAAACTTGATCTCGGAAGTGGTTCGATCATAGATAAGATCAATGTCTCTCTCGCCGCTCTTGATTCGTGATTGCAAATCGTTAAAGTTCCAAGTTTCCTTCTCTATCTCAGGCGCTGAGTAGTCTACCGCGCCAAATACAAGTTGGGCTGTTGGAAGCCAGTATTGAAAACGGCCTTCGCCGATGTTGGCGAAGATGTACCCGATCAACAATACATGACCTCTACGCTGTTCGTCGGACTCGGGTGATGGCGCCGTCGCTCCTGATTTCTCATTGGGTACAACGCCCAGAGATGGGAACAATGACGTCACATTAAAGTTTTTGTCGACTTGTACCGTCCTTAGAAAATCGTACTTGTCTTTATCGCCGGTTATATCTGGCGGAGTGGACGGATCAGGAATGTAATTAGAGTAGAGAGCCAGAAACATGGATTCCGGCGATGTCGAATGGTCCCACACCGCAATGGTCTGAGTCTCCCGTTGAATCACTTCCAGTGGTTTTGCAATCAGCGCAGGCGTCTGGCAATAATTTTCGATATAGACCCGGGGCGTGCTCCAGTTGTCATCGTATTTCTTGTAGCTGGCGTATAACCGGAACCGCGGATACAGAATGACGGTATCAGCTCTTGTTTCGTCCTTGATTGCATCCATGTCCTGAAGCTCGACCTCGGCCCAGATCACGAACAAACGGTTATTGAACCAGCAGGGGCGGATGGTGTGTTCCAGGGCTTTTTCCGAAATTGGCACATTGGCTTTTTGCCAGTCGGTCCAGGCGTTGGGCAGGGGCTTGTCATATTTGGCAGGCGTAGTGGCCAGTGTCGCTTCGGGGTTCTTCACCGGCCGTTGGCTCATATCCAGCGAGCGCCAGTAGTACGCGTTTTCCGCCGGGGATTTACCAATGAAGTAATAGGTGCTGTTGGCGAAGTCCTCGCCATGAATGTAGCCGTTGCAGACCTTCAAATTGGCGACTTCTTCAAAGCGACCCAAGTACGCCAGTACCGCCGCCTGTACGGTGTCGGGTTGAATCTGCGCCTGGTTGAGGTCGTTTTCGAACTGCTCGAAACTGGCGGTCTTGGTCAACCGTAGCGTCGGGTCCAGATAGATGTCCGGAAAGTAGTGCAGTTGCTGGATCGCGGCCCAGATCGGGTAACGGTTCAGGCCGCCGTGCCAGGTTTTGATCTGTTCAGACGTCAGGCTGTCATTGCCGTAACCGGGTTCGATGTTCAGCATTATGCTGTTGGTATGTTGCTGCACACTGGCAATGGCGCAGGCTACTGGGCTGGTCGGCACATTCTGGCTGACCAGCACGTCCAGCAGCCAATATTCATAGAGGTCGTTGGCCGTCTTGATTTGCGCGGCGAGTCCCAGCTCGATCAGGTAGGGATCGTTGGGCACGGCTTCGTGCAGATAGAGTGCGAGCATCGCGTCACGCAATGACTCATTCAGGGGCGCGTCGAACGCAGTCGTCATGATCATTCCTCAACCATTGGCAAGTGTGGCGTCAGAGCCAGTGCTGGCGGCCGTGACCGCATCACCGACGGTTTTCCAGGCCTCCAGCGGGCTCTGGTCATGCAGCCCGGTCGCTTGCAGCAGTGCAGCGGCGGAGAGCCCGCTGGCGCGGCAGGTCGCCTGACAACGACGTACCCAATCCACCTCTGCCATCGAGCGGGCACGTTTTACGGTAAGGGTCTCGGTCAGCGCGCTCACTTCTTTTTCGGACCACTCCAGCAGCCGGGCCAGCGCGCTGTTGGCCGATTCGCCGACGGCCTTGCGCAGGGCTTTGTTCTTCAGTTTGTCCGCAGGTGGGTTGGCAAGGCTGAAGTAGCTCAGCAGGCTGTCTTCCGATTGGCTTTGGTTGTGGAACCAATGACTGAAGCGTTCGAACAGATATAGGTCGCTCAGCGAGGGCTCGCTGCCGCCGCTGTACAGATCACCGTCGAGCATGTGCGGATTGACCACGAACAGACGCAATGCACTGTTGCTCAAGCGCAGTTGCACGGCGATCTCGGCATGGCGCGCTACGCGCTGGAAGTGTTCGATCAGCCGGGAGGTGACTTCATCTTCGAGGGCCTCGAGCAACACGCTGTAAACCGAAGAGTGCGCCCAGTGGATCACCGCGACGCAGCGCTCCGTCGGCAGCTTGGCGGTTTCCTGGAGCAACCCTTCAAGCAACTGTGTTTGCCGGTCGTGCGCGGCGAGCAAGAGTTCGACGATTTTGTCTTCGCAGAGCTCTTTGACCGGTTGTGTCAGCTTGAGGTCTTTGACCAGGTCAGCAACGCCTGCCTGCAGCCAGGTGATGGGCTCGTCCATCAGCGTCAGTGGTTGATCGAGCCCGGGTAACAGGCCGTCTTCATCGAGCAGATCGTGGTTGACCAATAAGAAGGGCCAGTCGATTTCCAACGGATTGGGGGTGCTATTGTCATAGCGGGGCAAGCCCAGTGCGGCAATCTGTTGCGCCGTAACACGGCTTCGCTGGGTGTCGGTCTGCAATCGGGCGAGGCGCTCGAGCAGGTCGTCGGGCAGGGGAGCGGACGCAGCCCTTCTGGCTTTCAGGTCATCCTCGCCCTGGTCTGCCGCCAGCGGTACATCGGGCCCAAGACGTTGCTGCAATTGCGCGACGGTCTGCTGGCTGTCCTTGAGCCAGTCGACGGCCCAGTCCAGTTGCATCAGCACATCGAGGATGTCCGCATCTGGCGTTGCTGGCGTTGCTGGCGTTGCTGTCTGCGGACTCAACCGGCCATTCGCCAGCGCCGTTTTGTAGGCGCCGCCACCGAGCAATCCCGCCAATGTCAGCAAGTCGGCGACGGAGTAGCCGAAAAGCCGGGCAATTCGCGCCTGACGGTAAAGCGAAGAAACGGTGGGCAGGTCACGTTTCAAGGGTTTCAGATAACTGTTGGTCTGTTTGGCAATCAACAGCAATGAATCTTCGGTCGGTTGTACACCGAGGCCGGCGCACAGTTGCAGCAGGGTTTTCTGCGTAGCGGCATCGGTGGCGGCCAGGTCAATGGGCGTTTGATCGAGAATCAGCGGTGTGTCGAACAGTTGCACCCGATTGAACACCTGATCGAACAACGGCACCTCGTCCTTGCCGCTGGCGTAGGGCGAGAGGTCGTGCATCAGCGCCGCGAACTCTTCGGGCTCGATGCCGTAACGCTGGTTCAGATAGCGATAGACCCCCAGAGCGCGCAGGGTGTTTTCATTGAGTTCCATGCCCAGGTTGGTTTCGCCCTCGGCGCGGATGGCGCTGATGATCAATGTGTCCAGTTTGGCAAAGGGAATGCCGCTCCAGCGCTGCAGACGGATCATGCGTTGCAGACGGTCGAGACGCTCAAGTGAGGTCTTGGTCATACGCCAGCGCTTGTTATCGCCCAGCGTGTCTCGCTCCAGCCCCATGGCATTGTCGAACTGGTCACGAATGATCGATTCGGGAGTGGGTGCCAGTTCGCTGTCGTAAAGATCCGCCCCGGTGCCAGTGCCGTTGACGTAGCAGGCGCCATAGTGGTTCGCGTGGGGAAAGGCCAATACCTTACCGGTAATGCCCGGGATCGTTACGCCGGTGTGTTGCGCATTGCTGCTCGGGCAGTTGGCTGACAAACGCACCGCATATTGGCGTCGGCACAGCAGTCTTTCCACTTGCTCGGCGTGCAGGCCGGTGTGCGCCATGAAGTCGGTGAGCAGGGTCAACTGCCACAGCGGCGAGCTTTGCGTGACTTCGACCCCATAGGCTTTTTTGAAGAATTCCCGCTCCGGGTCACTCAGGTTGTATTCCTCATCAAGGGTGAGGGTGAAGCGTTGGCGGGCCAGGTTCACCGGTTCAGCAACGGTGCCGGTGGCAGTCAGCAGATCGAATCTGGCCGTGTATCCATCCTCAGCGGGTTGGGGTAACGCCGGATCGACCGTGAGGTAGGTGGTCAGTGTGTTGACTGAGGGCGCGTGCAGGCAGTTGAGTAACCAGCCTTTTTCTGAAGTAAAAGTTATGGATCTGAACCCGACAATACCGTTCTCGGTTTGATCCGCTTTGCGAAAGGTGACGTTTGTCACGTTTGTTTCTCCGTCTCCCGACGCAAGGGTGGGGACATCCGCCGCCGGGGTAACCGTGCCGATGTCTTCTTGGGCCAAGGGGAGCAGATAACAGGTCCCCAAGGGTGCATGAGGGCGCAAATGAGTTGTGCCGGCGCTCTTCCATCCCCTGAGCAGGTCATGGCGTGTCAGATAGAAATTGCTGAACACCGAGGCTTCGATCAGCAATGCCTGCTGCTGTGGGCTCAACCCGGACAATAGCCGTTGCGCCTGCTGCACCGGCACGGTCACTCGGCCATATTGGTTGGTTGCTTGCTGCTGGATCGGCAAGACCCGACTGGCCCGGTAATTCAACTCCCCCAGTCGCGGCTTTTTTTCGGCCAGCGCCAATTGGCATTGATGGTGATAGAAGTTGTAGGGCAGTTCGAAGGGGTAACGCCGCTCGGCCAGCACCTGATGAGTGGACTTGGTTTCGTCGGCCTCATTGCCATCCAGGTAAGTGCGCAGGTTGCGGCCCAGCACTTCATTGACGATTTCCAGCATCGGCCTTGGGGTAAAGGTGTTTTCGTGGGTGATCAACAGGTCTTTCAGGTCGGGGCGGCGTCTGTCCAGCAAGATGCGTTTGGGGTCATTGCTGGTTCCCTCCAGCTGCTCGTTAAACACCTTCTGTGCAATCAGAAAAGCCACCGGCCCATCTAGAGCGGCCATGGCGCCGACCTTGCAGAACTCGTCCCAGTTCTCATTGAACAGATTGGAAAATGTCGGCCCCAGCGGCGCCAGCGCACGAATTCCCGTGCGCTGGGCAAGTTGCTGGAATGTTCCGGACGAAGTCTTGTGCTCACGATACAAGCGCGCAATCAGCACCGCGTACGCCATGGCATTGTCATAAGCCAGCCCGGCATTGGCGTCAGAGAGTGTGGCGAGTTGGCGAATGAACGCCGGCCTGGACAAACGAACGATATCGAAAACCGAGGTGAAGCCCATTTTCTGCATGGCCTTCGCAAAATCGACTCGTCCCTTTTTCAACAAACCTTCAGTTTTGACGAGCGCATTCATCAGCGAGTTGTTGTCATCGGCCATGACGGTGGTTCTCCTACCAGAAGGGTGGCATTGGGGGGATGCAATGCCCGGCAGGATCACGCTAACGGTAAATCGAGGCGCCGTAACCTGTCAGACCTGACAGGTGAGGACCATTTCCTTATACCTAATAAATTTAAAAAAACACTTTTTTATTCATTATTCTGCAAATCAATCGATCCCTTTAAAGCCCTTTAGTGCCAGCCCTAAGGGCAATGCGCAAAGACATTGTCGACCGTTCATCTGTACTGTCAGTTCTTACAGGTGGTTTTTTTCAGGTCATCCGTGAAAGTGGTGCGACATAAACACTTCACCGGGTGCAGGAGATCAAACCATGGCTAATGATGATGGAGTTGTCGGAGACGATAGTGAAGGTGATGGTGAACGTGACAATGTCTTGTGGATCGCGCCCATCATCACCAAGCCCTTAGCGGGAACAACTGTTTCTCAGGGTTTCGACATTGATGCAATCGTCACCGTGCCCCCGGGCAGCAAATGGAATATCGACATTTATATCAACAGCACCAAATTGAAGAGGTACTCAGGAACGCCTACAGCCGCTACGCTAATCTTCCAGACGGTAGAGCCTGGTTTGATTCCGCCCGGCGCACGCTTCTATTTCAAAGTTGAATATAAAAAGTTCCTTGGCTGGAGTGACTGGGCGTGGTCAGGGGACCTGACAATGGCCGGTTCGTCTAAGCCTCCACCGCCGTCCGTTTCCAACCCGGCGATAGTATGGATCCCTCGACCAACACTCAGCGGAAGAGGGGTGGCTGGTGCCTCGGTCCAACTGTTTGAGGGCGGTGTTGGCACTATAATTTTTGCGACCACGCAAGTCCTCAGCGATGGAACATGGTCGGTTCAACTGAAAGAACCTTTGTGGATGGCCAATCCTTTCAATATGACGGCCCGGCAAACGTTGAACGGTGAAACATCCGACTGGGCAGTCAACGTGCAATTTATCGTGCTGTTCAAGCCGGTCATATCCACCGTATCTGTTGATGCTGGCGGCAAACCTACGATCAGTGGGTACGGGGGGCTTCGCAATGCCAGGATTGAAATCTGGCTTTCAGGGGGGGCCGGAGGAGCCCAGTTGGTCGGGACTGTTAGGCAGGATGGCTCGTGGTCGATGACCGCTACCTCAGCGTGGGCACCCAATTCGTACCTAATCACTGCCCGACAGGTCGCAGGGGGGCACGAGTCAGATTGGGCAGTCGGTAAAACGTTCGAGGTAAAACCACTCGTACCAGCGATTACCGAACCTGCGCCAAAAACCAGTCATCTGGCCAATGTCCTGGTGAAAGGAACCCGCATGGCGGGGGCGACAGTTGTGGTGCAAGACACTGGCAGCAGGCCAATCGTGGGCACTTTGAGCTACAGCGGGAACACATGGTCCTTCGCTTACCCCTGGTTGCCCGGCGCAAAACACGTCAAAGCGGTGCAGACAGTAAATGGACAGACGTCCGCTGCTACTGGTGTGCTCGAGTTCACCATCAAACCACCCAAACCGGTGATTCAATCGCCCCCTGTTCCAGCGGCTGCGAAAGAGCTGCTGACCATCACCGGCGTAGTGTCCGGTGCGCATCTGGAAATGTTCACTGAGGCGGGTGTCCGGATTGACGGGAGTTTCAAAACCGAAGGGGCAACCAGCACGTTCACACATCCAGGCAGTTGGTTGTTGGGCACCACCAGGGTCAAGGTCACACAGACGGTGAACAATGTCCGCTCCGATGACAGCGCGCTTGTGGCTGTATCAGTGAAACCACCGGCGCCGCGGATTACGCTCCCCGAGGAGAAGGAACGCTATAACACACTTGAGGTGCAGGGCACCTGTGAGGCCGGAGCGACGGTCAATGTCTGGAGTGGCGGTACTCATCTCGGGCCGACTGAGGTAGTGGGTACGAACTGGAAGAACCGCTTCGATTGGCAACCGGGTCCCAAGGTTGTTCACGCAATCCAGACGGTCAGAGAGATGCAATCTGATCACAGTGTGGTTATCAACTTCATAGTAAAACCGCCGCCGCCGACGGTAGTTCAGCCACCCAATCCGACTGCAGCGCAACAGGTGCTGACCATTACGGATGTCTGGGCCAATGCCAGCCTTTTGCAAATGTATTCGGAGGCAGGTGCAACGATTGCCGGTGATTTCAGCCCCACTGGAACCACCCGGACGTTCACTGCGAAAGAGGACTGGGCAGCGGGTATCACCAAGGTTCAGGCCAGGCAGGTTGTAAACAATGTGGGGTCCGATCTCAGCGAGCTGGTGACGCTTGCAGTGAAACCTCAGGCTCCGCAAATTTCGCTCCCCAAGGAGGGCGAAAGCTATGTCGCCCTGCAAGTACAAGGCACCTGTGAACCTGGCGCGACGGTGACGGTCTGGAGCGGCGGTACTGATCTTGGTCCTGTGCAGGTGACCGGCACGAGCTGGACCAATGACTTCACCTGGCAACCGGGTCCCAAGGTTGTTCAGGCCAGACAGGCAGTAGCCGGGCAGGATTCTCCTGATACCGGGGTGATCAACTTCAAAATCAAACCACCGAAACCCATGATCAGCCCACCCCCCGATCCGGCGGCAGCGGACGAGGCTTTGATGATTACCGGCGTTTGGGAGGGTAGCGTCAACCTGGCCATGTTTACCGAGGCCAACCATCCGGTGGCTGGTGACTTCAGCGACGGCGGAACAAGCCGTACCTTTACACCCTTGGATGATTGGGCGCCGGGCATCAACACAGTCAAGGTTGTGCAGACCGTCAACACGGTGGCTTCCGATCCCAGTGATGAATGTACGTTCTCCGTGGAGGTGGGGGAAAAACCTGAAGCCCCGCAATTTCTACTACCGATGCCGGGCGCCAGAACCTCGACACGGCCGACCATCAAGGTCAGAGGTCTGGCCGGTGCACTGCATACCGTGCGGCTTGAGGAGGGGGCTACGTTGCATGAGTACAACGCGGACGTCGATGGCATTCTGGAGTTTACGGTCGAGACGCCGTTGACTCCCGGAACGAACGTCCTCCAGGTCAGACAAAAGGCTGGTGGACCCGTGTCCGAATGGAGTGGACCTCATCGCTTCACGGTGAAAGAGCTGCCGCAAAAACCCATCATTGAAGCGCCGGGAGAAGGCCATAATGCATCGCGCACCCCCACGATCAGAGGCACAGGTGAAACCCGAGGGGAGATAATGCTGCGTCATGCCGATTCCGAGAAGCTGATTGACACCATTACCGGTGTAAAGCCCTGGCGATGGACTGCCAGGGAGCCTTGGCCCATCGGCGACTACTCCGTTGAGGTACAGCAGACAGATGAGGGGGACAGTTCTGGATGGTCAGACGCCCGCACCTTCAAGGTGGTCGAGTCCCTGTACGGAATCGGCGACTCTACCCCGGTACTCGCCAATCCGGTGGTCGGCTCCGGGCAAAGCGTGAAGTTGCGGGTTCAGGTCTTGTCCGGTAACAGTGGCGAGGCGGCCGAAGGGGTAGCCGTGCAATGGCGCCTCAACGGCCAGGAGGACATCCTGGATACCACTGTGACCGACAGCGATGGTTGGGCTTATTACGCCTACACACCTGAAACTGTGGGCAAAAGTGAAGTCGTGGCGGATATCACCAACGATAACGACGGCGTTGTCATGACCCAGCTCTACGAGGTTAACGCCCGATTGCACGATGACTGGGCGCAGCAAGCCCAGCTAACTCTGGGCGGTCAGAACGTTAAGTTGGACTTGCACGATCTCGTGCTGGCGGCGGGAAAAACCCTCTTACTGACTCTCACATTCAAAGACGGTAATCACTTGTGGGGTACTTACGTCACCTTGCAAGACATGTGGGGCACTGCGGAGGGGCTGACCGTAGTCCCGCCACTGGGAACGCCGCAGAAAGTGGAAGCACCCATGCTGACTTGGTTCATTTCTTCGGCGGAGGGTCAAAGCGGTATTTTCGGTTTACGGCTGACCAGTCCGGTGCTGTCCGACTGGCAATTACCGGGGCGGGTGATAACGGAAGATTTTGTTCATACCCTGGATGTCGAGCTCGATACATTCCCGCAGGTATTCGGAGGTGAAGCGGTCTATCCCTGCCTGGGTGCGAGGCATACCCTAACTGTGCGACCCAAACCCGATAGCCCAATAATTGGCCTGCCCGTATTGCCGGAGTTTACCCCGGAAGCAGTAGACCTCGGGGTCACCCTGCGTCCGCTGGTCCAAACCATGAAGGAGAGTGGAGTGAGCTGGTCGCTGGATTGCTTCACCAGCAGCAAAAGTGGCAATTTCGCAATGCGCTTGGCATTGCTGGGGTGGTTCCTCAAGTCTGGCGAAATGCCAATGTCTCTTGGGCACAACAAGGTCGAGATCACTGAAAGGGACGGCCCCAGTCAGATTGATGGGCGTTGGAGGTATGGCATTCGTGTGACGTCCGCATTCTCGGGACAGCCTGCGGGGGATGTTGCGGTGACTGTCAGTGTTTCCGGTTCGGAAGATGTGCAGCGCAATACTCAGTCAGATGGTTGGATCTATGTCTACTATGACGATGGCCAGGTTGTAAGTTTCACCATTCATAATGGCTATGACGGAACGACTGTCACTGGCTGACAGCAAGGCAAACTGCAGGTGCGAACCTGCTCGCGATAGCGCAATGGCAGGCAATGAAGATGTTGGATGTGCCGACGCCTTCGCGAGCAGGCTCGCTCCCACATTAATCCGGGTGTAACTCAGGTTGCTGAGCAGCGCCGAAACCTGTGGGAGCGGGCTTCCCAAACACTCGCGATGTCGAATCCCGTAAAAACAAAAACGGCACCCGAAGGTGCCGTTTTCATGTGTAGCCAGCCAAGCAATCAGCCCGCCAGACCCGCCTGCTGAACCAGCGTCAGCAATGGCTGCGGGTACACACCCAGGAAGAACGCGACCAGGGCGATGGCCAGCAGCATCACGCCGCCTGCCTTCTGTTCCCAGTGCAGCTGGGCGTCGTGACGACGCAGGTTTGGCTCGATCAGGTACAGGGTGACCATCACGCGCAGGTAGTAGAAGACGCCGATGGCGCTGCCCAGTACCAAGGACCCGACCAGCCACCATTGATGCGATTCAACACCGGTGGCGATGATGTAGAACTTGCCGATGAAGCCAGCGGTCAGCGGGATACCCGCCAGCGACAGCATCATCACGGTCAGCACGGCGGTCAGGTACGGACGGCGCCAGAACAGGCCGCGGTATTCGTACAGGGCGTCCGCGTCACGGCCGTTGTACGGCGAGGACATCAGGGTGATCACGCCGAAGGCGCCGAGGCTGGTGATCACATAAGTCACCAGGTACACGCCGATGGCTTCCACCGCCAGACCCTTGCTAGCCACCAGCGCGATCAGCAGGTAGCCGAAGTGCGCGATGGATGAGTAACCGAGCAGACGCTTGAGGTTGCTCTGGGTCAGGGCCAGCAGGTTACCGAACAGGATCGAGGCGATGGCGATAACGGTCAGCACGTCGCTCAGGACGCCGCTGCTGGCAGCAGGGGAGATCTGGAACAGACGCACCATCACCGCAAACACCGCAACCTTCGACGCAGTCGCGAGGAACGCAGCCACCGGTGCCGGAGCACCTTCGTAAACGTCCGGCGTCCACAGGTGGAACGGTACCAGCGACAGCTTGAACGCCAGACCGATCAGCATCATGCCCAGGCCCAGTTGTGCCAGCGAGCTAGGTAGGCCAGTCGCAGCCAGAGCCTGACCGATGCCAACGAAGCTCAGCGAACCCGAATCGGCGTACAGCAGCGCCATACCGAACAACAGGAATGCAGAACCGGCGGCCGACAGCACCATGTATTTGATGCCGGCTTCCAGCGAACGCTTGTTGAAGAAGGCATAAGCCACCAGACCGTAAACCGGCACCGAGAGCAGTTCCAGACCGATGAACAACCCGGCCAGGTGCTGCGCGCTGACCAGAACCAGACCACCGGCGGCGGCCATCAGGATCAGCAGGTACAGTTCTTCACGGTTGCCCGGGTAACCCGAACCGCCGTCGCCCAGATAGGCGTGGGCGAGGGTGACGCAGGCGAGGGTGGCGACCAGGATCAGCGCCATGTACAGGCAGGCGAACGCATCGATCTGCAGCAATGGGGTCACGGCCAGAGGCGCGACTTTCAAGGCAGGCAGGATCGACAGCAAGGCCAGGTTCAGACCGGCGACCGAGATCAGGAAGGTCTGCGAGTGATTGCGGCGCCAGGCGATCGCCAGCATCACCACGATAATGGTGAGGCTGGTGATCAACAGTGGCGCAAGCGCAATAAAGTGTTGAATCGTGAATTCCATAGCGCTCTTACCGGGCCGAAGCGAGTTGAGTGAAGGCGGTGCCGAGCCACTGCTGTACGCCATGCATCGTGGCGGCAGAAGTGTCGAGGAACGGTTGCGGGTAGACGCCGAGGTAAATCAGCAGCACCGCAAGGCCTAGCACCATGATCAGTTCGCGAGCGTCCATACCGTGCAGAATCGAATCCGATTTCGACGGACCGAAGTACGCACGGTGGATCATGATCAGCGAGTAGACCGAACCGAACACCAGACCGGAGGTGGCAATCGCAGTGATCCAAGGCCAACTGGCGAAAGAACCGATCAGGATCAGGAACTCACCGACAAAGTTACCGGTACCCGGCAGACCCAAGGACGCGGCTGCAAAGAACAGGCTGATCGCCGGCAGGTAAGCAATACGCGACCACAGACCGCCCATCTCACGCATGTCACGCGTGTGCAGACGCTCGTACAACTGACCGCTGAGGATAAACAGTGCCGCCGCCGACACACCGTGCGCGAGCATCTGGATCACTGCACCTTGCAGCGCCAGTTGGCTGCCGGAGTAGATGCCGATCAACACGAAACCCATGTGGGAAACGGACGAGAAGGCAATCAGACGCTTGATGTCGGTTTGTGCGAAAGCGAGGAACGCACCGTAGAAGATCCCGACCAGACCGAGGGTCATGGCGATCGGCGCAAACTCGGCCGAAGCATTCGGGAACAGCGGCAGGGCGAAACGCAGCAGGCCGTAGGCAGCGGTTTTCAGCAAGATACCGGCGAGGTCGACGGAACCGGCAGTCGGCGCCTGGGCGTGGGCATCAGGCAACCACGAGTGGAACGGTACGACTGGCAGCTTGACCGCGAAGGCGATGAAGAAACCGAGCATCAGGATGTACTCGGTGGTCATCGACATCTTGGTTTTCAACAGGTCGGCGTAGTTGAAGGTAATCACGCCAGTGTTGTTGAAGTTGACCAGCACCAGACCGAGGATCGCCACCAGCATGATCAGGCCGGAAGCCTGAGTGAAGATGAAGAACTTGGTCGCTGCGTAGATCCGGGTTTTCTTGCCGTCCGAAGAACTGTGACCCCAGAGCGCGATGAGGAAGTACATCGGCACCAGCATCATTTCCCAGAAGAAGAAGAACATGAACAGGTCGAGGGCGAGGAACACGCCGACAACGCCGCCGAGGATCCACATCAGGTTCAGGTGGAAGAAGCCAACGTGACGTTGAATCTCTTTCCACGAGCAGAGTACCGAGAGGATACCCAGCAGACCGGTCAGCAGGATCATCAACAGCGACAGGCCGTCGAGGGCCAGGTGCACGTTGATGCCGAAGCGCTGGATCCAGACATGCTTGAACTCAAGCGCCCAGGTCGGATCGGCGCCAGGCGCCGGTGCAAATGAATAGTCACCGTGGGCCCACAGCCAGAGGCCGAGGGCGAGTTCCAGGGTCATGGTCAACAGCGCAATCCAGCGCGGGAGGGTAGCGCCGAAGCGCTCACCCATCCAGCACAGCAGGCCGCCGATGAAGGGGATCAGGATTAGCCAAGGCAGAATCATGACGGGCTCGTTTCCTTTCGCAAATTCGCAAGGTTCATATCAGACCGCTACCAGCACGATGGCGCCGATTACCAGCACGGCACCAGCAGCCATCGAAGCAGCGTACCAACGCAGTTGACCGGTCTCGGTGCGGCTCAGGGCAGTGTGACCACCCTTGGCCATACGCGGGATCAGACCGATGGTCTGGTCGAGCGGGTCTTTGCGCAGTACGTGGCTGATCGCCAGGTAAGGCTTGACGAACAGTTTGTCGTAGATCCAGTCGAAGCCCCAGGCAGCGAACCACCAGGCCGAAAGGAAGCGGCCGATGCCGCTGTTGGCGATCGCCGTGACGAAGCGACGCTTGCCGAGGAACAGCAGCGCTGCCAGCAGGATACCGGCCAGGGCAATGGCGCCCGAAGCGATTTCCAGACTGTGCTTGGCTTCGCCACCGGCATGGCCAACGCTTTCTGGCAGCACGCCGTGCAGCGGTGGCACGATCATGGCGCCGACGAAGGTCGACAGCACGATCAGCACCGACAGTGGCAGCCAGTGCGAGATGCCGTGACCGGCGTGGGCTTCAGTCTTGGCTTCACCGTGGAACGTGATGAAGATCAGGCGGAAGGTGTACAGCGACGTCATGAACGCGCCGACCAGACCTGCGTAAAGCAGACCGTGGTTGCCGCTGGCGAACGCTTCCCAAAGGATTTCGTCCTTGGAGTAGAAGCCTGCGGTGACCAGTGGCAGGGCAGCCAGTGCCGCGCCGCCGACGATGAAGCTGGCGTAGGCCAGTGGCAGTTTTTTCCACAGACCGCCCATCTTGAAGATGTTCTGCTCGTGGTGGCAGGCAACGATCACCGCACCGGAAGCAAGGAACAGCAGGGCCTTGAAGAAGGCGTGGGTCATCAGGTGGAAAATCGCGCCATCCCATGCACCAACGCCCAGCGCCAGGAACATGTAGCCGATCTGGCTCATGGTCGAGTAGGCGAGGATACGTTTGATGTCGGTTTGAACCAGCGCGGCGAAACCGGCCAGTACCAGGGTCACACCACCAACGATGCCGACCAGGTGGAGGATTTCCGGCGCCAGGGTGAACAGACCGTGGGTACGGGCGATCAGGTAAACACCGGCGGTCACCATGGTTGCGGCGTGGATCAGTGCCGAAACCGGAGTGGGGCCGGCCATCGCGTCCGCCAGCCAGGTCTGCAGTGGCAGTTGCGCCGATTTACCGACCGCGCCACCCAGCAGCATCAGGGTTGCCAGGGTGATCCAGAAGTCGCCGACCTGGAATTTCTGCGGTGCCAGCACCAGCAGTTCCTGGATGTTCAGCGTGCCCACTTGCTGGAACAGGATGAACAGGCCGATGGCCATGAACACGTCGCCGATCCGGGTCACGATGAAAGCCTTGAGTGCGGCGTTACCGTTGTTGCGGTTGCTGTAGTAGAAACCGATCAACAGGTACGAGCACAGGCCCACGCCTTCCCAGCCGAAGTACAGGAACAACAGGTTATCGCCGAGCACCAGGAACAGCATGCTGGCGATAAACAGGTTGGTGTACGAGAAGAAGCGCGAGTAGCCCGCTTCGCCGCGCATGTACCAGGACGCGAACAGGTGGATCAGGAAACCCACGCCAACGACCACGCCGAGCATGGTGATCGACAGGCCGTCGATATAGAGGGCGAAGTCAGGCTTGAAGCCTTCGACCGCCATCCACTTCCACAGTACCAGCGTGTAGTGACCGCCTTCGGGTGGTGCGACGTTGAATTGCCAGATGACGTAGGCGGCGACAATCGCCGACAAGCCAATGGAACCCACGCCGATCAGCGCCGAGAGGTTTTCCGACCAGCGTCCACGGGAGAACGACAGCAGCAGGAAACCGATCAGAGGGAATACGAAAGTCAGAAAGATAAGATTCATCCGCGCATCTCACTGGCAGCGTCGATATCGAGCGTGTGGAAGCGGCGATACAGTTGCAGCAGGATCGCCAGACCAATACTGGCCTCGGCGGCTGCAAGGCTGATCACCAGGATGAACATGATCTGTCCATCCGGCTGGCCCCAACGGGCGCCAGCAACGATGAACGCCAGTGCAGAGGCGTTCATCATCACTTCCAGACTCATCAACACGAACAAAATGTTGCGGCGGACCATCAGGCCGACCAGACCAAGGCAGAACAGGATGCCGGCAACGGCCAATCCATGTTCGAGAGGGATAGCAGGCATGTCTTACTCCTTCGCCTCGTTACGGCCCAAATGGAACGCCGTGACGGCTGCAGCAAGCAGCAGCATCGAGGCGAGTTCGACCACCAGCAGGTACGGGCCAAACAGGCTGATGCCCACGGCTTTCGCGTCTACGGTGGTGTGGCCGATGGCCTGGCCGCTCTGGTGAGCGAACAGCACATACAGCAGTTCGGCCAGCAGCAGCGCGGCGAGAATCACCGGGCCGGCCCAGATGCCGGGCTTGAGCCAGACGCGTTCTTGCTGAACCGAGGCCGGGCCGAGGTTGAGCATCATCACCACGAACACGAACAGCACCATGATGGCGCCAGCGTAAGCGATCACTTCCAGCACGCCGGCGAACGGTGCGCCGAGTGCGAAGAAGGTCATGGCCACGGCGATCAACGAGATGATCAGGTAGAGCAGGGCGTGCACAGGGTTGGTGTTGGTGACTACGCGAAGCGTGGACACAACAGCGATACCCGATGCGAAATAGAAAGCGAATTCCATCGTTCTTCCTTAAGGCAGCAAGCTCTTCACGTTGATCGGTTCGGCTTCGTTCTGCGCGGAGCCTTTCGGCTTGCCAGCGATTGCCATACCTGCAACACGATAGAAGTTGTAATCAGGGTTTTTGCCGGGGCCGGAGATCAACAGATCTTCTTTCTCGTACACCAGATCCTGACGTTTGAACTCGGCCATCTCGAAATCCGGTGTCAGCTGGATTGCGGTGGTCGGACAGGCTTCCTCGCAGAGACCGCAGAAAATGCAGCGCGAGAAGTTGATACGGAAGAAGTCCGGGTACCAGCGACCGTCTTCGGTTTCAGCTTTCTGCAGCGAGATGCAACCCACCGGGCAAGCCACGGCGCACAGGTTGCAGGCTACGCAACGCTCTTCGCCATCGGGGTCGCGGGTCAGGACGATGCGACCACGGTAGCGTGGTGGCAGGTAGACCGCTTCTTCCGGGTATTGCAGGGTGTCGCGCTTGCGAAAACCATGGCCGAAGACCATGACCAGGCTGCGCAACTGGGTACCAGTACCCTTAACGATGTCGCCAATATATTTGAACATGGGTCAAATCCTCACTGAACCGCGACTGCAGGCGTGTTCCACAACACGACCGCAGCGGTCACCAGCAAATTGATCAGGGTCAGTGGCAGGCAGAATTTCCAGCTGAAATCCATCACCTGGTCATAACGCGGACGCGGGATAGAGGCGCGCAGCAGGATGAACAGCATGATGAAGAACGCGGTCTTCAGTGCGAACCAGACGAACGCCAGTTGCGGCAAGATGCCGAACGGACCGTGCCAGCCACCGAAGAACAGGGTGACCAGCAGCGCCGAGATCAGGATGATGCCGATGTATTCACCGACGAAGAACATGCCCCATTTCATACCGGCGTATTCAATGTGGTAACCGTCGGCCAGTTCCTGTTCCGCTTCCGGCTGGTCGAACGGGTGACGGTGAGTCACGGCGACGCCAGCGATGAAGAAAGTACAGAAGCCGAAGAACTGCGGAATGATGAACCACAGGTTCTGCGCCTGGTACTCGACGATGTCGCGCATGTTGAACGAGCCGACCTGGACCACGATGCCCATCAGGGCCAGGCCCATGAACACTTCGTAGGACACGGTCTGCGCCGACGCACGCAAGCTGCCGAGCAGGGCGAACTTGTTGTTACTCGACCAGCCGGCGAACAACACCGCGTAGACCGACAGACCGGCCATGGCGAAGAAGAACAGCAAGCCGATGTTCAGATCCGCGACGCCCCAGGTCGGGGTGATCGGGATGATCGCAAACGCGATCAGCAGGGCGGACATGGCCACCACCGGTGCCAAAGTGAAGATCACCTTGTCGGCAAACGGCGGGGTCCAGTCTTCCTTGAAGAACATCTTCAGCATGTCGGCGGCGATCTGGAACATACCAAACGGGCCAACGCGGTTCGGACCGTAACGGTCCTGCCACCAGCCCAGCAGGCGACGTTCGACAAAGCTGAGCAACGCGCCTGCCACCACAACGGCCAGCAGAATCACGATGGCTTTGACGACCGAGAGGATCACATCGATCACTTCAGGGGTGAACCAGGTCATTGCGCTGCCTCCTGCAGACCGTCGACGGATACGCCGGCGAATGCCGGTGGAATGCCGGCGATGCCCGCAGGCAATGCCACCAGACCGGCGCCCAGTTCTTCATTGATGCGCAGCGGCAGACGCAGGGTCTGACCGGCCACGTTCAGGCTCAGCAGGGCACCGTCGTTGACGCCCAAACGATCCGCTTCCGACTTGGCCAGAGCCACGTATGGAGCCGGAATGCGCTCTTGAACCGGTGCGGCTTTCGAAGAGTTCTCTTCGCTGCCGAACAGGTGGAAGAACGGCACGGCTTGCCAGGTGCCCGGCGCCGGGTTGAATGCGCGCGGCGCTGCAGCGAACCAGTTGAGCGAATCACCGGTGCTTTCGATCAGGCGGGTGCCCGGGTCGCCAGCGCGGATGTGACCACCGACTTCGTCTTGGAACTTGTTCCACGCTTGTGGCGAGTTCCAGCCCGGCGACCATGCAAATGGCACCTGCTGACGCGGTTCGGCAGAGCCCGAGTAACCTTCCATGGAGAAGGCGAACGCGGTGTCTTTGTCTTGCGGGGTGCGTGGTTCGTGAACGCTGATGTCGGCGCGCATCGCGGTGCGACCGGAATAACGCAGCGGCTCACGTGCCAGTTTCAGACCCTTGATGCGGAATGCCGCCGATGGTGCAGCGTCGACGATACGCGCCAGTTGCTCGGTGCTCGAAGCAACGGCAGCGGTGACGTGGTCGAGTTGCGTCCAGTCGATCGGCTGGTTCAGCAGGGTCGCGCGCAGGGCGTGCAGCCAGCGCCAGCCTTCGTGAACCAGAATGCTCGCGTCCATGTATTGCGGGTCGAAAACCTGGAAGAAGCGCTGGGCGCGACCTTCCTGGCTGACCAGCGTACCGTCGCCTTCAGCGAAGCTTGCCGCTGGCAGAACCAGATGCGCGCGGTCGCTGGTAGCCGTCTTCTGATGGTCAGCAACGATCACCACTTGCGCAGCGTTCAGTGCAGCATCGACTTTTTCTTTGGCGGTGCGGGTGTACAGATCGTTTTCCAGCACAACGATCGCGTCAGCCTTACCGTCAATGACGGCTTGCAGCGCAGCATCCACCGATTCGCCACCGAGCATGGCCAGGCCGAGGCTATTGGCTTCCGGCACGATCAGGCTGATCGAACCGTTCTTCTCGCGCAGCTTCAGGGCTTTGGCGATGTTCGCAGCGGCTTCGATCAGGGCTTTGGAGCCCAGCGAAGTACCGGCGATGATCAGCGGACGTTTTGCAGCGAGCAGGGCGTCGGCAATGCGCTGAGCCAGTTCCAGTGCTTCGGCGTCCAGACCTTCAACGGCCGGGGCGCTGGCGTCCAGTGCGTGGGCAACGGCGAAACCGATGCGCGCCAGGTCGTCCGGAGCAGCGTGTACGCATTCTTCAGCGATGTCGTCGAGCTTGGTTTCCGCCAGGCTGGCGATGAACAGCGGGTTCAGTGCGTGCTGACCAATGTTCTTCACGGCGGCGTCGAGCCAAGGCTGAACGCGCATGGCTTCGGCCATGTCTTCAGCCTTGCCTTTGACCGATTGACGCAGCGACAGCGCCACACGGGCGGCGGTCTGGGTCAGGTCTTCACCGAGTACGAAAATCGCATCGTGGTCTTCGATGTCGCGCATGTTCGGCACTGGCAGCGGGCTGTCTTTCAGCACTTGCAGGACCAGACGGATGCGCTCCAGCTCGGAGGCTTCGATACCCGAGTAGAAGTGCTCGGCGCCAACCAGTTCGCGCAACGCATAGTTGCTTTCGAGGCTGGCGCGCGGCGAACCGATACCGACGATGTTGCGACCGCGCAGCAAGTCAGCGGCTTTATCCAGCGCAGCGTCGAGGCCCAGCTTGGTGCCGTCGGCCAGCAGCGGCTGACGTGGACGGTCGGTGCGGTTGACATAGCCATAACCGAAACGGCCACGGTCGCAGAGGAAGTACTGGTTCACCGAACCGTTGAAACGGTTTTCGATGCGACGCAGTTCACCGTAACGCTCGCCCGGGGAGATGTTGCAACCGCTCGAGCAGCCATGGCAGATGCTCGGCGCGAACTGCATGTCCCACTTACGGTTGTAGCGCTCGGAGTGAGTCTTGTCAGTGAACACACCGGTCGGGCAGACCTCGGTGAGGTTGCCGGAGAACTCGCTTTCGAGGGTGCCGTCTTCAACGCGACCGAAGTACACGTTGTCGTGGGCGCCGAATACACCGAGATCGGTGCCGCCAGCGTAATCCTTGTAGAAACGCACGCAGCGGTAGCAAGCGATGCAGCGGTTCATTTCGTGGGAAATGAACGGGCCCAGTTGCTGGTTCTGGTGGGTGCGTTTGGTGAAGCGATAACGGCGCTCGTTGTGGCCGGTCATCACAGTCATGTCTTGCAGGTGGCAATGACCGCCTTCTTCGCACACAGGGCAGTCGTGCGGGTGGTTGGTCATCAGCCATTCGACAACACTGGCGCGGAACGCCTTGGATTCTTCATCTTCGATGGAGATCCAGGTGTTGTCAGTGGCAGGGGTCATGCAGGACATGACGATGCGACCACGGGTGTCGTTCTCGTCGGTGTACTGCTTGACCGCGCACTGGCGGCAAGCCCCGACGCTACCGAGCGCGGGGTGCCAGCAGAAATATGGTATGTCGAGGCCCAGCGACAGACATGCCTGTAACAGGTTGTCTGCCCCGTCGACTTCGAGCGCTTTGCCGTCTACGTGGATAGTGGCCATGGTTCAAAGGTCTTCGTTGGCCCGGTGTCAGCGGGCGTGGCTAATGGAATCTTGTTATCCGTCCGAATCCAGTCAGCCCCGAAAGGCGTCATCGGACGAAAGGCGAAGGGCACGGACCCTTCGCCTTTTTAAGCGTTTACGCGCCGATCACGATCGGCCTTGCCAGAGGCGGGACGGCGGCGCTGACTGGCGCGATACCGGCTTCGAACTCTGGACGGAAGTATTTGATGGCACTGCCCAACGGCTCCACGGCACCCGGTGCGTGAGCACAGAAGGTCTTGCCCGGGCCGAGGAAGTTGACCAGACCCAGCAGGGTCTCGATGTCGCCCGGCTGACCGCGGCCTTGTTCGATGGCCATCAGCAGCTTGACGCTCCATGGCAAACCATCACGGCACGGGGTGCAGAAACCGCACGACTCACGGGCAAAGAACTGCTCCATGTTGCGCAGCAAGGAGACCATGTTGACGCTGTCGTCCACCGCCATGGCCAGGCCGGTACCCATACGGGTGCCCACTTTGGCGATGCCGCCGGCGTACATCTGTGCGTCAAGGTGTTCAGGCAGGAGGAAACCGGTACCGGCGCCACCTGGCTGCCAGGCCTTGAGTTTGAAACCGTCGCGCATGCCGCCGGCGTAGTCTTCGAACAACTCGCGACCGGTGACGCCGAATGGCAGTTCCCACAGGCCCGGGTTTTTGACTTTGCCGGAGAAGCCCATGAGCTTGGTGCCCATGTCTTCGCTGCCTTCGCGGGCCAACGATTTGTACCAGTCAACGCCGTCGGCAATGATCGCCGGCACGTTGCACAGGGTTTCGACGTTGTTCACGCAAGTCGGCTTGCCCCACACGCCAACAGCGGCAGGGAAGGGCGGTTTGGAGCGCGGGTTGGCGCGGCGGCCTTCGAGGGAGTTGATCAGTGCGGTTTCTTCACCGCAGATGTAACGCCCGGCGCCGGTGTGGACGAACAGCTCGAAATCGAAGCCGCTGCCGAGAATGTTCTTGCCCAGCAGGCCAGCAGCCTTGGCTTCTTCCACGGCACGATTCAAGTGCTTGGCGGCGGTGGTGTATTCGCCACGCAGGAAGATGTAGCCACGGTAGGTTTTCAGCGCGCGAGCACTGATCAGCATGCCTTCGATCAGCAGATGGGGCAGTTGCTCCATCAGCATGCGGTCTTTCCAGGTGTTCGGCTCCATTTCATCCGCATTGCACAGCAGGTAGCGGATGTTGATGGATTCGTCTTTGGGCATCAGGCCCCACTTCACGCCAGTGGGGAAGCCTGCACCGCCGCGACCTTTCAAGCCTGCGTCTTTCACGGTCTGGACGATGGCGTCCTGATCCATGTCGGCGAAGGCTTTGCGCGCCGCGGCGTAACCGTTCTTGGCCTGGTACTCGTCGAGCCACACGGCTTCGCCGTCGTCACGCAGACGCCAGGTCAGCGGGTGAGTCTCGGCCGAACGCTGAATGCGGTTGGCAGGACCGAAAGATGTCAGGGTCATACGTAGCCCTCGAGCAGTTTGGCGACGCCAGCAGGCTGCACATCACCAAAGGTGTCGTCGTCGATCATCAGCGCCGGCGCCTTGTCGCAGTTGCCGAGGCAGCAGACCGGCAGCAGGGTGAAACGACCGTCGGTGGTAGTCTGACCCAGGCCGATGCCCAGATTGTTCTGGATTTCGCTGACCACCGACTCGTGGCCGCCGATGTAGCAGACCATGCTGTCGCAGACGCGAATGATGTGACGGCCGACCGGCTGACGGAAAATCTGGCTATAGAACGTCGCCACACCTTCAACGTCGCTGGCCGGGATGCCGAGGATCTCGCCGATCGCGTACAGGGCGCCATCCGGCACCCAGCCGCGTTCTTTCTGAACGATCTTCAGGGCTTCGATCGACGCCGCGCGCGGGTCTTCGTAGTGATGCAGCTCGTGCTCGATGGCCGAGCGCTCGGTTTCACTCAAGGTGAAACGGTCTGTCTGGATAAGCGTGCTGTTCATGCTTAGCGGTCCACGTCGGCCATAACGAAATCGATACTACCCAGGTACGCAATCATGTCCGCGACCATGCTGCCTTTGATCACCGAAGGGATCTGTTGCAGATGCGGGAAGCTTGGAGTGCGGATCCGGGTACGGTAGCTCATGGTGCCGCCGTCGCTCGTCAGGTAATAACTGTTGATGCCCTTGGTCGCTTCGATCATCTGGAAGGATTCGTTGGCCGGCATCACCGGGCCCCACGAAACTTGCAGGAAGTGCGTGATCAAGGTTTCGATGTGCTGCAGCGTGCGCTCTTTCGGCGGCGGCGTGGTCAGCGGGTGATCCGCCTTGTACGGGCCTTCCGGCATGTTGCGCATGCACTGGTCGATGATCTTGATGCTCTGGCGCATTTCTTCGACGCGAACCATGCAGCGGTCGTAGGCATCGCCGTTGGCAGCCAGCGGTACTTCGAACTCGAAGTTTTCGTAGCCGGAGTACGGACGCGCTTTACGCAGGTCGAAATCGCAACCGGTCGAACGCAGGCCAGCACCGGTGACACCCCATTCCAGGGCTTCTTTGGTGTTGTACTGGGCGACGCCGATGGTACGGCCCTTGAGGATGCTGTTCTGCAGGGCAGCCTTGGTGTATTCGTCGAGGCGTTTTGGCAGCCATTCAACGAAGTCTTTCACCAGTTTTTCCCAACCGCGCGGCAGGTCGTGGGCAACACCACCGATGCGGTACCAGGCCGGGTGCAGACGGAAACCGGTAATGGCTTCAATCACCGTGTACGCCTTCTGGCGGTCGGTGAAGGTGAAGAACACCGGGGTCATCGCACCGACGTCCTGGATGTAAGTCCCGAGGAACAGCAGGTGGCTGGTGATCCGGAAGAACTCGGCCATCATGATGCGGATGACGTCGACCTTCTCGGGCACCTTGATGCCGGCCAGCTTCTCGACCGAGAGCACGTACGGCAGGTTGTTCATCACGCCGCCGAGGTAGTCGATACGGTCGGTGTACGGGATGAAGCTGTGCCACGACTGACGCTCGGCCATCTTCTCGGCACCACGGTGGTGGTAACCGATGTCCGGCACGCAGTCGACGATCTCTTCGCCGTCCAGTTGCAGAATGATGCGGAACGCGCCGTGCGCCGAAGGGTGGTTCGGGCCGAGGTTGAGGAACATGTAGTCCTCGTTCGGGCCGGAACGCTTCATGCCCCAGTCTTCCGGACGGAAACGCGCGGCTTCTTCCTCGAGCTGTTGCTTGGCGAGGTTGAGGCTGTACGGATCGAATTCGGTGGCGCGCGCCGGGAAGTCCTTGCGCAGCGGGTGACCTTCCCAGGTCGGCGGCATCATGATGCGCGACAGGTGCGGGTGACCTTTGAAGTCGATACCGAACATGTCCCAGACTTCACGCTCGTACCAGTTGGCGTTCGGCCAGATGCTGGTGACGGTCGGCAAGCTGAGGTCGCTCTCGGACAAGGCGACCTTGATCATCACGTCACTATTACGCTCCAGCGACATGAGGTGATAGAACACGGTGAACTCGGCGTCGCTCGGCAGCCCTTGACGCTTGGTGCGCAGACGCTCGTCCACGCCGTGCAGGTCATAGAGCATGACGTACGGCTTGGGCAGGTTGCGCAGGAAGGTCAGGACTTCGACGAGTTTGGCACGCGCCACCCACAGCACCGGCATGCCGGTGCGGGTCGGCTGGGCGGTGAACGCCTCCGGGCCAAAACGGTTGTTCAATTCAACGACCACATCCTGGTCGTCTGCCTTATAAGGCGGGATGTACAGAGCACTGCCTGTAGTCATGGTTATTTTTTCGCTTTCGGTCAACGTAAAGAATGAAGCCAGCTTCTCGTTTCTTTGTCAGAACAGATCTGGATCAGACTTCGTCAGGGCTGCGCAGGTTGGTGACTGCGATTCGCTGTTCGCGGCGCTCTTCCTTCTGCGAAGGCATGTCGGCGCGATACACGCCTTGATCGCCAACGACCCAGGAAAGCGGACGACGCTCCTTGCCGATCGATTCCTGCAACAGCATCAAGCCTTGCAGAAATGCTTCCGGACGAGGAGGGCAGCCAGGTACGTAGACGTCCACGGGCAGGAACTTGTCCACCCCTTGAACCACAGAGTAGATGTCGTACATGCCACCGGAGTTAGCGCACGAACCCATGGAGATAACCCACTTCGGTTCGAGCATCTGCTCGTAGAGACGCTGGATGATCGGCGCCATCTTGATGAAGCAGGTGCCGGCGATAACCATGAAGTCGGCCTGACGCGGCGATGCCCGGATCACTTCGGCGCCAAAGCGCGCGATGTCGTGGGGCGCCGTGAAGGCGGTGGTCATTTCCACGTAGCAGCACGACAGGCCGAAGTTGTACGGCCACAGGGAGTTCTTACGTCCCCAGTTGACCGCGCCACTCAGCACGTCTTCCAGCTTGCCCATGAAAATGTTTTTGTGGACTTGATCTTCTAACGGATCGGAAACGGTTTCCCGTTCGCCAATCGGATATTGCTCGTTAGGAGCATCGGGGTTGATCCTGGTGAGATTGTATTGCATTGCCAAAGCCTCATTGTTTCAGCTTCGCCTGCCGCTTGCGACGAGCTTCCGGAGCCCAGTCAAGGGCGCCCACTCGGAACAGGTAGACAAGACCTGCCAACAGAATTGCTATGAAAACGAGAGCTTCGACGAATCCGGTCCAGCCGCTTTCGCGGACGGACACAGACCATGCAAAGAGAAAGAGGGCTTCGATATCGAAGATCACGAAGAGCATCGCGACCAGATAGAATTTGGCTGAGAGCCGCAAGCGGGCGCCACCGGTAGGTAGCATGCCGGACTCGAACGGTTCGTTTTTGCTGCGACCCCAGGCTTTTGACCCAAGGAGGCTGGAGACGCCAAGCATGAAGGCACACAGGCCGACGACACCCAGAAGGAAAATGGCAAAGCCCCAGTTGTGGGCCATGAGTCCTGTCGCTTCGGGCATGCTGGTAATCCTTAACAGAGAGCAAAGGTCTCTGAGCTTGATAAAGAAATAGGCAGTGACGATATGTCGCAGCAATCAATCGCGCTGATTTTATGGCTAAACACCCTGCAAGTAAAATTCCTATAGCGAAATTATTTATTGGAATAAGGACATAGCACCTTTCCAATGCCCTGCAGCCCATGCGTTGCGGGCATTAGGCGGATTTATGCAAATAATGTTTTGTAGGGAATGTAACGAACATAGTTGCGGCTAAATGATAATTGATATCGTTTGGAGTGGTTTTGTAACTGTTTAACGGGATGTCAGTTGGGAAGTTGTCTTACTTGCACGTTACTGCAAGTAGCGACGGCGCCCGTTTTAGCGGATTTTTCTGACGGTTGTACCGCGCTGGATCAATGTTTTGATTCGCGATCACCCCCGACCCTGTGGGAGCGAGCTTGCTCGCGAATGCGGTTCATCATTCGACAGGGATAGTGACTGACATGACGCCTTCGCGAGCAAGCTCGCTCCCACAGGGGGGTTGTGGCGTCTGGGAGATTGTCTCGGGCAAAAAAAACGCCCCGAACCAGTCGGGGCGTCAGTTTTGCGGCTCTGCGGTTAGCTTTCTGTACGATCCGCAGAGGCCGTTTGCTCAGCGAAGCCGAATCAGTGGAACTGTTCTTCTTCGGTCGAACCGGTCAGTGCGGTTACCGAGGACGAGCCACCTTGAATCACAGTGGTCATGTCGTCGAAGTAGCCGGTGCCCACTTCCTGCTGGTGAGCCACGAAGGTGTAACCCTTGGCAGCGTCGGCGAATTCCTGCTCCTGCAGCTTCACGTAGGCAGTCATGTCGTTGCGGGCGTAGTCGTGCGCCAGGTTGAACATGCTGTGCCACATGTTGTGAATGCCGGCCAGGGTGATGAACTGGTGCTTGTAACCCATGGCGGACAGTTCGCGCTGGAACTTGGCGATGGTCGCGTCGTCGAGGTTTTTCTTCCAGTTGAAGGAAGGCGAGCAGTTGTACGACAGCAGTTGGTCCGGGTATTCCTTTTTGATCGCTTCGGCGAAACGACGAGCCTCGTCCAGATCCGGCTTGGCGGTTTCGCACCAGATCAGATCGGCGTATGGCGCGTAAGCCAAGCCACGAGCGATGGCTTGATCCAGACCGGCACGGACCTTGTAGAAACCTTCCTGAGTGCGCTCACCAGTCACGAACGGCTGGTCGTACGGGTCGCAATCGGAGGTCAGCAGGTCAGCGGCGTTCGCGTCGGTGCGGGCCAGAATGATGGTCGGGGTGCCGGCAACGTCAGCAGCCAGACGAGCAGCGGTCAGCTTCTGTACGGCTTCCTGAGTTGGGACCAGTACTTTGCCGCCCATGTGGCCGCATTTCTTCACGGAAGCCAGTTGGTCTTCGAAGTGAACGCCGGCGGCGCCTGCTTCGATCATGCTCTTCATCAGCTCGTAAGCGTTCAGTACGCCGCCGAAACCGGCTTCAGCGTCAGCCACGATCGGTGCGAAGTAGTCGATGTAGCCATCGTCGCCCGGGTTCTTGCCGGCTTTCCACTGGATCTGGTCAGCACGACGGAACGAGTTGTTGATGCGCTTGACCACGGTTGGCACCGAGTCCACCGGGTACAGCGACTGGTCCGGGTACATGGACTCTGCGGAGTTGTTGTCCGCAGCCACTTGCCAGCCCGACAGGTAGATAGCCTGGATACCGGCTTTGACCTGCTGAACAGCCTGGCCGCCGGTCAGGGCGCCCATGCAGTTGACGAAATCTTTCTCAGGACGGAAGGACGGCTTGGCACCCTGGGTGACCAGGTTCCACAGCTTGTCGGCGCCCATTTTTGCAAAGGTGTGCTCAGGTTGAACCGAGCCACGCAGACGGACGACGTCAGCAGCGGAGTAAGTGCGTGTCACGCCTTTCCAGCGCGGGTTTTCAGCCCAGTCTTTTTCGAGGGCTGCAATTTGCTGTTCGCGTGTCAGTGCCATGGAGATAAACCTCGTCGCGTCTTTTATGAAAAGTTGTTCTGCGGTGGAAAATTCCTGCGCTCGCTGACCAGAAGCTTAGGTGGTCAAGTCGGATTCGGCGGGGTAGGCGACGGGATGAACGATGGGCTCGAGGGGAAGTGAGCAGGTAGTGGCGGACTGCGGGCGCATGCGGGCGTCGTGGGCCTCTATACGGTCTACAGTGTGGAGCCGGGTTACCTAATTACGCTTCCGTCCCTCGGGACAACTTCGTTCCAGTCGGCAACCTCGTCAAACACACCTTGTGGGCGGTACAGACACGAAGCGGTTCGCGGGGTAGGTGCGAACATCGCTTCGAAGGCCCTTGCCAGGGCCTCTGATTAGCGGGAGCGAGGCCATCATGCCTTCGCTTTTTTACCCCGTCAAACGTTTTGTAGTGCTTTTTTTCAAGCACTACATCTTTCGTCTAATACGACTAATCAGTCAGTTTTCGGTGCTTTAGTCCAGGGCGTCGACTTTCACCCGCAAGGTCATGTCATCCCGGCCTTGAGTCGAGTAGCTGCGGGTCAGGCCCTGTTTGTCGGCTTGAGTCTGGCGATTGACGCCGGCAAGGGTGATCCACTCGCCGAGGCGCCCGCTGACAGTTGTGTCGGTGCTTTGCACGTTCACTACATCGGGACGTTCCTGGCTCATGCGGTCACGGTTGGTACTGATCGCCAGGTGAACGATGTCGCCGGTGACGCTGGCGGTGACGTAGAAACCCTGGGTGACGTTGCGGTATTGGGTCTGGCTGCTGTAATCGCCATAGGAGTTGGTCTGGCTACTGGTGATCGGCACGCTTTGCCCGACTTGAATCAGCGCCGGCATGCCATCGGTGGCCTGCACCTGCTGCACGCCGCCGTCGCGGCTGGCGGTGCTGCGGCTGATGATGCGGGTCTGGTTCGGTTGGGCGCCGTTGACCGAATAACCTTCGTCGCCACGGCCATTGTTTTCATTGGTGTCGACGCTGATCAGCAGGCGTTTCGGCGCGGTGTCCAGTTGGGTGATCAGCGCCTTGAGTTCCTGAATCTTGTCCGGCTCGGCCTTGATGATCAGTTGGTTGCCATAGGCGCTGACCTGACCGTCCTTGCCGAGGAAGTCTTGCGCCATCGGCAGCATGTCGGTGCTGGTGCGGTAATTGAGAGGCACGATTTCTGTGGCTGCCATCACCGTAAAACTGCAACCGAGCAGCAGGGTGGTGAGCAGGGTGCGTAGGGACATGTCCGTTATCTCCGCTTTCGAAAGGCTTGATATTGCCAGTTTGTCGGCCTTGGGTGGGGCAAGTTGAATCGTAGGCAGCAAAACGCCCCGGCATCCGAAAATGGCGGGGCGTTTTGTGGTGTTCTCGAGGGCCTCTTCGCGAGCAAGCTCGCTCCCACATTAAATCTCTGTCTGACACAAATATCGTGTCCGCTGGAGATCCCCTGTGGGAGTGAGCCTGCTCGCGATCGCCGCGCCGCGCCGCGGTCTTAAGCCGAATGGCGAACCATGTCGACATGCGGAATCCCGGCTTCGAGGAATTCCTCGCTGACCAGGCTGAAACCCAAGCGCTCATAGAACGCTGTGGCCTGCACCTGAGCGCTGAGCATCTGCTGCTTCAAACCACGTTCTTCGGCTTCGGCGATCACCGCTTGCATCAGCGCATCACCGACCTTCATCCCGCGCCAGTCTTTCAGCACCGAAACCCGGCCGATGTGCCCATCAGGCAACAGGCGCGCAGTACCGATCGGAAAGTCGCCTTCAAACGCCAGAAAATGCACAGCGGTCGCGTCGTCCGCGTCCCATTCCAGCTCAGGTGGCACCGATTGCTCGGCGATGAACACCGTTTCACGAATGCGCCGGATCTCGGCGATGTCCTTCTGCCAGTCTGCGACACGTACGCGAATCTTATTCATCGGCGAACCCCAGGCTCCCTTGCTTGACCAGCTGGCACAGCAGGCCGCAAGCGTCTTCGTCGTTCAGCCACTCACCGAGGTTGTCGGTGTGCAGGGCGTCAGCGGCGCAGATCAGCTTCAGCAGTTCGCGCAGCTTGCCCGGCAGGTAACGGCTCTGACCGCTGGCGAACAGCAACAGGTCGTCATCGACTTCCGACCAGGCTAGACGCGCGCTCGGGTTGCGGATCAGGATGGCACCATCCTGCAGGGCGGCGAGGAAGTCTTCTTCTTCGATTCCTTCCGGGCCGGCCACCAGTTCTGGATAACGCGGCTCGGTCATGTACTGGCCGAACCAGGTCAGCAGCAGGCGCTCGTCGCTCATGTGTTCGGCGAGTAGGGCTTTCAGGCGATCCAGTGCATCGTGTTGAATCTGATGCGGATCAGCCGCTGGTTGCGCGTCGGCGTCGGTATAGCGCTCTTCGTCAGTCAGGAACTGGCTGAGGAAGTCGGTGAAGTGGGTCAGCACTTCCGAAGCGCTCGGTGCACGGAAGCCGACCGAGTAAGTCATGCAGTTGTCGACCGCGACACCGCAGTGGGCCAGACGTGGCGGCAGGTAGAGCATGTCGCCCGGTTCCAGCACCCACTCTTCGGTCTCGTGGAATTCAGCGAGAATGCGCAGGTCTGCGTGTTGCAGCAGCGGGCTCTCGGAATCGCACATCTGGCCGATTTTCCAGTTGCGCTTGCCGTGGCCTTGCAGCAGGAACACGTCGTAGTTGTCGAAGTGCGGACCGACGCTGCCACCCGGTGCGGCGAAGCTGATCATCACATCGTCGACGCGCCAGCTCGGCAGGAAGCGGAAGTTTTCCAGCAGCTCGCTGACTTCCGGGACGAATTGGTCGACGGCCTGAACCAGCAGGGTCCACTCTTTTTCCGGCAATTTGCTGAATTCGTCTTCAGCGAACGGGCCGCGACGCAGTTCCCATGGGCGCTCGCCGTGCTCGATCACCAGGCGCGATTCGACTTCTTCTTCCAGGGCCAGGCCGGCCAGTTCGTCGGCGTCGATCGGGCTTTCGAAGTCAGGAATCGCCTGACGGATCAGCAATGGCTTTTTCTGCCAGTAGTCGCGCAGGAACTCGCGTGCCGTGATGCCGCCCAGAAGTTGAAGAGGAATATCGGGATTCATATGTAACCTATTGAAAAAAAGCACTTTTCAGACGGGAATAAAAACGCCCGGCGCGGCCGGGCGTCTCAAACGGATCAAGCGGTCGATCAGATGCGTTTGGCTTGCGCTACAGCGTTGCCGATGTAGTTGGCCGGGGTCAGTTGCTTGAGCTCGGCTTTCGCTTCGGCAGGCATGTCCAGACCATCGATGAAAGTCTGCAACGCTTCAGGGCTGATGCCCTTGCCGCGCGTCAGTTCTTTCAGCTTCTCGTACGGGTTTTCGATGTTGTAGCGGCGCATCACGGTCTGGATCGGCTCAGCCAGGACTTCCCAGCAAGCGTCGAGGTCAGCGGCAATCTTCTGCTCGTTGAGCTCGAGTTTGCTGATGCCTTTGAGGCTGGCTTCGTAGGCGATCACGCTGTGGGCGAAGCCGACACCGAGGTTACGCAGTACGGTGGAGTCGGTCAGGTCGCGCTGCCAGCGGGAGATCGGCAGTTTGCTCGCCAGATGCTGGAACAGTGCGTTGGCGATGCCCAGGTTGCCTTCGGAGTTTTCGAAGTCGATCGGGTTGACCTTGTGCGGCATGGTCGACGAACCGATTTCGCCAGCGATGGTGCGCTGCTTGAAATAACCCAGGGAGATGTAGCCCCAGATGTCACGGTCGAAGTCGATCAGGATGGTGTTGAAGCGTGCGATCGCGTCGAACAGCTCGGCGATGTAGTCGTGCGGTTCGATCTGCGTGGTGTACGGGTTGAAGCCCAGGCCCAGCTCGTCTTCGATGAAGGCGCGGGCGTTGGCTTCCCAGTCGATCTGCGGGTAGGCCGACAGGTGCGCGTTGTAGTTACCGACAGCGCCGTTGATCTTGCCCAGCAGCGGCACGGCAGCGACTTGAGCGATCTGACGCTCGAGACGGTAAACCACGTTCGCCAGCTCTTTACCCAGAGTGGTCGGCGAAGCCGGTTGACCGTGGGTGCGCGACAGCATCGGCACGTCAGCGAAACGGATGGCCAGTTCGCGGATGGCGTTGGCAGTCTGGCGCATCAGCGGCAGCATCACGTCGTCACGGCCTTCGCGCAGCATCAGGGCGTGGGACAGGTTGTTGATGTCTTCGCTGGTGCAGGCAAAGTGGATGAACTCGCTGACCTTGGCCAGCTCCGGCAACTTGGCCGCCTGCTCTTTGAGCAGGTATTCGATCGCTTTGACGTCGTGGTTGGTGGTGCGCTCGATCTCTTTGACGCGCTCGGCGTGCTCCAGCGAGAAGTTTTCAGCCAGTTCATTGAGAACGGCGTTGGCCTCGGCAGAGAAGGCTGGCACTTCAGGGATACCCGCGTGGGCGGCCAGGCGCTGGAGCCAGCGCACTTCAACCAGAACACGGGCACGGATCAGACCGTACTCGCTGAAAATCGGGCGCAGGGCCTGGGTTTTGCCGGCGTAGCGGCCGTCAACAGGGGAAACCGCAGTGAGCGAAGAAAGCTGCATGGGGTGTTCTCGGACAGTCGGGCAACGAAATGGGGCGCGTATCATACATGAAAAAATCCGCCGGTCCGTTGCCAACTGACCGGCGTATTACGCGTTACAGACTACAAAGCTTTTATTGCGCGGCGTTTTACTCGCTGCGCATCAACGGATACAGCTCTTTGAGCAGCTTGCGCCGGCTGATCACCAGCTGCCAGCGATGGCCGCCGAGCTGCCGCCAAAGGCGTGCCGAACGGATGCCGGCGAGGAGCAGGGCGCGGATCTTAGAGGCATTGCTCGGTTGCTGCAGATTGCGCATGTCGCCGTGTACCTGAATGCGTTGGCGCAGAGTGCTCAGGGTGTCCTGATACAGCGCGCCGCAAGCCGCGACCACGTTTTCGTGGGCCGGACCGAAATGCTCGACCTGCGACTGGATCTGCGGCAAGCGCTTGCCGATGATATCGAGCATGTCGTTGCGCTTGGCCAGTTGACGCTCCAGGCCGAGCATCGAAAGGGCATAGCGCAGTGGCTCGCGTTGCAAGGTGCTCGGATCGCGCTCGAGGGCGCCAATCAGTGCCCGGTAGCCCTCGCGCAGATTGATGTCGTCGCCGCCGTACACATCCAGCGTGTCCTTCGGGTCGCGCACCAGCAGGCTGCCTAGCATGCAGCTCAGGCCGGCTTCGCTGGTCTGACCGGTCTTGGCGATCCGGTCGACCAGTACAGCGGCGAGAAACACACCGCCGAGCGCCGTCAGTTGTTCCTGAGTCGGGCTCATGCCTGGCCGCTCCACGGCTCGGCGACTTCGATCACGCCGCCACCGAGGCAGATTTCACCGTCATAGAACACCACGGACTGGCCCGGCGTCACCGCGCGTTGCGGTTCGTCGAACACGGCGCGGTAGCCGCTGGCGGTTTTTTCCAGGGTGCAGGCCTGGTCGCTCTGGCGATAGCGAACCTTGGCGGTCAGGCGCAGCGGTTGGCTCAGGTCGATCGGGTTGACCCAATAGATTTCCGAGGCGAGCAGGGCGCCGGAGAACAGCCACGGATGGTTGTTGCCTTGGCCGACGATCAGTTCGTTGGTGTCCAGATCCTTGCGCAGCACGTACCACGGCTCATCGCCGGCGTCTTTCAGGCCACCGATGCCGAGGCCCTGGCGCTGACCGATGGTGTGGTACATCAAGCCGTGGTGACGGCCGATGACTTCGCTTTCGGTGGTTTTGATCTCGCCCGGTTGCGCTGGCAGGTATTGCTTGAGGAAATCGCTGAAGCGACGCTCGCCGATGAAGCAGATCCCGGTGGAATCCTTCTTCTTGGCGGTGGCCAGTTCGTATTTCTCGGCAATCGCACGGACTTCCGGCTTTTCCAGTTCGCCGACCGGGAACAGGGTCTTGGCGATCTGTTCGCCGCCAACGGCGTGCAGGAAGTAGCTCTGATCCTTGTTCGGATCGAGGCCTTTGAGCAGCTCGGTGCGGCCATCGATGTCGCGGCGGCGCACGTAGTGACCGGTGGCGATCAGGTCGGCGCCGAGCATCATGGCGTAGTCGAGGAACGCCTTGAACTTGATTTCGCGGTTGCAGAGGATGTCCGGGTTCGGCGTGCGCCCGGCCTTGTATTCGGCGAGGAAATGCTCGAACACGTTGTCCCAGTACTCGGCGGCGAAGTTGGCGGTGTGCAGCTTGATGCCGATCTTGTCGCAGACAGCCTGGGCATCCGCCAGGTCGTCCATGGCGGTGCAGTATTCCGTTCCGTCGTCTTCTTCCCAGTTCTTCATGAACAGGCCTTCCACTTCATAACCCTGCTCGATCAGCAGGAGAGCGGAAACGGAAGAGTCCACGCCGCCGGACATGCCGACAATGACGCGCTTCTTGGATGTGTCAGAAGGGGCTGGATCACGCATAGGGATTCAATGAGTGTCTTGAAAAAGGACGCGATTCTAGCAGGCTCGCGGCCTCAAGGCTAAAGAGAAGGGCGGATCAGTTCGAGGCTGAAGTGATGACCGGCCAGATAATCGTCGATGCAACGGATGATCAGCTCGCTGCGCCAGTTGTCGCGCTGGGCGATTAATTCGTCGCGGGTCAGCCACTTGGCGCCGACGATGCCGTCGTCGAGCTGGTAATCCGGGTGATGTTTGACGGCTTTGGCACTGAAACACACGCGCTGGTAAGTCACGCCGTTGCTTGGCGCGGTGTACAGGTATATGCCGATGACGCCTGTGGGCTCGACGTCCCAGCCGGTTTCTTCGAGGGTTTCGCGCACGGCGGCTTCGATCAGGGTTTCGTCCGGGTCGAGATGACCGGCGGGCTGGTTGAGCACGTTACGCCCGGCCTTGTGTTCTTCGACCATCAGGAAGCGACCGTTGTCCTCGACGATGGTGGCGACGGTGATGTGGGGGAGCCATTCCATAAAACCTTCCTCAATCTATTGGTTGAAACCCAATCCCCTGTGGGAGCGAGCTTGCTCGCGAATGCGGTTTATCATTCAACATTTTCATTGACTGACCCGCCGCCTTCGCGAGCAAGCTCGCTCCCACAGGGGAAGTGTGAACTCTGGAAACACAAACCCCGGCACGAGGCCGGGGTTTGTGATGTTCCCTTTACAACCTTAAACCAGCGCAGCAATCGCCGCGTTGAGGGTTGCGCTTGGGCGCATGGCCTTGCTGATCAGCTCGGCATTGGCGTGGTAGTAACCGCCGATGTCGACTGGCTTGCCCTGAACGGCGTTGAGCTCGGCAACGATGGTTGCTTCGTTCTCGGTCAGAGTCTTGGCCAGAGTCGCGAACTGCGCTTGCAGTGCAGCGTCTTCAGTCTGGGCAGCCAGGGCCTGGGCCCAGTACATCGCCAGATAGAAGTGGCTGCCGCGGTTGTCGATGTTGCCGACTTTGCGCGATGGCGACTTGTTGTTGTCGAGGAACTGGCCGGTGGCCTGATCCAGGGTTTTCGACAGCACCAAGGCTTTCGGGTTGTTGTAGTTCACACCCAGGTGCTCAAGGGACGCTGCCAGTGCGAGGAACTCGCCCAGCGAATCCCAGCGCAGGAAGTTCTCTTCAACCAGTTGCTGCACGTGCTTCGGTGCCGAACCGCCGGCGCCGGTTTCGAACAGGCCACCGCCGTTCATCAGCGGCACGATCGACAGCATCTTGGCGCTGGTGCCCAGTTCCATGATCGGGAACAGGTCGGTCAGGTAGTCGCGCAGTACGTTGCCGGTCACCGAAATGGTGTCCTTGCCTTCGCGGGTGCGCTGCAGGGTGAACTTCATCGCGTCGACCGGCGCCATGATCTGGATGTCCAGACCGGCGGTGTCGTGATCCTTCAGGTAGGCCTGAACTTTCTCGATCACTACGCCGTCGTGAGCGCGCATCGGGTCGAGCCAGAAGATCGCTGGAGTTGCGCTTGCACGAGCGCGGTTGACGGCCAGTTTGACCCAGTCCTGGATCGGCGCGTCTTTGGTCTGGCACATGCGGAAGATGTCGCCGGCTTCAACAGCCTGTTCCATCAGCAGGTTGCCCTTGCTGTCGGTGACGCGAACAACGCCGTCAGCCTTGATCTGGAAGGTCTTGTCGTGCGAGCCGTACTCTTCGGCTTTCTTTGCCATCAGGCCAACGTTTGGCACGCTGCCCATGGTGGTCGGATCGAAAGCGCCATTGGCTTTGCAGTCTTCGATTACGGCCTGGTAGATGGTCGCGTAGCAACGATCCGGGATCACAGCCTTGGTGTCGTGCAGCTGACCGTCGGTGCCCCACATTTTGCCGGAGTCACGGATCATTGCTGGCATCGAGGCGTCGACGATAACGTCGCTCGGCACGTGCAGGTTGGTGATGCCTTTGTCCGAGTTGACCATCGCCAGCGATGGACGAGCAGCGTAGACCGCCGCCATGTCGGCTTCGATCTGAGCCTGTTGCTCAGCCGGCAGGGCCTTGATGCGCGCGTACAGATCGCCGATGCCGTTGTTCAGGTTGAAGCCGATCTCGGCCAGCACGGCAGCGTGCTTGGTCAGCGCGTCTTTATAGAACTCGGCAACGATCTGGCCGAACATGATCGGGTCGGAGACCTTCATCATGGTCGCTTTCAAGTGAACCGAGAGCAGCACGCCCTGGGCCTTGGCGCTGTCGATTTCAGCAGCGATGAACGCGCGCAGGGCGTTTTTGCTCATCACGGCGCAGTCGAGGATCTCGCCAGCCTGAACGGTGGTTTTTTCTTTCAGAACGGTAGCGGTACCGTCCTTGGCAATCAGCTCGATCTTCACGGCGTCAGCGGCGTCGATCAGGGCAGCTTTTTCGCTGCCGTAGAAATCGCCGGTGCTCATGTGAGCGACGTGGGACTTGGAGTCTTTGGCCCAGGCGCCCATTTTGTGCGGGTGCTTGCGAGCGTAGTTCTTCACCGACAGCGGTGCGCGACGGTCGGAGTTGCCTTCACGCAGAACCGGGTTCACGGCGCTGCCCTTGACCTTGTCGTAACGCGCCTTGGCGTCTTTGTCGGCGTCGCTGGTCACGGTTTCCGGGTAGTCCGGCAGGTTGTAACCCTGAGCTTGCAGCTCTTTGATCGCAGCTTGCAGCTGTGGCACCGAAGCGCTGATGTTCGGCAGCTTGATGATGTTGGCTTCAGGCGTAACGGCCAGGTCGCCCAGTTCGGCGAGGTGGTCGGCTACGGCTTTGTCGCCCAGTTGCTCGGGGAAGCTGGCCAGAATGCGCGCTGCAAGAGAGATATCGCGGGTTTCCACGGCGATATCGGCCGAGGCGGTGTAAGCCTCGATGATCGGCAGCAGGGAATAGGTGGCGAGGGCTGGAGCTTCGTCGGTGAAGGTATAGATGATCTTCGAGCGGGTGGGCATATTCGGATTAACTCTCTCTTCTTTGCTAAAGCGTGCGCAGAAACTCGAGGGGCGCCGGGTAAGCGCGTTCGTTCAAAGTCATCCATGAACCGAATGTCGAGATTCTTCGCGGTGATGTTGGGTGCATCAGTAGAGCGTCAAGCAGTCGGACTGCGGTAACAACCCGACCAATCAGGCGGAAAGTCTCGTGCTAGAGAGGCCAGCCGTCGTGACCCTGTGGTCAGCGGCGGGCATTATACATAGGTAGCTGGCAATCTGCCGATGGTTCATATGCAACGATTCTCGTCCATTGGTCTAAAGGTCGCAGGGCAGGGTGGCGCGTAGAGTCGTTGCGAATGCTTGAGTTTGGCGCTTTTCCCTTTGCTTTCAGGCTTGTAGGAATCGAGTTGTGCGAATGCCGGGAACTGAGGGTTTGCGTGTTGATTTAACTGGGTTACGCTCGAACCAAGCCAGATGTTCAATCCAAACAATGGAGTTCAGCATGGGTTACAAGAAGATTCAGGTTCCAGCCGTCGGCGACAAAATCACCGTCAATGCAGACCATTCTCTCAATGTTCCTGATAACCCGATCATCCCCTTCATCGAAGGTGACGGCATTGGTGTCGACATCAGTCCGGTGATGATCAAGGTTGTCGATGCTGCAGTTCAAAAGGCATACGGCGGTAAGCGCAAGATTTCCTGGATGGAAGTCTACGCCGGGGAAAAAGCCACTCAGGTTTACGATCAGGACACCTGGCTGCCTCAGGAAACCCTCGATGCAGTCAAGGATTACGTGGTTTCCATCAAAGGCCCGCTGACCACTCCAGTCGGTGGCGGCATCCGCTCGCTGAACGTGGCCCTGCGTCAGCAACTCGACCTCTACGTCTGCCTGCGCCCGGTGCGCTGGTTCGAAGGTGTGCCAAGCCCGGTGAAAAAACCCGGCGACGTCGACATGACGATCTTCCGCGAGAACTCCGAAGACATCTATGCCGGCATCGAGTGGAAGGCCGGTTCGCCGGAAGCCACCAAGGTCATCAAATTCCTTAAAGAAGAAATGGGCGTCACCAAGATCCGTTTCGACGAAAACTGCGGCATCGGCGTCAAGCCGGTTTCGCTGGAAGGCACCAAGCGTCTTGCGCGCAAGGCTCTGCAATACGTAGTCGATAACGACCGCGATTCGCTGACCATCGTGCACAAAGGCAACATCATGAAGTTCACCGAAGGTGCCTTCAAAGAGTGGGCCTACGAAGTGGCCGCTGAAGAATTCGGCGCGACCCTGCTCGACGGCGGCCCGTGGATGCAGTTCAAGAATCCGAAAACCGGCAAGAACGTTGTGGTCAAGGACGCTATCGCTGACGCCATGCTCCAGCAGATCCTGCTGCGCCCGGCGGAATACGATGTGATCGCAACCCTTAACCTGAACGGCGACTACCTTTCCGACGCCCTGGCGGCGGAAGTGGGCGGTATCGGCATCGCACCGGGCGCCAACCTGTCCGACACCGTGGCGATGTTCGAAGCCACCCACGGTACTGCACCGAAGTACGCCGGCAAGGATCAGGTCAACCCGGGTTCGCTGATTCTCTCGGCTGAAATGATGCTGCGACACATGGGCTGGACGGAAGCGGCGGATCTGATCATCAAGGGCACCAACGGCGCCATTGGTGCCAAGACTGTGACGTATGACTTTGAACGTTTGATGGAGGGGGCGAAGCTGGTTTCGTCTTCGGGCTTCGGCGATGCGTTGATTTCGCATATGTAAAAATGCGGGCACACAAAAACCGCCTGACTCGATGAATTGAGTCAGGCGGTTTTTTTATGGCTGAAAATTCAGCGGCGTCAGTTGGTCACTTTTTCTTCGTGAGTGGCGACCTGGATCGCCTCTTTCACGGCGTCGGCCGCGCAAATCTTCACGGCATGAAGGCCTTTGGGGCCTTGCACGATGTCGAATTTCACTGCCTGACCCGCTTTCAGGGTTTTATACCCGTCCATTTCAATGGCCGAGTAGTGCGCAAAGAAATCGATGTCTTTGCCATCCTCATCGCGGCCTTCACGGGCGTCGGTATTGATAAAGCCGAATCCCTTGGCATTGTTGAACCATTTCACCTTGCCGACAGCCATGCTCAAATCCCTCTGCAACAGACTCCATCGCTGGAGTATCATCCAATTCATCCGCAATCTAATCCGTTAAAAGGATTGACTCCGCGGATCTTTTTTACCCACTGTGGGCTCTATTGGTTGTAACACCGTTTTCCCGATAGTCAAGGTGACCGGGCAGTCGGAGTTGAAAACGTGGACAACCGCCCCCACCACTGTATTTGCACAACTGACGAACCTTTCTTTCCATGCATGCAATCAGCCAGATTCGACTAACATTCAATCAGGATCGCCCGCTTCTCCAAAAGGATCTTCCAGAGGAGCACGACGACGATTCGGCAGGCGTTGCTGTTCAGGAAGCAAAGCCTGCGTTACAGGCGCCGCCGATGTACAAGGTGGTTTTGTTTAATGATGACTACACACCGATGGATTTCGTCGTCGAAGTGCTCGAGGTGTTTTTTAACCTGAATCGCGAGCTGGCGACCAAGGTCATGCTGGCCGTCCACACAGAAGGACGGGCAGTATGTGGAGTGTTTACCCGCGACATCGCCGAGACAAAGGCCATGCAGGTCAACCAGTACGCCAGGGAAAGCCAGCATCCGCTACTCTGTGAAATCGAGAAGGACGGTTAATCGCCGACCACTTGGGTATGAGGTGAAGCTATGTTAAACCGCGAGCTCGAAGTCACCCTCAATCTAGCCTTCAAGGAGGCTCGTTCGAAACGTCATGAATTCATGACCGTCGAACACCTTTTGCTGGCCCTATTGGACAATGAGGCTGCCGCCACCGTTTTGCGTGCCTGCGGCGCAAACCTCGACAAACTCAAGCATGACCTGCAGGAGTTCATCGACTCCACCACGCCATTGATCCCCGTTCATGACGAAGATCGCGAAACCCAGCCAACCCTGGGCTTCCAGCGTGTACTGCAACGTGCTGTTTTCCACGTACAGAGCTCGGGCAAACGCGAAGTAACCGGCGCCAACGTGCTGGTTGCCATCTTCAGTGAGCAAGAGAGTCAGGCAGTGTTCCTGCTGAAACAGCAGAGCGTTGCGCGCATCGATGTCGTCAACTACATCGCTCACGGCATTTCCAAAGTGCCGGGGCATGGCGATCACTCTGAAGGTGAACAAGATATGCAGGACGACGAGGGCGGTGAGTCTTCTTCTTCAGGCAATCCTCTGGATGCTTATGCCAGCAACCTCAACGAACTCGCGCGTCAGGGTCGAATAGATCCGCTGGTCGGCCGTGAGTCGGAAGTCGAGCGTGTCGCGCAGATTCTGGCGCGCCGGCGCAAAAACAATCCGTTGCTGGTCGGTGAAGCGGGCGTGGGTAAAACCGCGATTGCCGAAGGTCTGGCCAAGCGCATTGTCGACAACCAGGTGCCGGATCTGCTGGCCAACAGCGTTGTTTATTCGCTTGACCTTGGCGCTCTGCTCGCAGGCACCAAGTATCGCGGTGATTTCGAGAAGCGCTTCAAGGCGCTGCTCAATGAACTGAAAAAACGCCCGCAGGCGATCCTGTTCATCGACGAGATCCACACCATCATCGGTGCCGGCGCTGCGTCGGGCGGGGTCATGGACGCTTCGAATCTGCTCAAACCGTTGCTGTCGTCTGGCGACATTCGCTGCATCGGCTCGACCACGTTCCAGGAATTCCGCGGCATCTTCGAGAAGGATCGTGCCTTGGCGCGTCGCTTCCAGAAGGTCGATGTCGTCGAGCCGTCGGTGGAAGACACCATCGGTATCCTGCGCGGCCTGAAAGGGCGTTTCGAGCAGCACCACAACATCGAATACAGCGATGAGTCGTTGCGCGCCGCTGCTGAACTGGCCTCGCGCTACATCAATGACCGGCATATGCCGGACAAGGCCATCGACGTGATCGACGAGGCGGGCGCCTACCAGCGTCTGCAACCCATCGAGAAACGTGTGAAGCGCATTGAAGTGCCGCAGGTTGAAGACATCGTCGCGAAAATCGCACGGATTCCGCCGAAGCACGTCACCAGCTCCGACAAAGAGCTGCTGCGTAATCTTGAGCGTGACCTGAAGCTGACGGTGTTTGGTCAGGACGCGGCGATCGATTCGCTGTCGACCGCGATCAAACTGTCCCGTGCCGGGCTCAAATCGCCGGACAAGCCAGTCGGTTCGTTCCTGTTCGCAGGTCCGACCGGTGTCGGTAAAACCGAGGCTGCGCGGCAACTGGCCAAGGCGTTGGGGATCGAACTGGTTCGCTTCGACATGTCCGAGTACATGGAGCGTCACACCGTATCGCGTCTGATCGGTGCGCCTCCAGGCTATGTCGGTTTCGATCAGGGCGGTCTGTTGACCGAGGCGATCACCAAGCAACCGCACTGCGTATTGCTCCTCGATGAAATCGAGAAGGCGCATCCGGAAGTCTTCAACCTGCTGTTGCAGGTGATGGACCACGGTACGCTGACCGACAACAACGGGCGCAAGGCGGACTTCCGCAACGTGATTGTGATCATGACCACCAACGCCGGTGCCGAAACGGCGGCGCGTGCTTCGATCGGTTTCACCCATCAGGACCACTCGTCTGATGCGATGGAAGTGATCAAGAAGAGCTTCACGCCGGAGTTCCGTAACCGTCTGGACACCATTATCCAGTTTGGTCGCCTCAGTCATGAGGTCATCAAAAGTGTGGTGGACAAGTTCCTCACCGAGCTTCAGGCGCAGCTGGAAGACAAGCGTGTGCTGCTTGAGGTCACTGATGCCGCGCGTAGTTGGCTGGCGGCGGGTGGTTATGACTCGGCGATGGGCGCACGTCCGATGGCGCGCCTGATCCAGGACAAGATCAAGCGTCCGTTGGCGGAGGAGATTCTGTTTGGCGAGCTGGCCGAGCATGGCGGTGTGGTGCACATCGACATCAAGGATGGTGAGTTGACGTTTGACTTCGAAACTACCGCAGAAATGGCCTGATGGCCTGAGATCAAGAGGGCGCCTTCGGGCGCCTTTTTGTTATTTGTCGTTTGGGTTTTTTGGGTGAATATCCGTTGCTGCGGTGATGGCTTATTACGGTTTCGCCCTTACGGCGACTCACTTTTTTTCAAACGCCAAAAAAAGTAAGCAAAAAACGCTTGCTCCTACGTGCGGCCCGCTCGCTGAGGCTCGGGGTTCCTTCGCTGCGGGATCGATCCGGGCGCAGCGCCTACGGTTTGCTGCGCTGCACCTCCTCTCGCTGTGTTTGGCTGCGCCAAACGGTCGCTGCGCTCCCACGCCCGGATCAATCCCTCCACTCAGCCTTCCGACGTCGCCCGTGGATCAAGATCAAGAGCAGGCGAGCTGACACTCGGCCTATTGAGTGGTGAAAAGCACAGCGTGGCCGGCTTTTGATTTGCGTTGGATTCGCCCCTCATCGGAACGCCGCCCGCCCAGCCCTCTCCCGAGGGAGAGGGAGCCGATCTGTGGGCTTTTCAAAACCTGAGTTCACCGCGGTATCGCACGTCGGCGTAGCTCTCCCAAACACTTCGGTCAGTCCCCTCACCCTCCGTAAGTAGAGGGAGAGGGGCTGCTTTGTGTGCTTTTCAAAGCCTGAGTTCAACGCGGTATCGCACGTCGGCGTAGCTCTCCCAAACACTTCGGTCAGTCCCCTCACCCTCCGGGAGTAGAGGGAGAGGGGCTGCTTTGTGTGCTTTTCAAAGCCTGAGTTCAACGCGGTATCGCACGTCGGCGTAGCTCTCCCAAACACCTCGGTCAGTCCCCTCTCCCTCCGGGAGAGGGCTAGGGTGAGGGGCTCTTGATCTGGCTTTTGATCTGGCTTCGGCTTTTGATCTTTTGCCCCACCGTAGCGAGGGAACACTGAGCCTCAGCGAAGTGCCGTACGCCGGGGCAAAGCCTTTTGGGTTACCTTTTCGGCGTTTGGAAAAGGTGACTCGCTGTAAGAGCGAAACCGCCAGCAGCAACACCCGCAGCAACGGATATGCTCACAAAACCCAAATCCCAGACAAACAAAAACGCCCGGCATAAACCGGGCGTTCTGTATTGACTTGATTAACGAGCGCGGTAAGTGATGCGCCCTTTGCTCAAGTCATAGGGCGTCAGCTCGACGCGCACTTTGTCACCGGTAAGAATACGAATGTAGTTCTTGCGCATCTTGCCGGAAATATGCGCGGTTACGACGTGCCCATTTTCCAACTCCACACGAAACATGGTGTTGGGCAGGGTGTCGACGACAGTGCCTTCCATTTCGAAGCTGTCTTCTTTCGACATGCAGTAAAGCCCTCGGTATCCAATGAATGGCCCGGTGCAACTGCGCCAGGCAAAAGCGGCGTGCATTGTGCCCGAAAAATGGGGTTTACGCCAAGGGGTTTACGGCTTGGGTTTAGTTGAGGATGACCCAGCGCTGATTAATCAGCAATTCGATGGGTCGGTATTGCGTCTTGTAGTTCATCTTTTTGCAGTTCTTGATCCAGTAACCGAGGTACACCGCCTCAAGCCCGAGACGCTGTGCCTCGGCGATTTGCCAGAGGATGGCAAATCGGCCAAGGCTGCGGCGCTCTTCGTCGGGTTCGTAGAAGGTGTACACCGCTGACAAACCGTTCGGCAGTAAATCGGTCACCGCCACGGCCAGTAACCGTCCGTCGAGTCGGAATTCGTAAAAACGCGAGAAGGGCAGGTCACGTACCAGAAAAGTCGAGAATTGATCACGGCTTGGCGGGTACATATCGCCGTCGGCGTGGCGTTGTTCGATATAGCGCTGGTACAGATCGAAATATTCTTCACTGAATTGCGGTTTGGCCGGGCGCACCTGCAAATCCGCGTTGCGCTTGAAAATCCGCTTCTGCTGACGATTAGGTGTGAACTGCGCCACCGGAATGCGCGCAGGCACGCACGCATTGCAGTTCTGGCAATGCGGCCGGTACAGATGATCGCCACTGCGGCGAAAGCCCATTTCCGACAGGTCTGCGTAGACATGCACATCCATGGGCTGGCTCGGGTCGAGAAACAGGGTGGTGGCCTGCTCCTCGGGCAGATAACTGCAAGAGTGAGGCTGAGTGGCATAGAACTTCAACCGCGCCAACTCGGTCATGATCAACCCTCGGGATAAGCTGGTGAATTAAGTGTAAGCCACGCGCGCAAAAGTCGCTCAGCAAACCCAAGTGGCACGATTGGGTTGATCCAGGTGATTTGCCAGATAGTCGGCGAATTGCTGACGAGGAATGGCCCGCGCGCCGAGGCTGTGCAGATGATCGGTCGGCATTTGGCAGTCGATCAGCACGAATCCTGAGTCTTTCAGGTGGCGCACCAGGGTGGCAAAGCCGAATTTCGAGGCGTTGTCAGCGCGGCTGAACATCGATTCGCCAAAAAACAGTTGGCCCATAGTCAGTCCGTACAGGCCGCCGACCAGTTCGCCTTGATCCCACACTTCGACCGAATGAGCGAAGCCGCGGCGATGCAATTCAATGTAGGCATCCTGCATGGCTTCGGTGATCCAGGTGCCGTCGGCGTAATCCCGTGGCGCGGCGCAGGCGCGGATCACGGCGTCGAAGTCCTGATCGAAGGTCACTTGATAGCGTGCCTGGCGCAGCAGTTTGCCGAGGCTGCGCGAGACATGCAGTTCGTCGGGAAACAGCACCGTGCGCGGATCCGGCGACCACCAGAGAATCGGCTGGCCCTCGGAAAACCACGGAAAACAGCCATGACGATAAGCCGCGATCAAACGATCGGCAGACAGATCGCCGCCCGCGGCGAGCAATCCGTTGGGGTCGCGCATGGCCTTTTCCAGAGGCGGAAAAGTCAGGGAGTTACGTTGTAACCAAGTCAGCATGGTATCCGGGCTTGCAGTAGGGGTGGGCGGGGCAAGTTGTTGGGTACGCGGTAAAGTGTGCCGCTAAACGTTGCGAATGTCGTCTCGATCCTGCGCGACGTTCGCCGCATTGCAACTTGGCGAGTCGGGCGCGGTCGTAACCGAGCGCTGTGGCCCGGCACCTGGCCGGCATGGCGAGCGGTCAGTGACAGTTCAGAAGGTCTGGATGGCAATGCTTCGCTACGTTCATCAAATACACCTCATAAGCCTTTGTCACAAAAGACAATGCATGCTCAAATTGAAGCGCAGGTTTTATGCGCTTGGCTATGCTCAACGCTGGGGTTTGAAGCATGGCATCCGACGCACAAACCCGTACAATGCCGGGCTGTTACAGAATATTCGCCGGGCACTGTTTTGATACCTGTGTTTATAAAAGCAGCAGCGCAGTGTTAAAAGTAGTCTCAGTTGTGCCCGTCAACTTTTTTACCTGCCTGGATTGGGCAGTTTTTTATCGTCATTCAATAGATGGACGCGCCTCGGGCGCAGGAAAAGAAGCGTTTTGAAGAAATCCACCGAAGCACCAAAAACAGTCGTTCCGCTCTGGCGCCAACAGTTGCACTACCGGCTCAAGGAAGGTGCATTGATCGCCATCGGCGCCTTGTGCCTGTTCCTGATGATGGCTTTGCTGACCTACGGCAAGGACGATCCGGGCTGGAGTCACAACAGCAAGATCGACGACGTGCAGAATTTCGGTGGCCCGGCGGGCTCCTACAGCGCCGACATCCTGTTTATGGTGCTCGGTTACTTCGCCTATATCTTCCCGTTGCTGCTGGCGGTCAAAGCCTGGCAGATCTTCCGGCAGCGCCACGAACCGTGGCAGTGGAGCGGCTGGCTATTCTCCTGGCGCCTGATTGGTCTGGTGTTTCTGGTCTTGTCCGGCGCAGCTCTGGCGCATATCCATTTCCATGCCGCGACCGGTCTGCCGGCGGGCGCTGGTGGCGCTTTGGGCGAAAGTCTCGGCGATCTGGCGAAAAACGCGCTGAACATTCAGGGCAGCACGTTGCTGTTCATCGCGCTGTTCCTGTTTGGCCTTACGGTATTTACCGACCTGTCGTGGTTCAAGGTGATGGACATCACCGGCAAGATCACCCTCGACCTGTTTGAACTGTTCCAGGGCGCGCTGAATCGCTGGTGGTCGGCGCGTACCGAGCGCAAACAACTGGTCGCGCAACTGCGTGAAGTCGATGACCGCGTTCACGATGTGGTCGCGCCGACGGTCACCGACAAACGTGAGCAGGCCAAAGTCAAAGAACGCCTGATCGAACGTGAGCAAGCCCTGAGCAAGCACATGTCCGATCGCGAGAAACAAGTGCCGCCGGTTATCGCCCCGGCCCCGGCCAAAGCGCCCGAGCCAAGCAAGCGCGTGCAGAAAGAGAAACAGGTGCCGTTGTTCGTCGACAGCGCCGTGGAAGGCACCTTGCCGCCGATCTCGATTCTCGATCCGGCAGAAAAGAAACAACTCAATTACTCACCGGAATCCCTGGCGGCGGTCGGCCATTTGCTGGAGATCAAGCTCAAGGAGTTCGGTGTCGAAGTCACGGTGGATTCGATTCACCCGGGTCCGGTGATTACCCGTTACGAAATTCAGCCTGCCGCCGGCGTCAAAGTCAGCCGCATCGCCAACCTGGCGAAAGACCTTGCGCGTTCGCTGGCCGTGACCAGCGTACGTGTGGTCGAGGTGATTCCCGGCAAGACCACCGTAGGTATCGAGATTCCCAACGAAGACCGGCAGATCGTGCGCTTCTCCGAAGTGCTGTCGACGCCTGAGTACGACAACTTCAAATCGCCGGTCACCCTGGCACTCGGTCACGACATCGGCGGCAAGCCGGTGATCACTGACCTGGCGAAGATGCCGCACTTGCTGGTGGCCGGTACCACCGGTTCCGGTAAGTCGGTGGGTGTGAACGCGATGATCCTGTCGATCCTGTTCAAGTCCGGCCCGGAAGACGCCAAGCTGATCATGATCGACCCGAAAATGTTGGAACTGTCGATCTACGAAGGCATTCCGCACTTGCTGTGCCCGGTCGTCACCGACATGAAAGACGCCGCCAACGCCTTGCGCTGGAGCGTTGCCGAGATGGAGCGCCGCTACAAGCTGATGGCGAAAATGGGCGTGCGCAACCTGTCTGGCTTTAACGCCAAGGTCAAGGAGGCCCAGGACGCTGGCGAGCCGTTGAGCGATCCGCTGTACAAGCGCGAAAGCATTCACGACGAAGCGCCGCTGCTGCAGAAATTGCCGACCATCGTTGTGGTGGTCGACGAGTTCGCCGACATGATGATGATCGTCGGCAAGAAGGTGGAAGAACTGATCGCCCGTATTGCCCAGAAAGCGCGTGCGGCGGGTATTCACTTGATTCTCGCGACCCAGCGGCCATCGGTGGACGTGATCACCGGTCTGATCAAGGCCAACATTCCGACGCGTATGGCGTTCCAGGTGTCGAGCAAGATCGACTCCCGCACCATTATCGATCAGGGCGGCGCCGAACAACTGCTCGGTCACGGTGACATGCTCTATATGCCGCCGGGCACCAGCCTGCCGATCCGGGTTCACGGTGCGTTCGTTTCCGACGATGAAGTACACCGTGTGGTCGAAGCGTGGAAACTGCGCGGCGCGCCGGAATACAACGACGACATCCTCAACGGTGTCGAAGAAGCCGGCAGCGGTTTTGAAGGCAGCAGCGGTGGCGGTGACGGTGATGATCCGGAAGCCGACGCGCTTTACGACGAAGCTGTACAGTTCGTGCTGGAAAGCCGTCGTGCCTCGATTTCTGCGGTACAGCGCAAGCTGAAGATCGGCTACAACCGCGCCGCACGGATGATCGAAGCCATGGAAATGGCCGGCGTCGTCACCTCGATGAACACCAACGGTTCCCGTGAAGTTCTGGCTCCAGGCCCGGTACGCGACTGATTGCAAACGCAAGAGGCGGGACAATGATGTGCCGCCGCTCTCCCAACGAGTATTCAAGAGGACTCCCATGCGTCTTATCCGCATGCTGCTGCCAGTACTGGCGCTGACCACTCTCACGGCCCACGCCGATGACAAGGACGTGGCGCGTCTGACCCAATTGCTGGAAACATCCAAGACCCTGAGCGCGAACTTCTCGCAGCTGACCCTCGACGGCAGCGGCACGCAGTTGCAGGAAACCACTGGCAACATGACCCTGCAGCGTCCTGGCCTGTTCTACTGGCACACCAACGCGCCGGCCGAGCAGACCATGGTTTCCGATGGCAAGAAAGTCACCCTGTGGGACCCGGATCTGGAACAGGCGACCATCAAGAAGCTCGACGAGCGTCTGACCCAGACCCCGGCGTTGCTGCTGTCCGGTGATGTGTCGAAGATCAGCCAGAGCTTTGATATTTCCGCGAAAGAGGCGGGCGGTGTGATCGACTTCACCCTCAAGCCGAAAACCAAGGACACCCTGTTCGACAACCTGCGCTTGTCGTTCCGCAACGGTCTGCTTAACGATATGCAACTGATCGACAGCGTCGGCCAGCGCACCAATATCCTGTTTACCGGGGTCAAGGCCAACGAGCCGGTGCCAGCCTCCAAGTTCAAGTTCGACATCCCCAAGGGTGCCGATGTGATCCAGGAATAAACACAAAACCCTTTGTAGGAGTGAGCCTGCTCGCGATTCGATTTGTCAGTCACATCTTCATCGTCTGACCCACCGCTATCGCGAGCAGGCTCACTCCTACAGGGTCAATGATCGGCAAAATAGAGGTTTCAACGCTACGTGATGGATCTGTTTCGCAGTGCACCGATTGCTCAGCCACTGGCCGCGCGTTTGCGTGCGACCAATCTGGATGAGTACGTCGGTCAGGAGCACGTGCTCGCTCGCGGCAAGCCTCTGCGTGAGGCGCTGGAGCAGGGTGCCCTGCATTCGATGATCTTCTGGGGCCCGCCGGGCGTGGGTAAAACCACGTTGGCGCGGTTGCTCGCGGAAGTCTCCGATGCGCACTTCGAAACAGTCTCGGCGGTGCTCGCCGGGGTGAAAGAGATCCGTCAGGCCGTTGAAATCGCCAAGCAGCAGGCCGGCCAGTACGGCAAGCGCACGATTCTGTTCGTCGATGAAGTGCACCGCTTCAACAAATCGCAGCAGGATGCTTTTCTGCCGTACGTTGAAGATGGCACGCTGATCTTCATCGGCGCCACCACCGAAAATCCTTCGTTCGAACTCAACAACGCCTTGTTGTCGCGTGCCCGCGTCTACGTGCTGAAAAGCCTCGACGAAGCGGCGCTGCGTAAGCTGGTGCACCGTGCGCTCACCGAAGAACGTGGTTTGGGCAAGCGCAACCTGACGCTCAACGACGAAGGTTTCCAGATGCTGCTGTCCGCCGCCGATGGCGATGGCCGGCGTCTGCTCAATCTGCTGGAAAACGCCTCGGATCTGGCTGAAGACAACAGCGAAATCGGCACCGAGTTGCTGCAAAGTCTGCTCGGCGATACCCGTCGACGTTTCGACAAGGGTGGCGAAGCGTTTTACGACCAGATCTCGGCACTGCACAAATCGGTGCGTGGCTCCAACCCTGACGGCGCGCTGTACTGGTTTGCGCGGATGATCGACGGCGGTTGCGATCCGCTATACCTGGCCCGACGCGTGGTGCGCATGGCCAGCGAAGACATCGGCAACGCCGACCCGCGCGCCCTCAGCCTGTGCCTCGCGGCGTGGGAAGTGCAGGAGCGCCTCGGCAGCCCGGAAGGCGAGTTGGCGGTGGCCCAAGCCATCACTTATCTGGCCTGCGCGCCGAAAAGCAATGCGGTGTACATGGGTTTCAAAACCGCACTGCGCGCTGCGGCCGAAAATGGCTCGCTGGAAGTGCCGCTGCACCTGCGCAATGCGCCGACCAAACTGATGAAGCAGTTGGGCTACGGTGACGAATACCGTTACGCCCACGACGAGCCGGACGCGTATGCCGCCGGCGAAGATTATTTCCCGGAAGAACTCGACCCAATCCCGTTCTACCAACCAGTACCGCGCGGCCTGGAACTGAAGATCGGCGAGAAGCTCAACCATCTCGCCCAACTCGACCGTTTAAGCCCTCGGCAGCGGAGAAAATAGTGCTTCCACTGATCATTGCGGTCTCCGCCGGCGGGGTTGCCGGCACCTTGTTGCGCTTCGCCACCGGCAATTGGGTCAACGCCAATTGGCCGCGGCACTTCTATACCGCGACGCTGGCCGTTAATATCGTGGGCTGTCTGCTGATTGGCGTGTTGTACGGCCTGTTTTTGATACGCCCGGAAGTGCCGATCGAGGTGCGTGCCGGGTTGATGGTCGGCTTCCTCGGGGGGCTGACGACTTTTTCATCCTTTTCACTGGATACGGTGCGCCTGCTGGAAAGCGGGCAAGTGCCGCTGGCCTTGGGCTATGCGGCACTCAGCGTATTCGGCGGGCTGCTCGCGACGTGGGCTGGCCTGTCTTTGACCAAACTTTGATAACGAGAAACCGACATGCTCGATTCCAAACTGTTACGTAGCAACCTTCAGGACGTAGCGGACCGCCTGGCTTCCCGTGGCTTTGCCCTGGATACCGCGCGCATCGAAGCGCTGGAAGAACAGCGCAAGACCGTCCAGACCCGCACCGAAGCACTGCAGGCTGAGCGTAACGCGCGTTCCAAATCCATCGGTCAGGCCAAGCAGCGCGGCGAAGACATCGCGCCGTTGATGGCGGACGTCGAGCGCATGGCGGGCGAACTGAGCGCTGGTAAAGTCGAGCTGGACGCGATCCAGACCGAACTGGACTCGATCCTGCTCGGTATCCCGAACCTGCCACACGAATCCGTGCCGGTCGGTAAAGACGAGGACGACAACGTTGAAGTGCGCCGCTGGGGCACGCCGACTGCTTTCGATTTCGAAGTGAAAGACCACGTTGCCCTGGGCGAGAAGTTCGGCTGGCTGGACTTTGAAACTGCCGCCAAGCTGTCCGGCGCGCGTTTCGCCCTGTTGCGTGGCCCGATCGCCCGTCTGCACCGCGCACTGGCGCAGTTCATGATCAACCTGCACGTCAACGAGCACGGTTACGAGGAGGCTTACACGCCTTATCTGGTCCAGGCCCCGGCGCTGCAAGGCACCGGTCAACTGCCGAAGTTCGAAGAAGACCTGTTCAAGATCGCCCGCGAAGGCGAAGCCGATCTGTACCTGATCCCGACCGCCGAAGTGTCGCTGACCAACATCGTTGCCGGCGAAATCGTCGACTCGAAACTGCTGCCGATCAAGTTCGTCGCGCATACCCCTTGCTTCCGCAGTGAAGCCGGCGCGTCGGGTCGCGACACGCGTGGCATGATCCGTCAGCACCAGTTCGACAAGGTTGAAATGGTTCAGATCGTTGAGCCGTCGACCTCGATGGAGGCACTGGAAGGCCTGACCGCCAACGCCGAAAAAGTTTTGCAGCTGCTCGGTCTGCCTTATCGCACCTTGGCGCTGTGCACCGGCGACATGGGCTTCAGCGCGGTCAAGACTTATGACCTCGAAGTGTGGATCCCGAGCCAGGACAAGTACCGCGAAATCTCCTCGTGCTCGAACTGCGGCGACTTCCAGGCCCGTCGTATGCAAGCGCGTTTCCGCAACCCGGAAACCGGCAAGCCGGAGCTGGTGCACACCCTCAACGGTTCCGGTCTGGCGGTTGGTCGTACGCTGGTTGCCGTGCTGGAAAACTACCAGCAGGCCGACGGCTCGATTCGTGTGCCGGACGTACTGAAGCCGTACATGGGTGGCCTTGAGGTCATCGGCTAAATGAAATATCTGCCGCTGTTTCACAACCTGCGCGGCAGTCGTGTGTTGGTCGTCGGTGGGGGGGAAATTGCCTTGCGCAAATCCCGCCTGCTGGCCGATGCCGGTGCGCTGCTGCGGGTGGTCGCACCTGAAATCGAAACGCAACTGCGCGAACTGGTCACTGCCTCTGGCGGTGAATGCCTGTTGCGCGGTTACGTCGAGGCCGATCTGGACGGTTGCGGGCTGATTATCGCTGCCACCGACGATGAGACGCTGAACGCACAAGTCTCCATCGATGCTCACAAGCGCTGCGTGCCGGTCAACGTGGTCGATGCGCCGGCCTTGTGCAGCGTGATCTTCCCGGCGATCGTCGATCGCTCACCGCTGATCATCGCTGTGTCCAGCGGCGGCGACGCTCCGGTGCTGGCGCGACTGATTCGCGCCAAGATCGAAACCTGGATTCCCTCGACTTACGGTCAGTTGGCCGGGCTCGCCGCGCGTTTCCGCAATCAGGTGAAAAGCCTGTTTCCGGATGTGCAGCAGCGTCGTGGCTTCTGGGAAGACGTATTTCAGGGGCCGATCGCCGATCGGCAACTGGCCGGGCAGGGCGCCGAGGCCGAGCGTCTGCTGCAAGCCAAGATCGATGGCGAGGCCATGGTCACCACCGGCGAGGTGTATCTGGTCGGCGCTGGCCCGGGCGATCCGGATCTGCTGACCTTCAAGGCTTTGCGTCTGATGCAGCAAGCCGATGTAGTGCTGTACGACCGCTTGGTCGCGCCAGCGATTCTAGAATTGTGCCGTCGCGATGCCGAGCGGGTCTACGTCGGCAAGCGTCGGTCTGATCACGCCGTGCCGCAGGATCAGATCAACCAGCAACTGGTCGATCTGGCCAAGGCCGGCAAGCGTGTGGTGCGGTTGAAGGGCGGTGATCCGTTTATCTTTGGCCGTGGCGGCGAAGAGATCGAAGAACTAGCGGCCCACGGCATTCCGTTTCAGGTGGTGCCGGGTATCACCGCAGCCAGCGGTTGTGCGGCGTATGCCGGCATTCCGCTGACGCATCGTGATTACGCGCAATCAGTGCGGTTTGTCACCGGGCATTTGAAGGACGGTTCCACCGATCTGCCATGGGCTGACCTTGTCGCGCCGGCGCAGACACTGGTGTTCTATATGGGCCTAGTCGGCTTGCCGGTCATTTGCGAACAACTGATCAAGCATGGTCGTTCAGCCGATACCCCGGCGGCATTGATTCAGCAGGGCACCACGGTCAATCAGCGAGTCTTTACCGGCACGCTGGCCGATCTGCCGCGATTGGTGGCGGAGCATGAAGTGCATGCGCCGACATTGGTGATCGTTGGTGAAGTAGTGCAACTGCGCGAGAAGCTGGCGTGGTTCGAAGGGGCTCAGGCGCAGGTCTAGAAATACCGAGTCGCCCCATTCGCGAGCAAGCTCGCTCCCACAGGGGATTTGTGAACGACACATATCCCGTGTGGGAGCGAGCTTGCTCGCGAAGAGGCCTTTCAAGACCCTATAACTCTCAACCTTTTCGCCAAACCCCTTTGCCGCTCAACCGCGCCCGATCATGGGCCACAGTGAAATCCTGCGCCGGCCCCTTCGGCACAACCCCTGTCGGGTTGATCGTCTTGTGACTGCCGTAGTAGTGATTCTTGATGTGCTGGAAATCCACCGTCTCGGCAATCCCTGGCAGCTGATACACCTCACGCAACCAGTTCGACAGATTCGGGTAATCGGCAATCCGCCGCAGGTTGCACTTGAAGTGCCCGTGATAAACCGCGTCGAAACGAATCATCGTGGTGAACAGGCGGACGTCCGCTTCAGTCAGGTATTCCCCGCTCAGATAACGGTTGGCGCCCAAAACGCGCTCAAGGTGATCGAGCTCGGCAAACACCTCATCGAACGCTTCTTCATAAGCCTGTTGCGACGTCGCAAAGCCTGCGCGATACACGCCGTTGTTCACGGCCGGATAAATCCGCTCGTTCAGCGCATCAATCTCGCCGCGTAACGGCGCCGGGTAGAAGTCCAGATCATTGCCGGTCAGATCATCAAACGCGCTGTTGAACATGCGGATGATTTCCGCTGATTCATTGCTGACGATGCGTTTGAGCTTCTTGTCCCACAGCACCGGCACGGTGACGCGGCCGGTGTAGTCGGCAGTGTCGGCGGTGTAGCGCTGGTGCATGAATTCAAAGCCATCAAGCTTGTCGCCGGTCGAGCCGAGTGCTTGGTCGAAGGTCCAGCCGTTTTCCAGCATTAACCAACTGACCACCGAAACGTCGATCAGATTTTCCAGACCTTTGAGCTTACGCAGGATCAGCGTGCGATGCGCCCATGGACAGGCGAGAGAAACGTAGAGGTGATAGCGTCCGGCTTCAGCGGCAAACCCGCCTTCACCGCTCGGGCCCGGCTGGCCATCGGCGGTGACCCAGTTGCGGCGTTTTGCCTGTTCACGCTGGAACGCGCCGTCCTTGCTGCTTTCGTACCACTTGTCCTGCCAGCGGCCATCGACGAGTAAACCCATGATCAAGACTCCGTAAACCAATAATCGTTGGAGTCGAGTCTATTCCGATGAGTTCGAACAAAAAGCGCAAAGATCGGGCGTGAATGATCGGTTAAATCGATTTGTTCCGCGCAGCCCAGTATTGCTCGGCGGTTGTGAAGGCCTGTTCGCGGGGCTGGCCGAGGCCGCGCAAGGCCAGAGCCATGGTCGCAATCAGGGCCATTTGCGGGTAGCTGTCGACCACGTCGCCGCGCCATACGGCTTTCAAATGTTCAACGTCGAGGGTCGCCGGTTTGACGTGGCGTTGCGCCGACAATTGCGGCCATTCCTCGTCCCAGCTCTCGCCGCCGGTGGTGCCGTAGAGGTGGCTGTCGGCATCCGGGTTGATCTCGATTTCGCCGCCATCGCCCTTGACCACAATCGCCGTGTCGCCGAGCAGGCCGCTGGCATCGCGATGCACGGCTTGGTAGCCGGGGTGGAAAATGCTTTGCAGGCCGCAACGCGCGCCCAGCGGATTGAGAATCCGCGCCAGGGAATGAATCGGTGAGCGCAGACCCAAGGTGTTGCGCAGGTCGATCATCTTCTGCAACTGCGGCGCCCAGTCCACCAGCGGCATGAAGGCCAGGCCGCAGTTGTCCAGCGCTGTGCCGACCTGCTGCCAGGTGCGGCACAACGGAATGTTCAACTCACCGAGCAGTTGCTCGCTGTACAGCCGCCCGGCCGTGTGTGCGCCGCCGCCGTGCATGAAAATGCGCACGCCGTTTTGCGCCAGGCATTTGGCCGCCAGCAGATACCACGGTAGATGGCGCTTCTTGCCGGCATAGGTCGGCCAGTCCAGATCAACGTTCAGCTTCGGCGCCTGCAAGCGCTCGCGCAATGCTTCGGTGAAGCCGGCCATTTCCTCGGCGCTTTCTTCCTTGTGCCGCAGCAACATCAGGAACGCGCCGAGCTGGGTGTCTTCAACCTTGTCGTCGAGCACCATGCCCATGGCTTCGCGGGCTTCTTCACGAGTCAGATCGCGGGCGCCGCGTTTGCCCTTGCCGAGGATTCGCACGAATTGGGCGAACGGGTGTTCGGCAGGGGTTTCGAGGGTCAGTGCTGGAAAATCGATCATAAGCAATTCGTCGGTTTGGGCAGGCCCGCCAGTTTTGCGGCGAGTTTGGCGGGGGTGCCTTTGAACAGTCGGTTCAGGTGCAGGCTGTTGCCTTTGTCCGGGCCGAGTTTCAGTGCGGTGTACTTGATCAGCGGTCGGGTGGCCGGGGACAGCTGGAATTCGGCGTAGAAGCTCCGCAGCAGTTCGAGGACTTCCCAGTGTTCGGGCGTCAACTCGATGTCTTCGGCGGCCGCGAGGGCGCTGGCAACGTCGGCGGACCAGTCACTCAGGTCGACGAGAAAACCGTCCTTGTCCAGTTCGATGGCGCGGGCGCCGACGGTCATGGAATTCATAGCCAACTGTTGACCTTGTCGTGGTGGATCGACAATTCGACAAAGGCCGGATAATCGATGGCGTCGGCCCAGTCCGGGACTTCGATGGCGCGAGCCTGTGCATCTTCGGCAAGGACGAATAATTTGATTTGGCGGTGTTCCAGTGCAGTGAACGGCGCGGTGCCTGGTTGCAACGCATACACCGCATCGCCGGAGAGCAGCAATGCATCAGCGCTGCCGATCAGGCGCAGGCAACTGGTCAGGCGATCGTCGCCAAACGGGGAATGAGACAACACATGCAAAGTCGACATCAGAGGGTGATCACCTGGTCGTAACGGTCAATAAGGGCGGTGATCTGCTCGGCGGCCAGCGGCTGCGCTTCGTCCAGCGACAGATTGTTCAGTCCGCGAGTGCTGGCGCTGTCGGAGCAATAGAACAGCTCTTCAACGCCAAACATCGGCAGCGCTTGCAGGTTGGCGCTGAGGTCTTTCTGTTGCAGGGCCTTGGCGTTCTGCCCGGCGGCCAGTTGCAACACACCGTCATCGAGAAACAGTAAACCGATCGGCAGATCAAAGGCGCCACCGGCCAGCACGATATCCAGCGCTTCGCGAGCGCCGGGGCCAGACCACGGTGATTGGCGGCTGACGATCAACAGGGATTTGGCCATCTCACGCACCTCCGAAGCAGATCAGGCGGTCAGCGTCTTGCACCGCGTCATGCAACTGACCGAGACCGGACAATTCCCACGGTGCGCTGACCGAAATCGCGTCACGCTGGTAGCGCTTGGCTTCTTCAGCATTCAGCGCTCCACGGCGCAGGGCGGCGGCGATGCACACGACGCCGTCCAGTTGCTGCTCGGTGATGAACGCGCGCCATTGTTTGGGCAGGTCGAGTTCGTCCTGCGGCGTGACCACTGCATCCGAAGCGTTATAAACGCCGTCCTGATAAAAAAACAGCCGGACAATCTCATGCCCACCGGCCAGCGCAGCCTGCGCAAACAGCAGGGCACGGCGCGAGGAGGGCGCATGGGCGGCGGAAAACAGCGCGATGGCGAACTTCATGACGGACTCGATCAGCAAAACTGCGGCCATGATAAAGCTTTATCGAAGCCGCCGCGAAACCTTGTAGGCCTTCGCCTGCTCGCGATAGCGGTCTGTCAGCTGGTGAAGATGAAGAATGTGCCGGCGTCTTCGCGGACAGGCTCGCTCAGAGATTTTTGTTGTCCTCGGTTAGCGCGGCATATAGCCCAGTTGCCAGCGCCGCGGGATTTTCAGCGAGAGCAGCCCGATCATCGCCGCCAGCACACCGCTGACAAACATCGCCTTCAGTCCCAAGTGATGTTCCAGCACAGCCCCCAGAATCGCGCCGATAAACATCCCGCTCCATGGCACCAGTTGCACCCGCCAGCCGCTGCGCCGTTCGCCAAGCATCCAGCGGCCCAATCCACGGCCGAACCGCGACAGCGCGCCAGTCACGTAAGTCAGCCCGACCGGCAAGCCATTCACTTCTTCAACCGCCGCGTTGAGCATGCCCATCGCAATGATCGCCGCCAGCAGCGCAGGCAGTTGGGTTTCGAATGGCCAGAGCGCCGCCGCGCACAGCAGGGTGGCGATACACAGCAGCAGCGGCAGCGCCCGGCGTCCACCGAAACGTGCGACGACAACCCCCAAGGCATTCCCGACAATAAATGTTGCGACGAGGATCACCAGGCGCACGGTCAACCCGACATCGCCATCGCTGATCGCCACGGCGAGTCGAGTGGTGTTGCCGCTCATGAACGAGACGAAATCGCCGCTGGCCATAAAGCCGATGGCGTCGGTCATTCCGGCCAGCACCGAGAGGCTGGCCACCAGCGCCAGACCCACTCGTCCGCGCCATTTTTGCGTATGCAAGTGGCCAGGGCTGGCGCGATGAGTCGAGGCGGATGGCAACATTGCTGGCGGTGTCCTTCGGCGGCGGTTACGGTTCTATGCCATACAAATCGCAATATTCCAGCCAATCCATCCCGGCCATTTCCGCGACTTCACGATGTACTTCCAGGCGCTGCGCCTGATATTCCTCAGGCGAGTCGGCCGTCAGTTGCAAGGTCAACTCCCAAGCAAATAACCCGAGGCTTTCCGCTTCGGCTTCAAAAGCCTCATGCAGTCGTTCCTCGCGATACTGCGCTTGAGTTTCGCCCTTGGCCTGAGCCAGCAGCGGATTGAGATGGTCGAGGGTTTCGCGCAGTTCGGGACGCGCGTCGAGAAATACTTTCAGGGCATGTTCATGTCGCTGGTCGGTAGGCGCCATGTGTTTTCCTTGTGAGGCTGATGACCTTAGGTTGCCGCAGCGGCCCGCGCGTGTCGCGCTATAAATGCAGTAAAGCAGAACGATTTCTGCTGCTGCGGTGATACAGTCCGCTTTTTTCTGAATGAGCGAATGCAATGCGAATGCTGATGGTAGCGCTGGCCGCGACATTGCTGGCCGGTTGCGCAGGCTCGGTGATGGACGATGCTCGCACGAAAACCCCGTACAAGGTGTTGACGTCGAACAAAGCCGAAAAAGACGTGGCGCGGTGTGTGCAGTTTGGTTGGCAGGACGAAGCGGTATTTGGTGTCGATGCGGCGGCGTATCTGGAACCACGCAAAGCGGGTGGTACGACGGTGTACACCCGTTCGGCGGAGTCGTTTGTCGACGTGATCACCGAGGCATCGGGCACGACGTTGAATTACTACGCGCAGAAGGATGATTTTGTCGCCAAGCGCCGGTTGGCGGCGTTGGCGACTTGCCTCTGAGCATGCATTGAGGCGCCTGCCACCTTCGTCGGAACGCCGCTCGGAGCAGGCTCGCTCCCACATTGGAATACATTCCAATGTGGGAGCGAGCCTGCTCGCGAAGAGGGCGGTACATTCAACCTACAAGTCGCTTCTGGAAAAAATGCCGTTTGTGCCCCGGCGGATAATCGACGATTTCCCCAAACTGGCTATACCCCAGTTTCTTGTAGAACTCAGGTGCCTGAAAGTCGAACGTGTCGAGCCATGCGCCGATGCAGCCTTTCTCCCGCGCCAGCTCTTCGGCCATGCGCATCAGCTTCGAGCCAATTCCCTGGCCCCGGCCTGCTTCAGGCACTGACAGCAAATCGATGAACAGCCACTGGCAGACCAGTCGGCCATAGAGTCCGCCCAAAATCTGATCCTGATCGTCACGCACCAGCAAGGTGAGTGGCTCAGAGACGGCAATTCCGGCCTTGGCCACGTTATAGGCATGCAGGGGGGCCAAAATGGCCTGGCGTTCTTCTTCGGTGGAATGCTGCGACAGCTCAATGCGTAAGTTCATGCATGACTTCCTTGTTGTTTGAATTCGCAGCCTATCCTGCCCCGCGGCCATCTTCCAAGCCCTTCTTCAACCCGGTGGAACTGCCGCTCTCGCCTCGGGGTCTAGCCTTTACAGCGTCACTCCAGCACGCGGTTGATGAGGAACCTCCATGAATATTTTCGAAGCCCTTCGCGAAAGCCATGATCGCCAGCGCAGCTACGCCAAGACCTTGATCGAAACCAGTGGCGACACGCCGGAGCGGGTTGAAGCCTACAAACAGCTCAAGGCAGAACTCCAGGCCCATGAAACAGCGGAAGAGCGCCATTTCTACATTCCGTTGATGGAGCTTGATGACGGTGTCGATCTGAGCCGCCATGCCATCGCCGAACACCATGAAATGGACGAGATGATGGAAGAGCTCGATGAGACCGAGATGTCCAGCCCGGCCTGGCTGGCCATCGCGAAAAAGCTTTCTGACAAGGTTCATCACCATCTCAAGGAAGAAGAGCAGAAGTTCTTCCAGATGGCCGGCAAGTTGCTCAACGAAAAACAGAAAGAACAACTCGCCGGGCAGTACGAAAAGGAGTTCAACGCACAGTTGCCATGAGTACTGAATGGCAGCTTTTGCAGTATTGCCGTGTAATCTTTTGACCACATCTCAGGTGGGCGTTGTCGCAGAAGACTGTATATGCATCCAGTATTTGCGATGTTTTTACGGTTCAAAGCTGCTGACTGCGACAAAACCGCCGATGGACAAAAAATCCCTCTCCGTTAGCTTGAAGGCCTCTCCTCGGAAAGGAGAGTTCTTAAATCAACGGAGTGAAAAATCATGAATCAACCACAAACCCAACTGCGACACGGTCGTGTCATTTCCCCTGCAAGCCGTGGTGCGGTTGCCATTGAGCAAGGATTGCTCGGTGCCTGGCAGGTCAATGAAATGGAAGGCGGGAAGAATTTCCCGGCACTGGCAGCGGGGCCATTTCCGGCGCCTTACCAGAGCGACTCGGACAGTGTCACGCCACCGGCCGATGGCTACATCCTCAGTGGCGGCAAGACCGATGCTCGCGATTGCGTGAACTTCACCAGTGACGAAATGAGCAAGAAGCTCGCTCGTCCGTTCACCTGGCCGCTGCTTAACGTCACCCCGGGGCAGACCCTCGAAATCAAATGGGAATACACCGCGCCGCACACCACCCGCGGCTACCGCTGGCTGATCACCAAGGATGGCTGGGACCCGAAACAACGCATCAGCCGCGCGCAACTGGAAGCGCAACCGTTCTTCGAGGACTTCTACACTCAGGTGCCTTATTACAGCTATCCGAATGAGCTGAAGGCCAAGGTCAATCACGCGGTGAAACTACCGGCCAACAAGAGGGGCCATCACGTGATCGTGCTGATGTGGATCGTTGCCAACACCGGTAACGCCTTCTATCAGGCTTTCGACGTCGACTTCAAATAACGGCGCTGTGTCGCCAAACCCACACGTTCTGAAGGATTAGAACATGTCAAAAATCGATTTCTCTTTAGTGCAAAGCGCGGCGAGCGATGCCGCTTCGCTGATGCCGAGCATTGCCGGTAAAAAGATCCTCATGGGCTTCTGGCACAACTGGCCTGCGGGTCCGAGCGATGGTTACCGCCAAGGCCGCTTCGCCGGCCTATCGCTGGAGGAAGTGCCCAAGGAGTACAACGTGGTCGCGGTGGCGTTTATGAAGGGTAGCGGTATTCCTACTTTCAAACCCTTCAACGTTTCCGACGCTGAGTTCCGCCGTCAGGTTGGCGTGCTCAACAGCCAGGGACGGGCCGTGCTGATTTCCCTCGGTGGCGCCGATGCGCATATCGAGTTACGCAGCGGGCAGGAACAACCGCTGGCTAAAGAAATTATCCGTCTGGTGGAAACCTACGGCTTCGACGGGCTGGACATCGATCTTGAACAGAGCGCGATTGATTTCGCTGCCAATAAGACAGTCCTGCCGGCCGCACTGAAACTGGTCAAGGATCACTACGCAGGCCAGGGCAAGCACTTCATCATCAGCATGGCCCCGGAGTTCCCGTACCTGACCAGCACCGGCAAATACATCAGCTATTTGCAGGCACTGGAAGGCTACTACGACTTCATCGCCCCGCAGTTCTACAACCAGGGCGGCGACGGGGTCTGGGTGCCGGAAGCCAACAACGGCGCAGGTGCGTGGATTGCGCAGAACAACGATGCGCTGAAAGAGGATTTCCTCTTCTACCTGACCGAAAGTCTGGTGACCGGCACTCGCGGCTTCACGCGGATCCCGGCAGACAAGTTCGTCATCGGCCTGCCGGCCAACAACGATGCGGCGGCCACCGGTTATGTGATCGACAAAACCGTGGTCGGAAATGTCCTCAAGCGTCTAGCGATCAAGGGGCTGCCGATCAAAGGCTTGATGACCTGGTCGGTGAACTGGGACAACGGCACCAGCAAGGATGGCGTGCCGTACAACTGGGAGTTCAGCCGGCGTTATGGGCCGTTGATTCACGGGGCTCGTTCAGTCGAGCAGGGTGTCGGTGACATACAGTCGCAAGTCGCTCGTTAGCTGCAAATAAAGAAGCCCGGTAGCGCTGCCGGGCTTTTCTTTTTTTAGCGGTTGTTGCTTTAAGTAGGTGACGGGGCTGCTCTGATTAAACCGAAGCAGAAAAACTGGACCTGAAATTTGAGGCCCCTGTAAGTACGCGTACTAGTCAGCCAGGTTTTCGTTCAACTTCCTTTCGATATGGCGTAGCCATACTTCGCCGGAAGCCCATTTGTTCCAGTAACAATAGTAACAATGCATTTCTTTTAAGAGGAACGCCCGCAGGTCTGTTTCTTTTAGCTTTTTGCTGAGCAGGGCTCGCAGTTCGCTACGGACTAAAATCAGCACTTCTTTATCTGAATTTTTCAAAAAGTCGTCAATGACTTGATCCGCTGTGTCATGTTCCACCAGCCAATCTTGATGGAAATAGGCGCCAAAAAAATCTTGAGCTTCTGGAAAGTCATTTTTCATAGCTCTGGAAATCCCGTTAGTAAAAAATATCCCAAAGGCAGCGCAGGGTCTTTTTTCAAGACCAATAGCAATTTTGATGCTGATTGAGAGTGCGTAAGGCCATTGGGCATACTCACACCCACTGGTCGGCCGAGATCATGCGAAAAACTCGTTTTTCCTTTGTTGCTGTTCAAGAATTGAATCACTTTTTGCGAATTCGAGCTTAATGCTTCAGATACTGCAGCTTCAGCTTCGGCGCGATTCATGAAAGTAGAAGCTGCAGGAATGTTGGGCTCTGCATGTAGTCTTTGAGCCAGTTGGATATCAGTTCTTCCAACATGCTTGATAATCAGATGCCCACCTTGGGCTTCATGGGCAGCTAATCCCCCGCCTGGAACAATTTCACTATACGGCCCATCTGCCTGTATCGCTCCCGGGCACGGAGTGCAAGCCAATCCCAACGGATCCACCCACCCCGTCGGATTCGGCACGTACTGGTACTGATTCAGCCCACCAGCCAACTTGATGGGATCCGGCGTCAGATACCGGCCCAGCCTCGGGTCGTAATACCGGTGCCGGTTGTAATGCAGCCCGCTTTCCGCATCGAAGTACTGCCCCTGAAAGCGCAGCGGCTGGTTCAGGTAGTCGTCGCCGGCCAGGGTCAGTGCGGCGACTTTGCCGTAGGCGTCGTATTGCGCGGACCAGACGATGTCGCCGCTGTAGTCGGTGAGTTCCTGCGGGGTGCCGAGGTGGTCGAGTTGGTAGTAGAAGGGGCAGGCTTTTTTCGGGCCTTTGCCGTCGAGCAGCGCGAGCGGGCGGAAGGTGCCGGGTTCGTAGACGTAGCTGCGGTATTCGCTTTCGCTGCTTTCTGCGACGAGGTGGTCGCCTTGCCAGAAGAACTCGGTGGTCTCGCCGTTGACGGTTTTTCGGATGCGCCGGCCGAAAGCGTCGTATTGGTAAGTCGCGGTCTGGCCGTCGGGACGGGTCAGGCCGATCAGGCGGTGCTGGCTGTCGTAGCGGTATTCGGTGACGAGAGTCTGCGCGCGGCCGCGACGTTCGCGGATCAGGTTGCCGAAGGCGTCGTAGTCGTAGTGGCGGTCGCCCTGCATCAGCAGGCGGTTGCCCTTGATCTGGCTCGGGCCGGGGCGGTCCTGCATCAGCAGGTTGCCGGCCGGGTCGTGGGCGAAGCTTTCCGGCAGTTCGTCGCGTGAGTGGCGTACGCGGATGAGGCGGTCGAGCGCGTCGTAGCCGTAGGTGCGTTGGCCGTGGCGGCTGTCGGCGATGTGCGCGAGATTGCCGTTGGCGCTGTAGGCATAATCGCGGCGGTACAGCGAATCGTGCTGATGGCCTACAGCGTGCGCGAGTAAGCGTCCCTGATCGTCGTAGGCATATTCGCTGAGCAGCAGCCCCTGCTGGCGTTGTTGTTCGCGGCCCGACTGGTAGACATGGCGGGTCAGCGATGCGCCATTGAGGTCGATGGCGGCCAGTGCACCGCCCTTGGCGTAGTGATAGTCGAGTTTGCTGTTGTCCGGCAGGCGCATGCGCTGGAGCTGGCCGCAGGCGTCGTAGCGGTAACGCAGGGTGCCCCAGCCTTGATGTTCGGTGATCAGCCGGTCCTGACGGTCGTACTCGAAGGCCAGCGGGTGTTGCTGACCGTCGTCGACACTGATCAGTCGGCCGAGGCGGTCGTATTGGTAACTGACCTTGATGCCGTCGGGCAGGGTTTTGACCAGAAGACGCCCGGCAGCATCGCGCTCATAAGCGGTGAGCAAACAAGAGCCGTCATCACCGAACTCGGTCTTCTCCAGCAGATGGCCGTTGAGGTCATAGGCGTACGCCGTGCGGCGGCCGTCAAAAGCGCTTTCCTGACGAATCAGCCCGGTCGGCGTGTAATCCAGCCGATATTTTTCCCCGGATTCGTTTTCAATCTCGGTGAGCAATAACTGCGCATGGTCGTAGCGGTACTGCACCCGCGTGCCGTCGGGGTTGATCCGCCGCGAGACCAGGTGCAGGTCATCGTCGTATTCGTAGCGGGTGATGCGCCCGAGTTCATCGCGCTCGGCGGTGACCTGACCGTAGGCGCCGTAGCTGTACGCGCGGGTGCTGCCGGTAGGAAACGTCGTCTGAATCAGTCGGCCAACGGCGTCCCAATGTTGCCGGGTGACTGCACCGTGTTCGTCCGCAGTCGTGGTCCGGCGCCCCAGTGCATCGTAGGAAAAGCGCCGTACGCCACCGTCGGGCAAGGTTTCTTCGGTCAACTGGCCGAGGCTGTTCCAGACCAGTCGATGCCGACTGCTGTCCGGGTAGCGGATCGACAGCAACTGACCCCGGGTGTCGTAGTAGTAATGGGTGACCTGACCATCGGGGTCGACCGCTTCGGTGACATCGCCTTCGGCATTGCGCCGATAGATCCACTCCGCATCGCCGCGTGAACGCCGGTACAGGAAACCGTTGCGATACTCGTAGGACGTGGGCGCCTCATCCGGTGGAATCAGCGCGATCAGCCGTCCGACCTCGTCGTAGCGGTATTCGGTGATGGCACCCAAAGCATCCTGCTCGGCGATCAACCGCCCCGAAGAGTCATAGGCCTTGAGCTGCTCACCACCATCCGCCGAGACTTTACGCACCAACCGCGCACGCTCGTCGTGGACGTACGTTTCTTCAGTGCCATCGACGTAATGCACCGCCACGCTGCCGTCGTCGTTCCAGACGTAACGGGTGTCCATCTGCGAAAACGAGGCCCAATGCCTGACACAGCGAGAAGCCTTGCCCGAGCGCTCCCACTCCCAAAAGAAACTCGCGCCGCCAGCCAGTTGCCGCTGCAGAATCACGTGGGCGTCGTCGTAGTCGTAACGCTCGCTGTCGCCGACGGCGTTGGTCGCTTCGATCAGGTGCCGATAAGCGTCGTAGCGGTAACTGACCAGCGCTTGTTCAGTTACCCACTCCGCGTTCTGAAAAACCTGGTAATCCACACCCAGCAACTGCGCCCGGTCATAGCGCAACAGCAGCGAACGCCCGGCACCGTTGTCCAGTCGCTGCACCCGGTCAGACCGATCGCGCTGCACCGTCAGACGATTGCCATAGGCATCGCTGATCGCCGTCAGCCGTCCTGCACGAAAGTGATAAAACCGCGCCGTATCCCCGGCCAGCGCCAGGATCAGCTCTTCCGGTTCATCACCCAGAAAAATCGCCGCCCGCGACAAACTGTTGTGAATCGCCGGCCGCTCAATACTCGGCAGCGGAAACCGTGTTCGCCGGTTTTCGTGATCGACCCAAACAACCTCATCAGCGAAAAACTCCAGCCGATGCCCCAGCGAATGACTCCAGCCAAACCCCAACCCAACATCGATTTCGGTGGCACTGCTGCGATACAACCGCGTGAACTCAAACGGCAACACGCCATCGAGCACGGCATCGCTCAGGGTCAGCAGTTCTTCGCCAGTGACCATCGACACCGGACAACCGTTGGTGCAGGTGAAGGGCACGCAATCGGCGCTGTCACCATTGGGATTTTTCGCCTGATCTGGCGAGTCGTCGTGAGGTTCATGCCGTTGCAACCGGCTCGAACCGCCAGACTTGTCCCGCGCCAGCGGCGCCGGATTCGGCACCGTCAACACCAGCGAATCGGTCTGACGAATGTTCAGCGGTATCGACGGTGTCGGTTTCAACTCAACGTCACGCGCGTGAAACATCAGCGGCTTCAACGCGCCCGCGTGTTTGCTCAGTTCCGGCGCCGACGTCAGCTCAGCCAACCGCAACGCCGACGCCGCCAGCCATTCCCGCGCCCGCGGCGACTTGACCTTCGCCAGCACCTTGCTGCTCAAGCGCAGTGGCACGCCGATGCCACCCGACAACCCCATCAACAGAAAACTGATCAGCAGTTCGACCCGCACCTCGGCCACCACTTCGGCCAGGTATTGCGGCGGCAGCATCTTCAACCAACTGGTAAACGCGGCCAGATGAATGAACAGCAGCGGTTCGTCACTGAGGATCAGCAGACCGTTGGCAATGGCGTCGCTGGAGGCATTCAACAACGCCTCAAGCTCGGCCTCGCTGAGGTATTCCAGCAATTTTTCACTGTTGGCCTGCAGGTCGGCGAGCAGGGCGAACACTTGCCGGATGTCATCCCAGACGCCATTCAGGGCTTTCTCGAATCCGCGCCAGTCGGCCTGTTGCAATTGACCGTAACGGCCAAGAAATCCGGCGCTGGAAAACTCCGTCCACTGCGGCTGAAATTCTGTCCACTCAGCGCGCAGCCAGCCTTCCAGGCCGGCAATGACACCTTCATAAGAGGCATACAACGCCTGCACATGGTCGGTGGACACATCGGGAAAGAAGGTGATGCGATAACGCTGGCCCCGATCACAGTTGGTCACCTGCAGAATGCCGCTGGGCCCGATGGTGTGGTGCAGCGGTTCGCCAAAAGTCAGCACACCGCCGATATCGGCAATCACCGGTTCGAGGGTTACCGGGGTGTTGCCGATCGGCACAAACCGCGCGGCCTCGAACATATGCACCAGTGTCAGCGACCCACTGGCCGAGCACATGACCACCGATGAACTGAGCGGTTGGCGCGACTTGATCGGCGCGCTGAGGCGCACGTCGTTGCCGACGGTGAACACCTGCTCGACATCCAGCGCGGAGCCTGTCCAGAACTGCTCGGCCCAGGCGTCGTAGTGGTTCAGGCACAGGCGGAACTCGCGGATCAGGTGTTCGAAGTCCGGCTCGTCCGGGTTCAAAGCAGCAACAACGAGCAGGCCGATGCTGTTGTTCAGGGCCAGCAGCCGATCGGTTGGAAGCATTCGCAGTCTCTCGCGCACATCAAAAAGGTGCGGGGACTTTGCGGGGGATCAAACAGGAAAGAAGTCGGGCGAGTAGGCGACATCTGTAGGATGTTTCGACATGGTTTGTAGGGCGGTATAGGGTTTCGTTTTTTCGTTCACAAAAAAGGGCTTTTACCTACCCAGGTGCCTTCAATGACAAAAGGATCAAGTGTCATGTCAAACACAGCCGAGCGGGTCAACATCGTCGACACTCAGGTGTTGTCCCATGACTGGTATCTGCTGAAGAAAATCACCTTCGACTATCACCGCAACAATGGCGAGTGGCAGCGTCAGACCCGTGAGGTTTACGACCGCGGCAATGGCGCTGCAATTCTGTTGTTCAACCGCGAGCAGCGCACGGTGGTGCTGACCCGGCAGTTCCGCTTGCCGGTGTTCGTCAATGGTCATGATGGTTTGCTGATCGAGGTGGCGGCCGGATTACTCGAGGGCGCTGCGCCGGAGCAGCGGATTCGCGATGAAGCGGAGGAAGAAACCGGTTATCGCGTGCACGATGTGAAAAAGGTATTCGAGGCTTACATGAGCCCCGGCTCGGTGACCGAGAAGCTGCACTTTTTCATTGCCGAATACGATGCGGCGTCGAAAGTCAGCGACGGTGGTGGTCTGGAAGAGGAGACCGAAGAACTGGAAGTTCTGGAGTGGCGATTCGACGAAGCGTTGGCAGCGTTTCAGCGCGGTGAGATCTGCGACGCCAAGACCATCATGCTGTTGCAGTATGCGGCGATGAATAACCTGTTCGGCGCTTGATTCAGAACAGCTCGCCGGTTTTGCCAATTTGCGACCACGGTCCACCCTCCAGAGCCAGCAAGCGCTCTTTCGCCTCGAGCCCACCGGCAAACCCGGTCAGCTTTCCCGACGCGCCAATCACGCGATGACACGGCGCAACGATGGAAATCGGGTTGCGTCCGTTCGCTGCGCCCACTGCCCGCACGGCGCCGGGATTGCCGATCTGTTCGGCAATCTGGCTGTAGGTGCGTGTCTCGCCGAATGGAATGGTCAGCAGCGCCGCCCAGACCTTTTTCTGAAAGTCGGTGCCAGCGAAATCCAGTTCCAGATCAAAACAGTCACGCGTCCCGGAAAAATATTCTTCAAGTTGTCGAGCCGTTCGAATCAGCACCGGATTGTCGGGGGCCTCACTCATCGGCCCGAGGCGCACGCGGTTCGGTTTGTCGTTTTCCCAGAGGATGGCCGCCAGTCGTGAACCGTTCGCGACCAGCTTCAGCTCGCCGACGGGCGAGGGCAGGGTGATGAACGTGTAAGACATGACGGCAGACTCCGGATCAGGGCGGCAACAGTGCCCAGCATACTGTTTGATCGGGGAGGCGCAATACGCAAAGCCGACCATACTGCTTGGTGCTCTTGAAGCGTTCCCCCTCTGTTTTGCACAGACCCTGAAAACAAAAAAAGAGATCGACACATGAAGTACGAACCTTTGGCCAAATCGCTGATAGCGACCTCACTGGCACTCAGCTGTCTCATGGCTCACGCGGCGTCGGTAGCGCCGATTGCCGCCGAAAACGGCATGGTGGTCACCGCGCAACACCTGGCCACCCATGTGGGTGTCGACGTATTGAAAAGTGGCGGCAACGCCGTCGATGCGGCGGTCGCCGTGGGTTACGCACTGGCGGTGGTTTATCCCGCTGCAGGCAACCTCGGTGGTGGCGGTTTCATGACCATTCAATTGGCGGACGGACGCAAGACCTTCCTCGATTTCCGTGAAAAAGCGCCGCTGGCAGCGACGGCCAACATGTACCTCGACAAGGAAGGCAACGTCATTCCCGAACTGAGTACACGCGGCCATTTGGCGGTGGGCGTGCCCGGCACGGTGTCGGGCATGGAGCTGGCACTGAGCAAATACGGGACCAAACCGCGCAAAGAGATGATTGCCCCGGCGATCAAACTGGCGGAAGACGGCTTTGCGCTGGAGCAGGGTGATGTCGAGTTGCTGGAGTACGCCACCGACGTGTTCAAGAAGGACATGCGCGATTCCGGCTCGATCTTCCTGCACAACGGCGAGCCGATGCAGGTCGGGCAGAAACTGGTGCAGAAGGACCTCGGCAAAACTCTGCGGACCATTTCCGAAAAAGGCGCGGACGGCTTCTATAAAGGCTGGGTCGCCGACGCCATCGTCACCTCGAGTCAGGCCAACAAAGGCATCATCACCCAGGCCGACCTCGACAAATACAAGACCCGCGAACTGGCACCGGTGGAATGTGACTACCGTGGTTATCACGTGGTCTCGGCGCCGCCGCCAAGCTCTGGCGGGGTAGTGATCTGCCAGATCATGAACATCCTCGAAGGCTATCCAATGAAGGATCTGGGCTTCCATTCGGCTCAGGGCATGCATTATCAGATCGAAGCCATGCGCCACGCCTATGTCGATCGCAACAGCTATCTCGGTGATCCGGACTTCGTCAAAAACCCGATCGAGCATCTGCTGGACAAGAACTACGCGACCAAACTGCGCGACGCCATCCAGCCGCAAAAGGCTGGCGTGTCGGCTGAACTCAAGCCCGGCGTAGCCCCCCATGAAGGCAGCAACACCACCCACTATTCGATCGTCGACAAGTGGGGCAATGCGGTGTCGGTCACTTACACCCTCAACGACTGGTTCGGCGCGGGCGTGATGGCGAGCAAAACCGGGGTGATCCTCAACGACGAAATGGACGACTTCACCTCCAAGGTCGGCGTGCCGAACATGTACGGGCTGGTGCAGGGCGAAGCTAACGCGATTGCGCCGGGTAAGGCACCGTTGTCGTCGATGAGTCCGACCATCGTCACCAAGGACGGCAAAGTGGTAATGGTGGTCGGTACTCCGGGCGGCAGCCGTATCATCACGGCGACGCTGCTGACCATGCTCAACGTCATTGACTACGGCATGGGCCTGCAGGAGGCGGTCGATGCGCCACGCTTCCACCAGCAGTGGATGCCGGAAGAAACCAACCTCGAAGACTTCGCCGCCAGCCCGGACACGAAGAAGATCCTCGAGAGCTGGGGACACAAGTTCGCCGGGCCGCAGGACGCCAACCACATCGCCGCGATTCTGGTCGGTGCGCCGTCGCTGGGCGGTAAGCCTGTCGGCAAAAACCGCTTCTACGGCGCTAACGATCCACGCCGCAACACCGGCTTGTCACTGGGTTACTGAGGGGCGTAAAAAAGGGGGCGGGCTTACGTCCGCCCCTGTCTCAAGGACTGATCAAGGAAGGCTCATCATGACCACCGCATTACTGATCATCGACGTCCAGCGCGCCCTCTGTTCGGGCGAATACCAGTGCCATGACATTCACCGCGTGATCAACACCATCAACGGTTTAAGCGCTCGCGCCCGCAAGGCTGGCGTTCCGGTGGTGCTGATTCAGCACGAAGAGAAGGACAGCCCGTTGGCTCATGGTGCCGAAGGCTGGCAACTGGCCGAAGGGCTTGAGACATCGCCCAAAGACCTGCGCGTACGCAAAACCACCCCGGACTCGTTCTACCAGACTGACTTGCGCAAACTGCTGCCGAACGAAGATTTCGAAAAACTGGTCATCTGCGGCCTGCAAACCGATTACTGCGTCAACGCCACCGTGCGCCAGGCCCATCAACTGGGTTATGACGTGGTGCTTGCCGCCGATGCGCATTCCACTGTCGACAACGGCAACATGAGCGCCGAAGACATCATCGCCGAACACAACAAGGATCTGGCGCACCTGACTGGAGCTACTGGCCGCATCGACGTCAAACCCGCCGCCGACATCACGTTCTGACAACCCACACAAAACCTGTAGGAGTGAGCCTGCTCGCGATAGCAGTGTGTCAGTTGACGCAGCATCGTCTGACTGGACGCTATCGCGAGCAGGCTCACTCCTACAGTGGCGATTTCCGCTGGCAGCACTGGCATACTGCGCGCCATCCGAAGAATGGAATCTCTCGATGTTCGCGCTCTCCCTACGCCAAGCCTTGTTGCTGACGTCCCTTGCGTTCGCCGCTGTTACCCAAGCCAGCAGTTTCGATTGCGCCAGCGCTGCCAGCAAAACTGAAAGAGCCATTTGCGCAGATCCGTATCTTTCGCAGCTTGATGAGCAGCTTGCAGAGCGTTGGCGCTCGACCCTCGCCAACGTTCCCGATCCCAAGGCTCTCAAGACCGATCAACGGCAATGGCTGAAAAGTCGTAATGCCTGTGGCGCCCTCACGGCCTGTTTGCGCCGCCAGTATTTGATGCGTCAAGCCGAACTGGAACACGCCACTCAGCCCTTCAGTTGGGACGCGACCTGGCAGCTCATTCCGCCGAATACGTCAACGGCGGCAACGGTGACAACCCATCGTCGCGATGCGGCGCACCTCACTTTTGATATTGCAGCGGGCGAGGGTGCCAACTCGGGAAATCTCGAGGGTGTCGCCGTATTTGAAGGCAAAGAAGCGCATTACGCCGAAGGTGAGTGCGCGTTGACGTTCACCCCCATCAATGGCGTTCTGAATATCTCGCAAGTCGGCGCAGATGCCGATTGCGGTGGAGGAATGGGCGTGTATTACGCCGGCACTTATGTCGCCTCGGAACAACCACTGACGCTTGATTACGACATGCTCAGCCTTGGCTTGGCGCGAACGCCTGAGGAAAACCAGGCCCTGCATGGATTGCTCAAGGACGATTATGAAAGACTCGTCGAGGTTTCGGGCACCTTGCAAATCGGTGATCCCTCAGCCGACGTGCCGGGCAGTCAGGTGGTGGAAATGTGGATGCGTGGCCTGGGGGGCACTGGCATCATCATGAGCACAACCGACCAGCGTTTCTGGATCATCCTGCTGACCTACGATGAGCAAGGTCATCAGCGGGCGCGCTATTACACCAACGCGGTGAAATGGAAAGGGCATCTGCCCGATGTTTTGCAAGCCTGGTACCAACGCACAAATGGAAATCGCTCGATCCCACTGGATTCCATGCCCTGATTCCAAACGTCTCACGTCGCAAACAAAACCCCACGAATCTCACCCACCCGCGGCGCTACGACCACGCCCTCCAGCACCATCCGCGTAATCGTCTGCGCCGCCGTTTGATAATCCTCATCCTGCGGCACTTCGCGCCCCATGATCCGGCCCATCTGCCAGCCGATATTGGTGTAAGTGCGCGTCGCCGACCAGATGAACAGCATCAAATGTTCAGGATCCACCGGCGCCAGCAAACCGCGCTCGATCCAGCTGCGCAGGCATTCAACATTGCGCCGTGCTTCGGCCTGCAACAGATCGCGGCACTCGTCCGGCAACTGTCGACCGCCGAGCAGCAACTCGCCACTGAACACCTTGGCAATCGCCGGATGCTCGCGAGCAATGCGAATCCGCGCGGCCACGTAGGCGCGCAAACCCGTCAGCGGATCATCACTTTCACGCAGTACTGCCGAGGCTTCCAGCAGCGGTTCGACAAAACCCAGCAGCACTTTGCCGTAGAGGTTTTCCTTGGTCTGGAAGTAGTAATACAGATTGGCCTTGGGCACCCCGGCACGCGCCGCGATGTCGCGGGTCTGGGTGGCGTCGAAGCCATTGGCAGCGAACTCTTCACTGGCGGCGGCGAGGATCAACTGCTCGTTGCGTACGCGGATGGCGCTCATGGAAACACGGCTTTGCTGGACGGCATGGATAGGTTCTGGCGATTTTGGTTTCGCAATATACAAAACTATATAGCGATGAAGCCAGCACACTCGAAGGGCAACGCTATGCTGTTTCGATCACTTCAGTGAAACGGAGCACAGACATGGCCATTCATGCACTGCGGGCGAACACGACGCATCTGGATGCGCTGGCACCGTTGTTCGATGCCTACCGAGGTTTCTACGAGCAACCTTCGAACCTTGAGCAATCGCGAGCTTTCATCGCCGAGCGTATGGCCGGCAATGAGTCAGCGATTTTTCTGGTTCAGGATGCAGAGGGCGAAGCGCTGGGTTTCGTGCAGTTGTATCCGACGTTCTCGTCCATCGATGCGCACCGCACCTGGCTGCTCAGCGATCTGTTCACCACGCCCGCCGCACGTGGGCGCGGGGTGGGTCGATTGCTGATGAACACGGCGCGTGACTTTGCCTTGGCGAGCGGCGCCAAGGGGCTGGTGCTGGAAACCGCCACTGACAACTTCACGGCGCAAGGCTTGTATGAATCCCTCGGCTACGTGCGTGACAGCGGTTATTACACCTACAACCTTGACTTGCGGCAGGGCTGAGCAAATTTTTTTGCTGATTTCCTGAATTCAGACTTTCGCCCGACCGCCGCTCTCTCTAGAATCCGCCCGGCCTTCACAGTGAAGGCGCAATGCCATCATTTGGATGTGTACACATAGGGACGGACATCATGCAATTCGGGAAAATTCTGGCGCTGGGGTTGGTACTCGCGCTGGGTGGTTGTGCCAGTTTCACTAAAGACGAAGTGGCGCCGGTGACCATGCCGTCGATGGCCAACTATGCCAACAAGCCAAACGTCTACGTCGATTTCGATTTCTATCAGGGTGAGCCGAAAAGTGGTTCCGCCGTGGAAGTGCCGCAGGCACGTGATCAACTGAAACCACAGCTGCAAAAAATCCTCACCGATTCGGGTCTGTTCGGCCGTGTCACTCTGGACGAGTTCCAGAAGCAGCCGGGCGATTACAGCCTGCGTCTGAAAATGTACAACCATCCGCCGAATGCAGGTTCCATGGTGCTGGCCTTCATCAGCGGCTTCAGCATGATGGTGATCCCGGCCTATGGCACGGATCAGTACACCTTGAGCCTGGAAGGCATGGATGGCCAGGGTCAGGCCCTGACCACCGCGAGCAATCACGATGCGATCGGTACCTGGATCGGTATCTGGTTCATCCCGCTGATGGCCAACACGCCAAAAGAAGCGGTGAATGACACGTTTACCCGTCAGGTCAACGCGCTGCTCAAGCAAATGGTTGATAGCAAGAACCTGAAGTACTCGGCACTCGAAACCCGCATTCCACGGGCCTGAAGCCAAAAAAGAGCCGCAATTGCGGCTCTTTTTTTTGCCCTTACTTCAGGGCCTGAATGAACTGTGGATCGCTGTACAGTTCTTTCAGCAAGTCACGCAACATCGGGTTGTAAGCGTTGACCGCGTTCGGGATCGCAATGAAGCCGAAGAAGCTGCTGCTCCACTGGCTGCTGACATTCTTGGTCGCGTCGTACACCACATCGTTGCCGCTGAGCAGGGTGAAACGAGCAGCCAGTTTGCCGTCGCCCGTGCCCATGCCGGCGGACAGTTCGTTCTTCACCACCAGCACTTTCAACTGACGCTGAGCCTGCGGATCAAGCAGGCCGGCCTTGCGCAGCTCTTCAGTGATCGCGTCCTGAATATGCGCTGGGATGCTGCCGGACGGCGAGCGTACCGGGTTGGCGCGGACCACCAGCGAACCTTCACCGGATTCGGCGGTGACTTGAGGATTGCTGATCGCATGCAGCGGCGGGGTTTGCTTGAGCTTCTGCACGTTCTCAAAGCTCGGCTCGTAGCGGGTCATGGTCATGCCACAGCCTTGCAGCAGCACGGCCAGCATCGGGATCAACAGCAGCGACTTCTTCACGGCAGTTCCTTGCGTGGGAATAGAGGAGGGTGCGAATTATGGGCAGAGTGCCATCATTGAGCAACCTCGTTCATTTGCGCGTTGAGCAATTGTTCGATCTGCGCCAATTCCCAGGTACTGAGCAAACTCACCGGATCGGTGCCGTAACGCTGCCAGCTCTCCAGCGCACCTTGTTGCCCCGCGCCATTGCGGGCCGATTCACAGTGGTGTAACCGGCTACCTTCAAAATCCAGCAGCAACTGCCAGCCCTCGATATCGACCGCGACCCGTCCCGCCTCGTCAGGCATCTCGCAGACTTTTAAAGCGAGCACACCCAGCGCCGCTTCACGCAAACGCTGGCACACCTCGCGGGCGCTTAGAAATGCAGACATGGCAAACTCAATGACCAGAGGAGCGCGCCAGCATAAAGCCCGAGCCGACAAGTGTCAGCGTTCACTGGCCCGATCCGCGACAATTCCGTAACATCCGCAACCCTCTTTTTCTCGAACACTTGCAGTCGCGCTCAGTGGCTGCTCGATAGGTAAGCCATGAAACCGATTCGTCTGCGCGCCGATGTCCTGGCCGGACTCACCACCTCGTTTGCCCTGTTGCCCGAATGCATTGCGTTCGCGCTGGTGGCGCACCTCAATCCGCTGATGGGCCTGTATGGCGCCTTCATCATTTGCACGCTGACGGCGTTGTTCGGCGGGCGGCCGGGCATGGTCTCCGGCGCGGCGGGTTCGATGGCCGTGGTCATCGTCGCGCTGGTGGTGCAGCACGGCGTGCAGTATTTGCTGGCGACGGTGTTGCTTGGCGGTTTGATCATGATGGCGTTCGGGCTGTTGCGCCTGGGCAAACTGGTGCGCATGGTGCCGCACTCGGTGATGCTCGGCTTCGTCAATGGCTTGGCGATCATCATTGCGCTGGCGCAACTGGAGCACTTCAAGAGCGGTGAAGACTGGCTCAGCGGTACGCCGCTGTACCTGATGACCGGGTTGGTGGCGCTGACCATGGCCATCGTCTACATCCTGCCGCGCCTGACCCGCGCGGTGCCGCCGGCGCTGGTGGCGATCCTCGGCGTCGGCCTGCTGGTCTACCTGTTCGACCTGCCGACCCGCACCCTCGGCGACATGGCGCACATTGCCGGCGGCTTGCCGACGTTCGCTTTGCCGGACATCCCGTGGAATCTTGAAACCCTGCGCATCATCGCGCCTTACGCGATTCTGATGGCGCTGGTCGGTCTGCTGGAAACCCTGCTGACGTTGAACCTGACCGACGAAATCACCGAAACCCGTGGCTACCCGGATCGCGAGTGCGTGGCGCTCGGTGCGGCCAATATGGTCTCGGGCGCATTCGGTGGCATGGGCGGTTGCGCGATGATCGGCCAGACCGTGATCAATCTCAGCTCCGGTGGGCGCGGGCGCTTGTCTGGCGTGGTCGCTGGGGTGCTGATTCTGTTGTTCATTCTGTTTCTGTCGCCGCTGATCGAGCGTATTCCGCTGGCGGCGCTGGTGGGTGTGATGTTTGTGGTGTCGCAGCAGACTTTTGCCTGGGCGTCGTTGCGGGTGGTGAACAAAGTGCCGCTCAATGATGTGCTGGTGATCATTGCTGTGACTACCATCACTGTGTTCACTGATCTGGCCACCGCGGTGTTGTGCGGCATCATCATCGCTGCGCTCAACTTTGCCTGGCAGCAGGCGCGTGAGTTGTATGCCGATGAGCATCTGGAGGCTGACGGCAGCAAGCTTTATCGTTTGCATGGCACGTTGTTTTTTGCTTCGACTACGCCGTTTCTCAATCAGTTTGATCCGGCTAATGATCCGGCCCGGGTGACTTTGGATTGTCGGCATTTGAGTTTTGTTGATTATTCGGCGATTGCGGCTTTGAGGACTCTGCGCGAGCGCTATGCCAAAGCGGGTAAGCATTTGCAGGTGTTTCATTTGTCTGAGCGGTGCAAGAAATTGTTGAAGCGGGCGGGTGAGGTGCATCACTGATTGTCTGGCTGACTGGGTATATATCCGTTGCTGCGGGTGTTGCTGATTAGGGTTCCGCCCTTACGGCGGGTCACCTTTTCCAAACGCCGAAAAGGTAACCCAAAAGGCTTGCTCCTACGTGCGGCCCGCTCGCTGGGGCTCGGGGTTCCTTCGCTCCGGGATCCATCCGGGCGCAGCGCCTACGGTTTGCTGCGCTGCACCTCCTCTCGCTGTGTTTGGCTGCGCCAAACGGTCGCTGCGCTCCCACCCCCGGATGAATCCCTCCACTCAGCCTTCCGACGTCGCCCGTGGATCAAGATCAAAAGCAGGCGAGCTGACACTCGGCCTATTGGTGGCCGCGTTTACTGTGGGCTGGCTTGCCAGCGATGGCGGCCTGTCAGCCGACCAGTCTCTGGCAGATGTACTCAGATCCAACTGTGGGAGCTTGCCTGCTAGCGATGCGGTCGGTGCAATCAAAGATGCTTTGAATGACACACCGCTATCGCTAGCAGGTCAGCTCCCACAGGTTTTTGTGTTTGGCCAGAATTCAGATGGCCGGGAAGTCGATATCGGTCAGCGCTGCGTTGTTCAGGTAGTTGGTCAGGCTCTGCACGGCCACCAGTGCGATCACTTCGATGATCTTCACGTCGTCGATGCCGGCAGCGCGGGCGGCGGCGATTTGTTCATCACTCAAGTGGCCACGGCTTTCAGTCAATTGGCGGGCGAGGGTTGCGTAGGCGTTGAGCTCGCCCTGGCGTGCGGCGACGATGTCCTGCGCCGAGAGCCCGGCTTTGCCGGCAAACAAGGTGTGTGCCGCCAGGCAGTAGTCGCAACCGTTGACCTGTGAGGTGGCGAGGTACACGGCTTCTTTTTCCTGGGCGTTCAGCGAGGTCTTGCCGAGGATCGCCGAGGCTTGCACGTAGGTTTCGAGGGCCACCGGTGCTTTGGCCAGGGTGGTGAAGACGTTGGGCAGGAAACCGATTTTCCTTTTCACGCCTTCCAGTACTGGGCGGCTGGCGTCGGTGGCGGTTTCGAGGCTGATAGCGTGGATGCGGCTCATGGGGATTCTCCGAGAGTCCGGTGCGTAGTGCGCCGGGGATGGAGGTCATGTTATTGAGTGAGGCTGGTGGATTGGCGGCAAATCGTCGAGGATATGCGGCAGATCGTCCAGATCTGGTGTTCGCTGACAGATTTGTGGTGACTGGACGGGCGTCTTCGCGAGCAAGCTCACTCCCACAGGGGAATGGATTTCAAATGTGGGAGCGAGCTTGCTCGCGAAGGTCGCGGCGCAGTCTCAGCGCTGAAAAGAATACGAGCCGCCCGATAACTGTTGGAGCCGTCCATGGATCGCCTGTCTACCTTGCTCAGCCATTTCGGCGTGACTGCCGGCACTTTTCACAGCGGCACGTTTTGCGGCGTCGCGGTTCATGAAAACGAACCGGTCGGCCATGTGCATCTGTTGCAGGCCGGCGAGTTGCTGCTCAAACCGGGCAGCGAACGTGAGATCCGCCTCAGTGAACCGTCGCTGATCTTCTTCCCCAGACCCTTCGCCCATCGCATGTTTGCCGACGAAGCCATGGACACTCAGGTGGTCTGCGCAACACTGACGTTTGACGGCGGTTCAGGTAATGCACTGGCGGCGGCCCTGCCGGATTATCTGGTGCTGAAACTGACGGACATCCCGGAACTGGGCAACACCGTGGAATGGCTGTTCAAGGAAGCCTTCGAAGGGCATTGCGGCCGCGTGGCGGTGATGGATCGCCTGTTCGAACTGCTGGTGATTCTGCTGTTGCGGCATTTGATCAGCAGTCGCGAGCAGCAACCGGGGATGATCGCCGGGCTGGCTGATCCACGTCTGTCGCGCGCCTTGAACCTGATGCACGAGCAACCGCAAAAGCCATGGAGCGTGGCGGATCTGGCCTCGGTCGCCAACCTGTCCCGCGCCGGATTTGCCGAGCAGTTTCGCCGGATCGTCGGGCAGACGCCGGCCGATTATCTGCTGAGCTGGCGGGTCAGTCTGGCGCAGAAGCGCCTGCGTGAAGGCAAGCCGATTGCGCTGATTGCCGAGGAGGTCGGTTACGAAAGTCCTTCGGCGCTGGCCCGGGCGTTCCGGCGCAAGACCGGGCTCAGTCCTCGGGAGTGGAAGGCGGGAGCCTGAGGTTCATTTGGCGAATTTCTTCGCCCCGGTCACACACAGAATCACGCCCAACGTCACGGCGAGCATGCCGAGGCTGACCTGTTCATGCAGCAGCGTCGCCGCCAGCGCCAGGCCGAAAAACGGCTGCAGTAATTGCAACTGACCGACCGCCGCAATTCCGCCCTGAGCCAGGCCGCGATACCAGAACACAAAGCCGATCAGCATGCTGAACAGCGACACATAGCCCAGACACAACCACGCCGACAGGCTGATCGTGTTGAACGATGTGGGCGCCAGCCACAGACTCAGAATCGTCATCAGCGGCAGCGACAGCAGCAGAGCCCAGCAAATCACCTGCCAGCCGCCGAGGGTTCGCGACAGCTTCGCGCCTTCGGCATAACCGAGGCCGCAAGCGAGAATGGCAGCGAGCATCAACAGGTCACCGGTGGGCGAAGCGCTCAGGCCTTGCGCAAGCGCGAAGCCGACCACCAGCGCGCTGCCGAGAATCGAGAACATCCAGAACACCGGTCGCGGCCGCTCACCGCCGCGCAGCACGGCAAAAATTGCCGTGGCCAGTGGCAGCAAGCCGACAAACACAATCGAATGCGCCGACGTCACGTGTTGCAGCGCCAGTGCGGTCAACAAAGGAAAACCGAGCACCACGCCCATCGCGACAATCAACAGCGACAGCCATTGATCACGCGCCGGCCGCCGCTCGCGAAACAGCCACAGCAGTGTCACCGCCAACACTCCGGCGATGGCGGCGCGGACCACGGTGAGAAACACCGGATCGAACTCCAGCACCGCCAGACGCGTGGCCGGCAGCGAACCGCTGAAGATCACTACGCCGATAAAACCATTGATCCAGCCACTGGTTTTTTCCAGGGCTGGCGTCGTCAGATTCGAAGTCCTTTGCATCGCCGTTCACGCTCAGAAGTGGGTTGCGTTGCGGTCATGCTAGAGCCGAGAATCAGCACAATCAAAGAATTGTCATGGATACATCAGGCATGCCACGTTCGCGCTACAAGACACTGGTTGACGCCTTTGCGGCGGACATTCGCTCGGGCATGTTGCCTCCAGGTACACGGTTGCCGCCCCATCGGCAATTGGCGGCTCAGGAAGGGTTGGCGCTGGTCACGGCTTCGCGCGTGTACGCGGAGCTGGAAGCGATGGGGCTGATCAGCGGCGAGACCGGGCGCGGCACGTTTGTCCGCGAAACCTCGTTGTCGCCGGGGCAGGGCATCGATCAGAAACAAGTGGCGGTCGGCATGATCGACCTCAATTTCAATTACCCGTCGTTGCCCGGTCAGGCGGATTTGTTGCGCAGCGCGTTGCGCCAATTGGCGTTGTCGGGCGACCTGGAAGCGTTGTTGCGTTATCAGCCGCATGCCGGCCGTGCGCATGAACGCGCGTCGGTCGCTAGGCATCTGCTGATGCGCGGGGTGAAGGTCGAGGCCGAGCAAGTACTGATCGTCAACGGCGCCCAACAAGGGCTGGCAGTGACGCTGATGGCGCTGCTCAAACCTGGTGATGTGATTGCCGCCGATGCGCTGACCTATTCCGGGTTCAAGGTGCTGGCCGAAGCGCTGCATCTGGAGGTCGTAGCCATTCCGCTCGGTGCTCAGGGGCCGGATCTCGCCGCGCTGGACAAACTCTGTCGCAGCCGCTCGGTGCGCGCCGTGTACAGCATGCCGACGTTGCACAACCCGTTGGGTTGGGTGATGCCGCTGGCGCAGCGCGAGCAGTTGGTGGCGATTGCACGGCGATATGATCTGACAATAATCGAAGACGCGGCCTACGCCTTTTTGGTTGAAAACCCACCGCGTACGCTGATCGATCTGGCGCCGGAGCGCACGGTTTACGTCTCGGGCCTGTCGAAAAACATCGCCACAGGCCTGCGTGTCGGTTTCATCGCCGCCCCGACCGACGTGGTGTCAGCACTGGAACGCATCATCCGCGCCACGACCTGGAACACCCCAGGCGTCATGACTGCCATCGCCTGTGGCTGGCTCGACGACGGCACGGTGACGGTGCTTGAGGAACAGAAGCGCAACGACGCCAAGGTGCGGCAGGCACTGGCCACCGAAGTGTTGAAAGGACTGCCAAGCATTGGCCATCCGGCGTCGTATTTCCTGTGGCTACCGCTGCCGGAAGACGTGCGCGCCGATCAGATTGTCGTCGAGCTGATGCACGAGCAGATTTCCGTCACCACGGCTGAACCGTTTTCGGTGGCGGGTCATGTGCCGCATGCGATTCGCCTGGCGTTGGGCTCGGTAGAGATGGACGTGTTGCGTCAGGCGTTGAGCAAAGTCAGAAAGATCATTGGCGCTTACCTGTAAAAACAAAATGCTACCCTTGCGCGGCCCGATGCAGACCGATCCGGACCCCTCGATGAAAAACACCGCTGCACTGTCACTCGCCCTGATGCTCGCCACTGGCCTGTCCAGTACGTTCACCCTCGCCGCAGGCGACCCCGAAGCCGGCGCGAAAATTTTTCCGCGTCTGTGCGGCGGCTGCCATCAGGTCGGCGAATCGGCCCGCCCCGGATTCGGTCCGCAACTCAATGGCATCATCGGTCGGCCCGCCGGTACGTCAGCGAATTACGTGTATTCAGAGGCGATGAAGAACTCGGGAGTGACCTGGGATCGCGAAACGCTGATCGCCTATCTGAAAGATCCGAAAGGCGTGGTGCCGGGTACGCGGATGATTTTCTGGGGCTTGAGCGACGAAGAAAAACTCGACAATTTGCTGGCGTACCTCCAGACCTTCACGCAATAACGGCAGCTCCTACAGGGCGTGCGTGTTTTTGAGGTGCAGCGATGTCGGTTGATGCTCTCTGTGACAACCCCCTCCATCACGCTCGATTGATTCCGCCGCCAGGGTCATGACCGTCACCACTACGTCTTCTTCGCGACTCAAGTATTGCGATGTTCGGGCGATATGCCGGACACCCAAGTCCCTGATTGAAAAATGACATGAAAAAGCTACTCGTCGCTGTTGCTGCCCTCGTTTTGCTGACGGGTTGCGTGACCAAAGATCTCAGCGTTGAAGACCGCCAGCAGATCAAAACCGTGAAAGTGCTGCCGGTGTTTGTTGCCGTCGATAACTTTCAATACACCAGCATGACGCAGGCCTGGGGCGCCGGCCTGGGTGCTGGAGCCGGCGCAGCGGCAGGTATGGCCTCAGGTGCTTCGACTTCTGGCGCCGGTGCGTTAACGGGGGCGGGCACTGTGGCAGGGACGAAAGCGGCGGACGTGGCCACCGGCGATATCACTCTGGCGATTCGCAACAACATGAAGGCCAATGGCATCGACCTGAGCCAGTTGATCCGGCAAAGCTTCGAAAAACGCGTACAGCAGGAACATCTGTTTACCGTGGTGGGCGAGGGTGAGCGAGCCGATGCCGAGGTCGAAATTCTGGTCTCTCAATGGGGCCTCTGCCTGAAGAACTTCAGCACCGTGTTGTATCCCGTCATCGGTGCCACGGCGCAAATCAAGCGCAACGGCTCAGCGGTATGGCGTAATTTCGACACGATCTCTGTATCCAACGATGCCAACACCATCGCCTATACACCGGAGCAGTACGCCACGGATCCCGAGGCGTTGCGCAAAGCGTTCAGCCATGTGTCCGATCTGGTGGTCAACAAGCTGGTCGATCACTTGAAACAGTAATCGGCACAAGGCGATCGTGTTCGCGGAACGCTGCGGTCGGTCACGGGTCGATAGGGTACTTGTGCGGTATTTCCCTATCGTCCGGCACACCGTTGCACTCAAGGAGCTCACCATGAAATCTCTGCTACTGGCAGCCCCGCTGTTGCTTGTCAGCGCAATCGCCCATGCCGGCATCCCTATGCTCAACGCGACGTGCCCGGGCAAGATCGAAGTGCACGCCGATGAAGGCGGGCCGATCTACATCAATGGCAAGGAAGGCCAGTTGAAGAAATTCAATGAGAACTACTTCGAAACCAAAGGCGCGGGCGTGACCATTTCCCTGAGCATCAATCCCGACGGTTCGCCTGCGGTGTCGTACACCGGGAAGAACCGGGCCAACGGGATTTGCGAAGTGAAGAAGGGCTGATCACGCCACCTGATTACGACCTGCCGCCTTGGCCTGATACAACTGCTGATCGGCGCGTTTGATCAGTGCGTTGTGGTTGTTATCGGCCGGGTCCGCCAAGCCGAGGCCGATGCTGACCGTCACTTGCCCGATCACCGGGAAGTGAGCTTCGGCGACCGCCACGCGGATCTTCTCGGCGACGACTTCCGGGGTGTCGGGTTTGGCGATTTCCGGCAACAGCACAGCGAACTCTTCGCCGCCGTAACGGGCGACGAAGTCCGTGGTGCGCAAACTGCTCTGAATCAACTGCGCCAATTGTTGCAGCACATCATCACCCACTGCGTGGCCGTGGGAATCATTGATGCGCTTGAAGTGATCGGCATCGATCAGCAGCAGGGAGAACGGACGTCCGGTGCGGCGGAACAGCAGTGTGTATTCGGTGAGTTTCTCGTCGAAACGGCGACGGTTGTAAACGCCGGTCAAACTGTCGTGGGTCGCCAGGCTGAGCAATTCGGCATTGGCCTGCGTCAGCGCAGCGGTGCGTTGCGCGACGGTTGCTTCCAGCGAGGCATTGGCCTCTTGCAGCTCGCGCTCTTTGCCGAGCAGCGATTGCGTCATGGCATCAATGGACTGGCCGAGCTGGGCAATTTCCAGTACTGGGTGCTGCAGCGGGAATTGCGCACCGGGCTGTTGGTTTTGCACCTGCCGCGCCGAGCGCGCGAGCTGTTCGATCGGTCGGCTCAGGTACAGCGCCAGGTAGTAAGCCACCAAGCCGAACAGCACCGCCGCGACCACACCCAGGATCAGCAATTTGTACATCAGCAGGCGCGCCGGTTGCAGTGCTGTTTCCAATGGCTGGCGCACGGCAATCGACCATGACAGCACCGTACTCGATGGCGTCGGTACGGTGACCACGCTGGTGAGGAATCCGTTGCCCGCCGTCCAGCCTTGCCTTTTGGTGTCAATTGCCAGTTGCTGACCCATCAGCGCTTCCGGGTAGAGCACTTTGCCATCGTGATCGATGATCAACGCTTCGATATCCGGCGTTGAGTTTTTATGTGAAAGCGCCGCCGACTCAACAATGCGCGTCACCCAGCTCCAGTGTGCGTGGGCGCCAAGAACACCAATCACCTGGCCGTCTGCGTTGCGGATCGGTGCGGCGAAATCGATGAAGCGCAGCGGTTCACCGTTCGGCAGGGCCGGCAGCATTTTCGCCAGCAACACCGCCTCATGAGGATCGCCGGTGTACTCGCCGCGCAACCCGGCCTGGAACCAGGGCCGTTGCTGCACCGATTGGCCGACCAGCAAGTCGTTCACCGCCTGATGCACCTTGCCCTCGGCATCGGTGACGCCCATCCACGCATACTCGGTGCGGGCCTGGGTGCGCAGTTGCATCGATTTCAGAATCGCCGGGTTATCCAGATCACCACGCTCCAGATGCGGCGCACGGCTGAGCAGATACACCTCCAACTGGCGTTCGCGCAGTCGTTCACCCAACAACGATGCAGCCGAGCGCGCGGTGTTGAGCAACGCATTGCCGCTGGCCTGCTTCATTTGTTCCGTGGCGATATGGCCGACATAGAAGCCCACGCTCAGCAGCGTCAGCAGGGATAAACCGGCAAACCAAAGGGTGAGGTGGCTACGCAGACTGGCTTTGAGCATGGGCAGTCGAGGTCTGTTTTGGAGTTGTGGCCGCATGGTATGCGCAATGGGCGGTGGGTGGCCAGTCGGGGAATGGATGGTTGCGGGCAGGAAAAAGCCCGGCTGATCAGGCCGGGCTTTTCAGGGGATTGCAGTGAAGCCAGTGACTTATGCAACGCGGCGTTCGAGCAGACGATCAGAACCACCTTCAGCAACGCGGCGTTCGATCAGACGATCAGAACCACCTTCAGCAACGCGGCGTTCGATCAGACGATCAGAACCACCTTCAGCAACGCGGCGTTCGATCAGACGATCAGAACCACCTTCAGCAACGCGGCGTTCGATCAGACGATCAGAACCACCTTCGGCAACGCGGCGTTCGAGCAGACGATCAGAACCACCTTCAGCAACGCGGCGTTCGAGCAGGCGATCGGAACCACCTTCGGCAACGCGGCGTTCGATCAGACGATCAGAACCACCCTCAGCAACACGACTTTCAATCAACTTGTCCGAGCCGCCTTCAGCGACCTGGGTATGTGCCGGGGTGGCGGCAAAAGCGTTAATGGCGAAAACCGAAAAAGCGATGCTGAGAAGGGTTTGGCGTTTCATGATCGTGTGCTCCAAGGGGTAGTTGTTTGTCTGGAGCCGATGTTACGCCGTGGATTTTTTATGAGAACTTCATTGACGTGATGGTGAACATCGACCGCAATGATGGTTCAGCAATCCCTGGAGCTGCCGCAGGCTGCGGCCCTTTGATCTTTCTCAGAGCGACTTCGCCGCCCGAACACACAGCTCACCGGCAGCACGCGTCAAAGCCAGTTCATGCAGCGCATCGTGGGTCAGGCCGCTGCGCGCCTTGGCCAGCCACGCCGGGCAATTCGCGTCATGGCGATAGGGCGCGAACTCGGCGTATTGCTGCAGCAGACGGGTTTGCAGTTCATCCAGACGCGGGCGGATCTGTTTACCGAGGTCGGGGCGCGGGGTGTCTGGTGCGGCAGTGGCCGCCTGCCATTGTGCGAGCAACCCGTACTGCACCAATTTGTTCGCCTCCATTTGCGCCGCGATCAGTTGCGCCACGTCTTCAGGGTCGAGCTTGTGCTCGGCGGCCAGCGCTCGGGCATTGGCAATGACCTGTGCCTCACGCGGGCTGTCTTGAATCGGCTTGCCACTGTCCCATTTGGTCAGCGCGACGAGGTCGCCGATGTTCAGGCGTTCGTTGAGTGTTTCCAGCAACGGTTTCAAGGTTTCGGCGGGCGCGGCGGCGTGAGCAGTGGTGGCGAGCAGAGCGAGGAGGGTGCCGGTCAACAGATTGGCAAAGTGCGGCATGAACAGAGCCTCAATGGGAAAAATGGGAGTGGGCAGTTGTTTACCACAGCTCTGAACCGACACCTACAGATCCGTGCCAATTACACAGGCGTAGGCACTGGCAATAAACACCGATTTGAAATGTTAATTGCGCCCCGCGTGCAACTCGCCGAAGCTATCCTCCATCAGCCCTCCCGCCGTTCGAGATGGACCTCTATCCAATGCAAGCCGCCGCCCAACGACCACTCTGGCAAACCTACCTGCTGTTCCTCGCGCCGATGGTGCTGTCCAATTTTCTGCAATCGATGTCGGGCACGGTCAATAGCATCTACATCGGTCAGATGCTCGGCACTCAGGCGCTGGCGGCGGTGTCGGGGATGTTTCCCGTGGTGTTCTTTTTTATCGCCCTGGTGATCGGACTTGGCGCCGGCGCCGGTGTGTTGATCGGTCAGGCGTGGGGCGCGCGTGAGCCGCACATGGTCAAGGCGATTGCCGGGGCGACGCTGTTGCTGGGCGTATTGATCGGTCTGGTGGCTGCGGTGTTGGGCAGCGTGTTCGCGCGGCAGGCGCTGACGGGGCTGGGGACGCCGGCGGATGTGCTCGACGATGCGGTGGCGTATGCCCATGTGATGATGTGGATCTTGCCGTCGCTGCTGGTGTTCGTGTTGTTCACGCAACTGTTGCGCGGGGTCAGCGATACGCTCTCGCCGTTGCTGGCGCTGGTGGTGTCGACCTGTGTCGGGCTGGCACTGACGCCGGCGCTGATTCGCGGCTGGTTCGGCTTGCCACAAATGGGTATCCAGAGTGCGGCGTACGCGGGGCTCGCGGGTAATCTGGCGGCGATGGCGTGGCTGGCGTGGCGGCTGATTCGCAAGGGGCACCCGTTGGCGCCGGATCGCGAGTTCTTTGCCGCGCTGCGTCTCGATGGGGCGATTCTCGGCAAGGTCCTGCGCATCGGTCTGCCGACCGGCGTGCAGATGATCGTGCTTTCGCTATCGGAGCTGGTGATTCTGGCGCTGGTCAACCAGCACGGCTCGCAAGCGACGGCGGCGTATGGCGCGGTGACGCAGATCGTCAATTATGTGCAGTTTCCGGCGTTGTCGATTGCGATCACGGCGTCGATCCTCGGCGCGCAGGCCATTGGCGCCGGTCGGCTGGAACGGATGGGGCCGATTCTGCGCACCGGGCTATTGATCAACGTATGCCTGACCGGCGGTTTGATTGTGCTCGGCTATCTGCTGTCGCACTGGTTGCTGGGGCTGTTCCTGACCGAAGATTCGACCCGGGCAATGGCTGAACATCTGCTGCACATCATGTTGTGGAGCTTGTTGGTGTTCGGCTTCCAGGCGATCATCGGCGGGATCATGCGCGCCAGCGGCACGGTGTTGGTGCCAGTGGTGATTGCGATCATTTGCGTGGTCGGTGTGCAACTGCCGGCGGCGTACTGGCTGGATGGGCAATTTGGTTTGCAGGGTGTGTGGATGGCGTTTCCCGTGGCGTACCTGGGGATGCTGGTGTTGCAGACCCTTTACTACAAATTGGTCTGGCAGCATCAGAAGATCGAGCGGTTGGTGTAAACGGTGAAGGCCATCGCTCTGCAATCGTGCGACCAGGTTGGCACCACAGGCCTTTCGCACCGGGGGCAGTCAGGTTTGAAGAATCCTCTGGCATCGTCAATCAAAGCATCGTAGGTTAAGCAGCATAACTATAAGGACGATCGAGGGTGTAAGTGGGAGCTTTTCGACTGTTGTTGGCCGTTCTGGTCGCCGTGTCTCATATGGGTAAAAATCTCGCAGGGCTCAATCCCGGCGTGGTTGCCGTCATATCGTTCCTGATCATCAGCGGTTTCGTGATGACCTCGCTCATCGAACGCAACTACCGCAGCATCGAGAAAGTCGGCCTGTTTTATGTCGACAGAGCATTGCGCCTCTACCCACAGTTTCTGTTCTATTTCGTCGTGTCCTGCCTCGTGATCCATTTCCTGTTGCCCGGCACACCCCAGGCGGCTGAACTGACGGTGAAAACCATTGCTTCGAGCCTGCCCATCCTGCCTTTGGGCTTTTACATGTTTGGCATCGCCGGAACGCAAATCCTGCCACCTGCCTGGTCGCTGGGGCTGGAGATGTGTTTCTATCTGGTGATTCCGTTCCTGCTCATTTTCAACGCGCGCGGCGCTGCGTTCATTTTGTCGTTCGGTATTTTCCTGCTGGCTTGCCTTGGCTATATCGATACGGATATCTATGGTTATCGATTGCTGCCGGGCGTGCTGTTCATGTTCCTGTGTGGCAGCTATCTGTACAAGTCCGAACGCAAAGGGGTGGCGATTGCAGTTGGCACGGCGATCGTGGCGGGACTGCTGTTTGTGGCGATCATCACAGGTTTGATCGAGCGCCAGCCGTTCAACGCCGAGGTTACGCTCGGCATCGCGCTGGGCATTCCTGCCGTGTTGCTACTGAGCCGGTTCAAGTTTCATCCGCTGGATGAGTTCCTCGGCAATATCAGTTACGGCATGTTCCTCAACCACTTTGTGGTGATGTACCTGTTGCGCGGTTTTTGGCCGGTAGCCTATGACGCCCATATCGTTGCTGCGGTGCTGGCGCTGGCGTTTGTGTTCAGCACTGTCTCGTATTACTGCGTCGAGCGACCGGCGCTTAAGTGGCGTCACCGCTTGCGGGCGCGTACAGGAAAGGGCGCTGTGCCATCGCGCAGCAGCGAACTGGCCGTTTGAGCCGCGAGCTGGCATAACGGGCGGTTGTTTGCTTAAGTCAATCGAGGCCCTCGACGGCAAGCGATGCCCGGAGAATCCCATGTCGATCCGATTGCTGTTGGCTGCCGTGTTGTGCCTGTGTGTCATGCCGACTGCGCAGGCTGTCGAATACACCCGTGTCAACACCACCGCGAGCCAGATCAGCTTTACCTACAACCAGATGGGCTCAAGGATGTATGGCACTTTCAGCAGGTTCGAGGCGACGCTCGACTTCGACACCGACAATCTCGCCAACGCTCATACGACCTTGCACATCGACCTCACCAGCATCGATGCCGGCAGCGAAGACGCCAATTCCGAGCTGGTGAAGCCGGCCTGGTTCGACACTGCGAAGTTTCCTCTGGCGGTGTTCGAATCGAGTCATTTCACTCGGGTGGACGAGAGCCACTTCGTGATATCCGGCCAGCTCACGCTCAAAGGCATTACCCGCGAGGTTCAGGTCCCGGTGGAGTTGAAACCGGGCCAAACGATCGGCATTTTCGACGCAGAGCTGGTACTTCAGCGCGACGAGTTCGGTCTCGGCGCGGGGGAGTGGGCAGACACGGTGGTGTCCAAGGACATTGCCATCAAGTTCAAGGTCGTGGCGCCACAGCAGTGATGTCGCCTCACAAGGTATGATGTCGCGGTTTTCCGCCGGAGTTCACCCGTCATGCCCCGCCTCACCCACTACAAATCTCCATGCCCCGAAGGCATCAACAGCCAGATTCTACAGATGGTCGTCGACTACCTGACCGACATCAGTGCGGTCGGCCTCGGCCCGAGCAACCTGCTGTACAACGTGTATCAGTATGCCGTCGGCTATGAGGTGCACCTGTATCTGGAAGCGTTGAATGGCGAGAAGGGCACTGAGGTGGAGTTGCTGGTGGCCACCGACGAGGATGATCCGGAGCAAGTGATCGGCTTTCTACTCTATCTGCCGGTGCAGGGTGATTGGGAAGCGTGCAGCGTCGCCTACATGGCCGTGCGCGAAGGGCATCGGCGTCAGGGTGTGGCGCGGGCGATGATCGGCGAAATGCTCGGGCGGTATCCCCACGCGGAACTGGCCTGCACGGTCGGCAAAGTCCCGTACTTTGAAGCATTGGGCTTTGAGGTGACTGGCCAACGTGAAACACAGGTGTTGATGAGCACCCGGCATTACCGCAGTAATGGCCTGCGCGGATTTATCGATACCACGCCGATTTACCGGTCGCTGGAAGTGCAGCAGATCCACACCTATCTGCTGCAGAAAAACGGCAAGCGCGCGATGCTCGACGCTGAAAAACAACGCGATCGCCACCTTGATCAGACCAGCCGTCATGTCGAGGAGTTTGTTCGCCAGCGACTGACTGTGCACTGATATCTCATCAGCGAAAAAGCCCTTGCTGTGGATCCCGCAGCAAGGGCTTTTTTCTGCCCGGCATTCAGCCGAGTTTGACGTTCATGGTGATCCGCGCCGTGAACACGTGCTTGCCCTCGGTGTCGTGAATATCCACGGTGACGATCTTGTCGCCTTCGCTCTGCCAATCAACGCCCTCACCACTGGCCACCGCCGTCACATCGGTTTTTGCCTTGGCCAGATACTCCACAGTCATGCCTTTGGGGATCCAGCGTGCGCCGGCCGGGATCGACACGTCGGTCATCATCCCGGCGGCGAGTTCTGCCGCGTTGCACATGGCAATCGCATGCACCGTGCCGAGGTGGTTGGTGATCTCACGACGGAATGGCACTTGTACCGTTGCCGCGTTCGCGCGCAACTCGGTCACCAGTGGGTTGATGCTGCTGAAGTACGGCGCGACCTGGCAGGCCATCTGGCTGAACGCTTGCGGACCTGCGCTGTTGAACATGCTGAGAAACTGACTCATGGAAAGCCTCGCTGAAAGTGATTTTGCAGAATTATGTTCCGTTACAGAATAATATTCTGTAACGGAACGGTATTCTGTCTGCAGGAAATCTGTCAACCTGTGCGTGTTTTTTCCATGGGCACGACGAGTGCCTTTCAATCCCGATTTTCAGGCAGTGAGCCGCATGGACACCGCAGACTTACTTGAACGCAGCTACCCCGGCCGCCGTGCCGAACTCAAGCGCGATATCTTTCGCAAGGCGCTAAGCCTGTTCAACGAGCAGGGGATCGAAGCCACCACCATCGACATGATTCGCGCCGAGTGCGATACCAGCGTCGGGGCGATCTATCACCATTTCGGTAACAAGGAGGGCTTGGTCGCCGCGTTGTTTTTCACCGCGCTGGAGGATCAGGCGCGTCTGCGCGATGCCTATCTGGAGGCGGCTAAAACCACCGAGGAAGGTGTGCAGGCGCTGGTGTTCAGCTACGTCGATTGGGTCGAACGTCAACCGCAGTGGGCGCGCTTCCAGTACCACGCGCGGTTTGCCGTGACCAAAGGGCCGTTCAAGGACGAACTGGCCGAGCGCAACAAGACTCGCAATCTGCGTCTGCGCGACTGGCTGGCCGAATCGGGGCGCGCTGGCGAACTCAAGGCGTTGCCCGCCGAACTGTTGCCGTCGTTGATCATTGGTCAGGCCGATAGTTACTGCCGCGCCTGGTTGGCGGGGCGGGTGAAGGGCAGTCCGGCGGACTATCGCGAGTTGCTGGCACAAGCGGCCTGGCGCTCGATCCGCGCCGACTCACTGGTGGACAGCTGATTTGCGCAGACAAAAAAAGAGCCTCAAAGCTCTTTGATGGGGAGGAAGTGGAGCCCATGAGGCTCAAGATGCGCATAAAGCAAGGCGTGGGTTTGATTGTGGTTCAGAGCACCCGCGCCTACGCAGCGCTCGAAGAGCAGAGCCACTGCGTGATTCCATCCTAGGAGTGTGCAAGTGGTGGCTCAAGTACCGCCAGTCGCACGGGCGGCGGCACGAACCTGGAAATATTGACGTAATCCTTTGTGGGAGCGAGCCTGCTCGCGAAGGCGGTGTGTCAGGCAATATTGAGTCGACTGACACTCTGTCTTCGCGAGCAAGCTCGCTCCCACAGGGAAATTCGGATGTTAGCGCGATCCAGGCCAGCCTGATTGTTTGAGGGCAGCGAGCAGGGCGTCGGCATCGAGTCCCGGCACCGAATGCCCGTTGCCCTCGCTGCTGTCACTGGCCAGCAAGGCATTGATGATCGCTTCTTCAACCGCCTCGGTCGCCGCCAGAAACAACTCACTGATATGGTCATTGTTGACCATGCGCAAGCCGTCACAGGTCGGCGCGCCTTTGCCTTCGTAGGCGGCGGGCGGCACGTGAGCGTTGCCGGTGGCGAAGGCGATGAAGATGTCGCCGCTGTGATCCTCGTTGCCACCGCCAGTGCGCGCCAGGCCGAGGCTTGCGCGCTGTGCCAGGCGTGTGCACTGGTGGGGCAACAACGGCGCATCGGTCGCCAGGCAGACGACGATCGAGCCCATGCCCGGATGCGGCAATGAGGCGCGCAGGAACGGCGAATCTTTCTGTTCCATATAACGCCCGACCGGGTAGCCATCGACCCGCAACTCACTGCGAATACCGTGGTTGGCCTGCACGATGGCGCCGACGGTCCAGCCGCCCTGAGCACTGTTCAAACGCCGCGACGCAGTGCCGATGCCGCCCTTGAACTCATGGCAGATCATGCCGCTGCCACCGCCGACCGCGCCCTCTATCACAGGGCCGTCGACGGCTGCGCTCAGCGCTTGGGCAACGTGTTCAGGCCGGACGTGAAAACCGTTGATGTCGTTAAGCAAGCCGTCAAAGGTTTCCAGCACCACCGGCATGTTCCAGTAGAGGCGACCGTCGTCGGGTTGCTGCTGACGATCCAGCGCGACCAAGGCATCGCGCACCACGCCAAGGCTGTGGGTGTTGGTGAAGGCAATCGGGCTGGTCAGCAGCCCCGCCTCGCGAATCCACTCAAGCCCAGTGGCGTCGCCATTGCCATTGAGCACATGCACGCCGGCAAAACACGGTTGCTGATTGGTCGAGCCCGGACGCGGTTCGATCAGCGTGACGCCGGTGCAGATGTCACGCCCGGCGCTGCTGCGGCCGCGCACATTGCTGTGGCCGACGCGCACGCCGGGGACATCGGTGATGGCGTTGAGCGGACCAGGTGGTAGTTGGCCGATGCGGATGTTGAGGTCACGGGCACGAGGTTTCATTGGTTTCTGTCTCTCAAAAATACGTTGGGATGTTCGCCGGCCCCGGTGGGAGCGAGCTTGCTCGCGAAGGCAGTCCGACATTCAACATTGATGTCGACTGAGCCACCGCATTCGCGAGCAAGCTCGCTCCCACAGGGTTTGTGAAATATTCAAAAGGCTTTACTGCCCGTTCTTGACCTTGCTCCACACCCGCGTGCGCACTCGTTCGGTGGCTTTGGGCAGGGGTTCAAGGGTGTACAGCGTGGCCATCGCTGCGGCGGAGGGATAAACCGCTGGGTTGTCCCGCGTGGCGGCGGCCACCAGCGCTGTCGCCGCTCGGTTGCCATTGGGATACGACAGATGATCACTGACCGGCGCAATCACTTCGGGGCGCAGCAGATAGTCGATAAACGCCAGCCCTTGGGGCCGATTCGGCGCGTCCTTGAGCAGCACCAACGTGTCGAACCACACCGGCGCGCCTTCCTTGGGCAGGCTGTAGGCGATCTTCACGCCGTTGTTGGCCTGCTCGGCATTGGTCTTGGCTTCCAGCATCGCGCCCGACCAACCGACTGCCACGCAAATGTTGCCGTTGGACAGGTCGCTGATGAATTTCGACGAGTTGAAATAGGCGATGTGCGGGCGCAGTTTCAGCAGTAGCGCTTCAGCTTTTTTATAGTCTTCAGGATCCGTGCTGTTCGGTGGCAGGCCGAGATAGTGCAGGGCGACCGGCAGCATCTCCGACGGCGAATCGAGCATCGCCACACCGCACTGGCCGAGTTTGGCGAGGTTGGCTTCGTTGAACACCAGATCCCACGAGTCCACCGGCGCCTTGTCGCCCAGCGCCGCGCGCACCTTGTCGACGTTGTAGCCGATGCCGTTGGTGCCCCACAGATACGGCACGGCGTATTGATTGCCGGGATCGTTGTTGGCCAGTTTCGCCAACAGGTCGGCATCGAGATTCTTCCAGCCCGGCAGTTGCTCGCGCGGTAGTGGGGCGAGGGCGCCGGCCTTGATCAGCGTCGGCAGGCTGAAGTTGCTCGCCACCACCACGTCGTAGCCGCTGCGGCTGGTCATCAGTTTGCCTTCGAGGACTTCGGCACTGTCGAAGGTGTCGTAGACCGGTTGGATACCGCTGTCGCGCTGGAAATCGTGGAGGGTGTTCGGGCCGATGTAGTCGTACCAGTTGTAGACGTGCACGCTCGGCGCGTCGGCGGCCATGGCAATTGAGCTGGCGCTGAGACCGGCCAGCAGGCCCAGTTTTATGCCGAGGTTGATACAGCCACGGTGACGACGCATGATGCGGCACTCCTGGCCTGTGCAGGCCGGTGATGAACAGGAGTGCTCAGCCTATCGGGCCGGTCACGCCTGACCCATTCCCATCATGGGTTACTCAAAAGGGGTAGTGCGTGGAAGCGTTGCTGCAGGAACTGCCGGTGCATCAAAGCCTGGCGCGGGTGTTTGCCAAGGTCGGTCAGGAAGGTTTCTGGCGCGCGCTGGTCGATACGTTGCGGCTGCTGGTGCCGCTGGACAACGCGCTGGTGGCGCTGATGAAGGCCGGGCAGGCGCCGCAATTGCTGATCGACTTCGACAGCAAGGGCCGTCCCGACGAGCAGGAAGAACTGGCCGGTTACAGCGCCGGGATGTACCTGCTCGATCCGTTTTATCAAGCCGCATCGATTGGCATTGCCGACGGCTTGCACAGCCTGGCCTCGGTGGCGCCGGACCAGTTTCTGCACAGCGAGTACTACCAAAGCTATTTTCGTTCAGTGGTGGGCGAGGACGAGTTGCAGTTCATGATCAACGTCGAGGGCGGCGTGCTCGGATTGTCATTGGGGCGGTCGACGCCGTTCGACATGGCCGAGCAGGGCAGGTTGCTGTGCGTGCGTGACTGGGTGTTGGCGGCGATGCGTCGGCATGTGCAGTTGTTGCCGCCGCAGGGTGCGGTGGCGGAAACGCCGGTCGGTGATCTGGCGACGTTGCTCGACCGCTTCGATGCGCGACTGACGGTGCGCGAGGTCGATACGGCGCGGCTGATCTTGCAGGGCTTCTCCAGCAAGGCGATGGCCCAGCAAATGGGCATCTCGCCGGAGACGGTCAAGGTGCATCGGCGCAATCTGTATCACAAGCTCAATGTCACCGGGCATGGTGAGTTATTTGCGCTGGTGTTGCGCCCTCACTAAAGATCATCGGCCGTACACATAAACCTGTGGGAGCGAGCTTGCTCGCGAATGCGGTAGATCAGTCAACCTCACTGGCGACTGACAAAACGCTTTCGCGAGCAAGCTCGCTCCCACAGGGGATGTGTGTTGTTCAGGGGATCTTCTGGGTGTCAGGGGGTGCGCTGGAAGACCAAAGCCTTGAGGCCGCTTTCAGGATCAATATCCGCAAACTCAGGCGGGTTCTCCAGCCGCTCTACAAAACGCAGACTCGGCGCTTCCTGCGTCACGCCATCAATCAGAAAGTCCGAACCAAACGCCGGATCGTTCATGCACGCCAGCACGGTGCCTTGCGCCGTAAGCAATTCCGGCAGACGGCGCAGCACGCGCTGGTAGTCCTTGGTCAGCAGGAAACTGCCTTTCTGGAACGACGGCGGATCGATGATCACCAGGTCATACGGGCCGCTGTTGATCACCTTGCCCCACGACTTGAACAGGTCGTGGCCGAGGAAACTGACTTTGCTCAGGTCATGGCCGTTCAAGCGATGATTGTCGCGGCCACGGCTCAGGGCCGCGCGGGACATGTCCAGGTTGACCACATGGCTGGCGCCACCCTCGATGGCCGCCACGGAAAACCCGCAGGTGTAGGCAAACAGATTCAACACACGTTTGCCGCTGGCCTGTTCGCGCACCCAATTGCGCCCGTAACGCATGTCGAGAAACAGCCCGGCGTTCTGTTTGCGTCCAAGGTCGACGCGGTACTGCAAACCACCCTCGACGATGCTCATTTCATCGATCTCATCACCCAGCAGCCATTCGGCAGTGCTCTGCGGCAAATAGCGATGCTGGATCAGCAGCGTGTGCGCGCCAGACTGTTTCCATTCGGCGGAACCGGTGAGTTCCAGCAGCAACGCCTTGAGATTGTCCAGTTGCTCAGGCAGCGGTTCCTTGAACAGCGACACCAGCACCACGCCTTGCAGCCAATCCACGGTCAACTGCTCCAGCCCCGGCCAGCAGCGGCCGCGCCCGTGAAACAGGCGACGGGTTTCGCTCGGCGCCGCCGCGAGGGCCGGCAGCAGATGGGCGTGGAGGATGGCGAGGGCTTCAGGGGTCATCGGTCAGGATCGGCAAGCAAAAGGGCCGGCATTTTAACCACAAATACGCCGTCGCGAACGATTGCCGCTGAGGGGCAAAAGCGCCGTTTCGCAAAAGACCTGTATCAAAAATGAATTTCTGCAGAGCCCGCTGCTCATACCAGTTAAGCAGCGGATTCAAGCCGCTAAATCGTTCATGCAATTCAGGGAGTGCAGTTCCATGTGCCCAACACCTACGGCGAGCGCGCACCTTCCTGACGGATTGATTCTGGTGGTTGAGGATGATCCGTTGATTCTGGAGTTTCTCTGCGAAATTCTTCAGGAGGAAGGTTTCAGGGTCGAGCCGCAGACCAGTGCCGACGCCGCATCACTTTATCTTGAGCAGAACGCCCCGAACGTGGCGTTGCTACTGACCGACATCACCATGCCCGGCACCCTTAATGGCGCGGATCTGGCCAACCTGGTCGGTGACCGTTGGCCGGACAAACCGGTGATGGTCATGTCCGGCTATGAAACGCCCGAGACCTCCGGGGTCAAGCATCCGGTGGCGTTCATCAAAAAGCCCTGGGCCATTGGTCAACTGCTCGACTGCGTCGACAGCGCCTTCAAATCCAAGGCACCGCGCCTGCACTGACAAGTGCTACATTGCCGGGCACATCTGCCCGGCCCCTTGCCAGAGGAAGCGAACTTTTGCCTGCTCACGACACTCTTTTCAATCGCGCGTTCGGCGCGTTTCTGTTCGACATGGACGGCACCGTCCTCAATTCCATCGCCGCTGCCGAGCGGATCTGGTCAGCCTGGGCCGTGCGCCATGGCGTCGACGTGGAAACCTTTTTGCCGACCATTCATGGCGCGCGTGCCATCGACACGATCAATCGCCTGAACCTGCCTGACGTGGATGCCGAGGCGCAAGCGGCGTTCATCACCGAGGCGGAAATCGCAGACGTTGAAGGCATTGTCGAGATTCCCGGTGCGGCACAGTTTCTCAACAGCCTGCCCAACGATCGCTGGGCGATGGTGACGTCGGCACCAAGGGATCTGGCGTTGCGGCGGATGGCGGCGGCGGGGATTCCCGCGCCGGCGGTGATGATCACCGCTGAAGATGTGAAGGCTGGCAAACCTGATCCGGCCGGCTATCTTCTGGCAGCCAAACGTCTTGGCCTGGAAGCGCATGATTGCCTGATCTTCGAAGACGCCACGGTCGGTATTCAGGCGGCCGAAGCGGCCGGCGCGGCGTTGATGATCATCACCACCACGCATCAGCATCCGCTGGAAACGGCCCATGCGACGTTGGCCAGTTATGCTGACATCCGTGTCGCAGTCGACAGCGACGGCCAGCTCCATTTGCAAAAAAACTGACACAACACAATCCCTGTGGGAGCGAGCCTGCTCGCGAAAGCAATGTCATGGCCAATATTGATCTTGGCTGACCCACCGCTTTCGCGAGCAGGCTCGCTCCCACATTTGTCCAGTGTGGATTGGAGGTCAATAAACCCCAGGCACCAAACGCCAACTCCGCGCGCAATAAGCCTCGTACTCCGCCCCAAACTGCGCACGCAGCAGCGCTTCCTCCGAATGAATCCGGGCAATCAGCGGGATCAATGTCAGCGCCGCCAGCATCAGTCCGACCACCGAACGAAACGCCAGCGCCCAACCCACGGCATTGACCACCAAGCCCAGATAACTCGGGTTGCGCAGGTGTTGATAGATGCCATCCGTCACCAAACGATGCCCCGGCTGAATCGCCACCAGTCCACTGAACCGCCGCCCCAGCACAAACACCGGCCACAGTCGCAGGGCGCCACCGATGATAAACAGCAACGCGCCGAGCCAACGCACACCTTCAGCGCCTACCGTCCAGAAATTCACCCGGTCGCAATAGGCCGGCAAGAAACCACTGACCAGACCGATCACCCCAAACGCCGGAATCACCCAGCGATTGGCGCGGTCTTCACGTTCGCCAGAACTGAGATTGACCTCGCTGAACAGTGAGGCGAACACCATGGCCACCGTCGCCAGTGCCACGATCACCAGCGAACCGTGGGAAAAGAACATCGCCACACCGCCAATGCCCCATACCGCCAGCCCCAGCCAGGCGAGGGTGGCGAGCACCGCGACAACGGTCATTTGCGCAGACATTTTCATGGTCAACTCACGGCTGGATGCTGATCCCATGAGTGTAGATCCACCGCAAAACCTGTGGGATCGAGCCTGCTCGCGAAGGCGTTGGGTCAGTCAATTTTGATCTTGGCTGTGCCGGCCCCTTCGCGAGCAAGCTCGCTCCCACGGGGTTCTGCGTCGTACGGAGAATGCGAGATCACTTCTGAACCTGTGAGAGCGAGCTTGCTCGCGAAGGCGTTGGGTCAGTCAATTTTGATCTTGGATGTGCCGGCCCTTTCGCGAGCAAGCTCGCTCCCACAGGTTATGGGGTTGATTTCAATTCTGTGAACGACACGAATTCCTGTGGGAGCGAGCTTGCTCGCGAAGGGGCCATGTCAGTCAGCAGATATCTTGTCGTCAGTCAGGACTTTGCGGAAGGTCTCGACCAATGGCCGCAAGTTGATCCGATGCCATGCCGCCCACAACGGCGTGGTCAGCGTCAGCCACGGCAGTTCACGCAACACCACACCCGGCGGCGCGTTATGGCTCAGGCCTTTTTGAATCATCGCAATCCCCAGCCCCGATGCCACCAGTCCCAGCGCAGTAAACGGTTCGGTCGCCTGCATGCGCACATCCGGGGTGAACCCCGCACGGATGCAGGCGCTGACAAACTCATCGTTGGCATCCTGACGCGGCTGCACGCCGATCCATTCCTGCTCGGCCAGATCCTGCGGGCTCAACGAAAGCGCTCTGGCTAAAGCATGCTGTTCCGGCAACGCCAGCAGCATCGGATCATCCAGCACCTGGAAACTCAAAAGATCCGGATCGTCATCGGTCGGCGGCTCACTCACCAAGGCAATATCGAGGCTACGCTGACGCAGGCCTTCCAATTGCTCGGCGGAACTGAGGTTGTACAACGCGACGTGCACATTCGGCCGATCGGCGCGCAACACGCGCAAGGCATTGGGCAGGACGCCGGCGTGCATGGCGTTCTCGATATAGCCGATGCACAAGCCACCTTCTTCGCCTCGACCGAGACGCTTGCCGAGGGATTCCAGGCGATTGGCGTGGGTGAGCAGGGCGCGGGTTTCGGCGAGGAAGGTCTGGCCGTCGCGGGTCAGGCGAATGCGTTGCTGGCTGCGTTCGAACAGGGTCAGGCCCAAGCGCTCTTCGAGCTGGGCGATCTGTCGGCTCAGCGGCGACTGGGAAATATGCAGCCGTTCGGCGGCGCGGCCGACGTGTTCTTCCTCGGCAACGACAACGAAGTAGCGCAATTGGCGGATGTCGATCATGTCAGACCTATAGGGACTCAAGTGCTGCGCATTATGTCTTGGACGGTCTCGGTGTCGCAATCTAGGATCTGCTCAACGGTCACACAGACCCAGAACCTATTGAGGAAAAACCCATGAGCTTGAAAGACAAACTCCCCGGCCAACTGGGCTTCGGCACCGCGCCACTGGGCAACATGTTCCGCGCCATCCCCGAAGACGAAGCGCAAGCCACCGTGCATGCCGCGTGGGATGCCGGCGTGCGTTACTTCGACACCGCACCGTTTTACGGTTCGGGCCTGTCGGAAATTCGCCTTGGCGAAGCCTTGAAGCAATACAACCGCGACGACTACGTGCTGAGCAGCAAGGTCGGCCGGGTGATTCTCGATGAAGTCGAAGACGCCGCCGCCCGCGATCTCGGCGAAAAAAGTGGTGTATTCGAACACGGTCGCCCGAACAAGATCGTCAACGACTACAGCGCCGACGCGACTCTGCGCTCGATTGAAGACAGCCTCAAGCGCCTGCAAACCGATCGCCTCGACATCGTCTGGGTGCACGACATCGCTCAGGACTTCTACGGCGATCAGTGGCTGGAATACTTCAACCAGGCCCGCACCGGCGCATTCAAAGTACTGACCCGCTTGCGTGAAGAAGGCGTGATCAAAGGCTGGGGCCTGGGCGTGAACAAAGTCGAGCCATGTGAACTGACCCTCGACCTCAGCGAAGCGCAGCCGGACGGTTTTCTGTTGGCCGGGCGTTACACGCTGCTCGACCACGAACGTCCGTTGCAACGCCTGATGGATTCGGCCCTAGCGCAAAATGTTGAAATCGTCGTCGGTGGCCCTTATAGCTCGGGCATTCTCGCCGGTGGCGCGCACTTCGAATACCAGAAGGCCAGCCCTGAAGTCATCGCCAAGGTCGAGCAGATCAAACGCATCGCCGCTGCTTACAACGTCGATATCAAAGCCGCTGCGCTACAGTTCTCGCTGGCCAATCCAGCGGTTGCGGCGGTGATTCCCGGCGCCAGCAAACCCGGCCGAATTGCTGAAGACGTCGCCGCATTGTCAGCCGTTATTCCTGCCGGTTTCTGGCAGGCCATGCGCGACGCCAGACTGGTTTCCGAACGTGCACCATTGCCAATCGATGAGGTGAAAGCATGAAGATTGATCTGAGTGGAAAACTGGCCATTGTCAGCGGCAGCACTGCTGGTATCGGCTTGGGTATCAGCCAGTCGCTGGCCGAAGCTGGCGCCACGGTGGTGGTGATCGGCCGCGACACCGGCAAAGTTGAACAGGCGTTGGCGAGTATTCGCGAGAAAGTCCCGGGTGCGCAGTTGCGTGGTTTGGCTGCCGATCTGGGCACCGCGGAGGGCGCGCAGAAGCTGTTCGCTGCTGAACCGCGCGCGGACATTCTGGTGAACAACCTCGGCATCTTCGACGCCGTGGATTTCTTCGACGCGCCGGACAGCGAGTGGACGCGCTTCTATGAGGTCAACGTGATTTCCGGTGTGCGTCTGGCGCGGCATTATGTGCCGGCGATGGTCGAGCAAGGCTGGGGCCGAGTGATCTTCCTGTCCTCGGAATCCGGCGTGGCCACGCCAGCCGACATGATCAACTACGGCGTGACCAAAAGCGCCAATCTGGCGGTGTCCCACGGTCTGGCTAAACGTCTGGCTGGCACCGGGGTGACGGTCAATGCGATCCTGCCGGGACCGACCTTCACCGATGGCCTGCAAGACATGCTCAAGGATGCCGCCGCCGAATCCGGGCGCAACCTGCGCGATGAAGCCGACGCTTTTGTGCTCAAGGCCCGTCCGACTTCGATCATCCAGCGTGTCGCCGATGTTGAAGAGGTCGCGCACCTGGTCACCTACATTGCTTCGCCGCTGTCCTCGGCCACCACCGGCGCAGCCTTGCGCGTCGATGGCGGCGTGGTCGACAGCCTGACGATCTGAATTCCCGAGAGAGACGTTTATCTATGCCTACAGCATCAGCAACCATCGATATCCCGGCCTCGGCCGATCAGGTCTGGCAATTGATCGGCGGCTTCAACACGCTGCCCGATTGGCTGCCCTTTATTCCCAAGAGTGAACTTAGCGACGGTGGCCGTGTGCGCACCTTGCAAACCGCTGACGGCGCTGTGGTAATCTAGCGACTGCAAGCGTTCGACAACGCCGCGAAGACCTACAGCTATTCGATTGAACAGGCGCCGTTTCCGGCCACGGATTACTTGGCGACGATCAAGGTCGAAGCTCTGGGGCAGGGCGCACGGGTGACGTGGTCGGGGCGCTTTAACGCCAAAGGCGTGAGTGATGAGGAAGTGGTGGCGTTGTTTAACGGCATCTATCAGGGTGGCCTCGAGGCACTGCGAGCCAATTACCCAACCTGATCATTGAGCACAAAACCCTGTGGGAGCGAGCTTGCTCGCGAAGAGGGAGTATCAGGCAACATCTTTGTTGAATGACACACCGCCTTCGCGAGCAAGCTCGCTCCCACATTGATTGCGTTTCAGAGTAGGAATCAGGAATTCTCGATCAGGCTCTGCCGGCAATCGAGCAGCAGTTTCGCCCCGCCCAGATCACTGCTGCCGACTTCAAGACTGAAGCCATGCAAGCTGACAATCGCGGCGACAATCGACAGCCCCAAACCAAAACCACCCTGCGGCTGCCCACCCTCGGCGCGATAGAAACGCTGGAACACCGCCTCGCGCTCAGCCTCGGGAATCCCCGGTCCGGAATCGTGCACCTCAATCCGCGTCTGCCCACCCGCGTTCACCCCACGCAGCATCACTGTGCCGCCCGGTGGTGTGAACTTGATCGAGTTACTCAGCAGATTGGCCAAGGCCTCGAACAGCAACGCCCGATCACCATTGAGCGGCGGCAGCGTCTCCGGCATGTTCAGCTCGAAACGCAGCTCGCCTTCTTCGGCCAATGGCAAATAAAACTCGTGCAGTTCTTCCAGCAATTGCACTGGATCGAGCTCGACAAAACCTGAACGGCGCTGACGATCCTCCAGTTCGGAGATCCGCAGCAAGCCGCGAAAGCGCGCCATCAGCGTATCCGCTTCAGCCAGCACCAAATCCAGTTGCGCCGCTTCCTGCGAGCCTTCGCCGGCCTGCTGCTGCATGCGATACAACTGCGCGCGCAGGCGCGTCAGCGGCGTGCGCAAGTCATGGGCGATGTTGTCACAAACGCCTTTGACTTCATTCATCAAGCGTTCGATGCGTTCGAGCATGGCGTTGACGATCGCGGCGAGCATGTCCAGTTCATCGCGGCGGTTGGACAGGGGCAGGCGATGGGTCAGGTCGCCGGCAACAATTGCCTGGGCGCTGTCCTGAATCGCCCGGATGCGCCGCAACGGTCGACGCCGCAGCAAATGCCAACCGGCAATCCCCGGCAGAATCGTCAACGACACGCCCCAGAACAACGCATGCAAAATGATCCGCGTGACGGCGAACAGCGAGCCGTTGTCGCGCAGCAACACCAGCCAGCGACCGTCACGGGTTTGCGTGGCGACCGCATCGCAGCTGTCATTGGGCAGGGTCGGGTCATCGGAGTCGGCGCAGTCGGCGAGCATGTGGATCTTGCCGTCCAGCGGCAGGCCTTCGGGAATCTGCTGCAAGGCGCCGCCGAGGTAAACGCCGTCGGCGTCGAACAAGCCATAGGCGTCGATGCCACGAATATCGAAAGTCATGCTGGCGGCGAGGGCGTCTTCCAGTTGCTCGCCACGAAAGTGCGAAAACAGGTGCTGACGTTGCATCAGTGAGTGTTTGGCGAGGTTGTCGAGGTAGCCGGAGACCTCGTAATACATGACCCCCATGAGGATCGCGCTCCAGGCCACGAACAGCGAACTGTAAAGCGCCAGCAAGCGGCTGCTGGAGGAGCGCCAGCCGTCAGACGGGTTCGGCAATGACATAACCGGAGCCTCGTACCGTGCGGATCAGCGGCACATGGCCGACGGCGTCGATCTTCTTGCGCAGACGGCCGATGTGCACGTCGATCAGGTTGGTGCCGGGGTCGAAGTGATAACCCCAGACCTCTTCGAAAATCATCATCCGCGAGAGGATCTGGCCGCTGTTGCGCATGAGGAATTCAAGCAACTTGTATTCGGTCGGCAATAGCGTCAGCACCTGTTCGGCACGGCGCGCTTCGTGGCTGATCAAGTCCAGTTCGAGGTCGGCCACCTGCAACGTTGTCGCCTGAGTCGCGCCGCTGTTCTGTCGGCGCAGCAACACTTCGACCCGTGCGGCCATCTCGTCGGTGGCGAACGGTTTGGTCAGGTAATCATCGCCGCCGGCGCGCAAGCCGCGCACGCGCTCGTCGACATCGGAGAGGGCGCTGATCATCAGGATCGGTGTGGCCACGCCCATGGTGCGCAGGGTGGTGACGATGGCCAGACCATCGAGTTCGGGCAGCATGCGGTCGAGGGTGATCAGGTCGTAATTGCCGCTCACGGCGCGGTCGAGGCCTTCGCGGCCATTGTCGACCCAGTCGACTTCCAGCCCGTGGCTGCTCAGTTCGGCGACGATTTCCCGCGCAGTCACGGCGTCGTCTTCGATGGTCAAGATACGAGTCATAGGCAGACCTGCTGATCGGTTCAAACGGAATGGCAGCATTTTGCCAAGAAAATCCGCTGACGCTTTAAATTAACTTTCATGTTGTAGCTGTCACAAACGCAAATTTCGGATCCTGGCAAAATTCACTGCCAATGCATAAAACCCGCTGTTAATCGGCATTTGTTGCAATTTGCAAGGTTTGCGTAAGTTCATTCTTTGTAACTGTATGAAATTAATGGATTTATTTAATTTGCTCGACTGGCACGGTCACTGCAATTCCTCTGATGACGAGTTGTAACACCATTTTTCATGTTTGGAGCAGAACAACAATGAATAGATCCCCTGATGGGTTTTATCCCGCCGTTGAAGAGTCGAGCAGCGTTTCGGGCGTGTCCTGGGGCGCGATTTTCGCCGGTGCTGCGGCTGCCGCTGCACTGTCGATGATTTTGGTGTTGCTCGGGTTCGGTTTGGGTTTCTCTGCCGTTTCACCGTGGGCCGGAGAGGGCGTCAGCGCCAAGGGCCTGGGCATTTCAACGATAGTCTGGCTGGCTTTGACGCAAATCATCGCTTCCGGCATGGGCGGTTACATCGCCGGTCGTCTGCGGGTGAAGTGGGCGAACATGCACGGTGACGAAGTGTATTTCCGCGACACCGCGCACGGCTTCCTTGCCTGGTGTGTGGCGACGTTGGTCACCGCAGTTTTGGTGGTCGGTTCGGTCAGCAGCGTGATCAGCGGTGGTGTGCAGGCCGGTGCCAGTGTTGCCGGCGGTGCTGCCAGCGCGATGACCCAAGCGGCTGGTACCGCTGCGGCGAACACCGACAGCAACCAGTACGGCTACTACATCGACAGCCTGTTCCGCGATGACCGTCCGGCCTCCGTCAGCGATGACGCCGCGCATGGCGCCGTGGCGCGGATCTTCGCGCAAAGCCTGGCCAACGGTCAGCTCAGTGCCGAAGACCGTACCTACCTCGCGCAACTTGTCGCACAACGGACCAACCTGACTCAGGCCGATGCCGAGCGCCGCGTCGATGAAATCTATGCGCGCACCCAGAAAGCTCTGGCCGACGCCAAAGTCAAAGCGCAACAAGCCGCCGACACTGCTGCGAAAGTCGCTGCCTTGACCTCGCTGTGGATGTTCGTCTCGCTGTTGGCCGGTGCGTTCTTCGCCAGCCTCGCAGCTACCTTCGGCGGTCGTCGCCGCGATGCGGTCGAGTACGTTGAAGTCGACACCTACACCACGACCACTCCAGTCCGTTAAACAAGGAGCATGACCATGCGCTCACTACTGCTGTTTTTCCTCGGCGTACCGATCCCGATCATCATCCTGATCGCCCTGTTCGTGCACTGATTGCTCCATTGAGGCCCATGCCTCGGCCGCTTCCACCTTCGGGTGGAAGCGGCTTTTTGCTTTCTGGCGGGCAACAAGGCGAGAATCCGCGCTGTGCTGTATTTCGATAGACCTCTGATTAAGGATGAGAACGTTGAACAAGAAGGAAATCAAACGTCAGGTGAGCGAAATGCTCGACGCCGGTCGCTCGAAAACCGAAACCTTCAAGGCGTTGTCCGGCGGCGCAGTCAAGGACAAGGTGCTGGCGTATCTGATCGGCTCGTGGCCCGATCCAGAACTGATTGATCGTCACGCCGGCAAGATAAAGGTGCTGCTCGGGCTGACCTATATCCAGGCGTTGATCGGGCTGGTGGGCGGTTATTTCCTCGGTCTGACGATCAGCACCGGTTGGGCCATCGGTATGGGGTTGTTTGCTGGTGTCGTACCTTTGCTGTTCGCTTGGGGTTTTTACCGCAACGTGGCGCAGGCCTACACCGTGTATGTATTTCTCTCGATCACCCAGATGCCACGTATGTTCAAGGACTATGGCGAAGATCCGATAGGCACGGTGATTGGCGTAGCGATCACGTTGGCCATGGTCTTTTTCGTCGCTTGGCTGAAAAACCTGCTGTTTCCTGACCTGGGTTTCTTCGGTGCAAAAAAGATCAAAGGGCAGTTCGTCTTCTCCAACTGATCGTTGGACAATCCAACCGCTTTCACTGGCCTGGATCAATATTTCGAGCGGCGAGATCGCCTAACGTAAATGATCCCGGCCTTTGCTGAGGTATGAACTACAGTGCTTCACGCGCGCCTTGTTGCGCTGACGAAGTACCCGCGTCGACGCCACAATCACAGCAACAATAAACGCGTCGACACGCTGTAGTGCAGCAAGGAGCTGACACCACCTCAACCGAACTTTCACGGATGAACATCGCAATGCACTGCCAAGAAAGAACTTTCGATATCCAGCCATTGGCGCAGGCGGACATGACCGTCCACGTCAACGGCCAAGCGGTCACCGCCGCCATCGGCGAAACCGTCCTCAGCGTTATCCAGTCCCTCGGCGTGCGTCAGATCGCGCGCAACGATCACAACCAGATCAGCGGCGCCTACTGCGGCATGGGCGTGTGTCAGTGCTGCCTGGTGAAAATCAATGGCCGACACAAACGCCGTGCCTGCCAGACCGTGGTGCGTGACGGCATGCACATCGAAACCCAGGTCAACCGCATCACCACGCAGGAGGTGCTCGTATGAGCCTGCAACCGGTCATCGTCGGCGGCGGCCCGGCGGGGATGGCGGCAGCCATCGAGCTGGCGCGCCACGGCGTGCGCTGCACCTTGCTCGAAGAAGCTTCGCGCCTCGGCGGCGTGGTCTATCGCGGGCCGCTGCGGGACGGCGTGCAACTGGATTATCTCGGCCCGCGCTACTCCGAAGCGCTGGGCAAACTGCACGGTGATTTTCAGGAACAGTCCGGGCTGATTGACGTGCACCTCAACCATCGCGTGGTCGGCGCTGAAGGCACCCGCGCTTTAGTGGTGCTTGATGGCGACGAGCAACTGCACGAAATCGAGTACGCGCAATTGCTGTTGTCGGCCGGATGCCACGAACGCAGCGTGCCATTTCCGGGCTGGACGGTGCCGGGGGTGATCATGCTCGGCGGCCTGCAACTGCAAATCAAAAGTGGCGTGGTCAAGCCGCAAGGGCCGGTGATCATCGCCGGCACCGGGCCGTTGCTGCCGCTGGTGGCGACACAACTTCATGCGGCAGGCGTCAGCGTCGCGGGCGTGTATGAGGCCTGCGCGTTCGGCAAGATCGCCCGTGAGAGCCTGGCGTTGCTGAACAAGCCGCAACTGTTCCTCGACGGTTTGAGCATGCTCGCTTACCTGAAACTGCACGGCATCCCGATGAACTACGGCTGGGGCGTGGTCGAAGCCCACGGCGAGGGCGAGCTGAAAAGCGTCAGCGTCGCGCCGTACTCGGCCACTTGGGAACCGGACATGAGCCGCGTCGAGCGCTTCGAAGCCAAGACCCTCGCGGTCGGTTACGGCTTTATTCCGCGCACGCAACTGAGCCAGCAGATGGGCCTGGATCATGGCTTCAGCGACGACGGTTATCTGCGTGCCAACGCCAACCTCTGGCAGCAAAGCAACGAACCCCACGTGCATCTGGCCGGCGACATGGGCGGGATTCGCGGCGGTGAAGCAGCGATGCTCGCCGGCAAGATCGCGGCGACATCGATTCTGCTGCAACGCGGTGTCCTTGAAGAGGAGCTGGCGCGGGTGCGCCGCGATCGCTATTTGAGCAAACTCAAAGCCATCGTGCGTTTCCGCGCCGCCGTCGATCGCTACACCGAACGCGGCGTCGGCCAGACTGCATTGCCCGCCGCCGACACGGTGATCTGTCGCTGTGAACACGCGACCCGCGCCGACATCGATCTGGCGCTGGAGCAGGGCGTGCAAGACATCGCCAGCCTGAAAATGCGCACCCGCGTGAGCATGGGCGATTGCCAGGGGCGCATGTGCGTCGGCTATTGCAGCGATCGACTGCGCCAGGCTACCGGCCGCAAGGACGTCGGTTGGCTGCGTCCGCGATTCCCGATCGATCCGATTCCTTTTTCCGCGTTCCAGTCTGTCGGCACGGAGGCCGCTGCCCATGAGTAAGTTCTATGACGTGGTCATTGCCGGTGGCGGCGTGATCGGGGCGTCCTGCGCCTATCAACTGTCCAAGCGCAAAAACCTCAAGATCGCACTGATCGATGCCAAGCGCCCGGGCAACGCAACCCGCGCGTCGGCCGGTGGTTTGTGGGCGATCGGTGAGTCGGTCGGCCTCGGCTGCGGGGTGATTTTCTTCCGCATGATGTCGGCCAACCGCAAGCGCGAAACCCAGGGCGCGGCGGTGGCGGTGGACGCGAGCACGCCGCACATTCTGCCGGAGTCGTTCTTCGATTTTGCTTTGCAGTCCAACGCGCTGTACCCAGCGTTGCACCGAGAGCTGAAAGACAATCACGGGATGGATTTCAAGTTCGAAAAGACCGGGCTGAAATTCGTCATCTATGACGATGAAGACCGGCTCTACGCCGAGCACATCGTCGGCTGCATTCCGCACCTGGCCGATCAGGTGCGCTGGCTCGATCAGGCTGCGCTGCGCGAGTCCGAGCCGAGTGTCAGCCATGAGGCGCGCGGGGCGCTGGAGTTTCTCTGCGATCACCAGGTCAGCCCATTCCGCCTCGCCGATGCCTACATGGAAGGCGCGCGGCAGAACGGCGTCGACATCTTCGTCAACACCAACGTCACCGGTGTGTTGCATCACGGCAGTCGCGTCACCGGTGTGCAGACGGCCGAGGAGGGCGTGTTCCACTGCAAGACGCTGATCAACGCCGGTGGTGCCTGGGCGGCGGACTTGAGCGAGTGGGCCACGGGCATTCGCATCCCGGTAAAACCGGTGAAGGGCCAGATTCTGCTGACCGAGCGCATGCCGAGAATCCTTAACGGCTGCCTGACCACCAGCGATTGCTACGTGGCGCAGAAAGACAACGGCGAGATCCTGATCGGCAGCACCACTGAAGACAAAGGCTTCGACGTCACCACCACCTACCCGGAAATCGCCGGGTTGGTGCAGGGTGCGGTGCGGTGTCTGCCGGAGCTGAAAGACGTCAACCTCAAGCGTACTTGGGCGGGGTTGCGTCCGGGGTCGCCGGATGAGTTGCCGATACTCGGGCCGATGCGCGGGGTGGAGGGTTATCTGAATGCCTGCGGACATTTCCGCACCGGGATTCTGACATCGGCGATTACCGGCGTGCTGCTGGACAAACTGGTCAACGATGAACCGCTGCCGCTGGACATCACACCGTTTCTGGCGGACCGGTTTGCAGTGGCACCGGTCAAACAGGAGCGCACGCTAGAGCCGGCCTGACACAGATCCCCTGTGGGAGCGAGCTTGCTCGCGAATGCAATCTGTCAGTCATTTAGATGTTGACTGACACACCGCCTTCGCGAGCAAGCTCGCTCCCACATGGGGTTTTGTATGTGGCTCAGGTTTGGCGCGATTCTTCTTCCAGTTGGTCGGATTCAAACAACCGCGCCAGTTCCGCCCGGGCTTCCTGGGCGGTTTGCAGGACTTTCGCCGCGTCGTCGTAAATTGCGTGCTGCGCCTCCAGCACCTGTTCGTCGTGATGCTTGAAGCGCTTGATCCGCGCATCGGCCTGGGCCTGGGTCAAACCGAGGCCGACCAACGTGCGCCGGCTCATCTCGAGACTTGAATAATAAGTCTCTCGAATCGCCTCCGCGCCCACATCCACCAACCGATGCACATGCTGACGGTTACGTGCCCGAGCGATGATCTTCATGTGCGGATACAGCTTGCGCACCACCTCGGCCGTCTTGATGTTGGTCTCCGGATCATCCGTGGCAATCACGAAATATTCCGCCTCGCCGACCTTGGCCGCGTTAAGAATTTCCGGGCGCATCGGATCACCATAAAACACCGGCACACCGCCAAAACTGCGCGACAGTTCAATGGTTTCCACCGAGGTGTCCAGCGCGACGAACTTGATGTTCTGCGCACGCAGAATCCGCGCGACGATCTGGCCCATCCGGCCCATGCCGGCGATCACTACACGCGGGGAGTCAGTGTCGATCTCACGGTATTTTTCCGGCACTTCCACCGGCTGCACTTTCGGGCTAACCAGCCGCGCGCAGAGCAACAGCAACAACGGCGTCACCGCCATCGACAGGGTGATGGTCAGCACCAGCAGGTCATACAGGCGCGGTTCGAACAGACCCTGATCACGACCGATCTTGAACACCACAAAGGCGAATTCACCGCCCGCCGCCAACACGATACCGAGACGAATCGCACTGACCTTGTTCAAGCCACCGGCCAGACGCCCGACGACGAACAGCAGCGGCAATTTCAATCCGATCAACAGCAGCGTCAGCCCCAACACGGTGATCGGCGCACTCAGCAGCAAGCTGAGGTTGGCGCCCATGCCGACACTGATGAAAAACAGCCCGAGCAGCAGCCCTTTGAACGGCTCGATCTGCGCTTCCAGTTCATGGCGATATTCCGAATCCGCCAACAGCAAACCGGCAAGAAATGCCCCCAACGCCATCGACACGCCGACCAGATCCATCAACCACGCCGTGCCGATCACCACCAGCAATGCCGTGGCCGTCGACACTTCCGGCAAACCGGTTTTCGCCACCACGCGAAACACCGGACGCAGCAGATAGCGCCCACCGACCACGACCACCGCGATACCGCCGAGTACCTGCAGCGCGTGATTCAAACTTTCCGCGTTACTGGTGTCGTGAGCACCACCGGCGAGCATCGGCACCAGCGCAATCAACGGGATCGCGGCGATGTCCTGGAACAGCAGAATCGCAAACGCCAGCCGCCCATGGGGGCTGGTCAGTTCCTTGCGCTCGGCCAGACTTTGCAGACCGAATGCCGTTGAGGAAAGGGCTAAGCCGAGACCGAGCACAATCGCGCTGTTCAACGGTTGGTCAAACACCGACAACGCCAGCACGCCGATCACTGAAGCGGTCAGCAGCACCTGCGCCAGACCGACGCCGAACACCGATTTGCGCATCACCCACAAACGTCGCGGCGACAGCTCCAGACCAATGATGAACAGCAGCAACACCACGCCCAGCTCAGAAATATGCGCCACGCTTTGCGGGTTGCCGATCAGGCCCAAAACCGACGGGCCGATGATTACGCCGGCAAACAGATAACCGAGCACGGCGCCCAGTTGCAGACGTTTGGCCAAAGGCACGGTGAGCACGGCCGCGAACAGAAAGACGACGGCGGCTTGCAACAGATTGCCTTCATGGGGCATGGGGGGTTACTCCTGACAACGGTACGGCGGGGGTGACAAGGATAAGGGCTACAAAGACCTATAGGCCACTGGAGATCCAATGTGGGAGCGAGCTTGCTCGCGAAAGCGGAGTGTCAGCCAATAGTGTTTTCACTGACAGATTGCATTCGCGAGCAAGCTCGCTCCCACAGGGGTTCTGATGTTGAGTCTGTAATAATTTGCATCAATTGGTTACATTCATAACCTCTACGAATCAATCCCTGAGTCCCGCCATGGCCATCAACTTCGACCTCAACGATCTGCAAGCCTTCCGCGCCGTGGTCGAGCAGGGCAGTTTCCGCAAGGCCGCCGACACCGTGCGCCTGTCGCAACCGGCGTTGAGCCGGCGCATCGAGAAGCTCGAAGACGCCCTCGGCGTCAAACTCTTCGAACGCACCACGCGCAAGGTCAGCCTGACCCAGGCCGGGCGCGGATTCATGCCCAGTGTCGAACGTTTGCTTGATGACCTCGACGTGGCGTTGCTGGGTATCAGTGAAGTCGCCTCGACGCGGCTGGGCCACGTCACCGTCGCCTGTGTGCCCTCGGCGGCGTACTACTTCATGCCCCGCGTGGTCGCGCGTTATCACCAGCAATTTCCGCGGATCAAAGTCAAGGTGCTCGACTCCAGCGCGCACGATGTCTTGAGTGCGGTGGTCAATGGCGAGGCGGATTTCGGTTTGAGTTTTCTCGGCACGCAGGATGCCAAAGTCGAGTTCGAACCGCTTGTGCAGGAGTGCTACGTCGTTGCCTGCCGCCGCGATCATCCGTTGGCCGGGCGCAGCAGTGTGAGCTGGGACGAGTTCTATCAGCAGGATTACATCTCGCTCGACAAGACCTCCGGCAACCGCTTTCTGCTCGATCAGGCATTGAGCAGCGTGGTGCCGCAGCGCTCGAGTATCTGCGAAACCCGGCATGTGACGACGATGATTGGTCTGGTGGAGGCGGGGTTGGGCGTGGCGGCGGTGCCGCTGATGGCGATGCCCGGGCCGGATCATCCGATCCTGACGCGGGTGCCACTGACCGATCCGCAAGTGATGCGCAGTGTTGGCATTATCAAGCGCCGGGGTCGTACGTTGACCCCGGCGGCACTGGAGCTGGAGCGGCTGGTGGTGGAGATGAAAGTCCAGCCGCCAACGATCAGCGCTTGACCGAGTCCAGCCCGGTGGCCTGCACGTCCGCTTGCGCGGCTGGCGCGGCGAGGTAGGCGAGCAGGGCTTTGGCTTCTTCTGGATGCTGCGCACCGACCGGAATCCCGGCGGCAAAACGCGTCACCGACTGCACCGATTCCGGAATCTTCGCCACGAAACTCACGCCCGGCACCGGCAGCAATTCGCTGACCTGCTGGAAGCCCAATTGATAGTCGCCGGTAGCAACCACCGAGCCGACCGGGACTTTCGGGATCATTTTGGCCTTCGGTTTCAACTGATCTTCAATGCCCAGTTTCTTGAACAACTGCTGCTCGATGTACACGCCGCTGGCGCTGTCGGAGTAAGCCACCGATTGTGCGTCAAGCAAGGTTTTCTTCAAGGCGTCGACGCTGCTGATATCTGGTTTCGGCGCACCTTCACGCACCACCAGGCCGATCCGCGAATCGGCCAGCTCAACGCGCGAGGCCGGGTCGACTTTGCCTTGCTTGATCAGGTCGTCGAGGGCATAGCCGACCATGATCACCACGTCGGCGTGTTCACCGCGCGCGAGGCGATTGGGGATCGCCTCCGGCGCCTTGCCCATTGACGGGCCGAGGCTGGTGGTCAGTGTGTTGCCGCTGGTGGCGGCGAATTTCGGCCCGAGAATCTTGTAGGCGGCAGTGAAGCCTCCGGAGGTCATCACGCTCAATTCTTCGGCCTGCGCCGCGAGGTTGAACGCGAGACCGGCGAGCAGGGCGGTGACAGTAAACAGTTTTTTCATGGCGAGTTTTCCTCAGGCCGCGACAGGTTGCAGACGACCACCGGCACGGCGGTACAGATAAAGAGTGGCGCACAAGGCACACAGCGCGCCGATGCTCATCCAGTAACCCGGCGCGGCTTTGTCGCCGGTGTACTGAATCAGGAAGGTCGACATCGCCGGGGTGAAACCGCCGAAAATAGCGGTGGCCAGGCTGTAGGCGAGGGAGAAACCGGCAACGCGCACTTCCACCGGCATGATCTCGGTGAGCGCCGGAATCATCGCGCCGTTGTACAAGCCGTAGATAAACGACAGCCACAACAGCGACAGCAACATGTGGCTGAAGCTCGGCGCCTGCACCAGATACGACAGCGCCGGATAGGTCGTGGCCAAGGCCAGCAGCGACATGGCGATCAGCACCGGACGACGGCCGATACGATCCGACAGCATGCCGCCAATCGGCAGCCAGAAGAAGTTCGACACACCGACCAGCAAGGTCACCAGCAGCGCATCGGACGTGCTCAGGTGCAGCACGGTTTTGCCGAAGGTCGGCGCGTACACGGTGATCAGGTAAAACGCGGTGGTGGTCAGCGCGACCATCAACATGCCGCCGAGTACCACGCCCCAGTTCTGCCCGAGGGTGCGGAACACTTCGCCCATGCTCGGACGGTGTTTGCGTGCGGCGAACTCTTCGGTTTCCGCCAGGTTACGGCGCAGGAAAAAGATGAACGGCACGATCATGCAGCCGACGAAAAACGGAATCCGCCAGCCCCAATCGGCAATCACATCCGGCGCCATCCACGCGTTCAAGGCGTAGCCCAAAGCGGCGGCGACGATGATCGCCACTTGCTGACTGGCCGACTGCCAAGCGGTGAAGAAACCTTTGCGACCCGGCGTGGCGATCTCGGCGAGATACACCGACACACCGCCCAGTTCCGCCCCGGCCGAGAAGCCCTGCAGCAAGCGCCCGATCAACACCAGTGCGGGTGCAAACAGGCCGATGCTTTCGTATCCGGGCACCAGCACAATCAATATCGTGCCGCTGGCCATGATCGACAGCGTGACGATCAGACCTTTACGTCGACCGACATCATCGATGTACGCACCGAGCACGATGGCGCCCAGCGGACGCATCAAAAAGCCTGCGCCGAACACCGCAAAGGTCATCATCAGAGAGGCGAACTCACTGCTCGCCGGAAAGAACACCGCCGCGATCTGCGTGGCATAGAAGCCGAACAGGAAGAAATCGAACTGTTCGAGGAAGTTGCCCGAGGTCACCCGGAAAATGGCACCGGCCCGCGAGCCGTTGTGTGGGATTGAGGCTGTCATAGAAAAGTACTCCACCGCTTTTATGACGTGCGCGACGGGAGGGCGGCGCACGGTTTTTATTGAGGCGGATGGTGGCGCAGATGTAACAATCTGTTAATTGCATTGTTGGCATGGATTGATGTTCAGGGCGGATCAATGGTTTTTTGGGGTACAAATCCATTGCTGTGCTAACGGCTGCTTATGGTTTCGACTGACGGCGACGTCGCCGGTGAGAAAAGATCAAGGGCACTCGAGCTGGCGCTCATTGTAATGAGTGGTTAAAAGCGGGCGCATGGCTTTGGTTTGGTGAGGTGGCTACCCCTCACCCCAGCCCTCTCCCGAGGGAGAGGGAGCCGATTTCGGTTGGTTTTGAAACGTGCATTCGACTCGGTATCGCACATCGGCGCACTTCTGCCAAACACCTCGGTCAGTCCCCTCTCCCTCCGGGAGAGGGCTAGGGTGAGGGGCTCTTGATTTTGCTTTTGTTTACAGGACACCCAAATTCCAATGACCTCTAGCGCCCATCCCGGCAAAAAAAGGAATGATTCCCGAACCCGGCAGTCCGAGTTCAGGTAGCACACATCTCTGGAGGTTCACCGATGAACAGCAAAACCCTAATCGCCAGCCTGGCCCTCGTCGCCGGCATTGCCGGGATCAGCCCACTTGTTCAAGCGGCGCAAACCTCAAATGAACAAGCCGTGCAATCGCCGACCAGCGACCGCGAATTGAAGGTCAACGACCGCGCCCCGGACATTTATCAGCGCAGTGAAAAAGCCATCGACTGGAAAGCCAAGGGCCTGAAAAAGCCTGTTGATCAGGCGCAATGGGTACAGATCAATGACCAGTACGTCATGGTGATGATCACCAACGGGACGATTGTCGAGATGAAACCGGTCCCGCGTTAAACCTCCGGCAATAATCAGCCATGGACGGTTGATTGCAATCGAGCGCCGTTCGGGTAAAACCCGTGGGGAGTTTCGAGTGAAGGGAAGTCAGGAGCAACACGTTGGAAAAGAAACCGCTGTATCGCAAAGAAAACACCACCGCCCACAATGTCTGGCGCAACAACCCAGGCGGGCACTACCGTGATCAACGAAACACCAAAGCGCAAAGCCGCAGCGAGGCCACGCGCGGCTCGATGCATGGCATCAAACACCACGGCTACGACTACACGCCGTTGTTTCGTTTTCTGTTATCCCGCGTCGGCGGTCATTGGGATGAGATTTTCAGCGAAGCGGTTTCTCGCCTTGATCGGCCAGAGCCGGTGTTCTGGATGGTTGCCATCCACGAAGACGATCGCGAGGACATCGTGCGACTGGGCGAGTCGGCCTACTTCAACGGCCTCTTCGTCGATGAGCAAAAGCAGCTGCAAATCGTCAATCCGCAACTGAGTGTCGAGGAGATGAAGCCTCGTTGCCGTTGCTGCACGCATACCTTCAACGGTGTTCCGTTTGGCCTGCCTGCGGACTGATTTGGCTACTCAACCCGCACGTGATTCATCACCTGCCCACCCCCCAACCGATACTGATTATTGCCACTGCGCTTGGCCTCATACATCGCCAGATCGGCAATGTGCAGCAAGCGATCCATGGCCGTCGCATGGTCCGGAAACACCGCCACGCCAAGGCTGGTGCCGATGTGGCGCTGGTCGTTGCCGATGCTGATCGGTGGCGACAGTTCGATGAAGATTTTCTGGCAGATACTGCGGGCTTCGTCCTGCAAACTCAGGCTCGGCGCCAGGCCTTGCAGGATCACCACGAACTCATCGCCGCCAATGCGCGCAACGGTGTCGGTGGCGCGCAGGATGCGTTTCAGCCGCGTGGCCGTGGTGATCAGCACGCGGTCGCCGGCGGCATGGCCGTAGCGGTCGTTGATGGTTTTGAAGCCGTTGAGATCGACGAATACCAGTGCGACGCGGGTCTCGGTCTGGCGCGCTTGATCCAGCGCTTCGGACAAGCGTTGTTCCAGCACCAGGCGGTTGGGCAGGCCGGTCAGCGGATCGAAGTGGGCGAGGTGTTGCAGGTAGCTGGCCGAGGCTTTTTCTTCGGTGATGTCGCGCACCACGCCCATCATCTTCACCACCGCGTCGTGGTCGTTGCGCACCACGTTGCCGGTTTCCCGTAGCCAGCGAATCGTGCCGTCGGGCCACACCACGCGGTATTCCTCATCATGGTTTTCGCCGGTCTCTAGGCAACGCAGTTCACCTTCACGCACCTTGGTGCGATCGTCCGGATGCACGCAGGAACAAAACAGCGCATAGGACGGTGTGATTTCGCCGATCTTGAACCCGAACATGCCGTAAATCGCATCCGACCAGTACAGCCGATCCGTGTCGACTTCCCAATCCCATGTGCCGATGCGCGCAAAGTACTGGCTGCGCTTGAAGCGCTCGACGTCGCCGTCCTGCTGAATGTGTTGGCTATCGGCGGCCCGTCTCAGCAGATCCCGATACTGCGCGAGCTGCCGACGCAAATCGCGTTCGCGCCACAGCAGCAGAGCGATGATGGCGAGCAAGATCACGCCCACGGCAAGGCTGATCCAGAACAGAGTCATTCGGGTGCTGCCAGCATGGCGGGTGGATCCGTGGAGTAGTGGCGGTTGGCTATGTTAATGCTTCAATACTCGGTTCGGATACCATGTTGATCTGCGCTGGCAGGTTGCCAATCCACGGCATTTCTGGGAAAACGGCGGCCGGCTGAACAATAGAGTGAATGTTATGAATGATGAACTGCAGGTAATCGATCTTCAGGTCGGCGAAGGCAAAGCCGCCGTCAAAGGCGCGCTGATCACCACCCAATACACCGGCTGGCTTGAAGACGGCAGCGAGTTCGATTCTTCCTACAGCCGTGGCAAACCTTTTCAGTGCGTGATTGGCACCGGACGGGTGATCAAGGGTTGGGATCAGGGCTTGATGGGCATGCAAGTGGGGGGCAAGCGCAAATTGCTGGTGCCGGCGCATTTGGGGTACGGCGAACGGACGATGGGCAAGATTCCGCCGAATTCGAATCTGGTGTTTGAGATTGAGTTGTTGGAAGTGCTGACGCGGGATGATTGAAACCGGGTCGTTTTTTACGCTTGGGAATAAATGCGATGGATGTGTGGCAGTGGGTTTCACAAGTTGCCGATTGGCTGGTGGAGAGGCATGCCTCGCGCAGAGGATCGACTTACAACTACATGTATTTCGTTTCCGCTGCCACTGCAGTTGGCAGTTGGGTAGTCGCGAAAGAACTGCTCGCCAAACGCAAGGCCCTAAAAGCAAGCGTGTCTGAAGCTCTGCAAAATGAAACGTTACGTGCGATGTCCTTTGCTCAGGAGGATGGGCGACCAGTCAAACGCACTGCGACGTTGGTCCGCCAGGCAGAAACCTTTTTCGTCACGGTCATTCGCCATGACGATGAAGAATGCGTGGAGTCATCCAGTGAAGCGTTGCACTCGCTGGACGATGTCGACGTTTACTTGCGTGACCACACACCCTTTATCCTCGCGGATTTTCGAGCGTCGTGACTCGCGCGTCCGATGCAGAAAGAACGCTTTCGCGAGCAGGCTCGCTCCCACATTGGGACGGCGGTGTACTCGAATGCCGCGAGCAACCGCGAACAACTGTGGGAGCGAGCCTGCTCGCGAAGAGCGATCACGCGGTCAATCAGGCTGCGTGCGCCATTTCGGCCAGTGTGTCGGCCACGGTTCTTTGTAGTGAGGGGAACCGGCGTGTCACGCGGCGCAGTGCGGGTAGCACGGCGTCGATTTCCAGTTCATCGAGTTGGGGAAGGGCGGTGACGGCGGAGGCGACGATGGATTCGCGTTCGCTTTCGAACAGCACCAGGCAGGCGTTCTGTGCCCAGCGTCCGTCCCGTTCGTTGAAGCCCATGGCCACCAGTGCCGCGACGACTTGTGCATCGGTTTTGTTGGACATGTTTATTGCCTCAGGGCGGGGTCGATTTTGTCGAGGGCGCGGTTGACCGCGAGTTCGCCGAGCATGACCACTTGCTGGATGCCGAGCACGGTGTTGCGGTAGGGCGAGTCGAGCAGGGCCGCGAAGTCGCTGAGCATGACGCTGGCCGAGGCCATGGATTCGCAGGCGTGGGCCATGAGGTCTTCGGCGCCGGTGTTCGGGTCGACGAGGAACATGGTGCTGGGTCTGCGCGGTGGTGACGGCGGTGTGGGTTTCAGGTAGTGGTCGAGGGCGCGCTCGGCGGCTTCGTGGAGTTTTCTGGAGCCCGGTGTGGAGTAGGGGGACGTTGGATTTGGATCGTTTTCCGCGTCTGTTTCAGGTGGATTCGGCGTTACTTTGAACATGGTGTAGGTTTCCAAATTGATGCCGACACCACCTCGCGACTAAACGAAAAGGTGGCAGCTGTACGCAGGTTAGTCGACCGGTAAACCCACCAAAACCGGCGCACCCGAAGGCGCCCTGCGCACAGCTACCATTGAGTGAGGTATCGAAATACCTACTGTCTGGAACGTTGTGCAGTTTAAGTAGATTACCGAGCGACTAAACCCGATCACTGAACATTCAGTGACGCGATCCAAGTTACCGGCAGCCCCCAAGCCGCACAAGCCGGCGGATTCTGGCGTAGTTGTAGGCAAAGGCGCAAGGCGCTGTAGCCTTGTGGCTGATGTCTAAATGATGCTGCGTTTGACTGGGCGCCTTCGCGAGCAGGCTCGCTCCCACCTTTGAAATGCGTACCCCTGTGGGAGCGAGCTTGCTCGCGAAGGCGCCTTCAAAATCACCTCAGGATTCAACCCTCGCGCCCCGCCCAAACCGCTCCCGATACACCGACGGCGGCACCCCCACCACCCCACGAAACGCCACACGAAAACTCTCCACCGACCGATAACCGCAACGCTCGGCAATCTGCTCGGTGTTATGCGGCGTACTCTCCAGCAACTCCCGCGCCCGCGCCAACCGTTCGTGCTGCAACCAAGCCTTGGGCGACTGCCCACTGGCTTCGGTAAACCGCCGCAGAAATGTGCGCTCACTCATCGCCGCTTCACTGGCCAGATCGCGCACTTCCAGCGGTTCATGTAAACGCTCGCGCGCCCACTGCATCACCCGCGACAGATCATTGCGCGGTGTAGGGCTGACTGGTGTCGGAATGAACTGCGCCTGACCGCCAGTACGCTGCGGCGACATCACCAGTCGCCGCGCTACCGAGTTGGCGACTTGCGTACCGAAGTCCCGCGCCACCAGATGCAGGCAGGCATCGATCCCGGCAGCGCTGCCGGCCGAGGTGATCAACTGACCGGCGTCGACATAAAGGACATCAGCATCGACAGCAATCGCCGGGAAGCGCTGCGCCAGTTCCGCCGTGTAACGCCAATGGGTGGTGGCGCCGTGGCCATCGAGCAAACCGGTGGCCGCCAGCACAAATACACCGGAGCAGATCGACAGCAACCGCGCACCTCGGGCATGGGCCTGACACAGCGCGTCGATCAATGCTGGAGGTACCGCCGCGTTGCGATCGCGCCAGCCGGGAATGATGATGGTGCGCGCCTCGGCCAACAATTCCAGACCGCCATCGGCCAGCACTTGAATGCCGCCCAAGGCGCGCATCGGGCCTTGATCGACCGCCGCAATGGCGTGTGTGTACCACGGGAAATCGAACTCCGGCCGGGTCAGGCCGAAGACCTCCACGGCGATGCCGAACTCGAATGTGCAGAGGCCGTCGTAGGCCAGAATCGCAACCAAACCTGGTGATGTCGGCATTTGGCGGAAAATTCCCGGTGAGTGTCTTGTGCGCCACTGTAGCCGTAAGCGGCCGCTCGATAAAGTCTGTTCACACCCGTTCAGATAAAGGAGCAACACCCATGGTCAGTCTGGTTCGCGACATCCCCGCAGCACCGTCGGCAATCGCCCTGATGCACTTCAGCAATCGTCTGACTTTCGAAACCGATTGTTCCGACGTATTCAGTAGCCAAGAGGCTGGCGAGATTGATTTTGTGCTGGTTGATGTGCGCGGGCCGCTGGCCTTTGAGCGCGGGCATGTGCCGGGGGCGATCAATATTCCGAACCGCTTGCTGACGGCGGCAGAACTGGCCAGCTACCCGAAAACCACCCTGTTCGTGGTCTATTGCGCCGGCCCGCACTGCAACGGCGCGAATAAGGCAGCGGTGAAACTGGCGGCGCTGGGGTATCCGGTCAAAGAGATGATCGGCGGGGTTACCGGATGGCTGGATGAAGGCTTTCAATTGAGCGTTGAGCAAGCCGCCAAAACCGCCATCGGCTGCGAATGCTGACGTTCGTTTAAGAGATTTCCTGAGCAAAAAAAGCGCTTGTCCTACAGCCTCTGCACCACGACGGAGCACCCGTTGACCCCGGTCAATCGGTGCGCCGATTTTTCATAAGTATTTGTCGCTTAAACACAATTTACCCTGTGCGCGCCGCCATAGACTGCCGGCCACTTCGGTTTTTGTAGCCAATTGGCCATGACCGAACGCTGAATCGAAAGCTGCCAATAAAAGCCTCCGCACACAGGAGTTATAAATGAAGAAGCTAGTGATGTTCGGTGCCCTGGCACTGTCGATGTTGTCCCTGACCGCTGTGGCCGAAGACGCCAAGCCGATCCGCATCGGTATCGAAGCCGGTTACCCGCCATTCTCGATGAAAACCCCTGACGGCAAACTCGCCGGTTTCGACGTCGACATCGGCGATGCGCTGTGCGCGCAGATGAAAGTCAAATGCACCTGGGTCGAGCAGGAATTCGATGGCCTGATCCCGGCGCTGAAAGTGAAGAAAATCGACGCGATCCTGTCGTCGATGACCATCACCGACGACCGCAAAAAGAACGTCGATTTCACTATCAAGTACTACCACACCCCGGCGCGCTTCGTGATGAAGGAAGGCTCCGGTGTCAAAGACCCGCTGACCGAGCTCAAGGGCAAGAAAGTCGGTGTGCTGCGCGCCAGTACCCACGACCGTTACGCCACCGAAGTGCTGGTGCCAGCCGGGATCGACCTGGTGCGTTACGGCTCGCAGCAGGAAGCCAACCTCGACATGGTTTCCGGTCGTATCGACGCGATGCTGGCCGACTCGGTCAACCTCAGCGACGGTTTCCTGAAAACCGACGCCGGCAAAGGTTTTGAATTCGTTGGCCCGACCTACGAAGACGCCAAGTACTTCGGCGGCGGCGCTGGCATTGCGGTGCGCAAGGGCGATACCGCGCTGGCCGAGCAGTTCAACAAAGCCATCACCGAAATCCGCGCCAATGGCGAGTACAAGAAAGTCCAGGACAAGTACTTCGACTTTGATGTGTACGGCCATTAATACGCCGTAGAAAAAAGTGGCCCCGTTTGCGCGGTGGCCACTTTTTTTATGCTTTCTTTCTACAGATGGAGATCCCTGTGGGAGCGAGCTTGCTCGCGAATTCGGTTTAACATTCAACATCTTTATTGACTGTCAAATTGCATTCGCGAGCAAGCTCGCTCCCACAGGGATCTCATTGATCCAGATCTACCAGACTGCAGGAGTTTTCCCATGCAACGCATCGACCATGTTCTGCCCTGGAGCCACTTGGGCAGCGAACGCTCGCTCAGCGTGTTTCGCTACGGCGCGGGCGCCCGCAAGGTGTACATCCAGGCCAGCCTGCACGCCGATGAACTGCCGGGCATGCGCACCGCGTGGGAACTCAAGCAACGCCTCAATGAGCTGGAACAGCAAGGCCGTTTGCAGGGCGTGATCGAGCTGGTGCCGGTAGCCAACCCGATCGGCCTCGATCAACACGTGCAAGGCGCGCACATGGGCCGCTTCGAACTGGGCAGCGGCAAGAATTTCAACCGCGCTTTCGTCGAACTCAGTGCCCCGGTCGGGGCGTTGATCGGTGAGCGTCTGGGCGCTGATGCCGAGGCCAACGTTGCACTGATCCGCCAAACCATGGGCCAGGTCTTCGATGAGCTGCCGGCCCCGGCCTCGCAACTGCAAGCGTTGCATCGCTTGTTGCTGCGCCATGCCTGCGATGCCGACATCACCCTCGATCTGCATTGTGATTTCGACGCAGCGATTCACTTGTACGCGCTGCCGCAGCACTGGCCACAGTGGCAATCGCTGGCGGCACGCTTGAAGGCCGGCGTGGCGCTGTTGTGTGAAGATTCCGGCGGCAGCTCGTTCGATGAATCCTGCTCGACGCCGTGGCTGCGTCTGGCGCGGGCGTTCCCGAATGCCGCGATCCCAGCGGCGAACCTGGCGACCACGCTGGAGCTGGGCAGCATGGGCGACACCCGGGTCGATCAGGCGCAGGCCAATTGTGAGGCGATTCTCGGTTTCCTCGCCGAGCAGGGTTTTATCAGCGGCGAATGGCCGGCGGCACCGGGCGAGTGCTGTGAAGGTCTGCCGTTCGAGGGCACCGAATACCTGTTCGCGCCGCACCATGGTGTGGTCAGTTTTCTGCGCAATGCCGGAGAGTGGGTGGAGAAGGGCGATGCGTTGTTCGAGGTGGTCGATCCGTTGCAGGATCGCGTGACCACCGTGCGTGCCGGCACCAGCGGGGTGTTGTTTGCGCTGGATCGTGGGCGCTATACCGAGCCGGGGATCTGGCAGGCGAAAGTGGCGGGGCGGGTGGCGTTTCGGACCGGGAAACTGACTAACGACTGACGGATCCTTGTAGGATTCAACGGCCCTTTCGCGAGCAAGCTCGCTCCCACAGGGGAATGCATTTCCAATGTGGGAGCGAGCTTGCTCGCGAAGGGGCCATCGGCAGCACCCAACATGTTGATCCTCGCCGCAGGATGTTAGGCTCCCCCCCGAACCCGACACTCTGTGAAGGAAGGCTCTATGTTGAAGGTCTTTGCTCTGCTGACCCTGCTGGCGTCCAGCGCCGTGCAGGCGCAAACCACGCTGCAATCCGATCTGCCGCTCAAGTACCTCGAACAGGTGCACGCCGACGCCGAACCGCGGCCGCTGGTGATTTTTCTGCACGGCTACGGCAGTAACGAAGCCGACCTGATCGGCATGAAATTTCAGCTGCCGGCGCAATACAACTACCTGTCGGTGCAGGCACCGCTGTCGCTCGGTGAAGGGCGTTTCCAGTGGTTTCGCAAGAAAGGTGAAGGTGCCTACAACGGCGAGACCGATGATCTGAAGGTCAGTGGCCAGAAGCTGCGCGACTTTATCGCGCAAGCGGCGCAGAAATATCACACCACTCCGAGCAAGGTGTACCTGATCGGCTTCAGCCAAGGCGCGATGATGACCTACGAGGTCGGGCTGCGGCCGCCAGTGGCGGTCGGTGGGATCGCGGCGTTGAGCGGGCGTTTGTTGCCGGTGTTGAAGAGTGAACTCAAGACCGAACAGCAGCCATTGCCACTGAGCATCTTCATCGGCCACGGCACGGCCGATGATCCGGTGCCGTATAAGAACGGCACCGAGGCCAACGCTCAGTTACAGAAACTCGGTTATAAACCGCAGTTCCATGCCTATCCCGGCGTCGGCCACAGTATTAGTGCGGCCGAGTTGCGTGACTTGAATGGCTGGCTGCAGCAGCTCAATCCTTGAGGATGGTTTTCACCAGCGCATCGTGACCTTTCTTGTCGCTGGCGCGGGAGATCACCTGCACCAACGCCATCTTCGGGCCAGAGCCGGCCATCAGCGTGGTGTTGAGGGTCTGGCCACCGCCCTGGGTGGCGGTGCTGTCGACCTGACGCAGGCCGAGGCCGGTGCCTTTTTGGGTCAGGCTCTTCTCGCTGAGTTTGTTGAAGTCCGGCAGGGCCTTGCGCTGGTCTTCAATGAAACTCGCCACGCTGCCGTCGAGAAACTGGCCGTCGTTGTCCTTGACGTGCTGGCCTTCGGGAATCTTGTTTTCAGCGGTAATGACCACGGTTTTTGTGGCCTCGTTGGTGTACATCGTGCCCGTGGTCCCGCTCGGGCTGGTCGGCAGCGGGTCGGCGATGAAACCTTTTGGCAGCACAAAAGTGAACTTGCCATCGAGCATCGAGACTTTCTCGGTGCCGGCATTTTTCTTGGCCGCTTGCGCGTGGAAGGCGCCGAAACCGGCGAGGGCCGCCACCAGCAGGACGACGGCTTTTTTGCTCAACAATGACATGTGAATCTCCGGTGGATGGTCGCGCGAGGCGGGCGATCATCCCATGGAGGGGGGCGGGCGTTCCAGCGCGAATCGTCTGACCGGTCACTGCGCCTGAGCTTTCGCCAGCGGGTGGGCCAGCAGGCGTTTGGTCACGCCGAGCATGGCCACCGACACCGCAACGCCGACGGCAAATCCACTCAGGCCCATGCTTGGCAAGGTCACCGCCGAGACCAGACAAAACGCCGAAAACGAATACATGCCGGTGGCCGTCGCCCGTAACAATGCGGCGGTAAATGCCGGGCCGCGCGTTTGTTGCGAGAACACCGCCATCACACTGCCGAGTACCGGGAACACCGCGAGCAAACCGCTCCAGCGCTCGCCGACGGTGCTGGCGAGCATCGTCACCACCAGGGTCAACGCGGCGCCGGCGATCATCCGCCAGATCAGTTTGTCCGATTTCGGCGCCGGGCCGTTGAGCACCGGTTGCACCGTAGGAAACAGATATGGCGATGCCAACAACGCAACCGCCGCCGCTGCCACGGAAAACGGCAGCGACGCCGGGATCAGCGACAATACCCACGCAATCACGGCCCACACCGACAGCGATGCCGTCAGCGCCAATGGCCAGTTCGCCCGTTGCGCGACCTGCGCGTAGGTGATGCAGAACGCAATCATCGCGAACATCGCCGATAACGCCGCCACCGCCGACTGCGCGGCAAACGCCGGACCCTGCTCGATGGCGAGGAAAAACAGAATCGGCCCGACTACCACTGGCAATCCCGACAGCCACCCGGCCACGCTTGGCCCCCAACGTTTACCCGCCAGGGAAATCAGCAGCAGAAAACCGGGAATCAGCAGCAGTTTGAGGATCAGCACGCAGGAGTCTCCATCCGTTGAAGGTTCGCCACGTTAGCATTGTCGATCGGCGATTGCTGCCTATGTGCGCAGTTTTTGTATACAAAGTGCCGGCGACGATACCCAGCTATGCTTTGACTATCAGGGCTTGCCGGAGTCGATACCGCGATGAACAGAACACCCAAGGTGTTACGGGGATGTTGCGGCATCGGCTTGTGGGCGTTGTTGCTGACGCCAACCTGGGCCAATTGGCAGGACGCCGTGCCCGGCGCGCAGATCATTGGCACCGGCGATTACAGCGTGTTCGGTTTCGATGTCTACAACGCGCGCCTCTGGAGTGCTGCGCGGCCCTTGGTCGACGGCCAGCCGTTTGCGCTGGAGTTGATTTACCGCCGGAACATTTCCCGCGACGACCTGGTCAAGGCCAGCGTCGACGAAATCAAACGTTTGGCAGGGAGTAGCGTCAGCCCGGCGCAATTGGCCGGTTGGCAGATCCAGATGCAGCAATCGTTCGTCGATGTGCAAGCCGGCACGCGCATTACCGGCGTCTATCTGCCGGGGCAGGGCGCGCGGTTTTTTGTCGGTCAGCAGTTGCAGCATGAGATTGATGACCCGCTGTTTGCCCGCGCGTTTTTCGATATCTGGCTGGATCCGCGCACGCGCAGTCCGGAGTTGCGCGAACAGTTGTTGGGGGTGAGTCGATAGATTTTTTTGCTCTTCAAGGCACAGGCTGAAACCTCTAAGCTGCGTCTTTCCGACTTGTTTCTGGATGTGTGCGTGAAATTCAGCTTGCCCAAAATCGCCACCGCGCCGTTTTGCCCGCCGGAAGTGGCTGGCAGTGTTGCGGTTGATCCCAATGCGTCGTTCTTCAAACGCGTGCTGCGTTTTGCCGGTCCCGGGTTGCTGGTGTCGATCGGTTACATGGATCCGGGCAACTGGGCCACCGCCATCGAGGCCGGTTCACGCTTTGGTTACAGCCTGTTGTTTGTGGTGTTGCTGGCGAGTCTGGCGGGCATGGTCGTGCAATGCCTGTGTTCGCGGTTGGGCATTGCCACCGGGCGCGATCTGGCGCAGCTGTCCCGTGAGCGCTACAGCACACCGACCGCGCGCCTGCAGTGGGTGTTGGCGGAAATCTCGATCATCGCCACCGATCTGGCCGAAGTACTCGGTTGTGCGCTGGCCTTTCACTTGTTGCTCGGTTGTTCGCTGACCTTCGGCATTGCCCTGACGGCGTTCGACACCTTGCTGGTACTGGCCCTGCAAAATCGCGGTTTCCGTCGTCTGGAAGCGATCATGCTGGTGTTGGTCGCGACCATTGGCGTGTGTTTTTTCGTTGAACTGTTGCTGATCAAACCGTACTGGCCGGATGTCGCCCAAGGCTTCAAACCGTCGCTGGCGGCGATTGGTGAAGCGGCGCCGTTGTACCTGGCGATCGGTATTCTCGGCGCGACGGTGATGCCGCATAACCTCTATCTGCATACCTCGATCGTGCAGACGCGGATGATCGGCAAGGACCTGGCAAGCAAGCAGGACGCGGTGAAACTGGCACGCATCGACACCATCGGTTCGCTGGCGCTGGCGTTGCTGGTCAACGCGGCGATCCTGATTCTCGCGGCAGCGGCGTTTCACCAGTTCGGGCACACCGACGTGGTGGACATTCAGGACGCCTACCACTTGCTCGATCCGCTGGTCGGTGGCGCGCTGGCCAGCGTGTTGTTCGGCGTGGCGCTGCTGGCGTCGGGGCAGAGCTCGACCTTTACCGGCACTATCGCCGGCCAGGTGATCATGGAGGGTTACCTGAATCTGCGGATCCCGTGCTGGCAGCGGCGCTTGATTACTCGCGGACTGGCGTTGATTCCGGCGTTTATTGGCGTGTGGTTGATGGGCGATAACGCGATCGGCAAGTTGCTGGTGCTGAGTCAGGTGGTGTTGAGCCTGCAATTGCCGTTTGCCTTGTATCCGTTGATTCGCATGACCAACGACAAACAGCTGATGGGGCCGTTTGTGAACCGCTGGCCAACCCGGGTACTGGCTTGGGGGTTGTTTGTGGTGATCAGCAGCGCTAACAGCTGGTTGATTTTGCAATGGGCGGTTTGAGCCGGAATTTGCAGTGACTGGGCTGGCCTCTTCGCGAGCAAGCTCGCTCCCACAGGGTTGTGATCACCCGTTAACTAATGTGGGAGCGAGCTTGCTCGCGAAGACGGATTGTCAGGCGCCGAGTTCGCTGAATACTGGAATGCGCCCGTTGAGCGAAGGTCTGTAGTGCCAGCCCAAACGATTCAGATCAATGCCACGCCCAAGTATTTCCCTCACCGTCGCTCCGGCAATACTCATCGCCAACGCTTGCCCCGGACACTGATGCCGACCACTGCCAAAACTGAAACTGCGGCGGTTCTCGCGCTGCGGCACAAACTCCTCCGGCCGTTCGTTGAGCGCCGGATCTCGATTAGCCGAGGCCAGCAGCAGCAGAATCACATCGCCTGCCTCGACCCGCACACCGGCAATCTCGCACGGCGCGGCGACAAAGCGCCGGGTGTTCTGCACGGACGGGTCGAAGCGCTGCGCTTCGCTGAGCAGTGCATCGATGGATTCGCCGCGCAACGCCGGCTGATGACGTAGCGCCAACAGGGTATTGCCGATCAGTCCGGCGCAGGCTTCGAATGTCTGCGAACAGAGGCCGATCAGGTTGGCGATCAGGATTTCCTCATCGCCGACAAAGCGCTGCTGGATCGCGCTGAGCAAATCGCTGGCGGGTTCGGCGAGCAGTTCGATAAAGTAGCTGCGCAGTTGTTCGGCCGCCGCATCGGCTGCGGCCAGTTGCAGGTCATTGCTCAACGGCGACAGGCAGGCGACGAAGTCCGCCGTCAGCTCGCTGACTGCCCGCGCCTGCGCCGGCGTGAATCCCAGCAGCGCCGCGACCACGCACACCGGGCCACGAAACATTGCCTTGTAGACACCGACGGCGTCCGCTGTGATCAGTCGTGCGGCGACCAACGCATTGATGGGTTCAAGGTCCAGCGTTGCCAGCTCAGGCTCGATTGCCGCACGCGGGCAGCGCTGGCGTTCGCCGTCATTCATGCGCATCAGCTGGCTAAAGACTTTGCCGGCCATGCCTTTTGCAATCGCTGCGGGCACTGGCTCCTGCGCCGGACGCACCCGGCAATCGGCGTGGGCCAACACCGCACACACTGCCCGGGCACTGCTGGCGACCCACAGTTTCAGCTCTGGATGAAACGTCAGTCCACCTGCTGCGCGCAGTTCGGCGTAGTAGGGATAAGGATCGGCATGCGTTGCTGCGCTGATCGGGTTCATGGTTTGCATCCTTGTCGGTGGGGAAAGTGTTGCTACTATCTCCACTGCGCAACGACGATGATTCGTCCGGGAGCGAACTATGCACGCAGAACATCAAGACATCGGTGTATCGCAGGTAGCCGCCGCCATCGCCGAGCCGGCGCGGACGAAAATCCTCTGTTCGCTGATGGACGGCCACGCCCGCACCAGCACCGAGCTGGCGACGATCGCCGAAGTCAGCGCCTCGACCGCCAGTGTGCACCTGGCGAAACTCAAGGACCTGGCCCTGGTGCGTCTGCATGTGCAGGGTCGCCATCGCTATTACAGCCTCGCCGATCAGCGTGTGGCGCAAGCGCTGGAAGCGTTGATGGTGATTGGCCAGAATGCGGCGCCGACGTTCAAGCCGCACACCCCGGATCGCCTGCAATTCGCCCGCACTTGCTATGACCACATGGCCGGGACGCTGGCGGTGTTGCTGCATGACCGTTTGATCGAGGGCGGTTGGTTGGTGGCAACCGACGAGCAGGCGTATCGCTTGAGTGAGACGGGCGAGGCGTTGTTTCTCGGTTTGGGAATAGAAGTGCAGGATTTAACGACCCTGCGCCGCAAGTTTGCCTGTCCGTGCCTGGACTGGAGCATGCGCCGGCCGCATCTCGGTGGTTCGCTGGGCGCGGCGTTGTTGCAAACCGCGTTGAAGCGCAGGTGGGTGACGCAGGATCTGGACAGTCGGGCGCTGGCGTTGACGGCGGCGGGGCGCAAGGAGATCGGTGCACGGTTTGGTGTTGAGTGGCCGGTAGACGGGCAGATCAAAAGATCGCAGCCTTCGGCAGCTCCTACAGGAGTTGCGTACACCCGATAAATCTCGACCCTACCCAATCCATGTAGGAGCTGCCGAAGGCTGCGATCTTTTGATTTTCAGCGTCTGACCGACGAGGGGCGCATCTGCCACCTTGTAACACCGCATTCGACTCTATACTGTATATGCAAACAGTATAGAGCCCGCGCCATGCAAATCATCGACAAGCTCAGCATCCTCGCCGACGCCGCCAAGTACGACGCCTCCTGCGCGAGCAGCGGCGCGCCCAAGCGCAGCTCCGAAGGCAAGAGCGGGCTGGGTTCGACCGATGGCATGGGCATCTGCCACAGCTACACGCCGGACGGCCGCTGCGTATCGTTATTGAAGATTCTGCTGACCAACTTCTGCCTTTACGATTGCCAGTACTGCGTCAACCGCCGCTCCAGCGATGTCCCGCGCGCACGCTTCACCCCCGAAGAAGTCGTCGCGCTGACCATGGATTTCTACCGGCGCAACTGTGTCAGCGGATTGTTCCTCAGTTCGGGGATCATTCGTTCGGCGGACTACACCATGGAGCAACTGGTGCGGGTGGCGAAGCTGCTGCGCGAAGAGCATGAGTTTCGCGGGTACATCCATCTCAAGACCATTCCTGAAGCCGATCCGGCATTGATCGAAGAAGCGGGACGCTACGCTGATCGCCTGAGCGTCAATATCGAATTGCCGACCGATGCCAGCCTGCAAGTGCTGGCGCCGGAGAAGGACATCAAGTCGATCAAGCAGGCGATGAACACCATCTACACCGGCGTGCAGACGGTGTTGAACGAACCGCGCTCGGCAAAGTTCGCCCCGGCCGGGCAGAGCACGCAGTTGATTGTTGGCGCCGACGACACCGATGACAGCACCATCCTTCACAGCGCCCAGGCCTTGTACGGCAACTTCCGACTGCGGCGGGTTTACTATTCGGCCTTCAGCCCGATCCCCGACAGCCCGAAAAGCGTGCCGCTGGCCGCGCCGCCGCTGATGCGCGAACACCGTTTGTATCAGGCCGATTTTCTCTTGCGCAGTTATGGCTACAGCGCCGATGAACTGCTCAAGGGGCCGGGCAATCTGGCGCTGGACATCGACCCGAAACTCGCCTGGGCGTTGCAGAATCGCGAGGTGTTCCCGCTGGATCTGAATCGCGCCGAAGCATCCCTGATTGCGCGTATTCCCGGTATCGGCCTGCGCACCACCGAACGACTGGTGGAGTTGCGCCGACAACGACGCATTCGTTACGAAGACGTCGCGCGCATGCGCTGCGTGCTGGCTAAGGCCAAGCCGTTCATCATCACCAGCGACTACCATCCGCAGCAGGCCGAAGTCACCAGCCATTTGCTCTATCAGCAATTGCGTGACCGGCCGATGCCGCAGCAGATGGGGCTGTGGGGATGATCAATCTTGATTGCGATGATCTGTTCGACACTTGGCGCCAGCAGGCGCGCTGGCTGCTGAGCCATGAAGTCGATCCGAGTCTGGTGAGCTGGGCCTCGGAGGGTGTGGGTGATCTGTTTGCCAGTGATGAGCCGGTGCCTGAAGGGCAGGGGCCGTTTACGGCGAAGATCCCGCGCGTGTTGCTCGATACGCTGGAGCAGGCTTCGCGATATCGCGGTGATCAACGTTGGAGCTTGTTGTATGAGGTGCTGTGGCGGGTCAGCCATGGCGACCGCACGGCGATGATGGCCGGTGACAAACTCGGCAGTGAGCTGCAGCGACGGATCAAACAAGTCAATCGCGAAGCCCATCATCTGCATGCATTTGTGCGCTTCATCGAACGCCCGTCATCCAGCGCGGGTCCGCAGTACGTGGCGTGGCATGAGCCGGCCCACGACATTCTGCACAGCGCCAGCGAGCACTTCATCGGGCGCATGGGCCGCCACCGCTGGTTGATCGCCACGCCACGTGACGGGGTTTATTACGATGGCGAGCAACTGATACATCAGCGGCAATGCCCGCTGGAATGGCAGCAGTTGGCGCAGAACGTCGACGATCCTCATGGGGATCTGTGGCTGACCTATTACAGCCACATCTTTAATCCAGCGCGTTTGAACGAGAAGGTCATGCAGGGGCATTTGCCGGCGCGGTTCTGGAAGAATCTGCCGGAGGGGGAGTTGATTCCGGGGTTGATTACGCAGGCGCGGATGGGGAAACAGCAGAATGGGCAGGCGAGTGGGATTGCTGATCGACTTGGTAAACGGATAACGCTGAAAAGCCCCTCACCCTAACCCTCTCCCAGAGGGAGAGGGGACTGACCGAGGTGTTCTCGCGTACTACATCGACCTGAACGATCAGGTCGAACTCAGGTTTTGAACGGCACAAAGATCGGCCCCCTTTCCCCCTCGCCCCCCTGGGGGAGAGGGCTGGGGTGAGGGGGAAAAGATCTCCAGCCTTACCCAAAAAAACCAACAACCACAATCAAAAAAGCCCCCCACCAATCACTCGGTAGAGGGCTTTTCTACATCAACACCCGTCAGATCAAACCTTGACGATCCAGCCCGCTGGCGCTTCGATGTCGCCGGTCTGCACGCCCGTCAGCTCTTTGTAGAGCTTCTGGGTCACAGGACCCACTTCGGTCTCGCTGTGGAACACATGCAGATGGTCGTTGTAGCTGATACCACCGATCGGGGTGATCACCGCAGCCGTACCGCAAGCGCCGGCTTCCTTGAAGTCCGACAGCTTGTCGATCAGCACGTCGCCTTCAACCACTTCCAGGCCCAGACGCGATTTCGCCAGTTCGATCAGCGACAGGCGGGTGATGCCTGGCAAAACCGACGGCGAGTTCGGGGTGATGAACTTGTTGTCGTGGGTGATCCCGAAGAAGTTGGCCGAACCGACTTCTTCGATCTTGGTGTGGGTCATCGGATCCAGGTAGATCGCGTCGGCGAAGTTGGCTTTCTTCGCTTTCGAGCCTGGCATCAGGCTGGCCGCGTAGTTGCCGCCGACCTTGGCCGCGCCGGTGCCTTGTGGTGCCGCGCGGTCGTAGCTGGAGATCTGGAAGTTGTGCGGGGTCAGGCCGCCCTTGAAATAGGCACCGACCGGAATGCAGAAAATCGAGAAGATGAACTCGGGAGCAGTGCGCACGCCGATGTTGTCACCCACGCCGATCACGAACGGACGCAGGTACAGCGCGCCGCCGGTGCCGTACGGCGGGATGAAACGCTCGTTGGCGCGAACCACGGCTTTGCAGGCTTCGATGAACTGCTCGGTGTCGACTGTCGGCATCAGCAGACGCGCGCAGCTGCGTTGCATGCGCAGGGCGTTCTGGTCCGGGCGGAACAGGTTGATCGAGCCGTCCTTGCAACGATAGGCCTTCATGCCTTCGAAGCACTGTTGGCCATAGTGAAGGGCAGTCGAGCCTTCGCTGATGTGCAGCACGTTATCTTCGGTCAGGGTGCCTTTGTCCCACTCGCCATCGCGAAAGTACGACAGATAGCGTTTGTCGGTCTTGATGTAGTCAAAACCCAGCTTGTCCCAATTGATGCTTTCGTTACCCATGACACCCTCTATCACTGAACAACCGCCGAAACGGTTCAAGGCTTCTGACGTTTTTTGGATGGGCACAACAATACTTCATTCTTGAGCGGTTTCGCAGCCCGGACTATCGGATGACAGACAGATAATTCCGGTTGCCCTAGAGAATTCGCGAGCAAGTAGAATCGTCGCACCGTCGCTCCCACATTTGAAATGCATTCCCTCTGTGGGAGCGAGCTTGCTCGCGAAGGGGCCATCACTGCCACCGTTCATCACATATGCAACGCATGCCCGAGGGCACGCAACGCCGCCTCCTGCACCGCTTCACCCAATGTCGGATGCGCATGAATGGTGCCGCCGATATCTTCCAGCCGCGCGCCCATTTCCAGGCTTTGCGCAAACGCCGTGGACAGCTCGGAAACCCCGACGCCCACCGCTTGCCAGCCGACAATCACATGGTTATCCCGACGAGCGACCACGCGCACGAAGCCGCTTTTCGATTCCAGCGTCATCGCCCGGCCGTTGGCGGCGAACGGGAAGCTCGACACGATGCAGTCCAGCCCCGCAGCCTTGGCCTCGTCCGGGGTCTTGCCGACCACCACCAGTTCCGGGTCGGTGAAGCACACCGCAGCAATCGCCGTCGGGCTGAATTCACGGGTTTTGCCGCTGATCAACTCGGCAACCATTTCGCCTTGAGCCATGGCGCGGTGGGCCAGCATCGGTTCGCCGCTCAAATCGCCAATCGCGTAGACGTTACGCATGCTGGTCTGGCAGCGGCTGTCGATCTTGATTGCCGAACCGTTCATGTCCAGATTCAGCGCTTCGAGGTTCCAGCCCTGAGTATTCGGTTTGCGACCGACGGCGACCAGCACCTGATCGGTTTCCAGATTCAGGGTTTCGCCCTCCGGATCGCGCACCTGCAAAGTACCGTCGAATCCCAGCACGCTGTGTTTGAGGTACAGCTTCACGCCCAGCTGCTTCAGCGCGTCATGCACCGGTTGCGTCAGTTCAGCGTCGTAAGCCGGCAGGATGCGATCCTGCGCCTCGACCACACTGACGTCGGCGCCAAGCTTGCGATAAGCAATGCCCAGCTCCAGACCGATGTAACCGCCGCCCACCACGACCAGGCGTTTTGGCACGGATGTCGGTGCCAGTGCTTCGGTGGAGGAGATGATCGGTCCGCCAATCGGCAGGATCGGCAGATTAACGCTGGTCGAACCGGTGGCCAGCACCAAGTGCTCGCACTGGATGCGCGTGTCGCCAACGTCAACGGTTTTGCCGTCGATGACTTTGGCCCAGCCATTGATGACCTGAACCTTGTTCTTTTTCAGCAAGGCAGCGACGCCGGTGGTCAGGCGATCAACGATGCCGTCCTTCCACTCGACGCTTTTGCTGATGTCGAGGCTCGGCGCCGAAACGCTGATGCCCAGCGCCGAATGCTGGCTGTGGTGCTGGGTCTGGTGAAACTGTTCAGCCACGTGAATCAGCGCTTTCGATGGGATGCAGCCGATGTTCAGGCAGGTGCCGCCCAGCGATTGGCCTTCGACCAGAATCGTCGGGATGCCCAGTTGCCCGGCGCGGATTGCCGCTACATAACCGCCGGGGCCGCCGCCGATGATCAGCAGCGTAGTGTTCAGAGATTGCATGCGCGCCTTACTCCACAAACAAAGTGGCAGGTTGTTCGATCAAGCCACGAATGGCCTGGATGAAGAGGGCCGCGTCCATGCCGTCGACCACGCGGTGATCGAAGGAACTGGAGAGGTTCATCATCTTGCGGATCACCACCTGGCCTTTGACGACCATTGGCCGTTCGACGATTTTGTTGACGCCGACGATCGCCACTTCCGGCAGATTCAACACCGGCGTGCTGACGATACCGCCCAGCGCACCGAGGCTGGTCAGGGTGATGGTCGAGCCGGACAGCTCATCGCGGCTGGCCTTGCCATTGCGCGCGGCGTTGGCCAAACGCGAGATTTCCGTGGCGCTGTCCCACAGGCTGCGCGCCTCGGCGTGACGCACCACCGGCACCATCAGGCCAACATCGCTTTGCGTGGCTACGCCGACATGTACAGCGCCGAGGCGAGTGATGACCTGGGCTTCGTCGTCGTAACGGGCATTCATCTGCGGGAAGTCGCGCAGGGCCACAACCAGCGCGCGGACGAGGAACGGCAGCAAGGTCAACTTGCCACGGCTGGCGCCGTGTTTTTCATTGAGATGTGCGCGCAGTTCTTCAATCGCGGTGACGTCGATTTCTTCGACGTAGCTGAAATGCGCGGCACGCTGAGTAGCGTCCTGCATGCGCTGGGCGATCTTGCGGCGCATGCCGATCACTTGAATCTGTTCTTCGTCATTACGCTGGGCGTAAGCGGCAGCCGCCGGCGCTGAGGCGTTCGACTGACCTTGCGCCAGATAGGCTTCAAGGTCTTCGTGCAACACACGACCGGCCGGGCCGGAACCGCGCACCAGACGCAATTGAATACCCAGATCCAAGGCGTGTTTGCGCACGGCCGGCGAGGCGAGCGGACGCTCGTCGGCCTCGCGGGCAATCATCGGGCCTTGGCAAACTGCAGCAGGACGCGGTGCGGCAGCCGTTGTGCTTTCCACCACGGTTTCAACTTTCGGCGCCGCAGGCGCTTCTTTGACGGGAGCAGGCGCGGCCGATTCTTTCAGATTGCCGGCACCTTCAACCTCAATGCTGATCAACACACTGCCAACCGCCATCACTTCACCCGGCTGACCACCGAGCGCAATCACTTTCCCGTGGACCGGCGACGGAATATCGACCATGGCCTTGTCGGTCATCACGTCCGCCAGCACCTGATCTTCAACGACCAGATCGCCAACCTTGACGTGCCACTGCGACAGTTCTACTTCTGCGATGCCTTCGCCGATGTCCGGCATCTTGATAACGTGCGTGCCCATTCAGACCTCCATGACCCGTTTCAACGCCGCACCTACTCGGGACGGCCCTGGGAAATACGCCCACTCCTGCGCGTGCGGGTAGGGGGTGTCCCAACCGGTGACGCGTTCGATCGGCGCTTCCAGGTGATGGAAGCAATGCTCTTGCACCAGCGACACCAGTTCGGCGCCGAAACCGCAGGTGCGGGTGGCTTCGTGAACTACCACGCAACGGCCGGTTTTCTTCACCGATTTGACGATGGTTTCCAGGTCCAGCGGCCACAGGCTGCGCAGGTCGATGACTTCGGCATCGACGCCGGATTCTTCGGCCGCGACTTGCGAGACGTAAACGGTGGTGCCGTAAGTCAGCACGGTCACGTCCTTGCCGGGACGGGTGATCGCGGCAACGTCCAGCGGCACGGTGTAGTAACCGTCCGGGACCTGGGCTTGCGGGTGTTTCGACCACGGCGTTACCGGGCGGTCGTGGTGGCCGTCGAACGGGCCGTTGTACAGGCGTTTCGGCTCGAGGAAGATCACCGGGTCATCGTTTTCGATGGAGGCGATCAACAAGCCTTTGGCGTCATACGGGTTGGACGGCATCACGGTGCGCAAGCCGCACACCTGAGTGAACATCGCCTCGATGCTCTGGCTGTGGGTCTGACCGCCATAGATGCCGCCGCCGCATGGCATGCGCAGGGTCATTGGTGCTGTGAACTCGCCAGCCGAGCGATAACGCAGGCGCGCCGCTTCGGAAATGATCTGGTCGGAGGCCGGGTAGACGTAGTCGGCGAACTGAATCTCGGCGACCGGACGCAGACCGTACGCGCCCATGCCGACGGCGACGCCGACGATGCCACTTTCCGAGATCGGTGCGTCGAATACGCGGGAGGTGCCGTACTTGGTCTGCAGGCCCTCGGTGCAACGGAACACGCCGCCGAAGTAGCCGACGTCCTGACCGAACACCACCACATTGTCGTCACGCTCAAGCATCACATCCATGGCCGAGCGCAGGGCCTGGATCATGGTCATGGTGGTCGTGGTCATGGCGGTTTCCAACTGAATATTGTTGTTGTGGTCGTTCATGTCAGATCCCCAACTGCTGACGCTGGCGCTTCAAGTGCTCCGGCATCTCTTTGTAGACGTCTTCGAACATGGTTGCGGCGCTTGGAATCTGGCCGCCGGCGAGGGTGCCGTACTGTTCGGCCTGTTTCTGCGCGGCAATCACTTCGGCTTCGAGCTCGGCGCTGACGGCAGCGTGCTCTTCGTCCGACCAGTGGCCGACTTTGATCAGGTGCTGCTTGAGGCGCGCAATCGGGTCACCGAGCGGGAAGTGACTCCAGTCATCGGCCGGGCGGTATTTGGATGGATCGTCGGAGGTCGAGTGCGGGCCAGCGCGGTAGGTGACCCATTCGATCATGGTCGGGCCGAGGTTGCGGCGGGCGCGTTCGGCGGCCCAGGCAGAGGCCGCGTAAACCGCGTAGAAGTCGTTGCCATCCACGCGCAACGAGGCGATGCCGCAACCGACGCCGCGTCCGGCGAAAGTAGTGGCTTCACCACCGGCGATGGCCTGAAAGGTCGAAATCGCCCATTGGTTATTCACGACGTTGAGGATCACCGGCGCACGATAAACGTGAGCGAAGGTGAGGGCGGTGTGGAAGTCTGATTCGGCGGTGGCGCCGTCACCAATCCACGCCGAGGCGATTTTCGTGTCGCCTTTGATCGCTGAAGCCATGCCCCAGCCAACCGCCTGAATGAACTGGGTGGCGAGGTTGCCGGAGATGGTGAAGAAACCAGCGTCCTTGACCGAATACATGATCGGCAACTGGCGACCCTTGAGCGGATCGCGCTCGTTGGACAGCAGTTGGCAGATCAGGTCGACCAATGGCACTTCGCGGGCCATCAGAATGCTTTGCTGGCGGTAGGTCGGGAAGCACATGTCGTCGATGTTCAAGGCCAGCGCCTGAGCACTGCCGATGGCTTCTTCGCCGAGGCTTTGCATATAGAACGACATTTTTTTCTGACGCTGGGCGACCACCATGCGGTTGTCGTAGATGCGCGTCTTGAGCATGGCGCGCATGCCTTTACGCAGAATCTCGACCGGCACGTTTTCGGCCCATGGGCCGAGGGCGTTGCCCTGATCGTCGAGTACGCGAATCAGCCCACGCGCCAGGTCGGCGGTGTCGGCAGGTTCAACGTCAATGGAAGGTTTGCGCACCGTACCGGCATCGGTCAGATGCAGGTAGGAAAAATCGGTTTTGCAGCCTGGACGGCCCGAGGGTTCAGGGACGTGCAGACGCAGCGGTTCATACGCTTGGGTCATGGCTTCTACGCTCGATCTTGTGAATTTCTTGTAGTGAGCTGGCAGTCATTCTTCGGTAGAAGAAATCTTGTCCTACAACAATCATAGGCCCGGGCAAGAAGAATATTTATCTCTGTTTCATTGCGCTGGAGACGATTTGCAGATAGAAATTCTGCATAAACATAAAAAACAGGTGGTTTTGTCTCATGCGCAAACTGGACCGTACCGACATCGGCATTCTCAACAGCCTTCAGGAGAATGCGCGCATCACCAACGCCGACCTCGCACGCTCGGTGAATCTGTCGCCAACGCCGTGCTTCAATCGGGTCAAGGCAATGGAAGAATTGGGCCTGATTCGCGAGCAGGTGACGCTGCTGGATGCCGACCTGCTGGGGCTGCACGTGAATGTGTTCATTCACGTCAGCCTGGAAAAACAGGTCGAGGAAGCGCTGCAGCATTTCGAGGAAGCCATTTCTGATCGCCCCGAGGTGATGGAGTGCTACCTCATGGCCGGAGACCCGGATTACCTCATCCGGGTCTTGGTCCCGACCATTCAGTCGCTCGAACGCTTCATGATGGACTTCCTGACCAAAGTGCCGGGTGTGGCGAATATCCGGTCAAGCTTTGCGCTCAAGCAGGTGCGCTACAAGACCGCGCTGCCGTTACCCGCTAACGGTTTGACGCTGGGCAGCTGAGGGTCATATGTAGTCATAGCGGTAATCGAGCTCTGTGGTGAAGAGGGTTTGTTGGACGGTATAGGTTGGTACCCAGGGTGCCGGCTCATTGGCGGGATGAAAGATCAGCACGGTTTCGTTCATGCCTGTCGAGCCGGCCTCGTTGGTAAAGCCCGGAGTGCCAGGGTGTTGATGTTTCCAGCGCTCCCACAACAAGTCGAGGTAGCAGTGGTGCAGGAAGAAGATCGGATCATTGGGTGAGGCGGCTTGCGCCATGCTGCCGCCTATCCAGGCATGTACCGGATTGTGCAGTTCGGTTTCCGAGATGTTTTCCCAGCCGCTTGCCTCCATCCAGTAAGGCGTACTGTTGAGCGTCGATATGACGGTCTCTGCGGTGGGCAGTGCGCCGTTTGCCCCGAGATCTCGACGAATGCCGGTGTTGCCGATGCCCTCGTCCCAGACTCTCACTTCGAACTGCGATTGCTCTCTGGAAAACGGGCCGCTGGTGACGCGCTGATCTTGCAGGCTGTCACCGTTTGAACCCATGAAGTCCGAGGTGAAGGGGTTGTCGGCCCCGGTCAGTTGCCAGTTCCAGTAGGGCAGGGTGATGGTCGGATCATTGGCGGCGGACTGCAGGGCCAGTTCGAACTGGCGGATCAGAATCCGGTGCCACGGATAGAACAGCGGGCTTCGATGCGGGTTGGGCGTCAGCGGATTGCCGCGGCCCATCGAATTTTTGTGGATCTGGACAAAATCATCGTAGCGGCTTTGCTGTCCGGGTCGCAGCACGCTGTCGACATTGTTCTTCAGCCTCAGGATGGCATCGATGAAGGCGGATTTCTGTTGCGGTGTCATGTCACGGTGATTACGACGAATATCCATATTGCGAAAACTCCATTGAATGTTTGCCCAATGGAGTCTGCTCGCTTACAGGATTTTCACCAGTTCACCACCCTCGACAGAGTTCGTAGGAAAAATAATCCGGCGACGTCCCGAGCGATTTTTTCCTATAGGGAATTGAGCGGAATCTTCAGGTAAACCACGCCGTTTTCCTCGGCCGGTGGCAAATTCCCCGCCCGCACATTCACCTGAATCGCCGGCAGCAACAGCGTTGGCATACCCAGCCCCGCGTCACGTTTTGTGCGCATCTCGACGAACGCCGCTTCATCGATTCCGTCATGCACATGAATATTGCTTTTGCGCTGCTCACCGACCGTGCTTTGGCACTGCGATTCGCGGCCTTCTGGCGGATAGTCGTGGCAAACGTAGAGTTTCACGCTGGCGGGGAAGGCGAGCAGTTTGTGGATCGAAGCAAACAACTGATGGGCGTTGCCGCCGGGAAAGTCGCAACGCGCGGTGCCGACGTCCGGCATGAACAGCGTATCGCCCACCAGAATCTGCTCGCCATCGATCAAATAAGCCATGTCCGCCGGGGTGTGGCCGGGCACATGCAGGGCCGTGGCCTTGAGATTGCCGATACGGAACGATTCGTTCGGTGCAAACAAATGATCGAACTGCGAGCCATCAACGCAGAACTCCGGCTCCAGATTGAAAAGAGCCTTGAACACGTTCTGCACTTTGCTGATCGATTCACCGATAGCGATTTTCCCGCCCAGCTCCCGGCGCAGATAAGGCGCGGCGGACAGGTGATCGGCGTGGGCGTGGGTTTCCAGCAGCCACTGCACTTGCAGATTGTGGGTGCGGACGAAGGCGATGATCTTGTCGGCCTGCGCGGTGCAGGTGCGCCCGGCGGCGCCGTCGTAATCGAGCACCGGATCGACGATCGCGCATTGCCCGCCATCGGTTTCATAGACCACATAGCTGTAGGTCGAGGAGGCGGGGTCGAGGAAAGCTTCAATCTGCGCGGGCATGGACACCAACCTGAACAAGGAAAATGGGTTGCAACACTTTATCTAAAAACATAATGTTCGCAGCTTAAGTGACCTTGAAGGCATCGTGCAAATGCAATCCAGTCTGACCGAATGTGAAGTCGCCCAACTGCGCGCCTCGGCCTCCAAGGCCTGTGCGCTGCTCAAAGCCATGGCCAATGAGGATCGTCTGCTGATCCTGTGTCAACTGACCCAGGGCGAACGCAACGTCGGCGAACTGGAAAAGATGACCGGCGTGCGCCAGCCGACGCTGTCCCAGCAATTGGGCATCCTGCGCGATGAAGGGCTGGTCGCGACCCGTCGTGAAGGCAAGTACATTTTCTACGGGCTCGCCAGTCCGGAAGTCATCCAGGTGATGAAAACCCTCTCCGGGTTGTATTGCGGCGCCGTGCTGAAAAGTCTCGGCCATCAATAAAATGCCAGCCAACACGCTATCCCAATGTAGGAGTGAGCCTGCTCGCGATAGCGGTAGGTCAGCCAGAACATTCATTGACTGACACACCGCTATCGCGAGCAGGCTCACTCCTACAATGGATGTGTGTGAGGCCAATTAATCCTTGCGTGCAGCAAAAGGAACAAGCAATGAACGATCAACACTGGGGCCCATCCATCAGTGCAGACATCGTGGTTATCGGTGGTGGTACGGCCGGTATCGGTTTTGTCGCCAGTCTGCTCAAACGTGATCCGAGCCTGAACATCACGGTCATCGAGCCGAGCACTCACCATTACTACCAACCGGCGTGGACGCTGGTCGGCGGTGGCGCTTACGACGTGAAGGACACGGTCAGGCCGATGGCCAAAGTATTGCCGCGCCAAGCCACTTGGATACAAGCCGCCGTCACCGGCATCGATCCCGACAAAAAACAACTCACCCTCAACGACGAGCGTACGGTCAGCTATCAAAACCTGATCGTCTGCCCCGGCCTGCGTCTGGCCTGGGAGAAGATCGAAGGCTTGCAGGAAAGCCTCGGCCAGCACGGCGTTACTTCCAACTACAGCTATCAGCATGCGCAGTACACCTGGGATCAAGTGCAGAAACTGCGCGGCGGCAAAGCGCTGTTCACCCAACCGGCGATGCCGATCAAATGCGCCGGCGCGCCGCAAAAGGCGCTGTATCTGTCTTGCGATCACTGGCTTAAAAGCGGATCGCTGAACAACATCCATGTCGAATTCAATCTGGCCGGCGCCGCGCTGTTCGGCGTGGCGACGTTCGTCCCGCCGCTGATGAAGTACATCGAAAAATATCACGCGCAATTGGCCTTCAACTCGAACCTGGTCAAGGTCGACGGCCCAGCCAAAACCGCATGGTTCGAGATCAAGGACGCCGACGGCAACGTCACCCGCGAAGCGAAAACGTTCGATTTACTGCACGTGGTGCCACCCCAGGTCTCGCCGGATTTCATCGCCCAAAGTCCTCTGGCCGACGCCGCCGGTTGGTGCGAAGTCAACCCGCACAGCCTGCAACATCCGCGTTATCCCGAGGTGTTTGCACTCGGCGATATCTGCGGCACCAGTAACGCGAAAACCGCCGCAGCAGTGCGCAAACAAGTGGTGGTGGTCGCGGAAAACCTGTTGGCCGCGCGCAAGCAACAACCGCTGCCGCTGAAGTACGACGGCTATGGTTCCTGCCCGCTGACGGTGGAGAAGGGCAAGGTGATCCTTGCCGAGTTCGGATACGCCGGCAAGTTGCTGCCGACCTTTCCACTGGACCCGACGGTGGCGCGGCGTTCGGCATGGTTTCTCAAGGCGACGCTGTTGCCGTGGTTCTACTGGAACGGCATGCTCAAGGGTCGCGAGTGGCTGACAAGCCTGTCCAAGGTCGACTGAGAAAACCCTATGTTGCTGGCAAGTCTGTTTGGCGTGGTGATGGGGTTGGTGCTCGGCTTGACCGGGGCCGGCGGCGGCATTCTCGCGGTGCCGGCGCTGGTGCTCGGGTTGGGCTGGACGATGACCCAGGCAGCGCCGGTCGCATTGTTTGCGGTCGGCAGTGCGGCGGCGGTCGGCGCTATCGATGGTTTGCGTCATGGTCTGGTGCGCTATCGCGCGGCGTTGTTGATTGCCGCTTTGGGGGCGGTGTTTTCGCCGTTGGGCATTTACTTCGCGCATCAGTTGTCGGAGAAAATCCTGATGATCCTGTTCAGTCTGCTGATGGTCATGGTGGCCTGGCGCATGCTGCGCCGCGAGCGTCAGCAGGAAGGGCCGAGCGATCATGGTCACGCCAGTTGGGGCCAAAAGAATTGCATGCTCAATGAACAAACCGGGCGCTTCGACTGGACCGCCAAATGCACCGCGACGTTGGCGGCGTTAGGCGCAATTACCGGCGTGGTGTCCGGGTTGCTCGGTGTCGGTGGCGGCTTCTTGATCGTGCCGGCATTCAAGCAACTGACCGATGTGCAGATGCGCGGGATTGTCGCCACCTCGTTGATGGTGATCAGTCTGATCTCGGCGATCGGGGTGATCGGCGCGTTTCACGCCGGTGTGCGGATTGACGGGCAGGGCGCGGTGTTCATCGTCGCCAGCATTGTCGGGATGGTCATCGGCCGTAAGCTCTGCGCGCGGGTGCCGGCGCGGGCGTTGCAGGTGGGGTTTGCCAGTGTCTGTCTGGTGGTGGCGGGGTATATGTTGTTGCGGGCTTAAAGCAAAAAATCGCAGCCCGTGAGGGCTGCGATCCATTAACCGCTTACAACACCAGATGCGGCAACCACAGCGAAATCGCCGGCACGTAGGTCACCAGAAGCAACACCAGAAACAGCACCGCATAAAACGGCAGCAGCGCTTTCACAGTGCTCTCGATACTGACCTTGCCCACCGCCGAACCGACAAACAACACTGCGCCCACCGGCGGCGTTATCAGCCCGATCCCGAGGTTGACCAGCATGATCATGCCGAACTGCACCGGATCCACACCGATACCGAGAATCACCGGCATCAGGATCGGCGTCAGGATCAGGATCAGCGGCGCCATGTCCATCACCGTGCCGAGCAACAGCAGCATGACGTTGATGCACATCAGGATCACGTAGCGGTTGTCCGACAGGGTCAGGAACAGCGTGGTGATCTTTGCCGGGATCTGCATCAGGGTCATGATGTAGCCGAAGCTCGCAGCGAAACCGATCAGGATCATCACGATCGAAATCGTCCGCACGGTGCGGTGCATCAGTTTCGGCAGTTCACTCCATTTGTAGTCGCGGTAAATGAACATGGTGACGAAGAATGACCACAGCACGGCAATCGCCGCCGATTCGGTCGCGGTGAAGATCCCCGAGAGGATGCCGCCGAGGATGATCACCATCGCCATCATGCCCCAGAGGGCCTCGCCGACGATTTTCAACGCCTGGCGCATCGGGATGACTTCACCTTTGGGGTAGTTGCGCTTTTTCGCGAAGATCAGGCACAGCACCATCAGGCAGGCGCTCATCATCAAGCCCGGCACGATGCCGGCCATGAACAGCGAGGCAATCGAAACAGTACCGCCGGCGGCCAGGGAGTAGAGCACTGAGTTATGGCTTGGCGGAGTCAGCAGGGCTTGCACCGAGCCGCTGACGGTCACGGCGGTGGAGAAATCCCGTGGATAGCCCTTGCGCTCCATTTCCGGGATCAGCACCGAACCCACCGACGCGGTGTCGGCCACCGACGATCCGGAGATCGCGCCGAAGAAGGTCGAGGCGACAATGTTGACCAGTGACAGACCGCCACGGACAAACCCCACCAGCACCCCGGCACACGCCACCAACCGGCGGGACATGCCGCCCTCGGCCATGATCGCACCGGCCAGCACGAAGAACGGAATGGCCAGCAGCGAGAATTTGTTCACCCCCGAGGCGACCTGAATCATCACCGCCTGGAACGGAATGTCGATCCACCATGCACCGATCAGCGCGGCGGCGCCGAGCGCGTAGGCGACCGGCATGCCGATCAGGATCAAAGCGATAAAACTGCCCAGCAGTATCAGAGCGTCCATTAAGCGGCACCTTCACTTTCTTCAACCAGGTCGAACTGCACGACGCGTCGTTTGCTCTGGTCACCGAGCAAGAGTTTTTCCAGCACGAAAACCAGCGTCAGCAAGCCGCCCACGGGAATGGGCAAGTAGGTCACGCCAACGCGCAGATCGGGCAGGGCCGCCATGAACTGGTTCCAAGTGGACATGCACAGCTTGGCGCCCCAGATCGTCATGAAGATGCAGATCGCCGCCATGAGCAGTTGTGAAAATATCGCCGCTGCAGATCTCAGTTGTGGAGGCATGCGATCGGTGAGCATGGCCACGGCCATGTGCGCGCCGGCGCGGTAACTGGCGGCGGCGCCGATGAAGGTAAACACCATCATCAGCAGAATCGCCGTGGGCTCGGGCCAGCTCGAACCGGTGCCCAGCACGTAGCGGGCGAACACGCCCCAGGGAATCATCAGGGAAATCGCCAGGACGGAAAGGCCGGCGACCCAGATGCACGTCATGTAGATCTTGTCGTTGATACGCAGCAGTAGATTCTTCATCGGGTTCCACCGTAACCGGGCGCGCCGCAGACATCGGGCGCACCGGGCCTTGTTCATGGGGACGGAGCGGGAGGCGTTACTGAACGGCTTCGATTTTCTTGATCAGATCGGCATACGGCGCGCCATATTTCTCACGAACCGAGGCGGTGGCGTCGTAGAAGGGTTTCTTGTCAACGGTGATGAACTCGACGCCGGCGGCCTTGAGTTTTTCTTCACTGGCAGCGGACTTCTTGTCCCACAGCACGCGCTCTTCGGCCTGGGCAGCCTTGGCGGCTGTCTTGACCAGCGCCTGTTGATCCGGGGTCAGTTTTTCCCAGGTGATTTTCGACATCACGATCGGCTCGGGCAGGATCAGGTGACCCGTGAGGCTGTAGTACTTCGCATTCTGAAAGTGGTTGTGTTCGAGCAGGGTTGGCGGGTTGTTTTCCGCGCCGTCGATCACGCCGGTCTGCAGGGCACTGAAGATCTCGCCGGTGTCCATGGCGATGCCGTTACCGCCCATGGCGTTCATCATGTCGATGAACATCGGGTTGCCTTGCACGCGAATTTTCATACCCTTGAGGTCTTCGAGCTTGCGCACCGGTTTCTTGGTGTAGACGTTGCGCGTGCCGCCGTCCATCCAGGCCAGGGCCACCAGGCCGAATTCGGAATTGGTGATTTTGTCGAGGATCTCGTCGCCCACTGCGCCGTCGATGACGTTACGCATGTGTTGATGGTCGCGGAAGATGAACGGCATGTTGAACACGTTCACGTCCGGGACCACGGGGCCGACGATCCCCAGGCTGACGCGCGACAGCTGAACGGCACCGACTTGCATCTGTTCGATGACTTCCTTTTCGGAGCCCAGCACACCGCCGGGGAAGTATTGGAAGGTCAGCTCGCCGTTGGTTTCCTTGGTCAGGGTCTTGCCCATGTTTTCTTCGGCCACCACGGTGGGATAACCGGCGGGATGGATGTCAGCGAATTTGAGTTGCAGTGCCTGAGCGGCGCCAGTGACGGTAAACATCAGCGGGAGTGCAGCGGCGAGCAAGGTGCGTTTGAAGTTCATGGGGGTGAGTCTCCAGTCTTGTTATTGTTGTGTTCAAGGCGCAGCGGTGCAGCAGAGGCGGGTGTTACAGCGAATCGTTGAACTGCGGTTCCGGCAAACCTTTGACGTTGAGGTTCAGGGCGAACACGCCACCGGCGAGGGACTGCGGATCGTGGTCGTCACCGGGGCGAATCGAGGTCACGAACAAGGTGTCCATCCGGGTTCCACCGAAGGCGCACATGGTCGGTTTTTTCACTGGTACGGCCAGCGAGAAGTCGAGTCGGCCGTCCGGCGCGAAACGGTGAATGAGGCCGGCGTCGTTGGCGCAGATCCAGTAAAAACCTTCGGCATCCACGGCGGCGCCATCGGGGCGACCGGGGAAATGGTTCATGTCGACGAAAACCCGACGGTTCGACGGCGTGCCGGTCTCGGTGTCGTAATCGAACGCCCAGATCAATTGCACGTCGGGGTGCGAATCGGACAGATACATCGTCTTGCCGTCGGGGCTGAAACCAAGGCCGTTGGGCACGATGAAACCGTCGAGTTGCGCTTCAATCACGCCGGACTGCCCGGCGCCATAGCTATAGAGCCGGCCTTCGGGCGCACTCAGGCCCATGTTCAGCACCATGCTGCCGGCCCAGAAACGGCCCTGTCGGTCGCAACGACCATCGTTGAGGCGCATGTCTTTGCGGCTGTGCTCGACACTGGCGAGCCGTTCGCTGTCGAGGCTGCCGTCGCTGTGTGGGTGCAGATGAAAGAAGCCGCTTTCCATGCCGGCGACCCAGCCGCCACGGCTGTTGCGGGCGATGCAGGCGAGCATTTCCGGGGCTTTCCAGGCATGTACGTGGCCGGTGTCAGCGCTCCAGCGTTGCAGGCCGCCGTTGGGAATATCCACCCAGTACAGCGCGTTTTCCTCTGCCACCCAGACCGGGCTTTCGCCCACGGCGTTGCGGGCATCGACGATCAATTCGGCTTGCATACTCAATCCCTTGTGTCGTTGTCAGAGTGATCAGTCGCCAAACGGACCGGCCGCGACAAACGCGCCGCCCTGATAGATTCGCGCCGGGTCATCGGCCGCCGGCATTGGCTGCGCCTCGACTTTTTCGCGGAACACTTCGGAGCTGTCCTTCGCCTCGAAGCCGAGGTGGCTGGCGAATTTGTTGTCCCACCAGACGTCCTTGTTGGCGGACATGCCGTAGACCACGGTGTGGCCGACGTTGGGTGTGTACAGCGCGCGTTCGAGCAATTGGGTGAGGTCGTCGAAGCTCAGCCAGGTGTGCATCATTCGACGGTTTTGCGGTTCGGGGAACGAGGAGCCGATGCGGATGCTGACGGTCTCGATGCCGTAGCGATCGAAGTAGAAACTGGCCATGTCTTCGCCGTAGGACTTCGACAATCCGTAATAGCCATCGGGGCGGCGCGCGGAGCTGGCGTCGAGCGCCTCGTCCTGTTTGTAGAAGCCGATGACGTGGTTGGAGCTGGCGAAGATCACCCGCTTCACGCCGTGGCGGCGCGCGGCTTCGTAGATATGGAAGACGCCGCAGATGTTGGCGCCGAGGATTTCTTCAAAGGGACGTTCAACCGAAACACCGCCGAAATGCAGGATCGCATCGACGCCTTCGACCAGTTGGTGCACGGCGTGTTTGTCGGCCAGATCGCAGACGACGATTTCTTCCCGATCATCGACGGCGGGGGCGAGGGCGGCGATGTCCGACAGACGCAAGACATTGGCGTAAGGGCGCATACGTTCGCGCAGGACTTTGCCCAGGCCACCGGCAGCGCCGGTCAGCAGCAGGCGATTGAATGGAGCGTGGGGAGTAGAGGTAGACGTCATGGCAATCCCTGGACACATTGTTATTAGGTTTGTTGTAGGTTGTCGTATGACTGCGCTGAAGTATCGGTAGGGTTTCCAGAACTTGTCAACGCGACTTTCGGTGTAAATGACGGAAGGGCCAGTCCAGTCTTCAATCACCACAATTGCTTGTTTGGCAATGCAACTCCCCTGTGGGAGCGAGCTTGCTCGCGAAAGCGGTGCGTCATTGAAAGATGAATTGACTGACACGCCGCCTTCGCGAGCAAGCTCGCTCCCACAGGTAAATCGGTGTTGTGACTGGCCTTACAACAACGAAATCGGATAACTGATAAAGATCCGGTTCTCGTCAAATTCGTTGGTGCTGAAGTCCCGGCGTATCGTCGCGTTGCGCCATTTCACGTTGAGGTTTTTCAGCGGGCCGCTCTGCACGGTGTAGGCCAGTTCCGACTCGCGGCCCCATTCCTTGCCGTCATTGGTGGCGGCGGTGTGCACGTTGTCGCCGCTGATGTAGCGGTTCATCAGGGTCAGGCCCGGAACACCGAGGGCGACGAAGTTGTAGTCGTGGCGCAATTGCCAGGAGCGTTCCTTGGCATTGTCATAACTGGCGTTGTAACTGTCGTTGGCGAGGGTGCCGCCGCTGGTGCCGTTGACCCGCATCCACGCATCGTCACCGCTGAGTTTTTGCAGGCCGACATAGAACGTGTTGCCACCGTATTTGGCCGACAGCAGGGCGAACGCGGTCTTGTTGTCGAGGTCGCCGGCCTGGGCGCTGCCGTCTTCCTTGCCGGTGAAGAATCCGAGGTTGGCGCCCAGCGTCCAGTCGCCCAGCGGCTGGCTGTGGCTGAGGTTGAAATACTGCTGCTGGTAGATGTCCGTGAGTTCGGCGTACCAAACACCAACCTGCGTACGCTTGTCGTTGAAGCTGTACTCGCCGCCGCCGAAGTTGAAGCGGTCTGACGTGAACGCGCCGCGGCCGTTCATCGACATGTCTTCCATGCTCGCGTCGTTGCGCGGGCTGTTGCCACGGAACTGGCCGCCGTAGACGCTCAGGCCATTGATCTCGGTAGAGGTGATCTGGCCGCCGCGAAAGGTCTGCGGCAGCGAGCGGCCATCGTCGGAACGCAGGATCGGCAGCACCGGCATCCATTCGCCGACCTTCAATTCGGTCTTCGAGACCTTGGCCTTCAGCGCCACACCCAGCCGTCCGAAATTGTCGGCCGGACGCCCGTCATCGTGGATCGGCAACAGTTGTGTGCCGCCGGTGCCTTTGCCGCCATCGAGTTTCTGCGAATACATTCCCAGCAGATCAAGGCCGAAACCGACGGTGCCCTGAGTGAAGCCGGATTTGGCGTCGAGGATGAAGTTCTGCGTCCACTCCTCAGCCTTGCCCTGCGGGTTGGCCGGGTTGACGAAATTGCGGTTGAAGTAGGCGTTGCGCAGGTTCAGCGTGGCTTTGCTGTCTTCGAGAAAACCTTCGGCATCGGCGCTCATCGGCAGGGCGAGGGCGAGGCTGCTGCAGCCGATCAGGCCAAGTGTGGAACGGCTGGAAAAGCGGGAAGGGCGGACGGAATTGCAGACGGGTGTGCTCACTGTGACGCTCCCTGTTTCGTTTGTTGTTTTTATTATTTGTCATACGTCGTCGTACAACGATGGTGCGGATATTTCCTAGGTTTTCCGGGAATGTCAACAGTGAGTTATACGATGACTATCTGTTATCACGCAGATCCCTTTGTAGGAGCTGCGGCACGCTGCGATCTTTTGATCTGGCTTTTTAAAAATCAGAATCAAAAGATCGCAGCCTCGTTTCACTCGACAGCTCCTACAAGGATCTGTGTTGTCCATGGGATGTGTGTTGCCGGTGAGTTTGCGGCAAACTTCACCCACCTTCCGCACAAGGTCTTTCCATGGATCAATACGCCCCGCGCAACTGGCAGCCCCACGAAAAGCCCAGTCTGCCCGGTTCCCCCTCGACACCGTTGCACTCCACCCCCAAGCGCCTGGCCTATGCGCTGGTCGGCGTGCTGGTGGCGGTGACCGGTGGCTTGGGTAACTCGCTGGTGGTGGCCAACCTGCCTTATCTGCAAGGCGCGCTCGGTGCGACCACGGCGGAAATGGCCTGGCTGCCAGCGGCCTATGTGATGACCAACGTGTCGATGAACCTGTTGCTGGTGAAGTTTCGTCAGCAGTTCGGTTTGCGCGCGTTCACCGAAGTGTTCCTGGTCTTGTATGCGCTGGTGACCTTCGGCCACTTGTTCGTCAACGACTTCAATTCAGCGGTGGCGGTGCGTGCCGCCCACGGCATGGTCGGCGCGGCACTGAGTTCGCTGGGCCTGTATTACATGGTTCAGGCCTTCCCGGCGAAGTGGCGGCTGAAGGCGCTGGTGCTCGGCCTCGGCACGTCACAACTGGCGCTGCCATTGGCGCGATTATTTTCCGAAGACTTGCTGCAGATCGCCGAATGGCGCGGCTTGTACCTTTTCGAATTGGGCATGGCGTTGCTGTCGCTCGGCTGCGTTTTGCTGCTCAAATTGCCGCCGGGCGACCGCTTCAAAACCTTCGAAAAACTCGACTTCCTTACCTTCGCGATTCTCGCCACGGGCGTGGCGTTGTTGTGCGCGGTGTTGTCGCTGGGGCGGATTGACTGGTGGCTGGAGGCCGACTGGATCGGCTATGCGCTGGCCGCTTCGATTGCCTTGATCATCGCCGGTCTGGCCATCGAACATAACCGCAGCAACCCGCTGCTGATGACCCGTTGGCTTGGCAGCGGGACGATGATCCGGCTGGCGCTGGCGGTGACCCTGATTCGCATGGTCACCTCGGAGCAGTCCACCGGTGCGGTCGGTTTCATGCAGAACCTGAACATGGGCTACGAGCAGTTGCACAGCCTGTATGTGGTGATGCTGATCGGCAGTGTCGCGGGGTTGCTGACCAGCGCACTGACCATCGACCCCAAGCACCTGCTGATGCCGTTGATCATCTCGCTGGCACTGATGGCCACCGGGTCGGTGATGGACAGCTTTTCCAACAACCTGACCCGCCCGGAAAACCTCTACTTCAGTCAGTTCCTGCTGGCCTTCGGCAGCACGTTTTTCCTTGGCCCGACCATGGTCTTCGGCACCCGTAACGTGTTGACCAATCCGCGCAATCTGGTGAGCTTTTCCGTGTTGTTCGGGATCTGCAACAACCTCGGCGGCCTGCTGGGCGCGGCGCTGCTGGGCACCTTCCAGATCGTCCGGGAAAAATTTCATTCCAGTCACATCGTTGAGCACCTGACGCTGTCTGACCCTTTGGTGGCTGCACGCGTGCAGAACGGTGGCTCGGCGTATGGCTCGTTGCTGGCCGACCCGAGTCTGCGCAACCTGGCGGGTATTCGCAGCCTGGCCAACGCCGCTACCCATGAGGCCAACGTGCTGGCCTATAACGATGTGTTCATGCTGATCGCCGTGATTGCGGTGCTGACCATGATCTGGCTGTCCATTCGTGCACTGTGGCTGATGAGCACCACCAAAGCCGTCGCCCCAGCGCCATCCACACCTTCGAGCGGTGCCACTTCTTCATGACCGAACCGACCACCACGACCACCAATGCCATTGCTGCCACGCCTGAGGGTGTGGCGCCGCCGTCATCGCCAAACACCGAGCCACGCTCGCTGCGGGTGCGGATCATCTCTTCAATGGGCTTCGCGGCGATTGCCATCGTCGGTGTGTTGATCGTGCTCTATGCCTGGCAATTGCCGCCGTTCAGCAGTGCGGTCGAGACCACCGAAAACGCCCTGATTCGTGGGCAAGTGACAATCATCGGCCCGCAGCTCGCCGGTTATGTCTATGAAGTGCCGGTGCAGGATTTCCAGTACGTGAAGGCTGGCGATTTGTTGGTGCGCCTGGATGACCGCATCTATCAGCAGCGGCTCGATCAGTCACTGGCGCAATTGGCGGTGCAGAAAGCTGCGTTGGCCAACGTCGTGCAGCAACGCAACAGCGCCGAGGCGACGATCAAATTGCGTCAGGCCGTGCAGGCCGACAGCGAAGCGCAATTGCGTAAAAGCGAGGCGGATCTGCGCCGCAACAAGGAATTGGTTAGCGACGGTTCGGTGTCCAAGCGCGAGCTGGACGTCGCGCTGGCGGCGAATGGGCAGAGTGTCGCAGCGGTGGCGCAGGCCAAGGCCAATCTGGAAATTGCCCGCCAGGATCTGCAAACGGTGATCGTCAATCGCGGCTCGCTGGAAGCGGCAGTGGCCAGCGCCGAAGCAGCGGTGCAACTGGCGCGGATCGATCTGTCGAACACGCGCATCGTCGCGCCGCGTGACGGTCAGCTCGGGCAGATTGGCGTGCGCCTCGGCGCCTACGTCAACTCCGGCGCGCAGTTGATGGCGCTGGTGCCGAACCAGAAATGGGTGATCGCCAACATGAAGGAAACCCAGATGGATAACGTGCGCGTCGGGCAACCGGTGCGCTTCACCGTCGATGCGCTGAATCACCGCCGATTCACCGGGCATGTGCAGCATATTTCGCCGGGCACGGGGTCTGAATTTGCTCTGTTGCAGGCGGATAACGCCACTGGCAACTTTGTGAAAATCGCCCAGCGCGTGCCGGTGCGGATCACCATTGATGCGGATCAGCAGGAAGAGGAACGCTTGCGGCCGGGGATGTCGGTGGTGGTCAGCATCGACACCGCGGCGGGCGACACCCAACCCCACTGATCAATGCATAACCCTGTGGGAGCGAGCTTGCTCGCGAAAGCGATGTATCAGTGGCATTTCTTTATCTGACACACCGCCTTCGCGAGCAAGCTCGCTCCCACAGTTGAACGGTGTTTATCCTGTGATCATCGGGGGCAGGGTACCGAGTAGCGAGACGGCCGCCACCGCGCCAATGCCGAGTAACCACTCCAGCATCACACTGCGCCTGAGCGCGCCCATGCGCTGTTCGCAATCATCAATCCGCAAGCGGTTGAACAGCGCTAGCCCAAGCATCCCCAGCACGATCAGCGCCTTGATCAGCAGAATCAGCGCAAACCCGCTGAACAACGGCGTCGGCCACCACTGGCCGGTGAGCACGCGTACGTTGATCAAACCGGTGATCAGCAACCCCGCGACCAAGGCATAACCGACGCCGCTGAAGCGCCGCAAAACTTCACGCATCGGCTCCGTCGGCTGACGCAGAATCATCACCAGCATCAACAGTCCGCCGAGCCACGCCGCCACGCAGTTCAGATGCACGATCTGGTTGAGAATCAGCAATTGCCCACTCAACCCGTCGAGCAGGGCGCCGTGTCCGACCGGGGCCAGGGTCGCGAGCAACAATGCGCTTAAGCCCAGTCGCATCGGCATGCTTGAGCGCCAAGGCGTAAACAACAGCGCCAACAGCGCGGCATTGATCAGCAAATGCCAGCGCCATACCTGACCAAAAAACGTATTGCCCAGCACCAGCGCAACCGTGTCCGGGTCAAACGCCGCTGTAGCCGAGCCGGCCATGCTCGCAGTAATCAACAGCGCCCAGGCAATCCCGCTGAGCAGCGCCACAGCCGCCAGCCAACGCGCCAGTCGCGCCAGGTGCCGATCCACTTGTGGCGCTTCATCCTTGAGCAGCAACGGCCTGAACAGCCAGGCCCCGAACAGCATCAACACCACGATGAAATGCACAAAGCGGCACAGCACCAGCGCTTCACTCATGGGTTACTGGCCAACCTTGAACTGATAGGCGCCTTCGCTTTTGTGCGTGTCGACCGACACCGCGTGCCATTCGACTTTGTACTCGCCGGCAGTCAGCGGAGCAGCAGGGGTGACGATCAGGGTTTTCTTGTCGCCTTCGGTGGTCAGCGGCCTGATCGCGACTGCTGCGCCATCCTTGGTCACGGTGACTTTGGTGAAACTGGCCTCGACACCTTCGGAAAAGGTCAGGCGCAAATCGGCCGGGGCGGCGACGGTGCTATCGGCGGCAGGGGTCTGGCTTTTCAGGTGGGCGTGGGCAAATACGGAGGATGCGGCGAACAGCGAAGCGAGCAGGGCAGTGGTGGTCAGGACGTTCTTGAACAGCATCGCGGATACCTCTGAGGCAGGAGTAAAGAAGCGTCAGTTTAGCCATCCGCTGACGTCAGTACGAAGTTTTGTTTGCAGCGGTCGCCCGCGGACCAGAGCGGATGCTAGTCTTGGGCAACGCTGTTGTCAGGGAGCCCTCATGGGCAATCACAAGATCGAGATTCGTCGCAGTAACGTCGAGAAAATTCTCCTGGCGGCGGAAAAAGTCTTCGCCGAAAAAGGCTTCGGCGGCACGGCCATGGCCGACATCGCGGCTGAAGTGCAATTGCCGCGCTCCAACCTGCATTACTACTTCAGCACCAAGAGCGAGCTGTACAGCGCGGTGCTGTTCGACCTGTTGGAGGTGTGGAAACAGGACGCGCTGTGCTTCGAGATGTTCGACGACCCGCGCGTGGTGTTGAGCAGCTACATCCGCGCCAAGATGAACCACTCGCGCAGCCGGCCGTACGGCTCAAAAGTCTGGGCCAACGAAATCATCCACGGCGCGCCGACGTTGGGCGAGGCGCTGGATGTCAGCCTGTATGACTGGGCGAAAATGAAGGAAGCGAAGATTCGCCAGTGGGTCGAGGACAAGCGGATTCTGCCGGTGGAACCGTCGAGTCTGCTGTACATGATCTGGGCGTCGACGCAGCACTATGCTGACTTTGATCATCAGGTGAATATTCTGAATGAGCATCAGCCGTTGTCGGATATGCAGTTTGAGCGGGCGGTGCAGACGGTGACGAGTGTGATCTTGCGTGGGATCGGGTTGGAGCCCTAGAAGCAGACCCTCACCCCAGCCCTCTCCCGGAGGGAGAGGGGGCCGACCGAGGTGTCTCTCGGGTTACATCGACCTGAAGAACCGAGTCGATTGCGGATTCAAAGCAGCTCGTGCCTATGCATGTATCGATTATGGATTCAAAGCAAATCGTTCAGGTCGGCGGAGTTTGCCAACATCCCCCAATCAGTCCCCTCTCCCTTTGGGAGAGGGTTAGGGTGAGGGGGCTGTTGGATCAGTCGGCGATCTAGACCGCAACGTGATACGGATTGCGCGGATCATGATTCCAGTCCAGAAACGGCTTCCCAGTCTCCATCGGCACCATCTCGATACAGTCCGCCACCGGACACGTGATCTGACACAGATTGCAGCCCACACACTCCTCATCAATCACTTCATATTTATGCGTACCGTCCGCCTGCTTCAGACTGCTGATCGCCTGGTGTGAAGTGTCCTCGCAAGCAATGTGGCAACGCCCGCACCCAATGCACGCATCCTGATCAATCTTCGCGATCACCTGATAGTTGATGTCGAGGTACTTCCAGTCCGTGGTATTGCCCACCGCGCGCCCGGAAAACTCGCTGATGCTGGCGTAACCCTGACTGTCCATCCACCGCGACAACCCATCCTTCATCTCCTCGACAATGCGGAAACCATGCAACATCGCCGCCGTGCACACCTGCACCGCGCCGCTGCCCAGCGCCATGAATTCTGCCGCATCGCGCCAACTGCCGATGCCGCCAATCCCGCAGATCGGCAAGCCCTGGGTCTGCGGGTCGCGGGCGATTTCGGCGACCATGTTCAGCGCAATCGGCTTCACCGCCGAGCCGCAATAACCGCCGTGGGTGCTTTTGCTGCCGACGGTGGGCAGGGCGACCATGTGTTCCAGGTCGACGCTGGTGATCGAGTTGATCGTATTGATCAGCGACACCGCATCGGCGCCACCACGGTGGGCCGCGCGGGCGGCGACGCGGATGTCGGTGATGTTCGGCGTCAGTTTGACGATCACCGGCAGCGAGCAATAGGTCTTGCACCAGCGCGTGACCTGCTCGACGTACTCCGGCACCTGACCGACCGCCGCACCCATGCCACGTTCAGGCATGCCGTGCGGGCAGCCGAAGTTCAGCTCGATACCGTCAGCGCCGGTGGCTTCCACCAGCGGCAGGATGTGTTTCCACGATTCCTCCACGCACGGCACCATCAGCGAAACGATCAGCGCGCGGTCCGGCCAGTCCTTCTTCACCTGAGTGATTTCGCGCAGGTTGATCTCCAGCGAACGGTCGGTGATCAACTCGATATTGTTAATGCCGAGCACTTCACGGTTGTTGCCGTAATGCGCGGAGTAACGCGACGACACGTTGACCGCCGCCGGATCCTCTCCGAGGGTTTTCCAGACCACGCCACCCCAGCCCGCTTCGAAGGCGCGGACCACGTTGTAGGCTTTGTCGGTCGGTGGCGCAGAGGCCAGCCAGAACGGATTCGGCGCTTTGATGCCAGCGAAGACAATCGACAGATCGGCCATTTACGCAGCCTCCACGTTAAGCATCAGTTGAGCATTGATCGCCTCGGCGGCGCGTTTGCCGTGCTGCACGGCTTGCACGGTGAGGTCCTGATCGAGGCTGGTGCAGTCGCCACCGGCATACACGCCGGGGATGCTGGTGCGCAGGTTTTCATCAACGTAGATGCGTTCGCCCTGACGCTTGAGTTCACGGGCCAACGGGTCGGCGAGGGCGCTGCCATCGAACGCCTGACCGATGGCTTTGAAGATCGCGTCGGCGGCCAGCTCGAAGGTCTCGCCGGTGGTTTGCAGACGACCGTCGACCAGATCGGTGCGGGCGAAACGCATACCGCGCACCTGGCCCTGAGCGTCGAGCAGGACTTCTTCCGGTTGTGCCCAGGTCAGCAGGCGCACCTGATTGGCTTTGGCGATGTCTTGCTCATGGCCGGTGGCGCCCATGTCGGCAGCGCCACGGCGATACACCAGATTGACGTCGCGAGCCCCGAGGCGAGCCATTTGCACGGCCATGTCGATCGCCGTGTTACCAGCGCCAAGGACGATGCAGCGTTCGGCCAATGGCAATTGCGTGAGGTCATCGGCCTGGCGCAATTCGCGAATGTAGTCGGTGGCAGCGAGCAGGCCGGGGGCATCTTCGTGGGGCAGGCCGAGTTGCTTGCTGGCGTTGAGGCCGAGGCCGAGGAACACCGCGTCAAACTGTTGATGCAGTTCGCTCAGCGTCAGATTCTCGCCGAGCTTCTGCCCGTGACGAATCTCGATGCCGCCAATCTGCAGGAGAAAATCCAGTTCCTTCTGCGCGTAGTCGTCGACCAGTTTGTACTTGGCGATCCCGTATTCGTTGAGGCCGCCAGCCTTCTCCCGTGCTTCGAAAATCACCACGTCGTGACCGTGCATGGCGCTGCGATGGGCGCAGGACAAACCGGCGGGGCCGGCACCGACCACGGCAATCCTTTTGCCGGTGGCGGCGGCGCGCTGGAACGGATGTTCGCTGAAGTGTGCATTGTCGACGGCGTAGCGTTGCAGCAGGCCGATCAGCACCGGTGCGCATTCGTGAGCGTTGTTACGCACGCAGGCTTGCTGGCAGAGGATTTCGGTTGGACACACCCGTGCGCAACTGCCGCCGAGGATGTTCGCCGAGAGAATTTTCGTCGCGGCACCGGTGACGTTGTCCTGGTGAATATTGCGGATGAACGAGGGGATATCGATCTCGCTCGGGCACGCATTCACGCAGGGCGCGTCGTAGCAATACAGGCAGCGCGAGGCTTCCAGATGCGCCTGCCGATCGTTGAGCGGCGGCGCCAGATCGGTGAAATGCCCGGCGAGGGCGGCCGCGCTTTCGTGCGGGTGGGGGAGATGGTTCAGGGTCTCGATCACGGTTTATGGCCTCACGGTTATTTGAGGTGCTGCCTCTGATGGGCATTGGTTTTTGTGTTGCCTGGACTAGCCTCTTCGCGAGCAAGCTCGCTCCCACAGGGGAATGCATTTCAAATGTGGGAGCGAGCTTGCTCGCGAAGGCCGAAGGCCTGGATTTCAGCGTTTCACAGCAGTGGGCCGGTGCATCTCAGCCCGCTTGCTCAGCAAATCAAACACCGCCGGATACGCCGGCCGTTCGATATACCGCCCGGCGCCACGCTCCGCACGCAGGTCGCCGTCGGCCCAGACCACCCTGCCCTGGCTGACGGTATGGCTCGGCACGCCGCGTACGGTCTTGCCTTCGAAGATGTTGAAGTCCACCTGCTGATGGTGGGTCTTGGCAGAAATGGTGCGGCTGCCTTGCGGATCCCACAGCACCAGATCGGCATCGGCGCCGACGCGAATCGCACCTTTGCGCGGATAGAGATTGAAGATCTTCGCGGTATTGGTGGAGGTGAGGGCGACGAAATCCTGCATCGATAAACGCCCGCTGTTGACGCCTTCGTCCCACAGCACCGCCATGCGATCTTCGATGCCGGCGGTGCCATTGGGAATCTTGCTGAAGTCATCGCGCCCGGCGGCTTTTTGCTCGGCGCAGAAGCAGCAGTGGTCAGTCGCGGTGGTGTGCAGATTGCCGTTTTGCAGTCCGTGCCACAGCGCCTCTTGATGACCGCGCGGACGGAACGGCGGGCTCATCACGTAACCGGCAGCGGTCTGCCAGTCCGGGTGTTGATAGACGCTGTCATCGAGCAGCAAATGCCCGGCGAGGACTTCGCCATACACCGGTTGGCCCTTGCTGCGCGCATAGGTGATTTCGTCGAGGGCTTCTTTGGTCGAGACGTGCACCAGATACAGCGGCGTGCCGATGGTTTCGGCAATACGAATCGCCCGGCTCGCCGCTTCACCTTCAACCTGCGACGGCCGCGACAGCGGATGCGCCTCCGGGCCGGTGATGCCTTGGGCCATCAACTTGCGTTGCAGGTGATAGACCAGCTCGCCGTTTTCTGCGTGCACGGTCGGCACCGCGCCGAGTTCCAGGCAGCGCTCGAAACTCGCCACCAGCGTGTCGTCGGCGGCCATGATCGCGTTCTTGTAGGCCATGAAATGCTTGAAACTGTTGATGCCGTGATGGCTGACCAACTCGGCCATTTCCTCACGCACCTGCTCGCTCCACCAGGTAATCGCGACGTGGAAGCCATAGTCGGAGGCGGACTTTTCCGCCCAGCCGCGCCACTGATGAAAGGCTTCCATCAGCGACTGCTGCGGATTGGGAATCACGAAATCAATGATCGATGTGGTGCCACCGGCCAGTCCCGCCGCCGTGCCACTGTAAAAATCTTCACTGGCCACAGTGCCCATGAACGGAAGCTGCATGTGGGTGTGCGGGTCGATCCCGCCGGGCATCAGGTATTGGCCGCTGCCGTCGAGCACTTCGGCGCCGGCGGGAATATCAAGATTTTCACCAATGGCTTTGATCACGCCGTCGGCGCAATAGACGTCGGCGCGATAACTTTCATCATGGGTAACAACGGTGGCGCCACGGATCAACAGAGACATTCCGAGTTCCTCGCAGGCATTGACCGACTTGTGTCGGTTCTAGATGTTTTATTGATGTACGGCGGTGAAGGGCGTATTCCTGTCAGCGCTGTCAGGAATAGAAGCTAGTCGCAGATTTGCAATAGATCAAGATTATTTTTTATAAGCTTATGACTGTTTTAAGTGTATGATAAATAACGATAAAAACATCAAATCACCAAAATGGTGAGGCTGCTCACCATTTTGACGCACTTGACAGGATGGAAATATGAGCAAGATTTCCTATGTGAAATCAGCCGCTTGAAGTTGAGCTGCGGTTGCTCGCTCACAATGAAAATAAATGCAGTGCACCAGATTGAGTCCTGACAGTTCGGACAACTTGCCCTACGTTTAGCCTGAGCGTTCAGACAAGTTTCCGCGGACTCACCGGGTAAATAATTAAAACTGATGAATATCAGAAAGTTGCAAAGTGTTTGATACACCGCCCGATGCGCAAGCGGGGCCTCCGGCACGTTTATTGATGCCGCCGCTGACACCATGGCCGGTGCACGAAAGTTGTCAGTTCCTCCGGCCATCGTCCGGCTCGCACCCTCGTGTGTCAGCCGCCTGATGAGCAAAAAATAATCAGAAGAACAGTGGAGCGGCCATGCAACAGATCAGATCGCAAGTGACCGAGCGCGACGGCTTGTTTGAGCTCGAAGCCGGCAGCGACGTCCTCGACAGTCCCCGTTACAACCACGATATGGCACCGACCAAGGTGCATGAACGAACCTGGAACAAATGGCACATCACCGCGCTGTGGGTCGGCATGTCGATCTGCGTGCCGACTTATACCCTCGGTGGCGTGCTCACGGCGTACTTCGGCTTGAGCGTCGGTGAAGCGCTGCTGGCGATTCTGTTCGCCAACATCATCGTCCTGATTCCGCTGACACTTAACGCTTTCCCCGGCACCAAGTACGGCATCCCGTTTCCGGTGTTGCTGCGCTCGTCGTTCGGCATTCTCGGTTCCAACGTGCCGTGTCTGATTCGTGCGTTGGTGGCGTGTGGCTGGTTCGGCATTCAGACGATGTTTGGCGGGTTGGCGATTCACCTGTTTCTCGGCTCGGTGTTCGAGGGCTGGAAATCCCTTGGCGGCACGGGGGAGGTGATCGGTTTCATGGTGTTCTGGGCGCTGAACCTGTGGGTGGTGATTCGCGGCGCTGAGTCGATCAAGTGGCTGGAAACCTTGTCGGCGCCGTTGCTGGTGGCGGTCGGCATCGGTCTGCTGGTGTGGGCGATGCCCAATGTGTCGATGACAGAGTTGATGGCGATCCCGGCCAAACGCCCCGAAGGTGCCAGCGTCTACGGCTACTTCGCCGCCGGACTGACGGCGATGGTCGGCTTCTGGGCGACGTTGTCGTTGAACATTCCTGACTTCAGCCGTTACGCCAAGAGCCAAAAGGATCAGATTCTCGGGCAGATCATCGGCCTGCCGCTGACCATGTTTCTGTTCGCTGCGCTGGGTGTGGTGATGACCGCCGCGTCGGTGAAACTGGTCGGTGTGACGGTGTCCGATCCGGTGACGCTGATCGGCCATATCCAAAGCCCGGTGTGGGTCGCGGTAGCGATGGCACTGATCATCATCGCCACGCTATCGACCAACACTGCCGCGAACATCGTTTCGCCAACCAACGACTTTCAGAACATCGCCCCCAAGGTGATCAACCGCACCAAAGCAGTTTTGCTGACCGGGTTGGTCGGGCTGTTGCTGATGGGTCATGAACTGCTGAAAAAACTCGGCTGGATTGTTTCCGAGGTCAGTCTGGAAAGCGTCTATTCCAATTGGCTGCTGGGTTATTCGAGCCTGCTCGGACCGATCGCCGGGATCATGGTGGTGGACTATTTTCTGATCAAGAAACAGCAACTGGATCTCGCCGGGCTGTACCGCGACGACGTCTATCCAGCGTGGAACTGGGCCGGTTTTGTTGCCTTTGGCGTACCGGTGGTGTTGACCGTGATGTCGCTGGGCAGCGATGCGTTCAGCTGGTTTTACAGCTATGGCTGGTTCACTGGCTCGGCGTTGGGCGGGATTATTTATTACGGGTTGTGCGTGATGCGTGCTAGTCCGTCAGTAGTGAAATCTGCGGTGTGAATGCAGCCCTCTTCGCGAGCAAGCTCGCTCCCACATGTGAACGCATTCCAAATGTGGGAGCGAGCTTGCTCGCGAAGGCGGCCTGACTTACGGCAGAGATTTATCTGAAGAAACTCATAAGAAAAGCAGCCTGAGGAGATCCCCATGAACGCAGCCGTAGACGTTCTGCAATCGAGCCATCAGCACATCAACCGCGACCGCCTGTGGGCCTCGCTCATGGAACTGGCCAAACTCGGCGCGACGGTCAAGGGCGGGGTCTGTCGCCTGGCCCTGACCGATCTCGACCGCCAGGCCCGCGACCTCTTTGTGCAATGGTGCAAGGACGCCGGATGCAGCGTCACGGTCGATGCCGTCGGCAACATTTTCGCCCGTCGCCCGGGACGCAATCCCGACCTGCCGCCAGTGATGACCGGCAGCCACATCGACACCCAACCGACTGGCGGCAAGTTCGACGGCTGCTTCGGCGTACTCGCCGGCGTCGAAGTCCTGCGCACGCTCAACGACCTCGGCGTCGAAACTGAAGCGCCGCTGGAAGTGGTGGTCTGGACCAACGAAGAAGGCTCGCGCTTCGCCCCGTGCATGATGGGCTCCGGGGTGTTCGCCGAGAAATTCACCCTCGAAGAAACCCTCGCCAAAGTCGATGCCGATGGTGTCACCGTCGGTGAAGCGCTGAACGCCATTGGCTATGCCGGTGCGCGTAAAGTCAGCGGGCATAAGGTCGGCGCCTATTTCGAAGCACACATCGAGCAAGGTCCGATCCTCGAAGACGAACAGAAAACCATCGGCGTCGTGCTCGGCGCGCTGGGGCAGAAGTGGTTCGACCTCAAGCTGCGCGGCGTCGAAGCCCATGCTGGTCCAACGCCGATGCACTTGCGTAAAGACGCGCTGGTCGGCGCCTCGGTGATCGTCGGTGCGGTCAACCGCGCCGCCCTCGGTCATCAACCCCACGCCTGCGGCACCGTCGGTTGTCTGCAGGCCTATCCCGGTTCGCGCAACGTCATTCCCGGCGAAGTGCGCATGACCCTCGACTTCCGTCACCTGGAACCGGCGCGCCTCGACTCGATGATTGCCGAGGTTAAACAAGTCATCGAAGCCACCTGTGAAGAACACGGTCTGACTTATGAACTGACGCCGACAGCGGACTTCCCGCCGCTGTACTTCGAAAAGGGCTGCGTGGAAGCGGTGCGCGGCGCAGCGAAAGGGCTGGGTTTGTCGAATATGGACATCGTCAGTGGCGCCGGACATGACGCGATTTTCCTCGCCGAACTCGGCCCGGCCGGAATGATCTTCGTGCCGTGCGAAGGCGGCATCAGCCACAACGAAATCGAGAACGCCGCGCCGGATGATCTGGCGGCGGGGTGTGCGGTGTTATTGCGGGCGATGCTGGCGGCTTCGGCGATGGTCGCGGGAGGGCAGCGGGCGGCTTGAAGATGAAAAGATCGCAGCCTTGCAGCAGCTGTCGAGTGTAACGAGGCTGCGATCTTTTCCTGTCACCCAAACGTCACAAACCTGTGCGATGTTGCCGGCCCATGAAAATCATCACCTCCGGCGCGTCCTATCTGGACATTGACGCCTACGCCTGCTGCATTGCCTATGCCGAATTGCTCAACCTGCAAGGCATTCCCGCCCGCGCCGTCAGCAGCGCACCTGCCAACGCCAGCGTTTCGCCAAGCGTGCTCGGCTGGGGCGCGGCGTTTCACGACTACCAGCCGACATCGGACGATGAGTTTGTCTTGGTCGATGTCTCGGACTATCACCATTTCGACCCGTTGGTGGTGCTTGAACGGGTGGTTGAGGTCATCGACCATCATCCAGGCTACGAAAACTATTGGCAGCAGAAGCTTGGGTCTGCTGCCGATATCCGCCCGATCGGCGCCGCAGCAACTCAGGTTTTTCAGCGCTGGCAGGCGGCCTGTGTGCTGCCGCAGATCAGCGTGCAAAGTGCCGCTTTGCTGGCCACCGCGATTCTCGACAACACGCAGAATTTCACCGGGCAGATGACCACGCCAGCGGACATCGAGGCTTACGTCGACCTCGCTTCACGGGCAAAACTGCCGGCAGACTGGCCTCGGCAATATTTTCTCGAGTGCCAGGCCAGCATCGAATCGAACCTTGCCGCTGCATTGGCAGCCGACTCGAAACGGATGAAACCCGAGAGCAACCTGCCATGCTTTTTCGCGCAAATGACTGTTTGGGATGCCGACACCTTGCTGCAAAAGCACCTGCCGCTGATCAGGCGCTGGATGGCAGAGCAGGGCGATGACTGGCTGCTGAATGTGATCAGTATCCGCGACCGCGAAAGCTGCTTTCTGGCGCCAGCCGAGGTCAGCCAGCAAAAGCTCAATCGCTTGTTGCCACTCGACTGGCAGGGCGGATTGGCCGTGCGCGCACCGTCAATGCTGCGCAAGGAACTGTTGAAATTGGCACTGGACGCTGCCAATCACTGCGCGCCAAACACCATCGTCCAGTAAACCCCTTCATCACTGCGCGCTTCACTGGCAAACCCGGCACCGACCTGGGTAAACATCGGGTTCATCAGGTTGGCGCAGTGCCCGGGGCTGGCCAGCCATCCGGCCATGGCTTTGCCCGGTGAACTCTGTCCGGCGGCGATGTTTTCACCGATTTGCCGACCGCGATAGCCGGCTGCACGGGCGCGATCGGCAGGCAGGTCGCCGTCCGGATCACGGTGGGCGAAGTAGTTGCCGTAAGCCATGGCTTTGCTGTGCCCCTGCGCGGCTGCGCCCAGTGCTGCGTTCCAGCTCAACGGCCGGGCGGCGGCGAAGCGCTGGCGTCCGCACATCCGTGGCTGGGCGCGCGCGGCATTGACCTCAGCGAGCAAGGCCTTGCCGACGCTGCGGTTATCGCCGACACGGCTGTCGAGCACCGGTTGCGCCAACACCACTTGCCATTCATTACGCGAACGACTGACACCGATGTCGGCGTAGCTCGCATCCAGCAGCGCGGCGCAGTGTTCGTCTTGCAGCAAGTCGAAGGCCTCTTCGGCGTCCTCGGCTCCGATCACGCGAATACTGCGCACCGCGATGGCGGAATACCCGGACGACTTCAACGCTTCACGCATGCCACCGGCGTAGCGATAACCAATCGGCAAGGCCAGGTTCGACTTCAGCGCCAACGGTGCCAGCCGTTGCGCCGGGCGTCGATCACAGCGTTGTGGATGGGCGCGATAGTCGTTGATGGCGGCCACCAGTTGTCGCTCCGCACCGGCATGGGCGGTTGCAGCGAACAGCGGCGAAAGGATCAGCAGGCACAGCGAAACCAAGCGAGACGAGCGAACGGCGTGGCGCATGAGACGGGCAGCTCTGAAGAGGGACAGCGCAAAAGTTGAGTGGACCGCAGAAAGCGGCGCGGATAGGACTGGGCTTTTTGGACTTGGTTCAGCGATTCAACACATCCTCCATCCACTGCAAATACTGCGCACGGTCGGAAATCGAGTTATGCCCCGAATCCGGCACCACTCTGAGCAGTGCCACGCCTTGCGGGAAGTTCTCCAGCAAACGCTGCGTACTGGCGCGTGGAATCACCTCGTCGTCGCTGGCCGCGAGCAGCAGCGTCGGCACACGGATATGCGCGGCGTACTTGCCCGATTCAAAGCGATCCTTGAGCAACCACTTCACCGGCACCCACGGGTATTGCCGTGCCGCGATTTCTTCGAGGCTGTTGTAGGGCGTCACCAGAATCAGATTTTGCACTGGCCGTTGGCTGGCCAGACGCACGGCGACGCCCGATCCCAGGCTGCGGCCAATCAGCGAAACCTGCGGGTGGCTGGTGTACACCTGATCGAACAGCGCCAGCGCATCCTCGGCAATCGCTTCCTCAGACGGTGAACCACCGCTGCCACCAAAGCCGCGATAGTTGAGCAGATAGACCGCGTATTCAGGAAACGCCTCGGCAAACTCCGGCAGATTGCGCGAAACGTCCTCGGCATTGCCGCCAAAGTAGATCAGCGCCCGGGGCCCGACGCGCTCGCGGGTGATCACTGAAACCTGTGCGTCCGGCATCGACAGGGTCAGTTGTGAATCGGCGCTGGTGACGGCATTGGGCTGCGGAAAATAGATCAGCGAACGCTGAAAAAAGAACAGCGCCGCGCACAGCACCAGGTACACGGCAACGATCAATGCGACGAGTGACATCAGGGTTCGGGACATTCGGCTACTTTTAACGGGGTGTGAAGGGTTCGCTGTCGCAGTGTAGTCCAGCCCTGCCAGCGGATGCCCCATACACACAACAGGCAACAGATCCACGCAGCAGGAGAACCAGCATGAGCCACACTGAGGGTTACTCCCGTCGCCGATTGCTCACGCTGGCTGCCGGGGTTTCGGCGGTCTTCACCTTTGATCGGGCGTTGGCCACAACCACCACACCCGCGACCACCGGAGGCCACGCCATGCAGACCCGCGCCATCCCGTCCAGTGCCGAGTCGCTACCCATCGTCGGTCTGGGCACCTATCGCGGCTTCGACGTCGCCCCCGGTGATCCGGCCTACCGGCAATTGCCGGCGGTGCTTGATGAACTGTTCACCAAGGGCGGCACGCTGATCGACAGTTCGCCGATGTATGGCCGCGCCGAACAGACTACCGGTGAGCTGCTGTCGATCCACGAACCACGTTCGCCTGCATTTCTGGCCACCAAAGTGTGGACGCGTGGACGCGAGGAGGGCATCGCGCAGATGGAGCAGTCATTCAGCCTGTTGCGTACCGAACGCATCGACCTGATGCAGATCCACAACCTGCTCGACTGGCAGACGCACTTGCAGACGTTGCGTGAATGGAAAGCCCAGGGGCGCATCCGCTATATCGGTATCACTCACTACACGCCCTCGGCCTACGAAGAGGTCGAAGCCGTGCTGAAGGCCGAGCCACTGGATTTTCTGCAAATCAATTACGCCCTCGATGACCGAGGCGTGGAAAAACGCATTCTGCCGCTGTGCCGCGAACGTGGCGTCGCGGTGATCTGCAATCGGCCGTTTGGCGGCGGCGGTCTGCTGGCCCGGCTCAAGGGCAAGCCGTTGCCAGGCTGGGTTTCCGATGTGCAGGTCAATAGTTGGCCGCAACTGGCGTTGAAGTTTCTGCTCTCGCATTCGGCGGTGACTTGCGTGATACCCGGCACGGGCAATCCGCGCTACATGGCCGACAACGCCAAGGCCGGGTTCGGGCCGATGCTCACCGATGCACAGCGGCATCAATTGATTGCGCTGCTGGGTTGATCGATCTCGTAGACGGCACTCAGCCGCGATAGCGCAACGCCTCCAGCAACAACGCAAACGCCGGCGCCGCCTGACGCCGGCTCGGGTAGTAGAGGTGATAACCGGCAAACGTCGGGCACCAGTCTTCCAGCACTTGTCGCAATCGGCCGTCGGCCAGATAGGGTGCGACGATGTTTTCCGGGATGTAACTCAGGCCGAAACCGTCCAGCGCAGCGTCGAGCAGCGGGTAGACGCCGTTCAGGGTGATTTGCCCGGACACCCGCACTTTCAGGCTTTCGCCAGCCTTTTCGAATTCCCAACTGTACAACCCGCCGTTGGTGGGCAGGCGCAGGTTGTTGCAGGCGTGATCGGTCAGATCCCGTGGCGTTTGCGGCGCGGTTCGTTTGGCGAAATAGGTGGGTGAACCCACCACCGCCATGCGCATGTCGGGGCCGATGCGGGTGGCGATCATGCCTTGCGCGACGTCCTCGCCCAAGCGCACGCCAGCGTCGAAACCTTGGCCGGCGATGTCGACGAAACCATAGTCGCAGCTTACCTCGACGCTGATGTCCGGGTACTTCGGCAGAAAGTTCTTGAGCACCGGGCGCAGCAGCCAGTCCAGCGAATGGTCGGTGGCGTTGAGGCGGATCTTGCCGGCCGGGGTGTCGCGCAGGTTACTCAGGGCCGCGAGTTCCAGTTCGATTTCTTCGAAGCGTGGGCCGATGGTTTGCAGCAGGTGTTCGCCGGCCTCGGTGGGCGAGACGCTGCGGGTGGTACGGGTCAGCAGGCGCAGGCCTAAACGTGCCTCAAGTGCGCGAATCGTGTGACTCAGTGCCGATTGCGAAACGCCGAGTTTGGCCGCCGCTTTGGTAAAGCTGCGCTCGCGCGCTACGGCGAGGAAGGCGAGCAGGTCGGTGGCATTTTCCCGAAGCATTGATGAGTGTCCTGCATAAGTTTTTTTGAATTCTAGTCGATTATCGGAAGAGTGCGGCTGGGTAAAGTAGTGGCATTGATTATCTGGAGGAATTGCCATGAACCCGATTGCCGCTTCTGCGTTGACCCTTTCTCTGTTGGCGGGCGAGGTGCAGGCCAATGACAATCCCCGCGTGACCGTGACACCCAATGGCTCACAAGCTTCGGCCAGAGGTCCGGCGGATTGGTTCACTGGCACTGTCCGTGTCGATGCGCCGTTCAAAGGCACAGACGAGGCGCGGGTCAGTGGTGCGACGGTGACGTTTGAGCCGGGCGCGCGTACCGCGTGGCACACGCATCCGTTGGGACAGACCTTGATCGTCACGGCGGGTTTCGGTTTCGTGCAGGAGTGGGGGCAGCCGGTGCGTGAGATTCGTCCTGGGGATGCCGTGTGGATTGCGCCGGGGGCCAAGCATTGGCACGGGGCGGCGCCGACTACGGCGATGACGCATATCGCGATTGCTGAAGTGCTGGACGGCAAAGTTGTGGATTGGATGGAGCAGGTGAGTGCCGAGCAGTATCCACGAGCGGACTGAAAGCTGTCAGGTAGCGCACTTGCACCCCATGCTAGTGCGCTACCTGATTTCCCCTCACCCCAGCCCTCTCCCAGAGCGAGAGGGAGCCGACCGAGGTGTCTTGGGTCAGACATCGACCTGAGAGACCGAGTCGATTATGGATTCACATTGGAGCTTTCAGGTCGGTGAAACTCTCCAATTTCCCTCACCCCAGCCCTCTCCCAGAGGGAGAGGGGGCAGACCGAGGTGTCTGGCGTCATACATCGCCCTGAGAGACGGAGTTGATTATGGATTTACAGCAAAGCGCTATCCATCGACCTGAATGTGCTGTGTCGATTGTGGATTCACAGCAGGACGTTCAAGTCGGTGCAGCCCTCAAATATCCCCGGATCAGTCCCCTCTCCTTCTGGGAGAGGGTTAGGGTGAGGGGCTCTTTCAGGTGGTTCAGATCATCTCCGGCAGTGAAGAGAGGATTTTATCAAGGGTGATCGGATACTCCCGCACCCGTGCCCCGGTGGCGTTGTAAATCGCATTCGCCACCGCCGCACTGACCCCGCAAATTCCCAGTTCACCAACACCCTTGGCCTTCATCGGCGAAGATACCGGATCAGTCTCATCAAGAAAAATCACCTCCTGATGGGGAATGTCGGCATGCACCGGCACTTCATACCCGGCCAGATCATGGTTGACGAAAAAGCCCAGTTTCTTGTCCACCGCCAACTCTTCCATCAGCGCTGCACCGACACCCATGGTCATCGCGCCGATCACCTGACTGCGCGCCGCTTTCGGGTTGAGAATCCGTCCGGCCGCGCACACCGCCAACATGCGTCGTACACGCACTTCACCGGTCGCCGCATCCACCGCCACCTCAACGAAATGCGCACCAAACGTTGACTGCTGATACTTCTCGGCCAGGTCGGCAAATTCGATGCTGTCCTCGGCCACCACAACGCCGTCCTGCGCAGCGTTGCGCAACGGCACGCTCTTGTCGCCGAGCCGCACCTGACCGTCGATAAAATCCGCCTGATCCGCCGCCATCCCCAGTTTGCCAGCCACCGCCTCACGCAGTTTCATGCACGCGGCGTACACCCCGGCGGTCGAGCAGTTGGCACCGAATTGCCCGCCGGAGCCTGCCGACACCGGAAAACTCGAATCGCCCAGATGCACGCTGACATCCTTCAAGCCAACGCCCATCATCTCGGCCGCCGTCTGCGCAATGATCGTGTAACTGCCAGTGCCGATATCGGTCATGTCGGTTTCCACCGTGATCTTGCCATCGCGCTCCAGCCGCACCCGCGCGCCCGACTTGACCAACAGATTGTTGCGGATCGCCGCCGCGACACCCATGCCGATCAGCCAGCGACCCTCACGCCGTGTACCCGGTTGCGCAGTGCGCTGGTCCCAACCGAATTTATCGGCACCGGTCTGCAGGCATTCGATCAGGCGCCGCTGCGAAAACGGCCGCTCGGTTTTCACCGGATCGACCTGGGTGTCGTTGAGAATGCGGAACTGGATCGGATCAAGTTTGAGCTGCTCGGCCATCTCGTCCATGGCGATTTCCAGGACCATCAGCCCCGGCGTTTCGCCGGGTGCGCGCATGGCGTTGCCTTCCGGTAGGTCCAAGGGAGCCAGACGCATGCTGACCAACCGATTTTCAGCGGCGTACAACAACTGACTTGGCTGCGCCGCGACTTCGACTTTGCCTTCCGCCAGATTGCCCGACCAGCCTTCGTGAGCGATTGCGGTGAGTTTGCCGTCCGCCGTCGCGCCCATGCGAATGCGCTGAATCGTCGCCGGGCGGTGAGTGGTGTTGTTGGCGATCTGCGGGCGGGCGAGGGCGACCTTCACCGGCCTGCCAGCCATGCGCGCACCGAGGGCGGCAAGAATCGCATCGGCGCGCACGAACAATTTGCCACCGAAACCACCGCCAATGTACGGCGAAATCAGCCGGACTTTTTCCTTGGGCAGACCGAGGGTGGCGGCGATGTCGCCGACGCTCCAGGCAATCATCTGATTCGATGTCCACAGGGTCAGTTGATCGCCTTTCCACGCCGCCAGCGTGGCGTGCGGTTCCATCATCGCGTGGGACTGATCCGGCGTGGTGTAGGTCTGATCGAACTGCACCGGCGCAGCGGCGAACGCCTTGGCGAAATCACCGTGGCTGACGTCGGGCAACTCCTCTTTCGGCTCGACGCCTTGGTCGCGCACGCTGGTCAGATCGAATTCGCCGTTGCTCGCGACGTAGTCGACCTTGACCATTTGCGCAGCGGCGCGGGCTTGCTCGAACGTCTCGGCCACCACCAACGCGACAGCCTGGTGATAGTGCTGAATCTCGGGCCCGGCCAATAAATGGGCGGCGTTGTATTTGCCTTTGCCGAGTTTGCCGGCGTTGGCGGCGGTGACGATGGCCAGCACACCCGGCGCGGCTTTGGCTGCCTCAAGATCGATGTTGTTGATCCGCCCCTTGGCGATGGCCGAGCCGACCATGACACCGTAAGCCTGATTGGCCACCGCCTCATGTTGCTCGTAGGCGTAAGGCGCCTGACCGCTGGTTTTCAACGGGCCTTCGATACGGTCGGTGGGTTGGCCGATAACCTTCAACTGGTCGATCGGGTTGGTGGTGGCGGGCGTGTCGAATTTCATGCTTCATCCCTCGCTTGCGCCAACACCGAACCGAGCGTGCGCTCGACCAGGGTCAGTTTGAATTGGTTGTCGTGGGTCGGCGTGGCGCCGTCGAGCAGGCGTGCACTGACGGCTTTGGCGCCTTGGGGCAGCAACGCCTCGGCGGCTTCAACCCGCCATGGTTTCGGCGCGATACCGCCGACGGCGATGCGGCCGCTGCCGTCCTTTTGCAGGATCAGACCGACCGAGACCAGGGCGAACGCATAGGACGAGCGATCTCGCACCTTGTGATAAACGTGGGTACCGCCAAGCGGTGCGGGCAGTGTCACCGAGGTGATGAATTCGCCGGGGGTGAGGCTGGTTTCGATGTTCGGCGTGGTGCCGGGCAACTGGTGAAAGTCGGCTATCGCAATGCTGCGAGTCGTGCCATCGGGTTTCACCGTTTCAATCTGCGCATCGAGCGCGCGCATGGCAATCGCCATGTCGCTCGGGTGTGTGGCGATGCACGCGTCGCTGACGCCGATAATCCCCAACTGCCGACTGACCCCGCCGATCGCTGCACAACCGCTGCCGGGTTGGCGTTTGTTGCAGGCCTGATGGGTGTCGTAGAAGTACGGGCAGCGCGTGCGTTGCAGCAGGTTGCCGGCGGTGCTCGCCATGTTGCGCAACTGTCCGGAAGCCCCGGCGAGCAAGGCACGGGAGAGCAGGGCGTAGTCTTTTCTGATGCGCTGATCAGCCGCCAGGTCGGTATTGCGCACCAGCGCGCCGATGCGCACGCCGCCTTCGGGCGTGGCCTCGATCTGATCCAGGCCGAGGTGATTGACGTCGATCAAATGCAGCGGGGTTTCGATGTCGAGTTTCATCAGGTCGAGCAGGTTGGTGCCGCCAGCGATGAACCGCGCACCTTCGACTTGAGCGGCTTGCGCAGCGGCCGCGGCGGGGGAGTCGGCGCGGCTGTAATTGAACGGTCTCATGCCGGCACCTCCGCGACTTCAGTAATCGCTTCAATGATGTTCGAGTAAGCCCCGCAGCGGCAGATATTGCCGCTCATGCGTTCCTGAAACTCACTGGCGATCAGTTGCGGTTGCTCGGTCAGGCTCTCACTGACATGGCTGGGAATGCCGTCGCGGATCTCTTTGATCACCGCCACCGCCGAGCAGATCTGCCCCGGTGTGCAATAGCCACACTGATAGCCGTCATGCTTGATGAACGCGGCCTGCATCGGGTGCAGATTGTCCGGCATGCCGAGGCCTTCGATGGTCGTAATCTCGCTGCCTTCATGCATCACCGCCAGGGTCAGGCACGAGTTGATGCGTCGGCCATCAGCGATCACCGTACAGGCGCCACACTGGCCGTGGTCGCAGCCTTTTTTACTGCCGGTCAGGTGTAAGTGCTCGCGCAAGGCATCGAGCAGGGTGGTGCGGGTGTCGACGTCAAGCGCACGTGGCTTGCCGTTGACGTTGATGGTCACTTTACTCATGGCCGGTTTCTCCAGATTGGCGGCGTAGGCCTTGAGGCTGATAAACGGCGGCATTGCGAACGCGGTGGCGGTCACGGCGCCGAGGATCAGAAATCTGCGTCGGGAAATCGTCATGGTTCGATTCCTTTTCTCTTCATCAGGGCAGCTGGGTCGTGGATGGCCCAAGCGGGCAGCCAGCGTCATCGCCGGTCTCGTTAAGGAGTGACTGCCGGAAAGAGGAAAAGGTTTTGTCGGATTTTCGCTATAGAGTTATGCGTGTGGCTCATTAATTGTCTGGCGCTGTAAACACCTTTGCATTCACAGCCTCAGACCTGTGGGAGCGAGCTTGCTCGCGAGGAGGCCGGCACAGTCAACCTCTTCACTGACTGAACGGACGCCTTCGCGAGCAAGCTCGCTCCCACAGGGGAATGGGGTGTAGCTGGCTAATGCGAGCCAACCACCATATGTGTAAACGGCGCCACATACGCCTGCAACGTCACCAGCCCGCCGACCAGAATCGCCAGCACAATCGAGTGGAAGAACACGTAGCGCAGAATCTCGCCCTCATGCCCGTACCAGCGTGTCGCGGTGGAGGCGACCACAATCGATTGCGCATCGACCATTTTGCCCATCACCCCACCGGAACTGTTCGCCGCTGCCATGAGGATCGGACTGATGCCGAGCTGTTCCGAAGTCACTCGCTGCAAACCACCAAACAATACGTTCGACGCGGTATCCGAACCGGTCAACGCCACACCCAGCCAACCGAGCAACGTGCCGAACATCGGATAGAAAATCCCCGTCGCCGCAAACGCCAGACCCATGGTCGCGTCGAGCCCTGAATAGCGCGTGAGGAACCCCAGCGCCAACATCGCCGCAATGGTGATCAGCGAAAACCGCACCACCCACAACGTGCGCAGGTACTGCTTGATCAGTTGTGGAATCGAATAGCCCATCAGCAACCCACCGACAATCGCTGCCAGCAGAATCCCGCTGCCAGTGGCGGTGAACCAGGTGAATTTGTACACCGCTTCCTCGGCTTTCGGCGCGGCCACCACTGGCGGCACTTTTTCGATCTGCAGGTGCAGGGTGGTGAAGGTCACCGCCGGCGCGAAGATCGGATTAGCCTCGTTCACCGGTTTGCCCGAGGGGTCGAGTTTGGCCGAATGCGTGACCGGATCAATCGCCGGGCGCACGTCGAACATATTCTTGAAGCCCTGCGTGCCCCAGGCAAACACGAACACGGTGAGGATGATCCACGGCATCCACGCGCGCATCACCGCCGGACGCGCCTGATCGCTGAACGCGGCGCTGGCGGTGACTTTCTCTTCTTCGACTTTGGAGTTATCGACTCGCCCTGAAAGAGCTGCCGAGGTGTGAATGGTCGCCGGTTTCCACACCTTTAAAAACAATGTCAGACAGGCCATGGAAATCAACGCGGCGATCACGTCCACCAGCATCGGCCCGTGGTAGTTCGACACCAGAAACTGCGGCACGGCGAAGCTCACCCCAGCCACCAGAATCGCCGGCCAGATCTCCAGCATCTTGCGCCACCCGGCAAACGCCCAGATCAACCAGAACGGCACCAGCACCGAGAAGAACGGTAACTGCCGACCGACCATCATCGACAGCTCCATTTCATCCAGCCCGGTGACTTTGGCCAGGGTGATGATCGGCGTACCGAGTGCGCCGAATGCGACTGGCGCGGTGTTGGCGATCAGCGCCAGACCCGACGCGGCCAACGGCGAAAACCCGAGACCGATCAGAATCGCCCCGGTCACCGCCACCGGGGTACCGAATCCCGCCGCGCCTTCGAAAAATGCACCGAAGCAGAAGGCGATCAGCAGCAACTGCAGACGTCGGTCATCGGTGATGCGTGCGAGAGAATCCTGCAGCACTTTGAACGAGCCGTTCTCGGTGGTCAGGCGATGGAGAAAGATGATGTTGAGGACGATCCAACCGATTGGCAGCAAGCCATTCGCCGCGCCAAACAACGCCGCAGAGCCAGCCATGCTTGCCGGCATGCCGAAGGCAAAAATCGAAATCAGCAGGGCGGACGCCAGCGCCAGCAGCGCCGCCAGATGCGCCTTGACGTGGAAAAACGCCAGCGCCGCCAGCATCACCACCACCGGCACAGCGGCCATGAGCGTGGAGATCACCGGATTGCCGAACGGGTCGTAGATTTGCTGCCAGACCATGATCCACCTCTGCTTGTTGTTATTGAGGGCGCAGATCCATTGCGTGGGGCTAGGTTGCAAGGAGTATAGGTGGCATTTCGCCGCTGTTTGGGCAGCGCGGGCGGGGCGACAAACGGTCGATGGTGGCCAGTGAATCAACGGCGTTTTGCCCGGTCGTATCTGCGGCTGCGCGCACCGCGTCCTGAAGGCGTGGGCAGCGTGGCCGATTCCGTCGTCAAGACCTTGGTTTTAGGGAAGTGTTGAATGAAGCGCGCAACAACGATGCTGTTGACCGTGACCGCCGCCGTGATGCTCGGCGGCTGTGTCGCGGATTTTGATGATGACCACCGCCATGGCCGGCATTACGACCGCGATCATGGCCGCAATTACGACCACGATCGACGTTGGGATGACCGTGATGATCGCCGCGACGGGCGTCGTTACTATCGCGATCGGGATGATGATTGATTGAACGCAAAAAGGGCGTCCTGCGATGGGACGCCCTTTTTGTTTGGCCTTTTAATTAAAAGTGAGCGCTCGCCCGGACGCTGGATCGCGCAGGCACGGAGGCCTCGATGTCCAGCAAATGGGTGGCGAGAATGTCGCTCAGAAAACGGAACTGATCGTTGAGGCCGACCACTTCATTGCTGAAATGATTGCTCGCGGCGGGCATCAGCAGATCTTCGAAATCTTCGTTGAACACCAGTGCCTGCGCCTTGTGCGACACGACGTGCTGGTCGTAATAGTTGCTGCCGAACACCGGGAAACTCACCGAGAGTGTGACGTGGGTGTGAATCATGCTGTGAACTCCTCGTTGTGTTTCGGATGGGCTAATCGTGCCTTTCATGGGCGGTCGGCGGAAGGCAATCGTGGCGATGGTGAATATCGATGGCAGTGATGGTTGTCGCAGACCCCTGTGGGAGCGAGCTTGCTCGCGAAGGCGTCGAGCCAGTCGATTCATATGTGTCTGATACACCGCATTCGCGAGCAAGCTCGCTCCCACAGGGGATCTGCGGAGTTTTCGCGACAGCGGACAAATGGTCCGACGCACACACCTATACTCAAATCTGCTTGCGCCCATTTAAAGGAAATCTCAACCGTGAACCCGCGTGCGCTGCTCGTCGCCGCACTGTTGTTGCTGGCCGGCTGCGCCACTTCGGCGCGGGCCCCGGTGTCAGCGCCGCAAGCGGTGTTCGTCTCGCCGCAGACCTGGCAGCAGATCGACCGGGAAATCGTCAGCGCTTCGCAGCAGTCCACCGATCAAGTAAAGGTATTCGCCCGTGGCTCGATGGAACATTGGCGCACTCGGGTCTATCAGCAAACTGAAGAAAATTTCATTCCGTGGTTCAGCAGCTACTGGACCCAGGAATGGCTGTCGATGAAGGTCAGCTGGTACACGATCAATGCCGGCGGCGAGCAAGATGCATCGGCCAAGCGGCTGGCGGCGTATCTGCTTGAGCAATATCAGGAAAGGGTGCTGGCGCCAGTGGCGGTGGAAATCGATCCGGATGCGATTCTCGGCCAAGCGACGGCGTTCTATGCGCAACTGATGGCGCAGCAGATGCCGCTCATCGCCCAACGCCATGGTGTGCCCGTTGGTCAGCTCAACGGACGCTTGCAGAAAGTCCCGGCCATTGCGCTTGGCCCACCACCGGCGCGCGATGCTTCGCTGTATCAGGTCATCAGTACCGAGCCGCTGAACACGCTGCCGGCCTACGCCGCGCTGATCGACAAGATACACACCGAGGGCGGCGCCAAGGGCATTGCCTCGACGGATGCCGGCATGGCCCCGGTGGCTAAGCGCGCCAGCCAACGGATGGAAGCGGAAATGGCCCCGCGCGGTGCGGCCAGCGCAGTAGCCGCTGCGGCCGGAAAACTGGCTGGCGGATTGATTTCGGTGGGTGTAGCCGGCATTCGCGCGATCATTCAGGCCAATGACCGGCCCGACAGTGAAGCGCTGATCCGCAGCAGTCTGGGCAGCACCTTCGATAAAGCCTGGCTGAAGCTGGTGCAAAACCCGACCACCGGCGTCATGGCCGGCACCCTGCACATGGCCGGTCAGGTCGAGCGCAATCTGGGTGAGGGTGAAGAACCGTCGGTCGGCTTGGGCGTGAGTCCTGTCGAATGGCAGCCACCGCAATCGACCAATCAGCAGATCGAACCCAACGTGCAAGGAGAGTGATCATGGCTTACATCGATATTTTCGTAGCGCCGGTGCCGAACGCCAATCGTGAGCAGTACAAAAAACACTGTGAAATCGCGGCGAAACTGTTCAAGGAATACGGCGCACTGGATGTGGTGCAGTGCTGGGGCGATGACGTGCCGGAGGGCAAGGTCACGTCATTTCCGATGGCGGTAAAGCTCAAGGAAGGCGAAACAGTTTCATCTGGCTGGCTGATCTGGCCGGACAAAGCCACCCGTGATGCCGGCATGGCAAAAATGATGGAAGACCCGCGCATGCAACCGGACGTCAACCCGATGGGGTTTGATGGTCAGCGCATGATCTTTGGCGGTTTCAAAAACATCCTCGAACCCTGACGCTCACACACATCCCCGTAGGAGCTGCCGAAGGCTGCGATCTTTTGATGTTGATTGTAAAAAACAAGATCAAAAGATCGCAGCCTTCGGCAGCTCCTACAGGGGGCCTCACTCGGGTGAGGGGGTGATTCTGCAGCTTTTGCGGTTGCGGATCTGCTCGTCCGTCGGCCGTTCACGGACGAACTCGAAGCGCGGCTCACCCTCGCTGTAATGCACCAACCAGCCCCATTCCAGTTCGGTTTCGTCCTGTCCGGGATGCGGCGGTCGGGCCCACCACGGTTCTTTGCTGAGGATCGCGCGCATGGCGGCCTCCGGTTGATGGCAATCCTTGAACTATAGCTACCTGTCACGAGTCGTCAGATCAGGCTGTGTAGAATCCGGCGGATCACGATGAACAGGGAGCAGGGCCATGACCGATGAAGCGAAGCGACTGTTTTTTGCCCTCGATTGCCCGCCGGCGCAGCGGAAGGCGATCGCTCAGTGGCGCGGGGAGTTGGGTTTGCGAACCGGTAAGCCGGTGCCGCCGGACAATTTCCACCTCACGCTGTTGTTTCTGGGCGCTGTACCATTGGCGCAGATCAATGAAGTCTGCGAGGCCGCCGCGCAAGTGCGCACGCCGGGGGAGGCGTTAAAGGTTTCGCTGGATCGTTTGCAGGTCTGGCATCGCGCCGGGGTGTTGTCGCTGGCGCCGGAGCAGGCCCCGCAGGCGTTGCTGCGCTTGGTCTATGCGCTGGAGCAGGCAATGTTGCCGTTTGGCTTTGAAGAGACCCCCCGCGAGTTTCGCCCGCATCTGACGTTGGCTAGAGACTACCGTGCGCCGGAGCCGGAATCCGCCACGCCGCCGGAGTTCTTCATGCGCGCCGAACGTTTTGCCCTGTTCGAATCGCACAAGGGGCGCTATCGGGTTCTGCAAGACTGGCCGCTGATCTGAAGGCACAAAAAAAGGCGCCCGAAGGCGCCTGAGAATTCACCCGAGCCGAGGGAGCCAGGTGAGGCCGTTCATAGCAGGGTGCAGCGGTGGTAAGGCGCTGCGTGAACGGGAAATCAATGATTTTTCGAGTCAACACCGTCCCTGTGGGAGCGAGCTTGCTCGCGAAGGCGTCGGTTCATTCAACATCTGCATAGCCTGACCCACCGCTTTCGCGAGCAAGCTTGCTCCCACATTTGGATTTGCGCTTGTTCTATTTACCGAGTTTCACCCGCGTCCAGCCGCGGGTCATGATTCGCTGGGTGGCAATCGGCTGATCCGGCACCGCATACAACGTGGCCATCACCGCTTGCGACGGATACGAACCCGGATCGTTGCGGATCGCTTCATCCACCAATGGCGTCGCCGCCGCGTTGGCGTTGCTGTAGCCGTTGCTGTTGGTGATCTCGGCGATGATGTCCGGGCGCATCAGGAAGTCCATGAACAGGTAAGCGTTCTCGACGTTTGCCGCATCACGCGGGATCGCGACCATGTCGTAGAAACTGCCAGCACCTTCCTTGGGAATGCTGTAGTCGATGACCACGTTGTTACCCGATTCCACCGCGCGGGCCTTGGCCTGCAGCACGTCACCGGAGTAACCGACCGCGACGCAGATGTTGCCGTTGGCCAGATCCGAGATGTATTTCGAGGAGTGGAAGTACGCCACGTTCGGGCGAATCTTCATGAACAGCGCCTCGGCTTCCTTGATGTGCGCGGTGTCCCTGTCATTCACCGGGTAGCCCAGGTAGTGCAGGGCGGCCGGGATCATTTCGGTCGGCGAGTCGAGGAAACTGATGCCGCAGGCTTTCAGTTTTTCAGCGTTTTCCGGTTTGAACAACAAGTCCCAGGAATTGGTCGGGGCGTTGGCGCCGAGCACTTCCTTGACCTTGGCCGGGTTGAAACCGATGCCGATCGAGCCCCACATGTACGGGAACGCGTGGGCGTTGTCCGGATCACTGGCGGCGGCGTTTTTCAGCAGCACCGGGTTGAGATTCTTCCAGTTCGGCAGCTTCGATTTATCCAGCGTCTGATACACGCCGGCCTTGATCTGCTTGGCCAAGAAACTGTTCGACGGCACGACCAGGTCGTAACCGGATTTGCCCGCCAGCAAGCGCGCCTCAAGGGTCTCGTTGCTGTCGAAGACGTCGTAGGTCACGCGGATGCCGGTCTCGTCTTCGAACTTCTTGACGGTGTCCGGCGCGATGTAATCGGACCAGTTGTAAACACGCAGCACCTTGTCGTTGGCCTGGGCGCCCATGACCATTGCGCCCATTAAGGACAGTGTCAGCAGAGTCCTGCCAAACATTTTCATCGGTACAACTCCATTCTTTTTATTCACGTTACGCAAAGCCCCCTCACCCTGACCCTCTCCCATAGGAGAGGGGCGGGGTGAGGGATACAGGTTAAGCAGTTGCTGCGGATTGCTGAGGTTGCCACGACTCATGCGCCGTCTGATCCATCGCTTCCTGAATCGCTTTTTTGCGGTTGGCTTCTGCCTTGCGGCCGAAGTACCAGACCAGGAAAGTCACCAGCGACACCGCCAGCAGAATCAGGCTGGCCACGGCGTTGATCTCAGGCTTCACACCCAGACGTACCGCCGAGAACACTTCCATCGGCAGGGTCGTCGAACCCGGCCCGGAGACGAAGCTGGCCAACACCAGGTCATCCAGCGACAAGGCGAACGACATCATCCCGCCCGCCGCCAGCGACGGCGCAATCATGGGAATGGTGATCAGGAAAAACACCTTGAACGGCTTCGCACCGAGATCCATCGCCGCTTCTTCGATCGACAGGTCCAGTTCGCGAAGGCGGGCGGAGACTACCACCGCGACATAAGCGGCACAAAACGTGGTGTGGGCGATCCAGATCGTAACGATGCCACGTTCCTGCGGCCAGCCAATCAACTGCGCCATGGCCACGAACAGCAGCAACAGCGACAGACCGGTGATCACCTCAGGCATCACCAACGGCGCGGTGACCAGACCACCGAACAGCGTGCGGCCCTTGAAGCGTGTCACACGAGTCAGCACGAACGCGGCGAGGGTGCCCAGTGCGACGGCGGCAATCGCGGTGTAGCAGGCGATTTCCAGCGAGCGCACCACCGAGCCCATCAGTTGCGTGTTGTCGAGCAAGCCGACGTACCACTTCACCGACCAGCCACCCCACACCGTCACCAGTTTCGAGGCGTTGAACGAGTAGATCACCAGAATCAGCATCGGCAGATAAATGAACACCAGACCGAAGATCAGCATGAATTTGGAAAAACCGAAGCGTTTCATCCCCGTGCCTCCATCTCTTTGGCCTGGCTGCGGTTGAACAGCAGAATCGGCACAATCAGGATCAACAGCATCACCACCGCCAGCGCAGACGCCACCGGCCAGTCGCGGTTATTGAAGAACTCTTGCCACAGCACGCGACCGATCATCAGCGTCTCCGGGCCACCCAACAGTTCCGGAATCACGAACTCGCCGACCACCGGAATGAACACCAGCATGCAGCCGGCAATAATGCCGTTCTTGGCCAGCGGCACGGTGATTTTCCAGAAGTTGTTGAAGTTGCTCGAACCCAGATCCTGCGCGGCTTCCAGCAGGCTGCCATCGTGCTTGACCAGGTTGGCGTACAGCGGCAACACCATGAACGGCAGGTAGGCGTAAACCACACCGATATACACCGCAGTGTTGGTGTTGAGGATCTCGATCGGGTGATCGGTCAGCCCCGTCCACATCAGAAACGCGTTGAGCAAACCGTTGTTACTGAGGATGCCCATCCACGCGTAAACGCGGATCAGGATCGCGGTCCAGGTCGGCATCATGATCAACAGCAGCAGGACGTTTTGCGTTTCCTTGCCGGTCTTGGTGATCGCGTAGGCCATCGGGAAACCGATCAGCAGACACATCATCGTGCTCAGCGCCGCGACCTTCAGCGAGCCGAGGTAGGCCGACAGGTACAACTCGTCTTCGCCGAGCATGGTGTAGTTGCCGATGTTCAGCAGCAGCTGGAATTTCTGTTCGGCGTAGGTGTAGATCTCCGAGTACGGCGGGATCGACAGCGCGGCTTCCGAGAAGCTGATCTTCATCACCAGAAAGAACGGCAGCATGAAGAACAGGAACAGCCAGATGAACGGGATGCCGATCACCAGTTTTCGCCCGCTGGGCACCAGGCGCAGGAATTGCTGATTGAAGGTTTTCATGAGCGCAGTACCACGCCGCTGTCGTCTTCCCACCAGACGTAGACTTTGTCGTCCCAGGTCGGGCGCGCGCCACGGCGTTCGGCGTTGGCCATGAACGACTGGACGATTTTGCCGCCGGGCAATTCGACGTAGAACACCGAGTGACCGCCGAGGTAGGCGATGTCATGCACCTTGCCTTCGGACCAGTTGTAGCGGAACTCCGGTTGGGTGGTGCTGACGAGCATTTTTTCCGGACGGATCGCGTAGGTGACCGACTTGTCCTGCACCGAGGTGCTGACGCCGTGACCGACGTAGATCTTCTGCTGCAAGTCCGGGCTGTGGATGATCGCGTGACCTTCAAGGTCTTCCACCACGGTGCCGTCGAAGGCGTTCACATTGCCGATGAATTCGCAGACCATGCGGCTGACCGGGGCTTCATAGATGTCGACCGGACTGCCGATCTGCGCGATCCAGCCGAGGTGCATGATCGCGATGCGCTCGGCCATGGTCATGGCTTCTTCCTGGTCGTGAGTCACCATCACGCAGGTCACGCCAACGCGTTCGATGATCTGCACCAGTTCCAGTTGCATCTGCGAACGCAGCTTTTTATCCAGCGCACCCATTGGCTCGTCGAGCAGCAACAGCTTCGGACGCTTGGCCAGCGAGCGGGCGAGGGCGACGCGCTGGCGCTGGCCGCCGGACAACTGGTGCGGGCGGCGTTTGGCGTATTGGGTCATGTGCACCAGACGCAGCATTTCATCGACACGGGCATCGATTTCGCTGGCCGGCAAACGATCTTGCTTGAGGCCGAAGGCGATGTTCTGCGCAACGGTCATGTGTGGGAACAGCGCGTAGGACTGGAACATCATGTTGATCGGCCGCTCGTACGGCGGCATGTCGGTGATGTCCACGCCGTCGAGCAGAATCCGCCCTTCGGTCGGGCGCTCGAAACCGGCGAGCATGCGCAGCAGGGTCGATTTGCCCGAACCGGAGCCACCGAGCAGGGCGAAGATCTCGCCCTGATGGATCTCCAGGGACACATCGTCCACGGCCACGGTTTCGTCGAACTTCTTGGTGACACGATCGACTTTCACCAGAACCTTTTTCGGTTGCTGATGACCTTCAAGTGCCTTCCTGTAAGTGCTGGAGGCGTTTGCCATGTGAAACTCCCAACAGGTTTCGTTCGCGCGGCCAATGTGGCCGGGCTTAAGTGGATTGCAAGCCTGCAGGTGCATTCCCGCTCGGATCACATCTCCTTGTGGGAGCGAGCTTGCTCGCGAAGACGTCGTGTCAGCCGACATCGTTGTTACCTGACACACCGCTTTCGCGAGCAAGCTCGCTCCCACAGGGTTTTGTATTGATCTGACGGTCTTGCTCCTGCCATCCGGCTTGTTCGGCGCCGCCGTCCTGGCTGCCTGGGTCGTACTTGTTGTTATTACGGGTGTTGCTGTTCACGAATGACGGATGCGCGCAGGCACACCCGACTTCCGTGGGGGCAGTAAATCGTTATGGATTCTTGGTTGTGTCAGCGCTTATTGCGCCGCGCCGCCCGTTGTCGGCAAGCCGCGCCGAATGCCTGGAAAATCTTCAGGTAGTTCGGGTTGTCGAGCACTTGCCATTCCGGGTGCCATTGCACGCCGAGGGCGAAAGTCGGGCTGTGCTCGACCGAGACCGCCTCGATCAAGCCGTCCGGCGCCACCGCTTCGGCCCGCAGGCCGGGGGCGAGGCGGTCGATGCCCTGGCTGTGAATCGAGTTGACCTGGAACTCGCCCGGCAGCTCCAGCGCTTCGAACACGCCGCCGCCCAATACCGTCACCGCATGGGCCGGTGCGTATTGCACGGCCACATCAGGGCTGTCGGCTTCACGGTGATCGAGCATGCCCGGCAGCTCATGCACCTTCTGATGCAGGCTGCCGCCGAATGCCACGTTCATTTCCTGGAAGCCACGGCAAATGCCGAGCACCGGAACGCCCGCCGCAATGGCTGCACGCAATAAAGGAAGGGTGGTGGCATCCCGCGCCGGATCGTGATCCGTGCCGGGAGCGCTGGCCGGGCCTTGATAGTGGAAAGGTTCCACGTTGGAAGGCGAGCCGGTCAGCAGCAGACCGTCGAGTTGACCGAGCAGGTCTTCGATTTCAGTCAGGTTGCCAAGGGAAGGAATGACCACTGGCAACCCCTGAGCGCCAACGCTGACAGCACGTACGTACTTGTCGCCGCTGATGTGATAGGGGTGCAGGCCAATCTGTTTGACGCACGCAGTAACGCCGATCAATGGCTTGAATGCCATTTTTATTCACCTCGAAGTTTGACACTTGAACGAGCTTTTCCGGAGCTTAGCCTCGTTGATTTTAATTAACAACTGCCATGTAAAAAATTCTAAACGCCGTTCATCAAATCTTCATGAATCTCGGGGCTGCGGCGCCTGTATTGGCGCGAAGGTGTTAAAAAAAGCCCGAAAAATAAACCCTGAGCGGTCATCTGTTCGCTATTGACTTCACTTTGCCGTTCGGGTTGACTGGCTCGGCGAAACAGCAGTGAACATAATAATTAACAGCTAAATAGGTGCATCATGTCGGTCCCTCTGCGTACCGTTCAACTCAACGAAGCAAACGCATTCCTTAAGAAATATCCTGAGGTTTTGTACGTCGACCTTCTGATTGCGGATATGAACGGTGTGGTGCGCGGCAAGCGCATCGAACGCACCAGTCTTCATAAGGTTTACGAGAAAGGCATCAACCTGCCGGCCTCGCTTTTCGCGCTCGACATCAATGGCTCCACGGTGGAAAGCACTGGCCTGGGTCTGGACATCGGCGACGCTGACCGCATCTGCTACCCGATCCCCGGCACCCTGAGCATCGAGCCGTGGCAAAAGCGCCCAACCGCACAACTTCTGATGACCATGCACGAAATCGAAGGCCAGCCGTTCTTCGCTGACCCGCGTGAAGTGCTGGCCAACGTCGTGCGCAAATTCGACGACCTCGGTCTGACCATCTGCGCGGCGTTCGAACTCGAGTTCTATCTGATCGATCAGGACAACGTGAACGGCCGTCCGCAATCGCCACGTTCGCCGGTGTCCGGCAAGCGTCCGGTGTCGACTCAGGTCTATCTGATCGACGATCTCGACGAATACGTCGATTGCCTGCAAGACATCCTCGAAGGCGCGAAAGAGCAGGGCATCCCGGCTGACGCGATCGTCAAGGAAAGCGCCCCGGCGCAGTTCGAAGTCAACCTGCATCACGTCTCCGACCCGATCAAGGCGTGCGACTACGCCGTCCTGCTCAAGCGTCTGGTGAAGAACATCGCCTACGACCACGAGATGGACACCACCTTCATGGCCAAGCCGTATCCGGGCCAGGCGGGCAACGGTCTGCACGTGCACATTTCGATCCTGGACAAAGAAGGCAACAACATCTTCGCCAGCGAGGATCCCGAGCAGAACGCCGCACTGCGTCACGCGATCGGCGGTGTGCTGGAGACCCTGCCTGCGCAAATGGCGTTCCTCTGCCCGAACGTCAACTCGTACCGCCGTTTCGGCGCGCAGTTCTACGTACCGAACTCGCCGAGCTGGGGCATCGACAACCGCACCGTGGCCGTGCGGGTACCGACCGGTTCGCCGGACGCCGTGCGCATCGAACACCGTGTTGCCGGTGCCGACGCCAACCCGTATCTGTTGATGGCTTCGGTGCTGGCCGGTATTCACCACGGTCTGACCAACCAGATCGAACCGGGCGCTCCGGTTGAAGGCAACAGCTACGAGCAGAATGAACAGAGCCTGCCGAACAACCTGCGCGACGCACTGCGCGAGCTGGACGACAGCGAAGTCATGGCCCGCTATATCGACCCGATGTACATCGACGTGTTTGTCGCGTGTAAGGAGAGCGAGCTGGCCGAGTTCGAGAACTCGATTTCTGACCTTGAGTACAACTGGTATCTGCATACGGTGTGATTGGCTGAGGCCCTCAAAAGCTGAAGAGCCCCTCACCCTAACCCTCTCCCGGAGGGAGAGGGGACTGACCGGGTTGTCTTGAGATATCCGGCAACCTGAACGATCCAGCCGATTATGGATTCGGCAAAGATTTTTCAGGTCGGCGGAGATTCTGAGCATCCCCCAATCGGTCCCCTCTACCCCTGGGAGAGGGCTAGGGTGAGGGCAGCCATCTCAAGCCAGACATCGCAGCCAGACAACACCCCCAATTCCCCCCTTGTCGAGCCACAACAATGACAACGACCCGCAACGACTGGGAACAACGCTTCCAGTCCCTGACCATCGAAGCCCGCGCATTCATCAACGGTGAATACCGCCCGGCCATCAGTGGCGATACCTTCGAATGCCTGAGCCCCGTCGACGGCCGTTTCCTCGCCTCCGTGGCCAGCACCGATGAAGCCGACGCCAACCTCGCCGTTGAAGTCGCGCGCCAGTCTTTTGAATCTGGCGTGTGGGCGAAAAAAGCCCCGGCCGAGCGCAAACGCATCCTGATTCGCTTCGCCGATCTGATCCTGCAGAACCAGGAAGAACTGGCGCTGCTGGAAACCCTCGACATGGGTAAACCGATCAGCGATTCGATGAGCATCGATATCCCGGCGACCGCCAACGCGATCCGCTGGAGCGCCGAAGCCATCGACAAGATCTACGACGAAGTCGCCGCCACACCGCATGATCAACTCGGCCTCGTCACTCGCGAGCCTTCCGGCGTGGTCGCGGCCATCGTGCCGTGGAACTTCCCGTTGATCATGGCCAGCTGGAAATTCGCTCCAGCACTGGCGGCGGGCAATTCGTTTATTCTGAAACCTTCGGAAAAATCGCCGCTGACTGCAATCCGCATCGCTCAACTTGCGCTGGATGCCGGCATTCCGAAAGGCGTGTTCAACGTGCTGCCAGGCTTCGGCCACACCGTCGGCAAAGCGTTGGCGTTGCACATGGACGTCGACGTGCTGGCCTTCACTGGCTCCACGGCGATCGCCAAGCAACTGATGATTTATGCAGGCCAAAGCAACATGAAACGCGTCTGGCTCGAAGCAGGGGGCAAGAGCCCGAACGTGGTGTTTGCCGACGCTCCGGACTTGCGCGCGGCAGCACAAGCAGCGGCCGGCGCCATTGCCTTCAACCAGGGCGAAGTCTGCACTGCGGGTTCGCGCTTGCTGGTCGAGCGTTCGATCCGCGAGCAATTCATTCCGCTGTTGGTGGAAGCGCTGCAAGTGTGGAAGCCGGGTCATTCACTCGATCCAGCCACCACCGTCGGTGCCGTGGTCGATCAGCGTCAACTCGACAACGTGCTGCGCTACATCAGCATCGGTCGCGAGCAGGGCGCCGAACTGATCGCCGGCGGCCAACGCACCCTCGAAGAAACCGGCGGCCTGTATGTGCAACCGGCGCTGTTCGACGGCGTGACCAACGCGATGACCATCGCCCAGGAAGAAATCTTCGGCCCGGTGCTGTCGCTGATCACCTTCGACACCGCTGAAGAAGCGCTGCAGATCGCCAACGACAGCATCTTCGGCCTCGCCGCCGGTGTATGGACCAGCAACCTCAGCAAGGCGCACACCTTCGCCCGTGGCCTGCGTGCCGGCAGCGTCTGGGTCAACCAGTACGACGGCGGCGACATGACCGCACCGTTCGGTGGCTTCAAACAGTCGGGCAACGGTCGCGACAAATCGCTGCACGCGTTCGACAAGTACACCGAGCTGAAAGCGACCTGGATCAAGCTCTGACTCTATTACAGCGGTGGTCGCCGTTTATTGGCGGCCCTCGGAGAAACGTATGAAACAGCAACACGTAAACAGCTACTACGCCGCCACCCGCAATGAAGTCATCGACTTTCCGGTTCTGGAAGAGTCGGTCGAGTGCGACGTCTGCATCATCGGCGCCGGTTACACCGGCCTGTCCTCGGCGCTGTTCCTCACCGAAGCCGGCTATAAAGTGACGGTGCTGGAAGCGGCGAAAGTCGGCTACGGCGCCAGCGGTCGCAACGGTGGTCAACTGGTCAACTCGTACAGTCGCGACGTCGACGTGATCGAAGAACGCTACGGCGACAAGACCGCAGAAATCCTCGGCAGCATGATCTTCGAAGGCGCCGATATCATCCGTTCGCGCATCAAGGAATACGACATCCAATGCGACTACCGCCCGGGCGGTATCTTCGCAGCGATGAACAAGAAACAACTCAACGGTCTGGCTGAGCAGAAGCGTGGCTGGGAACGTTACGGCAACCGCAATCTGAAGATGCTCGACGCGGCTGAGATTCGTCGTGAAGTCGGCTCCGATGCATACGTCGGCGGCCTGCTCGACATGCAGGGCGGCCACGTTCACCCGCTGAACCTGGCCCTCGGTGAAGCTGCGGCGATTACGCGTTTGGGCGGCAAAATCTACGAGCAGTCCGCTGCTGTGGAAATCAAATACGGCGAGCCCAACGTCGTGCGCACCGCCAAAGGCCAGGTCCGCGCCAAGTACTTGCTGATCGCCGGAAACGCTTATCTGCCGCAAGGTCTCGACAACCGCGTGACCGCGAAAAGCATGCCGTGCGGCTCGCAGATCGTCGTCACCGAACCGTTGACCGAGAAACAGGCGCGCAGCCTGATCACCAACAACTACTGCGTCGAAGACTGCAACTACCTGCTGGACTACTACCGTCTGACTGCCGACAACCGTCTGCTCTACGGCGGCGGCGTGGTCTACGGCGCGCGGGAGCCGGACGACATCGAACAACTGATCCGCCCGAAGATCCTCAAGACCTTCCCGCAGCTCAAAGACGTCAAGATCGACTACCGCTGGACCGGCAACTTCCTGCTGACCATGTCACGCATGCCGCAATTCGGTCGCATCGAAAAGAACGCCTACTACATGCAAGGCTACAGCGGCCACGGCGTCACCTGCTCGCACCTCGCCGGCAAGCTGATCTCGGAAATGATCCGTGGCGACGCCGAACGTTTCGATGCTTTCGCATCGCTGCCACACATGCCAATGCTCGGCGGCCGCACCTTCTCCGCACCGCTCACCGCCCTCGGCGCCGTCTACTATTCGCTGCGCGACCGCTTCGGCATTTAAGTTACCTCCCCGGCGGCGGCCCAAGACCCCGCCGGTTTTTTACCTGCCAGTACATGCAACATCAATCCGACTGAAACACCAAAGATCCAAATGTAGGAGTGAGCCTGCTCGCGATGAGGCCTGTAAAGGCGCCATCACTCCTACAGAACAACACCAATTCCTGTGGGAGCGAGCTTGCTCGCGAAGGCGGCCATCCAGTCAAAAATAATGGTGAATGTGCCACCGAGTCGCGAGCAGGCGAAGGCCTACAGGATTGCATTACCATGGCAAGAAGGACTTTTACCCCACCGTCCATCGAACCTGCTGAGCAACACCGGCAAACGTGATTTAATAGCCGCCTTTCACGGTTCCGGGACACGGGAGCAACGTGATCCGCGCCCCTCGCGCGGCACCCGCCACCCACCCCCATTGCCCTTAAGTACTGCTCACATAAGGCTGTCATGGATACGGGTTCTCGACTCAAACTAGTACGCGAAAGCTACAAACTCTCCCAGCGCGAGCTGGCCCGGCGTAGCGGCGTGACCAATGCCACCATCTCCCTGATCGAACAGAATCGCGTCAGCCCCTCCGTCAGCTCCCTGAAAAAGCTGCTCGAAGGCATACCGATGTCCCTGGCCGACTTCTTCACCTTCGACCAACCCCCGCGCGAACACCAATACGTCTTCCGCGCCAATGAACAACCCGACCTCGGCCGCCATGGTTTGCGCCTGCTGCTGATCGGCGCCTCGGTACCAAGCCGCCAGATGCGCTTGCTGCGCGAGCAATACGCACCTGGCGCAAGTTCCGGGGAAGAGCCGATTGTTCACTCGGAAGGTGAGGAGTGTGGGTTGGTGACGCGCGGGACGGTTGAGTTGACCGTGGATGGCTCGGTGAGCGTGTTGAATGCCGGAGATGGGTATTACTTTCCGACGACATTGCCGCATAAGTTTCGCAATATCGGGGCGGACGAGGCTGAGATTATTAGTGCGAATACGCCGGCGAATTTTTGACGTTGATTTTTCGCAGCACATACTCCCTCAACAGCTTAAAAAGCCGCAGGAATGCGGTTTTTTTATATTTATTTTTATTAACTCATTCCGTTGCATGTGATAAGTTTAGTAATGTCTATGTGCTATCATCCGGGGCGGAAATGAAGATGATCGCGAAAATTTGCGATTTAGGTTTCTTCGTTGATAGCATCTTTCGTGTTGCAGGGCTTGAAAAAACGAATGCAGCTGTTCTTTAGATAGTGTCGACAAAAGATATATTGATTGGTGTGTGCGTGTTTGCGTGTTGGGTCGATAACTCTGGTCTGAATTTGTAATTGAGGTGAGTCTTTGTTTGGAAAAATTGCTGGTTTACTGGGGCTTGTGAGTGAAGATAGATCAATCCCAGCTATTATACTTAATACAAGGCGGCTCAATCGCTTCTCGAAAGGTTCCTTGTGTTTTTCATTCTTTTTGACGCTGATGGCGTATCTGCTTTGGATTTATCCAATATTTGAAGAGGTGGATGTCACTAATTCAGCAGTTGTTGGTGTGGTGACTTCGAAGGATTATCAGTCGATCACGGGGAGCCAATTTGAAAGACTTGCTTCTTACAATGAGGGTTTTTTGAGTGATGCTGATTTTGGAAGGTATGATTTACATGGTGTTGGAGCTTTTAAAGGTGTGGTTGTTAAATTTGATCTCAAGCTCGTGCCCACATCGGAGGAGAGGGTTGGAGGGGGTAAGAAATATAGGTATGAAAGTAGTTATAGAGTGGTTTTAAATTTTGGGCACTTGGTTCTGTTTTTGATGATTGAGGCGTGTATCTTGTTGTTCGGTTGGTATTTTCTTCTATTAAAGCCTCCTGCGGCTCAAATCGAGTTTGAAGAGGATGTGTTAAAAAATTTCTTTGCTTTTGAATCAGGTAAGAATGCTTCTCAAAGCGTAAGTGTTGAAGAGCGAATCGAGTTGCTGTTTCAAAGATTTCATGGTTTTGCGAAAGACTTGAGAGTGCGTCAACGTAATCGTCCGGCTCTTTTAGTAAATGATGAATATGACGTTCAGTATTTGCTTTTTGCCTTGTTGAGAATGTATTTCTCAGATGTTAAACCCGAGGATGTGGCTCCGAGCGTCATGGGCGGGGGATCAAGGGTGGATTTCTTAATTTCAGATGAGGAATTGGTTGTAGAAGTCAAGATGGCACGGGCGAGTATGGATGATCGAACTCTGGGTGATGAGTTGATTCTTGATATTGCAAGATATCGTTCGCACCCATTGTGCAAAACAATTATCTTTTTTGTATACGATCCGGACGGGCATATCAGAAATCCCGCTGCTTTAAGAAAAGAATTTCGATCGGATTCCGATGATTTGAAAGTTGTCGTCGTATTCGCTCCGGATTTTTAATGCTTCTTCGTAAAGGTGGCATATTTGTCACCTTTATAAAGTTATTTTTATTTATATCTTTGTTTTGTAACGAGCGTGTTTTTTTCTAAGGTGAGGTATGTTGTGTTCAGTCGGCTACGATGCAGTATCAATAACAATTTATAGCTGTTATGCTTATATTAAGCGAGGCCGTTCACCATCATTTGGTTTTGGTACGGTCACGTTGGCATTCAAGGGTCCTCTCTCTGAAATTTTTCTTCCTTGCATTAGTTGAAGGGGGTTAAAAGTGAAATCAGAATCTTGATTGACTAGGTGTTCGGCAACATAAGGCTCACTGAATTGCTGACGTCCAGTTGCTGATCCGGATGCTAGAAAATCGCTATCGTTATTTCCATCTCTCATTGTGAAGAAGTGTGGCTATTAAAGAAATGTGGATGCGGAATGACATCCACTTTCCATACTTATCCCGTTACGTTGTAGTCTCAAAGCCTCGCTGTTCAATTACCCGAAACACGTCACTCACGTCCTGCACCATTATCCTAGCGATGTTGGTGACGGTGTTGATGTCGTGTTCTGCGTAGTCGGGGAGGCTGGAGCAGGCGATGAGGTCGAGGTATTTGAGGACGGCGTTGAGGCGTTCGGCGAGGCAGGCGTGGAGTTCGCGTAGTGGGGAATCGGCGTCGATCAGGAGAACGGGGTGGTCGGTGGCGGGGTGGGACATGTGGGCGTAGTGGTGGAGCGGTTTTTTAATCGTCATTAGGAAAGCCCTCTCAGAAAAAAAGAGCCACCTGTCTGCTGCGAAACAAATGGGTGGCGGTTGTGAGCGGGTTCGCAGACCGAGGAGAAAGACTAAGACCCGGCAGACTCGAAAGTCTCCCGCACACAACCGCCATAAAACGTAATGCCGGCGAATTTTGCCAGAATTGTCGTTAGACGGTGTTAGTCATATCTCTTCAGGGCTGCGAAACCCTCGCTGACTGCGGTCAGCAACTGCCCCACTCTAGGTAGCAATTTCGAAAGCCACAACCGACCTGTAGGACGCAGACCCACCCCTGTGGCGAGGGAGCTTGCTCCCGCTCGACGACGCAGTTGTCGCATTCCGTGGCGTGCGGCGTGTCTGGAGAAATGAGCTCACCGGTTTGGGGCCGCTTCGCAACCCATCGGGTATGAATCCCTTCGCCACAAGGGGTGTTTTCCTACGCGTTTTTCAGACTCCAATTCGGTCGATCTCAAGGCATGGCTTTTGTTTGGTGCTCGGGCCACAAACACTACTTCGCCTTCCAATTCCCCCCACCACTTTCACAATCAATCTTCGCCTGCCCCAAATCCTCCGCGCCGTAGTAATACGTGGTCACCTGCGCACCATCCGGTATGTTCAACGCCTTGGCGTTTTTGTCCTTGCTCGTGGAGTGTGGGTTGGCGAGGGATTCCTGAGTGAGGGTGGCGATGCAAGTGGCCTGGTAGTGGTCGTCGCATTGCTGGACCTTTTTCTTGACCGCGTTGACCATGTCTTTGCTTTCGTTGCTGCACGACCAGTCGATGGCGTTGACGGGCGTGCCTTCGTATTCGTAGCAACTGTGCCCGGATACTGTCGGCACGGCGGAGCTGGATGAGCGGGTCTGGACGTCGCAGCCTTCGGCCATGACGCAGGTGGGAATGACGCTGAAGGTGGCGACCAGAAGCAGGAATCGAATGTTCATCGGTGTTTCCTCTTCAATGGCGCCGGTTCTGAGCATTCAGTTGGCGCTATAGGGTTTCGAGAGGGCGTAGATGACGGAGGTTCAATCGGGTTTTTCATTTGCGCGGTTCGCGTAGACTGCGAAACAATCGGAAACATTCGACGCGCCCAAGGAGTGGAAATTGCCCATGATTGAAATCAGCAGTCGCAACGACTCTCCCGCCTCGCGCCAACGGAGATGCTCATGACTCAAACACTCGAACGCGCCATTGCCATCGCCGCCACCGCACACGCCGGGCAGGTGGACAAGGGTGGGGCGCCGTACATTTTGCATCCGCTGAAAGTCATGCTGCGCATGACCACGCTGGAAGAACGCATCGTCGCGGTGCTGCACGATGTGGTCGAGGATTGCGAAATCAGTCTCGATGATCTGCGCAAGGAAGGTTTCAGCGAAGGCGTGCTTAGCGCCATCGAATCGGTGACCAAAGTGCCCGGCGAGTCCTACGAGGATTTCGTCGAACGCGCCGCGCAGAACCCGATCGGCCGGGTGGTGAAACTGGCTGATCTGGAAGAGAACAGCGACCTGTCGCGGATTGCCTCGCCGAGTTGGGAGGATCTGGAGCGGATCGAGAAGTATCGGCGCGCGATTGGCCGGTTGCGCTCATAAAACTACGCAATCCCCCTGTAGGAGCTTAATTGCCAGGAAGGCATCTATGAAATCCATTCTCTGTTTGTTGATCGCCGCCGGGTTTGGCGCGGTGTTGCAGTCCCTCGGCGTGCCTCACGGTTTGCTGTTGGGCTCGATTCTTGTCACTGCATTGGTCGCCACTAAATCAGGTTTCGCCCCCGTGACGCCTTATGGCCTGGGCTACATACAGGTGGCGCTGGGCATCGCCACGGGGCTGATGTTCGAAGCGTGGGACAGCGCGACGGCATCGGCCATGTTGCCCGGCCTTGGCGTATTGCTGCTGTGCTTGATCGTGCAGATTACGTTGGCTGCGCTGTGGCTGACGCGCGGGGCAGGGTGGAATCGCACTGATGCATTGTTGGCGGTATACCCGGGCGCATTGGCAGCGGTTTTCGATTTGCTGGAGTCGGAAAAGGCCTCAAGCAAAGTCATCATCGTGCACTTGATGCGGCTGTTGCTGATCACCGTGTTGGTGAGTTTTTTGATTCCGGGACAGGCATCGGTGGCGGTGATTGAAAGCGCTCCGTTGACGACCGGGATGGCACTGACCGTGTTTGCGGTGATCGGCTTGAGTGTCGTGCTTGGACGCTTGCTGCTGGTGATCGGCGTACCGGCGCCGTTTATGCTCACGGCGATCATCATCACGGCGGTTTTTGTCAAAGCAGGATGGCTGCACAGCTTCCACATGCCGGATTGGAGTTTGAATCTGGCTTCACTGATTCTGGGTGTACGCATCGGCTCGCGGTTTCAGGGTTTGGGCGTCAGGGAATTGGGCCTGCATGGCCGCACGGCGCTGGTCTCGGTCGGGTTGATGATCGTGGTGGCGGCGGCATTTGCTGAAGTGGCGGCGCGGTTGTTGGACAGTGATCCGCTGTCGCTGTGGCTGGCGTATATGCCGGGGGCGATCGAAACGATTGCAATCGTCGCGTTCGCGGGAGGGCTGAATGTGGTGTTTATTCTGACCCATCATTTGGCGCGGATGGTGCTGCTGCATTTTGCTCCGGCGTTGTTGGTGCAGGTGCGGCGGGTGCGGGAAACTTCCTGATTTGGATTGTGTCAGCTCAATCGATCCCCCTCACCCCAGCCCTCTCCCGGAGGGAGAGGGAGCCGACCGTGGTGTTTTGCGCGATGCATCGACCTGAACGACCTTATTGATTATGGATTCACTGCAAGGAATTTCACGTCGGCGTACTACTTGAATATCCCGCAATCAGTTCCCTCTCCCTCCGGGAGAGGGCTAGGGTGAGGGGGGCGCTTGATTCAACACCATGAACTACACTCCCTCATTACCCCGCAACACCGCCAACCCCAGGCCCCGCCGGAGGTAACGATGAATCGCCTAACGCCCATCGCGCTGATGATCGCTGCCCTGTACATCACTCAAGCCAGCGCCGAATCCATCGTCCCGCTCAAAGGCCAGACCTCGCAACAAACCCAGATCGACATTAACGATTGTCACTCCATCGCCTCGACTTCAACGACTTCAACACCCCAGGCGGGTGGTCGTCTCAAGGGCGCCGCTGTCGGTGCCGCCGCCGGAGCTGCAGGTTCTGAAGTCCGCGGTCGTCAACACGACGAGGTTTACGACCGCGTCGACGATGATCGCAAGCAGGATTACCGACAGAACCGTGCGCAGCAAACCGCCGCGGCCGGTGCGGTAGTCGGTGGCTCTCGACAGCGGCAAGAGCGGCGCGCGCAGAGCAAAACCGATGCAGCGGCCAGTTCCAGTGCCTACACCGGGTGTTTGCAAGGGCGCGGCTATCAGGTCACGCCTTGACGGCGGGTTCTGTGCCCATGGAGCAGGTGCATCATCAAAACGCCGTAAAGCGTTACCAGGATAAACAGGGCCATGCGCACGGCAAATGCTGTGTAGACGTCTTTGCCTGCCGCGCTGTCCTGCACCGATTGACCGAGCAGGATGATCATTGTTATCAAGTTGTTGAGCCAGAACCCCGGGCTGAATTGCGTCGGGCTGAGGCGATAGAGTTTGCGCGCCAGCCATAGCCCGATCAGCAACATCCACAGGAAGAACATCCACAAGTGCACGAAAAGGCTTAATCCGCACCACACCAGCACCGCCAAAACGCCGGAGAGCAGGGTCGAACCGACCAGTTCGCGCCCCGCGTGATGAGTGTTTGTCGTGGAGCTTTGTTGGCCGAGGCTGACGGCTTTGAGGATGATCGGCATGTAACTGGTCGGGTCGCTCAGGGCCAGCAAAAAGGTTGGCAGCACGATCAGCGTGGCGCGCAGGGCCACGCGCGGTACCTCGTCGGCGGGCATGGCGGGCGGCTTGGGTGGGACGGGGCTGTTTGCCGGTTCCGGGAATAATGCGTGGCTGACGCCAACCACCGCGACTGCCAGCAACAGGCCTTTGACCAACGCACCAATCACCGCTATCGCCAGATCGAATTCAGCGAACCCGGCGGCGGAGATCATGGTCATGCCGATCACCAGAAAGGTCACGATCAATGGGTTGCCACCGCGCAAGCCGAAGCGAAACACCAGAAACAAACCGAGGCCAATCAACAGCACGCCGCTCACCGGGTAATAACGCAGCAGTGGCACCAGCAGCAGGCCGATGCTGGTGGTGAGCGCCGCGACCAACGCCAGCACCAACGCGCCTTTCAACGGCAATGGCCGCGGCAGGCTGGCCAGCAGCAGCACCGCCAACACCGGAGAGATAAACGCCAGCGGCAAAGCCAGCGCATAACTCGCGGCAGTGCACAGCGCGGTGCCGAACGCCAGGCGCAAGGCCCTTTGCGCCGGGACGCTGCGCTCAATAGGCATAAGACAGCCAGCTCATCAAGCCGACAAACAGCCGTCCCAGCGGATTGAGCGGATTGCCTTCGCTGGGAAAGGCCATGACTTCAGCCTGGCCGCCAGCACGGATCGCGCGACTGTCGATCAGGCGTTTCTTTGCCACTGGCGTGAACTCGATGATCACCGGAAAACGCTGCGCCGGCCGTAACCAGTCGCGGCTGTTCTGAATGCTTGGCAGCGTGCCCGGCGCAGGTGTCTGGCCGACGCTGACGCCATAACCGACGCTGCGCACCTGCCCATCAAGTACTGCGCCGGGCAACGCGTCGAGGACGATGGCCACCGGCGTTCCGGGTTGCACACGGCCAAGGTTGTTTTCGGTGAGGTCGGCGCTGATCCATACGTCGTGGATGGCAATCAAGGTCATCACCGGGCTGCCGGCTGCAGTGAACTGGCCGACGTCGGTGCGCAGGTCAGTGATCAATCCGGCCGAACGCGCACCGATGCGGGTGTTGGCCAGGTCCAGTTCGGCCTTGGCCAGTGCCGAAGCGGCGCTGCGCAATTGCGCGTTGGTCTCGGTGTTGCCACCTTCCTGTTCCTGGGCGCGTTGCACCTCGGCACGGGCGGCGGCGACTTGGGCGACAGCTTGTTCGCGGTTGGCCCGAGACACTTCCAGCAAGCGCACGGAGACGGTGCCGGGATCCTGTCTGTACAAGCCCTCAAGGCGTTGATTGTCCTGCCGCGCCTTGAGTTCGTTGGCTTGCGCGGCACGCAACGAAGCCTGCGCCGAGGCGATGCCGGCGGTGCTGGCGCCGACTTGCCGACGGGTTGATTCCAGATCGGCTTTGGCGCGATCTACAGCGATTTGCAGCGGCTGCGGATCGAGTTCGAAGAGGATGTCACCCGCCTTTACGTCCTGATTGTTGCGCACGTTGACGCGGGTCACCCGACCGGCGACTTCGGCAGCGACCGGAATCACGAAAGCACCGACCCGCGCCTGCTGGGTGTAGGGCGTGTAGCGGTCGGCGAGCAGGTACCAGGCCAGGCTCAGTACGATCAGCAACAGCACCCAGCGGATGCTTTTTTTTGCCGGATCCGGTTGCGCAGGCGCGGGGGCCGGGGCGGGTGGCGCGGCTTCAGTCATGACGGGTTACCTGCGATGGGAGGGGATACGCCGGTTGGGCGGGCGGCGCGCTGAGCAGGTCGCCCCAATCAGTGCGTTGTTGCATCTGTTGCCGTGTTGGCTCATCGATCTGCGGGGCATTGCTTTGCCAACCGCCACCAAGGGCTTTGTACAGCGCGATCAGGTTGCTCACGGCGTTGCTGCGGCTGACCAGATAGTTGTCCTGCAATTCCAGCAGTGCGCGTTGCGCGTCGAGTACCCGCTGAAAGTCCGAATAGCCTTCGCGGTATTGCGTGTTGGCGAGCACCAGCGAGCGCCGCGCCGCACCTTCGGCTTCACGCAGAATGCGTTCGCGCTCCAACGCTTTGCTCAGGCCACTGGCGGCATCGTCAGCCTCGCGTGCGGCCTGGCGAACCTTGTCGCGGTAGGCCTCGATCAGTTGCTGCAAACGCGCGTCCTGGACCCGCACGTTGTTGCGGATGCGCCCGTAATCGAAGATGTTCCAGCGCAGGCTCGGGCCGCCGATCAGGTCGAAACTGCGCGGAGTGGCGCCGAGGGTATCGCTTGACCAGACGATGCTGCCGAGTAAGGTCAGCGACGGATACAGATCGGTTTCGGCGACCCCGACCAACGCCGATTGCGCGGCGACATTCAGTTCCGCCGCACGCACGTCCGGGCGGCGCAGCAGCAGGTTGGCCGGAACGTCCTGCAGTACGGCGCGATCCGTCAGCGGGATCAGCCCGGTTTGCTCGGCCAGCGATGCTGCGCCACCGGGCGGCTGGCCAACCAGCACCGCCAGAGCGTTGCGCGTGCGCAACAGTTGATCCTCGAAGGCCGGAATGCTGCTCAGCGTGCCGAGGTATTGGGTTTTCGCCTGTTGCAGGTCGAGTTCGGCCGTCTGGCCGCTGCTGAAGAGTTTTTCAGTTATCTCGAAATTGCGCTTCTGCTGGACGGCGTTTTCCCGGGCAACGCGCAGTCGTGCCTCGGTGGTGCGCAGGGAGAAATAGGTGTCGGCGACTTGCGCGCGCAGGAGTACGAGGGCGTCCTCGTAGTTGGCCTGTGCGGCGAAATAGCTGGCGTCCGAGGATTCGATGGCACGGCTGAAGCGGCCCCAGAAATCCAGCTCCCAACCGACATCGAACGCGGCGTTGTGCTGCCAGAAGTGCAGATCCTGTGGATTGCTGCCGCCCGACTGATGACGGTCGACATACAGGCTGTCGACCCCGACCTGTTGCAGTTGCGGGTAGCGACCGCTTTCGGCGATGCCCAGTTGGGCGCGGGCTTCGAGTACCCGCAGGCCGGCGATTTTCAGGCTGCTGTTATGCGCATCGGCGGCGGCGATCAGGCGGTCGAGTATCGGGTCGGCAAACACCTGCCACCACTGGCGCAGATCCGGTTGGGCAGCGCGTTCGCTGGCCTGCTCCAGTGCCGCGCTGTTCCACTGCTTGCTCCACGCTTCGCCCGGCGCCTGGAAGTCCGGCCCCAGGCGTACGCAGCTGCTGACACTCAAGGCGCCAAGCAACAACAGGTAACCGGGCCGCGTCAGCAGGGCTGTTGTTGAAGGCATTGCGTTATGTCCCTGACCCGCAAATATCAGTGGAGCATAGACGGCGAATTGCAAGTTGTTCAGGTGAATCTGCTGCTACGCTTTCCAGGCGTCTGCACCCCACCCAAACAGGTATAAAACCATGGAAACTGTCCAAGAACCGCTGACACCGACCCCCGCTGCCACATGGCGCTTCAAGGTTGGCGTGGCGATCATCTGCCTGATGCTGGGCTCGTGGCTGATGGTGCCACTGGCCGCCGCCCTCGACGTGCCCGGTTCGAAAGTCGCGGCGCTGACCGGCGTGCTCTTTATCAGTAACAAGGTGCTGTTGCTGGTGGTCATCGCAGTGATGGGCAAGGCCGGGTTTGCCGAGCTAAAACGCACCATTGGCCGACATGTCTCGGGGATGCTTCCGACGCCTGTCGCTGAAGTCTCGCCACTGCGGCATCGGGTGGGCGTGGTGATGTTTTGCCTGCCGTTGCTGTCGTCGTTTCTGGAACCGTATTTCGATAATTTCTGGCCGGGGTTGCGGCCCAATCTGTGGCAGATGCAGATGCTCGGGGATCTGATGTTCATCGGCAGCTTCTTTGTGCTGGGTGGCAATTTCTGGGACAAGGCCCATGCACTTTTTGTGCGTACGGCGAAGGTGGTGTCCGTTTGAACGTTGATTGCCAAAGCCATTGTGGCGGGGGGATAAACCCCCTCACCACAAGGTAGGCATGAAGTCAGCGGATGTGGGCGGCAAAGCCCACTAGATCCGGTGCAACGTGATCCTTGAGGGTCAACGCAGGAATGTCGTATTCCCCCCCGTTCTGCTGGCGAAATGCAATTGGCCGTGTACTCCATAACTCGTCCAGACGCTGGCCCAACGCCTCAGTCGTCTCGGTAAACCGCGCTTCATCCATCCGGCTGACACGATAGGTCAGGAAGGGCGGCAACACGTCAAAACCTGGGTAGTAGAGAACGCCATGCTGGATCGGAAACAGCAGATCATCGATTGGCCCGTTGATCCCGCGCGGGGCGTAATGCGACTCCCAGCCACCGGTGGTGACCATCAACATCGCCCGTTTGCCTTTCATTTTGCCTTCGCCATAACGCTCGCCCCAGCGGCTGTCGGAGTGTTCGCCGACGCCGTAGGCAAAGCCGTAGGCATACACGCGATCGACCCAGCCTTTGAGAATCGCCGGCATGGTGAACCACCACAGTGGAAACTGCAGGATCAGTGCATCGGCCCACAGCAGTTTTTCCTGTTCGCCAGCGATGTCGGCGGATTGGGTGTCTTCGGCGTAGGCGACCTTCGAGTCGAGGGAGGCGTGAAACGGTTTCGTCGCATCGCGTTGCGGGGCGTCATCGGCGTCAAGGGTGGCTTTCCAGTTCATCGCATACAGGTCGGATACCCGTACGGTGTGGCCGGCGGCTTGCAGGCGCTGGACGGTGAAGTCGCGCAGTGCGCCGTTGAGGGATGTTGGTTCAGGGTGGGCGTAAACCAGTAATACGTTCATGTTGAAGCTCCGTTGGCTGAGTGACAGCAGGATCAGTGTTCAACCGGTATATTGGAAATGAATGTCTGATATGTCTGGTATAGCCATGAATAATTTAAGACGGCTGGATATCAATCTGCTGTTGACCCTCGATGTGTTGCTGTCGGAGCACAACGTCACCCGCGCGGCGCAACGGCTGAATCTGTCGCAGCCTTCGGTGAGTGTGCATTTGGCCAAGCTGCGCGACATCTTTGGCGATCCGCTGCTGTTGCCCGGGCCGCGCGGCATGCGCCCGACGGCGCGGGCCGATGAGCTGCGTGAGCCGTTGCGCGAGGCACTGGAGGCGTTGGAGCGGGCAGTGGCGCCGGCCAGTGCGTTCGACCCGGCGCTAGCGACGCATACCTGGAAAATCGCCGCGACCGATTACGGCGAGTCGACGGTGGTGCTGCCCGCCCTGCGCGGTTTGCGCGAACAGGCGCCGGGCACGCGGCTGGCGGTGATCGATCTGACCCCGGCGCATTTGGTCAAACAGGCCGAGCAGGGCGTGTTCGATCTGGCGCTGCACATCAGCGAAGACGCGCCGCCGGAACTGCATCGGCGACCGCTGTTCACCGAGCGTTATGTGCTGGCCGGTCGAGTCGGGCATCCGGGGTTGAAGTCTGCACCCACGCGCACAGAATTCTGCGCGCTGGAGCACGTGATGGTGTCGCGCGCGGGTGGGGGCTTTTTCGGGGTGACTGACCGGGCGCTGGCCGATATCGGGCTGATGCGCAAAGTGGTGTTGTCGGTGCCGCACTTTCTGATGGCGATGTCGGTATTGGCCAGCACCGATCTGGTGGCGATGCTGCCGTCACGCCTGGTGCGCGGCAACCCTGCATTGCAAGTAGTCGACGCACCGCTGGAGGTGCCCGGTTACGAGATGGCGATGTTCTGGGGCGAGCGTTCGCATCGCGATCCGGCACACAAATGGCTGCGTGAGCGTTTGTTGGCGTCGGTCTGAGACGCTGTCAGGCATGGCCCAGGGCAATCGCGAACGACACGACGATCATGCATGCGAAGGCGAAATTGAGATTCATGAGGTGTTCATCCTGAGCCTTTTAGAAGTGCGACCATTCTGAACAGGCTGAAAGCAAAGAAAAAATTTCCCTTGTCGATTCCAATGATCGAAACGATTGATACCTGCCGATTTGTGTTTGCGCGGGGCTTTGTTTAGTCTCGGAGAAACCTGCAACTACAAGCATAAACAGGCATAACCATGCACGATCATTCCGCGGCTGAACTGCCATCCCTGCGCCGGCAGAAAATCCTTTTACTGCTCGAACGCGACGGCAAAGTCATGGCGTCCGAGTTGAGCCAGCACTTCGCAGTCTCCGAGGACACCATCCGCCGCGACCTAGCCGAACTGGACAATGCCGGGCTGGTGCAGCGTGTGCACGGCGGGGCGCTGCCGCGTCCGAAGGACTCCGGCAAGGATTACTTCACGCGGCTGGACGAGACCGATGAGGTCAAGATTCGCTTGGCGCAATTGGCAGCGCTGCAAATCGAGGACGGGCAGATTGTGTTGTTCGATTCCGGTTCGACCACGTTGCAGGTGGCGCGCTCGTTGCGTGCCGATATCAGCATCACGGCGGTGACCGCATCACCGATGACGGCGATTGCCTTGTCCGAATTCAAGGGTGTGAAAGTGATTCTCGCTGGCGGCCAGTTGAACCCGCGAACGATGGCGGCGAGTGGGCATGAGGCGCTGCGGTTGCTGGCCGGGATCCGGGCGGATCTGGCGATTACCGGGGTGTGTGCGATTCATCCGGAAGTGGGCATCACCTCGCTGCATTTCGACGAGGTGCCGGTGAAGCAGGCGATGCTGGAGGGCGCGGCGCGGGTGATTGCGGTGACCACGGCGGACAAATTGGGGGCGGTAGAGCCGTTTGTGGTGGCGCCGTGCACGCGTCTGCATACGCTGATTACCGAGCGGCATGTGGCGTCGGGGAGTGTTGAGGATTATCGGCGGTTGGGGATTGTGGTCGAGCAGTTGCCGGATTGAGGTTTTGCGGTGGTTTTGATGGCCCCTTCGCGAGCAAGCTCGCTCCCACATTCGAACGCGTTTCTGAGATAGAACTCGGTCAACTGTGGGAGCGAGCTTGCTCGCGAAGGGGTCGGTACATTCACCCCATCTTTCAGCGCAGGCGCTCAAGCATCTGGTAATACCACATCCCAGCAGCCAGTAACGGGTTACCGAGCAAATCCCCCATCGGCACACGAATGTGCTGGCACTGGGCAAACGTATCGAACTGCTCCATCTGCCCGGTGATCGCCCGGCTCATGATTTCGCCCATGATGTGCGTCGTCGCGATGCCGTGCCCCGAGTAGCCCTGGCAATACCAGACGTTATCCGAGAGCTTACCCACTTGCGGGATGCGGTTGATGACGATGCCCATCGCGCAGCTCCACTGGTAATCGATCTGCACGCCTTTGAGCGCCGGGAAGGTCTGCTCGATGCACGGGCGCAGTTCGGCAGCGATATCCCGTGAATCCTTGCCGCTGTAGTTGGCGCCACCACCGAACAACAAGCGGCCGTCGGCGGTGAGGCGGTAGTAGTCGAGGACGAAGCGGCAGTCGTAGACGGCCAGATCTTCCGGGTTGATCTGCTTGGCCAGATCGCCGAGCGGCGCGGTGGTGACAATGCCGCCCATGGCCGGGAAAATCTTGCCCTTGAGCTGCCCCGGTTCGAGCTTGTGATAGACGTCGCCAGCGAGCATTACTTGGTTAGCGTCGATCTGTCCGTGAGCCGTGCGCACACCGGGTGTAGCGCCGTGAATGATCTCCAGCACTTCGCTGTTCTCGAAGATCAGCGCCCCTAGACTTGCCGCCGCCCGCGCTTCACCGATGCACAGGTTGAGCGGGTGCAGATGCATGTTGCGGGTGTTTTTGATCGCGCCGTGATAGAGGTCGCTTTGCAGCAGATCGCGCACTTGGCTGCGGTCGAGCAGGCTGACCTCATCGCCCAATCCGCGCCGTACGGCTTCTTCATAATCCTTGCGCAAGTCAGTCATGTGGCTGGGCTTGTACGCCGCGTGCAAATGGCCGTGTTTGAGGTCGCATTGAATGCCGTATTTCTCGACGCGTTGCTGGATGATTTCGTGCCCGCGCCAGCGCAGGTGCCAGATGAAATCATCGACATCGTCGCCGAGTTTCGCGCGCATCTGTTTGCGCATCGCACCGTCGCCGGAGAGGCTGCCGGTGGTCCAGCTTATCCGACCCAGGCGATGTTGACTTGCAGAATAGTCAACAGATGCTGAGCCGTGTTCAGGCCTGTATTTTTTGGGACTCAAGGAAATTTTGGGGCGACGATAGTCAGTCGTTGAGCGTTTCATCGAAATGCGTCGGGTTATTGAAGTGTCACGAGCGACGGTGTCATCGACTGCTAAGGGATATCGGGTGATGGCTTTTTGATGGTGCGGGGCGGAGCCTCTACGTTACAGTGGTCCTGACTTTTTTAGCCTCTCAAACAGGATGTGTTTTAAGCATGCATGCCGCTCTTTCTGCCGATGTCATGATTAGCTTCAATAATGTTCAGACACAGCTACGCATTGTCGTTGATCAAATGTCTTTCAGTCTGAAGGAGGCCAAGGCAGCACAAAGCCAACTGACTCGATTGCCGCGAACGACGGAGGAAAATGAGCTAAAAACCGACTTGCGGTCGCCTATCGAGGAATTGCAAAAGGCCCGACAACAATTGCGTGAACTAGAGAGTGAAGGCCGGTTAGGACGGCTGATTAAAGGGTTCTCCGCCCGAAAGTTGGTTGCGACAGCAGAGCAGGTATTGGCTGACCAAAAGGGCAAAGCTAGTGGTCCTAATGAATCAGCGCGTCGCAAGGAACAGGTCGCCGCACACAACCGCCAGGTTGAGGATGTGGCCCGGCAGTTTCAGGAACTAAGCCAGAAGATGGAACGAGCCAAGGCATGGCTAATCGCTGGAAAAAAACTGCAAGAGCAGTTGCACCCGTTGGAGCAGGCGTTGTTGCGCCAGGGTTGGGTCAACGGGGACAGCGCTGCTTTACTAGACGAAATTCAGCAGCATTTAACCCGAAGCGACATATCGGCAGCACTACAAGTAGCCGGCAATTTACTCTTTCAAACGATGCCGACTACGGTGCAGATCGAAAAATGGATTGAAGAGACTGTGCGCCTCCGTACGGTGGCGTGTAGTGAGGGCGGAGTTGGGTTCACCGCGTTGGGTTCCTTCACATCGGTCGTGAGCGGTTCCACAGAATTGATGCTGGCAAGTTGCACCCGTCCGGTCCAACAAGCGGTGCATGAAGATCTAGAACCGGCAGATCGCTGGTATCACCTGGCTCACCAGTTGACCCGGCCAGAACACGTCATGCACTGGGTGCAATGGGCTTTGTATTGGGCCGGCTTTCAAACCGCACAGCGATTTTCCAAAGAGTTGTCTTTGGCCGATGCGCACGAAGAGCATTCCACGGGGGCTTTCCTGAGCAGTTTTCGCGCTGAGCTAGAGCGCTGGGCAGGGCCGAAAATCGATAGCATGGGGTTCCCCAAAGTGACGTCTTTCATGGGCACGTTGGCATTAGGCGGAACCACAGCTGAAGCACATCTGGGGGCGGATTTCGGCATCATTGTAGACGTCAACGTGGGCGGGCTGGTGGTGCGTAAGGTTGCGTTGGTACAGGGCAAGGTGAGTAAAAATGGTAAGGCTGACATCGGAAGTAAGCCTAGCGGGCCGCATAAATTGACCCAGCTGGAAAAGCTGAATGACCCGCAACGGGATTTTTACGCTTTTTATCACTGTGGATTACGGCAGGCGAGTGTTCCATGGCCAACGGTTGATCGAGCGTGTGCATTGGTCAAACCTGATACAGACGTGCAAGCCGGGTCGATCATCGTCTCAACGCGGGAAAACGGCTGGGATTGGGCCTCTTTTTTCGCTTTTGGGTTGTGCAGCGAAAGCAGTGGGGTCGGGCGGATGTTGGAGGAGCACGAGGATGCGCTGGCCGTTCTGGGCGGTGAACATCGCGAGCTTCTACCCAGTCGACTGATTGTGGTTGCAGCTGGGGGAAGTGACTACAGCTTCGAACTTCAACGTCGCGTGCAGCAACACTATTCCACCATCGGCACCGGGTATAAGCGAGCCATGGACAAAAGAGATGGTCCCAAAATGCAGGGGCCGGGCTGGGGCCGATAGCCTAGCGATAAATCAGAATTAAAAACGTTATCTGCCCAAGCAAAAAGGGACACGGTTAAATGGATATGGAACAGGATATGGATTGGCTCTTCGGCAACATTGGCGGCGGACCAGCCAAGCAAGTTGAGTCGGTTCCAGAAAGCTATGAGTCTATACAAGCAGCGTTGACTGCCATCGTTAACGCTGGCCCAATCGGTCGGTCCGAAGCACGAGGTCTGGTCAACTGGGATGCTGTGGAACAATTATTTTCTGCTGAGCTCGAAACCCTCGCCCTCAGCGATGAGATGTTTTCGAACGTATACATGGCGCTAAAAGCACATGGTTTTGCGGCCAATACCACGCGAAGCCAAATTGTGCAATACGGAAACTTTCGCTGGAGCGAGTTTTCTTCAGCCGTTAGGCGCTTGGCGTTGGAGTCGTTCGCGGCCAAAAATTTTTTGATGTTCAGCACAGCATTTCGAGAAATCATCGGGGACTTCCCGGCACTAGCCAGCGATGAGGTGATCGCTGATGAGGTTATCGACTTCATCAGGTACAACCGCACGGACTTGGAGGTTACTCTTCTTCAGCTACGGGCTCTGAGCGGTAATGAAAGACAACTCAGGCGGGTCCTGCGCGCGATCGGCGCTGCAGGACATCAATCGGCCCCTCATCAGTTTTCACTCTTGTGTGCTGAGTGGGCAGCCGCGAGTACGTTCGGTAACTTGCAATATGCGTTGTGGTACGCCCCTTCGAAGAAGCAATGTGACGAAGCTCCCATTCACCTGGAAATTTCAGGCCAGATGAGAAAGGTGGCTGACCTGCTCGTTGAGTTCGGTATTGGCGTGAATGCAGACCCAATGCATTACGCGTTGTCCAATTTAGGCGCTGCGGCTATGAGCTCTTGGAAGGAGGAGCTTGTAGCAGTGATCGTCGGGGACCGGGAGTTGGAGGAGGCCACGATCGAGACCTTATTGGTCATGGGCGCCATCGGACGAGATGAACAACTGTTGCTAACCATTATCGAACTTGCCAAGTATGCTGAAGAGACTGTGGCTGCTCACATCGACCCTGATACAACACTGGCCAACCGACGAGGCCGTGCTTGTATAAGTATGCTTCGGGGAGCTCCGGACGTGATGGACTTGATGGTTGAAGCACAGCGTGGCGTCGCTGTGCCATTAGCTGACACCGCAGTTTCTCAACCTAGAACCTGGTTGAATGATGCTCGAGTAGAACTACTTTTTGAGTTGAGTGTGAATGAGCTGGCTAAGCGGGTGGGCGGAGAAATCTTTGATAACCTCCACGCTGGTGAAGAAACGCATCTAGCTGAGCTGTTCATACAGTTGAAGCATTGCCTTGAGCAGTTATCCAACCGTCTCGTCTCTGCAGCCAAAGCGTTGGACTCACGTGAAAGATTTGAATTCAGCCTTTCGCAGAGAATCATTGGAAAACCAGAGGAAGGGGGCTCTGGCGTCGACCATCCGCGTTTCTCAACAGACATTTGCCTGATTTTTAAGGCAACGGATGAAGGTGTCTGTCTTAGCCAACGAGCAACATTAATTCAAGCTAAAAGGCTGCAGGTTAGTACCAAGAAATCGTATGCGTATTTTCTCAAACGCGATCAGCTCAACGACATTGCACAGCAGACGCTGGCCAGCTTCTTGCTGCTACTTGGTCCGGCCTATGCGAGCAGCTGTTTGCCAGTGATGCCCGCAAGGCTGATGGTCGACCTGATGAAGCAGAACGCCTCCATGTCACTTTCTATGCCTCGTGCCGCTAATCTGGGCAAAAGCCTGGGTACCTGGCTGCTCGAAGATATCATTGGGCTTTGGACCGGCGACGATTCTCATAAGCTTGTAGATAAGGCGTTAGGCGTGGGCAATGGCCGGCCACGGCTCATATACGAACTTGTCGTGCGGCGGCATTTGAAAGGATCTGACGGTTGGTAGGTTCAGTGGCAGTGTGTGCTAACGGATAGGTTCATCGCGGCTGATCGACTGCTCTGGCGCAATTAACAGTATTATTTTCTCACCCAATCTCCCAGAAGGCACCGGAACAGCTACCCAGCCCTGGTAGGGGAGAGCATACCGGTAGCTTTGACTAGATAGTATCAACAAGCCGTTCCTGACCTGAATTCAGAGTAGTCACATTTTAATCTCTTTTTGCTGATGTCGGCGCTGGCCCTCGAGTAGGGCCTGGTTTACGCAGAAGAGGCCTACACAGGAGTATTTCAGGATGAGTGCGTCACCCGTTGCGGACTGCCAGAGCGGTCGATGAAAGTCGACCGGCTCGAGGATTAGGTTTTACGGAGTCGACCGGGCGCGACTCCTCGCCAGCGTTTGAACATTGCCACAAATGCACTGGTGGTTTCATAACCTAACTCCAGTGCAATAGTGGTTACAGGGAGTTCGCTAGCAAGCAACTCAAGTGCACGCAATACTCTTGCCTGCTGCCGCCACTGGCCGAATGTCATACCCGTTTCATCAATGAAATGCCGTGAAAGGGTTTTCGAGGAGGATCCGGTCCAACGCGCCCATTCAGCAATACTTCTGTTATCCGACAGGTTAAAAGCTAGGGCATTTGCCACACGTAATGCTCTGCTGTCCTTGGGCATCGGTAACCCGATTGCATCGTGACGTAGTGAGTAGATTTCATCCAAAATCACCAGAGCGATTCGCTTCTGCGCTTCAGTGATGTCGCCGGCCTCCCAACGTGCGGCCCTGCATGCGGCTTCGTTGAGAAGGGAGGTCGTTTGCATCGTTCCCGGATCCGCGGGTAGACGCTGGCAGGCTTCTTCATCGAGGTAAATGCTCCAACTTTGAAGGGGGCCGTAGGATTGCAACGAATGGGTACAATTGGCAGGAATCCAAACCAAACGCCCAGCTGGAACGATCCAGTGATGCTCGCCCACTACTACTGCGACTAAACCACGCATAGTACCGAACAATTGACCGCAGTGATGCTGATGGGGCTGGGTGTTCTTAATCACCTGCTCGTCTATCGCGCGTACCGCTAGAACGGGACTGAATATTGATGGAGGGATGTCGATTGTTGCCGTCTTGACTGAGCTCATGACCATTCACACGTATAAGTTGACCGTTCTCAACGAGCGGCATAGATGTCTTACGCGCTAATTTGAGTCTCCCAAACTTCACGGATCCACCCAATTATGCGTGCACACGATTTACTACCCGATCATATCGACTCGATGCAGACCAATGGAATCCAAGTCCGAAAGGGCACAGTGGGTGCGTTTTTGGTAAATGCCCGCTCTTGGTTGTCAGCCGATGCCGAAAGTGAAGCCAAATTAATGGCCCAACTAGATATTCTTGATGCTTTGCCAGCATTGCAAGCCTTGGGGCTGTTCGACCTCATGACCATCAATGACATCCGATTGCGGCTGCTTGTCGACAATCACATTGAGGTTGCTGAGCGGCGATAATCATCTTGGGGCGACCATTTTCACCTCGCCATTGGAGATGGACATACTCGCCGGAGTGAGTACCTGGCAACGTCGGGATTGGTGCTTACAATTCTGCTGTGCGATAAATATCACAAGGCAAAAGTGCCTCAGGTGGTTGCCGCGTATGTTGTCGCAGCCTACTGGTTTACTTCCTCTACGAGCTTTGCAAATCCGGCGGTGACGATTGCTCGCGGGTTCACTGATACGTTCTCGGGGATACGGATATCAGACGTAGCGCCGTTCATCATTGCGCAGTTTTTCGGTGGGCTAACGGCGCTGTTCCTGGCGAAGGTTCTCGGTGGTAAAGACGTCGTCGTATATATCCCGCAGCCTGGTCTCCACGAGCAGAAGCTCCAAATTCAGTAAACGGTGCTCTCTGCGGTACGTGGATGCGGTGATCCCGTTTGAAGGAAAGTTCACGGTTCACCCGCTGATACCTCTGCCATCTAGGCTATCTACGCGCCAATGGTTTTGGACACGGTCATCTCGTTCGAGCTGATACCACCGACTGTTGATGAGATGGCCGCACGAATAGCCGCAACACTGCCGACGTATCCCTATCTGGTAGCCGAGGTGGAAGGCAAGGTCGTTGGATACGCTTACGCAAGCCAGCATCGAGCGAGAGAAGCCTATCGTTGGTCGGTGGATGTCACCGTGTACATCGATCCGGCTGTGCACCGAAAAGAGGTTGGTCGTGCGCTTATCAGCAGCTTTTACCAGTCCTAGAGAAGTAGGGGGTTCATGCCGCCTATGCCGGTATCGCCTTACCCAACGCGGGGAGCATCGGTATCCATGAGGCGCTCGGGTTCACACACATCGGCACCTATCCGGAGGTTGGGTTCAAGCACGGCCAATGGCATAGCGTGGGTTATTGGCGCAAACCACTTCGTCCTGGTACTCCGCCAATAGAAATCATTCCGTTCAGTAACTTGAAGGACGGCGTAATTGTCTGAGCTTGGCCGTCCATCAACCCGCTAGGTAGTTAGTGCCGAAGACGACGTCCTCTAAAGTGCTCACGCGAAGCCCACTGCACTAGCCCCCGTGATTGGGAGCAAGCGTTGCTACTCGGATCCAATCCGCATTGGCTTACGATCTGCAGCGTTTTGTAGGTGACAGTCTTTACACACGGCCTGTAGTGTCGCGCTTTGATGTGCCTTAAGCGTGAAAGCGAGAGCGGGGTTGTCTGCAGGTAAGATGAACGGGTTCTCGCTCCACCAATCAAAACCACGAAACGCTTTATGGAACTCAGAAGTCGTCATTAGATGCATAGCCTGATGAACTATTGCTCGAAATTCGGGATTAACGTGATCCACCTCGGTAGAGGGAGAAATGCCACAACGTTCACAAATGGGGAACGCGCGCCTTCGAGCGGTTAAGAATGGCGCGGATGCCAAGCGCAGGGCAGATTGAATCCAGTCGTTTTGATCCCTTGGATCTAAGCACTGAGACCAAGACACTTTATGCCATCTATTTGAATCAAACAGACCATAAAAGTCATAGCCGCCTCCAGGTCGGTTGAGCATGCGGAATTGGCTTGGACGCAGGTCGTGAACAGCGCAATAGTAGTGTTTTTCAGCGATAAGATCGGAAATCAATTCATCCTGAAAGGCCACCTCTAACTCTCGCACTTTCAGCCGCAATCGGATACAGGCGCGCAACTGAGCCCTGGTCATTCCTGCAAAAAAAACTGCACCTCGTGCCATGCTCTTGTCTCCCTCTACGTTGATCCATCTTCAGTCCCCATGCCACTTTGACGGCCGTATCTCACCTTATTGAAGATCTTTATCCCGTTACTTACTCGCGGTACAGATGTGTGTGAATGCAAGCGCGCTCAGAAATGCATTTGCCTCATTCCGCAGTTCGCTGAGGAGGTCTACAGTCATGGGTGGTGAACCTGCCACATTTGTCGAGTTCGCCAAGTCGGCGTATACCTCGCGCCCCTATGCCACCTATTGCGGCGGATCAAAATGGACGATTACTTTACCTTTGCTCGATTTTGGCGCTGTGCTCTACAAGTCAATCCCTTTAGTTATCAAGGTACCTACCGAGGCTCTGATCACGGCTTTGATGAGGATCAGTACAACCACGCATTGCTTGAAAAGTGCTTGGCACATGACATCAAGGTTGTTGGGATCGCTGACCATGGCAGCGTAGTCAGTGTGCATAGCTTGAGAAAGGTGCTTGAACCGAATGGGATCGTTGTGTTTCCGGGTTTCGAGATCGCCGCAAATGACAAAACCCACTACGTATGCTTGTTCCCTGAAGATACGGGTACACAGCAGCTTGAACGTTACCTCGGCAATCTCGACTTGCTTGATCCTGCGGACGGCGTTCGACCTTCTGGCTTGAGCTCTGAACAGTTGATTGACAAAGTAGATCAACTTGGAGGGTTTATTTACGCCGCGCATTGCACTCAGGATAGCGGTTTGTTGAAAAACCGACTTAACCATGTGTGGAAGCTTCCAAAACTTCGGGCGGCCCAGATACCGGGGGCTTTGGAGGATTTGGAAGGAGTCGAAAGTGATTTCTACAGCCGAGTGCTAAAAAATAAAGACGATGCCTACAAAAGAAAGCGTCTGGTCGCCTTGATCAATGCCAAGGACATCTCCAAACCATCAGATTTGGAACATGCTGGGGCGACATGTCTGATCAAGATGACACGTCCCACATTCGCGGCTTTTAAGGTGGCGTTCCTCGATCCCGCCTCCAGGATTCGGCTAAATTCTAAGTTGGCCAAGAGCCCAGTCGGCAGGGTTCTTAGCATGGTGGTCGCCGGTGGCTATCTGGATGGTTTGAAGGTCAATTTTTCTGACCATCTCAATACTGTCATTGGTGGACGCGGCACTGGTAAATCCACCCTCTTGGAATGTCTTCGTTTCGCATTGGACCTTGCGCCGAAAGGTAAGCAAGCTCAAAAACTGCATCAAGAAATTATCAAAGAAAATTTAGGAAGGGCGGCCGGTCGAGTGGAATTGGTCGTGGTCTCATCAGCGCAAAATGGTAAGCAATACACTGTGTCTCGCCGGTACGGTGAGCTGCCGGTGGTGCGAGACGTGAATGGTGACGTATCTACCATGCTGCCCAGAGAACTCCTACCTGGCTTGGATATATATGGACAGAACGAAATCTACGAGTTGGCCCAGGATGAAGCCAGCCGATTGCAACTGCTCGACCGATTTCTGCCGCAGGACGATGATTATGAGAAAAAGCGATTTGATGCGCAGAAGCGTTTAAAGGAAAACCACCTCAAATTTGTGGATTCCCTGTCTGGGCTGGACGACATTGAGTTCGAACTCAACCGGCTCCCTAATCTTGAAGAACAATTGCGTGACTACGAGACGTTGGGTGTTGCTGAAAAGTTGGCCACGACGTCTTTGCTAGCAAGGGAGCGAGTGCTAGTCGGTACCGCTAAAGACAGTTTGAAAAGCTACGAAAATGCGCTGGTTTGCCTGAGACAAGCCTTTCCGGATCTGTCTTTTATGAATGACGAGGCGGTCAACGGGGTGCCCGATAGGGACGTGCTTGTGGCAATGCGCAGAGTTTTAGAATCACTCAAGATGGATTTCGAAACCCATTTGACCGTAATGGAGGAGCTTGTTTCCAACGGTCAAACGCAGTTTTCGACTGAACACGATGCCTGGCTGCTCGCGGTCCAAGAACATGACAAGGACTTGGAAAAAGAACTCCGCAAGCTTCCTGAGACTGCCGGTAAGTCAGGGCAGGAAATTGGTGTTGCTTATCAAAAGTTGCAAGGAGATATCGAGCACATAAGGCCATTAGGGGCAAAGCTACCTTTATATCAAAAGCAATGCGAAACGCAGGAGCTGGAGCGAAGAAATATATTGGCGGAGCTTTCAGGTTTGAGAAGTCTTCGCCTTGATGCCTTACAGAAGGGGGCTAAGAAGCTAACGCGTAAGCTGGATGGAAAATTAAGAATTGAAGTTGTGCCTGAAGCTGACCGTTCACCACTGATGGCGTACCTATTGAGTTGCAAGCTGGAAGGGATTGCTGAAAAGAGATTGGCGTGGATCGAAGAAGTAGAAACGATCAGTCCATCCCTGCTGGTAGCATCGATCCGGCAAGGGAGCATGATGCTGCAACTGGAGTGGGGTTTGACACCTTTGGTCGCTGACGCATTGGCCAAGCTCCAACCGTCGCAGATAATGGAGCTTGAGGCGCTGGAATTGGAGCATCGCGTGGACATTTCTCTGAACGTTGCTCATGGAGATGCTGAGCCATTATTCCGTCCTTTGAATAAGCTTTCGACTGGTCAACAGTGCACGGCGATTCTGCACATGCTGCTTCTGGACAACATTGATCCGCTATTTATGGATCAACCGGAAGACAACCTTGATAACGCATTCATCGCTGAGAGAATTGTAACCGAGTTGAGGGACGCCAAAACTAATCGGCAATTTCTCTTCGCCACTCACAATGCGAACATCCCTGTATTCGGCGACGCAGAGTGGATCGGGGTGTTCACTACTGAAGAGAACCGCGGTTGCCTTCCACCTGATGCGCAGGGTTCCATCGACGTCACCCTAATCCGAGACCAGGTGGCGAGAATCTTGGAGGGAGGCCGAGATGCCTTCATCCAGCGCATGGAAAAGTATGAGTTTTAGCAGTCTGGTTCCATCGCAGCCACCACCTCCAGTGTTCGTCCACTGAGGTGATACTTCTTCAAAAATACATCGAAGCTGCCCAGCTCGCCCTCATGGGTCATCTCAACGCCGGGAATTTTCGTAGCGCGTAGCGTTTTTCTCTGCCGCCAAATGCATCACGTCTCTGCTGGGCACGTATAGAAACTCGGTCTGCGGATCGATATAGCGAGCCTTCGCTCCGTCCTAGAGCCTGTATGCTGAAAGTAAGAATCAAAGCCGTCGAAGGAGTCATCGATGAAAATAACCGGGAGAGTCGAAGTCGAGACCGTCACTGACGTCTTATGCGATGTGTGTCGTTGCTCCACCCGCCTGGATACTGGTGGGCACCAGTTCGGCACCCTACAAGCACACTGGGGGTGTGGCACTACCCATGAAGGGGAGCGCTATGAACTGCACCTGTGTGAAGAATGTTTCTTCCTGTCGTTGGCTCACCTTAGGCAGGAACGGCGAATTCAAAATCTATTCAGTGAGGACGGCCAAGATTTCACCGATAACTTCGGTCTTGTCGCGAAGGATGACTATTTTGGTGACGTTGGGAGTCGATAGATAATCTCCGACTGACTGGTTCAAAGTCGCAAGATAGAGGGGAGCGCCCAATTTGGGGGTATGAGGGCGCTGCTAACAAACAGGAGCTTGTCATAGCATAATCTGATGGCACTAATGGGATGAAGAATTTACAAAATCAAACGCCCTGACGGTCGGGGCGCTTAATCGAGCTTCATCAGGGTGGTGCACTGCTGTTGTCCGTGGGTGGAGACTCTCGCCTGCGTTTCCCTCGGCTAGCAATTCAATATAAAAATATGCGCTCTTGATGTCAACGCTCAGCACGTTACCCCGCTAGCTATGTTGCGGGAGCGTTTACGATGAATTGCAGCTCCCTGTTTATGCGTGCAAGGAAGGTCTCAACGTCAGTTTCGCCCTCCTTTCGCATGTAGCACGCCGATAATAGGCTGACGGGGTGAACATCAAGCACTTGGCAAAGCTCGGCTAGCTTCTCTAGGGTCGGATTGGTGGCTCCACGTTCCAACAAACTGATGTTGGTGCGGCTGCTCACAATCGAGAAGTCTTCCTGCGTGAGGCCTTTTTGATGGCGTACGTGTCTCAAGGATGCTCCAAACGCGTCTTTCAGTTCCATTTTGCGATCTCACAAAAGGAACGATGGAGCGATATTGCACAATATATGACTACAACATATATTGGTCATTCGTGATTCAGGGGGGAGGTATCGATGAGTAGAGACCGCGAAGCGTCGGAAATTCTTACCGGCCTTTTTGATACCGACTTTCTCGCTCAACCCTTCATCCGTCAGGCAATGGCGTGCCCCTGGTTTTATCTAGAAGCACAGATCCGTGAGGGTGAAAATTTCGTCGGCGAAATGCTAATGATCTCTTCATTTGAGTCATTGAAATCTATTCTCTCACTCCGACATGAGTCCTTTCGGGTCCAGTCAATAAAATTCGTCACTCCCAGTTTCGTAAATCAAACTGGAGACTGGAAAATGGAGCCTCTTTTGGAGGCGATTGAGGCAACAGACCAAAACGGGGAGCTCATTTCTCTCTTCAGGGTTTCCGGCCAAACCTACTCGAACTTAGGAGATACCCCGGAAACGAATCTGCAAAATGTCAAAGTCTTATTCCCGCTACAGCATGAGGTTTGACCACCAGTGGCTAGGCTGTCTCATCGGCGCAATCGACTCAACTTGGATGATTTTTTGGGCGCACATTGAGCTGCCTCGGAAGAACATCCATCCACTGGAGTGAGCATGACGTTGGCAGATAAACGTAAAAGATCTCTCATTCATGCCAGGGATTTTTTGATTGATCTTTCCGGTGACCACTCGGTTGCTGAACCCTTGCGCCTAAGGGCTTTTCATCTATTAAGGCACTATCCTGATCCGACTGAAATTCTGTCAGCCGTGTTTTCTGATGATCAATCACATTGCGTTGATTCACCCGCCCCTTAAGCGCCGTTACTTGCGTTCTGTTCGCCAATAAGCTGACAATTGTGAAGTGCGCGAGTCGACCCGGTTCAGCCCTTCGCCCCCAGTGGAAATTGCCGTTGCTAACTGATCGCAATGGGGCGATTCTGCTGAGCTTTAGGTCGGTGTTTACAGCGGAAAATTAAGCGTCTGATATTCAGATCCAACGGTGGCGCAGAAGTGAGCAGGTGTACCACCACCGCACCCCGTCACTTCGCGGATCGAATCTGGTAAAGAAAATAGACTTTCAGTAGAGAAATTCGATCGAGTTGACGTCATTGTATAACCGCTTGCTGTCCTGACATCGTAGTAGTATTAGCTGGCAGCGCGAAATCGTCGTTCTACCAGGCACTCCGCCTCGCCTCGTAACTCTCGTGTCATGCTGATCGCATCACGTCAGATTCGAGGGCAAAGGTACCTGTGAATGATCTTATGTCTGACGAGCATGAGCGACCTGGCTTGGCGCGGATTGGAGTAACAATGCAGCATGAGCTACGACTTCAGAAATCTCTCATCAGCGGACTTTGAGGATCTAGTCCGTGACCTCATCGGAAAAGAAGAGGGGGTTCGCTTTGAGGCATTCTGTGCAGGCCCAGATGGTGGTATTGACGGTCGGCACGCGCACGCCAGCGGGAACGTTGTTCTACAGGCGAAGCATTATGAAGGTTCGCCGTTCAGCAAGTTAACCGCGGCCATGAAGCGTGAACGTTCTTCAATCGATAGACTGGCCCCCGGCCGCTACATACTCGCGACTTCTTGTAGGTTCACGCCGCTTGGCAAAAACAGGCTCTCCCCACTCATAGGGCCAAGTTTGAAATCAGAGGCGGATATTTTCGGTCCGGAGGATCTCAATGGTCTTCTCCGGAAGTACCCAGAAATTCTCAAGTCGCACATCAAACTCTGGCTCTCGGGTGTGGGGGTTCTGGAGCGCGTAGTACATGCGGCGGCCCACACCTTTGCAGCGCTAACCCTCGAAGATATTGAACAAAAAGTTCGTGTCTACGCCGCAAACCCTAGCTTCGACGAATCACTGGTCACGCTAGAAAAGCATCGGCTTCTGATCATATCCGGGCCGCCGGGCGTCGGAAAAACCACATTGGCCGAGATGCTTTGTTACACATTTTTAAGCGAGGAGTGGGAGCTTATTCCTATACGAAGCCTTGAAGACGGTTTCGCGGCCATTAAAGACAGCAAGAAGCAAATTTTTCTTTTCGATGACTTCCTTGGAAAAGTCGCCCTCGATCGACAAGCTTTGGCGCATAAAGACTCTGATCTTGCGCGCTTTATGAGCCGCATACGTCGCTCACCGAATGCCCGTTTCATTCTGACAACAAGGGGTTATATATTTGAAGAAGCCCGTAGAGTCTCTGAACATCTTGGTGATCAGCGCCTCGATGTGACGAAATATGTGCTTGATGTTGGCATTTACACTCGTCGAATCAAGGCGCGGATTCTCTACAATCATCTTTTCGTGTCAGAGACGCCGCAGTCGCATATCCGGGCGTTACTGGAGAGTAAGAGTCTCCCAGAAATCGTTGATCACAAAAATTATAACCCACGTGTCATCGAGGCAATGACCGATGCATTTCGCGTCGGTGACATTGAACCCATCAACTATCCCGCTGCCTTTATCGGCGCCCTGAACAATCCGAGCCAGATTTGGGACACCGCGTTCCGAACGCACATTGACCATCGTTGTAGGCATCTACTGATGGCGATGTTTTTCCTCTCAGAATACGGTGTCTCAATTACGACTCTTCGCTCATCTTTCGATATCCTGCATACCTCGATGAGCATGACCTATGGTCTGCCGCACGGTCCTAAAGATTTCGAAGAAGTCCTTCGTATTCTGGAAGGTAGTTTCGTCAATGTCGTCATCTTCGATAGGCCAACGGTTTCTTTTCTTAACCCTTCGCTCAAAGACTATCTATCAACCTACCTGTTGGACACAGAACTCCTTATTCGCCTCGTTCCCACGGCGGTTTCAATCGACTGGCTGTCGAGCCTTTGGGACTTCGTGCATACGTCTGGGCTTAGCGAGGCCGACCAAGCAAAGATCGCTAGAGCCTGCGCAGATAAGGTCGAGATGATCGAAGAGCGCCCAAACTGGCGGCCGCGAGCCGGTGACGCTCGCTCGCTCGAATACAATGATGCCGCAAACTCCCGGCGACTCCGGATGCTGATGGATTGGTGGGAGATCACTGACGATCAACGGTTTGCAGATAGCATAATCAGGGTCGCGCGCAATCCACAGCAGGGCTTCAGTCCATGGTCAGATGGGGAGGCTCTGATCGAGTTCTTTTCCCTGCGAGGCGGGAGTGGTTATGACCGGCCGTTCATTTATGAAGCCGAATTTCTAGAGCTCATCGAAAAGGCACTCACCGACGTCATACGCTGGAGTTCAAGTGACATGCTCTCCACCCTTGTCGATGCAGTGGATGCTGCGAATGGACTGCCCGATAGCATCACCTGTGCCTTGCAGACGGCTGTGCTAGAGGAGTTCGAGGATAACGCTAGCCGCATTCGCGAGGACGATAGCGAGTCCTCCCTATCGGACCGGATCGATGCCTTAAAAAAGTTCGCGCCGCGGTTTGGTGTGCCGGAAACTGAGTTGAATAGCGCCGTCTCAGCCATCGAGGATCGAATGGGCGAGATTGAAGACCGAAGCAGTCGCGCACCCTCTCCGAATATCCCCTTATCGAGCAAGCGAGACGGGGAAAAATTTGACGACCGCGCTCTTCGAGACCTGTTTACCCCTCTCCTTGATCGCTAGGCCAGCTTCGCGGAATGGGTGCGTCTCCCTTCGTAACGTATTGGAACTGTCTCTTGTCGTGTTCTCTGCATCCCGACCGTCTGGTATTGATCCAGGCTGTGTGGAAACTTAAGCGTCCGGCCAAGTCACCTTCCAAAGTCCAGCATTAATGGCGAGTGGCCGCGTATTTTAAGCGGGCGCGATGACCCTTATCTCCCAACGCCTGATTGCCCACAGTCGCCCCTTAGTCGCAAGCGTCCGGTGATCTCACCTTGAAATTACATGATCCGTATGCGTCCGGCCAAGTCATCTACCCGACCCAGCAAAGCCAGGACATGGTGTGCACTTAAATTTAAGTGGACACCAGTTCTAGCCTTTTAAGCGGGTAATTCATGCAGCCAACACGCCGTTCCTATTCCAAATCCTTCAAGGCCCAAGTCATTCAAGAGTGTGCCCAGCCCGGTGCTTCGATTGCCAGCATCGCACTCAGCCATAACCTCAATGCAAACCTCGTCCACAAATGGATTCGGCTGCAATCGCAGAAAAGCACGGTGCTCCAACCTGCATTCATCCCGCTGCCTATACACGAAACAGCCCACGGATCCTCCGCGAATATCAGCGTTGAAATTCTGCACCCGCGCGGCACCGTCAAAGTGAACTGGCCAACCGATAATGCTGCTGCCTGTGCCGCATTCCTTCGAGACCTTTTGCGATGATCCGCATCGACGCCATCTGGCTTGCCACCGAGCCTATGGACATGCGTGCCGGAACTGAAACGGCGCTGGCCAGAGTGATCGCGGTGTTCGGTGCGGCAAAGCCGCACTGCGCCTATCTGTTTGCCAATCGCCGCGCGACTCGGGTCAAAGTGCTGGTACACGATGGGATTGGCGTCTGGCTGGCGGCACGTCGCTTGAACCAAGGTAAATTCCATTGGCCAGGTGTTCGGCAAGGCCATGAATTGCAGTTGGATACAGAGCAACTTCAGGCCCTGGTGCTCGGCCTACCTTGGCAACGGGTTGGCGTTGGCGGTGCAATCACGGTGCTTTAGAAACTGTAATTAGAATCTTGGTTTGCTGTCGCAGACGGTCTGCTTTGGTAAATCCACGGCATGACTCCCTCACCCAATCTCGATCAAATGACTCCCGACCAACTGCGTGCATTCGCTGCGCAATTGCTGTCGCAAGTCGAGACCATGGACAAGAAGATTAACCGCGATCAAACGGTGATAGAGAAGCTGACCTACGAGATCGCACAGCTCAAGCGTTTGAAGTTTGCCAAGCGCAGCGAGCAGATGAGCCCTGATCAGGCCAGCCTGCTTGATGACCTGATCGATACTGATATCGCGGCGATTGAGGCCGAGTTTCAGGCGTTGCAACTAGCACCAGCGGCGACCGAGGAAAAGCAAAAGCCCAAGCGCACGGCATTGCCGGCAGAATTTCCACGCACGTTGATCCATCACGAACCGAATAACACTCACTGCCCATGCGGCTGCGCACTGAAGCGCATCGGTGAAGATGTCAGTGAAAAGCTGGACTACACGCCGGGCGTGTTTACCGTTGAGCGCCATGTTCGTGGCAAGTGGGTTTGCGATGACTGCGAAACGCTGATCCAGGCGCCGGTGCCGGCGCACGTTATCGACAAGGGCATTCCGACGGCCGGGTTACTTGCCCACGTCATGATTGCGAAGTTCGCTGACCATCTTCCGCTTTACCGTCAGGAATCGATTTTTGGTCGTGCCGGCTTGGCGATTCAACGCTCCACGTTGGCTCAGTGGGTTGGCATGACAGGTGTGCAGTTGCAGCCCCTGGTTGATGCATTGCGGGAAGTAGTGATCGGGCAACAGGTCATGCACGCGGATGAAACACCCGTGCAAATGCTTGCTCCAGGCTCGAAAAAAACTCACCGATCTTATGTTTGGGCGTACGCCACCAGCCAGTTCTGTGAGACAGCCGCTGTCGTCTACGACTTCAGCCCCAGCCGCGCTGGCGAGCATGCTCGTAACTTCCTGCAAGGCTGGAAAGGCAAGTTGGTCTGCGATGATTTTGGCGGTTACAAGGCCAGCTTCGAACTCGGCGTGACTGAGATCGGCTGCATGGCCCATGCTCGGCGCAAGTTCTTCGAGTTGCACGCAACCAATAAGAGCCAGATCGCCGAGCAGGCCCTGCGCTATATCCAACTGTTGTACGAAGTCGAGAGCGAAGTGCGCGACCTGGAGCCGAATTTACGGCGCCGAATACGGCAAGAAAAAGCCGTACCGGTGATGGATAGGTTGCATGCCTGGATGATCGCGCAGCGTGATGTTGTGCCCGAAGGGGCGGCTATCAGTAGAGCGCTCGATTACAGCCTCAAACGCTGGGCAGCGCTGTCGCGCTACCTCGATGACGGGGCGGTTCCGATTGATAATAATTGGGCGGAGAACCAGATCCGGCCATGGGCTCTTGGGCGCAAGAACTGGCTCTTCGCCGGGTCGCTACACAGCGGGAAACGGGCGGCGGCGATCATGAGTTTGATCCAGTCAGCGCGGCTTAATGGTCATGACCCGTACGCCTATCTAAAGGATGTCCTCACGCGCCTGCCGACGCAGCGGGCGAGTGAAATTGATCAGTTGCTGCCGCATAAGTGGCGAGCGGCTTGATCGCGTAAGACGTGATACCGTACGCGTAAACTCACTTGCGAACGGTGTTCCAAGCTCTATGACACAGCCTCCAAAAGGCTCCGAGTGTATTTCCGCATTCCTGCGCTTCAAATAGGCAGCAGGTATAGCGCTACTATGTAAAAGCACCACAAGCGAAGGCTAACGACGTGCGGTGACTTTAGAGCGTTTCGATCAACACTTCTATGAAAGCACGCACAGCCGGGTTGGCGCGACGACTCTCTGGCCATATGGCGGTGATGTTGTGCCGGTCTACCGCAAAGTCGGACAGAATCGGGATTAACTCTTTGCGTTTCACCCAGGGAGCAGCCATAAAGCTGGCTGCCATTCCAATGCCTGCGCCCGCTGCAATTGCCACTATAACGGCCTCACTGGCATCAACGATCAACGGCGATGAGGGCAATATTTCAATCTCTTTATCCCCAATCCGAATCGGCCAGCGAAACGCTTGCCCTGTGCTTTGATAACGCAGATTTACCGTTTCGTGCGCCGCCAGCTCATCAGGATGCCTAGGGGTTCCGCACCTAGCCAAATAATCGGGCGATGCGTAGCAGCAGAGCCTGTATGGCGAGAGTCTGCGAGAAAGGAGAGATGAATCTGCAAGGTCACCGATCCGTATCGCAAGATCGACCCCCTCCTCAACGAGGCCCACGAAGTGGTCGCTCAGCCTCAAGTCGACCACCACCTTAGGGTAACGTTTGCGAAACTCCGTAATGGCCGGGACGATCATGTGCAGACCAATCGGGAGTGATGTCGCAATTCGTAAAGTCCCTGCTGGTTCGGAACGTGCTGACTTCGCTACCTGCTCAATCTCTTCTGCATGGCGCAGTAGCTGTAGCGCGCGCTCATGCAGGTCTCGGCCATCCGCTGTTAGCGTCAGGGAACGCGTCGTACGTGTGAAGAGAGATACGCCGAAATGACGCTCCAACCGCTGCACGCTTTTGCTTATAGCGGAGGGAGAGACCGCTAACGAGCGAGCTGCGGCAGTGTAGCTGCCTAGAGAACCAGCGCGGGCGAACGCGATTAAGCCTGTCAGGCTTTCGAGACCAATTTGTGCCTTCATGGCAACATTAAAGCGAACCAGAGCGCTATTATCAACCTCGCTGTATCATCATAACATCTGTCATCCAAGTGATTCTCTGAACGAGATTATGATGATCGACATGATGAAAGCGGTGCAACTGCACGAATTCGGTGGCCCCGAAGTCTTGCGCTATGAAGATGTTACTCGGCCCTTAGCGGGGCCCGGCGAAGTCTTGGTTCGCATAAACGCAGCAAGTCTCAACCCACCAGACCTCTACCTGCGAGATGGCTTTCGGTCGCTGCCGCCTGAATGGCAGCCGGATCCAACCTTTCCGCTGATCCTCGGCACTGATATATCGGGCGTCGTTGCGGCAATTGGGGACGAGGTGTCCGGGCTAAGCGTGGGTGATGAAGTCTACGCAATGGTGCGCTTCCCGGCAGACCTGATGAAGGGCAGTGGCGCCTATGCCGAATATGTCCGCGTCGCCGTATCCGAACTGGCTTTGAAACCAAATGGTATAGATCATGTACAGGCAGCCGGTGCGCCGATGTCTCTGCTAACTGCCTGGCAGTTTTTGATTGACCCTGGTCATGATTTGCCGAACCCATTCCAATCGTTCCGACATACACCGGTCTTACTGGAAGGCAAAACGATTCTGGTTAATGGCGCTGGGGGTGGAGTTGGGCACTTGGCAGTGCAAATTGCCAAATGGAAAGGTGCGCGAGTAATAGCAGTCGCCTCAGGGAAGCATGAAGGACTTCTTCGCGACCTAGGAGCCGATGAGTTCATCGACTACACCAAAGTTGCAGCCGAGACGGTCGCAAGTGATGTTGACGTAGTGATTGACGCTGTCGGCGGCCGGAATATGGAACGCTTTCTGAGTGTTATCAAAGAGGGAGGCTCGCTCTTCTTGGTTAACCCTCTAGGCTTCTCGGGACACGATGAAGCAGCTGGTTTAGGGGTCACTGTTTCCTCGACACAAGTGCGCTCCGATGGCGCCCAACTAGCAGAGGCAGGGCGCTTGCTTGAGGACGGTAGCATTCGTGTCGTGATCGACAGCATATTCCCATTGGCCGAAGCCTCGGCTGCCCATGCGCGAGCTTTACTGGACGGTATCCAGGGTAAGGTCGTGCTTATCACCTGAGTAACCGATTCCCCGACAAAACATTCGATGCTGCGTCGGGGTAGTCGCTGAAGGAAGCACATGCTTATAATTACCGGTTACCTCTACATCGCTCCAACTGATCTGTCCCAATTTCTGGCTGATTTTCATGTTCTTTCCGTCGCCACGCGACAGCGTGAGGGCAACATCTCTTATGACGCGGGGATAGATGATCAGCGGGCCGGACGGTTGATTTTATCGGAACGTTGGGCTGACCAACGCGCACTCAGCGCTCACCTTGGTTCCGTCGACACTGCTCAGTTCATCAATAAGTGGCAGGGGCGGATGCATGGTGATATTCGAAAGTACGACGCATCCAACGAGAGAGATCTTACGGAAGCGTAGGGGAATCAGTACGCGGCAGGCGTGTTTTTACACACGCTGGCAACACTATTGCAGTGTCGGTATCAACGTTACTGTCCGGCGAAGTCACCCTCTCGAACTAAGCTTTAAAGGCGATGGTGTTCACTTAAAAATTCGTGGACAACATCACTTCTATCGCCGAGATCGCCAGGTGCCATGGCATCAACGTTAACTTGCTTGAGAACGAATAGGTGACTTGGCCGGACGGTTACCATGATCCCAGGCCAGCTGTAGGATTTAGAAATTAATGCGACATTTTGGGAGTTAATGCGACAAAAGACACTGCATAGTAACCGGCCGGCTAACACACCTTACTGACCCCACCGCCAAAGGCGATGATGTCCACCTCATTTAAGTGGACACCAGTTCTAGCCTTTCAAGAGGGTCTTTCATGCAGCCACAACGCCGTTCCTATTCCAAGTCGTTCAAGGCCCAAGTCATTCAAGAGTGCGCCCAGCCCGGAGCCTCGATTGCCAGCATCGCGCTGAACCACAGCCTCAACGCGAACCTCGTCCACAAGTGGATTCGGCTGCAACCGCAGAAAAGCACGGCGCTACAACCCGCTTTTGTTTCACTGCCCATGCCACTCGCCAGCACGGTGTTACAAGCGGCATCATCGAACATCAGCGTTGAGATCCAGCATCCGAGCGGCACCGTAAAAATTAATTGGCCAGCCGACAGCGCGGCTGTCTGTGCGACCTTTCTTCGAGACCTGTTGCGATGATCCGCATCGACGCCATCTGGCTCGCCACCGACCCCATGGACATGCGCGCCGGGACTGACACCGCGCTGGCGCGGGTGGTGGCCGTGTTCGGTGCGGCGCAGCCGCACTGTGCTTATTTGTTTGCCAACCGCCGCGCCAATCGCCTGAAAGTGTTGGTGCACGATGGCCTAGGTATCTGGCTGGCGGCTCGCCGACTGCATCAAGGAAAGTTCTTCTGGCCAGGTTCTCGTCATGGCCTTCAGGTAGAGTTGAGCGATGAACAGCTTCGCGCTTTGGTGCTGGGGTTGCCTTGGCAAAGAGTCGGGCAAAATAGCGCGATTACCATGATGTAACACCTGCCATGGTCAGCGTCGTCAGGCAATTGTCCGATGAGCCTATCGTCGGTAGTGTTCTGTCCTGGCAAAATCGCGGCATGACTTCGCTACCCAATCTCGACCAACTGAGCCCTGAACAACTGCGCACTATCGCGGTGCAGTTGATGCAGCGCGTCGAGAGTCTCGATCAAAAAGTCGAGTCCATGGACAAGCAGATCCACCACTACAAAACGGTCAACGACAAGCTGACCCATGAGATCGCACAGCTCAAGCGTTTCAAGTTTGCCAAGCGCAGCGAGCAACTAAACCTGTATCAAGCCAGTCTGCTCGATGAGCATATCGACGCCGACATCGCGGCCATCGAAGCTGAGCTTGAGGCGCTGCAACCCGCTCCAACCCCTACCGTGGCCCGGCAGAAACCAAAACGCACCGCCTTGCCGTCCGAGTTTCCACGCACGAAGATCCATCACGAACCCGATAACACGCAGTGCAGCTGTGGCTGCGCTCTCAAGCGTATCGGCGAGGACGTCAGTGAGAAACTCGACTACACGCCCGGCGTGTTCACTGTCGAACAGCACATCCGTGGCAAGTGGGTCTGTGATCAAGGCGAAACGCTGATCCAGGCACCGGTTCCGGCGCAAATCATCGACAAAGGCATCCCCACGGCAGGTCTGCTGGCTCAAGTGATGATCGCCAAATACGGTGATCATTTGCCGCTGTACCGTCAGGAAAATATCTTTGGTAGGGCCGGCCTCGCCATCCCGCGCTCGACCATGGCGCAGTGGGTCGGTCTCTGCGGTGTGCAACTGCAACCGCTGGTTGATGCGCTGCGCGAAGTGGTACTTGCCCACAACGTGGTGCACTCCGATGAAACACCGGTACAGGTGCTCATGCCTGGCGAGAAGAAAACCCATCGAGCATACGTCTGGGCCTACGCGACCACCGCGTCTGCCGATGTCCGCGCGGTGGTGTACGACTTCAGCCCAAGCCGCTCGGGCGAACACTCTCGTGCCTTCCTGCAAGACTGGAAAGGCAAACTGGTGTGCGACGATTTTGGTGGCTACAAGGCCAGTTTTGCACTGGGCGTCATCGAAATTGGCTGCATGGCCCATGCCCGGCGCAAGTTCTTCGACCTGCATGCCACCAATAAAAGCACGCTCGCCGAGCAAGCCCTGGGCTATATCCAGTTGCTGTACGAAATCGAAAGTGAAATCCGCGACCTGGAGCCAGATGCACGGCGACGAATACGACAAGAAAAAGCCGTCCCCGTAATGGACATGCTGCACGCCTGGATGATCGCCCAGCGTGAGCTTGTGCACGATGCCGTGGCCATCGCCAAGGCTCTGGATTACATTCTGAAACGCTGGACGGCGTTGTCACGTTATCTGGATGACGGCGCGGTGCCTATTGATAACAACCATATAGAGCAGCAAATCCGGCCATGGGCTCTTGGACGCAAGAACTGGCTCTTTGCGGGGTCGTTACGCAGCGGTCAACGCGCGGCTGCGCTGATGAGCCTGATCCAATCGGCCAAGCTTAACGGGCATGATCCGTATGCTTATCTCAAAGATGTACTAACGCGGCTGCCTACGCAGCGCGCCAGTGGGATCGCCGAGCTGTTGCCGCATAACTGGTTGCCGTTACGCAACCTATAATGCCTTCGCTTACCTACCGCCTGCAACACAGTACCTTGGCCGCCCAGACAAAGATCAAGTCACGGGAACGAAAGCGTAAGGACGGAGATGGTATCGAGGACGATGAGCCGTTTTGATCCGCACCATAAGTGCCCTGCTGCATGCCTGCATGCGGTCGGGCCCGATGCGTCTTCAACCGGGACACTGCTGCTAAGCTTATCCACAATTGCTGGGGCAAAAGTCAGCAATCCGTCCTGGGTCAATTTTCCATCGGCAGGGTGGGTCAGTTTTCAATCAGCGCCAACACACAGTGCTTTGTTACTCAAAACCGCCCAGTCTGAAAGTCGACAAACGCCTCTTGAATCTCTTCCTCTGTATTCATCACGAAGGGGCCTCCAAGAGCGATAGGTTCGCGCAATGGACTGCCTGAGAAGAACAGCAACCGGGCATCCGTATTCTCGGCGCTGAGCGTGACCTCTGACTGCCCACTTTTCTCAGAGCGGGTCAGCCATGCCAGTTGGCTGGCCGGGACGAGCCTCCCAGCCTCCCCAATTTTCGGTATGCCTGCCAAGACGTACATGAAAGCGTTGTCTGTGGCTGGGAGCATCTGCCGAAATGACGCTCCGCGCTCAATTCGCACATCCAGCATTATGATTGGAACATGATTGAGAGTGGACGAGCTTACGCTCCCGGACTGACCCGAGAAGACTCGAACCTCGACCCCCGGCTCTCGCCTGACGGGCATCGTGCTGCCAGCTAGATCCTGATAACGCGGCTCGGACATCTTCAGTGCCGCTGGCAAGTTCACCCATAGTTGCAACGTATGGGCAATCGTTCCTGGAAGCGCATTTTCTTCGTGGTAAACCCCTCGACCCGCTGTCATCCATTGAGCGCCGTCTGCTTTGATCATGCCCCCATTCCCAGCGCTGTCACGATGCTCGACAACCCCATCAATCACAAAGGTCACTGTCTCCATGCCTCGGTGTGGATGACGAGGAAATGCTCCACGGGGCATCCAGTCCTCGGCCATCACTACGAAGGGATCGGAAAAGGTTGGATCACCATCTATCAGTCGGCGAGCCCGATGCCCGGCCATACGTCCAGCTGAGGTGTCAGGGTTAGCAACACGAGCTACCTCACGAACGAACATCGGCTCGTCAGTCTTCATGCTCATCGCCTTATTTGAGTGGATGCTCGATCAAGTTGTGAAGCACCAGTGGGCCAGGAATGTGAAGAAGGCGACCACCTTCATCGATTCGCCCGACAAGGATTGGCGAGAACCCGAGTTGCTCTGCTAAGGCTTTGACGGTCGAGGCAGCTTTTTCGTCGTTGCTAGAGACGAATACGACACGCCGTCCGCCATCCTGAGAGGGATCTCGGGCCAGTACGCCAGCCGGAAGTTGGTTGAAAGCTTTGACGACCGACGCGCCTGGCAGCGCTTGGGCAACAATGTCAGAAGAGAGCCGTCCCGCAAGTGTTTCCGGTGGTACACCATAGGCGTTGGTCTGATCGATGATGATCTTGCCAGCCCAGTCGGATCGACTACGAGCGAGAGCCTCCACTGCGATAAATGGAAGTGCCAGGAATAGAACGTCGGCAGAGAGCGCCTCTTCCAAAGAGGTGGCTGTGACCATTTCTCCCAACTCTGCTGTGAGGGGGAGAATCGTTTCTGGCCCTCTAGTGTTCGCAATAGATACTGGAATCGCGACCCGGGCAAATTGGCGAGCAATGGCGGTTCCGACGTTACCGGAACCAATAATGGCGTATTTCATTTTCGAACTCCTGAAGAAAAAATGAAAATTGATTTGATCAAGCGCCAATCGTGGCGATTTCTTGAAGAGCCCTATTTATCGCCTCATCCTTGGCCTCTGGACTTACAGCCAAGCCTTCCGCGCGCACGACTCGTGTATCCGTGACGCCCAGAAATCCCAATAGCCCGATCAAGTAGCTCTCTTGATGTTCTAAAGCTGCTGCAGGACTACCTGGCGAATACACACCACCACGTGATGAAGCGATGTAAGCCTGCTTTCCTTTCAAGAGGCCTTCTGGGCCAGTGGCGGTGTATTGGAACGATTTGCCTGCTATCGCGACCCGGTCAATCCAGGACTTGAGCGTGCTCGGGATCGTCAGGTTGTACATAGGCGCACCTATTACCACGATCTGCGAATCGAGGAGTTCTTGCAGATAGCTATTTCCCTTGAAAAGGTCGTTCACCAACATTGGGTCTTTGGTCACAGTGCCTTGCCAGGCTGATAGATGCTCCAAGGAAAGATGTAGTGCAGGGTCTTGGCCAAGATCTCGGTAAATCACCTTGCTGTCCGGGTGGAGCGCAGCGAGGCGCGCGACGATCTGCGAAGACAGGGTACGGCTGACAGACGCGTCGCCTAGGATGCTGGCGTCAAGATGGAGGATTTGCATTTCATTCACCAAGCTTACGGTTTAATGGGCATGTGAAAGATGAGCTGTTCTTGAGGATCTGAAAAGACGGTATATTGAGATGCTATGTATCGCTAATTCGGATGGATGGGGGCGGGATGCTCGACGGTGTATCGCTTGATCAGCTAAGAACATTTGTCGCTGCCGTAGACGAAGGCAGTTTTTCTGCGGCCGCGAGGAAACTCAACAGGGTGCAATCGGCAGTGAGCGGCTGGGTGAGCGGCTTGGAGGATCAGATTGGGGTAACGCTTTTTGATCGTTCAGGTCGTTTCCCCAAATTGACACCCCAAGGTGCTCTGCTGCTGACAGATGCGCGCAGCATCATTTCGGCCGTCGACACTCTGAAGGCGCGAGCCAAGCTCATGACGTCAGGGCTGGAACCTGAATTATCCGTAGTAGTTGACGTGTTCTTTCCGACGTCTGCCATTACTGCCGTAGTCAAAGAGTTTGCCGAGCGATTCCCGCATACCCGCCTAAAGATTTTCGTCGAAGGCCTCGGTGCGGGCTATCAACCGATACTCGATGGTCGGTGCAGCCTTGGTATCCTGGCATCACTGCCAGTTTCATTTCCCACCCTGTCAATCGAGAGAATTGGCGAATTCTCTTTAGTGGTGGTGGCATCAGTTGATCATCCGCTATCCAGGCTGAGTGGGAAGATTCCTCGGCGGGAATTGGCCAAGCACGTTCAACTGGTGCTGACGGATCGATCAGAACTGCTGGCGGGGAAGGACTTTGGCGTGCTGTCGCCTTCGACCTGGCGTCTGGCTGATCTATCGACGAAGTACGCGTTCCTCAAGGATGGTGTTGGATGGGGCAGCATGCCTTGGCACATGGTCGAACAGGACTTAGTTGCTGGCGCTCTGGCTACGCTCGATGTGGAAGGTTCGCCGAAGGAGGGAGTTAAAATAGATATCTGCGCAGTTCACGCGACAGACTCACTGCCGGGGCCAGCTGGACAATGGCTGATTGATCGACTCAGTTGCTCCCCAATCTATTGACCACGATGCTCGAAATTTCTGGGCCGTGGTCGCGGAGATCTTCGTGTTGACTGAAGACTGCCGATGGAGCAGGGGGTAGTGTTGCGGGGGGAGTTTGTATCAGGAGAGGCGCGGGTCAGTTTCACAAGGTGTGTTTGGTGTTCGCTTACACTGCATGAATAACCATGAGGGTTAGTTCTCCGCTGGTTGCAAAGTGAAAACGCAATCGCAGGCCGCGGGAGGTTCATTCAAGCGGCATCAAGATGTATCAAAATTAAGGAGTTTATCTTCCGGACATAAACTCACTAATTTCGATACATATGCACTGACTGAGGAGGTCAACCTGAATCGCGATGAGCGTGTTTGAGTGATCACATCCCTACACCGGCGCTTGGCCGACCAAAGACGGCCCTATCAGATCGTTCTTGATCACGTTCGGAAGAATCGCGCACTCGAACTGCTTAGTAACTCACACTCGACAATTGAAGAATTGTGACTTATGAAGTGAGATTCATCGAAGTTCACAACTTCCGCAGAGCGCTCAAGAGATGCACCGGACACGGACCACGGCAGTAAATCCAACGCGTCTTGCGCAAATTCGGCGGAATCAGCTCGAGAAATCAGTGTAAAGTCAGTACCGTTTCCAATGGGTTCTCAAATCAAAAGGATTTTGTTAAATGAAAAGTAATGCACTGTATTTCCCATCGATTGATTTACCTCAGGATGCGTGGAGCGCCAGAGCTCTATTGTATTGGGACGGTTTAGCTACCATCATTCCCATGGCTCACCTAGAGGGTCCTGAAGAAGTGAGCTATTTCATGCAAGGCCTGTTGTCAGAAGGACTTGTACGGCCCGTCATACCTGCACAGCACTTATACGAATGCCGGAGTTTTTCGGAGAATTTTATTTCTTACCTGGACGAGAAATTGCGCTTGGGTACGCTGCCGGGCCGGGATGCCCCTAATCTGGGTTTCAAACGAATTCACGCTGAAAAACTTGAAGATGTGCCCCAATTTCTTTCAAGACAGAGGCTCGCTTACGAGATAACCAATGGCTGGTATGATGTTAGGGAGGATGTAGCTGATCAGTTCATGTTTTATCTCGCCGCCTGCCTGGGAGCAATGGAACGAGTTGACGCAATACCTGTGACTGATGGCAAAGCGTTTTCAAAACGCCCATTTACCCCACCTTCATCCAGTCGTTCGCGTCACGTGGACAAAGCGCGACAAGTGGTACTGAATAACATACTTCCAGCCCCAGCTGGGGGGGTAACGGTTGATCAGTTACTGTTTTTCAAAGAGAAACATGGCCACCTTTTACCGAGGTTTCGTCAGAGTGTAGAAGAGCATTGCGTTCTGATAGCGGGCATTCTGGACGCAGAATTGCGGCTGGAAAGTACTAATAACTTCATCATGCGTTGCAAACAAGAAGTGAAGCAAATCGAGGATGCAATGAGGCCCACTTTCGGGAGCATCATGTTTACCTCGCTGTTACCTCTATTAGGTTCCGGTATAGGCTTTGATGTGAATGGGGGAGCGCGAAACTATGCGGCAGGAGCTATTACTCTCGCTACAGCCATTTACGACACGGTCTCTCTTGTTCGGGAGCATCGCGACATTGAGGTGAACCATCCGCTTGCTTATGTTGCTCGTGCTAGTGGGTTCAACTTTAATAGTTTTTACGTGCCGGAATGATTCCGCTCTAGCATTCCGGGAGTGAGGTAGCATACACGGTCTGGCTAGCGGACGAGCATCAGCGCCGAAAATGTCGGCCCTGATGCTGCTATTTCAGCCTCTTTTGACCATTTTCTGTTATGGCGAATATCAATCGCAGTTTGTGTCACTTTCACCTAGTTGGTCCTCGCATAGAAGGCGAACGATATCCCCATCCTCTGCGATAGAGTTTTTCCACCAAAGCGATATCTCCTAGTGCCTCCTCTCGAGAGCTTTTCCAATCAGTGAAGGCTACTTCTGCTTGATAAGCGGCGATTGATTTTATGAGACAGTCTGTAAAAGCGACATGTCCTTTCGCCTATGTTATTCACCAATACCAAATACTTAAGCGTTTCGGGATTTTTAGAGGCGGCAATCGGAGACCTTCCTTTGTACAGGCGGGCAAAAGGGGGGGGGACCTTGGTTTTTGGTTACGAATACGCGTATGGGATTGATAGAGCCACCTCTAGGCGATTAAACAACTCAGCAGTGTACTTCGTCTTGTTGAGCAGAAAGCTCGTTTCACGACCACAAGACATCTGGAGACTACATAATGAACCCATGCAGTGCTACGCCTTTGGACCTGATTGGTATTGGCTTTGGTCCCTCTAACTTGGCCTTGGCGATCGCTTTGCAGGAGCAAGCGGGTCTGCTAAATCGTGGTTACAGTGCGCTTTTTTTGGATAAACAAATCGACTACCGCTGGCACGGTAATACGTTGGTTAGTCAGAGTGAATTGCAAATTTCCTTCCTGAAGGACTTAGTTACATTGCGCAATCCCACTAGTCCATACACCTTCGTCAATTATTTACTTCAGCAAGGCCGTTTGGTTGATTTTATTAATCTGGGTACTTTTTACCCCTGCCGGCTCGAGTATAACGATTATCTACGTTGGGTTGCTGAGAGCTTCAATCGGCAGTCTGCCTACGGCCAGACGGTGACGGCCGTCGAACCTGTTAACAATCAAGGCAAGGTGGAATTGTTGCAGGTTTGCAGCCATGATGCGCAAGGGCGCGAGCACAAGCGCTTAGCGCGTTCGATCGTCCTCTCCACGGGAGGTACACCCCGTATTCCTAGGCAGTTTTTGCGCCTGCGTGGGGACCGCCGAGTATTTCATCACTCCCAATATTTGGAGCGGATGGCAGAGCAGCAATGTGCTCGTCATGAACCGATGCGAATCGCCGTAATTGGTGGAGGTCAGAGTGCCGCAGAGGCCTTCATTGATCTCAATGACAGCTACCCGTCCGTGCAGGTTGATATGATTACGCGGGCGGCGGTGCTCAAACCTGCCGACGACAGTCCTTTCGTCAATGCCATTTTTTCACCCGAGTACACTGAGCTTGTATTTAATGAGCCCGAGCAAGAGCGGGAAAAACTGATTGCTGAGTTTCAAAATACGAACTACTCGGTTGTCGATCTGAACCTGATCGAACGCATATACGGCATATTCTATCGACAAAAAGTTGCGCAGCAGTTTCGTCACGGTTTCCTCTGTCATCGTCAGGTAGAGTGCGCGGAAGCTACGGCCGAAGGTATCGACTTGACGCTGCGTGATACTGCTACGGGCGAGACTCGAACCCATCGCTATGACGCGATTATCCTTGCAACCGGCTATGAGCGTGTCTCGCACCATCAAATTCTGGAACCGTTACATGAGTATGTGGGCAACATGGCAGTGAGTCGCGATTATCGTGTTAAGACCGATCCGCGAATGACGGCGGGTGTTTATTTGCAGGGGTTCAGTCAGTCAAGTCACGGGCTGAGTGACACCTTGCTTTCGGTTCTTCCGGCGCGAGCCCATGAAATCGCGGTCTCTTTGTTCGATCATTGGACAGATTCCGCATCAATTGACGAAACTACTTTTCAGCGCAGGGCGTGAGACATGAATCAGACCTTGCCTTGGCCAGATGGCCGCACTTTGAGCATTGATGTAGAAACAGGATCATTCAGCCTGGATGGGCAACTCTTATTACGAGCTCATCTCGACAATCAACGCTGGTATTTAGAGTCCAGCGAAGATCTGTTTTGGGCATATTGGGCCTTAGGATATTGGCATTTTTCAAATGATCCTGAATGTCAGGTGTTGAAGCTGGGTCAGGGCCAGTTCTCCGCGGCGTTACTTTGCCAAGGCTTAATACAGTCTGATGGTCAAGATGGCTGGCAGATTGAGCGCAGTACATTTTGGCAATTGCCTTGGCCGTGTTTGCGCGGTCCTTCCAGCGCCGGCTATCCACTGCGATATGTAACGAGTGAAAGGGCGCGCCATCCATCGCGTCCACCTAAGCCTGAAGGAGAGGTGTACCGCCGATTTGATCCAGCGCTGGGCAGTTGGATTTCGTTTCGCGCACTCGACCCCTTAGCTGATCTCGCTCTGTTCCATCGCTGGCAGAACGATCCGCGAGTAAATGCGTTTTGGAATGAAGCTGGCTCCATCGAGCAGCATCGTGAATACCTTCGGAGGCAAGCTGAAGACCCACACATTTATAGTCTTATCGGTTCATTTGATGATCAACCGTTTGGCTACTTTGAAGTGTATTGGGCCAAAGAGGACCGGATTGCACCATTTTGTGATGCGGGCGACTACGATCGAGGTATGCATGTGCTTGTGGGAGAGGCTGCGCATAGAGGGGCGCACAAGGTGCATAGTTGGTTCCCAGCACTGACCCACTATTTGTTTCTAGATGAGTGTCGAACCCAGCGCATCGTGACTGAGCCTCGTGCTGACAATACGACGATTATCACTCATATGCTTCAGATGGGTTATTGGCATGAAAAAAACTTTGATTTTCCTCATAAGCGGGCTGCGCTAGTGGTGCTGAGTCGAGAGCGCTTCTTTGATCGGTGTGCGTTACGCTGATGGGTGTGTTGTAGAGAGATCCAGTGGGCGGTTTACCGCCCGCTGGGCTTGGAGATTGGAGGTTGGATTTTGCCCATAAAAACTTTGAGGGTTATTGGGATATTAGGCAGCCTCAGGTGGGGCCTAACGCCCCTTTAGCTTATTGACTACGCTGGTAACTACCTGGTGTTCGTGCTGGTTGATGAAGAAATGATTTCCTTCAAACCAATCAAGTGTGAATTCTCCGCCTGCTTCCTTCCGCCATGCCTCAATGCGCTCGGCTGCAATATCGTCTGCCTTGCCCCCGAAAACGTGCAGCGGCATGGAGTAAGGTTCAGAAAATTGGTATTGGAAACTCTCACAGATTCGGTAGTCTGCCCCTAGTGTGTCCAGAGTCATTCTCAGTAACTCATCATTCCCGAAGATCGCTTCCGGCGTACCGCCCAGCCTGCGCAAATCCTTAATCAGCGCTGCGTCATTGTTTTTATCGACAAACCGCTCTCGGAAAAAGCGCGATGGGGCAGGGCTGGCTGATGCGAAAACGGTATTAGGTTCGACATTGCCGAGCTGTCGTTGGCGCTGCACTATTGCATGTGCCAGTAAAGCGCCCATGCTGTGCCCAAACAGTGCATACCTTTCTCGCATTTTCGGCGCTTGCTCTTCACAAATTTGTTCGACGAGTCGGTCGAAGTTCTTTATGAAGGGTTCGCTCAGTCGACTTCCTCGGCCCGGCAGCTCGACTGGTACCAGGCTAATCCAATCAGGTAGTAGTCGACGCCAGCGCAGATACATGTTGGCGCTAGCACCTGCGCAAGGCAGGGCTAGCAGATTGACGTGTTGGATTTTCCTGCTATGCATTCTTTTACCGTTGCGTCGACGGTAGGAGGGTGGTGGTTTGCTCATCCATCCAGGTGCGTAGTGAAAGTGGGCGCATGTCGGTCCAGACTCGCTCGACATATTCCAATAGGGTCTTTTTATCTCCTTTGATGTTATCAACCGCTTTCCAGCCACCAGGAATTGCTTTCCAGTGTGGCCATAGTGAGTACTGTTCCTCATGGTTGATCAGAACAATGAAAGTTTCGTCTTCGCGATCGAAGCAACTCGTAGTCATGTGTAATCTCGCACGGCTATTAGGGGAGGGGCTGCCAACGAGTGGCTTGCCTTAGCATCTAGACGAAACCAACCTAAAATTTGTTTAGATGCCCAACTCTCGCATCTGGCCTTTGGCGTTTTTATCCGCTTGTCAACGTGTGCTTAAAGCTGTGGAAAGGGGTTGCATACCATATTAGGTTGTGTTCAGTGTTACTTAGCGACCTTCCATCATGTCGTTGAAGGGGGCAACGACAACTGCAGCATCCTTGAGCATAAAGTTAACCAGTGTTGCCGAGCATCCTAGCTTTAGTGCTATCTCGCGTTGAGTGAAACCTGCCAGTCGATGCATCTCAAAGGCTGTTCTTGTTCTTTTTGGTAGCACCTTGAGCGCATTATCAATTGCTTCAAGTATTCGGCGATCATGCAAAATTTGTTCGGGTGGAGTTTCATCATAAGGATGCGGAAGTTCGATATTTTCAACGTGAACACGGTATGTCGACTCCACGGTATAGCGACGGTAGTAATCGAGGGCGAGATTTCGTACGACCTGGCAGCAATATGAGTAAGGTTTATCGATCAGGGTTGCACGTAATCCCACGGTCACCTTCAAGTAGGCTTCTTGAATAACCTCATCAGCTAATTCAAATTTTCCGACAATTTTTATTGCGATACTGCGCAATTTTGCGCGGTGTGCAATGAAGACGTCGCCGAGTGAATTTGTAGATAGGTCTAGCGTCACGTGTAGCGCTTCCTTTCGCTGAGTAGCCTGCTTGGCAGGGGTAGGCGGCGGAATTGTTGCCACACTTTTGATCGAAATCAAGCTTTTCTGTAACTAATTGTTACGTGGCTAACTGCTACTATTTATGTGTTTTGTGACCAATGGCTAATTTCAGGTCACATTTTGAGCGGAAGGGGTGGGGCCAGCGAAGCCCAATAATGGGGCACTAAACAAATTTTGAGCTGGATCGTCTTGGTTAGCTACTGGCGTTATATGAACGGTTTTCGCTTGGATTTGCGATTTTTTCTTTCAAGAGGGGGGCGCTTCGTTGATCTATTTTCGGCTCCATTAGAACGATCAAGGAGCTTTCACTGGTGAGATCAATCGGTCAGTGAGCCTTATTTTGACTCATTTTAGGCAGGGGCATCTTCTCTGAGAGGAAAGCTGGAGCAGGCCTGATCAGCCTCGCCACAAAATAAAAAATTGACTTTTGTTTGTTTTTAATATTCGTGATTTTTTTTCGCTTTTTCGGTATGTACATCGTTTGGAATTTCTCTCGAAATTTAGGCTGCTACCGAAAGGCTAAGAATTGCTCGACGGTTTCGGGCGGGATGCTATTTAGCGAAAACGGATAGCTGAGTTTTAGTGATAACTCGTAAAAATGACAAGTATAGAATCCCGACAGTAATTATTTTTTAGCGCCACTTGCGTGGAATAAGGGTATCCATGAAGACATCAGTAGATAACGGTAAAGACACTTTCTTCGACATTGCACGGGCTCGAGCTCTGAAATCGAATGGTCACGCGTCTCGGCCAGTCTTCACGTATCTGAATGATGGAGAAAATGTCAGTGGGGAACTGACGTTTGCACAGTTAGATCATCAGGCAAAGAAACTAGCCGCACATCTTCAAAAGATAACCAAGCCTGGCGATCGTGTCCTTCTCGTTTATCCGCCCAGCCTTGACTATATTATCTCGTTTTATGGGTGTCTTTATGCTGGAGTGATTGCTGTTCCAGCTTTGTCGCCGGCGAATGCGAATGCGTTACGGCGTTTGTCGGCCATCGCCGACGATTGTAAGCCTGTGGTTGCCCTAACGCATGCTGGAATTGCTGAAAATGTAGCGAAAATGGAGTTTTCGGATAATAACAAGCAGCTAGAGAGTTTGATCTGGTTTGCAACAGATGATCTCGAGGATCTTTCAGAGTATTGGATACCTCCTACACTATGTGGTTCCGATATTATATTTTTGCAGTACACATCAGGCTCCACGTCTTCTCCCAAAGGAGTGATGGTGAGTCATGATAATTTGCTCGCCAATCTCGCGCTTATTACTGAATCTTGCAATGCGTCAGCGGGCGACAAGGTGGTTTTTTGGTTGCCGCCCTATCATGACTTTGGCCTAGTGTGTGGCATCGCATGGCCTATCTTCTTCGCTGGGCATTGTATTCAGTTCCCGCCCTCTGTTTTCCTGATGCGACCTATTAGATGGCTTAAGCTGGTATCTCGTTATCGAGCTCGGGTAACGGGTGCGCCCAACTTTGCGTACCAGTTGTGTGCTGAACAAATATCTGAGGCTCAAAAAAGCGAACTCGATCTAAGTTGCCTGGATCTTGCGCTAAACGGTGCGGAGCGGGTGCGAGTTTCGACGTTACGACATTTTTGTGAAGCGTTTGCTGGCCAAGGGTTCCGGCCTGAGGCGATCGCGCCTGCTTATGGTCTCGCTGAGTCGGTGCTGCTGGTTGCTATGCGTTCGCGAGCGGCGTCCGGTTTTCCCGCTGTAGAGAACATAAGCAAGGCAGCACTTGCAGTCGGTTGGATTGCGACCAGTAATGATTCACTGGATACAACACCGGTTATCTGTCTAGGGGAAACGAGGCGCGGGAATCATCACGTTGCAGTTGTCGACCCCAAAGCACTGAGGGAGTTGCCGGAAGTTAGCGTGGGCGAAATTTGGGTGAGTGGCGGGTCGGTTGCTCAAGGCTATTGGGGGCAACCCACATCTGTTTGCGACGAAACGTTCGGTGCCCGCATTGAAGGTAGTGATCGTGGCTGGTTGCGCACCGGAGACACTGGGTTTATCCGTAACGGCGAGCTATACGTAATTGGTCGCATCAAAGAGATGATGATAATTAATGGGCGTAATGTTTATCCGCAAGATGTTGAAGTAACCATTGAAGGGATTGACCCCGCTTTCCGGGCCAATGGTTGCGCCGTCTTCGCGTTAGAGGATGAGGCCAACTCTCCAGTTGTAATCGTCCAGGAAGTTAACAGTCGACAGAAGGTTGCGCATGAAACATTGATTGGAAAAGTACGGAAGGAGCTTGCTCAACAGCATGGGATTTTTGATCTCGCCGCTGTGCTGCTGGTAAAACCTGGGCGGCTTCCTCGTACGTCAAGCGGCAAGATCCAGCGAATCCAATGCAAGCAGATGTACATCACACAGACTATCGATGCTAACTGGTCTTGGCGCGCCAGTTTTGAGCAAGATGCAATATCTCTGTCGCCATACGAGGCACCGCAGGGGGAAATTGAGCAAACACTGGCGCGTTTTTGGTCGGAGCTTCTGGATGTAGAAAGGGTCGGTCGAAATAATAATTTTTTCGAGCTGGGTGGTGATTCGCTGCTAGCAGCTCGTTTGCTCGCGCGCGTACATAGCAAATGGAGTGTCTCCGTCCCGCTGGCTACGTTATTTTCAGAATCGTCATTGGGTGCGCTGGCAGTTGTGGTGAGCTCGTTACCGCCAACTAAGCACTCGGCAATCCAGCCTGCGGATCGTAGTCGACCTCTCCCGCTATCTTTATCGCAACAGCGGCTTTGGTTCTTGAACCAACTGGATGCGTCGCTTCTTGCTGCCTATCACATGCCTGTCGTTTTTGATCTACAAGGCCCGGTGAGATTTGATGTCGTACAGAAAACGCTCGCTGATATCGTCACGCGGCACGAGTCCCTGCGTACGACTTTTGTCGCAAGTGGAGAGGAGGTGTTCCAAGTCGTTGCGCAGTCAGTTCAGGATTTCGTCCTTGCGCAAAATGACCTTAGTGAGATGACTCAGTGTGCGCAACACGAATCAGTTACTGACTGGGCTAATTACGAAGCATCCAAGCCGTTTGATCTATCGGGCGGGCGGTTGATTCGTGCCCGGTTATTACGCTTGGCACACGATAAACATGTCTTACTAGTGACATTTCACCACATGGTGGCAGATGGCTGGTCTGTCGGTGTATTCGTGAGAGAGTTCAGTGCGCTATATGCTGCCTGTAATGAAGGCCGTTCGGCACCATTACCTCCTATGACCATCCAGTACCCCGATTATGCAGTTTGGCAGCGTAAATGGTTGCAGCAGGAACACCTGCAACAACAGGCTGAGTATTGGAAAGAACAATTAGCTGATGCGCCCGCATTGTTGGCTTTGCCGACGGACCGTGCTCGTCCGACCCGCCAATCGGTAGCGGGCGCCAGCGTAGAAGTTGTTCTTGATAAAGAGCTTACACATGCTTTGAAGCAACTGAGCCAACATGATGGCGTGACGCTCTTTATGACATTGCTCGCAGGCTGGTCGGCTGTCCTATCTCGTTTGGCAGGACAAGAAGATGTCATTATCGGCACGCCGACGGCGTATAGGCCACGCCAAGAGCTGGAAGCGCTCATCGGCTTTTTTGTCAACAGTTTGGCGCTGCGCATTAATGTGTCGGGTGCGACTCGACTAGATGAATTAATTTCACAGGTTCGTCGGGTCACACTGCAGGCGCAGGAGAATCAGGATCTGCCGTTTGAAAAAGTGGTAGAGATCGTGCAGCCCGCTAGAAACCTTGGGCATACCCCCTTATTTCAGGTAATGCTCACTTGGCAAAACAATGATCTGAAAGCACCCGATATTCCTGGTGTGCACTTGAATCTTCGCGGCAGTCCAATCAATGCAGTTAAGTGTGATTTAGAGTTGATACTGGCAGAGTCTAACGACACGATTGTTGGGGAGTTTGCCTACTCGACTGCATTGTTTGACGCGGAAACAATTGAGCGGCATCGCGACGCGCTGATTTGTATGTTGCGAGCAATGATCAGTGATCCAACGCAGGTCGTTTCAAGTGTAGAAATAATATCGTCGACTGAACGGGCTCTTTTGCTAGAAACGTGGAACCAGACAGACGCCTCATATTCTTCGGAATCTTGCCTGCATCAGCTTTTTGAAGCCCAAGTGAACAGGACACCCGATGCAGTTGCATTAGTGCAAGACGGATGTGAGCTGACGTATTCACAGTTGAATGTTCAGGCTAACCGACTGGCTCATTACCTGATTGCTCAAGGAGTACGTCCTGACAGTCGCGTGGGAGTGTGTGCGGAGCGACGGCCTCATATGGTTGTAGCTTTGTTGGCTACCTTGAAGGCTGGTGGCGCCTATGTACCTCTAGACCCCGATTATCCAACTGAGCGTTTGCTGGATCTGTTGTTGGATGCCAATCCCACAGTGCTTTTGATGGATGAATCAGGAGATAAGGCGTTGGGGGAAAGCGTTGAGAGGCTTTTGCCCTCTCTTTGCGTGCAACATTTGCCCAGCGCTTTAGCTAACTTGTCCGAATGTGATTCCAATCCAGACTCCGGAGTTTCGGGCGTTAACTCAAGGCACCTTGCCTACGTAATCTATACCTCCGGTTCCACCGGTAAGCCTAAGGGAGTGATGGTGGAGCATCGCAGTATCGTTAACCGTTTGGAATGGATGCAGGACGCCTTTTCACTGACCGAGAAGGATGTCGTTCTGCAGAAAACACCTTTTAGTTTCGACGTCTCTGTATGGGAGTTTTTCTGGACACTTCTCTATGGTGCGAAGCTGGTGCTCGCTGTACCGGGCGCTCATAAAGATCCGCGCGCACTCATTGATTTAATTCAGCAGCAGAACGTCACGATCTTGCATTTCGTGCCCTCAATGTTGAGTGCGTTTGTGAGTGATGATTTTGCAATGGATTGCCGTTCGCTTAGGTATGTCTTTGCCAGCGGTGAGGCATTACCCTCTTATATGGTTCGCAAGCATCAAGAATTACTGCCGGATGCTCGAATTGTTAACTTATATGGCCCTACGGAAGCGTCCGTAGACGTCACCGCATGGATCTGCCCAGAAGGGTTCAACGATATTGCGGTGCCAATGGGGCGTCCGATTTCTAACACCCGTCTTTATGTGCTGGACGGGCATTATCAACTTGTTCCAATTGGGTCAGTCGGTGAATTGTTTATTGGTGGCGTAGGCGTAGCGCGAGGTTATTTAAACCGTCCTGAACTGACTGCCGAGCGTTTCTTGAATGATCCTTTCTCTCAGAAAGAGGGCGCGCTCCTGTACCGCACGGGTGATCTGGTGCGCTATCAGGCAGATGGCAATCTGGAGTTCCTGGGACGCAATGATTATCAAGTCAAGGTTCGAGGTTTCCGTATTGAGTTGGGAGAGATAGAGGCCCAGCTGATTCAGCATGCGTCTGTCCAAGAGGCCGTTGTGATCGCGCGCGGTGAAAACGATTTCCAGCAGTTAGTCGCATACGTTGTGTTAAATCCGGAAGCTTCGGTCGAAACGCCAGCTTTGCGTGATTATTTGAGTCGGCAGTTACCGGACTACATGGTTCCTTCCGCATTTGTACAAATGCCCCAGCTACCTTTGACACCGAACGGCAAGCTCAACAGAAAAGCATTACCTGCACCGGGCGTAGAAGCAGTAGTGACCCGAGTTTATGAAGCACCGCTCGATGAGCTCGAACATACACTTGCCACCATTTGGGCAGAGCTATTGGGGGTAGTCGATGTCGGTCGGCGCGATAATTTCTTTGAATTGGGTGGCCATTCACTGTTGGCCATTCAGGTGACCACTCGACTGAGGTCAAGCCTAGGTCGAGATGTACCGCTTACAACACTTTTCAATGCGCCAGTTCTGTGCGAGTTCGCGCGGGAAATCAAATGCACCCAACGCTATGCCGATGATCAGCAATTGCTCGATCTTGATGCATTCATGAGTTCGATCGAGGAGAAAGCCTGATGAATGCGCCATTGGCTCGCCGTTTGGCGGAGCGTTTTCTTGAGTTGGCACCCTTTCAGCGTAGAGCGTTCTACGAAAAGCTGCGCAATGACGGGCAATCTTTTCAGCAATTTCCAATAGTGCCCCGTCTGAAGTCGCAAAAGCTGGCTCTCTCCTATGCACAGGCCCGTCAATGGTTTCTGTGGAGCTTGGAACCCGGTGGCTCCGCCTATCACATGACTGGGGCGATGAAGCTAACTGGAGCTCTTGATGTTGAGACCCTCAAAGCCAGCTTCGATGCGGTTATAGGACGTCACGAAGCTTTGCGCACACAATTTCGATTGGGGATGGATGGACAGGTTCAGCAGTTCATCCAGACCGACCTGCAGACTGAATGTGAAGAACTTGACCTGAGAGATATTTGCTCGCTGGAGCTTGAGGCGCGTGTTCGCGATGCTGTGGACCGGATGCATCAGCGCCCATTTGATCTAGAGGCGGGCCCACTACTGCGATTGGGGCTGATTCGACAAGCCGACGATGTACATATTCTCGTCGTGATGATGCATCACATCATCTCGGACGGTTGGTCGGTAAAGGTCATTGTCGATGAATTCGTAGCGCAGTACAGCGCGCGTGTTCAAGGCCATACGCCAGACTTGGCCCCCTTGCCGATCCAGTACGCCGATTACGGCATGTGGCAACGAATTTGGCTTGAGGCGGGAGAGAAAGAGCGGCAACTGGCCTACTGGAAGGTGCAGTTAGGTGATGAACACCCAGTTTTGCAATTGCCGACGGATAACCCTCGCCAAGTGGATGGGCGTTACCGTGCCGGTCGTCATAGCTTCGAACTACCAGAAGCGTTGATTCAGGGGTTGCATAAACAAGCTCAACGCCAAGGTGCTACCTTGTTCATGGCTCTGCTGACTGGGGTCCAGACGCTTTTGTATCGCTACAGCGGCCAGCAGGATATTCGCGTCGGTGTGCCTATCGCGAACCGCCACCGGGTGGAAACCGAAGGGGTGGTAGGTCTGTTCGTTAACACCCAAGTGCTGCGCAACGTCCTACACGGACGCCTTAGTCTGACGCAGGCACTCGAGCAAGCGAAAGCGGCCACTCTAGGCGCGCAGGCACATCAGGATCTGCCATTTGAACAACTGGTCGAAGCGCTGCAACCGGAGCGTAACCTCGGCATTAATCCGTTGTTTCAGGTAATGGTCAATCACCAACAGCAAGATCTTAGGGCGTTGCAACATTTGCCCGGAATCAACCTGGAAGATTATTCACTCGGCGAGCAAACCGCGCAGTTCGAGTTGACAATCGATACTTGCGAAGATGCAGAAGGGCGGGTGAAAGCCAGTTTTATATATGCTCAGGAGTTGTATGAAGCTTCGACCATTAAGCGCATGTCGCAGCATTATATTAGGATGCTGCAAGCGTTGGTCGATCAGCCGCAGACGGCGCTGAGTGATGTGCAACTACTGGGTGAACTGGAGCGACAGGAGCTTAAGCTCTGGAGTGAAAATGAAACACGCTCTCCCAATATGCTGCCGGTCCATTACCTGTTCGAACAAGAGGTCCGCAGGAGTGGTCATGCGACGGCGGCGGTTTTTGGCGGCGATAGCCTAACTTACGCCGAGTTAAACAAACGGGCCAACCAACTGGCGCACTACTTGATCAAACAGGGTGTGCAGCCGGAAGTGAAAGTCGGGATAGCGGTCGAGCGCTCGCTGGATATGGTGATTGGCTTGTTGGGGATTTTGAAGGCAGGGGGCGCATATGTGCCACTCGACCCTGAACTTCCTGCCGAACGTTTGACTTACATGGTGATAGACAGCGGCATTGAGTTGTTGTTGACGCAAAGCACGATAAATAAAGATTTTCCACACCCGGCCAGCCTTAAGGTGTTGGCGCTAGATACGCAGGATCTGAGCACTCAACTTCCTACGAACCCGAGCGTCGCCTTACACGGCGAAAACTTAGCCTATGTCATCTACACCTCGGGTTCCACCGGTAACCCTAAAGGCGCAGAGATTCGTCATCGTGCACTCACGAGTTGCCTGACGTGGATGCAGCAGACGTATGGGCTGACAAAGGCTGATGGGGTATTGCACAAGGCACCGTTCAGCTTTGACGTCTCGGTATGGGAAACTTTCCTGCCACTGATCGTCGGTGCACGACTGGTGGTGGCTTTTCCTGGAGATCACCGTGATCCGGAAAGGATCGTCCAGCTCATTCGTCAGCATCAAGTGACGATTCTTAGCTTTGTACCTTCGATGCTAAAAGCTTTCCTGGCCCACATCGGCAAAGATGTGCAATTACCGTTGCGTCATGTGATGTGGGGGGGAGAAGCCGTTTCTGAGAACACCCAGAGCGAGGCGTTGCGTCTTCTCAAAGGAGTCAATCTCCAAAACTTGTATGGCCCGACTGAAACCACCATCCACGTGACCCATTGGACTTGTCGTGATGATGGACGCAGTTCTGTTCCAATAGGCCAACCTGTCTCGGAAACGCAGACCTATGTACTGGATGAATATTTGAGCGAGGTGCCACCAGGTATAGCGGGTGAGCTCTATATCGGCGGCGAACTGTTGGCTCGAGGTTATCTCGGGCGGGCAGCTTTGAGTGCTGAACGCTTTGTGGCGAGCCCGTTCGCCAGGGCGGGTGAGCGTCTGTATCGCACCGGCGATCTGGTGCGCTGGAACCATGAAGGACAGTTGGAGTATCTCGGCCGGATCGACCATCAGGTCAAAATCCGCGGTTTCCGGATTGAGTTGGGTGAGGTCGAGGCGCAACTGCTGGCGCAGCCTGAAGTGACAGCGGCGGTGGTGATGGCCAAAGAAGGGCCAAGTGGGGCGCGACTGATCGGTTATGTGGTGGCGCAAGCCATCGACTCCCCGACATTACGCGAACGCTTGAGCCAGACACTGCCGGACTACATGGTGCCTGGTGTAGTCGTGTTACTGGAAAGCCTGCCGCTGAATGCCAATGGCAAGGTGGACCGCAAGGCATTACCGGAGCCAGAGTTCGAGAGCGAGCGAGCGTATGAGGCCCCGCGAGGTGCGGACGAGGAAGCTTTGGCGGCAATCTGGGCTGAAGTGCTTGGGGTTGAGCGCGTTGGACGCAATGATAATTTCTTCGAGTTGGGAGGGCATTCATTGCTTGCGCTGAGTGTTCTTGAGCGAATGCGTGCTCAAGGCATGGCAGTTCAGGTGCGCACTCTGTTTCAACAGCCCGAGCTGGCCGCTTTTACTTTGGCGGTAGCGCAGAACCGCGATCGACATGACGTAGTAGTTCCCCCGAACCTGATTCCCGACAATTGCCAGGCCATCAGGCCCGAAATGTTGCCTCTGATTGATCTCGATGCGCGGCAGATCGAGCGGATCGAAGCGGCCATTCCGGGCGGCGCAGGCAACATTCAGGATATCTATCCGCTGGCACCATTACAGGAAGGCATCCTGTTTCATCATTTGCAGCCTCAGGGTGATGTTTACGTTATTACGCACCTATTGAGTTTTGACAGCCAGGCGCGGCTGGAGAGCTTCGTTGCCAACTTCAATCAAGTCATCATGCGGCATGACATTCTCCGTACCGCTGTCCTGTGGGAAGAATTGGATCAACCGGTGCAAGTGGTTTGTCGCAAGGCGCAGATTCAGATCGAGTGGCTTTCGGATGAGACTGACGTTTCAGACACTGTTGTCGAACGGCTGAATTTCTATACCGATCCTCGATGCCCTCGGATCGATGTGAGCCGTGCGCCCATGATCCGAACAGTATGCGCTTACGATGCCGAGCAAGGACGCTGGTTACTGCAATTGATCAGCCAACATTTGGTAATGGATCATGCAACTCTGGAGCTGATTGTCGAAGAGATCAGCCTGATTCAGGATGGTCGAGAGGCAGATCTGCCTGAACCGATCCCTTTCCGCCGGTTTGTAGTGCAAGCCCAGCAGGGTATGAGTCGTGTCGAACACGAAGAATTCTTTACCCAAGTGCTTGGCGACGTGGACGAATCGACGGCACCGTTTGGTTTGCTTGATGTGCAAGGGGATGGCCAGGCCATCGTAGAGGCGCGCCTCCCATTGGCCGATGATCTGTCTATGCGGGTTCGGCAACAAGCACAACGTTATGGCGTCAGCGCAGCAGCCCTGTTCCACCTTGCCTGGGCACTGGTTCTGGCCAGAAGCACTGGCAAGGACGACGTAGTATTTGGCACGGTGTTGTTTGGGCGGATGCAAGGCGGTGAAGGTGCTGATCGTGCAATGGGCATGTTCATCAATACACTGCCAATGAGGATCAAGCTGGGCATGCGCACCGTTGCGCAAAGCCTGCAAGAGACACATGCCGGACTGACTGACCTTATGCACCACGAACACGCGAGCCTTTCGCTGGCGCAACGTTGTAGCGGGTTGGCGGGAGGCACGCCTTTATTCACGGCCTTGCTGAACTATCGGCACAGTGTGGAACCGGGTGCGGGGGGGGCAGACGGTATCTGGGAGGGCATGGCATTGATCGGTGGTGGAGAAAGAACCAACTATCCGATCGATATGACCGTGGATGATCTGGGCAGAAGCTTCCAACTGGTGGGACACATTCATGAGTCGTTCAGCGCGCAGAAACTGTGTGAGTACATGCAGTCGGCGGTTGAAGGAATCGTCGCTGCGTTGGCCGAACAGCCGCAACAAACGCTGGGTGATATCGAGCTGCTCAAAGATTCCGAACGCGCTCAACTTCAGGCCTTGGGTGAAAATCCTACCCGTTACCCACATGCACGGCCAGTCCATCGCCTGATCGAAGATCAGGTTGGCGAACGTGGCGATGCAACTGCGGTCGTGTTTGCCGGCGACAGTCTGACGTATGCCGAATTGAACCGCCGGGCTAACCAACTGGCGCATCATTTAATCGATCTGGGTGTACAACCGGAAGCGAAGGTGGGCATCGCCGTCGAGCGCTCGCTGGACATGGTGATTGGCCTGTTGGGGATCATGAAAGCTGGTGGTGCCTATGTGCCGCTGGATCCGGAGCTACCGACGGAGCGCTTGGCGTACATGGTGCGCGACAGCGGTATCAAGCTGCTGCTGACGCAGAGCACTGTGAGTGGCCGTCTCTCAAGTACCACCTCTTTGCAGGTATTGGCGCTGGATGCCATAGATTTGAGTGCGGAGTCTGCTCAAAACCCGGACGTCATCCTGCACGGCGAAAATCTGGCCTACGCGATTTATACCTCCGGCTCCACCGGCAAGCCGAAAGGCGTCATGGTAAAGCACGGTGCGCTCAGTCACTTCATGCTGGACATGCAGCAACGGCCAGGCATGACAGCGCAGGACGTGATCGTTGCAGTAACGCCGCTTTCTTTCGACATTGCTGCGCTTGAGCTTTATCTGCCATTGATCAGTGGTGCCCGGATGGTACTGGCCCCCAAAGACGTGGCACGGGATGGTGAAGCATTGGGTCGTCTCATCAATGAGAGTCACGGCACGTTGCTTCAAGCGACCCCGGCTAGCTGGCGGATGTTGCGCGATAGCGGCTGGTCGGCCGAGCACTTGGGCTTCAAGGGCCTTTGCGGAGGTGAGGCGTTGACCGCGGATCTGGCGCAGGATTTGCTCGGTAATGGTGTCGAACTCTGGAACATGTACGGCCCGACCGAAACCACCATCTGGTCATCAGTCAGTGAAGCAAAGCTGGGTCAGAACATTGGTCAAGCCATTGCCGATACCAAGCTATATGTCCTTGATGCCAGTTTGAATATGGTCCCGGCAGGGGGCGCAGGCGAGTTGTGTATTGGCGGCGTTGGATTGGCCCGAGGTTATTTGGATCAGGCAGCTTTGAGTGCTGAGCGTTTTGTAGCGAACCCGTTCGCCAAGGCGGGTGAGCGTCTGTATCGCACCGGTGATCTGGTGCGCTGGAACCACGAAGGACAGTTGGAGTATCTCGGCCGGATCGACCATCAGGTCAAAATCCGTGGTTTCCGGATTGAGCTGGGTGAAGTCGAGGCGCAACTGCTGGCGCAGCCTGAAGTGACAGCGGCGGTGGTGGTGGCCAAAGAAGGGCCAAGTGGTGCGCGACTGGTCGGTTATGTGGTGGCACAAGCCATCGACTCCCCGACATTGCGCGAGCGCTTGAGCCAGACACTGCCGGACTACATGGTGCCTGGTGTGGTCGTGATACTAGAAAGCCTGCCGCTGAATGCCAATGGCAAGGTGGACCGCAAGGCATTGCCGGAGCCAGAGTTCGAGAGCGAGCGAGTGTATGAGGCCCCGCGAGGTGCCGATGAGGAAACACTGGCGGCAATCTGGGCCGCGGTACTGGAGGTCGAGCGTGTCGGTCGTCACGACAACTTCTTCGAGCTGGGTGGCGATTCGATCCTCAGTCTGAAGGTGGTGGCGCGAGCCCGGGCCAATGGTCTTGGACTGACACCTCGTCATCTTTTCGAGCATCAGAGCTTGGCGGCTGCGGCGAAAGCTGGCGGTGGGCAGAGTGCTGTGATCGAGACGATTCCCGTACTGACGCAGCGGGACGATGTGGTTCCTTCGTATGCCCAGGCACGGCAATGGTTCTTGTGGCAACTGGAGCCGGCCAGCACGGCGTACCACATCAGTGGTGCACTGAAGCTGCGCGGTGAGCTTGATGTCGAGGCGTTGAAAGCCAGTTTTGATGCCTTGGTGGCTCGTCACGAATCGCTGCGCACGGTGTTCGGTGCCGGTGATGACGGGCAGGTGCGGCAGATCATCCGTGATTCGATGTCGACGCAAGTTGAAGTCATCAACGTAGGCGCCGAGCCCGTGAAGCAGCGAGAGGTCGCAGTACGCTTGCACCAGACGCCTTTCAATCTGGAGACTGGTCCATTGCTGCGGGTCGGCTTGATCCGTCAAGCGGCGGACGAGCATGTACTGGTGGTGGTGATGCACCACATCATCTCGGACGGTTGGTCGATGCAGATCATCGTCGACGAGTTCGTGGCGCAATACAGCGCACGTGTTCAAGGTCTCACGCCAGAACTGGCAGCCTTGCCGATCCAGTACGCCGATTACGGGGTGTGGCAACGCAATTGGCTGGAGGCGGGGGAACAGGAGCGGCAACTGGCCTACTGGAAAAACCAGTTGGGTGACGAGCATCCGATCCTGCAGTTGCCGACGGATCATCCTCGCCAAGTAGAAGGCCGCTACCGTGCTGCCCGCCACAGTCTTGAACTACCAGCTGTTTTGGTCCAAGGCCTGCACAAGCGAGCACAAGCAGAGAATGCAACGCTGTTCATGGCGTTATTGGCGGGAGCTCAGGTGTTGCTCCACCGCTACAGCGGACAAGAAGATATTAGAGTCGGGGCACCTATTGCCAACCGTGAGCGGGTGGAAACCGAAGGCGTAGTGGGGTTCTTCGTCAATACTCAGGTGCTACGGAATGTGATGAATGGGCGCCTGAGCCTGACGCAAGCGCTTGAGCAAGCGAAAGCGGCCATGCTAGGTGCACAGGCGCATCAGGATCTGCCTTTTGAACAGTTGGTAGAAGCGTTGCAGCCGGAACGTAACCTGGGCATCAACCCGCTGTTTCAGGTGATGGTCAACCATCAGCGGCAGGACCTGCGGGCGCTGCAGCAGCTGCCCGGGCTCAGCCTGGAAGACTATGTACTGGGTGAGCAAAGTGCACAGTTCGAACTGACCATCGACACCAGCGAGGATGCTGATGGCCGGGTTCAGGTGAGTTTCGCTTACGCCCAGGAGTTGTTCGAGGCTGAAAGTATTGAGCGCATGTCGCGCCATTACGTGGCGATCCTGCAAGCGTTGGTCGATCAGCCACAACAGGCACTGGGGGATGTGCAACTGCTGGATGCGATGGAGCAATGCCAGCTTCAGTCGTGGAGTGAAAATTCCACGCGCTATCCAGATGCACAACCGGTTCATCGTCTGTTTGAGCAGCAGGTACGTGAGCGCGGCGATGCAACTGCAGTCATTTTTGCAGGCAACAAACTGACTTACGCTGAATTGAATCGCCGGGCTAACCAACTGGCACATCACCTGATCAAACTGGGTGTGCAACCGGAAGTGAAGGTGGGCATTGCCGTCGAGCGCTCGCTGGACATGGTGATTGGCCTGTTGGGGATATTGAAGGCCGGGGGCGCCTATGTGCCTGTGGATCCGGATTATCCGCAGGAGCGGCAGACGTACATGATGGACGATAGTGGCATCAAATTGCTGCTGACCCAGTCCACCGTAATAAACCGTATCGCGAGCGTGCAATCTCTGCAGCTGGTGGTTTTGGATAGGCTGGAGCTGGAAGAGGAATGTGCCGAAAACCCGAAACTCGCCATCCACGAAAAAAATCTGGCATATGTGATCTACACGTCGGGATCGACAGGCAGGCCAAAGGGCACAGAAATCCTCCACCAGGCTGTAACGCGCCTGGTCTTTGCTGTTGACTATGTGCAACTTAATCCTGAGGTTCGCATGCTCCATTTTGCGCCTCTGACATTTGATGCATCAACGTTCGAAATTTGGGGCTGCTTGTGCAATGGCGGCCTTTTAGTGCAGGCCAATAACGATCGTCTGGCTCTCGACGAGCTGGCGGACTTGATCGCAGAACAGAGGGTCAATACTGCTTGGCTTACCGGAGCATTATTCAATCAGATGATTGAGAGTCGCCCTGAGCGGCTGTCGTCTTTGACGCAGTTGCTAACAGGTGGCGAGGCTATGTCGTCGATTCATGCTTGCAAGGCATTAGCAAGTCTTGAAGCCGTTTCGCTAATCAATGGATACGGACCAACAGAGTGCACGACGTTTGCCGCTTGCCACCGCGTTGATAATTCGGATCTTTCATCTGGAGTGATCCCGATCGGGCTGCCTGTCAACCAAACCAGCGCATGGGTGCTCGATGTGGATCTCAATGTCGCACCAATAGGTGTCGTCGGCGAATTGTATCTTGGCGGTACGGGAATGGCACGAGGATACTTGGGCCAGACCGGCCTGAGTGCTGAACGCTTTGTAGCCAGTCCATTGGCCAAAAATGGCGAGCGTCTGTATCGCACCGGCGATCTGGTGCGCTGGAACCGCGAAGGACAGTTGGAGTATCTCGGCCGGATCGACCATCAGGTCAAAATCCGCGGTTTCCGGATTGAGCTGGGTGAAGTCGAGGCGCAACTGCTGGCGCAGCCTGAAGTGACAGCGGCGGTGGTGGTGACCAAAGAAGGGCCAAGTGGGGCGCGACTGATCGGTTATGTGGTGGCGCAAGCTATCGACTCCCCGACATTACGCGAGCGCTTGAGCCAGACACTGCCGGACTACATGGTGCCTGGTGTAGTCGTGTTACTGGAAAGCCTGCCGCTGAATGCCAATGGCAAGGTGGACCGCAAGGCATTACCGGAGCCAGAGTTCGAGAGCGAGCGAGCGTATGAGGCCCCGCGAGGTGCGGACGAGGAAGCTTTGGCGGCAATCTGGGCTGAAGTGCTTGGGGTTGAGCGCGTTGGACGCAATGATAATTTCTTCGAGTTGGGAGGGCATTCATTGCTTGCGCTGAGTGTTCTTGAGCGAATGCGTGCTCAAGGCATGGCAGTTCAGGTGCGCACTCTGTTTCAACAGCCCGAGCTGGCCGCTTTTACTTTGGCGGTAGCGCAGAACCGCGATCGACATGACGTAGTAGTTCCCCCGAACCTGATTCCCGACAATTGCCAGGCCATCAGGCCCGAAATGTTGCCTCTGATTGATCTCGATGCGCGGCAGATCGAGCGGATCGAAGCGGCCATTCCGGGCGGCGCAGGCAACATTCAGGATATCTATCCGCTGGCACCATTACAGGAAGGCATCCTGTTTCATCATTTGCAGCCTCAGGGTGATGTTTACGTTATTACGCACCTATTGAGTTTTGACAGCCAGGCGCGGCTGGAGAGCTTCGTTGCCAACTTCAATCAAGTCATCATGCGGCATGACATTCTCCGTACCGCTGTCCTGTGGGAAGAATTGGATCAACCGGTGCAAGTGGTTTGTCGCAAGGCGCAGATTCAGATCGAGTGGCTTTCGGATGAGACTGACGTTTCAGACACTGTTGTCGAACGGCTGAATTTCTATACCGATCCTCGATGCCCTCGGATCGATGTGAGCCGTGCGCCCATGATCCGAACAGTATGCGCTTACGATGCCGAGCAAGGACGCTGGTTACTGCAATTGATCAGCCAACATTTGGTAATGGATCATGCAACTCTGGAGCTGATTGTCGAAGAGATCAGCCTGATTCAGGATGGTCGAGAGGCAGATCTGCCTGAACCGATCCCTTTCCGCCGGTTTGTAGTGCAAGCCCAGCAGGGTATGAGTCGTGTCGAACACGAAGAATTCTTTACCCAAGTGCTTGGCGACGTGGACGAATCGACGGCACCGTTTGGTTTGCTTGATGTGCAAGGGGATGGCCAGGCCATCGTAGAGGCGCGCCTCCCATTGGCCGATGATCTGTCTATGCGGGTTCGGCAACAAGCACAACGTTATGGCGTCAGCGCAGCAGCCCTGTTCCACCTTGCCTGGGCACTGGTTCTGGCCAGAAGCACTGGCAAGGACGACGTAGTATTTGGCACGGTGTTGTTTGGGCGGATGCAAGGCGGTGAAGGTGCTGATCGTGCAATGGGCATGTTCATCAATACACTGCCAATGAGGATCAAGCTGGGCATGCGCACCGTTGCGCAAAGCCTGCAAGAGACACATGCCGGACTGACTGACCTTATGCACCACGAACACGCGAGCCTTTCGCTGGCGCAACGTTGTAGCGGGTTGGCGGGAGGCACGCCTTTATTCACGGCCTTGCTGAACTATCGGCACAGTGTGGAACCGGGTGCGGGGGGGGCAGACGGTATCTGGGAGGGCATGGCATTGATCGGTGGTGGAGAAAGAACCAACTATCCGATCGATATGACCGTGGATGATCTGGGCAGAAGCTTCCAACTGGTGGGACACATTCATGAGTCGTTCAGCGCGCAGAAACTGTGTGAGTACATGCAGTCGGCGGTTGAAGGAATCGTCGCTGCGTTGGCCGAACAGCCGCAACAAACGCTGGGTGATATCGAGCTGCTCAAAGATTCCGAACGCGCTCAACTTCAGGCCTTGGGTGAAAATCCTACCCGTTACCCACATGCACGGCCAGTCCATCGCCTGATCGAAGATCAGGTTGGCGAACGTGGCGATGCAACTGCGGTCGTGTTTGCCGGCGACAGTCTGACGTATGCCGAATTGAACCGCCGGGCTAACCAACTGGCGCATCATTTAATCGATCTGGGTGTACAACCGGAAGCGAAGGTGGGCATCGCCGTCGAGCGCTCGCTGGACATGGTGATTGGCCTGTTGGGGATCATGAAAGCTGGTGGTGCCTATGTGCCGCTGGATCCGGAGCTACCGACGGAGCGCTTGGCGTACATGGTGCGCGACAGCGGTATCAAGCTGCTGCTGACGCAGAGCACTGTGAGTGGCCGTCTCTCAAGTACCACCTCTTTGCAGGTATTGGCGCTGGATGCCATAGATTTGAGTGCGGAGTCTGCTCAAAACCCGGACGTCATCCTGCACGGCGAAAATCTGGCCTACGCGATTTATACCTCCGGCTCCACCGGCAAGCCGAAAGGCGTCATGGTAAAGCACGGTGCGCTCAGTCACTTCATGCTGGACATGCAGCAACGGCCAGGCATGACAGCGCAGGACGTGATCGTTGCAGTAACGCCGCTTTCTTTCGACATTGCTGCGCTTGAGCTTTATCTGCCATTGATCAGTGGTGCCCGGATGGTACTGGCCCCCAAAGACGTGGCACGGGATGGTGAAGCATTGGGTCGTCTCATCAATGAGAGTCACGGCACGTTGCTTCAAGCGACCCCGGCTAGCTGGCGGATGTTGCGCGATAGCGGCTGGTCGGCCGAGCACTTGGGCTTCAAGGGCCTTTGCGGAGGTGAGGCGTTGACCGCGGATCTGGCGCAGGATTTGCTCGGTAATGGTGTCGAACTCTGGAACATGTACGGCCCGACCGAAACCACCATCTGGTCATCAGTCAGTGAAGCAAAGCTGGGTCAGAACATTGGTCAAGCCATTGCCGATACCAAGCTATATGTCCTTGATGCCAGTTTGAATATGGTCCCGGCAGGGGGCGCAGGCGAGTTGTGTATTGGCGGCGTTGGATTGGCCCGAGGTTATTTGGATCAGGCAGCTTTGAGTGCTGAGCGTTTTGTAGCGAACCCGTTCGCCAAGGCGGGTGAGCGTCTGTATCGCACCGGTGATCTGGTGCGCTGGAACCACGAAGGACAGTTGGAGTATCTCGGCCGGATCGACCATCAGGTCAAAATCCGTGGTTTCCGGATTGAGCTGGGTGAAGTCGAGGCGCAACTGCTGGCGCAGCCTGAAGTGACAGCGGCGGTGGTGGTGGCCAAAGAAGGGCCAAGTGGTGCGCGACTGGTCGGTTATGTGGTGGCACAAGCCATCGACTCCCCGACATTGCGCGAGCGCTTGAGCCAGACACTGCCGGACTACATGGTGCCTGGTGTGGTCGTGATACTAGAAAGCCTGCCGCTGAATGCCAATGGCAAGGTGGACCGCAAGGCATTGCCGGAGCCAGAGTTCGAGAGCGAGCGAGTGTATGAGGCCCCGCGAGGTGCCGATGAGGAAACACTGGCGGCAATCTGGGCCGCGGTACTGGAGGTCGAGCGTGTCGGTCGTCACGACAACTTCTTCGAGCTGGGTGGCGATTCGATCCTCAGTCTGAAGGTGGTGGCGCGAGCCCGGGCCAATGGTCTTGGACTGACACCTCGTCATCTTTTCGAGCATCAGAGCTTGGCGGCTGCGGCGAAAGCTGGCGGTGGGCAGAGTGCTGTGATCGAGACGATTCCCGTACTGACGCAGCGGGACGATGTGGTTCCTTCGTATGCCCAGGCACGGCAATGGTTCTTGTGGCAACTGGAGCCGGCCAGCACGGCGTACCACATCAGTGGTGCACTGAAGCTGCGCGGTGAGCTTGATGTCGAGGCGTTGAAAGCCAGTTTTGATGCCTTGGTGGCTCGTCACGAATCGCTGCGCACGGTGTTCGGTGCCGGTGATGACGGGCAGGTGCGGCAGATCATCCGTGATTCGATGTCGACGCAAGTTGAAGTCATCAACGTAGGCGCCGAGCCCGTGAAGCAGCGAGAGGTCGCAGTACGCTTGCACCAGACGCCTTTCAATCTGGAGACTGGTCCATTGCTGCGGGTCGGCTTGATCCGTCAAGCGGCGGACGAGCATGTACTGGTGGTGGTGATGCACCACATCATCTCGGACGGTTGGTCGATGCAGATCATCGTCGACGAGTTCGTGGCGCAATACAGCGCACGTGTTCAAGGTCTCACGCCAGAACTGGCAGCCTTGCCGATCCAGTACGCCGATTACGGGGTGTGGCAACGCAATTGGCTGGAGGCGGGGGAACAGGAGCGGCAACTGGCCTACTGGAAAAACCAGTTGGGTGACGAGCATCCGATCCTGCAGTTGCCGACGGATCATCCTCGCCAAGTAGAAGGCCGCTACCGTGCTGCCCGCCACAGTCTTGAACTACCAGCTGTTTTGGTCCAAGGCCTGCACAAGCGAGCACAAGCAGAGAATGCAACGCTGTTCATGGCGTTATTGGCGGGAGCTCAGGTGTTGCTCCACCGCTACAGCGGACAAGAAGATATTAGAGTCGGGGCACCTATTGCCAACCGTGAGCGGGTGGAAACCGAAGGCGTAGTGGGGTTCTTCGTCAATACTCAGGTGCTACGGAATGTGATGAATGGGCGCCTGAGCCTGACGCAAGCGCTTGAGCAAGCGAAAGCGGCCATGCTAGGTGCACAGGCGCATCAGGATCTGCCTTTTGAACAGTTGGTAGAAGCGTTGCAGCCGGAACGTAACCTGGGCATCAACCCGCTGTTTCAGGTGATGGTCAACCATCAGCGGCAGGACCTGCGGGCGCTGCAGCAGCTGCCCGGGCTCAGCCTGGAAGACTATGTACTGGGTGAGCAAAGTGCACAGTTCGAACTGACCATCGACACCAGCGAGGATGCTGATGGCCGGGTTCAGGTGAGTTTCGCTTACGCCCAGGAGTTGTTCGAGGCTGAAAGTATTGAGCGCATGTCGCGCCATTACGTGGCGATCCTGCAAGCGTTGGTCGATCAGCCACAACAGGCACTGGGGGATGTGCAACTGCTGGATGCGATGGAGCAATGCCAGCTTCAGTCGTGGAGTGAAAATTCCACGCGCTATCCAGATGCACAACCGGTTCATCGTCTGTTTGAGCAGCAGGTACGTGAGCGCGGCGATGCAACTGCAGTCATTTTTGCAGGCAACAAACTGACTTACGCTGAATTGAATCGCCGGGCTAACCAACTGGCACATCACCTGATCAAACTGGGTGTGCAACCGGAAGTGAAGGTGGGCATTGCCGTCGAGCGCTCGCTGGACATGGTGATTGGCCTGTTGGGGATATTGAAGGCCGGGGGCGCCTATGTGCCTGTGGATCCGGATTATCCGCAGGAGCGGCAGACGTACATGATGGACGATAGTGGCATCAAATTGCTGCTGACCCAGTCCACCGTAATAAACCGTATCGCGAGCGTGCAATCTCTGCAGCTGGTGGTTTTGGATAGGCTGGAGCTGGAAGAGGAATGTGCCGAAAACCCGAAACTCGCCATCCACGAAAAAAATCTGGCATATGTGATCTACACGTCGGGATCGACAGGCAGGCCAAAGGGCACAGAAATCCTCCACCAGGCTGTAACGCGCCTGGTCTTTGCTGTTGACTATGTGCAACTTAATCCTGAGGTTCGCATGCTCCATTTTGCGCCTCTGACATTTGATGCATCAACGTTCGAAATTTGGGGCTGCTTGTGCAATGGCGGCCTTTTAGTGCAGGCCAATAACGATCGTCTGGCTCTCGACGAGCTGGCGGACTTGATCGCAGAACAGAGGGTCAATACTGCTTGGCTTACCGGAGCATTATTCAATCAGATGATTGAGAGTCGCCCTGAGCGGCTGTCGTCTTTGACGCAGTTGCTAACAGGTGGCGAGGCTATGTCGTCGATTCATGCTTGCAAGGCATTAGCAAGTCTTGAAGCCGTTTCGCTAATCAATGGATACGGACCAACAGAGTGCACGACGTTTGCCGCTTGCCACCGCGTTGATAATTCGGATCTTTCATCTGGAGTGATCCCGATCGGGCTGCCTGTCAACCAAACCAGCGCATGGGTGCTCGATGTGGATCTCAATGTCGCACCAATAGGTGTCGTCGGCGAATTGTATCTTGGCGGTACGGGAATGGCACGAGGATACTTGGGCCAGACCGGCCTGAGTGCTGAACGCTTTGTAGCCAGTCCATTGGCCAAAAATGGCGAGCGTCTGTATCGCACCGGCGATCTGGTGCGCTGGAACCGCGAAGGACAGTTGGAGTATCTCGGCCGGATCGACCATCAGGTCAAAATCCGCGGTTTCCGGATTGAGCTGGGTGAAGTCGAGGCGCAACTGCTGGCGCAGCCTGAAGTGACAGCGGCGGTGGTGGTGACCAAAGAAGGGCCAAGTGGGGCGCGACTGATCGGTTATGTGGTGGCGCAAGCTATCGACTCCCCGACATTACGCGAGCGCTTGAGCCAGACACTGCCGGACTACATGGTGCCTGGTGTAGTCGTGTTACTGGAAAGCCTGCCGCTGAATGCCAATGGCAAGGTGGACCGCAAGGCATTACCGGAGCCAGAGTTCGAGAGCGAGCGAGCGTATGAGGCCCCGCGAGGTGCGGACGAGGAAGCTTTGGCGGCAATCTGGGCTGAAGTGCTTGGGGTTGAGCGCGTTGGACGCAATGATAATTTCTTCGAGTTGGGAGGGCATTCATTGCTTGCGCTGAGTGTTCTTGAGCGAATGCGTGCTCAAGGCATGGCAGTTCAGGTGCGCACTCTGTTTCAACAGCCCGAGCTGGCCGCTTTTACTTTGGCGGTAGCGCAGAACCGCGATCGACATGACGTGGTAGTTCCCCCGAACCTGATTCCCGACAATTGCCAGGCCATCAGGCCCGAAATGTTGCCTCTGATTGATCTCGATGCGCGGCAGATCGAGCGGATCGAAGCGGCCATTCCGGGCGGCGCAGGCAACATTCAGGATATCTATCCGCTGGCACCATTACAGGAAGGCATCCTGTTTCATCATTTGCAGCCTCAGGGTGATGTTTACGTTATTACACACCTATTGAGTTTTGACAGCCAGGCGCGGCTGGAGCGTTTCATCACCAATTTTAATAAGGTGATTGAACGTCACGATATCTTGCGAACGGCAGTGCTATGGGAGGACCTGGACGCACCTGTGCAAGTTGTCTGCCGACAGGCGCGGATTCAGCTTGAATGGCTACCAGACGAATTGCTCGTTTCAGGTGGAGCAGCCGAGAGGTTGAATGCATATGTCGATCCTCAATACAACCGTATTGATGTGCGCCGAGCACCTATGATTCGCGCAGTGGCTGCAAATGATGCCAAGCAATCGCGCTGGTTGTTGCAACTTCCTTGCCATCATTTGGTGCTGGACCACGCGACGCTAGAGCTGATTGTCGAAGAGATCAGCCTGATTCAGGATGGTCGAGAGGCAGATCTGCCTGAACCGATCCCGTTCCGCCGGTTTGTAGTGCAAGCCCAACAAGGTATGAGTCGTGTCGAACACGAAGAATTCTTTACCCAAGTGCTAGGCGACGTGGACGAATCGACGGCACCGTTTGGTTTGCTTGATGTGCAAGGGGATGGCCAAGTCGTCTCAGAGGCGCGTTTCCCATTGGCCGATGATCTGTCTGTGCGGGTTCGGCAACAAGCACAACGTTATGGCGTCAGCGCAGCAGCCCTGTTCCACCTTGCCTGGGCACTGGTTCTGGCCAGAAGCACCGGTAAGGACGACGTAGTATTTGGCACGGTGTTGTTTGGGCGGATGCAAGGCGGTGAAGGTGCTGATCGAGCGTTGGGAATGTTTATCAATACACTGCCAATGAGGATCAAGCTGGGCATGCGCACCGTTGTGCAAAGCCTGCAAGAGACACATGCTGGATTGACCGACCTGATGCACCACGAGCACGCGAGTCTTTCGCTGGCGCAACGCTGCAGCGGGATGGCGAGAGGTACACCGTTATTCTCGGCCTTGCTGAACTATCGTCACAGCGTGGAGCCGGGTGTGGGAGGGACGGACGGTATCTGGGAAGGCATGGCGTTGATCGGTGGTGGAGAAAGAACCAATTATCCGATCGATATGACCGTGGACGATCTGGGCAGAAGCTTCCAACTGGTGGGGCGCATTCATGAGTCGTTCAGCGCGCAGAAACTGTGTGAGTACATGCAGTCGGCGGTTGAAGGAGTCGTCGCTGCGTTGGCCGAACAGCCGCAAAAAACGCTGGGTGATATCGAACTGCTCAAAGATGCCGAACGCGCTCAACTTCAGGCCTTGGGTGAAAACCCGACCCGTTACCCACATGCACGGCCAGTCCATCGCCTGATCGAAGATCGGGTTCGCGAGTGTGGCGACGCGACTGCGGTCGTTTTTGCGGGCGACAGTCTGACTTACGCTGAATTGAATCGCCGGGCTAACCAACTGGCACATCACCTGATCAAACTGGGTGTGCAACCAGAAGCGAAGGTGGGCATCGCCGTCGAGCGCTCGCTGGACATGGTGATTGGCCTGTTGGGGATCTTGAAGGCTGGTGGGGCCTATGTGCCGCTGGATCCGGAATTACCGACGGAGCGCTTGGCGTACATGGTGCGCGACAGCCGCATCGAATTGCTCTTGACCCAGAGCACGATGATAAACCGTATCCCGGATATTTCATCTTTACAGGCAGTGTCGTTGGATGTCGTGGATCTGCATAAACAGTCCACAGAGAATCCGGACGTCATCCTGCACGGTGAAAACCTGGCGTATGTGATTTATACGTCTGGGTCGACCGGGCGCCCTAAGGGCGCGGCCAACCGGCACTGTGCACTCTATAACCGTCTCGTCTGGATGCAAGAAGCGTATCAGTTCGACGACGCGAATTTTGTTCTGCAGAAGACGCCTTTCAGTTTTGATGTGTCGGTGTGGGAGATCTTCTTGCCGCTGGCCACAGGAGGCCGGTTGGTGGTGGCCAATCCTGGGGATCATCGTGACCCACAACGTCTGGTCGAACTTGTTCGCGAACACCAAATCACGACATTGCATTTCGTACCGTCGATGCTTCAGGCATTCCTTGCGTATGACCACATCGAAGCCTGTACCAGCCTCACGCGAATTGTGTGCAGTGGCGAAGCATTGCCCATCGAAGCGCAGAATCAGGTGTTCGAACGACTCCCGCAGATCCAGCTCAACAACCTGTACGGCCCTACTGAAGCTGCTATTGAGGTTACGCATTGGACTTGCCGTGAAGGTGAAGGCTATCAAGTACCGATGGGCCAGCCGATCAGCGATGTAAAGACTTATGTGCTTGATGAAAGTCTAAACATTGTGCCTGGCGGAGTGCCTGGCGAGTTGTACCTGGGCGGTATTTGCCTGGCGCGTGGCTATCTGGGCCAGCCGGGTTTGAGTGCGGAGCGGTTCGTGGCGAATCCGTTCGCAACTACGGGCGAGCGGTTGTATCGCACGGGTGACTTGGTGCACTGGAACAGCGAGGGGCAATTAGAGTACCTCGGTCGTATCGACCATCAGGTCAAGATTCGCGGATTGCGAATTGAACTGGGAGAGGTAGAAGCCCAACTGCTGGTACAACCGGAAGTGAGGGAAGCAGTGGTAGTGGCTAAAGAAGGTCCAAATGGCGCCCGGTTAGTCGCTTATGTGTCGTTGCATTTGGGCTCGGTCATTGACTCCCTGACATTGCGCGAGCGCTTGAGCCAGACACTGCCGGACTACATGGTGCCTGGTGTGGTCGTGATACTAGAAAGCCTGCCGCTGAATGCCAATGGCAAGGTGGACCGCAAGGCATTGCCGGAGCCTGAGTTCGAGAGCGAGCAAGCGTATGAGGCCCCGCGAGGTGCCGACGAGGAAGCTTTGGCGGCAATCTGGGTTGCGGTACTGGGGGTCGAGCGTGTCGGCCGTCACGACAACTTCTTCGAGCTGGGTGGCGATTCGATCCTCAGTCTGAAGGTGGTGGCGCGAGCCCGGGCCAATGGTCTTGGACTGACACCTCGTCATCTTTTCGAGCATCAGAGCTTGGCGGCTGCGGCGAAAGCTGGCGGTGGGCAGAGTGCTGTGATCGAGACGATTCCTGTGCTGACGAAGCGGGACGATGTGGTTCCTTCGTATGCCCAGGCACGGCAATGGTTCTTGTGGCAACTGGAGCCGGCCAGCACGGCGTACCACATCAGTGGTGCACTGAAGCTGCGTGGTGAGCTGGATGTCGAGGCGTTGAAAGCCAGCTTTGATGCCTTGGTGGCTCGTCACGAATCGCTGCGCACGGTGTTCGGTGCCGGTGATGACGGGCAGGTACGGCAGATCATCCAAGCTCAGGCTTTAGCGCAGTTTGAAACGGTGGATCTGATCAGTGAGCCAGCCGCGCAGCGTGAGGCGTTGCTGAAAAAAACTGCAGTACGCTTGCACCAGACGCCTTTCAATCTGGAGACTGGTCCATTGCTGCGGGTCGGCTTGATCCGTCAGGCGGCGGACGAGCATGTGCTGGTGGTGGTGATGCACCACATCATCTCGGACGGTTGGTCGATGCAGATCATCGTCGACGAGTTCGTGGCGCAATACAGCGCACGTGTTCAAGGTCTCACGCCAGAACTGGCAGCCTTGCCGATCCAGTACGCCGATTACGGGGTGTGGCAACGCAATTGGCTGGAGGCGGGGGAACAGGAGCGGCAACTGGCCTACTGGAAAAACCAGTTGGGTGACGAGCATCCGATCCTGCAGTTGCCGACGGATCATCCTCGCCAAGTAGACGGTCGCTACCGTGCTGCCCGCCAAACTTTCGAACTGCCCGAGGCTTTGGTTCAGGGCTTACACAGACAAGTGCAAACGCAAGGCGCGACCTTATTCATGGCACTGTTGACCGGGGTGCAAACGCTTTTGCATCGCTACAGCAGTCAGCACGATATCCGCGTCGGTGTACCTATTGCCAACCGTGAGCGGGTGGAAGCCGAAGGCGTAGTGGGGTTCTTCGTCAATACTCAGGTGCTACGAAATGTGATGAATGGGCGCCTGAGCCTGACGCAAGCGCTTGAGCAAGCGAAAGCGGCCATGCTAGGTGCACAGGCGCATCAGGATCTGCCTTTTGAACAGTTGGTAGAAGCGTTGCAGCCGGAACGAAATCTAGGCATCCATCCACTATTCCAAGTTCTGGTCAACCATCAGCGGCAGGACCTGCGGGCGCTGCAGCAGCTGCCCGGGCTCAGCCTGGAAGACTATGTACTGGGTGAGCAAAGTGCACAGTTCGAACTGACCATCGACACCAGCGAGGATGCTGATGGCCGGGTTCAGGTGAGTTTCGCTTACGCCCAGGAGTTGTTCGAGGCTGAAAGTATTGAGCGCATGTCGCGCCATTACGTGGCGATCCTGCAAGCGTTGGTCGATCAGCCACAACAGGCACTGGGGGATGTGCAACTGCTGGATGCGATGGAGCAATGCCAGCTTCAGTCGTGGAGTGAAAATTCCACGCGCTATCCAGATGCACAACCGGTTCATCGTCTGTTTGAGCAGCAGGTACGTGAGCGCGGCGATGCAACTGCAGTCATTTTTGCAGGCAACAAACTGACTTACGCTGAATTGAATCGCCGGGCTAACCAACTGGCACATCACCTGATCAACCTGGGTGTGCAACCGGAAGCGAAGGTGGGCATCGCCGTCGAGCGCTCGCTGGACATGGTGATTGGCCTGTTGGGGATCTTGAAGGCTGGTGGGGCCTATGTGCCGCTGGATCCGGAGTTGCCGGCGGAGCGCTTGGCGTACATGGTGCGCGACAGTGGTATCAAGCTGCTGCTGACGCAGAGCACTGTGAGTGGCCGTCTCTCAAGTACCACCTCTTTGCAGGTATTGGCGCTGGATGCCGTGGATCTGAGGGCGGAGTCAGTAAAAAATCCAAATGTTGCTGTGCATAACGAAAACTTGGGCTATGTGATTTACACCTCTGGCTCCACTGGTAATCCGAAAGGCGCAGAGATTCGTCATCGTGCGCTGAGCAGTTGCATGACTTGGATGCAGGAAACTTATGGGCTGACGCAAGTTGATGCGGTGTTGCATAAAACGGCGTTCAGCTTTGACGTCTCTGCGTGGGAAATTTTCCTACCATTGACCGCCGGAGCACGGCTGGTGATGGCTAATCCTGGAGATCAGCGTGATCCGGAAAGAATTGCACAGCTGATTCGCCAGCATCAGGTGACAATCGTAAGTTTTGTGCCTTCGATGCTTCAGGCTTTCTTGGCCCATATTGGCAATAACGCACACTTGCCATTGCGTTATGTGATGTGGGGCGGTGAAGCCGTCTCTGCGAGTATGCAAGGTGAAGCGCTTCGTCAGCTTACGGGCGTCAGTTTGCAAAATATGTATGGGCCGACGGAAACCACTATTCACGTTACCCGCTGGACCTGTAGTGATGATGGGCGCAGCCCGGTGCCTATTGGGCACCCTATCTCTGAAACGCAAGCCTATGTGCTGGATGCCTCTTTGGGGACGGTGCCACAGGGTGTGGCCGGTGAGCTCTATATTGGTGGAGAGCTATTGGCTCGTGGTTATCTCGGGCGGGCAGGCTTGAGTGCCGAGCGCTTTGTGGCGAGCCCGTTCGCCAGGGCGGGTGAGCGTCTGTATCGCACCGGTGATCTGGTGCGCTGGAACCACGAAGGACAGTTGGAGTATCTCGGCCGGATCGACCATCAGGTCAAAATCCGTGGTTTCCGGATTGAGCTGGGTGAAGTCGAGGCGCAACTGCTGGCGCAGCCTGAAGTGACAGCGGCGGTGGTGGTGGCCAAAGAAGGGCCAAGTGGTGCGCGACTGGTCGGTTATGTGGTGGCACAAGCCATCGACTCCCCGACATTGCGCGAGCGCTTGAGCCAGACACTGCCGGACTACATGGTGCCTGGTGTGGTCGTGATACTAGAAAGCCTGCCGCTGAATGCCAATGGCAAGGTGGACCGCAAGGCATTGCCGGAGCCAGAGTTCGAGAGCGAGCGAGTGTATGAGGCCCCGCGAGGTGCCGATGAGGAAACACTGGCGGCAATCTGGGCCGCGGTACTGGAGGTCGAGCGTGTCGGTCGTCACGACAACTTCTTCGAGCTGGGTGGCGATTCGATCCTCAGTCTGAAGGTGGTGGCGCGAGCCCGGGCCAATGGTCTTGGACTGACACCTCGTCATCTTTTCGAGCATCAGAGCTTGGCGGCTGCGGCGAAAGCTGGCGGTGGGCAGAGTGCTGTGATCGAGACGATTCCCGTACTGACGCAGCGGGACGATGTGGTTCCTTCGTATGCCCAGGCACGGCAATGGTTCTTGTGGCAACTGGAGCCGGCCAGCACGGCGTACCACATCAGTGGTGCACTGAAGCTGCGTGGTGAGCTGGATGTCGAGGCGTTGAAAGCCAGCTTTGATGCCTTGGTGGCTCGTCACGAATCGCTGCGCACGGTGTTCGGTGCCGGTGATGACGGGCAGGTACGGCAGATCATCCAAGCTCAGGCTTTAGCGCAGTTTGAAACGGTGGATCTGATCAGTGAGCCAGCCGCGCAGCGTGAGGCGTTGCTGAAAAAAACTGCAGTACGCTTGCACCAGACGCCTTTCAATCTGGAGACTGGTCCATTGCTGCGGGTCGGCTTGATCCGTCAGGCGGCGGACGAGCATGTGCTGGTGGTGGTGATGCACCACATCATCTCGGACGGTTGGTCGATGCAGATCATCGTCGACGAGTTCGTGGCGCAATACAGCGCACGTGTTCAAGGTCTCACGCCAGAACTGGCAGCCTTGCCGATCCAGTACGCCGATTACGGGGTGTGGCAACGCAATTGGCTGGAGGCGGGGGAACAGGAGCGGCAACTGGCCTACTGGAAAAACCAGTTGGGTGACGAGCATCCGATCCTGCAGTTGCCGACGGATCATCCTCGCCAAGTAGACGGTCGCTACCGTGCTGCCCGCCAAACTTTCGAACTGCCCGAGGCTTTGGTTCAGGGCTTACACAGACAAGTGCAAACGCAAGGCGCGACCTTATTCATGGCACTGTTGACCGGGGTGCAAACGCTTTTGCATCGCTACAGCAGTCAGCACGATATCCGCGTCGGTGTACCTATTGCCAACCGTGAGCGGGTGGAAGCCGAAGGCGTAGTGGGGTTCTTCGTCAATACTCAGGTGCTACGAAATGTGATGAATGGGCGCCTGAGCCTGACGCAAGCGCTTGAGCAAGCGAAAGCGGCCATGCTAGGTGCACAGGCGCATCAGGATCTGCCTTTTGAACAGTTGGTAGAAGCGTTGCAGCCGGAACGAAATCTAGGCATCCATCCACTATTCCAAGTTCTGGTCAACCATCAGCGGCAGGACCTGCGGGCGCTGCAGCAGCTGCCCGGGCTCAGCCTGGAAGACTATGTACTGGGTGAGCAAAGTGCACAGTTCGAACTGACCATCGACACCAGCGAGGATGCTGATGGCCGGGTTCAGGTGAGTTTCGCTTACGCCCAGGAGTTGTTCGAGGCTGAAAGTATTGAGCGCATGTCGCGCCATTACGTGGCGATCCTGCAAGCGTTGGTCGATCAGCCACAACAGGCACTGGGGGATGTGCAACTGCTGGATGCGATGGAGCAATGCCAGCTTCAGTCGTGGAGTGAAAATTCCACGCGCTATCCAGATGCACAACCGGTTCATCGTCTGTTTGAGCAGCAGGTACGTGAGCGCGGCGATGCAACTGCAGTCATTTTTGCAGGCAACAAACTGACTTACGCTGAATTGAATCGCCGGGCTAACCAACTGGCCCATCATTTGATCGATCTGGGTGTACAACCGGAAGCGAAGGTGGGCATCGCCGTCGAGCGCTCGCTGGACATGGTGATTGGCCTGTTGGGGATATTGAAGGCTGGTGGAGCCTATGTGCCGCTGGATCCGGAATTACCGACGGAGCGCTTGGCGTACATGGTGCGCGACAGCCGCATCGAATTGCTCTTGACCCAGAGCACGATGATAAACCGTATCCCGGATATTTCATCTTTACAGGCAGTGTCGTTGGATGTCGTGGATCTGCATAAACAGTCCACAGAGAATCCGGACGTCATCCTGCACGGTGAAAACCTGGCGTATGTGATTTATACGTCTGGGTCGACCGGGCGCCCTAAGGGCGCGGCCAACCGGCACTGTGCACTCTATAACCGTCTCGTCTGGATGCAAGAAGCGTATCAGTTCGACGACGCGAATTTTGTTCTGCAGAAGACGCCTTTCAGTTTTGATGTGTCGGTGTGGGAGATCTTCTTGCCGCTGGCCACAGGAGGCCGGTTGGTGGTGGCCAATCCTGGGGATCATCGTGACCCACAACGTCTGGTCGAACTTGTTCGCGAACACCAAATCACGACATTGCATTTCGTACCGTCGATGCTTCAGGCATTCCTTGCGTATGACCACATCGAAGCCTGTACCAGCCTCACGCGAATTGTGTGCAGTGGCGAAGCATTGCCCATCGAAGCGCAGAATCAGGTGTTCGAACGACTCCCGCAGATCCAGCTCAACAACCTGTACGGCCCTACTGAAGCTGCTATTGAGGTTACGCATTGGACTTGCCGTGAAGGTGAAGGCTATCAAGTACCGATGGGCCAGCCGATCAGCGATGTAAAGACTTATGTGCTTGATGAAAGTCTAAACATTGTGCCTGGCGGAGTGCCTGGCGAGTTGTACCTGGGCGGTATTTGCCTGGCGCGTGGCTATCTGGGCCAGCCGGGTTTGAGTGCGGAGCGGTTCGTGGCGAATCCGTTCGCAACTACGGGCGAGCGGTTGTATCGCACGGGTGACTTGGTGCACTGGAACAGCGAGGGGCAATTAGAGTACCTCGGTCGTATCGACCATCAGGTCAAGATTCGCGGATTGCGAATTGAACTGGGAGAGGTAGAAGCCCAACTGCTGGTACAACCGGAAGTGAGGGAAGCAGTGGTAGTGGCTAAAGAAGGTCCAAATGGCGCCCGGTTAGTCGCTTATGTGTCGTTGCATTTGGGCTCGGTCATTGACTCCCTGACATTGCGCGAGCGCTTGAGCCAGATGCTGCCGGACTACATGGTGCCTGGTGTAGTCGTGGTGTTGGAAAGCCTGCCACTGAATGCCAGCGGTAAGGTGGATCGCAAGGCTCTACCCGAGCCCGGTTATGACAGCGTGCGGACCTATGAAGCTGCGCAGGGAGAAGTGGAGAAGGCTCTGTCGGCCATTTGGCTCGACGTGTTGGAAGTTGAACGGGTAGGGCGTCATGACAACTTCTTTGAGCTTGGAGGGCATTCTTTGTTGGTCGTGCAATTAGTCGCGCGGATTCAATCATTGCTGCATTCAGATCTGAGCATCCGGGATGTTTTCAACCAACCGACCCTAGCAGCCATGGCAGCTCTTCTGCCTGATGCCTTACATACTAAATCCAAGGCCCAGTCTCTTTCTGACATTGAGTCCTTCATTGATGGATTGGAAATCGCGTAATGAACAGTTTGACAACCCATCGAATCGCAGAGCGGTTTGCTCAGTTGAGCGTTGAGCAGCGTCGTGCGGTCTACGAAAAAATCAGACTTGAGGGCTTAGTGATCGGACAGTTTCCGATTCTAGTCCGCAATGAGTCGCTCAAAACTGTCTGCATGGCTTCCTATGCTCAGATCCGGCAATGGTTCCTGTGGCAGCTGGAACCGGCCAGCACGGCGTACCACATCAGTGGCGCACTGAAGCTGCGCGGTGAGCTGGATGTTGAGGCGTTGAAAGCCAGTTTTGATGCCTTGGTGGCTCGTCACGAATCGCTGCGCACGGTGTTCGGTGCCGGTGATGACGGGCAGGTGCGACAGATCATCCGTGATTCGATGTCGACGCAAGTTGAAGTCATCAACGTAGGCGCCGAGCCTGTGAAGCAGCGAGAGGTCGCAGTACGCCTGCACCAGACGCCTTTCAATCTGGAGACTGGTCCATTGCTGCGGGTCGGCTTGATCCGTCAGGCGGCGGACGAGCATGTGCTGGTGGTGGTGATGCACCACATCATCTCGGACGGTTGGTCGATGCAGGTCATCGTCGACGAGTTCGTGGCGCAGTACAGCGCACGTGTTCAGGACCAAACACCAGAGTTGGAGCCATTGCCGATCCAGTATGCCGATTACGGTGTATGGCAACGCCACTGGCTGGAAGCAGGTGAGAAAGAGCGACAATTGAATTACTGGAAAACGCATCTGGGCGACGAGCATCCGGTACTTCAACTACCAACGGATCATCTTCGAAGAGCGGATGGCCGCTATGTTGCTGCCCGTCACAGCCTCGAATTACCTACGGCTCTGGTTCAAGGACTGCAGCAGCGGTCACACGTTGAGGAAGCTACGCTTTTCATTGTCCTGCTTGCGGGAATACATACGCTCCTTCACCGCTACAGTGGCCAGCAAGATATTAGGGTCGGCGTTCCCATTGCCAATCGTAACCGGATAGAAACCGAATCAATAATTGGATTTTTCGTCAACACGCAAGTACTACGTAGTGCGTTGCATGGCCGGATGACCCTGTCAGAAGTACTTGAGCAAACCAAAACTGCAGTTCTTGGCGCACAAACGCACCAGGATCTGCCGTTCGAACAACTGGTGGAGGCATTGCAGCCAGAGCGCACTCTGGGCATCAACCCGCTGTTTCAGGTGATGGTCAACCATCAGAGGCAGGATCTGCGGGCGCTGCAGCACCTTCCCGGACTCAGCCTGGAAGACTATGTGCTGGGTGAGCAAAGTGCACAGTTCGAACTGACTATCGACACCAGCGAGGATGCTGACGGCCGGGTTCAGGTGAGTCTTACCTACGCCAAGGAGCTGTTTGAACCTACGACCATCGAACGCATGACGCAGCATTACGTGGCAATCCTGCAGGCGCTGGTCGATCAGCCGCAACAAACGCTGGGTGATATCGAGCTGCTCAAAGATTCCGAACGCGCTCAACTTCAGGCCTTGGGTGAAAACCCTACCCGTTACCCACATGCACGGCCAGTCCATCGCCTGATCGAAGATCAGGTTGGCGAACGTGGCGATGCAACTGCGGTCGTGTTTGCGGGCGACAGTCTGACGTACGCTGAATTGAACCGCCGGTCTAACCAACTGGCGCATCATTTAATCGATCTGGGTGTACAACCGGAAGCGAAGGTGGGCATCGCCGTCGAGCGCTCGCTGGACATGGTGATTGGCCTGCTGGGGATCTTGAAGGCTGGTGGGGCCTATGTGCCGCTGGATCCGGAGCTACCGACGGAGCGCTTGGCGTACATGGTGCGCGACAGCGGTATCAAGCTGCTGCTGACGCAGAGCACTGTGAGTGGCCGTCTCTCAAGTACCACCTCTTTGCAGGTATTGGCGCTGGATGCCATAGATTTGAGTGCGGAGTCTGCTCAAAACCCGGACGTCATCCTGCACGGCGAAAATCTGGCCTACGCGATTTATACCTCCGGCTCCACCGGCAAGCCGAAAGGCGTCATGGTAAAGCACGGTGCGCTCAGTCACTTCATGCTGGACATGCAGCAACGGCCAGGCATGACAGCGCAGGACGTGATCGTTGCAGTAACGCCGCTTTCTTTCGACATTGCTGCGCTTGAGCTTTATCTGCCATTGATCAGTGGTGCCCGGATGGTACTGGCCCCCAAAGACGTGGCACGGGATGGTGAAGCATTGGGTCGTCTCATCAATGAGAGTCACGGCACGTTGCTTCAAGCGACCCCGGCTAGCTGGCGGATGTTGCGCGATAGCGGCTGGTCGGCCGAGCACTTGGGCTTCAAGGGCCTTTGCGGAGGTGAGGCGTTGACCGCGGATCTGGCGCAGGATTTGCTCGGTAATGGTGTCGAACTCTGGAACATGTACGGCCCGACCGAAACCACCATCTGGTCATCAGTCAGTGAAGCAAAGCTGGGTCAGAACATTGGTCAAGCCATTGCCGATACCAAGCTATATGTCCTTGATGCCAGTTTGAATATGGTCCCGGCAGGGGGCGCAGGCGAGTTGTGTATTGGCGGCGTTGGATTGGCCCGAGGTTATTTGGATCAGGCAGCTTTGAGTGCTGAGCGTTTTGTAGCGAACCCGTTCGCCAAGGCGGGTGAGCGTCTGTATCGCACCGGTGATCTGGTGCGCTGGAACCACGAAGGACAGTTGGAGTATCTCGGCCGGATCGACCATCAGGTCAAAATCCGTGGTTTCCGGATTGAGCTGGGTGAAGTCGAGGCGCAACTGCTGGCGCAGCCTGAAGTGACAGCGGCGGTGGTGGTGGCCAAAGAAGGGCCAAGTGGTGCGCGACTGGTCGGTTATGTGGTGGCACAAGCCATCGACTCCCCGACATTGCGCGAGCGCTTGAGCCAGACACTGCCGGACTACATGGTGCCTGGTGTGGTCGTGATACTAGAAAGCCTGCCGCTGAATGCCAATGGCAAGGTGGACCGCAAGGCATTGCCGGAGCCAGAGTTCGAGAGCGAGCGAGTGTATGAGGCCCCGCGAGGTGCCGATGAGGAAACACTGGCGGCAATCTGGGCCGCGGTACTGGAGGTCGAGCGTGTCGGTCGTCACGACAACTTCTTCGAGCTGGGTGGCGATTCGATCCTCAGTCTGAAGGTGGTGGCGCGAGCCCGGGCCAATGGTCTTGGACTGACACCTCGTCATCTTTTCGAGCATCAGAGCTTGGCGGCTGCGGCGAAAGCTGGCGGTGGGCAGAGTGCTGTGATCGAGACGATTCCCGTACTGACGCAGCGGGACGATGTGGTTCCTTCGTATGCCCAGGCACGGCAATGGTTCTTGTGGCAACTGGAGCCGGCCAGCACGGCGTACCACATCAGTGGTGCACTGAAGCTGCGCGGTGAGCTTGATGTCGAGGCGTTGAAAGCCAGTTTTGATGCCTTGGTGGCTCGTCACGAATCGCTGCGCACGGTGTTCGGTGCCGGTGATGACGGGCAGGTGCGGCAGATCATCCGTGATTCGATGTCGACGCAAGTTGAAGTCATCAACGTAGGCGCCGAGCCCGTGAAGCAGCGAGAGGTCGCAGTACGCTTGCACCAGACGCCTTTCAATCTGGAGACTGGTCCATTGCTGCGGGTCGGCTTGATCCGTCAAGCGGCGGACGAGCATGTACTGGTGGTGGTGATGCACCACATCATCTCGGACGGTTGGTCGATGCAGATCATCGTCGACGAGTTCGTGGCGCAATACAGCGCACGTGTTCAAGGTCTCACGCCAGAACTGGCAGCCTTGCCGATCCAGTACGCCGATTACGGGGTGTGGCAACGCAATTGGCTGGAGGCGGGGGAACAGGAGCGGCAACTGGCCTACTGGAAAAACCAGTTGGGTGACGAGCATCCGATCCTGCAGTTGCCGACGGATCATCCTCGCCAAGTAGAAGGCCGCTACCGTGCTGCCCGCCACAGTCTTGAACTACCAGCTGTTTTGGTCCAAGGCCTGCACAAGCGAGCACAAGCAGAGAATGCAACGCTGTTCATGGCGTTATTGGCGGGAGCTCAGGTGTTGCTCCACCGCTACAGCGGACAAGAAGATATTAGAGTCGGGGCACCTATTGCCAACCGTGAGCGGGTGGAAACCGAAGGCGTAGTGGGGTTCTTCGTCAATACTCAGGTGCTGCGTAATGTGCTGCACAGCAGGCTCAGCCTTGTGCAAGCTCTTAGAGCGGCGAAAGCAGCGACTGCGGGCGCACAGGCGCATCAGGATCTGCCTTTTGAAAAACTGGTAGAGGCCCTGCAACCGGAACGTAACCTGGGCATCAACCCGCTGTTTCAGGTGATGGTCAACCATCAGCGGCAGGACCTGCGGGCGCTGCAGCAGCTGCCCGGGCTCAGCCTGGAAGACTATGTACTGGGTGAGCAAAGTGCACAGTTCGAACTGACCATCGACACCAGCGAGGATGCTGACGGCCGGGTTCAGGTGAGTTTCGCTTACGCCCAGGAGTTGTTCGAGGCTGAAAGTATTGAGCGCATGTCGCGCCATTACGTGGCGATCCTGCAAGCGTTGGTCGATCAGCCACAACAGGCACTGGGGGATGTGCAACTGCTGGATGCGATGGAGCAATGCCAGCTTCAGTCGTGGAGTGAAAATTCCACGCGCTTTGGGGATTTGCAGCCGGTTCATCGCCTTTTTGAGCAGCAGGTACGTGAGCGCGGCGATGCAACTGCAGTCATTTTTGCAGGCAACAAACTGACTTACGCTGAATTGAATCGCCGGGCTAACCAACTGGCACATCACCTGATCAACCTGGGTGTGCAACCGGAAGCGAAGGTGGGCATCGCCGTCGAGCGCTCGCTGGACATGGTGATTGGCCTGTTGGGGATCTTGAAGGCTGGTGGGGCCTATGTGCCGCTGGATCCGGAGTTGCCGGCGGAGCGCTTGGCGTACATGGTGCGCGACAGTGGTATCAAGCTGCTGCTGACGCAGAGCACTGTGAGTGGCCGTCTCTCAAGTACCACCTCTTTGCAGGTATTGGCGCTGGATGCCGTGGATCTGAGGGCGGAGTCAGTAAAAAATCCAAATGTTGCTGTGCATAACGAAAACTTGGGCTATGTGATTTACACCTCTGGCTCCACTGGTAATCCGAAAGGCGCAGAGATTCGTCATCGTGCGCTGAGCAGTTGCATGACTTGGATGCAGGAAACTTATGGGCTGACGCAAGTTGATGCGGTGTTGCATAAAACGGCGTTCAGCTTTGACGTCTCTGCGTGGGAAATTTTCCTACCATTGACCGCCGGAGCACGGCTGGTGATGGCTAATCCTGGAGATCAGCGTGATCCGGAAAGAATTGCACAGCTGATTCGCCAGCATCAGGTGACAATCGTAAGTTTTGTGCCTTCGATGCTTCAGGCTTTCTTGGCCCATATTGGCAATAACGCACACTTGCCATTGCGTTATGTGATGTGGGGCGGTGAAGCCGTCTCTGCGAGTATGCAAGGTGAAGCGCTTCGTCAGCTTACGGGCGTCAGTTTGCAAAATATGTATGGGCCGACGGAAACCACTATTCACGTTACCCGCTGGACCTGTAGTGATGATGGGCGCAGCCCGGTGCCTATTGGGCACCCTATCTCTGAAACGCAAGCCTATGTGCTGGATGCCTCTTTGGGGACGGTGCCACAGGGTGTGGCCGGTGAGCTCTATATTGGTGGAGAGCTATTGGCTCGTGGTTATCTCGGGCGGGCAGGCTTGAGTGCCGAGCGCTTTGTGGCGAGCCCGTTCGCCAGGGCGGGTGAGCGTCTGTATCGCACCGGTGATCTGGTGCGCTGGAACCACGAAGGACAGTTGGAGTATCTCGGCCGGATCGACCATCAGGTCAAAATCCGTGGTTTCCGGATTGAGCTGGGTGAAGTCGAGGCGCAACTGCTGGCGCAGCCTGAAGTGACAGCGGCGGTGGTGGTGGCCAAAGAAGGGCCAAGTGGTGCGCGACTGGTCGGTTATGTGGTGGCACAAGCCATCGACTCCCCGACATTGCGCGAGCGCTTGAGCCAGACACTGCCGGACTACATGGTGCCTGGTGTGGTCGTGATACTAGAAAGCCTGCCGCTGAATGCCAATGGCAAGGTGGACCGCAAGGCATTGCCGGAGCCAGAGTTCGAGAGCGAGCGAGTGTATGAGGCCCCGCGAGGTGCCGATGAGGAAACACTGGCGGCAATCTGGGCCGCGGTACTGGAGGTCGAGCGTGTCGGTCGTCACGACAACTTCTTCGAGCTGGGTGGCGATTCGATCCTCAGTCTGAAGGTGGTGGCGCGAGCCCGGGCCAATGGTCTTGGACTGACACCTCGTCATCTTTTCGAGCATCAGAGCTTGGCGGCTGCGGCGAAAGCTGGCGGTGGGCAGAGTGCTGTGATCGAGACGATTCCCGTACTGACGCAGCGGGACGATGTGGTTCCTTCGTATGCCCAGGCACGGCAATGGTTCTTGTGGCAACTGGAGCCGGCCAGCACGGCGTACCACATCAGTGGTGCACTGAAGCTGCGTGGTGAGCTGGATGTCGAGGCGTTGAAAGCCAGCTTTGATGCCTTGGTGGCTCGTCACGAATCGCTGCGCACGGTGTTCGGTGCCGGTGATGACGGGCAGGTACGGCAGATCATCCAAGCTCAGGCTTTAGCGCAGTTTGAAACGGTGGATCTGATCAGTGAGCCAGCCGCGCAGCGTGAGGCGTTGCTGAAAAAAACTGCAGTACGCTTGCACCAGACGCCTTTCAATCTGGAGACTGGTCCATTGCTGCGGGTCGGCTTGATCCGTCAGGCGGCGGACGAGCATGTGCTGGTGGTGGTGATGCACCACATCATCTCGGACGGTTGGTCGATGCAGATCATCGTCGACGAGTTCGTGGCGCAATACAGCGCACGTGTTCAAGGTCTCACGCCAGAACTGGCAGCCTTGCCGATCCAGTACGCCGATTACGGGGTGTGGCAACGCAATTGGCTGGAGGCGGGGGAACAGGAGCGGCAACTGGCCTACTGGAAAAACCAGTTGGGTGACGAGCATCCGATCCTGCAGTTGCCGACGGATCATCCTCGCCAAGTAGACGGTCGCTACCGTGCTGCCCGCCAAACTTTCGAACTGCCCGAGGCTTTGGTTCAGGGCTTACACAGACAAGTGCAAACGCAAGGCGCGACCTTATTCATGGCACTGTTGACCGGGGTGCAAACGCTTTTGCATCGCTACAGCAGTCAGCACGATATCCGCGTCGGTGTACCTATTGCCAACCGTGAGCGGGTGGAAGCCGAAGGCGTAGTGGGGTTCTTCGTCAATACTCAGGTGCTACGAAATGTGATGAATGGGCGCCTGAGCCTGACGCAAGCGCTTGAGCAAGCGAAAGCGGCCATGCTAGGTGCACAGGCGCATCAGGATCTGCCTTTTGAACAGTTGGTAGAAGCGTTGCAGCCGGAACGAAATCTAGGCATCCATCCACTATTCCAAGTTCTGGTCAACCATCAGCGGCAGGACCTGCGGGCGCTGCAGCAGCTGCCCGGGCTCAGCCTGGAAGACTATGTACTGGGTGAGCAAAGTGCACAGTTCGAACTGACCATCGACACCAGCGAGGATGCTGATGGCCGGGTTCAGGTGAGTTTCGCTTACGCCCAGGAGTTGTTCGAGGCTGAAAGTATTGAGCGCATGTCGCGCCATTACGTGGCGATCCTGCAAGCGTTGGTCGATCAGCCACAACAGGCACTGGGGGATGTGCAACTGCTGGATGCGATGGAGCAATGCCAGCTTCAGTCGTGGAGTGAAAATTCCACGCGCTATCCAGATGCACAACCGGTTCATCGTCTGTTTGAGCAGCAGGTACGTGAGCGCGGCGATGCAACTGCAGTCATTTTTGCAGGCAACAAACTGACTTACGCTGAATTGAATCGCCGGGCTAACCAACTGGCCCATCATTTGATCGATCTGGGTGTACAACCGGAAGCGAAGGTGGGCATCGCCGTCGAGCGCTCGCTGGACATGGTGATTGGCCTGTTGGGGATATTGAAGGCTGGTGGAGCCTATGTGCCGCTGGATCCGGAATTACCGACGGAGCGCTTGGCGTACATGGTGCGCGACAGCCGCATCGAATTGCTCTTGACCCAGAGCACGATGATAAACCGTATCCCGGATATTTCATCTTTACAGGCAGTGTCGTTGGATGTCGTGGATCTGCATAAACAGTCCACAGAGAATCCGGACGTCATCCTGCACGGTGAAAACCTGGCGTATGTGATTTATACGTCTGGGTCGACCGGGCGCCCTAAGGGCGCGGCCAACCGGCACTGTGCACTCTATAACCGTCTCGTCTGGATGCAAGAAGCGTATCAGTTCGACGACGCGAATTTTGTTCTGCAGAAGACGCCTTTCAGTTTTGATGTGTCGGTGTGGGAGATCTTCTTGCCGCTGGCCACAGGAGGCCGGTTGGTGGTGGCCAATCCTGGGGATCATCGTGACCCACAACGTCTGGTCGAACTTGTTCGCGAACACCAAATCACGACATTGCATTTCGTACCGTCGATGCTTCAGGCATTCCTTGCGTATGACCACATCGAAGCCTGTACCAGCCTCACGCGAATTGTGTGCAGTGGCGAAGCATTGCCCATCGAAGCGCAGAATCAGGTGTTCGAACGACTCCCGCAGATCCAGCTCAACAACCTGTACGGCCCTACTGAAGCTGCTATTGAGGTTACGCATTGGACTTGCCGTGAAGGTGAAGGCTATCAAGTACCGATGGGCCAGCCGATCAGCGATGTAAAGACTTATGTGCTTGATGAAAGTCTAAACATTGTGCCTGGCGGAGTGCCTGGCGAGTTGTACCTGGGCGGTATTTGCCTGGCGCGTGGCTATCTGGGCCAGCCGGGTTTGAGTGCGGAGCGGTTCGTGGCGAATCCGTTCGCAACTACGGGCGAGCGGTTGTATCGCACGGGTGACTTGGTGCACTGGAACAGCGAGGGGCAATTAGAGTACCTCGGTCGTATCGACCATCAGGTCAAGATTCGCGGATTGCGAATTGAACTGGGAGAGGTAGAAGCCCAACTGCTGGTACAACCGGAAGTGAGGGAAGCAGTGGTAGTGGCTAAAGAAGGTCCAAATGGCGCCCGGTTAGTCGCTTATGTGTCGTTGCATTTGGGCTCGGTCATTGACTCCCTGACATTGCGCGAGCGCTTGAGCCAGATGCTGCCGGACTACATGGTGCCTGGTGTAGTCGTGGTGTTGGAAAGCCTGCCACTGAATGCCAGCGGTAAGGTGGATCGCAAGGCTCTACCCGAGCCCGGTTATGACAGCGTGCGGACCTATGAAGCTGCGCAGGGAGAAGTGGAGAAGGCTCTGTCGGCCATTTGGCTCGACGTGTTGGAAGTTGAACGGGTAGGGCGTCATGACAACTTCTTTGAGCTTGGAGGGCATTCTTTGTTGGTCGTGCAATTAGTCGCGCGGATTCAATCATTGCTGCATTCAGATCTGAGCATCCGGGATGTTTTCAACCAACCGACCCTAGCAGCCATGGCAGCTCTTCTGCCTGATGCCTTACATACTAAATCCAAGGCCCAGTCTCTTTCTGACATTGAGTCCTTCATTGATGGATTGGAAATCGCGTAATGAACAGTTTGACAACCCATCGAATCGCAGAGCGGTTTGCTCAGTTGAGCGTTGAGCAGCGTCGTGCGGTCTACGAAAAAATCAGACTTGAGGGCTTAGTGATCGGACAGTTTCCGATTCTAGTCCGCAATGAGTCGCTCAAAACTGTCTGCATGGCTTCCTATGCTCAGATCCGGCAATGGTTCCTGTGGCAGCTGGAACCGGCCAGCACGGCGTACCACATCAGTGGCGCACTGAAGCTGCGCGGTGAGCTGGATGTTGAGGCGTTGAAAGCCAGTTTTGATGCCTTGGTGGCTCGTCACGAATCGCTGCGCACGGTGTTCGGTGCCGGTGATGACGGGCAGGTGCGACAGATCATCCGTGATTCGATGTCGACGCAAGTTGAAGTCATCAACGTAGGCGCCGAGCCTGTGAAGCAGCGAGAGGTCGCAGTACGCCTGCACCAGACGCCTTTCAATCTGGAGACTGGTCCATTGCTGCGGGTCGGCTTGATCCGTCAGGCGGCGGACGAGCATGTGCTGGTGGTGGTGATGCACCACATCATCTCGGACGGTTGGTCGATGCAGGTCATCGTCGACGAGTTCGTGGCGCAGTACAGCGCACGTGTTCAGGACCAAACACCAGAGTTGGAGCCATTGCCGATCCAGTATGCCGATTACGGTGTATGGCAACGCCACTGGCTGGAAGCAGGTGAGAAAGAGCGACAATTGAATTACTGGAAAACGCATCTGGGCGACGAGCATCCGGTACTTCAACTACCAACGGATCATCTTCGAAGAGCGGATGGCCGCTATGTTGCTGCCCGTCACAGCCTCGAATTACCTACGGCTCTGGTTCAAGGACTGCAGCAGCGGTCACACGTTGAGGAAGCTACGCTTTTCATTGTCCTGCTTGCGGGAATACATACGCTCCTTCACCGCTACAGTGGCCAGCAAGATATTAGGGTCGGCGTTCCCATTGCCAATCGTAACCGGATAGAAACCGAATCAATAATTGGATTTTTCGTCAACACGCAAGTACTACGTAGTGCGTTGCATGGCCGGATGACCCTGTCAGAAGTACTTGAGCAAACCAAAACTGCAGTTCTTGGCGCACAAACGCACCAGGATCTGCCGTTCGAACAACTGGTGGAGGCATTGCAGCCAGAGCGCACTCTGGGCATCAACCCGCTGTTTCAGGTGATGGTCAACCATCAGAGGCAGGATCTGCGGGCGCTGCAGCACCTTCCCGGACTCAGCCTGGAAGACTATGTGCTGGGTGAGCAAAGTGCACAGTTCGAACTGACTATCGACACCAGCGAGGATGCTGACGGCCGGGTTCAGGTGAGTCTTACCTACGCCAAGGAGCTGTTTGAACCTACGACCATCGAACGCATGACGCAGCATTACGTGGCAATCCTGCAGGCGCTGGTCGATCAGCCGCAACAAACGCTGGGTGATATCGAGCTGCTCAAAGATTCCGAACGCGCTCAACTTCAGGCCTTGGGTGAAAACCCTACCCGTTACCCACATGCACGGCCAGTCCATCGCCTGATCGAAGATCAGGTTGGCGAACGTGGCGATGCAACTGCGGTCGTGTTTGCGGGCGACAGTCTGACGTACGCTGAATTGAACCGCCGGTCTAACCAACTGGCGCATCATTTAATCGATCTGGGTGTACAACCGGAAGCGAAGGTGGGCATCGCCGTCGAGCGCTCGCTGGACATGGTGATTGGCCTGCTGGGGATCTTGAAGGCTGGTGGGGCCTATGTGCCGCTGGATCCGGAGCTACCGACGGAGCGCTTGGCGTACATGGTGCGCGACAGCGGTATCAAGCTGCTGCTGACGCAGAGCACTGTGAGTGGCCGTCTCTCAAGTACCACCTCTTTGCAGGTATTGGCGCTGGATGCCATAGATTTGAGTGCGGAGTCTGCTCAAAACCCGGACGTCATCCTGCACGGCGAAAATCTGGCCTACGCGATTTATACCTCCGGCTCCACCGGCAAGCCGAAAGGCGTCATGGTAAAGCACGGTGCGCTCAGTCACTTCATGCTGGACATGCAGCAACGGCCAGGCATGACAGCGCAGGACGTGATCGTTGCAGTAACGCCGCTTTCTTTCGACATTGCTGCGCTTGAGCTTTATCTGCCATTGATCAGTGGTGCCCGGATGGTACTGGCCCCCAAAGACGTGGCACGGGATGGTGAAGCATTGGGTCGTCTCATCAATGAGAGTCACGGCACGTTGCTTCAAGCGACCCCGGCTAGCTGGCGGATGTTGCGCGATAGCGGCTGGTCGGCCGAGCACTTGGGCTTCAAGGGCCTTTGCGGAGGTGAGGCGTTGACCGCGGATCTGGCGCAGGATTTGCTCGGTAATGGTGTCGAACTCTGGAACATGTACGGCCCGACCGAAACCACCATCTGGTCATCAGTCAGTGAAGCAAAGCTGGGTCAGAACATTGGTCAAGCCATTGCCGATACCAAGCTATATGTCCTTGATGCCAGTTTGAATATGGTCCCGGCAGGGGGCGCAGGCGAGTTGTGTATTGGCGGCGTTGGATTGGCCCGAGGTTATTTGGATCAGGCAGCTTTGAGTGCTGAGCGTTTTGTAGCGAACCCGTTCGCCAAGGCGGGTGAGCGTCTGTATCGCACCGGTGATCTGGTGCGCTGGAACCACGAAGGACAGTTGGAGTATCTCGGCCGGATCGACCATCAGGTCAAAATCCGTGGTTTCCGGATTGAGCTGGGTGAAGTCGAGGCGCAACTGCTGGCGCAGCCTGAAGTGACAGCGGCGGTGGTGGTGGCCAAAGAAGGGCCAAGTGGTGCGCGACTGGTCGGTTATGTGGTGGCACAAGCCATCGACTCCCCGACATTGCGCGAGCGCTTGAGCCAGACACTGCCGGACTACATGGTGCCTGGTGTGGTCGTGATACTAGAAAGCCTGCCGCTGAATGCCAATGGCAAGGTGGACCGCAAGGCATTGCCGGAGCCAGAGTTCGAGAGCGAGCGAGTGTATGAGGCCCCGCGAGGTGCCGATGAGGAAACACTGGCGGCAATCTGGGCCGCGGTACTGGAGGTCGAGCGTGTCGGTCGTCACGACAACTTCTTCGAGCTGGGTGGCGATTCGATCCTCAGTCTGAAGGTGGTGGCGCGAGCCCGGGCCAATGGTCTTGGACTGACACCTCGTCATCTTTTCGAGCATCAGAGCTTGGCGGCTGCGGCGAAAGCTGGCGGTGGGCAGAGTGCTGTGATCGAGACGATTCCCGTACTGACGCAGCGGGACGATGTGGTTCCTTCGTATGCCCAGGCACGGCAATGGTTCTTGTGGCAACTGGAGCCGGCCAGCACGGCGTACCACATCAGTGGTGCACTGAAGCTGCGCGGTGAGCTTGATGTCGAGGCGTTGAAAGCCAGTTTTGATGCCTTGGTGGCTCGTCACGAATCGCTGCGCACGGTGTTCGGTGCCGGTGATGACGGGCAGGTGCGGCAGATCATCCGTGATTCGATGTCGACGCAAGTTGAAGTCATCAACGTAGGCGCCGAGCCCGTGAAGCAGCGAGAGGTCGCAGTACGCTTGCACCAGACGCCTTTCAATCTGGAGACTGGTCCATTGCTGCGGGTCGGCTTGATCCGTCAAGCGGCGGACGAGCATGTACTGGTGGTGGTGATGCACCACATCATCTCGGACGGTTGGTCGATGCAGATCATCGTCGACGAGTTCGTGGCGCAATACAGCGCACGTGTTCAAGGTCTCACGCCAGAACTGGCAGCCTTGCCGATCCAGTACGCCGATTACGGGGTGTGGCAACGCAATTGGCTGGAGGCGGGGGAACAGGAGCGGCAACTGGCCTACTGGAAAAACCAGTTGGGTGACGAGCATCCGATCCTGCAGTTGCCGACGGATCATCCTCGCCAAGTAGAAGGCCGCTACCGTGCTGCCCGCCACAGTCTTGAACTACCAGCTGTTTTGGTCCAAGGCCTGCACAAGCGAGCACAAGCAGAGAATGCAACGCTGTTCATGGCGTTATTGGCGGGAGCTCAGGTGTTGCTCCACCGCTACAGCGGACAAGAAGATATTAGAGTCGGGGCACCTATTGCCAACCGTGAGCGGGTGGAAACCGAAGGCGTAGTGGGGTTCTTCGTCAATACTCAGGTGCTGCGTAATGTGCTGCACAGCAGGCTCAGCCTTGTGCAAGCTCTTAGAGCGGCGAAAGCAGCGACTGCGGGCGCACAGGCGCATCAGGATCTGCCTTTTGAAAAACTGGTAGAGGCCCTGCAACCGGAACGTAACCTGGGCATCAACCCGCTGTTTCAGGTGATGGTCAACCATCAGCGGCAGGACCTGCGGGCGCTGCAGCAGCTGCCCGGGCTCAGCCTGGAAGACTATGTACTGGGTGAGCAAAGTGCACAGTTCGAACTGACCATCGACACCAGCGAGGATGCTGACGGCCGGGTTCAGGTGAGTTTCGCTTACGCCCAGGAGTTGTTCGAGGCTGAAAGTATTGAGCGCATGTCGCGCCATTACGTGGCGATCCTGCAAGCGTTGGTCGATCAGCCACAACAGGCACTGGGGGATGTGCAACTGCTGGATGCGATGGAGCAATGCCAGCTTCAGTCGTGGAGTGAAAATTCCACGCGCTTTGGGGATTTGCAGCCGGTTCATCGCCTTTTTGAGCAGCAAGTTCAGAAACTTGGACAATCCACAGCGCTGCTCTTTGCGGATGAAAGACTGACTTACGCCGAGCTGAACTCTCGGGCAAACCAACTGGCACATCACCTGATCAACCTGGGTGTGCAACCGGAAGCGAAGGTGGGCATCGCCGTCGAGCGCTCGCTGGACATGGTGATTGGCCTGTTGGGGATCTTGAAGGCTGGTGGGGCCTATGTGCCGCTGGATCCGGAGTTGCCGGCGGAGCGCTTGGCGTACATGGTGCGCGACAGTGGTATCAAGCTGCTGCTGACGCAGAGCACTGTGAGTGGCCGTCTCTCAAGTACCACCTCTTTGCAGGTATTGGCGCTGGATGCCGTGGATCTGAGGGCGGAGTCAGTAAAAAATCCAAATGTTGCTGTGCATAACGAAAACTTGGGCTATGTGATTTACACCTCTGGCTCCACTGGTAATCCGAAAGGCGCAGAGATTCGTCATCGTGCGCTGAGCAGTTGCATGACTTGGATGCAGGAAACTTATGGGCTGACGCAAGTTGATGCGGTGTTGCATAAAACGGCGTTCAGCTTTGACGTCTCTGCGTGGGAAATTTTCCTACCATTGACCGCCGGAGCACGGCTGGTGATGGCTAATCCTGGAGATCAGCGTGATCCGGAAAGAATTGCACAGCTGATTCGCCAGCATCAGGTGACAATCGTAAGTTTTGTGCCTTCGATGCTTCAGGCTTTCTTGGCCCATATTGGCAATAACGCACACTTGCCATTGCGTTATGTGATGTGGGGCGGTGAAGCCGTCTCTGCGAGTATGCAAGGTGAAGCGCTTCGTCAGCTTACGGGCGTCAGTTTGCAAAATATGTATGGGCCGACGGAAACCACTATTCACGTTACCCGCTGGACCTGTAGTGATGATGGGCGCAGCCCGGTGCCTATTGGGCACCCTATCTCTGAAACGCAAGCCTATGTGCTGGATGCCTCTTTGGGGACGGTGCCACAGGGTGTGGCCGGTGAGCTCTATATTGGTGGAGAGCTATTGGCTCGTGGTTATCTCGGGCGGGCAGGCTTGAGTGCCGAGCGCTTTGTGGCGAGCCCGTTCGCCAGGGCGGGTGAGCGTCTGTATCGCACCGGTGATCTGGTGCGCTGGAACCACGAAGGACAGTTGGAGTATCTCGGCCGGATCGACCATCAGGTCAAAATCCGTGGTTTCCGGATTGAGCTGGGTGAAGTCGAGGCGCAACTGCTGGCGCAGCCTGAAGTGACAGCGGCGGTGGTGGTGGCCAAAGAAGGGCCAAGTGGTGCGCGACTGGTCGGTTATGTGGTGGCACAAGCCATCGACTCCCCGACATTGCGCGAGCGCTTGAGCCAGACACTGCCGGACTACATGGTGCCTGGTGTGGTCGTGATACTAGAAAGCCTGCCGCTGAATGCCAATGGCAAGGTGGACCGCAAGGCATTGCCGGAGCCAGAGTTCGAGAGCGAGCGAGTGTATGAGGCCCCGCGAGGTGCCGATGAGGAAACACTGGCGGCAATCTGGGCCGCGGTACTGGAGGTCGAGCGTGTCGGTCGTCACGACAACTTCTTCGAGCTGGGTGGCGATTCGATCCTCAGTCTGAAGGTGGTGGCGCGAGCCCGGGCCAATGGTCTTGGACTGACACCTCGTCATCTTTTCGAGCATCAGAGCTTGGCGGCTGCGGCGAAAGCTGGCGGTGGGCAGAGTGCTGTGATCGAGACGATTCCCGTACTGACGCAGCGGGACGATGTGGTTCCTTCGTATGCCCAGGCACGGCAATGGTTCTTGTGGCAACTGGAGCCGGCCAGCACGGCGTACCACATCAGTGGTGCACTGAAGCTGCGCGGTGAGCTTGATGTCGAGGCGTTGAAAGCCAGTTTTGATGCCTTGGTGGCTCGTCACGAATCGCTGCGCACGGTGTTCGGTGCCGGTGATGACGGGCAGGTGCGGCAGATCATCCGTGATTCGATGTCGACGCAAGTTGAAGTCATCAACGTAGGCGCCGAGCCCGTGAAGCAGCGAGAGGTCGCAGTACGCTTGCACCAGACGCCTTTCAATCTGGAGACTGGTCCATTGCTGCGGGTCGGCTTGATCCGTCAAGCGGCGGACGAGCATGTACTGGTGGTGGTGATGCACCACATCATCTCGGACGGTTGGTCGATGCAGATCATCGTCGACGAGTTCGTGGCGCAATACAGCGCACGTGTTCAAGGTCTCACGCCAGAACTGGCAGCCTTGCCGATCCAGTACGCCGATTACGGGGTGTGGCAACGCAATTGGCTGGAGGCGGGGGAACAGGAGCGGCAACTGGCCTACTGGAAAAACCAGTTGGGTGACGAGCATCCGATCCTGCAGTTGCCGACGGATCATCCTCGCCAAGTAGAAGGCCGCTACCGTGCTGCCCGCCACAGTCTTGAACTACCAGCTGTTTTGGTCCAAGGCCTGCACAAGCGAGCACAAGCAGAGAATGCAACGCTGTTCATGGCGTTATTGGCGGGAGCTCAGGTGTTGCTCCACCGCTACAGCGGACAAGAAGATATTAGAGTCGGGGCACCTATTGCCAACCGTGAGCGGGTGGAAACCGAAGGCGTAGTGGGGTTCTTCGTCAATACTCAGGTGCTGCGTAATGTGCTGCACAGCAGGCTCAGCCTTGTGCAAGCTCTTAGAGCGGCGAAAGCAGCGACTGCGGGCGCACAGGCGCATCAGGATCTGCCTTTTGAAAAACTGGTAGAGGCCCTGCAACCGGAACGTAACCTGGGCATCAACCCGCTGTTTCAGGTGATGGTCAACCATCAGCGGCAGGACCTGCGGGCGCTGCAGCAGCTGCCCGGGCTCAGCCTGGAAGACTATGTACTGGGTGAGCAAAGTGCACAGTTCGAACTGACCATCGACACCAGCGAGGATGCTGACGGCCGGGTTCAGGTGAGTCTTACCTACGCCAAGGAGCTGTTTGAACCTACGACCATCGAACGCATGACGCAGCATTACGTGGCAATCCTGCAGGCGCTGGTCGATCAGCCGCAACAAACGCTGGGTGATATCGAGCTGCTCAAAGATTCCGAACGCGCTCAACTTCAGGCCTTGGGTGAAAACCCTACCCGTTACCCACATGCACGGCCAGTCCATCGCCTGATCGAAGATCAGGTTGGCGAACGTGGCGATGCAACTGCGGTCGTGTTTGCGGGCGACAGTCTGACGTACGCTGAATTGAACCGCCGGTCTAACCAACTGGCGCATCATTTAATCGATCTGGGTGTACAACCGGAAGCGAAGGTGGGCATCGCCGTCGAGCGCTCGCTGGACATGGTGATTGGCCTGCTGGGGATCTTGAAGGCTGGTGGGGCCTATGTGCCGCTGGATCCGGAGCTACCGACGGAGCGCTTGGCGTACATGGTGCGCGACAGCGGTATCAAGCTGCTGCTGACGCAGAGCACTGTGAGTGGCCGTCTCTCAAGTACCACCTCTTTGCAGGTATTGGCGCTGGATGCCATAGATTTGAGTGCGGAGTCTGCTCAAAACCCGGACGTCATCCTGCACGGCGAAAATCTGGCCTACGCGATTTATACCTCCGGCTCCACCGGCAAGCCGAAAGGCGTCATGGTAAAGCACGGTGCGCTCAGTCACTTCATGCTGGACATGCAGCAACGGCCAGGCATGACAGCGCAGGACGTGATCGTTGCAGTAACGCCGCTTTCTTTCGACATTGCTGCGCTTGAGCTTTATCTGCCATTGATCAGTGGTGCCCGGATGGTACTGGCCCCCAAAGACGTGGCACGGGATGGTGAAGCATTGGGTCGTCTCATCAATGAGAGTCACGGCACGTTGCTTCAAGCGACCCCGGCTAGCTGGCGGATGTTGCGCGATAGCGGCTGGTCGGCCGAGCACTTGGGCTTCAAGGGCCTTTGCGGAGGTGAGGCGTTGACCGCGGATCTGGCGCAGGATTTGCTCGGTAATGGTGTCGAACTCTGGAACATGTACGGCCCGACCGAAACCACCATCTGGTCATCAGTCAGTGAAGCAAAGCTGGGTCAGAACATTGGTCAAGCCATTGCCGATACCAAGCTATATGTCCTTGATGCCAGTTTGAATATGGTCCCGGCAGGGGGCGCAGGCGAGTTGTGTATTGGCGGCGTTGGATTGGCCCGAGGTTATTTGGATCAGGCAGCTTTGAGTGCTGAGCGTTTTGTAGCGAACCCGTTCGCCAAGGCGGGTGAGCGTCTGTATCGCACCGGTGATCTGGTGCGCTGGAACCACGAAGGACAGTTGGAGTATCTCGGCCGGATCGACCATCAGGTCAAAATCCGTGGTTTCCGGATTGAGCTGGGTGAAGTCGAGGCGCAACTGCTGGCGCAGCCTGAAGTGACAGCGGCGGTGGTGGTGGCCAAAGAAGGGCCAAGTGGTGCGCGACTGGTCGGTTATGTGGTGGCACAAGCCATCGACTCCCCGACATTGCGCGAGCGCTTGAGCCAGACACTGCCGGACTACATGGTGCCTGGTGTGGTCGTGATACTAGAAAGCCTGCCGCTGAATGCCAATGGCAAGGTGGACCGCAAGGCATTGCCGGAGCCAGAGTTCGAGAGCGAGCGAGCGTATGAGGCCCCGCGAGGTGCCGATGAGGAAACACTGGCGGCAATCTGGGCTGAAGTGCTTGGTGTTGAGCGCGTTGGACGCAATGATAATTTCTTCGAGTTGGGAGGGCATTCAATTGCTGCTTTGCGAGTAATTGCTCTCGCTCGTGAAAGCAACATGACGGGGCTTCGATTAACACTTCAGGCCTTGATGACTCGACCTAGTATCAAAGGCCTTTCAGAGGCGCCCGAATCCATGACGTTGCTTAACAAAGCGATTGAGGGAAGTACTCCTCTATTTTGTATTCATCCAAAATTGGGGATGGTTTATAGCTATTTGGCTATGGCAAAACGGCTTAATGGCGCTCGGTCGGTTTATGGCTTGTCCTGCAGAACTTTAAATAACTCCAAGCACCGCGACGTATCGCTAACTCAGATGGCGGATGACTATGTAGAGTTAATAAGGGCTACTCAGCCACAGGGGCCATACTCAATATTGGGTTGGTCCTTGGGTGGGGCTTTGTCGGTACTGATTGCCGCGAAACTTGAAGCTCTCGGGCAGTCGGTTGCGTTTATCGGGTTGATTGATCCGCCGGTGTTTACTGAACTCGTTGAAGTAGTACCAGAAGAGAGCTGGCAGGATGAATTTATCGGTTTTTTCCGGCAGGTTACAGATCGTTCAGAATTAATAGTTGGTCTGCCAGCTGAAATTGTAGATCCGATGATCGACGAACAACCTTTGCTCGAGTGGTTGCGTGCTTTCGTATTTGGTTGTCAGGAGCGCCTGCAGCGTAAAGGAAGAAAAATTTCAGCTGACGAAATAGTCAGAGTGTTCTTGGTAGGAAGATGTTTAACACAAGCAACAAATCGTTCGCTAAAAGCGTTTCCTTCAGTGAGAGCCGAAGTACATTGCTGGTGGGCGAATGACAGAAAATCTGAATCTGTCGTTGATCTAACTAATCAACTTGGAGCAAGCAAGATTCATCACTATCAAATCAATGATGATCATGAGGGGATTGTGGAGAATCCAAACGTTCTTGGAGATCTTGAACGAATTCTAGGGAGGATGTAACTAGCGTTGATGGAGGACGGGCGATGGATTGCATTGCCCGACAGTTCAGGGGGGAGGCCTAAACAAAATACGCCGGTAATTCGTCCCCCTCAATTGTTATGAGCATGCCAGAGAGGCCTAAGGTGGCCATTCGCGTCCATTCTTTTTTCTAGTGGAGAAATTTTTGCTTAGCTACCTAATACGAAAATCCCGCAATCTGATGATCGCTGCCGCATTGGTAAGTATTACCAGTGGTTTGTGCAGTGTTCTTTTGTTGTCGCAGGTCAATGCCGCATTGACCGCCACATCATGGGCGGAGCGAGCTGCAGTGGCTTGGCGTTTTGCCATTTTTGCACTTGCTGCAATGTTCGGTCAGATGATTTCTTCGGTACTTTTCGAACGATTGAACCAGCGTGCTCATGCCGACCTAAGGCGTTTCATCTCCAAAAGAGTCATCTCCGCAGATTTTCGAAGGCTTGAAGAGGTTGGGAGCGCAAGAGTACAAGCGGCCTTATCCGAACACTGCACGAAGGTCGCAGAGTTTTTTGTAAGTTTTCCGAGAATCCTCGTCAATGCGATTATCGTTCTGGGTTCATTGGTTTATGTTGCTTGGCTCTCATGGCAGGCTTTTTTGGGGGCTGTGATCGTAATTGGATTGGGTTCTCTAGGTTACCACTTGGCACACCTACGTGCGATTCGGCATTTGGAAGTCGCTTCAAAAGAGCAGGGTCGCCTGTTCGACCATTTCCGGTCTTTGACGGACGGAGCCAAAGAATTAAGGCTTCATGCAAAAAAACGCAGAAAATTTACTGACGATGTACTGGATAAGTCAATTGATAAAGTTCGTCGTGAACGAACTTTCGGGATGTCTTTATTTTTGGTCTCGTCCGCATGGGGGAACTTTCTAATCTATGCATTTATAGGTTTGGTGTTGTTTGTGCTCGTAGGGGATGTTCCTGATCGTGCACAAATAGTTACCGGGTTTGCGTTGGTTTTTATTTACATGGTTGCACCTTTAGAAAGTCTACTCGTATCCCTGCCTAACGCCAATCTGGCAAAGGTTGCAGGTTTGCAGATTGACGAGATAGTCCAGCAGCTCGTGCAAGATGAAGTTGGTGGGGTGGATGCAGTTGTGTCTGGATTTGATAGTTTGGTTTTGTGTGGTGTTGAATATCAATATTATCACGAGAGTGCTGACGATTTGTTTACGTTGGGACCTATTGATCTATCCTTTTCTCCTGGAGAAATTACATATTTGGTAGGGGGGAATGGTAGCGGGAAAACATCGTTGGCAAAAATGATAGTTGGACTTTATCGGCCAGAGTTGGGAGAAATCCGTATCAACGGAGAGCAGGTTTTTGACGCTAATCGTGACAGATACAGGCAGATGTTTTCCGCTATTTTTTCAGATTTTCATTTGTTTGAGCAAATGATGGATACTTCATCGGCAGAACTAGACCAAAAAGCTAATATGTTGCTTGAGAAACTACATCTAAATCACAAAGTACATGTGCATAACGGCGCATTTTCGACGAGGTCTTTATCACAAGGACAGCGTAAGCGTCTAGCTTTGGTTGTAGCGTATCTAGAAGATAGACCTTTCATAGTGTTCGACGAGTGGGCGGCCGATCAAGACCCAGTGTTCAAGGAGGTTTTTTATCGTGAGTTACTGGTGGAACTGAAAGCTCAAGGAAAAACCGTGCTGGTCATTACACATGATGATAGATATTTCCATCTCGCAGATCGACTGATTCGCATGGAGAATGGTCAAATGCTCTCAGTCGAAGCTTCGGTTGGAGCCCTCTCAAGGAGATCGGTTTGTACAGATCCATCCAGCGTCTCCTAAACGGGGTAAGCTTATGCTTGTAGCAGGTGTGAAATGTGCTGATTCGCAGATTTTCGTGAGTGGGCGATTCAGGTAAGATTCGTCCACGACTAGCCTTGCTCTATGCGATGTAAACTGCAGGCAAAAAAGCTAGATTTTCAAAGGTTTGATTTCCGAATAAAGAGAGGGGCGAAATTGATTTCAAATGTGGGTGCTAAGCTAAAATACTTCTTTGTCTCATTGGTTGTGGTTGTTGTTGATCAGATGACTAAAAGTATTGCTAACGCAAATTTAGATTTTGGGCGTTCAGTAAAAATCTTGCCGTTTTTTGATATTCAGCTTTCTTATAACTCCGGTGCCGCTTTCGGATTTCTCAGTCGCGCAGGAGGTTGGCAGCAGATACTTTTTTCCATAGTTGCCATTTGCGCAATTATCCTGCTGGTAGGCTGGATAGCTAAACAACCTAAGCATAAAATTAGATATACCTTTGCGTTAGCTTTGCTTCTAGGTGGGGCTATAGGTAATTTAATTGATCGGATGGTATATGGGCATGTGGTAGATTTTGTGCTTCTACATTGGCAAGATCATAACTTTCCGAATTTTAATATTGCGGATTCGGCAATAACCATTGGGGTGCTATTGTTAATGCTAGACTCTTTTAAAGTCAAAGGAGTCGTGGATGACAGGCCTTGACTTTAAGTCTTGAGTAATTTTGGTAGTTGGTGACGTTTTCTGAGGCAATTGTTTCAATCTTGAAGCGCATCTATGAGTTGAGCTTTAGAGCGTCGTCACCAACTCATCGCTGACCTTATGTAGCCATCGGCGACCCCTTAAATCGGAAAGCACCACCTTGCGAAAAGCGTCTTTGTAGTGGTCAACTAATCCCGGACACGACGTTAAGTTTTTCCTCGGCCCGCGCTGGTGCCAACCCATCGTTGAATTGATGAGGCCGAATCCAGTTGTAGCGATGCATCAAAAAATGGCTGATATCGCGCTGTGCTTCCTGCGCAGTTCGATAGCCCACGGTCGGTATACATTCTGTTTTCAAACTGCGAAATACGCGCTCCATCGGTGCGTTATCCCAGCAGTTTCCTCGTCGACTCATGCTTTTGGGTATGCGGTATCGCCACAACCGCTGCCGAAAGAGTCGGCTTGCATATTGCGATCCTTGGTTTGAGTGGAATAGCAGATCCGAAGGCCTACCACGCTGCTCGTAAGCCATATCCAGCGCTTTGATCACCAACTCAGCGCCTGGCTTTTCCGACAACGCCCAGCCCACGATCCGACGCGTATAAAGATCCAGGACGACAGCCAGGTAATGTCACTTTCCTTGCGCCCAAATGTAGGTGATATCGCCGCACCAGACTTTATTGGGCGCTGGCACGTCGAACTCGCGGTTCAATGTATTCGGGATATCTAGCCTTTCTACTGTTGCTCGTTTGTAGGCGTGGGAGCCGGGTTGTTTGCTGACTAGATCAAGCTCGCGCATCAAGCTACGCACTTTGAATCGACCGAGTTGCTCACCGTCTTCATGCATCAGCGACAGGATGCTTCGACTGCCCGCAGAGCTGCGATTTTGCGAGAACTGCTCACTGACGCGACTACGCAATCGAAGCCGTTCATCGGGCGTGGGGCGCCGCAGGCGCTGGGCGTAGTAGCACGAGCGAGTGACGTCAAACACCTTGCACAGCCAATCAACCGGCTCATGCGCGCTCAACTGGTCAATCAGCGCGAACGCTCGTGATCTTCCGACATCAAGAGCGCGGTAGCCTTGTGACCGTAGTGAGAACGCGGATTATCAATACAACAAGAAGCTTCTCCGTGAGATTGATCGCAGAGTTCGATACCTACATAAGCGTCTTGAGGACGTGCGGGTTGTCGAGTATTCGCCTGAGCAGGAAGGAAAGGTTTTCTTTGGAGCCTGGGTAGAGATTGAAAACGATGTGGGAGAAGTAAAAAAATTTCGGATTGTGGGGTACGACGAAATTTACGGCCGTAACGATTACATCTCGATCGATTCGCCGATGGCGCGTGCGCTGTTAAAAAAAGAGGCGGGCGACGAGGCCGTTGTGCAGACACCAGGCGGAGAAATGTTGTGGTGGGTCAACGAAATACTTTATAGGAAATAGTATGATTTTCTAGGTATCAGTACTATTTGTAAGTGCTTGTATTTATAGGGTTTTATAGAAAATAGTACGTCAGGTGCGGTCCTTTGGTGTATACGACACTTATAGATTTTTTGGATCCTATTTTCGGAAAATTTCAAGGCGACTTTAGTCGTGCAGCGATATTCCCAGATACTAGCGTAGCGTTAATTAGCGAGCCGTTCAGTGGCTCTAGGCTGCGCCGCGTTGATTAGACCGCCGCAGATTATTTGCTGGCGCGTGTCTAAGGAAGACGCTTGTATGCGGAAAAAGTTTTCGGCAGAAATTGAAATTTTTATTCGCCGGTACGTCCGGGATCTGAATGAAGGTGTTGCCGCAGTCTTTGCGGGGGCTGGGCTTTCTCGGGATTGCGGCTACGTGAACTGGCCAGAGCTGATGCGAGAGGTAGCGGAAGAGCTCGGGCTTTCGGTTGACAAGGAGCACGACCTGGTTTCACTTGCCCAGTTTCACGTTAACGAGCGCAGCGGATCAGGTGGACTGGCTCGTCGCATCATTGACGAGTTCTCCGAGCATGCGGAGCCGTCGGATTCGCACCAAATTCTGGCCCGCTTGCCAATCAGAACATACTGGACGACCAACTACGACCAACTTATTGAAAATACGCTTCGTAAGAACCAGCGTGTTCCAGACGTTAAGCACCAGGTTTCCGACCTCTTGACCACGCGACCTAAGCGGGATGCCGTTGTTTACAAGATGCACGGAGATGCACTGTCTTCCACAGAGGCCATTCTCTATAAATCTCAATACGAGCAGTATTACAAAACGCACGAGGCCTTTGTCACGGCTTTGAGCGGTGATTTGATCTCCAAGACTTTCCTTTTCATCGGCTTCAGCTTCACCGATCCGAACCTTGATTACGTACTGAGTCGACTGCACGTGCCACCGCATGCGCGGCGTGAGCACTACTGCTTCCTGCGCCGCGAACCCTCCACTCCGTATGAAAACGAAGACGCTGAGGCGGTACGATACCGCCAGCGCAAGCAGGAATTGCACATTCGAGACCTAAAGCGGTTTGGAATCCAAACGCTCCTGGTCGAGGATTACAAAGACATTCCCAAAGTTCTGAGAGCGATTGAGGAGCAGTTCCTCAAGAAAACCATCTTTATTGCCGGCAGCGCGGAAGAATACGGTGATTGGGAAAAAAATGACGCGCTGAACTTCATCCACACACTCTCATCTAGCCTAATTCGAGCCGGCTACCGCGTAGTCAATGGATTTGGATGGGGCGTGGGAAGCGCCGTAATCAACGGTGCCTTGGATGCTATCTATTCAAATCCAGAGAAGTATTCAGAAGATCAGTTAGTTATGAGGCCGTTTCCCCAGGTGGCATCGCAGGGCCAGGATTTGGGTGTGCTATGGCAACAGTATCGCGAGCGCATGATCTCGCTGTCAGGCATCGCGCTATTTATCTTTGGTAATAAGGCTGGCCAAAACGGCATCGAAAATGCTGGGGGCGTCCAAAAGGAATTCGACATCGCCGTTGCAAAAGGCGTCGTTCCAGTACCTATTGGAGCAACGGGCTATATGGCGAAAGAACTGGCCGATAAAGTGATTGCCGATCCCGGTAGCTATATACCTGAAGATCTTTGGCTGGCCGACGAATTGAAAAAATTAAACGAAAGCTCGACTGATGCCAAAGTGATCGAGGACATAGTACTCGGGATCGTCAAGAAGCTAGCGGGGGCGTGATCCATGAAACGTAACGTTTTTTACAGCTTCCATTTTGGCCAGGACGTGTTACGCGTCCAGCAAATACGTAACATGGGTGTCATCGACGGGGATGAACCGGTCAGCCCAAACCGCTGGGAAGAGATTAAGCGCTCTGATGAAGGCGTTAAGCGTTGGATCAACGAGAATCTCCAGCGCAAGTCCTGCCTGGTGGTGTTGATCGGAGCGGAAACAGCGAGCCGTAAATGGGTGCGATACGAAATCATGAGGGCATGGGAGCTGGGTATTCCAGTTCTAGGTGTTCGTATCCATAACCTCCGATGCCCGAATGCTGGCATCGGAGTATACGGAACTAATCCCTTCAGCTCCTTGACTCTGAAGCGGGCCAACGGAACGGTCTATACACCTAAGGTGTACGATCCCCGTTCAAATGACGCGTACGGGGTCATCAAAGCGAATCTGCCTACCTGGATCGAAACAGCTATCAAAGAGTGCGCATAAGCGCCCTCTCTTATTCTTCTAAGAGGTATACATGGCTTTTTTTACCAAGGAGCAGGCAAAGGCTGCTGCGCGCCGCTCGGAAAATATGCTCGATCAAGTTGCGGGACTAGAGTCCTACTCGGATGAGAGGTTCGATGTGTTTTTGTCCCATTCGATGCTGGACCAGGATCTGGTAGTGGGCGTAGCCATGTTGCTTAAAGAGCAGGGATACAGCGTTTACATTGATTGGGTTGAAGATGAAGAGCTGGATCGCGAGCATGTTGACAAGGAAACGGCGGAGCGCTTGCGTCAGCGCATGCGCAACTGCTCAAGCCTGATCTATATAGTGACTGATCGATCAGGTCAGTCCAAATGGATGCCTTGGGAATTGGGTTATTTCGACGGTTACAAGGACGGTGGTGTCGCTATCCTTCCCCTCGTAGATACAGTGAATTCCGGATTCGATGGCCAGGAATACTTAGGCTTGTATCCCTTGGTCAACCAAGTCAATCAGCGATTGTATGTAGAGGATGCCTCTAAAGTGCACTCGGACTTTTGGGCTTTCGTAAATGACCCGTCTCGCTAGATGTCTGAAGCCCAAATTTGAAAAAATTAATTAACAGTTAACGGCTAAGAAAATGGCTCGTAACGTCACAAGAAGCGAACTAAAAAGCATTGCTGTCAGTGCCTCTCGAAGACACAATTTCACGAAGTCTCTGACTGCGTCAGCGCACAACCTGACATTTATCTCGCATTCCAGTAAAGATGAGGATTTGGTGGCGGGGGCCATTGAGGTTATCGCTAGCCATGGCGGCGTCCCCTATATCGATGAGGTAGACCCGGCAATGCCGAGTCACACGTCGGAAGAGACGGCGGAGTTGTTAAAGAAGCGGATTGTTGAGTGCAAACGGTTCGTACTCCTTACGAGTCCCAATAGCAAAGATAGCCGATGGGTGCCATGGGAGCTGGGCGTCGCCGATGGGAAAAAAGGGATTCACAAAATCGCGATTTTCGGTGCCTCTGATTCTGCAGGTCTTGATGGTTGGTCATCTTGGGAATACATGGGTTTATATCCAAGAATAATCTGGGGGAAACTTCAGGGCTACTCAAATGAGCTCTGGATGGTCTACTCACAAAAGACGGACTCAGCCGTAACGCTAGAATCTTGGTTGCGGAGCTAAATTCCAATTTTACAGGTGGTATTCGGATTCTCATCAAAATGAGCTGGGGACAATATGTATCTGGGTTTTGAAATTGAGCACTATAAAACGTTCGAGATGATCAGTAATGCGGCTATCGATGATTATCGCAAACAGGCCCGCGATGCGGCGGTCAATGACTTGGCTGACTATGTTATAGGTCAGATTGATAAAAAGGACGTGATTGACGCCAAGGAGCTCGCTAAAAAGATATTCCCGCAGCAGGACGCCCATGTGTTCTTGTCGCATTCCCATCGCGATGAACGTGAAGCTATCGAGTTTGCGCTTTCTCTGGAAAAACGGGGTGTCAAAGTCTTCGTGGACTCCTGCGTGTGGGGCTATGTGGGCGATTTGCTATTGAAGATAAATGCTCATTACTCCGATAAAGAAGAGATAGGTGGAATCACCAACTTCTCTTACGATAAATGCAATGACGTGGCAGCTTCTCTGTTTTTAATGTTGAATGAGGAGCTACATCGAATGATTGATGCATCGGAGTGTTTCATCTTTTTCAACACCCAAAACTCCGTAAGTATCAAAGGATATGAAGGGTTCGCTGAAGGCGATCGCACGTTTTCTCCCTGGATTTATTCTGAGTTGGCTTTCAGTGCTAAGACGCGATACACACTGCGGCCTCGCAAGCGCCTCCCCAGAGGCATCGTAGGAGCGATGGAGTCACACAAAGTGCATAGGGCGATGGCATCAGCATCTTTTGCGTTTGAGATCATAAACCTGCACTTACCTAAGCTCAGCGGTAACGATGTTAAATCGTTAGCTGATAAGACGCCTCATGTTGGTTTTTTCTGGCTAGATGCGCTGTATTACGAGCATGACTTAGAAAATGAGTTCAAAGACCGCTGTCAGGCTGCTATTTTAAATGGCTAACGGCAATGTGCGACTCAGGACTGATCGGCCCTGGTGATCAGGACGTAATCATCCCTGCCCATTCTCTCAAAACAAAGCTGGCCAGCGACGAGCGACTAACCACCAGTCAAAGTGATCATTTGTTTCGCGTGGCGCACACCATTGCTTTAACTGAGTCTTTTTTTGGCAACACTGATAAGGCTATGTGCTGGCTTTCCAAACCTAAGTGCAGTTTTCGCTGGAAAGTCTCGGGAGTAGCACAAACCATGTTCAGCGTTACGGGGCAGAAGAGGGAAGGGAGGATAGGGCAGATACTAGAGTTGTTATCTGCCGTGTATGAAGTTCCTACAGCAGCGGTGACACGTGCTTTATAGGTGTCAGCAGATTACTGACGAATAGCTAAAAGGCTCCGTGCCACATCCGCGACTTAACGTACTGAAGTTTTACCCTTAAAGTACTACTTTTTCGCTTTAAGAAAGGTCAGGGGTAATATCATTTTCATATAGAATTTTCAGATATTCGGTATGAAGCTGAAGTAAACTTAGGTTTTGAGAGCGAAGTTTATCAGCCTCCTGCCTCAAATTGGTATATGCCACTAGTAGACTTTGTCTTGACATGGTTTCCCCCTTTGTTTTAGGTCCGGATTTTATGACGTCTTTAGCAATCTCAAATTCCTTGTGGATTGTTCCGCTCTTCGTTTTGTATAATGAGGTTCTTTCATATAAATAACCTGTAACGCTTTGAATTTTTTTTATGAAGCTATTCCAGCTCAGATCGCCTTCTTTTTCGATATCCCAGTTTCTGAGCATTTCAATAAAAGCCGTAGTGTCCTCGTCTGTTATTCTTCTACGCTTCATTTACAATTCCTATTTTGGAGAGCTTTCAGTGCTCTTAGAACAGCACTGTAAGAGATTTTTATGCTTGGGTGCCGTGTTAGAATGTTTTTGTATATTTTAGATGTGTCGCAATCGATTTGGAACCAGTCTTCACTTGCGCAGCAAGATAGTATCAGTTGGTCTATGTTCCAAAGTGGTTTGTTTGCGCCGCTAAATTTTATTAGTCCGGTTTTTGCGCTCTTCTCTCTGATATGGTTAAAGCTTTTTAATAACGTATTGTTTGAAAAAATGTATGTCTTGTTGAATGTAAACCCTGTTTTTTTTGCAAATTTCGCTAAAACGGATTCCACGGTAGGAAGCCCATCTTCAATTCCCCATTCTCTAGCGAATTGAGAGAAGCATTCATAAATGTTTTGATTGTTGCCATCAGGTAGTACCGATTTCCTTTCGCAGACTAAGTCTCCATGCATAGAGATAAATATCAAACCAATGTCGTGAAAATATTTGCGTTTTTCTAAAAGTTTGCTGCGAATTTCAGAGTTTTTCTGAAGCGCAGCGAGAGTTATTTTTGCATATGAAAAGTTTGCTTTGATTTGCTTTGCTACTTTTGGGAGTGTAGGGCAACCATGAAGTTTGAAATTCCAGTTTTCCAAAAGTTGTGAAGCTATGTATTTATTGTTCCAGTACCATCTTGAAGATGAGTCTCTTTTAATTAGATCCGTACTGAGCATTCGATTGCCAAGGCCCTCGTAAGCGCGCTGCATGGCGTCGTTATTTATGATGGCTTGATGCCGAATTAAAGTTTTATATTTAGCCTTAAAGCTACTGCAAACGTTCTCCCAGGTGGGAAGTCCATTATGTACAGTCCATGAATCCATTAGCGATTCAAATGCTTCTAAAATGTTGTTGTCAATGCTGCGAATTAGAATTCTACCATGCTTATAAGCCTGTTTTTTTACTTGTTCTGCGTTTAGGGTGCGAGAAATAATTGCCTTTGAAACTATGTTGTCTGTTGGGGTATCTGGTACTAATGCGCATAATGCGTTGGCGGGGACCGAAGTGTCCGAGCAAATTTCTATTTGCTTTTTGTATCTTGATATTTTGTTTGTATGTGAATTAAGGAACTTTTCCGCGCCGGGTTCTCCTTTGTCTACTGCAATTTGAGTGGCGGCTATTATTGGTTGTAGTTTCTCTACCATTCTATGTGCTGCTAATAATGATTTGTCGTCACCTCTTCTAAAGCAGTGTTCAGAGCAGTCAATACATTGAAAGACATTGGGGCACGGACCTGAATTATAGTTGTGTCGGCATAGGCCAAGTTCAGTTACGTGAAGCGATCCAATTTTTATTTTGAAGAATTGTTCGGTTGATACCCCAGTTTGTTTGTGTTCTTGCTCGTATAAATCATCTAAAAAACCGCCGAACTCGAACCCTGCCCCGATTGCATTTTCATCAATGAGATCAATTTTTTCCAGAGGAGTACGATGATCATAATCGTCATTTTGTTCCACTGAGCTTCTACCAGACCACATTGCAATCAATCGCTGGTCTATGTGTTTGCTCTGCGCCAACGTATTAAGTAAATGACGCATAGCATGTGTGCCTAAGGAAAGGTCTTCACGCTTGCGGCCTCGGAAAAATAATCTACCAAACCATGATTGGAGCTTGTTTGTCGAAAAAAAACAAGGTGCGTAATGGCACTGCCAATAAATTTTGAAGTTAGGAGTTTTGGAGGAGTATGGATATACAAATAAGCAATCCTTGAATTCAACATTGGATACACCATCTACGAATGGGAAGGTAGGTGATAATTTGTTGATAACCCACTTGTATAGGTTGGTGGCGCTGATGAAAGCCGCGTCCTTCAGTAAAATTTTTTCATTGTGGCGGTAATAGTTTGAAGAATCTGACTGAAACAACCTGCCTAGTCCAGGAGGTAAAACTGCGGCAGGTAATGAACTGTTTCTGTTCGCATATAGTTTTTGAGAATACACTCCATCGCTTCGCTCATAGCCGATTAAGGCTAATGCCTCTTGAACATTATATGTTTTCCGGTCTCTTAAATGCTCGAGGCCTTTCGGGATGTAAATGACTTTGTTCTCTTTGTACCAGGCTGCTGCGTCTCTTGCGGATTGGCCAAATTTGATAAGCTTCTGGACTGCTTCCCCGATAACCTCCTCAAACTCGGCACAAGGTGGCCTCTTCACGACGGACTTACCGTTTTTGGCTGGCATAGGAAAGCATAAACCAAATCCGTCCAGAGACGTAATACAGTCAAGATTCAACGTCACTATTTCAGAGGATCTAGAAGGCGCATAGTTCAATAGTGCGAACGCTGATGAGACTATCGTTTCAAAACCATTCTGAGGAAGCCTGAATGATTCAGCCAGCATTTTGCATGCCTCGAGATCTGGTAAGAGTGTCTTTGTTGAGCGGGGTGGCCTAGTATGAGGATTCTCAGTGTATTTTATATTTTCTGGGGATAAATTATATTTCTTATAGGTTTTACCTATGTTAGCAAGTCCGGCCCCCGTGCGAAACTTTACTCCCAGTGAGAGGTTGTTTTTATTTGAGGCGCGTAGAAAGTCTGAGTTGGTGATTTCCCATGGTTTTTTAAATGAAGGTAGAGAATCAATAAGAAAATAGAATCCAGTGGCAATATCTCGAGATTTCTTTTTTTCTTCCAGTGAGCGGATAAGATGAAATAGTTTAAGCGTAACAATCCAGTCCTCGTCTGCGCAGATGAGTTTGAATACGCCACTTTCTTTTTTATAAGTGGGGGGTAGTGCATGGGCAAAATCACACGGGTCGCCTTTGAGCAACATGTTGTTCGGGAGTTTGTATTTCAATGCTAGATCTATATTTTTTCCGCTCATTATTTGGTCCTGGAATAGCGGTATAAATACTTTCTTGAATGAGTCGAAATTTAGCTGAGGTGTGTTTTTGCTCATGAGGCGCGCTCTTGGTTGACACACAATTTTGAAATCCACATGTCGCATGCCTCTACATATTCCAATACCGTATTTTTAATTTTAATGTCAGGTTGGTTTTCGTACTCGCTGATTAGATATTCTTTATATTCGCCAAACGGTGCATCTCGAAATGGTTCAAATTTCGAGCAAAGCAGGCATGCTATTGGTGCATGATCTGTACAGTTTGCCATGGTTCCGCAAACGCCAATTGGCTTTGCTTGTGCAATTCCATAATGGCGTTGTATGGAGTTGGGCATTTCCAAAACGGCTTTTTCATATCCACCCTCATAAGGTGTACCTAGAAATAATTTCGCAATGGAGGTAAGTGCCGGTCCTAATTCCTCTTTGATCCTGGCTTGTGCTTCAGGTATAGAGTCGATATAAGAGTTTGCCGAGGAAAGATTGTTGTGCAAACCTAAGTACATAAGTTCATGTGCGCTTGCTCCATTTACGGCTGCGCGTGTTAGCAAAGTGTGTTTAAATCTAATGAAGTTTAGATTTACTCTTCCTCCAGTAACTCTGCTGCTCCTAACACCCATTTCATAAATGACACTCTTAAGTCTTGTCATTAGGGAGGTAGCATTGCAACGAGTATTGGGCAGTTTTTTTATTTCCTCTTCGGTAATCGTAAGCCCAGCTATCCCAGAGGAATTATGGATTAAATAAGTTCTATTCCTGCTAATGCAAATAGGTACCATATAATCGAGCAGGGTGTTCACCAGCGGTGGAAGTCTGACATTGATGTAGACGGGTTTGTTTTTTCTTTTCTGCTTGATTATTTCAATTTTTAGTGTCCAGTTTTTCTGGGGTTCACTGTAAGTTAAGTCATCTAGCTTTATGTTGAGAATTTGGCTTTGCCTATATCCGAGTACCAGAGCCAAAAAGAAAATGGCTAAGTGTTCAATTTCCAGCAGACCATTTTCGTAACCTTTGCAGATAGCGAAGGTTACATCTCTTACCTCGGTTTCGGTCAGTGCTCCATTAACAGGGTCGGCCGAGCTTATGGCGCTCCCGTTTTTTCTTGACGATGTACGGATTATATCAACTGCTAAATTATACTCGTCGCACCATAGAACTCCTTTGTCTCCGTTGCATGCAACTAAAAAGGCTTTCATATTAGGGTTGCACTTTAACCAGTTTATGAAAGAGGACCATAGCTCTATACTTTCACTTATCTTGTGTATTGTGCGTCCTTGGCTGAGGGTGGCTTCACTAAGCAGCTTGCAAAGCTCTTTGAGTTTCGTGCAGAACGTCTTAATGGAAGATAGTGCGTAGCATTCTGCTATGCGTGAGCAAAGTTCATGGCGAAATGACTCTATGATGTCGTCGACAAGATAGTTCTGCATCTGCTTGAAATCTATCGTGCACTGGCCACTCAAGGTCTCATGTTTAATTGTTAGATTTGATCCAACAATAAAATCAAGTTTTGTCTTTTGATGGTATACAGTTATTTCTTCAAATGGCTGGTTTAATTCTTTTTTAGTCGTTTGACTGTGCGCCATCGCTAACGTCCTTGCTAAGTTTGTTGTGGAGAGATCGGTCTTCTGATAACAATCGTTCATTGCCGATTTTTTGAAAGGCATATTTTGCATAGTGTTCTGGCATTGAAGACTTCAAACTCCATCCCATCTGAACTCGGAGAACGCTTAATGCGTTGGAGATGATTCTCTCTTTTTCTCTTCCAGTGACAAAAGATGCTTTTTCATATTCGTTAAGAATAAAGTTGCATGCCCAAGAGTGTCGTAGGCTATGAGGAGTGATTTTTAATTCGATTTGCTCGCTCAGTGTTCTGAAAATCTTACCTACAGCATCGTTTGATAGCGGTTGCCCAGAAATACCGATGATTAAGAATGGGTGTTTGATACTCGCTTTTATTTTTTTTCTTTCGATAATATATCTTTCGATAAGTCCCCATAATGAGTCCGACATTTTCAGTTCTCTGTTAAATGTCTTCACGGTAGCGGGCGACGTTCTAGGGTCCAGGTTCATGTCAGTACTTGCTTCAATTTTTGTAGTTATATATCCTCGATTTGTTCGTTGAAATCCGGCCACTCTTATACCGAGTAACTCACTGTTCCTGATGCCCGATTCACGCAGAAGATGAAATACAACTAGATCCCTATGTACTAGGAATTTTTCTCTGTTTTTTGAATTTGACTTTATTGTTAAATCCATTTTTATATAGTCTTCATTTGTCCAAGGTTGAACAATATTTTCATTGTCGGAGTTGTAGCTTCTAAGTTGATTTTTGAGTCTTTCTCTGAAGTCGCTGAGGGAATTTCTTTTATCCTTGTTTGTGCCGATTATTAATTCTTCAGCGATATATCCTAGAAATTTTTTTGCGATACCGCATCTTCTGTCATAAGTGGAGTTGGATACTTTTTTCGGATTTATAATGCCTATTCCCGCGATTCGGTTTTCGAGGGTTGATTTTGTTTCCGTAAGATGACTGCGTAATTTTGTAAGCTCTCCATTGGTGAGAAAGCTTCCGTTTGAAAATCTTCTTATATAGTCAATTTTTTTATACTGAAAAAACAGTATGACTAGACACAGATCGTAACTATACGTAATTAATGACTTTGGTCGAGTTGTGGGGTGTTGATTGATAAGCCAATAGTTTGCCCAAAACACAGGCTTGTCATTGTTAAAAATCAGTGCTGTGGGATTGCCGCTTGGACTTTTGAATTCAAATACTTTCATGCTGACTCTTTCACTGGAAGTAGTGAAGGGGCGGTTGGTGTCTTTGAATTTTTTTTTAACTTGAGGAAAAGATACCCGTCAGCGATTACTGACGCAGTAGCTTTAATCTGATTGGGTGGGATGTTAGATTGATAGTTTTCACAAATAGCAGGTGCCCGGCGCATATCAACGATTCCTTGATAAAGTAAACATCAAAGTCAACGCTGATCACTCGCACACTGCCAAATTTCTTAGGGCTTTAGTGTTTCAAGTTGAACTAGCTGATGGACCAGGCAGACCTACGCCGGGGCTGCCAATACGATCAATTATGCACAGGAATTTAGATGAATCAACGGGTGATTCTTGCTTCGGCTAAATTTATATATTAGTCAACACGTTGTATGTTACGTATAAAGTCCATGTTGACTTCATGGTTTCCCTCACTTTGTTGACCGGACAACCCAATTTTCCCCGTTTACACTGAAGAATATATAAATAGTCAACAAAAGGTTCTTCGGGCGGATAATACTTGGCCGCCATTACGGCCAGTGGCGCCCCAGCCGATCTTGTGGCTTTCGACGATGGCAACTTTCAGGCCTTTTTCGGCGAGTTCTACGGCAGTGGCGACGCCGGTGAAACCGCCGCCGATGATCACCACGTCGACCTCGTGCCGCCCTTGCAGGGTCGGGTAGTCGGTGTCCTGGTTTAGGGTGGCGGTGTAGTAGGAATTGCAGCGTTCGGTCATGTCAGTGCCCACACAAAATTCGGGAGTCGGGGTGCAATTTCCTGTGGGAGCGAGCTTGCTCGCGAAAGCGGTGTGTCAGTCACCCAAAATGTTGAATGTGACGACGCCTTCGCGAGCAAGCTCGCTCCCACAGGTTCGGTGTCGGATCGTTAAGCTTCGGTGAGATACCAGCGCCAATCCTGCTCACCCACTTCAGCCATGAACTGCCGATACTCGGCACGCTTCACCGCCAGATACACCCCGAGAAATTCCTGCCCCAAGGCATCCCGCGCCCACACCGAATTCTCCAGCGCTTGCAGCGAGGTCAGCCAATCGGTCGGTAGCAATTCCTTCGCCTGCGCATAGCCATTGCCCTCGACCGGAGCACCCGGATCAAGGTCTTCACGAATGCCGCGATGAATCCCGGCAAGGATCGCCGCTGCCGCCAGATACGGGTTGGCATCGGCGCCGCAGATGCGGTGTTCGATGTGCCGGGTGTTGGCCGGGCCACCGGGTACGCGCAGGCTGACAGTACGATTGTCGACGCCCCAGGTCGGCGCCAACGGTGCGTAGCTGTTGGCCTGGAAGCGCCGGTAGGAGTTGGCGTTCGGGCAGAACAGCAGCAACGAATCGAGCAAGGATGCGAGCATGCCGCCAATCGCCGTGCGCAGCAGCGGCGTGCCGGCCGGGTCTTCCGAAGCGAACAAATTACGACCTTCGCCATCGGCCAGACTGACGTGCATGTGCATGCCAGTGCCGGCCAGATCATCGAACGGCTTGGCCATAAACGTCGCCTGCATGCCGTGCTTATGGGCAATGGCTTTTACCAGACGTTTGTAGCGCACGGCCTGGTCCATCGCCTCCAGCGCGTCACCGTGTTCAAGGGTGATTTCCACCTGACCCGGCGCGTACTCGGAGATCGCCGTGCGCGCCGGAATGCCGTGCAGCTTGCAGGCGCTGTAGAGGTCGGCGAGGAACGGTTCGATCTGCTCCAGCTCACGCAAACCGTATACCTGAGTGTGTCGCGGTCGACCTCCGTCGGCATCCAGCGCTGGTTGCGGTCGGCCGTTGTGATCGCGTTTGGCATCGAGCAAGTAGAACTCCAGCTCACACGCCATCACCGGGTGATAACCCTCGGCCTTGAGGCCGTCGATGACTCTGATCAGCAAGTGGCGTGGGTCGGCGATGCTGGCGGGCATGCCCTCGGTCGGGTGCATGCTGACCTGCACCGCGGCGGTCGGAATCTGCCGCCATGGCAGGCGCACCAGACTGCCTTCCAGCGGATAGGCGCGGCAGTCGATATCGCCGACGTCCCAGACCAGACCGGAGTTCTCGACGTCTTCACCCTGCACGGTCAGACCGAGAATAGTGCTCGGCAGCGGCCGGCCGCTTTCGTACACAGCGAGCAGTTCTTCGCGGTGCAACAGCTTGCCGCGCGGCACGCCGTTGGCGTCGAGGATGAACAGTTCGATCATGTCGATATCGGGGTTCTGTTCAAGGAACAAGCGTGCGTCTTCAAGGGCTGCGAATTTCATAATCAATCACTCACGATGGCGCCGCACAGGCGCGCAGATTCGGGCCGGACACGACGCGGCAATAGGCGTGGCTGTCCTGGCAGGGATATCAAGAAGCAGGGGGCTGTCGCGGTTCTTTAACGGACGCGATCAGACAGATCGGGCGATATCCGGCGGGCGTGCGGAGTGACGCAGCTTGGAACGGCGCAGGGCCATGGGGAGATTGACGATACGATTCATACGCCGCCCCTGTGGGAGAGGGCGCGCAGGGTAGAGACGTTCAACGATTCTGCTTGTTGTAGTGACGTACTCATAACGCGTGTTTCCGTTGGCGGAAAACGTCGGTGGCGGGGGATGCCCGCCGACCGGTGTGCCCGGATAGTAAGGGGGAATTCGCGGGCGTGTAAACGGAAGATTCGCAGGCCAGGGTTCAGCGCATCAGGTGAAAGCCCAGCCCGGCGAGGGCGCAAACGATCAACACGCTGATCACGCCGCGTTTGAAAACGAACAAGGCCAACGCCGCCGCAACCGCCAGCATCAGCGAAAACAGATCCAGTGCCCCGGCAAAACCGTTCGGCCACAACACGTGATAGGCGAAAAAACACGCCAGATTCACAATCACTCCGACCACGGCGGCAGTGATTGCCGTCAGCGGTGCGGTGAACTTCAGTTCGTTGTGCGTCGATTCCACCAACGGCCCGCCGGCGAGGATGAACAGAAACGAGGGCAGAAAGGTGAACCAGGTCACCAGCGTTGCTGCCAGTGCGCCGGCGGCAAACGCATGCTCGGGACCGAAGGCCGGTTGCACATAGGCACCGACGAAACCGACAAACGCCACCACCATGATCAGCGGTCCCGGCGTGGTTTCGCCAAGTGCGAGGCCGTCGATCATCTGCGTTGGTGTCAACCAGCCGTAATGCCCGACGGCGCCCTGATAGACGTAAGGCAGCATCGCGTAAGCGCCACCAAAAGTCAGCAGCGCGGCTTTGGTGAAGAACCAGGCCATTTGCGTGAACGTGGCGTCCCAGCCGAACAGCGCCGTCAATAACGCCATGGGCAAACACCAGAGCACTGCGCCGATCAACGCCAGACGCAGCAGCTTCGGCAGGCTGAAACGGGCATGTTCGGGCGCTGGCGTATCGTCGTCGATCAACGCTGCACCGAAGGACTTTTCGTTATTGCGTTGACCGCCATGGCTGAACTGCTGCGGCGCGAATCGTCCGCCCAGATAGCCGATCAGCGCGGCCCCGAGGACGATCAAGGGGAAGGGCACATTGAAGGAGAAAATCGCTACGAACGAAGCCGCGGCAATCGTCCATAGCCACGCATTCTTCAATGCGCGCGAACCAATGCGATGCGCGGCGTGCAGCACGATCGCGGTGATTGCCGGTTTGATTCCGTAAAACACTCCGGCTACTGCTGGCACATCACCAAAAGCGACGTACAGCCACGACAAGCCAATCAGAATGAACAACGACGGCAACACAAACAGCGCGCCGGCGATGACACCGCCCCAGCTGCGATGCAGCAGCCAGCCGATGTACGTCGCCAGTTGCTGAGCCTCGGGGCCGGGCAGCAACATGCAGTAGTTGAGCGCGTGCAGAAAACGCTTTTCGGAGATCCAGCGCCGGCGCTCGACCAGTTCCTGATGCATGATCGCGATCTGCCCGGCCGGGCCGCCGAAACCGATGCAGCCGAGTTTGAGCCAAAAGCGCCAGGCCTGGCGCAGGGTGACGGGGTCGGGGCGGGGCAGGTGGTTCGGCGCTGTGCTCAAGCGTGACTCCGGGTTGAATCCTGGCGGAACGGGTATCTAATCAGACTTTCAACCCTCACCCCAGCCCTCTCCCAGAGGGAGAGGGGGCCGACCGCGGTGTCTGGCGTTATCCATCGACCTGAAAGATCGAGTCGATTATGGATTTGGTCTTCAGCTAAGGGTCAGAGGGAGAGGGGGCCGACCGAGGTGTCTTGCGTTATCCATCGACCTGGAAGATCGAGTCGATTATGGATTTGGTTATCAGCCGCATGGGCTGACGCAGGCGTTTGGCATCGTCCATCGATCTGACAGATCCCATCGATTATGGATTCACCTCAGCCATTTCAGGTCGGCGTACTTCTGCAATATCCCCCAATCAGTCCCCTCTCCCTCGGGGAGAGGGCTAGGGTGAGGGGCTTTTGCTTTTCAGGCATGCGCCAGCCTCCAGCGCAACGCCACACCCAAACAACTTCCGCGCCTCGGCAAAACACTTCTCGGCAATCGCCGAACGCGGCTCGGTCTTGCGCATCACCAGGCCCAGCGGCGCGAGCACACTGGCATCCGGCAACTGCATGAACGACAGGTGTTCGATCGGCTCTTCCAGGCCACTGTCGAGCGGCATGATTGCGCAGCAGAAGCCTTGGTGAATCGCCTGCAACAGTTGATAAGTCGAATCGCTTTCCATGATCGGCTGCGGGCTGAGCCCACGGCTGCGAAAGCTGAAGTCGATGGATTTACGATAATGCATGCCAGTAGTGATCATCCCCAGCGGCAGTTCGGCGGCGTCTTCCCAGCTCATTTCCGTGCCTTCGAAATGGAAGTGGCGCTTGTCGTAGAGCAGGCCGACGCGGGTTTCACCGATCTCGAAAAACTCGAAATAGTTCGGGTTGACGTGATCGAGGTAGCACACGCCCAAGTCCAGTTGGTTATTGCCCAGCCCGGCGATGATCTCATCGGAACTGAGCGACGACAGGCTGAACTTCAACTCCGGATACGTCCCCGACAAACCCTGAATGTAATTGACCGGATTGAAGCTGCTCAGCGGCACCAGACCCAGACGCAAACTGCCCACCAGTTGCCCGCGACACGCCGCCGCTTCGGCAAACAAGCCATCGTGTGCCGCCAGCAAAGTGCGCGCCCAGGCCAGCACACGTTCGCCAGCCTGGGTGAAACCTTCAAAGCGCTGGCCGCGGTTGACCAGCACCAGATCCAGCTCGTCCTCCAGATTACGCAGGCGCATCGACAACGTCGGTTGGGTGATGTGGCAGCGTGCGGCGGCCTGGCCGAAGTGGCGGGTTTCGTCCAGCGCGATCAGGAACTTGAGTTGTTTGATGTCCACGATGGCACCTGCTTGATGGAGATTTTTTGATTGAGTAGTGACGCAGATGCGCGAGGCGCACGAAAAGCGCAGGGTGCGACGATCTCATCTGAACGGTTGTTCGTCCAATCAGAAGTGCTTGAAGGACTATCAATCAGCTCTATCAGGCCCGTGTTTACTGGCCTTGAACAATGTGAAAGGCACCGATAGAGCAGGTCGATAAGGTGGTTGGCCAGAGTGATTAGACAGTACTCATAAGTGGCACTTAGGCTGCTCGGCAATCTTGATTAACTGCTGCCGGAGAACTGTCATGAGCGCAAAAGCCGATGCCCTGTTTGTCCCCCTGAACATCGCCGTGCTGACGGTCAGCGATACTCGCGATTACGCCAGCGACACCTCGGGCCAGTTGCTGGTCAGTCGCTTGCTGGAGGCCGGTCATACACTGAGCGAGCGCAACCTGCTCAAGGACGATCTGTACAAGATCCGCGCCCAGGTGGCGAACTGGATTGCCGACGACACCGTTCAAGTGGTGCTGATTACTGGCGGCACTGGCTTCACCGGTCGCGACAGCACGCCGGAAGCGGTGGCCTGCTTGTTTGATAAGCAGATTGACGGCTTCGGCGAACTGTTCCGGGCGATTTCGATTCTGGATATTGGCACGTCCACCGTGCAAAGCCGCGCGCTGGCCGGGCTGTCGAACGGCACGCTGGTGTGCTGCCTGCCGGGCTCGACCGGTGCCTGCCGCACGGCGTGGGAAGGCATTCTTGCCGAGCAACTCGACAACCGTCATCGCCCGTGCAACTTCGTTCCGCACTTGAAAGCCGTGCAAGCCTGCGGAACACGTGGATGAATCGTTCACCGTTGATGCCGGTCGAAGACGCACTCGACCAGTTGTTGCGCATGGCTGATCAGCAAGCGTTGGCAGACAGTGAAGTGCTGCCGCTGGATGACGCGCGTGGGCGGGTGCTGGCCAGTGATCTGGTGGCAACACTCGACTTGCCGCCGTGGCCGAACAGCGCCATGGACGGTTACGCGCTCAATCTCGCCGATCTGCACCGTCAGCCGTTGAGGGTCTCGCAAAAGGTTTACGCCGGGCAGGCGCCGGATACCTTGCTGCCCGGCACCTGCGCACGGATTTTTACCGGCGCACCGCTGCCGCCCGGCGCCACCTGCGTCGAGATGCAGGAGAACGTCGACGTGCTGGAGGACGGCCGCGTGCGCTTCTTGCAGCCACTCAAGGCGGGGCAGAACATCCGCGCGCAAGGTCAGGAAAATCGCGTCGGCGACATCCTGCTGCGCGCCGGCAAGCGCCTTGGGCCGTTCGAACTGGCAGTCGCCGCCGGGCAAGGGCTGACGCACCTGCACGTGGTGCGTCGCCCGCGTGTGGCGCTGCTGTCGACCGGTGATGAACTGGTCGAACCGGGTCAGCCGTTGCGCCTCGGCAGCATCTACAACAGCAACCGCGTATTGCTCGGCCACTGGTTGCGAGAGCTGGGCTGCGAGGTGATCGACGCCGGTATCCTCCCGGATCGCCCGGCGCAGACGCGGCTCAAGCTTGAGCAACTGCAAGTGGCGACCGACCTGATTCTGACCACGGGCGGGGTGTCTGCCGGCGATGCCGATTGCCTCGGGCAGGTGCTGCGCGACAACGGCAAACCGCTGTTGTGGAAACTCGCGATCAAGCCTGGCAAACCGCTGACCGTGGGCCATTTCGGCACGGTGCCGGTGATTGGTCTGCCGGGCAATCCGACCTCGGCGCTGGTGACTTTTGGTTTATTGGCGCGGCCGTATCTGCTGCGTATTCAAGGCGTGGAAGAGGTCATGCCGCTGAGTTTCACCGTCAACGCAGGTTTCGATTGGCACAAGGCTGGCAGCCGTCGCGAATACCTGAGAGTGAAACTGGAGGCGGGGCGAGCGGTGCTTTATTCCAATCAAAGCTCCGGCGTCCTGCTCGGCGCGACCTGGGCCGACGGCCTGGTGGAAATCCCTGAAAACAGCACGCACAACCTCGGCGACCCGCTGCGCTTCATCCCCTTCAACGAACTGTTCTGACCTCACCACCAATCAAACTGTAGGAGTGAGCCTGCTCGCGATGAAGGAGGGTCAGTCGACGAAGATGTCGAGTGGGCCGGCGCCATCGCGAGCAGGCTCACTCCTACAATGGTTTTGTGGTTGTCATCAATATCCGCGGTGTACGCTCCCACAGGGTTTCGGGGTGCCTGGAGAGAAGGATCAGCTCAACACATAGTCCACCGGCTTCAACGCTGGCGGCACCTCTGCGCCAAGCTCGGCGAGGATGTCGCGCTCGATGGTGCGCACCAGCGCATCGGTGGGCAGGTCGTTTTCGTCGCGGCCGAACGGGTCTTCCAGCTCATCGGCAATCGCATCCAGGCCAAAAAACGTGTAGCTGACAATTGCTGTGAACAGCGGTGTCAGCCAGCCCAGCGGTTCGGCCATGGCAAACGGCAGCAGGATGCAAAACAGATAAATCGTCCGGTGCAACAACAGCGTGTAAGGAAACGGCAGTGGCGTGGTTTTGATCCGCTCACACACGGCTTGCGCTTGGGTCAGGCTGGTCAGGTGATTGGCCAGCAACATGTAGCGCCATTCCGTCAGCTCACCGTTCTGATGCAGATCGGAACACTGCTGGCCGACCGTCTGCAGAATCCGCCCGCTGTAATCCGGCGTCTGCGGATCGGGTTTGGGCATGATCCATTGGCTGCTCGCATCGGCCTCGCTTTCCTTGCGCAATCGCGCGTTCAACGCATGGGCGAAGCCGCACAGGTTGAGCAACAACGGCTTGCGCTCAGCCGATTCACGAATCACATGGGTTTCACGGATCACCGAGCGAATGTGCACGATCACCTCGCCCCAGGCCTTGCGTGCCTCGTACCAGCGGTCATAACAGGCGTTGTTGCGAAAATTCATGAAGATCGACAGCGACAAACCGAGCAAGGTAAACGGCGTGGCGTTGACCTTGGTGAAGTTGCTCGGATGAAGGATTTCCACCAGCACGATGGCCGAGGCGAGCAGGGTGACCATCAACGTGCGCATGGCGATGCGCTTGGCAATCGAACCCTTGAGGGTGAAGAGAATGGCGAACTGGCTGACCTTGGGTCTGATGATCATGCTGTGCGGTTCCGATAACCGATGAAACGGGCGGGATCAGCCGCCGGTCATGTTCATGAAGCGCACGACCTGAACATCATCGTTCACTTCGAAATTGTGCCGATACGGCTTGAGTTTCATCGCCTCGACGATGGCTTTCTCCAGCCGCTGCGGTTGCCCGGGATGCGCACGCAGCACCGCTTTCAGATCCACCGAATGCTCGTTACCCAGACACAGTAGCAGGCGCCCTTCGACGGTGAGGCGTACGCGGTTGCAGGTGCCACAAAAGTTGTGGCTGTGCGGCGAGATAAAACCCAGGCGAATCTCCGGCGCCTCGGCCAGCCGCCAGTAGCGCGACGGGCCTTGCGTCGATTCCGCCGAGTCGATCAGGGTATAGCGTTCGGCAATCTTTTCGCGCACCTGCGCACTGGAAAAAAACGACTCGGCGCGGCTGTGTTCACTGATGATCCCCAGCGGCATCTCTTCGATGAAAGAGACGTCGAGCTGCCGGTCAATGGCGAAGCTCACCAGATCGTTGATCTCTTGATCATTACGGCCCTGCATCACCACCACATTGAGTTTAGTGCGAGTAAAACCGGCCTTGCGCGCGGCATCGATGCCGTTGATCACCTGCGCCAGATCGCCGGTGCGGGTCATCTGTTTGAAGCGCTGCGGATCAAGGCTGTCGAGGCTGATGTTCAGACGTTTGACCCCGGCGTCGAACAGCGGTGCAGCGAGTTTGCCCAGTTGTGAGCCGTTGGTGGTCATGCACAGTTCGCGCAGGCCGGGCAGGGCGGCGATCTGCTCGCACAACCTGACTACGCCCGGACGGATCAGCGGCTCGCCACCGGTGAGGCGAATCTTGCGCGTGCCGAGGGCAACGAAGCTCTGCGCCACTTGATAGATCTCTTCCAGCGTCAGCACTTGCTGGCGTGGCAGAAACTGCATGTCTTCGGCCATGCAATAGACGCAGCGGAAGTCGCAGCGGTCGGTCACCGACATGCGCAGATAGTCGACGCGGCGGTTGTAACCATCGATCAAGACGCGCTCTGACAAGGAAGCCTCGCAGGAGTGAAAACCGCTGTGGAAAGAGTGGGGGCAACGTAGGTTATGGGCAACGTTCCATGGCGTCCAATCACTGTTAGTGACTGATCGATTGACGCCATCGATGACCCGATTTTTGAGTATCACAGATCATGGATACACCGCTTAGCACTGAGGGAGCTATGTTGGCCGAGAATGACGGGGATTGCACCGATCACTGTGGGAGCGAGCTTGCTCGCGAAGGCGTCAGGTCAGACAACGTTGATGTTGAATGTACTGGCCTCTTCGCGAGCAAGCTCGCTCCCACAGGGGAGGGTGATGAACTTGAGAGTGGCTTACTGAGCGCCGAACATCGCGGTCCAGTAGATGCCGGCACTGCTTTTCGGGTCGGTCGCGTAGGCGGCGCCGAGTTCCTGATATTGCGGGTTCATCAGGTTGGCGCAGTGGCCGGGGCTGGCGAGCCAGCCTTCGACGACTTTGTGCACGGTGTCTTGCCCGGCGGCGATGTTTTCGCCGACCTGTTGGCCGCTGTAACCGGCGAGTTCCGCGCGATCGCCCGGGGTGCGGCCGTCGCGGTCCTTGTGGTCGAAGTAATTGTTGTTGGCCATGTCGCGGCTGTGATCCTGGGCGATCGTGCCCAGTGTTGCATTCCAGGCCAAGGGTGCGGCAGCGGCGAAAGCCTGACCACCACACTGACGCGCCTGGCTGCGAGCGGCGTTGAGTTCACTGAGCAATTTCTGCCCCTCACTTTGCGCATCGCCCAACTTGGCCGACAGCAGTGGCCGCGCCAGCACGATGCGCCAGTCACGGTCATCGCGGCTGACACCGACATCGACAAACTGCGGATCAAGCACTACCTGACAGAAACTCTCCTGAATCGCCTGCATCGCCGACGCCGCATCGCGCGGGCCGTTGAGGGTGATCGCCTGCACATTGACCATCGGGTAGCTGGCGCTGGCCATGGCTTGCTGCAGATCGACAGCACCGGTGGCGCGTAATCTCAGCCGTGGATCAGCTGACAGCGGTGGCAGTTCATTCGACGCCTGACTGCCGCAACGCTGCGGCTGGCTGCGGTAGCTGTTGATCGACTCGATCAATTGCGATTCATCGCCGGCCAGCGCCGGGATGGCAAACACAATGCCCACGGACAACGCGGCAAGACGCAAAACGGATGGCATGAAGCGCATGGAAATCTCCCTGGAGCTGAATGCGCCCATGATGCGCGAAACGACCCCGGTGAGTGCAATGTCTTTTTTCTTCATTCGGCCGGTTTTCTGCGCAACTTTGCCGATGGATTTGCCGTCTACACTCACCGAAGACCCCGCAAACCGGGTGTCTCCCCGACGTAACACCTTGCCCGCATCGGGCGCTGCCGGAAGAACACACATGGGATTGAAAGGCTGGGCGGGTTGTCTCGTATTCACCCTGTTGGCAGGCTCTGCATGGGCCACCGATCAGGCCCCGATCAAAGCGAAGGCTGAAGAAAAAGCCCAAGTGCTGGAAGAGAAAGCGGCGGACAAGGTCAGCGCCGCACCGGCACCGAAAGCTGAAGCCATCACCCCGACCGAAGTGCAAGCGGTCGACCCCGCCGGCGCGGCGCCGCTGGACGATCCGATCACTTGTCTGGCGCGCAGTATCTACTGGGAAGCCAAAGGCAAGGACACGCCGGAAATGGAAGCGGTGGCCAGTGTGGTGATGAATCGCCTCGGTCACGAAGGCTTTCCCGACACGGTGTGTGCTGTCGTCAAACAAGGTTCGGAAACCAGGAGCTGCCAGTTTTCCTGGTGGTGCGACGGCAAACCGGATCAGGTCAAGGAAGATGCCGAATACACGCTGGCCAAGGATATTGCCCGCAAAGCGCTGAACCGCCAACTCAAGGATCGCACCAACGGCGCGCTGTATTTCCACGACCGCAACGTGCATCCGAGCTGGGCCAAGGAGTACCGCAAGACTGCCGAAACCGGGAAATTCCTTTTCTACAAACCGGCCGGTGGCGACGCGCGTTAAGCGCAGACCTGCCGCACACAATCGCGCAACCACCGATGCGCCGGGTCGGCGTCCATGCGCGGGTGCCAGAGCATCGACACGCTGATGTCCGGCATCGTGAAGGGCAGGGCGAAACTGTGCAGGCCCGTGCGTAGTTTGCTGGTATGACGCTGCGGGACAGTGGCGATCAGCTCTGATTCGCGCACCAGCGTCAGTGCCGCCGAGAATCCACCGAACGAGGTGACGATGTCCCGCGTCAGGCCGAGCGCAAGTAACGCTTCATCCACCGGGCCGCTGCTGCGCCCGCGTCGTGAGATCAGAATGTGCTGGCCACCAGCGAAGCGTTTGCTCGTGACTTTCCCCGCGCTCAACGGATGCCCTTCACGCACCACACCAATCCACTGATCCTGAAACAGGATACGGCTGTGCAGCGTCGGGTCGGTGCTGTCATCGACCACGCCGGTTTCCAGATCGACGCGGCCTTCGCGTAGCGGCGTGCTGTCCTTATCGGCTTTCTGCACAAAGCGCAGGCGCACGCCGGGCGCTTCTTCGGCGATGCGCGCGAGCAGGGCGGCGGCAAAGGTTTCGACAAAGCCGTCGGTGTTGCGCAGGGTGAAGGTGCGTTGCAAGCGGCCGGGATCAAGCACTTCGGCAGGTCGTAAAACCGCCTCGGCGTCCTGCACCAGGTGACTGACCCGTTCGCGCAATTCCAGCGCGCGCGGCGTCGGCACCAGGCCACGACCTGCGCGCACCAGCAACGGATCACCTGTGGTTTCGCGCAAACGGGCGAGGGCGCGACTCATGGCCGACGGGCTCAGCCGCAGACATTTGGCGGCACGGGCGACGCTGCCCTCGCGCAGCAAGACGTCGAGGGTGATCAGCAGGTTCAGATCCGGTGCGGTCATGACATGGCGTTCCGTGCAGGTATTGAGTGCAAAGCATGCGTCTTGCGCCGTGTTTTGTCGAGGCTCACGCTATGGCAGATCACTTTTGCACTGCGAGCCTGCCATGCCCCGAGAACCCCTGAGCACTCCCGCCCGCTGGGCGCTGACCAGTCTGGCCTTGTCGATGTTGATGCCGTCACTGGACACCAGCATCGCCAACGCGGGTTTGCCGATATTGGCGACGGCATTTGATGCGACGTTTCAACAGGTGCAATGGATCGTGCTGGCTTACCTGCTGGCGATCACCACATTGATTGTCAGTGTCGGGCGTCTGGGCGATGGTTTTGGACGGCGGCGATTGCTGTTGATCGGGATTGGCATTTTCACCAGCGCCTCGTTGGCCTGCGCAATGGCACCGGGACTCGGTTGGCTGATCGGCGCACGGGCGGTGCAAGGTGTTGGCGCGGCGATCATGTTCGCCTTGACGGTGGCGCTGGTGGCCGATGCGGTGCCCAAGGCGCGGGCGGGCAGTGCGATGGGCTTGCTGGCGACGATGTCGGCGACGGGCACCAGTCTTGGGCCGTCGCTGGGCGGGCTGTTGATGACGCATGTTGGCTGGCAGGCGATTTTTCTGCTCAACGTGCCGTTGGGCTTGCTCAATGCGTGGCTGGTGTACCGCTATTTGCCGGCGGATCGGGCCGCCGGGCCGCGAGTCGCGTTCGATTATTCTGGCAGCGTGGTGCTGGTGTTGACGCTGGCGGCTTATGCGCTGGCAATGACCCTTGAAGGTTTCACCGTGCCGTTGCTGTTGGCCAGCCTGTGCGGCGCGGGGTTGTTCGTCATGATCGAGAAGAAGGCCAAGGCGCCGCTGATTCGTTTGTCACTGTTCGCTGACCGGCGATTGAGCAGTAGCCTGGCGCTGACGTTGTTGGTGACCACCGTGATGATGACCACGCTGGTGGTCGGTCCGTTTTACCTGAGCCGTGGGTTAGGCCTCAGCAGTGCCGTGGTTGGCCTGGCGTTATCGATCGGACCGTTGTTGTCTGCGTTTGGCGGTGTACCGGCGGGGCGTCTGGTGGATCGCTTCGGTGCGCGACGGATCGTGCCGGGAGCTTTGTTCTCCATGGCTTGCGGCTGCGCTTTGTTGGCGCTGTTGCCAATGAGTCTGGGGCTGCCTGGGTATCTGTTGCCGATTGCAGTGGTCGCCGTCGGCTATGCGCTGTTTCAGGCGGCGAACAACACCGGGTTGATGGCCGGAGTTCGTCAGGAGCAACGCGGTGTGGTTTCGGCGATGCTTGGATTGGCACGTAATCTGGGGTTGATCACCGGGGCGGCTGTGATGGGTGCAGTGTTTGCGCTGGCGGCGGGCGATCCGACGCAGGCGCCGGCAACATCGATTGCCAGCGGCTTGCACATCACTTTTGGCGTCGCGGTGGCATTGATGGCTATGGCTTTGATCACAAGCCGAGCGCAGTTCAACGGTGGGAGCGAGCCTGCTCGCGAAGAGGCCGGCACAGCCAATATCTCCGGTGACTGATACACCGCTTTCGCGAGCAGGCTCGCTCCCACAGGGGATCGGGTTGATCAGTAGATCTTCGGCCGAACCGAGATCAAATGTGGGAGCGAGCTTGCTCGCGAAGAGGCCGGCAATGCCAGCATCTCCGGTGACTGACACACCGCTTTCGCGAGCAAGCTCGCTCCCACAGGGGTTGTGGTGTGTTGGCGATTTATGTTGGTTGCCGGGCGGGGAAAAACAGTTCGAAGCAGGTGATGCCATCGGCACTGCTGACGCTATAGCGGCCCTGATGCAATTGCATGATGGTCGCGACAATCGACAGGCCCAGACCATTGGATTGCGCCGAACGCTCGCGGGACTGATCAACGCGGTAGAAGCGTTCGAACAGTCGCGCCAGATGTTCAGGGGCAATGGTCGCGCCTTGGTTGCGCACCCGCAGATAACTGCCGTCCGGCTCGGCAATCGCTTCCACCTGCACCTTCGAATCCGCCGCACCGTACTTGATTGCGTTGGCGCACAGGTTGGCCAGCGCGCGTCTTAACAACATCGGTTCAGCCCAGATCACGCCGCTGCCGCGTGCCTCGATGCACACGCCGACATCCGCCGCCAGCCCTTCAAAATAATCGGCAATGCGCTGCATCTCATCCGCCGCATCCAGCTCCTGGCGCTGACTCAAGGCACTGGCCGGATCGGTGCGCGCCAGAAACAGCATGTTGTCGAGCATCCGCGTCAGGCGCTCCAGTTCTTCGACGTTGGAGGCGAGCAATTGTTGATAGGCCTCAATGCTGCGGTTCTGCTGCAGCGCGACCTGGGTTTCGCCAAGCAGATTGTTGATCGGCGTGCGCAACTCGTGGGCCATGTCGGTGGACACCTGACTCAACTGTGCAAAGCCCTTGGCGAGGCGGTCGAGCATGGCATTGAACGCTTCAATCATCGGCTGTAATTCGCGCGGCGCACCGCTGCTGGCAAGGCGTTCACCAAGGTTGCCGACACCGATGCCGTGGGCGTGTTTCGCCAGTCGTCGCAACGGCAGCAGACCGCGATACACCAGCAGACAACCGACCACCGCCAGCAACAGCGCCGCCAGCGAGGCGAGGCCATAAACACTCAAGCGGTAATTGGCGAGCATCGCCGTGCGCTCGCTCATCAGGCGCCCGGTGGTGACCTGCAGATTGCCCAGTTCGCCGGAATCGATACTCGCCGCCACCGCCGAAAACGGCACACCGTCGACGCTCGGCAGATGCTGCACGTCTTTCAGAGTCATCGCCTGATCGATGGGCACCGCCGGCAACGTCGGTGTGTTCAGATTGCCCGGGTTGACTACCAGCAGCGGCGGTTGCCCCGGCGTGCCGATGGTCAACAGCGCTTCGCGGTTGCCGAGCATGTTCTGGAACAGCGCCGGTTTGTTCTTGATCAGCTCCAGGGTGTTGCTGTCGTTGAGGAAGCTGCGCAACTGATCGACGCGGCTGACCAGCGCAGTGTCATCGCGGCGGATCAGTTGCTCCTCCAGTTCGTTGTACAGCGCGGCCCCGAGACCAGCCAGTGAGGCGAAGGCGAGCAGGGCGAACACCAGCGCCAGACGCAGGGTCAGCGAATGCGGACGATGGGCACTCATGGCTGCGTATCGAAGCGGTAGCCGATGCCGCGCACGCTGTGGATCAGCTTGAGCTGGAACGGATCATCGATCTTCGCCCGCAAGCGGCGCACGGCGACATCGACCACATTGGTGTCGCTGTCGAAATTCATGTCCCAGACCCGCGAAGCAATCAGCGAACGGGCCAGCACTTGCCCGGTATGGCTGGCGAACAATTGCAGTAACGCGAACTCCTTGTTGGTCAAGGTGATGCGCACACCGGCGCGGCTCACGCGGCGTTTCAGCACGTCAATCTGCAGGTCGGCGACTTGCAGTTGTTCGTCTTCATGGATCGGCCCGCGTCGGGTCAGGGTGCGCAGGCGCGCCACCAGTTCGGCGAAGGAAAACGGCTTGATCAGGTAATCGTCGGCACCCAGTTCGAGGCCTTTGACGCGGTCAGCGATGTCATCGCGGGCGGTGAGGAACAGCACCGGCGTGTCAGCTTCCTTGCGCAACCGGCGCAGGACTTCCCAGCCATCCATCCTGGGCATCATCACATCGAGCACAATCACGTCGAAGCTGTGTTCCAGCGCCAGGTGCAGCCCGTCGGCGCCGTCGCGGGCGAGGCTGACGCTGTAACCCAGTTCCTGCAAACCGTTGAGCAGGTAATTACCGGCCTTGGGTTCGTCTTCGACAACCAGAATATTCATCGATCAGTCTCAATGGTCATTGATGCAGCCGCTGCCTTGTACGTCATAGTTCAGCACATGCTCGCGGCCCTGATGGTCGAGGTAATTCAATTGCGCCGGGACCACGCCACACGCTTGTGAAATATCGGTGCTGGACAGGACTTTGTCGACATCCAGATTGACGTAGAAGCCGGATTTGTCATGAATCACGGCGGTGTCGGGCATGTTCGCGGCGAACACGCTGCCGGTGGCGAGGAGGGCGGTGAAAGCGAGCAGGAGGGTTTTCATGGTCAGTCACTCAGTGGTCACAGTTGATCGGCATTGGCGCCGGGACAACTTCAGGCTACCGAGCGATCCGCACGGCAAACCGACAGCTGAATGACAAAGTTGTAATGAAACGGGGTGCGCGTATTTTGCGAATTCAACACGATCTCCTGTGGGAGCGAGCTTGCTCGCGAAAGCGTCAGCTCAGGCGACATCAATGTTGAATGTGCCGGCCTCTTCGCGAGCAAGCTCGCTCCCACAGGGAGTTGCGGTGCAGGTGAAATCTTTAGCTCGCGTGGGTATTGAGAATGCTCGCCACCTGCTGCGGCTGGCAGTTCAGGTACGGCGAAGACCTCAACCAGCGCTGATCCGGGTACCAGGAAAACATGAACTGGCCATTCTTCAACCGGTCGATCACCTGCTTGGCAATCTGTGGTCGAACCGCCGGGCAACCCTGGCTGCGGCCGATGCGCCCCTGTTTCTTGCTCCACAGCGGATTCACATAACTGGCCGCATGAATGACGATCGCACGATCACGAGCCATGTCATTGAAGCCCGGCTCCAGACCGTCCATGCGCAGCGAATAACCGTGGGTGCCGCTGTAGCTTTCCTGCGTGCGGAACAGGCCGAGGCTGGACTGGTAACTGCCTTCGACATTGGAAAACTGCGTGGCGAAGTTTTCCCCGGAATTGGAACCGTGGGCGACCAGATCGCGCAGCACCAACCTCTTTTTACTGAGGTCGAAAATCCACAGTCGGCGTTCGGTGGACGGTTGCGAATAGTCGATGATCGCCAGATGGCGGGACGGTTTCGCGCCGTTGTTGACCGCGCATTGCATGGCGTTCAAAGCACCTTTCAGCGCTTGGGGATTGAGTTCTGGCGCGGCGTGCGCGAGGCTGGTGTAGAGAACCGGCGATGGTTTGCCGGCGGCAAAAACTGGACTGGTCACGACGATAGCGGTGGCAGTCAGCAGAAGTCGGCGCAAAAACGTCAACATTTTATAAAGTGTCCTCACTTGCTACTTATTTGGCACTTTGGCTCCTGACTCCCAGTCAATACCCGCAAGCCCGTCGATCGAGCCTGACTCTCAAGCGCACCTGATGTAAGGTTGGCCATCATCTGGACGGCCATGGATTGGAGTAAAGCAGTTGTTCAAAAAGTACGCATGCTACTTGAGCATTTGTTTGCTCGCTGCGCCGTTTGTCGCTTGTGCCGATGAGCCGCTGCCGCCGCTGGAGACATTGCCGACGCCACCAGCCGAGATGCCGGTCGAGCCGCAAAGTCCGTTGCAAGCTGTGTTGATCAGTCTGGCGCAGTCATGCCCGGCGATTGCTGCACAGCTCAACGGCCCGGCGCTGACGCAACTGCAAGCCTTCTACCAGCAGCAGGACTGGATGCCGGTGTGGGCGAGTGAATCTGCGCGATTGCCGATGTTGCAGGCGCAATTGCAGTTGTTGGCCGATGATGGCCTCAATCCAAAACGCTATCCGATCGCGACCACGGCGCCGCAGGATGGCGAGTTGTGTGCCGACATCGACATCAGTCGCAACTATCTTCAGGCCCTGCAGGATTTGCACTACGGTCGCCTGCTGCAATCACACTTCGAACCGCTGTGGCATGCCGACGCCACCCCGCGCGACCGTCAGGCGGAATTGTTGGCCATCGCCGTACCGGGCATGCATGACATTCCCGCTGCGTTCGATCTGGCGCGGCCGCGTCTGGCGCAATATCAGGATCTGCGTCAGCTCTACGCGGCGCAACGGCTCAAAGCCTTGCCGCAATGGCAGTCGGTGGGCAGCGGGCCGCTGCTGCGCCCGGACATGGAAGACCAACGCGTGCCGGAACTGGCTCAGCGTCTGTACAGCGAAGGTTACCTGACCCACGTCATTGGCACGCCCGGCAACGCTTATGACGGCGTGCTGGTCGATGCGGTGAAGAGTTTTCAGGCCAATCATTCCTTGCAGGCCGACGGAGTGGTCGGGCCGGGGACGATTGCCGAACTCAACATCAGTCCGCTGACCCGCCGTGAACAACTGCGGGTCAACCTTGAACGTTTCCGCTGGATGGCCCAGGACATGGAACCCAATGGCCTGTTGGTCAACGTCGCCGCTGCCGAGCTGACGCTGTATCAGGGCGGTGTTCCGGTGTGGCAAACGCGCACTCAGGTCGGCCGTGCCGAACGGCAGACGCCGCTGCTCAAATCGCGAGTCACGCGCCTGACCCTGAACCCGACCTGGACCGTGCCGCCAACCATCTGGAAGGAAGACAAGCTGCCGGCAATCCGCAAGGACCAGACCTTCCTCAGCCGGCAGAACCTGCAAGTGCTCGACGCCAACGGTCAGCCGCTGGCGGCAGCGGATATCGATTGGGACAACCCCGGCAACATCATGCTGCGTCAGGATGCCGGGCCGCGTAATCCGTTGGGACAAATGGTCATCCGCTTCCCCAACCCGTTCTCGGTGTACCTGCACGACACGCCGAGCAAGGCGCTGTTCGAAAAAGGTCCACGCGCCTTCAGCTCCGGTTGCGTGCGCGTCGAGCACCCGATGCAGCTGCGCGATCTGCTGCTGACCCCTGCGGAAAAAGACCGTACCGACACCTTGCTCGCCACGGGTACGACTCATGAATTCCGCTTGTCGGCGCCGGTCGCGATCCTGATGACCTACTGGACCGCGCAGGTCGATAGCGCTGGCCATGTGCGCTATTCGCCGGACATCTACAGTCGCGACAGCGCGTTGCTGGTGGGGCTCGATCGAGCGCATTGAGCTTCAGCGAGCATGGCGGTGCCAGAACACCCGCGCCAGCCACGCATCGATGCTCAACTTGCCAGCGCCGGCGAACACCAGCGGGATCAGCGCCGCGAGGTAAATCGCCGGCAGCTTGAAGTTGCCAAAGCCTTTGTTGGTGATCGCATAACCCTGTGCCAGCTCGCTCAGCGACGACCAGTCGGCGGGCCAGTGCACCGCGGCGGTGGCGACGACGGTGACCACGATCAGCGAGATCGCCGAGATTCGTGTGCCGACACCGACCAGGATCGCCAGGGCGCAAATCAGCTCGGCCCACATCGACAGTTCCCAGTTCAGCGTTGCCGGCAGATGGTCGAACGGGAAGGGGAATCGGTCCTGAATGTCTTCGAACCAGTTCTGCCCGTTGAATTTCTCCAGCCCCGACTCGAAGAATTCCCAGGCGATGAACAGGCGCAGGGTCAGAGGGGCGAGCCAGGTGCCGGCGCGATCGAGGTTCAGGTGCAGGCCTTTGACGGCGGTGGAAAGGGTGGTGGTCATGATGCGTCTCCGGTGGATTGGGCAAGTTGAATCGACCGGGGTATTTCAGCGTCGGGGTGTATCGGGGATGTGTCGGCGGGGTGGCGGATTGTGCTTTTGGTGTGTCTGCGGCTTCGAGGTATACAGTGCGATACAGTCAAAAGCCCCTCACCCTAACCCTCTCCCCGAGGGAGAGGGGACTGACCGCGGGATATTGAAGAGGTACGCCGACGTGAGAGTTTACTTCTGAATCCATAATCGACTCAGTCTTTCAGGTCGATGGATGACGCCAGACACCTCGGTCGGCTCCCTCTACCTCTGGGAGAGGGCTGGGGTGAGGGCAACAGGGCTGGACGCAGACCCACAGCCCAGTCAGCATGACCCAAAAAAATGGACCCCCCCACATGCGACGACTCCCCTCACTGGCCGCCCTGCGCACCTTCGAATGCGCCGCCCGCCACGCGCATTTCGGCCGGGCAGCCGCCGAACTCTGTGTCACCGACAGCGCCGTCAGCCATCAGATCCGCCAGCTCGAAGAACAACTCGGCGTCTCGCTGTTCATCCGCGAAGGCCGACAAATCCGCCCGACAATCGCCGCCGGCCGCCTGATGCAAAGCCTGCAACAGGCCTTCGAACTGATCGGCGAGGCCTGCGATGAATTGCGCGATCCATCCTCGCTAGCCGTGCTCAGGCTGGCCGTCACCGCCGAACTCGCGCAGAAATGGTTGATGAGCCGCCTCACCGATTTCTATGCACGCTACCCGCACATCACCTTGCACCTCTACGAACAACCGATCGACGCCACGGGCCCCGGCGAAGACATTGATCTGGCCATCACCTACGGCACCGGCCCGGTGGACAGCAGCGCCTACTTCGTGCGGCCGCTGCCAGCCCTGCAGTTCTTCCCGGTATGCAGCCCCGGCCTGTTCAACCAAGGCACCTTGAAAACACCCAAAGATCTGGTTCGCCACTGCCTGCTGCACGACGATCAGGACGGCAAGACCTGGACCGCTTGGCTGACCAGCCACGCCGGTGATCTGCGCCCGCAGCGTCAGTTGTATTTCGCCCACGCCGGTCTGGCGCTGGAAGCGGCGGCGCAAGGGCAGGGCGTGGCCATGGGCGACAACCTCACCGCGCAGGAAGATCTGCAAAGTGGCCGGCTGGTGCGGCCCTTCGCCTCGAGCATGACCGCCCTTGGCCAATACGCGCTGGTCTGTGAACGGCTGCGGCTGGAGCGTCCGGCGGTGGCGCAGATGCTCGAATGGTTCAACGATCAACTGGCCGATTGATGAGTTGAATTCAACTGTTCCGCAATAATCATCGTTGGCGGGCGCATGGCCTGCGCCCTTAGCCTGTGGTCATTCCATTCCTATCGCGAAGACGAGGTTTGACCATGGCACGCTTGCTCGACTCCACCCCCAAACACGACGGCTTCCGTCTACCCGGCGAATTCGAAGCCAAGTCCGGCTGCTGGCTCGGCTGGCCGGAGCGCACCGATGTCTGGCGCAACGGCGCAAAGCCTGCGCAGAAAGTCTGGGTGCAGATCGTCACCGCCATCTCCCAAAGTGAACCGGTCACCGTCTGCGCATCGGCCGCGCAATTCGCCACGGCGCGTCGGCAGTTGCCGCCGCAAGTGCGCGTGGTCGAGATGACCTGCAACGACACCTGGTTCCGCGACAGTGGCCCGTGTTTTGTGGTTAACGACCAGAGCGGTGAAGTGCGTGGCGTCGACTTCGAATTCAACGCCTACGGTGGCCTCGACGGCGGGCTGTATTACCCGTGGGACAAGGACGATCAGATCGCCAGCAAGATCCTCGAGATCGAGCGTTTCGACCGCTACCGCGCACCATTGATTGCTGAACTCGGCGGTATCCAAAGCGACGGCCAGGGCAGCATTCTCACCACCGAACAATGCCTGCTCAACCGCAATCGCAACCAGCATCTGGGCAAGGACGAAGTGACCCGGCGTCTGACCGATTACCTCGGTGCCGAGCAAGTGATCTGGCTGCCACGCGGCTGCAAGTTCGACGAAACCGACGGCCATGTCGACGACCTCGCCTGTTTCGTGCGTCCCGGCGAAGTGGTGCTGCAATGGACCGACAACCGTGACGATCCGCAGTGGGAAATCTATCAGGAAGCCTACGACATCCTGCGCAGCACCCGCGACAGCCGTGGTCGTGAGCTGATCGTGCACAAATTGCCGCAACCGGACGTGCTCGAGTGGACGGCCGAGGAAGCCGAAGGCCTCGATCAGCAGGACAGCACCCACACCCGTCAGGCCGGCACGAAAATCTGCGCGTCGTACATCAACTACTACGCCGGCAACAGCTCGATCGTGGTGCCGCTGTTTGGTGATCGCAACGATCAAGTGGCGCTGGCGACGCTGGCCGAACTGTTCCCGCAGCACAAAATCGTCGGCATCGAAAACTCCCGGGAAATTCTCCTTGGCGGCGGCAACGTCGCGTGCATCACCATGCCGCAATACGCCGGCCTGAAAAAGGGAGCCTGAACATGCGCCTGCACCAACTGACTCAAGCGTTATTGCTGGTGCTTGCACCCTTGTGTGCAGGCCGCCGACAGCGCGAAACCGGTGGTTAATCTGTACATTTGGGGCGAGTACCTGGCGGCGGATACGCTGAAGAGTTTCGAGGCGAAGACTGGTATTCATGTGGTCGCTGATCACTTCGATTCGCTGGAAACTGTCGAGACCAAACTGCTCACCGGGCGCAGCGGTTACGACCTGGTGTTGACCGCCGGCCAGCATCTGTCGCGGGCCATCGAAAGCGGCGCGATCCAGCCGCTGGACAAGGCCCGAGTCCCGCACTTTGCCGGGGTTGGCGAGGAGTTTCGCCAGCACATGGCGGTTTTCGATCCAGGCAATCGTTACGCCGGGATTTACGCTTGGGGCACCACTGGCGTCGGCTATCAGGAGCAGGCGATCAAGCAGCGTTTGCCGGATGCGCCGACGGACAGTTGGGCGATGTTGTTCGATCCGGCGGTGGTGGCGAAATTCGCTGATTGCGGGGTGAGTCTGCTCAACGATCCCAACGAAGTATTCGCCGCTGTCATGAAGTACATGGGGCTGGATATAAACCGACAGAACCTCGATGACTTGAAACGCGCCGAGCAGCAACTGGCGAAGATCCGGCCGTACATTCGCTACTTTGACAATGACCTGAATATCAGCGATCTGGCCAACGGCAATACTTGCGTGGCGATGTCGTGGAACGGCAATGTGGCGATCGCGGCGGGGCAGGCGGAAGCGGCGCAGAAGCCGTTCAAGTTGAGTTACCGGATTCCGAAAGAGGGCACGTTGATCTGGTTCGATGCCATGGTCGTGCCCAAGGACGCGCCGCATCCGCAGGCGGGGTTGGCATTGATGGATTATTTGATGACGCCGGAGGTGATTGCGCCGATCACTGACACCATTCATTACGCCAACGCTATTACGGCGGCGGATGGTTTGGTGGACGCGTCGATTCGCAATGATCCGGGGACGTATCCGTCGGCCGACGTCAGGGCCACGCTGTACAGCAAGAATGACAATGGCAAGGCGTTCAATCGGGCGCTGATCCGGGCGTTCAGTCGGTTGAAGTCGGGGCTGTGAAAAGCAGACCCTCACCCCAGCCCTCTCCCGGAGGGAGAGGGGGCCGACCGAGGTGTCTTGCGTTATACATCGACCTGAAAAACCGGGTCGATTATGGATTTAAGTCTTGGCGATCATAAATTCAGAGGCGCTATTTCAGGTCGACGTAAATCTCCAATCTCCCCCAATCAGTACCCTCTCCCTCCGGGAGAGGGGGCCGACCGAGGTGTCTGGCGTTATACATCGACCTGAAAAACCGAGTCGATTATGGATCTAAGTCTTGGCGATCATGGATTCACAGACGCTATTTCAAGTCGGCGTAAATCTCCAATATCCCCCAATCAGTTCCCTCTCCCACTGGGAGAGGGCTAGGGTGAGGGCAGCGGTTTCGGCACCCGCCACAAATACCAAGCCGCCACCGTCCGATAAGGGCTCCACCCCAATCCGATCTCGACCATCTGCCTGCGCGTCGGCTGCACCTCCAGCCCCTTCAACCGCCGATACCCCTCACGCACACCAAAATCATCCGCCGGCAAAATATCCATGCGCTCCAGGCTGTAGATCAGCAACATCTCCACCGTCCAGCGACCCACCCCGCGCAAACTGACCAAACGCTCAATCAGCGCCTCGTCATCCATCGCCAACGCCATGGCGTAATCCGGCACCACGCCATCCAGCGTCGCCTGAGCAATCCCCTGAATCGTCGCAATCTTGCTCGCCGAAAACCCACAACCGCGCATGCGATCAAACTCCGTCGCCAGAATCTGCTCGGGACGCGGAAACGACTGCCCGGGAAACAACCCCACCAGCCGCCCGACAATCGCATCTCCGGCCTTGGCATGCAGTTGCTGATAAGCAATCGCCCGCACCAGCGATTCGTACGGATCACGCGCCGGATGCGGTTGATGCAGGCACGGGCCGATCGCTGCGATATGGCGCTGCCAGTGCGGATCGAGCGCGGCCAGAAACGCGCTGGCCGCCTGATAAGCGTCAGGCATGTTATTTCAGCAAGCCGTTGACTTCGCCATAGGTGAAGGCCTTGAGGTCATGGGTATCGAGTTTGCCGCTGGCCAGAAAGCTTTTCACCAGCCCGCCCATGGCGCCATAGAGGAATTCGGCGATGCCGGAACCCGCGCTCAAGCGGCGCACGCCCAGCGCTTGCAGCTCTTGCGGCGAAGGCAGGCAAGCAAAGCCAAGCACGTTGACTGGCAGCGCAGTACCCTTGCAGATGGCCTCGATTTCATAGGCCGACGTGGCGCCCGCCGCGAACAAACCATCGGCGCCGGCCGCTTGATACAGCGCCGCGCGGCGCAGGGTTTCGGCGACGCGATCTTCGGCCGGCACCAGGCTTTTCAGATAGACATCGGTGCGCGCATTGATGAACAACTGGACATCGCGTTTGCCGGCAACCTGTCGCGCCACTTCGATCTTGCGCGCGAGCAACTCCGGATCCGCAGAGCCGTCCTCGATATTGATCCCCACGGCACCCGCCGCGATCACCGCATCCAGCACCTCGGCCACGCGTCCGAGGTCATCGGAGTAACCGGCCTCGACGTCCACGGTCAACGGAATGCTGATCACTCGCGCGATCGATTCCACCGTCGACACCAGCCGTTCGAGGGGCAGGGCGTTACCGTCCGGATAACCGTGGGCCCAGGCCACCGCCGCACTGCTGGTGGCCACGGCTTTGCCGCCCAGATGCTCGACCAGTCGCGCGCCGGTGGCGTCGGCGACGTTGGTCAGAATCAACAGGCCTTGCTGGTGCAACTGGTGAAACTGCGTAGCGAGCGCGTTCATCAAAAATCCTTCTTGTCAGTTGATGGGGTTGGTCAGAATGCCAATTGTTGGGTGAGTTGCACGGCGGCGTTTTCCAGCCGTAGCAGAAACGCCTTGCGCGGCTGCCCACCACCATAGCCGGTCAGCGAGCCGTCTGCGCCGATCACCCGATGGCAGGGCACCACGATCGACAGCCGATTGTGTCCGTTGGCCAGACCGACCGCACGACTGGCGCCAGGTTTGCCCAAACCGGCGGCGATGGCGCCGTATGTACTGGTGTGGCCGTAGGGGATTTGCAGCAACGCTGACCAGACCTGCCGGGCAAACTCGCTGCCGGGCAAGTGCAGCGGCACGCTGAACTCGCTGAGTTTGCCGGCGAAATACGCCGTCAATTGCTGCTCGATCTGCTGCAAATGCGCGTTGTGCCCCGGCGCGACTGCGTAGCCGTAGCGGTTTTGCAGCTCCTCGACTTCGCGGGTCAGCGCCGGGCGATCGAGAAACTCCAGCAATACCAGCCCACGGCGCTCGGCCATGGCGATCATCGGCCCCAGCGGTGTGGTCAACCGGGTGAACAGCAGCGGTTCACTCTGCGCGACGCGGCCGGGGGTGATGTGAAAAGACTTCTGAAAGGCATCGCGAAACCCGCTGAGCGACTCATAACCCGAATCAAACGCGGCGTGATCAATCGAGGTGCCTTGCTTGATCCCGCCCAGCGCCATGCCCAGCCGGCGCGTGCGCAACCAGGCGTGGAAGGTCATGCCGAAATGTTGCTTGAACCAGCGCCGCAGCTTCAGCGGCTCGATACCTTCGGCGAGCAGTTGCGCATCGCTCCAGCGCAGCTCCGGGTCGGTCTCCACGGCTTTGAGCAAACGCTGCACCCAGTCCGGCGCAATGGCGGCGGCGTCCAGCGGTTTGCAGCGCAGGCAGGCGCGATATCCGGCCGACAGGCATTCGTCGGCATGGGCGAAAAACTCGACGTTCTCCGGTTTCGGCTTGCGCGCCGTGCAGCTGGGGCGGCAGAAGATCCCGGTGGTTTTCACGGCCGTGAAGAACACGCCTTCATAGGCAGTGTCGCGTTCGAGCATGGCGCGAACCATCTCGGCGTGGGGCGGCAGGACAGCGGTTTGTATGTTCATGGGCTGAGAGTAAAACCAGTTTGTCGATGGCTCCACCGAAAAATCGACAGTGAATTTTCTCGATTCTGCACCACAATGACCGGGTCGCTGAATGTGAGGAACCAACCCATGCATCCCTTCACGATCCAACATATCGATCACATCGTCCTGCGCGTCGCCGATCTGCAACGCAGCATCGAATTCTACGGCCGGGTCTTCGGCGCCGAAGTGGTCAAGCGCAACGAACCGCTGGGCCTGATACACCTGCGCGCCGGCACTTCGATGATCGACCTCGTCGACCTGCAAGGCGAACTCGGCCGCAAGGGCGGCGGGGCGGCCGGGGCCGAGCGGCGTAACGTCGATCACTTCTGCCTGCGCATCGAACCGTTCGATGAAGCAGCGCTGATTGCACATCTGCAAACGTTCGGCCTGAGCGTGGCAAAAGCCGAGTCACGCTTCGGCGCCGAGGGCAAAGGCTTGTCACTGTATTGCTTCGACCCGGACGGCAATCAGGTCGAACTCAAAGGCCCGTCGGAGGCTTAAGCGCGCTTCGCCAGCAACAGCACCGAAGCCGCCGCCGAGAGCAGGCCTGCGCAGCAACGATTGAAAATCCGCTTGCCGCGCGGCTCGGCGAACCAACGACGCATGTGCAGGCCCATCCACGCGTAGGCGCTGATGGCGATCCACTCCAGCAGCAGAAACAGCACGCCCAGCACCGCAAATTGCGCAGGCACCGGGCGCGCCGGGTCGACGAACTGCGGCAGAAACGCGGTAAACAACAGGATTGCCTTCGGATTGCCCGCCGCCACCAGAAACTCCTGCCGCGCCAACGCGAAGAAGCCAACGCTCGCGCCCGTTACCAGCTGCTCGGCCTCAGGATTGGCCCGCCACAACTGCCAGGCCAGATACAGCAGATACGCCGCGCCAATGATCTTGATCGCATGGAACAGCCATTCCGAGGTCTGCAGCACCACCGACAAACCCGCGCCGGCCAGCGCAATCATCCCGGCGAACGCCAGAATCCGTCCGATACCGGCGGTGCAGGCGCGGCGAAAGCCATAACGCGTGGCGTTGCTGACCGACAGCAGATTGTTCGGTCCGGGGGCCATGTTCAGGGCGAAACAGGCCGGAAGAAACAGGATGAGCGTGGCGAGATCCATGGCGGCACTCCAGTAACGAGAGCGATATTTTTATCACAGCCCCAACGCGCTCAGACCCATACAGTCACGCAGCGCTGTCGCGGTACAGCGCCCGGCGCTGTTGGGCATCGCGGTCGAACTTTTTGCAGATGCCTTCACTCTGAATCAATCAGAGGTTGATGGTTTCGGCAGAAAAAGCTATCCATCCGGTCAGAAACGGCGATAGCCGTGTAAAATTTCGCCGGCGTTGTACCCACCCCGTTTGGCCCCAGGCGGCCCCACCAAGAGCGATCTACATGCAAGCAAAGGCCCGTGAAGTTTATGTGCCACCGGTGCTGCAAGATCTGCGAGCCGGCACTGCCGAACTGCACATCGCACTGGAAAAACGCCTTCCTTTTTTCTCCGATGCTCTCGATACGCAGGCTTTTGTGCGGCTGATGCAGGCTTATTACGGCTTCTATCTGCCGCTGGAAAACGCCTTGCTACGCAGCGATGCAATTCCTGCCGATTTTGAACTGACGCCTCGTCTCAAAACGCCAACCCTGCGCGCCGACCTGCTAGCCCTGGGCGTATCTGCCGCAGCGCTGCAAAGCCTGCCGCAGTGCGAGCAGTTGCCGCTCATCGACTCAAGCGCTGCCTGCCTTGGCGTGCTCTACGTCCTCGAAGGCGCGACGCTCGGCGGGCAGATTCTGCGCCGCGAAATCTCTTCACGATTAGGCCTGGAAGCCAATAACGGCGCGGCCTTTCTCGATATCTACGGCGCCGCCACGGGTCGGCGCTGGCGTGACTTCATCGAATACCTCGGCAGTCGACCAATGAGCGCCGCCGAGCGCGCCGCTGTCGTCACCGCCGCACAAACCACATTCAGCTGTTTCGAGCGCTGGCTCGAAAGCCGGGAGGTACTGGCATGACTCCGCAAGACAAACAAGACTTTGAAGAACTGCTGGCCAACTGTGCCGACGAACCGATTCGTTTCCCCGGTGCGATCCAGCCCCACGGATTGTTGCTGACCCTGAGTGAGCCTGAACTGGCGATCATTCAGGTCAGCGCCAACGTCGAACCTCTGCTGGCCCGGGAGCCGCAGAGCCTGATCGGCGAGCCGCTGGAAAGCCTGATCGGCGACGCCGAAGCGGTACAAGTGCGCGAAGCCTTGCTGCAACCGTCGCTGTCAGACTTGCAGCCGCTGCGCTTCAAGCTCAACGGCACCGCGTTCGAGGGCCTGCTGCATCGGCATCAGGGCGTGCTGATTCTGGAGCTGGAAATCCACGTCGAAAACTTCCAACCACGCAACGTCGCCGGCAACCAGACCCATCTGGGGCGCATGCTCCAGCGTCTGCAAGCGGCCACCACGTTACAGGCGCTGTACGACATCAGCGTCAAGGAAATCCAGGCCATGACCGGTTACGACCGGGTGCTGATCTATCGTTTCGAGGAGGAGGGCCACGGTCAGGTCATCGCCGAGGCCTCTGACCCGTCGATGGAAGTGTTCAATGGCCTGTTTTTCCCGGCCTCGGATATTCCCGAACAGGCGCGCGAGCTGTATCGCACCAACTGGCTGCGGATCATCCCCAATGCCGACTACCAACCGGTGCCGCTGTTGCCGAAGTTGCGCCCGGACACCGACACGCCGCTGGACCTGAGTTTCGCCACGCTGCGCAGCGTGTCGCCGATCCACTGCCAGTACATGAAGAACATGGGCGTGCTGTCCTCGATGAGCATTTCCCTGCTCAAGGGCGACAAGCTCTGGGGCTTGATCAGCTGCGGCAATCGCCAGCCGTTGCACGTGCCGCACGAATTGCGCGCGGCGTGTCAGACCATCGGCCAAGTGCTGTCGCTGCAGATCAGCGCCATGGAAGCGTTGGAGATCAGCCGTCAGCGTGAGGAAAAAGTCGAGGCGTTGGCGTTGCTCAATCAAGCGATGATCGACTCGCCGCAAAATGTCTTCGACGGTCTGGCCAATCAGCCGCAAACCCTGATGGCTCTGACCAATGCCGGCGGTATCGCGATCATTGAAGACAAACAACTGCATCGCTTCGGCAACTGCCCGGAACCGGAAGAGATCCGAGCTTTGCACAGATGGCTGCAGGAACGCGGCGAGGCGGTTTTCACCAGTCATAACCTGGTCAGCGTCTACCCGCCGGCCGCGCAGTATCAGCCAGTGGCCAGCGGCGTGCTCGCCATGAGCCTGCCGAAACCGGTGGACAACGGCGTGTTCTGGTTCCGGCCCGAGGTCAAGGAAAACATCAACTGGAGCGGCGATCCGCGCAAGCCGCTGGACCTGGAAAACTCCGACGCCGGCCTGCGTTTGCGCCCGCGCACCTCGTTCGAAATCTGGAAAGTCGAGATGGCCGGGATCTCTACCAAGTGGAGCCACGGTGATTTGTTCGCCGCCAATGATCTGCGCCGTTCGGCACTGGAAAACGATCTGGCCCGGCAAGTACACCGTGAACAGGAAGCGGTGCGCGCCCGCGATGAGCTGGTGGCGGTGGTGTCGCACGATCTGCGTAACCCGATGACCGTGATCTCGATGCTCTGCGGCATGATGCAGAAGGCTTTCAGCTCGGACGGCCCGCACACTTCGCGGCGGATTTCCACGGCCATCGACACCATGCAACAGGCTGCCGGACGCATGAATACGCTGCTGGAGGATTTGCTCGATACCTCGAAAATCGATGCCGGGCGCTACTCCATCACCCCGCAAAAACTCGACGTCGGGCAGATGTTCGAAGAAGCGCAGGCACTGCTTGCGCCGCTGGCGCTGGACAAGGACATCAGCATTTCCTTTGCCGCCGATCCTGATCTGCGCATCCACGCCGACCCTGAGCGGCTGTTCCAGGTGCTGTCCAATCTGGTCGGCAACGCGATCAAATTCACTCCGCGACTGGGCAGGGTGGGCGTGCATGCGACGTCGGTCGGCGATGACATTGTCTTCACCGTGCGCGACAGCGGCGAGGGCATTCCCAAGGAGCACCTGCCGCACGTGTTCGATCGTTACTGGACGGTGAAAGAGGGCAATCCGACCGGTACGGGCCTGGGTTTGTACATCACCCAAGGCATCGTCGAAGCCCATGGCGGGCGGATCTTCGCCGAGAGCGAGCTGGGGCAGGGCAGCGAGTTCCGCTTCACCGTGCCGCGCCTGGACTGAACACAGCTTTTATGTGGGAGCGAGCTTGCTCGCGAAAGCGGTGGGCCATTCAAAGTCGCGTTGACTGAACTGACGCATTCGCGAGCAGGCTCGCTCCCACAAGGGATATGTGTGGTCAGGGGCATTTTCTTCAATACCGAGGACCGGGTGCTCGCTACCGTGAGCACCTTGTTCCTCGATTTGAAGCAGGTGTGCGATGAGTCTGATTGTTTCCATGGCGGCGTTTGCGCTGGCGGCGTCGATCACGCCGGGGCCGGTGAACATTGTGGCGCTGAGTTCCGGGGCGCAGTTCGGTTTTCGCGCCAGTCAGCGGCATGTCGCCGGGGCCACGTTAGGATTTGTGTTGCTGCTGGTGCTGATGGGGCTGGGCCTGCACGAGGTGCTGAAACTCTGGCCGTTCATGACCCGGGTGGTGCAACTGGCTGGTGTCGCGTTTCTGCTGTTCATGGCGTGGAAACTGGCCATGGATGACGGGCAGTTGAATGCCGGAGATTCAGGACGGGCGCCGTCGATGCTGTACGGCGCGGTGATGCAGTGGCTCAACCCGAAAGCCTGGCTGGCCTGCGTCGCAGGGATGGGCGCATTTGTCGCCGATGGCGAGGCGCGGCTGGTCTGGCAGTTTGCGGCGGTGTATCTGGTGATCTGTTATCTGTCGGTGGGCTGCTGGGTGTATGCCGGGACGTTCTTGCGCGGGTATCTGAGCAATGCGGCGGGGATGCGCTGGTTCAATCGGAGCATGGCGGGGTTGTTGGCACTGAGCGCAATCTACTTGTTGTTCACTTGACCCTGTGGGAGCGAGCTTGCTCGCGAAAGCGGTGTGTCAGTCAATGGATGTGCTGACTGTTCCACCGCATTCGCGAGCAAGCTCGCTCCCACATTGATCGGGCGTCACTGCCGCAGATTAGTCGAACGGCTGCTGAAAAGCGCCACCCTCAATGTGATAAACCTTCGGCTCTTCGGCAAAATATTCCTCCAGCCTCAGCATGAACAGCCGATGGTCCTCACTCGCTTCAAACCCCGGCGTGTGATCCTCAAGTGATTGCCAGCGCACGATCAGATTGAAAACCTCGGGCGTCTCGATGCCTTGTGCGAGCAGGTGTCCGCCGTAACCCTGTGCGCGCATGAGCAGTGGCTCGACCTCGGCAAATGCCTGCCGGAAGGCTTCGGTTTTCCCTGTGTGAACAGGCAGTAAAGCGATTTCATAAATCATGGTGTTCTCCTTGCACTGGGTTCAGCGATTGGCGAGTTCGGGTGACGGCGCGACGGCAATCGCGATCTTCCCTTGGACGCCGTTGTTGGGCGTTTCCAGCAAGGCATGGGCGAGGCCGATGTCGGCCAGCGGATAGACCGCGCCAACGTGCGGGCGCAACTGACCGTTGGCGATCAACGCGCTCAACTCATCGAGCTTGCCGCGATTCTGTCGAGTGAACACGAAGTGGTAGCTGGCGTTCTTGCCCCAGGCCTGAATCAGGTTTTGTGGCCGGGCAAGGTCGACAATCGACACCACGCGGCCAAGCTGTGCGAGCGCGTCGGGACTGCGCGACAGGGTGTCGCCGCCGATGGTGTCGAACACCACGTCGACACCGCGGCCATCGGTTTCCCGCAGAATCGCATCAACGTAATCCTCCTTTTCGTAGTCGATCAGCACATCGGCACCCATGCGCCGTGCGAACTCGAAATTGCCTTCGCGAACGGTGGTGAAGACCTTCGCACCAATGGCTTTGGCCAACTGGATCGCCACATGGCCGACACCGCCTGCGCCGCCGTGGATCAGGATGCTTTCGCCGACTCTGAGCGCGGCTCGCACGACCAGCGCTTCCCACGCCGTTCCGCCAACCAGACTCAGGCTCGCCGCTTCAAGATGGCTCAGTGCGGACGGCTTCTTGCCGATAATGTTTTCGGCCGCGACGTGGTACTCGGCATAACTGCCTGGCCCGCCGAAAATCTGCGGGGTGTACCAGACTTCGTCACCCGGCACGAACGCCGTCACACCCGGCCCGACGGCTTCGACAACGCCGGAGACGTCGTGCCCGGTAATGGCGGGGAGGGGCACCAGATCGGCATAGTCGCCACGGCGAACCTGATAATCCAGCGGATTGATGGAGGTGGCGTGCACCCGTACCAGGACTTCTCCGGCTTGTGGCACAGGCTTGGGTACGTCGCACAGTTCGAACGATTGCGCGCCGCCAAATGATGTAAGGATCATCGCTTTCATGGCATTTCCTCGTTTCGGTAAAAAGGGATATCGGGAATTCTAGATATATTGGGGCAAAAAATTACAGCTCGCTGCCGATGATCTCGGCCAGCGCGCTGATCGCTGCTTCGTTGCGTTTGTAATAGGTCCATTGGCCGATGCGCCTGACTTCCACCAGGCCGGCGCGTTGCAGCGTCGCCAGATAATCAGACACCGTCGACTGCGACAGCCCGACGCCTTCCTGAATACTGCTGACGCAAACGCCCACCGTGTGCACGTCACCCTCATCCTGGGGAGGAAAGTGTTTCTCGGGATCCTTCAGGCCTTTGAGGATTTCCAGGCGTGTACGGTTCGAGAGGGCTTTGAAGATTTCGAGTAGTTCCATGTCGCGACGATATCGGAATTTACCGATATGTCAATATCTGAATGTGTTGGCCAGAGTTTTGTCATCTGACCCTGTGGGAGTTTCAGATGAGGTGTCAGCCGCGATACTGGCCGGGCGTTGCCGCCAGATGCTGCTTGAACGCCCGCTGAAAATGCGCCTGATCGGCAAACCCTGCCTCAAGCGCCACATCCGCAATCAACTGCCCGCTGCGCAAACGCTCGCGGGCAAACTGGATGCGCTGGTTGACCAGAAACGCGTGGGGCGTCATGCCGTAATGCTGTTTGAAGGCGCGGATCAGGTATGACGGTGACAGCTGCGCCGCCGCGCAGATGTCGTCGAGGTTCAGCAGCTCGGTGCAGTGCTCGCGGATGAAGTCAGCCGCGCGTTCAAGTTTGAAATTCGGTTCGCGCAGCGACGGCCCGGCAGGGTTGAGGTGCAGTTGCAGGTCGCTGAAGAATTCCACTGCCGCGCTTTGTTTACGCAAGACATCCTGTTGCTCGTCGACCAATACCTCGTAAAGCGCGATCAGGTCGCGAAACAATCCTGCGTCCTGCAGATGCGTGTCGGAAAACCGCCGAAACTCGAGTTCGGCACTGAACCCCAACTGATGCTGCAAATCCGTCAGCCAAGGCGTTTCGACATACAGCATCACATACGACCAGGGCAGGTCATCGATCGGATTGCACGCATGCACATCGCCGGGGTTCATCAGCACCACGGTGCCCGCCGCGACCTCGAACTGCGCCTGCTCATGCACATACGTGCTGCGCCCGGCGGTGATTGCGCCAATGGAAAAGTGCGCGTGGGAGTGCCGCGCGTAGCAGACTTCACGACCATCGGCGATGGCCCGCGCTTCAATGAATGGCAGCGCCGCGTCGCGCCAGAAACGCGGGGCTTTTTCAGGGTTTTTGGCGGCAACGTGTTTCATTGTTGTTATTCCCGGCAGGCCAGGACGCCAGTGTATTAGCTCTGGCCGGCAAAGGCCCGTTCGAGTTCGGCAATGTCGAGTTTTTTCATCTGGAACATGGCCTGCATCGCCCGCTGCGACTTGGCGGTGTCCGGGTCCAGCATCATGTGCATGAAGGCCACCGGCACGATCTGCCACGACACGCCGAACTTGTCCTTGAGCCAGCCGCATTGCTGGGCTTCGACGGGGCCGCCCTCGGACAGATGGCCCCAGAAATGGTCGACTTCTTCCTGATTCTGACAATTGACCTGAAACGAAATCGCCTCGCTGAATTTGAACATCGGCCCACCGTTGAGCCCAGTGAAGGTCTGGCCGTCGAGCTCGAAACTGACGGTCATCACCGCACCTTCCGGCTTGCCGTGAAATTCCTGGCCGACCTTGCTGTAGTGGGTCAGGCCGGTGATTTTCGAGTGATCGAAGATCGAGCAGTAGAACTTCGCGGCGGCTTCGGCCTGATCGTCGAACCACAGGCACGGGGTGAGTTTTTGAAAGCGTTGCATGGCAGTCGTCCTCGGCAGGTTAGACACGCAGGATTTACAGCGTAGTCAGTCCTTGGTCGATTGCCGGTGCCGTAGATCGACAAAATGCGCGTCAGAAATCCCAGCGCGCCGTCAGTTGCAGGTTGCGCGGTTCGCCGTAGAAACCGGTGCCGAAGTTGCCAAGGCCGGTGTAGTAGCTCTTGTCGAAGAGGTTCTTGATGTTGAGCGACGTGCTCAGGTGCTCGTTGAAACGGTAACGGGCCATCGCGTCGACCAGGTAGTAACTGTCCTGCGTGATGCGCACGTTTTGGTTGGCCCCGGGCTGGAATACGTCGCCGAAAAACTCACTCTGCCAACTGACGCCGCCACCCAGCGTCAGGTGTTGCCAGACGCCGGGGAGGCGATAGCTGCTGAACAGCCGCACCAATTGCTCCGGCGCGGTGGTTTGCAGGATCGAAGCGTAAACCGCATCACCCTTGGCATCGCGGGTGTGGTTGTAGGCGTAGCCGGCGGAGAGGTTCCAGCCGTCGGCGATTTCACCGGCCAGTTCGAACTCGAAACCCTTTGTAGTCGCACCTTGCACGGCGCGGTACACCGCCTGATTGTCGAAGCCGCTGACCTGTTCGGCGACGTTGTCCTGCTCGATGCGAAACACGGCGAAACTGGCGTTGACCCGACCGTCGAAATACTCGGCTTTTATCCCAGCCTCATAGCTGTCGCCCTGCACCGGGTCGAGCACCTGACGCGCGGCGTCCTTGCTCAATTGCGGTTGATAAATGCGCGTGTAACTGGTGTAGAGCGAGTAGGTGTCATCGAGGTCATAGACCGCACCGGTATACGGCGTGATCACACCGGTCTGGCGGTAGCCGTCGCGGACATTGGCCGTATTCGGGTCGCTGTAGTCGAGGTGATCGCTGGCGCTGAAATCGCTGACCCGTGCGCCGAGGATCAGCGCCAGATCGTCGCTGGCCCTCAAGCGCGTCGAGACGTATGCGCCGGTCTGACGCTGGCGGATGGCATCCGTACCGATCTGCGGGATATCGGGTTTGGCGAACTCGCCGTGCCAGTCGAAAATGCTGCCGTTCAGGGGCGGATACACCGAGCCATAGACCGGGTTGTCCTGGCGGGTATTCATCGACATGAAGCCGACCAGCAACTGGTGCTCGCGACCGAACAGGTTGAACGGCCCGCCGAGGTTGATATCGAGGTTGTCCTGCACCTCGTCGCCCTTGAATTTGCCCATGTAGAGGAACATGCCGTCGCCGCTCACCGGGTCCGGATTGCCGCCGCTGGCAGAGCCGAGCAAGATGTCGTGCTCGCGGTGTTTGCGGTCGTAGCTGATTTTCAGTGCCCAGTCGTTTTGCAATTGCCGGGTGACGGCGGCAAACAAAGTCTGATTGATGAAATCGCGGCGGCTCCAGTCGGTTGCCGGGTTGAACGAGCGCGAGAAATTCGTCCGCGAACCGTCGCTGTTGAACATCGGGAAACCGGTCCAGGTGGCGCCGCGTGAGCGGGTGTTCTGTTGATCGAAACCAACGGTCAACAGAGTGTCCGGGGTCAGGTCGGTTTCGACGATGGCGTAGGCGATGTCTTTGCTGTTCTGGTAGTGATCGGCGTAGGCGCTGCGCTCTTGATGGACACCGACGAAGCGCGCGCGCAGCTTGTCGTTGAACGGCCCCGCGATGTCGAATTCGCTGCGGTAGTTGTCCCACGAACCAACGCTGGCGCTGAGTGAGGCTTTGAACGCGGGCGTCGGTCGTTTGCGGATCAGGTTGACCGTGGCCGACGGGTCGCCCGAGCCGGTCATCAGGCCCGTGGCACCCTTGATGATTTCGACGCGGTCGAAGGTCGCCATGTCGGTGCTGGTTGTGCCGTAATCGTAGACGCCGTCGTAGTCGGTGTTGACCCCGTCGTACTGGAAATTGCTGATCGGCGTGCCACGGCTGGAAAACTCCCAGCGCTCGCTGTCGTAGTTCTGCACGCTGATGCCCGGCGCGCGGCGCAACACGTCGGCAATGCCGTTGGCGCCCTGGTCGTCGAGTTGCTGACGGGTGATCACCGTGACCGATTGCGGGGTTTCGCGCAGGGACAGTGGCAGGCCGGTGGCGGAGGCGCTGAGGCCGGTGGTGTAGGCGTGAGTGTCCTCGGTGATGGCGCCGAGGGTTTTGCCGCTGATGTTGGTGGCGTCCAGTTGCAATGGATCTGCAGTGGCTGTGCCGCGCAGGACATAACCGCCGCCGCTCAGGCGCTGCGCTTGCAAGCCGCTGCCCTTGAGGAGGATTTGCAGGGCCTGTTGCGGGGTGTAATCGCCGTTCAGGCCGGGACTGTGTTTGTTCGCTGCCAGATCATTGTGACCGGCGATAAACACACCGCTCTGTTCGGCGAAATGGTTGAGTACCGCGACCAAGGAGCCTGGCGCCACTGCGTAATGCTGCTTCTGCACATCTGCCAGCGCCATCGACACGCACAACCCCGGCACGGCAGATGCCATGGCCAGAGCAAAACGACAGCGGGCGAGGGTGACGCGCAACATGGAGTTTCCGGGGGTGATCAACGAAATGAGGGCTGCTGAGGGTTAACCGAATGAACCCGCAAAAAGGGAACCTTGATGGGAAAAATCCTCAGGCTGTGGGTCCGACGCTGACCCACCAGTTGAAGGTTTTATCGACGCGGATCGGCAGCGCCGCTTCCAGCAGACGCAAGGCTTGATCGGTGTCGTTGAGCGGGAATGAACCCATCACCGGCAGCGCGGCCACGGTCGGATCGCAATGCAGATGCCCCGGCCGATATTCGCTGAGTTGTTCGATCAGTTCGCCCAGCGGCAGGTTATCGGCCAGCAACACGCCCCGGCGCCAGGCTTCGCGGGATGGATCCGCTTTGGTCGGGGCGTGGAAGCGGCCTGCGCTGAATACCAGTTGCTGACCGGCCTGCACCACTTGGCTTTCGCCTTGGTGGTTAGTGGCCTCAACGGCGCCCTCGTAGACATTCAGCAGCGTGTTGCGATCCGTCTGGCGTACGCTGAAGCGCGTACCCAGCGCACGCATCCGGCCCTGTTCGGTCTCGACCCAAAAGGTTCGGCCGAGGTCTTTCGCGGTGTCGATCAGCACTTCGCCGGCGCGCAGTTGCAGCAAACGCTGGCGGGCATCGAAACGCACATTCAAGGCGCTCAAGGCGTTGAGCCAGATTCGACTGCCGTCGCTTAGTGTGGCTTCGCGGGTTTCCCCGGTGCCGGTGGAGAGGTCCGCGTTCAGGCGTTCGACCGAGTCCAGCAGCGGCGTATTGCGCCCGACCGCCCAGCCCGCCAGCCCGGTGGCCGCGAGAATCAGCAAACCTTTGAGCGACTGGCGGCGGCTGATCGAGTTGCGCGCACTGTTGCGCAGGGCGTGGCTGACGGCTTCGCTTTCGTTCTGCAATGGCGCAAACCGCTGACCCACCCGTTCGACATAGCGCCATGCGGCCTGATGCTCGGGGCTTTGCGCCAGCCACGCCTGCCAACGCAGACGCTCAGGCTCGGCGAGCTGTTCGTCATGCAATTGCACGTACCAGTTCGCGGCTTGCTCAAGGCTGGCGTGGCTGAGTTTGTTCACCGGGCTATTCAATCAACAAGCCGTCGAGTTCAGCTTCGAGGATCGCGCAATGCATCATCGCCTGCGCCAGATATTTCTTGATCATCCGCTCGCTGACGCCGATCTGTGCGGCGATCAGTTTGTACGGCATGCCGTGCAGCTGGGCGAGGATGAACGCCGCGCTGACCCGTTGCGGCAAGCGCTGGAGCATGGCGTCCACTTCGTGCAAGGTTTCGACGATGATCGCCCGTTGCTCGGGCGACGGCTGCACAGCGGGCGGGCGGCTGGCGAGGGTGTCGAGCCAGGTCTGCTCGAGTTGCCGACGGCGCCAGTGATCGACGCACAAACCCCTGGCAATGGTCGCCAGATGGGAGCGCTCGTGGACTTCACCATTGAAGGTTTGCGGGCGCTTGAGCACGCGGACGAAGGTGTCGTGGGCGAGGTCGGCGGCATCCATCGCATTGCTCAGGCGTCGACGCAATAGCTCGTGCAGCCAACGGTGGTGGCTGAGGTAGAGATTTTGCACGAGCGAGGCATCGGCGACGGTCATTTGCGCAAGCGTCCAAGACGACCGTTACCGGTCTAAATAAGAATGGGTCGCGATTAAAGCAAAAGGACGGGGAGTGCGCAAATGATATTGGTTTGCTTTTAGGCGGAGGGTTTCGAATTCTGGCTTGGCGTAGTCGTAATAACCAGTGATCCACCACCTTGCTTGATTCCTGTGGGAGCGAGCCTGCTCGCGAAGGCGTCAGCACGGTCTGCATTTGTATGGCCTGACACGCCGCTTTCGCGAGCAGGCTCGCTCCCACAGTGGGCAGCAGCGTTCCCTGGATATTTGGTTAACGCAAAACCCTGTGGGAGCGAGCTTGCTCGCGAAGGCGTCGGCACAGTCGGAATCTGCGTTGCCTGACACACCGCTTTCGCGAGCAAGCTCGCTCCCACCGTGTGGTGGTGTTACTGAAATTTCAGCGGCGCTCGGCAACCATCAGCAATGACTGCGGCACTGGACTTTGCGGGTGTTGTGGCTCTTGCAGGCTGGCCAATTGGAACCCGGCCATATCGAGCGCATTCAGCCAACTCGACAACGTGCGGAAATACCACGGCATCGGCTGCCACTGGCCTTTGAATCCCGCGAAGGTTTCTTCGCGCCAGCCATCCTGGTAATCGCCTGCCGCGACAGACCAAGGATGCAGTGTCTGAATGAGCAACGTGCCGCCGGGAACCAGCAGCGCATTCATCGCCGCCAGCAGCGAGATGATGTCCTGATGCAGCAAAGAGAAGTTGGCGCAGATCAGCTCATAGTCGCGCCCGATGTCGATCTTGCCATCGGCCAGCGCGTCATAGTTCGCGACATGCACTCGCGCCGCCCCCGCCAAACGCGCCGCTTCGACCAGCCGCGCATCGCCATCCACGCCGACGGCATCTATCCCGCGTTCCGCCAGTGCCCGCAATAACCAGCCTTCGCCGCAGCCAAGATCAAGTACGCGCTGCGGCTGCCGGCCCATGATCGTCAGCAGAATCGCCTGATCGGTAACCTGCTGGCGGCTTTCAATGGCGCCGCTGCGGATCACTTCGATCCAGGCATCAGCGTTGTCGTGCCAGCTCTGCAAAAGACTGGATTCGGGGGAGGGCATGGCGGTGTCCCGACTTTTGAAAAACCACAGTATGGACGCTGATCGCAAGCCAGGGCTTGTAGATCAGCGCAACCACCACAACCCCCGAACGCCGACGAATGTTCACGGCGATTCGGGCAATAAGGATGATAGCCCGCAAAGGTGAGGGGTAACCCCCTCACTCATTCCGTTTTTTGACTACTGCGGTACGCGCAGCTTGTCCAGCAGTCGGTTGACCAACAGCTCGTTCAGCATGATCACCTGTTGCAGCGCCAGCAGCGGTTTGCGCTCCGGGCCGCCTATTGAGTTGGCGATGTTACCGGCCATGGAGTGGGCGTAGGAAAGCGACTCACAGGCTTCGACCAACAAAGTTTCTTCATCCCGCGTGGGGTCGACCAGATAGACCGGGCGAAACGGGGGCGAGCTTGGCGGAGCGCCCAGTGCTTCGGGTCGCAGGTAGTAGTCGAGGGCGCGGTCGGTTGCCTCTTTGACCTTTTGCGGGTTGAGCGCGGGGTCGTGAGGGATTGGATCGGTGATCGGTGGGTTGGGCGTGATTTTGAACATGGATGAAACTCCTATCGCAGTTTAAGGAGCCATCACTCTCGCTACCAAACGAGTGGGTGGTGGCCATACGCGGGTTGGTAGACCGGCTGCAATAGGAACCCGGCGCTCACGAGTGAGCCCCACGCATGACTACCATTGAACTGAGCTCCACAAAGAGACAGCACAGGGTGTTGTCACACGGCTATTACAGACGGGCTACCAAACCCGATCACTGTTTTGCAGTGACAGGCCAACGATATAACCCGGCCCATAGCCGTGTAAGCCGGCGGATTCTGGCGTACGCGTAGGTAACGACGCAAGGTGTTGTAGGGAGGATGGCGTAACGGTTTGTGTGCTTTAAACGTGATAACCGGATGACGTTTACACATGAGCAATGCCGGTTGGTGGCGGCTTTCGGTTTTGCGTGAGTCCGTGAGATTTTTCCCCCTCACCCCAGCCCTCTCCCCCAAAGGGGGCGAGGGGGAAGGGAGCAGATCTCCATGTACTTCCAGGCCAGAGTTCGACTCGGTATTTCAAGTCGGTGCAACTTGCACATTCAGCGCGGTCAGTTCCCTCTCCCTCTGGGAGAGGGTTAGGGTGAGGGCTGTCGGTAATTTCAAATTCTGAAGAGGAGGTGTGACATGAATCTATTGACCGGCGGTTGCCTGTGCGGCGATGTCCGTTTCGAAGTGACAGGTCAGCCCTACCGCGTCGGCATTTGCCACTGCCTCGACTGCCGCAAGCGCCATGGCGCGCTGTTCGGCACCTCGGCCATATTTCCCGAGGATGCGCTGAAAGTCACCGGTGAAACCCGCGACTACAACGGGCGCTTTTTCTGCCCGCGCTGCGGCTCTCCGGTGTTCGCGCGTTCCGAAGATGAAGTAGAGGTCAACGTCGGATCGCTCGATGAGCCTAATCAGTTCAAACCCACCTACGAACTCTGGACCATCCGCCGCGAGTCGTGGCTGCCGGCGCTGCCACTGGCTCACCACTACGAGCGTGATCGCGAAAGCACGGAGCGTACAGAGGATTAGAGGGGGCAGAAAACTTCTGGGACTTGGAATGGAGTGACGATTTTTGGCATGTCACATAGTCCCAGTGGGAGCGAGCTTGCTCGCGAAGGCGTCGTGTCAGTCGACATCAATATTGAAAGTAATGACGCTTTCGCGAGCAAGCTCGCTCCCACAGGGTGCAGTACATAAACTTACAGATCTTCACCGCGAATAAAGGCCAACAGATCCGCGTTAATCGTCTCGGCCTCCGTCGTCGGCATCCCGTGCGGAAACCCCGGATACGATTTCAGCGTGCCATTGGGCAGCAACTTCGCCGACAAAGGCCCTGAATCCGCATACGGCACAATCTGATCATCCTCACCATGCATCACCAGCACAGGCACCGTGACCTTTTTCAAGTCCTCGGTGAAGTCTGTCTGCGAGAACGCGACGATCCCGTCGTAATGCGCCTTCGCCCCGCCAATCATCCCTTGACGCCACCAGTTGGCAATAATCCCTTCCGAAGGCGTGGCGCCCGGCCGGTTGTAGCCGTAGAAAGGCCCGGTCGGAATATCCCGATAGAACTGCGCCCGGTTCGCCGCCAGTTGCGCCTGAAAATCATCGAATACCGATTTCGGCAGCCCACCCGGATTGCTCTCGGTCTGCACCATCAGCGGCGGCACCGCACTGATCAGCACGCCTTTGGCGACGTTGGCCTGACCATGCCGGGCGATGTAATGAATCACCTCACCGCCACCGGTCGAGTGACCGACATGCACCACGTTCTTCAGGCCCAGATGATTAACCACGGCCAGCGTATCGTCGGCGTAATGATCCATATCGTGGCCGTCCCAGACCTGACTCGAACGCCCATGCCCACGCCGATCATGGGCAACCACCCGGAAGCCTTTGCCGAGAAAAAACAGCATCTGCGCATCCCAATCGTCGGAACTGAGCGGCCAGCCGTGGTGGAAATGGATCACTGGCGCGTCTTTCGGGCCCCAGTCCTTGTAGAAAACCTCGACGCCGTCTTTGCTGGTGACAAATCCCATGTTTGCTACTCCAGACCAGTGTGATGGGTAACCCGCGCGGTAGTCGCGGACCGGTTTCGCTCATGACGAGTTTTCTACAGCGCAGGCTCGGTGAGAGCCGTTATCAACTGTAGGATTAAAGTCGACATCTGCATGACCGGTGGTCGCAACGTCTGACTTCACGCGCAAATTAGGCTTTGCTGAAAGGGATAAGCCGAGGCGCGCGTAGGCATCGATGGCCACAGCGACGCCCCTTCAGAACACCGTGAGTCTGAGGAATATCCCCGATGCTGACCTTGAATATCAATGGCAAGGATCAGGAGCTCGATGTCCCCGCGGACATGCCGTTGCTCTGGGTCCTGCGCGATGTCGCGCACCTGACCGGTACCAAATTCGGCTGTGGCATGGCCCAGTGCGGGGCCTGCACCGTGCACGTTGACGGGGCGCCGTTGCGCGCCTGCATCACACCCGCGACGGCCGTGGCGCATGGACAGAAAATCCTCACCATCGAAGGCCTGTCCACCGACGGTTCGCACCCGGTGCAGCAAGCCTGGGCCGAGCTCGATGTGGTGCAGTGCGGTTACTGCCAGTCGGGGCAGATCATGTCTGCGGCGGCACTGCTGGCGAAAATCCCCAAACCCACCGACAGCGATATCGATCAGGCGCTCTCCGGCAATATCTGCCGTTGCGGCACCTATCCCCGGATCCGCGCAGCTGTGAAGCGTGCGTCCGAAATCGGTTGATTGATGTGGGAGATAGACGATGAACAGTCCGGTATCACGTCGGGGGTTTCTCAAGGGCAGCGCCGTGTTGGGCGGCGGGTTGGTGGTGGCGTTTGTTGTACCTGGCGGCCACAAGTTTGCCTATGCGGCCGAGAATGAAGGCAAGGTGTTTGCGCCGAACGCATTTTTGCGAATAGCGGCGGACAACAGCGTCACGGTGCTGCTCGGGCATTCGGAAATGGGCCAGGGCATCTGGACCGGCCTGACCATGTTGATTGCCGAGGAGCTGGACGCTGACTGGTCGAAGATCCGCGTTGAGCATTCCCCCGCATCGGCGGCGGATTACGGCATGCCGGGGTTTGGCGGCATGCAGATTACCGGCGGCTCGACGTCGACGTGGATGGAGTTCGACCGTTATCGCCTGGCAGGCGCGACGGCGCGACAGATGCTGGTAGAGGCAGCGGCGAAGCGCTTTGAAGTGGCACCGTCGGCGATTCGCACTGAATCGGGTGTGGTGATCGCGGGCGACAAACGCGCCACTTACGGCGAGCTGGCGGACGCCGCCGGGCAACTGCCGGTGCCGGATCCGAAGTCGATCACCTTCAAGGAGGCCAAGGACTGGAAAGTCATTGGCAAACCGACCAAACGCCTCGACACACCGGAGAAAATCACCGGCCGCGCCAAGTTCGGCATGGATGTGCAGTTTGAAGGCCTGATGACCGCGATGGTCGCGCGCCCACCGGTATTCGGTGCCAGCGTCAAATCCTTTGAAGGCGCTGAAGCGCTGGCGGTGCCGGGCGTACACAAAGTGGTGCAAGTGCCGACGGGCGTGGCGGTGATTGCCGAGCATTACTGGGCGGCTAAATTGGGCCGTGATGCGCTGAAGGTCGATTGGGATCTGGGGCCGAATGCAGATCTGAGCAGCGAGAAATTGCTGGCAAGTTTCCGCAAACTGGCCGCGACGCAGGGCACATCGGCGAGTCAGGCCGGCGATGCCAAGGGCAGTTTCGGCAAAGCCGCGAAGAAGATCGATGTCGAATACAGCGTGCCGTATCTCGCCCACGCGCCGATGGAACCGCTCAACTGTACGGTGAAGATCAGCGCGGAAAAATGCGAGATCTGGACCGGCACACAATTCCAGACACTGGATCAGATGGTCGCCGGCAAGATCACCGGGCTGAAACCCGAGCAAGTCGAAATCCACACCGAATTCCTTGGCGGCGGTTTTGGCCGTCGGGCCAATCCGACATCAGATTTTGTCGCCGAAGCCGTGCAGGTGGCGAAAGCTGCCGCTATGCCGGTGAAAACCGTGTGGTCGCGCGAGGATGACATTCGTGGCGGTTATTACCGTTCGATGTTCCTGCATCAAGCCAAGATCGGTTTGGGCGCCGATGGTTTACCGTCGAGCTGGCAACACGTGCTGGTCGGCCAGTCGATCATGACTGGCACGCTGATGGAAGCGATGATGGTCAAGAACGGTATCGACCCGACTTCGGTCGAAGGCGTTGCCGACAGTCCTTACGTCAAAGGCCTGGCCAATCATCAGGTCGATCTGCATTCGCCGCAAACCGGCATCAATGTGTTGTGGCTGCGCTCGGTGGGCCATAGCCACACCGGTTTCGTCATGGAATCGCTGATCGACGAGATGGCCACGGCGGCGGGCAAGGACCCGGTCGAGTACCGACGAACGCTGCTCAAGGATCATCCTCGGCATTTGGGCGTACTGAATCTGGCGGTGGAAAAAGCCAACTGGAAAGCACCGTTGCCGGACGGCCATGCCCTCGGCGTGGCGGTGCACGAGTCATTCGGCAGTTACGTGGCGCAGGTCGCCGAGGTGTCACAGGACAATCTGAAGATTCGCGTGCACCGCGTGGTTTGTGCGGTGGACTGCGGGATTGCGGTGAATCCGCAAAGCATCGCCGCGCAGATGGAGTCGTGCATCACCTTCGGTCTGGGTATGGCGCTGCACAGCAAACTGACACTCAAGGATGGCGCGGTCGTGCAGTCCAACTATCACGATTATCAGGTGCTGCGGCTCAACGAAATGCCGGTGGTGGAAGTGCACATCGTGCCCAGCAGCGACAAACCCGGCGGCATCGGCGAGGCCGGTGTGCCGCCGACCGCGCCAGCCGTGGCCAATGCGGTGTACGCCCTGACCGGGCAGCGCCTGCGCGAGTTGCCGCTGCAACTGTCGGGGGTGTGAGATGAAACGACATCTAGTGTTGGGCACGGTGATTTTGCTGGGGCTGGGCGGTTATGCCTCGGACCTGTTTGCCGATGATCAGGAAGCGTTGAAGGCGTTCGGCACGGTGCAGAAAGTCTTTCAGAGTCCGCGCTGCCAGAACTGTCATATTCCCGGTGATTCGCCGCTGCAGTTCGACGCCGGCATTCCCCACGCGATGAACGTCGTGCGCGGTATGGACGGCAAGGGCGCGGCCGGTTTGCCCTGTGCAACCTGCCATGCGGAAAACAATCCGCCGGCCAGTTACGGCCCGCATGCACCGCCGGGTGCGCCGCACTGGAGCCTGCCGCCGGCGGCGCACAAAATGGCCTGGATCGGCCTGCCGCCGGACAAGCTCTGCGCGATGATCAAGGACCGTTCGAGCAATGGCGATCGCGATTTTGCTGCGCTGATCAAGCACGTCAGCGAAGACAAACTGGTGCTCTGGGGCTGGAATCCCGGAGCAGGGCGCGCACCGGTGCCGGTGCCGCACGATATTTTTGTGGCGCAATTCAAGCTCTGGGCCGACGCGGGCGGGCCGTGTCCGGTGGCGCAAATGTGAGCCATTGCCAAATTAGCGCTACGCTTGAAAGCATTGTTGCCAATGGAGTGTGCTGATGCTGGTTCCAGGAAAACCTGCGAATGAAACGGCGCGAGTTCAAGCGCTGCACGGTCTCGAACTGCTCGATTCCGCCCCTGAAGAGCGTTTCGACCGACTGACACGATTGGCGAAACGACTGTTCAATGTGCCGATTGCACTGGTGACGCTGGTCGACACCAATCGGCAGTGGTTCAAGTCCTGTGTGGGCCTGGATGCCACTGAAACGCCGAGGGATGTTTCATTCTGCGGACACGCGATTTTGCAGAACGACCTGCTGTTGGTGCCTGACGCCCGCGAAGATGTGCGCTTCCATGACAACCCGCTGGTCACTGGCGCGCCGAACATCCGCTTCTACGCCGGCTACCCGCTGACCGTGCCCAATGGCAATAAAATGGGCACGCTGTGCCTGATCGACACCAAGCCCCGCGACCTCGACGAGGAAGAGCGCGCGCTGTTGCGTGATCTGGCGGAAATGGCCGAGCAAGAGCTGACCGCCGTGCAGATGGCGAGCATGGATGAACTGACGCTGCTGTCCAACCGTCGCGGCTTCAAGCAACTGGCCCAGCATGCGCTGGACGCCTGTGCACGGCTGGAGCGGCCGGCGACCTTGCTGTTTTTCGACCTCAATGACTTCAAGCAGATCAACGATCTGTACGGCCATGCCGAGGGTGACAGTGCGCTGAAGACCTTTGCCGATGTGCTGCGCATTGCCTTTCGCGAGAGTGATGTGGTCGGACGCCTGGGCGGGGATGAGTTTGTCGCGTTGCTGACCGGCTCCAGCCATGTCGAAACCACGACGATCATGGCGCGGCTCAAGGATATCCTCGAAGAGCGTAATGCCACACTGCATCGCGGCTATGCGATTCGCTTCAGCGTGGGCCAGATTGAATATGATTCGAAACGCCATGAAACCGTGGATCGCTTGCTGGCGGATGCGGATGGCGCGATGTATGCGCATAAGCAGGCGTTGAAGGGTTGTTAGTGAATGCACCGCAGATCCCCTGTAGGAGTGAGCCTGCTCGCGATAGCGTCCACACTTTCAACATCTTCATCGGCTGACCCAGCGCTATCGCGAGCAGGCTCACTCCTACAGGGGGGGGGCGGTGTTCACAACATCCCGGTTCACCACAAATCCATGTGGGAGCGAGCTTGCTCGCGAAGACGTCCGGTCAGGCAACATCTCTGTTGAATGTGCCGGCCTCTTCGCGAGCAGGCTCACTCCTACAGGGGGGCGGTGTTCACAACATCCCGGTTCACCACAAATCCATGTGGAAGCGAGCTTGCTCGCGAAGACGTCCGGTCAGGCAACATCTCTGTTGAATGTGCCGGCCTCTTCGTGAGCAAGCTCACTCCCACAGGTACTTCGGTGTTCACAACATCTGGTTCACCACAAATCCATGTGGGAGCGAGCTTGCTCGCGAAAGCGCTGGGTCAGGCAATGAACAGGTGACTGAATGGACGCCTTCGCGAGCAGGCTCACTCCCACAGGGGACAGTGTTGCAGGCATAAAAAAACCCGCCTGAGATCGGCGGGTTTTTTTATCGGCTAAGCGAAGATCACTCTTCGATGTTGCCCATGGCGGTGGTGTTGAAGCCGCCGTCGACGTACATGATTTCACCGCTGATGCCCGACGCCAGGTCGGAGCACAGGAAGGCGCCGGCGTTGCCGACTTCGTCGATGGTGACGTTGCGACGCAGCGGGGTTTGCGCTTCGTTGGCGGCCAGCATCTTGCGGAAGTTCTTGATGCCCGAGGCTGCCAGGGTGCGGATCGGGCCAGCCGATACGCAGTTTACGCGGGTGCCGTCCGGGCCCAGGGAGCCGGCCAGGTAACGTACGCCAGCTTCCAGCGAAGCCTTGGCCATGCCCATCACGTTGTAGTTCGGCATGGTGCGCTCGGCGCCCAGGTACGACAGGGTCAGCAGGCTGCCGTTGCGGCCTTTCATCATTTCGCGACCGGCTTTGGCCAGGGCCACGAAGCTGTAGGCGCTGATGTCGTGCGCGATGCGGAAACCGTCACGGGTGGTGGCTTCGGTGAAGTCGCCGTCCAGTTGGTCGCCCGGGGCGAAACCTACGGAGTGAACGATGCAGTCCAGGCCGTCCCACTTCTTGCTCAGTGCTTCGAAGACCTTGGCGATTTCTTCATCGCTGGCCACGTCGCACGGGAAGCACAGCTCAGGGCTCGAACCCCAGCCTTGGGCGAATTCTTCAACACGACCTTTCAGTTTGTCGTTCTGATAAGTGAAGGCAAGCTCAGCGCCCTCGCGATGCATGGCGGCAGCGATGCCGGATGCGATGGACAGCTTGCTGGCGACACCGACGATCAGTACGCGCTTACCGGCGAGAAAACCCATGTGTTGCTCCTCTTTCAGGTTATTGCGCAGTGGCTGGTGCCAAAAAAGCGGCTTCCAGCAACTGCTGTGTATACGGATGTTGGGGGGCGGCAAAAATACTTTGCGCGTCTCCCTGTTCGACCACTTGGCCATGCTTGACCACCATCAACTGGTGGCTCAGCGCTTTGACGACAGCCAAATCATGGCTGATAAACAAATACGTCAGGTTGTACTTGGCTTGCAGTGAACGCAACAGCTCCACCACTTGCCGCTGCACCGTCCGGTCGAGCGCCGACGTCGGCTCGTCCAGCAGGATCAGCGCCGGTTTCAGCACCAAAGCCCGGGCAATGGCGATTCGTTGCCGTTGCCCACCGGAAAATTCGTGGGGGTAGCGGTGCCGGGTTTCCGGATCCAGACCTACCTCCTTCAATGCCGCAATAATCGCCGCCTGTTGCTCCTCGGCGGTGCCCATCTTGTGAATTCGCAGGCCTTCGCCAACGATATCGCTGACGCACATGCGCGGGCTCAGGCTGCCAAACGGGTCCTGAAACACCACCTGCATCTCCCGACGCAACGGGCGAACCTCGTTCTGCGTCAGGCAGTCTAGCTGTTTGCCTTCAAAGCGGATCGCGCCTTTGCTGCCGATCAGCCGCAAAATCGCCAGACCCAGCGTGGATTTGCCGGAACCGCTTTCGCCCACAATCCCCAGGGTCTGACCCTGCGGCAGGCTGAAATTGATGCCGTCCACTGCCTTGACGTGATCCACCGTGCGCTTGAGCAGGCCTTTCTTGATCGGGAACCAGACTTTCAGGTCCTCGACTTCAAGCAGCGGCGCGCCGATTTTATTGCTCGCCGGGCCTCCGCTGGGCTCCGCGCCGAGCAATTCCCGAGTGTACGGATGCTGCGGCGAACGGAACAGCTCTTCGCACGATGCCTGTTCGACGATGCAACCGCGCTGCATGACACATACGCGATGCGCAATTCTTCGCACCAGGTTCAAATCGTGACTGATCAGTAACAGCGACATGCCCAATCTGGCCTGCAATTCCTTGAGCAGATCGAGAATTTTCAGCTGAACGGTCACGTCCAGCGCCGTGGTCGGTTCGTCGGCAATCAGCAGTTCCGGCTCGTTGGCCAGGGCCATGGCGATCATCACCCGCTGGCGTTGGCCGCCGGACAATTCGTGGGGCAGGGCCTTGAGGCGCTTGTGCGGCTCGGGGATGCCGACCATCTCCAGCAGCTCCAGCGTACGCTTGGTCGCGACTTTGCCGGTCAGGCCCTTGTGGATGCCGAGGACTTCGTTGATCTGCTTCTCGATCGAGTGCAGCGGATTCAGCGAGGTCATCGGCTCCTGAAAAATCATCGCGATGCGGTTACCGCGAATATGGCGAATGGTTTTTTCGCTCAGGCCCAGCAGGTTTTGCCCGGCATAGTTGATGCTTCCGGCCGGATGGCGGGCCATCGGGTAGGGCAGCAAACGCAGAATCGAGTGCGCGGTCACCGATTTGCCCGAGCCGGATTCGCCGACCAGCGCGAGGGTTTCACCACGCTTGATGTCGAAACTCACGCCTTCGACGACCCGGTGCACGCGCTCGCCAAAACCGAATTCGACGGCGAGGTCGCGCACTTCGATCAGATTGTCCTGATTCATTTCACTTCCTCGGGTCGAAGGCATCGCGAGCGGACTCGCCGATAAACACCAGCAAACTCAACATCAACGCCAGCACGGCGAAGGCACTCATGCCCAGCCACGGCGCTTGCAGGTTGGATTTGCCCTGCGCGACCAGTTCACCCAGCGACGGACTGCCGGCCGGCAAGCCGAAACCGAGGAAGTCCAAAGCGGTGAGGGTGCCGATGGCGCCGGTGAGGATGAACGGCATAAACGTCATGGTCGAGACCATCGCATTGGGCAGGATGTGGCGGAACATGATCGCGCCGTTCTGCATGCCCAGCGCCCGCGCCGCACGCACGTATTCGAGGTTACGGCCACGGAGGAACTCGGCGCGCACCACGTCGACCAGGCTCATCCACGAGAACAGCAGCATGATCCCCAGCAGCCACCAGAAGTTCGGCTGGACGAAACTGGCGAGAATGATCAGCAGGTACAGCACCGGTAACCCCGACCAGATCTCCAGGAAACGCTGCCCGGCCAGATCGACCCAGCCGCCATAGAAACCCTGCAACGCGCCGGCAATCACGCCGATGATCGAACTCAACACAGTCAAGGTCAGCGCAAACAGCACCGAAATGCGGAAACCGTAAATCACCCGCGCCAGCACGTCGCGGCCCTGGTCGTCAGTGCCCAGTAAATTGTCCGCCGAGGGCGGCGCCGGTGCCGGGACTTTCAGGTCGTAATTGATGCTCTGGTAGCTGTAGGGAATCGGCGCCCACAGCACCCACGCATCCTTGGCCTTGAGCAGTTCGCGGATGTACGGGCTCTTGTAGTTGGCTTCCAGCGGGAATTCGCCGCCGAAGGCGGTTTCCGGGTAGCGCTTGATCGCCGGGAAGTACCAGTTGTTGTCGTAATGCACCACCAACGGCTTGTCGTTGGCGATCAGCTCGGCGCCGAGGCTCAGCCCGAACAGGATCAGAAACAGCCACAGCGACCACCAGCCACGTTTGTTGGCCTTGAACAGTTCGAAGCGGCGGCGGTTGAGAGGGGACAGGTTCATCTCAATGCTCCCGGCTTTCGAAGTCGATGCGCGGATCGACCAGGGTGTAGGTGAGGTCGCCGATCAATTTCACCACCAACCCCAGCAGGGTGAAGATGAACAGGGTGCCGAACACCACCGGGTAATCGCGGTTGATCGCCGCTTCGAAACTCATCAGGCCCAAACCGTCGAGGGAGAAGATCACTTCCACCAGCAAGGAGCCGGTGAAGAAGATGCCGATGAACGCCGACGGGAAACCGGCAATCACCAGCAGCATGGCGTTGCGGAACACATGGCCGTAGAGCACGCGATGGCGGGTCAGGCCTTTGGCCTTGGCGGTGACCACGTACTGTTTGTTGATTTCGTCGAGGAAGCTGTTTTTGGTCAGCAGGGTCATGGTCGCGAAGTTGCCGATCACCAGTGCCGTCACTGGCAGCGCGAGGTGCCAGAAGTAGTCAAGAATCTTGCCGCCGAAACTCAGCTCATCGAAGTTGTTCGAGGTCAGTCCTCTCAGCGGGAACCAGTCGAGATAACTGCCGCCGGCAAACACCACGATCAGCAGGATCGCGAAGAGGAACGCCGGGATCGCATAGCCGACGATGATCGCCGAACTGGTCCAGACGTCGAAGTGGCTGCCATGCCGCGTGGCCTTGGCGATCCCCAGCGGGATCGACACCAGGTACATGATCAGCGTGCTCCACAGCCCCAGCGAGATCGACACCGGCATCTTTTCCTTGATCAGGTCGATGACCTTGGCGTCGCGGAAAAAGCTGTCGCCGAAATCCAGGGTCGCGTAGTTCTTGACCATGATCCACAGGCGTTCCGGGGCCGATTTGTCGAACCCGTACATGTGCTCGATTTCCTTGATCAGCGCCGGGTCCAGCCCCTGTGCGCCGCGATAGGAGGAGCCGGCCACCGACACTTCGGCACCGCCGCCGGCAATGCGGCTGGTGGCGCCTTCGAAGCCTTCGAGCTTGGCGATCATCTGTTCCACCGGGCCACCGGGCGCGGCCTGGATGATCACGAAGTTGATCAGCAAGATGCCGAACAGGGTCGGGATGATCAGCAGCAGTCGCCGAAAAATATACGCCAGCATCTGATTACTCCGTGCCCGCAGGGTCGGCTTGCAATTTGGTTTCGACTTCTACCGCCGGTTTCGCGTCAGGCTTGACCCACCAGGTGTTGATGCCGATGTCGTATTTCGGTGAGACCTTCGGGTGGCCGATGTGATTCCAATAAGCCACGCGCCAAGTCTTGATGTGCCAGTTGGGGATCACGTAATAGCCCCATTGCAGCACACGATCCAGGGCGCGGGCGTGGGCCACCAGGCTTTTGCGCGAATCGGCGTTGATCAGGTTTTCCACCAGTTGATCGACGATCGGCTCCTTCAGACCCATGGTGTTACGGCTGCTGGCCTTATCGGCAGCGGCGCTCATCCAGTATTCGCGCTGCTCGTTGCCTGGCGAGTTGGACTGCGGGAAGCTGCCGACCATCATGTCGAAGTCCCGCGAACGCACGCGGTTGATGTACTGCGAGACGTCGACGCGACGGATCACCAGTTCGATGCCGAGGTCGCTGAGGTTGCGCTTGAACGGCAGCAAAACCCGTTCGAACTCGGTCTGCGCGAGCAGGAATTCAATCACTACAGGCTTGCCCGTGGCGTCGACCATTTTATCGTCGACGATCTTCCAGCCAGCCTCTTGCAGCAGTTGATAGGCCTCGCGCTGCTGGGTGCGGATCATGCCGCTGGCGTCGGTCTTGGGGTTGTCGAACGCTTCGCTGAAGACCTGCGCCGGCAGTTTGCTGCGGAACGGCTCAAGGATCGTCCGTTGATCGGCATCGGGCAGGCCAGTGGCGGCCATTTCCGAGTTCTCGAAATAGCTGCGGGTGCGGAAGTAGGCGCCGTTGAACAGTTGTTTGTTGGTCCATTCGAAATCGAACAGCAGGCCCAGTGCCTGACGTACGCGCACATCCTGAAACACCGGGCGGCGCAGGTTGAAGACGAACCCCTGCATGCCGGTCGGGTTGCTGTTGGCGATCTGTTCCTTGATCAGGCGGCCTTCAGTGACGGCCGGAATGTTGTAGGCGTTGGCCCAGTTTTTTGCGGCCATCTCCAGCCAGTAATCGAACTGGCCGGCTTTCAGGGCTTCGAGGGCGACGGTGTTGTCGCGGTAGTAATCGGTGGTCATCGTGTCGAAGTTGTAGAAACCGCGATTGACCGGCAGGTCCTTGCCCCAGTAATCCTTGACCCGCTCGTAACGCACTGAGCGGCCGGCCTTCACTTCGGCAACTTTGTACGGGCCGCTGCCCATAGGAATCTCGAGATTGCCCTTGTTGAAATCGCGATCGGCCCACCAGTGTTTCGGCAGCACCGGCAATTGGCCGAGGATCAGCGGCAACTCGCGGTTGTTGGTGTGTTTGAACTTGAACAGCACTTTGAGAGGGTCTTCGGCGACGACTTCGGCGACATCGTTGTAGTAGCCGCGAAACAGTGGCGAGCCTTCCTTGGTCAGGGTGTTGAAGCTGAACACCACGTCGTCGGCGCGCACCGGGTGGCCGTCATGAAAACGAGCTTCGGGACGCAGGTAGAAACGCACCCAGCTGTTGTCCGGGGCTTTTTCGATTTTGCCGGCGATCAGGCCGTATTCGGTGAACGGCTCGTCGAGGCTGTGCTTGGTCAGGGTGTCGTAGATTTGCCCGACGTCATCGGCAGGCACGCCTTTGCTGATAAACGGGTTGAGGCTGTCGAAGCCGCCGAATCCGGCCTGACGGAACACGCCGCCCTTGGGCGCGTCGGGATTCACGTAATCGAAATGCTTGAAATCGGCAGGGTATTTCGGCGGCTCGTTGTACAGGGTCACGGCGTGTTGCGGGGCGGCAAAGGCCAGCCCGGCGAACAGCAAGCCGCTGGCCTGGACGAGCAGGGCGCGGATAGGTTTCATCGATCTTTCTCCGAAGACTTCAGCCACCACGCGCTCAGGCCCAGGGTGTAGGGCGGCGTGGTGACGAAGGCCAACCGGTTGCGGTAGGCCAGACGGTGATAATTGAGGTACCAGTTGGGAATGCTGTAGTGCTGCCAGAGCAGCACGCGGTCGAGCGCCTTGCCGGCGGCGACCTGCTCGTCGCGAGTGCGTGCGGCGAGCAATTGTTCAAGCAGGTGATCGACCACCGGATTGGCGATGCCCGCGTAATTCTTGCTGCCCTTGACTCCGACCTGGCTGGAGTGGAAGTACTGCCACTGCTCAAGGCCCGGGCTAAGGGTCTGGTTGAGTGTCATCGAGATCATGTCGAAATCAAATTGATCGAGGCGCTGTTTGTATTGGGCGCGATCCACCGTGCGCAGGCGCGCGTCGATGCCGATGCTGTTGAGGTTCTCGATGTAAGGCTGGTAAAGGCGCTCCAGGTTCGGATTGACCAGCAACAGCTCGAACCGCAGCGGTTGGCCGTCAGCGTTTTGCAGGCGTTGGCCGTTGAGCTTCCAGCCGGCTTCGGCGAGCAATGCCAGTGCCTTGCGCATGGTTTCCCGGGGGATGCCGCGACCGTCGGTTTGCGGCAACGTGAACGGTTCGGTGAACAGCTTGGCCGGCAGTTGCTCCTTGTAAGGCTTGAGCATCAGCCATTCATGCCCGACCGGCAGGCCGGTAGTTGTGAATTCACTGTTGGGGTAGTAACTGGTGGTGCGCTTGTAGGCATCGCTGAACAGTGCGCGGTTGGTCCACTCGAAGTCGAACATCAGACCCAGCGCTTCGCGGGTCTTCACGTCCGAGAACGTAGCGCGGCGGGTGTTCATGAACAGGCCCTGAGTCTGAGTCGGGATCTGGTGCGGGATCTGCGCCTTGATCACGTCGCCACGGCGCACGGCGGGGAAGTTGTAGCCGTTGGCCCAGTTCTTCGCCTGATGCTCGATGTAGATGTCGAATTCGCCAGCCTTGAACGCTTCGAAGGCGACATCGCTGTCGCGATAGAATTCGACTTCCATGCGATCGAAGTTGTACTTGCCGCGATTGACCGCCAGGTCCTTGCCCCAGTAATCCTTGACCCGTTCGAAGATCAACTGCCGGCCCGGCGTCACCGAAGTGATGCGATAGGGGCCGCTGCCCAGTGGCGGTTCGAAGGTGGTGGCCTTGAAATCGCGGTCTTTCCAGTAATGCTGCGGCAGCACCGGCAGTTCACCGAGGCGCAGGATCAACAGCGGATTGCCCGAGCGCTTGAGCACGAAGCGAATGCGCTGTTTGTTGAGAATGTCGACCCGCAGCACTTCCTGCAGGGCGGTGCGGTACAACGGATGACCGTCCTTGAGCAGCGTTCGATAGGAGAACGCTACGTCATAGGCTGTGATCGGTGTGCCGTCGTGGAAACGCGCTTCCGGGCGCAAATTGAACACCACCCAGCTGCGATCTTCGCTGTACTCCACCGATTGCGCGATCAAGCCGTAACTCGACGCCGGTTCGTCGCCGGACGGCGAATACTGGCCGGTGCCGACCATCAACGGCTCGTTCAGCTCATTGATGCCGTACTGGAGGAAGTTCGCCGTGGTCACCGGGCTGGTGCCCTTGAAGGTGTACGGGTTGACCGTATCGAAGGTGCCGAACGCCATCACCCGCAACGTACCGCCCTTGGGCGCTTGCGGGTTGACCCAGTCGAAGTGGGTAAATCTGGCCGGGTACTTGAGCGTGCCGAACTGCGCATAACCGTGACTTTCGGTAATCGTCGCGCTTGCGGTTGAGCTCAAGGCCAGGCTGATCAGGAGCAGGAGGAGGGGACGCTTCAAGTCAGATCTGATCCAGGCGGCTTGGGCTTTGTGGGCCGTACAGTAACAGCTTGTCTGGACAGGAAAAAGATGCGGGTTAATGCGGGGTTAATCGTTTGCGCGAAGAGCCCCTCACCCTAACCCTCTCCCAGAGGGAGAGGGGACTGACCGAGTTGTTTCTTCGAGCTACGCCGACCTGAACTGTCGAGCCGAACTTACGTTTTGAAAAGCCCCTCACCCTAACCCTCTCCCGGAGGGCGAGGGGACTGAACGCGGTGCATTGGAGGGTTGCACCGACGTGCGATACCAAGTCGAACTCAGATTTTGAAAAGCCCCCGATCGGCTCCCTCACCCCAGCCCTCGCCCCTTGGGGAGAGGGCTGGGGTGAGGGGGATGGATCTAAAGCACACCACAAAAACGTGATCAAAAAAAAGCCCCCGAAATCTCAGGGGCTCTTCTGTCAGTGCGGCTGATAAACCGTGAGCATCTGCCCAGGCTTGAGTGCCTTGCCCGCACCCGGATTCCAGCGCTTGAGATGCTGCATCTCAACGTTGAATCGCTTGGCCACTACATACAGCGTGTCGCCGCGTTTGACCTTGTACTGAGTCTGCTGCGCGCTGTCGTCCTTGCCTTTGCTCTTGCTGTTGGCCGCAATCACTGTATTGACGCGCCCAGACTTGCGAGCCGGCGCGCGCTTGGTGGTGTCTTGCATCACCAGCGTCTGGCCAACCTTGAGGTTCTTGCCGGTCAGCTTGTTCCAGCGTTGCAGATCCTTGACTTCGACCTTGTTGGCCTTGGCGATGGAACCAAGGTTGTCGCCACGCTTCACGCGATAAGCACGCTTGAGCTTGGCCACTTCCGATGGGTCAGCGCCTTCGAACACCGGTTTCAGCGAACGCGGGCTGATCAGTTCGTCAGGTCGCATGGTCTGCAAACTGGCGGTCAGCAATTGCGCCTTCGACGTCGGCACCAGCAAATGCTGAGGGCCGTCGATGGTGGTGCGCTGCTTGAACGCCGGGTTGAGCTGGAACAGTTCGTCTTCGTCGATATTGGCCACCGCTGCAACCTTGGACAAATCCATGCGCTGGTTGATTTCGACGACCTGGAAGTATGGTTCGTTGGCAATCGGGTTGAGGTTCACCCCGTAAGCTTCTGGCGCCAGCACCACTTGCGACAGTGCCAGCAACTTCGGCACGTACGCCTGGGTTTCCGCCGGCAGCGGCAGGTTCCAGTAGTCGGTTGGCAGGCCGAGCTTTTCGTTACGCTCGATGGCGCGGCTGACCGTGCCTTCGCCGGCGTTGTACGCCGCCAGGGCCAGCAACCAGTCGCCGTTGAACATGTCGTGCAGACGGGTCAGGTAATCCATCGCTGCTGTGGTCGATGCGGTGATATCGCGACGGCCGTCATAGAAGCGGGTCTGCCGCAGGTTGAAGTAACGCCCGGTGGACGGAATGAATTGCCACAGTCCGACAGCGTCGGCCCGGGAATAGGCCATCGGGTTATAGGCGCTTTCAATCACTGGCAGCAGGGCCAGTTCCAACGGCATGTTGCGTTCTTCGAGGCGTTCGACGATGTAGTGAATATAGAGACTGCCGCGTTCACCGGCGTTCTCGAGGAAAGAGGGATTGCTGGCGAACCACAGGCGCTGTTGCTCGATGCGCGGGTTGACGCCGAGGCCTTCCTGCAGCTGAAAGCCCTGGCGCATGCGTTCCCAGATGTCCTGAGGAACCTGTGGGCTGGGCTTTTCGGTCAGCCAGATCGGCTTCTGCTTGGCTCGCGCAGCAATGTTCGGCGTATGGGTCGCTTCAGTCTGCGGAGCATGGCTGGAGCAGCCCGCCAGCGTGGCGGACACAGCCACCGCGATGGCTTGCGCCAAGCGGGTCAATGCGTCTGAATTGACGGACTTACGTATGGATGACGACATTGGCTGGAAGTAAGTTCCGGGCAAAAATGTCGGGCGATTCTAGAAAGCGCACCCCCCTAGGTCAACCATTCAGAATTTTTGTACCAAGTGGCGGGTCACTTAGAACGTATCTTTCCAGGCCCGCAGAGCCGCAAATACCTCACTCGGCGCCCGGTTTTGAGCGCCTGCCCGTTCGTCCACTTTTTGTGTAACTAATGTTTCAGTGGTCCGCAAAAACGGGTTTGTGAGCTTTTCCAGGGCCAGAGTCGAGGGCAGGGTCATCACACCGTTTTGCCGTTGCTGGCTGACTTTTTCCAGACGGGCGGCAATGTCCGGGTTGCTCGGCTCGACGGCAGCGGCAAACTTCAGATTGCTCAGGGTGTATTCATGGGTGCAGTAGACCAGCGTATCTTCGGGCAAAGCGGCGAGGCGGCTGAGCGAGTGGTGCATTTGCTCCGGCGTACCTTCAAACAAACGTCCGCAACCGGCAGCGAACAGCGTGTCGCCGCAGAACAGCAAGCCGTGGTGGTAATAGGCAATGTGGCCCAAAGTGTGACCGGGCACCGCATAGACATCGAAGTCCCAGCCGAGCACGCTGACCGTGTCGTTGTCCTTGAGCGCCACATCGCGCTCTGGAATGCTTTCGCTGGCGGGGCCGTAGACTTTCGCACCGCTCAGCGCTTTCAGGCGTTCGACGCCGCCGACGTGATCATGATGGTGGTGAGTGATCAGAATATCGCTCAACACCCAGCCCGGATGCGCTTCGAGCCACGCCTGCACCGGCGCGGCATCGCCCGGGTCGACCACCGCGCAGCGCTGGGTGCGGTGATCCTGTAACAACCAGATGTAGTTGTCGGTGAACGCGGGCAGGGCACTGATCTGTATCATCGTCGGAATTCGCCAAGCGGAAAACATTGGCGCATCTTAGTAGTTCCTGGCGCTTTGGAGAATGCGATGAGTGATAAAGCGTTCGCACAGGCTGATCCTGACTGGCTGGCCCTGATCGGTGCAGCCCGTGAATGGCTGTCCGGCCCGCTCGGGCAATTTCTGCTCGATGAAGAGCGGCGCATGCTCGAAGACGAGTTGGGCCGCTTCTTTGGCGGCTATCTGGTGCACTACGGGCCATCGGCCGAAACCCCGCCGGCAGCGCCGCAAGTGCAGCGTAACGTGCGTCTTGGCGCGCCGTTGCCCGGCGTCGAGATCGTCTGCGAAGAGCAGGCCTGGCCGCTGAGCGAGCACGCCGCCGACGTGGTGGTGATGCAGCACGGTCTGGATTTCTGCCTGTCACCCCACGGTTTGTTGCGTGAAGCGGCGAGCAGCGTGCGCCCCGGTGGGCATTTGCTGATCATCGGAATCAACCCGTGGAGCACTTGGGGCTTGCGCCATGTTTTTGCTCACGACGCCTTGCGTCAGGCGCGCTGCATCTCACCGGCACGGGTCGCCGACTGGCTCAATCTGCTGGGCTTCGCGCTGGAGAAACGCCGCTTCGGGTGCTATCGTCCGCCGCTCGCGTCAGCCAAGTGGCAGGCCCGACTGGCCGGCTGGGAACGCAAGGCTGGTGACTGGCAACTGTCGGGCGGCGGCTTCTATTTACTGGTCGCGCGCAAGATTGTGGTCGGGCTGCGGCCGTTACGTCAGGAGCGTCGCGAGCCGATGGGCAAGCTAATTCCGCTGCCGATGGCCAAGGTCAATCGTCGGCGCATCGAACCGTAAACCTTCTTTTATTCGTGGCCGGGCTTGTCCTGGCCTCGGTCATTGTCGGTCCGTGATCGGCAAGACAGGCATTTATTCTGGATAGAGTGGCATGAGCGAAAGCGTTGAAAGTGTCGACACCGTAGAGCTGTTTACTGACGGCGCCTGCAAGGGCAACCCCGGCCCGGGCGGCTGGGGCGCCTTGCTGGTGTGCAAGGGCGTCGAGAAGGAACTGTGGGGTGGCGAAGCCAACACCACCAATAACCGCATGGAACTGCTCGGCGCGATTCGCGGCCTCGAGGCCTTGAAGCGACCGTGTGAAGTGCTGTTGGTGACCGACTCGCAGTACGTGATGAAGGGCATCAACGAGTGGATGGCCAACTGGAAAAAGCGTGGCTGGAAAACCGCAGCGAAAGAGCCGGTGAAAAACGCTGATCTGTGGAAAGAGCTGGACGAGCAGGTCAACCGCCACAAGGTCACCTGGAAATGGGTGCGTGGGCATATTGGCCATCACGGTAACGAGCGAGCGGACCAGTTGGCGAATCGTGGGGTGGATGAGGTTCGCGGTTACAAGCAGTCCTGATTTCGCTTCTGAACCGTGGTGCGGCCATTCGCGAGCAAGCTCGCTCCCACACTGGATCGTGTTCACAACACACATCCACTGTGGGAGCGAGCTTGCTCGCGAATGGGACGCCACGGTCTGCCTGAAACACCCCGCCGAGCGTGTTAACATCCGCGTTTTTTGCAAGATCGACCCGTTGAGAGCTGAACACTGATGGCCACCAGATCCGTTGTACTCGATACCGAAACCACCGGCATGCCGGTGACCGATGGTCACCGGATCATTGAAATCGGTTGTGTCGAACTGATCGGTCGGCGCCTGACCGGCCGGCATTTTCACGTTTACCTGCAACCGGATCGCGAGAGTGATGAAGGCGCCATCGGCGTTCACGGCATCACCAACGAATTCCTCGTCGGCAAGCCGCGTTTCGCCGAAGTCGCCGATGAGTTCTTCGAGTTCATCAAAGGCGCGCAGCTGATCATCCACAACGCGGCGTTCGACGTTGGCTTCATCAACAACGAATTCGCCTTGATGGGCCGGCAGGATCGCGCCGACATCACCCAGCACTGCTCGATTCTCGACACCCTGATGATGGCCCGGGAACGTCACCCGGGGCAGCGCAACAGCCTCGATGCGTTGTGCAAACGTTATGGTGTCGACAACTCCGGCCGTGAATTGCACGGCGCCTTGCTCGACTCGGAGATTCTCGCCGACGTCTACCTGACCATGACCGGTGGCCAGACCAGTCTGTCGCTGGCGGGCAATGCGTCGGATGGTAATGGCTCGGGCGAGGGCGCAGACAACTCCGCGACCGAGATTCGTCGCTTGCCGGCCGATCGCCAGCCTGCGCGGATCATTCGTGCGACTGAAGATGAATTGGCGGCGCATCTGGTGCGGCTGGAGATTATCGCCAAGTCTGCCGGTGGACCGGCGATGTGGACGCAGATTGCCGAAGCCGACGCGCAGGCTTGAAAGACCAAAAGATCGCAGCCCAGGCTGCGATCTTTGCTTTTGGCGGCATGAAGCCAAGTGGCCACCCTCGCCACTTTCGCTGCAACCCTCTACCCTGAGTGCATTGGCAGCTGCAAACCTGCCGCCTCAGGACACTGAGCCTCATGTACAAAGATTTGAAGTTTCCGGTGTTGATCGTCCATCGCGACATCAAGGCCGACACGGTCGCCGGTGACCGTATCCGTGGCATCGCCCGGGAGTTGGAGCAGGAAGGTTTCAATATCGTTTCGGCCATCGACTACGCCGAAGGGCGGTTGGTGGCGTCGACCCATCATGGCCTCGCGTGCATGCTGATCGCCGCCGAGGACGCCAGCACCAACTCGCACCTTTTGCAGAACATGGCTGAATTGATCGGACTGGCGCGGGTGCGTGCGCCGGATCTGCCGATCTTCGCCCTTGGCGAGCAAGTCACCCTGGAAAACGCGCCGGCCGATGCCATGGCCGAGCTCAATCAACTGCGTGGCATCCTCTATCTGTTCGAAGACACCGTGCCGTTTCTGGCCCGGCAAGTAGCACGGGCGGCGCGCAAGTATCTGGATGGTTTGCTGCCGCCGTTTTTCAAGGCGCTGGTGCAGCACACCGCCGATTCCAATTATTCCTGGCACACCCCCGGACATGGCGGCGGTGTGGCCTATCACAAGAGTCCGGTGGGGCAGGCGTTTCACCAGTTTTTTGGCGAAAACACCCTGCGTTCGGATTTGTCGGTGTCGGTGCCGGAACTCGGCTCGCTGCTCGATCACACCGGGCCGCTCGCCGAAGCAGAAGCACGTGCTGCGCGCAATTTCGGCGCCGATCACACCTTTTTCGTGATCAATGGCACCTCGACCGCCAACAAGATTGTCTGGCACTCGATGGTCGGGCGCGATGATCTGGTGCTGGTCGATCGCAACTGCCACAAGTCGGTGTTGCACGCGATCATCATGACCGGGGCGATTCCGCTGTACCTGTGCCCGGAGCGCAATGAGCTGGGCATTATCGGGCCGATTCCGCTGAGCGAATTCAGCCGCGAATCGATTCAAGCGAAGATCGACGCCAGTCCGTTGACCAAGGGCCGTGCGCCGAAAGTCAAACTCGCCGTGGTGACTAACTCGACCTACGACGGCCTCTGCTACAACGCCGAACTGATCAAGCAAAGCCTCGGCAACAGCGTCGAGGTCCTGCATTTCGACGAAGCCTGGTACGCCTACGCGGCGTTTCATGAGTTTTTCGCCGGGCGCTATGGCATGGCCACTTCGCGTAGCGAAGACAGCCCGCTGGTGTTCACCACCCATTCCACGCACAAACTGCTCGCCGCGTTCAGTCAGGCGTCGATGATTCATGTGCAGGATGGCGGTGCGCGGCAGCTGGATCGCGACCGTTTCAACGAAGCGTTCATGATGCACATCTCGACGTCGCCGCAGTACAGCATCATCGCCTCGCTGGACGTCGCGTCGGCGATGATGGAAGGCCCGGCCGGTCGTTCGCTGTTGCAGGAAACCTTTGATGAAGCCCTGAGCTTTCGTCGCGCGCTGGCCAATTTGCGTCAGCACATTGCCGCTGATGACTGGTGGTTTTCGATCTGGCAGCCGCCGGGTGTCGAAGGCATCGACCGCGTGCAGACCGCAGACTGGTTATTGCAACCGGATGCCGAATGGCACGGCTTTGGTGAGGTCAGTGACGATTACGTTTTGCTCGATCCGATCAAAGTCACGCTGGTGATGCCAGGGCTGAACGCTGGCGGTGCGCTGAGCGAGAAGGGCATTCCGGCGGCGGTGGTCAGCAAGTTTCTCTGGGAGCGTGGGTTGGTCGTCGAAAAAACAGGCTTGTATTCCTTTCTGGTGTTGTTTTCGATGGGCATCACCAAAGGCAAGTGGAGCACGCTGCTCACTGAACTGCTGGAGTTCAAGCGCAGTTACGACGCCAACGTGCGCCTCGACAGTTGCCTGCCGTGCGTCGCCCAGCAAGACACCGCGCGTTATCGCGGCATGGGCCTGCGTGATTTGTGCGATCAACTGCACACCTGCTACCGCAGCAACGCCACAGCCAAACACCTCAAACGCATGTACACCGTGCTTCCGGAAATTGCCATGAAACCGGCTCACGCCTACGATCATCTGGTGCGCGGCGAAGTCGAGGCGGTGCCGATCGATGAGCTGGAAGGCAGGATTGCTGCGGTCATGCTAGTACCGTATCCGCCGGGGATTCCATTGATCATGCCCGGCGAACGCTTTACCGAATCGACCCGCTCGATCATTGATTATCTGAAATTCGCTCGCACGTTCGATAGCAGCTTCCCCGGTTTTGTCGCGGATGTGCATGGATTGCAGCACGAAGACGAGGGCAATGGACGGCAATACACCGTCGATTGCGTCAAGGAATGAGGACTTTTCCCAGTATGCAACCGGTCATGAATCCGAAATACCCAGGGCTGTCGGTGCGGGTTGCCGATGAAGGCTTTGCGCCGTATATCTGGGGCAGCGACTTCAGTTTCGAGGTTGCCGCCTATGGCGCTGCCGTGATTGGCCAGCCAGTCGAGCAGTGGCGGGTGACGCCAATCGTGCCGTATCGCAAGTGCTACGGCATCGATCCGGAGGAATTCAGCGCTTTCCACAACGCGCCGGCCAGCGCGATTTTCATGGCCTATCTCGACGATGAGCCGGTTGGCCATCTGGTGATCAGCACCAACTGGAACGGCTTCGCGCATATCGATGAGCTGGCGGTGCATGCGCCGGCCCGGCGGCATGGCGTGGCCAAGGCGTTGCTGGATGTCGCGCAGTTCTGGAGCCGCAAGAAAAAACTGCCGGGGATCATGCTCGAAACCCAGAACAACAACCTTGGCGCTTGTCGGTTGTATGAGCGTTGCGGCTACGTGATTGGTGGCGTGGACCAGTTGCGTTATCGCGGCATTGATCCAAACACCGCCGAAGTAGCGCTGTTCTGGTACCGATTGTTCGATAATCCTCTGGAAAATTCGCTTAGCTCGCCAGCATCGCCTCGGCTTGTTCCGTGACGATGGTGAGCAGAGTCTGAATCGCCGCTGACGGCGCGGCGTGCTTGAAGGTCAGGGCGTAGAGGCTGATCGGTACGGCCGGTGACAGCGGGCAGACATCCAGCCCGGCAGAGCGTGCGCCCAGTGCGGTGAACGGGTCGACGATGGCCAGGCCTTCGCCGGCCTCGACCATGCTGCGCATCATCTGATGGGTTTGCACGCGGGTCTGGATGCTCGGTGCCGGGCGCAACGCCTGGAGTTTGTTTTCCAGCGCCGGGCTCAGCGGGTCCTGGCCTTCGAGGCCGACCATCGTCTGACCGGCCAGGTCCTGCAGGGAAATGTATTTCTGTTTTGGTTGCAGCCAGCCGTGGGGTGCGAGCAGTTGCAGCTTGCCCTGGGAAAGTGGCCGGCAATCAATGTCGGGGTGTTCGGGATCGTGCAGGCTCAAGCCCAGATCGCTTTCGCGCAACAACAGGCTGCGGACGATATCGCGGGTCGGCGCGCTGAGCAGGCTGCACGGTGCATCGGGCAGGCGTCGGCGCAGGGCGGCGAGACTTTGCGGGAGTAATTGTTGCGCCAGCGGCGGTGTGCCGATGATGCGCAGTGGCGGGGCGAGGTATTGCTTGAGGCTGCTGGCCAGGCGTTGCACCGGTTCCAGCGCTTCATAAACGTGGGCGATTTCCACCTGCAACGCTCGTGCTTCCGGCGTCGATTGCAGGCGTCCGCGCACGCTGGCGAACAGCATGAACCCCAACTGACTCTCGGCTTCGCGCAAACGCTCTTCGACCTCGGCCACCGGCAACTGCAACCATTCGGCGGCGGTGCCCAGGTGACCGGTCTGCAAGAGCGCCTGAATCACTTCGATATGACGTAAACGCATGCGTGAAGTCCATGTTCAGCAGGTGGGGTCAGTGGCTGAATCCTACCCCAAGTCTGCGCATATGACTTCTGCTCATAACGGTCAGTTATGAAGCGACGGTTGGCTCGGGTTCGCGGATCAGGGTGATGCCTGACTGAACCAGAAGAAACTCGTTCTCGTTGACCTTGTTGACGCGATCGCCAATGGCCAGTTTGTAAATGGGCTCCGAGCCAGTGGAACCGTCTGCCGACGGGTTGGATTCCTGGAACTCATGCACGGAATAAACGCGGCCTTCCGCATCTCTTGCATGGAACTGACCGACCAGTACTGCTGCCATCTGCTTAGAACCTCTGGAGATAAAACGCTTGATTTGCGGCTTGGTAGACCGCCATCAAGGCCTGTAAGTTTTCCTACAGGAAAAAAATAATCAGCGCGCGGGAATTTCCCATTGTGTGCTGGTGGAATCGTCACCGGATCATCTATAACTACGGGCTCCTCCCACGGACCATCGAGAGTCTCCCATGAGCAATGTCTACAACGTCGCTGTAGTGGTCGGTAGCCTGCGAAAAGCATCGATCAATCGCAAAGTCGCCCTGGCACTGGCGGAGCTGGCGCCGGCGAACCTCAAGCTTGAGATTGTCGAAATTGGCGATCTGCCACTTTATAACGAAGATATCGACGGTGATTCACCGCCGGCAGCCTACAGCACTTTCCGGGAAAAAGTGGGTTCATCCGACGCGGTGCTGTTTGTCACGCCCGAATACAACCGTTCGGTGCCGGCGCCGTTGAAGAATGCCATCGATGTCGGCTCGCGGCCTTACGGCAAAGCTGTCTGGAGTGGCAAACCGGGGGCGGTGATCAGTGTATCGCCCGGCGCCATCGGTGGTTTCGGCGCGAATCAGCATCTGCGGCAGTCGTTCGTGTTTCTCAATGTGCCGTGCATGCAGCAGCCGGAAGCGTATCTGGGCGGGGCAGGTTCGGCGTTTGATGAGGCGGGCAAATTGAGTGAGTCGGTGAAACCTTTTCTGCAGAGTTTTATCAATGCTTACGGACAATTCGTAGAGCAACACAAGAAGTAAGCTCACCCAAATCCCTGGCACAACAGAGATCCTGTGGGAGCGAGCTTGCTCGCGAAGGGGCCATCAGTCACCCATGATGGGTGACTGACAGTCCGCCTTCGCGAGCAAGCTCGCTCCCACAGTTTTTAGTGTTTATCTCTTCTACTTAATTTAAGGCTGTCGCGGATGCTCGCTGCGTCACTGATTTTCCTGCTGACCATCACCCTTGTCATCTGGCAACCCAAAGGCCTTGGCGTCGGCTGGAGTGCGACGCTTGGCGCGGTGCTGGCGCTGATCTTCGGCGTTGTACACCTGAGCGATATCCCGCTGGTGTGGCAGATCATCTGGAACGCTACCGGCACCTTCGTCGCGCTGATCATCATCAGTCTGTTGCTCGACGAAGCCGGTTTCTTCAATTGGGCCGCATTGCACGTGGCGCGCTGGGGACGGGGCAGTGGGCGTAAGCTGTTTGCCTTTATGGTGCTGCTCGGCGCGCTGGTGTCGGCACTGTTTGCCAACGACGGCGCGGCATTGATTCTCACGCCGATCGTGATTTCGATGCTGCTGGCACTGCGCTTTTCTCCGGCGGCGACATTGGCCTTCGTCATGGGCGCAGGCTTCATCGCCGATACCGCGAGCCTGCCGCTGGTGGTGTCGAACCTGGTCAACATCGTCTCGGCGGATTTCTTTCACATCGGCTTCAACCGCTACGCGGCGGTGATGGTGCCGGTGAACTTCGTCAGCGTGGCGGCGACGCTGGGCATGTTGCTATGGTTTTTCCGCCGTGACATTCCGGCGGCTTACGACCCCGAACAACTCGAACATCCAGAGACGGCGATCCACGACAAAGCCACGTTTTATGCCGGTTGGGCGGTGCTGGTGATCCTGCTGATCGGTTGCTTTGCGCTGGAACCATTGGGCATTCCGATCAGTGCGATTTCCGCCGTGTGCGCCGCGCTGCTGCTGGGCATCGCCGCCCGTGGCCACAAGATTTCCACGCGCAAGGTGATGAAAGAAGCGCCGTGGCAGATCGTGATTTTCTCGCTGGGCATGTACCTGGTGGTCTATGGCCTGCGCAATGCCGGGCTGACCGGGTATCTGGCCGGTTGGCTGGATGTCTTCGCCGGTCATGGTGTGTGGGGCGCTGCGATGGGCACCGGGGTGCTGACGGCGTTGCTGTCGTCGATCATGAATAACTTGCCGACGGTGTTGATTGGTTTGTTGTCGATCGATGCCAGTCAGGCCAGCGGAGTGGTCAAGGAGGCGATGATCTATGCCAACGTGATTGGCAGTGATCTGGGGCCGAAGATTACGCCGATTGGCAGTCTGGCCACTTTGCTGTGGCTGCATGTGCTGGAGCGCAAGGGCATTCACATTGGCTGGGGGTATTACTTCCGGGTCGGGATTGTGTTGACGGTGCCGGTGTTGTTGGTGACGTTGGCGGCATTGGCTTTGCGGCTTTCCCTGTAGACCGAGTCGACCCCTTCGCGAGCAAGCTCGCTCCCACAGGGGAATGCATCTCATCTCCCTACATTTGAAATGCAGTCCAAATGTGGGAGCGAGCTTGCTCGCGAAGGGGTCATATCAAACGCCAAAAATCTCAGGCCTGGCCGGGCACATTCGGCCAAAGGTCCGAGACCAGAAACAACCGCTCAGCCTCTTCCCATTCCCCCTGCGCATTCTCGATCAGGCGCACCATCAGCTGTGCCGGTGCCAGCGGCTCCAGGTCTTCCAGCCACATCCGTAAATGCTCCAAAGTCCACGTCTGATCCGCCGGATAATGCGCCGGCGCCAGCCAGGCGTGGCGGGGCAGGGGTTGCCAGCGTCCGGCCGGGCGTTGCGCGACAAACGCCTGCCAATCCTTTTGATGCAACCAGCTACCGCGCAAATGCTGCGGATGCGCACCGCTCGGTGACTCGGACTGCCCCGGCCACGGGTAGAGCAGATATCCGCCCAGCCACAGCTGCGCGCTGAACACCTCGATATCCAGCGCCGCGAGCACTTCGCGACTTTCCGGACGCGCCGAGATCGGCAACTGATGCTCGGCCAGATGCGCCAGTTTACGATCGAGCCGATCATGACAACCCGGCCCCAGCCACTGCGCCGAATCACGGCCATCGCCATTCTGCGGGCCGAGGTAAAGCTTGATCGCCAGTTCGAGGTGATGCACGCCATCGCGGTCACGCAGCAACATGTCCAGTTCACCGAGGGTGTGGCCCTCGCGGCGGATCGGCAGATTGGCCGCGATCAGTTCAATCCCCGGCGCATGCTCCACGGCAAACTGCCACAGCCGCTCGTAATACAGGCCAAGGCGCCGCGTGCGCGCCTGCGACAACCAATGCAGCAGGCCATAACTGTCGCGGTCGAGCTGGCGCAACCAGTGTTCCAGGCGTTCGGGATCGTGCACCCAATCGCTGCCGGCCAGCGGATGGCGCTGCGGCCACGGCGTGCTGGCGAGCATCGGCGGGGCGAGGATCACCCACGCCAGATCACGCACTTCCGGATGGCGTAATTGGTGGGGCAACTGCAGCAAGTCGGGAAATAGGATCATCTTGCGAGCATAGCCGTAAACACGAGCACACCCTTGAGGCTGAAAGGATTTTGTCTAACCGGCGCTTTCGCCCATAATCGGTTTTTTCGCGTTTTCGATTGTCCGCAGAGGTCTCATGGAGCAATTTCGCAATATCGGCATCATCGGTCGCCTGGGCAGTTCCCAGGTGCTGGATACCGTCCGCCGACTGAAACGGTTTCTGCTCGATCGTCACCTGCATGTGATCCTCGAAGACACCATCGCCGAAGTCCTGCCGGGCCACGGCCTGCAAACCTCGTCGCGCAAGATGCTCGGTGAAGTCTGCGACATGGTCATCGTCGTCGGCGGTGACGGCAGCCTGCTCGGCGCCGCGCGAGCGCTGGCCAAACACAATATCCCGGTGCTGGGAATCAACCGTGGCAGCCTCGGCTTCCTCACCGATATTCGCCCGGACGAGCTGGAAGTCGAAGTCGCCAAAGTGCTCGACGGCCACTATCTGGTGGAAAACCGCTTCCTGCTGCAAGCCGAAGTGCGCCGGCATGCCGAGGCCATCGGCCAGGGCGATGCGCTCAACGACGTGGTGCTGCACCCCGGCAAATCGACGCGGATGATTGAGTTCGAGTTGTACATCGACGGCCAGTTCGTTTGCAGCCAGAAGGCCGACGGCCTGATCGTCGCGACGCCGACCGGTTCAACCGCGTACGCGCTGTCTGCCGGCGGGCCGATCATGCATCCCAAGCTCGATGCCATTGTGATCGTGCCGATGTACCCCCATATGTTGTCGAGCAGGCCAATTGTGGTCGATGGCAACAGTGAGCTGAAAATCGTCGTGTCGAAAAACATGCAGATTTACCCGCAAGTCTCCTGCGACGGGCAGAACCATTTCACCTGCGCGCCGGGCGACACCATCACCGTCAGCAAGAAAGCGCAGAAACTGCGGCTGATTCATCCTCTGGATCACAACTACTACGAAGTCTGCCGCACCAAGCTCGGCTGGGGCAGCAAGCTGGGCGGTGGAGGCGACTGATGCTCGATCCCGCGCGCAGTTATGACCTGATCGGTGACGTGCACGGATGCGCCCTGACCCTCGAACACTTGCTTGACCGACTCGGTTATCACAAGCAGGGCGGGGTCTGGCGGCATCCATCGCGCATGGCCGTGTTCGTCGGCGACATTATCGACCGTGGCCCGCGCATTCGCGAGGCGCTGCACATCGTCCACGATATGGTCGAGGCCGGTCAGGCCTTGTGCATCATGGGCAACCACGAATTCAATGCTCTGGGCTGGAGCACGCCGGCGCTGCCGGGCAGCGGCAAGCAGTTCGTCCGCGAACACACGCCGCGCCATGCGCGCCTGCTGCACGAAACCCTGACCCAGTTCGAAGATCATCCCGGCGACTGGCATGATTTCCAGCGCTGGTTCTATGAGCTGCCGCTGTTTGTCGACGCCGGACGCTTCCGGGTTGTGCATGCCTGTTGGGATGCCGGCCTGATCGAACCGCTGCGCGCGCTGTTCCCCAATGGCTGCATCGATGAACACTTCCTGCAGGCCTCGGCCGTGCCGGACAGCTTCGCCTGCACCGTGTTCGACCGCCTGCTGCGCGGCACCGACATGCGCCTGCCGGATGGCCTGACCATGACCAGCGGCGATGGTCTGGTGCGCTCGTTCTTCCGCACCAAGTTCTGGGAAGACGACCCGAAGACTTACGGCGATATCGTTTTCCAGCCTGATGCACTGCCAGATCCGGTGGCGCAGAAGCCGCTGACCTCCAGTGAAAAAAACAACTTGCTGCGCTACGGCGTCGACGAGCCGTTGCTCTTCGTCGGCCACTACTGGCGCAGCGGCAAACCGGCGCCGATCCGCCCGAACCTCGCGTGTCTGGATTACAGCGCGGTGCTCTACGGCAAACTGGTCGCCTATCGTCTGGATCAGGAAACCCGTCTGGATCCGCATAAATTTGTCTGGGTCGATGTCGAGCGGCCGGAGGTGCTGCAATGACTGCGGTAGCGGTATTGCGTCTGCCGTTGGCGGTGGACCTGAGTGGTTTCGTCAAGCTGCTGCAACGCATGCAAGTGCCACATCGCGTCAGCGAAGAGGCCGGCGAACAAGTGCTGTGGGCACCCGCGGAAATCAGCGAAGACGTGCGCTCGTTGTACGAACGCTTCCCGGCGGGTGATCCCGAGCAAACACTGGACATCCCCGTTGCGCAGACCTTCAAGCGGCCGAGCTTTGCCGAGCAACTGAAATACGCCAAGGCCACCGGGTTCATCCTGTTGTTGTGCCTGATCGTTGGCGGGCTGACGTATCTCGGCGAAAACCTGCAAACGCTGCGCTGGCTGACCTTCCTCGATTTTCAGGTAGTCGGCGAGTACATCCATTTCACACCGCTGGCCGACAGCCTCGCGGCGGGGCAGTGGTGGCGTCTGGTCACGCCGATGCTGATCCACTTCGGCATTCTCCATCTGGCCATGAACGGCATGTGGTACTGGGAGCTGGGCCGGCGTATCGAGTCCCGCCAGGGCAGCATCAACCTGATCGGTCTGACGCTGCTGTTCAGCCTCGTTTCCAATTACGCGCAATTTGCCTGGAGCGGCGCGACCCTGTTCGGCGGCCTGTCCGGCGTACTCTACGGTTTGCTCGGGCATTGCTGGATCTTCCAGCTGCTGGCGCCGAACCCGGCTTATCGCCTGCCGCGCGGCGTGCTGGTAATGATGCTGGTGTGGTTGCTGGTGTGCATGTCCGGGCTGATCTCGATGATCGGTTTCGGCGAAATCGCCAACGCCGCCCACGTCGGCGGGTTACTCATCGGATGCTTCACCGGTTTGTTGGGCGGTTTGTATAACCGCCGTAAACTGGCCGCCTAAAATTTTCAGTGAATAAAGAGCACGGAGACCCTGATGTCCTCTTTTAACGACATGATCAACAACATTACCCCAGACATCTACGAGAGCCTGAAACTGGCCGTGGAAATTGGCAAGTGGTCGGACGGTGGCAAACTCACCGCCGAACAGCGCGAGCTGTCGTTGCAGGCGATGATCGCCTGGGAAATCCAGAACCTGCCTGAAGACCAGCGCACCGGTTACATGGGCCCGCAGGAATGTGCATCGAAGTCGATCGAAGTGCCGAACATCCTGTTCAAGTCGGATGCCATCCATTGATCGAGATTGGCCGCGGTGCAATCAGCAAAATGTCGGCGCGCCTGGACGGGCCGAACGTGCAATACGCGTTTCGTCTGGATGACGTCGAAGTGCCGGTCAACCCGTTGATCGGCAGCACGGTGCGTCTGGAATACCTGGGGGCGATCCACTGCACCCATTGCGGGCGCAAGACCAAAACCAGTTTCAGTCAGGGTTATTGCTACCCGTGCATGACCAAACTGGCACAGTGCGACCTGTGCATCATGAGCCCGGAGCGTTGCCACTATGACGCCGGCACGTGCCGCGATCCTGCGTGGGGCGAGCAGTTCTGCATGACCGATCACGTGGTTTACCTGTCCAATTCGTCGGGCATCAAGGTTGGCATTACTCGTGCTACGCAACTGCCGACTCGCTGGATCGATCAGGGAGCGTGCCAGGCGTTGCCGATCATGCGCGTTTCGACGCGGCAGCAGTCGGGCTTCGTCGAGGATCTGTTTCGCAGTCAGGTAGCCGACAAGACCAACTGGCGCGCGTTGCTCAAGGGCGATGCGGTGGCAGTCGATCTGGCACAGGTGCGCGATCAACTGTTCGAGAGTTGCGCTGAAGGTCTGCAAGGCCTGCAAGAGCGATTCGGCCTACAGGCGATTCAGACCATTGCCGATGTCGAACCGCTGGAAATCCGCTACCCGGTCGAGCAATACCCGGCGAAAATCGTCAGCTTCAACCTGGACAAGAACCCGATTGCCGAAGGCACGTTGTTGGGGATCAAGGGCCAGTACCTGATCTTCGATACCGGCGTGATCAATATTCGCAAGTACACGGCTTATCAGCTCGCCGTGCATCAATAAGGACTCCAGCATGCGCACCGAACAACCGAAGATGATTTACCTCAAGGACTATCAGGCGCCCGAGTACCTGATCGACGAAACACACCTGACCTTCGAGTTGTTCGAGGATCACAGCCTGGTGCACGCGCAGTTGGTGATGCGCCGCAACCCGGCACGTGGCCCGGGCCTGCCGCCGCTGGTGCTCGATGGCCAGCAGCTGGAGCTGCTGTCGGTGACCCTGGCCGATAAAGAGCTTGGCGCTGCTGACTATCAATTGTCCGAGAATCATCTGACCCTGCAACCGGCCAGCGAAATCTTCACAGTCGACACCAGCGTCAGGATCCACCCGGAAACCAACACCGCGCTGGAAGGCCTGTACAAGTCCGGCACGATGTTCTGCACCCAGTGCGAAGCCGAAGGTTTCCGCAAGATCACTTATTACCTCGACCGCCCGGACGTGATGAGCAAGTTCACCACCACCGTGGTCGCCGAACAGCACAGCTACCCGGTGCTGCTTTCCAACGGCAACCCGATCGCCTCGGGCCCGGGCGAAGACGGCCGGCACTGGGCGACGTGGGAAGACCCGTTCATGAAACCGGCGTACCTGTTTGCGCTGGTGGCCGGTGACTTGTGGTGCGTCGAAGACACCTTTACCACCATGACCGACCGCAACGTCGCGCTGCGCATTTATGTCGAGCCGGAAAACATCGACAAGTGCCAGCACGCGATGACCAGCCTGAAGAAGTCGATGCGCTGGGACGAAGAGGTTTACGGTCGCGAGTACGATCTGGACATCTTCATGATCGTCGCGGTCAACGACTTCAACATGGGCGCGATGGAGAACAAGGGCCTCAACATCTTCAACTCCAGCGCCGTGCTCGCTCGCGCCGAAACCGCCACCGACGCTGCACACCAGCGCGTTGAAGCAATCGTCGCCCACGAATATTTCCACAACTGGTCGGGCAACCGCGTGACCTGCCGCGACTGGTTCCAGCTGTCGCTCAAGGAAGGCTTCACCGTGTTCCGTGATTCCGGCTTCTCTGCTGACATGAACTCGGCCACGGTCAAGCGCATTCAGGACGTGGCTTATCTGCGCACCCATCAGTTCGCCGAAGATGCCGGCCCGATGGCTCACGCCGTGCGCCCGGACAGCTTCATCGAAATCTCCAACTTCTACACCCTGACCGTGTACGAAAAGGGTTCGGAAGTGGTCGGCATGATCCACACCTTGCTCGGTGCCGAAGGCTTCCGTAAGGGCAGCGATCTGTACTTTGAACGCCATGACGGCCAAGCGGTAACCTGCGACGACTTCATCAAAGCGATGGAAGACGCCAACGGCGTCGATCTGAGCCAGTTCAAGCGCTGGTACAGCCAGGCTGGCACGCCACGTCTGGCGGTGAGCGAGTCGTACGACGCCGCCGCGAAAACCTACAGCCTGACCTTCCGCCAGAGCTGCCCGGAAACCCCGGACAAAGTTGAAAAACTGCCGTTCGTGATTCCGGTCGAACTCGGCCTGCTCGACAGCCAAGGTAACGAGATTGCTCTGCGTCTGAGCGGCGAAGCATCGGCGCAAGTCACCACCCGCGTGATCTCGGTGACCGAAGCCGAGCAGACCTTCACCTTCGTCGACATCGCTGAACAGCCGCTGCCATCGCTGCTGCGCGGCTTCTCGGCGCCGGTGAAACTGAGCTTCCCGTACAACCGCGATCAATTGATGTTCCTGATGCAGCACGACAGCGATGGCTTCAACCGCTGGGATGCCGGTCAGCAACTGTCGGTGCAGATACTGCAAGAGCTGATCGGTCAGCAGCAGAAGGGCGAGAGCCTGAAGCTCGACCCACGTCTGGTCTCGGCACTGCGCACGGTGCTGTCGGATGAATCGCTGGATCAGGCGATGGTCGCTGAAATGCTTTCGTTGCCGGGTGAGGCGTACCTCACTGAAATCAGCGAAGTGGCGGATGTCGATGCGATTCATATCGCCCGTGAGTTCGCCCGTCAGCAACTGGCGGAAGGTCTGTTCGAAGCGCTGTGGCTGCGTTATCAGGCCAACCGTGACCTGTCGAAGCAAACCCCGTACGTGGCCGAAGCCGAGCATTTCGCCCGTCGCGCGCTGCAGAACATAGCGCTGTCGTATCTGATGCTCAGCGGCAAGCCGGAAGTCCTCGCGGCGGCGCTGGAGCAATTCGAAACGGCCGACAACATGACCGAGCGCCTGACCGCGCTGGCGGTGTTGGTCAACTCGCCATTCGAAGAACAGAAAGCCTTGGCGCTGGCGAGCTTCGCCGAGCACTTCAAGGACAACCCGCTGGTCATGGATCAGTGGTTCAGCGTGCAGGCCGGCAGCACTTTGCCGGGCGGGCTGGAGCGGGTGAAAGCGTTGATGCAGCATCCGGCGTTCAACATCAAGAACCCGAACAAGGTGCGTGCGCTGGTCGGCGCGTTTGCCGGGCAGAACCTGATCAACTTCCACGCGGCGGATGGCTCGGGTTATCGCTTCCTCGCGGATCTGGTGATCGAGCTGAACGGCTTCAATCCGCAGATCGCTTCGCGCCAACTGGCGCCGCTGACGCGCTGGCGCAAATATGACGATGCGCGTCAGGCGTTGATGAAAGGCGAGCTGGAGCGGATTCGGGCGTCGGGGCAGTTGTCGAGTGACGTGTTTGAAGTGGTGAGCAAGAGTCTGGCTTGATGGTGTGTTGGAGTCGGTGTTCCAGCTGTGGACCGGCCCTCACCCTAACCCTCTCCCAGTGGGAGAGGGGACTGACCGAGGTGTCTTTGCGCTATACACCGACCTGAACGACCGAGTCGAACTCAGGTTTTGAACAACACGAAGATCGGCTCCCTCTCCCCCTCGCCCCCCCTGGGGGAGAGGGCTGGGGTGAGGGGGTAGGGCTTACGCATCACCATAAAACCCAAGCCGTACACACAAAAAACGCCGCATTGAAACAATGCGGCGTTTTCATTTTCCGAAAAATTACTTCAAATCAAACCGATCCAAATTCGTCACCTTCGTCCAGGCCGCAACAAAGTCCTTAACAAACTGCTCTTTCGCATCCGAACTGGCATACACCTCCGCCAGCGCGCGCAGTTGCGCATTGGAACCAAACACCAGATCAACCCGTGTCGCCGTCCACTTCACGCTACCGGTTTTACGGTCGCGTCCTTCAAACTCATCCGCATCCCTTGAATTCGGCTTCCACTCCACCCCCATGTCCAACAGGTTGGTGAAGAAGTCGTTGGTCAGCGTCTCGGTTTGCGAGGTGAACACGCCATGCCGGGTTTGCCCGACGTTGGTGTTCAACACCCGCAAGCCACCCAGCAGCACAGTCATTTCCGGAGCGGTGAGGGTCAGCAGTTGTGCCTTGTCGATCAGCAGCGCCTCAGCCGATACGGTGTATTTGCCCTTGCTGTAGTTGCGGAAACCATCGGCAATCGGTTCAAGGAAGCCAAACGAGTCGACGTCGGTTTGCTCTTGGCTGGCGTCCGTACGCCCTGGATTGAACGGCACTGAGACGGAGTGTCCGGCGTTTTTCGCTGCTTGCTCAATCCCGGCATTCCCTGCCAACACGATCAGGTCTGCCAACGAGACTTTCTTGCCCGCGCCGCCGCCATTGAACTCGTTCTGAATACCTTCAAGGGTTTGCAGCACTTTGGCCAGTTGCTCAGGCTGGTTGACCTGCCAGAACTTCTGCGGTGCCAGACGCAGGCGACCGCCGTTGGCGCCGCCGCGCTTGTCTGAACCGCGGAATGTCGAGAGTGCCGCCCAGGCGGTGGAGACCAGTTGCGACACCGACAGGCCTGAGGCGAGTACTTTGCTTTTCAGCGCTGCGGCATCGTTGTCGTCGATCAGTGGGTGAGTGACGGCGGGAATCGGATCCTGCCACAGCAGTTCTTCGTTCGGCAGTTCCGGGCCGAGGTAGCGCGACAGCGGGCCCATGTCACGGTGGATGAGCTTGTACCAAGCGCGAGCGAAAGCATCGGCCAACTGATCCGGGTTGGCGAGGAAGCGCCGGGAGATCTGCTCGTAGGCAGGGTCGAAACGCAGCGCCAGGTCAGAAGTGAGCATGGTTGGTGAGAGTTTCTTGTTCGGATCATGGGCGTGGGGAACAGTGCCGGCACCGGCGCCGTTTTTCGGAGTCCACTGATGCGCACCTGCCGGGCTTTTGCTCAATTCCCACTCGAAGCCGAACAGGTTTTCCAGGTAGTTGTTGCTCCACTGTGTCGGTGTGGTGGTCCAGGTCACTTCGAGGCCGCTGGTGATGGTGTCCGCCCCCTTGCCGGTACCAAAAGCGTTGCGCCAGCCCAGACCTTGCTCTTCAAGCCCGGCGGCCTCCGGTTCGGCGCCGACATTATCGGCCGGACCGGCGCCGTGGGTTTTCCCGAAGGCGTGACCGCCGGCGATCAAGGCGACGGTTTCTTCATCGTTCATGGCCATGCGGCCAAAGGTTTCGCGGATATCGTGGGCTGAAGCAACCGGGTCAGGATTGCCTTCCGGACCTTCGGGGTTCACATAGATCAGGCCCATTTGCACTGCGGCAAGCGGATTTTCCAGATTGCGTTCGCCCTGATCGGTGCGGCTCTCTTCTCTGCCATGCAAATCCGGCTCGGCGACCAACGTGCCGTCACCGGGTTCCTGCATGGCGGACTTGTCCTTGCCGTAACGGCTGTCGCCACCGAGCCATTCGTGTTCCGAACCCCAGTAGACGTCTTCGTCCGGCTCCCACACATCAGGACGGCCCCCGGAGAAACCAAAGGTTTTGAAACCCATCGATTCCAGGGCGACGTTACCGGTGAGAACGATCAGGTCGGCCCAGGAAATGTTCCGTCCGTATTTCTGTTTGATCGGCCACAGCAGGCGGCGGGCCTTGTCGAGACTGACGTTGTCCGGCCAGCTGTTGAGCGGCGCAAAACGTTGCTGGCCGGAACCGGCGCCACCACGGCCATCAGCGGTGCGGTAGGTGCCGGCGCTGTGCCAGGCCATACGGATGAAGAGGGGGCCATAGTGGCCGAAGTCGGCCGGCCACCAGTCCTGGGAGTCGGTCATCAGCGCGTTGAGGTCTTGTTTCAGTGCCTGGAAGTCCAGGCTTTTGAAAGCTTTGGCGTAGTCGAAATCCTTGCCCAGCGGGTCGGACTTGGGCGAGTGCTGACTGAGGATTTTCAGGTTGAGTTGATTCGGCCACCAGTCACGGTTCGTCGTACCACCACCGGCGGCGTGGTTGAACGGGCATTTCGATTCGTTTGCCATGTTCGGGTCCTTATCAGGTCTGCTACGGCCGGCTCGTGCCGACTTCGGACTAGTAAGGCTAGACCCGACTGGGGAAGTCAGCTAATAGGCCGACTATTGGACATTGATAGTCAGAACCTTTTACTGCGCGCTCGCCCTTATAGAATCCTGGTCAGGTGGATTGAGCCGTGTCGTCCTCCGGCACGTCGTCAAGGATGTCCTCTTGCCCCGGCAACTCGGTAATCACACTGAAATCCGTCACCTCAACCGCGCCCAAGCCATAACCCAGCAAATGGAAAGAAAACGCTTTGCGTTCTTGCGGGTTGTCGAAGCTGAAGTTCATTTCCAGTGGTTGCTCGGCGGTTGCAACCATCTCCTGTGGCAAACCGATCTGCACGTCCTGTTCAAACTCCTTGGCCTTGAGCTGAATGTACGCCGCCTGCTGCGGATCGACCGAGCGCACGGTCAGGCGCACGCGAGTGTGCGAGCCTTTGGGCATTTCCAGGTACTGCGCGCCGATCAGGTTGTCGGCCCAGTCATCGTTGATCTGCGCTTGCAGCGGGATGACGTTGGTGCTGCCGAATTGATAGCGGTGATTGAGCGGTGTGCGCAGCAGCGACAGGTCCAGCGCGTTGGCGCGGGCGGCAATTTGCCGGGCCGGTTGGCCGCTGTAGTTGCCCTTGTATTTGGCGCTTTCGGCGATGAAACCGGCGCTTTCGTAATAGCGGCAGCGGCGCGGCATGTCGCATTCGGAGAAGATCCCCTGACCGTTGTGATAGCGCAGCTTGCCGTTGGTGAACGACATGATTTCGCGGCCGGTGTCGTAGTCGCGAAACAGTGAGCGGCCGCTCAGTGCGGTGGGCACCGGCAAGTCGAAATAGTCGAGGATCGAGGCGCTCAGATCGACGTGGCCGTAAACCCCGGCATTCAGGCGCGGCAGTTGCTCATGCTCCGGCGTCAGGGTCAGATTGAATCCCCACGCCGAGGCCAGACGTACGCCATCGATGCCGTGGGATTCATCCGAGGTGATGACCACCAACGTGTCTTTGAGCACACCTTGACGCTCCAGGCCGGTGAGGAACTGATCCAGCGCATCATCGAGATAGCCGACCGCGGCCTGCTTCGGTGTCTCGTAGCGCTCCAGATAGTCATCCGGCGCGGAGTAGGGCTGATGGGTGCCCACGGTCAGCAGCGTCAGCATCCACGGCTGCTTCTGCTTTTTCAGTTGGCCGACATAATCCAGAGCACCTTCGAAAAACGCCTTGTCATCCTTGCCCCACGGGAATTCCAGATAATTGCTGTTGGTGAACCATTCCAGGCCATGGGTCGCATCGAAACCGATGTGCGGCATGATCTTGTCTTTGGCCATGAAGCGCAGACCGGCGCCTTGCAGATAATGCGTGCTGAAGCCGTTCTGGCGCAGCTGCGCCGGCAGACAGGCCTGATTGCGCTCTCGCTGGGTGAGCATCTCCACGCCTTTGGGCGTGCCGTTGTTGAGTTTGTCGTAATCGCCGCAAAGCATCGCGTACAGACCTCGAATGGTCTGGTGCGTGTGCAGCACGTAATCGGGGGTGTTCATGCCGCGCTCGGCCCAGCGGCTGAGGTTGGGCATCAGGTCTTGCTGGTAGTGGCTGCCGATGGCCTCGCGGTTGGCGCGGATGTAAGCCCCGGGAATGCCTTCCAAGGCGATGATCAGCACGTTGCGCGCTTGTCCCGGTGCCCCCAGCAATTTGTGCCCGCTGAGGTCGACATCGGTCAGCCCGGCCATGGCCGGTGCGGCTTCTTCAACATCGCCGTCCAGCCATTCCTCGGCCTGGATCTGCAGGTCAGCGACCTCGCTCGCGAGCAATTGATGCGGCAGGTTGTAAACGCGCCAGGGATCAGCTTCGCTCGGCCACAGGTTTTGCGCACCCCAATGCGCGGCGAACAGCACCAGCGGTGCGGCCCAGACCGCGCGGGGCAGGGCCGGGAGGGAGACGTCGCGTCCGGCAAATTGCATGAGCAGCCAGAACAACAAGGCCAGCAGCAAGGTGACGGCTAATGCCGGATGCGCCAGACCACCGCCAGTGGAGTTTTCCACGAACTGCGGATCGATCAGGTAATGAATATCGGAAGGCGTCGGCAGGCGGCCCACCGCGCTGACCAGTTCCGCCGTGGCCACCGCCAGCAGCCCCCAGAACAGCAGCACCGGCAGGGCCAGCCACCACGCCCGGCGATGCAATAACATCACCAGCAGACTGCCAATCGCCAGATCCGACAAGTACCCCGGCAGGGTCGACCAGCCGAGTGCCGCGCGCAGGCACACCGGTACGATCAGCACCAGAACTATCAGTGAAAAGAGGCGGGGGTGCGACTGTCGCAACCGGTGAAAAAGAGCGCTCACAAAAAAAGACCTTCCAGTCATCAAAACGTCAAAAAAGTGTGCGCGATGATATCAAGGGTCGGCTGTCTGATCGCCTTTTTAAACGCACAGCTGACACGCTGGCCAAGCACCGACTGCCGGGACTGGAATGTCTGCAGCCCTGATGTTCGTACGTGTTGCGCGACAATGGAGGCTATTGATGCCGCAGAGTCTCGACGGATTTATTGTTTCAGGCTGTTTAACAGCCCCCACAAACAGTCAGCGTGGGACCGGATGTTCGGCACCTTGCATGTCACCACTTCAACCCCGGAGCGAGTGCTATCTCACCTTGTACAGCTTGATCGTCACGCCTTCGTGGCAACCGCACGGCGTGTTCTGCCGGGCAGACGTTCGCGTGCTATCGATATGCGATAAAGGTATTTAATTTCTATTTTTTATAGCGATAAAGTCAGGCCTTTCAGCACACCATCCCCTGCTGCGAGGTTGTCATGGCCACACCGTTCAAACGTTCTGCACTGACTCTGCTGGCCACTTCTCTGGCGGCGAGTGCGTTGTTCAGCACCGGCGCTCAGGCCGAAGGCAAGATCAGCATCGCCCAGCAATTCGGTATCGGTTATCTGATCCTCGATGTGGTGCGCGACCAGAACCTCATCGAAAAACACGGTAAAGAACAGGGCCTCGACATCAAGGTCGACTGGAACAGCATTTCCGGTGCCACGGCGATGAACGAAGCGTTGCTCACCGGCTCGCTCGATGTGGTTTCCGCCGGTGTACCGCCGATGCTCACCGTGTGGGATCGCACCAAAGGCAAGCAGAACGTCAAAGCCATCGCCGCACTGGGCTCGATGCCCAACTATTTGTTGACCAATAACCCGAACATCAAGACCCTCAAGGACTTCACCGACAAGGACCGGATTGCCGTGCCTGCCGCCGGCGTAGGCTTCCAGTCGCGCACCTTGCAGATCGAAACCGCCAAGGAATTCGGTGATGCGCAGTACAAGAAATTCGACGACATCTCAGTCAGCCTGCCGCACCCCGATGCGACGGCGGCCCTGATTGCCGGCGGCTCGGAAATCAACTCGCATTTCTCCAGCCCGCCGTTCCAGTACCAAGCCTTGCAGAATCCCAACGTGCACAAAGTGCTGAGTTCCTATGACGTGCTCGGCGGTCAAGCGACGTTCAACGTGCTCTATACCACGGAAAAATTCCACGACGAAAACCCTAAAACCTACAAGGCGTTCTACGACGCGCTGGCCGAGGCCGAGAAGATCATCAAGGCTGACAAACCGGCGGCGGCTCAGGCGTACATTCGTGTCGAACAGTCGAAGTTGCCGCTGGCCCTGGTTGAGCAAATCGTCAAGGACCCGGAAATCGATTTCACCGTGGTGCCGCAGCGTACGTTCATTTACGCGGAGAAATTGCAGGAGCTGGGTGTGCTGAAAAACAAGGCGGGCAGTTGGAAGGATTACTTCTTTGAAGAGGCGCATGGTGGCGCGGGGAGCTAAGTGGGCGATTGATGACGAGGGGGCGTGGCGTTCTGGACAGGGAGATGGCCACTTAGTAGCATTCGCGGCTTATGGATTTCTATCCCGAACGTCGAACGACGCATCAAGGACCCCCAATGCACAAGTTCACCCATGGCGATCTGACCGTTGACTTCACTGTGTTGAGCGGTGAAGTGGTGGGCAGCGACAAAATGAGCGAAACCCACATCACCTCCACCGGTGGTAACGGACAAGTCAACAGCCTTGGCCAACCTGTCGCACTTCAGATCAACACTGTGTTGGTCGTCAATCATGAGTTCTGGATCAAAACGGCCGACGGCATCGAACACGATATCCATTTGCGCGGTCTCGATATTCCTCTGCGCAGCGGGCAGGACATTTCGCTGATCAGCGCCGTCAGCAACGATGGCAAGACCGTTTTGCACACTCACCTGCAAAACCAGACCTCAGCCAAGACATATCAGATTCGCGATGGCAAGGCGCTGAACACCGAACTCGAACTGTCACCGTTTCGCTGGAAGCCTTTGCTGATTGCTTTTGTCTTGTGGGTTGGCATCGGTTTCGTTTCAGGCGTACTGGGTTTTCTGGTGGGGGCGGGCTACTACATTTATCAGTGCGTCAAAGGTTCCAAGCGCAAGAAGCTGCTGATCACGGCACTGGATAGCTTTCTTGCCCAATTGAATCAGCGGGTCGAAAGCCAATATCACGCACCGCAACCTGCCCAGGCACAAGCGCCCGATCAGCCCGAGGTGCAGGCACCGACCCAGCCCGCAGCCGTGACCAGCATCAATGTGCGCAAGGCGTTGTCACGCAACGGCTGAGCACGTCGTCGAGCCACGTGCGACGGTCAGTCGCGCGCAGGTTCGCCATCATCAAAAATGCTTTCAATCGACATTTCGAACGCCCGGGCAATCTGAAAAGCCAATGGCAGACTCGGGTCGTAGCGTTCGTTTTCAATCGCGTTGATGGTCTGGCGTGACACGTTCAAGCGTTGCGCCAGATCGACCTGCGACCATTTGCGCTCGGCGCGCAGTGCCTTGAGTCGGTTTTTCATTGGTAGCGGCGTCGCGCAATTTGCAGGCCGACAATCCACATCAGCCCCATCACCGGCCACACGCACGTCCACGGAATGTGCGGAGCGCCGACGTTTTCCAGAAAGCCATAACTGAACGTCAGCAGTGCCGAGGCGGCAAAGGCAAAACCCAAAGCTTCGAACTGGATGCGCAGATGCATTTCATCCATGCGCCGCATGTTGCGCACGATGGCCCAGCACATCAGGCCTGCTGGAAGGATCGGGGTCAGTGCGACAACGGATCGCAGAATAATGTTGGCATCCAGCAGGTACTGGCTGGCGATCAGTGAAATCGTCAGCACCAGCATGTAGAGGATCGTTGCGGCGCCCAGTTCGAGGTAGTAGCGGTTCATTCTTCACTTCCTATGTAAAAGACCCTTTACATGGTCGTCGAAGATTTATTCGATGTAAAGCACGCTTTCCATCATGGCCGCAACGGCCGATCAATCGGCGCCATTCACCGATTTGATCAGGTTGTTGCGCAACTTGACGATCGATTGCTGCATCTGGGTGAACTCGTCCGGGGTCAGTCCGGTGGCGTCGAACAGGCTGCTGCCCGACGACACTTCGCGCAAGTCGCGACCGCTCTGGGTCAAGCTGATTCGCACCTGGCGTTCATCCGCCGGGTCGCGCTGGCGTTGCAGGTAACCCATGGCTTCGAGTTTTTTCAGGATCGGGGTGAGGGTATTGGATTCCAAAAACAGCTTTTCGCCGAGGCTGCCGACGGTCTGATCGTCCTGTTCCCAGAGCGCCACCACGGTGATGTATTGAGTGTAAGTCAGGCCGAGCCGTTCGAGGATCGGCTTGTAGGCTTTGCCGAAGGCGAGGTTTGTCGAATAGACGGCAAAGCACAGAAAGTCGCTGAGCTTGAGATCGGTGGGAGCGTTGCTGTTCTTCATGTTCATCCTCATGGGTCGGGTGACCGTTGAACCGTATGGAGCGAACTATACGTCGGATGCGATTTTATCGGGAGTGTTGAGTATTTGATCAAGCCAATCGGTTCGCCCAAGAGAGCAGGGCGAGCCGATCGCATCTTTATCTTATGCGCCTACATCGCATGCGATGTATTACTTGAATCAAATCATTCAGTAATGACGTTCAACGCCACATTAATATTGCCGCGAGTGGCTTTCGAGTAAGGGCAGATCTGGTCGGCGGTGTGCGCCAGGTTTTTCGCGACGTCTTCGGCAATGCCCGGTACCCGCAGGGTCAGGCGAGCCTGAAGGAAGTAGGCCGGGCCGGTCTGGCCGAGGTCGACTTCGATGTCCACCGACATGTCGGCTGGCAGCACCACATTCAGGTCGTTGGCAACCAGGCCGACGGCGGCGGTGTAGCAAGCTGACCAGGCACCGGCAAACAGTTGCTCAGCGGTTGGATGCGGCAAGGCGTTGGCAAATACGTGCGCCGGTTTGGCACTGCCCGGGGAGGACAGTTGAATGTCGAGATTACCGTTGTGCCCGCGGGAGGTGATGCCGGCACTGGCAGCGGTGGTGTGGGTTTTGCCGGTGGCGAGTACTTTTTCGATCGTGTGCATGGGATTAATCCTCAGAGACATAATGGTTGGATTTGTTATCGCATGCGGTTAGATCGCATGCGATGTAATAAATATCCTCTCACAGCCTTTCCCTGTCAATCCACCGAATGCGCTCTGTCGACCAGCGGTAATCCTTGTGTGTGCGCAAAAAAAACGGGACGGCCTGATCATCGATCAGGCCGCCCCGCGGGTCTTGCAGTCAGCGATCAGTGCATTTTGCTGTGATCGTGACCTTCCATGTTGGTCAGCGCGCGCACCGGCGCTTTGACTTCGATGGTCTCTTTCTCGCCCTTGGCGTTTTCCACGGTCAGGGTCAGCGGCACGCTTTCGCCTTCCTTCAACTGCGCGGTCAGGCCCATCAGCATCACGTGGTAGCCGTTCGGATCAAGCTTGACGGCTTTGCCGGCCGGCAGTTCGACGAACTTCACCGGGCCCATGCTCATGACGTCGTTCTTCATGGTCATTTCGTGGATCTGCACGTCTCGGGCCGCTGGCGTCGCGACGCTGAGCAACTTGCTGTCGCTGTCGGCGGTGAGGGTCATGAACGCGCCGCTGGCGGACTGGGTCGGCACGGTGGCACGGACCCAGGCATCGTCGACTTTGGTCGCTGCGGTCGCCTGGAATGCCAGACCCAGCAGAGAAAAACCGATGACAGCGCGTTTGATGTGGTTCAGAACAGGTTGCATCAGCAAACCTCCATAACAGTAAGCAAATCTTCCGTGCATTGTTCTGCCGAAAGCGAGGTGGACAGACCCAGGCGCAAGCCGCCGTTGGAGTCGTAAACGTAACTGGTGGCGGTATGCGAGATGGTGTACGTGTCGCCGGCCGGGACTTTCTCGTAGAACACGTCGAATTCCTTGGCCGTGGCTGCGGTTTCCTCGAGCGTGCCGTACAGCGCAACGAACGTCGGGTCGAAGGCTTTCATGTAGGCGTCGAGGATTTCCGGGGTGTCGCGCTCGGGATCGAGGCTGATGAAGATCACCTGCAAACGATCGCCATCGGCGCCCATCAGTTTCTTGATTTTCGCCGCGCGGGCGAGGGTGGTCGGGCAGACTGCCGGGCACTGGGTGAACCCGAAGAACACCATCGGCATCATGCCGCGAAAGCTCGACAGCGTCATGGTTTCGCCATCGGTGTTCTTCAGTTTGAAGGTGCGCCCCATGATCTTGTTACTCAGATCCTTGCCGTACTTGTACGACAGTTGGCCGCGGGTGTCGCAGCCGGCGAGCAGGCCTAGCCCGAGCACGCCCATTCCCGCAAGCACCTTGCGGCGAGTCAACAAAGCCGTCATCTAATACCGCCTTTTGCAGCCCGTCAGTCAGCAGGACTGGCGGGGGGTTAACCGTAAAAGCGGCGCATGATACCAAACTGAGGGCAGACGCCGGCCACGGATCGCCGCGCGGCACAGGATCGAGCGACAAAAGGTGTAAGAAAAAGTGACGACGGACTCACTGCACCCGCGAATCCTCAACGCCCCAGCCGCCGCCCAGCGCGGTGTACAGATTGACCTCGGCGACCAGTTGCGCGAGGCGATCGGTGATCAGACCTTGCTGCGAACTGAACAGCGAACGCTGCGCATCGAGGAACGTCAGGCTGCTGTCGACGCCATTCTGATAGCGGTTCTGCGCCAGGTTGTAATAGGTCTGCGTGGCTTGGACCAGATCACGCTGCGCCTGCAATTGCTGCTGATACGTGCTGCGTGCGGCGAGGCCGTCGGCGACTTCCTGAAACGCGGTTTGGATCGATTTTTCGTATTCGGCCACTGCCACTTCTTTCTGCAACTTCGAATAATCCAGACTGGCGCGCAGGCTGCCGGCATTGAAGATCGGCAGGCTGATCTGCGGCTGAAAGGTCCATGCCCCGGAACCGGCGCCGAACAAACCGGAAAGGTCTCGACTGGAGGTGCCAGCATTCGCCGTCAGGCTGACGCTGGGGAAAAACGCCGCGCGCGCTGCGCCGATATTGGCGTTGGCCGCTTTCAGTTTGTACTCCGCTTGAAGAATGTCCGGACGCCTTTGCAGCAGATCCGACGGTAAACCGGCCGGCAGTTGTTGCACCAGATCGCTGGCCAGTGGCCGGGCGGGCAGGGCCTCGGGCACCGGCGCGCCAACCAGCAAGGTCAGGCTGTTCAAGTCCTGCGCGACCTGGCGCTGATAACGCGCCAGATTGGCCCGTGAACTGTCGACGCTGGTCTGCGCCTGCGCCTGCTCCAGCGCCGAAGACTTGCCCGCCTCGCGGTTGCGCGTGGTCAGGTGCAGGCTCTGTTCATCGGCAGCAAGGGTCTCGCGAGTGAGAACCAGTAGCTCTTGATCGGCGCGCCAGGTCAGGTAAGCATTGGCGACGTTGGCCACCAGACTCAGTTCGGCACTGCGCCGCGCCTCTTCAGTCGAGAGCCAGGTCTGCAAGGCCTCCTCGCTGAGGCTGCGCACGCGACCGAAGAAGTCCAGCTCATAAGCGCTGATGCCGAGATTGACCGAGTACGTCGAATTGATCAGCGCCTTGCCTTGGGTCACGCTCGGCGGCATGCGCTGGCGCAGTTCATTGGCATTGGCCGACACCGCCGGCAGCAGGTCGGCGCGCTGAATGCGGTATTGCGCCTGAAAGGCTTCGACGTTGAGAGCCGCTACGCGCAGGTCGCGGTTGTTGACCAGCGCGCTTTCAATCAGCTGTTGCAGCGCCGGGTCGGTGAACAGTGTGCGCCAGTCCTCGCTGCTCGTTGCAGCCTGCGTCGCTGTTGGATATTGCGCGGCACTGGGTGAAACGGGCCGCTGATACTCGGGAATCAATGAACAACCGCCCATCAGCATTGCCATGGACAGCAGGGAAAGTCGCAACGTCAACATCGAACTGCCTCATGCATATAAAGAGCGTTGTGCTCAGGCCCCGGCCATCCATTTCGCCAGACCATGGCGGCCACTGACGCCGAGTTTGGCCGTGGCACGTTTCAGGTACGTCTCGATCGAGCTGTTTTTGACCCGCAGTTGTTCCGCCATTTGCGGTACGGTGCCGCCGGTCAACAGGCCGAGGCAGACTTCTTTTTCGCGCGCCGAGAGCGCGATATCGCTGATCGCCAGACGCTCGTCGAATACCTGCGCCAGTGGTGCCTGATCCAGCTCGGCCAAGGGCTGGCGTGGTTGTCTGGCGAGGGATTGTCGACTGATTTGCGCATGTCGTTCGATCAGCGGCAGCAGGGTGTCGGACAGACGCTTGAGAAACGACAGCTCCGGCAGAGAAAAAACTCGCTGGGTGTGCGGACGGTAAAACGAGATGACGCAGCGGCGGTTTGAAGTGCGCGACACCAGGTTGCACTGATGCACGCTGTGCTGCGGATGACGGGGTAGCAGTGAAGCTTTCAACTGGATCAGCAACGAGTCATTCATTTCGATTATTTTCTGCAACAACGGATGATCGTCCGGTCTCTCCAGCGGATCGGGCGGGGGGAAAGTCTGCGGTAAGCCGGCACTGCCCAACGGCTTGATTTCAACCACGCTGGCCTGACGCTCATCGAGCGTCCATTCACTGAGGTCGACCCGATTGACCGGCACCAACGTGTCCACCAACTGAAACATGTTCGTGGCGAAGTGATCATCGCCGGTGCTGGCGATCAGTTCCCCCAGTTGCCAGTAGAAGTGCGGGTTTTCCATATTGCGAATACTGCCGGTCAGATTCATATCCTTGTCATCCCTGGTTCAGAACCCTCACTGAATCGTCTGCCGTCTCTGCAAAAACCGCCCACGCCGTCATTTCTCCTTGAGCACGATCTGGAGCGGGATTTAAGCCTATGGATTTGTCCTACGTCTGTAGGGGAAAACAGGGACACAAAATGCCATCATTTCTGATTGTTGGCGCCGGGGTTCTGACGGTGAGGAGATCAGGAGTGTTGTCGTCAGTGACTGATCAGTCACGCCGCAGGCCGCGAAAACCGGTAGATGCTGATTTCTGATCGATGGCGCTCGGGCAAATGGCGGCGCTGGTATGTGGCTTTTTTCCTACAAGCTTTTCAGTATTTCCTCTCCGAATTTTTAGACCTTGCCTGCGATAAGCACGCTCATGGCGCTTATCAGGGTGGTGGTTGTCCGGGTTTCAGGTGTCATGTCGGTGGCGGGGCCGATGCTTGAATACCGGCAAAATTTCATGAGAAGGATCTTATGCAGCCTACTTCTGCCAACGTGGCGGGCGATCTGTCCGTGCCTGTCGAGACATTCGCGCTGACCGCTGCCCAACGGGATATCTGGCTGGACCAACTGAGCCGCGGAGATTCGCCGCTGTATAACATTGGCGGTTACGTCGAACTGAGCGGGCCGCTGGATCCGGCATTGCTGCAATCGGCACTTGAGTCTCTGGTGGAAACGCACGATGCCTTGCGGATTGTTCTGTTATCGGACGTTGGTCACGACGGGCTGCCGCTGCAAGGATTTGCGCAGACGCTGCCGGTGGCCATGCCGGTGCATGATGTCAGCGGGCAACCCGATCCGCAGTCGGCAGCCCGGGCGCTGGTCGAAGCGCAGATGGCGCAGGTCTTTGTATATAGCGGGCAAGCGTTGTTCCGCTTGAGTCTGATTCGCCTCGACCACCATCGCCACTGGCTGGCAGCCCAGGCCCACCACTTGATTATCGATGGCTGGGCGTTCGCGCTGCTGTTCAAGGCGGTCGGCGAGATCTACGGCGCGTTGTGCCGTGGCGAGCGCCCGCGTATTGCGGCACCGTCCTATGTCGGTTTTATCGAAGATGATGCGCGCTACCATCAGTCACCTCGCTATGAGCGCGATCAACGTTACTGGCTGGACAAGTACCGTAGCCTTCCCGAGCCCTTGTTGACGCCCCGCCATCGCGAATCCCCCGACGCTGAAGCAGCGCCCAGTCGCATCCACGTCGAGGTTTTTCCAGCCGTGCTGCACGAGCGCATGAAAGACTGCGCGCGACAATTCGGTAGCTCGGCATTTCATGTCTTGCTGGCGGCGCTGCATGTGTATTTCAGTCGCACCGCTCAGCGTGACGAGTGGGTGGTCGGTTTGCCGATTCTCAATCGCTCCGGTGCCCGCTTCAAGCGCACTTTGGGCTTGTTCACCCAGGTCAGTGCAATGCGCATGGGCTTTGGCCGAACGTTGTCATTCGCTGAGTTGATCAAGGCAATCGGCGATAGCCTGAAGCAGGATTTTCGCCATCAACGCTACCCGCTGAGCGAGATGAACCGCGCGCTGGGTCTGTTGCGTGAAGACCGAGCGCAACTGTTCGAACTGTCGGTGTCCTACGAGCAGGACGACCACGAATATTGCTACGGTGAGGCGTCGGGACACTCGGTCAAGGTGTCCAACCAGCATGAAACAACACCGCTGGCCCTTCACCTGCGCAGCAACCGTTTCAACGACAAAGCCTGGTTGCACCTGGTGTACTCGCCGGCCTATTTCACGGCTGACGAGATTGCGTCGTTGACCGAGCGCTTGTTGCTGATTCTGCAGCAAGGTCTGGAATGCCCAGCGCTGGCGATCGCCGATTTCAATCTCAATAGCCCGGCAGAGCTGGCGCTGCTCGATGAGTGGAACGACACCCGCGTCAGTTATCCGCAAGGTCAACTGATTCATCAGCGATTCGCGTCGCGGGTAGCCGAACAGCCGGACGCGGTGGTCGCGACTTATCAAGACCGCACGCTGACCTATAGCGAACTGAATCAGCAAGCCAATGCCTTGGCCCATCATCTGCTGGGCCTCGGTGTACGGCCGGATGACCGGGTGGCAATCGTTGCCCGCAGAGGCCTCGATACATTGGTCGGGCTACTGGCGATTCTCAAGGCGGGTGCCGCTTATGTGCCGATTGACCCGGCGCATCCGCCCGAGCGCCTGAATTATCTGCTCAGCGACAGTGCTCCAGTGGCGCTGCTGACGCAAAGCGGTCTGCGTGATCGTCTGCCCGCCACAGCGCTGCCGGTGATCGAACTTGATCGGCGCGAGTGGTCGCTCGACAACTTGACCGATCCCGACCTGCCGGAGTTGACCACGAACAACCTCGCTTATGTGATTTACACCTCCGGTTCAACCGGGTTACCCAAAGGCGTGATGGTCGAGCACCGCACACTCGGCAATCTGGTCGACTGGCACTGCGCGGCGTTCGGCCTCGGCACCGGACAGCAAACCTCGAGCCTTGCCGGCTTCGGTTTCGACGCGATGGCGTGGGAGGTCTGGCCGGCGTTATGTGCCGGGGCGACGCTGCACTTGTCGCCCGCAAGCGAAGGCAACGAAGACATCGACGCGCTGCTCGACTGGTGGCGTGCGCAGCCGCTGGACGTGAGCTTCCTGCCAACGCCGATTGCCGAATACGCCTTCAGCAAACAACTCGATCACCCGACCTTGCGCACCTTGCTGATCGGCGGCGATCGTCTGCGCCAGTTCAACCGTGCGCAGTCGTTTGCGGTGGTCAACAACTATGGCCCGACCGAAGCCACGGTGGTCGCTACTTCAGGACTGATCGCACCGGGGCAGGCCTTGCACATCGGCAAACCCGTGAGCAATGCCACGGCTTACCTGCTCGATGATCAGCAGCGCCCGGTGCCGATCGGCATCATCGGTGAGTTGTATGTCGGCGGCGCCGGGGTCGCCCGGGGTTATCTGAATCGCCCGGACCTGACTGCCGAACGCTTCCTCGACGACCCGTTCAGTGTGCAGCCGGATGCGCGCATGTACCGCACCGGCGATCTCGCCCGTTGGCGTTTCGACGGCAACCTTGAGTACATCGGTCGTAACGATGATCAGGTGAAAGTCCGCGGTGTGCGTGTCGAGCTGGGCGAAATCGAAGTGGCGCTCAGCAGTCATGACGCGGTACAGGAAGCCGTGGTGCTGGTGCGCGACGGTCAGCTGTTGGCATGGTTCACCGAGCATGAGGCGCTGGATATCCTGCAACTGCACGCGCACCTGACCTCGCGCTTGCCGTCCGCCCTGTTGCCGGCGGCTTACGTGCGCTTGGCAACGTTGCCTCTGACGGCCAACGGCAAACTCGACCGTCAGGCCTTGCCGGCGCCGGGTCCGGAAGCGCTGATCCGTCGTCAATACGAGGCGCCACAAGGTGACGTCGAAATCGCTTTGGCAAAGATCTGGGCCGAAATCCTGCAGGTCGAACGAGTAGGGCGTCACGACCATTTCTTCGAGCTGGGTGGCCACTCGTTGTTGGCTGTCGGCCTGATCGAACGTATGCGCCAGATTGGCATGAGCAGCGATGTGCGGGTGCTGTTCAGTCAGCCGACACTGGCCGCGCTGGCAGCGGCGGAGGGCAGTGGCCGCGAAGTCGAAGTGCCGGCCAACCGCATTCCTGCCGATTGCACGCACATCACCCCTGAGCTGCTGCCGCTGGTGCAACTGGATCAGCCGATGATCGAGCGTATCGTTGCAACAGTGCCGGGTGGTGCCGCCAATGTGCAGGACATCTACCCGTTGGCACCATTGCAGGAAGGCATTCTCTATCACCACATCACTGCTGCGCAGGGCGATCCGTATCTGCTGCAATCACTGCTGGCGTTCGACAGTCTCGAACGGGTCGAGGCCTTCGCTGCTGCGCTGCGTCAGGTCATGGCGCGCCACGACATCCTGCGTACGGCAGTGGTCTGGGAGGGGCTGACGTCACCGGTGCAAGTGGTCTGGCGCGAGGCCATTTTGCCGGTGCACGAGGTTGAACTGGATCCTGCCCATGGCGCGATCCTCGATCAATTGCATGCGCGCTTCGATGCACGGCGCTATCGTCTGGATGTCAGTCAGGCGCCGCTGCTGCGCCTGATGTATGCCCGTGACCCCGCGCACAACCGGGTGGTCGGGATCTTGTTGTTCCATCATTTAGCGATGGATCACATCGCGCTGGAGGCCATGCGCGAAGAAATCCACGCCTGCCTGTCCGGGAGCGCTGAACCGCTGGCGGCGCCGGTGCCATACCGCAACTATGTGGCGCAGACGCGATTGGGTGTCAGTGAACAGGAGCATGAAGCGTTTTTCCGCCAGATGCTCGCCGACATCGACGAGCCGACCTTGCCGTTCGCTTTGCAGAACGTACAAGGTGACGGCAGCAACATCGAGGAGGCCGAGCAAACCCTGACGAGCGATCTGTATCAACGTCTGCAGCAGCAGGCGCGTCTGGCCGGCGTCAGCGTCGCCAGCCTGATCCACCTCGCCTGGGCGCAAGTATTGGCGGCGACATCCGGCCAGCCAAGCGTGGTGTTCGGGACGGTGCTGATGGGGCGTATGCAGGGCGGCGCGGGTGCGGACCGGGCTTTGGGGGTGTTCATCAACACCTTGCCGCTGCGCGTCGATGTCGGTGAAGGCGCGCGCGCGGCGGTTAAGTCCACGCATGCCCGGCTGACAGCGTTGCTCGCCCATGAACACGCCTCTTTGGCGCTGGCCCAGCGTTGCAGTGGCGTCGCTGCGCCGGCGCCGCTGTTCAGCGCCTTGCTCAACTATCGGCACAGCGATGACGTCGAGCAAAAGAACTCCCGGCAAACCTGGGAGGGCATCGAGACCCTGGCCAACGAGGAACGCACCAATTACCCGTTTACCCTGAGTGTTGATGACCTCGGTACAGGCTTGCGTCTGACCACCAGAACCTTGTCGAGCATTGGCGCGCAGCGGATTTGCGCATACGTGCAGTCAGCGCTGAAAGGCTTGGTCGAGGCGCTGGAAAACACGCCGCAGCGGCCGCTGAACAGCCTGCCGTTGTTACCGCAGGAAGAGCTGCAACGGCTGCTGATCGAGTTCAACGATACGGCGGTCGATTGCCCGATGGACCAGCCGCTGCAGACGCTGTTCGAACAACAGGTGCAGCGCAAGCCGGATGCCATCGCCGTGCAGTTCGCCGAGCAACGCCTGACCTATCGCGAGCTGAACGAACAGGCCAACCGCCTGGCCCATCATCTGCGCGGGCTCGGCGTAAAACCGGATTCGCGAGTAGCGATCTGCGTCGAGCGCGGGCCTGAGCTGGTGATCGGTCTGCTGGGCATTCTCAAGGCCGGCGGTGCTTACGTGCCGCTCGATCCCGATTATCCGCTGCAACGCCTGAACTACATGTTGCAGGACAGCACGCCGGTTGCGCTGCTGGTGCATGAGGCGACGCGCGATCTGCTTGGCGAAACCGGCGTGCCGCTGATCGACCTCGACCTCGGCGTCTGGCAGGACCATCCCTTCGACAATCCGCAGGTGCCGGATCTCGGCGCGACGAATCTGGCCTACATGATCTACACCTCCGGCTCCACCGGCACGCCGAAGGGCGTGATGATCGAGCACCGCAGCGCCTGCAACATGGTGCACTGGGGCTCGCAGTTGTCGCCGCCGACTGAACACGGGGCGTTGCTGCAAAAAGCACCGTACAGTTTCGACAGTTCGGTGTGGGAGATCTTCTGGCCACTGTGCTCGGGCATGCGTTTGGTGCTGGCCCGAGCCGACGGTAATCGCGATTCGGCGTATGTCACGCAAGTGATCCGCGAGCAGAACATTACCGTGGTCAAGTTTGTACCGGCGTTGTTGCAGCAGTTCATCGAACAGGACGATGTCAGCCAGTGCACCAGCCTCACTGACGTGCTCAACGGTGGCGGCGAGTTGACCGTCGCGCTGGCCCGGCAAGTGCGCGAGCGCCTGCCGTGGGTGCGCCTGCACAACGTCTACGGGCCGACCGAAACCACCGTCGACAGCAGTGGCTGGACGCTGCAACCCGGCAAACCGGTGCCGCGGACACTGGTGCCGATCGGCAAGGCGCTGAGCAACACGCGGTTGTATGTGCTCGATGCCTGCGATCAACCGGTGCCGCTTGGCGTCAGTGGACATTTGCACATTGGTGGAGTGGGCGTAGCGCGCGGGTATCTGGGACTGCCGCAATTGCAGGCCGAGCGCTTTATCGACAGCCCGTTCGTGGCCGGTGACCGCTTGTATCGCACTGGGGATCTGGTGCGTTACGGCGCCGATGGCAACCTCGAATTCCTCGGTCGCAATGACTTCCAGGTCAAGCTGCGCGGGGTTCGTCTTGAGCTGGGCGAGATTGAAGCGCGGCTGCTTGAACACCCGGCCGTCCGCGAGGCGGTGGTGCTGGTGCGCGATGAGCGGCTGGTGGCGTATTACAGCGTACGGGCCGAGTCGCCTGAACCGACGCTGGAGGCGCTGCGTACGCATGTGTTGGCGCAGTTGCCGGAGTTCATGGTGCCCGGCGCCTACGTGATGCTGGCGGCGTTGCCCCTGACGCCCAACGACAAAATTGACCGCAAGGCATTGCCGGAACCGGGGGCGGAAGCGCTGCTCAGTCGGCCTTATGCGCCACCTGAAGGCGACGTGGAAATTGCCTTGGCGCAGATCTGGGCGCAGGTGCTCAAGGTCGAGCAGGTGGGGCGCGACGACAACTTCTTCGAACTGGGCGGGCATTCGTTGCTGGCGGTGAGTCTGGTCGCGCGCATGCGTCTGGCCGGCCTGCATGTCGACGCGCGGACGCTGTTCAGCCAGCCGACACTGGCGGCGCTGGCGGCACAGACCTCACGGCAAGCGAAGCACGTCGAGATCGCCCAGACCACCATCCCCAACCTCAACCGCAAACGCCGTCTCTGACGGCGCACACAAAACCTGTAGGAGTGAGCCTGCTCGCGATTGCGGTGGGTCAGTCACGAACATATCGCCTGACCTGACGCCATCGCGAGCAGGCTCACTGCTACAGGGGCCGGTTGTGTGGCCCATATCCGATATGGCTTGTCCCCGCTTCCCATGTCAGACACCCACGCCCCGATGTTTTAGTTTTTCCAAGCTGCGCGCCGTCTGCACGGACTCGCTGCTGCGCGCTCCTTTTTTCCGTATTTACAGCAGGTTACCTCATGCATTTCAGCGAACTGATGGCTGCCATTTCCACCCATGCGATCCGCCTTCAACAGGAAGATGAAGACCTGGTCATTCTGGGCAGTGACGACGCGCTGGATGACGCGTTGTGGGACAGCCTCGCGGCGCACAAGGCGCAACTGCTGGAGCTGGTCGCCGAACACGGCGGTGATTGGCTGAGCCCGGCCTTTCGCATCACCCCTGACATGCTGCCGCTGGTGAATCTGCAGCAGGATGCCCTCGACCGCATCGTCGCCACGGTGCCGGGTGGCGCCGCCAACGTACAGGACATTTATCCGTTGTCCGCGTTGCAGGAAGGCATGCTTTATCACCATCTCTCGGCGGTTGCCGGTGACCCCTACAGCTCTCAGGCGCTTTTCGTATTCGCCAGCCAGGAACGGCTTGATGCGTTCGCGCAGGCACTGCGTTGGGTGGTCAAACGTCACGACATCCTGCGCACCTCGTTCGTATGGGAATACCTCGACGAGGCCGTGCAAGTGGTCTGGCGCGAGGCGCCGCTGGTGTGTCAGGAAATCACCGTGAACAGCGCCACCGACGTTTTGGCGCAACTGCTCGAACGTCATGAGCCACAGAACTTCTGTCTCGACCTGCAGCAAGCGCCGCTGCTGCGCATCGTCTATGCGCAGGATCCCGCCGAGGGCCGCGTGGTCGCGCTGTTGCTGTTTCATCACATGATCATTGATCACGTGGCGCTCGATGTGATGCGCCAGGAAATTCAGGCATATCTGCTCGGGCAGACCGCGCATGTGTCTGCGGCGGTGCCGTATCGCGATCATTTGGCCAGGGCACGCAATGCTGGCAACGAGCAGGCGCAGGAAGGGTTTTTCCGCGAGATGCTCGCCGACATCGACGAGCCAACGCTGCCGTGCGGTTTGCAGGATGTACAGGGCGACGGCCACACCATCGAGCAAGCCTCGTTGATGCTCGACGGTCGCTTGATCCGGCGGTTGCGCGAGCAGGCCCGGCAGTTGGGCGTAAGTGTTGCAAGCCTGACGCACTTGGCTCTGGCGCGGGTGCTGGGGCAATTGTCCGGGCGCACTTCGGTAGTGTTCGGCACAGTGCTTTTGGGGCGGATGGACGCAGGCGAGGGGGGTGAACAGGCGTTGGGGATGTTCATCAACACGTTGCCGCTGCGGGTCGATGTTGGCGAGCAAAGCGTGCGTGCTGGCGTGCTGGCGACCCATCGGCGCCTGACCGCGTTGTTGGCCCATGAGCAAGCCTCGCTGGCGCTGGCGCAACGCTGCAGCGCGGTGGCAGTGCCGACGCCGCTGTTCAGTGCGATCCTCAATTACCGGCACAACAGCGTCGAAGCCGTCGCTGATGTCGTCGACATTGCCCCCGGTGTGCAAATGGTGGGCGTGCGCGGGCGCACCAACTATCCGCTGACCATCAATATCGATGATCTCGGCGAAGACTTGCGCCTCACTGCGCTGGCAGATTCCGTGCTCGGTGCCGAGCGCATGACGACTTATCTGAATACGGCGCTGGAACGCCTGGCCGCAGCCTTGCAAGACGCTCCCTACGCCCCGATGCACACGCTGCAAATCCTACCCGCCCGCGAACGCGAACAACTGCTGCTCGGCGTTAACTCTCCGTTGGCGCAGTTCCCCGAAACACCACTGATCCACCAACAGTTCGAAGCTCACGCGCAGGCCCGACCAGACGCCACGGCGCTGATTTTTGAAGGGCAAACGCTCTGCTATGGCGAACTCAATCGTCGCGCCAACCAGGTAGCGCATCATCTGTTGGCCCTGAACATTCGTCCCGATGACCGCGTGGCAATCTGCGTGGAACGCGGCCCGCAAATGCTCATCGGCCTGCTCGCTGTGCTCAAGGCGGGCGCCGGTTATGTGCCGATCGATCCGGCCTATCCGCTCGACAGAATCAGTTTCACCATGCAAGACAGCGCCCCGGCAGCGGTGCTGATGCAGTCCGCGACGCGTGATCGCGTGGCTGATCTCGAGGTGCCGCAAATTGACCTCGGCAGCGCTCACCTCAAGGCCGAACTCGACAGCAATCCGCAAATTCCCGAGCTGACTCCGGCGCATCTGGCGTACGTGATCTACACCTCTGGCTCCACTGGTCTGCCCAAAGGCGTGATGGTCGAGCACCGCAACGTGACGCGGCTGTTTTCTGCTACCCATGACTGGTTCCAGTTCAATCAGCAGGACACCTGGGCGCTGTTCCATTCCTTCGCCTTCGACTTCTCGGTGTGGGAAATCTGGGGCGCGCTGGCCTTCGGTGGGCAATTGCTGCTGGTCCCGCAAGCTGTCAGCCGTTCGCCGGACGACTGCTATGCATTGCTCTGCGAATCCGGCGTGACCGTGCTCAACCAGACGCCGAGTGCGTTCCGCCAACTGATCGCCGCGCAGGGTCGCAGTCAGTTGCAGCACTCCTTGCGGGATGTGATTTTTGGTGGTGAAGCGCTGGAACCGGGCCTGCTCAAACCGTGGTACGCGCGGGTCGGCAATGCCGGTACACGGCTGGTGAACATGTACGGCATCACCGAAACCACGGTGCACGTGACCTATCGGCCGCTGCAAGCCGCCGACGCGCAGTTGCTCGGCGTCAGCCCGATTGGTGTGCGCATTCCCGACCTGCAACTGTATGTCCTTGATGCGCGGCGTGAACCGGTTCCGGTCGGCGTGATTGGCGAGTTGTACGTCGGTGGCGCGGGCGTGGCGCGTGGTTATCTGAATCGCGAAGCGCTGACCGCCGAACGCTTTATCAATGATCCGTTCGGCGAAAACGCCGAGGCGCGCTTGTACAAAACCGGCGACCTGGCGCGCTGGGCCGCTGACGGCAACCTCGAGTACCTGGGGCGCAACGACGATCAGGTGAAAATTCGCGGTTTCCGCATTGAACTGGGCGAAATCGAAGCACGCCTGTCTGCCTGCGCAGGCGTGCGCGAAGCCGTGGTGATCGCCCGCGAAGACAGACCCGGCGATCAGCGTCTGGTCGCGTACTGGCTGGCCGACGAAGGCGTCGCGCCGGATGTGGCGCAATTGCGCGATCAACTGCTGGCTTCGCTGGCTGAGTACATGGTGCCGAGCGCCTTCGTGCGTCTCGACGCTTTGCCGCTGACCGCCAACGGCAAGCTCGACCGCAAAGCCCTGCCTGCGCCGGACAGCGAAGCCTTCGCCCGTCGTGGTTTTGAAGCGCCAGTCGGCGCCGTGGAAAACCTGATCGCCGGGCTCTGGCAGACATTGCTCGGTGTCGAGCAGGTCGGCCGCCATGACAATTTCTTCGAACTCGGTGGTCATTCGTTACTGGCGGTGAAGCTGATCGAACGCATGCGACAACAGGATCTTCACTGTGACGTTCGCGTGCTGTTCGGTCAGCCTAGCGTGGCAGCGCTGGCGGCGACTCTGAGCAGCGAACGCGTCATCGTCGTTCCCGACAACCAGATCGAACCGGGTTGCACACGCATTACTCCGGCGATGCTGCCGCTGGCCAATCTCGATCAAACCGCAATCGATCGTGTCGTTGCAACTGTGCCGGGCGGCATCGCCAATGTGCAGGACATCTATGGGTTGGCGCCGTTGCAGGCGGGGATTCTCTATCACCATCTGGCGACCAGTGCTGGCGATCCGTATGTGTTGCAGACGCAATTCGCCTTCGACGGTCTGGCGCAGATCAAAGAGTTTGTCCGAGTCTTGAACGGCGTGATCAAACGTCATGACATTCTGCGCACCGGCATCGTCTGGGAAGGACTGGAAGAGGCGGTGCAAGTGGTCTGGCGCGAGGCGCCACTGGCGCTGGAGCGCGTCGATGCCGATGAACTCGACGGCGACGTGCTGGAGCAGATGCAGGCGCGTTTCGATCCACGCCACTATCGTCTGGACCTCGATCGAGCGCCGCTGATGCGCTTTGTCTACACCGAAGATCAGTCGCACAACCGTTGGATCGGCATCCTCCTGATGCACCATATCGTCCTTGATCACACCGCACTGGAAGTGCTGGTCGCGGAAATGAGCGATGTAATGCTCGGCCATAGCGTCGATCTGCCGCCGCCGGTGCAGTACCGCCACTTCGTCGCACAGGCGCGGCTCGGCGCCGATGATCGGGCCCACGAAGCGTTCTTTCGCGAGATGCTCGCCGACATTGACGAGCCGACCGTGGCCTTCGGTTTGCAGGACGTGCACGGCGACGGCAGCGCCATCCTCGACAGTCATGCCGAGCTGGACGCCGGCCTCGGCCAACGTCTGCGCGAGCAGGCGCGGCGGATGGGTGTCAGCGTTGCCAGCCTGGTGCATCAGGCCTGGGCTCAGGTGTTGGCGCAGGTTTCCGGCCAGCCAGACGTGGTGTTCGGCACTGTATTACTGGGGCGCATGCAGGGCGGAGAAGGTGCAGATCGGGCGCTGGGCATGTTCATCAACACCTTGCCGTTACGCGTCAGCGTCGGTGCTGATGCGGTAGAACACGGCGTGCGTGCGACGCATGCGCGTCTGGCGCAGTTGCTCGGCCATGAGCAGGCGTCATTGGCGCTGGCCCAGCGTTGCAGCGGTGTCGGCGGTGCGCAGACGCTGTTCAGCACCTTGCTCAACTACCGCCACAGTGCGCCGGAGTCGGCCGCTGTAGCGTGGCAAGGCGTGCAGATTCTCAGCTCGCGCGAGCGCAGCAATTATCCACTGGTGGTCAGTGTCGACGACCTCGGCGAAGGTTTCCGCCTGAACGTGCAAGCGGTGCCGCAGGTGGACGGTGCGCGGGTCTGCGATTACTTGCAAACCGCGTTGCACAGTCTGGTCACGGCACTTGAGTACACGCCGACGGCGCCGTTGCAGCAACTGACGATCGTGTCGCCAAGCGAACGGCAACGGGTGCTGGTTGGCTTCAACATCAGCGGTCGTGAATACCCGCCCGCGCAGACCGTGCCGCGTCTCTTTGAAGCGCAAGTCCTGGCGCACCCCGAGGCGCTGGCGGTGGTGCAGGGCGAGCAACAGTTCAGCTACCGCGAACTGAATCAGCGCGCCAATCGCCTCGCCCATCACCTGATCGGCCTCGGCGTGCAAGTCGATGACCGTGTTGCGCTGTGCCTGCGTCGCGGCCCGGACATGCTCGTTGCGCTGCTGGCGATTCTCAAGGCCGGCGCCGGTTACGTGCCGATTGACCCCGATTACCCGGCTGAACGCATCGCCTACCTGTTGCAGGACAGCGACCCGATCGCGGTGCTGGCGCAGGCCTCGACGCGCGACCTGCTCGGCGCCGTCCCGGTGATTGATTTGCACGCCAGCGACTGGCGCCACCTGCCTGACGATAATCCGCAACGGCCGGGGCTGACTCCGGAAAACCTGGCTTACGTGATCTACACCTCGGGTTCTACCGGGCAACCGAAAGGCGTGATGGTCGAGCAGCGTACCCTGGAAAACCTCGTGCACTGGCACGCCGAAGCCTTCGACCTGCACGCCGGCAGCCACACTGCCAGCGTCGCCGGTTGCGGCTTCGATGCCATGGCGTGGGAGGTCTGGCCAGCGCTGTGCGTCGGCGCGACGGTGCATCTGCCGCCGGTGTCGATCGGCAACGAACACCTCGATGAATTGCTCGAATGGTGGCGCGCGCAGCCGTTGCAAGTGAGCTTTCTGCCGACCCCGGTGGCCGAATACGCGTTCAGTCGCGGGCTGGGTCATCCGACCCTGCGCACGTTGTTGATCGGCGGCGACAAGTTGCGCCAGTTCCCGCGTGATCAGACCTTCGACGTAATCAACAACTACGGCCCGACCGAAGCCACGGTGGTCGCGACTTCCGGGCGCATCGAGCTCGGGCGGGTTCTGCACATTGGCCGGCCGATTGCCAATGCCAAAGTCTATCTGTTGGACCGTCAGCAACAGCCCGTGCCAACCGGTGTGCAGGGCGAGTTGTATGTCGGTGGCGCCGGGGTAGCGCGCGGCTATCTTAATCGTCCGGAACTGACCGCAGCGCAGTTCCTCGACGATCCGTTCAGCGACGAACCGCACGCGCGGATGTACCGCACTGGCGACCTCGCGCGCTGGCTGGACGATGGCAACATCGAATACCTGGGACGCAATGACGATCAGGTGAAACTGCGCGGTGTACGGATTGAACTGGGTGAAATCGAGGCGGTGCTGAGTGCCCACGATGCGGTTCGCGAATGCGTGGTGCTGGTGCGTGACGGCCGTCTCGTCGCTTGGTTCACTGAAATCGAGTCGGTCGAGATCAGCGCCTTGCACCAGCATCTGCAAGCGCGACTGCCGGACACTTTAGTGCCCGCGGCTTACGTGCGCCTGGACAGCCTGCCGCTGACCGCCCACGGCAAACTCGACCGCAAGGCCTTGCCCGAGCCGGATCAGGACGCGTGGCTCAGCCGTGAATATGCAGCGCCACAAGGCCCGGTCGAAGTGGCACTCGCGCAGATCTGGGCCGACGTACTGAACATCGAGCAGATCGGCCGCCACGACAATTTCTTCGAACTGGGCGGCCATTCGCTTTTGGCGGTTAGCCTGATCGAGCGCATGCGTCAGGTCGGTCTGAGCGCCGATGTGCGCGTGCTGTTCAATCAGCCGAACCTGGCTGCGCTGGCACGGGCCTTGGGCAGTGGACGGGAAATCGTAGTACCGGCCAATCTGATTCCGGCTGCTTGCACCCGCATCACGCCCGACATGCTCACCCTGACCACGCTGGATCAGGCCAGCATCGAGCGCATCGTCGCGACGGTGCCCGGCGGCGCTGCCAATGTGCAGGACATCTATCCGCTGGCACCGCTGCAGGAAGGCATTCTTTATCACCACCTGAGTGCCGAGCAGGGCGATCCGTACCTGCTGCAATCGCGTCTGGCCTTCGACAGCCTCCAACGTTTGCAGACCTTCGCCGAACACTTGCAGCAGGTCATCGTCCGCCACGACATTCTGCGCACCAGCGTGGTCTGGGAAGGTTTGCCCAACCCGCAGCAAGTGGTCTGGCGCGAGGCCCGGATGGTCGTCCAGCAGGTGCTGCTGGATGCGCAGGACGGCGACATTCTCGAGCAGTTGCACGCGCGTTTCGATGCCCGACATTTCCGTCTCGACCTCAATCAGGCACCGCTGATCCGCATGGTCTACGCCGAAGATCCGGCGCAACAGCAAGTCGTCGCCATCGTGCTGTTCCATCACTCGATTCTCGACCACACCGCCATGGACGTGATCGGTCGGGAAATGCACGCGTTGATGTTCGATCAACTCGACACGCTGACGCCGCCGATGCCTTACCGCAACTACGTGGCGCAGGCCCGCCTGGGCACCGATGAGCAGGCGCACGAAGCATTCTTCCGCGAGATGCTCGGCGATATCGACGAGCCGACCTTGCCCTTCGGCCTGCAGGATGTGCAGGGCGACGGGCGTGGCATCGAAGAAGCGCTGCAAGCGGTCGATGCCGCTCTCAATTTGCGTCTGCGCGAACAGGCGCGGCAATTGGGGGTGAGCCCGGCGAGCCTGATGCACATGGCCTGGGCTCAGGTGCTGGGCGTGGTCTCCGGCCGCCGCGACGTGGTCTTCGGCACGGTGTTGATGGGGCGCATGCAGGGCGGTGAGGGTGCCGACCGCACGCTCGGGGTGTTTATCAATACCTTGCCGTTGCGGGTTGATCTCGCTGAAGGCGTGCGTGCCGGGGTGAAAACCACCCATGCGCGGCTGACGGCGCTGCTCGGCCATGAACATGCGTCGCTGGCGCTGGCCCAGCGTTGCAGCGCCATGACCGGTTCTGCACCGCTGTTCAGCGCCTTGCTCAACTATCGACACAGCGCCGCCGCACAACAGCCGCGCGACAACCAGGGTATCTGGCAGGGCGTGCGCATGCTCGGTGGCGAGGAGCGCAGCAATTATCCGCTGACCCTGTCGGTGGATGATCTGGGCGAAGGGTTTGCCCTCGACGTGCTGGCAGTCGCCGAGATTGGTGCGCAACGGATCTGCAGTTACATGCACACCGCACTGGAACATCTGGTGACGGCACTGGAGGAGGCACCGCAACGCCCGCTCAACCGTTTGCCGGTGCTTTCGGTGGCGGAATACGAACACTTGCTGGTCGGTTTCAACCAACAAGGCGCGGCCTACCCGCGTGGCGCGACGATTCAGCGCTTGGTCGAGGCGCAGGCCGAGCAGCAGCCGGATGCACTGGCGGTGGTTCAAGGCGTGCAGCAACTGACTTACGCGCAACTCAATCAGCGTGCCAATCGCCTGGCCCATCACTTGCTCGGCCTCGGCGTGCAGCCCGATGACCGTATCGCCGTGTGCCTGCGCCGTGGCCCGGACATGCTCGTCGCGTTGCTGGCGATCCTCAAGGCCGGCGCCGGTTATGTGCCGGTCGATCCGGCGTACCCGGCAGAACGCATCGCCTATCTGTTGCAGGACAGCGCGCCGATGGCGGTGCTGGCGCAGGCTGCGACGGCTGATTTGCTCGGCGCAGTGCCGCTGATTGATCTGGACAATCCGACCTGGCAACAGCTGTCCGCGAGCAATCCGCAAGTGCCGACGCTGACCCCGGCGCATCTGGCCTACGTGATTTACACCTCCGGCTCCACCGGCCAGCCGAAGGGCGTGATGGTCGAACACGCGACGCTGGAAAACCTCGTGCACTGGCACTGCGAGGCCTTCGACCTGCGCGCCGGCAGCCACACGTCTAGCGTCGCCGGCTTCGGTTTCGATGCCATGGCGTGGGAGGTCTGGCCGGCGCTGTGTGTCGGCGCGACCCTGCACTTGCCGCCGCAAACGGTGAGCAACGAGCACCTCGACGAGTTACTGCAATGGTGGCGTACGCAGCCGTTGCAGGTGAGTTTCCTGCCGACGCCGGTGGCCGAATATGCGTTCAGTCGCGACCTCGGCCACCCGACCTTGCGCACGCTGTTGATCGGTGGCGACAAACTGCGCCAGTTCCCCCGCGAGCAGACCTTCGCGGTGATCAATAACTACGGCCCGACCGAAGCCACGGTGGTTGCCACCTCCGGCGCGGTCGAGGCCGGGCAGGTGCTGCACATCGGTCGACCGATGGCCAACGCGAAAATTTATCTGCTCGACGACCAGCAGCGCCCCGTGCCGGTCGGCGTCGCCGGCGAGTTGTATGTCGGCGGTGCCGGTGTGGCGCGCGGTTATCTGCATCGTCCCGAGCTGACGGCCGAACGCTTCCTCGACGACCCGTTCAGCGACGAACCGCAGGCGCGCATGTACCGCACTGGTGACCTTGCACGCTGGCTGGCTGACGGCAGCGTCGAATACCTGGGGCGCAACGATGATCAGGTCAAACTGCGCGGCGTGCGCATCGAACTGGGAGAAATCGAAGCGGCGTTGACCGGTCACGAAGCCGTGCAGGATTGCGTGGTGCTAGTGCGCGACGGGCAGTTGCTGGCGTGGTTTACCGAACGGCTGAACGTCGACATCGAGGACTTGCGCAGTCATCTGCAAGCGCAGTTGCCGCAAGCGCTGGTGCCCGCTGCTTACGTGCGCCTGCAAGCTCTGCCGCTGACCGCCAATGGCAAACTCGACCGCAAGGCGTTGCCGGAGCCTGATCAGACGGCGTGGCTGAGCCGCGAATATGCCGCACCGCAAGGTTCGGTGGAAATCGTGCTGGCACAGATCTGGTCCGAAGTTCTCAACATCGAACAGGTCGGACGTCACGACAACTTCTTTGAATTGGGCGGGCATTCCCTGCTGGCGGTGACGCTGATCGAGCGCATGCGCCAGGTCGATCTGAGCACCGACGTGCGCGTGCTGTTCAGCCAACCGACCCTGGCCGCGCTGGCGGCGGCGGTGGGCAGCGGCCGCGAGGTTGCAGTGCCGGACAATCTGATTCCCGCCGATTGCACACAGATCAACCCGGACATGTTGACGCTGGTACAACTGGATCAGGCCAGCCTCGAGCGCATCGTCGCCACGGTGCCGGGTGGCGCTGCCAACGTGCAGGACATTTATCCGCTGGCGCCGTTGCAGGAAGGGATTCTTTATCACCACCTCAGCGCCGTGAAAGGCGATCCGTACCTGCTGCAATCGTGTCTGGCGTTCGACAGCGTCGAGCGTGTTCAAGCGTTCGCGGCGGCGCTGCGTCAAGTCATGACCCGCCACGATATCCTGCGTACTTCGATAGTCTGGCAAGGCCTGCCGGCGCCGGTGCAAGTGGTCTGGCGGCATGCGGAGCTACCGGTCCAAGCCGTGGCGCTGGAGCCGGCGCAGGGCGAAGCCATCGATCAGTTGCGGGCGCGCTTCGATGCACGGCATTGCCGTCTGGAACTTGATCAGGCACCGCTGCTGCGTCTGGTATATGCCCTCGACGCAGACCATCAGCGCGTCGTCGCCATGCTGTTGTTCCATCACATCGCCATGGACCACACCGCGCTGGCGGTGGTCAGCGAAGAAATGCAGGCGATTTTGCGCGGCGATGAGCGATTGCCGGCGCCCGCTGTGCCATACCGCAATTATGTCGCGCAGACCCGTCTTGGTGTCAGTGAACAAGAGCACGAAATATTCTTCCGCGAGATGCTCGGCGACATCGACGAACCGACGCTGCCGTTCGGCTTGCAGGATGTGCACGGCGACGGCAATGACATCGAGGAAGTCTGCCAGCCGCTGCCTGCTGCGGTGGCACAGCGGCTGCGCAGTCAGGCGCGTTTGCTCGGTGTCAGCGTCGCCAGTCTGTTCCATCTCGCCTGGGCGCGGGTGCTGGCGGCAACGTCCGCTCAGGAGCGCGTGGTCTTCGGCACGGTGTTGCTCGGCCGCATGCAGGGCGGGGCGGGCGCGGATCGTGGGCTGGGCATGTTCATCAACACCTTGCCATTGCGCGTGGATGTTGACGAAAGCGACGTGCGCGCCGGGGTCAAGGCGACCCATGCGCGGCTCAGTGCGCTGTTGGCCCACGAACATGCCTCGCTGGCGTTGGCCCAGCGTTGCAGCGGTGTCGCGGCGCCGTCGCCGCTGTTCAGCGCGATGCTCAATTACCGCCATAGCGACAGCGAAGCTCGGCAAAATACCAAACGTGAGGCCTGGCAGGGCATCGAATCCCTCGCCGGTGAGGAACGCACCAATTACCCGTTGACCCTCAACGTCGATGATCTGGGCAGCGGCTTCCAACTGACAGTGATGACCCCGTCGCACATCGGTGCGGCACGTATTGGCCAGTACATGGAGAACGCGCTGTTCGCGCTGGTTGAAGCGCTGGAGCACACACCGCAGCAACCGTTGAACCGCCTGACGGTGTTGGCGGACGAGGAGCGGCAGGCGTTGCTGTTCGGCCGCAACGACACCGCCGTCGATTACGACTTGCAGCAGACGCTGCACGGCTTGTTCGAAGCGCAGGTGCTGCGCACGCCACAAGCTGTCGCAGTAGGCGCCGACGATCAGACATTGAGCTACGCGCAGTTGAACGAGCGCGCCAACCGCTTGGCCCGGCACTTGATCAGCCTCGGCGTGCAAGTGGATTCACGGGTGGCGATCTGCGTCGAACGCAGCCTGGAAATGGTTGTTGGCTTGCTGGCGATCAACAAGGCCGGTGCCGGTTATGTGCCGCTCGACCCGGCCTATCCACCGGAGCGCCTTGCCTACATGCTCCAAGACAGCGCGCCGGCCGTGGTGTTGGTGCACGGGGCGACCCGCGAGTTGCTGGGGGATATCAAGGCGGTCGATCTTGACCAGAACACCTGGCAATCCCTGTCCGCCGACAATCCGCAAATCCCGGCGCTGACCCCACAGCACACTGCCTACGTGATCTACACCTCCGGCTCCACAGGTCAACCGAAAGGCGTGGTCAATGAGCATGCCGGTGTGGTCAACCGCTTGTTGTGGATGCAGGACGCTTATCGCCTGACGGCTGCCGACTCGGTGTTGCAGAAAACCCCGTTCAGCTTCGACGTATCGGTGTGGGAGTTCTTCTGGCCGTTGATGACCGGCGCGCGACTGGTCATGGCGCGGCCCGACGGGCACAAGGATCCGCAATATCTGAGCGAAGTGATCGAACGTGAAAACATCACCACGCTGCACTTTGTGCCGTCGATGCTCGACGTGTTCCTCGCCAACAGCGACACCACACGCTGCGACGGCGTGCGTCGGGTGATGTGCAGCGGTGAAGCGTTGCCGGGCAGTCTGGTGCGGCGTTTCAAACTCCAGTTAATGGGCAGCGAGTTGCATAACCTCTACGGCCCGACTGAAGCCGCCGTCGATGTCACCGCATGGGACTGCACCGGATCCATCGAGCAGACCCCGGACAACACGCCGATCGGCAAACCGATCGCCAACACCCGCCTGTACATCCTCGATGCGCAGCAGCAACCGGTGCCGCAAGGCGTGATCGGCGAGTTGTACATCGCCGGTGTGCAGGTGGCGCGCGGTTATCTGAACCGGCCTGAGCTGAGTGCCGAGCGCTTCCTCGAGGATCCGTTTCATCCGCACGGGCGCATGTACCGCACTGGCGACGTCGCGCGCTATCGGCCGGACGGCAATATCGAGTACCTGGGCCGTAACGATGATCAGGTGAAGATTCGCGGTCTGCGCATTGAACTGGGCGAAATTCAGGCACGTCTTGCCCAGATCGAAGGTGTGCAGGAAGCCGTGGTGGTCGCCCGCGAAGAGGTGCCCGGCGACAAACGTCTGGTCGCGTATTACACCGGTGAACGCCTGGAAATCGACGTGCTGCGCGCCCAACTGTTGGAAAATTTGCCGGATTACATGGTGCCTGCGGTGTTTGTGCATCTCGACGCTTTGCCGCTGAGCCCCAACGGCAAACTCGACCGCAAGGCCCTGCCGGCGCCGGACCGGCAAGCGCTGAAAACCCGCGAATACGAAGCGCCGGTCGGCGACGTCGAAATCACCCTCGCACGGCTCTGGGCCGAGCTGCTCAACGTCGAACGGGTAGGGCGTCACGACCATTTCTTTGAACTGGGTGGTCACTCATTACTGGCGGTCAGTCTGATCGGCCGGTTGCGTCAGGAAGGCATGGAAGCCGACGTCAGGGCGTTGTTTGAACAACCGACCCTGGCCGGCTACGCCGCAATTACCGAAAGAATGGAGATCGTCCTGTGAATGTGCTCGAACTGTTGGCAACCCTGAAGGCAAAAGACATTCAGTTGGCGGTGACCGATGAGCAATTGCGCGTCAACGGCAACAAACAGGCGTTGAGCGATCCGGCGCTGCTGGCGGCGCTGCGCGAGCACAAACCGGCACTGATCGAACTGATCAAGGCCGGGCAATACTCGGCCACCCGCGTTGGCCAGATCGATGTGCCAGCCAACGGCATTCTTCCCGGCACCACGCACATCACGCCAGCGATGGTGACTCTGGCTGACGTGGATCAGCCGACCCTTGACCGCTTGCTCGCCGAGGTACCGGGCGGCGCCGCCAATGTGCAGGATATCTACCCACTGGCGCCGTTGCAGGAAGGCATCCTCTATCACCACGCGAGCAACGAGCAGGGCGATCCCTACGTCATGCAATCGTACTTCGCGTTCAGCAGCCGCGAGCGTCTGCAGGACTTCGCGCAAGCCTTGCAAAAGGTCATCGATCGCCACGATATCCTGCGCACGGCGGTGCATTGGGAGGGGCTGGACGTGCCGCTGCAAGTGGTCTGGCGCCAGGCACAGTTGCCGATGGAAGAGGTCGTGCTGGCAGACGGCGCAAATGATGCGCTGCAGCAACTGCACGAACGTTTCGATGCGCGGCATTTCCGTCTGGACGTGCGGTGTGCGCCGATGATGCGTCTGGCCTACGCGTGGGACGAGGATGGTCAGCGCGTGGTCGCGACGTTGTTGTTCCATCACATGGCGCTGGATCACTCGGCGCTCGACGTGGTGCGTCATGAACTGCTCGCCTGCCTCACCGGCCAGGATCAATCGCTCGGGCGCCCGGTGCCGTTTCGCAATTACGTGGCGCAGGCGCGGCTGGGTATCAGCGAAACCGAACACGAGGCGTTTTTCCGCGAGATGCTCGCTGACATTGCCGAGCCGACGCTGCCCTACGGTTTGCAGGATGTGCAGGGCGACGGCCTCGGCATCGCCGAGCTGAGCCTGCCGATCAACCCGCTGCTCGGGCAACGTCTGCGGGCGCAGGCGCGGCAGCTCGGCGTGAGTGTCGCGAGCCTGTTTCATCTGGGCTGGGCGCAGGTATTGGCCACGCTCACCAGCAAACAAAACGTAGTATTCGGTACGGTGCTGATGGGGCGTATGCAAGGCGCCGAAGCCACCGAGCGGGCGCTGGGGATTTTCATCAACACCTTGCCGCTGCGCGTTGATGTCGATGCGCAGGGCGTGCGTGCGGCGGTGGAGGCGACGCACAAACGCCTGACCACGCTGATGCGCCACGAGCACGCGCCGCTGGCACTGGCCCAGCGTTGCAGTGGCGTGGTCGCGCCGACGCCGTTGTTCAGTGCCTTGCTCAATTACCGCCACAGCCACACGGCGGCGACCGCAAGTGCCGAGACCCTGGCGGCGTGGGAAGGCATCAGCACGATCAGTTCCGAAGAACGCACCAACTATCCGCTGACCCTGAGCATCGACGATTTCGGCGATGCCTTCAGCCTGACGTTACTGGCCACCACCGAGGTCGATCCACAGCGCATCTGCGATTACTTGCACTGCGCCCTGGAAAGTCTGGTGTTGGCGTTGGAACTGGCGCCGGACAGCGCGCTCAACCAATTACCGATTCTGCCGGCGGCAGAGCGCGAGCAGCTGCTGCTGGCGTTCAATGACAACCACGCCGAATTCCCGGCAATGTTGACCATCGCCCAGCGTTTCGAGGCGCAAGTGGCGCAGCGGCCCGAAGCCGTGGCCGCGCAATACCTCGGTGAGCAACTGAGTTATGCCGAGCTCAACCGGCATGCCAACGCCTTGGCCCATCATCTGATCGCGCTCGGGGTGAAACCTGACGATCGCGTCGCCATTGTCGCCCGTCGTGGCCTCGATACGCTGGTCGGACTAGTGGCGATTCTCAAGGCCGGCGCCGGTTATGTGCCGGTCGACCCGGCGCACCCGGCCGAGCGTCTGCACTACTTGCTCAGCGACAGCGCCCCCGTCGCCGTGCTCACCCAGAATAATCTGCGGGAGCGCCTGCCGGCGCTGCAGGTGCCGGTGATCGATCTCGATCCGCTGACCTGGCCGCTGAGCGAGACCCTTGACCCGCAGGTGCCGGGCCTGACCGTCGCACATCTGGCCTACGTGATCTACACCTCCGGTTCCACCGGCCTGCCCAAAGGCGTGATGGTCGAACACCGCACTTTGTCGAATCTGGTCGACTGGCATTGCTCAGCGTTTGATCTGTGCGCCGGTCGCCACACTTCAAGCCTTGCCGGGTTCGGTTTCGACGCCATGGCCTGGGAAGTCTGGCCGGCGTTGTGTGCCGGCGCGACCCTGCACTTGGCACCGACTCACGAAGGCAGCGAGGATATCGATGCGTTGCTCGAGTGGTGGCGCGCGCAGCCACTGGACGTGAGTTTCCTGCCGACGCCCGTCGCTGAATACGCCTTCAGCCAGAACCTTGAACACCCGACGTTGCGTACATTGCTGATCGGTGGCGACCGCTTGCGCCAGTTCAGCCGCAACCAGCAATTCGACGTGATCAACAACTACGGTCCGACCGAAGCCACCGTGGTCGCGACCTCTGGACGCATCGAGGCAGGCGATGCCTTGCACATCGGCAAACCGGTGACCAATGCCACGGTGTATCTGCTCGATGCACAGCAGCGTCCGGTGCCGATTGGCGTCATGGGCGAGTTGTACGTTGGCGGTGCCGGGGTTGCTCGCGGCTATTTGAATCGCGCCGACCTGAGCGCTGAGCGCTTCCTCCATGACCCGTTCAGCCCCGTGCCGAATGCCCGCATGTATCGCACCGGCGATCTCGCACGCTGGCGTGCGGACGGCACGATCGAGTACCTGGGGCGTAACGACGATCAGGTGAAAATCCGCGGCGTGCGCATCGAACTCGGCGAAATCGAAACTCGCCTCAATCAGTTGCCTGGCATTCAGGAAGCGGTGTTGCTGGCGCGTGAAGATGAACCCGGCCAGCCGCGCCTGGTGGCGTATTTTACCGAGCAGAGTCAGGTTGAACCGCTGGCCGTAGCCGAGTTGCGCACGCACCTGTTGAGCCAGTTGCCGGAGTACATGGTGCCGGTGGCCTTCGTCAAACTCGACGCACTGCCGTTGACCGCCAATGGCAAGGTCGACCGCAAGGCCCTGCCGAAACCTGAGCGTGCGGCGCTGTTCACCCGCGAATACGAGGCACCGCACAACGAACTGGAAAGCGCCTTGGCGCAGATCTGGGCGCAGGTGCTGCACGTCGAGCGAGTAGGGCGTCAGGATCACTTCTTCGAGCTCGGCGGCCATTCGCTGTTGGCCATGCGCATGGTGTCCCAGGTTCGCCAGCGCCTTGGCGTGGAGCTGGCACTGGGCGATCTGTTTGCCAACGCCGAACTGGCAGCGGTTGCCGAGGCGGTGGCGCAGGCCGGGCGCAGCACGCAACCGGAGATTGTCGCGGTGGCCCGAGACGGCGCCTTGCCGCTGTCATTCGCTCAGCAACGCTTGTGGTTTCTCGCACAAATGGAAGGCGCCAACACCGCGTACAACATTCCCATCGGCCTGCGCCTGCGTGGGCAGTTGAATGAACCGGCCCTGCAACAAGCCTTGGCGCGCATCGTCGCGCGGCATGAAACCCTGCGCAGCCGTTTCGCCCAGTTCAACGACGAGGCGCAAGTGCTGATCGCCCCGGTCGACAGCGGTTTGCTGCTGCGCGTTGAAGACCTGCGCCAGCACCCGCAACCCGATGAAACCTTGCAGGCGCTGATTCAGGGCGAAGCCTCGGGGCCGTTCGATTTACAGGACGATGCGCTGATTCGCGGTCGGTTGGTGCGGCTCGCCGACGATCACCATGTGCTGTTGCTGACCCTGCACCACATCATCTCCGACGGCTGGTCGATGGGAGTTCTGACCCGTGAACTGATGGCGTTGTATCAGGCCTTCAGCCATGGCCAGCCGGATCCCCTGCCACCGCTGGCGCTGCAATACAGCGATTACGCGGTGTGGCAGCGACGCTGGCTCAGTGGTGAGGTGCTACAGCGTCAAAGCGAATACTGGCAACAGACCCTGGCCGGCGCTCCGGCACTGTTGACGTTGCCGACTGACCGCGTGCGCCCGGCGCAGCAGGATTACGCCGGCAGCACCGTCGACGTGGTGCTCGACGAACGCCTGAGCGCCGCACTCAAGGCCTTGGCTCAGCGTCACGGCGTGACGATGTACATGCTCCTGCTCAGTGCCTGGGCGAGTCTGTTGAGTCGTTTGTCCGGGCAAGCCGAAGTGGTCATCGGTTCGCCGGTGGCCAACCGTACCCGCGCCGAGATCGAAGGCTTGATCGGCATGTTCGTCAACACGCTGGCCTTGCGCATCGATACCTCGGGCGAGTTGAGCACTGAAGCGCTGCTGGCAAGGGTCAAGACGCGCACGCTGCAAGCGCAGGCGCATCAGGATCTGCCGTTCGAGCAAGTGGTGGAAATCACCAAGCCTGCGCGCAGCATGGCGCACAGCCCGTTGTTTCAAGCGATGTTCAGTTGGGACAGCGGCCATGGCGCGAGCCTGAGTCTGGGTGAGCTGACGCTGGAAAGCGTCGCCGAACCGAGCCACTTTGCCAAATTCGATCTGTCGCTGACGCTGGCAGACGCGCCGGGCGGGATTCGCGGTGTGCTGGAGTACGCCGTTGCCCTGTTCGACGAGTCGACCATTGAGCGTTATGTCGATTACTTCCAGCGACTGTTGCAGGCGATGGTCAGCAATGATCAAGCGGTACTGGAGCAGGTGGCGTTGTTGGCGGATGACGAGCGTCAGCACCTGCTGGTCGATCTGAACGCAACCGCCGTCACCCACGATCTCGAGTTGACCGTTCATGGTCGCTTCGAGGCGCAGGTGTTGCGCACGCCCGACGCTGACGCCGTGGTCGCCGGTGAGCAGCGTTTGAGTTACACCGAACTGAACCGCCGCGCCAACCAACTCGCCCATCACCTGCGCCAGTGCGGCGTGGGCAGCGATTCGCGGGTGGCGATCTGCGTCGAACGCGGGCCGGAGTTGTTGGTCGGTCTGCTGGCGATTCTCAAGGCCGGCGGCGCTTATGTGCCGCTCGACCCGGGTTATCCCGCCGAGCGTCTGGCCTACATGCTTGAGGACAGCGCGCCAGTGGCCGTGTTGATGCATGCGCCGACGCGCGCGCTGATCGGCGAGTGGGCCGGCGTGTTGGTCGATTTCGACCATTGCACCTGGCAAGACCTTGCGCAAAGCAACCCTCAGGTACCGGGCCTGAGTGCCGCGAACCTGGCTTATGTGATTTACACCTCGGGCTCCACCGGCACGCCGAAAGGCGTGATGGTCGAGCACCGCAATCTGGGTAATCTGCTGCACTGGAGCACCGGCCTGTGTCCGCTGCCGACTGGCGCCGCGCTGTTGCAGAAAACCCCGTTCAGCTTCGACGCTTCGGTGTGGGAGCTGTTCTGGCCGTTGTCCTGCGGCATGCGCCTGGTCCTCGCCGGCCCGGATGACCACCGCGATCCGGCCGCGCTGGTGCAACTGATTCGTGAGCAACAGGTCAATGTCGTCCAGTTCGTGCCGGCGCTATTGCAGCAATTCCTTGAAGTGGAAGAGGTCGGCGAGTGCAGCAGTCTTTCCGATGTGTTCTGTGGTGGCGGTGAGCTGACGGCCGCGTTGGTGCGCAGCGTCCGCGAGCGTCTGCCGCAGGTGCGCCTGCACAACGTTTATGGTCCGACCGAAGCCACCGTCGACAGTACGGTGTGGACGCTGGAACCGTATGCACCGGTGCCGCAAGGCGCGCCGCCGATTGGCAAACCGCTGTGCAACACCCGCGTGTACATCCTCGATGCTCATCGGCAACCGACGCCATTGGGTGTGGTCGGCGAGATGTATCTGGGCGGGGTGCAGGTGGCGCGGGGTTATCTGCATCGACCTGAGCTGACGGCCGAACGCTTTCTCGACGATCCGTTCAGTGACCAGCCTAGCGGGCGTTTGTACCGCACCGGCGACGTCGCGCGGTATCTGGCCGATGGCAACATCGAGTATCTGGGGCGCAATGACGATCAGGTCAAGATCCGTGGTCTGCGCATCGAATTGGGCGAGATTCAGGCGCATCTGGCGCACATCGACGGCGTGCGCGAAGCGGTGGTGCTCGCTCGTGAAGACGTGCCAGGCGATCAGCGTCTGGTCGCGTACTACAGCGGCGAGCCGCTGGAAATCGATCAATTGCGCAGCCAACTGCTCAAGCACTTGCCGGATTACATGGTGCCTGCGGTGTTTGTGCATTTGCAGGCCTTGCCACTGAGCCCCAACGGCAAACTGGACCGCCAGGCCTTGCCGGCCCCTGACCCGTCGGCGCTGCTGACCCGCGCGTACGAAGCCCCGGTCGGTGAAGTCGAAACCGTGATTGCCGGTATCTGGGCCGAGTTGCTGAAGGTTGAGCGGGTCGGGCGCTTCGATCATTTCTTCGAGCTGGGCGGCCACTCGCTGCTGGCGGTCAATCTGGTTGCGCGCATGCGCCGGGCCGGGCTGTCGGCGGATATTCGCGTGCTGTTCGACCAACCGACGCTGGCCGCGCTCGCTGCAGCAGTGGGTGGAGAACCCGAAGCGGCGGTGCCGGCAAATCTTGTTCCGGCCGATTGCACGCGCATCACGCCCGAACTGCTGCCACTGGTGGCGCTGGATCAAGCGAAGATTGACCGCATCGTTGCGAGTGTCCCCGGCGGTGCGTGCAACGTGCAGGACATCTACCCGCTGGCACCGTTGCAGACCGGTATCCTGTTCCATCATCTTTCCGCTGCGCAGGGTGATCCGTATGTGCTGCAGGCGCAGTTTGCCTTCGCCGATGAACAGCGTTTGCAAGCCTTCACCACTGCCCTGCAACGGGTGATTGAACGCCATGACATTCTGCGCACTTCGCTGTTCTGGGAAGGCCTTGAAGAGCCGGTGCAAGTGGTCTGGCGTCAGGCTTCGCTGAGCTGCGAGGCTTTGGAGCTCGATGCTGAAGCGGGCGATGCGCTGAGCCAGTTGCGTGACCGCTTCACCATCGATAACTACCGCATGCCCGTCACCGAGGCACCGCTGATGCGCGTGGTGTACAGCCGTGATGCCGTCAATCAACGGGTGGTGGCGTTGTTGCTGTTCCATCATTTGGTCATGGATCACGTCGCGCTCGAGGTGTTGCAGCACGAGATGCAGGCGTTTCTGCTCGACAACGCCGGGCACTTGAGCGAACCGGTGCCGTATCGCAACTACGTGGCGCATACCAAGGCCGGTGTGAGTGAACAGGAGCACGAAAGCTTCTTCCGCGAAATGCTCGGCGCGATCGATGAGCCGACTTTGCCCTATGGTCAGAATCTGGCCCATGACGGGCCCGCGCAAGAAGCGCAGTTGACGCTGGAAAACACACTCAGCCACAGCGTAAGGCAACAGGCACGGCGCTTGGGTGTCAGCGCTGCCAGCCTGATGCACCTCGCCTGGGCGCAGGTGCTGGGGCAATTGTCCGGGCGCGACGCCGTGGTGTTCGGCACGGTGTTGCTCGGGCGATTGCAGGGCGGTGAAGGATCGGAGCGGGCGCTGGGTGTGTTCATCAACACCTTGCCGCTGTGCATCGAACTCAATGCGCACAGCGTTAAAGGGGCGGCGCTGGCGACCCATCAACGCTTGAGTCAGTTGCTTGCTCACGAGCACGCGCAACTGGCGCAGGTGCAGCAGTGCAGCGCGATGCCGGCGGGTACGCCGCTGTTCAGCACGTTGCTCAACTATCGTCACAGCACCCCGGTCGGGCCGATATCGGCCGAGGTGCAAGCGGCGTGGCACGGCATGCAATTGCTCGATGCCGAGGAGCACACCAACTATCGCCTGACCCTCAGCGTTGATGATCTCGGCGAAGACTTCCGCCTGAAGGTATTGGCCGGTGCGGGGATTGATGCACAGCGTATCTGCGGGTACATGCAGGGTGCGTTGTGCACCTTGATTGATGCGCTGGAGCACACGCCGCATGTGGGTTTTGATCGGTTGTCGATTCTGCCGGTGCACGAGCGTGAACAGTTGCTGGCGGGCTTCAACGCGACCGGGGCTGACTACCCAAGTGGGCTGACGATTGCGCAGCGCTTCGAAGCGCAGGTCGCCGAGCGTCCGCAAGCCGTGGCCGCGCTGTTTGGCGGACAGCCACTGACGTACTTGCAGCTCAATCGTCAGGCCAATGCGTTGGCGCATCACTTGATCGCCATCGGGGTGAAAGCCGATGACCGCGTGGCCATCGTTGCCCGTCGGGGTCTGGATACGTTGGTCGGTCTGGTCGCCATCCTCAAGGCTGGTGCCGGCTATGTGCCGATCGATCCGGCGCATCCCGCCGAGCGGATCAGTTATTTGCTGAGCGACAGCGCACCGGTCGCGGTGCTCACGCAAAGCGATCTGCACGAGAAACTGCCGCAACTGAAGGTGCCAGTGATCGATGTCGACCTGTGCGCCTGGCCAGCGCAGGCGCAACACAACCCTGCGGTGCCGGACCTGAGCGCTACGCATCTGGCGTACGTGATCTACACCTCGGGTTCGACCGGTCTGCCCAAAGGGGTCATGGTCGAGCATCAGACGCTGTCCAATCTGGTCGACTGGCACTGTGAAGCGTTCGACCTGCGCGCCGGCAGCCACACCTCAAGCCTTGCCGGATTTGGCTTCGATGCGATGGCGTGGGAAGTCTGGCCGGCCCTGTGCGCGGGCGCGACGGTGCATCTGGCTCCTACTCACGACGGCGCGGAAGACGTCGATGCCTTGCTCGACTGGTGGCGCGGGCAACCACTGGATGTGAGCTTCCTGCCAACGCCGATTGCTGAGTACGCGTTCAGCCAGAACTTCGACCATCCGACTTTGCATACGCTACTGATCGGTGGCGATCGCTTGCGTCAGTTCAGCCGTCAGCAGCGCTTCGCGGTGATCAACAACTACGGCCCGACCGAGGCCACTGTGGTCGCCACTTCGGGACGTATTGAAGTCGGTGCGGCGTTGCACATCGGCCAACCGGTGGCGAACGCGGCGGTCTACTTGCTCGACGAGCAGCAACGTCCGGTGCCCATGGGCGTCATGGGCGAGTTGTACGTCGGTGGGGCGGGGGTGGCCCGGGGTTATCTGAACCGCGCCGACCTGACCACCGAGCGCTTCTTGCGCGACCCGTTCAGCCCCTTGCCGAATGCGCGCATGTACCGCACCGGTGACCTTGCCCGCTGGCGCGAAGACGGCTCGCTCGACTACCTGGGGCGTAACGACGACCAGGTAAAAATCCGTGGCATGCGCATTGAATTGGGAGAAATCGAGACCCGCCTCAATCAGCTCCCCGGTATCAACGAAGCGGTGCTGCTGGCCCGTGAGGACCAACCCGGCCAGCCGCGACTGGTGGCGTACTTCACCGAACAGACCGGGGCCGAGCCACTGGCAGTGGGCGACTTGCGCGCACAGCTGTTGACGCAGTTGCCGGATTACATGGTGCCGGCAGCGTTTGTCCGGCTCGAGGCTTTACCGCTGACCGCCAATGGCAAGGTCGACCGCAAGGCGTTGCCGAAACCGGATCTGGCCGCGTTGCCGACCCGCGAATACGTGGCGCCGCAAGGCGAGCTGGAAACCGCACTGGCACAGATCTGGGCCGAAGTGCTGCAAGTCGAACAGGTCGGTCGTCACGATCATTTCTTCGAACTCGGCGGTCATTCGCTGTTGGCGATGCGCATGGTCTCGCTGATCCGTCAGCGCCTCGGCGTGGAACTGGCGCTGAGTGACCTGTTTGCCGACGCGCAATTGAGCGCAGTCGCTGAAGTATTGAATCGCGCCGGGCGCAGTGCGCTACCGGACATTGTGCCGGCACCGCGTGATCAACCGTTGCCGATGTCCTTCGCCCAACAACGTCTGTGGTTCCTGGCGCAGATGACGGGTGGCAACTCGGCGTACAACATCCCCATTGGCCTGCGTCTGCGCGGTCGACTTGACATCGATGCCCTGCAAGCGGCGCTGGCGCAAATCGTTGCCCGCCACGAAACCCTGCGCAGCCGTTTCATCCGCATCGACGCCAGCGCCCACGTGTCGATTGCTCCGGTCGACAGCGGTTTGCTCTTGCGCGTGGAAGATCTGCGCCAGGACTTGCAAGCCGATCACACCGTGCAGGGATTGATGGCGCAGGAAGCCTCGACAGCGTTTGATCTGCACAACGATCCGTTGATTCGCGGACGGTTGGTGCGCCTGGCCGACGATCACTGTGTGTTGCTGTTGACCGTGCATCACATCGTCGCCGACGGCTGGTCGATGGGCGTGCTGACCCGCGAGTTGACGGCGTTGTATCAAGCGTTCAGCCACGGTCAGCCTGATCCGCTGCCGCCACTGACCTTGCAATACGGTGACTACGCCGTGTGGCAACGTCAGTGGCTCAGCGGTGAAGTGCTGCAGCGGCAAAGCGACTATTGGCAGCAGACCCTCGACGGCGCGCCGGCCTTGTTGACGTTGCCCACCGATCGCCCGCGACCGGCGCAGCAGGATTACACCGGCGGCAACGTCGAGGTGTTGCTGGACGAACGCTTGAGCACTGGCCTTAAAACGTTGAGCCAGCGTCACGGCGCGACCCTGTTCATGACCTTGACGAGCGCCTGGGCGCTGTTGATGAGTCGTCTGTCCGGGCAAACCGATGTGGTGATCGGTGCGCCGGTGGCCAACCGCAGCCGCGCTGAAATCGAAGGCCTGATCGGCATGTTCGTCAATACGCTGGCCGTGCGCATCGACACCTCGGGCGCCCCGAGCGTCGAAGCGCTGCTGGCACAGGTCAAGGCGCGGACACTTGAGGCGCAGGCGCACCAGGACCTGCCGTTCGAGCAGGTGGTGGAAATCGCCCGACCGGTGCGCAGTCTGGCGCACAGCCCGTTGTTCCAGACCACGCTGAGCTGGGACAGCAGCGTCGGCCCGCAACTGGCGTTGGGCGAGCTGACACTGGAGGGTGTTGCCGGGCCGGGCGAGGTCGCCAAGTTTGACCTGACGCTGACACTGGGCGAGGTCAACGGGGTGATTCGTGGCACGCTGAACTACGCCACGGCGCTGTTCGATGCGCTGACGATCAAGCGTTACATCGGCTACTTCGAGCGTCTGCTCGACGCGATGGTTGCCGATGATCAAACGGTGCTGGAACGTGTGCCATTGCTGGCAAACGACGAGCGCCAGCGCTTGCTGTACGACTTCAATGCCACCGCGCGTGACTACCCGCAAACACTGACCGTGCACGGAATTTTCCAACAGCAGGCTGCGGCGCATCCCAAAGCTGTGGCAGCGGTGCATGGCGCACATTCACTGAGCTACTTTGAGCTGAACGCTCAGGCCAACCGTTTGGCCCATCATTTGATCGTCGAAGAGGGCGTGCAACCGGGCGACCACGTGGCGATCCTGCTGCCGCGTTCGCTGGAGTTGCTGGTGGCGCAACTGGCCGTTGCCAAATGCGCGGCGGCCTATGTGCCGCTGGACATCAATGCACCGAGCGAGCGCCAGGCGTTCATGGTCGAGGACTGTCACGCAGTGGCGCTGTTGACCTTGAGCGGCGAAGTCATCGACTACGCCGCACCGCGTATCGATCTGGACATGCTGACCCTCAGCGGCCAGCCGACGCACAATCCGAACCTGTTGCAGTCGTCGGAGACGCTGGCATACATCATGTACACCTCGGGTTCCACCGGCACGCCGAAAGGGGTGATGGTGCCGCATCGGGGCATCGGCCGCTTGGTGCTTAATAACGGTTATGCCGATTTCAATGCTCAGGATCGTGTGGTCTTCGCCTCGAACCCGGCGTTCGATGCTAGCACCATGGACATCTGGGGGCCGCTGCTCAATGGCGGTCGCGTAGTGATCATTGACCATCAAACCCTGCTCGATCCGAATGCCTTCGGCCGCGAACTGAGTGCCAGTGGCGCGACGATCCTGTTCGTCACCACCGCGCTGTTCAACCAGTACGTGCAATTGATTGCGCAGGCGCTCAAGGGCTTGCGCATCCTCTTGTGTGGCGGTGAACGTGGTGATCCGGCGGCGTTCCGTCGTCTGTTGGCCGAAGCACCCGCGTTGCGCATCGTGCATTGCTACGGCCCGACCGAAACCACCACCTACGCCACCACCTTTGAAGTGCGCGAAGTGGCAGAAAACGCCGAGAGCGTGCCGATTGGCGGGCCGATCGGCAATACGCAGGTATACGTGCTCGATGCCTGGCAGCAACCGGTGCCGCTGGGCGTCACCGGCGAGTTGTACATCGGCGGGCAGGGTGTGGCGCTGGGTTACCTGAACCGGCCGGATCTGACTGCCGAGAAGTTCCTCCGCGATCCGTTCAGCGAGACGCCGGGCGCGTTGCTCTATCGCACCGGCGACCTTGCGCGCTGGCTGGCGCCGGGGCAACTCGACTGCATCGGCCGCAACGACGATCAGGTGAAAATTCGTGGTTTCCGCATCGAACTGGGGGAAATCGAAAATCGCCTGCTCAATTGCCCGGGGATCAAGGAAGCAGTGGTGCTGGCGCGCCGTGACGGTCAGGACAGCCCGCGTCTGGTGGCGTACTACACGGCGCACGATGAGCAATTGGACAGCGCTGAACTGCACGCCCAATTGCACGCGCGTCTGCCGGAATACATGCTGCCGACAGCGTGGGTGCAACTCGATGTCTTGCCGTTGAACAACAACGGCAAGGTTGATCGCAAGGCGCTGCCGGCACCGACGCAGGAGGCGCTGCTCAGTCGGGCCTACGAGGCACCGGCCAATCCACTCGAAGCAAGCCTGGCGCAGGTCTGGGCCGAGGTGTTGCAGGTCGAACAGGTCGGTCGCCATGACAACTTCTTCGAACTCGGCGGCCATTCATTGCTGGCCATGCGCATGCTCTCCCAGGTGCGCCAGCAATTGGGTGTGGAACTGGCGCTGGCCGATCTGTTTGCCAACCCGGAACTGGCGGCAGTCGCTGACGTGTTGAGTCAGGCCGAACGCAGCAGTTTGCCGCAGATTCTGCCGGCGCCGCGCGATCAGGTGCTGCCGTTGTCGTTCGCCCAGCAACGCTTGTGGTTCCTCGCGCAGATGGACGGCGGCAATACCGCCTACAACATTCCTTTGGGCCTGCATTTGCGCGGCCGACTCGACGCTGTGGCCCTGCAACGGGCATTGGCGCGGATCGTCGCTCGTCACGAAACCCTGCGCAGTCGTTTCAGACAATTGAATGACGAAGCACAGGTTTTGATTGCCCCGGTTGACAGTGGCCTGCCGCTGATCGAGGAAGATTGGCGGCAACAGCCGCAGAGCGAAGAGGCCTTGCGCACCTTGCTCGAAACAGAAGCGCGCGCGCCGTTCAACTTGCAGGATGACGCATTGATTCGCGGGCGGCTGGTGCGTCTGGCCGATGATCACCATGTGCTGTTACTGACGATGCACCACATCATCTCCGACGGCTGGTCGATGGGCGTGCTGACCCGCGAACTGATGGCGCTGTATCAGGCGTTCAGCCGTGGCGAGGCAGATCCACTGCCAGCGCTGGCCTTGCAATACGCGGATTACGCGGTGTGGCAGCGGCGCTGGCTCAGCGGCGAGGTGCTGCAGCGCCAGAGCAATTACTGGCAGCAGACGCTGGCCGGTGCCCCGGCCTTGTTGAGCCTGCCGACCGACCGTCCGCGCCCGGCGCAACAGGATCACCACGGCGGCAGTGTCGAGATCGTGCTGGACACGCAGACCAGCGTCGGTCTCAAGGCGTTGTGTCAGCGCCACGGCGTGACGCCGTACATGGTGCTCATGAGCGCCTGGGCAATGTTGCTCGCGCGCCTGTCCGGGCAATCCGATGTGGTCATTGGCTCGCCGGTGGCCAACCGCACCCGCGCCGAAATCGAAGGGTTGATCGGCATGTTCGTCAATACCCTTGCGTTGCGCATCGATACCTCGGGCGATCTGACCGGTGCAGCGCTGCTGGCACGGGTCAAGGCGCAGACGCTGGCGGCGCAGGCGCATCAGGATCTGCCGTTCGAACACGTGGTGGAAATTACCCGGCCGGTGCGCAGCCTTTCCCACTCCCCGTTGTTCCAGACCCTGGTGAGCTGGGACAGCAGCGTCGCGCCCGCCCTGGCGTTGGGCGGTCTGACGCTGGAAGGTCTGGCCGGGGAAAATCACTTTGTGAAGTTCGACCTGTCGCTGAGCCTGGGGGAAAACCCGCAAGGCATCCGTGGCGCACTGCGCTATGCCACGGCGTTGTTCGATGAGGCGACCGTACAGCGTTTTAGCGGTTACTTGCAGCGCTTGCTGGCGGCGCTGGTCAGTGATGATCAGACCGTGTTGGCGCAGGTCAATCTGCTTGCGGCGGATGAACAGCAGCGCTTGCTCGGTGATTTCAACGCGACGCAAGTCGATTGCCCGGTCGAACAACCGGTCCAGAGCCTGTTTGAAGCACAGGTGCGTCGTCAGCCGGACGCCATCGCCGTGCAGTCGGGCGAACACAGCCTGACCTATCGCGAGCTGAATGCCCGTGCCAACCGCCTCGCGCATCACCTGCGTGAGCAAGGCGTGGGGCCGGATGCGCGGGTGGCGCTGTGCGTCGAGCGTGGACTCGATCTGGTGGTCGGGCTGCTCGGCATTCTCAAGGCCGGTGGTGCCTATGTGCCGCTGGACCCGACTTACCCGGCGGAGCGCCTCGACTTCATGCTTAGGGACTGCGCGCCGGTGGTGGTGTTGGTACACACCGCCACCCGATCGCTGTTCGTCGAGAGCGAAGTGGCGCTGATCGATTTTGACCAATGCACCTGGCACCAACAATCGGCGAGCAATCCGCAGGTGTCTGGCCTGACGCCTTCGAATCTGGCGTACATGATCTACACCTCGGGTTCGACCGGTACACCGAAAGGCGTGATGCTCGAACACCGTGGCCTGTGCAATCTGATGCATTGGGGCTCGCAGATCTGCTCGCCGACCCCGGAAGGCGCGTTGTTGCAGAAAGCGCCGTTCAGTTTCGATGGCTCGGTGTGGGAGTTCTTCTGGCCGCTGACGGCCGGTGTGCGCCTGGTGCTGGCACGGCCCGGCGGCCATCGGGAACCGGCGTATCTGGCGCAAGTGATTCGTCAGCAACGGATTACGGTGGTCAAGTTTGTGCCGGCGCTGTTGCAGCAATTTCTAGAACTGCAGGATGTCAGTGAATGCACCAGCCTGACCGATGTTTTTTGCGGTGGCGGCGAGCTGACGGCGGCGCTGGCCGCTGCTGTGCGCCAGCACCTGCCGTGGGTGCGCCTGCATAACGTGTATGGCCCGACCGAAGCCACGGTCGACAGCACGGCATGGACACTGGAACCGCACATGCCCGTGCCGTCCACTGAATTGCCGATCGGCAAAGCCATCTGTAATACCCGCCTGTATGTGCTCGATGCCCATGACCAACCGGTGCCGCTGAGCGTCATTGGCCAGTTGCACATCGGCGGTATCGGCGTGGCGCGAGGGTATATGGGACTGCCGCAGATGCAGGCCGAGCGCTTTATCGACAGTCCGTTCGTGGCCGGCGATCGCCTGTATCGCACCGGCGATCTGGTGCGTTACCGCGCTGACGGCAACCTCGAATTCCTCGGGCGCAACGACTTCCAGGTCAAGCTGCATGGTTTGCGTCTGGAGCTCGGTGAAATCGAAGCGCGGTTGATCCAGCATCCGCAGGTGCGCGAGGTGGTGGTGCTGATGCGCGACGAGCGTCTGGTCGCGTATTTCACTGTCCGTGACGGCAGTGCAGTGCCCACTATCGACACGCTGCGCGCGTTCATCCTTGAACAATTGCCCGAGTACATGGTGCCGGGCGCGTTTGTCGCGCTCGACGTTTTGCCGTTGAGCCCAAACGGCAAGATCGACCGTCAGGCGCTGCCGGCACCGAGCTTGGACGCGGTGCTTAGCCGCCACTACGAAGCACCGCAAGGCGAGATTGAAACCTTGCTTGCGCAGGTGTGGGGCGAGGTGCTCAAGGTCGATCAGGTCGGGCGCCATGACAACTTCTTCGAATTGGGCGGGCATTCGCTGCTGGCGATTCGTCTGGTCAACCTGCTGCAACGTGCGGGGCAACAGGTGACGCTGGCGGAGCTGTTCCAGCGTCCGAGTATCGAAGCGCTGGCCGCGTTGCTCAGTCAGCGCAGCGAAGCGCCCGAACATCCGGAAGGACTGGTCGTGGTGCGACCGGGCGAGGGCGGCAATGCGCTGTTCCTGATTCATGAGTTCAGCGGCCGGGACGTCTATTTCCCGGCATTGGGCCTGCATATCGAGGGCGAATTTCCGATTTACGGTTTACCCGGCGTGCCACTGGGGCAGCCGCAACTGCGCACCCTCGAGTGCATGGCCGCGCGGCTGGTCGGGATTATCCGCTCGGTGCAACCGCATGGGCCGTATCGTCTGGCCGGGTGGTCGTTCGGCGGCTTGCTGGCGTATGAAGTCGCGCAGCAATTGCTCGGTCTCGATGAGGCGGTGGCGTTTGTCGGCCTGCTCGATACCTACGCGCCGCATCCGGCCAGCCAGGATAAAACCCGCTGGAGCGGCGAGCATCGCGACAAGCGTCAATTGCTTGAGCACTGCCGCGCGCGTTCGCAGATGCGTGGAGAAGAAGGGCTGCCAGCATTGACTGACGTCGAAAGGCTTGAGGCTGAAGTCGAGCTGATCGGCTTCGACGAACTATTTCAGCGCTGCTGCGAAGAGCAATTGCCTGACCCGGAACTGGCTGCACTGTCGGCGGCGGATGCCTGGAGTTACTTCGATCGTGAGGCCGCTCATGGCCTGGCGCTGGCGCATTATCGGGTCAGCCCGGCCAGCCAGCCGGTGCACTTGTTCCGCGCGCAGGGATTGATGCCGGGGCAGGCACAGCCGAGTCCGACCCGTGGCTGGGAGCAGAAAGTCGCCAGCGACTGGCTGCACTGCATCGATGTGCCGGGGGATCACCGCAGCATGATGAAAAACCCGGATATCCAGGCACTCGGCCAGGCCTTGAGTCAGGCGATGGCCGCTGCGCAGGCCCCGGAGCCACAGGCCTATCAGCCGCTGTTGACGATCCAGAGCGGGCACGCCGGGCATGCGCCGATCTTCTGTGTGCCGGGGGCGGGCGACAGTGTCACCGGGTTCATTCACCTGACCGAAGCGCTCGGCCCGGAATGGCCGATCTATGGCCTGCAACCGCGCGGGCTGGATGGCAGCGGCGTGCCGCACAGTCAGGTAGAAGCGGCAGCCGCGTGTTATCTGCAAGCCGTCGAGCAGTTGTATCCGCAAGGCCCGGTGCACCTGATCGGCCATTCGTTCGGCGGTTGGGTCGCGCATGCCATGGCGGCGCAGTTGCAGGCGATCGGGCGCGAGGTGGCGTCGTTGACGCTGATCGACAGTGAATCGCCCGGCGGCAACGGTACGGCGGGCAAGCCGTACACCACGACTGCCGCGCTGGAACGTTTGATCGAGACGCTGCAACTGTCCAGCGGCAAGTCGTTGGGCATTGATCCGCTGGCGTTCGCCGAGGCTGATGACGCCACGCAAATGCGCCTGTTGCACGAGGGCATGGTGCGTGCCGGTGTGTTGTCTGCGCGTTCGTCAGCGCAGGCGATGTATGGCCCGGTGCGCACCTTCGCCACGGCCTTGCGCACGGTCTATCAACCGCAACGGGCCTACACCGGGCCGGTGCGGCTGGCGCTGGTCGATGACCCGACGCTGGATGCGTGGGGCAATCAGCGCGAGCAAGCGGCGATGGTCGAAGGCTGGCAACGCCAGGTTGCGGATCTGGCGGTGTGGTACGGGCCGGGCAACCACTTCACGATTCTCAAGGCGCCCAACGTCTTCAGTCTCGCGGCGTGGTGGCATGACGGCCTGAAAGTGCCGGCCGGGCAAGTGGTTTCCTGATTGTTGTTTATCTACCAGAGCCCGGCCGCTGGCCGGGCTCACCCCTGAACGGACTTGTGGTTATTTATGGAAAAGTCGAAGTTGCGCAAAGTCGGTATGGGTCTGGCGTTGGTGGCAGTGGCGGGATTGGCGTTCTACGCGGTGCAGGCACCGGCCGAGGCGCCGCAATACCTGACCGCGCCGGTTGAACGCAGTGATATTGAAAACGCGGTGCTGGCCACCGGGTTGCTCGAAGGCATCAAGCAAGTGGACGTCGGCGCGCAAGTGTCCGGGCAGTTGAAGTCGCTCAAGGTCAAGGTTGGCGACAAGGTGAAGAAGGGCCAGTGGCTGGCGGAAATTGATCCGCTGGTGTTACAGAACACCCTGCGTCAGGCCCAGGTCGATGAGGAAAACCTGCAAGCGCAAAAACGCGCGACCCAGGCTCAACTGAGGCAGACCAAAGCGATTTACGAGCGCTACAAGAACTTGCAGGACGACGCGTCGATCTCGCGCCAGGATTTCGAAACCGCCGAGTCGGATTATCAGGTGCAGCAGGCCAACCTGATGTCGCTGGATGCGCAGATCAAAAGTGCGCATATCCAGATCGACACGGCCAAGGTCAATCTGGCGTATACGCGCATCGTCGCGCCGATCGATGGCGATGTGGTCGGCGTGGTGACACAGGAAGGGCAAACGGTGATCGCCAGCCAACTGGCGCCGGTCCTGCTGAAACTGGCGGATCTGGACACTATGACGGTCAAGGCGCAGGTGTCCGAGGCCGATGTGATCCACATTGCACCGGGGCAAGAGGTCTATTTCACCATTCTTGGCGAGGACAAACGTTACTACGCGAAATTGCGCGGCACCGATCCGGCGCCACAGAACTTTCTTGAAACGCCGCCCGCCGGTACACCGAAGCAAAGCAGCGCGGTGTTCTACAACGCCTTGTTCGAGGTGCCCAATCCCGACCATCGTTTGCGCATCTCGATGACCGCGCAGGTGCGCATTATCCTCGACACCGCCAAGGCAGTGCTGACCGTGCCGGTGGCGGCGCTCGGCCCGCGCAATGCCGATGGCAGTTTTCCGGTACGGGTGCTGGACGCCAAGGGCCACGCGCAGTCGCGCAATGTGCAGACCGGGATCAACAACAATGTCAAAGTGCAGATCAACGATGGTCTGGCTGAAGGCGATCGCGTGGTCATCGGTGATCCGCTGACCAATGTGGCGGGGGCCTGAGCATGACTGAGCCGCTGCTCCAACTGACCGGCATCACCCGCAGTTTCACCGCTGGCGACCGCGAGTTTCTCGCGCTGAAAAACATCAACCTGACGATCAATGCCGGGGAAATGGTCGCGATCATCGGCGCTTCGGGTTCCGGTAAATCGACGCTGATGAACATCCTCGGTTGCCTCGATTACGCTACCGCCGGCAGCTACAAGATCAACGGCCAGGAAACCCGTGATCTGGACAATCAGGCACTCGCCGAACTGCGCCGTGACTACTTCGGTTTCATCTTCCAGCGTTACCACTTGCTGCCGCATTTGAGCGCGATGCACAACGTCGAGATGCCGGCGATCTATGCCGGCACGCCGCAGCTTCAGCGCCATGCCCGCGCCCGTGAATTGTTGGCGCGGCTGGGACTGGAGGGGCACCTGACGCATCGGCCGAGCCAGCTTTCCGGTGGTCAGCAGCAGCGCGTGAGTATCGCTCGCGCCTTGATGAACGGCGGCGAAGTGATCCTCGCCGACGAACCGACCGGCGCTCTCGACACCGCCAGCGGCAAGGAGGTGATGCGCATCCTGCTGGAGCTGCACGCGGCGGGGCACACGGTGATTCTGGTGACTCACGACCCGAAAGTCGCGGCCAACGCCGAGCGCATCATCGAAGTCAGTGACGGCGAAATTCTCAGCGACCGCGCCAACGAGCGCGACACCACGCACCTGCTCAGCGAAGAACCGGTGGCACCGAAAGCGGCTGCGTCGCGGCGTTTGGTCGCCAGTCTCGGGTTGTTCAAAGAAGCGTTCGCCATGGCCTGGGTAGCATTGATCTCGCACCGCATGCGTACCTTGCTGACCATGCTCGGCATCGTCATCGGCATCACCTCGGTGGTGTCTATTTCGGCGGTTGGGGAGGGCGCGAAGAACTACGTACTCAAGGACATCGCCGCGATTGGCAGCAACACCATCGATGTCTATCCCGGCAGCAGTTACGGCGACAAACGTGCAGCGGCCATCGAAACCCTGACACCTGCCGATGTCACCGCGCTGAATCAGTTGTATTACGTCGACAGCGCCACGCCGATGATCGGCCGCAGTCTGTTGCTGCGCTATCGCAATATTGACCTGGATGCACAGGTCAACGGCGTCAGCGATCAGTACTTCAAGGTGCGCGGGATCAAGATGGCGGCGGGTATCCCGTTCAGCGAAAACGATGCGCGGCGCCAGGCGCAGGTGGTGGTCATCGATCACAACACCCGGCAGCGCCTGTTCGGGCAAGACGTGGATCCGTTGGGACAGGTGATCCTGATCGGCAACCTGCCGTGCACGGTGATCGGTGTGGCCGCGCAGGATAAAAGCCTTTTTGCCTCCGGCAAGACCCTCAACGTCTGGGTGCCCTACGAAACCGCCGCCGGACGAGTGCTGGGCCAACGATATCTGGACAGCATCAGCGTGCGCATGAAGGACGGCCAGCCGAGCAAAGTGGTGGAAGAGCACGTCACTCAACTGCTGCTGCAACGCCACGGCACCAAGGATTTCTTCACCAACAACCTCGACAGCGTCTTGCAGACCGTGCAGAAAACCAGCCGCTCGCTGGCGTTGTTGCTGTCGCTGATTGCGGTGATTTCCCTGGTGGTTGGTGGTATCGGGGTGATGAATATCATGCTGGTGTCGGTGACCGAGCGTACGCGGGAAATCGGTATTCGCATGGCGGTGGGCGCGCGGCAGTCGGACATTCGTCAGCAGTTTTTGGTGGAGGCGGTGATGGTGTGCCTGTTGGGCGGGGCGATCGGGATTTCCCTGTCGTATGCGATCGGGCATTTGTTTTCGGTGTTTATCAAAGAGTGGGAGATGGTGTTTTCGCTGGCGTCGGTGCTGACGGCGGTGGTGTGCTCGACGTTGATCGGGATTGTGTTTGGCTTTGTGCCGGCGCGGAATGCTTCGCGGCTTGATCCGATCGAGGCGTTGGCGCGGGATTAAAAGCGGCCCTCATCAAACCTGTTGGGGCATTGCTCAGGTCGTGATGTTGGGGGAATTGGCGGTGAATCAGGCATTGGTGCACGTCGCGGGATTGCCCTCACCCTAACCCTCTCCCAGAGGGAGAGGGGACTGATCGCGGTGTTCTTTCGAGTTACACCGACGTGAGATGCCGAGCCGAACTCAGGTTTGAAAAGCACAAAGATCGGCTCCCTTTCCCCCTCGCCCCCTTGGGGGAGAGGGCTGGGGTGAGGGGGTAGATCCAACTGACCCACCCAAATACCAAAGGCGTCGCAATCCCTGCGTATCAAGCCGCACTCGACGCCAACGTCTCCAACGGCGAATACATCCAGCGCATCAACGAATGCCGCCCACTGATGCCCAACTTGATCGCCGCCCGTTTCAGATAACTCTCCACGGTGTTGACCTTCAACGCCAGTTGTTCAGCCAGTTCCGGCGCCGTGCGCCCGGCGAGCAGGCCGACACACACTTCGGTTTCGCGGTTCGACAGGCTCAGGCCCAGTTGCACCAAGCGTTCATCGAAGCGCAGGCGCAAGGTTTCCAGGCCGGTGCCTTCGGCGGCGTCGGATGGGGTCTCTGGCTCGAGGCTGGCCGGTTGCAGGGCGTTGATGTGTTTTTCCACCATCGGCAGCAGCACCGGGGAAATGTCCTGCAACAGGCTGCGCTCCTGCGCGGAGAAGCGCTGCGACTCGCCGTTGCGGTAGACCGAAATCACGTAACGGTAACCGTCCTTGCGCCGGGTCAGATGCAGTTGTGAGGCTTCCGCACTGGCCGAGGCCGGCGGGCTTTGCAAATGATGGGCAGCCGCACTGTGTTCGGAAAATACCGTTTCGGCGAGCAGGGCCGGCTCTTTCAGCGGCTCCGGCTCATTGCGGCTCGACGCGCGGCCCACCGGTTCGACACGCATCTGCCGGATGTGCGTGGCGTCTACCGCCAGTTGCGTCAGGATCAGGTCATGCAGCATGCGCGGAAAGTGCCGGCTGCCGGTGCTCGCGATGACTTTGCCGATGTGGGGGAACAGGTGTGAATTCATATGCGTGTCGTCCATGAGTTGCGTTAATACAAAAATGCCGGCGGTACCGTCGACGATCTCCTTGAGCGACGGAAAACCTCAGGCATTGGATCCTATCCTAGTACAACGTTTGAGCGACGGTTTAATGAAGGTGTTATTAGCTCATAACCGCGACGTCGGGTTGCTTGCCCTGTGAGCGCCAGCAGTTGCGGCCTTGCTGCTTGGCTTGATACAGACAGGTATCGGCCGCTTTCAACAGGGTCGCCGGGGTTACCGTGTCATCGACTGGATGCCAAGTGGTAATCCCGGCGCTGGCGGTGACATAGCCCAATGGATGCCCGGCGTGCTCCAGTTTCAGTGCGCGGATGGCCTGCAGTATGTCTTCGGTAACCTGAATGGCGCCGGCATTGTCGGTGTTGGGCAGCAGCACGGTGAACTCTTCGCCGCCGTAGCGCACCGCCAGGTCGCTCGGTCGTTTGACCGCTTGCTGGATCGCCTGCCCGACAGCGCTCAGGCAATCATCGCCCGCCGCATGGCCATACTGGTCGTTGTAGCGTTTGAAGTGGTCGACATCGAGCATGATCAATGACAGCGCCGAACCCTGTCGCCGCGCCAGACGGATTTCGTCCACCAGCGCGTTGTCCAGGCGTCGGCGGTTGCCCAGCCCGGTGAGGCTGTCGGTCAGCGCCATGTCGCGCATGGTCTGGTGCGCGTAGCGAATTTCCCGCTCCATGGCCATGCGCTGGCGCAACTGATGCAGCACCACCAGGCCGAAACCGCTGAGCACCAAAATCAGAAACACCAGCACGAAGCCGTTTTTCAGCAAATCCTGCTGCCACGGTTCGATGATCGAGTCCCGTGAAAGCCCGGCCTCGACCACCAGCGGATAGGTGGTGAGCGCGCGATAGCCATACAACCGCTCAGTGTCGTCGACCACCGCGCGGACTTGCGCAATACCGGCGTTGGCGTTGGGCAGGTAGACCTTGAAGATCTCGCTGTTGGCCAGGCTTTTGCCGATCACCGAGGCGATGAACGGCCGGCGCACGAGGATGGTGCCGTCGCGTCTGGCCAGCACCAGTGCGCCTTTGTCATCAATCCTGAAGTCGCCGTAATAGTCGACAAAGTAGCTGACCTTGACCGTGCCCAGCAGCACCCCGGCGAACGAGCCATCGGGATTGTTCAGGCGGCGGGATACGGGAATGATCAGGTCATGGGTCGATCGGCTTTCCACCACATCACCGATGCGCACCTGCCGATCATCATGGCTGCGGTGATATTGAAAGTAATCGCGATCGGCATTGTTGGCGGTCTCGGGCGTGACCTCCTTGTCGGTAACGATCCACTGCCCATCCGCCCCGTAGATAAACAAGCCATGCAGCTGCGGCATGATTTTCGATTGCTGCACCAGCAGTTTGTGAATACGCGGCACATTGAGGTTCTGCAGGCCATCGCCTTCGATCCGCTCACTCAGGGCGGCGGTCAGCACATCCATTTGCCGAATGGTGTCTTCGGCATGCTGTGCAGTGGCGCGGGCCAGGTTGGTCACCGAATCGCGCGCGGAGGCGAATGCAGCGCGATAGTCGCGCCAGGTGCGCCAACTCTCGACCGTCAGAAAGGCCAGTACCACCACCAGCATAAAGCTGACCGTAAGGCGGAATGTCGAGCCGGCGCGCACGGCGTTGCGGGCAGAGGCGGCTCTGCTTGGGTCTTCGGTGTTCGGCTCTGGCGGACGGCGTCCGAGCATGAACCTCTCCTTTATTCATACGCAATGCATCGCAACAGTATGACAAGGATCGCCAGGAAGTTCGGAGCGGAGCATGTTTTATTGCCTGATTGTCCTGTTTGAGTGGACGGTGAAACGCTTTTCAGCCGATTTATCCCGTCCCCGTGCGTCAGTAATCTGTACCCAACTTGAACGCAACAACAACTTCAAAAACTCAAAAGGGACGCAGACCATGACCACTCCAACCTACAACCGCCTGAACAAAGACGACGCCATCGTGCTGCTGGTCGACCACCAGACCGGCCTGATTTCCCTGGTGCAGGACTTCTCGCCCAACGAATTCAAGAACAACGTGCTGGCTCTGGCGGATCTGGCCAAGTTCTTCGAACTGCCGACCATCCTCACCACCAGTTTCGAACAAGGCCCGAACGGCCCGCTGGTACCGGAACTGAAAGAAATGTTCCCGGATGCGCCGTACATCGCTCGTCCAGGCCAGATCAACGCCTGGGACAACGAAGATTTTGTGAAGGCGATCAAAGCCACCGGCCGTAAGCAGATCATCATTGCCGGTGTGGTGACGGATGTGTGTGTAGCGTTCCCGACCCTGTCGGCGCTGGCGGAAGGGTTTGATGTGTTTGTGGTGACCGATGCGTCGGGCACTTTCAATACCACCGTGCAACAAGCCGCGTGGAGCCGCATGACTCAGGCCGGTGCGCAGATGATGAACTGGTTCTCGGTGGCGTGTGAGCTGCACCGCGACTGGCGCAACGACATTGAAGGGCTGGGTAATCTGCTGTCGCAGCGGATCCCGAACTACCGCAACCTGATGAACAGCTACTCGGCGCTGACCGCTCAGCAAAAGTAAGCCTGCGCGCTGCAAACGAAAAGCCTGCCCTGAAAAGCAGGCTTTGTCGTGTCTGCGCTTTAAAGCGCTGGCAGCGTTACGATGGCGTTACTTCAGGTTTTGGCTGAAAAACGTGGTCAATTTGGCAAAGGGAATCAGGTTGACCCGGTCGTACAAGTCGACATGGCCGGCCCCTGGAATGATCAGCAGTTCTTTGGGCTCGGCCGCGCGCTGGTAAGCGTCTTCACTGAATTCGCGGGAGTGCGCCTGAGCACCGGCAATGAACAGCAGCGGGCGCGGGGAGATGCTCTCGATGTCATTGAACGGGTAGAAGTTCATGAACTTCACATTGCTGATCAGCGTCGGCATGGTGGTGGTCTGCGGTGAAGCGCCGGCTGGCGTGACCTGACCACGCGGTGTGCGGTAGAAGTCGTAGAACTCGTCACCCACCGCGTTGCCGGTGAGTTTCAGCGGTGTGCCGCCGGTGTAGCGGACCGGGCCGCCCCAGAACTGCGCGTTACGCTGCTGCGCCGCCTGTTCAATGATGGATTGGCGTTGCGCTAGCGTGAGCGAATGCTTGAGGCCGTTACGGTTGGCGGCGCCCATGTCGTACATGCTGACAGTGGCAATCGCCTTCAAACGTGGGTCGATCTTCGCGGCACTGATGGCGAAGCTGCCGCTGCCGCAAATACCGATCACGCCGATACGCTCGCGATCGACCAGTGGGCGAGTGCCGAGAAAGTCCACCGCCGCGCTGAAGTCTTCGGCGTAAATGTCCGGCGCAACCGACTGGCGTGGCAGGCCCTCGCTTTCGCCCCAGAAGGACAAGTCGAACGACAGCGTGACGAAGCCTTGTTCGGCCATTTTGGTCGCGTAGAGATTGGCACTTTGCTCCTTCACTGCGCCCATCGGGTGGCCGACGATGATTGCGGCATTTTTTGACTGTGGGTCGAGGTTTTTCAGGCTGAACAGATTGCCTGCGACCTTCATCCCGTACTGGTTCTTGAAGGTGACCTTTTCCACGGTCACTTTATCGCTGGTGTAGAAGTTGTCTGCGCCGTTCGACATATCGGCTCCCATGGCTGAAAAAGTACTGAAGAGCAGCCCGAAGGCCAAGCAAAAACCTTTCACTGGAATGTCCTTGCGATTGAGGGTTTATTCGTCTGAGCCTGTGCACGAACATTCTCTCGATCAGCGCCTCGGCGCCGAAGTGCATTCCTCTGGATTGCTTGCCTGATCCACTGAATCTGGATTTTCAACGCCGCGCAGACACGAGATGGCGGCAATGAGAGGGCAGGGAAGGGATAGGGATTACACAGAGGATTCGGTGCTGGCCTCGACCAATCCGCTTTCAGCCTGACGACCGCTGCGCTGGGTTTCCGGAACCCCGACCCCAAGCAACACAACCGCCACCGCCGCAATAGCGGCCAGGGTCAGAAACGCCGCGCTGTAACCAGCCTGTTGCACAACGAACCCGGCAAGGCCGTTGCTCAATGCCGCGCCCAGTCCGAAGGCCGTTGTCAGTGCGCCGAGGCTGACATTGAAGTGGCCAGTGCCTTGCGTAAGGTCTTTGACCATGATCGGAAACAAGGCGCCGAACAGACCCGCGCCGACGCCGTCGAGCAGTTGCACCGCGACCAGCCAATAAGCATCGTCCGACAGCGTATAGAGCACACCGCGCAATGGCAGGATCAGAAATCCGGCCAGCAGCAGCGGCTTGCGTCCCCACACATCGGCTTTCGCCCCGACCAGTAATGCCGCCGGCACCATCACCAGTTGCGCCGCGACGATGCAGGCCGAGGTCAGCGGGGTGGCCATCTGCAAATTCGCTTGCGCCAGTTTTTGGCTCACCAACGGCAACATCGCTGCGTTGGCGAGGTGGAACAGCGCACAGCAAATGGCGAACAGCAGCAGCGGCCGGTTGCTCAACAGCACCGACAAACCGGAAGGCTGGCGATGCCCAGCGTCGGCCGGGTCCAGTCCGCGGGCCTGATCATGGTCGATCGCTTCTGGCGATACGCAGGCAATGGCGATGACACTGGCCAGGGCCATGGCCGCCATCAGATAGAACACCGCCACCGGGCCGAACAGATAGGCGAATACGCCGGCGAGGAGGGCGGCGCAGGCATTGCCGGCATGATTGAAGGTTTCATTGCGCCCGGTTCGCCGGGTGAACGCCCGTGGCCCGGTCATGCCCAGGGTAATCGCACAAATGGCCGGGGCGAATATCGACGCGGCCATCGCACTCAGGGTTTGCGTCAACGCCACCCAAGTGAACGACGTCACGAACGGCAGCAGCAGGCAACTGCCGGTCACCAGCAGCGCGGCGATCGCAATCAGCGCACGTTTGCGCCGGCTGTTGTCGACCCAGGCGCCGGCGGGTGTCTGGGTGATCAGCGCGGCGACCCCGGCGATGGTCATCACCAGGCCAATGCTCGCCGGTTCCCAGTGATGCACCGCCAACAGGTAAATGGCCAGGTAGGGGCCGAGGCCGTCGCGCACGTCAGCGAGGAAGAAGTTCAGGCTGTCCAGTGACAGATTATTGCGGCGATCGAGGTCAGCGGCCACGGCGGTGTCTTCAATGTTCGAGGTCTGCGGATGGATTCAACCTCAGCAAGCCTAATGACCAGCGGCCGTGAATATAAGTTGCAGGCCGCTGCCTTGTCGTTGCGAAACAACGCCAAGGGGTTGAAAACGACGTTCCGTCACATGGTTGCTGCGCGTTCGTCGCGCTACTTGTATCCTTGCGCCGGTCGAGGACATACGACCGCTGTTATTGCCTTGAATCAGTAACGGCCGGAACCGGAAACCGGACTTTCCATTAGGTACTTTCGTGAAGCGTGATACCCACCTCGTCATCCTCTTGCTGCTGGTCATCGGCTGCTCCCTGGCGTCGCTGACCATCTGGAAAGTGCTGTCCTCGCGCGATCGCGCGCTGGAGGAAGTCAATGTGCACGGGTTGAACCTGACCCAGGCACTCGAGACCTATTCCGAGGGCATTGTCCGGCAAAGTTCGCTGCTGTTGCTCGGGCTGGTCGAACGCCTGGAAACCGAAGGCAGTGGCCCCACGCAGATCCAGCGCCTGAGTGCGCTGATCAACCGCCAGCAGCCGTTGATGCCACAAATGAGCGGTATCACCATCTATGACCGTCAGGGCCATTGGCTGATGTCGTCCAATCGACCGATCCCGGCGGGGGCCAATAGCAGTGATCGGGCCTATTTCATTCATCATCGTGACGACCCGAGCCGCGAACCTTTTATCGGGCCACCCATCCGTAGCCGCTCCAATCAGGAGTGGGTGATCACCGTCAGCCGCCGTTTCAACGATGATCGTGGCGAGTTCGCCGGGGTGGTGGCCGTGACGTTGGGCGTGGAAAACTTCCTGCGCCTGTTCGGCAAACTCGACGTCGGGCAGGAAGGGGCCATCGGTTTGTCGTACACCGACGGCACGTTGCTGGTGCGCTATCCGTTCCGCGAGCAGGACATGGGCCGCAACTTTTCCAAGTCGCCGATCTACGCCAAGTACCTGGTCGATCAATCGGTCGGCACCGCTTCTTATACCTCCAGCCTGGATGGCGTCGAACGCCTCTACGCCTTCCGCAAAAGCGAGAAATTGCCGCTGATCACCACGGTTGCCATCGGCAAGCGTGAAGCGCTCACCGCGTGGCGTACGGAGGCGCTGTTGTCGGCGGTGGTGGTGGCGGGGTTGTTGGGGCTTACTGGTCTGATCGGTTGGTTTTTGATCCTCGACATCCGGCGCCGGACCCAGATTGAAGGCGAACTGCGCATCGCTCAGCAGCAGTTGCTCGGCTCCAATCGACAGCTGGAACTGTTGGCCATGAAGGATGCGCTGACCGGTCTGGCGAATCGGCGCTGCTTCGACCAGACCCTGGCCACAGAGGCGCGGCGGGCAAAGCGCGACGGCTCATCGCTGGCCTTGCTGATGATCGATATCGACTATTTCAAACTGTTCAATGATGCGCTCGGGCACGTTGCCGGTGACGCCTGTCTGCAAACCGTCGGTCACATGCTGGATGAGTGTGTGCGGCGGCCGTCGGACCTGGTGGCGCGCTACGGCGGCGAAGAGTTCGCGGTGATCATGCCCGACACCGATATTGACGGTGCCGAGGTGGTGGCGCAGCTGATAATCGAGCGCTTGCAGCAAGCCAACATTGCCCACCCCACCAGTCCCGAGACCCGCGTGAGCCTGAGCATCGGCATCGCCGCCGCGCGGGGTCCGCGCCTGGATCCGGTGAGCGCTCTGATCGAGTGCGCCGATCAAGCGCTGTATCAAGCGAAAACGGCAGGGCGCAACAGGTTCATGACATCCACTGCGCAACCCTCATTCGACGTCAATGGACAGCAGGCCACTAACCCGTGACACCAACGTGTCGACGGCAAACGGTTTGGTCAGCACCTGCATGCCCGGGCCGAGTTGACCGTTGCCGATCACCGAGTTTTCCGCGTACCCGGTAATGAACAGGGTCTTCAGCTTCGGCCGGATTTGCCTGCCCGCATCGGCCATTTGCCGGCCGTTCATGCCGCCCGGCAAACCGACATCGGTGATGAGCAAATCGATGTGCGCGCTGGAACGCAGTGCTTCCAGACCTTCAACGCTGTCGGCCGCTTCGAGCAAGTTGTAGCCGAGGTCGTTCAGCACGTCTTTGAGCAGCGTGCGAACGGTGGGTTCGTCGTCGACAATCAGGATGGTCTCACCGGCCTTGGCATGAGGCGTCGCTGAGCTTTGCGTGTCATCCTGATTGCGCTGCGTTTCGCCGAGGTAGCGCGGCAGGTAAATGCACATGACGGTGCCTTGCCCCACGGTCGATTGCACCCGCACCTGCCCGCCGGATTGCTTGGTGAAACCGTAGATCATCGACAGCCCCAAGCCCGTTCCCTGGCCCAGTGGCTTGGTGGTGAAAAACGGGTCGAAGGCCTTGGCGATCACTTCGGCGCTCATACCGGTACCGGTGTCGGCGACCGACAAGCACAGGTATTGTCCTTCGGGCATTTCCCGTACGCGCGCGGATTCCGCATCCAGGATTCGATTGGCGGTCTCGACGGTGATGCTGCCGCCATCGGGCATCGCGTCGCGAGCGTTGATGCACAGGTTGAGCAGGGCGTTTTCCAGTTGGCTGGCATCGACCAGCGCCGGCCACAGATCGGCGGCGGCGACCGTCTTCAGGCGAATACTCGGGCCGACGGTGCGCTGGATCAGTTCGCTCATGCCGGCAATCAGTGCGTTGACTTCAGTCGGCCGTGGATCGAGGGTCTGGCGGCGGGAGAAGGCCAGCAGACGATGGGTCAGGGCGGTGGCGCGTTTGGCGGCGTCCTGGGCGATCTGCATGTATTTGTCGATGTCGTTCAGGCGACCCTGGGCAATGCGTTTGTCCATCAGCTCAAGGGAGGCGCAGATGCCCGCCAGCAGGTTGTTGAAGTCATGGGCCAGACCACCGGTGAGTTGTCCGACCGCTTCCATTTTCTGCGATTGCCGCAACTTTTCTTCGGCCTGCATCAGGTCTGCGGTGCGCGCCGAGACCCGTTGTTCCAGTGTGTCGTTGAGGGCTTTTAACGCGGCGGTGACCCGGTCGCGCTCGGCTTCGACATTGCGCCGGTCTTCGACATCAATGAGCACGCCAGGAAAGCGCAAAGGCGTGCCGTCTTCGGCGCACTCGACGCGGCCGTTCGCTTCAATCCAGGTGTATTGGCCGTCCGCGCCGCGCACTCGGTATTGGTGCGAATAGGCACCTCCACGGGCAATGACTTCGTTGATCGCGGTGGTGAGTCCTTCCCTGTCGTCCGGGTGCACGGTCATCACCACTTGTTCCAGGCTCAGACCGTCAAGACCCCAAGCCGGATTGAGGTCGAACACCCGCGCGAAGGCTTCATCGACGCTGAAACGATCGCTGGGCAGGTGCCAGTGCCAGGTGCCGATAATGGCGCCGGCGGACAGGGCCAGTTGTACCCGCTCGACGTTTTCCCGGGCGACGGCCTCGCTGATGCGCAAGCGTTCTTGCGCGTCGCGGCGCTCGGTGACATCGCTGAAGAAGATCGCAATCTGCCGATCGGCCGGGTCGCCGACACGCACGGCGCGCACGTCGAACCAGCGTTCGAAGGTGTTGGCATAGTTTTCGAAGTTTGCTGGCTCGCCGGTTTTGGCCACATGGCCGTAGGTCTCGAACCAGAATTTTTCGAGGTTGGGCGCAAACTCGGTGACCCACTTGCCCCGCAGGTTGACCCCGGCCTGACGCTCGAACGCCGGGTTGGCCTCGACAAAGAAATAGTCGATGGGTTGGTCGTCGGCGTCGAATTTGACTTTGACGATGGCGAAAGCTGCTTCGATGGTTTCCAGAATGGTGCTGAAGCGCTCTTCACTCTGGCGCAATGCCGTCTCGGCGCTGCGCGAACGGGTCAGGTCGAGCATCGCACCGATCATGCGTTCGGCTTTGCCATCGGCATTGCGGATCAGATGTCCGCGATCCAGGACTTCGGCGTATGAACCATCGTGGCAGAGGAAGCGGTACTCAGCGCTCCAGGTCGTGCCAGAGCCGTCAATGGCCGAGCGAATCGAGGTTGTCACGCGCGCGCGATCCTGCGTGTGAATCTGCGCAAATCGCCAGTCACAGGTCGGCTCGATGGCTGCTGACGCGTAGCCATACGCCTGTTGCAGCGAGTCGTTCCAGATGACCTGATTGGTTTTCAGATCCCAGTCCCAGACGGCGTCGCAGGTCGCCTTGACGGCCAGACGCAGGCGCGTGACCTCAGACTCAAGCTCCTCGCGAGTAAGCTGTTTCAGGATGTTCACCCTTCATGCGTTGATGGTTGGCTTGCGTTCAATTGGCGTGTCTCAAGCCATCGGCCTCACAAGCTTTGTCAGCCATTGACCCGGGGCCCCATGTTTAAGTTGCACACGGGCCAAAGGCACACGCGTTTTCATAGCGATTCGCCGCGATCCAGTCTGTCGAGCAGACTCTGCCCGCGTTGCCACAAAGCCTGCTGTTTTTCCAACGGCATGCGATCAAGGTTTTTGTACATCATGCCCATGCGCTGATTGCTGCGCAGAAGGTCGCCGTGGCGCATCAGAAAATGCCAGTACAGGGCATTGAAAGGGCACGCATTGTCAGTGGTGGTTTCGCGCACCGAGTAAGCACAGCCGCGACAGTAGTCGGACATCCGGTTGATGTAATGGCCGCTGGCGCAATAAGGCTTGGAACCGAGGTAGCCGCCGTCGGCGTGCATGACCATGCCGAGGGTGTTGGGCAGTTCGACCCAATCGAAAGCGTCCATGTAAATGGCCAGATACCACTCACAGATCTGGCTCGGCGCGATGCCGGCGAGCAGGGCGAAATTGCCGGTCACCATCAGGCGCTGGATGTGATGGGCGTAGGCGTGTTTGAGGCTTTGGCCGATGGCCTGGCGCATGCAGTTCATCTGTGTGTCGCCGGTCCAGTAGAACTCAGGCAAGCGCCGTGTGTTACCGAAGGCATTGCCCTCGGCGTACTCCGGCATGTGCAGCCAGTAAACGCCCCGCACATATTCGCGCCAGCCGATCAGTTGCCGGATGAAGCCTTCAGCTGCATTCAGGGCAATGTTGCCGGACCAATAGGCCGACTCCACATCGGCGCAGAGTTGGCGCAGATCGAGCAAGCCAATGTTCAGTGCAGCGCTGATGCGGGCATGAAACAGAAACGGTTCGTTGCTGGCCATCGCGTCCTGATAATCGCCGAATCCGGCCAGGCCGTAATCGAGAAAGTACGCCCACAATGCCTGGGCATCGGCATGCGTCACCGGATAGTTGAAATCATCCAGGCTGCCGTAGTGACTGGCGAAGCGTTCCTTGACCAGAGCGAGAACTTCGAGGGTGATGGCGTCGTTGGTAAAACCCGCCGGGTAGGGCGCCTTGACGGATTTGGGCAGGGCTTTGCGATTGTCGGCATCAAAGTTCCACGCGCCGCCGACCGGCGTGCCGTCACCGTTGAGCAACAGGCGACTTTTGCGGCGCATCTCGCGATAGAAGAACTCCATGCGCAGCTGCTTTTTGCCAGCGGCCCACGCACGGAATTCGTCGCGGCTGCACAGGAAACGGTTGTCGGCATGCCAATGGATCGGCAAGCCACATTCCTTGAGCGATTGCTCCAGACGCCAGTCGCCGCATTCGGTCATGTGCAATTCGTTGGCTTGTAGCAGCGCCTGCCAGCGCTTTAACTCGCCGGGCACCGAGCCGCTGTTGTGCGGATCGTCGAGGGTTACGTACTGCACTTGGAAGCCCTGCTGCTCCAACGCCTGAGCGAAATGACGCATGGCGCTGAAAATCAGCGCGATCTTCTGCGGGTGATGGGCAACATGGCTGGCTTCTTCCATGACCTCGACCAGCAGCACACGGTCCTGTTCGCGATCCAGACCGGCCAATGAAGCCAGATCAAACGATAACTGGTCGCCCAGAACGAGGCACAGCCGATGGGTTTTGTTCATTTCACGGATTCAGCGTAGTGAGCAGCAGGCTGCCGAGTGGACGTTTAAGTGTTTAGTCCAGATAGTTGTACAGATTGTAGTCTGTGTATAGGTTTTTGTGCGGTGAATATTCACATCCCCCCCTGTGGGAGCGAGCCTGCTCGCGAAGGCGTCGTCACATTCAACATTGTGAATGACTGACCCGCCGCTTTCGCGAGCAGGCTCGCTCCCACAAGGGTTTGCACTCCGACTCGGATGAACGTTCCCGCTGTTGCGGGAGCGTTTACTGTGTCTTGAAAGGCTTAGCCGGGATAAACGGGGTAATCCACATAGCCCTCGGCGTTACCGCCATACACCGTCGCCGGATTCAACGCATTCAACGGCCAGTCATTGGCAATTCGCGCCGGCAGATCGGGGTTGGCCATGAACGGGCGGCCGAAAGCGACGAAGTCTGCCAGCCCGGAATCGAGCAGTTGCGCGCCGGATTCGGCGGTGTAGCGCCCGGCATAAATGATCGCGCCGCTGAAGGTCTCGCGCACCGCCTGACGGAACGTTTGTGGCATCGCCGGGGCGTTGTCCCAATCGGCTTCGGCGATGGACAGATAAGCAATGCCGACGTCTTGCAGGATTTTGATCGCTTCGATGTAAGTGGCGTGCGGATCTTCCTCGACCATACCCAGGTAGGTGCGCGCTTCATCGGTGGTGGTGAACAACGGGGCAAAACGCACGCCGACTTTTTCCTTGCCGATGCACTCGGCGACGCCAGCCACCACTTCCTTCAAAAAGCGCAGGCGATTGTGCAGCGAACCGCCGTACTGATCGTCGCGCAGGTTGCTGTGAGCCGAGATGAACTGGTTGACCAGATAACCGTTGGCGCAGTGCAATTCGATACCATCAAAACCCGCGTCCATGGCGTTGCGCGCCGCCTGAATGTACAGCTGAACCAACTCCTGAACTTCATCGGTGCTCAGTGCGCGCGGTGCCGACGGGGTGACCAGTTCTCCGGCGCCAGGCGCGGTTTCGATAAACACGCTGACCCGCTCGGTGGCCACGGCGGAGGCCGAAACCGGCGCTGCGCCGTCGGGTTGCAGCGCGGTGTGCGAGACACGGCCAACGTGCCACAACTGGGCGAAAATCACCCCGTCCACGGCATGTACGGCCTCGGTGACTTTGCGCCAGCCAGCGATTTGCTCAGGCGTATGAATCCCTGGCGTCCACGCATAGCCCTGACCTCGGGGTTCGATCTGCGTGCCTTCGGTGACCAGCAAACCGGCGCCGGCGCGCTGTTGGTAATACTCGGCCATCAACTCATTGGCGATGTTGCCCGGTTGGGTGCTGCGCTGGCGGGTGAGGGGCGGCAGAACGATGCGGTTTTTCAGGGTGTGATGACCGAGTTTGGCCGGGGTGAAGAACGGGCTGCTATTCATGGATTACCTTGTCTTGGGTTTATTAGACCAGTCGACTATTTATCAGGTGAAAAAATAACGCCGGGTAACACACACCCGGCGTTAGGAAGGTTGGAAGCGAGGTTTTAGCCCAGCATCTCCAGCAGTTTTTTCGCGACAGCGGCAGAGCTGGCAGGGTTCTGGCCGGTGACCAGCTGCCCGTCGGCGACCACATGAACCTGCCAGTCAGCCACTTTCGAATAATGGCCGCCGAGACGCTGGAACTCGTCCTCAATCAGGAACGGCACCACGTCCGTCAGGCCAACGGCCTCTTCTTCGGCATTGGCGAAACCGGTGACCTGGCGATGCTGGACCAGCGGTTTGCCGTCAGCGGTGAGGGCGTGACGCAATACACCCGGCGCATGGCAGACAAAACCGTGGGGCTTGTTGGCGCGGTCAAACGCTTCGATCAACGCGATCGATTGCTTGTCTTCGGCCAGGTCCCACAGTGGGCCGTGGCCGCCCGGGTAAAACACGGCATCGAAATCATCGGCGCTGACGTCGGCCAAGCGCCCGGTATTGGCCAGTGCCTGTTGCGCGGCGGAGTCTTTGCGGAAGCGATCAGTCTCGGCGGTCTGGGCATCGGGCTCATCGCTTTTCGGGTCCAGCGGCGGCAGGCCACCAGCCGGCGAAACCAGCGTGACGTCGGCACCGGCATCCTTGAAGGCGTAGTAGGGCGCGGCGAACTCTTCCAGCCAGAAGCCGGTTTTCTTGCCGGTGTCGCCGAGTTGATCGTGGGAAGTCAAAACCATCAGGATTTTCATAGAGCACCTTGAGTCGATCAGGTGTCTTCGATTGAGCGAAGGATTCGCCCATCGGCCACACCGGTCAGAAAACGTTTGTCGGGGCGCAGCATAGATTCCAATTAGACCAGTCGTCTAGTAATTTTTTATCCTGCGGTTTTTCATCGACAGGTATGGCAAACTTCCGTTCCTCCAAATATACGACTGGTCTATTGCCTGGTAATGTGCGCCCGATGAAACCGACCTACGACGACACCCGCCAACATTTGCTCGACACCGGCCACCGGATGATGGCCGAGAAGGGCTTCACCAGTGTCGGCCTCAACGAAATCCTGCAAACCGCCGGCGTGCCCAAGGGTTCGTTCTATCACTACTTCAAATCCAAAGAGTTGTACGGTCAGGCGTTGCTGGCGGATTACTTCGTCGGCTACCTCGCCGACATGGAGCGGCGCCTGACGCTGCCAGGGCTGAGCGCCTATGAGCGGCTGATGGATTACTGGCAGGGCTGGCAGAACCGCTGCACCCTCGAAGGGCATGGCGATGAGTGTCTGGTGGTCAAGCTCAGCGCCGAAGTCGCCGACTTGTCGGAGTCAATGCGCCTCACCCTGCGTGATGGTGCCGAGCAAGTGGTGGCGCGCATCAGCCTGTGCATCGAGCAGGGCCAGGCCGAGAACAGCCTGCCCAAGGGCGATGCCCGGCATCTGGCGGAAACCCTGTATCAGCTGTGGTTGGGCGCGAGTTTGCTGAACAAATTACAGCGTACCGGGCAGTCGCTGCAGACCTCGATGGCGATGACCCGACAACTGCTGGCGGTGTGAGCGGCGGGGCCGTTGTGGCCCAGGTTACATGGCTCAACACACCTCGCCCTGACTGTTGCAGGGCCGCACATCCTCGGCACGCCATTGTTTGATCAAGCGCCGGCGGTCAGGCGCGTAGTGTTCGACGAGCACCTGCACCGTCGCAAGGTCAGCCATATCGATCACGCGAAACCGGCTGTCGCCTTCGCACCACGCTGCGATGCAGCGCTGGCCCTCGATAAAACCCAACATGATCGGCCAGATGATGTGTTCGGCGGCCTCCGCATGTTCGAGCGCTAGCGCGATGCGCAGCTTGTTCTGCTCGCGCAGCGCCCGACGAATCTCGCTGAGGTCGATGGTTGTGCCGGGCTTTTGCGGCTTGGCCACGTAAAAGGTTTCGTCTTCGAAGATCGGCCGCATCTGCGCGGGCAGCACGGCACTGATTTTCGCCAGGGCATTGTTGACGGCGCCCGCGAGTTGGCTGTCGGTCTGCCGGCTGACCCATTGCGCGCCGATGACCAAGGCTTGTATTTCCTCGGCGCTGAACGATAGCGGCGGCAGGACAAAACCGGGCTTGAGCACATACCCAAGGCCCGGCTCGCCGTCGATCTCGGCCCCCATGCCTTGCAGCGTGACGATGTCGCGGCGAATCGTGCGCAACGACACGCCCAATTCAGCCGCCAAGGCTTTGCCGGACACCGTACGACGATGACGCCGCAGCGCTTGCATCAGCTCAAACAGACGATGACTTCTGGCCATTAACGCTCCATGGCGACGACACCTTTGCCGCCGAGTTTGCGGCCCTGTTCGAGCTCGCGGATCAGTTGTATGGCGCCGTCCAGCGGCACCACTTCTCCTAGCCGAATTTTCAAGCGTGCCTCACTGGCGGCACTGGCCAGTGTTTCGAGGATTTCGTGTCGCGGTGTGCCAATGACCAGTTTCAGTCGCCGATCAATCAAGCCACGCAGGAATTTACCCGGCCCCGGATTGAGATCAAGCAAACAGCCGCCCGGACGCAGCAATCCGATACCGGTCGAGACCGTCATCGTCGCGGCCGTGTCATACACCACATCGAAGCGCGCCGGCAGCCTCTTCAGGTCCGTTAACCGGTAGTCGTAGACGGTCGATACCCCCAGCGCCTGTGCCCGGGCAACGTCCGACGCGCTGCAACTGCCCGATACCGTGGCCCCCGACATCAGGGCGATCTGCACCGCCGCTTCGCCGACTGCCCCCGCGCAACCATTGATGAAAACCTGCTGACCGGCTTGCAGTCTGGCCTTGTCGATCAACCCGTTCCACGCGGTAATGCCCGGTGTGCCGAGGCACGCCGCATCGGCGAAGGAAAGAGTATCCGGTTTGCTCGCCAGAAAGTCCTCCCTGGTCACGACGGCTTCGCCCAATGCGCCACTTTCTTTGAAGCGGGATAGCCCGAAAACCGCGTCGCCGACCTGGAAGCGTCTGACACTCGCCCCAACCGCAAGAACCACGCCAGAGAAATCCATACCCATCGCGCGCGGAAATGTTCTGCCGGTGATCAGCTTCATCCGGCCCTGACGCAACTTCCAGTCAATGGGGTTGATCGCTGCAAATCTGACCTGCACGAGCACTTCATCCTTGCCGGGTGCCGGCAGCGGGAATGCTTCAACGCGCATCACGTCCGGGCCGCCGTAGCGCGAATACTGAATACGTTTATAGCCTGCTGACATGTTGGGTTCGCCTTCCGAGAGTGGACATGACACCGACTCTATAACGGGGCAGTGCCAGTTTTTGGCACCATTCGCTTTCTATCGGGGAGGCGGATTGATGAACGGTGTTCATGACTTCATGACGCTGAGCGCAGATAGTCGCAAGATCCTCGTCGGTTTACCGTAGCGGCTGATTATCCCGTCAGCAGGAGCTTAACGATGGCAGCACTCCCGGTTCGTAGCGTGACCCACTCCAGCCGACTTCTGTTGACGGCCATCGCACTGATGCTGACAGCCTGTGCTTCAACTGAAAAAGGTTCGACCTCCATGAAACGTTCACCCGCAATAACTTCCGATGCCGCGGCTGCCGTGTCCCCGGCACTGGCTCATAACACCGATGCAATGTTGTTTGGCGAAGTATGGAAACGCCCGGGATTGTCACCGCGTGACCGCAGTCTGGTGACGATTGCGGTGTTGATCGCACGCGGGCAAACCGCCGAGATGGCCGGGCAATTCAACCTTGCGCTGGACAACGGTGTCACGCCGCTTGAGCTGTCCGAAACGCTCAATCACCTGGCGTTTTATTCCGGTTGGGGCAATGCGTCAGCAGCTCTGCCTATCGCCGGCGAGGTGTTCTCCGCGCGCAACATCGATGCTGAGAAACTGGCACCGGTTGCGCCGTCATTGCTGCCGCTGGACCAGGCTCGCGAAGCTGACCGCGTGGAGCGCGTGAATGCGGCGGTGGGATCAGTGGCGCCGGGGCTGGTCGAGTTCACCACCAAAGCGCTGTTCCGCGATCTGTGGTTGCGGCCAGGTCTGGCGCCCCGTGATCGTAGCCTGATCACGGTCAGTTCGTTGGTGGCCAACGGGCAGACCGGCCAGGTCGGGTATCACCTGGGTCGGGCGATGGACAACGGTTTGAGCCAGACCGAAGCGGCGGAAATGATTACCCAACTGGCGTTCTATGCCGGATGGCCGAATGCGTTTTCCGCCGTGCCGGTGTTCAAGGAAGTGTTCAGCCAGCGCGCGCCGGGCTGACTGAACAGGGCGTCAGATCTGCTCCGGCAAGTGCGCGATAAGTTTGTCCAGCGTGATCGGATAATCGCGCACGCGCACCCCGGTGGCGTTGTAAATCGCATTGGCGATGGCCGCTGCGGCGCCACTGATGCCCAACTCGCCGACACCTTTGGCCTTGAGCGGCGTGGCGTAGGGGTCGACCTCATCGAGAAAAATCACCTGCTGATGGGGAATGTCGGCGTGCACCGGCACTTCGTAACCGGCGAGGTCATGGTTGACGAAAAAACCACGGCGCTTGTCGACCTGCAGTTCTTCCATCAGTGCGGCCCCGGCGCCCATGGTCATGCCGCCGATGATCTGGCTGCGCGCGGTCTTCGGATTGAGAATCCGCCCTGCTGCGCAGACCGCCAATTGGCGACGCAGGCGAATCTCGCCGGTCGCCGCGTTGACCGCGACTTCGGCGAAATGTGCGCCAAAGGTCTGCTGGGCAAAGCGCTGGGCCAGATCGCCGAATTCCATGCGGTCTTCGCCAACGAGATCCCCTGCGGCCGCCGCCTGAGCCAAAGGAACATGTCGCGTGCCATCGTGCACCTCGCCGTGGGCAAATTCGGCCGTTTGCGGATCAAGTCCGACCGCACGGGCAGCGGCTTCGCGCAACTTGACGCAAGCGGCATAGACCCCGGCGGTAGACGAAGCCGCACCCCATTGCCCACCCGATCCCGACGACTCCGGAAAGCGCGAGTCGCCAAGGTGCACTTCGACCCGGTCCAGTTCCACACCCATCATCTCGGCGGCGGTCTGCGCAATGATCGTGTAGCTGCCGGTGCCGATATCCGTCATGTCGGTTTCGACGGTGATTGTGCCGTGCCGATCAAGGCGCACACGGGCCGCCGATGCGGTGGTTGGCGCGCCACGTATGGCGGACGCCAGACCGATGCCGATCAGCCAGCCATTCTCCAGGCGTTGGCCGGCGCTTGCGTTGCGCTGGTGCCAGCCGAATTGCTCGGCACCGGTTTGTAAACACGCGACGAGTTGCCGTGTGGAGAACGGGCGTGATGGCTGTTCGGGGTCGACCTGTGTGTCGTTGAGCAAGCGCAACTGCAGTGGGTCGATGCCGAGTTTTTCCGCCAGTTCATCCATGGCAATTTCCAGCGCCATCATGCCCGGTGCTTCCCCCGGCGCGCGCATGGCCGAGCCTTCGGCCAGGTCCAGCACGGCAAGATTCAAGCGGGTCATGCGGTTGGCGCCAGCGTAGAGCAAACGTGTCGAGGCCGTCGCGGCTTCGGCCCGGCCCCCGGGCAGGTTGCCTGACCAACTCTCATGGCCGATGGCAGTGATTAAACCTTCGCGGCTGGCACCGAGGCGAATGCGTTGGAGCGTCGCGGGGCGATGGGTCAAATTGTTGAACATCAGCGGACGTGGCAGCGCGACTTTCACCGGACGCCCGGCGTGTCGCGCCGCCAGCGCCGCCAGCACCGCGTCACACAGGATCGTACCTTTGCCACCGAAACCGCCGCCGATGTAGGGCGATATCAAACGAATATCTTCTTTGTTTATGCCGAGTGTCCTGGCCAGATCGCGCACGCCCCAGTTGATCTGCTGGATCGACGTCCACAACGTCAGCGAATTGCCGTTCCACTGGGCGATGGTGGCGTGGGGTTCCATCATCGCGTGCGCCTGATCCGGCGTGCTGTAGTGCTGGTCGATCTGGACCGGCGCGGCGCTGAAGGCACCTTCGAAATCTCCGGTCTGCGTCTGCGGCGGTGGGCCGAAGCCGGCGGGTGGGGGCGGAGTAGCCGAATCCTTGGCGGCAGCCAGATCGAACGCGCCGGGTTCGGCGACATAGGTGATTTCCAGCAGGTTGGCGGCGCTGCGGGCCTCTTCAAATGTCTGCGCGACGACAATCGCGACAGCCTGGTGATAGTGGTCCACCTGCGGGCCGGCCAAGGCGCGCGCGACATAAAACTCGCCCTTGGCCAAAGGCCCGGCATTCTCGTAGGTGACGATGGCAATCACCCCGGAACTGTTGCTCGCCTGCGTCGAGTCGATCGAGGCAATTCGTCCCTTGCCGATCCCGGCGCCGACCACATAGCCATAGGCGGGGTTGGGCACTGCGGCATGTTGTTCGTACGCGTAGGGCGCGGTCCCGGTGGTTTTCAACTTGCCATCGATGCGGTCGGCGGGCTGGCCGATGACGTTCAATTGATCGATCGGATTAGTGCCGGCCGGTGTGTCGAATTTCATCGCTGATTTCCTCTTCAGGCGGGCTGACGGCCAGCGCCGGGCGCCTCAGCACCAGCGTTGCAGGCCATATCGCCTACGAGCCTAGGCCATTGAACCGCCTCTGATAATGCTCGTTGACGGGATGGAGTCATGAGTCCGGCTCACGAATCCTGACCAATATGACAAATAAGAATAAGTTTCAATTACACGACCTCTGGTATACCATCCGCGCCGCTGTTCTGGCGGTTTCACCCTTCGTTCTGGCCTATTCACAAGGTTTTCATTTCATGCGTCGTACTCTGCTTTCCATTTGCGTGCTGCAGGCGTTGTCTTCTTCCTCGTGGGCCGAACAGGCCGATTCAACCACCTCAGCGCTTGAGCTGGACGCAACCGATGTGGTCGGTACAGCGGATTACGAACGAGCCGACGGCCCGGTGCAGGGCTATCGCGCGACGCGTTCTGCCAGTGCCACCCGTACCGACACCTCGATCCATGAAACCCCGCAATCGATCAGCGTGGTGACTAAAGATGCTGTCGAAGACCTCGGCGCCACGCGTCTGCAAGATGCACTGGACTATGCCGGCGGCGTAGGCCGGGCAAACAATTTCGGCGGGCAGGGGCTGACCACATTCACCGTGCGTGGCTTCACCACCGGCGAGTTCTACCGCAACGGTTTCCCGATCAATCGCGGCTACCCGAACATGCCCGACGCCAACACCATCGAGCGTCTGGAAGTGCTGCGCGGGCCGGCGACAATGCTCTACGGCCGTGGCGATCCCGGCGGCACCTTCAATGTGGTTTCCAAGCAGCCGTTGGCCGAGCGCACGGTGACCCTCGGTAGTCAGTTGAATGATCAAGGCATGAAGCGCGGCACGCTGGACGCCTCCGGCCCACTGGACGAGGAAGGGCGTCTGGCCTATCGACTGAACGTGGTGGGCGAGGGCGGTGATACCTTTCGCGATCACGTCGAGACCGAGCGCTACGGCGTGACGCCGGTGCTGACCTGGCAGGCCAGTGATGCCACCCGGGTGATCTTCGAAGGCGATTTCATGCGCAACAATCATCCGCTGGATCGCGGCGTGACGCGTTACGCCAAGCAGATCGGCACCGCCTCGCGTGACACGTTTTTCGGCGAAAAAGACGCCGGCAAGTTGCACAACGACAACAACATGGCGCAGCTTCGTTTCGAACATCTGCTCAATGATGACTGGACGCTGGGCGGTGGCTTCCAGTGGCTCGACGGCTCGCTTGAAGGCAATGCCATCGAAGCCAACGGCATTGCCGCTGACGGTCGAACCCTGGGGCGCAACTTCAACTACCGCAAACTGGAGTGGACCGACAAGGACACCCAGCTCAATCTGACCGGCCACTTCGCCACCGGTGGTTTGCAGCACACCTTGCTGACCGGTATCGAGTATGAAGATTACGACTACAAGTCGATCATTCAGCGCTCCAGCGGCGCGGTCGGCGCCTACCCGATCGACATCTTCGATCCGGTTTACGGCCAGCCGCGTCCGGCATTGACCCGCACGCCGACCCACGACAAGGAAAACCTCAAGACCTATGCCGCGTTCGTGCAGGATCAGGTGGCGTTGACCGAGCGTCTGAAGGTACTGGCTGGGGCGCGGTTCGAGCGATTCGAGCACGACTATGAAACCTACGTGCCGGGCGGCAAAAACTGGCAGGCCAGCGACAACGCGGTGACCCCGCGCCTCGGCGTGACCTACGACCTGACCGACACGCTGGCGGTCTACGCCGACACCGCCCGCTCTTTCAAGCCCAACACCGGGGCGAGCCGCGTGGGCGGAGGCTTTGCACCGGAGAAAGGCAAGTCTTACGAAATGGGCATCAAGTGGGAAGCGCTGGATCATCAGTTGAGCGTCGACGCGGCGATCTATCAGATCGAAAAACGCAACGTGCTGACCACCGACCCGGTGGACTCGACCTTCAGTGTGGCGGCCGGGGAAGTGCGCAGCCGTGGTTTCGACCTGAACGTCGCCGGCAACCTGACACCCGAATGGCGCGTCATCGGCGGCTACGCCTACGTGGATGCCGAAGTGACCAAGGACAACGTGATCCGCTCGGGCACGCGGCTGATGAACATTCCGCAGAACAGCTTCAGCCTGCTCAATGTCTATGAGTTTCAGGACGGAGCGCTCAAAGGTCTGGGCCTGGGCACCGGACTCAAATACGTCGACGAACGCGCGGGGCAAACCGCCAATACTGCGTTCTCGATGGACAGCTACACCGTCGTCGATTTGCTCGGCTTCTATAAGGTCAACGAGAAAGTGCGGCTCAATCTTGACGTGAAGAATCTGTTTGATCGGGATTATGAAGAGGGCGCGTTCGGCAATGTCTACGCCTATCCGGGTGCGCCGCGAACGGTGCAGGTGGGGATTTCCTACACGTTATAAGCCGGAGCAAAGCGGCCCCTCACCCCAGCCCTCTCCCAGAGGGAGAGGGAGCCGACCGAGGTGTCTGGCGTTATACATCGACCTGAAACAACGCGTCGATTATGGATTTCATCGGTAATGCCTGACGGTAGTGGATTCACAGGCGCTATTGCACGTTGGCGTTCATCCACTACGGATTCATCGGTAATGCCTGGCGGCATTGGATTCACAGCCGCTATTGCACGTCGGCGTCCATCGCCAATATCCCCCAATCGGTTCCCTCTCCTGGGGGAGAGGGCTAGGGTGAGGGCAGCTGTTTCGGCACCCGCCACTTAGCCAGTGACACAACCTTGCGGCGTTTTCCCGGCAAAGCTGTCCAGCAAGCTCGCCACCACCATTTCTCCCATTCGCGTGCGCGTCTGCAAGGTGGCGCTGGCGCGGTGCGGTTGCAGCACCACTTGCTCATTACCGAACAGGGCTTCTGGCACATTCGGTTCATCGACAAACACATCCAGCCCTGCACCGGCGATCTCGCCGGCATTCAGCGCCGCCAGCAAATCAACCTCGTTGACCAGTTTGCCCCGTGCCACGTTGATCAGATAACCGTCCTTGCCCAAGGCCTGTAGCACGGAAGCATCGATGATGGCTTCGGCCTTGTCGGCAGCGGCGGCAAGAATCAGCGCATCGCTGTCGCGGGCCAATTGCTTGAGGTCGGCGACGAAAGTGTGCGGGACATCGCTCATCGGTTGCAGGTCGGTGTAACTGATCGGGCAGCCGAAGGCCACCGCACGACTGGCCACCGCGCGGCCAACCCGGCCCATGCCGACGATGCCGATACGCATGCCGGACACCTGACGCGCGAGGGGCAGTGGCGCCAGCGGCGTCGGACTTTGCGGCCATTGGCCGGAGCGTACGTAACGATCGCTGGTGCACAGCCCGCGACACACGGAAATCAGCAAACCGATGGCAAGGTCGGCGACGTCTTCGGTCAGCGCGCCAATGGTCGCCGTTACGCGGATGCCGCGATCCCGAGCGTAAGCCAGGTCAACCGCATCGGTGCCGACGCCGTTGATCGCCACCACTTCAAGTTTCGGCAGTTGCGCCATGACGGCTTGGGTGATGCCGGTATGGCCACCGGTGATCACTCCGCGAATATTCGCGCCGTGTTCCTGCAAATACGCCTGTTTGTCCGCCTGCTGGAAATAGCGTCGGACCGTAAACAGTTCATCGAGACGCGTGTTGATTTCAGGAATCAGGATCGGGCTCAACTGCAAGACTTCTGGCTTCATGTAAACCTCTCTTACCGAATAAAAAGGCCGGTTCAACCGCGACCGGCAAACGGCATGGCGGTGGCCATGACGGTCATGTTCAGAACGTTGGCCGACAGCGGCAGGCCGGCGATGTAGCGCACGGCATCAGCGACATGCTTGACGTCGACCATCGGCTCGACGGCGATGCTGCCGTTGGCCTGGCGAACACCCTTGGTCATGCGCACCGACATTTCGGTGAGGGCGTTGCCGATGTCGATCTGGCTGCAGGCGATGTTGAATTCGCGACCGTCCAGCGCCAGCGATTTGGTCAGGCCCAGCACCGCATGTTTGCTGGCGGTGTAGGCGCTGCTGAACGGGCGCGGGGTGTGTGCCGAAATCGAACCGTTATTGATGATGCGTCCGCCCTGAGGCTGTTGACGGCCCATCAGTCCGAAGGCGCCACGGGCACACAGGAAAACCCCGTTGAGGTTGGTGTCGATCACGTTGCGCCACTGTTCGAACGTCAGCTCATCAAGCGGCACGGCCGGGGCATTGACTCCGGCATTGTTGAAGACCACATCCAGCCGTCCGTAGACCTCGGCAATGGTTGCGAACAGCGCATCGACACTCGCCGGGTCGCGCACATCGGTCGGCACGGCCAAGGCTGCGTGGCCCTCGCTCGCCGCCAGTTCGACCAGCGCTTGCAACGGTTCCGGCCGGCGCCCGGCAAGCACCACGGTGTAACCGTCGGCCATCAGGCCAAGCGCCACAGAGCGGCCAATGCCGCTCCCGGCGCCGGTGACCAGCGCGACTTTCAAAGGTTGAGTGATGGACATCTTGTTGTTCTCCTGTCTTCAAATTACTGCGGCGTTCAGGCTCGCGGGCCGACGCGCATTTCCAGTTGGCCGATACCGTCGATTCCGGCGTTGATCACATCGCCCGGTTGCAGGCCGTCGACGCCGGCCGGGCTGCCGGTCATGATCAGGTCGCCGGCCCTGAGCGCGACTGACCGGGAGATCCGGCTGATCACTTCAGCCACCGACCAGATCTGGCTGTCGAGGCTGTCGCGCTGACGCTCCTCGCCGTTGACGTTCAACCATAATTCGCCTTCGGGATGGCCAGCGCGGGTCACTGGCACGATGGCGGTCATCGGCGCGGCGCCGTCAAACACCTTGGCGCCTTCCCACGGCAAACCATTGCTCTTGGCGGCGCGCTGAACATCACGGCGGGTCAGGTCGAGGCCGGCGGCGTAACCCCAGACATAAGCCAGCGCCTCGCTTTCGGGGATATTCGCGCCACCTTCACCGATGGCCACCACCAGTTCGATTTCGTGGGCGAAATCATCGGTCAGCGAAGGGAATGCCACCTCACCAATGGCGTCGACGACATTGCTGGCCGGTTTCATGAAAAACACCGGTGGCTGGCGCGACTGGCCGACAGCATCTGGCCACGGGTAGTTGCGCCCGACACAAAATACCCGGCCAACGGGAAAGCGCTGCTTACTGCCGACTACGGGCAAGGTCACGGGCAGATCCGGCGTGAAGACGTATTCAGTCATGTTCATCCTGGTAATAGTCCTGTTGGTAGCTTCAGCGTACGGCGGCAGTCGTTGGTGAAGTTGGACGAAAGCCGCCTCCAGTTGGAGAAAACGGTGCTGTTGGCTTTAGCGCACCTTCAATTCGATGCGGTACAAGCGGCCGAGCAGCAGCGAGTAGGAGAGGGTGCCAATCAGCGCCACGCCGCCAATGAACCAGAAGGCCCAGGCGAATGAACCGGTGGCATGCACAATCGCGCCAATCACGATCGGCGTGACGATGCCGCCAATGTTGGCGGCGAGGCTGGTGATCCCGCCGGTCAAACCGATCAGCTCCTTGGGCGCAACTTCCGATACCGCCGCCCACGAAGACGACGCGATGCCTTGGGCGAAGAACGCAATGGTCAGCACGGCAATGCAGATCGTGTTCGAGTCGGTGAAATTCACCAGCACGATGGACATGCCCAGCATCGAGCCGATCACCAGCGGCAACTTGCGGGCGAACGACATCGAGTAACCACGGCGGATCAACAAGTCCGACACGATGCCCGCGAGAAGGATGCCGACCGTCGCGCCTACAAATGGCAACACGGCGAAGATCCCGGCCTTGATCATGGTCAGCTTGCGTTCTTCGATCAGGTAGGTGGGGAACCAGGTCAGGAAGAAGTACAGCGCCGAGGTGCTGGCGAACTTGCCGATGCAAATCGCCCAGATTTGCCGGTAGCTGAACAACTCGGCGATTTGCCGCCAGTTGAAACGCGTACGTTCCTGACTGCTTTTGACCAGGCCGCCGCCGGCTTCGATGTACTTCAGTTCTTCTTTGCTGACTTTCTTGCAGTTCAGCGGGTCGCGATACAGGTACAGCCACAACACCCCGAAGACGATGCCGAGTACGCCGGTGCTGTAGAACACATGACGCCAGTCGAAGGTGGTCGCCAGCCAGAGCAGGGCACCGGTAAACAGCGCCGTTCCCAGGTATTGCCCGCAGACATAAATACTGCTGGCCAGACCGCGTTCCCGCGCCGGGAACCACACCGTCACCGCACGGCTGTTGGCCGGAAACGCCGGTGCTTCCATCGCACCGACCGCCAGACGCAAACCGAACAATGACGCGAAGCCTGTGGCAAAGCCCTGGCACACGGTTACCGTCGACCAACTGATCAGGGAAACCCCGTAAGTGAAGCGCGAACCGAAGCGGTCGGCGATGAACCCGGCCGGCACCAGGGCCAAGGCGTAAGTCCAGGCAAATGCCGAAAAAATCAGGCCCATCTCGATCTTGTCCAAGCCAAGATCCTTGGCCATGAACGGTGCGGCAATCGAGATATTGACCCGGTCGATGTAGTTGATGATCGTCGCAATCAGCAGCAACGAGAGCATGAACCAGCGTCGCCGCGAGGGCAGACGTTGCGGCACGACGGCGTCCCGGGCGCCGTCTATCACCGGTGGCACGGTGGCTTGGGAAGCGTGTGAATTCGACATGTAGAGACCTCGTTATTGTTAGAAGAGTCGAGATGTTTTCGCCCAGCCGAAGGCGTTGCCCACGATGGTCGGGGCATGCCAATCGATACTTGAACGAACGGTGCGAACAGCCAGCGTCAGACGTTCAGAAACGTCTTCCAGTCGGCGTGATCGGGACAATGTCGGGAGGGGTGGCGAGGGGGAATAGCAGAATCATGACGTGCACACCTGTGATTGTTTTTGGAAGAGGTTGGCTGCGTCGGCTCACAGTGGTCGTACAACATTGGTAAAGCAATGGAGGGGTTAGAACGTTTTTTTTCTATGGATGCGGCGCTACTAAACCTGTCCAAGAAATAAAATCGTTAATTTCTTAATAGAAATTTGAGATATATGCCATATGTAATTGAATTTAATAAATAAAAATATGCAATTTGTTTTCTATGGTTTTGGACAGGCTAAACGCCATATCGAAGATGAAAAATCCTTGGAGAGGCAGGTCGTCGTATGACTGCTTGCGTGCACTGCGTACATGTCTGCAAGATGACGGTCGTCAGTTCACTGCAAATACCTGTCGAGGATTCTGCGCAGATGTCGTCACTCAGTCGTATTCCCACCTATGTCATGCAGCAGCGCAGCGAATTGACCGACTTCTACATTCGCGACAAAAAGGGCCGGCGCGCCGAGACCAGTCCCCATCGGCACGAGTATTTCCAGATTCAGATCAACCTCGGTGGCGACACCGTGCAACACATCGGCAACGTCGAGCGTCCGTTTCCGCGCAATACCCTGGCATTCATCCTGCCGCACCGAGTGCACGTAATCCCGCATCCAGCGGACAGCAATTTCATGGTGATCAATTTTTCCCAGACCTTTCTGTTGCCGCATTTGCAGTGCGACCCGATGGACCTGGAGGAGGTGTCGATCCTGCTGGCGCCGGAGTTATCGCCATTCCGTTTTCAGGAACATCTGGATTTCATTCTCGGGGATGAGGATTTCGCCAAGGTCTGTGCCTTGATCGAGCAGATGCGCACGCTGGACGAGAACCGTCAGTTTGGTACGCGCGAGATGCTCAAAGGCTTGCTGCTGCAACTGATTGGCAGCGTGTGTTTCCTTTATGCCGAGCCACTCAAGCGTCTGGCCGAGGAGAATGCGGCGGAGGTCAGCCGCCGGGATGCGCTGGGCCGCATGTTCGAATACTTGCGCAAGAACATTGCCGATCCCGATCTCAATCTGATCAAGGTGGCTGCGGCGACGTACCTGTCGCCGACCTATCTGACGCACTGGTTGCGCAAGGAGATCGGCAAGACCTTCACCGAACTGGTGCTCGAACGCAGGATGCACGCGGCACGCAATTTCCTGCTCAACAGCACGCGCTCGGTGGGCGAGGTCGCACGGTTGTGCGGCTTTGCTGACGAGGCGTATTTCTCGCGACGCTTTCGGCAGATTCACGGTCAGCCGCCGGGACAGTTTCGCCGCCGGCAACTCAATCCGGATACGCCGCAATCGCCGTTGAACACATAAGGATTATTTGATCCGAACGATCACTTTGCCTTTTGCGCGACCTTGCTCAACGTAGTTCAGTGCTTCGCCGGTCGACTCGAAGGCGAAGGTGCGGTCAAGCACAGGACTTATTTCGCCGGCTTCAATCAGCGTGGTGATTTCTTGCAGTTGTGCACCGTTGGCCCGCATGAACAGGAAGCTGTAACGAACATCCTGCTTGCGCGCCTTGCGCCGAATGCTCAGGCTCAACAAGCGCATGACTTGCCGCAGCGGCCACGCCAGGCCTTGCGCCTTGGCGAACTCGGCAGTTGGCGGGCCTGATATGGAAATCAGCTGACCGCCCGGCTTGATTACTTTGAGCGAGTTTTCCAGCACGTCGGTGCCGAGGCTGTTGAGCACCACGTCGTAGTCGCGCAATTCGCGCTCAAAGTGCTGCTGTTTGTAATCAATCACCACGTCTGCGCCCAACGCTTTAACCCACTCGACATTCGCGGTGCTGGTGGTGGTCGCGACAACAGCGCCGAGGTGCTTGGCCAGTTGAATGGCGATGGTTCCGACACCGCCGGAACCGGCGTGAATCAAGACCTTCTGCCCCTTTTGCAAACGGGCGATGTCGACCAGCGCTTGCCAGGCTGTCAGGGCAACCAAGGGAATGCCGGCGGCTTGTTCCATGCTGAGGTTGGCGGGTTTCAATGCCACGGCGTTTTGCTCGACGGCGATTCGCTCGGCGAATGTGCCGATTCGTTGTTCGGGCACGCGCGCATACACCGCATCGCCGGGCCTGAAACCCTTGACCGCTGCGCCAACCTCAATCACCACGCCGGCACAATCGTTGCCCAGCACCAAGGGGAATGAGTACGGCAGAATCAGTTTGAATTCGCCGCTGCGAATCTTCGAATCGAGTACGTTGACGCTGGCCGCATGGACTTCAATCAGCACGTCATGGGCGCCGGGTACAGTCTCGGAGACATCGCCCAGACGCCCGTTCTGCTTGCCGTAGCGATCGATAAAATAAGCTTTCATGGTGGGAGCGGCTCTCACGGTTCTGGGGGAGGGCAGGGTTGCCTGAGCAGATTGGCTCAGCTGTCGAGAAACGCCTGCGCCTTGCTGACAAAGTCAGCGTAGTTCTGGAAAATCGCGCCATGTCCGGCGTCTTCATAAATGATCAGTTGCGCGTGGGGAATACGGTTCGCCAGATCAATCGAGTTGACCGTGGGCACCATGATGTCGCTGTCACCGTTGACCACCAGCGTCGGGATTTGCAGGCCGCCAAGGTTCTGCGGCAGCTGTTTTCCCCATGCCTTGATGGCTTTCAACTGCCGCAGAAAAGCGCTGGGTGTCGGGCGCTTGTCGCGATCTTTGCGGCGTTCTTTCAAACGTTGCAGAAAGTCTGTCGCGGCCCGCCGTCCGTTGGCGGTTGTGGTGAAAAACAAGTGGAACTTGGGATCGCGCAGGGTCAGCAAACCCTTGAACATCAGTGGCCAGGAAACCGCACCGACCTTGGCGATACCGACTCCGCCAGCAGGTCCGGTGCCGGTCAGAATCAGCCGCCGCACCAAGGCGGGATCTTTGAGCGCGATGTCCTGAGCAACGAATCCGCCGAGGGAAAAACCCAGCAGATCGACGCTGCTGAATTCCAGCGCGCCGATCAGGCTGATGACGTCGTCGGCCATCTGCGCGACGGTCAGGGGCGCGGTGCCGCCTGAGCCACCGACACCGCGATAGTCAATGGCGATCACGCGCCGGGTTCGCGCCAGACCATCGACGATTTGCGGGTCGAAGTCGTCCAGTACCGCGCCCCAATGATTGAGCAGGATCAGCGGCACAGCCGTTTTCGGGCCGAGGTCTCGATAGGCGAACGCCGTGCCGCCAACCAAAATCGATTGGTTGGCGGCGTTGACGAAAGGCATCTGCTTCATTGCACTCACGCCAGATAGCGCTGCGCGACTGCCGACTGGCGGATCTGTGCCAGCAGGCCCTGCCGCGCGGTCTGCAAGGCATCCCAGCGCTCACCTTCATGCAGCGGCGGAATGGTCACCGGCTCGCGCCGATCAAAGCCGACCAGCGCCGCATCGACCAGATCGGTGACTTCCATGATCTCGCTCAAGGTGTTGATGTCGATGCCCGCGCGATCCCAGATCTCGGTACGCGTCGCGGCCGGCAGCACGGCTTGCACGTAAACGCCCAACGGCGACAGTTCCAGGCTCAGGCCTTGAGACAGGAACAGGACAAACGCCTTGGTGGCCCCGTACACCGACATGCCGAACTCCGGAGCGAGACCGACCACCGAGCCGATGTTGATAATCGCGCCGTCACCGGCCTTCGCCAGACGGGGAGCGATGGCACTGGCGAGCCGCACCAGTGCCGTGGTGTTGAGGGCGACCAGATTGGCCACTTTGTCGGTGCTCTGCTCGATGAAGTTGCCGGACTGCGCGGCGCCCGCGTTATTGACGAGGATGCCAATACGCGCATCGTCGCGCAGGCGCGTTTCGACGGTGTGCAGATCGCTGAGTTGGGTGAGGTCGGCCTGAAGCACATCGACGGCGACGCTGTGCTCGCTGCGCAGTTTCGCGGCGAGTGTTTCCAGGCGCTCAAGATCGCGGGCGACCAGCACCAGATCATGCCCGCGTTGGGCGAAACGTTCGGCGTAAACCGCGCCAATACCGGTGGAGGCGCCAGTGATAAGAACAGTAGGGTGGGCGTTCATAGGGTCATCTCTTTTCAAAAAAATCGATTAAGGAGAGGCAGTAAATGCGCTGAAGCGCGGCTTACTGAGCAGCAGCGCTCCATTCAGCCAGGGTCGGGTAGTCGATGTAGCCTTCTGCGCCACCGCCATACAGGGTAGCGGGGTTGAATCCGGCCAACGGCGCACCGGCCGCCAGGCGCTCGACCAGATCGGGATTGCCAATGAACGGGCGACCGAAGGCGATCAGATCGGTCTGGTCTTCGGCAATCCGTGTGTTCGCCAGGTCGAGGTCGTAGCCGTTGTTGGCGATGTAGGTGTTTTTGAAACGCTGGCGCAGAGCTGCGAAATCGAACGGTGCGACATCGCGCGGCCCGCCCGTTGCGCCTTCGACCATGTGCAGATAAACGATGCCCAGCGCATCGAGTTGCTCGACGATGTAATCGAATTGCCCTTGCGGGTCGCTGCTCGAAACCCCGTTGGCCGGCGACACCGGCGAGAGGCGAATGCCGGTGCGATCTGCGCCAATCTCGGCGACGACCGCGGCCGTCACTTCCAGCAACAAGCGCGCACGATTTTCAATCGAGCCGCCGTAGGCATCGGTGCGCACGTTGGCGCCGTCCTTGATGAATTGATCGAGCAAATAGCCGTTGGCACCGTGGATTTCCACGCCATCAAACCCGGCAGCGATAGCGTTGACCGCTGCCTGGCGGAAATCGTTGACGATCCCCGGAAGTTCGCTGATCTCCAGCGCGCGCGGCGCAGAAACGTCTTCAAAGCGGTTGTTGACGAACACTTTGGTCGCCGGGCGCAGCGCCGAGGGTGCTACGGGTGCGGCGCCGTTTTCTTGAAGATCAACGTGTGAAACGCGGCCGACATGCCACAGTTGCAGAAAGATCTTCGCGCCTTTTTCGTGCACGGCAGCGGTCACCTTGCGCCAGCCATCGATCTGCGCCTGCGTGTAAATCCCCGGGGTGTCCTGATAGCCCTGGCCCTGTCGGGAGATCTGTGTGGCCTCGGAGATCAGCAGGCCGGCGGACGCGCGCTGGCTGTAATAGGTGGTTGCGAATTCACTGGGCACGAAGCCTTCACCTGCCCGATTGCGGGTCAGCGGCGCGAGAACGATTCGATTCGCCAGCGTCAGGGAGCCAAGCGTGTACGGCGTGAACAGATTTTGATCGGTCATGGGGTTGATCCGTGCCTGTGAGTGAGCAGCGATAATTCTGCAATTAGGATGATGATCGAAATCTAAACTGTCAATGGTTTTGATTATGGCTGACATCTATGTATCATCTGCGCATGATTTTTCAGCGGAGGTATTGCACGTGAGAGTCACCAAAGCCCAGGCGCAGGCAAACCGCGAGCACATCGTCGAGACCGCTTCGGTGTTGTTTCGTGAGCGCGGTTTCGACGGTGTTGGCGTCGCGGACCTGATGGCGGCGGCCGGATTCACCCATGGCGGTTTCTACAAGCACTTCGGCTCGAAGGCCGACCTGATGTCCGAAGCCTCGGCCAACAGCCTTGCGCGCTCGTTGGCCAGTGCCGAAATGGTCGATGTTCAGGGCTTCATTGACGCTTATGTCTCGAAAGAACACCGGGACGGGCGGGGCAGCGGCTGCACCATGGCTGCGTTGTGCGGCGACGCTGCGCGCCAGTCTGACGAAGTGAAAACGGCGTTTGCCGACGGGATCGAGTGCACGCTGCAGACGCTTGGCGACAAGTACCCGACAGGGCCCGACGCGGCATCTGGTGAGGGTCGAGTGAAAATGATCGACATGCTGGCACGGGCGGTGGGCGCTATTGTTCTGTCGCGTGCCTGCCCGGATGACTCAGCGCTGGCCGATGAAATACTTGCGGTATGCCACGCTGAAATGACCGCGTCATTGCTGATGTCCGCCGACAGTGCAGAAGTGCCTGGTTGATCGGTATTGTCCTTTTTGAGTTGACGGTGAAACGCTTTTCAACCGATTTATCCCGTCCCTGTGCGTCAGTAATCTGTACCCAACTTGAACGCAACAACAAATTCAAAAACTCAAAAGGGAAGCAGACCATGACCACTCCAACCTACAACCGCCTCAACAAAGACGACGCCATCGTGCTGCTGGTCGACCACCAGACCGGCCTGATTTCGCTGGTGCAGGACTTCTCGCCAAACGAGTTCAAGAACAACGTGCTGGCCCTGGCCGATCTGGCCAAGTTCTTCGAACTGCCGACCATCCTCACCACCAGTTTCGAACAAGGCCCGAACGGCCCGCTGGTGCCGGAATTGAAAGAGATGTTCCCGGACGCGCCGTACATCGCTCGTCCAGGCCAGATCAACGCGTGGGACAACGAAGATTTTGTGAAGGCAATCAAGGCCACCGGCCGCAAGCAGATCATCATTGCCGGTGTAGTAACGGATGTGTGCGTAGCGTTCCCGACCTTGTCGGCGCTGGCGGAAGGGTTTGAGGTGTTTGTGGTGACCGATGCGTCCGGCACTTTCAACACCACCGTGCAACAAGCCGCGTGGAGCCGCATGACTCAGGCTGGTGCGCAGATGATGAACTGGTTCTCGGTGGCGTGTGAGCTGCACCGCGACTGGCGCAACGACATTGAAGGGCTGGGTAACTTGCTGTCGCAGCGCATCCCGAACTACCGCAACCTGATGAACAGCTACTCGGCGCTGACCGCGCAGCAGAAGTAGGCCTGCGCGCTGCAAACGAAAAGCCTGCCCTGAAAAGCAGGCTTTTTCTGTTTTCTGCCGCTGCGCCTATCAGAACGGCGTTTCTAGACGGTCGACGGCATCCCCTCCTTTTCGCCGCCACGGCTTTTGAACGCCAGTGCGAAACACAGCAGAACCCCCACCGAAAATCCTGCCGGGAACAGCCATATACTTCTCCAGTCGTGGCCATTTTGCGCGGTGAAGTGGTCAGTGATCTGACCCGCCACCCAGAATCCGATCAGCATGCCCACACCGTAAGTGGCCAAGGTGATCAGGCCCTGAGCCGAGCTGCGGAAGCGCTCGGGCGCTTTGGCATCGGTGTAGATCTGCCCACAGACGAAGAAAAAGTCATAACACACGCCATGCAGCGCAATACCGATCAGCAGCATGAACGCTTGGTCACCATTGTTGCCGTAGGCGAACAACACATAGCGCAAGGCCCAGGCCAGCATGCCGACCAGCAAGGCAATCTTGATTCCGAAACGCTGGATGAACAGGGGTAGCAGAAGCATGAACAGCACTTCGGAGACCTGACCGAGGGCCATCTTCGCAGTGGGATTGGTGACACCGATTTCGGCCAGAAACGGATTGGCATTCTGGTAATAGAACGCCAGAGGAATGCAAATCAGGATGGATGCGAGAAAGAACACCAGATAGCTGCGATCCTTGAGCAGACCCAACGCGTCCGCCCCCAGCATCTGTTTGATGCCAGGCGCATCGGCGGTGGATTTCAACGGTGCGGTTTTCGGCAGGCTGAAGCTGTAGAGCCCCAACACCAGCGAAGCCACGGCAGACATCAGGAATGTGTTGCGCAAACCGCCCGCAGCAATCGCCTGTTGAGCGTCCCAGGCAAAGCCGAAACTGATCACGATGCCGGCGACGATCCAGCCAACGGTGCCCCACACGCGGATGCGGGAAAACTCCCGGGCCGGGTCTTTGATCTGTCGGAAGGCTACCGCGTTGACCAGGGCCAGGGTTGGCATGTAGACCAGCATGTAGGCCAGCACATAGGGATAAAACGCGCTGAAATCAGCTGCCCGATAAAGCTGAAAGAGCAGCACCGCACCCACTAGGTGCAACACCGCCAAGATGCGTTCGGCATTGAAAAAACGATCAGCAATCAGACCAACGACAAACGGCGCAATGATCGCCCCCCACGACTGCGTGGAGAACGCCATTCCCACCTGGCCGCCGCTTGCTGCCAGTGTCGTGGTGAGAAAGGTGCCGAGGGTGACGAACCAGCCGCCCCAGATAAAAAACTGCAGAAACATCATGACGCTGAGTCGCGCATTCATTGCGTTCATTTCAATCACCGTATTATTTTTATGTCGGTAACAGCGTTGTCATCAGCGCTCGCCAAGGCCCAGCAGACGCCGGTTGGATAGCTCGTCAGCGCTCACACCGGCGAAATCGTCGAATGCCTTCAGGGTTCGGGTGATCATGTGTCGTTCGATGAAGGCCGCCCCTTCGGCAGCGCCTTGTGCCGCGTCTTTCAGGCAGCATTCCCACTCCAGCACGGCCCATCCGTTGAAGTCGTATTGAGTCAGTTTGCTGAAGATCGCCTTGAAGTCGATCTGGCCATCGCCCAGTGAACGAAACCGGCCCGGGCGATCAACCCAACCCTGATAGCCGCCGTAGACGCCGGATCGCGCGCTGGCGTGAAACTCCGCGTCCTTGACGTGGAACATGCGGATGCGCGCGTGGTAGCGATCGATGAAACCCAGGTAGTCCATTTGCTGCAGCAACAGATGGCTCGGGTCATACAGAATCGCCGCGCGTGGATGATGATTCACCGCTTCGAGGAATTGCTCGAAAGAGGCGCCATCGTGCAAGTCTTCACCGGGGTGGATCTCGTAGCAGAGGTCGACTCCGGCCCCATCGAAGCACTCGAGGATCGGCAACCAGCGTTTCGCCAATTCGGCAAAGCCCTGTTCCACAAGGCCGGCAGGACGTTGCGGCCACGGGTAGACGTATGGCCAGAGCAGGGCGCCGGAAAAGGTCGCGTGGGCCGTCAGCCCCAAGCGCTGACTGGCGCGCGCCGCCAGTTTCAACTGATTGATCGCCCATTCGGTGCGTGCTTGCGGATTGCCACGCAGCGCTGCCGGGGCAAAGTCGTCGAAAAGTGCGTCGAACGCCGGATGCACCGCGACCAGTTGGCCTTGCAGGTGTGTCGACAGCTCGCTGATCACCACGCCGGCCTTGGCGCATACGGCGATGAGTTCGTCGCAGTAATCCTGACTGTCGGCGGCGCGTTCAAGGTCGATGAAGCGGGTGCCGAGGGTTGGCAACTGAATGGCTTTGTAGCCTTGGGAAGCGGCCCATTGCGCGATGTTGGCCAAGGTATCGAAAGGCGCTTCGTCGGTGATGAATTGGGCGAGAAAGATGCCGGGGCCGCGCATCCCGCTCGGGCGTTGTTGATTAACGTTCATTGGCGGTTGCTCCATTGGCAAGGTCAGGTATTGCAGTCCATTTGGCTTCGCCACAATGATTGGCGATGGCGGTCTCGATGAAGGCCATGCCACGCAACCCGGTGGCTATGCCGGGAACGCCCGGTGCGTCAGGACCGCTCGCATCGTTGAAAATGGCCTGCGCGAGGTCACCGTAGAGATTGGCCATAGCCTCGAGGTAGCCTTCCGGGTGTCCGGCGGGCAAGCGCATGCGCCGCGTGGCGTTTGCGCACAGCCAAGGTTGACCAAGGCCCGAGCGCAGCACGCGCATCGGTTCATTCAAGGGTCGATGGATCAGACTGGCGGGCTCTTCCTGACGCCACTCCAGCCCGCCCTTGTCGCCATACAGACGAATCTTCAGCGGGTTCTCTTCGCCGGCGCACACTTGGCTGGCGATCAATACGCCGCTGGCGCCGTCGGCCATTTTGAAAAGCATCGAGGCGTCGTCATCCAGTTGGCGACTGCTCAAATGTGACCCGAGCATCGCGCTGATGAACTGGATGGGTTGACCGGCGACAAACTCCGCGAGGGAGAACGCGTGCGTGCCGATGTCACCGATGCAGCCACCGATGCCGGATTGTTCAGGATTGTCGCGCCAGCCCGCCTGTTTGTTGCCTTGGCCAGCCACATCGCTGCTGAGCCAGCCTTGCGGGTATTCGACGAGGACTTTGCGCAGACGCCCGATTTCACCGCAGGCGACCATCTCGCGTGCCTGCCAGACCATCGCATACCCCAGGTAGGTATGTGCCAGGGCGTAGATCCGCTGGCTGTTGTTGACCACACGGGCCAAGTCCTGCACTTGCGCCAGATTGAGCGCAGCAGGCTTTTCACTGAACACATGGAAGCCCGCAATCAGTGCTGCACTGGCGATAGGGGCGTGCAGATGATTGGGCGTGACGATCACCAGCAGTTCCATGCGCTGATCGGCCGGCAGTGCGTGTTCGGCGGCCAGCATGTTCTGCCAGGTGTCATAGCAGCGTTGCGCAGGCAGCCCGAGCGCCGCACCACTGCGTTGATTGTTGTGGGCGTCGCGGCTGAACGCACCGCAGACCAGTTCGAAGCGTCCATCGAGGCCGGCGGCTTGCCGGTGCGCCTGGGCGATGAAGGCCCCTTCACCACCGCCGACGAAGCCCATTCTTATTTTTCGACCTGCAGCAATCATGGCAATTGTCTCAGTGGAGTCGTGCGGAATATCGATGATGTAACCGGTTACATCGTCGGCGAAATCTAGGCCTGAATTTACCGGGTGTCAAACCGTGTCTGACGAATGCGAACGTTTCGGCGCGTGACGCTGTGCGGTAAGCTCGACGGCCGATTTGATTGAAAGAGCGAGGCAGTCTTGTCCAATATCCGCGAAGTGGCACGGCTGGCGGGTGTCTCGGTGGCAACGGTGTCGAGAACATTGAAGTCCCCCGAGCGGGTGCTGCCCGATACCCGCGATCGGGTCATGGCCGCCGTCCAGCAAACCGGCTATCGACCGAATTTGATGGCGGTGCAGTTTCGCTCGCGTAGAACGGGAAACCTGGTGATTCTGGTCCCGACCATTGCCAATACCTTTTTCGCCAGAGTGATCAGCGGCGCACAAAAAGCCGCGCAGGCCGCCGGTTACCGGTTGCTGTTGTGCGACACCCAGGGCCAGGCATCGCTTGAGCGCCAGTTCGCTGACCTGGTGCACGCCCATCAAGCCGATGGCGTCATTCAGTTGCGCGCCTATGATCCCTTCGAAGAATCTGCCGCCGAGCCAGCACTGGCCCCGATCATCAATGCCTGCGAAGTCATCCGGCACGGACGGCATCCAACGATCAGTCTGGATAACGTTGCGGCGGCCAAAGCCATGACCGAGTACCTGATCGCGATGGGGCATCAGCGCATCGGACTGATCAAAGGACCCAAAGGCAGCCCGCTCACGCGCGATCGTCTGGCGGGGTATGAGGCAGCCCTGCGCGATGCAGGTCTTGCGCTGGACAACACGCTCATCTGTCACGGCGATTTCACCCTGGACGCGGGTTATTCGGGTGCCGGGAAACTGCTCGCGCTCGACAGCCGACCGAGCGCGCTGTTTTGTGAAAATGACGAAATGGCCATCGGCGCGCTCAAGCGAATCAAAGAGCAGGGGCTGCGCGTGCCGGAGGATATTTCTCTCGCCGGATTCGACGATATTCCAATGGCCGCGTACTGCGATCCACCGCTGACGACCATTTCCCAACCCGCCGAAATGTTCGGCGAGAAAGCCGTGGAAATGCTGATTGCGCTGATCGAGAAACAGCCGTTGCCGCAACGGCATGTGGTATTGCCGTTCGCATTGACCAAGCGCGACAGCACGGCGCGGGTTGATCAAGCGGGTAGGTGAACCTCTGAATTCCAAGCCGACGCAACCAAGCGATAGCATGAGCGAAAAAAGCCTGTAGCGAGGGCGCTTGCTCCCTCGTCACAGTCATGGTGGATCCTCATCACTCTGAAAAAACAGGCGACTATCGAACCGCGTAAACCTTGCGCACATAGCGTGTACTCTTCCACGCGCAGGACGCGCCGCGCGGTACGAACACGCTGTCGCCGGTATCGACTGTTACGCACGATCCGTCCGGCGCGAGTAATGCGACGCTGCCTTCGATCAGGTGCATCAACTCATTGAGTGTGTGTGCTCGTCCGTGGCGTTCGTAGGGCGTCGAATCCCACACACCGACACGCAGATCGGTTATCGGATCTTCGAAGGCATTGCGGGAACGGCATTGTGGTGTCGCGCCAATCAGAATCTGTTCTTGCGGTGCCGCCGACGGCGATAGCATCGCCAACGGATCGAGGCCGGTGAGGCCGGGTGTCGGGGTGTCAGTGGTCATTGCACAGAAAGCCCATTGCGTTCCGGCCTGAGCTTCTATTCGCAGCGAGGTGCCACGGCCGATCACTGCGCTGCCGCCGACAGCCAATGCCAATGTCTGTTCGCCGGCTTTCAGCCGCACGTGCCCGGCGTGCACGACAATAGTTTCGGTGTGCGGAAAATCCTCGATTTCCATCGACTCGCCAACCTCAACGATGCCTGCACTGATGCCGTCAGCACCGTGCCAAGCGACGCGCCGGCCGGCGGCAAAAGGATCTCTGGCGCTCAGCGCCATCTGTTCGAAAGACGTAGCGATGCGGCCACCGTCGGCGCGAGCCAACAGCAGAACAGTAGGTTGCGACATACGAAGAACACTCCATTAGAAAACGTTGAGGCATTGCAACAGCGCAATCAACCGATGGCTTGAGTAACCAGAGCAAACTGGCGCATCCCATTCGTGGCCGCCGGAGGCGTGCCTCGGGCCATTTGCGCGACGGTGTCGATCTGCTTGAGTCCGGCTGTTTCCAGCCATTCGGCGAGGCCACAATCGGCCGGAATGTCGATGCGCACAAAGGCGTCCGGCACTTGATTCAACAATGTGCCGATCAAGTACTCTGCTTGTTCGAGGTTTTCAGCAACCACCGGGCCTATGCAGCGGCCGCGTCCGAACGGGCGCATCAGCGCGAAGGCGCGCAGCTGGCCGTCGCGTTGAATGCCGACGGACTGTTCCACCACCGGCGCCAGGTCGTCCAGCACCGCGCGCCGATCCAGACCGCTGGCAACGTTCGCCAGGGTCAACAGTTGTTGCTGATCCGCAGCCGTCAGCGCGCGACATGCTTCGCCCTCGGCCAATGCGGTCAGCGCCGGTGCGTGCGCCTGGCCCTGATGTTGCTGGATCCTGCCAAACTCGACAAAACCCTGACTGGCATACAGTGGCGCACCGGCGAGGGTCGCATTCAACATGGGCGTTCGCGCCTGGCAGGCATCGAGGGCTTGCTCCATCAACTGGCGTCCGATGCCTTTGCCTTGATAGTCGTCGCTGACGATGACCAGCCCGATGGTGGCGAAATCACCTTGCGGGCAGGCGAATGCCGTACCGATCAAGCGTTCGCCATCAAGCACCACGAAACCGGCACTGACCCGTTGCAGCATCGCCCAGTCGTCCAGTCGATGTGGCCATTTCAACTGCACGGACAAGGCATGGGCGGCGGGGAGATCGGCGGCGGTCATCGGGCGATAAACATAAGCGGACGGGTGTGAGGCGGACATGGCGAGTCTCCGTTGAACAATGTGCGCGAGCGCCCGGTTTTGCGGCGCGATGGTGCCTGTATCCCATCTGTGTGAAGCGCTGACAAGGGGCGATCGCGCATTCGGCAGATTCGGCGAGACGATGCCCGCAAGACCACACTTACTACTTATTTGCACGGCAAGGTCGGCAGCAAATGCTTGGGCTTTTTTTCTACGATGGAGGCCTGAGTAATGACTCGCCGGCCCCTCTTCTGGAGTGCTCCATGAATAGCTTCGATCCCCGCCTTATCGCTGTTCGCAGCGCCCACTTCATTGACGGTCAATACCGCGATGCGCATTCAGGGCTGGAAGTGGTTCGCCCCTCCGACGGCCAGGTCTATGCCGAACTGCCGGTGGCGGATGCCGACCTGGTGGACGAAGCCGTCAATAATGCCTGGCAGGCCTTCAATCGCAGCGACTGGGCCAGCCGTCCACCGCGCGAGCGGGCGCGGGTGATGCGCCGCTGGGCGGATCTGATCGAGGCGGACGCGGAGATTCTTGCGCCTCTGGAAGCTGTCGGCTCAACCCGCCCGCACAAAGATGTGATCGCCTGGGATATTCCCTATGTGGCCGAAGGCATTCGTTTTTTTGCCGAGCTGGCGGACAAGCATGGCGGTCAGGTCGCCGCCACCCAGACCGATCGCCTGGGCATGCAGATTGCTGAACCCTACGGGGTGATCGCCGCCATCGCACCGTGGAATTTTCCGCTGAGCATGGCGTCCTGGAAGGTCGCGCCAGCCTTGGCTGCGGGCAATGCCGTGGTGCTCAAACCTTCAGAGCTGACGCCGTTCTCCAGTCTGCGCTTTGCTGAGCTGGCGTTGCTCGCGGGGCTGCCGGCGGGCATCTTCAACGTCGTGCAGGGGGATGGCCGTGTGACGGGCGACGCACTGTGCCGGCATCCGCGTGTGGGTAAAGTGACGTTCACCGGATCCACGGCAACCGGTTCGAGCATCATGTCGACGTGCGCACTGGTCGGGCCCAAACCGGTCACACTGGAGCTCGGTGGCAAAAGTCCACAATTGGTCTTCGCCGATATCCCCGACATTGCCAAAACCGCGCGCACGGTGGCCTTGGCAATTACCGGTAACGCTGGCCAGGTGTGCGTCTCCGGCTCACGGCTGTTGATTGAACGCTCGATCATGGAACCCTTCCTGGCGCACTTGCAGGCTTACTTCGAGACCCTGCGTCCCGGCCCTACCTGGTCGTCGCAAAGCACGCTGTCGCCGATCATTTCGCGGCTGCAGGCCAGTCGCATCGATGGCATCGTCCAGCGTTCGCGCCAGGCCGGGGCCGAGGTGTTGACCGGCGGCGGACTGTTTGAAGAGATGGGCGGTGCTTACTATCAACCGACGTTGCTGACCGGGGTCGACAATCAGAATCCGGCGGTCTGCGAAGAGATCTTCGGGCCAGTGCTGACGGTGCAGGCGTTCGATGACGAGGAGCAGGCACTCAGTCTGGCTGCGCACGCCACTTACGGTCTGGCTGCGGGCGTACACACCGCTGATATCAATCGCGCCTTGCGCCTGGTGCGCAAGCTGGAGGCGGGGACGGTTTGGGTCAACCGTTACGGGCGCAGTAACGACTACATCCTGCCCACCGGTGGCTATAAACGTTCCGGTATCGGCAAGGACCTGGGGCGCGAGGCGTTCGAGGCCAATCTGCGCTTCAAGAGTGTGCTGATCGATATTGTTCAGTAATGCCGATCAAACGGTGGGCGCGAGTTTGCTCGCGAAGCGGGCGTCTGAGGCGACATTGATGTTGCCCTGCACAGCGCTTTGCGAGCAGGTTCGCCCCGCAGAGATCGGGGCATGCCAGTGGCATCAGTAACGCTTGAATCAACCGCCAAACGGGCGCTTCCTTAGGGACGCGCCCGTTTTCGTTTTGCTCGGCGCAGTTTCTGCGGTGAACGCCGGAAAGCCAGCGCGCAAACAGCCGAAAGAGGTCCATAAGGGCGCACAAATACAGGGTTTGCCCAAGGCTGGAGCGAGCCGCAAAGTCTGCTGAGGCAGGTGGCCAAAACGGTGGTTTGTATCGAGCAGAGGTCGCTTTTAACGCCATCTGCTGAATTCACAGTGTTGTAATGACGGTGTGCTGCAGCGTTGCATCACCGCTTGCCAATCAAGCGAATGCTGGCCGCGCCATGACCTCAACGAACTTCAGGATCGCACCCAATGAGCTTTCTTCGTCCCAAATTCATTACGTTCGACTGCTACGGTACGCTGACCAATTTCCACATGGGCACCATGACGCGCGAACTCTTCGCCGATCGCGTGCCAGCGGAGCAGATGGACCAGTTCGTCAAGGATTTCTCGGCTTATCGCCTGGATCAGGTCATGGGCGACTGGATGCCTTACGACGAGATTCTCAAGACAGCACTGGCGCGTACCTGCAAGCGTTGGGGCGTCGAGTACCGCGACGAAGGTCAGCTGTACTACGACGCCGTGCCAACCTGGGGTCCACACGCGGATGTGCCGGCCGGTCTGTCGAAAATTGCCGACAAGATCCCGCTGGTGATTTTTTCCAACGCCAGCGACAGCCAGATCATGTCCAACGTCGACAAACTCGGCGCGCCGTTTCACAAGGTCTTCACCGCTGAACAGGCACAAGCCTACAAGCCGCGCCTGGCGGCGTTCGAGTTCATGCTCGACAACCTTGGCTGCGGCCCGGAAGACATCTTGCATGTGTCCTCCAGCTTCCGTTACGACTTGATGCCGGCACACGACATGAAGATCAAGAACAAGGCCTTCGTCGCCCGTGGTCACGAAGTCCCGGGCAATGCGTTTTACGGCTATCAGCAGATCACTGACATCGGCGGGCTGCCGGCGCTGGTCGGTCTCTGAGTTGCATCGGCATCGGCATTTTTTCTGGCATAGGCGAATCAGACATGGGCAGTGAATCCTACTGGCTCGACACCGCACCGGCCTTCACCGGTGGGCAACTCGGCGCATTACCCGCGCAGGTCGATGTGGCCGTCGTGGGGGCTGGTTTCACCGGGTTGGCGGCGGCCCGCGCCTTGGCGCTCAAGGGTGCCAGTGTGGTGGTGCTCGAAGCCGGGCGAGTGATCGGCGAAGCCTCGGGGCGTAACGGTGGGCAATGCAACACCGGAGTGGCCCAGGATTACGCCGGCCTCAGTGCCAGCCTCGGTGCGGACAAGGCGCGCGCCTATTACCAGGCGTATGAGCGAGCAGTGCAAAGTGTTGTTTCGCTGGTGGAGCAGGAGCAGATCGCCTGCGACCTGATCCGCAACGGCAAGCTGAAACTGGCTGCCAAACCCATGCACTACGAAGGCCTGGCACGCACTTGTGAGCTGATTCGTCGTGAGGTCGATGCCGATGTCGAGTTGTTGTCCGCCGAGCAGACCCGCGCTGAAGTGAATTCGGCACAGTTTCACGGCGCTCTGCTGCAACGCAACGGCGTGCAAATGCACGTCGGCGGCTTCGGCGTCGGCTTGGCCGAAGCGGCGGCGCGGCACGGTGCTCTGATCCATCAAGGCACTTCGGTGCTGGACTGGAAGGCCAGGGCCGGCGGCTATCAGGTCAACACCAGCAAGGGTTCGCTGCACGCCGGGCAGGTGCTGCTCGCCACTGGCGCCTGTCAACACGGTGGCTTGAGCTGGTATCGGCGGCGCATCGTTCCGGTCGGCAGTTTCGTCATCGCTACCGAGGTATTGCCAGACGCGTTGATCGAACAATTGCTGCCGTGTCGTCGCGCCTATGTCACCAGCCGCATGATCGGTAACTACTTTCGCCTGACCCCGGACAACCGTTTGCTGTTTGGCGGCCGCGCGCGGTTCGCCATGTCCGACAGCGTCAACGACGTCAAGAGCGGCAAGGTTCTGCAAGCCGCCATGGTGCAGATGTTCCCGCAATTGGCCGAGGTCAAGATCGACTACTGCTGGGGCGGACTGGTCGACATGACCTCCGATCGGCTACCTCGGGCCGGTCAGCATGGCGGGGTTTTTCACTCCATGGGTTACAGCGGCCACGGTGTACAGATGTCGGTACACATGGGCCAGGTCATGGCCGAGGTGATGGCGGGTAACGTCGAGGCCAATCCGTGGCGCGAACTTGAATGGCCAGCCATCCCTGGGCATTTCGGCAAGCCGTGGTTTTTGCCGTTCGTGGGCGCGTATTACCGCTTTCAGGATTATCTGCATTGAGTTGCTGTTGTGGCGTCACCGTCGTTTGCGTTTCAGGACGTTCCGGTCAACCGGAACACTCGAGCCTTCTCATCTTCGACAGGTAGCACTGATATGACTGACAACAAGAACGACTCACCCCTGATCTCCGGCGAAGAAAGCCTGCGGGTTTTCGAGGGCCTCAATCGTGGCATGTCACGCCGTCATGCCCTGCAAATGCTCGGTGTCGCGGGGGTCGCCGCGGCGGGTGCCGGCAGCCTGTTTGGCGCCGCTGGCAAGCTGTTCGCCGATGAAGCGGCAACACCGGGCAAAGGCAAACCGGGCGGGCGCATTCGTGTCGCCGGGATGTCCAGTTCCACTGCGGACACCCTCGACCCGGCCAAAGGCGCGTTGTCCACCGATTATGTGCGCCACTACATGTTCTACAACGGCCTGACCCGATTCGACTCGCATCTGGTGCCGCAACTGGAACTGGCCGAGCGCATCGACAACACCGACGCCACCGTGTGGACCATCACCCTGCGCAAAGACGTGACCTTCCACAACGGCAAGACCCTGAACGCCGCCGACGTGGTGTTTTCATTGTCGCGACACAAGGACCCGCTCACCGGTTCGAAAGTCATGCCGCTGATGGAGCAGTTCGTCGAGATCAAGGCTACCGGCACCAACGAAGTACAGATCCGTCTGAGCGCACCCAACGCAGAGCTGCCGTCGATTCTCGCGGTGTCGCACCTGCTGATCGTTCCCGAAGGCACCACCGACTTCAATCAGGGCATCGGCACCGGGCCGTTCAAGGTCAAGGAATTCAAACCGGGCGTGCGTTCGGTGGCTGCGCGCAACACCGGTTACTGGAAACCAGGCCTGCCGTACCTCGACGAAATCGAGTTCATCGCCATTGGTGACGAACCGTCGCGGGTCAACGCGCTGCTTTCCGGCGACGTACACATGATCAATGAGGTCAATCCGCGTTCTACCACCCGGATCAAGGCCAGTGCCAAGCATCGGGTCGTTGATGCGCCGTCGGGCAACTACACTGATTTGATCATTCGTCAGGATCAGATGCCCGGCAAAAGCGCCGAATTCACCCAGGCGATGAAGTATCTGCTCGACCGCGAGCAGGTCAAATCGGCGGTGTTCCGAGGCTTTGCCGTGGTCGGCAACGATCATCCGATTGCGCCGGGTTCGCGCTATTACAACGCCGACCTGCCACAAACCGTCTATGACCCGGAAAAAGCCCGGTTCCTGCTGAAGAAAGCCGGGATGGAAAACATCAGCATGCCGCTGGTCGCATCGCCGGCCGCCACCGGTTCAGTGGATATCGCGGTGCTGTTGCAGCAATCGGCGAAACAGGCCGGGCTGAAACTCGACGTCAACCGCCTGCCGAGCGACGGCTATTGGTCCAACCACTGGATGAAGCACCCGCTGAGCTTCGGCAACATCAACCCGCGGCCGAACGCCGACGTGATGTTCTCGCAGTTCTTCCAGTCGAAAGCGCCGTGGAACGAGTCCGGTTGGCAGAACGATCAGTTCGACCAACTGCTGATGCTCGCCCGCGCCGAAACCGACGACGCCAAACGCAGCAAGATGTACGCCGATATGCAAACGCTGGTGCACGACCACAGCGGCATCGGCGTGCCGGTGTTCATCAGCAACATCGATGGCGTTGACCAGCGCATCAAAGGCTACAGCAGCAATCCGCTGGGCGGCTTCATGGGTTACATGTTCGCCGAGCAGGTCTGGCTGGACGCTTGATAAGCCGTCGGTTTGAGCGGCAGTAACAGTGCAGGAGGACAGGCGATGAACAGCAACACCTTGTGGTTGATCGGCCGGCGCATGGGCGCCGCGATCGTGACGTTGTTGATTGTGTCCATGGTCGTGTTCGCGATCACGGCGGTATTGCCGGGCGACGCCGCGCAACAATCGCTTGGGCAGTTCGCCACGCCGGAGCAGGTCGCGGCGTTGCGCCTGAAACTGGGCCTCGATCAGCCCGGCGTGTTGCGCTACTTGCACTGGCTGATGAACTTGCTCAGTGGCGACATGGGCCTGTCGGTTTCCAACGCCATGCCGGTGGGTGAGCTGATGGCCGGGCGCGTCCCCAACACCTTGATGCTGGCCGGCGCTACTGCATTGGTTTCGGTACCGGTGGCGCTGATTCTGGGCATCGGTTCGGCGATGGGAAGGGGCGGGCGACTCGACAGCCTGCTGAGCTTTTTCACCCTGGCCATGGTCGCCGTTCCGGAGTTTCTGGTGGCGACCCTGGCGGTGCTGATCTTCGCGGTAAACCTGGGTTGGTTATCGGCGCTGTCCTATGCCAGCGACATCACTTCACCGTGGCAATTCATGCGCACTTACGCTTTGCCGGTGATGACCCTGTGTTGCGTGATCGTCGCGCAAATGGCCCGCATGACCCGCGCGGCGGTGATCGATCAACTCGACAGTCCTTACGTGGAAATGGCTCGGCTCAAAGGGGTCAGCCCGATCCGTATCGTACTGCGGCACGCCTTGCCCAACGCGATCGGGCCGATTGCCAACGCCATCGCCCTGAGCCTTTCCTACCTGCTGGGCGGGGTGGTCATCGTCGAGACCATCTTCAACTATCCCGGTATCGCCAGCCTGATGGTCGATGCCGTGACCAACCGTGACATGGCACTGGTTCAGGCCTGCACCATGTTGTTCTGTACCGCGTACCTGGGGCTGGTGCTGCTCGCCGACCTGTGCGCCATTCTGTCCAACCCGAGGCTGAGAAACCAATGAACAATCTCATTGTGAAATCGACGCCTTCAGCGCCCGACCTGTCGGTGGGCAAGGTGTCCCATGGCCCGGCCTGGCTGGGTCTGATCGGTGCTGCGATGTGCCTTCTGTGGTTGCTGGTGGCAATGTTCGGCCCGTGGTTGGCACCCCATCCGGTGGGCGAAGTGGTGTCGGACAATGTTTTTGACAGCATCAGTGCCCTGTACCCGTTCGGCACGGATTATCTGGGCCGTGACATGCTCAGCCGCGTGCTCGTCGGCGCCCGCTTCACGGTGGGCCTGGCGTTGATTGCTGCGATATTGGCGAGTGGCCTGGGCACCAGTTGCGCGCTGCTGTCGGTGGTGTCGCCAAAATGGCTGGACGAAGTGATCAGTCGCCTGATGGACGCGTTCATCTCGATCCCGAGCAAGATGCTCGCGCTGATCATGGTCTCGGCGTTTGGTTCGTCGGTGATGTTGCTGGTATGCACCGCCGTGCTGAGCTTCGCTCCCGGGGCCTTTCGCATTGCCCGCAGCATGGCAGTGAACATCGAGGCTTTGGAGTACGTACAAGTAGCGCGTACCCGTGGCGAGCGGCGCCTGTACATTGCCTGTGTGGAAATCCTGCCGAACATGCTCAACCCGGTGCTGACCGATCTGGGCCTGCGCTTCGGCTTTATTGTGTTGCTGCTCAGTGGCATGAGCTTTCTGGGCCTGGGCGTGCAGCCGCCCGACGCCGACCTTGGCTCGCTGGTGCGCGAAAATATCGGCGGACTCAATCAGGGCGCGCCGGCCATCGTCATTCCGGCACTGGCGATCGGCACCCTGACCATTGGCGTGAATCTGTTTATCGACAGGCTGTCGTCTCGCCGCAGTCGCCGTTCGGGAGGTCATTGAAATGAGCCAATTGATTCGAGTCGAAGACCTGCGGGTGGTCGCGTGTGGCGAGCGCGGTGAAAGCGAAATCGTCAAAGGCGTGAGTTTCGCCCTGGAAAAAGGCGAAGTATTGGCGCTGATCGGTGAGTCCGGGTCGGGCAAAACCACCATCGCCCTGGCCTTGCTCGGGTACGCCCGGCGTGGCTGCCGGTTGTCCGGCGGAGTGGTGCAGGTCGGTGAGCACGACATGCTGGCCCTCAGCGAAAAAGAGCTGCAAAAACTGCGCGGCAACCGTGTGTCGTACATCGCGCAAAGCGCGGCGGCGGCGTTCAATCCGGCAAAAAGACTGCTCGATCAAGTGGTGGAGGGCGCATTGATTCACGGTTTGGGCACCCGTGCGGTGCTCGAAGCCAAAGCCATCGCGTTGTTTCGCGACCTCGCATTACCGAACCCTGAGCGCATCGGCCAACGTTATCCGCATCAGGTGTCGGGCGGGCAATTGCAGCGGGTGATGGCGGCGATGGCCCTGATCAGCGATCCGTTGCTGGTGGTCCTCGATGAACCGACCACCGCGCTCGATGTGACCACCCAGATCGACGTGTTGCGTGCCTTCAAACGGGTGGTTCGCGAACGAGGTGCGACCGCTGTCTACGTGTCCCACGATCTGGCGGTGGTGGCGCAAATGGCTGACCAGATTGTGGTGCTCAATGGCGGCCAGATATTCGAACAGAGCGCTACCGCGCCGTTGTTGAAGGGGCCGTCCCATGAATACACCCGCAGCCTGTTGGCCGCCGCGCGCCCGGACACCTCGATCCGGCCACCCTGCGGCATTGCTGAAGAGCAACCGCTGCTGACCATCAAAGGCCTGACCGCAGGCTACGGCAACAAGGACACGCACGGCATGCCGGCGATCCGCGTATTGGAAGACATTGATCTGACCGTGCGTCGCGGGCAGGCCATCGGCGTGATCGGTGAGTCCGGTTCCGGCAAGTCGACGCTGGCGCGGGTGGTGGCGGGGTTGCTGTGTCCGGCGCTGGGCGGGTTGACCTTCGATGGTCAGCCACTCGGCGGCTGCCTGTCCGAGCGCACCGACGAGCAGTTCCGACGGATACAGATGGTCTTTCAAAACGCCGATACCGCGCTTAACCCGATGCACAGTGTCAGCACCATCCTCGGTCGGCCGTTGAAAATGTATTTCGGCCTCAAGGGCGCGGCGTTGCACGAACGAATCGGCGAACTGCTCGATCTGGTGCGTTTGCCCCGAACCCTGGCCGAACGTCGGCCGAATGAACTGTCCGGCGGGCAAAAACAACGGGTCAACCTGGCGCGTGCACTGGCGGCAAAACCGGACTTGATCCTGTGCGATGAAGTGACCTCGGCACTGGACACGGTGGTGGGTGCGGCGATTCTCGAACTGTTGCGCGATCTGCGTCAGGAACTGGGCGTTTCGTACCTGTTTATCAGTCACGACATCTCCACCGTGCGCGCGCTGTGCGATGACATTGTGGTGATGTACAGCGGCCACAAAGTTCAGGCCGGAACGCGTCAGGCGTTTGCCCAGCCGCCGTTTCACCCCTACACCGACTTGTTGATTCATTCTGTCCCGGAACTGCGCCAGGGCTGGCTGGAGAATTGCGGCACGACGTGTGGCGAACTGCCGCCGGTGGGGGCCCGATCCGACGAACCAGAACTGTGTACGTTCCTCGACCGCTGTCCGGTGCGGGTCGATGGCCTGTGCAATCGCAGCGCGCCGCCGCGTCACAGCATTGACGGCGGCAGTGAAATTCTCTGTCACCACGACAGCGTCGAACTGCTGAAAACCCAGCGCGATGTCATCAATCTGAGTCAGGGAGCCTATGCATGAGCGGGCGTTTTGTAAGGCTGGCCGAACAGGGGCGACCTAGTGTCAACCTGACGGTGGATGGTGCACAGGTGCAAGCGTTGCAGGGTGACACGTTGATGGTGGCTGTCCTGACTCACGGCAATGCCTTGCGTCAATCGGAGTTTGATTCAGGTCGACGCGCCGGGTTTTGCCTGATGGGCGCCTGCCAGGATTGCTGGGTCTGGACGCGCAGCGGCGAGCGTTTGCGCGCCTGTTCCAATGAAGTGCGTGAAGGCCTGGACATTGTCACCACGCAACCGGAGGCAAAATGGCCATTGCACGCATAGTCATTGTCGGCGCTGGGCCTGCGGGCATTCGTTGTGCCGAAACGCTGGTGGCGGCCGGTTTCAAACCGACGCTGATCGATGAAAATCGCCGCGACGGCGGACAAATCTATCGTCGCCAGCCCGAGGGTTTCACCCGCGACTACGCCACGCTGTACGGCAGCGAAGCGCATAAGGCGCAAGACCTGCATGAGAGCTTTGATCGCCTGCGCGAGCGGATCGACTATCGCCCGGACACCCTGGTGTGGAATCTCACGCCGGGACAATTGTGCTGCGTCAGTCAGGGCCGGCACTCGACGCTGGATTACGACGCGTTGCTGCTCTGCACGGGGGCCACTGACCGGCTGATGCCGATTGAAGGCTGGCAACTGGCGGGCACTTACAGCCTTGGCGGGGCGCAGATTGCGCTCAAGTCTCAAGCGGTGTCGATTGGTCGCAGCGTTGTGTTCATGGGCAGCGGGCCGTTGCTGTATCTGGTGGCCAGTCAGTATGTGAAAGCCGGGGCGACGGTGGCCGCGGTGCTGGACACCTCGCCGCTGCACAAGCGTATCGGCGCACTGCCGAAATTGCTCGCGCGCCCCGGCGTGCTGTTGACCGGGATGAAATTGTTGGCGCAGTTGTATCGGGCAAAGATACCGGTGCATCTCGGCGTCGAGCCGTTGCAGGTCCTGGGTGATGCAGCCAGCGGTGTCAGCGGCGTGCGGATACGCACCGGTAAAGGTGAAACGCTGAGTCTGGATTGCGACGCCGTGGCGTTGGGTTATCACTTGCGTCCGGAAACTCAGCTGGCGGATCTGGCGGGATGCCGGATGGCGTTTGACCAGGCGTCCGGCCAGTGGTGGCTGGCGGTCGACGAAGCAGGGCGCACGTCGGTCAGCGGTGTCTACGCTGCCGGCGACGGCGCGAAAATTCGCGGTGCCGATGCGGCTGAGCACGCCGGGCGACTGGTGGCCATGGCCTTGCTGGAAGATTTGAACCAACCGGTAAACGCCGGTCTGCGTGAGCAACAACGGCAGGCGCTGGTGGTGATGGATCAGTTTCGTCTTGGCCTGGCGCAAGCCTTTCCCTGGCCTGCGCAGCAAGCCGCGGCGTTGCCGGATGCTGCCATTGTCTGTCGGTGCGAAATGATCAGCGCCGGTGAACTGCGCCGCACTGTCAGCGAGAAGGGCGCCTGTGAGGTCAACCGTGCCAAAGCATTCAGCCGGGTCGGCATGGGCCGCTGTCAGGGCCGTTATTGTTCCCAGGCCGGGGCCGAGGTGATCGCGGCAGCGGCGGGTGTCAGCGTGCAGCAGGTCGGTCGACAACGCGGCCAGGCGCCGGTCAAACCGCTTTCGATGTTCACCGAGGAGGTGTCGCCATGACTGTTGAAAAAGCTGATGTGGTGATTGTCGGCGGTGGCTTGATGGGCTCGGCGGCAGCGTTTTTCCTGCGTCGTCGCGGGCACTCGGTGATCCTGCTTGAGCGTGACCAGATCGGCCAGTACGCCAGCGGTGTCAACTTCGGCAACGTCCGTCGTCAGGGCCGCTACCTGGGGCAACTGGAACTGGCCAACCGTTCATGGGCATTGTGGAAGCGCTTGCCGGAACTGATCGATGACGACCTGGAGTTCATCGCCAGCGGGCACATGCGCGTGTGTTATCGCGACGACGAAATTGCCGAACTGGAGGCGTATGCCGACGCGCCGGAAGCAGCGCAGCTGGATCTGCAAATCTACCGTGGCCAAGCGTTGCATGAGCGCTTTCCCTTCCTCGGCCCGGACGTCAAGGGCGGCTCTTACGCCCCGCACGATGGCCACGCCAATCCACGCCTGGCGGCACCGGCATTTGCCCGGGCAGCACGGCGTTTGGGGGCGCGGATCGAAGAACAGACTGAAGTGGCCGAAGTGCAAAAGGTTGCTGGCGATTTTCGCGTCAGCACCACCGATGGCCGCCAGTTCAGCGCGGCGCAGTTGTTGATTACTGCTGGTGCGTGGGGGCAGAAGCTGTCGCAACAGTTCGGCGAACCGGTGCCGCTGGACACCCACGGCCCGCAAATGGCCGTGACCGAGCCGGTGCCGTACGCGTTGCCGACGGTGATTGGCGTTTACACCAAAATCGCCGAAGAAGTGATCTATTTTCGGCAGATTCCGCGCGGCAACATCGTCATCGGTGGCGGCTACCGCAGCAAGCCGGACATGCTCAATCGCCGCGCCTATTTCGAGCCGCGCAGTCTGCTCAATCAGATGGCACAGATGCGGCGCCTGCTGCCAGGTGTCGGCAATCTGAACATCATCCGCGTCTGGAGTGGCATTGAAGGTTATCTGCCGGACTCCTTGCCTATCATGGGACCGAGCGGCACGGTTGACGGATTGTTCTATGCCTTCGGGTTCTGCGGCCACGGCTTCCAGCTCGGCCCTGGCGTGGGTGACGTCATGGCCGAACTGATCAGCACCGGCAGTACCAGCACTTCGATTGAACCGTTCTCCATCCGCCGGTTCGCCACTCTGACCGAGCAACGGAGCAAAGCCTCATGAAGCCGCGCGTACTGGAGATTCTCAAGCGTTTGTTGGCGTTCGACACAGTCTCTTCGGAGTCGAACATGGCCCTGATTGATTACGTCCGCGAATTGCTACTGAGCAAGGGCATCGATTCGCTGATCGTCAAAGACGAAACCGGCAAGAAAGCCAACCTGTTCGCCAGCACCGGTCCGCAAACCTTGCCGGGTATCCTGCTGTCCGGGCACACCGACGTCGTGCCGGCGGCAGGGCAGGCGTGGACGCTTGAGCCGTTTCAGGCGACGCTGCAGGACGGGCGAATTTACGGGCGCGGCAGTTGCGACATGAAAGGGTTCATTGCCTTGGCCATCGACGCGATGCTCGACGCTGCCGACCATTCGCTGAACCGGCCTTTGCAACTGGCATTGTCCCACGACGAAGAAACCGGCTGCGTCGGTGTGCGGCGCTTGCTTGATGTTTTGCATCTGGCCCCGGTGCGCCCGTTTCTGTGCCTGATTGGTGAGCCGACCAACATGCAGTTCGTACTCGGGCACAAGGGCAAGGGCTCCTATCGCACCTACTGTCGTGGCCTGGAAGCGCATTCATCACTGGCGCCTCGCTCGGTCAATGCGATTCACGTGGCTTGCGACTTTATCGCCGCACTGCGCGACAGTCAGCGCCAATTGCAGGAGCAGGGCGCACAGGATACGGATTACGACGTGCCTTACACCACGGTGCATGTCGGTCAGATTGGTGGCGGGCGCGCCCTGAACATCGTGCCCAATCTGTGCACTCTGGACTTCGAGGTGCGCAACTTGCCGGCCGATGATCTGGACCAGTTTCTCGCGCAGATGCAGGAGCGCGCCGAGCTGATCGTGCGCGAGGCGCGTTTACTGTCGAGCGTCGCCGCCATCGAGATCGAAACGCTGAACGTCTATCCCGGGCTCGACACGCATCCGAGCGTCGAAGCCGTGCGCTTTCTGAAAAACTTCGCCGCGCCGGATACCGGTGTGTCCAAGGTGTCTTTCGGCACGGAAGGCGGTTTGTTCAAGCAGCGTCTGGATGTGCCGGTGGTGGTGTGCGGGCCGGGTTCGATCGAGCAGGCGCACAAGCCCGATGAGTTTATCGAGGTCAGTCAGATGGAGGCCGGGGAACGCTTTCTTCAGGGTTTGCTGGGGTCGCTGAAACAATGACGGTGCCTGTAGGTGCGAGCCGGCTCGCGCCTACAGGGTTTTGTGTTGATCTGCTGTTGCGGCGAAAATTTCAGCATCCGACGCCGTCTTCAACGCGCTTTCAGCATCCTCCCCCGTAGTACCTCCCTAGACTGGAGCATGTCTCGAATCAGGACTCGACCATGCTCAAGAATCGTTTGAAAGACTCCAGCCTTTTGGCAGAACTCGCTTATGTAGACGGGCAGTGGATCGGCGCCGATGACGCCGCGACCATTGACGTTATTGATCCGGCCAGCGGTCAGTTGCTTGCCCGGGTGCCGGCCATGCAAGGCGCGGAGACCCGCCGCGCCATCGAGGCCGCCGACAAGGCCTGGCCAGCCTGGCGTGCGCGCCCGGCCGCCGAACGCGCCACTTTGCTTGAGCGTTGGTATCAGGCCATGGTCGACAACCTCGATGATCTGGCACTGATCATGACCTGCGAACAGGGCAAGCCGCTGAACGAGGCCAAAGGCGAAATCCGCTACGGTGCCGGGTTCGTCAAATGGTTCGCTGAAGAGGCCCGCCGGGTCTACGGCGAAACCATGCCGGCACCCGGCGGCGACCGTCGGTTGCTGACCTTGAAGCAACCGGTCGGCGTCTGCGCGGCGATCACCCCTTGGAACTTCCCCAATGCGATGATCACCCGAAAATGCGCGCCGGCGCTGGCGGCGGGTTGCCCGATCATTGTCAAACCGTCGGATCTCACACCGCTGTCGGCGCTGGCGCTGGCGGTATTGGCAGAACGTGTCGGTATTCCGGCCGGTGTGTTCAATGTGGTGACCGGAATGCCCGCTGGCATTGGTGAAGAGCTGACTGGCAACCCGACAGTTCGCAAGATCTCCTTTACCGGCTCGACCCCCGTAGGCCGTTTGCTGATGCGCCAGAGCGCCGAGCACATCAAGCGCTTGAGTCTGGAGTTGGGCGGTAACGCGCCCTTCATTGTCTTCGATGACGCCGATCTGGAGCAGGCCGTGGCCGGGGTCATGCTCAGCAAATTTCGCAATGCCGGCCAGACTTGCGTGTGTGCCAACCGCATCCTTGTGCAAAACGGCATCTATGAACGCTTCGCTCAGCGACTGGTGGAAGAGGTCGGCAAGCTCAAGGTCGGTAATGGCCTGGAGGCTGACGTCACGATTGGCCCGCTGATCAACCCGGCCGCGGTAAACAAAGTCGCGCGGCACATCGACGATGCGCTGACCCAGGGCGCGCGCTTGCTCTGTGGCGGCATGCCGGATGCCAGCAGTCAGTTCGTGCAACCCACCGTTCTGGGCGATGCCCATGCCGGCATGCTGCTGGCCAACGAAGAAACCTTCGGCCCGGTGGCACCGTTGATGCGGTTTGACAATGAGGCTCAAGCCCTCGCCCTGGCCAATGCCACGCCGTATGGCCTGGGTGCCTACTATTTCACCCAGGATCTGCGCCGCTCCTGGCGGTTCGGTGAAGCGCTGGAGTTCGGCATGGTCGGCCTCAATACCGGAATCATCTCCATGGATGTCGCGCCGTTCGGCGGTATCAAGCAATCGGGGCTGGGCCGCGAGGGCAGCAAGTACGGCCTGGATGAATACCTTGAAATCAAAGCCTTCCACATCGGCGGGCTGTAATTCACGTGCATGGGGAGGCAGGTTCAATGAGCAAGGCATTCAAGATCGCCGCGATTGCCGGCGACGGCATTGGCAAGGAAGTGTTGCCCGAAGGTTTGCGTGTGCTGGAGAAGGCTGCGAAAAAATGGCAGTTGGACTTGAACATTGAAGTTCTTGAATGGGCCAACTGCGATTATTACCTGGAGCATGGGCAAATGATGCCCGATGACTGGTTTGAGCAGCTCAAGGGCTTCGACGCGATTTATTTCGGCGCCGTCGGCTGGCCAGACAAGGTGCCCGATCACATTTCGTTGTGGGGATCACTGCTGAAGTTTCGCCGCGATTTCGACCAATACGTGAATATCCGTCCGGTGCGTCTGTTTCCCGGTGTCCCGTGCCCGCTGGCCGGGCGCGAACCGGGCGACATCGACTTCGTGGTGATCCGCGAGAACACGGAGGGCGAGTATTCCTCGGTAGGCGGAAAAATGTTCGAAGGCACCGAGCATGAGTTCGTGTTGCAAGAGTCAGTGTTCACCCGTCGCGGTGTCGACCGAATTCTGAAATTCGCCTTCGATCTGGCCCAGACCCGCCCGCGCCAGCGTCTGACGGCGGCGACCAAGTCCAATGGTATTTCCATCAGCATGCCCTACTGGGACGAGCGCACCGCGTTGATGGCGGCGAACTACCCGCAAGTTACCTGGGACAGGCAACACATCGATATCCTCTGCGCACGATTCGTCTTGCAACCGGATCGATTTGATGTGGTCGTGGCCTCGAATCTGTTTGGCGACATCCTGTCCGACCTGGGGCCAGCATGTGCCGGAACCATCGGCATTGCGCCTTCGGCCAACCTCGATCCCGAGCGGCGTTTTCCCTCGTTGTTCGAACCGGTGCATGGTTCGGCGCCGGATATCTACGGGCAGAACATTGCCAACCCGATTGCGATGATCTGGTCCGGTGCGTTGATGCTCGATTTTCTCGGCAACGGTGATGAGCGTTATCGGGCCGCGCATGACGGGATATTGCGGGCAATCGAGCAGGTGATTGCCGACGGCCCGATTACCCCGGATCTCGGCGGAAAAGGCGCGACGCAAGACGTCGGTAAAGCTATCGCCGACATCCTTTAAGTCCACATCAATTCAGCTTGGGGGAGCGAGCCTGCTCGCGAAAGCGGTGTCAGCCCAGAGACGATCAGCTGACGATGCGCATTCGTGAGCAGGCTCGCACACTTGGGTTATTGATGTTTTCAGTAACCCTGCCGGCGGTCGATCTGGCCCGCCATTGGCTCCCCGCGCTCAAACCGGCGAATGTTTTCCAGCAACACTGCAAATGCGGTTTGCGGTTGCGTCATCGCCGCAATGTGCGGCGTCAGCAGAATCTTTGGGTGCGCCCAGAACGGATGATCCGCCGGTGCTGGTTCTTCCTGTAATACATCAAGCACCGCGCCACTGAGCTGACCGCTGTCCAGTGCTTGCAACAGATCGCTTTCCACCAGATGCCCACCACGGCCCATATTGATCAGCGCCGCACCGTGCGGCAGTTGCCGGAACACCTCACGATCAAGAATCCCTTGGGTCTGTTCGGTCAGCGGTAACACGCACAGGAGAATGTCGCACTGGCTGAGAAACGCCGACAGTTGTGCGTCACCCGCGAAGCAATCCACACCGGCAATTTGATGGCGGCTGCGCGCCCAGCCTTTCAACGCGAACCCCAGCGGCTGCAACGTCGCCAGAATCTGTTGCGCCTGCGCACCGAGCCCCATTACCCCGACCCGCCGCTCGTGCGCCGGTTGCAGCATGTGCGCCTGCCAGCAACGCGCGATTTGTTGCTGACGGTAACGCAGCATGTCGCGGTGCAGGCTGAGCACGGCGAAACTGGCGTACTCGCACATGCCACGGGTGATGCCGGGATCAAGCAGGCGCACCACCGGCAGGCTGGGTGGAAGGCGGCTCAGGTCCAGTTGATCGACACCGGCCGACAGCGCGAACAACACTTTCAGGTTTGGCAACACCGCAGCCAGATCGTCCGGCGCTTGCCACGCAGCGAGGTAATCAATGTCGGCCGGATCGCCGATATCTGGCCAGGCGCGCCATTCGATGTCCGGGGCGTGTTCGGCGAACAACGCTTGCCACTGTTCGCCGCGTACAGGGTCAGCTTTATAAAGCAGGGCCATGAGCAATTCCTGAAAGGGGTAGGTGCTTTCATGATCGCGCAATGCCGGCGCAGGATCTGTCGAAAGCGTCGGTGCAAACGGTCTGCGTCACGCTCGATGAACGCAACGGCGGCAGATTCGTCGGGCTGAAGGAATCTGCCGTTTGGCAGGGTCAAAACAGTCGATCCGAATTTCTCAGGGGGGAAGTTCGGCGTAGTTCGTTTCGCGCAAGCCTTAATCTGAACACCATCGCAACCACCTCCAGGTTGCCGGACTCACGATGGGAAATGCCATGAATAGCAAAGTCGACGACACCCCTCATTTGCTCCGTCAGCGCGATCAATTCGTGCCGCGTGGCCTGGTTACCGCTCACCCATTGGTGATTGATCGCGGCCAGGGCGCCGAGTTGTGGGACGTGGACGGCAAGCGCTACCTGGATTTTGTCGGCGGCATCGGCGTGTTGAACATTGGTCACAACCATCCCAAAGTGGTGGCGGCGGTGCAGCAGCAATTGCACAAGATTTCGCACGCCTGTTTCCAGGTGGTTGCCTATCAACCTTATCTGGATCTGGCCCAGCGACTGTGTGAAATGATCGGCGGCCAGCAAGCCTATAAGGCCGCGTTCTTCACCTCCGGCGCCGAAGCGGTCGAGAACGCAGTGAAAATCGCCAGGGCTCACACCGGCCGTTCGGCGGTGATTGCCTTTCGTGGCGGTTTCCATGGTCGTACTTTGCTGGGTACCACGCTGACCGGCATGAGCCAGCCTTACAAACAGAACTTCGGCCCGTTTGCACCGGAGGTTTTTCACACGCCTTACCCGAATGCCTATCGCGGCCTGACCAGTGACATGGCGCTCAAGGCCCTTGAGGAACTGTTCGCAACGCAAGTGGCGCCTGAGCGTGTGGCTGCCATCATCATCGAACCCGTGCAAGGCGACGGCGGCTTTCTTGCTGCACCGGCCGAGTTCCTTCAGGCCCTACGCGCGCTGACCGAAAAGCACGGCATCGTGCTGATTCTCGATGAAATCCAGACGGGGTTCGGCCGCACGGGAAAATGGTTCGGTTTCCAGCACGCGGGCATCCAGCCTGATCTGGTAACCGTGGCGAAAAGTCTGGCCGGTGGTTTGCCGCTGTCGGGGGTGGTCGGTAAAGCGGCCATCATGGACGCGCCGTTGCCCGGAGGTCTGGGTGGCACGTACGGCGGCAACGCGTTGTCATGCGCAGCGGCGCTGGCGGTGATCGAGGCCTTTGAAGAGGAGCAGTTGCTGGCACGCGGCGAGGCGCTGGGCGAGCACTTGCGTCAGGGCTTGCTGCAGTTGCAGAGCCGTTACGCGCAAATCGGCGACGTGCGCGGTACCGGTTTCATGCTGGCGATCGAGTTGATCAAGCCTGACGACGCGCGTACACCCGATGCGGATCTGAATCAACGCTTGATCGATGAGGCGCGCAAGGGCGGCTTGCTGGTGATCAAGTGCGGTGTGCACCGCAATGTTCTGCGTTTTCTCGCGCCACTGGTGGCCACACCGACGCAGATCGACGAAGCCTTGCAGATTCTCGAAAGCGCCTTGGCACGCGTCTTGAACTGAGTGCCTGTGCGCTCGCGGCGGTGCGCCAGCGCATCGCTTGTGAGCATTTGTGGAGCATGGACGGATGGAATGCATCATTGGAGGCTTCGCACGCCATGGGACTGATTGATTATCGAGCGTTGCTCATTGATTGCGATGAAGCGCTGGTCGACCGCGACTCGGGGGTCTGGACGGCATTGCTACCGCTGCTGGTCAGTCGGGGTGGTCATCCGGACAAGGATCAGGTGCTGGCTGAATACCGCGAAGTGCTGCATGCGCTGTATCCGCGTTTCTCTGAGCTAGGCTTCAGTGGCATGTTGTGTTTCGCCCATCGTCAACTCGCCGAACGCTGGGGCTTGAATGCCAGTTGGGAGGAGGGCATGAGCTTTGCCCGGTCGGTGGCGGCATGGTCATTGTTCGAAGACGCGCCAGGTGCGATGTTGTACCTGCGCAAGTTCTACCGCCTGCTGGTTCAGGGCGACCGCGATGCCGAGGATCGTGGTCCGCTGTGCGAGCGTTTGGGGATCAATGCCGACGACTTCATTTCATTGGCCGACGCACCGTTGCAGGACGCCAATTGGCTGAGCGCCAACGCACTGGCACCGGGCGACATTCTCCATATCACGCGCGCCGGTGCGCGCCGAGGGTCGGAGAATGACGTGTGCCTGATCAGTCGTGATCGGGGCAGGCAACTCACGCCCTGCTCGGCGCAATACTGCATCAACAGCATGGCAGACCTGGTGACTCAGCATCAGCTGTCATTACGGCGCTGATTTTGCTAGAAGATTGTCCTACAAATGGCAGTCAGAGGTATGCAATGGAAGGGATAGTAAAACTGGACCGGATCGACATCAGCATTCTTGTCGAGTTGCAGAAGGATGGCCGCATGACCAACGTCAGCCTCGCCGATGCCGTTGGGCTGTCGGCCAGCCCGTGTCTGCAACGGGTCAAGCGACTGGAGTCGGCGGGTTATATTTCCAGCTACAAAGCGCACCTGAATCTGGCGAAGATCACCGACTCGGTCACGGTGTTTACCGAAATCACCTTGAGCGATCACAAACGCGAGGATTTCGCCAAATTCGAATCCAATATTCGTTTGGTCGACGAAGTGCTTGAATGTCATTTGATCAGCGGTGGCTACGATTATCTGGTGCGCTTCATGACCCGCAGCATCCAGCATTATCAGGAAGTGATCGAAAGCTTGCTGGACAAGAATATCGGCATTTCCAAGTACTTCAGTTACATCGTCATCAAGTCGCCCGTACTCAAGGATGGCGTGCCGCTGCGCAAGTTGCTGCGGCACTGAACTGCAGTTGCTGCCACCGCGTGGACTTCAGCGCTAAGCCCCAGCCCACTCATCACGATACTGCAACAGAAAGTCGACAAACGCCCTGACCCGTTGCGGCACATACCGACCGTGCGGGTACAACAATGTGTAGGGGCGCGAGCGGCCGGCGTAAGGTTGTAGAACCTCGACGAGGCTGCCGTCGGCCAGCTCTTTTTCAACGATGAACCTGTAGGTCTGGAAGACCCCCGCGCCGTGTTTGGCCAGGGTGACGCCGCCGAGTACATCGTCTGAGCAGGAGTAGCCCCCCTCGGAAATCACTTCCCGATCATCGCCGTTTTCCTGGAATAGCCAGGAGATCCGCCGTCCGCTGCTGGGCAGTTCGAACTGAATGCATTCGTGTTGCACCAGATCTTCCAGCGTTTCGGGTACGCCAGCCTTTTTCAGATAGTCGGGAGAGGCGACCACCACCAGTTTTGCATCCTCCAGCAGGCGCGCGACCATGGTCGAGTCCGGCTGCGCTCGGACGCGGATCGCCAGGTCGTAGCCTTCACCGACAAAGTCGATATTGCGGTTGCCCAAGTGGATGTCGACGGTGACGTCAGGGTAGAGCGCGCGGAATTTTGGTAGCAGCGGCAGGATGCGGTGATGCCCGTAAGTGGTCGGCAGGCTGATGCGCAACAGCCCTGACGGTGACGTCTGTGCGCCCATGACTTCCTGTTGCGCTTCGACCAGTTGCGTCAGCGCCTGGCTGCACTGGACGAAAAAGTTTCTGCCAGCTTCGGTCAAGCGAATACTGCGCGTGGTTCGGGCAAACAGGCGCGAACCCAAGCGCTGTTCCAGACGCAGAATCGACCGGCTCACGGCGGCCGGCGTTACACCCGCAAGCTGGGCAGCAGCGGTGAAACTGCCGGCTTCAGCGGCGAGGCAGAACAGTTCGATACTGCCCAGTTGCAAGTCATCAAAGTGGCGCTTCATGTGAGTACACCGAGGATCAACTGACATTTCATCCTCCGCCTTATCTCATGAAGCGGCACCGCCGGTACACACCGGCAGTGCTGCGCGGCGGTCTCAGTGGCCAGCGCTCTGACCACCGTCAACGTGGAGGATTTCGCCGGTGACGAAGTTCGCGCTGTCCAGGTAAAGGATCGCTTGCACGATGTCGTCGATTTCGCCCATATGCCCAACCGGATGCAGGCTACCGAGGGCGGCGTGGGTTTCTTCGCCGTGCATCGGTGTCTTGATGATGCCGGGCGACACCGCGTTGACCCGAATACCGCGCTTGGCGTACTCGATGGCCAGCGATTTGGTCGCCGCGTTGATGCCACCCTTGGTCAGCGACGCGAGCACCGACGGTACGCCGTCAATCGCGTGGTCAACCAGACTGGTGGTGACGCTGACGATGTGGCCGCTAGCGTTTTTCTCCATTTCGGCGATGGCCAATTGCGAGATGTGGAAGAAGCCGCTCATGTTGGTCGCCACTACTTGTGCGTAGTCTTCTTTGCTGTATTCGGTGAAGGGCTTGGCGACGAAAATCCCGGCGTTATTCACCAGCGTGTCGATACGACCGAAGCGTGCAACGGCTTCGCGGATCACCCGCTCGGCGGTCTGCGGGTCGGCAATGTCACCGGCGACGGCGAGAATGTCCGGGTCAGTGGAAGGCTTGATCGAGCGCGAGGTCGCGACAACCTGATAGCCGCGCTCACGGAATCCCTTGACCAGACCTGCGCCAATGCCTTGCGAGGCGCCAGTGATCACTACAACTTTTTTGGACGTGTTCATGATGTTTCCTCATGCAATCTGGATGGTTTGAATAAACGGATTTCGCAGGTCAGGCGTGAGCCGCAACCTGTGCTGCCTGACGTAACGCTTGCTGGTAATAAGCGACGGACTGGGAGCCGGGGATGACCTGTTTGTCATCGAGAACCATCGCCGGAACCGAGTCGATGCCGCGTTGCTGATAAAACCGCTCGAGTTCGCGCACCTGTTGGCTGAACTCTGCATTTGCCAGCACTTCATGCGCACGCTGGCTGTCGAGCCCTACGGCACCTGCCAGAGTTGCCAGCGTGGTGCGGTTATTCGGGTTTTCGCCGTCAGTGAAGTAGGCCTTGAGCAAAGCTTGCTTCAACTCACGCTGACGTCCTTGTGTGGCGGCCCAGAACAGCAGTCGGTGGGCGTCAAAGGTGTTGTGGAAATGGCTGCGTTTTTCCAGGTCGAAGTGAAAACCGATCTGCTCGCCGCGTTCGATGATCATCGCGTTGCGATCCGCCACTTGCTCAGCGCTGCGCCCGTATTTGCGCATCATGTGCTCGATGGCGTGCTCACCTTCGGCGGGCATGTCCGGGTTCAGTTCGAACGGTTTGTAAGTCAACTCGACGGTGACTTCGCCCGCCAGATTCTCGATCGCTTGCTCCAGCGCCGTGACGCCCAACGCGCACCAGGGGCAAACGACATCCGAGACGAAGTCGATTTTCACGGTGCGGCTCACGACTGCGAATCCGCTAACTGCTGGCGATACTCGGTGGTGGTGATGCCGGCATAACCCCAGTTATCGGTGTCGACTTCTTCGATGACGATGTGGGTGAGTTTCGGATCCTTGTGCAGAACCCGCTGCATCGTTTCGGTGATTTCCTTGATGACCTGGGCTTTCTGTTCCCGGGTCACGCCGTCACGGGTGATGCGTACGCTGATGAAAGGCATTTGGGGTATCTCCAGTCGCTGGCCCGTCGAAGTGATGGGCGGCTGTTGGAGAGAACTTTAAGAGGAAGGTGGGAGTTGATAAATGGGGTTTGAGGTACATCATTTGTGATGTGGTGTATCAAATGGGAGCTTGCGGCGAAGTGCGCAAGAAGTTGCGCAGTACCTGACCTTTTTTCATCCGGAAAAGTCTGCGCAGGCCTTATATCCCATGGCTTTCAGCCAAGTGCGCAACTTTTTGCGCAGTACTGCGCAAGAAGTTGCGCACTTTTATTTGTTTAGTCTCGTTTATTCAAAGGTCCGCATACGGGCTGTTTGTTTAAGTCGTTGATGAGTAATGGCTTTGTGATGGCTGGCATGAAGTTTGATAGCTCAGACCTACCCGGACAGGCAATGGTGCCTGTCGGTTGTGTGTTTCGAGCAAGGAGAGCATCCCCATGGCAACACCAGCGTACATGTCCGTCACTGGCGAAAAACAAGGCCTGATCACCGCCGGCGCATTCACCGCCGACTCCGTTGGCAACACCTTTCAGGAAGGCCACGAAGACCAGGTCATGGTTCAGGCTTTCACCCACGACGTGATCATCCCGCGTGACCCGCAATCCGGTCAGCCAACCGGTCAGCGCGTGCACAAGCCAGTGGTGATCACCAAGGTCTACGACAAGGCTTCGCCTCTGCTGCAAGCAGCGCTGACCTCCGGCGAGCGCATGAGCGAAATCGTTATCCAGTGGTACCGCACTTCGGCGCAAGGCACCCAAGAGCACTACTACACCACCAAACTGGAAGACGCGATCATCGTCGCCATCAACAACAAAATGCACAACTGCCAGGACCCAGGCAACGCGCACTTCACCCACCTGGAAGAAGTGCAGTTCACCTACCGCAAAATCACCTGGACCCACGAAGTTTCCGGTACTTCGGGTTCCGATGACTGGCGTGCTCCAGTCGTTTAATTACGGCTGATGGTTGTACCGCCCCGATCGGCATGACTGGTCGGGGCGGATTCACTTCTAAAGAATTTTTTGCCAATAGCCCCTTGAGGGCTGTTGCGCGTCGCAGCACTGCGCGAGGAACAAGGGATGTTCTCACCGGCCAACCAGCCTCATTTCAATCTGACCGTCGATGGCGGCGATAGCGATTTCCAGGTGCTGTCGTTCACCGGTCGTGAGGCCCTCAATACGCCGTTCGAATTCGAGCTGGAACTGGTCAGTGAAAAGGCCTCGATCAACCTCGAAAGCGTGCTGCACAAACTGGCGTTTCTTCAGCTGTCGCCGAGCGGCACGGGCATTCACGGGCTGGTCTACAGCATCGCCCAGGGCGAGGCGGGCAAGCGTCTGACCCGCTACAAAATCTCCCTGCGCCCGCAACTGGCCTACCTCACGCATCGGGTCAATCAGCGCATTTTCCAGCAGATGACCGTGCAGCAGATCATCAGTCAGGTGCTGGAAGAACACGGCATCCTCGCCAGCGACTACCACTTCCAGCTCAGCGCGATTTATCCCGAGCGCATTTACTGCGTGCAGTACGATGAGTCTGACCTGGATTTCATCCAGCGCCTGTGTGAAGAAGAGGGCATTCACTACCACTTCCAGCACACGTCCAGCGGGCACAAACTGACCTTCGGCGATGACCAGACGGTGTTCCCGAAACTGGCGCCAGTGGCCTATCAGCAAGACTCCGGGCTGGTCGCTGACAAACCGGTGGTCAAGCGTTTCGGCCTGCGTCTGGCCACCCGCACCAGCCGCACGACGCGGCGCGATTACGACTTCGTCAAACCGAAGATCGAGCTGGAAAGCGATGCCAAGAGTTCGGCTCAGCCAGACCTTGAAGACTACGATTACCCGGGCCGTTTCGTTGACCGCGAGCGTGGCAAGCATCTGGCCAATCGCGCGCTGGAACGCCATCGCAGCGACTACCGTCTGGCCGAGGGCAACAGCGATCAGCCGATCCTCGTCAGCGGACATTTCCTCGCCCTGACCGACCACGCCAACCCGACGTGGAATGACTTGTGGCTGCTCACCGAAATCTTCCACGAAGGCAAACAGCCGCAGGTACTGGAAGAGTCGGTGACCAGCGACACCACCGACCTCAAGGACGATTTCCACCAGGGCTACCGCAACCGCTTCAGCGCCATTCCGTGGGACGTGCCGTACCGTCCGCCGCTCGATCACCCGAAACCGAAAGTTCTCGGAACGCAAAGTGCGGTGGTTTGTGGCCCGGAAGGCGAAGAGATTTACTGCGACCAGTACGGCCGGGTGAAGGTGCAGTTCTTCTGGGACCGCGAAGGCAAGCACGACGACATGACCAGTTGCTGGATGCGTGTCGCGTCGAGCTGGGCAGCGGAAACCTTTGGCTCGATCAACATCCCACGGGTCGGCATGGAGGTGTTGATCACCTTCCTCGAGGGCGATCCCGATCAGCCGCTGATCACCGGTTGCCTGTACCACGGCGCGAATCTGCCGCCGTACAAACTGCCGGATTTCAAGACCTTGGCCACGGTCAAGAGCAAGGAATACAAGGGCAGCCGCGCCAACGAACTGCGCATCGACGACACCACCAGCGAGATCAGCATTGCGCTGCGCAGCGACCACGGCGCGAGTGCGATCAACCTCGGTTATCTGACTCATCCGCGCCCGAGCGGTGGCCAGCCGCGCGGCGAAGGTTTTGAACTAAGAACCGACCGCCACGGTGCGGTGCGTGCGGCGGCCGGTCTGCTGATCACCACCGAACCACGGCCGAACGAATCCAAACACCACAAGGACCTGCCGGAAACTGCCGAACGCCTCGCGACCGCCAGCGATCAGCAAGATGGATTCGCCGTTCAAGCCAAAGAGTTGCAAGCCCAAGAGGCGGGCGACCAAGACGACGTCGCCAAAGCGCTGCACGCCCAGCATCAAGGCGTGCTCGGCAGCGGACCGGCGAACCTCACCGCCAACGAATTCCCCGAGTTCACCGAGCCGCATCTGGTCCTCGCCAGCCCGGCCGGCATCGCCCTGACCACACCGCGCTCCAGCCACATCGCCACCGGCGAACACCTGGCTCTGAGCAGCACCGGCCACACCAGCCTGTCGATCGGCAAACGCCTGCTGGCCAGCGCCAGTCGTGGCATGCGCCTGTTCGTGCAAAGCATGGGCTGGCGGCTGGTCGCGGCGTCCGGCGACATCGATGTGCGTGCGCTGAAGGACAGCATCAACCTGCTGGCCAAACTCAACATCACCGCCAACGCCGACCGCATCACCATCACTGCGAAAACCGAACTGGTGATTCAGGGCGGCGGCAGCGCCACCACCTACAACGCCGGCGGCATCACCCACGCCACCAGCGGCCCGTACACCGCGCACGCGGCGAACTTCGCCTACACCGGCGCGAAATCTTTGGCCGGGGTATTCCCGGAACCGCCGAAACCCGGCAAGGGCAACCTGGAATTGTTCAACCAATACGCCGGGCGCCAAGGCATCAAAGAGGGCGATTACGAAGTCATCGATGCCCTGGGCAAAAGCATCAAGGGCAAGCTCGATGGCAAAGGTTTCGCCAGCGTCGCCGGCGCTGCACCGGGGCCGGCGCGCGTGTTGTTCGGCAAGGATCCGGCGGACACCTGGAGCGATGGCAGTTACATCGGCAAGCCGGAATGGCCGTTGAACCCGCCGGGGCCTGAAGAGGTGCCGAGTCAGGTGCAGGCGATGGTCGCGCAGGTGTTGCCGAGCAAGAGTTGGGACATGTTGGAGAAGGGCAAGAACATGGCGCAAACAGGGATGAGTGCGATGCAGACGGCGCAAGGTGCGATGCAAACGGCGCAGCAAGTGAAAGGTGTGGTGCAGGGCGGGGTGGCGGGGTTGCCGAAACTGGCGAGTGCGGTGTTGCCGAGTGCTTCGGGGATTTTGGGGGCGGCGGGTAAGGCGGGCAAGTTGCCGAGCCTGCCTGCACCGAGTCTGCCAAAACCTTCCTTGAAAACCCCGGGCCTGTTGGCGGGTGAGATGCTGTCATGACGACTGAAATCGTAAAACGTGAGCCTCAGGTTGCTATCGTTCCACTGAATGCTATCGACATCCAGGACGTTGCCAGCAGCGCAGCGACCTTCGATGCCTGGTTGCAATCAGCCACGGATGGTGTGGTCACCCTCGACCGGATCAAGAACGTCGCCGGCGCCTTGCCGGTTGTGGGCAACATCATGGCGTTGGTCGATGCGTTGGGTGACATTGTCACTTTGTCGAATGCGCAGAAACGTGACCTGCTGGCGTGGGCCAGTCTCGGCATCAATCTGATCGGTGTACTGCCGTTGCCACCTGCGATGGCGGCTGCACGCATGACCCTGCGTCCGACGCTGTTTCTGGTGCGTCAGGAGATGAAAGCCAGCAGCAGGATGTTGCTCAGCACCTCGGTGATCGAAGTGCTGGTCGGCCACTTGAACGAGTCCATCATCGGCACCCTCGATGACTTCGTTGAACAGGCCAAAGGCAAGCTGCCGGGGATTTTGGCGGACGCTGGCAAGCTAGGTGAGGATGTCATCAACGAGATCGCCAAAGGTCTCGATACGGTGGCCAATGGCAAGCTGGATGCCAAGGGGGATGCCAAGGGGGATGCGCAGGCTGCCGGTCAACAGATCAGTGCCGCCGGCGATCAGTTACTCAATGATCCACTTGCGGCGATTGGCAATATTTTCGGTGCCGCCTCCAGCGCCTACAAAGCGGCAGGCAAAGGATTGGCCAATAGCGCGGCGGATCATCTGCTGCCTGACGAGATCAAGCAAAGGGTTGCCAGCGAGACAGCGAAGCTGCGGGCGATGGGGCCGGAGTTACGTACACAATTGAGCAAATTGGACGATGAATCGGTCCAGAACTCGATTGGCTGGTTGCTGCTGATTTTATCCACTGCGGTTACTCTTTGGCGTAAGCGCAATGCTCATGGGCAGAGCGCTGGAGTCAAGCCGGACCAGACCAGTCAAGCCAAGCGGACTGCTGTGGATGGCGGACTGGGCGCCGTGGGTCTTCAGGCTCCGGCCGCTCAAGCGCCTAATCCGAAAAAGAACGGCCCCTGCCCGGGCACCTGTCGTAGCATCAATTTTGCGCTGGGTTCAGAAAGCCTCAGCCATACCGATTTCAGCCTGCCCGGCCCCTTCCCGATCGAATGGACGCGCACCTATAACTCACGCCTTGACGCCTACGATCAGAGCGAACTCGGCGCTCGCTGGATCAGCGAATTCACCACGCGCTTTGACTGCCTGGATGATGGCCTGACGTTCTACGGTGCCGACGGCCGCGACCACAGCTATCCGTTGCCAAAAGTCGGCCTGTTCCACTACGACGCCATCGAAGACATCACCCTGGTCCGCAACAGCGAAGACCAGTTGCTGCTGTGCCGTGGTTTCGAACGCAAAGAAACCTACGTCCGCCGTGGCCAGCGCTATGTGCTGAGCAATATCTCGCTGCGCAACGGCGCCGGGATCATGCTGCATTACGAGCATCGACACGGCGAACACTCGCTGCTCTCCGACCTGATCACCTATCAGGAAAACGATTTCACCAAAGTCCATTTGCACCTCGGCACGATGATCGACGATCACGGCCGGTTTATCGGCCTCTGGCAGATCGTTGACGGCGAACCGCTGCGCCAGCTCTGCGCCTATCAGTACGACACCTGTGGCGACCTGATTCAGGCGCAGGACGAGAACGGCGCCGTCTGGTCGTATCAGTTCGAGCATCACCTGATCACCCGCTACACCGACCGCACCGGGCGCGGCATGAACCTGCAGTGGGATGGCCAGAGCGCCAAGGCCAAAGCCGTGCGCGAATGGGCCGACGACGGTAGTTTCGACACGCGCCTGGAATGGGACGAAAACATCCGTCTGACCTACGTCACCGATGCCCTCGGCAACGAGACCTGGCACTACTACGACATCCTTGGCTACATCTATCGCATCCGCTACGCCGACGAGCGTTCGGAATGGTTCTTCCGCGACGAGGCGAAGAACATCGTGCGCCGCGTCAATGCCGACGGCAGCACCGATCGCTACAGCTACGATGAACGCAGCAACCTGCTCGAACACATCCGCGCCGATCACACGGTGGTGCATTACGCCTACGATGATCAGGATCTGCTGATCAAGATCAGCGACGCCGAGGGCGGTCAGTGGCAGCGCGCCTATGACGACCAAGGCAACTTGGTCGAAGCGCTCGATCCACTGGGCAACAAAACCGAATACGCCTACAACAAATCCGGCCAGCCCACCGCGATCAAGGACGCCAACGGCAACGAAAAAACCCTCGACTACAACGACGCCGGGCAACTGGTCGAGTACGTCGATTGCTCGGGCAAGACCAGCGCCTGGGAATACAACGAGCTCGGGCAGATGATCTGCTTCACCGACGCCGCCGGCAACGCCACCGAGTACGAGTACAAGGCCGGCCAGCTGGTGCGGATCAAGCACCCGGACAAGACCGAAGAGCGCTTTGAGCGCGACGCCGAAGGTCGTTTATTGGCGTACGCCGACGGTCTCGATCGTTGCACCACCTGGAGCTACAGCGCGGCCGGTTTGATCACCGAGCGTGTCGATGCCGCGGAACAAACACTGCGCTATCGTCGGGACCGTCTCGGACGGCTAACGGCCCTGGAAAACGAAAACGAACAACGCGCGCTCTTTCACTACGATCCGGTCGGACGTCTGCTGGAAGAACGCCGCTTTGACGGGCGCAGCACTCGTTATCAGTACGACCCACTGACCGGTCGCCTGGCCCAATCGATCAATGGCCAACGTGTCATCTCGTTGAGCTTCGACCCGATGGGCCGTTTGACCGAACGTCGCGCGACCTTGGGCGACCAGTCGCAAAGCGAAACCTTTGCCTACGATGGCAACGGCAACATGGTGCTGGCCGACAACGCCGACAGCCGCCTGCAATGGTTTTATGATCCGGCAGGAAATATTCTGCGTGAGCACCAACACTATCTGGGGTTGGACAGCCCGGTGGTCGCGGTCTGGCGGCACGAATACGACGTACTAAACCAGTGTATTGCCACGACCCGTCCAGACGGCCACCGTGTCAGTTGGTTGACTTACGGCAGTGGACACTTGCTAGGTCTACGACTGGACAATCATGAACTGGTTGGCTACGAGCGCGACGACATGCACCGCGAAATCGCCCGCCATCAAGGCAACCACCTGGTGCAAACCCAAAGCTGGGATCCGGTTGGTCGCTTGCAGGAGCAATTGCTGGGACGCAGCGACGACAAATCCATGCTGCTCAAACGCGAATACACCTACGACGCGGCCGGCCAACTGACTAACATCAACGACAGCCGCCGTGGCCCGCTCGCCTATCGCTACGATCCCGTTGGCCGACTGCTCAGCGCCGTGACGCGTCAAGGCGTGGAAACCTTTGCCTTCGACCCGGCCGGCAACCTGCTCGACGACAAGGCGACAGAAATTCGCCGACCACTGGATCAGACGCCACAGCGCAGCAAACTCGTCGATAACCTGCTGCGCGAATACACCGGCACCCACTACGACTACGACGAACGCGGCAACCAGATCCAGCGCTGGCACAACGGCCAACGCAGCGATCTACAGTGGGATTTGTTTGATCGACTGGTGCATTTCGAAGACCCGCGCCTGAGCGTGGATTTCGCCTACGATGCACTGGGACGCCGCCTGCACAAAAACTCGCGCGCGCACTACAAACAGCGTCCGGAAGCAGGCTCTCTCTGGAACAGAAACGAGCACGCGCGCAAACAGCGCGAACTCGGCTGCGGCTTCACCTTGTACGGCTGGGATGGCGACAACCTCGCGTGGGAAAGCAACCCGGCGCAAAGCGAAGGCGAGCCGGGTCGCACGGTTCATTATGTCTTCGAGCCAGACACCTTCGTCCCGATCGCTCAGGCTGTACGGCATGCGCCAATCGATCTGATCGGTTTGCCGGATTACAGCGGTGAATATAGCCTTGATGAAGATCCGGTGTGGAATCTCAAGGTAACGGCATTACCGTTTGATGCGTTGGCGTGGTATCAGTGTGATCACCTCGGCACGCCGCAGGAGCTGACCGACTCCCGAGGCAACATGGCCTGGACCGCGCAGTACAAGGCGTGGGGGCAGGTGACGGAGCAGCGCTCGGAGTGGGCGCGGCAGCATGGTGTGATGAACCCAATTCGGTTCCAGGGGCAGTATCACGATCATGAGACAGGGCTACATTACAATAGATATCGTTATTACGATCCTTCGGTCGGACGTTTTATAAATCAAGATCCGATCGGTCTCGCAGGGGGATTGAACGCCTACGAATATGCACCAAATCCGGTGCAATGGATCGACCCGTTAGGTCTAGCGCGTATTCCGAAGTCGGTGAAAACGAAGGTAGCTATCGAGAACAAGCAATTTCACGGAGTGGAATCATGTGAGAAGTGCTTGATCACAGTAGTTCCTGGTCAAAAGAGCCAGAGGGGTGTAACTCCGCCACCGAATGAACGACAATTCGATCATATTCAACCTGATTCATTGGGAGGCGCAAACGATGAGGGTAATACCCAGATTCTATGTCGCCGTTGTAATCGTGAAGCTTCTGATTCAATCAAGCCGGATTACAAAATAATCAACCGTCTAGGCGGCTCCCCACCTTGAGCGTATAAAGTATGAAAGATATTTTTCACAAGATTGTCTTTGAGTTAACGCCTGACGAGGATGATTATCCTCCTGTATCTGCTGAGTCGATTTGGGGTATCTATGCCGGTGATGGCACCTATACCTTAGACAATACTCCCTATTACGTTTATGGCGTGAGTAAGGGAGATTCCGTGCAGGTAAAGTCCAGTGGCGATGAGATGATAGCTGTGCGTGTCGCAAAACAGGGTGGCCATTCGACTGTCAGAGTTTTTGCCAGTGATACTGAAGAGAAAAGTAAAATAATCGCTGATCTTCATCAGTTCGGTGCCTCGTGCTCAGTTAGTCAGGAAATGTCGCTGTTTACAGTGGATATTCCCTCAGATTGTGATTTTTTCGCAATCGACAGATATTTGTCCAATATTGCTGATGGGGAAAATATTGCATATGAGGATGCTTGTCTGCAGCACTCAGATATTGAGTCATCTCGTCTAGGGGAGTGCCTGTCATTGGCTTCTTTACCACTACTAGCTCATTGATTGAGTAAGCCCTAAGGGGGGAGTGGAGACAGGCCGCGATCTGGAGTTTATTAATCGTAGTCTGTCCCTATTAATATCCTAACGATGTTACGCAGTCCTCATTGTTGGCTGTGCAGTCACATTGCCCTGTCTGCTCAAGAAAACAGGGTTGGCATGCATCGTCTTATTCAAAATGTATGGAAACCAAGCTAGGGATCTGATTAATGCAAAAGGCTGAAGCTGTTTATCCGGATCAGGCACAGACAAAAATCTGTAGCAAGTATGGAATGCCTGTGCAACCGCCCGAAGAGATGGTCGCGGTTGCTATTGATTCGCTTGGCCAGTCGCCGATATACGGCACAAGAGTGCAATTGCCCGAGGCCGGTAATATCAGTTGGTTCATCCACTGCGGTGAGTACTCGGCGGCGGATGATTTTTACAAGCCTGTCCATGTTCACCACCTAAGTGAAATGTTGCCTCATGTTGTGAATTATCTTTGTCTGCCCACTGGCGCAAAATTTATCATTGATACAGCCGGCTATGAAGACGTCTGGATGGCTGAGTAAGAAATATTGAAGCCGGTTCACCCCCGGTTTCGCATTTGATTGATCCCGTGGATCAATTGGAATATCAGCAGCTTGGTCAAAGGAGTGACAACATGAAAGACGCCATTCGCTTGGGCGACTCCACCACTCACGGTGGCAAGGTCCTCGAAGCTTTCTCCCAGACTGACCTCAACGGCAAGCCCATTGCCGGGGTCGGTCACAAAGTCAGTTGCCCGTTGTGCAAAGGGATATTTCCGATTGCCGAGGGCAGCAGTACTTACACCGTCGATGGCACGCCCATCGCGCTAGATGGCATGAAAACCGCCTGCGGCGCTGCGCTGATTGCCAGTGGCCCGAAAGGCGCGGTCGTCAGCTGAATGCTGCAATGCCGCTGATGGAGAGCCAGCGGCGTGGCGTTTGACCTGCACGGACAAACGCTTTCAATCACTTTCCTGAGAACGGACCTCTGACGGGTGAGAAACTGCAATGACCACTGAAACCGCTGTTGCGAAAAAACGTGAGCCGCAAGTAGCGGTCGTGCCGCTCAACACCATCGACATCAAAGACGTCGGGCGCGGGGCAGCGAAATTTGACGCCTGGCTGCAATCGATCAGCGGTGGCGTGGTCACCCTTGAACGCGTCAAGAACGTCGCTGGCGCGTTGCCGGTCGTGGGCAACATCATGGCCCTGGTGGATGCGCTCGGAGATATTGTCACGCTGGCCAAAAGCAAGCAGCGGCAAGTCCTCGACTGGGTCAGCCTGGGCATCAATCTGATCGGTGTGCTGCCGGCACCGCCGACCATGGCGTCGGCGCGCATGACCCTGCGTCCGACCTTGTCACTGGTCCGTCAGGAACTGCGCAACAGTGCAAAAATGTTGTTGGGTGACTCGCTGATAGAAGTCCTGATCGGACATTTGAATGCCACCATCGTCGGTACCATCGATGACTTCGTCGAACAGGCCAAACCCAAGCTGGCGAGCATTCTTGACGACGCAGGCGAGCTAGGTCAGAAAGCAGTAAACGAGATTGCCAAGGGCCTGGAAACCGTAGTCAACGGCAAGCTCGACGCAAAAGGCGACATGAAGGCCGCGAGTGCGAAGATGAGTGCGGCCAGTGGTCAATTACTGCACAACCCCAAGGCGGCCATTGGCAATATTTTCGGTGCCGCGTTCAGTGCCTACAAGGCTGCAGGAAAAGGTGTCGCCAACACCGCTGCGAAGAACCTGCTGCCCGACAGTGCCAAGGCATTGGTGTTGAGCAACACGTCAATGCTGCGCACCATGGGCACGGAACTGCGAACCCAGATGAAGAAACTGGGCGATCCCGGTGTCAAGCACTCCATCGGTTGGCTGCTGCAAATGCTCGCAGGTGCCGTGGTGACTTGGCGTAAGCGGCGTTCTCATGGTCAAGGCGCCAGTGTCAAACCCGGCACTACGTCCAAAGCTCAGCACAAGGCCGGTGAGGGCAGGCTGGAAGCCACCGCGCAACAAGCTCCAGCAACACACGCGCCCGCACCGAAGAAAAATTGCGCCTGTTCCACTACCGCTCACAGCATCAGTTTTGCGTTGGGTTCGGAGAGCTTCAGCCATACCGATTTCAGCCTGTCCGGGCCGTTCCCGATCGAGTGGACGCGTACCTATAATTCACGCCTTGGCGCCTACGATCAGAGCGAACTCGGTGCCCGCTGGATCAACGAGTTCAGCACACGGTTTGACTGCGTCGACGATGGCTTGACGTTCTACGACGTCGACGGCCGCAACCACAGCTATCCGTTGCCCGGAGTCGGACTGTTCCACTACGACGCCATCGAGAACATCACGCTGGTTCGTGCCAGTGAAGATCAACTATTGTTGTGCCGCGGTTTCGAACGCAAGGAAAGCTACGTGCGACGGGGCCAGCGCTATGTGCTGAGCAACATCTCGTTGCGTAGCGGCGCCGGAATCATGCTGCATTACGAGCATCGACTTGGCGAACAAGCGGTGCTCTCGGACCTGATCACCTATCAGGAAAACGACACCAGCAAGGTGCATCTGCACCTTGGCACGATGATCGATGATCACGGTCGGTTTATCGGCCTCTGGGAGATCGTTGATGGCGAGCCACTACGACAGCTTTGTGCTTACCAGTACGATGCCTATGGCGATCTGATTCAGGCGCAGGACGAGAACGGCGCAGTCTGGTCGTATCAGTTCGAGCATCACCTGATCACCCGTTACACCGACCGCACCGGGCGCGGCATGAACCTGCAATGGGACGGCCAGAGCGCCAAGGCCAAAGCCGTGCGCGAGTGGGCCGATGATGGCAGCTTTGATACCCGTCTTGAGTGGGACGAAAACATTCGCCTGACTTACGTCACCGATGCTCATGGCAATGAGACGTGGCACTACTACGACATCCTTGGCTACACCTACCGCATTCGCTACCCGGATGAGCGCTCGGAGTGGTTCTTTCGCGATGAAGCAAAAAACGTGGTTCGCCATGTGAATGCCGACGGCAGTACCGATCGCTTCAGCTTTGACGAGCGCAGCAACTTGCTCGAGCACATTCGCGCCGATCACACGGTGATGCACTACGCCTACGACGATCAGGACATGCTGATCAAGATCAGCGATGCCGAGGGCGGTCAATGGCTGCGTGCCTATGACGACCAGGGCAACCTCGTTGAAAGTGTCGATCCACTGGGCAACAAGACCGAGTACGCCTACAGCAAGTCCGGTCAGCCCACGTTGATCAAGGATGCCAACGGCAACGAGAAGACCTTGGCCTACAACGACGCCGGCCAGTTGCTGGAATACGTTGATTGCTCCGGCAAGACCAGTGCCTGGGAATATAACGAACTGGGGCAAATTGTCTGCTTTACCGACGCCGCCGGGAACAGCACCGAGTACCAATACAAGGCTGGACACTTGGTGCTGATCAAGCACCCGGACAAGACCGAAGAGCGCTTTGAGCGCGATGCCGAAGGTCGATTGTTAACCCATGTCGATGGCCTGGATCGCTGCACCACATGGAGCTACAACGCGGCAGGGTTGATTGACGAACGCATTGATGCCAACGAAAAAGCTCTGCACTACCACTGGGATCGCCTCGGTCGTTTATTGGCCCTGGAAAACGAGAACGAACAACGGGCGCATTTTCACTACGATCCGGCAGGTCGCCTGCTGGACGAAACCGGCTTTGATGGCTGCATCACGAGCTATCAATACGATGCTGACACCGGTCGACTCGCCCAATCGATCAATGGCCAACGCGTCATCTCGCTGAGCTTCGACCCGATGGGCCGCTTGACTGAACGTCGCGCCACTCTGGGCGACCAGTCGCAAAGCGAGACCTTCGCCTACGATGGCAACGGCAACCTGGTGCTGGCCGACAACGCCGACAGCCGCCTGCAATGGTTCCACGACCCGGCCGGCAATCTGCTGCGCGAGCACCAGCATTACCTCGGCCTGGAAAAACCCACCGTCGCGATCTGGCAGCACGAGTACGACGTGCTCAACCAACGAGTTGCCACCGTGCGCCCCGACGGCCACCGCGTCAGCTGGTTGACTTACGGCAGCGGCCACCTGCTGGGCATGCGCTTGGATGAGCATGAACTGATCGGCTACGAGCGTGATGACCTGCACCGCGAAGTCGCCCGTCATCAAGGCAACCACCTGCTGCAAACCCAGAGCTGGGATCCGGCCGGCCGTTTGCAGGAACAGTTGCTGGGACGCAGCGACGACAAATCCACGCTGCTCAAACGCGAATACACATATGACGCTGCCGGCCAACTGACCGACATCAACGACAGCCGCCGCGGCCCGCTCGCCTATCGCTACGATCCCGTCGGCCGACTGCTCAGCGCCGCAACGCGTCAAGGCGTGGAAACCTTCGCCTTCGACCCGGCCGGCAACCTGCTCGACGACAAGGCAACAGAAATTCGCCGCCCGCTCGACCTGACACCACCACGCAGCAAACTGGTCGACAACCTGCTGCGCGAATACGCCGGCACGCATTACGACTACGACGAACGCGGCAACCAGATCCAGCGCTGGCACAACGGCCAACGCAGTGATCTGCAGTGGGATTTGTTTGATCGACTGGTGCATTTCGAAGACCCGCGCCTGAGCGTGGATTTCGCCTACGACGCACTGGGACGCCGCCTGCACAAAAACTCCCGCGCGCACTACAAACAGCGTCCAGAAGCAGGCTCTCTCTGGAACAGAAACGAACACGCGCGCAAACAGCGCGAACTCGGCTGCGGCTTTACCTTGTACGGTTGGGATGGCGACACCCTCGCCTTTGAAAGCAGCCCTGCACAAAGCGATGGTGAACCGGGTCGCACGGTTCACTACATCTTCGAACCGGGCTCCTTCGTCCCCGTCGCGCAAGCGGTGCGCCACGCTCCGATCAACCTGATAAACCAACCGCAATACACTGGTGAATACAGTCTCGATGAAGACCCATTGTGGAATCGCGAGGCTACGGCATTACCCTTTGATGCGTTGGCCTGGTATCAATGCGATCACCTGGGCACTCCGCAGGAATTGACGGACGCGCAAGGCGACATCGCCTGGACCGCGCAGTACAAGGCGTGGGGACAGCTCACAGAACAGCGCTCGGAATGGGCGCGGCAGCATGGCGTGATGAACCCGATACGGTTTCAGGGGCAGTATCACGATCATGAGACGGGGCTGCATTACAACCGGCATCGGTATTACGATCCGCGAACCGGACGTTTCATCAGTAAGGATCCAGTCAGCTATGCAGGTGGGTGGAACCTGTTTGCCTATGCTCCAAACCCTGTCGGATGGGTTGACCCTGAAGGCCTGACAGGCAAGACGCCAGCCAGTAGGCTTGCAGACAAGGCGCAGAAACTGCCAGCATCAAAGCGTCCGAATACGGTGGCAGTGATAGTGACCAAAGACGGGCGAGTGGTCACAGGTCGAAACCAGGGTGGCGTTTCCAATCCTGAGGTCAATGAAGCACTTAAAGGTATCCCGCCCAATGAGTTTGATGCGCAATGTGCAGAGGTCAATGCAATCGCCAGGGCTAAAAATAAAGGCCTGGATCTGGACGGCGCTGAAATTTCAGTGGCCAATGTGAGGGGCAAAAGCAGCACCAGCGGTGTACATGGCACGGACAAACCGCCGTGCTCAGTGTGTAATCCCTTAGTGAAGAAGTTTAATTTGAATGTAGTCGGCGGCAGCGGCTGCGGAGGAAAGTAATGACGTCAGAGTTTTCACGTGAGCTCAAAACTCTCTCCCCGAGAAATTTACAACGCTATGCATCAAAGCTTTTAAGGGCTTATTGCGAAGCAAAGTCTATTCGACACGAGGCCATCGATGAATTGACGGCCCACCTGGATAGTTTTCCTGATGGCGGTGGCTTGGCTGACTGGGAGCAAAAGGGTGCGTTGTTGCCGCTCAATGGAAGAGGAGATGATATGCCGTCAGATCTTGAGCAATCGATTCCCTCTCAAGATATTGACGATTTTCGTCATGTGGTGGATAGCGCAGTCGAGGTCGGAATTGTCGATATATATGGCGCTTCAACCGATTTGCCGGTCAAGTTCATAGAAAAAATTTCGTCGATTCTTCGCAAGAACAATATTGATCTCCCGCAACTGTAATTAAAGGGAGGGCAGTATCACTTCGCAGGGACACTTGAACTCCCGTTAACGCGCGAATGTGGCACGGTACTCAACTGCATTTTTTAAAGGAAAGATCAGGGGATGCGCCAGGGTTTGGCGAATGCCGGCCTGTAATCAACGCTGATCGCGAGCGTTGATCACGGCTTGAGCAACGCCAATGTCGCCATCGCCATTCGCGGGATTCCAGGCCCGCTCGGGCCGTGTCTCCACCGGCATGCGCACCTCTGCGGCCGGCTTCTCAAGCCAGCAACTGCGCAATCCATTCAACCTGGCACGTGATCTCTCGTACCTTCGCCTCGGGCACAGCCTGCTGCGCCCGGGCGAACTGGCTCAGGGTTTTCTGCTTTTCGCGCAGCTTGTGTTGCCACTTGGCCAGAAACTCCGGACTGCGTGCCTGCATCTGTAGCGGGCCGAAGTACAGTTCTTGATCGGTGTAGGCCACGGAGGCTGCGCGCTCGGCAACGATGATTTCATAGTGGAAGCGGTTCTCCCGCAGCAGTTCTTCGCTGAGGATCCGGTAACCGTTTTCCATCAGCCATTGGCGCAAGGGTTGTTCGCCGCCATTGGGTTGCAGGATCAGGCGCTCTTTGCCGCTCAAACGGGCTTTGCCGCTGTCGAGGATGTCGCGGATGGTCTCACCGCCCATGCCGCAGATCGTGATGGCGGTAATCCCGTCGTCAGGTTCGATGGCCGCCAGACCATCAGCCAGGCGCACGCTGATGTGCTGCTGCAGATCATTCTCGCGCACGGTGCGTTCAGCCGCGTGGAACGGCGTCGACGCGACTTCACCCGCCACGGCCGCTGCGATCAGGCCACGGCGCATCAGCGCCACCGGCAGATAGCCGTGATCCGAGCCGATATCGGCCAGCCGCGCGCCGGCCGGCACGTGTGCAGCCACGCGCTCAAGGCGCATGGACAATGTCTGTTCGTTCAACCGCAACCCCTTGATGGCAGGCAAAGGGGTGCGACTCTGGCGAGCAACGCCGGCCCTGTCAAATCCCGGCGACGGAATTCAATGGCCCATTGACCGCGCTGAACGGCCAATGGGCGCCGAGGCTTAGCCCGCCAACGTCGCGTTGTCGATCACGAAGCGATATTTCACGTCGCCCTTGAGCATGCGCTCGTAGGACTCGTTGATCTGGTCGGCGCGGATCAGTTCGATGTCGGAAACGATGCCGTGCTCGGCGCAGAAATCGAGCATTTCCTGAGTTTCCGCAATGCCGCCGATCATCGAACCGGCAATCGTGCGGCGCTTCATGATCAGGTTGAACACGTTCGGCGAAGGATGCGAGGTGGCCGGCGCACCGACCAGCGTCAAGGCGCCATCACGCTTGAGCAGCACCAGGAAAGCATCGAGATCGTGCGGCGCCGCGACGGTGTTGAGGATCAGGTCGAAACTCTTGGCGTGCGCGGCCATTTCTTCGGCATCGCGCGACACCACAACCTCATCGGCGCCCAGCGCCTTGGCTGCTTCACGCTTGGATTCAGAGGTGGTGAACGCAACAACGTGCGCGCCCAGAGCATGGGCCAGTTTAATGCCCATGTGACCGAGGCCACCGATGCCGACCACGCCGACTTTCTTGCCGGGGCCGGCGTTCCACTGACGCAGTGGCGAGTAGGTGGTGATGCCGGCACACAACAGTGGCGCGACGGCGGCCAGTTGCGCTTCGGGATGACGGATGCGCAGCACGTAGCGTTCATGCACGACGATGTTTTGCGAATAGCCACCCAGTGTCCAGCCCGGTGCATCCGGAGTCGGGAAGTTGTAGGTGCCAATCATGCCGTCGCAGTAGTTTTCCAGACCGCTTTCGCAGTCGTCGCAATGTTTGCAGCTGTCGACGATGCAACCGACGCCGACCAGATCACCGACCTTGTAGTCCGACACATGTGCGCCGACGGCCGACACGCGACCGACGATCTCGTGCCCCGGTACACACGGGAATTGCGTGCCGGCCCATTCCGCGCGCACCTGGTGCAGGTCGGAATGGCAGATGCCACAGAAGGCGATATCGATCTGCACATCATGGGCGGCCGGCGCGCGGCGGTTGATCTGCATCGGCTCAAGGGGTTTGTCGCCAGCGTGGGCGCCGTAGGCTTGTACAAGCATGGAAACATCCTCAATCGGTTTGTCGTGGCGACATTCTTGCTGTTCTGCCGCACCGGGCAGTAGTGCATTCCTGTGCGATCCTTGCCTGATCCTGTGAGCGGTTGTGACATTGCGCGGACAGACGCTCGTGGTGTTTGCAGGTAATCTGCCGCTCTGACTAAAACAAAACAAAAGCGGAGTCATTGATGCAACCAATCCGTCTCGGTCTGGTGGGCTACGGCAAGATTGCCCAGGATCAACACGTCCCGGCAATCCTCGCCAATCCCGCCTTCCACTTGGTGTCCGTCGCCACCCAAGGCAAGCCCTGCGCGGGCGTTGAGAACTTCCAGTCCTTGGGTGAGCTGCTGAAAAACGGCCCGCCGGTGGATGCAATTGCCTTCTGCACGCCGCCGCAAGGGCGCTTCGCGCTGGTGCAGCAAGCGTTGGCCGCCGGCAAACATGTGCTGGTGGAAAAGCCGCCGTGTGCCACGTTGGGTGAGGCATTGGCCTTGGTCGATCAGGCCGCAGAGCAGGGCGTCAGCGCGTTGTTTGCCTGGCATTCACGCTATGCGCCCGGGATCGAAGCCGCTCGCGACTGGCTCGCCTCGCGCACTTTGCAAAGCGTGCAGATCGACTGGAAAGAAGATGTACGCAAATGGCACCCCGGCCAAACATGGATCTGGCAACCCGGTGGCCTCGGCGTATTCGATCCGGGCATCAATGCCTTGTCGATCGTGACTCATTTACTGGCGCTGCCGCTGTTTGTCGAATCGGCCGAACTGCGCGTACCGAGCAACTGCCAGTCACCGATTGCTGCGTCGATCAAAATGGCTGATGCGCATCAACTCGATGTGCGTGCGGAGTTCGACTTCGACCATGGCCATGATGAGCTGTGGAGTATCGAGGTTCGTTGCGCCGAGGGTGTTCTGCGCCTGGATAACGGTGGCGCGCTGTTGAGCATTGACGGTGTGCGCCAGGCTGTGTCGGAGGAGGGTGAGTACGCGGCGGTTTATCGGCACTTTCAGCAATTGATCGGCGACAAGGCCAGTGACCTGGATGTGCAGCCGTTGCGGCTGGTGGCGGACAGTTTTTTTGTCGGCAGTCGGGTGTTGGTTGAGGCGTTTTACGATTAGTGCGCGGCTGGCCCGGCACGGTTGTTTTTAGTCGCCAAGCCAAAGCCTGCCTCTGAACGGCAGGCTTTTTTCGTTGGAGCACCGTTCGTCCATTGCCCGGCACTTGCGCTGTGCCGTTGCCTCTCACGTTCAAGCGCGGATATCCCGTGTACAAGAACGGAGAAGCAAGCATGGACATCGATGAAAATGCACCGGGTAACCGGTCACAGCAAGACGTGACACGGACGACGGACAATGAGACGGGGCATGATCCGAAACGCAACCCGCCCGAGGTTCCATTGCCCGCCGATGAAGAGTCGCCGGTCGATGAAGACATGACGGATGTGGCGGCCAATAACTCGGTATCGAGTGAGCATCCTGAGTCGCAATGACCCGATTGAACAAGTGTGGGGGACAGGCCATGAGCACGTCATTCAAGGTCGGCGACGCAGTTCAGTGGAACAGCGAGGCTGGCGAGATTCGCGGCAAGGTGGTCAAGGTGCACACCCGGGATGTCGAGTTCATGGGCCGCCCTCGGCCTGCTTCAAAAGACGAGCCGCAGTACGAAGTCAAAAGTGACAAGACCGGGCATCTGGCAATGCACCACAGCGCGGCGCTTCATCCCGCGAAATGACCAGACTAGTGCGACGATACGAATTCGGAAGGCGTTGTCGGCGGCGGCAACGAGTACGTCGCCTTCATCCATTCAACCTCCGCCTGCGGCGTCCGGCCGAAAAACCGTTTGAACTCGCGACTGAATTGCGAGGCGCTTTCATAACCGACGTCGAACGCTGCCGCCGATGCGCTCATCGCCTGGCGCAGCATCAGCAGCCGCGCCTGATGCAGGCGTGTCGACTTCAGGTATTGCATCGGCGAGGTATCGGTGACGCTGCGAAAGTGCAGGTGAAAACTCGGCACGCTCATGCTCGCTTCGTGGGCCAACTGCTCGACGTCGAGGCGCTGCTGATAACAGCTGTGAATCTTGCGGATCGCCCGGCTCACCTTGCCGAAATGCCCGCGACGATGCAGCGCGGCACGCATTGATCCACCTTGCTCGCCCGTGAGAATGCGGTAATAGATCTCACGCACCAGCGCCGGCCCAAGAATTTGCGCTTCACCGGCGACGCTCATCGCCTCGAGAAAACGCAAGGTCGTGGTGCGCAGCGCGTCGTCCATCGGCGAGGCGTACATGCCTTTTGGCTCAGCATCGCTGACGCCATGCACCTCATCGACTTGCAACATCAACTCGCTGGCCAACTGAAAGTCCAGTTGCATGTAAATCGCGAGCATCGGCTCGGCTGCCGTGGCGTCGGTCTCCATGGTGAAGGGGATGGGCACGGACACCACCAGATAATGCTGCGCGTCATAGACGTAGGTGTCCTCACCCAGATAACCGCGCTTGCGACCCTGGCAGAGGATGACAATGCCGGGGTCGTACAACACCGGGGTGCGGGTCAGTGGGCGATTCGAGCGCAGGAAGCGCACGTCATCGAGCGCGCTGAGGCTGTAGCCCTCGACCGGCGCGAGGACTTTCATCAGTTGCACCATGCGCACGGTGCTTGCATCGACCTGCGTCATCACATCCTCACTCAATGATCGGTGGACCGGCTCAGCGCTTCCCATTGATCGATCTCGTTGGCCGCATATTTCAGTTTGTCACGGACCAGGCTCAAGGCGTCACTGCCCAGCAGCAAGTGGGCGGGTGGTGCCGGGCTGGCGATGATCTGCAACATCGCTCGGGCAGCCTTTTGCGGGTCGCCGAGTTGCTTGCCGCTTTTCTCCTCTCGCGCTTTACGGATAGGGTCGAAACTGGCGTCGTAGTCGGCAATGCTGCGCTCGGTGCGTTGCATCGAACGACCCGCCCAATCGGTACGGAACGAGCCCGGTGCCACGGCAGTGACGAAAATGTTAAAGGCCCGCAGCTCCTTGCTCAGGGTATCGGAGATCCCTTCGAGGGCAAATTTGCTGCCGCAGTAATAGGCGATGCCCGGCATGGTGATGGTGCCGCCCATGGAGGTGATATTGAGGATATGCCCCGCGCGGCGCTGGCGGAAGAACGGTAGACAGGCTTTGATCATCGCCACCGCACCGAACACATTGACGTCGAACTGACGGCGCATCTCCTGCAAGGGTGATTCTTCGAAGACGCCTTCGTGGCCATAACCGGCGTTATTGACCAGCACGTCGATCGGGCCGTGTGTGGCTTCGACTTGCGCAACGACACTGTCGATCCGCTCGAAATCAGTGACATCCAGCAGCACGCCGTAAGCGTTGTCCGGGGACAGTGCCTGGAACTTTTGCAAATCAGTTTCACTGCGCACCGTGCCGATGACACGGTGGCCTGCGGCAAACGCTTCTTTGGCCAGCGCATGGCCGAAACCGCTGCTGACGCCGGTGATGAACAGGGTTTTAGTGTGAGTCATGTCGAGCTCCCATTGGGTCAGGTCTGAGGCCATGGTAGCGATCAACAAATGGCGCACCTATGCCGGTTTATCTTTGAGCATTGCCTATTCCTATCAGGCTGAACTTCTACGACGGACGCCATTAAACAGAAAAAGACTGCCATGACGGGCGCGCCTCGATACGTGGTCAAGAGTGACAGGACCGGTCCCCGAAGATAGTAACGGCGTGTTCGTTTCAGCTCGTGTGCGCGAATTGTCTCGCAACAGACACCAGGCTTCACATTCCTTCGTTGCTGGTCGACAATGCGCGCTCTGTTCCGGGGTAGTTCAGCGGTGGAACACTCGGCTCTTAACCGGGTGGGCGCTGGTTCGAATCCAGCCCCCGGACCCATTACATTGCAGGATCACAAGGAAGCATGTCCAGGGACGACGGTGAGTTCGGCAAGCACGATGGCGTGAATGCAGGTTATGCGGTGTTCCAACTCTCACGAGCATTGACCGCTATACAGCGCGACGCTGACCCGCAGGCACGCAACCGAGTCGAGCGCTGGCAGCGGGTAGTCGAACACCTGATGCAGGGCAGCGCACAATATGGTTCACGTGTGCCTTTCGCCGATTTGCCGCAGTGGGTCACGCTGGACGTGGCGACGGGTGGATTTGCCACCGGACAACTCCCGGCCGGTGGCGCTTTGACTGCCTATGAGCGCCAGTTAGCCGCGTCGATCTCCGGCATTCGTGCCGGTCATGAACGGTTCGATCTCAACATCTGGCATCTATCGGATGTGGGCGTCGCAACGCTGCAAGAGCGTTTAGCGAGCGGCACCTATCAAATTGATGTTCCGGAGGAAGCCGCAATGCTGACAGTGTCATGGCTTTTGCGGCATCAGCGTACTGACGAGGCGCGAACGCTGATCGAGCAGATCGCGCCTTTCTTCGATCGCCTGCGTTTCTTCCCGACTGCCGTTGACGAGCCGCCGATTTCCACGGCTGAGGTGCATGTTTTTGATAACGCCAGTGTCAGGCAGCGGCTCAACCGGCAATTGGCTCAACCGCGTCTGGCCGTCCAAAAGCATGTGGTTGAAAATCGTCTGCCTCTCTACGACGCTGCCGTCTCACTGTTTCTTTTGACCTGTCAGGATGGCTGGCCTTGCAAACACTTTCCTGAAGGCTGGTTCGAACGCGCAACCGCACTCGGCGCGCAGATCGCTCGGACCTGTAGCGCTGAACACCGCAGCAACGGTCCCTTCAAGACCCGGGCGGCAGAACTGTTTGCGTTGCTCGGTCAGTGTTTGCGCGATCAAGCATCATTGACGGGCCGCCAGGTCGGCCGCATCCGGCGCATTGTTGATGACTTTGTGGCCAAACACGGGCATCCCGAGTCCGACGCACATTCCCTTAAACGAGCAGAGCAGCGTCAACATGTGGCGGCCCCCGGGCATCATTTGATCGCCCGGGCTGTCTCGGCACGTTTGGTTAGTCACCCGGGTTCGGACGGCGTCAGTGACTTTTCGCCGCTGCTTGAACCGATCACCGATGAGGAGGCGAAGCGTCACCAGCTGACCCTTGGTGTGATGATTCCGCCTGCGGTTCGCCGCCGCCTCGAGCGTTGCCGCAAGGGGACCATTGCCGAGTTGATTGATCATGGCTTGATCTCATCCGCCGATACCGTGGCGCAGGTTCTGCCTGCAATGACAGCGCAAATCTGTAGCAGCGTATACCGGGACGGGATGCTGCAGTCGTTGGCGGGTGCAACGTATCGCGCCTTCCGTCGTCGGCGCTCGTTGCTGCTGCTTAACCTGCAAAGTCAGGTCAAAATTGCCGAGCTGCCGTGGGTCGCGGCTTTAGAGGGAGAGCGTGAGGCGAGTGATATCTCCGCCACGGGCGCCAGGCAAGCGTTGCTCGAGGCCTCTGCAATGACTCTCTCGGCGTTTCCACAGGCCATTCTTCCGAACAAGCTGCTACAGGAATTTGTTTCACTGGCTGAAACGGCGAAGTTGGAGCTGCCTTTCGTCGACGAGGTGGCGGCTGACATTTTCATGGGCGCGTTCTCCACCAAGTTCACGAGAGCAGCCAGGCAATCGGCCAGATTTATGGCCGGGACGCTTTACGCTCGCTATTACGACATTGATACGGATGGCCTGGCAGGCCTTCCCGATCAGCGCAGAAACAACAGCCGTGATGCATTGGCGACGCTGTGCGCGCAGCGTGCAAACGCCACCTTTGGCACGTGGCGGCCAGCGGTCAACGGCACGATACTCGAACAGCAGCAAATTCTGACGACGCAAAACCTCGCGCTCCTGTTCGGCGAATTGAACTTGAAAATACTGTTGCATCATCGTTTGAGCGCGCTGGCGCTGGCGTGCTTCGAGTGGATTTGCAAGCGGCAACAAATGCACATCACGCATTACCATGCACGTCTGGTGATGTTGAAGAACACGGCGTATGCCTGGCGTCAGATGATGTTTTACTTGTCGATGCTGGATGGCGAGCTGTTGCGTTCTGCGCTCGATAGCCTTGAGTCGCATTTTGCAGCGCAATCCAGCGAGTTCCGCGAAAGGTTCCTGCCTGTCATGATTGGCTTGCGTGTTGCCGCTGCCGGGCATCAGCTGACCCTGAGTCGCCAGAAAGATGAGGGTGCGAGGGTTTTTCTGGGATGGACCACTGAGCGACACTGGTTAATGCCTCTGTAACGTCTGTCGTTCTGCCAGTGCACGGCTGCAAGCCTGCGCAGGAATGCAGGCTTGTGGGTCAGAGACTTCCTTTCAGAAACGATCGAGCCTGTACTGTTCGTTGAGTGGCAGCCTGCAGGCCTCTTTTGCAGTCGCAGGTAAAGCCATCCGCACCACCATCTCCGCCGTCACCGCCGCCTGCGTCAACCCCAAATGCTGATGCCCGAACGCAAGCAACACCTTGCCCTCACACACCTGATCAATCACCGGCAACGAATCCGCCAACGACGGTCGGAAACCCATCCACGGCGTCGCCGCTTCAGCACTCAGATCCTTGCGAAACAGACCCTGACTCAACCGATGCAACTGCCACGCGCGTTCCATGCTCGGCGGTTTTTCCAGACCGGCGAACTCGACGGTGCCGGCCAGACGCAACCCTTCGGCCATCGGCGTCATGATGAACTTGCGTTCCAGCGAGGTCACGGGGAAGGGCAGTCGGTCGTGTTCCTGAGGCAGCATCAGGTGGTAACCGCGCTCGGTGTCCAGCGGTACTTTTTTGCCGGTGAGGGCGGCGGTGAGTTTCGCCGAATGTGCGCCACAGGCGATCAGCACGCGGCTGGCAGTCAGACCGCCATTGCCGGTGGTCAGCGTCACCCCGTGCTCTTGCACATAGCCACCCTGAACCTGCTGCTGTACGAAGCTCACGCCGCTGGCCTTGGCCGCTTCGACCAATTCACACACCACGCGATACGGGTCGATGAAGTGCCCGGTGCGTGGGAAGAACAAGCCGCCCTGAATCTGTTCGCTGAGTTGCGGCGCGGTTTCGCGTATGGCGCCGGACTGCCAGTAATCGACCGGCACCTGCTGCTGATGCAGGCGAGCCTGTAATGCCTGGATTGCCTGACGCGATTCGTGGCGTTCGAACACTAACAGCGAGCCATCGACCTTGAGCAGGTCAGGCCGCTGGATGTCGGCGAGCAAGCGCTGCCACGCATCAAGACTGCTTTCATTGAGCGCGCGCAAGCCTGCCACGGTGTTCTGAAAAGGCGCCGGGCGCAGATTCAGCAACAACCGAGTGAACCATGGCAAGGCGCGCGGCAGGTATTGCCAGTCCAGCCGCAACGGCCCCATCGGGTCCATCAGCATGGCGGGCAGGCGCTTGAGGATGGACGCGTCGGCAATCGGAAACACCTGTTCGGTCGCCAGATGTCCGGCATTGCCGAACGAGGCGCCGTGGCCGGGTGGCTGCTGATCGATCACCACCACGCGCAAGCCCTGACGAGCCAGACGCAATGCACAGGCGACGCCGATGATGCCGGCGCCGACCACAGCGATGTCGTGGGAAGCGTTATTCGTCATGGCGCTGCGCTTCCCTTTGCCCATCGAGCAGACGGCGTAATTGCAGCGGATTGCCTTGTTTCAATGCGTCAGGCAGCAAGCTGTCGGGGAAGTCCTGATAACACACCGGGCGCAGGAAACGCAGGATCGCCGCCGTACCGACGGATGTCGTGCGCGCGTCCGAGGTGGCCGGGAACGGCCCGCCATGCACCATTGCGTCACACACTTCGACCCCGGTTGGCCAGCCGTTGACCAGCAAGCGGCCGGCCTTGCGCTCCAGCGTCGGCAGCAAAGCACGCGCCTGTTGCAGGTCTTGGTCATCCAGATGCAATGTCGCGGTCAACTGACCCTCCAGATGCTCGGTCACCTGGCGGATTTCAGCTTCACTTTCGCATTGCACGATCAGCGCAGCTGCACCGAAGGCTTCGGCTTGCAGGCGGTGATCGGTAAGAAAGTCGGCAGTCTCGGTCACGAATACACGGGCCTGACATTGGTTCGGGCCGTTGCCGCTCTGACCTACACCGCTGAGACGTGCAGCGGCATTCTCGGCCAGCGCATTCACGGCCGATTCGTAAGCGCTGAAGATGTTCGGTGTCAGCATCGTCTGCGCCGGACTGCGTTGAATGATCTCGGCGGTTGCGGCGATAAACTTGTCCAGCGCCGGTCCTTTCAAGGCGATCACTAAACCCGGATTGGTGCAGAACTGGCCCGCACCCAGTGTCAGCGAGGTCACAAACCCTTCAGCCAACGCTTGCGTGCGATTGTCCAGCGCCGCCGGAAACAGCAGCACCGGATTGATCGAACTCATTTCCGCGTACACCGGAATCGGTTCGGGTCTGGCCTGCGCCGCTTGAATCAGCGCTAGGCCACCGCTGCGCGAACCGGTAAAACCCACCGCTTTGATCCGTGGATCTGTGACCAGTGCGATGCCCACTTCGCGGCCGGAACCGTACAGCAACGAGAACACGCCTTCCGGCAAACCACAGTTTTTTACCGCCCGAGCAACCGCGCGACCGATCAGTTCGCTGGTGCCGGGATGCGCGCTGTGCGCCTTGACGATCACCGGGCAACCGGCGGCCAATGCTGACGCGGTGTCACCGCCCGCCACCGAAAATGCCAGCGGAAAATTGCTCGCACCAAACACCGCGACCGGCCCCAGCGCGATCTGACGCTGACGCAGATCCGCGCGTGGCAACGGCTGGCGTTGCGGTTGTGCGCTGTCGACGCGTACATCCAGCCATTCACCGGCGAGGACCGTGCGGGCGAACATTCTTAATTGTTGGCAAGTGCGCCCGCGTTCACCTAGCAGGCGCGCACGCGGCAGGCCGGTTTCGGCGTGGGCGCGGTCGATCAGTTCATCGCCTAGGCCTTCGATTTCCATGGCAATGCTTTCGAGACATTCAGCGCGAACATTCAGCGCCGTCTCGCGATAAACATCGAACGCTGCCCAGGCCAGCGCACAGGCCTGTTCGACATGCTCGGCCGATCCACCGGCATACGCGGGCTCCAGCGTTTCATTGGTAGCCGGATTGATCCCGCGAATGGCGGCGCGATGGCCAGCAACCGTGTGCTGTCCGATCAGCATGTGGCCCGTCAGAGTCATGGTGTCTTCCTGATAAAGAGGGAAATGCCTGCCGCGTAGCGCAACGCATCGCGGCAGGTGGGGCTTGCGGTCTCAGGCGAAGTTCTGTTCCGCCGACCAGTTCTCGTACCAGTGACGGAACAGCGAATACTGCTTCTCGGCATACCGCCGCTGCGAATCGCTCAACGCATCGGTTTCGTTGAAGTGCAGGGTGTATTCCTTGTCGCCGTTGAGCACCATCAGGTGCTTGTAGTACAGCACCAGATCGCAGCCTTCATCGAACGACGACAGCACCGCCAGCGCCGATTCCAGCTCTCGCGCCTGACGACGGGCCTTGGCATCACCCTTGGCCGCCTGCTTGCTCAGCGCCACCAGTTGCAGCACCTCGCGGGGCAGGGCGTTGCCGATACCGGTGATCGCACCGGTGGCGTTGCAGTTGACGAAACCGTGCACCACTTGCGTGTCGACACCGACCATCAGGGTCACGTCATCGTCTTTGCTGGTGATGTTTTCGGCGGCGTAACGCAAGTCGGCACCACCACCGAATTCCTTGAAGCCGATCAGGTTCGGGTACTCGCGACGCAGTTCGAAGAACAGGTCGGCGCGGGTGGCGAAGCCGTAGTAAGGGCTGTTGTAGATCACTGCCGGCAGGTTTGGCGCGGCTTGCAGAATCGCGGCGAAATGGGCCTTTTGCGCAGTGACCGAAGCGCCACGGGACAGCACGCGGGGGATTACCATCAGACCCTGCGCGCCGACTTTTGCCGCGTGGGCCGCGTGGGAAACCGCTTCACGAGAGTTGACTGCGCCGGTTCCGACAATGGTTGGAATCCCCGCGGCGACCAGACGCGCCACGCCTTCCTGACGTTCGGCTTCGGTCAGCAGCGGCCAGTCACCCATCGAGCCGCAATAGACTACGGCGCTCATGCCGATATCGATCAGCTCGCGACCTTTGGCCACCAGCGCATCGAAGTCCGGTTTGCGTTGGGCGGTGCACGGGGTCATCAGGGCCGGCATGCAACCGGTGAAGATGTTGTCGCTCATTGTTTTAACTCCTTGGCACATCATTCAATTTGAGGTGAAAAGTCAGCGCGGTGGCTCAGATGCCCCACGCGAACGGGTCTGCTTCGTCGATCAGCAAGGTGCTGTCGGCGGTCATGTAAGCGCGGCCGGTGATGAACGGGCGAATTCGCTCGCCGTCCCATTCGAAGCGGCCTTCAAACTGGCTGCCGGTGATGCTCGCTTGCACCCAGGTCGCGCCGGGTTTCAGCTTGTCGTCGGCCGCGAGGCAGGCGAGTTTGGCGCTGGTACCGGTGCCACACGGTGAGCGGTCGTAGGCTTTGCCGGGGCACATGACGAAGTTGCGGCTGTCGGCCTGATCGTCATCGGCGAACAGTTCGATGTGATCGATCACCGCGCCGTCCTCGCCATAAATGCCTTGGTCTTCGAGGGCCTTGAGCATCGCCCAGGTGTACGCCGTGAGGTGTTCGACGTTGTCCATGGTCAGCGTCTGGCCGTGCTCGGAAACGAGGAAAAACCAGTTGCCGCCGTAGGCGATGTCGCCAAATACTCGCCCGAATCCCGGCACATCCACTGGCACCTGTTTGCAATGTCGATAGGCGGGTACGTTGCCCAAGGTGACGGTTCCGTCGTCATGCAGCGTGGCGCTGACCGGGCCGACTGGCGTGTCGATCTTGTGTACGCCCGGTTCGATTCGCCCCAGGTAATGCAACGAGTTGATCAGGCCGATGGTGCCGTGGCCGCACATGCCCAGATAACCGGCGTTGTTGAAGAAGATCACCCCGCAGGTGGCGTCCGCCGATACCGGTTCGCAATACAACGCGCCGACCAGCACATCGTTGCCGCGCGGCTCCAGCAGGCAGGCGCGGCGCCATTGATCATGCTGAGTGCGCAGGGCGTCTCGTTTTTCGGCGATGCTGTTGCCGGGCAGATCGGGGAAGCCGTTCATCACCAGGCGCGTCGGTTCACCGCCGGTGTGGGAATCAATGACGTGTAGTTGTTTCATGAATAGATCCCGTTGGATGATTTCAGTAGGCGCCGGCAGGGCGCGCAGACACGCTCGAGGCCGGGGCGGCGACTTCGCTTTCTTCGTCGTCCTCTTCCAGACGCAGCAGGTGCGCCGGTACGCCGGTCGCCGCTCCCCAGTAGTAAATGCCAGTGGCACAGGCTGCGACGACGAGGGTGTCGTACGGATGGGCGAGGATGCCGAGACCGCCGAAGGTGCCGAGTTTCGACAACACGATGGTCACCGCATAGAAGGCGATCAGCCACGCCGAGGAACGCACTTGGCTGGCCAGATTGAGGTGAGCGGTCGGCACGAAGCGGCCGCACAGCAGATACACAACGAACATCAGGATTTGCAGGCCGAGCAGCCACGACACGGTGTTCCAGCCCGACCAGTAGACGATGAGCGCGGCGATGATGAACGACACCGGCCCGAGCAGACCCATGCACTTGACCCGGAACGGGCGCGGCATATTCGGCGCGTTGCGGCGCAGCGCGGCCACGGTCACAGGGGCTACGGCGTAGCTCAACACCAGCGCAGCGGAAACCACGTTGATCAGCGCCTCCCACGACGGGAACGGCAGGGTCCAGAACACCGACAGGGCGAAGGTCAGCCACAGCGCCGGACGCGGAATCCCGGACTTCTCATCGATATGCGTGAAGACCTTGAAGAAGGTGCCGGTCTGCGCCCAGCCATAGATCACGCGCGGGGTGGCGTTCATGTAGATGTTGCCGCAACCGCTCGGCGAGATCACCGCATCGGCGACCACCAGATAGGCCAGCCAGCCCACGCCCAATGCCAGGGCGATGTCGCGGTACGGCAGGGAAAATTCCTTGCTGATGCCGGCCCAGCCATTGGCGAGCATTTCCGTCGGGATGCTGCCAAGAAAGGCCATTTGCAGCAGCACATAAATCAACGTCGACAGCAGCACCGAGAGGATCAACGCGATGGGAATGGTGCGCTGCGGATTCTTCACTTCACTGGCCACCGAGATGATCGGTGTCAGCCCCAGATACGCGAAAATCACGCCACCCGCCGACACCGCCATTTCGATACCGGACAAGCCGAACGGGGCGAATCCTTGCACGTGGAAGTTGGCCGGCTTGAAGAAAGTGAACAGCACACCAATCACCAACAGCGGCACGATGAACTTGAACACGCTGACCAGATTGTTGGCCTTGGCGAAGGTCTTTACGCTGCGGTAATTGAGCAGGAAAAACACGCAAAGAAGGCCGAACTGCACCATCCAGCCGAGAATCGTCGGGTCGCCGCTGCCAGCCTTGGTCAGCTCTGGAAACCACGCTGCTGCGTATTGGCGTGAGGCAACCACTTCGATCGCCACCAGACTGGAAAACGCGATCAGGGTGATGAAGCCCATCAGGTAGCCGAGCAGCGGCCCGTGGGAGTAAACCGGATAGCGCACAACGCCGCCGGCACGCGGTAATGCCGCGCCCAGCTCGCAATAGACGATGCCCAGCAACAACACGGCAAAACCACCCAGCAGCCAGGAGAAAATCCCCGCCGGCCCGGCAATCGCGGACACATGACTGGCCGCGAACAACCAGCCGGAACCGAAGATCGCCCCGAGCCCGATAAATGTGAGGTCGATCAGTGAAAGCTGTTTTTTGAACTTGCCTTGGCCTGACATGGCATCGCCTTCTTGTGAGTTATTGGATAGGCAGTTGTGTCACTGGGACGGCCAGACTTTGAACTCATCGATGGTGTGGCGATTGATGTTTTGCGGTGGCTTCGATGACGAAATCAGCACAATCGCACTGGCGAAACGTGGCCCTCGACAGGTCTTTAACGATGCTGCAATCTGCACGCGAAGGCCGCATGGCAGGCGCTTTGTCCATCCACGTTACGAGGGGATTGTTTGATGCAGCAGGCGTTTTCGATCCTGGCTCAAGGCATTGATGGGCATCGCCCGCAGACACTTGAGGAACTCTTGGCCGGCGCCGCGCTGTTGTTGCCGATGCTCGATGTGATCCCCAACGCGGCGATTTTCATCAAGGATGTGCAGGCCCGTTACGTGCTCGCGAATCGCACGCTGGTGCAACGCTGCGGCTTGAAGGATCTGCGTCCGTTGCTTGGGAAAACCAGTGCGCAGGTGTTCCCGGCGCAACTCGGGCCGGGCTACACCGAGCAGGATCGCAAGGTGCTGGAAGAAGGCTTTGTGCTGGAGGACCAACTGGAGCTGCATCTGTACGGCAGTCGCGAACCGGGTTGGTGCCTGACGCACAAGCAGCCGCTGTACAACCGTGACGGGGTGATCATTGGTCTGGCGGGGATTTCGGTGGACCTGCAATCGGCCAGTGAAGCCCATCCGGCATTCGAGCGACTGGCGGCTGTCGATGAGCATATTCGCGCGCATTTCAATCGTCGGGTCACCCTCAGTGAACTGACCCGAATCGCCGGCATTTCAGTCGCGCAACTGGAGCGTTACTGCAAACGGGTGTTCCACCTGACGCCACGGCAGATGATCCAGAAAGTACGCCTCGAACACGCGCACCGCTTGCTGCACACCGACCTGCCGATTACCGATGTGGCGCTGCAATGCGGCTACACCGATCACAGCGCCTTCACCCGCCAGTTCAAGGCGTCGACCGGTTTTACGCCGCGCGAGTATCGGCAGGCCACTTCCCCCTGATGAAGTGGAGTTACGCCAAGACTGTCAGCCATGCCGAGAGCAGCAACAACAACGCCAGTGCCGTGTTCATCCGCTTGAACGCCCTGGGCGACCCCATCAATCGCGCGCTGCCCACACCCAGCAACGCCCACAACGTCATACATGGCAACGACACCAACAGAAACGCCAGCGACAACACCAGCAGCCGCAGGGTCTTGTCACCACCGCCGACAAACACGCTGACCACGGCCATGGCCATCATCCACACCTTGGGATTGACCAGTTGCAGCATGGCGGCGCCCAGTACGCTGAAACCTTCTTCCTGCGTATCCGTCGGGTCCAGCGACGGCGGCGCACTGCGAAAGATCTGCCACGCCAGCCCGCTCAACCAGAGTACACCGCCCCAGGCCATGGCTTGTTGCACGCGCGGATAGCGCAGCAAGGTTTCGCCGGCACCGAGGCCGACCACCAGCACAATCAGTGCCGCCGCCGCGCAAGCGCCAAAAATGATCGGCAACGTGGCGAGCAGGCCTTGGCGCGAACTGTGGCTCAACACCAGAATATTGGTCGGCCCCGGCGTGATCGAGGCAACGAAAGCAAACAGCAGAAAGGGCAGTAATGACGCCATGATCCGGATTTCCTGAAAATGAAAACAGGCATCCATGATCACCAGTCCGCTTTCGTCAGTCTGGAAGGTTTGAGCAGCGCTTGCGGTAGTCGGCGGGGGTGAGTTGGTAGGCTCGGCGGAACCAGCGACCGAGATGACTCTGGTCGGCAAAACCAAGCACGCTGGCGACCTGCGCCGGCGTTTCACCCCGGGCCAGCAACTGCCGCGCCCTGGCCAGGCGCAACTGGATCAAGTACGCGTGCGGCGCCAGACCAAAAGCAGACTTGAAGGCGCGGCTGAGCCGAAAACGGTCTACCCCGCAGACCTGCGCGAGATCATCGAGACCGATATCTTCATAGGCATGCGCGTGCAGATAATCCCGCGCCCGTTGCGCCACCAACGGCAGGCGCGGATCGAAAGCCTGGCGCTTACGCCAGTCGAGATGGCGCGTGAGCGAGCTCAGCAACCCGTCGACGGCGGTCTGCCGGACGATCCGCAGATCGCCATCATGCAGTGCATGGAAGGCTTGACTGATCGCTGTGGCCAGACGCGGGTCCTGACTCAGCGTGTCGGCAAAACCTGGCTGGCTGTCGGCCGGTGCGTCTTCGAACAGCGCATGCAGTTCACGCTCCAGCCAGTGTGGATCGAGGTAGAGCATCGAATAGGTAAAACCTTCCTCGGTCGGCGCTTGCCCATCGTGGATTTCCCCCGGCTCCAGCAGGAACACGTTGCCCGGCGTACTGCGATGGCGTACGCGGCGGCAATTGAATTGCTGCACACCTTGTTCGGTAACGCCGACGAGGAAACTGTCATGCCAGTGCGGATCGTAGGCATGGCCCTCAAAGTGAGCGCGAATCGATTCAATCCCGGTGTCGACATCCTGGGACAGCTCGATCCAGTTGCGTTTATCCACGAAGGCTCCAGTGTTCGCCATTGAAAGGTGCGGCCCCATAAAATACCGCGCAATGCTCGTCGACGTTTAGAAGATTTGTGCAGGTGAGGGGACTAGACTCAGCAGGTTACGACCCCTTTGCCGGCAGGTGGAATGCGATGATTAACCGATGCTCGCTCTGGAGCATGCTCACCCTGATCGGCCTTGGCCTGACGCTTGGCGCAGGCTGCTCCAGCCGAAAACACTATCCACCGTCGGGTGTTGGCGATGCTTGCTACGCCAAAGCCTTGCCGTCTGTCGGCGAGGGCGGTCTGGCGTGGGGCTCCAGTTTGAACATGGCCCGGCAGAAATCGATGAACAACTGCATCCGTTATGCCGGGCGCTCCGGGGGGACACCGGATACCTGTCAGGTGGTGTTGGCGAAGTGCCGATAGCTTTCTATTGACATGGTTGCTTGAGGCAAATATATAGTTGCCTTAGGCAACCATCTGAGCATTCGCCATGTCCAGCAACCATCTTCTTGAGCAAGCCGACATCGTGCGCGGCTTCAATCGTTTTTACACCCATCAGATCGGCGTATTGCAGGAGCATTTGCTGCAAAGCGACTACTCGCTGACCGAGCTGCGCATCTTGTATGAATTGGCCTCGCGCGGTGACCTGACCAGCGCCGATCTGCGCCAGATGCTCGGCCTCGACGCTGGCTATATGAGTCGCATCATCAGTGGTTTCGAGAAGCGTGGCCTGATTCAGAAAGTCCCGTCGCCCACGGATGCCCGCGCTGCGCAATTGCACTTAACCGATCTGGGCCGGGAAATCCTGACTCCGCTGGAAAAGGCCTCTCGCGAGCAAATCGTCGCCATGCTCGAGCGTCTGCCCGAGCCGCAGCAGAAGCAACTGATCGGCGCCATGACGCTGATCCAGAACCTGTTGGAAGGCAGCAAGGACTCGACTTACCTGTTCCGCGATCCGCAGCCCGGCGACATGGGCACGGTGATGCAACAGCAAGCCGCGCTGTATAGCCGCGAATACGGCTGGAATTCAGAGTTCGAAACACTGGTGGCCGAGGTGGTCGCCAAGTACCTGCGTGATTACGACCCGACGAGCGAGCGCTGCTGGATTGCGGAAAAGGACGGCAAGGTCATCGGCTCCGTGTTCATCGTCCGCCAGGATGAAACAACCGCCAAACTGCGCATGCTCTACGTCGACGCCAGCGCGCGGGGCTTGGGCATTGGCAGTCGTCTGGTCGGGGAGTGCCTGCGTTTCGCCCGCCAGGTTGGCTACCAGAAAATGACCTTGTGGACGACCAGTAACCTGACGGCTGCACGCAAAATTTATCAGCAGGCCGGGTTTGAGTTGGTGGAGGAGGAGGCGGTTCACAGCTTTGGCAAGGATCTGCTGAGTCAGACGTGGGCACGGGTGTTGTGATCTGATTTTCATCGGCGGATGCAGTGAAAGGGCAGACGAAAAAAAACCGCCTTTGCGGGGCGGTTCTTTTGTAAACCTTGGTTTGCGACCGAGGTTTGTTGCTTCACTAGCTGCTTTAACGTTCTCTCATGGTAAGAGTCTTTGTGCCCCCTTGCAAGGTTAAAGTTCGTATGAAACTGGTTGTTTGCGCTATTTCATTTCCAGAAAAAGCTGGCAGAAGTAATGGTTAACAAATCAGAAAATTACTTTTCCTGAAAGCCTCTGAATGAAGGTTATGATGCGGGCGCTCACTTGTTCGAGCAGCGGTGAGGCCAGGCTGGTGACTAAACGGTTTCATGCCCTTTGACACGGTTTTGCACCCGTGCCGGAATGATGTTTCGGGGGGATTTCAACCGGCCGCCTCACTAGCTGCTTTAACGTGCAGGCTGAAGGCAAGCATGATCCGGTAAGTTTGCTGGAGGTTTGGCCCCCAGCCCTGGAGGCCAAAACGTATGAAGCTTTTGCTGCGTACGCTGAGCCTTGTATGGAGATTGTTTAAAGCCTTTCGCTTTTACGAGTTCCTGCGAGACCACTTTGACGACCTGAAGTAACGGCCGTTGAGGTGGGAGAAGCCCGTTTCAGTTTCGACTGAAACGGGCTTTTTTTGTTTTATAAAACTGTCATAAGTAGGATTTTTCTGTGTCGGGTTTTTTTTGGCGTGTAGGGCATTTTTTCGGCAAGTGTAGGCGTTGGACAAACCACTCTGTAATCTGCAAAAAGTGTTCGATTATCGAGTACACAAACCTTCGTCCAATTGCCCACCCCAACACTCCGGCGTACTGTGAGTGGTGATGCCTGAAACCCCGTGAAACCAAAATAACGACAACAATGAGCAATGCCCCATGGACAGCCATCTGCTGAGCGATCGCAGCAACGTGTTCCGTCACGCTGACCCTTATGCCGTCTCCGACTACGTCAATCAGCACGTCGGTCAGCACTTCATCGGCCTGTCCAGAACCACTCACCCGCAAGCCAGCCTCAACCATCGCAAACTCGCTGATCTCGATCTGGCCCGCATCAGCTATGGCGGCAGCGTACGCGTGACATCGGTGGCCCTGGAGACCGTTTACCATCTGCAAGTGCTGCTGCAAGGCAATTGCCTGTGGCGCGGGCACAAGCGCGAACAGCATCTGGTGCCCGGCGAGTTGCTGTTGATCAACCCGGATGATCCGGTTGATCTGACGTACTCGGAAGACTGCGAGAAATTCATCCTCAAGGTGCCGGTCAGCGTGCTCGAATCAGTGTGCGACGAGCAGCGTTGGATTCGGCCGTCGAGTGGTATCCGTTTTCTGCGCAATCACTATCGGCTGGATGAGCTGGAAGGCTTCACCAACCTGCTCGCGATGATCTGTCAGGAAGCCGAGGCCAGCGATCCGTTGCTGCGGGTGCAGGAGCATTACGCGCAGATCATCGGTAGCAAACTGATCTCGCTGATGAACACCAATGTCAGCCGTCAGTGCCTGAGCGCACCGAATGTCAGCTTCGAGCGCATTCTCGATTACATCGAACGCAACCTTAAACTGGATTTGCCCGCCGAACGTCTGGCGGCGCAGGCGAGCATGAGCCCGCGCTCGCTGTACGCGTTGTTCGAACGCCAACTCGGCGTCACACCGATGCAATACATCCGCCAGCGCAAACTTGCGCGCATCCATGCCTGCCTCAGCGATCCGAGCTGCCCGGTACGTAATCTCACCGAACTGGCCCTGGACTACGGCTTCCTGCACCTCGGCCGTTTCTCCGAAAGCTATCGCCAACAGTTCGGCGAACTGCCATCGCAGACCTTCAAACGCCGCCACTGACACTCCGCACTAAACCCTCTGCGAAACACGCCGAATCATCTGCCGCGCCGTCCTGCACAAAACGGATAGCGATCTGCAGGATTCGGCTATTGCCCCGTGCATCGCCTCCCTAACCTGACCTGGCCTGAACAATAACAATGGAGGCCCCGGCCATGTCCCTGGGAATCGACTACCTCAATGCCATGCTTGAAGAAGACAAGGAGAAGGGCGCCTACCGCTGCAAGCGGGAGATGTTCACTGATCCGCGGCTGTTCGAACTGGAAATGGCGCATATCTTCGAAGGCAACTGGATTTACCTCGCCCACGAAAGCCAACTGCCCAACAACAACGATTTTCTGACCACCACGATGGGGCGCCAGCCGATTTTTATCGCGCGCAACAAGGACGGTGTGCTCAACGCTTTTCTCAACGCCTGCAGCCATCGCGGCGCCATGCTTTGCCGGCACAAGTCCGGCAATCGCTCCAGCTACACCTGCCCGTTTCACGGTTGGACGTTCAACAACAGCGGCAAACTGCTCAAGGTCAAAGACCCGAGCGAAGCCGGTTACCCGCAAGGCTTCAACTGCGAAGGCTCCCATGACCTGACCAAAGTTGCGCGTTTCGAGTCCTATCGCGGCTTCCTGTTCGGCAGCCTGAATGCCGATGTGAAATCCCTCGCTGAACATCTGGGCGAGTCAGCGAAGATCATCGACATGATCGTCGATCAGTCGCCAGAAGGCCTGGAAGTGCTGCGCGGTTCCAGTTCCTACATCTACGAAGGCAACTGGAAACTCACCGCTGAAAACGGCGCCGACGGCTACCACGTCAGCTCGGTGCACTGGAACTACGCCGCCACCCAGAATCAGCGCCAACAGCGCGAAGCGGGCGAAGCGATCAAGACCATGAGCGCCGGCAGTTGGGCGAAGAAGGGCGGCGGTTTCTATTCGTTCGATCATGGCCACTTGTTGCTCTGGACTCGCTGGGCGAACCCCGAAGACCGTCCCGCTTACGAGCGCCGCGACGAACTCGCCCGGGATTTCGGTCAGGCCCGTGCCGACTGGATGATCGAAAACTCGCGCAATCTGTGCCTGTACCCCAACGTTTACTTGATGGATCAGTTCAGTTCACAGATCCGCATCGCCCGGCCGATCTCGGTCGACAAGACCGAAATCACCATTTACTGCATCGCCCCCAAAGGCGAGAGCGCTGAGGCGCGGGCAAAACGCATTCGCCAGTACGAGGATTTTTTCAACGTCAGCGGCATGGCCACGCCGGATGATCTGGAAGAGTTCCGCTCGTGCCAGACCGGTTATGGCGCTGGTCGCGGCTGGAATGACATGTCCCGTGGCGCCACCCACTGGGTCGAAGGCGCCGACGCCGCCGCCGAAGAAATCGATCTCAAACCGCTGCTCTCGGGCATGCGTACCGAAGACGAAGGCCTGTTTGTGCTGCAACACAAGTACTGGCAGGAAACCATGCTCAAAGCCGCTGCCACCGAGCCACAAGTGATCCCCGTGGAGGCCGTGTGATGAGCAACCTCTACGACAGCGTGCGCGACTTTCTCTACCGCGAGGCGCGTTATCTCGATGACGGTCAGTGGGATCAATGGCTGGAGCTGTACGCCGCTGACGCCACCTTCTGGATGCCGGCCTGGGACGACAACGACACGCTCACCGAAGACCCGCAAAGCGAAATCTCGCTGATCTGGTACGGCAACCGTGGCGGTCTCGAAGACCGCATCTTCCGGATCAAGACCGAGCGCTCCAGCGCGACCATTCCCGACACCCGCACCTCACACAACCTGAGCAACATCGAGATCGTCGAGCACAGCGAAGGGCAATGCCAAGTGCGTTTCAACTGGCACACCTTGAGCTTTCGCTATCAGGTCACCGACAGCTACTTCGGCAGCAGTTTCTACACCCTCGATCTGCGTGGCGAACAGCCGCTGATCAAGGCCAAGAAAGTCGTGCTGAAAAACGATTACGTCCGTCAGGTCATCGACATCTACCACATCTAGTCGACACGGCGAGGTGCACCATGAATTTCCAGATTGCGCTTAATTTTGAAGACGGCGTCACCCGTTTCATCGAGGCTGGCGGCCATGAAACTGTGGCCGACGCGGCGTATCGGCAAGGCATCAACATCCCGCTGGACTGCCGTGACGGCGCCTGCGGCACCTGCAAGTGTTTCGCCGAAGCCGGGCGTTACGACATGGGCGACAACTTCATCGAAGACGCCTTGAGCGACGACGAGCTTGCGCAAGGCTATGTGCTGACCTGCCAGATGCGCGCTGAAAGCGATTGTGTGGTACGAGTGCCGGCCGGCTCGCAGCTATGCAAGACCGAACAAGCGAACTTCCAGGCATCGATCAGCGCTGTCCGGCAGTTGTCCGAGAGCACCATCGCGCTGTCGATCAAGGGCGAGGCGCTGAGCAAACTGGCGTTTCTGCCGGGGCAATACGTCAACCTGCAAGTGCCCGGCAGCGAGCAGACCCGCGCTTATTCCTTCAGCTCATTGCAGAAGGACGGTGAAGTCAGTTTCCTGATTCGCAACGTGCCCGGTGGCCTGATGAGCAGCTTTCTCATCGGCCTGGCCAAGGCCGGCGACAGCATGAGCCTGGCCGGGCCGCTGGGCAGCTTTTACCTGCGCGAAATCAAGCGCCCGCTCTTGTTGCTGGCAGGCGGCACAGGCCTGGCACCGTTCACCGCGATGCTGGAGAGAATCGCCGAGCAGGGCAGTGATCATCCCGTGCATTTGATCTACGGCGTGACCAACGATTTCGACCTGGTCGAAATCGATCGTCTCGAAGCCTTCGCCGCCCGCATTCCCAACTTCAGTTTCGGCGCCTGCGTGGCCAATCCGCAGAGCGCGCACCCGCTCAAGGGCTACGTCACCCAGCACATCGAGCCGCGCCATCTCAATGAGGGCGACGTCGACGTGTACCTCTGCGGCCCGCCGCCGATGGTCGAAGCGGTCAGCCAATACATCCGCGAGCAGGGCATCACCCCGGCGAACTTCTACTACGAAAAATTCGCCGCAGCGGCTGCCTGAAACCCTTCTTTCGAGGTTGTCATGAACAACAGATTCTCCAACAAGGTCGCGCTGGTCACCGGCGCGGCGCAGGGTATCGGCCGCCGCGTCTGCGAACGCCTGTTGAACGAAGGCGCACAAGTCGTCGCCGTCGATCGCTCTGAACTGGTTCACGAACTGCAAGGCGAGGGCGTTCTCGCGTTGACCGCCGACCTTGAGCAATACGCCGATTGCGCGCGGGTCATGGCTGAAGCCATCAACACCTTCGGCCGTCTCGACATCCTGATCAACAACGTCGGCGGCACGATCTGGGCCAAGCCGTTCGAGCACTACGAAGTCGAACAGATTGAAGCGGAAGTGCGCCGCTCGCTGTTTCCGACCCTGTGGTGCTGCCACGCGGCGCTGCCGTACATGCTCAAGCAAGGGCGCGGCGCCATCGTCAACGTTTCATCGATTGCTACCCGCAGCGTCAATCGGGTGCCGTACGGCGCGGCCAAGGGTGGCATCAACGCACTCACAGCATGTCTGGCCTTCGAAAACGCAGAGCGCGGCATTCGCGTCAACGCCACGGCGCCGGGTGGCACCGAAGCACCGCCCCGGCGCATCCCGCGCAACACCAGCGAACAGTCGGCGCAGGAGCAGGCCTGGTATCAGGAAATCGTCGCGCAAACCCTCGACAGCAGCCTGATGAAACGCTACGGCAGCCTCGACGAACAGGTTGGCGCGATCCTCTTTCTGGCTTCCGATGACGCCTCGTACATCACCGGTGTGACTTTGCCGGTCGGTGGCGGCGACCTCGGTTGATTACTTTTCAAGGGACATTGAAATGCAGCGAATTCTGATTGAAAACCTGACGACCATCATCGTCGACCTGTCGACCATTCGCCCGCACAAACTGGCGATGCACACGATGCAGAAGCAGACTCTGGTGATTCTGCGACTGCGCTGCAGCGATGGCATTGAAGGCATCGGCGAAGCCACCACCATCGGCGGTCTCGCTTATGGATACGAAAGCCCGGAAAGCATCAAATCCAATATCGACGCACATCTGGCCCCGGCGCTGGTGGGTTTGGACGCCAACAACATCAACGCGGCGATGCAGCGGCTCGACAAGATCGCCAAGGGCAATACTTTCGCCAAGTCCGGCATCGAAAGTGCACTGCTCGATGCGCAAGGCAAGCGCCTCGGTCTGCCGGTCAGCGAACTGCTCGGCGGCCGCGTGCGTGACAGCCTTGAAGTGGCCTGGACCCTGGCCAGTGGCGACACCGCCCGCGACATCGCCGAAGCCGAGCAGATGCTCGAAGCACGTCGCCATCGCATCTTCAAATTGAAGATCGGCGCCAACCCGCTAGAGCAGGACATCAAGCACGTGGTGGCGATTAAAAAAGCCTTGGGCGAACGCGCCAGTGTGCGGGTTGACGTTAACCAGTATTGGGATGAATCCCAGGCGATTCGCGGCTGTCAGGTACTGGGTGATAACGGTATCGACCTGATTGAACAGCCGATTTCGCGGGTCAACCGCTCCGGGCAGATTCGCCTGAACCAGCGCAGCCCGGCACCGATCATGGCCGATGAATCGATCGAAAGCGTCGAGGATGCTTTCAGTCTCGCCGCTGACGGCGCTGCCAGTGTATTCGCCCTGAAAATCGCCAAGAACGGTGGCCCGCGTGCCGTGTTGCGCACCGCACAAATCGCCGAGGCAGCGGGCATCGCGCTGTACGGCGGCACCATGCTTGAAGGCTCCGTCGGCACGCTGGCCTCGGCGCACGCCTTCCTCACACTCAAGCAACTGACCTGGGACACCGAACTGTTCGGCCCGTTGTTGCTGACCGAAGACATCGTCACCGAAACGCCGCAGTACCGCGATTTTCACCTGCACATCCCGCGAACTCCAGGCCTGGGCCTGACGCTGGACGAAGAGCGTCTGGCGCGTTTTCGTCGCCACTGAATCAGGAGAACCAGCATGCTGTTCCACGTAAAAATGACCGTGAAATTGCCCGTCGACATGGACCCGTCATTGGCCACCCGGCTCAAGTCTGACGAGAAGGAACTGGCCCAACGGCTGCAACGCGAAGGCATATGGCGGCACCTGTGGCGCATCGCCGGGCACTACGCCAATTACAGCGTGTTCGATGTGCCGAGCGTCGAGACGCTGCACGACACGCTGATGCGCTTGCCGCTGTTTCCCTACATGGACATCGAGGTCGACGGCCTGTGCCGGCATCCGTCGTCGATCCATTCCGACGATCGCTAATTCTGAGCTCGCCGCATTTCCCTTGTGGGAGCGAGCTTGCTCGCGAAAGCGGTGAGCCAGTCGCCATAGATGCTGAATGACACAACGCATTCGCGAGCAAGCTCGCTCCCACAGGGGAAGTGCGCTGAGTAAGAGAACTGCGCCGAAAAACAACAAGATGAGGTAACCACCATGACCGTGAAAATTGCCCACACCGCCGAGCTGCAAGCCTTCTTCAGAGAAGCCGCCGGTTTTACCAACGACGACGGCAACTCCCGGCTGAAAAACATCGTCCTGCGCATCTTGCAGGACAGCGCGAAAATCATCGAAGACCTCGAAATCAGCGAGGACGAGTTCTGGAAAGCGGTCGACTACCTCAACCGTTTGGGCGCGCGTTCCGAAGCCGGACTGCTGGTCGCCGGCCTTGGCATCGAGCACTTCCTCGACCTGTTGCAGGACGCCAAGGATGCACAGATCGGCTTGACCGGCGGCACGCCACGCACCATCGAAGGCCCGCTGTACGTTGCCGGCGCGCCCCTGTGCGAAGGTGAATGCCGAATGGATGACGGCAGCGAAGAGGGCGTCGCCACCGTCATGCACCTTGAAGGCCAGGTATTCGATCTTCACGGCCAACCATTGGCCGGCGCTACCGTTGACCTGTGGCACGCCAACACCAAGGGCACCTATTCGTTTTTCGACTCGAGCCAGTCCGAGTACAACCTGCGTCGACGCATCATTACCGACGCCGACGGCCGCTACCGCGCTCGCAGCATCGTGCCGTCCGGCTATGGCTGCGACCCGCAGGGGCCGACCCAGGAATGCCTGAACCAGCTCGGGCGCCATGGCCAGCGTCCGGCGCATGTGCACTTTTTCATCAGCGCGCCGGGGCATCGGCACCTGACGACGCAGATCAATCTGTCGGGTGATCAATATTTGTGGGATGACTTTGCCTATGCGACCCGTGAAGGCTTGGTCGGGGAGGTGGTGTTCCGTGAGGACGCAGCGTTGGGGCGTTATGCCGAACTGAAGTTCGACTTCCAGTTGCAACCGGCGCCGGACGCCAGTGCCGAACAACGCAGTCAGCGGCCGCGTGCGTTGCAGGACGCTTGATACCGAGTCGTCTGGTTCCCTCACCCTAACCCTCTCCCAGAGGGAGAGGGGACTGACCGGGGGGATCTTGAGTGCTACGCCGACCCGAACGTTTTGTACCGAATCCAACCCGGTTGTTCAGGTCGATGTATACCGCAAGACAACTCGGTCAGCTCCCTCCGGGAGAGTGTTGGGAGGGTACTGACCGAGGCGATATTTAGTGCTACGCCGACCTGAACAGTTTGTGCCGAATCCATAATCGACTCGGTCGTTCAGGTCGATGTATCGCGATATACACCTCGGTCGACTCCCTCTCCCTCCGGGAGAGGGCTGGGGTGAGGGGAAATCAGGCCTAAGGTAATGCGAAAAAGATATTGGCTCAGCGTTTTTAAGATCGTTTAGTTTTGTCTCAACGACGAATCAAAACGCATCAAACCGATAGACCCCCGATTGCCATGACGGCACACGCTGAATCGATCACAGGTTCTTCAGGTTTGATTCACACGGGAGTGAATCATGCCGCATCCCCTCGATATCACCGCATTACCGACGCTAGACCTGTCGCAGTTCGAAGGCACAGCGCAACAGCGCTACGAATTTCTCGAAAACCTGCGCCACGCCGCCCGCGACGTCGGCTTCTTTTACCTGACCGGCCACGGTATCGACAGCGACTTGCTCAAGCAGGTGCAGACCCACGCCCGCCAGTTTTTCGCCTTGCCCGACAGCGAGAAAACCGCCGTCGGCATGATCAATTCACCGCACTTTCGCGGTTACAACCGTGCCGCTTCGGAGATCACCCGTGGCCAGCCCGATCTGCGTGAGCAGTTCGATCTGGGCGCCGAGCGTGAGGCGTTGCCATTGACGGCGGACAGCCCGTTCTGGGCGCGGCTGCAAGGTCCCAACCAATGGCCGGCGACACTGCCGGAACTGAAACCGTTGCTGCTGGAATGGCAGGAGGCGATGACGCGGATGTCGTTGCGCCTGCTGCGTGCGTTCGCTCAGGCGTTGTCGCTGCGCGCCGATGCGTTCGATCAACTCTACGGCGACAAGCCCAACGAACATATCAAGTTGATGCGTTATCCCGGCCAGTCCAGCGAGTCGAGCCATCAAGGCGTCGGCGCACACAAGGACTCAGGTTTCCTCAGCTTCCTCCTGCAAGACCAACAAGCCGGTCTGCAGGTCGAGATCGAAGAGGGCCGCTGGATCGACGCGTTGCCGCGTTAAAACACCCTGGTGGTGAACATCGGCGAACTGCTCGAACTGGCCAGCAACGGTTATCTGCGGGCCACGGTGCATCGCGTAGTTTCACCTCCGGCGGGTAGCGAACGCCTGTCCATCGCCTTCTTCCTCGGTGCGCAACTCGACGCCGTGGTGCCGTTGTATCCGCTGCCCACCGCACTGTTGCGCGAGGCGCGCGGGCCGGCGAGTGATCCGCTCAATCCGCTGTTTCGCGATGTCGGCTGGAACTACCTCAAGGGTCGTTTGCGCTCGCATCCCGATGTCGCGCAGCGCTTCTACGCCGATGCGTTGCTGCCACCACCGCCCGTTCGTAAATCCGCCTGACTCATCACTCGCTCAAGGACTCCGCACATGATCAAGAAAGCAGGTTTGACCCTGGCCGTGCTCGGCGCGCTAGTGACGTCGTTTGGTGCGCAGGCGTTGGAGCCATTGCGTGTCGCCGCTGACCCGGTACCCCACGCGCAGATTCTGGCGTACATCCAGAAAATCGATCCGCAGCTGAATCTCAAAGTCATCGAGATCCCCAACGGCGTGAACTCCAACGAACTGTTGGTGCATGGTGACGTCGACGCCAATTACTTCCAGCACCTGCCGTACCTGAAATCCCAGGAAAAGGCTCTCGGCGAAAAACTCGCGGTGGCGGCCACGGTGCATATCGAACCCTTGGGTATTTACTCGCATCGGCATAAAAGCTTCGCTGATGTACCGGTAAAAGGCACCGTCGCCGTGCCCAATAACGTGACCAACCTGAGCCGCGCGCTGTACCTGTTGCAGGACAACGGCCTGATCAAACTCAAACCCGGCTTCAACGATCCGGCGGCTGATCAGGCAACGCCCAAGGACATCGCCGAGAACCCGAAACAGCTGAAGATCCTGGAAATCGAATCACCGCAGATTCCGCGCTCGCTGGACGACGTCGATCTGGCCGTGATCAACGGCAACTATGCGCTCGACGCAGGTTTGGTGCCGGCCAAGGATGCCTTGGGTCTGGAGAAAGCCGAGCACAATCCTTACGCCAATATTCTGGTGACCACGCCCAAGCTGGAACACGATCCGCGTATCGCGCAACTGGCCAAGGACCTGACGTCGCCCGAGGTCGCCAAATACATCACCGATAACTTCGCCGGTTCAGTGATTCCGGTGGCGGGCAGCAAGCCATGATCGCCGTCGAGCAGTTGAGCAAGACTTACCCGTCGGCCGCGCAGCCGGCACTCGATCAGGTCTCGCTGAGCATTCCCGACGGCGCGGTCTTCGGGATTCTCGGGCGCAGCGGGGCGGGCAAGTCGACGCTGCTGCGCTGCCTCAATCTGCTCGAACGACCGGACAGCGGCCGAATCCTGATCGACGGTGTCGATCTGCTGACGCTGCCCAGCAGTGACTTGCGCAAACAACGCCAGCGCATCGGCATGATCTTCCAGGGCTTCAACCTGCTGCATTCGCGCACGGTATTCGACAACATTGCGGTGCCGCTGGAGATCGCTAATGTCGGCAAACCGTGGCGCCATGTGCGGGTGCGCGAACTGTTGGAGCTGGTCGGCTTGAGTGACAAGGCGCAGGCCTTTCCCTCGCAATTGTCCGGCGGCCAGAAACAGCGCGTCGGCATCGCCCGCGCCCTCGCCGCAGAGCCGGCGTACCTGCTTTCGGACGAGGCCACCAGTGCGCTCGACCCGGAAACCACCGAATCGATCCTCGAACTGCTGCGCGACATCAATCGGCAACTGGGCGTGACCATCGTACTGATCACCCATGAACTGGAGGTGGTCAAGTCGATCTGCGATCACGCTGCGTTCATGGCCAACGGACGTCTGGTCGAAGCCGGGCCGGTGCCAAGGCTGCTGGCCGATGCGCAATCGCAACTCGGCGCTTCGCTGCGACCGACCTGCGGCCTGCCGCTGGGCCACGCTGAGCCGGGCCTGAGTTTTCTAAAGCAATATGGCGTACGGGCGGCGCACTCATGAACCGCACGGTCAATTGGGATGAAATCCTGCAACTGGTGTTCAACGCCACCGGTGAAACCCTGTACATGGTCCTGCTCGCAGGGCTGTTCACGCTGCTGATCGGCTTGCCGCTGGGCGTGTTGCTGTTCATCAGTCGACGCGATGGACTGTTGCCGATGCCACGCTTGAATGCCGTGCTGGGTGGCGTGGTCAACCTTGGCCGTTCACTGCCCTTCGTGGTGATGCTGATCGCCCTGATTCCACTGACGCGGCTGGTGGTCGGCACAACGCTGGGCAGCACCGCCGCCGTGGTGCCAATCACCATCGGCGCATTTCCCTTCTTCGCGCGCATCGTCGAAAACGCACTGGACGAAGTCGACAAGGGTCGCATCGAAGCGATCCTCGCCATGGGCGGCGACATCGGTCATGTGATCTTCAAAGTGCTGTTGCCCGAAGCGCTGCCGGCGTTGCTGGCCGGGATCACCTTGACGCTGGTGATGCTGATCGGTTTTTCCTCGATGGCAGGGGTGATCGGCGGTGGCGGGCTCGGTGATCTGGCGATCCGTTACGGCTATCAGCGATTCAACAATGAAGTGATGGTGGCCACGGTGGTGGTGTTGGTGATCCTCGTTCAGGGCGTACAAAGCCTGGGCGATCGGTTGGTTCGTTCGCTGGCGCATCGCCGCTAAGGAATTGTATGAGTGTGCCGGTCGCTGTCGTCCGCGAGCCGCTGATTCGTGTACGTGAGTTGAGCAAAATATTTGGCGCGAGTCGGGCACTGGACCGGGTCAGCCTGGAGATTTATCCCGCCGAAGTGGTGGCGCTGCTCGGTGCCAATGGCGCGGGCAAGTCGACCCTGGTGAAGATCTTGGCGGGCAGCCAGACTGCCGACGCTGGCGAGATCTGGCTGGAGGGCGGGCCACGCCATTTCAGTTCGCCGCTGTCGGCGCGTCGCTTCGGTATTGTCGCGGTACACCAGCAGATCAACGAGGGCATCGCACCGGGTTTGAGCGTCGCGGAAAACCTCCTGCTCGATGAACTGTGCAAGCCAGACGCAGACTTCTGGCTCAATCGCCAACGCCTGCTGGAGCGCGCCGCAAGCATTGCCGCCGGGCTGGGTTTGACCTTGCCGCTGGAGCAGCCGATCGAGCATTTAGGTCAGGCCGAACGGCAGTTGGTGGTGCTCGCCCGGGCCTTGGCGTTGCAACCGCGCCTGCTGATTCTCGATGAGCCGACGGCCGCGCTCTCCGATGCCGAGGCGCAGCGTTTGTTTGGTTTGATCGACACCTTGCGCAGTCGCGGCGTGGCGATTCTGTACATCTCCCATCGACTCTCCGACCTGCAACGCGTGGCGGATCGCGCCATCGTTCTGCGCGATGGTCAGTGCGCGGGCGAGTTCACGGCGCGGCAATTACCCGAAGCGGTGAGCGCCATGCTTGGGCAGGCGCTGGCCGAGCATATTTATCAGCCTTGCGTGTCCGGGCGCGAGGTGTTGAAACTCAACGCCATGCAAATTCTGCCGCGATCCGCTGCGTTCGATCTGAGCCTGCACGAGAACGAAGTGGTAGTTCTCACCGGGCTGTTGGGCGCCGGCAAAAGTGAAATCGCCGAGGTGCTGTTCGGCTTGCGTAAAGCGGCCTCGGGCAGCGTGCAACTGGATGGCACTGACTGGCGGGCGGACTCTCCGCGCCAAGCCATTCAAAGCGGAATTTTCTTCGCGGCCGAAGATCGCGCCAGTCAGTCGCTGGTACCTGATTTCTCTTTGCGTCGCACCCTGACGTTGCCGTTTCTTGAACGCTTTACCCGTGGCGGTTTCATCCGCAACCGCGCCGAAGCGGTAGCGGTCGAGGCACAAGTGGCGGCGCTCGATATCAAGACTGCCGGCATCGATGTGCCGATGACTGCGTTGTCGGGCGGCAATCAACAGAAAGTCGTGCTTGGCCGCTGGCTGCTCGGCGAAGGGCGGGTATTGATCCTTGATGAACCGTTTCAAGGCGTCGACGTGCGCGCCCGCCGCGATATCGGCCAACTGCTGCGTGACAGCGGCAAGGACCGTGCAACGCTGGTGATTTGCGCCGACGTCGATGAAGCCCTGGAAATTGCCGACCGCATTCTGCTGGTGCGCGATCACGCGGTGGTCGCCGAGTACCCGCGTGCCGGCCTCAATCGTGCTGATCTGGTCGCCGCACTGGCTGGCAGCGACGTGACCGAACATTCCCCTCAAGCCACGCCAAGGAGCAGAGCGAGTGCCTGATTCAAGTTCACTGTTATCGACCGAACCGGCACGCGCCGAACGTCTGCTGCACGTATTGATCCGCTACGGCCTGCTGTGGCTGCTGGCGCTGATCGTGGTGTTTTTCAGTGTGGCCGAGCCGGCATTCCTGCGCGTCGGCAACCTGTTCAGCATCCTGCAATCGGTGTCGATTGTCGCGCTGCTGGCGCTGGGTGTGACGCTGACCATGGCCGTCGGCGGCCTCGATCTGTCGATTGGCGCGGTGGCGGCGATGAGCCTGATGATCGCCAGTTACGTGATGGTCGTGCTCGGCTGGGGCGCGGTACCGGCGGTGTTGATCAGTCTGGCCGGTGGGGCGCTGGTCGGTCTGCTCAACGGCTGGCTGATCGTCAAACTGCGGGTGCCGGACATTCTCGCGACACTGGGCAGCATGTTTCTGGTGATTGGCGTGCAGCTAATCCCCACTGGCGGGCGCTCGATTGCGGTGGGCATGACCTTGCCCAGCGGTGAGGAAACCGAAGGTACGTTCAGTGCCGCGTTTCTGGCGCTGGGGCGTGGGCGGTTGTGGGAGGTGGTACCGATTCCGGTGTTGATCACGGCGGTGGTAGCGGTGGCGGTGTGGTTGTTTCTCGAACGCACGCGCATTGGTCGTTTGTTCTATGCCATTGGCGGCAACGAGCAAGCGGCGCGCTTGGCCGGTGCGCCGGTGCAGCGCTTCAAGTTGTTGGCTTACGTGCTCTCGGCGCTGCTTGCATCGCTGGGTGGATTGTTGCTCGCAGCGCGCTTGGGCCGTGGTGACGTCAGTTCCGGTAATGGTCTGGTGCTGGATGCCCTCGGCGCGGCGCTGATCGGGTTTGCCGTACTCGGCGCGAAGAAGCCCAACGCCTTTGGCACCCTGGTCGGCGCGCTGCTGGTGGCGGCGTTGCTCAACGGTCTGACCATGCTCAACGCGCCATATTACGCGCAGGATTTCGTCAAGGGACTGGTGCTGGTACTGGCCCTGATGTTCACGTTCGGCCTCGCGCATCGGGCGCGTTGAGCCGCTTTATTCAAGGAAGTTGCATGCACGGTTCAATCACTCAGTTCGCCCGTCATTGCCTCGCCGGTGCGTTATTTTCGGCGATGGCACTGAGCGCTCAGGCCAAAGCCTTGCCCGGCGCGCCGGCGCCGTTCGATAAAGGTCAGGTGCAGATCGCATTGGTCGGTTATTTGTTCTCTGGGGACTTCCCCGAGGCGTACTTGCGTGGCGTGGAAAAACAGACCGAAGCGCTGGGGGCCAACCTGCGGGTATTCGATGCCCGACAGCAGGCGGCGAGTCAGGGCGAGATGATCGATCAGGCGATCGATCTCGGCGTCGACGGCATCATCGTTCAGCTCGGTCTGGCCGAAACGCTGAAAGCGCCGATTGAACGGGCCATCGCCAAGGGCATCAAGGTCGTCGCTTTCGATGTCGATCTGAACACCCCGCAAGTGACCCAGGTCGAGCAGGATCACCATGCGCTGGCACGTCTGGCGCTGGATCAGGCCATCAAGGACAACGGCACGCAGTTCGATGCCGGCTACGTGTACATCAGCGGTTTTACGCCGATGGAGCGCCGCGACGAGATCTGGAGTCAGGTCAAGAAAGCCAATCCGGGGATCGTCGAGAAGGCACGCTTTGGCACGCTGAATCCGCCGATTGCCAACTCGGTGGCGGATCAGGCCAGCGCCGTACTTCGCGCTAATCCAGGCATCAGCGTGATCTTTGCACCGTTCGATGAGTTCGCCAAAGGTGCGAAAATTGCCGTCGATGAGGCAGGGCTGACCAGCAAGGTGAAGATCTACAGCGCCGATATTTCCACCGCCGATATTCAAATCATGAAGGAGCCGGACAGCGCCTGGGCGGCGACGGCGGCGGTCAATCCGCAAGTGGCGGGGGCTATCAGCGTGCGCAGTCTGGCGATGTTGATTGCCGGGGAGAGTCCGGGGCATCAGGTACTGGTGCCGCCGACGCTGATTACCCGTCAGCAGTTGCTGGATCTGGACGTGAAAAACGTTCGAGATCTGGCGCAGAAGCTTCCGAGCTTCGGTGATACCGCGAATGTCGCACGGGCGCCGTGGATTCCGGTGGCTAACTAGAACATTTGCCACGACATCGCCCATGTGGGAGCGAGCTTGCTCGCGAAGAGGCCCGTTCAGTCGATATCTCTGTTGACTGACCCACCGCTTTCGCGAGCAAGCTCGCTCCCACAGGGGTAACGCGTAGTTGCGCAAACTGAGGGAGTTCTCGAGCTTACATGCACAACAAAGCTGACCGCCTACGCAAAAGCCGTTCCCCGAAAACCGATCCGGCGCTCGGTAAACGACTGCCCCCAGGCCAGGTGCTGACGGAGCGTTTTCCAATCCTCCACGAAGGCGAAGTACCGGAATATGCCCTCGCCAACTGGTCGCTGCGCCTGTTCGGCACACTCGCACGGCCAATCGAATTACGTTACGCCGATCTGCAGGCGCTGCCGCAACGACAACTGCGCTGTGACATCCATTGCGTGACGCGCTGGTCGAAGTTCGACACCGAGTGGAGCGGGGTGCATCTGCAGGATTTGTTGCAGGCGTTCGATATCCAACCGACGTCGGCGTTCGTCATGGCCCACGCCGACCACGATTACCAAACCAACTTGCGACTTGATGATCTGTTGCACCCCGACAGTCTGTTGGCCACCCATTACGCCGGCCAGCCGTTGACCGCGCAACATGGCTGGCCGCTACGGCTGGTGGTGGCGGGGCGGTATTTCTGGAAGAGCGCGAAGTGGCTGCGCGGGATTGAATTCGTCGAGCAGGAACAAGCGGGGTTCTGGGAGCAGAACGGCTTTCATCTGCACGCCGATCCGTTTGCCGAACAGCGATTCAGTGGTGATGAACTGGATATTGCCGAGGATGCCTGGCTGGAAAAAGAGTTCGACTAAGTCTCCAGAACGCAGCCTGTTCAAACATTGGAATACGATCAACCTGTGGGAGCGAGCTTGCTCGCGAAGGGGCCTTTTCAGTGACCTATTCGTTGACTGATCTACCGCATTCGCGAGCAAGCTCGCTCCCACAGGGGGATGTGTTTGCATAGCTATTTAGTTGTTGATTAGTTGGTTCTGGTGTTGGCTCAGCAACACTTCTGTTGAACTAAGAACAACTTTTTAGAGCGATCTAACCTAAGCGTTATTGGTTCTTTTACGGCCAGCAGCCGCTCATCTAGCATCGGATTTCAAGGGGAAACGTCTTACGCTGGGGAAACTGCAACTCACCATAAAAAAGCCTTCACTGCCTTCCAGAAATCCAAAACTACAGCAGACATTGCCGCGCATTGCTTGCCGAACTTTATTGTCGGCAGCGGCCGGGTATTAACTGCGATTCAAGGAGCTGTTATATGCATTACCGTTCCCGTTCATTACTGGCGGCTGCCGTTGTGTCCGCTATTTGGCAACTTCCGGCCAACGCCGAAGCAACTTCCGTCAGCGCCGACAGCGACTCCCGCCTCGGTACCGTGTTGGTCACCGGCACCCGTGGCACTTCACGCACTGTGCTCGATTCGCCGGTCCCGGTCGATGTGCTCACCGCCGAAGACCTCAAATCCGCCGGCGCCGCCGATGGCGAACTGGGCGCGGCGTTGCAGACGTTGCTGCCATCCTTCAGCCTGCCACGCCAATCCAACTCCGGCGGCGCCGACCATGTGCGCGCGGCGCAACTGCGCGGCATGAGCCCGGATCAGGTGCTGGTGCTGGTCAATGGCAAGCGTCGCCATACGTCAGCGGTGGTCAACGACTCGTCGAAGATCGGGCGCGGTACCGCACCGGTCGACTTCAACTCGATCCCGCTGAGTGCGATCAAACGCATCGAAGTGCTGCGCGATGGCGCCGGTGCGCAGTACGGCTCCGATGCGATTGCCGGGGTGATCAACATCATTCTCGACGACGCGCCCGAGGGCGGCGAAGTGTCGACCAGTTATGGCGCTTATCACACTCATCAGGACGCCATCGGCAAGACCACCACCGACGGCCAGAACAGCGTGACCACCGCGAAGATCGGCACGCGTTTGGGCGAAGAGGGCGGGTTTATCCGTGGCGGCACCGAATACAAGGATCGCAACCCGACCAACCGCGCCGGTTTCGACGGTTTTGCCGACAGCCCTGGCCAGCGCAACTATGTGATGGGCGACGGCGTCGCGCGCGACGTCAATCTCTGGTTCAACAGCGAACTGCCGCTGGCCGGCGGCAAAGCTTACAGTTTCGGCACCTACAACCAGCGCCACACCACCGGCGCCGAGTTCTATCGCTATCCGTACGAACAGCCGCAGTTCTACCCCAACGGCTACTTGCCGCAATCGCTCGGCGACAACAAGGACATCTCCGCCACCGCCGGTTTCAAAGGCCTGCTCGGAGACGAGTGGGATTTCGACAGCAGCATCACCCACGGTCGCAACCGTTTCGAGGGCTCGACCCGGCGCACGCTGAACGTCAGCCTCGGCGAAGACTCACCCACGAAGTTCGACACCGGCGATTACGAGCTGCGCCAGACCACCACCAACCTCGACTTCAGCCGCGAACTGCGTCTTGGCGAGCGCTCCTTTGTATTGGCGGTTGGCGGCGAATACCGCTACGAAAACTACCTGACCTATGCCGGTGACGAGGCCTCCTACATCGGCTTGGGCGCCGACGGCGCCAACGGCCTGCGGCCAAGCGAAGAATCGGATCTGGATCGCAATGTGTTCGGCACTTACGCCGAGTTGTCCGGCGATCTCACCGACCGTTTCTTTGTCGACGCCGCTACCCGCTGGGAGCATTACGACGATGCCGGCAGCAAACTCACCGGCAAACTCAGCGGTCGCTACAAGCTCACTGAGCAATGGGCCTTGCGCGGTGCGGTATCGAACAACTTCCGCGCACCGTCGCTGGCCCAAAGCGGCTTCCAGAACACCACCAGCAACTTCGGCGACGGCGGCACCCTGACCGACATCCGTGTGCTCTCGGTCAACGATCCGATCGCCCGTGCGCTGGGTGCCGAGAAGCTTGATCCGGAAACCTCGAAGAACTTCAGCCTCGGCCTGACCTTTCAATTGAATGAACGCTTCGATGCCTCGCTGGACGTGTTCCGCATCGACGTCAAGGATCGCATCACCCTGTCGCAACGCATCGGCAGCGATGCCCTGGAAAACTACATCAACGACAACTTCGGCGTCGCCGGTGTGCACGACGTCAACTTCTTCACCAACGCTGCCGACACCAGCACCGACGGCGCGGAATTGGTGCTCAACTACCACCAGCCGTTCTACGAAGGGCAACTGGGCCTGACCACCGCGTATACCTACAACCACACCAAAGTCACCAGCACCAAAGGCACGCCGTCGCAACTGACGGCGTTGGGCATCGGCAACGACGCGCTCGTTGGTGTCGAAGAAACCAACACCCTGACCGACGCTGCGCCGAAGGATCGTTTCATCTTTTCCGCCAACTGGGCCAGCGAACACTGGGGCTTGCTCGGACGCTTGACGCGCCAGGGCGAGACCACCCGGGTGTTCGATTTCGGCGACTCGCAGCCCGAGCAAACCTACGGCGCGGTGTGGCAACTCGACGCCGAAGTGGCCTACAAATTCACCCCGAAATTCAACATTGCCGTGGGCGGCAACAACCTCACCGACAACTACCCGGAACGTTCCGGTTCGGCGATCAACTACGGCGGCAACCTGCCGTACGACGTACTGTCGCCAATCGGCACCAACGGCGCCTATTACTACGCCCGCGCCACCTATGGTTTCTAACGCGGGACCGGGGCGGCATCTGCCGGTGTTTCAGGCGTTGCTGATCACGCTGGGCATGGTGATCACCACCGACATCCTGAAAACCGCGCCGACCGTGGCCCTCAATGTCGGGCCGGAGCATTTCTACCTGGTGTGGGTGCTGGGCGGCGTCGCCTCAATGATCGGAGCGCTGTGTTTTGCCGAGATGGCCACGGCGTTTCCGCATCCGGGCGGCGACTATCACTTTCTGCGTACCGCGTATGGCGAGCGCATGGGATTCCTGTTCGCCTGGTCGCGGTTTTCGGTGATGCACACCGGCTGGATAGCGTTGTCGGCGTTCATGTTTGCCGATTATGTCGATGCGGTGGTGCCGCTGGGTCAGTACGGTTCGGGGCTGTTTGCCGGGGCGGTGATAGCCGCGTTGGTGCTGCTTAATCTGACGGGCAAACACATTGGTTTTATCACCCAGACCTTGTTGGTGGGGCTGTTGGCGCTGGGCTTTTTGAGCATTGCCAGTGCCGGCGTTTGTTTGGCCTGGCAAGGTATCGAAGCGCTTGCGCCGGGTCTCTCGCCCGTCGCGGAAAACACCGGTATGACCGGGTTTTCGGCGGCGATGATTTTCGTCTTTCTGGCGTTCGGCGGCTGGAGCGATGCGGCGACATTATCGGCGGAAGTGCGTGATGGCCGGCGGGGGATTTTCATCGCCATGCTCGGTGCGCTGAGCGTGTTGATGGCGATCTATCTGGCGCTGAACTGGGCGTTCGTTGTGGGCCTCGGATTTTCGGGACTGGCCGCCAGCAATGCCCCGGCAGTGGAGTTATTGAGCCGCGCATTCGGTGCACCGGGTGTCCTGCTGATTTTGCTGATGGTTGGCATCGCCGCGATCGCGACCATCAATTCGACCCTGTTGGTCGGCGCCCGCACCACTTACGCGGCTGCGCGTGATGTGCCGCAACTGCGCAGTTTCGGCGACTGGGACGAACGACATGGCGTGCCGCGCAAAGCGTTGCTGGCAGAAGGTGCTGTGGCGTTGTTGCTGGTGCTGTTCGGCAGTTTTACCCAAAGCGGCTTCAACACCATGGTCGAGTACCTGACCCCGGTTTATTGGCTGTTTCTGAGTTTGAGCAGCGTGGCGCTGATCATTCTGCGACGGCGTTTTCCTGAGGTGCCGAGGCCGGTGAAGGTGCCGTTGTATCCGCTGTTACCGCTGCTGTTTTTCGGCTTGTGCCTGTACATGCTGTATTCCAGCGTGACGGTGGTGGGGTTTGGGGCGTTTTTCGGGATGGGGGTGTTGCTGGTTGGTGCCGTGCTATTGGCCGGGTTGAGCCGTTTAAAAGCGAACCCTCACCCCAGCCCTCTCCCGGAGGGAGAGGGGGCCGACCGAGGTGTCTTGCGTGATACATCGACCTGAAAGAACGAGTCGATTATGGATTCAGAGAAGCAAATACAGGTCGGCGTACGTCTCCAATATCCCCGGATCGGTTCCCTCTCCCTCAGGGAGAGGGCTAGGGTGAGGGGCTTCTGATTCTAGAAGGACACCTCCGCCGGCTGCGACAACCGCAGCACCGACAAGTCCCCGGTAATACGCTTGTAAGCCAGTCGAATCGCTTCGATGCTGGCCCCATTTTTCGCACTGTTCTCATGCAGGATCACAATCACCTTGGTGCTCAAGCGCTCAGGCTCTTTCGCGCCCTTGTCCCGCCATTGCCCATACGCGTCGAACACACTGAAACCATCAGGAAACCGCGACGTCACCTCCTGATCAAGAAACTCACGCCAGCGCGCCGTGCTGACCGCACCGTCCTTGCCATCGATCGAACCCACGGAGAAGTACAACTCGGTGCGAATCCACTGCGCCTGCGCGGGCCGCGAGGCATCGCCTTGCAGGGTCGAACCGGCGGGATCATGGGTGTGAACGGACGCAGGAGGAGGGCTGGCACAACCGGCGACGGCGAGGAATAAAGCCGCCAGGAAAAGACGTTGAGGCATGGAACATCCTTATTGATCGTTAGGAGAACCCATCGAGTATAAGGTTGCGATTTGCTGGCCAATAAAGACCTAAAAAGCAGGCTTTTAGGCGCTTCGGGAATAACCCTCGGCGCCTGAAAATTCACTCGGCCTGTTCTATCTTGAACTGGCCGTAGCCGTCGACCTGGCCAAGGTCGACCGGGATAAACATCCCATAAGTCTGCAGGTACGCGTAGAGGGCTGTAATCTTGCCTAGATGGTAGTCGTCGCCGGTGCAATTGAGCACTTTTGCCATTCCCTTCAACGATGCAAAAAGCTCGCTTGCGGTTTGTTCCGACTCGACCTGGCAGTCAAATCTCCTGTCGAACCGCTTGGGGGATTGCTGGTATCTGGCACTTTCCCGCTGCGTTGTGAAACTCAAGTGTGCGCCGACCGGCATATTGGCCCAGTCGCCCTCGAAGCGTAGATCGGTAATGGTGTCGGTTTTCAGTTGAATGCCGTCCCGGTCATTGACGTAATCCACTTTCGCCAGCTCGGTCAGCCCACGAAAACTGAGCCTGACGGATTGGCGTTTTGCGTCGCTGTAGCGTTCGGTCAGTTGTGTACCCGGCTCGTAGGGCAGATAAGTGGTATCACGACTCTGTCGTCCCACTGCCCGCCATCTCGCTTGGTTTTCATCAATATACGAGGCGTAGGGGGTCAGCAGGATCTTCTGCTTGTTGGCCTCGTTGAAATCTTTGAACGACAAGCGCAGGTGCTGGAGGCTTAGCTGCGGAGCAGGCAACTTCAACGCTTCGATGGATTTCAGAACCGAAGCCGGTAGAGCTGGAGCAGGTAAGACAAAAGGCGTTTGCTCACGTCCCAGGTAAGGCGGGTATTGCTCCAGTGTCTGTGGCGAACCACACGCCAGTTTCAGCAATTGGCGCTCTTCGGTGCCGAGGGCTGGCGAAGCAACGGGCTGCTGCGTAGTCAAGACCTGACCACCCATCACGCGACTTTGCTGATCAAGGTAGAAAGTACTCAAGGAGGTCAACTGTTGCTGCGTACAGTCGGCGCTCCAGCGCTGCCGGGTGTGGGAGTAAAGATTTTTTGCGCGTGGCATCAGTGCTTCAGCGGCCGGAACCCGGGCCGACCAGAAAAACAGCTGACCCTCCCTGCGATTGAGGCTGGCACGATCTATCAGTTGCCAATCCTGATGATCTGGCGCCGCAATGATTCGCCACTGAGGGATCGGCGTTTGCGCGCACACCTGCTTGAGCTGAGCACTTTTCAAATAGCGTTCTTTTTCTTCTGGAGGCAGTTGTCGAGCCTCTGGCGTTTTACCTCGAGGGTCAGCCGCGTAAGGGACCATTCCTACGGTGCTGAGATACGCCATTTGCGCATCGGGTAACTGACAATCAGCATCAAACCGCGCCATGGAGTGCATTTTTTCGCCCTCCACCGAAAGGACGATGTAGGTCACGTGATTGCCTTCACGTACGATGGAATTGACCTGCGGTGGAGCCAGCAAAGCGTTGTTGAAGACGCTCAGGCCTGGCAGCTCGGCCTTTGCTTCTGTCTGTTTTGCGGGTTGTGCTTGTGGCTGTTTGACTGGCGAGCTCTGGCATCCCGAAAGCCCGAGGGCAAGACCAAGCAATGGCAAACAACTGAAACGGCGAATCAAGGCATCCATGCGGGCACACACTAATGGCAAAAGTGATGGCACTTTAACATGTTCGCCGTTCTGGCAGCATTCGCGACAGTCTGTTGCAGGCAGATATCAGTCCTTTATAGCTGTAGTTTATTTCTCCACCGAAGCGACCTGCCGTATCTCGCGCTAAGCACTCGGCGATTTCGCCAATGCGATTTCGGCCGCTCCCAACCGCTTGAGTATCTCGAACAGCAAATCACTTTTGGTCACCCCGACAATCCTCGGACTGCCCACGTAACCGGTGACCGTCAAGGTAATCCCGTCCGGCGATAACTTGCTGAAGCGTACGAACGGGGCGGGTTTATCGAGGATGGTTTCGTTCTCCCTGTACGTGTTGAGCAACAGATCCTTGACCTCTTCGGGATCGATATCCAGCGGGAACACCAGTTCCAGCGACGCCACGCCTTGCGCGCTGCCGCCCAGCGTGACGTTGCGCAGGTTCTGCGAGATCAGTTGCGAGTTGGGCACGATGACGATCGAGCGGTCGCTGAGCTGGATTTCCGTGGCGCGCACATTGATGCGGCGGATATCGCCTTCGACACCGCTGATGCTGATCAAGTCGCCGACCTTCACCGGCCGTTCAGTCAACAGAATCAGGCCCGAAACGAAGTTCTTCACGATCTCCTGCAAACCAAAACCGATGCCTACCGACAGCGCACTGACGATCCACGCGAGATTGGTCCACTGCACGCCCAGCGACGACAGCGTCAGCAGAATCACGAACGCATAACCGATGTTGGAAAACAGCGTGCTCAGCGAAGCGCACATGCCCGGGTCCATGTCGGTCTTGGGCAGGAATTCGTTATCGAGCCAGCGACGCAGGGCGCGGATCAGCCAGATGCCGATCATCAGCGCCAGCACGGCATTGAGCAGATGGCCGGGGACGATGTTCAGCTTGCGCAACCCGGCGCCGCCAAGGATCGCCATGATGTTGCTCGCCAGTTGCCCGAGCGTGGTGCCGATGCCACCGACAAACAGGGCGATGACCGCCAGCAGCAACAGCGCGGCACGGCTGAAACCGGACAGCAGAATCGAGATCTGATCGAGTCGTCGATCACCGATACCCAATAACTGTTTGAGCGCCTTGCCGCTCGCGTGCCGTGGCGAAAACACGTGCTCGCAGACGTCCCTGATCAACTGGATCAGCAGGTAGAAACCCGACAAGACAATGTACGCCCACACCAGCTCATAACTGATGAACCTCGCCAGCGACACGTAGCCAGCCAGCAGTGCGATCGCCGAGACAAACATCGAGATGCTGGCAATGGTGTAAATCACCCCGGCAAACGTACTGTTCGCCGCCGCATCATTGGCCGCGACCAGCGCCTTGTGCACCTTGCCGACGCGCAGCAGCAGGACCGTCACGATCGCCAACACGACGATCGAAATGACCCCGCGTCCGGCGATCACGATCTGGCTGCTCATGCCGGTGGCGTTGCTGACCTGCACCAGCGTTACCAGCACCAGTAACGTGCAGGACAGGATGCGCGGGTAGGGCTTGAGCGCCAGCGCGACATGATCGGCAATCGCCGGTAGGCGCCACGATGGGTGCTCGGTCGACAGCAACGCGCGGCTCAACCCGGTGAGCAGAACGCAGGCATACACGACCTTCTCGAACTCTTCGGAGAAAGTTTCCAGCACCGGCGGCAAAGGCTGGTGGCGGGTGCAGGCGTAGAACAGCAACTGCAAGGCAATGCCGGTGGTGGCGATGGTTGCCAGCGCCGAGGCGAACGCCAGTGCACTGCGGCGCAGACGTCCCTCGGGCATGCGGTAAATGCACACCCAGGTCAGACCGCGTTCCGCCAGCCTGCGGCCAAATGTCCAGATGATCAGCGCCAACGCCATCAGCACACTGGTGTAGAAACGTTCCCCTGGTGCCCACACGGTGGCCCAGGTGTCGCGCACTTGCGCGACGAAAAAGCGCAGACGCTGACGATCATCCTCGGACGGACTCACCACTGGCGACCAGAAGCTCGGGCTCAGCACGCTGTCAGTGCCCAGCGTCAGCTCACTTTCCAGCAGTGTGCGACGGATGCCGGCGATCTGCGTGATCAGATCAGCCGCACTCTGCTTCAGCGCCGCCAAGCTCTTCAACGTGCCATCGACCTTGCTCTTCTGCTCGGCCAGCGACGCCCGTTGCGCGACGATGTCTGCCTGCTCAGCCGCCAGATCGGCATCCGGCGCAGCCCCCAGCACCCCCAACTGCACCGCCAGTTGCGCCTGTTGCGGCAGCAACGCCGCCGACAACCGGTCGACATCCAGAATAAACGCCTGCACCCGATCCTGCGGGCCTTCGAGCTGGTTGTAGTTGTTTGCTGCGGAAATCTGTTGCTTGAGGCCGTCGAGGCGTTGTTGCAGCGCCTGCAGATCGCTTTGCGAAATCACCGGCAGCGGCGCGGCGGCGGCGGTGGTGGCCGGCGCCGGTAAATCGGCTGCCCACAGCGTCGGACTACCGCCAACCAGCAGCATGAATACGACAAAAAACAACGACTTCAATGTGTTGCGCATGGGAGGGGCGGCTCGAATGGATCACACAGTCTATGAGGTTAGGTGATCGAGCCAATCGGGGAGGAAAACTTTCCGGCGGAGCAGGGCAGGTGCGCAGCGCTTCCAGACGAAAAAAGCCCGACGGATGAGGTCGGGCCTTTCTTCGGGGACTGCGCTGGAGCGCTGCATTCAGACAGCGCGACGTTCGAGCAAACGGTCTGAACCGCCTTCGGCCACTGCATCGCTGAACAGCGGATCGGTTTCGGTGGCAGCTACTGCATCGCTGAACAGTGGGTCTGTCTGGGTCGCGGCGGCGACTGCATCGCTGAACAGCGGATCTGTCTGGGTGGCAGGTTCAGCGGCGAATGCATTCAGGGCGAACAGCGAGAAAGCGATGCTGAGAAGGGCTTGGCGTTTCATGAGTATGTGCTCCGAGGTGTAGTGGGTTTGTCTGGAGCCGATCTTACGCCGCGCTGGTTATAAGAGAACTTCATTGAATTAATGGTTGTTATTGATGCAGTTAATGATCCTGTTTTTTGAATCCATTGGGGATTGAACCGGGATTCACCTGAGCACTGATCAACTCGGCCAACATCCGCACAGGTTCGGTGAAAGTCTTGCGAGACCGGTGCACCAGCCCAATATCACGGTGAAAGGTGTGCTGCCCGAGGTCGAGCACCCGGACACCGGCAGGCCATGCAAAGTCAGGCGCCGTTTGCGGCACCAGCGCCACCCCGACACCGTTCTCGACCAGTTTGATAATCGCCTCCAGCTCATCCAGCTCGCAGACCTCACGCAGGGTGAAATGCATCTGCCGCAGAAAGCGGTCGACCTGCCTGCCGCCAAAGGAAGATCGGTCATATCGAATGAACGGCTGGCTGGCAAGCAACTGGGTCCAGTCATCTCCCGGCATATCACGCGGCACGATCAACCGGTAAGGCTCCAGTGCCAGCGTCGTCCAGCGCAGGTCACTCTGCAGAGAAAAGGGTGGGCGGATGATCACGGCCATGTCGATCTCGCCAGCATCCACCAGGTTGACCAGTTCCATCGATAAACCCGGCACTACCCGGGATCGGCACTGCGGGCAATGTTGGTGAAACTTTGCCAGCGCATCAGGCAAATAAGAGCGCTGCACCGAAGCAATCGCGCCAATGTTGACCAGCACGCTGGGCGGCAGTCCCACGGTCGTCGAACCGAGGCTGTCGTAGAGCCTGAGCAGTTCCTGCGCTTGCAGAAGGATCTGATGGCCCATTCTGTTGAGGTGCGCCGAGCGCCCCTTTCTGTCGAACAGCTCGAAGCCGAGTTCGGCTTCCAGGCGCTGGATCTGTGCGCTGACGGCGGCCTGCGTGAGGCCGATTTTGTTGCCGGCAGCAGCGAAAGTACCTTCGCGCGCGACGGCGATGAGTGTCTTCAGTTCTTTGATCATTCACAAATATTAATTGTGATTCTAAGAAATATATATTGATTTTTATGTTGGGTATTCCGCCCTAGGATGTTTTCCATCCCCGGCAGCGGCTGAACCCAAGGCGCCGATGACGGCAGGAATGTTCGCCAACCCATAAAAACATGATCGGAGTTCTGATGAGCCTCTCGCCTTTCCACCTCGCTATCCCCGTTTACGATCTGGCAGCAGCGCGCACCTTTTACGGTGAAGTCTTTGGACTTGAAGAAGGGCGCTCCAGTACTCAGTGGGTCGACTTCGACTTTTATGGCCACCAACTGGTCATTCACGAACACCCGAAAACCGCGTCCCAGGAAAGTGTTCACAGCAACCCGGTCGACGGTCACGACGTTCCGGTTCCGCACTTCGGCATCATTTTGGGCTGGCAACAGTGGGAAGCATTGGCTGAACGGCTGAAGTCCTTTGGCACCGAGTTTGTGATCGAACCGTACATTCGCTTTCAGGGGCAGGTTGGCGAGCAAGCCACCATGTTTCTCTTTGATCCTTGCGGCAACGCTCTGGAATTCAAGGCTTTCAAGGATATGAGCCAGCTCTTCGCCAAGTGACAAACGTCATGGCACAACCCGGTTGTGCCATTCGGTCTCAAGAGAGCTGGAAGCTCATGACTCTAGCAACTGCCCTTAGTGCAGACCTTTCATTCCAACAAAAAGGCTAGACATGAAACGTATTCCCCTGGTGTGGCAAATCGTTGCCGGGCTGTTGCTTGGCGTGCTCGTCGGTTGGTATTTCAATACCCATCCGCAGTATCAAACATGGGTCAGCGCGGAGATCCTGAAGCCTCTGGGCGACATCTTTATCAAAATGATGAAGATGGTGGTGGTGCCGATTGTGTTCTGCTGCATGATCCTGGGCATTGCCGGCGGTGGCGATAACAAGTCATTTGGCCGCATGGGCATCAAGTCGCTGGGGTATTTCTTTGCGATTACCGCGCTGGCGATTGTGGTCGGCCTGTGTTTCGCAAATATCTTCGAGCCGGGTACCGGCACCGATATTTCCGGCCTGTCCCACAGCACGGCATCGATCAACATGGAGCCATCAAAAGGCGCGCTGGTGATCTTGCAGAACATCGTGCCGGACAATGTTCTGGTGGCGATGTCGGAAGCGAAATTGCTCTCGGTGCTGTTCTTCGCCGTGCTGTTCGGCCTCGCCCTGAATGCGCTGCCGAGAGAAAAAAGTGCACCTGCCATTGCGCTGGTTCAGAGCATTTCCGATGCGATGTTCAGAGTTGTCTCAATCGTCATGGCCTACGCGCCGATTGGTGTCTTCGGCATGATCGGCGCGACTGTCGCAACGTTTGGTTTCGCCTCGCTGTTGCCGTTGCTCAAGTTGATCGGCGTGGTTTACCTGGCGCTGGTGGTCTTCGCCTTGGTGATACTCGGTGGCATTTGCTACTTGATTGGCGAGAACATTTTCAAGTTGATCCGCTACTTTCGCAGTGAACTGATTCTGGCGTTCTCGAGTGCCGCATCGGCCGCCGTCATGCCGCAGTTGATGACTCGGTTGGAGAGCTACGGTGTGCCGCGTCGGATCGTCAGTTTTGTGGTGCCGGTGGGTTATGCATTCAATCTGGACGGCGCTTCGATCTTCCTCGGGGTTGCGACGATTTTCGTCGCGCAGCTCTATGGCATCGACCTGTCGCTGTCTCAGCAGATCTTGCTGGTGGTGACGATGGTGCTCACCTCGAAAGGCGCGGCGGGGGTGCCCGGTTTTGCCATCATCATTCTTTCCGCGACGTTGGCTTCAGCCGGTCTGCCCTTGGAAGGCGTGGCATTGATCACGGGTATTTTCAGGATCATCGACAGCGGTACGACCACGCTGAACGTATTGGGCAATGCCATCGCACCGCTGGTGATTGCCAAGTGGGAAAGAGCAACGCTTGAACCTGCACGCGTTCGTCCAGGGGCCGAGGTGTGAGTCTTTAACCGCGAGTCGGTACGACGCATATCTGCTGTTTATACCGCACTGATAACGAGTGCTCGCCCGCTAACAAAGGGGCGTTTTTTTCGGTCTTTTTACTAGACGACCGGTCTATTGATTTGGAGTGTTTATGATTGATAACGTTGTTGATACCGACCTTTTTTCACCCATGGACATGGGTGCGCTGCAGTTGGCCAATCGCATTGTCATGGCGCCGGTGACCCGCAGCCGCATGGCCGAAGACGGCGTGCCGAATGCAATGCACGCGACTTACTACGCTCAGCGTGCCAGTGCAGGCCTGATCATCGCCGAAGCGACAAACATTTCCGCTCAGGGGCGCGGCTATGCGATGACCCCGGGAATCTGGTCGCAAGAGCAAGTCGCCGGGTGGAAAAAGGTCACCGATGCCGTACATGCGGCCGGCGGAAAAATCGTCAGCCAGTTGTGGCACGTCGGGCGTTTCTCCAGTGTCGAGTTGCAGCCCAATGGCCAAGCACCGGTCGCGCCTTCGGCGATCAAGGCTGAGGGCAGCACGTACACCGAGAAAGGTTTTGTCGAAGTGTCGATGCCGCGTGCGCTTGAGACCTCGGAAATTCCGGGAATCATCGAGCAGTACAAACTGGCTGCCGAGAACGCCAAGCGCGCCGGTTTCGACGGTGTGGAAGTGCATTCTGCCAACAGTTATCTGCTCGACCAGTTTCTGCGCGATTCGACCAATCAGCGCACCGATCAGTACGGCGGCTCCATCGAGAACCGTGCGCGGCTGACGCTGGAAGTGACTGAAGCGGTGGTTTCGATCTGGGGCAGCGACCGCGTTGGTATCCGACTCTCGCCCGTAACGCCCGATGCCGGCAATACGCCGCCCGACAGCAACGTCATGGCGACTTATGGCTACCTGATCCAGCAACTCAATCGATTCAATCTGGCCTATCTGCATTTCGTCGAAGGCGCCACGGCCACTTCGCGCACCGTGCCTGCGGGCGTGGATCTGGACGCGTTGAGTGCGCAGTTCGAAGGCGCGTTCATTGGCAACAACAATTACGACCTGGAGATGGCGCTTGAGCGTCGGGCGCAGGGCCGTATCGACGCGGTGGCGTTTGGTCGCTTGTTCATTGCCAACCCCGATCTGGTGGAGCGTCTGCGGCGCGGTCTCGAACTGACCATTGCCCCGCGCGAGAGTTACTACGGCGGGGGCGCGAAAGGCTACATCGATTGGCCCACCGCCAACGCCTGAATGACTGCCCGGACGCAATCGCATTCACTGTGAAGAGGAACGGAACATGAACTATCTGCACAACAAAGTCGCCATCGTCACCGGCGCATCTTCCGGTATCGGGGCGGCAACCACACGGGCGCTGGCGGCACACGGCGTTCGCGTCGTTGCCGCCGCGCTGGATGAACACGGTCTGAATACGTTCGTCGCCGAGTTGCGTGAAGCCGGTCACGACGTGGCCGCTTTTACCACTGATGTGACCCGGCCGGATCAAACCCGGGCGCTCGCCAGATTTGCGCAGGACACCTATGGCGCTGTCGACATTCTGGTGAACAACGCCGGGCTGATGCTGTTCTCCAATTGGGTCGATCTGGCCGTGGCGGATTGGGACAAGATGATCGACGTGAACATCAAGGGCTAGCTCAATGCCACAGCTGCCGTGCTGCCAATGATGCTGGAGCACAAGTCCGGGCAGATCCTCAACATGGACTCGGTGGCCGGCCATCAGGTCGGGCCAGCGGCGGGTGTTTACAGCGCCACCAAATTTTTTGTGCAAGCCATGACCGAGTCCATGCGCAAGGAGCTGGGCGTGCAGCACGGCATCCGCGTCAACACGGTCAGCCCCGGCGTTATCAATACCGGCTGGGCAGACAAGGTCAGTGATCCACAAGGACGCAAGGCCGCCCAGGAACTGAACCGCATCGCCATCGCACCTGACGATATCGCGCGTGCCGTGATCTACGCGCTCAACCAGCCGGACAACGTCACCGTCAACGATCTGATCATTTCGCCGACGCGCCAGGACTGGTAACCGTCGGCTGTTCCTGCTGCCGGGTGCCAATCCTGGCTCTCGGCAGCCTTTGTCACTCACCCCCAACGATAGGAAACAACCATGTCCAAGAACATCAAAGCCGTGCCGACGGCTGAATACAACGCTGTGATCGCCACCGCCAGTCAATACGTAGAAGGTCTTCGCATTGGCAGCGCGCAAGGCGTGGCTCAAGTCTTCCATAAAGAGGCAGTGATGTACGGGTTCACCAACGGCGAACTGCTCGGCGGCCCGATCAAGAACCTGTTCGATTTTGTCGAGAAGAACGGCGCAGCCCCCGAAATCAGCACGCGACTCGACGTGCTGGCGATTACCCCAACCACCGCCGTGGTGCGTGTGGATATGGAAACGGATGCAATTGGCGCCGACTACAACGACTACCTGACTTTGATCAAAATTGACGGCGTCTGGAAAGTCATTGCCAAGGTGTATCACCAGTTCGAGGGCTGAATACCAATCGGTCCCGGTTGTCAGAGAGCGTCTGTTGTCGGTTGATGACTCAGCGTTAATGCTGTCCTACCGCTTTGAAGAGGCACCTTTGCCGCTGGATAATTACGTGGCCAGCGTGAAGCTGGTGGCTTTGACCGGACAAGACAAAACGCTCCTCAGTTGGTCGGCGAGTTTCGATGTTCGAGAGCCGAATGACGCTGAGCACTATCAGGCACTGATCCGCAGCCTGATCGTCGACGGTCACAATGGGCTGCAGGCGTTGCTCGCCCAGCATTAACAACACACGGTTCACACGCCCTCATTCCCGCAAGGAATGCAGGGCATAAAATTAATGAATTTTTCTTATCTGGCGTCTCGGCGTAGTTTCCTCTGAAACAACAAGGAGCCTCGTCGTGAACCCAACGTCAGCAGAAAAATTCGACACTTCCCGCGCCAGCGAATACGCCCGACAAAGTCGCATCGCCCTGGCCGGCTATGACGCCTGTCACGATCTGGCGGCCTGCATGTTGGCGGCCAGTCTCGGTTCGCGGCCGGCCAACATACTGGTGGTCGGCGCGGGCGGTACGGCGCAGGAAATCATTGCGATGGCGGCGCTGGAGCCGCAGTGGCGTTTCATTGCAGTTGATCCTTCCGCGCCGATGCTTGAGGCCGCCGTGCAGCATTTGGAGGCCAACGACTTACTGCATCGGACGCAGGTTCATCTCGGGCACGTCGAGGACTTGCCAACCGATGCGCCATTCGACGCGGCGACATTGATCGGCGTGCTCCATCATCTGAACGGTGATGAACCCAAGCGCCAGATTCTGCAAGCGATTCAAGCGCGCCTCAAACCAGGCGCGCCGCTGATTGTCGCCGGCAATCATTACGCCTATGCCAGCCAACCGTTATTGCTGGAGGCGTGGGGGCAGCGTTGGCGGCAGCAGGGTGCAAGTGCGGAAGAGGTGAAGGCCAGGCTGGGCAAGATTTTGCAAGGCGCCGACCCGCCGCATTCCGAAGCGGCGGTTCAGGCGTTGTTGCATGAGGCCGGGTTTGGCGAGGCGACGCGGTTTTTCAGCAGTCTGTTCTGGGGCGCGTGGCTGACGTGCAAAACCAACGCCACTAAAAGTAGCGACTCGGCACTTCCCCCAACACTTGCTTGAATACCGTCGCAAACGCACTGGAACTGCTGTAGCCCAAGTCCATGGCGACCTGTGTGACCGAATGACCTTTGCCCAGCATGACAATTGCCGCCAGCAGGCAGGCTTGCTGCCGCCACTCGATATAGCTGATCCCGGTGTGCAACCGAAAATGTCGGGTAAAGGTGCGTCGACTCATGCCCGCACGTTGCGCCATGTCGTCGATACCGACCTGCAAAGAAGGCTGCTGCAGAAACGCGCGGCATACTGTCGCCAATCGAGGTTCCGCCGGCAACGGCGCATTGAGCGAAAGCGCGGGCATGCTGGCGATTTCGTGCAGCAGCAAGCCCATCAAATAGCCGTCATGGCCTTGAGTTGAATAGCGCGCGGGCACATCGATGGCTTTCATCAGCAGTTGACGCAATAGCGGCGACACATCGAGCACCTCGCATTGCCCCGGTAGTCCGAGGCGCTGCGCCGCTTGTTTGCGGATATAGGTGTTGTGCAGCGTGACAGGCCCGCGCATTTGCATGGAGTGGGGCAATTGCGCTGGCACCCAGATGCCGCGTTGCGGCGGCACGACCCAGTTGCCGTCATCGGTAAAAACGGTAATGACGCCGCTGGCGGCATAGGCGAATTGGCCGCGCTGATGATCGTGCAGCGGGAACAGCGTGCCGTCCGCGTAATCAATGGCGGTCACGACGGCATCGCGCGGGGTGTTCTGGTAAGGATGGCGGCTGATTTCTCTCATGGCCCGATTCTAGTGAAAGTTGGCCTGTGACTGAAAGCAGGCCAGGACAATTGCCGGCATATTTCTCCGCGCCCGAGTACTTCCGCTCGGCGCCGGGAAAGATTGACCATGCAAAAGAAGCATCTTGTACTCGCCGTTCTGGTGACAGCTGTCTGGGGATTGAACTTCCCCGTGACCAAACTCGGACTGGCCGCTATCGACCCGCTGTTGCTGACCGCACTGCGATTCACGCTGGCGGCATTGCCATGGGTGTTTTTCGTCGAGCGCCCACGCGTAGCGTTCCACTGGCTGGCTGCTTACGGACTGATTTTCGGCGTGGCGATGTGGGCGTTGATCAATCTGGGCATCGCGTGGGGTGTGCCACCTGGAACCGCATCGTTGCTGATCCAGTTCAGTGCATTTTTCACTTTGGGCTGGGGCGTGGTTTTTTTCGGCGAACGTCTGGGGCGGCTGCAATGGCTTGGCACGCTGTTGGCCGCCGCCGGCCTGATGGGCATCGTACTGAGTCGCCCCGGCGACGCATCGACGGCGGGTTTGGCACTGGTCATTGGCAGCGCCCTGGCGTGGAGCATTGGCAACGTCGTGATCAAGGTCTCGAAGGTGCGTGAGATTTTTGCGTTTGTGGTGTGGGCGAGCCTGTTTCCTCCCATCCCGCTCATGCTGCTGACATGGCTGTTGCATGGCACCGCACCGTTCACCGCATTGCCGTCGCAGCTCAATGCGATAACCGTGTTTTCAATCGCGTTTCAGGTCTACGCTGCGACGCACTTCAGTTATTGGGGATGGAACTTGCTGTTGCGCGAATACCCGATGTCGCGAGTGGCACCGTTGTCGCTGTTGATCCCGGTGTTCGGGATCTTCAGCTCGATGGCGATCTTCGGCCAGTATCCAAGCCTCTTTGACTGGCTTCCGATCTCGCTGGTATTAGTGGCGATCCCCTTGGGATCAGGGCACGTGCACGCCATGCTGCTGCGCCTGCGGGTTCGCCAGCCACTGTGCCCGGGATAACCCGTAGCACTTGCACAGGGCAGGTGCCCCGGAAAGGTTCAATTCGGCGTCATACAAGTGCCCGGCGCCGATTTTCAACAGCGCTTTTTGCGAACGAAGGTTGGCGGGGCCGATGTGGAAATAGACGGTGTCGTAGACCTTGAATGCATGCTCCAGCATCAATGCTTTCAATTCACGATTGGCATCACCACCCCATTTTTCCCGTACCAGAAAGGTGTAGCCGATGGCGATACTCTCGGGTTGATCGGGCGGCGTGTAGTAGCTGGACATTCCCACGATCTGACCTGACTCGAGACCGATGACGGCGAGTGCTTTTGCGCTGGCCAGTCGTGCGGCGAAGTAAGCTTCAAACACTTGCCGTTCATAGCGATCGCTGGCGGGGTGGCCGGCCCAGATGAGCGGATCACTGGCGGCCAGGAACAACGCTTCAAAGTCACTGGCAGCCAATGCCCGGAGCTTCAGGGTGTTTCCATATAGAGCGGGCTGGCAGTCGAAGTCGCCTAAAGGCATGGTTTGCGTTCCTGGTCGAACTGAGGAGTGTGGCCAGTTTAGGGCGAGGAACGGTTAAGCAAAGATCCAATTCGAGGGGGATTCATGGGGCCACTCGGTCTGAGAACTCAGCCTGATGAGTCGGGGTTTTTATCCGGCAAATCATTTGCCTTATATCATTCTAAGCAACGCAGCTTTGATAATGGCTTCTGAACGTGTTGACGAATTCATCTTCCGGGTGAGCTGTTGACGTCAACGCTGGTGACGAAGCGAGTAATTCCGCTTCGGCCGTTGCTGTTGTGAGCTTGCGGACCCGCGCCAATGTATCCATGACAATTTATTGATTGTCTTGATTCGCCGATTTTACGATGAGCCTCCGGTTATCTGGTTTGAGGCTCATCATGCACATCGCCATCCTGACGTTTGAAGGTTTCAACGAACTCGATTCGCTGATTGCGTTCGGCATTCTCAACCGGGTTCAACAGCCGGGTTGGCGCGTGTCTATCGCCAGCCCCAAGGCAAAGGTGCAGTCGATGAACGGCTTGACGATTGAGGCGCAAGTATCTCTGGAAGAAGCTTGCGACGCCGATGCTGTGCTGGTGGGTAGTGGAAGATTGACCCGGGATGTCGTCGCCAATGCCGAACTGATGTCGCGTCTGCGCCTTGATCCTGCGCGCCAGCTCCTCGGCTCGCAGTGCTCTGGCACGCTTATCCTGGCCAGGCTGGGACTGCTGAACGACGTTCCCGCCTGCACCGATCTGATCACCAAACCGTGGGTCGAGGAGGCCGGCGTAGCGGTGCTGCATCAACCGTTTACAGTCAGCGGCAATGTCGCCACCGCAGGCGGCTGTCTGGCCTCGCAGTATCTGGCGGCCTGGTTCATCGCCCGTCTTGTCAGTGTGGAGGCCGCGCGCAATGCACTGCATTACGTGGCGCCGGTGGCGGAGAAAGACCTCTACACCGAGCGGGCGCTGGCCAATATTTTACCGTTCTTGTAAGGCTGCGATCAGCTCTCGCTGGTACCGACGGATTGCGCAGCGGCTTCAGCTTCCAGTTTCGCGCGGTCAGCCTTGCTGATGTATTTGGGCTTTTTCGGCGCGAGTTTGGCGCTGGCCTTTTTGGCCTTTTCCTTGAACAACTGCTTGAGTTTCTTTTGGCGATTCATGTTTTCTACCCGGTCTGCACGTTTGAATATCGGTTAGCGAAGGGCGTAAACGTACACATCAATGGACGAGCCACGAGATATGCACTTTGCCCTCAAAAAGGGGCGAATCCTGACGTAAGCCTCGGGCCAAGGCAATGCCCATTCCTCACATGGCGATAAAGTCGCGCACAGCCTTGATGGTCGGCGCCGGGGCTTCTTCCATCAACCAATGGCCCGCCGCCGGGATCACCACCTCGGTCACGTTATCTGCGGCATTGCGCATGACGATCGCTTCGTTGTTGCCGAAGGACTTTTCACCGCCCACGGCCAGCACCGGCATGCTCAAGTGTTTCTGCAGGACGGGAGCGTTGTCGAGAGCATCCTGACGAATGCTGCGAAACTGGGCGAACGCGGCGTGCATCGCGCCGGGGCGGGCGTAGAGTCTGGCGTAGTGCTGGCGAGTGCCTTCATCGACTTTGGCGGGGGTGCCGGCGAATTCGTTCCAGAAGCGGTCGAGGTAGATGCGTTCGCGCCCGGCAACCAGGCGCTCCATGTCCGCACCGCCGAAGTCGAAGTGCCAGAGCATCGGCGAACGAACGATGTCGTTCCACGGGGTGATGCCAGGCACGGGTGCATCCATCACCACCAGGCGCTCGGTCAGCTCGGGATAGCGCGCGGCGTAGGCGAACGCGACCATGGTGCCGATGTCGTGACCGATGACCACCGAATGCTTGATCTTCAATGCGCTCAACACTTGGCGAATGTCGCCGGCCTGAGTCTTCTTGTCGTAGCCGCCCTGTGGAATCGAAGACAAACCCATGCCGCGCAGATCCGGTACCACCACGGTGTGATCGCGGGCCAGATCCGCCGCCAGCGGCGCCCACATGTCGCCGGTATCACCGAAACCATGCAGCAGCACTACGGCGGGGCCTTTGCCACCAACTCGCACGTGCATCGTCGCGCCTTCGACTTTGATGTCTTGAGTATGGAAGGTCGGCGGGAAGGGGACGACGTCGGCATAAGCCTGGAAACTCAAGGCAATAAGGGCGAGGGTGGTCAGTAGCGGACGAGTCATAACGAAGTCTCCAGGTGTACGGGGGATGGAGACAGCGTAGACGTATCGATCAGGGCTGGTGGAGTTTCATCTGGAAGCAAACGCCGCCTCGATAAACGCCCCCAGCGCCCGCTCTTCAAGAATCTCGATCGAGAAATGTCCGAAGCGTTTCGGCAGCCAGATGATGCGCGTCCCGGACGGCGATTGCAGGTTCTCGCGAGTCAGCGGCTGGCCGTTTTCGTCCTCCGGCTGAACCCCGCTGGCGACCAGTTCGTCGTAGGCCAGTTCGATATCAGGGGTCGTGTAGCAATGACGGTAAATCATGCCTTCGCCCACCGTATCCAACAGTTCCTTGAGATTCCCCGCCAGCGGCTGGACCAGCATGAAGCGTTCCTGACCGATCAACGCAACCGCATAGCGCACGTGCAGGCCACCGCGACTCCAGATCTGCGTTGTGGAGATCCGCGCCTTCAGTATCTGCGCGTAATAGGCGCAGGCTTCTTCAAGGTCTTTGACCAGTACGTCGATGTGGCTGAACTTCAACTCCATGAAATAGCTCCTGTCGGGCGGTGTCGATGGGCTGGGCGGAATCGACGATCGGCCAGCCGGAATAAACTAAGCTGATGTGTAACGTCAAGAGAACACAGGAACATCCCACCATGAAGGCGCGCCGCAAGTCACGCACGTTGATTGCAACGATTTCTTCCCTGGCCCTGGTATTCAGTTCAGCGATGGCATTGGCTGATTCCGGTAATGGAAAGGGCCAGGGCAATGGCAATGGCAAGGGTAATTCGCAGAATGTGCAGGGCCACGGTAATCAGAAAGGTAACGGCAACAAGGGCAACAACTCGGGTGGTGACTGGAGTCATGGCCCAAGCATCGATCGCGGCAATGTGCTCGGGATTGTTGGCGGCTACCGCGACTACTGGAACCCGGGGCCTGCGCTGCCACCAGGCATTCAAAAGAATCTTGCACGCGGCAAGCCACTGCCGCCCGGTATCGCGAAAAAGCTCGATGGACGCCTGGTCGGTCATCTGCCGCATTACGATGGCTACGAATGGCAGCAGGTGGGCACGGATCTGATCCTGGTCGCGCTGGCAACCGGGCTGATTTATGAGGTGCTCAACGGTGCATTTGATTAAGCCGTATCGCTGAGAATGGCTCGAAGCGAAGTTCGCGCCCGCGCCGCCGTGGGCTTTTTGATAACAGGCACTGGTGCGTGCTGATGGCGCGAGTGGCAGCGGATTCCCTGTCTGCACCACTGCGCGCCACCACCGCGATCAGACGATTCTCAACGCGCTCAGCACGATCAGTGATTGTTCGGCGAAGGCCTGGGCCTGTTCGGTCAGTGCGGCGATGTTGGCCTCGGCGGTGGTCAGCGGTTTGCCGTCCTTGACCAACACTTCGTTTTGATCGGCGATGACGCTCCACGCCAGTTGCGCCCATTCTGCCGGGTGCTGTTTGCCTTGGCGGATCGCAATCAGGAACAGTTGCTGGAAGCGAGTGACCGTGACGCCACCACCGGTAACCGGACTGCTCAACACCTGAATGTTGGCGTTGAACAGCGCGCGCTTGCACAGTTGCAGGTTGAACGCGGCGCAGCGTTCGTACACCAGCGCCTCGGCGGCTTCGCTCTGGCAAGGGGCTACCGCGCCCATGCTGACCAGGATGGCGATGGCTTGTTCCAGATCGTCGTAGACCATTGGCGACACCGCATCGAGCAACTGCTGCATCGTTCTCGCTTCATACGTCTGGCCCGCGAGTGCATCGAGGACCGGGCCGTAAATTTCTGCTTGCAGTGACGCTTCGCCAGCGGGGCCGGTGACGCTGGACGCTACGGTTTCTGCCGGCTGCATCAGGACAAATCGCGTATTGAGCATGCGCGACCGGCGCTCGGCAGCGCTGAGTCGGTTGGCACCACGCACGTACAGATCACGACGGAAAGACTGATTGACGAAGTAGTCGCGTGCCTGCTCGCGCATCACCGGGTGCTCGATATCGTCGAGAAAGGCCAGGGCTTCGCCACTCAGATTGAGTACATCGACCCAATCCAGCGGCACCGCTGTCGTGACGTAATCGAGCTTGGCCGGGGCCAGCGCGTCGACCATGTCGGCGAAATACATGCAGTTCCAGTCGCGATTGAAATATTCGTGGGCGACGTATTGGCGGTCCTGACCTTTGATGGTCTGCAGCCGGGCGCCCAGACTTGGCGCAGCAATGGCGTACTTGGGGTTGGCCGCCAGCAGCGCTTCGGAAAACTGCAGCGCGGCATCGATGCGCTGATCCGCCCGCGTCGAGTGACTGGCAAAGCGGTCATGCAGGCTGAACAACTGGCGCAACGGCGCTGCTGGCGACCAGCCCGGGAATGCGTTGTAACTGACGTACAGATGACCACCCGGTTTGAGATGGCGGCGGGCGAATTCGACAATCAGTTTCTGGTTGTCGCGGCTGACCCAGGTCCAGATGCCATGCAGGCTGATGCTGTCGAATTGCGGCAGATCATGGCGCGCCAGCAGTTGCTCGAAGCTGTCGTCATACAGCCGCGCACCGTTGTTGCCCAGCGCTGCCAGTTCAATGGCGTGGGCTGCCTGACCCGGGTGGAAGTCCGTACCGACGAAGCCTGCCGGGTTGGCCGTGGCGTGAATATTGATTGACACACCCTGACCAAAACCGAGTTCGCAGTGGTAACCGTCGGGATTGTCCAGCCCGGCAAAGCCGCGCAACAACAGGCAGTAACGCTGGAAAACCGGATTGATTTCCCGGCTATAGCTGTAGGTGTAGCCTTCGTCGGTGAAATAACCTTCGTTCCAGGCATTGCTCATTGTTGCAGCCTCTTGAATCGTCATTGAAAGTAGCTTTATACGGGACGGACTTGCATCGTTGAAACCTCTCGCCGTCCACACAGGATGTTGTCGGCAGGATGGGACCATTCGATAGGGTTCATGCGGATATTTCGCAGGGGTTATTGATGATCGGACCTGGGCGCTCCTGACAAACGCACGCCCATCTCAAGGGCACGGGTCTCGAAGCCGAACTCGGCATATATGCGCACCGCGCGCTCGTTGAAAGGCCAGACCGTCAGGCGCAAGTCCTGTGCATTCTGTTCTATGGCCCAGTCTTTAACCCGTTGGATCAGCGCGCGGCCAATGCCTTTCCCCCAAAACGGCTCGGCCACACAGACCGAGCCGATGCGAACCACGTTCTGTGGCTGCATCAGCGGGCCGGAACTGGCGGACAGATTTGCCGTGATGAAGGCGGCGGGTTGATCACCAACACTGGCGATGAAGACAATCTGCCCGGGCTTCTCGAAAACACCGGACCAGTGCGGCAAGTCGCGGGCAAAATCTTCGGTCGCGGCCGCGTAGATATCGGGGCGGGCGGCGTGGTGTACCGAGTTGAGCAATTGACCCAGTTCGCACATCGCCAGAGCATCGGCGACAGTGGCTGTGCGGTAGCTGATGACTTCTTCCATGAGAAAAATTGTTCCTTGGGTGAGTTCATAAGCTTCGCATCCTGCGGTAAACAGCGAAATAAATCATCCCGGTTCCTGCGGGCATTTCAACGAAGCCGGATGCGCCTGGGTCGCTTTTTCAGGCAAATCTGTGCATTGAATGTTTTTACGTCTGGCGAATAATCGAGCGCTCGAAACCTTTGGGATTGAGCACTGTATGGAAGATTTTCGCGTTGATTTCGACGACATTTATCGTTTACGGACGGCTGCCTCAAGGAGTCGCCCATGAGCCTGCATACCCGCACCAAACGCCTGACCGTGCCGCAACTGGTTGCCATGAAAGGCCAACAGAAAATCGTCTCGCTGACGGCGTATTCCAGCAGTATCGCCAAATTGATCGACCCCATCGTCGACTTCATTCTGGTCGGTGATTCGACGGCCATGGTCGGTTATGGCCGCGCCTCGACGCTGAGCATGCAGCTCGAAGAAATCATCGGCCATACGCGGGCCGTGGTCGATAGCTCGCGTTTGGCCTGTGTGGTGGCCGACATGCCATTTGGCAGTTATCAGGAATCCCACGAGCAAGCCTTTCGCAATTGCGCTCAGGTATTGGCGCGGACCGGTTGCGACGCGGTCAAACTGGAAGCCAACAAGGCCTTGGCGCCGACGGTCGAGTTTCTCGTGGCGCGCGGGATTCCGGTCATGGCCCATGTCGGCTTGATGCCGCAGTTCGTCAATGTCATGGGCGGTTTCAAGGCTCAGGGCCTGACCGCTGAAACCGGTGCAGTGATTGCCGAAGATGCCCGGGCCAATCTCGACGCGGGCGCCTTCAGCCTGTTGCTCGAAGGTGTGGCGGAGGGCGTGGCGCGGCAGATAACGATGGACTCGAAAATGCCCACCATCGGCATCGGCGCTTCACCGGCCTGCGACGGGCAGGTGCTGGTCACCGAAGATGTACTCGGCCTGGGCGGTGAGCATCTGCCGCGTTTCGTCAAACGCTACGCCGATGTCGGTGCGGTGATCAGCGAGGCTTGTGCGCAGTTTGCCGAGGATGTGCGCCATGGCCGGTTTCCTGAGGCGCGGCATTGCTATGGACTGTAGACGCGGTTTTCTTCGGTGATCGCCTGCGCCAATCGTTGCACCGCGTGGGCGATGTCCTTGTCCCAGTCGAGGCTGTAGCTGAGGCGCAGGTACTGTTTCCAGGCGCGTTGCTGGCTGAAGATTTCGCCGGGGGCGATGACGATTCGTTCGGCCAACAAGCGCTCGAACACAGGCTGCATGTCGATCGGGCGCACCGCTTTGAGCCAGAAGCTCGCGCCACCGTGCGGGACGACGACCTGCCACTGGCCGCTACCGTGCTCTTCCAGCAAGGTTTGCAGCTGTTGCATGCGCTTGAGCAACATCGCTCGCAGCGTTGTCAGGTGCAGGTCAATGCGCCTGGAGTTGTAGAGTCTGGCAATCGCTTTCTGCCGCATCGGCGAGAGGCGAAATCCGCGCTGCATAAACAGTCGATGAAGTTGCGCGGCCTGCTGGCGACATAACACGTAGCCGTACGGCGCTTCGCCGCCAATGATCTTGTCGAATGTCGAGAACACCAGCAGCTTGTCCGGGCCGGCGAAGTCGCGATAACGCGAGACTGACTCGGAGAAACTCAATTCGCCCCACGTATCGTTTTCAAACAACCAGATATCCCGCTCGGCCAGCCAGCGACAGATCTGCTGTTTATCCTGCGCTGGCATCAACTGGCCCTGAGGAATATTCACCGTGGAGGAGACCACCGCCAGGCGCACCGGTTCGCGTGTGAGCAGTTCGTTCAGCGCGGGCAGGTTGAAGCGGCCGTCATCGCCGAGGGGCATTTCGATGACGCGAATATTGGCCGCCTGCAACTGGCGCAGAATCGCCCACGAGCAGGGCGACTCCACCAGTGCCACGCTGCCGCCCAGATTCAAGGCACTGAGTGATAATTCCAGCACGCTGCGCAGGTCTGCGCCGATATAGACGTGCTCGGCCTGCCAGTGGTTGTGAGCGGAGCGGGTGTAGTGTTCCGCCAGGGCCGCGCGCAATTCCGGCTCGCCGAGGGGCTGATAGAGCGGCGCGTGCGAGCGCGGGTATTGGCGGGTCAGTTCGCGCTCCATCGTCAACAACGGACCTTGCAGCGACAGCAGCATCGCCGGCGCATCGCTGCTCAGGGCCAGCATGCCGGGCTGACGGGCGCTGGCGAAGACGTGGTCCAAAAGATCGCCGGCGTTGGCGGTCACTGGCGCCGCCGCTATTGACCGGGTGAAATAACCAAACCTGGCTTTGGCGTGGATCCGGCCTTCGTCCTCGAGCAGTGCGTAGGCGTATTTGGTTGTCGACACCGAAACGCCGAGGCGCAGGGCCAGTTGTCGCAGGGACGGCAGTTTCTGTTCAGTTGTGCCTCTGGCCGCCTCGATCAGGCCAAGGAGGTAGTGGTAAACCGCCTGATAGGCGAATGAAGCGTCCTTGCGTACCGTCAATGCTGTTCTCCTGTTTTGCCTCGATTTGCCAGTGCATGGAATGACGCTGCGTTGCGTGCAGATCCTTTGCTGCAAAACGTCGGCAAGTCTAAATCAAGTCTGAAAGAATCGCCCAGGGCGGCATGGCTCAAGAGCTGCGGATGACTGGCGATCCAGCAGCTCTTCACTGGCGAGGCGCCCGACGATTGCTGCGAGCGTCACACCGGGATGCATCGCGCAAACGTAAACTCCGCTGATACCGGGCAAGTAACCGACCACGGGGATGCCATCAGCGGGCATGGGCCGGAATCCGACGGCAACGGTTTGCGGCGCAATGGACACCACCCCGTGAAGTGCTTTGCGTATGGCTTCGGCGGTTTGCCGGGCGATGTCTGGCGGCGAGTTGCCCGGCGCTTCTCCCAGATAATCTTCAGCGGCCAGCAACGTACCGCCGGCACTTTGCCGAATTTCCATTTCGGGGCTGGAAATGATGCCTTTGACGAGGTCCGGTTGGGTCTTGTAGCGGATGAAAATGGCGGGGGAGGCGTCGATGGGCAGGGTCACGTTGAGCATCTGCGCTAACTGGTGGGTGCCGGTCCCCGCGGCAAGCACAACAAGGTCGGCATCAAATGTGCCCGCTGTGGTTTCAACGCCGGTGACATCTGCGTTGCAGGTTTTGAAACCGGTCACTCGGGTTTGCGTGAGCAATTGCGCCCCGAGCGCCTGGGCGCCGGCCATCAAGGCGTGGGTGGCCTGCACGGCGTCGAGTGCGCCTTCTTCCGCGCGATACAACGCGCAGGGTGGGGGATTTTTCAGGTTGGGCTCGCAGGCAAGCACCTCGGCAGCCGATAGCAGCGTCGCCGCAGCAGGATGCCCTGCAGATTCGCTGTACGACAGCGCTCCGGTCCAGTGAATCTGCAAGTCCGGGAGCTCGGTTTCGAGTCGGTGGTAGGCTTCGATGGCCGCACCACGTAATTGCGCAATCGGATCAGCGCCGGTGTGTGTGGTATTGATCCAGGCGAAAGAGCTTGCCGTCACGCCGCTGGCGATCTCTCCGGCCTCAATTAAGGTGACCTGCGCACCTTTGCCGGACAGGTGATACGCAAGAGAGGCGCCGACGATGCCCGCACCCACCACCACAATTCGCCGATGTGTTGTCTGGTTCATTTCAACATTCCCTGTTGTCGACGGTTGATCCTGCAGCAGGGTGACAATGCGAGCAACCAGAAAAAAGCCCGGCCAAAGCCGGGCTCGTCAACTTGCAACGGATCAGGCAGCCATATTTCCCGCCGCCATCTCCTTCTTGCAGCTGGCCTTCATGGCTTCCATCTGCACGCCCAGCTCTTCGAGTTTTTCCTTGCCCAGGAGCTTTTTCGCCTGAGGGAACATTTCCGTTTCTTCCTCTTCGATATGGTGCTCCAGCAGTTCCTTGACCACTTTCACCCGGCCGGAAAACTCCGGGGTGCCCGGGTCGGTCAGTTTCAGATCGGGCAGCACCAGTGAATCGACGGTGCGGTGTTCTTCTTTGGCTTCGAAGTACATGACGTCCTGTTCCTTGCTGCCGGCGGCCTTGAACGCGGGGTAGAGGATTTCCTCTTCGAGACGGGTATGGATGGAGATTTCCATTTCCAGTTTGCCCAACAACTCGACACGTTTTTTCAGTGCGCGCTCGGTTGAGTCGCTCAGTTGGCTGAGGATGTCTTTGACTTTTGCATGATCGGCTTTGAGAAGGTCGATGGCGTTCATGGCGTTGCCTCTGCTGTCACGGAGTGAACACAGGCCGTTGTTTCACGGTGCTGTGAATGCCCTGAATCAGTGGCATTTGGCGTGCCAATCCATGGCTGGTAATCGACCGCTACAGATCAAGGGCTTACGACGTCACAGGCAAAAAGCCTTCGTGCAGCCTGCATGAAAAAGGCATTGCAAGCATTGCAGATCACCGCTTTCTCAACTGGCCAGCACCGCGCGACGGCTAAGTAATCCGCTTACGACGCTGAATGCTGACGGACATGCTTGGGCCCCGCCAACGCCCAGGCAATCAACCCGAACAACGGCACAAACACGATCAGCACGATCCACACGCCTTTATTGCTCGATTTCCCCTCGCTCTTGCGCACCCGGTTGATGGCCCAGAGTTCGATTAGCAGAAGAACTGCCGCCAGTACGATCCACACGGTTTCGATTTGCATTGGCTACCTCCTGATGGTCTGTGCGTTAGGTGGCGTGGGGTGCGGCAGGTTCATTTATTTTTTGTTCAACGCATTGATCTGGCGGGCCAGGTCCAGCGCCACTCGACCGCTGTTGAGGGTTGGCAGCAGATGGGTGAAGGGAATGTCGATCAGGCGATTTTCGCGCACGGCGCGCAGTTGCGAGAGCACCGGGTCGCGGGTCAACAGATAGCGTTTGCGACTGGCCGGCGACCATTCGGCGTCGGCCAGCAGGATCACGTCGGGGTCGCTGGCCAGCAGGGTTTCGCTGTTGACGGTCACCCGATAAAGATCAATGTCGGCGAACACATTGCGTGCCCCGGCAGCCGCCAGCAGCGGAGTGACAAAGCCGCGTCGACCTTCACTGTCGAGGCCTTTGACCTCGCTGTCGAGATAGAACACCGACAGTGGTTTACCCGCACCGGCCAAGGCTTTGGCGCTGGCAATGTCCTTTTCCATGGAGTCGATCAATGCTTGGGCTTTTTGCTGCTGGTGCAGCAGCTTGCCCAGCGTCAGCAAGTCATTGCGTACATGCGCGAAATAATCCAGCGAGTGCCCGTTGCAGGCGGATTCCAGCAGATACGATCCCACGCCATTGCGCACCAGCCCCGAGCGCGAGGTCACCCCGTCGCCGAACGCCGTGGCAAAACCACCGATCACCAGATCCGGTTTCAGTGCGTACAACACCTCGCTGGACGGGTACTGCCGTGCGATCACCGGCACGCCGAAATACTCCGAGGGCCGCTGCCCGGCTGCGGTGTCATCCAGATAGGCCACGCCGACCAACGATGGCCCCGCACCCAAGGCCAGCACGATATCGGCCGCATGCTGGTTGAGCGCCACAATCCGCGCGGGCGATGTTGGCGCAAGGTGCCAGTTTTCGCCGCAATTGCTGAAGCTGTCAGCCAGCAGCGCTGACGAGCAGAGCAGGGCGCCGAGCCCACACCAGAGCTTCCTCATGTGCGCGCCTTGATCAGCAAATCCTCGACCACTTCACCGCCAACCAGATGCCCGTCGACCAATCGCTGCACATCTGCCTTACTGTGCACGCCATACCAGCAGCGCTCCGGATACACCGTCAGGATCGGCCCCAGATTGCACGGAAACTGGCAGTGCGTGCGGGTCAGCAACACGCCGCCCGGGGTTTCGATGCGATCGTGCTCCAGCAGGTGCCGGCGCAAGGTTTTCCATAGCTGTTGCGCGCCGCGCTGAGTACAGCGCGGGCCGGTGCAGATGAACACATGGCGCGCATGCTCAGGCACGTGCGACCAGTCCGGGTGCGTGTCGACACCGTCGACGGTTTTGATCTCACTCATCAGAAGCGGTACGTGTAGCGCACTTCGGAGGTGAACGGACGGCCGAGGTTGTCGACATTGCTCGAACGGCTGGTGACGTAATCGCGGTCGAACAGGTTTTCCACCAGCAGGCTCACGCGGTGTTGGTGGGCGTTGTCGAGGTAGCGATAAGCGTCGGCGTCGACCACCGAATAGTTGCCGTATTCAACCTGTTTCGAACTGGTGATGTCGCGGATGTAGCGGATCGCGCCGCCGGCACCCCACAGGCGATTTTCCGATTCATAACCCATGCGTGAACGGGCGAAGAAGCTCGGGATGTCATTGATGGTCGCCCCCGTGCGCGATTCGGTGAGGTTGCGGGTCATGTCCGCTTGCAGGCTCCACTGATCGTTGAGCGCCAGTTTCGCGTCAGCCTCGAAACCGCGCATGCGCACCAGGCCTTCACCGTTGACCCACTGAATGCCGTCGAGGGTGATCAGGTCGTCGATCTTGCGTTTGAACAGGGTCACGCTGGCGCTGAATTCGCGATCCAGCAGAAAGCCTTTGTAGTCGACACCCAGTTCCGCGTTGCGGCTTTTTTCCGGTTTGAGATTACGGTTGCCGATCTCATCGCCCGGTTCGTTGACGAACAGCTGCTCGGCGTTCGGCAGTTTGTAGGCGCTGCCGTATTGGCCACGCACGGACCAGTTGTCGGTGAGGTCATACAGCGAAGTGAGCATGCCGACCGTGGCACCGTCGCCGCCGCTCATGGCTTCGTGGCGAACGCCAATGCTCGGGTGCCAGTTCGGCAGCGCGTCGATCTGCGGGCGCAATTGCGTGTAGACGGCGTGGGCTTCGGCCTTGTCGTTGTCGATGATCAACACATCGTCCTGACCCTTGAACCATTGGTTGTCGCTGCCGAACACCAACACATGTCCGCCGGGTAGTTTCGCTTTGCCTTCGGCCTGCACGCCCCAGTCGGTAAAGCCCCAATAGTCGTTGTGGTTGATGACTCTGGTGCCGCCGCCGGCGACGTTGTTGACGCGCGTGTAGCGGGTGTCCCAGTCGTTGATATGACCTTTGACGAAATAGCTCAGGCGCTCGTTGATGTTCTGCTCGAAGGTCGCCGTGGCGATCTGCTGCACGCGATCGTTGGTGGTCGTGTGATTGTCGACCGGGCGGGCGAAATCGAGGTTGGCGTCGGCATATTGGTAGAACAGTTCCAGCCGCGAATCATCGCCGAACGACTGAATGGCCTTGCCGCCGAAGGTGGTGACTTCGTAGGCACGGTTCTTCTCGCTGACGTTTTTCATGTCGCGGTTGCGATACGGCTGGTAACCGTCGGAGACATTGTGGCTGACGTACGCCAGCAGGCCGAGATCGCCGAAACCGTTGGTGAAGATATTCTCGACCCGCGCGTCTTCGCTGGTGCCGCCGAAACTGTCGACGCCCAGATTCACTTCACCGGAGGCTTTGCGCGACTGCGGGCTGCGGGTGACGATGTTGATCACACCGGAAACGGCTTGGGTGCCGAACAACAGGCTCTGGCCACCTTTGAGCACTTCGATGCGTTCGATGGCGTTGGCCGGCAGGGTGTCCAGATAGAGGCCGCCGTACAGGCGATTGTTCAGGCGTACGCCGTCGAGCAGGATCAGCGTGTCGTCATTGCGCCCGCCGAGCAGCGAATAGGTGCCGTAATCGAACGGACCGTTTTTCGGCGCGACGTAAAGGCCGGGAATGAACATCTGCATGACGCGGCTGACATCGGCGCTGGGGCCGGCGCGCTCGATCTGCTCGCGGCTGACGATTTCGACTTTGCTGCCGAACTTCGCCATGTCGGCGACGGTGGTGGATTCCACGGACGGTGCAGAAACGATTTGCTGATTGAGTTCCAGCGGCGCGTCGTCGGCCAGCAGCAACGGGCTGAACAGGCAGCCAAGCAATAGAGATGGAGCAGAAGTGTTGAAAGGTCGAATCATTGTCTTCTCGAAAAGGATCTTCGCAGAAGAGCATGCAGGAGAAGGCATCGCGCACAGCCAATACCGGCCCATGCCCGCCCACCGCAGGATTTTGCCAAACGAAATTTCAGGCCGGTCTCCGGGCTCGCGCGTATCGAGGCTTTCACCTTCCCATGGCCGAGTGGCCACAGTGGTGTATCGAAAGCATCACGCGCATACCGTTGCGGGGGCAGCACCGGACTTGTTCGAAAAGAACGTACCGGTTTCCCGTTTCACCCCATGCACGGCGGCAGGGGGCACCTGAAACAGGGCGGCATCTGAACATCCGACGGGCGGTTCGTCAATGTGGCAACACCGGGGGGGCTATTGGATGCGTTCCAGAGCGGCAAACTGGCCACTCAACCACGTATAAAGCTGAGACACCGCCGGGGTGATCTGCTTGCGATGCGGACACACCAGACTCAACGGTGAGGCATTGCCGGGGAAATCCTTCAGCAGCACGATCAGTCGCCCTGCGATCACGTCTGCACTGACGTCCAGCCAGGATTTGTTGGCGATGCCTTCGCCGCTCAACGCCCAGCGGCGCACGACGTCGGCGTCGTCGCTGAACATCGGTCCCGAGACCTGGATCGTTTCACTGCCAAGGCTCCACTTGTCGTAGACCCGGCCACCTTGCTGGTAGAGCAGGCAAGGGTGGTTGTGCAGATCGTCCGGTGTTTGCGGGTATCCGTGGCGCTCCACGTATTCCGGTGCCGCGACCAGCACCCGCCGGTTCCACGGTGCCAGCGGCAGCGCCACGTAGTTGGCATCTTCATTCGAGCCGTATCGAATCGCCACGTCTACCGGGTCGCGAAACAAGTCTGCGATCTGGTCCGACAGAGAAAATCGCAAGGTCAGTTCCGGGTGCTGGCGGCGAAACAGCGTAAGCCACGGCAGCAAAATGTTGCGCCCCAGATCTGACGGCGCCGTCACTTGCAGCACGCCGCGCAACGTGGCGTTTTCACCGCGCAGGTTTTCCTTGCCTTGCTTTAGCGCCTCCAGCACCGAGTGGGCGGTGGGCAAGTATTGCTCGCCCTCGGCGGTTAATCGCAGGCTGCGGGTGGTGCGCGCAAACAGGCGCACGTCGAGTTCACGCTCCAGACGCTTGATCGCCGCGGCAACCTGACCGGGCAATAAATCGGCCTCAAGGGCGGCAGCGGTGAAGCTGCCCAGCGCGGCGCTGCGGGTGAACAAACCAAGATCATCAATGCGGATCATTTTCACTCCTGCAGTGAAAGTGTTGGCCCATTCTGCTGGTTTTTCTTTGTGCCTGGGAAGTCGAAGATGGCAGCAAGTGAGCACATCAGCTCTTCAGACAGCGAGTTTCCATGAAAGCCATCACCTTCACCCAACACGCTTTACCCATTGAAGATCCGCAATCGTTGCAGGACATCGACCTGCCGGTGCCGACTCCCGGCCCACGGGATTTGCTCGTGGAAGTTCGTGCGGTGTCGGTCAACCCGGTCGATACCAAAGTGCGCGCGGGCACTTTCACCAAGGAACCGAAAATCCTCGGCTGGGATGCCGCCGGTATCGTCCGCGAGGTCGGCGCTGAAGTGACACTGTTTCAGCCTGGCGACGAAGTGTTCTACGCAGGCTCCCTTGCCCGTACCGGCAGTTATAGCGAATTTCACCTGGTGGACGAGCGAATCGTCGGGCACAAACCGCGTTCGTTAAGTGCAGCGGATGCGGCAGCATTGCCGTTGACCTCGATCACCGCCTGGGAACTGTTGTTCGACCGTCTCGGTGTCACCGAAGGTTCAGGGCAGGGCAAGTGCCTGTTGATCACGGGTGCAGCGGGCGGCGTCGGTTCGATGCTGGTGCAACTGGCCCGGCAGTTGACGCGGCTGACCGTCATCGGCACCGCCTCGCGGCAGGAAACGGCTGACTGGGTCCGGCAGTTGGGCGCGCATCACGTCATCGATCACAGTCAGCCGCTGCTCGCACAGTTGCAGGCACTGGGCATCGACGAGGTCAGCCATGTCGCCAGCCTGACCCATACCGAGCAGCATTTTGCGCAGTTGATCGAAGTGCTTCGACCACAAGGGCGTCTGGGCGTGATCGACGATCCTGAATGCCTCGACGTGATGCCGCTCAAGCGCAAGTCGCTGTCGCTGCACTGGGAGCTGATGTTCACCCGTTCGCTGTACGAAACCGCGGACATGATCGAGCAGCATCACCTGCTCAATCGCGTCAGCGATCTGATTGACCAAGGCATTTTGAAAACGACGGTCGGTGAACATTTTGGCGCGATCAACGCGGCCAACATGCGCCGTGCCCATGCCTTGGTCGAGAGCGGCAAGGCCCGAGGCAAACTGGTGCTCGAAGGTTTCTGATTTCACTCATTCAGACGGGCCTGCACGCGGGCCAGTCAGGAGCAGCTCATGCGTATGAAAAAGCTTTCTGCTGCATTGGTCATGGTCATGGCGGCGCCGTTCGCCCATGCAATCAGCGCCGTCCCGTTGCCGGCCAATGCCCCCGCCGACCGATCCTTCGGCACGCTCGAACAGGTCCATGCGTTCTATGACGCGATGCCCACCGGCGTGACCGTCACCGAAACCGGGCGAATCTTCGTCAACTTCCCGCGTTGGGGCGACAACGTGCCGTTCACCGTGGGCGAGATCCGCGACGGCAAAGTCGTGGCTTACCCGAACGCGGCGATCAACCAGGAAAACCTCAACGATCCCAGTGATGGTCTGATCAGCGTACAGAGCGTGGTGGCCGACGGGCGGGGCCGTGTCTGGTTGCTCGATACCGCCGCGCCGGGCTTCGCCGACCCAAAACCCAAAGGCGCGAAGCTGATCGCGGTGGACCTGGTCACCAACCAGATCGTCAAGCGTCTGGTGTTCCCGGACAACGTCATGTTGCCGAGCACCTACGTCAACGACATGCGTTTCGACTTTCGCACAGGCCCCGAGGGGACGGTCTATCTCACTGACTCGTCCCTGCGCGGACCGGGCGCGATCATCGTCATGGACATCGCCAGCGGCAGTGCCATGCGCCGTTTGAGCGGTGTGCCGGCAACCTCGGTCGACCCGACGTTTGTCCCGGTGGTTGAAGGCCTGCCACTCACCGTTGAAAGTCCGGACGGCAAGCGCAAACCGCTGGGCGTGGCTTCGGACGGCATCGCGCTGTCGGCGGACGGCAAGACGCTGTATTTCACACCGCTGTCGAGTCGCCACCTGTATTCGGTGGCCACCGCGTTGCTGCGTGATGCCAACTTCAGTGAACAGCAACTGACGGCTGCCGTGCAGGATCTGGGGGAGAAGGGCGCGTCCGATGGTCTGGAGGCTGACGCCGCCGGCGCCATCTATGCCGGCGATTACGAGCACAACGCGATCCGCAAACGCCTGCCGGACGGCCAATGGCAAACGCTGGTCCACGACCCGCGTCTGCTCTGGCCAGACACATTGTCCATTGGCCCCGATGGCTATCTGTATTTCATCGCCAACCAGTTGCATCGCCAGGCGGCATTCCGTTCCGGGCAGGATCAGCGGCAAAAACCTTACAGCCTGATGCGCCTGAAGATCGACGCAGCGCCGGCGCCAACGCGCTGATTTTCACGCTGCATTGAGTTCTGCGTTTTCACTTTTCAGATCAGGAGTTCAATCATGGATCTCGTTTCTCTGGCCAAGCGCCGATTCACCACAAAAGTTTTCGATGCCGACCGCAAGATTCCCAGGCACACACTGGAGTTGCTGCTGGAACAACTGCGCAACAGCCCGTCGTCGGTCAACTCCCAGCCTTGGCATTTCGTGGTTGCCGAGAGTGATCAGAGCCGGGCGCGAATCGCCCACAGTACCCAGGGACCGTTCAGCTTCAATCAGCCAAAAATACTCAACGCGTCGCACGTCATCGTCTTTTGCACTCGCACGCATCTGCCGGAGGAATACCTGCAAGCGTTGCTGGCTCAGGAAGCCATGGACGGGCGTTTTCACAATGCCGAGGCGCGAGCAGGGCAGGAGCGTGGACGGCGCGGTTTTGTCGATCTGCATCGCTTCGATCAGAAAGACCTGCAGCACTGGATGGAAAAGCAGACCTACCTCGCGCTGGGCACATTGCTGCTGGGTGCCGCCTCGCTGGGTATCGACGCGACGCCGATGGAAGGTTTCGACAGCAAAGTCCTCGACAGTGAACTGGGCCTGCGCGAACAGGGCTTCACCAGTCTGGTCGTGGTGAGCCTGGGCTATCACAGCAGCGAAGACTTCAACGCAGGCCTGCCCAAGTCCCGCTTGCCGTCCCAGTCGCTGTTTACCTTTCTCTGAATGCAACCGGTCCCTGGAGTATTGAAGATGAGCAAGTCTGCCGAACCATTGATCTCGATTGCCGTGCTCAAGGCCAGGGCAGGCCAGGAGCAGGCCTTGAAACAAGGCTTGCTGGCGCTGGTTGAACCGACACGCGCAGAGCCGGGCAATCTCGACTATGTGTTGTTTGAACTGCGCGACCAGCGCGGCACGTTCTACATGCGCGAGGCCTTCAAGGATCAGGCGGCACTGGATGCGCATTTCGCCATGCCTTACTTCAAGCGCTTTGCCGCTGCGGCAGATGACCTGCTGGAGGAACCACTGCAACTGATATTTCTTGAGCACGTCTCGAACTGATCCAGTCGTCCATTCAACCTGTCAGGGTGTGCAGCCATGAAAGATACCGCGCAACGGCCAACCCACGGAACGCCGGTTCACGAAGACATCGATGCCATTGAAACCAATGAGTGGCTGGAAGCCCTGGCAGGTGTCGCCAAAGTCGGCGGCAGACCGCGCGTGCGATTTTTGCTGCTGCGACTGGCCGAGCAGGCCAGCCGTCTCGGCGTGCAAACGACGGCGAGTGCGTATTCGCTGTACCAGAACACCATCGCGCTCGAACAGCAGCCGGTTTATCCCGGGGATCTGGTGATGGAGGAGCGCATCACCTCGATCATTCGCTGGAACGCCCTGGCCATGGTGGCGAAGGCGAACAAGGCCTATGGCGAATTGGGTGGGCACATCGCCAGTTATGCCTCGGCGGCGGAAATTTTCGAGGTCGGCTTCAATCACTTTTTCCGTGCGGACAGCGAAGCCGGGCGGGGTGATCTGGTTTATTTCCAGGCGCACTCCGCCCCCGGGGTGTACGCGCGGGCTTTTCTTGAAGGACGTTTGCAGGCGTCGCAACTGGAGCGTTACCGGCAAGAAGTGAAGGGCGGCGGATTGTGTTCCTATCCGCATCCTTGGCTGATGCCCGACTTCTGGCAGTTTCCCACGGGCTCAATGGGTATTGGCCCGATCAATGCGATTTACCAGGCACGGTTCCTGCGGTATTTGCAGCATCGTGGGATTGCCTCGACGGAGGGGCGGCATGTCTGGGGCGTTTTTGGTGATGGCGAGATGGACGAGCCTGAGTCCATCGCGGCGCTTTCGCTGGCAGCGCGGGAGAATCTTGACAACGTCACCTTCGTGATTAACTGCAATCTGCAGCGTCTCGACGGACCCGTACGCGGCAACGGGCAAATCGTTCAGGAACTGGAGTCACTGTTCAGCGGCGCCGGCTGGAATGTGATTAAGGTGTTGTGGGGTTCGGACTGGGACCCATTGTTTGCCCGCGATGACGGCCATGCACTGTTACGCCACTTCGCCGGGATGGTGGATGGCGAGTACCAGAATCTGGGGGCCAATGACGGTGCGTATAACCGCAGCCATTTCTTCGACCAGGACCCGCAGTTGCAGGCGCTGGTTGCAGACATGAGCCCGGAGCAGATCAATGCGTTGCGCCGGGGCGGTCACGACTTTCGTAAGTTGCATGCCGCGTTCGAGGCCGCGCGCAAGCACAAGGGCAGGCCGACCGTGGTGCTCGCCAAAACCAAGAAAGGTTTCGGCATGGGCCAGATCGGCGAGTCGCGCAACACCTCGCACCAGCAGAAAAAACTCGATATCGAGGTGCTCAAGGCCTTCCGTGATCGTTTCGCCTTGCCGCTGGACGATGAGGCCGTGGCACAAATGCGCTTCTACAAACCGGCCGACGACAGCCCCGAGCTGCGATATCTGCATCAGCAGCGACGGGCACTCGGCGGTTACTTGCCCAAGCGCAACGGTGTGGCTGCACCAATAGCCGTGCCACCGCTCGACAGCTATGGCCGTTTTGCGCTGAAGGCCGATGAGCGTGAAAACTCGACGACGATGGCGGTGGTGCGACTGTTCACCCATCTGATCAGGGACAAACAATTGGGCCCGCGCATTGTGCCGATTGTCGCCGATGAAGCGCGCACATTCGGCATGGCGAATCTGTTCCGGCAGATCGGGATTTATTCATCTGTCGGCCAGTTGTACGAGCCAGAAGATGCCGGCGCGCTGCTCTATTACAAGGAATCGACCGACGGACAACTGCTTGAAGAAGGCATCACCGAAGCCGGCGCGATTTCTTCCTGGATCGCTGCGGCCACCTCCTACAGCGTCAATGGCGAGCCGATGCTGCCGTTCTACATCTACTACTCGATGTTCGGTTTTCAGCGCATTGGCGATCTGATCTGGGCAGCGGCCGACCAGCGCGCCAGAGGCTTTTTGATCGGCGCTACATCGGGGCGCACAACGCTGGCCGGTGAAGGACTGCAGCATCAGGACGGCTCCAGTCAGCTGATGGCAGCCACTGTGCCCAACTGCCGCGCCTACGACCCGGCATTTGCCAGCGAGGCGGCGGTGATCATCGACCATGGCGCCCGGCGCATGCTTGAGCAGCAAGAGGATGAGTTCTATTACCTGACGGTAACCAACGAGAACTACGTTCAGTCCTCACTTGAACCAGACGAACACGCGGACGTGATTCGCGGCATGCGCCTCTATGCCCGCTATGGCGAGGAGGTACCGGCGGTTCGTTTACTGGGTTCGGGAGCGATTCTGCGCGAGGTGATTGCTGCTGCGCACATGCTGGATCAAGAGTGGCAAGTCAGCAGCGAAGTGTGGAGCGTGACCAGCTTCTCCGAACTCGCCCGGGATGCCCGCGAGGTGCAGCGTCAGCAAGTGTTCGGCGGCGATGTCGAGTGCCAGAGTCACCTGCTGCATTGTCTGCCCGGTCACGCGCCAGTCGTGGCGGCCAGTGATTACGTGCGCGCCTATGCACACTTGGTGGTGCCGTATTTACAGGCGCCGTGCATCTGCCTGGGCACCGACGGATTTGGACGCAGCGACACGCGCGCGGCGTTGCGCAGCTTCTTTGAAGTGGATCGCTATCACATCGTTTTGGCGGCGCTTGCTTCGGTCGATCCGCAGGCACATACCCAGGCTCGGGCGAAATACGGCATCGACGCCGATGCCGAAGCTCCTTGGAACTGCTGAGCTTTCACGTCGTGTGTTGCTCCTTTCATCAACCCACATCAGAGGCAGATCCATGTCGATCGGTACGTTTGTCGAATTCGGCGTCACGTCTGTAAAAGTCGCACGCGCCCCGTTATGTGGGCTGCTGCTTGCAGCCGTACTGGCCGGGTGTGCAAGCCAGTTCCCGCAAAGTCCGGTGCTTGAGGTTGCGTTGCAAAGCAAGGAACAGATCTGGAACGCAGTGGCTCGTTTCAACGGTCAGACCTATGTTGCCGGTCCTCGCTGGACGGGCGGCAGTGGTTCGCAACTCAGCGTTTTCGATGCTCAGGGCCAGCGCTCGGCCTTCCCGGACCCGAGTTGGAATGCCTGGGGGCCGGGGCAAGATCCGCGCAAGGCGTTTGTGAATATCAACGCCTTGCGCCTGGAAAAGTCCGTGTTGTGGGTCGTGGACACCGGGGCGGCGGAGTTTGGCGGAAATCCGCTAACCGGTGGCGCCAAACTTGTCGCCATCGATCTGGTTGAAAAGCGTGTGCTGCAAAGTTATCCGTTTTCTGCTGAAGTCGCCCGTCCTGGCAGTTACATCGATGACGTTCGTTTTGCAGGCCAGCATGCCTTTCTGACTGACGCCGGTAACGCGGGCATCATCGTCCTCGATCTCGTTAGCGGCGACGCCAGACGGGTACTGGACGGGCACCGTTCGGTGACGGCCGGCCATGAGCGAAACATTGTGCTCGGCGGTCAAACGCTCAAGGCCCCGGACGGTACTGCGCTTCGTGTCAATGCCGACCCACTGGAGGTCAGTCCGAACGGCGAATGGCTGTATTTCGGGCCGCTGCAAGGCCCATGGTCCAAGGTTCGCATCACTGATCTGACCGCTTCGGCACTGACGCCTGCGCAACTCGCCTGCCGCGTTGAACCCTTTGCTGACCTGCCACCCACCGGGGGCACCGTGATGGATGCCAGTGGCAATCTGTACTTCTCCGATCTGGCTCAAGACGCCATACGGGTTCGCCGGCCTGATGGGCGTATCGAGACGTTGATCGTCGATCCACGCCTGCATTGGGTCGATGCGCCGTTTCTTGATCGCGACGGCACACTCTGGCTGCCTGCTGCACAAATGGATCGCGTCGGTCTGTTCAATGACGGCACGACGCGAGTGCAATGGCCGATGACGGTGTTCCGTTTGTCCAAATGGTAGGGTGGCAGGGAGCCGTACACCACTGGAGCAGGGTCACCGCTGCGCGCGCTGCTTGTGCAACAACCAGGAAATGCCTTGCGCACCCGGCAGTACCGCAAATGGGGGGCAGCATCTGATTGAATGGCTTGCTGACGTTCGGCCCTATATCCTTCACGCCTGTTTGAAGGATTGAATTAGGGAAGAATTGCATGCCGTTCAGGGTGATGGTGGTCGGTGGTTACGGAAACTTCGGCAGCATTGTGTGCCGGCATCTGGCGCTGATGCCGGACATCGGCCTGGTGCTTTCGGGTCGTGATCCGCGCAAATTGCAGCGCAAACTCGATGAGCTGAACAGCCAATCGGGCAACGCCTGCGAAGGCTGGTGCGGTGATGCCATGGGTGCGGAGTTCGAAGCTGCTTTGCGCGCGCTGAACATTCAGTTGGTCGTGCATACCGGCGGGCCGTTTCAAGGGCAATCCTATGCCGTTGCGCAGAGCTGCATCGACGCTGGCGTGAACTATTGCGATTTGGCGGACTGCCGCACTTTCGTCAATGGCATCGACGTGCTTGATGCGCGGGCGAAGCAGGCGGGTGTGGCGATCCTCAGTGGTTGCAGCTCGGTGCCAACGTTGTCGTCAGCCATTATTGATGAGCAGCGCCAACGCTTTTCGCGCATTGACTCGATCGAGCATGGCATTTCCTCCTCGGCGAAAATGCCGGGGCTGTCGACCATCGAAGGCGTGCTCGCTTACGCCGGCAAACCGATCAAGCAACTCAAGAATGGCAAGGTGCATGAAGTGTCCGGCTGGCTGGACCTGACGTTGCGCAAAATGCCGCAGATGGGCACCCGGCTGCTGGCCAACGTCGATGTGCCGGACATGGACATCTTCGCCCGTCGTTATGGCGCGCAGACCCTGAGCTTCAAGGCCGGCGCCGGGCTTAAACTCGGCGGCATCGCCAACGGCTTGCTGGCGCAGGCACTCAAGGTCGGACTGGTGCGCGACCATGCGCTGTGGGCGGCCAGACTGCATCGCCTCGGCCTGCGCTTCGAACGTTTCGGCGATGGCAAAAGCGCGATGTACATCGACGTTCAAGGCCTCGGCGTTGACGGCAAACCGCTGTCGATGACCGCGCAACTCACCGCCCTGAACGACAAAGGCCCGGAAATCCCCAGCTGCGCCGCCGTGGCCCTGGCGACAAAAATGGCTGCTGGCTACGTGCCGACCGCCGGCGCCCGGCCTTGCGTGGGCGAAATCAGCGTTGCCGAGTACATGGCCGCGATCAACGACCCGGCCAACCTGAGCCTGGCCGTGAACTTCTCGGACGGGCAGCGCTGACATGCTCTACCTGTGCCTGAAGTACCTGCACATCATCGCCGCGATCTTCCTGTTCGGTTTCGGCATGGGCTCCTACCTCTACCTGATCGCCGCCAGCCGCACGCGCAACCCGCAAGTGATCGCCCTCGTCGCGCGCATGGTCGTCGGCTTCGACACGTGGATCACCACGCCGGCCGGTTTCGTGCAGATCATCACCGGTTATCTGCTGATGCGCCTGTCGGGGCTGAGCATGAGCACCGAGTGGTTGCTGACCTCGTTGATCATCTTCTTCTGCGTCGGCGCGCTGTGGTTACCGGTGTTGCTGTTGCAGAAACGCCTGTGCGTAATGGCGGCGAGTGCGAACGAAGTGGGCGCGGCGCTCGATGAGCAGTATCAAGCCGTGTACCGCAAATGGTTCTGGATGGGCGTGATGGGTTTCGCCGGGATGTTTGTCATCGTGCTGATGATGGTGACGAAGATGACCCCGGTGCAGTTGTTCAGCTTTCTGCTGTAGGTGCAGTAACTTTCAGGAAGCGTTGTTCATGGTCCGGGGTGGGGAGCAGGCAGGTGTCGTATTTGCCGAACAGGCGATAGCGGTTTAGCGCGATGCGGTCATAGGCCCAGTCGCGCAGGCCACGAGGGAAAATGCGCAGCAACTGCAACGGTTGCCAGCGGGTCGGGAGTTGGCTGATGACTTCGAAGAAGGCGTCCGAGCGTTCCCAGTAGTGGTGGTCGCGGATGACGGCCATGGTGTCGAATTGGTCCACTGGCAGGCCGGCCCATGCGAGGAGGGCTTGGCCTTCGGGAGATTGCACGGAGGCCAGGCGCACGCGGTGTTGGTGGTCGTGGCGGATCAGGAAACGCGCCCAGCCGTTGCAGAGTTTGCAGACGCCGTCGAACAGGACCACGGATTCGCCGGGGGTGAGGAGCGGGGCGGGGGTTGGGCGGGTTTTTGAGGTGGGCATTGGGGCTGGGTTCGGGAAAGGCTGGAATGTTGCGATCATAGCCTCAGAAGTTGCTGTCTGCGAACGCAGTACTTCGGCAATAACCGGGTGTGAACTCACCGCTCCGTGACAAAGATCAAATCGGGCCAAGTCTCACGCCACGCCTTGGAGCAAATGCGGTCCAGAAAAACGGGGTGTTTTTCGGCTCTGAATCGATCGGTTGGGCGCACTACCAGCGAGAACAGATCTTCCAGTCCCAACGGCGCCGAAACTTCTATCTCGTCGTGAAGATCAAGTCTGACAGCGACGGCGGTTGCGGTTTCGGGCCAACAGGTCATTGCATCGGCAGCCGATCGATAGGGAGCATCGGCGTTGCGCAAGTGCATTCGCGCCTGATTCTTTACAGACCAGTTCAATTCGCTACAGAGGCTCGACAGTGTGCCTTCCAGTGCCGAATCGGTTTGCGCACTGGCACGTGCCGGGTCGAACCAGATGACATCGATATCTGCGCGCAGCGCTGAAGACTGGCGCTGATGCAGATGATCCCACACCAGGCTGCGCACGAAACCGGCGCCAATCCAGCAGTCCGGCAAGTTCAGTTCGCGAGTCATGCGCAGGATTTTCATCCTTGCAGGATCCTGAGTGAGCAGGGTTTTTAGCTGTGCTTCGTGCTGCATTGGGTTTTTCTCATTGCGCTTGGTCATTTGATCTTGTCAAAGGTAGCCACAATCGTGCCATTCGATGAGTGCTTTCGACTGTTTTTGGCCAGAAGCGGATCGTCGTGAATGTCCGCTTTCGGCCAGAAGCAGTCGTTCACGGTAGGCAGCTATCAACCCGAAGCGGACGTCCATGTTGACCTGGAATCTCTCAACATATTGGCGTGCATCTCAGACCACGTGGGCGACCGACTACGCAAGCCTTTTGGTCTCCCGCGGAACTGGTGGACAGGTAGTTAAGAGTTACTGCTCGCATAGCTCCGCTCAAACTCCATCGGGCTGAGATAACCCTAGGCGAATTCCTATGAGGGATCCAGAGTCTGTGGGGTACGCTATGCTTGATAGCCAATCGCTACCTCGCTAAGGAAGACGCCATGAAGCAGATTCGCTGCGCCGTTCTAGTGACCATTATTGGCTTCCTCACGATCTGTGCTCCCAAGGCGTTCGCATTTCAAGTGAACCCTTGTTATCGCGTTCTGGAAATAAAAAATGGCGTGCCAAACCAGGGCAGGATCCGGGCTTGGTTCATCAATACGTGTTGGCTGAAGAATGATTTCAACACCGTCCACGAGCATCTCACCAATTTTGCTATCAATGAGTACCTTGAGCCTGGCTACTACCTAAGGAACCCCAAGGTAGCTTTGGTGAACCGTGCTAGTGGTGACTCAGTGAATTTCATCACTGGTGCCGAGTGGCCCAAAGGAGCAAAGCCCCAGCACACCACCTACGGGATCATCTATGGCAGTTGGTGGAACGACGATCCACTCATGTTCACTTGGGGTGAGGGCGCGAATTTCACCACTGGGCTGCTCAAGCTAAGGAGGCAATTCGAAGACACCCATGCCGAGTACCGAGGCGGTGTCAGTGGCTGCTGGGTCAAGGCGGCAGACTATCTTCCCTGGCATTCCCACTACGGCAGGATGCAATACCTGCACTTCATGACGAACGAACCCAACGCTGGGGATGATCAGGCGAGGTTAAGAAAAACCACATCCGAGGCACTCCTCTGGATGGAATTCGCCTACAAGGTAGCGATCAAGAAAATCAAGGCAGACGACCCTTTGACTGAGGCAGATGAGATCAAGCTTGGGATGCCTCGGGTCGACCTCAACTACTGCCTTGAAGACAAGAAGAACGAGAAGGTTCGGACGCTCTTTGCTCCTGCCGGAACGGACTATGAGGGCCGCAACCTTCTCACGCCGGATGTTGCTCTTGGGAGCATGCTGCACGTCATGCAGGACTCCTTCTCACCAGCCCATACCTGTCGGGTCGATGAGTATGTAGCCGGAAGGCCATACGCTGTGCTGACGAACGTCTACAACTATGGCGAACAGGTAAAAGCAAACCTTGGGGACTATCACCACGACAAGGATGACTATCCGGGGTGGCTGATCACCTATACCCGAACCGGGAAGCACGTCTACGACAACGATCCCATTGTGGTCGGAGCCTGGCTGATCAAAGCTGTCGATCAACAAATGGAATGGGACGATGTGCGTAAACACCTAGAGCAAACAATCTTTAAGCGATCCGATAGACCTGCGAGCGAGCCTTTGCCGGTCTGCATAGGAAGCAGTAAGGCATAAACCCAGGCCCCAAGACTTTGTTCCTTGCTCGCTAAGGAGCAGCTCACTCGGAGTGTTCACCTTTAGTTCGTCACTCAGCGGATGAGAACAAGGGAAGGGGATATTTCTTGAAAGATAGTACTGGGCTTTTATTGGCAGAAATGGAATGGCGGGAATTTCAGGATTTCGGAGAACGCGGGATTTATGCGAGCCATTCAAAGTGGGCGAGAGCGCTCGGCACGGAACCAAGCGCTCAGGGTAGGGCGGGGCACTTATTGCTCCACCCTGACGTTTCAGCCTTTGTTTGCGTTTAGCTTGCGCAGTTCTTCGTAGGTCGCCGACTGGACGAACCAGAAGCCGGAAATGATGCACCAGCACAGGGTGCCGGCTACGAAGATACCCAGCGCCGGGAGGAACCCGCTGGTGAAAATCGCGACGATAGCGACCAGCCAGATGAACGCCAGGGAGAGATAGAGGACGGTGTTATTGACGCTGATGACGAAGTCTTTCACGGGGCATATTCCTTGCGGGATGTAGAAAAATTCCCCCTCTCCGGGGGCAGGCGCATGCTATCACATTGCCTTCATGGTTCAAGGAAGGGGAACTCATCGCCGGGTGAAATGGGGACAGATTTATTTATCAGGCAGTCCGGTCGCTTCTGGCCGAAAGCAGACGCCCAATGCAATCTTGATCCCTTTGTGACAGCAGCCACACCACCGCCACAAAGGGATCACCCCTCAATCCACCGGCACAACATTATCCAGCGCTCGATTCACCGCCAACTCCCCCAGCATCACCACTTGCGCAATCCCCAGCGCAGTTTTGCGGTGGCCAGGGTCCAGGAGGGCGGCGAAGTTGCAGAGCATTTCGGTAGCTGAGCTGAGGGACTCGCTTGCGTTGACGAGCAGGGACTCGCTGTCGTAGTCGGCATTGGCCAGAAACATCGGAGCGTGTTTTTTGTCGCTGCCCATGATGCGCTGGGTTGGGGTGAGGTAGTAATCGAGGGCGCGCTCGGCGGCTTCGTGGAATTTCTTGGAGTTGGGGGATTCATACGGGGAGGCCGGATCTGTTTCCGGCGGGTTCGGCGTGATCTTGAACATGTTCTTCTTTTTCCTGTGGTGTGGCCGCCGCTCCGAGCTACTAAACAGGGGGTGGCAGCTGTACGCAGGTTAGTAGACCGGGGAAAAGAAGAAAGCCGGCGCGCCCAAGGGCGCCCTACGCACAGCCGCCATCGAGTGCAGGTACGTGAATACCTTTTGATGGACGCTTGTGCACTTTCATTTACCACGGGCTACTAAACCCGATCACTGGGAATCAGTGATGCGAACCAAGTTACCGGTGGCCCTTGAGGCGCACAAGCCGGCGGATTCTGGCGTAGTCGTAGGCAATGGCGCAAGACGTTGTAGCCTTGAGCCGGTAACGCGGCGTGTCTTTTAAACAACCACAAAAAACTACTAAACACGCCTCATCAACACGCCGTTCAAAATGACATTCGTCGGCCCGCCCTCCAGCTCAGACAATGGCCTGGAACCCTCGCGCCTAGGCACGCACCAACACTAAGTTGCAACCCAAAAAAGACGAGGAAGGATACCCATGTCAGTTCATCCGATTTTGTTTCTGGGCGGCTCCGGCGCCATCGGCCACCGTTCTGCCGAAGCGTTGCGTGCTGCCTATCCCGACGTCCCGTTGCTGATCGGCGGCCGCGACCTGGCCAAGGCTGAGCAAGCCGCCGAGGAAATGGGCGGGGCGCAGGGGGTGGTCATTGACCCAACTGCCGATGACCTCGGGCTAGGCGATCGCCCGGTCAGCGCCGTGGCGGTTTTCTACATGGATCATTCCCTTGCCGGGCTGCGTTTCGCGCAGCAGCGCAAGGTGCCGCATCTGAGCATTTCTTCCGGCATTTTCGAGATTGCACCGCAAATCGCCAGTTACATCCATCGCCCTGACGCGGCGCCCATCGTGCTGGGTTACGAATGGATGGTGGGCGCGACGACGGTGGCGGCGCTGCACATTGCTGAGGCGTTTGCCCGGGTGCGCGACATACGCATTGATGCGTTGGTTGACGAGCAGGACGGCGGCGGGCCGACCGTGGCTAAAGATTTTGAACACTTGAGCAAAATGCTGCCCGCCGCCCTGACGCGGCGCGATGGCAATTACGTCTGGCGTGAAGGTGAGGAGCAGAACGTCAGCTTCCGGGCGGTGGACGGCACGTCGATGCAAGCCTCTGGCTTCTCGTCCATCGATGTGACCGGGCTGGCTGCCGCCACCGACGCGCCAAATGTGCAGTTCAATCTGGCCAGCGGGGTGAGTTCTTCGCGACGCGCGGGTCGGCCGATGTCGACCGAGATCCTCATCGAAATGGTCGGCGAGGATCGCAAGGGTCGGGCGTTGCACACACGGCATGCCGTCGTTCACCCGGCAGGTGCCGCAGCGTTGACGGGGCTCAGCGTGGCCATGTTATTGGAACGACTGCTTGGGCTGGATGGCAAACCACCCACTCCGGCAGGTCTGTACTTCCCTTATCAGTTGCTCGATGCCGGTGCGTATCTGCAGCGTTTGAGTAAAGAGGGTGGTGAGCTGCTGGAACTGCGAGTGCAGTAACCGTTCTGCGCAGCACCGCCGACTTGCTGTCAGGTCGGCGGTGATGCGAATTCACTCAACTGTTGAAACGTAAAACCGTTTTGGCAAGTGTGAACGACTCAGCAAATTATTCCGAGAGCAACTTTTTACAGTCCAATAGCAAGTCACCCAGGAATGGGTGGATTTCCGTCGACTCCATTAAAGCCATCAGCTCTGTGGCTCGCGTCCTGATGGGCATCCATTCTTCATGCTCAAAGATCAGGCGATCATTGCAATGAAATGCGGCCTCGGTAAGGCTATTGCATCGCTGCCAAATGTCTTCCAGTCGACTCTTCACGTCTTCCGGTAGCCCTCTGCCGCAGATTGAAAGTAGCTTTTCTATCGGAAGAAGCATCTCGGACCAGACTTCACAGGCGGGGCAATCCGGGATAGTTTTCTGCTGTATGTCCGAGGGTTGGGCCAGAAACCCAAGCGCTTCGATGACCTCGCACACGGCAAGAACCTGCTTGTACTCATTCTGGCCGTACCAAGCCCATAGCGTGGAGGAGAACCCCATATCAAACTCCAGAAAAATCCAGCCCCCGAGACCTCACATTTTCTATCGCTTCGAGAAGCTGGCCGTCGAAGTACTCGGAGCCATCTCTTTCGCGCACTTCGATGCGCTCTTTTGCCTCGATCAACAGCTGTTCAGGAGCGATATCCTGATTCAAGAAAGTAGCGACCATAAGATCGCTCAAATGCACTAGCGGTGTATCCCATGACTCCTGGCAGCGTTGCATCAGCCCTGTATGGACATCCCCGTGCCATGGCCCTAAAAGATTCGAGACTGCCAATTCGGAGGTCATTAACGTGCCTTACATGAATAGTCGAATTGCCGGACCGCTGGTGGCCAACGCGAGACACTACGTGGGCGTGCCGCTCGCGCATCCGGCCACAAAAAAAGCATCAGGATGATAGCAAATAGATGGGGCTCCTCTTACGCTAGGTCTTCCGTTATTCAGCCCGTAATCAGGTGCAGTCACCGTGCGTCACGTTCTCGGCTTATACACCCCGAAAAATATAGACCGATCGTGGTTGCTGGACGATCAGGACCTGATTGCTTTCAATACTGATTCCTTTCATTCGCGTGGATACTTTTCTCTGATTGCATCTGCTTTTGAACAATATGCGCAGAGAGATGCGGGAATAGACATTGGAACGATAAACGTGAAGTTCCAGCTCAAACGTGATGACCTGGATGACGCGTTGGAGATCTCAACAAATCCTTAATGTTGCCTACAAGAACCTGATATGAAAAAGCTAAGTAACGATTTCAGCGGAGCACTCCGAACGTTCGCATACTTCATGGCCAGTGGAAGCCACTACATGCTCAAGGACGTGAAGTACCTCGATATGTATGGCTCAGAGCCCAGTGCGATTGAACTGGTCTTTGCGATATTTGCGAATGTCATAGAGATGGACGACGAAGGCAATGTCCTCAATTTCACTTACGCGCAAAAAAGGGCGACTGACTACCTACGGTCATACTGCGATCGGTCTTTCGAAGTAACACCGCCTTTTGAGGACTGGGAAATCGAACTCTATGGGCCACCCAAAAGCAGGCGCTGATTTCTAGTTTACGTGCCAGCCCGAGATATCCGCGGGATGCCAGGGTTTGTATCCGCCAGGCGTTGGCGTGGCGCTTGAGGAGCCTCACGGCGACTGCCAAATCCCACCATCCGGCGTATTACCGATCTGTTTGAGCATGACTAAGCCTCCATCCAGTCCACCGTCGCCGTTTCGCGCCATTTCACCTCGGTGATGCCAAACCGTTCGGCCTGGGGTTTGGAGATGACTTTCAACGGTGGCTTGCCGGGTTTGGGAATCGGCGCAATGCCGGCGTCGCAACTCGCCCAATGCCATGCGTCAACGTTGCGCATGGTTTTTGCGCGGATGACGAATGACTTTGGCTGGCCGTGAAGTTTGTATTCGATGACGAAGATGTCGACGTTGCTCATGCGTTCCTCCTTACGCTCATACGCAAATGAGTTTTGCCGACGGAAAAAATTCAAAGGATTTTCTGGGTTTGTTTCAGGCTGCTGACAATTGTTTTGAGTTGAACGGTTGGAACGGGCGCAAGCCTAAAGATCAAGCCTTGCCGAGTAGACAAGGGGACGAAAAATCCCATCGATTTCAACCCCGGAGATAACCGGTGAACAAGACCATCAGCGCCGAGGATTTGAACATTCAGCTCAAGCACAACGATGACGCTGCGCTGTTCAAATGGCTGCTTGCCAGTTTCCTGATGGGCAAGCGGATACAGGCCGAAATCGCCGCCGAAGCCTATCGCGTGATTGCCGATAAACACGGGCGCGATACACCGCGCAAACTGGCTGCGTGCAGCCATCGTGAGCTGGTCGCGATGCTCGGGGAGGCGCATTACGTGCGTTACGACGAGACCACTGCCGTACGGCTGCACGCCTTGGCACGCAGGCTAAATGACGAGTACGCGGGCAAGGTCAGCCATATGGTCGAGGCCAGCGCTGATCGTCAGGTGTTTGAGAAACGGCTGGCGGAGTTCGACGGCATCGGTCCGAAAACCGTGGAAATCTTCATGCGTGAGGCAAGCGCTGTGCTTGGCCTTTGATCGCGGGCCGTGACAAAAAAACGGCCACCGCCCGCGTCGGGTAAAGCCTATTTGACTCGACCGCCAGAACGATTGATCGCCAACAGGCACAACCCGACCAGCAATGCCGCGCCTGCAACCAGCAGCGGCGAAGGTTGTATCGGTTTGCGCAAGCCTGCTGCTGTATGCCGCTGCGATATCGCCCGTGGTCGGGTTTCAAGTGTCACTTCGTCAAGCGTCTGGAATGGCGTAAGGGCTTCTGCCTGAAAGGGCACTTCCTCGATGCTCAGACGCAGGCCGTCTGTCAGCTCCAGTGTCCGCGCGGTGATCGTGCCGACGATTCTGTCTGGATAAACCGGTTCGCCATTGGGATCGAGTTGGTCATACAAGAAGTTCTGCCCTTCGAGCCAGCCCACGGCCGTTTGCAACTCGGGACCCAGGTAGTACTTGCCGTCGAGGAAAAATCCAGGAAATTGCGGCGCGCGCTCGACGCTTTCAATGCGATAACGCTCACCCGGTTTCATACCGGTTTCAGGGGCAATCATGGTCAATCCCTCCGCTTTAGGTTCAGCGGTAGAGAACAAGGATCGACCGTCGTTCCATGTAAAGGCGGAAAGGTAGGCATTGTCCTTGCGGGCAATCAAATATTTTGCCCGCCAGCACTGGCGCCAACCATGAACAGCAGGACGGCTGATGAAAGCACAAAAAGTTTTGCTGACCGGCGCATCGATGCGCAGAGCCCTCACAAGACCGACGCTACCGGATCAAACGACCGCTCGACGGACTGGACTGATTACCTTTGGTTAATGGGCGACCCGCTGGTTTTTGTCGTGAGCGTAGAGTCGTCGCATGTCGATATCAGACGTGGAAATGACGCAATCAGGCTACTGGATTGTCGGACAATCCCGGTAAGGTGACCTGTCTTCACATCAAAATAACCCCATCAAGATCATGGGGTTGATAAGAACTGCGGCGGTTGAAGAGGGCTTCTTGAGGGGCGTTCAGCAGGCGACGATGGTAATCGTTCGTGCAGTCAACTCGCTTAAATGTCGATCAGCAGAGAATAAAAAACCAATGATCAGCCCGAACTCAACGGATTCGAGTAGCCAATTGGCGCAGGGCTTCAAGCCTCGTCACGTCACTATGTTGTCCATCGCCGGGATTATCGGCGCCGGATTGTTCGTAGGTTCAGGACATGCCATTGCGGCGGCGGGGCCGGCGGTTCTGCTGGCTTATCTGTTCTCGGGTTTGCTCGTCGTGCTGGTCATGCGCATGCTCGGCGAAATGGCGGTGGCTAATCCGGACACCGGCTCCTTCTCGACCTATGCCGATCAGGCAATCGGCCGTTGGGCGGGCTTCACCATCGGTTGGCTGTATTGGTGGTTCTGGGTGCTGGTGATTCCTATCGAAGCGCTGGCCGCCGGGCATGTGTTGAACCAATGGTTTCCGCAGGTCGATGCCTGGCTGTTCGCGTTGGGCTCGATCATTGCGCTGGTGGTGACTAACCTGTTCAGCGTGTCCAAGTACGGTGAGTTCGAATTCTGGTTCGCCATGGCCAAGGTCGTGGCGATCATTGGTTTTATTGGTGTTGGTTTCGCCGTGTTGATGGGCTGGATTCCCGACAGGGAAGTCAGCGGTTTGAGCGGGCTGATGGCCGAACACGGCGGGTTTGCACCCAACGGCCTGTCGGCGGTGGTCGGTGCTTTCATCACTATCATGTTCAGTTTCATCGGTACCGAAGCGGTGACCATCGCGGCTGCCGAATCGAACGATCCGTCGCGCAACATTGCCAAGGCGACGCGCTCGGTGATCTGGCGTATCGGTGTGTTCTATTTACTGTCGATCTTCGTGGTGATCTCCGTGGTGCCATGGAATGATCCGTTGCTGGCCTCGGTAGGTTCCTATCAGCGGGCCCTGGAAATCATGAACATTCCCCATGCCAAGTTCATGGTCGACATCGTCGTCCTGATCGCCGTAGCCAGTTGCATGAACTCCTCGATCTACATTGCCTCGCGCATGTTGTTTTCGCTGGGTCGTCGTGGCGATGCGCCGAAGATGCTGAAGGCGACGTCCTCGGAAGGTGTTCCGCGCGCAGCGGTCATCGCCAGCACCGTGATCGGTGCGTCTATCACCGTGTGGAGTTATTTCATGCCTGCGGGGCTGTTTCAGTTCTTGCTGGCCAGTTCCGGGGCGATTGCCTTGCTGGTCTACCTCGCCATTGCGGTGTCGCAGTTGCGCATGCGGCGGATTTTGCAACAGCGCAACGTCGAGCTGACCTTTCGCATGTGGCTGTTTCCCTGGCTGACATGGCTGGTGATCGTGTTCATTTGTGCAGCGTTGGCGGTGATGATGATCACCCCGGAACACCGCACCGAAGTCACCACAACGATCGGGCTGGCGCTGGCGATTTCCTTTATCGGCCTGGTGACGTCGCGTCACCCTGCGCCGGCGGCGAGGGCCACGTCGGTGGGGTAGGCGTTGGCGCCAAAGCTGATACTCCCTCGGCGAAGACCGAGGGATATGACCGACGCCTGCATCTCAGGCCGATCTTTATGAGGACATGATGTCATCGACCCCCTTCGTGGCCGACGGTAGGACGCAATCCGTTGGTTTTCTGCTGTTGGACAAATTCACCCTGATGTCGCTGGCGTCCGCCGTCGAGCCATTGCGCATGGCCAATCAATTGTCGGGGCGGGCGCTGTATCGCTGGCATACCTTCAGCCCCGGTGGAGCACCGGTCTGGGCCAGCGATGGCGTGCCGATCACGCCGGATTCGTCGTGGAGCAATCCCGCCGTGGCGGAGACCGTCATAGTGTGCGGAGGCGTCGGCATCCAGAGCGTGATTACCCGCGAGCACACGATCTGGCTGCAAGCTCTGGCGCGTCAATCGAAACGCTTGGGCGGGGTTTGCACCGGCAGTTGGGCGCTCGCCAAGGCCGGGCTGCTCGATGGCTACGAGTGCAGCGTGCATTGGGAATTTCTGGCAGCCATGCAGGAAGCTTTCCCGCGTGTCTCCGTCAGCACCAGTCTCTTTACCCTCGACCGCAATCGCTTCACCAGTTCCGGCGGCACCGCGCCGCTGGACATGATGCTGCACCTGATTGCGCGCGATCATGGCCGCGAGTTATCCGCCGCCATCTCCGAGATGTTTGTCTACGAACGCATTCGCACCGAGCAGGACCATCAACGCGTGCCGCTCAAGCATGTGGTCGGCACGCATCAGCCCAAGCTGCAAGAAGTTGTTGCTTTGATGGAGGCCAATCTCGAAGAGCCGATCGACCTGGATAACCTGGCCGAATACGTCGATTTGTCACGTCGGCAGTTGGAGCGGCTATTTCAGAAATACCTGCAATGCACGCCGTCACGCTACTACTTGAGGTTGCGGCTTATTCGAGCGCGGCAACTGCTCAAGCAAACCTCCTTGTCGATCGTTGAGCTGGCGTATGTCTGCGGTTTCGTCTCCACCCCGCATTTCTCCAAATGCTATCGCGAACACTTTGGCGTGCCGCCGAGTGATGAGCGTGGCGGTTCTGAGATGAGCCGCAAAGCGACCACGCAGCCATCAACGATCAAACCACTGACGACGCTCGATCAGGCTCGCAACGAGTCGACGTTTGCCAGTGTGCGGATGGTGGAGCGTGGCGATCTGGCTTCAACGGGCTGATCGATCGGGAAGGCTGCTTCAACGGTTTATCACTGCAGATTCCGCATCGGTATAGTGCTTGCCGCGTCACATGAGTCCCCCTAAACCTTCCAACTGAATCGAAGTATTCAGGTCAATGACGCCGGTGAGTCGCCGGCACACGGAGGAACCATGGACGCCAGCGCAATTCCCGAGGGATTCACCCCGTTCACCCGCAGCAGCCCGTTGCTGGATTTGCTGGGCCCGATCTACGCGAGGGGCAGCGGGCTGCAATTGGAGTTGGGTTTATTGACTGACTCACGCCATGCCAACGGCCGTGGCACCTTGCATGGCGGTGTATTGGCGACTTTGGCCGATGTCGGCATGGGATATGCGATGGCATTTTCCAGCGACCCTCCGCAGCCTTTGATCACGGCGAGCATGACCCTGGATTATCTCGGCGCCGTGCAAATCAACGAGTGGCTGGAAGTGCGTCTCGAGTACTCGAAAAAAGGCCGGCAACTGGCGTTTGCTGCCGTCAGTTTGCATGTCGGTGAGCGAAACGTCGCGCGGGCCAGTGCGGTGTTTGCGGTGCCGGTGGGTTGAGAAGTGCGTGTTCTTCAAAGCGGCAGTAATCGGTATCTGGTGATCAGCGGGCAGGTGTTGTCGGATCGTCCTGAATGGCAGCTAACCGCCAAGAGCGGATCGTCGGTTTCAGCCATTCTCGGGGCAGGGCACCCAGAGTTCACGGTGAGGGTCAGATTGCATTAGCGCAGGCTTCAGTCTGCCTTTCACAAAGCCTCAATCTAAGTTAGCGTGCACTTTTTGCACAATTGGGAACGCTTAATGAAGACAGTGATTGAACGGCTGGAAAAATGGTTAGAGACCCATCTTCCTGAAGTACATCGGGATCTGGCCCCGGGCTGTTCGGATGCTGCAATCGAAGAGTTCGAAAACCTTGTTGGCCGACCTTTTCCCGAAAGCTTGAAGCAGCTCTACAGGTTGCACGACGGGCAACACGGTGCTGCGAACTCAGGGCCTTTTTATGGACTTGTTTTTCTGTCGCTGGCAGCGGCCAAGACACATTGGGAGTCGTGGAAAGATATCATCGATGAGTGGTCGCCCGAAGAAATGACCGAGGCGAGTGCATTCTGCACTTCGGGAAACTCCGGCGCTATCCAGGCTCTATACGCCAATCGATACTGGATTCCCTTCGCCTTCGACTACGGTGGCAATCATCTCGGTGTTGATTTGGATCCGGGGGAGAGCGGAACCTTGGGACAAGTCATTAATTTTGGCAGTGATGAAGAAGATAAATACGTTGTCGGCAGGTCCGTTGATGAGTTTATGGAGTGGCTGGTCGATCAACTCGAAAGTGGGAACTTCGCAATCAGGGAGGAGGATGACGGTTGGCGAAGCTTGAACACCAAGGAGCCTGAAATGCTTCATTTTCTGGACGCCGTTCCCATTCTGTTTGGGGCGCAATCTGTGAGGTGAACCGGCAAGATCGCCAGTTGGGTCTACGCACGTAGAGAGCTAAAGGGGGGCAAATGTATTTTCCGGAAATCCCCCCTTTTTTTACCTGTCTTCTTTCTTCTCGGGGCAATAGCCGTTCCGGACGACTCTTGGCCGATTGCGGCTGCTGGTTGCGGACGCCTGACCGGGTTTTTGGGAATAGCCTGTTTTTGGCGAGTCATGAAAGAAGCGTTCTAAGTCGTGACGGAATGGCGACAACCTCTTTGGTTTCTGGCGAGACGCAGACATGAGTGATATTCGCTACGAAAGATAATGTTCCATTGCTGATAAACCCCTCGACCAGAAAAGTGAAAGAGTGAATCCCTACTTTTGCCACGCTGACCTTGATGTTCAACTCATCATCCCACGTCAGAGGTGCCAGTAACTCCAATGACATGGCGCGAACCGGCGGCAATATATCAAAGCCCATCAGAGTTCTAAGTCCGGGTGTGCCCAGCCACTTGTCAAGTGCAGCATAAACAGCTTCTACCGAAAAATATGAAAAACGGGGAGTGTAAACTAATCCTGCGGGATCACAGTCTCCAAACAAAATGGTTCTGCTGACAAAAACTGCATTAGGCATTGGTCTGTTTTCCTTGATTTATCCGATGCCGGAAGTTATCCGCGCGCTGTTGCTCTTTATTGCCGCTCAAGAATGATGCTCGTCATGTTGATGCGGCAAGTCCATAACATAGCATTGCCCTCGACGGGTATCCGTAGCGTTCATCAAATCAATGAGCCGCTGACACGCCTAAGTGAGACGGGTGTTCCATTTCCTATCGGTATATTGAGTGATTTTTGTTTCACCTATCATGATTTCGTTGGTTAAGCAATTAGCCAAAGGTCTTATGATTGGCCTTTAATTAGCTCATTTTTTTGGATCCAACGTCTATATACTCGCCTCGCCGTGACCATGGGGTGGTTTTCGGTCTATAAGCTGACCCGGTGGTCATAGTGTTGGTGCGGCATGCTCAAGTGCCGATATGGAGATGTAAACATTGCAAAGGACTTCTATGAATATCTTTTACCTTCATTCCGGTGAAGTTAACTCTTCCGCTATCTCGCTCGTTGATCGCAAGGGTTATGCTGTAGTCGAAAAAGCCATTCATGAGTTTGTAGTTGACGTGGATTCGCAGAATTCCAACTGCTCGGTCATTCTCATTGCTTCTGACAAGTTGCATGAAGTTGAACAAGTTTTGGAGGCTATCAAGAAGCCGGGGCTGTTGGTCAGTACCCGGGTTATATTAGTCAGCGATGATCCGAAAGTGTGCGCTCTCGGAGATTCGGTGAAATATGACATTCAAGATGTTGTTTCTGCTAAAACCGAAATATTGGATATTGAAAAAGTTATCGAGAAAGCGATTTTTGCTTTTACCACGCTTCAGTCAAAACACAACATCAAAGAGTTTTATCTAGACAATAAATTCAACGAGGTTTTTGACTGGTTTGAACAATCGCGATGGGAGTGGTCAGAAATTGGCGACCTTTCCGGCATCGACAGAAGCTTGTTGACCGACGAGGACATTCAACTTCTGCACGATGGTGCTGTTGTAGAACATACGACATTGCCGGGGTCGCACAACTTCCTCAACGAGTGGCGTGACGAATTCGGCTTTTCCACCTGGTCATTGATGTGGGGAGCCGAAGAGGCTCGGCATGCCTTGGTGCAGGCCAAATACCTGAAGCAATTGGGTATTGAGGTTCGCTCAAAACACGCCATGTTTACGCGTAAACCGTATGAGGTGGGTGACTACCCGTCCGCCACGCTGATGATGAACGTGATTTCTGAATACCGTGCGGCCAACTACTACAACCTGCGCGCCCACCGAACGAATGAGCCCACCCTGAAGAAAATCTGGCGTTTGCTCAGCAAGGACGAGTCTCGCCATGCCAAGGCGTTCTATGTCTTTTGCAAAGAGTTGTGCGACGAAAGCGACGTGAATATGTTGGAAGCACTGAAAATGGCTTACGTCTGGCTGATTGATGCCTCCTATGGCGTCAAACACCCTGCAGGTTTGTTCTTCCCGAATGCGGACTCACCCGACTCGGTCAAGACAATTGAACAGGATGTGGTGGGCGACGATGACAATGAACGTGGTGATGCCAATGTCTACCGCGCCTTGCGCAATCTCACCGGCAATAAAGCAATCGTCGATACACGCTCACTGAAAGCCGAGATCCGCGCCAGAATGTAGGTGATACATCATGAACGACACGCTTGTAGAAGACTCAGGTGTCACCTCGAATTGTTTTGGTTGCAGCGAACAAAATGATATCGGCTTGAAGTTAGTGTTTGACGACGGTGTGGATGAGGTCTCTGCGCGAGTATCACTGGATCGTCAGTATGAATCTTATCCAGGCATCGTCCACGGTGGAATTGTTTCGACCGTTCTGGATGAAGCCATGGGAAGAGCCATTATGGTCTTTACCGGAAAAATGGCAGTCACGATGGGACTCCGAGTGCGCTTCATCAGTATCTGCGAGTCATTTGCAGAGTACCGGGTGGCAGGAAAAATCGTCTCGATTACCGGCAGTATGATCAAAGCTGAGGCTCGGCTCCTGACACAAACCGGCGATCTGGTTGCCTTGGGGGAGGCGTCGTGGATTGTGATTGAGCCCGAAGATGTTTTTAGTGGGCAGACTAAAGTCCCGCATAGAACGTTGTTGTATATAAACCATGAAGTTAGCCGCGAGGGAACGATTTGTGAACGAAATTGAATTCGACATACTGGACATTATTACTACGGTTGTTGGGCTGGAAGCCGGCACTGTGACGAAAAGCACCAGTATCAGAGACCTTGGTGTAACGTCGATGAAGATCGTTGAAATGATTTTGATGATTGAGAAAAAATACGATGTGGAAATGCCCGATGATGCAACTTACACGATCGAAACCGCGGAGCAGCTGATTGCCGCTGTTCAGCGGCTGATTAAAGCTAATCAGGAAGAGTCTCTCGCTATTAATTGACCGGCGACTGATGTGGCGCTTTGCAGTCAGTCAATAGACGGCAAGGCGCTTTTTGGTGGTTTGTAAAATCAGGGAATGATGTGAATACAATACTGACTGCACTTACACGTACAGCCGAACTGTCACCAGAGCGTGGATTTCACGTCATCAAGAATGGCAAGGTTTCGTCGTTTTTGAGTTATGCCAGCCTTCATGGGCGCGCACAGGCCCGCGCCAGTGCAATGCAGGAATGCTTGACGTTCAACGAACGAGTGGGATTGATATTTTTCAACGAACTCAGCTTTATCGAAAGCTTCTTTGCAGTCTTGTTTGCCGGCGGTGTGCCGGTCCCCATCGCACCACCGCAACCTTTTTCGCCGTTGCAGAGCTTCTATAGGCGTGTGGGTCTTATTGCCAGGCAGTCAACGATCCACAGGTTTCTGGTTTCTGAATCGCTCAGTGAAGAGGTCAAAGAATCTTTAGGTGCTCAAACCAGCTCGATCGTACAGACGCTTGATGAGTTCAGCGCTCTGGGTGAAAGCGATGCAGTGACACCCCGTCAGCGCCCAAATGCAATCAGTGACACCGCGCTGATCCAGTACACCTCGGGCAGTACTTCGGACCCAAAAGGGGTCGTGGTTTCTCAAGAAAATCTGATTTTGAATGTTGCCGCAATGTGCGAATCATTTGAAATGAACGCAGAGTCTGCCGGTGTTACCTGGTTGCCGTTCTTTCATGACATGGGCTTGATCGGTGGGTTGCTACTGCCCGTGTTTGCTGGCTCGGACTCTTACATAATGCGAACCGCAGATTTTGTAAAAGCACCGTTAAGCTGGTTAAAGGCCATCTCCGATTTTTCCCTGGAGATTTCACCAGCACCCAATTTTGCCTACAAGTATTGTCTTGAACGCTTCAACGCTGATGCCTTGTCGGACCTGAATTTAACCTCCTGGCGCTCTGCCACGAGTGGGGCGGAACCCATCAACCCTAAAGTCATGCGCGCTTTTACCCAGACTTTTGCGCCTTACGGATTCTCCGCACGCTCGATCATGCCCCTTTATGGAATGGCCGAAGCGACGCTGGGTGCAACGTTCACCACGGTGGGTGAGGGCATGCAAAGTGTATTTGTTGATCGTGAGGCATTGAACAACGGCAGGGTCGTGCTCGCGGGCCGCGATGCGCCGGGGAACAAAGAGATCGTGTCGTGCGGAAAACCCATCCGTCATGTAGACGTCAGTATTCATGTCGACAACCTGGATTTCGTGGATACCTCACTGCTGTTGGGTGAGATTGCGCTGAAAGGGAATTCGGTGTGCTGCGCCTATGACAATGACCAGAAAAATACCGCTGCAATGCTTGAAAACGGCTGGTTCTTGACCGGTGATATAGGCTTCCTGTTTGAGGGGAACCTGTATGTCGTCGGTCGAAGCAAGGAAGTCATCATTATCAATGGCGCCAATTACTTCGCCAATGACATTGAAAGTTACGCCGCTGAAGTCGAAGGTGTCCGGGGTGTTGCAGCAGTTCCACTGACTGAGTCGGACACTGAAGAATGCGCGTTACTGATCGTCCCAGCCAAAGGCCATGACACATCAAGCCTGACCCAAATCGTGCGCAGAAAGATCAGTGACGAACTGGGAATCCAGATAACCACTATCGACATCATTGCGGCGAGTCAGCTGTCCAAGACGACCAGTGGGAAAATCGACCGAGCCAAAATCAGATCTCTTTACAACAACCTCTCACGATCCGCCGAGGCCGTTAGCCAATGAACCTGTTTTTCAGATTATTTGTGATGTCGTTGGTAGGTTTTATCAAGAGATGGCGCAAGCCTGGCCACTTCAGGAGCGCGACGACGATTGGATTCACCGCCACACCGCTTGATATCGATTTGAACATGCACATCAATAACGGTCGTTTTCTATCGCTCGCTGATTTGGGCAGGCTGCATTTCCTGTGGTCTGTCGGCACGCTTGGAGGGATTCTGAAAAACGGCTGGATGCCTCTGGTAGGCAATGTTGACATTGAATACAAAAAGTCCATAAAGCTGTTTCAGCGGTTTGAAATTAAAACCGAACTGCTTTACTGGGATGAAAAGTGGTTTTACTTCCAGCATGTTTTCATGGTTGGGTCGAAAGTGTCGGCAGTGGCCAACGTCAAGGCACTCTTGGTCGACCGTTCACGCAAAGTCGTAGAGCCTGCCCGAATATTTGCTTTGATTGGTGAATCCCCTGAACCCCCGGAAGTGCCGGAATCCATTGCTGATTGGGTTGTACGTCCACGCGCACAACCACAAACGGCTGCACTCTGACATTCAAGAATGAGCGGATAGCATCCGCTCGCAAGAGCCCTGCGGACAGGCCTCACTCCGCAGGCTGGCGCTCTCTCGGCAGGCTCCCATGGCAGATATGGGTGAAATAAAAACTGTCCCTGAGAAGTCTTTTTCGAGCCTGCCTGTCAGTGCCGTATGAACCAGGCGCGAAGGCAGTTGGTCTCGAAGTGGCTGCTTTCGGCTCGATAGCAGCCGCTCATAAACGACTGCTCCGAGATCAGCCCCCTCAAGCCTGATCCATCGCCGCCGCCACCCCCTGATCCTCACCCAGAAAACCACCACTCTGATGCTGCCAGAGCCGCGCATAAATGCCGTTCCTGCTCAGCAACTCAGTGTGCGTCCCTTGCTCGATAATCCGCCCCTCATCCATGACGATCAGTCGATCCATCGCGGCAATCGTTGACAGTCGATGGGCGATGGCGATGACGGTTTTGCCCTGCATCATTTCATCAAGGCTTTCCTGAATGGCCACTTCGACTTCCGAGTCGAGCGCGCTGGTAGCTTCGTCGAGCAACAGAATAGGCGCGTTCTTCAGCATCACTCGGGCGATGGCGATACGTTGGCGCTGACCGCCCGACAGCTTGATGCCGCGCTCGCCGACCAGCGTGTCGTAGCCGCTGTGACCTTGTTTGTCGCTGAGTTGGCTGATGAAACCGTCGGCCTGTGCGTTGGCGGCGGCGCGGCGGATGTCTTCGTCGGTGGCGTCCGGGCGGCCGTAGGCGATGTTGTCGCGTATCGAGCGGTGCAGCAGCGACGTGTCCTGGGTGACCATGCCGATGGCGCTGCGCAGACTGTCTTGGCTCACCTTCGCGATGTTTTGCCCGTCGATGCGAATCTCCCCGCTGTCAACGTCATAGAAGCGCAGCAGCAGATTGATCAGCGTCGATTTGCCCGCACCGGAGCGGCCGACCAAGCCGATTTTCTCGCCAGCGCGGATGCTCAGGCTCAAATTGTCGAGCACCTGACGTTCGCCGTTGTAGTTGAAATTGACCTTGTCGAACGTCACCGCGCCGCCCGCCGGCACCAGTACGCCGGCGTTCGGCGCATCCTGCACCTTGGGGCCACGGGTGAGGGTGGCCATGCCGTCCTGGACGGTGCCAATGTTTTCGAACAGCGATGTCATTTGCCACATGATCCAGTGCGACATGCCGTTGATGCGCAATGCCATGGCAGTAATCGCCGCCACCGCACCGGTACCGACCTGACCCAGATGCCACAGCCACAGGGCATAGCCGCCGGCACCGATAATCAGCCCGACCACCAGCGCCTGATTGACAATTTCGAACTGACTGACCAGACGCATCTGGCGGAAACCGGTGAGCTTGAAATCCTCCATGGCCGCGCGAGCAAAGTGCGCCTCACGCTTGGAGTGCGAGAACAGTTTCACCGTGGTGATGTTGGTGTAGGCGTCGGCGATGCGCCCGGTCATCGATGATCGCGCATCGGCCTGTTCCTGGCCGACTTGGCCCAAGCGCGGCACGAAATACACCATGGCCAGCCCGAACAGCGCGACCCAGATAATGAACGGCAGCATCAGTTTCAAGGCAAAACCGCCGGCCAGAGCGATGATCGCAATGAAGTAAACGCCGATGCCCGGGGCGATTTCGATGAGCGTGAACAAGACTTCGCGCACGGCCAGCGCGGTCTGCATGACCTTGGTCGTGACTCGCCCGGAAAACTCATCGGAGAAGAAAGACAGGCTTTGCCGCAGCATCAGCCGATGGAAGTCCCAGCGCAGCCGTAACGGCAAGTTGATCGCCAATATCTGGTGCTGGACCATGGTGCGCAGCGCCACCAGCCCGATGCTGATGAACAGCACGATGCCGATACCCCACAGCACACGACTTTCCTGCGCGTTGACACCTCCGCCGGCCTGCCACGTCGAGAGCAGATCGACGACCTGACCAAGAAAGGAAAACAGCCAGGCTTCGTAGATCGACACACCTGCACTGAGCAGCGCCAACGCAAGGATATAACCGCGTGCACCACGTGTGCAGGCCCACAGGAACCGCATCAGGCCGACGGGCGGGGGTGGTGCTTCGTCGGGTGGGAAGGGGTCGAGTCGTTGTTCAAACACGCGAAGCATTGTGGTCTCCGAAATGATCAGGGTCCGGGGATTCTGCCACTTAATGGCGGCTTTGAGGGGGTGCACGTCAATGGCTTGTCCCGTTGCCAGAGGTTCACACCGACGAAGAACCCCGCACCTTCCGGGCGAAACCTATCAGCTACGCTATCTGATCAAGTGACTTGAGCAGAGCAGGATGCCGCGAACAACCTCGGTTACAGGCTGGGAGTCGATGAGCAAAGGAAATGTTTAATTTCTTTTTGATGTTTCTGTTCGTACTCATCCCCACGGCGTCGCTGTCACTCGACAGTTATCTTCGCTACCGAGTGGCAAAAAACCAACCGGTAAGCACGGCGTGGAAGGGCTGTAACCACGTGCTGGCGATCCTGCTGATCATGCAATTGCTGGGTTTGGCGCTGTACTTCTTTTACCTCGCCTGAGTCTGGTCGAACACCCGCTGATCCGTATGCTGCCATTCACCTCCGATTTGGCAACAGTGTTTGTCCCTCCGCCCGATTTTTCCCGCCACTGTCATTCCCTAGCATCGTCTCCAGGCCAGCAGCAATCACGCTGAAGCGGCCCACTCAACGAGACGGTGAACATCATGAACACAATGAAAATGGCGTTGGCGTTATTGCTTGGCAGTCTGGGCGCACAGGCGCATGCGGATGCGACGGATACACAAAACCTGCCGGTCGAAACCTATGCCTACTCGACCAAACTCGACATTGAACACGTGATCTCGATCACTGAGCCGGCGAATGAATGCGCGCCGGTGCCGGTTCAGATGACTTATGAAGACTCCCATGGCGAGCGCCATGTTCTGCAATACCAGGTCATGGGCACTGGCTGCTCCAGTTGATTCAGTGCAGAGAAGGGAGGGTCGACACTCCTTGTCTGCTGCACTCAGTGCTTTCTTGCTCCCGCAATATCTTCGTCCGATGCCAGTAATTCCGGGATCGACTGCTTGAGAAAATCCACCCAGGTTCTGGTTTTTGCATCAACGAACTTGCGCGACGGATAGATCGCGAACAGGTTCAACTCCTCCAGCCGGTACTCCGGCAACACCCGCACCAACGTCCCCGCCCGCAGACCGTCCACGGCCGACGCTATCGGCTGAATGCCGATGCCCATGCCTTTTCTGATCGCGATGGTCATGCCGTCGGCGGTGTTGATATGGAAGGGCGACACGGGAATGGTGATGGTCTCCATGCCTTGCGGCCCCTCGAACATCCAGTGCTCCACTGGCATCACCGTGTTGACGATGCGCAGGCACTCATGTTCGGCCAGGGCGTCGGGTGAGTGGGGCATGCCGCGTTTTTCCAGATAAGCCGGCGACGCGCAGAGGATGCTGTAGGTGATGCCCAGCCGTTGCGCGACGAAGCCGGAATCCGGCAGTTCGCGGGCCAGCACGATGGACATGTCGTAGCCTTCTTCAAGGAGGTCGGGCACGCGGTTGGTCAGGGTCAGATCAAACATCACCGTGGGGTGAATCTCTCGATAGCGGGCGATGGCGTCGATCACATAGTGATTGCCGATCGCCGACATGGCGTGGATTTTCAAGCGACCCACGGGCAGGGTTTGTGCGGTGCCGGCTTCCTCGTCGGCTTCGCGTACATCGTCGAGGATGCGCTCGCAGCGTTGCAGGTAACGCAAGCCGGCTTCGGTCAGGGCGAGGCGGCGGGTGGTGCGGTTGATCAGGCGCGTGTGCAGGCGGGCTTCAAGGGCGGATACGGCTTTGGACACGTTGGTTGTCGTGGTGTCGAGCAGTAGGGCGGCCGCCGTAAAGCTGCCGCTTTGCGCGACGGCGACGAAGAAACGCATGCTCTGGAAAACGTCCATCGTTGTTCCGCCTTATGGTGGGTTGTGTGGTGTTGGTGAGTCGGTGTTCACTTTTAATGGTGGCCCCTCACCCTAACCCTCTCCCGGAGGGAGAGGGGACTGACCGAGGTGTCTTACGCTGTCCGCCGACCTGATCAACCTTGGCGATTATGGATTCGGCAACATGCTTTCGGTTTGGCGAATCACTTGAACATCCCCCAATCAGGCTCCCTCTCCCTCCGGGAGAGGGCGGGGGGTGAGGGCTTCGATTGGCGTCACGCCACTGACCTCAAACCGGACGCCGCGCAATAAACCCCGGCACCCCGGTTTCCACCACCGAGTTGAAGCGGATCCGCGTGCTGATGTCTTCCTTGATCTCACGCATCGCCCGTTGCGGCAATGACGCAACATCAAAATTCTCCTGAATATGCGCTGGCGTCGCCGAGGTCGTCAGAAACGCCGTGCCACGCTGCACCGCCCAGGCCAGTGCCACTTGCGCCGGGGTCTTCTGCACATTCCGGGCGATGCCTGTCAGCACGGCGTCTTCAAGCACGTTCGGCTGCATCCCGTGACCCAACGGCGCGAACGCCAAAAGGATGATGCCGTGCTGTTGGCAGAACTCGAGCATCTCCCATTCCGGCAGGTACGGGTGCGACTCGATTTGCACCACGGCCGGTTTTATCCGTGCTGCCGCGACAATTTCTTTCAACGCCTCCAACGTGATGTCTGACAGGCCAATGGACTTGCAGCGGCCTTCATCCACCAAGTTCTCCAGCGCACGCCAGGTATCGAGCAAGCTAATCTCGCCATCGTAGATCACGTGGCCAAACACGTCGCGCGGGTCCTGATCATCCCCCGCCTGAAACGCGAACGGCGTATGGATCAGGTAGCAATCGATGTAGTCGGTTTGCAGACGCTGACAGCTCGCCTCGAAGGCCGGCTTGACCCGCTCGGGCCGGTGGTTGGTGTTCCACAATTTGGTGGTGATGAACACGTCTTCGCGACGAATCCGGCCGGCAGCGAAGACCTGCTGAAACGCCACGCCGACCTGCGTTTCGTTGCGATAACGCTCGGCGCAGTCGAAGTGGCGGAAACCCACCTCCAGTGCGCATCTGACCGCTTCAGTGGTAGTGCTCAAATCACGAAACAACGTGCCGAAGCCAACGGCCGGCATTGAGCCTGCACCGTTGTTCAGCGGCCAGCGGGTGTCGCGAAGCGCATCGTGAAAGGCTTCGTAAGTCATGGTTTTTCTCCAGTGTCGGTGGTTACAGCGGTGTTTGCCCGGTGCCTGCGCGGGCGGCGATTTTCTGCTCGAAAACGCCGACGGCATTGCCGCCCAACGCTACGAACAACTGCACGGTGTCGAGATAGCGCGTGGTCTTCACCTGAATCTGCCCGAGCAACGCTTGCTCGTATGCGCGCTCGGCTTCGAGTACTTGCAGAACGCTGTTTTCGCCTTGAGCGTAAGCCTGTTGGTTGAGGCGAAAACTGCTGTCGGCGGCGTGTAATGCATCATCCTGCGCGAGGTTTTGCTCGGCGCCGTGGTGGATCGCCTGCAAGCTGTCCGCAACCTGGCCGAACGACTGAATCACCGTTTGCTGATAACGCGCGAGTGAGGCGTTGTAGCCATCGATGGCGGCCTGACGTTCGGCTTTCAGCGTGCCGCCATTGAAGATCGGCGCGGTGAGCCCGGCAGCAAAGCCCCACAGCGCGGCGCCGCCATTGCCGGACGCGGCTTGTGCCAGTGAGGCCGACAACTCGATGCGCGGATAGAGATTGGCTGTCGCCACCCCCACGGCCGCGCTGGCCATGTGCAGTTCGGCTTCGGCCTGCAAGATGTCCGGGCGGGTGCGCGCGGTTTCCGAGGGCAGGTTGACCGGCACCGTCGTCGGCAAGGCAAAGTCGTCGAGGGTGAAGTCCGGTGCGATCCAGTCGGCCGGGCCTTTGCCGGCGAGGATCGACAAGGCGTGGCGCGCCGCATCACGCTGCTGAGCGAGTGGCGGCAGCAGGGTGCGATCCTGCGCGAGACGAGTTTGCGCCAGCGACACATCGATACGCGTTGTGCTGCCGCTCTGTTGGGCGCGCTGCACCAGATCAAGGTTTTTCGTGTCATTGGTCAGCAGCGTTTGCACGGCTTCGATCTGCGCATTGGCCGAGGCGATCAGCAACGCCTGTCGGGCCACTTCACCGGTCAGCGTCAGGTAGGCCGCTTCGTAACGGTGTTTATACAAGTCAGCCAAAGCCTGTTGGCCTTCGACTTCACGCTTGATACCGCCGAAAGCATCCAGATCGAATGTCACCCGTGGGCCGATGGCGTAGACATTGGCAACGCTTGGCTGCGGCCCGTTGTGAGTGCGCTGCCGACCGCCCGCTGCCGCAAAATCCACTTGCGGGTACAGCGCGCCTTCCGCCGCCGCAACGGAGGCCGCCGCCTGGCGCAGGGTCGCATCGGCGGCGACCAGTTCGAGGTTGCCGTCGATGGCGCGACGCATCACTTGATCAAGCTTTGGCGAGCGCAGCGCGGTCCACCAATCGCCGTGAATGCGTTGGCCCATGTCGAAACGTTGTGCGCCGGTCGACTGCTCGGCTTGCTCATCGTAGTGCGCTGAGGAGCCGGTGGCCGGGCGCTGGAAATCAGGGCCGACGGTGCAGGCCGAGAGCATCACCATCAAGGCCAGCGCACTGAAGGCACCGGGGATTGCAGAACGAGTGAAGCGCGTAGACGTTTTCATTTTGCAGACTCCACAAAGATCAGTTGGCCGCAGCCGGTTTGCGCAGCAACAGCACCAGCGGGCTCACGACGAGCATCACCAACATCAGAATCTTGAACTGGCCCATCACCGCGACGAACGCGGCCTGATGCGTCACCAGGTGGTTCAGGCCTTCCAGTGCCGGCAGCGAGGTCGGCAGCGCCGTGCGATAAGGCGTCAGCTGACTGACCAGCGCCACGTGCATCGCCTGGGTGTTGTTGAAGAAAAAGATCTGCACCACCGCCACACCAAGGGTGCTGCCGTAGACGCGCATCAGGTTGAACAGGCCGGTGGCTTCCGGGCGCAGTGCCGGGTTAAGGGTGCTGAACGCGACCTTGCTCAGCGCGGGCATCAACACGCCCAGGCCGACTCCCTGGATGAATCCGCTCCACGCCACGGGCTTCCAGTCCATCAGCGGCGAGTAGCCGAGCATCAGCCAGTTGGCGTAGACCACCAGGGCAATGCCCGCAGCGATGAACAGGCGAGTGTCGATCCAGTGCGGCGCACGGCCCATCAACAGAAACGCGCCAACCAGGCCGACGCCACGCGGGATGGTCAGAAACCCGGTGGTGTCCGGTGGGTAGCCCATGATTTCGTCGAGCATCGGCGAGGTCAGCGCCATGGTTGACAGCAGGACGAAGCCGAGGGCGAAGAACATCACTGTCGACAGCATGAAGTTGCGGTCAGCGAGTAAGGCTTTGCTGACGAAGTGCACCTTGGCGGTCCACCGATGGACGATGAACAGGTACAGCCCGAGCGCGCAGGCCAGCGCTTCGATGCAGATTTCCAACGAGTCGAACCAGTCCATGCGCTCGCCCCGGTCGAGGAGCATCTGCAGGCTGATCATGCCGAGGGTGAAGGTGCCGAAACCGAAAAAGTCGTAAGGCGGACGCTGCTCGGCTTTTTTCTCGGCGAGCAGCAACGTCGCCACCAGAAAAATGTACGCCGTCAGCGGCAGGCTGAGGTAGAACATCGGCCGCCAGTCGAAGTACTCGCAGATCAGTCCGCCAATACTCGGCCCGCTGACGATGCCGAACAGCACCAGCGCTGTCCATTTTGCGCCGAACGCAGGACGCTTTTCCGCAGGCAGCGTTTCCAGGGCAATCGCCATCGATAGCGGCGCCAGCACACCACTGGCCAGGCCTTGCAGAATGCGCGCGGCGATGAATTCCAGCGGCGAACTCGCCAGCGTGCCGAGCCACAGGCCCAGGGCAAACAGCACCAGTGCGATCTGATAAACCCGCTTCAAACCGAAGGCGGCGGCGAGCCACTGGGCGATCGGCAAAGTGATCGCGCTGGCGGCCAGATAAGCCGTGAAAATCCACCCGGCCTGATCGTCAGTCATCGATAGGCTGCCCTGAATCAAGCGCAGTGCGGCATTGGGCAATGGCAGATTCATCGATTGCAGATAAGTCGCCAGTAGCGCGACGAAGCGCAATCCACGCAGATCGGCAGCGTTGTTGCGAGCGATGGTGTTCATCACGCATTACCCCGCGCTGAGCAACGACTTGAATGGATACCACCACGGCGTGCGGTGGCCGGTGTCGACTTCAACCGTGGCACTGGTACCGGAGAACAGCGGCATGGCCGGGTCGGCGTCGTCGAGTTCGAGACGCACCGGTACGCGCTGCACCACCTTCACCCAGTTGCCCGTCGCGTTTTCCGGCGGCAGCAGGGCGAAGTCCGCGCCGGCGCCGGGGCTCATGCTGATCACGTGGGCCTTGAAGGGGCGATCCGGATAAGTGTCGAGGGTGATTGTCGCGGTCTGGCCGGGGCGCATGTGGGTGAGCTGGGTTTCGCGGAAATTCGCTTCGATCCAGGTCTCGTGATCGGAAATCAACGCGAACGCAGCGCTGCCGTTACTGACGTAATTGCCCACCTGCAAGTCGTCGACCTTGGCCACGATGCCGTCGGCCGGTGCGGTCACTGTGGCGTAGGACAGATAGAGCTGCGCTTCGTCGAGCTGCGCCTTGGCTTCGCGTACGGTTGGATGCCGGTCGATGGCGATGTCGGGATCACCATTGAGGGAGACCACGGTGCTGGCGATCTGTTGCTCGATCGAAGCGATGCGTTGGCGTGAAACTTTCAGGTCGGTATCGGCGCGCTCATAAGCGGCCCGTGAGACGAACTCGCTGGCGATCAGTGCTTTCTTGCGGGCGAACTCTTTCTGGTCGTAGTCCGCCGATGCCCGTGCCGATTGCAGTTCGGCCTGCTGCTGGCGATAGCTGGCCTTGAGGCCGTCGATGCGCAGGCGAGCGTTGCCTAACTGAGCTTCGGCGCGGTCGACCGCGATCTGTAACGGCTGCGGGTCGAGGCGAAACAGCACTTGGCCCTTACGCACGATTTGATTGTCTTCAACGGCAATCTCGACCACTTGCCCGGACACCCGCGCATTGATCGACGCCTTGGCCACGCGGGCATAGGCGTTGTCGGTGGAGACGAAAGGCTCGTTCGCCCGGTACTGGCTGTAACCGATGACCGCGAACAATGCTGGCAGGCCGGCCATCAACAGTGGTCGCAGCCTTTGCTTTAGCGGTTTTTTAGGCGGGGCGTCCGCCAGATCCCGGATCGGCTGGGCGCTGGCATGTGCTGCGGTGAGATCAATTGGCTGGGTCATGATCTGCTCTATCCAAAATGCTGAAGCGCAAACGGGACATCGGGCCGACCGGGGCAATCGCCTGTGGCCGCGACGTGATTAATGGCTGCTGAAAATCAAATCCGTGCGCGGTGGGGGAGGGTCGCTCCTTACCGCTGTTTGTCGTTGCTACAGCTCGTTTGAGTTGCGCCACAACAAAGCTGTTGACCAAGGAATTTCTGGTTCCTTAATTTTGTGCGATGGTGTAAGAATATGAGCGACTTCTCATCCTTGCAAGGAATTTGTACGACATGGCACAAAATAAACCGACAGAAGTAAAAGGCCGTGGCCGTCCTCGCGCCTATGACCCGCAAACGGCATTGCAACAGGCTCTTGGCGTGTTCTGGAACACCGGTTATTCCGGCGCATCCCTCGACAGCATCGCCACCGCGGCGGGCATGAACCGGCCTAGCCTGTACGCCGCGTTCGGCGATAAACACGCGCTCTATATCAAGGCTCTGGATCAATATTGGGACACTGCGCACGCCGCCATGCAGGCTGCGCTGACCGACAGCAGCCTGAACCTGATGCAGGCATTGACCGGTTTTTATGAAGGGCAACTGGCGATTTATTTCTCGGGCGACGGCCAGCCTCGCGGCTGCTTTGCCATCGGTACGGCGACCACCGAAGCCGTCGAAGACCCGGAAATTCGCCAAGTGCTGTCGGCCCGACTCAGTCAGTTGGACGCTGATCTGGAAGCACGTCTGCACAAGGCAATCGATGCGGGCGAGCTGAAACCTGATAGTGATCTCGCCGCGCTGGCGGTGATTGCATCTTCATTGCTGCACAGCATTTCGATCCGCGCCCGTGCAGGCAAATCCCGTGAAGAACTGACCGCGATTGCGCGCAACACCGTCAGCGTGATCTGCGGCTGAGCGCGCTCATGAACGCGCTCGAAGACATTCTCGCGGAAGATTTGTCAGTGGTCTTTTGCGGGATCAATCCTGGACTGCTGGCGGCAGAGCAGGGGCACCATTTTGCCGGGCGCAGCAATCGGTTCTGGCGCACGCTGCATCTGGCCGGGTTCACACCCGACGAACTCCGTCCGGAAAACGACCGCTCGATTCTGCAATATCAGTGCGGATTGACGGCGGTGGTCGCACGGCCCACCGCGCGGGCGGATCAAGTGTCTGCGCAGGAATTTGTCGCCGCTGCGGTGGATTTTGAGCAGAAGATTGTTCGCTACAAGCCACGCCATGTGGCGTTTCTCGGCAAAGCGGCTTATTCGTGGCTGTCCGGGAAAAAGCTCATTGCCTGGGGGCGTCAAGCCGAAACGTTCGGCCATGCGGCGGTCTGGGTGCTGCCCAATCCCAGCGGACGCAATCTGGCGTTTACGCTGGAACAACTGGTCACGGCGTATCGGCAGCTGGCGTGGGCAGCCGGTTTTCAAACGGTCTGAAGAGCTGCCGCGACGCGCGCCGAAATCCACTTCCGACTGTAGGCCAGCACACCTTGAGCAATGGCCGTGGGGAAGTGAATAAAACCGTGAGGCGAGGATGGCAGCAGGTGCATCTCGACCGGCGCTGATTGCGACCAGCGCCTGGCGATGTCGAGAGTGTCGTCGCGCAGCGGATCGAGTTCGCCGGCAAACAGCAGCGCCGGCGGGAAACCGCTGAAGTCGCCGTACAGCGGTGACAACGGTGGCTGGCGGCGTTGCTCGTCGGTCAGTTCCGGCGTCAGCAGGCGCAAGGCCTCGACCATGCCGGGACCGTCGAGCACCAGCGTGTCGGCGGGCGCGCTGCGCACGCTTGGCGTGCCGGTCAGGTCGTAGACGCCGTAATACAGCAGTGCGCCGCTGATTCTTTGCAGCAGATCGGGCCATTGTTTCAGCGCCAACAGTGTCGCCGCCGCCAGATGGCCACCCGCCGATTCACCGACCACCACGACGGGCAGGCCGGCGAACTCAGCCTCTTGTAACAACCAACGAGTGGCGTTGAGGCAGTCCTCCAACAAGCCTTCGATGGGCGTGGACACGGCCAATCGATAATCCACCGAAACCACGGTCACCTCGCAGCTGTCGACGATGGCCGCGTTGAAATTGTCATCCATCTGCGCATTGCCGATCACCCAGCCGCCGCCGTGAAAATCCAGCACCACGCCTTTCGCCCGGCCCTTGGGGCGGATGATTCGCACCGGCACGTTAGCAATCAGCTTGCGCTCAGCTGTCAGGCCAAACTTGCGCAACGCGCCGGAACCGCCGATCTGGCTGACGCGCAACAGCGCCTGAATCACACGCGGCGTCAGGCGATTGCGGATCTTGAAACGTGGCAGCCAGGCCAGCTTCCTGTTGAAGGCGCGCACCTCATCCAACTCGCGTTCGCCCTGCGGCCACGGTGTTGCAGTACCCCAATTGGCATTGCTCATCAGCGGTTCTTGATCAGGATGGAAAAATTCAACGCCGCCGCCACACACAGCCACGCCAGATACGGAAACAGGATCAAGCCAGTGATCAGGTCCAGTTGTATCGCCAGCACCACCATCGCCGCGACCACCAGCCACAACACGGTGAGAATCACCATCGCCGCCAACACCTGATGCGCGCCGAAGAACACCGGCGTCCACAATGTGTTCAGCGCAATCTGCGCCGCCCACAACGCCAGCACGGTCTGGCTGCCGGGGATCAGGCTCAAGCGGTAGCCGGCCCAGGCCAGCAGCAGATAGATAATCGTCCAGGCCAGCGGGAATGCCCAGTTCGGCGGGGTGAAGCGGGGTTTGTTCAGCCCTTCGTACCACGGCCCCGGTTTGAACATCACGCCGGTGGTTGCCGCAGCCGCGCAGGCCAGAAGAAAAATGAAAAAGGTCATCGCCAGTCCTTGGCTGAGATCAGCCGGTAAGGGGTTTAAGAAAGGGACGCCCCGGCGAGCGAAAAGTTTGCCATGAATTCCAGATGGGTCTGAGGGGCGATTCAATTTGAACTAAAAACTGACCACTGCGTCAGGATAATCAGTTGCCTTTTTCTACTGACGCGGATGACATCATGTACACCTATCACATCGAATATCGATTCAACGGCGAGCCTCGGACTTTTCTGCTTGAACTCAAGGAGCAGCAGTTGGCCAAGCACGAGGCCGCGATGCATCTGCTGGAGCTGCATGTGGGCGATGCGGAAAACAGTTTGATCATGCCCACAGCGGATTCGACCCCCGAGCAGATTCTTGAACATGCCGAGCGGGTAGGGATAACGGACATCAAGGTTGTCAGCCAAACTAACTGAAGCGTGATGCAGACGTTGGCAACGGCCGCGATCCATCGCATGCTGAGCGCACACCTCATTGTTCGCCTGGAGGACAAGCCTTGCCTACCCTGCGCCGCGCTCAACCGAACGATGCTGAAGCCATCGCCGCTCTCGTCAACAAAGCCTACTCACCCTACATCGCCCGGATCGGCAGAGAACCTTCGCCGATGCTTGATGACTATCGGCAGGTAATCGAGCAGAAAGATGCTTTTGTGCTGACTGACAACGATGAAATCGTCGGCGTACTGGTAACGAGCCAAGAGGGAACGGAGCTGCTGCTGGTCAACGTCGCCGTTTCGCCAAGTCATAAGGGCAACGGTTTCGGCAAACAGCTGATGGCGTATTGTGAAGAACATGCGTTGACACTGGGCTGCGAAGCGGTGCGGCTCTACACCCATGAACGGATGGTCGAGAACATCGCCATCTATGAAAAGGTCGGGTATCAGCAAACCCATCGCGCCAATGAGGATGGGTTTGCCAGGGTGTTTATGCGCAAGGCGCTGGACGCCTGATTGGAGGCGTCGCCGCATGTTTGGCTCTGTTTCAGTTACCGAGCAACGGGCAGTTGTTCAATTTGGGAGAGGCTCAGGTTCTTTTCCTTGATTTCCTGCCTCATTTTTTCGAAAGCCTCTTTTGACGGCTGAGGTTGTTGTTCTTGAACCTCAATTACCGCTCCGACCACTTCATCTACCTGCTCACTCTTCAAAAAACCAGTGGATACATTCCTACTGATGGTCCGCCCCTCATCTATCAATATTGCTTTTTTGCCAGCAGGCAGATCTGCGTTGAACTCCTCGAGTTTTGAGGTGATTAGTTTTGATTTTGTCCTTGGTAGCAGGATATGTGTCGGTTCCGCCCAGCGGGGACCAAAATGGTAGACGGCTGCATACATGGTTTTTGCCGTTGTAATATCTACACCTGCTGCACGCATTGCGGTGTAAAAAGCCATATGAGTCTGTTGCCAGCTTCGTTTCCTGTTTACGCACGCTACATCGTGAATTACTGCTGCATTGCGATATTGTCCATCAAGTGGTCCACCCACAACCGACCAGGCTATCTGTGGTATAGACGCACCGTCTGTAACAGTACCTTTAGGAGCGAACCAGAAGATTTTCTCAGGTCCCGGGCCTGTGTACGCAAAGTCTCCCAAGAGCTTGACATCGTGTTTGGAATGAAGGAACTCCACTCTCAATGGTCCTGAAAATTTTCCCCAGTCTGCCGAATAGGCATTGGTTGTAAGGGCCAGAATTATAATTGCCAGTAGATTTTTCATTGTTCAGCCTTGGAGGATTTGTCCTCCTGATAGACATGAATCTAAAGTGAGTGGGTAGCTTTCAAAGTGCAGATATAATTAAAGTTTTTCATTAGCCGCCGACCAGGCTTACATCGGTATAGTGTCTGTGAACTTTGAGTTTCTGGTTGTTATACTCGACTAATAACTGAACGTAGTCATCGACGAATATGGTGACTGTGGCGGGATATACTCCGCCAGAAAATTCGACGTAAATTTTATCACCATTATTGCGAACCTTTTCCAGGATCTCAGAGAACGTACTCATGCTTGGCTCCTTGGGCTAGAAGTTATAGGCCCTTCATTTGGCTTGCGTAGTTTTTGGCGCAGTCGCTTTTTGATTTGTCATCTTTTGCTGACTCAATGCATCTAACTAGCTGTTTCGAGAGCGAATCACTTGCAATCGATGAGGCGGATGACATGTGCTTCAGTATCTCTGAATCTAATTGTCCAGCCGCCACTTTATTCGCCACGCTTGCCAAAGCCTGATCTGACTGCGCCTTGGCCTTTTGTTGTTCTGCAGCCACCATGCTCGTTAACGCGGCAATAATCGCTTCATGCTCTGACTTGACATTGGTTGCTGTCTCAGCCTTGTTGTTTCCTAACCAGCCATTGGATGCTGCCTCACAAGTTCTGAACATCATTTCCCTAGCGAGAAGAACGTATTGTGTTCGACCATCAAGAGTAACTATTGTGCTGACAAAATCTATAGCGCCATTCGCGGTTTGTTGTAGATCTTGATTGCTTCCTGCACTCATGGAACGAGTTGACCCTTCTGCACTCGTGCTGGAGGCTTGGCTGTTGAGAATTGCATTTAGTTTATTAGTAGCTTCAAGTGACGCCTTGGCAGAACTCGACGCAGCGACGTCGGAGAATGGCTCTGCGCATGAGGTGTAAGTGTTGGCTGATGATTCATTTCTTATATAGACGCCTCGTAACTGTGCCGGAATGGAAGCCATCAACAACTCGCCGTTCGCAGTTATCTTTTTTATTTTGGCCTCTTTTTGCTCTGCCAATCCCAGCGATGAGCAGCCGGAAATCATCGTTAGCGATAAAAAAGTAAGCGCCAGTAATCGATTTTTCATAAAAACTCCTTTTTTTGATGAGGCTTGTTCAGTGAGTCGATACCCCGGGCTGAATTTAACTTAGTTGAGTTTTGGCAGAATGCCAGTATCGGTTGAGCTACTGGAGCAGATCTATTTTCATAGATCTCTTTGAGAGGATTTGCCGTAGTTGGAAGTTGATCGCTGGATGGTCTCAAGCAACCCTTCCGTAGCGCCTGTTCAGCGTGAACGGTTTGAGAGCGTGCTTTCGGGGTTGGTATGGACCAATCGCGCACCCCACGGCCCGATCGCGCAGCCATTTCCATTTCAAGCGAAACTGTCATATTCAGTATCACTTGCCTACCCATAGTGACCAGCCCAACGCTTAAACAATGAGGCTGCACTGTGTTTCAACGTCTTCTGTGTTCGCTGTCCGTACTGAGCCTGTCCATCGCCGCCGCCCACGCTGCCGAGCCTGTGCCGCTCGACACGCCGCGCCTTCAGGGCATGGACAATTTCCGCGATGTCGCCGGCACCACCACCGCGTATTCCACTGCCCACGACGGCACCATGCGCGCTGGTGTGTTCTACCGCGCCAACGCGGTAACCCCGACGGCGTCTGACCTGGCGACCCTCAACGGCCTCGGCATCAAAGCCGTCTACGACCTGCGCACCCCCAGCGAAATCGCCGCCACTCCCGACACGATGCTGAGCGGCGCCTCCTACCAGAACATCGACATCATCGGCAGCACCACCTCCGGCGCGAACATCACCAATATCTCCTTCAAAAGCGCCGCCGACGCCATCGCGATGATGGAGCAAACCAACCGTGCGTTCGTCAGCGACGCCGGCATGCGTGGCCAGTTCGGCAAGCTGTTCAATGAGCTGGCCAGCGTCGACGCCGCGCAACTGTTCCACTGCACCGCCGGCAAGGACCGCACCGGCTGGACCGCCGCCGTGTTGCAGAGCATCGCCGGTGTCGACAACGCCACCATCATGGCCAACTATCTGGCGACCAATGACTACACCGCCGCCCGAGTCGCCGCGACACTGAAAGCACTGCCGCCAAGCATGGCTGCCATCTACGAACCACTGCTCGGCGTCCAGGCCAGTTACTTGCAGGCCGGTCTCGATGAAGTCACCGCGCAATACGGCAGCATGGACAACTACCTCAAACAAGGCCTCGGCCTGTCGCAGGAAACCATTTACGTCCTGCGCGGCAAACTCGTCGAATACAACAGCCTGCCGGGTCAGGCCGGGTTGATTGGCAACGCCGCTGCTGGCGCGGAATTGCTCCGCGAATTGCAAAACACCAGCCTGTCCGGCACCTACAGCGCCTACAACTACTACCTGCAATCGGCCATCGACGCCGGCACCCTCGGCGGTGTCGAATCCCAGGTCGGCGGCCAGGTCCACGCCGACGCTGCCAGCTACCTGCTGCGGCAGAACGCGATGATCGAACAAGCCGCCGCACCATTCGCCAGCGGCAGCGACCTCAAAGTCGGCCAGTACCGCCTCTGGACCACCGCGCTCGCCGGCTACCTCGGCACCGACGGCTCGGCGCACGCCGAGAGCAGCAATGAACACAGCCAAGGCTTGATGGTCGGCATCACCCAACGCTTCAGCGAACAACTCAGCGCACGCGGCGGTTTCGGCTACAGCAACGGCAGCGTTGGCGGCGCGGGTGGCGAAGCCGACACCGACTTCACCTTCCTCAACGTCGGCGCGCGCTACGGCTTCACCAGCCTTGAACAAGGCCTGTTCCTCGATGCCAACGCCAGCGCCGGCTACATCGACTACGACAGCAAACGCGACCTCGGTGGCGGCCTCGGCACTGCCAAGGGCGATACCCACGGTAACCTCAGCGGCGCCACCGTCGCCCTCGGCTACCGCGCCCCGGTCAACGGTATGACGTTCGAGCCAAGCCTCGGTTTCCGAGTCAGCCACCTCGACCTCAACGGCTTCAAAGAGAAGGGCAGCGAACTGGCACTCGACGTCGACGACAACACCGCCACCCGCCGCAGCGCCGTCGCCAACCTCAACGTCGCCTTCGCCCCGGTGGCGATGGGCGCATGGCAACTGGTGCCGGGCGTACAAGTCGGATACGAACGCACACTGGGCGACAACCAGGTCGACAGCCAAAGCCACCTGCTGGGGCTGGATATCGAACAACGCGCCGCGTTTGATAATCGCGACCAGTTCAGCGGTGGCGTCAACGTTATGGCCAGCCTCGGCGCCCTGAGCCTCGGCGCAGAAGTGGGCGCCAACGGCGGCGGCGAAAGCCACGGCTCCAACGGCGGCCTCAAGGCCAGCTACGCGTTCTAAAACAAAACGGGGTCAAGGAAGGACGACCCCATCCAACAAACACCCCAAAACCCAATGTGGGAGCGAGCTTGCTCGCGAAAGCGCCAGACCAGTCAACATCAAACCGACTGACTCACCGCATTCGCGAGCAACCCCGCTCCCACAAATTTGATTCCATCCAATAGCAGCCAATCAAAAGCCCCTCTCCCGAAGGAAGAGGGGACTGACCGCGTGGATTGGAAGAGTTACACCGACGTGGCATACCGAGTCGAGCTCAAATTTTGAAAAGCCCACCAATCGGCTCCCTCTCCCTCGGGAGAGGGATGGGCGGGCGGCGTTCCGATGAGAGGCAGTCCCACCACAAAACCTGCGAGTGTCCCTTGCGCTTGTATATGAGGTTGTGGGAGAGGGGACTGACCGAGGCGTCTTGCGTCATGCATCGACCTGAAAGATCGAGGCGATTATGGATTCAAAGCAAGACTCTCAGGTCGGTGTAGATCTTCAATATCCCCGGCTCGGTTCCCTCTCCTCGGGGAGAGGGCTAGGGTGAGGGGAAAGCAGTTACCGCAAAATCAACTGGCCAACTCGGTCAAACGCCTCCGCGCCCACTCCTCGATCAACCGCGCCGGCGTGCCATCCCCACGCTTAGCGGCCCATCGGCGCGGTGCGACGTTTTAGCTAAATCTTCTCACCACAAGTTACCTTGCAAACCTGTTACCCAATCACCCCCGAGCCCGAAACTCCGCCGGACTCACTCCGTAAGCCCCCTGAAAATACCGACAAAACCGCCCCACATTACTAAACCCAAACCGCAACGCCACTTCAGTCACCGACCCCGAACCCCGCCGCTTCAAATCCTCATAAGCCCGCTCCAGCCGCACCTGCCGCTGATACGCCACAATCGACATCCCGACAAACCGCCGAAACCCCTCCTGCAACGCCCGCTGACTCACATGACTCAAGCGCGCCAGATCCACACCACTGACCAACTGCTCCGGATGCGCCTGGATAAACTCCACCGCCAACTTCACATGCCGCGGCGCAACCATCGCCGTGGGCCGCCGCAACGCCTCGGAAAAGTTATGCGGCCAAGCCTCCAACACAGCATCGACCAACATCTCGCGCAACCGCGACGGCATCAACGTTCCGCTGTTGATCAGCAGATCAAACTCCGTCCCCGTGGCTAGATCGATCAACGCCTTGATCCCCTGAAACGCTGCCGTCTCAAGATCCACACTCGGCTCAAAAACGATCTTTTGCAGAATCGGCTTATCCAACAGCGCCGACAGTCGCTCAGTGAGCTGATGCCGATTGATCGACATCCCGTGATGCGCGTGATCGTCAAAGAAACGCATCGAACGGATATCCGCCTTATCGATCGCCAGCCCCACGTGCGACACCCCGACGGACTCGGTGGCATGGTTGAAAACAATCTTGCCGGCAGTGGGAATGACGAACGTGATCTCATCCTGTGGATCGGGGAAAGCGACGGTGAAATCACCGTGATAATGCATCCGCCGAAAACTCACGCCATCGTGCCGACCGTAAACGCCGCCAATAATGATGTTCGACGGCAGCGGCGGATTGTCGGCGTAGCGGTTACCGAAGAATTTGGAGAAGAGGGCGCCGAAGTCGTCCGAACGAAGATTGTCGGAGCGCAGAATTATTTGCTGGCGAACAGGAGTTGGAAACACCTTGGCGGCACCTTCGGTTGGGGGCTCTAGGACTGGGGTGTAGGGCAGGGCGCCGAAGAGATTAGCAGAGGAAATATGACGCGTTTGTGACAGCCAGAAACATGTCGTTACAGCGCCGCACTACGTTTACGCAACGGACACTCGGCAGGCCATGGCCGACATGGCAACCTGCTCGCCACTGTACTCAGCAAGCAAACACAGGCACCGCGCCAAGCCCCAGCCCCTGTTTGCCCAGCCCTGAAAGCCCAAAATCATCGGAGCGGCAATGCAAGCCAACACACAAACACTCCCCATTACCATGACCCCGGAACTCGACTTCGACCAAAACGCCGCCAGCGCTTTCGGCGAATCGCTGACCAGCGAATACACCCAAGCCACACCATTCCCGCACATCATCATCGACAACTTCCTGCAAGCCGACGTCATCGCCAGTATCCGCGAACAGTTTCCGGTCGAACCAACCAACAACGAACAGACCTACGAGCGCGGCTACAAAGGTCAACTCAAACGCCAGATCAGCCCCAACGCCTGCAGCCCGTACCTGAAGAACGTGTTCAACACCTTCAACTCCGCCCCCATGCTGGAATTCCTCGAAAAACTCACCGGCATTCAAGGCCTGATCCCCGATCCTTATTTCGCCGGCGGCGGCCTGCACGAAACCAAAACCGGCGGCTTCCTCGGCGTGCACTCGGATTTTCGGTTGAACAAAAAGCTCAATGTTGAGCGACGGCTGAACGTGATCATTTACCTGACCGAGGACTGGCAGGAGGCGTACGGCGGCAACCTGGAGCTTTGGGATGTGGGGATGAAGAAGTGTCTGAAGAAGGTGCTGCCCGTTTATAACCGGTGTGTGATTTTTAATACGGATAAGGATAGCAACCATGGGCATCCGGAGCCGTTGACTACGCCGGAGCACATCACTCGGAGGTCGATTGCGCTTTATTACTACACGGCGAGTGGGGTGGGTGGGGAGCCGGGGCAGAGGAATAAAACGCACTATAAGCCGCGGCCGAAGGATCGGTGGAGTTTGAGGTATTACGTGAGTAAGGTATTCAAGAAGAAAGGTTGAAGGGGCTCTAACGCATTGCGCTGAGAGCAAATTGCGAATATCCGAGATACCATGCAAGTCAAAAAGGAGTTCGAATGAAAGTTTGGCGGCTTGTAGCCCATCATGAGGATAGTGCTGGCGCAATTGAGGAAATGAAGCAGCGAAGCCGAATTGCAATTGGGTGGAGTAAGATTGGTGATTTGCGTGGTGCGTCTATCGATGGTTCCCGACGAATAGGGGGTTTGATTTCCAGATCATATCCAGAATTAAAGAATTCAAACTTTGGTGGGCCAAGTTTGTGGAATCTTTATAAAAGGATGAGTGAGGGTGATCTCGTTATAGTTACCTCTAAAAGCAAGCGTTGTTGTGTTTTTGAAGTGGTTGGCCCATATATTTTTGAAAGCAATCTTGAGCAAATTAAAGGTTATGGGCATCAACGATCTGCGTGTTTAACATCAATAGATGCGGAGGCTCTTTGGAAAGAGGTCGGTGGTAAGGAAAGTTCAGGTCAAAACTCTCGTTGGACGCTTTTTGAATGCGACTCTCAAAGAGTTATAAAGGAAGAGATTTTTGAGGAAGGGAGGCGCTGGGATATCAGAGCTACCGCTATCGAGAGGAATCCAGAAGCACGTGCAGCTTGTATTGATAAGTACGGTAGCGATTGTTTTGTTTGTGGTTTTAACTTTGGTAAGGTGTACGGTGACTTTGGTAAAGGCTATATACATGTACATCATCGAGTTGACATTAGCACAAGGTATGAACGCTATAAAATTGATCCGGTAGAGGACCTTGTTCCCCTATGCCCGAATTGCCACGCTATGGTTCATACTCAGCGTCCATCAATGTCGGTGGAAGAGTTGAAGGATAAGTATCAGCGTCTTAACAAAAACGCAGTCGTGTAATAGCTTTTAAAATCGTAGATGATGGGAGTAACAGTGCCAGATCACCATGATCTGAAGTGATCTGGTCCCAGATTTTCCCTTCATTATCCACCTTTTTGGTCCTATCTCTTCGAGCACATTTCGATATCGGTTTGGGTCGTAACCTCTGAGTCGATACCTAATCTGTATTTGCAATAATCTATGATGTCCTGTCTCTGCTCGCTCGTTAGTTTTTCTATGCGTCGATGATTGCCATCATTGGCGTGAATATTAAAAAACTGCACTCGAAACGTTAGGTGCTTTTTAATGAAAAATATTCTATTGACCTCGGCATCAGAAACTTCGTTGTAGAAGCCAATATTCAGAATGAGTAGCAGCGACGTTAAAATAGCGAGTACGAAATATTTCATTCCGCACCTGGCTTCGGTGGCGGTAAAAGTCCGGTCTTGGTACGGATATTTCTGACAAGCTCCATACCAATATTGCCGGGGCAGATTTTCCCTTCGCTCACTTGGCCAGGGTACTCACGATGGCCACCAAAATTCTTAATGACAAAAACTCCCTTTAAAACGTCGATCAAACGCAGCAACGAATCAATTTGTGTCGCAGGAATGACGTTTGTTGTGCTGACCCCGAAGTACTCCAGTGTTTCCCTACCTTTCGCTACTATGTCTCCGCCTTCCTCTGCGGTAGTCAAGTTCTCCAGGAGCACAATACCGATTACGCCTGTATTGAAGAGATGAACGTTTGATCCTAAAAATCTAATGTCACGTCCTTCAAGAACCGTTCCGTCACAAGCAATCGCATAGTGATAGCCAATGTCATCAAATCCGTTGCCCATGTGATGAGATTGAACACCCTTCATTTGCTTGGCGCCGCCCGGAGTGCATTCGTATGAGCGGCCTGCATGATGCAGAGCAATCATTGAGTAATCCCAATCCATCTCCATGTCAGGTTTGGCCTTGGCTGCTCCCCAGCTAGAGCGTTCAGTAAAGGTGCCTCCAGATGAACGGATGTTTTTAATAATGGCCTCCCGTGTCGCCGCTCGATCATCCACTTTCACGGGGATGGGGCACATGAATTCACCGGGCTTTATTTTTTGAGCTGTTGCTTTCGTCGAAAAATTTTCGGCCATTACTGCCCCTCCGATAGTTCGTCAAGCGTTCTTGCTGGCGCACTGAACTTGATATGCAGTGAGATTTTTGAGTCTTTCGATGGGGCTTTTATATGAGCTACGCCACTCGCGTCCGTCACGCCCGTAATCGTCACGCCGTCGACGGTGGCGACATAATCCCTAAGTGCCAATGGCTCGCCCGTTTCGCTGTTAAGGACGCTGAATGATTGACCGAAGGTATTTGGCAGGACTAATGGCAGTGGTGGTGTAAATGGAGCGGGCGTGTGGGAGTTGCCGATTACGATTGTGCCGGAACCACTGATGACGTTATTGCCATGGGCGCCGGTGCTACCCAAGGTTGCGGCAGGCAAGCCATTGATGAGAACCGTAGAGGCGACGTCGCCGACAATTGCGCTTCCGCATGCGCTTTTGTCTGTTTGTCGTGCGGCGGCTAAGCCGTCGAAGAAAACATCTGGAGATCCAGAGGCTATTGGATTGACCCCATGCCCAGGCAGAGGGCAGGAAGTGGGATCAGTAATACGAGCTGCAGGTTTTCCCGACATATCAAACATCCTTGTAGAAATTACGTCAGTCGAAGTTTGGCATAAAAGACTGGGCACGGACCATACGGAGTGAAGGGGCGATTAGCAGGACGAGGTAAAGGAGTTATGAAAACTCGCCAGAAAGCAGGAGCGTCCCCCTTTAGTTTTTTCGGCTGATCCCTCCATGGCGGCAGATCAACTGCCGCAATGGAGGGGACTTCGTTACTCCGTCGGCACCACGTTGTCCAACGCCCGATTCACCGCCAACTCCCCTAGCATCACCACCTGTGCAATGCCTTGCAGCGTCTTGCGTGCCGGTCCCTGCACCAGCCCGATCACATCCCCAAGCATCACCGATGCCGAGCCGAGTGATTCACTGGCATTCACCAGCAATTCCTCAGTCTTGGTGTTCGGGTTGGCGATAAACATCTTGTTGGTTTGGTACGGGGTGAGCATGATTTCCGGGGCAGGGCCGAGGTAATGCGAGAGGGCGCGGTCGACGGCTTCGTTGAATTTCTTGGCGTCTGGCGATTCGTCGCCCGCAATCGGATCGGTTTCTGGCGGATTCGGTGTGATCTTGAACATGATGTAACTCCCTTGTGTCGCTTAAAAGGAGCCATCACCCACTCGCTACCAAACGATGGGTGGCGGCCATGCACAGGTTGGTAGACCGGGACACAAGGAAAACCGGCGCGCTCGAAAGCGCCCTGCGCATGACCACCATAAAAGCCAGGCGAAGACTTTCGCCAATAGTGAAATTGCGCACCTTGTATACACGGGCTACCAAACCCGATCACTGCTATTCAGTGACCGACCCACAATAGAACCCGCATCCAAGGCGCACAAGCCGGCGGATTCTGGCGTAGTCGTAGGCAATGGCGCAAGGCGTTGTAGGTTGGGATGACGTAACTTGGGGTGTCTTTAAACAAAGTCCGGGAATTGCTTCAACAGGGCAGTTCGAGCTGTTTTTGCGATGTCTTTGTGGACTGGAGGAGCGGGAGCCGTTTCGCGATCCATCGGGGGCAAGCTCTCTCGCTACAGGGGGGAGTTAATTCGCCAGCGAAATCAGCGTGTCGATCACATTGATCGGCACATAAATCAGCGTAATCGCCGCATACGCTTTACGCGACCGAGCCATAAACGCGCCAATCGGCAACACAATCATGATCACATCCAGCAAACCCCAAAGCGCCACCGGCGATGCCTCAAATAACGTGACATTGACGATCAGCCCCAGGCACAGATACGTGGACAGCGACAGCAATGCATAGCGCCCATCCTGTTCGAAATACACGCGCAACCCGTTCTGCTCATCCTCACTGCGGCTCGGCAGCAACAACGCCGCCGTGACAAACAGCGACAGTGTCAGCATCACCAACAATAAAAATTCGAGAAACGAGAAGCTCTGTTTCACCGCCGACAGTGCGTTGACGGCCCACCAGAATTCCAGCTGCATGGTAAACAGCATCACCGCCCAGACCAACGCCACCCAGTCTGGCTTGGCTACTCGGCGGATGCGGAATACCGTTAATGCGCCGAGCAGCAGGCGGGTGACGGAGAGTCCGAGGATCATCGAGAGGACGGTGGCGACGATTGGGAAGTTGTTCATCTTGCCTCTCGTGAACTCGGTTTTGGCTGTCAGGGTGCTTTGGGCAGACTAGGTGGGGCGGGTAGGACCGTCAAACGTGGCTGTGCGGTTGGGTTGGCAGAAAACGGCTGTAGAGCCTTGCTGCGCGGAGGTAATGGATTAGGATGCCCGCAGGCTGGAATGGATCTTCTCGACTAAGGATGTGTGGTTTATGGAATCTGCTTTTTCGCAAGTTGCCGAGCGTTTGCACAACCGCCGGTTTTCCGTGGCGAATAACGCTCAGGGCTTGTCCGATGCACGCACGGTGTTTGAATACTTCGTCGAAGGCGCGGCGGTTTGGGGGACTTATGCGGGTGGGGATGTTCGCATGGGTAACCAGGTCGGGCGGGTGACCGGGGCTGACAGTATCGAGCTGCTTTATCAGTGCATCACCACGGATGGCGAGATTCGCGCGGGGTGGTCGCGGGGTGTGGTGGGGGTTGATGAGGCGGGGCGGACGACGTTGCGGTTTGTGTGGGGGTGGTTGTCGGGGGCCGAGGGTGGCGGGGAGTCGAGTTATGTTGAGGTGGTCGCGTAACTGTCCGGTTTTTAGCTACGCGAGCCTTTCAATCACTGCAAATCCAATGAAGTCTCACTCACGGCTGCTACATCCCACGTCCGCATCACCTGCGTAATCGCCGCATCAATGCTCTCAATCGGCGTGTCATCCCGAGCAAGGATGGAAATCCCCTGCAGGAAACTGTCGAACACCGTCGCCATGGCGGCTGCGTTCGTGTCGTCCGCTAACAATCCTTCACTCACACCACGCTCGACACACGCCACGATCCCTGCGCGGGTTCGGGCGCGGGAGTGGGTGAGGGCTTGAGCGACGTGGGCGTTTTCCGGACTCGGCGCGCTCATGACGCCGAGGGTGACCATGCAGCCTTTCGGGTGGCCGTCGTCGCATTGCATGCGCGCTGACTGGCGCAGTGCGGTTTCGATGGCTTGGCGTGGCGGCAGGGTTTCGTCCCACAGGCATTCGGTGACTTGGGCGAAGGTCGCGAGGTAACGCTGCACGCATTCGTCGAACAGGGCTTCTTTGGAGCCGAACGCGGCGTAGAAACTCGGCGCGGAAATGCCGCCGCCCAGTTCGGCCTTCAACAGTGAAAGGGATGTCGAGTCGTAGCCGTGTTGCCAGAACAACTGCATGGCCTGGTCGACGGCGTCGTCGCGATCGAATGCGCGGGGGCGGCCGGTTCTGGCCATAGCTGAAACTCCTCGGAAAGTGATTTGGATACTAGTCGATACATAAGTCGTTGACAACGTGCCTCGGCTGCCGCCAGTATTTTATATCGATCGGTATTTAAGTCTGACATTTTGCTCACAAGGAGTTTCCCGTGACACCTTCATTGACTCTATCGGCAGCGCCAAAACGCCTGCCCATCGGCGCCTTGCTGGCGCTGGCCATGACCGGTTTTATCTGCATCGTCACCGAAACCCTGCCCGCCGGGCTGTTGCCGCTGATCAGCGAAGGCCTTGCGATTTCGCCGTCGATGGCCGGGCAGATGGTCACCGCCTACGCGCTGGGCTCGGTGCTGGCGGTGATCCCGATGACCATCGCCACGCGCGGCTGGCGTCGGCGCAATGTGTTGTTGCTGACCATCGTTGGTTTTCTGCTGTTCAACTCGATCACGGCGCTGTCGTCGCACTATGGCGTGACGCTGGTGGCGCGCTTCTTTGCGGGGGTGGCGGCAGGGTTGGCGTGGAGTCTGTTGGCTGGTTATGCGCGGCGCATGGTCGAGCCGGATCAACAGGGCAAGGCGTTGGCGCTGGCCATGGTCGGTACGCCGATTGCCTTGTCTTTGGGGGTGCCGCTCGGCACATGGCTGGGAGGGCTGGTCGGTTGGCGTACGACGTTCGGCATTATGTCCGGGCTGACTTTGATTTTGATCATATGGGTGCTGGTGAAAGTCCCCGACTATCCACCACAGCCTGCGCATCAGCGCCTGTCGCTGCGCGATGTGCTGACGACGCCGGGCGTCCGACCGGTGCTGGCGGTGGTGATCAGCTGGATGCTGGCGCACAACATTCTCTACACCTACATTGCGCCGTTCGTGGCGCCGGCGGGGTTGGCCGATCGCGTGGATCTGGTGTTGCTGGTGTTCGGCATCGCCGCGCTGGCGGGGATCTGGCTGACCGCGAAACTGGTTGAGCCGCTGTTGCGCAAAACGGTGTTGGTGAGCCTCGCTACCTTCGCTGGCGTTTGCGTGGTGCTGGGATTTATGGGGCATGTGCCGCAGGTGATTTACATCGGCGTGGCGGTGTGGGGATTGAGTTTTGGCGGCGCGGCGACTTTGTTGCAGACGGCACTGGCGGATGCTGCCGGTGACGGCGCGGATGTCGCGTTGTCGTTGAATGTGGTGGCGTGGAATAGCGCGATTGCTGGCAGCGGGGTGGTCGGCGGGGTGTTGCTCGACCGCTGGGGCGTCGCCTCGTTTCCCTGGGCCATGGTGGTGCTGGTGAGCGTAGGGTTTGCCATTGCCTTCGGCGCGCGGGTGCATGGGTTCAGATCGGGGCCGCGTATTGCTGGAGCGGTTGCGGTTGCCGGGCACTGATGCCCGGATGCGCGCACTGCGTGAGCCTCGAGGGCGACCATGGCACGCTTAGCGCTTTTGACCTGAATCTGAATGTCGTCGACGTCGGCAACCGGCCAGAAGCGTCTCATCTAAAACCGTGGCTTTGCAGCCATGTTATGGTCTCGAAACCAAAAGAAAGCCCACGGAATTCAATCATGGAACTGGTTCGACTCACCCCCGCGGAATATCACACCAACGACAGCTACTGGCGACTTTTCAAGGTCGCAGATGGTTCTGTCTACATCCTCGTTGAATGTGAAGCGTCTTTTGTGGGGTACCAGTCCATGATCAAGCTCAACGCCGAGGAAATGCGTGACTACCACGGTTTGGGCTGGTTATCGATTCAGCATCTGGCTAACCGAATCAATTACTTTGTCAGTGATTACAGCGGCCGAAGGATTACGGGCTCTTTGCTCGAGGAAGCCAATCAGGTTTCAGCGCGTCAGTAGTTCTATTGGCTCAGCCCCTTGGAATCCGCCAACCCGCCCTCATAACCATTGCTATCCCCAATACCCCGAAGAGGAACGACACGCCATGACCACTCAAACCGAAACCGCCATCCTTGCCGGCGGCTGCTTCTGGGGCATGCAGGATCTGCTGCGGCGTTATCCCGGTGTGTTGCAGACCCGCGTCGGTTACACCGGCGGTGATGTGCCGAACGCCACCTACCGCAACCACGGCAACCACGCCGAAGCCATCGAGATCACCTTCGACCCGGCGGTGATCAGCTATCGACAGATCCTTGAATTCTTTTTCCAGATCCACGACCCGAGCACGCCCAACCGGCAGGGTAACGACCTTGGCCCGAGCTATCGTTCGGCCATTTATTACCTCAACGAAGCGCAGCGCGATATTGCCGAGGACACCGCCGCCGATGTCGACGCCTCAAAACTGTGGCCGGGCCGCGTGGTGACTGAAATCGAACCGGCGGGGCCGTTCTGGGAAGCGGAGCCGGAGCATCAGGATTACCTTGAGCGCATTCCGAATGGCTACACCTGCCATTTCATTCGGCCGAACTGGAAGCTGCCGAAGCGCGGGTGAGGGGCACGCGCCTTTCTTTCAGCGACACTTCATTGGTTGTAAGGCTGAATGAGTTTCCGACTTCGCGGGCAAGCCCGCGAAGAGGCGAGTGCCCATGGCGCCGTTTTAGCCCTGCGCTTCATCCTTCAAATCATCCAGCGCATCGATGATCGCCTCATCGCTGTCGGCCATTGCATCTCGCATATCTTTAGCGAGGGTGCTCTGGACGGCCATGAATTTTTCGGCCAGATCGCGGCCCTTTTTCGAACTCAGGATGATCGTCATCGCCTGCTCGGGATGCTGGTTGGCGCGAGTCAGCAGGTCAAGCTCCTCGTTGTTGAAGTGATTGGCATAGATTTCCACGACCATGCCCTTCAGGTCGTCAGGATCGATTTTCTCTCGCACGACGTTGCGAATTTGCTCGTGTTCGAGCATCGGGTAGCGGGAGGCATAACCGCTGGACGCGGTCTCGACCATGCTGGTGTATTGCTTGGTCATGCCACTGGACTCGACGAACGCCTGCGCCTTGTCCTTGTTACCCCCACAACCCGCCAGCGCCGCTGCGGCCAATACAGCCAGCATAATTTTTTTCATGCCCATGAGCATTTTTCCTTTAATGATCTGTAAGTGCAGAGAGCGCCACAAGTGTCCCTGTCTTTCACTCCAAACACCGTTTAGGGGTCATGCGGATTTCCCCGGACGGGTCGGCACTATTGGCCCCCTCGGCACTGCGCGCAGGCTCTTTACGACCGCTCCATTCGACAGGATAAGGTCCGCTCGGTGTCAGCAGCGCCTGCATTCGGCTCATGAAATCAGTGTCACTTCGGGCGTAGAAGATCCACTCCCGACGGTGTTCTCCAGTGACCGTGCACACCCACTTCGCAAGCCCGTCATCCGCAGCGGCCGAGAGTAAAAGGGTCTCCATCTCATTCATGCGTACAAGATCACGAGGTCGCGGCAGGAGTTTCCTGGAGGTGTAATTCCAGCGGACTCTCATCTTGAACGGTAGCGCCTGCTGCTCCGTCGCGGAAATTGAGCGAGCAGTCCGGTAACTCATGGGGCTGGGGATGTCCGGATAGTCGGACGCCTGAAAAGTGTCCTCGCCCGGCTCGGCGAGGCGCATTTGCGGGTAAAGATCTGGGCCATTGCCAAGAATGGCATTGAGTGCAGCAGCGCGTTCGTCATTACGGTCAACCACGCAGTCATCGTAAGCGGCACTGTGGCTTGGGCCTTCATCCAGGCAGGGGTCGCGTTCGATCGGTGGCGGGGGATGGGAGCAGCCCGTGTTAAGCAGAGTTGTCGATACCAGCAGCAAAAACAGCGGCCAAGCGCGATTCAGGGTGTTTCGATTGTCGGTTTTGACGTCATTCACAACATGCCTTCCTTGGGAGGGGCGAGTACTGGTTTGGAGTGGAAGTGCTCGAGCAGTGTCGCCATTGCGGATTGCCCGCAGGAAAAGCGGCCGCCATTTCATCGGTGAAGTTCATTCATTTCCTGACTTGGTGGGCATTGTAGAGGGTTGCGTGCCGGTTCAAACGTCGTCTCGTCGAGAAGCCAAGGTCCCGGTGTACGTTCAATCACGCTTTACCAAACCCCAGAAAAGAACGCAGTTTATTGCCCCACTTGCGCTCATAGAAGGGCGTGGTTTCCCTGAGAAAATAATCACTCAGGCCAGCTTCACCTTGGGACACCCGGCACAAATCAACCGGCTCGCCCTGGGGCGCGGTATCCCCGGCAACATTGCCCGCCTCACGCATTACCCGCTCAATATCGCCGTCCCCCTCAATGCCCACGATCAAGTGCGGTTTTTCATCGACCGAGGTGTCATGCATCAATGCCAGAAACGCGCGCTTCACATTGGAATGTTTGACGAGCAACTGCGTGAGCGAGTGGATCATTTGGGATGGGTATTCGGTGGGCTGACCGAGCAACACGTTGGTTTCTTTCTCGACCGTGCGTTGCGTGGCGGTCTGGCCAACGGCGTCAGCGAGCAAATTTTGCACCTCTTGCGGGAAAAACTCTTTGCCGTACGGTGACTTCGGATTCAGACAGAGCAGGGCACCCAGTGTGATTTCGAACAACGATCGGGCGGGTATTTCGAGGTAGGACTGCTCGCTGTCGATGGACTGTTGCAGTGTTTGCAGGGACGAGAAAAACGGGATGACCGGGGTGCCGTCCGGTTTTTGCCAATGGGCGATGCTGATGTTGCTGCCGGCTTCGAGATTGACGTGGCCGTCTGCCTCACCGGCGGTGCCGAGAATGTAAACGTTTGAATTCAACAGGGTGTTGAAAAACTCCGGACGATGTGCCGGTTCGTCGGCGGCCAGTTTGAGGCTTTTTTCCAGCAGGTTTTCTGGTTGGGTATCCATGGTGTTCATCCCTGACTCGGTCTAAAACAGAGCAAAGCGTCGATCAGTTACATCGACGCTGGTTCTACTGACGCCTTCGCGGGCAAGCCCGCTCCCACAGGTTTCCGGGTCGCTCACAAGGTTGCGGTACAGCGCAGATCATTGTGAGAGCTGGCTTGCCAGCGATTGCGGTGGGTCAGTCAACTTCGTTGGCACAGCCTATCCGCCATCGCTAGCAGGGGGAAGGCTTCAGAGCAAACTCCACGACACCCCGACATAAACCCCCATCCCTTCACCCGGCGTCGACCGCGCCGCATCCAGCCCTTTGTCGTCATACCCCGGCGTGACCGTGGCCGCGTAGTGCTTGTTGGTCAAATTGCGCATATCCAACCATCCCTGCCAGTCACCTTTCGGCGCGTTGTAACCCAGCGTCGCGCCGAACAGTGCGTAAGGATCGGCGTAGTAACTGTTGGCGTAATCCACGGCAACTTTCGACACCAGTTGCGTGTTGACCGCGGCGAAGAAGCCTTGGGGCCAGTCATAGCGCAACTCACCCTGGTAGTAATGCATGGGCAAACCGGGCAGGCGATTATCGCCAAAACGATCATCGTCCCGATAGTGGAAATCGCTGAAGGTATACGCCTGACGCAGGCTCAACCGGCGACCATCGGCGGCCGACCAGAGTTGACTGTTGAGGCTCGCTTCGATGCCTTGGTGCACGGTCGGGCTGGCGTTGAGCTCATACGGCGTGACCGCATTGGCATCCGGCAGTACCGACAGCAGTTCGTGGCGCACTTGCGCGTAGTACCACGCCAGGCTCCATTCGCCGACCGCACTGTCGCCGCGTCCACCGAGTTCCAGTGTGGTTGCGGTCTGGTTTTGCAGTTTGATCGGCTCTTTTTGCGTGCCGGTTGCGGCGCCGTTGCCTGCCGGGAAACGCACGTTGGAGCTGTAAATCAACGACCACGGATGTGGCGCCTCAACCGAGCGGCTGAGGTTGCCGAACACTTGCAGGTCTGGGCTGATCTGGTAACGCAGGCCGAGGCGCGGTGCGTAGTCCCAGTCGTTCATGCTGGTTTTGCCGCCGCTTTGCGGGTAGGTGACATCACTTTCGCGGCGGGTGTAGATCGCGGCGAGGCCGGTAGTCAGCCACAGGTCGTCGGCGATTTCCAGGTCGTTGCCAAAATGCAGAACGGTGTCCGAACCCTGATAGGTGAAGTTGCGCATGCGCGTGCCCGGCACGTAGCTGGCGGTGTTGCCGGTGGGAATGCGCACGAACTCGCTGGCGCCGTCGTTGGGCAGGTGTTTGGTCACGCGCAGGCCGACATTGCTGCGGCTTTCCATGCCGAAAATCGTATCGCGGCGTTTGTAGTCGAACGTGCCGCTGACGTCGGTGTAGGCGACCTTCAAGCGGTTTGGGCCTTCGCGTAGGTCCATCGGGTAGTCATGGTAGACGAGGCCGGTCTGAATGCTTGAATCGTCGTCGATGTAATAGGTGGTCTTGTTGCCGATGAAGGTGCTGCCCGGCTGCTTGCGGCTGTCATCGCGCGTCACATAGGACGGATTGGCTGCTCGGGGCGAGTGTTCGATGGAATGCTTGGTCACGCGGCCGGCGAGGTCGTTATCGGTTTCCCGGTAGCGGATATAGAAGCGCGTTTCCAGGTTCGGGTTGAAGCGATAGCCGAAGTTGGCGATCACGCCTTTGCTCTCGCTGGCGGTGTGATCCTGATAGCCGTCGGCGTTGGAATCGGTGAGCGACACGTAGTAGTCGAAGTCGCCGAGCACTTGCCCGGAACTGACCTGACGCTGTTGATAGCCGTGGCTGCCGGTGGCGTAGCGCACTTGCAGTTTCGGCGCGTTGTAGCCGGTGTGGCTGACGTAATCGACGGCGCCGCCCAAGGCCAGCGAACCGCGATCAAAACCGTTGGCACCGCGCAAGACTTCAACGTGATCGACCCACAGCGGTTCGAGCAATTCATACGGCGTGCCGCCCGGGCCGCTCATCGGCAGGCCATCGAGCATGGTGTACAGCCCCGACGCGTGGGCGCCCGGCGCGCGGTTGATGCCCGAGCCGCGCACCGAAATTTTCACGCCTTCGTTGCCCGCCGACTGCGCATAAACCCCCGGCTGATAAGCCAGCACATCCTGATTGCTCGCCACCCGGCCCTGCAATGGTTGGCGCATGTCGACCACGTTGGTGCCGCCGGGCACCTGTTCGAGGCGGGTTTTCGCTTCTTCGACGCTCGCGTCTGAGCCACTGCGTTCATCGGCCGAAATCAGTACTTGCCCCAATTCCAGACCTTGAGTCTCGGCCATCGCCGGGCAGGCAAGAGCCAGGCCGAGCAGGGCGGTGGGCAGGGATTTGGACGACGGCATCGAAAAACTCCAGGCAGACAAGGGCAGGGCAATGAACAGTGCGACGTAACAAAGAACGAACGAAACACATGGCAATTTGGCTTTTTGCCCGGCAATGGCAAACAGCACGTCATGAACTAACCTCACGTGTCTGGTGTATCCCGTCAATCAACAGTCTGTTTCTGCATTTAATGGAGAGGGCCAAGGTCATGGCAAAAGGCAAAAAGAAGGCCGCCACGGCGTCTGAAAGTCCCAAGTTGAAAAACAAGGATTACCTTGAACAGTTGCGCAAGCTGCACGTCGAACTGGTCAAGTTGCAGGAGTGGGTGATCGCCAAGGGCGTCAAGGTCTGCATCGTTTTTGAGGGGCGCGATGGCGCCGGCAAGGGCGGCACGATCAAGGCACTGACCGAACGCGTCAGCCCGCGGGTTTTCCGCGTGGTGGCGCTGCCGGCGCCGACCGATCGCGAGAAAAGCCAGATGCATGTGCAGCGTTATTTGCCTTATCTGCCAGCGGGCGGTGAAGTAGTGATTTTCGACCGCAGTTGGTACAACCGCGCCGGTGTCGAGCGGGTGATGGGCTTCTGCACCGACGAACAGGCTGACAAATTCCTCAAGTCGATTCCCTGGGTCGAACACGCCATCGTCCAATCGGGAGTGATCCTGCTCAAGTACTGGCTGGAAGTCAGCCCCGAAGAGCAGACCCGCCGGCTTGAAGCGCGCATCAACGACGGCCGCAAGACCTGGAAACTGACACCGATGGATCTTAAGTCCTACAGTCGCTGGTACGACTACTCACGGGCGCGGGATGAAATGTTCAAGTACACCGACACCGAACACGCGCCATGGCGGGTGGCCGATTCCAACGACAAGCGCCGTGCACGGCTGAACATCATCAGCGATGTGCTTAGCTGCATTCCGTACGAGGATGTGAAACGCGAGAAGGTCGAGTTGCCCAAACGGCAGAAACCGGGCAAGTACCGGGAGCCGGATTATCCATACAAACGCGTAGCGGCAAAGTTCTGACAGCTGGCCAGCAAAAATCCCTGTAGGAGTGAGCCTGCTCGCGATAGCGGTGTGTCAGCCAACACATCCGTCACAGACAATCCGCTATCGCGAGCAGGCTCACTCCTACAGAGGCGGTGGTGTATCCATCATTGCTGATCGGCGAAGTCCTTTAGAAACAAGTAGTCCATCCGTCGACTGCGCTGAACCATCGCGATCTCGTTTCTTTCTACCCGTGGAGTCCTTCACGAGATCATCCCCGATGTTCAATCAGCGCAAACAAGAAAAACAAGAAAAACTGGCAGCATGGCGAAAACTGGCGACGCAAGCGCAGATGCGCCTGGACCCGGAAGAACAGTACGACGAACTGCTCAAGGCTGCCGATGAAATGGAGGAGCAAGGGCTGATCACCAGCGCCGAGTGGCGGCAGTTGGTACGTGATGCGGGCAACGTGTTTACCGCTGACTCGAGACGAATAAACGGTTGAATCGCTCAAGTCACGCGACCCTTCTTCGCTTTCAGGGTGGCGCCTCTGGAGTCTTGCAGCAGCCGCGCAAATGCTGTTTTGTCGATCGGCCGACTCATGAAATAACCCTGCACCTCGTTACACTGATCGACACCGAGAATATCCAGTTGCTCTTCGGTTTCGACGCCTTCGGCCGTTACCGTCAGGCCCATGGCCTTGCCCAGCCCGATAATCGCCTGCACCACCGCACGATCATTGGTGCCGCTGCTGATTGAGGCGATAAAACGCTTGTCGATCTTGATCCCATCGAATGGATAGGCGCGCAGGTAGCCGAGCGATGAGTACCCGGTGCCGAAGTCGTCCATGTTCAGGCGCACGCCGAGTTCTTTCAGGGCGTTCATGGTCGTCAAGGCGCCGTCGGTGTCGTTGAGCATGACGTTCTCGGTGATCTCCAGTTCCAGGCGACTGGCCGGGAATCGGGTTTGCACCAGCACTTCGCGAACATCCTCGACCACATCGCTGACGGCAAACTGCGCCGGCGACAGATTGACCGAGAGCAGAATGTCTTCCGGCCAGCCCAGCGCGGTTTCGCAGGCTTCGCGCAGCACCCAGCGACCCAACGGCACAATCAGGTCGGTCTGCTCAGCTAACGGAATGAACAGGTCCGGGCCGAGCAAACCCTTGGTCGGATGCTGCCAGCGCACCAGCGCTTCGACCGAAACAATGTGCTTGCCATCGACCTTGTAGCGCGGCTGATAGTGCAGGATGAACTCGTTGTGCTTGAGCGCATGGCGCAGATCATCTTCCATTTGCCGGCGTGTCTGGATCTGATCGCTCATGTGCGCTTCGAAATAACACCAGGTGTTCTTGCCGTCGGATTTGGCCTGATACAGGGCGATGTCGGCATAACGGATCAAATCGCTGGGCACGAAGCCGTGGCGGCGGCTGAGCGCGATGCCGATGCTGGCGCCGATGTGCAGTGGATGATGCTCGAAGATTACCGGTTGATGCAGGCTGCCGATCAGGCGGGTACAGAATTTGTCGATTTCGTGCGGGCTGTCCATGCCGTTGAGCACCACGATGAACTCGTCGCCGCCCAGACGCGCGACGATGTCATGTTCGCGGGTGCATTCACGCAGGCGCACAGCGACTTCTTGCAATACGGCATCACCGGCCGGATGGCCGAGTGAATCGTTGATCGGTTTGAAGTTATCGAGATCGATCATCAGCAGCGATAGCGGCGGCGCGTGCTCCTTGAGCAGCAGTGCGTCATCGAGATAACGCGCGAGTTTGTTGCGATTGGGCAGGCCGGTGAGGGCGTCGTGCATCGACAGATGCTGGATCTGCGCATGCGCGGCGACTTCGTCGGTGATGTCGCTGGCGGTGCCGCGATAGCCGATGACTGCGTATTGGGCGAAGATCGGTCGGGCAGACAGTCGACAGTGGCGTTGCTGGCCGGCGTGGTCACGGTAGGTGCAGCGTAAATCACTGGCGCTGTTTTCCTCGGTGAGTTTCTTCAGCCACAGTTCCAGTGGCGTGGTGTCGCAAAACAGCAACTGACCAATGTCTTGTCCCAGCCACAGGGTTTGCGGGTAACCGGTCACTTCGCTGAAGCGCGCCGACAGGTAGGTCAGCGCCAGGTCGCGATCGACTTCCCAGATCCAGTCCGATGCGGCCTCGGCCACCGCGCGAAAGCGTTCTTCGCTGGCTTCCAGCTCCCGGTTGGCGTTTTCCAGTGCTTGATTGGAGGTTTGCATGACGGCAAAACTCTGGTCGACGTATTGCGATGAACGCAAGGCGTGACGGAAGAAGTACGCGGTCAGCAGCATCAGCACCACAAGCGTCGCGCCGAGTGGCGGCAGCAATGACCACAATAAATGTTGCCCGGGCCGTTCCAGATCAGCGATCAGGCTGTAACCGGTGCTGTCCAGCGGCACACGAGGGCGTTTCGGGTCGATCGTCTCGTCCGGCGCCAGCGTCAAGTTGTTCAAGCCGTAACCGCTGCCAATCAGACGCAATTTGGTCGGCGTAAGTTTGTCGACAAATACCAGCACCGAAGAGGCCTGCGGATCGCCCAGTGGCCGCTCATCGTTGGGAATGATCGCCGCCGTCGACACCAGCGCCGGCCAGCCTTCGAACAGTGAATAGCGACTGACTGGCTTGGTCAGATCACCTTGGCCCAACACTTGATCGAGTAACTCCGTGGCGCTCACCTGAACGAATGCGGACAGTTCGACATCGACCATTTGCCCGCGCACCACCGCGTAACGGGTGCCTTCGCGGTTCAGCACGAACACGCCGTCATAGCCGTCACTGGTGAACAGGGTTTTGCCGAGGTTCTGCTCGGTGTAGGCCCAATTGGTGTCGACCTGACCGCTCAAATGCTCATAGGCCGTGGTCCAGTAGGCGTAGCTGGTGATGTAGTTTTTCGAGGCAGTGATGCGGTTTTCCAGCGCGCGAGCGGAATAGAAGCGGGTTTTGTTGATCTCGTCGTTGTCGAGGCGTTCGGCAATACCGAGCAAGGCCACGGTCGCGGCAATCACGCCACTGACGAACAGCGCACCGACCGCGAAAGCCAAGCGGCGGGTGACGGCGCTCTGGCGCGGTGGAAGCGGGGCTGCATAGCTGGAAAGGTCCATGTGCTCGTCCTTGATCCGCTGTCTTCTGAATCTAGAACCACGGCGCAGGCGCAATATTCAGATTCTTCTCGGCGACTGCAATGAAAGCGTAGTGAACCCGGCGTGATTTGCCTCCCCAAGTGCAAGACGCCGATCAGCGGCGATTCCCGAAAGGGCAAGACTTCCCGCGCAAAAACCGGATAATGGCCGCCATTCGTTTAGCCGTATTCTGGTAATCCCGCATGGAAATCAAGGTCAATTTTCTCGACAACCTTCGACTTGAAGCCAAGTTCGACGACTTCACGGTGATCGCCGATCAGCCCATCCGCTACAAGGGCGATGGTTCGGCACCGGGGCCGTTCGACTACTTTCTGGCGTCGTCGGCGTTGTGTGCGGCTTACTTTGTGAAGTTGTACTGCGACACCCGCAACATCCCGACTGAGAACATTCGCCTGTCGCAGAACAACATCGTCGACCCGGAAAACCGCTACAACCAGATCTTCAAGATCCAGGTGGAATTGCCGGCGGACATCTCCGAGAAGGATCGTTTGGGCATCCTGCGCTCGATCGATCGCTGCACGGTGAAGAAGGTCGTGCAGACCGGTCCGGAATTCATCATTGAAGAAGTCGACAATCTCGACGCCGATGCCCAAGCCTTACTGATGCCGGTTGCCGGTTCCGACGCAGGCACCTTCATCGCCGGCAAGGACCTGCCGCTGGAGCAGACCATCGCCAACATGTCGGGCATCCTCGCCGACCTCGGGATGAAGATCGAAATCGCTTCGTGGCGCAACATCGTGCCCAACGTCTGGTCGCTACACATCCGCGACGCGCACTCGCCAATGTGCTTCACCAACGGCAAGGGCGCGACCAAAGAGGGCGCATTGGCCTCGGCGCTGGGCGAATTCATCGAGCGCCTGAACTGCAACTTCTTCTACAACGACCAGTTCTGGGGCGAAGAGATCGCCAACGCCGAGTTCGTTCATTACCCGGACGAACAGTGGTTCAAGCCGGGGCCGAAAGATGAGTTGCCGAGCGAGATTCTCGACGACTACACCCGGAAGATTTACAACCGTGACGGCGAATTGCGTGGCTCGAACCTGTTCGACACCAACTCCGGCAACACCCAGCGCGGCATCTGCTCGCTGCCGTTTGTGCGCCAGTCGGACAATGAAGTGGTGTACTTCCCGTCCAACCTGATCGAAAACCTCTACCTCAGCAACGGCATGAGCGCTGGCAACACCCTCGCCGAAGCGCAGGTGCAGTGCCTGTCGGAGATCTTCGAGCGCGCGGTGAAACGCGAAATCCTCGAAGGCGAAATGGCCCTGCCGGACGTGCCGCAAGAGGTGCTGGAGAAGTACCCGAGCATCCTCGCCGGCATCAAGGGGCTGGAAGAGCAGGGCTTCCCGGTGCTGGTCAAGGACGCGTCGCTGGGCGGTGAATTCCCGGTGATGTGCGTGACCCTGATGAACCCGCGCACCGGCGGCGTGTTCGCCTCGTTCGGCGCGCACCCGAGCCTGGAAGTGGCGCTGGAACGCAGCCTCACCGAACTGTTGCAGGGCCGCAGTTTCGAAGGCCTCAATGACTTGCCGCAACCGACCTTCTCCGGCCAGGCGGTCACCGAGCCGAACAACTTTGTCGAACACTTCATCGACTCCAGCGGTGTGGTGTCGTGGCGTTTCTTCAGTGCCAAAGCGGACTTCGAATTCGTCGAGTGGGACTTCTCAGGCCAAGGCGAAAACTCCAACGCCGAAGAAGCCGCGACGCTGTTCGGTATCCTCGAAGACATGGGCAAAGAAGTCTACATGGCGGTCTACGAGCACATCGGTGCCAAGGCCTGCCGCATTCTGGTGCCGGACTACTCGGAGATCTACCCGGTCGAAGACCTGATCTGGGACAACACCAACAAAGCCCTGCAATTCCGTGCCGACATCCTCAACCTGCACACCCTGAGCAAGGTCGGCCTGCGCAACCTCGCCCAAGGCCTGGAAAACAGCGAGCAGGACGATTACACCGAGATCACCACGCTGATCGGCATCGAGTTCGATGACAACACGCCGTGGGGCAAGCTGACGATTCTGGAACTGCGCCTGCTGATCTGTCTCGCGTTGCAGAAGTACGAGCAAGCCAAGGATCTGGTCGAAGCGTTCCTGCAATACAACGACAACACCGTCGAGCGCGGCTTGTTCTATCAAGCGGTCAACGTGGTGCTGGAGATGGAACTGGACGAGGATCTGGAACTGGAAGACTACGAAGCCAACTTCCGCCGGATGTTTGGCGATGAGCGTATGGATGCGGCGATTGGTTCGGTCAATGGCAGCGTGCGCTTCTACGGTTTGACGCCGACGAGCATGAAGCTGGAAGGGCTGGATCGGCATTTGCGTTTGGTTGAGAGCTATAAAAAGCTGCATACGGCGCGGGCGAAGGTGAAACAGGGCTAAGCCTGTTTCACATGGGGCTCGGTGGTGAATTCACCCCTCACCCCAGCCCTCTCCCCTAGGAGAGGGAGCCGATTTGTGGGCTTTTCAAAACCAGAGTTCGACTCGATATCTCAGGTCGGCGTATTTCAACCAGACACCTCGGTCAGTCCCTTCTCCCTGAAGAGAGGGAGCCGATTTGTGGGCTTTTCAAAACCAGAGTTCGACTCGATATCTCAGGTCGGTGTATTTCAACCAGACACCTCGGTCAGTCCCCTCTCCCTCTGGGAGAGGGCTAGGGTGAGGGGCTTTGGCTTTCCCGCCCATGCGCCGCATCCGCCAATTGACCGGTATCGACTCGCACAAACACCGAATCACCCACCGCCGTCAGCACATCTCCCGCATACACCTCACAAATCACTCGTGTCTTGCGCCCAACCTCACCCTCGACTTTCGCCCGCAAAACCAGCGGCACACCCATCGGTGTCGGCTTGATGAACTTGATGCCGAGGTTGCCAGTAACGCAGTCAATACGCGGCAGGCTGCCGGGTTCGCGGTTCTCTGCGCGGTAGTGGTAGGCCATGACTGTCCAGTTGGAATGGCAGTCGACCAGCATCGCGATCAAACCGCCGTAGACCAGATCCGGCCAGCCGCAATACTTGGCGTCCGGCAGGTGTTCGGCGATCACGTGCACGCCGTCTTCGTGCCAGTGGCTTTTGACGTGCAGGCCGTGCGGATTACGGCCGCCGCAGCCGTAGCAAACGCCTTCTGGCGCGGCGAGGTCTTGCAGGGGAATATCGAGGCTGGACATGGTTTTTATTATCCTGGCGTGGTGAGGCCGGTCAGGCGCAAGCGATTGCGTCCGCCGCGTTTCGATTCGTAGAGGGCGGCGTCGCCTTGTTCGATCAGTGCCGTCAGATTGGCGGGCGCTTTGTCGAACAGGCTGGCGCCGATGCTCAGGGTCACGGCCGCGGTAGTGGGGAATGTCTGTGAGGTGGTGCTCAGAAACTGCTCGCGCAATGTATTGCCCAGTTCCATGACGCGCTCGCCTGATGTGCTGTTGAGCAGGATGACAAACTCGTCACCGCCCAGACGCGCCGTCAGCGCATTGCGCGGCAGCACCGAGCGGATCATCTCGCTCAGTGCGATCAGCAAACGATCCCCGGCGGTGTGGCCGTACTGGTCGTTGACCAGTTTGAAGTTGTCGATGTCGATCAGCAGCAGGGCGCCGGGATGCTCCGTCGACACCTGTTCAAGCAGGCGCGGTGCGCGTTTTTCCAGGGCGCGGCGGTTGTACAGGGCGGTCAGCGGATCACGCTCGGCGAGGCGGGCGATCTGTTTTTCCCGGCGATAGCGCTCGGTGCCGGTCATCGACAGGGCGATCAACATGATCGCCATCGCACCCTCGACCAGAGAAATCTGGATGATCACGCCACGAAACGCCGCCAGATCGATCAGCGTGCCGGGGATCACCACCGTCAGGGCTTTGGCCACGTAGAAAATCCCGTGACCGAGCAGCACATAGCGCAACTGCACCGCGCCGACGCTCAACGACTTGCCGTGGGGACGCAGCAGTGAGCTGGCCTTGAGGGTCGCCAGCGCCACCAGCAACGAATTGGCCGCCAGCATCACCTTCGACCACAGCGGCCCGTCCGGCAGCAACAGCATGACCAGCCAGGTGACGAAGATCAGGTACCAGGCCGGCGACAACCGTATCTGGGTAAAGCGTGCCACGCCGAGCAGGAACAGGAAATGCGCGGTTACCAACAAGCCGTTGGCGAACCAGATGCCGATCAATAAAAAGCCGCTACTGCGCAGCAGGGCCAGGGTGGAACCGACGGTGATGGTGGCGAAACCGGCGCTCCAGAACAGCAGCGAAGGCTCACGAATGCTGCGCCATTCGATCGCCAGATACAGCGCGGCGGCGGCTGCGAGGGCGATGGAAATGGTCAACATCGTAGGTGGGTCGAGCGGCATTTCTTGATGAGCCTGTCTGATTGGCGGTTAGACCGGCGATTGTAAGCGTTCGGGCGGTTTTTTCGCAGAGGTCGCGTTGCCGCGCAGACCGCTGGCAGCGGGGAGGGCGCGGCAGGCATCATCCGCCGCGCCGATCCGTTATTGACTGGCGTCGAGCACTACGCGATAGCGCGCCTTGCCGCTGCGTAAATGGTCGACGGCCTCGTTGACCTTGCTCATGGGAAACATCTCGACCTGCGGCAGAATCTGATGCCGCGCGCAAAACTCGAGCATGGTTGCCATGGTCGCCGGCGAACCCACCGGGGAGGCGGAAAGGGATTTCTGTTGGGGAATCAGATTGAACACGTGCACCGGAATCGCGCTGGGCACGATGCCGACGAAGTGCAGGCGGCCGTTGGCGCGCAGCGTGGCGAGCAGGGCGGTCCAGTCGAGGTCGGCGTTGGCGCTGACCAGCAGGAAGTCCAGCGTACCGGCAATCGCATTCAGCGCGTTGCTGTCGGTCGAAGCCACGACGTTGTGCGCGCCGAGGCGTTTGGCTTCGTCCTGCTTGTTCAGTGATGAGGTAAACGCGGTGACTTCGCAGCCCCAAGCGTTGAGAAAACGCAAAGCCAAATGGCCTAGGCCGCCAATCCCGACCACGCCGACGCGGTCAGTGGGTTTGACGCCAAATTGCAGCAGCGGATTGAACACCGTGGAACCGGCGCAAAACAATGGCCCGACCATGGCCGGGTCGAGATTGTCCGGCACCGGAATCGCCCAGGCCCAATGCGAGCGCAAGCGGTCGGCAAAACCGCCGTTGCTGCCAATGATCGTTGGTTGCGCAGTGCCGCACAGTTGTTGCGAGCCGGACATGCACGACGAGCAGTGCATGCAGCTGCCCTTGTACCAGCCGATGCCCACTCGCTGGCCCATCTTCAGGCCGCGCACCTGCGGGCCCATGCGCACGATTTTGCCGACGGCTTCGTGCCCCGGCACAAACGGATAGCGGCTGATGCCCCAGTCGTTGTCGATCAGCGATTGGTCGGAGTGGCAGACACCGCAGTATTCCACGGCGATTTCTACGTCTTCTTCGCCCAACGTGCCGGGATCAAAGCTGTAACGCTCCAGTGGTGCACCGGCCGCAGTGGCGGCCCAACCGTTGAAAGTAGTGGGTTCGGTGTTGCTCATGGGGCACCTCCGGTTCGACTGACGGGGACAGCAGCCCGGCAAGTCTAGTCGGTCATGGCGTGGGCGCGAGCCAGGTGTCGACGACGCGGCGATCGAGTTCTTCCCAGTAGGCCATGCCCAGCACGCGGGTGGTGTTCAGGCCGCGCAGGTAGCCGCGCAACTGATTGGCGGTGTCTGTGATGAGCTGTGGGTTGGTGGTGTCCTTGTCCAGCAATACACTTTCGTACTGAACCAGATACTCGGCCACACGCTCGCGAAAATCGGGCAGAACGGCGTCACGGATCAGGTCAAACGTTCTCAAGGCGAACTCCTCATTTCATGTTTTTCTCGTTGTAGTTGAGTGTGTATCAGTCTGCACATCGCGCAACTATTGCTAGAAGTAATAGTGACCATCAAGAAACGCAAGTTCTGCTTTGTCGGTAAACGGCGGAAAATCGCCTTCATCGAACACGCACTCAAGGAATTTGCGCGATGAACACATTGACTCGACTGGCTTTGGTCGCCCTGCTGACGGGCGGAGCACTCTTCACTGCACCGACGTTCGCAGCCGATGCCGGGTCGTGTCACTTCCAGACTCTCACCGGCAGCAGCGCGACATTGCAGCATTCGCAAACAGTCGGCGTGTTGCTCAGCGAGAACACCCTGGACAATCTGCAATACCTTGAGCGTTACCACGACATGGCGGTCAACGGCGCGAAAGATGCGCTCGACTCGCGAATTCGTGAAGCCTTCGTCAGCAGTTCCGATCCGGAACTGGCCATCGACTGGCTGGTGAGTTCGCTGCAACAACAGTTCTTGTCGGTGACCGTTTACGACAACCTCGATGCGCTGGTGCAGGCGCATCCCGACGTGGTGGTGAAACTCGACACCTTCAATCGCTTGCTGACGCAGCAAAACAGCCTGGTCGAAGCACGTTTCACTGCACGCTTCTATGACGCCGACCTGCAATACATCGGCAAGGCTGAAGGTGCTGTCGAGAAACAGTTGCCATCGGTCTGGGTGCATAACCAGGCGGCACCGGCCATCGCTGCGCAGATCGATAAACAGCGTGACCTGCAACTCAACGCCTTGAAGCAATTCGATGTGTCGCTCAAGGCGCTGGTGGCGTCGAGCTGAACACTTAAAACATAAATGGCGACGGCGGCTCCGTGAGGCTGAACCGTTGCCGGTTGAACCGAACCTTTATTTTCAGGATGACACCGATGCGTCTTTTCTTTGTGCCTGCTCTGGCCGTTGCCTCTTTGCTGCTCGCCGGTTGCGCTTCGGCGCCGAATAATCCGAGCCTGACGTTGCAGACCAGCAAGACGCCTGCGCAGTACGCTGATTGTGTTGTGCCGAAGTTGCAGGGTAGCGCGTTGAACCCGACGGTTTCGCAGACTCAGCGCAGTTACCGGATTGTGGTGCCGAGCAAGGTTTCGGCTGACAACGTGCTTGAGGCTTATAAAGCCGGGAATGGCGGCAAGGTGTTTATTTACGAACGCCATTTGTTGGCTTCGAATCTGTTGCCTTCGAGTTTTGAGCGGGTTGCGCAGGATTGCATCTGATTTTGGCTTTTGTACGTATTTGACTGAGCTCCTTTGGTTGGCCGCAACCAACCAATTTTTGCCTCGCGCCCTTGTGTGGTTGCGGGGCTTTTTTTTGTTTGGGCTTGGCGGCCTTTGGGCCGACCATGTTCCTGGGGTTTTGGGGGTATATCCGTTGCTTCGGGTGGTGCGCCTGGCGGATTCGCTCTTACAGCGAGTCCCTTTGGCAAACGCCCCAAAGGAACCAAAGGTCTGGGCCCCGGCGTTCGGCCCTCGCCGTGGCTCGGGTTCCTTCGTTACGGTATATATCCCTCCACTCAGCCTGCCGAAGGGGCCAGCACGGCAAGATCAACAGCTGCAGCCGAGCTAACGCTCATCCTGTTGAGTGGTGGAAGAGCGTGCGGCCGGCTTTGGGTTTGTGCTGGATTTGCCCCTCACCCCAGCCCTCTCCCGAGGGAGAGGGAGCCGATTTGTGGGCTTTTCAATGCCTGAGTTCGACTCGGTATTTCACGTCGGCGTACCTCTCACAATCACCTCGGTCAGTTCCCTCTACCTCTGGGAGAGGGCTAGGGTGAGGGGCTTTTGATTTGATCTGCTGCTGAGCTTGAATTCAGCTCGGTATTTCATGTCGGTGTATTTCCCGCAATCACCTCGGTCAGTCCCCTCTGCCTCTGGGAGAGGGCTAGGGTGAGGGGCTTTTGATTTGATCTGCTGCTGAGCTTGAATTCAGCTCGGTATTTCACGTCGGCGTACCTCTCACAATCACCTCGGTCAGTTCCCTCTACCTCTGGGAGAGGGCTAGGGTGAGGGGCTTTTGATCTGGGTTATCCGGCAGGTTGCTGTAACATGCGGCATCTTCACTCTTGCGAGCAGCGAAAATGGATTCTCACTCGATATTGACCTTCACTCTGGTCGCCGCAATTGCCATTGCCAGCCCGGGGCCGGCGACTTTGATGGCGATCAACAATAGTCTGGCTCACGGGCAGCGCAGCACGATCTGGTCGTCGCTGGGTAATGCCAGTGGTCTGTTCTGTCTGTCGGCGGCGGCGATGTTGGGGTTGGGGGCGTTGCTGGCCAGTTCGGAAATTCTGTTTAACGCAGTGAAGATCATCGGTGCCGGGTATCTGTTCTACCTCGGCGTCAAGCAGCTGTTCAAAAAGGGCCCGATGCTGCCGGAGGGTGTCGAAGGGGAGGCGAGCAAGGTGCGGCCGACTCGCGGCAAGCTGTATAAGTCGGCGTTCCTGACGGCGGTGACCAACCCCAAGGCGACGATGTTTTTTACTGCGTTGTTTCCACAGTTCATCGATCAGGGCGCTGCGCTGCTGCCGCAATTTCTGATCCTGACTTCGATTTTCATGGCGCTGTCGGTGTCGTCACTGAGCGTGTACGCCGCGTTGGCCTCCCGCGCCAAGGGCGTGCTGACCCGGCCGGCCTTGTCGCGTTGGGTCAGTCGTGTCGTCGGTTCAACGTTCATCGGTTTTGGCGCGGCGATTCTGACGATGCGTCGGCAGACGGTCTAAACCCATTTGAACCGGGCCGGGAATCTCGCCACAAAGCAGGTGCCCGACTCCCTGTTTGAGGACACGCTCAAGGTGCCGTTGTGCGCCGTGGCGATCTGCGAGGCGATATAAAGCCCCAGACCCAAACCTTCGCAACGTTGCCCGGCTTCGGCGCGGGAGAACGGTTCGAACAGCAATGGCATCAGGTGTTCGGGAATCGGCGTGCCCTGATTGGTCAGCGAGAGGACAATTTCGTCGCGCTCGGCGTAAGCCTTGAAAATGATCGGCGTGGCGTTCGAACCGTGGGTAACAGCGTTCCCCAGCAGGTTGGAGAGCAATTGGCTGATGCGCAATGCATCGCAATAGACGCCCGCCGGCACCTCCAGCTCCGCGATGAACGCTGCCTGCGGATGCGACGCTTGCACCTCGGCAAGGGTCAGTTGCAGCGTGTGTTGCAAGTCGTCGACCAGCCTACGCTGCACGGGAATCCCACCACCCAGGCGTCCGCGGGCAAAGTCGAGGATGTTTTCGATCAGCACGCCCATGCGCACCGAGCTGCTGCGGATCGCCGAAATCAGATTGAGTGAGCGCTTTTCTTCGGTTTTGCTTTCCAGCAGGTCAGCGCTCATGCGAATCGCACTCAGCGGTGTGCGCAGGTCATGCCCGAGCACGGCGATGAACTGCTCGCGCAGGCGGCCCAGCTCATTGGCGTTGCTCAGTTCGACCTTGGTTGCCTCAAGATGACTTTGCGTATCGAGGCTCATGGCAATCAGTTGGGCGAAGAGGGTGAGCGTCTTGGCGATGGCCGGTTCGTCCAGATTGGCGGGCACGGAGTCGATGGCGCAGAGGGTGCCGAAGAAGTCGCCATTGGCTTTGACGATGGGGATGGAAATGTAACTCTCCAGTCCATAGGTTTTCGGTGTGTGGTGCAGGGAAAAGATCGGATGCGCGCTGGCGTGACCGAAAATCACCGGCTGCTGATGCTGGCGGATCTCATGGCAAATGGTCGACTCAAGCACCAGTTCGCCACCGGGTTTTAGCCCGAAATCAATCGAATCATCGACGGCGCAGGCCACCCAGTTTCGGTCAGTGACGCGGGCAACTGCAGCGAAACGAATGCCGGTGAGGTGCTTGACCATGCTCAGGATGACCGGCACTGCATCAATGCTGCGGATGGCGTCGATGTCGGGGGTGAATACCGGATTGGTCATGGACGATGCTTCTTGAAGAGTTCGCTCAGAGACTATCTGTTATTGCCAGGCATGACTAATGCGGTAATCAAGAAAGAACAAGGGCGCCACGGATTTCCCGGGCGCCCTTGTGTTTATTGCCGGTGCGACTCAGAACTTGTACTTGGCCGTCAGCATATAACTGCGCGGGTTGCCGTAGTTGTCGTTGGAACCCCAGGTGACATTGGAGCCGATGGCGGAGTAGTAGACGCGGTCAAAGATATTGTTCGCGTTGACCTGCAGATCCAAGTGTTTGTTGACTTCGTACCCAGCCATCAGGTCGGTCACCGCGTAGCCAGCCTGTTCGAGGCGATAGCTGCCGTTATTGGCCAGGGCGACATCGTTGTACATCCGGCTCTGCCAGTAAACGTTGCCACCCACGCGCAGGTGTTGCAGCGGACCCTGGAAGCGATACACGGTGGAGACCTTGAACAGATGCTCTGGTGTGTCTGTTTCGAAACGCTGATTGTTGTTGGCCGGGTTTTCGTCCTTGATGTAGTGCGCACGGGTGTAGGTGTAGCCGGCGCCGACCTGCCAGTTGTCGGTCAGGGCGCCTTGCAGTTCCATGTCGACGCCTTGGCTGCGTACTTTGCCCGATGACCCGTAGCAGGTCAGGACCGGGCAACCGAACTGATTGTCCGCCAGGGTGGCGCGGCCGGTCTGGTCCATCTGGAACACCGCCAGACTGGCGTTGAGGGCGCCGTCGAAGTACTCGCCCTTGATGCCGACTTCGTAGTTTTCACCGACGATCGGCTCGAGCACTTTACCGCCGAGGTCCTTCTGGGTCTGCGGGGTGAAGATGTCGGTATAGCTGGCGTACACCGAGTAGTGGTCGTCGAGCTTGTAGATCAGCCCAGCATAGCGGGTGAGGTTCTTGGTGACCTTGTAGTCGCCATCGGCGGTGCGGTCATCGTAGTCATACCAGTCGAGACGGCCGCCGAGGATCAGCGTCAGCGGGTCGGCCAGGCTCAGGCGGGTGGTCAGGTACACGGCGTCCTGGGTGGTGACGGTGCGGGTTTTGCCGTCCCGCACGAAGTCGGGTTTTGGCGCGCCAATCGGCCAGGCCGTGGTGTACGGGTCGTATTCCTTGGTGGTCGCGTCATACACGCGGTTGCTGGCGCCGACGACCAGTTCGTGGCTGCGGCCGAACGCTTCGAACGGGCCACTGGCGAATACGTCGAGCGAGCGCTGTTTGTCGGTGTGATGGGATTGATAGGCCGTGGTTTCCAGCGGGCCGGCGTAGCGCGACAGGTAAGTCCCGGAGAACTCGCCGTCGAGGGTCGAGGTCGAGCCAGCGACGTGCAGTTTCCAGTCGTTGTCGAAACGATGTTCCACTTCACCGAACACGGTGTCGATTTGCAGCTTGCGGTTTTCCCAATCGGTGCCCGGATAGGTGGAGCGAGGCAGGTCGAGGTGATGGCCGTTGGTGCCGATCGGCAAGCCGCCCCAGAAATAGTTGGTCTGTTCATTCTGCCGCGAGAAACCGAGGGTCGCGGTGGTGCTGTCGCTCAGGTCGGCTTCACCGATGGCGTAGAACAAGCCATGGTCGTTCTCTTCCTTGTCGCGGAAGCTGTCGGCGCCCTGATAGGAGCTGACCACGCGGCCGCGCAAGGTGCCGCTTTCGTTCAACGGGCTGGACGCGTCGATTTCGCCACGGTAGTCATCCCAACTGCCGGCGGCGCCGGTGAGGGTCACGCGTTGATCGGCAGTCGGGCGTTTGCGCACCAGGTTGATCGCCGCCGAAGGATTGCCGGCACCGGTGACCAGACCGGTCGCACCACGGACGATTTCGACGCGGTCGAACATCGCCAGATTGGGTTGCACTGCCATCGAGAACGGCGAGTACGAACTCGGCAGGCCGTCGTACATGATGGTGTCGATGTCGAAACCGCGCGAGCTGTACGTCTGCCGACCCGGGCCGCTGGCCTGGCTGAGGAACAACCCCGGCGTGCCTTTCACCACGTCGTTGATGCTGGTCATGTTCTGGTCGTCCATCCGTTGACGGGTAATCACCGTCACCGCCTGAGGCGTTTCGCGCATGGTCAGCGACAGCTTGGTTGCCGTGCGCATCGGGCCGGTGGTGTAGGACTGAGTGTCTTCGGTAGTGCTGCTCATCTGGGTGGCGCCGATTTCGGTGGCGTCCAGTTCCAGCGTGGCCGGGGCGGCTTTGACAGGCGTGGCGGGCGTTATCTCATCGGCCAGCGCCGGTGCGATGCTGGCCATGCAGACGGCGAGCGCGAGAAGGTTCGGTGAAAGGTTCGAGCGACGGTGAATGGTGTGAAACGACATCAATCTGCTTCCCCAAATGATACGAAAACGAATCTAGTGCGAGTGCGTGTAGGAATTATTCGCATTAGTCTGTCAGATCATTCCGGGTGAAGAAAGCCGTACGGCTCAGTTAGTTAATGAATTTTTCACATTTGTGCGACCGCTCTGCGTCGCGGGTTGGCGCAGGGTCGTGGTTTTTTGGGGGGCGAATGAGGTGCAGCAGACCGCTCACAAAGGTCTGTGATCGGCGCTGCTGACGGTCTTGCTCAGTGGATGAGTGTGGCGAAAAGCGTTGTCAGTTCAGATCGCTGGCGTCGTGCCGCTCGGGCACTTGAGTTGCCTCATCGCCCCACGTACGGTTGACCCGTTGCCCGCGAATCACCGCCGGTCGTTGAGCGATGTCTTCTGCCCAGCGCTGTACATGGGTGTATTCGTGAGCCGCCAAAAACTCGGCCGCCGAGTAGACATTGTTGCGCACCAATTGCCCGTACCACGGCCAGACCGCGATGTCGGCAATGGTGTAACTGTCGCCGGCCAGATAAGCACTTTCGGCCAAGCGCCGATCAAGCACATCCAGTTGGCGCTTGGCTTCCATGGTGAAGCGGTTGATCGGGTACTCCATTTTTTCCGGTGCGTAGGCATAGAAATGCCCGAAACCGCCGCCCAGATACGGCGCCGAGCCCATCTGCCAAAACAGCCAGTTCAAGGTTTCGGTGCGACCAGCAGGATCTTTTGGCAGGAAGGCGTCGAATTTCTCTGCCAGATACAGCAGGATCGAACCCGACTCGAACACACGAATCGGTGGTTCAACGCTTCGGTCCAGCAGCGCCGGGATTTTCGAATTCGGATTGATCTCGACAAACCCGCTGGAGAACTGATCGCCTTCGCCAATGCGGATCAGCCACGCATCGTACTCGGCAGCGCTGTGACCCAACGCCAACAGCTCTTCGAGCAGAATCGTCACTTTGACGCCGTTGGGCGTGGCCAGTGAATACAGCTGCAAAGGATGCTTGCCGACCGGCAGCGTCTTGTCATGGGTAGGACCGGCAATCGGCCGATTGATACTGGCGAACTGGCCACCGGACGGGGCTTCGTTTTTCCAGACCTGGGGCGGAACGTACGGCGTTTTGCTCATGTAAGGGGCCTCATCGTTTGCGAGTGGAAAAATACCTGCTGAGAATAGACAGGACACCACAGAACCCGCTTCCTGTTCCAGAGCGCGATGGATTTCTGTGCTTGCAATTGCCCGCTGCACTGAGACTGGCCAAATCACCACGGCCGTTCGAGAACTGCGCCAACAGCACAGCCTTCAGGACATGGCTGAGTCAGGTCGACGGTGATTTGCACCGCGATTGATCGGTCGCATCAGTCATTTCGCGCGCAGGTAGCGAACCCATTCGCTGGCTTTCCTGAGGCCATAAAAACTAAGGATCGAGACGGCGATCACTGCGATCATCGGCCCGATCACACCCAGCCCTGTGGTCACCTGGGTGTAGGCAGCGAGGGCCAGGGCAAGCACCGCATAGCCGGCGAGGTACTTCCTGTAGGCGATCAAGAGCATTGGCACCATCAGGACGACGAACAGATGAGTGGCGATGGTGATCAGGATTTCTGCGGTCAATTGAACAGGCACGCTGCCCATGGATGCCTGAGCCATGGTTATTTCGGCGTCGTACAGCAACATCTGCAGCGCAATGACGGTTATTGCGGCCGTTACCAGCGCAGAGAAGGCCGCTATTTTTGAGCGTTTCATCTGATCTCCAAAGGGTGAAGCAACGTCTGATGAATGAATCTTTCAGGCTCAGCGCTGTGGCCATTGATCCTTGATTTCAAACCATGGCGCCTTCGATGTCACTTCGACGTGTTGCTGTTTTTCGGTGGTGAACGTTGTGTCCAGCGTACCCAGCGCTACGGAGATCCAGCCGCTGTATTGGCCTTGATTGTTTGCCCAGAACAGCGACGAGCCGCAGTTCAGGCAAAACTGCCGTTGTACCGATTGCGAAGACTGATAGGCCTTGAGCTGTTCGGCGCCCTCCAGCAATTCCAGATTCTGGCGCAGCACGCTGCCATAGCTGGCGAACGCCGCGCCGTGGCTTTTGCGGCATTGGCTGCAATGGCAGTGCGAAAGTGCTTTGGGCCGTGAGCGAATCTGGTATTTCACCGCTCCGCACAGGCAGCTGCCCCGGAAGGTCTGAGGGGAGGGCGTCAGCATTGTTATCGGGGATCCTGGTAAGTGATGGCTGGTTTCAAGCGGTCAGGTGGCGGCGCCAGAAACCCGGTGATCAGGGAAATCACCTGTTGCTGGATCTCTGCGCGTGGGCGGCCACCCTCGCCATCGGTGCAGATAATGCTGTCGCCCGGCACATCTTCGTCGAGCATGGGCATGGCGCCAGGTTTGCAGATTGCCATGAAACTGAAGTGACTGGCGTCGCCGATCTCGACGAAACGCGATGAGGTTTTTGGCAGGCGTTTGGCGAGGTCGACGGATTCCAGTTCAGCGGGCAGTTCTTTCGACGGCACGCCGGCAGCGATGACGAGGATCGGTACGGGGTAGGCCGCGAGGCTGGCGTCGGTCATCCCGCGCGACAGGCCCAGATCCAGTGAAACCACGGCAGTGACGCGCTTGTCACGCCAATCGGCGGCCAACCGGGCTTTCGATTGCGCGGTGCTCGCTGTGTTCATCTGCTGGTACGCCGTGCAACTGGACAGTTGCGGATGGACTTTGCAGTCTTCGGCAAAACGCTCGGGGTCGAAGCGTGCGCCGCCGGCTTCGAGCACGGTCCAGCCGCCGAGAGAATGGCCGACGATGGCAATGCGATCCTTGGCCACCGCGCCGAATTTTTCCGGTTGCGCCGTCACCGCATCGATGGCGCGGCTCAGGTCGACGGGACGTTGCCACAACAGCGCCGCGGCTTGCGGGCTGCGATCGCGACTGGTGGTGCCGGGGTGGTTGACCGCTGCGACGATGTAACCCTGATGGGCCAGCGCACTGGCCAGCCAGGTCTGGTTGATCCAGCTTCCGCCGTTGCCGTGGGAAAGCACCACCAATGGATGCGCGCCGCTGGCGGCGGGGGCATCGAGCACCGCAGGAGCGCCGACGAATACCGGGTTGTCGCCGAACAATTGAGGCTTCGCATCGTTGGTCGCACTCGGGTACCAGACGACCATTTCCACCGGGCGCTCATTGTTCGGATCCGCCAGCGTGGCGTACTGGAAACCGACGGGGCGGGTGTCAGCGAATACGTAGCTGCTGAAGCAGATCAATAGCAGAGCGCCAAAAGACTTTTTCATTGTTGTTATCTTCCGTGATGGGCCGGACGGGCGTGGTGGACTTTGCCCGATTTCGCGCACTTCGGCGAGCCTCTTTGAGCCCTGCGTCTTAAACATTTTCCAGCGGCCAGCGCGCGGCCAGATGCGCGGTCAGATAATCCAGAAAGGCTTTGACCTTCGGCGTCATTGCCGCGCGCTCCTGCACGCAGGCGTAGATGTCCATCGGCTGGACGACGCTGTGTTCAAGCAGCGACACCAGTTGCCCGCTCGCCAGATAAGGTGCAGCCACAAACTCTGCCAGCCTTGTGATCCCGGCGCCGTGGACCGCCATTTGCGCCAGAGCATCGATATCATCGCTGATGGCGGTGGCATTGATATTGGCGTCGAAATGCTGACCGTCGCGGACAAAACTCCAGCGCAGAAAACGCCCGTCCAGTGGATAACGAAACGCCAGGCAGGCGTGGTTCTGCAAATCATCAGGCGATTGCGGCCACCCGGCGCGCTGCAGATAAGCCGGCGCAGCGCACATGATGAAGGGCAGCGAAACGATCTTGCGCGCGACGATGCCGTCCTCCAGTTGTGGCTTGATCCGCAGGCTCAGATCGATGCCGTCCTGGATGTGATTGATCTTGCCATTGGTGGTCGAGAGTTCGATGAGCAGGCGCGGGTGTTGTGCGGCGAAACCGGCGATCAGTGACGCCAGTACATGGCGGCCGAACGCGGATGTCGAGGCGATGCTCAGACGGCCCTGCAACTCGGTTTCATCGCTATTGATGGAGCTCTGCGCGGACTCCAGATCCGCTGCAATCCGGCGGACTTTCTCGTAATACACCGCACCGTTTTCGGTGAGTGCCATGCTGCGTGTGGTGCGTTGCAGCAGACGTACGCCGAGGTGTGCTTCCAGCCGATTGATCGTCTGGCTCACCGCCGCCGCACTGACGCCCAGCGTCTTGGCGGCGCCGACAATCGAGCCGGCTTCGACCACTTTGATAAAACTGGCAATCGCCGCTAACAGATTCATCCATGGCCCGTTGAGGGTTGATTCGTAAGTTCTGCTTTATAAAGTACCTGCGGTTGAGCGTCTAGTTTTGGCGGATCGGCGTTGCTAACGTGCGGTCTCCCCGTCAATGGATGGAAAAGCCATATGAATCAACCGACAAGCTCCGAAGCCCTGGTCATCAGCCGTCGCAAGCTATCGCCACGTGCCACGCCGTATGTGTTTGCGCTGTACATGGCGACGATCATGGCGTTTTTGATGTCGCTGGTGATTACCGCCGCCAACTCCGGCATTGATAACGATTACCTGAATAATGCGTTGCACGCCTACAAGCTGGCGATGCCTGCGGCGTTCCTGTGCATCCTCATCGTGCGGCCGATCGTGATCAAACTGGTGGCGTGGACGGTGCATCCGCATCGTTGAGGATTATTCGCGCCAGTATTGCCCTACAGCGCCTTGCGCCCCCTGCACAGGATCGCTTTGCGGGAATGGCAACTTCGCGATTTTTTCCAGTTGCTCGCGACTGGGGGCCTCGCGACAGATATCGGCGTGCTGGCCCGGTGGATAGGCGCCGACCACTAGAAAGTCGGCGCTGCAACTCAGGTTGCAATGGCCGGTGCCAGCGGGCAACAGCAACACATCACCAGCGCTGATCGGCACAACATGTCCGTCGGGTCCGCCCAGCATCAATTGCGCATGGCCAGCCGCAACACCTAGCACTTCATGGCCTTCGGTGTGGTAGTGATGGAAGTCATAGACCCCGTAGCGCCATTGCGGCGGCCAGCCGTTGGCGCGGAAGGTTTGTTCGAACAGGGCGGCGGGATCGCTGCCCTTGAGTTCAATCGCTTGTGGGTAGATCAACGCCGGCAGACGCGGGTTGTTCGGGACCCAGTCGTTGCGTTCCAGCTGCAGGGTTTGTACGGGCGTGGGCATGCTGTTCTCCTGTTCTGGCGTATTGACTGTTCCGGCGCCGTCGCGAGCAGGCTCGCTCCCACATTCAGACCGCAATCCCCTTGTGGGAGCGAGCCTGCTCGCGAATGGCCGCGCCGCTTATTCAACGGCTAAAGGGTGGACAGCCACAACGCGCACTTGCCTCAGAAAAACTCGTCGAGCAATCAATCGAAACTTCGCCAACCACCCAACTGTCCAGACCCTTACACCTTCCGGCAGATGTTCTGCCGGGACAGCTCCATGCAGCGGAGAAAGACGAGGATCGAGATGACGATGACTGTAGGAGACTTTCTGGTTGAGCGGCTCAGCCAATGGGGCGTCACGCGGATTTTTGGTTATCCGGGCGACGGCATCAACGGCGTGTTCGGCGCGCTCAGTCGGGCCAAGGGCAAGATCGAATTCGTCCAGGCGCGCCATGAAGAAATGGCTGCGTTCATGGCCTCGGCGCATGCCAAGTTCACGGGGGAATTGGGGGTGTGCATCGCCACGTCTGGCCCCGGCGCTTCGCACCTGATCACCGGCCTCTACGATGCGCGCATGGATCACATGCCGGTGCTGGCCATTGTCGGTCAGCAGGCGCGCACGGCGCTGGGCAGTCACTACCAGCAAGAGCTTGATCTGGTATCGATGTTCAAGGACGTCGCCGGGGCATTTGTGCAACAGGCCTCGGCGCCTTCGCAGGTGCGGCACCTGCTCGATCGAGCCGTGCGCACCGCAGTGGGCGAGCGCAGGGTAACCGCGCTGATCCTGCCCAACGATCTGCAGGAGCTGAAATACGAAGCACCGGCTCGCGAACATGGCACCGCGCATTCCGGGGTCGGTTACACGAAACCCAGAGTGCTGCCTTATGACGTGGATCTGCAGCGGGCCGCCGAGGTTTTGAATGCCGGCGAGAAGGTTGCCATTCTGGTCGGAGCGGGGGCATTGCAGGCGACGGATCAAGTCATCGCGGTGGCCGAAAAACTCGGCGCCGGCGTCGCCAAGGCCCTGTTGGGCAAAGCCGTGTTGCCGGACGATCTGCCTTGGGTCACCGGCAGCATCGGCCTGCTCGGCACCGAGCCGAGCTACAAATTGATGAGCGAATGCGACACCTTGCTGATGATCGGTTCGGGTTTCCCGTACTCGGAGTTTCTGCCAAAAGAAGGTCAGGCCCGTGGCGTGCAAATCGATTTGCAGCCCGACATGCTCAGCCTGCGCTATCCGATGGAGGTCAATCTGGTCGGTGATTCGGCAGAAACCCTCGCGGCGCTGTTGCCACTGCTGGAGCAGAAAACCTCAAACAAGTGGCGCAAGAAAGTCGAAGGCTGGCGCGGTAGCTGGGAGAAAACCCTTGAAAAACGCGCGATGGCCAAAGCCGATCCGGTCAACCCGCAAAGGGTGGTGTACGAGTTGTCGCCGCGCCTGCCCGATAACGCAATCATCACCAGCGACTCCGGCTCCTGCGCCAACTGGTTTGCTCGTGACCTGAAAATCCGCCGTGGCATGCAGTGCTCGTTGTCCGGTGGACTCGCGTCCATGGGCGCCGCTGTGCCTTACGCGATTGCCGCCAAATTTGCTCACCCCGAGCGTGCAGTGATCGCACTGGTGGGCGACGGTGCGATGCAGATGAACAACATGGCCGAACTGATTACCGTCGCCAAGTACTGGCGCCAGTGGGCGAGCCCGAAATGGATCTGCGCGGTGTTCAACAACGAGGACCTCAATCAGGTGACGTGGGAGCAGCGGGTGATGGAGGGCGATCCGAAGTTCGAAGCTTCGCAAAGCATTCCCGATGTGCCTTATCACTTGTTCGCCATTTCCATTGGCCTGAAGGGTATTTTCGTTGATCGCGAAGAAGACGTCGCCGCTGCCTGGGAACAGGCGCTGGCCTCGGAGGTGCCGGTGCTGATCGAGTTCAAGACCGACCCGAACGTGCCGCCGTTGCCGCCGCACATCAAGCTTGAGCAGGCGAAGAAATTCGCCACGACCTTGCTCAAGGGTGACCCGGATGAAGGCGGGGTGATCATGCAAACCGCGAAGCAGGTGCTCGGCGCGGTATTGCCCGGCAAAAAATAACCGGTTAACGCACAGGTTGATCGTTCCCGCGCGCAGCAAAGGAACGCAGCCCGTGACGCTCTGCGTCACTGGACGCAGAGCGTCCCTAGAGGCATTCCTTTGCTGCGCTTGGGAACGATCAATGAGCGGAAGGTGCACTGATGATTTTCGTGGGTTGTGCAGGCTGGAGTCTAGGGCGCGAACACTGGCCGGCATTTCCGGCAGATGGCACGAACTTGCAGCGCTACGCCGGGCGTCTCAACGGCGTGGAAATCAACAGCTCGTTCTACCGTCCGCATCGTCGGCAAACCTATGAACGCTGGGCGGATGGCGTGCCGGAAGCCTTCCGCTTTTCGGTGAAAATGCCCAAACACATCAGCCATGAATTGCGCTTGGTGGGTTGTGAACGAGCGCTGGATAAATTCCTCGCCGAGTGCGCAGGTCTGGGTGAGCGCCTGGGCTGTTTGCTGGTGCAGTTGCCGCCGTCACTGGCGTTCGACGAAAGCGTCGCCGAAGCCTTTTTCACGACATTGCGTCAGCGGTTTTCCGGTTCTGTGGTGCTTGAGCCAAGACATGAATCGTGGGTCAGTGCCGAGCCAATGCTGATGACGCATCAGATTGCCCAAGCGGCAGTCGATCCCTCACGCATCAGCACCGATGCTGCGCCGATCGGCTGGACAGAAACGAAATACTGGCGACTGCACGGCTCACCGCGCATTTACCACAGCGCCTACGATTCCACTTATCTGCAAAACCTTGCACAAGCCCTGCAATCAGCGGCCGCAGCGGGGGCCACGACCTGGTGCATTTTCGACAACACCGCCAGCGGCGCAGCGCTCGGCAACGCCTTGACGCTGGCGACGCTGACCTGCGGTTGAATCAGACCGCCAGGTGCTCATACAGAATCGTCGCACCGACAATCATCAGCACCACGCCGCCGACGATTTCCGCACGCTTGCCGACGACCGCGCCGAGCACTCGGCCGAGCATCACGCCAAGGGTCACCATGGTCATGGTCGCCAGACCGATCGCTGCTGCTGCGACCCAGATATTGACGTCGACAAACGCCAGGCCGACGCCCACGGCGAGGGCATCAATGCTGGTGGCAAACGCGGTGACGGCAAGAATCAGGAAGGAGTGCGACCCCGGCTTTTCTTCTTCCTCTTCTTCGTGTTTAAGGCCGTTGTAGATCATGTGCAGGCCGAGAATCACCAGCAGGGTGAAGGCGATCCAGTGGTCCCATTCGGCGACCCAGCGGGTGGCCGCCTGGCCGATCAGCCAGCCGATGATGGGCGTGATGGCTTCGATCACGCCGAAGATCAGGCCGGTGCGCAGGGCTTCGGTGAGGCGCGGTTTGTGCAGGCTGGAGCCTTTGCCGATGGCGGCGGCGAACGCATCCGTGGACATGGCCAAAGCGAGGAATATGAGGGAAACAGGATTCACGGGGGCACACTTCCAGTCGGGCTATGAGTCAACGACACAACCACACGCCCGACTTTAGGCATGGATGTGTCGTCGGTCTCACCAACCAAAAGGTGTTCGCACCACGGCATGTTGCCGAGAATGTTGATACGAACGCTTCCGAAAGGCTCGGAAACAGGCTACTCCCCAACGAGGCTGCGGATCTTATGTGGGCAAACATGAAAATTTCGTCAAAACCACGGCATCGGTAATCAGGTTTGACAAGTCACGCCGGCCGCTCGTTGATGCGCAGTTCTGCGCACAAGCCGCCCCGGGGCAGGTTGTACAGCTGCAAGGTGCTGCCGATCTTGCTGACGATCATTTGCACAATCGCCAGTCCCAGTCCGGCGCCATTGGCGTGACCGTGGCTGTAGAAACGCTCGAACAGTCGTGCGTAATCCTCTTCGTTGATACCGGGCCCAGCGTCTTCGACACTGATGTACACCGCGCCGGATGCCTGCGGTTGGACCTGTACGCGCACTTCGCTGCCGGGCGGGGCGAAGTTCAAGGCGTTGGTGACCAGGTTCTGCAAGGCGATGGCGAGTGCGACCGGGTCGGTGTCGACGGGGCAGTGGTGGTCGCTGTCGAGAATCAGGTCGACGTCTTTCTCCAGCGCCAGCGGCGCCAGTTCGGCGAGTTCTTCACGCACCAGCGCAGTCAGCTCCACCGGGCTTTTTTCCGGGTTGGCCAGGCGCGGCTCAATGCGCGCCATGGTCAGCAACTGGCTGGCGATGCGAGTGGCACGATCCACCGCACTGACCAGAAACTCCAGCGCCTCCTCTCGCTGTTGCGCGGTACTGGCGAGCTGCGCGTTTTGCGCATGGATGCGCAGAATCGCCAGCGGCGTGCGCAACTCGTGGGCGGCGTCGGCGATGAAGCGTCGCTCGCGCGCCAGCAGGTTGTCGATCTGCTGCAACAGGCGATTGAGCGCGGTTTGCATCGGTTCGAGGTCGTGGGGCAGGGGGCGCAGATTCAGCGGTTTGAGGGTGTCAGTGTTGCGCCCGCGAATGGTCTGCGCCATGGCTCGCAACGGTTGCAGGCCCCAGCCGATGGCCAGCCAGATCAGCATCGTCAGCACTGGCACGCCGATCACACTCGGCCATAACGTGTGGCCAACGATTCGCTCGATCAGATCCTGCCGAATGTCATCGCGTTCACCGACCCAGATCAACAGCCCTTGCTGCGAATCCTTGAGCAGAAACGCGCACCAGTCACGGCCGTTTTCCATCAGGTCGTGAGAACCGAAAGTGGTCGGCGGCGCCGGGAGTTCCGGCGCTTCGGCCGAGCGCATCAGCAATTGCCCATCGCTGCGCCAGACCTGAAACGTCAAACGGGTTTCGTAGGGGTGCGCCGCCTCGCCATCACCGACCCGGCTCATCGCTTCATCGAAGGCCTGATGCAGCCGCTGCCAGTTGTTGTCGCCCGGTGCGCGTTGCGCCAGCACGCCTTGCAGCAGGCGTGCGCTTTGCGCCAGTTGTGCGTCGTAGACCTCTTCGATTTCGTGATGGCTGTCGCGCAGCACCAGCCAACTGATCAGCAGATCGCCCATCAATACCAGGATCAATACCGGCACCAGAATTCGCGCACGTATCGAGATCATGGTTTGACCGCCATCACGTAACCCACCCCGCGCACAGTGCGGATCAACTCGCTCGCAAGCTTTTTGCGCAGGTTGTGAATCAGCACTTCGAGGGTGTTGCTCTCGACCCGTTCCTGCCAGCCGTACAGTGCGCCGGACAGGCGCTCGCGGGTGACGACTTTGCCGGGCCGGGCCATCAGTTGATGCAGTAACTGATACTCCATCGGCGTCATCACCACCTCATTGCCAAGCCAAGTGACTTGCTGGCTGAGCGGATCGAGGCACACGCCGGCATGTTCGAGCACCGGTTGCGCGCGGCCCTGACTGCGCCGCAGCAACGCGCGGATGCGCGCCTTCAACTCATCGACATCGAACGGTTTGATCAGGTAGTCGTCGGCGCCGGCATCGAGGCCGGCGATGCGCTCGGCGGTGCCATCGCGGGCGGTGAGGATCAGCACCGGCAAGTCCTGTTGTTCGCTGCGCAGTTGTTGCAGCAAGGCCAGACCGTCGAGCCGTGGCAGGCCGAGGTCAAGCAGCAGCAGATCGAAGCTTTCACTGCGCAGGGCATGCAGGGCACTGACCCCGTCCTGCAACCAGTCGAGGGTATAACCTTCGTTGCTCAGGGCAACGCGAATGCCTTGTCCGAGGGCACGATCATCTTCGACCAGAAGCAGGCGCATGGCGGTTCTCTGTTGGCGGAACGGGTTGGGTGGTCGGCATCATGCCGCCGCGCCGAGCGTCTTGGCAGGCCATCCGACGGGAAAGATGTAACGGTTCGTTGCCAACTAAGCTTTCGCTAAGCTTGCTTTTGCACAGTGAGGTCTTTCTCATCCAGCGAGAGTGATTCCATGCGCAAACTGCTGCTGTTGTCTTTGATCGTCGCCAGCCCGTTGGCCGTCGCCGGCCCGCAATGCACCACCGCCGAGCGTTCGCAATGGCAAGACCAGAAGGCCTTTCAGGAACAACTGAAAGCCCAGGGTTACGAGATCAGCAAGTTCAAGGTTACCGACGGCAACTGCTACGAGATCTACGGGTTCGACAAGGACAAGCGCAAGGTCGAGATCTACCACGACCCGGTCAGCGGTAAAGCGGTCAAGACCGAGATCAAGGGCTGATGCCGAGCGCGTCCCTGCGCCTGTGGGATCCCGTGGTGCGGCTGTTTCATCTGTCGATTGCGGGCGTCTTCGTCGCCAATTATTTCTTCAATGAAGCGGGTGACGACTGGCATGTCTGGCTCGGCTATTACGCCATGGGCTGGTTGCTGGTACGCACGGTGTGGGGATTTATCGGGCCGCGCAGTGCGCGTTGGGCGGACTTCTGGCCGACCCCGGCGCGCTTGCTCGCCCATGCACGGTCGCTGATGGCCGGGCGGCCCGAGCATCGCCTCGGCCACTCGCCGATCGGTGCGCTGGTGATGATCCTGATGTTACTGACGTTGTTCACCGTGGGTCTCAGTGGCTGGGCGATGGAAGAAGTCGATGCCTTGTGGGGCGCCGATTGGCCGTTGTCGGTCCACGAAACGGCGGCCGACAGTCTGCTTGCGCTGGTGTGCATTCACATCGCTGCTGCCGTGTTTGAAAGTTTTCAGGTCCGCGACAACTTGCCGTTGTCGATGCTCACCGGGCGCCGTCGCCGATTGCCAAATGATTCGACGCGCTGACAAGGACGTCTGCCCATTGTTAACCCTCCTGTCCTTGCCGCGAGCCCCTTATGCGTGCGTTGTCCTTTCGCTTGACGTTCATTCTCGGCAGCCTCGCGGTGTGCCTGATCTTTCTGGCCGCGTGGCGCAGTCATCCACCCCATGTGCTGGCGCCCTTTGCGTTGTCGACAGCGCCGGTCGATGGCGCACTGCAAGCGTCGGAGCCGATGTACAGCAGCCGTTTCGTTTCCTCGCAGCTGGATGATTTTGTGCATTCCTCTTCGGTCACCGCGCTGCCTGGCGGGGACCTGATGGCCGTGTGGTTTGCCGGCTCGCGCGAAGGCGCTGCCGACGTGCAGATCCGCACCGCGCGCTTTGATGCAAAAACGGCGGAGTGGGGCGCCGAACAGGTGCTGGCGACCCGCGAGCAAACCCGCGACGGCACCCAGCGCTATATCCGCAAGCTCGGTAACCCGGTGATCGCGCTCGCGCCGGACGGGCGCTTGTGGATGTTCTACGTCTCGGTGTCCGTAGGCGGTTGGGCCACCAGTGCGATCAACGTGATGGTCTCTGCCGACATGGGCCGTGAATGGTCGACGCCGCGCCAGTTGATCACCTCGCCGTTTTTCAACATCAGCACACTGGTACGCGCGGCGCCGGTGTTCCATGTCGACGGCTCGATCGGCTTGCCGGTGTATCACGAGTTCATGGGCAAATTCGCGGAGTACCTGTACCTGAGCGCCGACGGTGCCGTGATCGACAAATTCCGCATCAGCCGCGGCAAGCACTCGCTGCAGCCGACCATCGTGCCGCTGGATGGCCGCCGCGCCGTGGCGATGCTGCGTTATGCCGGTGACACCCATCATCGCGTGTTGGCCAGCCGCACCGACGATGCCGGCCAGACCTGGAGCGAACCGTATCCGCTGGAGCCGGCCAACCCCAACTCCTCGCTGGCAGCGGTAGGCACGGCTGACGACGGTTTACTGGTCGCGCTCAACGACCTGCGCGACGGGCGTTTCAAATTGAGCCTGTACGGCACCGATGCCAATCTCAACGACTGGCGCAGTGTAATCGAACTCGATCAGTCACCGGATCCGCTCGGTCAGCCGTTCTCGCCAGAGGCGTACAAGGCCATTATCGGCGAGGGTTTTCGATCCTCCAGTGGCGCGCGCCGCCTGCCGTTGGAACAGCGCTTTCTGAGCAATCTCGACTACCGCGTGTGCAAACCGCGCGGCTGTGATTTCGAGTACGAATACCCGTATTTCAGCCGGGGTTCGGACGGTCTCTATCACCTGGTGTATTCGTGGAATAACACCTTCATCAAACATGTCAGCTTCAACGAGGCCTGGCTGGCGGAGCGTCTGTGATGTTTCTTTGGCAAGCCCATTTGAGTTTTGTCCTGCTCGGTTTTGTTCTGCTGAGTGCATTTCACTTCACCCGGCCATGGCGCCCGTGGCTGTTGCCGCTGTTGGCGCTGGCCGGTTTTATCCCGGTCAACGATCTGCCGCTGGCGGCCTATGTGCGCAGCTTTACCGATGATCTGGCGATCACCACGCTGGTGTTGCTGGGCTGGGTCTGTCTGCTACGCCTGGGCGTGGTTCAGCCGTTACCAACGGTCAAGCGCGCTCAGGTGCTAGTGCTGTTTACCGTGTTGGCGCTGATTCTGTATCCGGCAACGATGGGCCTGACTTACGTCGATCCGTACCGCTGGGGCTTTAACCCACGGCCGATGATTGTGCTGATCGGGCTGAGCACATTGGCCCTGTTGTGGCTGCGCAACGGCTTGGGCGTGGCGATGTTGGCACTCGGCACGCTGGCCTTTGCACTACGCCTCAAGGCCTCGGAAAACTATTGGGATTACTTGATCGATCCGCTGCTGGTGGGTTACTGCCTGGTGGCCGGTGCCGCGCTGTGCGTGCGCGAAGTCTGGCGTCTGTTGCGGCCGGTCTCGGCCGTGCCGACGTCTTCAATCTGATCACCACACAGAGGTTTACGATGGGTTGGTTGCAATCGCGGCGCCTGCGCTACGGCGTCGGCGCGGCAGGTTTGGTGTTTTTACTGTTGGCCCTGCTGCGGCTGGTGTTCGTGCTGGGTTTTTCCGGTCTCGACATCAGCGCATTTGCCAACGACCCGCAACTGCGCGAAACCCTCGGCATCGGTCTGCGTTTCGACCTGCGTCTGGCCGTGTTGCTGATGCTGCCGCTGGCCGTTCTGGCATGGCTGCCACGCTGGAACCTGACACGCCTGCCGTTGCTGCGCCACCTGGCGCGGGGTTATTGGTTGCTGGTGCTGGGCGTGGTCGGTCTGATTTACATCATCGACTTCGGCCATTACGCCTACCTCGGCGTGCGCATCAACGCGACGGTACTGCGTTATCTGGAGGATGCGCAGATCTCGCAGCAAATGGTCCGGGAAAGCTATCCAGTGCTATGGATTGCCCTCGGCTGGCTGGCGGTGCTCGGCGTATGGTTCTACGGATTCGTGCGCCTGGAACGGGCGACACTGGCGCGGGAACCTCGCGCCATCCGCCGTACCTCGCTAGTCGTAGGCAGCGTTTTCGGCCTGGTCGCCGTGTTGCTGGCGTTGCTCGGTCGTGTCGAAAATCTCAACCTGGAAAACCCGGTGCCGTTGCGCTGGAGCGACGCGTTTTTCTCCGGCAATGCGCAGATTGCCGCCGTGGGTCTCAACCCGGTGCTGTTCCTCTATGACACGCTCAAGGCCGGGCAGGCGCAGTTCGATGAGTCGCAGGTGCGCCAGCATTATCCGGCGGTTGCACGTTATCTAGGTGTCAATCAACCGGACGCGCAAACCCTGACATTCACGCGACAGCAAGCCGTGCAGCCGTATCGTGTCGCCGGCGCGCCAAACGTGATGTTCGTCATGCTCGAATCGTTGGGGACCAGCGCGGTGGGCGCCTATGGCAACCCGTTGAACCCGACGCCGAACCTCGATCGACTGGCCACCGAGAGCTGGTTCTTCCGACACTTCTACGTGCCGGTCACCGGGACCGCCAAAACCGTCTGGGCCAGCATCACCGGAGTGCCGGACGTCACCCGTCAGGAAACCGCTACCCGTCATCCGTTGATCACCCGTCAGCACACACTGATCAACGCGTTCACCGACTATCAAAAGCTCTACATGATCGGCGGCAATGCCGGCTGGGCGAATATCAATGCGCTGATCCAGCAAAGCATCGAGGGCGTAAAGCTGTATCAGGAGAGCGACTGGCGTTCGCCGTTGGTGGATGTCTGGGGCATTTCTGACCTGGACCTGTTCAAGGAAAGCGACCGCATCCTGCGCGATCTGCCCAAGGACCGTCCGTTCTTCGCATATGTGCAAACCTCGGGCAACCACCGGCCGTTCACCATTCCCAAGGACAATGACGGTTTCCAGATCAGTCATCTGTCGCTGGCGCAGGTGCAAGCCGCCGGCTCACGCAGCGTCGAGCAATACAACGCCGTACGCCTGCTGGATTTCAACATCGGCAAGCTGATGGAGCTGGCCAAGGCCGGCGGCTACTACGACAACACGATTTTCGTGTTCTTCGGCGACCACAACACCCGCATCAGCCAGATCCCGCACATGCCGCCGGCCTTCGAACAATTGGGGCTGGAGAGCAACCATGTGCCGATGCTGATCCATGCGCCGGGCATGCTCAAACCCAAGGTGATCGATGAAGCGGTGGGGTTGGTGGATTTGCTGCCGACGGTGGCAGGCATGGCCGGCATCCCGTTCAGCAACGGCGCGATGGGCCGCGATATTCAGCAGCCGGCGCCGGAAGGCGAACGCGTGGTACCGCTGGTGTTGCGTGAAGGCACGTTCCCGTTGATTGGCGGCGTGACCCAGCATCATCTGCTGCAAATGCAACACGACGGCAGCGCGCCGACCTTGCATGATCTGCGTTCTGCGACGCCGCTGGACAGTGTTGCTGAGCAGAACCCGGAGGAATTTCAGCGGTTGGTGGAGTTGACGCGTGGGCTGCATGAAAGTGCGCGGTTGATGTTGTATCGGAATGTGCGGTGAGGGCTGAATTGGCGAGGGGGAAGGGCGCGGACTAGAGTTGTGGGTCTCCTGTCCGTCGAGAATCCTGCGATGAAAAAAGCCGAGGGCACCGAATCCGCTTCCGTTCTGATTGATCAACGCATCGCCGAGCTGGGGGACTGGCGCGGTGAAACGCTGGCGCAGATCCGCGTGATCGTGCATAGGGCTGATCCCGAAGTGGTTGAGGAATGGAAGTGGCGGGGTGTGCCGACGTGGTCGCACAATGGAATTATCAGCACCGGCGAGACGTGCAAGGCTGCGGTGAAAATGACCTTTGCCAAGGGTGCGTCACTGGACGATCCGGCGGGGTTGTTCAATGCCAGTCTGGAGGGCAATACGCGACGGGCGATTGATTTCCACGAGGGTGACCGGATTGATGAGAAAGCGTTGATTGCGCTGATTCGGGCGGCCGTGAAACTCAATATGGCGAAGAAGCCCTCACCCTAGCCCTCTCCCAGGGGGAGAGGGGACTGACCGGGGTGTTGATGCGAGTTACGCCGACGTGAAATATCGAGTTGAACTCAGGATTTGAAAAGCACACAAATCGGCTCCCTTTCCCCTCGCCCCCTTGGGGGAGAGGGCTGGGGTGAGGGGGTAGATCCAGCAGACTGCTGCGATCGCTTTGAACGCCACTAATTACCATCAGCCACTTTACGTTCGATCTCATCGACCTTGCGTTGCAGCGCCTCGGCGTCCTGTTCTTTCACTCGGGTGGACGAGGGCGTGATGACCTCATCCACAGCTTTAGTGTCATCGTCCCGGTCTTCAAGATCGCGCTCGACCACATTCACCGGTTTGCCGGACGTATCGGTTGGCGGGGCGTTCGGGGTTTTGTTGTCATCGTTGTTCATTGTGCTGACCTCCAGTGGTGTAAACGTTGGAGGTGGCGGTACGGTAAGCGTTCGATAATTCTGTGGCTCAGTGGAATGAACGGTGCAGAAACTTTGCGCCGGAAAACGAGCCCAAGCTGATTCAATCCACCTTTGCCCGGATGCTTGCCACCATGCACCAGAAAACCCTGTTTGCAGCCTTGCTCGGCGTGGCTGTGCTGATGATCGGCGAGGCCAGCCACGCCGCCAGTTTTGATTGCGACAAGGCCAAGGCTCCCGATGAGAAAGCCGTGTGCGCCAATCGCACGCTCAACGACCTGGATGTGAGCATGGCACTGCTTTACAAACTCGACCGGCGCTTTCTGCCAATGGGCGGGCGTGATGCGTTGATCGGGCAGCAACAAACCTGGCTGAAAAAGCGCAGCCAATGCGCCGCTGATGTGACATGCCTGACGGATATCTACCAGCAGCGCATTCAAGTGCTGCAGCAAATCATCGACACCCGCGTGGTCACTCAAGGACCGTTCTGATACCGGCAATGCCCTTGCAGGAGCGGCCGTAAACCGCTCCTGCAAGGTTCAGGTTCAGTCCTTGAGAATGTCGCGATCCTTGGTTTCCGGCAGGAAGAACGTACCGAGTATCGCCGTCATCACCGCAATCACGATCGGATACCACAAGCCGTAATAGATATCCCCGGTCGCGGCAACCATGGCAAACGCCACCGTCGGCAGGAAACCACCGAACCAGCCGTTGCCGATGTGATAGGGCAGCGACATCGAGGTGTAGCGGATTCGGGTCGGGAACAGCTCGACCAGCCACGCCGCGATCGGGCCGTAGACCATGGTTACGTAGATCACCAGCACGGTGAGCAGGAGCAGGACCATCGGGTAGTTGGTTTTCGCCGGGTCGGCTTTCTCCGGATAACCGGCCTCCTTGAGTGCTGTGCCGAGGGTCGCGGTAAAGGCATCGTTGCGGGTCTTGAAGTCGGCGGCCGGCAGCGCACTGCCTTCGAAACTCTCGACGACTTTGTCGCCGATGCGCACTTGCGCGACGGTGCCAGGTTCGGCGATCACGTTCTCATAGGGGATCGCCCGTTTTGCCAGCAGGGTCTTCGCCAGGTCGCAGGAACTGGTGAATTTGGCTTTTCCCACCGGGTCGAACTGGAACGAGCACTGGTCAGGGTTGGCGATGACTTTGACCGGGTTCTTCTCCTGAGCGATGAACACGTCGGGATTGCCGTACTGGGTCAGCGCGTGGAAGATCGGGAAGTACGTCAGCGCCGCCAGCATGCAGCCGACCATGATGATCGGCTTGCGCCCGATGCGGTCGGATAGGCTGCCGAAAATCACGAAGAACGGCGTGCCGATCAGCAGCGAACCGGCGATCAGCAAGTTAGCGGTCTGCGGGTCGATCTTCAGCGTCTGCAGCAGGAAGAACAGCGCGTAGAACTGCCCGGTGTACCAGACCACCGCTTGCCCGGCGGTGCCGCCGAGCAGCGACATGATCACCACTTTGAGGTTGTCCCAACGGGCGAAGGATTCGGTCAGCGGCGCTTTCGACGCCTTGCCTTCGGCCTTCATCTTCTGGAACACCGGCGACTCGCTCAGTTGCAGACGGATGTACACCGAGACGATCAGCAACAGGATCGACAGCAGAAACGGAATCCGCCAGCCCCACGCCTCGAAGGCTTCAGTGCCCAGCGCGGTGCGGCAGGCGAGGATCACCAGCAACGACAGAAACAGGCCGAGGGTCGCGGTGGTTTGAATCCATGAGGTGAAGAAGCCGCGTCTGTTGCGTGGTGCGTGCTCGGCCACATAAGTCGCTGCACCGCCGTACTCGCCACCTAGCGCCAGGCCTTGCAACAAGCGCAGGGTAATCAGAATGACCGGGGCGGCGACGCCAATGGTTGCGTAACCGGGCAACAGACCGACAATCGCCGTCGAGACACCCATGATGACAATGGTGATGAGGAACGTGTGTTTGCGCCCGATCATGTCGCCGAGCCGGCCGAACACGATCGCCCCGAACGGCCGCACCGCGAACCCCGCTGCAAACGCCAGCAAGGCAAAGATGAACGCGGTGGTTTCGTTGACACCGGCGAAGAAGTGCTTGGCGATGATCGCCGCCAGTGAGCCGTAGAGGTAAAAGTCGTACCACTCGAAAACCGTGCCGAGCGAGGAGGCGAAGATGACCTTGCGCTCTTCCTTGGTGATGCCGCCGCTGCGCGGTGGACTGCCGGTGGAAGCTGTGTCGATTGTGGCCATGGGTGTTCTCCGTCGTGCTTATTGTTTTAGGCCGGAGTCCCCCGTTACTGCTTGTCTCACTCTGGCCTTGTGGCATATGCCGGAAGCGCTGTCGCGTGAAGCTTGCACAATGTCGCCATCGCGCATTTGTGCAAGCTTTCCTGAAGCATAATCAGCTTCTGCCAGATATCCAGCCGCCGGCCTGCCTACTAGGCCTTTACCCAGCGCTGCCGGCTCCAGGCACTCAGCCAGTCGACCACAAACACCAGCACCAGCATCGCCAGAATCACTGTGCTGGCCTGGGCTTCCTGAAACAGGCTGAGGCTTACATAGAGCATTTGTCCAAGCCCGCCAGCGCCGACAAAACCCAGCACACTGGCCATGCGGATGTTGTTTTCCCAGCGGTACAGAATGTAGGCCAGCAGCTGCGGCGCAAGGTTCGGCAATGTCCCGTAGCAGAAGGCCAGAATCGGATTGCCACCCTGCAAACGAATGGCTTCGGCCGGTTGCGGCGGGGTGTTTTCCAGTGCCTCGGCGAACAAGCGGCCGAGCACGCCGGTGGTGTGCAAGGCGAGGGCGAGGGTGCCGGCGTTCGGGCCGAGGCCGGCGGCGAGCACCATCAGCGCCGCCCAGACCAGTTCCGGAATCGCCCGCAAGGCATTTAGCAGCAGGCGCGAGGCACTTTGCAGCGGCCAGCCGAAACGTCCGGCGGCAGGCAACGCAAGGACGATGCCGAACACCGCCGCGAGTAGCGTGCCGAGCGCCGACATCGCCAACGTTTCCAACGAACCGTGGAAGATGGCCTTGAGGTAATCCGCGCTCAGATCCGGGCTCAGAAAGCGCTGCACATACGCGCCCATCTGCTTGAGACTGGTGGCGCTGCCCAGTTCGCCGAGGTCCAGCCCCAGATAAGCGAACGAGGCAATCACTGCCAGCGCGATGCCAGCGATCAGCAGCACGTTGATCAGGCGATTCATGTCAGCCTCCAGCGCAGCAAGCGGCTGAGTTGATCGGCGGCCAGGACCAGAATCAGAAAGCACAGCAAAATACTCGCGACTTCACCGCCGGCGAACATGCGAATGGACAGGTCAATCTGCTGCCCCAAGCCTCCGGCGCCGACAAATCCCATCACCACCGACGCGCGGATCGCGCATTCCCAGCGATAAACCGTGTAGGAGAGCAGTTCCCCCGCAACATTGGGCAACGTGCCGTAAGCAAACGCCGCCAACCGGCCGCTGCCGGCCTGCAACAACGCGTGTGCCGGGCGCTGATCAGTGGATTCGAAAATCTCCGCATAAACCTTGCCGAGCATGCCGCTGTACGTGATGGCGATCGCCAACACACCTGCCGCCGGACCAAGTCCAACAGCGCGTACAAACAACAGCGCCCAGACAATTTCCGGCACGCTGCGCAAAAAGATCAGCAAGGCGCGCACCGGCCAGCGCAACAGACGTCCCAGGCGGCTTGGCACGCCACCGCGCGAGGCGGCGGACAGCGACAGCGCGCGGCTGGCAATCAGGCCCGCCGGTATCGCCAACAACAGCGCCAAAGCCATGCCGGCGGTGGCGATGGCCAAGGTTTGCAGGGTGGCTTTCAACAGTAACTGAAGAAACTCCCCGTCGTGCGCAGGAGGCCAGAATTGCGCGACAAAACGGCCCATTTCATTCTGGCTGTCGGGGAGCAACACGCCCAGATCCAGCTCGCTGAGCTGAATGCCCGGCCACAACAAGGCAATCGCCAACAGTGTCAGCAGCAGCCGTGGCCACGCCGCGGGATCGCGTGAATCGGCTTTCAGCATCGTGGAATCTGCACAGTCAGAGGCGCCACCGCAGCCGTCGGCGATTGCAGTTTTTCGTTGGCGTACAGCGCGTCGAGCATTTCATGGCTGACTTGCCCGGAAGGACTGTCGAACAGGATCTGCCCGTCGCGCAGGCCGATGATCCGTGGGAAATGTGACAGCGCAAGATCCACCGCGTGCAGACTGGCTACCAGCGTCACGTTGTGCTCGCGAGCGTGGCGCGAGAGGATCGACAAGGTGTGCCCGGCCATGACCGGGTCCATCGCTGACACCGGTTCATCAGCCAGCAGAATCTCCGGCGCCTGATACAACACGCGTGCGATGCCGACACGCTGCAATTGGCCGCCAGATAGTTGCTGACAATGAGCGAAGAGTTTGTCGCCCAGATCCAGCCGCGCCAACGCCGCACGCGCACCCGCCACATCCAGTGGATGCAACAGGTTAAGAAGACTTTTACCCAGACTCCATTGGCCGAGCTTGCCGGCCAGCACCGCTGTGACCACGCGTTGACGCGGCGGCAACGGCGGTGCCTGATGCACCAGACCGATTCGCGCACGCAGGCGTTGGCGTTGGCGGGCGGACAAGTGCCAGGCGCGTTCACCCAACACTTCAATTTCACCGCTGCTGGGCCGCAACGCGGTAGCCAGCAGGTTGAGCAAACTCGATTTGCCAGCCCCGGACGGGCCTATGATGGCGACCTGTTCACCAACGCCAATCTGCAAGTCAACACCGCGCAGGGCGTCGACTCCATTGGCGTGGCGCAGGCTGCCCTGTTTGAGGCTCAAGATCATTTCAGCAATTCGGCAGCGCGGGCGGCTTCCTCGATGCCCTTGTAGTTCTCAGGCTTGGTGTCGATAAAGCGGCTGGCCGCTTGCAGATCAAGAATCTTCTTTTGCTCAGGGTTGGCCGGGTCCAGATCCAGGAAAGCTTTTTTGATCTTCGCCGCGAGTGCCGGGTCGAGGGTGCCGCGCACGGTCCAGTTGTAATCGAAGTAGGTCGGGGTGGTGGCGAAGACTTTGACCTTGTTGGTGTCGACCTTGCCGGCATCCACCAGTTTCTGCCAGACACTGGCGTTCAGCACACCGGCGTCAACCTTGCCGGCCTGTACCCAGGCCACGGTGGCGTCGTGGGCGCCGGAGTAGGCGACACGGCTGAAATAGCCCTCAGGCTTGATGCCATCGTTTTTCAGCATGAAGTAACGCGGCATCAGGCTGCCAGAGGTCGAAGACACCGAACCGAAGGCGAAGGTTTTGCCCTTGAGGTCGGCGAGGCTATGTACGTTCGGGTCGGCGGTGATGAATTTGCTGGTGAACTGCGCGTCCTGCTCGCGCTGAACCAGCGGAATGACTGGCGTCGTTGCATCCGTCTTCAAACGCGCCTGCACAAAGGTAAAACCGCCGAGCCAGGCCATGTCGAGGCGATCGGTTGCGAGCGCTTCAACCACTGCCGGGTAGTCGGCCACCGGCACGAACTGCACTTTCATGCCCAGTTGCTGCTCCAGATACGCGCCCAACGGTTCGAACTTGCGCAGCAATTCGGTCGGCGCTTCATCGGGAATCGCGCTGACGCGCAAAACGTCGGCCGCGTGGGCCATGAATGCAGAAAAGGACAGGGCCAGGCCGGCGGTCAGTGCCAGTGTTCGTTTGAGCATGGAATTCTCCGTTTCGTAAGCGTCAAAAGGCGATAGGCCGCCGCTGCAGTATCAACGCGGGGCGCAAAGTCAGGGTAGACGAAACGGCGAGGTTATACGCATTCGAGGCGTCAAAGGCCAGCATTGGAGCTATACGAGGTTTTACGCCCAGTTCCTTCAGGAGCTGCGGCACGCTGCTCCTAAAGGTTTGATGCCTGTCAGGATTCGGACAGTCTGGCAATCACCTTGATCTCGAAATCAAACCCATACAGCCAGGTCACGCCGACGGCGGTCACGGTTGGATGTGGCGCATCGCCCCAGAACTCTGTGAGCACGACATTCCAGATCGGCTCGAACTTCGCCTGCGGATCAACGATGAACACGGTGACGTCGACCACGTCGTCGAACGTGCAACCGGCCTCATGGAGGATCGCATTAAGGTTAGTGAAAGCCTGACGCACCTGGTTTTTCAGGTCCGGCTCTGGCGTGCCGTCCTCGGTGCTGCCGACTTGTCCCGAGACAAACAGAAAACCGTTGGAGCGAATGGCTGGCGAGTAGCGGTGGCGTTCGTAAAGGGTGCGGCGTGCAGGTGGGAAAACAACATCGCGCTGAGTCATGGGAGTGTCTCCTTCATTTGAGTTGATGGAGCCACTGTAGGTATTTGCAGGCGGGCGATAAACGCGCAAGCTTGGCGTTCACTGTTTGTAAAAACCAAACAATCGGGGGCGCACCTTGGACCGTTTTGATGCAATGCAGGCCTTTGCCAGGGTGGTCGAGGCGGGGAGTTTCACCAAAGCGGCGGAAACCTTGCACATGAGCAAGACCACCGTGACCCAACTGGTTCAGCAACTGGAGGCGCGGCTGCGGGTCAAGTTGCTCAATCGCACCACGCGCAAGGTCAACGTCACCGCCGATGGCGCGGCGTATTACCAGCGGGTGATTCGCTTGCTCGCCGACCTCGACGATGCCGAAACCAGCCTGCCCGGCACGGCATCTTCACCCTCGGGCCGGCTGCGTGTGGACGTGCCGAGTCCGCTGGCACGGCTGATTCTGGTGCCGGCATTGCCCGAGTTTCACGCGCGTTATCCGGATATCCAGATCGACATGGGCGTCAGCGACCGCATCGTCGACATCATTGATGAGAACGTCGATTGCGTGGTGCGCGGCGGTGAACTCATGGACCTGTCGCTGATGGCGCGCAAGGTCGCCGATCTGGAATTGGGTGTATTTGCCGCACCGCAATATCTGGCGCGCGCGGGCCTACCTGCGCATCCACGGGAACTGGAAGACAGCCACCATCGCGTGGTCGGTTTCCTCTGGGCGCGCACCGGCAAACCGGTGCCGTATGCCTTGCGCAATGCCAGTGAAAACCTGCACATCAAAGGGCGCCACGTGCTCGCGGTCGATGATGGTAATGCCTATCTCGCGGCAGGTCTGGCGGGCCTGGGCGTGCTGTGGCTGCCCACGTACATGTCCGCTGCGCATGTGGCCAGCGGTGAGCTGGTGCCGCTGTTCAAGGATTGGCAGCTCGACCCGATGCCGCTTTATGTCGCGTATCCGCCGAACCGACATGTCAGCCTGAAGTTAAGAGTGTTTATCGATTGGGTGGTGACTTTGATGGCTAATTAACAAGGTGGTTCGTTTATTGCTTCCATGCGCCGTGATGCCGTCAAAAAACCAACATAACCGGCGATCCGAAAGTTTGCAGTGATGAGATGCAAAACTTTCGACCCTTGGAGCAACACTCAGATGAATATGTACATCGATATTGTCGGCGCCTGCAATCTGAGCTGCCCCTCTTGCCCCATGGGCAATTCGGAAAACCTCAACTTCAAAAAAGCCATGCAGCTGGATATGTTCAAACAGATCGTCGCGAAAGCGCGAACTGAAGGCGTCACGTCGATTTTTCTGTACAACTGGACTGAGCCTTTGGTGCATCCAAAAATTGGCGAGTTCATCGAAGTCATCAATGCCGCCGGCATGAGCAGCGGTGTCAGCACCAACCTCAACCTTGCCAAAAACATGGAAAAAGCCTTGTTGGCTGAGCCGGGTTTCTTCCGTATTTCGCTTTCCGGCTTTTACCAGGAAACCTACAAAAAGGGCCATGTAGGGGGGGATATTGAAGTTGTAAAACAGAACATGATTGCGTTGCACGAGATCAAACAGCGATTGGGTTTGAGTACGCGTGTCGACGTCTACTATCACCGCTACCTCGATAACATCGAAGAGGAAGCGCTGATGCGCGAGTTCAGTGAGCGCCTCGGTTTTCATTTCACTACCGGTTATTCGATCATGATGCCGCTGGAGAAGACGCTGGCCATTATCGACCGCGATCCTTCCGTCACCGAAACCGATTATGAAACCCTGAAAAGACTGGCACTCCCGCCCTACGACGATCTGGTCAATGTCGCCCAGCAGCATCACCAGCAATCTTGCTCGCTCAAAGATAACTGGCTGGTGATCGACTGTGATGGCAATACGATTTTGTGCTGCACGATCTTCAATCAGAGCGAATATCAGGTCGGCAAGTACCTCGACATGCCGGTTGCAGAACTGATGCGGCGTAAATCCACGCAGAAAAACTGCGTCGACATGTGCAGCCGCTGCGCTAAAAAGGGCATGCATGTCTACTCGATGTTCCCCAATCACGGCGTACTGGAGCGCCATGCGGTCAATCGCATTCTTGATTTCGAGAATCTCAGCAGCCAGGGGCTTGCTGTGGACAGCGAACTGCTGGGGCGTGCGGGTGAAGTCAGTGCTGAAAGTTTCGATGAAGCCCAGTACCTCCAGCTAAACGACGATGTCAGGCACGCCGTTGCCACCGGACAATTGAAAAGTGGCTATCAGCACTATGTGCTTCACGGTCGTCTGGAAGGCAGACTGGGCGCCGGTGTGTTCTCGGTGGTCTGATCAGCGCTCAGATGGTCGGTTAACCACGCGATGAAGCTTTTCGCCATGGGATCCTGTTCACTGTCACGATGGGTCAGCAGAGCCCAGTTCGGCCCGCGAATGGTGTTCTCGACCAAGGGTTGCAACAAGCCGTCAGCGCGCGCCTGACGGCTGAGCAATTGGCTGACCAGCGCGATGCCCAGCCCTGAACACGCGGCGTCGAGCAGCAATCCCGGATCGGAAAAATTCAGCCCCTGATCCTGCTGACCGACGTCGATCCCGGCCTCGACCGCCCAATGACTCCAGTCCATTTCCCGCTCGCCATGCAAGGTGGTGCGTTGTGCCGCTGGCAACGCTAAAACCCTCGGGTGACAGGCTGGAAAGAGCCGATCGGCGTGCAGCACTTTGAAGCTGCATTCGGCCTGCGAGCTGATGTCGTCGCGCACCGCCAGATCAATCGTCTGCGTGGCCATGTCCGGCACTTCATCGGTGCTGTAAATCCACAGGTCTACCTCTGGATGCTGCGCGCGAAAATCCGCCAAACGCGGCAACAGCCAATGCCGAGCGAATGCCGGCGTGGTGTTGAGCACCAGTTGATTGGGTTTCTGATACTGGCCTAGACGTCGAATCCCCACCGCCAGTTGCTGCAGCATCGCTTGCGTGGTGCTGAGCAAATCGTGGCCGGCATCGGTCAATGCCACGCTGCGACCGCTGCGGAAAAACAGCGGCTGTTCCAGATAGGCCTCAAGGCTGCGGATCTGCTGACTGATCGCCGACTGCGTGAGGCTCAACTCCTCGGCAGCCTTGTGAAAACTGCCGAGCCGGGCGGCGGCTTCGAAGCCACGCAGAGAACTGAGCGGCGGCCAGTGTTTAAGCATATCGATAAGCTCCTCTAATCAGTTATCCGCAAAATCCATCGTTTGTTTGCCGTTTTTATGGGTCGTAGCATAAGCCTATTGAACACAACGGCTTAACTAACGAGGCTTATCATGCAGCACAACGACAATAAAAACAGCGCCTGGATGATGCCGGCAGAGTGGGTGACTCACGCCGCGACGTGGATGGTCTGGCCGCACAACCAGACGTTGTGGGAATCCGGTTGGCGCGTGACCCTGGCGCAAGTGCAGGAAGATTTTGCGCGCGTCGCCAACGCCATCGCCCGTTTCGAACCGGTGAAACTGGTGGTCGACCCATCGGCCATCGCCAGCGCCAAAGCCTTGTGCGGGCCGAACGTCGAGCTGATTGCGCTGGCCGTGAATGACAGTTGGTGCCGCGATTCCGGCCCGACGTTTGTCTGCCATCCACAGCAAGGGCTGGCCGGTGTGAGCTGGCGCTTCAACGCCTGGGGCGGCAAGTCGGCGCATGATCTGGACGAAAGTCTGGCGCGCCGCGCGCTCAATCACCTCGGCCTGGAATGCTTCGGCACGCCGCTGAGCAACGAGGGCGGGGCGATTCATGTCGACGGTGAAGGCACGCTGATCACCACCGAATCGGTGCTGCTCAACCCCAATCGCAACCCCGGCATTGGCAAAGCCGAAATGGAAGAAATCTTCAGCCGTTTGCTCGGCGTGAAAAAAACCATCTGGTTGCCGGGCGATCCGGACTACGTCACGGGCGACATGACCGATGGCCATGTCGACGGTGTCTGCGCCTTCGCCCGCCCGGGTGTGCTGCTGGTTGACGCCACCCACGACAAGTCGTCGGTCTACGCCGAAGTAGCCCGAGAAAACCGCCGCGCACTCGAGCTCGCTGCCGATGCGCAGGGACGCAAATTCGAACTGATCGAACTGTTCGAAGCCACCGACGCGGTCGACACCGAAGCCGAAGTGTTCTGCGCGTCCTACACCAATTTCTACATCGCCAACGGCGCGATCATCATGCCGGCGTATGGCATCGAGGCTGACAACGTCGCCGCCAAAGTGCTGGAGCAAGCCTTTCCCGGCCGCGAAGTGGTGCCGGTGCAGATCAATCATCTGGCCCATGGCGGCGGCGGGGTGCATTGCATCACGCAACAGCAGCCGGCCTGGCCGCTGAGAGGTTGATCGCATGAGCATTCTGACCATCGCCAGCACCCAGATGCCGTGCACCTGGGATTTACCCGGCAACCTTGATCGCGCCGAGCAACTGGTCCGCGACGCGGCGAAGCAGGGCGCACAAGTAATCCTGCTGCAGGAACTGTTCGCCACGCCGTACTTCTGCATCGAACAAAGCCATCAACACATGGCGTTGGCGGAAGAGTATCGCGACAGCCGCGTACTCGCGCGCTTCGCCGCACTGGCCCGCGAGTTGGGCGTGGTATTGCCACTGAGCTGGTTCGAGAAGGCCGGCAATGCCTACTTCAACTCGCTGAGCGTGGCCGATGCCGACGGGCGTCTGTTGGGTGTGTATCGCAAGACCCATATCCCCAACGCCATCGGTTATCAGGAGAAGGAATATTTCAGCCCCGGCGACACCGGTTTCAAAGTCTGGGACACCGCGTTCGGCCGCCTTGGCGTCGGCATCTGCTGGGATCAGTGGTTCCCGGAAACTGCTCGTTGCCTGGCGTTGATGGGCGCCGAAGTGCTGCTGTATCCGACCGCCATCGGCTCGGAACCGGGCTGCGCGGCGCTGGATTCCCGCGACCACTGGCAGATGACCATGCGCGGCCATGCCGCTGCCAATCTGCTGCCGGTGGTGGCGTCGAATCGGGTCGGTCGAGAAACCGCGACCACCGATCCGAGCCTGCAAATGAGCTTCTACGGCTCGTCGTTCATCAGCGACCACAAAGGCCAATTGCTCGCCAGCGCTGACCGCGACAGCAGCGGTGTGCTGGTGCAGCGCTTCGATATGACGGCCATGCGCGAAGAGCGTTTGAGCTGGGGCATCTATCGCGATCGTCGTCCGGAGATGTACGGGCCGCTGCTCAGTCAGGACGGTCGCCACCTTCATGCACGCTGGAACACCCAAGGGGTTTGACATGGCTACCCATCACAAACGCTTGCGCGGCGCGATCGGCCTGGCGCTGATCTGCTTGATTCCGTCGCTGCACGCCGAAGACAAAACCCTGCGGCTGTACAACTGGGCGGATTATTTTGCCGAAGACACCCTGAGCCGCTTCACCGCCGAAACCGGGATCAAGGTGATCTACGACGTCATGGATGGCAGCGAAACCCTGGAAGCCAAGATGCTCTCCGGCGGCAGCGGTTATGACCTGATCTTTCCCGGCGACACCGTCGCCGAGCGCTTGATGCGCGCCGGCAGCCTGATGCCGCTGGATCAAGCGAAGCTGAGCGAACTGGCCGACATCGAACCCGGTTTGCAGAAACTGCGCGGCCATTACGAACACTCCAGCAAAGCCACGGTGCCCTACACCTGGGGCACCATCGGCCTGACCTACAACGAAGAGCAGATCAAAAAACGCATGGCCGACGCGCCGGTCAACAGCCTCGACATGCTGTTCAAACCGGAGTTGGCGGCAAAGTTTGCCGATTGCGGGATTTCGATGATCGACTCGCCAGACGAAGCCTTGGCGGTGGTGCTCAATTACCTCGGTCGCGATCCGCGCAGCGGCAAAGCCGAGGATCTCGCAGCGGCCAGCGAGTTGTTGATGAAGTTGCGGCCGTACATCCGCAAGTTCCAGTCGCAACCGGTGACCGATCTGGTCAATGGCAACCTGTGCCTGTCACTCGGCTACAGCGGCGACATGACCCAGGCGCAACGCACCTCGGACAGCGCCGGTAAGCACACCAAGTTTCAGTATCGCGTGCCGCGCGAAGGCACCACGGTGTGGATGGACACCATGGCCATTCCGGTCGACGCCAAACACCCGGAATACGCCTACGCGTTTATCAACTTCGTCATGCGCCCCGAGAACATGGCAGCGATCAGCAATTTCACCGGTTACCCGACCTCCAACGCCAAGGCGCGGGCGAGTGTCGATGAAAGCATGCGCGACAACCCGGATATCTACCTCGACGAAGCGACCTATGCTCGATTGATACCGGGCAAGGACATCCCTCAGGCCGACATGCGCGCGCGCATGCGCACCTGGACCAAATTCAAGACTGCCACTGGCAAATGATCAATGGCCGGCGTACGCGTCGGCCCTTCACTGAAAGACAGGAAACCCACATGACGACTCGTCGCGATTTCATCAAACAAGCCTCGGTGGTCGCCGCTGTCAGCGCTGCGGTTACTGGCCTGGGCCTTTCGCCGGGCAAAGTCCTCGCCGCCGCGCAGGGCCGCTGGTTCATGCCCGACGAAGGCGATAAACATGAGTGCGCCTACATCGCTTTCGGCGCGCAGGATGCGATTTGGGAAGACTTCACCGAAGACGTCCAGGAAGCGCTCGGCCGCATTGCCCGCGCCATTGCCCGGTTTGAACCGGTCACCGTGTTCTGCCGCAAGAACGAGCGCAGCATCGCCGAAGAATTCTGCGGTACGCGCAATATCACTTACCTCACTGCCGGGCTGGATGACATCTGGATGCGCGACATCGGCGCCAACTTCGTCATCGACGACAAGGGTGGTCTCGGCGCGGCGGACTTCAATTTCAACGGTTGGGGTGGCAAACAGCAGCACGGTAAAGACTCGAAGATCGCCGCACTGGTCGCCGACGCCGCGCAAGCCACGTACATCCGCACCGATCTGGTGGGCGAGGGCGGCGGCATCGAGGTCGACGGTCACGGCACCGGGATCATGACCGAGAGCAGCTGGATCAACAGCAACCGCAATCCGGACTGGAGCAAGGCCGATGTCGAAGCTGAACTGAAGGAGCGTCTGGGCCTGCGCAAAATCATCTGGCTGCCGGGCATCAAGGGCAAGGACATCACCGATGCCCACGTCGATTTCTACGCACGCTTTATCAAGCCCGGCGTGGTCATCGCCAACCTCGACACCGACCCTGAATCCTACGATCACAAGATCACCCTGGCGCACCTGGAAATCCTCAAGAACGCCACCGATGCTGATGGCCGCAAATTGCAGATCCACACGATGTCGCCGCCGCTGAAACCGCGCCAAAGCAAGTTCAACAAAAACAACCCGGACTTCGCCGCCGGTTACATCAATTACTTCGTGATCAACGGCGCGATCATCGCCCCGGAATTCGGCGATAAAGCGGCGGACAAAAAGGCTTTCGATCTGCTTTCTCAACTGTATCCGCAGCGCGAAATCGTCCAGCTAAACATCGATGCCATCGCCGCCGGTGGTGGCGGAATTCACTGCGTCACCAGCCATCAACCACAGGCGTGATTGACTCTGACGCGGATCAAGCCAACTATCGGCGCACAACAACATGACCGATGGACCACAACTTGATCGAACGACGCCAATTCAGCGGAGGCATGAAGGGGAAAAACCTCCGCTATCTGAATGAGCAAGGCGCGGATGACACGCGCCTGACCCGCACCGGTTTTCTGCTGCTCGAACACTTTTCGCTACCGGCGTTTACTCAAGCGCTGGACACCGTTGTCACCACCAACCTGTTGCGTCCGGGGTTGTTTTCCTCGCGCACGTTTGGTTTGGGTGACGGCGAAGTCATCAGTGACCTGGGGCTGGTCATCCGCCCTGACGCACGTCTTGATTCAGCCGCGCTGGCGAAATTGGATTTGCTGGTGGTGTGTGGTGGTTATCGCACCGAACTGCGAGCGAGTGATGAGTTCATCGGCTTGCTCAGATCGGCAGCGGAGCGCGGCATCTCGCTCGCCGGGTTATGGAATGGCTCGTGGTTTCTCGGCCGCGCCGGGCTGCTCGATGGCTACCGCTGCGCAATCCACCCGGAGCACCGCCCGGCGCTGACCGAGATCGCCAAAGCCACCCACGTCAGCAGTGAGCCCTACGTCATTGATCGCGACCGCCTCACGGCCTCAAGCCCGTCCGGGGCTTTCCACATGGCACTGGACTGGATCAAGGGTTTGCACGGCAAAGCCTTGGTCGAGGGCATCGAAGATATTCTGGCTTTTGAGGAGTCGCGCTACCGGCGAATCAAACCGGATGAAAACATCTGCGTCAGTGCGCCGTTGCGTGAAGTGGTGAAGCTGATGGATGCCAATCTGGAGGAACCGCTGGAGCTGGAGCAACTGGCGGTGTACGCCGGACGGTCACGTCGCCAGTTGGAGCGCTTGTTCAAGGAACAACTGGGCACCACGCCGCAGCGCTATTACCTGGAACTGCGTATCACCGAAGCACGGCGTTTGCTGCAACACACCGAGCTTTCACAAGTGGAAGTACTCGTAGCGTGCGGCTTCGTTTCCCCAAGCCATTTCAGCAAATGCTACAGCTCATATTTCGGCTACAGACCCTCCAAAGAAAAACGGCTGGTCAAATAACAACAGCCGTTTTTAATAACCAGAGTTCCACCCGATATCCCACGTCGGCGTACCTCCCCCAAACACACGGTCAGTCCCCTCTCCCTCTGGGAGAGGGCTAGGGTGAGGGGCTCTTGAAGACCTTATACATCACCGAAGCGCGCCATATGCCCAAGTCGTTGCAAGCGGGAGTCCTGCCGGTTTGCAGACGGGTCATGCCGAGCCATTGAAAATGGCGTCAAAGTGCCACTGATTGCCACCCCAAACACCACCTGTCACTCTGCGCCTCGTTCAAAGGATCAGGACAAGGAATCAAGGATTGAGTGGCTACGTCCCCAACCCTCCCAAGGGTTATCGCAACACCGGCGTCGAACCCGTCGACGTCAACGCTCAGCACTGGGCGCAATACAAAGACCTTCCAGCGACACCAGACGTAAAACCAGAACCGTTGGGCTGCGTCTTCGCCAAAAGCTGCAACTTGCCCGACGGCGAAATCAACCACACAAACCAAGCTGGATTCGTCCCGGTAGAGAAACTGGCGGACTACGGTTTGTGGGCTGTTCTGGCCACAGGAGCGGCAATCACCGCCGAAGGCACATCTCTTCAACTGGTCGGCGGCTCCACAGCCGGCAGCGCCATCGCTCAGCGACTGGGTGGCTCTCTCGCGCTAGGCTTGCTCGAAAGTGCAGGTGCGTTGGCAGCAGGTGCCGCCGTCGGCACCATTGCGTTATTAATGCCCAATACCAACCTTGCACCCGACAGTGCCTTCTACAAAACCGACCAGTACGCCACGCTCGAAACGGGCCGCACGCGCGTCCGCGTCAACGTAAAGACCTTGCCGGACGGTTCCGTCAGCGCTTACGGTTTCTACACGGGCGGCAAAAAGGACTGGGAAAATGTCCCTGTCATCAAAGCGGAAAAGGACGGCGAGAAATACGTAGCCGACGTAGGTAACGGCATTGGCCTTACCTGGACGCCAGCAGCAAATTCAGATGGTGTGCTGGGTATTCCAGCACTTGAAGGCGTGCCGCAATTACCTCCCGTATGGGTATATCCGCCGACAGAAAAGTCGGACACGCTTTTGGCTAATCCAGCACATCCTCCCGAGTTTCAGGATGCGATCATCTGGTTCCCCGATGATGCAGGCCTTGAGCCCATCTACATCGTGCTCAGCACGCAACTAGAGAAGAACAAGGCAGCAGGGGCGGCCTTCGAAGAAGAGGCGTACAGCGGTTTTTCGGAAGAAATGGAAGAGTCCGGCCAACAAGTAACGATAAAAACGGAGAGCGGCACCCGGACCCGCCTCGATATGATAGGTAGAGATGCAAACGGCGATATCGCGTGCGTCGAATGCAAAGCCTCGGAAACGGCACCACTGACCCGCAATCAAAAGCGGGCATTCCCGGAAATCGAACAGAGCGGCGGACGCATCATGGGCAAGGGCAAACCCGGCTTCCCCGGCGGCACCCAAATCCCGCCAACCCGAGTAGAAATTCTGCGCCCGCCGCAAAAATAACGGAACCAAGGAACTGAAATGTCCGTAACAGACGCAAAAACCATCGACATGTGGGGTATCCCAAAATGGGACAGCAACAAGATCATCCTCGGTATTGCTGACCATTTGGAATGGGGTGACAAGGCTGAACAAGGCGAGCACCTGTTGGTGCTTCAAGAGAAAATCAACAACTACATCGCTTTCATCGAAAGCGGTGAAATCTACACTGAGATACCCGGTGCACTCGGAAAATCACCTGTCATTCGTGTTCAAGGCAAGTACGAGTTACCCGAGCAAGGCGAGTTGTTCATCGATCGCGTTGCGCAGGCATTGAAGGACGTAGGCATAGGATTCGAATTCGTGCTCAAAGCGGATTAATAAACACATCCAGAGAAAGCGGAGCTGACAATCCCCACTGAGAGATCGGGCATGTCTATCACCGAAACAAAAGTCGTCGACATCATCGCAGTACCCGAGTGGGAGCCAGACAACGTCGTGCTCGTCATCACCGATCACCTGGAATGGGGCGACAAAGCCCAACAGGGGGAGCACCTGTTGTTGCTTCAAGAGAAAATCAACACCTATATCGCCTTCATCGAGAGCGGCGAACTGCTGGACAGCTATCCGCCAGCCGAAGGCAAGAATCCAAAGATTCGCATCAACGGCCTTTATGAACTGCCCGAGCAAGGTGAAACCTTTATCGACCGAGTGACCGAGGTACTCAAAGGCGTGGGCATTGGAATGGAGTTTGTACTCAAGGAAGACTTTGCAGTTCGCCACTAGCGGCTGCCCAGACGCCGGCTTGTCCTCTGAACGCTGACAGTCGTCTCTGAAAGATCGCGCGCACTGAGTACTCCTGCGCGACTGAAAATTGGGCCAGCCAAGCCATTCAGCAAGTGCCACAGCTCGTATTTCGGCTACAGACCTTCCAAAGAAAAACGACTGGTCAAATAACGACAGCCGTTTCCCAACCAGAGTGCACCGCGCAATCACACGTCGGCGTACCTCTCCCAAACACCGCGGTCAGTCCCCTCTCCCTCGGGGAGAGGGCTAGGGTGAGGGGCTTTTAAACGCCATCACCCACACGCGTTTAACTTACACGCACTGTTACGCCATAACGGCTACAACACCTTGCGCCGTTGCCTACGCGTACGCCAGAATCCGCCGGCTTACGCGCCTTGAGGCGGGCTGTATCGTTTCCCTGTCACTGCAAAACAGTGATCGGGTTTGGTAGCCCGTTTCTTGATAGCCGTATTGCGTCACCTTATTCAGCCATTTTTTTGGGCTCAGCTTTATATGGTGACCATGCGTGGGGCTCATTCGTGAGCGCCGGGTTCGCTGTCTTGACCGGTCTACCAACCCACGTATGGCCGCCACCCTTCGTTTGGTAGCGAGAGTGTCGGCTCCTCATTCCTTCAAGGTAGCAATTCATCTATGTTCAAAATTACCCCAAACCCGCCAGAAACCGATCCAATCCCCTACGACGCCGCGCTCGAACCTCGAAACATCAAAGAGGCCACCGACCGCGCGATCAACTTCTACCTCAATCCTTCCGCGCTGAAGACTTCAACCCCCACCCGCAAGACCGGCAAGATCTACCTTATCGACCCCACAGTGGATAACGAAACCCTGCTCGTCGAAGCCACTGAAACCTTGTCCTCAGCCACCGACATGGCCCGTGAACTCGCCGATTCGATTGATCCTTCACAGCGCAAAAAGATGCTGATCCTGCAACAGGTGATCATGCTCAGCGAGCTGGTGGTCGGTCGAGTTCTGGATAACCAGCGCTTGCCGCACTAGTCGCGATGCAGATGGGTGAGGGGGCTCGCTCCCTCATTGCACAGAAGCGTCCGCAATCGCGGCGCTTCACGCCTTCTATCAAAGAGCCTGTAGCGGTTCTTGTCTGGAGTTTCAGCTGATGCCTCAGCCACCCGAACCACCGGTCACCGACCTGGTATCGCCGTACGCATCGCCCAATTCAAGAAAGCTGCACGAAGCGGCAGAGCGTGCGCTTGACCATTACCTGTTGCCTGCCGCGATCATGGCCGAACCCTATACGCCCAATGCTCTGTTCATGGCCAACCCGCAAGCCGACACCGAGGCGTTGCTGAGCAATGCCAGCGGTTCCCTCGCGTCTGCCACGGTCATGCTCGGCAATTTTGCCGGGGTGCTGGAGGGATCGAACCGCCATACCCTGTTGGGTATTGCGCAAGTGGTCATGTTGGGGGAATTGGCAGTGAACAAGGCGTTGGATCTGGTTGTGCCAACCGAGTGATCGCGCACGTTAGTCGGGTTTGAGGGTGTCTGGTCGGGCGTGATCGCGAGCAGGCTCACTCCTACATTTGAAATGCGTTCCCCCTGTAGGCGTTCGCCTGCTCGCGATGGCGTCCGTTCAGGCAAAGAATCTGCAAAACGTGACCATCCCTCAAGCCTCAATCCCACCCTCAAATAATCAAGCAGTCAGCCATTGCGGCTGACTGCTTTTTTGTTTCTACAGGTGATCCGCATCAATCACCGCTTTGGCAAACGCCTGCGGATCCTCCTGCGGCAAGTTGTGGCCAATCCCGCCGTTGATCAAACGGAACTGATACTTGCCGGTAAAGCGCTTGGCGTAATCTTCCGGCGCCGGGTGCGGCGCACCGTTGGCATCGCCTTCAAGGGTAATGGTCGGCACGCTGATCGACGGTGCGGTAGCGAGTTTCTGCTCCAGCGCTGCGTATTTCGCTTCGCCCTGAACCAGGCCCAGACGCCAGCGGTAGTTGAACACGGTGATGTCGACATGATCAGGGTTCTCCAGCGCCTTGGCGCTGCGGTCGAACGTGGCGTCGTCGAACTTCCATTGTGGCGAAGCGTTTTGCCAGATCAGTTTGGCGAAGTCGTGGGTGTTCTTCGCATAGCCGGCACGGCCACGGTCAGTCGCAAAGTAGAACTGATACCACCACTGCAATTCAGCCTTGGGCGGCAGCGGGTTCTGCCCGGCAGCCTGATTGCCGATCAGATAACCACTGACCGACACCAGCGCTTTCACACGTTCCGGCCACAGCGCCGAAACGATGTCTGCCGAACGTGCGCCCCAGTCATAACCGCCGAGCACCGCTTGCTTGATCTTCAGCGCATCCATGAAGTCGATGACATCACTGGCCAGCGCCGCCGGTTGGCCATTGCGCAAGGTGTCTTTGGAGAGGAACTGCGTATCGCCATAACCGCGTGCATACGGCATCAACACCCGATAACCCTTGGCTGCGAGCAGCGGCGCGACTTCGTCGTAGCTGTGAATGTCGTAGGGCCAGCCGTGCAACAGGATCACCACCGGGCCATTCGCAGGGCCGGTTTCGGCGTAGGCGACGTCGAGCACGCCGGCCTTCACATGTTTGAGCGGACCGAAAGGCGAGGGCGCGGAATAACTGGCGGCCGCAGGCTCATTGGTTTGCGCTTGAGTAGTGCCAAAAGCGCTGAACAACGACAAAGCCAGAATCGACAAACCGAACGCGGTGTTGCGGGTGTGCAGTGCCTTTTTCATGATGACGTCTCCTTTGCGAACCGTTGGCCGAGGGGTCTTGGTGAGCCCTTGAAACCTTGAGTGCATTTGAGCGTTGGGACGTATCTGGCCTGTGTCGTAAAACGGCTTTGTTGAAAGTCGATGTGTCGCGGTGGGGTTCGTACACAGTGTGATACACGGCGCGAAACCGACTCAGCATGGACCTGATTCAGGCCAAAATAATAAGTCGCTGTTTTAAAACAAAAAATATTTCACTTCGCGCTTCCCAAAGCCAAAAAACCTTGGTAAATTGCGCCCCGTTCTCACAGCGAACCTAACGAAGTAGCTGGAAAGAGCAGTAGGGGCGTCGCCAAGCGGTAAGGCAGCAGGTTTTGATCCTGCCATGCGTTGGTTCGAATCCAGCCGCCCCTGCCATATTCGAAAAAACGCCAACTTCGCAAGAAGTTGGCGTTTTTTTATGCCTGCGATTTGGCCAGGCTTGGTAAAGCAGGCGTGCGCGGCGCCGAAGCACCGCGCATGCCGTCCACTCAGTGCGGTGCGCGCGGAATGGTTTTCATCAGGTCTTCGGGGCTGATGTGGCCGACCACGCTGCCCGGTTGCGGCAGGTTGAGGATGTGGCCTTTCATCTTGCCGATGATGTGCATCTCGCACGGCTTGCAATCGAACTTCAGCGTCAGCACTTCATCGCCGTGGATCAACTGCATAGGCGCGACTTTGGTGCGCACGCCGGTTACGCCTTTCGCCTGTTTCGGGCACAGGTTGAAGGAGAAGCGCAGGCAGTGCTTGGTGATCATCACTGGCACTTCGCCCGGCTCTTCGTGGGCTTCATACGCGGCGTCGATCAGCTTCACGCCGTGACGGTGGTAGAAGTCGCGCGCCTTTTGGTTGTAGACGTTGGCAAGGAAGGTCAGGTGCGAATCCGGGTACACCGGCGGCGGGCTGGTTTCAGCTTTACGGCCGCCACGCGGGTGAGCGGCGACACGGGCAGCGGTCAGGTTCTCGATCACTTCGCGGCGCAGGGCTTTGAGCTGCGAGTTGGGGATGAAGAACGCCTGCGGCGCATCCAGTTTGATGTCGGTGGCGTGGTACTGCGTGGTGCCGAGCTGGCCGAGCAGATCGCGCAATTGTTCCAGCGCCTGCTCAGGCTTGTTGGCGACACCGAACGGACCGGGCAGGGTGACGCTGGCGCTGATGCCTTCTTCGCTGGTGGCGGTCACTTCCAGTTGTTCTTCACGCAGACGTGCGACCCAGCTCAAGGCCACGCGACGCTCCGAAGACGTCTTTTGCAGCGCCTGCTGCCAGTTGTGATCGAGGTTGCGATTCAACGGATGATTCGGGCGCAGCTTGAACAGGCCTTCGGGCATTTCGTTCGGCTCGACGCGATAGCGGTAGCGCTTCTCGCCGTCTTCTTCGAACTCGCCTTTGGCTTCGGCGATGTTGGCGCGGAAACCGACCACTTCGCGTTTGACCAGCACGTTCAAGCCATCGCCGTTGGACAGCGGCTCTTGCGTGACAACCTGCATGTCGCGTTTGCCGACTTTCTCGACGGTGCCGACTGGCAGACCGGTGAAGGTCGGCGAGTCGAAAGCGCCGATGTCGATCTTGCGATCAGTAACGAAGTAATCAGTGCTGCCACGGTGGAAAGTCTTTTCCGGGTCAGGCAGGAAGAAGTGCGCGGTGCGGCCGCTGGAGGCGCGGGCCAGGTCCGGGCGGTCTTCGAGCACGTCGTCGAGACGCTGACGGTAATAGGCGGTGATGTTCTTCACATAACCCATGTCCTTGTAGCGACCCTCGATCTTGAACGAGCGCACACCGGCTTCAACCAGTGCGCGGATGTTGGCGCTCTGGTTGTTGTCTTTCATCGACAGCAGGTGTTTTTCGTAGGCGATCACGCCACCCTTTTCATCTTTGAGGGTGTACGGCAAACGGCAGGCCTGCGAGCAGTCGCCACGGTTGGCGCTGCGCCCGGTTTGCGCGTGGGAGATGTTGCACTGGCCGGAGAAGGCCACGCACAACGCGCCATGAATGAAGAACTCGATGGCGGCGTCGGTTTCGTCGGCGATGGCGCGAATCTCTTGCAGGTTCAGCTCACGGGCCAAGACCAACTGCGAGAAACCGGCCTGATCGAGGAACTTCGCCCGCTCCAGCGTACGAATGTCGGTCTGGGTCGAGGCGTGCAGCTCGATCGGCGGAATGTCCAGCTCCATCACGCCCAGATCCTGAACGATCAGCGCGTCGACACCGGCGTCGTACAACTGATGGATCAGCTTGCGTGCCGGTTCCAGTTCGTTGTCGTGCAGGATGGTGTTGATGGTGGTGAAGATGCGCGCGTGATACTTGCGGGCGAATTCCACCAGTTCGGCGATTTCGCCGACTTCGTTGCAGGCGTTGTGGCGCGCGCCGAAGCTCGGGCCGCCGATGTACACGGCGTCGGCGCCGTGCAGGATCGCCTCACGGGCGATGGCGACATCGCGGGCAGGGCTGAGCAATTCCAGATGATGCTTGGGCAAGGACATAGTTTTTTTAGTCAGGCTGTCACGGTTAGGCGCGCATTCTACCCGTGAAACGCGCGCCCGGCACGCCTGTGCTACCCGATGGCACAGGGCATTGTCACCTTGACCCCTGTGGGAGCGAGCTTGCTCGCGAAGGCGGCAGGACATTCAACATCAATGGAGACTGAACTGACGCTTTCGCGAGCAAGCTCGCTCCCACAAGGGGTTGTGCAGTGAGTCTCAGGCCTTGGCGGCCATTGCGGTGACTTCCACACGCATGCCTTCAACTGCCAGCGAGGCCACACCCACAGCGGCGCGCACCGGCCATGGCTTGGCGAAAAAGCGCTTGTAAACCTCGTTGAACGCAGCGCGATCAGCCATGTCGGTCAGGTAGATGGTCAAGTGCATGACCCGATCCATCGAGCTGCCGGCGCGTTCCAGGGCGACTTTCAACGCTTGCAATGTGCACTCACTTTGCTCGGTGATGCCACCCAGTTCCAGGCTGCCATCGGCACGGGTCGGGATCTGGGTCGACACCATGATCCCAGCGAAGGTCGCTACGTCGGAAGAAATCGAGTCTGCGTCCGGATCCGGGGTGAAGGTGATGTTTTGGCTGGCCATGTTGATCCCTTGTCTGAGCGAGTAAATCGCGCCAGTTTACAGATTCATTGGCGACATCGCCCGTTTGCGTATCGGCACGGATCAGACCGGATGCGTGGCTTGTTCTGCCGCGATGGCCGAGCGTACGCTTGGGCGCTCGGCCATGCGCTTAATGTAGGTCGCCAATACCGGCCAGTTTTCAACGTCGATATTGAAGGTCGGCAGCCACTGCAAGACAGTGAACAAATAAGCGTCGGCCACGCTGAATGTGCCCATCAGATAATCCTGGGGGGCGAGTGTCTGGCTGAGAAAGTCCAGGCGCTTGAACAGTGTTTGCTTGAAGATCGCCTTGATCGACTCCGGGATCTCATTGTTGAACAGCGGCGCGCTGGCGCCGTGGATTTCGCTGCTGATGAAGTTCAGATGCTCCTGCAAACGCGAGCGTTCCCACGTGCCATTGGCCGGCGCCAGTTTATGCTGCGGAACCTGATCGGCCAGGTATTGAAGAATCGCCGGCCCCTCCGTCAACACCTCGCCGTTATCCAGCAACAAGGCAGCCACGTATCCCTTGGGATTGATCTCGCGAAAGTCGCGGCCATCGGCAGTGCGCTTGCTGTGGTTATTGACGCGAATCAGCTCGAACGGCAAGCCCAGTTCCCGCAACACAATGTGCGATGACAGCGAGCAGGTCATCGGCGCGAAATACAGTTTCATGGCAGATCCTTGTTGAAAGAAGGCGCCAGAATCCATCGTCACTGAGCGTTTCGCAAAGGTCATTTCAAGTGATAGCGTATGACAAAATCTCATGAGTGTTTAACGCTATATGGTCGCCAGATTACCTTCCTTGAATGGCTTGAGAGCCTTCGAGTCCGCCGCGCGGCACATGAGCTTTACTCAGGCTGCGCAAGAACTGAACGTCACGCAAACCGCCATCAGCCATCAGATTCGCAGGCTTGAGGCGGAGCTTGGTGTGTCGCTGTTCTTGCGGCTCAAGGACGGCCTGGCACTGACTGAAGCCGGGCAGGCTTACTTGCCCGGCATCCGCTCGGCGTTTCATGAGTTGCGCTACTCGACGGAGCAGCTGTTCGCGGCACGCGACAACACGGTGCTGACCATCAGCACATTAGTGTCGGTCGCGTCCAAATGGTTGTTGCCGCGCCTGCCGGCCTTTCAGCAGACGTTCCCTGATATCGAAGTGCGGGTCAGCGCCGCCACCGATCTGGTGGATTTTCGCCATGGCGGGATTGATGCGGCGATTCGTTATGGTCGCGGTGACTGGAAGGGCTTGCGTGCGGACTGGCTGATGTCCGATGAAATCTTCCCGGTGTGCAGTCCGGCCTTGCTCAAGGGTGGGAAGGCCCTACAGACGCCGGCCGATCTGGCCAACCACACGATGCTGCAAGTCAGCGGCATGACCGCCGCAGACTGGAACACCTGGCTGAGCGCGGCGGATCAGCCAGCGAAACTGGCCAAAGGGTCGCGACTGACCTTCGACCTGGCGATGATGGCGGTGCAGGCAGCCGTTGACGGGCAGGGCGTGTGCATCGGGCGCTCAACCTATGTCGACGATGACCTGCGAGCCGGACGATTGGTGGCGCCTTTCGCTTTGCGCCTGAAGGATGATCTGGGCTTCTATCTGGTGACGCCCCATGAAACCGCCAACTCGAAGAAAATCGTCGCCTTGAGGACATGGCTGTTGGCGCAGTGCCAAACCAGCGAAAGGTTTGTTTAAGCGTGTATCAATCCCCACCGGATACACATGCCAATAACAAACAACGGGTTCACGACACATCCACGCTACATGCCCCACACACAGTAGAGGTCACACCACCACTACGCACAAGAGGGCTACATCATGCGCCGTCCACTCTTTCTGGCAACCACCGCCATTCTCGCTTCCCTGACTGGCATCGCACACGCCGCTGACACGCAACCCAAGAGCTGGCAGCAAGGACTTAGCCGCACCGATCTGGTTCGCCAGGACCTCGGCACTGCGGATCGCGAAGTGATCCAGGCGCGGGTCGATTTCGAGTCCGGCGTGGCCTCACCAAGGCATGCGCATCCGGGCGTCGAGGTGGCATACGTGATCAGCGGCACTTTCGAATATCAACTGGAGGGCAGGGCACCGGTGACGCTGAAGGCGGGTGACTCGCTGTTCATCCCGGAAGGGGTTGCGCATATCGCCAAAAACATTGGCTCGGACAAGGGCTCGGAGTTGGCGACTTATGTTGTGAAGAAGGGCGAGCCCGTGTTGATTCTCAAGCCGTAAGACTCAATGAAGTGTCACCGCTCGGCGACTCTCGCCGATGCGGATCCGGTCGAGCGCCCGGTTCAAGGCATCCAGCGCGTCGAGCAGCGCTTTGGCTTCTGCTTCTCGACCATCGCCCCACAGACGTTCGGCCATTTTGTTCAAGGCCTGGATGGCGCGCTCGATGTCGGCAGCGGTGGCGGCCTCTCGGGCGACGGGTGGTTTTTTCGGCATTCGTTGCTGTCCTGCAAGGCAAAAAGTATTCGCCGGAGAAAGTTTGAATTAGTCAGTAACCTGCCCGGTCGAGAATTATGAACGCAGTCAATCTGACGAGGTACGAATGGGCCGGCGGTCTGAGCCAGGAGTTTACCGCCGCGGCTCATGGATTAAACGGTGCACTTCCCTGAATTGACTTGCTTGCACTGAAGGCGATGCTCTTTCCAACCCACCACTTCTCCAGATAGCGATCAAGCATAACGATCTGTATCGATACCATTTCAGCCCTGACATAATCCGCCTCATGATTAACGCCGTCACAATCGGCCAATATTTCGGAAAGATAAATGAGGGATTTCAAGGAGCTGTGCGCTTACCTGAAGGAGGAAATTGCTACCAAGGAAGACGGCAGCGTAAAACTGAGCACCCTGATCAACAGGGTTCTGGCCAAAGAACGGTACCACTACGTTTTCTGGTTCAGGATTGCCCAGTACCTGCACAACAAGCCTCGCGGGTTCTGGAACTATAAGAAGTGGGCAAAGCGGATAAATCGAAAACTGATCCGCGAGCACAACATCGACATTGGTTTGTCGGCACAAATCGGTCCGGGTATCTGCTTCTCGCATCGCATCGGCATCGTCATTACCCATCGGGCCATCATCGGCCGAAACCTTCGCCTTCGCCAGAACACCACCATCGGTTCCAAGGACTATACCCAAGGTCACGTGCGCCTCGGTGACAACGTCGAAATCGGCGCAAACGTCTGCATCGTCGGTGAAATCAATATCGGCAACAACGTGACGATCGGCGCCCAGGCGTTCGTGAACAAGGATATTCCAGACAACACCGTGTATTACACCGAGTACCGGCCGACTTATCGGGCCAAGCCGAAGTAAGGTGATGGTTCAGTTGCCGAACGCCAGAAACGACAAAGCCCTGAATAATCAGGGCTTTGTCGGTACCAAATATGGCGGAGGCGATGGGATTCGAACTCATGGACCTGTTACAGTCGACGGTTTTCAAGACCGTTGCCTTAAACCACTCGGCCACACCTCCGTTGCGTTGCGGGCGCCATAATACCTGAATGAAACACACTGTCAAACTCTCTGCATGGCTTGTTACAGAGCGTCTGTTATGATCTTTGCGACTGAACGTTTCAAACCAACAGGAGTGTCGCCATGCGCGAACAGGATTACGCAGTTAATAACAGCGTGCAGGCTGAGCAGCTAGAGGTTAGCCGCGTCCTGCGCAACACTTACGGCCTACTGGCTCTGACCCTCGCATTCAGCGGCGTCATGGCTTTTGTCGCACAGCAGATGCGCGTTGGCTACCCGAACATTTTCGTGGTGCTGATCGGCTTCTACGGGCTGTTCTTCCTCACCAACAAACTCCGTGATTCCGCGTGGGGCCTGGTGTCCGCTTTTGCGTTGACCGGTTTCATGGGTTTCCTGCTCGGCCCGATCCTCAACCGTTATCTGGGCATGCAGGGCGGCGCTGAAGTGGTCAGCTCCGCGTTTGCGATGACTGCGCTGGTGTTTGGTGGTCTGTCGGCCTACGTACTGATCACCCGCAAGGACATGAGCTTCCTCGGTGGTTTCATCACCGCTGGTTTCTTCGTGTTGCTGGGTGCAACGCTGGCGAGCTTCTTCTTTCAGGTCAGCGGTCTGCAACTGGCGATCAGCGCAGGTTTCGTGTTGTTCTCATCGGTCTGCATTCTGTTCCAGACCAGCGCCATCATCCACGGCGGTGAGCGTAACTACATCATGGCGACCATCAGCCTGTATGTATCGATCTACAACCTGTTCATCAGCTTGTTGCAGATCTTTGGCATCATGAGCCGCGACGACTGATCGTTAGTCGTTTCAACAAAAAACCCGCTTCGGCGGGTTTTTTGTTGCTCGCTGAAAAGCGTAGTGGCCTTTTACCTATAAAATGATCTGAAAATAGTGGCGTCTTTTTGGAAATCACCTACACCTAAATACCAAGGAAGAGCAGTAGCCTGATCGACAGGAGTCGTTAACCAGCACCCCTCGTGTAATCCCTGCGTCCCTCGCATTCACTTCCCTTGCTGTTGATCGCCAGGCCTTTTGGCCGAGAGCGACTGTATTCGTTCGTCCAGTGAAAACCGGGAGGTGAACCACGCCAAATTCTATGCACCGTGACCGTATCCCGGCGAACGACCGGGACCCTGATACCAGAAAAATAATGGAGGCCCTGCCATTGCAGGCGTTGTCCCAATCAAGGAGATCATCGATGAACCAGCCCCAAGGAAAACTGGCTGTACTGGCCGTCACCACCGCGCTGTTCAGCGCGTCAACCCTCGCCGGCGTCTATCCTGACTTCGGCTATCAACCACCTTCCAGCCAATACTCTGGCCCACTGTTTGAGTTGAGCCAGAATTACCCGGCAACAGCGCCGCAAGTACCGCTACCCGGTTTTTTCAAGAATCTACCGACCAAGCCAGATAACAATTTTGAGACTTGGCGTGCGTACATGGAGGAAGTCAAAACCTATTGCCTCGAAGGCAACGTCGAGGCTGATTGGTACGTGCAGAACAATAAAAAACGTCAGTGGTATCACATGCCGTGGCAGCACTACGGCCCGCTGGGACGCGAAGGGATTCACGGCCTGACCAAAGAGGCGCAGATCCAGGTCAAGCAACTCGCCGCCACGCAGACCGCCACCGGCCAGACTTACGCGGTGGGCATCTATAACGACATCGGCGCCTATACCATCGGAGAGGTCTGGAAAGACCCGAACAACCCTGATCCGAAATACACATCGGCACCCAACAGCTTCCCCGACGGCACCGTAGTCTGCAAAGCCCTGTTCGCCGATATCGATCGCAGCACCGTGCCGTTCCTGGTGAACCCGGTGTTGTGGAAGGGCTACGTCACCGAAACGTTCACGTCGGCCAATCGCAAGATCAAAGATGTCGCATTGATCCAGATGGACATCGCCGTGCGCGATCAGCGCATGAGTGCCACTGGCTGGATCTTCGGCACCTTTCAGTACAACGGCGCTAAAACCGGCAAGCCTGGCTGGGACAACCTCGTCCCGGTAGGGATCATGTGGGGCAACGATCCGGAAGAAATCGGCAACGACTTCACCAACCCGCAACCGACGCAAACCAAGATCAACCCCGCGTTGCAACAAACAGCGATCAACGCCAAGACCCAGGAGTTGCCACCCACCCATCTGGGCTGGAACGGTCGCCTCAATGGTCCGGTGGACAACCCCAACAGTTCCTGCCTGAGCTGCCATGCAACCGCCGAAACGCCGCAAGTGGCGATCATGAATCCAACGTTCCAGGCCAATGCGCCGAAGCCGGGTTCGCCTGAATGGATGAAGTGGTTCCAGAACATTCCGGCGGGCCATGCTTTCACGCCGGGCACTCAAAGCACTGACTACAGCCTGCAGTTGTCCGGCGGTCTGGTGAATTACTTCGAGTGGAAATGCGACATGAGCGGCATCTACGCTGACGGCAAGAATGCGTGCAGCAAAGCGTCGGACATGAAACTGAAAATGCTCAATTCCACCAACAACGCCACGCCGAAGCCATTGCAGAAAGTCATTCGTGACCCGAGCCTGCAGCAACTGCTGGAGTAAGAAGCGAAAAGCCTGCGCACGTTGCGGCGTGCGCAGGCTTTTTCAGTTGATCACGATGCTGCCGTCAGTCTGCTGTTTGTAGACGGTGTAGGGCAGCAACAGCGTGTCGAGTGCCCCGGACACCACGGCATCGATCAACACCACGGGAATCGCGGCGTTTTTGTAATCGTCGGCATCAACGCCCTTGCCCAGAGGCGCATGCAGGCTGCAAAAGTCGTAGGCGAGGCCGCTGTAAATCCTTGGCACCGCCCCGCAATAACTTTTCTGCTCCTTGAGGCTGTCCACCGCAGCCTGATCACTGCGCACCACGGTCTGTACGGTCCCGCAACCGGCAAGCGTCAACGCTGCCAGCACCATTGCCTGAATTCTCATTACCGCCAATCCTTCGCCGGAAAAACCTCAATCTACGCCGAACATGCGGAAAAAGCACTTAGGCCATCGGCGGCAAACGACGCTTGACCGGTGTCTTCTTGACGATCGCTGTGTTGGTTTCAGCCAGCGTATTGAGGCGGTCGAGCAGGATGTCCAGCTGTTCCATCGAACGTACGTGCAGGCGGGCGATGAAGCAGTCTTCGCCCGTCACTTTGTCGCACTCGGTGAATTCTGGAATCGACAGAATCTGCCGCTCGACTTCCTGCAACTGCCCCGGCAGCGGCCGTACCCGGACGATGGCCTGCAATTGATAGCCGAAGCATTTCGGGTCGATTTCCACGGTGTAGCCCTTGAGCACGCCACGCTCTTCCAGCCGGCGCAAACGCTCGGCTACGCTGGGCGAAGACAAACCACTGATTTGCGCCAGCGCCTTGAGCGAACGCCGTGAATCCTCCATCAGTGCGCTGATAAGAATCTGGTCGATATCGTCGGTCATCACTCAACTCCTGGATTAGGCGATTTCTAACAATCACCCTCGATAAAAAAGGCAGATCAGCAGTTTAGCCTGCCTTTTGCTCTGGAGCGATGCCGTGTCCGCTTGGCATACTTTTGCCACGCTTTCGCCAAATGCTGAGGAGATTGAAGATGGACAACCCGATCCGTCGCGGCTCATTTGAAATGACCGCTGCCATGCTGATATCCGGGACGATTGGCTGGTTCGTGCTGGTTTCCGGGCAAGCGGTTCTGGACGTGGTGTTCTGGCGCTGCGTATTCGGTGCCGCTACCTTGCTGTTGATTTGCGCGGCATTCGGTTTTCTGCGGCCGCGCATTCTGACCCGTACGACATTTTGGCTGGCGGTGCTCAGCGGGATGGCGATTGTCGGAAATTGGGTGCTGCTGTTTGCCTCGTATTCGCGGGCTTCAATCGCCATTGGCACTGCGGTATACAACGTGCAGCCGTTCATGCTGGTCGGCTTGGCGGCGCTGTTTCTCGGCGAAAAAATCACTCTGCAAAAGCTGTTCTGGCTGGCGATTTCCTTCATGGGCATGCTGGCAATCGTCAGCGCCCATGGCACGCAGGGCGGTAGCGGTAACGACTATCTGCTGGGCATTGCACTGGCGTTGGGTGCGGCTTTTCTCTATGCGATTGCAGCGTTGATCATCAAGCGTTTGACCGGCACACCGCCACATCTGATCGCACTGATCCAGGTCTGCACCGGCGTGCTGTTGCTCGCACCGTTTGCGCATTTTTCCGCACTGCCGCCAACACCAGGCGCGTGGGCCAGTCTGGTGACGCTGGGCATCGTTCATACCGGTTTGATGTATGTGTTGCTGTACGGTGCCATCCAGAAATTGCCGACGGCGCTCACCGGCGCACTGTCCTTCATTTACCCGATTGCAGCGATTTTTGTCGACTGGTTCGCGTTCGGTCATCGCTTGCAGACTTTGCAATGGCTAGGCGTGGCGGCGATTCTCCTCGCGGCCGCTGGCATGCAGCAGGGCTGGGGCTTCAAGGCGCGTCGACTGGCTGCGCAATAAACCTCAGATGTTCCAGCGCGGTGCGGTTTTGGCCAGGCGCTGGCGCATCTCGGCGATGTTCGCCGCTAGTTGCCGGGTCAACAGACGATAGCCGTCCAGCGCGCTGTAGACCGGCGCATCAAGGCTGGCGTCCGGTAACGCCAGCGGACGATCAAGGCGCTGTATCGCACCGGATTTCAAGGCGCGGGCCATGCCGATCAATTGCACGCGGATCATGCGGTGTTCGGCCTTCAACGCTGATTGCAGATGAGCCATGGCTTCGGGGTCGTTGGCATCGGGGCGGGTGTTGCCGAGGATTTCCAGGGTGCTGATGCACATGCGCAGGTTGCGCTGGATCGCATCGAGCTCGGTCATGGAGATCTTTACTTCCTTGGACACCGACGGCATCAGCGAACGCAATTGCACCATCACCGCGCTCAAACGGCTCATCAGCTTCAGGTGCTCGTCGGCACTGACCGGCTGGCCGTTGATGATTCGACTGTATACCGTCGCGCAATCGCGCAAGGCATCGGCCAGGTTGTAGCGCCACGAGTACACCGCGTATAGCGGCAGAGCGAAGGAGAATGCCAGCGCCAGCGCAATACCGATGAGAATATCGACGCCACGCCACAAGCCGTCGGTGATCGGGTTGTCGCCATGCCCGGCGACAATGAATACGGTAATTGCCGAGAGCAGGGCGGTATAGCCGCCCTTGCCGATGGCGTGATAGGAGAAGAAGCCACAGACCACCGCCATCGCAAAGTAGGTCAGCCATGGCATGCCGAGCCACGCATGCTGCGCCACCAGTAACAAACCGACGCCGGCGCCGATCAAAGTACCGGTGGCGCGCTCGGCGGCTTTCTTGCCGATGTTGCCGTGGTGCTGCAAACCGCCGATGACCACCAGCATGGTCACCGATGCCCACTCACCGTGGGGCAGGTTGATGCCGGTGGTCAGCACAATCGTCGCCAGCAACCCCAATGCCACCCGCACCGCGTGGATCAAGCGGGCGTGTCGGTAGCGGCGATACGGATCCAGGAGCGGACGCAGAATTCGACGCAACAGTGGCGGCAATCGGTAGGTGCTGAACGTACTCAGTGCAAGGCCCTCGTCAGAAGATGTAGTCGGTGGTCAGGAAGCTTGAATCGCGACCGCGAATGATCTCGCTGATCAGATCCTTGTTGCTGTCCTGGAATTTGGTTGCCACCAGTGTGCGGATCGAAAACACCCGCAATGCATCGTGTACTGACAGCGTACCTTCTGCGGAATTCTTGCGGCCATTGAACGGGTAGGTATCCGGACCGCGCTGGCACTGAGCATTGAGGTTGATCCGCCCGACCTGGTTGGCGAATGTGTCGACCAGCCGTCCGACTGCCACCGGGTTGGTACCGAAGATGCTCAACTGCTGGCCGAAATCCGACTCCAGCACATAGTCGATCACGGTATCGAGATGACGGTACGGCACGATCGGCACGACCGGACCGAACTGTTCTTCCTGATACACACGCATCTGCGGATTCACCGGGTACAGCACTGCCGGGTAGAAGAACGACTCGCGGGATTCGCCGCCATTGGGGTTGACCACTTCGGCACCCTTGCTGCGCGCGTCGGCCACCAGCCCGTGCAGGTAATCGACCTTGCCCGACTCCGGCAACGGCGTCAGCGACACGCCGCTGTCCCACGGCATGCCCGGTTTCAGCGTGGCCAGTTTGGCGTTGAATTTTTCGATGAAGCTGTCGACCACGTCTTCGTGGACGAAGAGGATTTTCAGAGCAGTGCAGCGCTGGCCGTTGAACGACAGCGAACCGGTCACTGCTTCACTGACAGCATTGTCGAGATCGACTTCCGGCAAGACGATGCCCGGGTTCTTCGCATCCAGACCCAGTGCGGCGCGCAAACGGTGCGGTTTCGGGTGGAGTTTCTTCAGATCGCTGGCGGCCTTGTTGGTGCCGATGAAGGCGAAGATGTCGATCTTGCCGCTGGCCATCAGTGCGCTGACGGTTTCGCGGCCGCTGCCGTAGATCACGTTGATCACGCCGGTGGGGAAGCTGTCGCGGAACGCTTCGAGCAGCGGACGGATCAGCAGCACGCCGAGCTTGGCCGGTTTGAACACCACGGTGTTGCCCATGATCAGCGCCGGAATCAGCGTGGTGAAGGTTTCGTTCAGCGGATAGTTGTAAGGGCCCATGCACAGGGCGACGCCGAGTGGCACGCGGCGGATCTGCCCGAGGGTGTCCTGCTCCAGCTCGAAACGGCTGGAGCGGCGGTCGAGTTCCTTGAGTGCGTTGATGGTGTCGACGATGTAGTCGCAGGTGCGGTCGAACTCCTTTTCCGAGTCCTTGAGGTTCTTGCCGATCTCCCACATCAGCAACTTCACCACGGCATCGCGCTGCTGGCGCATGCGGCCGAGGAAGGCTTCGACGTGCTGAATGCGTTCGGCTACGCGCATGGTCGGCCACAGGCCCTGGCCACGGTCGTAGGCGCGGACGGCGGCGTCGAGGGCGGTGAGGGCGGTGTCGGCATCGAGCAGCGGCGTGCTGCCGAGAATCACTTGTTCGTCGCCGGCGTCACCTTTCAGATAGACCGGACTGCGCACGGTGGCGAGCGGGCCGTCCCAGCGGCGCAACTGGCCGTCGACCAGATATTCGCGTTGCTCGACCTGAGCGTCGAGGCGGTATTTTTCCGGGATGTCGCCGACAGAAGGGAACAGGTTGCCAAGGATGTTTGCTGTGGTCATGTCGCTACCCCGTGTTGATGTCCGCATGCAGATCAAAAGTCTCTACAGGTTATACGCCTGAATGCGCCGAAATTTAAACCCGCAAATGTCACTGGAATGTCACGCAAAGGCGCAGAGCAGAGGGGGCTGGCTTGATGATCGTTTCCACGCAGAGCGCGGGAACTATCATCGGGGCGAGAGCTGGCCCCGTTTGCCCCCCTCACTGTCCCGCAATGCCCTCAACCCGTTGCAGCCGCTGCCTTAAGGTGTGAGCACAACAATAAGCGAGGCCGTTATGCGGGCAATCCGACTCACTCTACTGCTGGCGTTGGCCGTGGCGCTGCCTGGTTGCGGTGAAGACCCCAAGCCCCCGGCCAGCGTCAATAGCAACGCTACGCCGAAAGACCCGGCACTGGCGCAGATTTACGCCAACAGCTGTCAGCTCTGCCACGCCAACCCGGCCGCCAACGCACCGCTCACCGGCGACCGCAAAGCCTGGGAGCCGCGCATCCGGCAGGGCAGCGACACGCTGCTCGACCACGCCATCAACGGCTACAACGGCATGCCGCCGATGGGCCAGTGCGTCGAGTGCTCGGAAGAACAATTCCTGCAATTGATCGGCTTCATGGCCGACCAGCCCCTCCCAGAATAAGGTGCCCGGCATGACCATGGATCTGACACGGCGTCAGTTGTTGCAACGGGCGAGCATTGTCGGCGCGTTCAGTGCGTTGGCCAGTAACCCGGCATTGGGCCAATTGCTGCGCGCGCCGCGCTTGATTCCTTGGCGCAACTGGTCGGGCGGGCAAAGTTGCCTGCCAGCGGCGCGGCTGGCGCCGAAAAATCTCGATGAACTGACAACCGTCATCAAGCAGGCACAAGGCAAGATCCGCCCGGTCGGTTCGGCGCACTCGTTCAGCGCGCTAGTGCCCACCGACGGCACGCTGTTGTCGTTGAGCTATTTCAACGGACTGCTCGACCACGATGCGAAAACCCTGCAAGCCGAATTCGCCGCCGGCACGCCGATGTCACGCATGGGCCTGCCGCTGAAAGACATTGGTCAGGCCCTGCAGAACATGGCCGATATCGATTACCAGACCCTCGCCGGGGCCATTGCCACGTCGACTCACGGCACCGGCAAACACTTTCAGTCCTACTCGGCGCACGTTTGCGGCATGCAATTAGTGAAAGCCAATGGGGAAGTACTGGACTGCGACAGCCAGCGCCATCCCGAAATATTCAACGCCGCACGCGTCTCCCTCGGTGCACTCGGCGTGGCCACCAAAATCCGCCTGCAAAACCGCCCGGCTTATCGCTTGCGCGAGCGCCAATGGATCGCCAAGACCGAAGAGTTGCTCGAGGACCTCGAAAAGAACACAAGTGAAAACCAACACTGGGAAATGCTCGTCGTCACCCATTCCGACTACGCCTTGTCCATCGCCCTCAACGAAACCGACGACCCGGCCACACCACCGATTCCGCCCGAGGAGGAGGGCGGCAACGAGTTCGTCACTCTGATCGAGAAGATCGACAAGTACGCCAGCGACTTCCCCGACCTGCGCCGCACGCTGCTCAACAGCCTGCGCCATCTGGCCAGTTTCGATGACCGCGTGGGCGACTCGTTCGACATTTACGCCAACGTGCGCACCGTACGTTTCAATGAAATGGAGTATTCGGTCCCCGCCGAACACGGCCCAGCGTGCCTGCGCGAAATTCTCAAGCTGATTCAGGACAAGGATCTGCGTACCTGGTTTCCCATCGAGTACCGCTACGTCAAGGCGGATAACATTCCGTTGAGCATGTTCGAAGGACGCGACAGCTGTTCGATCTCGGTGCACCAGCATTATCAGATGGATCATCACAACTTCTTCGCGGCGATCGAGCCGATTTTCTGGAAGTACAACGGCCGGCCGCACTGGGGCAAGTTGCACACGCTCAACGCGAAAAACCTGCAGCCGTTGTATCCACGCTGGCGCGAATTTGTCGACGTGCGCCAGGCGCTGGATCCGAGTGGACGCTTTCTCAATGCGCATCTGGCGTCGATTCTGGGGGTTAGCTGATGGCGGTCAATCGGCGCAATTTTCTGCTTGGCACTTTGGGTGTCGGCGCGTTGTTGGTAGGGGTTGGCGCGTGGCTGCGACCGGGCGATCGAGGCGCGCCGTACAGCGAATATTTCCGCGCACTGAACAAAGAGTTGAGGGGTAAAGGGCCTATGCGCCCGGTGCTGCTGATCGATCTCGATCGTCTCGATCACAACATTGATGTGGTGATGCAGTCGGTCAAACGCGGTGGTAAACACCTGCGGCTGGTGGAGAAGTCGCTGCCCGCGCCGGGGCTATTGAGCTACATCGCGCAACGTGCCGGCACGCAAAAGCTGATGTCGTTTCATCAGCCGTTTCTCAATCACGATGCGCAGGTTTTTCCGCAGTCCGACATTCTGCTCGGCAAGCCGTTGCCGGTGCGTTCGGCAGAGCTGTTTTATCAAGCCCACAAAGGCTCGTTCGATCCTGCGAAACAACTGCAATGGTTGCTCGACGGCCCCGAACGTTTGCAGCAATACCTTGCGCTGGCTCAGGGTTTGGGCACACGGATGCGCATCAACATCGAACTGGATGTCGGCCTGCATCGCGGTGGGGTCAGTGATGTGAATGTCCTTGGGCAGATGTTTACGCTGATCAGCGCCAACCCCCAACATCTGGAGTTCGCCGGGTTCATGGGCTACGACCCGTTCGTGGGCATGGGGGTGCCGGGGATTCTTGGCTCGCCCGAGGAACTGTTTGCCAAGGTCATGGTGATTTATCAGCGTTGCGTGGATTTCACCCGCCAGCAGTTTCCCGCGTTGTGGCACGACGGCTTGTGCCTGAATACCGCCGGCAGCCCGAGTTATCGCATTCACGAAAACGAAAAGCTCAGCAGCGAGGTTTCCGTGGGCACGGCGATGCTCAAACCAACTCACTACGATTTGCCATCGCTCAGCGGGCACGTCCCCGCGACTTACATCGCTACGCCCGTGTTGAAAAGCACTGGCGCGGTAAACATTCCGGCGCTGGATGACAAGTCGAAGCTGTTTTCGTGGTGGGACCAGAATCAGCGCCAGACCTTCTTCATCTATGGCGGTAACTGGATGGCCGAGCTCGAATCGCCCGCTGGTTTGCAAAGCAACGGCGTGTATGGCCGCAGCTCCAATCAGGAAATGGTCAACGGCTCCAGTGCCGTCGGCCTCTCTGTGGAAGACCAGGTGTTCCTGCGCCCGACCCAGACCGAAGCCGTACTCCTGCAATTCGGCGATCTGCTCGCCGTGCGCAACGGCAAAATCGTCGACACCTGGCCGGTCTACACCTGACCCCAAATCACCACAAATCCCCTTGTGGGAGCGAGCTTGCTCGCGAAGGCGTCCTGTCAGTCACCTTCTACTCGACTGGCACACCGCTTTCGCGAGCAAGCTCGCTCCCACAGGGTTTTGTGTTGTCTGTTAAATCCCTAGCAATTCTGTAATGAAGCTTTTATGACAAAAGTTCGGTAGCACATCGCCAGTCCGGTCATGCCTATGTAACGCGCTTGAGGGGCCCAACGGGGCGCTTTTCACAAGCCGAGGCGGGACGCCGGGAGTGAGGCAATGGGGACTATGGAACGCTACTCGAAAGTGGGCATGCAGGAACTCGATCAACGCTTGTCGAAGATCGTCGAAGCGGCGCGCAAGAAGCCGGTTTCGGTGTATCGCTACGGCGCGCCGTGGGTCTGGATTGTCTCGCAGGATGACTGGCAGGGCGCCTTGAAAGAGGTGTCCAGTTACATTCCGCCGGGCCATTCGCTGGTGTTGCTGCGCCCGCAGATCGACGACTTGCTCGACGCCCACCGCGAACTCCTGCACGACCTCAATGCCGAGCCGGGCATGCTGATTCCCGCGCAAACGGTGATGCACATCCTGCTCCTGCAACTGCTCTATTCGGTGCCCAGCGAGCAGCAACTGTATGAACAGCTCAATTACAACCTGCTGTTCCGCTGGTTCGTCGGCCTCGGCCTGAACCAGAAAGTCTGGAGCTTCAACGCCCTCAGTCGCGACATCGCCACGTTGCTCAACGAGCCGCGCGCGGTGCTGCTCATTCAAAAAATCATCGGCGAAGTGTTCTGCGGTGCCTTGCTGCAAATGCCCGAGTTCTCGCTGAACTTCGCGCTTTTGCACACATGGCTGGGCAAACACGCCTGCGCCTCGACAGCCAGCAATTGACGCCATACACGCGGCGTTCGAAACGCCAACAGGTCATCGCGAATTCAGGGGGTAGTGTGGAACCGATTTTCAAGTCACGGCTGGCGCTGTGGGGCTGGCTGCTGGTGACGGCGGGCGCGCAGCCGGTATTGGCCGAAGAGGCCAATGAAAACGCAGCGGCGCAGCGTCTGGTCGACGTCAACGAATACTTCGTGCGCGGCAACACCGTGCTCGATGCGCGCGCCATTGAAGAAGCGGTGTACCCGTTTCTCGGCCCGCAAAAAGCCCTCACGGATATCGAAGGTGCTCGGGACGCGTTGCAAAAGGCTTATCAGGAACGCGGCTATCAATCGGTGTTCGTCGAGTTGCCGGAGCAAGCCGTCGCCGACGGCATCGTTTATCTGCAAGTCAGCGAAACCAAGGTCGGCCGGGTACGTGTGGTCGGCGCCAAACACTATTCGCCGTTGGACATCCGCGACGACGTCCCGGCGCTGAAAGAAGGCGAGGTGCCGGACTTCGCCAAGATTCAGGGCGAACTGGCGCAACTGAACAAAACCCCGGGCCGACAGGTGATGCCGCTGGTGCGCGAAGGTCAGCGCCCCGGCACCATGGACGTCGATTTGCAGGTCGAAGACCAGAACCCGTGGACCGCCAGCGTCGGCCTCAACAACGACTACAGCGCCGACACGGAAAAGCTGCGCACCGTCACCAGCCTCGGCTACAACAACCTCTGGCAACTCGGCCACAGCATCTCGCTGACGTACTTCACCGCGCCGCAGGACACCGATAACGCCAAGGTCTGGTCGGGCTCCTACACCGCGCCGCTGACCGAGCGCTGGAGCGTGCAGTTCTCCGGTTACCAGTCCGACAGCAACGTCGCCACCATCGGCGGCAGCAACGTGCTCGGCAAGGGCCACAGCTACGGCGTCTCGGCGATTTACACGCTGCCGTCGAGCGGCAACTGGTCGAACTCGCTGTCCGCCGGCATCGACTTCAAGGACTTCGACGAACGCCTGACCTTGTCCGGTGAGAGCGACAAAGTCCCGCTGCAATACGCACCCTTTACCTTCGCCTACAACGGCTATCGCTACAGCGAGAAGAGCCAGCTCGGCCTCGGCCTGAGCCTGGTCGCCGCCACTCGCAGCATTTTCGGTTACGGCAGTTCCGACGAAGACTTCGACTACAAACGCTATCGCGCCAAACCGAGCTTCGCCGTGCTCAAGGGCGACACCCATTACACCTGGACCTTCGACAGCGACTGGCAGAGCGCAAGCAAAGCCGCGTTCCAACTCGCGTCCGGGCCGCTGGTTTCCAACGAACAATTCTCTGCCGGCGGCGCTACTTCGGTGCGCGGCTATCTGGCCGCCGAACGCACCGGCGATGACGGTTTGTTGCTCAGTCAGGAAGTGCGCACGCCGTCGCTGGCCAAGTACGCCGGCACGTGGATGCAGGACTGGCGTTTCTATGCCTTCGCCGAAGGTGCGCAACTTTACCTGCGCGACGAACTGCCCGATCAGGACGCCAATTACGCCCTGGCCAGCGTCGGCCTCGGCACCCGCGCCAGCCTGAGCAAATGGCTGTCCGGCAGCCTCGACTGGGGCTACCCGCTACTCGAAGGGCCGAACACCTCGAAACAGGAATCGCGCCTGCACTTCAACCTTCAAGCCACTTTCTGACAAGGAGCACGTTCATGCAGCGCCTCTTCCTTTCGTTGTTGATCTGCCTGGGCTTCGTGCTCCCGGCCACGGCTCAGGCCTGGTGGCAGGACGACTGGCATTACCGCAAACAGATCGCCGTCGACACCACGCCACAAGGCGCGGCAATCAATCAGGCCCTCGGGCGTACCGCGCTGTTGGTTCGCCTGCACACCGGCAATTTCACCTTTGACGGGGTGAAAGAGGACGGTTCGGACCTGCGCTTCGTCGCCGCCGATGACAAGACCGTGCTCAACCACCAGATCGAAAGTTTCGACGCGCTGATGGGCATGGCGCTGATCTGGGTCGATGTGCCGAATGTCGAGGGCGGTCAGCGTCAAGATATCTGGATGTACTACGGCAATCAGAAGGCCCCGGTGACCGGCAACGGCCAACTGACCTTCGACCCGAATTACACCGCGCTGTATCACTTCGACGGCGCCACCGGCACCCCGGCCAAAGACACCACCGCCTACGGCAACACAGCGCAAAGCGCCACCGGCGCGGCGATTGACGGCGTAGTAGGGCGCGCGTTGCAGTTCAGCGGCCAGCCGTTGTTGCTGCCGGCCAGCCCATCGCTGCAACACAACGCCGGCAGTGCGTTTACCTTCAGTGCCTGGCTGCGTCTGGATCAGGCCAGTGGCGAACAACTGATTCTCGCCCGTCGTGAAGGCGCCAACAGCCTGCTGATCGGTGCCAACCAAGGCGTGCCGTTTGTGGAAATCGACGGTCAACGTGCCGTTGCCACCCAAGCGCTGAATCCGGGTCAATGGCAGCATGTCGCGCTGACCGCTGAAGGCTCCAAAGTGACCCTGTTCATCAACGGTCGCGAAGCGGCCACGCTTGCTCTGGCGATGCCGGCATTCAACTCGGTCATGGCCATCGGCGCTGACGTGCACGAAGGTCCGTTCCAGCCGTTCGTGGGCGCTATCGATGAATTGCGTCTGTCGAAGGTTTCGCGCCCGGCAGCGCTGTTGCTGGCGGACGCGACTTCGCAAGGTGCCGAGTCGAAACTGGTGGCTTACGGTGTCGACGAAGAACAGTCAGGTTTCGGTTTCGGCAGCCTCGGCTTCCTGCTCAACGCCGTGCCAATCGACGCCTGGGTGATCATCGCCGTGCTGGTGCTGATGATGTTCCAGTCGTGGATCATCATGCTGCGCAAGAACCGCAGCCTCAGCCGCGTGTCTGCCGCCAACGAAGACTTCCGCGTGCAGTTCGCCAAGGTCGGCACGCGTCTGGAGATGTTCGCCGACGACGCGCAACTCGCCCAACGCCTGCAGCATTCGTCGCTGTGGCGTCTGTATCTGGTGGCGGTCAAAGAGATCCGCACCCGTCGCGAGCAGGGCGCCGATACCTCGTCGGTTTCCGCCGCGACCATCGAAGCCATTCGCTGCTCCATGGACGGCGTGCGCACCCGCGAAAACCAGCAACTGAGTTCGAAACTCTCGACCTTGTCCAACGCAATCGCCGGCGGCCCGTACATCGGCCTGCTCGGCACCGTGCTGGGGATCATGGTGGTGTTCCTCGGCACGGCGATGGCCGGTGACGTGAATATCAACGCCATCGCGCCGGGTATGGCCGCCGCGTTGCTGGCCACGGCCATGGGCCTGTTCGTCGCGATCCCGGCGCTGTTTGGCTACAACCGCCTGATCACCCGCAACAAGGAAGTCAGCGCCGACATGCGCGTGTTCGTCGACGAGTTCATCACCCGGCTGGCGGAGATGCATGGCGAGAGCCAGTTCAGTGAGTCGGCGCATCGCAGCCATCACGCCAACCACTCTGTACCGGCCTGAGGAGCAATGACATGGCGTCTGTAAATGCCTCCCACGACGATGACGAAGATGCAGCGGTGGACAGCATCAACATCACCCCGCTGGTCGACGTGTTGATGGTGGTGCTGGTGATGTTCATCCTCACCGCCACCGCGCAGGTTTCCGGGATCCAGATCAACCTGCCCAAGGCCAGCGCATCCGTGTCGCTGTCCGAGGCCAAGACCAAGGCGATTTCGGTCAATGACGGCGGCCAGGTGTTCCTCGATGCCTACCCGGTGACGCTGGCCGAGCTGGAAGAACGCCTGCGCATCGAGAAGGCGCAGAGCCCGGATTTCCCGGTGATCGTGCGCGGCGACGCGACGGTGCAGTACCAGAAAGTCATCGAAGTGCTGGATCTGTTGCGCCGGCTCGAACTGTCCCAGGTCGGTCTCGTCACCGGCAAAACGAGTCAGGGCTGAGTCATGAGCGCACAACTCCCGATCGAGCCGCTGCCGGTGAAGAAGCCAGCGCTGCGTTATGCGAAGTGGGGCGCCGGCTTGCTGATCGGCGCACTCGCCGCGTGGTTCCTCTGGCAATGGGCCAACGACATGAGTGGCATCCGCCGCGAAGCGCCGAAGGTGCCGACGATCATTCCGTTGCCGCCACCGCCACCTCCGCCGCCGGAAAAGCCGCCGGAACCGGAAACCCCGGTGGAAGAGAAAGTCGTCGAGCCAGAACCGACGCCCGAGCCAGAAGAGGTCAAGCCCGAGGAAGAAGCGCCGCCATCGCCGGCGGACGATCTGGCCAACCCGATGCAAATGGACGGCGATGCGCAGTCCGGCAACGACGCCTTCAACATCGGCGCGGGCAAGGGTGGCGGCATGGCCGGTGCCGGTGGCGGCCGTCTGGGCACGGGGACGTACAGCCAGTTTCTGGCGTTCACCTTCCAGCGCTTGCTACGTGAGAACCCCGAACTGCGCAACCTCGCGTTTTCGCTGCAGGCCGATGTCTGGCTGAGCAGCGTCGGCGAGATCACCCGGGTCGAGCTGATCAAATCCAGCGGCAACCCCGAGATTGATACGCAGGTGTTGGCCGCGCTGCGTGGTGCGCCGGCCCTGAGCGAACGGCCTCCAGCCTCCATCACTTTGCCTGTGCGCCTGTCCCTGCAAGGGCGGCGTCCGGGTTAATTCATTTATTTACGCTTTGGCAAAAGGAGTTGTGTGCAGATGATTTCCAACGTGAATCGATTGTCCCTGGCGGTCGGCATGGTCATTGCGACCCTGGTCGGTCAGGCCGTGGCAGCGCCTGCGCCCTCGGAGAACGCCACGATCAATCTGATCCGCTTGCTGGTCGAGCAGGGCATTCTGAAACAGGACAAGGCCGACGCGCTGATCGCTCAGGCGCAGAACGAAGCGGCCCAGGCGAAACAGGCTGCGGCATCCACCGCCGTGGCCGCCGGGCCAGTGGCGGCGCCGGGCGATGTCCGTGTGCAATATGTGCCGGCAGCGGTGCGTGACCAGATCCGTGACCAGGTCAAAGCCGAAGTCATGGCCACCGCCAAACAGGAAAACTGGGCCGCGCCCAACAGCTTCCCGGAATGGGCCGCGCGCATCAGTTTCGACGGCGATATTCGTCTGCGTGACGAGTCGCGCTACTACTCGGACAGCAACAGCAACGAGATCGTCGACTTCGCCAAGCTCAACAACAACGGCCCATACGACGTAAACCCCAACAGCAGCACCAATCTGCCGCCATTGCTCAATACCCGCGAAGACCGCACCAACCAGTTCCGCATTCGTGCGCGACTGGGCATGAAAGCCGAAATCTCGCCGCAATGGACCGCTGGCATTCGCATCGGCACCGGCTCCGACAACAACCCGGTATCGACCACGCAAAGCTTCGGCGGCGGCTTCGCCAAGAAAGACATCTGGCTCGATCAGGGTTACCTGAACTGGAAGCCGACCGATGAGCTGACCTTGACCGGCGGCCGCTTCGCCAACCCGTTCATGTCCACCGACATGCTCTATTCCAACGACTTGAATTTCGACGGTGTGGCAGCGATTTTCGACCACAAACTCAACCGCGACTGGGGCGTGTTCGGCACCGTCGGCGCGTTCCCGGTGGATTACACCAACGACACCGCCAGCAGCAACGGCTTCGACAAGGAAGAGAGCGACAACAAGTGGCTGTATGGCGCGCAGATCGGCGCCAAATGGGCAATCAACAGCAACAACCGCTTGAAAGGCGCGCTGGCTTACTACCGCTTCGACGACATTCAAGGCCAGCGTTCCAGCCCTTGCGAACCGTGGGCCGGCGCACCGGGTTGCGACAGCGACGGCAGCCGTGCGGCATTCATGCAGAAGGGCAACAGCGTGTTCCTGCTGCGCGACATCACGCCGAACCCGCTCAACCCGACCACCACTCCGCAGCCGCAATTCGTTGGCCTCGCTTCCGAATTCAATCTGCTGGACTTGAACGTAGTGTGGGACGCCGACTTGCCGGAAGACTTCAAACTGCGCAGCCAGGGCAACTACATCCACAACCTCGCGTACGACGAAGGCGACATGCGCAAGCGCTCGGCCGGGCAGATCGTCAACAACCTCGACAGCAACGGCGACATCGAAAGCGGCGCCAACGCATGGATGGTGCAGTTCACCCTCGGCAGCGCGCTGGACCTGAAAAAGCAGGGCGACTGGAACATGTTCGCTGGCTACAAATACATCCAGCCGGATGCCTTGCCGGACGGCTTCAACGACTCGTCGTTCCACCTCGGCGGCACCAACGCCAAGGGTTACTTCATCGGCGGCAACTACGGTCTGGCGAAGAACGTTTACGCCACCGGTCGCTGGATGAGCACCGAAGCGGTGTACGGCGCGCCGTTCGACATCGACGTCTTGCAGCTTGAGATCAACACGCGCTTCTAAGGCGCCGGGAGAGGGTTATGAAAACGCGATTTGTGTGGCTCGGGCTCGGGCTTTTGATCGCCACTGGAGCGCATGCCGAAGGCATGGAAGAACGCCTGCGCACGCAATTGCGCAGCACCACGCAGCAGTTGCAGGCCCTGCAAAGTCAACAGGCCCAGGCCAGCGCCGCGCAATTGGCGGCGCAAAACGAAGCCAAGGCTGCGCAGGCGCAAATCAAGCAATTGAGCGCTGAACTGGCCAAGGCCAAAGGCGTCGCCGAGCAATTGGCCGGACAGCAACAGAGCCTGCACAGCCAGGCGCAGGCACAAGTGGCGGCCAGCGCCGAGCAGACCGGCAAGTTCAAAAAGGCCTATGACGAGTTGCTGGTCATGGCCCGTGCCAAAGAGGCAGAACGGTCTAAGCTTCAAGCGCAATTGGCTGAACGTGACACACAAGTGCAGCAATGTTCAGTCAAGAATCAGCAGATGTACGGCGTCGCCAAACAGATCCTCACTGCCTACGAAAACATCGACGTGGCCGAGGTGATGAAGATCCGCCAGCCCTTCGCGGGCAGCGCCCGGGTCAAGTTCGATGAACTGGCTCAGGGGTTCGGTGATGAGCTTTACAAGACTCAATTCGACGCGCCGCAAGCCGCGCTCACGCACTGATAGACAAGGAAGAAACAATGACTCAATTGATCAGCCACGTATCGCCAAAATCTCTGACCGAAGTCCTGCAAGCTGCGGGTTATCGCGTCAACGAAACCGAGCAGAACGGTATTGTTCAGTTGCTCAGCGCCAGTCAGGGCATCGGCTACGCCGTGCGTTTTGGTAATCCGGCGGTGGAGCAGGGCAGCTACGTCGATTTCACTTTCAGCTGTGCGCTGCGGGTGCAGGGTGAGTTGCCACAGGGTGTGGCCGAGCAGTGGAACGCCAGCCGCCGGTTTGCGCGGTTGTCGTTGCAGGGCGAGTTTCTGGTGATGGAAATGGACGTGGTGGTGGCGGCGGGCGTAAGCAACGATCACCTGCGCGGCAACCTGGAATTGTGGGATCGCCTGCTGCAAGAGTTCATCGTTTATCTGCGTGATTTCACTCAGGCCGCACAAGCATCTACCGCGAAAGTGGCCGTCGCCGAGCAAGAGGAAGTCGCGCTGTGAAAAAGCCTGCCATGGTGATCAGCGCCGCTGCGGTGGCGCTGTTGGTGGTGGCCGTGGCGCTGGTGGTGCGACCGGGCAGTGACCCGGTCGCCGCCCAGCAATCGTCGCCTGTGGCGGCGGTTGCTGCGGGGCCGGCGGTGGCGCGGTTGGGTAATCAACAGGTTTCGCCTGACGAATTGCAGGCGTTGCTGGCGACAGTGCCGCCGGAAACCCGCGAACAATTGCGCGGCAACCGTGAGGCGCTGGAACGCTGGATTCGCACGCGTCTGGCTGAAAAAGCGGTGCTGGAACAGGCTGATGCGCAGGGGTGGGCACAGCGCCCGGAGGTGGCACGGCAGACCCGTGCGGCGACTGAGCAGATCGTGTTCCGTGATTATTTGCGTTCGGTCAGTCAAGTGCCGGCGGATTATCCAAGTGCGGCTGAATTGCAGCAGGCTTATGACGCGGGCAAAGCCAATTGGCAGACCCCGGCGTTGTATCGGGTCAGTCAGATTTTCCTCGGCGTAAGTGATCCGCAGAATCTTGAGTCGGTGCGCAAGCAGGCGCTTGACCTGAGCAAAAAAGCTCAGACGACGCCAGCGGAATTTGCTGCATTGGCGACTCAATATTCGCAGGATCGCGTCACCGCTGAGCGTGGCGGCGATAGCGGCCTGCAACCGTTGCAGCAACTGGTGCCTGAGGTGCGTGGTGCAGTGGCGCGGCTCAAGGTTGGCGCGGTTTCCGATCCCGTCCAGAGCGCAGCCGGGTTCCACGTAATCAAACTCACCGAGCAACAACCGGCGCGCAACGCGACCCTCGACGAACTGCGCGATCAACTGACCCAGGCCTTGCGTGCGCAGCGCCAGGAGCAAATCGCTCAAGCCTATCTGGACGGAATGCTCAACACCGCAACACTGAGCATCGACGGCGCTGAACTCAACAAAGTCCTAGAGGAAAAACACTAATCCCAGTTCCACCGCTACCCCTGTGGGAGCGAGCTTGCTCGCGAAAGCGCCAGCACATTCAACATATTTGCTGACTGACACTCCGCTTTCGCGAGCAAGCTCGCTCCCACAGGGATCTATGGTGCACTCAAGACAAATACAAAGATCGACAGGGAGTCATCGATGTCATTCACCGAACCCGCAGGACGACCGGGCACCACCGATTACCACTGGTCACAGAACAACAACGAACCGTGGCTCGCACACGCCGCGACCATCGATGCCGATGTCGCCCAATACTTTCTGGTCAGCGCCCGCTGCGGCTGCTTCATGCAAGCGGCGCGCAGCCTCAACGTGCGTTCGACCTTGCTGCGCAAACAACTCGCGCAGCTTGAGCAAGAACTTCAGCACACGCTGTTCAGCTTTCAGGGCAGCGCCTTGAGCCTGACCCGCGAAGGCCAACAATTGCAGGCCAAACTGGTGGCGCTGGCGAATGAGCGCAAACTGCCGGTGGTCGAACAACCGCTGATTCGCCTCGCCGTCGCCGAATCCATCCTGCACGACATCCTCGGCCGCGACCTCATCGCACTGCTGCGCCGCAACGCCAGCGTACGTCTGGAAATCATCGCGCTGGACAGCGAACTGTCCCTGCGCGCGGTCAGCGCCGACATCGTGCTGTGGCTGGCCAACGGTGAAACCCCACACCCCGGCCCGACCTTCGCCACCAGCGAACCGCAACCACTGGCGCGCCTCGACTACCTGCCACACATCGCCAAACGCTACTCCCGCGTCACCGCCCGCCCGGATACGCCTGATGACCTCGCCGATTTCATGCTGGTGCAATGGCAACACGACCGGCAGATCGACAGCTTCCGGCCGTGGAATGAGTTGGTAGAGCAGCGCCTGGCGGGTGTGGTGCAGATGCAGTCTTATGAATTGATGCTGGAGATGATTCGCTGCAGCGCGTGCATCGGGTTGTTGCCGGCGTACATGAGCCGCTTCGATCGGGGCCTGATCGCGCTGCCCGGATTATTCGCCGAACCCATGCAATTGCAGGCATGGCTGGCGGTGAATGCCGAGTCACAGAATGTGGCCGAAGTGCAGACGCTCACTGACCTCATCCACCACACCTTCAACGAACGCCACGAATGGTTTCAGCCCTGACGCAATCCTCCTGTGCCCACATTCCCCTACAAATATTTTGCTATGGCAGACAAAGTGTTCAGCGGTTTAGAGTGATCGGCCACACATCGATCCAGGAAGGATCCGCCATGCCCGACCACAACCCCGCCATCCACTTCGAACGCTTCAACGAATCCCACCTCGAAGGCATCACCGCGCTGTACAACGATCCGGCCGTTGCGCGGCAGGTGTTGCAGATGCCGTTTCAGTCCGTAGAAGTCTGGCGCCAACGCCTGCTGGCGGATAACGAACGTGCGGTGAAACTGGTGGCGCTGCATCAGGGCGTGGTGATCGGCAACCTCGGGCTGGAGGCGTATTCGCGGATGCGACGGGCGCACGCTGGCAGTTTCGGTATGGGCGTTGCGGTCGCGTGGCAGGGCAAAGGCGTGGGTTCGCAGCTGTTGGCGGCGGCGCTGGACGTCGCCGACAACTGGATGAATCTGCACCGCGTCGAACTCTCGGTTTACGCCGACAATGAGGCCGCCATCGCGCTCTACCGCAAATTCGGTTTCGAGGACGAAGGCCTGTTTCGCGATTACGCGGTGCGCGACGGGCAATGGGTCGACACCCTGAGCATGGCGCGCCTGCGCACTCGCCCGAAAACCTGACTCAATCGCCCAGCGCGAACGCCACCGCCGACTGTGCATGCAGTTCGGTGGTGTCGAGCAGGGGCAGGGCGCTGTGTTCGGGTTTGATCAACATGCCGATTTCCGTGCAACCGAGAATGATCGCCTGTGCACCGCGTGCGGTCAGGGATTCAATGACTCGCTGATAGATTTGCCGCGAAGATTCGCTGATCACGCCGACACAGAGTTCGTCGTAGATGATCCGGTGCACATCCTTGCGCTCGGCTTCGTCCGGCACCAAAACCGTCAAACCCTGGGCAACCAAGCGTTGTTTGAGAAAGTCCTGTTCCATGGTGAACGCCGTGCCGAGCAGGCCAACCGTATGCGCATCAATCTCCAGAGCGGCCTGCGCGGCCGGCTCGGCAATATGCAGGAACGGAATGCTGATCGCTGCCTGAATCTGCTCGGCCACTTTGTGCATGGTGTTGGTACACAGCACCACGCATTCGGCGCCTCCCGCTTCCAGCCGGCGCGCAGCATCGACCAGAATCGCCGCCGCATCGTCCCAGCGCCCGGCGTGCTGGGCCTGTTCGACAGGGCCGAAGTCGACGCTGTACATCAGCATTTGCGCTGAGCGCAGCGGGCCGAGACGATTACGGACTTGCTGATTGATGAGTCGATAATATTCGGCGCTGGATTCCCAGCTCATGCCGCCGATCAGGCCGATGGTGCGCATTGGATGTCCTCAGGCATATGACAGTGTCGAACGTTCGGGTCTGCGGGGAGTTTCCTTTTGTTCACGGTCCGATGCCAGCAAACAAATGACTGTACCGCTGATGTTTCACCCAAGTGTCATGGTGCTTCATCGGACTTGGTGCAGGTTAAACGTACGCAGCGGCTGGTATCTGCCACTATCGAGTATTGCAGGTCCTTTCCGAGGTACACCGCTATGGACGACGTACAACAATTGGGCGAGATGCTTCGTCATTACGCCGAGAGCGAAGCGCACAAGAAGCAACTGTTCGAAACACAGTCAGCGGTCTGGGCCACGCGGATTACCGCGCTGTTCGGCGATATTCAGCAATGGCTGGAACCGGTGCAGGCGCCGAATCTGCTGGAGGTGAATCGCGAGGCGTACGTCGCGTTCGGGCCGAGCACACCGGTGGAAACTTCGACCTTCAAGACGGAAAAACTGAGCATTGTGATTGCCGGCAAACCGGTGGAGTTCGTGCCGGATGTGATGGGCAGCGCGGGACAGATTTCGCTTGCGGTGATGGGGTTGACGGCGGCGCGTTATGGCAGCATTTCGTTGGTGGGACTGGCGAATGGCGAGTGGCAGTGGCGCAAGACCAATGGTTTGAAGGATCCGGATACGTTTGTGTTTGATGCAAATTTTCTGGCGCAGCAGTTGCAGAGCCTGATTCCTCGCGATCGCGCTTAAGATCAAGAGCTTACCCCCTCACCCCAGCCCTCTCCCCCAGGGGGGGCGAGGGGGAAAGGGAGCCGATCTTCATTGTTTTTGAGATTGCATTCACCTTGGATATTTCAGGTCGACGTAACCCGAACAAACCACTCGGTCAGTTCCCTCTCCCTCCGCGGACGAGGGGGAAAGGGAGCAGACCGAGTGCTGTTCAAAACCTGAGTTCGACTCGATATTTCAGGTCGGCGTAACTCGAACAAACCACTCGGTCAGTTCCCTCTCCCTCTGGGAGAGGGCTAGGGTGAGGGCAGCCCACCTGACACCCCTCACATATCGAGATTGACCCACCCCGGCTTCGCTATTTCCGGCGCCACCGCTTTCACAGTCTTGCCGGTGGCCAGCTCCACCCGCCGCGCCACCTCCGGGTCATCGGCAAACGGCACCATGCTCGCTTCATCCAGACTGTCCGCCGTCTCCCGCCGCAAGCAGTACTCCACCGCCAGCCACAGAAACACCACGCCCAACACATTGAAAAAAATATCCATCACATTCGGCTCCCTGCCTCAGGCGATCTGCGCTTCACGGTGGGCCAGCGCCACGTCCGCAACGCGCACCGTACGCCAGACGTTATAGGCCATCAGCAACATGCCGGTAAGGAAAAACACCCCGCCAGCAAAGCGCACGATGAACCCGGGATGACTGGCCTGCAGCGCCTCGACAAACGAGTAAGTCAGCGTGCCGTCCTCGTTGATCGCCCGCCACATCAGGCCCTGGGTGATGCCGTTGACCCACATCGAAGCGATGTACAACACCGTGCCAATGGTCGCCAGCCAGAAGTGCAGGTTGATCAGCGGCGTGCTGTACATCTGCTCGCGGCCAAACACTTTGGGCACCATGTGATAAGTCGCACCGAAGGTGATCATCGCCACCCAGCCCAACGCCCCGGCGTGGACGTGGCCGATGGTCCAGTCGGTGTAGTGGGAGAGGGCGTTGACGGTTTTGATCGCCATCATCGGCCCTTCGAACGTCGACATGCCGTAGAACGCCAGCGACAGCACGAGGAAGCGCAGGATCGGATCGGTGCGCAACTTATGCCAGGCGCCGGACAAGGTCATCATGCCGTTGATCATCCCGCCCCAGCTCGGCGCGAGCAGGATCAGTGACATGGCCATGCCCAGTGACTGCGCCCAGTCCGGCAGCGCGGTGTAGTGCAAATGGTGCGGGCCGGCCCAGATGTACAGGGTGATCAGCGCCCAGAAATGCACGATCGACAAGCGATACGAATACACCGGCCGATTGACCTGTTTCGGCACGAAGTAATACATCATGCCGAGGAACCCGGTAGTCAGGAAGAAGCCCACCGCGTTGTGGCCGTACCACCACTGCACCATCGCATCAGTGGCGCCGGAGTACACCGGATAGGATTTGAACCAATCCACCGGAATCGACAGGTGATTGACCACATGGAGCATAGCGATCACCAGAATGAACGCGCCGAAAAACCAGTTGCCGACGTAGATATGCTTGGTCTTGCGCTGCACCACGGTGGTGAAGAACACCACGGCGTAGGCGACCCAGACGACGGCCATCCACACCGCGCCGGAGAATTCGATCTCGGCGTATTCCTTGGTGGTGGTGTAGCCCATCGGCAGGGTGATCAGCATGATCACGATCACCGATTGCCAGCCCCAGAAGGTGAACGCGGCGAGTGTGTCTGAATACAGCCGCACCTGGCAGGTCCGCTGCACCGCGTAATAACTGGCGGCAAATTGCGCGCTGCCGGCGAAACCGAAAATCACCAGGCTGGTGTGCAGCGGGCGCAAGCGGCCGAAGGTGGTCCATGGCAGGTCCAGGTTCATCTCTGGCCAGACCAGTTGCGAGGCGATCAACACGCCCATCGCCATGCCCACCACCCCCCAGAAAATTGTCGCAATAACGAATTGGCGGACGACCTTGTAGTTGTAAGCCTGTCCGATTGTTGCTGTGCTCATGGTCAGTTCATCCACGGTTGCAAAGTCTTGCCAGGCCACCCGGTCTGGCATGAGCTGCACTGTAGAAACCTCGCCAGAAACAAAACAGGCTCAGGAATCTTTGATTTGTACGGATCAGATTGAAGGGCTGGCTGCGGCGTTCTGCCGCGCCCTGATATGGTTTTTATCGCCTCAGGTGAATCTGTAACGTGCTGCGCTGTTCGGCCATAGTCTGGGAAAATCCACAGTTTTGATCTGTGATCAATTTTGGTGAGGTGTGCATGTATCAATACGATGATTACGACCGGGCGCTGGTGTTCGAGCGCGTTGCGCAGTTTCGCGATCAGGTCGAGCGCTTCATGGCCGGGGAATTGAGCGAAGAGGAGTTCCTGCCGCTGCGCCTGCAAAACGGCCTGTACATGCAAAAACATGCGTACATGCTGCGGGTGGCGATTCCCTACGGCACGTTGAGCGCCGAGCAGATGCGCACCTTGGCGAGCATCGCCAGCGACTACGATCGCGGTTACGGCCACTTCACCACGCGGCAGAACATGCAGTTCAACTGGATCGAACTGGCCGAGGTGCCGGACATCCTCGAACGCCTGGCGCAGGTCAACATGCACGCGATCCAGACCTCCGGCAACTGCGTGCGCAACATCACCACCGAGGCGTTCTCCGGGGTCGCAGCAGACGAAATGATCGACCCGCGCCCGTTGGCCGAAATCCTGCGGCAGTGGTCGACGATCAACCCGGAATTCCTCTTTCTGCCGCGCAAATTCAAGATCGCCATCTGTTCAGCCAAGCAGGATCGCGCGGCGATCATGATGCACGACATCGGCCTGTATCTTTACCCCGGTCGTGACGGGCAGATGCTCCTGCGAGTGATCGTCGGCGGTGGCCTGGGGCGCACGCCGATCCTCGGTTTGCAGATCCGCGAAGGTTTGCCGTGGCAGCATTTGCTGTCCTACGTCGAAGCGGTTTTGCGCGTCTACAACCGTCATGGCCGGCGTGACAACAAGTACAAAGCGCGGATCAAGATTCTGGTCAAGGCATTGGGCATCGAGGCGTTTGCCAAGGAAGTCGAAGAGGAATGGCAACACCTCAAGGACGGCCCGGCGCAGTTGACCGAGGCCGAGTACCAGCGGGTCGCCAGCGCCTTCGTGCCGCCGGTTTACCACACCCTGGCCGACACCGATCTGGACTTCGGCACGCGCCTGGCGGAAAGCCCGGCGTTTGCCCGTTGGGTCGCGCGCAACGTGCAGCCGCACAAAGTGCCGGGCTACACCAGTGTGGTGCTGTCGACCAAACCGGGCATGGCCTCACCGCCGGGAGATGTCACCGCTGTGCAGATGCTGGCGGTGGCCGACTGGTCGCAGCGTTTCGGTTTTGGCGAGATTCGTATTGCCCATGAGCAGAACATCGTTCTGCCCGATGTACCGAAAACCGACCTCTACGCGTTGTGGCAACTGGCGTGCAAACACGATCTGGGCAGCGCCAACGTCGGCCTGCTGACAGACATCATTGCCTGCCCGGGCGGCGATTTCTGTGCACTGGCCAACGCCAAATCGATCCCGATCGCCCAGGCGATTCAGGCACGTTTCGATAACCTTGATTACCTGCACGATCTGGGTGATATCAGCCTGAATATTTCTGGCTGCATGAACGCCTGCGGCCACCACCACATCGGCAATATCGGCATCCTCGGTGTCGATAAAAATGGCAGCGAGTGGTACCAGATCACCCTCGGCGGTGCCCAGGGCAAAAACAGCGCATTGGGTAAAGTCATCGGCCCGTCGTTCAGCGCCGCCGAGGTGCCGCAGGTGATCGAGCGGATCATCGGCACCTTCGTGCGCTATCGCGAGCACGAGGAATTGTTTGTCGATACCGTGGCACGGATCGGCCTGGAGCCGTTCAAGGAACGGGTCTATCCGAAGACGCTGGAGGTTTCGGCATGAACAATCTGTTGCGGCTGGAGCACGGTGAAGCGCGGATTGTGACGGACGATCCGTGGACGCTGGTGCGTGAGCCATCGACGCCAAGGCCGGACGGATTGCTGATGTTGCCGCTGATGCATTGGCTTGAATCGCCGTCGACCCACGCGGTGTGGCTCGGCCCGGATGATGAGGTCGAGAGCCTGGTGCCATGGCTGGGGTCGTTGCCGCTGATCGCGCTGGATTTCCCGAGTTTTCGCGATGGTCGGGCGTACAGTCAGGCGTATCTGCTGCGCAGCCGGTTCGGTTGGGCAGGGGAGTTGCGCGCGATTGGCGATGTGTTGCGCGATCAGCTCAGCCACATGCGCCAGTGCGGGTTTGACAGTTTCGCGGTGCGGGAGGACAAATCGGCTGAGGATGCACTCAAGGGACTCGCCGGCATGAGCGTGCTCTACGGCCGCTCAGTCATCGAACCGCGCCCGCTTTTTCGTCGGCGCTAACCCTTTGCCTGGGCAGGGGAAACCCCTAGAAACCTGATGAATCGGGCATTTTCCCTTGGGTCGATGCTGGCCTTTTGGTAGAGTCGCCGTCGCCAGCGGGTTTTCGGCTGGACGATGGAACCGAAGAAGGGAGTCTGATCAGTGAGTCCGGGCAAAAAAATCCTCGGCCTCACAGCGTTGCTGTTAATGGTGACGCTGTGGGCCAGTTACTTTTACGTATTCAAGGAAAACCGCGACGGCCAGCTCGGCGGCGTCGGCGAAAGCACCGCGTGGTGCGGCACGCCACCGACTACGGAAGCAGCGCTGCTGGGCAAGGATCAGTTGACCTTGCGCGTCACCAACAACCTGCGCGGCGAGTTCATGCTCAGCGGTTCCCTGGTGGTCTCTGAACGTACTTTCAACCGCTATGACCTCGCTCGCAACGAACTGCGCTTGCGTCTGGAACCGTTGCAGTGGTCCTACGGCGTCACGCCGATCTTCCTTGAGCAGGTCAAGGTGCAACCGCTGAGCCGCAACCTGTCGGCCACCAACAAAAGTGCCTACGCCGAACTTGAACCGCGCCCGATCGGCGTGCAGGGCCAGGTCACCGAATTCCCTTTTGACACCTATCGCTACGGCTACAAACCGGTGCTCTATTACCTCAAGGGCAGCGAGCGCATCGACCTGCGTTTCAAGAACATCACCACGTTGATGGAGATGTCCAACACCTTCACACCGATCCAGAAGTACAACCGCGTCGATTACATCAACGAGAAAACCTCGATGATTCGTGACGAGGATTACAAGGCTTATGGGCCGCACGAATGTGCGTTCAGTGTCGAGCGCAAGGGTTCGTTCAAGGCTGTCGTGCTGTTGCTGCTGTTGGTGTTGTGCCTGCCATTGCTGCTGGTGTTTTACCGTAATGAGCCGGGGATCGACTTCCTCGCCACGCTGTTGGGCGCGGCGATCGTGCGGGTGCTGCTGATCGGGCCGGTGCAGGATTTCCAGCTGTACAACATCGACTTCCTGTTGGGGGCGGCGATTTTGCTGGTGGGCACGGTGTCGTTGATCAAGGCGATGCACATCAACAGCCGGCGGGAGATGGCTTTGCGTAGTGGTGAGACTTCATCCTGGTAAACGGGTGAATCCTTAAAAGCCCCTCACCCTAACCCTCTCCCGGAGGGAGAGGGGACTGACCGAGGTGTCTGGCGTCCTGCACCGACGTGAAAGACCGAGCCGATTATGGATTCAAAGCGAATCGGTCACGTCGGTGTATCTGTTGAATCTCCCCCAATCGGTCCCTCTACCTCTGGCATAGGGGACTGACCGGGGTGTCTGTCGTCCTGCACCGACGTGACAGACCGAGTCGATTATGGATTCAAAGCCAATCGCTCACGTCGGTGTATCTCTTGAATATCCCCCATTCGGTCCCCTCTACCTCTGGGAGAGGGCTAGGGTGAGGGAAGACAATCTCCAGCCAATCACTTGGTTCATCTGCTTCCAGCCCTGCAAAAGCACTTGCGGGCGTTCCGGCTCAACTTGCTCCAGTGCAGCCGACTCTTGAAGTTCACGCATTGCCAAGTGCTCAATGCAGCGTTGCCGGATGCTCGACGTCTTTCAAATGACGCATGTGATCCACCGCGCAGCCTTGCGTGAATCTTGTGCTTTGCAATCGCAATTACTGAGGTTTTAGCTATACCTGTAATTCCCCCGGACAAAGTTTTCGGCCTTCTGACAGGAGTTACAGCATGAAGCTAGCAGTGATGATGGGCACTCTGTGCATTGCCACCGTCGCAATGGTGGGTTGTTCCAGCAAAACCGTCGACCCGAAAGAGTACTCAGGCTTCCTCAAGGACTACAGTCAGCTCAAGGAGGCCAAATCGCCGTCCGGTGCCGAGGTGATGCGCTGGATCGATCCAAAGGTCGACATCAAGAAATTCACCAGTGTGTACATCGAACCGACTCAGCTCTACCCGAAACCGCAACCGACCGCGAAGATCTCCCAGCAGACCCTCAATGGCATCACCTCCTACTACGATCAGGCGCTCAAACGTGAGATCGGTAAAGACTTGCCGCTGGCCACCGGCCCGGGCCCAGGCGTGATTGTGGTGCGTGCGGCGATCACCGCCGTGAGCAGCAAGACCGAAGGCCTGCACGCGTATGAAGTGATTCCGATCGCTCTGGTCGCCGCAGCGGTCAGCACCGCCAGCGGTATCCGCGATCAGGAAACCACTCTGGCCACCGAAGCGGTGTTCCTCGATGGTGCGAATAACAAGGTCGTCGCGCAAGTGGTGCGCAAAGGCACCGGCAAGCCGTTGGAAAATGACACTCAGGCGATGACGGCGAATGACGTCAAACCGGTGATCGATGGCTGGGCATCGGACTTGCGTCAGTCGTATCTCAAGTTGAAGTCAGGGTCCAAATAATTCAGCGCAGTTGATGGCCCCATCGCGGGCAAGCCTGCTCCCACAGGGTTCGGCGTTGTGAATACGATTTTTGATTCACATCGTTCCCTGTGGGGAGCGGGCTTGCCCGCGATGGCATTTGCTCAGGCGCTACATCATTGCCCGGTAAACCAGCGAAAGTAAGGATTCCCTCCATCCCAACGCGGCACGGTAGTTGACCCAAGCGGCCGAGCCAATGCCGACGTCCTGCAAGGTGCTGCGCACAATGTCCTTCTGGAAGCGCTCGGTGATTTTCGATCGTCCGATCGCGGTTCGAGCCTTCGGCAGCTCTTACATATGCGTATTTCAATTCGGGATGTTTAAACGTTGTTTGGATTTTGCGGAACGTTCCCACAAGGTTTTCAGGTTGTCCGTCGGACGTCGGGTCTCTAGCCTGTGTTCGTCGCTGCCAAATCAGCGACCGGGACTGGAAACCCCGGGGGAAAACTGAACGCAACAGCACCGTTCATGACGTATGCTTGCGCACCTTTTTTGGTGCGTACTTAGTTATGGCGGCTGTGCGTGGGGGACCTTCGGGTCGTCCGGGTTTCTCTGTCCCCCGGGTTTCCAGCCTGCGTACAGCTGCCACCCATTCGACCGGAAGCCGAATGGACCAGCTCCACCGTTCGGATAGAGAAAACACCATGAAAAAACCAACACCCAATCCCCCAGAATCAGACGCCGACAGCACATCCCCCTACGCCTCAGTCGACAGCAAAAAACTCCACGAAGCCGCCGACCGCGCCCTCGATTACTACCTCAACCCCACCGCCCACATCATGTCCAGCGCCAACGAGCCGGAACCCATGTACCTCGCCAATCCCAGGTACAACACCGAATCTCTTCTAGCCAACGCCAGCGAAACCCTCGGCTCGGCCAGCGAGATGCTGATCAACTTCGCCGCCTCGCTGGAAACCTCCCAGCGCAAGACTGCACTGGGGATCGCACAGGTCGTCATGTTGGGGGAACTGGCGGTGAATCAAGCCTTGGATCACGTCGAACTCAAGAACTGATCTATTGAATGATCATTCCCACGCTCTGCGTGGGAATGCGGCCCTTGACGCTCTGCGTCAAATTCGCAAGCTGGAACGCGGAGCGTCCCTTGAATCACGGTCGGGCATAACCCTGACAATTGCAGGAGCAAAAGTTTGATAAGGAAGATGGTTACAAACAGGCGAATTAGCCTATGGCTGGTGGCAGTTTTATCCGTCAATGCGGTTTTTTGGGCTTTTCTGATTTTTGGTGATATCGGGAAAGGGCACGACAGGAAAATGATCAAAACCAAAGAGCCGTTGCTGATTGAAGGGCCAAATGGCGACGAGAACTACTATGTCCTGCCTTTGGGTACCACGCTTTATCACGATAAAAGCTTTCCTGAAGGGCATGACCGTTATGTGGTGTATCTCAACCATAAAGGCGCAATTGCACACGAAGAAGTAACCATGAGGCCTGAGTATGGCGGCTCATTGATCGATCCCCTCTGGCTGGCCAATGTTAATGAGGAAACCTTGAAAGAAATTTTCAAACGTTTTCCGCTTTCCAGAACAGATATCGCCGCTGCGATCAAGGCCAATGAAATAACCAAGGATGATCTGGCTGACATCATCCGCTCTATGCCCGACTGATCGACTCTTACCTGTCGAGTGAAACGACGCTGCGATCTTTTGATCTTGTGTTTTAAGAACAGAATCAAAAGATCGCGGCCTTCGGCAGCTCCTACATGGGGATATCCGGTTCAGCTGTTTTTCTTGGCTTGTTCGCGAACGCGTTCTTCTTGTTCCCGCGCTTCGGGGGTGAACTCGGCGCCGAAGTCTTCGGCAGAAAATATCTGGCGGATTTCAATATCAGAATCGCCTGACATTGGATTAGGGCAGCGCTTGACCCATTCGATGGCTTCTTCTTTCGATTTCACTTCCCAGATCCAGTAACCCGCCACCAGTTCTTTGGTCTCGATGAATGGCCCGTCGATGACCGTGCGTTTGTCGCCGGAGAAATGCACGCGAGCGCCTTTGCTGCTCGGGTGCAGGCCGTCGCAATCGATCAGGATACCGGCCTTGACCAGTTCTTCGTTGAAGTTGCCCATGGCGGTGATCAGCTCTTCGCTGGGCATGATGCCGGCTTCCGAATCGGCGCTGGCTTTGACAAGGATCATGAATCGCATGGCAGTTACTCCGTGGATTGTGGGGATTCGTTGTTTAGTCGAACGAGCCAGCGGTTAATCGACAATGTCTCTGAATAAAAGACCAGTAACGCCTCAAATCCAATTGTAGGAGTGAGCCTGCTCGCGATGGCGGTGTGTCATGTACGCAGATGTTGACTGACACAACGCCATCGCGAGCAGGCTCACTCCTACAAGGGAACGGCGATGGTTTTGTATACAATTTTTCAGGCGGGCACCCAACAATTTCCAAACAGGGCATAGGTCGTCGGACAATTTCGTGGTTAACTTCGGCCTCTTGCATGCTTTCCAATCAAAACATCAGAAGGACTCAAGTCATGGCTCAAGTCACCCTTAAAGGCAATCCGGTTCAAGTCAACGGCCAGTTGCCACAAGCCGGTTCCAAGGCGCCAGCCTTTTCTCTGGTTGCCGGCAATCTGTCCGACGTCACCCTGAAAGACTTTGCCGGCAAGCGCAAAGTGCTGAACATCTTCCCAAGCGTCGACACCCCGACCTGCGCCACTTCCGTGCGCAAGTTCAACGCTCAGGCCAACGAAGTAGCAAACACCGTAGTGCTGTGCATCTCGGCTGACCTGCCGTTCGCCCAAGCGCGTTTCTGCGGCGCCGAAGGCCTGGAAAACGTACAGAACCTGTCGACCCTGCGCGGTGCCGAGTTCATCGAGAACTACGGCGTGGCCATCGCTGACGGCCCGCTGAAAGGCCTGACCGCTCGCGCAGTCGTGGTTCTGGACGAAAACGACAACGTCCTGCACAGCGAACTGGTCAAGGAAATCGCTGAAGAGCCTAACTACGAAGCGGCACTGTCCGTTCTCAAGTAAGCGCTTTTACAATTGTTAACGGCCTGGCCCTGTCCAGGCCGTTTTCATTTGTGTATCAGTGTTTTGCCTCACACCTTGAAACGTAAGTTGAAGGTAAATTGCCGGTAAAGCTGCTTTGCTAATTCCCCATCAGTGCTTATCGTTCAGCCTCCCGTAAAAGAAGCCCACGCGCCCAATGGTTAATCACTCCATGCAATCGTCCCCTCGTAACTCCCGTCGCTGGCTGATCAGCCTGCTTGTCCTGTTGGTGATCGCTGTCCTGTGCTGGAAATTCTGGCCCGCCGGTTCAGCCCACAAAGAGGGCACTGACAAGGCTGCGGCCGGGCACACCGGGCGTTCGGGGATGATGCGGCCGGGCTTCGGTGGCGGTACGGGGCCTATTCCGGTGCGCGTGGCGCCGGCGGTTACTGGCGATTTCCCGCTGTACTACAAGGCGCTGGGCACCGTGACTGCGCTCAACACCATCAATGTGCGCAGCCGGGTGGGCGGCGAGCTGGTCAAGATCAATTTCGAAGAAGGGCAGATGGTCAAGGCCGGCGACCTGTTAGCGGAGATTGATCCACGTCCGTACCAGAACGCCTTGCTGCAAGCCGAAGGCACCTTGCTGCAGAATCAGGCGCAACTGAAAAACGCTCAGGTCGACGTCGAGCGTTATCGCGGTTTGTACAAAGAGGACAGCATCGCCAAACAGACCCTGGATACCGCCGAAGCGCTGGTCGGCCAGTATCTGGGCACGGTCAAGACCAATCAGGCCGCGGTCAACGATGCCAAGCTCAATCTCGAATTCACCAAGATCCGCGCGCCGATTGCCGGCCGCGTCGGTCTGCGTCAAGTTGACGTCGGCAACCTGGTGACCGCCAACGACACCACGTTCCTCGCGGTGATCACCCAGACGCAACCGATCAGCGTCGCTTTCACCTTGCCGGAAAACAGCCTCGAAACCGTGCTCGCCCGCTATCGCAGCGGCGCCAAGCTGCCGGCCGAGGCGTGGGACCGCGGCGACACCAAACTGCAAGCCACCGGCGTGCTGCAAAGCCTCGACAACCAGATCGACGTCGCCACCGGCACCCTGAAGTTCAAGGCCCGTTACGAAAACCGCGATCAGGCACTGTTCCCTAATCAGTTCGTCAACGTTCACTTGCTGGCTGACACGCTGAAAGGCGTGGTACTGGCGCCGTCGGCGGCCATCCAGTTTGGCACCAACGGCACCTTCGTTTATGCGCTGGACGGCGACAAGAAGGTCACCATTCGCCAACTGAAGATCGGCGCCAGTGATGGCGAAAATACCGTGGTCACCGAAGGCCTGGCTGCAGGCGACCGCGTGGTGCTGGAAGGTACTGACCGTCTGAAGGAGGGCAGTGAAGTGGAAGTGGTCAACGACAGCAACCAAGTACCGACCACCCCGACCGAACACCTGCAAGGCAAATCTGCCGCTACCCCGACCGACGCTGCTGTCACCGACAAGGCCAAGAAGGGCGCATGAACATTTCGCGGCTGTTCATCCTCCGACCGGTAGCCACCACCCTGAGCATGCTGGCCATTGTTCTGGCCGGCCTGATCGCTTACCGCCTGCTGCCGGTGTCGGCGCTGCCGCAGGTCGACTACCCGACCATCCGCGTCATGACCCTGTATCCCGGCGCCAGCCCGGACGTGATGACCAGTGCCGTGACCGCGCCGCTCGAGCGCCAGTTCGGGCAGATGCCGGGCCTCACGCAAATGGCCTCGACCAGCTCCGGCGGCGCGTCGGTGCTGACCCTGCGTTTCAGCCTCGACATCAACATGGACGTCGCCGAACAACAGGTGCAAGCCGCGATCAACGCTGCGACCAATCTGCTGCCAACCGATTTACCGGCGCCACCGGTGTACAACAAGGTCAACCCGGCGGACACCCCGGTGCTGACCCTGGCGATCACCTCAAAAACCATGTTGCTGCCCAAACTCAATGACCTGGTCGATACGCGCATGGCGCAGAAAATCGCCCAGATCAGCGGCGTCGGCATGGTCAGCATTGCCGGCGGTCAGCGTCAGGCGGTGCGTATCAAGGTCAACCCGGAAGCGCTGGCGGCCAACAGCCTGAACCTGTCGGACGTGCGCACCTTGATCGGCGCTTCCAACGTCAACCAGCCGAAAGGCAACTTCGACGGCCCGACCCGGGTGTCGATGCTCGACGCCAACGATCAGCTGACCTCGCCCGAGGACTACGCCAACCTGATCCTCGCCTACAAGAACGGCGCGCCATTGCGGCTCAAGGACGTTGCGGAAATCGTCGACGGCGCCGAGAACGAACGTCTCGCAGCGTGGGCCAACCAGAATCAGGCCGTGTTGCTGAACATTCAGCGTCAGCCGGGTGCCAACGTGATTGAGGTGGTCGACCGCATCAAGGCGCTGCTGCCGAGCATCACCGACAACCTGCCGGCCGGCCTCGATGTCACCGTACTGACCGACCGCACGCAGACCATTCGCGCCTCGGTCACCGACGTACAACACGAATTGCTGATCGCCATCGCGCTGGTGGTGATGGTGACGTTCCTGTTCCTGCGCCGCGCCAGTGCCACGATCATTCCATCGGTGGCCGTGCCGCTGTCGCTGATCGGCACTTTCGGCGTGATGTACCTGGCCGGGTTCTCGGTGAACAACCTGACCCTGATGGCCCTGACCATTGCCACCGGTTTCGTGGTCGACGATGCGATCGTCATGCTGGAGAACATTTCGCGCTTCATTGAAGAAGGCGACAGCCCGATGCAGGCCGCGCTCAAAGGCGCCAAGCAGATCGGTTTCACCCTGATTTCCCTGACCCTTTCGCTGATTGCGGTACTGATTCCGCTGTTGTTCATGGCTGATGTGGTCGGGCGGCTGTTCCGCGAGTTTGCTATCACGCTGGCGGTGGCCATCCTGATTTCGCTGGTGGTCTCGCTGACTCTGACGCCGATGATGTGCGCGCGTCTGCTCAAGCGTGAGCCGGAAGAACACGAGCAAGGCCGTTTTTACCGCGCCAGTGGTGCGGTGATTGACTGGATGATTGCCGAGTATGGTCGGATGCTGCGCTGGGTACTCAAGCACCAGCCACTGACCTTGTTGGTGGCCATCGCTACGCTGGCGTTGACCGTGTTCCTCTATATGGTCGTGCCAAAGGGCTTCTTCCCGGTGCAGGACACTGGTGTGATTCAGGGCATTTCCGAAGCACCACAGTCGATTTCCTTTGCGGCCATGGGCGAGCGTCAACAGGAACTGGCGAAAATCATCCTTGAAGATCCGGCGGTGCAGAGCCTGTCGTCCTACATCGGCGTCGACGGCGATAACGCCACGCTCAACAGCGGACGCTTGCTGATCAACCTAAAACCTCACGGCGATCGCGATCTGAGCGCCACTGAAGTGATTGCGCGTCTGCAACCGCAGCTGGACAAACTGGTCGGCATTCGCCTGTTCATGCAACCGGTGCAGGACCTGACCATCGAAGACCGTGTCAGCCGTACTCAGTATCAGTTCAGCATGTCTTCGCCGGACTCCGAACTGCTCAGCCAGTGGAGCGGCCGTCTGGTCGAAGCGCTGGCGCAGCGTCCGGAACTGACCGACGTTGCCAGTGATTTGCAGGACAAGGGCTTGCAGGTCTATCTGGTGATCGACCGCGATGCCGCGTCACGCCTTGGCGTCTCGGTGGCGAATATCACTGATGCGCTTTACGACGCCTTCGGTCAGCGGCAGATCTCGACCATTTACACCCAGGCCAGTCAGTACCGCGTGGTGCTGCAGGCTCAGGCCGGGGAGAAGATCGGCCCGCAGGCGCTGGACCAGATTCACGTCAAGACCACTGATGACGCGCAGGTACGCCTGTCGAGTCTGGCCCATGTGGAAGAGCGTCAGGCGCAACTGGCAATCACCCATATCGGCCAGTTCCCGGCAGTGATGATGTCGTTCAACCTCGCACCCGGAGTGGCGTTGGGGCATGCGGTCGACATTATTGAGCAGGTACAGAAAGACATCGGCATGCCCGTCGGCGTGCAGACCCAGTTCCAGGGTGCGGCGGAAGCCTTCCAGGCCTCGTTGTCGAGCACCTTGCTGCTGATTCTGGCGGCGGTGGTGACCATGTACATCGTGCTCGGCGTGCTCTACGAGAGCTACATTCACCCGATCACCATTCTCTCGACCTTGCCGTCGGCGGCAGTCGGCGCCTTGCTGGCGCTGCTGCTCAGCGGCAATGACCTGGGCATGATCGCGATCATCGGCATCATCCTGCTGATCGGCATCGTGAAAAAGAACGCGATCATGATGATCGACTTCGCCCTCGATGCCGAGCGCACCCAAGGCATGGCGCCGGAACAGGCGATCTATCAGGCGGCGCTGCTGCGCTTCCGACCGATTCTGATGACCACGCTGGCGGCACTGTTTGGTGCGGTACCGCTGATGCTGGCCACCGGTTCCGGGGCTGAATTGCGTCAGCCGTTGGGTCTGGTGATGGTTGGCGGTCTGCTGGTGAGTCAGGTGCTGACGCTGTTCACCACGCCAGTGATCTACCTGTATTTCGACCGCCTCGGACGGCGCTTTGGCAAGACCAATGCGGATGCTGAAGAGGTCTCGGTATGACTTTGCATCACAACATAACCTGTGGGAGCGAGCTTGCTCGCGAAAGCGATCAGTCAGTCACTGACAATGTTGGATGTGCCGGCCTCTTCGCGAGCAAGCTCGCTCCCACAGGGTTGTGGGGTGATGCAGGGAACGGTGTTCGATGAACCTCTCCGGTCCTTTCATCAAGCGTCCCGTGGCGACGATGCTGCTGAGCCTGGCGATCATGCTGCTCGGCGGTGTCAGCTTCGGTCTGCTGCCGGTGGCACCGCTGCCGCAGATGGATTTCCCGGTGATCGTCGTGCAGGCGAGTCTGCCCGGTGCCAGCCCGGAGGTCATGGCGTCCACCGTGGCCACACCGCTGGAGCGCTCGTTCGGCGCGATCGCCGGCGTCAATACCATGAGCAGCCGTTCCAGTCAGGGTTCGACCCGGGTCATTCTGCAGTTTGATCTCGACCGCGACATCAACGGTGCCGCGCGGGAAGTGCAGGCGGCGATCAACGCCTCGCGCAACCTGTTGCCGAGCGGTATGCGCAGCATGCCGACCTACAAGAAGGTCAACCCGTCACAGGCGCCGATCATGGTGCTGTCGCTGACGTCCGACGTATTGGAAAAAGGCCAGCTCTACGATTTGGCTTCGACCATTCTGTCGCAGAGCCTGTCGCAAGTGCAGGGCGTCGGTGAAGTGCAGATCGGCGGCAGTTCGCTGCCGGCAGTGCGCATCGAACTCGAACCACAGGCGTTGAACCAGTACGGCGTGGCGCTCGACGATGTGCGCAAGACCATTGCCGAAGCCAACGTGCGCCGGCCCAAAGGTTCGGTCGAGGACGGTCAGCGGTTGTGGCAGATCCAGGCCAACGATCAGTTGGAGAAAGCCAAGGACTACGAGTCGCTGATCATCCACTACGCTGACGGCGCCGCGCTGCGCCTCAAGGACGTGGCCAAGGTCAGCGACGGCGTCGAAGACCGCTATAACAGCGGCTTCTTCAACGATGACGCGGCGGTGCTGCTGGTGATCAACCGCCAGGCCGGCGCCAACATCATCGAGACGGTCAACGAGATCAAGGCGCAGTTGCCGGCGCTGCAAGCCGTGCTGCCGGCCAGCGTGAAGCTGAATCTGGCCATGGACCGCTCACCAGTGATCAAAGCCACTCTGCACGAAGCCGAGATGACCTTGCTGATTGCCGTGGCGCTGGTGATTCTGGTGGTGTTCCTGTTTCTCGGTAACTTCCGCGCCTCGCTGATTCCGACACTGGCCGTGCCGGTGTCGCTGGTCGGCACCTTTGCGGTGATGTACCTCTATGGCTTCTCGCTGAACAACCTGTCGCTGATGGCGCTGATTCTGGCCACCGGATTGGTGGTGGACGATGCCATCGTGGTGCTGGAGAACATTTCCCGGCACATCGACGAAGGCGTCAAACCGATGCAGGCCGCCTATCTCGGGGCCAAGGAAGTCGGTTTCACCTTGCTGTCGATGAACGTCTCGCTGGTGGCGGTGTTCCTGTCGATCCTGTTCATGGGCGGGATTGTCGAAAGCCTGTTCCGCGAGTTTTCCATCACCCTGGCGGCGGCCATCGTCGTGTCGCTGGTGGTCTCGCTGACGCTGACGCCGATGCTCTGCGCCCGTTGGCTCAAACCACACACGCCGGGACAGGAAAACCGCCTGCAACGCTGGAGTCGCCGCACCAACGACTGGATGGTCGGCAAATACGCCACCAGCCTCGACTGGGTGTTGCGCCATCGGCGTCTGACGTTGCTCAGCTTGCTCATCACTGTTGGCGTCAACGTCGCGCTGTACGTGGTGGTGCCGAAAACCTTCATGCCGCAGCAGGACACCGGCCAGTTGATCGGTTTCGTGCGCGGTGACGACGGCCTGTCGTTCAGTGTGATGCAGCCGAAAATGGAAATCTTCCGCCGCGCCGTGCTCAAGGACGAAGCGGTGGAAAGTGTTGCCGGATTCATCGGCGGCAGCAACGGCACCAATAACGCCTTCATGCTGGTGCGTCTGAAGCCAATCAAGGAGCGCCAGCTCAACGCGCAGAAAGTCATCGAGCGCCTGCGCAAGGAAATGCCCAAGGTGCCCGGTGCGCAATTGATGCTGATGGCGGATCAGGATCTGCAATTTGGCGGTGGTCGCGAGCAGACCACATCGCAGTACAGCTACATCCTGCAAAGTGGCGATCTGGGCGAGTTACGCAAGTGGTATCCAAAAGTGGTTGCCGCGTTAAGGGCGTTGCCTGAGCTGACCGCGATCGACGCGCGTGAAGGCAAGGGTGCCCAGCAAGTGACGTTGATTGTCGACCGCGATCAGGCCAAGCGCCTGGGGATCGACATGGACATGGTTACCTCGGTGTTGAACAACGCCTACAGCCAGCGGCAGATTTCGACGATCTATGACAGCCTCAACCAGTATCAGGTGGTGATGGAGGTCAATCCGAAATACGCCCAGGACCCGGTGACGCTCAAGCAGGTTCAGGTGATCACCGCTGACGGTGCGCGGGTGCCGCTGTCGACGATCGCTCATTATGAGAGCAGCCTGGAAGATGATCGCGTCAGCCACGAAGGCCAGTTTGCCTCCGAGGACATCTCTTTCGACATGGCCGAAGGCGTGACGGTGGAGCAGGGCAGTGCCGTCATCGAGCGGGCGATTGCCAAGCTCGGCCTGCCGGAAGATGTCATCGCGAAAATGGCCGGTACCGCCGACGCCTTTGCCGCTACACAAAAGAGCCAGCCGTTCATGATTCTGGGTGCGTTGCTCGCGGTGTATCTGGTGCTGGGCGTGCTGTATGAAAGTTACATCCATCCGCTGACGATCCTGTCGACCCTGCCGTCGGCTGGTGTCGGCGCGTTGCTGTCGATCTATGCGCTGGGCGGTGAGTTCAGCCTGATCTCGTTGCTCGGGTTGTTCCTGCTGATTGGCGTGGTGAAGAAAAACGCCATTCTGATGATCGACCTCGCGTTGCAACTGGAGCGTCATCAGGGCCTGTCGCCGCTGGAATCTATTCGCAGTGCCTGCCTGCAACGCCTGCGGCCGATTCTGATGACGACGTTGGCGGCGATTCTAGGTGCCTTGCCGTTGCTGCTCAGCCGGGCCGAAGGTGCGGAAATGCGCCAGCCGTTGGGTCTGACCATCATCGGCGGGCTGATTTTCAGCCAGGTACTGACGCTTTACACCACCCCTGTGGTTTACCTCTATCTCGACAAGCTGCGCCATCGTTTCAACAAATGGCGTGGCGTGCGTACTGACGCCGCTCTGGAAACTCCGCTATGACTGACCGTTCGCTTTTCAATCTGGCCACTGTTCGCGGCTCGCGCTTGCTCAGCCTGTCGCTGTGCGTGGCGATGCTCAGTGCCTGCGCTGTCGGCCCGGACTACCAGCGTCCGCAGACCGCTGAAATTGCCCAGTACAAGGAAGCCGAGGGCTGGACCCAGGCCAACCCGAGCGATTCGCTGGCCCGTGGTGCCTGGTGGGAGTTGTACGGCGATCAGCAGCTCAATGGGTTGATCGAACGCCTGAACAATTCCAACCAGACCGTCGCACAGTCGGAAGCCCAGTACCGTCAGGCCCAGGCGTTGGTGCGCAGTGCGCGCGGGGCGTTTTATCCCAGTGTTGACTTGAGCTTGGGCAAGACCCGCTCCAGTCAGGGCACCGGCAGCAGCAGTTCGAGTTTGAGCAGTTCCTCCAGCGGTATCCGCGACACCTATAACGCCGAACTGGGCGTCAGTTGGGAAGCAGACGTGTGGGGCAAGCTGCGCCGTGGACTGGAAGCCGATGAGGCCAGTGCCCAGGCCAGTTTTGCCGACCTGGCCGCCATGCGCCTGAGCCAGCAATCGGAGCTGGTGCAGAACTACCTGCAACTGCGCGTGATCGACCAGCAGAAACGCCTGCTCGAAGCAACGGTGGCGGCGTATGAGCGGTCGCTGAAAATGACCCAAAACCAGTACCGCGCCGGCGTTTCCGGGCGCGATGCGGTAGCGCAGGCGCAGACGCAGCTGAAAAGCACCCAGGCTGATCTCGTCGACCTGATCTGGCAGCGCGCGCAATTCGAAAATGCGATTGCCGTACTGACCGGCCAAGCGCCGGCGGATTTCAACATTGCCGAAGTGCAGACCATTCCGAAGTTGCCGCAGGTGCCATTGAGCCTGCCTTCACAGTTGCTGGAGCGCCGCCCGGACATTGCTTCGGCAGAGCGTTCGGTGATCGCCGCCAACGCCAATATCGGCGTGGCCAAAGCGGCGTATTACCCGGACCTGAGCCTGAGCCTGAGCGGCGGTTACAGCAGCAGCACCTCGCAGAATCTGGTCAGCCTGCCGAACCGCTTCTGGTCGGTCGGGCCGAAACTGGCGTTGCCGCTGTTCGACGGCGGCATACGTTCGGCGGAAGTCGATCGCACCGAAGCGGTGTATGACCAGACCGTGGCCAAGTATCGCCAGACCGTGTTGGACGGTTTCCGCGAGGTGGAAAACTATCTGGTGCAGCTCAAGGTGTACGAAGACGAAGCGGCGGTGCGCCAAGAAGCGCTCGATGCGGCCCGCGATTCCCTGCGCCTGACGGAAAACCAGTACAAGGCCGGGTTGATTGCCTACATCGATGTGGTGGTGGTGCAAGCCACGGCGTTGAGCAATGAGCGCAGCGTGCTGAATATTCTGCAAAGCCGTTTGATCGCCAGCGTGCAACTGATTGCGGCGCTGGGCGGTGGCTGGGATGGGCAACTGGACGTGAGCAACTCCAACTGATTCCATGCCCCTTGTAGGAGCTGCCGGAGGCTGCGATCTTTTGATTTTTCTGTTAACGACAAGATCAAAAGATCGCAGCCTCCGGCAGCTCCTACGGGTATGTGTTTCAGTTTTGAGCAAAGCTGTGAACGCTGCGCCAGAGCCTTGTCGGACGATCAAACAAACGTTTCATCGGCTTGATGGCCAATTGCTTACTTTGTCAGTGCGTTCTTCTGCGTAATCAGTACAATCGCCGCATTTGCCTGACCGAGAATGGACGCAGTCCGCGTTGGGTGGCCACGAGAAATCCCATGCTCATCGGTAGTTATTCCTCCACCTTGGTTTTCATTTCGTTGTGCGTGGCGATTCTCGCTTCCTACACCGCGCTCGACCTCACCGGTCGTATCGCCACGGCCAAGGGCCGTGCGGTGCATTTCTGGACCGCCGGTGGTGCGTTCGCCATGGGCATCGGCGTCTGGTCGATGCATTTCATTGGCATGCTCGCCTTCAAGCTGCCGATCGATCTGGGCTATGACATCAGCCTGACGGCATTGTCGCTGTTGATCGCGGTGTTGTCCTGCGGGTTTGCCTTGTGGCTGGTCAGCCAGCCGAAACTGCCGATTCTGCAACTGGCGTTCGGCGCGCTGATCATGGGCGCCGGGATCAGTGCCATGCATTACACCGGCATGGCGGCGATGCGCATGACGCCGGGGATCGACTACGACCCGACGCTGTTTGGCGCCTCGTTGCTGATCGCCGTCGGTGCGTCGGCGGCGGCGCTGTGGATCGCCTTTCGCCTGCGTCAGCACTCTCCTTATGTGCGCCTGATTCGTGGCGGCGCAGCGATCATCATGGGCATCGCCATTGTCGGCATGCATTACACCGGCATGGCCGCCGCGCAGTTCCCCGACGGCAGTTTCTGTGGCGCCACCGTCAATGGCTTAAAGGGCAATGGCCTCGACAGCCTAGTGTTGATCACCACGCTGGCGGTGCTGTCGATTGCCTTGCTGACCTCGATTCTCGACGCGCGCCTCGAAGCGCGTACCGCTGATCTCGCCCACTCTTTGACTGTGGCTAACCGCGAACTGACGCAACTGGCCCTGCATGACACCCTGACCGGCCTGCCGAACCGCATGCTGCTGGACGACCGGATCAATCAGGCGATGAAAAAGGTCAACGAGCAGGGCGGCTGCTTTGCCTTGATGTTCATCGATCTGGACGGCTTCAAACCGGTCAATGATGCGTTCGGCCATCACATGGGTGATCAGTTGTTGCGCGAAGTCGGTGTGCGTCTGCGTGAAGACTTGCGCAGCCTCGACACACTGGCGCGGATCGGTGGCGATGAATTCGTATTGCTGGTGCGCCTGGCCGAACCCAATGACGCATTGGGGCTGGCGGCACGTCAGGTCGGCCTGATCGCGCAATCATTCCGCGTTGCCGAACATGACTTGCAGATATCCGCCAGCGTCGGCATCGCCTTGTATCCGGGCAATGGCCTGAACGCGCAGGAACTGCTGATGAACGCCGACGCGGCGATGTACCACGCCAAGGGCGGCGGCAAAAACGGTTACAGCTTTTTTGATGCGTCGATGAACAACAACGCGCGCAAGCAGTTGCAGTTGCTGCAGGACCTGCGTGCGGCACTGGAACACAGTCAGTTCAGCTTGCATTACCAGCCCAAATTCGACGCGGCCAATGGCCATCCGGTCGGAGCCGAAGCGCTATTGCGCTGGCAACACCCGATCCACGGCATGCTGATGCCGGACAAGTTTATCGATCTGGCCGAGAAATCCGGACTGATCATCCCGATCGGCGACTGGGTGCTCAATGAAGCCTGTCGGCAGATGCGCGAATGGTTCGTGCTCGGTTACACCGATTGGCGTATCGCGGTGAACCTGTCGGCGCTGCAGTTCTGCCACACCGGGCTGGTGCGCAGCGTGGCCAAGGCATTGGCCACTCACCACTTGCCGGCCAACAGCCTGACCCTGGAAATCACCGAAACCACGGCCATGAGCGATGCCGATGCAAGCATGACGGTGTTGCAGGAGTTGTCGGACATGGGCGTCGATCTGTCGATTGACGACTTTGGCACCGGTTATTCCAGCCTGATGTACCTCAAGCGCTTGCCGGCCAACGAGCTGAAGATCGACCGTGGCTTTGTGCGCGATCTGGAGCATGACAGCGACGATGCGGCGATTGTTTCCGCGATCGTTGCGTTGGGGCAGGCGCTGGGCTTGCGGATTGTCGCTGAGGGTGTTGAAACCGGGGTGCAGCAACAGTTCTTGACGCAGTTGGGTTGTGATTCGCTGCAGGGTTATCTGTTGGGACATCCGATGCCGGCGGACAAATTCATGCAGGATATTGCACGGGGCGAGGCGCTGGCGGCGGTCTGATCGACTGCGTTATCGTTCTTCGCGAGCAAGCTCGCTCCCACATTTGGAATGCATACCCCTGTGGGAACGAGCCTGCTCGCGGAGGCGTCCGGCCCGACACAACAGACCTCATGCAAAACCCGTCAATGGCGGTTATTCTTCCCCCCGACTGTTACGTGTGCATCGGGGGAGAAAGGCCAGCATGGATAAAGTCATTGTGATCACCGGCGGCGGGCGAGGGATTGGCGCCGCTACGGCGTTGTTGGCTGCCGAGCAAGGCTATCGGATCTGCATTAACTATCAGCAAGACGAGCAGGCTGCGCAAAGTGTGCTGGAGCAAGTCCGTGCATTGGGCGCACAAGCCATCGCCGTGCGCGCTGACGTCAGCATCGAAGACGAAGTGATCGCGCTGTTCCAGCGGGTCGACAGCGAATTGGGCCGTGTGACTGCGCTGGTGAACAACGCCGGCACCGTCGGACACAAATCGCGGGTCGACGAAATGTCCGAATTCCGCATTCTGAAAATCATGAAAACCAATGTCCTGGCGCCGATCCTCTGTGCCAAGCACGCGATCCTGCGCATGTCGCCCAAGCACGGCGGCCAGGGCGGCAGCATCGTCAATGTGTCGTCGGTCGCCTCGCGTCTTGGCTCGCCAAACGAATACGTCGATTACGCCGCGTCCAAAGGCGCGCTCGATACCTTCACCATCGGCTTATCCAAGGAAGTGGCGGGCGAGGGGATTCGGGTCAACGCGGTGCGCCCGGGTTACATCTATACCGATTTTCACGCGTTGAGCGGCGATCCGGATCGGGTCAGCAAGCTGGAGTCGGCGATTCCGATGGCCCGTGGCGGGCGGCCGGATGAGGTGGCGGAGGCGATTGTCTGGTTGTTGTCGGATAAAGCGTCTTATGCGACCGGGACGTTTGTTGATTTGGGGGGTGGGCGTTAATCGCCTGGATTTCGATAGCACCGACCCCTTCGCGAGCAAGCTCGCTCCCACATTGGATGTGTGAATGGCACAGACCCCATGTGGGAGCGAGCTTGCTCGCGAAGAGGCCAAAATAAACACCATCAGTCTGTCAGAACGACCGCACAATCCGCCCCAACGTCTCCATGGCCTTTTCCGAATCCTCGGTCCAAGGGCTGCCATAATTCAACCGAATACAATTCCTGAAGCGCTGCGTCGGCGAGAAAATCGGCCCCGGCGCGATGCTGATGCCTTGCGCCAATGCCATCTGAAACAGCTTCAGCGAATCCATCTGCGGTGGCAGTTCCAGCCAGAGAAAGTAGCCACCGGCCGGTTGGCTGACCCGCGTCTGCGCCGGGAAATACCGGGCAATCGCCGCAAGCATCGCGCTCTGCTGTTCCTCCAGTGCGTAGCGCAGTTTGCGCAGATGCCGGTCATAGCCGCCGTGTTGCAGGTAGTCGGCGATCGCCGCTTGCGCGGGCATCGAAGCACACAACGAAGTCATCAGTTTCAGCCGTTCGATTTTCTGCGCGTAGCGTCCGGCGGCGACCCAGCCGATGCGATAGCCGGGGGCCAGGCTCTTGGCGAACGAGCCACAGTGCATCACCAGACCTTCAGTATCGAAAGCCTTGGCCGGTTTCGGTGCTTGTTGTCCGTAATAGAGTTCGGCGTAGACGTCGTCTTCGATCAGCGGCACTTGATGGCGGCGCAGCAGTTCGACCAGTTCCTGTTTCTTCGCCTCGGGCATGGTCGCGCCCATCGGGTTCTGGAAACTGGTCATGCACCAACAGGCCTTGATCGGATGGCGTTCCAGGGTTTGCGCAAGTACGCCGAGGTCGATGCCATCGCGCGGATGCACAGGGATTTCCACGGCTTTGAGTTTCAGCCGTTCCAGAACTTGCAGGCTGGCGTAAAACGCCGGGGCTTCGATCGCCACCAGATCGCCCGGTTCGGTCACCGCTTGCAGGCACAGGTTCAGCGCTTCGAGGGCGCCGTTGGTGATCAGCAATTCTTCCATCGGCAGCATCAAGCCGCCGACCATGTAGCGCAGGGCGATCTGCCGGCGCAGTTGCGGGTTGCCCGGCGACATGTCGGTGACGACCATGCGCGGATCCATCTCGCGTGCGGCGCTGGCCAGTGAGCGCGACAGGCGCTGCAACGGGAACAGGGTAGGGCTGGGGAATGCCGAGCCGAAGGGGATGGTGCTCGGGTCTTTGATCGAATCGAGTACCGAGAACACCAGTTCGCTGACGTCGACTTCGGTGGAATCGTTGACGTGGCTGCTGATCACCGGCTCGGAAAACGGGCTCGGCGCATGGGTGTTGACGAAGTAGCCGGAGCGCGGTCGGGCGCGGATCAGGCCACGACGTTCAAGCAGGTAGTAGGCCTGGAACACCGTGGACGGGCTGACGCCGTAGGTCTGGCTGGCGTAACGCACCGAAGGCACGCGCTGGCCGGGGCCGAGGACGCCGGAGCGGATCAGTTCAGCGATGTCGTCGGCGAATTTTTCGTAGCGTTTCATCGAGGAGCCTTGGTGCTGGTTGAATTGTGGGGTGTCAGGGAGGGAAAAGCCCTCACCCTAGCCCTCTCCCAGAGGGAGAGGGGACTGATTGGGGGATGCTTGTGAACTACACCTGCCTGAAAGTGCTTCGCCGAATCCGTAATCGACTCGACCTGAAAGTGCTTTGCTGAATCCATAATCAACTCGGCCGGGAAGTGCTTTGTTGAATCCATAATCGACTCGGTCTGTCAGGTCGATGTATAGCGACAGACACCTCGGTCGGCCCCCTCTACCCCTGGGAGAGGGCTGGGGTGAGGGAGCGGATTCTAAGGGATCAACGATTCATCGGCGCAACAAACCTGCTCTTCGCCACGCTATAAACCTCAGGCTCATCGCTGTCGGCAATCTTGAAACTCAGGGTTTGCGAACTGCTTGCCGGGCGCTCTGTGGTCATCGCCACCGACACCGGCACATCGACAATTTCCCCTGGCGCCAGGCTCAACTCAGTCTTGCCTTGCAACTGGAAGCCGTCGCCATCGACCAGGCTCAGGTGGTAATCCTGACGTTGCTGGGTCTTGTTGATGACTTTAAGGCTATAGATGTTTTCGATCTGGCCCTGACCGTTCTCGCGGAACAAGCCACGATCCTTGGTCACGTCCAGCGAGACCATTGGCCGCTCGACCAAAGCCAGAGCCAGCGCACCGATCATTGCCACCAGCACCACGGTGTAACCGATCAAACGCGGACGCAGCAGGTGAGTCTTGCCACCCTGCAATTCGCGCTCGGAACTGTAGCGGATCAAACCGCGCGGGTAGTTCATTTTGTCCATGATCGAATCGCAGGCGTCGATGCACGCCGCGCAGCCGATGCATTCCATCTGCAGGCCATCGCGGATGTCGATGCCGGTCGGGCAGACCTGTACGCACAACTGGCAGTCGATGCAATCACCCAGGCCGGCCTCGAGCGGTTTCACGTCGCGTTTGCGCGGGCCACGGTTTTCGCCACGGGCCACGTCATAGGAAATCGCCAGGGTGTCCTTGTCGAACATCACGCTCTGGAACCGTGCATACGGGCACATGTGCATGCACACCGCCTCGCGCAGCCAACCGGCATTGATGTAGGTGGCGGCAGTGAAGAACAGCACCCAGAACAGGCTGACGCCGCCGATTTGCAGGGTCAGCAGTTCTTCGGCCAGTGGCCGGATCGGGGTGAAGTAACCGACGAAGGTCAGGCCGGTCAGTACGCTGATCGCCAGCCACAAGGTGTGCTTGGCTGCACGCCGTGCCAGTTTGTTCAGGCTCCAGGGTGCGGTTTGCAGTTTGATGCGCTGGTTGCGCTCGCCTTCGGTGATCTTTTCGCACCACATGAAGATCCACGTCCACGAGCTCTGCGGGCAGGTGTAGCCGCACCAGACCCGGCCAGCGAACACGGTGATGGCGAACAGACCGAATGCGGCGATGATCAACAGCGCCGAGAGCAGGATGAAATCCTGCGGCCAGAACGTCGCGCCGAAGATGTGGAATTTGCTTTCGGAAAGGTCCCAGAGCACCGCCTGACGTCCGCCCCAATTCAGCCACACGGTGCCGAAAAACAGCACGAACAGAAATCCCGCGCCACTCATGCGCAGGGTGCGGAACAGACCGGTGAAGCTGCGGGTATGAATCTGGTTGTCACTGGACTTGGCCGTCGCCTTCATTGGGCGTGCGGGCACACTTTTGATAGTTGGAGATGCTTCTACGGTTCGGACGGGGATTTGTTCGCTCATGGTTATTCGCTCATCAGCCTCCATCAGGCCAGAGCACTATGAGCGTCGATCTGTTTGCATAACAGACTCAGGTATTTCAATAAAAAGCGGATCAGATGCGATTTTGCGCAACGCCTGCGACAACTTGAAGCAACCCGCGGGTAAGGGCGCAAACGCCTATCGCAGACGTTTGCGCAGGGTGTTGATCCGGGTCAGTCAAATCACCGAATCACTGTCGTCGGCTTTCAGGTGTTTGCGACCATCCTTGGCACCTGCAACGGTCAGTGCATCGGCTTCTTTTTCGCTGATGTAAACGCGCCGGCCTTCTATTTCCACGAACGACATGGATTTTTCGCTATCCGTCATGACTTCCAGGGTGTCGCAAATGCGAATTTCCTCGCCATGTTCAACGGTGAAAAAACACACTTTTTGTTCGGGGTTGGATTCATCGACTCGAAGAGGCATAGGAACAGTCCTTTTTTTAGGGAGGTCTGCAAGGTTAGGGCGCACGCTGCTCTGATCGTTCTGCGCAACTGATTAATGGTCGCCGCTGTCCATCGTCTATCGAGCCAATAACAAGGACTGCACGATGAACGCGTGGTGGCATGAAGTGTGGGAAACCCTGCAAGCAGCGTTCGCCGACGTTGGCGACGCTTCGCAATTGACGCGCATTACCGTGCGTCTGCTGATGGCGGCGGTACTGGGCGGCATTCTCGGTTTCGAGCGCGAGCACAAGGGCAAGGCCGCCGGGGTCCGCACGCATATGCTGGTGGCGCTCGGCGCGGCACTCTTTGTGTTGGTGCCGCAGACTTCAGGGGCGGAGTCGGATGCGATGAGTCGGGTAGTGCAAGGGGTGATTGCCGGGATCGGCTTTCTCGGTGCCGGCACTATCCTGAAAAACAAGGAAGGCGATGAAGGCCATGTCAAAGGCCTGACTACTGCTGCCGGGTTATGGATGACGGCGGCCATTGGTGTGGCTGCCGGGTTGGGCAAAGAGGCTACGGCATTGCTCAGCACATTTCTGGCGCTGGCAATTTTCAGCGTGATGCCACGGATCGTGAAGCTTTTCGAAAAGGAAGAGGAGAAGACTGACGACCACTGATCATTCCTGCGCGGAGCGTGGGAATGATCAGTTCGCGAAGTTAAACGATCACGGGCGGCATCGTGCTCGGCGGTTCTTCTTTCGGCGGTGGCGTGGTGCCCGGCGGTTCCTGCTCTGGAATCGGCTGCGGCTCGGTCTCGGGCAAAGTGGGTTTGTCGATGTTGGGATCAGGCGTTTCGGCCGGGATCGGGATGTTCATCTGATGACCTCCGTGTGGCACATGGCGTGAGAAGTGCTTAAGTGGATTGACCACCCTGCACGCAATTCGATCCGCTTTTCTGCCACGGTAATTTCATCTGAACTTTTCCCGGCGCCGGTCGCTCGGAACCTAAGTGAGTTCATTTCGGGGCAGGTGCTTCGTTGTGAACACTGATCCGGCACAAGAGCGTCCTTGGGGCGTTAAGGAGAGATGCTCAATGACTGCTGAAAGACCTTCTGAACTGAGCTACAACCCGCACATGCCACTGTCGCAGGCACTGCTGCTGCCGCGCATTGTCATTGAAAACACCATGCCGACCCTTGATGGCGGGCAGTTCGCCGTGAAGTCGATTGCCGGCCGTGAAGTGGTGGTCACCAGCAAGGTGTTTGCCGACGGTCACGACAAACTCGCGGTGCGCATCCGCTGGCGCGAGGAAGGCGAGGAAACCTGGCAAAGCGAAGTCATGGCCGATCAGGGCAACAATGGCTGGCAAGGCCAGTTCCGCCCTGAACATCAGGGCCGCTACCTGTATTGCATCGAAGCGTGGATCGATCATTTCGCCAGTTTTCAGTACGAGCTGGAGAAGAAACACACCGCTGCGGTACCGGTTTCGCTGGAGTTGCAGGAAGGCCGGAGCATGGTGCAGCAGGCCGCCGAACGCAGCGAAGGGCAGCTCAGCGAACAGCTCGCCGCGTTGCACCACGAATTGTCCGGGCTGCTCGAAACCGAGCAGGTCGCGCTGTTTCTGCACTCGCGCAGTGCGCAATTGATGGCTGGGGCCGATCACCGCGCCTATTTGAGTGTCAGTCCCGAATTTCCCATGGACGTCGAGCGCGAACTCGCCGAGTTTGCCAGTTGGTATGAGCTGTTTCCACGCTCGATCACCGACGATCCCCACCGTCACGGCACTTTTAATGATGTGCACTCACGTCTGCCGATGATTCAGGACATGGGCTTCGACGTGCTGTACTTCACGCCGATCCACCCGATCGGTCGCGCGCATCGCAAGGGTCGTAACAATTCATTGACCGCTGGCCCCGACGATCCCGGCAGTCCATATGCGATCGGCAGTGAGGAGGGCGGTCACGAGGCGATTCACTCGCAACTCGGCACCCGCGAAGACTTCCGCCGACTGGTCGCCGCCGCTGCCGATCATGGGCTGGAAATCGCTCTCGACTTTGCCATCCAGTGTTCCCAGGACCACCCGTGGCTCAAGCAGCATCCGGGCTGGTTCAACTGGCGCCCCGACGGCACGATCAAATACGCGGAGAACCCGCCGAAGAAATACCAGGACATCGTCAACGTCGACTTCTATGCGCCAGAAGCGATTCCGAGCTTGTGGATCGAGTTGCGCGACATTGTCATCGGCTGGGTCGAGGAGGGCGTGAAGATCTTCCGCGTCGACAATCCACACACCAAACCGTTGCCGTTCTGGCAATGGCTGATCGCCGATGTGCGGGCGCTGTACCCGGAGGTGATCTTTCTCGCGGAGGCCTTCACCACGCCAGCCATGATGGCGCGTCTGGGCAAGGTCGGTTACACGCAGAGCTACACCTATTTCACCTGGCGCAATAGCAAGGCTGAGCTGGCGACCTATTTCACCGAACTGAATGAATCACCGTGGCGCGAATGCTACCGGCCGAATTTCTTCGTCAATACGCCGGACATCAACCCGGCGTTCCTGCACGAATCCGGGCGCCCTGGCTTTTTGATCCGCGCCGCGCTGGCAACCATGGGCTCGGGCCTGTGGGGGATGTATTCGGGGTTCGAACTGTGCGAGTCGGCCCCAGTGCCGGGCAAAGAGGAATACCTCGACTCGGAGAAATACGAGATTCGCGTCCGCGACTTCACAGCGCCCGGCAACATCATTGCCGAGATCGCCCAGCTCAACCGCATTCGCCGGCAGAACCCGGCGCTGCACACGCATCTGGGCCTGAAGGTCTACAACGCCTGGAACGACAACATTCTGTATTTCGGCAAGCGCAGCTTTGACGGCAGCAATTTCATTCTGGTCGCGGTCAGCCTCGATCCGCATAACGTGCAGGAGGCGAATTTCGAACTGCCGCTGTGGGAAATGGGCCTGCCCGACGATGCGACGACCCACGGCGAAGACTTGATGAACGGGCATCGCTGGGACTGGCATGGCAAATACCAGTTCATGCGCCTGGACCCGGCGTATCAGCCGTTCGGCATCTGGCGAATTACTGCCTGAACACAGATCCCCCTGTGGGAGCGAGCCTGCTCGCGAAAGCAATTTTGCACGCGACATTTTTGCTGAATGTTAATCCGCATTCGCGAGCAGGCTCGCTCCCACAGGTTGCTCATTGAGTTGGAGTCAGGTGATCGGCTCACGGCTTTTCTAGAATTGAACAGGAGTTTCACATGGCGAAGAAACCCAAGGCAGCCACCTTCATTAAAGACCCGCTCTGGTACAAGGACGCGGTGATCTATCAAGTTCACGTCAAATCGTTTTTCGACTCCAACAACGACGGGATCGGCGACTTTCCCGGCCTGATCGCCAAACTCGATTACATCGCCGACCTCGGCGTCAATACGATCTGGCTGTTGCCGTTCTACCCCTCGCCACGTCGCGACGACGGCTATGACATCGCCGAATACCGCGGCGTGCACAGCGATTACGGGACCATGGCCGACGCCAAACGCTTTATCGCCGAGGCGCACAAACGCGGCTTGCGGGTGATCACCGAGCTGGTCATCAACCATACCTCCGACCAGCACCCGTGGTTCCAGCGTGCGCGCAAGGCCAAACCCGGCTCGGCAGCGCGGGACTTCTATGTGTGGTCGGATGACGATCAGAAGTACGATGGCACCCGAATCATTTTCCTCGACACGGAAAAATCCAACTGGACCTGGGACCCGGTCGCCGGCCAGTACTTCTGGCACCGGTTCTATTCGCACCAGCCGGATCTGAATTTCGATAACCCGCAAGTGATGAAAGCCGTGCTCTCGGTGATGCGCTACTGGCTGGACATGGGCATCGACGGTCTGCGTCTGGACGCGATTCCTTACCTGATCGAGCGCGACGGCACCAACAACGAAAATCTGCCCGAGACCCACGACGTCCTCAAGCAGATCCGTGCCGAGATCGACGCCAATTACCCCGACCGCATGCTGCTCGCCGAGGCCAACCAATGGCCGGAAGATACTCAGCTGTACTTCGGTGATACCGACGCCGCGGGCCTTAACGGTGATGAATGCCACATGGCGTTTCACTTCCCGCTGATGCCTCGCATGTACATGGCGCTGGCCCAGGAAGATCGCTTCCCGATCACCGATATTCTGCGCCAGACCCCGGAAATTCCTGCCAACTGTCAGTGGGCGATTTTCCTGCGCAACCACGATGAACTGACGCTGGAGATGGTCACCGACAAAGAACGTGACTATCTATGGAATTACTACGCCGCTGACCGCCGTGCGCGGATCAACCTTGGCATCCGCCGGCGTCTGGCGCCGCTGATGGAGCGTGATCGCCGCCGCATCGAATTGCTCAACAGTCTGCTGCTGTCGATGCCCGGCACGCCGACGTTGTATTACGGCGATGAGATCGGCATGGGCGACAACATTTACCTTGGCGACCGTGATGGCGTGCGTACGCCGATGCAATGGTCAATCGACCGCAACGGCGGCTTTTCCCGCGCCGACCCGGCGAGTCTGGTGCTGCCGCCGATCATGGACCCGCAGTACGGCTATCTGTCGGTCAACGTCGAAACCCAGTCCGGTGATCCGCATTCGCTGCTCAACTGGACCCGTCGTTTGCTGGCGGTGCGCAAACAATCCAAGGCTTTTGGCCGTGGCACCTTGAAAATGCTGTCGCCGAACAACCGCCGCGTGCTGGCTTACACCCGCGAATTCACCGATGCCGACGGCAAGCACGAAATCATCCTCTGCGTGGCCAACGTTTCGCGCAGTGCGCAAGCGGTGGAGCTGGACCTGTCGGCCTACGTCGGCATGGTGCCGGTGGAGATGCTTGGCGGCAATGCGTTCCCGCCGATTGGCCAGTTGAATTTTCTGCTGACGTTGGCGCCGTACGGTTTCTACTGGTTCGCCCTGGCGGCGGAAAACCAGATGCCGAGCTGGCACGTCGAACCGGCGCAGAGCCTGCCGGACTTCACCACGCTGGTGCTGAAAAAACGCATGGAAGAACTGCTCGAAGCGCCGTCGCGTACGACGCTGGAACAGAGCATCCTGCCGAGCTGGTTGCAGAACCGGCGCTGGTTCGCCGGCAAGGATGCGGCCATCGACAAGGTGCATCTTGCCTATGGCGTGCGCTTCGGCGATGCCCAGCATCCGGTGCTGCTCAGCGAAATCGAAGTGACCAGTGGCGGGCAGACCAGTCGCTACCAACTGCCGTTCGGCTTTATTGCCGAAGATCAGGTTGGCCCGGCGTTGCCGCAGCAATTGGCCTTGTCGCGTGTACGCCGTGTACGACAAGTGGGTCTGATCACCGACGCCTTCAGCCTTGAAGCGTTTATTCGTGCGGTGCTGCAAGGTATGCAGAACAACACGGTACTGGAGTCGAATGACGGTGAAATCCGCTTCGCACCGACGCCGCATCTGGAAAAACTCGGCCTCGGTGCCGAGTCGGAAGTGCGCTATCTGTCCGCCGAGCAATCGAACAGTTCGGTGGTGATCGGCAACAGCCTGGTGCTCAAGCTGATACGTAAAGTCGCTTCTGGCGTACACCCGGAACTGGAGATGAGCGCTTACCTGACCGAGGCCGGATTTGCCAATATCTCTCCGCTGCTCGGCTCGGTGATTCGCCGCGATGCCAAGGGCGAAGACAATCTGCTGATGATTGCTCAAGGCTATCTGAGCAATCAGGGTGACGCCTGGGAATGGACGCAGAACAACCTTGAAAGGGCGCTGCGCGATGAGTTGGCCGATGCCATGTCCGAGCAGGAACAGCATTACAACGCTCTCGGCGAGTTGAAGGATTTTGCCGGCATGCTCGGTCAGCGTCTGGGTGAGATGCACAAGGTGCTCGCCGCGCCCACCGACAATGCCGACTTCGCGCCGCAGGTGTCGACGGCCAAAGACATGCAGGCGACGGGCAAGGATGTCGTCGCCCAGGTCGAGCACGCCTTGAAACTGCTCAAGCAGCATCAGGGTGAACTCAGCGCAGCGGATCAGAAACTGGTCAAGCGCCTGGTCGACGAGAAGAAAACCATTCTCGGCCACGTGCAGGATCTGGCGAAAAAAGCCGTCGGCGGTTTGCGCATTCGCGTCCATGGCGATCTGCATTTGGGCCAGGTGCTGGTGATCAAGGGCGATGCCTATCTGATCGACTTCGAGGGCGAACCGGCGCGGCCATTGAGCGAGCGCCGTGGCAAACACAGTCCGTACAAGGATGTCAGCGGTGTGCTGCGCTCCTTCGATTATGCGGCGGCGATGACCATCAACGTGCACAACGTTGACCACAGCGCGGAGTCTGAAACCGCGCGGCGTCTGGTCGCCGAGCGCTATCTACGCGAAGCGCGTGAGGCATTTGTTCAGGCATATCGCCGTGCGGCAGCTAGTCTTGAGCATGCTTGGCAAGATCCTGAAGGTGCCGACGCTGCACTTGCGTTGTTCGGTCTGGAGAAGGCGGCCTATGAAGTGGCCTATGAAGCCGAAAATCGCCCCACGTGGCTGCCCGTGCCATTGCACGGTTTGTATGGGTTATTGACGGGGCTTAAACCCTTTTCCGATCTTGGTGGAGAGTAGTCATGAGTTTCTCGAACAAGGAACAGGGTCAGGTCAAAGAAGCATTGCTGCCCTCGGCAAAAGATATCGATGCCTTGGTCCGTGCTGAACATCACGACCCTTTTTCCATTCTTGGCCCGCACGGCGATGGCGCTGGCGGGCAGTTTATTCGCGCCTATCTACCCGGCGCGTTGAGTGTCGTGGTGCTGGACAAGGACAGCGGTGAAGAACGCGGTCCGCTGGAGCAGACCGAAACGCCGGGGCTGTTTGTCGGCCATTTCGATCAGGCGCGGTCTTATCAGTTGCGCACGCGCTGGGCAGGCGGCGAGCAGGTTGCCGAGGATCCGTATAGCTTCGGCCAGTTACTCGGTGAAATGGATTTGTATCTGTTTGCCGAGGGCAATCATCGCGACCTCAGCGCATGCCTCGGCGCCCAGCTGAAAACCGTTGATGGCGTCGACGGTGTGCGTTTTGCCGTGTGGGCGCCGAATGCCCGGCGCGTGTCGGTGGTGGGTGATTTCAACGTCTGGGACGGTCGCCGCCATCCGATGCGCTTGCGTCATCCGTCCGGGGTCTGGGAACTGTTCATCCCGCGCCTGCAAGCGGGCGAATTGTACAAATACGAAATTCTCGGCGCTCACGGAATTCTACCGCTCAAGGCCGATCCGATGGCGCTGGCCACCAGTCTGCCGCCGGACACCGCGTCGAAAGTCGCTGAGCCGCTGCAGATCGACTGGCAGGATCAGGACTGGATGAACAGCCGCCGTGACCGTCACAAGCATTCGGCGCCGCTGTCGATCTATGAACTGCACGCAGGTTCGTGGCAATGCGAGCTGGATGATCTCGGTGAAGTGGCGCGCCAGTACACCTGGCCGGAGTTGGCTGAGCGGCTGATTCCCTACGTCAAGGAACTGGGTTTCACCCACATTGAACTGATGCCGATCATGGAACATCCGTTCGGTGGTTCCTGGGGTTATCAACTGCTCTCGCAATTTGCGCCGAGCGCGCGGTATGGCACGCCGGCGCAGTTTGCCGAATTCGTCGACGCCTGCCACCGGGCCGAGATCGGCGTGATCCTTGACTGGGTACCCGCGCATTTTCCGACCGATACCCATGGTCTGGCGCAGTTCGATGGCACCGCGCTGTACGAGTATGGCAACCCGCTGGAAGGCTTCCATCAGGATTGGGACACGCTGATCTACAACCTCGGGCGCACCGAGGTGCATGGCTACATGCTCGCGTCCGGGCTGCACTGGTTGAAGCATTTCCATGTCGATGGTTTGCGCGTCGACGCGGTCGCTTCGATGTTGTATCGCGACTATTCGCGCAAGGCCGGTGAATGGGTGCCGAATCGGCATGGCGGTCGGGAAAATCTGGAAGCCATCGACTTCCTGCGGCACTTGAATGATGTGGTTGAACTGGAAGCACCGGGCGCACTGGTAATCGCTGAGGAATCCACGGCGTGGCCCGGCGTCAGCCAGAGCACGCAGCAGGGCGGTCTGGGGTTTGCCTACAAATGGAACATGGGCTGGATGCACGATTCGTTGCATTACATTCAGCAGGACCCGGTGTACCGCGCGCATCATCACAACGAGTTGAGTTTTGGCCTGGTCTACGCCTGGTCCGAGCGTTTCATCCTGCCGATCTCCCACGATGAAGTGGTGCACGGCAAGCATTCGCTGATCGACAAGATGCCTGGTGATCGCTGGCAGAAATTCGCCAACCTGCGCGCCTACTTGAGTTTCATGTGGACCCATCCGGGCAAGAAGCTGTTGTTCATGGGTTGCGAATTTGGCCAGTGGCGCGAGTGGAATCACGATCAGCAGCTGGATTGGTATCTGCTGCAGTATTCCGAACACAAAGGCGTGCAGAAACTGGTCGGCGATCTCAATCGGCTGTACCGCGAGGAACCGGCGCTGCACGACCAGGACGACGCGCCGCAGGGTTTTCAGTGGTTGATCGGCGACGATGCGATCAACAGCGTTTATGCCTGGCTGCGCTGGAGCAAGGAGGGTAAACCGGTGCTGGTGGTGGCCAACTTCACCCCGGTGCCGCGTCAGGCCTATCGCGTCGGTGTGCCGTTTGCCGGGCGCTGGACTGAGCTGCTCAACAGCGATGCCGACACCTATGCCGGTTCCAATTACGGCAATGGCGGCGGGGCGTTTACCGAGGAAGTGCCGAGCCATGGTCAGTCGTTGTCGCTGGAACTGAACCTGCCGCCGTTGGCGGTGTTGATCCTCAAACCGGAGGGTTGATCCAAGGCACTGTAAAACCTGTGGGAGCGAGCTTGCTCGCGAAGGCGGTTTGTCAGTCAACGATGATGTTGAGTGCTCAACCGCTTTCGCGAGCAAGCTCGCTCCCACAGGGGGCTTCGGTGACCTGACGCTCACCAGCGCATCCGCACCCCAAGGCTGCCAATGATCCCGTTCAGATCATTGTCATCGACATCACTGCTGTAATCGGCACTGACATACAGACTCACCGCCGGCGTCACTCGCGCCACCAGCCCCAGTCCCAACTCAACGGTGGATGACTTGCGGCTGCTGCTGATCTTGTCGACCTGATCCAGCGTCACCGTGCTGCCGGTATACACCGTGTGCCACAGGTTGGTGCGTACATAGGGCTCGACCGGCAAGCCATTCAAATCGTAACTGCCTTTCAACCGTGCACCAACGCGACCGCTCCACGCCGTCAGATCGGTGGAAGAAGCATTGCCCGAGCCGGCGTACGGCGTGTCGAGGGTGATGCGTTGATTGATCAATTGCGCCTGCGGTTCGACCACCCAGTTGTCACTCAGGCCAATCGGAAAACCGCCTTCCACCGAGAAGGTCATCGCGCTGCCTTCAGTGGCTTGCCGGGCGCCTTGGCCGTTGCGACTGAAACCACTGACCCGGCCGCCGCTGGCCGAGAGATCAACGTGCCAGCCTTGGGCACCGGTGAGGCTGTAGTAGGCACCGAGGCTCTGGCCTTGCAGATTGAGGGTGTCACTGTTCGGATCGGCCAAAGCGCGACTGGTGAGCATGCCGTTGCCACTGGCTTGAATCTGGTTGACGCCGCCGATCAGGCCGATGGTCTGAGTATGTCCGCCACCTTGCACGGTCAGCACGGCTGGCCCTTTGAAGTGGCCGCTGCCGGGCATCGCGTAGCCTGACGACAGCACATCGGTTTGCGCCTGCCGGGCGCTTCTGCCGTACAACTCATCCCAGGCCGACGGAGCGAGGTCTTCGGTGATCAGGCGCGTGCCTTGCAGATCGGGGCGTGGACTGAAGCGTTGCGGGCCTGGGGTGATGACGGTGGTAGGCAATGTCATCACCGGCACATCTGCGCTATACCACGGGGTGGTTTCATCCGCCGCAGGACCGGCCTGCGCCTCCATGGATGAGCACAGCAAGATAGAACTAGACACTGTGCAGAAAGTGATTTTGATCTCGTGTGGGCTGATGGAAGTTTTCATGGAGGTCTACCTTGCAGGCGCATGCATTCTCTCTGTGTGGCGTCTCTCCTACCCCGAACGAGGGGCGACCGAATGGAGCGGGGCGAACCGTGACCGCTCGATTTCGCGAGTGTCCGAAGGCTCGTCCCGGGTAGTGATTCCGGGGGTAGTAAGGTAGAGATAAGAAGAGTCGCGAGTCCGCGTCAAGAATTTGAACGATGAGCGGTAGTGGCAAAACAGGTTTTGCAAGCGTTTGTTTTTATGCACATAACTAAGTGGTTGTTTGTATGGAAAAACGCAACGAAAGCCCCGACTCAGAGGTGTCCAGTTACCGACAGATGGTCTGCCGGTAATTTTTCAACTGCCGAATGAGCTGCCCCATCTTCTCCTGCATTGCTGTCACTATTGCGGCTACAGGTGCACCTCTACCGCCAGTGGCAGATGATCCGACAGGTGTGTCCACGGCTTGTTGCCGAGGATCCGTGGGTCATGGCTGCTGGCATTGCGCAGGTAGATCCGGTCCAGTCGCAGCAACGGAAACCGCGCCGGATAGGTCTTCGCCGGGCGGCCGTGATGACGCTCGAAGGCTTCGTGCAGGTAATCGCGACGGGCAAGCGCGGCGTTGCCCTGTAACTGCCAGTCGTTGAAGTCACCGGCGATGATCACCGGGGCATCGTCGGGCAGGGATTCGAGCAACTGACAGAGCAATTGCAGCTGCAATTGCCGATGGCTTTCGAGCAGACTCAAATGCACGCAGATCGCGTGGACCTCAGCGTGACCTGGCACGTCAAGCACACAGTGCAGCAGGCCACGGCGTTCTGGGCCGGTGATCGACACATCGAGGTTGCGGTATTCACGGATCGGGTATTTCGACAGCAGCGCATTGCCGTGGTGGCCGTCGGGATAGACGGCGTTGCGCCCGTAAGCGAAATCGCTCCACATGCTGTCGGCGAGAAACTCGTATTGCGAGGTTTGCGGCCATTCGTTGTAACGGCTCGAATGGCGTTCGTGTTCACCCACCACTTCCTGCAGAAACACCAGGTCGGCCGAGGTGCTGCGCACCGCTTCACGCAGTTCCGGCAGAATGAAACGCCGATTGAGTGCGGTGAAACCCTTGTGGGTGTTGACCGTCAACACCCTTAAACGATGGATGACGGGCGCGTCGACAACATGACGCTTGGGATCGCTGGACACGTTCACTCCTCTGGATTGCGGGCCGCTTATTCATGCGACTGATGGGGAGGGGCGGCAGTTCCTTCTGGATAATTTCGATTGCACATCAAACCCTGTGGGAGCGAGCTTGCTCGCGAAGGCGTCGTACCGGTCGATACGAATATTGAATGTGACGGCCTCTTCGCGAGCAAGCTCGCTCCCACAGGGAATCAGAGATTCAGACGAAAACGATTTCATAGGGCAGGCGCATTCTTTCGAGAATCACCGGTGGCAGCATCGGTGCGATGCCGATCGCCGGTTCGCCCTTCAACTGGCTGGCATAGGCGTGAGTGGCGTGGCTCTTGCGCGCCACGGTCCAGGTGTCGAGGCGTAGTTTGCGCGCGCGTTCCCAAGGGATCAGTTGCTGGTCGCGCTCGGGCCAGTGCCAGGCCCACACCGGTACATCGTGGAAGGTCGCCCCGGCCTGTTCCGCCGCTTGGGCGCTGGCCCGACCCACCGCTTCATGGTCATCGTTGCCATCGCCGCGCCAGGTACTGAACACCACGTCACCGGGGCGCAGGTAACGGCTGATAAACTCGGTCACTTGCGCTTGCTGGTCGCACAGAGCGTTGTCGGTGAAGCCGCCACGCACCCATTTCAGGCTGTGCATTGGCAAGCCGAGACGGCGCAGGGCCTCGACGCTTTCCTGGGGGCGGAACACGCTCAGGCGTTTTTCCGACCATTGCCGTGAACCCGGATGGCTGGCGCTGCCATCGGTGATCGAGAGCAATTGCAGTGGATGACCAAGGCTGGAGAGTAATTGCAGCAGGCCGCCACAGGTGACCACTTCATCGCCCGGATGCGGCGCGATGACCACGGCGCGGGCACCGTCGGGCACCAGACTGCGGGTATTGATGACGGGGATGTTGTCCAGTTGCGCGGCGCTGTTCCAGATTTGCGCCGACGTACTGCTGTCGCTGAGGGTTAACGGTTTCATGTGTGACGTCCTTGTGTTGTTTCGCCCTCAGTCGTGTGCGTGGCAATGATTGCCAGTCACCGCTGACCCGTGAAGGCTGGTTGAATGCCCAGCGACGCTCCAAACCCTGGATTGCCGCGCAGCAGAGTATTGCTCATGATGCGAAGTTCGTCGCGTCACAGATCAATCTGATCCGCTTTTTTTTGCTCCATCTGTGCCAGATTTCGCAGATAGTCACCAAAGCCACCGCGCGCACGACTGTCGAACCGCGCGCTGGTGAGCACTTGCGGGCGATGGCTCCAGGCGATGTTCGCGCCGTCCAGTTCCAACTCGCGCACCAACTGTACATCTTCGTCGCACGCCAACGGTTTAAAGCCCCCGGCCCAGCGATAGGCATCTGCGCTGATGCCCAGATTGGCGCCGTGGATATGCCGATGGCCATCGCAGGCACGGTAATCCCGGTGATAGCGGATTTGCGCCGCTTCATCGAACGACTCGTGCCAGCGTTCGACGGTGACGGTACCGCATACCGCGTCGGCACCCAACCCCAGCTGTGCCACCAGCCAGTCATCGGCGACGCGGCTGTCGGCATCCGAACAGGAGATCCAGCGCGCGCCGCGTTCCAGCAACAGCTGTGCGCCGGCTGCCCGGGCCTGGCCGACATTGCGTGCATCGATATGCAGGCTCAGCACCGGATAGCGGCTGACAATCTGCGCCGAGCGGTCGGTGCAGCTGTCGAGCACCACCAACACTTCAACCTTTTCGCCAGCCAGCAAACCGTGGCGGCTGGCGCGCATGGCCGCGCTCAGGCAGTCGTCGAGCAAGTCTTCCTCGTTGTGCGCCGGTATCAGAATGCCGATCATCGCAAGCCCTCCAGTGTTGCCACCGAGCGCGGTTCGCGGCTCCATACCTCAAGAATGAAGTCCGCTTCCTGATGCAGAACCAGCCGAGGCAGATGCAATTTTTCGTGGATCAGATCATGGACCTGCCGTGCATTCAGCGGGCAGCCATCGATGGGCGGACGCCAGTGGCAGGCGAGGAACTGGCCGTCGGCAGTCAGGCAATCACTGGCCCGACGGATCACGTCTGTCAGATCTTCGCCATCGAGGTAGTAGCCGATCTCGCTAAATACAATCAGGTCGAATTTTTCCTCCGGCCAGTCGCCGGGAAGACGGTTTTGTCGCACTTCGGCGTGATCGAACAGGCTCAAACGCGTGCGCGCCAAGGTCACCGCCGCACTGGCGGTGTCGCAGCACAGCAAGCGATCGCAACGGCCGGCGAGTTCGGCGCTCAACTCACCATTGGCACAGCCCGGCTCAAAGATGGCCCGATAGTGCGGACGCGGCAGGGCGGCGAGGGTGATCGCGCGTTTGCGCTGCTCGTACCAGCGATCGCGAAAGGCCCACGGGTCGTCGTTGCCGGCAAACAAGCCATCGAAATAGCGATCCTCGACACTCATAGAAACACCACTTCGAAGGGCTGCAGGAGGCGATCGAGCACATAGGGCGCCAGTACCGGGCCGAGTCCGGCGTCAGGATCGCCTTCAAGTTGACTGGCGAAGGCGTGCACCGCGTGGCGCTTGCGCGCGACTTGCGCCGGCGTCAGAAGAATCTTGCGTGCGCGTTGCCACGGTACGAAGGCGTCTTCCGGGGTCGCCCAGTGCCAGGTCCACACCGGCAGTTCATGGCAGGTTGCCCCGACACGGCGCGCAGCTTCGGCGCTGGCGCGACCGACGGCTTCGTGGTCGCAATGACCGTCCTCGCTCCACGTGGTGAACAGCACATCGTCGGGACGCAGATGACGCGCGATGAAATCGACCAGCTCAGCTTCCTGAGCCGCGACTTGGGTGTCGGTGAAACCGCCGCGCAGCCACTTCACACGATGCATTGGCAGACCGAGGCGGCGCAGTGCTTCCGCCGACTCCTGCGGACGTACCACGCTCAATCGTGCCACCGGCCAGCGAGTGGAACCGGGGTGACTGGCGCTGCCGTCGGTCACCGACATCAATTGCAGAGGCCGGCCAGCAGCGGCGAGCAATTGCAGCAAACCACCACAACCGAGCACTTCGTCGTCCGGGTGTGGCGCCACTATCACCGCCCGCGCGCCCGGTGGCACCAGACTGAGGATGTCGATGCTGTCCAGCTCCGCCAGATGCCGCGAAGCCTGCCACTGATGCAGGCTGGTGCCCTGGCCGACAATCGGATTGGTTTTCATAGTGCCCATGCCTCCGTGGAGTGCCCGGCCACCAATTGCCCGAGGGCGGCCAGATCCCGTTCGGCATGGCTCTGGCGCAGGAACACCGGCAGATCGGCGCTGAGCCGGGCAAAATGCCGATCCTTGCAAAATGGCCCGGCGCCGAGCGCGCGACCGACTTCACGCATCACCTGTTCGGCCGATTGCTCGACCACCGCGCGGGCACGACGTGCCAGCAGTTCGGCGTGGTCCTCGGGATGTGCATCGATGTGCAAGGCGCTGAAACGCAGGACATCGGCGGCGGCCTGCAAGGCGCTGTCGACCGCGCCGAGATGGGCGAGCGCGTGGGGTTCCGAGCGTTGGCCACAGTGGCTGCGCAAGGCTTCGGCGATTTGCCGCGCGGCACCGTACCAGCACGCGGCAATGCCGATCCCGCCCTGCCAGAAACCCGGACGTTGCAGATAGTCGCCGGGGTTGCCGATGGCCTGCGCTTCGGCGCCGTCGAACAGCACTTCAACGCTGCCGGTGGCGGCCATGCCCACAGCTTGCCAACCCTGCTCGGTGACGGTGACGCCCGGTTGATCGAGGGCGACGGCGACCAGTTGTTGCTGCTCGTCGCCATCCCACGCGGTGAGCAAGGCATGGCTGAGCACGGCGGCGCCGGAGCACCATGCCTTGCGTCCATGCAGTGCGACCATGTGCCCGGCCGGGCTGACCTTGACCCGCGCCTGCGGCGGTTCCGCAGCCCACATGCCCCACGTACTGCCCGGTGTCGGCGAGCCGCCCAATTGCTCGATGATCGCCAGTGCGTCGGTATGACCTTCGAACAATTTGCACAAACCCAGATCATGTCCGCCGACCTCGGCCAGCCGCTGAAAGCGTTCCAGGGTGTGACCGCTGCCCGGTAACGGCAACCGATCCAGCCCGGCCTCGACCAGCGCCCGCAGGCAATCGCCGAGGGCTACGGTGTGCGGATAATCCGCCGGACGCCGGGCGAGATAATTGTGCAGATCCATATCAATCTTCTTCATCACGTTGCAGTTCGAACAGCAGCAACGAGCGCCCGGTAACCGAGTATTCGTGGCCGAAATCGAAGCGTTCCTGGCCACGGATCGACGGCTGATTGGTGTCGATCATGCACGTCCAGAAGCTACCCTCCGGCACTTCCGGCAAGGTGAAATTGACGATGTCATGATGGGCGTTGACCACCAGTAGCAGCGTCGCATCCGCACCCTTGCGGCGAATCCCGGTTTCTTGCGCGCGGCCGTCGAGCAACATGCCCAGGCAGCGGTTGTGCGCGTCATGCCAGTGTTCGGTGGTCATCTCGGTGGCGTCCGGTGCCAGCCAGGTGACGTCCTTGACGCCGATGTCCTCGTTGTACTCGCCGACCAGGAAGCGCCCTCGGCGCAGGATCGGATAGGCCAGTCGCAACTTGATCAGGCGTTTGACGAATTTGAGCAGTGCCTTGCCGTCCTCGCTCAGGTCCCAGTTGACCCAACCGATCTCACTGTCCTGGCAGTAGGCGTTGTTGTTGCCGTCCTGAGTGCGGGCAAATTCGTCACCGGCAACGATCATCGGCGTGCCCTGGGAAAGCAGCAGCGTGGCGAAGAAATTGCGCATCTGCCGATGGCGCAGGGCGTTGATCTCGGGATCGTCAGTCGGGCCTTCGACTCCGTGGTTCCACGACAGGTTGTTGTTGCTGCCGTCCTGGTTGTTCTCGTCGTTGGCTTCGTTGTGTTTGTCGTTGTACGACACGAGGTCGTTGAGGGTGAAACCGTCATGAGCAGTGATGAAGTTCACCGAAGAATACGGCCGCCGTCCACGCTGGTTGAACATCTCGCCCGAGGCGGTCATGCGACTGGCGAAATCGGCAACCTGACCGTCGTCACCTTTCCAGAAGGCGCGCACGGTGTCGCGGAACTTGTCGTTCCACTCGACCCAGCCCGGCGGGAAGTTGCCGACCTGGTAGCCACCGGGGCCGCAGTCCCACGGCTCGGCGATCATTTTCACCTGACGCAGCACCGGGTCCTGGCGGCAGGCGACGAGGAAGCTGTGACGTTCGTCGAAACCGTCGTGATAACGGCCGAGAATGGTCGCCAGGTCGAAGCGGAAGCCGTCGACGTGCATTTCGCTGGCCCAGTAGCGCAACGAGTCGGTGACCATCTGCAGCACGCACGGGTGGCTCAGATCGAGGGTGTTGCCGGTGCCGGAATCGTTGATGTAGAAGCGCTTGTCGTCGGGCATCAAGCGGTAGTACGAGGCGTTGTCGATGCCGCGCATCGACAGGGTCGGGCCTTGCTCGTTGCCCTCGGCGGTGTGGTTATAGACCACGTCGAGAATCACTTCGAGATTGGCTTCGTGCAAGTGCGCAACCATCTCCTTGAACTCGGCGATTTTGCCGCTGGCCAGATAGCGCGGGTCCGGGGCGAAGAAGGCGATGCTGTTGTAGCCCCAGTAATTGGTCATGCCTTTGTGCAGCAGATGCTGGTCGTTGACGAAGGCGTGAATCGGCAGCAACTCGACAGTGGACACGCCGAGCTTGCGAATGTGTTCAAGCACATCGTCAACCATCAGCCCGGCGAAAGTGCCGCGTACGTTCTCCGGCACCGAGGGGTGACGCATGCTGATGCCGCGTACGTGGGTTTCATAAATGATGGTTTTGTCCCACGGCACGCTGACGCGATGGTCGTTGCCCCAGGTGTGCGCCGGGTCGATGACTTTGCACTTGGGCACAAACGGCGCGCTGTCGCGTTCGTCGAAACTGAGGTCGGCATCGGGATGGCCGATGGTGTAGCCGAACAGCGCTTCCGACCATTTCAATTCGCCCACTAATTGCTTGGCGTACGGGTCGATAAGTAATTTGTTGTGGTTGAAACGGTGACCGTTGGCCGGATCGTACGGGCCGTAAACGCGGTAGCCGTAAATCAGTCCGGGATGCGCATCGGGTAGATAGCCATGGTAGATCTCGTCGGTGTATTCCGGCAGTTCGATGCGTTCCAGCTCGACTTCGCCGGTATCGTCGAAGATGCACAGTTCGACCTTGGTGGCGTTGGCGGAGAACAGGGCAAAGTTCACCCCCAGCCCATCCCAGGTCGCACCGAGCGGGAAGGGCAGGCCTTCGCGGATTCTGGATGGCTCGGCGTGCGCGGTGGGTTCGGCTTTCTTTGGACGGGTCATGATTGCTCCTGCAAAAATCGGGGGTAGTTCGGTTAACACCAATCCCCTGTGGGAGCGAGCTTGCTCGCGAAGGCGGAGTGTCAGTCGACTTCAATGTTGAATGGCAGATCGCATTCGCGAGCAAGCTCGCTCCCACAAGGGATTTGTGTATTTCTTCAGGGCGAGTCAGCCCATGGTGGCGAGCGAACCCGCCACACAGTCATTCAGTTCAATAATCCGGTTAGAGCGTCAGATCGCCGAAGGCTTCTTCGGCGCTCGAGGCTTTTTCTCAGCGGGTTTTTCGCCCGGGGGAATCACTTTTGCAGCGCTGGCCGGTTTGGCCTTGGCCGCAGGTTTCGGTTTGGCGACCGGAGCTTTGGGCTCGGCGGTTTTGCCCGCGGCTTTGCTACCAGCGGCTTTTGGTGGTTTCTTCGGTGCCAGCGCTTCGGCTTCAGCGAGCTTGCGCGCCATCTCCCAATGGCGCGCCTCCTGACCATCAGGTTGGCCTTCCGATTCCCAGATTTGATAGGCGAATTCGCGGATGCGTTTATCGTCGGTACTCATCGCAATGCTCCTGAACTGAACTCATGCTTGTGTTAAGTGTTGGATAAAGAGATTGACCGGGACATCCCCCAGCGCGTCGCTGATATTCAGCTCCCTGTTTTTTGTGACTGCGCTGCTTGAAAAAAGTCCCTTCAGGTTTGTGTCAGAGGCGGCGAACGGTAGAACCACCCGCGTATCGCCCCAGCGCAGCGCATCGACCTGGGGTACAGCACCGTTTTCCAGCAGGGTTGCACAACGGATCGGCACGATCACGATGGCCTGTATTCCCTCGTGTTCGCGGGCAAATGCGAGCACGTTGTGCGCCTGACTGCCGAGCACTTCCAACGGCTGGTAGTCACCACGCCGGAACAACTCGGCATGCTCGATGCGCAGGTTCAACACTTGCGCAATCAAGGCTTGTTTGATGCGCCCGTCACGCCAATTCGCCAACAGTTCCACAGGTGGCAATGGCGCCTCCAGTGCGTGCTCGCGAGCGGCGTAATCCACCGGCCGGCGGTTGTCCGGATCAACCAGGCTGAAGTCCCAGAACTCATTGCCCTGATACAGATCCGGCACCCCCGGCACGGTCATGCGCAGCAAGGTTTGCGCCAAGCCGTTGAGGGCGCCGGCGGCGGCGATGCTGTTGACGGTCTTGCTCAGCGCCGCGCGCAGCAGTTCGCCGTCCTCACCGGTAAGGAGTTTTTCCGTGAACGCCTGCGCGGCGTTTTCATAGGCTTCGTTAGGCGCACTCCAACTGCTTTGCAGCTTGGCTTCGCGCAGGGCTTTCTGCTGCCATTGCCAGATGCGTTTGGCGTAGTCGGCGAACCCGGCCTGATCGTCATCGCGCAGTTGCAGCGGCCAGCTGCCGAGCAACGCTTGATAGAGGATCAGCTCATCGCCGCTCGACGGCATCTGCTCGTCAACCCGAACGGGGCGGGCGAGGGCGCGCCACAACTCGATCTGCTCGGCATACCAATGGCTGCGCTCGCTGAGCACAGCCAGACGTGCGCGAGTGTCTTCGCCACGTTTGTGATCGTGGGTGGCGGTGGCCAGCAAGTTGTCGGGGAAGTCGTTCAGCCGTTGCAGATTGACTGCATGAAAGTCGCTGACCGGGGCACTGAATTGCTCGGTGTTGTAGCCGACGTCATTGCGTGACAGCAGCACCGCCGAGCGATACAGCGCGGTGTCTTCCACGGCTTTGGCCGCTGCCGGTGAAGTCAGTTGCTGAAAGCGTACGCAGGCATGCTTGAGAATCTTGCGTGAGCGCCCGCGCGGTTTTTGCCGCCATGGGGTCCCGCCCAGCCAGCCTGCGACGCAATCGAGCACCGGCCAGTCGGCTTCGCTCAGCGTTTGTCGGGCTCCGTCCATGGCCTGCTGGAAAAACACCTCGTCCTGCGCCGAGCGGCCCATGGCGCTGATGTATGTGCGATACACCGGGAAATGCACGATCAACGCCTGCAACACCCGGCGGATCGCGCCGAGGGTCAGGTCGCGGGTCATCAGGTCATCACGGGCGACTTGCAACAGGGCCTGGGCGACGCTCTCGCAATCACTGGCCAGCGAGCCGTTGAGAATCTGCTGACGCGCCAGTTGCGCTTCTTCGATGAATGCGGCCGGGCGTTCGGTGCGCCGTTGCCAGAGGTCGCCGAGCACGTATTCGCCGTCCGGGTCGTGTTGCAGCAGCGATAGTTGATTCATGAACTCGTAACCGGTGGTGCCATCCACCGTCCAGTCGCGGCGCGGGGTTTCACCAGCGCCGAGGATCTTCTCGACGTAGATCGGCAAGTGCCTGCCCGGTGCCAGCAGATCAACCCGGCGGCGCAATTTGCGGCAATAGCCACGCGGGTCGGCGAGGCCGTCGATGTGGTCGATGCGCAAACCATCGACCAGCCCTTCGGCAATCAACTGGAAGATCTTGCCGTGGGTGGCTTCGAACACTGCCGGGCGCTCGACCCGTAGCCCGCCAAGTTCGTTGATGTCGAAAAAGCGCCGCCAGTTGATGTCATCTGCTGCCGTGCGCCAACTGGCGAGGCGATAGCTTTGGCGCTCGAGCAACTGATGCAGCGCCTGGAAGCCTGCTTCGATCATTGAGTCGAAATGCTCAAGGTTGCTTTGAATTGCTTCAAGCGTCTGCGGATCGTTCGCCAGTTCGCGCAACTCTTCCTTCAGTGGCATCGCCAGCGAATGTGCATCGGTCTGATAACTGAGCGTGTTGAACCGGTCAGCGAGGGATTTCAGCGTCTCTTGGTGTTTGAGGATCTCACCGTAGTCACTCGGGCAGATCGGGAAGTGATGGTCGTAATGTTCGACGTAAAAGCTGCCGGTCTGCGCGTTGAACTGCAATTTCAGCGTGCCTTCCTGCAAGGCCACGCCGTAATCGCTGCCGAGAAACGGCAGCAGCAACTGGCCCTCCATCAACGGGTCGGGCGAATGCCACTGAATGTCGAAGAACTCGCCGTAAGGGCTGAGCCGACCCCATTCCAGCAAGTCGAGCCACCACGGGTTGTCGTTGCCACCGACGGCCATGTGGTTGGAAACGATGTCGAGGATCAGCCCCATGTTGTGTTCGCGCAGGGTGCTGACCAGGCGCCTTAACGCTGGCTCGCCACCGAGTTCCGGGTTGACCCGGGTCGGGTCGACCACGTCGTAACCGTGCATCGAGCCGGCCCGCGCGGCGAGTAGCGGCGAGGCATAAATGTGGCTGATGCCAAGACTGGCAAAGTACGGCACCAGCGGCACCGCTTGTTCCAGAGTGAAGCCTTTATGAAATTGCAGGCGCAAGGTCGCGCGCAGAGGCTGAATGAGCGTTTGATTCATTGGTCACGCTCGGCAGCCTGAAGACGCGCACAGGCGAGCAGTTCCAGACGTCGCGCGGCGTCAGCGTCATCGAGCAGTGCTTCACTGGTGCCGGGCAAACGTCGTGACCAGTTCGGATGGGCGTCGATGGTGCCCGGAAAATTGGCTTGCTCGTTGATGCCCAACGCATCCTCCAGCGGTAACAGCACCAGTGGTGCGCGGGTGTGGCCGAGAAAACGCACAGCGGCATCGACCACTTGATCGGCCTCGTGGGATTCCTCGCGAAAATTCTGCGGGTCCTGACTCAAGGCGTTGCGCAAGCCTTCGCGCTCACGTTGTCGGTGGTGCCGCCATTCGATTTCACCGTTGGCATCGACAAAACCCAGGCGTGCATTCCAGTCGATGTCGCGGCCATGCCACCAGCCGTTGAGTGTCGGCAGGTCGTGGGTGCTGGTGGTCGCCAGCGCGTTGTCCGGCCAGTCGAGTATCGGTTTGAAATAAGTGTTGTCCTGTTCAAACAACAGTACGCGCATGCCGAGCATCCCCCGCGCGCTGAGTTTTTCGCGCAAGCCGTCGGGCACGGTGCCGAGGTCTTCGCCGAGGACGATGGCCTGATGACGATGGGATTCAAGGGTCAACAATCGCAGCAGATCGTCCACTGGGTAATACAGGTACGCGCCATCGGCCGGCGCCGCGCCGTTGGGGATCACCCACAAGCGTTGCAGGCCCATCACGTGGTCGATGCGCAAGCCGCCGGCATGGGCGAAATTGGCCCGCAACATGTCGATGAAGGCGCGAAAGCCGTTGCGGATCAGGCCTTCCGGAGAGAAGGCGGAAATCCCCCAGCCCTGACCGGAACGATTGAGAATATCCGGCGGCGCGCCGACGGTGAGCGAGGCGAGCAACTCATCCTGAAAGCTCCAGGCCTGACTGCCGGCGCCATCGGCCCCGACGGCGAGGTCGGCGATCAGGCCGATGCCCATGCCAGCGCTGCGGGCGGCGGTTTGCGCACGTTCCAGGCAACGGTGGATCAGCCATTGGCAAAAAGCGAAATAGCCGATGCGTTCGGCGTACTCTTCGGCAAAGGCTTCGAGCGCCGCGCCGCGTGGGTCATGCCAGTGCTCCGGCCATTGCCGCCAGTCGAGGTTTTCGCCACGGGCGGCGCGCATTTCCTGAATCGCTTCGAAACGGCAGTGGTTTTCCAGCGCTTCGCCACCAGCGTGGCGGAAACTGGCGAAGTCCGGGTGCAGCGGATGCTCACCGGCGATGAAACCTTCGTACAAGGCTTGCAAGAGTTTCTGCTTGGCGTCGGCGGCGCTCGGCCAGTCGATCAGTGTCAGGTCTTCCAGTTGCGCGAACTGCTCGGCCAGGCCGGCCGCGTCGATCGCATCACGCAAGGCGCGCTCACCGAGAATGGCCCCGGGTGCTGCGTAAAGAGAATTGAGGAACAACCGACTGGATGGCGAATATGGGCTGTAGCGCCCGGTGTCGGCGCTGAACATGGCGTGCAGCGGGCTGATCGCCAAAGCATCGGCGCCGCGTTCACCGGCCACGCGGACCAGGTCTTCCAGTGCTTGAGTGTCGCCGAAGCCGCCGTCGCCTGCGCGGCGCAGCGAATACAACTGCGCACTCAGGCCCCAGACACGGGGAATCGGATTATCCACCGCATCGCCGACGCTGAAGCAGCGCTCCGGGGCCACGGCCAAGGTGAAATACTGATCGCTGATGTGCACCTGTTGATAGCCGACCGGGATCAGTCCCGGCAATATCGCTTCGGAATCGAGTTTCAGGTTCAGCCGCGAGCCATCTTCAAGGTGGATTTCACACGGTGTCTCGGGTGCGAAGTACCGCGCCAGATCCACGCCGACCCCGACATCGGCGGTCAACAGCGGCGGCAGGTGGCGGTCTTGTTGAACGGCTTGCAGTTCCAACAGGCTGGCGTCGATTTCCTGCGCCGTGCTGGCGGGGTGGCCGAGGCCGATCAGGACATTGCGCAGCACCGCCGGGGCGACTTTTTGCGGGCGGCCGTTGGCGTCGATCCAGTCGACGGCGAGGCCGGCGCGGCTTGCGAGAATTTCCAGTTGCGCATCGCTCATAGGCGCTCTCCATTCAGAGGTTGCAAAGGGGTTGCGGCCGTGAGGCTGACAAGCGCGCAATACGCGGGCAGTACGCCCGATTCCGATAGATCGACGGCGGGTGGCTGTTGAAACAACCACACGGCCTCGGTCTGTGGAGGGTTGACCACTGGCGTGTCGCTGAGGTTCAGGTCAATTCGCAGCTCGCTGCCATTGCCCAGACGCCAGCGCGCGCTGACCGCGCCATACCCGAGCATATGGGCGCCGAGCGCTTGCGTGCCGGACAGATGGGGAATGATGTACTGATGCCGAAATTGCAGGAGCGTTTGGTAGAGCGCGAGGGTTTCCTGCTGTTTTTCGCTGCCATGGCCGATCAACCTTGGCTGTGAGGCGTGGAAGGTTTTTTCAGCATTCGGGTCAGGAATCTGCTCGCGCTTGTGCGGATCGGTGAAGGCGCTGAACGCGGCGAATTCATTGCGTCGTCCTTCACGCACCAGTTTCGCCAGTTCGCCGTGGTGACTGGTGAAAAACAGGAACGGCTGCTCGGCGGCGAACTCATCGCCCATGAACATCAACGGAATCATCGGTGACAGCAGCAACAACACGGTCGCTGCCTGCACGGCGCGCGGATCGGCCAGATGATGCAGGCGCTCGCCGAACGCACGGTTGCCGATCTGATCGTGGTTTTGCAGGAACAGCACGAACGCTGTCGACGGCAGGTGTTCGCTGGACTCGCCGCGAGGTTCGCCGTGGCGAGTGATGTGGCCCTGGAAGACAAACCCCTGACTGAGGCAGCGCACCAGCTGTTCGGTGGGTTGTGCGGCGTAGTCGGCGTAATAGGCATCGGTTTCGCCGGTCAGCAACACGTGCAGGGCGTTATGGCCGTCGTCGTTCCATTGCGCGTCGTAGTCGTATTCCAACAGGCTGGACTGGTTGAGCTCGTTTTCCACGGTCAACCAGACGTGGCGGCTCGGGTCAATCTGCGCGCGAATGCGCTGGGCCATTACTGTGAGGAAGTCCGGGTCCTCGATGGCATGCACCGCGTCCAGACGCAGACCGTCGAAGCGGTACTCAAGCAACCACATCAGGGCGTTTTCGATGAAAAACTCGCGCACTTCGTCGCGGCGGAAATCGATCGCTGCGCCCCACGGTGTGTGTTTGTCCTCGCGGAAAAAGCCTTTCGCGTAACGATGCAGATAATTGCCGTCGGGGCCGAAGTGGTTGTAGACCACATCAAGAATGACGGCCAAGCCGTGGCCGTGGGCGCTGTCGATCAGGTGTTTGAGTTGTTCCGGCGTGCCGTAAGAGGCTTGCGGGGCGTAGGGCAAGACACCGTCGTAGCCCCAATTGCGTTCGCCGGGAAACTGCGCCAGCGGCATCAGTTCGATGGCGGTGATGCCCAGGCCCGCAAGGCGCGCCAGATGTTGTTCGACTTCAGCGAAGCCACCGAGCGCACCGACATGCAACTCGTAGATGACTGCTTCGCTCCACGGCCGACCGAGCCAGGCAGTGTGGCGCCATTGATAGGCCAGCGGATCGACCACCACGCTGTGGCGGTCAAGGTCGCCATCCTGTGCCCTGGAGGCCGGGTCGGGCACCTCCAGTTCGCCGTCGATGTTGTAGCGGTAGCGAGTGCCCGCCGGACAGCGGGCCTTGATCACAAACCAGCCGTCTGCCTGAGACAGCATCGGTAACGACTGGCCGTTTTCAAGTTCGACACTGACGTAAAACGCATCCGGCGCCCATAGCGCAAATTGCGTGTGTTCGGCGTCCAGCATGATCGCGCCGTGGGGCCAGGTTTCAGTAGACCGTAACGGCATCGTGGTGAACCTCCCTGGTTATTTGTGGTGAGCTTTACCCAGCGCCTTGGCGACCAGTTGTTCGTAGAGTTCGGCGTACGGTTCAACCGCTTTGCACCAGTTGAACGGCGCGGCCATGGCCCGGCAACGCATGGCATTGAGCAGTTCGGGGAAGGCGAACACCTTGAACGCGCGGCTCAGGGCCTCTTGATAGCTTTCAGCGGTGGACTCATCGAAGAGGAAACCGGTGACACCGTTTTCTATGGTGTCGGCCAAACCGCCAGTATTGCGCGCCACTGGTAGCGAACCAAAGCGCTGGGCGTACATCTGGCTTAAACCGCAAGGCTCGTAACGCGATGGCATCAGCAGGAAGTCGCTGCCGGCGAACATGCGCCGGGCGTCGGTTTCGTTGAAGCCGATGCGCACGCCGATCTGTCCTGGAAAACGCAGCGCCAGTTCGCGCATGGCTTGTTCTTCTTCCGGTTCACCGCGACCGATGATGGCGATCTGGCCACCGTTCTGCACGATGTACTCGGATACCGCGATCGTCAGGTCGAGACCTTTCTGATAGACCAGTCGCGACACCACGGCGAACAGCGGGCCTTCTGAGTCATTCAATTCAAATAGCTCACGCACGTGCGCGGCGTTGACCGCTTTGCCTTCCCAATCACCAATGGCGAACGGTGCGAACAGATGCGGATCGGTGGCAGCGTCCCAACTTTCATCGATGCCGTTGGGGATGCCGCTGAGCAAACCTTGCTGGGTCTTGGCGGCGAGAAAACCGTCGAGGCCGCAGCCGAAATCCGGGGTGGTGATTTCCTGCGCGTAAGTGGCGCTGACCGTGGTGATGTGACTCGAATAGGCCATGCCGGCCTTGAGGAACGACATCTTGCCGTAGAACTCCATGCCTTCCTGTTGCAGGGCATGGTTGGGAATGCCCAGCTCAGGGCAGGAGCCGAGGCTGGTCACGCCTTGATAGGCGAGGTTGTGAATGGTGAACAGGGTGGGCGTGCGCTGCCCGCGCCAGTGCATATAGGCAGGGGCGAGGCCGGCTGGCCAGTCATGGGCGTGCACCAGATCCGGGCACCAGTGAATTTGCGCGAGGTTGGCGGCGATATCAGCAGCGGCCAGACCTAAACGTGCGAAACGAATGTGGTTGTCGGGCCAGTCACGGCCGTTGTTGGCGCCGTAGGGCGAGCCTTCGCGCTCGTAGAGTTCGGGGCAGATCAACACGTAGATCACCAGCCCGTCCGGCATGTCCATACGGCCGATCTTGCACGGTGGCAGCGCTGCATGGCCGCCAAGTTCGCCGATGATGTGGATCGGATTTTCGCTGTGCATCACCTGCGGGTAACCGGGGATCAACACACGCACGTCGTGCAGATGGGCCATGGCCCGGGGCAGAGCAGCGGAGACGTCACCCAAGCCGCCGGTCTTGACCAGGTCGGCGATTTCCGAGGTGACGAACAATACTTTTTTCTTGTTGGGGTTCTGGCTCGCTACCGGAGTCAGCGTTTTGGTGCCGGGGACGTTGATCTGTCGGCTGCCGGGAACACTGATGGTGCTCGATTCACCAACCGCCTGCTGAGCACGCTCTCCCTGAATATCCAATGCCGCACTGATCATATGAATCTCCCGTCTCGTTGATCTGATTCTTGTCTTGAACAAGCGATGTCCATGGCCAAGTCCTGTGGCCGGGCGCAAACGCGCCACGCATCGGTGAGCAAACGCTACCCAACACGCGCAAGCAGAATGGGTGAACGGGCCATTGCAAGGATTGCACCAGTCGCTTTGGCCCTGCCTTTCAGATGACCCGTCGCGCAGAGCAAAAGTTTCGACTTTTTTTCCGGACTGTGACCGACCGGTCGAGCCCTGCGAAAATCAGTCTAGGCCAGATCCTAGAGCGGGCCAGAGCAAATGGGTAAATTGTTCGACAATCGGTTGGCAGGCAGCGAAAACCTTGCTTTTGAGGGGCAAACGCACCGACGAAGTGCAGGTTTTTCTGCGGGGGAGGGCCAAAACGGTGACTGGTCGGTCACGATTTTGTGCTAGCGAGAAGGGCGGTTGCACTGTTGTGGTGCGGGCAGTTTGTTGCTGGGGAGGCAGTGACTGCCCCTTCGCGAGCAAGCTCGCTCCCACAGGGATCTTCAGTGATCAGAAAATTTGTTTCCGGCACAGATCCAATGTGGGAGCGAGCTTGCTCGCGAAGGCGATGATCGCTACACCACTGTATTCATGAAGTTCTCAGTTCAACAGACGAATCGGACTACCCGCCACCCAAGCCTGAATATCCTCGATCATCTGCGAAAAGAACTGCTCATAGTTTTGTCGACTGACATACCCCACATGCGGCGTCGCCAACACATTGTCCAATGTGCGAAACGGGTGCATGTCTGGCAGCGGTTCCTCCTCGAACACGTCCAGCGCCGCCCCGGCAATGTGCTGTTTCTGCAACGCCTTGATCAGTGCCGCTTCATCGACAATCGGCCCGCGTGCGGTGTTGACCAGCAGTGCCGTTGGTTTCATCCAGCCCAGCGCCTGCGCATCGACCAGACCGCGACTGCGCTCGCTGAGCACCAGATGCACCGACAACACGTCGGCCTGCTCAAACAATGCCTGTTTGCTGACGTACGTAACGCCAACCTGCTGCGCCCGTTCGGCGGTGAGGTTTTCGCTCCAGGCGATCACTTTCATGCCAAACACCTGGCCAAACTGTGCGACACGCTGGCCGATGCTGCCCAGACCGAGAATCCCGAGGGTCTTGCCGTGCAGGTCGCCACCCAGCCCTTGCTGCCACTGACCGTCGCGCAGGGCATTGGCTTCATTCACAAGATTTCGTGTCGCCGCCATGATCAGCGCCCAGGTCAATTCCGGCGCGGCATGCTTGTAACTGTCAGTGCCGCAGACCTTGATGCCCAGTTTTGCCGCTGCCTGCATGTCCAGCGCGGCGTTGCGCATGCCTCCGGTGACCAGCAGTTTCAGATTGGGCAGGCGCTTGAGCAGGTCTTCATCGAACCGCGTGCGTTCGCGCATCACACAAATCACCTGATAGCGGCCCAGGCGCTCGGCCAGTGTGGCGTTGTTGGCCGGGTAATCATGTTCGAACGTCACTTCGCCGAGGCTATCGAGCACCGACCAGTCAACCACATCGCGGGCTACGTCCTGCCAGTCATCGATCACTGCAATCTGCACCGCCATCAGCCTTACCTCATCAACGAACCGGATTGGATGTATTCAGCCAGTCGAGCAGAGCTTTGTGGAACTGCGCCGGTTCTTCCATTTGCGGCGCGTGGCCCATGCCGGGAAACTCCACCAGCATCGACTGCGGGATCAGCTTGGCCACTTGTTTGCCGAGCACTTCATAGTGGCCGATTTTCGCTTTCACTTCAGGTGGCGCGAGGTCCTTGCCGATGGCCGTAGTGTCGGATGTGCCGATCAGCAGGAGGGTCGGCATCTTCAGGTCCTTGAACTCGTAGTACACCGGCTGAGTGAAAATCATGTCGTAGATCAGCGCCGAGTTCCACGCGACTTGGGTCTTGCCCGGCCCCTTGCTCAGGCCGGCGAGCATATCGACCCAACGGTCGAATTCCGGTTTCCAGCGGCCATCGTAGTAGGTGGTGCGCTCGTATTCACGAATGCCTTGGGCGCTGACCTTGAGTTCACGTTGATACCACTGATCCACCGTGCGATAGGGCACACCAAGGGCTTTCCAGTCTTCCAGACCGATCGGGTTGACCAGTGCCAATTGTTCGACCTGTTCAGGGAACAACAAGGCATAACGGGTGGCGAGCATGCCGCCGGTGGAGTGGCCGAGCAACGTGGATTTCTGAATGCCCAGTGCTTTGAGCAACTGCTGAGTGTTGGTCGCCAGTTGCTGAAAGCTGTACTGATAGTTGTCAGGTTTGCTGGAGGTGCAGAAGCCGATCTGATCCGGCGCGATCACCCGGTAACCGGACTCGCTCAAGGCCTTGATCGAACTGTCCCAAGTGGCTGCGCAAAAATTCTTGCCGTGCATCAGCACCACGGTGCGGCCGTTGGCCTTGCCGTGGGCGGCAACGTCCATGTAACCCATCTGCAGGGATTTGCCCTGAGACTGAAACGCAAAGTGCTTGAGCGTGTAGGGGTACTCGAAACCTTGCAGTTCCGGGCCGTAGGCCGGGCCTTCCGGCGCGGCTTCGCCTGTCGTGGCAGCCTGAGCTGACAGGGGCAGGGCGGCGCAGAGGAGCAGGGATGGGAGCCAACGGGAAAACGTGACAGACATAAGGTCAAACTCCGTTTGAAATCGGCCGATGCTGGAACGGCTGGATTATGCCGACGTTAAACACAGGCAATGCCCGCGCCCGAACGTTCAACCCAGCCAGCCCAGCGTCAGCATGGCCAGCACGCCATAACGGGCACCTTTGGCCAGAGTGACAATCACCAGAAAGCGCCCGAGCGGTTCGCGCATGACGCCGGCAATCAGCGTGAGCGGGTCGCCAATGATCGGCAACCAGCTCAGTAGCAATGACCAATGCCCGTAGCGCTCATAGTGTTTGCGCGCCCTGGCCATGTGCGCGGGGCTGACCGGAAACCAGCGTCGATCCTGAAAGCGCTCGATGCTACGGCCCAGCCACCAGTTGACCAGCGAACCGAGTACATTGCCCAGCGTCGCCACCGCAAGCAGGCCCCACAGCCAGTAACGCTCGCTGACGATCAAACCGACCAGCACTGCCTCGGACTGCAACGGCAACAAGGTGGCCGCACCGAACGCGGCAAAGAACAGCCCGAAGTAAGCGGCGCCGATCAATGGGCCGGGTAGTCCGCCACGACAACGTCAGCGCCGTCCTTTTTCAGGCCGATCACTTGATAGGCATCGCTCATGCCGTCCATTTCCATGCCCGGCGAACCCATCGGCATACCCGGTGCGGCGACGCCGAGCAGATCGTCACGCTTGCTCAGGGCCAGGACCTGCTCCGCCGGCACGTGGCCTTCGACGAATTTGCCGTTGATGATCGCGGTGTGGCACGACGCCAGACGCGGCGGTATGCCATGTTGTTGCTTGAAGCTGCTCATGTCGCTTTCGACGTGGTCTTCGACTTTGAAACCGTTGGCTTCTAGATGGCTAATCCATTTTTTGCAGCAACCGCAATTGGCGTCGCGGTGCACTTCGATCGGGATCAGGTCGGCGGCTTGCGCCATGGAAGAAATGAACAGGGCGCTCAGGGCGACCAGACGCAGATGGGTTCGCATAACGGATTCTCGGCTCGGCTGACGATCAGAAAAGAACGCATTTTGAACGGTTTTTTCCGCCAGGCATCAACGCAATGTTTCCAGTTGTTGCAAGGCAGGCTGGCAGGATGATCGTAGATCAAGGCTGTCAGGTTGCTGAGCGCGAGATGACAAAGTTGTCAGGTGGCCACATCTGGCGATGGTATGGCCCTGTGGGAGCGAGCTTGCTCGCGAATGCGGTCATTCAGACACTGAAGCAGCGACTGGCAGGTTACTTTCGCGAGCAAGCTCGCTCCCACAAGGGGTATCTGTCGGGCAGAAAACCCTTGTGGGAAGCAGAGATCAGCGGACTTTGAAACGTCCCATGATCGCGCTCACCCGGCTATTGGCTTCAAGTAACTGATGGGTATTCAGTTCGCTGGCCTTGCCGCTCTGCACCAGCTCATCAACCATATGACGGATCTGCACCATGCTGCGGTTGATCTCTTCGGTCACGGCGCTTTGCTGCTCGGCGGCGGTGGCGATCTGCGTGCTGAGGCTGTTGATATGGCTGACCGAGCCGGCCATTTCATCCAGGCCCGAGTTGACCCGGGCAGTGGCATCGGCAGCCGACTGACAGCTGGCCTGGGTGTTTTCCATGGCGCTGACCGACGAGCTCACGCCCTGCGTCAGGCGAGTCAACATTTCGTTGATTTCGGACGTACTGGCCTGGGTCCGGGCGGCGAGGGCGCGGACTTCGTCGGCCACCACGGCAAACCCTCGACCCTGTTCACCGGCACGAGCCGCTTCGATGGCCGCGTTGAGGGCCAGCAGGTTGGTCTGGCCGGCAATTGCGCCGATCACTCCGAGGATCTCGGTGATGCGCTGTGCATCCTGTTGCATGTTTTCAACTTTATGTGTGGCGCTGGCCACCTCGTCAATCAGCGCCACCACACTGTTGGTCGCCTCGCCCACGACCACCCGGGAACGGTCGGCGTTTTCGTTGGCGCGCTGTGTAAACGCAGCGGTCTCGGCGGCGTTTTGCGCGACGCTCTCGGCGGTTGAACTCATTTCGGTAATCGCCGTAACGGTCTGATCCGTTTCCGAGGCGTGACGCAGCAGGATCTGGCTGGTGTGGGCCGAGGTGCGTTGCAGGTTGTCGAGGCTCGACGCCATGGCCCCCGTGGCCTGGGTGACTTCGCCGATCATGTTCTGCAGATAGGCGATGAAGGTGTTGACCGAGTGTCCGATCGCGCCGAGTTCGTCTTCAGCGCGGATGGTGATGCGTCGGGTCAGATCGGCATCGCCGCTGGACAGCAAGTCAATGTTGGCTTTCAACGCTTTCATGCGCTGCACCAACTGGCGAATCGCATAGACCTGCAACAGCACCAGCAGAATCACCAGCGGAATCTGCAACAGGCTCAAGGTGCTGAGGACGTCATCACGTTGCGCCGTGAGCATTTTCGTCGGCAGGGCGGTGGCGAGGAACCAAGGCGTACCTTCAATCGGACGCATGAAGAAGGTGCTGGCTTCACCGTTGTTGTCGAACTCGATGCGCTGCGCCTGATCACGGTTCTGCAGGCCGTTTTTTACCTGGCTGGCGAACGTCGACGTGCCGGCCAGTTCGCTGATGTTCTTCAGCACGATCGGGCCACTGATGCGCGAGCTGTTACTGATGATCTTGCCGTCGGCTTCGATGATCAGCATTTCGGCGTTGAGGTCTTTCTCCTTGCGCGCCACCAGATCATTGAAGAAGCCGAGGGTCACGTCGATGGTCGAAACACCCCAGGCGTTACCGTTTTTCTGGATCGCCATGGCGCAGTTGGTGCGCGGTTCGGCGCTGGCGTCGTCCTTGTAAGCCGCTGCCCATGCGCACTGACCGCGTGGTGTGGCCATGCCACCCTTGTACCAGCTCTGGTCGTAATAGTTGGGCGCCGCGTCGCTGTTCCAGAACGTGTTCACCGCCAGTTTGCCCGAGGCGTCGCGGTGCCAGAAGGTGCTGAACTTGTTGCGTCCGGCCTCACGCTGCCCCGGCAGCGGCCAGATCCCGCCGCCGAATACCTTCAGCTCGCCGTACTGATCCACCAGCCCCGGCAACACCGCGTCGATGGCTGCGCTGTCGAGTAACGGGATGGTCTGGGTGATGCTGCGCTGTTGCGCCTGAACCTTGTTGAGTTCGCCCTGAATCTGCTCGGCAACCTCAGCGATACGGTTGAGCACTACCTGTTCTTCGGTGTGACGCAGTTTGGGGGCGACCAGTTGGCTGATGCCGACCACGGTCAGTACCGACAGCAACAGGATGAACAGAACCAGAAACAGCGTGTAACGAGCCTGAATAGTGCGGAATGCGGGCATGGAAACCGGTCCTTGAGCTGCGATTCTTATTAGGGGCGGGGTAAAACAGTGCGGGTGTCCCTAACGTATCGTCGCTACGTCGGGAAGCTTGAGGTACAGGCGTACTAAAAAGGCGCGCGCTGACGACTGGTCAGTATCGGCGTTGATACATGGAGCTGACTCACGCGTCTGTCAGGGCGCAAAATCTTTTCGAAAGCGTGTAACGGGCGCCTCGCAAGCCAGCATCCATGGGCATTGCTGGTTTGTATCGAGAATGTACGAGAATTGTAAAAAAATGCATGAAAAGGTTGGGTGCCATTACGTGGCCGGTAGATACTCCCCGGCATCCGAGTGGTTCAACAAAGGACATTTCATGTTTATTTCACAGGGAGTTTTCTCATGACAATCGGTATTGTCGGCGGTTGGGAGAGCAAGGCTGGCGTCATGGTGCGCAATACCGGCGCGAAGAAACAGGTGTCTCAAAGTATCAAGGTGCAGCAGATGCTCACCATGGTCGGTAACGATCCAAATGCCTTGAATGTCGCCGAAATGGACAAGCAAGGCCTGCGCAAGAATATCAAGGGCTTCGATCCGACTAATGTCTCGGTCAAGCAAATGGGCAACCTCAGCGCCATGCTGCGCAGCCGAGGGCTGATCTCGGAGATCACCTCTTTCACGCTGATGAATGCCGGCGACAAGTTCGACCGTTTCGGCGTGACCAAAGACATTGATGTCAAATTCAACGCACTGGAGTATTTCGCGACTCAGCTCGATGCGATCCAGAATAATGGTCTCAATGGCAACGCGTACGGCAAGAGCCTGATCCCTGAATTCAAAAAAGCGATCTACGTTCTGCAAAACCTCAAGATTTACGGCGACGGCAACGCGCCGCTTCCCCCTAAAGACGGCATTAAAGCCACGGCTTGAGGCTACAGAAAATGACCCGCTCAAATTGCGCGGGTCATTTCGCACGACCCACGATGCGTTCAAGTCACCGCGGCGTTTCGCTCAGGTGCAGGGCGAGTTGCTGCTGAGCCTGATCATGTAACTGCTGCATGTGCGGGCATTGCAGTGTCAACCCGCGCAGCCGGTAACCTCGGTGAAACAGTGCCAGCCATCCCCCTTCCTTGCCTTCGGCGGGTGCCAGCCCGGTAAACACAAATCCTACCGCCGCGAGCCTGCTCAGGTCCCAGGCGAATTGCTGTGACAGTCTGAGCCGGATCGAAATCAGCCAGTGCCGGGGCAATTGGCGTATCTGTTCAAGCAGGGCGGGCCGCAGATGCTTGAGGTACATGTCATAACGGTTAGCGTGTTGCTCCAGACGAATCGCTGCACCATGCCAGCGACTGGTTCGTTCCTGCGTACCGAAAGCCTGACATAAATGCTGCATGAAGTTCCGGCAACTGTCTGGCCAGGACTGTCGGGGCAGCGGGCGGCGATAGCCGTCGATCATGCGGCAACCCACAACGATCGACTCTGGCGCCGGGCTGCCGAATGGCGATGGGACGTAATCGGGCAGCAATCCGGTGTTTTGAAAACCCAGGTTGATAGCCATCCGCTGCGTATACGGATGATGAGTCACTTGCTTGATCGATACGTTGTGACAGCCCAGCGCCTGTGCGTGAGTCAGCAGTTGCTCGCCCAGGCGGGTGGCAATATTTTGGCCCCGGGTATCAGGGTGAACCACGCTCAGGGCCAGTTCCGCGATGGGTGAGTGGGTGTCGCGAAACAGTGTGGCGTGCCCGCAGATCTGCTCGCCGGTCACCGCGACCAGCGAGTGCCAGCGTTTGTCAGCGTGGTTCTGGCTGATCATGTGCGGCAGGTAGACATGGGGTTGCACGTAATGGTCGCCGTACACCTGACGGAACAGCACACTGACGGCCTCGGCATCGCTGTCGCGATAGTTACGCAGAATCAACGGTTCCATCCGGCACCTCCTTGTTTCTCGCTCCATAGCAGCGCAGATCGAGCACGCGCAGGCATTTGCCCGAACGGGGGTGGCGCGGCAGATCCTCAAACGAGCAGCACTCGATGTGCAGGGCCAACAGGTGATCGGTCTGCAATTGCGCGATCAACGGGTAACGCGCGATCAACTCGGTTTTCAGCTGTCGATCGACCTCGATCGTGGCAGGAGATTGCGCGGTCGCCACCCATCTCAGCTTCAGCACATCCCTGTGCCCGGACTGTTCAATGACCAGTTGCCAGTCATCGCTGGCGGCAATGCTTCGGGTCATCTGGCCGATGTCTTCCGGTATCAGTGACACAATTCCCACGCGAACGCGTTGACTGCTGGCGCTACGGCCCTTTAGCGCGAATTTGCGTTGCGCCGCGCCGACAGGCTCTCGCCAACAGGCCAGGTCGCCAACCGGGTAGCGAATCAGCGGCATCAAGCGCCGGTCGAGATTGGTCAACACCAACAAACCGGTGCGATCGCAGGTCTCGATGACTTCGCCGGAGTGTTCATCAATGATCTCCAGCAGAGCGTGGTGCTCATGCATGCGATGCTCGCCTTCCTCACAGTCGCGCTGGCTGCTGCCAATGAAGCCCGCATCGACGCTGGCGTAACCGATCGAAGCAATGCGCGCATGGGGGAACGCTCGTTCGAGCAGTTCGCGCTGCGACGCGAACAGGCTTTCACCGCCATACAGAAGGGTGTCGATGCCGGGTATTGTCTGCTCCCGGCGTTTGAGCCATTCGGCGAACGTCAGCAGGTGGGCGGGCAGACCTGCCAGCACATTGATCCGGTGCTGCTCGATTGATTGCGCCAGAACACATGAGTCGACGTCGCCGGTGAAAGGGAACTCGGTGATATTCACGGCGACATGCGCCAATGAATCGTGGATGAACAGGAAGCTGGCATACAAGTCGCCGGCGAAGAACAGATTGGCTACCCGATCACCCGGTTTGAACTGCGAGCTGAGGCTTGTGCCGAACTCGGTTACCAAACGACGCCACTCGCGCTGGGTATACACAGAGAGCTTTCCGGCGCTGGTGGAACCACCGGTTTTGAATACCAGTGCTCGCTCGCGGGTCGCGGTCAATACCGGCCAAAGATCCAGTGACTGACTGTTTTGCCAATAAGCAAGAGGCTCAATCAGCGGCAGTTGCATCAGTGAAGTTACTTCATGGGGTACATCTGCCAGATGTCTCGCATAGAACGGCGAATGCTGACGAGCGAAAGTGATCAACTCGTTCAGCGGTTCAGAAGTTTTCAATAGGTCACCCTTTTTATAGTTGTCAGATCGAACGCAGAAAGTGTCAGCGCCGTGAATCAATCAATATCGGCGTCTTGCCGCTGTGTGCGTTTCGGATGAAGTTTTCGATTGCGCAGACTTCGAACTCCACGATCAACAGACCGGTCTCGACAAGGGTCGCCAAGGTCAAGTAACCGGACAGCCGTTCCTGCGCGTCGGCCGTTTTCAGTTCGCTACACACGCGCATACGTTCGAGGCCATCGTCGGCATGATCCAGCCGCAGTTGAAATGGCACCTGCAGGTGCAGCGCCAATTCGCTCAATGAAATGAAGTCGGTGCCGATACGGATCAGCTTGCCGTGGCGCTGCAGCAGCTCGAAGCGCGGCGATGTCAGCCCGCAGGGGCAGGGGCCTGACAACCAGCGACCGGTGTCGCCTATGTCATAGCGCGCAACGTTCTGGGCCTGGCGTGCGGTCGATGTGAACAGCAAGCGGCCGACCTGATCGCCGGCCACAGGTTGATCGCTGTCCAGTGCCACGATTTCCAGATGCTGGGTGTCATTCATCAAATGAAAAACGCCATCGCCCGTGGCCTCGCAGGCGTGGCCGAGCGGCCCGGCGTCGACACTGCCGTAGATCGCCGAGCGGATGCTGGAAACACCACAACTGCGCAGCAAGTCGCGGCTGTGTTCACTGAGATGCTCGCCGCCGAGAAAAACCTTTTCGACCCCGCCGTAAGCTTGTAACCGTGGCCGTTCATCAAGGAACAGCCGATGCAGCGTGCTGGGCATACCGATCAACACCGTCACCCGCTGACTGATGATCAGCTCGGCGATTTCCCGGTAGTCGTCATCGGACGGTGCGGCCATCGGCAGGTGCGTGATGTCGAGCAACTCGAGCACTTTGGCAAAGCTGAGAAACCCGCCGTATAGCCCGCCACAAAAGAACAGGTTCATCACCCGGTCACGCGCCGGATCCAGGCCGGCGGCGAACAAACCGTCAGCCGTGGCACGCATCTGCCGGTGAAAGTCCTGGTAGCTATAGACCGACAGTGCCGGCGAGCCACTGCTGCCTCCAGAGCGAAAGTACAATTGCGCCGAAGCGTTCAGCGGCTGAGCAGTGAAAGCTGCCTTGTCCATGATTGGCTGCCCGTACAACGTTGTCGGCTCAGATGGCTGATCAAGGGTGGCGTGGTTGGAAAGCACGCCGCTGGGCAAGCTGGCCGAGACGCGTCGGCTGAGCCGCTGCAACGCATAGACGCCGTCATGGGGTTCGCCGTCATAGCCCTCGTGGATGCCAGCAACCTGCGTGATTCGCGTGACACCCGCAGCGATCAATGTGCGTGCCAGCTCGCTGATTTGGCTGTCGCCGCACAGCAGCGCACAGCTTTGCAGGACATTGCGCCATGGCAGCAACGTGTCGGTGATCAATGCCCGGGGCACCGGATGCAGCAGTACGCTGCGAAACAACGGTGAGGGCGTGAGTTGGCGTTCATGCGTCCAGATCACCTGCCAGCCTGGTGCGTGCCAGATATCCCCGGTCTGCTCGGCGAAGCTGTGCCCCAGCCGTGCCATTTGCATGTGCGTGGTGATTTGCGCGGCCTCTTGCAGCGTCGGCAACAGTGCCGGCCAATGCCCGGCGCGCCGTTCGAGGGCGGCAGACAAGCCTTGCCCGATCTCGCGCAGTACCTGCGGATCGTCACTGTCCACCAGCAACCATTGCGGGCTGGAACAGGCCTGCTGATCCAGCCGACAGACTTCGTCAGCCACGGCGTCCAGATTCTCCGGGGTGGCTGCATCGGGCGTCAGATAGACGAAGCTGATGCGGTGTCCCCAGTCGATCCAGCGACACCCGGCCGGAATCTGTTGGCGAATCGCTTGCAGGGCCGCTTCACCACCCCAGGCCGCGACGCCATTGGCGTGTTTGCACAATGATGTGATTTGCGCCGTACTCACCGGCAGTACTGCGATATAACCGGCCAGTTGGCCGCTCGGATCGCAGTGCAGCAAGGCGCTGAGCAGGCGGGCGGTCAGCCCTTGATCGCTGCTGCTGGGGCGCAACCAGTTGACGTTGCCGGCCAGCAGGCTTTCCAGCACCGCGCAGAACGCCAGCAACGGCGCGTTGCCCGGCGTAATGTGGACCACCAGGCCAAGCGGGCTCCAGCGTTCGAAACGTGCTTGCCGATAGTCGATACGGCGCAATGAATCGGGCTGAGCGCCGAGTTCGCGCAGCAGTTTGCTGTGTAACGCCTGCGGTTCGCAGAAGTCGATCAATGCCTGGCGTTGCTCGGCATCGAGTGACAGCGCGGGATCTGCGCTGCGCAGTCGTTCTGCGAAGTGAGTGGCAGCGTGGATGACTGTGCTGCTTTGCAGCGGGGTAGCGAGGTGTTGCGCCAGATCGGCGTGAAGGCAGGCAAGCGCTTCGTCGAAGCTGACAGCGTCGTGCAGGTGGCCGTTGATCAAGTACATATCAATGACTCCCCAGCAATTGCGCGGCCGCCATTGCACAGCTTCTGCCGGCCGTGGTGCCTGCCCGGCCATGGAGTTCGAACCAGTCGCTGGCAAGTCCACAATCGCAACTCGTGCCAGGGTGCAGCGTTGCCAGATCGCTCATCACCACCGAGTGCGCAGGACTGGACGAAATGTAGGGCGAGACGAATCCGAGCAAGCCTTGCTGGCCATAAGTCTGAACGCAGAAGTCCGTCGGATTGCGTACGAACACCTTTGAGTAGACCGGGACATGGAAACGATGCCGGGCACATTCGATGTAAGGCACAGCATGCTCCACGGCACCATAGCCATCGCGGCATCGGGATATTTCAATGCCCAGCTGCCGACGGATGGCGCTGTACAACTGCTGTTTGGGGATTTCATCGGCGGCCCGGGTTTTCCAGCCGCCGCCGAAAAACACCAGCGACTCTGCAGGCAGTTCAAGGTCTGGCATGCTGAGGGCCTGCATGCGTTGCAGGGCCTGCCACAGGAACGCCGGGAAGCCGAGGATTCGCACCGGCAAACCTTCTTCGGCAAACGCCTGTAAGGCACTGATGACGCCGAAAACGTCAAACTGATGACCCTCGCCAGTGCTGCGCAAGGCGTAGACCACGCGGTTGGCCGGGGCGAAACGGCACAGGAACTGATCGGTGAACGAGGTGCCCAGGGTGATCCGGCCTTGTGGCTCGTAGCTCAGCAGCAAGTAGTTGCAGGGCGTATCCGGGGTGTCCCAACCGTAATGCCGAAATATCTGCGCAACCATCCATTGCGCGCCAGCCAGACTGCGTTCGTCGTAACGCATACGGCTTTTCTGTCCGCTGGTGCCGGAGGATGTCAATTCCAGTGCGTCCTCGCCGACGCTGCTGAGCAACAGTCGCTGTTTGAAAAAATTGGCGAAGACAGGGGGCAATCGTGACCAGTCATCGAGAATGTCGAGATCATTGAGGTGCAGTCCGCTGGCATTGAGCCAGGCTTCATAGCCGGGTGTTTGCTGGCAGTGAAACCGGCTGATTTCGGCCATGGCCCGGTCGAACAACCCCGGGGGTACGGAGTCTTGGCAGTAAGGACGTGGCAACGCACAGAGGGCGTCGCTTGAGGGTAAGTGAATCATCAATATTCCTTTATTGAGCTTTGGTAGAGGCGGCTTTGGCGTCTTGCAAGAACCCGTGCAGCAAGGGCAGGCATGTCAGGCCAGCGAGGGCGGACAAGAGCGCAAAGAATTCAAGGCGTGTGCCGCCGCCGATCGTGGCAATGAGTGAGGCGCCGAGACCCATGACGGCAATGGAGATCATGCCGATCATGGCCGAGACCAGCCCTTTGCTATCCTCGGTACAGAACAGCGCCAGTCGATACAGCGTGGCGTTGCAGATGCCCAGTCCGACGCCGTAGAGCGCCAGACTGGCCACCACCGGTACGGGGCCGGCAGCCAATAATGCGCAACCGAGCAACGCCACGAGCCCCATGCACAGCGGCCAGAGGCCGATCCTGATCAACTCGGGCAAGGCGTGAGTGAGCAGTAAACGGTTGAGAATCAGGTTGCCGACGATGACGGCGGAGAAAATCGGTATCTGCCACAGCCCGTATTCCAGTGGCGTATGGCCCAGCAACTGGATCAGCAGGATCGGCGACAGCCCGATCCAGGCGATCAGGGGGAGAGTCATCAGCCCTAACGCAAGGCTCGCACCGAAGAACCGGCGATTGCCGAGCAGGGCAAGGTAGCGCTGTCGCGTACGTTTCAAGGAAAAAGGTATCGCGGCCTGATGCTGGCCATCTCGACGTATGACGCCTACGGTTTCCGGCATCCAGGCGTAGAGCCCGAGCCAGACCATCGCTGCGACAAGGCCTAACGCCAGAAACAACTCGCGCCAGCTCAGCCATTCCAGAAGCAGGCTGCCCAGCAACGGCCCCAGCAACGGTGACAGCAGCGCGACATTGCCGAGCAAGGCCATGAGACGTACGGCGTCAGCCTCGCAGAACACTTCCTGCAGTGCCGGATAACTGACCGAAATGACGAAGCCCAGTCCCATACCCTGTATCAGGCGCAGCAGATTGAAAGCTTCAATGCTATGAGCGGCAAAAGCGGCCAAACAGGCCACCCCGAATATTGCACACCCGATCAGTAACAGGCGTCGTCGCCCCCAACGATCGGAGAGCGGCCCCATCAACCATTGCAGGCAGATGCCCCCCAGCAAATAGAGATTGAAGGCATTGGGAACATGTCGAATGTCGGCCTGGAGTTCTGTCGTGACGTCCAGCATGGCCGGCATGACCAAGTCACTGGCCATATACGTCAGCAGTTCAAACGCAGTCAGTGCCAGACAAAATCCGATAACCTGGCGCGGCCCGATTGTTATAAGTGTTCTCTGCATACACATCCTTGTCAGTGTGTGTTGAAAAAGGCATGCAGAGACTAGAGCTAGCCAAGTGGCTGACCTAGTTGTTTGCTAAGACATTAAATTTCAAATGCTTGCAGCGTATTGATTGGATCCAAAAACAGAAAAGGATCAATGAGGTTTAAGGCCGATGGAATAAATAATGCCCGCACAGGGGCGGGCATTGTTTATCTGAGTGAACTAACGAAGTGGACGCAGGGTGCATCATGGGCGAGCGGGCAGGGCGAAGTATTCACCACTAACGATGCTGGTAGTAGGCAGGGCCTCCCCGGTCGTAACGGTGGTGGTCATCATGCCAACCGCCGTGGGGGAAGATGATGCATCCACTCAAGGTCAGCAGGGTTAGAACGGGAATCAGCCAGGTGATTCGACGCAACATTTGAAAAGTCCTCATGGTGATGCCGTCATGAAGCCAAAACTCTTCATCGGCTGTAACATGAGACCCCGTTTGTCACGGCGCATCCCCGTAAAACGGTAAGCGCATGGCATGCAAGCGGATACAAACCGGATACATTCCAAAGTTTCAGGAAACCGTAATGACCCAGAAGCAACGCTTGATTTATTCGATTGTGATCGCCGTGTCCGTACTGGCGATCATGCTCGGTCTGTCCTGGCTGCAAAACGCCGGGAAGATCGATGAAAAGACCTTTCAATACATCGCCATCGGTGTGGCGGTGGTCGTGGTGGTGATCAACGGCGTGATGCGCCGCAAGGTCAAGCCCTGACGGCGTTCGTTACACGTTTCAATCGTTGTTGAGGACAGCAGCAGCCTGTGGATGCAGGCTGTAGCTCTTGTCCGCATTGAAGGTGATCACACCTTCGGCGCACAAACGCTTGAGCACTTCGCGCACGCTGAGGAAGGACAGCGGAATATCCAGATCCAGCAATTGGCTGTGGACGCCGCGCACCCCGAGGCGACGGTCACTTTGCGCTGCCACCAGCAGTGCATCGATGACTTTCAGGCGAATCAGGCTGGTGCGCAGACCGAAACTCTTCAGCAACAGGCGAATGCGTTCGTTACCGTGACGCTCGCCACGTTGCCCGAAATCGCTCGCGTGGGGGCTCATGGAAGCTCCTTGGGGGGCCTGGCTACCGTCCATTGGTAGTTGCGAGTTGTACATGCGATTACTCCTTTTCAGAGCCTGATCGGGAAAGGGTTTTCTTGCTCTCTCTAAACAAGACGTTTCAGCACGACAAATCATGAAAGAAAAAATGTAGAAAATTTGTCGCCGATTTGTCTTCTCTCCGTGATTGCGGCGCAAATTGCGGTGAGTTGCGGTAAATCTTTTTCCCTGATCTTCGTTACCTGTGGAGTCTCCCTGCGCACGGATGCGTTGTGCCCTCAGGTTTTGATATTCGATCAGGAGTTACAGTGACCATTCTTTCCAGACGATTGACCGGACTGGCCTTCGCCGGTGTGTTTCTCGGATTCAGCGTGTCAGCCCATGCCTTCAGCCCGAGTTCATCGGCCGAGACCGGCACCGAAATCCGTCGTACCGGTTTTGGCGTACCGCATATCCGTGCCCAAGATGAACGAGGCCTGGGCTTTGGTATCGGTTATGCCTATGCACAGGACAATCTCTGCCTGTTGGCCAACGAGATCGTCACGGTCAACGGCCTGCGTTCGCGCTATTTCGGCCCGGACCAGATGACTGTCGAAGCTCGCCCGAACCGTGTCAGCGACGTCTTCTTCACCTGGCTCAATCCCCCCGAAGCGGTCCACACCTTCTGGCAGGCGCAACCGGCCCAGGTACGTGATCTGGTCGAAGGTTACGCTGCCGGTTATAACCACTATCTCGCCGAGCGACGCCAGCAAGGCCTGCCGCAGCAATGTCAGGGTGAGTGGGTTCGCGATATCACTTCGGCGGACCTGGTCAAGTTGACCCGTCGACTGTTGGTTGAAGGGGGTGTCGGACAGTTCGCCGAAGCCTTGGCGGGCGCCACACCGCCGCAGGCGACTGCGCAGCTTGTACAGGACGAACAGGCCTTTCAGCTGGCTGATACACGCCAGCAGCGCTTTGCCCTCGATCGTGGCAGCAATGCCCTGGCGGTGGGCAGCGAGCGTTCTTTCAACGGTCGCGGCATGTTGCTGGCCAACCCGCATTTTCCGTGGGTCGGCGCCATGCGTTTCTATCAGATGCATCTGACCATTCCCGGCAAGCTGGATGTCATGGGCGCAGCCTTGCCGGGCCTGCCAATGATCAATATCGGTTTTAACCAGCACGTGGCCTGGACCCACACGGTCGATTCCTCGAAGCACTTCACGCTGTATCGTCTGCAACTGGACCCGAAAGATCCGACGCGTTATCTGCTCGACGGCAAATCCTTGCCGATGAGCAAACAGACGGTGACTGTCCAGGTCAAGCAAGCCGATGGTCAGGTAGTGCCCGTAGCGCACGATATTTACAGCTCGCAGTTCGGCCCGGTGGTGCAGTGGCCCGGCAAGCTCGACTGGAATAATCAGTTCGCTTACAGCCTGCGCGATGCCAACCTCGACAATGATCGCGTGCTGACGCAGTGGTATGCGATGAACCAGGCTTCCTCGCTTGAGCAACTGCAGGACTCGGTGCACAAGATCCAGGGTATCCCGTGGGTCAATACCCTCGCCGTGGATGACAAGGGCCAGACGCTGTACATGAATCTGTCGGTGGTGCCCAACGTCAACGCCGAGAAACTGGCCAAGTGCAGTGACCCGCGCGCCGGCACAAAGATGATTCTGCTCGACGGTTCCAACAGCGCCTGCGCCTGGGACGTCGACCCGCAAGCTGCACAGAAGGGCATTTATGCATCGAGCCAGCTGCCGCAACTGCTGCGCAAGGATTTCATCCAGCACTCCAACGATTCCGCGTGGCTGGTCAACCCGGCGCAGCCGCTCACTGGCTTCTCGCCACTGATCAGTCAGGACGGTCAACCGTTGGGCATGCGTTCGCGGTTTGCGCTGGATCGCCTGGGCAGCCTGAGTAAAAAAGGTCCGCTGCGAGTGAAGGACCTGCAGCAGATGGTCATGGACGATAAGGTGTATCTGGCGGCCCAGGTCGTGCCGGATCTGCTGAAGTTCTGCGCCGCTGACCTTGGCGCCGATGCCAGGACTCTGAAACCGGTCTGCACCAGTCTCAAGGAATGGGACGGTCGCGCCAATCTGGACTCGGGTCTGGGTCTGGTGCATTTCCAGAACATCATGCAGGCAATTCAGGATTCAGCGGATATCTGGCGCGTCGCTTTCGATCCGAAAGACGCGCAACACACCCCGCGTGGTCTCGCGGTCGAGCAGCCGGCCGTGGCACAGTCGCTGCGAGAGGCGATGCTGGCTTCGGTCGAAGCGACGAACAAGATGGGCCTCACACCGCAAACCCGCTGGGGCGATATCCAGGTGGTCAGCAGTGGCGGGCAACAGACACCGATCCATGGCGGGCCGGGTAAGCTGGGGATCTACAACGCCATCCAGAGCGTGCCCCGCGAGGACGGCAAGCTTGAGGTGGTCAGCGGTACCAGCTACCTGCAAGTGGTGACGTTCGACGAAAAAGGGCCGCACGCGCAGGGCCTGCTGGCGTTTTCGCTGTCGAGCGATCCGGCATCGAAGTATTCGCGGGATCAGACCGAGGCCTTTTCGAAGAAACAATGGAGTGTGTTGCCATTCACCGAGCAGCAGATCAAGGCCGATCCGCAGTATCAGGTGCAGACCATTCGCGAGGCGTTGGACAAGGCGGGGAAAGTAGCCGCGCAGTGAACTGCAGCGTGAACTGAGAACAGGAAGGCCGCATCCCTCCAGGGGCGCGGCCTTCAGCTTTTTGGAGGTTGTTTTGGCATCGGGTTGATCACTGGGTTGCCTTCCTTGTTGCGCGTGAGGTAGACGGGCAAGACCTTGGGCAGGGAGTTGGCCAGGTTGTTCAGCTCCTTGATGTTGTAGATGCCGCCCACCCTGATCGAACCTGTGCTGTTGTCGGCGAGCATCAAGGGTCTGTCGAGGTAGCGGTTGATCAGGGGCAGGGCTTCATTGAGCGCCAGATTGTCCAGCACCAGTTTGCCGTTGCGCCAGGCCAGCGAAGTATCGTTGGGATAGGTCTGGCTGATCTGCGGCATGTAGTCGCCCGGTTTGTAACGCGCCTGCATGGACGGCCCCAGACGCAGGCCTTCGCCTGGCAATGCGCGATTACTCGTCACCAGCACAGAACCTTCGATCAGGTTGACACGTACCTGGTCTTCATACAGCCATACGTTGAAGCGCGTACCGGTCACTCGAATATTGCCTTCGCCCGCTCGCACGACAAACGGGTGCGAGGCGTCGTGACTGACGTTGAAGAACACCTCGCCTTTTTTCAACGTGACTCGTCGTTCGTCCTTGTAATTGCTGAAGGTCAAATCAGTGTTCAGATTCAACTCGATCTGACTGCCATCGCTCAGCGTGACCTGACGCACGTTGTCGGTGGCACGCAGGTGCTCATAACTGTCGGGTACCCAGCCCAGATTCCATCCGGTGTAGGCCGCCAGCGGTAACGCGAGCGCGCAGACACCGGCCGCTATTGCGTACTGGCGCAACGAACGGGACGGTTGCTGAAGCGGCACAAGCGGTGCGGATTCCGGGCGTGGCAGATGTTCGGCGACGTCCCAGATTTCCAGCATGGCTTCATACTCGAACGCATGCAGCGGATGAGCATCGTGCCATTGTATGAATGCGCGACGTTCTTCTTCCGTGCAATCCGCGGCGTGCAGACGCATGCACCAGTGCGCAGCGGCATCGGTGATCGCATCGTATTCGGCTTCCGAGAGAGTGTCTTGGGTCATTGACTCGTCCTGATTTCGCACATTCTAACCTTTGCGGGAAGTTGCCGAGAACATCGGTCATGGCATTTACCCATCAAAGTGGAACTTATTTTTCGCTCAGGCACCCAAAAAGCAGGACGCCAATGACTACTATCCACAAATGGAGTGAAAAAATGATCAAAAACACGTTTGCTGCACTGATTGCCACTGCCAGTTTGCTGAGCGCCGGTGCTGCATTGGCTGACAGGCCCGGGGCTGGCTGGGTCACCATCGAGAAAGCCATCGAAATCGTGAAAACCAAGGCCGGGTATGTCGAGGTCTACGAAATTGAAGCCGACAACGACGGTTACTGGAAAGGTGAAGGGCGCAAGGCCGACGGCGTGGTTTACGAATTCCGCATCGACGGTGCATCGGGCAATGTGCTGCGCGATCAGAAAGACTGATTCCCAGGGCCGCTGAAAAGGCGCAGGTCACGACCTGCGCCTTTTTTTTGCGTTTGTCAGGGCGTAACTGCCGGATCGAGTTGCCGGCCCATCTCGCAGATCAGACGCGCGATCGAGTCGGCGTTGTGCAGGATGACGTCGATACGTGCATTGGGCGAAAGCCGATCAAAAAACGCGTTGCGTGCGTCATCAATGGTCGGGCTGCCGGTGAGTGCGAGCAGTTTTTTGCTCATATCCTCAGCCGCGGGAAATTTGTCCAGATCGACGTACGAGCCGCGTTTTTTGCTCCAGCGCGCGAACAACTGATCTTTGGGCGTATTCAGCGACAGCGCCTTGTTCTGAAAATCTTCCAGTACATCCCTCATATCCCGCCCATAGGCGGTGAGCGTGTTGATCAGATCAGAAAACGGCCGGCGCGCCTCCACAAAGGCGAAATCCTCGGTGGCGGAGAATTGATGGGACAACTCGTGGATCAGTGTTGCCGCCTGAGCGTGGCCATCGACATCGAAGGGTATCGTCAGGTTGCCCTTGTAAAAACCGAGTTTCTGATCGAAGAAGTGCTCGGTGAAGTGCACCATTTTGCGCCGGTCATTGACCAGCACGAACGCGATGGCGGAGGACATGGCGGTATTGGACCCCACCACAAAGCGTTCGGTGTCCATCAGGTCATCGCTGGGGTCGACCAGGGCATTACAGATCGGCACGATGGCCTTGTGAAGCTTGGCCAGTAACGCTTTGTCGATGTGATCAACGCCGAAAAACAACCTGAGAAAACCGTCCAGACGGGTGCCCGGAACATTGGCTTTCAGCTGGGCCAGATTGTGCAGGCTGTTGAAGGCATAGAAACGGGCCATGTCGACCGCTTGCTGGATTTGCAAGGCTTTATCGGGATGGCGGCGGCGAATCTCGTTCATGCCGATGGCTTCGATTTCCAGCAAGGCTCGGCGGATGGGCTCCACGGCGTATCGCTGATGCAGTTTCGATATCGCTTTGCCGTAGTGAACCGCGTAGCGGTCTGGCGCGAGCAAGAGCCGCGAGCCACTCAATCGTAATGACGGCCCGGGCTTCTCATCGCCGAAGATCTGCCAGACGGCGCCCGGTTGGTCGACCTGATGAACCTTGCCGGCAATGGCCGTGTAAAGGCGTTTATTGATCGGATTTTCGTAGGTGCCGTTCTTCGCGTCACGCTTGAGGTCTTCAAGCGCCACGGCCGACGTTTCAAAAGGCTGCAACTCGGTGCGCGAGGGTGAGGTCATCCTGATCTGTGACCAGCTCGGCGCAACCAGCGCGGGCGAGCTTTCGACGGCGCTGGCGTCTTCGTCAGTGACTCGAGTGATTGGCGACGTTTCAGTCGTGGTTTGTGCCGTTCTCGGGGGCGTGGCTTGCGTCGCTGCCGATGCCTCTGCCGTCAGGCGCCCCAGGCTTATCATTTGCACCGCACCGGCGATAAATGACTGCAGTGCTTGCGTCCAATGATGATCCTGCAGATTTTCTGCCGAATCCTTGAAGTCCTTGTAGGCCTGCCATAGAAATGTCACGTACGAAAGTTTGCCGGGCAGCAGACCCGAGATCAGACTGGTGCCTTTGCTGAACAGGTTTTTGGCTGCTTCCCAGTCGCTTTGAGCGCTGGCTGACGACTGGCCGTTCAGCAATTGCGGCAACAACTTGAGGTTGTCGCTGAAAAACCTATGCAACAGGTTGCCGGTGATGGTGTTACCCGCAAGTATCATTTCGCTGACCTCGCCAGCGCTCGACTGCAACAACCCTCGAAATACCGATTGCTGTGCCAGTGGCAAACGACGAATCAGCAAGTCCTGAAAACTGCCTGGCGTATTGATGGCTGCGATCACACTCGCTTCGTCGGCAAACTCGCGAAACACGTCTTCTGCGTACGGGGCATACAGCACCAGCGGCCCCTGATGACCGCTGCCCGGGCCGATCATATACAGGCCCAGTGCTTCGACCGCAGTCGAGCCCGCGGTTTTGATCAGCGACAACGGATACACGATGGCGTGGGCGCCTTCGACCGTCTTGCGTGCGATGCCATCCGGGATGTCCAGCACTTGGCATACGTAGTCGAATGCGCTGGCAGACAATTGTTGTTGCAGTTTCAAACCATGAGCGTGCTGCAGCAATTGCCAGGGCAGCTGTCGCAAGAAGCGCTGCTTGCGCTGCGTGGCCTCGGCATCATCTGCAGAGAGGGCAGCGGTGACTTTTTGTGCAAATGTCGTCGGGATCTCCAGTGACAACAGCAGTTGTCTGACCGTCGCCGGATCCAGATTGGCCGGTAGCGGGGTAGTGGTCCTGGAGGCGACTTTGAAACCGGTGCCCTGAGCGATATTGATATGGTTGAGCGCAAATTCGGTCAGCGCGCGGGCAGGGCCGGCCAGGGCCAGGTTGGGAATGATCTGGATGTCATTCGGATCGAGTCGGCTGCCTGCAAATCGAGTGTCAAGCAGCGCCTTCAACCTCTGATGTACGTAGTCGGCCAGTGTAGGCAAACCGCTGAGATAGTCCTTATGGTCGACAACGCTGCGACGCCATTGCTCAAGCAGTTCGAGGTGCAACTGTTGCTCCTCCACCGGTGCCATGCCCAGCCAGGCAGGAAGTGACTGTTGTTGATCGATAGCGTTGGCCAGATGAATAGTGCGCAGCAGATTGGTATCGAAGGCCGTTTTTGTCAGGTAAGCAAGCGCCGAGGTCAATCCGGCCCGACCTTTGAATCGCGCACGAACTTCTTCACAACGTGCGATGAAGTGTTCAATGCCGGACTGCACGCGGTTCTCCAGAATGCTGTCTTCGATCAAGCGCAAGGTGCCCAGCGTGTATTGCCGATGGTACTGGCGTTCTTGAGGCAAAAGATTTTCCAGCAATGACAGGCGTCCAATCCTGTCTTCGAGCCGTTGACCCAGTGCCAACCGGGCAGCGCGAATGCTCTTGTAGGCTTCCAGGCCCAGTGCCGGCGTCCAGACCATTACTCTGCCCGAGTGCAAGTCGTCGAGGCCGCCGCGCTCGGTCAGCAAGAAGCAGTGGGCCAACGACAAAGGCGCTTTCGCCTCAGGGGTTTTCAGCGTGAGTGACCAGGCATCGGGGCGAAAGCCGTTGAGTGAGCGTCGATTGTCGCGTCTGGTGTGATCGGGGTTGATCACGGTGTCGACGATCATCTGCTCGGCAGATTTCAACGAGCCACTGAGCACTCGCAATGCCGCTTCTGCGGTCACGCCGAGAAAGAGTGAGTGGGCCAACCGTGATTTCATGTTTTCCAGATAGTGGCGTTGCTCTTCGATGTGAGTAACAGGCTGAACTTTGAAGGAACTGGCGATCAAGGGCTCGATGTCCTGGCAGGTTTTCGCCACGGCGGCGGCTTTCTGCGCGCGAACCTGCGATGGCTGTTGAACACCGGTCAGCACCGGCCGCGTTGACCAGCGTGCCGCGGTTTCCATTTCCAGCAACCGCTGATGAAGCATGGCGCGGATATCCAGGGCTTTGTCGAACAGGGCATGGATATCCACGCTGCCATCGCTGTGACGGGACACCTGCAAAGCGTATTCGATGTTCTGCCGCTGCTTGGTGATAATGGCCTCGAACAACACGTTGAAGATCTCGCCGCCGACGCTTTCTCCAGTGACATGAGGTCGGTCAAAGCCGATAAAACGTTTGCGTTCCTCAAGGTTCAACAACCCGTACAGTTCGTCCTCGTGCCCGGCCGCATGGAACTTGCTCAATACGGTGTCCTTCAGATCCTGATAATCCTTGAGTACCTGCAGACCCATGGTCGGCGTGTACAGGAAGGCGTTGGCGTGACTGATCATCAACGAACCTGCAAGCTCGACATAGTTGGGTTCGTACTCCCACAGACGCACGTTTTCGATGGTCGGGCGCCGGGTCGGATAGGCTGCCGGACGAATCATCTGATGCAGGGTGGCAAACTGGCTGGCGTCGATGATGTTGGTTTCGCGCTTGATCATCAGTTCGGCACGGGCCTGTTCCTCAAGCGCCTCAGCAAAGAATTTGCGCCTTGGCGCCCCCGTGGCAGAAGGCGCGTCCCAATAGCGCTCCATTTCGCGAAACAGCAGGACCCGCAATTTGTTTGCGGCCTGTTTGACGGCATCTTCCCAAACGCCCTGATCGTTATCGAACGGAGCACGCTGGGAATTGGCAAATTCATGCAGCTGGCCCGCTGGCCAATCCTGGTTGCGGTAATACATCAGCACCGCTTCACTCAGGCTTACTGAATCGTGCCATTGTCTGGCCGAACTGGCTGCCGCCACGGCGGCGCTGCCGTCAACGGGCGCATGGGTGTAGAAGTTGACGCGGGTCAGCGCCTGCTTGATGTTGGGTAAGCGGACACGCAGCAGATCATCGAGGATTTTTTCCACCAGGGGTGTGAGCGCCGGTAGCCGCTTCAACTCATCAAGCATGGCCACGGCGTTGACTTGCTGGGCCGCGAGAATGTGGTTTTTCTGGCTTTCGAAGATGTCGTCTCTGATCGTTTCATACGTCAGCGTGCGGTGCGTCTGTTCGCTGACTTTGCGGCGTTGAGCGAGCGAAAGAAACGCCAGCAGCGGGTCCTCTTCCTCGGCCACCTGCAGGCGTTTCTCAAACAGTGTCTTCAGGATCGCGAGGCTTTCGTATTTTTTGATGCCGTCGTACGGCGTGTACAGGAGCGCACCTTTGTCGTCTGGGGTTTCGCTGAGGATAAAACTGCCGGCCAGCGGTATGGGCTTCGCCGCGCCGACTTCGATGTAAATGCTTTGCGCGAGCATCGGTGGGGATTGTTGATTACGTAGCGCGTGAGTGCTCAGCTTTACATGAGCCAGCCAGTCGAAGTCCTTGCTGTTGAGGCTGTGGGTTTTGCCCAGTTCTTTCCAGAGACCGGGGAAGTTCAGGGTTTCGGGGAACAGGAGCGGGGCAGCGGGCTCAGGCATTTTCGAGTCTCGGTAATAGCGCGATGGGCGCCAGAAATGAGGCTCAAGGCTAGGCGCAAGGGACGGCGCTCAGGTGGTAGATAGTTATCGCTCGCAGTTTTTTGCAGTCGGCCAAGGGTTGACAGAGAGCAGGGGTGACGTGGTTAATCGCTGGGCAATTTGTTCGTACGCTGGTGTTCCCTCCAATAATTACTCTGGAGCTTCAGATGTCTGCGCCACACGATCATGTCTCTGCCGCCGCTTCGTCGGTGTTATCACTTGAAGCATTGACGCAACTGCTTGAAACGATTTTTTTGCGCCACGGCACCTCTGTCGAGGTCGCTCGGGTGTTGGCCGCCAACTGCGCCGGTGCTGAGCGAGATGGCGCGCACAGTCACGGAGTGTTCCGTATCCCCGGTTACGTCTCGACTCTGAAAAGCGGTTGGGTCAACGGCCACGCCGTGCCGCAAGTCGAAGATGTCGCCAGTGGATTTGTGCGGGTGGACGCTGGCAACGGGTTTGCTCAGCCTGCACTGGCGGCTGCGCGGTCGTTGCTGGTGGAAAAGGCCCGTGACGCCGGGATCGCCGTCTTGGCGATTCGCAACTCCCATCATTTCGCCGCACTGTGGCCGGATGTCGAGCCGTTTGCCGATGAGGGGCTGGTGGCGCTCAGCGTGGTCAACAGCATGACCTGCGTGGTGCCACACGGCGCCGACCGGCCATTGTTCGGCACTAATCCGATTGCCTTTGCTGCGCCGCGGGCCGGTGCCGCGCCGATTGTCTTCGATTTGGCCACCAGCGCCATTGCCCATGGCGATGTGCAGATCGCCGCGCGCAAGGGCGAGCGGCTAGCGGCCGGAATGGGCGTGGACAGCCTTGGGCAGCCGACCCAGGATCCACAAGCGATTCTCGAAGGCGGTGCGTTGTTGCCGTTCGGTGGCCATAAAGGTTCGGCGTTGTCGATGATGGTCGAGTTGTTGGCGGCAGCGCTGACGGGGGGCAATTTTTCATTCGAGTTCGACTGGTCCAATCATCCCGGGGCGAAAACGCCATGGACCGGACAGTTGTTGATCGTCATCGACCCGAGCAAGGCTGCCGGGCAGAGTTTTGCCGAACGCAGTGGGGAATTGGTGCGGCAGATGCACGGCGTTGGGCTCAAGCGGTTGCCGGGCGATCGCCGGCATTGGCAGCGCAGCAAATCGCTGGCTGAGGGTATTGTGCTGGATGCACAGACATTGGCGCAGTTGCGTGAGTTGGCGGGGGAGATCGAAAGGCCCTCACCCTAGCCCTCTCCCGGAGGGAGAGGGGACTGACCGAGGTGAATGGGTGAGGTTCGCCGACGTGAGAGATCGAGTCGAACTCGGGTTTTGAAAGCCCAAGGCCGTTAAAACCTTTCAGGCATAAAAAAGGCGAACCCCGCGGGTTCGCCTTTTTTGTGTGCGTTTGACTCAGCGACGGCCGAGCAGCAAACCGACCACCAGACCGAAACCGGCGGAGATCGCCACGGTCTGCCATGGATGCCCGCCGATGTAGCTTTCGGTGGCATCGACCGCCGGTTTGGTGCGATCACGTACGCTCGACACCGAGTCCAGCGCCTGCTGCAGTTTCAGGGCGATTTGTCCGCGCAGCGTTTCCGCTTCTTCGCCGACCAGTGAGGCGCTGCTCTTGAGCAGTTTGTCCGACTCTTCGATCAGAGCCTGAAGTTCGCTGAAGGCCTGATCCTTGATTTGATCTTCGGCGGCTTGCACGGCGGATTTGCGGGCCATTGGGTGACTCCTTGCAGTTGAATGGACAGTGATCAATGGAGTGTGGCGCTTGCTGAAAAGTTGCACTGAATTTAGGACAGAAAGAAAATCCTGCGCGGGAGATTTCCGTCGAGCGTGTAAGATGTCGCCATTTTACGCAGCAGGATAATTCCCCATGAGTTTCAATCTGGCCGACAAATCCCTCGCAGAGCGCGCTGCGCTGGAAGACGAGAAATCCCGTCTGTTCGAACTCTGGCAGAACAATCTGGGCAAAGCCAAAGGCGAAGCCGCGCGTTTGTTCGGCGAGCGTGGCAAGCGCAAAGGCAAATGGGCCGAGTGGGTCCGCGCGGAACTGGACGGCATGTCGCCGCCGGAGTTCGCCAACATGGTGCGCAGTGAAGTCAATCGCCTGATGGCCGCCAACAAGTAACAACTCAGGTGAACGTCGCGGCAATCGCCTCGCGGACTTTGACCACCACCGGATCGATCTGCGTGCTGGTGCGCCAGCCCAGTTCGATCGGATAACGCGGCAATTGCAGCGGGCAGGGCAACAGTGCCAGACCACTGAGCGCGGCGATGCTCTCGGCGGCATGCGCCGGAATTGTCGCCACCGCGCGACTGCCTTTGAGCAGGTACGGCAGCGCGGCGAAATGCGTGGTCGAGGCGCACACCCGGCGACTCAGACCCAGCGCCGCCAGGCCCTCATCGGTGATCCCGATAAAACCGCCGGACGACACCAGAATGTGCTCGCGGGCGACGAACTCGTCGAGGTCGATCTGCTGCTGGCCGGGCGCCAGGCTCGCTGGATCGAGCAGACAGGCATAGCCGCCTTCGCCCAACACCTGACGACTGAGCAAGCGTTCGGCAAAACCGCCGGCGGTGATCGCCAGATCGATGCTGCGCTCCATCAAGGCGCTGGCGACAATCTGGCTGTGGGTCTGGCGAAAGATCAGTCGAAGTTTCGGTGCGCTGCGGGCAATTTCCTCGATCAGCCGGCGACCGTAGGCAATCTCGAAGTCGTCCGATAGCCCTACGGTAACCGAGCGACCTTCGTATTGATTGGCCGCCGGGTCGACCATCGCCAGGCTTTGCCGACACTTGTTCAATGCTTCGCTGACTACCGGTTTCAGTTGATTTGCCTTGAGCGTCGGTGCCAACCCGCGCCCGGTGCGCACGAACAATTGATCGCCATAGACCTCGCGTAACCGCCGCAGCGCCGCACTGACCGCCGATTGCGTGACGCCCAGCCGCAGCGCTGCGCGGCTGGCACTGGATTCTTCATGCAGGGCTTCGAAGACTTTCAGCAGATTGAGGTCGACCGTGGCGATATTCATTTGGCTCATATCATTCAGCAGCGAGAGGGGCTTTATTCATGATCGCGTGGCGCCGCAGAATCAGCAACATCTGAACCTGATGGAGTCACCTCGATGCCCAAATCAATTGTTGCTGCGCTGCAAATCGGCGCCTTGCCCGAAGGCAAAGACGCCACCCTGGAACAGATTCTGAGTTGGGAAGGCGCGATCATCGAATCCGGCGCGGCGCTGGTGGTGATGCCGGAAGCACTGCTGGGCGGTTATCCGAAAGGCGAGGGCTTCGGCACGCAATTGGGTTATCGCCTGCCTGAGGGCCGCGAAGCCTACGCTCGTTACTTCGCCAATGCGATCGATGTGCCGGGCGCCGAGACGCAAGCGCTGGCGGGGCTGTCGGCGCGCACCGGGGCCAATCTGGTGATCGGCGTGATCGAACGCGCAGGCAGCACGTTGTATTGCACGGCGCTGTATTTCGACCCGCAGGCAGGGCTTATCGGCAAACACCGCAAACTGATGCCCACCGGCACCGAACGACTGATCTGGGGCAAGGGCGACGGCTCGACCTTGCCGGTGTTTGACACCCAGGTCGGCAAGCTCGGCGCGGTGGTGTGCTGGGAAAACATGATGCCGCTGCTGCGCACGGCGATGTATGCCAAAGGCATTGAAGTCTGGTGCGCGCCGACCGTGGACGAGCGTGAAATGTGGCAAGTCAGCATGCGCCACATCGCCCATGAAGGTCGCTGCTTTGTGGTCAGTGCGTGTCAGGTGCAAGCATCGCCTCAGGCGCTGGGTGTCGAGATTGCCAATTGGCCGGCGGAGCGTCCGCTGATTGCCGGTGGCAGCGTGATTGTCGGGCCGATGGGCGATGTGCTGGCGGGACCGTTGCGCGGCGAGGCGGGGTTGCTCACGGCGGAAATCGACACCGATGAACTGGTGCGCGCGCGGTATGACTACGATGTGGTCGGCCACTATGCGCGGCCGGATGTGTTTGAGTTGAGTGTGGATGAGCGAGCCAAACCGGGTGTGCGCTTCAACACATAGGGTACTGCCTGACACCGAACCCTGTAGGAGTGAGCCTGCTCGCGATAGCGGTCTGCCAGACACCATAATCGTTAACTGACAGATTGCTATCGCGAGCAGGCTCACTCCTACAATGGATCGGTGGTGTGTCTGGAAATCAGTGGCGCTTCAGCCATTCTTCGCGGGTGATTTCCCACAGCTCCCGAGGAAAACGCCCTCCGACAAAATCACCTTCATCTGTCCGAATCAAACGCATCCCTGCGCGCTCCGAGAGCTTGCGCGAGCCAATGTTCGGCGCCGCTTTCGGTACGCGCATCACCGGGCGTTGCAGAACGTTGAACCAGTAATCGGTTACCACCGCGCTGGCTTCCGTCATCAACCCTTGGCCTTGCCACGCCGGCGCCAGCCAGAAACCACGGTGGTTGTCGGCCTGATCCATCAGGCTGATCTTGCCGATCAATTGCTCCGGTGCCGATTTCAGGCGAATCGTCCAAGGCCATTCCTTACCCGCCGCAACCGCCGGCAAGACAATGTCACGCAGGTAGGCGAAAGCACCGTCCTCCGGATACGGCCATGGCACGGCCGCGTTCAGATAACGCACCACGTCCCAATGCGGAAATTCGCGTTGCACGGCTTCGGCATCCGCCAGTTGCAACGGGCGCAGGATCAGTCGTTCGGTGTACAGCGTCGGCATGTCTTCCATAAACCTGCAGCTTCCCTGAATGTCTTTAATGAACGAGGCAGGTTAGCGCATCTTTACCAGGTCGCGGCGGTTGCCTTGGGCAGGCTGAGTTTGCCGCTGTCGACAAAGCGCATGGTGCCGAACAGACCGCCGGCAAGCTTGCCGCGCAGCACATAGGGCAGGTTATCGAGGGTTTGCGTTTGACTCAGGCCCAGCGTCTGGCGCAGTACCGAAAACGCCGAGATGCTGACCGGTACGCTAACAATGGCCTCGGAAAACCTTGGGATTGAACCGCTTTGATCGCTGACACCCGAGGCCAGTGAATGGCCGTTGACCTCTAGATCCAGCGCAATGCCGTTGTAGTCGATGGCCGTCTCATTGGGGTTCTGTACGCGAATCTTGATGGCGAAGCGCACTTCCAGATCCTGGCTCGGCAACGGCTCGAGGCCAACCACGTTGATGTTCACCGGATCACGGTTGGGGAATAGCGCGCAGGCGCTGAGCGACAGCAGCAGTAACGACAGAATGACGGCTTGGAAACGGCGCATAAACGGTCTCTCAACAAAAAAGGGCTGAACCGTTGCCGGCTCAGCCCTTTCTATCAAAGGCCAGACGTCAGCGGTTCAACTGTGCGACAGCCGCCGCTGGGGCAGGTTCACCTTTGGCCGGCATATCCGGGTTTTCCATGACCTGAAGAATAGAAGCTTCCGGGTCGAAGTCGTCTTCTTCCAGCTCGATGAATTCTTCTGGCAGGAAGATGTTCAGCACGATAGCGCACAACGCGCCGACGGTGATCGGCGATTCGAAGATGTTGCGCAGCGCTTGCGGCAGTTCGCGCAACACTTCCGGCACAGCGGCGATGCCCAGGCCCATGCCCAGCGAAATCGCCACGATCAGCATGTTGCGCCGATGCAGGCCGGCCTCGGCGAGGATCTTGATCCCGGCCACCGCCACAGTGCCGAACATCACCAGTTCGGCGCCGCCGAGTACCGGTTTCGGCATCAGTTGCAGTACCGCGCCAATCATCGGGAACAGCCCCAGCAGCACCAGCAAACCGGCAATGAAGAAGGCCACGTAACGGCTGGCCACGCCGGTCAGCTGAATCACGCCGTTGTTCTGCGCGAAGGTCACCATCGGCATGCTGTTGAACACGGCAGCCATCGCCGAGTTGAGGCCGTCGGCGAGCAGGCCGGACTTGATTCGGCGGATGTACAGCGGGCCTTTGACCGGTTGCCGCGAGATCATCGAGTTGGCGGTCAGATCACCGGCAGCCTCCAGTGGCGACACGAGGAAAATCACCGCGACCGGCACGAACGCCACCCAGTCGAAGTTGAAGCCGTACTTGAACGGCACCGGCACGCTGACCAGCGGCACTTCAGGCATGGAGGCGAAATCCACCGTGCCCATCAGCCACGCGACCACGTAACCGAGGGTCAGGCCGATAACGATCGCGCCCAGACGCAGAAACGGCACGTCGACGCGGTTCAGCACAACGATGGTGCCGATCACCAGCGCTGCCAGAAAGATATGGCTGGCTGCGCCCAAGTCCGGCGCGCCGAAGCCGCCGGCAATGTCGGTCATTGCCACTTTGATCAGCGACAGGCCCATCAACGTGATGATGGTGCCGGTGACCACGGGAGTGATCAGCATGCGCAGCTTGCCGATGAACTGGCTCAGCACCACTTCGATAAAGGCGGCGAAAAAGCACACGCCGAAGATCGTCGAGAGGATTTCATCGGTGCCGCCACCGCGCGCCTTGACCATGAACCCGGCGCTGAGAATCACGCTGATAAAGGAAAAACTGGTGCCTTGCAGGCACAACAATCCCGAACCGACCGGGCCAAAGCGCTTGGCCTGAACGAAAGTACCGAGGCCGGAGACGAACAGCGCCATGCTGATCAGGTAGGGGATTTCGCTTTGCAGACCGAGGGCGCCGCCCATGATCAGGGTGGGAGTGATGATGCCGACGAAGCTGGCCAGCACGTGTTGCAGCGCAGCGAATACGGTTGCAGTCAGGTGTGGGCGGTCGTTGAGGCCGTAGATCAGGTCGTTGTTGCGCGGGGCTTTTTCAGAGGCGGTCATGGTGTTTTGCGCGCCGCGAGGCGGGGCCGGGTCAGAAAATGGAGGCGCAGGATGCCGGAAGAGGGCGGCGAGGGCAACGAGCAATAACTGCCTGAAAGGTCAGGTTTTATTGGTCGCTACGGCAAACGCCCGTGTAGGAGCTGTCGAGTGAAACGAGGCTGCGATCTTTTAAGATCAAAAGATCGCAGCCTGCGGCAGCTCCTACAGGGAGATGTATCAGGAGAAGGCCGCGAGCAGATCTTCCTCGAAGGCTTTTTGCGCATCCCCCGGCACCTGCGCCCGATGCCGGGCCATATGAAACGCCACCTCGAAACTCAACTCGCCCTCGCGAATTGGCCGCAGCAGGCCCTTTTCCTGCCAGCTCCGCGCATAGTGATCCGGCAGATAGCCGACATGTTTGCCGGACAGAATAAACGTCAGCGTGCCTTCAACCTGCTCCGACCGCGCCGAGCAGACCTTGCCCTGAAAAGGCTCGTCACTGCGGAAAAAACGATAGGGGTGATCGACCCGGTCGCAGGCCTGCAAGGCGGCATCGCTGGGCTTCTCATCGGTAAACAAGGGATGGCCGGCAGCGCAGTACAAATGCTGGGTTTCGCTGAACAACTGCTGATAGTCGAAGGCACTTTGCACTTGCGAGAAATAACCGATGGCCAGATCCAGCCGCTGTTGCAGCAGCAGGCGCTCCATCTCGCCGGGCATGGCGCTGATCAGCTCGATGCGCACCGACTCATCGCGCTCGCGAAAACGCCGGATCGCCTCAGCCACCCGTTGCAATACCGATTGATCGACCGACTCGGAAATCCCCAGGCGCACTTCACCGATCAAGCGGCCGGCGACGCCGTTGGATTGATGGCGGAAGGTTTCGATCGATTCAAACAATGTACGCACCGCGATCAACAACTGTTCACCCTTGGGCGTAACGCTGAAGCCAGCCTTGCCACGGCTGCACAAACGGTAACCGAGGCGGGTTTCCAGTTTGGCCATTTGCTGGCTGATGCTCGACTGGCTCAGGCCCAGATCACCTTGGGCAGCGCTGAAGCCGCCACACTCAACCACGCGCACAAACAGGCGCAACAGTTGCAAATCGACATCGTGCAGCTGACCCAACATCACATTACTCCGGGATAAAGTCAGGATAATTATTCGGCTATTTTTCTAATGTATCTGACGGCGCATCCTGCAACCACTTTCCTCGGTCAGGTGTTCGTCATGGCTCCCGTGTTCAAGCTGTGTTTCTCCGCGCTGCTGTTGTCCGTGGCTGTTCAGGCTCAGGCCGAGGACAAGACCCTCAATCTCTACAGCTGGGCCGACTACGTGCCGCCGCAAACCTTGCAACGGTTCGAACAGGAAACCGGCATACATGTGCGTTACGACACTTTTGATACCTCCGAGGTGCTGGAAACCAAGTTGCTCACTGGCGGCAGCGGTTACGACGTGGTGGTGCCGTCGTCCAGCGTTCTGGCCCGTGGACTGGCGGCCGGCGCGTTGAAGGAAATCTCTCACGAGGGACTCAAGGGCTACGCCAATCTTGATCCGGATTTGCTGGAGAAAATGGCCGCCGTCGACCCCGGCAATCGCTTCGGCGTGCCGTACACCTGGGGCACGTTGGGGCTGGGCATGAATGTCGAGGCGGTGCAGCAGCGTTTGCCTGATGTGCCGCTGAACAGCCTTGATCTGCTGTTCAAGCCCGAGAACGCCAGCAAGCTCAAGGATTGCGGCATCGCCATTCTCGATTCGCCGCAGGAGGTTATTGGTCTGGCCCTGCATTACTTGGGTAAAGATCCCTACAGCACCGACAAAAATGATCTAGCTGCCGCCGAAACGCTGTTGCAGAAGCTCCAGCCGTCGGTGCTCTACGTCGCCACCGGCCGGCAGATCAATGATCTGGCCAGCGGCAATGTGTGTCTCGCACTGACCTACAACGGCGACGCGAGCATGGCTGCTGATCAGGCACACAAGGCCAATAAACCGTACGAAGTGGCCTACCGCATTCCCAAGGAAGGCACGCTGGTCTGGCAGGACAATCTGGCCATCCCCAAAGACGCGCCGCACCCCGAAGCCGCGCGGGCGTTCATCGAATTCATGCTGCGCCCCGACTCGGTGGCCGAGCTGACCAACACGCTGTTTTTTGCCACCGCCAACCAGGCCGCGACGCCGCTGGTGGATGAGGCGGTGCGCAACGATCCCGACATCTATCCGCCGAGTGACGTGCGTGCGCGGCTGTACGCCGATCGCAGCATGAGCCTCAAGGACATGCGTCAGCGCACGCGTCTGTGGACCACTTTCCGTAGCCATCAATAACAACAGGAGCACCACGATGGATGTGCCCATGCAAAACGACCAGGCGATCACCCGTGACAGCCTTTACGGCACTGCTGCCGAAAGTACTTACGCCGGCATCACCAGTTTCATGCGCCGGCGCTACAGCCGCGACTTGCGCGGCATCGATGTCGCGGTCAGCGGCGTGCCGTTCGACACCGCGACCAGCAACCGCCCCGGCGCACGTTTCGGGCCACGGGGGATTCGTGCGGCTTCTACCGGGATCGCCTGGGAACGTCACTGGCCATGGACGTTCGATCCGTTTGATCATTTGGCGGTCATCGATTACGGCGACTGCGACTTCGATTACGGATCGCCCCACAGCATCCCGGAAAGCATCGAAGCCCACGCCGAGCAGATTCTCAACGCCGGCAGCGCGATGCTGACGTTTGGCGGTGATCACTTCATCAGCTACCCGCTGCTCAAGGCGCATGCTCGCAAGCACGGCACGCTGTCGCTGATCCACTTCGATGCGCACAGCGACACCTGGCCGGACGAGGAGGGCAAACGGGTCGACCACGGCACCATGTTCTGGCACGCCGCGCGCGAAGGGCTGGTTGATCCGGCGCGCTCGGTGCAGATCGGTTTGCGCACCACCAATGACGATCACATGGGCTTTCAGGTACTGGATGCCCGGCAGGTGCATCGCCGTGGTTGCGAAGCGATTATCGAAGCGATCCGCGCGCGGGTGGGCGATAACCCGGTGTATTTGACGTTCGACATCGATTGCCTGGATCCGGCATTTGCACCCGGAACCGGCACCCCTGTCTGTGGAGGCTTGAGCACCGTGCAAGCGCTGGAGATTCTCGGTGGTTTGCGCGGCATCAATCTGGTCGGCATGGACGTGGTGGAAGTCGCCCCGGCCTACGACCACGCCGAGGTCACCTCATTGGCTGCCGCGACACTGGCGATGGAAATGCTCTGCCTCTACGCCGCCCGACACAAGGTCGATATTTGACGCAATACTGCGCCCCCCTGTGGAAGCGAGCTTGCTCGCGAAGGCGTCAGCTCAGCCAACATCGTTGGCGACTGACCCGCCGCTTTCGCGAGCAAGCTCGCTCCCACATTTCAGCCAAGGCTCCTGCCATTTTCTGACACCAGCCTCTGCTAAGCTCCGGAATCTTTTCCCTCCAGAGTCCGCCGATCGTGTCGCGTACCACTCGTCTTTTGACTTTGCTGCAAGTGCTGCGCGGCAAGAAGCGCCCGGTCACGGCGGCGATTCTGGCTGCCGAGCTGGAAGTGTCCGAGCGCACGCTCTATCGCGATATCGCTGAGCTGACCGCGCTCGGCGCGCCGATCCATGGCGAGGCGGGGATTGGTTATGTGCTGCGCAGCGGCCTGTTTTTGCCGCCACTGATGCTCAATGCCGACGAGACCGAAGCCATCGTCCTCGGTTTGCGCTACGTCGATCAGCGTGGTGACGAAGTCCTCGGCAAAGCCGCGGCGGATGCGCTGGCGAAAATTGCCGCTGTTCTCGATCCGCAAGCCCAGGAAGCACTGCGCAATCCCACGGTGATGCCGGGCCCGCCGGGCTATGGTTTTCCGCAAAACGCCGTGCCGTTGAACGTGTTCCGCCATGCCATCCGCGACCAGGCCAAACTGCACATCGATTACGCCGACGCGCAGCAGGTGCCCAGCCAACGGCTGATCTGGCCTTTGGCGCTGGGCTTTCTCAATGAGGTGCGGATCATCGTCGCGTGGTGCGAATTGCGCGGCGCCTATCGTACGTTTCGCACCGACCGGATCAGCGCGGCCAGCCGCCAGGGCGAGGGTTATCCGGGACGGCGCAGCGACCTTTTGCGTACTTGGCGCGAGCAGATGCAACTGGATGAAAGCGGACGCTTCACTCCTGACAAAAACTGACGCAACGCTGTTTTAGGATGCTCGCAGAACCAAACAAAAGGAGCTGCAACCATGTCCCATCCCGTCTCTGCGCTGGCCCCGGCGATCGCTGCGTATATCGATGCGGCCAACGCACGCGATACCTCGCGGGTCGCCATTTTTTTTGCCGAGGATGCCAACGTGTTCGACGAGGGCCAGCATCAAGTCGGCCCGCGAGCCATCGCGCAATGGATGCACGACACCGGGCAACGTTATCAGCCACGGGTCGAAGTGCTGGACGTGCAGCAGCGCACCGGCAAGGTGCTGGTGCACGGGCTGATTTCCGGAACCTTTCCCGGCAGCCCGGCGCAACTGCGCTACACGTTTCGGTTGAACGAGCAGGGGAAAATCGCCCGACTGGATATTTCCCTGTAATCGGCGTGGCATACTGCCGCGCATGACTTTCGACTCCCCCCTCAGCGCCTGGCAACACGCCGTGCAACACAAGGGTTTCATCCAGGATGAAGCCCAGGAACATGCGGTCTGGGCACTGCAAAAATGCCATGAATCCCTGCACGCCGGTGCCCGTTCGGTCACCGGCGTTTATCTGTGGGGGCCGGTCGGGCGCGGCAAGACCTGGCTGATGGATCAGTTCTATCAGACCCTGCGGGTGCCGGCGCGACGCCAACACTTTCATCACTTCATGGGCTGGGTGCACCAGCGTTCGTTCCAGTTGACCGGGATTGCCGATCCATTGCGCGCGCTGGCCAAAGAGCTGGCGGCCGAGGTGCGGGTGCTGTGCTTCGATGAATTGTTCGTGAGCGACATCGGTGACGCGATCATTCTCGGTCGGCTGTTTCAGGTGATGTTCGACGAAGGCGTGGTGATCGTGTGCACGTCCAATCTACCGCCGGACGATCTGTACGCCGATGGCTTCAACCGCGATCGCTTTGTCCCGGCGATTGCCGCGATCAAGGCGCATATGCAGGTGGTGGCGGTGAATGGCGCCGAGGATCATCGCTTGCATCCGGGGGCGGGCCTGCAACGTTATTTTGTGGCCACGTCTGCGGGCAGTGCACTGGATGAGGTCTTTCCGGCATTGACCGCCGGGCAAGCGGCCAGCGCCGAACCGGTGGCGGTCGGTCATCGCCAGTTGAACGTGGTGCTGGCCAGTGAAACGGTGTTGTGGTGCCGCTACGCGGATCTGTGCGAGCAACCGTTCGCCGCCATGGATTTCATCGCGCTGTGCGACCGCTACACGGCTATTCTGTTGAGCGAGGTGCCCAATCTCAGCGCACAGAAACGTGAGGGGCGCATCGCGCGCGGCACCGAAGACGGCGCGCAACGTGTGGTGGCCGGTGACCGCGAGTTGCCGCAATTGTCGGTTCACGATGACGGTGTGCGGCGTTTCATCGCGCTGGTCGACGAGTGCTACGACCGCAAGGTGCCGCTGTACATCGAGGCGCAAGTGTCGATGGACGCGCTGTACACCGAGGGTTATCTGGAATTCCCGTTCCGCCGTACCCTCAGTCGCTTGCAGGAGATGCAGCTGCAGCGTTTTGCCGAAGCTTGAGTGAAGAGGGCGCCGACATGAGCCAAGCGTTATCCCATCATCTGCTGACCATGGCTTATCAGAATGCCTGGGCCAATCATCGCCTGGCCAAGGCCTGGTCGCAGCTTGGCGCGGCAGATCTGGCGGCGCCTCGGGTGAGTTTCTTCCCGAGTATTCGTCTGACTCTCAATCACATCCTCACCTGCGACTGGTTCTACGTCGATGCGCTGGAGCGCGAGCTGCGCGGCGCCGAGCCGCATCCTGACTGTTATGTGTTTTTCAACGCGGACGAACCGTTTACCGAGGGCGCGCAGTTGCGCGAGGAGCAGGCTCACGTTGATCGGCGGCTGATTGCTTATTGCGAGCAACTGCGCGATGCCGATCTGACCCGGATCGTCACCATCGCCCGTGACACGCCGCAGCACGAGAGTCGTCTGCGCATGTTGTCGCATTTGTTCGAGCATCAGATTCATCACCGGGGGCAGGTGCACGCGATGCTCAGCGATACTGCAGTGAACCCGCCGCAACTGGATGAGTTCTTCTGTGTCGGCGAGAGCGGACTGCGCGCCGAGGACTTCGCCGAACTGGGCTGGACCGAAGAGTTGATCTGGGGGCACTGATAAAGCAAAAGATCTTTTGCATTTGCCGGTTGCCCGCCCGATCACCCCCGCGCTAAGGTCAGGCAACCTTTCAGCGCGCACTTTGCGCGCCGGGGCTTTTGTGTGTTCGGGGATGGAAATGGATTCCGCAGAAATTCTTGTGCTTCAAGCCCGCTACAGCAATCCAACGCACGCCGAGGCCATCGGTATCGTGCTCAATCATTACGCAGAAGACCCCATGGGCGGCGGTCATTCGCTTGACCCTGACGTGTTGCGTCGGTTGCCCGAAGAACTGGCCCGTCGCCCGCATGCGTTCAGCGTGCTGGCCTTTGTCGGTGGCGAACCGGCAGGTCTGGTGAACTGCTTCGAAGGATTCTCCACGTTTGCCTGCAAACCATTGGTCAACGTCCACGACGTGGCGGTGGTGGGCAAGTTTCGTGGCCTCGGTCTGAGCCAGAAAATGCTGCAGAAAGTCGAGGAAATCTCTCGCCAGCGCGGTTGCTGCAAGATCACCCTTGAAGTACTTGAAGGTAACGCTGTGGCGCAGAACGCCTACGGAAAATTCGGCTTCGCGCCGGGCATGTTCGACCCAGATCACGGGCGCATGCTGTTCTGGATCAAGAGTTTGCAGGCCTAGAAGCCCCTCACCCTAACCCTCTCCCAGAGGGAGAGGGGACTGACCGAGGTGTTTTGGCAAGGTACGCCGACCTGAAACATCGAGCCGAACTCAGATTTTGAAAACCCCACAAATCAGCTCCCTCTCCCTCGGGAGAGGGGACTGACCGAGGTGTTTTGGCAAGGTACGCCGACCTGAAATATTGTGCCGAACTCAGGTTTTGAAAAGCCCACAAATCAGCTCCCTCTCCCTCGGGAGAGGGCTGGGGTGAGGGGCGAATTCACCACAAGTCGAAAGCCGGACATCCAATTCTGACTAATCGACTGAATCAACCCCAAAAAAAAGCGCCCCAATCAGGGCGCCAAACTGTTTTCTCCCAGGCCAGAGCGGAGCCACGGGAGGTCCATCGGTTGCTCGCTAAATCTCAGTCGCGATAGGACTCGGTCACTTGCGCCGTCTGGTCGGCGGGAACGCGAATTTCTTTCGCGTTGGCGTCGCTCTTCTGCTCGCTCTGGGCGTGCTGAACCGGGAAGTTGTCGTAGTAATAACGCATGCGCTCAGCGCCGCCTTCGGCGAAGACGCTGGCAGAACCCAGGGCAAACAGCCCGGCAAGGATTGCGGTAGTGATTTTCATGGTGCCTCCTACTGAACAAGTGGGAGCCGTTCGTCCATGAAGCAGATCTCGGAAGAGAGTCTGGGTGGCATGAATTAACACGGGGTTAACGCCGGTTCAGTGTGGGTTTTGCAGCATGTTGCGGGGCAGTACCAGACAGCTGCGGCGCACATCAAGCACAGGTGCGCCGCGCCCGAGAGGCGGGGGTCAGAGCTTCCAGTCGAGACTCAGGGTGACGGTGCGCGGGTCGCCCCAGTACACGCCGTTATAGAAACCGACGTTGTCATAGTATTTCTTGTCGAACAGGTTGTTGACGTTCAGTGACGCCGACAGGTGCCGGTCGAACTCGTAGCGCGACATCAAATTGACCACGGTATAGGCGCTCTGGGCGATTCGCGCTTGTTCGGTGTCGTCGCCAACCGGTCGGCTCGACGTGCCATACACATCGCTTTGCCAGTTGACCGCGCCGCCCACGGTCAGCGCCTGCCAGTCGCCCGGCAGGCGGTACGCGGTGGAGACGCGCAACAGGTTCATCGGCTGATTGGTGTTGGTGCGCGCGCTTTCGCCGTTGACCGAGTGGGTGTAGGTGTAACCGGCGGTCATGTTCCAGCCCTGAAGGATTTCCCCGGACACTTCGGCTTCAAAGCCGTTGACCTTGTTGCCCTTGCCGCCGGATTTGTAGAACTGCTCACGAGTAACCGGATCCGCCGGTACCGAGTTATCGAGTTCGGCGACGTTATCCTGCTTGCTCCAGAACACCGCGGTAGACAGGTTCAGGCGCTCCTCGAGCAGGCTGCCCTTGATGCCCACTTCATAGTTTTTGCCGACCACCGGGTCGATGTATTTGCGATTCTTGTCGCGGTTGCCCTGGGGCTTGAAGATGTCGGTGTAACTCACGTACGCCGTGTATTCCGGGGTCAGGTCATACAGCAGACCGGCGTAAGGCGTCCAGACGTCGTTCTGTTTCTGGCTGGTGTAATCCACCTCGGTCACTTGCCGATTGGCGTCATAACTGTTGCTGGTACTGGACGCCTCCCAACTGCCATATCGGCTGCCGAGCACGGCGTGCAGATCATCTGTCAGGCTCAGGCGCGTGGCGATGTAGCCGGCTTTCTGGCGGGTATTGTCCTTGGAACCGGTGAGGTCGGTGACGGTGTCGCTGAATTTTGCGATGTCGCCCATGTACTTCCAGTCGCGGATGGTTCCGTAGTCCTTTGGGCGCGCACCGGCAATGGTGTACGGGGAATTCGAACGGCGCTCGGCCTCACCATAGCCGAACATCATTTCGTGCTCACGGCCCAGCAGCGAGTAGGGGCCGGAGACATTGAAGTCATACGCCTGCATTTTCTGCGTGCCGATCATGTGCGAGGTGTAGGCGAGCATGCCGCTGCGGTCCGCTGCGGGAAAACCGGCACCAGCGTAATAGACCTTGCCGTCGGTATTGCTCTCGCGGTGGGTGTACGCCGCTTTCAGGCGCCAGCCGCCGGCCAGTTGCTGATCGAGGGTGGCGAACGCGGTCTTGTCTTGCAGCGGCCAGGAACTCCACGACGTCGCCATGTTGGTCGAGCGGCCGAGACCGGCCTTGCTGCCGTCGGCATTCCAGTACGGCACGGTGCCCCAGGACGAGCCTTGCACATGTTTGTTCTGATAGTCGTAACCGACCGCCAGCACAGTGGAATCAGTCAGATCAGCTTCCAGCACGCCATAACCGACTTCCCGTTGCAGCGCGTATTTGTCCTTGATCGACTGATTGTCGCGATAGGCCAGCACCGTGCGTCCGCGAAGACGACCGTCGAAAGCCAATGGCCCACCGACGTCGACGTAACTGTAGTAATTGTCGTAGCTGCCGCCACTGACCCCGGCCAGCGCCTGCCATTGCGCGGTCGGACGCTTGCGCACCATGTTGATCGTCGCCGACGGATCACCCGCACCCGTGGTCAACCCGGTGGCACCGCGCACCACCTCGATACGGTCGTAAATGATCGTATCGGAGTCGGACTTCATGCGATCGAAGGTGTTGAGCATCCCGTCGACTTGGAAATTGTTGATCGCATAACCACGCGACGAATAACTGACCCGATCCGAATCCAGATGCTGCACCACCACGCCGGTGGTCTGGCGCATTGCTTCGGACAATGTACCGAGCTTGAAATCATCCATTTGCTGGCGCGTGATCACCGACACCGATTGCGGGGTTTCCTTGATCGACAGATTCAGCCGCGTCGCCGTGCTCATCGCGCCAGTGGTATAGGATTCGGTGTTCTCGGTGGTCGTGCCCAGGCCTTGCGCGCTGACGTTGGTCGCGGCCAGCTCCAGCGCCGGATTGCCGGGCTGCGGCGATTTTTCGGCTTCGGCTTCAGCCAGCAGATCGGCGCTGAACGCAGCGCCGCACAGGCCTAGGGTGAGGGTCATGGAACGGGTAATGGGCGCGAACATCGCAGCCGACTCCTTGTCTTCGAGGGAAAAATTCCGTTTGTTCAAAGACGAGGGGTAGGGCGGGGATTTAGTGTCAAACGAGAAATATTGTTATTTGAAGATGTGTCGAGCATGAAAAAGGGGCCGGTGTCGGCCCCTTCTGGTGTTACTGCTGCGCGACACCCGCCGGCGCGACGTCGGGTTTCTTAGGCTTCATCAAACTGAAGTCGATCAGCGCACGCTGCTCCGTCTGGTACGGGTCGCCGATCAGCAATGGACGGGCCTTGAAGCTGTCGCTGACCAGGCTTTTGCTGTGGTCGAGTTCATCAAAACTCAAACCGGCCAGATCTGCCCAGGTGTGGATCAAGTGCGAGCTGCTGTACGGACGATCAAGGTCAGCGGCGAAGTTCCAGTCGTGGCTTTCTTTCCACTTCGGCGACGCCCAGGCCATGAACGGAATGGTGTACATCGGCGCGGTCGGTTTGTTTTCGTTGCGGCCCAGGGTCTTGTGGCCGACCGAGTCGAAGACGTCTTCACCATGGTCGGAGAGGTACAGCAAAAAGCCGTTCGGATCGGATTTGGCATAATCCTTGATCAGGCTCGACACGACAAAGTCGTTGTACAGCACGGCGTTGTCGTAGCTGTTGTAGGTCGGCACCTGGTCGTCACGCACGCCGGGCGGCACGCCGTTGCGATCCTGGAATTTGTCGAACGTCGGCGGATAGCGGTACTGGTAGCTCATGTGCGTGCCGAGCAAATGCACAACGATCAGTTTGCGCGGTGCCGCATCAGTCAGGGCCTTGTTGAACGGCTCGATCACGTCACCATCGTATTGCGCGGCGTTCTGGTTGCGGTTGTTGTTCAGGTACACCTGTTCGTCCGCCTGCTCGGAGAAGGTCGTGAGCATGGTGTTGCGCTTGGTCATGGTCTGCTGGTTGGTGATCCAGAAGGTCTTGTAACCGGCCTGTTTCATCATGCTGACCAGCGACGGCGTCGACAGGTACAGATCCGGATGCTCTTCGTCAGCGAAGGTCAGCACTTGCTGTAAGGCTTCGATGGTATACGGGCGCGGGGTGACGACGTTGTCGAACACCGCCAGTTGATCCTTGAGCTTGTCCAGTTCCGGCGTGGTGTTGCGCTGATAGCCATAAAGGCTCATGCGCTGACGGTTGGTCGATTCGCCGATCACCAGCACCAGGGTCTTCGGCTGATCGGCCGAGGCGTCCTTGAGGTTTTTCAGCGGCGGGATCTTGCTGACGTTATGCAGCATGCCCTGCATGTCGGCGAGGGTTTCCTGATAACGGTGATAGGCCACGACCATCTGCCATGGGACCGCCGGCTCGATACGGGTTTCGAATTTCTCGAAGCCTTGGGCGAAGGTGCCCATACGCATCGTTTGTTTGACCAGCGGATAACCGATTACGGCAATCAGGATGGCCATCGCCGCGACGAATGCACGGCCACGGGGCATGTACACCGGGCGCAGGCGAGTCCACAGGAAGTAAGCGAACGCGGTATGCGCGAGGAACGCCGGCACCATCCACCAGGCAAAGTACTGGGTCATGTACTCGCCGGCTTCAGAGATGTTCGACTCGAACATGATGAAGATCACGCTCTGGGAGAATTCCTGCTCATAGATGAAGAAGTAGCCCAGGCTGGCCATCGAGCAGGCCCACAGCACCACGCCGATGATGGCGGCGAGCAGTTTGGTGCGTTTGGGGAATAGCAGCATCGGCGCCAGCCAGATCGCGCTCATGACGAACGCCTGACGGAACCCGGTGAAGCCGGAGGTACCGGTCAGCTGGATCAGCAGTTGGGTGATACCCGAGAAGTACCAGAAGAATACAAACAGCCAGAGAAAACCGGCCCAGTCGAAACCTGTCGCAGTCGTTTTGCTGCGTTTGAACAATGCCATTCGGCGCTCCAGCTCACTCGTTACAACCACCGCCGGAACATCCGTGAAGCCGACGAACGGAGGCCGTACGCGAAGGTACGGCCAGATTGGGGCGGAGTATTACGAAGAGAATGTGAAAGTTTTGTTAAGCGGCGCTTTTGCCGTGGGGCATGCGGCCAGAGGGTAGCGCGTCGGGAACAGCCGCTGCCGTTCCCGAATCAGGCGGGGGATCAGGCGTGGGGATGACGCTGAACGACCGGCAAAGGTTGCGGTTGCGCACCCTGGGTCAAGAGGCGCAGCTGCGCCAGTTCCTGCTTCAACTGGTCGCGTTCGTCTTTCAACTGGCGCAATTCATCGCGACGGATTGTCACGTACAGGGTTTGTGGCGGCATTGCTGTGTGTACTGTGCCCATTGCTCACCTCGCAAATGGCGTGCATCAACTGTAGGTCGTCCCGGCTTGCGGTACAGATCTACTATCGGCGCCGATTTTGATTTCTTTTGCCTGTGAATGGAACTTTTTTATTTTTCATGGTCGGTGTGTCTTCTGCAGGATTCGGGGCGTTATCAGTCTGGATCGGGCACAATGCCCGGAAACTTCATCGCAACGCTCTGGACTAACCTCCATCAGTCGCGTTGGGCTATAACCAATGACACACATTTATTTGTAGTAAGGAGCATCAGCACATGCAACTCGGGATTATTGGACTGGGCCGCATGGGCGGCAATATTGCGCGACGTCTGATGCTCAACGGTCACACCACCGTTGTTTACGACCGCAATACCGCTTTCATCGATAACCTGGTCGCCGAGGGCTCCACTGGCGTCGCCGATTTGCCGGCACTGGTTGCCGGCCTGGCCAAGCCGCGTGCGGTCTGGGTCATGCTGCCGGCCGGCGCACCCACCGAAGACACCATCAACACCCTGAGCACTCTGCTCGAAGCCGGCGACACCATCATCGACGGCGGCAACACCAACTATAAGGACGACATCCGCCGGGCCAAGACTTTGGCCGAAAAAGGCCTGCACTACATCGACGTCGGCACCTCCGGTGGCGTCTGGGGCCTGGAACGCGGCTACTGCATGATGATCGGCGGCGACGCTGAAACCGTGCAGCGCCTCGACCCATTGTTCGCCGCACTGGCGCCGGGCATGGGTGACATCCCGCGCACCAAGGATCGCAAGTCCGACGACCACCGCGCCGAACACGGTTACATCCACGCCGGTCCTGCCGGTGCCGGGCACTTCGTGAAGATGATTCACAACGGCATCGAGTACGGCATGATGGCCGCGTTCGCCGAGGGTTTCGACATCCTCAAGACCAAGTCCAGCGAACGCCTGCCGGAAGATCAGCGTTTTGATCTGAACGTCGCCGACATCGCGGAAGTGTGGCGCCGTGGCAGCGTGGTCTCGTCGTGGTTGCTCGACCTGACCGCCGATGCACTGGCCAGCGATCCGAAACTCGACGGCTTCTCCGGCTCCGTAGCGGACAGCGGCGAAGGTCAATGGACCATCGAAGCGGCCATGGAACAAGCGGTGCCGGTCCCGGTGCTGTCGAACTCGCTGTTCTCGCGCTACCGCTCGCGCGGCCAGGGCACCTTTGGCGACAAGATTCTATCGGCCCAGCGCTTCGGCTTCGGCGGCCACGTGGAGACACCGAAGAAATGACCCATACGATCCGCAGGAAATCCAAGGCAGAACCCGCACCACCGACCACGCTGTTTCTGTTCGGTGCCCACGGCGACCTGGTCAAGCGCTTGCTGATGCCGGCGCTGTACAACCTCAGTCGCGACGGCTTGCTTGACGAAAATCTGCGGATCGTTGGCGTTGACCACAACGCCATTACCGATGAGGCCTTCGCGCAGAAGCTCGAAGACTTCATCCGCACCGAAGTGGCGGCGAATGTCGGCAAGGGCGATCAGATGCTTGATCCGGCCTTGTGGGCCAAGCTCGCCAAAGGTATCAGCTACGTACAGGGCGACTTCCTGGACGACAGCACTTATTCTGCGCTGGCGGCGAAAATCGCCGACAGCGGCACCGGCAATGCGGTGTTCTACCTGGCCACCGCGCCGCGTTTCTTCAGTGAAGTGGTGCGCCGACTCGGCAGCGCCGGTTTGCTTGAAGAAACCCCGGAAGCGTTCAGAAGGGTGGTAATCGAGAAGCCGTTCGGCTCCGATCTGCAAACCGCCGAAGCATTGAACGCCTGCCTGCTCAAGGTGATGTCCGAGAAGCAGATCTATCGGATCGATCATTATCTGGGCAAGGAAACCGTGCAGAACATTCTGGTCAGCCGGTTCTCCAACAGCCTGTTCGAAGCGTTCTGGAACAACCACTACATCGACCACGTACAGATCACCGCCGCCGAAACCGTCGGTGTCGAAACCCGTGGCAGTTTTTACGAACACACCGGTGCACTGCGCGACATGGTGCCCAATCACCTGTTCCAGTTGCTCGCCATGGTTGCGATGGAACCGCCGGCGGCGTTCGGCGCTGATGCAGTGCGAGGCGAGAAGGCCAAGGTTGTTGGAGCGATCCGCCCTTGGACCACTGAAGAGGCGCGGGCCAATTCGGTACGTGGCCAATACAGCGCGGGCGAGGTTGCCGGCAAGCCTCTGAACGGTTATCGCCAAGAGCCCAACGTCGCGCCCGACAGCAGCACCGAAACCTACGTCGCCCTGAAGGTGATGATCGACAACTGGCGCTGGGTCGGCGTGCCGTTCTACCTGCGCACCGGCAAACGCATGAGCGTGCGCGACACCGAGATCGTCATCTGCTTCAAACCGGCGCCGTACGCACAGTTCCGTGACACCGAAGTCGACGAGTTGCAGCCGACGTACCTGCGCATCCAGATCCAGCCAAACGAAGGCATGTGGTTCGACCTGCTGGCCAAACGGCCGGGGCCGGCGTTGAACATGGCCAACATCGAACTGGGTTTTGCTTATAAAGACTTTTTCGAGATGCAGCCGTCGACCGGTTACGAAACGTTGATCTACGACTGCCTGACCGGCGATCAGACGCTGTTTCAGCGCGCCGACAATATCGAGAATGGTTGGCGTGCGGTGCAACCGTTCCTCGACGCCTGGCAGCAGGATGCAAGTGTGCAGACCTACGCCGCCGGTGAAGACGGCCCGCAAGCTGCCGAAGACCTGCTGACTCGCGATGGTCGCGTCTGGCATGGCCTCGGATGAGTGACTTGCCGCAACAACCTATCCGTTTTCTGCTCAGTGACATGGACGGCACGTTGTTGCTGCCGGATCACACGTTGAGCCAGCGCACCATTGATGCGGTGCGTTCGTTGCGTGAGGCGGGCGTGTTGTTCAGTCTCGCCACCGGTCGACCACCGAAAGCCATGCTGCAGCAGATTGAAGCCCTGGGCGTAGATCTGCCGACAGCGGCGTTTAACGGTGGGACCATCGTCAATCCGGATGGCAGTTTGTTGGTCGCGCATTATCTGCCGGCCACCACCGCGCTGATTGCGCTGGCCACGTTTGCCGATCAGCCGGATGTGGAAATCTGGGTGTTCAGCGGCGGTGACTGGCTGCTCAAGGATCCGCACGGGCCGATGGTGCCGCGCGAGCAGCATGGTCTCGGCTATCCGCCGGTGGTGGTCGAGAGTTTCGAGCCGTATCTGGAGCGCATCGACAAGATCGTCGCGACCAGTAACAACACTGAGCTGTTGATCGAGCTTGAGGCGCGCTTGCTGCCCAAGGTCAACGGCATGGCACAGGTCTCGCGTTCGCAACCGGTGTATCTCGACGTGACCGCTCTGGAGGCCAACAAGGGCACCGCGCTGGCAACGCTGGCCGCGCATCTCGGGATCCCACTGGAACAGACAGCGGCCATCGGTGATGGCGGCAACGACCCGGCAATGTTTCATTGCGCAGGCCTGTCGATTGCGATGGGTCAGGCGGAGGAGGCTGTGAAGCGTCAGGCTGACGTGGTCACCGCGCCGAACACCGAAGACGGCGTGGCGCAAGCGATCGAGAAATACATCCTGCCTCACTGACACCACCCAAGACCAAATGTAGGAGTGAGCCTGCTCGCGATAGCAATGTATCAGTCAGCATTTCCTGGGCTGACACACCGCTATCGCGAGCAGGCTCACTCCTACAGTTTTTACGCGGTGTTTGTCAGAGCCAGTAGCTGACGGCATACCAGCCCAACAGCCCCATCACGAAGGTGTACGGCAACGCCATCCATACCATGCGCCCGTACGACAGGCGCACCAGCGGTGCAATCGCCGAAGTCAGCAGGAACAGGAACGCGGCCTGACCATTCGGTGTCGCCACGCTCGGCAGGTTCGTACCGGTGTTGATCGCAATCGCCAATGTCTCGAAATGCTCACGACTCATGTGCCCGGCGAGGAATGCCTGCTTCACTTCAGTGATGTAGATCGTCGCGACAAACACATTGTCACTGATTGCCGACAGCAGGCCGTTGGCAATAAACAACATGCCCGGTTGTTGCTCGACCGGTAGCGCCAGCACCCATTGAATCAACGGCGCAAACAGCTGTTGATCGTGAATCACCGCCACCACCGCAAAAAACACCACCAGCAACGCGGTGAACGGCATGGCGTCCTTGAATGCACTGCCCAAACGGTGCTCGTCAGTGATCCCGGTAAACGCGGTGATCAACACAATCACCATCAACCCGATCAGGCCGACTTCAGCGATGTGCAAGGCCAGGCAGCCGATCAGGATCAATGCCGCAGCGCCTTGCACCAGCAGTGCTGCGCGTTGGCGCGCCGTGCGTTCGGCATTGTCTTCGGCGGCGTAGTTGGCCAGCACGGCGCGAACATTGTCCGGCAGCAGTGTGCCGTAACCGAACCAGCGCAGTTTCTCCAGCAACACGCAGGTGACCAGACCCGCTGCCAGCACCGGCAGCGAAACCGGCGCAACCTTGGTGAAGAACTCGCCGAAGTGCCAGCCCATTTCGTGGCCGATCAACAGGTTCTGCGGTTCGCCCACCAGCGTGCACACACCGCCCAACGCCGTACCGACTGCGCCGTGCATCAACAGACTGCGCAGGAAGGCGCGGAACTGCTCCAGGTCGGCGTGATGCAGTTTCGGCAGGTTCTGGTCGTCAGCGAACTCACTGTCCTGACGCGGATCGTTGCCGGACGCGACGCGGTGATAGACGGAATAAAAGCCGACCGCCGCGCTGATGATCACCGCCGTCACCGTCAGGGCATCCAGAAACGCCGAGAGAAACGCGGAAAGAAAACAGAACATCAACGCCAGCGCCGCTTTAGAACGCACGCCCAATAGCAGGCGCGAGAACAGAAACAGCAGCAGATCCTTCATGAAATAGATGCCGGCCACCATGAACATCAGCAGCAGGATCACCGGGAAGTTGTGCACCAGTTCATCGTAAAGCGCTTGCGCCGTGGTCATCTTCAGCAACAGCGCTTCGATCAGCAGCAAGCCGCCGGGCATCAGCGGATAACACTTGAGCGCCATCGCCAGGGTGAAGATGAATTCGATCACCAGCAGCCAGCCGGCCGCGACCGGGCCAACCGTGAACAGCACCAGCGCATTGAGGATCAGAAAACCGACGATGGTCGCCTTGTACCAGCGTGGCGATTGCCCGAGAAAATTGTGCGCGAACGCCTGGGCCATTGAACCGGACATCGGTTGCTCCTTGTTTTATCGAAGCGCGCAAGTTGCCGGATGCGTTACGGAAGATCAAGTACAGTCCGTGTTTTTCAATGGTTCAGGTACCGCGCCACCATCGCCCGATAGTTACCATCCAATGAATAACCGCCAACGAGAATGGCATTATCTGCTTGCACGGCCAGTGAATTGGCCGTGTCCAGACTTCGGCCCAGCCGCGTGCGCAGCCAGCCTTTACCGTCGCCAAAACTGTGATCCAGGTCGCCATCACTCAAGTAGCGGGCGACTATAAAATCTGCTTCGATTCCACCAATGGTTGCACCGACCGCGATGATGCGGCCGTCCGCCATGCGCTGGGCGGCGCTCCATTGGCAGCCGCTGGGGCCGATTTCCAGCAGTTGTGGTTGCCCGCCGTGGTGGTGCAAGTTCGGTCGACCATTGGTGTGTACGCTGTAGGCCATGCAACGAATCGGGTCGCGACTGCTGCCGAAACAGTGCAACGCGTCGGTGGACTCAATGACCTGACTGACCTGAGCGCTTTGGCTGTGAGCCTTGAACGCCATGAATCCGTCCACGGCAAAACGCTCGTCGAGGCGGCCGTCGGGTAGGTAGCGTGCCAACAGACCCTCTTGCGGAAAGTCGATGGAGCCGGCCACCACAATCCGCCCATCCTTTTGCAGCAGCAGGCTGCTGAGCCAGGTGTTGAGCAGCAAGTGGCGAATCATCACGAAGCCGCGGCCGTTGAAGGTTTCATCGAGGCTGCCGTCGGGCTTGAGGCGAATCAGCATGCCGGCATGGTCGGCGAGTTCGAAATGATGATTGGCGATCAACAGAATATGGCCGTCGTTCTGGACGACAAAGTCGCAGGCTTCAGCGCCCGGGACGCCCGGCGGCAGCCAGGCATCGCGGCTGCCCATGGACAAGTCGCCAGGCAACCGCACCACCTGACGCCCGTTGTCACCGAAGCTCAGGTCCGGTTTGCCCTGTGCATCGAACAAGGCCAGCGCCGGCAAGGTACGATGCGCGTTTTCATAATGCAGGCCGGCGAGCAGGATGCGCCCATCGGGCAGTACCTGGACTTTACCGGCCGTGGCTTCGAAGCCTGGAGCAAAGGTATCGATCACGCTGCCTTGCTCGCCAAAGGCCAGGTCGGCTGAGCCATCGGCGAGCATGCGGGCCAGGCCGAAACGGCTGCCGGCGGCGATGCCGACTTTGGCGGCGACGAGGATCCGCCCCTGCGCATCGAGCGCGATATTTTCCGTCAGGCTGGACACGCTGCCCGCGAAATACACTTGGGCGACGCCGATGGCGGCAAACGTCCTGTCGAGTTGACCGGCCCGATTCAACAACGTCTTCGGTAACGCCGAGAGGGCAAAAGTGTTCAGGGTGGACATGCACGCATCTCCTTGCGAGTTGACCTTTACCGGGAACCGGGTGGGTAACTGCATGAGCGGAACATTCAATCCCTGAACCGGGAGAAGTACAACTGTAAGAACTAACAGGTGGAGGGTCGCACTGTGCCAGAACAGTGTCTTTTTGAACCAATAGCAAGCCGGCCAAGCAGTTGCGCCTGAACAAGTTGCAAATAGTTGTACAAAAGTAGCGGGTGTTTAAAAAGATCACAACTAAGCGAAGAGGGCGGATGACCTGAAAGTCATCCGCATCGCCCGGCTGTTAGTGTGGCATCGACCAGGATTGCAGGCTGTAACCTTCTTCGCTGAGTTCAGCGCGAGCCTGCTGCAACAGTTGTTCTAGTTGCGCTGGATCGGAGTAGGCGCTGCTCGGGATCTGTTTGCGACCGATGTGCGAGTTGGTCCGGTCGATCACGGTCAGGCTCAATTCGCCATTGCCGTCTTGTGGCGCCCAGGCCACGCACTGGAAAGGTTTGAACGCGTGGTTGGCAATCAAAAGAGCTTCGTTGATACGGAGCGGGGCGGTCATGGGGTTTTCTCTCTGTCGTGCCCAATCAAGTGATGTGCCGTCGGTTGGGCTTACCGTTCGGCTGGTACTTGTACTGATGCACCGAACCGGCAGGCAGGTCACACATGAAACAAAGAAATTTCAACTTTCTTTCATGGCGTTGCTTTGCAGGCAGGTTTTGAAAGCTCACTGAAAGGTTGAAACAGCAATTTAGTCGATAGCTAACTAACAACCTGGTTTCTTATAACGTGTTTGCTTGTACACCTATAAGCAATCGATACAAGGCCCTGTCAAAATCTTGCTAATGTTACAGTCGGGTCTGCCAAATGACTGTTTTTACAATCATTTCTAATAATTTGGCGCCAAGGAACAGTCATGAGCGAAGCGCCTGCGTTACGACGTTTATTGGTGGTCGATCCGTGCGACGACTGCCACCGCTTATTGCCCGGATTACGCGCCGTAGGTTGGGATGTTGATAGCTGTACCCTGGAAAACGCCGCCGACCGCAGTTGTGATGTGGGCTTGCTGCGATTACAGCCGTTTCACCTCGAACGTCCCGAAGCCGTCAAGGAACTGATCAGCCGCAGTGGTACCGAGTGGATCGCCGTGCTCAATCAGGAAGTCCTGCGTTTACAAAACGTCGGTGATTTCGTCTGCGAATGGTTTTTCGATTTTCACACCTTGCCGTTCGATGTTTCGCGGGTGCAGGTCACCCTCGGTCGAGCGTTCGGCATGGCGCGTTTGCGCGGGCAGGGCACGATTCACGTCGATCAGCCCGAACATGAACTGCTCGGCGACAGCAAACCCATCCGCGAACTGCGCAAGTTGCTCAGCAAACTGGCTCCGACCGAATCGCCGGTGTTGATCCGTGGCGAAAGCGGCACCGGTAAAGAGCTGGTTGCGCGCACGTTGCATCGGCAATCCCAGCGTCACAGCAAACCGTTTGTGGCAATCAACTGCGGGGCGATTCCCGAGCATTTGATCCAATCCGAGCTGTTCGGCCACGAAAAAGGCGCCTTTACCGGCGCGCATCAGCGCAAGGTCGGGCGCATTGAAGCGGCCAATGGCGGCACGTTGTTCCTCGATGAAATCGGTGATCTGCCGCTGGAGCTGCAAGCCAATCTCTTGCGCTTCCTGCAGGAGAAACACATCGAACGCGTCGGCGGCAGTCAGCCGATTCCGGTGGACGTGCGGGTGCTGGCGGCGACCCACGTCGACCTTGAGGCGGCCATCGAGAAGAAGCGTTTTCGCGAAGACCTGTATTACCGGCTCAACGTGCTGCAAGTCGTCACCGCGCCGTTGCGTGAGCGCCATGGTGATTTATCGATGCTGGCCAACCACTTTTCCCACTTCTACAGCCATGAAACCGGTCGCCGCCCGCGCAGCTTCAGCGAAGACGCGCTGATTGCCATGGGCAAACATGACTGGCCGGGCAATGTCCGGGAACTGGCCAACCGTGTACGGCGCGGATTGGTGCTGGCCGAGGGTCGGCAGATCGAGGCCCGCGATCTGGGCTTGATCAGTCAGCACTCGATCGCCACACCGATGGGCACGCTGGAAGATTACAAAACCCGCGCCGAGCGCCAGGCACTGTGCGATGTGCTGAACCGGCACAGCGACAACCTCAGTGTTGCGGCGAAAGTGCTGGGCGTATCACGGCCGACGTTCTACCGTTTGCTCCACAAGCATCAGATCCGCTAGGGCGGGGAAACGCAAAAGGCCCGTTGCGAGATGAGCGCAACGGGCCTTTTGCGTTTCCTGATGATTAGAAGTAGTACGGGAATTTCAGACTGAAGGAAAAGTCCGGGGCATCGTCGGTCAAACCGATCGACAAGTTCGGAACAATGGTCAGGTTGTCGGTGGCCGCGATGGTCATGCCGACGTTGAAGTAACCGGCGTTGGCGTCACTGGACACCACCGATTGCCAATCGCCGCCATCCTGTTTCAGCTTGCTTTTGCGCTGCACCAGATCAGACATCGAGAACGACATACTCATCTTCTCGTTCAGCGCAAACGCAATACCGGCGCCGATCTGGAAGCTGTCGCCGATCTTTACCTTGCCCGGGTTTTTCTGGTTGACCGTCGAGCTGATGTCGTCAAACGACTCCTCCAGGTTGTGGGTGTAGGACAAGCTGCCGAACAGCACCGCCGGGTCGAACGTCTTGACCAGCGAGATCCCCGGCGTGACCGACCAGACGCCGTTGCCGGTCGGCAGGGTGTCAGGCACGAACAGGTTGGAGTTGGCGTCGGTCTGGCGCAGCTTGATCCCGAACGGATCCTTGCCGGTGGGTGCCTTGACCCGCAAGGTGACGACCGCATCCGGCGTATTGGCTGACTCATCGAGGAACTTGTAGGCGATGCCGAAGTTGACGTCGCCAATGGTTGGATCGCGTGTCACGTCCTGCTCGGTCGTGACGTTGGACGCACCGCCGTTACCGCCGCCGGATTGATAAGTCGAATCGCGGTAGACCACGGGCACGTTCAGGTCGAACTGCCAGCGATTGTCGAAGTTGTAGCGGCCCGTGAGGTCGAGGGTCCAGGTATCGGCCTTGATCCGGTCAAGGTTGATGTTGCCGAGAAAAATCGAGTCCAGTGCCAGGAAGCCGTTGAGGATCAACTGACGGGTGTCGTAGCGCGAGTAGGTGATACCGGTTTCGAAGCTGAATTTGCCACCGCCGAAGAAACCACTGGCTTCGTCGTACAGGTTGGACACACTTTGTGCCGGTTGCGAATCATCTGCCAGCGATTGCCCGTAAGAAGCCCCACTACCTCCGGCTGCGCCCCCCGACGCTGCTGCGGCCCCGGTGCCGGTGGCCACTTTTGGATTGCCTTTGAGATCCGACGGCGACTTGGCCAACCGTTTCGGTTGCGGCGCCGCGGGTTGATCTTCGACCTGGCGAACCCGTTGTTCGAGTACCGCCAGGGCTTTTTGTTGTACTTCGTAACGTTGCTTCAGCTCCAGAAGTTCTTGTTTCAGGACTTCCACGTCGGCGTCCGGTGCCGCTTGCAGCATTGCTGCAGGTAGAAGAGTGCTCAAACAAACAGCGGCACGCAGTGATACTGATCGATACATGAATAAGCCGTCCCTTTAAGCCCAATGATCGAGACTCAGCGTAGTTCAATATCCAATATTGCGTAGTGCCCTGAGTTGCGTCAGGTTGCAATCCAGTGCGCCGGCACTCAGGCCGTTATTGTTCAGTACGACGTTGAGTTGAGTCATGTTATTGACCACGTTGGCACTGCCGAGCAGACGGGTGTTCTGCAGCAAGCCACCCTGGGCGACCTGCTGCAGGGCCGTTCCTTGATTGCCTGAGGCCTGAATGGCCATCTGTACGCCGCCTCCGCTTGCCGAGACTGCGACGCTGCCCGCCGCATTGCTGCCGCCGATGGTTTGCCCGGCCATCAGCGCCTGCCCTTGGGTGGGCACCAGTGCTGGCGCCTGACTGGCTTCTTTAACGTTGATGGCGACGTTGTTGTAGGCGGTATTGCTGTCACCCGCAGCGCGTACGCTCTGTGTTACGCCCTGGCTGCTGTCGAGACCGGCGCCACCGGTGATCGTGCCGGTACCCGTAGGAAGAGTGCTGCCGTTGCCGTGCTCCTTGATCGTTTGCACGTAGAATTCGGGTTTAACCGTTGCTGCCTGAAGTTGCATCGAGGTGGCTGCCCCGATCAGATCGCCACTGGCGTTGCGCCAGGTACTGCTCATGACAATGCCGAAGCTGATGATCCGCCCCGGCATGACATAACGACCACGTAACTCGGACAACTCCTTGTCCTGTATTTCTATAGGTTTGAATCCTGCATTGGCATAGCCTGACGCACTCGCTGCCAGGCAGGCGGCGGCCAGCCAGTATGAGGTTTTCATTTGCTGCTCCCGGGACATCCAGCCCCATTCTTTATAATCGGCGATTAAAAGAAGTCGCTCTGTATGAACCCGAAGTCCATCAATTCAGCATCTTTGACAGGGTTGAAGCCATCCAGCTTGTTCTTGGCGGTCAGCGGTACCGGAGGGCTGCGCAAGGCGTTGGCCTTGTCGTATCCGGGACCGACGATGGCGAAAACAATGCCGTTCCAACCTTTGACAAAGTCATCATGGGTGTAGCGTTTGTGACCTAAAACCGGGTCTCCGATGTAAACCCAATCCTTGTCTGCCCGCTGCAGAACCACGAAATGCTTGTAGCCGCGAATTTCCATCAGTACCACCACCGGAATAGTGACAGCGTCGAGCTTTTCCGTTGGAATCTTGTAACCCCTGGCGCGCATGCCGATGCTTTCTATGTAGCGCTTCATGTCCAGCATGGAAAACCCTTGAGTGCGAACAAGGTCCTGGTCAGCGTTGACCAGCATGCCTTTGATGATGTGCTCCTCATCGACGTCGAGCCAATAGGCCTGGCGTAACACCGTGGCCAGTGCAGCAGCGCCGCAGCTGAAATCGGTTTTCTGTTCGACGATGTCGGCAAACTTGCGCTCACGAATGCTTTGCACGTTTTTGTAGACGAGCGTGCCACCCGGCAGGGCAGCGACGGGCATCTGGGCGGCCTGAGTCAGGCCACAGACGCAAAGCAGGGCGAGGAGGGCAGTCTTACGCATGATCGATACGCCTTTGCGGACTGAGGAAAAGCCCCGTTTCCGGGGCTTTCGTTTCGATCGCGACTACAGGCAGGCTTTGCAACCTGCAGCGATGGACAGCGAGTTGCTTTGTTGGTTACCAACACCGGCGGCGTTGTTGTAACCAGCGTTGCCGGAGAAGTTGTTACCAACGTTGGAGATGTTTGCGTTGTTGGTCACAGGGTTTTTCCAGCCGTCTGGGGTCAGCACTTGTTGTGTGGTTACACCGGCGAGACCGAAGATGCCGACAGCTTCAAAGGTCGCTTTCTGATCTTTGCTGCCGCCGTTGCCGCCATGACCACGGTCGTTGTCGCCATAACCGCCACCACCATGGCCTTTGTCGCCTTCGATGGTCGCTTTGCCAGCTGCCGCGAATGCGCCAGCAGCGGTGAAGGTGCCTCTCAGAGTATCGGTTTTGTAGGTTTGAGTGCCGTTGTTGGACACAGTCAACCCAGTGGAGCTTTGGTTGGCAGCAGCAGCGGCGTTAGCTACACGACCACCGGATACAGCAATGGCCAGGTTGTTTTTCTGTTGGTTGAAGTTGCCGGCACTGTTGTTCACACCGATGTTGCCGGAACCGCCGTTACCCACGTTGTTGAGGTTGGCATTGTTGGTTGTCGAGTAGTTGGCAACCGCGTTGTTGTTGTTGACCTGAGTCGCGCTGGAAACGGACACGGCAGTGCCGAAGATGAAGCTTTCGTCAGCAGTTGCGAGTGCAGCGGCGTTGTCTTGTTGGTTGCCATCGCCGGCGGTGTTGTTCATGCCGACGTTGCCGTTGGTGCCATTGGCCGAGTCGCGAACGGAGGCATCATTTTTGGTGCCTTGGTTGCCCACCAGGTTGCCATCGCTGTTCTGCGTGTCGAGTACGGCCGCACCAGCGCCGGCGCCGATTTGCAGAAGTTGTTCCAGGGTAGGGCCTTTTGGTTCATGGTTGCCATGACCATTGCCGTGCCCGTTACCATGATCGTCATCACGACCGCCTGCCTGTGCTGCGATTGCCATCACTGCTGCAAGTGCGAAAACCAGTGGTTTGAGAGCCATTGTAGGTTTCATGGTGTTTCTCCATCGTGCTTATTAGTTGGTTAAGTGTTGGTACTTTCTAATTGCACTGCTTTTTTTTGTTTGGGTCAGTCAGCGACCCGGATGCTCAGGGTGTTAGCCATTCGGTTCCCCACCCCGGCACTCTGGTTCACCTGGATTACCCCGCGGCTGCCGGTGAAGGCCTGGTCACTTGTCGTGACCTGGCGACTGCCGGATGAGGTACCAGTTGCTCCTGAGCTCGGTAAAAGCGCCACGTTCTGTTGTGAAAGGGCACTGTCGTCAACGCTCTGCGGGGCAGCACTGATGCTGACGCGCGTGACGTTGGCCATCTGGTTGTTGGCCCCGGCGCCCTGGTTCACACCCAGGATTCCGTTGCCATTACTGAAAGCATTGCCGCCAATGGTTGCGCTGGCATTCGTCGAAGGATTGGCGGGTGTATCGATCGCTTGGCGAACATGGGTGGTGGCGCTGGCAGAGGTGCCAATGGCGATCGCCTTGGTGTTGGTCTGTTGCATCTGGTCGCCAGCGGCCTGGTTGACGTTGTAGTTGCCGCGGTACTGAATGCCGATGTCCTGAATGTTCGCGTTGTTCACTGAGCTGGGGTCGGCCGCCATGGCACTGGCGCAGCCGAAGAGGGCAAGCAGGAGCAGGGAACGATTCATCTTATTGGCCTCCAGCCATGCGGGTCAGCGGCGCGAGGCCTGCGCCCATGGCACGGTTGACGGTATTGGAGATGGAACCGCCGGCGCCGCCGCCGTGGCCGCTGCTCATGCCGGGCAGGCCGTTGGGATTGGTCAGGGTGTTCATGCCGGGCAGGTTCGCCGTCGGCGTGTTGATGTTGCCGCGGATCGAAGAGCCACTGGCTACGCTGGCAAACTCGCCGTCATTGAGCTCAGTGCTGCTCATCGCTTGATTGATGCGGCCTGAAGGGTTGGCATTGACGGTGGTTGGATAGGGGTCTTTACCGCCGCTACGACCGATAGGAATCGGCTGAACGTCGCGATTGAGGACAATCACGCCATTACCTTCTGCCTGCGCGTTGAAACTGATCAACGTACTGGCTGCTGATCCGATCAGCAGAAGGCAGGTCAAACCTTTTTGGATATTCCCCACGGCTGCAATTCCTTCTTCAGTGGGCTGGCCCTAGTCAGCGTTGTGAAGGAGAGAGCGAAAGCTGTGCCGCTTTTCAAATGTTGTTTGCTTTCAGATACTTGCAGAAACCAGGCGCGCACCTGATACACACGCTGTTTCATGGCTGATACACGCATGAGCGCGCCGACCTGTCTATTGGCTGAACAAAGCTCTGGAACGAGGGTTTGCGACGATGTGTTTCAACCGTGAAACAACGGCGATGACAAAACGGTGAACAGTGTTGAGACGGGCACTTTGCACCTCACACAGTGTTTCAGGATCGGACACTTTGCCCCCAAAACAGGGGAAATTCTTGGGGAAACTGACCCGTTGACCGGGTCACTCGGCCAGCAGTTGCTCGACCGCGGCAAAGGCCTGTAGTTGGCGTTCGGCCCAATTGCCCTGAATGATCAGAAAGCGCTGATGGTGGTTTTCCAGCCAGTTTTGCGTGGACTGGTAAAACGCCAGACGCTCGTCCAGATCAGGTTGGCAGCGCTGACCGTCATCGGTCCAGTCGACCTGTTCCGGGGACAAAAGAAGGTGCAGGTCGTAATGCCGTGCCAACAGCTCGGTTTCCAGCCAGCCCGGACAGTCTGCAAACAGCGTCTGGCTCCACAGTATGTTGCTCAGCAAATGGGTGTCGAGAATCAGCAGTGACGGCTGTTGCGCCCGAGCCTCATCCTCCCGTTGCAACTGGCCCCGAGCGATATCAGGGATATCGGCCAGACACGTATCACGTGGATTGAGCTCAATGAACCGACGCACGTACTCATCCACCCGCACGCCGCCAAAGCGTTGCTGCAGGCCCGCCGCCAGCCAGCTCTTGCCGGTGGATTCGGGGCCGGTCAGAACCACAACCTTCATGGGCGCAACGCCGGGTCGGCGCGCCATTCGCGATAGCCTTGCACCGCCAGCAGGGTGAACAGCCCGTACAGCGCAGCGGTCAGGTACAGCCCTTTATAGATGAACAACCCGACAAAAATCACATCGAGAACGAACCACAGCGCCCAGCATTGCAGGCGTTTCTGTGCCATCCACAGTTGCGCAACCAGGCTGAAACCGGTGAGCGCCGCATCGAGCCACGGTTGCGCGGCATCGGTCCAGTGGGCCATGGCCGCGCCGAGCAGCAGGCTGCCAACGGCACCTGCACCGAGGCCGATCAAGATAGAACGCTGATCGAGGCGGGTGACCTCACGGCCGTCATGCATCGTCCCGGCGCGGGTCCATTGCCACCAGCCGTAGACTTGCAGCGCGGCGTAGATCACTTGCAGCAACATGTCCGAGTACAGCTTCACTTCAAAGAAGATCCAGCTATAGAGCAGCACCATGACCAGCCCGATCGGCCAGCACCACGGATTCTGTTTGACCGTCAGCCACACGGCGATCACACCGAGGGCGGCGGCAAACAGTTCAAGCCCGGACATGGAGGTTCCTTGGGGGAGAGAAAGAAGGGGCGGATTGTACTGCATTGGGCCAAACCCCTCACCCTCTCCCGGTGGGAGAGGGGGCTGACCGAGTTGGATGTTCGAGATACGCCGACCTGATCTTTCTGCGTTGAATCCATAATCGACTCGATTTTTCAGGTCGACGTATAGCTTGAGACACCTCGGTCAGCCCCCTCTCCTCGGGGAGAGGGCTGGGGTGAGGGGTGGGCTCACCACAGTTACACGGGTCAGACGCGGAACTGGCGCAGGAGGCCGTTGAGTTGCTCGCTCAATTGACCAAGGCGCAGACTGGCCGCGCTCGACTGTTCGGCCGCGATCGCCGTACTGTGCGAGAGGCCGGCCGCTTGGGTGACGTTCTGATTGATGTCCTCGACCACATGCGCCTGCTGCAAGGTGGCGCTGGCAATCGACGCATTCAGACCATTGAGATTGCGCAACGCTTGGCCAATAGCATTCAGACTGGCGCCGGCCAGTCCCGCCTGTTCGATGGTCAATTGCGACGCTTTGCTGCTGTCGCCGATTACCTTCACGGCGGCTTCGGAATGGTTCTGCAAGCGTTCGATCATCGACTGGATTTCCGCAGTCGATTTCTGGGTGCGCTGCGCCAACAAGCGCACTTCGTCCGCCACCACGGCAAAGCCGCGACCTTGCTCACCGGCCCGCGCCGCTTCGATCGCTGCGTTGAGGGCGAGCAGGTTGGTCTGCTCGGCAATCGAGCGGATCACTTCCAGCACACTGCCGATCTGCGTGCTTTCGGCCGCCAGGGTGCGAATCACTTCAACCGCTTGATCAATGGTCCCGGACAGCTTGTCGATCTGTTGCAAGCTGCCATCGATATTGATCTGGCCCTGTTGCGCCTGCGCTTCGGCGTCACGCATTTCGGCGGCGGCATGCTCGGCGTTCTTCGCCACGTCCTGCACGCCATAGGTCACTTCGTTGATCGCCGTGGCCACCAGTTCCATCTGCTGCGATTGCTGCTGGCTACGTTGCTGCGCCTGCGAAGCATCGTTGCCCAGTTCGCTGGACGACTGGCCAAGGGCACTGGCCGACACCTGCAAGTCTCCGATCACCCGGCGCAGTTTGGCGGTAAATGCATTGAAGTGATGCGCCAGTTCAGTCACTTCATCCTTGCCGTGGGTATCGAGGCTACGAGTCAGGTCGCTTTCGCCGCTGGCGATGTTGGCCATGGCGTTCACGGTTTCCTGCAATGGGCGGACGATGCTGCGCGCGATGAGGATCACCAACAGCGCCATGATCACGGCGATCACCAGGCCGATGACCGTAGCCTTGATCACTTGGCCCTGGAATTCCGCCTGCACATCGTCGACGTAAACCCCGGAGCCGAGCACCCAGCCCCACGGTTCGAACAGTTTGACGTAAGAAGTCTTGGCCACCGGCTCACTGGCACCGGGTTTCGGCCAACGGTAGTCGACCATGCCGGCGCCTTTGGCCTTGGCGATGGCGACCATTTCGTTGAACACCGCAAAGCCGTCCGGATCGCGTATCGCCGACAGGTTCTGGCCTTCGAGTTTCGGGTTGGTCGGGTGCATGACCATCACGGGCGTGAGGTCGTTGATCCAGAAGTAGTCGCTCTGGTCGTAGCGCAAGCCGCGAATTGCCGTCAGCGCCTGTTTCTGCGCGGCGTCTTTGCTCAGGGTTCCGGCGGTTTCGAGGTCGTGGTAATAGGTCAGCAGGCCGCTGGCCGTCTGCACCACGTGCTGGGTTTTCTGGGCCTTGGCGTGATACAGGTCATCGTGGATCTGCTTGAGCATCAACACGCCCAAGGTCAGCAACATGACCACCGCCACAATCAAGATGAGCCACAAGCGTCGGCTGATCGACACACTGCGCAAGCTGTTCATAACGCTGTCACTCCGGATTCTTTTTCTTGTAATAAACGACCGCCAGCATCCAACCACGATTTCGTGAGCGGGCATACGCGACCCAAGTCGTATAACGCGGCAGCGCTATTAAGGCTTGTCTGTTAGGATTTCGGCCTCGCGCGTGAAAACCTGAATCCAAATTGATATTTCACGGAATTTTGACCGTTTCGTGTGGATCCTGTGCGCGCGGAATCGGTACAGCCATAACCAGCTACGCTGATCGCAGTGAACGCTAGAAAAATACTATCGGGGCATGCCGGCGCGCATCGCTCTTTGGGGGATTGATGGATCTTTGGACGGCCTTGCAGGCACTGATACTAGGAGTTGTAGAGGGGCTGACGGAGTTTTTGCCCATTTCCAGTACCGGACACCAGATCATTGTTGCCGACTTGCTGAATTTCGGCGGCGAAAGGGCCATGGCGTTCAATATCATCATCCAGCTCGGCGCGATCCTCGCGGTGGTCTGGGAGTTTCGGCGCAAGATTCTCGACGTGGTCATCGGTTTGCCGACCCAGCCGAGTGCCCGGCGTTTTACCGCCAACCTGCTGATCGCTTTTTTACCGGCGGTGGTGTTGGGGGTGATCTTTGCCGACCTGATTCACCAGTACCTGTTCAACCCGATTACCGTCGCGACCGCGCTGGTGGTAGGCGGCATCATCATGTTGTGGGCGGAAAAGCGTCAGCATGAAGTGCACGCAGAAACGGTTGACGAGATCACTTGGAAAGACGCCCTTAAGGTCGGCTTCGCGCAGTGTCTGGCGATGATTCCCGGCACCTCGCGTTCCGGCTCAACGATCATTGGCGGCTTGCTGTTCGGCCTGTCGCGCAAGACCGCCACCGAGTTTTCGTTCTTTCTCGCGATGCCGACCATGGTCGGTGCGGCGGTCTACTCGGGCTACAAGTATCGCCACCTGTTTGTGCCGGCGGACTTTCCGGTGTTTGCCATCGGTTTCGTCACCGCGTTCATCTTCGCCATGATCGCCGTGCGCGGCTTGCTCAAGTTCATCGCCAGCCACAGCTACGCGGCGTTCGCCTGGTATCGGATCGTGTTTGGTCTGGTCATTCTGGCGACTTGGCAGTTTGGCTGGATCGATTGGGCGGCAGCCAAGCCATGAGTGATTCCCGTGCACGCCGGCCGGAAGGACGACCTTCGCGCGGCAACAACATCCAGAACCTGAAGCTGAAACTGCTGGTTCTGTTGATCGTCTGTGCGCTGCCGTTGTTCGGCTCTGTATCGATGTGGCTGCGCGGGATCTCGCTGGTGCCGCTGGCCGCTTACGGGATCGTCAGCGTGCTGGCGTTTTTCATGTACTGGGCCGATAAGCGCAAGGCGCAGACGGATGCCTGGCGCACGCCGGAGAACATCCTGCATGCGGTGGAACTGGCCGGCGGCTGGCCGGGCGCGTTGATCGCCCAGCAGGTGTTCCGGCACAAGACGCGCAAGGTGTCGTTTCAGATTCTGTTCTGGGTGATTGTGCTGCTGCATCAGGTGTTCTGGATCGACCAGCTGTTTCTTGGCTCGAACCTGCTGGCACTGTTCTGAATACACCGCAACTCCCTATGTAGGAGCTGCCGAAGGCTGCGATCTTTTGATCTTGCTTTTAAAGGATCAAAGTCAAAAGATCGCAGCCTTCGGCAGCTCCTACACAGGGGGATCGGGTTTACAGCAATAAACCGATTTGGGTCTTTTTCGGCAACTTGCTAACCACCAGTTGATGCGAGCGCTGCAGCAACCCCTGCAACTCCTCGGCAGCCAACGGGTAGGGCGGATGCATGATGATCCACTGTGCCCGCGCCAGATAAGGCGCCGGGTGAATGCCCGGGCGGTCGCAATGGCCGAGAAACAGATCCTTGTCGACCTTGAACGCCAGCGAGTCTCCGCGCAGCCCCTGCAAGGCAAACATCTTGTTGCCGGCAATCGAAAACACTCGCACGCCACCCCATTTGTAATCTTCCCGAGCGCCCGGTAATGCCAGGCAGAACGCCGCCACGTCGGCTTCGCTCATCTTCCCTTTGCTCATAACAACCGCTCCCCACAGGCATTGAACGACTCGACCAGATGATCGATCCACGCGCGCACCGCCGGCATCACTCCGCGCCGATGCGGATACACCGCTTGCAGCCAGCCGCCGGGCAGCGACCACTCTGGCAGCAATTGCACCAGCGTGCCGTTTCTCAGTTCTTCTTCGCAGTACATCATCGGCAGCAAAGTGAAACCCTGACCGGCCAGCACGCAGGCTTTGCGCACAATAAAGTCATCGATGCCCAAGCGCGCTTCCATGTTCAACTCAAAGCTTTCACCCTGTTGATCAAGCAGGCGCACATGCACCATGCGATCAGCTTCCAGGGCACCGAGCACCGGCAGATTTTTCAGGTCTTGCGGATGGTTGATCGATTGCTCCTGTACAAAACCTGGACTGGCGACCACGACCATTTGCGCCTGGCGCAAGCGCCGGGTCACCAGCAAGGGATCTTCGTCACCGTGTTCACGCACCCGCAGCGCCACATCAAAGCCTTCGCCGACCAGGTCGACCCGGCGATTGAGCAAGACGACTTCCAGCTGCACCTGAGGAAATTTTCCAAGGAACTCGCTGATGACCCACGGCAACATTTCCCGTGCCAGACCGGTAGGGCAGGAGACCCGCAGGCGGCCACGCGGCTCGCTGGACATGCTCGCCACCGCCTCATCGGCCATTTCCGCTTCCAGCAACATGGCCTGGCAGTGACGCAGATAGCGCTCACCCACCGCCGTGAGGTTGAGTTGCCGGGTGGTGCGTTGCAGCAAACGCGCGCCGAGGCGTTCTTCCAGTTCGGCAATACGCCGCGACAGCCGTGACTTGGGAATGCCCAGCAAGCGCCCGGCCGCGGCAAAACCGCCGGCCTCGACGACTTTGGCGAAATAGTAGAGATCGTTGAGGTCTTGCATCGGAAAATCCAACTGTTCTATCAGTGGGACAAACTATCGCATTTCAGGCGGCTAATCATCCATTGGTTTCTTGCGTAGGATTGTCTCCATTCCGTCGCCACCGGCGATTCCTTCCAGGAGATTCCACATGAAACTGCTGCATATCGATTCGAGCATTCTGGGCGACAATTCGGCTTCCCGTCAGTTGAGCGGCGAAGTCGTCAAAGCCTGGCAAGCCGCCGAGCCAAGCGCTGTGGTGACCTACCGTGACCTGGCCGCCGACGCCATCAGCCACTTCTCGTCGACCACGCTGGTCGCCGCCGGCACCACCGCTGAACTGCGCAACGCCGCACAGCAGCACGAAGCCGGACTGAGCGCTTCGACTTTGGCCGAGTTCATCGCTGCCGACGCCGTCGTCATCGCCGCACCCATGTACAACTTCACTGTACCGACCCAACTCAAAGCGTGGATCGATCGCGTTGCGGTTGCCGGCCAGACCTTCCGCTACACCGAAGCCGGCCCTGAAGGCCTGTGCGGTGGCAAGAAAGTGGTGATCGTTTCCACCTCGGGTGGCATCCACGCTGGCCAGGCCAGCGGCATCGCTCACGAAGAATACCTGAAGCTGGTACTGGGCTTCCTCGGCATCACCGACATCGAAATCGTCCGTGCCGAAGGCCTCGCTTATGGCGAAGAAGTGCGCAACAACGCGATGACCGCTGCGCAAGCGAAGATCAGCGAGCAACTGTTCGCCGCTGCGTAAGGCTTGCGTAAAGAACAGCTGATGTTCAGGTAACACCCAAAAAACTCTGTATTCTGGTTCCGCAAGGGGCGAATACGGAGTTTTTTGTTTCTGACTGTTACATAATCTGGCCCGGGTTATGCAGTCGAACAATCAGTGTCTGAATGCATGTCGTACCGAAGCACCGAATCCCGGCGTTTCTGGCCCGCCACGCAACGGATCTTTCGATTGAGTAACAACAGGGTGGGGCATCCTATGATGCGTCTTTGTGCAACGTTACTGATTTGCCTGCTTGGCAGCCTTAACACAGTGCATGCTGCGCCTGGGCGACACCCTGTGTGGAGCGTCGGTTATCACGAGATGACCTTCCTCGACCCCTTGGATCTGCAACCGATGCGCGCCATCGCGTTCTATCCCTCCAGCGACCGCGAACACCTGAGTCTGCTCGAAGGCTATTCGGTCGAGGCCGGCGAAGACACCAAAGTCGCCATTGGCCGCTTTCCGATGTTGATGCTCTCCCATGGCAACACCGGCACGCCGCTGGCGCTGCACGACCTCGCTACTTCGCTGGCGCGCAAAGGCTTCGTGGTGGTGGCGGTGATCCATCCCGGTGACAACTCCAAAGACCACAGCCGACTCGGCACCCTGAGCAACCTGTACGGGCGGCCGATCCAGATTTCCGAAGCGATTACCGCGACCCTTGGCGACCGCATGCTTGCGCCGTACGTCAATGCTGACCAGGTCGGGGTGATTGGTTATTCGGCGGGCGGCGAGACCGCGTTGATCCTGTCCGGGGCGCAACCGGATCTCGATCGCCTGCGTCGTTATTGCCAGGAACGTCCGGATGATCGTGATGCCTGCAACACGCAGGGTGAATTGATTGTTGATCGGGATGATCTGCAGCCGGTGGCCGATCCGCGTGTTCATGCGCTGCTGTTAATGGCGCCGCTGAGCCTCAAGTTCGGTCGTCACACCTTGGCTGACGTGCATGTGCCGGTGCTGCTTTACAGCGGTGATGGCGACAAACTGGTGGCCTTCGACAAGAACGCCGCCGCGCTGGCGCGCAAACTGCCGACAGCGCCGGATTTCAAATTGCTGGCCGGGGCAGGGCACTTCGTCTTTATGGCACCGTGCAACGAAGAGCAGATTCGCGCCATGCCGGCGTTGTGTACCGATGCTGATGGCGTGGATCGTGAGGATATCCATCGCAACCTCATATCCGAGGCCGGACGGTTCTTCTCCCATGCCTTGGGCAAACCGACCCGGGCCGGCATGCAAACCGCGGATCAATAGTCAGCCACAGAACCACTGTGGGAGCGAGCTTGCTCGCGAAAGCGTAGTGTCAGTCAATACATGTGCTGACTGATTCACCGCCTTCGCGAGCAAGCTCGCTCCCACAGTGGTTTTGCGTCGATGATTCAGGAAATCGCCCGGCGCTGGAGCAGCAGAGTCAGGCCCAGCCCGATCACCGACAACAGCGCTGCACAGAAGAAAATCCACGAATACCCCAGATTCAGCGCCACCGCGCCCATCAGCGGCCCGGCAATCGCCAGCGCCAGATCGAAGAACACCGCATACGCGCCCAAACCGGATCCTCGACTGGAGCTGGGCACCTGTTTGATCGCTTCAACGCCCAGCGCCGGATACACCAGCGACAAGCCAAACCCCGCCAGTCCTGCGCCGATCAAAGCGAATGCGGTGGAGGGCGCCAGCCACAACATCACCAGGCCCACGGTTTCGATGGTCATGCAGGCGATCGCCGACTTGAAGCCACCAAAGCGACTGATCGCCGAAATAAACAGCAGCCGCGACAGAATGAAACATACGCCAAACACCGTCAGGCAATACGCCGCGCCGGTCCAGCCACGGTTGAGGTAATAAAGGGTGATAAACGTGGTCAGCGTGCCGTAGCCGATCGAGGCCAGGGTCAGGCTGGCGCCATACGGGGCGATTCGCCCGAATACCGCCCAGAACGGCAAGCGCTCGCCACGGATCACCGGCACCGACGGTTTATTGCGGATCAGCAGCAATGCGCCAGCCGCCAGCACCGCCAAGGCGATACCGAGGCTGGTGAAGCCGTAATCGGCGACCATTACCACGCCCAATGGCGCGCCGATGGCAATCGCACCATAGGACGCGATGCCGTTCCAGCCAATCGATTTCGCCGTGTGTTCGACACCGACCTGGCCCATGCACCAACTGATCGTGCCGACGCCAATCAGCCCCTGAGCGACGCCGAGCAGCAAGCGCCCGATAATCAGAATGATCAGGCTGGCCAGCGGCCAGTCTTGCAGCAGCGTGGAGACCAGCGTCAGCAAACCGCTGAGGACAATCCCCCACAAGCCATAAATGATCGCCCGCTTGGTCCCCACCGTATCCGACATGCGCCCGGCCATTGGCCGGCTGAGCAGGGTGGCCAGATACTGCGAGCCAATCACCAGCCCGGCAATGACTGCGCTGAAACCCAGTTGCTCGTGCACGTAACCAGGCAACACCGCGATCGGCAGACCGATGCAGAGGAAGGCAATAAAGGTATAGAAAACGATGGAGACGATCTGCAGGGTGATCGCCATGGAGCTTTGCGGTGGCTGTTGCTGCGCAGACATGAGGACTCGTTCGCGGGCGGCGGTGGGAGAGTTCGCATCATGGCTTGGGTGCAGGATAAAAGGAAGCAGGCTAACTACTTTCCCAAAAGATTGATGTCGCAGCTACTGGCGTCTTCGCGAGCAAGCTCGCTCCCACAGGGGAATGTATTTCAAATGTGGGAGCGAGCTTGCTCGCGAAGGTAGTAGCACCAGCAAATTCCTCACCCTGAAATGCAAAAAGCCCCGTCACATGGACAGGGCTTTTTAGATTGCAGCAGCTGTTTAGAACACAACGCCCTGACTACGCAGGTAGTCATCGTAAGTGCCGCTGAAGTCGGTCACGCCATCCGGGCTCAGCTCGATGATGCGCGTGGCCAAGGACGATACGAACTCACGGTCGTGGCTGACGAAGATCAGCGTGCCCGGGTAGTTTTCCAGCGCCAGGTTCAGCGCCTCGATCGATTCCATGTCCAAGTGGTTGGTCGGTTCGTCCATGATCAGCACGTTCGGCTTTTGCAGGATCAGCTTGCCGAACAGCATGCGACCTTGCTCACCACCGGAAATCACTTTGACCGACTTGAGGATCTCGTCGTTGGAGAACAGCATGCGGCCCAAAGTACCGCGAATCATCTGCTCGCCCTGAGTCCACTGACCCATCCAGTCGAAAAGCGTTACGTCGTCTTCGAAGTCGTGCGCGTGGTCCTGAGCGTAGTAGCCCAGTTCGGCGGCGTCGGTCCACTTGATGCTGCCGGCGTCCGGGGTCAGTTCGTTGACCAGGGTGCGCAGCAGGGTGGTTTTGCCGATACCGTTCGGGCCGATGATCGCCACGCGCTCGCCGGCTTCAACCTGGAAGCTGAAGTCTTTGAACAGTGGTTTGCCGTCGAAGCCTTTGGCCATTTTCTCGACGATGACCGCCTGGCGGTGCAGCTTCTTGTTCTGATCGAAGCGGATGAACGGGCTCACGCGGCTCGAAGGCTTGACTTCGGCCAGCTGGATCTTGTCGATTGCCTTGGCGCGGGAGGTGGCCTGCTTGGCTTTCGAGGCGTTGGCCGAGAAGCGGCTGACGAACGATTGCAGCTCGGAAATCTGTGCTTTCTTCTTGGCGTTGTCCGACAGCAGTTGCTCGCGGGACTGGGTCGCCACGGTCATGTACTCGTCGTAGTTGCCTGGGAACAGACGCAGCTCGCCGTAATCCAGGTCAGCCATGTGCGTGCACACGCTGTTCAGGAAGTGACGGTCGTGAGAGATGATGATCATCAGGCTGTTGCGCTGGGTCAGCACGTTTTCCAGCCAGCGAATGGTGTTGATGTCCAGGTGGTTGGTCGGTTCGTCGAGCAACAGCACTTCCGGATCGGAGAACAGCGCCTGCGCCAGCAATACGCGCAGTTTCCAGCCTGGCGAGACTTCGCTCATCGGGCCGAAGTGCTGCTCGATGCCGATACCCAGGCCCAGCAACAGTTCACCGGCCCGGGATTCGGCGGTGTAGCCGTCCATCTCGGCGAACTCGGTTTCCAGCTCGGCCACGGCCATGCCGTCTTCTTCGCTCATTTCCGGCAGCGAATAGATGCGGTCGCGCTCGGCCTTGACCTTCCACAGCTCTTCGTGACCCATGATCACGGTGTCGATCACGGTGAATTCTTCGTAAGCGAACTGGTCCTGGCGCAATTTACCCAGGCGCACGTTCGGCTCAAGCATGACCTGACCGCCGGACGGGTCGAGGTCACCGCCGAGGATTTTCATAAAGGTCGACTTGCCGCAACCGTTGGCGCCGATCAGGCCGTAGCGGTTGCCCGCGCCGAATTTGACCGAAACGTTTTCGAAGAGCGGCTTGGCGCCGAACTGCATCGTGATGTTAGCTGTAGAAATCAAGAGTTATTCCTGCGAAGCATTCTTAAAAAGCGAGGGTGCGGCTGGAGCGCTTGGCCCGAGTCAAAGTGCGCTGAAGCGGAGAAGTCCCGTCATCAACCAAGGGGGGCGCGTAAAGTTTGGCGGCGATTGTACTGGTCTGGCTCTTTAAACGATAGGGCGATCACGCCACGATCGCCGATTGGCATGATCACGGGACAGTTTTTCACAGATGAAGGTTCACTATCAGTTACAAACTGTGGCTAAAATGCCACCTTTCACCGAGCGTCCGGTTACGGCGCGGGCCAAGGACGTGCCATTTGTATTCAGACCACTGCATAAGACGTTGAGCCTCAGGCCGCACGGCGCGCAGTTTGTTCACTTCTGACATGTGACGATTTCCGTGAAACTCATCATTGCTGCTATTTATGTCATTTCCATTGCATACGTTCATCTGCGTGGGCGTGTGCGCCACAAGCTCGGCCGACAACTGAGTGACCATTCGACGTTTCTTGCGCCGATCAACTGCTTCCTTTATCTGTTTTCGAAGAAGCCGAACCAGCCGTACCTGGACCCAAGCGAGTTTCCTGACTTGAGCCCGTTGCAGGCGCACTGGGAAGAAATCCGCGAAGAAGGGCAGAATTTGCTGCGTGCCGGCGAGATCAAACGCTCTAACCAGTACGACGATGTCGGTTTCAACTCGTTCTTCAAAAGCGGCTGGAAGCGTTTCTATCTGAAGTGGTACGGCGAGAGCCATCCGTCGGCGATGAAGCTGTGCCCGCGCACCACCGAACTGGTGCAGAGCATCGGTTCGATCAAGGCCGCGATGTTTGCCGAGCTGCCACCGGGTTCGAAACTGGTGCGTCACCGTGACCCGTATGCAGGCTCGTATCGCTATCACCTGGGTCTGGACACGCCAAACGACGCTGGCTGCTATATCAACGTCGACGGCGAGAGCTACCACTGGCGTGACGGCGAAGCTGTGATGTTCGACGAGACGTTTATTCATTACGCCGAGAACACCACTGACAAGAACCGCATCATCCTGTTCTGCGACATCGAGCGGCCGATGAAGTACCGCTGGGCGGCGGCGTTTAACGCCTGGTTCAGCCGTACGGTGATGTCGGCTGCCGGTGCACCGAACGATGCTGGCGACCGTACTGGCGGGATCAACCGCTTGTTTACCCGGATCTACAAGATTCGCCTGCGTGGCAAAGAGCTGAAGAAACGCAATCGCAAACGTTACTACATGGAAAAGTGGGCGATCTTCGGTGGTTTGCTGGCGGTGTTCATTCTGATCTGATCAATGTAGTGAATTAACTTACGCCTTCGCGAGCAAGCTCGCTCCCACAGTGGAATTGGGTGAATGCGAATTTCGCATTCGACTCAGAACCCTGTGGGAGCGAGCTTGCTCGCGAAGACTCTCTCAAATACAACCTGTCAGTTGCCTGACGATCACTGGATTGTCATTCGCCGGAGGCTTTGTTTGCCCTCTTGGCCGGCGCTGCTTTGGTGGCGGCTTTCGCCTTCGGCTTGACCGCCGCTTTCCCGCCCAGACTGCGTTTGAGCAGCTCGGTCAAGTCGATCACATCAGCGGTTTTACGCTCTTCCTCGCCACCCACCGACTCAACATCCTCGATCTTGCCTTCATGGGCCTTTTTCTCGACCAGGGCCATGATCTTGTCTTCAAATTCATCCTTGTAGTCTTCTGGTTTCCAGTCCGCGCTCATGTCCTGCACCAGCCGTTTGGCCATGTCCAGTTCACCCTTGGCCAGTTGCGGTTTGGTCACTTCGCTGCCCAGTTCCAGTTCATCGAGGCTGCGCACCTCTTGCGGCCAGCGCAACTTCACCAGCACCAAGGCAGAATCCAGCGGCATCAACGCTGCGAGGTACTGGCGCGTATGCAGCACCACGCGGGCGAGGGCGACTTTATTGGTTTTGCTCAGTGTTTCGCGCAGCAATGCGTAGACCTTGCCACCGCGCTTGTCGGGTGCCAGGTAGTAGGGCGTGTCGATGTTTTGCAGGGGAATCTGTTCGGCGTCGACGAAAGAAAAAATGTCGATGGTCTGCGTTGAAACCGGGTGCGCCGAGCGGATCTCTTCTTCGCTGAGCACCACATAGCGGCCCTTTTCATAGGCCACGCCTTTGACGATGTGCTCCTTGGTGACCTCTTTGCCGGTGACCTTGTTGACCCGTTTATAACCCACCGGATCCATGCTGCGGCTGTCGAGCCAATCGAAATCCACGCCCTGCGACGAGGTCGCCGAGACCAGTGCGACAGGGATGTGTACCAGTCCGAAACTGATCGCGCCTTTCCAGATTGCCCGAGCCATGATGCGTTCTCCGAGTGATGATCGGATGACCTGCGGCTGTGGCTGAAAGTTTCCCCGAGATGCGCGGGTTTCCAGGGACTCGGTCAAGCCGTGTTACATGTTGTTTAAGGCTTGTGGGTTAACAAATCCGAACCCTGGGCGTAGCGTGGACTCGAAGGCTCTATCCTTGGCCCATCGAGAGGCAGCGTCATGAACCGCATTCTGCTTGGCATCGTCGTCCTGACCCTCAGTGGCGGTCTGGTTCATGCCGACGTCCTGTTGGCGCAAAGCCCGACGGGTAACAGCAACAACCCTTACAACAGCCCGATTCGCCGGGCCAACCCCAACAGCATGCAGGGTACCCAGCCCAGCGCTCCACCCATTCGCGGCCCGAACACTGTACCGACGCCGCGTCAGCCTACGGTCGAGAACCGGGGCATTGGCAACGGCCAGCCGATCCGCTCGGTGCCGAGCACGCCACCCACGTTCATTCCCAATCCACCTTCGCGCAGCGGAGGCAGCAACCGTTGAGCGGCAGAACTGAAGTTTTGCCGGCCATTCAAACGAACAAAAGGAATCGTGCATGTTGCGTAAAACCCTTCTAGCCACACTGTGTGCCGGCGCGCTGATCAGCACTCCGGTATTCGCTGTCGCCCCTAAAGAGCTGCAAAGCGAACAGGGCACCCTCGAAGTCACGACCATCACCGCAGGCCTTGAGCATCCGTGGGCGCTGGCGTTTCTGCCGGACCGCCAAGGCATGCTGGTGACCGAACGGCCCGGCAATCTGCGCGTGGTCGCGGCCGACGGCACACTGTCGGCGCCGGTCTCCGGCGTGCCGCAGGTCTGGGCCAAAGGGCAGGGCGGGTTGCTGGATGTCGTGCTGTCGCCGGACTTCAAAGAGGATCGTCTGGTCTATCTCTCCTATGCCGAAGGTGGTGGAGCCGGCGACAAGGCCGGTACCGCCGTCGGGCGCGGGCGGCTCACGGATGACTTGAAGACACTGAAGGATTTCAAAGTGATCTTCCGTCAGGAACCGAAGCTTTCAGTCGGCAATCATTTCGGCTCGCGGCTGGTGTTCGATCGCGACGGCTATCTGTTCATCACCTTGGGTGAGAACAATGACCGGCCAACGGCGCAGGATCTCGACAAGCTGCAAGGCAAGGTCGTGCGCATTTATCCGGACGGTAAAGTGCCGGATGACAACCCCTTTGTCGGCCAGTCCGGCGTTCGTCCCGAGATCTGGGCATACGGCCTGCGCAACCCGCAGGGCGCGGCGCTCAACCCATGGACCGGTACATTGTGGGAGAACGAGCACGGCCCGCGCGGTGGCGATGAGGTGAACATCATCGAACGCGGCAAGAATTACGGCTGGCCACTGGCGACCCACGGCATCAATTACTCGATGCAGCCGATCCCGGAAGCCCAGGGTAAAACCGCCGAAGGCACTGTGGCGCCGCACCATGTCTGGGAGAAGTCGCCGGGTGTCACCGGTATGGCGTTCTACGATGCCGATCGCTTTAAACCGTGGCAGCACAATGCGTTTATCGGAGCGCTGGTGACTCAGGAATTGATCCGCTTGCAGTTCGATGGCGACAAGGTGGTGCACGAGGAGCGCTTGCTCGGCGAGCTCAAGCAGCGCATTCGCGATGTGCGGCAAGGGCCGGACGGCTATTTGTATGTGCTGACGGATGAAGAGAAGGGCTCGCTGTACAAGATCGGTCTGAAGCCTGCACCTTGACGGGTATTCCCCTGCAGGAGCTGCCGCAGCCTGCGGCAGCTCCTGCATGTGGAGGCTTACGTTTCGCGGGAATACAAAATCACCGCCGCGCGTAACTTTCCCCGGCCAAACCGGCACATTTTCTCGAATTCCCCATGGCTGACCGGCACATGCTGGCAGTCCATAGACTGTCGATGCTGGCTGTGGTCAACATCCGGGTCGTGCAGGTAAACGAAATCTTCGTCGCAATCGGTCACCACCACCCAATGCGGCGATTTGGAACGGGTCAGCCGATAGCTGCTGATCAACACCAGCGGCTGCCCGCCGGCAGCGAGCAAGCGCGGCAGATCCAGCGCCACACCGATCACGCACTCGACATCGGTGTCCTGCAATTGCGCTGTGAACTCGTCGTGCACCAAGCGCATGACGTCTTTTTTATGCGTATCACGCACACCGTCGAGGAACAGCGGCCCAGCCAGACTCAACTGCAAGCACACCTTGAAGCCCCGACGCCACGCCGCCAACGCCAATCCCTGCGGGCTGCAACCGCCATGGCCGGAGGTCATGAACACCGTGGTCGCTTCACGCCAGACCTGCAATTCTTCACGTCGCTCCAGTAGCCGCTCTGATTGCAGTGCGCCCATGGCCATCAACAGACACGCCGGGCCACAGGTGAAGTCGGTGGTTTGCGGGTAGTAAGGCACCTTGATGTTGCGCGAGTCGCGGTGTTGGAGAATGCGTTTCTCCAGGCGCAGCGCATCGGCGTGGTCCTCGTAGTAATCGTGGATCAGCGCAAAGCGCCGGTAGCCGTTGCGCTCATACAGCGCAATTGCGGCAGGGTTGTCGGTGCGCACCTCCAGGCGCAGGTACGCGCAGTCGTGCTCCAGCGCCAGCGCTTCAATACGTTGCAGCAATTGTTTGCTCAGGCCGGTGCCGCGCGCCTCGACGGCTAGCGCAATGGAATACAGCCGCGCAAGCGAGGTGCCGCGATGAAACAACACCAGTGCGTAGCCCAGCAGTCGACCGTCGCACTCCGCCACCAGCAACCGCCCGTGAGCGCGGGTGATCATCCATTGAAAGCTGCGACTGGTGAGCCGATCCGTGGTGAAACACTGCATTTCCAGTGCCAGCAGCGCCGGCAAGTCTTCAACTACCGCCAAACGAAAAACAGCCTTCATATGACCACCGTAAAAGTTGCGTAACGAAACGAGACTTTCGAAAAACTTCGTGCTTAATAGAAAAGGTCTTGTTCTCCAACGGATCAATCTCTATGTCAGCGGTACAGGGTCATTGGCGCGAAGTATCCGAGCAAAGTTTGCCGGCAGCAACTTATTTAAATTCAGCGATTAAAGCCTCCAGTCAAGTGTTGATTATCGTCGAGCGCAAGGAAGACTGGGCTTCATACTTCCCCAGCGAAGACATCCTGACAGCTCAGGAATACCTTGAGCACAGCTGTGGCAGCGAGCCTGGCAAGCGTGTGCAGGTGATCAATCTGTGCCGTAGCTACAAGTATCTGGGCCACGGCTACTACTGCTCGTTGTTGGCCGAAGCCCGGGGGCACAAGGTGATTCCGTCGGTGCGTACCATCAGCGAGCTGACGAAAAAATCACTCTACGGCCTGGCACTGGACGATCTCGATAAAACCCTGGAGAAAGCCCTCAGTCATCATCTCTACAGTGATACCGAAGGTTTTACTCTGACCTTGTATTTTGGCCGAACACATATCGAGCCCTTACAGGATCTGGCGCGGCAGTTGTTTGAAGTGTTTCCCTGTCCGATTCTGTTAGTTGAGTTTCGCCGAACTAACGGTTGGCACATCGAAGGTATAAAGTCCGGCGCCTTGCACAAGTTGCGCGATGATCAGGAAGATCAGTTTGCCAACGCGCTGGACGGTTTCAGCCGTAAAGTCTGGCGAGTGCCGCGCTCGCCGCAAGTGGCGCGTTACGACCTGGCGATACTGCACGATCCACAAGAAGCTTTGCCGCCATCCAACGCCAAGGCACTGGCAAATTTCGTCCGGGTCGGCAAGGGCATGGGTATCGACGTCGAACTGATTGAGCGCAAGGATTACGCGCGTCTGGCCGAGTACGACGGTTTGCTGATCCGCGAAACCACCAGTGTCGACAATCACACCTATCGCTTTGCCAAGAAAGCCGAGAGCGAAGGATTGGTGGTGATGGATGACCCGACGTCGATTCTGCGCTGCACCAACAAGGTCTATCTGACCGATCTGCTCAACAGCCATCAACTGGGTATGCCCGCCACCGAAATTCTCTACAAGGAGCGACCCGAAGACTTCGAACGCGTGGGCGAACGCCTCGGCTTTCCGCTGGTGCTGAAGATTCCCGATGGCTGTTTTTCCCGCGGGGTGATCAAGGTCGAAAGCCAGCAGGCGCTGCTCGAAGCGACCGCCGAATTGTTTGAACACTCGGTGTTGCTGCTGGCGCAGGAGTTTTTCTACACCGAGTACGACTGGCGCATCGGCGTGCTCAATCGCAAACCGATCTTCGCCTGCCAATACTTCATGTCCAAGGGCCATTGGCAGATCTACAACCACAAGGCCAAAGGCCAGGACGTCAACGGCGAATGCCGGACGATGGCGATCCATGAAGCACCGCGCGCGGTGGTGGAACTGGCGGTGAAAACTGCCAACCTGATCGGCGATGGCCTCTACGGCGTCGATCTGAAGCAGGCCGGCGACAAAGTGGTGGTGATCGAAGTCAACGACAACCCCAACCTCGACGCCGGCATTGAAGACGCCTATTTGCACGACGATCTGTACGCACTGGTGCTGGAAGAGTTCGTGCGCCGCCTGGAACTCAAGCGTCGCGGCCAGGCGTGGTGAGGCGCCGATGATCAACAGCTTCGCACTGAGCCACGGCGCCTTGCAGCGGGTCGAGCGACTGGACGCCGAGGTGATGCTGTTCAGCAACCCCGATGCCGCCGAGCGCGACTTGCTGCACAGTCATTTCAAGGTCGATGAGCATGCACTGGCGTCAGCGCTGGACCCGGACGAGGTGTCGCGCATCGAGTTCCATCCCGACCATCTGTTCCTGATCTGGAAACGTCCGGAAAACTACTCCGGTGGTGGCAGCCTGGCGTTTGAAGTGTCGTCCTGCGGATTGCTGTTTGCGCCTGGACAACTGCTGGTGATCGCCACCGACGACACGCCGCTGCACGGCCTCGGCACCCGCCAGCCGTTGAACACGCCGCTGGATGTGTTGCTTGATCTGCTGTTCAACAACATCCACCACTACCTCGGCCATCTGAAGGTGATCAAACTGGTCGCCCGCGAGTTGCAGCAGAAATTCAACGCCTCGATGCAGAACCAGCACTTGGTGCAGATGTTCAACCTCAGCGAAAGCCTGATCTATTACATCAACGCGCTGCACAGCAACGGCGCGGTCCTGACGCGCCTGCGCAATCATGCCGAGAAGCAGCACTTCGGCAGCGAAGCGATCGGTTTGATCGACGACCTGATCATCGAAAACAACCAGTGCTACAAGCAGGCGGAGATCTACTCGACGGTGTTTTCCGGACTGATCGATGCGCGCGGCAATCTGATGAACAACAGCATGAACAACCTGCTGCGCAAACTGACGTTGATCAACGTGGTGTTTCTGCCGTTGAACCTGATTGCCAGTATTGGTGGCATGTCGGAGTTCAGCATGATGACGGCGGGGACACCGTGGTGGGTTTCGTACCCGGTGTTTCTGGCGGCGATGTTGTTGGGGGCGGGGGGGATGTTGTTTGGGCTGCGGCGTTTGGCCAGATGAATTGGGTTGTTTGATCCGGCCTCTTCGCGAGCAAGCTCGCTCCCACAGGGGGAATGCATTTCAAAAGGGTGGGAGCGAGCTTGCTCGCGAAGGGGCCGGCGCAGGCAAAGTAAAACTCAGGACAGTCCCGCATTTGGCCGAACCGCCACTGTGATGCCTTGTTATAGTTCGGGCCTCATTTTCAGCCCGGTAAAGGATCACTGCCATGACTCAATACTCCGCCTTCAGCGTCGAACTGGCCGACAACATCGCCCATGTGCAGATCAATCGTCCGGAAAAGATCAACTCGATGAACGCGGCGTTCTGGAGCGAGATCGTCGAGATCTTCCAGTGGATCGACGACACCGACGAAGTGCGCGTGGTGGTGCTCAGCGGCAACGGTAAACACTTTTCCTCCGGCATCGACCTGATGATGCTGGCCGGCGTCGCCAATGAATTGGGCAAAGACGTTGGCCGCAACGCGCGCCTGCTGCGTAAAAAAATTCTGACCCTGCAAGCCTCGTTCAACGCCGTCGACAACTGCCGCAAACCGGTCATCGCCGCCATTCAAGGTTATTGCCTGGGCGGCGCCATCGATCTGATCGCCGCGTGCGATATGCGTTACGCCGCCGAAGACGCCCAATTCTCGATCAAGGAAATCGATATCGGCATGGCCGCCGATGTTGGCACTTTGCAACGGTTGCCACGGATCATCGGTGACGGCATGCTGCGTGAGCTGGCTTACACCGGTCGCACCTTCGGCGCCGAAGAAGCGCGCAGCATCGGCCTGGTCAATCGCGTCTACAGCGACAAGGACGCGCTGCTCGAAGGCGTGTTGGACATCGCTCGCGAGATCGCTTCGAAATCGCCGATCGCGGTTACCGGCACCAAGGAAATGATCAGCTACATGCGCGACCATCGCATCGACGACGGTCTCGAATACGTTGCCACCTGGAACGCCGCCATGTTGCAATCCACCGACTTGCGCGTGGCCATGGCCGCCCATATGAGCAAACAGAAACCCGAATTTCTGGACTGAGAAACCATGACATCTCGCTGGACCACTGCAGTACTGGACACCGATCAACCCGGCGGCTGGGCCGTGGCGCGCAGCCCGGACGGTTTTCTGTTCGATGACAACGGCGCGCTGTTCCCACGGGAATGGCTCAAGCGTCAGGACTTGTCGATCCTCGCCGAGCACGGCATCGGCCATCTCGATGGCGAGCCGGTGTACCTGTTGGAGTTGCGCAGTGCCAGTGAGGTGCCGGGTTGCAACTGGAAAGGCCTGCGGGCGTTCATGCTCGATGGCGATCACACCATTTATAAAGTGCTCGGTTACGCCGCGCAGATCGGCACCTGGGCCCGCGAACATCGCTTCTGCGGTAATTGCGGCCAAGCGATGACGCAAGTACCGCGTGAGCGGGCGATGTATTGCCAGCCGTGCGATCTGCGCAGTTATCCGCGCATTTCACCGAGCATGATCGTGCTGATCACCCGCGGCGACGAGATTCTGCTGGCGCGCTCGCCGCGTTTCGTCTCCGGGGTTTACAGCACGCTGGCCGGGTTTGCCGAACCGGGCGAGTCGGCCGAGGATTGCCTGATTCGTGAAGTGCGCGAAGAAGTGCAGATCGAGGTGCAGAACATTCAGTACCTGGGCAGCCAGTGCTGGCCGTTCCCGCATTCGATGATGCTCGGCTTCCATGCCGAATACGCCGGTGGCGAGATTGTCTGTCAGGAAGACGAGATCGAAGACGCTCAGTGGTTCAATGTGCACGACCTGCCGCCGTTGCCGGCGTCAAAGTCGATAGCCCGTTACCTGATCGACGTCTACGTGGCGCGGCGCTTAGGCCACGCTGAACCAGTGCTGCCAGGCTAAACGCACGGTCAAACCCAGCACCACGGTGATGAACACTGGGCGAATGAACTTGGCGCCGCCGCTGATCGCGGTGCGCGCGCCAAAGAACGCGCCGACCATCACCGACAAGCCCATGCTCAGGCCGATGATCCAGTCCACCTGCCCGGAAAACACGAACACCGACAGCGCCGCAATGTTGCTGACGAAGTTCATGCTGCGCGCTACGCCGCTGGCCTTGACCAGATCGATCGGGTAGAGCAACAGGCTGCTCACCGTCCAGAATGCGCCCGTGCCGGGGCCGGCGACGCCGTCGTAGAAACCGAGGCTGAAGCCCTGGGTCGATTGCCATTTCTTTTTGATTGGGGCGTCGCTGTCCAGCGGTGCTTTTGGCGTGCCGCCGAACAACAGGTACAGACCGCAGGCGAAGACGATGACCGGGAGCATCTTGTTCAGCCATTCGGCCGGCAGGTAATGGGCGACGATGGCGCCTGCGAGCGCGCCTACAAGGGTACCGACAATCGCGTGGGTCCATTGGCGCGGGTGGAACAGTTTGCGTTTGTAGAAGGTGAAGCTGGCGGTGGCCGAGCCAAACGTCGAACTCAATTTGTTGGTGCCCAGCACCAAGTGCGGCGGCAGGCCAGCCGTCAGCAGTGCAGGCGTGGTCAACAGACCGCCACCGCCAGCGATGGCGTCGATGAAACCGGCAATGAAAGCGACAAGGGCCAGGATGGCGAGGGTGGTGAGGTCAACGCTGAGTTCGAAAGGCATGGAATCGGCTTATTCGGCAGGGCGCAGATTTGGCTGCGGGGAGGGCGGTCATGTTACCTGTATCCAACTGTTGCGGCGACCCGGTTGACGCCTTCGCGAGCAAGCTCGCTCCCACATTTTGAAATGCATTCCACCCTGTGGGAGCGAGCCTGCTCGCGAAGGCATTCTTCATGCCGCCCCCAATCCAACTGTTGCCCACACAACAACCTGCCAACAAATCCCCCTTCCACAAAACATCAACTCCACCCCGAAACCCAACAAAATCGGGTATTTCCAGGCTGGCACGCTTGCTGCTCTACCACTCCCATCTCCGCAAATGTCCCGAGGACACGCCAATGAGTCAGCAAGCCGTTAAATTTGCCTACTGGGTGCCGAACGTCAGCGGTGGGCTGGTGGTCAGCAAGATTGAACAGCGCACCGATTGGGGCATCGACTACAACCGCAAACTGGCGCAGATCGCCGAAGCGGCCGGGTTCGAGTACGCGCTGACGCAGATCCGCTTTACCGCTGGTTACGGTGCCGAGTTTCAGCATGAGTCAGTCGCGTTCAGCCACGCATTGCTCGCGGCCACCAGCAAGCTCAAGGTGATTGCAGCAATCCTGCCCGGCCCGTGGCAACCGGCGCTGGCGGCCAAGCAACTGGCGACCATAGATCAACTCACGAACGGCCGTATCGCGGTGAACATCGTCAGCGGCTGGTTCAAAGGCGAGTTTCAGGCCATCGGCGAGCATTGGCTGGAACACGACGAGCGCTATCGTCGTTCGGAAGAATTCATTCGCTCACTGCGCGGCGTCTGGAGTCAGGACAACTTCACCTTTCGCGGCGACTTCTACCGTTTCGACAATTACAGCCTGAAACCGAAACCACTCGGCCGTCCGGAGATTTTCCAGGGCGGCAGTTCCCGTGCGGCACGGGACATGGCCGCGCGGGTCTCGGACTGGTATTTCACCAATGGCAACAGCGTTGAGGGAATCAAGGCGCAGGTTGACGATATTCGTGCCAAGGCAGCGGCGAATAATCATTCGGTGAAGGTTGGTGTGAATGCCTTTGTCATCGCCCGTGATACCGAAGAAGAGGCAAGGGCCGTGCTCGCACAGATCATCGATCAGGCCGATCCAGAGGCAGTGAATGCTTTTGGCGACGCGGCGAAACAGGCGGGCAGGGCGTCGCCGGAAGGTGAGGGCAACTGGGCGAAATCGACGTTTGAAGATCTGGTGCAGTACAACGATGGTTTCAAAACCAATCTGATTGGTACGCCGTTGCAGATTGCCGAACGTATCGTGGCGTTGAAAGCGGTGGGTGTGGATCTGGTGCTGGCGGGGTTCCTGCACTTTCAGGAAGAGGTCGAATATTTCGGGCGGCGCGTATTGCCGCTCGTTCGCGAACTCGAGGCCGAGAAGACCGCCGCCGTCGCTTGAACCCTATGCAAAACCTGTGGGAGCGAGCTTGCTCGCGAAGGCGTCCTTTCAGTAAATATTTTGATTACTGATACACCGCATTCGCGAGCAAGCTCGCTCCCACATTAGATCTACGGGATCCTAGAGACCGAGGTCAGACAGGCTCGGGTGATCATCCGGGCGACGGCCCAGTGGCCAGTGGAACTTGCGTTCGCTCTCTTTGATCGGCATGTCGTTGATGCAGGCATAGCGCTGGAACATCAGGCCCTGCTCATCGAACTCCCAGTTTTCGTTGCCGTAGGAGCGGAACCAGTTGCCCGAATCATCGTGCCATTCATAGGCGTAACGCACGGCGATGCGGGTATCCGAGTAAGCCCACAGTTCCTTGATCAAACGATAATCCAGCTCTTTCGCCCATTTACGGGTCAGAAAGGCCTTGGCTTCTTCGCGGTTGTTGGCGAACTCGGCGCGGTTACGCCATTTGGTGTCGAGGGTGTAGGCCAGCGAAACCCGTTCCGGGTCGCGGGAGTTCCAGCCATCCTCGGCCAGTCGAACTTTCTCGATCGCCGAATCATGGTTAAAGGGTGGTAATGGCGGACGTACCTGGGCTGCAGTAGACATATCAGTCTCCCGAAATAGTTAACGGTTAAAACAACTTGTCCGGCTTATTAAGGCGTTACAGGTCCAATAACTTTCGCGCCATGCATTGCGCATTATCGGCGGCACTGTGATCACCCATCACAAGCGCTACGGTAATGGCACCGTCAATCAGGATCAGCAGCTGTTTGGCCAGCAGTTGCGGATCCTCGGCACCATGTTCGGTACACAGCTCGCACACGTAGTCGAGCAGCTTCTGTTTGTGTTCTTTGGCGACCAGGCGCACCGGGTCTTGCGGGTCACCGGTCTCGCCGCTGGTGTTGATGAAGGCGCAGCCACGGAAACCTTCCGAGGCGAACCAGCTCTTGAGCACGGTAAACAGGTTGAGCAGGCGATCGGCCGGGGTTTCGGCCTGATCGACAGCGCTTCGGTACCAGTGCATCCAGCGCACGTCGCGGCGTTGCAGGGCGGCGACGGTCAAGGCGTCCTTGTCGGCAAAGTAACGGTAAATACTTTTTCTGGAGACGCCGGCGGTTTTCACCAGAAGATCCATGCTGGTGGCAGCGATGCCACTTTTATAGATCAGCTTTTCGGTGACATCCAGAATGATGTCGCGTGTGTCGTTGCTAGTGATTTCGTTCATGTGACGAACAGTAGAACGATTGTTCTCCTTTGGCAATGGTTTTTTAGGATCAAAAGATCGCAGCCTTCGGCAGCTCCTACATTGGCCCGTGTAGGAGCTGCCGAAGGCTGCGATCTTTTGATCTCTTTACGGGCACTAACAAGACCCGAAGGATGCGATGGTGTAAGCTCTCGGGTTCTTCGGATTCGACCCATTGCGAGCCCTATGCCGTTGCTTTTCAAACGCTCCTTGCTGCCCAAATTGCGCAGCTTCCCGCTGACCGCCGAGGCCGTGACCATTCTGTCCGGCGCCGCCGAGTTTCGTCGTTGCCTGCTGGAGAAAATCGCCACGGCGACCCAGCGCATCTACATCGTTGCGCTGTATCTGCAGCAAGACGAAGCCGGTCAGGAAATCCTCGATGCCTTGCACGCCGCCAAGCTCAAGCGCCCCGAGCTGGAGATCGCCGTGGTCGTCGATTGGTTGCGTGCCCAGCGCGGGCTGATCGGCGCTGGCAAGCAGCCGGGGAATTCGGCGTGGTATCAGGAAATGACCCGCACGCACCAGAGCGAAGTGCCGGTGTACGGCGTGCCGGTGCAGACCCGTGAACTGTTCGGCGTGCTGCATCTGAAGGGCTTCGTGATTGACGATTGCGTGGTTTACAGCGGCGCGAGCCTGAACAACGTTTACCTGCACAAGTTCGACAAGTACCGCTTCGACCGTTATCACGTCCTGCAAAGCCACGAACTGGCGGACTCGATGCATCACCTGGTCAAGCACGGCCTGATCGAGTCAAAAGCAGTGCACCGCCTCGATCTGCCGAATCTGCCGACCACGCGCAGCCTGCGCAACGACATCGGCGATCTGCGCAGCCGCTTGAAATATGCCACTTACGACACGGCCACGGGCAGCACCGCCCGAGACGGCTTGTCCGTTACCCCGTTGCTCGGCGTCGGCAAGAACAACCCGTTGAACCGGGCGATTCTTGAGTTGATCGCCAGCGCGCAAAAACAGCTGACCATCTGCACGCCGTACTTCAACCTGCCGCTGGGCGTGATCCGTGAGGTCAACCGTGCGTTGGCCCGTGGCGTGAAGATCGACATCGTGGTCGGCGACAAGACTGCCAACGACTTCTATATCCCGCCGAGCGAACCATTCAAGGTGATTGCGGCGTTGCCGTATCTGTACGAGATCAGCCTGCGCCGCTTTGCCAAACGGCATCAGCGCAACATCGACAGCGGCCAGTTGAACCTGCACCTGTGGCGTGATGGCGACAACACCTATCACCTCAAGGGCATGTGGGTCGATCAGCGTTATACGTTGCTGACTGGCAACAACCTCAATCCTCGGGCATTTCGCCTGGATCTGGAAAACGCGTTGCTGATTGATGACCCGAAAGGCGAGTGGCTGGCGCCTCGGGCGAAGGAGCTGGAAGAAATCTTCCGCCACACCACACGGATCGAGAATTTCCAGAGTCTGGAGACGCTGCCAGAATACCCGGCCGGGGTGGCCAAGTTTCTCAAGCGCGTGAGTCGGGTGCGGATTGAGCGGTTGCTCTACCGGATTCTCTAAAATCGAAATTATCTAGCGCGGCTGATAAAGCCTTCGCGAGCAAGCTCGCTCCCACAGGGGGAATGCATTCCAGATGAGGGAGCTAGCTCACTCCCACAGGGAAATGCAGTTCAAAATGTGGGAGCGAGCTTGCTCGCGAAGGGGCCCGCTTAGACGCTAAATAAACTTAATTCAGACCCAACTTGCCACGCAACGTGGACAGGTCTTCAGCCAGCGTATTCACCGGCCCAACCAGCGCTTTTCTGTCGTTATCCTTCACCTTGTCATAGGTTTCAAAGCCGCCATCCTTGGTCTTGTACTTGGCCAGAATCTTGTCCACGGTGGCAAAGTTCTTGTCGACTTTCGCTACGAAGGCCTTGTCCTGCTTCTCGATCTGCGGACGGAACAGGTCGACGATTTTCTTCGCGCCGTCGATGTTGCCCTGGAAGTCGTACAGGTCGGTGTGGCTATAGCGATCTTCTTCGCCGGAGATCTTGGTCGCGGCCACTTCTTCCAGCAGCGCAGCAGCACCGCCGACGACTTTCTCAGGCGGGAAGGTCAGCCCGGCGACGCGGGTCTGCAGGTCTTTGACGTCGCTGTTGAGCTTGTCTGCCAGCTCGTTCAGACCCTGAGTGCTTTTTTCCGAGAACAGCGAGTATTCGATGCGGTGGAAACCGGTGAAGTCTTCGGCCTTCACGCCTTTCTCGTGGTCGTCGACACGGGAGTCGATGGACGCATCGAGGTCACTGAACAGCTCGGCAATCGGCTCGATCGACTCGTAGTAAACGCGGGTCGGTGCGTAGAGCTTTTGCGCGGTGGCCAGGTCGCCTTTCTTCACCGCATCGGTGAACTGCTGGGTGTGGCTGCCCAGTTCATCGAGTTGTTCGGTGACGTAAATCTTGTAGTCCGACACCGGCCCGACCAGATCCAGCGGTGCTGTCGCGGCAAACGCCGACAGCGGGGTGTTGAGCAAACCAAGGGTCAGCAATAACGCGAGTGGCGTCTTTTTCATGGGGGCGGCTCCAGTTGGGATGTTGTTTTAGGCAGCAGTTTTCGGTTGTGTAGCGTTGAGCAACGAGCGACCGATGAAGTCCTTGTCGCCCGTGACACCCGGCAGGGTGAAGAAGTAGCCGCCGCCGACCGGTTTGAGGTATTCCTCAAGGGGCTCGCCGTTAAGGCGGGTCTGCACGGTGATAAAGCCTTTTTCCAGATCGGCCTGGTAACAGATGAACAGCAGGCCCATGTCGAGCTGGCCGTTCTTGTTGACGCCGTTGGAATAGTTGAATGGCCGGCGCAGGATCAGGTTGGCCTGAGTCGCGGCCGTGCGCGGGTTGGCCAGACGAATGTGCGCGTCGAGTTTGGTCAGCTTGCCTTCCGGATCCTTGTGATAATCCGGCACTTCGCTTTCATGTTTGCCACCGATAGGCGCGCCGGTGGTTTTCACCCGACCGAGGATGCTTTCCTGTTCCTGCAACGGCGTGCGGTCCCAACGTTCGACGAAGTTGCGGATGATCCGCACCGCTTGATAGCTGCCGTGCGCCGCCCAGGCCGGTTCGTCACTGCCAGGTTGCACCCAGACGATGCTGTCCATGGCTTTGCCATCGTTGGAGTCAGGGTTGGCCGAACCGTCGCGGAAGCCGAGGAAGTTACGCGCCGATTGTGCCGGCACCCCTGGTTTCGCAGGGGCTTGCGGCGGCACGCTGCCTTCCTGTTTCCAGCGCACCAGCAGCAGATCCGGAAGGTTTTTGACGATGTCGCGCAGGGCGTGAATGTTGGTGTCGGCGGTGTTCGAGCAGAACTGCAGGCTCAGGTCGCCGTGGCAGCAATCGGCTTCCAGCGCATCGTTGGGGAAACCGACCATGCGCATCAGTCGTCTGGGTTTTGCATCGGCCAGACCGAAGCGTTCGTCGAACAGCGACTCACCGACGGAAACGGTGATGGTCAGGTTATCCGGCGTGACGTTCGGGCCGAGAATCCCGGAATCCGGCGGCGGCAGTTTCGGATCGATCTGCGCCACCGGGCCGCCCTTCATCAGAAACGCAATGCGCTCGTTGAGCGTGCGGAACAGCCGCTCCAGATCTTCACGATCACTGGCCAACACATCGAACGAGACGAGCATGCCCGACGCCGGACGCGGGGTGACGATGCCGGTCTGGTGCACGCCGTGGAAATCGTGGCGGTCTTCAGTCTTGTCGCTGCTCGGTGCTTCGGTGACTTGTGCTGGCGCGGCAGCCATGGCCGGGCAGCTCAGGGCGGAACCGGCGAGGGCGACACCCGCGGCGCCCATACCCATCAGGACGCGGCGACGTTGCAGGTTGAGGTTTTCTGAATCTTTCATCGGGAATTTGTCTTCTGCTTACAGGCCGGAGAGGCCGAGGGCGGGATCGATGCCATCCAGTGCGTCGGCCAGGGCCTGCGCCTTGTCGGCGATCTGCTTGCGTTGTGCGCCGCTGATGGAGTCGTAGCTGGCGTAGCCGTCCTTGATCTTGTAGCTGTCGAGTTCGCTGTCGAAATCCGCCAGTGCCTTGTCGATTTTCGGCAGCAGGTCAGCGGCAGATTTGCTCAGCATCGGCCGCAGCAGGTCGACGACTTTGCGCGCGGTTTGCGCGTTGGCGGCGAACCCGTTGAGGTCGCTGTGGCTGTAGCGTTCTTCTTCACCGCTGGCAGCACGCACGTCGGCCAAGGTGTTGAGGTTGCGCACGACGATGTTGACCAGTTGCTCCGGTGGCAGCGATTGCGCGAGCAGTTGCTGTTTGAGTGTGGTCACGTCGCTGAGCAGGCGTTGGGCGACCGGTGTCAGATCGTCGAGTTTGCGTTGCTGGAACAGGCCGAATTCGAGACGGTGGAAACCGACGAACGCTGGATCCTGCTCGCGTTTTTCGAAGTAATCGGCGCGGGCGTTGATGCTGTTGTCCAGTTCGGCCAGACGCTGCGCGGCCGGCGCCAGATGTTGATAAGCCGCACGCGCGGGCAGGTACAACGCCTGGGCTTGGCTGAGATCACCGCTTTCAATCGCTTGATTGAGCGCCGTGACGGCTTTGATCAGCGCGCTGCCCTGGCTGGCCAGATACACGCGGAACTCCGACAGCGGCCCGACGAAAGCGACCATTGATGGTTTGGCTTTGGCGGCAGCGTCGGAGGCGGCGGTTGGCGTCACGTGCAAGGTGCCGCGCGGGTTGCTCAACAGGCCGCAAGTGATCGCATAGTCGCCGGGTTGCAGGTTGGCGTTGATCACTTGGCTGAGGCCCGGCGCGATGTTTTCGCGTTCTTCGACAACGAGCACGCCATCGAGAATTTCCCATTCCACCGCACGGTCGGAGCGATTGACGATGCGGAAACTGGCGCGGCCAGCCGGCACCGTCAGCGCGTTCGGCTCGCAATTGCCCGGATGGATATTCACCACCACTTCATCGTGGTTGTGCTGACGCTTGGCCGCGGCCATTTTCGACGCGTAATAAAACAGACCACCGGCGGCGATCATCACCACCACCGAACCGGCCACCGCCCAGCGCAAGGCGCGAGGAGGGGAGGCCTGAGGAGTATTAGGCTTTGACATGAATGCCCTTATTGACTGGAAACTGAAGACGATTTGGCGGCTGTGGGTGTCGCCGGCGCGGTGGGATAGAAAAACATCACCAGCGCCACCACCAGATAAATCAGATACGCGCCGAGGGTGCTGACAGTCGGCGCATCCTGATAACCGAACATGCCGGCCAGCACCGAGCCCAGCGGGCCATCCATTGGCAACGTCGCGCTGAAGTCGAAGAGCACGGTTTGCAGGTGATTCCACAACCCGGCTTCATGCAGGGCTTGCACCGAGTTGGCAAGAATCCCGGCGGCCACCACCAGAATGAACAGGCCGGTCCACTTGAAGAACGCCGAAAGATTGAGGCGCATGCTGCCGCTGTAGATCAGGAAGCCGACAATGATCGCCAGAATCAGCCCGAGCAGAGCACCGATGGGCGCGCCCGGGCCTTCGCTCTGCTGAAACACGGCGAGCAGGAAGAACACCGTTTCCAGACCTTCACGGGCGACAGCGAAAAAGACCATGGCGATCAGTGCGATCACCTGATGTTTCGAAGACGTCAGCGCCTCATCCAGCGAGGCTTGCAGCGAATGCTTGATCGAACGCGCCACTTTGCGCATCCAGAACACCATCGAACTGAGAATACCCACGGCCACCAGGCCGACGATGCCTTCGAACAGCTCCTGCTGCTTTTGCGGGAATTCGGCACTGACCAGTTCCAGACCACCGCCGACCAGCAGGGCGAGGGCAGCGGCGAGGAATACGCCGATCCACACGGCAGGCATCCATTGACCACGACCGGTCTGTTGCAGGTAGCTGGCGATAATGCCAACGATCAGCGCGGCTTCAATGCCTTCGCGCAGCATGATCAGAAAGGGAACGAGCATTCGGTGTCCAACAAGTCATTCGAAGAGGTTACAAGTTGTAACATAATGACAAGCATTCTCACATGACATTGATTGACATAAACCTGAACAGTTGCTGAACGACCTGAATTTTTGCCCCAACACAGAACCCTGTGGGAGCGAGCTTGCTCGCGAAGGGGGCTGACCGGTCGACATCTCTGTGACTGAACCAACGCTTTCGCGAGCAAGCTCGCTCCCACAAGGGATCGGAGTCGGGTTTGGGGTAAGATGCCGGTCAATTAAAAACAACAAGGTTCATCGCGCTCCATGTCGGAAAAAGACACCATCGCCGTTCAACTGGTGCGTGAAGCGCTGCTGCAAAGTTGTGCCCCGGGCACAGCCACCGAAGAGGTCTTGAACAAGGTCGGGATTGATCCGGCGTTGCTGCAAACCGAGCACGGCCGGGTGCCGGCCTCGCAGTACGCGAAACTCTGGCGGTTATTGGCGCGCCGTGGCGACGACGAGTTCTTTGGCATGGACCCGCGCAAGCTCAAGTCCGGCAGCCTTGAATTCCTCTGTCGCAGCGCGATGGCGCAACCGACGCTGGCAGAGGGGTTGAGCACAGGTTTGAGCTTTCTGTCGTTGATGCTTGAGCGCATGCCGGCGCAACTGGTGCATCAGCAAAGTCTGGCGGAAATTGTCTTGCTCGAAGACGATCCCGAGCCGCGCCGCGCCTTTACCTATTTCACCTACTGGATGATTGTCCATGGCGTGGCCTGCTGGCTGGCCGGGCGGCGGATACCGATTCTGGCGATTGAATTGCGCTGTGCGGCGCCGGACTTCACCGATGACTACCGGGTGATGTTCTCGGAAAACCTGCGTTTCGAGCGGCCACGGACACGGATGATCTTCTCCGCCGATTGCCTCGATCTGCCGATCAAGCGCACTGCCGAAGAGCTGAAACGTTTTCTCGCCCAAGCCCCGGCCAACATTCTGGTCAAGTACCGCGACCCGGAGAGCCTGGCCAGTCGGATCAAGCAGGATCTGCGGCAACTGCCCGCTGAACAATGGCCGGAAACCGAAGCGTTGGCCCAGCGACTGTGCATGTCCGCCTCGACACTGCGCCGCCGTTTGGCCGAGGAAGGGCAGACCTATCAAGGCCTCAAGGACAGCGTGCGCAAGGAATTGGCCATTGTCTGGCTGGCGGAACCTTCTATCAGTTTTGTCGAGATCGCCAGTCGATTGGGGTTTGCCGATGCGAGTTCGTTTTACAAGGCGTTTCGCAAGTGGTCGGGGTCCAATCCCGGGCATTACCGCACGTTGATCCTGAATGAGGTTGTCTGAGCCGGCCTCTTCGCGAGCAAGCTCGCTCCCACATTTGGAATGCATTCCCCCTGTGGGAGCGAGCTTGCTCGCGAAGAGGTCAGTCCAGGCAACACAAAACTTGAACCTTGGCCAAACCAGTCAGCCACTTTGATGGCTTTGACCATTGCCCCAGTCCCCGCACAGCGCGACTATCCCTCTGTTGTTTACGCTTCCCAGCCTAATAAAAACACAGAGGGATTCTGGCAATGCGCGATTACTTGTCTGCCACCGCACAGTTCAACTATCAGCACACCGTGGATGCCGCGCTGAGCGGTACGCTTGAGGCGCTCAACGCCTGCGTCGAATGCTGCGACCGCCACGCCTTGCCGGGGCGCATTGCGCTGTTCTGGGAGGGCCGCGACGGCGCCAGCGCGACATACACGTTCAGCGATCTGCAGGACAAAGCCGCACGTTTGGCCAATTTCCTCCTCGCCCAGGGCGTGCAGAAGGGTGACAAGGTCGCCGGCCTGCTGCCGCGCAATATCGAATTACTCATCACCGTGTTGGCCACCTGGCGCATCGGCGCGGTGTATCAGCCGTTGTTCACCGCGTTCGGCCCCAAGGCCCTTGAGCATCGCCTGAACTGTTCCGGCGCTAAAGTCGTGGTCACCGACGCGGTCAACCGGCCAAAACTCGCTGACGTCGCTGACTGCCCGACCCTCGTCACCGTCGGCGGTGCGAAAGGCCAGGGCATCGTCCGTGGAGACTTCAGCTTCTGGGCCGAACTGGCCAACTATTCCAATGTGTGCGAACCGGTACTGCTGACCGGCGAAGACCCGTTCTTGCTGATGTTCACGTCCGGCACCACCGGCCCGTCGAAAGCGCTGTCGGTGCCGCTCAAAGCCATCGTCGCGTTCCAGAGTTACACCCGTGATGCCGTCGATCTGCGCCCGGAAGATTCGTTCTGGAACGTCGCCGATCCGGGCTGGGCCTACGGCATCTACTTCGGCGTCACCGGGCCGTTGTCGATGGGCCATCCGATCACGTTTTACGATGGCCCGTTCACCCTCGAAAGCACCTGTCGGGTGATCAACAAATACGGCATTACCAACCTCACGGGTTCACCGACGGCTTATCGTTTGCTGATTGCTGGCGGCGATGAGTTCGCCAAGTCGATCAAAGGCAAGCTGCGCATCGTCAGCAGCGCCGGCGAGCCGCTGAACCCGGAAGTCATCCGCTGGTTCGCCGATAACCTCGACGTGGTCATTCACGACCATTACGGCCAGACCGAACTGGGCATGGTGCTGTGCAACCACCACGGCCTCGACCACCCGGTACATGTCGGTGCTGCCGGTTTTGCCTCGCCGGGGCACCGCATCGTCGTGCTGGACGACCAGTACAACGAACTTGGCGTCGGCCAGCCCGGCATTCTTGCCATCGACCGTCCGCAATCACCGATGTGCTGGTTCGGCGGCTATGCAGGCGCGCCAACCAAGGCCTTCGTCGGCGATTACTACTTGAGCGGCGACACCGTGGAATGGAACCCGGACGGCAGCATCAGCTTCGTCGGCCGCAGCGATGACGTGATCACCACGTCCGGCTACCGCGTCGGCCCGTTCGATGTGGAAAGTGCGCTGATCGAACACCCCGCAGTGGTCGAGGCGGCGGTGGTCGGCAAACCGGACCCGGAGCGCACCGAACTGGTCAAAGCCTTCGTGGTGCTGAGTGCGCAATACCGCGCCGCGCCGGAGTTGGCCGAAGAACTGCGCCAACACGTACGCAAGCGTCTGGCCGCGCACTCATACCCGCGTGAAATCGAATTTGTCAGCGAATTGCCCAAGACCCCAAGTGGCAAATTGCAGCGCTTTATCTTGCGCAACCAGGAAATCGCCAAGGCTCAAGAGGCCGCGGCGCATAACGTTTCAGCTTGAACCGAAGGAAACAGTCATGCAGATCGAGAACAAGGTTTTTATCGTCACTGGCGGCGCATCCGGCCTGGGTGCCGCCACCGCTGAATTGCTGGTGAGTGCCGGCGCCAAAGTGATGCTGGTGGACATGAATGCCGAAGCCGTGGCCGCTCAGGCGCAGCGTTTGTGCGCGCAAAGCGTTGTCGCTGACATCAGCAACGAAGTCGCCGCTGAAGCCGCCGTGCAAGCCACCGTCAAAGCCTTTGGCAGCCTCAACGGTCTGGTCAACTGCGCCGGCATCGTGCGTGGCGAGAAGATCCTCGGCAAGAACGGCCCGCATGCGTTGAGCAGCTTTGCTCAGGTGATCAACGTCAACCTGATCGGCAGTTTCAACATGCTGCGTCTGGCCGCTGCGGTCATCGCCGAAAGCGAAGCCAATGCAGACGGCGAGCGCGGTGTGATCATCAACACCGCTTCGGTCGCAGCGTTCGACGGCCAGATCGGCCAAGCGGCTTACTCGGCCTCCAAAGGCGCGATCGCCAGCCTGACGCTGCCAGCCGCCCGCGAACTGGCGCGCTTCGGCATTCGCGTGATGACCATCGCCCCAGGCATTTTCGAAACGCCGATGATGGCCGGCATGACCCCGGAAGTCCGCGACTCGCTGGCCGCCGGCGTACCGTTCCCGCCGCGTCTGGGCAAGCCTGCCGAGTACGCCGCGCTGGTTCGGCATATCATCGAAAACAGCATGCTCAACGGCGAGGTGATCCGTCTCGACGGTGCCTTGCGCATGGCCGCCAAGTAAGGAGGATTAGTCATGACTATTTCCAACGATCCGATTGTTATCGTCAGCGCCGTGCGCACGCCAATGGGCGGTTTTCAGGGCGAACTGAAAAGCCTCACCGCACCGCAACTCGGTGCTGCAGCGATCAAGGCAGCGGTTGAGCGCGCCGGTGTCGCCAGCCATGCAGTCGATGAAGTGTTGTTCGGTTGCGTATTGCCTGCGGGCCTCGGTCAGGCGCCCGCGCGTCAGGCGGCTTTGGGCGCCGGGCTGGATAAATCGACCCGTTGCACGACGGTCAACAAGATGTGTGGCTCGGGCATGGAAACCACCATTCTCGCGCACGACATGCTGATCGCCGGCAGTGCCGATGTGGTGATTGCCGGTGGCATGGAAAGCATGTCCAACTCGCCGTATCTGCTCGATCGTGCCCGCGCCGGTTATCGCATGGGCCATGGCCGCGTGCTCGACTCGATGTTCCTCGACGGCCTCGAAGACGCCTACGACAAGGGCCGCTTGATGGGCACCTTCGCCGAGGATTGCGCTGAAACCAACCACTTCAGTCGAGAGGCCCAAGACGCCTTTGCCATCGCCTCGACCACCCGCGCGCAGCAGGCGATCAAGGACGGCAGCTTCAAAGACGAAATCGTCCCGCTGACCGTGACCGTCGGCAAAGAGCAGGTGCTGATCAGCCATGACGAGCAGCCGCCGAAAGCCAAACTCGACAAAGTGGCCTCGCTGAAACCGGCGTTCCGTGAAGGCGGTACGGTGACGGCGGCGAATTCCAGTTCGATCTCTGACGGTGCGGCGGCGCTGGTGCTGATGCGCCAGTCGCAGGCGCAGAAACTCGGACTGAAACCGCTGGCGGTGATTCACGGTCATGCCGCGTTTGCCGACACCCCGGGCCTGTTCCCGGTGGCGCCGATTGGCGCGATCAAGAAGCTGATCAAGAAAACCGGCTGGTCGCTGGGTGACGTCGATCTGTTCGAGGTCAACGAAGCGTTCGCCGTGGTCGGCATGGCGGCGATGACACATCTGGAAATTCCCCATGACAAGTTGAATGTGCATGGTGGGGCCTGTGCGCTGGGCCATCCGATCGGTGCCTCTGGCGCGCGAATTCTGGTGACGTTGCTCTCGGCCTTGCGCCTGCGGAAGCAGAAACGCGGCATCGCGGCGATCTGCATCGGCGGCGGCGAAGCCACGGCCATGGCTGTGGAATGCCTCTACTGAAACAAACGCCAATCCCTGTGGGAGCGAGCCTGCTCGCGAAGGCGTCGTGTCAGCCAGCATTGGAGTTGAATGACACACCGCATTCGCGAGCAGGCTCGCTCCCACAGGATTTGTGTCTGAACTTGAAGTAAGGATTCACCATGATTCCCAACGAAGACCAAACCCAGATCCGCGACATGGCCCGGCAGTTTGCCGAGGAACGCCTGAAGCCGTTCGCCGCCGAGTGGGATCGCGAGCACCGTTTTCCCAAGGAAGCCATCGCTGAAATGGCCGAACTGGGCTTCTTCGGCATGCTCGTGCCGGAGCAGTGGGGCGGTTGCGACACCGGTTATCTGGCCTACGCCATGGCCCTGGAAGAAATCGCCGCCGGCGACGGCGCCTGCTCGACGATCATGAGCGTGCACAACTCGGTCGGTTGCGTGCCGATCCTCAAGTTCGGCAACGACGATCAACGTGAGCGTTTCCTCAAACCATTGGCCAGCGGCGCCATGCTCGGTGCCTTCGCATTGACCGAACCGCAGGCCGGCTCCGACGCCAGCAGCTTGAAAACCCGTGCACGGCTGGAAGGCGATCACTACGTGCTGAACGGTTGCAAACAGTTCATCACCTCCGGGCAAAACGCCGGGATCGTCATTGTCTTTGCGGTGACCGATCCGAGCGCCGGCAAGCGCGGTATCAGCGCGTTTATCGTGCCGACCGATTCGCCGGGCTATAAAGTCGCCCGCGTCGAAGACAAGCTCGGCCAGCACGCCTCCGACACCTGCCAGATCCTTTTCGAAGATGTGCAAGTGCCGGTGGCCAACCGCCTGGGTGAAGAGGGCGAGGGCTACAAAATCGCCTTGGCCAACCTTGAAGGCGGCCGCGTCGGCATCGCTTCGCAATCAGTGGGTATGGCCCGCGCGGCATTTGAAGCAGCGCGTGATTACGCCCGTGAGCGCGACACCTTCGGCAAACCGATCATCGAGCATCAGGCCGTGGCATTCCGTTTGGCCGACATGGCCACGCAGATCGCCGTCGCCCGGCAGATGGTGCACTACGCCGCAGCCCTGCGTGACAGCGGCCAACCGGCACTGGTCGAGGCGTCAATGGCCAAACTGTTCGCCTCGGAGATGGCCGAGAAGGTCTGTTCGATGGCATTGCAAACGCTCGGTGGTTACGGTTACCTCAACGACTTCCCGCTGGAGCGCATCTACCGCGACGTGCGTGTCTGCCAGATTTACGAAGGCACCAGTGATATTCAGCGCATGGTCATTTCGCGCAATCTTTAACAAGGAATTTTTATTCATGACGTACGAAACCATTCTGCTCGAAACCCACGGCCGCGTTGGCCTGATCACCCTCAACCGCCCACAGGCGCTGAACGCGTTGAATGCGCAGTTGGTCAGCGAAGTAAACCAGGCCCTTGATGCACTGGAGGCGGATGCGAACATCGGTTGCATCGTCCTCACCGGTTCGAAAAAGGCCTTTGCCGCCGGTGCCGACATCAAGGAAATGGCCGAGCTGACTTACCCGCAGATCTACATGGACGACCTGTTCAGCGACAGCGATCGTGTGGCTAACCGACGCAAGCCAATCATCGCGGCGGTCAACGGTTTCGCCCTTGGCGGTGGCTGTGAGCTGGCGTTGATGTGCGACTTCATTCTGGCTGGCGACAACGCCAAATTCGGCCAACCGGAAATCAACCTCGGCGTGTTGCCGGGCATGGGCGGCACCCAGCGCTTGACGCGCGCCGTCGGCAAAGCGAAAGCCATGGAGATGTGCCTGAGCGGACGCTTGATCGATGCGGTGGAAGCCGAGCGTTGCGGTATCGTCGCGCGGATCGTGCCGAGTGATGAGTTGCTCGATGAAGCGTTGAAGGTTGCGGTAGTGATCGCCAGCAAGTCGCTGCCGATTGCGATGATGGTCAAAGAGAGCGTGAATCGTGCCTTTGAAGTGAACCTGACGGAAGGCGTGCGCTTCGAGCGTCGAGTGTTCCATGCGGCGTTTGCCACGCAGGATCAGAAAGAAGGGATGGCGGCGTTTATTGCCAAGCGTGAGGCTGAGTTCAAGGGCAAGTAAATGCGGTGCCTGAGCTGACGCCTTCGCGAGCCTGCTCGCGAAGCTTTTATGGCTTGATAGACATCAAAGTCAAGAGCCCCTCACCCTAACCCTCTCCCGGAGGGAGAGGGGACTGATTGGGGGATATTTCAGATTTACGCCGACCTGAAAGTGCTTTATTGAATCCATAATCGACCCGGTCTTTCAGGTCGATGGATAACGCCAGACACCTCGGTCGGCCCCCTCTACCTCTGGGAGAGGGCTGGGGTGAGGGAAAGGGGCCAACACCATTACAACTGATAGTTCTTCAACTCCCGCGCAATCACCATCCGCTGAATCTCGCTCGAGCCTTCATAGATCTGGGTAATCCGCGCATCGCGGTAATACTTCTCGACCGGATAATCTTCCAGATAGCCATACCCGCCATGAATCTGAATCGCCGACGAGCAGACCTTCTCGGCCATTTCCGAAGCAAACAGCTTGGCCTGCGAGGCCTCGGACAAACACGGTTTGCCCGCCGTCCGCAGACGCGCCGCATGCAGGATCATCAGCCGCGCCGCGTTGATCTGCATGTGCATGTCGGCGAGCAGGTTGGCGATGCTCTGGTGTTCATTGATCGGTTTGCCGAACTGGATACGATCACGGGAATACACCAGCGCGGCTTCAAACGCCGCGCGGGCGATACCCAGAGCCTGAGCGGCGATGCCAATGCGTCCGCCTTCAAGGTTGGACAGGGCAATTGCCAGACCTTTTCCACGCTCGCCAAGCAGATTGGCCTCGGGAATGCTGCAGTTGTTCAGCGTCACCGCGCAGGTATCAGAGGCACGGATACCCATCTTGTGCTCGGTGCGATCAACGATAAAACCGGCGGTATCGGTCGGCACCAGAAACGCCGAAATACCTTTCTTGCCCAGGTCCGGATCCGTTACCGCAAACACGATCGCCAGCTTCGCCCGTTTGCCGTTGCTGACAAATTGCTTGGCGCCGTTGATCACCCACTGGCCGTCACGCAGTTCGGCACGGGTGCGCAGGTTGTGCGCCTCGGAGCCGGCCTGCGGTTCGGTCAGGCAGAAGCAGCCGATGGTTTGCCCGCTGGCCAGATCCGCCAGCCAGGTCTGTTTCTGCGCTTCGCTGCCGTAATTGAGCACCGGCCCGCAGCCCACTGAGTTGTGGATGCTCATGAACGCGCCGGTCGCGCCGTCACCGGCGGAAATCTCTTCCACGGCCAAGGCGTAGGCAACGTAATCGACATAGGTGCCGCCCCATTCCTCGGGCACGACCATGCCGAGCAACCCGAGCTCACCCATCTTCGCGACGAGCGCGTCGTCGATCCAGCCAGCCTTTTCCCAGGCCTGCGCGTGGGGCGCGATTTCGCCACGGGCAAAGTCCCGGGCCATGTCGCGAATCATCACTTGTTCTTCAGTCAGTTCGAGATCGTGCATGGCTCAGCTCCCGCTCTCATCAAAGCCTTGGAAGAAACTCGCGACATGGCCTGCGTCCAGCGCGGCGAGGGTCGGCGGGTTCCAGCGCGGTGTCTTGTCTTTATCGATCAGCAGGGCGCGCACGCCTTCGATCAGGTCGCCACGGGCGAACCACTGGCGATCCAGATGCAGCTCCAGCGCAAAGCAGTGTTCCAGGCTCAGGTGGCGACCGCGACGAAGCATTTCCAGGGTCACCGCCATGGCCAACGGCGAACGCGTTTCCAGCAGATTGGCGGTGGTGGTCGCCCATTCATGACTGTCGGCGACGGTCACCGCACGCAACTGCTCAACCATGCTCGGCACATCCGGCAGGGCGAAGAAGTGGTCGATGGCTGGGCGCAAGGCCTCAAGTGGCGCGTCGGGCAGGGTTTGTACGGCGTGTTTGGCCAACAGGTTTTGCAGCGCCTTGAGCGGCGTGTCCTGCCATTCCATCTGGTCGAGTCTTTCGTCGAGCAGCGCCAGTTTGCTGCTGTCCAGATACCAGTCGGCGAGGCCGCAATACAGCGCATCGGCGGCACGAATCTGCACGCCGCTGACGCCCAGATAAATCCCCAGCTCACCGGGAATGCGCGGCAGGAAATAACTGCCACCGACATCCGGGAAATAACCGATGGCCACTTCCGGCATCGCCAGACGGCTCTTCTCGGTGACCACGCGCAAATCCGCGCCTTGTACCAGGCCCATCCCTCCGCCGAGGACAAAACCGTCCATCAGCGCCAGCACCGGTTTGCGGTATTGATGAATCGTCAGATCGAGGGCGTATTCCTCGACGAAGAAATCTTCGTGCAGCGTGTCGCCGCTTTTGAAACTGTCGTAAAGGGAACGGATGTCGCCACCCGCACAGAAGGCTTTTTCACCGGCACCGCGCAGGACCACGGCGTGAACATTGGTGTCAGTCGCCCAGGCATCGAGCTGCTGTTGCAGCAAACGCACCATGTCGAGGGTAATGGCGTTGAGACCGGCGGGGCGATTGAGGGTCAGGTGACCGATATGATTGCGAACCTCGGCCAGCACTTCGTGTTGCGTGGCATCCATGGACGGTGTCCGCTGGGATGAAGCCTGAGCTGTCATCAGTAACTCCCTGCTTTTATTGTCTTTATTCGAGAAGCTCGCGCGCGAGCGTTACCGGATCGTAACAGTGCAAATTTGTCGTGTACAACCGGGATATTCGCAGGGGGAGTTTGCGTTTTTACCTTGGTCGAAAATGTGCGCGCTCATGTAGGAGCTGCCGCAGGCTGCGATCTTTTGACTTTGATTTTAAAGATCAAAAGATCGCAGCCTGCGGCAGCTCCTACACAGAGTCAACGGAAGGTTTGGGTAATGCTGCGGCGCTTGGCGTGCAGTTCGCTGGCGTGGATCAGTTGTTCGAGATCCTCGGGGGTGATGTCGATGAAGGCTTCCATCTCGGCCAAGGCAAGTTTCAGGTCTTCGGCGGTGATCGCCTGACTGTCGACCGGCCCAAGCACCGGCGCCGGTTCCGTCGGACGTTTCGGATAACGAATGCGCGTCAGGTTGTTGTAGGCGAGGGCACTGAGCAGCATGCACGCCGCGCCGAGCATCACCGGTTCCATGGCTTTCCAGTCCATGGCGATGGTCGCCGGATCGGCCAGCACCAGCGTCAGTGCCAACGCTCCGGCCGGCGGATGCAGACAACGCAGCCAGCACATCAGAATCAACGCCATGCCCGCCGCCAGACAGGCGCTGCCCAAAGTCCGGCCGAGCACATGGGCCACCAGCAACGCGACGACACCAGCACACAAATACCCGCCGAGAATTGACCACGGCTGAGCGAGAGCACCGGAGGACACGGCAAACAACAACACAGCCGATGCCCCCAGCGGGCCGATCAGGTGATAGGCGACTTCATGGCCGAACACCTGCGCGCACAACCACACACTGAACAATGTGCCCAATGCCATGCCGATGGCGGCACGGCTCCATTCGGTGGGGCGGGTGTTGATGGCGGCGGGCAACCAGCGAGCGAGCATGTGAATCCGATCCTTGCAGCAAATCCGAGGCAAAAAAAAGGACTTGTCCGGCATATCCGGAAAGCCCTCGAAGCGTTCCAACATTGGGGGAGGAACGTGCACAGTTTGCCGATCAATCTCGATGCTGACAAATTCATATTAATGCAGCTTTAGTGCATTATTTTTGAATTGAAGCAACTCGACGGCCACTGACGAAGCACAAATAGCCGCCCACTGCCGCCAAGGCGCTCAAGGCATAGAACATGCTCGGCGCCGACGTATGCATCAGCAGAAACCCGCACATGACGGGGCTCGCCGCGCCGCCCAGGGCCGCAAGGTTCTGCGCGCCGTAATAGCTGCCGCGCAGTTCTTCGGGAGCCAGGGTGTCGACAAACAGGAAGTCTGCCGGATAGATGATCATCTCGCCCAAGGTGAAGATGAACATCGCCACGCACCAGCCGACCAGACTGTCGGCCAGACTGAAGCCGATCAGCCCGACGATGAACAACGCGGTGCCGCCGGCAATCCAGTGGCGCAGGTGTTCGCGGCTGAGTAAACGGCCGATCTGGTACTGCAACACAATCACCGTGATCGCGTTGCAGGCGAGCAGGGCGGCCATGGTGTCCAGGGTCTGTTGCTGGGTATGCGTGACCAGCAGGTATTGCGACAGGTACAGGGTGAAACGCCCGTGTACCAACGTACTGAGCAGGCAACCCAAGGTAAACAGGATCATCGTGCGATCGTTTTTCAGGATGATCAGGGTTTTCAGAAAACTTTGTGGCTGAGCGACGATTGAGGGAGGATTTGCTTCGCGCGCGGGACCGAGCAGCAGAAAGAGGCTGCCGATGGCAATCGCGCCTGCGACGATAAACGGCGCTGACGGCTGAACGCCGGCAATCACCACGCCGATCATCGGGCCGACGGCGTAACCGATGTTGGTCAGTGTGTAGTTGAGGGAAAACGCCTTGACCCGTTGGCCCACCGGCAGATTTTCACTGAGGATGGCTTTGGAGCAGATCAGGAACAGCGCCGACGCCGTTTCGCTGATGATCAGCACCACGGTGACCAGATACAGATTCTGCGCGAAGGTCAGCAGGATCAGACCGATACCACTCGAGAGCATGATCAGGATCAGCAACCGGCGCTTGTCGAGCCGATCGATGATGTAGCCGCCGTACAACGACAATAGCGTGGCGCTGAACACCGCGATGCCCAACAGCAGACCGACGTCCTGTGGGTTGAGGCCGAGCTTGTTGCTGAGGAACAGCGTCAGTAGCGGGCTGATCAGCGCACGGCTGATGACGACGGTCAGCGAACTGATCATCAACCGGCGGATGAGGCGTGAGTAGGTGGCCACGAAGGGTCAATGTCCTTATTTCAAATGCCTGGTGGGCGTACGTCATCCTCACCGGGCGGCCATCACCGGTCAAGCTGCCACAACACTATCCCTGTGGGAGCGAGCTTGCTCGCGAAAGCAGTTTGTCAGTCAACATCCATGTCACAGGACCACCGCATTCGCGAGCAAGCTCGCTCCTACAGGGGGGTGTGTGGTCTTCAGGAAAGGGGCAGGCGCATGGCGCAGCGCCGCTCTGCGGGAAAGCCATAACGGACTTCGGCTTGCAGCGCATCGCGTAAATGGCGATCGGCTTGTACATTCGCCAACTCGACAAACCCCAACCTCTGATAAAACGGCGCATTCCACGGCAGATCGCGAAAGGTGGTCAGCGTCACTGAGTTCAACTGCATCGCGCGCGCTTGTTCAATGACGGCCGCAACCAGTGCGCGCCCCATGCCTTGTCCTTGAAAAGCCTGACTGACGGACAGCTCCTCAATGTGCAGGTGCTGATCGATAGCTACAGCACGAACAAATCCAGTCAGTTGCCCGTCGCTATTTGCCGCAACCCACACGTACGCCTGTTCGATGGCCAGCAGATGTCGCGCAGCAGCGGGCACCTCGGCATCAGCCAGCCATGCCAGTGAAGGATCAAGACGAAACAATTGCGCTGCCGAGCGCTCGATCGCGGGGAGGGCAACCGCGTCAGCGAGGCTGGCGCGGCGTACGTCGATGGTCATGTTGAGGCGCATCCTGCCGATCAAAAGGTCGACAGGTTACGGTTTCAGCCACAGCAATACATAGTCGTTTTTGTCGAAACGCCCACTCAACACCGGCTGCGCGTTTTCCAGCGGTGTGGCCTTGAGGGATGGCAGATCACTGCGATCCATCATCAACCACGCCGGACCTTTGAGCGCCTCCAGCTGCTGCACCGAGTCGCTGAACTGCGGTTGCAGATCCTGCGAGAGATTGACCATGAACTTGATCGCCTTCGCGTCCTTGCCCATGCCGTGCAACACCAGTGGCGCCGGATTTTGCTGAACCTGGGCGAACACCGCGAGACTGAATGTCTGCGTGTCATACAGGCGCCGCTCCACCGGTTCAAACACTGCCGCATACACCGTCCATAGCGCCAACACGGCACACAATGCCAACAGTTCGGCGCGCCAACGCGGGACCAACAATCTCGACAGAGCCAGCAACTGAAAAACGCCCAACGCGATCAAGACAACAGAAACTTCACTCAACTGCTCGGGAAAGCGCCGTTGGGCAACCAGCAAAACCACCAGCAACAAGCCCGGCGTGACCAGCCACAAGCCCATGAGCAAACCGCGCAAATAGCGGAACACGCGCCCGTGCGCGACCTGAAACGGATACGCCGCAATGATCGCCGCCATCGGCAGCATCGGCAGCACATACCGGGCCTTCTTCGCCTGCGGAATCGAAAGCCCGAGCATCACGATCAACCCCGCCGCCGCGCAATACTGCACCAAGCGCAGCGCCGGGCCACGTTGCTGCGGTTTGCTTAGCCAGGCCGCCGCCAACACCAGCAATGCCAACGGATACGCCAGCGCATAGTTACCGAGCGAGCTGGTGAAGTAATACAGCGAACCACTGACACCTTCGCTGCCGTCCATGCGCCCCATGAACTGCATGCGAATCACGTCCTGCAAGAAGACCGGGCCACCGCTGAGTTTCGCCAGCCACAACAGCAGGCCGACACAGGCTGCGAGCAACAGCGAAGCCAACACGCCGAACACCAGCAGCCGCGACCATTCACGGTTGAGCAGGTAATAGCTGCACAGCATACCGGTCGGCACCACCAGCCCGATCGGCCCGCGAATCCCGAAACCCAGCAAGAGCAATACGAAGATCAGCGGCCAACGACGTCCGCCGCCAAAATGATCATGGGCATAACCCAGATAGAACACCGCAAACGCCACCGCCGCGAGCATCAAATCCTGCGACACTGCGCGCACTTCTGTGACGAAACCGCTGGTCAGCATCAGCAAGGCAATACTGATCAACGCCCAACGCCGTGAGTACGGAGCCAGCAGTCGATACATCAGTGTCACGATCAACGCGCCCGCGAACGCACTTGGCGCCCACGCAGTCAACGCATTCACCGCGCCGAACGGCAACGACAGCAGCCAGATAAACAGCGTCGAAACCGCTGAATAATCCGCGTACGGCTGACCATAAGTGGTCGGAAACACCGTCGGCCCATGGCGCAGCATTTCCTGCGCAAACAGCACAAACCGCGAGTCGAAACCGATCGGAGCCTGCCCGTAGACCCCGGCCATGAACACTAAAAACGCCAGCAGCCCTGTGATCAGGGACTGCCGGCGAATCTCGGGCGATAACGCGATCAAGCGACGTCGGACGCGTGCGGCCACTGTTGCAGCGGGATCGGCAATTTGCGCGATTCGCCACGGCCCATCGGGAAGTACTGGAAGCCGTTGCGCGCCAGACGCTCGGCGTCGTAAAGGTTGCGCCCGTCAAAGATCACCGGGGTGTTGAGACGCTGTTTGATCAGATCAAAATCCGGAGCCTTGAACTGCTGCCACTCGGTGCAGATGATCAGCGCGTCGGCGCCGGGCAATACCGATTCCGGCGTGCCCATCAGCATCAGTTTCGACTCGTCCGGGTAGAGGTTCTGGGTTTCCTGCATGGCTTCCGGGTCGAACGCGCGCACGCTGGCACCGGCCGCCCACAACTCTTCCAGCAACACCCGGCTCGGTGCATCGCGCATGTCATCGGTGTTGGGTTTGAATGCCAGGCCCCACAGGGCGAAGGTCTTGCCGCGCAGATCACCCTTGTAGAACGCATTGATACGCTCGAACAACTTGTGTTTCTGCCGCTGGTTGATCGCCTCGACCGCTTGCAGCAAGTCGCTGGAGCAATGCGCTTCTTCGGCGCTGTGGATCAGCGCGCGCATGTCTTTCGGGAAGCACGAGCCGCCATACCCGCAGCCCGGGTAGATGAAGTGGTAACCGATGCGCGTGTCAGCACCGATGCCCTGGCGCACCGATTCGATGTCGGCACCCAGGTGTTCGGCGAGTTCGGCAATCTGGTTGATGAAGCTGATCTTGGTCGCCAGCATGCAGTTGGCGGCGTACTTGGTCAGCTCGGCGCTGCGCAGGTCCATGAACATGATGCGGTCGTGGTTGCGGTTGAACGGCGAGTACAGATCACGCATCACGTCGCGCACTTCATCTCCCTCGCAGCCGATGACGATGCGGTCCGGACGACGGCAGTCGGCAACCGCCGAGCCTTCCTTGAGAAATTCCGGGTTGGAGACGATATCGAACTGCAGCAGGCGGCCGACCTTGATCAAGGCTTTTTCGATGTGCGTGCGCAGGGTATCGCCAGTGCCCACCGGCACCGTGGATTTCTCGACGATGATCAACGCCTGCTCACGATGCCGGGCAATCGCGTCACCCACCGACAGCACGTAGCGCAGATCCGCCGATCCATCCTCACGCGACGGTGTACCTACCGCGATAAACGCCACCCGACCATGCTGCACGGCGAGTTTTTCATCAGTGGTGAATTGCAGGCGTTTCGAATCCAGACCTTCACGCACCAGGCTGGCCAGCCCCGGTTCGAAAATGCTCACGTGACCCTGACGCAACAGGTCGACCTTCTTCTGGTCGACGTCCATGCACACGACATCATGGCCGACTTCGGCCAACACAGCCGCTTGCACCAGACCGACGTAACCGCTGCCAAATACTGTGATTTTCATGGAGCACTCCTGAATGCGGGCGCACGAGCCGGACGAGTGTTGATGGTGATGACCCCGAGCATGACCAGCGCCACGCCCAGTGATTTAGTGAAACTGAAGGATTCGTTGAACAGCGGCAGACTGGCCGCCAGCAGGTACACCAGCGCATAGCTGATGCTCAGCAGCGAGTAAGCGCGGCCCAGCGGCAGGTCGCGCAGGGCGGCGAGCCAGCAGAGCATCGACAGGGCGTAGGCGAAGATCGCCGCGATGACCACGGCCAGCGCGCGCCAATCGAGGCTGTCGCTGTGCAGCCATTGTTCCGGTGCGGGCAGGCGGGTCATGCTCCAGCGCATGCCCAGTTGCGCAGCGCTGACGAGTAACACGCTGCCCAGTGCGAAGGTGATGCCACGACGTTGATTCATGACTGTTGCCCCAGCAAAACCACGCCGCCGATCACCAACGCCACGCCAAGCCAATGCTGGCGGTCGATCGGTTCACGGAAGACGAAGCGCGCGATCAGGGTGATCAGCACGAAGTTGAGGCTGAGCATCGGATAGGCGATGCCGACTTCCAGACGCTGCAACACCAGCAGCCAGACCAGCAGACCCGAGCCGAGGGCGAGCAGGGCCAGCCACAACCACGGCGAGCGCAGTTTGTCGGCCCAGCCCGACTCGACACCGCGCCAGCTCTCCACGGCGTATTTCTGCGCAATCTGACCGAGACAGGTCAGCAGGCACGCAGCCAACAGCAGCAACAGGCTCATGACGCCTCCTTGGGCAGGATCATGATCACCAGGTTGCCCTGTTCGTAACGGATGCCGTCCTTTGGCAATCTGTCGATTTCGTCCAGTTCGTCCTGCCCCTTGACGCGCATCACCACGCCGACTGAACCGCTGCGGCGCGCCTCGCGCATCCACTGTTGCACGTGATCGGGATCGACCCGCTGTTGAATGCCGTCAGGATAGGCAAGGCCATATTTCAATTCGCCTATCGTGTTGTACAACGCCACTTGCGGGGTTTTCAGGCGCCAGGCCAGTGCCGACGCCGCGCCGAGATCGTTGCTCAGCAGGTGGGTGGTTTGCGAAAGTTCGGTGACGTGATGCTTGATGAACTGATCCGGCATCTTGTTGGCGACCACCGATTTCGGCAGCGCCGCTGGCAATACGGCGATCAGCAACAGGCTGCCCAGCGCCGGTGCCGCCCAGCATTGCAGCGGCAGAAAGGCTTGCAGCAGGTTGGCGATGATCCAGCCGATCAACGCAATGAACACCAGCACCATGCTGTGCAGTTCGTGGTCGTAGACCGGTTTGGTCAGTTGCAGATAGACCAGCGCAATCAACGTGACGACGCCCAGCAACAGATTGAGCAGACCATTGATGCTCAGCGCGCGACCTTGCTCAAGACGCAAGCGGTCGGCCACGGCGTTACCGAGCAGCAAGGCCATCGGCAGCAGGCACGGCAGGATGTAGGTCGGCAGTTTGCCGTTGGCCAGGCTGAAAAACCCCAGCGGCATCGCCAGCCAGAGCAGCACAAAGACCATTTTCGACTGAGCGCGGTTTTGCCAGGCTTGCTTGAACGCAGTCGGCAGCAACCCCACCCACGGCAGACTGAACGCCACCAGCAGCGGCAGATAGAACCACCACGGCGCATCGTGTTGCGCGTCATCACCGGCAAAGCGACGAATATGTTCGTGCCAGAAGAAGAACCGCCAGTAGTCCGGCTCCTGCGCATGCACCGACAGCACCCACGGCAGACTGACGATGATCGCCACGGCAATCGCCACCGGGCCAAACATCAGCAGTTCACGCCAGCGCTTTTGCCAGAGCATCCACGGCAGCGCGATCAACACCGGCAGCAGCCAGGCGAGAAAACCCTTGGTCATGAAACCCATGCCGCAGGCCAGCCCCATTACCGCCCAGGCTGCCATGCGCTTGCCGCCGGTGTGACTGTCGAGGGCAAACCACAGCGCCACCAGACTCAGGTTGACCCAGAAGGTGAATTGCGGATCGAGGTTGGCGTAACCGGCCTGACCCGCGACCACGGTAAAACTCATGTAGAGCAGGGCGCAGACGAAACTTTTGCGCGGTTCGTTCCACAAGCGCCGGGCGACCAGATAGCACAGCAGCACACTCAATCCAGTGCTCAGCGCCGACGCGAAACGCACACCGAACAGGTTTTGCCCAAACAACTCCTGACCCAGCGCGATCATCCAGTAACCGGCAATCGGCTTCTCGAAGTAGCGCAGGCTCATGAAGTGCGGCGACACCCAGTTGCCGCTCAGCAGCATGTCCTGACTGATCTGTGCGTAGCGAGTTTCGTCGGGAATCCACAAGCCGTGTGTGCCCAGCGGCAGCAGATAGGCCAGCAAGCAAATGACCAGCAACAGCAGTGGCAGCGTCCAGCGTTTAGTCATGCGCCTTGCACTCCCAGCCAGCCTTCACGGCCGTCGAGGGCGCCGCGTTGCACGCGACCCACGGGCAAGGTGTTGAAGAACTCGGGCAGCAAATCGCCCAGCGGTTTGAAATCGATATCTCGCTGGCGCGCATCGGCCAGCAATTGACGAAAATCTTCAGCCATCAGAATCCCTTCTACTTCGGCGTGAATGGTGTAGACGTTGAGCTGTTGCGGGCGAAAGTGATCGAGGATGAAACCGTTGAAGTCCCGCGCCGCTACGATCGGTCCGACGACTTCGTCGAAGGTCGGCAGGTCCACCGGAATCTGCGGCGTGCCCGGTGTGCCGTCGGCCAACAGTGGACGAAACAGGCGTTGCCCTCGGCAATCGCTGTTGTAGCGAAAGCCGAAGGCTTGTTTGGCCTCGATCACGCGCTCGTCGGCACGCCAACCAGCGGCGGCGGAACAGTCGACTTTCGCGCCGAGAATGTCGCTCAAGGTGTCGACGCCCTGACGAATCTGCTCGATCAGTTGCTTATCGCTCCAGGTCCCGGCGTTGGCCTGCCAGCCGTGGTGATCCCACGCATGCAGGCCAACCTCATGACCGGCATCGCGGGCCTGACGCATCAAGTGCCCGAGATCACGGCCAATCGGTTTGCCCGGCCACGCGGTGCCGGCCAGCAGAATGTCCCAGCCGTACAGGCCGGCCGCGTTGGAGCGGAGCATTTTCCAGAGAAACTGCGGGCGGATCAGGCGCCACAGATGCCGGCCCATGTTGTCGGGGCCGACACTGAAGAAAAACGTTGCCTTGATCTGCGCCTCGTCGAGCATTTCCAGCAAACGCGGCACCCCTTCACGGGTGCCGCGAAAGGTGTCGACGTCGATGCGTAGACCGGCCTGCATTAGCGCTTGTCCGCTTGTTCGAGCATGGCTTCACGCAAGAAGAAGTCGAGCGTGTTGCCAATGGTCTCGCGCATTTCCACGGTCGGCGTCCAGTCGAGCAGACGCTTGGCGTTGGCGATGCTTGGCTTACGGTGTTCGACGTCCTGATAGCCCGCGCCATAGAACGCCTTGCTCTCGACGTCGCGGAAACCGGCGAACGGCGGGAAGTTATCGCGCAGCGGATGCGCTTCGAACTGACGCAGCAGCTCTTCACCCAATTGACGAATGCTGGCTTCGTTGTCCGGGTTGCCGATGTTGATGATCTGGCCGTTGCAGACGTCGTTGTCGTTATCGATGATCCGTGCCAGCGCCTCGACGCCATCAGCGATGTCGGTGAAGCAGCGTTTCTGCTCGCCGCCGTCGAACAGGCGGATTGGCGTGCCTTCGACCAGATTGAGGATCAATTGGGTGATGGCGCGCGAACTGCCGATGCGTGCCGAATCCAGACGATCAAGGCGCGGGCCCATCCAGTTGAAAGGACGGAACAGGGTGAAATTCAAGCCTTTGGCGCCGTACGCCCAGATCACCCGATCGAGCAGTTGTTTGGACACCGAGTAGATCCAGCGCTGCTTGTTGATCGGCCCGACCACCAGGTTCGAGGTGTCTTCGTCGAAGTGCTTGTCCTGGCACATGCCATAGACTTCCGAGGTCGACGGGAAGATCACGCGCTTGTTGTACTTGACGCAGTAGCGCACCAGTTTCAGGTTTTCTTCGAAGTCGAGTTCGAACACGCGCAGCGGGTTGCGGGTGTATTCGATCGGCGTGGCGATGGCCACCAGCGGCAGGACCACGTCGCACTTCTTGATGTGGTACTCGATCCACTCGGAGTGAATGCTGATATCGCCTTCGACGTAGTGGAAGTGCGGGTGGCTGCGCAGACGGTCGATGGCGTCGGAACCGATGTCCAGGCCATAGACTTCGTAGCGGTCGTCACGCAGCAGACGCTCGGACAAGTGATTGCCGATAAAACCGTTAACGCCGAGGATCAGCACGCGGGTGCGACGTGGCGCACGACCGGATTCAGCACCGCGCAGCAGCGAGCCATCGACCAGACCGAGTTCACTGGCCAGTTGCGGGCCGCTGAGGAACAGACCGTTGTCGTTGCGTTGACCGGAGAGGATCACCAGCGAGTCTTCACCGCAGGCAATGCGCAGCGGATCGACGCTGATCACCCGGCCCGGCGCCTGGCCGTCGTTGCCCTTGGCAACTTCGGCGCTCCAGACGATCAGTTTGTGTTCACCGACAGCGCAGAAGGCGCCCGGATACGGCTGAGTCACGGCGCGCACCAGATTGAACAGTTGCTCGGCCGGTTGCGCCCAGACCAGTTTGCCGTCCGCGGCGGTACGGCGACCGAAAACGGTAGCCTTCGATTCGTCCTGCGCGGTTTCGCTGATTTTGCCTTGCAGCATCGCAGGCAGGGTGTCACGCAACAGATCCACGGCGGCGGTGCGCAGCTTGCCGTGCAGGCTCAACGCGGTGTCGCTGCGTTCAATGGCAACACGCTGCTGGGCAACGATGGCGCCGGCATCGGCACGTTTGACCATGCGGTGCAACGTGACACCGGTTTCGGTCTCGCCGTTGACCAGCACCCAGTTCGCCGGGGCGCGGCCGCGGTAGCTCGGCAAAAGCGAGCCGTGCAGGTTGAACGCGCCTTTTTTGGCCAGGGCCAGCAGCGGCTCGCTCAGCAGGTTGCGGTAGTAGAAGGAGAAGATGTACTCAGGGGCGAGCTTGGCAATCCGCTCGATCCACAACGGGTGGTTGACGTCTTCCGGGGCATGCACCGGGATGCCTTTGGTGGCGCACAGTTGCGCAACCGAGCCGTAAAAAGCGTTTTCTTTCGGGTCATCCGCGTGAGTGAACACCGCTGCGATGTCATAGCCGCTGTCGAGCAGGCCTTGAATGCCGGCGCAGCCAATATCGTGGTAAGCGAAGACAACAGTTTTTGCACTCATGAGTGAACCTGACCGGTAGTAGAAGTAGTAGTGGAGAGACCATCAACGGTGACCGCAGGCGCCGGCTCGGCGGCGTGGCTGCGCAAGACTTTTTCAATGAAGAAACGCGGGCGGGCGCGCACGTCGCTGTACATGCGCCCGAGGTATTCGCCGAGCAGACCCATGCCGATGAACTGGCCACCGGTGAACACGAACAGCACGGCGAACAGCACGAACATGCCGTCACCGGCCCAGCCGGAACCGAACGCCAGGCGCATGACGATCAACGCAAATGCAAACAGCAATCCAAGCCCGGCCATGGTGAAACCGACGATGCTGAGCAGGCGCAAAGGTGTGGTGGTCATGCAGGTGATCAGGTCGAACATCAGGTTGATCAAACGCATCGGGCTGTACTTCGAATCGCCGTGCTCACGTTCGGCGTGGGCCACGACGATTTCGGTGGTGTGGCGGGCGAAGCTGTTGGCCAGAATCGGGATGAAGGTGCTGCGTTCACGGCAGGCCAGCATGGCGTCGATGATCGTCCGCCGGTAAGCGCGGAGCATGCAGCCGTAGTCGCTCATGGCGACGCCGGTAGAGCGCTGCACGGCGAGGTTGATCAGCTTCGACGGATAGCGGCGCAGGGCCGAATCCTGACGGTTGCCGCGCACGGTGCCGACGACGTCGTAACCCTTTTCCGCTTCAGCTACCAGGCGCGGGATTTCTTCCGGCGGGTTCTGCAGATCGGCGTCGAGGGTGATCACGACATCGCCTTTGCACTGTTCGAAACCGGCCATGATTGCCGCGTGCTGGCCGTAGTTGCGGTTGAGGATGACCGCCACGAACGGGCTGTCTTCACGGCTCGCGGCTTCTTCCAGAAGGTTGGCGGATTCATCACGGCTGCCGTCGTCGACGAGGACGATTTCATAATCGTGACGCAGCATGCGGCAGGCCGCTTCAGTGCGGCGCAGCAGTTCCGGCAGGCTGTCCTGTTCGTTGTAGACCGGGATGACGATCGACACACAGCGGATCGGATAAGGTTTCACAGGCGTTTGTCCATAAGAGTGGCGATGGCGCCGACCACGCGATCAAGGTCTTGATCGCTCATGTCGGGGAACAACGGAATCGAGCACAGCCGCGCCGAGTTCCATTCGGTGTTGGGCAGATACAGATCGGGGTCACGCTGGCGATACCAGGTGTGCAGGTGGGTGGCGATGAAATGGATACCGGTGCCGATGCCCTGGTCCTGCAAGCCTTTCATGAAGGCTTCGCGATCCATGCCGCAGCGCTCGCTGTCGAGGCGCAGGATGAACAGGTGCCAGGCGTGGGTCTGGGCGTAGGCAGGTACGGCCAGCGGTTGCACCGGCAGGCCTTCGAGTTTTTGCCGGTAGGCGGCAGCCAGTTCGGTGCGGCGGGCGTTGATTGCGTCCAGACGCTCCAGTTGCACCAAGGCAATTGCAGCGTTGATGTCGGCGAGGTTGTATTTGAACCCCGGCTCCATCACTTGCGCCTGCGGTTTGCGGCCACCGGTGAGGCGATCGTAGGCGTCAACGCCGAGACCGTGGAACTTGAGCATGCGCACACGGCTGGCCAAGGCTTCGTCGTCGGTGACGAACATCGCGCCTTCGGCACAGGTCATGTTCTTGATCGCATGGAAGGAGAAAATCGCCGTGCCTTGCGCGCCGACATGACGGCCCTTGTAACGGGTGCCAGCGGCGTGGGCGGCGTCTTCGATGACGGCGATGCCGTGTTTGTCGGCCAGCGCGTACAGCGGATCAAGATCGAACGCGGCGCCGGCGTAATGCACCGGGATGATCGCTTTGGTGCGTGGGGTGATGGCGGCTTCGATGCGTGCGGCGTCGGTCATCAAGGTGTCGCGATCAACGTCGACGAACACCGGCGTGGCGCCGAGCAGGGAAATCATGTTGGCGGTCGAGACCCAGGTCTGCGACGGGGTGATGACTTCGTCACCCGGGCCAATGCCCAGGGCCAGCAAGGTAATGTGCATGCCGCCAGTGGCGGACGAAAGTGCCACCGCGTGACGACAGCCAACGTATTGCGCGAATTGTTCTTCGAGTGCCTGATTTTTCGGTCCGGTGGTGATCCAGCCGGAACGCAATACTTGCTCTACGGCTGCGATTTCTTCATCGCCGATACTCGGACGAGAGAAGGGGAGAAACGCCTGACTCATGAACACCTCATCACAAACAATCAGAAGAAAACCAAGTCGACAAACTGGATCCAATCTCAGCGTAGACGCAAAAAATACCTTTGCATCAATAAGTTGCTGAAAAGACTTACCGTCGGGGTTCGGTTGACTTTTGTGGCTTCGCGCGGCAGTTTGAACGGCGCCGACACGGGATCTGTTGGAATTAAGGTTATGCCCGTTTTTGTGAAAGGAACATGAAAAACCGGTCGGCGAATCGTTTATCTAGAACTCATACAGCCGCTGTTCAGACTTCTACCGTTTATCGTCGTTTTTAGTAGAAAAGTCCTACGGAAGTGTCCCCTTTATAGGGGGAATGTTGCAGTTGTTAGTTGCTGTGTTGAATTGTTTTTACTCAAGGCCTTTACGTTTGACTGACTTGTCCGTTGTACCGCTGCAAACCCGCCAAACCAATCCGATGACCCTGTATCTGGCGCGCCTGGCTCCCTCCAGCCAGTTGACCATGCGCTACGTTTTGCAGGATGCGGCTGACCGTCTCGGCTTTGAAGACATGAATGTCGAGGATATTCCCTGGCATGCATTACAACCTGAAGATGTTGTTGCGCTGGTTGCCGCTTTGCGCGAAGACAACTATGCGCCGAACACTTCTTCGCTTTATGTGAATGCCGTGCGCGGTGTGATGAATGAAGCCTGGCGCATGAGCCTGATTTCTCAGGATCATTTGTTGAAGATGCGTTCGGTCAAAGCCATTGCCGGCACGCGCTTGTCGCAGGGGCGCAACTTGAAGCGCACCTTGATTCACGAATTGATGGAAGTCTGCGCCGCCGATCCGCGTCCGCAAGGGCTGCGCGACGCAGCGGTGATTGCGTTGTTGTACGGCACCGGCATGCGCAAATCGGAGTCGGTGGACCTGGACTTGAATCAGGTCGACTTCACTGAGCGCAGCCTGACCGTCACCGGCAAAGGCAACAAACAACTGATCAAGTACGCGCCGGCCTGGGCATTCGCCAAACTTGATGCGTGGCTGGAACTGCGGCGCTCGCAGCTCAAGGAAGGCGAGCGCGACGATGCCTTTCTGTTCAACCGCATCCGTCGCGGCAGCCACATCACCCGCGAGCGCATCACCAAACACGCGATTTACTACATTGCCCGTCAGCGTGGCACGCAGGTCGGGGTGAAGATCATGCCGCACGACTTCCGTCGCTCGTTTATCACGCGGGTCATCGAGGAACATGATCTGTCGATCGCGCAGAAACTCGCGCACCACAGCAACATCCAGACCACCGCCAACTACGATGTGCGTGATGACAACGAGCGGCGGCGTGCGGTGGATCGCTTCGATCTGTAATCAGGACGCGGCGAACAGATGCGCCGCACCGAGCACCGATAACTGCACGTCGCTGCCAGCAGGCGGCGCGTGCATGCCGGAGCTGCGCACCAGCAGCGACCGCCCGGGATCCTGAGTGATCGGCGAGCGCAGTTCGACGGTGAGGGTGCAGGTGTTGCCGGCAAAATCGCGCTCAGTGACCACGGCGGGGCAGCCTTGTGTGCCGACTACGGCGCCGGACAACTGCAACTGCTCGGGCCTGAGCATGATCTGCGCGTCGCCAATGAAACCGTTGCTGTTCACCGGCACTTGACCGAGATCGCAGTGGGCCAGACCGGATTCGATCCGTGCCGGCATCACCACGGCTTCGCCGAGAAAATGTGCGGTTTGCTCGTCGCGGGGAAAGCGGTAAAGGTCCATCGGATGCCCGGACTGCACCAGTCGCCCGCCGCGCATCACTGCCAACTGATCGGCAAAGGACAGCGCTTCGCCCTGATCGTGGGTCACTAGAATCGTGGTGACGCCGGCGTCCTCAAGCAAGCGCGCGACCATTTTGCGCATGGCGCTGCGCAGGCCGGTGTCGAGGGCGGAGAAGGGCTCATCGAGCAGCATCAGCCGTGGCTGCTGTGCGAGGGCCCGGGCGAGGGACACCCGTTGCTGCTGGCCGCCGGACAGTTCATGGGGCCAACGCTCGGCCATGTTGGCGTCCAGCGCGACGCTGTCCATCAGCTCCTTGATCCGCTCGTGTCTGGCCGCGCCGGTCAGTGCCAGGCCGAACCCGATATTGGCGGCGACGGTCATGTGCGGAAACAACGCGCCGTCCTGCGGAACATAGCCGATCTGCCGTTGGTAGGCGGGCACCGCATGGGTGCTGTCGACCAGCACCTGACCGTTGAGGGTCAGGCTGCCGGCGTCGGGGAATTCAAACCCGGCAATTATCCGCAGCAGCGTGGTTTTGCCGGAGCCGGACGGGCCGACAATCACCGTGCGGCTGCCGGTCGGCACTGACAGGCAGATGTCATCCAGCGCTTTCTGCGCGCCAAAGGACTTGTTCAGGGAGATCAGTTCGAGTGCGTTCATCGGCCAGCGGTGCGCCTGGATTGGTGATAGAGGAGGGCCGTCAGCGGCAGCGAAAGCAGCACCATCAACAGTGCGTAAGGCGCGGCGGCGGCGTAATCGATTTCGCTGGTCATCGCCCAGAAGCCGGTGGCCAGCGTACGGGTGCCGTTGGGGGCGAGCAGCAAGGTCGCGGTCAGTTCATTGGTGATCGCCAGAAACACCAGCGCGGCTCCGGCGGCAGCGCCCGGTGCCGCGAGGCGCAAGGTGATCAGCCACAAGGCGCGCAGGGGCGATCGGCCGAGGCTTTGCGCAATGTTCTCCAGTTCTACTGGCGCCTGGGCAAAACCGGCACGCAGGCTGACCAGTGCGCGTGGCAGGAACATCAGCAGATAGGCGAGCAGCACGGTGATGGTGGTCTGGTAGATCGGCCGGGCGAAATGGATGGTCACGGTGACCAGTGCCAGCGCCACGACAATCCCTGGCAGGGAACTGGTGATGTAATTGCAGCCTTCGAGCAGACGCTGCAATTTGCCCGGCGCGCGGATCGACAGCCAGGCAATCGGAATCGCCGCCAGACTGGTCAACAGCGCACCGGCGACGCCAAACGACAGGGTTTGCAGCAGCGCAGGCAACAGTTCGTCGCCGCCCCAGACCTCGGCGCCACCGGCAATCAGCCAGCGCCCCAACGTCAACAACGGTACGCCGAGCGCGAGCAGACAGGTCAGCACTTGCAGGCTCAAGCCAAGGAACACGCTGGCGCGATTCAAGCGCACCGTGCGTTGCTCGCGAGCGCTGCCGGAACCGACGCGGGCGTAGCGCGCCTTGCCTCGGGCGGCGGATTCGACGGTGAGCATCGCCAGACAACACAAGGCCAGAACGCCCGCCAGCATGTTCGCCGCCGGGCCGTTAAAGGTTGACTTGAACTGATCGAAAATCGCCGTGGTAAAGGTATCAAAACGGATCATCGCGTAGAGGCCGTATTCGGCCAGCAGGTGCAAGCCGACCAGCAACGCACCGCCACAAATGGCCAGACGCAACTGTGGCAACACCACCCGGAAAAACACCGCCCACGGTTTCAGGCCGAGGGATTCGGCAACGTCTTCAATGGCCGGATCGAGGCGACGCAATGTCGCCGCCACCGGCAGGTACAGAAACGGAAAATAAGCGATCACCGACACCAGCACCCCGGCCGGCAATCCGTGAATCGAAGGAATCAGACTGACCCACGCATAGCTGTGAACGAACGCCGGCACCGCCAGCGGCGCCACGGCCAGCAATGACCACAGGCGTCGACCGGGCAGGTTGGTGCGCTCGGTCAGCCAGGCCAGTGCGGTGCCGAGCAGAATGCACAACGGCAGGGTGATCAACACCAGCAGCACGGTGTTGATCAGCAGTTCCGCCACCCGTGGGCGAAACACCAACGCTTCGATGGTCGCCCAACCGGTGGCCCACGACACACCGAGCACAAACGCGATCGGCAGCAACGACAACAGTGAAACACCGACGGCCAGCGCGACCACCCAAGAACCACCGCGCCCGGTCAGGGCGCGGGGTTTTAGCCTCAGGCTGGCGGAGGAGGCCGCAGCGACCTGCGCAGGAAGGGTTTCGGGGAGCACTTACAGGATTCCCGCCTGAGTCATCAGCTCGACGGCTTTCTTGCTGTCGAGTTTTGACGCATCGACTTTGGGTGCGTCGAGATCTTTCAGCGGCGTCAGTTTCGGGTTGGACGGTGCGTCTTTGCCGACCGCGTACTCAAACGAGGTGCCGCTGTGCAGAATCTCCTGGCCTTCTTTGCTGGTGATGTATTTGACGAACTTCTGCGCCTCTTCCTGACGTTTGCTGGAGGCCAGCACGCCAGCGCCGGAGGTACTGACAAACGCGCCCGGGTCCTGATGTTTGAAGTAATAAAGCTGGGTGTTCTTGCTGTTTTCGCCGGTCTTGGACTGATCGACGAAGCTGTAATAGTGGTAGATCACGCCGCTGTCGATCTGCCCGGCGTTCACCGCTTTGAGCACGGCGCTGTTGCCGCGATACACGCTGGCGTTGGTTTTCATGCCTTTGAGCCAGTCCAGCGTGGCGGCTTCGCCTTTTTGCTCGAGCACGGCGGCGACGATGGCCTGGAAGTCGGCACCGGCCGGCGAGGCAGCCCAACGGCCTTTCCACTCCGGTTTGGCCAGATCGAGCAGGGATTTCGGCAGGTCTTTTTCCGCCAGTTTCGCCGGGTTGTAGACGAACACCGTTGAACGCGCGGCGATACCGATCCACTGGCCGTGTGCCGGGCGGTACGCCGCATCGACTTGTTCCAGCGTGGCTGGCGCGATCGGGGCGAACAGCTTGGCGTTGTCGACCAGTACCATCGCCGGGGAGTTTTCGGTGAGGAACACATCGGCCGGCGAGGCCGCGCCTTCCTGCACCAGTTGGTTGCCCATTTCGGTGTCATCGCCATTGCGGATCGTCACCGGAATGCCCGTCTCTTCGGTGAAACCGGTGACCCAGGCCTTGGTCAGGCTTTCGTGCTGGGCGTTATAAACCAGCAAGCCAACACCGTCAGCCGCGAAGGCGTGGCCGGCACTGAGCAGGGCGGTGACCAACAATGCGCGTTTCAGAAAGGACGGAAACTGTGGATTCATGACGACAACGCTCCTGATTTTTTAGACGTTATAGGCAGGCATTCGCGGGCAGACTTCAATGCGAATGATTTGCAGATATTCAGCCGCAGGCAATGTAGAGAGGCAAATGAGAAAAAAACGTCAAACAAACCGTTAATACATGTCATTGCCATTCAGATTAGCAGCGACTCGGTGACGCGCGGTGGCCGTGCGTCATTCCGCGTCAGGTGTTCAGGAGGGATTGGGCAGGTAGGCGACGCTCTGGTCGGCGCGGCCATGGAACACCTGTTCGCCGCGGGTTGGCGTGGTGGTGATGATCCGGTGGTCTGCGCTCAGATAATCCAGCGGCAGCGAATCGCCATTTCGGTATTGCGCGACGATGATGGTGCGTTGCGCATCCCAATGCTGACCGCTAGTGCGCTCCAGCCAGGCGAACAACGCAGCACTGGTGCCGGCACGTGGAAAATCAGCGGTTTCTGCCACGTAGTAGAAGGGCGCGCCGCCGGTTTGCAGGTACATCGGCACTTTGTTGTCGACCTCGATCATGACCATGCGCCACTGATTCAACGGTGCCTGTTGGCTGGCCTGCTCGCGCACGGTTGCGCCGAAGCGGATCACGCCGCCAGCGCTGTTGGTCCACGGATACAGCACACCGAGCACACCGGCCATCACGACCGTAGCGATTGCAAAAGCGATTTTCCAACCGCGTCCGTCGAGCTTGCGCGTGGCCATGCGCCGGGTGATCCACCACGCACCGAGCAGTTGCGCGAATGGCACCAGTGGCAACACGTAATAGCTGCGTCGACTACCGCTGGCAGTGAAAAACAGCAGCAACAGACCTAGCCCCTGAATCAGCCAGCGGGTGTCTGGCTCGATGTTCCGCCAGTTTCGCAGCGCCACCCACAACGCAATGAGCCAGCACGGCGCCCATGGCAGGGTGTAGATCGGCAGATACAACAAGTAGATGTAAATCGGCCCGATGTTGTCGAACGGCTGGAAAAACCGCACAACGTTTTCCCGCAACACCAGTTCCAGTCCGCTTTGCCGATAGTCAGGGGATCCGTAGACATGCGAGAGCAGGAACGGCAATCCATAGAACGTTCCGGCGATCAGCAGCGCGGCGCACAGGCGCAGGTTGAGATGGCGTTTCCAACGGCCGTTTTGCAAAAGATGCGGTAACAGCAGCAGCCCCGGCAGGATGAAACCGATCAGGCCCTTGAACAAAGACGTCAGCGCCAACAGGCCGAAAAACACCACATAGCGCCAGAACCGGGTGTCATCAGGGTCACGCCAATACCACCACACCGCCGCGAGAACACCGCAGACGGTGAGGATGTCGGCCGTCGCGACCCGCGCCCAGAAGAAGAAATAGAATGTGGTCGCCAACATCCATCCGGCAATCAGCCCGGTCCCTTTGCGAAACAATTGCTCGCCCAGCAGGTACACCAGCCATACGCTGAACCACGCCGAAATGACCGACGACAAGCGCAATGACCAAGGCCCCAGGCCTCCAGTCAGCCAGGAAGTTGCGGTGATCAGCCAGTACGACAGCAAAGGCTTGTCGTAGTACGGATCGCCCTTGAGATACGGGTCGAAGTAGTCACCGCTTTGCAGCATCTGCAAAGCGATATTGGCCCAGCGGGTTTCCGCGCCCCAGAGTTCGCGACTGCCCAGCCCGAGCAGCAGCATCAGGGCGGTCGCCGCCAGCAGAATCCATAACGCCCTGGGTTCTTTGGCCGTCGCGGTCATGGCTGGCGCTTGGCGAAAATGTAGATCTGCAGATTGCCGCGCTGGTAATGCTTGCCGTCAGCCGGCAACAGCTCGATTTCCTGCGCTTCCTGGGTGCTGTTGACGCGCATCACCACCGCCACCGAGCCTTTTTTGCGCGCTTCGGTCATCCATTTGCCGACATCATCCAGACCGACCTTGCGGGCAGCCATGGCCGGATCGTCGAGGCCGTATTTCAGTTCACCGACGGTATTGAACAGATCCACTTGCGGCCGCTTCAGACGCCAGGCCAAGGCCGACGCGGCGCCAAGGTCATTACTCAACAGCGAGGACGCTTCGCTCAAGGCCTGTTGATGCTCGGCAATAAACTGGTCGGGCATCTTGCTGTCGACGATTTGCGCCGGCATTGCGGCGGGCAGCAAGGCGATCAGCAGACCGATGCCGAGCGCCGGCATGGCCCACATCGTCAGCGGCCGCATGACTTGCAGGGCATTGGCGATGATCCAGCCGATCAGCACGATATACACCAGCGACAGGCTGAACATCTCGGTGTTTTCGTAGAGTTCCTTGCTCGCTTGCAGGTAGATCAGCGCAATCAGGGCAACGCTGCCCATTACGGTATTGATCACGCCGTTCAGGCGCAGAACCTGCGTGTTGCGCTGCTCCAGCCAGTTGACCACGGTGTAGCCCATCAGCAGGGCCAGAGGAAACAGGCACGGCATGATGTAGGTCGGCAGCTTGCCGCTGCTCAGACTGAAAAAGATCAGCGGCAGCACAAACCACAGCGCCAGAAACGCGGTTTTTGCCTCGCGTTTTTCACGCCAGGTACGAATCAGCGTCGACGGCAACAACAGCGCCCATGGCAACGTCGAAGCAAACAGCAACGGCAGATAGAACCACCACGGCCGTGCATGCTGGGCATCATCGCCAGCGGCGAAACGGCGGATGTGTTCATGCCAGAAGAAAAACCGCCAGAAGTCCGGCTCGCGCACGTGTACCGCCAGTGCCCACGGCACGCTGACCAATGCGGCCACCAGTATCGCCACCGGGCCGTAGCGCAGCAGTTCGCTGAAACGGCGTTGCCAGATCATGTAGGGCAGGGCGATCAGCACCGGCAGCAGCAGGGCCAGAAAGCCTTTGGTCATCAGGCCCATTCCACAAGCGGCGCCGAGCAATGCCCAACTGCCGAGACGGGCCTTGGGGGTGGTGCTGTCGATGGCAAACCACACCGCTACCAGACTGAGGTTGACCCACAAGGTGAACTGCGGATCAAGGTTGGCGTAGCCTGCCTGACCGGCGATCAGGCCAAAACTCATGTACAGCAAGGCACATGCCGCGCTGATCCGCGGGTTGTTCCAGAGCCTGCGTGCCAACAGATAGGCGAGCCAGACGCTGACGCCCGTACTCACCGCCGAAGCGATGCGCACACCGAACAGGTTGTCGCCGAAAATCGCCTGGCCGATGGCGATCATCCAGTATCCGGCAATCGGTTTCTCGAAATAGCGAATGCCCATGAAATGCGGCGCGACCCAGTTGCCGCTCAGCAGCATTTCCTGGCTGATCTGGCCGTAACGGGTTTCGTCGGGAATCCACAAACCGTGGCTCATCAGCGGCAACAGATAAAACAGCACAAACGCCAGGATCAACCCAGGGATCGCCCAGCGTTCGATCGGCGAGGGAGGTTGCATCAAATGACGGGCAGCGTGGCGCAACGGAGGGGTATCGGACGTCATGACTGGGCCTTGGGGCGAATAAATAGTATCTGGCTTAAAACACTAGAAGCCTTGGCGGTTTTTTCATTGTTTATGTGTAACGTCTAATATCTGCCAGAACGGTGTATTGATAATGCCCAGCACTGTAAGTTGTTTCCGGTCATCAATTCGTACAAGTAAGGTACTGCCATACTCGGCGGCAATCGCGTGAGGAAAACCGGTCTGTTTTTCAAAATCACTGATACAGCCGCTGTGCGTGACCAGTACAAGATTCTGCTGCGCCACTTTGCGCGCGACGATGTCATCGCGAAGTGTCGGGCCGCAGGTGGCCAGCCAGTCTTCGGCGCTGGCGTCGTGGCCGAACATGTAATGCGCGGTTTGCGCCGTGCGGGTCAGCGGGCTGCTCAACACCACGGCCTGCTGCATGCCCAGTCTGACGAAGCCTTGACCGACCGCTTGCGCCGCGCGGCTGCCCACTTCGGTGATGCCATCCGCCGGGCCCAGGCAGGTATTGCTTGAGCGGTCACAACGTTCGGTGTGCCGCACCAGCGCAACGACTTCACCGGCCCGCCAGGCTTTTATCCATTCAGCGGTGGTGCTGCGTCCGGCATGATCGAGGTCGGTCGGTGAGCGTGGCCACCAGACAAACCCGCTGACCAGAATGGCCACAAGCACGACGCACACCAGTGCAATCCATAGCCGAAAGCGCGGCGTGCGCCGGTAGCGGAATAAATGTTTCAACTGAAATAATTGCGCCACAATGTTGCCTCTTAAAACGCCAGATAGTTCATTCAGTGCAACGCAAGGCTTGGGCAGCGAGCAACTTTACGACTGTTTACTTGAATGCTGGCTGAACACTACGTTCAAGGTCGTCGGGGCGCGGTGAAGAACATGTGAAAAAAATTGCCAGAAGTTACTTCGGACAAACTAAAGCGCCTATTTGATAAACAAACTCAATTGTTGTTTTTGTTTATCGAGGGGCCTTAACAAGTCTCCATCGTTGCGGTGAAGCTCAGGCTGTCACGCAACGGCATAGCGCCGGGCTAGCCGGATAAACACTCAGGAGTCGTTCGAACGCATGGATCTCAAGCAAAGCCTGACAAAACGGATCGTGATCGTGTTCGCCCTGATGAGTGCTCTTGTGGCCGGTGTGTTTGCGTTGGGGATCGTCGCCACCGTGCACGTGGTCGAGCGCAAGTTGACCACCACCACGCTAAGCGGAGGTCTACGCCGTTTATTGGCAATGGATGACATCAGTCACTGGAGCCACGCCCCGGAAAAGGGCGAATTGTTTTTTTTCGAGGGCGGCCAGGGGCCGTTGGCACTGACCCGGCAACTGGCGGCGCTGCCCTTGGGCTTTCAGGAAATCACTTTTCACGGTGACGCTTTCTACGCCATGGTCGAAGCCGTTGGCGGGCGCAAATACGTGTTGCTGCGGGATCAGGAAAGCCTCGAACAACGTGAGCATCTGCTGTTTATTGTGGTGATTGTCGGGTTCATCCTCAGCGTGATTCTGGCGATTATTCTGGGCCGCTTGCTGGCGCGACGGGTCATGGCGCCGGTGATTCGTCTGGCTCGCCAGGTGCGCCACCGCGATCAGCTCATCGAGGTGGCGCCGCCGTTGCATCCCGATTACGCCGCTGATGAGGTCGGCGAGCTGGCGCTGTCGTTCGATCAGACGTTGGGACGTCTGCGCGCCACCTTGAGCCGGGAAAAACTGTTCACCAGCGATGTCAGCCATGAACTGCGCACGCCGTTGATGGTGCTGAGCACGTCCTGTGAGTTGCTGCTGGCGAATCCGTCGCTTGATGCCCGCTCGACGGCGCAAGTCAGCCGGATTGCCCGGGCCAGCCACGAGATGCGCCAATTGGTCGAAACCTTTCTGATGCTGGCGCGCAAACCCGAAGAAGTCCGCGTGCAGTCCACCTGCACACTGAAGGAAATTGCCGATGCGCAGACAGAGGTGTGGGGCCGCTTGATCCGCGAAAAAGGCCTGGAGTTTGTCTACGATCCGCAGCACGCCGGCGCCGGACGCTTCAACTTGACCTTTCTGCAATCAGTGATGGGCAACCTGTTGCGCAACGCCTGGCATTACACCGACCACGGTTTTGTGCGACTGACCTTGCAGGAAAACAGCTTCGTGGTCGAAGACAGCGGCATCGGTATCCCGGAAGAACAGCGCCATGCGATGTTCCAGCCCTTCGTGCGCGGTGACGAACAGCGCGGCGAAGGGCTCGGCTTGGGGCTTTCACTGGTGCAGCGGATCTGCAGCCAGCAACAATGGCAGGTGAAACTCACCACCCGTGAGCCGAATGGCTGTCGCTTTACTGTGACGCTGATTCAGGACGCGGGCGGGCAGCCGCGCGGATTGCCGGCAGCCTGACTGATCGCCGCAGCCAGGCGTTTGACGTTGTTCTGCTGGGCCGTCACCAGCTCATCGATGCTCGGGCCTGAAGGTGTTTGCAAGGTCGAGCGGCAGGTCAGCAGTCCACTGTCGGTCGCCCCTGATGGACGCAGACGCCATTTGGCGTCGATCAAGGCGTACTGCCCCGGGATCGAATCGAAGCGCTGCACTTCGATGCGTACCGAGGTAGCGCCCTGGCCGCCGGTATTGCTCAATTGATCGCTCAGCGCACCGCGCAGCTCATCGGCAAGTGTCGCGCCCCACCAATCGGTTTCCAGAATCGCCAGGCCGCTGTTGCCTTGGCGGATAACGATTTGCGCGCGGTCGACCTGTGGCGGAACGCTGAGGGCTTCGATCGGAATCTGCGTGCCGCCGCCCTTGTTACTCAGTTGCACCGGGGTCAGGGTGTGAAAGCTGATCGGGTCGCTGCGGCAGGCGCCCAACAGCAACACGGCAGCGAGCACGGTGATCTTCAGCGGTAAAGCCATTGCGGTAGCTCCTGTGCTCAATTGCGTGGTGGCCCTTTCAGATCCAGCGGCGCGGCGTTATCGGGACGACCGCGAATCAGCGATTCCGGATGTCGGCCCAGGTAATCCGACAGCTCACGCAGCGAGCGCGACATGCGCCCGAGTTCGTCGAGGGTTTCCGTGAGTTTCTCGCGTTGTGGCGAATCTTCGGCCAGGGTCGAGCTAGCGGACTGCAAGGTCTTGCTGACATCGGCGAGGGTGCTCTGCACGCCCGGCAGGGTCTTGGCGTTGAACTGGGTCAGGCCTTTGCGCAGCTCGATCAGATTGCTGTCGAGGTTGTTGGCGATGCGATCCACTGGCAACTTGTTGAGCTTGTCGACCACGGCTTCGAGTTTTTCCTGCAACTGTTCGAGGCTGCCGGGCACGGTCGGTAGAACGACCGGGCGAGCGCTCGGGTCGAACGCGACTTTCTCCGCTTTCGGAAAGAAGTCCAGTGCCACGTACAACTGGCCGGTCAGCAGGTTGCCACTGCGGGCCTGGGCACGCAGGCCATTATCGACGAAGGTGCCCAGCAAGCGGATGCCGGCGGCTTCGTCGTTGGGGTCGTGCTTGAATTCGGTGAGCATCTTTTTGTAGGCCTGACCGAGACGTTGCGGGTAAATGACGATGCCGACATTAAGCGGGAAGGTGCGTTTTTTTGCGTCGAAATCGAGGTTGATGCCCACGACCCGGCCGATTTCCATACCGAGGAACTCGACCGGCGCATCGACCTTGAGTCCGCGCAGCGACTGGTCGAATCGCAGCACCATGTATTGCGCCTTGCCGTTCGGCGGCGCGAGGGCACTCTGCTGGTCGGCGAACAGTTCGAAATCCTTGTCGTCAGCGGCGGCCACATCGTTGGGACTGTAATCCGGAGCACGGAATGCAATACCGCCCACCAGCATCGTCGACAGCGATTCGGTCTTCACGGCAAAGCCGTTGGCACCGACATTGATGTCGATGCCGCTGGCATTCCAGAAGCGGGTATTTTCAGTGACGAACGCGTCGTTCGGCGCGTGAATGAACACCTCGATATCCACCCCTTTGCCTTCGGGGTTGAGGGCGTAGGTGACGACCTGGCCGACCGGAATCTTGCGGTAATAGACCGGTGAACCGATGTCCAGTGAACCGAGGTCCGGCGCGTGCAGCATGAAGCGCTTGCCGGGTTCGCCATAGGTGATCGGCGGCGGATTTTCCAGACCCTTGAAGTTCTTTGCGCGGCCATTGGACTGGCCGACGTCGGCGCCGATGTAGTCACCGGAAAGCAGGGTGTCGATGCCCGAAACCCCGCCGGCGCCAATGCGTGGGCGCACCACCCAGAACTGTGAATCTTCGCGCGTGAAGGTTTCCGCCTGTTTGGACAGTTTGATGGTGGCGTCGACGCTTTTCTGGTCGCCACTCAACTCGACGTCCGTGACCTGACCGATGACCACGTTGCGGTATTTGACCTCGGTCTTGTTCGCCGTCAGGCCGCTGCCTGTCTTGAAGTTGACAATGATCGTCGGCCCTTCCTGCATCACGTTGTGCACCACCAGCGAGATGCCCACGAGCACCGCCACAATCGGCACAATCCAGACGAGTGAAATGCCGAAACGGCGGGTTTTGACTGGGGCTTGGCCTGGCGCTCGCGGCTCGTCGGTGGCTGACGACTTCATCCATGTCTCCTCGATTGAATGGGCACTGAGCGTCAGGAACGCAAAAGCACCTCATCAATATAGAAGTGCTTGGCGATAGAGCAAATGTGAATAGCGCATGCACCGCGGTACCCCTGTAGGAGCTGCCGCAGGCGATACCAGAACATCCCCAGTGCCAGCAGTGGCGAGCGCAAGGCCGGGCCGCCGGGGAAGGTCATATGCGGCACGCCGCTGAACACGTCCATGCCTTGGCTGTGACCGGCATGAATCGCCTCGCCGAGCAGTTTCGCGCACCAGTGCGTGACGTTCAGGCCATGGCCGGAATAACCCTGCGCGTAGAGCACGTTCGGGTGCTGTTTGAGCCGGCCGACCTGCGGAAAGCGGTTGGCGGTGATGCCAATCTTCCCGCCCCACTGGTAATCGATGCGCACGTCGGCCAGTTGCGGGAAGACCTTGAGCATCTTCGGGCGCATGTAAGCGGCGATGTCCGCCGGATCACGCCCGGAATAGTGGCAGGCACCGCCGAACAGCAGGCGCCGGTCCGCCGAGATCCGGTAGTAATCGAGGCCGACTTTCTGGTCGCACACCGCCAGATTGTGCGTGATCAGTTGCGCGGCGCGTTCTTCGGACAACGGTTCAGTGGCGATGATGTAACTGCCGGCGGGCAGGACTTTGCCACTGAGTTGTTGTTCGAGGTCGTCCAGATGCGCGTTGCAGCCGAGCACCAGACTGCCGGCACGCACTGAGCCCTTGGCGCAACGCACCTGAACGGTCGGACCGTGGATGATTTCCAGCACTTCACTCTGCTCGAAAATTCGCACGCCGAGTGACGCCGCCAGTCGCGCTTCGCCCTGCACCAGATCCAGCGGGTGCAGGTGCCCGGAACCCATGTCGACCAGTCCGCCGGCATAGATGTCGGAATTCACCACTTGCTGGCGGATCTGCTCCGGGCCGATCAGACGGGTTTCGTGGGCATAACCGAGTTCGGCGAGGTCGACCAGCTCATCCTTGAAGGCCGCGAACTGCGCCGGGGTATTGGCCAGATCGCAGAAGCCCCAGCGCAGATCACACTCGATGCCGTTGTCGCCGATGCGCTGACGCACCAGTTCCACCGAATCAATGCCGGCGCGCTGCAAATAACGCACGCCTTCCTGGCCGACATATTTGGCGAAGCCTTCAACTTTATGACCGATCCCGCGAATCAACTGACCGCCGTTGCGCCCGCTGGCGCCCCAGCCGATGCGCCGGGCTTCGATCAACACCACCGACAATCCGCGCTGAGCCAGCTCGATGGCGGTGTTGACCCCGGTGAACCCGCCGCCGATCACGCAGACATCGGCGGTCAGGTCAGCGTCCAATACCGGATAAGGTGTGGTCGCCCGCGCCGAAGCAGCGTAGTAGGAGCGAGCGTGTTCCTGGGTGTACTGATTCATTTGTTCGACTTCACTTTGCTCCAGGAGCGGGTCATCAGACGCATGATCGCCTGGGGCGGGGTGGTAGAAATGTAGAGTTTATCGAGCACGGCTTGAGGTGGGTAAACCTCTGGGTTGTTGACCAGTTCCGAATCCATGAACTGCTTGGCGGCCGGGTTCGGGTTGGCGTAACCCACCGAAGCGCTGACTTTGGCGATCACTTGCGGATCGAGCAGGTAATTGATGAAGGCGTGGGCTTCTTTGGTGTTGCTCGCATCGGCGGGGATGGCCAACAGATCAAACCAGAGGTTGGCGCCTTCCTTCGGAATGGCGTAAGCGATGTTCACGCCGTTCTTGGCTTCCTTGGCGCGGTTGGCGGCCTGGAATACGTCGCCGGAGTAACCGAAGGCCACGCAGATGTCACCGTTGGCCAGATCCGACACGTATTTCGAGGAATGGAAATAGGTGATGTACGGACGGATGCTGAGCAGTTTCGCTTCAGCCTTTTTATAGTCTTCCGGGTTTTCGCTGCGCGGGTCCAGGCCCATGTAATTGAGCATCGCCGGGAAGACTTCGTCGGCGGAGTCCATCATCGACACGCCGCACTGGGTGAGTTTTTTCAGGTTCTCGGGTTCGAACAGCACGGCCCAGGAATCGATGTGGTCGATGCCCAGCACTTGCTTGACCTTGTCGACGTTGTAGCCGATGCCATTGGTGCCCCACAGGTATGGCACCGAGTGTTCGTTGCCCGGATCGTTTTTCTCCAGCAGTTCGAGCAGTTTCGGGTCGAGGTTCTTGAAGTTCGGCAGTTGCGAGCGATCCAGTTTGAGGAACGCGCCGGCCTTCACCTGACGGGCGAGGAAGTGGTTGGACGGCACCACCACGTCGTAGCCGGTGCGGCCAGCGAGAAGTTTGCCTTCGAGGGTTTCGTTGGAGTCGAAAACGTCGTAGATCACCTTGATCCCGGTTTTAGTCTGGAAGTCGGCGAGGGTGGTTTCACCGATGTAGTCGGTCCAGTTGTAGACGCTGACCTGGGGTTGGGCGTGCGCTACGGCGCTGAACAGCACGCTCAGGGCGACCGGGAGTACGGATTTCAACAGACGCATTTCGACACCTCTTGGAATTGTTGGATTTTTCAGGTGGGTACTTTTCCTTGTGGGAGCGAGCTTGCTCGCGAAGGCGGAGTGTCAGGCGACATCAGTTGTGACTGAATGACCGCTTTCGCGAGCAAGCTCGCTCCCACAGGGGTAAGTGTTGTGTTTCAGACGCTGAGCATCAGGAACTCACGCTCCCACGAGCTGATCACGCGCTTGAAGTTTTCATGCTCGGCACGCTTCACCGCGACATAGCCACGGACGAATTTGTCGCCCAGGTATTGCGCAACGGCCTCGCACTCTTCCATCTGCGTCAGCGCTTCTTCGATGGTGATCGGCAGACGCAGGTTGCGGCGCTCGTAAGCACGGCCATGGACCGCAGCGCTCGGTTCGATGCCTTCAACCATGCCGATGTAACCGCAGAGCAGGCTCGCGGCGATTGCCAGGTACGGGTTGGCATCGGCGCCCGGCAGACGGTTTTCTACGCGCATGGCTTCCGGGCTGGAGGTTGGCACACGCAGGCCGACGGTGCGGTTTTCTTCGCCCCATTCGACGTTGACCGGTGCTGAGGTGTCCGGCAGGAAGCGGCGGAACGAGTTGACGTTCGGCGCGAACATCGGCAGCACTTTCGGGATGTATTTCTGCAAACCGCCGATGTAGTGCAGAAACAGTTCGCTCATCTGCCCGTCAGCGTTAGCAAAGATCGGTTTGCCCGTGGCAATGTCTACCACGCTCTGGTGAATGTGCATGGCGCTGCCCGGCTCATCGCCGATCGGCTTGGCCATGAAGGTCGCCGCAACGTTGTGCTTGAGCGCTGCCTCACGCATGGTGCGCTTGAACACGGTGATCTGGTCGGCCAGATCCAGTGCGTCGCCATGACGGAAGTTGATTTCCATCTGCGCCGGGCCGTCTTCGTGGATCAGCGTGTCGAGGTCCAGGCCTTGCAGTTCGCACCAGTCGTAGACGTCTTCGAATAACGGATCGAATTCGTTGGCGGCGTCGATGGAGAACGACTGCCGACCGCTTTCAGCACGGCCCGAGCGGCCGAGCGGTGCCTTCAGTGGCAAGTCCGGGTCTTCGCAGCGTTGGGTCAGGTAGAACTCCATTTCCGGCGCCACAATCGGCTTCCAGCCTTTGTCGGTGTACAGCTGCAAGACTTTCTTCAACACGTTGCGCGGCGACAGTTCGATCGGGTTGCCGAACTTGTCGAAGGTGTCGTGGATGACGATGGCGGTCGGCTCGATCGCCCATGGAATCACGTAGACCGCGTCAGCCACTGGCTTGCAGACCATGTCGATATCGGCAGGATCGAGCAGGTCGTAGTAGATGTCGTCGTCGACAAAATCCCCGGTTACCGTTTGCAGCAGCACACTTTCCGGCAGGCGCATGCCTCGCTCATGCAGGAACTTGTTGGTCGGTGCGATCTTGCCGCGGGCAATGCCGGTCAGGTCGCTGACCACACATTCGACTTCGGTAATCTTGTGATCTTTCAGCCACGTGAACAGCTGATCGAAAGGGGCATTCATAAAGACCTCGTTATTGGTTTTATAGACGCCGGGGAGGGCGGGTTTCATCTTCCGCCCCTTCCCCTGTGGCGCGTTGACGACTATCTTGGGCGAGCCTTGCAGTTCCATCTATCCACTTTAAGCAGCACCAAAGCGCACCAAAAGAGTGCGCAAGGTCACCCCATGACAACGTGCAATTCGCTCCAGGTTCAAGCGTTCAACACCGCCGATGTGGCCGAGCAAGTCCGCGCCACACCGGGCTGGGTCCAGCATTACCAACAGATGTCGCCGGGCCATTTCGCCGGGCAGATCCGCTATCTGGATCTGCAGGGTGTCGAGGTCTACGAAGAGCAGATGAACACCCGCGTCGAGCAGAACTTCAGCGCGCCATCGGGTGCTTTGGCGTTCTGTTTCGATCGCAGCGACAACGCGCTGTATCTGCTCAATGAAGAGAGCCGCAACATCTGGATCACCCCGGAGAACTACCAGGAAATCGCCGTGGTGTTCGGTCCGGAGTTTGTCCGTCAGCACGGTCTGAATGTGGCGAAACTCGAAGGGTTGTTCATGACGCAACTCAATTGCGGACAGAACGCTTTGTTCAGTCGCTGGTTAAGCTCAACTCTCACGAAGTTGTCGCAACCTATTGATCTGCTTGATAAAGAGTCGCTGACGCAGCAGCTACTTGAAGACTGCCTGTTCATCCTCGACAACGCTCACACCAGCCTCGATCGCGGCGGATTACAGCGGCGTAGCGAAGAGCGGATGATCATGAAACGGGTGGGGGAGTGGGCGGCGGATTCGCCGGAAGACACCGTCAATCTGCTTGAGCTGTCACACGTGGCAGGCGTGCCGTTGCGCCAATTGCAGCAGGCATTCAAGGCCTACACCGGGATGACCCCGAGTCACTGGCTGCGCCTGCGCCGGTTGAACAGCGCACACCGTGAATTGCTCAAGCGCCGGCCGACGGAGACCACCGTGGCCGAGGTCGCGATGCACTGGTCGTTCTGGCATTTGGGAAGGTTTTCCAGCAGTTACCGGGCGTTGTTCAAGGAGTTGCCGAGCGAGACCTTGAAGCGCTCATGAATGCCGTCGCGGTTAAAAAGGCTTTGTCTCGGCGCTGAAGTTAAATAGAATCACTCTCATTTGAAACTGACTTCGCGCAGGACTCTTGAGATGACTGAAGCAGCGACGCCATCGCCGCAGCACCTGCACGAACTGTATCGCGATCACCGAGGCTGGCTGGAAACCTGGCTGCGCCGGCGCATGGGCAATGCCTGGGATGCGGCGGACCTGAGCCAGGACACGTTCTTGCGCGTGCTGTGCAGCGCTCAGCCGATTGCCGACATGCGTGAACCGCGCGCGTATTTGCTGACCGTGGGCAAACGCCTGCTGAGCAATTTCTACACCCGCCGCAGCCTGGAAAAGGCCTATCTCGAAGCCCTCGCGCAGTTGCCCGAAGAATGCGTGCCGTCGCCCGAGCAACGTTGGCTGCTGCTGGAAACCCTGCAAGCGCTGGATGAGCTGCTCGATGGTTTGCCGCGAGCGGTGCGTCGTGCCTTTCTCTTGAGTCAGCTCGAAGGCCTCGGTTACCGTGAAATCGCCGAACGTTTGCAGGTTTCTGAACGCAGTATAAAACGTTACATGGCAATGGCTTACGAGCATTATTTGATGCTGAATCTATGATGCGCGTCGCACCCGACACCGAAGCGCGTGAAGTGGCGCGTGCCGCCGCACAGTGGTTGGCATTGCTCGAATCCGGCGAGGCCAGTGAAGCCGATCACGTGCGACTGAAGACCTGGCGCAACAGCGATAGCCGCCATGAAAACGCTTGGCAGAAGATTCAATTGTTGCGTCAGCGCTTTTCCAGTCTGCCGACAGAATTGGCCATGGCCACACTTGATCGCCCGAATCTGGCGCGGCGTGCAGCGTTGAAAAGGGCGCTGGGGCTGGCGGCTTTGGTGCCTACGGCGTGGTTGATCAGTCGCCAGTTGCCGCTCGACGTCTGGCGCGCGGATTTGCAGACTTCCACCGGCGAGCACACGCGAACACGGTTGGCCGACGGCAGCACCTTGCAACTGAACACCGCCAGTGCGGTGAACGTTGATCTGGCCAACCGTCAGTTGACGCTTGTGCGCGGCGAAATGGCGCTCAACGTTCCGGGTAGCACGGCATTGACGGTCAGCGCACCGTACGGTCGGATCATTGTCAGCCGCAGCGAAGTCTGCGTGCGCCTCAACGAGCGTGAGTGCAACGTGTCGGTGGTCAGCGGCTCGGTGCAATTGCAGCCGTTGCACGGCCCGGAGCTGCAGTTGAGCGCCGGGCAACAGATCAATTTGCAGGCCTCCGGCGCCGGACCGATCGCGCTGTTCGACGCCCAAATGCCGGGTTGGCGTGACGGTGTGTTGATGGCGCAAAACCAACCGTTGGGGGATTTCCTGCGCGAGTTGAGCCGTTATCGCTCGGGGCTTCTGCGCTGGGAGCCAGCACTTGAAAGTCTGCGTGTCACCGGCAGTTTCCGTCTCGACGACACCGATAAAGTGCTGGCGCTGCTGGCGGCGAGCCTGCCATTGGAGGTTCATTCGCGCACGCGTTTCTGGGTAACGCTGGCGCCGCGAAAAAATATCGTCTGAAGCCTGTCCCTTTTTTTCGCCTCACCGGTCATTGCAGGTAAGTGAACAAAATCGAGAGCTTCTTCCAATGCCCGCAGTATTCCCAAGTCGTTTGCGTCCGTTGTTGCAGTTGAGCCTCCTGCTGAGCCTGAGTGCCAGCCCGGTGTTGATCCAGTCGAGCTGGGCCGAAGACGCCCGGCGTAGTTATCAGGTACCCGGCGGGAGTCTGAGTGCGGCGTTGACGCGCTTTGCCGGGTTGGCCGGGGTCAATCTGTCAGTCGACCCGGCGTTGGTCAGCGGGCGCAGCAGCAATGGTTTGTCCGGCGAGTTTGGTGTGGAAGAGGGTTTTACCCGGTTGTTGCTGGGCTCTGGTTTGCAACTGCAACCGGTGGGTGAGCACGCTTACACCCTGGTGCTCGCAGCGGAGGCCGGAAGCCTGCAACTGGCGCCGACGTCGATCCTCGGCGCCAGCGATTCGACAGGCGCTGATGTCTTTGCCGGAGGCCAGGTTGCGCGGCGCGGCTCGCAGGGTTTGCTGGGGTCGAAAGACTTCATGGAAACCCCGTTCAGCATGACCACCTACACCAGCGAGACGGTGAAAAACCAACAGGCCCGTACGCTGGGCGATCTGATTGCCAGCGACCCGTCGGTGCGCGCGACCAATCCGGCCGGTGGTCGTTACGAGCAATTCACCATCCGTGGTTTCAGTCTGTTCAACAGCGACGTGGCCTATAACGGCCTCTACGGTGTTTTGCCGACTTACACGATCGACATGGAAATGGCCGATCGCGTCGACATTCTCAAAGGCCCGAGCCAACTCATCAACGGCATCTCGCCACGGGGTAGCGTGGGCGGGGGCATCAACGTGGTGCCCAAGCGTGCCACCGACAAACCGATCACCTCGCTGACGGCCAACTATGCGTCGAACAATCAGGTCGGCGGCGCGGTGGATGTCGGCCGGCGGTTCGGTGAGGACAATCAGTTCGGCTTGCGTTTCAACGGCGTCAAGCAGTCCGGTGATACCGAGTGGGATCATCAAAGTGTCGACCGCGACATGGCCGTGCTCGGCCTGGATTTTCGCGGTGAGCGCTTGCGACTTTCGACCGATATCGGCCACACCGAACGCGATACCGACGCGCCGCAGGAGCGCGTGCAAGTCGCGGCCAATGCCAAGGTTCCGAGCGCGAACAAGGTGCATCGCAACTACGCGCAACCGTGGACTCAGGCGAAAACCGAGGACACCTTCGGCACGTTCAACGCCGAGTTCGACGTCAATGATTCGGTGATGCTGTACGGCGGCGTCGGCGCGCGCAAAAGTAATCATGACTTCTTGCGCCACGCCGTTTCCGTCACCAACGATGCCGGTGATTTCAGCGTTCAACCGCGTGATTTCACCCGCGACGAGAATGTCCGTACCGCCACGGCAGGTGTGCGCAACTGGTTCCATACCGGGTCAGTGAGCCATGAGGTCAACCTCGCGGCCAGCTACTTCTACATGGATTTCGAGAACGGCGGCGCGCGTTACGCCTCAGGGCGCAGCAACCTGTATGACCCGGTGGAAACGGCGAAACCCGGCACACCGACGCGCTACGACGCCAAGGTCTACACGGAAAACCGCTTCAGCGGCGTGGCGTTATCCGACACGCTGGGCTTTTTCGATGATCGATTGCTGCTGACCCTCGGCGCTCGCTGGCAACGAGTGAAAGTCGATGACTGGAGCGATGACGTCAAAGGCGACACGGCTTACGACGAAGAAAAGGTCTCGCCCTCGGGCGGCATTCTGTTCAAGGCGACTGACAAGCTGTCGCTCTACGCCAACTACATGGAAGGCCTGAGCCAGGGCAAGATCGCGCCGTCAACGTCAGTGAACGAAGACGAAATCTTCCCGCCGTTTATCAGCCGTCAGGTCGAGATCGGTGCCAAGTACGACGCCGGTTCGTATGCTTTAACGGCAGCAGTATTCAGGATCAAGCAACCCGCCTATGAAACCAACGCCACGACCCGGGTCTTCGGCCCGAACGGCAAACGACAGAACAACGGCGTGGAGCTGAGCATGTTTGGCGAACCGCTCAAAGGCCTTCGGTTGCTCGGCGGCGTGATGTACATCGACAGCGAGCTGACCCACACCACCAACGGCACGTTCGACGGCAATCGCGCGCCGGCGACGCCGAAATACAACGTCAATCTCGGCGCCGAGTGGGACGTGCCGACGGTGCAGGGCCTGACCTTGACCGGGCGCGGCATTTATTCCAGCTCGCAGTATCTGGATCAGTCGAACGAGAAGGAGATCGACGCTTGGGAGCGCTTCGATGTGGGCACGCGATACGCCTTCAAAGTCGATGAGAAAACCATCACCCTGCGCGCCAACGTCGAGAATGTGCTGGATAAACGCTACTGGAGTTCAGCAGGCGCTTCGGATGACAGTGAACCGGGGCTGACGTTGTCGACACCGAGAACTTATCTGCTTTCAGCGACGGTGGATTTCTGATTCAACTCGAAAAATCAAAAGCGTGCTCTCAGCGAGCTGACCCACTCTTACAGTGATGTCCTGACCACCAATGGACAGTCAACTCGCTGAGTTCCCGATAGCTCCAGGGTCTCGATCAGATGCCGTGCAGCCTTACGCCCAATTTCGTAGTACGGCAATTGCACCGTGGTCAGCGGCGGGATGAACAACTCGGCAATGCCGATCATGTTGTCGTAGCCGAGGACGGCGACATCGTCGGGAATTTTCAGGCCACGCCCCAACAACAGCTGATAGGCACAAAAGGCGATACGGTCGTTGCCACAGATCAGAATATCGAATTGGGGGCGACCATCAATGACATGCCGGTCGAGGATGGCGGCTGTTTCACCATAGGCGTCATGATCGGAAAGGTCGTATTGCAGGAGCGTGTCCGGCGCCAGTCCGAATGCCTGACAGGCACGCTGCAGGCCTTTTTGTCGCAGCCCCCATGCCAGACTCTGTTTCGGCAGATTGATACACAGAGGACGCTGGTAGCCGAGGCTCAACGCGTGGTGTACGGCGCGATACTGGCCCATTTCGTCGTCGGGCACATAGCTGACGAGGTCGCTGTCATCTGCCAGACAATTGGCGAGCACCAGAGGCTTGCTCTTCAAGCGCTCGGGAATGCTGACCTGGCGAAACCCCATGGCGCTGAAGATCAAGCCGTCCGGACGGTGCGACAGCATCAGGTCGATGTTCTGGTCGGTGGGCGGGTTGCTGAGCAGGTTGAGGATAAAGACATTCCAGCCGGCTTGCTGCGCGGTCTGTTCAATGGACAGCAGCAGCTCGACCGCGAAGGGCGTGGTCGCGGTGTCCAGCGCGAACACGCCGATGGTGCGCGACTGCAGGTTGTCACCGCGCATCTTGCGCGCTGACAGGCTGGGTACGAATTGCAGTTCATCAATGGCACGACGCACCCGTAGGAGGGTTTCGGGGCTCAGTTTTTCCGGAGTATTGAGCGCTCGAGACACCGTCATCAGGGACACGCCGGCCAGCTGTGCAACGTCTTTCACTGAAGTCATGCGAAGTGCGGCCAGTCAGGTTGACGCAGAATCATGACACAGGGCCCGGGCTTCTCGCGACCCGAATGACGCCGTTCATGACCATGCAGAACCGAACGGCCATGCTCTGGTAATCGAGACACGTCCACCACTCCCGCTTGCCAGCAGCTTCACGCCCAGACTGTCGGAGCGCGGATAGAGACGACTGCTGAGGCTGAAGCGGCCGTTTTCGTCGAACACCTCGATGGATGAGCGATCGAGGAACACGCGCAGCTCGAGTCGCTCTTGTGTCGGGTCTATCGAGACGCTGCGCTGGCCTGTGACTTGCGCACCCGAGCGGCTGCGGTCAAGCACCAGGCGCTGCAGTGACGCATCGTAATAGAGCAGGGTTTCTTCACGGCCATCGTCGCTGCAGCGCAAGGCGACTCCTAAATGGCCGTCAGTGCAGCCGAGTAGATCCAGATGCACATGGACTTCCAGCATGTCGCCGCTTACCTCCGGCACCCAGCGGGTTCCCGACGCTTCCCACCACGGCGTCCCCGGCAATAGCGTCATTCGCAGCGCGCTGAGTTCCCGTGCCGGATACACGCAAAGACGATCGGCGCTCAGTTCCAGTTCGCGGGGTAATCCGAGCATGCCGCACCAGTGGTGGGCCTGGCTCGGCATCGGGCTTTCCCACATGTCCAGCCATGCCCATAGGAGGCGCCGACCATCGGCGGCCACCAGGGTTTGCGCCGCATAGAAATCGTGGCCGTTATCCAGCTCGATAAAAGGCCCGCCCGTGAACTGCCACTGGTTGTCGAGATGGCCCACTCGATAACCGGTCTGGTACTTGTTGAGCCGGTCATAACCGTCGGCTTGCATGCCTTGTGGTGAGTACAGCAGCACGTCGCGTCCATTCAGGCGAAATAGGTCCGGGCATTCCCACATATAGCCATCGCCCTCGCTGCCGGCGGACACATAGTCGAGGAATTCCCAGACGTGCAGATCCGTGGACCGGTACAACGGCAGCAGCGGCCTGTCGCCCAGACGTGCGCCGGCAATCAGGTACCAATGGTCATCCGCCTGCCAGACCTTGGGGTCACGGAAGTGCATGATGCTGTCTTGCGGCGCGCTGTCGATGACGGCGCCATGCTTGATGAAACGGATTCCATCGTTGCTGGTTGCCAGGCACTGGACCTGGCGGATCAAGCGCTCGTCACCCACTTCGCCCAGCCAAGTGTGTCCGGTGTAGATCAGGGCGAGGGTATCGCCACAGACCACGGCGCTACCGGAAAAACAGCCGTCGCGGTCGCAGTCATCGCCGGGGGCCAGTGCAATGGGCAGGTGCTGCCAGTGCACCAGATCTGCACTCTTGGCGTGGCCCCAATACATCGGCCCCCATTTCGCGTCGAAGGGGTGATGCTGATAGAAAACGTGGTACTCGCCACGGAAGTACACGACCCCGTTCGGGTCGTTCATCCAGCCTGCCGGCGGGGCAATATGATAACCGGGTCGATAATCCTCGATGACGCGAGACTGGCTGTCTGCCAGGGCGCGCTGCGCAAGGTCAAGGGTCGAAGACATAGGATCGCTCGGGGTATTCAAAGACAAAGTCATAGGGCGTGTGCTCGGATTGAGCGCAAAGAGAGGTCATCCTGCGCGGATTCAATGGCGTGCGGGTGGCGCTTCAATGCCGTGCCGTCGCTGTCGAACAGGTGGATCTTGTCGATGTCCAGTTGCAGTTCGACCCGATCGCCTGTCTGCCATCCGGCGTTGACTTCACAACGACAGATCAGCGGCTCGTCCTGCCCGGTATCCAGATGCACATAGGTTTCACTGCCCAGATATTCGACCCCGGTGACGACGACGCCAGCCGTTCCCTGTGCTGTCTTGAGCGACAGGTGTTCCGGGCGAACGCCCAGGCTCAGCGAGGCGTCCGCCGCCAGGTTCGAGCTGTCGAAGGGCAGGGCGGTCATCGCCAAAACCGGAGTATCGACCAGGCTGGTTTCGCCCGGCGCATGCAGGCGTGCCGGCAGGAAATTCATTTTCGGCGAACCGAGAAAACCGGCGACAAAGCGACTGGCCGGCCGCTCATAGAGTTCGCGCGGTGAACCGACTTGCTCAATATGGCCGCCATTGAGCACGACAATTTTGTCGGCCAAGGTCATCGCTTCCACCTGATCGTGAGTGACGTAGATCATGGTCGAGCCCAATCGGTCATGCAGTCGGGCGACTTCATTGCGCATCTGCACCCGCAAGGAGGCATCCAGGTTGGACAGCGGCTCATCGAACAACAGAATGTCCGGCTCCCGCGCCATGGCTCTACCCATGGCTACACGCTGACGCTGCCCCCCAGACAGTTCTTTTGGTTTGCGTTGCAGCAGTTTGTCCAATTGCAGGATTTGCGCAGTTTTCAGCACCCGCTCGCGCAGGCTGCTCTTTTCAGTCTTGGCCAGTTTGAGGCCAAAACTGATGTTGTCGTAGACGCTCATGTGTGGGTACAGCGCATAGGACTGAAACACCATGCCGACGCCACGCTCGCGCGGTTCCAGGTCGTTGACCCGGCGCCCGTCGATCAGCAGGTCGCCGGCACAGATCGAGTCCAGTCCGGCGATCAGTCGCAGCAGCGTCGACTTTCCGCATCCCGAAGGACCGACGAAGACCACGAATTCACCCGCCGCAATCTCCAGGCTGATGTCGCGAAGAATCCGCACGCCGCCCAATTGTTTGTTCACGTTGTCCAGTTTCAATTTCATCACGATGCGGTTCCTTGTCTTTATTGGGCATCAACCCTTTAACGCGCCGGCAGTGAGACCGGAAACGATTCGGCGCTGGAAGATCAGCACCAGAATCACCAGTGGGACGGTGACCAGCACCGAGGCAGCCATCAACAAGCCCCAAGGCAACTCATGGGGGCTGCCGCCGGAAATCAAGGCGATGGCAACCGGTACCGTGCGTTGGCTGTCGGTGAGGGTGAACGTCAAGGCAAACAGAAACTCGTTCCACGCGGCGATGAAGGCTAGCAAGCCAGTGGTGACCAGTGCGGGCCAGAGCAGCGGCAACAGCACGCGGGTCAGCGTTACCCAAGGGGACGCACCATCCATGATTGCCGCTTCCTCCAGTTCATGGGGCAGTTGTCCCATGAACGTGGTCAGCACCCAGACGGTGAAGGGCAGAGTGAAAATCGTGTAGCTGAGGATCAACGCCCACGACGTGTTGTACAGGCCCAAGGCGCGGATCACTTCGAACAGTCCCGACAGCACCGCGACTTGAGGAAACATCGACACGCCAAGGACCATCATCAACACCGTGCCACGCCCACGGAACTTCACTCGGCCCAAGGCATAGGCAGCGGTCAGGCTGAGGAACAGCGCCAGTGTCACCACGCACAGCGCAACCACCAGCGAATTACCGATCGCCCGCAGGAATGAGGCCTGGTGGAGGACCGCCGCGTAATTGGAGAAGTCAGGATGTTCGATCCAGTAACTCACCTCGAACAAGGCGCTGGAGGGCTTCAGCGAGGTCACGATGGCGTAGTAGAAAGGGAAAACCGCATACAGCAGCAATACCCCGATCAGGCACCAGAAGCCGAGGCGCAACAGCGCTTTTTTCAGCAGACGCGGGCTCATGCGCGGACCTCCAGTTGACGGCGTCCGAGGTAGAGATAAAGCATGGCGATCACCGCGACCACCAGAAACAACAGCGTCGACGCCGCGCTGCCGTAACCGACATCCTGGAACTCCACCAAGTGCTGGCGGGCATACACCGACATGCTCATGGTGCTCGACGAGTTCGAGGTCAGCACATAGATGACGTCGAATACCCGCAGGGAATCAAGAATGCGGAAGATCGCCGCGACCAGCAGTGCAGGCATCAACAGTGGCAGCGTGACACGCCAGAATACGTTCAGCGGATGAATGCCATCGACCCGGGCCGCTTCGTAGCAATCGCTCGGCAACATCTGTAAGGCCGCCAGCATCAGCAGCGTGACGAAGGGCACGGTTTTCCAGACATCAACGATGATCACCGCCCACATCGACAGGTCCGCATCCGCCGTCCAGGCCAGGGGGGCGTCAATCAGCCCGAGGCTGAGCATCAGGTGATTGATGATGCCGAACTGGTCGTTGAGCATCCAAGACCAGATCTTCGCCGAGACAATCGTCGGAATCGCCCACGGAATCAGAATCAACGCTCGCACCAGAGAACGGCCGGTGAACTTGATGTTCAGCAGCAACGCCACCAACAGCCCCAGCACGACCTCCAGTCCCACCGAGACCACCGTGAAATACAACGTGTTGCGCACTGCATTCCACCACTGCGGATCGACGAGGATGCCCGACCATCCGGAATCGCTGAACAACAGATAATTGCTCAAGCCTATGAAGGTTGCGCTACCGGTGTCCGCTAGGCTGGCGTCGGTCAGGCTGAACCAGAATGTGCGCAGCAGCGGCCACGCAGCCACCAGGGCCAGGCAGACCAGCATTGGCGTCAGAAACAGCCAGGCAGCGCGCACTCGGCGACGTTGTACAGGCGTTTCCCTCGTGAGCAGCAGCTCGTCAAAGGGGGCATGGGTCGTAGAGACAGACATGGTGATTTCCTTCCTTGTGGCTTACCAGTTCCGGCGTTTGATGCGCGTGAGTTCGCTTTCCAGTTCGGCCAGTGCCTGATCGACGGGCAACTCGCCGGCCAGCACGCCATGCACCCGATCGAAGAAGGCATTGGAGACCCGCGGATAGCGATCGGCGGTGATGGCGGCGGGGCGCATGACCCCAGCGTTGAGAATGCTGTGCAACTGAGCGTAATAAGGCATGGCCGCGAGCAACTCGGGATCTTGATACAGCGACTCGATCACCGGGTTATAGCCGCCTTTCAGCGCTCGACGTTTTTGCTCTTGGGCACTGCTCAGGTAGCTCACCAACTCGGCGGCGAGTTTGGGATGGGCGCTATAACGCGAGACCGCCAGGCCCCAGCCACCGAGGGTGGAGGCATGCGCGCCAGTCTCGCCGCCGCGGGGCAGGGGAGCGACGCCGACCTTGTCTTTTACGGCGCTGTCCTGGCTTTGCACCAGGGCCCAGACATACGGCCAGTTGCGCATGAACAACGCATTGCCTGACTGGAATACGCCACGTCCTTCTTCCTCGGTGTAATTGAGCACGCCACGCGGGGAGATATCCCCGACCCAGCTTTTCGCCAGGGTCAACGCCGCTCTTGAGGCTTGGCTGTTGACCACGATGTCGCCGCGTTGATTGATCAGTCCGCCTTGCGGCTGACTGCTGATCCACTCCAGCGCATTACACGTAAGTCCCTCGTAGGCGCGTCCCTGAAAGATATAACCCCAGGCTTTGGCGTTGCCGGCGTTACGTTCAGCCTGTTGCACATCCCTGGCGGTCGCGGTCATTTCCTCCCATGTTTGAGGAACCTGCTTGTTGTATTTCTCAAGCAAGTCTTTGCGGTAATACAGCAGCCCCGAGTCGGTGAACCACGGCATCGTCACCAGCCGGCCGTTGACCGTGGCGTTATCGACCTGGGCCTGAAAGTAGCCTTGGGTCGCGTTGGCGGGAAGCACCTCACGCAGATCCAGCAGGTGTTTGGCCAGCATCCCCGGCCAGACCATATCGATTTGAATGATGTCGATGTCGGTGGACTGCGCACTGAGGATCTGCTGGTAGAACGACAACCTCTCTGTTGCCGAGTTAGGCGTGGAGACCACCTCGACGTTGTTGCCGGTCTGTTTCGACCATTCCTCGACGGCCTCCTTGCACAGCTGCAACTCCGCACCCACCGCACCGCAGGAGATCGTCAGATCGGTTGCGCTCGAGGCGGATGGCAGTGCGGCAGACAGGGTGATCAATGCGACTGGCAGGAGCGATTTCAAGTGTTTCATCAAGCATCCTTTATTTTTGTTTTTAGAAAAGTTAACGTTAACATCGCCAAATGTAGCAGCGTATTTGCGAGGAGGCATCCTTTTTTTCGTCGATTGCGACAACTCGCAACGCACGTGAAAAACGGCCGTTTGCGTCAACCAACAATAAAAACAAAACAGGGATTTCATATGCACAAAGCAACAGGCTGGCTAATGGCAGGTGTGCTCGGCACATCCGCAGCGACCGCTCAGGCCGCGACACTGGAAGAGCGCATGGCCGCACTTGAAGCCCGTGCCAGCGCAGCGGAAAAGCGTGCGGCCACGGCCGAACAGCAGACCCAGGCACTTGCCCGGGAATTGCAGCAGGTCAAACGCGCGGCGCCGCCCTTGCAACCCGTCGCATCTAACGCAACAGCCATTTCGGCGCCGGCTCTGGATACCCGACTGGCAAAACTCGAAGCCCGTCAGCAAAGCCTGGAGAAGGAGGGCAGTACCGCGAACCTCACCGATGGATTCAGCTTCAACGGCTATGCGCGCTCCGGATTGCTGGTCGACGAGGGGATGGGTGGTGGCCGTGGCGGCCCTTATACAACCCCGGCCGGCTCGGTGGGCGGGGCAGTCGGGCGACTCGGCAACGAGGACGACACCTACATGCGTATCGACCTGTCGAAAGAGATCTACGCGCAAAACGGTACCCGATCAAAATTCACGGTCTCCATCGCCGACGGTGTGGAAAGCTCCAATGACTGGACGGCCGACGAAAGCAACCTCAACGTACGCCAAGTGTTCGCCACGCTCGACCATGTCGCTGCGTTCAAAGGCAATTCAGTCTTCGAAAACGCTACGCTGTGGGCGGGCAAGCGCTTCGATAGAGATAATTTCGATATCCACTGGCTGGACTCCGACGTCGTTTACCTGGCCGGCACCGGCGGTGGGATTTACGATGTGCAGATGAACCAGCATTGGCGCTCCAATTACTCGTTGATTGGGCGTAGCTACGGAGATTTCAGTCAAGGCGGTATCAATGCCGATGTGGAAAGCTACATCCTGACCTCCAACCAGTTCTTCGAGGATGGCCAGTGGCAGTGGATGTACAACGCCATCGGTGCCAAGAAAAACGATTTCGGCACCCACACCAACAAGGCCGGTTTGACGCCTGCGGATTCCGGTTTGCACAGCATGCTGGCCAATCACCAGAAGACCTTTTTCGGCAGGGAAGGCTTCTTCAAAACGGCGTTGCTCTATGGGCAGGGTCTGGGGGCAGAGGTCAAGAACATTGGCTCGGACGGTGAGCTGATCGACGACGCCCGCGCGCTGCGTCTGGCGCTTTACGGTGAGACCCCGCTGACCTCTGACTGGCGCATCGGGCCCAGCTTGCTGGCCGAACAGAGCAAGGATAGATACGTCAAAGGTGACGACTACCGCTGGCTGACCCTGAACGTGCGCTTGGCCAACAAAATCAACAGCAACTTCGAAATGGCCTACGAAATGAGCTGGCAAACCATGAACCTCGACCCCAAGGGCTATCTACAACGCAATGCGGTCGATGGTAACTTCTGGAAATTCACGGTTGCCCCGACATTCAAACTGGACGTTGGCGATCTCCTCACGCGTCCGGAGCTGCGAGTGTTCGCCAGCTACATGAACTGGTCTTCGGATCTGGACAGGTTCAGCACTGCAGACTCCTTTGGCATGTCCGACTTCCAGGCGGGAGGGGTATGGCAATACGGTATTCAGATGGAAACCTGGTTTTAATCGTTGAACGCACTTGCGATAGTGCAGTGCTGGAGCGGCGAAGGATGCTCCAGGCTACCGATGTCGTTTCTTCCCAGGATGGATGATTACCCAATGCTCAAGTTCAATGCTCATCTCGGTTTCCAATTCAATGAATTGCCTTTTCTGCAGCGCATCGAAGCCGCCGCAGCCGCCGGTTTCCGGGCAGTGGAGTTCCCGTCGCCGTATGAATTCGACGCCAGTCTGCTTGCCGACCATCTCGCCCAATACAGTTTGCCGTTGATTCAGTTCGCCGCCCCGGCTGGCGTGACCAAAGGCATCGCCGCGTTACAGGGCAGGGGAGAGGAGTTTCGTGACGGGTTGCTCCAGGCCGCCCGCTACGCAAAGACCTTAGCGTGTGCGGATGTCCACATCATGTCGGGCGTTACCACGCAGAATGACGCTGAGCGAACCTACGCGGGCAACCTGGAATATGCGGTCAAGTACTTGGAAGACCAGGGACTGCGGCCGCTTATCGAAGTGATCAGCGCGGAGGCGATGCCAGGCTATTACATGTCTGACTTCAGCAAGGCACAACAGATTCTGGAAACCTTCCCGAGTGTTGGGCTGATTCTTGATCTTTACCATGCCCAGCTTCTGACCGGAGACGCAGCCGATGTGCTGGCGCGGTTCTATGACAGAACCGTGCATGTGCAAATTGCCGATTGCCCGGGTCGTCACGAGCCGGGAACGGGGAGTATCGACTTTGCTGCGTTGTTCGCGGCGCTGGAGCAGCGCGGCTACGCCGGATGGATTGGGTGTGAATACCGTCCTTCTGGAACTACCGTTGCGAGCCTGGACTGGTTTAAGCAGCTAAGTGCTTAGGTTCCAGGCGAAAATCTTTGAGTCGCCGATGTGGGGGTAATCGCCGCCATCAAAGGCAGAAGCCCTTGATGGCCGAGCGAGAAGAACTCATCGATATTGGACTGACGTTGGCGAGTAGGGGGAGTTAATGCCGGATGCGGTTTTCGTAAGTCGAACTATTTTGTTCGGAGATTGTGATCCGGCAGGGGTGGTTTACACCCCGCGATTCTCACATTTTGCTGTGGAGGCCATTGGTGTAGCACTCGACAGATGGGTCGGGGGGCCGGGGCTTAGAGCGGTGATGAGTTTTAATATATTGCCGCCAGTGCGTGCGATGTCGGTCGAGTTGCTGGCTCCGGTGACCTGGGATGACGAAATGACTATTAAAGTTGGCGTGGCCAGGTTGGGCGAGCACTCTTTTACTTTTTTGGTTGAGGGGTTTGTAGGCGAAGGCGTGCTGTCATTTACCGCGAATGTCACACACGTTTGTGTCTCACCGGAAAGTAAGGAAGTTGTACCCATCCCAGCTCCGTTGCGAGCGCTTCTTTCATAGATGATCAGACGGTTCCTCACAACAAAGCGCGACACTGGACTGGGATGCAAGATGAGCGTGGATCGATTACAAAGCGATCCATTGAAAGGACGAGCACGATGAACCGAACCAGTCATATTTGCCTGATGGCCAACTATAACGAATGGATGAACGCAAAGATTTTTGAGGCAGCCAGAAGCCTGTCAGATGAAGAACTCTCAGTGGACAGGAAAGCATTCTTTGGTTCAATTCTCGGGACGTTGAACCACTTGGTGGCCGGCGACACTGTCTGGCTAAAGCGATTCGCCAGGCACCCTGCCAATTACCTGGCTCTGGCACCGATTCAACAGCTTCCTGCCCCCAGAAGCCTCGACCAGTTGCTTTTCTCGAATATCCGAGATCTTTCGGCACATCGAGTGTGGCTTGATCAGAAAATTGTAGAGTGGTCTCGCTCCATTGCAGAGCCGGACCTGGATCACACCCTCAATTACACAAGCATCAAGGGAATACCCGCTGACAGGAGCTTTTATGGCTTGGTCATGCATTTTTTCAACCATCAGACGCACCACCGCGGACAAGTGACAACGTTGCTTTCACAAGCGGGTGTCGACATAGGTGATACGGATCTGGTCGTCCTCATTCCGCTTACATAACGGAGCAAGGCATCGGGCTCTACAATCGCTCATCCCAAGATTTGGCGCGTATCGCTCCGGGTATTCGCTTGAGCTTGGTACAACTCTGCGCAGTACACCGAACTGAGGAAAATCCGCCAGCGCTCAGCCAAGACCGATGTCTATTTGATCGAGGGAGTACCGGCGCGATAGTCACCGAGTCGCCTTTTAACTCCAGCTGATGAGGTTTTGCATTAAGGGTAGGGCGGCTCCGTCATGATTGCCGGGCGATACCACCGGCGTAGTGAATTTCAAAAGCAGTGGCACGAGCATGAACCTATATTTATTAGAAATCATGTTTAACTACACTAAATGGTCGTTTAGTCGAGTTAACGTAAATTATCCGCATATTCGACGGAGAAGAGGCCATGATTAAGCATGAAGCCAAAGCTGGAGACGTTATTAGAACGTTGGATCTGCAGCCTCATCTCGAAGGTGGCTATTTCCGTAGAACTTATCAAGCCGATCATCGCGACCCACTCGAAACTCGCAGCGGCCCACGGTATCTGATGACCTCGATTTACTATCTGCTGGATCAGCAATCACCGGTGGGCCAGTTTCATTTCAATCGATCCGACATCCTGCATTATTTCCACCTGGGCGACGCCATTGAGTACAGCCTGATTCATGCTGACGGCTCATTGCAGACATTGGTGATGGGCGGCGACATTCTGGCAGGACAGCTTTTGCAATTACACGTACCTAGTGGAATATGGAAAGCTTCGCGGTTGCTCGAAGGCGAAAACGGATTTGGGCTGATCAGCGAAGCCGTTTCGCCAGGATTTGATTTTGCCGATATGGAAATGGGTGATCGGCAGAAACTCACACAGCAATTCCCACAGCATCGAGCGCTGATTGAAAAGCTGACGCGTGATGAGGGTTGAGCGCCGTCGAATTCAAGGAAAAGCTGTGGATCGGATTCAGGGCGATTCTGCAGGTTGAAATCCACTGTGCAACCGGGCTGATCTCGTAACATCTTGTTACGTGTAATGTATATTATGTTAAATCATGTATTACGCTATGCGCCCTTGCGGCAACACCTGTCTCCATTTCGACAATCACCCCTGCACCTTGTAGATCTCATCAACCACCTGCCTCTTCGCATCTTCAATCGTTCCCTCGTTACGACATAAAACCCAGTCGTGATCTGCAACCGCGTGCTTAAACATCAGCGCGTCTCTGCCCCTTGCTGATACTCCCGAGGTGTACAACCAAACTCCCGGCGAAACACCGTGTGCAGATACTGCGCGGATTTAAACCCACAACTGCGCGCAACGTCGGCAATCACCGAGTCGGTACTTGTCAGGCCCTTGGTAGCCGCTGCCAGTTTGAAACGCAGAATCTCGTCATGCACGCTACAACCACGCTCAGCACGAAAATGCGCTTCAAGTGATGAACGCGACACACCGACATAAGCTGCCACCTGCGCCGTTTTAATGCCTTGGCAAGCATATTGGCGAATAAACAGCAGCGCCTGCATGACGTACGGATTGCCCAATGGCTGGTGCAAACTCGACACCTGCACGTTCACAGCATCGGGAGGAATCAGGATTTGTGTGCCGGTGGACGGCATGCCGTGCAGCATCTGGTGCAGTAATTGCGCAGCGGTACGGCCCATGGTTTCCGTGCCCTGAATAACCGAGCTCAGCGGCACCCGGGTCAGGCTGCGGGTCAACGGATCATTGTCGATGCCAATCAGTGCCACCTGCTCAGGCACGGCAATCCCGGCGGTCAGGCAGGCCTGCAGCAACTGCCGCGCGCGGGCGTCGCTGACGGCGATGATGCCGATGGGTTTGGGCAGGCTTTGCAGCCAGGCGATCAGTTGTTCGACGGCGCTGTCCCACAGCGGTGCGCTGGTGCCCATGCCGCGATAGATTTCGCCGTGCAGACCATCGCGCTTCATCAATTTTCGAAAGGCCTTTTCGCGCTCTTGCGCCCAACGATTGGCCTGCGCTTCCGGCAGGCTGAAGCAGGCAAAACGCTGCAGCCCCGCCTCGATCAAGTGCGTGTAAGCCAGCGTCATCAGCGCATTGTTATCGGTGGCGACGTAGGGAATCGCTTTCGGATAGGCGCGTTTATCCTCGTACGAGCCCCCTACTGCTACCACCGGCATCTGGATATCAGCCAGCGCCTCACCAATCAGCGGATCGTCGAAGTCGGCAATGATCCCGTCCCCCTGCCAGCGCTCGATGCCTTTCAAGCGACAGAGAAAATCCTCTTCGAGAAACAGGTCCCAGGAGGCCCGAGTGCTGCTCAGGTAGTTGCCGATGCCGCTGATGATGCCACGGTCGTAGATCTTGCTGCCGTTGAACAACAAAGCGATGCGGTGAACAGGCGGTACGGTTTTCATTGTTTTTATGCTTGTTCGAGGCCCCCTTCTCAAGGAGACGGTTTGCACAGACTAGGCGCGTGGACGACGAAGCTCAATACGCAAAATCGCACTCCGTGTTGATGTTTTTCATAATCAGCAGGGTCGGGGCCGTTGCTAGTATCGAGACACCGCCAAGAACAACAAGGACAAGGTCCATGCAGTATTTCCCCGATGTCGATGCGATTCGCTACGAAGGCCCAGACAGCGATTCTCCCCTCTCCTTTCGTCACTACGACGCCGACAAACTCATCCTCGGCAAACCCATGCGCGAACACCTGCGCATGGCCGCCTGTTACTGGCACACGTTCGTCTGGCCGGGTTCCGATGTGTTTGGCGCGGGGACGTTCAAGCGCCCTTGGCAACACGCCGGCGATCCCATGGAATTGGCGATCGGCAAAGCAGCCGCAGCCTTCGAGTTTTTCTCCAAACTGGGCATCGACTATTACTGTTTCCATGACACCGATGTCGCTCCGGAAGGCAGCTCCCTGAAGGAGTACCGCAACCACTTCGCGCAGATGGTTGATCATCTGGAGCAACACCAGGAAGCCAGCGGAATAAAGCTGTTGTGGGGCACCGCCAATTGCTTCAGCAACCCGCGTTTCGCTGCCGGCGCCGCGAGCAACCCCGATCCAGAAGTGTTCGCCTGCGCCGCTGCCCAAGTGTTCAGCGCCATGAACGCGACCCATCGCCTGAAAGGCGCCAACTACGTGTTGTGGGGCGGTCGCGAAGGCTATGAAACCCTGCTCAACACAGACTTGAAGCGTGAACGCGAACAATTGGGCCGTTTTATGCGCATGGTGATCGAGCACAAGCACAAGATCGGTTTTACCGGTGACCTGCTGATCGAACCCAAGCCGCAGGAGCCGACCAAGCACCAATACGATTATGACAGCGCCACCGTGTTCGGCTTTCTGCAGCAGTTCGGGCTGGAACACGAAATCAAGGTCAACATCGAAGCCAACCACGCGACCCTGGCCGGGCATAGTTTCCATCACGAGATCGCGACGGCGGTCTCGCTGGGGATTTTCGGCAGCATCGACGCCAACCGGGGTGATCCGCAAAACGGCTGGGACACCGATCAATTCCCCAACAGCGTCGAAGAAATGACCCTGGCCACCTATGAAATTCTCAAGGCTGGCGGGTTCAAGAATGGCGGTTTCAACTTCGACTCCAAGGTGCGTCGGCAAAGCCTCGATCAGATTGACCTGTTCCATGGCCACGTCGGCGCGATGGACGTTCTCGCCCTGTCGCTGGAGCGCGCAGCGGCCATGGTTCAGAACGACGAACTGCAACGGCTCAAGGATCAACGCTACGCCGCTTGGAAGCAGCCGTTCGGGCAGGCGGTGATGGCGGGTGACTTCAACCTTGAATCGTTGGCCGAACACGCGTTCACCAACGAGTTGAACCCGCAAGCCGTCAGCGGCCGCCAGGAAATGCTCGAGAACATCGTCAACCGCTACCTCTATCGCTGATCGCTACGAGAATCTGCCGGCGCTTCGACGCTGTGACAATTGCACGACAATTCTGTGCCTGCGGCGTCTGCGGATTCTCTACAGTTTTACCAGCCCGATACTCATCGTCAGGCCGTGTCTTTCCAACAACAATAAAAGGACGCCCCACTATGAAGAACGTAAAACGCACGCTACTGGCCACTGCCCTGGCGCTGCTGTCACTGCCGGTAATGGCTGACGCAGCCCACCCGAAAATCGGTTTCTCCATTGATGACCTGCGCCTGGAGCGCTGGTCGCGTGACCGTGACTATTTCGTCGCGGCGGCCGAAAAAATGGACGCCAAGGTCTTCGTGCAATCGGCGGATGCCAACGAGCAAAAACAGATTTCGCAGATCGAAAACCTCATTTCCCGGGGCGTCGACGTCATCGTCATCGTGCCGTTCAACGCCACGGTGCTGACCAACGCGGTGGCTGAAGCGAAGAAGGCCGGGATCAAAGTCGTGTCCTATGATCGCCTGATCCTCAACGCCGATGTCGACGCCTATATTTCCTTCGATAACGAAAAAGTTGGCGAGATGCAGGCCAGCGGCGTCCTGAAAGCGGCGCCCAAGGGCAATTACTTTTTGCTCGGTGGTGCGCCCACCGATAACAACGCCAAGATCCTGCGTGAAGGCCAGATGAAAGTGCTGCAACCGGCCATCGACAAGGGCGATATCAAGATCGTCGGCCAACAGTGGGTGAAGGAATGGAACCCGACCGAAGCGCTGAGCATTGTTGAAAACGCCCTGACCCGCAACGACAACAAAATCGACGGCATCGTCGCTTCCAACGACGCAACGGCGGGCGGCGCCATTCAGGCACTGGCGGCGCAGCAACTGGCCGGCAAGGTGCCGATTTCCGGGCAGGACGCCGACCTTGCTGCAGTCAAACGAGTGATCGCCGGCACGCAAACCATGACCGTGTACAAGCCATTGAAACTGATCGCCAGCGAAGCGGCCAAGTTATCGGTGCAACTGGCACGCAACGAAAAACCCGCCTTCAGCTCGCAGTACGACAACGGCAGCAAAAAAGTCGACACCATCCTGCTCACGCCAACCCCGCTGACCAAGGACAACATCGACCTGCTCGAACAGGACGGCTTCTACACCAAGGCGCAAATTGCCGGGAAGTGATCTCCGGTAATGCGAAAAACCCTTGTGGGAGCGAGCTTGCTCGCGAAGACGGCAGCACATTCAGTATCGATGCCAGCTGAACCACCGCTTTCGCGAGCAAGCCCGCTCCCACAGGTTTCGTGGTGTGTGAGTCTTTGATATACGAGCCCTGTCCATGTCCGACTATCTGCTGCAAATGAACGGCATCGTCAAAACCTTCGGCGGTGTCAAAGCGCTCAACGGCATCGACATCAAGGTCAGGCCCGGTGAATGCGTTGGCCTGTGCGGCGAGAATGGCGCCGGCAAGTCGACGCTGATGAAGATCCTCTCGGCGGTCTACCCGCACGGCACCTGGGACGGCGAAATCTTCTGGGACGGTCAGCCGCTCAGGGCGCAATCGATCAGTGAAACGGAGGCTGCCGGCATCGTCATCATTCACCAGGAACTGACGCTGGTGCCCGACCTGTCGGTGGCCGAAAACATTTTCATGGGCCACGAGCTGACACTGCCCGGCGGACGGATGAATTACCCGGCGATGATTCACCACGCCGAAGCCCTGATGCGCGAATTGAAAGTCCCCGATATGAACGTGTCGCTGCCGGTTTCGCAGTACGGCGGCGGCTATCAGCAACTGGTGGAAATCGCCAAGGCCCTGAACAAAAAGGCCCGCCTGCTGATCCTCGACGAGCCTTCATCAGCCTTGAGCCGTTCGGAAATCGAGGTGTTGCTGGACATCATCCGCGACCTCAAAGCCAAGGGCGTTGCCTGCGTCTACATCTCGCACAAGCTCGATGAAGTGGCCGCCGTGTGCGACACCATTTCGGTAATCCGCGACGGTAAACACATCGCCACCACCGCCATGGCCGACATGGACATTGCGCAGATCATCACGCAGATGGTCGGGCGGGAAATGAGCAACCTCTACCCCAGCGAACCACACGATATTGGCGAGGTGATTTTCGAGGCCCGGCACATCACCTGCTACGACGTCGACAACCCCAAGCGCAAACGGGTCGACGATATTTCCTTCGTCCTCAAACGCGGCGAGATCCTTGGCATTGCCGGGCTGGTCGGCGCCGGCAGGACCGAACTGGTGACCGCGCTGTTCGGCGCTTACCCCGGTCGCCACGAGGGCGAAGTCTGGCTGGACGGGCAACCCATCGACACCCGCACGCCGCTCAAATCAATCCGTACCGGCCTGTGCCTGGTGCCGGAGGACCGCAAGCGTCAAGGCATCATTCCCGATCTGGGCGTCGGCCAGAACATCACCCTCGCCGTGCTGGACAACTACTCAAAACTGACCCGCATCGACGCCGAAGCTGAACTGGGCAGCATCGATAAGGAAATTTCGCGCCTGCACCTCAAAACCGCCAGCCCGTTCCTGCCGATCACCAGCCTGTCGGGTGGCAATCAACAAAAAGCCGTGCTGGCGAAGATGCTGCTGGCCAAACCCCGGGTGTTGATTCTCGACGAGCCGACCCGAGGCGTGGACGTCGGCGCCAAATACGAAATCTACAAGTTGATGGGCGCGCTGGCCGCCGCCGGCGTGTCGATCATCATGGTCTCGTCGGAGCTGGCCGAAGTGCTCGGTGTTTCCGACCGCGTGCTGGTGATCGGCGAAGGTCAGTTGCGTGGCGACTTCATCAACCATGAACTCACCCAGGAACAGGTGCTCGCCGCCGCCCTCAGCCAGCCTGGCAGCCATAACAATAATGATCGGAAAACCGCGTAAATGAATCAGGTCAAACAACTGTTCACCCGCTACAAAATGCTCGCGCTGGTGTTTGCCGTGGTGCTGATCTGGCTGTTTTTCAGCTGGCAGACTGAGGGCGGATTCCTCACTCCGCGCAACCTGTCCAATCTGCTGCGGCAAATGTCCATTACCGGGATTCTCGCCTGCGGCATGGTGCTGGTGATTATCAGCGGCGAGATCGATTTGTCGGTCGGCTCGTTGCTGGGCCTGCTCGGTGGTCTCGCGGCCATTCTTGATGTGGTCTACCACATTCCGCTGCTGGCGAATCTGAGTCTGGTCGCCCTGTGTGGCCTGATGATCGGTCTCGCCAACGGCTACATGACGGCTTACTTGCGCATTCCTTCGTTCATCGTCGGTCTGGGCGGCATGTTGGCGTTCCGCGGGATTCTGCTGGGGATTACCGGTGGCACGACCATTGCGCCGGTATCGCCGGAGCTGGTTTACATCGGCCAGGGCTACCTGCCCCACGCGATCGGCACTGGCCTGGGCATTTTGCTGTTTGCGCTGACGGTGTTCCTGACCTGGAAACAACGGCGCAATCGCGCCCTGCACGGCCTCGCGGCGCATTCGTTGGTGCGTGATGTCATCCGCGTGTTGGTGATCGGCGCCGTGCTCGCCGGTTTTGTACAGACGCTCAACAGCTATGACGGCATTCCCGTGCCGGTCCTGCTGTTGCTGATACTGCTGGGCGTGTTCAGCTACGTGACCAGTCAGACCGTGTTCGGTCGGCGCGTGTATGCCGTGGGCAGCAACATGGAAGCGACGCGCCTGTCCGGGATCAATGTGCAGGCGGTTAAGCTGTGGATCTTCGGGATCATGGGCGTGATGTGCGCCCTCGCCGGCGTGGTCAATACCGCGCGCCTCGCCGCCGGTTCACCTTCGGCCGGCAGCATGGGCGAACTCGACGCCATCGCCGCCTGCTTTATCGGCGGCACCTCCATGCGCGGCGGTTCCGGAACGGTGTACGGCGCCCTCCTCGGCGCGCTGGTCATCACCAGCCTCGACAACGGCATGTCGATGCTCGACGTCGACAGCTATTGGCAGATGATCGTCAAGGGCAGCATCTTGGTGTTGGCGGTTTGGGTTGATGTCAGTACGCGGACCGGGCGCCGTTGAGCCGCAGGGGTCACGCTGCGGGTGCCGGCGACGGGCTGAGAATTTCCATGAGGAAATCGATAAACACATTGATCCGGCTGGAGCCTCGGTGATTGGGTAAATACAAGGCGTTGATGCACGTGCTGGCACTGCCGGGATTGACCTCGTAGTGCTCAAGCAAACGGGTCAGCCGGCCTGCTGCGACGTCGTCACGGACCAGCCAGTCAGCCAGCAGCGTCACTCCGCCGCCGCCGATGGCGGCTTCGCGCAGGATGTCGGCGTTGTTGCTTTGCAGGCGCCCGTGGACGTTGAGCTGAATGGGCGCGTCTTCATTCTGAAAGGTCCAGTGCTGGTGGGTGCCGCCGTAATCGAAACGCAGGCATTGATGCTCCAGCAAATCCCGTGGATGACAGAGCGCCGCGCTACGCGCCAGATACGCCGGACTGGCCACCACCCAGCGCTCGAAATGCCCCACGCGTTTGCTGACGATGTCTTCACTGACCACCGACGATCCGAGCCGCACGGAAACATCGATCTGCTCGCTGAGCAGGTCGCTGACCTGATCGCTCAGCGACAGACTGATCTCCAGACCCGGATGCCGCTCAAGCAAGCGGCTCAGGTGCGGCGCGATCAGGCGCCGGCCGAACTCCACCGGCACGCTGATGCGCAGACGGCCCTGCGCTTCGGCGCCGCGATCGGCGACAACGGCATCGGCTTCGTCGATCGCGTCGAGAATCGCCACGGCTTTTTCGAAATAGGTCTGGCCGGCAACGGTCACGCTGGTGTTGCGCGTGGTGCGATTGAGCAGGCTCGCGCCCAGCTCGTGCTCCAGCCCGGCCACTTGCCGTGTCACTGACGACGTGGATATCCCGAGTTTGCGCGCTGCCGAGGAATAGCCCCCGCAGCGCACGGTTTCCACAAACATCTTCAATGCCAGCAACTTGTCCATAAGCGGGGTCCGGTCGAGAGGGAACGCGGATGATTGTGCATCACTGTTCGCCCTTCGTCTTGTGCCGCCGTGCTCGCCCGCACTTGCCGGATGTTCAGACATCGGCCTTGCGGCTCAGGAACAACCCGAGCGCCAGCGCTGGCAGCAGCGCCACCGCGACGGCGGACAGGTTCCAGCCGAAGTGCTCGTACAGCGGGCTCGCAACCAGAGACCCCAGCGCGCCGCCGACGAAAATGCTGGTCATGTACACGGCGTTAAGGCGCGCACGGCTGTGGGGATCGAGGGCGTACACCTCTCGCTGGCCGAGTACCATGTTCAATTGCACGGCAAAATCCAGCAGCACCGCACACACCACCAGCCAGACATAGCCGCTGCCCGGAAGTGCGGCGATCAGCAGCGAAACCGGCGCCAGCAGCAATGCGACCAGCGTGCCGCGACGACCATGCCCGGCATCGGCCAGACGTCCGGCAATCGGCGCGGCAATGGCACCCACCGCACCGACCAGCGCGAAGATCGCGACTTGTGCCTGAGTGAAGCCGTGGTGACGCATCAGTTCAATCGGCGCGAGGGTCCAGAACAGACTGAAGCTGGCAAACAGCAGCCCTTGATACAGCGAGCGCTGACGCAGCAGCGGATAGCGCCGGGCCAAGGCAAACACCGAACCGATCAGCGCAGCATAGGTGGCTTTATGCGTCGGTAGCCGACGCGGCAGCGCCACCGCAGTGATCAGCGCGATGACCGCCATCAGGGCCGCCGCGCTGTAAAACACCCCGCGCCAGCCGAACACTTCAACCAACAGGCTCGACAGTGGCCGCGACAACAGAATCCCCAGCAGCAGACCGCTCATGATATTGCCGACAACGCGGCCACGGCTGGCCTCGGGCGCCAGGTGCGCCGCCAGCGGCACCAGGATTTGCACGGCCACCGAGGTCAGGCCGATCAGCAAAGACAACACCAGGAACATCGACGGTGAATGGGTCAGCCCGGCGCACAACAGCGTGACGCTCGCCGCTAGCGTGAAGCCGACCACCAGCCGACGGTTTTCCATCAGGTCGGCCAGTGGCACCAGCAGTAACAGGCCCAGTGCATAACCAAACTGCGTCAGCGAAACGATCAGGCTGGCATTGGCGCTGGACAGACCGATCTGCGGTGCAATCAGTTCGACGATCGGCTGTGCGTAATAAAGATTGGCCACGACCGCGCCACAGCAAAATGCCAGGAACGCGACCATCAGGCCGGAGAGTGAAGTTGGCTGCTCGGCGCTGGCCGAAACGGCTGGATTGCCCGTGAGCATGATGACACCTCATTGAGTTCAGGAAAGTGCTGCCAAGGCTACGGCCCTGTGGCGATCCACAGAATCCACGCGGCGGGCAACGCAGTGATGCGTCCGGCGCAACGGCGCAGGCGTTGCTTCTCGCGCAACGCGCTGTTGCGCGCGCCGCTGATTCTCCCGCGCAGACGGTTTCTCTACGCTTTGGCCTCTGGCGCTGTCGTCCCCAGCGGCGCCCTCCCCCGGCTGTTACAAGGAGCGTTGTCATGATCCGTATCCCATCCGTTCTGCCATTGCCTGCCGCGTTGTTCTCCGTCCCATGAACCGCCATTTGCTGAAGTCCAGAACGCTATGGATCAGCGTGGCAGTCGCCGCCGTGCTCGGCCTGATCGGCGCCGTTTGGCTGATGTGGCGCCCGGCGATTGCGCCGATCGAGCGCCCGACGATGTTCGATGTTGCGCAGTTGCAACGCGGGGCGCGGGTGGTCGAGGCCGGCGACTGTGCGGTCTGCCATACCCGCCCCGGTGGTGAATATCTGGCCGGCGGGCTGCCGCTGGTAACGCCGTTCGGCACGCTGTACAGCACCAACATCACCCCGGACGTAGAAACCGGTATTGGCCAATGGTCACTGCCGGCCTTCGAGCGGGCGATGCGTCAGGGCATCGCTCGCGATGGTCACTTCCTTTATCCGGCGTTCCCCTACGTGCACTACCGGCGCATGAGCGCAGCAGACATCGCCGACGCCTATGCCTACTTGATGAGCGGCCCCGCCGTGCACGCGCCGGCCGTGCACAACCAGATGAATTTCCCGATGAATATTCGCCCGTTGGTGGCGTTCTGGAACCTGCTGTTCCTGCACGGTGAGCCACTGACGCCTCTGGCGGGGCGTAGCGAGGCGTGGAATCGCGGACGCTATCTGGTCGACGGTCCGGGCCATTGCGCCGGCTGCCATTCGCCGCTGAACCTGATCGGCGCGGAAAAGTCCTCGGAGTATTTGCAGGGCGGCAGCGTCGATGGCTGGCAAGCGCCCGCGCTGGTCGGTATGGGCCAGCGCGGCACCCCGTGGAGTCGTGAGCAACTGGTGGGCTATCTGCGCGCCGAGATCGTCGATGGCCACGGCACACCCGCCGGGCCGATGCGGCCGGTCAGCTTGAGTCTGGCGCGCTTGCCGGCCAGTGAAGCCGAGGCGATTGCCGAGTATTTGCTCAGCCTGGAAAACCCGCACCCACTGACGCAACCGCCGCCAAAGACGCCTGCCAGTGAAGCGGCAGACCACTCGAGCGGCGCCCTGCTTTTCAGCAGCGCCTGCGCCGGTTGCCATGGCCCAGCGGCGCCGATGCGCACCATCGATGGTCGTCCGGGCCTGCAAAACACCTCGGCGCTGCAAGCGGCCAGTGCGCGCAACTTCCTCAAAACCGTGCTCGAAGGCTTGCCCGCCACACCCGGATCGCCCGGTCCGCTGATGCCTGCATTCGCCGCCAGCCTCGACAACGCGCAACTCGGCGCACTGGCCGCGTATCTGCGTCAGCAAGCCAGCCCCGATCAGCCGTGGGCCGACCTCTCTTCCACTATTGAAGCGTTACGTCAGGAGACGAAATGAGCCAGATCACCCTCAACGTCAACGGAGCCGCGCAACCGCTTGAGCTGGAGCCGGACATGCCGCTGCTGTATGCGCTGCGCAATCACTTGAACCTCAACGGCGCCAAATACGGCTGCGGTCTCGGTCAGTGCGGCGCCTGCACGGTGATCGTCGACGATCAACCGGTGTTCGCCTGCCTGACGCCCTGCGCCGGCCTCGAAGGCAAAAAAATCCGCACCGTGGAAAGCCTCGGCAGCGCGGAAAAACCTGGCCCTCTGCAAGCGGCGTTCATCGAGAAACAGGCCGCGCAATGCGGTTACTGCATTGCCGGCATGCTGATGCGCGCGCAGGCGTTGCTTGAGCGTAATCGACACCCGGATGAGGCAACCATTCGCGAGCACATGGCTGGCAACCTGTGTCGCTGCGGTACGCACTTGCGGATCATCGAGGCGATCAAACAGGTGGCCGGGCACAACGGGAGCCTGACATGAGCGAGTCAAATGGTTTGAACCCGAGTCGGCGTGCCTTTCTGCGCGGTGGTGCGTTGCTGATGGCATTCACCCTGATGCCGGTGGCGCGGCGTGTGTTGGCCGATACCGAAGTCGATACGCTCGGCACCGTGGTCCTCGCGCCCGACCTGCCCGGCAGCCTGCGCACCAACCCGTTTCTCGACGCCTGGATCCGCATCGGCGCCGACGGCATTACCGTCTACACCGGCAAGGTCGAATTGGGCACCGGGGTGAAAACTGCGCTGCTGCAAATCGCCGCCGAACGTTTGCAGGTGCCGGCGACCTCTATCAACTTGCTCACCGCCGACACCGCGTTGACGCCCAACGAAGGCTACACCGCCGGCAGCCACAGCATTTTCGACAGCGGTACCGCGTTGTATAACGCCGCCGCGCAGGTGCGCGAAATGCTCGTCGATGCCGCCGCGCGCCGTTGGCAGATTGATGCAGCACTGCTGAACACCCGCGACGGTGTGATCGAAGGCCCGGCCGCTCAGCGGATGAGTTACGCCGACGCGGTCAAGCATGTCGATGTGCATCAATACGCCAAGGCTCAGTCACCGGCGATGGCCGCCGCTGATTTCAAACTGATCGGCCATTCGTTGCCGCGTCTCGACATTCCGGCGAAGGTCAGCGGTGGCGCAGCATTCGTCCAGGACATGCGCCTGCCGGGCATGCTGCATGCGCGGGTGATCCGCCCGCCTCGTCCGGGCTGCACGTTGCAAGCATTCGACGCGGCGAACATCGAAGCCCTGGCTGGGGTGGTCAAGGTGATCCGCGACGGCAACTATCTGGCGGTGGTCGCCCGTGATGAGTGGCAAGCGATCAAAGCCATGCGCAGTGCCAGCGCAGTGACGCAATGGAGCGAGGGCGAAGCGATTCCCGAGGCGACCGAGATTCATGGTCTGCTCAAACGTCTGCCCTCACGGCGCTATCCGATCAGCAACAGCGGCACGCCAAGTGGCGCGGCCGACACGCGTTTTCAGGCGCGGGTCACCAAGCAATATCTGATGCACGGCTCGATCGGCCCGTCTTGCGCAGTGGCCTGGTTCAAGGACGGCGTTCTAACCGTCTGGACCCATACCCAAGGCGTGTATCCACTGCGCGCCGGCATTGCCGAAATGCTCGGTCTGCCATCTGACCGGGTGCGCTGCATTCATACCGAAGGCTCCGGGTGTTACGGGCACAACGGCGCCGATGATGCCGCCGCCGATGCGGCATTGATTGCCCTGCGCGTGCCCGGTACGCCGGTGCGCGTGCAATGGATGCGCGAACAGGAAAATCTTTGGGAGCCGTATAGCTCGGCGATGGTCACTGAAGTCGACGCCGGCCTCAGCCATGGCCGTTTGCAGGACTGGGCCTACGAACTCTGGACCACGCCGCACAACGAACGCATCGTCAACGCCGGGCGTCTGTTGCCGGCACGCCTGCTCGCGCGGCCTTTTGCCTCGGCGTCATCTGTGCCAATCGCTCAGCCTGAGGGCGATGGTGATCGCAACGCGGTGCCGCTGTACGAGTTGAACTCGACGCGCATCAACATGACCTTCGTCACCGAAATGCCCTTTCGCACCTCGGCCATGCGTTCGCTGGGTGCGCACATCAACATTTTCGCCATCGAGGCGAGTATCGACGAGCTGGCGATCCGGGCCCGCATCGACGCGGTCGCTTTGCGTCTGGCCCATCTCAGCGACCCGCGTGCTCGCGCGGTCGTAGAACGTGTGCGTGATGAGATCGGCTGGCCGCAAAAACGCAGCGAGCCCGGCGCCGGTATCGGTTTCGCCTTTGCCCGCTACAAAAACATCATGGGTTACTGTGCAATCGCGGTGAAACTTCGGGTGCATCCGCAGACCGGCGAGATCCGCATCGATCACGTGGTGACGGCGGTGGACGTCGGCCAGATCGTCAGCCCCGATGGCCTGCGCAATCAGGTCGAGGGCGGCATCGTGCAGTCCGCGAGCTGGACCCTGTACGAAAAAGTCGCCTACGACGCGGGAGGCATTCGCAGCTACGACTGGAGCGGTTATCCGATTCTGCGTTTCACGCAACTGCCGAATAAAGTCGATGTGCATTTGCTCGACCAGCCGGGAGAACCCTTCCTCGGTGCCGCTGAAATCGTTCAGGGGCCGATGGCCGCGGCCCTTGGCAACGCCGTCGCCAACGCCACTGGCCGGCGCTGGCTGAACCTGCCGCTGACCCGTTCCAACCAGCCCGCCTGAGCCACGCCCGTGTTCATCGCTGATGAGCACGGGCGCCATTGCGCCCTGCGCAAAACAGCGTAGCGCCGGTCACTGATTATCAGCTCCGCTGAGCGCGGTTAAGTTAGCGGCACTGGTTCGCGGCACCGCTGCCGCGCTTGAATTCCTTATATTGAAATCCGGAGCTACCCATGACTCGTCGTCTGTTCCAACCCCTTGCACTCGGTCCTTACACCCTCGCCCACCGCGTGGCGATGGCGCCGTTAACGCGCTCACGCGCCGGCCAACCGGGCGATGTACCGACGCCGATGAACGCCGAGTACTACCGCCAACGGGCCAGTGCCGCGCTGATCATCACAGAGGCCACACAAATCTCCCGGCAGGCTCAGGGTTACGCCTGGACGCCGGGCATCTACAGTCCTGAGCAAGTTGAGGCATGGCGTGACGTCAGCGCGGCGGTGCATGAGGCCGGCGGGTTGATCTTCATGCAGCTGTGGCATGTCGGCCGGGTGTCCCATCCGAGCTTTCAACCCGATGCCGGCCTGCCGGTTGCGCCCAGCGCGCTGCCAGTGCCGGGCAAGACGTTTATCGTCGATGAAAACGGTAACGGCGTCTGGGGTGATGTACCGGTGCCGCGTGCGCTGGAAACCGCGGAGATCGCCGGCATCGTCGAGGACTACCGCGTGGCCGCGCGCAACGCATTGCAGGCGGGCATGGACGGTGTAGAGATTCATGCCGGCAACGGTTACCTGCTCGACCAGTTTCTTAACAGCAACAGCAACCAGCGTGACGATGCCTATGGCGGCAGCGTGGAGAACCGCGCGCGGTTTCTGCTGGAAGTGGTCGCGGCCGTCACTGAAGAGGTCGGCGCCGAACGGGTCGGCGTACGCCTGACGCCGATGGGGCGTTTTATGGGCATGGGTGATGACACCCCGGAGGCCACCTTCGGCCATCTCGTCGAAGCGCTCAATCATTGGAATCTGGCCTATCTGCACCTGGTCGAGCCGGCGATGGTCGGCACAGTTAAAGACGAGAACTTCGACCCGCGCTGGGACGCGATCATTGCCCAGTTGCGCAAGACGTGGAACGGCGTGCTGATCCTGGCGGGTGGCTACGATGCGCGATCTGCCGAACAGGCGCTGATTGCCGATCGTGCCGACATCATCGCGTTTGGCCGCCCGTTCCTGGCCAACCCTGACTTGCCGCGTCGGCTGCACGATGGCCTGGCGCTCAACGCGCCGGATCCGAGCAGCTTTTTCGGTGGGGATCAGCGTGGGTACATCGATTATCCATTTCATGCCTGAGCAGAAGCAGACCACCCGCCTCTCATGAATGTGTAAATCCCTGGAAGCAGGGGCCGATGCGCCCCTGCCCTTTCAAGTCATACGATCTCTGCGATTAATCAAATAATTAAAAATCCACCATAACGCTGAACTTATGCGTAGCTGTGCGCTTTCAGGTCTATTGCCCGACGTCGCCGAATGCGATAAAACGGGCTAGTTGTACGACAACCTAATAAAACCAAGTCGCTCGAACGGCTAACAATCCTGAGATCTGCCATGCCTCGCCCTACCGCTACGCAAACCGTACCGCCGCCCTACCCCCGTTCTCTGGCGGTGATCATTCTGTTGTGCATGGGCTGTGCGTTTGCCGGCAATCATGTGGCGGCGCGAGTCGCCTTTGATGATGGTGCGGGTGTGCTGCTGGCGATTTTGATGCGTTCCGGCGGGACCTTGCTGGTGCTCGCCATCCTGGTGCTGTGGCAAAGACAAAGCCCGCGCTTGCCGGCGGGTGCCTGGCGCTGGCAACTGTTGCTGGGGTTGCTGATCACTGCGCAGAGTCTGTGCCTTTACTCTGCTGTCGCACGGGTGCCGGTGGCGCTGGCCCTGCTGGTGGCGAACGTATTCCCTATTCTGCTGGCATTGCTCACCTGGGCGCTGGGTGGCCCGCGACCAAGCGCACGCACTGCGACGTTAATGGGCTTGATTCTATTGGGTCTGGTGTTTGTGCTGGATGTCCCCGGGCGTCTCTCGACCACGACAGACGTCAGTGCGCAATGGCTGACGGGCGTCGCGCTCGCGTTCTGCGCCGCCAGCGTGTTCGCCTGCGCGTTGTGGATCACCGACCACAAACTGTCTCAGGTACGTGGCTCGGTGCGCAGTCTGCTGACCATTTTCATCGTGTTCAGCAGCGTCAACCTGGCAGGGCTGACGGGCGCCCTTCCCGGCGGATTGAACCTGCCCGCCACCTCGACCGGATGGCTAGCCCTCGCCACTCTGGTGGTGCTGTACGGCACAGGTTTTATCGTCCTGTTCATTTCCGTGCCTCGACTGGACATGCCGCGCAATGCGCCGGTCATGAACATCGAGCCATTGGCAACGCTGTTGATGGGCTGGATTGTGCTGGATCAGATGCTCAGTACAGGACAGATCTTCGGCGGAGTGATTGTGGTCATGGGCATCGTTTTGCTGACTTATCGCAAATCAGTGGTCAAGGCTGAGGTTAAAGCCAGTGCGTGAGGGTTTCTCTTCAGTGGTCAGGTTAGTGATTAACCCAAAGCAGTGTCGAGAAACATCATCACCCCAAAACCGAGCATCAGCCCCAAGGTCGCCGGGGTCTCATGACCGTTGCGATGAGTCTCGGGAATGACCTCATGGGACACCACAAAAATCATCGCCCCGGCGGCCAGACCGAGCGCAATGGGATATCCCAACGCAAAGCTGCTGGAAATACCCAAGCCGACAACGGCGCCAATCGGTTCCATCAACCCCGAACCCACCGCAATCAGCGCGGCGCGAAGCGCTGAGATGCCGGTTACGCGTAATGCCAGGGCGACTGCCAGACCTTCGGGAATGTCTTGAATGGCGATGGCAGTGGTCAGCGGCAGTCCGACCTTCATATCGCCGTTGGCGAAGCTCACGCCAATGGCCATACCTTCCGGCAGGTTATGCAATGTGATTGCCAGGACGAACAGCCAGACACGATTGATGCGCTGCGCGTCCGGCCCACGGCGTCCGCTTTTCTCGTGTTCGTGAGGCACGAAACGATCAAGGCCGACCATCAGCGCAACGCCCAATCCCAATCCTGCAACGACGACGCAGGCCGCGAGTAACGGGTTACCGCAAAGCGCCTGAGCCGCTTCTATGCCAGGCAGAATCAGCGAAAACGAACTGGCGGCCAGCATCATCCCGGCGGCGAAGCCGAGCATGATGTCTTGGGTTCGGGCGGCGATGTCTCGTAACGCGATCGCTACGACAGCGCCCATTGCCGTCGCAGCGAAGCCGGTCATGCCACCGATAAAGGCGAAGTACAGATTCTGTTTGTTGGCCCCGACAAAGGCGCCATACCCGCTTATCAGCAGGAAGATTGTCACCCCGATCAGAATTGACCAGAAGACGCGCCCGCCCCACCCGGAGCCTGAGAAACGGGCAAACCAGGAGCGAGCGGGTGCGGCTGATGAGGTCAACGGCTCGGGCATGGAAATCTCCTGTTTTGTTGATTCGATATTTTCAGCGGATGCGGATAACGACCGTACATGGCCTCAATGGTAATCGTCTCCAGCGACTGCGCGCAGGTACGCGACATCTGCTTCTCTGCGCAGGTCGCGCCACTCGTCCCAGCTGAGTATGCCCAAGCGATCCATTTCATCCGACTGGCGCAGCAGTTCATCGTGATAGGCGTCTGGGCAGTCCATGCGCAATTCAAGATTTCCCAGTGCACGCTGCCAGGCAGCCAACGCGAGCAATTTGGTTTCTTGTGCGAATGTCAGTTGATTTTTGAACGCGTTCATTTCGCTCACCCCGAACATTTCCCGGTTGAGCGACCGACTTCGGCTTAGGTTCAAAATGTCTGAAGAAAAGCGGATGACTGAAAGCTTTCTGCTGATGTGGCTACCAACCAATCCAGCTCACGGATTGGATAACGGTATGGGGCAATCGCCCCGCCACTCAATCGAGTGGTCGGGGCGATGTGGTTTCTTGCGTCAAGGCGCTATCAGGAAGCATCAATCCAGATGGTTTTGATTTCAGTGTACTGGTCGTGCGCCCAGATCGACTTGTCGCGCCCGCCGAACCCCGACTCCTTGTAACCGCCGAATGGCGTAGAGGCATCGCCTTCACCGAAGCAGTTCACCGTGACAATCCCGGCACGGATCCCGCGTGAGAGTTTCAGGGCATGGCGCAGGTTGCCGGTGTAAGCCGATGCTGCCAGGCCGTAGGCCGTGTCGTTGGCCAGCTCAATGGCTTCGTCAACGGTCTGGAACGTGGTGACGCTCAGTACCGGGCCGAAGATCTCCTCCTGGAACAGACGACTATCGCGGCTCACGCCATCAACGATGGTGGGTTCGACGAAAATATCCTGGCGGGTTTTGCCGCCTACCAGCACGCGCAGGTTTTCGTCGCGGGCCACATCAAGGTAGGAGCGCACCTTGTCGAAATGCGCTTTGCTGATCATCGAACCCAGGCGGTTTTCAGGATCCAGTGGATCACCCATTTTCCAGTCACCCAAATGAACCTGCACACGCTGCAGCAGTTCATCCTTGACGTCGGCGTGGACGATCAGGCGCGAAGAGGCCGAGCAGTTTTCACCCATGTTCCAGAACGCGCCGTTCACCACATGCTGGGCAACGAGGTCGATGTCTTCGACATCATTCATCACCACGGCAGGGTTCTTGCCGCCACATTCCAGCACGATGCGTTTCAGGTTCGATTCGCTGGAATATTTGAGGAACAGCCGCCCGGTATCGGTTGAACCAGTGAAGCTGACCATGGCCACATCCGAGTGACGGCCTAGCGGCTCACCCGCTTCCTTGCCTCCGCCGGGCACGACGTTGAACACGCCGGCGGGAATCCCAGCCTGATGCGCCAGTTCGGCGACGCGCAAGGTGCTCAAGGTGGTTTCCTTGGCGGGTTTGACCACGATCGAACAGCCTGCGGCCAGCGACGGACCGATTTTCCAGGCGAGCATCAGCAGCGGGAAGTTCCACGGCAACACCAGGCCGACAACGCCGATCGGTTCACGCACAACCATGGTCACCGCACCCGAGCCGACCGGCGCCGTGGCATCGTAAATCTTGTCGATCAGCTCGGCATGCCAACGCAACGTATGAATCGTTTCCGGCACGTCGATGTTCTGGCATTCGCGAATCGGCTTGCCACTGTCCAGGCTTTCCAGCACTGCCAGTTCATGGGCGTTGTCTTCCAGCAATTGGGCAAAGCGCAGCAATACCGATTTGCGTGCGGACGGCGCCAGTGAATGCCAGCGTGCGTCGTCGAAGGCTTCCTTCGCCGCCGCTACGGCCTCGTCGACATCATCGGCGTTGCACGCGGCAATCTCAGTCAGCACCTGGTCGGTAGCCGGGTTGGTCGTGGTGAATGTCTTGCCTGAACACGACGAGCAAAACTGGCCGTTGATGAACGCTTGATTGCGAAACTCGAGCTTCGCAGCCAGTTCACGGTATTGCTCTTGACTCAGCAGGTCTGCCATTTCAAGCCTCCTCGACGATACGCGCGACGTTTTTCTGCAGGGTTTTGATCACGTCTTCCAGCGTCTGCTTCTCGGAAGGCTCCAGCGGTTGCAGTGGCGCACGGACCCCGCCGGCACGCAGGCCACTGAGTTCGCTACCGTGTTTGATCGACTGCACGAACTTGCCGCTCTCGAGGAAATCCATCAACGGCAGCATCGCCGACATGATCCGCCGGCCTTTATCGAAGTTCTTTTCGAGCACGCAGGCCTCGTAAAGCGCGATGTGTTCACGCGGGATGAAGTTCGAGCCGGCGCAGACCCAGCTGCGCGCACCCCAGGCGAAGAACTCCAGCGCCTGATCATCCCAGCCACAGGACAGCTGGATCGACGGATGGGCATGCGCCAGGCGGTGCAGGCGACTCATCTCGCCCGAACTTTCCTTGATCGCGGCGATGTTCTTGCAGCCGGCAATCGCTTCGAAAAACTCGTCGCCCATCGCCACGCCCATTCGCGACGGATAGTTGTAAAGCATGATCGGCAGCCCGGCCGCCTTGTCCACGGCGAGCACATGGGCGGCAATTTCCTTTTGCGTCGGCAACGCATACGGTGGCGAACCGACCAGAATGGCGTCCGCTTCGAGGGACTTGGCCTTTTCGGCGAAGTACACCGAGTCTTCGGTACGAATGCCACCGGTGCCGATCACCAGTGGCAAACGTCCGCGGATCACCTCTTTGGCGCGCTCGGCCACGGCTACGCGCTCCTCGGCGGTGTGCGCGTAATACTCGCCGGTGGATCCGCCAATAACGATGCCGTGAACCTTGGACTCGATCAGATATTCGAGCACCTCAGAGAACGCTGAATAGTCGATTTGGCCATCAGCGGACAACGGGGTAATGGCAGGGGTAAAAATTCCGTCAAAGTTCATAGCGTTTTCTCCAGTGGTTCAATGTTCAATCCGAGCGCCCGACGGCATGCCGGGCAGACCGTGGTTATTGGCGGCGCAAGCCTTCAGGACGGCAGCAGAGCGACGAGGCTGCAGCGACTAGTCAAAGGAGACTCAACTTTCTCTCCCGGCGCGGTACTGCCCCCACTTGAGGTTCATGTTCACCCCAAGCGAAAGAAACGGTTCTGGCGGGTTGCTGTTGGGCCCGGGCGCCTGCAACAGGAAATCAATCAGCGGGTCACGCTGCCCCGCCAGCCAGTCCGCGAGCAACTTGCCGGTGACGGTTCCGCGCGTGACGCCCAGACCATTGCATCCGAGCGCGCCATATACATTGGGCGCCAGTTCACCGAAGAAGCCGTTGTGATTGCGCGACATGGCCAAGGCGCCGCCCCAGGTGTATTCAAACGTCACGTCCGGCAACATCGGGAAACGCTGATCGAATGACGCTTTGTGCCGGCGCACGAAACGTTCGTTGTATTTGCTGTTGCTGCGGCCATCCGGGTTGAAGGTGAAACTGTTGCGGATCAGCAGGCGGTTGTCCGGGGTACGCCGCACCGTGGTGCCGAAGGGATCGGCTGGAATGGCGCCCCAGAACGGTTTGCCGCCCAGCCGTGCCTGTTCTTCTTCGGTCAGCGGCCGGGTGATGCTCGCGTAGGTGTAGATCGGCAACATGCGCCCTTGCAGGAAACCGAAACGCATACCGAACGAGTTGTTCGCCAGAATCAGCTTGTCGGCAGTGATGCTGCCGCGGGCGTGTTTGAGCAGCGTCTTGGCGCCGTATTCCACTTCCAGAATCGGGGTCCGCTCATACAGCGTGACGTTCGACGGCAAATGGTCGGCCAGGCCTTTCACCAGTCCAGACGGTTGCAATAACACTGCGCCCGGGGTGAACAACGCCTTGCGATAAAACCGCGTGCCCAAGTGTTCGGGCAACTCATCGGCATCAATCATTTGAAAAGGCTGATCGAGTTTTTCCAGGCCCCGGCGATAGGCATCGAGTACAGCGATACCACGGTTCTCCACCGCCGCCTGATATTTGCCGCAGGCTTTCATCTGGCATTCGATGCGGTACTGATCGACCAGCTCGCGAAGTATCGATTGGCCGGCCAGATTGAGTTTCAAACTGGTCCGGGCCTGCGCGATGTCACCGATGTAATCCTCAGCGCCAATGTCATGGGGAAGATCAATGGCAAAACCGGCATTGCGCCCCGATGGCCCCAGCCCGACTTCCTGCGCTTCGATAAGCACCACTTCGTCGTCGGGAAAATTCAACGCCAGTTGCCGCGCGCACGCCAGTCCCGTGAAGCCGGCACCGATGATCACCCAGCGAGCGGAACGGTGCCCACGGTGAGCCGGCTCGGGACTGCGTGGCTTGCTCAAGTGAAACCAGCCACAACTATCATCATCGGCGGGTAATGAACTGACTTTCATAGTGTTAAACCGTTAATCGTTGAAGTTGCAAAACGCACGCGGCACAAAGCAAACGCACGCAGTGGCGTTGATCCGGAAACTTGTAAAACTGGCACTTGCGCAAACAGTGACGATTGACTGTTTGTTTTAAAAATTCGCCGCCACGGCATAACGTCCGCTACTGGCATAGTCGTTGGCGTAGTAGTAATCCCTGAAGGTCATGGGCGGTAAGCCAAACAGATCCTTGAAGCGTTTATAGAAGTGCGGATAGCTGACAAACCCGGTGGCCAGTGCCACATCCGTCAACGAACGATCACTTTGCACAATCAGTTGCCGGGCGCGAGTCAAACGCAGTTCCAGGTAGTAGCGATTGGGTGCGGCATTCAGATAGCGGGCAAACCGTCTTTCCAGCTGCCGGCGTGACACGCCGACCTGACTGGCGATTGCGTCAATTTCCAGCGGCTCCTCAATGTTTTTTTCCATCAAGTCGAGCGCGATGTTCAAAGGCTTGGGAATCGCTGAACAGCGGAGACTGTCGGCAGTCTTCGGTTGAAGGTGTCCAGACTGGTGAACCCGTTTAATTTCATCGACCAGTGCCGCATCGTTGCGCGCTCCCAGCTCCTGCATGATTGCCAGGGTCATATCCAGCGCTGAATGAGCGTTGGCGCAAGTGGCTCGGCGCTGTGCGCAAATAAACTCACGAGCGGAAACTTTCAACTGCGGGAAATATTCATTGATCAGGCCGCAGCTGTCGCTGTGGCAGGCGAACTCGCAAGCCTCCAGCAAACCGGCATCGGCCAGATAAAACGCGGCATTCCAGCAACCGGCAACGATCCCTTTGCATGAGGACTTCTTCAGCACTCGGCGCAGCACTGGCTGTGTGGCAAGCCTCACACGCTGGCCTCCGACGACAATCACTGCATCATGACTGAAGCCTTCCGCCACCAGCCTTTGCGTGGCCAGCGACACGCCGATATCACTTTCAACCAGCCCGCCCTGCAGTGAGTAGGTCGACACCTGGTAAATCGTTTCGCCATTGATCAGGTTTCCAGTGGCCAGGGCATCCATCGCCGTTGAAAGGGTCGTCAACGAAAAATGATCGAGCAGGATAAACGCCACCCGCACCACACGTTCGTGGCCCGACATCACGGTGGATGGGCGAAAGCCGATGTTCTGTTGTTTCAACGGACTCTGGAACGTTTCCATCTTGCCTCACCCGCTCACCTTCACTGAAACGACAACCTTGTGGCTTGGCGACTGGCACGGCCCGCCGCCAAACCGTGGCCGAACCGATTACTTCGCTGCCGCCCGGGCGTCTCTCAACCAGCCGTCATAGGCTTGCTGGTTGGCCTTGATCCATTCCGCGGCATGGCGCTTGATGTCGGCCAGCGACTTCTCACCGTTTTGCATACGCAGGTTTTGCGCACTTTCAGCGGCCGTCGGGATGCTGACTTCAGAGAGGAACTTGCGCGCCACCGGGTTCTTTTCGGCGAACTCTTTGCTCATGACGGCATTGATCGTGTCCACCGGGAAACCGAGGTTCTTGCCGTCGTGGAAGGTGTCCTTGCTTTCCTTGCCATCCGGCAGCGAAGTGAACGGCACCGGCAACCAAACCACGTCACGCCCTTCTACCAGAACACTGGCGATCCACTGCGGAACCCAGGTGAAGAACAGCACGGGTTTGCCTTGCTGAAAGCGCGCAATGGTGTCCGCCATCAACGCGAAATACGAGCCGCGGTTGTCGACCACCGTTGGCCCCAGGCCGTAGGCTTTCATGTGGTGCTCGACCATGATCTCGCAGCCCCAACCCGGGTTGCAGCCTGTCAGGTCAGCCTTGCCGTCACCGTTGCTGTCAAAGAGTTTGGCGATTTCGGGTTTCTTCAGGTCCGACAGATCCTTGATCTGATAAGCCTCGGCGGTCTTCTTGTCGATCATGTAGCCCTGCAGCACGCCTTTCATGACTTGCCCGACCTTGACCATCACGTCATCGCCGCCGGCCTTTTCATAAAACGCTTGGTGCAGGTGTTCCCATTCATGCACGGTGAAGTCCGCATCGCCGTAAGACAGCGCGAGGAACATCGCCGGGTAGTCGACTTCTTTTGGCTGCTTTACGTCGTAGCCCAGTTCCTTGAGGCCTGCGATCACTACCTCGCCGCGAAAGCGCTCTTCGGCGATCGTCGGGAAGATCGGCGTAATCGACACACCAGCACCGGGTTTGTTGGCATCGGCCGCGTAAACCGCCGAGCACAATAAGGTGCCAAACACCGAAGCCACCAGGCTCGCCACCACGCTCTTTTTGAGATTTGTCAGTTTCATGTTTCACCACGCTTGGAGTTTTTTAATGGGTGAGCAGGGCCAACTCAATTTGTCACTGGACGTGCAACGTTCTTCTTTTTCTTCAGTTTCATGACCAGCCCCACGGGGCCGCTTTCATACCAGCGCTGACCGCTGGCCAGATCGCTGCTGCGCTCTCCCATTGCCTGGGTCAGTCGATCAAGGAATACCGCGAGCAGCACCAGGCCGGCGCCGCCGACGCTGGCCAGGCCCATGTCGAGGCGGCCGATGCCGCTCAACACCATCAAACCCAGACCGCCCACCGAGATCATCGAGGCGACGACCACCATCGACAGCGACAGCATCAATGTCTGGTTGAGACCGGCCATCATCGTCGGCGCCGCCAACGGCAACTGCACCTTCATCAGCATTTGCGTAGCCGTGCAGCCGAACGCTCGGGCGGCTTCGACCTTGTCCGCAGGGACCTGACGAATACCAAGGTTGGTCAGCCGCACCAGCGGCGCGACGGAAAAGATGATGGTGACGATCACACCGGGGACGTTGCCGATACCAAAGAGCATCACCACCGGCACCAGATAGACGAACGCCGGCAGTGTCTGCATGGCATCCAGCACCGGGCGGATGATCATTTCCGTGCGATCACTGCGTGCACACAGGATGCCCAGCGGTATGCCGATCACTGCGCAGAACAACAGCGATGTCAGCACCAGGGCGAGCGTGACCATCGCATCGCTCCACACACCGATCAGCCCAAGCCCGGTAAGGGTGGCGACGCTGAAAATGGCGATGCGCTTGCCGCCAATCTGCCAACTGATCAGTCCGGCAATGATGATGAACACCGTCGGCGGAACCGACAGCAGTCCCCACTGCACACCGTCCAGCACTTGATCGACCGGCCAACGGATCGAGCGAAACACTTCCCTGAAGTTATGCACCAGGTATTTAAGGGCGGTTTCCACCCACGATCCCAAGGGAATATTGAGACTTTGAAAAGGATCTAAAAAGTTGAAGTCTGACATGATGCTACCTCGCACTCAGAAACGGCATATCAATGCTGATTATTCGCAGTTCAGCTGTTACACAGGCAGCTCAGAAGATGGCCTTGCGAAATCGAACCTTTATAAAGTCCAACTTCATCCACCACCGGCATGGGAGTTGCCGAGGCAGCAACCAGATGAAAGATGTCTCGAAGAGACGCTTCCGCTTTAATAGGCGTTTGCCCGCCCGGTATATAAGCGACATTGCAATCCTGTTGCGCGATATCACCCGCTTTCAGAATGCGACTGGTGTCGAAGCCATTAAAGAAATCACGAACATATTTATTCACCGGGTTGCACAGAAGTTCGCGCGGAGTGCCGATTTGCACCACCCGCCCGCCTTCCATGATCGCAATGCGGTGACCGATGCGAACCGCTTCTTCTATATCGTGGGAGATGAAAATGATCGTGCGGTCCTGCTCGGCCTGGAGCTTGATCAGCTCCCCCTGCATCTCGCTGCGAATCATCGGATCGAGTGCCGAGAACGCTTCGTCCATCAGCAGAATGGCGGGATCATTGGCCAGCGCGCGGGCCAGGCCGACACGTTGTTGCATACCGCCGGAGAGTTGGTGAGGAAAGCTCAGCTCCTGCCCCGAAAGCCCGACCTGCTCCAGTGCGCCCATCGCGCGGCAATAGCGTTCCTTCTCGCTGACACCGCTTATTTCCAGACCGAAGCTGACGTTGTCGATGACACTCATGTGCGGCATCAAAGCAAACGACTGGAAGACCATGCCCATGTCTTTGCGGCGAACCTGCAACAAGTCCTTGTCGCCCAGGCCGGTGATTTCCTTGCCATTGAGAAAGATCTGCCCGGACGTCGGTTCAATCAGCCGGTTAAACAATCTGACCATGGTCGATTTGCCGGAGCCGGACAACCCCATGATCACAAAAATCTCGCCACGGCGAACAGAGAAGTTGGCATCAAAAACACCAATCGCCTGACCGGTCTTTTTGAACACTTCAGCTTTTGATGCGCCTTCTTTAACCATTTTCATGGCAAGTGCTGGCTGCGTACCGAAGACTTTGAAAACATTCTTTACGCAAATGATCTCGTCGGAACTTGTCATACCTTGCCTCCTTCGCATCGTGCATCTTTCGCATTAAGCGACAGGCAAACGAGCAAAAATAATTGTAAGCGGCAGCGGTAATGAATAAATGTCTTCACGACGGGCTTCCTTTTATTATTTTTGAGGTCCCAGGAAAAAGGGATGTTTCAAATCTATTAGCATCACCCCGCTTAATCCAACTACATTTACAGGGGCAATTCGATAACGTCGGGTTATCGGTTGCGACGACTGCCACTGCCGAGTGCCGCGTCAGCACCATGAGCGACCGGGTCTATCCCCAAAGCGACGCTCGCGTAGCCCTCCCCGCACGGTTCCGTTACCCTCCTCGCGCTTCGTTGGGGAGCTGTATCGTTAGGAGTGTGTACGAATGAGCAAGCATGTCGACCCTGACACCATCCTGCTGAAAATGCCGTCCTTGAGGGCTGTGAAGGCATTTGTGGCCGCCGCCAAATACGAAAGCTTCACCCGTGCGGCCGAGGCATTGTGCGTTTCGCAAGCCGCGATCAGCCGGCAGATCCGTGAACTGGAAAGCTATCTGGGCGCGCAACTGTTTACCCGGGTCGGCCGTGCGGTGGAACTGACGGCCGCTGGTGCGGTGTTCTTCGATGCCGCGCAACTGTCGTTCGTCAACATCGCCCAGGCCGCCGAACGCATCCGCAGCAGTCAGTCGACCAAGAAGGTCCTCACCGTCTGTTGCTCGCCAGCCTTTTCCGCACTGTGGCTGTCGAATCATCTGCAGGAGTTCTTCGCCCAGTGCCCGGACATCGAACTCAACCTGATCACCACGCAGAACTTTCTGACCATGGAACCCGGTGTACAGCCGGACATCTTCATCACCAAGATTTCGCGCATCCGTGATGGTTATAGAAGCTATCCGTTGTGCCACGACGTGATTTACCCGGTGTGCACCCCGCAGTACCTGGAAAAGCACCCGGAGATTGCGACGATCGAAGGTGTGCGCGATTCGGCCCTGCTCAACCTGAGTCCCTATGGCCGCTCGCAAGTCGCCGAGCATGTCGACTGGGGTGTGTGGCTGGCATTTCAGGCTATCGATATCGATGACCGCCCGCCGAACAGTCCGCAGATCTTCAACGCCAACGACTACAACCTGCTGATCAGCATGGTCCTGACCCATCAGGGCATTGCGCTGGGCTGGAATCACCTGGTCACGGGTTTGGTGCAACAAGGCTTGCTGGTGCGACCGATCGAGCAACAGGTGCAATTGCGCAACAGCTGGCACTACCTGAGCTGTCGCGAAAGCTCTGAAAACGAAGATGAGTTGCGGCGTTTTCGTGAATGGATTCTGGCGAAGTTTCCCCGCCGTTAATTCAGTCGGCACAGGCGTCGGCTGATTTGGTTATCAATTGCCCGCCGAAAATGTTGCTAGAGCGGCACCCTCCCCCTGGCTCATTGTTGAGCTGCGCCGGCCATGATCGGTTCGGCTCAACTCACAGGAAGGGATTGTTGAATGTCACTCTTCGAATTCTGTCGCGACTTTGATTTCCTCGATGCCCCGCTCAAGACCCGTGCAATCGTGCAGGACAGTCTGCTGGATATCGTCGGCGTCATGGCCGGTGCGGCCAGCAATGACACCAGCAGCGCCATGCGACGTTTTGCCGAACAGCATTACCCGACGGGCGCCTATAGCAGTCGCCTGATCTTTGCCGGACAGCGCGTCAACGTACTCGGCGCCGCCTGGGCCGGAGGATTCAGCGCTGACAGCCTCGACGCCCATGAGGGCCACTTCAAATCCAAGGGTCACGCCGGTGCCACCGTTGTTCCCGCCGTGCTCGCCCTCGCCGATGCGCTGCATCATCAGGGTCAGTCAATTAGTGGTCATGAACTGCTCACCGCCCTGTGCATCGGTTATGAAACGGCGCTGCGGGCCGGCTCCGCATTGATGGCGACCTCGCCGACGTATCACGCATCCGGCGGTTTTTCCGCGCTGGGCGTGGTGTGTGCCGGGCCGCGCTTGCTGGGCTTTGATGAGCCGACCTTTCGCCACGCCTTGGGCATCGCTGAGTACTTCAGCGCACGCTGCCCGATGATGCGCGTGGTGCAAGCACCGACGATGCTGCGCGATGCCCACGGCGCAGGCGCATTTGCGGGTTTGAACGCGCTGCTCATGGCCCGGGAAGGCATCACCGGTGCACCGGCAGAAACGGTTGAAGACGTCACCGTCGCTGAATACTGGACCGATATCGGTACACGATGGGAGATCGACAGTCAGTACTTCAAACCCTGGCCGGTTTGCCGCTGGGCGCAGCCGGCGCTGACCGCCATGCTCGAACTGCAGCGGGAAAACCCTCAGATCGATGCCGACTCCATTGAAACTGTACGCGTCGAAACGTTCTATGAGTCGATGTGTTTGCAGGGGCATACGCCGAGTGACGCCGATCAGGCGCAGTACGCCCTCGCCTTTCCGCTGGCCGCACTGATTGTCCGGGGCAAGGTCGGTCCGCAAGAAGTCACCGGAGCGGCGATTTTTGCTGAAGATATTCTGGCGTTGAGCCGCCGTATCGAAATCGTCGAAGCCGCCGATATCTCCGCCCGATTCCCCGCCGAAATCCTCTCGCGATTGACCATCACCCTGAAAAACGGTGCCGTGCTGGTGAGTCCGGTCACCGCCGCGCGGGGCGATCCCGAAACCGCCCTCAGCGAAGAAGAGCTGGATCATAAATTTGATCTGTTCGCCAGCGGTCTCGGTGTAGAGCGCAGTGCCGAGGTGAAAACAGCGATCAAACACATTGCCCAATCCAGCTGCGCCATTACCGCCCTGGAACCGATTTTTCACCCGGTTTTGGCACTCTAGCCACGTGCTCATCGATAACGCCAACGCATGAATTGCCCACAGCAAATGTCGTTTGTGACGTCTGTCCTGGGACATATAGGCTGAGAACCATGTCGCCTATGGGAGGATAACAATGAACAATAAAGAAAGCGTTTTTGACCTGATTGCACAGCGTAAAGCCTGGCACTCGCTGCCTGGCGCTCTCTACAGCAATGAAAGCGTTTACCGCCAGGATCTTGAGCAGATCTGGCACAAGGACTGGATCTTCGCCGGCCACACCTTTGAAATCACCAAGCCGGGGCAGTATTTCACCCTGCAGATCGGTGACTATCCCGTTGCCGTGGTGCGCGGCAAAGACGGAGAAGTCCGGGCGTTCCATAACGCCTGCCGTCACCGTGGCGCGAAAATCTGTGAGGCGGATCACGGCAAAGTGGCGAAGATGGTTTGCCCGTATCACAAGTGGACGTATGAGCTGGATGGCAACCTGTTGTTCGCCGGCAACATGGGCCAGGATTTCGACAAATCCCAATACAGTCTGAAAAGCGTTCACTGCGAGATCGTCGATACCTACATTTATGTCTGCGTGGCCGCCAAGGCTCCCGACTTCGAAGGATTCCGCAAAGCTGTCAGCCCTTTTGTAGCGCCGCACTATCTTGAAAACTGCAAAGTGGCGTTCGAATCGAACATCGTCGAGAAAGGCAACTGGAAACTGGTCTTCGAAAACAATCGCGAGTGTTACCACTGCGACGGCTCACACCCGGAGCTGTTGCATTCGTTCGTCGATAATCTCTCGGTGGGCGGCATCAGTGGCGAAGATGATCCGGAGCTATCGGCCTACTGGTCCAAGTGCGAGAGCGCCGGGTTGCCAAGCCGTCTGGTGATGGATATCAATGGTCAGTTCCGCATGACCCGTATTCCGCTGTCATCCGGTGCCGTCAGTTACACCATGGATGGTAAACCGGCCGTTGCCGGACGCCTGGACAAGACAGCTGAAGCGGACATCGGCGCGCTGCTGTACTTCCACTACCCCTCCACCTGGAATCACTTCCTCGGTGACCATGCGTTGAGCTTCCGGGTGCTGCCAATCAGCGCCACCGAAACCTTGGTCACGACCAAATGGCTGGTACCCGACAGCGCAGTGGAAGGCGTGGATTACGATCTCGAACGCCTGACCAAAGTCTGGATTGCCACCAACGATCAGGACCGCACGCTGGTCGAGGGCACCCAGCGTGGCGTGACCTCGCCGTCGTACGAGCCGGGCCCTTATTCGGAAACCGCCGAGACCGGTGTTTGTCAGTTCGATGACTGGTACTGCGCGACCATGATGGAACGGCTCAAAGGCCCCATCCCTTTGAAGTCTGTTGGCTGACCCGTTCTCCTCACCAGTTCCATCCCTCTTCCCTGCCAGCATCCCGACGGATGCTGGCAGGGACTCTTTTGTCCCGAAAAGCTGTTGTTCCGGTTCGTCGCCAAAAAAGCCGGGAGACACCGATAAGGATGTCCGCATCAATGAACGCTTCGACGTCATCCCTGGCAGCTTATGCGAACTACGGCGAGCGCATGTCCACGCGCATCGTATTTTTGATCACCGGCATTGTGATGTCGGCCTGGGCGCCGCTCGTGCCGTTGGTGAAAGCGCGCACGGGACTTGACGACGGCGGACTGGGCCTGTTGTTGCTGGGATTTGGTATCGGCTCAATCGTCGCCATGCCGTTTGCCGGTTACCTGACTGCACGGTTTGGCTGTCGGCCAGTGATCATCTGCTCAACTCTCGCGTTGTGTTCGGTGCTGCCGATGCTCAGCCATCTGACATGGCTGCCGGGGCTGGCTCTTGCGGTGCTGGGGTTCGGCGCCAGCATGGGCATGCTCGATTGCGCGATCAATATCCAGTCGATCATTGTTGAAAAGAACAGCGGCGAAACCCTGCAATCCGGTTTTCACGGGCTTTACAGCGTCGGCGGTATCGCGGGTGCCGGGGCCATGACGGCGATGCTCAGCCTGGGTCTGGATCCGCTGTTGTCTGTGCTATGTCTGGTAGCGATCATCCTCGCCGCACTGTACAAGGCTGCGCCGAGTTTGCTGCCCTATGGCACCGAGAGAGACGGTCCGTTGTTGGCGCTGCCACGGGGGATCGTGCTGCTGCTGGGCTGCCTGTGCTTCATTGTTTTTTTGACCGAAGGCGCCATGCTCGACTGGAGCGCGGTTTTCCTCGCCTCGCAACGCGCAATGGAACCCAGCTACGCCGGTTTGGGCTATGCGAGTTTCGCCGCGGCGATGACGCTCGGGCGCCTGACCGGAGATGCCATCGTCAGCCGGCTGGGTGGCATTCGCGTGGTGGCGCTGGGCGGGATCTGCGCGGCGGCGGGTATGCTGGTTTCGCTGGTGTTCGAGAGTTGGCAGGCGTCCTTGCTGGGTTATGCCTTGGTCGGCATCGGCTGCTCGAACATTGTTCCGGTGCTGTTTACGGCGGCGGGTCGGCAACAGCGCATGCCGCAGCGCACCGCGATTCCGGCGATCATCTCCATGGGCTATGCCGGCATTCTCATGGGCCCGGCATTTATCGGCATGATTGCCCACCTCAGTACGCTGTTGGTCGCGTTGGGTGGCTTGGTTTTTCTGTTGTTGTTTGTCAGTTACGCCGCGAGATTTTTGAAAGCCTGATGTGCTCGTCACATGCCTTTGGAACATTGATCTGCTTTAAGGAAATCTCTTAGCGAAGCCTGATAAATGCCCAGTGGTCGATTCTCGGGCTGCAACAGTGCAAATGGAATCACCACGAGATGTGAAACCGTGGTCGCGCTCACTGAGTAAGTTCTTTGCCTGCAAACGCCGTTTTCTTTATTTAGAATGAAATCAAACTTGAACAGGTCTGGCCTCGTACACCAACTCGGAATCAAACCAAAACTCAACCCCGTCAAATACTCTTGTGTGCAAGCGCCACCCAGTGAAAATTCCGAGACTTTTATTTCCAGTGCAGGGAGGCTCGAGGCTACAGGGCTGGAGCTGAGATCCTGTGCATTTGGAATAATGTTCTTTGTCAGCGCATAGGCGTCTTTGCCAAGGCGACTGTTTTTCCAGGGAGAGTCTATTTTGTAGCTGAAGCTGGAGATGATTTCCTGGGTTGCGGTTCCAGCGTGTTCGTTGATTGTCGGCACGGTCGCATAGGAGGTACATCCTGAACACAGCATCGCGACACTGACAACAACACATCCATGGGCTATTAAGCGGCGCATTCTAAATTTCAGTCCCCATTATTGATCAGCCATTGCACTGGCGTTTTTCTGGCCTGCTTCGGCCAGCTTCTTTTGCACATAAAAAAGCATCAGCACCGAGTTTCTCTGAGCCTGCCGAGACTGTTGTTCGAACAACGCCACAAGCTGTTCTTCACGCTTGCACCCAGCATTGACATTGCCCTTTGCAAATTCGCAGGTACCGTATTGGCCCCAGCCTTTGCGGGCTTCATCGGTGTCTCGCGCGGGGTAAACCCAATACGCGTTCCATGCACCGTCGACGACAGGTTTACCAGCCGCGTCTATCTGCTCTATCGCTTGCAAGGTTGCTGTGGCAGCGGCGTCCAGAAAACGTCGAGGGTTGGCATCGGCTTTACTCGCCTCATCACGAAGCGCCTGACACTGCGCGTCAGACAAGTCGAAAACAGGCAGCGCTTCAATGCTCTCGAACTCATCAAACGGATCGGAATGATTGCCCGGCAACTTGGCGTGGTAAGCCGGGATTACATGGCCGGGTACGCTCATGTCCTGTATGTAATGCAAGACTCTTCCCGCTTGCTCGTATACCGCAACGGGATCGGCATCAGGTGCCACCAGCAGTGCGTTCAGCTTTTCAATACGTTTGGAAAAAATCACATCCAGGCTGCGATTGGCGAACCAGAATGGCTCAAGCTTTTTATTCCGGTTATAGAAGTGCCAATTGGTAGCGCGCTGAGGGAGCGTCAGCAGGTTTGAATCCTCAGCGTCAGTGCCAGTCGCCAATGCCTCGGCCAACTGCTCGGGCAACTTTACTCCCGGGCAGCGTTGATACGCCTGAGCTGCTCTCAGTGCATAGGCCGAATGCAGGTCGGGATTGAAGGCGAAGGCCGGGGTTGAAGGGTTGAACAGCAGCGATAGGCCAAATGCTGCGAGGTAACGTGTTGCGGCTGTTCGGCCTAGCGGGGTGGCTTCCATGCTGTTGATCTCCTGAAACTTGCGTGATTGCGGAACACTGACCGTACGCGAAGCAATTTAGCACTTAGGTGATGGCAAAAAGCTGTTTTTTGCTCAGCCACTCAGGACTAGCATAAATGGCAACACCTGCGTCCTAACGTCGCAGCAAGCAGCTCTTGGCAAATCCTGCACAAGCCTTAGAATCCCGCGCTCTCTTGCAGCCCCATCGGTGGCTGCCTGCATCACGGTCACAAAAACGCGTTCCTGAATGGCTGGCCACACCTCGCTGACGTGTGTCCGACTCAACCGCCCTGCCCGTTCGGCAGGCATTCGCACCACACATTTTTTCGGCTTGGCAATCGCATGCGCAGAGGCGCACGTTGCGCTGTTCGATCTCTAGAGGTTTTTATGTCTCCGCGTTTGCTGGCCATGGCGCTGGCGCCCCTGCTCGGGCTGTTCATTGTTGCGCTGGGCAACGGCTTTCTGTCTTCCCTGACCACCCTTCGACTGGACGCTGCCGGTGCCTCGACCACGATGATCGGTATCGTTTCATCGGCCTACTTCATCGGCCTGACTTTGGGTGCAGTGTTCAATGACCGCTTGATCCTGCGCATCGGCCATATCCGCGCCTATGGCAGTTTTGCTTCGCTGATCGCCGTGACCATCCTGTTGCAGGGCTTGTTCTATGACACCTGGGGCTGGTTCGCCCTGCGTTTGATCAACGGCTGGGCCACGGTCGGCGTGTTTCTGGTGATCGAAAGCTGGCTGCTGCTGGCGGGTGACGCGAAGATTCGCGGGCGCTTGCTCGCGTTGTACATGATCGTCTTGTACGGCGCCGGTGTGCTGGGCCAGGCAACGCTGGGCAAAATCACCGGGTTGAGCGACAGCGCGCCGTTCATGGTCGCCGGCATGCTCGCCTCGTTGTCGGTGCTGCCGATCGTGATCCTGCCGCGCGTTTCGCCATTGCTCGATCAGGTTGAACCGCTCAAACCCCGGCAACTGTTGGGCGTGACGCCGACCGGGCTGGTCGGCTGTTTCGGTTCAGGTGTGACCATCGCGGCGATTTACACCTTGCTGCCGCTGTATCTGCAGCGCAGCGGACTGAATGTCGGTGAGGTCGGCAGCATGATGGCCTGGACGATTCTTGGTGCGATGCTCCTGCAATATCCGGTCGGGCGTTGGTCCGATCGCAAGGATCGTTTGCAAGTGCTGACGATTCTGACAGTGGCGTGCACCTTGCTATCACTGGTGATCGTGCTGGTGCCGTTGTCCTCGACGATGCTCGCGGTGATGTTGTTTCTGCTCGGCGGCGGTGTGTTTGCGCTTTATCCGGTTGCCGTCAGCCACGCCGCCGACCGCGCGCCTGCCGAAGCGTTGGTGCCGATGATTCAGGGCTTGCTGCTGATCAACTCGCTGGGCTCGGCGATCAGCCCGATGATGATCTCGCCGGTGATGAACTCGTTCGGCGCCAATGGACTGTTCTGGGTGTTTGCGCTGGTCAATCTGTGCATGGTCACCTTCTTCCTGTGGCGCCGTGGCAAACGTCCGGTTCCGGCCAATCCCGCGCCGTTTGCAGCGGCAGCAACCTTCTCGCCGACAGGTGCGGAACTGCGGGTGACCGAAGACTTGCGTCAGGCGGTGCAGGAGCATCCGCCGATGGTCGATGCATTGAGCGGTGAGCCTTCGCCTCAGTGCGAGACGCGCTAAGAGTTGCGTCAGTCTGCGTCAAGCGCAGGCTGGCTCGCGCCACTATTGGGATTCGTGGGTGATGTCCACGAGCGGAATCGGCTCAATCGCCCAAGCGCGAATCTGACGACGTTCAGGGCTGGGTATCGCGCAGGCCTTGCGTCCGGTGAAAGTACGCGCAAGACGCTCTTCATCGATGCGCCAACCGCGCTGTTCCAGTGCCTGTACGTCTCGGCGAAAGGCAATCTGCAGCGCGTCGGATTTCAGCGAAACCTCCTGCTGAAAAGAGTCCGGCACGCGCTCGGGCCGGACGTTTTTCAATACGGCATGATCTTGCTCGAAGATACGGATATTGCTCGCAATGAACCGGCGATCCAGCAGTCGTGAGCGCAGGAACGTTCTGCCCATCATCCACCAGGTGCGCGTGCGATTGGCGTCAATCGGCACGTGCGCCGAGACGATGTAGATCCGCCAGCCGTTGGGCAACTCAAGCTCAAGCGTTGTACAAGGGCCGGACAGGTGAAACCCCGGAACAGTCACCACACTGACAAACTCGGTGGAGGATTTGCGCCGCATCAGCCCTTTGCGTGCTGGTCTGCGCATAAGCATTTGCGCGCTGCCGCTCCACGCATCGCTGTCGACCTCGAACGATTCAATCTCCGGATGATCCGGATCGCCAAAGGTTGAACCATGGACAAACGGTGCGTGCGCGAAGTCCAGACCGTTTTCGATGATCCGGTCCCAACTGGCCTGCCAGTCAAAGTGGCCCGAGACCACGCGGATGGCGGGATCGTCAACCCAGTCGAGCGTCGGCAACGGCGGACGCTCAGGCTCCGGCAGATCACCTAAAAATGCCCAGATCCAACCGTAGCGTTCAAGCGTCGGGTACGCATCGACGCGGGCCTTGGCGGGAATCCGCAGGTCGGGCTGCGCCGGTATCTGCGTGCAAACGCCGTCACCGCCAAACCGCCAGCCGTGATAGGGACACTGCACGCTGTTGCCGACCTTGCTGCCGGCCGACAGTGAGCCGCCGCGATGAACGCAGATATCCGACAGCACGTGAGCGACACCCGCGTCATCGCGGAACGCCACGAACGGTTGTCCGAGCAATTGAACCGGCATCAATCCATCAGTCAGCTGTGACGATGGGAGAACGACATACCAGAGGTTTGTGAGCATGGGGGGCGTGTGATCCGTCAGTACGGTGAGTTCATGTCAGAGAAACCTGACATTCAAACTAGATCAGGCGGCGCTGATTCGACAATCAGCCAAGCACTTTATAGATCTCTGCAACTACCTGAGTCGTTGCGGCTTCGATGGTTCCTTCGTTACGGCACAACATCCAGCCGTGATCGACAACCGCCTGCTCGAACATCTCGCTACAGGTGACGTGCTCTGCGTGTTTCTGGATTACTGTGCCGCCTAGTCCACGCGATCGTGCAGTCGCCCTCGCCCATGAAATATCCGGCGCAGTGACAACGCCGACATGCAGGTCCGGCACGCGCACGCCTCGCTCGATGTTCAACTGCAGAATCTCGGCAAACGGCACGCTATGGCGAAATGCGGCATCCGACGGATACCAGCGATCGATCATGATGATGCTGTTCAATGGCTGTTTGGGCAGCACCCGCTCAGAAATCCAGCGACGGCTATCCGCAAGGCGCTGACACACCGCCCACTCCAGATCCCGCGAGGGATGTCTGGCGAGTTGGTTGACCAGGGCCATGGTTTCGCCGCGATACGGATCACTTTTTCTCTCGCACAGCCGAACGACTTTCTGGTTGTTTGCCCGCAGTGCGGCGGTCACAGCCTCCAGCAGTGTGGTTTTGCCGGTGCCCTTGGGCCCATCCAGAGAAATAAACAGCGGCAGCTTCATGGTTCACGCAACGATCGAGACATTGCTGAGCACTCTAACCTCATTTGCGCAATTCAATGAGCTGATCCCTGCCCTTTGCCTACACTTGCTTGCCAATGATGTTTACCCCTCTGCCAAAGGAGTCACCATGTCCAAGCTCTATCCGAGCATCGATCCCGAGGGATTGGTCGAGTATTCCGTGGTCTACACCGACCGCTCGCTCAATCACATGTCGCAGTCCTTTCAAGGCGTAATGAAGAACATTTCCACGACCCTGAAACAGGTTTACCACGCCGAAGCGGTGGCGGTGGTTCCGGGCAGCGGTACATTCGGCATGGAAGCGGTGGCGCGGCAGTTCGCCACCGGCCAACAGTGCCTGGTGATACGCAACGGCTGGTTCAGTTATCGCTGGAGCCAGATTCTGGAGATGGGCAACATCCCGGCGGCCACTACGGTGCTCAAAGCTCGGCCGGTCGAGACGGGTCGCCAGGCAGCCTACGCCCCGCCGCCGCTGGACGAAGTACTGGCCGCCATTGCGGCGCAGAAACCGAAAGTGGTCTTCGCGCCCCACGTTGAAACTTCATCCGGAATCCTCCTGCCCGACGAGTACCTGCGAGCGGTCGGCGACGCCGTGCATGCGGTGGGTGGGCTGTTCGTGCTGGACTGCATCGCCTCCGGCACCATTTGGGTGGATATGCACCAATGCGCGGTCGACCTGCTGATCAGCGCCCCGCAAAAAGGCTGGAGCGCCTCGCCTTGCTGCGCCCTGGTGATGTTCAGTGCTGTGGCCCTCGAGCGCATCGAGCAGACACAAAGCAGCAGCTTCGCCTGCGACCTGAAAAAGTGGCTGCAGATCATGCAGGCCTACGAACAGGGCGGACATGCCTATCACGCGACGATGCCCAGCGATTCCCTCGCACGGTTCAACGACGTGATGAAAGAGACGCAAGCGTACGGCTTCGACAAGGTTCGCGACGAGCAACAGGCGCTGGGCGATCGGGTGCGCGCGCTGTTGACCGGCAAAGGCATCAAAAGCGTCGCCGCTGCGGGCTTTCAGGCACCCGGCGTCGTGGTGAGCTACACCGATGATGCCGATATCAAGAACGGCAAGAAATTTTCCGAGCACGGCCTGCAGATCGCTGCCGGCGTGCCGCTGCAATGCGACGAGCCGGCCGACTTCCAGACCTTCCGCCTCGGGCTGTTCGGACTCGAAAAACTGCAGAATATCGAGCGCACGGTCAGCCTGCTTGAGCAGGCACTGGATGAGGTGATGGCTGAGTTAGCCCTCCTCTGCCCGCAACACATAACTAACGTTTGAGTGCCAGGAAGGCGAAATAGAACCCCTCCTGGCAAGAAGGGTCTGCTCTCCTATGCCCCTTCAGGAATACACCCCATGTCCGCGCAACACAGCCTTGTAATACTTGCCCGGGGAGGCTACGCCGCTCGGGGGGTGCTGTATTTGATCATCGGTATCTTCGCCTTGCTCGCCGCCCGGGATTCGACCCGACCCAAGGACAGCCACAAGAGCCTGGAGGCCTTGCTAGGCCAGCCATTCGGCTATTTTTTAGTTGGATTGGTGGTGGCGGGTCTGCTCGCCTTTGCGGCCTGGCGTGTCTTGCAAGCTACGCGTGATGTCGACCATCACGGCAAACAACTCAAAGGCCTGGTGATTCGCGCCGGCCTGTTGGCGGGAGGTCTGGTCAACGGGGCTCTGGCGTTTTTTGCATTGGGCCTGCTCATGAGCGGCATCAAAAGCTCGGGCAATGCCGGTGGGCAAACCAAAGATTGGCTGGCGCATCTTTTGTCGTGGGAATACTCGAATGTGTTGGTGTACGTGATCGCTCTCGTTCCACTCGGAGTTGGCATTGCTCACATCATCAAGGGTTGGAAAGCGTCGTTCGAACAGTATTTTGCGGCCGATGAAGAAGTCATGCGCTACGTCCGCCCGGTATCCCGGTTTGGTCTGATCGCTCGCGGACTGGTGTTTATAGAGATTGCATTGCTCCTGGCAATCAGCGGTTCCACCTATCAAGCCATGGATCCACCGGGTCTGAAAGAAGCGCTCGATGCGCTGCAGAATCTACCCGCGGGCTGGCTGATTTTGATGATGATGGCCTTGGGGTTGATTGCCTTCTCGGTTTACAGTTTTTCTGAAGCGTACTGGCGCAAGATCAATATGGATGTGCCGGGCGTCTCCAGGCCGTAGGGCTTCATAAAACAGCCGGAAATGCAGCGCATCCTCAGATGCACTGCAGGCTATTTTTACAGCGCAAACGTAGCCCCGCGGGTATTCACAAACAGTGAGTAGATCGAGTGACTGCTGGCCATGAACAGGCGATTCCCCTCGCGTCCCCCAAAGCACAGATTCGGGCAGCGCTCCGGCAGGGAAATGTGCCCGATGGCCTTGCCCTGCGGATTGAAAACGCGCACGCCGTCGAGTTTTTCCAGGTCGGCCTTGGGATCACCGTTGCCACCCCAGCCGCACCACAGGTTGCCCGCTTCATCACATTTGATGCCGTCGATCGCGGCATACTCCAGCCCTTCGATGTGCTTGCGGCGTTCGCCCAGTGTGCCGTCGTCTTTTACGACAATCGCCCAGATCAGCCGATTGGGTTTGGCGCGACCTTCAACGACGTACAGGGTTTTTTCATCGGGCGAAAAGCACAGACCGTTGGGGCCGTTGAGGTCGTCGATCACCCGGGTGACTTTTTTGCTTTCGCCGTCGATGCGGTACACGGCGTGGGGTTGGCTCGGGGTGATTTTGTGGCCTTCGTAGTTGTTGCTGGTCTGGAAGGGCGGGTCGGTGAACCAGATGGAACCGTCACTTTTGCAGACGATGTCGTTGGGCGAGTTGAAGGGCTTGCCGTCGAAGCTGTCGGCCAGCACGGTGATCGTGCCATTGGCTTCGGTGCGCGTGATGCGCCGGCCTTCGCTGGTCGTGGTGGAGCCTTCGCAGACAATCAGGCGCCCTTGGCGGTCCCGGCACATGCCGTTGGAAAAGTTCGAGTGTTCGCGGTACACGCTGAAGGTGTCGGTGATTTCGTCCCAGCGCATGATGCGATTATTGGGAATGTCGCTGACCAGCAAATAGCGGCCATCACCGACCCACACCGGCCCTTCGGCCCAGCGCATACCGGTGGCAAGTTTTTCTACACTGGCGTTGAAAACACGTAGTTCGAGGAAGCTGTCGTCGAGGATGTGAATCAGCGGATCAGGGTAACGCTGACTCAAGGGCTCGGCAGCCTCGGCGAGTCGGGTTAGCGCGGTACTGCCGACGGTGGCGAGCGTGGCGGAAACAGCGAGGGATTTTTTCAGGAAACTGCGGCGGGTATTGCCTTTCGCTGGGTCAAGGCTTTCAGAATTGGCGGACAGGGATGAGTCCATGTAGCGATCTCCGTGGTTTTATTTTTTTTGTGGGAGACGTAGTAATACCTTGTGATAGGACATCGTACAAGTACATCGTTGCGATGGCCGTATGACGCATACAACGGTGACAACCTCTCCCTGCGCTTTGCGGTACTCCATCCAAGATAATGCTCGCGACGCGCTGCTCGGGTCGGCAAGTCGTTAGCCAAACATTGTTTTATAGCGTTGAAGCGTTAAGTCTCTCGATAGTTGCTGAAGCATTGCTGCCTCATGCTGCAGTAAGCCGATTATCTCAACGACGCTGTTCGCCTCCTTGTTCGTCAGTTTTTGCAGAATGCTTAACAGGTCAGCGGCGCAGCTTTCGTTCACAGCGGCAGACTCAACCAGTCTTAGCTGAAGATTTTGAAGGTCACGCAGAGGTTTCATCGGCTTAATCCTTCGACGAGGGCATTATCTGAGGTCTCACCCCCATTCTCAGGACTCATCAAGAGTTTTCCTATCAGACTGTTCCTAAAATCGCGCTGAACTTGATTTGAAACGGGTTGAGTTCTCGATTGATAACGGTGCCCTTGGATGGGCACCGTTTTCGAAAGGTTTGGCAGAAGTCACGGGGGCGTGGAACACGCCAAAACCATATGTTCCAACGCTACTTTCCCTCCACCGGCATGGCCCTGAAATGGAAATGGCGTTAGCATTTCACCCATTCGGCTTAACAAGCCTGTTTTTTCAGATCAGGGTCGCAAAGTGGAAAAGCTAAAACGCCTTCAAAGCGGAATCGAAGGGCTCGACGCGCTGCTTCAGGGTGGCCTGGTCGCGGGTGCTTCGTACATCGTTCAGGGCCGCCCCGGTTCCGGCAAGACCATCCTCGCCAATCAGCTCGGCTTCAATCATGCCCGCAATGGCGGTCGCGTTCTGGTCGCCACGTTGCTGGCCGAGTCCCACGACCGGCTGTTTCAGTTTCTGTCGACCATGAGTTTTTTCGATGCGTCGCGAGTGGGCGCTGAAATACAGTTTGTCAGCGCTTTCGATACGCTGGAAAACGAAGGCCTCGATGAAGTGGTGAAACTGCTGCGGCGCGAAATCAGCCGGCAGAAAGCGACGGTCATGGTCGTCGACGGTTTGCTCAACGCGCGCTCGAAGGCCGACTCACCGATCGACACGAAAAAATTCATCTCCGAACTGCAAGGCCATGCGGCATTCGCCGGTTGCACCGTGCTGTTTCTCACTAGCTCGCGCCTGGACGACGGCAGTCCGGAACACACGATGGTCGACGGCGTCATCGAAATGGGCGAAGAGCTGTTCGGCACGCGATCGGTGCGACGCATTCACCTGCGCAAGACCCGCGGCAGCGGCGCTTTGACCGGTGTTCACGAGTGTGAGATCACCGAAAACGGCCTCGTGGTCTATCCGCGCCTGGAAAGTCTGTACAAACGCCCTTCCGCCCCCGACAGCGCAGACATGACACGCATTCCCAGCGGCATCGTTTCGCTGGATGACATCCTCGGTGGCGGCTTGCACAGCTCCAGCGTCACGCTCGTCATGGGGCCTTCCGGGATCGGCAAAACCACGCTGGGGCTGAAGTTTCTCGCGCAGTCGACGGCCGAAGCGCCGGGCCTGCATTTCGGCTTCTATGAGAGCCCGCAACGGCTGCGACTCAAAGGCCGTTCGCTGGGCATCGATATTGAACAAATGGAACACAGCGGTGCGCTGAGCATTGCCTGGCAGCCGACCACCGAGGGCTTGCTCGACGCCCTCGGTGCGCGCCTGCTGAGCCTGGTCGATGAAAAAGGTATCAAGCGCCTGTTCATCGACAGCCTCAGCGGTATGACTCGGGTTTCAACCACACCGGAACGCATCACGGACTTTTTCAGTGCACTGATGAACGAGCTGCGATCCCGAGGCGTCACGGTCTTCGCCTCCTGGGAAATGCGCGATCTGTTCGGCTCCGAGGTCAGCGCACCGAATTCCGACCTGTCCAGTATTGCCGACAACCTGATTCTCATGCGTTTCTTTGAAAATCACGCTGAACTTCGCAGGACGCTTTCCATTCTCAAGATACGTGATAGCTCCTACAACCCTTCGCGGTTCGAGGTAGTCATCCGTGATCAAGATGTGTTCCTGGAAAAGGCTTTGAGAAATGAACCTTCCGTCTCATCTGAGTCATTGCCTGGTTCAATATCGTAAGTCTTCGAGCGGGTTGAAATAACATGACCACCATCCTGGTAGTCGACGACGAGTATCTGATTGCTGACATTCTTGGCTTTGCGCTGGAGGATGAAGGCTTCATGACGGTGACGGCCAGCAATGGCAAAAAAGCCCTCGAAGTGCTGGAGAGAGAACGGCCAGCACTGATCATCACGGACTTCATGATGCCGGTCATGGACGGCCTCGAATTCGCCGAAGCCGTGCGTGCCCAGCCTTGCGTCAAACACCTGCCGATCATTCTCATGAGTGGCGCGCAGGCGCACATTGGCATGCAGCGCTCGGATCTGTTTGACGTGGTGCTGCCCAAGCCTTTCGACATTGAAGTGATTGTGGCTGAGGTGAAGAAGCTGTTGGCCTCCTCATAGATACTCAACGACAAAGGCAATTTCGGCATTTGCATCGCCCGGCTTCATTTGCGCATTGGAAGGTTCAATGCGCACGAAGCGCGCTTGCAAGTTTATAAATTCATTCCCGCCTTGCTCTGTGGGCGCTTTCCTTATGTACTTCTGATTCAGCTTGAGCTGCGTTCTGTCACCGAAGCGCAACTGCAATGCCAACCCTTTTGCAGTGGAATTACTGTTCAGTTTTACCACGCCCGTATTGGCGTCCCACACAGGGCTGCCCGCAGTGGGCGAAAAGGCGAACCTGAAGTTATTGATTCCAGGAGGACAGTTTTTCAAACCAAGGTAGAAGAGATGATCCTTGCCATAGGCACCGTTCTGGAAAAAATCGCTCAGGGTATAGCTACCCATATCCACTTTTACATCGGGGGTTTCGCAAGACTGTGAGACGATCCGCGTGCCGGTTACATTCATTGCCAAAGGCTCGATCTCACCAGCGACAAACTTCCCCAGTTGGCCTGAGTTTATCGTCGTACCACCGGTTAGATTTGCCGTCTTTATAAGCCGCAACATGTGCTGGCTGCCGTTCCATCCCCAATTGCCAGCGACGTCACTATCCCCAGGAAAGCCTTTCCATACTTTGCCCGATGGCGGTCGAATCCATTGCCAGCCGATCCCGGTATTTCCAAGAGGAAAAGTCTGCGCGCCTGCATTGGTGACGCCCCTGGAATTGCGCACACCTTCATTGTGTACCGCAGAGCACTTGAACGAACTGGGGATACTTCCCATGGTCACGATCGGGCTTTCATAGATAACCGAGCCAATGGGTGTATCCCGCGGCACCGAGATCGTGGCCGGAAGGGTAATATAGAGATTGCCCATGGTATGGTTGGGATAAAACTCGCAAACTGCCGCCATTGCATTTAAGGGCAGCAAATACAAGAATCCAACAATTAAAATATGGAGAAACTTCATAACACTCTCTCTGTAGCTGCCTTGCTAGCAAACAACTGAATAGTGGGACGAGTGCGCGAATATTTTCGACAGAAAACTACCGCAATCGGAGCAGGACGATAATAAAAAATATGCTCTAACGCAAAACCTTTAATTATTCAAGAACAAGACAATTCTCATGGCTTTATATGAACGATTGAATAAGAAGCTCTATTTAATAATTCGGTATGGCGCGCCGTGTGGGCATCGATTTTAAGACTCGTCTTAAAGGCACAACGAAACTCGGCCATTACACTGGCCGCTCTTGATAGGAGAAACGATTCCGTGAGAGCCCTCGATACCCTCAATAGTCCAAAACCCCAGAGCAACGCCGCCATCTACTGCCTGACGATTCTGGCACTGGCGCTGATCGCCATGACTGTGGTCGCCGGTTACCAGCTCAATGAACTGTTTCCACTGAAGGCTGTGGTGCAACAACAGGAGGTCCAACTCACCCATCGCGCCGATGCTATCCAGTCAATGAGCGCAGAACTCAAGCGCCTGGCAGAACAGAAGCAAGCCCTGGAAACCGATCTGCTTAACGCGAAGGAACAAGTGAAGGCTGCCGAGACGGCAAAGACCGAACTGGAAAACACTCAACGCGCGACGCAAACCAGCACCGCGCTAGAGGATGAAGATTCTCTGTGCGCGATCATCGAGCAAAATATCCGCCTCGTAGCGGATCAGCTCAGTCGCGACGACTTCTTTCGCTTGCGTGATGAGCGCGAAGCTGAAGCCGAAGCGGTGCTTGAAAGCTATGAAAAACAACTCGCCACCTGCATTGAACAACTGACGGCACAAACCGCATCGCCAGCTCAGAATTCTGCACCCGATGTGCAAGACTTCACTTCACCGATCAAGCACTGATAAAAAAAGCCCTGGCAACCAGGGCTTTACGCTCACAGTCAGAGCTTGAATTCCTTGGTCAATTTGTTCAGCGACGCCGCTAACTGCGAGAGCTCCGCCGATGCAACTGCCGTCTGTTTAGAGCCTTCTGCGGTTTCGCAAGACAGGTCGCGAATGCTGATCAGGCTTCGATCCACTTCGCGCGCAACCTGAGCCTGCTCTTCGGCAGCGGTCGCCATCAGCAGGTTTCGTTCATTGATAAGATTCAGAGAGCCAGTGATGTCGGTCAGCACTTCGCCGGCGATATTGGCCATCTTGAGTGTTCTTTCGGCCTGAGAGCGGGTGTGGCTCATGGAAGAAACCGCCCGACTGGTGCCCGACTGAATGGAGCTGACCATGGACTCGATGTCCTCGGTCGATTTCTGCGTACGCTGGGCCAGCCCTCTCACCTCATCAGCAACCACGGCAAAGCCACGGCCCGCCTCCCCCGCCCGCGCTGCTTCGATGGCCGCGTTCAAAGCGAGCAGATTGGTTTGTTCGGCGACTTCTCGGATCACGTCCAGCACGCTGCTGATATCGCTCGCCATCGTAGAAAGCGCCTGCACTTCTGCCGAAGTGCTATGCACGCTGGAAACCATCAGATTGATTGCCGCAACCGTTTCGCTGACCCGGGTTTTACCGGCGATGGCTGCGGCGCTTGATTCCGACGTCAGTTGCGAGGTCGATGCGGCGTTGCCCGCAACCTGTTCCACCGCTGCACTCATTTGCGTCACGGCCGTGGCGGCCATTTCGATTTCATGGCTCTGACGCTGAGTGATACGCGAGATATCTTCGGTGACGCCGTGCATGACTTCCGAGGTTTCGGCCAACTGCGTGGACGAGTCACGGATCATGATCAGCGCATCACGCAAACTGGTTTGCATCGCCGCCAGTGACGACAGCATCTGCGCCGCCTCATCGGAACCATCCAGCGCGATGGTTTCGCTCAAATCGTTGGCGGCGATGCATTCCGCAACCCTTAGCGAGCCTGCAATCGGCACCGTCAGGCTGCGGGTGTACAACACTGCCAAGGCCAAGGAAGCACCGATGGCAATGACAATGAACACACTGACGATCAACAGCGTATGTTCGTAAACATTGTCGGCCTGCTTGCCCGCTTCATAAGCTTCAATTTCGTTGAGAGCAATCAGCTTCTTGAGCGCGACCTGCACGCCGTCCGAGGCGGCACGCATCTGATTCTTTGACAGCGCAATGGCCGCTTCAAGCTGCCCTTTTGCCACGGTTTCAAGGTATTGGTCCTGCGCCTGATCATTGACCTGTTGTGCTTTGGCGAACGCCTCGAAGGCCTCACGCCCGGCGTCAGTTGCCAGCAGATCAATGAGCGCTCGCTGATGATTTTTGATGAGCTGACGCGACTGCTGAATGTCCATCAAGGCCTGAGCCTTACGCTCAGGGGTTTCGATAGGGTTGCGCAGGCGGGCGTTATTGCCCTTGATTTCGATGAACTCACGATCCAGTTGGCCGAGCAGCTTGATGCTTGGCACGATGGTCGTCTCGACATAGGTCTCTGCCTTGTTGAGCAAGTCGACTTGCTGCAAGGCGATCAGTCCGATCGCGATAATCATGAGACAGAACAAGCCAAAACACAGCGCCGAACGCGGCGCGAGATTGAGTTTACGAAGCAGCATGATGCTTACCTTAGAGTGTATTCAAGACAATGGGGCAAACGAGTGGGCAGCACAGCAGGCGCTGGGCAATAGCACCTCAAAGCACAAGCGGATTACCGCGCGAAGGCGCAACAGCTAGCGGTTTGCACCTGAAGAAAGGGTGGAATCGGATGAGGCCGGCTCCGCCAGTTCCTTGAGCGTCGGGTCGGCCAGCATCAGAAAATCCGCCAATCGCGGCAGATTGATTTTCGAGACCAGACGCATCCAGCGTTGCGGATGCGGGTTGAAGAAGGTCTTCGACCACTGATGATCATCACTGGGGTTGAAAATCAACAGGTGACGAATCAGCGGGTTTTCCCCAAAAAAATCGAGCGGATCCATTGCCATCTCGTTGAGCAACTCAGCATTGACGACGACCAGGCTGAGCCGTTGGGGGCAGTAATACGTCAGTATTCTCAGGTCACGATAAGTACAGACGTTCACTACGCTGAGACAGCCCAGCTTGTTGAACTGTTGTTCAATCGACAGACCTCTACGCACGTCGTTATCGGCGATCAGGATCCGCAAGGATCGACTTCGGTTATTTTCAAGAAACATCGGACACCTTTGGCAGCTCCATTCTTCCTTTCAAGAAAATAACCAAGGGCCAACCAGTCCGATATGAGACTTGTCTCAAAATGACCACGGGGATCGCTGAACGAAAACCACACCTTGATGACAAGCCCGCGCTAGCGGGGCCCGGCCTGGTTCAAAGTCTTTGGAGGGAGGGATTTTGCAACGGTGGCGAGTGGCGCAATGCCAGAAGCGCGGGACGGTTGTGTACGAACCAGACAATTCTCATTATTAACGCCCCTTGTTGTCAGTAACCTTGAAACAAGAGGCGCAAACTCATTCTTTCTCAGCCCATCAAGGTAGCGTCAGCGTCACGACGTAATTGCCAGTCGTTATCGGGTGGCCCTTGGTGTCCGTGAGCAGCAGGCGCTGGTCGTAATATTTTTCCTGCTCGTGGGTATCGGCAATCATCTTTACGAACACTTGCTGGCGCGGCTCACCCCGCCCTGCCGCACTGACGTTGGTCACCGAGAAGATCTGACCAGTGCTCGCCTGCGGACAATCAAGCAGCTCGACAGAAGCAGAAGCGCGGCTGGCGCCACTCGCCATGCAACTTGCCTCGACGATCTGTCCGCTGAAGCGAATCACTCCGCTGACGGGTGCAGACTGGGCCGCGCTGACGGTGTCAAAACCCAGCAGGCAGAGACAGGCAATCAATAAAGGACGTCGAATGATCATCGCGAAACTCCATGGTTATTAACCAAGGTATCGCCCGTTGCAAAATGATCTTTAACGTCCCCCTTCAATGCAAGGCCAGTCAGCAGAGCCCTGCGCCAATACGGTTACAGCTCGACCCGTTTGATTTTCTTGATCAGATCAGCCTGTGCATGCTCCAGCTTCAACGCGCTGCGATTGATATCCAGTGGATCGATGACCGGCGCTTCGCACTCGGCCTCAAGCTCGTTACACGCCTCGATGACCTGATGCTCGGCGACAATGCGCGCCGCGCCCTTGATCCGATGTGCCAGGTCAGCCAACAACCCGGGATCGCTTTCGGGTATCAGCGAATGCAGTTCCTCCAGATCCTTCTCACAACTCGACAGCGCCTCGCGCAGCAGTTCTTTCATCATGTCGAGATCGCCTCCGGTGAGCTCGTTCAGACGCTCGCGAATCGACCCCAGCTCCTTGATACCCGCCGCAGGCGGGCTTTCTACTGGCTCGGTTTCGACGTTCTTTTCCCAGCCGGCAAGCAGGGTCGACAAGGTGCTGAGGCTGATCGGTTTGAACAGACAGTCATCCATCCCCGCCTCTCGGCATTTCACTTTTTCTTCCGGCTGCGCGTTGGCTGTGAAGCCCAGCACGATACACGGCGCTTCACCACTACCGCGTTCGTCCTGGCGAATGGTGCGGGCCAGTTCATAGCCGTTCATGACCGGCATGTTGCAGTCCGTGATCACAATGTCGAACGGCTCCGAGCGCCACAACGCCAATGCCTGCGCTCCATCGGCAGCATCACGCACCGCCTGGCCAAGAAAGCTGAGCTGCTGCGTCAGCAGCAGACGGTTGGCGCTCTGGTCATCCACTACCAGAATCCGCAGCGTCGGCACTGGCTTGTCCTGGACAACCGAAACAGGCTGCACCTTGCCGCCGAGCGGACTGAGGATATTGAAGAACAGCGACACTTCCAGGCAGGTGCCTTTGCCCAGCGTACTGGTGATGTTCAGCCGCCCGCCCATCAACTCGCACAATGAACGTGAAATCGCCAATCCCAGGCCGGTACCGCCCCGGTTCGACGGGCCATGATTGGCTTGCGAAAACGGCTGGAACAGGTTCTGTAGATCGGCACTGGAAATACCGATGCCGGTGTCTTCGACTATGAGGTCGACTTGCAAACGTTCGTCAGCAAGGCGTTGGCCGCGAATCGAGACGCTGACATGCCCGGTATCGGTAAACTTGATGGCATTGCCCACCAGGTTCGAAAGCACCTGCTGGAAGCGCATCGGATCAACCAATACGTCACAGCCGACAGTGGCGTCGATATCGAGCTTCAATACCAGACTCTTCTGCCTGGCCAGGCCGTCGAACACTCGCGCCACGGATTCGACCAGCTCGCGCAGGTTGGCACGTTTGGGCGAAAGACTGACATGCCCAGACTCGATGCGAACCACATCGAGAATGTCGCCGATCAGTTCCAGCAGGCCTTTGGCCGAGTCGTAGGCCACTTCAATCGCCGGCCGATCGAAGTGGCCCTGCTCGGCACGCTTGAGAGTGAGTTCGAGCATGCCGATCACGGCGCTCATCGGCGTACGGATTTCGTGGCTCATGGTTGCCAGGAATGTGGTTTTGGCGCGGCTCGACTCATCGGCCAGCTCTTTCGCCGAACGCAACTCCTCGATCAGTTCGCGGCGTTCGCTGATGTCGATCCAGCCGCAGATCACGCCTCTGACTTCCCCCGTCGTGTCGTGATAAGGCTGAATCCAGTGATAAATGATCAGCCGCGTATCACCGACATGCAGTGTGCGATCCACCTCGTAAGGTTCGTCCCGCTCGATGACGCGCAGATAGTCATCGTGAAATTGCAACGCTTCCTGGCGATTGCGCTTGCCGCTTTCGAGCACGGTCTTGCCGATCACATCCTTTTCCAACAGGCCAAACGTCTGCAGATAATTGTTATTGCAGGTGACAAGCCGACCTTCACGATCGCGTACGTAAATGGGATGCGGTGTGCCGTTGATCAGCGCCCCCATGAACTTCAGTTGATCACCGAGCAAGCGCTCTGCCCGACTGCGCTCGCGGATCTGCCGGCGGATATAGAAATTCCACGCCAGCGATCCGAGGATGATCAGGAATGCGCCAGCGCTGATCTGGTAGATCAACGTCTTGTAATCGCGCCACGACAAACCCGAGAACGCAGCAATGGGACGCCAACGGTTGAGAATCACGTCCAGCTCATCGGGTGGAATGCTCAACAGAGCCTTGTTCAGAATGCTGACCAGTTCGGTATCGGCGCGTCGGGCGGCGAAGGCGAGGAAACCTTTGTTCATGCCGACGATGTTGGAGATGCGCAAACTGTCGCTGTAGATGTGAGCGATGTAATAGCGCGCACTGTGCAGCGTGGTAATCATCGCGTCTGCTCGGCCATCCTTCACGTCAGCCAGAGCGCCGAGCACTGTCTCGTTGTCGACAATTTCAATGTCGGGATAATCCTTGAGCAGCTCACGCTCCGCCGAGCTCTCGGGGACGGCGACGCGCTTGCCGCGTAGCTCCTGCAGGCTTGAAGGCGCGCCAGCGTCCTTGGCGGTGACGATCACAAAAGGACTGGCGAGGAACGGGTGGGTGAAACGCATACCGACTTCACGGGAGACGGTTGGCGTCAGCAACGAGATATCGGCGCTGCCATCCAGCAGGCGTGTGCTCAAGCTGGAAAAGCTGTCGGTGCGCTTCACATCGATCTGCAATCCAGTGCGCCGCTGAATCAGCTCCAGCAGATCGGCGCCGATTCCGCCAAAGTTGCCATCGCCATCAAAGAACGCAAATGGCGCCTGATCGTCATTGATCACGAACCGCGCGACCGGGTGCAGCTCAAGCCAGCGTGCTTCGCCGGGTGTCAGGTCAATACGTTTGGGGGTCAGTGCCCCGCCGCCACCGGACCAGCGCTTGGTGATTTCGGCTATCTTGCCCTCACCCATCGACTCGATGACCGAGTCGATCAGACGCAGCAGTTGATCATTACCTCGGCGCAGGGCAAAGCTGAAACCGTTGGTTTGCGTTTTGACGAAAGAGTGCAGGCGCACATAGTTGAAGTAGTTGAGGTTGATCAGATAGTTGCTGGACACCGTATCGCCCAGAAACAGATCGACTTTGCCAAACGCCAGCGCGGCCAGTGCCAACTCGTTGGATGGGAAAAGTACGAACTCGGCGTTGGGATACAAACCATGCAGCTGACTGGATGGCAGGTAATCGTCGGCAACCGCAATACGCAAACCGGCCAGATTGGCCGGCATCGGTCGCCGATCATCGCCGCGCATGAACATTGCCGGCACGTCTTCAACATAAGGTTTACTGAGCGTGACGAGGCCGTCGATCAACTCGAAACTGTTGGAGCTGCCCAACATGTCGATGTCGCCACGTTCAAGCGCCGCCATGGCATCGCGACGGTCGGGATATGCCTTGACGGTAACTTCGACATGCAGGGCCTGACCGATAATGCAGGCGATGTCGGCGGCAATGCCCTCATAACGCGTACCGCTGGCGGTCATGACATAAGGCGGGAAATCCGGAAGCGCCGATCCCAATACGAGGCTGCGTTTCTGCCGCAGCCAACTCCAGTCTTCATTGCCCAGATCGACCTGCACCTCCTTGCAGTCTGATCGACCGAACACCTGCAGAGTGCGCGGCTCTGCTGCCCACAACGACCCGCTACCGACTACGAAAAGCACACTGACGAGCAAAACACCGCGCAACAGTTGAAACATAAGCGTGTTATCCCTGGTTGTCGGCTGTCAGGCTGTGCTGCAACTTGAACAGCTCTGCATCACCACGAATGCCAAGCTTTTTGAAAGCGGCCTGTTTTTGCCCACTGATGGTTTTGCGACTGCGCGAGAACTTCAAAGCGATCTGCGTCACCCCCATGCCCTCGAGACAGCAGCGCAAGACTTCTTTCTCCTTCGGCGACAGCAAAGGATTGCTCAGAAAATCGTCGCTGTGCACCGCGCCGTCATCATTGGCACCAGCAGGCTCATCGACCGACGCAGGCAGCACATCAAGCTCGAAGGCCATTGCCGGCGACAGGTACAACTGGCCGGACGCTGCGCAACGGATGCCCGTGATCAGGTCATCGACTGGCTGGGACTTGCCGAAGAATCCACTGACGCCCGCTCCGATCGCCATGTTCACCACCGCCGGGCGCTCTTCAGAGGATGAGACGAGGATGCGCATGTCTGGATATTGCTTGCGCAGCAGACGAATCAGATTAAGCCCGTCCAGCTCGCCATCGTGCAGCTTGTAGTCGAGTATCAGCAGGTCGATTTCGGTCTCGCGCAATCCAGCGAGCAACTGCGCGCTGCTCCCGTACACGCCCACGACACTGAACTCGGCTTCGCGCGTCAGCCGCGATTTCATCGCCAGGCGTATGAGCGAGTGATCATCAAGGATGGCAACGCGTAACGGATTCACGACTGACCAATGCATGAGCAGCTCCATGACGAGGAGAGTTGAAGGATCATCAGCACTTGGCAACCGCAGCCGATCCCGGGCATCACCGAAGCTTTCAGGTGCATCTGATTGATTTCTCGGCACATGATGATTGTTTTGAAGACGTGACGAAATAGGGCTTTGTCCCAAAAGTCAGACCGCGCGCGCGGATCAAAGGTCGGACGTACCTATTGCGCGGCGCCAGGACGACTTTTGACCCTCGAAACGCCAATCGACCAGATGCGCCCAATTCATGGGTCGAGCATAGAAGAAGCCCTGCCCCCACTGGCAACCGAGTCGAGCCAGGTGATGAACCTGGTCTGCGGTTTCAATGCCTTCTGCGACCACACGCATGTCCAGCTCGCGCGCCAGGGCCAAGGCACCGTGGATGACTGCACTGTAGCGAGCCTGCTGGAAATTCTGCACGAAGCCGGCGTCGAGTTTGATTTCGTTGAACGGCATCTGACACAGTCGCTCCAGCGAAGAATAGCCGACACCGAAATCATCGATCGCCAGGCTGAAGCCAAGCATGCGCAGACGCACCATGTTTTCCATGCTGATCTCGGGCATCTGCAGCAGACCGGTTTCCGTCAGCTCGAATATGAGCCCGGCTGGCGAGGCGCCGTGAATGCGCAACAGTGCCTTGATTCGATCGACAAGGTTCGGGTTGGCCATCTGCGTGACGTCGAGATTGAAGGCGAGCTTGAACGGCTTGCCGTGGGACTGCACAAAACGCTGCAGACTCAGTCCTTGCGTGAGCAGGCTGAAAAACATTTCGTCGAGCAGCCCGCAACGCTCGATCGTTGGCAGGAACATACCCGGTGAAAGCAACCCACGACTGGGGCTTTGCCAGCGCACCAGCACCTCGGCGCCATCCACCTCACCACTGCGCAGATGAAACTTGGGCTGGAAGTACGCGCGAAATTCCTGCCGGCGTATCGCTTCCAGTACTTCGTTCTCCGTAGGCTGATCGAGATGACTTTCCGCCAGTTTGGCATCGACCTGGCTGTGCGGCCGATAGCGAGCCAGCAATGGCGCCAGCACATCTACCATCAAGGGCTTGCCGACACTGCCAAGCAATTCCAGGCCCTGCAACGTGACAATTCGATCAACTGTGCGTAACAAGTCCTCAGGCAGTGAACTGCAGATGATCACTGCGCGAATCAATCCGGCCTCTCTCGCCAGGCGCAGAAAGGTCAAACCATCCATCCCGGCCATGCTCAAGTCACACAACGCAACGTCCACACCTCCTGCCTGGGAGATCACAGCCAGCGCATCCTTGCCGTCAGCCGCCTGAAAGATATTTTTGTAACCCAGACTATTAAGCGCGCTGACCGCAGCCGTGCGCTGGAAGGCGTGATCTTCCAATACCAATATACGAAGCGTGTTCACAAACCGGGAACCTCTTTCTATCAGCCATTAATAGCAAAAACGTCTGAATTATCTTTCAAGCAGAAAGACCGTTCACAAACTTTGCATTGACTGAGAATTTCTGCGTCCGCGAATACTAACCAGACAGAGCCCGTGCGACTTTGAGAATTGTCTCATTTAGTTCGCCATACAATTGACTGAAAATATAAACACGCACTTCCGATATTGCTGAATAACTCGCACTTGCCACGCTTTAAGACAAATCTCAAAGACCCACCGCCATCACCGACCTAAGATGGCCAGGCATTTCAAATGCAGCACTTCACAATAACTTCGGATATAAACATGAAAAAGTTCGCTTTCGCAGTACTCACTCTTTCCGTACTGGCTGCCTCCACTGGCGCACTGGCTGCAGAAGAAGCCGCTAAAGCCGTCAAGGGCGGCAGCGGTCAAATCAGCTTCACCGGCGTCATCAACAACGATGCCTGCTCGGTAGATGGCGCTTCGGGTAACGACAAGATGATCGCCGTGGACATGGGCAGCGTATCGATCAAAGACATGGGCACCGATTCTGCCCCGGGTGCTGGTCGCGTGGCTGCCAACGATTTCAACCTGAAAGTGAACTGCAACGCCGGCACCAAGGTGTCGATGCTGTTCAAACCAACCGTCAACGGCGGTTCGGGCCTGGTTGATGGCAAGAAAGTTCTCAAGCTGCAAGGTACTGATGCGGCCAAAGGCGTAGGTATCGCGTTGCTGGACAGCAACGGCCAGTTGATCGACCTGAGCTCCGAAGCCACTGCCAAAGTACAGACCAGCCTGACTGGCGACGGCACCACTGGCGGCGACGGCACCCTGTCCTTCGCAGCCGCTTACGTCACCACCGGCGACAAGACCACCGCTACTGCAGGTACCGGTAACGCCACTCTGCCGTTCGTTCTCGAATACGAATAAGCAGCGCGTAATACCTGGACGGGGCCGCAGTGCCTCGTCCTTCCCGACCAGATCAATCGGTGAAAACTATGTTAAGTCGCTATTTTCCGCTCTGCCTGGGGCTTGCCGGGTTGTTGATGACGCACTCGGCATTCGCCAGCATCTCCTTGAGTTCCACCCGGATCATCTTCGATGGCGCGCACAAAGAGGCAAACGTCACCGTGCGCAACGGCGGGCAAACCATCCTCGCGCAATCGTGGCTGGATGCCGGCGACACGGCTGGCAGCGCGCCGCCATTTGCGGTGACTCCACCGCTGGCCCGACTCGAACCCAATCAACAGCAACTGTTGAGGATTCTGTATGAAGGCCGCGGCATGCCTGCGGACAAAGAGTCAGTGGTGTGGCTGAACGTGCAGGAAATCCCTCAGGCCAGCGCTGCCGATGTCAACACCCTGCAACTGGCGGTGCGTCAGCGCATCAAGGTTTTTTTCCGCCCGAACGGACTCACCGGTGACGCCGCGCAAGCGCCGGAGCAACTTGTATGGCAACTGGTCACGCAAGCTGGCAAGTCGGTACTGAAAGTTAAAAATCAAAGCAATTACCACGTCTCGCTGGCCGACCTGAAAGTCGCTGCAGGAAAAAAAGCAGAGTTGGTGATTGATTCGACAATGATCGTTCCGGGCGAAGTTCGTTCATTCAACTTGAAAGAGTTGCCACCTGGATCTCCGCGTCTGACGTTTTCAGCCATTAACGATTACGGCGCACAACAACGATTCGATGCACCACTCAGCGCTACCGAAAGTCATGCCGAGCGCTTGAAAGATGCATCCGCCCAATAACTTCCCCGCCCCACCCCGCCAATTTACAAGCTATTTACGAGTTCCGGACTCCGGTTGAAGCAACACGGACTGATAAGGCAAATTGCATGTTTTCCTCCCAACACCACACATCTTCAAGTTGTGTAAAGCATCACGTTGCGCGCCATAAAAACAAAACGGCGTTGGGCTGCCTGCATCCATTGTGCTTTGCCATCAATATGGCCATTTGTGGATTCGCCATGGGTGCCGAAGCCCCCGCCGCGGTAGCGGGTGAAGCGTTCAACACCTTGTTTCTGGAAGGTTCATCGGCGGTCGATCTGCAACCCTTGTTGAATGCCAACAGCGTTCTGCCGGGCCGATATCGCGTTGACGTGTTCAGCAACGGCACGCTGGTCGGTCGTCGCGACGTTGATTTCGCGGCCAACCCGCTCAACGGCAAAGTCGAGCCACGTATCACCCTGGAATTGTTACAGCAGCTGGGTGTGGACATGCGCAAACTGCGTGAGCAAGGTCTGGTTGATGAGCAACGGCCTGCCGATCACTACGATCTTGCGTCGATGATCGAGCAAGCCAGTATCAGTTTTGACGCCAACCGCCTGCGCCTCAATATCAGCGTGCCGCAGGTTGCTATGGCACGTGGCATGCGCGGCTATGTTGACCCAGAACTTTGGGACGATGGCGTGGCCGCCGGGTTCATCAACTATCAGTTGAGCAGCACCCGTAGCAAAACCGATTACTCGACGCAAATCTCCAATAATCTGGGGCTGCGCAACGGCATCAACTTCGGTGCCTGGCGTTTGCGCAACGAGTCCAACCTCAGCAGTGCCACCGGCCGGCCCAATCGGTTTGTCAGCAATCGCACGTTCATCCAGCGCGACCTCACGGCGATCAAGGGGCAACTGAGCGCGGGTGAAATCTTTTCCGACTCAGACCTGTTCGACAGCGTGCGCTATCAAGGCGTCAAGGTGGCCTCTGATGAGGGCATGCGTGCAGACAGCGAGCGCGGCTATGCGCCGATCATTCGTGGCGTGGCTGAAACCAATGCGAAGATCGAGGTCCGCCAGGATAACTACATTCTTTACACCACCAACGTGCCGCCGGGGCCGTTCGAGATCAGTGATATCTATCCATCGGGTTCCAATGGCGATCTGGAGATCACCATTGTCGAAGCGGATGGTCGGCGCAAGGTCACCCGACAGGCGTTCTCCGCCCTGCCGACGATGGTGCGTGAGGGACAGTTGAAGTACAGCCTGTCGAGCGGCAAATTCAACAACAACAGCGAGGGCTACGACAAGCCGGCCTTCCTGGGCGGCACTTTCGCCTACGGTCTGACCAGCAACCTGACAGGCATTGCCGGCATTCAGGCCAGCAACGGTTTCAAGGCGCTTTCCGTCGGTGCGGCGAAGAACACTTCGATTGGCGCGATGTCACTGGACGTCACGCAATCGTCCAGCAAGGCATTCGGCAAAACGACCCAGGGCAGCAGCGTACGCGCGCTCTATGCGAAGACCTTCACCGGCACCGATACCAGCTTCACCCTCGCCGCCTATCGTTATTCGACCGAGGGTTACCGCACGCTGACCGACCACGTTCAGGACACCAGCACCGGCGCTACGCGGCGCGCAGGTAACGCCAAAACCCGTACCGACCTCACGATCAACCAGACCCTGGGTGAAGCGCGCCAGTACGGCTCGCTGTACTTGAACGCCAGTGATCAGCGCTATTGGGATCGCGGTGGCTCGCGCAGCTTTTCTGCCGGTTACAACAATAATTGGCGCGACCTGAACTACAACATCAGTTTGAGTAAAACCGAGGAATTCGGCTCGCGCGGCGACACCACTCACGACACCCAACTGAGCGTTTCGATCTCATTCCCGCTCGGATCGACACCTCGCGCACCTCGCGCCTATATTTCCAGCAATCATCAGAACACCGGCACCAGTACACAAGCCGGGATCAATGGTTATCTGACTGAAGACAGTGACACCTACTATTCCGTACAGACCGGGCGCAGTGTGCAAGGTGATCGCTCCGGCTCACTGAGCCTGAGTACCCGGACAGCGATGGGCGATCTGGGATTGGGCTACAGCCGAGGCAGCGGTTATGAATCACAGAACCTGAGCGCGGCCGGGTCGATCGTGGCCCACGCGGGGGGCATCAACATGGGCCAGACCGTCGGCGAAACATTCGCACTGGTGGCGGTGCCTGGCATGTCAGGGGTAGAAGTCAGCAGCTACTCCGGCGTGAAAACCGGCCTCAACGGCTACGCCGTCGTTCCAAATGCACAGCCCTATCGCGTGAACTGGGTGACGTTGGATACACGCAATCTCGGCGGTGAAATCGAGTTGGACAACGCCACTCAACAACTCGTACCGAGACGAGGTTCAGTCGTGCTCGCGCGCTTCGAGGGCAGCAAAGGTCGACGGATCCAGTTCGAACTCTACGATGCCGAGGGCAAACCCCTCCCATTCGGAGCGGTATTGATGGACGCCGATGGTAAACAACTGGCACTTTCCGACCCCACCGGCAAGGCGTTAGCGCTTGTTACCAAAGATCAAGGCATCATCACAATCAAGTGGCAGGGCAAGAGTTGCCCCGCCCCCTACAAGCTTCCAGAAAGGCTAAAGGATTTGAACTATGAGCATTACCGGCTTTCTTGCTCTACCAGCGTAGACACATCGAAATAACACGTTCAATTCTTCAATCTTCAACATCAAGGCTCTGATTTATTCAGAGCCTTGTCGTTTCTGCGCGTCTAGCCATGGCGCATAAAAACAAGACAATTCCTATATCCACACGCAGAAGACTCATTACCATAAAAGGCGTAGTGAGCACTCACGCGCAACCGTGTGAGATCAATAGCCCCAACGCCCTATAGCCGAGAAAGCCAAGAGAATTAGCCATGCCAAAAATCAGTGCAATGAGCGTAACCATCTATAAGAAAAAACCAGAGAACAACCAACACATAAAATCAGATTCGCAAAATCATCTATCACTTACGAAGAAAACCACTAGCGACGACAAGATTAGAATTGATTCCAGAGAAGAAGGTGTTAATACGGTCAAACAGCCTATTAGTGCAGTCGAGCTCATAAAAAAACAAATTGCCGAGATGCAGCAACAACTTGCCACTCGCAGAGCAGAGCTGGCTAAAATCGAAAGAATGAATATGCCAGAAGAAGAGAAGTCTCAAAGAACAATCGAGATTTAAAATCAGATTTCTGTATGCGCTGGCAACCTCCACGCGCTGCAGGCAACATTGATCCAAATGACACTCAGCGTTGACACACACGCTTGAAATCCCCGCCGATGGCCGCACAGGCACGGGCCAACGCCTCATGGCGCGTCGCAAAGCGACGCGCCGAAGGTATGTGTCCCGAGCCTACCGATCAGCAACTGCCGGGCGGGATGCCTTCCTTGTTAAAATCTTTAAGGCGCTTTTGCTCTTCCTCTGTGGAATGCGCCGGCGTCGATTGATCCGGTACTTCTTCCTCTGGAAATTGTGCTGTTTCTTCAGTCATTGCTTTGCCCTCGTTCTGGTTACTCATTCGGCATCGGCCGAGGGCTGGCAGTTCCAAAACTTCGCACCTTCTCCCTCTCGGCGAGCAAGTGCTCTTAAGTCTCTGGATAGCGCAACCTCACCCCATTCGAGCTTCGTTGCAAAGCTGGTTACGACCAAAAACCCTTGTGCGGCTCAGCCGCCTCCCCCTCCAGCATCGGCCCCAACACACTGACCTTGCGCTGCCCCTTGGCGAACACCTCGCGGCATGGCAGCGAGAACGTCGGGTTCTCCGGATGGTCACCGGTCAATCCCAGTAACGCATGCTCCGACAAGGCATAAACCACTCGCCCGATTCCGGTCCAATACACCGCGCCGGCGCACATGCAGCAAGGTTCGGCGCTGGTGTACAGCGTGCACAGTTCCAGCTCTTGCGGCGACAGCAATTTTGCCGCTGCGGCGGCCGCCACCAACTCGGCGTGCTGCGTCGGATCGCCTTCCGGCGGCATCGAGTTATTCCCCGCTTCGACAATCACCTTGCCGTTGCGGTCGGCCACCAATGCCGCGAACGGATGGCGACCGCGTTGTTTCGATGCCTCGGACAAGGCGATGGTCTGGCGCAACAACGCCAGATCCAGATCGCTGACGCCAGCCGGGATGAGCTGAGTGAATTGATTCATGGGTAACTCCTGGGCAGTGGAAAACAAAAGGTCAGTCGGCCAGTTCAGCGCCGAGGGTTTCGGTCGATTTTTTTTCGTTGTTGAGCAGGATGTTGAGGGCGATGGCGGTGATCGCTCCGAGGAAAATCCCGCTGTCGAGCACCAGTTTCAACGTCGGACCGACGTGTTCGAACAGCGCCGGAAAGGACATCGGCAGCACCCCGACACTCACCGAAACCGCAACGATGATGCCGTTGCGCGTCCCCTCGAATTGCACCCGTGACAGTTCTTGAATGCCCGCCACCGTGGTCATGCCGAACATCACGATCGCGCAGCCACCGAGCACTGGCGTCGGCACGGCGGCGATCAACGCGCCGAGTTTGGGGAACAGGCCCATCAGCACCATGATTGCCCCGGCGGCGGCCACGACGAAGCGGCTTTTCACGTTGGAAAGCGCGATCAAACCGGTGTTCTGAGTGAAGGCGTTGTAGGGAAAGCTGTTGAACAAACCGCCGAGCATGGTCGACAAGCCGTCGGCGCGGAACGCGTTGCCGAGAGTCTGTTGCGTGGTCGGTTTGCCGGTCAGTTTGCCGATCGCCAAGCAGTTGCCGGTGGTCTCGGCCATGATCACCAGCATCGCCAGGGTCATGATCAGAATCGGCACCGGCGCGAATTCCGGCGCGCCGAAGGCCATCGGCGCACTCAGCTCAAACCACGCCGCTTCGCTGACCCGATTGAAGTGAGTCATGCCGCAAGCCGCTGCGATCAGACTGCCGACAAACAAGCCGATGAGCACGCTGAGGTTGCCGAGGAAGCCCTTGCATTTGGCATAGATCACCAGTGTCACGCTGACCGTGGCCAGACCCAGCAACAAGTTCGCCGGATTGCCGAAATCCGCCGAGTCGGGATTGCCGCCGCCCAGCCAGATCGCCGCCGCAGGCATCAGCGAGATGCCGATAATGGTGATCAGACTGCCGATCACCACCGGCGGAAAAAACCGCAGCAAGCGGCTGAACACCGGCGCCAGGGCAATGGTGATAAAGCCCGCCGCGATCACCGCCCCGAAGATCTGACTGAGGCCGAACTCTTTACCGATCATGATCATCGGCGCCAGAGCAATGAACGAGCAGCCCTGAATCAGCGGCAGGCGCGCGCCGAACTTCCAGAAACCGAGGGTTTGAATCAGCGTCGCCACGCCAGAGGTCAACAGGTTGGCGTTGATCAGCAAGACGATCTGCGCCGACGTCAGCCCCATCGCACTGCCAAGAATCAGCGGCACCGCCACCGCTCCCGCGTACATCACCAGCACATGCTGCAAGCCAAACGTGAACAACTGTCGCAGTGGCAAAATCTCGTCCACCGGATGAATGCGTTGTGTAGTCATTTCACACGCTCCTGAAGGTGCGGCATCTTTTGAGATCGCGGGCATGCTCAGGGGCGCTTGAAAGTCAGATCCGCCCCGGAGATCGTTTGACGCGGGGCCATGGTTGAACGTTTATTGCGATGAACCAAATTAGCAACCATCGCTTTTTTCGATGGCACGAATCTGGCATTGATTTGGATTGGTTATCTGCTTTAAACCTCTATCCTCGACCCAGGAGTCCACCGCTTGCGCTTCTCACTCGATCAACTGTTGATGTTCGTCCAAGTGGTCAAAAGCGGATCGTTTTCCGCCGCCGGGCGAAAACTGGGCAAGACTCAATCGACCATCAGCGCGGCGATTGCCAACCTCGAAACCGACCTCGGCGTCGACCTGTTCGACCGCACTAACCGCAGCCCTGCCCTCACTGCCAGCGGCCACAAGTTGCTGGTGCAGGCCGAAGCCGTGCTCGAACGCTGCATGACCTTCGAAGCCCACGCCGATTGCCTTTCGGACAACGTCGAAACCAGCCTGACGCTCGCCATTGAAACGCCGTACGGCCCGATCATGCCGGTGCTCAAAGCCTTCGAAGCCGCGTTCCCCTTTGTCGACCTGATCATCCGCCATCCGGTGTATGGCGACGTTAGCGAACTGGTCAGCAGCGGCGAAGCGGTACTCGGTGTGGCGTTCTCACAGCCCGGTTATCCCAAGGAGCTGGCGTTCCAGCAACTGGGCAAACTGATCATGCTGCACGTCTGCCACCCCGAGCACCCATTGGCGCAACTCGATAAAGTCACCTTCGACGACCTGCACGTCCATCGCCGCCTGGCCTTCAGCGCCCACGCAAGCAAACTGCCGAGCAGCGAATACCTGCGCTCGACCCAGTTGTGGCAGGCGGAAAGCTATCTGGCGTTACTGGAAATGGTCCGCGCCGGACTCGGCTGGGCCACCCTGCCCCGCCAGCTCGTTCAGCGTGAATTGGCCAAGGGGGAACTGGTGGAGCTACAGCTCTCGGCGTATCCGCATACCGACTGGCAGATTGGTGTGGATTTGCTCTGGGCGCGGCAGCGGCCGCTGGGTAAAGCGGAACGGTGGTTGAAGGAGAAATTGCAGGGCAACAAGGTGTATGAGCTGGACCGCAACGGACAGATCACCACGCTTTGACGTGGGAGACAAAGAGGCCCGCCAGAGCGGGCCTCGATTTCAGGCCAGTCTGACTGTTTCAGTCTGAACCTTGTGCTCAGGGCGGATCTTGAACCAGATGGAATACATCGCCGGCAGGAACACCAGCGTCATGATGGTGCCGACGAACGTGCCGCCAATCAGGGTGTAAGCCAGCGTGCCCCAGAACACCGAGTGTGTCAGGGGAATAAAGGCCAGGATGGCCGCCATTGCCGTCAGCAGTACCGGCCGCGCACGTTGCACCGTGGCCTCGACCACGGCGTGGAACGGGTCCAGCCCTTCCAGGGTGTTGTGATGGATCTGCCCGATCAGAATCAACGTATTGCGCATCAGGATCCCCGACAGCGCAATCAACCCGACCAGCGCATTGATGCCAAATGGCTGATTGAAGATCAGCAGCGTCGGCACCACACCAATCAAGCCTAATGGCGAGGTGAGGAAGACCATGATCATCGCCGCGATCGAACGCACCTGCACCATGATGATCAGCAACGTCATGGCGATCATGATCGGCAGCAAGGGCAAGATCGCCTTGCCCGCTTTGCCGGACTCCTCGATGGCACCCGCCTGCTCGATTCGGTAACCCGAAGGCAGTTTTTCAATGATCGGCTGCAATTGCTTGAGGATCACACCCGAAACATCCGGAGGCTGCAAGCCTTCGGCAATGTCGCCACGCACGGTGATGGTCGGGGTGCGGTCACGGCGGCGCAGAATCGGATCTTCCATGCGCACGTCGACCTCGCCGATCTGCGACAACGGGATGCGTTGCCCCGCTGCGCCGACCAGGGTGAAACCTTTGATTTGCGCCGGGTCGAGCCTGATATTGCCCGCCGCACGCCCGACGACCTGCACAGAACGAATATCCTCGCGCACCGCGGTGATCGGCACTCCGCTCAGCAGAAACTGCAGTTGCTGGGCAACCGCATTGGAGGTCAGCCCCACTGCCTGCAGACGGTCCTGATCGAGACTGAAATGCAATGTCGGGGTCTGCGGTCCCCAATCAGTGTTTACCGTTCTCATCATCGGGCTGTCTTGCATCACGCCGCGGACCTGCTCGGCGATGTCGCGCAACTTCGCCGGATCAGGGCCCATCACCCGGTAGGCAACCGGAAACGGCGAATAAGGACCAAAGACAATTTGCGTTGCTCTAACGCGGGCCTCCGGGGCCAGTCCTTCAGCAACCGCTTCACGAAGTCGGAACTTGAGGGTTTCGCGTGCTTCCTGACTGTCCGTCAGCACCACGATTTTGGCAAAAGAAGGATCGGGTAATTCTGGCGCCATCGCCAAGAAGAAACGTGGCGCACCCTGGCCGATATAGGCCGTGACGATTTTCGCCTCATCCTGCTTTTGCAACCAGGCTTCGACCTTGGCGGACGCGGCGCTGGTCTGCTCGATCGAAGTCCCATAGGGCATCTGCACCTCGATCATCACCTCGGGGCGATCGGAGGTCGGAAAGAACTGCTTCTTCACCAGCCCCATGCCTGGCACGGCGACGAAAAACAGCGTGACCACCGTGCCTGCCACCAGCCACTTGCGAGCAATCACGGCAGTCAGCAGACGGCGGAAGCGGTTGTAATTCGGCGTGTTGTAGATCGCTGCGTGGCCACCTTCGACCTTCTTGATGTCCGGCAACAACTTCACGCCCAGATACGGGGTGAACGCCACCGCAACGACCCAGGACGCGATCAACGCGATGCCGACAATCCAGAACATGTTGCTGGTGTACTCGCCGGCGGTGGACTGGGCAAAACCGTTCGGCAAAAAGCCGATTGCGGTCACCAGCGTACCGGACAGCATTGGCGCCGCCGTATGGCTCCAGGCATACGCGGACGCTTTGATGCGGTCGTAGCCCTCCTCCATTTTCACCACCATCATTTCAATGGCGATGATCGCATCATCGACCAACAGCCCGAGCGCGAGGATCAATGAGCCGAGGGTGATGCGATCAAAGTTCTTGCCGGTGGCGGCCATCACCACGAACACGATCGCCAGGGTCAACGGCACAGCCGCGGCGACCACCACACCGACCCGCCAGCCCATACTCAGAAAACAAACGAGCATAACCACCAGCAGCGCGACAAAAAACTTGACCATGAACTCGCCGACCGCCGAGTCGATATTGACCGCCTGGTCGGTGACTTTGGCGAGGGTCATGCCCAATGGCATTTCCGCATTGATCCGCGCGGTCTCCGCATCCAGCGCCTTGCCCAGATCGAGACCGTTCCAGCCCTCGCGCATCACAACGCCCAGCAGCAGCGCGTCTTCGCCGTTATTGCGCACAACAAAGGTCGCCGGATCTTCGTAACCGCGTTCAACTGTCGCCACATCAGAGAGCTTGAGCGTGCGGCCCTGCACCGAGACCGGTGTGTCGCGAATTTTCTGCACCTTGTCGAAAGCACCGTCGAGACGCAGAAACACCTGTGGCCCATGGGTTTCGATGGAGCCGGCGGGCGTCAGCACGTTCTGACTGTTCAGGGCGGCGAAGATCTCCTGCGGCGACAAGCCGAGGGTGGCCAACCGCTCATGGGAAAACGAAACGTAGATGCGCTCGGCTTGCTCACCGATGATGTTGACCTTCTTCACCCCCGGCACATGCAGCAGACGCTGGCGCATGGTTTCCGCATCACGCACCAGCAAGCGCTGCGGCTCGCCTTTGGCTTTCAAGGCGAACAGCGCGAAGGTCACGTCGGAAAACTCATCGTTGACCATCGGCCCGATCACACCGGCCGGCAGTCTGATGGCTTCATCGTCGAGTTTCTTGCGTGCCTGATAGAACTCTTCCTGCACTTGCGAGGGCGGCGTGCTGTCGAGCAACGACACCATCGTGAATGCGAGTCCGGGGCGTGTGTAGGTTTCCGAGCGGTCGTACCACTTGAGTTCTTGCAGGCGCTTTTCAAGGGGTTCGGCGACCTGATCCTGCATTTCTTGCGCCGTCGCACCGGGCCACGCGGTAATGACGGTCAACTGCTTGACCGTAAACGGTGGATCCTCCGCACGCCCCAGTTGAAAGAACGACAACGTCCCGGCAACGGCAATCAGGAAAATCAGGAACACCGTGATCGCCCGCTCGCGAACGGCGATGGCGGACAGGTTGAATCGCCCCTGGCTCATGGGCGACTCCCGGCAACGCTGGCTTCGCTCTGTTGCGGTAATCGCACCTCTTCGCCATCGCGCAGCAGATGGGCGCCCAACGCTACAACCTGCTCACCAGCAGCGAGGTCGCCAGCGATGCGGGCCGAATCATCGCTCAACCCGAGCACCTGAACCGCTCGCCAGGTCACTGTTGCCGGTATCCCGGCGATCACCCACACACCGGGGCCTTTGCCCGGGTCGTAAACGGCGCCGATGGGCACTTGTAACGCCTGAGTCTGGGCGGCGGCTTCGGCAATGCTGAGGGTTACGGTCGCACCGATCGGCGCATTGGCCAACGCACCTTCGAGCACATAGCGCGCCTCGAACGTGCGCGTTGTACGGTCTGCCGAGTCCGAAAGCAGCCGCAGTTTTGCCGTCACAGCTGCTGAATTGACCCCGTAGAGGCTGGCTTGCGCGGTGGAGCCGGCAGCCGGGCGCAACGTTTCCGGCAGATGCACGATGGCTTCGCGCTGACCTGCACGCGCCAGCCGCACCACCGGTTGGCCCGGGCTGACGACTTGTCCAGGTTCAGCGAGTGTTTCCACCACCACGCCGTCCGCATCAGCGATCAGCAGCGCATAACCCGATGCATTACGGGCTACGTCCGCTTGCGCTTGCGCGGCGTTGAGCTGCGCCTTTGCCGTCTCCGCGGCGGCTCTGTACTGGTCGTAGGCTGATGCCGAAATGGCGCCAACGCCGACCAGTTTGCGATAGCGAGCCTCATCGTCGGCTGTCTGTTTGGCGCTGGCGCGAGCAGCGATGACCGCCGCCTGCTGCGCCCGCGCTTGCAGTCCGAGATCACTTGGGTCGAGACGCATCAGCGGCTGTCCTTGCTTCACGGCTTGCCCTGTATCAACCAGGCGCTCGAGCACCTTGCCCGATACACGAAATCCCAGGTCGCCCTGAACGCGCGCCGCGACCACTCCGGTGAAAGAGCGAGCGACATCGGGTGACGCTTGAACCGCAGCGGGTCTGACCAGTGGCGCCTGTGTACGAGGGTCTGCAACGGAGGAAGAGTCGCCACAGGCGCTCAGGGCAAGAGGCAACAAGCATGCGGCAATGGGGAAAGGTCGGAGCCGGCGCATAGATTCCCTTACTGAGGAATAGGATGATCATCATATTCTCAGCCTTGTGACCAATATCGTCAATGGTCACCACATGAGAAATAACTGCATCCTGGCCATCAGCAACATCGGACTACGGATCGACTGACAGGCCCGACTAAAAACGGTAGCTCACCGAAGTCCCCAGCCCGCTCGCACTGTTCTTGTATCGGGCACTGTAGGCACCTCTCGATGCCGAGGTGTCGTTGACCTCGACGCTCTCCTCCCAAAGGTAGGAATAAGCCAGGTCGATCGTGACATTTTCCACGGGCGTCCAGCCGGCACCGAAGCTGAGCACCTTGCGGTCGCCCGTCGGAATGCGCGGCCCTCGATTGGTGTTGTTGGCCGGTGACTGATCAACCGAGAAACCGGCGCGCAGCACCCATTGGTTATTCAATTGATAGGCTGCACCGATCGCGTGAGCCCAAGTGTCATGCCAGTTCTGCTCTTCGCTGATCGTGCCCAATTGGCCACTCAGCAACGGCGGCAAGCCACTGTTCTCGATCGTCAGTTCCTTGAAGCGGCTCCAGCGCGTCCAGGTACTGCCGACATAAAGCGTCCAGTCGTTATTGAATTGATGCGTGACCGAAACGTCCACCGACTCCGGCGTGTCCACGTCCAGCGACGCGTCATAGCTGCGACCGCTGACGCCCAGTACGCTGAAGATACCTTCGGTGACCTTGGTTTTCGCATCCAGGTGGTAACTGACTTTGGAGTGATAGGTCAGCCCCAGGCGGGTCTGGTCTGTCGCCTGCACCAGCACACCGGCGTTGAAGCCCAGCGCGGTGTCATCGCCGGTGCTTTTCAGCTTGCCGTCATTGCGCCCCGGGCTGAGTGGATTGGGGACCATGCCCGATATCTCGCCGCTGATACGGTTAATGGTCGGGCCGAAGCCGATCGAGACCTTTTCGTTAAAGGCGTAGCTGAGGGTCGGCTGGAAAGTCAGCGTGGTGACTTCGCTCTTGTTGGCGTAATAGCGTCCGGCAAATCCACTGCCATAGTCGGTGATCAGCCCGAACGGCACATAAAATCCGACGCCGAATGCCCAGTGGTCATCAATCGGTTTGACGTAATACCCCATGGGTACGGTGGTCGTCGGCACCATGTCGCCATCTTCATTGCCGCCGAACGTACTGCGCGTGCGGCTGATATCAGACTTGGCGAACAGGGTCGCCGCGCCCACGCTGACCTGCTCCCGTTTAAGCCGCGCCATGCCCGCCGGGTTGCCATAGATCGTACTGGCGTCTTCGGCTGATGAAGAGCGCCCGGCAAAACCGGAGCCCATCCCGCTGATGCTTTGTTCGTTGAGTGCAAAGCCACCGGCTAACACATTGGAAGACACAAGCACGACGGCCAGGCCCACGGGGCTCTTAAGCATTGTTTTTTTCATTATCGGGACTCTATGGAGATCACTGGAATAGAACATCGAGCATTACAGCGAAACCATATTATCCATGTGACCGATTCAGTCAATGGTCACATCAAGCAAAATTCAACGCCCTCCCGGCACTCATGTACCGGGAACAGGAAACTTAATAACGGGGATGTCGCCTTGACCCGAATCGCCTGAAAACTCTGCAGCGATGGGTCAAGGCATGAGGCTGCGCAGGATGAGATTGGTGGTCAGCGTGGGCGCTTGCTCGATCAAATCCAGATTGTGTTGCAACAGCAGCGGATTGACGAAAGGTCGCAGCGCCAGATTGATCGCCTCGACGGTCTCGTCCAGCGGGGTCTTGCGCTCGAACTCCCCCGCCTCTCGACCTTGACGCACGATGTCGAGGATAAAGCCCTTGATCTTCGCTTCATACACCTGAGCACTGTTCCAGCGCTCCGAGGCGGAAAACGCCGCGATGTCGTAGAGCTTACGATCGTTGAAGAACAGGTCCACGCCCGTGGCGATCACGGTTTTCACCAACCTGCGCAAACGCTCGGTCGCTGAAAGCGCTTCTGCGTTAATCGCGTGCTCGACTGCTGCAGCAATTTGGCCCAGACAGTTGGAGCAAATGGCCTCGCCAATCGCCTGCTTGGAATCAAAGAATTTATAGATGTAGGCCTTGGAAAAACCGATGGCCTTGGCCAGGTCGGAAACCGTGGTTTTACCGTAGCCGTATTGGCTGAAATGCTCGTTGGCCGCGACGACAATCTGGTCACGAATGTCGTGTTCGGCAGGGCCGCGAGTGCTCGGCGAGGAGGCAGATAGGGATGGCTGATTCATGGGGGCAGCTTACTCACCCTATGAATGACTGACAACTCGCCGAGCATTGTTGAACGTGTTACACCACGGCGGCTTCAACCGTTCTGGAACGCCACGCAAACCCCAACACCATCAGCAGCCCCAGGCCCGCCATTGCCGCGCCGGCCAGGGAGATCGCCGGATAACCCAGCCCGCTGCTGATCACCGCACCGCCCAGTGCCGCGCCAATCGCGTTACCGAAGTTGAAGGCGCCGATGTTCACCGCCGAGGCCAGATTGGGTGCGTCCTTGGCTGCTTCCATGACGCGCATCTGCAGCGGTGGTACCAGGGCAAAACTGGCGATACCCCAGATCAGGATGGCCACGGCGGCCGGCAGCGGCCAGCGCATCAGTACGGTGAACGCCAACAAGACGACAATCAGTACGCTCAGCGAGACGATCAAGGTGCGATCGATCGAGCGGTCAGCGGCCTTGCCGCCCCACATGTTGCCCAGCGTCAACCCGACACCGTAAAGCATCAGCATGGCGGTGATGAAGGCGGTGGACGCATGGGTCTCGCTGCTGAGGATCGGCGCGATGTAGGTGAAGACGGTGAACATGGCACTCGAGCCGACGACGGTCAGGGCCAGCGCGGCCAGCACCGGGCCGCGCCCCAATACCCGAATTTCCGCCATGACACCGACGCTTTGCGGCGCCCGCACGTTGGGCAAAGCGAACCACAACGCAGCCATGGTCAGCACACCCAGGCCGGTAATGCCCCAGAAAGCCTTGCGCCAACCGAACAGTTCGCCAAACCAGGCGGCCAGCGGCACACCGCCAATGGTCGCCAGGGTCAGACCCATGAACATCGCCGCCACTGCCCCGGCGCGTTTTTCCGGGGCAACCAGGGTGGCGGCGACGACGGAGCCAACGCCAAAGAAGGCACCGTGGTTCAGTGAGGTCACTACCCTGGCGACCATCAGGCTGTAGTAATCCGTGGCCAGGGCTGACATCAGATTACCCAAGGTGAAAATCGCCATGAGCCCGATCAGCAGATAGCGCCGTGGAATCTTGCCGGTGGTCAGGGTCATCAGCGGTGCGCCGAGCAATACGCCCAGCGCATAAGCACTGACCAGCAAACCGGCAGCGGGAATGGAAACGCCCAGATCCGCGGCGATACCCGGCAACATGCCCATGGGGGCGAATTCTGTGACACCGATGCCGAAGGCACCGATGGCGAGTGCAACAAGTGGTGGATTGATACGCATGGAAAGCTCCTCATCTATGCCGCCAATGCTACGATCCTGTCTTTTCGGGCGGTAGATAGCATTTTTGGCAATCACCTTTGCGTAGGAGGCACAAGTGGTGGATTTCAACGGCAGATCAGGTGAAATGAGTGTGTTCACCACCGTGGCGCAGGAAGGCAGCCTGTCGGCCGCCGCGCGTGCACTGGGCCTGACACCCTCGGCCGTCAGCCGGATCATCGCGCGCACCGAGCAACGTCTTGGCACCCGCCTGCTGTTGCGCACTACCCGAGCGATCACCTTCACCGCCGAGGGCGAAGCGTTCCTGCGCGGCGCCCGACGTATCCTCGCCGACATGGACGAGGTCGAAGACGCCATCGCCGATCAAGGCGTGCCCAAGGGGCGATTGCGGGTCAGTGCCGCCCTTGGTCATGGACGCCTGGCCATCGTTCCCTTGGTCGCAGCCTTCAGCGCTCTTTACCCGAACATCGTCGTCGACCTCACCCTCGGCGACGAAGTGGTCGACATCCTCGGCGGGCAAGCCGACGTCGCGGTGCGCTTTGGCCACCTGCCCGACAGCCCCCTGACCGCACGCAGGATCGGCACTACCGGCCAGGTCGTGGTGGCATCGCCCGAGTATCTGCAACGCCACGGCGTCCCGCAGGAACCGGAAGACCTGCTCCAGCACAACTGCCTGCGCTTCAATTTCAAGCGTGCCGAACCCAACTGGCCATTCATCCGTGATGGCAAAGAGTTTTCCCTGAAGGTCAGCGGCAACATCGAATGCAGCAGTGGTGAAGCGTTGGCACAGTTCGCGCGAATGGGCGCCGGCATTGCCCGTATCGGAGAGTTCAGCGTGAGCGAGGATCTGCAGCGCGGCGACCTGATTGCGCTGCTGGAAACCTGCAACCCCGGGGACCAGGAACCGATTCATGCGGTGTTCGTCGGTGGCCCGGCAATGCCGGCGCGGGTGCGATTGTTCGTGGACTTCTTGCTGGAGCATCACCGGATGTCAGCGCAGGTATAAGCTGATACTTGCGGATACTCGTGAAGTTGATGGCCGTCGTTAAAGACATCTTCAGGTAAGGATTTTTATGAGCAGATTGTCGGCACTGATCATGCAGGCACGTGAAGGGCTATGCATTCAACAGAAGATTCCCCAAGAAAAATGGAAGGCGATTGCCTCTAAATGTGGTCCTGCAGAGATAGCAGAAATCACCGAGCGAATCGCTACATTGAAAGCTGAACTGAGAACCATCGAAGAATGGGATGGTGAAACCATGGACGATATAAATATCGCCATTTACCAATTTTCTCTTTTGCTGGAACTGTCAGTTGGTCGCCAATTAAATAGTTGACCGTCAGCTTTGGACCGTTTTCTCTTCCTCTCGCGACGGGCAGAGATCGGCCAGAAGCGGACATTGGTTTCGGTAGGTATTGGCCTAGACTGGGTCAACTCAATCATCGAAGGACATAGAATGCTTATTGTCTTCAGCGGCCTTCCAGGTACTGGAAAAACGACTATAGCAAGTGACCTTGCCACCAAAGCAAGGGCGGTGTATCTGCGGATCGATACGATTGAGCAGGCTATCCGAAACTCCGGTGCTCTGGCACAAGACGTGGGGCGCAGTGGTTATAGGGTCGCTAATGAGCTTGCTCTGAGCAATCTTCGTTTTGGCAGTCTTGTCATAGTCGACTGTGTTAACCCAGTAATCGAAAGCCGAAACGCGTGGAGCGAGATCGCTACTCGCGCCGGTACGCCATTAGTGAATATCCAGGTGGTCTGCTCTGATAAATATGAACACCAGCGACGGGTAGAAACCAGGAAGATTGATATTCCTGGTCTGTCGCCACCCACCTGGCAGTCAGTATTGGATCATGAGTACGAGCCGTGGGATAACGCTCCGTTTAATATAGATACAGCCTTGACGTCTCCGGCGGAGGCAGTGGCAATGATCACTAAACGATTTTTATCCGAGGAGTAGCGCCAGCTAAAAACTCTACGTAACAACGGGCGATCAGCAGACGCTTGCCGCTTTTGGCTGAACGCTGACGGTCGACAACGGCGGCTTCCGGCCAGAAGCGGACAGTACTATTTCAACGACGAGAAATTGTTGAAGTGCGAGAATCTCACATCCCCGTGGAGAACTCAGGTGGATGTTTGATTGCAGTTCGCATCGTACGCAAGGCGTCATCGTATTGGCAAAGAATCTGCAAAGTCCAATCGGCACGTGCGCGGATGCGAACATCACTTTCATCTGAAGGAAATTCAGTGTTAAACATTGATTCAACGTTTCTTACAATCAGTTGCTCAGGCAAATACAGGATCCGGCTATTTTTATAGCTCGAAGAACGTAACTCTGTAATTGGATAGGCTCCACCAAGTCCAGCCGAAACGCCAACCAGAAGCGCGGGCTTATGTCCTAGTTCGCTGAGCCCTGCGTACAAAAAGAAGTTCTTCAGGGCCGGGCAAGCCATGCCATTCCATTCCGGGCTGATCACGATCAATGCTGTTGCTTTTTTGAGGGAAGATTGCTGGACACTCCAGGCTTTCTGCGTGTCTTCTTCTGGCCACAGCGGTAGCGGACTCGACGCCAGATCTATTAGTTCGCTTGAGTCACAAAGCTCAAGCGCTTCTAACCGCTCGCGCAGATAATGGGCAACTTTGATTGATTGACTGTTGGATCTATTCGATCCAGACAGCAGAACGATATGGCGACTCATTGTGCGGCCTTCTGTTTAGCGTTACCTACTTTGGGTGCGGTGCGATGGGAGCGAACGATTGGCCAGAACAATTCTTCTTTCCAGGTTATCGGTGACAAGTGTTCGATACCGTATGCTGGCGGACGCCTACGGGTAATTTGGCTGTTCCGAACAACACATCCCATAAAAATAACAAGTTACCGAAATTACCTTTGTAGTGAGTCACGCCATCCTCTGCAGTCAAACCGTGATGCGCAGAATGAGTGGATGGAGTGGAGATGGTTCGCTCAAGAACCCAGATGATCGGCCGTAAAGCGCGAATGCGATAAAGTTTGTCGTCCCATGCAACACTGCTGTGTGCGGCGAAGATCACAGTCATTTTTATAATCAGATAAACATAATAAACGTGTGCGAGCCCCAGATAAATCAACACGCCAGATAGCCAGATACCCGGCATCAAGAGATAGTAGAAACTATTGTTGCGATAGACGATGCGAATGCTCATATAAGGCGCGGAATGATGTGCGCGATGCAATGCATAAAGAGCGGGAATCCGATGAGTCAGGCGATGCCACCAATATTGGGTCATGTCATCCAGCAGTAGAAATAACGCAAATCCTGCGATCCATGGAATAGAGGACAGTGCGCCCTTCATTTCCGGGATGGTCTGATTCAATATCGTGCCACTTAGCCACATGACTAAAGGGAATGTGACCATCACTAATATACCGGAGCCGATGACTTCAATGAGGACGTCACGTCTACTACCTGACGGCTGACGAAGCGAGGAACAGGCAAGTTCCAGTAAAATGAAGGAGAGGAAAATCCCGGCTACTATCACAGCGGGGTTATTGACGAGCATTGTTGTATTCATGGCACTCTCGATTTAGGCCCTTCCGGGCAATGCCCTTTCATTAGAAACCTGCGAGCAAGTCCTCCCAATGCGCGAAATGGACAAAATTGAGCTAGAACCGGCCAACCGCCCACCCCAACGCTTTCATCGCGGCAGGCTGGGCCAGGTATTGGAGCGCTTCCTTGATAGCCAGGTTGCCCGGAAAAGTACGGATTACAACCTGATCGAACTGGATCAACTGTGGCGCGAAGCGGCACGTATCGATCCGGCGATCGGATTAAAATTGTTCGCGCTATTCACACCCCAGGACTTGCATGTCCTGGCTTATCTTTGCCTGTACAGTCCCGATATTTTGTCAGCTATGCACCTTTGGGCCCGGTACGCACCTCTTGCCTCGGACACCGACAATGTAAGGTTGGTAAATGACGAAAACGGCGTCGGAGTCGAATTGAACGTTGATGCGCCAGGAGAGTTGGCGCGGTATGTCGTCGAACACTACGGGGTGATGTCCATAGCGCAGTTACGACAAGGTACAGGACACAATGTGCAGCCGATTTTGGCAAAGTTCACTCATTCGCGTCCGTCGTATTACAAGCAGTACACCCAATGGTTTGGTGATCGAGTCGAGTTTGATTGCTCGATCAACTGCTTCTATTTTCATCCTCGAAGCTTAAGCCTGCCAATGCAAACCCGTCATCACGGGATGTTGGAATTATTAACGCAGGAACTGGATCGACGGATCGCCGCGCATCGGAATTTCAGCGGTTGGTCAGCCAAGGTTGCTGAAGGAGCGCGACGATCTCTAGCGAGACGTGAAATTCCCAATCTGGACAATCTGGCGAAGTCGCTGCACCAGACACCAAGGACCTTGCGCAGACGGCTGGAAGAGCAAGGTACAACCTTCAGACAATTGCTCGATCAGATTCGCGCAGAATTGGAAATGCATCTTGAATTGCAAGGAGAGTCATTAACCGAGATTGCCGCTCAACTTGGTTACAGCGATTTGACAGCGTATCTCCACGCCCGAAGCCGATGGCGTGACATGAAATAAGGTGGCGGCCCGATTTTTTCGTAACCGCAGCGCCATCTCAAAAATTCGCCTCATCCGCGCGGTTGATTGCGCTCGTGCAGTTTCAACCCCCTTCACCTCTCAACATCGCCATGATTCAAGCCAGAGATTCCAGTTTGTCGTCACAGACTGCAGAACGCCTGAGTTCCAGGATCGTGCGTTCATGCACTGCTCCCCACTCTCGCATCGCACTCACCAATGGCGCGAGTGAGTTACCTAACGCTGTAAGCGAATACTCCACTTTGGGTGGCACCTCGCGATAGATTTCGCGATGAATCACCCCGTCAGTCTCCAGTTCTCTCAGCTGGAGTGTGAGCATCCTCTGTGTGATATCTGGAATTAGCCGACGCAGCTCGTTGAAGCGCTTCGTGCCTGACATCAGGTGAAAAAGTATGAGCGATTTCCATTTTCCACCAATGACATCGACAGTGAACGCCACGGGGCACGCGAAAGCCTCGATTTCGTCCTGAGGGTTACATTTTTTCACTGTTATCACCTTGGTATAAAAAGTGTGCCTACCGCACAAAATTGTGCGTACTTACGTCGATGTGCTGCAAAAGTTAGCATGGATTCCATATTCACCACTATGGAACCGGACAGATGAGTTTGTTGTTATCACCCTATGAAATTAAGGGCCTCACCCTGAAAAACCGGGTCGTCATGTCCCCTATGTGCATGCATATGGCGGCGGATGATGGTTTCGTCACTGACTGGCACCGCGTTCATTACGGCGCTCGTGCTCTGGGTCAGGCTGCGCTGATTTTTCCCGAAACGCTGGCCATTCAGGCTGACGGTCGTATTGGAGCCGGTGACCTTGGCATCTGGAGCGATGAGCACGTTGTCGGCTTGAAGGCGCTAACAGAATTGCTTCACGGCTTTGGTGCAAAAGCCGGCGCTCAGATCGGCCATGCGGGGCGCAATGCTGACCTGCCCGGTCTGATTCACATCGCGCCATCGGCGATTCCATTTACGGAAACCAGCCCTGTTCCTCGCGAACTCGCGGCTGACGAGATTCCGGCTCTGGTAAAGCTTTTCGGCGATGCCGCACGACGGGCCAGCGACGCTGGATTTGATGTGCTTGAGATCCATGCCGCGCACGGCTACTTGTTAAGTGAGTTTCTCTCGCCGTTGGCTAATACCCGCGACGACGAATATGGCGGAGATGCCGAGCGTCGTTATCGCTTCCTGCGCGAGGTGCTGGAAGAGGTCAAAACGCATTGGGGGGATCGCCCTCTGTTCGTTCGCATCTCCAGTTCTGATTACGCCGAAGGCGGAAACACGCCCGAGTCGTTCCTCGAATATGGTCGCTGGATGAAAGCGCAGGGCGTTGACTTGATCGACTGCAGCTCCGGCGGGATCAAGATGGTCAAGGTCGAGACCTACCCGGGTTACCAAGTGCCGGCCGCCGAATTACTGCGTAAGGAGTTGCATATAGCAACAGGCGCTGTGGGTGTGATTCAGAGTGGACGTCAGGCTGAAGAAATCTTGCAGAACGGCCGAGCTGATCTGGTGTTTGTCGGGCGGCAAATGCTCCGAGATCCATTCTGGGTTCGCACCGCTGCAGATGATCTTAAGGAAATCATTGAGATTCCTACCGCCTACACACGTTATGGATCTGTCTGGCTTGATACCAAAGCCTGATGCCTTTGTTGCACTAATCCTATGAAGCAGGAGCAAGCACATGAGCAAGCCAACTTACGTTGAAGAATACCAAGCCATCACCGAGGTGCTTAACCAGTACATCGAGGGCTGCAAGCAGGCCAAAAGCAGCATCATGAAGCCAGCTTTCAGTGAGCAGGCAACCATGTTCAGTGTCGATGGCGACGGCAAGCTGGCGGGCGGCGCAATTTCAATCCTGTTCGACGGGATCGACAAGGGTTTCCGCCCTTCTCCTGATGCACCGGCGGCTATCGTTCGCGTCGAAGTCGTCGGTACGGCTGCGAGCGCTCGCATCGACGCCAACGACATGTCAGGTATCTCTTTCACTGACTTTTTTCATCTGCTGAAAGTTGATGGCAAGTGGACTGTGATTAGCAAGATTTTTCAAACTCATGTAACGCCTTGATGACTTGGGTCGTCCGGCAGCCCTTGCTTATGCGTTGACATCAGAATCTGCTGCGATGAGCGAAAAAAAGGCGCCAAAATTGGCGCCTTAACGTTATCAAGCGACTTTGATCACAACCTTCCCAAATGCTCCCCTCGCGAGATGCTCGTAAGCTTCTCGTGCTTTCTCGAACGGATAAACCTGATCAATCACGGGACGGATCTTGTGCTCGTTGAGGAACGCGTTCATCCGGTCGAATGATGAGCGCGGCGCCACGGCGATTCCGCGAATGGTCGTCTGACGGAAAATAAGTGGCATCAGATTGAGCTCAACGGTTTGTCCTGTCAGAAAGCCGATCTGCGCAATACGCCCCGATGCCTTGGTTGCTGCGACTGATTGATTGATGCCACTGCCACCGGCCACATCGAGTAACAGATCCACGCCCTTGCCGTCGGTTAGTTTCAGCACTTCGTCCGCCCACTTCGGGGTGGTTCTGTAGTTGATGCCCGCCACAGCTCCCAGCCCCGTCACAGTTTGCAGATTCTGGTCGCTGCTCGACGTTGCGATGACCTTCGCGCCAAGTGCAGTAGCAATCTGCACGGCAAATATCGATACCCCTCCAGTACCTTGAACCAATACGGTCTGTCCTGCCTTGATCTGTCCAAAGTCCACCAGCGAATACCAGGCTGTGAGCGCAGCAATGGGCAGTGTTGCCGCCTCCTCGTCGCTCATGTTGTCGGGAGCACCGACGGCGCTGTCTTCATGGATGATCATGTATTCGGCCAGACCGCCGGGCAACGGCGAACCGAAGCAGTAATCGGGTTCGTTCGGCCCTGGCTCGCCATCCAGCCAGCGTGAATAAAGGTGGGAGTTGACGCGATCACCGACTTTAAAACGCGTGACGTTGTCACCAATGGCGACCACCGTGCCGGCTGCATCGCTTACCGGAATCAGCGGTTTTGGCACCATGTGCGGTTCATAAATGCCGTCGACGATAGCCTTGTCGCGAAAGTTGAGCGAGACAGCGCCGACCTTCACCAGTAACTCGCCAGCCTTGGGTTGCGGGGTCGCAACCTCTCCCAATTGCAGGTTGTCGAGTCCGAAATCGTTCAATAACCAAGCTTTCATTGCCAATCTCCAATTACACATCAATGGCCTCGAACCAGAACCGGTTCCGCCTTGGGTGCATTTTTCGCTGTTGAAGGTGCGCAATAAATGCGTGAAAAAAGACATGATTGTTCTATTCTTGGATAACAATCATGTTCAACCGTTGATGTCCGGGTTCATAGGAAAGCGTCATGGAATTGCTTCAATCGATGCGACTGTTCGCCAGGCTTGCCGAACTTGGCAGCTTTACCAAAGCTGCCGAATCGCTGGACATCGGGCGACCGCAGGTCACTCGGTATATCCAGGAGCTGGAAACGTCACTGGGCGTGCGCTTGTTCCAGCGCACCACGAGAAAGGTCGCACTCACCGCCGAGGGCGAGAGGTTCTATGAGCGGGTACAGGAAATTCTGGCGGGTATTGCTGCTGCGACCTCAATGTTCGATCGATCAGGAGCAACGCTCACAGGCCGGCTGCGCGTCGATATCCCAAGCGCCTTCGCGCAGATGAAATTCATCAATAGCCTTAAAGAATTCACCGTCTCCTACCCCAGTATCAACATGGTTCTGGGCGTGACTGATCGGGCCGTCGACTTGATCGGCGAAGGCGTCGACTGTGCGTTGCGTATCGGCGATCTACCGAATTCCACCTTGATCGCTCGCCCTATCGCGATGGCGACGATGGTGACGTGTGCCGCGCCCGGGTATTTGAACGAGCATGGCGAACCCAAGACACTCGACGATCTGGCCTCCCATCGAGGCGTCAACTTCTTGTCCGGTCAGAGCAACCGGACATTGCCCTGGCATTTTTCGGTGAAAGGTCAGGATCGATCCTTTGTGCCTGACGCCGGCATCACCGTCACCGAGTCGAATGCGTACGTTCAGTGTGGTGTGTCGGGCTTCGGAATAATTCAGGCACCCGGGATCGCCGTGGCCAAGCATTTGGAAAGTCGCGGTTTGGTGGAAATTCTAAAGCCTTATCGGCCAGCCCCTCGCCCGGTGTCGTTGCTATACCCGAGCCGGACTCATCTGGCGCCCCAGGTTCAAGCTTTTATCGAGTGGCTGCAAGAGCGATTTCCGCAGCTTCATTCTGACTGGCTGGAACTCTAGCAATCGAGCTGTGTAAACGGTGGTTACGGGGCGGAACCGGTCCTTCGCGAACGTCGGTTCTTACCCAATTCATATAACACCCTTATGTAACCCGAAAACACGTCGATACCGTGCAGTAGCACGGAAGCACCGCAACCGCACTGACTCCCGAGAAGGAAGGAACCCGATCAATGTTGGAACACCTCTGGCGCAACATCCATTCCCCGGACTACTTGCCCAACGTACTGGAGTGGATGCTCCATATTCTCCTCAGCCCTTTCATGGTGATCATGTGCCTGATGGTCGGCGCGCTGGCCGGAAAATGGTGGAGAGCACTGCCCTACGGCAGCCTGGTTTGCTATGTGGTCTTCCTGAGCCGGTCTTCTTTCTATCGGTGGGAAAGCATTTTCCCTATAGCCGGTCTGCCTGCGCTGGCGATCGATGGCGCGCTGTTGGCGCTCCTCGGTTTTTATTTGAAAGGCCTACTCAGAAGCCGCTCTGAAGCAAAACCCGAAGGTCATTGGCTGCGCAGGCTTTATCAAGGCCTTAAGGTTGTCATGCTGACAGTCATGGTGTTGTTCTGGGGAGTCGTCGTGCTGTTTGTCGTGGTCTTCACTGTCTCGGTCGCGACCCAACCGTCATTGGCGCACTGAGCAGCTTCCTGCTTGATCAGACAAATCGGGTCTCAGGATCGCCGGGAACAGCCTCCTAATGAACTGCCGACTCAACAAGATGAACCTCCGTCGCATTGCGCCCCGCCAACCAGGCCAGCACCGACGCGACAACCAAGACAGCGGCACTAAGCTCGAACGTAGCTTTATAACCACTCAAATCAAAAGCCAGACCACCAATGATTGCGCCACCGGCGATCGCCAATTGGACAATCGCCACGAGCAAGCCGCCTCCAGCCTCCGCATCATCCGGAAGCGTTTGCGCCAGCCATGTCCACCAACCGACTGGCGCGGCCGTGGCGACCAGTCCCCAGAGACCGAGCAAAATGGCGGTCAACACCGGTGATTTGCCGAAGCTGACCAGCGCCAGCGCGATGGCCGCCATGATCAGCGGGATGACGGTCAACGTGCGGTAGAGGCCGCGGCCCATAAACCGTTCGATCAGAAAGGTGCCGATAAAGCCGGCCAGTCCCAACCCCAGCAGCATCAAGGACAACGTTGAAACACTGACGCCCGTCACGCCTTCAAGGAAGGGCCGCAGGTAGGTGAACAGCATGAACTGGCCCATGAAAAACACGCTGACGGCGACCATGCCCAAGGCCACTGGCAATTGCTTCATCAGCCGCAGAACGTTGCCGCTACCGGCCTGGCGCTCGGCCTTGAACGACGGCAGGCTGATCAGCAGCCACACCGCTGCCAGCACCGCGACCGGAACCACGCAGAAGAATGCGCCGCGCCAGCCGATCAGCGAGCCGAGAAAACTGCCCGCCGGAGCGGCGATGACCGTGGCCAGCGCGTTACCGCCATTGACGATGGCCAGCGCTCGCGAAACCTGTTCAGGCTTCACCAGACGTATTGCTGTCGCCGCCGACAGCGACCAGAAACCACCAATCGCTATCCCGATCAACGCACGTCCAAACATGAATGACGGGTAACCCGGTGCGATCGCGACCACCGTGCCGGAGACGATCATCAGCAAGGTCAGGCCCAGCAACAATTTCTTGCGTTCGACGCGAGCGGCGACCGATGCAATCAACAGGCTGGTGATCAAGGCAAAGGCGCCCGACACGGAAATCCCCTGCCCGGCCTGGCCTTCGGTGATGTGCAGGTCTGCCGCAATCGGCGTCAGCAGGCTGACCGGCATGAACTCTGAAGCGACCAAAGCGAATGCGGCCAGCGACATGGCCAGCACGGCGCTCCAGCCGCCTGTTTTTTTGGAAGGATCTGTAGAAGGAAATGTCATTGGAACGACCTGTGATGCGAAAAAACGGGTGGATGTGATGCGCAGGGGCAAGCAGTGTGTCGCCCATCCTGGCACCGCCCCTGAAACAGATAGACACATTCTCCCGGTCAATCCGGCCCTTCCCTAGTGCATTCCTCTTGAATGCTTGCCTGATCCTCTGGCGATGCAGGGTGATGGATAGGAAACGTCTCGCGCGCGCATTAGAGTTCGCTCAACAGGAGTGACCCGACATGATCCCAACCCCTCTGCCCCAGGAATCGCCTTTGGCGGTGAACATCGACCCGCGCGTGAGCGCGCCGGGTGACTTCGCCACGGCCATACCCGGACTGTCGCTGTTTCGTCGCGACCAGCCGGCGCCCCCCGTGGTGTGCATGATCGAACCCAGCCTGATTCTCGTCGGTCGCGGCGAAAAGCGTTTGTGGGTTGGTGGTGAGGGTTACAGCTATGACCCTTCGCGGTTTCTGGTGACGTCGCTGGACCTGCCCGCCAACTCCGAAGTGACGCTTGCCAGTCCCGAACAGCCCTGTGTCGGTCTGGTGCTGAAACTGGATGTGAGCATGCTCGCCGAAGTCATCACCAAGAGCGGCTTGCCGGCCAAGCGGCAGCCATCAACGGGCACCGGCGCCGCGATTGGCAGCCTGTCGTCCGCGCTGGAGGGCGCACTTGACCGCCTGCTGGCATTGCTCGACGAACCCGAGGCGATCCCGGTGCTGGCGCCGCTGATTTTGCGCGAGATCCACTATCGGTTGCTGCATACCGACCAAGGTGCACGGCTGCGGCAGATCACGGCCGTCGATGGTCAGGGTTATCGCATCGCCAAGGCGATTGACTGGCTCAAGCTCAACTACGCAGATGCCCTGCGCATCGACGATCTGGCCGCGCGTGTGCAGATGAGCGCGCCGACCTTTCACCATCATTTCCGTCAGCTCACCGGTATGAGTCCGCTGCAGTACCAGAAATGGCTGCGCCTCAACGAAGCGCGGCGGCTGATGCTGGTCGAGCGCCTCGACGTTTCGCGCGCGGCGTTTGCGGTCGGCTATGAAAGCCCTTCGCAGTTCAGCCGTGAATATGGCCGCCTGTTCGGCACCGCGCCGAGTCGTGACATCGCCCTCCTGCGCGGGCAGCCATTTGAAGCAGAAGCGCTCGGCACAATAGCGAATTGAACGAAAAACGCTGATGCGCCTCGCCGCGTGTCACCGCTCATAACAATGCACGTCAACCGATGATCAGCGGGTGAATCATGGAACTACGAATCAACCAGAAGACCTATCAGGTCGATGCCGACGCCGATACACCCTTGCTGTGGGTGATTCGCGATGATCTGGGCATGACCGGGACCAAGTACGGCTGCGGACTGGCGCAATGCGGCGCCTGTTCGGTGCTGGTGGATGGCAATGTGGTGCGCTCGTGCGTCACGCCGGTGGCCGGTGTGGTCGGCCGCGAGGTCACCACCATTGAGGCCATCGAAAGCGATGACGTGGGCAAACGGGTGGTCTCGACCTGGGTCGATCTGCAGGTCGCCCAGTGTGGCTACTGCCAGTCCGGGCAAGTGATGGCCGCCACCGCGTTGCTCAAACAGAACCCCAAGCCGAGTGATGCGCAGATCGAGGCGGCGATGGTCAATCTGTGCCGCTGCGGTACTTACAACGCGATTCATGCCGCCGTGCATGAGCTTGCCGGCAAGGGAGACGCGTGATGAACGTGCGAATCGACCCTTCACAGCAAGCCTCGGTACTGGATCTGCACGAACCGATCAATGTTTCGCGTAGACGTTTTCTCACCGGCACCGCCGTCGGCGCACTGGTCCTCGGCTTCGGCCTGCCGCTGGGGGCGACGCGCGTGCAAGCTGCCGTTGCAGCGGCGACGGCCGAACGCGGCACGCAGGTGCCGGCGTTTCTTGAGATCCGTCCGGACAACCGCGTGCGTCTGCTCTGCCCGTTCATGGAAGGCGGACAAGGCACGTTCACGGCGATGGCGCAAATCGTCGGTGAAGAGCTGGATGCCGATCCATCGACCTTTCTGGTAGAAGCCGCACCGCCCGGCGAAGCCTATGTGGTGCTGGAAAACGGCATGCGTATCACCGGCGGCAGCATGTCTGTGCGCATGAGCTACCCGGTCATGCGCCGCCTCGGCGCCCTCGCCCGCGCCATGTTATTGCAGGCGGGCGCGCAGCAACTTGGCGTGCCGGTCAGCGAGTTGAGCACCGAGCCCGGCAAAGTCGTGCATGCCAAGTCGGGCCGCTCGCTGGCTTACGGTGAACTGGCCGAGCGGGCGATGGATCTGCCGGTTCCCGATCCGGCCTCTGTGAAGCTGCGTGATCCGAGCCAGTTCCGCTGGATCGGCAAACCGGTGAAACGCCTCGATGCCTACGACAAGTCCACCGGCAAGGCGCTGTACAGCATCGATCTGAAGGTCGATGACATGCTCCATGCCGCCGTTCAACATGCCCCGCGCCTGGGCATGACGGTCGGCAACCTGCGCAACGAAGAGCAGGTCAAGGCCATGAAAGGCGTGCATTCCGTGCACCGTCTGCCGGGCGCCGTGGCGGTAGTCGCCGAGCGCTGGTGGCACGCCAAACGTGCGGTCGAAGCGATTCAGGTCGACTGGCAAGAGCCAACGGCCGACAGCAAAGTGCGGCCGATGCCCGCTGACTTTTCCAGCGATGCCTGGTTCAAACGCCTCGCGGAAGATAAAGGCCCGGCCAAAGATGATGAAAACCAAGGCGACGTGGCGTCGATTTTCAAGGACACCAAGACCCGGATCGACGCCACTTACCACAACCAATACCTGAACCACGGTCAACTGGAACCGCCTTCAGCACTGGCCCGATTCAACCCCGACGGTTCGCTGGAAGTCTGGCTGCCGAATCAGGCGCCGGACATGTTCCGCGCCGACATCGCCAAACGCACGGGCCTCGATCTTTCGCGCATCACCTTGCATTCCCCGCTGCTGGGCGGGTTCTTTGGCCGGCATTTTCTCTACGACTCGGCCAGTCCCTACCCTCAGGCGATCGCGTTGTCCAAGGCCGTTGGCCGACCGGTCAAACTGATCTGGAGTCGCGAAGAAGAGTTCCTGCGTGACGTGCTGCGCCCGGTTGCCGCAGTGAATTTCCGCGCTGCGCTGGACAGCGACGGCTGGCCGCTGGCAATCGAAGCGATCAGCGCCACCGAAGGCCCGACCGAAGCGCTCGCCGGCAAGCAAGGTGAAAAACTCGACCCCACGGCGCTTGAAGGCTTGTCGGGCAAGTCCTATGCGATCTCTAACAAACGCATCGCGCAGATCTACGTCAAAGGCCCTGCGATGCTCGGTTACTGGCGTTCGGTGGGCAATTCGCTGAACGACTTCTTCTATGAATCGTTCCTCGATGAGCTGGCCGACAAGGGTGGCAAGGACCCGTTCGACCTGCGCCTGCATTTGCTGCGTGACAACAAACGCCTGACCACCCTGCTACAAGCGGTGGGTGAACTGTCGGGCGGCTGGAAGCGCGGGCCGTTTACCGCCGAGGACGGCAGTAAACGTGCACGCGGCGTGGCCATGGCTTCGCCGTTCGGTACGGAGACGGCGGTGATCGCCGAGGTGTCCATCGAGAACGGCCAGGTCAAGGTGCACGACATCTGGCAGGCGATTGACCCGGGCAGCATCGTCAACCCGGCGATTGTCGAAGCGCAGGTCAATGGCGCCGTGGCGCTGGGACTGTCGCAAACCCTGGTGGAAGAAGCCGTGTGGATTGATGGCAAACCCCGGGCGCGCAACTACGACTTGTATCCGATCCTGCCGCCTGCGCGGATGGCTCGGGTCCATGTGCGTGTGGTCGAGAGTGGCGAAAAAATGGGTGGCATCGGTGAACCGCCGTTGCCAGCGGTCGCGCCCGCCGTCGCTAACGCGGTGGCAAGGCTAACCGGTCAGCGGGTGCGCAGCCTGCCCATGAGCCGACACACCTTCACTTGATCAGCGCCGGAGCGTCCATGAATAACAGCCGATTCGCAAGAACCGCTGGCTGGCTGGCAGTGCCGTGCCTGGTCGCGGCAGGCCTGCTGGCCTGGTATGTCACCCGCGAGCCTGTCTCGCGCCTGGAAAACCATCAGATCGCCGTGTCCGACATCGACCCGGCGCTGGTCACCCGTGGCGAATACGTCGCCCGGCTCAGCGATTGCGTGGCCTGTCACAGCGTGCCGGGCGGCGCGCCGTTCGCCGGCGGCCTGGAAATGGCCACGCCGCTGGGCTCAATCCATGCGACCAATATCACCCCGGACACGGAGACCGGCATCGGCCACTACAGCCTGGCGGATTTCGACCGGGCGGTGCGCCACGGCGTGGCACCCGACAGTCGCCGGTTGTACCCGGCGATGCCCTACCCGTCCTACGCCAAACTCAGTGACGATGATGTGCGTGCGTTGTATGCGTTCTTCATGAAAGGCGTGGCGCCGGTGAAACAGGCGAATATCCCCAGCACCATTCCCTTTCCGCTGAACCTGCGCTGGCCGATCGCACTGTGGAACGGCGTGTTTGTCGACGCCGAGCCCTACGTGGCCAAACCTTCGCAAGATGAACAGTGGAACCGTGGCGCTTACCTCGTTCAGGGCGCCGGCCACTGCGGCAGTTGCCACACGCCGCGCGGCCTGGCTTTCAACGAGAAGGCACTGGATGAGGCCGGTAAGCCGTACCTCGCCGGTGCGTTGCTCGATGGCTGGTACGCACCGAGCCTGCGCGATGACCACAACACCGGGCTGGGCCGCTGGAGCGAAGCGGAGATCGTGCAGTTCCTCAAGACCGGTCGCAACCAGCACGCGGTGGTCTACGGCTCGATGACCGAGGCGTTCAACAACTCCACCCAGTTCATGAGCGATGAAGATTTGACCGCGATTGCCCACTACCTGAAGTCGCTTCCCGGGGATCGCGAACGGGATGGCGCGCCGTGGCAGTATCAAGCGGTGTCGGCAGCGCAACGTCTGGACTCGCCCGGTGCGCATACCTACGTGACGCGCTGTGCTTCCTGCCACGGTCTGGACGGCAAGGGTCAACCTGAATGGATGCCGCCGCTGGCCGGCGCGACTTCTGCACTGGCCAAGGAAAGCGCCTCGGCGATCAACATCACCCTGAATGGTTCGCAGCGTGTCGTGGCGGCCGGCGTGCCGGACGCCTATCGCATGCCAGCCTTCCGTGAGCAATTGTCGGATCAGCAGATCGCCGAAGTGCTGACGTTCATGCGCAGCACCTGGGGCAATCAGAGCACGGCGGTTGATGCGCAGACGGTGAGCAAACTGCGTGAACACACCGATCCGGCCAGCAGCAGCCCGATCATCCTGCAGATGCGCTAAGAGGAGAGACTGATGGAAAGCATCGACTTGCTGGTCCTGCGCACAGCGCGGGACTGGCTTGCCGCCGGCGAACGTGTGTTACTCGCCACGGTTGCGCGCACCTGGGGTTCTTCACCACGGCCGACCGGATCGATGATGGCTTTGCGTGACGACGGTCGCGTGGTGGGCAGCGTGTCCGGCGGCTGCATCGAGGATGACCTAATCCATCGCTTCACCACGGCCCATGGCGGCAGCGCTTTTAGCGACAGCGCACCGCAAGTGGTGCGCTATGGCGTCAGTGCCGATGAAGCGCATCGCTTCGGCTTGCCCTGCGGTGGCACGCTGGAACTGATCCTTGAGTTCAACCCGGCGTGGCAGTCGCTTGACGAGTTGCTGTTGCAACTGGATGCCGGGCAACTGGTTCGCCGTCGTCTGGCGCTGGAGTCCGGTCAGGTGATGCTCGAACCGACCGCAACGCCGGAACAGTTCAGCTTCGATGATGCGCAGATGCTCAACACCTTGGGACCGGGCTATCGGATGCTGATGATCGGGGCCGGCGCGCTGGCCGAGTATCTGGCGACCATGGCGTTGTTCAACGGCTTCAAAGTGGCGGTTTGCGATCCGCGTCCCGAGTACATCGAGACGTGGGCGGTAGACGGCGTGGAGCGCATCGTCGGCATGCCGGATGACGTGGTCCGCGACTTCGCGGTCGATCTGCGCACCTGCATCGTCGCCTTGAGCCATGACCCCAAACTCGATGATCTGGCCCTGCTCGAAGCGCTGCACGGTCCGGCGTTCTACATCGGTGCGATCGGCTCGCGGCGTAACAGCCAACTGCGCCGCGAACGCCTGATCGAGCATTTTGGTGAAACCGAAGCGTCGCTTGAGCGCCTGCACGGACCGATCGGCCTGTACATCGGCAGCAAGACGCCTGCGGAAATCGCCGTCAGCGTGATGGCGGAGATTCTTGCGGCGAAGAATGGCGCGAGCCTGCCGAAAGCGTTTTCAATTGCCAGGGCCAAAGCGCTCGCAGAATGAGACGCGCTCGTTATCGGCAGGCAACGACGCCAGCATTTTCCGCGCGGCACAACTCAAATGAAAGCCCGACCCTATTCACTCTATCAACAGGCCAACCGCGCATCGTCGCAGTTCAAAATAAGGACGCCTGGGATTTCACTGCTAAAAGCAAGTCAGGGTCAATGCCTTCCGCGCTGCCTACGAGAAACGGACTATCAGGATCGTGATTTCGCTTGTTTGAAATAACTCGTTCATGACTGAATGTCGCATAGCAATAAGAGCAACCATGCAGGCAAGTATTATAGACCCCAACATCAACGCTTTTGATACAGCCACACGACTCCCGTTGACCCTTATCCTTGTCACCGCTCAAAGAAAGTCCGAATACCTCCTGTATTAACCGCTCATCAATACATTTACCGTGTCCAATTTCGTTGACCTCGACTTCTTCGGCGCAGGTGAAAATCTCCATGTCATGTTGGGCAGCAGTCTTGGCCATGAAGTCTGTAAGCTTCTGCAAGCTTTCTCGATCTTTTGCAATATCGGAACAAATCAACCCCTCAACATCCCGCAAGTTTTTTTCTGTCTTTTTATAGAAGTCAGAAAAGCTCACTACAACACGCCGAGTATACCCGGATAGATTCTTTGCAATTTTCTGAAACAGTCGCTTATGCTCTTCCAGAGGCAGTAGATTCGAAAGCAAAACAGGGTCATACCGCCATATGACGCGGCGCGCACCTAATTGGGAACTCAACTTCCTGAATTCCTCAATCGCTTTATACGGATTGGGAACCGAGCGCTCAAGCGAGCGCGGATACCCGGTAATCGTATACTGAAAGTAATAATTGAATCCCCTTTCATCCAACTCCGGAAGGTATGGCATTAAATTTGTCGGGTTGCGAGTCCAGAAAACGATAGCTTCGACGTCTTGCGCCAACATTGAGACGCGACGTATTTGATTGTGATTAAAAGGGTTTCGCGTAAGTAAAAAGCCAGCCCGCACTCTTTTAATAAACCATTCGGCGTAAAAAGCAGGAATATCGGTTCTTCGGCTAGCACTAATTATCACGTTTAACGCCCCAAAACACCGTCGAACTCATATTAACTTTGGGCCTGACTTGTTGAAAGATTTCGTCTGCATAAGGAAATCCCGCCCATCCTTGGTTGCCTGCCTCTGAGCAATCAACATTAGCAGCTTCAAAGACTATTCGAATCTTTCTCTCAACATCAATTTCAGCCCTATCGTTTATCACAATAACCCCGCCATTCCACATCACTCTTCTCAGCTTTTTGCCTAGATCTTTAAGATCAGACTCATCAAGTTCTGAAATCAGGTAGGAACATAACGCTATATCAAACTCCTCGTCCTCCTCTCTGAGGGTATCGAGCCCCGCCATTACATTCGCATGCATGGTATCAAGTCTGAATAAAATGTCACCTGCAACATTCAGGATGACATTACGTGCAACATCATCCCACAACGGCTCAATATCCATTCTTGTTATGAATATTCGATGCAGAGAGAAATCCTCAATTTCTTGCTTAAGAAACTCCAGAGTCGCATGTATATCACTCCCCGGCCCCCCACCCAAAGAGAGAATCCGAATAGGCGCATACCTCAGGATATTGGCTATGACATTTTCAGACACGCGCCGTAAACCTGCTCGATTCTCCGCAGCATGGACGGGAAGAAACCGGATTACATAAAGCTTGCGCTTTTCGACGCAATCGTAGCTTACGTCATTATTATCAAAGTACTGGAGTCGCAGGCACTCTACGCAGCTTGTTGAACGTGGCGTCCGGTCGGCGCATTTGGACCATTTATTACCATCAAGCTCAGCAAACATATCAGAAACAATTTTTTCCATAAAATCCTGATCGTCCCAGAAATCATAACCGTTCAATCATTTGAATACTGGCTTACGGCCATCATTCGGTCAAGCTTGATAAGCCCGTACGGTTCATTTTGAGGCATTTTCCAGAGCGTCTTGAAGGCATGCAACAGAAGCAAACCCTCGTAAATGTCGCCTGTTGGATATGCACCTTGGATTTTCTGCAAGCGTTCGCCCATTTGATTGCACACGCGTGCCCCGCCTACATCCCATTACATGAGCCTCATTAGGGTGATCACATGGTCACCATACCTGAAGATCTGCCCCTCAATCGTCGCAATATAAATGCCCGTTGGATGCGCTAATTCTACAAAGAATGCTTGCAGGCTCTTCGATTCTTGCCACTTCTGAGTAGCTCAGGCTTAGACCTGTCAAAAATACCAATATTCCTGTCGAAAAAAAGCATCTCGCTTCGGGCAGTTGGAATAAATTCGGTCCCGAGGTTAAAACGCCCCCCGTCAGGCACGTGATTCAGCAACGAACTACGCTTCACGTTGAAATTTGTGATTTAACTAGGTAGTTACCTAACTATATAATGCGCGCCTCATTTCAACGGGACACTCAACGTGAAGCAGAGTCAACGCCTCTCGGGCATATCAAAATTCATTCTGGTCGGGCTGGGCGTCGTCATCGCCCTGCTCGGCTTGGCGCTGGCTGCGGGCGGCGTGAAGTTGGTCAGCCTGGGAGGCTCGTGGTACTTCCTGGTGGGTGGCTTGGTCATGGCCGTTTCCGGTCTGCTGATCGCGCGCTTCAAGCTGGCCGGTGCGTGGCTGTTCGCCGCGTTCCTGGTGGGCACCGCGATCTGGGCGGTGAGCGATGCCGGGCTGGTGTTCTGGCCGGTGTTCTCGCGCCTGTTCATGTTCAGTGTGATCGGCCTGGTCGTGGCGCTGGTCTATCCGCTGCTCAAGCGTGCCAACGGTGAAGTTGCGGGTCGCGGCGCTTACGCCGTGGCTGCGGTGCTGGCGGTCGGCGTGGCTGTGGCGGCCGGCAATATGTTCGTCGCTCACCCGACCGTTGCGGCAACCGGCACTGGTCCGGGCCTGACTCCGGTCGAGCCGGACAAAGCGCAAAAGGACTGGGCCCACTACGGCAATACCGAAGGTGGCAGCCGCTTCGCCGCGCTGGACCAGATCAATCGCGCCAACGTCGACAAGTTGAAAGTCGCGTGGACTTACCACACCGGTGACGTCGCCGAGAGCGATGGCAACGGCGCCGAAGACCAGCTGACCCCGCTGCAGGTTGGCAACAAGGTGTTCATCTGCACTCCGCACAACAACCTGATTGCGCTGGATGCCGACACCGGCAAAGAGCTGTGGAAGAACGCGATCAACGCTCAATCGAAAGTCTGGCAGCGCTGCCGTGGCATGGCCTATTTCGACGCCACCGCCGCCATCGCTCAGCCGGCCAATTCGAAAATCATCGAAGCCAAACCAGCACCGGCCGCCAATTGCCAGCGTCGTCTGCTGACCAACACCATCGATGCTCGTTTGATCGCGGTCGATGCTGACACCGGCGAGTTCTGTCAAGGTTTCGGCAACAACGGTCAGGTAGATCTGAAGGCTGGTCTGGGTAATGTCCCGGACAGCTACTACCAGTTGTCCTCCGCGCCGCTGATGGCCGGCACCACCGTGGTGGTTGGCGGTCGCGTGGCTGACAACGTGCAAACCGACATGCCCGGCGGCGTGATCCGTGGTTTCGATGTGATGACTGGCGCCATGCGTTGGGCGTTCGACCCGGGCAACCCGCAGGACAAAAACGCACCGGCCGACGGCAGCACTTATGTGCGCAGCACGCCGAACAGCTGGGCGCCGATGTCCTATGACCCGGCCACCAATACCGTATTCCTGCCGATGGGCAGTTCGTCCACCGACATCTATGGTGTCGAGCGCAGCAAACTCGATCACACCTACGGTGCTTCGATCCTCGCGCTGGACGCCACCAGCGGTGACGAGCGCTGGGTGTTCCAGACCGTGCACAACGATCTCTGGGACTTCGACCTGCCAATGCAGCCGAGCCTGATCGACTTCACCAAGGACGGCAAAAGCATTCCGGCGCTGGTCATCGGCACCAAGGCCGGGCAGATCTACGTGCTTGATCGCGCCACCGGCAAACCGCTGACCGACGTGAAAGAAGTCCCGGTGAAAGCGGCGAACATCCCGAACGAACCGTACTCCCCGACTCAGCCGAAATCGGTGGGTATGCCAGAAATCGGTGCTCAGCACCTGACTGAATCGGACATGTGGGGCGCTACTCCGTACGATCAGCTGCTCTGCCGCATCGACTTCAAAGGCATGCGCTACGACGGCTTGTACACCGCGCCGGGTACCGATAAATCCCTGAGCTTCCCGGGTTCGCTGGGTGGCATGAACTGGGGCAGCATCTCCACTGATCCGGTGCACGGTTTCATCTTCGTCAACGACATGCGCCTGGGTCTGTGGATTCAGATGATTCCGTCGCAGAACAAGGGTCAAGCCGCTGGCGGTGGCGAAGCGCTGAACACCGGCATGGGCGCCGTACCGCTGAAAGGCACGCCGTACGCCGTGAACAAAAACCGCTTCCTGTCGGTGGCCGGCATCCCGTGCCAGGCACCACCGTTCGGCACGCTGACCGCGATCGACATGAAGACCCAGAAAATCGCTTGGCAGGTTCCGGTTGGTACTGTTGAAGACACCGGTCCACTGGGCATCCGCATGCACCTGCCGATCAAGATCGGTCTGCCAACCCTCGGCGGCACCCTGTCGACCCAAGGTGGTTTGATCTTTATCGCCGGCACCCAGGACTTCTACCTGCGCGCCTTCAACAGCGGCAACGGTGAAGAAGTCTGGAAAGCACGTCTGCCTGTCGGCAGCCAGGGCGGCCCGATGACCTATGTTTCGCCGAAAACCGGCAAGCAGTACATCGTTATCACCGCCGGTGGTGCGCGTCAGTCGACCGATCGCGGCGACTACGTGATGGCTTACGCCTTGCCGTAAACCACGCTGTTCACGTAAAGCGCGGCACCTTCGGGTGCCGCGCTGCTTTCCCCCTATTGCTCAAGTTTTCTGCAGGAAGATTTACATGCTATCGGCTGTTGGTTTTTCCCGTTCCGACCTGTTCAAAGGCCTGTTGCTGGGCGTCGCGTGCACCACTACCCTCCCCGCGCTGGCCGACAACGATTCCGATCTGTTGACCCGCAGCACCCTCAGCGGTGACTGGGGTGGCTTGCGTCACCAGATGGATGAACAAGGCATCAAGTTCACCGGCGATTACAGCGGTGAAATGGCCTACAACGCCGACGGCGGCCTGCACCGCTCGGCGCGCTACTCGCAGAACATCAAACTCGGCGTGCAGTTCGACCTGAGCAAACTGTACGGCGTCGACAATGCCGGCAAGGTCCATCTGACCATCAACGACCGTCGCGGCAACAGCGCTTCGGAAGATCTGGTCGGCAACCGTCTGCCGATCCAGGAAAACTACGGTGGCCTCTACACGCGCCTGACCGAACTGAGTTACGAGCGCAGCCTGTTTACCCCGGCGCTCAACGTGAAGCTCGGTTACATGGCCATGGGTAATGACCTCGGCGGCCTCGACAGCGGCATTCTGTGCAACTTCATGAACGCCGGTTTCTGCGGCCATCCGCTGAACATGTCAGGCGGCAGCGGCTGGACCAACTACCCCAACGCGCGCCTCGGCGTGCGGGTGAAATACGATCTGTCGTCCTCGTGGCAACTGCGCGTGGCCGCGTTCAACGTCGACCCGGAAAGCAACGGCAACTCCAGTCGCGCCTGGCATCTTGGCCCGAAACACACCACTGGCACCGTGGTGCCGATTGAGTTGGTGTACAAACACGCAGGTACCCTGCCCGGCGAATACAAGCTCGGCTACTACTACGACAGCTCCGACGTAAAGCGCATCGGCAGCGACGACGAAGTCTCCGGCCGTGGCGGTCATTACCTGCTGATCGATCAGGCGGTCTGGAACTCGCCAACTTCCGAAGGCCGCAGCCTGCATGCCTTCGGCCAATACTCGGCGGCCAGCGAAGCAGCTTCGCCTTTCAGCAAGTGGTACGGCACCGGCGTGGTTTTGTACAAACCGTTCGAAGGTCGCCCGCGTGACACCGTCGCCCTGGGTTACGGACGCGCCGTGCCCAACCCGCGCAGCCGTGACGTGCTGCAGGACGCCGCATTGAACAACGGCACGGCGTTCCCGAACCTGGACAGCGCCGAGCAATTGATCGAGCTCGGCTACGGATATCAGGCCACGCCTTGGCTGACCCTGCGCCCGAATGTGCAGTACATCATCGAGCCGGGCGCGTTTTCCGGGCAGGACATCGACAATGCGTTGGTGTTTGGTTTGCAGGTCAAAGCGGCGCTCTGATCTCCAAATAGCAGGCAATAAAAAACCCGGTTCGAATGCCGGGTTTTTTATTGTCTTCAAGATCACTTTTTCTTTTTAGCCGGCTTATCAGCCTTCTTTGAATCCTTGGCCTTCTCAGGCTTGCTATCGGCTTTCTTGGCAGACTTCTTGGGCTCGGCGTCTTTTTTCTTGTCTTTCTTGTCCTTGTCGGAGGACTTCGAAAGCGCCGAAGCCGCTGCTGATTTCTTCGCAGGTGATGACTTTTTGTCTTTCAAATCCTTGCTGGCTTTCGAAGCGTCACCTTTGTCTTTGCTTTTCTTTTCGTCTTTAGCCACGTTGACCACCTCTCGGAGTGTGCCGTTATTGACACAGCGCCTGTGCGATTGACCACAAGCTAATCATTAGGCGAGCAGGTCCGACAGCGGTTCAGATTATTTTCAGACGGCGAAACTTTGCCAAACCTCTGCACCTCGCGGTGCTGTGACTGTCACAGCACGATGAAGCACTGGCCTATAACTGTCAGGAGAAATGAAGTGCAGCACCGCCTGCAACAGCCAACACGTCGGACTGCATTTATTGCAGACACGACGGCGCTGATCCTGTTTTTCACCACCACCGGCATCATCAATGAACGTTTGATTGCCGGCATGACCTGGGATCAGGTTCTGCAGGCGCGCCTGCTGGGCGCGGCGCTGATGATTCCCGTCGCGCGACCTTACGGTCTCTGGCGCGATTGGCTGATGACGCGCGCCGGTCAGGGTCGGGTGTCGAGATTGATATGGGACAGTATTGCCCTGGTCAGCTTTCAGGTGCCGATCTATGCGGCGATCATTGCCTTCAGTGGCGCATCGGGAGAAGGTCTGGTGCGCGGCACGCTGGGTGCAGCGGTGATGATGCTGGTTCTGGGGCGACCCTATGGGGCGTTTCTTAACGGCGTGCGGAGGCTGTTTGGCTTGCCTCCGGGTGGGGAAAAACCGATGTCGTTGAACGGTTGAGTGGCTGGGGGAGATTTCAGGGACAGCCCACATTCAGAAAAACGTGATCTGTCCTTTAATCCCGCTCTTCTGACCAGTTTCAACGGTTCAACCTCTCGCTCCGGTTTCATAAAAATGGTCAACGCAATAGGCTCGTCCCTTGAGTACATGTTGCTTGCAGTCCTTCGTCAGACAATCAGACGTATCCAGACCGCCATGATTCTCGACGATGCGTAGCTTGATCAAGGATTCCATATCAGCTGATTCCCAGCCCTCGGGCGAGTCCAGTTTGCGCGCGTACAGCGTTTGATATTTATCCCACTCATCGGTTCGCCAAAGCTGCCCACACCCGGGGCATTGCAATAGTTTGACCCAGTCCGCCGTTGCAAGGCAGCGCATTCCTGCGACAAACGCCGTGTACCTCTGACCAATCTCTACCAGGTCGCCCTTAGCGTTGCAGGTACATTGCATTTTCCTACTCCGAATCTTCTTGCTTCTACTCGTTTCAAGGTGAGGGTCTGCTTCTGGCCGAAAGCTCGCTAAAAAAAAGCTTGCGATCAACACGCCAGGTTGCAGATTTTCGGTTCAAAGACTTGACTCCGACTGCGCCGTCAAATTGCGGACAAGTCTTTTGCAAAGCGCTCAACCTGGCTGGGGAGGACCAACAAAGACCCATTTATTTGCCAATCACAGTCGTCATCTGACGTTGAACCCAAGTAGACACGCAAGAACACCAAACCCGGGAAATGAGGATCTAAACAGGCCGAAAGTGCAAAATCCTCGCTCTCAGAAAGCCACTCTTTAGAAACCCCTTCCTCAAGCTGCCCAACCGACGCGAAGAATCCGTCGAGTCGAGGCAGGTGATCTGCAGAGGAGGTCCATTCCGTTGTAATTTCCGCGTGTAGATCAGTGCCCGCGAGTCGAACGACGATACAGCCAATCCGGCTGCTACACGGCGTGATGGTCAGCTTCAGCCCATCCTTTTGCATTATTTCTGCTGGCATTTCCGTACCAATGTCACGAGTGAAGTGCCGATATTACTACGTGACCGTGCAGGGGATAGGCAAGTTAGTCTTAGGTTGAAGAATCTGCTTCCGACCGGGAATTGCCCATCACGAATGTCCGCTACTGGCTGGCAGCAATAGACTGAAGCAGAGTTTTCTTTCGCTTAGGCTTCAGCTTTTTTTCGCCATGCAACAAAGAGCAGCATGCCGGCCCCAACCAGCTGCCGTTAAAGGTGAGCGGCCTACCTGCTCACCCGGTTCATTTATCCTGAAGAAGCTGCAAGGCGCGGTCAAAGTCGAACAGTTCCACTTGCGCCGCGACGAGTGTCAGACGGTCTGCCAACGCTCGATCGAGTGGCCTGTTGCGCAGTGCCGCCAGCACGTCCAAAGCCGCCGTATCACCTTCGTCCAAAAGAACAACAAGCCTGTTCAGTTGCTCGCTGATTGCCGATTCGTCCAGCAGCTCATCATCCGTGGAGGTCGTTGTGTCTGCCTTAAGGTCGGCCAGAGCCGCCAGGGTCGGGCGCAAGCACTGCTCGACCTGCGTCGCTAGCGCTTGCACTACCGTAGCCGGCTCGCCGTTCTGGCAGGCCTGTTCTAACAAAGCGCAAGCCTGCGCCACGGCCTTGGCGCCGATGCTGCCGGCGCTGCCTCGCAAACTGTGCGCCAGCCGTCCAGCGGCAGCAGGGTCCGGATCGATTTGTGCGGCCTGGAATTGCTCGGCAAAGTCTGTCTGAGTATCGCGAAACTTGCAGAGCAGACGTAAATAGAGATCCCGCCGCCCCATGCAAGTGGCAAGGCCCGCCGCCAAATCAATGCCCTCGGGACGATCTGGCAAGCCATCGGCGAAACCTGCGTTCAGCGGTGATTGAGCGGCTCTTGGCTTGATCCATTTTGCCAATGTGGCGAACATCGTTTCGACGTTGAGTGGCTTGGAAATATGGTCGTTCATGCCGCATTCGAGCGCGCGCTCGCGGTCACCGTCCATGGCGTTGGCGGTCATGGCGATCACCGGAAGACTGCTGAAGCGCGATTGCTGGCGAATGTGGCGGGTGGCCGTGTAGCCATCCATCACCGGCATCTGGCAATCCATCAGCACGCCATCGAAGTCGCCATCCTCGCTGAGGATATCCAAGGCCTCCTGGCCGTGCGTGGCGAGTCGCAAGCGTATTCCGACGCTCTCCAGCAGCTCGCTGGCCAGTTCCTGATTCAGCTCGTTATCTTCGACCAGAAGCAGCCGCGCGCCATTGAGACTGGCGACGGTACTGGCATTGTGTTGGGAGCGTTCGCCAGCCCGAGTGTCGCTGTGCGTGTCTCTGCCCAGCACGACACCGATGGCTTCGAGCAACGATGACGGCGTGACGGGTTTGGTCAGTACCACCGGCAACTGGATGCCTTGGCGTTCGGCTTCTTCGCGGGCTTCTTCGCGGCCAAAAGCCGTCACCATGATGACCGATGGCGTGCGACTCAGGCTGGCGGAATGCATTCTGCTCACGGTTTCCATGCCATCCATGCCGGGCATCCGCCAGTCCATCAAGACCAGATCGTAAGGCAGGACCTTGTGCTCGGCGTCGGCCAACATGCGCAGCGCCAGACTTCCGCTCTGCGCGACATCCACTTCCAGGCCAAAGCTGCGTGCCATGCCCGAGAGAATTTCACGGGCACTGGTGTTGTCATCCACGACAAGCACGCGCATGCCCAACAGTTCGCCAGCCTTGAACATACGACGCGGCAGAACATTTTGCTGTACGCCGAGTTGTACCTGGAAGTGGAACGTGGAGCCGACTCCCGGCTCGCTCTCGACCCAGATTCGGCCGGCCATCAGCTCCACCAGTTTCTTGGAAATAGATAATCCCAAACCGGTGCCACCATATTTGCGGGTGATTGAAGTGTCCGCCTGACTGAACGACTGGAACAGGCGTGAACACTGCTCGACGGTCATGCCGATGCCCGTGTCGCGCACCCAGAAATGCAGCTCCACGCTGTCCGTGTGCGCCTCCACTTCTTCCAGACCGACCACGATCTCGCCGTGCTCGGTGAACTTGGCCGCGTTGTTGCCGAGGTTGATCAGCACCTGCCCCAGCCGCAAGGGATCGCCCAGCAGTGCCGTGGGCAGGCCGGGCGGGATCTGGAACAACAACTCGAGGCCCTTGTCCTCGGTCTTCAGGCCAATCATGGCAGCGAAGCTGTCGAGTACGTCTTCAAGGCGGAACGGCACCTCTTCGAGGTTCATCCTGCCGGCCTCGATCTTGGAGAAGTCGAGGATGTCGTTGATGATCCCCAGCAGGTTCTCCGCCGAGCGGTGGACCTTTTCAATGTAGTTGCGCTGGCGTTTGTCCAGTTCAGTACGCAGTGCCAGGTGGCTCATACCGATGATGGCGTTCATCGGCGTACGGATTTCATGGCTCATGTTGGCGAGGAACTCGCTCTTGGCCTGCGTGGCTTCTTCGGCCGCGGCCCTTGCCTCTGCCAGTGCGGTGACGTCGATGTTGATGCCGGTTGCGCGCAATGGTTTGCCGTCAGGCGTGCGTGAGAAGCGGTTCAGCGACCGGAGCGTGCGCACCCGTCCATCGTTCTTGCGGACGATCCGGAAGTCGAACTCGACGCGGTCATTGCCACTCTGGATGGCGCTCTCGAACGCGCTACTGACCCGTGCCACGTCCTCGGGATGCATCAGCGCCTTCCAGTGCGCCAACGTGCCACCGAATCCGCCAGGCTCAAGTCCGAACAGGGTTTCGAGCTGGGGCGTCCAATAATTTGTGCCGCTGACCAGATCGACGTCGAACAGCCCGATGTCACCGGCCTCTTGTGCCAGGTTCAGGCGATCGCTGGCGGTTCGCAGCCGGGCTTCCATTGCGCGGCGATCACTCACGTCGCGCACCGAGGCACACACGCAGACACCACGACCCTCCAGACGCGGTAGATGAGAAAGGCCGATTTCCACAGAGAACAGACTGCCGTCTTTGCGTACCCCGCTCAGATCGTCAAGATCGCCGCCCATCTGCCGGGTTCCGCCGCTGGCAATGAAGCCGTCGCGTAACTTGACATGGCGCTCGCGGGCAGCCTGCGGTACCAGACGCTCGATGCTGGCGCCGATCAGCTCGCCGGGGGCGTAGCCAAACAAGGTGTCCATTTGCGGGTTGGTCATCAGGATGCGACCGTCGGCCCCCAGCACCAGCATGCCGTCCGGTGCTGCCTCGATGATGCCGCGATACCAGGCCTCGGTGGCGCGCAGAGCTGCCTGCTGGGCCTCCAGCTCTCTGGCCTGGTGTTCCAGTTGCAAGGTTTGCGCGCCCATTTCGTCAGCCTGGCGCCGAGTTTCCTGCAGCAGCGCCTGCGCTGCCTCGCTGCGTTCCATAATGGCCATCGCACCGGCCAGCCTGGGCAGGACTTCTTGCAACAGCAGCACCTCGTTCTCCTCCAGTGAGCGAAAGCCTGCCATTTCCACAACCCCGAGCAGGCGCTCGCCACGCAGCACCGGCTGCACCAGCAGATGGCTGGCGGCAACTGCGCCCAACTGCGCGCGCACATGCCAGAACGATTCGGGCAGATCCTCAAGCTGGCGGGGCTGGCGATCCAGTGCACACTGGCCAAGCAATCCCTCACCGAGTTCAAGCTCGGTGGGCAACGGGTGCTCACTGTCCACCGCATAACCGCCGACTAATTGCAGGCGCGACGCGCCTTCATAGAGCACGTAAAGCGCCCCCTGGCACATGCCCAAACGGGGCGCGATGCGGCTGAAAAAAGCCTGGGCCAATTGTTGCGGCGTCTCGGCCTGTTGCAGATCGACTTGCAGGAGCGAGGCGTGAGCTTTTACCCAACGCTGGCGTTCAAGTTGACAAGCCTCCACCTGCAGCGTGGCAATGGCGCGCGCCAGATCGCCGGTTTCGTTGCGCAGGTCGGTGTGCGGGATCTGGCCGTCCAGCTTGCCCGACGCCAATTCATCCACGGCAACGCGTACGCGGTTCAGCGGCACGCGAATGGAATAACTGACCAGCCAGGTCAACAGCAAGGCCAGCGTCGAACCACCCAGCAGCAAGATGTACGTGATCGTAGTGCTACGCTCTGCGTACTCAGCCAGGTTCTTCGCTGTATCGTGGATGTCGGTTTCCTTGTTTTTCTCGATCTGGGAGAGCAGCCCGTCACCGCCCTGCTCCAGCGCAAGAAAATCCTTGCTGTTGAGCAACATCAAGGCCTGGCCCAAGGAACCCTTGCCGGCGAACTCCAACGCTTCATCGCCATCTTTTTGCAGACGCTGTAATACCCGTTCGAATTCCAGCAGGCTGCTGATGCTGCTCTGTCGGCGCAGTGTTGGACGAACCTGCTCCAGCGCTTGATGGAGTCGCGCCTGGGCGACATCCATCTGGGCTCTGGCGCTGATGCGGATGTCGGCGTTGTTGGTAGCGATTGCACGTTGCATGGCGAGCAACAGATGCGGCAACTGCACCCGGACTTCCTGCACATGCTGGATACCCACCAGATCCTGTTGGTACAACTGCTGCATTTCATTTTTGAGCGAATACTGGGTGCGCAGGCTTTGCACGCCCAATATCAGGATCAATATCAGCAGCGCAGCGAAGCCGATGATCAATTTACTGCGCAGGGACAGGCGCTCGAGCATCTCGAACAGTCTGTTCATAAACGGCCTCTTTCAACTGGATGTGCTAACTGATACGCGGGGCTCAGGGACGGTCGGCAATCTGCTCAAGCAGGGCTAACTGCCTGGCCATGTCCTGGTCGCTGTCGGCGAAGCGCTCGGCAATTTCGCGGAACTGCTCGGCATTGGCCAGAAACGCGTCACAGATGTCCGGATCAAAATGCGAGCCGCGGCCTTCGCGGATGATCTTCACCGCCTGCTCGTGGGGCATGCCGGGCTTGTACACGCGGCGACTGATAAGCGCGTCGTAGACATCCGCCACGGCCATCAATCGGGCGCTGATCGGGATGTCATCGGTGGCCACGCCCTGTGGATAGCCACTGCCATCCCACTTTTCCTGATGGCCGTAGGCAATTTCCTTGGCCAAATGAAGGAAGTCGACGTTTATACCTAATTGATCCTCGGCGTGCTGGATGGCGTCGCGCCCCAAGGTGGTGTGGGTCTTCATGATCTCGAACTCTTCGGCGGTGAGACGTCCCGGTTTGAGCAGGATGCGATCAGGAATGCCAATCTTGCCGATATCGTGCAGCGGCGCCGATTTGAAGAGCAGCTTGATCGTGTCCTCGTCGAGAAAGTCCCGGAAGCGCGGGTGATTGCGCAACAGTTCAGCCAGGCGCTTGATGTAGTGCTGGGTGCGGCGAATGTGGTTGCCGGTTTCGTTGTCACGGGTTTCGGCCAGCGAAGCCATGGCGTGGATCGTGACATCCTGGATGGCGATCACCTCGCGGGTACGCCGCTGCACTTCCTGCTCCAGAAAATCGTTCTGATTGCGCAGGAAATCGGCAACGGCCTTGAGCTTGATCTGAGTCTCGACCCTGGCCATGAGCACCGGCGGGATGATCGGCTTGGTGATGTAATCCGCAGCGCCCAGGCTCAAGCCGCGAATCTCGTCCTCCGTAGCGGTCATCGAGGTCAGGAAAATGATCGGAATATGGCGAATGCGAGCGTCAAGCTTGAGCTGTTCGGCAACGTCATAACCGGACAGGCCCGGCATCATGATGTCCAGCAGGATCAGATCGGGAAGCGGGTCGGCCTGAAGAAGGCGCAGGGCTTTTTCGCCGCTGTTGGCGGCCTTGACCCGATATTTGTCCTTGAGCAACTCGGCGATCAGCATCAGGTTATCGGGGGTATCGTCGACTACCAGAACGGTAGCTGATGGGTAAACGCCGCGAGTGCTATCCATGGTTGTTGGCTCCCTTGCCAGACAATTAAGGAGTCGGCGTGCTTGCACCAATCTCTTGCTGGCAAGCGTAGCTAGAAAAGCTGCAATCGCTAGGTGGAGACTGGTCGATAGCGGCCCCTCCCGACGCTGGCGTCGACAATCACGTTTCGGCGGCGCCTGTCTCGCGTTTCAGACGCTCGAGGTCCCTATTGACCAGTAGCTTATGGACCACCCCAACCGGCAACATGTAGAGGCGCCCAAAGACGTTATGCGTTACGACAGACGATGTGATTGTGAACACACGATCTGCTATCGAAAGACAAATCATGACATCCAGGTGCCGGTCTCTCACGCTCAGAATGAGCAGGTCGGGGGCGCTATGCTCCACCAGAAAAAAATCCAGCTTTTCGCCAGCCTGTACGGTTTCTCGCCGGGCACCGGAGAACCCACCGATGCGCTCCACACCGAATAACGAAGAAATTGCATCCCTCGTTCGAAACGCCAGCCGCATGCACAGTCCCGGCTTGGCCCGCATGAAGTTCCAGGCATCAACAGTGGTGATTTCAACAGGCAGCAGCACCGTTCTGCTGTGATAGTAATCAAGATCGGGCAATGCACTCAGGGTTTGAGCAGGTGATGGGGTGGTCATACATGATTCCTTTCAATGGGCCGTTTTGTTACTCGACATCACTTTCCTTGCGTCTCTGCGCAACGACTGTGGAGATACGCCCGGTTTTCGATCACGCATCATTGAGTGACCTTCGATTTCCACGCCAGCAGGCGTGCAATGCGCGCAAAAGCGGCCATTCAAGCCGCGCTCTGGATAAGCATCGGGTCACAAATACCACCGATACTCCCGCGCCCCAATCTCCTGCATAAACGCCAAATGATCCTGGCGTTTATTCTCGCAATACACATCGACAAACTCAGCACCCAGCCCCTCGCGCAACTGCGGCTGATGCTGCATCGCGCGCACGGCCTCGAACATCTCCTTGGGAAAATCAATCCCGCTGCTGCGATCTTCATTCAGCGGCGCAATGGGCTCCTTGCCCGATTCCAGCCCATGCTCCAGCCCCACCAGAATCGCCGCCAACACCAGATACGGATTGGCATCCGCCCCGGCCAAGCGATATTCAACCCGAAGATTCTTCACGTCCGACTCCGGAATCCGCAAACACGCATCACGATCCTCAAAACCCCAACTGGCCTTGGTCGCGGTGTTCACCGTACCGCCCAAGCGGCGCATCGAGTTCTGGTTCGGCGCGAAGATCGGCATGCTGTGCGGCAGCAATTCCAGGCACCCGGCGACTGCATGCCGTAGCGGCTGCTGCTCATTCGCGGCCAGCAGATTATTGCCCGCCGAATCGTAGAGGCTGACATGCACATGCATGCCACTGCCCGGATGCTGCAAGTACGGCTTGGCCATGAAGCTGGCGCGGTAGCCGTGTTTAAGCGCAACGCCGCGCGTGCTGCGGCAGAACAACGCGGCCCAATCCGCCGCACGCAAGCCGTCGTCGAGATGGCCGAAGTTGATTTCAAACTGGCCGGGGCCGAGTTCAGCGGTGATCACGGTGGCGTCGATGCCCTGCGCCCGCGTGGCTTCGACCATTTCATCCAGCACCGGCGCGAAGCGTGAGAGGCGCTCGATGTGCAGGTTCGGTTGATCATCGGCATCGTCGGTCAGGTCGTCGCGGGGGAATTGCGGCAGACCGTCGCGCAGCTTTTTGTCGAACAGATAAAACTCCAGCTCGAACGCCACCACCGGGTGAATGCCTTTGCGTGCCAGGCGCTTAAGCACCTGCGCGAGGACTTCACGCGGTTCGAACTCGATCGGTTTTTCAGTGCCGTCCGAGGTGATCAGCATCTGCCCCAGCGGCTGCGCCTCCCAGGTGACCGGTTTCAACGTGCCCGGCACGAGACGGCGCACGGCATCCGGGTCGCCGTCGTTGAAGCAGTAATCGCCGATAGGGAACAAGCCACCCTGCACGCCCAGCAATACGCAATTCTGCGGCAGCTTCAGTACGCTGCCGCCGGCGACTTTTTCGAGCATGTCGATTGGATAACGCTTGCCATAAAAGTGCCCGGGAATGTCCAGGCAAATCAGGTCGACATAACGCACCTCGGGGTAGCGTTGGCGAAAGGCACGCACTTCGGCGAGCAGGTCAGCGCAGACAGCGTCCATCGTGTTCATCCTTTGTTGTGATCAGGTGTAGACCCAGAGCACGCGGGTCAGCTGCTCGGAGAGGTTGCCGTATCGGCAGCGGGTATGGCTGTCGAATTGAAAGCTGTCGCCGGCCTTCAACGTGGTCGGTTCTTCGTCGTCGCCCAGCCATAAGGTCAGCTCGCCTTCGAGGACGTAACCGCCCTGCTCCGAGCTGTCGGTCAGATGGCGATCGCCGCTGCTCGCGCCTGCTTCGAGATGACTTTCGAGCATCGAGAACGAGGCGCGGATCTGCGGCGACACCAGAATGTCGGTGATGCCGTTGGCGTAATACAGCGTGCGGCGCTCATCCGGCCGCGTCACCCACGGCAGCTCTTTGGGCTTGGGCAAACTGTAGAAATAGGTGGTCGGCACGCCGAAGGTTTCGCTGATCGCGGTCAGGTCCGCCACCGTCGGCCGCGACAGACCGCGCTCGACCTGCGACAGGAAACCCACCGAACGGCCGATCTTGTCGGCCAGTTCCTTGAGGGTCCACTTCTTGTGCTTGCGCAGGTCATGGATGAGGATCGCCAGCGCGGCGATTTCTTCTTGCTTGTTCATGGACGCGATTCCGAAAAAAGTCTCATCAAATGCTGTCACGCAGTCGATACCAGGCCTTGCCGATGGCTTCCAGTGGTGCCGCGAAATGCTTGCCACCGGGAAATCGGCCATTGTTCAGGCCCTGGTACAACGCCAATTCATCGCGATCGCCGAGAATCGCATCGGACACCGCGCGCGCGGCGGCCAGTGTCGGCAACACACCGTGCCCCGAATAGCCTTGCAGCCAATAACGATTGCCCTCGCCTCCAACATCAGGCGTGCGCTTCATGGTCAGATCGATATGTCCGCCCCAGGCAAACTCGATGCCGACGCCCTTGAGCTGCGGGAATACCCGTTCGAGAAACGGCCGGGTCGCCGCCGCGATGTCCTTGGGCATGCCACCGAGATACGTGCAGCCGCCGCCAAACAACAAACGGTTATCCGGTGTGCGCCGAAAGTAGTCGAGGACGAACTGGTTGTCGGTCACGCAGACATTGCGCGGCAACAGCGCCGTGGCCTGCTCAGGCGTCAGCGGTGCAGTGGCCACCTGGTAAGTGCCCACCGGCAGAATGCAGCTGGACAGCTGCGGGTCGAGTTCATCGAGATAAGCGTTGCATGCCAGCACCAGCACATCGGCGCGCACTGAACCGCGCTCGGTGTTGACCCGGAAGCCGTCACCCTGCTCCTGATAACTCAACGCTTTGCTTTGCTCGTGGATACGCCCGCCGGCCCGCTCGATGGCGGCCGCCAGGCCCAAGGCCAGTTTCAAAGGATTGAGGTGTGCACCCTCGGGGTCGTAAAGCCCAGCCTGATAGCGGTCGGTGGCCACCCAATCCGGCAGTTGTTCACAAGGAATGAACTGCAACGCATCGTGGCCCCACTTGTGGCTGGCTTCGTGTTGCCATTCGCTGAGCAGGCTGACCCGCCGTGGCATCACCGATGTCCACAGGTGCCCGGGGCGATAATCGATATCGAAGCCGTGACGATCCGGTAATTCACGCAATTCCCCAGCAGCCCAACGCATACCGTCCCACAAGCGTTTCGCCCGCTCCTGACCCAGCGCAGCTTCCAGCGGTGGCATATCACACGACCAGCCGAGAATCGCTTGCCCGCCATTACGCCCCGAGGCCGCCCACGCCACGCGACTGGCCTCCAGCACGATCACACGTTTGCCCGCCAAGGCCAGACGCAGCGCCGTGTGCAGACCACTGAAACCGGCGCCGATGATCACCACGTCGGCGTCATGTTCGCCTTCCAGCGCCGGCCGATCACACAGAATATCGGCGCAACTGTGGGCGTAATAGCTGTCGACGTGCTGGCTGGATTGCAGGAACATTCGCGACCTCATGAAATTATCTTTTTATAATTTCATGAAAATCTACAGAATAAATTTCATGCCAGCAAGCTGGCCTGCGCAGTACAGCGATACGTTGGCCTGCCGATAACCTCATTCCAACCTACCGGCAGGCTATCCACTCAATGAGTTCGCAACCTATCAGCGGTCTTTCAGACGACAGCGCAAGCTTGAAAAAAATCGACGCGTCTCATCAAAACAAAATGCTTGAAACGCTCTCGTGCATCGCCATGGTGGTACTTGTCCTGGCGCTGATTATCGACTTGTCCGACCTGCCGCTGGCGAATTACATGGTGGTCGCGTTGACAGGCTGCATGATCACCAATGTGTATGTTTTCATAGGTATTGTTGAGCTAAGGTTTGCAGCGAGTCTCATCAACTTGAAGTCAAACGCGCTGCTGTGGCTCTCTGTAGCGGGTCTGGTGATTTGGTTCGCGCACAACGACGCAGTCGCAGACGTCAATCAACTCTTCAGGGTCGATGCTGCTCTGCTGCCGGTTACGGTGTCAGCCGCGACGTTCATGCATGTCCTGATGCGGTTCAAATTACTGTGCATCGCCATCATCGCAGCGTTGATTATTCTGGGCGTGACCACGTATGCGGCAGCTCGATTGCGCAAGGAAATTCCACGTTACGGCTTGGCTCTGATTGCCAATGCCATCGGCTTTGTCTTGATTCTTTCATTGATCAATAACGTCATTGAGCCTGAACGGCGGCGAAACCAGATTCTGTATCACATCGCTCATATGGGCGATTTCAGTTACGCATCCCCCTGCGTGAACGTAGACAGTGCAAAAGACGCCGTGCTCTACCTCGACAATCTGCGCGAGAAAATCCTGATCGCGCCAAAAATCAAAGAGCAGGATCCGACGACGCTCCTGACTCACTCTCTGCTTGCACCCACTTTTATTCCTGCCCGCTTTGAATATTCTGAATGCGTTTACCCTTTCAGCGCCCAAGACCCGAAAAATCAAAATGACCGTGACCAGGTCGGCAATGTTGAAGCAGTAGAGGCCACGCCCGCCGGTTGAGTAATTGATTACAACGGCAACTCCACACTCGCGATCAACCCGCCACCCTTGCGATTGCTCAGTGTGAGTTCACCGCCCTGCTCACGGACGATCGCCCGCGCCGCCGACAGCCCGAGCCCCACACCACCGGTATCACGATTGCGCGAAGCCTCCAGGCGAAAGAACGGATCGAAGACCTGCTCCAACGCTGCCTCGGGAATCCCGGGGCCTTCGTCGCTGACTTCGATGCAGATCGAATACTCGTCACGCCGCAACGCAATGCCCGGACACTGCGCATACTTCAGCGCATTCTCCAGCAGATTGACGATCACCCGCTTGATCCCCAGCGGTCGCCCCTCGTACACCAGATGCGCCGGGCCATCGAAATCGACATTGATGTGCTGATCACGGTAATCGTCGACGATGGTTTGCAGCAGCTCCGACAGGTCGAATGCAGTGGTTTGTTCGCGATGGGTGTCTTCGCGGAAGAACGCCAGCGCGGCATTGATCATCGACTGCATTTCTTCAACGTCGCGAATCAGTTTGCCCTGATGATCGAGGTCTTCCATGAACTCGCTGCGCAGGCGCATGCGCGTCAGCGGCGCACGTAAATCATGAGAGATCGACGCCAGCATGTGCGTGCGCTCGGCGATGAAATGCTGGATCTGCGCCTGCATGGTATTGAACGCGATGATCGCCTGACGGATTTCGTCGGGGCCTTCGAGCTTGATCGGCGGCGCGCGCAGATCGGTGCCGAAACGTCTGGCGGCCCGCGTGAAACGTTGCAACGGATTGGCCAGTTGCCGGGTGGCGACCCAAGCGACGAGCAATGTGGCAATCAGTCCCAACGCGATGACGATCGCGATACGCACGCCGAATTCCAGGCCCCAGCTGCGCTCCGGCGGGATAAATGACAACCAGCTGCCATCGACCAATTGCACGACGGCGGCGTAATGCGCCTGGGGACTGCCGTTCGGCCAGTCGCCTGGGCTGAACACCTCGATTTTTCGATCTTTGCCCAACAGTTGCTGCAGCACCGGCACCCTGCTCGCTGGCAGGCGAAGGCCGTCGCTGGGCAGATCGAAATCCGCGCGCTGCGCTTGCCACGACACCTGCAGCATGGCGCTGCTCGCCGCAGCAGCCAGTTGCGGGCGCAGGTTGGCCGGGGCTGCTTCGATCACCCGCGAGGTCGCGGCGATCTGCTCGAGCAGGCCGGTGCGTTCAATCGGTGGTCGCGCCCAGATCCCGGCGACTTGTACGAACAGCGCATTCAATGCCAGCGAAGCGACCATCGCCGCCACAATGGTCAGGGCGATGTGCCGACGCAGTGTATCGGCGCGCCACAGTCGGCGGATCACGAGCGGCTGACCTTGGCGGTGAACAGATAACCGCCGTTGCGCACGGTACGGATCAGGTCCGGGCGCTTGCTGTCGGGTTCGATCTTGCGCCGCAGGCGGCTGACTTGCACATCGATGCTGCGGTCGAAGGCGTCATGACCGTGGCCGTGAGTCAGGTCGATCAGTTGTTCACGCGTCAGAATCCGTTGCGGATGATCGAGGAACACCACGAGCAAATCGAACTCGCCGCCGGACAGCGGAATCATCACGTTTTCCGGCGAGCGCAACTCGCGACAGGTGATGTCCAGATGCCAACCGGCGAAGCCGATCACCGGCCGCGAAGGCTCAACCGGATTGCGTTGTTCAGCGGCGCGACGCTGCAAGGCGCGCACCCGGGCGAGCAACTCCTGCGGGGCGAACGGCTTGGTCAGGTAGTCGTCCGCGCCCAGTTCCAGCCCGACGATGCGATCACTCAACTCGGCCATGGCCGTGAGCATGATGATCGGAATGCCCAACTGCGCGCGCACCTTCTGGCACAGGCTCAGGCCGCTTTCGCCGGGCATCATCACATCAAGAATGATCGTATCCGGGCGGTTCTGCGCGATTGCCGCCCACATGGCTTCGCCGTGGGGCGCCACGTCGACTTCATAGGCGTGCTGCACGAAGAACTTCTTCAGCAGCGCGAGAATTTCCACGTCGTCGTCGACGAACAGCAGTCTGCTCACAGTTACAGAATCCATGCACCAAAAAAAGCCAATCTAAAGCCATTTCGCCGCCCGGGTCATTTATTTCAATCGAGCAACATTTCTACGCGCCAGACATCAAGCGGACATTCTCTGGCAAAACCGCGCGGGCATTCTGCGGCCATTCCAATCCAGGGGGTTCGCATGAAGCTATTGAACGACAACCATTGCGCCGATGGGCACAGCAGCAATCGTCCCTTGATCCTCAGCCAGCGCACTGCCGCGCTCGGCCCTGATACGCCGATTGTGTTTCAGGAGTCGTGCCTGAGCGTGACCGCCGATCAGAGCCGCATCGTCCTGCGCCGCTACTTCGAGCAGTTCAGCCCGACCAATGCGCACTGGGTCGAATACGTCCACAGCATTGCCGCCGCCGACCTCATCCAATGGATCATGAGCCACGGCCAGTTGCACATCGAGTGTTCGGACAGCATCACCACGCAGCCTCACAAGGAAACCCGTTGATGACCCGCATTCGTTCGCTGTCGCTGACCCTTGCGGCCACCCTGAGCCTGTCCGCCTGCAGCAGTAACAAGGTCGAACACAGCGGTTTTCTGCATGACTACAGCGTGTTGACTGAACGTCAGTCGCCGTCCGGTCAGCCGGTGCTGGCGTGGGTCAGCCCGGCCCTGCCCCGAGGTCGATACACGCAGGTTTACCTGGCGCCGAGTCAGTTTTACCCGAGCGCCGAGCCGACGCCGCGGATTCCGCTGAGCACGCTGTCCGGCGTCACTGACTACTACGACGCGGCGCTGCGGCTGGAACTGGGCAAGGTAATGCTTCTGGTCAACCAACCGGGGCCGAACACCTTGGTGGTGCGCCCCGCCATCACCCAAGTGGCGACCAGCACTCAGGGTTTGCGCTTTTATGAGTGGCTGCCCGTCACCCTCGTCGCGGCCGGTGTCAGCACGGCCACGGGCATCCGTGATCAGGACAGTGAAGTCGCCACCGAGGTGTCGTTCGAGGACGGTTCGACCGGAGAAGTGATTGCCGAAGTGGTGCGTAAAGGCACCGGGGTGCCGTTGGAGAACGACAAGCAGGTGCTGACTGCCGATGACGTCAAAGTCGTGCTGGATGGCTGGGCCAGCGACCTCGGCAAATCTTACGCAACCCTGCGCCGGTAGCGGCAGCTCCTAGGGAAATCAGGGTTCGCAGGGAAAAAAAGCGCCGAGCAGTGAATTATTTCGTGTCCTCATGTATCTGAGCCAAAGAGTACGCGCCATCAAAAAGATGGCATCTACGCGGCACGATGGATCAGCAAAGAGAAGACCCGGATGAAATCACGCAAGAAAACCGTCAAGCCGATCGGCCTGAACGACATCACCATTGTCGACGACGCCAAGATGCGCAAGGCGATCACCGCTGCCGCGCTGGGCAACGCCATGGAATGGTTCGACTTTGGTGTCTATGGCTTCGTCGCCTATGTGCTCGGCAAAGTGTTCTTTCCCGGCGCCGACCCCGGCACACAGATGATCGCCGCGCTGGCGACGTTCTCGGTGCCCTTCCTGATCCGGCCGCTGGGCGGCTTGTTCTTCGGCGCACTGGGCGACAAATACGGACGACAGAAAGTCCTCGCCGCGACCATCGTGATCATGTCGCTGAGCACCTTCGCCATCGGCCTGATTCCGTCCTATGCCTCGATCGGCATCTGGGCGCCGATCCTGCTGTTGCTGGCGAAAATGGCCCAAGGCTTCTCGGTGGGCGGTGAATACACCGGTGCGTCGATCTTCGTCGCCGAATATGCACCGGATCGCAAACGCGGGTTCCTCGGCAGTTGGCTGGATTTCGGCTCGATTGCCGGTTTTGTCCTCGGTGCCGGTGTGGTGGTGCTGATCTCGACGACGCTGGGCGAAGCGAAGTTCGAGGAATGGGGCTGGCGTCTGCCGTTCTTCCTCGCGTTGCCGCTGGGCATGATCGGCCTCTATTTGCGCCACGCACTGGAAGAAACTCCGGCGTTCCAGCAGCACGTCGAAAAGCTTGAGCAAGGCGATCGCGAAGGCCTCGCCGGTGGCCCGAAAGTCTCTTTCAAGGAGGTCGCGACCAAGCATTGGCGCAGCCTGATGACCTGCATCGGCGTGGTGGCGGTGACCAACGTCACCTACTACATGCTGCTCACCTATATGCCGAGTTACCTGTCGCACAACCTGCACTACAGCGAAAACCGTGGTGTGCTGATCATCATCGCGATCATGGTTGGCATGTTGTTTGTGCAGCCGGCGATTGGTTTTATCAGCGACAAGATTGGCCGCAAGCCTTTCATTGTCGTGGGCAGCATCGGTTTGTTCATTCTGGCGATTCCGGCGTTCATGCTGATCAACAGCGGCAAGATCGGGCTGATCTTCGCCGGCCTGCTGATGCTGGCCGTGTTGCTGAACTTCTTTATCGGCGTCATGGCCTCCACCCTGCCGGCGATGTTTCCCACGCACATTCGCTACAGCGCGCTGGCGGCTGCTTTCAACGTTTCGGTATTGATTGCCGGCCTGACCCCAACCGTGGTCGCCTGGCTGGTCGAGAGCACCAACAATCTTTACATGCCGGCGTATTACCTGATGGTCATCGCCGTGGTCGGTCTGGCCACCGGGGTGACGATGAAGGAAACCGCGAACAAGCCGTTGCGTGGCGCAGCCCCGGCGGCCTCTGACCTCGAAGAAGCCAAGGAGCTGCTGCAAGAACACCACGACAATATCGAACAGAAAATCGAAGACATCGATGCTGAAATTGCCGCATTGGAGGAGAAGCGCAAGTTGCTGGTGCAGCAGCATCCGCGGATCAAAGAGTGACGTTGTCCGCCTGAACAGCGGTCATGCCTGCGCCCACACGCTAGGTTCGGCTGCGGTCTTGGCAGGCGCGACAGTCACCACTGGAGCTCCTGCCGGACAACGACGGCAATGCTGGGGCAAGCCTGTATTTCAGGCCTGACCCAGTCTTTGTTTCAAAGCACTTATCAGCGCTGGATCACGCAACTCGACACTGGTTTCACGACGCAACGCCAATGATCGGTGGGTGGTCGTCGCGCAGTATTGATAGTAGCTGTGCGACAGCCAGTTCCAGCTCCCCACCGTTGCCACCTGATCATCCACCAGGAGGATTTTCTCGTGGGTTCCCTCCGGTAAACGCACGACAGATTCGGCGCCCAGTTCACGCTGATACGCAATGATCAGACCGGCGTCGCCATCATCGGCATTTTTCTGTCCCAGCCCGTCATAGCCGTAATAAACAGTGACCTTGATCCCGCGTTCCTGGGCGGTGCGCAGCAGTTTGAGCGGCGGGTGATTGCGGTTGATGCCCTGGCGAATCCAGGGCACCACCACCGTGAAGGAGCGCTGAGACGCCGATAGCAATGTGTCGAATGCACTGATGTGATCACAGTCGAAATAATGCTTCACGCCGTTGGCATTAACGCTCGCATAGGTTGGGCTCTGGTGTTCCATGCTGACAAAGAAGGAGGCCGAGCAAACTTCTGCCATTTTCTTCAGCGACTTCCCGGCAGCCAGCAGACGCTGCTGGTTGCCGACCACGATAAATTGCTGTTTTGCCCTCGATACGGCGACATTCAGCAGATTGGGTTTACCGTTTTGAAAGTTGTCCCGGTCAGTGCGCTGAAAAATAACCGGCGAGTAAATGATGACTTCAAAACCTACGCCCTGGAACTGATGGACAGATCCGATCTTGAGCGCCTGACTTTGTTTCATTCGCTGACCGTAGGCTTTGATCAGCAGGTTTTTCTGGTTGGAATACGGCGTGATGATCCCGACATCTTTGGTCAGGTCGTAGCCGGCCGCTTCCAGTTTGTCCAATAACAGCCCGATGGCCTCGACTTCATCCTGATTGGTGTTGGGCATCGCGCCTCTGCGGCCCTGTACACCATAAAACATGAGGTTGAAGCCGCCCATGCTGTCACAAGCGGCGCCAATACGCGCTTCAGGGGCGCTGGTGCAAACCTGTACACCCCGATAGCCGGCGATCTGCATGAACAGATCGGCAATGGCGGGCTGACACCGTCTGTGTTCATCCAGAACGATACCGTTGCCCATATCGGTTACAGCGCCACTCAATGTGCCAGCGGCGCGATGATAAGCGGTGACCAGCATCGGTGAGACCGCCTCGTACAGGGTGTTATCGGCGAAATAGTGCGCCTTGAGTTTGTCCGCCGTGGCTTTACCCAATCCGCGAATCGGCTCGATTTGCATCGGGTCACCGACCACGATCGCCCGTTGGCTGCGGGCCAATAGCGGCACCAGCGATTCCGCCGAAATCATCCCGGCCTCATCTACCAGACTGAGCGCGTACGGAGCAAACCCGTTCAGATCGCCCAGTTTGTATCCGGCCAGTTTCTGCACCGAGGCCAATGTCGAGGCCATCACCGGATAGGCAAGACTGACCAGTCGATAGAACTCGTCAAGTTTGTCCTTCCATTTGTAGAAACCGCTGTCGAGTTGCCCGTTCAACAGGTTGCACCACAAGGGCAATACCTGGGCGAGAGCGGCTTTTTGCCGAAGCAGTTCTTGCCATAGGTAGTCGACGGCGGATTCGAATATTTCCCGCTGTTGCGCAATAAAGCGTTTGCGCAGCACTTCCACCCAATCCCCTTCAGGGAACTCGCTGTGCAAATCATGATGAGCCTTGTTGTAGCTGGCCCAATCGCGGGTTCGCTGAACAAGTTGCTCGATGGCCATGACCAGTGCTTTGATTTGCTCTTCGTGCGCGGTATCGGGCAGCCCCAACCGCAAAGTATCCAGGGTTTCTTGCGTCGTACTGAGTTGATACAGCGCCCTGCGATTGCGCGCCAACTCGGCGAACTGGACATCGCTCAGGCTCGCTAACTGGTAGCGAGAGAACTCATCCGAAAATGACCTTTGCAGATGACTGCGCGCACGCGTGTATTTGCTTCGTTGTATCCAGGCCAGCAAGGGCGCAAACCATCCTGTCGGATAGTCGGCGTAGTGATGTTCAAGCGTCTCGCTGAGCGTACTGGCGAGCCATTCCTCATAGGCAGTTTCGGCGAACGGAGCATCAATCAGCCTGCTGTAGTGTCGAGACAAGCATTCCATCGCCTGAGCATGCCGGTTTTTGTGTGTCGCGACCTCGCCGAGGGCATGTTTGCACTGCGCCGAGAGGACGCTTAACTCCGCAGGTTGCTCGCGCGCGGCGAGCATTTTCAGCGCGATGCCCTTCTCGACCACCTCACGCTTGAGTGTTTCCAGGCGCGCCTGGAACACTTCGGGTGAAGGGGCGGCCAATGCCGCTGTCGCCTGATCAAGGGTTCGAGTCAGAACGAGGAAGCGAGCGAAAACCCCGTCGATCAGCTGTCGGATTGCTGTTATCCGGGTGGCAAGCGAACCCTGTCGGGTTTTGTCGTACGTCTGCTCATTCAATTGCACCAGCAGTGCATTGACGCGCTCGACTTCGTCAGTGATTTGATTCTTGTCACCGCCGAGGAAATACAACCATTTGAGGTCTTTGAGAGACGGGTCATCGCGAAAATCATCGATGACATTCTCGACGGCTTTCTTGGCAGTGGAGGTCACCACCAATCCCAGGTTGCAGTCTGCGCCACCGATACAGGCCAGCGCCCGCTCGACAAGCTGGCTGGCGATCAGCGATTTGAACAGGGTGGTTTTGCCAGTGCCCGGTGCGCCTTGCACCGCCACCAGCGGCGCACCGCTGGAGACCTGTGTCAGCGTGGCCATCTGGCCTCGCCCCAACGGATATTTGCGTTCGAAAAGGCCGTAGGGGAAACGTGTGAATTCAAGCGTCGTTGCAGTGGTGAGCGTGCGCTGCAGAATATATTGCTGGAGCAGCGAGGGTGTTCGGACGTCCGGCCGCTCAAGCAGGATCTTGTAGTCCTTGAGCTGCTCCCTGGAGTTGAAGTCGGTATTCACCTCAGGACAGACCAGCGCAGTAATGTGCTTTTCCAGAAAAATGTCGGAAAGATCGGCGCGATCAGGTTTCAAACCGGCAAGTCGATGATTGACCCAAGCCAGAAAGGTTCGAAACACACTGACAAAGTCCTCGCCCTGTTTGCCGGAACAGGCGGCGGCGAGGCTCATCATGTGGCGCTCGGCCCCCAGTTCCTCGATGTCGATGTCGAGGTACTGGCGGAACGCTGCAATATTGGGAACGACTTCAGCGCCTTTCTTCACCGGTACGCACAGATGCAACGCCGGTGTCGACAGGCAATGGTCCGGGACTGAGTAGCGAAACAGCGGCACGAAGAATGATTTGAAACCTTCGATCACTCGCAACAGCGGAAAGCCGATCTGCAGCGGTTCAGTCTGCAACCGTCCCTCTTCGTCCCTTTTTGCAAACCGAACCCTCAAGGCCTCCGATTGCACACTGGACAGCGAGATGAAGAACCCGCTGGCATCTTCCTCAATGTCTTTGCCTTGGAGTCTGATCTCCTGCTCATGCTCCACATCCTGAATCCGGCTTTTAGCGAGCCCGGTCGCCTCGACAAAAGCACACCAACCGCGAAGTACATCCTTGTCTTGCTGATTGCCTTGCATTGACTCATCCAAATTGAAGCAGAAAAAAATCAGCGGTCATTCTACGGCAATGGCTTATTGATAGCACCTCTGCCCCTTTCTCAACTCACCAACACGCCGTGACACAGCAGACTCAACACACTGCGCATGTGCAGCGCATGCGCTTCCCTGTCCGGCATCGCTTCAGTGGCCAGGCGAATGAACGCCACATTCGCATACTGGTTGAACAACGTCGCCGCGACATCGATATCGATTGATTCGCGGATCTTGCCGACGCGCTGAAAATGTTCCAGCAAGGCCTTGGTTTCCTCGATCACCGCGGCGTTCCACGGGTCCAGCGCCCGAGCCAGTTCACCGGTGAACAGAAACGGCGCCAGTTCACGCCACAGCGAAGCTGGCATCGCTTGCAACTGGTAATGGGTCATCAGGCCTTCGAACTCGCACAAGGCTTCCAGTGGATCGCTGTCGTCATCCAGATTCGCCCGCGCCTCGCGCATGGCTTGCTCGTCGGGTTGCTTGAGCAAGGCCAGCAGAATCTCCTGCTTGCCGCCGAAATAGTTCACCACCGTCGGCGCGGAAACCCCCGCCTGCACGGCGATCTGGTCCAGCGTGGTGGCCGCAAAGCCGTTGCGCTTGAACAGCTCCAGCGCCGCCGCAGCGATCACTTCCCTGCGCTGTTCCTTCTGCCGCTCTCTGAGTCCGCTCATGTTGCCTCTGATGATCCTTGCCAATGGCCCTCAGCCTACGGATATCTTTTTTCATCGACAAATCTTTTCTTTACAAAAATATTTTTAGATGACAAAACTTCATCCATGCAGCGCTGCTACGAACGCACTCACTTGCCCTTTTCTCTGGAGATCCGCCATGTCCGCCGAATTCGATTCGTCACGCACTACCAGCGATTACCAAGCCTCTGACGCCGCTCACCACATCCATGCGTTCGTCGATCAAAAGGCCCTCAACGAGGAAGGCCCGAGGGTGATGGTCAGCGGCGATCGTCTGGCGTTGTGGGACAACGACGGCAAGCGTTACCTGGACGGCATGTCCGGCCTCTGGTGCACAAACCTCGGCTACGGGCGCAAGGATCTGGCCGCCGCCGCGACCGCGCAGCTGGAACAATTGCCTTACTACAACCTGTTCTTCCACACCACTCACCCGGCGGTGATCGAACTGTCCGAGCTGCTCTTCAGCCTGCTGCCCAGGCACTACAGCCACGCGATCTACACCAACTCCGGCTCCGAAGCCAACGAAGTGCTGATCCGTACCGTGCGCAAGTTCTGGCAGGTAATGGGCAAGCCCGAGAAGAAAATCATGATCGGCCGCTGGAACGGCTACCACGGCTCGACCCTCGCCGCGACAGCATTGGGCGGGATGAAATTCATGCACGAAATGGGCGGCACCATTCCTGATGTCGCGCACATCGATGAGCCGTACTGGTTCGCCCACGAAGGTAATCTCAGCCCGGAAGAATTTGGCCTGCAAGCCGCGCGGCAATTGGAAGAGAAGATTCTCGAACTGGGCGCCGACAAGGTCGCCGCGTTCGTCGCCGAACCTTTTCAGGGTGCGGGAGGGATGATCATTCCGCCGGCGACTTATTGGCCGGAAATCCAGCGCATCTGCCGCAAATATGACGTGCTGCTGTGTGCGGACGAAGTGATTGGCGGTTTCGGCCGCACCGGTGAATGGTTCGCCCATCAGGCATTCGGTTTTGAACCCGACACGCTGTCGATCGCCAAGGGCCTGACCTCCGGTTACATCCCCATGGGCGGTTTGATTCTGTCGCGGCGCATGGCCGAGGCGTTGGTAGAAAAAGGTGGCGTGTTTGCCCACGGCCTGACCTATTCCGGGCACCCGGTGGCGGCTGCCGTGGCGATTGCCAACCTCAAGGCCTTGCGTGATGAGGGCGTGGTGACTCAGGTGAAAACCGACACCGGGCCGTATCTGCAAAACTGCCTGCGCGAAGTGTTTGGCAATCACCCGTTGGTGGGGGAGATTCAGGGCGTTGGTTTGGTGGCTGCGTTGCAGTTTGCTGAAGACAAGGCCAGCCGCAAGCGCTTTGCCAATGAAAACGATATTGCCTGGCGCTGCCGCACGATTGGCTTTGAGGAAGGGTTGATTATTCGGTCGACATTGGGGCGGATGATCATGGCGCCGGCGCTGGTGGCCACGCGCACGGAGTTGGATGAGTTGATCGACAAGACGCGGATTGCGGTGGATCGGACGGCGCGGGAGTACGGGATGCTGTGATCGGCTGAAGGAATATGGCGGCCGGACTACCGCTATCGCGAGCAGGCTCACTCCTACATTTGGAATGCGTTCCCCTGTAGGAGTGAGCTTGCTCGCGAAGGGGCCGGCCGGAGAGAAACTTGGTGGGAGATCAATCCCGCCGATTACTCCGCGCGCCGCTTAGTGTTAAATAGGCGCCAGTCTTAACCTTGTCGCTTATAGCTGTGCAACGAGAACCGATATGAACACCCATTCCAGGAAAAACACCCGAATTCAAACAGCGGTGAGCGCATGATCGAAGTCACCGAAGTTTCCATTGCCCAACTGCGCGCCGCGCTCGAGTCCGGCCAGACCACCGCAGTCGAACTGGTGCAGGCGTATCTGACCCGTATCGACGCCTACGACGGCGCCGACACACCGACAGCGCTGAATGCCGTGGTCGTGCGCAACCCTGAAGCGTTGAACGAAGCACAGGCGTCCGATGCCCGTCGTGCCGCAGGCAAAACCCTCGGCCCGCTCGACGGCATTCCCTACACCGCCAAGGACAGCTATCTGGTCAAAGGCCTGACCGCAGCATCCGGCAGCCCGGCCTTCGCCGAACTGGTCGCTTATCGCGATGCCTTCACCATCGAACGCTTGCGCGCCGCCGGGGCGATTTGTCTGGGCAAGACCAACATGCCGCCGATGGCCAATGGCGGCATGCAGCGCGGCGTCTACGGTCGCGCCGAAAGCCCTTACAACGCCGATTACCTCACCGCGCCGTTTGCCTCCGGCTCGTCGAACGGTGCCGGTACCGCCACTGCCGCCAGTTTCGCCGCGTTTGGTCTGGCTGAAGAAACCTGGTCGAGCGGGCGTGGCCCGGCGTCGAACAATGGTTTGTGCGCTTACACGCCGTCACGCGGGGTGATCTCGGTGCGCGGCAACTGGCCGCTGACCCCGACCATGGACGTCGTCGTGCCTTACGCACGCACCATGGCCGATCTGCTCGAAGTCCTCGACATCGTCGTCGCCGAAGACCCGGACACCCGTGGCGATCTTTGGCGCCTGCAACCGTGGGTGCCGATCCCCAGCGTCAGCGAGGTGCGCCCTGCCGCTTACGCTGATCTGGCCGCTGACGCCAAAGCGCTGGCCGGTAAGCGTTTCGCCGTGCCGCGCATGTTCATCAATGCCGACCCTGAAGCCGGCACCAGCGAAGCACCGGGCATCGGTGGCCCGACCGGCCAGCGCATCAACACTCGCGAGTCGGTGATCGATCTGTGGAAGCAGGCGCGTCAGGCCCTCGAAGCCGCCGGTGCCGAAGTCGTCGAAACCGATTTCCCGCTGGTCTCCAACTGCGAAGGCGATCGTCCCGGCGCGCCGACTGTATTCACCCGTGGTCTGGTCTCGAAAGAGTTCCTTCACCATGAACTGTGGGATTTGACCGCGTGGGCGTTTGACGACTTCCTGCAAGCCAATGGCGACCCGAAACTCAATCGTCTGGTCGATGTCGACGGGGCGAAAATCTTCCCGCACGAACCGGGCACGCTGCCCAACCGTGAAGGTGATCTGGTGGCGGGCATGGATGAATACGTGCGCATGGCCGAGCGCGGCATCACGCCGTGGAATGAAATTTCCACCGTGCCTGACGGCTTGCGGGGTCTGGAGCAGACTCGACGCATCGATCTCGAAGACTGGATGGATAAGCTGGGCCTCGACGCCGTGCTGTTCCCGACGGTCGCTGACGTCGGCCCGGCGGACGCCGATGTCAATCCTGAGTCGGCCGACATCGCCTGGAGCAACGGCATCTGGGTGGCCAACGGCAACCTCGCGATCCGTCACCTCGGCGTGCCGACCGTCACCGTGCCGATGGGCGTGATGGCCGACATCGGCATGCCAGTCGGCCTGACCTTCGCCGGCCGTGCCTACGACGACTCGAACCTGCTGCGCCTGGCGGCCGCGTTTGAATCGACCGGCAGTAAACGCCAGATCCCGCCACGCACGCCGCCGCTGGCGTAACGCGCTTAAAACTGTAGGAGTGAGCCTGCTCGCGATGGCGGTGTGTCAGTTAAATTTATCGAGACTGACACACCGCTATCGCGAGCAGGCTCACTCCTACAGGGGGTTGTGTAATGCCGTTCATTGAGCACATCCGCTCAATCCTACTTCCTGCATTCGCTTGATCATCCCAGCCATCTTAATTGCCGCTGGCCACTGACCATGATTGACCGCACCTCTTCGCGTCTCACCCTCCTCGCGCTGCTCAGCGGTCTGACCACCACCGCCCACGCCAGCGGTTTTTTCGACGATGCAAAAAGCGAAGTGCTCAGCCGCAACTTCTATCTGAGCAACGATTACCGCTCGCCCTCGCCGTCCGGCAAAAACTACAAACAGGAATGGGCTCAAGGCTTTATCGGTACTTTCTCATCAGGTTTCACACCCGGCATAGTCGGTTTCGGTATTGACGCGCATGCCTTCGCCGGGCTCAAACTGGACGGTGGCAAGGGGCATTCGGGAACGGGTTTGCTGCCGGTCGACAGCGATGGCCGCAGCGAAAACGACTACTCCAGCGCGGGCGGTGCGCTTAAGTTGAAGGCCTCGCACACCACCCTCGCCTTCGGTGAAATGACCGTGGAAACTCCGGTTTTCGACACCTCCGACAAACGCCTGCAACCGGAGTACGCCACAGGTTTTCTGCTCAGCAGCGCCGAGTTCGACCACGTCAATCTGGTGGCCGGGCATTTCACCGCGTTCAAGAATCAGGACAGCTCATCCGGCAAAGGCGATTTCTATGGCTATGGCGCCAATACCGAGGCCGGCGGGATCAGTTTTCTTGGCGCCGATCTGTTCACCGACAGCCCCGTTGGCGGCGCGCTGTACGCCTCAGACCTCAGCGACACCTGGCGCCAGTACTACGGCAACCTGCACTTCAAGCAGTCCGGCGTGCTGCTCGACGCCAACCTTTATCACACCCGCGACACCGGCCGGGCGCTGGCAGGTTCCATCGACAACACCGCGTTCAGCCTGTCCGGCAAATACGCCTTCGGCCCCCATGCGGTAATGCTCGGCTGGCAACGGATCAATGGCGACACGCCGTTCGATTTCGTCGGCGGCGACTCGATCTACCTCGCCAACTCGATCAAATACGCCGACTTCAACGGCGCCAACGAACGCTCCTGGCAGGCGCGCTACGATCTCGACCTTGGCGCCTGGGGCATCCCCGGCCTGAGCTTCATGACCCGCTACGTCAGCGGCAGCCATATCGACGGCACCCACGCGCCCAAGGGCGGCGCCTACAACCCGTTTGATCCGGACAGCGGCAGTTACCAGCCGCAGCAAGGTGACGGCGGCAAGCACTGGGAACGGGATATCGATTTGAAATACGTCGTGCAGTCGGGCGCGGCTAAGGATCTGTCGGTGCAGGTCTCGCATGTTTCACATCGAGCCAATGAAGCGCAGGCCGGTGATGACATTGACCGGATCTATGTCGTTATCCAGTACCCGTTGGGTTTCTGACGCAACACGATCAATCCCGCCTGCAATCATTCAACTGTGGGAGCGAGCTTGCTCGCGAATGCAATAGATCAGTTACATTGATTTCGCCTGACAAAACGCCTTCGCGAGCAAGCTCGCTCCCACAGGTTTCTGCGTCCGTCACAAACCCTGGGGGTAACAGGGACAGACCACGTTTGCACCCAGCCAGTCGCCCGATTTTTTGCCTTTAAACTCCAGTGTTTAAAAGACACCTTCAGACACGCCTTACAGGCTACAAATTCTTGCGCCATTGCCTACAGCTACGCCAGAATCCGCCGGCTTGTGCGCTTTGGGGTCGGGTTCTATTGTGGTGCGGTCGCTGACGAATCAGCGATCGGGTTTAGCAGCTCGACAATTTTCAAGGCACGCGAGTATCGCCATTACGTTATGGCGGCTTTGCGTGGGGCACTTCGGTGCGCCGGGATCCTTGAGCCTGGTCTGCTAACCCGCGTACAAGCCGCCACCTCCTCGTTTAGCAGCGAAGGTTGACGGCTCCATTTCTCAAGGAGCTTTACCATGATCAAACCAACACCCAACCCGCCCGAAACCGACCCCACCTCCCCCTACGAATCCCTCGATTCAAAAAAGCTCCACGAAGCCGCCGACCGCGCCCTCGATCACTACCTCTGTCCACCCGGCTCCACCCCGCCGCCACGCAAAACCCGCCGGATGTACGCCGTCACCGCCGACTTTAAAAACGAGGAACTGCTGGCCGATGCCAGCGAAACACTCGCCTCAGCCAGAACCATCGCCCATGACTTCGCCCATCTCGTACCGGCGTCGCAGCGCAGGACGCTGTTAGGGATCGCGCAACTGATCATGCTCGGCGAACTGGCGGTGAATCGGGTGATGGATAATCTGGAGCTGCCGCAATAGCGCCCCTTGACCCATGATCCCAGTGGGAGCGAGCCTGCTCGCGAAAGCTGACTTACAGGCGATATCTCCCCAAGAAAAAACCGCCGTTCCAAAGCAACCGGGACGGCGGTTTTTTTATTCACTCAATGACCATTCGTCTGAGACATGTCGCCACCTGTCAGATCTGACAGGTGCGCAATCTCCAATTAAGCGCTCTGATAACCCCTGCCCGTTCCCACCATGCAGGAGCCTCATCCGTGACCACCTCAACCCCACCGGACAACACCGTCCTCGTCCTGAGACCGCCGATGATCAACGGCCAGACCAAGCTCGTGGTAGGCGCACATATTGGCGTGCCCTTGGTGGCTTATGACCTTGTCACTGACGGTGAAGGCGCCGTTGTCCTCGTCGACCCACCGTCGTCGGGCACCATGGATCCCGGCGATGTCATGGAGCTTTGGCTTGAGGATGAAGTGACCGCACTGGACAGCAAGACCATTGAGGATCCGAACGTGCGCACCACGTTGCGCATCCCCAAGGGTCGACTGCATCCGGACAAGGTCAACAAGCTTTACTACACCGTCAGGCGTGGGAGCGCCAATCGAGGCACTTCCACCCCATCGCTGGAAATCCTCTATAACCGCATCCGCCCCGGCTTCAAAGATCGTCTGACCGACCCCGGTGGCCACTCCGAACTCAAATTGCTATTGCCCGATGTGATCAAGGACGGCGTCGGCCCGGAATTCGTCAGCGCCGAAGTGTGCGTGGCCTATCCGTATTGCCGGGCGTACGACCTCATCACCCTCAAGTGCAACGGCGAACTGCTGGAGCCCAAGCCCAAGGTCAATCCGAATCAGGCGCCGCAACCGCCCAATCCCGGTGACGAAACTCCCATCACCATTTGCTTCACCGTCACCCGCGCCTTTCTCGACAAGGCGCAACGTCTGGATAAAAAACTGCATTTCTCCTACACCGTCACCGATCAGCTCGGCAACGGCCCGGACACCGACGCGCCGTGGTCGCCGGTGCAGAGTGTGGATGAGGATCTGGATGGCACGCGCCTGCCGATGCCGATCCTGCTGGAACGACTGGAAGACTTTCCGGGAGATGATGCAAGCATCATCGATCTGGAAAAACTGGCCGGTAATCCGTTGTTGGTGGTGATTCTGACGGCGGACAACCGCTTTGTGGCGGGCGATGAAGTGCTCGCAACCTACACCGCTAAAAACACAGGCCAGCCCGCCGACGTAGTGGTGACTGTTCCCGGCAAAGTTGAAGCAGACCCGTTCGGCTCGAAAAAAACCTTATTCCTTGAAGTGGCCAACGACAAGGTTTTCGCGGGCAGTAACGTCACCGTAACTTATGAATTGCACAGGCCCGATGTGGGTCTGGTGGGTAGTTCCAATACGGCAACCGCAACGGTGACGGGAACAATCCCGGTCGATCTGAAGCCACCAACACTGGTGGCACCAGCGACCATCCCCATTGATGTGCTGGCCTACGAGGAAGGTGTCACTGTGCGCGTCGAACACCTCTCGGCCTTGTCGGGGGATCAGGCTCGGTTGCTGGAAGTTGACCCCAAGCCCGACGCAAAGCCCTTTCCGTTACTGACGCTCAACCAGAACAAACGCGCCAACTTCAAACTTGATCCCGCATTTCTCGTGGAACGGCGCGGAACAACCATCAAATTGCGTTGGGAATTGATTCGCGGAGGAAAACCCGAAGGTGAGTCCCCGGATCTGGTGCTGACAATTCAACCGATCGCCGAGGATGATCCGCGCTTGCCGACACCGAACATTGCCGGCAACACTGGTAAGGAACTGGACGTTCAAGACCTCACGGCAGAAGCGCGGATTCTCGCGGTGAAATGGCCGTTGTTCAAGTTGGGGCAACCGATCTGGTTAACATGCAAGGGTTTTGACAACAATGGCAACCCGATCAGTACCGACGTGAAGTCCGGAGAGCCCAATGGTTCGGCGAATGGACTGTCGGAATTGGCGCCTGTTGATTGGTTGAAAGATCTCAAGGACGGGACAGAGTTGCGAGTTGAATGTGCTGTCAATTTGGATGGCATAAAAAACAAGGTGACGGCAGTTGCTCTTCCGACTCGTATTTATACTGTCCACGCAGTGGAGGATATCAAGCCTGAGATCACCTCTGTTCTGGGTTTGCCAAGCAATAAACCGATCCTGCCAAACGGGCAAACCACGGAAACAACCGTATTTCTTTCTGGCACAGCGGCAAAAGGGCAAAAAATCCAAGTGTTCGACAGGGAGTCGCCCGTAGGAACGGCTACCGCCGACGTGACGACAGGTTACTGGGAGTTGCCCGTTCGCGACTTAAGCGCGCAGCCACACACTTTTATCGCTGTCGCGTTATATGGCTCGAGCCAATCGTCGGGGCCCTGGTTGGTCATCGTTTACGAATTCAGTATTGATACCGTTGAAATGACCCTTAATGGGCGTGCGGTCAAAACTGGATGGCCGACGACAGGACAGGACTTCACCGGTAATACCCAAATCCGGAATGCCAAAGGCGGAATCGGCAAACTTACTTATGAATCGAGCAATGCAAACGTGGCATCAGTGGCGAGCAATGGCAAAGTAACGGGGCAAAGGACCGGTTCTGCTGTAATTTCAGTTAAAGATGAAAATGCCTCCAGCGTCTCTTACCCAGTGCGCGTGAGTAATATTTATCAGTTACAGCATAGCGCTCAGCCCGGCTACACCTATCAGGAAGCTATTAATTGGCTGAACTCTGTACCGGGTTCAATACCGGTTTCGTCTGCCATTGGAGAAATGATACGTGTATACGGGCCAGACGTCTCATGGCCCTATGTCACTGGAACGGTGCATTGGATGTGTGATGCCGGTGGCTGCCCGGGTAACCTTCGGCCCATATTTGCCTACCGAACCGGAGGGATAATATGTGAGCCGAATCTCAATAACCGCTTCATTGCCTGGTGCTTGCGACCGCTTTAAGACATGTGTAAATGCTATACCGCACGGGCATTAGGGATGCTTCACGGCGGCTGTGCGCGGGATACCTTCGGGTGCCCCGGATTCCTTGATTCCCGGTCTGCGAACCTGCGTACAGCTGCGACCTCTCTTCGTTTCGCAGCGAAATGTGGCGGCTTCAACAATCAAGAAGCTTCACCATGGCAGGTTCTTTCATGGACAGACCACGTTTTCACCCAGACAGCCGCCCAGTCTTTGCCTTTTAAACTCAAGTGTTTAAAAGACACCTCCAGACACGCCTTCAAGGCTACACATCCTTGCGCCATTGCCTACAGCCAAGCCAGAATCCGCCGGCTTGTGCGCCTTGGGGTCGGGTTCTATTGTGGTGCGGTCGCTGACGAATCAGCGATCGGGTTTCGCAGCCCGGATCAATCAAGGCGCACAGCGCTCCAGTGCATTGCCATCAAGATTAATGGCAATGACGCTTCATGGCGGCTGTGCGCGGGATACCTTCGGGTATGCCGGGTTCCTTGATTCCCGGTCTGCGAACCCGCGTACAGCTGCCACCTCTTTTCGTTTCGCAGCGAAATGTGGCGGCTCCAGCAATCAAGGAGCTTCACCATGATCAAACCAACACCCAACCCGCCCGAAACCGACCCTACCTCCCCCTACGAATCCCTCGATTCAAAAAAACTCCACGAAGCCGCCGACCGCGCTCTCGATCACTACCTCTGCCCACCCGGCTCCACGCCACCGCCGCGTAAAACACGCCGGATGTACGCCGTGACCGCCGACTTCAAAAACGAGGAACTGCTAGCCGATGCCAGCGAAACACTCGCTTCTGCAAGAACCATCGCCCATGACTTCGCTCATCTCATACCCGCATCGCAGCGCAGGACGCTGCTGGGGATCGCGCAACTGATCATGCTCGGCGAACTGGCGGTGAATCGGGTGATGGATAATCTGGAGCTGCCGCAGTAGCGGGCCTCGCGACAGACTCTGAGTAAGGCGCTGGCAGTGCCGACGCCTTCGCGAGCAAGCTCGCTCCCACAGGGGATTTCTGTCGCTAACGCGGCTGCGGTTCCACCGCCGAATTTGTGGGAGCGAGCTTGCTCGCGAAGGCGGTGGGTCAGTTAGTGAGATGTCGACTGAAAAACCGCATTCGCGAGCAGGCTCGCTCCCACACTGGATCGCGGTCGTCCTGAACAAGAACTGGCGGAAGGCAGCCGGAGTCGAACCTGCCCGGGAACGGATGCCGTCCCCAACCGGGTTTGAAGCCCGGCCGCGCCACCGGGCGCGATTGCCTTCCTTTAACTCATTGCGCGTCGGCGTTGGCCAGCGCGTTGTCGAAGCGGATCTGGCGCGATTCGCCGAGGCGTCGGGTCAGGCCGACGCGGTCGAAATATTCGAGGTACTGAATACAGCGTTTGCGTCCCAAGCCTAGCGCATCGCGGAAGGTTGTCACCTGGATCTGCGGATTTTCCTTGGCCAGTTTGAGCAACACGTCGGCCATTCGGCGCAGTTGCGCGTCACTCAAAAACAGATCGCGTACCACTTGGTGCATCAAACCGAGCCGCGCCAATTTGCGCAGCAGCAGGCGTACGACCGCGTCGTCCTGGCCAAGCATTCTTGCGACGTCGCGCACCCATGGCGGGTCGAATCCGGCGTTTTCGAACAGAGGTTGCAGCTGCCGCCAGAGGCTTTCGTCCTCGGCATTCAGGCGCACCTGATGATCCGGCAGGTGCAGCCATGGGCCGCTCGCCTGGATTGAGCCGGCCGCCAGCAATTCATCCAGCAAACTCACAAACGTCGCACGCTCCAGCGCCAAACCACTGAAGCGGCGCAGGCGATCGCGATCCGGGCCCATCTGATCAGGCTCATGCTCATGAAACTGCGCGAGTTGCTCCAGCAGGGTGAACTTCAGTTGCGACCAGCGTTGCACGTTGAACAGTACCGGGCCTTGGCGGGTGTCGATCAGGCGGACGTTTTCCGCTAACGACCAGGTTGAGCGCGGGCGATTGAATTGGCGCTCCAGCCGTTGCGGATCGAGGCCGCCGGCGCTGTAGTCGAGTAGCACGGGCAAGAGTTGTTCGAACTCGTTGCCAGAAGCCAAGGTGCGCAGTTGCGCCAGACGTTCGGGGCTGCGGCGTTGTCGTGCCGGGGCGGACGGATCGAGTACCTGGCCACCGCCCAAGGTGCGTTGCGCGCTCTGGTCGCGCAGGATCAGTCGATCGCCCTTCACCGCGTGCACCGGCGCGTTGATCAGCAACTGCGCAAACATCCGTTCGCCGGGACTCAGGCGCGGGCCTTCGAGCAAAGCCACCCGCGCAATGACATCCTGTGTACCCAGATGCACATGCACCGGGTGAAAGTGTTCAAAGGTGCGTTCGCCGGGCAGCAGTTGAAACTCGATATCGACCCGTTGCGTCGGGGCATGCAGCCACTCGCTCAGCAACCAATGGCCGCGATGGATCTGCGCCAGTTCAAGGCGTTCGCCGCTCAGGTTCAATGCCACCCGTTGCCCGGCGAAGGCGTGTTCGGCGGGTTGATTCTGCGCGTGCAAGCCGCGCACTCGCACAGTTTTCCCGCAAGGCCCGAGGGTGAGTTTGTCGCCGACAGCGACCGCACCCGACAACGCCGTCCCGGTGACCACGATTCCCGCACCGGCAACACTGAACGCGCGGTCAATGGCCAGCCGAAATCCGCCTTCGCGACTACGTTGCTGCACTTCTTGTTGCGTTTGCAGCAACGCCTGGCGCAACTCATCGATACCCTGCCCGCTCACGCTCGACACCGTGAAGATCGGTGCTTGGGCAAACGGCCCCGGTTCCAGCAGATCGAGAATCTGGCGCTGCACCTCTTCCACCCTGCCCGACTGAACCCGGTCGCATTTGGTGATCGCCACCAAGGCGCGGGGAATGCCGAGCAATTCAACAATCGCCAGATGTTCACGGGTCTGCGGCATCACGCCGTCGTCCGCCGCGACCACCAGCAACACCAGATCAATGCCCTGGGCGCCGGCCAGCATGTTGTGGGTGAATTTCTCGTGGCCGGGGACGTCGATAAACCCGGTCAGCCCCGCGCCCGGTTCCAGTTCGGCATAGAGATAGCCAAGGTCGATGGTCATCCCGCGTTCGCGTTCCTGCGGGCGGCGGTCGCCGGTTTGTCCGGTCAGGGCTTGCAGCAACGACGTTTTGCCGTGGTCGATATGCCCCGCCGTGCCGACGATCACGGCTCGACCTGCAACTGCGGCAACTGCGCGAACCACGACGGTTCATCGTCGAGCTGGCGCAGATCCAGCCACAGCGCATCGTCGTCAATGCGCCCGAGCACCGGAATCGGCAAGTCGCGCAACGCCGCTTCCAGATGCAACAGGCAACGCCCGCGCAAACGTTTCGACACTTGCGGACGACAACACAGCGCCGCACTCGGCAGGCGCGCCACCGGTTGGCTGCCGCTGCCGATCATGCCCAAGGCCTCCACTGCACTGACCTGCCAGCGCTCACCCAACACCTCAGTCATCAAAGGCTGCAAGCGCAAAGCCTGGGCGAAGATGTCAGCCTGCGGGCGGGTCAACAGCCGCAAACTCGGCAGACGTTCGGCGAGGCGATCCGGATCGCGATACAAACCCAGCACCGCCTCCAGCGCCGCCAAGGTCAATTTATCGACCCGCAATGCGCGTTTCAGCGGGTTCTTCTTGATCTTCGCGATCAGCTCTTTGCGCCCCACGATCAACCCTGCCTGCGGGCCGCCGAGCAACTTGTCGCCGCTGAAAGTGACGATATCCGCGCCATCCAGCAATGCCTGACGCACCGTCGGTTCGGCCGGCAAACCCCAACGGGTCAGATCGAGCAGACTGCCGCTGCCCAGATCTTCCAGCAGCGGCAAACCATGGCGATGGGCCAACTCGGCGAGTTCAGCGGTCGGCACGCGAGCCGTAAAACCCTCGATGCAGTAGTTGCTTGCATGCACGCGCATGATCAAACCACTACGAGGGCTGATTGCCGCTTCGTAGTCGCGGGCGTGAGTGCGATTGGTCGTGCCGACTTCGTGCAGACGCACGCCGGCGCGGGCCATGATGTCGGGGATGCGGAAAGCGCCGCCGATCTCGATCAGCTCGCCACGGGAAATGATGCCTTCCTTGCGCGCGCCCAGGCTGTTGAGCGTCAGCAGCACGGCAGCGGCATTGTTGTTGACCACGGTGACGGCTTCGGCGCCGGTCAGTTCGCGGATCAGGCCTTCGATCAGGTCATCGCGATCACCGCGTTTGCCACTGGCCAGATCGAATTCCAGATTCAGCGGATAACGCGCGGCCATTTGCACCGCTTCGATGGCTTCGTCCGGCAACAAGGCGCGGCCGAGGTTGGTGTGCAGGACGGTGCCGGTGAGGTTGAACACGCGGCGCACATGGCTGCGTTGTTGCTGGGCCAGGCGTTCACCGACGCGGCCGGAGAGCACTTCGGGGCTGATTTCGACGGCTGATAATTGCCCGTTCAACACGCTCGGGCGCAATTCATCGAGTAACTGGCGCAAACCCGCCAGCAACGAATCACGCCCGTGACGCTCAAGCAAAGGCACACATGCCGGGTGACGCAACACACCATCAATGGAAGGTAACCGCAGGGACATCAGCCACTCCTGGAGACAGATCACTGCGCCAGAGTGTAGACGTTCAGATCATTCGTCTCCTGGTGCCAGTAACAGATTCGGTGCCAGACGCTGATAGCCGTCCTGCGCCAGACGCATGTCCAACAGCAGACTGCTCAAATCAGCCGACAACGCCTCAGCATCGGCATCGTTTTCCAGATAAACCAGTTTCAGATAACTGTTACAGCCCGGACAGACTTCCGCCCTCAGCGGCGCCTGATTCGCCGCGTGGCGATCATCCTCAAGGCTCAGATAATCAAGCCCTTTACTCGACTCGCAATACACGCATTTGACCCGCACCACATGCCATTCGCAGGCACACAGCGAGCAGACCAGATAACGCAAACCGTTGTGCTTGCCGCGATGGCGGATCACCCCGGCCATGGCCGGCGAACCGCACGCCGGGCATTGGCTGAGGCTGTCGCCGGGTTTGAGTTTCAGGTCCGGCGCGCTGAGCAGCCAGTGACTCCACGCCACTTGCAGCGCCGCGCCAAGAAACGGCACCAGTTGCGCCGGCACCATTGAGTATTGGCCACTGACCAACGCCACGGCCCACGAACGTAACTGGCCGGTACTGGCGACGCGTAACGTCGTAACCGCGTCAATAACGGCAGGTTGTTCAGCAGGTTCATAACGCTGCAGCAAAGCGCCGAGATAAGCCTGCCAGCCCTCTTCTCGCACCAGCGTGTCAGCCGCGAACGGCGGCAAACCATGCTGCTGACAGGCCTCAATGCGTTGCTGATCAAACGGTGCCGTCAGTGGTGGATCGTCAAACACCTGCTGCTGCACCCGGCACAATCCGGCAATCAGCCGCAGATACTCGGCCAGCGCATGCCCCTCGGCCAGTTGCTCTAATCGAGCGGCCCGCAGCGCAAACAGATTCGAAGGCGGCAGATACAGAAACGGCGGCGAACTCGCCGCCGCTTCGATTTCCCCAGGTTCCAGAATGGTTGGCAAAAGTCAGCCCTTTTTGGTGATCGGTCGCTCCGGCTCGTCCGGTTGACGTTCGTCGCGGGTGATGTCGCGATACCAGAGTTCATGGTGTTTTTTCGCCCAGGCGCGGCTGACCCAGCCGTGCATCATTGCGTCGACCGAGCCCTTGATCCACAGCCCGGCATAGATGTGAATGATGATGCTCAGCACCAGAATGAACCCGGCCAGCGCATGCAACAGCATCGCCCAGCGAATCACGCTGATGCCGAAGTACGCACTGAAATACGCGCGCCAGATCACCAGCCCGGTAAACAGCAAACCGAGCATGCACAGCAGTAAAGTCCAGAACAGCAGCTTCTGCCCGGCGTTGTACTTGCCTACCGGCGGCACGCTTTCTTCATCGTTGACCAGCACCCGATCGATGCGGCGCATCCATTTCCAGTCGTTGTCGATAAAGAAGTTCGCACGCCAGAAACGCAACACCAGGCCGAGGAACAACACAAACATCGCCACGCCCATGAACGGATGCAGAATCCGCGTCCACGGCCCGCCACCGAACAGGTTGCTCAGCCAGAACAGCGACGGATGAAACAACGCCAGCCCGGACAGCCCGGCCATGAAAAACAGGATCGCCACCAGCCAGTGATTGGTGCGCTGGTTGGCGGTGTAACGCAGGATCGTCTTGTTGCTCATGGCCGCTCCTCCCCGCGTGGATCGAAGGTGTGCACCGCCGGATCGACGACGTGCACCGAGGTGTCGGGTGGCGCCGGATGCTCATCCTCTTCAACCCGGTTCGGGCCGATGCGCACGTAATGGAAGAACCCGGCCAGCACCGCCGCGCCCATGGCCAGCAGGCCCAAGGGTTTGCTGATGCCTTTCCACAGGCCCACCAACGGACTGATCGCCGGATCCTGCGGCAGGTTGGCGTAGATGGTTGGCGTGTCGGCGTGGTGCAGCACGTACATCACGTGCGTGCCGCCGACGCCTGCCGGGTCATACAGACCGGCGTTTTCAAAGCCACGGCTTTTCAGGTCGACGATGCGTTCGGCAGCGTGTTCCTTCATGTCTTCCTTGGTGCCGAACATGATCGCACCGGTCGGGCAGGTTTTCACACAGGCCGGTTCCAGCCCTACTGCCACGCGATCCGAACACAAGGTGCACTTGTAGGCCTTGTGATCCTTTTGCGAAATGCGCGGAATGTTGAACGGGCAACCGGTGATGCAATAGCCGCAACCGATGCAGTGATCCTGATCGAAATCGACGATGCCGTTGGCGTGCTTGATGATCGCGCCCGGGCTCGGGCACGCCGCCAGACAACCAGGTTCGGCGCAGTGCATGCAGCCGTCCTTGCGGATCAGCCACTCAAGGTTGCCGGCGTCGGTTTCGTGTTCGGTGAAACGCATCAACGTCCAGGTTTCCGCGCTCAGGTCTTGCGGGTTGTCGTAGGTGCCATGGTTGTGGCCGACCTCGTCGCGCAGCTCGTTCCATTCCGAGCAGGCGACCTGGCAGGCCTTGCAGCCGATGCATTTGGTGGTGTCGATCAGCTTGGCGACCGCTTCCTGATTCCTCACCGATGGCGGCACCGTGGTGGTGGCCGAGCGGGCAATGATGTCTTGGCTGGCCATTTACAGTTTCTCCACGTTGACCAGGAATGACTTGGATTCCGGGGTCTGGGTATTGCCATCGCCGAGGAACGGCACCAGGGTGTTGGTCAGGTAACCGTGGCGCGTCAGGCCGGTGAACCCCCAGTGCAGCGGGATGCCGATCTGATGCACGACCTGGCCGTTGACCTGCAGCGGCCGGATCCTCTTCGTCACCACCGCCACCGCTTCGATAAAGCCGCGTTTGCAACTGACCCGTACGCGATCACCGGCAGCAATGCCCTTCTCTTTCGCCAGCACTTCGCCGATTTCCACGAACTGCTCAGGCTGGGCAATCGCGTTCAACTTGCAGTGCTTGCTCCAGAAGTGGAAATGCTCGGTGAGCCGGTAACTGGTGCCGGCGTACGGGAAGTCCTTGGCCTCGCCGAGGGTTTCCCAGACCGAATCGAAGATCCGCGCCGCTGGGTTGCTGGTGGCTTTTTTGTTTTGCGGGTGCAGTGGGTTGATGCCGATCGGCGTTTCGAACGGCTCGTAGTGCTCGGGGAACGGGCCTTCGTTCATCTTGTCGACGGCGAAGAACCGCGCAACGCCTTCGGGGTTCATGATGAACGGGTTCATCCCGGCTTCCGGCGGCACGTCAGCCTTGTAGTCCGGCACGTCGGTGCCGCCCCAGGCCTTGCCGTTCCACCACACCAGACGTTTTTTCGGGTCCCACGGTTTGCCGGCGACGTCCGCCGAAGCGCGGTTGTAGAGAATCCGCCGGTTGGCCGGCCAGGCCCACGCCCAGCCCAAGTGCTGGTGCATGCCGAACGGGTCGCTGTTGTCGCGGCGGGCCATCTGGTTGCCGGCCTCGGTCCAGCTGCCGGCGAAGATCCAGCAACCGGACGCGGTGCTGCCATCATCCTTGAGCAAACCAAACCCGGCCAATTGCGAGCCAGCCTTGACCGCAACGCCAGCGGCATCGGTGAAATCCGCCAAGGCGCTGCCATTGATTTCCTTGGCCAATTCCTCTGGCGAAGGCTCGTCAGGGATCTTGTACGGCCATGTCAGTTTCAGCAGCGGATCGGGGAATTTGCCGCCCTCGGCCTGATAGCGTTTGCGCAGGCGCAGGAACAATTCGCTCATGATGCGGATGTCGGTCTGCGCTTCGCCGGGGCCGTCGGCACCCTTCCAGTGCCATTGCAGCCAGCGACTGCTGTTGACCAGCGAGCCGTCCTCTTCGGCAAAACAGGTGGTCGGCAGGCGAATGACTTCGGTCTGGATTTCGTCGGTTTTCACATCGTTATACGGCCCGACGTTGTGCCAGAACTCCGAGGTCTCGGTGGCCAGCGGGTCCATCACCACCAGCCATTTCAACTTCGCCAGGGCACCCATCACGCGGTTTTTGTCCGGCAGCGCGGCGATCGGGTTGAAGCCCTGGCAGAAGTAGCCGTTGACCTTGCCCTGGCTCATCAGGTCGAACATCTTCAGAACGTCGTAGTTGGGAATGTCGAGTTTCGGCAAATGGTCGTAGCACCAATTGTTCTCGACGGTGGCGTTGGCGCCGTACCACGACTTCATCAGGCTGACGTGGAATTTGCTGTAGTTCTGCCAGTAGGACAGTTGGCCCGGGCGCAGCGGTACCTGCGTGCGTTTATGGATGAAAGCGTTGTAGTCCTGCTCGCTGTCCTGGCCCAAGGTCAGATAGCCCGGCAGTGCATTCGAGAGCAGGCCAAGGTCGGTCAGGCCCTGAATGTTCGAGTGCCCGCGCAAGGCGTTGACCCCACCGCCCGGCATGCCGACGTTGCCCAACAACAGTTGCACCATCGCCGCGCTGCGAATGATCTGCGCGCCGATCGAGTGCTGCGTCCAGCCGAGGGCGTAGAGAATCGTCATGGTCTTGCCCGGTGTCGAGCAGGTGGCGATTTCTTCCCAGATTTTCTGCATGGCGTCGACCGGCATGCCGCAGATCTGGCTGGCGAGGTCGATGTTGTAGCGGCTGTAATGCTGCTTCATCAATTGATAGACGCAGCGCGGATCCTGCAGAGTCGGATCGACCCTGGCGAAACCGTCTTCGCCCAGCTCGTAACCCCAGCCGGATTTATCGGTGTAGCTGCGTTTGGCCACGTCGTAGCCGCTGAAAATCCCGTCTTCAAAGCCATAGCCGGCTTTGACGATGAACGACACGTCGGTGTAGTTGCGCACGTATTCGTGCTGGATCTTGTCCTCGGTCAGCAGGTAATTGATCAGCCCGCCCATGAAGGCGATGTCGGTGCCGGTGCGGATCGGCGCGTAATAGTCGGCCACCGAAGCGGTCCGGGTAAAACGCGGATCGACCACGATCAGCCGCGCAGCGTTATGCGCTTTGGCCTCGGTCACCCATTTGAAGCCGCACGGATGCGCTTCTGCAGCGTTGCCACCCATCACCAGGATCAGATTCGCGTTGGCGATATCGGTCCAGGTATTGGTCATGGCACCACGGCCGTACGTCGGGGCAAGACTTGCCACCGTCGGGCCGTGTCAGACACGCGCCTGGTTATCGAACCCCAGCATGCCGAGACTGCGAATCACCTTCTGGGTGATGTAACCGGCTTCGTTGGACGCTGCCGACGCGGCGAGGAACCCGGTGCTCAGCCAGCGATTCACCGTCTGCCCGTTGGCATTTTTCTCGATGAAGTTGGCGTCGCGGTCGGTTTTCATCAGGTCGGCGATGCGGTCGAGCGCTTCGTCCCAACTGATCCGCGTCCATTCGCTGCTGCCCGGTTTGCGCGTTTGCGGGTAGAGCAAACGGCCGGGGCTGTGAATGAAGTCGAGCAGGCCTGCGCCTTTCGGGCAGAGGGTGCCGCGGTTGACCGGGTGGTCGGCGTCGCCCTCGATGTGAATGATGCTTTGCGCTACGTTCTTCGCTCCATCGCCCTGGCTGTACATGATCAACCCGCAGCCGACCGAGCAATACGGACAGGTGTTGCGGGTTTCATGGGTGTGGGCAAGCTTGAAGTGGCGCACCTGCTCGGCGAAGGCTGGCGTCGGGGTCATGCCCAACGCGCCCAGGCTCGAGCCTGCAAGGCCGATACCGGCGACCTTGAAGAACTGACGACGGCTGAGATCCATCGTGCACTCCTGATCAGGTGGAACCCGGTACTTGAGCCGGGTTTTATCTGGACAATCACGGTTGCGGCAAATTTGTGCCGACTTTTTTACTGTAGACAATGACCTTACGTTCTGTGTGAAAACCGACCGTCGGCCGTTTGTCGGCTCTTTCATTGAAGACCACCAAACCCTGTGGGAGCGAGCTTGCTCGCGAAAGCGGTGTGTCAATCAACATCGATGCTGGCTGATCCGACGCCTTCGCGAGCAAGCTCGCTCCCACATGGATCGCGTAAGGCTTAGAATGGCGTCCAGGACCAATCCCGCCCTCACGAGACCGCGCATGACTTTCGATTTTGATCAGGTATTCGACCGCCACAACACCGGCAGCACCAAGTGGAGCCGCTATTCGGCCGATGTGTTGCCGATGTGGGTCGCTGATATGGATTTCGCCGCGCCGCCGGTGGTGATCGAGGCCTTGCAACAACGCCTGCTGCACCCGTTGATGGGCTACAGCGTGCCTCAGGAAAGCCTGCGCGAAGCCATCGTCGCCGACCTCTGGAACAAGTACGCCTGGAAGGTCAAACCGCAGGAGCTGATCTTTCTGCCGGGCGTCGAGTCTGGTTTCAACATGGCTTTGAAAGCGTTGATGCAGCCACAACAGAAAGTCGTGGTACAGGTGCCGAACTACCCGCCGCTGCGTCATGCGCCGGGGCACTGGGGCTTGAACAAGGTTGAACTGGAATTCATCGCCCAGACTGACGGCACTTACCTGACGCCGTTGGACGTGTTGCGTGAATCGCTGAACGGTGGCGGCGCGCTGTTGCTGAGCAATCCGCACAACCCGATCGGTAAAGTTTTTGCCCGTGAAGAGCTGCAAGCTGTGGCCGATATCTGTGCGGCGCAGGACGCGTGGATCATCTCCGACGAAATCCACGCCGAGCTGTGCTTCGACGGTCGCGTACACATTCCGACCGCTTCGTTGAGCCCAGAAATTGCCAAGCGCACCATCACCCTGATGTCGGCGAGCAAGGCCTACAACATCGCCGGCCTGAAGACCTCGTTCATGATCATTCAGGACGCAGCCCTGCGGGAGCGCGTCAACCACGCCCGTTGCGGCATGGTCGACAGCGTCAACCCGCTGGGCATGGAAGCCACCCGCGTGGCCTATAGCGAAGGCGCGCCGTGGCTGGCCGAATTAAAAACCTATCTGCTGGGCAATCGTGACTGGCTGGTTGACGCGGTGCGCAGCCGTTTGCCAGGCGTGACCATCAATGTGCCGCAGGGCACGTATCTGGCCTGGCTGGATTGCTCGGCGCTGGACCTGGATGATCCGCAGCAGTTCTTCCTTGAGCAGGCCAAAGTGGGGCTGAGCGCCGGTCTGGACTTCGGCGATCAACACCAGCAGTTCGTGCGCCTGAACTTCGGCTGCCCGCGTTCGTTGCTGGAAGAAGGCATCGCCCGCATGGAGCGCGCCCTGACCCACCGCATGATCTGAAACCTCAGATGATCCCTTGTGGGAGCGAGCTTGCTCGCGAAAGCGGTGGTTCAGTCGACATTGACGTCAGCTGACACTCCGCTTTCGCGAGCAAGCTCGCTCCCACATTGGGTTTTGCATTTCCAAGTCAGAAATGCGGTGTAAATCCGATCGAACTCACGGCAAACACACCGGGTCAACCGCCCATACCAGCCATGAGACCTCGGAGACCCGCGATGACCGACTATCCAAAACCACCCTTCCCGGCACAAGCCCAAGCCGTTCCCGGTTCGCAACGCAAAATGGAGCCCTATCCCGATTGCGGCGAGCAAAGCTACGTCGGTTCCGGGCGACTGGCCGGCAAGATTGCCCTGATCACCGGCGCCGACAGCGGTATCGGCCGCGCCGTGGCCATTGCTTTCGCCCGTGAAGGCGCGGACGTCGCTGTGGCCTATTTGAATGAACACGAAGACGCCAAGGAAACCGCACGCTGGGTCGAACAGGCCGGACGTCAGTGCCTGTTGCTGCCCGGCGATATCGCGCAGAAATCCCACTGCCAGGCGTTGGTCGACCAAACCGTCGAACGCTTTGGCCGCATCGACGTGCTGGTCAACAACGCCGCGTTCCAGATGACTCACGAAAACTTTGAGGAAATCCCCGACGAAGAATGGGTGATGACCTTCGACGTCAACATCACCGCGATCTTCCGCCTGTGTCAGGCGGCGATCAAACACATGCGCGCCGGCTCGTCGATCATCAACACCAGCTCGGTCAACTCGGACATGCCCAAACCCACCCTACTCGCCTACGCCACCACCAAAGGCGCGATTGCCAATTTCACCGGCGGCCTGGCGCAAATGCTCGGTCCCAAGGAAATCCGTGTGAACTGCGTGGCACCGGGGCCGATCTGGACGCCACTGATCGTCTCGACCATGCCCGATGAAGAAGTGCAGAACTTCGGTGGAAACACCCCGCTCGGCCGCCCCGGCCAACCGGTGGAAGTCGCGCCAATCTACGTGCTGCTGGCCTCGGACGAAGCGAGTTACATCACCGGCCAGCGCTATGGCGTGACCGGTGGTAAACCGATGCTGTGATGACCCCTTCGCCAACGCCTACAGTAAAACTGAAGGCCCATTGAACACGGTGCGATTGCCGTCACATCGACCACTTGAGGGCGGCAGATCATGAGTTTTATCGTGTGGGTGGCGGTGCTCGGCGCCGTGCTGTTGACCCTGGCACTGACTTCGTCCTACCTGCGCTGGATGCCGGTGACCACATCGGCAGTTTGCTTGCTGCTGGGGATCGGCATTGGCCCCAGCGGCCTCGACTTGCTGAAACTGCCTCTTCAAGAAGCTTCGCTGTGGATGGAGCACCTGACGGAAGTTGCGGTGTTGTTTTCCCTGTTCGTCTGCGGTCTCAAACTGCGGTTACCCCTGCGCGACAAGCGTTGGCGGATCGCCTGTGGTCTGGCCGGGCCAGTGATGGTGCTGACCATCGCTGGCGTTGGTCTGCTGCTGCATTTTGCCTTGCGCTTGCCGTGGGGGCCGTCTTTGTTGATCGGCGCGATTCTGGCACCGACCGACCCGGTGCTGGCGGCGTTGGTGCAGGTCAACGATGCGCGGGATGTCGACAGCGTACGTTTCGGTCTCTCTGGCGAGGCCGGGTTGAACGATGGGATTGCCTTTCCGTTTGTGATTCTCGGTCTGTTGTTGATGCACGGCGACGGCAGTGCTGCCGAATGGCAAGGCTGGGTGTTGCGCAACGTATTGTGGGCAGTGCCTGCTGGATTGCTTACCGGTTACTGGATGGGCCGCGGTATCGGTCGCGTGACCCTTTCGTTGCGAATCCACAATGACGACAGCACGCTCAGCCCCAATGATTATCTGGCGCTGTCGTTGATTGCTCTGGCCTATGTCGTTGCCGAAGCCATCGGCGGATACGGCTTCCTGTCGGTATTCGCCGCCGGGTTGGGCCTGCGTCAGGTCGAAGTCAAATCCACCGGCGCCGGCCAGCCGCCCGCCGAGCATCTGGTGCAACCGGTGGTCGGTCATCAGAACGTCGAACCGCAGCACGCGGTGCACGGCGATACAGAGCGGTTGGAAAGCAGTCAGGTGGCCGCAGGAATAATGATGGGTGACATGCTGTCGTTCGGCGGTCTGGTCGAGCGCGCCATGGAAGTGTTTCTGGTGACCCTGCTCGGCGTAGTGCTGGTGGCGCACTGGGACTGGCGGGCGTTGCTGGTGGGCGGCGTGCTGTTCTGCCTGATCCGCCCTGCCTGTATTGCGCTGATGCCTTGGGGTGCACTGCTGGAGGGGCGGCAACGGCTGTTGATTGGCTGGTTCGGCATTCGCGGGATCGGTAGTCTCTTCTACCTGTTTTACGCCTTGAATCATGGGCTGACCGATAGCGTGGCCAGCGTGTGTACCGACCTGACCCTGTCGGTGGTGGCATTGAGCATCTTGCTCCACGGCATCAGCACGCAACCGATCCTGGCTCGCTACGAACAACGTAAAAAACAAAAAAACTGATTTTTATTTCTCGGATTTATTCGGAGGAATGATCGAATTTTTTTCTTGAAAAAAATGGATCCCTCGGCAATTGCCGGCAGTCACAAGCATAACCCCTCGCCGGATGTGTCCGGTGGGGCCCGGCAGGTTCGGTTCCCCTGCGGCGTTAAGCCTGTGAAAAGGAATCCTTGAAGAATAAGGTTACGGTCATGAAAGAATGCTCGACTCCTGCGCAAATCAAGGCTTGCAGAGCACTGGCTCTGGAACGCAATCGTCAACTGTTCGATAACGCCCATACGCTTAACCGCGCGGCCAATGCGCTGCTCGATGTGGCTGATATGGACATTGAACAGTTTGAGCACTACCGGGCGCTGCGCAAGAAAGCCGATTCGATGTTTGAAGATGCTATCGATCATTTGTGCGTGTTGAACGAGGATTTTCCGCCGATCCCGATGTCGTCGCAGAATTCGGTGGCGTTGCGTCGAGAGCTTGAGACCGTGGAATGAGCTGAAAGCCCCCTCACCCTAGCCCTCTCCCCCTGGAGAGGGAACTGACCGAGGTGAATGGTTGAGGTACGTCGACGTGAGATACCGAGTCGAACGCAGATTTTGAACAGCACAAAAATCTGCTCCCTTCCCCCTCTCCCCCATTGGGGGAGAGGGCTGGGGTGAGGGGGATCGATCTTAATGGCTACACAAAATCCACGCGAATTAAAAAGCCCGGCTACATGAGCCGGGCTTTTGCGTGAGGACCAGTCATCCCCCCGGATTGGTCACCTGAATAAACACCGCATAGCTCCCCAGCAACACCCAAAACGTCGCAAAGATCCAAGGCGTGCGCACTGAAAACAGCAGCGACTTGCGATAGCCCTTGTGGCTCGACTCCATCTCGCTGAACAGCGGCGATTCGTCGTACGCCAGGCCCATCAGCGGCTCGCTATGGAGCAAGTGGCTCTGCTTGAAATGCCAGTGATCGATGATGTCATACGCAGCGCGAATCCCCGGCCAGGCGTTCAGCGAACTGAGCAGCCCAAGCAGCGCCAGAAACGGCGGCACCACGAGCGTGAACAACTTGCCCCACTCCGGGTTGAGATTAGCCATGCACGACGCAAAGGCGATCACCAGAAACGACTGCGCCGCCAGATAGGCGTCGGTGCGGTTGGCGAGGATGCTGGTTTCGTACTGGATCTCCCGCCGGTAGAAATCCAGTCGTTCCTTGGGTGAGCCGAACATCTTGGCGTCATGTTCGGTCAGGGTTTCTTCAGCGGTGGGCTCAGTCAGTATGCGAGACAAAAGATGCACGCTCCGGGGTGGGGAAAACGTTTAGAAGTCCCCGTTCGCGCGCAGTTCAGCCGGATTGACCGGCGCCTCACTTCATCGATTGAGCAATGATTGCCACCAGATTCATCTGCGTGAACGGCTTGGGCAACCGTGGCAGTTGCGCAGCAAAACCTTCCAGACGCTCGGCGTAACCGGTGGCCAGGATAATCGGCAGATCCGGTTTGAGCAGGCGCACTGCGTGGGCCAGTTGCGCGCCACTCATCTGCGGCATGGCCATGTCGGTAATCATCAGGTCGACGACTTCGCCCTGATCGAACAGCGCCAGCGCCTGCGCACCGGACGTCGCACTGACCACCCGATGACCGAGGTCTTCGAGCAACAGACTGGTGCTGGTCAATACCAGTGAGTCGTCATCCACCACCAGTACGCTGAGTCTTGGCACCACCACCGGTTCGGCGTTTGGCAATAGCGGCTTGCTGGCCGTGCCCTCGACCGCCACCGGAATCCACAACTCAGCCGTGGTGCCCAGGGCCTTTTCGCTCTTGAGAATGAAGCGGCCACCGAGCTGTTCAATGAAGCCGTGGACCATCGACAATCCCAGTCCAGTGCCCTTGCCCAAGCCTTTGGTGGTGAAAAACGGATCTCTGGCCGACGCCAGCGTGTGCTCATCCATGCCCTCGCCGTTATCGATCACACTGAGGCAGACGTAACGCCCCGCCGGCAGATCAGAATGCCCCAGCTCGAGCACCACTTGCGGTTCAGCGCTGATGGTCACCGTACCGCCGTCAGGCATGGCGTCGCGGGCGTTGGTCGCCAGATTGAGCAAGGCCAGCTCCAGTTGATTGGTGTCCGCCAGCACCGGTTCCAGATCTTCGGGAAACCGCGTATCGATACGGATGCCCGGCCCCAGCGAACTGCGCAGCAACCCGGTAATGCCCTGAACCAGTTGCGCAATATCGACCGACTCGGTTTTCAATTCCTGACGGCGGGCAAATGCCAGCATGCGCTGGGTCAGCGACACGCCACGCAATGCACCTTGGGTGGCGTTTTCCAGCAGGCGGCTGATTTTCGGATCGTCGCCCACACGTTTGTGCACGATCTCGAGGTTACCGAGGATCACCGTCAGCAGATTATTGAAGTCATGGGCGATGCCGCCGCTGAGTTGCCCGATCGCCTGCATCTTCTGCGCCTGAAACAGCGCTTCGCGGGTTTTCTCCAGCGCTTGCTGGGCTTGATGGGCCTCAGTAACGTCGCGGGTGATCTTGGCAAACCCGAGCAACGTGCCGGTATCGCCGCGAATCGCATCGACCACCACATGGGCCAGAAACCGCGTGCCGTCCTTGCGCATGCGCCAGCTCTTGTTTTCAAAACGGCCTACGCGGGTGGCGATTTCCAGCGCCCGTTCAGGCTCGCCGATTTCGCGGTCTTCGGGGGTATAGAAGATCGAAAAGTGCTGACCGATGATTTCCTCCGGCAAATAGCCCTTGATCCGCTGCGCGCCCTGGTTCCAGTTGCTGACCCGGCCTTCGGGGCTGAGCATGTAGATCGCATAGTCAGTGACGCCTTGCACCAGCAAGCGGAACTGCTGCTCGCTTTGCTTGAGGGTTTCCTCGGCCATTTTGCGGTCGGTCAGATCGCGGGTGATCTTGGCGAAGCCGAGCAGCTTGCCGTCGGGATCAATGATCGGATCGATGACCACATGCGACCAGAAATTGGTGCCGTCCTTGCGCACCCGCCAGCCCTCGCCTTCGAAGCGCCCTTCACGGATGGCGGTATCGAGCGCGCGTTGCGGCAGGCCGGCGGCGCGGTCGTCAGCGGTATAAAAACGCGAGAAATGCTCGCCGAGGATTTCCGCTTCTTCATAGCCCTTGAAGCGTTTGGCGCCGGAGTTCCAACTGGTGATGATGCCGTCCGGATCGATCATGTAGATCGCATAGTCGACCACCGCATCGATCAGCAGACGAAAACGCATCTCTTCGATCGCCGCGGTCTTGTTTTTCTCGCTCATCACACTCACCAGCCACTGTCATGATCGGAAGTATGCGGCAATCCAGCGAATTGGGAAGCGGCCGTCTCATGATTGATCGCCCACCAGCGCGGCAGCAGCTGTTTGATCCGGCTCTCGGCAAAGCGATCGTCAATCAGCATGACCACGCCACGATCCTCACGGGTGCGGATGACTCGCCCGGCGGCCTGTACCACTTTTTGCACGCCGGGGTACAGGTAGGTGTAGTCGTAACCGGCGCCGAAGATCGCGGCCATGCGGTATTTGAGTTGTTCATTGACCGGATTGAACTGAGCCAGCCCCAATGTCGCGATGAACGCGCCGATCAAGCGCGCACCGGGCAAATCGATGCCTTCGCCAAACGCACCGCCCAACACGGCAAAGCCAATGCCCTGGCTGTGCGCGGTGAATTGATCGAGAAACGCCTGCCGCGCCCCTTCGAGCATGCCCCGCGACTGCTGCCAAAGGGTGATGTGCGGATAGCGCTCGGCCAGTAACGACGCCACTTGTTGCAGATAATCGAAGCTGCTGAAAAACGCCAGATAGTTGCCCGGGCGCTCGCTGAACTGCCGCGCGATCAATTCGACAATCGGCTCAAGCGAGGCCTGCCGATGATTGAAGCGCGTCGAGATACGGCTGACGATCTGCACCTGCAACTGCTCGGCGCAAAATGGCGATTCGACGTCGATCCACACGGTGTCGGCGGGCGTGCCGAGCAAATCGGCGTAATAGTGACGCGGGCTGAGGGTCGCGGAAAATAGCACGCTGCTGCGCGCCGCTTTCAGGCGTGGGCCGATGAATGCGGCGGGCACCACATTGCGCAGGCACAATTGCGACAGCGGCTTTTTACGCTCAAGGTCGCGCTTGCTGATGTCGAACAGGTAATGCTCGTCGTACAGCTCCGCCACCCGGGCGAATTGCAGCAGGTCGAAATAGAAGTTCTGCAAGGCGCTGTCGAGACCCTGCGGATGATCGTTGAGGTAATCACCAATGGCGGCGCAACACAGCGAGATCGCTTGCAGGAGTTTTTCCGGGGCTTTGTCGTACGCCTGATACGCCGCCAGTTGCGGCGCATGCAGGGCGTTCCATTCACGGTTGATGCGTTGCAGGGAGTTTTTCAGCGCGGCGGGTGCGGTTTTGCGCACGCTGCCTAGCGTGAACTGATCAAGAGTGGCGCTGTACATCTGCCGGCCGCGCTCGACGAGGTTGTGCGCCTCGTCCGCCAGCACCGCGACTTTCCACTGATTGAGCTGGGCGAGACCGAAGAGCATGGCGCTGAAGTCGAAGTAATAGTTGTAGTCGGCGATCACCACGTCTACCCAGCGGGCCATCTCCTGACTCAGGTAATACGGGCACACTGCGTGTTGCGCGGCGACCTCGCGCATGGCCGCTTGATCGAGCAAGCGGATTCGACTGGCCGCTTCCCGCGCGGCCGGCAGGCGATCATAAAAACCTTGGGCCAACGGGCAGGACTCGCCGTGGCAGGCTTTGTCCGGGTGTTCGCAGGCCTTGTCGCGGGCGACCATTTCCAGCACCCGCAAAGGCAAGGCTGGCGACTGATCGAACAACACCTGACTGGCATCCAGTGCCAATTTGCGTCCCGGCGTCTTGGCGGTGAGGAAGAACACCTTGTCCAGTTGCTGCGGCGCCAGAGCCTTGAGCATCGGGAACAGCGTGCCGAGGGTTTTGCCGATACCGGTCGGCGCCTGGGCCATCAGACAACGGCCAGTGCTGACGGCTTTGAACACTGACTCGGCCAGATGCCGCTGACCGGGACGAAAATCGGCATGGGGAAACGCCAGTTGTTGCGCGGCCAGATTGCGCGCTTCGCGATGGGCCATTTCCTGTTCCGCCCATTGCAGGAACAGCGTGCATTGCTGCTCGAAAAAGGTTTTCAACGCATCAGCGCTGAACGCCTCGACCAGACAGGTCTCTTTCTCGCTGACGATATCGAAATACACCAGCGCCAGATTGATCTGCTCAAGTTCGAGTTTGCGGCACATCAACCAGCCGTAGATCTTTGCCTGTGCCCAGTGCAACTGGCGATGATTGGCCGGTTGTTTGCTCAGGTCGCCACGGTAGGTTTTGACTTCTTCCAGGCAGGTTTGCGCCGGGTCGTAGCCGTCCGCCCTGCCCTTGACCTTCAACTGCAGGAACTCGCCTTCGAGCGCCACTTCGCTTTGATATTTGTCGCTGCGCCGCGAGGCCACGGTGCGGTGCCCGGCGATACCTTCCAGCGCCGTGGGTGATGGGGTGAAGCGCAGGTCTAGGTCGCCGGTCTTGGCGGTGAACTCGCACAGTGCGCGCACGGCAATGCTGTAACTCAAGCGCTCTGCTCCGCCCATTGCACGTAACACACGGCCACCGGCATCTGGTGCTGGTGGCAGAACTCCAGCCAGCGCAGTTGATTGTCCTGCAGGCGATCGCCGGGGCCTTTCACTTCAATCATTCGGTAGGTTTTGTGCTGCGGCCAGAACTGGATCAGGTCGGGCATGCCGGCGCGGTTGGCCTTGATGTCGAGCAGCAAACGGTTGAACCAGTGTTTGAGGTGTTCGGCGGGCAGACAGGCCAGTGCTTGCTCCAGCAACGTTTCATTCAATGCGCCCCAGAACACGAATGGCGACTGAATGCCCCACTTGTCGATGAAGCGCTGGCGAATGGTCGCCGTATAGCGACCGTCATCGAGTTCGCGCAGGCACGCCTGAAACAGCTCGGCGCGGCGTTGCTGGAAGTCTTCATTGAGCAAGTCCACCGGGCCCCGCTGGAACGGGTGAAAGAACGCGCCAGGCAACGGCGCGAAAATCGCCGGCCAGCACAACAGGCCGAACAGCGAATTGATCAGGCTGTTTTCCACGTAATGCACCGGGCCATCGTCATCGTGCAAGTGCGCCTGCACGTAAAACTCCACGGACAATGCGGGATCGCTGCGCGGCAAGTGCAGGTCCAGACGCTCGACCGGTCTGGCGGCTGCACGTTTGAGCGGCGGGCCACCGAGTTTGCGCCGCACCCTTGGCAATATCCGTTGCAGGCCTTGCTGCTCGGCGGCGCTTTCCGGCGCCTGTTCCGCCAGCGTTGCGAGTTCCAGTGCCAACGGGTATTCGCCGCTGCGCTCCAGCACACGAATCATGCGCAAACGCGCGCCGGGATAGCCGCAGTTGCGGTAAATGCTCAGGGCCAGGGCAAATTCGCTGATGCGTTCGCAGTACTGGCCGATCTGAAACAGCACCTTGCCACGCCGGCGTTGCAGCCACGGGTTGTCAAAGTGCAGCGTACTGACCTGCTCGACGATGGTGTTCAGTGGTTCGCCGGCCTCGAAGCGCATTTGGCAATTGTGCAGGAACAGGCAGGCGTCGACGTCTTCGCGGCGGCGCAGGCCTCGTGAATCGGCGCAGAATTCGACTTTTTCATAGGTGAAGATGCCGAGGTCAGCGAGGACGAATTCCGACCAGTCCTGATACAGGTTGCCGAAGAACATCAGCCGCAAGCGGTCGCACAGGTCCATGATGGTCAGGCTGAACAGCCGGTCATCGAGCAGCGGCGCCCAGTCGCGCAGGCTGCGTAATTCGCTGAACTGCTCGGCCAATAGCGGCAGCCAGTCATCCTTGCGCCCCTTGGGCTGTTCGATGGCGGCGCCGAAGGCTTGCAGAATCTCGGCTTTGAGCAACACGTCGAACAACTCGGCGAGGGCCAGCGGCGCGTGTTCGTCGATCCAGCCATGCTCAAGCAGCGGTTGCGCAGCTACGGCAATGTCACCGATTTCAGCGTAATTGAGTTTGCCGGCGCGGAAATGCACGCCCTTGCGCATGACCATCCGCACCAGCAAACCTTGAGTCGCGCGGGGCAAAGCCTTGAAGTCATGGATAAAGGCGTGTTCCATTTCGCTCATCACATCGGCATAACGAAGCTCAAGCCAATCAAGCACTTGCCGGAAGTTATTAAGGTAATAGAACGGATCATCGAGGGGATTGGCGGTCACGGGAATTCTGGGCCATGGCGAGCAAGTACTGGTTATGCGTACAGATAACAGCTGAGCCCTGCCCGGTGCAAACGGAAAATGATCAATGGCATTTTTTCGCCGGGCTATCGAACTTTTCCCCCGGAGATGGCACCAACCGCGTTAGAGGGCCGACAATGCTCGGCATCACATGAATGAGGATTTAGAGGTGGGTATGAAAATCAAAGCACTGGGTATCCCTTTCGCCGTCGTTGCCGCGCTGGCACTGGCCGGTTGCTCGACCCCGACGGTAGTCACTCTGCAGAACGGCACCCAGTATCTGACCAAGGACATGCCGAAAACCAAAACCAAGGACGGCTTCTATGAGTTCGAGGATATTTCCGGGGCCAAGGTGAAGGTCCGTGCTGATGAAGTGGCCACGGTTCGCGAAGAAGACTGACTCACGGCGATCATTCCCATGCTGCGCGTGGGAATGACCATAAGTTGAGTGTTATTCGAAGGTCGGCATGCCCGGAATGCTGCCGTCACAAGGCATGTACGTGCCACCGCGCTTGACCACTTCACCCTGCAAGCGCCGGCAGCGTTCCAGATCCTGCTGCGCCATGCGATCGATGCTCAGATTGCCGGTGGTTTGCGGCTGCTTGCCGTCACCCAGGCGCAGGGTCACGAACGGTTGTTCGGGCTGAATCTGAAAGCGGCTCTTCTCTTCCACCGGTTCGACCACCTCGGTTTTCGGCGGGCTCGGCAGCTGATCGGTGGTGACGCCGTAACGGCTCAGAATCGAGCTTTGAGGCAGATCGGCGCAGACATTGGCCGAACACAGCGCCAGTGCAACGAACCCGACATACCCCTTGAAACCTTTCACGTTTGAATCTCCTGTACTCAATGGCGGCTAGCTATAGAACGTGTGTGCACGTGCTGGCTTTAGGCCGCATTTCCTGTTTTGCAGGGGTTTGAGTCAGGTCGTGGCCATCGAGTCACTTTTAACACCGCGTTATCGTTCTTCGCGAGCAGGCTCGCTCCCACAGGGGTTTTGTAAACGACATAGATCCAGTGTGGGAGCGAGCTTGCTCGCGAAGAGGCCCTTACCGGCGCCCGATCAACATCAGGCAATCACAATGCCGTCAGCACTCAGGCTGTTCAGCGACACCCCGACCAACGTCACCGAATCGTTGCCAAACGTCAGCACCGTATCCTGCCCGACAGTCGCAGCATGGGCACGGAAATCCTCCGCCGGCAACACACCCTGCACACCGAGAAACACCAGTTTGTCGTTGGACGTGTAACCGACCACCCGATCCTGCCCAAACGCGCCGTTGAACAGGAACGTATCCGCCCCGCCCCCCGACTCCATCAGGTCATTGCCAGCGCCGCCGACAAACACATCGTTGCCCGCGCCACCCATCAGGTGATCGTTGCCGTCCAGCCCGAACAGCCAGTCGCCACCGGCATGCGCGTTCAGCGTGTCGGCGCCGCCGGTGCCTTTGACGCTGGATTCGTACGCAGTGACATTGTTGCCGACCTTCAAACCGCTGGCCGTGACGCTGTGCGTCACATCATCCTTGAACAGCCCCCAGAGAAACCCCGGTTCCTTGGTGACAATGCTGCCGATGTCGCGGGTGATGCTGATCCCGCCCTTGGCGTCGCGCACGTAGAGATTGCCGGCGCCGTCATTGGCGAAGTCAAAGTTCTTAACCGCGCTTTGCAGATCGAGGGTGTTGCTGCCCTGCCCGCCAAGGATGACGTTGTAGCCGCCGCCGTCGCGGAAGGTGTCGTTGCCGGCGCGACCTTCCAGATAATCGTTGCCGCTACCGCCCTGGATCAGGTCATTGGCGTCACTGCCAATGATGAACGTGCTGCCCTTGTGGGTTTCAGCGTTGCGGTTGAGGTCCTGCACCCAGGTGTTGGCCCGCGCCGGATCCGAGAGGTTGGCGACGATGATCGTCGAGTCGCGGCTGGTCAGGTCGTAGAATTTTGAGTCGATCACGCGGTTCATGCCGTCGCCATACGCGGTCGGCAAGTGCGAGATCCAGGTGGGAATATTGAGGATCGAGTACGGCAGCAGATTCCACGCCGTTGAGGCGTAGTGATCGTTGAAGCTGACGATGTTGTCGGTGGCCGATTCTTTGGGCGCATCGTGCACGCCGACGGAGGCGCCGGTGAAGGTCGAGCCGTCGAGGGCGCGGAACACCGGGTCGTTTTCGTAGCCGACGTTGAGCACCTTGTCGGTGCTGCTTTGCGTTGGCGAGGCGTAGGCGATGTAGTTGGAGTCGGCAAAGAAGCCGCCCCACTTGCCGCCGCTCAGGTCGGCCATGCTGTTGACCGCCAGGCCGCCAAGGCTGTGGCCGCTGACCAGTACGTCCTTGCCGGTGAGGCCGTTGGCCTTGGCAAACGCCACCACATCATTGAGCAGATTGCCGAAGGCTTCACCGACGTAATTCTTCGCGTAATCCTTGGGACCGAAGGCGGCGAGCAGGTCGTTGATGACGTCGCCGATGGAGTCGAGGATCAGGTTTTCCCGCGGACCGCTGGTGCCGCGAAAGGCAATGCCGAGTTCGGTGAGATGGCCCTGGGCGTCGTACTTGCCGAGGATTTCCACTTGCGCGGTGGTGTAACCGGCCTTCTCACCGAAGAAGGTTCCGCGCGCGTCGGTCTTGCCGTCGTAGCCCAGTTGCGAGGCGGTGATGGGCGTCCAGCCGGCCTTTTTTACCGCGTCGAGGGCGAGTTTTTCCGAGTCGGGGTTCCACGGAATGCCGGGGATGACACCTTGCGAATCGGTGCCGCCGAGCAGCGCCGTGACCAGTGTGGCGGGCAGGCCGAGGCCGAAACCGTTGTGCTGATAACCGGCGGCAAAGCCGTTATCGAGGTTGTGATAGGAATACAGCGTGATCGCCATGGCATCGCTGAACAACGCCTTGGAATCGGCTGTGCCGAAGTTCTTGTAGTCATACACACCCATTGCCATTGCCTCTCTCTTGTTGGAATTGTTAGAGATAGCTCACAGCCAGGGCGCCCCACGGGGACGCCCCGGAGCATTTCAGTACTACTTGTTGCTGTTTACTGTGGGAGCGAGCTTGCTCGCGAAAGCGGCGCGTCAGGTACGAGTACTTCAACTGACACTACGCATTCGCGAGCAAGCTCGCTCCCACATTGGATCACGCGAACATGAAATTAGAGTCCGACAGGTTAGCCACTCCCACCCCGATCAGGGTCACGGCATAGTCGCCAATCTTCAGCACGGTATCGTTGCCGGTCTGCGACGCGTGTTGCTTGTAGTCGTAGCCCTGCCCCGCGCCTTCAACGCCCATGAACACCAGTTTGTCGCTGCCCTGGTAACCGTTGATGGCATCGAAACCGAACGCACCGCTGAACAGGAACGTGTTGTTGCCACCCACGGCGCTCATCACGTCGTTGCCGGCGCCACCGACAAAGGTCACATGGCCCTTGTCGCTGATCAGCTTGTCATCGCCACCAAGGCCGAACAGCCAGTCACCGTCGGCCGTGGCGTGCAGCGCATTGCCGTAGCCGTCGCCACTGAGCGAATGGTTGTATTGGGTCAGTTCGTTGCCATTGGTCAAACCTTTGGCCGTAACGCCCCAGGTTATTTCCTTGCTGCCCCACCACGAGCCCGACTCCTTGCTCACCAGCGCGCCAATGTCGCGGGTCATGCTGATGCCGCCGTAGGCGTCGCGCACGTACAGCGTGCCGTCACCGTCGTTGGCGAAGCTGAAGTTCTGCAACGGTTTTTGCAGTTCGAAGGTGTTGTGCCCCTGGCCGCCGAGCAGAATGTTGTAGCCGCCGTCATCACGGAAACGGTCATCGCCGCCCAGGCCTTCGAGGAAGTCGTTACCCGCGCCGCCCTTGAGCCAGTCGTTGCTCTGGGTGCCGATGATGAAGGTGCTGCCGGTGTGCGGCTCGCCACTGCGGCCGAGATCCTCGACCCAGGTCTTGCCCCGGGATGCTTCTTCCAGATTGGAGACGATGATCGTCGAGTCTTTATGCGTCAGGTTGTAGAACGTCGAATCGATGACCCGATTCAAGCCATCGGCATAGCCCAACGAGCTGTGGGCCGACCAGTTCAGCGGATTGACGATGCTGAACGGCACCAGGTTCTGCGCGGTGGACGCGTAGTTGTCGTTGAAGTTGACGATGTTGTCAGTGGTCGAATCGTGCGGCTTGTCGTGCTTGCCCATCGACGCTGTGCTGAACGTGGTGCCATCGAGCACACGGAACACCGGATCGTTCTCAAAGCCGATGTTCAGCACGTTGTTGCCAGTGCTGCTCTGGGTTGGCGAGGCGAAGGTGATGTAGTTGGCATCCTTGAAGAAGCCGCCCCAGTTGCTCGCGCTCAATTCGGCGACACTGTTGACGCCGAGCCCGCCGAGGCTGTGACCGCTGAGCAGCACGTCCTTGGCGGCGATGCCGTTGGCAATCGCGAATGCGGCGACCGCCTTGAGCAAATTGTCGAAGGCGTTTTTCGCGTAATTGCTCGCGTAATCCGACGGCCCGATAGCGGCCAGCAGGTTGTTTTTCAGATCGCCGAAGGTGTCGCTGTAACCCAACCCACCTGTGCCACGAAAGGCCACGCCGATGCCGATCAACTTGCCGGCAGCGTCGTATTTGCCGAGCACTTCGGCCTCGGCACTGGTGAAGCCATCCTTCTCACCAAAGAACGTGCCCTGCGGCCCGACCTTGCCTTGATAACCCAGCGCCGTCGCCGTGACCGGCGCCCAAGCGGTGGCCGGCAACGGCTTGCCAGTCGGCGTGTAGGCATACAGCGTCAGTGCGATGGCGTCGCTGTACAACGCTTTGCCATCGGCATTTTTATAATCGAACAGTCCCATGTTGTGCTCTCTCTTCCTTCAAATGACTGGCAGCTCTTTGCAGAGCTGCCAGCACGCCTTAGAACTGCCAGTCGAGGGTCAGACCCACGCCGTGGTCCTTCTCGTTCGAGCCGATCAGGCCGTTGTAATCCAGGTTCACCCGCACATCGCGATTGAGCGCCAGACCCGCACGCACACCGACCACCGCCGCATCGCGATCCATCGACACGCTCTGCACGGTGAACGCGCTGTTGCCGTTGGCGAAGGCCAGATGGCTGTCGGCATCAACGTTGTTCAGGTTGTGCTGCCAGCCGAGGCTCGCACCCAGTTCCAGTTGCTGCTGATCCGACAAGGCGAACGAGCGCTTGGCGCGCACGCCGAGGGTCGACAGCACCACATCGCGATTGTCCTCTCCACCCTTCAACGCTGCCGCGTCACCTTTTTCGGTGAAGCTTTCAGTGTTTAGGTGCACGTAAGCCAGATTGGCGAACGGCTCCAGGTTCATCGGTTGCAGGCCCAGATCATAAGCGGCCTCGGTGAACACTTGAGTGGTTGCGGCATCGTGCTTGGTCTTTTGTTTACCACTGACGTCCCCGAACTGCAGGTCACGTTTGACGTCGACACGGTGCCAGCTATAGGCGCCGCCGACGGTCAGACGCAGCGCATCGATCTGATGCCCCAGGTACGCACCCAAGTGGTAGCTGTCGACCGACGCCGACGAATGCGTGCCGCTGCCCATGCTCAACGAGCTGTCGCTATAACCGGTAACGAAACCGAGACGGGTATCTTCAGCGATCAAGCCATCGACACCGGCCAGCAGTCCACCGATGGAGCTGTTGGAGTCGGCATTGTCATGCCCGCCATCGCTCTTGCCCCACGAACCCAAGACCTTGACCCAGGCGTTGCTGCGGTCGTCGGTCGGTGCGCCGGCATTGAACAGATCACGCTCACGCAGACGCTCGCCCACCGCTTCACGCAGGTAACGGCTGTCGTTGATCAGCATCGTGCCAATCGCCGGATGGATTTCGCCGGACAGTTGCTGGAAGGCTTGCTGCGCCGACGCCGCATTCGGCGACAGCAACAGGGTTTCGAACAACGCATTGCCGGCGCCCAGACGTTCCGCCGCCGCACCGACCGCACGCTGGTTCGGCGTCAGACCGACACTGGCGAACGAGGCCTCGTTACGCCCGACTGCCAACTGAATGCCAGTGGCCGAGTACGCCAGCGTGCCGCCGAGGAAGGCGTAATCCGGCAACACCTGACCGAAGCGCCCTTCGATGCCGCCCGCCGCTTGCAGGATGTTGTACTGAGTACCGAGCAGGCTTTGCACTTCGTTGGTGGTCAGCAGCGTCGGGCTGTTTTCCAGCGACATGCTCACCGTGGCGCCTTCAATCACGGCTTTGCCGGTAGCGATAATCTGATCGCTGCTGGTCGGCGACAGCTCTACGGCGTAGGTCGAACCCGGTGCAAAGGTCACGTCACCGGCCACGTTCAGGGTGCCGATGGAGTTACCCGGTGCGACCGTACCGCCGCTGTTCACCGACAGCGCGCCGATGTGGCCGTTGCCGCCGAGGATACCGCCGTCATTCACCGTCACCGCCGATTGCAGCGAACCGTTGATGGCCAAGCGGCCCTGATTGACCAGGGTCGGGCCGCTGTAAGTGTTGTTGCCGGTCAGCACCAGCGTGCCGATACCTTGCTTGGTCAAACCGCCGTGGCCGGAGATGTCGTTGCGCCAGGTGTCGAGGCCGCAGGTGATGTCGGTGCACACGCGTTCGGTCGGTTTGCCCTGATCGATGATCGCGCCGATGCCCGGCAGATCCGCGACAAACTGGCCGGAGCCGTACGCGCCGTCGATGCGGAATTCCGCCGGAATGTCCTGCTCGGTGACGAACATCGACGGGCCGTCGATGCCTTTGCGCAGGTTGATCATGCCCCAGCCGTACAAGGCGTCGATGCCCGGCGCGCCGAGGTCGGTGGCCGTGGTGCGCAAGACCGTGGCGACCTGATCACCGGTCATGTACGGGAAGCGCTCCATCAGCACGGCCATGGAGCCGGCGACATGCGGCGCGGCCATCGAAGTGCCGTTGTAATTCTTGTAGCCGGTGGTCAGGTTGTCGGCGTTGGTGCCTTCGATGATCGCGCTGAAGATCTTCGTGCCCGGTGCCGAGACGCAGAAACTCGCGGTGTAGCCGCAGCGCGAAGAGAACGTACTCATGATGTACGGGTTGGCGCTGGCCAGGTCCGGGTTCTTCTGCAACGCGGCGACGGTGATCCAGTTCGGCGCGATGTCCGGAACGAAATAGCCGAGACCGGCGATGGCATCCGGGTTATTGAGGTTGTAGTCGTTGCCAGCGGCGAAGATTGTCACGATGCCGCTGCGCGCGGCGGCAATTGCGCCGTCATAGGCGCCGCCGGGTTTGGTGCCGAGCAGTGTGCGGATCTCGTTGAACTGCACTTGCGCGTCATTGACGGTGAAGTGCGGGTACGCCGGATCGCGGCCGCCGAGGTCGAAACGGTCAGTGATGCCGATGCCCCAACTGTTGTTGATGATCCGCGCGCCGCTGGCGATCAGGGCATCCCAACCGGCCTTGTACACCGCGCCGTCGTTACCGCGAACGATGCCGTCTTCCGGGCCCGGGTCGCCGTTGTCGGCGCTGATGATCTGCGCGCCGAACGCCACGCCGTGCATCGGCCCACCGTCACGACTGCCGGCGGCGATGCCACCAACGTGGGTGCCGTGGGCGCCGAGTTTGCCATCGGAGCCGACCGAGGGCGAACCGTCATAGCGGAATGCATCGCCGGCTTTGACCGGGATGTACGGGTCGGTGTATTCGCGGATCCCGCTGGTGACCAGGGTGACGACTTTATTGCTGCCGGAGAACTCCGGGTGCGCGGCATACACCGGCTGATCAAAGATCCCCAGTTTCACGCCTTTGCCGGTGTAACCGGCGGCGTAAGCGTGATCGGCACCGATCGCGCCCAGGCCCCAATCGGCCTGAAACTCGGTACTGCGCCAACTCGATGGATCGCCCGTGCGACCGCTCTCCACGTAGGGCGCGGCATGGGCTGTACCGATGGCACAGAGCACGGCGAGCGTGAGGGTTTTCAGGGCAAAGCGGCCTCCCGTTTGCGCGGGGGTATTGTTGTTATTCATCCAGCGACCTTCCTTAGTGATGTTGCGAAAAATCCTGATCGTTCCTGATCGTTGATCGTTCCCACGCTCCGCGTGGGAACGATCACCAGAAGCCGGGTTATCTTGCTTAGAACTGCCAGTTCAGGCTCAGGCCAACGCCATGAAGCTTTTCGCGACTGGCCAGTTGTCCGTTGTAATCCAGGTTGACCCGTACATCGCGGCTCAGCGCTAGGCTGGCCTGCACACCAACCAGCGCCGCATCGCGTACCAGCGCCGAACTCTCCACCGCATACGGTGTGCCGCCACTGGCGAAGCGCAGATGCTGTTCGGAATCGATGTCGCTCAGGCTGTGCTGCCAGCCGAGGTGGCCACTGACGTCGAGTGATTGCGCAGGCGAAAGATTGAAGGTCTTGATCGCCCGCACACCGAGGGTGCTCAGCACCGCGTCACGTTGATCGCCGGAGCTCTTCAACGCGGCAGCGTCGCCCTTCTCGGTCAAACCTTCGGTGTCCAGATGCACGTAGGCGAGGTTGGCGAACGGCTCCAGCGCCAATGGTTGCAGGTGCAAGCGATAAGCCGCCTCGCCGAACACTTGCGTGGTCGCCGCGTCGACCTTGGCTTTCTGTTTGGCACTGACGTCGCCGTATTGCAGATCGCGTTTCACATCGGCGCGATGCCAGCTGTAGGCAGCGCCGGTGCTCAAGCGCCAGGCGCCGACCTCACGGCCGGCGTACGCGCCGAGGTGATAGCTGTCGACCTTGGCCGAGGAATGCGTGCCCGAACCCATACTCAGCGAACTGTCGCTGTAACCGGTGACCAGACCGATACGGGTCTGCTCGTCCAGCGCGCCGTCGACACCTGCCAGCAGTCCGCCAATCGAAGTGTTGTAGCCCGCCGTGTCGTGACTCGAATCGGTCGTGCCCCATGCCCCGAGAGCCTTGATCCAGCCGTTGCTTTGCGCAGCAGTTGTGTCGTGCAGACGATCGCCCACCGCATCGCGCAACTGGCGGCTGTCGTTGATCAGCATCGAACTCAACGCCGGGTAGATCTCGCCGCTCAACTGCTGGAAGGCCTGTTGCGCCGAAGCGGCTGTTGGCGAGAGCAACAGGCTTTCATACACCGCGTTCCCGGCGCCCAGACCTTCGACCGCAGCCGCCACCGAGCGCTGATTCGGCGTTTGACCGACGCTGCCGAACGTTGTCGCATTACGCTCGACATTGAGCTGGATACCGTTGGCGGCATAGTCGAGGCTGCCGCCGATAAACAGGTAATTCGGCAGCACGGCACCGAACTGGCCCTGAACCCCACCGGCCGCCTGCAGGATGTCGTACTGGCGACCCAGCAGGCTTTGCGCTTCGGTGGTGCTGAGCAGCGTCGGGCTGTTTTCCAGCGACAGGCTGACGGTGGCGCCGCTGACGCTGGCCGTGCCGCCAGCAACGATGCGGTCACTGCTGGTTGGCGACAGCTCGACGGCGTAAGTCGAACCGGGCGCGAAGGTCACGTCACCGGCAACGTTCAAAGTACCGATGGAGTTGCCAGGCGCCACGCGAGCACCGCTGTTGGCGGTCAACGCACCGATCCGACCGGAACCACCGAGGCTGCCGCTATCGTTCACCGTTACGGCGGAAGTCAGCGAACCGTTGACCGTGAGCAAACCGCCATTGACCGTGGTCGCACCGCGATAAGTATTGTCGCCGCTGAGGATCAACTGACCGCCGCCGGATTTGATCAGGCTGCCTTGATACACCCGGCTCGCCGCTGCCGCATCACGGGCAGTGCCGACCGCGTAATCGGTCTGATCCTGTTGGCTGGCGCCCGCAGCAACTCCATTCAGCCAGCCCTTGTCTTGCAGGGTTTGCTGCCAGGCTGTGTGCTCGGCGAGGTCTTCGCTTTGGCGTTGAATCAGCGCCTTGTCAGAGATGTCATTGCTCCAGACATCGCGTTGCCCTGCCCCCAGGCTGGCATCAAACGCACCGAGCAATTGCCCGGGCCCGCGCATCGCCCGGTTCAGATTGGCCACGCCCCAACCGACCCGTTCGGTCGGCGCATCGGTGACCGAGCCATCCAGTTGCGTTGCGGTGGTCAGCAACACTTCAAGTGCCTGCTGATTGTTCATGTACGGGTAGCGTTCCATCACCAGCGCCAGTGCGCCGGTCGCATGCGGCGCCGACATCGAGGTGCCGGACTTGATCGCGTAACCGCCACCGGGAATGGTGCTGTCGATCTTCGCCCCCGGCGTGGTGATGCACCAGTATTTGGCGAGACCGCACTGGTTGTACTTCTGCTGATTGCTCTGATCGAGGCCCGACACTGCCAGCCAGTGACCTTCAAGGTCCGGCTGAAAGTACGGCAGCGCTGAACGCACACTGGCATTCGGATAGCCGCTGTTGCCGGCGCTGAACACGTTGATCACACCGCGTCGGGAAACATCCGCAGCAGCATCGAGCCAGGTGCCTTTGTTCCAGTGCTGGGCGTACGCGGCGTGCAGATCGGCCAGTGTGCGATAGCTGACAACCGGCGGCTGGCTGCCCCAGCTGTTGTTGATTGCGCGTACGCCGGCATCGGCGAGCGCGTCATACACCGCTTTGAAATAGCGCGGATCGGGGTTGGGGCCGAACAGAAAACTGTCGTTCTTGTTGGTGTTGCCGACGTAGAGTTGCGCGTTGTACGCCACGCCATGCATGCCGCTGCCATCGCGCGAGGCGCCCATGGTGCCGACGACGTGAGTGCCGTGGGAGTCGTTGTTGGGATTGAGGGTGCCATCGACGTTGAACAGAGAGCCGTCGATGTAGCTGCCGCTGGCCGTGACCGGGTGATAACGATCGCTGGCGAATTCCGGGTGAGCGGCATCGAAACCGGAGTCGAGCGCGCCGATTTTCACGCCTTGGCCGGTGATGCCGGCGGCGTAGGCTTGCTCGGCCTGCATGCGGCTCAGGCCCCAGTCGCGGAGGAATTCAGCGCTGCGCCAACTGGCAGGATCGCCGGGTTTGCCGGCTTCGAGGTATTGGGCCTGCGCCTGGGTTGCAGAAATCACAAGCAGCAGGGTGCCGACCGAAATCGGCTTGATGCGTACGTCCATGTTCACCACTCACTTTTATTGTTTTATGCAGGTTCTTTTGCGGTGTTGCCTGTTCCCTCACCCCAGCCCTCTCCCCCAGGAGAGGGAGCTGACCGCGGGGTCTTGCGTCATGCACCGACCTGGAAAACCGGGTCGATTGTGGATTCGGTAGAGCACATCCTCGCCAAGGCAAACGGAGCTAATCGATCTTGGATTCAGTGACGCTCGTTCAAGTCGGTGTACTTCTAAAACATCCCCGGATCGGTGCCCTCTCCCTCTGGGAGAGGGTTAGGGCGAGGGCTGTTTAGCGACCACAAAAGCCTCATCCACCCGCGCCAGATCCTGCTCGTTCAAGGTCCCGGCGTAGTAATGCAACTTGGTCCAGGCCATCAGATAGTCGTACCGCGCCTGCGCCAGATCGCGGCGTGTGGTGAACAGCTGCTGCTCGGCGTTCAACGCGTCGAGATTGGTCCGCTCACCACCAAGAATGCTCTGCTTGGTCGACACTACCAGCGCTTCCGCCGAGCTCAGCGCTTTCTGATAAGCGCGCAGTTTGCTCACCCCGGACAAACAGGCGCTGAACTGCCGACGCAGTTCGATCAGCGTTTCACGCGTCTTGCCATCGAGCTCGTACTCAGCCTGTTCCATGGTGCGGCTGGCCTGACGCGTCGAGGCCGACACCCCGCCACCGGCATACAACGGCACGCTGACTTCAAAACCGATGGTGTTGGTTTCGTAGCGCTGGTTGTAGGTGTTGCCGCTTTCCGATTCGTTCTGGCGCATCGACGCGTAAGCACTGACTTTCGGCAAATGCCCGGCGCGATTGCGTTCCACTTCATACCGCGCAACTTCCACGGCCTGACGCTGCGAGGCCAGATTCGGGTTATTGCTCACCGCCATTTCATGCCAGGTATCGTAATTGGCAGGCATCAGCGCGAAAGTCTGGAAGTTTTGAGCCAGCGGCGCCAGATCACCAATGTCTACCGCCGGCGTGCCGACCAGTGCGCCGAGTTCGCGCAGCGCGGCATCCTGCTCGTTACGCGCCTCGATCTCTTCGGCAGTCGCCAGCTCATAGCGCGATTCGGCTTCAAGAATGTCGGTACGCGTGCCCTCGCCCTGCTTGAACATGTGTTCGTTCTGCTGGAACTGCTGCTCGTACGCCTTCTTCTTCGCCTGCGCGATGTCGATCTGATCCTGCGCGAACAGTGCCTTGGTGTAGTTATCCAGCACGCGAACCAACAACTCCTGACTCTTGCCGCGAAAGTTCTCGTCAGCGAACAACGACTGCGCGACACCTTTGCGATACGCCGCGTAAGCCTCGTAATCGAGCAGCGGTTGCTGCAACGTCAGCGCCGAGCCGTAACTGCTGTAATTGCGGTCGTCAGTACGGTTGCGCGCGCGCTCGTCGAGGGAGGTGGCTTTCGACGAGTTGCGACCCTTGTTGTAGGTGTAACCGATGCGTGGCAACAGCCCGGCACGGCCAATGGCGCGGTTTTCCAAACCAGCGTCGCGCTCCTTTATCGCCCCGAGGAACACCGGGTCATTGCGCAACGCCTGTTCGTAGATCTCGAACGGCCCCATGGCCGCTACTGCTGAGTGACTCGCGAGCAGCATCATTGCCGCTGCGAGCATGGAAAGCTTATTCATACAGCCGAACATCCTTATTCCTCGGTCAACGCGGAGCCGGCCCGGTCAAGCAGCGGTTTGAACAGATAGTTGAGCAGGGAACGCTCGCCCGTACGCACGAACATTTCTGCTGGCATACCGGGCTTGATCACCAAGCCGTTGAGTTTTTCCATGGCCTGATCGCTGACGCTGCTGCGCAGGACGTAGTACGGCACACCGGTTTTCTCGTCGACCATCTGGTCGGCGGAAATCAGGCTGACTTCACCCGGTACACGTGGAGTTTTGCTCTGGTTGAACGCGGTAAACAGGATGTCAACCGGCAAATGTGCGCCGACCTTGTCGATCAGGTTGATCGGCAAGTGCCCTTCCACTTCCAGCGTGGTGCCTTGCGGAACGATCTCCAGCAAGGTTTCGCCTTGGCGCACCACCGCGCCCTCGGTGTGCACGCCGAGGTTGACCGCCACGCCGTCGGCGGTGGCGATGATTTCGCTGTGTTGCAGGTCGAAACCGGCCGAAGTCAGTTGCTCCGACAGGGTCACGCTTTTCAGTTGCGCTTCGGCCAGTTGCGTGCGGACTTCCTTCTGGTATTCCTCGGCGTGCTGTTGCAGCTTCAGGCGCGACTCGAGGATGCCCTGCTCCACGCGACCGCTTTCACCGGTGTTTTCCGCCAGTTGCTGCTGCACTTGCGATAGTTGCCGCTGGTACTCCATCAAGCGGTTGCGCGGGATGTAGCCGTTGTCGGCGAGCGGCTGCAGATTGCTCAACTGTTGTTGCAGCGAGTCGGCCTGAGCATTGAGATCAGTGCGGGCGCGGCGCATGCCGGCCAGTTGCGCGGTGGCGCCTTCAATGCTCGCACGTAGTCCGGCCTGCTCGCGGTAGTACGCCTCGCGGCGGCTGCTGAACAGTTGGCGCTGGCCTTCCAGCACCAGTGCCAGACGCGGATCCGGGTCATTGCTCAGTTCGGCGGGAAAGGTCACTTGCTTGAGGTTGTCGCGCTCGGCCTGCCAGCGCGCGAGGCTGGCCCAAGCCATCCGGTACTGCGCTTGCAGCGACTGCACGTCAGCGGCGACTTGCGTCTGATCGAGGCGGAACAGCGGCTGGCCCTGCTTCACGATCTCGCCTTCGCGCACCAGAATCCGGCTGACTACGCCGCTGCTCATCGACTGCACGGCTTTGCGCTTGCCCGAGACCACGACCGTGCCTTGCACCGGAATGCCTTGATCCAGCGGCGCCAGGGCCGCCCAGGTGAAGAAACTGCCGGCGCCAACGATCGCCAGAATCCAGCCCATACGTGCGAAGAACTTCGCATCGCGCTCCGGGCGTTCGGTGATGTAGGCGTGTTCCATGCTCGCTTCGTTTTCAGTGTTCATGCTTGCGCTGCTCATACACCCGAATTCCTTGTCGAGGGCTGATACTGACGGCTCATGCTGAGCCCGCCCGGTGCCTGTGCAGGTTTTTCCCGTTGTTGTTCTTGCTGGCCGGAGAGCGCCTTGAGCACGTCCTGACTCGGGCCGAAGGCTTGCAAACGTCCTTCATTGAGGACCAGCAGTTTGTCGGCCTGGGCCAACACCGAAGAACGGTGCGTCACCAGCACCACCGTGGTGCCTTGCGCTTTAAGCGCGGCGATGGCGCTGGCCAATGCGGCTTCGCCGACGGTGTCGAGGTTGGAGTTCGGTTCATCCAGCACCACCAGGCTCGGTGTGCCGTACATTGAACGCGCCAATGCCACGCGCTGCTTCTGGCCGCCGGACAAACCGCTGCCATCCTCGCCCAGTTGCGTGTCGTAGCCTTGCGGCAGACGCAGAATCATTTCGTGCACGCCGGCCTGTTGCGCCGCCGCCACGACTTTCTGCGGATCGGCCTCGCTGAAACGGGCGATGTTCTCGGCGATGCTGCCACTGAACAGTTCGATGTCTTGCGGCAGGTAGCCGATGTACGGGCCAAGGTCATCGCGGTTCCAGCGATGAATGTCCGCGCCATCAAGGCGCACAGTGCCGCCGAGGGTCGGCCAGACACCGACCAGCACCCGAGCGAGGGTCGACTTGCCGGAACCGGAAGCCCCGAGCACGCCGAGCACTTCGCCGGCATTCAGATTGAAGTTGACCATCTGCAGGGTCGCCGCACGTTGCCCCGGTGGACCGGCGCTGACTTGTTCGAAGGTGATCTGGCCTTTCGGCGCCGGCAGCGCCATAGCGTCGTCACTCGGCGGGAACGCTTGCAGCAATGCATCGAGACGGCGGTAAGCCAGCTTCGCCCCGCTCCACTGCTTCCACACCGCAATCAACTGGTCGATCGGACTGAGCACGCGGCCCATCAGGATCGAACCGGCGATCATCATCCCGGCGGTCATGTCGCCCTTGATCACCAGCAATGCGCCCAGGCCCAAGACCAACGATTGCAGGCACAGGCGCAGGGTTTTACTCAGCGAGCTGATCACCGCACCGGTGTCACTGGCCTGATTTTGCAGACCGAGGAAGCGCGAGTGCACCTGAAACCAGCGTTTGCGCAGGGAACCGAGCATGCCCATCGCCTGAATGGTTTCGGCGTTGTGTAAATGGCTGGTAGCCAGCTGGCTGGACTTCTGCGAATAACCGGCGGCTTCGCCCAGCGGCTTTTTGGTCATGTACTCGTTGAGGCAGGCCAGGCCGATCAGCAGCAGCGCGCCGGCCGTGGCGAGTACGCCGAGCCAGACGTTGAACAGGTAAATCACGAACAGATAGACCGGGAACCACGGCGCATCGAAAAACGCGAACAGCGCTGGGCCGGTGACGAATTGGCGAATGTGCGTCAGATCGCCCAGCGATTGGCCGGCGTTACCCTCGCCCTTGAACAGGTTGCGCTCAAACGCGGCTTGGTAAACCCGCAGGTTGAAGCGGCGTTCCAACTGACTGCCGATGCGGATCACGATAAAGCTGCGCACCACTTCCAGCAGGCCGATAAAGGCGAAGAAGCCGACCACCATCAGCGACAGCATCGCCAGGGTTGTCTCGTTCTGCGAAGACAGCACCCGGTCATAGACCTGCAGCATATAGATGGAGGGCACCAGCATCAGCACGTTAATCAGCGCGGTAAAGCAGCCGACGCTGATCAGGATACTTTTATAGTCACCCAATGCCTTGAATAAAGGCGCGGTGGCTGGGGCCTTCGCCATCTTCATTGATTATTCCTGGAAAATATTTCCCGCCATTCATTGGCGAGAGTCGAATTAATTAACCGCACAACGTCGGAACTTGATTTTTTGTCTACCGCTTACACTTTCATAACAACTCAAGCAATTAAATGCGGCGCAGTTGCCACTCAGTGTTACTTATAACCATAGCGTGGCGCTTTATATTAAAACTTTGTCGCCGTCTGGATAGTCAAGACTATTGCGCTGCGCGTTCAAGCGTAATCACCAGACCTGACTTCAAAGTGGTCAGATAAAGCCCGTCACGTTGTCGGCTGAAGAACTGGATTCTTGAGCCTTCCTTGCCGGTAATAGACAGGCCGTCCGGATCGGGAAACCAACCGATCGGGGCTTGTTCAATCCAGGCGCCGAGACAGTCGGCACCTTTACCCAGGGTTTTGTTCGCCTGCAATTCGATGACGCAAGTGTTCGAAGGCTTGTCCTGCTGCTTTTGCGCTTTCGGATCAGCATCCCGATCGGACAACGTCGCCTGCCACTGTCCGGCCAACACCGAGGGTTCTTCAAGTCTGAGGCTGCTTGCCATACCGTTTTCTCCTGAAATCATGATGAGCGCCGCCGAAAGCCACGCCATTGCCTTGTAGGTAAACGCTTTACAGATCATGGGAATATTCGCTCCGGCGTGTAGCCTTGCTTACCGACCAGCACGATGCAAGCAAAGAAAGCGGCGCATCACACGCCGCTTTCCACTGCTACATCACGCCACGATGTCGCTGGTCGCTGCCTGGCCAACGGTGCTGACCTGGAAATCAGCCACGCCGTGCCCGGAGAAGTCCACCGACAGCAGGCTGTTGCCACCCGACGACGTCAGGATCGCGTCACCGGCGGAACCGGTGAAGCTGCTGACGAAGTGCAGGCCGGCGCCGTTGGTAATACCGGTCAGGTCGATTTTGTCCAGACCGCTGACGAAATCGAGGATCTGATCGATGGCACCTGGCTTGGAGTCCGAGCTGGCCGCAAACACAAAAGTGTCCGAACCGGCGCCGCCCCACAGCTTGTCGGCACCGCCAGCCCCGTAGAGGATGTCGTTGCCGGCGCCGCCCTTGAGCTCGTTGGCCACGCTGTTGCCGATCAGCAGATCGTTACCCGAGCCACCAATGGCGTTCTCGATGATCGCGCCCTTGGCGATGGACACGTTACCCACCAGACCGCCAACATCGGAGAACGAGGCGTCATTGAGGTTGATCTTCTGGTTCTGAGTGAAGCCCGAGAAGTCCAGAGTGTCCTTGCCGCCCGCGTCCCACACCGAGAACACCACTTTGTCACTCGACGACGAAGCGCTGAGGAAATCGCGGCCGGCGTTGGAGTTGAAGCCGTAGGTGGTGTCACCGGTACGGGTGCTGGTGTTGGCACCGTAGAGTTTCTGGATAGCAGCGATATCGTCCATCAGCGGGCCGGACGAATACGCTTCGACACCACCCTTGCTGAAGTTCTGATTGGTGTTGCTTTCGCTCCAGTAGCTCATGACGCTGTAGCCGCGGGTGTCTTGCCCGTAGGAAGCGTCGTTGTAGGTCGGGTTGCCATTACCGGCATTGTAGTCGCCAGGGTGAGCCAGCCCCAGGCTGTGGCCGATTTCGTGAGTCAGGGTCTGACGACCGTAGTTGTTCAGATCCGGATTCTTGTTCTGCGTGTAGCCACTGTTGATCAGGTACCACGAGGTACCGTCATAGCCGGCGCCGGTGCCTGGCAGATAAGCGAACGCTGCAGCGCCATCCTGGCCACCGCTGTAGTTACCGAAGGTCATGTGGCCGTCACCGCCCGAGGCTTTCTCGGTGAAGGTCACGTTGGCCACGTCAGCCCAGGATTGCATGGCGAGCTTGGCCTGGGCTTGTTGTTGTGCACTGAACTGACTGAACCCGCTGATCCCGTGCTTGTTCATCGTGCTGGACGATGCCGAAGTCAGGAACGTGTAGGTGAGTTCGATCTTGCCGCTGCCGTCCTTGTCCTGGTAGGCAGCACCGTCGCGCAGCAACTGGGTTGCGGCCTGATCGACGGAGTAGGAGGGTTTGCCATTGACCGTGAGGTTGCCGCCACGGTCGTACTGATGGCTGAAGCTATTGATCTGGTTATACGCCGAGCTGAAGGCAGACAGCTGAAAAGCCTGTTCAGCGGTATCAATAGCATTCGCTTTAACTTTCGACATAAACACACTTCCTTGTTTAGCAATGGAACAGTTTTTGTCCGATAGGACTCTCTCTGGCGAGATCGTCCTATCACTCGCCCAATGAAGGCGTAAGAAACCTGACACAATTTGAAATCTGCCGTAAAGGATTTTTTTGAGATCAAATCGGGCTGTTTCGCAAAACTGCCGTAAACAAAGCGTGCGGGGATGAAAGAATGTTTTAGTTGCGCTGCTTTCGCCTAATTGTCTGACGATTTTCTATTTAAATATTAAATATGAGTAAGTTGTTTTTTGTTAGCCGCGTCTCACTTCCCTGCACTTTGTTAGTGCGTGCCAGTGAATTGATATCAATCCGTTAACCTGCCATCGAGAGACAAATACGGGAGCGAGCTTGCTCGCGAATCGCCGTGCCATCAGCACCTCGCTGACTGAGCAGACGTTTTCACGAGCAGGCTCGCTCCCACTTTTTTCGTTCGGACAAATCGATCAGGTCGCCCGGATGTTGTAAATCACATCAACAGCGTATTGATTGGCATCAATGGTGACCGTTTCGAACTTGAGCGACCCATTGATACGATCATCTGCTTGCCTCTGAATTTTCACCAACCCTGATTCAGCGCTGAAGAGAACGTCCGGAGAACCATATTTGATGTAGCCCAGAAAGAGAATTTTCGGATCACCCACCTCGAACTCGCCATCCGGTTGCAAAGCGAGAGAAAGCTGCAAACCTATGGAGACCTGTTCACCTGGCGCTTCCGGATCGTTCACGACGCCATGAAAGCGCAATGTGCCCAGCTGTGTGTCGCGCCAGATCCACGGATCCTTGAAGTCATGAACCTTTCCCGTCTTCAGGTTCTTCACCGTCCCCTTGATCGTGCCTGAAGCCTCCCCTTTTTGGCCTTCATGGCTATCGGGTAATTCAGAAAAAATTTTGGGATCAGACATTTTCCTTTCCTTTTTCCTTTTTCGAAGACCAAGGCGACCTTCGTTCTTTCATTAGAGCGGAAAATGATCTCGCTGAAACCTGTCATAAATGACAGGTATAAAAACCGACTTTGTTATTCCAGTATCTTCAAGACCAAGCTGGCCAGGCAGAGAGCCCGGCCCTGATGATCAACTCCCCGTGCGTATCTTGTTCCACACCCGCGTGCGAATCCGGTCAATGTTCAACGGCATCGCCTCCAGCGCGCCTCATCTCGAACCGTAAGCGGTACGATATCCACGGCGAGGGGACCAGGGTGCCGCGTACCGAAAAGGCTACCCCATAATGCTGAACTTCAGATTCAACTCGTATTTTCGCTCCCACTTTCCCAATGTTATGGCTTTTAGATCCCCTTCAAGATGCCTGACGCTGACAAAATTCTTAAGATCCAGTACGCCGGACTCTACTGTGTAAAACGCCTCTGAAGGCCACCTCGCGTATACCGCATGAGCGAAGCCGGCACTGCCCAGTTCATATGATCCGGTGGCCGGCTCAGCCACATCGAAGTGAATTTGCAGGCTGTATTGCCCTCCACTTTCCTCAGGGTCGGGACCTGCCAAATAGACACCCCAAGGTGTTGCATAGTCTCTAGCGATAAAGGTGGCCGTTAGATCGTATGTTTTTCCAGATACCAGGTTTTTGACAGTTCCCGACACCGTCCCCGTGCTTCCTTGCTCAGCATTTTCTGGAGGCCGTTTGGCTTTGAGCGTGGCGGTTCGATCCTGTGCCATTTGAGAGCTCCTACGTCAGCGGTATGTATATGCAACGCCCATCGTTGCACCTCAAATTAGGCACTCATATTCAGGATCCTGAACCTGTCAAAGCTGACAGTCCTAGAGACTCTTTTGTTATAGACCTGTGATTTCCTTATTGCGAAATTCAGCTCCCCGTGCGGATCTTGTTCCACACCCGCGTACGAATCCGGTCAATGTTCAACGGCATCGCCTCCAGCGCAAACAGCTTGCCCATCATCTCCGGGCTTGGATAAACCTTGGTGTCATTCTTGATCGCCGGGTCGATCAGGCTGTCCGCCTGCTCATTGCCATTGGCGTAGTGCACGTAGTTGCTGATACCGGCCATCACGTCCGGGCGCAGCAGATAGTTCATGAACGCGTAACCGGCCTTCTCATCCGGGGCGTCCGCCGGCATGGCGACCATGTCGAACCAGATCGCCGCGCCTTCCTTGGGAATGGCGTAGCCGATATCGACACCGTTTTTCGCTTCTTTGGCACGGTTTTCGGCCTGCAGGATGTCGCCAGAGAAACCGACGGCTACGCAGATGTCGCCGTTGGCCAGGTCACTGGTGTATTTCGAGGAGTGGAAGTAGCTGACGTACGGCCGCACTTTCAGCAACAGCGCTTCGGCTTTTTTATAGTCCTCGGGATTTTTGCTGTGGTGTGGCAGGCCCAGGTAGTTGAGCGCCGCCGGCAGCAATTCCGGGCCGTTGTCGAGGATCGCCACGCCGCACTTCTGCAGCTTTTCCATGTATTCGGGCTTGAAGATCAAGTCCCAGGAATCCACCGGCGCGTTGTCGCCCAGCACTTCTTTGACCTTGGCGATGTTGTAGCCGATGCCCGTGCTGCCCCACAGGTAGGGGAAGCCGTGTTCGTTGTTCGGGTCATTGGTCTGCAGGGCCTTGAGCAGCACCGGGTTGAGATTCTTCCAGTTCGGCAACTGGCTCTTGTCGAGCTTTTTCAGCGCCCCGCCCTGAATCTGCCGGGCCATGAAGTGGTTGGACGGAAACACCACGTCGTAACCGGATTTGCCGGTCATCAACTTGCCGTCGAGGGTTTCATTGCTGTCGTAGACGTCATAGGTGACACCCACGCCCGTCTCTTTCTCGAAGTTCTTGGTGGTGTCCGGCGCGATGTAGTCGGACCAGTTGTAAACCTTGACCGTTTCCGCTGCCTGAGCAAGGGAAACAGCGAGCATCAGCGGTGCCAGAGCGAGGGTCTTGCGGATCATGGATCGATTCCTGTGTGGGTTTTCTTTTTTGTTGGCAGGCAATCAAAGGATCAAACAATCAGAAAATCAGCACGTAGCTCTTGCGCACGGTTTCCTGGATGTCCCAGACACCGAGCGTGTTGGCCGGCAACATCAGTGCGTCGCCACCTTGTATGTGCAGGGTTTCGCCGCCACCGTCGGGGGTGAACGTGCAGCGCCCGGAAATGAAGTGGCAGAACTCCTGCGCGGTGATCTGCCGACGCCAGCGCCCGGGCGTGCATTCCCAGACGCCGGTTTCGACGCCGTCGTCGCGCTCGACGCTGGTGGTCGAGGCAATCGCGATCGGTTCGCCGAGGGGCACGGCGACCGGGCTGGATTCGTCGAGCTGCAGGGTTGCGGTGTTTTTAAACTGGGTAATGCTCATGAGTTGACCTGTCTTTTAAATAAACGGCTTTTAGTGCATGAAACCTTCCATGAAACCCGCGACCTGGCTGGCGAGCTTGCGCCGCCATGGCGCGGTTGCCGGGTTGGCCAGGGTCTGGTCTTCGTGGACGAAGCTTTTGATGATCGCGTTGTAGCCGAGCCAACGGCACGGCTCCGGTTCCCACGCACGCAGCGCATGAATGCCGCCGTCCGGCAGCACCCACGGCTGGCGAACCAGTTCCGTATCGCGCTCAAGAATCAGATCCGCCAAGGTGCGGCCGCCGAGATTGCTCGCGCCGACGCCCTCCCCGCCATAACCGCCGGACAGCGCGATGCCGTTGGCGCGATCGCAAAGCATGTGCGGTTTGAAGTGCCGCGACATGCCGAGGTTGCCGCCCCAGGCGTGGGTGATCTGCACGTTTTTCAGTTGCGGGAACAGTTCGCCGAACAAATAGCGGCGCAGTTCGACCTCATCGCGGGTCAGATCGAAGTTGTGGCGCAATTTGCCGGCGAACTGATAACCGCCACGGGCGCCGAAGATCAGCCGGTTGTCGGCGCTGCGCTGGCCGTAAGTCACTTGGCGGCTGAATTCGCTGAACGCTTGTCCACGGCTGAGGCCGATTTCGTCCCAGGTCGCGGCAGACAACGGTTCGGTGGCGACAATCAGGCTTTGCACCGGCAGCTGATAGCGGCCCAACGGCGGCAGAGTCACCGAATACCCTTCAACGGCCGGCACGATCCAGCGACTGCGCACGCTGGCTTTTGCGGTGCGCAAACTACCCGCCTGCCAGTGTATGGCCGGGCTGTTTTCGTAGATCTTCACGCCCATGTTCTGCACGGTGCGCGCGAGGCCCCGCACCAGTTTCGCCGGATGGATGGTCGCCACGTGCGGCGCGTAAATCCCGCCGTACGGTTTAGCCACGCGGATCTGCTGCGCCAGTTGTTCGGGACTGAGCCAGCGGTAGTCGTCGTCGGTAAGGCCTTGGGCGTGCAGTTTGCCCAGGTATTCGCGCAGGGAGGCTTCCTGCTCTGGATAGCGCGCCGCGCAGTACAGCACGCCGCCCTTGCGGTAATCGCAGTCGATACCTTCGCGTTCGAGGACGACCTCCACTTCATCGGGAATGCTGTGCAGCAGATCGAAGGAAGCACGACGCTGTTCTGGCGACAGCCCGGCCAGCAAGCGATCCTCGCCGAGCAGGTTGCCCATCAGCCAGCCGCCATTGCGACCGGACGCACCGAAACCGGCGGTCTGGGCTTCGACAATCGCAATGTCGAGGCCCGGCGCCAGTTTCTTCAGGTAGTACGCGGTCCACAGCCCGGTGTAGCCCGCGCCGATGATCGCCACGTCGACATCCAGATCCCGCTCAAGCTCGGGCCGCGCGGTCAGCGGCTCATCGAGTTGATCCATCCACAAACTGATAGTGCGCCACGCCGGCATGCAAGACTCCGCCACTGAAATGCTTCGATGGCGTCGATCCTAGTGGCTGTGCTCAGTTGATGTCTTGCGCGCGTGCCCGCAAAGAAATTTGTTTGGCGTAAGCCTTGGGCGACTGACCGGTGTGCTGGCGGAAACAGCTGTAGAACGCCGACAACGAATTGAAACCCGCGGCAAAGGCCAGCTCATCGATGCGCAGCGGTGCTGTGGCGTTATCCAGCGAGCGCAGCAGATGTTGCAGGCGCGCCTGATTGACGTAGCGATAGAAGCTTTGCCCGAGGACCTGATTGAGCAGATAGGAAATCTGATTGCGGCTGTACCCGCACTCCTTCGCCACCCGCTGCAAGTCGAGTTCGGGATCGAGGTACGGCTGCTGTTTTTCGAAATACTGCTGCAGGTCTTCAGCCATAAAACTCAACTGGCGCGGCGACAGGCCCAGGCGGCTGACTGCCGGGCGCTGACTTGACGAGGCCGTGCCAGCAGTTTGCGTGCGCACCAGCGAGGCATATTCGTTGACGCGCCAGATCAGCCCGTCCTTGACCGTGATCGCTTCGCTTGAGCGAAACGACACCAGCCCGTCACCGCCGCGCAAGGTCACTTCGTATTGAATGAACGCCGTGCTGCCGTCGACGCGAATGCGGTCGCAATGCTCAAGCAGTTCGTCGGATTCACGCGGCATACTGACACGCACGTACTCACGTAACTCCTCGAGACCGAGCACGCGGTTCTGAAAGAAATCGTTGTACTGAATGTCCGGGTGATAAAGCGCCATGACGCTGTCGAGGTCACGGTGCTTCCAGCTCAGGTGATAGCGCATGACCGTGGCCGCCGTGGCTTGGGTCTGTTCCGGGCCGTCGTCGTCGGCGTGCATAGGGAGCTCGGCGAAAAAGAATCGAGCTTGCCCAAGTTCACCACAGGCTTCAATGACTAATCCGTAGTGGCCTTTTGGCGAAGATTGCGTAGGCCGTGACTTACATCAAAAAATGCGAAGCAATCGCAAAAAGAACTGAAAAATCTCACAGGAATTTCACACCGGGATGCTACTTTTAATGTCAGTCACCGGTTGAGCCAATGAAGGCTCTTCCCACCTAACATGAGCAAACGGAAGCGCTCGATGAAGAAGGCGGGCAACACATGAATAAAGGGTCAAGCAAAGTCACGTTCCCCAACGCATGCCAGTTGATGCGTTGGCATTTTCATCCGATGGGGTTTGAAGCAACGATGGACGCGCCGGGCAGTATGATCGCCCGACTATTCGATCGTGCCAGCGGCGAAACCATGATCGCCATCGCTGGCATCCCGTGCGCGACGGTGATGAATGCAGCGGATGTCGAACGAATCATCGAGGCTGTGGAGGACGAGCTGGAAGCATTCGTACCTCCGGAGTCTTTCAGGAATTACGCATAAACTTATGATTCAAAACGAAAAAGCCCACAGCAATGTGGGCTTTTTTTTGCTTAAGCGGTTTGTTTGGCAATGCGGTGATCAACGAAGAACGGCTTGCCCTTCGCCACCCGGTCCGATGCCCGGGGCATGTTCACCGCTTGCGCTTCCTGCGGTTCGACGTACCAGTAGCAATGGCTGACCGCACGGGTGATGCCGACATAGGCCAAGCGCAGGATCTCATCCTTTTGCGCCGTGTCATACGGCTCGCTGTCGCCAGACTTACCCAATCCGGCCATGCGGTAGACCTGATTTTTATACGGCGAACTGGTCAGGTGCTGACAGTCACCGAGCAGAAATACGGCGTCGGCCTGCAAGCCTTTGGCGCTGTGGTAGGTCAGTTGCTTCAGGCGTCGCGCTTCGTACGGCAAGCTCGAATCCACATTAACTACAGACTGAATATGTTCTTCAATCAATAACTTATCGCTGCTTTTTCGATACAGCATCAAGATTGAATGACCCTGACGATAGTGTTCGGCGAGGCGCTGCCCCAAGGCCTGATCATCGCGCTCCAGTACGTTGACCGGCTGCAATGGCTTGGGCGCGCCGCTAGCCTTGGCTTTTTTGCCGGGGATCGCCGGCGCCGCGCGGACGATGTGCTCAGCGGCATCAATGATGTGTTGATGGCTGCGGTAATTGTCACTGAGCATCACACGCGTGGTGCTCGGCGACGGGAACTCCTTGTCGAACGCCATAAAATAACTTGGCGAACTCCCGCGCCAGCCGTAAATCGACTGCCAGTCATCACCGACGCACAGCAAAGATGAACGCTGCGCGCCCCGCCCGACGTGCATGGCCGGGCCTCGGCTGCGTATTTCGCTGAGGCTCGCGCGTATCCACGAAACGATCTGCGGCGATACATCCTGAAACTCATCGATCATCAGGTGTGCCAGCGGCCGGAGCAACTCATCGCTCAACAGCTTGAGGTTTTCCGGCGAGTGCTCGCTGAACAGCGCGAACATGCGGTTGTAGGTCATGATCGGCGGTTTCTGATCCAGCAGATGATCTTCAAATGCCCGCCAGAACAGACTCAGAGCCTCAAAGAAGAAACGGTCAGAATCGTCTTTGGCGAAACTCATGCGAGCGACCGCGTCAGGCACGTCCAGGCCGAGGTTCTCGATGAAACCTGCTGCGGCGACAAAACAGTCGAGCAACGGCGCCGATGCCAACTCGCCTTTGACCTTGTAATCGAAGCCCGGCCCGGCACTGGCATCGCCTGCCAGCGTTGCCAGAACACGTTTCGATGACTCGTAACTATCAATCCAAATCAATGGCTTACGACAGAAAGCTTGAAACAGGGTGCGCTTTACCGCCCACTCTGCGCGCACACTGAGTTTGGCGTTTGGCCGGCTGACCTGCGGATTTTCCCGTGGATCGAAACCGAGTATCACCCAGGCATCCAGGCTCGGAATGTAGCCATGGCAATGAAATTTTGCGCCGTTGATATCGAAACTCTGCCGGTTCGGCTCTATACCCTTGATCGGCCAGGCGCCCGCGCGGAACCACAGATCTTCAATGGCATCGCACAGTTCTTCATCGCGCTGGGCGGCCAACTGCGTCACCGCTACACGCTTTTGCACGTCCGGGTGATCACGCTCCAGCTCCTTGAGCTGTAAACCGGCCCGTGACAGCGGCTGAATCAACTGGCGGAAGCGCTCGTCCTCGTTGAACAAGCGGTGATAGCAGGCGTTGAGTTGCTGACGCTGCGCATCGTTAATGCGCAGGTCGAACGGGTTACTGTCGACCTCTTCGTCGGCACCTTGCGCTCGATGGCTGAGGTTTTCAAAGGCCTGCAAGCGCTCAAATCCCGGCAAGCTTCGCACCATCGGCAGAATGCGCGAGTGGAAGGTACGCACCAGTTCGCGCGCCTGGCGCAGATTCAGCGCCTGGCCCCAGAGCGCGAACAGCTCAATCAGCTTATTAATGAAATCCTTGCGCGACTCGCGGGTGAAGGTCACCACGGTCATCGAATCCAGCTCAAAACCCAGATAGTGATTAAGCAACAGAATACGCAGTACCAGTGTGGTCGACTTCCCCGCACCCGCGCCGGCAACTACTGAAGTCGACGGGGTTTCGCTGAAAATCATCTTCCATTGCGCGGCGCTTGGCTGAGCATGCTCAGGCAACAAGCGAGCGACATCGGCCTTCATGCGTTTTTTCAGTTCGGCCGTCAGCGGCAGGCGCCAATCGTCGAACAGATGATCATCAACGCTCGGCGGGCGGTGCTCAGTGTTGCGGCTGTCACGGATCAGCAGCACCTGACGACCTTCTTCCAGCCCCTCAAGCTTGCCTTCCTTAAAGCCATATTCAACGCCAGCGGTGTGGCCGCTGCGAAAACCATCGGCCTGACCGTGCAACCACGATGCACGGTGTTGCGCGCGCAAACGGGTCAAACCATGGCCGAAGAAGCGTGCAGCCAGGCGTTTGAACCATGGCATCTCGGCCAAGGGGCGAAGTTCGGGAGGAAGATCGGGAGTGTGTTGCGCCACGCTGACGGGCTCCAGTGTGTGAGGCTGTGGCGGCTATGGTGTCTGTATTTGCCGCTCAGTTCTAGCGAAATGCTTACAGGTCATTGGTTTAGGCGATGAACTGAAGGTGAGATGAGACACTTTCCAGCTTTTTTCTTATCTGGAATTTCGATCATAACGCCGCACTTTTTACGCTTTTTATCGATTATTAACTGATAGATGATGGCCGTCATAAACCACCGGTGTCGCGTCGGGTGCGCCCTTCACACCTCGCGTCGAACCTTTTGAGGAGACGATCATGCTTGAACTCAGACCTTTCAGCTCGCTGGGCGGCGCCCATCACGGCTGGTTGGATGCCCATCATCACTTTTCGTTCGCCGAATATTACGACCCGCAGCGTATGAGCTGGGGCAACCTGCGGGTGTGGAACGATGACGTGATCGCGGCGGGCACCGGCTTCCCGCAGCACCCGCACCGCGACATGGAAATCATCACCTATGTCCGGGAAGGCGCGATTACTCACCAGGACAATCTGGGCAACAAGGGCCGCACCGAGGCTGGCGACGTCCAGGTAATGAGCGCCGGCACCGGCATTGCTCACAGCGAATACAACCTGGAAGCGAAAGACACCAAGATCTTCCAGATCTGGATTCTGCCGACGGAAACCGGCGCCCCGCCATCATGGGGTGCCAAACCTTTCCCGCAAGGCCAGCGTGAAGGCTTTGTCACCCTGGCCAGCGGCAAGGATGGTGATGACCAGAGCCTGCGGATTCGCGCTGATGCGCGATTGGTCGCGGCCAATCTCAAGGCTGGGGAAACTGCGGAGTATCATCTGGATGAAGGCCGTCGTGCGTACCTGGTGCCGGCCACCGGCGCGATTGAAGTCAACGGCTTGCGCGCACAAGCTCGAGACGGTGTCGCGATAGCGCATGAGCAAGTGCTGAGCGTCACGGCCATTGAGGACAGTGAAATCGTCTTGGTGGATTTGGCCTAATCGCCTGACGCGCAGACAAAAAAAGGGGCAACCATCACGGTTGCCCCTTTTTTCATGCGCTTGCGAGCATCACTTGCTGGAGATAGCGCCATCCACCAGCGTCTGCGCTTCAACGACCAATTGCTTGAGGTGGTCGTCACTGATGAAGCTTTCAGCGTAGATCTTGTAGATGTCTTCGGTGCCCGACGGACGCGCGGCAAACCAACCGTTTTCAGTCATCACTTTCAGACCACCAATCGCCTGATCGTTGCCCGGCGCATGGCTGAGAATGCTCTGAATTTTCTCACCGGCCAGTTCGGTCGAGGTGACCTGCTCAGGTGACAACTTGCTCAGCAGTGCTTTCTGCTCAGGGTTGGCCTTGGCGTCGACGCGTACCGAGAATGGTTCGCCCAGCTCATCGGTCAATGCCTTGTAGGCCTGGCTTGGATCGCGACCAGTGCGTGCGGTCATTTCAGCGGCGAGCAGCGCCGGGATCAGACCATCCTTATCGGTGCTCCACACGCCACCGTCCTTGCGCAGGAACGATGCACCCGCGCTCTCTTCGCCACCGAAACCCAACGAGCCATCGAACAAGCCGTCGGCGAACCACTTGAAACCGACCGGAACTTCGTACAAACGACGCCCCAGACGCTTGGCCACGCGATCGATCAGACCGCTGCTGACCACGGTTTTACCCACGCCAGCGTCCGCGCGCCATTGTGGGCGGTTCTGGAACAGGTAATCGATCGACACTGCCAGATAGTTGTTCGGCGCGAGCAAACCACCGGACGGTGTCACGATGCCGTGGCGGTCGTGATCGGGGTCGCAGGCGAAAGCGACATCGAAGCGCTCTTTCAGGCCGATCAGCCCCTGCATCGCGTGGCTCGACGACGGGTCCATACGAATCTGGCCATCCCAGTCGACGGTCATGAAACGGAAGGTCGAATCGACCTCCTTGTTCACCACGTCCAGGTCCAGACGGTAATGCTCGGCAATCGCCGACCAGTAGCGCACCCCTGCTCCACCCAGCGGATCAACGCCCAGACGCAGTTTGGCGTCACGAATGGCGTCGAAGTCGATCACGTTGATCAGGTCGGCGACGTAGGTGTTCAGGTAATCGTGGCGATGCGTCGTGCTGGCCTTGAGCGCTTGCTCGTAGCTGACGCGTTTAACCCCTGCCAGCTTATTGGCCAGCAGTTCGTTGGCCTTGGCCTCGATCCACTTGGTGATGTGGGTGTCAGCCGGGCCGCCGTTGGTTGGGTTGTATTTGTAGCCACCGCTTTGCGGCGGGTTGTGCGACGGCGTGATGACAACGCCATCGGCCAGCCCCGAGGTGCGGCCACGGTTGTAGCAGAGAATGGCGTGGGAAATGGCCGGTGTCGGCGTGTATTCATCACCTTCGGCGATCATCACGGTCACACCGTTGGCCGCCAATACTTCCAGCGCGCTGGCTCCCGCCGGGGTCGACAGTGCGTGTGTGTCGATGCCGACAAACAGCGGTCCGGTAATCCCTTGGGCTTCACGGTACAGACAGATCGCCTGACTGATGGCCAGAACGTGCCATTCATTGAAACTCAAGTCGAAGGAACTGCCCCGATGCCCGGAAGTACCGAACGCCACACGCTGGGTGGAAATGGACGCGTCAGGCTGACCGGTGTAATAAGCCGTTACCAGTCGCGGGATATCGACCAACAATTCTGCCGGTGCCGGTTTGCCCGCAAAAGGACTGAGAGTCATGCAAAACCTCTGAAATAGAGTGGTTCAGGAATAGAGCGCAGTTTACTGGCAGTTTGACCGCAGTGCGATGGGATCTATCCGCAGCACTTCCGATGTTTTTTAACGTTAGTCTGACGGCGCCAGACGCAACGCTTCGCCCAGCAGCCCGGCGACGTTGACCAAGTCATGGTCACCATTGAACAGCGGGCTCAAACGCAAATGGTGCGCGTGCAGCCCTTGCAGACTGAACAACTCCCCGGGCGCAATAATGATCTGTTGCTTGAGCAGACGATGAAACACGTACCCCATATCCACCGGGCGTAGTGAACGCGCCCAGATCGTTGCCCCTCCCTGCGGCTCGACAATCTGCAATACATCACCCAGACGCTCGCGCAGTAGCTGAATCAGGGGCGTGCGGCGCTCCTTGAGCATACGTCTGAGTACGGACAAATGCTGATCCAGGCGACCGCCAGCCAATAACCTGGCAATTGCCTTCTGGCGAATAGGTGACAAACGAAATGCCCGCAGCAGAAAGTGGCGCAGCAGCTCACTTCGCCAATGGTGTGACAGGACAAAACCAAAAGGAGCCTCCGCTCCGATGAATTTCTCGAACGTGGAAAATACCAACAAACGATCAGGGTCCAGCCAGTCGCGCAAGCGATCGGTGCTGACTGCTTCGTCAAGTTCGCTATAGCAGTCGTTTTCCAGCACCCAGGTGCCATGACACCCGAGCAAATGTGCAACCGTTTGCCGATTGGCCTGAGACAGCAGGCTACCGTGAGGCATGCTCAATACCGACGACAGAAGAATCAGTCGCACCGGCTCGTTTTTAAGCAAAGACTCCAGCCGTTGTGGATCGATCACTCCCCCATCCAGTAGCGGCAGCTCGATTAACCGCACCCCGGCAGTTTCCAGCAGACGCAGGATTATCCAATCACAGGGCGATTCAACCACTACCGTGGCGCCGCGCAACTCAAGCACAGAGATGAGTATCTCCAGCACACCGCGTAGATCGGCACCGACATAGACATCGTCCGCATGCCAGCAATTTGTCGTTGACGAGGTGTAGCGTGCCGCAAGCACTGTGCGCAGTTCCAGATCACCGCAAGGTTGCAACAACAATTGGGGCTGGCGGGGATATTGCCGTAACAGTTCCCGCTCAAGCATCAACAGCGGACTGTCCAGCGGTTGCAACGTCGCCGGATCGTCGGTGCTCAACACACACATGCCCGGGCGGCGGGCGTTGACGTAGACCGTCTCAAGCAAATCATTGCCACTACCGGGCAACTCCATCGTGGGTAGCGCCTGCGCGTAATACCCGGACTTGGCAATCGAATAGACCCTGTTTTCCTTTTCCAGCAGAGCATAGGCGTACTGGACGGTCGAGATGGACACATTCAGTCGGTCAGCCAACTGCCGCAACGAAGGCAGGCGCACCGCCGAGCTGCTCCCCGCTTCGTCGATCAGTTGCGTCAGGTAGCGGTAAACCGCCTGATAAACGAAGTCGGTTTCCTGAGCCTTCACGAGCCCGCAGCCATTGGCTGTGATACAAAAACTGGCAGATGGCTCACGTTCAGCCTTCCGCCGACCGATCAACTGCCGCCCCGCGACCCGCCTCGTTCAGATTTGCGTCATCAGCAGCGCCTTCGCTGGTTGCCGGCATGCGAATCGGCCCTGTTGCGTAAAGACGAACAATCATCGCGACCGGCAAACCGCTGACATCGGTCATCCACTTCAGGACTTGTTCCGGCGCATTCAGGCCCTGCATGGCCCGATGCAGATCCGGCATTGCCACCAACATCCCGGGATGACAATTGCGCAAGAATCTTTCGAGCCCGGCACCGCTATCTATAAACGGTGCAAACAACAGACACGTCAGCTGCGCTTCGTTCAGATCGAAACTGGCCAGCAAACTGGCCTCTGCCTGCATGCGCAAGTGCATGGGATCTCCAAGGTCACCAAAACTGCTGAGCAACTGTTCGCACAGCGGTTCGGGCACCTGCTTGCGCCGCATTTCCATCAAGCGGTTCTGCAGGTATTCGCCGATTCCATTCTCATACGTGCGACCTTCGATGAACTGTGCCTGCAAACCGCGCAGATGCGCCGCGACCAAAGGCTCTGCGTATTCGTCGTCATTTTGATAAAGGCTCTGGTCATTTGCCTGGAATCCCAGAAAGTCGCTGAGCAAAGGCCAGCGCTCCTCCAGTTTGCCGACGATCATGTCGTTGATATTGATGAAACCGGTACGCCGACAGGCCTCGAACTGCCCTTCAGGTCGCCACGTCACGCGCTCCTCGTCAGTGTAGAACTCGCGATAATAATCACCTCCGAGGCCGTCGAGCACAGGGAACAGCATTTCAAATCCCGAGGTATTTAGCAGGGGGCCGGAGATTGCCGCTTTCTGCACTGCTCGACTCAATCCGTCGAGGAAGTGCTTCTGGCGCTGTGGGGGCTCGCTACCGATCATTGCATCAACACCACTGTTCCAGCGAGCGATCTGACCGTAGAACTCAGCGGTAGCCAGATAGGCGTCATCCCACAATTCGAGCGGCTCGGTGAACGTTCGGCGATGACCAAGCACCAGCAAATTCACGCGATGGGCTTCACGCCCCTCGTCGCAGAGTGGTGACTGATGGTCGAACGGCAAAACCTGGCGATTATCGACCATCATCAGCTCGACCCGAGGATCGTCATACAGGAACAGCGCACTGAAGCTGCGGTGCATGTTCTGCAGTGCCGTTTGAGTGTTGCCGTTCCAGCGCAAGGTCGCTACACGCAATTGAAAGGTTGCGGGGGCTCGCCCGGCGATAGTCAGTTGCGCAGCCCGCAACAAAGCCAGCGTATAACAGCTGTCACGCGTCCCGGACTGGTTCACCAGCACTTTGAAATGACCGATGTTCTCCATGCCGCCCGCAGCGACGGCCAGCCGCTGGATCAGCAACTGCAATGCCGTGCGCTCTGCGCGGGAGAAGAAACTCAGCAGACGTTGCAAGACTTGCTGGTAGACGTAATTCATTGCCTGATCATGGATAGTGCTCATCGGTATTTACCCGGTATCAAAAGTTTCATGGCGCGCAGACAAACATTGGCCGCACGACAATTCATCAATAAGTAATAGACGCTCAAATGCTAACACTTACAAATTTGTAGTTGTTTGAAACACTTGAGCTCAAAAAACCCAACCTACCACCGAAAGGCAGCGTCAACCCTCTGTAATTGCTAGGGATTTTCTCGGATTAAATCTTCCTAGGAAACTTCCCACAACATCCCACGACAAGTGAGTACAAGAAAAAGAGAAGCGGTTTCCGAATAGCCCTACAACAATTAAACAGAAGTTGGCGCGATCAACAGTTTTAGCCGTTCGATTACGTGAGGGACGAATTGAATGCACAGTCATGGCTCATTCCTTGAGATGAAAGTAATCATTCAATTATCAGGGCTTATATTGTGATTAGAAGATACAGATCGAGAGCAAAAACCAGTTCAGTTGCTGAACGGTGCCGGGCGCAGCACCCGGAGTCTCTGATTTACACGGCAGGATAAACGCACAAGAGTCCGTGGGGCCACGGACTCTGATTACAAGACTTACGCCGGTTCGACTTGCAGAGCGACCCGTTCGCGACAAGGGCATTCGTCCATGTAGCGATGTGCTTCGACGAACTCGTTGAACGGGAATACTCGGGTCTTGAGCGGCAGCAGCACGCGGTCAGCGGTCAACTGGTTGATGTCACGCAGCGCCCGTTGCAAAGCGACGTGATCCTGAGTGATGCCCAGTTCCGGCTTGCCGGTGAAGTTGCCGATGCAGTGCACGAAGAACTGGATGTTCTTCTGGAACGCTGCACAGGCCGGGAATGGCGTCTGGTTGCCACCCTGCAAGCCATACAACACCAGGCTGCCACGCGGCGCCAGCACATCGCCAAGCAGCGACATCTGCGGGCCGCCGAGGCCGTCGAACACTACGTCGACACCACGGTTGTCGGTGATCTTGTTGATTCGCATCAACAGATCTTCCTCTTCGGTGACGATGACCTTTTCTGCACCAAGGGACAGCAGGTACTCGCGTTCTTCGGCTTCTTTGGTCGCGGCAATCACCCGCACACCCATTGCCTTGCCCAACTGGACAAACGAAGGACCGGCGCAATGGCTGGCGTCAGTGACTAGGGCAAACTGCCCCGGCTTGACGCGTGCCAGATCGGCGTAGGCAAAGTAGGCGATCAACAGCGGTGTGTAATGCACACTGGCTTCAATCGGGCTGAGCACATCCGGATAACGGGTCAGCGCAGTACGCGGCAGCACGATCGATTCGCCGTAGACCGGGTAGTCGTTCGCACTCTCGGCCGGAAAGCTGGCGACCTTGTCACCCACTGCCAGATCATCGACACCGTCGCCGACAGCGGTGATCACACCGGCCATCTCGTGACCAAGACCCGCAGGCAGTCGCGCCTGAGACGAGGCCAGATTCTGACGCCAAAGGGTGTCGTACCAGCTGATGCCGATCGCCTCGACGCGCACCTGCACTTCGCCAGGACCTGGCTGAGCGGCCGCATGCTCTTCGCATTTGAGCACCTCGGCCGGACCAAACTTGTGAAAACGGATCGTGCGGGACATCGCAAACCTCGTCAAAGTAACCTCTAATGCCATGAACTCTATCTGGGCTTTTGACCCAAGACTATCAGTGGCTATTAATAGTCGACATGCCTGTCATTGATTCCGCAACAGGGGCGGCATTGGCAAAATCCATGAAAAAACTGCTGCCACCGTCTCAGTAAAGCTGAATTTTCCGGTGCAGAGTACCAGCCTTTCCCCGTAAGATTCATGCCGGCCATTGTTCTCATATGGCCGCTCTCGTCAAGCTTGATGACTCTGCCAGGACTCCAGATGAATCGTAATGACCTGCGTCGTGTCGACCTGAACCTGTTGATCGTATTCGAAACATTGATGCACGAACGCAGTGTGACCCGGGCGGCAGAAAAGCTGTTCCTCGGTCAGCCGGCGATCAGTGCGGCGCTCTCGCGCCTGCGCAGCCTGTTCGACGACCCTCTATTCGTGCGCACCGGGCGCAGTATGGAACCGTCCGCCCGTGCGGTGGAAATCTTCGCCCTGCTCTCGCCGGCCCTCGATTCAATTTCGACCGCCGTCAGCCGCGCGGCCGAATTCGACCCGGCCACCAGCACCTCGGTATTCCGTATCGGCTTGTCCGACGACGTCGAATTCGCCCTCCTGCCGATGCTGCTCAAACGCCTGCGCGCCGAATCGCCGGGAATCGTGTTGGTGATTCGTCGCGTCAACTACATATTGATGCCGGGCCTGTTGGCCTCCGGCGAGATATCCATTGGTGTCAGCTACACCACAGACCTGCCGGCCAACGCCAAGCGCAAGGTCCTGCGTCGCAGCGCACCAAAACTGCTGCGTGCCGACACCGTGCCGGGGCCGCTGAGCCTGGATGATTACTGCGCGCGTCCGCATGCGCTGGTGTCGTTTGCCGGCGACCTCAGTGGTTTTATTGATGAAGAGCTCGAGAAACTGGGGCGCAAACGGCATGTGGTGCTGGCCGTGCCGCAGTTCAACGGCTTGAGTACGCTGTTGGCGGGCACTGACATCGTTGCGACCGTGCCGGATTACACGGCGGAGGCGCTGACGGCGGCTGGCGGTGTTCGCGCGGAAGATCCGCCGTTGCCGACGCGCACGTTTGAACTGCATATGGCCTGGCGTGGTTCGCAGGACAATGATCCGGGTGAGCGTTGGTTGCGGTCGCGGATTCAGATGTTTTTTGGGGATCCGGATAGTCTCTAGGGCTAGGACTCTCTGCTATTCGATAGACCGGTCTGAGGCTTTCAGCGGAACAGTGGAAGCAATAAAACTGCGGATGTCGGCCGAATGAAAACGGTGAGCGCTCACCGTTTTCATTCGGGTCGGGATACTAATATTTGAAACGACCCACCAGGCCTTTGAGCTGACCGGAAATGTCTATCAATCGACCCGAGCCAGCCTGTGAGGACTGAGCAAAGCCTTCGACCAGTTGGGCATCGGCATGGATCTGCGCGATGTGGCGATTGATCTCTTCGGCCACTTGGTGCTGCTCCTCGGCGGCTGTGGCGATCTGAGTATTCTGGTCGCGAATCGAGTCCACCGAGCCTCGGATCTTGTCGAAGCTGTCACGCGCCTGCTGAATGCGTTCCACACTGGCGTGGGACACTTGCAGGCTGCCTTGCATCTGCTGCGTGACCTCTTGGGTGCGGCGGGCGAGATTGCCCAGCAAGCTGTCTATCTCGCCGGTGGAGTCGGCTGTCCTGCGAGCCAGGGCGCGGACTTCGTCGGCGACCACGGCGAAGCCCCGGCCTTGGTCACCGGCGCGCGCCGCTTCAATCGCCGCATTGAGCGCCAGCAAGTTGGTTTGCTCGGCAATCGAGCGGATGGTATCGAGAATGGTGTTGATGTTCTGGCTGTCCTGCTCCAGCAACTGCATGGTCTGGGTCGACTTTTGCAGGTCTTCGCTGAGCTTGAGCACGCTGCCGGTGGCTTCGCCGATGTGCTGCTGGCCGTCATGTACGTCGCGGTAGCCTTCGTCGGCACTCGACGCGGCAGCACTGCACGAACGTGCAACTTCGTTGGCAGTAGCGACCATTTCGTTGAATGCGGTGCTCACCAACTCCACGGCCTCGCGCTGGCGACCTGCAGCCTGGTTCATGTTGTTGGCCACTTCGCTAGTGTCGGCGGCCGCGGTCTGCAGGTCAGATGAGGCGTTGCCGATGCGTTGCACCAATTGTGCAATCATGCTCAGGAACTGGTTGAACCAGCCCGCCAGGCTGGCGGTTTCGTCCTTGCCCTGCACTTGGAGTTGGCGCGTCAGGTCGCCTTCTCCTTCGGCGATTTCTTGCAGGCCGGCGGCCACGCCGCGAATCGGACGCACGATGACGCTGGCAAAGCTGGCGCCTACTATCGCGAACACCAACGCCAATGCCGCGGCAATGGCGGCGATCAACCAGGTCAGCCGGGTGACGTCGGCCATCACTTCATCACGCTTGATCAGGCCTATAAAGCGCCAGCCCAGGTCTTTGGAACTGACCACGTTGGCCATGTAGGCCACGCCATCAATCTCGATTTGGGTCACGCCGTCGCCTCCCTTGGCTAGTTCGGCGTAGTTGGGACCCAGGTCGGCCAGAGGTTTGAAGTTGTGCTTCGCGTCGCTGGCGTCTACCAGCACGTTACCGTTGTCTTCGACCAGCATCAGGTAGCCGCTATCGCCCAGCTTGATGTTGCGCACCAGTTCAGTGAGCTGTTTGAGCGATACGTCAAGGCCAACCACTCCCAGGATATTCCCGGCGGCGTCGGCGACAGTACGCACGGTGCCGATCAGCGTCACATCGTCCGGCGCCCAATAGTAGGCACCCGTGCGCACAGTGGCGCCTGGCGTGGCGATGGCCGCTTTATACCAGGGACGGACGCGAGGATCGTAGTTGTTCAGCTTGGTGTCGTCCGGCCAACTGGCGTATCCGCCATCACTCAGACCCAGAGACAGGTAAGCCGTACTCGGATGACTTTTGGCGAACTGGTCAAATATCGCCAGCAGCTCTTTGTTGGCCTGAGTAAGTGGAATTTGCGCGGCTTCGGCACCCGCGTAGCTCTTGAGGTCTTTGGCTGCGACAACGCGCGGATCCTTGGCTATGTAGTCGACGTTTTGGCTTATGCCGTCGAAAAACTGCTTCATGCCATTGTCGATCTGGCGGATCTCACGACCGCTGCTGTCGAGAAAATTGGCCTGGGCCCCCTCTCGCAAATTCAGCACTACCAAAACGGCGACCAAGATGACCGGGACGCACGCGATAGCTGCGAACGCCCAGGTCAGCTTCTGCTTGATATTCATGACTTCACCTGCGGATATTTATAGTTTTGGCAAGGGGAAACGCTAGCGCTGAACGTCGCATGTGTTGTTATGAGGAGATAGAGCCCATGCGTACTCTGAGTTATCGACCGCGACGGTGCGCACTTTAGAACGGCGAACATCGGCAAACTCAGCGCAATCTATCTGCGATTAAAGAAAGGCTTCCCTGCCTTGGAAAACCTTCCAAAACGTCGCATCGATTTTCCTGGCCACTGCTTCACTGACCCGCCCCTGCCAGATTTCGGGATCCGGCTAATGCGCCAGTCGGACCCAATCCAATTGGCCCATTAGCGACGTGGGGGTTCAGTAGCAGAACAGGATCGGTTCGCCCCGCTTGCAGCTCGATAACACGGCTGCGTCCCTGGTTACGGACGGATCGAGGCGGTTTGGCAAACCGGATCAAAGGTGCAGCGCGGGCTTGGACTGGCGAACGCCATGGCCAGAAGGGACGCGGACACGCAAGGCAATCAGCAACGCCGCCAGCAACATCAGCACGGCTGCCGCTACGAATACGCCTGCGCTGCCACCGAGACTGAACATTGCACCGCCAGCGGCGGCGCCAGTGGCGATGGCTGACTGCACAGAGGCTACTACCATGCCACCGGCGCTTTCCGCCTGATCAGGTACCGCGCTGGCGACCCAGTTCGACCACGCCACCGGCACACCACCAAATGCTATGCCCCAGACCGCCAGCAGTACCGCTTGCCCCGGTACCGAGGCCGGCAACAGCACCAACGCCAGTGCTGCAACGCCGACCAGCGCGGGCATCAGCACCAGAGTGGCCAGCGGGTGGTGCTCCAGCAGCCTGCCGGCCAACAGCGTGCCGACGAAGTTCGCCACGCCGAACCCCAGCAGCATCAGTGACAACCCTTGCGGACCGATGCCGGTAGTTCCTTCAAGGAAGGGTCGAACATAGGTAAACATCGCGAAGTGCCCGCTGTGCACCAGCACACAACCGAACATCCCCATGGCGATGCCTGGGCGCTGCAACACCTCGAGCACAGTGCGCAGACGTGCCGGCCGGCGCGGCGCAAGACGCGGCAGAGTGAACGACTGGAAAGCCAGGGTCACCATGCCTACCGCCGCCGCGGCAAAGAACGCGCTGCGCCAGCCATACAGCCCACCCAGATAGCTGCCCAGCGGCACCGCAACGACCGTGCCGATGGCGATGCCGCTGAAAATGATCGACAGCGCCCGTGGCAACAGCGCACTCGGCACCAAGCGCATCGCTACCGCCGCCGCCATGCTCCAGAACCCGCCAAGGGCAATGCCCAGCAAGATGCGCATCACTAACAGCACCGCGAAGCTGGAGGAAACGGCGACCAACAGATTGGAGGCGACCATCAACATGGAAAAACCCAGCAACACCCAACGTCGGTCGATGCCGCGGGTCAGGCCTGGCACCAACAAGCCAGCGAACAACGCCACCACGGCGGTTACCGTTACCGCTTGGCCAGCCAGCGCTTCAGACACTCCCAGGTCGGTAGCCATCAGCGTCAACAAACTGGCCGGAAGGTACTCAGCGGTCAATAACCCGAACACACCCATTGCCAACGAAAATACTGCCATCCACGCGGGTGCCGCAGGTTCTACGTCCGCGCCGACGCCGCAATGGCGCTCGGATACGGTGCTACATACACAGTCAGTCATTGCACGGATCTCCCAATCTTCATTAAGAGCCGAAGTCTAGGCGCCGAAATCCGGATGATCTATGATCCAAAGTCTCTACTTTTTGACTAAAACACCTGAACGATGCCTGCAGATCAGTTTGCTATATCCTCGGACCTCATCAACGAGCTGTTGCGCGGCATGCGCCTGCGTGGTGTTGAATACAGGCGCATCCAAACGGGTCCAACTTTCGGTTTGGGCTTTGCTGAAAAACCTGGGCACGCCTGGTTCCACTTCATGGCCGTCGGCAATGCGGTGTTGCAGATGGAGGACGGGACCACGTACGCGCTATCTGTCGGCAACGCCGTGTTTATTTCCCATGGCGCAGCCCATCAACTGTTTTCCCATCAGGGCGCGCCTGTTCAGGACATCGATCATCTAGACGGTGCGCCCTTGGGTGAAACCGTCAGCGCGGTGAATACCGGAACTGATGCCAGCGCCCCTCCGAGCACTATTCTGTTCAGTGCTTGTATGGAGTTTGAACTGGGCAGTATCCATGGCCTTGGCCGGCTGATGCCGGGACTGATGCTGATTGATGCCGGCGGCCAGCGTTACCCCGGGCTGGTGCCGATCCTGACCACCATGGAACGCGAGGTAAGCGCCGCTCGTGTCGGCTTCGCCGGTATTCTCGCGCGGCTGGCCGACGTGGTCGCGGCCATGGTCGTTCGCGGCTGGGTCGAGTGCGCCTGCGGCAATGCCTCTGGCCTGGTCGCCGCCTTGCGCGATCCCCGCTTGGCCGGTGCACTGCTTGCGCTCCATCAACAACCGGGCCGCGACTGGACCGTTGCGCAGTTGGCAGAGCACTGCAATTCCTCACGCTCGGTCTTCGCGGACCGCTTCCAGGCGACGATTGGCATGGCCCCGCTACGCTATGTCACCGAACTGCGAATGCGGCTTGCAAGCCAGTGGCTGACCCTCGAAAGGCTACCGATTGAAGAGGTAGCGCAGCGTTTGGGCTATACCTCCCAGGCCGCTTTCAGTCGCGCATTCAAGCGCATAACGGGCAAAACGCCCGGATTGAGTCGTAAGGTGAGGCAAGCCGAACGCAGGTAGTGGATGATCCGTGCCACTGACTCATTTGCCCCCCGTTACATCGAGGAATGTACCGGTAACGAAGGATGCCTCCGCGCTCGCCAACCATAGAATCGCGCGAGCTACTTCCTCAGGCTGTCCGCCCCGCCCCATCGGGATCGAATCCTTGACACGATCCACCCGCCCCGGCTCACCGCCACTGGCATGCATGTCGGTATAGATATGTCCGGGGCGAATACAGTTGACGCGTATGCCTTCCCGTGCGACCTCCTTTGCAAAGCCAATGGTGAACGTCTCCAACGCGCCCTTTGACGCCGCATAGTCGACGTACTCGTTGGGGCTGCCGAGGCGCGCCGAAGCCGAAGAGACATTGATCACCACGCCGCCCGGGCCGTTGTGGCGGTAAGACATACGCTTCACCGCCTGTTGGGCACAGAGTATTGGCCCAATGGCATTGACCGCAAAGATGCGCTGCATCCGCTCGAAGCCGAGATCTTCCAGGCGACACTGAGGCGCCAGCATCCCGGCGTTATTGACCAGTACGTCGATGCGTCCGAACGTGCGGTCGATGGCCGCGAACAAATCGGCCACCTGTTGGGGGGCCGCACTGTCGGCTCGCATCGTCAACGCCCTGCGCCCCAATGCTTCTACATCCGCAGCCACGGCCAGCGCTGCGGACTCGTTGGCAACGTAGCTGATCGCCACGTCATATCCTCTTGCGGCGGCCAGCCGCGCGGTGGCTGCCCCCACTCCACGACTTCCCCCCGTGATTAGAATCAGCGGTGCCTGCGAGACGTTGACCATGAAATAAAGCTCCTGAGCCGTTGGCTGTATCAGCCGATGATGAGGGTGCCACTGGCGATCACTACGCATGCCAGTATCCGGCGCGCGGTGAGCGTCTCGCCGAGAAACACATAGCCGATCAACGCCGCAAACAGCACGCTGGTTTCGCGCAATGCCGATACCGCGCCCAGCGGCGCTTCGGTCATGGCGTAGATGACCATTGCATACGCAAGCAAAGAGACCAGCCCGCCGACCAACGCGGTCACTGTTCCGGGCCGGACGCAGAACAAGCTGCGGGTATCGCGTAGGCCGATGTAGACCACCGGCATCAGCACGCCCCACAGGGCGCACATCCACACGGTGTAGGAAAGCGGCGCGCCGGAGAGCCTGGCGCCGATGCCGTCGACCACGCTGTAGGCCGCGATAAAGCCGCCCGTTCCCAGCGCATAAGGCAGGCTGGGAACCGACAGACTGCGCCCTCTGAAAGCCAGCGACATAATCCCGCCTGACACCAGCGCAATACCGAGTAACACGTCAGGCGTGATGCGTTCTCCGGCAAACACGGCGGCCCCCAAAGTGATCAGCACCGGCGACGATCCACGTGAAATCGGATAGGTCTGCCCCAGGTCGCCGACCCGGTAACTGCGCACCAGAAACAGGTTGTAGCCGACATGCAGCAACCCCGACAGCAGCGCATAGCCCCAGCTCTCAATCGCGGGGGGATCCATGAACACTGCGGCGACGACACTGGTGATGGCAATTGCAATGCACATCACTGTCATCGACCACAGCCGATCGGCGCCACTACGCAGCAGCGCATTCCAGCTGGCATGCAGGAGCGCGGCGAAAAGCACGAGGAAGATGATATGAATAGGCATGCGCCACTTTAGGCAATGCGGCACCGGGACTAAAGCGAAGCCTCCTCATCACAGCATGAACGAATACTCATGACTCACTCATCCAGTCGTTGGACTTTCAGTGCCTCGCTGACTAACCATTGGCGAAAGCTGGCGATGTGCGGTTGCGCTTCGATGCCCTTGGGGCAGACAAAGTAGTACGCCAGCGGTGATGGGAATGGCACATCAAACAGTCGCACCAAACGGCCATCGCTGATTTCGTTCTCGACATGCCCGCTGCGCACCAATGCAACGCCCTGGCCGAGCAAGGCTGCCTCGACCGTCATGTTGGTATCGCCAAATCTGACGCTCTCCTTGAGCGGCAAATAGGCCAGCCCGACGGCTTGAAACCATACCTCCCATTTCGGTACTAGTTCGGCACCATCGCGCGTGAGCAGTGGAAAATGCAACAGTTCTGCGGGGCTCTGCGGAGTCCCGACGCGTCGCAACAGTTCGGGGCTGGCCACAGGAAATACCTGCTCCCCAAACAGGAACTCCGAATGCAGACCGGGGTAATTGCCCTTGCCTAGCCTGATCGCAACATCAGCCTGGCCGTGAGAGAAGTGGATTATTTTGTCCGTGGTGTCCAGCGAGACCAGCAGCTCGGGGTGCTGACGAGAGAGACGCGGCAAGCGTGGCAGCAGCCATTTGAGAGCGAAAGAATAAGTGGTGCTGACGCTGAGTCGAACTCTGTCTTTTTGCTCGCGCAAATCGCCCAAAGTCGCCTCCAGGCTGATGAAAAACTCCCGCACGATGGGCGCCAGCGCAGCCCCCGCTGCCGTGAGGCGTAACGCCTTGCCACGTTCAAACAACTGCACTCCCCAAAGGGCCTCAAGATGCTTGAGATGGTGACTGACCGCGCTTTGAGTCACATGTAGCTCTTGTGCGGCCGACGTAAAGGTCAAGTGCCGGGTGGCAGCTTCAAATGCGCGCAAGGTCGCGGTGGGCGGCAGGTCTCTCATAAGAGCAATTCCAGCGAGTTATCAGAAGAGTGCATTCATGAACGCTAGCTCATGATACCGACAAGCTCGCTCGAAACGTCACTTGGGTAGCCACACAACGCCGAAAGCCTAGCAGGGGCAAATGTAAAAAATGATGATGGCATAACGCCTCAGTAACCGGCAAAATCCCCACGTTCCCAAAGGATTTGAAGGACCGGTTCCGATGACATGGCCAGTCACGCTGAAACTCGACAGCACAGCCTACCCGCTGAACGTGGTGCAACGCGCCGCTTATTCCCTGGCCGACACTGTCGCGATCCAGGTCGCTATTGAAGCCAATCAGATAAGCCTCACGGCCCACCTCGCTGAAGTAACGCTAACGATTTCCTCCGAGCAGGCTCACTCGCTGATCCTCCAGCATCTGAACGACTTCGCGCTACGCGACCATATCAACCGCGAAACAGCAGGATTGCGCGAAATCCTGGCCCGTGCCGCGCTCGCTGGGTGTGGGATTTCGCAATGACACTGATTGCGACAGACGCCAGGCACTACCGCTTGCTGCCTTTTCGATTCATGCGCATGAACACGGGACATGACCTTGACATCCTGCTCACCTCCGATACCGGTGAGTACATGCACGTGAACGACGCGCAATTACGAGCCCTGAGTTACTTCGACGTTCAAGCAAGTACGCCTTTTTACAAGGACCTGGTGGCCCGCCACTTCATCTACGAACCAGACCGCCACGACCCGCTTCCGGAAATGGCCGCGCAGTATCGCAGCCGCAAGGACTTCATCTTCCAGGGCCCCGCACTGCACTTGTTCGTGGTGACATTGCGTTGCAACCATACCTGCCAGTACTGCCAGGTGTCGCGGGCCCCGCTGGGAGGATCCAGCCACGACCTTTGCGAAGCGGATGCACTGGCTGCGGTCGATCGCCTGTTCGAATCGAACGCTCCTGCTCTGACTGTGGAGTTTCAGGGTGGCGAGCCGCTTCTGGCCTTCGAGCGCGTCCGCCAGATTGTCGAATGGATCGTTGAACGGAACGCGGTCGAACTACGGGATATCCAGTTCGTCATCACCACCACGCTGCACCATCTGACGGAGGAAATACTCGACTTCGCAGAACAACATCGAGTCCAGTTTTCGACCTCACTCGATGGGCCAGCACCCTTGCACAATGCCAACCGCCCTACACCGTCACGAGACTCCTACGAACGCACTGTAAAAGGCATTCAATGGGTCCGTGAGCGCCTTGGCCGTGATGCAGTTTCCGCGCTGACCACGCTGACTTCAAGAAGCCTCGAACAGCCTGAAGCGATCATCGATGAGTATGTAAGTCAGGGCTTCTCGAGCATCTCGCTCAGGCCTCTGAGCCCCTATGGATTTGCCACCAAGAGTGCCCATCGACTTGATTACCCTATTGAGCGATACCTGGCCTTCTACAAGAAGGCTCTGGCCTATTTGCTGCAAATCAACCAACAGGGCGTCTACCTCTCAGAGAGTTATACGAGCTTGTTGCTGAAGAACATCCTGACACCCTTTTCCTCCGGCTATGTAGACCTGCGCTCCCCTGCTGGCGCTGGCACTGCGGCGCTGGTTTATAACTATGACGGTTATGTCTATCCCTCGGACGAAGCTCGAATGTTGTTGGAGATGGGTGAAGACGGCTTGAGACTCGGCACCGTGCAGCAACCCTTGTCTGAACTGCTCACATCGCCCGTTATGAATGCGCTGCTCGCCAGTGGTGTAGCAGAGGCGCTGCCGGGTTGCTCCGACTGCGCACTTGTCCCGTACTGTGGTGCTGACCCCATCGAACACTACGCCCGCCAGGCTGACCCGATCGGACACCGAGTGTTCAGCAGCTTCTGCAAGAAGAACATGGGGCTACTGAAGCATCTCTTCGGCCTGCTCCGCGATGGCGACGACAACGTGCAGAGAGTGCTGCTGTCCTGGTTGAACAGGCGCTCTTACAACGATGTTCGATTTCCGGGTTACAGGGGTTGATGGCGATGCTGCGCAAGGACACCCACTTCGAAATCCATCACCTGAATGAGCCGAAACTGCTCAAGGTCATCACTCTGGAGGAGTTCATCGAACAAGGCCTGGCGGTTTGTGCCGGAAACGCTGAGTTCGCTGACCTGCTGCTTTGGCTGCCAAACGAAGAACGGCTACGAAGCCCGCATCTACTCTCATTACCAGTGGCTGGATTCCTGACACCGGAGCCTTTGATCGGGGACTTCGACAGCACGCGGCCACATCTGCACACCCCCAAAGACAATGATGTCGTGCAGCCCGGCGATGTCATTGCCGTCACACCAGGCAACGCGTTGGTGCGAGTGCTCTATCGACGAGGTTCAGACAGTAACCTGCTGTTCATGACTGATCGTTGCAACAGCCTCTGTCTGATGTGCTCACAGCCGCCCAAAGATATTGATGACCGTTGGCACATCGAGGAGAACCTACGGCTGATCGACCTGATGGACCCGGGCGAAGAAAACCTGGGAATCAGTGGCGGAGAACCCACGCTTTATCGCGATGGCCTGCTCGAAATCCTGGCCAAGTGCAAAGCCGTTTTGCCACAAAAATCCATCCATGTACTCAGCAACGGGCGTCTGTTCCAAGACCCGAGCTGGATCGCAGCGCTCTCTACCATCGGCCACCCTCAGTTGAGCTGGGGTATCCCGCTGTATGCCGACAATGCCGAAGACCATGACCATGTGGTGCAAGCGCCAGGTGCTTTCAGCGAAACCCTGCGAGGTCTTTACAACCTGGCCCGCGCGAACCAGATCATCGAGATACGCGTAGTGCTCAATCGTCTGACCACACCACGTTTGCCCGAGCTCGCCCATTACGTATTCAGGAACCTGCCCTTCGTGCGACATGTTGCGCTGATGGGTATCGAAAGCACCGGCCTGGCCAGGAAGCATTACGAAGAACTGTGGATTGACCCGCTGGACTATCAGGAGTCGTTGAGCCAGACCGTGTACTTCCTGTTCAACCGCGGAGTTCCGGTTTCGATCTACAACTTGCCCCTGTGTCTGATCCCGGCCCACCTCTCGCGTTTCGCCCGCCAGAGCATCTCCGACTGGAAGAACCTGTTCATCGATACCTGCCAGCAATGCGCTGCCGTCAAACATTGCTCTGGCTTCTTCAAATCCCACTCCGATCGCTGGCAAAGCCGCGGCGTACAACACCTATCGACCGAGGCCTTTAGCGCCTATGCAAGGAGTGCACAGTGAAATTGCTCGACCGCTGGAAAGTCATGATCGGGGGGATCAGTCTGCTGCCAATGGCAGGTAGTACCCTGGCGCAGGTGGGCCATCTGCCGCTCGCCGATGCGAACTGGCTAACCCACGACAAGCTACAGCCTCCGGTATTTGCCGATACGCTCAATGCGCCAGACACCGTCAACATTTATGCGGCACATCGCTCGCACAGTTCACACCGGTCCCACAGTTCGCACTACAGCGGTTCGGGTGGCTATAGCGCTCCTCGCTACTACAGCCCACCCGCTACCAGTACCCGGAGCTACAGCGCGCCGAGTACTTCGAGCAGCACCTCAAACAGCAATAGCTTTTATCAGTCGCCCGGCACTACCAGCGGGACAAGCTCGAGCACTTCAAAGAACCGTGCGACCAATGAGCAGAAAAGCAATCTGGTCACCCGTGTGCAGACCGCACTGATGGTGCGCCAGTATTACCAAGGCACCATTGATGGAGTGATGGGCAAGGCGACACGTGGTGCGTTGATGGCATTTCAGATGGACAGTGGGCTGACCGTGAACGGCCGGATGGATACGCCATCGCTGAATGCGTTGGGTATCAAGATTCCATAAGTCGCTTCAAGTCAAAGCTAGTGTCCGTTCAGCAACGAAGGAGTTATCCCATGCAGCACATCATTAAAGTCGACAACACTCTCTGGGCATTGATCAGCCGCCTGCAAGGCAAGGAGCTGCAAACTCCTTCGCGTAAGGCTCGTTTCCGTATCACGGCCGTTGATGCAAATCGCGTTGTGATTGAGACCGGATCCAAAGATTCGCAGATGGTACTGATGCGAGCAGCTTTTCAGCAAACGCTGGACTACCTCGCCGGTAACAATCATTTCGGTCAAACGCACGCTGTGGAAATCGGCTCCAACCATACGTACAAAGAAGCCGGCCCACTCTGCAAGGCCGCTCGTTACACAGCAGAAGGCAAGGAGGGCCCGACCAACATCACCTACATTCTGCCGATTCTGGAGCATTGCCAGGCCGTCGGCATCCGGTCAACCACCCCAAACAGCACCTGGCTGCTGCCCTGAACCGCTCTGGATATCTTTATAAGGACGCCAACATGAACGCAAAAATGGACACCTTCCGCATCAACAGTCCCGCCTCGTTCGATGAGCCCTGCAAGGTTACGATCGACAACGAATTTATCACCGTGGTCTATGACCACGGGGGTCAGAGCTGGAAATACCGAGGCCAGGAAAAAGGCCCGGGGCATTACGAACTGCAAGCCGAAGGCTTCGTCGGCAGAGCAACGCTGCACCGCTTCGAGGACTCGAATGTACTGGAAGGAACTTGGGTCGAAGAAGGCGTACGCGGCATGTGGCGAATTGTTCGCCAAGCCGATTGATTCGCCAGTCGTATCCACATAAACAAGCTGAACTCGTGGTGGTTTGATCGGCCGCCACGGGATCATAAACTGACGTAGTCCACCACCCCCGGGAGAACGCTAATTAGCCAATTGCGCAGTGTCATTTACCTGGTAGTTCTTCTTTGCACTGGCTGTGTAAAAACGGCGGGCATTCCACCGGCCGACCTCACACTATCGTCGTTCGCACTGAGCGCCAACAACCTTGTCACGGCGCACTTCAGCTCCACTGTGGATTTGCAGAACGCTTTCAATGATTACGAAAAATCCAATCAGCTCACACCGACGCTGATCTGCTCTCTGAATCGAGACATGGATTTCTCATCCGAGCATTCAATTGCGGTAATAGCCGAAGGGCGAGTGAAAGCAAGCAGTCAAGCCAGGCCCAATTACAAGTTTTCTTCCGGGCTGATCTTTTACTACACCAATTCGAATGGTACGCAACGCGACTTGAATGACTACGACGCCATCAAACCATTACTGGCGTCGCAAGCCTCGATTCCTTGCAAAGTGCGCATTACTGCCTATGGATATGAGGCCTATTACACGAATACGTTATTCATCCCGGCCAGGATCATGATTGAACAGATCTTCAGATAACCGCCCTTTGCTGAGCCTGGCGTAGGGAATTGGCGAAGCTCTGGCCGTCAGTTGATTGCACCCATAAAAAAGCCCGGGAACCCTCCCCGGGCTTTTTCATTTGTGCGCCTCTTTTGCATTTTTGTGCGACACATCGCCTTTCAGGACTCCCGCAAGGCTCTGGCACGGTGTTAGTTTGTAAGTGTATGTGTCTCAGCGTTGCGACACGCCTTACTCACTGCCCTGCAAAGGAATGCCCTTCGTAATGAATGTCCCTTTCAAAAAACTGGCTGCCACCACGTTGATGTTGGCCGGTCTTGCCGTGTTCACCGCGCCCGCGCAAGCCAATATCACCCCGCAACAGAGCGCTGAAATCCTCAAGACTTACAGTGCAGACAAAACCACCGACTTCCGGCAGTTCCTCGGCAATCTGGGCAAGAGCGATCTGGCGAAAACCGCCGACATCGGCCCGGCGATTGGCGCGTACCTTGACAACAAGACCCTGACCGCCGAGCAGCAGAACGAAATCTATCGTCTGCTGGGTCTCTACACGCGCGCGAAATACAGCGCTGCCGCCACCGAAACCCTGCGCGAACTGGTGGAGATCCCGACCTATCGCAAGGACGGCGTCGAACAGCATGACAACCCGGAATTCACCAAGATCGCGGCGAAGATTCAGAGCCTTGCCGAATCCTTCAATCTGAAATTCCGCAATATCGACAATCGCGTCTACGAGATTTCCCTCGACGGCAGCGGCGATGAAGTGGTCGGCATTCATGCGCACGCCGACGTGGTGCCGGTGACGCCGGAAAACTGGGTGCTCAAGGATGGCACCCGCCTCGACCCGTTCAAGATCACCCTGATTGGCGATCGCATGTACGGTCGCGGCACCGAAGATGACAAGAACGGCATTGTGGTCACGCTCTACGCCATGAAAGTCATCAAGGAAGAAAAACTGCCGCTGGTGCGTAACTTCAAGCTGCTGGTCGACACCACCGAAGAAACCACGGGCGACGCGATTCCCTACTATTTCGAACGTAACCCGACGCCGAACTACAACCTGGCGCTGGATGGTGGTTACCCGGTGGTGATTGCCGAGAAAGGCTATGGCACCGTCATGGCCAACTTTGCCAAGCGCAAAGATGAAGGCAAAGGTGCCGAAATCATCTCGATGACCGGCGGCCTGGCGACCAACCAGATTCCTTCGGCGTCGGTCGCCACCCTGATCACCGACAAACCTGCTGAACTGGCTGCCAGCCTGCAAAAGGCCGGTGACGAGTTTGCCAAGCGCAATGGCGGCGATTTCCAAGTGAGCGCCAAGGTCGACGGCAAAGACGTCAAGCTGACAGTAACCGGCGTTTCCGCGCACTCCTCCGAACCCGAGTCCGGTATCAACCCGGTCGCGCGCATGCTGGTCTTCATTAATAGTCTTGATGGCAAAGTCGCGCTCAAGCACAACCACATCACCGATGCGGCCCGTTACGCTGCCGACAACTGGGGCCTGGATTATCTGGGCAACAAGCTGGGTGTCGGTTTCTCCGATGCCTTCATGGGACCGCTGACAACGTCGCTGACCTACGTCGGCATGGATGACAAAGCCTTCAAACTCGCGGTCAACCTGCGCGTACCGAAGGGCAAGTCACCGGAGAAACTCAAGGCTGAAATTGCTGGAAAACTGGCTGCCTGGAGCAAGAAAAGCCACGTAGCCGTTGCCTTCGACTATTCGATCGCGGAGCCGATGTACCGCAATCCTGAGGGCGAATGGGTCAAGGCACTGTTGGCTGTTTCAACAGAAAACCTCGGCATGAAACACGAGTTCGGCACCTCCGCCGGCGCTACCTCGGTGCATGAACTGCCGAATGGCGTGCAATTCGGTCTGGCCATGCCGAACGTGAAATACACCGGTCACACCGATGGCGAGTTCAAGACCGTGGAGCAATTCCAGCTGGATCTGCAGATCGTGACGGAAATGATCGGACGCATCGGCCAGTTGCCGAAACTCTGACCGCATTGCCGAACCCGCCGCCATGGCGGGTTCGGCATTTTTAATCCCCGCATAATCCCCGCCGCGCAGCCTCGCTCCTGACTTTTGCACATCGGGCAACAGAGAATTGCCCATCAAACCGATTGATAGCCACCTAACGAAAGGTGCATGCTAGAGAGCTCGTTCGGCTCTTATATCATTCCGAATGATAGTTACCTTTGCTTCATTCGATTCGTGCCATCACACCCCGCCGAGCATCATCCGCCCATCTTCAATACATTGGCGGATGCATCCATGGAACAGTCACTCAAACATTTGCGCTTCCCGTTGGCCATGCTGGCCATCCTGGTGATGAGCGCCTGCGGCAAGACTCCGGAGACTGCCGCCACCCAGCCTGCTGCCAAAGTCAGCGTGGCCAAGGTGATCGAACAACCGGTCAACGAGTGGGACGAATTCACCGGGCGCCTCGAAGCGCCGGAAACCGTTGAAATCCGTCCACGGGTCTCCGGCCAGATCGACGAGGTGGCTTTCACCGAAGGTGCGCTGGTCAAGAAAGGCGACCTGCTGTTCCAGATCGACCCACGTCCGTTCCAGGCTGAGGTGCGCCGCCTCGAAGCACTCGTAGCCCAATCCCGCGCCAACGCCACCCGCAGTGAAAACGAAGCGGGTCGTGGTGAACGTCTGCGCGCCAGCAACGCCATTTCCGCCGAACTGGCCGACTCGCGCACCAGCGCTGCACAAGAAGCCCGCGCCGCCGTCGGTGCCCTGCAAGCGCAACTGGATCTGGCCAAACTGAACCTCAGCTTCACCCGTGTCACCGCGCCAATCAGTGGCCGTGTCAGCCGTGCCGAGATCACCGCCGGTAACCTGGTGACCGCCGACACCACCCCGCTGACCAGTGTGGTTTCCACCGATCGCGTTTACGCCTACTTCGATGCCGACGAGCGTGTGTTCCTCAAATACACCCAACTGGCCCGCAACGGTCAGCGCGGCGCCACTACTCCGGTGTACATGGGCCTGTCCAATGAAGACGGCAACCCGCACCTCGGTCAGATGAACTTCGTCGACAACCAGGTCAACCCGAAAACCGGCACCATCCGTGGTCGCGCGGTGTTCGACAACCGCGACGGCACCTACACCCCGGGCCTGTACGCACGCCTGAAACTGGTCGGCAGTGGCACCTATAACGCCATGCTGATCAACGACGAAGCCGTCGGCACCGACCTCGGCAAGAAATTTGTACTGGTCATGGATGCGGACAACAAAACCGCGTACCGCGCCGTCGAACTGGGTCCGAAAATCGAAGGCCTGCGCATCGTCCGTACCGGCCTGAACAAGGACGACACGATCATCGTCAAGGGTCTGCAACGGGTTCGTCCTGGTTCACCGGTCACCCCTGAAGTGATCCCGATGGCCAGCGAACAGACCATCGCGGCACTCGCTCAACAACGTCAAGCGCTGGAAGCCAGCAACCTGCCCAAAGTCGCCCCTGCCAAAGGCGCGTCGGGATCGGTTGTGAAGCTGGCTGCTACGACCCCACGCGGTTAAGGGACGACAACTCCGATGAATTTTTCCCAATTCTTCATTTCACGGCCGATCTTCGCAGCGGTGCTTTCGCTGCTGATCCTGATCGCCGGTGCGATCTCGCTGTTCGAGCTACCGATCAGCGAATATCCGGAAGTCGTGCCACCGACCGTGGTGGTGCGTGCCAACTTCCCGGGCGCCAACCCCAAAGTCATCGGTGAAACCGTGGCCGCTCCGCTGGAGCAAGCCATCACCGGCGTCGAGAACATGCTGTACATGTCCTCGCAGTCGACCGCCGACGGCAAGATCACCCTGACCATCACTTTCGCCCTGGGCACTGACCTGGATAACGCGCAGGTGCAGGTGCAAAACCGGGTGACCCGTACCGAGCCGAAACTTCCCGAGGAAGTAACGCGCATCGGTATCACCGTCGACAAGGCATCGCCTGACTTGACCATGGTTGTGCACTTGACCTCGCCGGACAAACGCTACGACATGCTCTATCTGTCGAACTACGCGATCCTCAACATCAAGGATGAGCTCGCTCGCCTGAACGGTGTTGGTGATGTGCAGTTGTTTGGTATGGGCGATTACTCGCTGCGGGTCTGGCTCGATCCGAACAAGACCGCTTCGCGCAATCTGACCGCGACCGATGTGGTCACGGCGATTCGTGAACAGAACCGTCAGGTCGCTGCCGGTCAATTGGGTGCGCCCCCTGCCCCGAATGCCCAGAGCTTCCAGCTGTCGGTCAATACTCAGGGCCGTCTGGTCAGCGAAGAAGAGTTCGAGAACATCATCATTCGCGCAGGCGACAATGGTGAGATCACTCGTCTCAAAGACATCGCTCGCGTTGAACTCGGTTCCAGTCAATACGCCCTGCGCTCGTTGCTGGACAACCAACCGGCGGTGGCCATCCCGATCTTCCAGCGCCCAGGCTCCAATGCCATCGACATCTCGAACGAAGTTCGCGGCAAGATGGACGAGCTGAAGAAAAACTTCCCGCAAGGCATGGATTACAGCATCGTCTATGACCCGACGATCTTCGTGCGCGGCTCGATCGAAGCGGTGGTTCACACCCTCTTCGAAGCACTGATCCTCGTGGTACTGGTGGTGATCCTGTTCCTGCAAACCTGGCGCGCCTCGATCATTCCGTTGGTGGCGGTGCCGGTATCGTTGATCGGTACGTTTGCGGTGATGCACCTGTTCGGCTTTTCGCTGAACGCGCTGTCGCTATTCGGCCTGGTACTGGCCATCGGTATCGTGGTGGACGACGCCATCGTGGTGGTGGAGAACGTTGAACGGAACATTGAACTCGGACTCACACCGGTCGAAGCCACCAAACGGGCGATGCGTGAAGTGACCGGCCCGATCGTTGCGACGGCGCTGGTGCTGTGTGCGGTGTTCATTCCGGCGGCGTTCATCTCCGGCCTCACCGGGCAGTTCTACAAACAGTTCGCACTGACCATCGCGATCTCGACCGTGATCTCGGCGTTCAACTCGCTGACCCTGTCGCCAGCACTGGCCGCTGTATTGCTGAAAAGCCACGACGCGCCGAAAGACCGCTTCTCCAAAGTGCTCGACAAGATTTTCGGTGGCTGGTTGTTCCGTCCGTTCAACCGTTTCTTCGACCGTGCCAGCCATGGCTACGTCGGCACCGTGCGCCGGGTTATCCGTGGCAGCGGCATCGCCCTGCTGTTGTACGCAGGCCTGATGGTGCTGACCTTCTTCGGTTTCTCCAGCACGCCGACCGGTTTCGTACCCGGCCAGGACAAGCAATACCTGGTGGCTTTCGCACAACTGCCGGACGCTTCGAGCCTGGATCGCACCGAAGACGTGATCAAGCGCATGTCCGACCTGGCGCTGAAACAGCCAGGCGTGGAAAGCGCCGTAGCGTTCCCGGGCCTGTCGATCAACGGCTTCACCAACAGCCCGAACGCCGGCATCGTGTTTGTGACCCTGAAACCGTTTGATGAGCGTAAAGATCCGAGCATGTCCGCCGGTGCGATTGCCGGGGCCTTGAACGGCCAGTACGCGAACATTCAAGAGGCGTACATGGCGATCTTCCCGCCACCGCCGGTACAAGGTCTGGGCACCATTGGTGGTTTCCGCCTGCAAATCGAAGACCGGGGCAACCTGGGCTACGACGAGCTGTACAAAGAAACCATGAACATCATCAACAAGAGCCACAGCGTGCCGGAACTGGCCGGGCTGTTCACCAGCTACACCGTGAACGTGCCACAGGTCGATGCCGCCATCGACCGTGAAAAAGCCAAGACCCACGGCGTGGCTGTCAGCGACATCTTCGACACCCTGCAGATCTACCTGGGTTCGCTGTATGCCAACGACTTCAACCGCTTCGGGCGCACCTATCAGGTCAACGTTCAGGCCGAGCAGCAGTTCCGCCTCGAATCCGATCAGATCGGTCAGCTGAAAGTACGCAACAACAAAGGCGAAATGATCCCGCTGGCGACCTTCATCAAGGTCAGCGACACCTCGGGCCCGGATCGCGTGATGCACTACAACGGCTTCATCACCGCAGAAATCAACGGCGCGGCTGCCCCGGGCTACAGCTCCGGCCAGGCGGAAAAAGCCATCGAGAAACTGCTGAAGGATGAACTGCCGAACGGCATGACCTACGAGTGGACCGACCTGACCTACCAGCAGATTTTGTCCGGCAACACCGCGCTGTTCGTGTTCCCGCTCTGCGTATTGCTGGCGTTCCTGGTACTGGCCGCTCAATACGAAAGCTGGAGTCTGCCACTGGCGGTGATCCTGATCGTACCGATGACCCTGCTGTCGGCCATCACCGGCGTGATCATCTCGGGCGGTGACAACAACATCTTCACCCAGATCGGCTTGATCGTACTGGTGGGACTTGCCTGTAAGAACGCGATTCTGATCGTCGAGTTCGCCAAGGACAAACAGGAAGAAGGCCTCGACCCGCTCGCTGCGGTTCTCGAAGCTTGCCGTCTGCGTCTGCGTCCGATCCTGATGACCTCCTTCGCGTTCATCATGGGTGTGGTGCCACTGGTGTTCTCCAGCGGTGCCGGTGCCGAGATGCGTCACGCCATGGGTGTGGCGGTGTTCTCCGGGATGCTCGGGGTGACCTTCTTCGGTCTGTTGCTGACACCAGTGTTCTACGTACTGATCCGTAACTTTGTCGAACGCGGCGAAGCCCGCAAAGCGGCCAAAGCTCTGAAACTGGAGGCGCAACAATGAGTCTGAAAGTCTTCCTGCCGAGTCTGCTGGTGCTGGCCCTCAGCGCCTGCGCTGTCGGCCCCGACTACAAGACCCCAGCCACGGAGGCGGCCAACATCACGGCCGTCACCGATGGCGCCGCCGGGCAAAAGAACTTCGACCGTTCGAAATTCGAAGGCATCTGGTGGCAGCAATTCGACGATCCGACCCTCAACCAGTTGGTGACCCAATCGCTGCAAGGCAACCGTGAACTGCGCGTGGCGTTCGCCCGCTGGAAAGCCGCCCGGGCGATCCGCGACGACGCCAGCAACGATGCGATGCCGACCATCACCAGCCGCGCCAGCAGTGACCTGGCCAAGGGGCAAATCCCCGGCCAGACCACCAACCGGGTCAATAGCGAACGCTATGACCTCGGTCTGGACATGGCCTGGGAGCTTGACCTGTTCGGGCGCATCCAGCGCAATCTGGAAGCCAGCGACGCCGACCAGCAAGCAGCCGAAGCCGATCTGTACCAACTGCAAGTCACCATGATTGCCGAACTGGTCGACGCTTACGGTCAACTGCGTGGCGCCCAACTGCGCGAAAAGATCGCCGTGGCCAACCTGAACAACCAGCAGGAGTCGCGCAAGATCACCATCAGCCTGCGTGATGCCGGCGTTGGCGATCAGCTTGATGTCGAACGTGCCGATGCCCGCCTGGCCTCGGTCGAAGCCAGCGTGCCGCAATTGCAGGCAGAACAGGTTCGGCAGAAAAACCGTATCGCCACCCTGCTCGGTGAGCGTCCGGACAAGCTGACCGTCGATCTGAGTCCAAAAGACTTGCCAGCGATTGCCAAAGCCTTGCCGATCGGTGACCCGGGCGAACTGCTGCAACGTCGTCCGGACATCCTCAGCGCGGAACGCAACCTGGCTTCGGCCACAGCGCGCATCGGCGTCGCGAAAGCCGATCTGTTCCCACGGGTCAGCCTCAGCGGCTTCCTCGGCTGGACGGCAGGGCGTGGTTCGCAGATTGGTTCCTCGGCGGCCAACGCCTGGGCACTCGGCCCGAGCATCACTTGGGCAGCGTTCGACCTTGGCAGTGTGCGCGCCCGTTTGCGCGGCGCCGATGCTGATGCCGAAGGCGCACTGGCGACTTACGAGCAACAAGTGCTGCTGGCCCTGGAAGAGTCGGAAAACGCTTTCAGCGATTACGGCAAGCGTCAGCAGCGCCTGATCTCGCTGATTCGTCAGAGCGAATCAAGTCGCAAGGCTGCCGACCTGGCTGAAATCCGCTATCGCGAAGGCACGACTGACTTCCTCGTGCTGCTCGACGCCCAGCGTGAACGGCTGAATGCCGAAGACAGTCAGGCCCAGGCTGAAGTCGACCTGTATCGCGGCATTGTCGCGATCTACAAGGCCCTTGGCGGCGGCTGGCAACCGGAGACTGTTGCCAGCAAGTAATCGATTGTTAAAGAGCTCCTTTGGTTGGCCGCAACCAACCAAATTTTTTGCCCCGCGTATCATTCGGTCGCGGGGCTTTTTTATGCCTCGAAAATCACACCCTCTTCTGTAGGAGCTGCCGCAGGGATCAGTTTTCCAGCACGGTGACGGTCGCTGTGGTGCCCGCTCGCAGGCGGTTTTTGCCGGCGTAGTCGCCGTCGATATCGATCCGCACCGGCACTCGCTGCGCCAGTTTCACCCAGGTGTAACTCGGGTTGATGTTGGCCAGTAGCCGGCTGCCCGGCGCGTTTTCGCGGTCGGCAATGGCGAAGGCAATGCTCTGCACCCTGCCGCCGAAGGTCTCCCCGCTCATCAATTGCACCCGTACCCGATCGCCCTCGCCAATACGCGGCAGTTTGGTTTCTTCGAAGTAACCACTGATGTAGAACGAGTCGCTGTCGACCAGCGCCAGCAAAGCGCCGCCGCTCACCGCGTAATCACCCTCACGGGTCAGGAGGTTGGTCACATAACCGCTGACTGGCGACTCGACGCGGGTGCGCTGCAAATCCAGTTCAGCCTGGGTCAATGCGGCAATCGCCAACTGCACATTGGCCTCGGCAAGACCGAGATTGGCCTGATTGCGCAACACGTCCGCCTGGGCCACGGCCACATCGGTACTGGATTTTTCCCACTCTTCGCCAGAAATCGCAAACCCCTGCTTGAGCGTACGCCGTCGGCGTTCTTCACTTTGCCGCTGCTTGAGCAAGGCTTCACTGGCAACAATGGAGGCTTGTGACTGGCCCAGCGTTGCCTTCGCGACCTCCACCGACCGTCGCGCGTGCTCCACCGCCAGGCTATAGCGCGCCGGATCGATTTCCAGCAGCAGTTGCCCCTTGTCGACATGTTGGTTGTCCTGCACCGCCAGGCTGACAATGCGCCCCGAGACGTCCGCCGACAGCGTCACCACATCGGCTCTGACCCGCGCATCGCGAGTCCACGGCGCACGGGTGTAATGCTCCCAGGCAAACCAGCCGAGCACGATCGCCAGCAGCACCACCGCCAATGTGATCAATCGTGTGAATAGCACTTTCAAAGCATCAGGCTCCCATCAGCAAAATCAGCGTGGCACAGACGCAGGCATATAACGCGCCTTCGAACAGCGCTTCATGCCAGACCAGACGCAGAACGCCAAGACGCCGCAGTCCCCAGTCCAGCACCATAAAAATCGGTATGGCCAACAGTAACGCCTGGGCAATGGGCGGCAGGTAGACACCGCCAATCTCGAAATCAATGGGCAAGGGCTGCTTCTCCTTCCGGGACGGCGCGCTGGATAGCATCACCGTGGCGCTGCAAAAATGACACGACGATCAACAGTGCCACACGCATGCGAAACAGCGACCAGACATGTTCATGGCTGGCGACGTGCAGTTCATCCAGTTCGTCGCCCAATATGTGCAGGGTGGCCAACAACGGCGTCAGTTGCACATCCTGCCGCCCAGCGACAAAGCGCCCGGTCTTGTGCACGGCCGAAGCCAGACGCTGGGTGAAAGCATCTGTCAGTAGCGCATTGTTGTGCGCCTGCTGCCGCAACTGGTGCATCGCCACACCCAGTGCCACGCACGCCAGGCTTATTTCATAGAGTTGCTGCATGGCACGGCTGTTCAGCGCCGGCAGCAGGCCGAGCATGCTGGTCAGGCGATCGACCATGCGGCTTTCAAAGGCAAACTGTTGTTCATCGGTCGCCGGGGTTTTGGTCAATGCATACACCTGCTCGCGCGCTTCGTTATACAAGCGGCGAAGACGCCATGCCGGGCGAAACGGGAAAATCCATGCATAGACGATCAAGGCGAGCATTGCCGCACTGAAATAGGCGCCGGCAAACTCGAACCATTGAATCGCCGTGTTCTGGCCAGTGCCGATATTCTGCGGGCCGAGCATGAGGAAACTCGACAAGCCCAGCCCCATGCCAATGCCCGCCGTCGCCGGGCTCGCCAGACCGATCGCGATCACGTACAGCAACGGCGCCAGCAACAATGCCAACCATTCGAAATCACTGATTGCCGGCACCAGCATGAATTGATAGACCGCCGAGACCACCAGCGCCAGCCCCAGACCGCGTGCGTAACTTTGCGCGGCCATCAGCGGACGCGGAAACGTCGCCATCAGCGAGCAGAGGATTCCCACCAGAATCATCCCGCCCCGTGCGCCATCCCACGCCGTTTCGATCCAGATCAATCCGGCGACCAGCAACGCGGTAAAGGCGCGGATGGCGTTCATCGTGGCCAACGTGAAATCCAGGTGCAGCGGGCTGGCCTGACCGCGATAGAGGCAACTGGCTTCGCGGCCATCCTGAATGGCGTCGCTCAGTTCCAGTATCTGCTCCAACTGGTGCAACAGCCGCGCCTGCTCCCAGCGCAATGCCCACGCCAGCGAACGCAGGGTGGCGCTCATGTCTTCGGTAAGCTGTTCGGCCTGATAAGCCAGCGCTTCGAACTGTTGCTGGAGCGTAATGAACTGATGTCGCGCCTCGGCAGGTAGCGACCGGCCTTGTTGCGCCAACTGATCGAGCAAGGTCAATTCCTCGGCACGCAGTTGCTGGATGTTCTGCGGCAGATCGCCTTCCCAGCGCACGGTGAGCAACTCGCGCTGATGACGCAAAGCGGTCAACCGCGACGTCAGCAACATCAATTGATTACCCAGCAACAGCACCAGATTGTTGGCACTGCGCAGACGTGGCGCATCAAAATACAGATGCCGGCGCAGGCCCTCCAAGGCACTTATTTCCCCAAGCAACTGCATTTGCCTACGCTGAAAGTCCGCTTCGCTTTCCTCCGTGCGCAGCACCGCAGCGGCATGGCTGGCAGCCAGCTTGATCACTTGATCGACCTTGGCGAAGTACCCTTTGGCCACTGCTTCCGGCCGCGCCGTGAGCAGACTCACCACGCAGACGCACGCCACCGCCAGCAGGGTTTCGGTAACGCGGGTAACGGCCAAGAGAAAGGTCCCGTCCTGATCCGGAATCGCCAATAACGCCACGACCACAGCGGTGTAACCACTGAGCACAAACGCTTGCGAGCTGGTGTAACGCAACAACGTGCCGCCTGCCGTACACAGCGCCAGCCACAGTGCCAGGGTGGTAATGAAAGGCAGCGGTGCCTGAGGAAAAATGGCCATGATCAACACCGCCACCACCGCACCGAGGGTCGTGCCGATGACCTGGCCGAAACTGCGCGCCAGTGCCATCCCGGCCAATGGCTGGCTGACAATCACCACCGCCATGATCGACCATTTGGGCTGATCGAGATCGAACAGAAATGCCAGGTACAGCGTCAACAATCCCGCCGCAATGGTGCGCAGGGCAAACAGCAGAACGGCCTGACTCGGATGAATCACCGTCTTGAAGTAAATGAACAGGGCTTGCATGGGCACACTCAACGAAACGACTTCTGCAAGCGTAGACACTGCATCGAAAGCCTGACGGGTAACTGAGTCGACGCAACTTGTAGGGCGATTCGCATGCACAGGGTTTGACTCGTGGCCCGAGCTGACCGAAGCTTGCCGCTCTGCTCAAGTACGCCTGTTTCGGAAACCTGCATGCCTCAGTCTCGCCGCTACCTGCTTATCAGCCTGGGCCTTGTGCTTGTCATCGTCGTGGCCTGGTTGTCGGTGCGCAGCACCGTCCCGGTCATACCCGATGCGATCAAGCACGGTTATAGCGAAGCGCTGGATGCTGCCCGCAAGGGGCAACCGGGCGCGGCGCGTCAGTTGTATCAGCAACTGGGCCGGCCGGACATTTCGGTCAAGCGCCGCGTGTGGCTGCACGGTGAGCTGCCCAATTACCCGAGCCCGCAAGCGTTGAAACTGGCCGACACCGACCTGCAAAACGAAGCCCCCGCCGTGCGCCTGGCGGCGATAAAAAGTGTGGTGGGACTGGTGCCGGGCGGACAACGCAGCCTGTTGCTCGGACCGATGCTCGATGATGAAGATCAAACCGTGCGCTTTGCCGCGATCAATGCCCTCCTCGGCTTGACTCCGGATGAACTGGGCCTTTACTTCGCTCCGCTGCAACAAGCGATCGACGGTTGGGAACAAACGCTCAAGGCACAACCGGAAAGCGCTGCCAACTACGCGCAACTGGCCCGGCTGCGTATCCACAACGCCGAACTCAAAGAGGCGCAGGTCGCGCTCGACAATACCCTGCGCCTGGAGCCCGGCAATCTGCCGGCGCTGGTGATGCAGATCGATGTCCTCGACCGCCAGGGCCAAACCGATGCCGCCCGGCAACTGTTGGGCCGGCAACTCAAGGCACAACCTGACTCTGCCTATCTGCAACATGCCCTGGGGCTTTGGCTGTTGCACCACGATCAGCGCGAATATGCCCTGCTCGGTTTGTCCAAAGCCGTCGAGCTGGAACCCGATAACAAGGATTACCGCTACGACCTCGCTACCACCCTGCACAGCGCCGAAGAACTGGAAGCGGCGCAAAACCAGTTGCAGGAAATCGTTCAGCGCCATCCCGCTGACCGCAAGGCGCGGGTTTTGCTGATCAACTACTGGAAAGAAAGCGGGCAATTGCAGAACGTGCAGATTCTGTTGGCGCAGCTGGAACAGCTCAACCCGGATGATCCGGCCTTGCAGCAGGGTCTCTGAGCCAGTTTTGACAGCTCAATTGACACATTCGGAAAGGTATTTCGGAACTGCCATCACGGCGCAAGGTCAAGTTATTCAGGCCGCTCGATTAGTTGGCGGCCTCGCTTCCCTTAGTCATGAGAGGGCATTTTTTGTCTACTTCTAACGAGTTGATCAGTGCGAAAGCCGCTACCGGCATTGTGGGTCTGGATGACATCCTGGCCGGTGGTTTGTCTCGCGGTCATGTTTTCCTGCTGGAGGGTGAGCCCGGAACCGGCAAAACCACGGTCGCTTTGCAATTTCTCCTGGCCGGCGCGAAAGCCGACGAACGCTCGTTGTACATCACGCTCTCGGAAACCGAGCGCGAACTAAGGCAAGGGGCGCTGTCCCACGGCTGGACGCTGGATGACAACATCAAGATCTTCGAGCTGACGCCCCCCGAAAGTCTGCTCAATGCTGAACACCAGCAGAGCCTGCTGTATTCCTCCGACCTAGAACTGGGCGAAGCCACCAAGCAGATTTTCGAAGCGGTCGAACGCTTCAAGCCGACGCGTGTAGTGCTCGACAGTCTGTCGGAGATTCGTTTGCTCGCGCAAAGCTCTCTGCGTTATCGCCGGCAGATTCTGGCCATCAAGCATTACTTCGTGCGCTACAACGCCACGGTGCTACTGCTCGACGACCTGACCACCGAATCCCTCGACAAAACCGTGCACAGCGTGGCTCACGGGGTAATTCGTCTCGAAGAACTGACGCCCAACTACGGCGCCGAGCGGCGACGCGTGCGGGTGGTCAAGTACCGTGGGCAAAAGTATCGCGGCGGGTTCCACGACTTCACCATCATGGGCGACGGCGTGCATGTGTTCCCACGTTTGGTGGCGGCTGAACACCGTGGCGACTACGCGCGTCTGCAACTGTCCAGCGGCATCCCGGAGATGGACGCCCTGCTTGGCGGCGGTATCGAGACCGGTTCAAGTACCTTGATTCTCGGCCCTGCCGGTACCGGTAAATCGCTGATCTCGATGATCTTCGCCGCCGCTGCCGTGCTCCGTGGCGAGAAAGCCGCGCTGTTTATCTTCGATGAAGAGTTGGGCCTGCTGTTCGAGCGCATGAACAACATCGGCATCGACCTCAAGGCGCTACAAGCCACCGGTAATCTGTTGATCGAGCAGGTCGACGCCGCCGAACTGTCACCGGGCGAATTCTCCCATCGCGTGCGGCGCTGCGTCGATGAAGGTCAAATCAAAACCGTGGTCATCGACAGCATCAACGGCTATCAGGCCGCCATGCCGGAAGAAAACGCGCTGGTGCTGCACATGCACGAGTTGCTGCTGTACCTGAACCGCAAAGGCGCGGCGACCTTCATGACCGTCGCCCAGCATGGTCTGGTTGGCGACATGCAAGCGCCGGTCGACATTACTTATCTGGCTGACACGGTGATTCTGTTGCGCTACTTCGAAGCACTGGGCAAAGTCCGCCGCGCGATCTCGATCATCAAGAAACGCACCGGCAGCCACGAATCGACCATTCGTGAATACCGTATTTCCACACAAGGCATGACCATCGGCGAACCACTTGAAGCCTTTCAGGGCGTACTGCGTGGCGTCCCCACCTACCTCGGCGCGAGTAATCCGTTGCTTCGGGAAGAAAACCTGTGACGGTGCAGGTGCCGCTGGCCGAACGGGCGCTGATTCTGGCGCCTGTGGGTCGCGACAGCCAGATTGCGCTGATGATCCTCAACGAGGCCGGTTACGGAGGTCTGGTCACCCCCGGTCTGGGATCGCTGTGTTCCGAACTGGAGCTGGGTGCCGGTCTGCTGCTGGTCGCCGCCGAAGCGTTGCGCGGGCCGGAACTGGAGGCGTTGTTCCTGCATCTGGAGCAGCAACCAGCCTGGTCGGACCTGCCCATTGTGCTGTTGACCCATCACGGTGGTCAGGAACAAGGCCCCTCCTCGCGCCTGAGCGATCTGCTGGGCAACGTGACCTTCCTTGAACGACCGTTTCATCCGGCGACATTGGTCAGTATGGTCTCTGCCGCATTGCGCGGCCGACGACGACAGTACGAGGCCCGCGACCGGCTGATCGACTTGAGTGAAAGCGAACGGCGCCTGCAATCGACCCTGGAAACCCTTGAGCAACAGGTCGAGGAGCGCACCGCGCAATTGCGCCATAACGAAGAAGCGCTGCGCCAATCGCAGAAGATGGAAGCGGTCGGCCAACTCACCGGCGGCATCGCCCACGACTTCAACAATATGCTCACCGGCATCATCGGCAGCCTGGAATTGTTGCGTCGGCGCCTGGCCCGAGGGCGCACGGATGATCTCGACAGCCTGATCGATCTGGGCGTGACCTCGGCTAATCGCGCCGCCGGCCTGACCCATCGCTTGCTGGCGTTTTCCCGGCGGCAGTCGCTCGACTCCAAAGCCGTGCAGATGAACACACTGGTGCTGTCCATGGGTGAGCTGCTGCAGCGCAGCCTCAACGAAAGCATTCAACTGGACATGCGCCTCAACGACAAATTATGGGTGGCCGAGGCCGATCCCAACCAACTGGAAAGCGCCCTCCTCAACCTGGTGATCAATGCCCGTGACGCTATGCCCGACGGCGGCAAACTGGTAGTCGAGACCAGCAATCAGGTGCTCAAACGCGAATTCACTGAAGCCTACAGCAACCTCGAACCCGGTGATTACGTGATGCTCAGCGTCACCGACAACGGCTGTGGCATGCCGCAGAGTGTTATCAATCGTGCGTTCGACCCTTTCTTCACCACCAAACCGATCGGCCAGGGCACGGGGCTGGGTCTGTCGATGATCTACGGCTTCAGCAAGCAGTCCCGCGGGCATGTCTCGATCGACAGTGAAATCGATGAGGGCACCACGGTCAGACTCTACCTGCCACGTTTTCGCGGTGAAGAACTGGAAAGCCCCGACGCCGACATTCAGCAGGCACCTGATGCGCTGCACGGCGAAACCGTGCTGATCGTCGAAGACGACCCGGCCGTGCGCGTGCTGGTCTGCGCGGTGCTCGGTGAATTGGGCTATGCCTTTGTCGAAGCCTGGGATGCCGACAGCGCCGTGCCGATTCTGAACTCGACGCAGCGCATTGATCTGCTGATCAGCGATGTTGGCCTGCCGGGCATGAACGGCAGGCAACTAGCGGAGGTTGGTCGACAATATCGGCCAGGTTTGAAGGTGTTGTTTATCACCGGATACGCCGAACATGCGGCCGTGCGTGGCGGCTTCCTCGATTCAGGGATGCAGATGATCACCAAACCATTCACTTTTGACCTGTTGACCGCCAAGGTGCGAGAGATGATCCGCGGCTGACCTGATGTTCACCATGGGTAGCCAACAGGTCATGCCACCTGCATCAACGGGAAATTTGCAGCGGCTTTACGCTGACTTCGAGTTATTCGCCGTTGGGCTGCCAGCAAGTTGGATTAAAGGTTGAGCTCCGGAAAAACGTGTTTCAAGGCCGACAAACCCTGAACTTTTCCGCGAGCTACTGCGGCGCTGTGATCGCTCAATGAGAAGATCAGCGTTTGCAGCCTAGAGAGGTTCCTACAAGGATCCCCGGCTACTGTGAAAATCCCTGGCACCGATTGCAAACCGCTTAAAATAAGCCGCTTTCCCCTCCCCGTCACCTGTCAACTCTGACAGCTATCAATTCCCCCCGCGTGCTGTTTGAATCCCCCCAAGGATGCTCGGTACTGGGTGCCAATTCCAGGCCCGCGTCCATTAAGGACTCGAGGCGGGCAAGGTCATTTGCGACTTTCAAGATCAATCTTCCTCGTACTTCCAGAGCAGATGCGCAGTTCGTTTAAAACTCGGCAGATCAGGTCAAGTAACCGCTGCCAGATAGAGGAAAGGTCATTATGAGGAAATACCTTGCGTTGATATTGATGGTTTTTTTATCAGCCTGTCAGATGCGTGAAACGCCGGATACAGAGCAACCATCAGCCGGAGAAAACATCGGGATGACGGTCGCATCAAACGCCCCCCGGAATGGCGCAATCGCAGCCACCGATCTGACCCGTCAATATAATGATACGCGAGGTAACTGCGGTACGGATTCGAAGCCCGCATTCTTGTGTCGGGGTGTCATGCTAAGAGCCACTTCGGCTTCGGATGCGTACTCCAGCTGGAATCCCAGTCCCGCCTCGGTGAAAAGTGGCGGGGTTTCGTTTTCTTACTTGAGTAAGGATTCGAAATTCACCAAAGTCTACGGCTACAAGAACGGGCTGATCTTTTATCCCGTACTCAATCGTCCATCTGGCACAAGGCAAGTAGAAGTGCTCTGTGCTTTTCCGATGGATGGAGGCACCAACAACCGAACAGCCGCCGGTTGCGGCCCGCACCGCCTGGATACTACGGGCAGCGGTCCTTGTCTTACCGTAGGCATTCGCAACTCTGCACTCTGGGTAGCGCGCTGGAATCAGTACAAGATGGGCTACAACATGTGTGGCTTTGACGTGAGCGATGCCATGAACTCTCAAGCGGGGCCTTCATTCCGCCACACGATGAACGCTCATAACGAGGTAGGCTTTTTTGCCGGTGTTCATGATTACGTGGAAATCATTCTTAAAACCTGGCCCCAAGACATTCCAAAAGAGCTACCCCTGCAAGCATTCTTTTATGTAGAGGGAGGCCTTTCCGGTGCTCAGCACGATCAACGTGACTACTTCAACAAAACCGGTGGAAGCGTTATGCCGATCATTAAACTGACGCTACCGACTACACCTGCTGCCGATGCGCAGTTCACCTATAACCCCGCAGACCAGGTCAAATAACCAACCGACGGGCGTCGGCCTTGCGCCGACGCATGGCTCAGGCCAGCAACTCCTGAATCTTTTCCTGCAACACATCCAGATCGAACGGTTTTTCCAGAATCGGTGCCTTGCGCGTAATCGGGCTGCCGGTCTCACGGATTTCCTGCGGGTAACCGCTGATGAAAATCACCTTCAGATCAGGACGCAGCTTTACCGCAGGTTCGGCGATCTGCACGCCGGAAATACCGCCGGGCAAGCGAAAGTCGGTGATCAACATGTCCAGATGTGGCTTGCTCGCGAGAATTTCGAAGGCCTGCTCGCCGTTTTCGGCCTGCAGCACGCGATAGCCCTGGCCCGACAGGTAATCTGTCAGAACCATCAAGATAACCGGTTCGTCTTCGACGACGAGTACTACATCTTGCGCATCTACACTCATGGGAAGCCTTTGTTCGGTCAATAGCTGCTGATACGACCGTGTGGTCACTCAGAGGTTGCGTCGGATGTGCCGTTTTCCTCGACCGGCAGACAAACGCGAAACAGGGCGCCCTCGTTGATTTGACTCTCGACGACGATGGAACCGCCATGGGCGGTGACGATCTGCTCGGAAATGAACAGACCCAGTCCGAGGCCGGCCACTACCGTCTTGGCGGAGACCCGTTCGAACTGTTGGAAAATGCGCTTCTGGTTCTCTTCACTGATGCCGATTCCGTGATCCTGAACCTCGACCCGTGCCTGGTTGCCCTGACGGTAGACGCGCACCTGAATCGGGCTTCTGCCACCGTAACGCAAGGCATTGGTCAACAGATTGGAAATGACCTGTTCGATGCGGAACTCATCCCAGCAACCCTCCACAGGATGCTCCGCTTCGAAGGAAACAGTGGTTTCCGCTGCCTCAATCTGCTGCGCGAAGTTCTGCAGCAGATTGCTCACCAACTGCACCAGATCAAAACGGCTCGGACGGATCGACAGCTTGCCGGTGCGGATCCGCGACACGTCGAGCATGTCCTCTATCAGCCGGATCAGGCTCTTGATCTGCCGCTCATCGCGATCGACCATGGCGTGCATTTTGTCGAGGGTGAACGCTGCGGCGTTGTCCCGCGCCAGGTGCATCTTGCGCAATTGGGTTTCAAGTATCAGGCCGTTGAGCGGCGTGCGCACTTCGTGAGCGACGATTGACATGAAGTCATCGCGCATCCGCACCGCTTGCTCAAGTTCAAGCTGGGTGCTCTGCAACCGTTGCAGCAGTGCTTCCTGCTCGCGCCGGGCCTGCTCCAGGGCTTCGACCTGTTGCTTCATGGCTTTGCTCTGGCGGTACAGGTCGACAAACACGTTGACCTTGCTCTTTACCGCGTGGATATCCAGCGGCTTGTGCAGGAAGTCCACCGCGCCGCTTTCGTAACCTTTGAACGCGTAGTTCAATTCACGGCCGGCGGCGCTGACGAAAATGATCGGGATGTTCTTGGTTTTCTCGGTGCCGCGCATCAATTCCGCCAGTTCGAAGCCGTTCATGCCGGGCATCTGCACGTCGAGAATGGCCATGGCGAACTCGTGTTGCAGCAGCAGCGACAGGGCTTCGTCCGCCGACAGCGCCTTGTAAACAGTGCGGTCTTCGCGTTTGATCAGGGCTTCGAGAGCCAGCAGGTTCTCGGGCAGATCGTCGACGATCAGCAGTTTTGCCTGGATATTACTCAGCATGCGATTCGTTCCAGCTCGACTAGCAGACGGCCGATGCCGTGAATGGGTAAGACATGATCCGGCGGCTGAATTTTCAGCGCGGCCAGAGGCATGGTGGCGACCTGAGCGTCTTCGGGGTCTTGCACGATGGTCAGCCCGCCGTGGCGTTTGACCTGGGCCAGCCCGCGCGCGCCATCGTGATTGGCACCCGTCAGCAACACGGCCGCCAGCCTGGTTCCGTAGACATCGGCGGCGGATTCGAAGAGATAATCGATCGATGGCCGGGAATGATGAAGGCGGTCCTCAAGGCTCAAGGACAGACTGCGATCCTGTTCCACGGACAGGTGATAACCGGGGGTGGCGAAATACACCGTACCGGCCTCGATGTCCTGTTTGTCCGTCGCCTCTTGCACCGGCAGCAGCAGACGCCGGGCAAACACCTCGGCCAATTGGCTGCGGCGCTCTTCAGGCAAGTGCAGCACGATGATGATCGGCAACACAAACCCCTTGCGCAAAGGGCCAAGCAGATTCATCAATGCTTCGACACCACCGGCCGAAGCACCGACCACAATAGCCTCGATTCGAGGCAGATCCGTGGTGTCGTTCATGATTTGCGGTAGATCCGTTCTTGTTTCACCAAGGGCTCGAACTGGTTGGCGTAGCTGGAAAAATCCAGCGTCTCTTTGCTGCCGAGCACCAGAAAACCGCGATGGCAAAGCGATTCATGGAACAGCCCGAACGCCCGATCCTGAAGTTTCTTGTTGAAGTAGATCAACACGTTGCGGCAAGAAATCAATTGGGTTTCCGAGAACACACTGTCGGTGGCCAGGCTGTGATCAGCGAACGTCACGTTTTCGCACAGGCTCTTGTCGAAAATCGCGTAACCATAAGCGGCGGTGTAGTAGTCGGCAAATGAACACTGCCCCCCGGCCTGCTGGTAGTTGGCGGTATACGCACGGACGTTCTCCATCGAGAAAATCCCTTGCTTGGCCTTGTCCAGCGAGCGTGGATTGATGTCCGTAGCGTAAATGATCGTGCGATCAAGCAGGCCTTCTTCGCGCAGCAGAATCGCCATCGAATAGACTTCCTCGCCGGTGCTGCATCCGGCGATCCAGATCTTGATCGACGGATAGGTCCTGAGCAGCGGCACCACTTCCTTGCGAATCGCCAGAAAGTGCGACGGGTCGCGAAACATCTCGCTGACGGGAATCGTCAACAATTGCAGCAATTGCATGAACGCGGTCGGGTCGTGGAGGACTTTTTCCTGCAACGCCGAAATGGTCGCGCACTCGAACTGGCTCAACGCGTGTTGCACCCGGCGCTTGATCGAAGCGCCTGAGTAATCGCGAAAATCGTAGCTGTACTTGAGGTAGATTGCCTCGATCAACAGCCGCAATTCGATTTCGCTGTTTCGTTCCACGGAGTGACTGCGTTCCACTAAATGCGTTCCATCTTAGGTAACCACACGCGAATCAGCGAGAACAGGCGATCCAGGTCGATGGGCTTGGCCAGGTAATCATTGGCGCCCGCCTGCAGGCAGCGCTCCTGATCGTCCTTCATGGCCTTGGCCGTCACGGCAATGATCGGCAATTTGCGCCAGCGCGGATCCTTGCGGATTTCAATGGTGGCTTCGAAACCGTCCATTTCCGGCATCATCACGTCCATCAACACCAGATCGATGTCCTCGACTTCGTTCAACTTCTCAATCGCTTCACGGCCGTTACGGCCGATCACCACGACCGCACCTTTGGTTTCAAGGGCACTGGTCAAAGCGAAAATGTTGCGCACATCGTCATCGACCAGCAGCACTTTGCGACCCTCGAAGACCTTGTCGCGGCTGCGCGCGGTCTTGAGCATCTTCTGCCGTTCATGGGACAACTGCGATTCGACTTTGTGCAAAAAGAGTGTGACCTCATCGAGCAGACGTTCCGGCGACCGTGCGCCCTTGATGATGATCGAACGCGAGTATTTGCGCAGGTCTGCCTCTTCATCGCGCGTCAGGTTACGACCGGTATAGACGATGACTGGCGGGAAAGAGCAGATGTCTTCGGTGGACATGCGCTTGAGCAGTTCATTGCCAAGCATGTCCGGCAGCTTAAGGTCGATGACCATGCAGTCGAAAATCGTCGTGCGCAGCAAATTCAGGGCGTCTTGCGCCAGGCCCACGGCGGTGATCTCGATGTCTTCGTCACCGATCAGCCGAGCGATGCTCTCGCGCTGCAGATCGTCGTCCTCGACCAACAACACTCGCTTGACCTTCTGGGTCAGTTTGGCTTCCAGACGGGCAAACACATCCTTGAGTTCTTCGCGGGTAGTCGGTTTGACCGCATAGCCAATGGCCCCCATGTGCATCGCCGCTTCGACGCGGTCCTCAACCGAAATCACATGCACAGGGATGTGGCGGGTTTCGGCGTGTTCCTTCAAGCGTTGCAATACGGTCAGACCGGAGTGATCCGGCAGGCGCATGTCGAGCAGGATCGCGTCCGGCACGTACTCGCGAGCCAGGTCGTAACCTTCATCGGCACCATGGGCAACCAGACACTGATAACCGAGTTCATGCGCCAGATCGTAGAGGATGTGCGCAAAGTTAGGCTCGTCCTCCACCACCAGGATGCAGCGAGTGGCGAAGGGAGCCTTGTCACGGTCATCGGCGAAACGCGGAATGTGCACCGGCGCCAACGGCGAAACCGAAACAGCAGGTGCAACGGGCGCGGTCACCGCTGGTGCTGGCGGGGTGAAGGTCAACGGGGCGCTCGATACATCGCTGAGCTCGTTGTACTGCTGCGGCAACACCAGCGTGAACACACTGCCCTGCCCCGGCACACTGCTGACGCTGATGGAACCGCCCAGCAAGGTCGCCAGATCCCTGGAGATCGACAGGCCGAGCCCGGTGCCGCCGTACTTGCGGTTGGTGGTGCCGTCAGCCTGGCGGAACGCCTCGAAGATGCTTTCCTGTTGATCGGCGGCAATGCCGATACCCGAATCGCGCACGATGAACGCGATGCGATCGTTGGGCTGACCGCTGATCGTCAGGCTGACCGCGCCTTGTTCGGTGAACTTGAGGGCGTTGGACAGCAAGTTCTTGATCACCTGTTCCAGGCGCTGGCGGTCGGTGAACAGCGTAGTCGGCGCGTCCGGTTGCAAGGCGACGGTGAATGTCAGGCGTTTGTCCGCCGCCAGCGGTTCGAACACGCTGCGCAGGCCATCGGCCAGACGTGCGACGCTGGTGGTTTCCGGAATCACTTCAAGCTTGCCGGCCTCGACCTTGGAGATATCGAGGATGTCGTTGATCAAGTTGAGCAGATCGTTGCCGGCGGAGTAGATCGACTCGGCGAACTTGACCTGTTCGGCGCTGAGATTGTCCTGCGGGTTTTCCGCCAGCAACTTGGCCAGAATCAGCGAGCTGTTCAGCGGCGTGCGCAGTTCGTGGGACATGTTGGCGAGGAATTCGGACTTGTACTTGCTTGAGCGCTGCAGCTCTTCGGCGCGCTCTTCGAGCTGCACCTGAGCCTGATTCAGTTCGGTGTTTTTCAGATCCATGGCGTCGCGTTGCTCGGCCAGGGTCTGCGCCTGTTCGGCCAACTGCTCGTTGGTCTGTTCCAGTTCGACTTGCTGGGTCTCCAGATGCGCCTGGGACTCCTTGAGAATCCGCGATTGTTCTTCCAGCTCTTCGTTGGCGGTTTTCAGCTCTTCCTGCTGCACCTGCAACTCTTCGTTGAGCTGCTGGGTTTCGGCCAACACTTCCTGCAAGCGCTGACGGTAGCGCGCAGCCTCGATGGACGTGCCGATGTTCGCGGCAATCAGCTCCAGCAATTCGATATCGCGATCATTGAGTGGACGCAGGAAGCCCAGCTCGATCACGCCATTGACCCGATCGTCATCGCTGGTCGGCACCACCAGCACACTGTGCGGCAAGCCTTCACCCAGCCCCGAGCTGACTTTGAAGTAGTCCGACGGCACCGAATCGAGACGAATCAGCCGCGCCTGCTGCGCCACTTGGCCGACGATGCCCTCGCCGCTGTAGATCGACTGTTCCTGCTCTTCCTGCTCACGGGAGAAGCCATAAGTCGCCACACGCTTGAGGCCGCCGTGCTCTTCACGCACATAAAGCGCGGCTACGGCGGTGCCGAGGTATTGCGCACAGAATTGCAGAATATTGCGCCCCAACAGATTCAGCGTCAGTTGTCCCAGCACCTGTTCGGCCAGTTCGGTCTGACCATTGCGCAACCACGCCTGCTGCTCAAGACGCTCGGCACTGGCTTGTTGTGCAGCAAGATTGGCGCCGTAGTTGGTCGACAGATTGACCAGATCACGTCGGCCAATATAAGCCAGCAAACCACTGATACCGGCGATGAACAGGAGGTAAAGGCTGATGCTCCAGATTGTGGTGCGGCGCACCTCTTCATTGCGCGTCGTGCGCAAGACCTGTTCGGTCTCGATAACGTCTTCGAATTGCTTGCGGATTTCGTCCGTCAGGCGCTTGCCACGCCCGGCCTTGACCGCGCCGCGGTAATCGCCGCTGGAGCGCTGCAAGTCAATCATCGACTGTGCGTAATTGGCCCACTCGGTCTGCAAGGCCTGGAGGCGGCGCAGACGATCGGTTTGCACCGGATTGTCGGCAGTCAGTTCGAGCAAGGTATTGAGCGCCACGGTGATACGCGGCTTGGCGGTCTCGTAAGGGTCGAGGAAGTGCTCGTCGCCGCTGAGCAGAAAACCACGCATGCCGGTTTCCAGGTCCACGGTGAGCTTCACCGCTTCATTGGCGTTATTGATCACTCGGTCGGTGTGCTCCACCCACTGGATAACCGACAGCAGATAAGTGATCAGCGACACGAAGAACACGGCACTGAGTACACCGACGCCCAAGGGCAGACTGATGTTGCGACTCAGGAGTTTGCGAAACCGTTGCTCATCAACCGTAGACGGAGAGGACATGGGGCAGCCTTGTCGAACTGTTGAAAACCCGAGAGTTTGCCCCAAAACGGTGGCATGGATCCATTTTTCTCACAGCTTTGGCAGCAAATTCCTACATTTGCTCGCGTCTAGAGCCACGCCAACAGTTATCCTTGCCTGGCCATTTGCAGTGAATGTTTTTTGTATCAAACCGGGAACTTATGGCCATGCGCCACTTACTCATGCATGAGCCCGGCAGATTCGACCGGCCGATACCCCTGAATTTCTATCTTTGAGAGCCTCTATTATGTCCACCCCAGCGTCCATCATCCTTGTAGTAGAAGACGATGCCATTGTGCGCATGCTGATCGTCGATGTGCTGGAGGAGTTGGAGTACAAGGTGCTGGAGGCTGACGGCAGCGAACAGGCGCTGGAGTTTCTCAATGACGAGAACCAGAACATTGATTTGATGATGACCGATGTAGGTTTGCCGGGTATGGATGGTCGTGAGTTGGCGACTGAGGCACGCCTCGTGCGCCCCGCCCTGCCAATCCTGTTTGCCAGTGGTTACGCTGAAAGTATTGAAGTGCCCGAAGGTATGCAGGTCATCGGCAAACCCTTTTCGATCGATCAATTGCGCGACAAAGTAAAAAGCATTACTCAATAAACAACTCAACGGACCGCCCCTTTCAAACAACTTCAAGGGGCAGTCCGGTCTCATATTTTCGCGAATAAAATACAAGCTGGCGAGCTGTTGAAAAACACACTCACATAATGCTTCTTGATAAGCGCTGCCCAACAAAAGAGGATCACTCAAACATACAAACCAAAATAAACGAATTTATTATGACCCTAAAACTTTCAAATGCCCTGAATCAACGTTACTTAACCCGACCTGCCCCTTCTTCTAACCGCCACCTTGAATACGTTGCAAGCGATAACCGCGAACGAGAGGAAGTGATATATAAACTCAAGCAGCGCTCAGCACATCTTGCTCCTGCGCAAAGAATTTCACTGGAAGGCGCAAAATTTTCTGTGGAGTCGGGATCGTCACTTGAAGACGCCCTGCTTCCCGGCAGGCAGCTATTGCAACGGATGTCCGAACAAGATTCCTTCAAACGACTGCTGGGCAAGCTAAGACTTTCCGAGCACTCAGACTTTGAAGTGACCGCTGAAGGCGAAATAAATGCAAAACACTCCGGTGCTATCGCGAGTTTTGCAGACGCCTTCAAACTTTCCCCCGATCTGAAAGACGATCTGCAGACACTGGTTGAAATGGCCCATTTGACCGGTGGCAAAATTTCCACCACAGACGAAGTTGATTTAGCACAATGGCTGGCTTTCCACGGTTACTTGACCCCTCGTCATGCCGCCGACGTTTACCGGTTACTGGCATTCATGCAAGCCGCCCCTCCTGCAAGCCCAGAGTTGAGCAACTATTGGGAAATGATAAAGACTGGAGAAGGCAACTCGGCGACGCTTACTGCAACTGAGCGCAGTGAGTTCCGCAAACTCATCACCAGTTACATCAAGGATCAATCGTTACTGGAGCATTTGTCGGAGAGCATTTTTGGCGGACGAACTGCGCCCTTCACACGTGCCGAGGCTGAAGACATTATCAAGGCACTTGTTTCCAGCCCCATCGCTACTGACTGGGCCGACGCTTACGTACGGGATCTTGACTGGTACGGCGCGCGCGACAACCAACCGCAATCGGAAACGTCGCGCAAGCAGATTGTCCTGACTTCGCTGCTGCTCAATCTTCATCCCCAAGTCGGCGAAGATGTACCGCGAAATCATGTTGCCGGTTTCGATTTGTATGCTGCCAAGCATATGGAAAAATCCTTCGCCGAGATTCAAACCGATTTCGAGAATCACCTGATTGAACTTCACAGGGTGAGTAAAAAGAATGCAGCATTGGCCGCTCACTTGCTGCTGGCGGAGCCTGCGCCGGAATTTCTGGTCAAAGGTCTACCTGCCACCCTGCTAGTGGGAACGCCGCAATGCGTGGAATTTTGCCGAATCGTGGCGGTGCAAGAAATCATAGCGCCAGGCTCGACTCGATCCATGACCTACGCGCAATTGCAGCAACTTTCGACACTGGAACCAGTGACCGAATCACGCAAGATGCTCGACGCTTTGGCAGCCGTGGATCCTGTGATTGATTGGGCAGTGCTCAACAAAATCGTCACGCCTGATGACGTCGATAAATCAGTCACTGACTCACTGAAAGTCGCCACGGACGCCTACGCCCGACATGCGAGGACGCTTGCCGAAAACGCTGAAACACTGACGCGTCAACTGCCAACCCGCAAAAGCGTCGCACTGGATATCCTCAAGCAGGTCGCCAAGGGTTGCACTTATCTTGAAAGCGACGTCCTTCAGCAAACGCGCAATCGACCGCTGGAAGACGCTTACATTTCGCTAAAAATGTCACCTGTCGAGTTGCATATGTCCAACGACCTGGCGACCGGCAATTGGGATTTGAAAAAAGGGGAAAGCATCTATACAGCGTTCCCCAACATGCGCGGTAATCTGATTTCTCCCGACGATGAGTTCTACCGTCAGTTCAATCGGGCCTATCTGGCGTATGCGCAAGCGATGAATATGCATTTGAAGCAAGCATTTACTTCAATGCCATTGCTCGACCGGATTCGATTGCTCAAGGGCAAGGTGACGATGTTCACCGTCAGGCCCTCGGTCGCCAGACTCCAATCGATTACCGGTATCTCGGCCAATCCTATCGCGACGACCCTTGACGCCATTCTGAAAACGACTGAGCGCAAACCGACGGAAAGTCATAAAGAAATAGATGAAGCAAAGGGTCGCTACGGCGTAGTGGTCTGCTGCGAGTTCGAAGGCCGGGTGACCTGTTACGAATTATTCACGCTGCACGGCGTCTGTCGCGAAAACACCGAGCTGGCCAAGCTTGTGCAAAGGGAAAACCTGTTGAGCGCTCCCGCTCGCAGCAATGAGACGAATTACTCTGCGCCTGCGAAAATTCATCAACTGCCGATAAACATCGAGTGTTATACCCATGGTGTAACGCCCGGTCTCGTGGACGTCAGTTCGGGGGTGATCGACAAAGTTGCCGAGTTGTCAGCCGTCGCGCCGCTGTCGCCAATAAATGGGTACTACCAGAGCTTCTACTCGACAGAGTTCGACCGTCTGGTGAACTTCGTACTCAAGCACAGACCCGTCGCGACTTACGATGAGTTGGTTAAAGAGTGCTGGGGCCAGACCCGGCTTGAAGCATTGCGTGCAAAACGGGACAAGGACCTGGACACGTTTCTCAACTTTGTCGTGCCCTTCAAGTCATGCATCGAAGATCTCGGTTCAGACGACATCGAGCGACAATTGGACGGAGCCAAGGCGTGCACCCTGGAAGCCGCGATGACCGTTCTGTTAGTGGTCGCAGCCATCGCAAAGATTGCCAGCCTGGCCGCCACGAGCATGAGTATCGCCACCAAGGCCAGCAAGATAGCTTCGACAGGCGTTGGCCTCGTCAACAACTTGATCAATCCGCTGGATGGAGCAGCCGATTTGCTTGTGAATGGTGCCAAACTTTTGCGCAAAGGTTGGCACAGCGGTGTGGCTGCACTCGAAAGCGCTATTTACGATGCACGCAAATGGTCGGGAAAGACGCCCTATCACGCACTTTCGGCGGCTGTCGATCCAGACACTATCCGCCTGGGCATCCGACAAACTGCGCAAGAATCCGCAGACGTGTTCCAGGTTTGGGGCATACGCCACAGTGATGAATGGTACGCGTTGAACCGTTTGGGCGAACCATGGGGCCCCGAGTTAAGAAACCTGAAACTGGTCAACAAATTCAACGTTCCAAACCCTTTCAAGCGAGCAAAACCGTTCAGCTACACCCGTGGATTTTTGAAAAAAGCCATTCCCCACGCCAAGAGTAAAATCGACAACACGATCCAGTTACTCTTGGATGGTCAGAACGATGATCTCAGATCCGTCATCAAGCATGTCTTCGGCATTGATTCGAGTGAGGCCATTGAACAAATAACCAGGAACTTGCGCGCCATGCGCAAGGACCTTGATTCGGTAGGTTTGCATAACATGGTCTTTCGGCCACCTGGTTCCGACGCAATCGCTGCGTTACAACCTCAAGCCTATAAACGTTGGCAAGCGGCCGTACGCTCAGGCGAGAAGCTGGACATCAACACAAGAACATTCCTGTCCATTTATCCTGACAACATGGATGAATATTACAAGGTGGCGAAATTCGATGACGCCAGGGTCGGCGATATCCTAGTGCATGAGATGTCCCATGGTGCGCCGGATACGCTTGATTTGTATTACGGTGAAATAATACAAGGTGCCATCCCGGCAGAATACAACGCGGTCGGGTTACTGGAATTTGCCAGAGACGCGCACAAGGCCCATCCTCAAAATCTCAGTAACCCCCATTTCCGCTTAGGTGTTTTAAAGGGTTATGAGGAGTTTAAAGCGACGATTTCGAGCCGACCAAAAATCGTACAAGAGTACCCTGCGTTGTTAAACGCCGAATCTTATTCATTGGCGGTTTCGTTGATCGACCAACATAAAACCAACCATGCAACATTTATGTTCAACCTATCCACCATCACCAACTCGATCAATAACACAGCTCCCGGCGAATTTCTTTCCGGGCCGATCCTGCTCAATCTGGCCAAACCAAACTTTTAAAACCCGCAGATTTTCCGGGCCGCAGCACTGACAGAGGGCGCAGGCAACCACCACTGTGGTTTAATTGCGCCCTTTTTTCGCCCACGCTTTGCTGCATAGGATCACTGCTAATGACTCAGCCCGTTACCAAAGTCCTGGTCATCGGATATGTCTGGCCCGAACCGCGCTCGTCCGCCGCCAGTGGCCACGTCATGCAGATCCTCGAAACGTTTTTGCAACAGGGTTGGGACATCACCTTCAGCAGTCCCGCCGGCCCCGGCGAACATAAGGCAGACCTCTCTGCGCTGGGTATTCGCGAAGTATCCATTGAACTCAACAACAGCAGTTTCGACGTATTCATCAGTGAACTGGCACCGGATATTGTGCTGTTCGACCAGTTCATGATGGAGGAGCAGTTCGGCTGGCGGGTTGAAAAGCACTGCCCCGAGGCCCTGCGTGTGCTGGAAACCTCCGACCTGCAAAGCCTGCGACATGCCCGCCATCAGCGGCTCAAGGACCGCCTGAAAGCCAACAGCGATCAGGACGACTTCAGCGATCTGTTTGCGCCGGCATTGCGCGAAGAGTTTGAGTTGATGGCCGATACTGATCTGGCCAAACGGGAAATCGCGGCGTTGTACCGCTGCGATCTGAACCTGATGATCTCCGAAGTTGAAATCGAGTTGCTGGTCGAACAATTCGGCTTGCCACGTCAATTGCTGCATTGGTGCCCACTGATGATTGACCTGCCAGGTGCCCCCCCTGCGGCCTTCACCGATCGAGCGCACTTTGTAAGCATCGGCAACTTCCGGCACGCGCCCAACTGGGATGCGGTGCTCTGGATGAAATCCATCGTCTGGCCACTTATACGTCAGCAATTGCCGCAAGCGCAGTTGCACATCTATGGCGCGTACACACCGCCCAAGGCCACGGCGTTGCATAATGCTGCGCAGGGCTTTCATGTGATGAACTGGGCCGAAGACGCGTTGCAGGTTATGTCCGCCGCACGGGTTTGCCTGGCCCCGCTGCGCTTCGGCGCCGGTATAAAGGGCAAACTGGTTGACGCCATGCTGTGCGGCACACCGAGTGTCACCACCCCCATTGGAGCGGAGGGCATGCATGCCGGTCAGCCGTGGCCCGGTGCCGTCGCGCTTTCGGCGACCGAGTTGGCCAACCAGGCCGTTCGCCTCTATCAGGATGAAACGCAGTGGCAGGCGAGCCAATTGGCGGCAAACACCTTGCTCGGCGAGCGCTACCAACGGGCAGTGCATGGTCAGGCGCTGATCGAAAAGCTGCGTGATTGCCAACTGAACTTGCCGACACTCAGAGCCAATAACTTTATCGGCAGCATGTTGCGGCATCATGCGCACAAAAGTACTCAATATATGGCGCAATGGATTGAAGCAAAAAACCGCAATACGTCGCCAACGTGACGACCAGTAACCGGTCGTGACGACACACACTGCATAACTACCGATATTGGCCAAACAAATATCAAGCGCTATAACCATCCGCTCTCGCATCAATAATGACTTTCATTACTCACTTGTGCCGGATGGATAACATGACGCAATTCAACAGACAAATACTGCCTCTTTACGAGTGGATGAATGCAGCCCCGGAAATCGACACACTTTCACTCAATGAGCTGACATTGCCAGGCACCCATAACGCCGGTTGCGACCTGGAAGCCGCCTATTCCAATGTATTTACGCGTAACTGGTTCGCCTGCCAGGACGTATCCTTTTACAGCCAGCTCAACCGCGGTGCTCGGGCGCTTGATGTGCGCCTGGTTTACAACCCCCATGCGAACGGGCTTGAAAAGTTCCGGTTTGTACACGACAAGACCTGGTCTTCGCGCACGCTGGCCGACCTTATTCGTGACATCAAAGCGTTTCTCGAGAGAAGTTTTAATGAGTTCATCATTTTGGACTTTCACAAAATCGAACACGGCGCTGAACCCTTCGATTTCAAATACTTCAATGAGGTAATGAAGGTGCAACTGGGTGAGCACATCATCCCCACCGGCAACAGACACCTGACACTTGGTCAATTAAAGGACGTCAGCCGACTTCAGCGTGTGCTGGTCACCGGACCTGCCAACCGCCACCTGGACCGAACCGTCTTCGGTGCGCAAATAACCCATCAATGGGCCGGCAGTGACTTTCTGAAAGTTGTCGGAGATACCCTGGAGCAAATAGCTCAACCCCAACACACGCGCCTGCAGGCGTTCATTGCCAGAGTGTTGGCTGAGCCTCCTGAGAAGTCGGCACCCTGGTCGCTGTCGGCAGCCATCTATGACGCTGGCGGGCCTGTCAGAATGCTTGATCAGCTCGACACGTGGTTCGATCCAGACAACAGTGACTGGGCAGAAAAATGCAGCATTATCAACTTCGATTTCATAAAAAACTCAAAACTCGTTTATTTCTGCTATCAGGCGAATATCAAGAAGGCCTTTGAAAAATCCCGAGGGTATTCTTCCTATATCCTCCGTCATTCAAACAGCTGATAAACAGTAAACCAAGCGAATCATGTTCGCCAAGTAACAAACAAAAATCACTTGGCGGCATTACCTAGCGCACGCCCGCATCCACCGATACACGAATTGCATTAAACAAAGCATTGGCCAATCAAGTCCCAGACACTATAAACATCCTGCGCGCACAACTTCTATAACTTTACGCAGGATAATGAAATGCTTGACACCAAGCTCGAAAACATTCCACCCAATCAATGGATGTCTGCCATCCCGCAACTTGATAACTTGTCCCTTTTTGAACTGACACTGCCTGGAACGCATAATGCGGGCTGTGACTGGAAAGCCTCGTACGCATTGCCTCCAGGCAAAAACTTCATCGCCTGCCAGGATGATTCTTTCTACACGCAACTCAACCTCGGCGCCCGAGCACTGGATGTTCGACTCGAGTATCACGACAAAGCCAAAGGTTTCAGTCAGTTCCGTTTTCAGCACAACGGGTATCTTACTTCGCGAACCCTTGAAGATCTTGTTCGCGATGTCAACAGATTCCTCTCGGAAAGGCCGGATGAATTCATCATCCTCGACTTTCATGAACTGAAAAAAGGTGACAGTGAGTTCAACTTCATCAAGTTCAGGGATTTGATGCTGGAACATCTTGGCGAACGGATGATTCCCACCCATAACGTGTACCGCTCACTTGGCCAGCTCAAACAATCAAGCGCTTTGCAAAGAGTCCTGGTTACAGCGTCGATGCCATGGAACGCAAACGACAATCGGTTTTACTCACCAATCAACCACAAATGGATCGGCCAAAGCCTTGTCAGCACCACTGACCTGCACCAATTCATTACAAAGGTAATGGCCGAGCCCAGGAGCAGGAAAAACCTCTGGTCGCTCTCTGCTACGTGTTTTACGTTTCCCGGCGGGCCAAAGCGAATCCTTGATGATCTGGACACCTGGTTCTCCCCGGACAGGACAGGCTGGGCGAAGCTGTGCAACATCATCAATTTCGATTTTATTAAAGACTCGAAAATTGTGTTTTATTGCTGTCTGGCCAATCTTGAGAAAGCTAACGAGAAGGCGCAGTAACGCTGCGCGTGCAGTCTGATTGAGTCAGCTCATGGAATCCTCTCGCAACGAACTGGCGCGCGCCACGGCAAACGAGGCATGATCGGCGGGCGATAACAAAAAAAGCTGCCTGCCATGACCCGAACCGCCCGCGTGACCGACCCTTCATACGAATTGATGGATGACCATAACGGGTTGTCCATCATCTATCGCCAGCACGGCTTCCCCTGCCCGCTGGTGCGTTGGCATTTCCACAAGGAATACGAGCTGCATCTGATCGTCGCCAGCGCCGGAAAGGTGTTCATCGGCGACTACATCGGCAACTTCTATCCCGAAACCCTGTTTCTTACCGGGCCCAATCTGCCGCACAACTGGATCAGCCAGGTAGCTGAAGACGAAGTGGTTGAAAAGCGCGACATGCTGGTCAACTTCACCGATGAACTGTTCGAAGACGGCCATCAGGTTTTCGCCGAACTCAAATCCCTTTCACCGCTGCTGGAGCGTGCGCAGTACGGCATCGAATTCCGCTGCAAGCACACGATTCGCCAGGCCATGACGTTGATGCAGCGTATTGCCGATTCCAGAGGCATTACCCGCCTCGGCCACTTCTTTATCCTGATGGAATTACTCGCTGCGAGTGACGACTATCAATTGCTCTCGGGCGCCACTAACACGCAACTGGCCGATGAACACAATATCGACCGCACCAACCGCGCCGTGGACTACATCTTTGCGCACTACGCCCGGGATATTTCACTGGAGGAAGTCGCGGAACATCTGGGTATGACACCCACTTATTTCAGCCGAGTGTTCAAACAGGCCACTGGGCGCAACTTCATCGAGTTCGTCAATCGCCTGCGCATCAGCAAATCCTGTGAACTGCTGGCTGACGGCGATAAACCGGTGACCGATGTGTGTTTCGAATCCGGCTTCAACAACATTTCCAACTTCAATCGGCGCTTTCAGCAGCTCAAGGGCATGACGCCGTCGCATTATCGACGGCTCGCGGTGCAGCGCCTGACCGAACAGAACCACCACTGACAACGCAATTCCACTGTAGGAGTGAGCCTGCTCGCGATAGCGGTGTGAGAGCTTGCAGAAATGTTGGCTGACATTCCGCTATCGCGAGCAGGCTCACTCCTACAAGGGGCTGTGTCGACATCAGAAACCTGTACGCATTCGATAGCACCTCGACGCTGAAACGCCCTTCTCTGCATTCACCACGTCAAAGCCCAGTGCAAAAAAGTATTGATAAAAGTGCTAGGGATGATTTGTCAGCCCTGCGATTGAACGCTGTAATCAGTGCACATTCTTCCTGCACAGGAAGACACAAAAACAATAACTGTCCTTCTGCCTCCCACCGGGTGCAGAAAAGGAGTGCACGATGCAACCCACTGCAAAAGCTCTGCTTGCCCTCACCTGCATGACCCTCAGCAGCGTCAGCCTTGGCGCCCAGACCCTGACCATCGCCACCGTCAACAACAGCGACATGATCCGCATGCAAAAACTCTCGAAAACCTTCGAGGCCGAGCATCCGGACATCAAGCTCAATTGGGTGGTGCTGGAAGAAAACGTTCTGCGCCAACGCCTGACCACCGACATCGCCACCCAGGGCGGTCAGTTCGACGTGTTGACCATCGGCATGTACGAAGCGGCACTGTGGGGCGCAAAGGGTTGGCTCGAACCGATGAAGGATCTGCCAGCCAGTTACGCCCTCGACGATGTGTTCCCGTCGGTGCGTGAAGGCCTGTCGGTCAAGGGTTCGCTGTACGCCCTGCCGTTTTACGCGGAAAGCTCGATCACCTATTACCGCACCGACCTGTTCAAGGATGCCGGCCTGACCATGCCCGAGCGTCCGACCTGGGAACAGATCGCCGGCTTCGCCGAAAAACTCACCCACAAAGACAAAGAGCAGTACGGCATCTGCCTGCGCGGCAAGGCCGGTTGGGGCGAGAACATGGCGCTGATTACTACGGTCGCCAACGCCTATGGCGCGCGCTGGTTCGATGAGCAGTGGAAACCGGAGTTCAGCGGCCCCGAGTGGAAAAACGCGCTGAACTTCTACGTCGACACCATGAAGAAATCCGGGCCGCCGGGCGCCTCCAGCAACGGTTTCAACGAGAACCTTGCGCTGTTCAACAGTGGCAAATGCGCGATGTGGGTCGATGCCAGCGTTGCCGGTTCGTTCGTTACCGACAAGACCCAAAGCAAGGTCGCCGATCACGTCGGCTTCACTTTTGCCCCGCATCAGGTCACTGATAAAGGTTCGGCCTGGCTGTACTCATGGGCGCTGGCGATTCCGACCAGTTCCAAAGCCAAAGACGCAGCGAAAGAGTTCAGCGCCTGGGCGACCTCCAAAGAGTACGGCGAGCTAGTGGCGAAGACTGACGGCATCGCCAACGTACCGCCGGGGACTCGCGCCTCAACTTACAGCGACGCCTACATGAGCGCGGCGCCTTTCGCCAAGGTCACGCTGGAATCGTTGAAAACGGCTGATCCGAGCAAACCGACGCTGAAACCAGTGCCTTATATCGGCATTCAACTGGTGACCATTCCTGAGTTCCAGGCGGTGGGCACCCAGGTCGGCAAGCTGTTCTCGGCGGCGCTGATCGGTCAGACCACGGTGGATCAAGCTTTGGCTGCTGCGCAGCAAACCACTGAACGCGAGATGAAGCGCGCCGGTTATCCCAAGTAACCCGCACAGCTCGCTCCTGCCTTTTGTAGGTGTGAGCCTGCTCGCGATGGCGGTTTTCAATCTGAAACAGACGGTGACTGACACACCGCCATCGCGAGCAAGCTCACTCCTACATTAGATCTCCATAGGTCTGTATGACTCGGTTGTGATCACCATGAATACTTCAACTGCCAAAGCCCACATCGACCTGTCGCCACCTGCGCGCAAAGTCCGAGTACGCAATCCCGGCTGGTTTCTGGTCAGCCCTTCGGTGGCCCTGTTGCTGCTGTGGATGATCGTGCCGCTGGGCATGACCATTTACTTTTCGATGATCCGCTACAACCTGCTCTACCCCGGTGAAAACGAGTTCGTCGGGCTGGAAAACTTCAGCTATTTCCTGACTGATTCGGGCTTCATGCCCGGCGCCACCAATACACTGCTGCTGGTCGGTAGCGTGTTGCTGATCAGTGTGGTGTTGGGCGTGTTGATCAGCGCCTTGCTGGAGGCCAGTGAATTCCTCGGTCGCGGCATCGTCCGGGTCATGCTGATTTCGCCGTTCTTCATCATGCCCACGGTCGGTGCGTTGATCTGGAAGAACCTGATCTTCCATCCGGTCTCGGGGATCCTCGCTTACGTCTGGAAGCTGTTCGGCGCACAACCGGTGGACTGGCTCGCGCACTACCCGCTGCTGTCGATCATCATCATTGTTTCGTGGCAGTGGCTGCCCTTCGCGATCCTGATCCTGATGACCGCGATGCAGTCCCTCGACCAGGAACAGAAAGAAGCCGCGCGCCTCGACGGTGCCGGGCCGATCGCGATCTTCTGGCACCTGACCCTGCCGCATCTGGCGCGACCAATTGCCGTGGTGGTAATGATCGAAACGATCTTCCTGCTGTCGGTGTTCGCCGAGATTTTCACCACCACCAACGGCGGCCCCGGCTACGCCTCGACCAACCTCGCTTATCTCATCTACAACCAGGCGCTGGTGCAGTTCGACGTCGGCATGGCCTCGGCCGGCGGCTTGATTGCCGTGGTTATCGCCAACATCGCCGCGATCATTCTGGTGCGGATGATCGGCAAAAACCTGACTGACAAAGCCTGAGGCATGCCATGACTCTCCAACAATCCCGCCAGCTGCAAAGCCTGCTGCTCGGCACCCTGGCCTGGGCCATCGCGATCGTGATTTTCTTCCCGATCTTCTGGATGCTGATGACCAGTTTCAAAACCGAAATCGACGCGTTCGCCACGCCGCCGCAGTTCATCTTCACGCCGACGCTGGAGAACTACCTGCACATCAACGAGCGCAGCGACTACTTCAGTTTCGCCTGGAACTCGGTGGTGATTTCCTTCAGCGCCACGGCCCTGTGCCTGTTGATCGCGGTGCCGGCGGCCTACTCGATGGCGTTCTACGAAACCCAGCGCACCAAAGGCACGTTGCTATGGATGCTCTCGACCAAAATGCTGCCGCCGGTGGGCGTGCTCATGCCGATCTATCTGTTGGCGAAGAGCTTCGGCCTGCTCGACACGCGCATCGCACTGATCGTGATCTACACGCTGATCAACCTGCCGATCGTGGTCTGGATGGTTTACACCTACTTCAAGGACATCCCCAAAGACATCCTCGAAGCCGCCCGTCTCGACGGCGCCACGCTGTGGCAGGAAATGGTCCGCGTGCTGCTGCCGATCGCCAAGGGCGGCCTCGCCTCGACCGTGCTGCTGTCGCTGATTCTGTGCTGGAACGAGGCATTCTGGTCGCTGAACCTGACCTCGTCGAAAGCCGCGCCACTGACCGCGCTGATTGCCTCGTATTCAAGTCCGGAAGGCTTGTTCTGGGCCAAGTTGTCGGCGGTGTCGACGCTGGCGTGTGCGCCGATTCTGATCTTCGGCTGGATCAGCCAGAAACAACTGGTGCGCGGCCTCTCGTTCGGCGCCGTGAAATGAAGATCCCGAATCCAACCCTATCCCCTGTGGGAGCGAGCCTGCTCGCGAAAGCGGAGTGTCATTCAACCCTGATGTCGACTGACACGGCCCCTTCGCGAGCAGGCTCGCTCCCACAGAAAAGCCGATCTGGTTTAACCCAATAATAAATTGCGGAGGCCCATCATCATGGCCAACCTGAAAATCAAGAATCTGCAAAAAGGCTTCGAAGGTTTCTCCATCATCAAAGGCATCGACCTTGAAGTAAACGACAAGGAATTCGTGGTCTTCGTCGGCCCGTCGGGCTGCGGCAAATCCACCCTGCTGCGGTTGATTGCTGGTCTGGAAGAAGTCAGCGACGGCACCATCGAACTGGATGGCCGCGACATCACCGAAGTCAGCCCGGCCAAGCGCGATCTGGCGATGGTGTTTCAGACCTACGCGCTGTACCCGCACATGACCGTGAAGAAAAACATGTCGTTCGCCCTCGATCTGGCTGGCGTGCCGAAAGCCGAGGTCGAGAAGAAAGTCGGCGAAGCCGCGCGGATTCTCGAACTCGGGCCGATGCTCGAGCGCAAGCCAAAACAGCTCTCCGGTGGCCAGCGTCAGCGCGTTGCGATTGGCCGTGCCATCGTGCGCAATCCGAAAATCTTCCTCTTCGACGAACCCCTCTCCAACCTCGACGCCGCGCTGCGCGTGCAGATGCGCCTTGAGCTGCTGCGTCTGCACAAGGATCTGCAAGCGACGATGATCTACGTGACCCACGATCAGGTTGAAGCGATGACCATGGCCGACAAAGTCGTGGTGCTCAATGGCGGCAAGATCGAACAGGTCGGCTCGCCACTGGACCTCTATCACAACCCGGCGAACCTCTTCGTCGCCGGGTTCCTCGGCACGCCGAAAATGGGCTTCCTCAAGGGCAAGATCGCCCGCGTCGATGGCCAGAGCTGCGAAGTGTCGCTGGACGCCGGTACGCGCATCACCCTGCCGTTCAACGCCGCCAATCTGAGTGTCGGCAGCGCCGTGACCCTCGGCATTCGCCCGGAACATCTGGAGCTGGCGCAAGCGGGCGACTGCACGCTGCAAGTCACCGCCGACGTCAGCGAACGCCTGGGCAGCGACACCTTCTGCCACGTCACCACCAACGCCGGCGAAGCCCTGACCATGCGCGTGCGCGGTGATCTGGCCAGCCGCTACGGCGAACAACTGAGCCTGCACCTCGACCCGGCGCACTGCCATTTATTCGATGCCGAAGGTTTGGCGTTGACCCGTCCGCTGCGCGCAGCGGCCTGATTTCGAGAACTCCCGATGAAACTCAACCAACAGAATCTCCATCGTCTGGCCGCCGAAGTGCAACTGCCGGGCTACAACCTTAGCGACACGCGCCAAGGCATTGCGCACATCGGCGTCGGCGGCTTTCATCGCGCGCATCAGGCGTATTACACCGATGCCCTGATGAATACCGGTGAAGCACTGGACTGGGCGATTTGCGGTGTCGGCTTGCGTGCCGAAGACCGCCGCGCCCGTGACGATCTCAAGGAACAGGATTACCTGTTCACCCTGTTCGAACTCGGCGACAGCGACGACACCGAAGTCCGCGTGATCGGTGCGATTCGCGACATGCTGCTGGCCGAGGACGGCGCTCAGGCGTTGATCGACAAACTCGCCGATCCGCAAATCCGCATCGTCTCGCTGACCATCACCGAGGGGGGTTATTGCATCGACGACAGCAACGGCGAATTCATGGCGCACCTGCCGCAGATTCAACATGATCTGGCCCATCCGGACGCACCGAAAACCGTGTTCGGCTTCTTGTGTGCGGCCCTGGAAAAACGCCGGGCGGCGGGCATTCCGGCGTTTACCGTGATGTCCTGCGATAATCTGCCGCACAACGGCGCCGTGACGCGCAAAGCGCTGCTGGCATTTGCCACGTTGCGCAACAGCAATCTGTGCAGCTGGATCGACGCCAACGTCAGTTTCCCCAACGCCATGGTCGACCGCATCACCCCCATGACCAGCACCGCGCATCGCTTGCAACTGGCCGATAAACACGGGGTCGACGATGCCTGGCCGGTGGTCTGCGAGCCGTTCGTGCAGTGGGTGCTGGAGGACAAATTCGTCAACGGTCGCCCGGCCTGGGAAAAGGTTGGCGTGCAGTTCACCGACGATGTCTCGCCCTATGAAGAGATGAAGATCAAACTGCTCAACGGCAGCCATCTGGCGCTGACCTATCTGGGCTTTTTGAAGGGCTACCGGTTTGTGCACGAAACCATGAACGATCCGCTGTTCGTGCGTTACATGCGCGCCTATATGGATCTCGACGTGACCCCACAACTGGCGCCGGTGCCGGGTATTGATCTGACCGATTACAAAAATACGCTGGTGGCGCGCTTCTCCAATCAGGCGATTGCCGATCAGTTGGAGCGGGTGTGTTCGGACGGTTCGTCGAAGTTTCCCAAGTTCACCATTCCTACCATCAACCGCTTGATTGCTGATGGGCAGGAGACTAAGCGTGCGGCGTTGGTGGTGGCGGCGTGGGCGTTGTACTTGAAGGGTGTGGATGAGAATGGTGATACCTATTCGATTCCTGATCCACGCGCGGCGTTTTTTCAGGCGTTGGTGGCGGATGATGCTTTAATCACGCAGCGGTTGTTGGCGGTTGAGGAGATTTTCGGCACGGCGATACCGCGGTCGGCGGAGTTTGTCGCGGCGTTTGAGTGGTGCTGTAACAGCTTGCGCGAGGATGGTGTGACGCGGACTTTGCAGCGGATTCTGGATTGAAAAGCCCCTCACCCTAGCCCTCTCCCGGAGGGAGAGGGAACTGACCGAGTGGTTTGTGCAAGTTACATCGACCTGAACGTCCGGAGTCGAACTCAGGTTTTGAACAGCCCCTGATTTAGAGAACCGGAGTTGAACTCAGGTTTTGAACAGCCCCCGATCGGCTCCCTTCCCCCTCGCCCCCTTGGGGGAGAGGGCTGGGGTGAGGGGGTAAGCTCTTGATCTTCACCACACCCCGAGTGGTTCAAACATGACAACACAACAACTGTTCCTCGGCATCGACTGCGGCACCCAAGGCACCAAAGCCATCATCCTCGACGCCGCCAGCGGTCAGGTTCTCGGCCAGGGCGCCGCCGCGCACACGATGATCAGCGGCGCCAACGGCCGCCGCGAACAAGACACCCAGCAATGGCTGGAAGCCTTCACCCTCGCCACTCGCCGCGCATTACTCGCTGCGAATGTCGACGGCCAGTCGATCCTCGGCATCGGCGTCTCCGGCCAGCAACACGGCCTGGTCCTGCTCGATGATCAAGGTGAAGTCCTGCGCCCGGCCAAGCTCTGGTGCGACACCGAAACCAGCGCCGAGAACGACCGCCTACTCACTCATCTGGGCGGTGAAAAAGGCTCGCTGGAACGCCTCGGCGTGGTTATCGCACCTGGCTACACCGTGTCGAAATTGCTCTGGACCAAAGAGCAGCACCCCGTGGTCTTTTCGCGCATCGCACGCATTCTGCTGCCCCACGACTACCTGAACTTCTGGCTCACCGGCCGCGCCTGCAGCGAATACGGCGACGCCTCCGGCACCGGCTATTTCAACGTGCGCACACGCCAATGGGACTTGCAACTGCTGCGCGACATCGACGCCAGCGGGCGCCTGCAAGCCGCATTGCCTGAGCTGATCGATGCGCATCAAAGCGTCGGCACCATTCTCCCGGCCATCGCCGAACACCTCGGCATCAACCCCGACGCGTTGGTATCAAGCGGTGGCGGCGACAACATGATGGGCGCCATCGGCACCGGCAATATTCAGCCCGGTGCGATCACCATGAGCCTCGGTTCCTCTGGCACGGTGTATGCCTATTCCGAGGTGCCGAAAGTCAGCCCGGACGCCTCGGTCGCGACGTTCTGCTCGTCCAGTGGCGGATGGCTGCCGCTGATCTGCACCATGAACCTGACCAACGCCACCGGCGCGATTCGCGAGTTGTTCAACCTCGATCTGCAACAGTTCAACGACCTCGTCGCCGAGGCTCCCATCGGCGCCGACGGCGTGAGCATGCTGCCGTTTCTCAACGGCGAACGGGTGCCCGCCCTGCCCCATGCCACCGGCAGTCTGCACGGCTTGACCCTGGATAACCTGACCCAGGCCAATCTGTGCCGCGCCGCCGTCGAAGGCACCACCTTCGGTTTGCGCTACGGGCTGGATTTGCTCCGCCACAATGGTTTACAAAGCCGCAGCATTTGCCTGATCGGCGGCGGCTCGAAAAGCGCGGTGTGGCGGCAGATCGTCGCCGACATCATGAACACCCCGGTGATCTGCACCGAACAAAGCGAAGCTGCCGCCCTTGGCGCGGCGATCCAAGCGGCATGGTGCAAATCCTGGTCGAACGGCCACGAAAATAGCCTCGCCGACCTGTGCCAGCACTGCGTGAAACTCGATTCAAGCAGTGAAACCCTGCCGATTGCCGCCAACGTCGCGGCGTTCCAGCAGGCCTATGAACGCTATCAACAGCATGTCGCAACCCTATAAAGAGCAAACAATTATGTATTTGGTGTGTGGCGAAGCCCTGTTTGATTTTTTCAGTGAAGACGACGCCAGCGGTCTGGCTTCGAAAGTGAATTTCAAGGCCATTGCCGGCGGCTCGCCGTTCAACGTCGCCGTGGGTTTACGCCGTCTGGGCGTGGACTCGGCCTTGTTTGGCGGACTGTCCACCGACTACCTCGGCCGCCGCTTGCAGCGAGTGCTGCAGGACGAAGGTGTGCGCCCGGACTACCTGGTAGATTTCGCCGCACCGACCACGCTGGCCATGGTCGCCGTCGGTGCCAATGGCTCGCCGCACTACAGCTTTCGCGGTGAAGGCTGTGCCGATCGGCAACTGAGCCTTGCGCATCTGCCGGCGCTGGGTCCTGAGGTGCGCGGCCTGCACATTGGCTCGTTCTCGCTGGTGGTGCAGCCGATCGGCGACACCCTGCTCGCACTGGTGCAGCGTGAAAGCGGCAAACGCCTGATCACCCTCGACCCGAACGTGCGCCTCAATCCCGAGCCGAACATCGACCTGTGGCGCGAGCGCATCGCCACGCTGGTGCCACTGGCCGATCTGATCAAGGTCAGCGACGAAGACTTGAGCCTGCTCTACCCCGAGCAGGACCCACAACGCGTGATCGAAGGCTGGCTCGAACAGCGCTGCCAGATCGTCTTCCTCACCCGTGGCGGCGACGGTGCCAGCGTGTTCAGCCGCCAGCATGGCAACTGGTCAGTGCCGGCGGCCTTGGTGAAAATCGCCGACACGGTTGGCGCCGGCGACACCTTCCAGGCCGCGCTGATCACCTGGCTGACCGAGCACGGTCTGGATTCGGTCGAAGGCGTGCAGCAACTCGCTCGCGAACAGATCGACGCCATGCTCAGGTTCTCTGTGCAAGCCGCCGCGCTGACCTGCAGCAAGACTGGCCCGGATCTGCCCTATCGTCATCAATTGAGCTGAGCGCGTAGACTGTCGGCCTTTTTGCGCACGACGGGATAACGGCTTTTGAATTACGGGCAGACGCTTGGACTACTGACACTGGCAACGCTACTGAGCGGGTGCGGCACCTCGCCGCCCCGCTCGCCGGAAGACATCTGCGAAATCTTCCGCGAAAAAAGCGACTGGTACGACGCTGCGCAAGTCACGCAAAAACGCTGGGGCGTGCCGATTCAAGTGCCCTTCGCGATCATGTATCAGGAATCCGGCTACCGCTACGACGCGAAGACTCCGCGCAAATACCTGCTGTGGGTGATCCCATGGGGCCGCGTCTCGACCGCCTCGGGTTATGCGCAAGCCAAAGATGAAGTGTGGGCCGACTACCAGAAAAGCACCGGCCGCAACTGGGCCGACCGCGAAGATTTCGACGACGCCATCGACTTTGTCGGCTGGTACATGGACAAGACCTCCTCGATCAACGGCGTGTACAAGTACGACGCCTACAACCAATACCTCAACTACCACGAAGGCTGGGGCGGCTTCCGCAACAAGACCTACGCGAGCAAAGCCTGGCTGATGCCAACGGCGCGCAAAGTGCAGACTCGTTCGGATGTTTATGCGCGGCAATATGCCGGGTGCAAAGAGGATTTGAACCGGGGGTTCTGGAGCCGGTTCTGGCATTGGTTGTAGCAGCAATTTCAAGGACCCCATCGCGAGCAGGCTCACTCCTACATTTGATCGTCGTCGGACACAAAACCCGCGCCCACTGAAGATCCCCTGTAGGAGTGAGCCTGCTCGCGATAGCGTCCGATCAAGCACTACACATCCAAGACCTACAACACCGAAAAGCTATAACTCACAATCAACCGTGTCTCATCCACATCCCGGGCAAACTTTTCATAATTGGTGCGATACGTAGCATTCCTCAAACGCAAACTCACATCCTTGAACGTGCCCGTCTGAATCACATACTTCAACTCGCTGTCGCGCTCCCACTCCTTGCCTTCCTGATCACTGCCCAACACCTTGATGTGATCACCGTTCACATAACGGGTCAGGAAGCTCAAACCATTAATGCCAATGGCTTTGAAGTCATAGTCATAACGCAGTTGCCAAGAACGTTCCTGCGCGGCGGCAAAGTCGTTGACCTGCACATAGTTGACCAGATACGGGTTGCTGCCATCGAGGTACGGCATCGAATTGTCGCCATTCATGCGCTGCCAACCGGCGCTGAACGTGTGACCGCTATGCGCATACGACAACATGCCGCTCAACGCCCGGTTATCAATGGAACCGGCCTTGGCATCGCCGCTGTCGGCACTTTTCAGCACGCGCAGATCCGCTTTAAGCACACCGCCAGCTAACGGTTGATTACCCAACAGCCCGACAAAGTGCTGACGATAAATGTCTTCCAGTTCAGCGTAGTGATACTGCGCGGTCAGGCGATCGTTGATCTTGTAGTCGAAGCCGTACATGTCGAAATGATCGGCGGTGGTGTTGCAGGCGTAGCGCTTGTTCTTGCAGTGCACGCGGATGTCTTGCGAATCGGTGGAATCCCGCGCGGTGTACTTGTCCAGGCGCGCGGCCATGAAGGTCAGGTCTTTCACCTCTTTAGAGGTGAGCATGGCGCCGTTGAACATGGTCGGCAGCAAACGACCGTCGTTGTATTTCAGCAACGGCAGATCCGGCAGCAGCGCGCCGTACTTCAGCACCGTGCCCGAAACCTTGACCTTGGCGGTCAGACCCATTTTTGCGTATTGCCCTTTCGAGCCGCGCGGGTCGTTGCCGCTGGAGGGCAACAAGCCGCTGTTGCTGCGGTCCGGACTGGAATCGAGTTGAAAGCCGAGCATGCCCAGCGCATCGATACCGAAACCCACGGTACCGTCGGTGTAGCCCGATTGCAGGTTGAGAATAAAGCCCTGTGCCGACTCCTCACGCTTGGACGCGCCCTGATCGTTCGTGGTGTGCCCATCACGGAAATCGCGGTTGAAGTACACCGTGCGCGATTCGATTTTCGCCGTGGTGTCTTCAAAGAATCCGCTGGCCTGAACCTGTGCGGTAAAACCTGCGCACAGCACAAAGGCTCCGAAGCCAAACGACTGGCGCGGGGTGATGAGGGGAAATGGGGGACGCATGAAAAACTCCAACAATGCAGCGTTTGCGCAAGCGCGCAACAAGCCAGAAAAATAGCTCCCGTCCCGGGTCAGATTGAACCAGGAGAAAGTGAACACGCAGGGGTGAACGGCAATGATGGCAGATGGCTTTGACGTGCTACAGGCGACTTTAGTCTGAATCTGACTGACGATTCTTCTACTCAGGGTCGTGGGAAAAGTTGCCGGCAGTGAGCACCGATTCGCACAAACCGCCCGGTTTCATTGGGCGAAACACCCCACCTAAGGGTTTTCCCTATACCGCAAACCTGCCAGACCTACGGCTTTTGTGCCTTGAACGAGGCCGCTTAATCCTCCATCATCCGTCACCTGCTTATTCAACGGACGGAATTCAAGGCATGCTGGACGCCAACGCAACCCACATTACCCTCACGCTTGAAGGCGCCAACGCCGACCTGCAAGTCCTGAGCTTCACCGGTCGCGAAGCCCTCAACGAACCGTTCCGTTTCGACCTCGAACTCGTCAGCGCCCGCCCCGACCTCAAACTCGAAGAGCTGCTGCACAAGCCCGGCGTCCTGACCTTCGGCGCCACCGGCGAAGGCAAGATCCACGGTTTGGTCTATCGCATCGAGCAAGGCGACTCCGGCAAGACCCTGACCCGTTACAGCCTCAGCCTGGTGCCACAACTGGCCTACCTGCGGCACAACCACGATCAGCAGATTTTCCAGCAACTGACCGTGCCGAAGATCATCGCTCAGGTGCTGGAAGATCGCGGCATCCTCGCCGACGCCTACAGTTTCCAGCTCGGTGCCGAGTACCCGCAGCGCGAATACTGCGTGCAGTACGACGAATCCGACCTGCATTTCATCCAGCGCCTGTGCGAAGAAGAAGGCATTCACTTCCACTTCCAGCACAGCAGCAGCGGCCACAAACTGGTGTTCGGCGACGACCAGACCGTTTTTCGCAAACTGAAACCGGTGAGCTACCAGCAAGACTCCGGCATGGCCGCCGACAAACCGGTGATCAAGCGCTTCAACCTGCGCCTGGAAACCCGCACCACCCGCGTCAGCCGCCGCGATTACGACTTCGAAAAACCGAAGATCCTCCCCGAAGGCGCGGTGAAAACCGAGTTCGCTCCGGACCTCGAAGACTACGACTACCCCGGCCGCTTCACCACCCGCGAGCGCGGCAAGTTCCTCTCCACCCGCGCCCTCGAACGCCATCGCAGCGACTACAAACTCGCCGAAGGCAAAGGTGACGAACCAACCCTCACCAGCGGCCATTTCCTCACGCTGGCCGAACACCCGCGCGCAGAATGGAATGACCTGTGGCTGCTGCTGGAAGTCTTCCACGAAGGCAAACAACCGCAAGTACTCGGCGAGAACGTCACCAGCGACGTCACCGACCACAAAAGCGATTTCCACCAGGGCTACCGCAACGGCTTCCTCGCCACCCCGTGGGACGCGCACTACCGCCCTGCCCTTGAACACCCGAAACCAAAAGTCCTCGGCAACCAGACCGCCGTCGTCACCGGCCCCGCAGGCGAAGAAATCCACTGCGACCAGTACGGCCGCATCAAAGTGCAATTCCACTGGGACCGCGACGGTCAGTCCAACGACAAAACCACCTGCTGGATGCGCGTCGCCAGCGGCTGGGCTGGCGCCGCGTACGGCGGCATCGCCATCCCACGCATCGGCATGGAAGTCCTCGTCACCTTCCTCGAAGGCGATCCCGACCAGCCGTTGGTCACCGGCTGCCTGTACCACAAGGAAAACGTCGTCCCCTACGACCTGCCGGCCAACAAAACCCGCAGCACCTTCAAGACCCTGAGTTCGCCGGGCGGCAAGGGCTACAACGAATTCCGCATCGAGGACAAAAAAGGCGTTGAACAGATCTACATCCACGCCCAGCGCGATTGGGATGAGAACATTGAGCACGATCAGAAGATTCGTGTGGGTAATGAGCGGCACGACACCGTTGAAGCCAATACGCTGAGCGAGTTCAAGGTTGAAGAGCACCGGATTACGCACCTGGATCGGATTAGCGAGATGCGTGCGGATGATCATCTGACCGTGGGTGTGACGCAGCACCTGAAGGTGGGGACTGCGCAGTTTGTCGAAGCCGGGTCAGAAATCCATTACTACGCCGGTCAGAAAGTGGTGGTCGAAGGCGCAATGGAACTCACGGCCAAGGCTGGTGGGAGTTTCGTCAAGGTGGATGCCGGTGGTGTGACCATCAGCGGCGCGGAAGTGAAGATCAATACCGGCGGCTCGCCGGGGGTTGGCACGCCGGCGGCACCGCTGTTGCCGGGGGCGATGAAGGTAGCGGATGCGGATAAGGCTGGTAAAGCACCACTCCCCGCCCGCCTGAATGAATCAGGCATCACACCGTTGTGCGGAAAACAGAGTAACGGCGCTTGCAGCCGTAAGGATTGCACATGCATGTAAAAGCGCTGAGCGCTCTGCTGGCAGAGCCTCGCTACAACTTTACTGACCTGCCGGCTGCGAGCGAGTCGCTCTGCTTCATCATTGACCAGGGGCTTCAGCCGCAAGCCTTGAGTCAACTCTACCGAGTAGGCGAACCGGTGGTTTCTCAAGGGCTGTTTTTCAGCACTGACTTCGCAGAGATTCCTGATGGCCCCCTGTGGCTAGTGGCCCCCAAGGGCAGCAAAGTGGCAAACGTAGCGGCAAAACTTTGTGAGGAACGCTTTTCGGGAATTGCGATCTCAACACCTGATCCTGAACAAGCATTGGCTCATGCGCGCTGGTTGCTCCGAGCCAATGACGGTTCAGGTGGGCAGAGCTTGTTGAGTTTTCACAAACCGAGTCTGTGGGCAGCGCTGACTTATACAGCTGGGAAAACCTTCGACCAGTTGCTGGGCTGCTGGAGCGCTGTCTACTGCCCTGCGCCGATCCATTTCGGTCAGCAGCGGGGTCCATGGTTGGCCTGGAAAGCCAGCGAAGAATCGACGTGGCTTGGTGACAAAGCGGCATTCAATCTTCCTGAGGCTGCCGCGCAAGTTCAAGCGCGTCTGGGATGGGTTTATTGGGTGGATGAGGAATACGCAGCGTTTGAAGAGCCAGATGATGAGCGCTTGAACGACATCGCTGACAACCTCGACCTGCTGCTCAAAAGCAATATTTATGACGGTGATCACCTGCTCAAGCTTGGCCACGCCGTGAACGGTCCGCTATTTGAGACACAGCCTGAGATCATGGCGATCCTGCAATCTAAGGACGAGTCGTTTATCAAAGTAGATCGGCTCCTGGAATCAGCCGCCGTCGCCCAACGTTAGGGCGACGCGACAACAGAACGGAATCACCATGGAAATCACGAATCACGCCGTCATGCCCGGCGAAACCCTGGGCCAGATCGCTTCGCGCTACAACAGCACCGTGGCGCAACTTCGCCAGCTCAACCCCTTCATCACAAATGCGGATAACGTCAAAGTCGGCTGGAACCTGAGCGTACCAAAAAGCGCTCAAGCAGCCGCCGCGCCTGCCGCTCAGCCGGCCGCCGCGCCGCAAGCGCCTGTGCAGGCAGCCCCGGAAGCGCCCATTCAGTGTTCCGCTGAAGATCTGGTAAAACTGGATCCGGTCAAGGACGCTCCAAACCAGAATTCAAAAACCTTCATACCCCATGAGCGTGGGTGCAATACAAAGTTTGCCAGCGCGATTTATGCAACTGAAGAACAAGAGTTCTGGCTGCTCCCAGAACGTGCAAGGTCCGCCATCAAAGAATCGATGTTCGCGCTGGATAAAATGATTGCCCCCAGCAAACCACGTGATGCACGCCTGAACGGGCTGCAGGAGTCAGGTTTGCTGGAATACTTCCTTGAGCCCAAGTTGAGCAACTTCCTCACGGGCGAGAAGCGTACGCGAATGGAAGAGTTTGAAGCGATGGGGGATGAGATCGAAATCGATCCAGCCACCGCTAAAAAGAGGCAAAACGAAGCTAACGGAAACAAACCGGCAGCGGCTCCTGCGCAGGCTCCAAAAGAGGACACCGCGCAATCGCGCATGGACCGTCTAACGGCAGACCTGGCTACTGACCAGGACGTCCACAAAGCCTATGCCGATTTTTACAAGCGGAGGGCTGAGTGGCATGCGCTGAAAAAAGAAGCGGTAGCGGCTGCGAAGCTGGAAGGCTACACCTACGAAAGCGGCTCGCTGTACTCCAAAGAGGCGATTGAAGCGCGCGCACGCGTGCAAGCTTATCTGGAGGCTCGTAAAAAACTCCTCGGCAACAAAGACTTCAAGCAGGTTCCGCTGGAAGACGTTGCCAAAGCCTTGGCGGAAAAGAAGAAAAGTTACGAAAACATCTGCAGCGGCATGAATGACTGCACCGCCGATCTGGTCGGGTATGTCTTGACGCTCTACAAAAACGCCGATGCGCTTGATTACCATGCTTACACTGAATCCATTATCAAAGCGTCTGAATACGGCATTGCACTCCCAGAATTCGCGCTGATCAGTGACGGCCTTCCTTCCGGTATCGAGCAGTTCAAACTGTATCTGGATACCGAGAAACAGCAGGCGGAAGTTACAGCGCAGCTTCAAGACAAATACAAACGCTGGATCGAGGCAACAGGCCAGAACGCCCAAGCGCCGGCGGGCCTGGTTGATGTGGAACGGACCAAATGGGATAGCCTGCAAAAGACCAAAGACGACCTTCAAGCAAAAGCCCAAAGCAATGTCAGCAACAGCAAGCCTGCGCGTTATCTGATTTGGGACCCGGAAGAGTTCCAGCCAAAACCGGTCGACCGCATGGTGAAACCGGGCTTTCCGCTGCGTGAAGTCAGTCTTTCGGATGCCAAAGGCACGCCTTTGGGCTGGTTCAGCATGGCGAACCTCAAAGACGCAAAAAAGATCATGAAAGAGGATTCAAAAAACGCGGCCGGCGCAATAAAAAAGGTAGGTAAAAGTTTGCCTGCGGACGCTACCGAAGGCTCCGATAAAAACAGTGAAATCAACTCGTTCCGCCAATGGCTTCTAGATCAGGGCGCCATAAAGTTCAGCGATCAGGTCGGCGACTGTTTCGATGAAAAAGGCTGGTTCAAAGCTAAAGACTTTTATGCTTACTTGAAAAAGCAAGGCTATGAGGTCACTGAACTGGAAGACGACGCGACCCTGACCAACTGGGGCGAACACCTTCAGCAACTGGTGTTCAAGAAAAGTGTGCGCGGCAAAGTAAGACTTTTTGATGCCAGCCCTCAGGCGCAATTGGTCCGTTGCCTGACACCTCCACAGCCAAACATTCACGGTGAAGTAAAGCTCGAAGGCCCGAAAATGTCCGCCGCCGAGGGTTTCCAGATATCTGGCGAGATGGGCTTAAGCCTGGACCTGGCCCGTGGCGAAGTTCAGTTGATGAAAGTCGACATGCCTGCCAAAACCAGTGCTCAAGAAATCACGCTTGATTACTTGCTGGACGGCAGCCCGCAAAAAATGAATTTCGGCCGCTTCTCCTTCCACTTTGGTGTGAAGGCATGGGGCTACGCCGGAGCATCGTTGCTGCTAGCCGGCAGCGTCGAGCTGAGCCCGATCTTCGGCAACGTCAAGTACGGGGCGTCACTGAGCCCGGTAAAACGCGCACAGCGTGAAGATGCCTCCGCAAAAGAAGAACGTGCCGATCACGCTGCCGCCAAACAAGCCAAGGCCGACAGCGGCGACAACAGCCCTACTCCCGATCTTGAACACCAGTCGAAATCCGGCACCTACACCGATACCAAAAGCACAGATCAACTGCGAGGCGGACGCTTTGCCAAAGTGCAAGTCGAAAACGGCGCAAAAGCCAGTTTCAACGTGTTTGGAGGCTTGCAAGCCGCGATTGAACTCACCGGAGTAATGAACTGGGCACCGCCCAAAGAACTCGTCGCCCTGCGCACCGCGCCAACGATGGGCGTTGGCAGCGCTAAAGACGCGAAAAGCGCGAATCCATGGCTGACAATGGCCAAGCTGAGCGGCTCCGTTGGAGTCGCGTTAGGTGCGGGCTTTCAGGGAACGGCGCAGGTGTCTCTGGATAAGGGGCGGTTTATTCTGAACTTGAAAGCGGCGGTAGTGCTGGGTCCTGGTGCTAACGGTAGCTTTAAATTCGAAGTTGGTTATGAGGCAGTAGTTGACCTCATCAACCTGTATCGCAAAGAGTTGCATAAGACTAAAGGCCGTAAAGTCGAGTGGATGGAGCCTGAGGCGGGTGAATATGCATCTGCGCTAAACGCATTGGGCGCTGCCGGGTTGAGTGTGACGATGGCGTATATGCTGCGTTGGGATGTTGTGATGAATCTTTATCAGGCTTTGACTCGTAGTGGCAAGGGTGGTCCGATTGCACACACGATCATGAATTACAGAAACCAAAGTGAACTCGAAGAGTGGATCGTTAATGCAATCCCTAGCGCACTGGGTCCACTACTCAGAACGCTTATAAGCCAACCTGAAGCATTTAAAATTACGGTAGCCTCCTCTGAGGACAATGGAATATCTGATAAGGGACGCGTATATAGCCAACCCCAAGCTCACGTTCTTCAGCAAAAAGCTATAGAAAGAATTTCACGCTGGATAGTCGACAACGCAAAGAAAACCAACACTATTGACAAAGCCCAAAGTCAATTTGAACTCGCCTGCATGTCCATGAATGAATTTGGTATAAAAGAGCAGGCGGGAGAACAAGAGTACTGCAAAAACCGGACAATACTGGATAGCTTTATGGCTGAGAGTGTACTTGGCCTATTTGATGATACGGGTGTTGAAGCGCGCGAAAACTACAAATCCCATGTAAAGTTACTTGGCGCAAACCTGGTCGAATACTGCAAAACAAATTACATCCCTGAACCAAATTACTCCCCTAGCGGAGCGACTCCCTATTTGAAAGGCTACCAATGAACAGAATTACAAAAATAAAGCTAAATCAAATCGCTCTACTGTTTAGCTTGAGCTTAACCTCAATATTACCGTGCAGCGTTAATTTTGCCAGTGCATCTTCGGTCACGCTGAATAGTGAACAACGCGGAATTGTTCTTTATAATCAGATGAAAATAGACGCTGCCATTCCGCAATTAAAGGAAGAAGCGAAAAAAGGCGAAATTGAATCGCAATATTATCTTGCCGAGTCTCTTCGAAAGAAAAATGGATATATGACTCCAGAGGCACAATTATGGTACGAGTCGGCAGCAGAGAAAAAAAACGTATACGCAATGATTCAGTTGGGCAGAGCAAAAAATGATCTTTGCGCAATAATGGAAAACTGCCCACCGGCTAAAAAAACTCAAGCCGAGTGGTTCGTGGAAGCCAAGAAGGTCACTTTGCCGAAGGCAAATGACGGCGATCCAGAATCTCTGTATTTAATGTATGAAATCACCTTGGATCATAAGTGGTTAGAGAAATCTGCAAATGCAGGATATCCACTCGCGCAATATTGGATGGCTGTAAGTGAAAGACAAGGTGAAGGTTACTTCTTCATTCCTGGAGGACGTGATGCATCAGTAAGAAGATGGCTACTACTCTCTTCCGAGGGTGGCAATCCAAAAGCAATGATGGAATATCTAGAAACACTGTATGCAAAAGGAGAAATGGAGAGCACTCGGCATTGGCTTGAAGTGGCCGCAGCAACTGGCGAACAATCAGCTTTGAGCAACTATGGAGCGTACATTTCACATACTCCTGACAAAGTTGGCTACCCACTGGACTTAGTTAAAGGCTACGCTATTTTTTCTTTGTTAAAGGAACTCGGCGACAGCGGTGGAGTGCAAGATTATGTTGATCGTAAAATTGAAAAAATTGCTGAAAAAATGACACCACAACAAATTGAACAGTCAAAAATCGTTGCGCAAGAGTGGAAAGCCACCCATCCACCGATTTCTTTTTTCCCCGAAAAACTTAGCGACTGACTCCGTTTTCTTGGTATTTCTTTAGGGAGGTGCGGCCCGCCGAATATTAATCGAAGACTAACCGCCGCCCTTTCTTTCGCGGAGAAGAAACAACCACCCATGAGTTCGATAAAGATACCAATGAAACTGATGACTGCAGCGTTAACGTTGTTAACTATAATAGCAACTGAGTCATCTGCTCTTACGCACGAACAGTTTCAGGCAAAAATCCAGGGCATTGAACTCTACAATCAATACAAAGCCATTTCTGCGATCGATTTTTTGAAAACCGCCGCTGACGGCGGAGATGATGAGGCGCTTTACTATCTGGGCGAAGCGTTAAGAAAAAATAACCGCTACATGACTCCGGAAGCTAAAAAAGCATACGAAAGCTCCGCAAAAAAGGGGAATATCTACTCTATGATTCGCCTTGGGAGAATTGAAGACGACTTGTGTTCAACCATGAATAACTGTCCACCAGGTGAAGACTCTCCTAGCAGCTGGGCAATTAAAGCTAAAAGCCTTGCAATTCAACGAGCAACGCAGGGAGATAGCGAATCAATGTACCTGTTATATGAAATGACAGGCAACGATGACTGGTTGGAGAAGTCAGCAGAGAACGGATTCGCATTTGCGCAGTTCCGTCTGGCGACAAAGTACCAAGAAGGAAAAGGTTCATTTTTACTACCCTCGAGACGCAACCAAGCTATCGAACGATGGATGAAAGCGTCTGCTGAAAATGGTTATCCACTTGCAATGATGGGGTTAGCCGCCATCATGATCGAAAAAAATGATTTAGCCTCGTTCAGAAACTGGAACGAAAAAGCAGCTGACTCGAGCTACGTAGAAGGTGTATTTGGATATGCATCCTACATAGGCGAAGAAAACTCAAAATACGGTTTCGCATTCGACCCAATAAAATCATATGCTTTACTTTCAAACCTGCTGGAACTTAATGGTGGAGGCAATGTAGTACGAGACGTCAATGACACATTACCCGGCATAGAAAAAAACCTGTCAAAAGAGCAAATAGAAACAGCAAAAGAGCTCGCAAAAACGTGGAAGGCCAATCACCCGCCTCTCTCGTTCTACCCTGACAAGCTAGGTTATTAATAGCAGTGCGAGCATTTAGAATTATTTTAGCAATGCTGATCGCCGCTCTATCTGCAAACAGCTCAGCACATTCGCAAACAAATGAATCAACCCTGGGAGTGGTGTTATACAATCAGCTAAAATTGGACTTGGCGATTCCCGAACTAAAAAAAGAGGCCGATTTAGGGAATGTGAATTCGCAGTACTACTTTGCCGAGGCACTTCGAAAGCGAAGTCGGTACATGACTGCTGAAGCGCAGCAATGGTACGAAACCGCTGCGAATAATGGTTCTATATTTGCAATGATTCAGCTAGGCCGCCAAAACGATGACCTCTGCAGAAAAATGACCAATTGTCCCGCGAGTAAAAAATCAAGCGCTGATTGGTTGATTCAGGCTAGAAAAATGGCATCAAGCACAGACACCCCTGAGTCTTTGTATTTAATGTATGAAATAACTTCCGATCGTACTTGGTTGGAAAAATCTGCAAACGCAGGTTATGCGCTCGCGCAATATTGGATGGCCGTCGGTGATCGACAAGGTGAGGGATTTTTTCTTATACCTGGAAAACGTGATGAGGCCATCAGCAAATGGCTGAAAGCTGCCTCTGAAGGCGGCAACCCAAAAGCAATGATGGAATACATTGAGATCCTGTATAAGAAAGGCGATCTTGAAGGGGTGCGCCATTGGCTTCAGGCAGCAGCTGAAACGGGCGATCAAAAAGCAATTAGCAGTTATGGCTCTTACATTGCCCATGCACCCGACCAAGTTGGTTATCCCCTCGATCTTGTTAAAGGTTATGCACTGATTAGCCTTCTGAAAGAGCTGGATGGTGGAGGCGCGATTCAAGATTTCGTTCAAGATACTCTCGAAGAAATTGGGAGCAAAATGACGCCTGAACAGCTAGAGAACTCAAAAGCTGTCGCTGAGGAATGGAAAACCACTCACCCACCGCTCTCCTTCTTCCCCGAAAAGCTAGGCAGATAACTAGAATGACAAGATTTTTGTCTTGGCCTTTATTAATTGCTCTTTTTTCTTGGGCAGAACCAAGCCTGGCGGCAGACAGCGCCCCTGAAAAAGTTTCAGGATTAGTTCTATACAACCAACTCAAAATTAACGCAGCGACTCAACAACTCCAAATTGAAAGCAACGACGAAAACTCGGACTCTCAATACTATTTGGCGGAAATCATTCGTAAAAAAATTCGTTACATGGCCCCCGAAGCGCAACATTGGTATGAAAAGGCAGCACAAAAAGACAATATCTATGCAATGATTCAACTGGGCCGACACAAAAATGACTTTTGTCAGAAGATTGGCAACTGCCCTCCATTCAAGAAAACCCAAGCGGAATGGTTTGCACAAGCTAAAGGATTAGTTCTACCAAAGGCGCAGGAAGGCGATCCCGAATCCTTGTATCTAATGTATGAAATCACTCTTAATCGTGAGTGGTTAGAGAAATCCGCAAACGCAGGATACTCGCTCGCGCAGTACTGGATGGCGGTCAGCGAACGTCAGGGCGAAGGTTTCTTCTTGATTCCTGGAAAACGTGATGCATCTGTAAAAAAATGGCTTTTGCTTTCGTCGGAAGGCGGATATCCAAAAGCAATGATGGATTACCTGGAAATTTTACATAGAGAAGGCGACACAGCGAGTATTCGCCAGTGGCTTGAGTTAGCAGCCCGCAGTGGTTACCAAGTGGCAGTAAGCAGCTATGGTGCCTATATTTCCCACACTCCAGACAAACTGGATTACCCCCTAGATCTAGTTAAAGGTTATGCGCTTTTTACATTGCTTAAAGATCTAGGTGATGCTGGCGGAATCGGAAGATATGTTGAGCGAAAAGCTGAAGAAATTCGCGAGAAAATGACACCAGCACAGATTGAAGATTCAGAAAGAATAGCTAAAGAGTGGAAAACCACTCACCCGCCACTCTCATTTTTTCCGGACAAGCTAGGATATTAACGCCAGTGAGGCCATTTAGATATTTTATTATCGCGACATTTTTAACAAGTGCCACACTTACTTTTGCGTCGCAGCCAGCGCACGAAGTATCTGCAGGCATTATTTTATATAATCAGCTAAAGCTTGATGCAGCCTTTCCTGTATTAGAAAAAGAAGCGCAAGCTGGAAACGTGGAATCGCAATACTACCTAGGCGAAGCGCTAAGAAAGCGCAACCGATACATGACGCCCGAAGCACAGCGCTGGTATGAAACGGCTGCGATGAATGGCTCCATATACGCGATGATTCAGTTAGGCCGCAAAAATTCGGATCTGTGCAAGATAATGGATAACTGCCCTGCCAGTTCCAAGAGTCCTGCTCAGTGGCTTGCGTATGCAAAAGAACTAGCGTTGGCAAAAGCGAAAAGCGGTGACGCTGAGTCTTTATTCTTGATGTATGAAATAACTTTGAATGACGAATGGCTTGAAAAGTCAGCAAACGCTGGTTATCCACTTGCGCAGTATTGGATGGCGGTGAGTGTGCGGCAGGGGAAGGGATTCTTTTTTATCCCTGGGAAACGCGACGAATCGGTCCGAAATTGGTTAAGGCTTTCGTCAGAGGGTGGATACCCTAAAGCGATGAATAACTATCTGGAAGTTCTTTACAGAGACGGCGACATCCAGGCGGTCCATCATTGGCTAAAAATTGCAGCTGAAACTGGCGAGCAAGATGCCATGGGCAACTATGGTGCTTACATTTCGCATACACCAGATAAAATTGGCTACCCACTGAATCTAGTCGAAGGCTATGCAATGTTTTATCTAATGAAAGACTTGAATGACGCCGGGGGTATCCAAGACTATGTTGACGGCAAGATAGAAGAAATTTCTGAGAAGATGACACCCGAGCAAATCGAGCAATCAAAAGTTTTCGCAAAACAGTGGAAAGACACTCACCCACCCCTCTCATTTTTCCCTGACAAACTAGGAGATTGACCGCAGCCCCAGCGGTTAGTCGCACAACGCCTCGCTTGCATTAACCGGCAGCAAGTGAATCAGCCCACGTAAATTCGGCTGTTCACCCCTGCCGTTTTCACTAGCCCATCAAACCGGCGCCTTCCAACTCAACATCTGCTGCTGCGCCACCTGCAGCAAATCATTGCCATCCTGCGTCAGCAGGTAAAGCGCATGGGTTATGTGTGGAATGTCTTGCACGTCGGCGTGTTTGAAGCACAGGCAATGCAAGGTTTCGAGTAGATCGGCGGCGGCGCGGATGCGCTGGACGGCGGCTTCGAGGATGTCTTTCGGGTTGGCTTGGGTGTCGATGAGCAGTGTCGGGGTTTCGGTGACGTTGCTGCTGAGGGGGAGATAGCGGTTTTGTAGCAGTTTGATTATCGGCATAGGTGATTACTCAATTGGGGCGAAAGTAACCGCCAGCACTGTGACCAAACAGTGGGAGGCGGACTGTGTGCAGGCTTGGTCAACCGAGAACAACCCCAACTCAGCTCGCCCGAAGGCGTCCTGCACACAGCCGCCACAGCTATGCACCGCACGGACATAGATGTCCGCAGCGCAAATGATGGCACATCTGCAATAAGGGAAGTTATCAGGTGACCAAACCCGAACCACTGATTTTGCAGCGGCAACCGACGATAACCGCCCCGCTCCAGCCGCCGGAAGCAGACAAGGCACCAGCCTTTGTAGGAATTCGCCAAACCTTCCAGAGAAAACCGCCGCACTCCCTGACAGCCGGCGTTCAGCTCGGTTAACCATCCCTTAACGCCGTGGTCAAAAACTCTACTGAACCGCACGCCCTCAGCCGTTTTGGCTGTTGCCCAGTGCGGCAGGTTCGGGTGCATCACGCCGAACGCTAGAACCGCCACTCGGGAGTCCTTTCATGAACATTCGTCCTTTATTGCTCACCGCCGCCCTCGCCTGCACCGCGTTTGCCGGGCTGGCCCAGGCCAATGACACTTCCGCCACGTCCAAAGCCGTGCCGTATGAGTACGGCATGCCGCTGCATGTGGCCAAAGTGGTGTCGTTGACCGAGCCACCAACGCAACTGTGCAAAGTGGTTACGGCCGACATGAAGTACATCGACAACGCCGGTAAGCCTGAGGAAATCAGTTATCGGAAATTGTCTGACGCGTGCAACTTCCAGAACTGACAGAAACGTCTGATTTGCGGTTTTGCGGTAGGCGTGGGGTGTTTCGGCGGTTATGCTCGGAGCCCTCCTCACTGCCGCAAGGATTCGCCATGCAGTTGTCGTTTCGCACGTTGTCGGGCTTCACGTGTTCGTTGTGTTTTTTGCTGGCGTTGGCCTGGGGCGTTTTCCCGGAGAGGCTGCTGGCGATCTGGAGCATCGAGTATTCCGACGCTGCCGGGTTTGTCGCGCGGCGCAGTGCGGTGCTGTTTGCGGCGTTGGGGGTGATGTTTTATCTGGTGCGCAACGCACCGCCGTCGCTGGGGCGCAATGCGCTGAGCAACGGCTTTATCGTCGGTTGTTTTGGTTTGGCGGTGTTGGGGTTTGCGGAATGGCTGAACGGCCATGCCGGCCCCGGGATTCTGCTCGCGGTGCTGGTCGAGTTCGCGCTGGGCCTTGGTTTTGTGCAGGCCCGGCGCGTGACGGTCGAACTGGGTGAAACGGTGCGTTAGACGACTCTGGAGCGTGGGCTGTAGTGATGTTGCACAGTTTGCTGGTTCAGATCTGAGCGCAGCCCGGCGATCAGTTCGTTGATTTCACGACAGCCGTTGAGATGGCTGGCGTCGATGCCACTGACCAGCAGATCGACCTGATCGGTCTGGTGATCGCCGAAAACCTTGACGGTCATCGACAAGTCCGGCGACAGCGTGCACTGGCAGCGTTTCGGCAGAAAGCTGCTTTCAATGATATTGCGTAGTTCCAAGGCAGACAGAAACATGGCGAAACCCTCTCCTTACTGTGAGATGCCAATCAAGTATTCACGCTGACCGTTGCTGCTCCTGCACGGGTGTGTCCCCGCTGTTTCCCTGGTGCGACAAGCGGTGGTACTGCGAAATGCCCATTGGAGTGTAGGCGCCCAAGGCCGGTGCGCCGCACTGAAAAGACGCATAAAGCGTGCCTTTCATCGGTTCATTTTCTCCCTCATGAAATCAGGCACTTGGCGGCGGTGCCAGTATTTGGCTACTTGCAAATTGCAAGAATGGCCTCGGCGGGTACTGCAATTTGCAACTCGACGCTGGTTTGCAATCACGGCCCATGACGGTAAGAATGCCCGTCATCCACCCTACACCCGCACGGAGGCTTCCATGGGTTCTTTCCGCGTTTACGCGACCACCGGGCTGTTCATCGCCAGCCTGTCCACCCTCGCCCACGCCGCCAAGCTTGAAGACGTCGCGCCGTACCCGAAGGCTGAAGCCGGGTTCACCCGCCAGGTCATTCACTTGCCCAAGCAAGAACAGGAAGAGAACTTCCAGGTGGAAATCCTCGCCGGCAAAACCCTTGAAGTGGACTGCAACCGCCAGCGTTTGGGCGGCGTTCTCGATGAGAAGAATCTTGAAGGTTGGGGTTATCCGTTCTATCGACTGGAAAAGGTCATTGGGCCGATGAGCACGATGATGGCCTGCCCGCCCGGCAGCCAGAAGAAACGCGCCTTCGTGCCTGTCGTCGGTGACGGCTTCATGCTGCGGTACAACAGCAAATTGCCGGTCGTGGTGTATGCGCCGTCGGACGTCGAAGTGCGATATCGCATCTGGTCGGCGTCGGACAAAGTCGGTACAGCACTGCAGGAATAACCCGAACAAGGAGTGCGTCGTTTGATTACCTGCCACGTCCGATATGTCATCGATCCATACCAGTTGCCCGAGTTCGAGGCATACGCCAAGGCCTGGCTCGGCATCGTCGAGCGCTTGGGCGGCACTCATCACGGCTATTTTTTGCCGTCCGAAGGCGCGAGCAACATCGCTTATTGCCTGTTCAGTTTTCCGTCGCTGGCGGATTACGAAAGCTATCGGCACATCGCGATGACCGATCCGGAAAGCACCGCACTGGTGGCCAGCCTGGTCGAGAAGAAGTTCATCGTCAGCTACGAGCGCAGCTTCCTGCGCCCGTTACTGCCGTAAAACGCTTCACGCCGAGACGCTGCAGACTGCGGCGCGCTCGGCGACATGGCGCAGGCTGTCGAAGTTGATATTGGCGCCCGAGTCGATTGCCACGAATGTCTGCTCGCGCACCCCGGTTCGCGCTACGTATTGCTTGATTCCCGCCACGGCCAAGGCGCCGGAAGGTTCGGTGATCGAGCGGGTATCGTCGTAGATATTCTTGATCGCTGCGCAGAGGTCGTCATTGCTGACGGTGATTACCTCGTCGACGCAAAAGCGGCAAACCTCAAACCCGAACGCGCCGATCTGCGCTACCGCCACGCCATCGGCGAAAGTGCCGACGCTGGGCAGCACCACGCGCTGATCCGATTCCAATGCAGCCTTCAGGCACGCTGAATGTTCCGATTCGACGCCGATGATCCGCACTTCCGGGCGCAGATATTTGACGTAAGCCGCGATGCCGGCGATCAGACCGCCACCGCCCACCGGGATGAAGATCGCGTCCAGGGTGCCTTGATGCTGGCGGAGGACTTCCATCGCCACGGTGCCCTGTCCGGCGATTACCTCCGGGTCATCGAACGGTGACACGAAGGTGCATCCGGTCTGTTCCGCCAATTGCAGCGCATGGGCCAGTGCGAACGGGAAACTCTCGCCATACAGCAACGCTTCAGCGCCGCGACTGCGCACACCCAGCACTTTCAGTTCCGGCGTCGTCGCTGGCATGACGATGGTCGCTGCGATGCCCAGCTCGCGCGCAGCCAACGCCACGCCTTGCGCGTGATTGCCAGCCGATGCCGTGATCACCCCACGCGCCTTCTGCTCGTCACTGAGTTGCACCAGTTTGTTGTAGGCGCCACGGATCTTGAAGGAGAACGTCGGTTGCAGGTCTTCGCGCTTGAGCAGAATCCGGTTGCCCAGCGCCTCCGACAGCGCCGGCGCCGCTTGCAAAGGCGTGCGCACCGCGAGGTCGTACACCGGCGCGGCGAGGATCTTTTTCACGTAGTGCTCAAGCAGGGTTTGTTGATCGGGGCTGTGCGGCATGGTCGTCTCCTGACATTTTTCAAAACCCTGGAGACAGAAAGTAAAAACCCGCCTCTAGGGCGGGTTGGGTGCTGCAGTCGTGAGCTAGCCCGCCAAATGAGGAATGGCGGTAATAATGCTTGGCTGGCAGCGCGATACAGTCGAAGTCATGGGCTGGAAATTAGCCTGTGCGCTAATGGCAAGTCAATGGCCAATTTTGCGCGGTGACGTTAGTCTGGCGACTCTCTCATCACACCAAGGAAGGATTGCATGATGTCTATCGCCCTGCCCCTCACGGCTTTGCTCGCGTTCAGCGGTTACACCGTTTCGGTGATGCTGCAGGCTGAACAGTCGTTGATCGATTTTGGCATCAGCCTGATGTCGCGGCCCGATACTGCGCAGGTGGTGATTGATCTGTATCTGCTGGCGACTCTGGCCGGGGTGTGGATGGTCAAGGATGCCCGGTCGCGTGGGCAGTCGGTTTGGTCGGTGGTGCCGTATTTGTTGCTGACGGCGGTTTTTGTCTCGGTTGGGCCGTTGTTGTATCTGGTGGTGCGTGGGGTTCGCGAGCGCAACAGGAAGGCAGTGGATCTGGCTCGGGTGAGTTGATCCGGGTTATCGGATGCCGGGTAGATTGCCTTCGCGAGCAGGCTCGCTCCCACAGGGGTTGGTGTCAGCACTGGCAAGGTGTATGTCGTTCAAGAATGCCTGATCAACCCAGATGTCAACTGTCAAGTCTGACAGTTATGCCGCCAACCCTGATGCGGTAACTTTAGCCTTCACCGGGAGCTTGCTCCCTTCGAGGTCATACGTCAGGAGCATGAGCGATGAGTGATTCGGAGTACACATCTACAGGAGAGTTTTCTGCCGAGACGGAAGGTGGTGAACGCTTGTTGTTTCATACGACCTTAGTGAATCTGGCCATCAGCTCTCGCCCGGTGCCTGTCCCTTTTTGGCAAGCTATTGGCGATCAGGAATTCGACGGACCGCTTCCGCGGCGACACGCCTATCTGAGTGTCTATTTCCCTGTGGGGGTAACGGCAGGGACCTATCCGCTGACCAGGGACGGCGACTTTCGAGGAAGCTATGCGGTCGGCACTCTTGGTGATGTGGAGTCGTACTATTCAACATCAGGACAAATAACGCTAACTATCGTGCCGTCAGAAGAAGGTGAGCAAGTGGAGGGCACAGTGTTTTTTACAGCTCTGAATGAAAAAAACGGGCAGCAAGTCTTTATCAAAAATGGCAAGTTCAACATGACAAATTAGACCTTTACCTCGGCTGCAACCAGAGCCGGGGTAAACATTGACTGGGTTAGCCCGGCGTTCTCGCAACCCGGCTGCCTCAGCCCCGCTTAATCGCAACATACGCCGCCGTTTCATACGGCACCGTCACCACATCCCTGTCACGCAGTTCCGGCTCGGCGGTAATCAACGCACGAATCTGCTCATCGACCTTTGCCCGCTGCGCATCCGGCAGTGCGGCGATGAAACTGGTTGAGCGCACTCGATTGAATATCACGTCTTCCGGCGAACCCGTATGAGCATGGTGGAACCGCTCAACCTGCAGCGCTTCGAACGCCGGGTGCGGAAATGCTGTGCGCCAGGCGCCGGTGTAATAGCGCGGCGTGTCAGCTTCCAGTGCGTTGACGATGGCGTCCAGTTTCGGCACCCAACTGACCTGGGTGTCGCGCAGATTCCAGATCAACCCCAACTGGCCACCGGGCTTGAGTACCCGGGCGATTTCCGTCAGCGCTTCGCTGCTGGCGAACCAGTGAAACGCTTGTGCGCAGATCACCACATCGACTGAAGCGTCCGGCAACGGCAGGTCAGTCGCCGTACCGCTCACGGCCAGCACATCGGGCCATGCATCAGAGAGTTTCTCCAACATCTGCGCTACCGGCTCAACCGCGATCACTTGCGCGCCGGTCGCCACTAGACGTCCGGTGAACTTGCCGGTGCCGGCGCCCAGATCGATCACGGTTTTATGACGATCCAGACCCAGGGTCGCATTCAGCCACTCAGTCACCTGCGGCGGATAGTCCGGCCGACCTTTCACATAAGTGTCGGCAGCGGTTTTGTAGCCCGCAGCGGCTGAATGATGGACGTGATCGGTCATGGCAACTCTCCTTACGGCAAAACATCGGATCGACGGCAGACGCTCCCGAGCATAACGCTTGAATTTACGCTGAACTTGAACAGTCACTGATAAAGCAATGAATAAAAATTCACCCTGTGGTGTTCAATGTGAAACATAACCCCTTGTGGAGCCTTGCCCATGACTATCCGTTCCGTTATGTTCGCCGCCCCGTTGCTGCTGGTCGCGGCGATGGCCAGCCAATTGGCCTTGGCCAATGGTGATGAAGAAGCGCCGGTGCAGAAACCGGAATGCCCGAAAGGCCAGGTCTGGGACAGCAAAACGCAGAAGTGTGTGCTGCAAACCAGCAGCCTGCTGCCGGACGCTGACCGTACCGATTACGCCTACCGTCTCGCCAAGGTCGGTCGCTACGAAGAAGCCCTGGCGCTGCTCGACACGCTGAAACAACCGAACACCGCCAAGGCTCTCAACTATCGCGGATATGCAACGCGCAAGCTGGGAAGAACAGACGAAGGCATCGGTTATTACCTGCAATCGGTGAAGCTTGATCCGCAATACGCGCAAGTGCGCGAATACCTCGGTGAGGCCTATGTGATCAAAGGCCGCGTCGATCTGGCGCAGGAACAGTTGCAGCAGATCAAATCGATTTGCGGTACGTCCTGCGAGGAATACCAGGACCTGGCCGAAGCCATCAACGTTTCATCAAAAACCTGAGCATTTATAAGGGCAGCCATCATCGTCAGCGATCAGGCCTTCAGAGCAGAACTCGGACAGCATCTGGCGCGACTGTGGCGTTACGGTTTGCTGCTGTCGCGCAATCGGCATTTGGCCGAGGACCTGGTGCAGGCCACGTGTGTGCGGGCGCTGGAGCGCGCCGGTCAATACGTCGCCGGCACGCGTATGGATCGCTGGTTGCTGAGTATTCTGCATTCGATCTGGCTCAACGAAGTGCGCGCTCGCCGCGTGCGTCAGGGCGCGGGCCAGGTGGATGCCGATGGCCAACTGGCGTTCGATGGCGAGTATGCGGCGCAGACTCACGTCATGGCCGCGCAAGTGATTCGCCGCGTCGATGCGTTGCCCGAAACCCAGCGCGAAACCGTGTATCTGGCCTATGTCGAAGGTTTGTCCTACCGCGAAGTCGCCGAGATCCTGCAAGTACCGATCGGCACGGTGATGAGTCGCCTGGCCACCGCCCGCCTGAAACTCGCCGAATACCCGCCACTGCAGGCTGTGCCGAAATCCACCGAAGGAGACCGTTGATGAACACACCTTCGGATGAACAATTGGTCGCCTACCTGGACGGCGAACTTGACGGCGGATATCGCGATCAACTCGACAGTGCCATTACCGAAGATCCGTTACTGAGCCTGCGTGTGCAATGGCTCAGCCGCAGCAACCTGCCGTACAAGAACGCTTATGACGAACTGGCTCAACAGGCGCCGCTGGATCGCCTGCAAGCGCGGCTGGATGCCATTCCTTCACCGCAACGTCCGGGCTTCAGTCGCCGCTGGTTTATCGGTGGCGCCGCAGCAGCGCTATTGGCCGGTGGCGTGGTGGCCGACCGCTTGTTCCTCGGCTGGCATGCCGCGCAATCGAACAACTGGCGCGTATTGGTCAGCGACTATATGGCGCTGTATGTGCCGCAGACGCTCGATCATCTGCCCACCGACGAAGCTTCCCAACGGGCGCAACTGCGCACCGTCGATGCGCGCCTGGGCCTGAACCTTTCGCCAGCGACTTTGAAGCTACCGGGCGCTGAATTCAAACGGGCACAAATGCTTGAGTACGACGGTGTGCCGATTGCGCAGATCGTTTATCTGGATGCGAAGCATGGGCCATTGGCGCTGTGTGTCACGCGCTCAAACAGCGGCAGTCGGCCGTTGGCCCATGAGCGTCGGCGTGAGATGAATGTGGTGTACTGGACAGAGCGTGAGCATGCGTGGATGTTGATTGGCCGTCATTCGTCGGCGGAACTGGAGCAGCATGCGGGACTGGTGCGCGCGCAGCTGCTGAAAGTGTAAGAAAACTGCAGGCCTGCGCCGTCTCTAAATCGCGGACAACCAGCGCTGAAGTGGGCGACTGATTCGGCGCCTTCGCGAGCAGGCTCACTCCTACAGGGAATTCTTCGCAGGCTAGACGGTAGTGGGTAACCACAATCTGAAGCGCGCACCGCCCAACGGCGAAGACTCAACCGTCAACGTGCCACCCTGCGCTTCCAGTGCGCGACGGCTGATCGCCAGACCAAGACCAAACCCACCCGTAGCCCGATCCCGACTGCGATCAAGTCGATAGAACGGCTCGAAAATCCGCTCACGCTCATCATCGGGAATGCCGATGCCGTCATCATCGACCCAGATCTCACAGCCCTCGGCATTGACCTGCACGCCAATCTGAATGCGTTTTTCGCAATAGCGCATGGCGTTGCGCAGCAGATTCTGGATCGCCCGCGCGGTCAGGCGTGGATCGAGCGAGAATCGTTCGAGCTGACCGTGCAGCAAAACATCAATGACGATCTCCGGCGATTCCAGCTCTTCATCGACACTGCCCAGAATGCTGTCGATGAATTCATCCAGCGACACCTCGACCTGCTCCGGCGTTTGCGCCGGATTCTGCAAGCGACTGTATGACAACAGCTCCAACACCAACTCATCGAGTTCGCGGATGTGCGCGACCAGTCCCAACAAGCGCTCGCGACTGGCAGCCGGCAAATCGTCCGAGAGCGCCAGCGCCAGACCGAAATCCAGACGCGTCAGCGGCGTGCGCAGTTCATGGGACACGGCGTTGAGCAGATCACGTTGTTGGTTGAGCAGGTTTTCGATGTCACCGGCCATGGTGTCAAAGACATTAGCGAGGCTGCCGATGTTTGAGCTTGGGGCGATTTCCGTGCGCTCGCTCAAATGGCCCTTGCCAAAGCGTTCGGCGGTGCCTTTGAGCCGTTCCAGATCACGCCAGTGGGGGCGCAGCCACATCAGCAGGCAGGCGAGCAGCGTCGCGCCGACCAGCACATTGATGCTCCAGTACAACAGATTGACGTCCATCGGGTCCGGCGGCACGACCATTTGCACGGCCGAAATGTCGTCCAGCGGCGTCACCGCCAGCGTGCGCCAGCCCCAATCGCCAATGCGCACGACGTTTTCACCACGGCGCAGGCGCTCCTGCTCGATAGCGGTGAACTCGGCATCGTCGATCCGCGCGAGAACGATGTGCAGTGGCTGGAAATCCTTGTCCATCGACGCCGCCAGCGCCGGCCACTGCGCCTGCGGCACGGCGTGAAACTGGCGGGTAATCAGCGATTGCAGACCCCGCGAATAATCGAGGTTGTAAGTGACAAAGCGATCCCGGAACGCCATGACCACCAGATCCGGCACCAGATAGATCGCCGCGCTGTAGGAGACGATCGTCACCAGATACAGGCGAAACAGGATGCGAAACATCAGTTCAGCATTCCCACTCTGAACGACTGAACAGATAGCCTTTGCCCCACACGGTTTTGATCTTGCGTGCCTCGCCAGCGTGGTCGTCGAACTTGCGGCGCAGCTTGGAAATCGCCACGTCCACCGAGCGGTCGGTGCCGTTGAATTCGATACCGCGCAGGCGCTGCAGGATCTGGTCGCGGCTCAACACTTCACCGGCGTGTCGCGCCAATACCACGAGCAAGTTGTATTCGCCGCTGGACAACTCGACCGGTTGATCACGCCAGGTGACGGTGCGTTCAGACAGGTCGATGCACAGATTACCCATGACAATGCGGTCGTTGACGGTCAACGGTTCACCGAGGCTGCTGCGGCGCAACAAGGTGCGCACACGCGCCAGCAACACGCGCGGCTCGCACGGTTTGGTGACGTAATCGTCGGCGCCCATTTCCAGGCCCAACACCTGATCGTGACTGTCATCGCGCGCGGTGAGCATCAGGATTGGCAATGTTGCCGAGTCGGCGCGCAATAAACGACAGACTTGCAGACCATCAAGCCCCGGCAGCATCAAGTCAAGAATCACCAAGTCCGGCGGATTGACCCGCGCCCGCTCACGCACATGGTCGCCACGGCCGATCACGCTGACGGAATAACCGTTGCGTTCCAGGTAGCTGGAAATCAGTTCGGCGAGGGCGGTGTCGTCTTCGACCAGGAGGATGTTGGGCATGGGGTGATCCAGATATTGCTGTGGTGGAGGTCAGACCGCTTTCGCGAGCAAGCTCGCTCCCGCAATGGTTTTGCATTGTTCACAAAACCCATGTGGGAGCGAGCTTGCTCGCGAAAGCGGTTGAACCGTCACAAAAGAATTCAAGACCTGAAGGATATACGCCCTCACCCGTCCCTGAGCAAAACCCTTACACAATTTCACACAGCGCCTACAAAGCTTCACCGCTAATCTCGGCGTCTGCCCGTAGGATGCGGACATCAATATTGGGGGTTGTACATGTCGAATAAACTGCTGGCCGGGCTCGGCCTGATCGCGATGGCGCTGACACTGAGCGGCTGTGATTCGTCCTCGAAGGCAGAGGATCAGACGCCACCGGCCACGGTGCGCATCGAGACGATCGAAGCGCATCCCCTGTCGATCAGCAGCGAACTCAGCGGCCGCATCGCCGCGCCACGTATCGCCGAAGTGCGGGCACGGGTAGCCGGTGTGGTCTTGCAGCGCACCTTCCGCGAAGGCAGTGACGTGAAAAAGGGCGATGTGCTGTTCCGCATCGACCCGGCGCCGTTCAAGGCTGACCTCGACAGCGCCGAAGCCGCACTGCGCAAGGCAGAAGCCAATGCGTTCCAGGCAAAACTGCAAGAGCAGCGCTATGCCCAGTTGATCGATGACCAGGCCATTAGCGGCCAGGACTACGACAACGCCCGCGCCAATGCCCGACAGACTGCCGCTGACGTTGCGGCCAACAAGGCTGCCGTCGAGCGCGCAAAACTGAACCTCGGTTATGCCACCGTCACTGCACCGATTTCCGGGCGTGTTGGCCGCGCACTGGTGACCGAAGGCGCACTGGTCGGGCAAAACGAAACCACGCCGCTGGCACTGATTCAGCAGCTCAATCCGATTCACGCCGACCTCACCCAGTCGACCCGTGAACTCAATGAATTGCGCCGTGCGTTTCGCTCCGGGCAGTTGCAGGAAGTCGGCCAGGATCAGGTCAAAGCCACGCTGATTCAGGATGACGGCAGCCTGTATCCGTTGCCGGGCAAGCTGCTGTTCAGCGACATCACCGTCGACCCGGGCACTGGCCAGATCATTCTGCGCAGCGAATTCCCCAACCCGGATCTCGACTTGCTGCCGGGCAGTTTCATTCGCGTGCGCCTCGAGCAGGCAACTATCCAGAACGGTATCACCGTACCGCAACGTGCCGTGCAGCGTGACAGCGCCGGCATTGCCCAGGTGCTGACCGTCGACGAGCAGATGCGCGTCGCCGAACAACCGGTGCAACTGGGCGCGGTGCAGAACAATCGCTGGATCGTCACCGGCGGCCTCAAGCCCGGCGACCGTATCGTCATCGAAGGCCTGCAACACGCCCGTCCCGGCGAAAAAGTACAGATCGACGACACCCCTCTTCCACTTGCCCAGACCTCTGGTCAGTAAGCAGGACGCTTTTCTATGCCGCAGTTCTTTATCGACCGCCCGGTGTTTGCCTGGGTCGTCGCGTTGTTCATCCTGTTGGCCGGTGCGCTGGCCATCCCGCAGTTGCCGGTGGCGCAATACCCCGACGTCGCCCCGCCGCAGATCGAAATCTACGCCGTGTATCCAGGCGCCTCGGCGCAGACCGTCGATGAAAGCGTGGTCAGCCTGATCGAGGAAGAGCTCAACGGCGCCGATCACTTGCTGTACTTCGAATCGCAAAGCAGCCTCGGCAGCGCGACGATCAAAGCCACGTTCCAGCCGGGCACCAATCCGGAACTGGCGCAGGTCGACGTGCAAAACCGCCTCAAGGTGGTCGAGTCGCGCTTGCCGCAAGCGGTGAATCAACAAGGCTTGCAGGTGGAAAAAGTCTCGTCCGGCTTTCTGTTGCTGATCACCCTGACCTCCAGCGACGGCAAGCTCGATGACGTGGCGCTCAGTGATTATCTGGCGCGCAACGTGATGAACGAGATCAAGCGTCTGGAAGGCGTCGGCAAGGCTCAGTTGTATGGCGCCGAACGGGCCATGCGCATCTGGATCGATCCGCAGAAGCTGATCGCGTTCAACCTGACACCGGCTGACGTCAATGAAGCCATCGTGGCGCAGAACGCGCAGGTGTCCGCTGGCAGCATCGGTGATTTGCCCAATCCGTCCAGTCAGGAAATCACTGCGACGATTCTGGTGAAAGGTCAGTTGTCGACGCCGCAAGAGTTCGCCGACATTGTCCTCAAGGCCAATCGCGACGGCTCGACCGTGCGTATCGGCGATGTCGCACGCGTGGAAATCGGCAGTCAGGAATACCAGTTCGGCACGCGCCTCAATGGCAAGCCGTCGACCGCTGTTGGCGTGCAGCTGTCGCCGGGGGCCAACGCGCTGAACACCGCGACGCTGGTGCGGGCGAAGATGGATGAACTGGCGCGCTACTTCCCGGCGGGCGTGGAATACAAGATCCCGTACGACACCTCGCCATTCGTCAAAGTCTCGATCACCAAAGTGATTTACACCCTGGGCGAGGCGATGTTGCTGGTGTTCGCGGTGATGTTCCTGTTCCTGCAGAACGTGCGCTACACGCTGATCCCGACACTGGTGGTACCGGTGGCGCTGATGGGCACGTTCGCAACCATGCTGGCGCTGGGCTTCTCGATCAACGTGCTGACCATGTTCGGCATGGTGCTGGCCATCGGCATTCTGGTCGACGACGCGATAGTTGTGGTGGAGAACGTTGAACGCATCATGGCCACCGAGGGCTTGTCGCCCAAGGAAGCCACGCGCAAGGCGATGACGCAGATCACCGGCGCGATCATCGGCATCACCCTGGTGCTGGTGGCGGTGTTCATTCCGATGGCGTTCATGCAAGGTTCGGTCGGGGTGATTTACCAGCAGTTCTCGCTGTCGATGGCCACGTCGATTCTGTTCTCGGCGTTCCTCGCCCTGACCCTTACGCCGGCACTGTGCGCAACACTGCTCAAGCCGATAGCCAAAGGTGAGCATCACGAGAAGTCCGGATTCTTCGGCTGGTTCAACCGCCGCTTCGAGCACCTGACCGATCGTTATCAGGGCTGGGTCGGCTATGCGCTGAAACGCAGCGGTCGTTATCTGCTGATTTACGTCGTGTTGCTGGTCGGGCTGGGCCTGTGCTTCGCACGCCTGCCCTCCTCGTTCCTGCCGGTGGAAGATCAGGGTTACACCATCACTGACATTCAGCTGCCGCCCGGTGCAACCAAGAATCGTACGGTGACCGTGGCTGAACAGCTCGAGGCGCATAACGCCGGCGAGCCGGGAATCAGTGACACGGTGGTAATTCTCGGTTTCAGCTTCTCCGGCAGCGGCCAGAACGCGGCGTTGGCGTTCTCGACGCTGAAGGATTGGTCGCAGCGCAGCAGCGATGATTCCGCCAGCTCGATTGCCGATCGCGCCAATATCGCGCTGAGCGAGATCAAGGACGCCATGGCGTTCTCGGTACTGCCACCGCCCGTGGATGGCCTCGGCACCTCGAGCGGTTTCGAGTTCCGTTTGCAGGACCGCGGTGGCCTCGGCCATGCGACCTTGATGCAGGCACGTACAGAACTGCTCGCGGCGGCGGAAAAAAGTCCGGTGTTGATGAACGTGCGTGAAAGCGCGCTGGCCGAAGCGCCGCAGGTGCAATTGGTCGTTGATCGCAAGCAGGCAAATGCCTTGGGCGTATCGTTCGCCGATATCGGCAATGTGCTGTCCACCGCCGTCGGTTCCAGCTACATCAACGATTTCCCCAATCAGGGGCGCATGCAGCGCGTTGTCGTGCAAGCCGAAGGTGATCAGCGCAGCCAGGTCGCCGATCTGCTGAAAATGCATGTACGCAACAACGCCGGGCACATGGTGCCGCTGTCGGCGTTCGTCCAGGCCAACTGGATTCAGGGCCCGGCGCAGTTGACCCGTTATAACGGCTATCCGGCGATCGCGATTTCCGGCGAACCGTCACCGGGGCACAGCACCGGTGAAGCCATGGCGGAAGTAGAGCGTCTGGTTGCGCAGGGGCCGAAAGGTCTGGGCCAGGAATGGACCGGGCTGTCGTTGCAGGAACGCTTGTCCGGCAACCAGGCGCCGATCCTGCTCGGCTTGTCGCTATTGGTGGTGTTCCTGTGTCTGGCGGCACTGTACGAGAGCTGGTCGATTCCGACCTCGGTGTTGCTGGTGGTGCCGTTGGGTGTGCTCGGTGCGGTATTGGCCGTGACGCTGCGCGGCATGCCCAACGATGTGTTCTTCAAGGTCGGTTTGATCACGATTATCGGTCTGTCGGCGAAGAACGCGATCCTGATCATCGAGTTCGCCAAGAGCCTGTATGACGAAGGTCACGACCTGATCGATGCAACGTTGCAGGCAGCCCGCCTGCGTCTGCGGCCGATCGTGATGACTTCGCTGGCGTTCATTCTCGGCGTGGTGCCGCTCGCGATTGCCACGGGCGCAAGCTCGGCGAGTCAGCAAGCGATCGGCACCGGGGTGATCGGCGGGATGATCACCGCCACGCTGGCAGTGATCTTTGTGCCGGTATTCTTTGTTGTCGTCATGCAGCTCGTACAACGATTCACCAAACGCCATTAATCCAAACTGTGGGAGCGAGCCTGCTCGCGAAAGCGTCCGGTCTGCCAACATTGATGTTGAATGTACCGACGCCTTCGCGAGCAGGCTCGCTCCCACAGGGATCTTCATAAACTCGAGCCAGTGGTCATATCCTCCATCGCTGGGCTAAGGTGTCTGAACCACCCTGGCCCATTGAGTCCCCATGCGCTTCCTCGCCCGCACCCATCCTCGCCTGTCTGCCGCTGCCCTCTTCGGCCTCGCCACCGGCCTGCTGGCCCCCGCCGATTCCATCGTCAGCAAAATCCTCATCGGCTGGAACGCCGGTGTCTGGACTTACCTGATACTGATGTTCTGGCTGACCGTGCGTGCCAAGGCCCCGGACGTCAAACGCATCGCTGAAGTCGAAGACGAAAATGCTGGTCTGGTGCTGTTCGTGGTGTGCATCGCAGCGCTGGCGAGTCTGGCGACCATTACCTTCGAGCTGGCCGGCAGTAAGGATCTGGAAACCACGCGCAAGCTCATGCACTACGGTTTCACCGCGCTGACGGTGATTGGTTCGTGGCTGCTGATCGGAGTGATTTTCTGCGTGCATTACGCGAGGTTGTATTACACCTGGGATGGCAAGGAACCGGCGTTGCGCTTTGCCGAAGGGCTGACCACGCCCAACTATTGGGACTTTCTGTACTTCTCGTTCACCATCGGCGTAGCGGTGCAGACGGCGGATGTAGGTGTTGCAACGCGGGATATTCGAAAGATTGTGCTGGCGCAGTCGTTGATCGGGTTTGTGTTCAATACGGCGATCCTCGGGTTCTCGATCAACATTGCAGCAGGGTTGTTCGGCTGAAAAAACACGGCATGTTATAACCGTTAAAAATCACAAAAAAGTACGCCTGTAAACTGTCAACACTGACAGTTTACAGGCGTACTGTATTCAGGCTTCCATACAACATCCAGAAGTAGGACGGGTCAGTCTTTGGATGTCCCCCACCATATTGTATGGAGATAAAACTCATGAGCTATGCAGCCCGTGCCTACGCGACAATCTTTCCAGCTTCAGCGCATACCTATTTGTCGGCCACGATCAACGGCGATGCCAATCCACGCTACAGGTTTGTCAAAGTTCCTCTATTCATGGAGTTTCGATCTACCTCTGCGCCTTCCTTCGGGCCGAAGCCCTACCCGGAAGGCACTCGTTACGTCCTGACAGCTGGATACACAAAGGATGGTGTGACACGAACGCTTGAGTTTGTGTTCCCTTTCAAACCCCAATCGATGACATATGACCTGTCGAAAGATAGCGATGATGTTAGCAGCACCTACTATTCCAATCCCGCGACGGGTGACCTGCACGTCTCTGTGAACGGGAGCCTGACAGTGAAATATGACGACATTGAAAAAACACTGAGTGGTACTTGGTCCGGCACCTATGACCATGGAGGAGAGAACGGCAACGAAGAATTCCCGATCACTGGAGAGTTTGTCGTTGCCGCCGACCTGAGCAAAAGAAAAAACACTTACTGACGACGGAAAAAAGGAAGCTGCGAAGCTTCCTTTTTTTTTGCTGATGCGGTCAGAAATTGAAGCTTAACCCGACACTCCCACCTAGTTCCTGGTCAGCTTTGCTGCCCCTGCTTGTCCCTATCTCACCATACATCTGCCATTTGTTATTGGCTGGCACCCAGTTCAGGCCAGCGGTCAGCTCAAGACTGGTGCTGGACAAATCGTTGTTGAAGTCAGTGTCATTCACGCTGACACGATTGTTGTTGACGAATTCATGACTTACCGCCGCGTGCAGCCTGGGTTGCAGTTTGCCGCCATTGTTCAGCACCACCTCGCGGCCAACTGTCATTCCGACCTTGCCCAGCAATGAGCGGGTCTCGTTGCTGTCTACCTGCAGTCCATTGTCCAACTTATAGTCTTTGCCTTTCACGGTCGCTACACCAACCTGAGCAGAGGGCTCGATGAAGTAGCCTCGGTTCAAGTCAATATGCTTACCCAATTCGACGGTTCCACTGATGCCGAAATTATCGAAGTCACCCTTTGTTCGAGTGTCATCGCTCAAGGTGACTTTAACGTCATTACTGAAACGGTTGATTTTGCCAACGGTATCTACGTAGTACCCGGTCATTTCGTCATACCACGACAGATACATCCCGCCATAGGTGCTGTCGATCGTGCCGGCGCTGCCACGGGCAAGGTCAAGGCGAGTGGTGCTGTATCCACCAAAAACCCCAATCAACCATTGGCCATCACCAATCGGCAATGGGGTATCCACCCCCAAGGAGACGCCAGTCTGATTTTGTTTATAACCATCACCGTAGGCATTCTTGACGTTGTACTGATTGGCATGAGTCCGTATCCACAGGCCGGATGTCGCGTTCTGATTATTTGAGTCCAGTGCAGCAACCGATCGCGACCGGGGTTGAGTGCCGGCCATGCGACGGTCGCCGAGGCGGGTATTGAGAGTGGTCATTTCCGAATAGATAACCGTGGGTGCGGTACCGGCAATAGCCAATGCTGTTTGTGAACCTGTGCTCGGCGTTGTCCCATCAGTTCGCAGGAAAATACCTTCGCCCTCTCGCACCAGTTTGTAAGCCAAAGCACCAAGATCAACCTGACCGTTTTTCAGATCGAACTGAGCATCCCCGCCAGCGATGTTAGCCACTTGAACGGGTGCACCAGTGACAGGTTCGCTGGCGCTTGCACCGACCACCAGCTCGTGACGGCCACTGGCTGATTCCGTAACGTTGAGAAAGTCGGTTTCACCGGTGGACACGTCAGCATCCAAAAAAAACCGGCCGTTGCCTGACAAGTTGGCAACGTCCAGGCGGATGAACTCGGCGGGCGTGCCGAATCTCACGTTCCCGCCCTGCATTTCGATATTCGATAACGAATTGTTGCCAACCAGGTTCCATTCAGCGCCACGCCCGATGGACATAGTACTGACGCCTGTAACCGAACCGTGCAGGATCGAGTCGTTGTCCAGCGTCACGACGCCAGTCCCGGAGCCCTGAATGTTACCGGTGAGTATGCTTCGGGTATCGAGCGAAACAGATCCAACGTTGAGCAAATTGCCGTCAAGGCTGGCATTGTTTTGCAAGAAAACGGCGGCGGTTCCACCGTCAGCAACGTCCACATTGCCCGTCAATTGGCTGTTGTCGACCTGAAATCGCGCCGCTGCGCCATCGATGACTTCGAGGATATTGCCGTTACCGCCGATCAGGTTCGAACGGTTAGATATTTCGATCAAGACCGGTTGATCGTCCGGCGTCGCAAAATCGACTTTGATCGCTGCGCCGGTGCGCCCCTGCACGGTTGACCCATCAACCTTCAATACGCTCTGTGCGGTGACATCGCTCGGGTTCAAAACGGTGTCCTCGCCGAAGATGATCCCGTTCTGCTCTCCGATGACCCGGCTGTCTGCACTGATGTTGGCGTTGCCGCCATAAAGTTCGAGGCCAACCCCATCTGCGTCGGTCCCTTCAACCCGGCTGTTCACCAGATTCAACGTACTGAGGGATGTCACCGCTGCACCCGAGAAACCTCCTGCCAGCGTACTGTCTGTGACGGTCGCTGTTGAGCCAACGGGTATGTTCAGGTCGCGCGCAAGCAACAGTGCCCTGCCATCGCTGGACAGCGTACTACCGGATACCACTGCCGAGCTGTCGGTCAAGCTCAGCGCAGTGTCAAAATTGCTACCGGTCACCTTCGCCCCATCCAGAGTCACTAGGGCATCTGCGGAGGCTTCAATCTGTGAAGTGTTGGCGGAATTCGCGTTTAACGTCCCACCGCCGACAACGATGTTAAGCGCATCACCACCATTGAGGTTGAGCGTGGCGGTGGAAGGGATGAACCAGGCTTCTGGCGTAGCACCGACGGATACGGTTTCGACCTCGCCAGGATTGAGATTTCGCGAAAAAGAAGCCTCCGAGAAAGCAACTAGCACTGCGGCGCACGAGAGCGTGCCAGTCATTTTCAAAACTGTCGGTCCCAGTCTTTTTTCGATCGACATATTAACTTCTCATTGAGTTTAATCGGGACGGAAAAACGACGGCTCACATAATCAAGCCCCATCAGTCACCCGTGGTTGAGGGGGCCAGAGGATACCTGCAAGCCCGAACCATCTCTGTAGGAATAATCCTCTTTGTTAGTGGGTTTAATCGTCGAAAATCGTGATGCAACGTACATTTTTATTCGTCAACGAGGTTGCATTACCGGGAGAACTTCACTCTCCCGGCAATGCAATAACAAGGATTGCCGATTAAGGAGCAGGCGCAGGATTCCAACCCGGTTCCGACTCGCAGTACAAGTAGTCACCGTTGAGCAAGTAAACCACCATTTCTTCAACTTCCGATGTAGGTACAGTCGGCGTGGAGTACCAGATTTTCACATAGCCCGCATAAAACTCGGCTGGATCAGGTGGGGTATCAGGAGGACGAGGAAGATTGCGAATATTCGGTGTATACGGAACTTCCCATAACATACCAGCCGTTAGTTCCGCCGGGGTGATAGCACGAGTCTCACTAAACACGGTATTGGCCGGTGCATCTACGGTATAAGCGTCGTCATGCCAGCCTTTCCAATTGAATGTGATGTCCATCCCGGCGGTGAAATGATCATTGGGCTGAATCTTGAACGTCGCAACGTGATCATCCCCCGTCAAACTCTCGCAAATGATGTCTGGATATTCGGTGCCATCGGTCGGTGGACGTTGGAATACCGGTTTATCGAGGACGATGACTACAGTGTTGACAGTTACCGTCTGTTTTTCCGCCTCTTGAGTATTATTTCGAGCCGGGTTTTCATAAATCCACCAAGCTTCTTTAGGTCCAATACCACCCGGACCGACAACGGTATATGGCAACTCTACCGGAATGACTGTATTGATATTCGACGTAGTCACTGACACTGAATTAACGATAATTTCGCCTTGATTCCCGAGATACATCAGAGTGACCAGATCGCCCGCTTCGGGATCGGGAAATGTCGTCCCGGTTGTGACAGGCGATACATCGATATGAGCTATGGCTGTTTGATCGACGTCATGAGGGCCGAGTACGTTGTCGGTGACAGGGGCCTGGCCGCGGACAATCAGTTTCCGGAACTCGGGATTAACCTCAGGGGGCGGGTTCGTCGGGTCGACGGTATAAGGCGGATGCGTCGAGAAATCTGTTTTTACAGTTTTCGTTCCATCGTCGATCGATAAACCGCCACGCATCAAGTCAGCTTTGACGACCACGTCCAACTCAAAATTCGTTCCCGTCTGGTTATCAAAGTATTGTTTGCTCAGACTCGACCATGGAATGGTGAACTCCAGCTCTGGGAGTGCATTGAATTGGAGATCCTGGGCTGGTTGATCGCCGTACGTCAGGCTCACTCCGTCGGTGCCGATTGTATCTACCAACCGGCTGACTTTTACCTTCACACCTGCACGCGCATCATTTAAATCGATCAGACCATCCTCGTTTGCCGGGATGGTAATTACGCCCAATTTAGGAAGTGGCAGAAAACGTACGTTTCTGAAATACACGCCCCATGCGCTCTGGTTGCCAGCAGCATCAGTAATAATGAACCAGATGAACGCCCGGCCGCTCGTTACCTTGCGCAGCTCTGCGGTCGGGATGGACAGCCTGCCACCGGTGGGCATTGGCCCGTTAAAAAAAGGCGGCACTTGCGGAGGGTTGGTACGTATTCCTGCCACGTACAGGGTCAACGTGTCATCCGCCTGAAAGTTGGGGTAGCTGGTACCAATTTCTACCTGCAATCCCCCTGAGTTACCTGGCAGGTTCGCCCATGCGTCATCGAGATCGCCGGGGGCATTTGGAAACGTGGCTGGCGGAACTGTTCTGGCGCCAGGGGTCTGCCCGGGATTTGTACCTGTTTGTGCAGGTTTCGCCTGCCAGGCACCGGTACGGTCGATAAAAAACTGCATTACATCACCGGTCAGCGGGTTGAGCCCCCGCTCATACAGAACGCAACGAACCCAGATCGGCGTCGGTCCGACCGGGGTTGCATTCTCACCCAGATATTCGGTGGGCACTGTGATCGGAAAATCTACAGGGCGGGTGGCCAGGTCACCGAGATTCACCCTAGGTAACCGCGTGAAGTCCGACGGCAACGGATTGGCCGGAGGTTGAGTTCGCGTGACATCAAGGGCGATCTGATCCCTGTTGTTGGGGTTCAACCACACATTAGTCTTGACCATCAGTGTCAGCGGGCCGCCCACAGGGATCGCGGCTATCGGAATAATGTTCCCGGTTGGACCGCGCCCATCCGGTAACTCCGGGGTAGGCGCAGCCAAAATGCCCATTGGTGACCCTGACGCCGTTGTTTGAATACTTGTCATGTGCTTTCTCCATTGCGTAGAAAATGTCTTCAATCCATGCATCTTCGACAATGGCGAACGCCGCCAACTGCAGTCGTGATATCGCTGCCACTATTACGCTCTGATCAAGTCATCCAACTTGAGTCAGCGCAATATTCGCTTTGTCCCGGAATCACCCTGTCTACTTTCACCAGCCCGGTAAAAGAGCGAAATATAGGAATTCCATTTCGCAACAACTGGTAATTGACGGTCGCTGAATGGTTGTTTCGCATCGGCTCTATATGTGAGGCAAATGGTTTTATCACCAACTTCACCGCTTGCTTGTTTACAACATCAGTCACAACTTCATTGAACTCGAACTCTGGCGTTAATGGATCTACTAGTTCTCCTGGCCCGTATAGAGAGCCCCATGCTTGCCAATAAACTCTGAGGACATCGTTGAGATCAAATAAATCATCAAAAGGAATCTCGACGCGCCCCCCTTCCCAGATAAACAAGGATTCCGGATCGTCGGGATAATTTTTATGACAACCGATATACCCCCAAATGTCTGCGTCGGGAAAACCCGCCTCTTTCAATCGTTGCGGTGGCGCAACGATTGCATAGGTCAGGCGTCGTTTTTCCGACGTCGTCGGGTTGATCGAACGGACCGTATAAAACAACTCGAACGTCGCCACATCCGGTAGTTTCTCGGGAGCCACTGAAATACGAAATTCCACAGCATCGTCCGCGACCCCATATTCGGCCCAAGCGACAAAATCGGGGTTACCAACAATGAAAATCTCCACACGGTCTTTGCGCGCGCCAGAAACAGGAAAACTCAGCCAGCGGTCAATCACGCAGACGATGCCGACTTGCTTTGCATCCGGCGGCAATGTTCCGGCCGGATCTTGGGGGTCAACTCCGTCCACTCGCGGAAGGCTCAGGAGCACAGCGGAACTCAATGTGCTACTGGCTGTAATTGGCGCTTTGGTCGGCATGGAGTCTCTCACTGGCTGGTCATCTTGGCCTGAAGAAATTAAGCGCTGCTATTGGGAAACTGCCTACTGTCAGATCTGACAGGTAAAGCAGCCGCCTGTCGGAAATTCAACTTGCCATGAATGTTTCTGACGCATTTGAAGGTTGACGGCCCGGGTCTGATAGTGTCTTCTGAAACCGGTTTCAGCGGTATTTGCACATTGAAACGCTACCCTCCAAAAATAAGGTCTACCGAATTGAACGTCTTTTCTGCCGCTCAGCGCAGCCGCGTCACCATGCTTGACGTCGCCGAACGCGCAGGGGTCTCCAAGGCCAGCGTCTCGCGCTTCATCGGCGATGACCGTGCCCTGCTCTCCGATACCATTGCCCTGCGCATCGAGCAGGCCATCGCGGAACTCGGCTATCGCCCCAACCAGATGGCTCGCGGCCTGAAACGCGGGCGTACCCGCCTGATCGGCATGCTCGTCGCCGATATCCGTAACCCTTATTCGATTGCCGTGATGCACGGGGTGGAAACCGCTTGCCGTGCGCACGGTTACAGCCTGGTGGTGTGCAACACCGACCGCGATGACGAGCAGGAACGCCAGCACCTCGCACTGCTGCGCTCGTACAACATCGAAGGGCTGATCGTGAACACGCTGGGCCATCATCGTGATGAACTGCATGAGCTGCGTCGCGAGATGCCGCTGGTGCTGGTGGATCGCAAGGTCGACGGGCTCGACAGCGACATGGTCGGGCTGAACAACCCGCAAGCCGTGGAGATGGCGCTGGCGCATTTGGAGCAGCGCGGTTATCGGGATCTGGTGCTGGTCACTGAACCGTATGACGGCACCAGTTCGCGGATCGAACGGGTCAGCAGTTTTCAGGCGCAGATTGCGCAGCGCTCAAATCTGACCGGCACGGTGCTGGAAACTGGCGAAGATTTGCAAAGCCGCCTTCAAAGCTTTTTAAACACTCCTGGCGACGGCCCGAAAGCGCTATTTTGCGCCAATGGTGTGGCGGCGCTTGCTGCCACAACGGCATTGCGAGCGATGGGCACGCGGTTGTTCGAGGATGTCGGGCTGATCGCTCTGGATGATCTGGATTGGTATCCGTTGGTGGGCAGCGGGATTACCGCGCTGGCTCAACCGACGGCCGAAATTGGCGCGCGGGCGTTTGAGTGTTTGCTCAAGCGTTTGCGTGGGGATGATGAGGTGGCGCGGGTGGTGGATTTTGCGCCGGTGCTGGTTGAGCGTGGGTCGACCATTGGGATTTCAGGTGTTTGAGCTGACGCCTTCGCGGGCAGGCTCGCTCCCACAGGTGATCGCATTCCATTGTGGGAGCGAGCCTGCTCGCGAAGGGGCCAGCAAAAACAACACATCACTCATCGATATTTTTTTGAACAAAAATGAAACCGGTTTCAGAGGTCAATAACAATGAACAAACCCGCCGTTTCCATCAGTCTGTCCAGCTACGGTGCCGAGCTCGTGCGTCAGCGAGGGCAAGCTTCTTTTATCGACGTTCTGGCTGCGGCCGGGGCCAATCGCATCGAGTGGCGCGAAGAATTGCTGACCCGTGAAGACCCTGCGCAAGTGGCCATGGCCACTCAGACGCAAGGCTTGCAAAGCATCTATTCCTCACCCACCGAACTGTGGCTGGCCGGTCAGGCGCAACCGAATCCCGAATTGATTACCGCGCTGCAACAGGCCGAAGCGTTCGGTTCGAAATGGCTGAAAGTTTCTCTCGGTTACTTCACCGACAACAATGATCTGCAAGCCTTGGCCGAACGCTTGCAGCACAGTCCGGTGCAACTGCTGGTGGAAAACGACCAGACCTTGCACGGCGGACGCATCGAACCGTTTCAGCGTTTCTTCGCCGCCGTCGAGCAGCACAATCTGCCAATCAAGATGACTTTCGATATCGGCAACTGGCAGTGGCAGGACCAGTCCGCCACCAGCGCTGCACGCCTGCTCGGCCGGCATGTCGGCTATGTGCACTGCAAAGCCGTGGCCCGCCGCCCCGACGGCAAACTGGTGGCGGTGCCGCCCGCCGTCAGCGACCTGCATCTGTGGGAACAACTGCTGCGGCACATGGCCCAAGGCGTTATGCGCGCGGCCGAATACCCGTTGCAGGGCGAAGATCTGGTGCAACTGACCACCGAGCACGTCGCCGCCCTCGCCCGCCTCGGCCAATCCCGACTGGAGCCTGCCCATGTCTGAGATCGATATTCTTTCGTTCGGCGAAACCATGGCGATGCTGGTGGCTGAACAAACCGGTGATCTGGCGGCGGTCGAGCGCTTCCACAAGCGTATCGCCGGGGCCGACAGCAATGTCGCGATCGGGCTGTCGCGCTTGGGTTTCAACGTCGCGTGGCTGAGCCGGGTCGGCAATGATTCGCTCGGGCGCTTTGTGGTCGAGACCTTGATCAAGGAAGGTCTGGATTGCAGCCATGTCGATGTCGATCAACAGCACCCGACCGGTTTCCAGTTCAAATCGCGCAATGACGATGGCAGCGACCCGCAGGTCGAGTATTTCCGGCGCGGTTCGGCGGCCAGTCATCTGTCGCCGCAGTCGATCAACGCCAGCCTGCTGAGCGCCCGCCATCTGCATGCGACTGGCATTCCTCCGGCGTTGTCGGCCTCGGCGCGGGAGATGTCTTTCGAGCTGATGACACGCATGCGCAATGCCGGGCGCAGCGTCTCGTTCGATCCCAATCTGCGCCCGAGCCTGTGGGCCAGCGAGCGCGAAATGATCACCGAAATCAACCGCCTCGCCGCCCTCGCCCATTGGGTGTTGCCGGGTTTGAGCGAAGGCCGCTTGCTGACTGGTTTTGACGATCCGGCGGACATTGCCGCGTTTTATCTCGATCAAGGTGCAGAGGCCGTGGCGATCAAACTCGGGCCGGAAGGTGCTTATTACCGAACGCATCTGGCGTCGGGATTTGTCGCCGGTGTGCCGGTGGCGCATGTCGTCGACACGGTCGGTGCCGGTGACGGCTTTGCAGTGGGGATGATCAGTGCCCTGCTCGAACAGCAGAGTTTTGCCGAGGCGGTGCAGCGTGCGAACTGGATTGGCAGTCGGGCGGTGCAGAGTCGCGGGGATATGGAGGGCCTTCCAACCCGCCTGGAGTTATCCGTTGAATTTGAGGCCGCCTTCGCGAGCAAGCTCGCTCCCACAGGGGAATGCATTCCAAATGCGGGAGCGAGCTTGCTCGCGAAGAGGCCAGCCTGATCACCGCAAATAATTGAACCTGCTGCGACAAAAACAACAAGCTCAGGAGCAAGACCCATGAAAACCGCAACCCTCGCCACCCGCCGCTGGTGGTACATCATGCCCATCGTGTTCATCACCTACAGCCTGGCGTATCTCGATCGCGCCAATTACGGCTTCGCCGCTGCGTCCGGCATGGCTGCCGATCTGATGATCACCCCGGGGCTGTCGTCGCTGCTCGGCGCGCTGTTCTTTCTCGGTTACTTCTTCTTCCAGGTGCCCGGCGCGATCTACGCGCAAAAACACAGCGTGAAGAAACTGATTTTCGTCAGCCTGATTCTCTGGGGCGGCCTCGCCACGCTGACCGGCGTGGTTTCCAACGCCTATTGGCTGATCGTCATCCGTTTCATGCTCGGCGTCGTCGAAGCCGCTGTGATGCCGGCGATGCTGGTCTATCTGTGCCACTGGTTCACCCGTGCCGAACGCTCGCGGGCCAACACTTTTCTGATCCTTGGCAACCCGGTGACCATGCTATGGATGTCGGTGGTTTCGGGTTATCTGGTGCAGCATTTCAGTTGGCGCTGGATGTTCATCATCGAAGGCCTGCCGGCGGTGCTCTGGGCATTTATCTGGTGGCGCCTGGCCGATGATCGTCCGTCCGAGGCCAAGTGGCTCAACGACCAGGAAAAGCAGGATCTGGAAAGTGCGCTGGCGGCTGAACAGGTCGGTATCAAAGCGGTGAAGAACTACGCCGAGGCCTTCCGTTCGCCGAAGGTGATCATTCTGGCGCTGCAGTTTTTCTGCTGGAGCATCGGCGTTTACGGTTTCGTGTTGTGGCTACCGTCGATCCTCAAGTCCGGCGCGCAAATGGACATGATCGAGGCCGGCTGGCTGTCGGCGCTGCCGTACCTGGCGGCGGTGATCGGCATGCTTGTGGTGTCGTGGGGTTCGGACAAGTTGCAGAAGCGCAAACGCTTTGTCTGGCCGCCGCTGCTGATCGCCTCCATCGCGTTTTACGGTTCTTACGCGTTGGGTGCTGAGCATTTCTGGTGGTCGTACACGCTGCTGGTGATTGCCGGCGCCTGCATGTACGCACCTTACGGGCCGTTCTTTGCCATCGTCCCGGAGATTCTGCCGGCCAACGTTGCCGGTGGCGCGATGGCGTTGATCAACAGCATGGGCGCGCTCGGTTCGTTCGGCGGCTCGTATCTGGTCGGTTATTTGAACAGCTCCACCGGTTCGCCCGGTGCTTCGTATCTGCTGATGAGCGGCGCGTTGCTGTTGTCGGTGGTGCTGACGATTTTTCTCAAGCCCGGCGCCAGTGATCGCGTCGTCGCCAAAGCCGTTGCCACGCCTGCCGTGCCAGCGCATTCCTGAAGAGACTTCTGCCATGAAAAAACAGATCGTGTTGTACAAGAAACTTTCGCCCGCGCTGATGGCGCGTCTGCAGGAACAGTACGAAGTAACGCTGATCAATAGCCTCGATGCCGACGGCCTCATGCAATTGCGTGATGCCCTGCCCCGCGCCCACGGTTTGCTCGGCGCCAGCCTGAAGCTCGATGCGGCGTTGCTCGATCTCGCGCCACAACTCGAGGCCATTGCCAGCGTATCGGTGGGTGTCGATAACTACGACATCGATTACCTGACCCGGCGCAAGATCCTCCTGAGCAACACCCCGGACGTGCTCACCGAAACCACCGCTGACACCGGTTTCGCGCTGATCCTCGCCGCCGCGCGGCGTGTGGTGGAACTGGCGAACATGGTGCGCAGCGGTCAATGGAGCCGCAACATCGGCCCGGCGCATTTCGGCACCGATGTGCATGGCAAGACGCTGGGCATCATCGGCATGGGCCGCATCGGCGAAGCGCTGGCGCAACGTGGGCATTTCGGGTTTGGCATGCCGGTGCTCTATCACAGCCAGTCGCGCAAGCCGGCGGTCGAGGCGCGTTTTGATGCGCAGTATCGAAGCCTTGAAGACTTGCTCAAGCAGGCCGATTTCATTTGCCTGACCTTGCCGCTGACGGCGCAGACCGAAGGCTTGATCGGCGCCGAGCAGTTCGCGCTGATGCGCCCGGAAAGCATCTTCATCAATATCTCGCGGGGCAAGGTGGTCGATGAGGCCGCGATGATCGATGCGCTGCGTCACCAGCGGATTCGTGCGGCGGGGCTGGATGTGTTTGAGCGCGAGCCGTTGCAGCATGACTCGCCGCTGTTGCAACTGAATAATGTGGTGGCGACGCCGCACATGGGTTCGGCGACGCATGAAACGCGCGAGGCGATGGCGCGGTGTGCGGTGGAGAACCTGTTGGCCGCGCTGAAGGGAGAGAAGCCGGCGAATCTGGTGAATCCATCGGCCTGGCAGGGCTGAATTCTCGGGTGGCAGTCATGCCGCCTTCGCGAGCAGGCTCGCTCCCACAGGGGAATGCATGTCCAGTGTGGGAGCGAGCCTGCTCGCGAAGAGGCCGGTACAGGCAACACAAAGTCATCAGGCACTGCGCGCGTGTAAAAGCTGCGCCGCACAAAGCGCAATCCGCGCACAGGCATCCGCCAGTTTCACCCGATCCAGCACCAAACCAATCCTGATATGCCCTGCCGCACTCGGCCCGAACGCCTCACCGACGAGGACCGAAACCCCATAGCCCTCCAGCAACTGCTCGGCAAACGCCTGAGCGCCCAACCCGGTCTGGCGCACATCGACCATCACGAACATGCCGCCATCGGGGCGAATCGGGTACAGCCCCGGGCAACCGCTCAAACGTTCGCAGACCAGATCCCGGCGCAGGCGATATTCCTCGCGCATTTGCGTCACTTCCGGCAGGTCTGACTGCAACGCAATCTCTGCGGCTTTCTGCACAAAATCCGGCAGGCCAAACAACATGCTCAACGACAAATTGACCAAATGCTCGGCCAACGATTTCGGCCCGATCATCCAGCCGATGCGCCACCCGGTCATGGCGTGGGATTTCGACAGGCTGTTGATTGTCGCCGTGCGCTCAGCCATGCCCGGCAGACTCGCCGGACTGACGTGCTGCCCCTCGTACAGCAAATCGCTGTAGACCTCGTCGCTGATCAGCCACAAGTCATGCCGCACGCACAGCGCCGCCAGTTCCTGCCAGATCAGTAGTGGCAGGCTCGCGCCGCTGGGATTGTTCGGACTGTTGAGCAGCATGGCGCGGGTTTTCGGGGTGATGCGCGCAGCGACATCGACCGGGTCGACACGAAAACCGTTTTCCGGGCGCACCGGCACCGGCACCACCGTTGCGCCGCAAGCGCCAAAAACGCCTTCGTAGGTGACGTACATGGGTTCGGCGACGATCACTTCATCGCCCGGATCCAGCAAGCATTGCGCCACCGAATACACCGCGCATTGCGCACCGGGCATGACGATCACGTGGTCGGCATCGACCGCTTGCCCGCTGCGCCGACGATGGCGTTCGGCGATCAGCTTGCGCAGCGCCAAACGACCACGCACTTCGGAATAATGGGTATCGCCAGCGAGCAAGCTGTCGATCGCGCCGTGAACGATCGGCAGTGGCGTATCGAAATCCGGATCGCCCACGCTCAGCAGCAGGATATCGACACCCTCGGCGCGCAACTCCAGCGCTCGGTCGTGAATCTGCCAAGCGGCTGCTCCTTCGCCGGCGATTCGTTGGGTCAAGGCTGAATAGCGCATGTACGTCTCCTGATTGCGCGGTCTCCAGCCTTCACCGTATCTCAAATCACGAAACGCGCCACCATGGCGTTCAAATCCACCGCCAGACGCGACAGTTCGTGGGTCGCGGCACTGGTCTGGTTGGCCCCGGCAGCCGATTGCGTGGCCAGATCGCGGATGTTGACCAGGTTGCGGTCGACCTCGCGCGAGACTTGCGCCTGTTCTTCCGAGGCGCTGGCAATGACCAGGTTGCGCTCGTTGATCTGATGGATCGACTGGGTGATCTGCTCCAGCGCCACGCCGGCCGCGCGGGCCATTTCCAGGGTGGACTGGGTGCGCTGGTTGCTTTGCTGCATCGAGGAAACCGCTTCGCCGGTGCCGTTCTGAATGCCGGCGACCATTTTTTCGATTTCCTGAGTCGACTGCGCGGTGCGATGGGCCAGCGCGCGCACTTCGTCCGCGACCACGGCAAAACCGCGTCCGGCCTCACCGGCGCGCGCCGCTTCGATGGCCGCGTTGAGTGCCAGCAGGTTGGTCTGTTCGGCGATGGCGCGGATCACGTCGAGCACTTTGCCGATATCACGGCCCTGCGCGGCGAGGCCTTCGATCATGTGCGCGGTGTTCTGCACGTCGTGGGTCATGGTCTGGATAGCGTCGACGGTTTTTACCACTTGATCGCGACCTTCGCGGGCGGCGTGGGTCGACTGGTTCGAGGCTTCGGAAGTCGACACGGCGTTGCGCGCGACTTCCTCGACGGCAGCGGTCATCTCGTTGACAGCAGTGGCGGCTTGTTCGATTTCATTGTTCTGCTGCTGCAGGCCACGGGAGGCCTCTTCGGTTACTGCGCTGAGTTCTTCGGCAGCGGCGCCCAGTTGCGTGGCCGAGCCGGCGATCTGCTCGATGGTTTTGCGCAGGTTGGTCTGCATGGCGGCGAGCGCTTCGAGCAGGCGGGCCGGTTCGTCCTTGCCGTCGACTTCGATGACTTTGGTGAGGTTGCCGCCAGCAATGGTTTGCGCGGCCTGCACGGCTCTGTTCAGCGGCGTGACAATACTGCGGGTCAGCAACCAGGCCAATAGCACGGTGGCAACGGCCGCGAATACGGCGACGATAATGATGCCGGTGATGGCGCTGTCATAATATTGGCCGGCCTGAATCGACGCTGTTTTCGCGTCGGAAGCATTCATGGCGATCAGTTTGTTGAGCTGTTCGCCCATCTGGTCGGTGCCGTCCTTGATGCGCGTGTTGATCAGGGTGCGCATCTCGTCGAGTTTGTCCTGACGCGACAGCTCCATCATCTGATTCTGCGCTTGCAGGTAGTTGTCCAGCGTGGTCGCGAAGGTCTGGTACAACGCCCGCTCTTCCGGGCCTGCCGGCAGTGCGGCGTAACTGGCCTGCGCCGCGTGAACCTTGTCGACCAGAACGCCGATGCGGGTCTGCGCTTCCTGCAACCCGGCCGCTTCGCGATTGACCAGCACGCGGAACGACAGAATGCGCAGACGCAGGACGTTTTCTGTCACTACGGCAAGTTGCGTCACGCTGGGCAGTTGCGTCGAATCCATCTCGACGGACGCCTGACGGATGATCGACATGCGGTTGACGGCGAACACGCCGAGGACGATCACCAGCAAGGCGATAAAGGCAAAACCGAGGAAGGCACGGGGCGCGATATTCAGGTTACGCAGGGACATAGTTGAGCTCTCGGAAGATAGAAACTACGAGCGTCCATGCGTCATCACTGGCCCGAGGGGGGCGGGCTCAGTCCGGCGTCACTGTTTTAGGAAGTTATGTGCGCGCCTGTCAGCTGTATCGGCCAGGCTTGAGGAAGATTGCGGGTCAGGGGCAACTATTTTTCAGGGTGTTACAAGATTGAAACACCCTGTGGACCTGTTTCACACGTTGTGTTTCGCCATCTGCCAGACGCGGGCAATATCGGTAGCGCGTTCGCGCAACAGACGCGGAGCCTCTGCGCAGGCCTGCTCCAACGTCATCGGGCCACTGGTCACAGCGAAGGCCGCATCGATGCCGTGATCGTAAAGCTCTTGATAACCCTCGCCCAAGGTGCCGGCGATGACAATCACCGGTACATCGTGTTGCTTGGCAATCCGCGCCACGCCGAAGGGCGTCTTGCCGCGCAAGGTCTGCGCATCGAATCGCCCTTCCCCGGTGATCACCAGATCGGCACCTTTGACGGCTTCGCCGAGGCCGACCAGTTCGGCAACCACTTCAACCCCGGCTTGAAATTGCGCGCCGAGAAAAGCCTTGGCGGCAAAGCCCAAACCACCCGCCGCGCCACTGCCCGGTTCATCGCGGACATCTTTGCCCAATGCCTGAGCACACAGTTCGGCGAAGTGCCCCAAGGCCTGATCGAGTTGCTGCACCTGCGCCGGTGACGCGCCTTTCTGCGGGCCAAAAATCGCCGAGGCACCGTGCGGGCCGCACAGCGGGTTATTCACGTCAGCGGCGATATCGAAACGCACCTGCGCCAGACGCGGGTCGAGTTCGCTCAGGTCCAACTGCGTCAGTTGCGCCAATGCCAAACCACCGGGTACCAGCGACTGCTGCTGCGCATCGAGCAACTTCACGCCCAACGCCTGCATGGCCCCGGCGCCGCCATCGTTGGTCGCGCTGCCGCCAATCGCCAGAATCACCCGTTGCGCGCCGGCATCCAGCGCTGCGCGAATCAGTTCGCCGGTGCCGAAGGTGCTGCTGATGCAGGCATCGCGCTGCCCCGGGGGCACCAGTTGCAGGCCGCTGGCCTCGGCCATTTCGATGATTGCGGTGTGGTTGTGTGGCAACCAGCCCCACGCGGCGTCGACGGGAGTGCCCAAAGGGCCGCGCACACGGGTACGGCGCAGTTCACCTTCGCAGGCGGCGAGGATCGATTCGACCGTGCCTTCGCCACCATCAGCCATCGGGCATTTGACCAGTGTGGCCTGCGGCCAGACCTGCGCCAGGCCGAGGGCAATGGCTTCGGCGGCACCTTGGGCACTCAGGCTGTCCTTGAACGAGTCGGGGGCGATGACGATCTTCATGCTGATTCTCCGGTTGCAATGGCCCTCATGCTGCCAGTCGGCTTGCGCCTTGACGCCTGTCCGCTGCACAAGTGGCGGGGACGTTTATTGTTCATTTTCACAAAAGATCTGTTTTTGAATGTTCCGCCGCCTTCGCGAGCAAGCTCACTCCCACATTTGAAATGTATTCCCCCTGTGGGAGCGAGCTTGCTCGCGAAGGCGTCTTTGAAGATGCCCAATTAACCCGGATCTGTCTGTGGCAGCAGCTGTACCCCGAGATACAGCGCCAGCATCCCATCGAGCCGCAGCGGATCAACCCCACTCAACTCGGCAATCCGCTCCATCCGATAACGCAGGCTGTTGCGATGAATCCCTAAAGCATCGGCACACGCCTGACTCTGGCCATCGTGTTCACACCAACTGCGCAGCGTTGCCAATAACTGGCCGTTGCCATCCTTGGCGATCACCTTGCGCAACGGTTTGAGCAATTCGTCCAGTGCATCGTCATTGCGATGGCGCCACAGCATCACCGGCAACCGATAGCGGCTCAGCGTCAGCAATCGCGAATGCGGCAACACTTCCCGGCCATAGGCGAGCAAATCACCGACTCGTCGATAACAACGGCGTAGGCCGGCCAGTCCATCGGCCTGCCCGCCGACGGCGATGCGCAGAATCTTCCAACCCAGGCCATCGAGCTTTTCCAGCAAGCGATCATGCTCGACGTGCTGACTCGCCGGCCGACACCAAAGCAGAGACGACTTCGCCGAACTCACGCACCAACTGTCCGGATAACGCGACATCAGCCAGGCACTGAGCGCCTCGACGGTTTGCCCCGGCCCATGTTCAAGACCCAGCTCGAACAGATACGGCACCCGCGTCAATTGCGGTTTGAGCCCCAACTGCTGCGCCTCATCGATCAGTCGCGGCGAATCGCCCGCCTCGCTCAGCAGCAACGCCAGCAGATCATCGCAACGCTGGCGCCGCCATTGCTGCTCGGCCTGCTGATTGCGCTGGCCGACGAGCATCTCGGCGGTCATGCGCACCAGTTCGGCATACGTACGCAGTTGCTCTGGCTCACCGGTGATGCCGAGCACGCCGATCAAGCGCTGATCGAGCAACAGCGGCAGGTTGATGCCCGGTTGCACGCCTTTCAAATGCACGGCGGTCTGCGCGTCGATCTCCACCACTCGACCGTTGGCCAGCACCAGTTGCGCACCCTCGTGGCGGGTGTTGATGCGCTCCGGTTCGCCGCTGCCGAGGATCAGCCCCTGACTGTCCATGACGTTGACGTTGTACGGCAAAATGGCCATGGCCCGGTCGACGATGTCCTGGGCGAGGTCGTGATCGAGTTCAAACATGATGGGCAAGATCCTTGAAAAACGCGGCAGTCGGTTGTTCACCCGCACAGGGTCTGGCGGCAAACCCTGTGCTCAGGCACAAAGACAATCCGGCCAAAGGTGACCGAGACTCTCGGGGCGATCAACGTTACCCTTTGCATCGCAAAAAATCATAATAAAGAGAGAGCCGCTATGTCGCAGAGCGCCGCAGCTACCCAGACCATCGATGACGATAAAAACGCCGTCTACAAACGCATCACCCTGCGTTTGATCCCCTTCATTTTCATCTGCTACCTGTTCAACTACCTCGACCGGGTCAACGTTGGATTTGCCAAACTGCAGATGCTCGACGCACTGAAATTCAGCGAAACCGTGTACGGCCTCGGTGCCGGTATTTTCTTCATCGGCTACGTGCTGTGTGGCGTGCCGAGCAACCTGGCCCTGACCAAATTCGGCCCACGGCGCTGGATTGCCGTGATGATGATCACCTGGGGCACGCTGTCGACCTGCCTGTTGTTCGTCACCACTCCGACCGAGTTCTACACTCTGCGGCTGTTCACCGGTGCGGCCGAAGCCGGGTTCTTCCCCGGCGTCGTGCTGTACCTTTCGCAGTGGTTCCCGACTTTCCGCCGTGGGCGGATCATGGCGCTGTTCATGTCGGCGATCCCGGTGTCCGGTCTGCTCGGCAGCCCGTTCTCAGGCTGGATTCTCAATCACTTCGCGGCGGGCCAGGGCGGTCTGGCCGGCTGGCAGTGGATGTTTCTGCTGCAAGGCATTCCAACAGTCATCCTCGGTGCCCTCGCCTATTTCCTGTTGAGCGACAGCTTCGCCAACGCCAAATGGTTGAGCCCGCATGAGCGTGCAGTGCTGGAAGCGGATCAGGCCGAAGACCTAGCGAACAAACCGAAAACCACCTCCGACTCGCTGCTGGCGGTGTTCAAGAACCCGGCAATCTGGGCGTTCGGCCTGATCTATTTCTGCATCCAGAGCGGCGTGTACGCGATCAACTTCTGGCTGCCGTCGATCATCAAGAACCTCGGTTTCAGCGATAACCTGGTGATCGGCTGGCTCAGTGCGATTCCATATTTGCTGGCGGCGGTGTTCATGCTGGTGGTCGGGCGTTCGGCGGATCTGCGTAAAGAGCGCCGCTGGCATTTGGTGGTGCCAATGCTGATGGGGGCGATCGGCCTGGTGATTGCGGTGAATTTTGCGGCGAATCCGGCGATTGCGATTCTCGGCCTGACCATTGCCACCATGGGCGCACTGACCGGTCTGCCGATGTTCTGGCCGGTGCCGACGGCGATGTTGAGCGCGGGCGCTGCGGCTGGTGGGCTGGCGTTGATCAACTCGATGGGGCAAATGGCTGGGTTCCTCAGCCCGTACCTGGTGGGTTGGGTCAAGGACAGCACCGGCTCGACGGATGCAGCGTTGTATCTGCTGGCGGGGGTGATTGTTGGCGGGAGTCTGCTGGCGTTGCGCATGACGCGGACGTTGCGGGCTTGAGTTTTTGAAGCGAAGAAGAACGGCCCTTTTCAGGGCCGTTTTTTATTCGGGTTTCCGCTTGGTTTTTGTGGTGTCCTGTAGATCTTTTCCCCCTCACCCCAGCCCTCTCCCCCAGGGGGGCGAGGGGGAAAGGGAGCCGATCTGCGGGCTTTTCAAGACTTGAGTTCGACTCGGTATTGCACGTCGGCGTACCTCTTTCAAACACCTCGGTCGGTCCTCTCTCCTTCCGGGAGAGGGTTAGTGAGGGCTGTGTTTAGCCAATAATTCACTTTGCCGCATTGCACGCTTCTGGTATTTGATTAACCCTTTCCCACCGACAAAAGGATTTCGGCATGAGCTTTCGTACACTCGGTCACTCGGGCTTGCAGGTGTCCACCCTCACCCTCGGAACGATGATGTTTGGCGAACAGACCAGCGCCGAGGATTCGCTGCGCATCATCGACAAGGCCTGGGATCAGGGGATCAATTTCATCGACACCGCCGACGTCTACACCAACGGCCGTTCCGAAGAGATTGTCGGTGAAGCGATTGCCCGGCATCGGCATGAGTGGGTGCTGGCGACCAAGGTCGGTTTCGGCCCGGTGGACGGTGTGCCGAACCGCAGCGGCCTGAGTCGCAAACACATTTTCAATGGTCTTGAGGCCAGTCTGACTCGCTTGGGCACGGACTATCTCGACATCTATTACCTGCACCGCGAAGACCACAACACGCCGCTTGAAGTGAGCGTTTCGGCGATTGGCGATTTGATTCGTCAGGGCAAGATCCGCTATTGGGGTTTGTCGAACTATCGCGGCTGGCGGATTGCCGAGGTGATACGAATCGCCGATAAGCTCGGCGTCGACCGTCCAGTGATCAGCCAGCCGCTTTACAACATCGTCAACCGTCAGGCCGAGACCGAGCAGATTACAGCGGCGCAAACCTATGGCCTTGGCGTGGTGCCTTACAGTCCGCTGGCCCGTGGTGTGCTCAGTGGCAAGTACGCACCGGACGTCCAACCGGACGCCAATAGCCGCGCCGGGCGTCAGGACAAGCGCATTCTGGAAACCGAGTGGCGGGTGGAGTCGCTGCGCATTGCCCAGCAGATTCAGCAGTACACCGAGCAACGCGGGGTCGGCATGGTCGAGTTTGCGATCGCGTGGGTGTTGAACAACGGCGCCGTGACGTCGGCGATCGTCGGACCGCGCACTGAGGCGCAATGGGATGCGTACACCTTGGCGCAGACGGTGAAGATTACGGCTGAGGATGAGGCTTTTATCGATTCGCTGGTAACACCGGGGCATTCATCGACACCGGGGTTCAATGATGTGAGCCATTTTGTGTCGGGGCGTAAACCCCGTTCGGCTTGAGATCCCTGCCCTCACCCTAGCCCTCTCCCAGAGGGAGAGGGAACCGATTGGGGGATATTGAGGCTACGCTTTTGCCTGAAACTTTCGTAGTGAATCCATAATCGACTCGATATTTCACGTCGCTGAATATCGTGAAGCATCCCAGGTCAGTCCCCTCTCCCTCAGGGCGGACCGACGTTTCGGGAGGGTTAGGGTGAGGGGCTTGTGTGGGGAATATTGACCACTTGGCCAATATTCAGCACAAAAACCACGTATCCTTCGCGCCCCGTTTGACCATCAACCCGCGAGGACAGTTTGTCTAAAGGTATCGCTCTATCGGTTTCAGCCTCGGTGCTGTTTGCCGTCATGTATTACTACACTTCGTTGCTCACGCCGTTGAGTGGCGTGGAAATCTTTGGCTGGCGGATGCTGCTGACCGTTCCGTGCATGACCGTGTTCATGCTGGTGTCCGGGGAATGGCGACGGGGGCTGGAGCTGGTTCGGCTGATGGCGGCAAAGCCGAAATTGATCGCAGGCCTGATCGTTTCGGCGGCCCTGCTCGGTGTGCAATTGTGGCTGTTCATGTGGGCGCCGCTCAACGGCTACAGCCTCGATGTTTCGCTGGGCTACTTCCTGCTGCCACTGGCGATGGTGCTGACCGGGCGGATTGCCTACGGTGAGAGCCTGTCGTATCTGCAAAAAGTCGCCGTGTTCTTCGCATCCCTGGGGGTGTTGAACGAGTTGTATCAGGTTGGCGGATTTTCCTGGGCGACGCTGGTGGTTGTGGTTGGCTACCCGTTGTACTTCGTGCTGCGCAAATACCTGAAGACTGACAATCTGGGCGGATTGTGGGTCGACATGACCCTGATGCTGCCCGTCGCCTATTGGTTTGTGCAGGGTGGCGAGCAAGGTTTCGGCGTGTTCGATCAGTACCCCGGGTTGCTGTGGCTGATTCCGTTGCTTGGGTTGATCAGCGCGTCGGCGTTGGTGGTGTACATCATTGCCAGCCGTTTGCTGCCGTTCAGTCTGTTTGGCCTGTTGAGTTATGTTGAGCCGGTGTTGCTGCTCGGTGTGGCGCTGTTGCTCGGTGAGAGCATCAAGTCCGGGGAGTGGCTGACGTACATTCCGATCTGGCTGGCGGTTGTGGTGCTGGTCTTCGAAGGCTTCAAACACCTGATGCGGCAACGCCGTCCTTAAGCCCAACACAAAAAAATGTGGGAGCGAGCTTGCTCGCGAAAGCGGTGGTTCAGTCACCCTGGATGTTGAATGGGAGACCGCTTTCGCGAGCAAGCTCGCTCCCACAGGACTTGTGTGAAACAAAAAATCCCGGCCCTGCATCTCTGCAGGCCGGGATTTTTTCATTTCAATTGCGGATTACTCGGTAGCGAGTACACCACGTCGCACCTGATCACGCTCGATCGACTCGAACAGCGCCTTGAAGTTGCCTTCGCCGAAACCATCATCGCCTTTGCGCTGGATGAATTCGAAGAACACCGGGCCCATCAGGGTTTCCGAGAAGATCTGCAGCAGCAGACGCTTGTCGCCCTGCTCCGAAGCACCGTCGAGCAGGATGCCGCGCGATTGCAGCTGATCAACTGGCTCGCCGTGATTCGGCAGACGACCTTCGAGCATTTCGTAGTAGGTGTCTGGCGGCGCAGTCATGAAGCGCATGCCGATTTTCTTCAACTGATCCCAGGTCTTGATCAGGTCGTCGGTGAGGAACGCGACGTGCTGGATGCCCTCGCCGTTGAACTGCATCAGGAATTCTTCGATCTGCCCGGCGCCTTTGGACGACTCTTCGTTCAGCGGGATGCGGATCATGCCGTCCGGTGCGGTCATCGCTTTCGAGGTCAGGCCGGTGTACTCGCCCTTGATATCGAAGTAACGGATTTCGCGGAAGTTGAACAGTTTCTCGTAGAAGTTCGCCCAGTAGGCCATGCGACCGCGGTAGACGTTGTGGGTCAGGTGGTCGATGATTTTCAGGCCGGCACCGACCGGGTTGCGATCAACGCCTTCGATAAACACGAAGTCGATGTCGTAGATCGAGCTGCCTTCGCCGAAACGGTCGATCAGGTACAGCGGCGCGCCGCCAATGCCTTTGATCGCCGGCAGGTTCAGCTCCATCGGACCGGTTTCGATATGAATCGGCTGAGCGCCGAGTTCCAGTGCGCGGTTGTAGGCCTTTTGCGAATCCTTGACCCGGAATGCCATGCCGCAAACGGACGGGCCGTGCTCGGCGGCGAAGTACGAAGCAACGCTGTTCGGTTCGTTGTTGAGGATCAGGTTGATCGCGCCCTGACGGTACAGGTGCACGTTCTTGGAGCGGTGGGTGGCGACTTTGGTGAAGCCCATGATCTCGAAGATCGGCTCCAGGGTGCCCGGCACCGGCGATGCGAGCTCGATGAATTCAAAGCCCATCAGACCCATTGGGTTTTCGTATAAATCTGTCATGGTGACGCCTCATCATTTCTTATCAATTAACCAGGGTTATTTGTCAGTCATGCGAGGGTGCTGGGTGGCGCACAGGAGATGCCACGCACACTGCGGGCGAGGAAGTCACCGTAGATCAGTTGAAACCCGAATATCTTCATTGTCGACCCAAGGCTCTTGCGGGCGAGGCTTCTGCTGCCAGAAGACGATTATTATTGTATGCGTAACCCGATTCTACACAGCGTAAATAGGCTTGTCTGCCCTCCCTATAAAATCCGCTTTTTTGCGCCCGCTGCAAGGGGTTTGTTGCACAGGTAGATGCCGCCCAGGATCAGTGCACCGCCCAGGCACATGGCCGGCGTCAGTTGCTCGCCCAGCAGCAGCGCGCCAAGGATGACCGCCGTCAACGGGTTCAACGCGATAAACACGCCGCTGCGCGTCGCGCCGATTTTACGAATGCCATCGTAGTAGCCGATGTAGGCCAGCGCCGAGCCGAGGACGCCGAGGTAGATCAGGCTCAGCCATTGCGGCAGGCCGAGATTATTCAGCGCACTCCAGCTCAGTTCGCCGCGCGCGGCCGCCAGAATCCACAGCATCAGCGTGCCGGTCAGGATCGAGTACGTCACGGTCTGCACCGGCCCCAGCGTCTGATTCAGTTCACGGGAAAACAACGAGTAAACGCCCCAGCCCAGCACACAGCCGAGAATCAACAGATCACCGATCCATGCATCAGGCGCTGCAGCCAGTAACTGCGGATTGCGACTGACGATCACCACACCGGCGCCGACAATACAGGTCGCGATACCGGCGACTTTGATCCGGCCCAGGCGCTCTTTGAACAACCACCACGAGGCCAGACCGATCACTGCCGGGTTCAACGCGACGATCAACGAGGCGCGCGAGGCGTTGATGTATTGCAGGCCGTAAAAGAAGCACAGGTTGTAGAAGAAAATCCCGAAGAACCCCAAGAGCATCAGTTGCAACCACTGCCGGGATGTCGGTCGCGCCAAGGGGATCCGCGCCAACCACAAAAAGCCGAGCAACGCTGCACTGGCCAGCAAAAAGCGCAGGCTGGCCGCGAAGGTCGGACTCAGGCTGCCAGCCAGGAACCGCCCGGCGACAAAGGTCCCGCCCCAGATCATGGTGACTACCGCCAGTGTCAGATAAACCGGGATGTCGGACGAGGTTGTATGCAGTTGCTCGACGTTGCGCATGAGGCTCCAGACCAAAGAACTAACGGAATGCCGTATCATTCACCTCATTCTTTGTCATCGTAAAATGAGCAAACACTCATGACCCTCACACAACTGGAAATCTTCTCGCTGGTCGCCGAACTGCGCGGTTTCACCCTCGCCGCACATCGGCTGGGGATTTCGCAGTCGGCGGTGTCCCATGCGATGAAGGCGCTGGAGCAGGAACTGGGGGTCGAGCTGCTGCGTCGGCACCAGTCGTCAGTGGAACTCAGCGATATCGGCGAGCAACTGTTGCTGCGCGCCCGCGCCATGCTCGGTCTGGCCAACACCTTGCGCCAGGAAGCCGCCGATGCGCGCGGCATGAAAAGCGGCACCTTGCGCATCGGCTCGTTTGGGCCAACCTCGTCGATCAAGCTGCTGCCCACTATTTTGCGGCGTTATCGCGAGGCGCATCCGGGCATCGAGGTGCATATCGATGAAGGCCCGGACCGTCAAGTGACTCAATGGCTGGAAGAGCGGCGGATCGACATCGGTTTTGTGGTGCTGCCCCAAGACCGCCTCGATACGTTTGCGCTGATCGAAGACCAGATGGTCGCCCTGCTCCCTGTAGGTCATCCGCTGGCAGCGCGATCGGCATTGACGCTCAAGGACTTGTGCGACGCCCCGTTCGTGCTCACCGAGGCGGGTTCTTCAGAACTGGTATCGCGGCTGTTCATGGCCGCGCGTTTGCAACCGAATATCCGCTATCGCTGCTCGCAACTGCTTAGCACCCTCGACACCGTCAGCCGTGGTGACGCCATCACGATTGTTGCCGAAGGCTCATTGCCGGAGGAAGCAACGCCTCGCTACGTGAAAAAGCCGTTGTTGCCCGCCGTGCAGCGCCAGGTCGGACTCGCCGTCCTCGATCAGCGCCAGGCCTCCCCGGCCACCCTGGCCTTTATCGAAGTGGCAACGCGGATGAATCCTTGATGAGCGGCGCAAGCGCCTTCTGCCATCTATCCTCCCCTCCGGCTGATGTATTTTTCAGCGGCGCGCCGTTACCCGGCCTGCATTCAAGAGCCCCACTCCACCGCGACAGGATGCGCCCATGCCGTTGACCGTCAGACACCGCCGCAAACGCAGCACCCGCATCGTTTTCACACTGCTCAGCGGTTTGCTTCCGGTGCTGCTGGGCAGTGCAATTCTTTATATGCAAGCCGAACGTACGCTGGAGCAAGGCTCACAACAGACTGCCGAAGAGGCGTTGCGCCAATTCGAATTGATGCTCGACAACACCGCACAGGCCGCCCATGAATTGCTGCCACTGGCCGGCCAGACCTGCGAGAACGTCAAACTCGCCCTGCGCGAGCAAGTGACCCGCCGCCCGTTCGTGCGCTCGACCAATCTGGTGTGGGACGACAACCTCTATTGCAGCTCGTTGTTTGGCGACTTCAAGGAAGCCGTCAACGCGGGAGACTACAACCAGGGCAAGTTGTGGCTGATGAATGGCAACCCGGTCACACCCAACACCGCTCTGCTGGTCTATCGGCTCAGCGAAGGTCGCGGCGGCGCACTGACGACACTCGACGGTTACCATCTGAGCAACATGTTGCGTCTGATCGGCCGGCACATGTTGCTGGTGCTACAAGTGGGTGACAACTGGCTGTCAGCCGACGGCAAAGTACACACTGGCGCCCTTCCCGCGTTGCCGATAGCACAACACACACTGGATTCTTCGCGTTACGCGTTCAGTGTCTCCGCCGGTTTTCCCGAGGGCGAAACCTGGCGTTACATGGCCGATGAGTATCCGCCGCTGTTCAGTCTGTTGATCTTTTTTGGCGTGGTCTCGGGGGCCATCGGCCATGTCTTGCAAAAGCGCTCTACGTCGCCGAGCCACGAGATGCTCCGGGCACTCGAAGCCGGCGAGTTCATTCCTTACTTCCAGCCCGTGGTGCACGGTGACAGCAAGAAATGGTCGGGGGCTGAAGTGTTGATGCGCTGGACTCATCCCAAAGAAGGCTTGGTGCGCCCGGATCTGTTTATTCCGTTCGCCGAGCATTCGGGGTTGATCGTGCCGATGACTCGCGCACTGATGCAACAGACCGCCGCGCTGCTGGGGCCGCTGTCAGCGACGTTCACCGCGCCATTTCATATCGGCATCAATATCACCGCCAGCCATTGCAAAGATCTTGAACTGGTAGAGGACTGCCGAACGTTTCTCGCCGCGTTCACCCCGGACAGTATCAGCCTGGTGCTCGAGTTGACCGAGCGCGAATTGATCGAACCGACCGATATCACCCGGCAACTGTTCGAGCAACTGCACGCGCTGGGCGTGAAGATTGCTATTGACGACTTCGGCACCGGCCACTCGAGCCTCGGCTACTTGCGCAAATTCAATGTGGACTTCCTCAAGATCGATCAGAGTTTCGTCGCCATGATCGGCATCGATGCGCTGTCCCGACACATTCTCGACACCATTATCGAACTGTCGGCCAAGCTTGATTTGGGTATTGTTGCCGAAGGTGTCGAAACTCAGGCGCAGGCCGATTATCTGACCGCACATCACGTCAACTTTCTGCAAGGCTACCTGTTCGGCAAACCGATGCCGGCGGCGGACTTCATCAGCGCATTAACTCAACATTAACTAAGCCGGGTTAAGACGAGCGTACCGACCAGGCGCACCAAATTGATACAAAAGACCGCTGTTGTTACATGAAGACAACATCAGGATTTACTCTTGGCGCATTAACTACTACAATTTTTTCAACCTGAGCAAGATTGGCAGGTGAGCCATTTATCACCGAGTCGCTTCAAGGCTCTTGGCTTATAGCTTTGTTTGCGGTTGGTATCAGCCAAACACACTATTGGAGTAAAGATATTGTCCAGACTCGCTGAATTTCGTGCAGCTGAAAAGGCCCTTCAGGAACAGCTCAAGCAGCTGGAATCGCTGAAGAACGATGCCGGGCTCAAGAAAGAAATCGAATTCGAAGAAAAGCTCCAGGGGCTGATGAAACACTACGGCAAAGGCCTGAAAGATATCATCGCCATTCTCGATCCGAACCCGGCAAAATCGGGGCTGCAGGCAACTGCTGCACCTAAAACCCGCCGCGCTCGCGTGGTCAAGGTTTATCAGAACCCGCACACCGGTGAACTGATCGAAACCAAAGGCGGCAACCACCGTGGCCTGAAAGCCTGGAAGGAACAATACGGTGCAGGCACTGTTGATTCCTGGTTGCGCGGTTAATCCCACGCCAACAACGAAGCCCTGCTGATGCAGGGCTTTTTTATTGACAATATCTAACAAATGAAATGAATTTCATCTAACAATTTCGACTTTTCTGTAACGTGGCTGAGTCAGACAGCTAAACATTTTGCTGCGCAATGTTGCGCTCGTAGCCCTGCGTTAAACTTTGTGCTTAATCCCTTCAGGTATCTAATCAAGCCATGAAGAGTACAGCGACTTAAAGTTTCAAGCTGTTTCTCACCGCCACTATCTCGTCTGCGCTTGCCTTATAAACCTCGGCCTGGCCGGCGTAGGAAAGAACATAAGCCCTGTTCGCCTCGACCGCCGCCACCAAGGTTTGCGACAACACATGCCGACCGTTTTCAGTGATCGTGCAAGTGGTTTCCAGCGCCGATAAAGTGCCCAGCGTGGCCGGATGCACTTTGTTGCAGACACTCTGGTAGCCGGTCTGGAAGAAATCCTTTTGTATCGACTTGCGCATTTCCAGCAGCACACCCTGCAAATTGACCTGATGGTCTTTCTCAACCTGAGTCATGGTCAATTCCATCACCATCACCTGATTGCCATTGGCGTCGTTCTTCACCGCACGCTGACGGGAAACTCGTGCACTTGTCTCAGGCAGTGCCTCCACTTGCCAGCCGGCCGGCCAGGTGATGCTCGGTTCGTCTGCCGATGCGCAGACAGCCACAAGCGACAACACAGAAAAAACAAACAGGGATTTGAACAGTCGGATCATTGCCGGGCGCACTCGCAGATTGAGCGGTAAAGTCTGAGGCTCGCCTGCACGCAGGGCAAGCCTGCCCTTTCATTTGGCGATGCCGACAGGCATGCGTATCATTGCGTCCATTCACTCGCCCATAGTTATTGGAGGGCCCATGAGCCTGCACGAACTCAACACTTTCCCCGGCGTTACCGCTACGCCAGACAGCGCAACCCGAAACTTCGTTTTCAACCACACCATGTTGCGTGTCAAAGACATCAGCAAATCCTTGGACTTCTACACCCGCGTACTGGGTTTCTCGCTGGTCGAGAAGCGTGACTTCCCGGAAGCCGAGTTCAGCCTGTATTTCCTCGCGCTGGTCGACAAGGCACAGATCCCGGCCGACGCAGCCGCTCGCACCGAGTGGATGAAGTCGATTCCGGGCATCCTCGAACTGACCCATAACCATGGCACCGAGAACGACGCGGATTTCGCTTATCACAACGGCAATACCGATCCGCGTGGCTTTGGCCATATTTGCATTTCGGTGCCGGATATTGTCGCGGCGTGCGCACGCTTTGAAGAGCTGGGCTGCGACTTCCAGAAGCGCCTGACCGATGGCCGCATGAAAAGCCTGGCGTTCATCAAGGATCCGGATGGTTACTGGGTCGAGATCATTCAGCCTGCGCCACTGTAAAAGCTGAAAAGCCCCTCACCTTAGCCCTCTCCCATAGGGAGAGGGGACTGATTGGTTGATATTGCAGAAGCTCACCGACTTGAAAGATTAGCGCTGAATCCATAATCGACTGCGCTTTCAGGTCGATGGAAAACGCCAGACACCTCGGTCGGCTCCCTCTCCTGGAGGGAAAGGGCTGGGGTGAAGGGCCGCTTTTAACGCGCAATAAAAAACCCGTGATCGCTCACGGGTTTTTTCATTTCTGGCCTGACAGTTATGCCGGGGCCGAGGTGCGGATCAGGTGATCAAAAGCACTCAGTGAAGCCTTGGCGCCCTCACCCACCGCGATCACGATCTGCTTGTACGGCACGGTCGTCACGTCGCCGGCAGCGAAGATGCCCGGGATCGACGTTTCACCACGGTTATCGACAATGATTTCGCCACGCGGCGACAGCTCGATGGTGCCCTTCAGCCAGTCGGTGTTCGGCAGCAAACCGATCTGCACGAAGATCCCTTCCAGCTCGACAGTGCGCAGTTCATCAGTGTTGCGGTCCTTGTAACGCAGGCCGTTGACCTTCTCGCCATTGCCGGTGACTTCAGTGGTTTGCGCACTGGTGATCACGGTGACGTTCGGCAGGCTGTGCAGCTTGCGTTGCAATACGGCGTCGGCACGCAGTTGTACGTCGAACTCCAGCAGCGTCACGTGCGACACGATACCCGCTAGGTCGATGGCCGCTTCCACGCCGGAGTTACCGCCGCCAATCACCGCAACACGCTTGCCTTTGAACAACGGACCGTCGCAGTGCGGGCAGTACGCCACGCCTTTGTTGCGGTATTGCTGCTCACCCGGCACGTTCATCTCGCGCCAGCGCGCACCGGTCGCCAGAATCACGCTTTTGGCTTTCAGGGTCGCGCCGCTGGCGAAACGGACTTCATGCAGCTCGCCATTCTTGCCCGGGATCAATTTGTCGGCACGTTGCAGGTTCATGATGTCGACGTCGTACTGCTTGACGTGTTCTTCCAGCGCCGTGGCCAGTTTCGGCCCTTCGGTTTCCTGTACGGAAATGAAGTTCTCGATGGCCATGGTGTCGAGCACCTGACCGCCGAAACGTTCAGCCGCGACACCGGTGCGGATGCCTTTACGTGCAGCGTAAATTGCGGCCGAAGCACCGGCCGGGCCACCACCCACAACCAACACGTCGAATGCTTCTTTTGCGCTGATCTTCTCGGCCTGACGCTCGATCGCGCCGGTGTCAAGTTTGGCGAGAATCTCTTCCAGACCCATGCGGCCCTGACCGAAGTTTTCACCGTTGAGGTAGATGCTCGGCACGGCCATGATCTTGCGATCGTTGACTTCGTCCTGGAACAGCGCGCCGTCAATAGCGACGTGGTGGATATTCGGGTTGAGCACAGCCATCAGGTTCAGCGCCTGGACTACGTCCGGGCAGTTCTGGCAGGACAGCGAGAAGTACGTCTCGAAGCTGAACTGGCCTTTGAGCGAGCGGATCTGCTCGATCACTTCAACGCTGGCTTTCGATGGGTGGCCGCCGACTTGCAGCAAGGCCAATACCAGCGAAGTAAATTCGTGGCCCATCGGGATGCCGGCGAAACGCAGACTGATGTCAGCGCCCGGGCGGTTGATCGAGAACGATGGCTTGCGTGCATCGTCACCGCTGTCGATCAAGGTAATTTGGCTCGAAAGACTGGCAACATCTTTCAGCAGTTCCAGCATTTCACGGGATTTCGCACCGTCGTCGAGGGAGGCAACGATCTCGATCGGCTGGGTGACCCGTTCCAGGTACGATTTCAACTGGGCTTTAAGATTGGCGTCCAACATACGGGCGATTTCCTTTATTTGAGGCGAAAAAAAGCCCGAGCGAATCTCGCCCGGGCATTTTTATTGGGCGGTGCAGCGTACTTAAGAAGGTGCGGCGTACCGCCCTGAGTTGCGTGTCACAGACTTAGATCTTGCCAACCAGATCCAGGGACGGTGCCAGAGTGGCCTCGCCTTCTTTCCACTTGGCTGGGCAAACTTCGCCTGGGTGAGCAGCAACGTACTGAGCAGCCTTGATCTTGCGCAGCAGCTCGGAAGCGTCACGGCCAACGCCGCCATCGTTCAGTTCAACGATTTTGATCTGGCCTTCAGGGTTGATCACGAAGGTGCCACGGTCAGCCAGGCCAACTTCTTCGATCAGCACGTCGAAGTTGCGGGAGATGGCGTGGGTCGGGTCGCCGATCATGGTGTATTCGATTTTGCCGATGGCTGGCGAGGTGTTGTGCCAGGCAGCGTGGGCAAAGTGGGTGTCGGTGGAAACGCTGTAGATCTCTACGCCGAGTTTCTGGAAGGCAGCGTAGTTGTCAGCCAGGTCTTCCAGCTCGGTTGGGCAAACGAAGGTGAAGTCGGCTGGGTAGAAGAATACGACCGACCACTTGCCTTTCAGGTCAGCGTCCGAGACTTGAACGAAGTCGCCGTTTTTGAACGCGGTAGCTTTGAACGGTTTTACTTGGCTGTTGATGATAGGCATTGATGACTCTCCGTCAGTGGTTGTGAATTCGATGGGTGAATCCTACCCACTCACTCGACGGATGGCTCATTGGCAAACCTGATGCTGCTGATTTGTTTTCGCTATTAGCCGACTGTATTAATAGAAGAAAACGATATCTACGACGAAGCCGGGTTATCCGTAATCCGAGCCATCCCTTGGAATGGGCTGGCTTCAACATAGCGCATGGCGGACTTCATATCCTTCCAGCCGACGTAACTCATCAGGGATTTCAGATCCCAGCCGCTTTGATGGGCCCAGGTTGCGAAGCCTCGACGCAATGAATGGCTGGTGTAGTTTTCGGCAGCAATGCCGGCGCGCTGCAACGCCTGGCGCAGCAGCGGGATGATGCTGTTAGCGTGCAGCCCCTCCTCGTTCAGATTGCCCCAGCGATCAATACTGCGAAAAACCGGGCCGCGTACCAGCGCCGCTTCGGTGATCCAGTCGATATAGGCTTGCACCGGGCACAGCTTGAGCAGCGCCGGGGCTTGATAGGTCTGCCCGAGGTTTTCCCGATCGCCCTTGCTGCGTGGCAGATACAAGGTGATGCCTTTGCCTGCGTGCGCCTGCACGTGTTCGATCTGCAAGCGACACAACTCATCACTGCGAAAGCCACGCCAGAATCCCAGGAGTATCAGTGCGCGATCACGGTAAGCCTTGAGGAGTAACGGGCGATCCTGCTGCTCTCTGGCGATTTGTACTTCATGCTCAAGCCAATCGATGACGCGCTGCAGATCCTGCAACTGCAACGGCTCGGCCTGTTTCTCCTGCGCTGGATGCAACGCGCGAATGCCTTTGAAGACCTTGCGCACCACCGGCGCCTTGGTCGGATCGGCAAACCCTTGGCTGTTGTGCCACTGCGCCAGCGCCGACAAACGCAGCTTCAGCGTGTTGATCGACAACTCCTCAGCGTGCGCCACCAAATACCGCGCAACGCTGTCGGCGGTTGCCGGCAAGAACCCGCCCCACTTCACCTCGAAATGCTCGATGGCCGCGCGATAGCTGCGGCGGGTGTTGTCACGGGTGGCGGCTTGCAGATAGCGATCCAGATCGCTCATGGGCTGTTTTCTCGCTGGCGTACTGATACGGGGATGCAGATGCGCATTTTGCCGCCTGACACTGGGTAATACCAGTATATCCCGCGTCTTTATTATCAAAGGTTTACCTTTATTTTCTGAATGGTACACTGCGTACTTTAGTGGCATGTACCACAGTACGTAACCGTAGGAGTTCACATGGCCCGTGGCGGCATTACCAAAGCCCTGGTGCAGATCGCGCGCGCAGCAATCCTCGCCCGCGGCGAACACCCGAGCATCGATGCAGTACGCATTGAAATGGGCAACACCGGCTCGAAAACCACGATCCATCGCTATCTGAAAGAGCTGGATGACGGCGCGCAGCCGGTTGAAGCCTCGGCAGAGCCGATCGACGATGAGCTGACCGCCCTCGTCTCACGCCTCGCCCAACGCCTCAAAGAACAGGCGCAAGAGCCTATCGAGCAAGCCCGCGAGCAGTTCGAGGAACAGCGCGAAGCACTGGAATCGGAGCTGAAACAGACTCGCGAGGCATTGGAAAAACTCGAACACGATCACGATATTCAAGGGGCTGCGCTGGCGCGTGAGTCCGAAGCGCTTGGCAACACCCGTTCGATGCTGCAAACCGAACAGACTCGTAATGCCGGACTGAATCAGGCACTGGCCGATTTTGAATTGCGCCTACAGGACAAGGACGAGCAAATCCGCTCGCTGGAAGAGAAACATCTGCACGCTCGCGATGCGCTGGAGCATTACCGCAATGCCACTAAAGAGCAGCGCGAGCAGGAACAGAGCCGCCACGAAAGCCAAGTGCAGCAGATTCAGGCCGAGCTGCGTCAGGCACAGCAAAGCGCACTGGTTCGTCAGGACGAGATTACGCAACTGCACCGCGACAACGAGCGTCTGCTTACCGAGAACCGTGGCACCCAACGCGAATTGAGCCTGATGCAAGATCAACTAAAGCAGAGCAATCAGCGTCAGGATCAACTGCTGGAGCAAGCGACCCGCGTCGACAGCGAACGCACCCTCCTCCAAGAACGCTTGCGTGTGGCCACACTGGAAAGCCAGACACTCAAACAGAGCGTCGAGGAGCAGACACTGCTCAACCAGTCACTGGAAAAAGAATTGAACAAGGCTCAAGCAAGCCTGGAAGAAAGCCAACGTCTGGCGGCTACCGTTGCGGCAGCGCCAGACTCGGCCAAACCGAAAGACGCTTAAGCGCCGACCGGCGTACGCATGGTGACGAATTCTTCGGCGGCCGTCGGGTGCACCCCGATCGTGTCGTCGAAGTCACGCTTGGTCGCGCCAGCCTTCAACGCAATCGCCAAACCCTGAACGATCTCGCCAGCGTCCGGGCCGACCATGTGGCAGCCGAGGACTTTATCGGTCTTGCCGTCGACCACCAGCTTCATCAGGGTTTTTTCCTGACACTCGGTCAGGGTCAGTTTCATCGGCCGGAAACGGCTTTCGAAGATCACCACCTCGTGACCAGCCTCGCGCGCTTCTTCCTCGGTCAAACCGACCGTGCCGATGTTCGGCAGGCTGAATACCGCCGTCGGGATCATCTTGTAATCCACCGGACGGTATTGCTCAGGCTTGAACAGACGCCGCGCCACGGCCATGCCCTCCGCCAACGCCACGGGCGTCAGCTGCACACGACCGATGACATCGCCCAGCGCCAGAATCGATGGCTCGCTGGTCTGATATTGCTCGTCGACTTTGATGAAGCCCTTGTCGGTGAGCTGCACATCGGTGTTTTCCAGGCCCAGATTGTCGAGCATCGGACGCCGACCCGTGGCGTAGAAAATGCAATCCGCCTCCAGCTCACGACCATCTTTAAGCGTTGCTTTCAAGCTGCCATCGGCCTGCTTGTCGATACGTGCGATGTCGGCGTTGAACTGCAGATCCAGACCACGCTTGGTCAGCTCTTCCTGCAAGTGCTTACGCACCGAACCATCGAAACCACGCAGGAACAGATCGCCGCGATACAGCAGCGTGGTGTTCGCACCGAGGCCGTGGAAAATTCCGGCGAACTCGACCGCGATGTAACCGCCGCCAACCACCAGCACACGCTTTGGCAGCTCTTTGAGGAAGAATGCCTCATTGGAACCGATCGCGTGTTCGCGCCCCGGAATCTCCGGAATCTGCGGCCAGCCACCGGTGGCGATCAGAATGTTCTTCGCGGTAAAACGCTCGCCATTCACTTCGACTTCATGCGGGCCAACGATCTTCGCGTGCGCTTCATGCAAGGTCACGCCGCTGTTGACCAGCAGATTGCGATAAATGCCGTTGAGGCGATTGATCTCGCGATCCTTGTTGGCGATCAGCGTCGCCCAATCAAAATTCGCTTCGCCCAGGCTCCAGCCAAAACCGGACGCCTGCTCGAAGTCTTCGGCGAAATGCGCGCCGTACACCAGCAACTTTTTCGGCACACAGCCAACGTTGACACAGGTCCCGCCCAGATAACGGCTTTCCGCCACCGCCACTTTCGCACCGAAACCGGCCGCAAAACGCGCAGCACGCACACCGCCGGAACCGGCACCAATCACATAAAGGTCAAAATCGTAGGCCATTTCTATCTCCTCGGCAGGGGATCAGCATACCTGCAGTCACCCATTGGGCAAGCACTGCCAGTCATATGGGGACGCAAAATGAAAAAACCCGCCGAAGCGGGTTTTTCTTGCAGACCAATCAAGCGCTCTTAATAAGCCTTGCCAGTCTTGTAGAAGTTCTCGAAGCAGAAGTTGGTCGCTTCGATGTAGCCTTCAGCGCCACCGCAGTCGAAACGCTTGCCTTTGAACTTGTAGGCCATGACGCAGCCGTTCTGGGCTTGCTTCATCAGGGCGTCGGTGATCTGGATTTCGCCGCCCTTGCCTGGCTCGGTTTGTTCGATCAGGTCGAAGATGTCCGGGGTCAGGATGTAACGACCGATGATCGCCAGGTTCGACGGCGCGTCTTCCGGCTTTGGCTTCTCGACCATGCTGTGAACGCGGTAGATGTCGTCGCGGATCATCTCGCCAGCGATCACGCCGTACTTGCTGGTTTCCTGCGGGTCGACTTCCTGGATGGCGATGATCGAGCAGCGGAACTGCTTGTACAGCTTGACCATCTGGGTCAGTACGCCGTCGCCTTCGAGGTTGACGCACAGGTCGTCCGCCAGCACCACGGCGAACGGTTCGTCACCGATCAGCGGGCGACCGGTCAGGATTGCGTGGCCCAGACCTTTCATTTCGGTCTGACGGGTGTAGGAGAACGAGCACTCGTCGAGCAGTTTGCGGATACCGACCAGGTATTTTTCCTTGTCGGTGCCTTTGATCTGGTTTTCCAGCTCGTAGCTGATGTCGAAGTGGTCTTCCAGAGCACGCTTGCCACGACCGGTCACGATGGAGATTTCCGTCAGGCCAGCATCCAGAGCTTCTTCAACGCCGTACTGGATCAGTGGCTTGTTTACCACCGGCAGCATTTCTTTAGGCATGGCTTTAGTCGCTGGCAGGAAGCGAGTACCGTAACCGGCTGCTGGGAACAAGCATTTCTTGATCATATAAGTCCTTGAAAGGGCTGTGTGTACGAGTTTCGGCGCAGTCTAATCAGGCGGCGTGCACCTTACAATGCCCCGCACTGGCTAACCGATGCCAACATAGAGAAATATTCTCGCCGATAGTTCCATCGACATCCGGGCGCAGCCAGATCAGCGTAGCTCAAAGCTGCCGGCAAACTGAATCACCATACGCTCATCGCCCCCCAATGCGAGCATTTGCCGGTATCATGGCGCCTTTGAACCAGCGAACGAGACAGATAGATGGCCGCGGTAAAAATCATCAATGGGTATGTGATCGACAAGAAAGACGGCAAGTGGACCCTGACCACTACCAACGGCGAGCACATCGCCGGGCCTTTCGACAGCGAGCAAATGGCGACCGATGTTGCTTCCGTATTCACGGACACTCCGGCATCGGCCAAGCGCCGTGGCAAAGATCAGGACTGATCAGCCCTGACATGCCCCAGCCCTGCCCTTGTGCAGGGCTTTTTTGTGCCCGCTGACAAACAAGTGGCCAAACGCTATAACCTTTTCACACCGGCGCTGTCAGAGCGTCTAGTCCCCCTCGCTGAAGACCATGAACATGACCCTGAAAAAATTCCTGCCACTGATCGCGGTAGTGGCACTGGCCGGCTGTGCCACCTCACAACCCACCTACCTGAACAACGGTGAACAGGGGCTTGCGATCGACTGCTCCGGCGAAGCCAACTCCTGGGCGACCTGCTATGAAAAAGCCGATGCGTCCTGCGCGGGCACTGGTTATCGCATCGTTGGCACTGACGGCACGCCCCAGCCCAAAGAGAGCGACAAAACCCTGGGTGTCGATGTCGGCAACTACAAGAACCGCAGTGTCGTCGTGGTCTGCAAATAGACCTTACATATGTATTTCGGCGAACTTGATTCCGAGTCCGCGCACCACCTCGATCAGATCGTCGAGTCGATTGAAAGACTCGACTTCGTCGTTTTCGTCGACCAGGAAGTAACTGCGGCCGGCGCTTTTCTTGAAAAACACAATCCATTCTCCCGGATTCGCCGGGTTCTGGATGACATGGGTGGCAGAGATCAGGCCCTCTACGTGGCGCTCCCGTACTTGCTCTCGCTTCATCGCGACTCCAGAAATGAAAATGCCGTCACAGCATGACTGCGACGGCATCGGTGCTGATGACTGTCAGTCTATCAGCCGGAAATACACGCATTGGCGGCCTTTTGCACGTCACGCGGGCGAACCGGCACATTCGACATGCGCTCATGCAACTTGATGCTGCTGCCACCGGAGCGATCTTCGATATCAAACACGGCTGCCGCGCCGGTAGAAAGTTTCCCCGGAACGATTACCTGAACCCCGTCCTTGTGTGGCTGCATTTGCAGCGCGCCGCGGCTGTCAGCCAGTTTCTCGGCCAGACACTGGGCATATTCATGGGGTTTCTTGCCGGAGATCACGCTCATGGTCGGCAGCGTTTCATTGATTTCAGAAACACTCGCACAACCACCCACAGCCAGAACCAACGGCAGACACACCACACCCCACTTCATACAATTCCTCCTTTAAAGACCGTCCGACAGCACAAATGCCGTTTTTCTCCGGGTCCTTCTGCATTTAACTCGCATCCGATCGCGAATATCTGTTCAAAATTGTCAAACCAACGCCCGACGGCCAGATAATAACCCGTGCAGACTGATAAACTGCGCGCAATTACAAGCTATCGTTTTGATTTTGTAGAAAAAGCCCTTCTGGAGGCGCCCATGAAATTCATTCACCAGCGCGAGCACCTCAACGAAGACGACATCGTCGTCATCCAATGCTCGCAAATGTGCAACATCCGTCTGATGAACGACGCCAACTTCCGCAGCTTCAAGAATGGCGGCCGTCACACCTATCACGGCGGCGCCTTCGACACGTTTCCGGCCCGTATCACCGCGCCGAGCACGGGTTTCTGGAACATCACCATCGACACCGTCAACCGTCGGCCAATCAGCGTCACGCGCAAGCCGACGCTGACCCATTCGATCAAGATCATCCGTCGTTCCAGCACCAAACTCAGCTGAGACACGTCGCTCAACCAGAAAGGAATGCATGACCGTGGCCCAAACGACCAAATACGTCATCAAGTACAAACTCAACGGTGAACGCCGCTTTGAGTTCGCGCAACTCGAAAACGGCACTGAAGAAGAGGCCAAAGCTGCCCTGGACGCGATTCACGGTCAGAGCGACGACGTGATCAGCGAAATCAGCGTCAGCAAAGCACTGTAAGGCGCGATCACGAATTCGAGCGCAAGCGGCGGAGTGTTCTGCCGCAAGGCCCTGCCTAAACTGACTGCCTCGACCATCAGTCAAGGCATCAGCATGTCAATGTCACCCTTCCGGCTGGAGCTGCTCGACTGGGCAAATCTGGAGCAGCAAATGGATCACGATGGTTGCGCGATTATCCGCTCACTGCTGTCGTCAGAAAGCTGCGAGCGTTTAAGTGCGCTCTATACGCAAGCCGAACCGTTTCGCTCGCAGGTCATCATGGCGCGTCACGGTTTCGGTCGTGGCGAGTACAAGTATTTCCGCTATCCACTTCCCTCAACCGTAGAACGCCTGCGCACTGCGCTTTACCCTCATCTGGTGCCGCTGGCAAACCGCTGGTTCGAGCGCATGAACCTGGCAAAGCGCTTTCCCGAGATCCACAGCGAGTTCCTTCAGCACTGCCATGCCGCCGGCCAGACGCGCCCTACTCCGCTTCTATTGCAGTACGGCCCGCAGGACTACAACTGTCTGCACCAGGACCTGTACGGCGAATTGGTATTTCCCCTGCAAGTGGCGATTCTTCTGTCAGAACCGGGCAAGGATTTTACCGGCGGCGAATTCGTCCTCACCGAACAACGCCCGCGCATGCAATCGCGCCCATTGGTGCAAGACCTGAAACAAGGCGACGCACTGATTTTTGCCGTGAATCAACGCCCGGTCAAAGGCGGGCACGGCGACTATCGGGTGACCATGCGTCATGGCGTCAGTCGCCTGCACAGTGGAAAAAGGCATACCCTAGGTATTATCTTTCACGACGCAACCTGATGACCATGTCTTCAACAACATTCGACCTGTTCGCTGACCACGAACCCGAACAACAAGCCCGAGTCGAACAGATTGGCGAGCAATCCTGGTTATTGCGCGGCTTCGCCCTGCCGACTGTCGATCAGTTGCTGCCGGCACTGGACGTCGTTCTTGCCGCGGCGCCCTTGCGTCACATGGTGACACCGGGCGGTTTCAGTATGTCAGTCGGCACCAGCAGTTGCGGTGACTGGGGCTGGATCACTGATCGCAGCGGCTATCGTTATTCGGCTGTCGACCCGCTCAACGGGCTGCCTTGGCCGCAGATGCCGAAATCGTTCGCTGCTCTGGCGCATTCGGCAGCCGAGCTAGCTGGTTTTTCTGACTTCATTGCAGATTCCTGCCTGATCAATCGCTATGTCCCTGGCGCAAAAATGTCATTGCATCAGGATAAAGACGAAAAGGACTACGCCGCGCCGATCGTTTCCCTGTCACTCGGATTGCCGGCCATGTTTCTGTTCGGTGGTTTTGCCCGCAGCGACAAGACCCGGCGAATCCCGCTGCTGCACGGTGACATAGTGGTCTGGGGCGGCGTTGACCGATTGCGCTACCACGGCGTATTGCCGATCAAGCAAGGTCAGCATCCACGCTTGGGTGAACAACGGATCAACCTGACGTTTCGGGTCGCTCGCTGAGCCCCAAAAGTTTGACCGCAAGGCCCGGAGTGTTGTGCCAGGCGAGGCTGGTTAACCTGAATCAAACAGGTCAACGGATTACTCATCATGAAAACGCTTTCGACCCCGCTCAACACCGAAAATGATCCACGCTGGGCCACCGTGCTTGCGCGCGATCCACAGGCGGATGGGCAGTTTGTCTACGCGGTGAAAACCACTGGCATCTACTGCCGCCCGAGCAGCCTCTCCCGCTTGCCGAAACCGCAAAACGTGGAGTTTTTCGATACCGCTGAACAAGCCGAAGCCGCAGGCTATCGCCCAAGCAAGCGTGCCAGCAAAGATCAGAGTGATGTGGCCGCACAGCATGCCGCGACCGTCGCCATTGCCTGCCGTCTTATCGAATCCGCCGAGACCTTGCCGGCACTGAATGAACTGGCAAAAACCGCCGGCCTGAGTCCGTTTCATTTCCATCGCGTATTCAAAGCCGCGACGGGGTTGACGCCCAAGGGCTACGCGTCGGCCCATCGCTCGCGCAAAGTCCGTGAGCGCCTGGCGAACGGCGGCTCGGTGACGGATGCGCTGTACGACGCTGGTTTCAATTCCAACAGCCGTTTCTATGAGGCAGCAGATCATTTGCTGGGCATGAAACCCGGCGACTATCGTGCGGCCGGGAAGAACAACGATATCCGCTTCGCTGTTGGCCAGTGCTCGCTCGGCGCGATTCTGGTGGCGCAAAGCGAGCGTGGGGTGTGCGCGATTCTGTTGGGTGACGACCCGCATCAACTGGTGTGCGACCTGCAGGATCAGTTTCGTAAGGCCAACCTGATCGGCGCCGATGCCGGATTCGAACAACTGATCGCCAAGGTCGTGGGGTTTATCGAAGCCCCGGCGCTTGGCCTGGACCTGCCGCTGGACGTTCGCGGCACCGCGTTTCAGGAACGCGTGTGGCAGGCGCTGCGGGAGATCCCGGCGGGCCATACGGCCAGCTACGCCGAAATTGCCCAGCGCATCGGCGCACCGACGTCCATGCGTGCAGTGGCCCTGGCTTGCGGAGCCAACCGCCTGGCGGTGGCGATCCCTTGCCACCGCGTGGTGCGCAGCGATGGCAATCTTTCCGGCTATCGCTGGGGTGTCGAGCGCAAGCGTCAGTTGCTGGAGCGTGAGACGACGTCCTGAGAGGCTGTCCCGCGCCGTCGGCGGCTGTCAGCGATTGACGTCCACCACAACCCGTCCGCGAAGTTGCCCGGCGAGCAATTTCGGCGCCGCATCGATGGCTTCACTCAGGCCGATTTCATGGCTGATCAAGGCCAGCAACGAGAAATCCAGATCCCTCGCCAAACGATCCCAAGCTTCCTGGCGGCGGGCCTTGGGCTGGGTCACGCTGTTGATGCCGGCCAGGGTCACACCGCGCAAAATGAACGGCGCCACCGAGGCCGGGAAATCCATACCTTGGGCCAGACCACAGGCGGCGACGGTGCCTTCGGAGCGGGTGCTCGCGCAAGCATTGGCCAGTGTATGACTGCCCACCGAATCGATCACCGCTGCCCAACGCTCTTTGGCCAGCGGCTTGCCGGGCGCTGACAACGTGGCGCGGTCGATGATTTCACCGGCGCCCAACTGCTGCAGATATTCATGCTCGGAAACCCGGCCAGTCGACGCGACGACACGATAGCCAAGCTTGCTCAGCAGCGCGATGGCAAAACTGCCGACACCACCATTGGCGCCCGTCACCAGGACCTCACCCTGCTCTGGCGTCACGCCATTACGCTCAAGCGCGAGAATGCACAGCATCGCCGTATAACCGGCCGTGCCGATGGCCATGGCTTGCGCCGCTGTAAAGGCTTTGGGCAACGGAATCAGCCAGTCGCCATTGAGCCGCGCCTTCTGCGCCAGACCTCCCCAGTGGTTTTCGCCAACGCCCCAGCCATTCAGCACCACCTGATCACCCACTTTATAGTCGGGGTGGGAACTGGCTTCCACGGTGCCCGCCAGGTCGATCCCCGGCACCATCGGAAATTTGCGCACCACCGGGCTGCTGCCGGTAATCGCCAGACCGTCCTTGAAGTTCAGGGTGCTGTACGCGACGGCCACGGTGACATCGCCTTCGGGCAATTGCTCTTCGTTGACCTGTTGCAGGTTGGCGCGATAACCGCTGTCGTCTTTGTCGATCACAATGGCGTTGAACATGACTGCCTCGCATGACTGTTTTCAGAATGTCGTGCCTTGAAATACCACATCGCAACACGCTGCCACATTCGACTTTGCGCCAATCGGCGAATCCGCCGGGTATTTCCATGGCGGGCGACTATGCTTTTTCGACGGTCGTGCTTTTGCCGTTATTCCTTTAGAAATCGGCCTGTCGATGGAGCTGACAATGTCTTACCCGCGCTCGTTGTTCGTGATGTTGGTGCTTTGCCTGCTGACGTTCGGCAGCGCCTGGGCGGCACCTGCCGCTGAGGCCCCGAGCGAGCCGACCTGGCCGCAAGTCATCAGCAGCGGCAAAGCGAAACTGACGGTGTATCAGCCGCAACTCGACAGTTGGGATGGTTACACCCTCAATGCCCGTGCGGCCGTTGAAGCCACCGGCGCCGATGGCAAATCCACCTACGGCATTGTGCAATTCAGCGCACATACGCTGGTCGACAAGGCCACACGCTGGGTCGCGCTGGATCAGTACAGAATCATCAAGGCCGATTTCCCGGCTGATGCCAGTCAAGCCACCACGTGGGTCGCGGCTTTGCAGAAAGACGCCGAAAACCGCAAGAAAACCATCTCGCTGGATCAACTGGAAGCCGCGGTTGGCGTACTGTCAGCCGAGCAGAAAGCTGACAGCGCGCCACTGCAAAACACCCCGCCCACCATCGTCAGTTCCGATGTACCCGCCCTGCTCGTCTATATCGATGGCGATGCGGCCTATCGACCGGTAGACGGCACGGCACTGCAACGGGTGATCAACACTCGTCCGCTGTTGTTGAAAGACGCGCAGGGCAAACATTATCTGCACGTCTTCGATGGCTGGATGGTCGCCGACCAGATCAATGGCGCCTATACGCGTCTGGCCACACCGCCAGCAGATCTGGAGAAAGCCAGGCAGGCTGCCATTCAGAGCCGGCAGGTGGATCTGTTGACCGGGCAAAGCGACCCAAAAGACAAGGTCCCCAGCCTGGCCAAGCCGCCACAACCGAGAATCTTCATCGCCACAACCCCCACCGAATTGCTGGTCACCGATGGCGCAGCGCAGTGGTCGCCCATTCAAGGCACAGGCTTGCTGTATGTCACCAATACCACCGGGCACATCTTCAAGGAGATCGGTGACCAGAACAGCTATGTGCTGATCTCCGGCCGCTGGTTCCGCGCCACTGACATGAATGGCCCGTGGACGTTTACCCCGGCAGACAAACTGCCGGCAGACTTCGCCAACATCCCCGACGACAGCCCGAAAGAAAACGTCAAGGCGTCGGTCGCCGGCACGCCGCAAGCCAAAGAAGCGGCCATCGCCGCGACCATTCCACAGACTTCAGCGATCAAGAAAAGCGCGGTAAAAATGACCGCGCCACAGTTCGATGGCGAGCCGCAACTCAAAGCCATCAACAGCACGACGTTGCAATACGTGGTCAACAGCGCAACGCCCATCATCCGTGTCGACAACGACAGCTGGTACGCGGTGGAAAACGGTATCTGGTTCACCGCCACCAGCGTGAGCGGCCCTTGGGCAGTCGCCAGTTCCGTGCCGGCGGTGATCTATTCGATCCCGCCGAGCTCGCCCATGCATTACCTCACCTACGTCAAAGTCTACGAGTCCAGCGGCGATACGGTGGTGGTCGGCTACACGCCCGGTTATCAGGGTTCGAATCTGGATCCGGCCACAGGCGTCGTGGTGTATGGCACCGGTTATCCCTACACACCCTGGGTAGGCAGCGTCTGGTATGGCCCGCCGGTGACTTATGGGTTTGGCGTCGCCATTCGCTATACACCGTGGACGGGCTGGACCTTCGGTTTCGGTTTTGGCTGGAGTTGGGGCGGCAGCACTGTCGCCATGGGTTGGGGCTGGGGCGCCTATCCGTGGTGGGGCAATTACGGCTGGGGATACGCCTGGGGCCCGCACTTGTACCCAGCGCCGTTGGCCTGGGGCGGCGCCGCTTACGGTTACCGCGGTGGCGCGGTGGCCTGGGGTCCCGGTGGCTGGGCGGGCACTACCGGCAACATCTATCACCAATGGGGTGACCGGGCCACGGTCAGCCGCTATGGCGCCGGCTACAACGCCTGGACCGGCAATCGCTGGGCCGGTCAGGTCGGTTCTTCCTACAACTCACGCACCGGCGTGGCGGCTGCGGGTCAACGCGGTGCCGTGCACAACGTCTACACCGGTAATTACGCGGCCGGACGCAGCGGCGTGGCAGTCGGACCGAACGGTGGCGCCATTGCCGGCGAACGCGTCACCGCCGGCAATGCGCGCAACGGCACCCAGGTCACCGCCAATCGTGGCGCCGTGTACAACCCCAGCACTGGCAACACCACACAATATGGTGGCGTTCGCGGGCGCAATGGCGGCGCTGCACGCGTGGGTGACAACGTTTACGCAGGTCACGATGGCAACGTGTACAAAAAAACCGATAACGGCTGGCAACCAATGGTCAAGGGTGGCGCGACCCGGACTGCACCGGTCAATAACAATGCCCAGTTGCAGAATCTCAACCGTGAATCCGCCGCACGCAACTTCGGCAACCAGCGCACCAACAATTTTCACAACTCCTCACAATTGATGAATCGCTCGTTTGGCGGCGGCGGTGGCGGACTCCATCGACGCTGAAAAACTGCACGGGTTGTTCTGAATTTCGAACTGGCTGCGGATCCGCTTTTGCTGTTAAAAACCGGTTCTGCCGTCCCTGCCCGCTACCTCGTTCGGAGAACAGCTTTCATGAGCCAATGGCCAGACACCCGCATACTTGATCTGCTCGGCATTGAACTGCCAATCATCCAGGGCCCGATGGCCGGTGCGACGAATTCGTCCATGGTCATCGCCGTGTGCAATGCCGGTGGTCTGGGGTCGATGCCGGCGGCGATGCTGAGCATCGAGCAATTGCGCGAAGAGCTGAACACCATTCGCCAACACACCAACAAGCCCTTCAACGTGAACTTCTTCTGCCATCAGCCGCCGGCAGCCGATGAGCAACGTGCACGTGACTGGAAGCATCTGCTGGAACCTTATTACCGCGAACTGGGTGCCGATTTCGCTGCACCGACGCCGGTGTCGAACCGAGCGCCGTTCGATGCGGCAGCCTGTGAGGTGCTGGAAGAATTTCGGCCGCAGGTGGTGAGTTTTCATTTCGGTCTGCCAGAGAAATCCCTGCTCGATCGAGTCAAGGCAACCGGAGCGAAAATCCTCTCCTCGGCCACCACTGTCGATGAAGCGATCTGGCTGGAACAGCACGGCTGCGACGCGATTATCGCCATGGGTTACGAGGCCGGTGGCCATCGCGGCATGTTTCTCAGTGATGACCTGAGCAGTCAGGTCGGCACGTTTGCCTTGGTGCCTCAGATAGTCGATGCGGTGACAGTGCCGGTGATTGCCGCCGGGGCTATTGCCGATGCACGCGGCGTGGCGGCGGCGTTCCTGTTGGGGGCCTCAGCGGCACAGGTTGGCACTGCCTACCTGTTCACGCCAGAAGCGAAAGTCAGCGCTTCTCACCACAAGGCACTGCGCACCGCCAAGGAAAGCGAAACGGCGGTCACCAATATTTTCACCGGGCGGCCGGCGCGGGGCATTCTCAACCGCGTCATGCGTGAGCTGGGACCGATGTCGCCGAAAGCGCCGGCATTTCCCTTGGCCGGTGGTGCGCTGATGCCATTGCGGGCAATCAACGAGGCAGAATTTGCCAACCTCTGGGCCGGTCAGGCATTCACCCTGGGCACAGACATGGGCAGCGCTGAACTGACCCGACAATTAGCTGAAGGTGCACTGGCAAAACTCACTGGTCATTGAGCTGCGCAGTGTGAGGATTCAGGCATCCTCACACGGGTTTCAACCAACACTTCCTGTTTGGCGGCATTTCGCTATATATTCCGCTATATAGCGAATTAACCCCCTTGCATGGGCGCAGTCCACTTCCAACAATAACTGCGCTCTGCACTCGCCAATAACGGAGCTGTTACATGACCATTCGTGCCTCACGTTTTGCCCCTGCCTGCGTGGCCTCCTTGCTCGCGGTCTTCGCCGTCGGCGCTGTTCAGGCTGATGAAGTTCAGGTAGCGGTTGCGGCCAACTTCACCGCGCCGATCCAGGCCATCGCCGCCGATTTCGAAAAAGACACCGGGCACAAACTGGTCGCCGCCTACGGCGCCACCGGCCAGTTCTACACCCAAATCAAAAACGGCGCGCCGTTCGAAGTGTTCCTCTCCGCTGACGACACCACCCCGGAAAAACTCGAGAAAGAAGGCGACACCGTCAAGGGCTCGCGCTTCACCTACGCCGTCGGCACACTGGCGTTGTGGTCGGCGAAAGAAGGTTATGTCGATGGGAAAGGCGAGGTGCTGAAAAAGAACGAGTACCTGCACCTGTCCATCGCCAATCCGAAAGCCGCACCCTATGGCCTGGCCGCCACGCAAGTGCTGGAAAAACTCAAACTGACCGAGGCGACCAAAGCCAAGATCGTTGAAGGTCAGAACATCACCCAGGCTTATCAATTCGTCTCCACCGGTAACGCCGAACTGGGCTTCGTGGCCCTGTCGCAGATCTACAAGGACGGCAAAGTCAGCAGCGGTTCGGCATGGATTGTCCCTGCTGATATGCATGACCCGATCAAGCAAGACGCTGTCATTCTCAACAAAGGCAAAGATAACGCCGCCGCCAAGGCCCTGGTTGAATACCTCAAAGGCCCGAAAGCCGCTGCGGTGATCAAGTCCTACGGTTATCAGCTGTAAATGTCGCTGACGAGTGCCGATTTCGCGGCGATCTGGCTGACGCTGAAACTGGCGTCCCTGACCACCTTGATCCTGCTGGTTGTCGGCACGCCGATTGCCCTGTGGTTGTCGCGTACCCGCTCGTGGTTGCGCGGCCCGATCGGGGCAATTGTCGCCCTGCCCCTCGTGCTGCCACCGACCGTGATTGGTTTCTATCTGTTGCTGATGATGGGGCCGCACGGATTTCTCGGGCAATTCACTCAATGGCTGGGCTTGGGTACTTTGACGTTCAGCTTTACCGGGCTGGTGATCGGTTCGGTGATCTATTCCATGCCGTTTGTGGTGCAACCGTTGCAAAACGCGTTCTCGGCGATCGGCACCCGCCCGCTGGAAGTCGCCGCGACCTTGCGCGCCAATCCGTGGGACACTTTTTTCAGCGTGATCGTGCCGCTGGCGCGTCCCGGTTTTATCACTGCGGCGATTCTCGGTTTCGCGCATACCGTCGGTGAATTCGGCGTGGTGCTGATGATTGGCGGCAACATTCCCGACAAGACCCGCGTGGTTTCCGTGCAAATCTACGATCACGTCGAAGCAATGGAATACGCACAGGCCCACTGGCTGGCCGGGGCGATGCTGGTGTTCTCGTTTCTGGTGTTGCTGGCGCTGTACTCCAGCCGCAAAACCCGCGCAGGTTGGAGCTGACCAATGATTGTTGTACGTCTGAAACGGGTCTATGCGGACTTCGGCCTCGATGTCGACCTGAACTTGCCCGGCCGTGGCGTGACCGCGCTTTACGGGCATTCCGGCTCGGGCAAAACCACCTGCCTGCGCTGTATCGCCGGGCTTGAACGCGCTGAACATGGCTTCGTGCAGATCAACGACGAAGTCTGGCAGGACAGCGACAACGGCATTTTCGTCCCGCCACACAAACGGGCGCTCGGCTATGTGTTTCAAGAAGCCAGCCTGTTTGCGCACCTGTCGGTATTGGCCAATCTGCAATTCGGCCTCAAGCGCATCGCCAAGTCCCAGCGTCGGGTCGACATGGCGCAGGCCACCGAACTCTTGGGCATCGGTCATTTGCTCGAACGCCATCCACAGCACTTGTCAGGTGGCGAACGCCAGCGCGTCGGCATCGCCCGCGCGCTGCTGACCAGCCCGAAACTGCTGTTGATGGACGAGCCACTGGCTGCTCTCGACAGCCAGCGCAAAAGTGAAATCCTGCCGTACCTGCAACGCCTGCATGACGAGCTGGACATTCCAGTGTTGTACGTCAGCCATGCGCAGGACGAAGTCGCGCGGCTGGCAGACCATCTGGTGTTGCTCAGCGAAGGTAAAGCGCTGGCCAGCGGCCCGATCGGTGAAACCCTCGCACGTCTCGACCTGCCGATGGCGATGGGCGATGACGCTGGCGTAATCATTGAAGGCCAGGTCAGCGCCTACGATGCCGAGTATCAATTGCTCAGCCTGCAATTGCCGGCCACCGAGATGAGCATTCGCGTCACCCACGCGCCAATTGCATTGGGTCAGCCCCTACGCTGCAAAGTGCACGCCCGGGACATCAGCCTGAGCCTGCAGAACAGCGAGTTCAGCAGCATTCTCAATCGGCTGCCGGTCACCGTGGTCAGCGAGCAATCAGCAGACAATGCCGCCCACGTGCTGATTCGTCTCGACGCCGGCGGTACGCCATTGGTCGCACGCATCACGCGTTACTCCAGAGACCAATTGGGCGTGCATCCGGGCCAGCATTTATGGGCGCAGATCAAAGCGGTCGCGGTCCTCGCCTAAATCATTCGGCACCACGGCAACGGCGTGCGGTCAATCGTTTTACAGACCGCCGCGCCATTAAAGGAAACTGCCATGCCCGACACCGTGCTGACTGCCGACCTGCCATCCGACCTGCATTACGTCGACGACACCCAGCCCGGTATCACCCGCAAGAAACTGCGCGGCAAGTTCTGCTACTTCGAGCCGTCAGGCCAGCGCATCACCGACACCGACGAAATCAAACGCATCAATGCTCTCGCGGTACCGCCGGCCTACATCGATGTGTGGATCTGCCCCGATCCGCAAGGTCATTTGCAAGCCACCGGCCGTGATGCCCGTGGCCGCAAGCAATATCGTTATCACGCGCGTTGGCGCGAAGTGCGCGATGCCGACAAGTATTCACGCCTGCGCGAGTTTGGCCTGGCCTTGCCGAAACTGCGCAAGCAACTGGAAGCGTTGTTGGCCGCGCCCGGCTTCAGTCGCGAAAAGGTCATGGCCACCGTAATCACCCTGCTCGACGCCACGCTGATTCGGGTCGGCAATACGCAATACGCCCGCGACAACCGCTCCTACGGCCTGACCACCCTGCGCAGCCGGCATGTCGAAGTCAACGGCAGTGCGATCCTGTTTCAGTTTCGCGGCAAGAGCGGCATCGAACACCAGATTACCGTCAAGGATCGACGGCTGGCGCGCATCATCAAGCGTTGTCTGGAGATTCCCGGGCAGAACCTGTTTCAGTATCTGGATGAAAACGGTGAGCGGCACACCGTCAGTTCTTCCGACGTCAATGCGTACCTGCAAACCCTGACCGGCGCCGACTTCACCGCCAAGGACTATCGCACCTGGGCTGGCAGCGCCCTGGCGTTGGCGGTATTGCGCGAACTCAAGCATGAATCCGAGACCGAGGCCAAACGGCATGTGGTGGAGATGGTGAAAAATGTCTCCAGGCAGTTGGGTAACACCCCGGCGGTGTGTCGCAAGTGCTATATCCACCCGGCGGTGGTGGAGAATTTCATGCTCGGCACCCTCGCCGAATTACCGCGCCCCCGCGTGCGCAAAGGCCTGCGCGCCGAAGAAGTGGCTTTGGCAATGTTTCTTGAACGCATGAGCGACATCACCACCGCGCCTTGATCGACAACTTATCGCCCAGCTACAGGCCAGGACCGGCCGTTCACCAGCGTCGAAGATTGGTGCCCATTGACCAACTTCTGGATTGATCGGTGCGCTGAGAATAGCGTCGGCAACCGACGAGTTGACCTGTCTATTTTTTGCACGATTGCCGGGGGCTTCTATAGTTGATCTGACACGAATCAGCTGCGGTGACGCCATGGAAGACATTTTCGTTGTGAAGCGTTGCAACAAGATCATCATTCATGGTCGACGCGCCGGAGACAGCCAGCATGATCCCGCCGAAGCCCTGAGCTGGTTTCGCATCTGCGATACCCGCACCGAGGGCTTCATCGGCGATGGCTACGACGTTGAAGAGGACGCACGACGTGAATGCAAACGCCTCAACGCAGCCAGTTCCCCACTACCGGTCCGCGAATCGTCCGGCTGATGCCGATCACAAGCGGGTCTATACTGAAACCAGCTGAAGGAGCAGCGCCCCACGGCACAAGGCTCGCGACGCGCGGGCTTTTTGCTGCAGCTCAGGTTTCATAGAACGGAGGTGTTTCATGTCCGAAAAAGAGTCCATCACCACCCTCCTCACCCTGCTCGACGCCCGTCAGGCACGCCTCGCGGCCGCTTGCAAAGAGATCGCCGACTGGGTCGACCACCAAGGCGGGCACCCGACCGCCCTGCGCATCCGCGACCGCCTTAACGATATCGAAAAGGATGCCCCGCTGATCCGCAACACGCTATCGGCGCTCAAACCTGTTGATCGGCCACTGCCTCGATTCAGGTAAACCGGTTGCGTAACGTTCATCGAAAGAGGCTCCAGGAGCGGTGATACAAGCGTCACCGCGCTGTCGCTTGTGCGCTGTTTGTATATTTCCTGTGCGGGTTGTTTCTTTTCACATAAAAATCACATCGGCGCGCCTACAGTGCATTCACTCCTTTAGATAAAACCCCTCTCGCCCGCCCGCATGCGGGTGTTTTTTTGCGTGCTGATCCAGCCAAAGAACTGCGTTGTCCATGAACGGTCAAAACTTGTACACGTCACGAAGGAGACAGTTCATGGTCATTCACTTCAACGTCGGCGGCCATTTGGCCTGTGGTCATAAAGGCAAACAACTGGCAGCAAGCAAAGAGCTCAATCGCGTAAAGTGCCGCAGTTGCCGTAATACCGAAGCCTACAAACAGGCGAGAAAAGATCAACGCAATGCCGCGCGCCGCAACGCCCGGCAAGCAAAAACCGCACACGCCACGAACTGGCGCGCCGAGTGGATTGAGCGGTTGACGGAGATGGCCGGCCTGCAACGGCTGCCTCGGGGCTTTGCTGGACAGGCATTCGTTTAGACCTGGATGAATAAGGGCCGATTAATCGGCCCTTGTTTATTTGTCAGTTGTACGCTGCAGCTTTTCAACCTGTTCAATGCCTGATTGAGCAGGTGCTTTTTGCCCCCAGCTTCTTCAGGCTTCTCGCTTTTCCAAGATCCTTCTTTAGGTTGAACCCGGAGTTCACTCTCACGTTTTCTTGTGGCGTTCACATGCCTGCGCATGACCGGCAGGCATACCAAAGCATTAGTTTCAAACACCCATGTCTGGTGGTCAGTCTCCGGCCTTTGCCCAAATATTGCCCAGACCGAGGCTCACGCCTTGTCGCTTCTTTATCTCAACCATTCAAAGGGTGTTGCACATGACTGACGAGACCAGCGGAACCACACGTCGAGGCTTGATCACTACCGGGGCCATGGCCGCTACCCTCGCGGTGGCGTTGCCTGCACTGGCGGCACAGTCAACACAGACGACCGCGCCAACGGGCGGCAGAAGCGCTGGCAGTGCCAATGGCTCTGGATTGTTCACCGTCAAGGACGGTACGCAGATTTTCTACAAGGACTGGGGGCACGGCCAGCCGCTCGTTTTTCATCACGGCTGGCCGCTTTCGAGCGACGACTGGGATGCGCAAATGCTGTTTTTCCTCAACAAGGGCTTTCGGGTCATCGCCCATGATCGACGTGGTCATGGCCGCTCTTCGCAGACCGCTGTCGGCAACGAAATGAACACCTACGCCGCCGACGTTGCCGAGTTGATGGCGCACTTGAACATCCGTAACGCCGTGCACATCGGCCACTCCACCGGCGGTGGCGAGGTGGCGCGTTATGTGGCGCGTCATGGTCGCGGTCGTGTGGCCAAAGCCGTATTGATCGGTGCTGTCCCGCCGCTGATGGTGCGCACCGCGAACAATCCGGGCGGCATCGCACTGGACGTGCTCGATGGCTTGCGCAAAGCAGTAGCGGAAAATCGCACGCAGTTTTATCGGGATTTCCCAAGTGGCCCGTTCTATGGGTTCAACCGCCCAGGCGCCAAAGTCAGCGAAGCGATCATTGAAAACTGGTGGCGCCAGGGCATGAGCGGAGGGGTCAAAGCGCAGTACGACTGCATTCGTGCATTCTCCGAAACCGACTTCACGGATGACTTGAAAACTATCGATGTGCCGACCCTGGTACTGCACGGCGAAGATGACCAGATCGTACCGATCGCCAACTCGGCTCAGCTGTCGATCAAACTGCTCAGGCACGGCACGCTGAAAACCTATCCCGGCCTGCCCCACGGCATGTGCACCACCCACGGCGAACAAATCAATGCGGACCTGCTGGCGTTCATCAACGCTTGAGACAGACCGATAGCCGGAAAGCGCATGTCCATGACCATAAAAAAGCTCCGATTGAATCGGAGCTTTTTATTGGCTGGACGATGATTTGGCCCGACGTCAGCCTACCTCGCCGCCAATAACGTCGAACCGATGCGCGAGGGCGTTGAAGATTTTGGCACCACCTGCAATTCAATAGGCACTCCGAGGAACGCCTGGCACCGCGAACGCAGCCAGCGTTGCCCGGCATCGTTGTGCGCCGCGGCACGCCAGACCATCGTAAGCTCCTGCACCGGCAGTGGCAGCGGCACGGGTTCGGCTCTGACGCCCTCCACCGAGACCATCGCCCTAGCGACATAATCCGGGACGATAGCCAGCATCTCGCTGTGCGCCAGCAGTCTGGGCAGCGCACTGAACTGCGGCACCGCCAACACCACTTTGCGGCGCCGATCCAGACGACTCAGGGCATGATCGGCCTGATCGGTGGCGTTGCCCATGCAAGACACAACGGCGTGCGGACGTTGGCAGAATTCATCCAGGTCCAATTCGCCGGGACGATCATCCGTGCGCAGGAGCATTGGCCGGATCGGGCGCAGCACCTTGCGGCGCGCGCTGGCTGGCAAATCGAGTGTGTGGCTGATGCCCAGCGAGATTTCGCCGTTGAACAGCCGCTGTGACATTTGTTGCTGGTCGACGCGCAGCACGATCAACGTGATGTTCGGCGCCTCGGCACGCAGATGCCGCAACAATCGGGGCAGCAACGCGTATTCGACATCATCGGACAGACCGACCTGAAACGTCGCGTCACTGGTGCAGGGTTCGAACGATTGGCATCGGTTCAACGCCGCGGCAATGCCATCCAGTGCCGGCGTCAGATTGGCGAAAATTTCTTCCGCCCGCGCCGTGGGCTCCATCAATCTGCCAGCACGCACGAACAACGGGTCATCGAACAAATGGCGCAAGCGGCCCAACGCGGCGCTGATGCTCGGCTGACCGAGAAACAGTTTTTCACCGACGCGGCTGACATTGCGCTCATGCATCATTGTCTCGAACACCACCAGCAGATGAATGTCGATGCGACGCAGATCATTTCTGTTCATGGAGTTCACCACCCGGCATGCGGCCATTGAGATCGACAGAGAGCACGCTCAGGTTACGGCGGTGCTCGCCGGTGGTCTGTGGTACATCGGGACAGCACCATCATGCGTTAGGTGCAGGCTTTGATACCTCTGTATGAACCAGACAAAAAAAACCTGTGAAATAAACAACTTGCAGGTGACGGCAGGCAGAACATGGAAACCGGGGATGGCGGTTTTTCCGGGTTTTTTGTCCTAGCCGATGCAGCGCTCGGCCAACTACGATACTGAACCGATTCTCTGCTCCCGCCCCCAACAACAAACCAGAGCGCGCATGATCGACATCCGTCCATACCCTCTGCAAATACGCGCCGCGCGAATTCTGCGCCAAAGGAAATTGCAGTCAGATGCCGTTTAACTCGAACCCAAGGCTGACGCGTCTGCTCGATGCCTCTCTCAAGCCGCTGGAAAACCTGTTGATCGGGTTTATGGCCGTGCTGGTGGCAGGCGGGATGTTCCTCGCCAATCAAGTCGATGTCGATTTCGCCTCCACTGCGCTTTACCTTGCGTTGCTGCTGTTGACCGCCAACTTGCTGACGATCGTCGGGGTGATCTACACGGTACTGCTGAGCATGTTGGCGCTGACGGTGATGTTTGTCTTTCAGGGCGGATTCGAGCAGCGGGAATCGACGGCACACTGGCTACGCGAACTGGCGGTGTTCGCAGCGATCGCGCTGCTGGCCTTGCGCGGCAAACAGGTGGCCGATCACCTGCGCCACAAAGAAGTTTATATGAGCGGCGCACAGCGCCTGAGCCAGACCGGCTGCTTCGGTTTTCGCGCAGACCTCACCCGCATCGGCTGGTCGCAACAGTCGGCAAGGATATTCGAGTATCCGTCAGACACGCCGCCCACCGTGGACATGATCCTCGCTCGCACCCACCCGGAGGACGTATCGCTGGTGCTGAACGCTTTGCAGAAAGCGTCGTGCCATGACGCAATGATCGAAGTCAGGTATCGCTTGTTGATGCCGGATGGGCGCGTCAGGCATTTGCACATGATCGCGACGCCGCTCTGCACCCGCCCTGATCGCTTCGAATACCTTGGGGCGCTGATGGATGTGACCGCCATCGAACACGCTGAGGCCGCGCTGAGCCAGGCACAGATGCAACTCGCACATGTCAGTCGAGTGACCGCTCTGGGCGAATTGGCGGCGTCCATCGCCCACGAAGTCAATCAACCACTGGCAGCGATTACCAGCAGTGGTGAGGCTTGCCGCAACTGGCTCAGCCGCCCGCAACCCGATCTGCCGGAAGCGCGCCAGGCGCTGGAGCGGATCATCGCCAGCGCCGATCGGGGCAGCGAGATCACGGCCCGGGTCAGGGCGCTGTCACAAAAATCCGCTCCGCTGCGGCGCACCGAGTCACTTAACGACATCGTCAACGAGACCCTGCCTTTGGTCAGGCATGAACTGGCCGATCACGGGATCAGCGCTAAAATCGAGCTGACGGTTTTCGACGGTCAGATCAGCGCCGACCGCGTGCAATTACAGCAGGTGATCATCAACCTGATCATCAACGCCTGCCAGGCGATGAGCACGGTGAACGCCGCGCCTCGGACGCTGTTGCTGCGCACCTCGGTGAGTGACCGCGAGGCGCTGCTGGAAGTGGCCGATCAAGGCCCGGGTATCTGCGCCACTTTACTGGAACAGTTGTTCACACCGTTCTTTACGACCAAGGAGCACGGTCTGGGGATGGGCTTGAGCATCTGCCGCTCGATACTCGACGCCCATCAGGGGCGAATCTGGGCGAGCAGCACGGTCGGTCAGGGTAGCTCATTCATGTTTGCGTTGCCGCTGTTGGCCGTTAACGACCCCGGTTACGCCTCGGCGATCTGACACAGTCAAACCTTTTGGGAAAAAGCAATGAACCATCATCCCGTGCCGAACAAAAATCCAGGCGACCCCGTGGTCTACATTGTCGACGACGATCAAGCCCTGCGCGAATCCCTCGGCAGCCTGCTGCGCTCCATCGGTCTGCAGGTCGAGTTGTTCGGATCGGTCGCCCAGTTCATGCACCATCAGCGCCCGGATACCGTCAGTTGCCTGGTTCTTGATGTGCGCCTGCAAGGCAGCAGCGGTCTGGACTTTCAGAACGAACTGGCGATCGCCGGCATCAGCGTGCCGATTGTGTTCATCACCGGGCACGGGGATATCGCCATGACGGTGCGCGCCATGAAAGCCGGTGCAGTGGACTTCCTGACCAAGCCGTTTCGCGAGCAAGACTTGATCGATGCCGTGTGCGCCGCTCACACCCGGGACAAACAGCGTCGTGAGTCGGGCCGACACGCCGATGAATTACGGGCACGTCACGCTACGCTGACGGCTCGCGAGCAGACGGTCATGGCGCTGGCGGCCTCTGGCTTGATGAACAAGCAGATCGCCGGGGAAATCGGCCTCAGTGAAATCACCGTGAAAATTCACCGCGGCCAGGCCATGCGCAAGATGGGTGCGCGCTCCTTTGCCGATCTGGTGCGCATGTCCGAGGCCATTGCCGCTCAGCCGGCAAACCGCTGATCGCACAACCCGCACGGTGTGTTCCCCACACCGTGCTTCTCACTGACAGCGCGTCAAAAGGCGCTGAAAATTCTGCGCGACAGCCCTTTGCGTTATCCCCTGCGCCGTCTGGCGCCCTGCCATTAATACCTGGGTATATCCGCGTCATACCTAGTCATGGCGGCAATGACCCAATGTAGCGGTGCCCTGCCCAGGCCGTTGCAATACCATCTTTTTTCATGGCAAACCCGTAGTTGGGGCGGCCAGCAACCCCTCATCGAAAACACCTTTCTTCCCTCGTCATTTTTCGTCTGTCAAAGAGTTTGCCCGGCATCAGCGATGATCTTGCGCGTGCCGTCCGATAGCAAAAACCCGGAATAAAAAATGTCTATCATCAAACGTCGCGCACAGTTTTTTTGTTCAGACGCCCTCGCCTGGCTGGCGGCCATCGCCGTCGGCAGCATGATCTTCATTACCAACGCGTATCTGGAACTGGACGTCGCACCGACGTTGTTCTACATCACCCTGGTTTTCATGTCGGCGAGCATCTTCTCGGTGCCGGTCTTTCTCGCCGTTGCCCTCGGTTGCGTAACGATCCTCACCGCCAGTTTCATCGCTGACGAAGGCTATCGTGATTACAAGCTGATCGCCGCCTTCATCCGTTGTCTGATTGCGCTGACCACCATCAGTTTGCTAGCCCTGCGCAGCAAGCGTGCAACCGAAACGCTTAAGCGCAAAGAGGCGTTCTTTCTGGGCGCGCAACAACTCAGTCATACCGGAAGCGTCGGTTTCATCATCCATGACGAAGTGACGGTAACGTGGTCGCAAGAGTCTTCACGGATTTTCGAGTACCCGCCGCACGTCGTGCCAACGCTGGCGCTGATTCAGGCGCGGACGCATCCCGATGATCTGCCCATTGTCGACAGTGTCGTGGAACAGGCCAGGCGTCAGAAAAGCCTGATCGAAGTCGAACATCGACTGGTCATGCCGGATGGCCGGACCAAATATGTACAAATGATCGCCAGCCCACTGTTCAAGCACGGCACACGGACCGAGTACGCCGGCGCGTTGATGGATGTCACACAGTCCAGACAGGCCGAAGAAGCGCTGTTTCATTCTCAGGCAACCCTCGCCCACGTCACGCGGTTGACTTCAATGGGCGAACTGGCCGCCTCCATTGCCCATGAAATCAACCAGCCGCTGGCAGCCGTCATCACCAGTGGCGAATCCTGCAAACGCTGGATCAATCGCCCCGTGCCCAATCTGGAAGAAGCGCGACGATCCCTGGACCGGGTCATTCAAAACTCCGCCCGAGTGTCCGATGTCATCACCTGTATCAGGGCGCTGTCGCGCCAGAGCGAAGTGCAGCGCAAAGTCGAAATCTTCGACGACATCGTCACCGATGCCTTGACGCTCATGCAGCACGACATTGCGCTGCACGACGTCCGCACGCACGCGCAGCTCGGCGCCCCGGACGCGTTGATAAAAGGAGACCGGGTGCAACTGCAGCAAGTCATCATCAATCTGATCATCAATGCCTGCCAGGCCATGGCCAATGTTCATGACCGGGCGCGCGTGCTCCGCATTCACACCTCGGTACAACAGGACGAAGCCGTGCTCGAAATCGCCGACTCCGGTATCGGTATTGCCGAGGACATCCTGCCTTCACTGTTCGACCCGTTCTTCACCACCAAACCCACCGGGCTGGGCATGGGCCTGTCGATCTGCCGTTCGATCATTGAATTTCACGGTGGTCGCATCTGGGTCAACAGTGACGAGGGGCTCGGCACGCAGTTCATGTTTGCGATTGCGCTGAACTCGCTCAGGCTCGAAAAATGAATGTTATCCACCCTCGCCATGCGGCGTTAAGGAGCTCCGGCAGTGCCTAATCCAGAAAACGCTCACCGCGCAAAATGCGCCGATCCTCGCACCATCATTTTTGTTGCCTATGGGCAAATGGGCCTGCTGGACCTGACCGGTGCCCAGACGGTTTTCTGGGCGGCAACCCGCTGCCTGGCCGACCTCGGATTACCCGGATATGTGCTGCACACGGCCAGCCTGCACGGTGGCCCGGTCCGCACGGGTGAAGGTCTTGTCGTCCAGACCTTGCGTCTGGACGATCTGTTTGATGAGCCGATCAATACACTGATCGTTCCCGGCTCGCCGCACATTCGCCAGGCACTGATGGACAGCGCGCCACTGGTGGACTGGCTGCGTGTCGCCTTCGGCAAGGCCTGGCGTACCACCTCCGTGTGCAGCGGCGCCTTTTTTCTGGCTCGCGCCGGCTTGCTCGACGGCTTGCGAGTCGCGACGCATTGGCTGATGGCAGACCTGTTCGAGCAGATGTTTCCGCGGGTCGAACTTGACCGCGAAGCGATTTTCGTCGAGCAGGCTCCGGTGTGGACTTCCGCTGGTGTCAGTGCCGGAATCGACCTGGCGCTGGCGCTGGTCGAGGCCGATAACGGTCGTGATGTGGCCATGCAGGTCGCCCGGCGCATGGTGGTTTACTACCGGCGCCCGGACAATCAGGAACAATGGAGTCCGTTGTTGCAATCGCAATATGCAACCGACTGACGCCACGCCTCATACCCCGGTATGAGGCGCCTGACCCCACGTGCTAGCCCGCCGTCTCAAGGTAGAAGTGTTAACGGCAACACGTCGCCTTAAGCTGTTTACCACGCACCAACAAGTCACTTACCGCGCTGACGCGCCAGCCTGAGACGGTTGTCATGAACGCACCGCAAACGCTATACCGGATCAGTCATCCGCTGCGCATCAGCCGTTATGGCGCGCACATCTCCTTGTCCACCGCCGCGCGTATTGATGTTATCGATGCCCTTACGCAGACACTGCGCACAACGGTGAGCATTCAGGCGCAGCTCGAATGCATTGAGAAAAAACTGCATAACGTCAGTTTCCGGCCAGTCCAGCAAATGTTTTGCAAACTCGCTCGCGCCAATGCCAACTACACCCGGTTCCTCGTCACCGGTATCGCTGACCTGGGTGGTTACACGCAAGCCGAGGGGCTTTACAGCCTGAGCGGGGCCACCGAGACCCAGTGTTTCGCCGACTGCCTGGCCGACATCTGTCGAGGTGTGCGCCGGCTACAGGTCACGGACGCAATGCTGCGCGAGTTTCGCGAGTGTGCGATCGCCAATAAAGACCCTGCCAGTAAAAGGCTCTTCGAAGAATGCACTCGGCGCAACGCGCAGTTTCTTTCCCTGATCAAGAACAACTTGCCCCATGAATAACCAGGGTAAAGACGCAAGGTCTGCCATGTTCAAATCCGCAGTAATTGCAGTCGTCGATGACGATGAACGTATGCTTGTTTCTCTGGACAGTCTATTGCGCGCATACGGCTATACCGTAAAGACTTACAGCAGTGCATTGGCGTTTCTTGATACGGCTGACTGCGAGCACACCGATTGCCTGATTTCCGACATCCAGATGCCCGGCATGTGCGGAGTCGAACTGTACGAGGCACTGGCGGCGAAGAATGCTCATATTCCGACCCTGTTCATCACGGGAAAGCCTGGCCTGCCCCCGCAGTTCAGTGCCAGGGTCAGGAAACCGGAAGGTTACTTTTCCAAACCATTCGACACTCAGGCGCTTTTGGCCTGTATTGAGCGGGCGTTGAAGCGCGGGCGTTGATGGCGAAACTGCCAGCCTGCTTGCGTTGGCGTCGCCTCAGCCAGCGTCGATGTTGGTTCGCTGGCAAGCTCTCAGGGTTTAGTCGCGACCATTGAATGTTTAATCCTGCAAAAAAAACGGCACGCTGCGATCTTTGGATCTTGTCATTTGAAACAAGATCAACGATCGCAGCGTGCCACAGTGTCTACAGAGCCTTACCGTTACCCGGTTGGCTCATCAGTAATCCCAGAACGCCGCAATCCAGCGGAACGCCTCACCGTCGACGGCCACGCGACCGACCGAAGGGAACGGCAAGTGGGTGGCGACGAACCATTCGCCGCTTGCCGCCGCCTCCCGCATCAGGCGAACCCGGACGCGGACCGACTCCTCGGGATCGTGCTCAAAGCCGTTGTGCCAGTCAGGATGTTCGAACGCCACCGGAAACAATGCATCGCCGGCAAAGGTCAGGCGCTCCCCGCCGGAGTTCACGTAAACGACGCTATGTCCCGGTGTATGACCACCGGTGAGTTTCACCACCACACCGGGCGCCACCTGATATTCGTCATCAAATGTACGGACGTTACCGCGGTAAGCCTCGATAAACTGATTGGCGGTCGCGCGCAGTACATCCGGCACGGGTGTCGGCATGACGGTCTGGGTGAAATCCGGCGTTTCCCAGAACGCCACCTCGATTGCCGAAACATGCACGCGTACGTCCGGACGCAGCTGGTTCTTCACTTCGTCGACCAGCAATCCGCCGACGTGGTCCATGTGCATGTGGGTGATCACTATGTCCGTCACCGCGCCAAGATCAATGCCAGCGGCTTGCAGGCGCTTGGGCAATTGCCCGGCACGCGGGAAACCGGGAAACTGCCCGCCCAGCCCGGCATCGACAAGAATGATCTGTTCACCGCTGCGAATCACCAGCACGTTCAAGGCCCAGTCAAATGCATCCGGCCCCAGATACATGTCCTTGAACCAGGCGGCGCGCGCGGCCGGATCGGCGTTGGTAGACATGGTCGATGTCGGCAGAGGCAGCACGCCATCGCTGATCACGACCACATCAATGTCGCCGACCCGCAGCGCGTAACGCGAAGGAACCAGCTCCTGCACGCCGCCGAAGGTCGACGTGATGGGCTGGCCGGATGAAGTTTGCGGTGCAAAGTCTTGCTGATACGCCGCAGAGTGGTTCAGATACGTTGACATGGTCGCGCTCCTGTTACTGATTCAAAAACCCGTTTGGGCGAATGCCCTGTTGGCGAGAGCGATACAGCGCTCCTTGGGAAGGAGTGTGCATGGCGACCACGGCGCCAAAAACCATACGCGGGTATAGGGAAAGAACCGTATTGCGTGAGTGCCACCGACGTTGCAGCAACGGTGAGCCATACCAATGTATAAGTGCGAACCTGCCGGTTAAAACGTATTCACTGTTGTGGTTGCCACGACGGCCTGCCACGACTGAAACGTCGTTGAATAAATGTCCTTTATCGGTAAACGGCAGATATACCCAGGGATGAGTCTTTAATACCAATCGGCGCGCCCGGACAACCCATTGCATAAGTGCCGAAATTCACCACTTCATTAAAATTGATGCTGTTGTGCAAACTTCCATAATTAATGAGTGGATCAAACAATGAAACTACCCAATCTGTTTCTAAGCATGGCATTGATAAGCACCGTCAGCTGTCTGTCATCAACAATATATGCCACTGAAGTTCGCAGTGGCGGTCGCGCCGGAGGTGACCGGGATGCATCCGCGCCGTTGTTGCAACACACACTTCACAAGGCCAGGGATCAGCATGTCGCTGAAGGCGGTGCTGAGCGTTTGAAAGAACGTCAACTTGCCGCCGACGGCGCCGATCGCCTGCAACAGAATCAAATTGCCGAAGGCGGCGCCGAGCGTCTGCGAGAACGTCAAGTCGCCGCCGACGGCTCCGATCGCCTGCAGCAGAATCAAATCGCCGAAGGCGGCTCGGATCGTTTGATCGAAAATCGCGTGGCAGACAACAGCGCAACCTATGGCGCCGGCGCGGTCGCCGGTTTCTGCCTGGCCTGTCGCTGACCCGCCATGTCTGCGCCCTTCTCGCTGATACTCGGGCCCCCCGTCATTCAGTGAGAAGAGCGTTTCGCCCGCCAACACATGTCGGCTGGCGCGCGAAAGGCTTATGACTTATAACCGTGGATTACGGCCAAAACGGATGGCTGCCAATACCTCAATCATTCGTACCGGGCCTCAATGCAATCATGAACTCGATTCTTCCCGAGACTCACCACATCAGCAATCTGCGCGTTCAACCGCGCACATTGGTGTTTCTCGCGTACCCACACATGGGTCTGCTGGACCTGACCGGTGCGCAAACCGTATTTTGGGCCGCGTCCAAAGCCATGGCCGTCCGCGGCCTGCCTGGCTACGACATACACACGGCAAGCCTTGCAGGTGGACTGATCGCCACGGCCGAGGGGCTGTCGGTGCACACCACATCCCTGGCCACTTTCGATGGATTGGCAATCGACACCCTGATCGTGCCCGGCGCGCCCGACATTCGTCAGGCGCTGATTGACGAAGTCGCCCTGGTGAACTGGCTGCGCGAGGCGTCGGTCAAGGCCGGACGCACCGCATCGGTATGTAGCGGCACCTTTCTGCTGGCCCAGGCCGGACTGCTTGAAGGTTTGCGCGCGACCACGCACTGGGCGATGTGCGACCTGCTCAAGCATGGTTTCCCCGGCATCGATGTCGACCTTGATGCGATTTTCATCCAGCAAGGTACGCTCTGGACCTCGGCGGGCGTGAGCACCGGCATCGACATGGCACTGGCACTGGTCGAAGCCGATTGCGGTCGCGACGTCGCACTGGAAGTCGCACGGGAACTGGTGGTGTTTCTCAAGCGCCCAGGAGGGCAAGCGCAATTCAGCCAGTTGCTGCAAGCGCAAACTGACGACCGAGGCAGCTTTGACGCTTTGCATCTATGGATCAGCGATAACCTCAGCGACCCTCGTCTGACAGTCGAGTCACTGGCGCGCCAGGCGCAGATGAGCACCCGCAACTTTGCCCGCGTCTACAAAAACAAGCTGGGGCGTACGCCTGCGAAAGCGCTGGAGCTGTTTCGCCTGGAAGCCGCACGGCGGCTGCTCGAGGACTCTGAGCGCAACATCGATCAGATCGCACAGTTATGCGGCTTCGGCGACGAGGAGCGCATGCGCTATACCTTCCACCGTCACCTCTCGATTACGCCGCGCGAATACCGCAGCCGGTTTTCACGCTGACAGCCGTGTGATCTGCGCCACGCGCTACCCTGCAGAACCGCGAAAGTTCAATGCGATTTCTATACGCACGTATAAGTACGCCGCTTGATCGAGCGGCGTATCTTGCGCAAATGGCGGGCGTCCTTGCTGGGCTACCCGAGATCGTCCTGGTATAGAAATGGCCCACACTGCTGTTGTTTCGGTTGTCGACGATGATGAGTCCGTACGCATGGCGCTCGACAGTCTGTTGCGGTCCAACGGGTACACCGTGCAGTTGTACGCCAGCGCCGAGGCATTTCTGTCCTCGAGTGCAGCGCAACACACACGCTGCCTCATTTCAGATATACAGATGCCCGGTCTGTCGGGCATTCAAATGTACGATCAACTCTGTGCCAGAGGCATTCGTGTGCCGATCATTTTCATCACCGGTTACCAGGGCTGCCCACCTCGCCTGAGCGCAAAGTCCGCCGAACCCGTGGCCTGGTTTCCCAAGCCATTCCCTTGCAGCGAACTCCTGGCCTGCATCGACGCCATCCTCAATCGCCCCGCCTGACCGTCCTCCCTATATACCTGGGTATGTCCGCCTCACACCTAGGCATGGCGGCGCTGACCCTATGTAGAAGTGTTTCGCCAACGTTGACCCGATAGCATTTCCTCCAGCGAATCAAACCGGCACGCGCACGGCGGTCGTTGATTGCAGCCTGCACATCGCGTGACCTGGAAACGGTCACGCCTGAACAGACTGCCCGTTAAATGATCCATTTTTCTTCAGGAGTCATCCGATGAAACAGCATATTCTGGTTATTGGCGCAGGGTTTGGTGGCGTCTGGAGTGCCTTGAGCGCAGCCCGCCTGCTGGACCAGCATGATCGTAACGATGTGCAGATCACCCTCCTCGCTCCGCAGGCGGAACTGCGTATCCGCCCGCGTTTTTACGAGCCGGATGTCCATACCATGAAGGCCCCCCTGGGCGAACTGTTCGAGGCCGTCGGGGTGACATTCGTCAAAGGCAGCGCTGACAACATCGACACCGACAGCAAACGCGTCACCTACACCGACGCCGCCGGCGCGCAGGGCACGCTGAGCTACGATCGCCTGGTGCTGGCTGCTGGCAGCCGCGTTATCCGTCCGGCGCTGGAAGGCATTATCGAGCATGCTTTCGACGTCGATGGGATTGAAGAGGCCGCTCGCCTCGAAGCCCATATCAAGTCGTTGAAGAGCCTGCCGCCGAGTGCTGCTCGCAACACCGTGGTGGTGGCTGGCGGTGGTTTCACCGGCATCGAAACCGCGACCGAACTACCGGCCCGCTTGCGTGCTGCACTGGGCAACGACGCCGATATCCGCGTAATCGTAGTGGATCGGAGCCCGCAGATCGCCGCGTCGCTGGGTGATGGCATTCGACCTTCCATCGTCGAAGCGTCCAGAGAACTGGGCGTCGAATGGGTGCTTGACGCTTCCGTCGCCGCCGTCGATGCCGGTGGTGTCACCCTGGCCGATGGACAGCGCATCGAGGCGAGCACGGTCATCTGGACCGTTGGTTTCCGCGCCAGTGCGCTCACTGAACAGGTGGCCGGCACCCGCGATCCGCAAGGCCGCCTGCATGTCGACGGCCACCTGAAAGTGCTCGGCCACACCGATGTGTTTGCCGCCGGCGATGTCGCGTACGCCGCTACCGATACCGTCGGTAACTTCGCTGCCATGTCCTGCCAACACGCTATTTGTCTGGGTCGGTATGCCGGCAACAACGTCGCCGCGGATCTGCTGGGCGTCGAACCGATGACCTACAGCCAGCCCAAGTATGTGACCTGCCTTGATCTGGGAGCCTGGGGCGCGGTCTACACCGAAGGCTGGGACCGTCAGTTGAAACTGGTCGGGCAGGAGGCCAAAGAGCTCAAGACGCAGATCAATACCGTGTGGATCTACCCACCGGCAGCGGATCGGGCGACGGCACTGGCGGCTGCCGATCCGTTGATCCCAGTGGCTTGAGCCGCGTCGGACGATGTTCAGCTTTTTCGAAAGTACCTATCGGGTGCTGAAGCTGTCACTCGCTTTGCTGCTCGGCGGGCTGATCATGCTCGTCGTCGGGGTCATCCTGGCTTACGGCATTGACGCGCACCTGACGTTGCCTGAACTGGTGGCCGCCCATGCGTTGACGATACTCGGGCCCACGGCAATCAAACTCGGTTACGTCATGCGCCTGGTAGGGTTCAATCGCCTGCGCCTTGAGCAAAACGGGCGCGCTGCCTGATCTGAAATCAAGTCCCTGACCGGGGCAGCGCTCTCCTTGCTGCGCCGGCACTTCCCAAACGCCCGCCATTGATTGTTTTGGCGGGCGTTTTTTTTGCGCCCCGGCCGATCTGCTCGATGCGCCTGTCAACCAACCATTTCGGCGGGCAGGACAAACTGAACAATCGCACCGCAGGGTTCGTTGGCGCAGGCCCAGAGTTGCCCGCCATGGATCTCGATGGTCGATCGGCAAATCGCCAGGCCCATGCCCAGGCCACTGGGTTTGGTGGTGTAAAACGGCGTGAAGAGATGTTCACAGGACTGCGCGCCGAACCCCGGCCCGGAATCGCTGACGCTGACCCATACCTGCCCCGTCTCCGTGATCTGCGTGCGCAAGCCCAGCGCTCTCTCGCCGGCACTTGTGCTGCCCATGGCCTCCAGCGCATTCATCATCAAATTGAGCACCACCTGTTGCAGTTCGACCCGATCGCCGTTGACCCGAGGCAACCCGGGCAACAGCTGCAAGTGAACCGCTACATCGCCCTTCTGGGCCTGACCGCGAGTGATTTCAATGACTTCGCCGATAACGTCGTTGAGGTTGACCGACTCCCTGGGTTGTGGCGATTTGCGGATCAGCCCGCGGATGCGCGCCAATACCTCACTGCCCCGATTGGCATCCTTGACGATACGTTCAAGGCACAATCGCACTTCCTCGATGTTCGCTGGCTGGGCGGTCAGCCAACGTACCGCCGCCTGCGCACTGGCGAGTGTCGAGGCCAGCGGTTGACTGACTTCGTGAGCGATCGATGCGGCAAGCTGGCCCATCGTCGCGACGCGACAGGCATGCGCCAGTTCCGCCTGAATCTCGCGATAACGCTGCTCGCTTGCGCGATTGCTGGCTTCGGCGAGTTTGCGCTCGGTCAGATCAAGGACGAACGCAACGCCCTGCTGCTGACTGCTTTCAAGTATGGCCAGACCGACGAGCGCCGGCAGGCGGCTGCCATCCTTCCTGAAGTATTGCTTCTCGAATGGCGGCGCGTGCCCGGTTCGCACAGCGTCGGCCATGGCCTTTTCGCTGACATCGCGAAACTCCGGCGGGGTCATTTCTCGCCACCGCACACGCCCCGAAACCACATCCTCGCGCGTGTACCCGACCATGCGCAGAAATGCGTCATTGGCTTCGACAATCTCGCCCTCAGTCGTCCAGAACAAGATGCCGATGATATCGGCGTCAACCAGACGGCGGATTTTCGCCTCGCGCACTGCAATATCACGGTACAGACGCGCATTGACCAGCGAGATGGCCCCCTGCGAAGCGACCAGTTTCAACGCTGCAATCCGCGTCGGGCTGAACACTCGCGAGCTCAGATTGTTCTCCAGGTACAACGCGCCGATCAGCTTCGCCTGGTGCATCAGCGGCAGGCACAGAACCGAGCGTGCGCAGTGCTCGATGACGTAAGGGTCGACGGCGAACGGCGGCTCGGCCAGCGCGTCATCCAGGAACAGATTCTCCTGGGTACGCAGCACATGGAAAAGGATCGACTGAGGTATCAGCGCCGCACTCACCGGCTCATCACGAAGGGCCAATTGCGTGGTGTCATCGCGGGTCGTCGCTTCGGCAACAATCCGCTGTTCACCGGCCTGCGTCAGGATCAACACACCGCGCTCGGCGCCCGCCTGTTCGATGGCTGTGCGCATGATCATTTCGATCAGCCGCTCCAGGACGATCTCACTGGACGCCGCTTGCGAGACCTTCAGCACTGTGGTGAGGTCCAGCTGTTCGACCGGTGTGGCGATTGTGGTGGTGGGCCCGAGTACCGGTTGTTCGACGCGCAGAAACGGATGGTCAGCCTCCAGTTGCCGAACCTTGCCCTCGGCTCCCCAGCGTCGATAGCCGTAACAGGCATCCTGCAGGTACATTCGGGCAATTTTTCCCAGGCCACGCTGCGTATAAAAGCGCGACGCCAGTTCATTGGCCAGAGCTTCGATGTGCAAAAAACCAGTGTTCTGCGCCAGATGAATAGCCTGTTCATAGGCCTGCTCGGCGTCCAGGTATCGGCCTTCAATACGTGCCATTTCACCGGCCACCAGCGTGGCGTGACTGGCGTAGTTCTGCGCGCAGAGATCAGCCCACACCTGCAGTTGCCGATGGTGCATGCCAATGTCTGCAAGGGATGCCTGTCGGGTTTGGGCAGAGGCAGCGCTGCACAGGCCGGCAGCTGTCAGGGCGCTGTAGAAGGAGTATTCGGCCTCTTCAATGAATGCGTGTGACGACCGCAACAACTTCTGAGCAATCAGGCCCGCCTGGGTGGCCGCTGGGTAATCACCCGCGAAATAGCTGGCTTGCAACCTGCGAATCGAACGCCAACAAGCGGACACCAGCGAGGTGGAGGTCTGGCGATGCTCGTTACCAAGGTCAGAAGGTGGCGCAGCTTCGAGTCGGCCGAAGGGTCGCGTCTGGCCACGCAGCATCTGGATAAACCCCAACTGTACTTCGATGAAATCGATGCCCAGACCAAAGCCTATTTTCCGGGCGTAGGCCAGACCGCGTTCGGCTTCGCCTTGCAGTTCGGCCAACGGTTCGCCAGTGGCCAACAGATTGGAGACCAGACTGTTACCGGCGAAAGCGCCAACCGGCAAATCGCCCGTGCGGTTGGCCACCTCGAACACTTGACGCAATGGCGCAACACAGGTGCGCACCGGTTGAACCCAGCGTTGGGCAAACAGCAAAAACGCCAGCTGAGTGCGCGCCTGATAACGTTCCAGGCCTCGCCGCTCGACCAGTCGACAGCCAAGCTCAGCGAAAGCCAAACCCGCCGGATAATCGGCAAAACGCCGTCCGGCGATCCTCGGAACGTTGGCATAGGCCACGCACGAAGCATCGCTATTGCCGTGCTCGATACTCAGGTTGATCGCCCGGCAGATAGCCAGGCCGGGAAGATTACCGTCCATGTGCAGCGCCGCCACAATCAGCTTGGACAACGCCTCAAGAGTGGCCAGAGCAACGGCGTCTTCCATGGGCGGCAGGTCGATCAACGCCTCGATGCTTCTGCCGCCGAGCTGACGCTCGATGCGCAGGTATTCGTCTTCCACCTCTGCGTCACCGGGATGTGCCGGCCAGTCGATGCCCAGATGACGCAGGAACGCCAGACAGACCGCCACCGCGTCGTGACTCTGATCCAGCATCAGGTAGAGATCGACTTGCAGGCAGGCGACCTGAGTGCGCTCAGGCAGTGTCAGGGCGCGCCGTGATAAGCGCTTCAAGCGCGCTTCGGCGGCAGGCAACTGCCGGGTGAGAAATTCGCACAGGGACCGGCCGGACTCCAAAGCGAACAGCAATTGACGCTGACACTCCCACCCTGTGTCCCCCAGCAGGTCTGAACCGAGGGCGAAATACTTCAGCGCCGATGCGTAGGCCGTCGAAGCCCGAGCGCGTTGCCCCGCCAACAGGTTCAACTGTGCCAGTTGTTCGCGCTCCTCCTGTTCGTCCATCAACACGGCGCCACGATTGAGCTGGCCAACGATCTCGAAAATCGCTTCTTCGCGCTTTCGTGCTGGCGTCCGCGCAACCAATATTCGACCGATTCGCAGATGGCTTTGCGCGCGCGATGTTTCTTCAATCAACAGATAAGCCGCTTCCTGAACCCGGTCGTGAACGAATCGATAGACGTTATCCTGACGCGTGATCAGTTCATGACGAACCGCTTCCCACAACTGTGAATGAATCTGCGAGGCAGCCACGCCTAGAACGGTTGAGAGCGTGGCGACGTCAGCGACGTTGCCCAGGCACGCCAACTGCTGCAAGACTTGCTGCGTCTGGGCGGGTAACCGCGCCAGTTTACCGATCATCAGATCGGCCACGTTATCGGTATAACCTTGAGCATCAATACAGTCTGCATCCCAGACCCAGCGTCGGACTTCATGGTCGTAGGCCAGCAGGCCCTGCTCGACGAGCGTTTGCAAAAACTGAATGACGAAAAAGGGATTGCCCGCCGTTTTGTCCAGAATCAATTGCGCGAGCGGCGCGATGCAGGAACGTTCGGACTGTGACGACTCCGCGAGCAACTGCTCGATGTGCGACCGGGCAAGGGGCGCCAGAGTCATCTCCTGCACCCGCCCCCCCGCCGTTTTTATCGACTGCAGCCGGGCCGTCAACGGGTGCGAGGCATCGACTTCATTACTGCGATAAGCACCAATCAACAGCAAATACTTCACGTCCGACCGGGTCAGTAGCTCCTCAAGCAAGTGGAGCGTGGCGAGATCCAGCCACTGCAAGTCGTCAAGAAACAGCGTCAATGGATGTTCGGCCCGGGCAAACACGCCGATGAATCTACGCAATACCCGCAGGAAGCGTCGCTGCGCCTGAGGCGGTTCAAGATCAGCGACTGCGGCCACTTCTCCGATGATCAACTTGAGTTCCGGGATCAGCTCCGTCATGAGCCACGCCTCAGCACCGAGCGCCGCCAGCAATTCCTCGCGCCAACCGGCCAACTCGGCGTCGCTTTTGCTCAGCAACGTGCGCACCAGGCTTTGAAAAGCCTGCACCAGGGTCGAATAGGGCACATCGCGTTTGTACTGGTCGAATTTGCCACAAGCAAACAGCCCGCGTGCCGGAATCAAGGTTTGATGCAATTCACTGACCAACGAAGACTTGCCGATGCCCGAATAACCGGAGATCAGCACCCACTCGGGCTGGCTACTGACCGTCATGCGTTTAAAAGCGGCAATCAGGGTCTCGACCTCGGATTCGCGCCCGTAGAGCTTCTCGGGAATCAGCAAGCGGTCGAACATCCCCCGTTCATCCAGCGCAAATTCGCTGATTGACTGCTGCCGTTGCCAGTGCTGCATACAGCGGCGCAAATCCTGCTCGACCCCGGTCGCGGACTGGTAACGCTCTTCAGCGGTCTTGGCCAGTAACTTCATGACGATCTGCGAAAGCATCTCGGGCACGGTGGTGACACGCACATTCGGTGGCATTGGCTTGCGCGCGATATGGCAATGCAACCACTCCATCGGGTCGGCCGCAGCAAACGGCAGCGAACCGGTGAGCATTTGATAGAGAGTGACGCCGAAGGCATAGAGGTCGCTGCGCGAATCAATCGAGCGATTCATCCGCCCCGTCTGCTCCGGGGCCATATACGCCAGCGTGCCGGACAACGTCTCGGGCGGTTCCGGTGCCTGTCGCTCGCGAGGCAATCGCGACGCCAGGCCGAACCCGGTGAGCCGTGCGTGACCATCGTCACAGTTGACCAGAATATGGGCAGGCTTGATGTCTTTGTGAATCAGCCCGCAGTTGTGCAGCTTGCCCAGCGCTACGGAGATGCTGATGGCCAACCGCAAAAAAGTCTCGGTTTGCATCGGCGCCGAGAGTAATTCGGCAAGCAGCACGCCACCGGGGTCTTCGAGCACCAGCTGCACTGTGCCATTTTCACGCAGCAACTCCAGCGGGCGAGCCGCCCACGGGCTCTGCAGTTCATCCTTAAATGAATACTCGTGGGCCAGGCGATCAAGGGTGGTGCGCCAAGGTTGCTCCGCTGCCGTCGAGGCAATGAGAACGTTCACGTCCAGACCGTCACCCGCACGTTTGCGCCGACAGAACATGCGCTCTCCGTCGTCCCACAGAACCTGCACACCTTCATTCATCGCCATCGCAGCCATTGGTAAATGCTTGATCATCGGACACCGTTACCTGGCTGCCAGCTGGCGCCATTGCTAACCGTAGCTGAGAGAAACGCGAAGAAAAAATCGACAGAAAATCTTTGCAGGAAAACCGATATGCGGCAATCAACCATAGGTGTTAGCAGAGGGGCGGTTCAACAGATTGTGGTGCGTGCTCCCTGCGCAAATCAAAGATTGCAGCGAGCCCTGTCGTAGCACAGATCAAGCACCCGGGGATGAACATACGTTCATCGAAAACAGCGAGCAACGCGTCTACCCTGCGGGTTCCGACATAGTGACTACAGGAGTACCCACCATGTTCTCGCACGAAAGCATTCCACTGATTATCATCTTCATCATCATGTTGCTGGCCGTGCTTGTGGCCTTTCTGCACCCGGTTCATGCGTTTTACAGTTGGCTTCGCAGACGAAGGGAAAGATCTGCCGCCGAGATCGCGCGCGAGGCAGATCCGCGCTGACGTTTCGCGTGACAAGCCCGGCGACGCTCGGGCTTTTTGCTTCCTGATCAGCGCAAACAAAAAACCCGGCGCCAGGCCGGGTTTCTTCGTTACTCTTCATCCGCGTGGCCAGATGGCTTATTGGCCTGTGTGCAATGATCCCGCAAGGGGTTGTTTGAAGGTGGAAGATATTGGGGGGGCAAATGTCAGATACATCATTCAAACCGGACTAATTCGCCCTGGCGTTGATTTATCAAAATCTTGCAGCCGCCCTCACAGTCATATCGAACTGGGGAAAGACTGAATGATGTACAAAAAAGAAGGTGTGTAGGCGCGGATTAAAGAAAAAGCCCCGTCGGGTCTATGCCAGCGGAGCTTTCTGATAGGTCTGGAGAAGACCTGAGTGCGTATATGGTGCCCGAAGCCGGAATCGAACCGGCACGCCCTTACGAGCGGGGGATTTTAAGTCCCATGCGTCTACCAGTTTCGCCATTCGGGCGGTAGCGCGGTTTTGCTCTCTTCAACCGCCGAGTCGCAATCCTGACAGGATCGGGCTTTGGCAGCAGAGCGGGAAATATATACATCACTTCCCGGTGACGCAAGTTCGCAGTGGCCGCTTTTCAAAACTAAATCTTGCAGCGCACTGGAAATAAAAAAGCTCCGTAAATCATGGATCTACGGAGCTTGTTTATAGTGGAGGCCGAGGTCGGAATCGAACCGGCGTAGGTGGATTTGCAATCCACTGCATAACCATTTTGCTACTCGGCCTCAAAGCATTTGCTGTCAGTAGCACAACAACAAACACGTACAAACTGGAGCGGGAAACGAGACTCGAACTCGCGACCCCGACCTTGGCAAGGTCGTGCTCTACCAACTGAGCTATTCCCGCTTGGTGTGGCGCATTCTATAGATTTCAGAAGCCCCGTCAACCCTTTGATTCAAAAAAGTTTTATTTCTTTTCAACATCGGTTTTCAGATGTGGCCAGGCCGCGCGAAGGTATTGAACCATGGACCATAAAGTCAGGCCTGCGGACACCATCAACAACGCGTAACCCAGTATCACCCAGAAGCTGAAGTCCTTTGGATTGGCCAACAGGATTACCAGTGCCAGCATTTGCGCAGCGGTTTTCCATTTGCCCAGGTTCGAGACTGCGACGTGAGCACGGGCGCCAAGTTCGGCCATCCATTCACGCAGTGCCGAAACGACGATCTCGCGACCAATGATGACGGCCGCAGGCAAAGTCAGCCACAGATTGCCGTGCTCCTGCACCAGCAGCACCAATGCCACGGCGACCATGAGTTTGTCGGCCACCGGATCGAGAAACGCACCGAACGGAGTGCTTTGTTCGAGGCGGCGCGCCAGGTAGCCGTCCAGCCAATCAGTCGCTGCCGCAAAGGCAAACACCGAGGCGGAGGCCATGTAACTCCACTGATAAGGCAGATAGAACAGCAAAATGAAGATCGGAATGAGCAGAACGCGTAGAACGGTAATCAGATTAGGGATATTCATCGGCACAACTGGCTACGAGGTGAAGGGGCATTCTACTCGCTATGCAGGTTTGCATAAATCGACTCTGCGAGCTTTTTACTGATCCCCGGGGCTTTGGCGATCTCTTCGATGCTTGCACGAGTCAGCTCCTGCAATCCACCAAAATGTTTCAACAAGTCGCGACGTCGGGTCGGCCCGACCCCCGCAACGCCTTCCAGGGTTGACGTACGACGGGTCTTGCCGCGACGTGCGCGGTGTCCGGTAATTGCAAAACGGTGAGCCTCATCGCGGATCTGCTGAATAAGGTGCAATGCCGGCGAGTCACCGCGCAACGTAAACTCGTGCGCTGCATCATTCAGATACAACGTTTCGAAGCCAGCCTTGCGTGTAGCGCCTTTGGCGACACCCAACAAGATCAGATCCGGTACCGCCAACTCGTTGAGCACATCACGAGCCATCGAGAGCTGACCCTTGCCGCCGTCGACCAACAGAATGTCCGGCAATTTGCCCTCGCCTTCCTTGAGTTTGCTGAAGCGTCGCGTCAGGGCCTGGTGCATGGCGGCATAGTCGTCACCCGCCGTCACACCCTCGATGTTGTAGCGTCGATAATCCGATTTGATCGCACCTTCCGGGCCAAAGACCACGCACGAAGCGACTGTCGCCTCACCACTGGAGTGACTGATGTCGTAGCACTCCAGACGTTGTGGTGGCTCATCCAGCTTCAATACTTCAGCCAAGGCCTCAAAACGCGCGGCGGTGTGCTGACGATTGGCCAGGCGAGCGCTCAATGCCTGTTCCGCATTAGTAACGGCCAACTGCTGCCAACGCGCGCGGGTGCCGCGCACCCGATGACTGATGGCCAGTTCACGGCCACGCAGTTCATGAATCGCCTCGATCAATGTCGGAAAATCCTCGTGCACGACGTTGACGATAAGTTCGCTAGGCAAGTCGCGTTCCGGACTACTGATGAAGTACTGCCCGAGAAACGCCGCCATCACTTCAGAGACGTCTTCTTCGATCCCGACTTGCGGGAAGAAATTCTTGCTGCCCAACACGCGCCCGCCACGAACGCTGATCAGATGTACGCAGGCACCGCCCGGGTTGACGAATGCGGCGATGACATCGATGTCACCGGTGCCACCTTCCATGCTCTGTTGATCCTGCACCCGGCGCAGCAATGCGATCTGGTCACGCAACTCGGCGGCACGCTCGAACTCAAGGTTGATGGCGGCCTCTTCCATCGCCGTAGACAGCTCGTTGGTCAGCGCATGGCTGCGCCCTTCAAGGAACATCACCGAGTGACGCACGTCTTCGGCGTACACATCCGGCTCGACCAGCCCGACACAAGGCGCTTTGCATCGCTTGATCTGATACTGCAAACAAGGACGGGTGCGGTTCTTGTAGTAACTGTCTTCACACTGGCGAACGAAAAAGGTCTTTTGCAACAGGCTCAGGCTTTCGCGGATGGCGCCGGCGCTCGGATAGGGCCCGAAGTATTTGCCCTTGGCCTTTTTTGCCCCGCGATGAATGCTCAGGCGTGGAAACTGACCGTCGGACAGAAAGACATAAGGGTAGGATTTGTCGTCGCGCAACAGGATGTTGTACGGCGGCCGCCATTCCTTGATCAGAGTCTGTTCAAGCAGCAACGCTTCGGTTTCGTTGGCGGTGATGGTCGTTTCGACCTGAGCGATGCGCCCGACCAAAGCAGCCGTTTTCGGCGCAAGACCCGTCTTGCGAAAGTAGCTCGCCAGGCGTTTCTTGAGGTTCTTGGCCTTGCCGACGTACAGCAGACGCGCATCGCTATCGAACATGCGATAGACGCCGGGGCGCCCGCTGACAGTTGACAGGAAAGCGCCGGAATCGAATGTTTCAGTCATGGTCAGAGGCTGGCATCAACCATGCCGTGACGAACCGCCAGAAGCGTCAACTCGACATCGCTGCTGATCGAAAGCTTCTCGAAAATACGGTAGCGATAGGTGTTGACGGTTTTCGGCGACAGACACAACTTGTCGGAAATGATCTGGACCTTCTGACAACCGACAATCATCAACGCGATCTGGATTTCTCGCTCGGACAAGGCGTCGAAAGGCGAATCGTTGGACGGTTGAAACGACTTGATCGCCAGTTGCTGGGCAATCTGCGGACTGATATAGCGCTGCCCGGCAAAAACCAGCCGAATGGCTTGCACCATCTCCGGCAAGCCGGCGCCCTTGGTCAGATAACCCGCAGCGCCAGCCTGCAGCAACCGCGTAGGAAAAGGATCCTCTTCGCACACCGTAACAGCGACCACTTTGATGTCCGGATGGCTGCGCAGCAGTTTTCGCGTGGCCTCCAGGCCGCCGATGCCGGGCATCTTGACGTCCATCAGCACCACATCGGGTTTCAACTCTCGGGCCTTGATCAGGGATTCTTCCCCGGATTCGGCCTGGCCCACCACCTGCAAGCCATCAATATCGGCCAGCATCCGTGTAATGCCTGTACGAACGAGATCATGGTCATCGACCACTAGCACCCTAATCAAGCAGACACCTCGCGATATGGTCTTATTGGGATGCCGGACACCTTAGCAAAAAGTGCCCGACAGACCTAGCGGAAAGCCGCATTTAAAAAGTTTCAATTAATCATTGAGGGCTTGCCGGCCGTGGGTTTCAGAGCACAGGTGTACTGATATCCAGCTGCATTCGCAGAAAACACTCGTCCTCGCCCTGTACACGTAGTCCTTTTCTTTCGTACAAGTTTCTTGCCGGATTATTTTCGAACACGGTAAGGCGCAGAGCTCGGCGCCTTTCTTTAAGCGCCATGTCGATAACCTGATCAATCGCCCAGGAACCAGCGCCCTGCCCCTGAAACGCTTCAGAAATCTGCAATTCCCGAATGTAGAGTGCACGCAGATCCCGGCTGAGACTGAGAAACCCCAGCGCCAGCTCACCCCGCACTATCAGCCAGTTCTGTCGCCCTGGCCACGCTACGTCAAACGCTTCATCCTGCCATAACAGGTCATGGTGAATGTAGTAACGCAGCATGTTCTGACAGGTGAGATCGCGGGCAAATCCCAGGTCCTCTGGAGCGGCAAGACGTAAGCGGAATGTCATCGGGCTTGTGTAACAGGAACAACCCGTCCCTGCCATACACCTTCATTACGCTGAGCGACGACCAGAAGATCGCCCGTCCCCGGAGCTGCAACAATTAGCGAACCGTCTTCGGACCAGATGCAACTGCGCCCGGCGGATTGCCAACCGCCGGTCAGCCCACCGTGATTGGCCATTAGCACAGCCATCGAGTGTTGCCGGGCGTAGCCCTGAAGTATTGCCGTATCGACTGCGTAACCTTTCTCGCTGATCAATACACCGGCTGCGTACAGGTCAGCGCCCTGATCGGCGGCCGCCGCGGCATGGCTGGCATGCGTGAAATCGGCGCACACCGCCAACGCGACGACGTCCCCGTCGATATTCAGCGTCGGGCCACCGAAACCGGGTGCAAAAACAAGTTCCTCGCCCGTGTGCAAATGCTGCTTGCTGTACACGCCGAGAGAACCATCCGCGCCCAGAACCAGAGCGCCGATCAGCGCCGAAACACAGCCCTCCAACCGGATGGGCATACCGACAACGGCAGTTACCCCAAGCTTTCGGGCCAAATCCCTAAGAGGTTGCAACACGGCATCTTGCGGTTCGATCGCCAAAGCTGCGGCGGTTTCTCCTTCATAGCCAGTCAGCGACAACTCGGGAAAAACCAGTAGCTCAACACCCTGCTCCGCTGCTGCCTCAATGAAGCGGCAATGTCGGGCAATGTTCCCGGGGAGGTCGCCAGCAAGGGAGAGGCTTTGGGCAGCGGCAATGGTCAGTGTCGACACGTTTCATCCTTGGCAATCAAACAATACGCTGAGTGTCGCCACTCTTGCCCAAATCAGGCAATAGGCATTTTGTTGATAACGCGATAGCAATTTCTGATTGCTGAGCCACATCGGCCTCTAGTAAGCTCGGCCCATTCATCGGAGACAGATCATGTTCAGCACCCTTTCACAGCTTCGTACCGCCAGCGCCCTGCGCTCGGTTGCGGCTGTCCGGGTGAATGACGTTTGCGCTCCGGTCAGCTTTTATTTTGGGTATTGGTTTAGCCACTGGCGCGCCTGATACCCAAACGGCGCCCATGATAACGGGTCGCCAACCAGAGATTTCTCAACCCCCGGTCGGCCTCCCGACCGGGGGTTTTGTTTTTTCAAGCCCGAATTTTTCAGTAATACACCAGACACTTTGAGGACTCACGAAATGAACTACGCCACTTATTACCGTTACGACAGCTTTAGCGCCTGGCGATTTACCAGCCTCCGCTCGGGACAGCCTGCCGCCTCCGATCGGTCACCTACAGGTGGCAAACACGCCCACATTGCCAATACGGCCAATTGTCGAACACCCCAGTAGGGCCGAGCGCGCGGGAAGAACCCGCCGCCAGCCCAGGAAGACCGAATATGAACTCGTCCGTTTCTGCTCTGCCATTGTCCACCCTCGATTGCGCCAACGAAGCGCTGACCGTGCGTCTGCCCAGTTCGTTGCAACTCAAACAGCAATTGCCCTTGAGCAATGCCTTGAGTCAACAAGTCGCCGCCCATCGCGAGGCGGTTCGCGCAATCCTCAACGGTGATGATCAACGTCTGCTGATAATCGTCGGCCCCTGCTCTATCCACGATCCCCAGTCTGCACTCGAATATGCCGGAAAACTGTCACGACTGGCCGAACAGGTCAGCGACAAAATGCTCCTGGTGATGCGAGCCTACGTCGAGAAGCCGCGCACTACCGTTGGCTGGAAAGGCCTGGCCTATGATCCGCATCTGGATGGCAGTGATGACATGGCCGCTGGCCTGGCACTGTCCCGTGAACTGATGCTGGAAATGATCCGCCTCGGTCTGCCCGTGGCGACCGAGCTGCTGCAACCCCTGGCGGCCGGCTACCTTGACGATCTGCTCAGTTGGGTTGCCATTGGCGCACGCACCACCGAATCTCAAATTCATCGCGAAATGGCCAGTGGTTTGAGCATGCCTGTAGGCTTCAAAAACGGCACTGACGGCGGCGCAGCCGTAGCTGTCGATGCCATGCGCTCAGCAGCCCATCCTCATCGGCATTTCGGAGTAGACAGCCAGGGTCACCCGGCGATCATTCAGACACCAGGCAACCCTGATACTCATTTGGTCCTGCGCGGCGGTCATCACGGCCCCAATCATGATCGAGAGAGCATTGCCGGAATCCACGCTGACCTGAACCGGCTGAAGGTCCCGAACCGGATCATGGTTGATTGCAGTCACGCCAACAGCGGCAAGGATCCATTACGCCAGCCAGGCATTTTCAATGAAGTCCTTGAGCAACGCTTGCAGGGCGATAGCTCTCTGATCGGCATGATGCTGGAGTCTCATCTGTTCGAAGGCTGTCAGCCGCTGAGTGCCTCGCTGCGGTACGGTGTATCGATCACCGATGGCTGTCTCGGCTTTGACGCAACGCAACAATTGCTGCTTGATGCAGCTCAGCGTATTGACGCACACCACTGAAATTGACGGCACCACCCTCCGGTCAAAGAACCGGAGGGTGGTCCGCTACAGCTACGCCTCCAGCAGGACCTGCGTCACCGCAGAGTCCTGACTGACATCATCCAAACGCTCAACCGTATAGGCAACACGCACGATCGACCCGTGATGCTCGCGCCAGAAGCGGTGTGGCACGATAAAGATAAGCGGCTTGCCGGCGGTTTCCCGCGTAATTTCGCGGTCATCGCGGTGATTGAATAAATCGCCATCACACTTGAGATAGACCAGCTCGCCTTCTTGCGTCCGGGCATTGCCGATCACAACGGTGACGCCATCAATGCAATCCTGCACCAATAACACGCCATCCTCAGCTTCAAGCACATCGGGCGCGTCCAGTTGACCATGCAGCAAGGCGCTGATGAGAACTCTCGCAGGATCGGATTCGAGCACCGCCCCACCCTCTCGCTCGACTCGATAGCGTACCGTCACCTCGCCTCCAAGATGTGCTGCTATGTACTCACGCGGGATCCAGAATGACAAGGTGTCGGCAACAGCGAAGGCTTCGACCTTCAACCGATCACTGAATGATAGTGGCGAGGTGTCTCCAGACCACATCAACGCAATGTGGTCACCTGCCGTCATTTGGGCATAAGGCTGGAGAGTGACGAGAGCACCTTCCGTGACCCGTGCCGGATCCAGTGTCCCGGCGACTGCGTCCACAATATGTGGAGCCAGCAGTTGCGGCCGTGTATCACCGACAGACAATTGCACGCGCGCAGACGATGCGGGCTCGGTCAGGCCGGCGCTGAAAAGTGTCCAGTAAACCTCCAGTGAACCGCCATCCAGTGCAGCAATATGCAGCCCCTTGATCACGAAAATGATGTCTTTGCCAACCTGGGCCTCACTGACATGCCGCGTCATTTCGTGGTGATAGGCGAAGCCCTCTATATCAAGCCCTTCCCAGCGCAAAAGCAACTGATCGCCAGACGCCATGTTCGGATAAGGGGCAATACGGACGACGACCTTGCCCAGCGAAGGATCAAGTACGCGCCCTTCCCGCGCTTCGAGTGTCGCTGCCGGCAGCAACACTTTGGCGGCGAGAGGGCTGGCGGGGTGGCGCATCCGGTAGCAAAACTCGATTTCATGCGTGTTCATTGTTGGCTCCATGCCTTGGACTAACGCTGCCTTCATTGACGACGTCGACAGCCAACATTCAACGCGATTGTTCGTGCTCTGGATATCAGCCCGATACGCCGCAGACACGAGGTAAAAGCTACGAGCCCAGTAGGCAACCGACGCTAAATCGACTTCGGCCAGGCGCGAGACCGCCAGATCTTCCGATTTGGACTTCCCAAGTATCCGAAAAATCATACAGCCCATAGTCCAGATTCAACGGGCAAGTGAAGCCTCTTCTTACTTCTTAAACGAGTTGTGTGTTTTAGAGTGGCCCACAGATTTCCCGATGAACTTCTGAGAAAAAGGTAAGAACATGCAACGGAATGCTACAACTCGTTATCCCATCCTTCTGGTACACGGCCTGTTCGGATTTGAACGCATCGCCCATTTCGAGCTGTTCCATGACGTTAAGAGCGCCCTGAAAGCGGCTGGCAACCGAGTGTTCGTTCCCCACCTCAGCGCAACCCACGACAATGAAGTCAGGGGTGAGCAACTGTTGAAGCAGATCGATAGTGTCCTGCGTGGCACGCGTGCCAGAAAGGTCAATCTCATCGGGCACAGCCAGGGGGCTTTGGCTGCACGATACGCTGCAGCGCTTGCGCCAGACGCCGTCGCCTCGGTGACTTCAGTCAGCGGCCCGAACCACGGTTCGGAACTGGCGGACTTCCTGCGCAAGGCGCTGGTGCCAGGCCGACTACCGGAAATCGTCGCGCAAAACGTGGCAACACTGTTTGCCGATTTTCTGTCACTGCTCAGCGGTAGCGTAACGCTGCCGCAAAATGCACTGGCAGCGCTCAATGGACTGACAACCGAGGGCGTGGGCACTTTCAACGACAAGTTCCCCCAAGGGCTGCCCGGCACCTGGGGCGGGCATGGCGCAGCAAAGGTCAATGGCGTGCACTATTACTCGTGGAGCGGGGTGCTGCCGACAAACGAGACAAACGAGTTGCCGATTTGCGACCCGGTACGAGGCGTTTGCCAGGCGCTGTCACAATATTTCATGACTGAAGGAGAACAGAATGACGGTTTCGTCGGGCGTTTCAGCTCTCATCTGGGGCAAGTGATCCGTTCCGACTATCCGCTGGATCACCTGAGCAGTCTGCGCCGCAGTGCTGGCGTGGCCAACCGCGAACTCGATCCGATTGATCTTTACGTTGAACACGCCGCGCGCCTGCGAACTGCGAATCTCTGATCAGCCCACAACCCTGCGAACGGAACTTTGCCGAGAATTCGCCCACTGAATCCGGTAGGCTCCACACTTTACTGAAATAGACTGGAGAGTTTCCCCATGGCAAAAGCCACTGCCCGCCACATCCTTGTTGCCAGCGAAGACAAGTGCAACGAACTGAAGGCCCAGATCGAAGGCGGCGCCGATTTCGCCGAAGTCGCCAAGGCCAACTCCACCTGCCCGTCCAGCCGTCAGGGCGGTGATCTGGGTTCGTTCGGTCCTGGCCAGATGGTCAAGGAATTTGACACCGTGGTTTTCAGCGCGCCAATCAACGTCGTGCAAGGCCCGGTCAAAACCCAGTTCGGTTATCACCTGCTGGAAGTCACCAGCCGTCAGGACTGATCCGTCACCTGATTGCCAGCCAACGGCCCGCCTTCTGGTGGGCCGTTGTGTTTCAGTTACATATACGGCTGGCGACTGGCGTGCCTCTCGCGTACAACTTGCGCTTATCGATTTCCCGGTTCCTAGGCTGACAATGCGACTGGTTTTCCCCACATTGATGCTCACCGCCCTAGCCCTCCTGTCGGGCGCCGCCGGTGTGAACGCGGCCCCGCAACATGCGTTGACCGTTTATGGCGAACCCGCCAAATACCCTGTCGGTTTCAGTCATTTCGACTACACCAACCTGCAGGCTCCCAAGGGTGGGACGATGCGCCGCTCGGCGATTGAAATCGGTCACTTCGACCACGTCCTTCCTTATATAGACAAAGGCATCGGCGTCACCCAGATTGACGGCATGCTGTACTCGCCACTGGCCCAGCGCTCAATGGACGAGCCTTACACCGTCTACGGCCTGGTTGCGCAAAAGATGGAGCGCTCGGACGACGGTCTGTCGTTGCGTTTCTTCATCAATCCCAAAGCCCGCTTCGCCGACGGCAAACCGATCACTGCACAAGACGTGCGCTACACCTATGACCTGCTGATGACCCAAGGCAGCCTGCGCTATCGCACGCAGTTCGCCGACGTCAAAGGCGTCGCGGTCGAAGCACCGCTGACAGTACGATTTGACTTCAAAAGCAACGAAAACCGCACCCTTGCCCTGGATATCGCGACCCTGCCGGTGCTTCCCGAGCACTGGTGGAAGAGCCGCGATTTCGCCGGCGGTGGCGGTTACGAGCCGCCATTGGGCAGCGGCCCCTATCGCGTCGGCAAAGTCGATTCGGGGCGCAGCATCACCTTCGAGCGCAATCCGGATTGGTGGGGCAAGGACCTGCCGGTCAGTCGCGGCCTCTACAATTTCGATCACTTCAGTATTGAGTATTTCGGCGATACCGACGTCGCGCGCCAGGTGCTGCGCGGTGGCGCCTACGACTATAACCGTGAGTTCTCCGCCACCGGTTATTCGATCGGCTATGACAGCCCGGCGTTGAGTGACGGGCGCTTGCAAAAGGCCCACCTGGCCACTGAAGCGCCGCAATCGGCCCAGGGCTTTGTGTTCAACCTGCAAAAGCCGGTATTCAAGGATCGTCGCGTACGCCAGGCTCTGGCGATGTTGTGGGACTTCGAATGGAGCAACCGGCAGATGATGCGCAATCTGTACATCCGCCAGCAAAGCTACTTTTCCAACACCGATCTCGCGGCTCGGCAATTGCCCGATGCCCAAGAGCTGAAAATCCTTGAGCCATTGCGTGGGCAGGTGCCCGATGAAGTCTTCACACAAGTCTTCGAGGCACCGAAAACCGATGGTAGCGGCCTGATCCGTGACAAACAGTTGCAAGCCCTTGAACTGCTCGAGCAGGCCGGCTGGAAACCCGATGGCGATCGACTGGTAAATGCCGAAGATGAGCCGCTGAGTTTTACTTTCCTGGTCAGCCAGAACGGCATGGATCGTCTGTTGCTGCCATACAAGCGCACACTGAAACAGATCGGCATCGAGCTCAATATCCGGCGCATCGACTCCTCGCAATATGTCAATCGACTGATGAGTCGCGACTACGACATGATCGTCACCGGTTACCCCGTCACCACGGCTCCCGGTGGCGAGTTGCTCAACTATTTTGGTTCCGCCTCAGCCAACGACCCGGGGGCCAACAATTATATGGTGTTGAAAAACCCGGCGGTCGATACCTTGATCAACGGCCTGATCCGCGCTTCGACCCAATCCGACATGCTGCACTACGCGCACGCGCTCGATCGGGTCCTGCAATGGAATTACTACTGGATTCCCAATTACTACCCGCCCGGCACCTCGACGGTCTGGTGGAACCGATTCGGGATTCCGTCGGTGCAGGCAAGTAATGACGAGGCCATCGAGAGCTGGTGGGAAATCAGCAGCACACCGCTGACCAATCAGCAGATGACGGCTGAAAAAATCGCTCGTGGCAGACCCGGAGGGCCGCACTGATGTGGGGTTACATACTGCGGCGCCTGCTGCTGATCATTCCGACGCTGGTGATCATTCTGCTGGTCAATTTCGTGATCATCCAGGCCGCGCCTGGTGGCCCGGTAGAACAGGCCATCGCCCATCTGCAGGGGATCGGCGGCGCCAGTGTCGGTGGCGGTGCCAGCGAAACCATGAGCGGTACCTCCCGCGCCAGTCGAGGTCTCGATCCGCAACTGATCAAGGACATCGAAAAACAGTACGGCTTCGACAAACCGGCCCATGAACGCCTGTGGCTGATGCTGAAGAACTACGCACAACTGGATTTCGGCAAAAGCTTTTTCCGTGGCGCAACGGTCACCGACCTGATCCTGGAAAAAATGCCGGTAACCATTTCCCTCGGGCTATGGGCTACGTTGATCACTTATCTGGTGTCGATCCCGCTGGGGATCCGCAAGGCTGTGCACCATGGCAGTCATTTCGATATCTGGAGCAGCACCGCGATCATCATCGGCTACGCGATGCCGGCGTTTCTGTTTGCGATGTTCCTGATCGTGGTATTCGCCGGTGGAACGTCATTGAACTGGTTTCCGGTGCGCGGGCTGGTGTCGGACAACTTCGAATCGCTGTCGACACTGGGCAAGATCGCCGATTATTTCTGGCATCTGGTACTGCCGGTAACGGCGCTGGTGATCGGTGGGTTCGCCACGCTGACCATCCTGACCAAAAACTCGTTTCTCAATGAAATCACTCGCCAGTACGTGGTCACCGCACGCGCCAAAGGCCTGAGCGAACGCCGCGTGCTATACGGCCATGTGTTCCGCAACGCCATGTTGTTGGTGGTATCGGGCATTCCCCAAGCGTTCATCAGCGTGTTCTTTGCCGGCTCCTTGCTGATCGAAGTGATCTTCTCCCTCGACGGCCTCGGTCGCATGAGTTATGAAGCGGCCGTCTCCCGGGATTACCCGGTGGTGTTTGGCTCTCTGTTCATCTTCACCCTGTTTGGCCTGCTGATAAAACTGATCGGCGACTTGTGTTACACCCTCGTCGATCCGCGCATCGACTTCGCCGCGAGGAACGCCTGATGTTCAAGCTCTCGCCTTTGGGCCGTCGCCGTTTCGAGCGCTTCAAGAAAAACCGTCGTGGCTGGTGGTCGTTGTGGCTGTTTATCGGGCTGTTTGTGCTCACCTTGGGCGGCGAGCTGATTGCCAATGACAAACCGTTGGTGGTCAGCTATCAGGGCCAGTGGTACTTCCCGGTACTCAAGCGCCACACCGAGCAGGAGTTCGGCGGGCAACTGCCGTTCCAGGCCGATTATCGCAGCGACTATGTGCAGAATCTGATTCGCAAGGACGGTGGCTGGCTGCTGTTCCCGCCGATTCCATTCAGTGACGACACGCCGAACTACGACCTCAACAAACCGGCGCCGAGCCCACCGACGTCAGTCAACTGGCTGGGCACTGACGACCAGTCGCGGGATGTGCTGGCACGGGTGATTTTCGGCGCACGAGTATCGATCCTGTTCGCACTTATGCTGACCTTTGTCAGCGCGCTGATCGGCATCGCCGCCGGGGCATTGCAAGGCTACTACGGCGGCTGGGTCGATCTGCTCGGGCAACGCGTGCTGGAAGTCTGGTCGGGGCTGCCGGTGTTGTATCTGCTGATCATCCTCTCCGGTTTCGTCGAGCCGAATTTCTGGTGGTTGCTGGGGATCATGGCGCTGTTTTCATGGCTGGCACTGGTGGACGTGGTGCGCGCCGAATTCCTGCGCGGGCGCAATCTGGAGTACGTCAAAGCCGCCCGCGCGCTGGGCTTGAGTGATCGCAAAGTGATCTTCCGGCACATTCTGCCCAATGCCATGAACGCGACACTGAGCTACTTGCCGTTCATTCTGACCGGGGCGATTTCCACCCTTACCGCGCTGGATTTCCTCGGTTTCGGCATGCCCGCCGGCAGCGCCTCGCTGGGAGAGTTGATCGGTCAGGGCAAACAGAACCTGCAAGCTCCGTGGCTCGGGTTGACGGCGTTTTTCACCTTGGCGCTGATCCTTTCCTTATTGGTGTTCATCGGCGAAGCGTTGCGAGACGCGTTCGACCCTCGATCCTGAAGCGTGGCCATGACTGACAACCTGATTGAAATCCGTAACCTCAACGTTGCCTTCCACGGCCAGACCGTGGTGCGTGATCTGTGCCTGGACATTCGCCCCGGTGAGTGTCTGGCCCTGGTTGGCGAGTCGGGCTCAGGCAAATCGGTGACCGCCCATTCGATTCTGCAATTGCTGCCCGAAAGCGAAGCGCAAACCACTGGCAGCATTCGCTATCGCGGACAGGAATTGATCGGTGCCGATCCCAAGGTCTTGCGCGAACTGCGCGGCAACCGCATCGCCATGATCTTTCAGGAGCCGATGACCTCGCTCAATCCGCTGCACACCATCGAAAAACAGATCGGCGAAACCCTGCTGCTGCACCGCGGCCTCGGCGGCAAGGCGGCGCAACAACGCATCCTTGAACTGCTCGGGCTGGTGGGCATTCAGAAGCCTGGGGAACGGCTCAAGGCTTATCCGCATCAACTGTCCGGCGGACAACGGCAACGGGTGATGATTGCCATGGCCCTGGCCTGCGAACCGGAACTGTTGATCGCCGACGAACCGACCACCGCGCTTGATGTGACGGTGCAGCGCAAAATTCTCCTGCTGCTCAAGTCCTTGCAACAACGCCTGGGCATGTCGCTGCTGCTGATCAGCCACGACCTCAATCTGGTGCGCAGCATTGCGCAGCGTGTCTGCGTGATGAAGGCTGGGGAAATCGTCGAGCAGGCACCCTGCGAAACCCTGTTTACCGAGCCGAAGCATCCTTACAGCTGTGTGTTGCTCAACGCCGAACCGGAAGGTGAAGCGCTGCCTCGGGATGAGCGCGAGAACGTTCTGGAAGTTGAAGATCTGCGGGTCGAATTCGTTGTCGGTGGCGGGCTTTTTCAGCGCAAAAAGTACTTTTGCGCGGTGGACGGTATCAGCCTGAACATTCAACGCGGCAAGACGTTGGGCATCGTGGGGGAATCCGGTTCAGGCAAATCGACGCTCGGTCAGGCAATCCTGCGCTTGCTCGATTCCCAGGGCAGCATCCGCTTCCAGGGCGAAGCGCTCGATGGCCTCGATCAGAAAGAATTACGACCGTGGCGGCGGCAGATGCAGGTGGTGTTTCAGGACCCCTTCGGCAGCCTCAGCCCGCGAATGTCAGTGGCGCAGATCATCAGCGAAGGCCTGGAAGTGCATTGCGAGTCGACCGCCGAAGAATGCGATGAACAAGTGATCCGCGTGCTCAAGGAAGTCGGCCTCGACCCGCAGAGTCGCCATCGCTATCCGCACGAGTTTTCCGGTGGCCAGCGCCAGCGCATCGCGATCGCCCGGGCATTAGTACTCAAACCGGCGCTGATCCTGCTAGACGAACCGACTTCGGCGCTTGACCGTACGGTGCAAAAACAAGTGGTCGCCCTGCTCCGCCAGCTTCAGGAAAAACACGGTCTGACCTACCTGTTCATCAGCCATGACCTGGCAGTGGTGCGCGCGCTGGCCCACGATATGATCGTGATCAAGGACGGCAAAGTGGTAGAGCGTGGTGCCAGTCATGATGTGTTTGACGCGCCGCAGCATCCGTATACCAAAGAGCTGTTGGCGGCGGCGCATCCGGGTTAGGCATGATCCGGGCTAGTCGAACAACTAACAGGCTCCATTCCTGCAATGAAATGCGTTTCAGGTGCAGGAGTGAGCCTGCTCGCGATGGCGTCACAACAGGCGAAATACCTCAGGATCTGCCAGATGAACACCACCGAAAGCCTCAAGGACTACCAACGGGTTCGCACCCTGGCGATCCGCTCGCTGTTCGAGATCATCGAGCAGTCGAGCGAAGGCACGGTGATTGTCGATCGCGATGCCAACATCGTCTGGATGAACGAACGTTATGCCCGACGTTTCGGTCTCGAATCGGCTGCCGGCGCAATCGGCAAACCCTGCGAGAGCGTGATTCCCGGCAGTTTGCTGCGCGAAGTCGTGCGCACCGGCCGCCCCATTCTTCTGGACATGCAAGACACACCGAAAGAGCCGTTGGTGGTGATGCGCCTGCCGATCCACGACGATGCCGGCACGGTGATCGGTGCGATCGGCTTTGCCCTGTTCGACGAATTACGCACCTTGTCGCCAATGCTCAAACGCTACTTGAGCATGCAAGAGGAGCTGGCCTCGACCCGCTCTCTGCTGCGGGCACGGCAGACCAAATACAACTTCGCCCACTTCATCGGCACCAGTGCCGCCAGCCTCGAGGTCAAACGCCGCGCCCGACGCAGCGCCAGCGCCGAATCACCGGTGTTGCTGCTCGGCGAGACCGGCACCGGCAAAGAGTTGCTGGCCCAGGCCATCCACAGTGCGTCGCCGCGGGCACACAAAGCCTTCGTCAGTATCAATAGCGCGGCGATTCCCGAGGCATTGCTGGAAGCGGAGTTTTTCGGCACTGCGCCGGGCGCCTTCACCGGTGCCGACCGCAAGGGTCGTACCGGTAAGCTGCAAATCGCTCAGGGCGGGACGTTGTTTCTCGACGAGATCGGTGACATGCCGCTGCCCTTGCAGAGCAAACTGCTGCGTGTGCTGCAGGAAAAGGAGTTCGAGCCGGTCGGTTCCAACGACGTGATTCAGAGTGACGTTCGGGTGATTGCCGCGACTTCGACCGATCTGCAAGCGGCGATCAAACGCGGTGAGTTCCGCGCCGATTTGTACTACCGCCTCAATGTGTTGCCGATTCAGGTGCCGGCGCTGCGAGAACGTCTTGATGACCTGCCAGCGCTCAGCGAAGCCATTCTTGAAGAACTGCGCAGCCAGCATGAACTGCACGGTGATGCGCTGGCATTGCTCGGACAGCACGCGTGGCCGGGGAACATTCGCGAACTGCGCAATGTGCTGGAGCGAGCGGCATTGCTCAGTGATGACTTGATGCTGACCGAGCAGGATATTCGTGCGGCGATTGGCACGTTGACGCCGGTTGAGCGTGCGTCGACGGGTACCGTGGAAACGCTGGCTGGCGAGACATTTGCTCAGGCGCGGGAGCGATTTGATCGGCAACTGATTGAGGCAGCCCTTGCGCAATGTGCGGGGAACGTACCGAAGGCAGCGGCTCGACTGGGGCTGGGGCGGTCGACGCTGTACAAGAAGATGGTGGCGTTGGGGATTGCTTGAGTCTCTACACAGAGACATAGATCTCCACATGTAGATAAACACACAGGAGTGCTTCGCACTCATCGCGAGCAGGCTCATTCCTACATTTTGACAGGTGTACACATCCTCCCTGTAGGAGTGAGCCTGCTCGCGATGACGCCAAACCGATCAACACAATCTCAAAACAGAGACAAACAATTCATTTGCGACTCAATCACTCAGATTAACTTCATATATTTCAACAAGTTAAATATCTGGCACAGATCTCGCTAACACCTCTCCCACACCCGTTCCACCCACAAAAATAACAATTCTGGAGAGACACACCATGAGTGTGATCATTGCCTTGGCAGCGCTGGCGCTGCTGATGCTGGCGGCCTACCGTGGCTACAGCGTCATCCTCTTCGCTCCGATTGCCGCCCTCGGCGCAGTCCTGCTCACCGACCCCTCCGCCGTCGCCCCCGCCTTCACCGGGGTGTTCATGGAGAAAATGGTCGGTTTCATCAAACTTTACTTTCCCGTGTTCCTGCTCGGCGCCGTGTTCGGCAAGTTGATCGAGCTGTCGGGTTTCTCGCGCTCGATTGTCGCCGCAGCGATCCGCCTCCTTGGCACCCGGCAGGCCATGCTGGTAATCGTGCTGGTTTGCGCTCTGCTTACTTACGGCGGCGTTTCGCTGTTTGTGGTGGTCTTTGCGGTTTATCCGTTCGCCGCGGAGATGTTCCGCCAGAGCAATATTCCCAAGCGTCTGATCCCGGCCACCATCGCGCTTGGCGCGTTTTCGTTCACCATGGACGCCCTGCCCGGCACGCCGCAAATCCAGAACATCATTCCCAGCACCTTCTTCAACACCACCGCATGGGCGGCGCCGTGGCTGGGTGTGATCGGTACGATCTTCGTGTTCTGCGCCGGCATGCTGTTTTTGCAGCGTCAGCGCAACAAGGCGATGCGCGCGGGTGAGGGTTATGGCACCGAGTTGCGCAACGAGCCGGAAACCGCTGAGGACCTGAAACTGCCGAACCCGTGGATTGCCCTGTCGCCGCTGCTGGCGGTGGGCATCATGAACCTGCTGTTCACCCAGTGGATCCCGCAGTGGTACGGCAAGACTCACAGCCTCGCGCTACCGGGCATGGCCACACCGGTGACCACTGAAATCGCCAAACTGACGGCGATCTGGGCGGTCCAGGCCGCGCTGCTGGTGGGCATTCTGATGGTGCTGGCGTTCGGCTTTCAGGCGATTCGCAGCAAACTGGCCGAGGGCAGCAAAAGCGCGGTGAGCGGCGCGTTGCTGGCGGCGATGAACACTGCATCGGAGTACGGCTTCGGCGCAGTGATCGCTTCACTGCCAGGCTTTCTGGTGCTGGCTGACTGGCTCAAGCAAATCCCCAACCCGCTGGTCAACGAAGCCATCACCGTGACCCTGCTCGCTGGCATCACCGGGTCCGCATCCGGCGGCATGAGCATTGCGCTGGCGGCGATGTCCGAGCAGTTCATCAGTGCGGCCCACGCGGCGAACATTCCGCTGGAAGTGCTGCACCGCGTCGCCGCGATGGCCAGCGGCGGCATGGACACCCTGCCGCACAACGGCGCGGTCATCACCTTGCTCGCGGTGACAGGCCTGACCCACCGTGAAGCCTATAAAGACATTTTCTGTATTACGCTGATCAAGACCCTGGCGGTTTTCGTAGTGATCGGCACTTTCTACGCCACTGGCATTGTGTGAGGTATTCATGACGACTCTTTCCGGCAAGACCGCACTGGTTACCGGTTCCACCAGCGGCATCGGTCTGGGCATCGCCTTGAGCCTGGCCAAGGCCGGCGCCAATTTGATTCTCAACGGCTTCGGTGATGCCTCGAAAGTCATCGCCGAAGTCGCTCGGTTCGGTGGCAAGGTCGGCCATCATCCGGCCGATGTCAGTGACCCGGCGCAAATTGCCGACATGATCAATTACGCCGAGCGCGAGTTCGGCGGTGTCGACATTCTGGTCAACAACGCCGGCATCCAGCATGTCGCCGCGGTGGAGGAGTTCCCTGTCGAACGCTGGGATTCGATCATCGCCATCAATCTGTCCTCGGTGTTTCACAGCACGCGCCTGAGCGTGCCCGGAATGCGCGCTAAAGGCTGGGGGAGAATCATCAATATCGCCTCGGTGCATGGTCAGGTTGGCTCGACGGGCAAGGCGGCTTATGTGGCCGCCAAGCACGGCGTAATCGGTCTGACCAAAGTGGTCGGTCTGGAAACCGCGACCAGCAACGTCACCTGCAACGCGATCTGCCCGGGCTGGGTACTGACGCCACTGGTACAGAAACAAATCGATGATCGCGCGGCCAAGGGTGTCGATCCACAGCAGGCGCAGCATGATCTGCTCGCCGAGAAGCAACCTTCGCTGGAGTTCGTCACACCGCAGCATCTGGGCGAGTTGGTATTATTTTTGTGCAGCGAGGCTGGCAGTCAGGTTCGCGGGGCGGCGTGGAACATCGATGGTGGCTGGCTGGCGCAATAATTGCCCCCGGCACAGACGGGTCTTTGGCGCACAGCCTGTGTGCATGTATCAGATAACAAGAGGCACGCAATGTCCGACATCCTCTGGCAACCCGACGCCAATCGTATCGCCCGATCGCGCATGGACGCGTTCCGACGCTTCGTCAATCAAAGCCATTCTCTCAACCTTGATGACTACCCTGCCCTGCACCAATGGAGTATCGATCAGCGCGAAGCGTTCTGGCAGGCCATCGTCGATTTCTTCGATATTCGTTTCCATAACCCGCCCGATGCCGTGCTGCGCGAAGGCCCATCAATGCCCGGCGCCGAATGGTTTCCCGGCGCAACCGTGAATTTCGCCGAGCATCTGTTGCGCCGTCGCGATAACGCCGTAGCGGTGGTGGCGGTGGCCGAAAATGGCCAGCGTGAGCAACTGACCTGGGCCGAACTCGCAGAGCACGTCGGCGGTTTTCAAGCCAGCCTGCAAGCCGCCGGCGTTGGCCTCGGCGACCGGGTGGCTGCGTGCATGCCCAACACCTGGCAAACGCTGGTGGCGATGCTCGCAACCACCAGCCTCGGCGCAATCTGGTCGTGCTCTTCACCGGACTTCGGCACCCACGGTGTCATCGACCGCTTCGGCCAGATCGAACCAAAGGTGCTGATCACATGCGCCGGTTACCGCTATGCCGGCAAAGAAATGGATCAAACCACCAAGCTCAACGAAATCCTTGCGCAACTGCCCTCGCTGCAACAGCTGATCATCGTGCCGTATGCCCGTGCACAAGCCCGCTGCGAGGATTACCGGACGCAGGCCGACGTCACGCTCTGGGATGATTTCTACCAACCCGGTGAAGCACCGCGTTTCGTACCGGTGCCGTTCAATCATCCGCTGTATGTGTTGTATTCCAGCGGCACCACGGGCGTTCCGAAATGCATCGTCCACAGCAGCGGCGGCGTGCTGCTGCAACACGTCAAGGAACACGGGCTGCACGTTGACCTCGGCCCCGCTGATCGCCTGTTTTACTACACCACCTGCGGCTGGATGATGTGGAACTGGCTGGTCTCGGCGCTCGCGGTCGGCAGCGCCGTGGTGCTTTACGACGGTTCGCCGTTTCATCCCGCCAATGATCGCTTGCTGGATTTGATCGACGACGAATGCATCAGCGTGTTTGGTACCAGTCCCAAGTTCCTCGCCACTCTGGAGAGCAGTGGCAGCAAACCTCGCGAGAGTCATGATCTGGGCAGTTTGAAAACCCTGCTGTGCACCGGCTCTGCCCTGTCGCCGCAGAGTTACGATTTCGTCTACCGCGACATCAAGTCCGATGTCTGCCTGGCCTCGATGTCCGGTGGCACCGATATCGTGTCGTGCTTCGTCAACAGCAATCCGCTGTCGGCGGTACGCCGCGGTGAAATCATGGGCAAGAGTCTGGGCATGGCCGTTGAAGTGTGGAATGACGCCGGCCAGGCGGTGATCGGCGAGAAAGGCGAACTGGTCTGCGCCCGACATTTTCCGGCGATGCCGATCGGGCTATGGAACGACGCCGATGGCGAGAAGCTGCGAAAATCCTATTTCAGCCTGTTCCCTGGTGTCTGGGCGCAGGGCGATTACGCTGAACAGTTGCCCCATGGCGCAATGCTGATCCACGGTCGCTCCGATGCAGTGCTCAACCCGGGAGGCGTGCGCATCGGCACGGCGGAGATTTATCGTCAGGTAGAGAAAGTCCCGCAGGTGCTCGACAGCGTGGCGATCGGACAGCAATGGCAGGATGACGTGCGAGTGGTGTTGTTTGTGCGCTTGCAGGATGGCGTTGAACTGGATGCCCCCCTGCAGGAGCAGATTCGCCAGGTGATTCGCGCCAACACCACGCCACGTCATGTGCCGGCGAAGATCGTCGCGGTTACGGATATCCCGCGCACCATCAGCGGCAAGGTCGTGGAACTTGCCGTGAGAAACGTGGTGCACGGACAGCCGGTGAAAAATACCGATGCATTGGCCAATCCCGAAGCGCTGGAACAGTTTCGGAATCGGCCGGAACTGGCAAGTTGATCGGCCGGTGGCAAGCGGTCAACCGAAGACCGTAACCGTCACGCCTGTTTGTTCAACGTGATGACAACCGGCTCGACAATTGCCTTGCCAGCACTGACGTCGAGAGCACCGCGGATGATCGCCATATTACGGTCATACGTGGTTTTGTCCGTGGAAAGCTGACTGAGTAACGAGGTCGCCACCGCCAGGGAGTCTGCATTTGCAAAAGATCTGGACGGTGCATGACAGACCGTGCCCTGCTCCACCACCGGCAGGCAACCCGATGCAATATTCAGCAGCGGAGCTACATCGATTCGCTGCCCGCTTTCGCTGCCGCTCTGTGCATCGGAGGCGTAACCGACATCATTGGTTTGCGCGCTGGCATGAAACAGTTCATGAATCAGGTCATCGGCCACCACATCGTGGTTGAAGCCGAGACTGACGAAGTGTCGGTTGAGATTTTTTGTGTAGATTTCAACGAACGCAACATCAGACCCGTTGCTGGCTCCGGCGCTTTTCCAGCGTGTGTACCCGTTCATGTCAAACGCCGCGATCGTGTTTTGCTCCTTGATCTCATCAAGCACCATGTTGCTGATGGAGAAGCCCGCAAAATCGAAGCGAATCAAGCGCAAATAGTTGACCAGACGTTCAGTGGCAACCGATGAGGTATCGCCGAACAGTGTCTTCATCACCAGACTGCAATCGCGTTTGAAATCATGCCGGCTCATCACCCCAATGGCATTATCGATTTTCGCTCGAGCACGGGGCAGACTCTTTTCGATGAACGTTCGCGTATAGCTTGCTGGCAAGGTTCTGGGCGAATAACTCAATTGCAAAGGCGCGTTATAGGAAAAGCCATCCAGCGGCTTGCCCCACAGATCGCCGCGACGATTCAACGCATACCATTTGTTGTCACGGCGCGCGGCCAGAACCGTAACGGCATCGCTCCCGGTGCCGCGTGGACGCCAACTGCCAAGGCCTAATTGCGCGCTCCCAGCGCTGTCGATCAAATCGTAGGATTGCCGGCGACCACTGAGCGTGTGCAACTGTTTGTTCGCCTTCGTGATAATTTCGTGGGTGTTCTTGTTGAACCGCAGCAAACCCTTGCGCAGCAATTTACTACCGGCCTGCAGGCCCGAGGGCACACCATCCAGCGGATTGAACAGAGAGATCGCTGACGTAAAGGCCAGCTTGGCGAAACGCGCCGCTTTTGATGTCGCGGAAATGGCCTTGGCGGAAATAATCAACGCTTTCGAACTGGCTCCCGCCACCGTCCCTATCAGGCCGATGCCATCCATTAAGCAGCCGTAGATCCCATCTACCACCTTGTCATGCTCACCGGTGGCAATGTCTTCGATGCATTTTTTGAAGGGCACCACCAGGTCGATGAAATAGGTGAGTAGTCGCTCGCCTTCGTCTCGGGAGAGCTCAAGAGGCGTCGGTATGCGAACCAGCTCTCTGAGTTCCTGGGCATTCAAAAACGGGCGATGTTTGATAATAAACTCGGCAATACGCGCAACGTTCGGATCGTTGAAGCGCTGGTAAAAGCCTTGCTTGGGATTTGCGATTTTTTTCGGTTCCGGCAGCAGGCCAAAGTTCTCAATGACGGCCATGCTGCTTTTGACCGAAGGGTCTGGTGCAACAGCGTGGGTATAACACTTCACATTGATCGGTAGACTCTGCAAATTTGTCGGTGTCAGATGAGCAGTCAAATCTGCCGTTTGACTCATTCTCGAACGCTGTTCGATTTTCCGCTCCCGAATGATCAGCGCCCCCAAGGCATCATTTTTGCGGAATTCTCCACGGGATGTGAACAGCTCATAGCAAACGAAGGCATTGTTGTAGGACGCACACATCACCAGACCAAATCGCCCCGTTGCAGCATCTCGGCTTTGTTGCGTTTCTCTTGGAAATTCAACGTTGAAAGGTCCGCCGGCACGACGTGTAATGGTATAAATCGCTGATTCGCGCACTGTCAAAAAGTCGATTCGGGCATTCATGAACGCACGCAAATCCGCCTCGGGCATCTGCGCCAATGCCAACTTCACGGTCGACAACATGGCACTGTTGAGGTCCTTCAGATATACCGCCAACTGACGATCCATCTCTTCGTCGCAAGATCCGAGCCTCAGTAACTGTGGATAACGCCTGTAGATACTGACACCCGAAGGGTTGTAATTGATGGCCGGGCGAGCTATGCCGTTGGTGACCAGGCGTACGGTTCGCCTATCCCATTTGCCGGTGACAAGTTCACCCGATTGGTGCAGGTCTACCATGGACATGACCTGCTGCCCGCCTTTTTCGGAAAGTGCTTTTTCATCCAGCGTGTCACAGCCCGGCGCCGCGACTTTCAATGCTGCACGGGCGATACCTGCTCTGTTCGGCAGAATTGTCGAAAATGCCTTGGCTATCTCGGCAAACTTTTCCGAGTGCTGCTCAAATGCCTCTATCGCACGGCGGGTGCTGGCTTCCTCAGCCTGATCGAGTTCAGTCTGCGTTATAACCTGGTTGATCAGCGCCCAACTGACGATCGGATCAATCATGGAAAGATCCCGCAAATGTTTTTGCGCATCACTGACCGGCTCCAGATCCGCATAGGCCATGATCTGTGCATAGGTCAGGACTCGCGACGCGCCTGTCTTTGCAGCCTCCACAAGTACGACGGCACGACAGAAATTGATCCAGCCAATGGATCCCAGAGTCATTGCCGACGGAATTTCCCTGACCAGAAACTCCGGTGCAGTACGCGCCAACAGCATGTGCGTTATCAAAGGCGCCAAATCCAGATCAACCCAGCCTTTCGCCCGCACAAAAGCAGTTATTTCTTCACGTACGGTCGATGCCTGGCGGTCAACGTTACTGGGTGCATAGAGATCAAAACCAGCGATCTTTCTCCTTTGGTGGTTGTGCAGTATCGTCGGATCGAGTTCCAGCAGAAGGGCCGTGGTCAGTAATTGTCGAAGGGTATTTTCCGAGACAATCTGCCCCTCATTGACACCAAACCAACCCAGTTCGCTCAAATAGCTTCTGGCGAGATTCAGCGAGACCGGGTAGCTGACAAATTCGTTGATTCGCTGAGCCGCATTATCATGCGATATAGCGTTACGCCCAGTGAGGTTGTGCAATGCATTGAGCAATTTTCTTTGCGGCATAAGCTTGACTGTCGCTGCGCGAATCGCCGCCAACTGGTCTTCGGAAAGAGCAACGAGAGCCTGATCATCTGTTTGGAAGTGCTCCCAATAGTTCGCTGGATCCTTAACTTCCGGATCAAACTTGAACAACTCGATCAGATTCCTGACCTTCGCCTTCTTTTCAGGCAATTCCACCTCATGAAAGCCGAACCATTGATCGAGTGTGATATCCAGGTCAGGCCATATATACCCACCCGCCACCCGGGCCAGATCGGCAATCAATTGTATTGAAGAGCGTGTCAGCTCACTCTGCTTGAAATAACCAGCAGCGACCAAGTCCAGCCAGCCATTGCTGGAATAGACTTCCATCTTGCCATCGGACGTGACACGTACAAGGCCGTCATGATTCGTCGCACGTTCCTGACTCAGCGCACTTTTTACCGGGCTGGTTTCGAGCAGTCGCTGTAGCAGAACCTGACCGGGGTAATAAATCTGGTAAAGCGACGAACCCTCCTGTAGTTCAACTTCATGCGAATACCAATTTATTACTTGATCTTCAGCGTATTTATCCAGCGCCTGCTCCAGCTGAACTAGAACCTGTTGGCGCTCTAGTGCATCGGCATCGGTCATGCGCCTCCATTCGGCAAGACTGATATTTGACGAACGGAATAGTTTGTTTTTTGTGGCAGCACTCATTACAGAACCTCATCAAGTTAATGGCCGATCATTCAGCCCAATGACGTTCTACTTATTAAAATTAAAATCCGCCAACTAAAACATATTAAATACTTTTTCCAGAGCACCACCACCACAAACTAAACAAGCAACTTTCACTCGATCAAACCCCACTTTCCCGAGTTTGAATCTTCTGTCACCGCTGTATTCCCGACCAGCCTCATGCGTAGCTTCAGATTACTCGCCGAGTCTGCATGCTTGAAAGCTTCTTCTTCGGCAATTACACCCTCCGACACCAAGGCGAACAGCGCCGTATCGAAAGTTTGCATGCCCGACTCAGACGACTTCTCCATCAGTTTTTTTAGTTCACCAAGTTCACTCCGATGAATTAGATCAGCGACGGTAGGCGACCCCAATAACACCTCGACGGCCGCCCTTCTTTTCCCATCCATCGTGCGCACCAGTCGCTGCGAGATACAGGCTTTCAGATTGTTGCCCAACGCCTGCAACAACTGCGGTCGTCGCTCTTCGGCAAACATATTGATAATCCGGTCCAACGCCTGATTGGCGTTATTGGCGTGCAATGTCGACAGAACCAGATGCCCGGTCTCGGCAAACGAAAGCGCATGCTCCATGGTTTCGCGGTCGCGGATTTCGCCGATCAGCACGACGTCGGGGGCCTGGCGCAGGGTGTTTTTCAATGCAGCTTGAAAGCTGCGCGTGTCGACGCCGACTTCACGCTGATTGATGATCGACAGCCTGTGCTGATGGATGTATTCAATCGGATCCTCGATAGTGACGATGTGCCCGCTACTATGGCGGTTGCGGTGATCGATCAGTGCTGCCAACGACGTCGACTTGCCGCAGTCGGTAGCGCCGACGAACAGGATCAAGCCTTGTTTGAGCATCACGGTGTCGAGCAACACCGGCGGTAGCTTCAGGTCCTCGAAACGCGGAATATCGAGTTTGACGTTACGAATTACAATTGATACATCGTTGCGCTGTTTGAAGATGTTGACGCGAAAGCGGCCAACGCCCGTTCGCGAAATCGCCAGGTTCATTTCCAGATCCCGGTCGAACTCCCGGCGTTGCTCGGCGTCCATCAGGGAAGCGGCAATCATCGCCACTTCGCCGGGTTTGAAGAATTGCTCGCTCAGCGGCGTCAGCACCCCTTCGAACCGAGCACTTGGCGGCGCGCCTGTGGAAAGATAGAGATCCGAGCCGTGACGGCTCGCCAGTTGTTTAAGCAGTGCGTCGATTTCCATGGCAAAAAGCACCTGCGAAGCTTTCAATGAACAGAGAGGGCTCGCGCCGTGATGCAACGGGCCAAACGGCGTCTACCGAATCAGCATAGTAGACGCCGTCTCAACGACCGCCGCTCAGGATTGAAGTAATGAACGCTGTACCGACCACCGATGACGCCCAGGCATTGATCGCCCGCACTGACTGGAGTCGCAGCCCGCTTGGCGCTGCTGGCACCTGGCCGCAGAGCTTGCGTACCGCTGTGGACATCGTGATTCACTCGCCGATGCCGATGCTGTTGCTATGGGGGCCGCAGCTCACGCAGATCTACAACAATGGTTTCGCTCTGCTCGCCGGCCACAAGCATCCGCACGCTTTCGGACAACCCGCGCACCTGATCTGGCCTGAACTGCGAGACTTTACTGATCCGATTTACAGCGCCGTCCTGCAAGGTCAGGTACGTACCTACAGCGAACGACGTTTTACCTTGCAACGTGATGGCAAGGACTCCGACTTCTGGCTGGATCTGACCTACAGCCCGATCCGCGATGAATCTGCGCAAGTGGCCGGTATTCTGGTGACGGCCATTGAAACCAACGAGCGCCGACGCATCGCCCTTGAACTGCAACAGCGCTCGGAAGATAGCCTCAAGGCGCAACGACAATCGGAGGAGCGCCTGCAACTGGCGCTTGCCGCCACCGATGCAGTCGGCACCTGGGACTGGGACATCGGCGAGGACCGGTTCATTGCCGATGCCCATTTCGCCCAGTTACATGGCGTTGATCCAGCGCGCGCCAGTCAGTTGCCCATCAGCGAGTATCTGCACGGTGTGCATCCGGAAGATCGGGCATTGGTCGCGCGCAGCATCAAGCATTGCATCACTCACGGCACTGAATACGCCGAGGAATATCGCCTGCTGCAGGCCGATGGCGAGATGCGCTGGGTCTTTGCGCGCGGGCGTTGCTACAAGGATCACCATGGCCGGCCAGTGCGCTTTCTCGGTGCGGCGCTGGACCTGACCGAGCGCAAGCACACCGAGCAGGCGCTGCGCCAGAGTCAGACCGAATTGCAGCTGATCATCAATGCCATGCCGATCCTGATCAGCTATGTCGACCACGAAGAACGCTTTCGCCTGAACAACGCCGCCTATCTCGATTGGTACGGCCTGACGCCGCAAGAACTGTACGGTCGCACCATTCGCGAGGTGATCGGAGAAGAGGCTTACTTCCTGCGCGCACCGTATATCGCCGAGGCGCTGGCCGGGCGATCCTGTTCGTTCAGCCTGTACACACCGCACCGCGACGGCAGCAGCCGCCACGCGTTGATGAATTACCTGCCGCGCCACGGTGCGGACGGTGCAGTCAACGGCTTCTACATCTTTGTGATCGACGAATCGGAGCGTAAAAAAACCGAGGAGGCTCTGCGCAATCTCAACGAAACCCTAGAGGAGCGTGTCAGCGCCCGCACCGAACAATTGGCCCAGGCCAACCAGCGTTTGCAGAACGAGATGTTCGAACGCGAGCGCGCCGAAGATGCGCTGCGTCATGCGCAGAAGATGGAAGCGGTCGGCCAGCTCACCGGCGGTATTGCTCATGACTTCAATAACATGCTCACCGGAATCATCGGCAGCCTCGACCTGATGCAACGCTATATTGCCAACGGCAGGGCCGATGAGATCGGACGCTTTACCGAAGCCGCCGTTGCCTCGGCCAACCGTGCAGCGGCCTTGACTCACCGCCTGCTGGCCTTTTCGCGGCGGCAGTCGCTGGATCGCAAGCAACTGAACGTCAACGAGCTCATCCATTCGCTGGAAGACCTGATTCGCCGCACAAAGGGCGACCCGATCGAGCTCACGTTGCGTCTGGCCGGCAACGTGTGGCCGGTCAGCACCGATGTCAGCCAACTGGAAAATGCCCTGCTCAACCTGGTCATCAACGCCCGCGACGCAATGCCGGAGGGCGGCGAACTGCTGATCGAAACCGCCAACGTCTACCTCGATGGCAGCGACATTACGACTCTGGAACCGGTCAAGGCCGGCGACTATCTGATGCTCGCCGTCAGCGATAACGGCACGGGCATGACCCCATCAGTGCGCGCCAAGGCATTCGATCCGTTTTTCACCACCAAACCCATCGGCCAGGGCACCGGTCTGGGGCTGTCGATGATTTATGGTTTTGCCCAGCAATCGGGCGGTCACGTCAGCCTCGACAGTCTGCCGGGGCAAGGCACCTGCGTGCGCCTGTATTTGCCCCGACTGTTGGGTCTGGAAACGCAGAGCCCGTCAGTAGAACCCGATCAGCCGCCCGCCGCCGCGGCCAGTGGTGAAGCGGTGATGGTGGTCGAGGACGACCCGGCGGTGCGCATGCTGGTCCTGGATCTGCTGACAAGCCTGGGTTATCAGGCCCACCAAGCGGAAGACGCCAAGACCGCTTTACCCCTGCTGGAGTCCGATCTACGCGTAGACCTGCTGGTTACCGACGTGGGTCTGCCGGGCATGAACGGGCGGCAACTGGCGGAAATCGCTCGCCAGCATCGTCCAGGACTCAAAGTGCTGTTCATGACCGGTTATGCGCAAAAAGCCGCCGAACGTCAGGGCTTTCTCGAGGACGGCATGGACATGGTGGCCAAACCGTTCTCCATGGAGCTTCTGGCCAGCAAGATCCGCACGATGATCAGCCAAACGCCTTGACTTGAGGCATAATCCGCGCCCCGCCGTCACCCCGTTATCAGGTACCGCAAGATGAAAGCCCAAGCCCGCCACATTCTGGTGAAAACCGCCGAAGAGGCCGAACAGCTCAAACAACGCATCGCCAAGGGTGAAGCGTTTGACGTGTTGGCCAAGAAATTTTCGACCTGCCCGTCCGGCAAGCGCGGCGGCGATCTGGGTGAAGTGCGGCCGGGGCAGATGGTCGGCGCGATTGATGCGGTGATTTTCAAAAAGCCGCTGCGCACGGTACATGGGCCGATCAAGAGCAAGTTCGGGTACCACCTGGTGCAGGTGTTTTACCGGGATTGACGGGTTGGCTTCAGGGCCTCTTCGCGAGCAAGCTCGCTCCCACATTTGGAATGCATTCCCCTGTGGGAGTGAGCTTGCTCGCGAACCGATTGCGCAGCAAGCGGCCATTCAAGCCTGTTTAGGAATCAAAGCCCCCGGCACTTGTATCACCCGACTGGCCAACTGATGCCCGGCCTCTGCCGCCTCCGCCGGACTGCCGCCCATCAATCGACTGGCCAGATACGCCGCACTGAACGAATCCCCCGCCGCTGTGGTGTCCACTACCGTTTCAACCTTCTGCGCCGGCACTTCGAATGACTCACCATCACAGCGAATCAGACACGCCTCGGCCCCGCGCTTGAGCACCACTTCCGGCGTGCCGAATTGCGCATAAGCGGCAAACACCGCCTCGCAATCGGCGAAACCGAACAGCGCCTGCTCGTCATCCACCGTCAACAACGCCAGATCAACGTAGGGCAGCACGCTGCGATAGGCCGCGCGCGCGTCTTCTACCGAGGCCCAAAGCCGTGGCCGATAGTTGTTGTCGAAGACAATCCGCGCATCACGCTGGCGCGCTTCAATCAGCGTCTGGATCATTTTTTCCCGGCCCGATGCACCGAGGACGGCCAAGGTGATACCGCTGAAATACAACACATCGTAATCCCGCAGCGCCGCCAGAATCGGCTCGGCGGCCGGGGTGGTGAAACAGTCGCGAACCGCCGCCTCGTTGCGCCAATAAAGGAAACGCCGCTCACCGTTGGCGTCGGTCTGAATGCAATACAGGCCCGGCAAACGCCCGGGCAGACGCTGGACGAGATCGAGGCTAATGCCTTCGCTGGTCCAGATCTGGCACATGGCGTCGCTAAAGCTGTCGTCACCCAGCGCGGTGACGTAATCGACCTGCGCCTTGTCGCCCATGGCGCGGGACAGGTACACCGCGGTGTTCAGGGTGTCGCCGCCGAAGCTTTGTTGCAGGCTGCCGTCGGCGCGTTGCTGCAGTTCGATCATGCATTCGCCGATCAGGGCAATGCGTGGGGGGTTCGGGCCCAGGGGGCTGAGGGTGTTCATTTTGTACTGTCTCTGGTTGATCGTTGGTGTCTGGACTGGCGCCTTCGCGAGCAGGCTCGCTCCCACAAGGGAACGCATTCCAAGGGTGGGAGCGAGCCTGCTCGCGAATGGCCGCGACGCAGTCTCAAGCTTTAGAAACAAGTCTCCATGCTCTCGATCACCGACAACTGCTCATCCACCAACAACCCCACACGCCACTTGTCGAACGTCAGGCACGGGTGCGACGTACCAAAGGAAATGATGTCGCCCACGCGCAACTCAACGCCCGGCGCCAGCTTCATGAACGCGTGCTGATCCATCACCGCCGTGACCTTGCATGCACCGACATCTTCGCCCACCGCCGGCACCACACCTGCCTTGTAACGCAACAACGGCACCGGCAAACCGGCATCGAACGCGACATCACGCTTGCCCAGTGCAATGACTGCAAAACCCGGCTCCGGCAACGACTGCACGTGCGCCCAGACTTCCAGCGCCGGACGTAATCCTTCGTGCAGATCGCTGCGGCGGTCGAGCACGCAGCATTGCGCCTCTTTGTAGATGCCATGGTCGTGCGCCACATAACTGCCTGGACGCAACACACTGAGGAAGCGCCCGGCGGCGTTCTGCGCTTCGAACGATTCGGCAATCAAGTCGTACCACGCCGAGCCCGAGGCGGTGATGATCGGTTTGGCGATGGCGAACGCGCCGCTGTTCTGCAACTGCACCGCCAGACGTACCAGTGAAGCAGCGAATTCACGAATGCCACTGACGGCGTGATCGCCGTGAATCACCCCTTCGTAGCCTTCAATGCCAGTCAGGGCCAGCGCCGGTTGTGCGTTGATCGCCTTGGCCAGCTCGATGACTTCCTGCTCGCTGCGGCAACCACAACGTCCGCCAACCACGCCGTATTCGATCATCACATTCAGCGTCACCCCACGCGTGGCGAAGTAGGCGCCGAGATCCGCGACGTTGTCCGGATGATCGACCATGCAATAGAAATCGAACGCGGGATCGGCGAGCAGATCGGCGATCAACGCCATGTTCGGCGTGCCGACCAATTGGTTGGCCATCAGCACGCGGCGTACGCCATGGCCGTAAGCGGCGCGGGTCTGAGTTGCGCTGGCGAGGGTAATGCCCCACGCGCCGGCGTCGAGCTGACGCTTGAACAGTGCCGGGGTCATGCTGGTTTTGCCGTGGGGTGCCAGTTCCGCACCGCTGTCACTGACGAACTTCTGCATCCAGCGGATGTTGTGCTCCAGCGCTTCGCGATGCAGCACCAGTGCTGGCAGGCTGACGTCGCGTACCAGGTGCGCGCTGATCGCAGCGTTGCCCTTCTCCACAGCGTTTTTGTTGGCAGTCGTCATGGTCGAACTCCTCACTTTCGCGGCCGCAGGCAGCCGCGGTTATTCGTTGATCCGCCGGGCGAGGCTGTTGGCACTCTCGATCAGCACCCGGCGATAGTCGTTGTAATTGTTTTTAGCATCGGCCCGTGGGGCGACGATGCACAAGGTGCAAATCGCGATGCCATTGCGGTCTTTGACCGGGGCGGCGAAGCAATGGGTAAAGGTGTCGGCGACGCTGTCGAAGGAGAAGAACCCGTCGATGCCGGCCTGACGAATTTCCGCTAGGAAACGTTCCAGAGGCAAACGCTCGCCATCGGGCAGGATGTAATCATCTTCGTCGATCAGGTCGATGATCTGCTGATCGCTCAGGTGTGCGAGCAACAGCCGTCCGGAAGCGGTCCACGGGATTGGCGCGTTTTCGCCGATGTCGGAGGAAATGCGGAAATGCCGCTCGCCCTCCTTCATCAGTGCCACTGTGTATTTACGCCCGTTGAGCAGGCACATCTGCGCGGTTTCATGGGTCTGGCTGACGATCTCCTGCAAGGCGTGATCGGCCTCGCGGCTGAGGTCGAAATGGCGCAAATGCGCTTGCCCGAGGAAGTACAACTGCCGACCCAGATAGACGTGACCGTCCTTGCCCACCGGTTCCAGAATCCGCCGTTCCAGCAGCGAAGCGACCAGTTCGTAGACCGTGGATTTCGGACTGCCGATGCCGTTGGCGATGTCGTTCGGGCGCAGCGGCTGGCCGATCTCCTTGAGGAAATCGAGGATATCGAACGCCCGGTCCAGACCGCGGGCCCGGCGCTTGATGGTGTCTTCGGTCATTTCAGTGGTTCCCATTCAAAGTCGCCGGATGGTAACTGGCCTGTGGGGTTGTGTCAGTTGGATTGCTGCCCTCACCCCCCGCCCTCTCCCAGAGGGAGAGGGAGCCTGACTGTATCGATGCACATGTTGTGATCAGCCGCCAAAACCTGCATCGATAGAGATCAGTCCCTCTCCCTTGGGAGAGGATTAGGGTGAGGGGCTGCGGCCTAGGCAACGCAGCAATTTTCAAACCTTTTTCTTGTACGCGATGCAGTCGATCTCGACCTTGCAATCCACCATCATGCTCGCCTGCACACACGCCCGCGCCGGTGCGTGCTCGGGCTTGAAGTACTCGCCAAAGACCTTGTTGAAACTGCTGAAATCCCGTGGATCGTCCAGCCACACACCCGCCCGCACGACATCTTCCAGGCCATAACCGGCCTCTTCGAGAATCGCGATCAGGTTCTTCATGGTCTGGTGGGTCTGTTCGACGATGCCGCCGACAATGATCTCGCCATCCACTGCCGGTACCTGGCCGGACACATGCAGCCAGCCATCCGCTTCAACAGCGCGAGCGAATGGCCGTGGCTGGCCGCCAGCGGCAGTGCTGCCGGTGCCGTAACGCGTAATGCTCATGGGTGTTTCTCCTGATTTGAAAACGCAAGATTAAAACCGCGTGCTTTTCAGAAACTCAGCCAGACGCGGCGATTGCGGGCGTTCGAACAGTTCCTTGGGAGGCCCCTGCTCTTCGATCCGCCCCTGATTCATGAAAACGATCTTGTCCGAGACCTCGAAGGCAAAACGCATCTCGTGGGTCACCAGCAACATGGTCATGCCGTCTTCGGCCAGACCCTTGATCACGTTGAGTACTTCGCCGACCAGCTCCGGGTCGAGGGCCGAGGTGACCTCATCGAACAGCATCAAACTTGGGTTCATCGCAATGGCGCGGGCAATCGCCACGCGCTGTTGCTGACCACCGGACAACTGACCGGGAAAGTGATTGCGCCGCTCCAGCAAGCCGACGCGCTCCAGCCACTTTTCCGCGAGGACGACGGCTTCGTCCTTGTGCATTTTCTTCACCTTGAGCAAGCCCAGGGTGACGTTCTGCAACGCGGTCAAATGCGGGAACAGATTGAATTGCTGAAAGGCCATGCCGGTCATCGCGCGATGGCGGGCGATGACTTTTTCCGCATGCCGCACACGCTTGCCATTGACCTCGTCATAGCCGATCGATTCACCGTCGAGCAGGATCTGCCCGCCCTGGAATTCTTCGAGCATGTTCACGCAACGCAGCAGCGTGGTCTTGCCCGAACCGCTGGAACCGATCAGCGTGACCACGTTGCCGCGCTGCATGCTCAGGTCGACACCCTTGAGCACCTCGACCGCGCCGTACTGTTTATGCAGGCCACGGATGTCCAGCAATGCCTGATTCTTAGGGGAAACTTGAGCTTGAGTCATGGCAGTGCCACCCGCTTTTCAATGTGCCGGCCGAGTAATTCGATGCCGTAGTTGATGACGAAGAACAGAAAACCGGCGAACAGGTAGAACTCCAGGGTCATGAAGTTCCGGGCGATGATCTGTTGCGTGCTGAGGAGCAATTCGGCGACGCCGATCACCGAGAGCAAGGTCGAGGCCTTGACGATTTCCGTGGACGAGTTGACCCAGGTCGGCAGGATCTGCCGCAGTGCCTGGGGCAACAGCACGTAACCGAGCGATTGGTAAAACGTCAGGCCGATGGCCTGGCTCGCCTCCATCTGCCCACGCGGCAAGGCTTGCAGCGCGCCGCGGACAATCTCGGCAACGTGCGAGCCGCAGAACAGCGTCAGGCCCAAGGCGCCGGCCTGAAACGCGCTGATCTGCCAGCCCAGCGCCGGCGCCATATAGAAGCAGGCCAGCACCAGCACAAACACCGGCGTGCCGCGAATCAGGTCGACATAGAAGCGAAACGGCGCGCGCATCCAGAACTTGCCGTACGTCAGCACCAGACCGGCCACCACGCCGAGCATTGTGCCGAGCAGAATCGCCAGCGCCGACACTTGCACGCTGGTCAGAAAGCCCTGCCACAGCGGTTCGCGCGCGATCCACAATTCATGTAACCAACTGGGAGATTCGTACATCGCAGCCTCCTATCGGCGGATCGCCAAACGCTGCTCGAGGTAACGCAGCAGCATGGCAATGAGGTAACAGGCCGCGACATACAACGCCGTGGTCACCAGCCAGGTTTCAATCACCCGGTAGCTTTCGACGTTGATCTTGCGCGCGTAATAGGTCAGCTCCGGCACCGCAATCGCGGCGGCCAGCGAGGTGTCCTTGAACAGCGAAATGAAGTTGTTCGACAGCGCCGGCAGCACGTTGCGCAGCATCACCGGCACGGTGACGTAAGCCTTGACCTGCCACTCGCCGAGACCGATGGCCAGCCCGGCCTCACGCTGTCCTTTTGGAATGCTCAGCAAACCGCCACGGAACACTTCGGTCAGGTACGCCCCGGCATACAGTGACAGCGTGATGATGAACGACGGAATCTTGTCCAGCCGAATCCCCAGGCTCGGCAACGCAAAGTAGATCAACAGAATCAACACCAGAATCGGCGTGTTACGCACCACCGTGACGTATACCGAGGCCAGCACCCGCAAAGCGCGATGCTTTGAAAGCAAGGCAAACGCCATCAGCAGGCCGATCACGCAGCCGATCGCGATCGACACCAGCGCCAGTTCAAGACCCAGACCGAGCCCCGCCAGCAAGGTGTCGAAATCGCGCCACACGGCGGCAAAGTTCAACTGATAGTTCATGGTCAGCAGTACCTTGAGCGGGGCAACGTGCATCGCCCCACTCTCACGGGATCATTTGAATTCGACTGGGAAACCGATGGCTGGGGAAGGCAGATCTACGCCGAACCATTGTTTGAACGAGGCGGCGTAGGTCGGGAATTCCACGCCGGTCATGGCTTCATGCAACGCCGTGTTGACGAAATTCAGCCAATCCTGATCGCCGCGTTTAACCGCACACGCGTACGTTTGCGGGCTCCACGCATAGGTCGGGCTGCGGTAGCGGCCAGGGTTCTGCACCATCAGGTATTTGACCGAAGACTGGTCGGTGGCGGCGGCATCGGCGCGACCGGAGTTCACCGCCTGATACATCAGATCAACGCTGTCGTACTGATCGACCTTGGCTTTCGGCAATGCCTGATGCACCAGCTCTTCGGCGTAAACGTTTTGCAGCACCGCCACGGTGACGCTGTCGCCGGCGGCTTGCAGGTCTTCGATTTCCTTGTACTTGCTGTTGTTCGGCAGCAGCAGGCCGACGCCCTCGCGGTAGTACGGCAGGGTGAACGCCACTTGCTGCGCGCGGCTGGCGGTAACGGTGATGAATTGGCAGCTCATGTCGACTTTGTCGGTGAGCAGATTGGGAATCCGCGCATCGGACGACTGCACCACGAACTCGACCTTGCTCGGGTCGTTGAACAGACCCTTGGCGACGATCCTGGCGATGTCGATATCAAAACCCTGCAACTTGCCGTCCGCGCCCTGGAAGTGCCACGGCGCATTGGTGCTGCCGGTGCCCACGATCAACTTGCCACGGGCCAGAACACTGTCGAGCTTGCTGTCGGCTGCCTGGGCCATACCCATGACAGCGGACGAAGCCGCAAGAACAAAAACACACGCTTTGAACAACGAAGGACGGCGATGCATGGCAAGCACTCCAGAATGGTGTTTATTCCGCTATACCGGAACACGGTTTGTTACTACGGAATAGACAGCAGAAAGTGTGCCACAGGATCGGATGAGAATCTGCAGAAGATCTAAATGTTTTCGAAATCAAAGAGATGCAGTAAGGGACAGTCGCGTTGTTACCAAGAGCGCGATTAATACACGCTACCGTTGGCCACACACTCCGGGTATTCGCGCCACATTTCGGGGCGCATGGCACAAATCCAGGCGGGTTACACCTGTCAACTCTGACAGTAGGCGCATGGCTTGCACTGGATTACCGTCTATAGGTGTTGCTGCACTCGAAAAGGAGATTCTCATGAACGCGAATATCCCTCTCTCCACGTTGGCCCCCACCTACCGCAAAGCCCTGCAAACCTGGCGCCCGGTAATCCTGTATTTCGCCAACGAACATTGCCCCGCCTGCGAGTGGGCCGGGCCGATTTTTCGTCAGACGGCCGAGCCGTATCGGCATCGCGCCAATATCTACATGCTCAAAACCAGCGAGTCCCCGCGCCATCCACTGGTCACCGGGACACCCACCGTGCTGTTTTACAAGAACGGCAGACTGGTGAAAAAACTCAAAGGCATCGGCACGGAAGAAACCCTCGCACGGGATTTCGCCGAGCACGTCGGCAAGACCAAAGCGCCCACTGCGCTGCGCAAGCGAACGCATGATCTGCCCTGGTTGCGTCAGACACTTCGTACTTTGCGCACCGTTGCCCGTGCGCGCCTGCGGAACCTGTGTTGAACATGCGTACTGAACAACTACACTTTTCATCAGTGAATACTGCGGTGCCTGAGCCCAAGCATTCGCGAACAGGCTCGCTCCCACATTTGAAACGCGTTCCAATGTGGGAGCGAGCCTGCTCGCGAAGAGGCCGGCACAGTTAGTAGAGAACGCAAGTATTACGCGGCAGCACGCACCAACAACACCCGCGTCACACGCCGTTCCTCAACGGCTTTGACCGTCATGTGCCAGCCTTCAAGTTCCAGACGATCACCGATCACCGGCAGTCGATCCAGCAGGCTCATCACCAACCCGGCCATGGTCTGATAGTCCTCGGTGGGTTCAGCGCCAAACCCGATGCGTTGACGCACCCGCGCCAGGTTCAGCGCACCGCTGACCATAAACCCGCCCTGCTCCTCAATCACATCCGGGCCTTCGACTTCGCTGGCATCCGGCAGCTCGCCGGCAATCGACTCAAGGATGTCGGTCATGGTCAACACACCGACAAAATCACCGAATTCGTTGACCACAAAGGCAATGTGCGTCGAGGCCGCGCGCATCTGCTCCAGTGCGTTGAGGATCGAATAACTGTCGAGCAGGTTGATGGTCTTGCGCGCCAAGTGCTCCAGATTCGGCTCGGTGCCGGCCAGGTACTCCTTAAGCAATTCCTTCTTGTGCACGAAGCCCAACGGCTCATCCACCGCACCATTACGAATCAACGGCAGCCGCGAGTAGGACGAATGCATCAAACGGGTACGAATCGCCTCGCGGTCATCGGCCAGATCAATCGTGTCGACATCGGCACGCACGGTCATCAGCCCGCGAATCGGGCGCTCGGCCAGTTGCAGCACGCCGCTGATCATCACCCGTTCGCGACGGTCGAACAGCTCCGCGCTTGGCGCGTCACCATTGTCCAGCAGATCGGATATCTCCTCACCGACTTCTTCCACCGCCAGCTTGCGACCGCCCAGCAAACGCATGACCGCGTGCGCTGTGCGCTCGCGCATCGGTCGCAAACCCTGCATCGAGCGCTTGCGCCGGGCCCTGGCGATCTGGTTGAACACCTCGATCAGAATCGAGAAGCCGATGGCGGCATACAGATAGCCTTTCGGAATGTGGAAGCCCAGACCTTCGGCGGTCAGGGCAAAACCGATCATCATCAGGAAACCCAGACACAGCATGATCACCGTCGGGTGCGCGTTGACGAAGCGCGTCAGCGGCTTGCTGGCGACAATCATCAAGCCGATCGAGATGATCACCGCGATCATCATCACCGCCAGTTCATCGACCATACCGACGGCGGTGATCACAGCATCCAGCGAGAACACCGCGTCGAGCACCACAATCTGCGCAACGATCGGCCAGAACATCGCATAAGCGCTGTTGGTCGTGCGTTCGCCGACATGGCCTTCAAGACGCTCGTGCAATTCCATGGTGGCCTTGAACAACAGGAACACACCACCGAACAGCATGATCAGGTCACGGCCGGAGAAGCTCTTGTCGAACACCTCGAACAACGGCTGCGTGAGGGTCACCAGCCAGGAAATACTCGCCAACAGGCCCAAACGCATGATCAGCGCCAGCGACAGGCCGATAATCCGTGCACGGTCACGCTGATGCGGCGGCAGTTTATCCGCGAGGATTGCAATGAACACCAGGTTGTCGATACCCAGCACCAGTTCCAGCACGATCAAAGTCAACAGGCCTAACCAGGCTGTGGGATCCGCTAACCATTCCATAAAACGTCTCTATCTCTCTCGGTTAATTCAGGCTGCCGGACACGGCAAAGCGCAACGCGAAGGCTCTGGAGCCGCGTTAGCAACGATAGTCGGATGTCGGAAAACTGGATGTTGCGAGTGCGTCAAGACCGCGCCGTGGCGCAAGGGGAAGGTGCGACTGGGAGGCTCCGAGAGGGTGTTCATATAGATCCTGAATGAAAAATGGCCTTGGAGCGTACAGGCTTTGGTAACATTTCCTACAGCTGGAAATCATTTCAAAATCTGTAACAGCTCCTACCGTACGGTGTCAGCGGCCGGCAAAACGCAACCGCGACAACTGCCGCAAATCCCCTTCGACGTAGTAATCGTTGGTCCAACTGTCATCCACGGCCAACGGACTCACCTGCTTCAACGCCAGCTTCTTCGCGAAATAACGAAACCGGTAATGCTCGTAGAACCGCAGCAACTCCAGGCCATAACGATCCGCCAGATCGCTGTCGCCACGAATGATCAGGTAGTTTTCGTCATTGCCGTTACTGGCCGAAGCGCTGAGGTTGTGGCTACCGCTGATGATGGTCGGCGCGTCCGTGGTGAAGTCGGTGACCACCGCTTTGGTGTGCACCAGCAGATTGCCTTTCTGGCCTTTCATGTTCTCGCGCAGCCAGCCTTCCAGCCCGGTGTTGAGCAATGCGGTGGCGGCGAATTCGGCGCTGCGGTCGGCGTGGAAACCGCTGATGCGGCTGGCAGTGTTTTGCAGGCCATAACGCAAAATGTCGTCGTGAGGCTGGCCGAGCAAGGCGTTGAGAATTGCGTCGGGCAGCGAGAATGCCGTGACGAACAGCACGTCTTTTTTCGCTGCGCCGATGATCCGCACGAATTCTTGTAGATCGGCCCCGCCGGTACGCGGTGAAAACCCGGCGAACAAAGGTTGCTGCGGATTCATCGGATTGTGTTCGGTGATCCAGTCACGGGTTGCACCGACGTCGTCCGGGCGCGCCCAGATTTGCTCAAACGTTTGCAGATAACTGGCAGCAATCGATTCATCGTCCAGCACATGCACCACGTTGGCCTGACGATAGATCCCGTTGGCGGTGAAGTTGGTACTGCCACACAGCACCGCTGCAGGCTGATGCTCGCCGCCGTCGACGCGACTCAGAACGATGAATTTATTGTGAAAAATGTTATGGGTTACCCGTCCGCATTTGCTCGCGAGCGGCAGCGCCGCCAGACTCGCTTGGTTGATCGTGGTGTCTTCGTCGTCCGGCCGGGCGTGATACAGCACCCGCACCGTTACGCCCCGCGCGAACGCCGCATTCACCGCATCGACAATCGCCTGTAACTGGTATTCGTAGATGGCAATGTCCAGCGCCCATTGCTGATCGACGGCGCGCTCGATAAAACCCAGCAAGCGCCCGAGCAAGCCGTTTTCCAGCCACTGTCGCGCGGCATCGGGCCAGGCTTCGATGGGCATGTTTTTATTGGCGCTGATCTGCGCGTCGAGATCGGGAAACTTGCGCTGGAACGCCTGACTGGCGGCAACGGCGCGATTGAATATCACGCTTTGGTTGCTTGGCTGACCGTCATCGGAAGTGATCGTCAGCTCCAGCGATTCGCCCAACTGCACGGCATCCGCCGAGCCGTAGGCCAGGTGCACACGATAGTGAAGAGTCATGCCCGGATTGACCGCGTAATCGGCCCAGCGGAATTTCTGCAGCGGCGCGGTATCGCTCGGTGTGGCGTGGAACTGGGGAAACGTGTGCGCCTTGCCGGGGAACGTCAGGCTGTTGAACAGAAACAACGAGGGTTTGGCGCCCTGCTGCTTTTCGATGGCGAAACCCAACAGGCCTTTGCGGCGGGGCTCGGCCAGATCCATGGCCAGCAGCACGCCGTTGGTACCGGCGTAGGCTTTGACGCGGAAATCGTCCGCGGGATTTTTGACCAGTACGCGCATCGCTCACTCCTTGTGATTGGGCTGGGTGCAGCATAGAGCAGGGATGCAGGTTTTGAGTGTTCGGCTCGAGACCGGATCGATGCAATCGCGAGCAGGCTCACTCCTACAAGGGAACGTATTCCAAATGTAGGAGTGAGCCTGCTCGCGATGAGGCCCGACCATACACAGAAGGTATCAGAGAGAAATCAGCTCATCGATATGTCGATACTCTGATCCCAGCGCCTCAGCCAGATCCCGCGCCCGGCCCAACCGGATCGGCCCGCGCTCGATATCGATCAACAACCCCGGGCACCCCAGCGCCGGCAATCCCGACCACTGTTTCAAACGCCCATCGGTCACCACCAGCAACCGCTGCTGCTCTGCGGGAAAACGCTTGCGTCGCAGCGCCAGCCATTGCTCGGCCTGCACCAGTGCCGCCAATAACGGCGTGCCGCCGCCGGCACCCAATGCCTCCAGCCAGGTACGCAAACCGCTGGATGCCTTCAACCCCTGCACCTGCCATCTCGGCGCCGAACCACTGGCAGTCAGCAATGCCAGCCGCGCACGCTGGCGGTAAGCGTCATCGAACAGTTGCGCGAGCAGCCCTTTGGCATCGCTCAAAGCCTGATGACGCCGCGTCGAGGCTGAAGCGTCGACGATCACCAGCCACAGCTCATGCGGCGAGCGCGTACGCAGTTGAAACAGCAGATCTTCACGGACCCGAGGACGTCCATTGAGCAACGTGCCCGGCCAGTTCACCGTGCCACTGCGGGCGGCATGACGTTTGCCCTGGCGTCCGTTGTCCAGCCGTCCGGCGCGGGGTCTGGCATTCGCCCCCGCATCGGATCGGGGGCGAATGCCTAAGGCTTTTTTGGCCAGCTCGGCACTTCACGGCGAGCGCCGGTGGCAAGCGCGGGCGCCGGCATGTCGCCCCACTGGCCCTGCCCTTCACTCGACGAGGCTTGAGTCTCGGCCGGCGACTGAGCCGGTTGTTGCGGACTCGAAGGCGCTTGCTCACGGCGACGATGGCGCAGGGCAAACTCGGCCACGGCGTCAATATCTTCTTCGCCAATCTGCTCAGCTCCGCGCCATGCCGCGTGGGCACGCGCCGCGCGCAACCAGACCAGGTCGGCACGCAGACCATCGACTCCGGCGGCGAAACAACGCTCGGTGATCTGTGCCAGTGCGGCATCGTCCAGCGCAATATTGGCCAAGGCGCCGCGAGCGTGTTCGCAACGCGCGCGCAGGTTTTGTTGTTCGGTTTCCCACTGTGCGCAGAACGCTTGCGGGTTGCTGTCGAAATCCAGCCGCCGACGAATGATTTGCCCGCGTTCGGTCGGTGCGGTGTGGCCACTGAGGGCGACGTTCAGGCCGAAGCGGTCGAGCAACTGCGGACGCAACTCGCCCTCTTCCGGGTTCATCGTGCCGATCAACACGAACTTCGCCGAATGCCGATGGGAAATACCGTCGCGCTCGATCAGGTTGGTGCCGCTGGCGGCAACGTCGAGCAGCAGATCCACCAAATGATCGGGCAGCAGATTGACTTCATCGACGTAGAGCACACCGCCGTCAGCCTTGGCCAGTACGCCTGGCGAAAACTGTGCGCGGCCCTCGCTGAGGGCCGCGTCGAGGTCAAGGGTGCCGACCAGACGTTCTTCGGTGGCGCCGAGCGGCAAGGTGACGAATTGACCGCTGGCGAGCAGATCGGCCAGGCCACGGGCCAGGGTGGACTTGGCCATGCCTCGCGGGCCTTCGATCAGCACGCCACCGATTTTCGGGTCGATGGCGGTGAGGCACAGGGCGAGTTTCAAGTCATCGGCGCCGACCACGGCGGAGAGCGGGAAATGTGGGATGTCGGTCATTTTGGTTTTCTCTGTCGTGGTCGTGGGTGTGTTTCAGTGTTGTCGGGGGCCAGTCGGGGTGGCCCTCACCCTAGCCCTCTCCAAGAGGGAGAGGGAACTGACCGAGTTGTTCTGGCGAGTTACGCCGACCTGATATATCGAGCCGAGCTCAAGTTCTGACAGCAACATGGATCGGCCCCCTCTCCCTCCGGGAGAGGGCTGGGGTGAGGGTAGCTTCTGACCGGTTACATATCTTCCTCAATATCCAGCAGCAGATTCTCCAGCGCTTCTTTATAAGCCCCCGGCTCCTGCCACATCCCCCGCTGCTGCGCCTCAAGCATGCGCTCGGTCATATCCCGCAGCGCGTGCGGATTATGCTCACGAACAAACGCCCGAGTCGCCGGATCCAGCAGATAAGCATCGGCCAGCAAAGCGTACTGGTGGTCATCGATCAACTGCGTCGTCGCATCGAACGCAAACAGGTTATCCACCGTCGCCGCCATTTCGAACGCGCCTTTATAGCCGTGGCGCTTGACCCCGTCGATCCACTTCGGATTGGCCGCCCGCGAGCGGATCACCCGATTCAGTTCTTCTTTAAGGGTACGAATCTTCGGCAGATCCGGTTGGCTGTGATCGCCGTGATAACTGGCCGCCGCTTCGCCACGCAGGGTTTCCACAGCAGCAAGCATGCCGCCCTGGAATTGGTAGTAGTCGTTGGAATCGAGCAAGTCGTGCTCGCGATTGTCCTGATTCTGCAGCACCGCTTGCACCTGACTCAGGCGCTGGACGAATTGTTCACGGGCGGCCGTGCCTTCGTCGGAACCGCCATAGGCGTAAGCGCCCCAGTTCAGGTAAACCTCGGCGAGATCCTCGCGGCTCTGCCACAAGCGACCGTCGATGGCGCCTTGCACGCCCGCGCCGTAGGCACCGGGTTTGGCGCCGAAGATCCGCCAACCGGCCTGACGCCGCGCCGTTTCTTCATCAAGACCCGATTGCAGCAGCGACTCGCGCTCGGCGCGCACTTTTGCCGCCAGCGGATTGAGATCGGCCGGCTCGTCCAACGCAGCCACTGCTTGCACCGCGGCGTCGAACAGGCGAATCAGGTTGGCGAAGGCATCGCGGAAAAATCCGGAAACCCGCAGCGTGACGTCGACACGCGGACGGTCGAGCAGGCTCAGCGGCAGAATCTCGAAATCATCGACACGCTGACTGCCAGTCGCCCACACCGGACGCACGCCCATCAGCGCCATGGCCTGGGCGATGTCGTCGCCACCGGTGCGCATGGTAGCGGTGCCCCACACGGATAATCCGAGCTGGCGCAGGTGATCACCGTGGTCCTGGAGGTGACGTTCGAGAATCAATGTCGCTGACTGGAAACCGATGCGCCACGCGGTGGTGGTCGGCAAGTTGCGCACGTCGACCGAGTAGAAGTTGCGGCCGGTCGGCAGCACGTCGAGACGGCCACGGCTGGGTGCGCCGCTGGGGCCGGCGGGAACGAAGCGGCCGCAGAGGGCGTCGAGCAGGCCGCGCATTTCGGCGGGGCCGCAGGCATCCAGGCGTGGGGCGACGACTTCGCGCAGCGACTGGATAATCGCATTCACATCAGCCCCCCCCGATCCCTGTGGGAGCGAGCTTGCTCGCGAAAGCTGTGTGTCAGTGAATGAAGTGTTGGCTGACACGACGCCTTCGCGAGCAAGCTCGCTCCCACATGGATCGTGCAGGGCTTGGGAAATCAGCTGTGTGGCAAACAGTTCGAGGCGTTCGCGGGTGTCGCCGGCTGTGCGCCAGGACTCGTCGCTTTGCGATTGCAGCGCCTCGGGACGCGGGCCTGTCCATGGATCGGCCAGCGCACAATCGAGTGGATCGAATCCGAGTTCGAACGCTTTGGCGAGTGCCCGCAATAGGCTTGATTGCGCGCCTTTGCCGTCGCCTCGTGGAATACGCAGAAGCGCCAACAACGTATCGATCCGCAAACGCCCGGTCGGCGACTCGCCAAAAATGTGCAAGCCATCGCGAATCTGCGATTCCTTCAGATCACACAAATAAGTGTCGAGACGCGGCAGCCAGATTGCCGCGTCGGCATCACTGTCCAGCCCGGCATCGAGTTGCAGTTCACGGTCGATCTGCGTATCCCGCACCAGTTGCAGGATGTCGCGCTGCAACTCACGGGCGCGGCGCGGATCGAGCAGTTGCGCTTCGTAATACTCGTCGGCCAACAGTTCCAGATTGCGCAGCGGGCCGTAGGTTTCGGCGCGGGTCAGCGGCGGCATCAAGTGGTCGATGATCACCGCTTGTGTACGCCGCTTGGCCTGAGCGCCCTCGCCCGGGTCATTGACGATAAACGGATAGATATTCGGCAGCGGTCCGAGCAGCGCGTCCGGCCAGCAATTCTCCGAAAGCCCGACGCCTTTGCCCGGTAGCCATTCAAGGTTGCCGTGCTTGCCGACGTGGATCACGCCGTGCGCACCGTAGGTGTTGCGCAACCAGAAATAGAACGCCAGATAAGCGTGCGGCGGTACCAGATCCGGGTCGTGATAGACCGCACTCGGGTCAACCTGATAACCACGCGCCGGTTGAATGCCGACGAAGGTCAGGCCGAAGCGAATGCCGGCGATCATCATGCGCCCGTCGCGGCACATCGGATCGTCTTGCGGCGGGCCCCAGCGTTCGACAACGGCGGCGCGATTGGCCTCGGGCAGCGCGTTGAACATCGTCAGGTAAGCGTCCATCGCCAGACTTTGCTGGCACGGGCGCAAGTCAATCGTGTCGAGATCGTTGCTGACGCCACCGAGCAATTGCTGGATCAACTCGGTGCCGCTGTTCGGCAGTTCTGGCGTTATCGGATAACCCTCAACCTGCAAAGCACGCAGGATATTCAGCGCCGCTGCCGGCGTGTCGAGACCGACGCCGTTGCCGATGCGTCCGTCGCGGGTCGGGTAGTTGGCGAGAATGAGCGCGATGCGTTTTTCGCCATTTGGCACCCGCGCCAGATTGATCCAGCGCCGCGCCAGTTCCGCGACAAAATCCATGCGCTCGGGTTGCGCGCGATAGCAGACCACATCGGACTGACTGCGCTCGCTGCGCCAGGCCAGATCCTTGAAGCTGATCGGTCGGCTGATGATGCGTCCGTCGAGTTCCGGCAAGGCAATATGCATCGCCAGATCGCGCGGGCCAAGGCCCTGCTGGCTGTCACGCCAGCCGGGCTCGTTGTCCTGCGCACAGATCGCCTGAATCACCGGAATGTTGCGGCGAAACGGCCGCAGGTGCGGGGCCTCAGGGCTGGACTGGGCGAACCCGGTGGTGTTGAGAATCACCCCAGCCTCCACTTCGTCCAGCCAATCCTCGACCACCGTCAGGCAGCCGGGCTCTTTCAAACTGGCCACGGCGATCGGCAGCGGATTCAGCCCCGCCGCCTGCAAGCGCAGGCAGAACACATCGATGAACGCGGTGTTCGCCGCTTGCAGGTGCGAGCGGTAAAACAGCACCGCCGCCACCGGGTTTTCCGGCAGCCATTCGGCTTGCCAGTCGCCCAGTGCGGCGGTGGTTTTGTTCGGGTGGTAAATCGCCGTGCGCGGCAGGGTTTGCGGCTCTTCCCAAGCGTAATCGCGAGCGAGCCAACGATCAGCCAGGCAGCGGAAAAAATCCAGCGCATTACCCAGGCCGCCCTGGCGCAAGAACTGCCAGAGGCGGTCGCGATCTTCGGCATTGACGGTGCTCAAGTCGCTGAGCTCCGGATCGGGACGGTCATCGCCCGGCACCAGAATCACCTGCACACCGCGCTCGGCCAACTCGACCAAGCGCTCGACGCCATAGCGCCAATAGGCGATGCCACCGTGCAGCGAAATCAGGATCACCTTGGCGTGGCGCAGCACTTCATCGACGTACAGATCGACCGAGGCGTGATTCTGCACCTGCATCGGATTGGCCAGACGCAGGCTTGGATAATCCTCAGGCAACTGCTGCGCGGCTTCGGCGAGCAGCGCCAGGCTGGAGTCGCCGCTGCACAGGATCACCAGCTCGGCGGGGGTTTGTCCAAGGTCGGCAATGTTGTCATCCGAGACGAAACCGCCGGGCTGGGTCCTGAGCAGGTGCATGATTTAAACGCTGAGCGCGGCGCGCAGTTGCGCTTCGAGTTGCGCGGCGTCGAGTTGCTGGCCGATCAATACCAGACGGGTAACGCGCGCTTCTTCGGCGCCCCACTGACGGTCGAAGTGCTTGTCAAAACGCGTGCCCACGCCCTGGATCAACAGGCGCATCGGCTTGTTCGGAATCGCCGCGAAACCTTTGACACGCAGGATGCCGTGCTTGACCACCAATTGCGTCAGGGCGTCGAGCAGCAGGCTTTCATCAGCTTGCGGCAGTTCGATGGAGATCGAATCGAAGGCGTCGTGATCGTGGTCATCGTGGTCGTCATCGCCTTCACCGTGGTGATGATCATGGTGGCTGTGGCGACTGTCGATGTGTTCTTCGGAACCGGCGCCGAGGCCGATCAGCACGTCCAGCGGCAGGCGACCGTTGCTGGCTTCGATGATTTTGACGGCGGGCGGCAATTCTTCGGCGACTTCTGCACGAACGCGAGCGAGGTCTTCCGGGCTGGTCTGGTCGGCCTTGTTGAGGATGACCAGATCGGCGCTGGCCAGTTGGTCGGCGAACAACTCGTGCAGCGGCGACTCGTGATCGAGGTTCGGGTCGAGTTTGCGCTGCGCATCGACCTGATCCGGGAACGCGGCAAAGGTGCCAGCGGCCACGGCCGGGCTGTCGACCACGGTGATCACCGCGTCAACGGTGCAGGCGCTGCGGATTTCCGGCCACTGGAAGGCTTGCACCAGCGGTTTTGGCAGGGCCAGGCCCGAGGTTTCGATGAGGATGTGGTCGAGATCGCCACGACGGGCGACCAGTTCGCGCATCACCGGGAAAAATTCTTCCTGAACGGTGCAGCACAGGCAGCCGTTGGCCAATTCGTAAACGCGGCCGGTGGCTTCTTCTTCGGTGCAGCCGATGGTGCATTGCTTGAGGATTTCACCGTCGATGCCCAACTCGCCGAACTCGTTGACGATCACCGCGATGCGACGGCCCTGAGCGTTGTCGAGCATGTGCCGCAGCAATGTAGTTTTGCCCGAGCCGAGGAAGCCGGTGACGATGGTGACGGGGAGTTTGGCCAGTGTTTTCATCGGTATGCCCTTTGGCAAGCGGCGGGCATACGGGACGAGAACCGGCAACGCGCGTGCGCGCCGGAAGCGTTCGCCACCGGATCACCCCGCCCGGTTGTAGTGAGAATCTGTGTCGAGGCAGGTCTCCTGGCTGACGGTGTTCAGGCGTGGGGCCTGGCGTTTGCTGCGCCTTCCCGCTGGCTCATAGATTGAGCTGGCAGTGGCGTGGCAGCGAACATCACCGTTCACAGTTGCGGGGGCAGCCGCGGCATTGACCGCGTTCCCTTCTTAGCTTCGGCGTGGGCCGAAGAACCTCGAAAGCGCAAGGCTACGCATGGTGTGGTTTTGGGTCAATGCTTTGGGGGTTTTGGATTGGGGGCATATCCGTTGCTGCGGGTGCTGCTTCTGGCGGTTTCGCTCTTACAGCGAGTCACCTTTTCCAAACGCCGAAAAGGTAACCCAAAAGGCTTTGCCCCGGCGTACGGCACTTCGCTGAGGCTCAGTGTTCCCTCGCTACGGTGTCCATCCGGGGGCATCGCCTACGGTTTGCTTCGCTGCACCTCCTCTCGATGAATGCGGCTGCGCCGCACGGCGCTGCGCGCCTAACCCCCGGATGAACACCTCCGCTCGGCCTGCCGAAGGGGCAAAAAAGCCAGATCAAAAGCCGGATCAAAAGCCCCTCACCCTAGCCCTCTCCCGGAGGGAGAGGGGACTGATCGAGTTGTTTGGGCGAGGGACGCCGACGTGCGATATCGCGTTGAACTCAGATTCTGAAAAGCTCACAAATCGGCTCCCTCTCCCTCGGGAGAGGGCTGGGGTGAGGGGCAGCAATAACGCAAATCAAAAGCCGAACACCCACGCTCTTCACCACTCAATAGGCCGAGTGTCAGCTCGCCTGCTCTTGATCTTGATCCACGGGCGACGTCGGAAGGCTTCGTTCCGGGATTGATCCGGGCGTGGGAGCGCAACCAAACACAGCGAGAGGAGGTGCAGCGAAGCAAACCGTAGGCGCTGCGCCCGGATCGATCCCGCAGCGAAGGAACTCCGAGCTTTAGCGAGCGGGCCGAACGTCAGGGCGGAACCCTAACAAGCCGTTACCGCAGCAACGGATCCACCCACAAAATTGACTAAAATCCCCGCCTCATGCTCTCCTACACAACTTGTTACGGGTGCCCTTCACAGGGTGAAACGGGAAACCGGTGAATCATGTGCTTTACTCAAGCCCATGTCAGTCCGGTGCTGCCCCCGCAACGGTAAGCGAGCGAAGCGTCAAAACCACTGTGCCAACAAGGCATGGGAAGGTGACGCTTGCAGGTCGGCCTGACGCCAACCCCTCGTGAGCCCGGAGACCGGCCCGCAACACACAGCCCGCACCTTGTGCGTCGCTGAACATAACAAACCCGCGGTGGGCGGGCGCTGTTCGAACCTCTGCGAGCCCGACCCGCAGGGGTTTTCATGCGCTCGATTCACCCACTGACATTCCAGAGGGAAGCGCCATGTCGATCATCAGCAGCACCGGCAGCAACACGGACAAAATTTCCAGCACCACCACCCTTAGCCAACGCCTGACCGCCGCGATCTTCGCGTCGATCCTCGGCGCCAGCCTGGTCTACTTCGCCGGTTTCTCGCACATCGAAGCGGTGCACAACGCCGCCCACGATACCCGCCACAGCGCCGCGTTCCCGTGCCACTGAGACCTGCCGACATGATCAAGCGTATTGCGCAAACCGCAGGTTTCACCGGTCTGCTGGCCGCCCTGCTCCTCACTCTGCTGCAAAGCTTCTGGGTCTCGCCGCTGATTCTGCAGGCGGAAACCTTCGAGAAAGCCGAACCGGTGGCTGAAGTTCACGAACACGCCGCCGGCACCGCTGCGCACACCCACGATGCTGAAGCCTGGGAACCGGAAGACGGTTGGCAGCGCGTGGTCTCGACCACGGGCGGCAATCTGGTGGTAGCCGTCGGTTTCGCCCTGATGCTCGCGGGCCTGTACACCCTGCGCGCCCCGACCAAAACCTCGCAAGGCCTGCTCTGGGGACTGGCCGGTTACGCCACATTCGTACTGGCACCGACGATGGGCCTGCCACCTGAATTGCCCGGCACCGCTGCGGCCGATCTGGCTTCGCGGCAGACGTGGTGGATCGGCACGGCCGCTTCGACCGCTGCCGGCCTGGCTCTCATCGTGTTCAGCCGTCACTGGCTGATGAAGATCCTCGGCGTGGCGATTCTTGCCGTACCGCACGTGATCGGCGCACCGCAGCCGGAAGTGCATTCGATGCTCGCACCCGAGGCATTGGAAGCGCAGTTCAAAATCGCTTCGCAGCTGACCAACGTCGCGTTCTGGCTGGCCCTGGGCCTGATCAGCGCCTGGTTGTTCCGCCGCAAAAACGCTGGCCAATACCACGCATGACCAATGACAGCGCAGCGCCGACCTTCGTGGTCGGCCTGGGCTGCCAGCGCGGCTGCCCGGCCAGCACGCTGCGCGCCTTGCTTGATCAGGCATTACAGGCACATCGCATTGAACTGGAAGCGGTCAAGGCGCTGGCCAGCATCGACTTGAAACGGGATGAACCCGGCCTACAGGAGCTGGCTGCCCAGTTAGCCTTGCCACTGCTGTATTTCAGCAGTGAAGAACTCGCCAGTTACCAGCAACGACTCAGTCACCATTCGCAAATCGCCTACGAACGAACCGGCTGCTACGGCGTTGCCGAGAGTGCTGCGCTGGCCCTCGCCGAACAGTTGATTCAGGCTCCGGCAAAACTGCTGATTTCCCGGCAAAAATACGCTCAGGCAACACTGGCATTGGCCGGCGCGGCGTAAAGTCCCGATAATCCCCGCCATTGATCATGAGCGTTGCTCATCTGCAACGCGGTCGTGCCCTCTTTTACTCAGGATTCAACGATGACTGTCTACTTCATCGGCGCCGGCCCCGGCGACCCGGAATTGATCACTATCAAAGGCCAGCGGCTGATCCGCAGCTGCCCGGTGATTATCTACGCAGGTTCGCTGGTGCCAGCGGCGGTGCTCGACGGCCATCAGGCCGAGACGGTGGTCAACAGCGCTGAATTGCATCTGGAGCAGATCATCGAACTTATCAAGACCGCGCATGCCAAGGGTCAGGATGTGGCGCGGGTGCACTCCGGCGATCCGAGTCTGTATGGCGCGATCGGTGAGCAGATCCGTTATCTGCGTGAGCTGAATATTCCATTCGAGATCATTCCCGGCGTGACTGCGACCGCAGCCTGTGCGGCATTGCTTGGGGCGGAGTTGACTCTGCCGGACGTGTCGCAAAGTGTGATTCTGACTCGCTACGCCGACAAGACAGCCATGCCGGCAGGCGAAGAGCTCGGCAATCTGGCGCAGCATGGCGCGACCATGGCGATTCATTTGGGGGTCAACCATCTGGAGAAGATTCTGGCGGAACTGCTGCCGCATTACGGCGCGGATTGCCCGATTGCGGTGATTCACCGGGCGACGTGGCCGGATCAGGATTGGGTGGTGGGGACGCTGGCGGATATCGCCGGAAAGGTTGAGGCCAAAGGGTTTCGGCGTACGGCGTTGATTCTGGTGGGCCGGGTGCTGGGCAGTGAGGTGTTTAGCGAATCATCGTTGTATCGCGCCGGGCATGCTCATCTCTATCGCCCATGAAGGCCCCTTCGCGAGCAGGCTCGCTCCCACATTTGATCGCATTCCAAATGTGGGAGCGAGCTTGCTCGCGAAGGCGTCATTAAATTTCACCCATAAAAAAACGGCGCTCACGGGGCGCCGTTTTTTATGTCCGCAGCGAACACCTTAGTAGTAGGCGTTTTCTTTCTGCGTGTGGTCGGTCACGTCGCGAACGCCCTTCAGCTCAGGGATGCGCTCGAGCAAGGTACGCTCGATGCCTTCCTTCAGGGTCACGTCCGCCTGGCCGCAGCCCTGGCAACCGCCACCGAACTGCAGCACGGCGATGCCGTCTTCAACCACATCGATCAGGCTGACCTGACCGCCGTGGCTGGCCAGCCCCGGGTTGATTTCGGTTTGCAGGTAGTAGTTGATGCGCTCGTTGACCGGGCTGTCGGCGTTGACCATCGGTACTTTGGCATTTGGCGCCTTGATGGTCAGCTGGCCGCCCATGCGGTCAGTGGCGTAATCGACAACGGCGTCATCGAGAAACGCTTCGCTGAAGTGATCGATATAAGCGGTGAAGCTTTTCAGCCCCAGCGCGGTGTCTTCAGGTTTTTCTTCGCCCGGCTTGCAGTAGGCAATACAGGTTTCGGCGTACTGGGTGCCAGGCTGGGTGATGAAGACGCGGATGCCGATGCCCGGGGTGTTCTGCTTGGAGAGCAGATCAGCCAGGTAATCGTGGGCGGCGTCGGTAATGGTAATAGCGGTCATGGAAACTCCTCGCAGGCTTGGGCGCAGTTTACGCCAATCGTTGCGCCGGACAAAGTCCTAGTATTTTTGTCGGGAAAGATTCTTGTCCGGCTTCTCATCAATCTGCGCCTTGAGCCAATGGTAACTGCGTTTTTCCACCCATTCGTAGCTCAACCACGAGCCAACGCCAATCGCCAGCGCACACACCACAAACATCAAATACGGGTTGATCGCGTAGCGCTGCGCGATAAATCCACCCGCCGACAGCACCAGAACGTGCATCAGATACACCGAATACGAGCAATCACCCAGCAGTTTGAGCACATGGCTGCGCTCGACATAACGCTCAAGTGAGATACACGCCATGACCAGCACTGCGCTCGGCACGCCCCAGTTCAGCAGCCTTGGCGCCGGCGCCAGGTGATAGATCATCAGCAGCGCTGCGCCGATCGCCAGCAGCGGCAGCCACAGGCCGGTGCCGATCCAGCCCCGGCGATAAAGCATGCCGATGCCAATCCCCAGTAGAAACTCGTAGACGATGTCCGAACGATAGAACTCACTGATCCAGCCAAACCCGGTCCAGGTCTGACACACGGCGAACAACAGCGCCGCAACCACCAACAACCGTACCTGCAAGCGAAACAGCAGCGCCCAGGCAAACAGCAGGTAGAACAGCATTTCGTAGTTGAGCGTCCAGCCGACATTCAGCGTCGGATAAATGCCGTAGCCGCCGGGGTTCTCAGTCGGAATGAACACCAGCGACAACAGCAGGTGCGCCCAATCCACGGTTTGATCCGGCAACAACGGCTGGGCGAACACCACCAGCAGCGCCATCAGCAGCGTGTACAGCCAGTACGCCGGGACAATGCGAAACAGCCGGTACAGCAGAAATCGCGCTGGCGGCAGCGGTTTGCTCTCGGTAGACAGGAAAATCACCAACCCGCTGATGACAAAGAAAATATCGACGCCCACCGCGCCTTTGTCGATAAACAGTTGGCCGATCGGCCCGCGCGCTTTGAAGTCGAAGAAAATCTGCATGAAGTGGTGGCAGACCACCGTCCACGCGGCCAGCGCACGCAGGGCTTGCACTGAAATCAACATCGGCCGCTCCCGTCCACAATTCCTGAAACCACCGCAGATCCCTTGTAGGAGTGAGCCTGCTCGCGATGGCGGCGGCACATTCAACATCTCCAGTGCCTGATTTTCCGCTATCGCGAGCAGGCTCACTCCTACAGGGGTTTTGCGGTGTTGCTTGAAACTGTGACAGTCGGCCAATCTCAAACGATCAAAGATTCTCGTAGCGGTTCATATCCAGCACGCCCTCTTCCACCGGATCGGTTTCGTGCAGGTATTGGCTCAGATCGTGGAAATAGAACCAGAATTGCGGGTGACTGCGCCGAATACCCCAGCGTTCGACGATTTTCTCGAAACGATTGCCGTCCTTGGCGTTTTCCATTGCATCAACAAACTCGGGGACTTGATCGGCCGGAATGTTGAAAATGAAGTTCGGATAACTGCTGAGCACGCCCGGAAAAATGGTAATTGTGTCCAGCCCAGGCTGATAGCGCAGCGACTCACCGAGCAGGAACGCCACATTGCTGTGCGCGCGGTTGCGCAACAGGCTGTAGACCTCGCGTTTGCCGCTGGCAGTTTCAATGCGCAGCATGGTCGCTTCCGGCAACTGGTCGATGACCTTCAAACCGGCGGCCGGGCGCGAGGTCAGGCGACTCAGCGCCTGTTCGGCATTTTGCAGCGCCGGCTCGATGTTCGGCCGCGAGCAATAAGCGCCGTCGCAACGGTTGATCGGATCGGGCCGTGCATTGAGATCGCCGTAACGCGCGAGTAATTGCATGGCGAAGTCGTATTTCGGGTCTTTTTCGTCGAGCTTCAGCGCGGTCGGCTTATCGTCGTCAATCGCCTCATAATCGAGCCACATCTTGAACTGGCCGCTGCTCTGATACCAATCGTCGAGGTAATCCTCACGGGAATCGGCCGGCATCAGGCGCAGGAAGTTTTGCTCGGCGCCGTTGCGGATCAGGTCGAAATACAGACGGGTTTGCGCCTGATGCGAGACGTTGCCGAACACATCAAAGTTGACCGCCAACTGGTAATAGGTGCGCTCGAGCAAGGGATAGTCAAACAGCCACATCGTTTGCGGCACCTCGCCGATCAGGCCTTTGGTCACCGAAGCGCTGTCGAAGTGGCGGAAAATGCTCAGCAACGCGTTGTCATTGCCGGCCCACAGTGTCGACCAGCTCGGCGCGGGCAGATCGGCGTAGCTGTCGCGGCGCAAGGCCTCGTACTCGTTTCGCTTGTCGCGATAGTTGCGCCACAAGCTGAGGACGCTGCCGACATCGTCGTTCTGTCCCGGCATGGCCAGCAGCGGCGTGGCCTGGCCGCGATAGTTCGGGTCGGTGATATAGAGGTCGTGTTCCGGTGCCTGGAACAGTGCCCAGAAGTTGTCGCGGATCACGTCCGTGGCGATCTGCCCCCGGCACACCGGCCCACGAATAAAGGTGCGGACAAAGTATTCGGCGTTATCAAGCATGAACTGATAACGCGCCTGCGCCGGAATCGCCTCGAACGTGGCAAACGGATTGGCGCGGCTCTGCGGGCCGTAACCGGGCAGCGCATTGACCTGCCAGTTGCCGCTGTAGAACAGGCTTTTGACCCGCGCCATCTTCGCCGCGCTCAGCGGGTAGGTGATGTGGGTTTTATGCACGATCACGCCCTGCACCGGCCACAAGCGGTAATACACCTGGGTGCCCGGATCGTCATTCGGACGACGGGTGGCGATCAGGTCGATCGGCTGGCCAGTCGGTGTGCGCGAACGCACCCACTGGAAGTAATGCCCCGGCTCGCCATCCTTGAAATAGAGGTGCGCGAGGTACAAGTGCTCGTACAGCCAGCGTCCGACCAGACTCTGCCGGGCGCCGGGAGTATTGAGCAGGTTTTCCCACTGGACGATTTGCAGTGCCTCTTTGGCGCTCGGTGCCAGGCCTTGCTCATCAATCGGCGCACCAGAGGCCAGCCAGCGCTGCAGCGTCTGATATTGCTGATCGGTCAGCCCGGTGACCGCCAGCGGCATGCCTTCTTTCGGATGAGCGCCGGCGTAGCCTTCGAACTCGGCGGGCAGCGCGCACATGTTCTCGCGATTCAGGCCCAGCACGATGTCTTGCGGGAGTTTGGCGTTCGGTGTCAGCGGCGTCTTGTGCCCGAGTTCGAGCATGCGCGCCATCAGCGCCGCCTGACTGCCCTGCGCATCGAGCACTGAATAGAAGTCTTTCTGCTGCCAGGCACGTTTGCCAAAGGCGTCGTAGAACAGCCGAGTAGTCGGTGCCGCTTGTGTGCGCTCGCCATCGTAGACCGGCATTTTGCTCGCACCACGGGCGGCGCCTTCGCCACTGCCCAGATTGAGCTGACACGCCGAGTCGTAACACGCATGGCAGGCCACGCACTTCTCGGTGAAGATCGGTTGAATATCACGGCTGTACGAGATCGTGGGCTCTTGCGCCACGGCGCCCCAGCTGAGAAACAGCAACACAAAACCAATGACGCGGTAAGACATGCTGCTGATCCCGATTGTAAAAAAACGCCGTGAGTCTACAGTATGACGCTCGTACCAACATGAGCGATATTCATGCAAAAGCCCCGCATGCTCCAAAAGCGCACAGGTTTGCTATGATCCCGCTCCTTCGTAATGGTCTTTCCGAGTAGTCCAAATGTCCGATCGCAGCGTCCGCCTTCAAGCTCTCAAGCAAGCTCTCAAAGAGCGCATCCTGATACTCGACGGCGGTATGGGCACGATGATCCAGAGCTACAAGCTCGAAGAGCAGGATTATCGCGGCAAACGCTTCGCGGACTGGCCGAGTGACGTCAAGGGCAACAACGACCTGTTGGTGCTCACCCGTCCCGACGTGATCGGCGGCATCGAAAAAGCCTACCTGGATGCCGGCGCCGACATCCTCGAAACCAACACCTTCAACGCCACGCGCATTTCCATGGCCGACTACGGCATGGAAGAACAGGCCTACGAGTTAAACGTAGAAGGCGCGCGTCTGGCGCGCAAGGTCGCCGACGCCAAGACCGCCGAGAACCCGGACAAGCCGCGTTTCGTCGCCGGCGTGCTCGGCCCGACCAGCCGCACCTGCTCGCTGTCGCCGGACGTCAACAACCCCGGCTATCGCAACGTCACCTTTGATGAGCTGGTGGAAAACTACACCGAAGCCACCAAAGGTCTGATCGAGGGCGGCGCCGACCTGATCCTGATCGAAACCATTTTCGACACCCTCAACGCCAAAGCAGCGATCTTCGCCGTGCAAGGCGTGTTCGAAGAGCTGCACATCGAACTGCCGATCATGATTTCCGGGACCATCACCGATGCCTCCGGCCGGACCCTGTCGGGCCAGACCACCGAAGCGTTCTGGAACTCGGTGGCACACGCCAAGCCAATCTCGGTCGGCCTCAACTGCGCGCTCGGCGCGAGCGAATTGCGTCCGTACCTGGAAGAGCTGTCGAACAAGGCCAGCGCCCACGTTTCCGCGCACCCGAACGCCGGCCTGCCGAACGAATTCGGCGAGTACGACGAACTGCCGTCGGAAACCGCCAAAGTCATCGAAGAGTTCGCCCAGAGCGGCTTCCTCAACATCGTCGGCGGTTGCTGCGGCACCACGCCGGGGCACATTGAAGCCATCGCCAAAGCTGTTGCCGGTTACGCGCCGCGTCAGATTCCGGACATTCCCAAGGCTTGCCGCCTCTCGGGTCTGGAGCCGTTCACCATCGATCGCAGTTCGCTGTTCGTTAACGTCGGCGAGCGCACCAACATCACCGGTTCGGCGAAGTTCGCCCGCCTGATCCGTGAAGACAACTACACCGAAGCGCTGGAAGTCGCCCTGCAACAGGTCGAGGCCGGTGCGCAGGTGATCGACATCAACATGGACGAAGGCATGCTCGATTCGAAGAAGGCCATGGTGACCTTCCTCAATCTGATTGCCGGCGAACCGGACATCTCGCGCGTCCCGATCATGATCGACTCCTCCAAGTGGGAAGTGATCGAGGCCGGCCTCAAGTGCATTCAGGGCAAGGGCATCGTCAACTCGATCAGCATGAAAGAAGGCGTCGAGCAGTTCATCCATCACGCCAAACTGTGCAAGCGTTACGGCGCGGCAGTGGTGGTGATGGCGTTCGACGAAGCCGGCCAGGCCGACACCGAAGCGCGCAAGAAAGAGATCTGCAAACGCTCCTACGACATTCTGGTCAACGAAGTCGGCTTCCCGCCGGAAGACATCATCTTCGACCCGAACATCTTCGCCGTCGCCACCGGCATCGAAGAACACAACAACTACGCAGTCGACTTCATCAACGCCTGTGCCTACATCCGCGACGAACTGCCGTATGCGCTGACCTCGGGCGGCGTGTCCAACGTGTCGTTCTCGTTCCGGGGCAACAACCCGGTGCGTGAGGCGATCCACTCGGTGTTCCTGCTGTATGCGATCCGCGCCGGCCTGACCATGGGCATCGTCAACGCCGGTCAACTGGAGATCTACGACCAGATCCCGCAGGAACTGCGCGACGCCGTTGAAGACGTGGTGCTCAACCGCACGCCAAACGGCACCGACGCCCTCCTCGCCATTGCCGACAAGTACAAGGGCGACGGCAGCGTCAAGGAAGCCGAGACCGAAGAGTGGCGCAGCTGGGAGGTCAACAAGCGTCTGGAGCATGCGCTGGTCAAAGGCATCACCACGCACATCGTTGAAGACACCGAAGAATCGCGTCAGTCGTTCGCCCGCCCGATCGAAGTCATCGAAGGCCCGCTGATGTCCGGCATGAACATCGTTGGCGATCTGTTCGGCGCTGGCAAAATGTTCCTCCCGCAAGTGGTGAAATCCGCCCGGGTGATGAAGCAGGCCGTGGCGCACCTGATCCCGTTCATCGAACTGGAAAAAGGCGACAAGCCGGAAGCCAAGGGCAAGATCCTCATGGCGACCGTGAAAGGCGACGTGCATGACATCGGCAAGAACATTGTCGGCGTGGTGCTCGGTTGCAACGGCTATGACATCGTCGACCTCGGCGTGATGGTGCCGGCAGAGAAGATCCTGCAGGTGGCCAAAGAGCAGAAGTGCGACATCATCGGTCTCTCTGGTCTGATCACGCCGTCGCTGGATGAAATGGTTCACGTCGCTCGCGAGATGCAGCGTCAGGACTTCCATCTGCCGCTGATGATCGGTGGCGCGACCACCTCCAAAGCGCACACGGCGGTGAAGATCGAGCCGAAGTACAGCAACGATGCCGTGGTTTACGTGACCGACGCCTCCCGCGCGGTGGGTGTGGCTACGCAACTGCTGTCGAAGGAATTGAAGGCCGGTTTCGTCGAGAAGACGCGCCTGGAATACGTTGAAGTGCGTGAACGCACCGCCAACCGCAGCGCCCGCACCGAGCGCTTGAGCTACGCAGCAGCCATCGCCAAGAAACCCCAGTTTGACTGGGCGACTTATGAGCCGGTCAAACCGACGTTTACCGGCAGCAAGGTGCTGGACAACATCGATCTCAAGGTGCTGGCCGAATACATCGACTGGACGCCGTTCTTCATCTCTTGGGATCTGGCTGGCAAATTCCCGCGCATCCTCGAAGACGAAGTGGTCGGTGAAGCCGCCACCGCGTTGTACAAGGACGCGCAGGAAATGCTCGCCAAACTGATCGACGAGAAGCTGATCAGCGCCCGCGCGGTGTTCGGCTTCTGGCCGGCCAATCAGGTGCATGACGACGATATCGAACTGTACGGCGATGACGGCCAGCCATTGGCCAAGCTGCATCACCTGCGTCAGCAGATCATCAAGACCGACGGCAAGCCAAACTTCTCGCTGGCCGACTTCGTTGCACCGAAGGACAGCGAAGTGACCGACTACGTCGGTGGTTTCATCACTACCGCTGGTATCGGCGCCGAAGAAGTGGCCAAGGCTTATCAGGACGCTGGCGACGACTACAACTCGATCATGGTCAAAGCGCTGGCCGACCGTTTGGCTGAAGCGTGCGCCGAATGGCTGCACCAGCAAGTGCGTAAAGAGCACTGGGGTTATGCCAAGGACGAAACCCTCGACAACGAAGCGCTGATCAAAGAGCAATACAGCGGCATCCGCCCTGCCCCGGGTTATCCGGCGTGCCCGGATCACACCGAGAAAGCCGCGCTGTTCGCCCTGCTCGACCCGGAAGCGGAAGAAATGCGTGCCGGCCGCAGCGGCGTGTTCCTCACCGAACACTATGCGATGTTCCCGGCGGCAGCAGTCAGCGGCTGGTACTTCGCCCACCCGCAGGCGCAGTACTTTGCCGTGGGCAAGGTCGACAAGGATCAAGTCGCCAGCTACACCTCGCGAAAAGGCCAGGAACTGAGCGTGACCGAGCGCTGGCTGGCGCCGAACCTGGGTTACGACAACTAATCCAGCTTCAACGCATCACCCTGTGGGAGCGAGCTTGCTCGCGAAGGCGTCATGTCATTCAACATTAGTACTGAATGATCGACCGCTTTCGCGAGCAAGTCGAATCGTCGCACCGTCGCTCCCACATTTGTTTTTGCGGTGCCCTTGAAAGGGTTGGCTATGCTTGTCTGACACACACGGCAGACGAGGGATTTATGGACGATCCAGTCGACAACAAACCGCCGACCTTCTGGCAGATGCTGCACAGCGTGATGGCGGCGGCGTTCGGGGTGCAGAGCGGCAAGAACCGGGCAAGGGACTTCACCCATGGCAAGCCCAGCCATTTCGTGATGCTGGGGATTCTGTTCACCGCGGTGTTTGCGTTGACGCTGTTTGCCATCGTCAAACTGGTGCTGCACTTCGCCGGGGTCTGACGCGCTCAGCGCATCAGGGTTTGCAGAGTAAAAGGGTAGCGATACGACTGCGGTTGTCCCTTGGCTGAGAGCTTGCGGAAATTTACTCCGTAGTTCGGCGACTCACCCATGGCCAGCATTTGTCGGGCGTGACGTTTGTCGATCAGTTGCAGCAACGGAATCTGCCGATCACGGCCGCCGTAACTATTCAAATCGACGCCCTGCTCGACGTCATGCAACTCGACCAACGCCCAGCCGCCAAGGGTGAAGTGTCCGCCGACCAACGCGCTCAGGCGCCCGTCAACCAGTGCCTGCAAAGCCGCCGGTGAAGTGTTGACCGCACTGAACAAGGCATCTTTGCCGGGGACTTTGCCGGTCTCGGTGAAAGCGCGCATCGCACCGAAAGCCATTTCATCATTGGCCGACCACACCAACGAAACCTTCGGGTAGCGGGCGAACAGCTGCTTGGCCTGTTCATAAGCGCGTTCTTGCATCCAGCCGCTGTACACCAGTTGCCGCAGGCGGATCTGTGGATGCTCGGCGAGTGCCCGCTGCATACCGCGCTCGCGCAGTTGCGCCGAGGGGGTGACCTTCAGCCCGGAGAACGCCAACACTTCAATCGGCTCAGTGCCTGGCGTTGACGGGTGCAGGCGAATCAGCTCCTTCATCATCAGGTAGCCGCCCTCCTCGTCGTTCGGCACCAGGCTGCCAATGCGGTCGTCACGCTCGCCGACCATGGCCTGCTGGTCAGCTGTCAGTGCGGCATTGACCATAAACAGCTTCACGCCGCTGTTCTCGGCCAGGCGCAGGATTTGCGGGGCGACATATTGTTCGTTGACGAAGACCAGGTACTCAGGCCGATTCGCCCCCTGCAACGCGACGCGCGCTTGAGCGAGGGTCAGTTCGGGCTGACGTTGTGAGTAGAGAATCTGCAGATCGATGCCCAGATCATGGGCGGCCGCTTGCATGAATTGCGAATAGCTGACCCAGAAGGCTTCTTGCGTCGAACCCGGATTCAAAAACAGCACAGACTCTGCCCGCGCGCCGGTCTGGAACAGCGCGCCGAACAACAGAAGACTGATATGGAAAAACTTGAACATGAAGCATCCGGGCCCAACGAAAAATGGCCGCGCATTATAGCCCTCGTTTCATCGGCTATTGATGCCTGATCCCGCTTTTTGTCCGACAATCTGTCGCAAGCGAGGCCCGGATGGGTCGTTTACTGATGGCTGACCCAGAATACCGCTGTCCCTACTACGAGAATGATCAGGAACAGAATGGCCCACGCATCGACACTGCTGTCGCTTTTTCTTGCCTTGGTCGGATTGCTCATTGCATCGCCTCTTGTCGGTTTTATCGGTGATTGCAGAAAGACTCGACCACAGTTAAGACGATGATTGTCCGCACGACAAATGTGGGTTAGTTGACAGCCATTCTCGTTAGGCGATTTGGTTCTTTACATATACTCAAACATCACTTTTGCGCATAACTGCAAACGGGTATATTGCCCCGGCTCCGTTAGGGAGTGCGCGGCCGTGCGCGCAGAATTGCAGAGGCACAATCGGACTCCAGCAAGCGAAAACGCAGTGCTACTCCGAATGGCCCAAGCCTGAGAACAGGACTTATATGTACGTATACGACGAGTACGATCAGCGGATCATCGAGGACCGCGTCAAGCAGTTCCGTGATCAGACCCGACGCTATCTGGCAGGTGAGCTGAGCGAAGAAGAATTCCGCCCCCTGCGCCTGCAAAATGGCCTGTACATCCAGCGCTTCGCGCCGATGTTGCGTGTGGCGGTGCCTTACGGCCAGCTGACTTCGCGTCAGACGCGCATGATGGCCAAGATTGCCCGCGACTACGACAAGGGCTACGCCCACATCAGTACGCGGCAGAACGTGCAGTTCAACTGGCCGGCGGTGGAAGACATCCCGGACATTCTGGCTGAACTGGCCACCGTGCAGATGCACGCGATCCAGACCAGCGGCAATTGCCTGCGCAACGTCACCACCGACCAGTTCGCCGGCGTTGCCGCCGACGAAGTGATCGATCCGCGCCCATGGTGCGAAATCGTCCGTCAGTGGACTACATTCCACCCGGAATTCGCCTACCTGCCGCGCAAATTCAAGATCGCCGTCAACGGTTCGACCGCTGACCGCGCCGCCATTGAAGTCCATGACATCGGCCTTGAGCCGGTACACAACGCCGCTGGCGAACTGGGTTTCCGCGTGCTGGTTGGCGGCGGCCTCGGTCGTACGCCGGTGGTTGGCGCATTCATCAACGAATTCCTGCCATGGCAGGACTTGTTGAGCTATCTCGACGCGATCCTGCGGGTGTACAACCGCTACGGCCGTCGCGACAACAAATACAAGGCGCGGATCAAGATCCTCGTCAAAGCCCTCACGCCGGAAGTGTTCGCACAGAAAGTCGATGCGGAAATGGAACACCTGCGCGGTGGCCAGACCACGCTGACCGACGCCGAACTGCAGCGTGTGGCCAAGCACTTCGTCGATCCGGACTACAAGGCGCTGGACAACCAGACCGCGCAACTGGCCGAGCTGGACAAAGAGCATCCGGGTTTCGCCCGCTGGCGTACCCGCAACACATTGGCGCACAAGAAGCCGGGCTATGTCGCGGTAACCCTGTCGCTGAAACCGACCGGCGTGGCGCCGGGCGACATCACCGACAAGCAGCTCGACGCCGTCGCCGATCTGGCCGACCGCTACAGCTTCGGTCAACTGCGCACCTCGCACGAACAGAACATCATTCTGGCCGACGTCGAGCAAAGCCAGCTGTTCACCCTGTGGGGCGAACTGCGTGAAGGCGGTTTCGCCACACCGAACATCGGCCTGCTGACCGACATCATCTGCTGCCCTGGCGGTGATTTCTGCTCGCTGGCCAACGCCAAGTCGATCCCGATCGCCGAATCGATCCAGCGTCGTTTCGACGACCTCGATTACTTGTTCGACATCGGCGAGCTGGACCTGAACATCTCCGGTTGCATGAACGCCTGCGGTCACCACCACGTCGGCCACATCGGCATCCTCGGCGTCGACAAGAAAGGCGAAGAGTTCTATCAGGTTTCCCTCGGCGGCAGTGCCAGCCGTGATGCGAGCCTGGGCAAGATCCTCGGCCCGTCCTTCGCTCAGGAAGCCATGCCTGACGTGATCTCGAAGCTGATCGACGTGTACGTTGAACAACGTACCGAAGACGAGCGCTTCATCGACACCTACCAGCGTATTGGCATCGACCTCTTCAAGGAACGCGTCTATGCAGCGAATCATTAAGAACAACGAGGTCGTCGACGAAACCTGGCACTTGCTGCCCAAGGATTTCAACATCGACGAGATCAGCAACTGCGACGACTTGATCGTGCCGTTGCAACTGTGGCGCGAACACAGCCGCATGCTCAAGGCCCGCGACGGTGGTCTGGGTGTCTGGCTGGACGCTGACGAAGAAGCCGAGGAAATCGGTGAAGACGTCGCCGAGTTTCAGGTGATTGCCTTGAACTTCCCGGCGTTCACCGACGGCCGCAATTACTCCAACGCCCGCCTGCTGCGCGACCGTTACGGTTTCAAAGGTGAGTTGCGGGCGATTGGCGACGTGCTGCGCGATCAGCTGTTCTACATGCATCGCTGCGGTTTTGATGCCTTCGCCATTCGCGCCGACAAAGACCCGTACGAAGCGCTTGAAGGCCTCAAGGACTTCTCGGTGACCTATCAGGCTGCCACTGACGAACCGCTGCCGCTGTTCCGTCGCCGCTAAGTCTTCAGGTTTAGCGCGGACAAAAAAACGCCGGTCATGTGACCGGCGTTTTTTTATGCCTGCCCGATTTACCAGAAGCGCTGCTGGGTCAGGCGACTCCACCAGCTCAGCAGTACGCGGTCTACCGAACCGCTGGCAGCCATGCCGATGCGCTCCTGCAAGCTTTTGCGCTCGGCGTAATGCAGGTGATAGACATCGGCCTTTTTCGCCCGGTCTGCCAGGTATTCATCGCTGGTCTTGAGTTCATCGACCAGTTGCTTATCCAGCGCCGCGACGCCGAGCCAGACTTCGCCGGTGGCGACATCGTCAATCGCCAGTTGCGGGCGATAGCGGGCGACGAAGTTCTTGAACAGTTGATGGGTGATGTCGAGGTCTTCCTGGAACTTCTCCCGGCCCTTCTCGGTGTTTTCGCCAAACACGGTCAGGGTGCGTTTGTACTCGCCGGCGGTGAGGACTTCAAAATCGATGTCGTGCTTCTTCAGCAAGCGGTTGACGTTGGGCAGCTGTGCAACCACGCCGATCGAGCCGAGAATCGCGAACGGCGCGCTGATGATCTTCTCGCCGATGCACGCCATCATGTAGCCGCCGCTGGCCGCAACCTTGTCGATGCACACGGTCAACGGCACGCCGGCTTCACGGATACGCGCCAATTGCGAGGATGCCAGACCGTAGCTGTGGACCATGCCGCCTCCGCTTTCCAGACGCAGGACCACTTCGTCTTTTGGCGTGGCCAAGGTCAGCAGCGCAGTGATTTCGTGGCGCAGGCTTTCGGTGGCGGAAGCTTTGATGTCGCCGTCGAAATCGAGGACGAATACGCGGGACTTGGCTTCGGGTTGTTTCTTCTGCTTCTTCGCGCTTTTCTCGGACTTGGCCTCGCCCTTGCGCAAAGCCTTGAGCTGATCCTTGTCGAGCAAGGTCTGCTCCAGGCGCTCACGCAGGCCCTTGTAGAAATCATTGAGTTTGCTGACCTGCAACTGACCGGCGGATTTGCGTCGGCCCTTGCTGCGCAATGCAGCAAAACTGGCAAGCACCACCAGAATGGCGATCACCAGGGTGACGGTCTTGGCCAGGAAACTGGCGTATTCGGTGAAAAACTCCACAGAGACTCCTTAGAACAGTGCGTGGATGTGAAACACACGCGGGATGGCTCCAGCATACCCATGCGCCGGCTCATCGGCCAGCCGTGAAACCTCTGGCAACACCCCTGTAACGGGCATTTCAAACAAGCGTATGTTTTTTCATTGACAGCTCCCCGTCATCCTCATAACCTCGCCAAACCTTCAACGTACCGGGATGACGCGGACGTGGGCAGCATCTACTTGATTCGACATGGCCAGGCCTCCTTTGGTGCAGACGACTATGACGTCCTGTCGCCAACCGGTGTGCGCCAGGCAGAAATTCTCGGTCAGCACCTCGCTGAACTGGGCATCAGCTTCGATCGCTGCCTCGCCGGAGACCTGCGCCGTCAGCAACACACGGCCACCAGCGCGCTGGAGCAATTCACTGCCAAAGGTCTGTCGGTGCCGATCCTGGAAACCGATTCTGCCTTCAACGAATTCGATGCCGACGCGGTGATCCGCGCCCTGCTCCCGGACATGCTGGCGGACGAGCCGGAAGCCCTCGAAATTCTGCGCAATGCCGCGCAGAACCGTGGCGAGTTCCAACGTATTTTTGCCCTGATCATCGAACGCTGGCTGGCCGGCACTTACGACACGCCGGGGCTGGAAAGCTGGCTGGGTTTCGTCGAACGCGTCCAGGCCGGGCTGCACCGAATTCTTGATCTGGCCGATAAAAACCAGAAAATCGCCGTGTTCACCTCCGGCGGCACCATCACCGCCCTGCTCCACCTCATTACGCAAATGCCTGCGAAACAGGCCTTTGAATTGAACTGGCAAATCGTCAACACCTCGCTCAACCAGCTGAAGTTCCGCGGTCGCGAGGTGGCTTTGGCCTCCTTCAACAGTCATGCACATCTGCAGCTGTTGAAGGTTCCGGAACTCATCACTTTCCGTTGAGTCCGGTTAACTGTGAACCTTGCTGTAATCAACCTCATAAGGATCGAACCATGACCTCCGTAGCCGATGCCGTAAAAGAAATGCAAGCCAAGTTCAACCCAGCCGCTGCTGCCGGTCTGGATCTGGTCTTCGGTTTCAACATCACTGACGAAGACAAGCAGTACTCGCTGATCGTCAAAGACGGCACCTGCGACATCCAGGAAGGCGAAAACCCGGACGCCAACTGCACACTGGTGCTGGACAGCGAAACCCTGAAAGGTATCGTCAGCGGCGAAACCGACGGCATGCAGGCTTTCATGGGCGGCAAGCTGCGCGTTGAAGGCGACATGATGCTGTCGATGAAGCTGTCCGAGCTGTTCCCGTCGTAATAGCGACGTTCAGTGACACGAAGATCCCGCCTCCATCAGACTGTGTGAAAACCTAGCAATCTGGCTGGTGATCCAAGAAAATGCTCCGTATCGAAAGATACGGAGCATTTTTCGTTATGGCCTACATCCAAGGAGAGTCCCGCAGCCAGACCAGTCTGTTCCCGGTCTCGCTGGAGGAACTGATCCCCGAGGATCACCTCGTTCGTGTGATCGACCTCTACGTCGCCAAGCTGGATCTGGTGCAACTGGGCTTCGACAAAGCGTTGCCCAAAGGCACCGGGCGCCCCTCTTATGATCCTGCCGATCAGCTAAAACTCTATCTCTACGGCTATTTCCAACGGATTCGCTCCTCACGCCGACTTGAGGCCGAGTGTCAGCGCAACATCGAAGTGATGTGGTTGATCAACCGGCTCAAACCCGACTTCAAGACCATCGCCGACTTTCGCAAAAACAACAAACCGGCCTTTGTGGCGACGTGCCGGGCCTTCGTCCATTTCTGCCGAACCGCCGGCCTGATAGCCGGTGAGCTGGTGGCCATCGATGGCAGCAAGTTTCAGGCGGTTGCTTCCTCGCGGCGTCATATGAGTTTGAAGCGGCTCAAGCACCAGGAGCAGAAGCTGGATAAACGCATTGCCCAATACCTGGCCGAGCTGGATGAGGCGGATAAAACCGAAGCCAATGAGGTGGTTGATCGCAGTGCGGTCAAGACGGCTTTGGCGCAACTTGAAGTCAGGCACTCCAATAACCTGACGTGCCAGGCCCTGATGAAATCAATGGCGCTTGAGCAATTCAATACCCACGAAAGCGACGCCCGAGTGATGCGAACGCATAAAGGGCCGCGGGTCGCGTACAACGTGCAAACAGCCGTGGACGCTGAGCACTGCCTGATTCTGCATCATGAAGTCACTCAGGACAGCGATGATCGCAAGCAACTTGAACCTATGGCCAAGGCTGCCAAGGAACACTTGCAGCAAGATGAACTGACGGTCACTGCCGATGCAGGCTACTCGAATGGCAAGCAGTTCCAGGCCTGTGAGGATGAGAGCATCACGGCTTATGTACCGCCCAATCGATCAGGTAACTCCAGCAGTAAGGAAAAGGAATTCTTCGACCGAACAGTCTTTAACTACGATGCGTCGCAGGACCGATATCAATGTGCCGCTGGCAAATGGCTGACGCTCAAGCAGCGGAGTAAAGGGGATCGTGTCTATCAGGCGATGGTCAGCGACTGTGCTGACTGCCCGTTGAAAGCGCAATGCACCGAGGCCAAGCGCCGATATGTCTCACGTCATGCTCACGAAGAGGCTTTCGAACGAATGGAGCGGCGAATGCAGGCGCATCCCGAAATGATGGTCAGCCGAAGATCCATCGTGGAGCATCCCTTCGGCAACCTTAAACAGTGGTTGTTTGGCAATGCTCGCTTCTTGCTGCGACAGCTTGAGGGTGCGAGAGCTGAAATGGCCTTGGCGGTGAACGCCTATAACCTGAAACGAGCGGTTAACGTGCTCGGCGCACGTCAGCTGATGGTGTTGATGGGCTGAAAAGCCTTTTTTCGCCTGCTGCCGGCACAAAGGCAAACGCCCCGAACAAGTCGGGGCGTTTGCTTGGAACCACCATCAATGCGTTTTCACACAGTCTGTCCATGGCGGGATTTTTACATTCGAGCGCTGAGAATTACTGCTCACACTCAAGACCTGTGAGAGCGAGCTTGCTCGCGAAGGCGTCAACTCAGTCGACATCACCGCTGCCTGTCACATCGCATTCGCGAGCAAGCTCGCTCCCACATTTGATATAGGGTCGTCAGTGAACGAAGCCGCCAGCAACTCTCGGGTATACGGATGCTGCGCCGCATGAAACAGCGCATTTGTCTCGCCACGCTCCACCACTTCACCCTCCTTCATTACAATCAAGTCATGCGCCAACGCGCGCACCACCGCCAGATCGTGACTGATGAACAGGTAGGTCAAACCGTGTTCCGCCTGCAAACGCCGCAATAACGCGACAATCTGTTTTTGCACCGTGCGATCCAGTGCCGACGTCGGTTCATCCAGCAGGATCAAGTCGGGCTTGAGCACCAACGCCCGGGCAATGGCGATGCGTTGCCGCTGACCACCGGAAAACTCGTGGGGATAGCGATGACGGGTGGCCGGGTCGAGGCCGACTTCATGCAGCACATTGATCACCGCCCTTTCACGCTCCTCGGCATTCAGATCGCTGTGCACCTGTAGACCTTCAGCGATGATCTGCTCCACGCACAGGCGCGGACTGAGGCTGCCGAACGGATCCTGAAACACCACTTGCAGGCGTTTGCGCAGCGGCCGGAGCTGTTTCCCGCTCAAGCACTCCAGCGCCTCGCCCTGAAAACGAATACTTCCCTGAGCATCCAGCAAACGCAGAATCGCCTGACCCAACGTCGATTTTCCGGAACCGGATTCGCCGACAATCCCCAATGTTTTTCCGCGCTGGAGATTCAAATCAATGCCGTTGACCGCGTGCAACCAAGACTTCGCGCGCAGCCATCCGCCGCCCAAACGGAAGCGCACATTGAGATCGCGCACCTGCAGCAAATCTTCCGCAGGCTCCCGGCACAACGCTTCGCCACCCGGTTCGGCATTGAGCAACTCGACGCTATAAGGATGCTGCGGCGCGCTGAACAACTGTTCGCAGGCCGCCTGCTCAACAATCAATCCGCCACGCATGACCGCTACCCGCTGAGCGATATTGCGCACCAGATTCAGATCATGACTGATGATCAACAGGGCCATGCCCAGCCGTTCTTGCAGCTCTTTGAGCAGCAACAGAATCTTGCGTTGCACGGTCACGTCCAGCGCGGTGGTCGGCTCGTCGGCGATCAACAACTGCGGCTCGCAAGCCAGCGCCATGGCAATCATCACCCGTTGCCGCTGGCCGCCCGACAGCTGATGCGGATAGGCCTTGAGCCGCTCGCGCGGGCGTTGAATGCCCACCAGCTCGAGCAATTGCAGAATCCGTTGGCGCGCAGCCGCCCCGGCCAATCCCTTGTGCAGCGCCAGGCTTTCGGCCAGTTGTCGCTCAATCGTGTGCAGAGGATTCAGTGAACTCATCGGCTCCTGAAAAATCATCGCGATGCGGTTGCCACGCAATTGCCGCAAGTAGCGCTCATGCACGCCAAGCAACTCCTCGCCGGCATAGCGGATGCTGCCGTCGATCCGGGTGATGGCCGGGTCAAGCAATTGCAGAATGCTGTGCGCCGTCACCGATTTGCCAGAGCCGGATTCCCCGACCAGCGCCACGCACTCGCCGGGTCGGATATCGAGGTCGATGCCGTGCACCACGGTCTGGCCATTGAAGGCGACGCGCAGGTCGCGTATTTCAATCAGATGTTCCGGCATCTCAAGTCCTCGGATCAAACGCATCGCGGCAGGCTTCGCCGATGAATACCAGCAGCGAGAGGATCAGCGCCAGCGCAAAGAACGCGGTCAAACCGAGCCATGGCGCTTGCAGATTATTCTTGCCCTGGCCGATCAACTCACCCAGCGAAGCACTGCCGGCCGGCATGCCGAAACCGAGAAAATCCAGTGCCGACAAGGTCGCGATCGCCCCGGTGAGAATGAACGGCAAATAGGTCAGCGTCGCGCTCATGGCATTGGGCAGGATGTGCCGAACGATCACCTGCGCATCACCGACACCCAGCGCCCGTGCGGCTTTCACGTACTCGAGACCGCGACTGCGCAGGAACTCGGCCCGCACCACATCGACCAGGCTCAACCAGGAAAACAGCGCCATGATCCCCAGCAACCACCAGAAATTCGGCTCGACAAACCCGGACAGAATGATCAGCAGGTACAACACCGGCAGCCCCGACCACACCTCCAGCACGCGCTGACCGATCAAATCGACCCAATCACCGTAGTAACCCTGCAACGCCCCGGCGGCGATACCGATCAGCGCACTCGCCACCGTTAGCGCCAAGGCAAACAGCAGCGACACGCGCGTGCCGAAAATCACCCGCGCCAGCACATCGCGCGCCTGATCATCAGTGCCCAGCCAGTCGTCGCCACTGGGCGGACTCGGCGCAGGCTCCGTCAGGTCGTAATTGACCGTGTCGAACGCGAACGGAATCGGCGCGAACCACAGCCGCCCGCCCTGCCCCTCGATCAATTGCCGCACCTGCGCGCTGCGATAGTCCGGCTGAAACGGCAACTCACCGCCGAAATCCTGCTCGGTGTAGCGCTTGAACGCCGGGAAATACCAGTCGCCCTGATACGCCACCAGCAGCGGTTTATCGTTGGCCACCAGTTCACCGCCAAGGCTCACGCCGAACAGCGCGAGAAACAGCCACAGCGACCACCAGCCACGCCGATGCGCCTTGAACCGCGCCCAGCGACGCTGGCCGATTGGAGACAATCTCAGCATCAGGCAGCCCTCGCGGTAAAGTCGATGCGCGGATCGACCAGCGTGTAACAGAGATCGCCCAGCAGTTTTATCAGCAGGCCGAACAGGGTGAAAATGAACAGCGAGCCGAATACCACCGGGTAATCGCGCGCCACCGCTGCTTCGTAACTGAGGCGGCCGAGGCCATCGAGGGAAAAGATCACTTCAATCAGTAGCGAGCCGCCGAAGAACACTGTCACCAATGCTTGCGGCAAACCGGCGACGACCAGCAGCATCGCATTGCGAAACACATGGCCGTACAACACCTGTTTTTCACTCAAGCCCTTGGCGCGCGCGGTCACCACATACAGGCGCGAGATCTCGTTGAGAAAGCTGTTCTTGGTCAGGATCGTCAACGTGGCGAAACCGCCGATGACCAAGGCAATCACCGGCAGCACCAAGTGCCAGAAATAGTCGGCCACCTTGGCCCACGGCGACAGCTCGGCGAAGTTGTCCGAGACCAGCCCGCGTACCGGAAACCAGTCCAGCGCGGTGCCGCCGGCAAACACTACGATCAGCAACAGCGCGAAGAGAAACCCCGGCAGCGCATAACCGATGATGATCGCCACACTGCTCCAGACATCGAACGCCGAGCCGTTGTGCACGGCTTTGCGAATGCCCAGCGGAATCGACACCAGATAGGTGATCAACGTCGCCCACAGGCCCAGCGATAAGGTCACCGGCAGCTTCTGCCAGATCAGCTCCGTGACGCTGGCACCGCGAAAGAAACTCTGGCCGAAATCCAGCCGTGCATAGCTTTTGAGCATCAGCCACAAACGCTCACTGGCGGGTTTGTCGAAGCCGTACTGACGCTCGATATCGGCCACCAGTTTCGGGTCGAGTCCGCGGGTGGCGCGGGATTCGCCACCGACGGTTTCGACATGGCTTGAACCCACCGCTGCACCCACGCCAATCCCCTGCAAACGCGCAATGGCCTGCTCGACCGGGCCACCGGGCGCGGCTTGGACGATGACGAAATTGACCAGCAGGATCGCTAGCAAGGTCGGCACGATCAGCAGCAGACGCCGCAGGCTATAACCCCACATGGCTGTACTCCTTGTGCGTTTGGGTTGACGTCAGTGCAGTCGGGCTGATTTCCCACCAGGTGTCGAGACCGGCGTCGTACAGAGGCGCAATCGCTGGTCGGCCGAAGCGGTTCCACCACACCGTGGATATTCCCGGCGGGTAATAGTTGGGTACCCAGTAATAGCCCCACTGCAACACCCGATCCAACGCATGAGCATGGCGCAGCAGACTTTCGCGATTGTCGGCCTGCACCAGCCCTTCGAGCAGTGCATCGACGGCCGGATCGCGCAGCACCATGTAATTGTTCGAGCCGGGATCAGCGGCGCCGTCAGAACCGAAGTAATTGAACATCTCGCGCCCCGGCGCCTGACTCACCGGATAACCGGCGACGATCATGTCGTAGTCACGATTACGCACGCGGTTGGTGTATTGCGCGGTGTCGACCTGACGGATATCGAAGCCGATGCCGATTTGCGCCAGATTGCGCTTGAACGGTAACAACAGTCGCTCGAAGCCCTTCTGGCCATTGAGGAAGGTGAAGTGCAGCGGCTCGCCATTGGCGTTCACCAGTTGATCGCCGCGCGGCTTCCAGCCCGCGTCTTCGAGCAGTTTCAGTGCCTGCAATTGCTCGGCGCGGATGTTGCCACTGCCGTCGGTTTTCGGCGCTTGAAACACCGTGGTGAACACTTCACCGGGAATCTGTCCGCGCAATGGCTCAAGAATCTTCAGCTCTTCGGCATCCGGCAATGCAGTGGCCGCCAGTGCGCTGTGGGAGAAGAAGCTGCGCTGACGCAGGTACATGCTGCGCATCATCTGGCGGTTGCTCCATTCGAAATCCCAGAGCAGGGCGATCGCCTGACGCACCCGACGATCCTGAAACAATGGTTTTTGCAGGTTGAACACAAAGCCCTGCGCACCTTGCGCAGCACCGGGCGCGAGGTGCTCACGGAGCAATTTGCCTTGCTCCAGCGCCGCCCCCGCGTAACCGATGGTGAAACTGGTGGCCGAGAACTCGCGGTTGTAATCGAAGCCGCCGGCCTTGAGTACCTGCCGCGACACGTCGGTGTCGGCGAAGAACTCCACGCTCAGTTGATCGAAGTTGTAGAGGCCGCGCGTGATCGGCAGGTCCTTGGCCCACCAGTCCTGCACCCGTTGAAATTTCACGCTGCGCCCCGCATCTACCGCGCGGATGCGATACGGGCCGCTGCCCGGCGGAATCTCGAAACCGCCGCCCTCGGCAAAATCCCGCGTGCGCCACCAATGTTCGGGCAGCACTGGCAGTGTCGCCAGGTCCAGCGGCAAGGTGCGGCTGTCGTTGTTCTTGAAGAGGAAGCGCACTTGCGTCGGCGACTCGACGACGACCTCAGCGACATCGCGAAACTGCTGGCGGTATTTGAGACTGCCCTGGGTGGTGAACAGTTCGAAGGTGTAGCGCACGTCTTCGGCAGTGATCGGCGTGCCGTCGTCGAAACGCGCCTTCGGGTTCAGGTAGAAGCGTATCCAGCGGCGATCCGGATCCAGCTCCATCTGCTGCGCCACCAGACCGTAGACGCTGTAGGGTTCGTCCTTGCTGCGATAGGCCAGCGGCGCATAGAGCCAGCCATCGATATCGGCCACGCCGGTGCCTTTGTCGGTGTAAGGAATCAAGTGGTCGAACGGGCCGCTTTCCAGCGACGAGCGACGCAGGCTGCCGCCCTTCGGTGCGTCGGGGTTGGCGTAGGCCAGGTGCTGGAAGTCGGGGGCGTATTTGGCGGGTTCGCCGTAGACCGTTAATGCCGGTTGCGGGGCGGCCCAACTGAACGGTGTTAGAAGCGCGAAAGCGCTGAATAAAATGAGCCTGGAGAACATAGGGCAGATCCTTTTACGCGGTGTCGCTGACGGCCTCTTCGCGAGCAAGCTCGCTCCCACATGGATCTTCAGTGAACTCAAGTCCCTGTGGGAGCGAGCTTGCTCGCGAAAGCGTCAGTGCATTCAACACACCTTCTGCCTACCTGTGATGTGCAACAGGCCGGCGATTTTTATAGAGCAGGCTTTAGATCAATCGGTGACTAAAACCCGCCATCGCTGATCATTCTCAGAATTTGTAACTGACCCGCGTGTACAGCGTCCGGCCAAACGGGTCGGCATATTTCGGGTCGTAACCGCTCTGGAACGTGTAGGTCTGGTTGCTGAACGGTGGCTCGCGGTCAAACAGGTTTTTCGCGCCGAGGGTCACGCTCAGGGTCTTGCGCCAGGTGTAGGTACCGGCCAGATCCCAGACGTTGTACGAGCCGACGTAATCGTGAGTGTCGCGATCGGAGTCGTGGTAACCGCTGGTGTAACGGTTGGTCAGGGCAGCGCCGAACGGGCCGTAATTCCAGCTTCCGGTCAGGCTGTGGCGCCAGCGCGCGACGGCGCCCGCCGAGGCAAAGTCGCCACCACGGAAATCACCCAGTTTGTCGATGTAGTCGCCCTTGAGTTGTTGCTGGTAGTCATAGCGGGTGACGTAAGTGCCTTGCAGACCGATGCCGAAGTTGCCGTACGGCGTGCTCGGCAGACGGTAATCAAAGCTGACGTCGACGCCGTTGGTCTTGATCTTGCCGAGGTTGGCCAGCCCGGTGACGATGTGATCGATGGAGCCATCCGCCTTGCGCACCAAGCGATCCGGGTACAGCTCAGGATTCTCGAACACCGCCGATTCGGGGAACTCGGCAATCTGGTTGGCGATGTCGATCCACCAGAAATCCAGCCCGGCGCTCAGGCGCTCGAATGGTTGATAGACAAACCCGAGGGTGACGTTGCGTGCGGTTTCCGGGCTCAAGTCGGTATTGCCGCCGCTGGTGCGATTGAACTGCTGCGCGCAATCGCGGTTGGCGATGCCGCCATTGCTCGGATTACCGCCCGCGCACAAACGCGGGTCGTTGTAGTTGGCGTTGGTGAAACTGCTGAACGTCGGGTTGTACAACTCATACAACGATGGCGCGCGAAACCCTTCGCTGTAGGCACCGCGCACCACCAGTTCCTTGAACGGCTGGAAGCGGAACGAGTATTTCGGGTTGGTGGTGCTGCCAAAGTCGCTGTACTTGTCGTGGCGTACGGCGGCGGACAGTTCGAGGCTATCGAGCACCGGCACATTGACCTCGGCGTATTCGGCCGAGACGCTGCGATCCCCGGCAACACTGCCGTTCGGATCAACACCGAGGCTTTGCACGTCGCCGGCAAATGCGGCGAAATCCTGATGGAAGTCTTCCTTGCGATACTCTCCGCCCAGCGCCAATGCCGAAGGGCCGGCACCGAACCAGTCGCCGATTTCACGACTGATGCGCCCGTCGATGGCCTTCACCCGCCCTACCGCCGTGGCGTAATCGCCGTCCACCGCGTTGGCCGCCAAAAGCGCCGAACCGGCAGCCGTCTGCGGGCCGAACGGGTTGATCACGCCGTTGGCAATACCGGCGCTGACGGCACGATCGTTGACGTAGCCGTCCTGAATGCTGTTGACCACTTTGTTCTGGTTGTACGAGGCGCCGAGGTTGTAATCCCAGCCGACCAGCGTGCCGTCGAAACTCAAAAGCAAGCGCTGGCTGGTGTTGTCGTCTTCATGCTGGCGCGCGCCAACGGCGGTTTCACGCCAGTTGACGTCGACCGCTTGCGTCGGATCGAGGGCAAAACCGTTCGGCCCGGGCGTGATGCCGTTACCCGGATAGAACGCCGTGCCGGGGTTGACCTGATTGCCCATCAAGGTGCCGGGGCCGATTTGCGTGCGGTTTTCGTTGCGCGCCCAAAAGTATTCGAGGCTGACGTTGTGATCGTCCGACAGCTTGCCGGTGGCTTTGGCGAAGGCCGAAGTCTTCTCCGTTTCCGGCACCAGATCGAGGTAATTCCACAGGCTTTGCCGGCAGATACCGTTGCGTGCCAGCAAACCCGGTGCGTTGCAGCCGGAACCGGCCAAAGGGTTGGTGGCATTGCTGCCCTGACTCCAGTTGGCCGGCGATGCGGTGCCGGAGGTGTAGTCGAGCCCGCGATTGGGCTGATAGTTGTAGGTGTAACCGCGATCTTCGGCGGCCAGACGTTGTTGTTTGTCGTAGCTGACCACGCCGAACACGTTGAAGCGATCATCCTGCAAATCACCGAAGCCCCAACTGCCGCTGAAGTTTCGACTTTCACCGCCCCCCGAATGCGTCGGCGTGTCGTAATTGGTGCTGATCTGCCCCTCGGTGAGACTGGTTTTGGTGATGAAGTTGATCACCCCGCCGATCGCATCGGTGCCATACAGCGCCGAGGCGCCGTCGCGCAGCACCTCGACCCGGTCGATGGCCGCGAACGGAATGGTGTTGAGATCGACACCGGAGCCATTGATTGCGTTGGTGGCGTTGTTGCTCAGGCGCCGGCCGTTGAGCAGTACCAATGTCTTGTTCGCGCCGATACCGCGCAAGTCGGCATACGACGCGCCGCCACTGCTCGACCCCACCGAACGCCCGGAGCCGACTGAAGACTGGTTGGCGGAAATGCGACTGACCAGCTCCTCCGTGGTAGTAACACCCTGCTCGCGCAGCTCTTCGACGCGCAGGATGGTGACCGGCACTGCGGTTTCCGCATCGACCCGGCGGATTGCCGTCCCCGTGACTTCGACCCGTTGCAGTTGGGTGGTCGGTTCAGTTGCCGTGCTGTCGGCGGCGATCGCCGGCAGTGTGTTGATTGCCAGCAGCAAGGCCAGGCTCAAAGGTGATTTGACGGGTGAAAACTGAATCATGAACAGCCATCCCTGCGTTTTGGTTTATGCAGGGATGTGCGATGACGAATAAGTATTTATAGAGGGCGATTTAGACTGTTGGGTGCTGAGGTTATGCAAAAAAAAGCCATGCCTCGATATCAAGCCGATGCCATGTCCCTCAGCAACCGTGTATCCAGACCAAAACGTTCTTGAGAGACCATTTTGAACTGCCCCGCTGCGAGGTCGCAGCTCACCAGCAGATTCCACGAGTGGCGAGTTGCCGCCGAGGGAATCAGGACAAACGGATGTTCATCCAGTAATGCGTCGGCAAACCGCTGTTGATTGGGCGACGGCCACGCGGGACTCAACCAGTACGGATTCGGCACCTCTTCGGGCTGAACGACTTTGACCCGTGCATCGCCGATGACCTCAAAGCACGTCAGCACATAAGGCTCTCTGTCCAGTGCATCAAAACTGTTATTGGCTGCCACCTCCAGAATGGCCGAGGACGGGTCGACAGATGCATAGACGACTCGCCGGCCAGGCGCATTCCATCGACCGCCCTTCAGTTTTGGACCCATCCCGCTGTCCCACGTGTCTCCGTAGGCCTCCTGATCCAGGCGCCAGCCATACCACTGTCTTTCCCAGGGCAAGGGATTCATGGGTAACCCCCGTACAGGACCCGACACAAGTATTGCTCGACCATCTGGAAGCCCAGTGGATGACGGGTCAACTCCAACGGCACGTAGCCGTTAAGGTAAGGGGTCGACTTCTGCATCCATATTTCCGCCTGTGGCAGCCCCCCGAACGCCCGAGTGGCCATCTCCAGCACCAGCGCATATTGGTAGGCGACGACACTCTGTTGCGAGTCAAGCCGTACCGGTTTGCCTTCCTTCAACAGCCGCTGCACGGTTCTGACAGATTTGCCGGTGATGCGTTTGACCATGTCTTCGCGCAGGTACATTTCGGAAGTTGAAAGCATGTTGACGACGTCGCTCAGCTCAAAGCCCTCGTCGGTAAGGCGGACAATCAGCATGGCATCATCACCGAGGTCCTGGCCGTGCACGAGCAAATCGACAGGTTTTCCCTCGGCCTTCTTCAGCACCGTCAGCCGGGGTGCTTTTGATGTGGGCATCGCGACATCCTCCATGGGGCATCTGGCGCGATCGTCGATCCAGAAGTTGCGCAGGGAATAAACAGGGGTTTCATGTTCGATGTGTGGGGTACGCATAATAGATCCTTGATCTGGGAGCCTGAGCGTTCAAGCCGCTCAGCGACTTCAATGTCAGGTCCGATGCTATAGATCGCGCTTCCGACGACCAACCTGAAAAGGTCGTCGGAAATATCCCCTGTTTGCCGCAAAACCCGCCGTTTTCCGTAGGACGTAAAACGCGAAATGCCTGCCATCATCCGCCGAAGTGATAACTCACATCCAGCCACCACTGCCGTCCGTACGGGTCATAGTTGCCGGTCGGGTAATACGGCCAACCCGCCGAGTCATCGTGTTTGATCTGATTGAGCACGTTGTTCACGGTCAGCCCGACACTCGCCCGGTCATTGAGTTTGTAACGCGCACTGGCGTTGAACACCGTCCACGGCGACAGACGCCCGTCTCCTGCGCCGTTGGTGACTGAACCGTAACGAATGCCCATCAGCGTCGCCGTGGCTTTCTGGTAATCCCAGGTCAGGCTGGCGTTGACCTTGCTCCGCCAGTCGTAGTTGGTGCGTGAAGTGCGCCAGTCTTGCGTTGGCGCCTCTTCCGATTCCTTGTAGTAGTGCGACAGCACCAGGGTATAGCCCAGCGCCGAACTGAACGCGCCGTACTGCCCGGCACCCCAGCGGATATTGCTCTTGAAGTCCAGACCACTGACCCGCTCGCTGGCGGCGTTGATCGCATTGACCCGAACGCGCTGCAACTGGTTGGGATCGACCGCGGCATTGCCAGCGTTGCGATCGATGCGCGCCAGGGTCGATTGGCAATTGGCCGAGTTGATGTCCTGCGTGCCATTGCGGCATTCGTTCTCTTGTTGCAGCAAGCGGTTTTCATCGACGGTGGTCAGCAGATCATCGATCTCGACACGCCAGAAATCCGTGGAGAAATCGAAGTTGCGCGACGGCGACCAGACAAACCCGTAGGTCCAGGATTTGCCGCGTTCCGACTCCAGATTAGCGGTGCCGCTCTGGGTGTAATCGACCCGTCCACGATCACACGCGCCCTCCACGCCCTGGCTGCAACCGTAGTAATCGATCTGCGCCGGATAGTAGCCGTTGCTGTCGGATTGATAGATGTAGTTCAGGTCCGGCGCACGGAAACTGGTGCCATAACTGCCGCGCAGCAACAGGCTGGTCACCGGGCGCCATTCCAGCCCGAGGTTGTAGGTCTTCTGTTGTTCGGTGCGGCCGCTGAATTTGTATTGGTCCCAGCGCCCGGCGGCGGTCGCCAGAATCGTGTCGGTGACCGGAATGCTGAACTCGCCGCCCGCCGCATAGCGTTTGCGCGAGCCGCCGGAACTTTGCTGTGGGCTCACGCCGTAAAAAGTGCCGTCGTTAAGGCCATCGTCCGGGTCAACGCGATACTCCTGCTTGCCCGCCTCCAGCACCCCGGCGAATCCCACGGGCCCGGCCGGCAGATCGAACAGATCGCCATTGACCGAGGCGTTGTAACTGGTCGACACCGATTTGCTGCTCTGGGTCAGGTTGCCGCGAAACTGTTGCCATTCCTGCGGTGTCAGCGGCCGGTCGAGCCGTGAAGCATCCGGGGCGAACACTGGATAACCGCCGCTGACACCGAGTTGCGGGCCGAGGTAGAAATCCTGAATCGATGACAGTGGCGTGTAGCGCGTGGTCCTGACGCTGCGATATTCCGAGCGATTGGCCGCCAGATCGTAACTCCAGCCGGTGTCGGCGATCTTGTCCGAGAGGCCGAGGGTGCCGGTCCACGAGGTATCGCGCCACTTGCTGTTGTTGCTGGTGCGCCTGCCAATTTCTTCCTCACCGAAACGGCGATACCAGCGCTCCAGATTGCCGCTGTTCTGGTTGATGAAGTCCGGTGAGGTGAAGGTCGGCCCGCGCGTGTTGTTCTGGATGTGGTCGAGGCCGTACATCAAGTCGGCGAAGACCTGGCCGCTGTCGCTGAAATGCCAGGTGCCACGGGTGTAGCCGTCGTAGTTTTCCTTCTGGGTCTGCACAGTCCAGTAATCGTTGTACATCTGGTCGGTGCGGCAGCGCCCGCCGCTGTTGACCAGTTTGTTGTCGAAGGTGCCCTGATAAGCACCGCAACCCGGTCCCAGATAACGACTGTTGCTCAGGTCGCGGCGGTAACCGACGTCCGCCAGCGGGCCGTTTTGCATAAAGCCACGGTCATCGGCCCAGATCGGATCGCGGTTAGTCAGCTCTAGACCGAACAAGCCGTCAAAATCCCCCCAACTGCCGCCGCCGCTGATCTGCAAGCGCTGGTTGTCACCGCCGCCGCGCTCACTGGTGCCGCCCTTGAGGTTGACGTCGACGCCGTTGATCTTGTCCTTGAGGATGATGTTGACCACCCCGGCAATCGCGTCCGAACCGTAAATCGCCGAGGCGCCGCTGCTGAGAATTTCGATACGTTCGATGACTGCCGACGGAATATTCGCCAGGTTGGTGAAGTTGACCTTGCCGTCGTACGGCGTCGGGTAGTCGGCGACCCGGCGGCCGTTGATCAGCACCAGCGTATGGTTCGGGCCGAGGCCGCGCAGGTTGAGTGCGCTGGCCGCCGGTTGCCAGGTGTTGCCGTAATCTTCGCCTTGGGTCATGCCGGTGTTTTGCGTTTGTGTCGCCAAGGCGTCGTAGACGTTTTTATAACCGCGCGCCTCCATTTCCTCGTGGGTGATGACGTTGACCGGTGTGGCGCCATCGCTCTGCGCGCGGGCAATGCGCGAACCGGTGACGGTGACTTTTTCCATGCGGTAATCGGCGCTGGTGACCGGCGCCACGGCTGTGACTTTCGCCGGCACATCGGCCGCGCGAACCGTTAAACCCTGGGCGCTTTGTTCGACTTGCAGACCACTGCCGAGCAAGGCCTTTTCCACTGCCTGACGACCGCCCAAAGCCCCGCGCACCGCAGCACTGCGTTTGCCTTGCACCAGTTGCTGACTGAAGGAAATCGGTACGCCGCTCTGCCGCGAGATGTCCAGCAGCACTTCGTCGAGCGGCCCGCTGGCAATGTCGAAGCTGAACAGTGCAGCTGCCGGCTCCTGGGCAATCGCCAGCAATGGGCTGAGGCCCATCGCCAACGCAGCGGCGAGGGTCAATCGAGGTAATTGTTGTTTGATTGAGAACATCGAAGGGTTTCCCTGTTGGAGGCATCTGCAGGGAATGAGCAGCGGGCCGGCGCTTTTTATAGGGCGGCGATTAGGCCAAGAAGTTATGGGTTTATAACCGCGCGTCGATGCTGACCCAGTACGGGTTGTGCCACGTGACGCGAATTGGCAGCGAGCGCTCCAGCAGTTGCAACGTGCGGTCGCTGTCGTCGAGCGGATAGAGGCCGCTGAGGCGCAGATCCGCAACATCGGAACTCAGGTGCAAGATGCCGCGCCGGTAGCGGCGCAGGCTGTCGATGACCTCGCGCAGAGGCCGGTCGCGCACTTCCAGGCGACCTTGCACCCAGGCACTTTCCTGACCGTTGCTGCGTTCCAGCGACAACAGTCCGGCGCCGTTGAACAACAGACTTTCGCCTGCCTGCACCACTTGCCGCGCACCGCCTGCGCTGACCACTTCGACCTGCGAATGAAGCATCACCAAGCGCGTCGCCTCTTCGTTGTGCTGCACGAGAAACTTCGTCCCCAGCGCCCGCATGCGGCCATGCTCGGTCTCGACCACAAACGGCCGCGCCGAATCTTTCGCCACATCGACCAACAATTCACCACTGCGCAACGCGAGCAAGCGTTGCTGGTGATCGAACAAAGGCACCACTCGACTGCGTGCATTGAGCGTTAAAGCGCTGCCGTCGGCGAGTGTGAAGTCACGTCGTTCACCGGTTCCGGTCGCCAACTCCCCCGTCTCCGGCAGCCAGCCGTAGCGCCTTCCGAGCAGCCCGGCCAACAGCGCAATGCCGAGCACACTCAAACTGCCGCTGATAAAGCGTCGACGGCTCGATGGTGCATTGAGGCTGTGCAGCAGACTGCTGCGCGGCAAGGTGCGAAGGTTCGGGTTGCGCAGCAAATTCAGGCCTCCGCCCATCTGCTCGATGACCTGCTGATGCCGTGGATCGGCAAGCCGCCAGGCCTCAAACGCTGCCCGCTCGGCCATGCCCGCCTCGCCCGACTGCAACAACGCCAGCCATTGCGCGGCCTCGTCGATCACCGCATCGTCCGGCCTCATGCCTGCATCGCCTGATAGCAGCGCTTGAATGCTTCGACCATGTATTGCTGCACGCGACTGGTCGACACGCCGAGCCGCTCGCCAATCTCGCTGTAAGTCAAACCGTCGAGCTGGTGGTAGAGAAACGCTGCTTTGGCCTTGGCCGACAGCCCATTGAGCAAGCGATCGACCGCCAGCAGCGCTTCGATCACCAGCGCGCGTTCTTCCGGCGACGGATGCACCGGCTCGGGCGCCAACGCCAGGCTTTCCAGATAGGCGCGCTCAAGGTCCTGGCGACGCCAGCCTTCGTAGACCAGCCGCCGGGCGATGGTGGTCAGCAGCGCGCGCGGCTCGCGAATGGCTGTCGGGTCCGGCAATGCCAGCACCCGCAGAAAGGTTTCCGAGGCGATGTCCTGCGCACTGTGCGGGCAACCCAACGTGCGGCCAACGGCAGCGCACAGCCAGCGATAGTCCTTTTGGAACATCTGCCCAATGATCTGGTAATGCGGGTTGTACCCACCCATGCCTTGCTCCCTGAAACGGGTCCCACCCGCTGCGAAAAACCATCGTTCTGCCGGGATCGTCCGGCTCTGATCAGGCGCGACTGTGCAATAGCCTCGAAGACATTTGAAGTAATAAAAAATCACCACAAGCAAACCATTGAGCATAAGCCGCTTCGTCGCCGCAGAAACATTGGCTGACAGAACGTTGACCTCGATCACTGGCGCGTGGCCGGCCACTGATTAATCTCGCCGCTCCATCGAAAGCCAGGGACGGCTCACCGAGAGCCGTGGCTGAACCCACTCAAGGAAGAGCAAACATGCGACCACTCAACATCATTCTGCTGTCGTCAGCGTTCAATGGCCTGACCCAACGTGCGTGGCTGGAACTGCGCGAGGCCGGGCACTCGCCCAGCGTAGTGCTGTTTACCGATGAAAACGCCGTGTGCGAACAGATCGAACACAGCGGCGCCGATCTGGTGATCTGCCCGTTCCTCAAGGACCGTGTGCCCGAAGCACTGTGGAGCAATGCGCAGCGTCCGGTGGTGATCATTCATCCCGGCATCGTCGGCGATCGCGGCGCCAGTGCCCTCGACTGGGCGATTACCAACGAGCTGCCGAGCTGGGGCGTCACCGCGTTGCAAGCGGTCGAGGAAATGGACGCCGGTCCGGTGTGGGCCACCTGCGAATTCAATCTGCCGTCGGGCCTGCGCAAATCCGAGCTGTACAACGGCCGGGTCAGTGATGCGGCGATTCGTTGTATTCGCGAAGTAGTGGAGAAATTCATCGAAGGCTTCGAGCCGGTGGCTCTGGACTATGCCAATGTAAAAGTGCGCGGGCGTTTGCAGCCGAACATGAAACAGGTCGACCGCAGTTTCAGCTGGCACGACTGCGCGCGCTTCATCAAACGCTGCATTGATGCCGCCGACGGCCAGCCCGGCGTATTGGCGAGCCTGGCCGGCGGTCAGTATTACGTGTACGACGCACACCTCGATTCGCGCAGCGGCATGCCCGGCGAGATTCTCGCGGTGCATGACGATGCGGTGCTGGTCGCGGCCGGTGATCAGAGTTTGTGGATTGGTTCGTTGCGACGCAAACCGCAACCCGGCGAAGAAACCTTCAAGCAACCCGCGCGGCATCTGTTGGCCGAGCAATTGGCCGACGTGCCGGTGCTGGACTGGTCGATCGCCACACAGCCGTTCAGCGAAGAAGCCTATCAACCACTGCGTTATCGCGAATCCGGCATCGTCGGCGAGCTGACCTTCGAGTTCTACAACGGCGCCATGAGCACCGAGCAATGCCAGCGCATGGTCGCCGCGCTGCGCTGGGCCAAATCCCGTGATACGCAAGTGCTGTTGATCAAGGGCGGGCGCGGCAGCTTTTCCAACGGCGTGCATTTGAACGTGATTCAAGCCGCGCAGGACCCCGGTGCTGAAGCCTGGGCGAATATTCAGGCGATCGACGATGTCTGCGCAGAACTGCTGACGGCCCGGCAACTGGTGGTCAGCGGCGTCACCAGCAATGCTGGCGCCGGTGGTGTGATGCTCGCGCTGGCCGCCGATATTGTGTTTGCCCGCGCCGATATCGTGCTCAATCCGCATTACAAGAGCATGGGTTTGTACGGCTCCGAATACTGGACTTACAGCCTGCCCCGCGCCGTCGGCCCGGCGATGGCCGAGCAACTGACTCAGGCGTGCCTGCCGGTGAGCGCGGTGCAGGCGTGGCAACTGGGCATGGTTCAGGAAATCGGCCCGCGTTGCCCGGACGAGTTTTCGCTGTGGTTGCTGCAACGGGCCAATGGAGTTTTGAGCGATCCGACCTATGAAGCGGTGCGCGAGCGCAAGGCGCGGGTTGATCAGGCGTTGATCCAGCAATGCCGCGAAACCGAGTTGCAGGAGATGCAGGAAGACATGCTGTACAACCGCAATCAATTTGCCGAGAAGTGCCGAAATTTTGTCTACAAGCGCAGGGTGTGTGGCACGCCGGCGCGGTTGATTGAAGAGTGGGCGCGGGTGCGTTTGACCGAGTTGGCCAGTTGATTTTGCGGTGACTGCATTTTCCCTCACCCTAGCCCTCTCCCAGAGGGAGAGGGAACTGATCCGGGGATATTGGAGATTTACACCGACCTGAGGGGCTTGCTCTGAATCCATAATCGACTCGGTCTTTCAGGTCGATGTATGCCGCAAGACACGCCGACGCGGTTGATCGAGGAGTGGGCGCGGGTGCGTTTGACCGAGTTCGCCAGTTGATTTTGCGGTGACTGCATTTTCCCTCACCCTAGCCCTCTCCCAGAGGGAGAGGGAACTGATCCGGGGATATTGGGGATTTACACCGACCTGAGGGTCTTGCTCTGAATCCATAATCGACTCGGTCTTTCAGGTCGATGTATGGCGCAAGACACGCCGGCGCGGTTGATCGAGGAGTGGGCGCGGGTGACCGAGTTGGCCAGTTGATTTTGCGGTGACTGTTTTCCCCTCACCCTAGCCCTCTCCCGAGGGAGAGGGAACTGATTGGGGGATGCTTTAGAGGTTCGCCGACATGAACGATCTCTACTGAATTCATAATCGCTTCAATCTTTCAGGTCGATGTATGACGAAAGACACCTCGGTCAGTCCCCTCTCCCTCGGGGAGAGGGTTAGGGTGAGGGGCTTTTGCCGTTACAATACCGCACCTCAAACACCGGCCCGCCCATGGACATCGACCTCGCTCGCACCTTTCTGGAAATCGTCCGTCACGGCAGTCTCGCCGCGGCCGCGCAGAAGCTGTTCGTCACGCAAACGGCGATCACCGCCCGGGTGCAAAAGCTCGAAAGTCAGCTGGGCAGCACGCTGTTCGTGCGCAACCGCGCCGGGGCGAAACTGACGCCCAATGGCGAGGCCTTTGTGGTCTACGCCAATCAACTGGTGCAGACCTGGGAAGCCGCGCGCCGTGATCTGCCGCTGCCCGAGGGCTACCACAACGTGTTGCATATCGGCGGCGAAGTCAGCCTGTGCAACCCGTTGATGCTCAGTTGGGCGGCGGAGCTGCGCGAAAAGATTCCCGGGCACGCCCTGCGCATGGAAATCCGCGACGGCGAAAACCTGCTGCGCCAACTGGAACTCGGCGTGCTCGACGCGGCGCTGGTCTATCAGCCGGAATACTGGCCGGGATTGCAGGTCGAGCAAGTGCTGGAAGAAAAACTGATTCTGGTGCGCGCGCCCGATCGCCCTGATCCCTACGTCTATATCGACTGGGGCCCGGACTTCCGCCGCCAGCATGACGCCGCCCTGCCGGAAAAAGCCAAAGCGGCGCTAAGCTTCAACCTCGGCCCGCTGGCCTTGCAATACATTCTCGAACACGGCGGCAGCGGCTACTTCCGCACCCGTGTGGTGCGCACCTATCTGGAAAGCGGCGCCCTCGAAGCGGTGACCAAAGCCCCGGAATTCGGCTATCCGACCTACCTTGTCTACTCACGCGATCGCGATTCGACGACGCTGCAGCAAGCCTTCCATCTGCTGCGCGAAGTGATCCGCACCGATGATGACTGGTCGCAACGCTGGAACCCGTTGAGCTGAAGCGGCGGCTTTACAGCCGATCATGGCGCAAGTGACACCGAGGTCCGGGCAGCACAAATGGCCGGATCGGCTAATCTGCCGGGTATAACAACAATCCCCGCAGGTGATGCAGTGAGGCAGACCACCGAGGCATTTCGCAGCCGCTACCGCGCGGCCATTCATCCGCGGTACAACCCGTGGCTGCACGGTACGTTCGTGCTGCTGTTCGGCGCGCTGGCCATCGGTGCATTCTGGAGCAGTGTGCAGCAGGTCAGTCTGCTGGAATGGCTGACGGTACCGCTGACCCTGCTCCTCTTCAACTTCGGCGTGTACATGGTCCACCGCCATCTCGGCCACCACAAAAAGACCTTCGCGAAAATGTTCTACGCCCGGCACGCGGGTGATCATCACAGCTTCTTCACCCCCGGCCATATGACCTACGACGGCCCCCGCGACTGGCGGGTGATTCTGTTCCCGGCGTGGCTGATCGTGCTGCACACGCTGGTGATTACCCTGCCGCTGTGGTGGCTGCTCGCACAAGCAAACGCCAACGTCGCCGGGTTGTTCGGCGGCTGCATGGTGCTCGGTTATCTGACTTACGAAGTGTTTCATGCCTGCGAACACCTACCGCCGCAAAACCCGCTGACCCGCCTGCCGTGGATCCGTCAGATGCGCCGCCTGCACGAGCTGCATCACCGCCGCGAGCGCATGCAGGAGCGCAACTTCAACATCGTTCTGCCGCTGATGGACTACCTGTTCGGCACCCTTTACTGGGAGCCGGAAACCACCCCTTTGAGCTACGCGAGAATGCCCATGACCCGCATGCAGCACACGATCGATATCGCTGGCGACCCCATTGCCGTGCTGGCCTACGCCGCCAGTGTCAGCCGCTGGCCGGAGTGGCACCCGTCGTCGCTGAAAATCGACGGTGCCCACGGCCCGCTGCATGCCGGCGCGCGCTTTGAAGAGGACATTCACGCGGGTGGACGTGAAGGCCATTTAAGCTGGGAAGTCACCGAGTACTTGCCCGGCCGACGCTGGTGCGCGCGGGCGCAAGGTGATCATGGATTATCGCTGCTGTTGACGTATGAATGTACCGCCGAGGGCAGCGGCACGCGGTTCGTGCGCACGCTGGATTATCGCTTCGACGGTTTGGCCATGCGCATCGCCAATCACCTGCTGCTCAAACGCCGCATCGAGCGCGAATCCGCCGCGTCGATGCTGGCGTTGCGTGACATGGCCGCGCAATACCTGGCCTCGGCGAGGGCCAGCGCGTGAAGCTACGGCATCTGTTGTTGCTGCTGATCCTCATCGTCATCGCGTTCTTATTGTTGATGCCGACCAAAGTCGAACCGGTGGCCTGGACGCCGCCGCCGACACCTTCGCTGACAGAAGGCATGTATGCCGAAAACCAGAAACTCAAAGGCATAGCGCAGGTCGGGCCGAGCGACATCGAAGGGCCGGAAGCCTTGCTGCTGGAAAGTGACTTTTTAATCACCGGGCTGCACGACGGCCGACTGATCCGTACCAGTCTCGACGGCCAGCAACGCAAGGTACTCGCCGACACCGGTGGCCGCCCGCTGGGATTGGCCCGGCACCCGAACGGTTTGCTGGTGATTGCCGACGGGGTCAAGGGTTTGCTGTCCCTGGATGCGCAAGGTCAGTTGATTCCTTTGACCACGGAGGCCAACGGTCTGGCCTTCGGTTTCACCGATGACGTGGCCATCGACAAGTCCGGGCATTACGCCTATTTCAGCGATGCTTCCAGTCGCTGGGGTTACGGCCACGACGGCGAGGCGATCATCGAGCACGGCGGTGACGGACGCCTGCTGCGCTATGACTTCCAGAGCGGCAAAACCAGTGTCCTGTTCGATAAGCTTGAGTTCGCCAACGGCGTGACCCTCGGCCCGGACGACGCCTATGTGCTGGTCAACGAAACCGGTGCCTACCGCATCAGCCGTTACTGGCTGACCGGGCCGAAAGCCGGCACTCACGATGTGTTTATCGACAACCTGCCGGGGCTGCCGGACAACCTCGCGTTCAATGGCAGTAACCGGTTCTGGGTGGCGTTGTACGCGCCGCGCAATGTCTTGCTCGACGGTACGGCCGGGCATCCGTTCGTGCGCAAGATGATCGTGCGGGCGCTGACGGTTTTGCCTAAACCGGTGGAGAAGCGCGGGTTTGTGCTGGGGCTGGATCTGGACGGCAAGGTGATTGCCAATCTGCAGGATGCGAGCAGTGGCAATTATTCGCCGATTACCACGGTGCGTGAGTATGGGCCGTGGTTGTACTTTGGCTCGTTGAAGGCCACGCATATGGCGCGGATGCCGTTGGATGCGGCGCTGAAGTGAGCCATGCGGATTCTGTGTTGCATGGGCAGACGCCTTCGCGAGCAAGCTCGCTCCCACAGGGTTATTTGCTGGTCACAGCATTTGTGGCCAACAGATATCTCTGTGGGAGCGAGCTTGCTCGCGAAGACGGTCTGTCAGTTGCTGGACTTGTCGAACTTGTCCGGATCTTCGTCTTCAGGCAGATCCTCACCCGGCTCTTCGGGGTTGGCCGTGGTATGCGCCGGGCTGTTCGGTTCAGGATGCGTGGGAACCGGGTCGAATGCGCCCTGCTCTTCACTGGGGAATTTGGGATCGTTCATAAGGCACCTCGCAAAGAGTCGATGATGAAAGACTCTGTACATTCGAGGTGCCGGTCGTGGCTGTCGTTCCCGTCAATCCGCTACCGCAGGTCGGCGGATCAACAGGGCCTCAGGTTCGCGCCTGTAATTGTTCGACGATCTTGTCTTTGACCTGCAAGCGCTTTTCTTTGAGTTTTTTCAGCGTGTCGTCGCTGGGAGCATCCGAGGTCGCAGTCTCGGCCTTGACTACTTCGGCGTCCGCCTGGGAGTACTTGTTGATCAGTGCGTCCAGATGTGGATCCGCGGTGCGTTTTTGCTGGATCTCTTCCTTCGTAAGCTTCAAATCCTGTAACAGATCATGGGTCACCGGCATGGAACACCTCCGTCAGTTGATCGGCTGGCCGACGCGACCGATTGCGCTGGCCAGTTATCAGAATGGCCTCGGTTGCATGGTTCTGTCGACCACCTGTCAGACCAGCGGTGCCCGTTCGTCGCCCTGTCGCAAATGCGATCAAACCTTTGCTCGCCGCAATCCCTCCATTGGGTTAACACCAACAAAAACTGCGTGGAGATACACAATGGACGGATTCAACCTGCGTCATCTGGTTTTGGCTGTCGCTTTGAGCAGCGGTATGGGCAGCGCCTTCGCTGCGACTGACAATGACTTTGTCGATAACGCCGCGGCCGGTGGCATTGCCGAAATCGAAACCAGTCGTCTGGCCCTGGAAAAAAGCCAATCGGCTGACATCAAGGCTTTCGCCAACATGATGATCACCGATCACGGCAAGGCCAACGACGAACTGGCGAGCATTGCCAAGGCCAACGACATCGAAGTTCCGGACACTACGACCCTGGTCAAACAGGCCAAGGAAAAAATCCTCGAAGTGCGCGATGAGTCTTTCGACGCGGCGTACGCCAACAATCAGGTGAAGGCGCACGAAGAGACCATCGAGCTGTTCAAGAAAGAAGCCAATACTGTGACGGATGACAAGGTTAAAGGTGCCCCTGAATTGAAAGCGTTTGCGCAGAAAATGCTGCCGGCGCTGGAAAAACATCTCGCGGCTGCCAAGGAATTGCAGGCCAAACATCCGAGCAAATAAAAGGCTTGCCCTCACCCCAGCCCTCTACCGGAGGGAGAGGGAGCCGACCGAGGTGGATGTTTGAGCTACGCCGACTTGAAAGTCTTGAGTCGAACTCAGGTTATGAACAGCCCCTGATCTGAAATCTCGAGCTGAACTGGGCTTTTGAAAGGCACCGAGATCGGCTCCCTTTCCCCCTCGCCCCCTTGGGGGAGAGGGCTGGGGTGAGGGGGATCGATGTCAGCAACACCACCACATCCAAGCGAAAAAAAGGCCGCATCCAATAGATGCGGCCTAGTCATATCCACCGAACATCAACCGCCATCCGTATCAATATCAGCATCCGTTTCCTCCCCCGGCTTCGCCCGATCCGGCTGCGGTTTGAAACCCGGGCTGAACTCATTGTCATTGTCCGTATGCTGGTTTTTCTGATCCACCGCCGGATCAGCACTCTGCGCCTGCCCGCCATCGCCCTGCTGCTGCGTCGGCGCCGGCTGCCCCGGCACCTGCGGGTCGATCGCCGGATCATTGCGATTGATCGGTTCGCCAGATTGGCTCTGCTTCGTTTGCTCGTTCATGGCCACCTCGTTGGTCAAACACCCCCGGCGCACATCCGCCGGGTGTTAAAGATTCGAAGCCTGCCCCACGCCAACGTTCAAAACTTCGCCGCGCCCGGCCACGCCGACTAGAGTTACCGGGACGTTCCTTGCGCCAGATCAAAAATATACGTGCGCGAACGAACAACTATTTCGAACGGCAAATGTCGATCATTTCGCGGCGATCACTTTTCACGATCGCCCCCCAATTCGCGACGGAGCAACAGGCACATGGCAGCACTGCAGAACAGCACACTCGATGCGATGAAAAACAAACAAGCACAACTGCTGGGCGAATGGATCAACGGCCTGCAAGCCAGCGGCGCCACGCGTAACCTCAAAGATCACGATCTGCAGCAACAGACCACAGAGTTCCTGCAATTAGTGGTCAGTGGCCTCGAGAACGACAACGGCAACCACATTGCCGCACAGGGTTGGGAAACCACCCGCCAGTTTCTCGAAAAACTCTCCCACAGCCGCGCCCTGCTCGGCCAGGATTCGCAACAGACCGCCAGCTTCATCTTCGCCCTCAAAGGCCCGCTGTTTAACCTGCTCCAGAATCACTACAAAGACCAGCCTGCGCTGCTCGCCGAACAGCTCTGGGAAGTCTCCGAACTGCTCGACGCCTTCGGCATGCACACCATCCGCACTTTCCAGAAATCCCGCGAGGCGGTGATCAAGCGCCAACAGGAAGAACTGCTGGAGCTGTCGACCCCTGTGGTCAAGCTGTGGGACGGCGTCCTGGCGCTGCCGATGATCGGCACCCTCGACTCGCAGCGCACGCAAGTGGTGATGGAATCGCTGCTGCAACGCATCGTCGACACCGGTTCGGAAATCGCCATCATCGACATCACCGGCGTGCCGACCGTCGATACTTTGGTTGCCCAGCACCTGCTGAAAACCGTTACCGCGATCCGCCTGATGGGCGCCGACTGCATCATCAGCGGTGTGCGTCCGCAAATCGCGCAGACCATCGTCCACCTCGGCCTCGACCTGCAAGGCGTGGTGACCAAGGCCAATCTGGCCGACGCGTTGAAACTGGCCCTGACCCGTCTCGGCATCAGCATCGGCAAAGCGGTCTGAACCCATGGAGAGAATTCCGATTCTTCAGATGGGCAAGTTCCTGCTGGTGACCATTCAGGTCGACATGCATGACCAGCTCGCTCTCACCTTGCAGGACGACTTGTCCGAGCGCATCAGCAAGACCTCGGCGCGGGGCGTGCTGATCGACATCTCGGCGCTGGACATGGTCGACTCATTCATTGGCCGGATGATCAGCACAATCTCCGGCCTGTCGAAAATCATGGACGCCGAAACCATGCTGGTCGGCATGCAACCGGCAGTGGCGATCACCTTGGTCGAACTCGGCCTGACCTTGCCCGGCGTCAGCACCGCACTGAATGTCGAGCGCGGGATGAAACTGCTGCAGGAACGAGTAGACCGGCAATGACCGTACGCAGCAGCGGTACTCAACCCATTCACATCGAGCAGGATGTCGTGCTCGCGCGCCAGACCGCACGCAAACTGGCCACCGAATGCGGAATGCGCCTGATCGACCTGACGAAAATGGTCACGGCGGTCAGCGAACTGGCGCGCAACACCATGGTTTACGGTGGCGGCGGCGACATGGACTGGCAGATTCTCGATGAGGATCACAAGGTCGGTCTGCGCTTGACCTTCCGCGACGAAGGCCCGGGAATTCCCGACCTGAAACTGGCGATGACCGACGGCTGGACGTCCGGCAGCGGCATGGGCCTGGGCCTGACCGGGGCAAAACGTCTGGTCGAAGAGTTCGAACTGGACACCGAGCCCGGCAAGGGCACCCGAATAACGATTACCCGATGGACATGAATATCAGCGGGTCGATGACCCAGGTTTTACTGATCGAAGACAGCAGCCAGATCGGCCACGCCCGCCGCACGGCGCAACAACTGGCCGAACAACATGGCTTTGACGAGCGCGATGCCGGACGCGTGGCTCTGGTGGCTACGGAGTTGGCGAGTAACGTGCTCAAGCACGCGAGCCACGGTGAAATGCACCTGCGGGTGTTGCCGCGCGCCAATGGTTTTGGCATTGAATTGCTCGCCATCGACCGAGCTCAGGGGTTTGATCTGCAGGCCTGTATGGCCGACGGGTTTTCGACCGGAGGCACCCAGGGCATCGGCCTCGGCTCGATATCGCGTCAGACCGAAGTGTTTGATGTGTACGCCGATGCCCGTGGCGCAGTATTACTGGCCCGGTTTTATCCACGCTCGGATCGCGAACCGGACATGCATTTTGGCGTCAGCCAGCACTCGCTGCACAACGATCCGGCCTGCGGCGATGTCTGGCACTTGGCGTATGACAACGGCAGCATCAGCGCGCTGATCATCGACGGTCTCGGTCACGGAGAAGATGCCGAACGCGCCGGCCGGGCTGGCGCGGAAACCTTCGCCCTGACGCCCTTCGCCGAGCCGGTGATGCTGACGGAGGACATGCACCGCGACATGATCGGCACTCGCGGCGGCGCTGTCGCGTTCGCCCAGTTCGATGCGCGGCGCGACCACTTGACCTTTGCCGGCGTCGGCAACATCGGCGCCAGTCTGATCAACGCCGACAAGTCACGTGGACTGGCCTCGCACCCAGGCATTGTCGGCGTGCAGTATCGGAAAGCCAGACCCTTTGACTATGCTCACGTGAACGGACATCTATTGATCATGTACAGCGACGGCTTGCAGTCCCGTTGGAACCTTCAAGACTACCCCGGTCTGGTGCACCGCCATCCCGCCGTGATAGCCAGCGTCCTGCACCGCGACTTCTGTCGCGGGCGCGATGATGTAACGGTGCTGGTCGTTGCCCTGGAGGCCGCCCATGGCTGAGTTGCCGATTCTGAGCAGTGCCGAACAGGCCGCACTGATTGCGCAGTTGCAGAGCGAGACTGCAGCCCTGCGCGAAGAACTCGATGAAACCAACCAGGGTGTGCTGGCCCTGTACGCCGAACTCGATATACAGGCTGAGGAATTGCGCCAGGCCTCGGACTTGAAAAGCCGTTTCCTGTCGTACATGAGCCACGAATTCCGCACGCCACTGGGCTCGATTCTCAGCATCAACAGCCTGCTCGCCGACGAGCTCGACGGCCCGCTCAGCCCTGAACAACACAAGCAGGTAGCGTTCGTCAGCACCGCTGCCCGCGAGTTGAGCGACATGGTCGATGACCTGCTCGATCTGGCGAAGATCGAGGCCGGGCGCATCACGATTTCCCCAGCGTGGTTCGACATGTTCGACCTGTTCTCGGCGCTGCGCGGGATGTTCCGGCCAATTGTCGATGCCTCCGCCGTGGACCTGATTTTCGAAGAACCGGTCGGTTTGCCGCGCCTGTACACCGACGACAAGAAACTCGGACAAATCCTGCGCAACTTCATTTCCAATTCACTGAAGTTCACCACCCGTGGCGAAGTGCGGGTGTCCGCGCGCCTCGAAGGCGTGGACAAGGTGCGTTTTGCCGTCAGCGACACCGGAATCGGTATCGCACCAGAGCTACATGGCGCATTGTTCGAGGACTTTTCCCAGGTCGACTCGCCGCTGCAGAAACGTCTGCGCGGCACCGGGCTGGGCCTGTCACTGTGCAAACGCTTCGCGGCCCTGCTCGGCGGTGAAGTCGGGCTGGAAAGCACGCCGGGGGTCGGCTCGACCTTCTTCGTGGTCATTCCACTGGCGATCGCTCTGGAGAACGTCGATGAAACGTGACATCCGCCTGTTGATCGTCGACGACAACGTTGCCACCCGCTACGCCCTGCGGCGACGGCTGGAGCGCCACGGTTACGAAGTCCTTGAGGCCGGTACCGGCGGCGACGGGCTCGCGCTGATCGACAGTGAAGCGCTCGATGCGTTGATTCTCGACGTCAATCTGCCGGACATGAGCGGTTTCGACATTGTGCGGATTCTGCGCGCCGACAGCCGCACCGCGCTGCTGCCGGTGATCCACGTCTCCGCAGCATCGATCCAGACCGGCGACATCATCACCGGCCTTGATGCCGGTGCCGATGCCTACCTGATTCACCCGATCGATCCGGACGTGCTGCTGGCCACCCTGCGTACGCTGTTGCGGGTGCGCGACACGGAAAATGCCCTGCGCGAAAGTGAAGCGCGATTCCGCGAGATTTTCGCCAATGTGTCCGCACCTATCGCAGTGCTCGATGCCAGCCTCAAGGTGCATGAGTGCAACCAGGCCTTCGCCCAACTGATTCTCGACAATCAGGACCCGAAAATCCTGCGTGAATGCTTCGCCGAGGAGCAGAGCGCCATCCTCAATGAGCTGCGTCTGCGCCTGGTCGATGGCGAACGCTGGAAAGGCACGCTGAACATGCGCGTGCAGGGTGAAATTCGCGAGACCGAGTGGCAGATTTCACCGTACCGCACGCCAGAGTTGAGCCTGGTGTTCGTCGAAGACGTTACCGAACACCGCCATCGCGAGCGCTCGCATCTGGCGCGTCTGGATGACACCACCACGCAACTGGCCAAGGAAGTCGCCGAACGTGCGCGCGCCGAGGCGCAGTTGCTGCAAGTGCAGAAGATGGACGCACTGGGCAAGCTCACTGGCGGTATCGCCCACGACTTCAACAACCTGCTGACCGGGATCATCACCAGCCTCGAACTTATCCAGAAACGAGTCGCCGATCAGCGTCTGGACAAGGTGCAGTTTTACAGCGAAGCGGCGCTGAATTCGGCGATGAGTGCCGCGTCCCTGACTCATCGTTTACTCGCCTTCGCCCGTCAGCAGCCGCTGGATACGCGGCCCGTAGACATCAACGACCAAGTCCGTTCGCTGGAAGAATTGCTGGTGCGCACCATCGGTGAACGGATCAGCCTCAAGCTTGAACTGACCAGCAAACCGGCCATCGCCCTGGTCGACCCGGTGCAGCTGGAAAGCGCAGTATTGAATCTGGTGATCAACGCCCGCGATGCGCTGCCGGCGGGCGGCAATATCTGGGTCAACACCTACGCCGCGTACTCCCACGGCGATCCGAATCTGGCCGATGGCGCTTACGTGGCGCTGTCGGTGCGCGACGACGGTACCGGGATCGAGCACAACGTCATCGATAAGGTCTTCGATCCGTTTTTCACCACCAAGCCGTTGGGTCAGGGCACAGGACTGGGGCTGTCAACGATCTACGGTTTTGCCCGCCAGTCGGGTGGCGACGCGCACATCCGCAGTGTGGCGCGGCGTGGCACCGAAGTGACCATCATGTTGCCGGCCACCACCGACCCGACAGGCGCCGACATCCCCGCGCCGGTGGTCGATCCGCAAGGCAGTGGTGAGCATGTGCTGATAGTCGAAGACATGCCGTCGGTGCGCATGTTTGTCACTGAAGTGCTGGAAGACGCGGGCTATCGCTGCACTCAGGCGGCGGATATCGAAACGGCGCTGGAGCGATTGCAGAACGACTCGTCAATCAATCTGCTGCTGACCGACGTGGGCCTGCCGCGCATGAGCGGCCGGGAGTTGGCGGATGTGGCGCGGGGTTGGCGCGAGGGACTGCCGATCCTGTTCATGACCGGGTATGCGGAAACGGCGATCAATCGTCAGGTGTTTCTCGGCAGTGGCATGGACATGCTGGTCAAGCCGTTTCAGATCAGTGAACTGCTCGACAAGGTTCGCCGCACCCTTGATGGTGCCTGATCTAATGCCTTCGCGAGCAAGCTCGCTCCCACAGATACTTCTGTCGATTACCGATCCAATGTGGGAGCGAGCCTGCTCGCGAAGGCGTCAAATCAGTGACTTCATCTGTGACTGACACTCCGCTTTCGCGAGCAGGCTCGCTCCCACAGGGGGCTTGTGTACTGATATCCAGTTCATTGGGCCAACTGGACCGCAGCAACTATCGGTTCAAAGCCCTAGCCAGAAACGGCGCCGTCCGGCTCTTCTTGCTCGCCGCAACCTTCTGCGGTGTGCCCGCAGCGACAATCCTGCCGCCCTGATCCCCCGCCCCCGGGCCGATGTCGATCACCCAGTCACTTTGCGCCACCACACGCATTTCGTGTTCGACAACAATCACCGTGTGCCCCGCCGTCACCAGCGTGTCCAGTTGCTCAAGCAACCGATCAACATCGCGCGGATGCAGTCCGGTGGTCGGTTCATCCAGCACGTACAAGGTTGCGCCGCGCTGGTTGCGCTGCAATTCGGTGGCCAGTTTGATGCGTTGTGCTTCGCCGCCGGACAACTCTGTGGCCGGCTGACCCAGACGCAGATAACCCAGGCCAATGTCCCGCAGCACTTCCAGTGAACGGCGAATCCCCGGTTGCTCGGCGAAGACTTTCACCGCCTCCTCCACGGTCAGTTGCAGCACCTGTGCGATGCTCAAACCCTGCCAGAGAATCGCCAGCGTTTGCGGGTTATAGCGTGCGCCATGGCAGGTCGGGCACGGTGCATAGACACTCGGCATGAACAATAACTCGACACTGACAAAGCCTTCACCCTCACAGGTGGCGCAACGGCCCTTGGCGACGTTGAAGGAAAACTGCCCGGCGTCATAACCCGCCGCCCGGGCGTCGTCGGTCGCGGCATACAGCTTGCGCACGTTGTCGAACAAACCGGTGTAGGTGGCCAGATTGGAGCGTGGCGTGCGGCCGATGGGTTTCTGATCGACCTGCACCAGTCGCTTGATCGACTCCAGCCCCGACGTGACCTGGCCGCTGCTGAGTTGCGGTGCGTCGTCTTCGAGGCTGAGTTCTTGCGTCTCGCTTTCCCGCGTTGGACGGCCCAACTGCGCGCCGACCAGTTCCAGCAACGCCTGACTGACCAGACTCGACTTGCCAGAGCCGGACACGCCCGTCACCGAGGTGAAGCAGCCCAAGGGAAATTCGGCACTCAGATTGTTCAGGTTGTTGCGGGTAATGCCATCGAGTTTCAGCCACGCCGTCGGTTTGCGCGCGGCGCGTGTCTGACGCTGCGATTCGGCAAACAGATAAGCGCGGGTCTGTGACTGTTCGATCTCGGCAAGACCTGCCGGCGGGCCGCTGTACAACACTTGCCCACCCTGCTCGCCCGCCGCCGGGCCGACATCGATCAGCCAGTCAGCGCGGCGCATGGTTTCCAGATCATGCTCGACCACAAACAGCGTGTTGCCGTCAGCTTTCAAGCGTTGCAAGGCCTCGAACAACGCTTCGCCATCGGCCGGGTGCAAACCGGCGGAAGGTTCGTCGAGGACATAAATCACACCGAACAATTGCGAGCCCAACTGCGTCGCCAAGCGCAAGCGCTGCAACTCGCCGGACGACAGCGTCGGCGTGCTGCGTTCCAGCGCCAGATAACCGAGGCCCAGATCGGTCAGCGTGCTGACCCGCTCGAGCAGATCCTCGGCAATGCGCTGCGCCGCCAGACGCTTTTCCAGCGACAGGTTTGGTGTGTGACGCACGTCCGGCGCGGAGCCGTGGCCGCTGGCACCATGGGCCACGCGCTGCTGGCGGGCCTCGCGGGTTTGCGCGTGGCTCAAGGTCTCGCCGGTTTCTTCGGCCTGCTGCAGATAACTGGCCGCCGCCACCGGCCGCAATACTTCGGCCACTTGCAGCAAAGGCATCTGCGACAGCTCACCGATGTCATACCCGGCAAACGTCACCGACAACGCTTCACGTTTCAGGCGCTTGCCGTCACACAACGGGCAAGGGCTGCCGAGCATGAACTGCGCGACGCGCTTCTTCATCAGCGCACTTTGCGAATGGCTGAAGGTGTGCAGGATGTAGCGGCGGGCGCCGGTGAAGGTGCCTTGATAACTCGGTTCCATCTTGCGTTTGAGGGCGACGCGGGTTTCTTCCGGGGTCAGCCCGGCATACACCGGCACGGTGGGGGTTTCTTCGGTGAAGAGAATCCAGTCGCGCTGCTTTTTCGGCAGCTTTTTCCACGGGATGTCGACATCGATGCCCATGGTTACGAGGATGTCGCGCAGGTTCTGGCCCTGCCATGCCAACGGCCAGGACGCCACCGCGCGTTGGCGGATGGTCAGGTTGGGATCGGGCACCATCAGCGCTTCGGTGACTTCATAGACGCGGCCGAGACCATGGCACTCCGGGCAGGCGCCTTGCGGGGTGTTCGGCGAGAAATCCTCGGCGTACAACATCGGCTGCCCAGGCGGATAACTGCCGGCGCGCGAGTACAACATTCGGATCAGGCTCGACAACGTGGTGACACTGCCCACCGACGAACGCGTACTCGGCGTACCGCGCTGCTGTTGCAGAGCCACGGCCGGCGGCAGGCCCTCGATGGAGTCGACATCCGGCACGCCAACCTGATCGATCAGCCGTCGCGCATACGGCGCCACCGATTCGAAGTAACGACGCTGGGCTTCGGCATACAAGGTTGAAAATGCCAGCGACGACTTGCCCGAACCGGACACTCCGGTAAACACCACGAGAGCATCGCGGGGAATGTCGATATCGACGTTCTTGAGGTTGTGTTCACGGGCGCCGCGCACCCGGACCATGCCGGCGGGTGCTTTGGAGGTGCGTTTGGAAGTCATCGACCTGCCTTGATAAAGGAATGTTCAGCGCTCAGTTGCCGAGAACCACCCGAATCATCTGCAATAAGGCTTCGGGGCTGTACGGTTTGCCGAGCAAGTGAGTATCAGGACTCAATTGGTGATTGCGCGAGATGATGTCGCGGGTGTGCCCGGAGGTGAACAGTACCGCCACCGGCGGCGTCTGCACCTTGGCCCAGGCGAACAGGTCAGAGCTTTTGATCAGCCCCGGCATGACCACATCGGTGAAGATCAGGTCGACGTCGGTGCCTTCCAGCAGCATTTGCATGGCCGCATCGCCGTGGCCGGCGGTCAACACGCGGTAACCCTCCTCGCGCAACAACTCAACGGCCGAGGCGCGCACCGCGTCGTTGTCCTCGACCACCAGAATCGTCTCGTGGCCGCCGCTCTGCTGCCGTTGCAGATTGGGCGACTCATCAAGGATCGGGCGCAGGCTGCGCGGGAAGTACAACTGCACCCGCGTACCCTCGCCGAGGGTACTGGCGATCTCGACGTGGCCGCCGCTCTGTTTGACGAAACCGAACACCATGCTCAGGCCCAGGCCGGTGCCCTGACCGTCAGCCTTGGTGGTGAAAAACGGTTCGAAAACCTGCTCGAGAATGCCTGGCGCGATGCCGGCACCGGTGTCACTGACACCGACGCGGACAAACTCGCCGGAAACGATGCCTTTACCGGCACAGAACTCGCGATCGAGGCGCACGTTGGCGGCGCTGAGCGCAATGGTGCCCTCGCCCTTCATCGCATCACGGGCATTGATCGCCAGGTTGAGAATGGCGTTTTCCAACTGGTTGCGGTCGACGTTGATATGCCACGGTTGCTGCGGCAGCTGCACATCGATCTGAATGGTTTCGCCCAGCGCTCGCTGCAGCAATTCGCCGACACCTTCGAAGATCTGCCGCGGATTGCACACTGCCGGCGACAACGGCTGGCGCCGGGCAAACGCGAGCAATTGCGAGGACAGCTTGGCGCCGCGTTCGACCGCCGCCAGCGAGGCACTGACCCGGCGCTGCACATTGGCGTTGTTCGGTTCGTGGCGCGCGAGCAGATGCAGATTGCCGGCGATCACTTGCAGCAGATTATTGAAGTCGTGAGCGACACCGCCGGTCAGCCCGCCAATCGCTTCGAGTTTCTGCGACTGGCGCAACTGCTCTTCAGCCGCCAGCCGCGCCTCGACTTCCTCGCCCACGCGCTGTTCGAGGTTGCGGGTAAATTTGAGCAGGGATTCTTCGGCAATCTTGCGCTCATGAATGTCGATCAGTATCCCGGGAAAACGCAGCGGCGCACCGTGTTCGTCGAACTCACACGCGCCACTGGCCAACACCCACAGATAACTGCCGTCACTACGCCGGACGCGATACTCGGCGTTATATGGCTCGCCGGTCTGCACGGAATGGGCGACGCGCTCTTGCACCCAGGCGTGGTCATCGGGATGGATGCGCGATTCAGCAATGTCCTGGGCCAGATTGCTCAGGTCGTGATCCGGCGGATACGAGAACGTACGGGCAAAACGCTCATCCGCGGACAATGTGTTGTTTTTCACGTCCCAGACAAACGAGCCGAGCAAGGCCCCGGCATTCAGCGCCAGACGGACCCGCTCATTGTCAGCGCGGTAGGCTTGTTCTGCCGCCTGACGCCGGCGTTCGGAGTGCATGAATTCGGTGGTTTCCACCACCATGGCCATCACCCCGCCGGGCGCTCCGTCATCATTGGCCACCGGGCTGTAATACAAATCCATCCAGACGTCTTCGGGGACGCCGTCGCGCAACAGCACCAGTTCTTTGTTGCGGAAGGACAAAGTGCCGCCCGCCAGACAGGTGTCGACCACATGCCGGTTGAACTCGGCGACTTCCGGCCAGCCCAGCTCTACCGGTGAACCGAGCAGATATGGATGGCGACCACCGGCAAATATCGAATAGGCGTCGTTGTAGATCATGTAGCCGGCGCGGCCCCAGAGCATGACCATCGGCAGTGGCGAGGCCAGCATCAATTGCACCGCGCTGCACAGGCTGGCTGGCCAGCTGTTCAGCGGGCCGAGTTCGGTGTGGCGCCAGTCGAACGCACTGATGCGCCCGGCCATTTCGCCTCTCCAGCCGTCACAACCATGGCTATCGGATAAAAACTGCATCGACTGACTCAGTGCCCTTAGTTGATTGCCCGATAAATCGCGACGCCAGAACGACGCAATGCCCGTCTGTTTCGAGCGCCTCCAGTCGTATTGGTTTCATATGATATATAGCCGATTTCATCGCTGTCCGGGGCTAGACCCCGATCAGGTGCTTGAGCGGATGGTAGCCAGTTTTCATTTTGGCGGCGACGTCGAGAATGGCCTTCTCGATGCCGTTGAGATGGGTGCAGGTCAGTTCGATGGCGGCGCTCTGATTGCCGGCTTCGATGTACTCGATCAGTCGCAGGTGTTCGTCATCGCGGCAGACTTCGTGGCTGTCGTCGTCCAGTGCCGCGGCATACAGCGAAGCGCGGGATATCAACTTCTGGAACCAGTCGAGCAGCACCGGGTTGTTGAGGCTGCGCGCCAGTTTGATGTGGAACTCGCCGAGCAGATGAATCAGCCGTTCATGGTCGCCTGCGGCGTGCGCTTGATCTTCCAGCAGCAGGTGTTCGCGCAGATCCTGCATCGCTGCCGTGTCCTTGCGCCGGCACAGTTCGGTGACGATGCCGATCTCGATCAGCCGGCGGGTTTCGAACAGCGAACGGATCTCTTCATTGCTCGGCAACGACACCGATGCCCCCTTATTGGGCTCGGTGGTGACCAGGCCATCGGCCTCCAATTGCTTCAATGCAGCACGCACCGACGTGCGGCTGACATTGAATAACTCGGCCAGCGAGGCCTCGCCCAGCTTCATCCCCGGGCGCAACGAACGCTTGCTGATCGCCTCGTAAACCCCTTGGTAGACGCGGTCGACCGTGGTTTCCGGTTTCTTCTCGGTCATTCGAACCCTCCTTTAGCGTCAGGCAACCAGCCCTTGGCGATGCCTGGCCATGGAAACGCAGATTAATCCGGGCCTTTGCAAATTGCATTCATATATTGCATACCGGCGGATGATGGCGCTGAACATCGGTCAGTCGCAGGAGATCATTTTTGGCGAGGTGTTGATGGCGCATGTGCGCGATGATCTGATCGATCCGAGGACGCTGTACATCGATCAATTGGGCCTGGATGCGATCGGACGCATGGGTGGCCATGGTTACGCACGAACCCGCGATTACTTCGATTTGCCGACCCGCTCGTTGCAAGCGTGGACGGAAGCGCCGGGCGGTGGCGAGCGGTTTTGGCCTGCTGCCAAATAACCCAACAGAGAAATGCATTCCCCTGTAGGAGTGAGCCTGCTCGCGATAGCGGTGTGTCAGGTGTCGATGTGGTGTCTGACACACCGCTATCGCGAGCAGGCTCACTCCTACAGTGGTTTTCTGCCGCAGCTGATAATTCAGTCTGTGCCGTACTTCGGCGAGCGTGGGCCGTACAGCAGGCCTGCGCGATGCCCGGCCGAGAGCAGACGATTGCTCGCCACACCGGCAATCGGGTAGCCGGCATCGGTGGAGCTGTTGATGACCTGCTTCACAGCGGCTGTGATCAGCATGCCGATCAGACCGCCACCGCCGTTGTTGCCGCCCTCTTCGCTCGACGCCCGCGCCGAACCGGTCCACAGCGTGGTGCCGCTTTTCAGGTCGACCAGTTTCGCCGTCGCGGTCACTGCGGTTTCACTGCTGATCACCATGTAACGCGTGCCGTATTCGGTCACCGTGATGTACAGCGCGGCGTCCGCACCGAAGATTTCCTTCAGTTTGTTCGGCGGTGCCTGATGGATATCGTCCGGCGTGGTCAGGCCGTTCTGGCGGAACGTCTCGTCAACCAGCGTGATCGGCAGTACGTAATAACCGGCCTCGGCCAGCGGGAACGTCACCTGCGACAACAGGCTGTACGACGCCTTCACGTCCGGCGAGGTGTTCAGCGGTGGCAGCACCAGAATGGTCTTCGGCCGCGCTTGTTTGTAGGCCGAGTAGTCCACGGTTTTGGGGGCGACGCAGCCACCCAGTACGGTCAGGGCCAGACCGGCGGCCAGCAGTTTCAAGGTGCGCGCGATCATTTCGCGTCTCCGGTCTTGGCGTTTTTAAGCAGAAAATCCATGTACGTGCCGGACTCGGGGAACAGGGTTTTCTCGGTTCTGAACTGCTGCACCATCTGGTCGTCCTTGCCCATGCTCAGATAGAGCAGGCCAAGGTGGGCGTGGTAACCCGGCGGTACGGCCCTGCCGGTGGAGCGGATTTTCTGCAGGTCACGTTCCAGCGCTTCGGCCTGGGCTTCTTTGGGCTCTTCGCCTTTGAAGTATTCGTAGACCTGGGGTTCGTAGCCTTCCCACTGATACAGGGTTTTCGGGCTGCTGCAACCGGTCAGCAAGGCGCTGGCGGCCAGCGTCAGCGCCATTAACGAGCGCGACAAAGTCAGATTCATGGGTGTTGCTCCTTGCAATGGGCGTCGATCAGTTGCCCGGTTTCCAGGCACCGGCGTTCATGCCATCGACCAGACGATTGATCGCCTCGCGCATGGCCAGATCCAGTACTTTGCCGTTGAGGGTGGAGTCGTAGGCAGCGGTGCCGCCGAAGCCGATGATTTCGCGATTGGACAAGGCGTATTCGCCGGCGCCCTGGGTCGAATACACCACTTCGGAGGTGCTGATATTGACGATGTTCAAGTTGACTTTGGCGTAGGCGACCTGGGTCTTGCCACGGCCGAGAATGCCGAACAACTGGTGGTCGCCGGTCTCTTTGCGGCCGAACTCGGTGACGTCACCGGTGACCACGTAATCAGCACCTTTCAGACGCTGGGCCTGGCCCTTGATCGCCGCTTCCTGCTGGATTTCGCCCATGTTGTCGCGATCCAGTACGGAGAAACGGTTGGTCTGCTGCAAGTGCGTGATGAGGATGGTCTTGGCCTGACCGCCGAGACGGTCGACGCCGTCGGAGAAGATCCCGCGCATGTAGCTGGAGCGGTTGTCGAACTTGCCCACGGCCATTGGCACGCGAACGCCGGTCCAGACTTGTGTGGCGCTTTCTACCTTGGTCACCGGCAGCGCGCGGGAGCTTTCGGTGGCGCAACCGGCGAGTGTGCCGGCAATCGTGCCGAGCACAGCAATCGCGACGCCTGAAACCAGCATCCGGGAGATCATTCTCACTGAATATTCCTTTTGAAAAACGGGGATGTCCCGACGCGGCAATGCGCGGCGGGAGCTGAAAAGGGGCGGCATTATGACAAAGTGCCATCATTCGTGACAGGTTTTTTTGACGCCAGTGAATTGGCTTTCTTGAGTACACACAAAACCCTACCGGGGTTTTGTGTTTGGCCTGGGATCAGTGGAAATCGCGGCTCTGCACGCGGATACCATTGAGCAACGGGCTGAGGTCGCTCAAGCGGCCGGCGATCAGGTGGCGCACTTCGCCTTCGCGCTCCCAGCGGCCATCCACCTTGAGCAACTGCGAACCGACCAGCACTTGCCGCTGACGCTCGGCCAGATCGCGCCAGACCACCACGTTGACGTTGCCGAACTCGTCTTCCAGGGTCACGAAGGTCACACCGCTGGCGGTGCCCGGTCGTTGCCGCCCCGTCACCAGCCCGGCGACGCTCACCGGTCGGCCGTGTTCGACGTCGAGCAATTCCTGAGAACTGCGACAGCGCCGCGCCTTGAGTTCACCGCGCAACAGCGCCAGCGGATGCGGCCCCAACGTCGTGCCGACGGTGCTGTAATCGGCATGCAGATCCTCGCCAACGCTGGGTTTGGGAAGCACCACCTCGGCCTCCTCCTGACTCGGCAACCCGGCAAACAGACCCAGCTGTTTCTGCACCCCGGCGACTTCCCAGCGCGCCCGATGCCGATGCCCGGCCAAGCCGCGCAACGCCCCGGAATCAGCGAGCAACGCCTGCGCCCGACTGTCGAGCGCCGCCCGCTCGCCCAGATCGGCGACATCGGCAAACGCCCCGCCCGCCCGCGCCGCTTCGATGCGCCGGGCATCGTCCTCGCGAAAGCCCTTGATCATCCGCAGGCCCATGCGAATCGCCGGTTGCGCCGCTGTGGTGGTTTCCAGGCTGCAATCCCAATCACTGGCGCGCACGTCGACCGGACGGATCTGCAACTGATGCCGGCGTGCGTCCTGGAGAATCTGGTCCGGGCTGTAGAAGCCCATCGGCCAGCTATTGATCAGCGCACAGGCGAACGCCGCCGGTTCGTGGCACTTGAGCCAGCAACTGGCGTAGGTCAGCAAGGCAAAACTGGCAGCGTGGGATTCGGGAAAACCGTAGCTGCCGAAGCCTTTGATCTGCTCGAAAATCTGCGCGGCGAACTCCGGTGTGTAGCCGTTCTTCTTCATCCCGGCGGCGAGGCGTTCCTTGTGCGGCTCCAAGCCACCGTGGCGTTTCCACGCGGCCATCGAGCGGCGCAACTGATCGGCCTCGCCGGGGCTGTAGTCGGCGGCGACGATGGCGATCTGCATGACCTGTTCCTGAAACAGCGGCACGCCGAGGGTGCGTTTGAGCACCACTTCCAGCTCCGGCGACGGATAGGTTTCCTCTTCTTCTTTATTGCGGCGGCGCAGGTACGGATGGACCATCCCGCCCTGAATCGGCCCCGGGCGGACGATGGCCACTTCGATCACCAGATCGTAGAACTTCGCCGGTTTCAGGCGTGGCAGCATCGACATCTGTGCGCGGGATTCGATCTGAAACACGCCGATGGTGTCGGCGCGGCTGATCATCTCGTAGGTCGGTTTGTCTTCAGGCGGAATCGTCGCCAGACTCAAGTCCAGATTACGGTGACGTCGCAGCAAGTCGAAGCAGCGGCGGATTGCACTGAGCATGCCGAGAGCAAGGATATCCACCTTGAGCAGGCCGACCGCGTCGAGGTCGTCCTTGTCCCACTGGATGATCGTGCGCTCGGCCATCGCCGCGTTCTCCACCGGCACCAGCGTGTCCAGCGGCTGTTCGGAAATCACGAAGCCGCCGGGGTGTTGCGACAGGTGCCGGGGGAAGCCGATCAGTTGCCCGGTCAGGCTCAACACCCGGCGCAACACCGGGCTGTCGGGGTCGAAACCACCTTCCAGCAGACGCGCGACCGGCGGGGTTTCATCGCTCCAGTGGCCGCAGCAATCGGCCAATGCATTGATCTGATCCGGCGGCAGACCCAAGGCCTTGGCCACATCACGTACCGCGCCGGCGGCGTGGTAGGTGCTGACCACTGCGGTCAGTGCTGCGCGACGGCGGCCATAGCGACGGAACACGTATTGCAGGACTTCTTCACGGCGTTCGTGTTCGAAGTCGACGTCGATATCCGGCGGTTCGTTGCGTTCCTTGGACATGAAGCGTTCGAACAGCAGCGTGGTGCGGTCCGGGTCGATCTCGGTGATACCCAGGGCAAAACACACCGCCGAGTTGGCTGCCGAACCACGGCCCTGACAGAGGATTTTTTGCTCACGGGCAAAGCGCACCACGTCGTGCACGGTGAGAAAGTAGCTTTCGTAGCCGAGTTCGGCGATCAGCTTCAGCTCTTTATTGATCTGCCTCAGCACCTTGAAGGGCGCGCCTTTTTTCCAGCGCCAGGCGATGCCTTCCTTGGTCAGTTGCCTTAGCCATGAACTGGCGCTGTGTCCCTCGGGAACCAGCTCTTTCGGGTATTGATAACGCAACTCGCCCAGATCGAAGGTGCAGCGCCGGGCCAGCTTCACCGACTCGTCGAGCAAGGCCTGCGGATACAACTCGCGCAATACCTCGACGCTGCGCAAATGCCGCTCGCCATTGGGGTGCAAACGCAGCCCGGCTTCGGCCACCGGGACGTGATGGCGGATAGCGGTCATGGTGTCCTGCAAGGCGCGCCGGCCACGGGCGTGCATGTGCACATCGCCGCTGGCCACGGCCGGAATCTGCAACTCGGCGGCCAGACTCAGCAATGCCGCCAGCCGCTGCTGATCGTCCTGGCCACGATGCAATTGCACCGCCAGCCACAGGCGTTCGCCGAAGGTCTGCCGCAGCCAACGGCCCTCGTCCACCTGATCAAGCGAGTCCGGCACCCACAACACCAGCAATCCCGGCAGTGCTTCGTCGAAGTCCTCGCGCAACACCTGATACTGGCCTTTCTGCATACGCCGTCGGGCACGGGTGATCAAACCGCACAAGGCCTGATAACCCGCCAGGTTCTCCACCAGCAACAGCAGTTTCGGGCCGTTTTCGATGCGCACTTCACTGCCAATGATCAGCGGTAGCTCAACTGATTTTGCCGCTTGCCAGGCCCGAACGATCCCGGCCAGCGTGCATTCATCGGTGATCGCCAGCGCCTGATAGCCGTGCTTTTTCGCGCGCTGGAACAGTTCCAGCGCACTGGAGGCACCGCGCTGGAAACTGAAGTTCGACAGACAGTGCAGTTCGGCATAACCGTCGTTCATGCAAACCAGCCCTGCAGCCACAACGGACCGCCCTCACCCACCGCGCGATAAGCCCAACCCTGCTGACCGGCGCGGTTCTGGATCAGATAGTAATCGCGGCGTACATCGTCACCGTCCCACCAGCCGGACTCGATACGCTCCGGGCCCATGAGAATCCGCGCCGAACCCTCCGCCACGCTTTGCGGCTCGCCGAGCAGCCAGCCCGGACGGTGCACACTCGGCAAGCCTGCGCAGCGTTGTTTGTCGACGCCGTGCTGCCACGCGCACTCCGGCCGATGATCGGCCTGAAAGCGCAGCCCCTGCACGGCGTCATCGCCCAAGCGTGCGCGCAGGCGTTCGCGCAATTGCTCCCAAGGCAAGGTCTGCTGCGGACGGTCGTCGAACAGCTCCTGAAACTGCGGGACGAAACTCGGCAGATCCTCGGCGCGCAGGCGAAAGCCACGCACGGGCGCCTCGACCTGCACTTGCTCCAGGCGCCCGCGCGCCAGTTCGAAGAGCATCGCCGGATCACGTTCGGCGCTGAGCAAACCGACTTTGATCACGCTGTCCGGCAGCCCGGCGTGTTCCAGATGCAGGTCGAAACGCTGTACGCCGCTGTCACGTCCGCAGAGGAACGCCGACAGATCGCCGGTCAAACGGCGTAACGGGAACAGCAATGCCTGATGAGATTGCACGTCGAAATTCAGTTCGATACGCACATCGAAACGATCCGGCGGCAGGTAGAACGCCAGCGCCAAGGGTCGCGCACCAAACAAGGTGTCGAGATGCTTGAGCATCTGCGCCTCGAAACGCCGCGCCAGTGCCTGACGCGGCAGGCTCTGCACCTGAGTAAGATTGCGCAGGCCCATGCGCGACAACGCCGTGGCCACCGCCGGTTCCAGGCCGACGCGGTCGACGGGCAACTGGCCGAGGTGATGCTGCAAGGCCTCGCCGTCCGGCACTACCAGCCCGTCGTAAGCATTGGCCAGCACCCGCGCCGCCACCGGATTCGGTGCGGCAACGATGCGATGGCGGAAGCCCAGGTCGGTCAGTTCCTGGCGCAGTCGTGCTTCGAACTGCGCCCACGAACCGAACAGACCCAGGCTGGATTCGATCTCGAACACCACGGTGCGCGGGTAATGCACGCTGACCTGCGAACTGAAGCGGTAAGCCCACGCAGCGAGAAACTGCTGCCAGTGCTCGACCTCGGCCGCCTCGTAATCCGCCGTGGCAAAACCTTTGCTCATCGCTTGGGCGGCGGTCATCGACTGGCCAGCGCGCAAACCGAGTTTGCGCGCCGCCGGGTTGACCGCTTGCAGCACCCGGCGCTGGGCCGGCCCGCTGAGCAGCACTAATGGCTCATCGGGATCGGGACGTTGACGCAGCACGGCGTCGAGGGCCAATTGCGGAAACAGAATACACACCCAGCGCATGGCGACCTCAATGCCCCACGGCAAAGGCAATCGGTGCCGCACGCGCCAAACCGCCACGGCACTTGAGCACGCGCAACTGCGCAGGTTTGGCGTCGATGGCAATGCGTAACGCCGCCGGTGACGGGTTGACCGCTTCGCTCAAGGGGCGCCAGGCAAACGCCAGGGTCTGGCCGGTTTCCGCCGCCACCTGCAAACGCCGCAACGCGCGGTCATCGGCCTTGTGCGGCCAGCACAGCACCGCGCCGCAACTGCCGGAACGCAAACACTGTTCGGCCGCCCACAAGGCATCGCGCTCGCTGGCCTGAATCACCGACAACTGGCGCAGATCGACCCCGGCGTTTTCCCACGCCTGCGGGTACGGCACGAACGGCGGCGCCACCAGCACGATGCGCTCGCCCGCCGCCGACAACCGCGCCAGCGTTGGCCAGACCAGTTGCAGCTCGCCGACACCCGGGCCGGCCAAAAGGATTTCACTCAGCGCCGCTTCCGGCCAGCCACCGCTGGGCAATGCTGCGTCCAGCGCGGCGTGCCCGGTCGGTTGCGGACTGGCAGCGGGTGGCGCAGGCCGACCCTTCCAGACCTGGCCGCCATTGAACAGCGTATCCAACGCAACGACGGCGCCCATCAGCCTTGCCTCACCAGACCGCAGAACACCCCTTCGATGGCCAGATCCTGATCGTCGCGCACGACAATCGGCTGGTACGCCGGGTTGCGCGGCAACAGGCGCACTTCATCGCCGAACCGTTCGAAGCGTTTGATGGTGACTTCACCGTCGAGCCGCGCCACGACGATCTGGCCGTTGAGTGCCTCGGGATTGCGTCGCACGCCGACCAGATCGCCGTCGAGAATGCCGTCCTCGATCATCGAATCGCCCTGCACCCGCAGCATGTAATCGGGTGTGCGCGAGAACAGCACCGGATCGAGCAGCAAGCGGCTATGAATGTCGGCATCGGCGCCAATCGGCGCACCGGCAGCGACGCGGCCGAGCACAGGGATATCGAGCAGTTCCGGACGCGGCGGCTGCCCGAGCAGGCGAATGCCCCGGGCCTGATGCGGATTGACTTCGATAAAACCGGCTTCAGTGAGCGCGAGCACGTGCTTGCGCGCCACGCTGCGCGAGGCAAAACCAAAAGCCTCGCTGATTTCAGCGAGGCTTGGGGGCTGACCGTGTTCGGCGATTCGATCGCGGATAAACGTCAGGATGGCGGTACGGCGGGGAGTCAGGTTCGTCATGGAGTACATTTGTACTCCTGTAGGATTTTCCTGACAAGCGCCGCCAGTCAGTTCAAACCGCGTTCGGCGAGAAATGCGGCGATGTAATCAATGAAGGCGACAACCTTGGCCGTGGCCCGCCGATGGCTCGGATACACCGCCAGAATGTGCGGACCAAAGGTGTCCGGGTCGATTTCATAGTCAGCCATGACCCGCACCAGTCGCCCGTCGGCGATGTACGGCGCGGCGCTCCACAGCGGCGTGTGCAGCAAACCGCGCCCGGCCAGGGCACTGGCCAGCAACAAGTCATAATTGTCGCTGCGCAATCGCGGCGCCGTCGGTTGCGTCAGGCTCAAGCGCTGCCCGTCGCGCTCGGCCCACCAGAATTCGCGGCTGAGCAACGGATGCTGATAGAGCAGCCATTCATGCTGCTCAAGCGTCTGCGGATTGACCGGCAAGCCTTTGCGCGCCAGATATTCCGGGCTACCGCACAACGCCAGACGATTGCTGCCGACCACCCGCGCAATCAGCCCTGGCAAATCATCGTGACCCTCACGCAACGCCAGGTCGTAACCACTTTCCAGCAGATTGACGAACGCATCGCACAGATCCACTTGCAGGCTGATCTGCGGATATTGCTGCAAAAAGCCGTCACACACCTCATCGAGAAACGCCCGCCCATACGCCAGCGGCGCAGTGATTTTCAGGCTGCCGCGCAAGCCGTGCTGCAACTGCTCGATTTCCTCGCCGGCCTCGTCCAGCCGCTGCAACACCAGCCGCGCGGTTTCCAGGTACACCCGGCCGATTTCGGTGAGCAAAATCCGCCGCGTGCTGCGCTCGAACAGCCGTGCGCCCAGCTCCGATTCCAGGTGATTGACCGCTTTGGTCAGCGCCGACGGGGTCTTGCCCAACTGCTCGGCGGCGCGGCTGAAACTGCCGAGCTGCGCGGTGACCACGAACATTTTCAATGCACCCAACTTGTCCATGCTTTTTCCATTCAGGCAAAAACGTTTTTCGTGAGGGAGGCGTTCTGTCAGCCGCTACCAGCCACTAATCTCGCCATCAGACGCAATAACAAGGAAATCTTCAATGAAAAGATTCATCCCGAGTCTGTTGGTAGCCGCTGTAAGTTTTGCCTCGATGGAAGCCATGGCAGCACCTGATCTGATCCTGCTCAACGGCAAGATTTTTACCGCTGACCGTGCGCAACCCAAGGTTCAGGCCCTGGCCGTGGAGAACGGCAAAGTGCTGAAAGTCGGCACCGACGCACAGATCAAAGCCTTGATCGAACCCGGCACAAAAGTCATCGACCTCAAGGGCAAAGCGTTGATGCCCGGCCTGATCGACAGCCATTCCCACGCGATTTTCGGCGGACTGGAAATGGTCTCGGCGAACATGGAAGACGAAGTCGTCGCCCTCGACGAGCTGCAAAAACGCCTGCGCGACTGGCGCGAAAACGGCAAAGCGAAACACGGTGATGTGCTGAGCATCGCCGGCATGAGTTCGGCTTACTGGGCGCAAGCCGAAGCACTCGGCAAAACCTTCAACAGCGGCGAATGGGCCAATGTGCCGGTGGTGTTCATCGGCAGCGACCACCACACCGCGTGGGCCAACAACGTCATGCTCAAACGCGCAGGTATCGACGCTGCGCTGCTGAAAACCCTGCCCGACGCAGAAAAAGACACCATCGGCAAACTGGCCAACGGTGAGGCGAACGGCTTTGTGGTCGACGCCGGTTGGGACCGGGTCGCCTCGAAAATGCCGGTGCCAAGCCCTGCCGACATGTTGAACGCGGCGAAATCTGCGGTGCGCTACAACAACAGCCTCGGTATCACCGCGTGGATGGACCCGGCCGCCAACGCCGCACCGGGTGAAGCGGTGTTCGCGCTCAAACCGACCGAGAAAACCGTCGGCGTGCTGCCGGCCTATAAAGCGCTGTCGCAAAGCGGCGACATGAGCGTGCACGTCGCGGCGCTGCTGGTGGCCAACCCGAAAAGCGTGCCCGCCGACCTCGATACGCTGGACAAGGTGCGCCAGCAATTTCAAGGCATCCCCAACCTGACCCTACCCGGGATCAAGATCTTCGCCGACGGCGTGATCGAGTTCCCGGCGCAAAGCGCGGCGATGATCGACCCCTACAGCAACTCGCACAAACAGGGCGAACTGCTGATCGATCCGCAGCATTTCGGTGATCTGGTCAGCGCCATCGACCAGCGCGGCTGGCTGGTGCACATCCATGCGATCGGCGACCGCGCGGTGCGTGAATCGCTGAACGGCATCGCCCAGGCGCGCAAGGATCGGCAGAGCGGCGTGACCCACTCGATCACTCACCTGCAAATGGTCAACCCGAAAGAGTTCGCCCGTTTCAAGCCGCTCAACGTGATCGCCTCGATGCAACTGCTGTGGGCCAGCGCCGACGATTACACCACTGACATGATCAAGCCCTACGTCAGCGCCCTCGCCTTCCGCTACCAGTACCCGGCGCATTCGCTGCTGAAACAAGGCGCGACGATTGCCGGCGCGAGTGACTGGCCGGTGTCGACGCCGAATCCGTTCAACGCCATGGCGCAGGCGATCACCCGCGTTGGCCCGTTGGGCGTGCTCAATGCCGATGAGCGTCTGGACCGCGACACGATGTTTTATGCCTACACCATCAACGCCGCACGGACGATTGGCCTGGAGAAACAGATCGGCTCGCTGACGCCGGGCAAACAGGCTGACTTTATCGTCCTCGACCGCGACGTGTTCAGCGTCGACAACAAAGCCCTGCATGACACCCAGGTTCTGCAGACCTGGTTCGGCGGCCGTCAGGTCTATACCGCCGCAAAATAACAACAACCATCCCACCCTGTGGGAGCGAGCTTGCTCGCGAAGAGGCCAGTCCATTCAACATCTTCACTGACTGACCCACCGCCTTCGCGAGCAAGCTCGCTCCCACAGGGACTGTGAGGGTGGCTGAGATTGCATTCCCTCCACAGTTTTCGTACTGCCCAAAAATAATCACAACATCGGGACTTCACATGAAAGCCTTGCCCCTGTTCGCCCTGAGTTTCTTGAGCGTGCTGCCCTTGAGCAGTTTTGCGATCCCCTTGAACGATGACTTTGCGCTGTTGGTCGACCTGACCCTGGCCAGCGATTACCGCACTCGCGGCATCTCGCAAACGCAAAACGACCCTGCCGTGCAGGCCGGCCTGACCTTCGCTCACAGCAGCGGTCTGTACCTCGGCGCGTGGAGTTCCAACGTCGATTTCGGCGGTGGCCTGAAAACCCGTCAGGAAGTCGATTACTACGGCGGTTGGCTGTGGCAGGCGACCGAGGATGTCAGCCTCGATCTGGGCTACATCAAGTACGCCTACCCCAAGGAAAGCCAGTTCAACCAGAGCGAGGTTTACGGGATTCTCGGGGTTTATGGGGTGAAGCTGGCGGCGTACTACTCCAGCGATGCGCCGGGGATCGATAGCAAGCAGAGTTCGCTGTACAGCTACATCGGTTATGAAACTGAACTGCCGTACGACTCAGGATTGAAGTTGCGCTACGGCAATATGGATTTCAAGGATCCGCATTTGTACTCGGCGTCCGGGCAGGCGGAGGACAGTTATCGGGAATGGGAGGTCAAACTCACCCACAATCTGGCCGGCGTGGTGTTGGGGTTGAGCTATATCGATACCGATCTTTCACAGAGCCAGTGCCTGAGTAACTGGGGTTTCAAGGACGTCTGCACCGCCACCCTCGTCGCCAGCGTCAGCAAATCTTTCTGACCCCACCGAGATCCATTGTAGGCCTTCGCCTGCTCGCGATAGCGGTGTGTCAGACAACACATCGACACCTGACACACCGCTATCGCGAGCAGGCGAAGGCCTACAAGGATTTGCTTTGAATTCGGTAGTTGTTACAGGATGTTTACGATTTTTTTACTAATGTTCTTCTACAGTTACCCGCGCAACCGCGTGGTTTTTCTCTTCATGTAGAGGGATGTTTGACATGGCTTTGGGCAACGGACTGCGTTTACCGTCCATCACTCCTACCCGACTGGTGCTGCTGTTTTCCCTGGCGCTGGTGGCGTTGTACAACCTGGCGACCTGGAAGGCGCTGGGTACGCTGATCACCCTGCAAGGCGCGCACAAACTGGCGTTTTTCGCCTCGTTTGCGCTGTTTTTGTGGGCCGCGATCACCCTGCTGCTGACCCTGGTGTCGTTTCGCTGGACACTGAAACCGGCACTCACCGTGGTCGCCCTGCTCTCGGCCTGCGCCGCGTATTTCATGAACGAATACGGCATTACCATCGACACGGTGATGATCCAGAATGTCTTCGAAACCAACCCTGCCGAAGCCACCGCGCTGTTCAACGGCAAGCTGCTGGCTTACCTGCTGTTGCTCGGCGTACTGCCAGCAGCGCTGATCTGGCGTTGGCCAGTGAGTTATCGGCCGTTCTTTCGCGGCTTGCTCAATAAGGTGCTGGTGATCATTGCCTGTGTGCTGGTGATCGCCGCATCGGTGGGCGCGTTCTATTCGACCTACGCGCCGATCTTTCGCGAAGAAGACAAGCTCACCCACTTCATCAACCCGACCAACTACATCTACGCGATCAGCAAATACACCAAACAACGCCTGGGCATCAAAAAGCATTTCGTGGTGCAGGCCATCGGCGAAGACGCGGTGATGAGCGCCAAGGCTGCGAGCCGCGAGAAGAAATCGCTGATGGTGTTTGTGGTCGGTGAAACCGCCCGCGCCGATCACTTTTCGCTGAACGGCTATGCGCGCGAGACCAACCCCGAACTGAGCAAACTCGACATCCTCAATTTCACCCAGGTGCATTCCTGCGGTACGTCGACGGCGGTCTCGGTGCCGTGCATGTTCTCGATGTTCCCGCGTGAGGATTACAGCGACAAGAAAGGCAAAACCTACGAGGGCCTGCTCGACATCCTCCAGCGTGCCGGCGTGCAAGTGCTGTGGCTGGACAATAACAGTGACTGCAAAGGCACCTGCCTGCGCGTGCCGCATCGCGATATTTCAAAGAATCAGCCGGGGCCGTTCTGCGATGGCAACAACTGCCTCGACGAGGCGCTGCTGGCCGATCTGCAAAGCTACATCGACAGCCTCAAGGGCCATGCAATCATTGTCCTGCATGCGGACGGCAGCCACGGCCCCGAGTACTACGAACGCTACCCGAAAGACATGGAGCGCTTCAAACCGATCTGCCACACCAACCAGTTGGGCAGTTGCAGCCGCGATGAACTGGTCAACGTGTACGACAACACGATTCTCTACACCGACCATTTCCTCGCCAAGGTCATCGAGCTGCTCAAACACAATCAGGATTCGCTGGACACCTCGATGGTGTATGTCTCCGATCATGGCGAGTCGCTAGGCGAGAATGGCCTGTATCTGCATGCGGCGCCCTATGCGCTGGCACCTGAAGCGCAGACCCATGTGCCGATGGTGATGTGGTTCGGCAATGGCACGCTCGCCAGCGAAGGGATTGATCGCGGTTGTCTGCAAGGCAAAACCGGGCAGACGGATTTGAGCCATGACAACCTGTTTCATTCGGTGCTGGGGTTGTTTGAGGTGAAGACCTCGGTGTATCAGCCGGGGCTGGATATTTTTCATGGCTGCCGGCCTTCGATGACGGCTGCGCAATAACCTGGATACTGCGCAGATCCCTTGTAGGAGTGAGCCTGCTCGCGATAGCGGTGGATCAGCCAACATCATTGTTAAATGACACACCGCGATCGCGAGCAGGCTCACTCCTACAGGGGGATGTGGTGAATCAGGGGATGAGGTTTGCCAGATAGGCCCACGGGTAGATGCCGCGCTGGTGGCCGTCGCTGAAGACCAGTTGCACGCCATAGCCCTGCGGGTTGAGTTCGATCAAGCGTACGCGGTCATCTACCATCGGCGTCAGGCCTTTCAGGCGAAACGCGCGGCATTGCGAGCATGGGCACTGACGGCGCAGTTCGGCGTGGTTGAGCTGTTGTTCGCGGCCGTCCGGCCAGCTCAATCGTAGCGTCCCTTCACTCTGCGAGTTACCGACTGACAGCGGGTTCATTGCAACTGACTCAAGGCAATGCGCACGGCTTTGCGCACTTCCGGGTCGCCGTCGTCCTGCGCAGCTTGCAAGGCCGCCACGGCGCCGCGATCATTCAGTTCGCCCAAGGCCAGCGCGGCCTCTTTGCGCAGGTTGCTGATGCGATGGCCGAGGGTGTCGATCAGCGCGTCCAGTGCCGGGGCAAATTGCAAACGACCAAGGCTGCGAGTGGCGCGCAGGCGCACTTGCCAGTAGTCGTCGCACAAGGCTTCAACCAGCGCGGTGCCAGCATCAATGTGGCCGACCTTGCCCAGGGTTGTCGCGGCTTCTTCGCGTACTTGCCAGGCTTCGTCCTGCAAGGCCTGGCGCAGGGCTGGCAACACTTCGGCGCTGGAGGCCAGGCCCAAAGCGCCAGTCGCAGCACGGCGGACCTCGGTGTCCGGGTCAGCGCTGGCCAATCGTGCCAGGGCGGGCAAAGCGTCGAGTTGCTTGAGCCAGCCGAGCACGCCCACGGCTTCACGACGAACGCTGGCGTCGGCATCGTTCAGCGCAGCGACCGCCGCCGGCGCAACATCGGCGAAACGCAACTCACGCAAGGCCCGGAATGCGGCGATGCGCACGCTGACGTCGGCGTGATCGGTCCACGGCAGAATCACCCGCCCCGCTGCTTCAGTCTTGAGCAGACTCAGGCTTTGTGCAGCGGCGGATTGCACGGCGGGCGACGGATCAGTCAGCGCCTCGCACAAGGCCTGCACGACCTCAGCATCTTCCCAGGCCTCCAGCAACCTCGCGGCTTCAGCGCGAACTTCTTCAGCAGGATCCTGGCCGAGGCGATCGACCAGCCAGAGCAAGCCATCCGGCTCTTCGAGATCCGCCAGATCGATCAGCGCAATACGCCGCACACCCGCATCTTCAGCAGTCAGGCGCGGTTGCAGGGCGAGGATTTCATCGTTATCGGTCACAGCAAAAATAGAGGTCATAGGGCAAATCGCGGCAAAGGGTTTTCAGGAGGCAGGCCGAGCGGATTGAGGCGCGGCAGCGGTCGGTCGTTGTCGTGGCGCAGCAGGTCGAGGCAGTGGCGTTTGAGGCGCGAGAATTCAGGACTGGTGACCAGTTCACTGGTGCGTGGCCGGGTGAAATCCAGACGCAAGTCTTCGATGATTCGCCCCGGCCGCGCACTCATCACCAGCAAGCGGTCGGCGAGAAACAGCGCCTCATCGATGTCGTGAGTGACGAAGACAACGGTGGTGCGGATCCGCGTCCAGATGTCCAGCAGCAGTTCCTGCATGTTCAAGCGGGTCAACGCATCCAGTGCGCCGAACGGCTCGTCCATCAATAACAGGCGCGGACGATTGACCAGCACTCGGGCGATTTCCACGCGTTGCTGCATGCCACCGGAAAGCTGGTCGGGCCAGCGTTCGGCGAAACCTTCGAGGCCGACCAGTTGGAGAATCTCGTCAGCGGCGCGGTGGCGCTCAGCCTTGCCGACGCCGCGCATTTTCAGGCCGAAGGCAACGTTGTCACGCACCGTGCGCCACGGAAACAGCGTGTGATGCTGGAACACCATGCCGCGCTGCGGTGACGGCCCGGATACTTCGCCGCCATCGACTTTCAGGCTGCCGGCATGCGCACTCAGATGCCCGGCCAGCGCACCGAGCAAGGTCGACTTGCCGCAACCGGACGGGCCGAGAATGCAGACGAACTGGCCGGGTTCGATCTGACAATCGAGTTCGCGCACCGCTTCGAACGCTTCACGACCGTGGCCGAGGACGATGGACAGTTGGCGGATGTCGATCCGCCCTTCCGGGGTTTGCATCACGCTCATCAGGCTTTTCCTCGCGGTCGATGCCAGGGCGTGAACAATCCGCCCAGACGTTTGATTAGCAGACTGCTGCCCATGCCCAATACGCCGATCAGCAGCATGCCAACGACGATGTCGGCGTAGTTCTGAATCGTGTAGGACTCCCAGGTGTAGTAACCGATGCCGAACTGGCCGGAGATCATTTCCGCCGTCACCAGACAGAACCACGAAGTGCCCATGCCGATCGCCAGGCCGGTGATGATGCTGGGTGCGGCGCCGGGCAGGATCACTTCGAGCAGGATCGCGCGGCGCCCTGCCCCGAGACTTTTCGCTGAGGCGATCAGGCGCGGGTCGACGCCTTCGACGCCGTGCACGGTGTTGAGCAGGATCGGGAACAGCGCGCCGGTGAAGGTGATGAAAACCATCGACAGTTCCGAGGACGGGAACATCAGGATCGCCAGTGGAATCCAGGCCACGGCGGGGATTGGGCGCAGGACTTCGAGCGGTGGCAGCAGCAGGTCTTCGGCCCATTTCGAGCGGCCGATGGCCAGACCGAGGGCGATGCCGATGACTAGCGCAGCGAGGTAGCCGGCGAAGACGCGGCTGAGGCTGGCGGTCAGATGTTGCAGGAGCTTGCCGGAGTCGCCGAGGCCCAATGCTGCTTCGATCACCGCGATAGGTGTCGGCACGTTGGCGAAGGTGACGAGGCCGAGGTTCCAGTGGTGGCCGGCGGCGAGTTGCCAGAACAGCAGGCAGAGCAGCAAGGATGTGACTCTTGATGTCCAGCGGATGGGTGTTTTCATGGAGCGGGTTTCCAGTTCTGGATCTGTGTTGTGGCTGAGATTTACCCCCCTCACCCCAGCCCTCTCCCCCCAAGGGGGCGAGGGGGAAAGGGAGCCGATCTTCGTTGCTTGCAAACCTGAGTTCGGCCAGAAAGGGAGCCGATCTTCGTGCTTTTCAAAACCTGCGTTCGGCTCGGTATTTCAGGTCGGCGTAGCTAGTCCAAAGACCGCGGTCAGTCCCCTCTCCCTCTGGGAGAGGGCTAGGGTGAGGGGCTGTTGATCTTCAACTAGCGAGCCGCGACGGCTTGGGTCGTGGCATCGGTGAAGTCAAAAACCTTGCCGCCCTGCGCCGAGGCAAATTGCTGAGCCTGACCCTTAAGCAAAAACGCACTCAGGCGTCCCTTGGCATCACTGGCAAACCACGCCTGCTCCGCCAGCAACTTGTTCCCGCTGTCACTGGCCTGCGCATATACCGCCCGAATGTTTTTGCCTTCCTGCTTCAAAGCCGCCAACGTAGTGAACGCCTCTTCCGCTGACGCGTACTGCCGCACCTTGCCCTCGCCACGCACCCAAATTTCCGCAACATGGCTGAAGTCTGTAATTGCCTTACCCGTCGCCGCATCCGTAGCCTGCAACGGTGTCTGCGCGTAATTGGCCAATTGCGCGGTGTAATCCAGACCTGACGCCTTGAACGCCGCACGGATGTACTGATCGTCAATAAACGTATTCAGATCGAGCCCGCGATCAGCCTTCTTCAGCAACTTCAACGTATCGATAGCCGTGCCGACTGCCTGGCGATATTCCAGCTTCCAGCTCAGGTCGCGGGTCTGCACGCCGAGCGGGCCGTGGAACAGGTAATTCACCTCAGCATCGACACCGGTGACTTTGGCGATCAGTTCGCTGTACTTCTCAGGCTCGGCGGCGAGCAGTTGATTGGCCTCGATGCTGGCGCGCAGGTACGCGACGACGATCTCCGGGTACTTCTTCGCATACGCCTGATCCACCAGCGCACCATGGAACGTCGGCGCATTGGCCTGAGCACCGTCGTAGATCTTGCGGGCGAAACCCCGGCTCGGGAACAGTTCGGCGAACGGCACAAAATCGGCGTGGGCGTCGATCTTGCCGGCTTGCAGCGCCGAGCCGGCGACCTCCGGCGGCTGGGCGATGATGTTGACATCTTTCAGCGGATCCCAGCCCTGCGCCGCCACGGCACGCAGCAACATGCCGTGGGCCGTCGAAGCGAACGGCACGGAAATGGTCTTGCCCTTGAGCTCGCTGAGCGACTGCACAGGGGACGCGCTCGGCACGACAATACCGTTGCCGCTGCCCTTGATGCTGCCCGACAACACGCTGATAAACAGGCTGTGCTTGCCGGCGGTTTCAAACGCGACACCGTTGAATGCACCGGGGAAATCGGCCATGGCGCCGAAGTCGAGTTTGCCGGCGACCATCTCGTTGGTCAGTGGCGCGCCGCTGGTGAAGTTCTTCCACTGCACGTCGTACTTCGCGTCTTTGTAGGCGCCGTCGTGGGGCAGGTATTTGTCGAGCAGACCGAGTTCACGAATCAACAAGCCGCCGGCGGCGCAGTTGATGGTGGTGTCCTGGGTGCCGATGGCGATGCGGATGGTTTCGGCCGAGGCCGACAAGGTGAACGAAGCCAGTACCAGACCGGCGATTGCTGCACGCAACATGAGTGTTTCCCCTCGAATCATTTATTTGAGTTCGTCTCCGCCGCGATCAGGGCGCGGTGGGAAACGAGGGGTTTCGGTGAATCCAGCGTCCGGGGTTTCCGGATGGCTTTGGGGTGTCTGGGCTGGCCTCTTCGCGAGCAAGCTCGCTCCCACAGGATTTCTGGCGTATTCAATTTGTGCAGTAACTCGATCCACTGTGGGGAGCGAGCTTGCTCGCGAAAGCGGAGTATCAGTCGACATCATTGCGCAATGACCCACCGCTATCGCGAGCAGGCTCACTCCTACAGAGGAAAGCGTTTCAACGCAGGAGATAGGGGATGTCGACTTTGACGGCGCCGGTCGGGCAGTCCTTCTCGCACGGCATGCAGTACCAGCATTCGTCGAACGCCATGTAGGCCTTCTGCGTTGCCGGGTTGATCGCCAGCAAATCCATCGGGCAAACGTCGACACACACGGTGCAGCCCTTTTCGGCGATGCATTTGTCCTCGTCGACGGTGACGGGGGCGTTGGAGCGGAAGAAAATTTCCTGAGCTTGATAGGCCATGGTTCGGACTCTTTGATTTATTGATGTATCAAGCGGCGAAAGCGCCGACCCGCAAGCGGTCGTAGGCCTGCATTTCTTCAGCATCGAGCGGGATGATGTAAGGCTCGACGGCTTTCTTGAAACTGGTCATCTGGCCGTCATCGCCCTTCTTCAGATGGCAATGGCAGAACCATTCGCTGTCGTTGCGCTGCGGGTGATCAACGCGATAGTGGTACAGGCCCCAGCGGCTTTCGGCGCGGAACAACGAGGCGCGAGCGGCCATTTCGGCGCAGTCGCGAATCACGCTGGTTTCCATCGCGCGCATCAATTCGTGAGCGTTGTTGGCTTTCATCTGCTCGAGATCGCGTTCGATGTCGCTGAAGCGTTGCAGGCCGATCTGCATCTTCTTGGTGACTTTCGGCGGTTGCAGGTAATCGTTGACGAAGCGCCGCAGCTTGTATTCGACCTGTGCCGGCGGCAGACCGTGTTCACGATCCAGCGGTGCGTAGACGCGGGCCTTTTCCTTTTCGATCTGCTCGGCATCCAGCGCGGTAAACTCGCGCCCGGCGACAAAATCGGCGGCGTTGTGCCCGGCAAACCAGCCATAGGTGAACGCGCCAAGCATGTAGTTATGCGGCACGGCGGCCATGTCGCCCGCCGAGTACAAACCTTTCACCGAGGTCTCGGCACGCTCGTTGACCCAAACGCCAGACGCCGAGTGACCGCTGCAAAAGCCGATTTCAGAGATGTGCATTTCGACCATTTGCGTGCGGTAATCGGTGCCGCGATTGGCGTGGAACTGACCACGGCTCGGGCGTTCATTACTGTGCAGAATCTCCTCGATGTTCTGGATGGTTTCTTCCGCCAGGTGATCGAGTTTGAGGAACACCGGGCCGTTGCCGCTCTCCAGCTCTTGATGAAACTCCCACATCATCTGCCCGCTCCAGTAGTCGCACTCGATGAAGCGTTCGCCCTTGTTGTTCGCGGTGTAACCACCCAGCGGGCCGGTGACGTAGGCGCAGGCCGGGCCGTTGTAATCCTTGATCAGCGGGTTGATCTGGAAGCACTCGAGATTCGCCAGTTCGGCGCCGGCGTGATAGGCCATCGCGTAGCCGTCGCCGGCATTGGTCGGGTTTTCGTAGGTGCCCATCAGGTAGCCGGAGGATGGCAAGCCGAGGCGACCGGCAGCGCCACACGCGAGGATCACCGCTTTGGCCTTGATCACATGGAAATCGGCGGTGCGGCAGTCGAAGCCCATCACACCGTTGACGGTGCCCTCCTCGTCAGTCAGCAACCGCGTGCACACGAGGCGATTGGTGATGCTCACCCGCGCACGTTTCAACTGGCGATAAAGGACCTTTTTGATGTCGTGCCCTTCCGGCATCGGCAGCACGTAGGCGCCCATGTGGTGGACTTTTTTCACCGCATAATCGCCGGTTTCGTCCTTCTCGAACTTCACGCCCCAGCGATCAAGTTGTTCGATGGTTTCGAAGCTGTGCGTCGCGTAGGCATAGACAGCGGCCTGATTGACGATGCCGTCGTTGGCGATGGTGATTTCCTTGGTGTACTGCTCCGGTGTCGAGTGGCCGGGGATGATCGCGTTGTTCAGGCCGTCCATGCCCATGCTGATCGCGCCGCTGCGTTTGACGTTGGCCTTGTCGACCAGCAACACGCGCAAGTCGCGGTTGTTTTCCTTGGCCTTGATTGCGGCCATCGGGCCGGCGGTGCCACCGCCGATGACGACGATGTCGTATTCCTGTTCGAGAACGTTGCGGGTCATGCCTGCTCCCCTTTTTGCCGGTCGATCCGCAGGCGGTACTGGAACGCATCGCCACGGTAGTAAAGGTGTTCGAAGTCCAGCGGCTGGCCTTGTGCGTCGTGGGTCAGACGCTCGATGCGCATGATCGGCGAACCGGCCTCGACGTTCAGCGCCTGGGTCAGGTCGCTGTCAGCCAGCACCGCGTCGATGGCCAGATCGGCGTGACCGAGGGCGATGCCGCAGTCGTTTTCGAGGATCAGGAAGATGTCGCGGGTGACCAGATCGGCCTTCTCCAGGCGCTCGCCGACGGCTTTGGGCAGGTAGGTGATTTCCAGCGAGATCGGCTCACGATTGATCAGCCGTACGCGTTTGATCTGCGCGACGATCTCGCCTTCGACGACTTGCAAACGCTCGGCGACGCGTTTGTCAGCCGGGATGAATTTGAAGCTGCGCAGGCGGTTGATCACCTCGTAACCGCGCCCGGTCATCGACTCGGCGAGGCCTTGCAGGCTGCTGACGTTCTGAAAGGTTTTCGGTTTGGCGACGAAGGTGCCTTTGCCGTGGATCTTGAAGATCAGCCCTTCCTTTTGCAGGTCGCCCAAGGCTTGGCGCACGGTGATGCGGCTGACTTTGAACAAGGCACCTAGTTCGCTTTCGGAGGGCATCTGGCTGTCTTGCGGGTATTCGCCGTCGAGGATGCGCGCACGGAGGACGTCGCGCAGTTGGGTGTGCAGCGGGACGCTGCTGAGGGAGAGAACGTTATCGGTCATCACGGGATCACTTGTCATAACGAGTTATGACGTGATCTTAGGGTTGTTATGACAAGGTTGAGAAATACCGAATGGGCATAACCTTAGATGCAGGACACACGCGATTTCCTGTGGGAGCGAGCTTGCTCGCGAAGGCGGTGTATCAGTCACCAAATTATTGACTGACAGGACGCTTTCGCGAGCAAGCTCGCTCCCACAGGGGACGGTGTACGCATGGAGGATCAGTGACGTTTGAGGATTTGATCCATGACCCAGTCGGTCTTGAGGGCTTGTTCGGCGACTGCGGGGTGTTGTGAATCACCGCGAATATGCGCATTCATGCCGAGGACGTGATGCCACTGAATGTGTTCGTGATGCGGGATTTCCAGGCTGATACTTTCATCGGCATGCAACTGCACGGGATGCTCATCAAACACCGAAAAACTGATCCGCCCGTCACTGCCGATGATCTCTACCCGATCCTCGCGCCGATCCGCGACAAAGCTCCAGCAGCCCATACCCAACGCCCCGGAGGCGAACCGCCAACTGGCGCTGACCGCGTCTTCTGCCGCATACAACCCGGCCTGACGCGCGGTGAAACCGGCGATGTCGACAATGTCGCCGAGCAAATACTGGAACAGGTCAAACCCATGGCTGGCCAGATCGGCAAAGTACCCGCCACCGGCCACCGCAGGATCGGTGCGCCAATTGTCGCGACCGTCCAGATCCGCTGGCGAAGGTGCCTTGGTCAGCGTCCAGTTCAAGTGTCGCACGTCACCGATGCGCCCCTGCTCCAGCCATTGCCGCACCTGCGCAAAACGCGGCAACGAACGGCGGTAATAGGCCACGAACAGGTGCAAACCCGCCTCGGCAAACGCCTGCTGCATTTCACCGCTTTGCCCGGCATTCAGCGCCATGGGTTTTTCCACGCAGCAATGTTTGCCGGCAGCGGCGACTTTCAGGCTGTAGGCGTGGTGGCTGTCGGGTGGCGTGGCGATGTACACCGCGTCCACCTCGGGATCGTTGATCAGCGCATCGACATCGGTGTAAACCCGGTCGATGCCATGGCGCGCGGCGTAGTCAGTCACCGCCTCAAGCCGTCGGCCCATCACCGCCACCAAGGCCGAACCGGGCACCTTGTAGAAGGCCGGCCCGCTCTTGCGTTCAGTGACATCACCGCAACCGATCATACCCCAGCGCACCACGTTCATTTATCAGTCCCTTTTTTCAAGATCAGCCAATGCGCAAAGCGCGCAAATCGAGGTGACCGTCCTTCAGCGGCGGGCACCAGTAGTAGCCGCCGGTGATCGGTCGGCTGATGCGATACAGACCATCGGTGATGCCGTCTTCCAGACCGCTCATGCGCCGCAGTTGTGCTTCGAAGGCATCCAGCGAGAAACCGAAAGCGAGGAACATCAGGCCCGCACGATCACCTTCGATCCACGGCATCGAGCGGCGCACGACAAACGCTTCCGGCGCGAAGCTTTCCTGCGCGGTGCGTTTGACGTGGGCGGAGACTGGCGCATCGTCGATCTCTTCGTTGTCGCTGAGGCGACGGCCCATGATGTTGTCTTTGTCGTCGGCGGACAGTTTGTGGAAACCCTTGAGGTCGTGCTGCCATTGCTGGATTGCGGCGAAGCTGCCACCGACCATGCCGTCAGTGCCTGTACTTTGCAGAGCGGCAGCGATGGCGGCTTCGTCGTGCGGGTTTTCTGTACCGTCTTCGTAGCCGGTGAGGTCGTGGCCGTCCTTGTGGCGGAAGGCTTCCTGCATTTCTACCAAGCGCAGGGCCGGGGCCAGTGCGGCTTCGAGGGCGTTGCAGCGGTTGAGCAGTTCACCACGGTCGACGCCGTGCAGCCAGACCCACAATGCGTGTTGGGTCGACGGGTTCTCGACGCCGACGCCAGTCATGGCCGGGAAGCTGCGCAGGCCGTCGATCTGCACGTTGAGGGCCTTGGCCAGGGATTCGCCGAAACCGACCACCGCCGACTTGCCGTCCACCTGATTGATCAGGTTGTCGATCGCCTGAGGCAGGGCTTCAACCGACTCAAGGGCGAAAAACAGATGGCGTGCTTGCGCAGGAACTGGGGTGGCGAGAATGCCCGGCTGGTAGTAACTCATGTGAACTCCTTGGGAAAGTGCGCGGGAGTTTACCTGTGACCGCAGGGTTTGTGGGGGTTTGGATGGAAGTCAAAAGCCCCTCACCCTAGCCCTCTCCCGGAGGGAGAGGGAACTGATTCGGGGATATTGAAGATCTACGCCGACCTGAACGTGCATCAGTGAATCCATAATCGACACAATCTTTCAGGTCGATGTAACTCGCAAGACACCGCGGTTGGCCCCCTCTCCCTCCGGGAGAGGGCTGGGGTGAGGGGATAATAGAGGTAAGACACCGACTTGAACGTGCAGCCGTGAATCCATAATCGACACAATCTTTCAGGTCGATGTAACTCGCAAGACACCTCGGTTGGCCCCCTCTCCCTCCGGGAGAGGGCTGGGGTGAGGGTTGGCGTCATTGCGCCAGGCACTCGGGCTCAGCCCCGTCCAGCGCTTGAACGCCCGGCGAAAACTGCGCACATCGCTGTACCCGACTTCCTCGGTAATCCGCTCGATCGGCATATCCGGATTAGCCAGCAAACTCATCGTCCGCGCCTGCCGCACCTGCTCCAACAACGCTTCGAACGTCAGCGCATGCTCGGTCAAACGCCGGCGCAACGTGCGGCTGCTCATGTTCAAATCACCGGCAATCTTTTCAATGTGGCTGCCGCTACTCAGATCCCGCGCAATTGCCCGCTCCACGGCTTGAATCAGATCAAGCTTCTGATGCACCTGTGCCGCTTCCAGCTCCAGTAACGCAACGGCTTGTCGCAACGCCAACGAGTGATGATTGGGCAAGTGCACATCCAGCCATTGCACATCGATCAGCATGCGATTGTGCAGGCAGCCGAAGCGCACATCCGGCCCGAGCAGGCGGTGGTATTCGCTCAGATAATCCGGCGCGGCATGCACGAACTCCACGGCAATCGCCTTGAACTCAGCCCCCACCAGCGCCCGGCCATACACCAGCAAACTGGCGAAAAACTCCTCGACCGCGAACACCTGCACATCAGCGAATGGCAAGCGGCACTCGGCATCGAGATGCACCTGAGCGCCGACCACATCGACGCTGGACACCACAATCCCGCCCGAGGTGTGTTGATGGCGAATCCCGAGGGCAAAGGCATCACGCAAGGTCTTGCACAGCGACAGCACATGCCCGAGCAGACCCAGCGTGCCGAGCACGTTCTGCGCGCCGACCCACAACCCCAAACCCTGATTGGGCAACACTTTGAGTGCGCGCTGAATCATCGCCACGGCCTGGCGATAGGAAATCCGCTGCGCCGGGTCCTGCAGATCCTCAAGGGTGAAACCCAGCCCACGGCACAGGCTCTGGGGATCGATGCCTTTGTTCTGCGCGACTTCGGCGAGGGTTTGCAAAAGAAACGGCGAGACCAGCGCCAGTTCGAAGGTCGGGTCTTGGACTTTTACGTTCATGGGGGCTGACATTCCGGATCACGCTTGATTGTTATTTTTGTAACCGGTTATGTCGAAGGAAGTTAGCACAGGGTGCGCGAACTGTCCGCAGATGCCCCCCTTGGTGTCCGCCAATACCCTGCCCCAACGTACGCCAAACGCTTATTTCTAGCGTACCGGCGCTCCGAGCGACCGGTACCGGGTCCCAATCACAATAATAATGAGGACAGTCATGAGCCAGAACCGTGCAACATCCTTCTTGCCGCTCGCTCTTTTCATCGCGGGTTGCCCCCTGACGTTGCCGGCGCTGGCCACCGAAGCCGGCGTTGACAACATCGGCACCGGCACCGACGGTTTCTTCATGCTGCCGCTGGAAGTCGACAGCCTTCCGGAGAACATGGTCGCGTTCAACCTCTACTACAACCACTACAAGGCGCGAAAGCTCAACATCAGCTCGTTCGGCGGCAAAGTGCCGAATGTCGAAATCGAGTCCACCGCGGTGATCCCTCGCCTCGATTATCTAAGCCCGGTGCGGATATTCGGCGGACGCTTGGCCGGCTACATCGCCCAGCCTTGGCTGAAGCAGGAAGTCTCGGTGTTCGGTTTGAGCGACACTCGCGAAGGCATGGGCGATACCACCTTCGCACCGATCATTCTGTGGGACATGGGCAAGAACCTGACCCTCGGCGCCGCCGTGGAAGTCACCGTGCCCACCGGCGAATACAGTGTCGATCGACTGGCCAACACCAGTAACAATTTCTACACGTATAAGCCGCTGTTCTCGTTCACCTGGCTGCCGACTGAACGCACCGAAGTCTCAATGAAGACCACCTACAGCTTCAACGAGAAGAACAAGGACACTGACTACAAGTCCGGGCAGATCTTCCACTTCGATTATTCGGCCAGCTACAAGATCACCGACGACCTGATGCTCGGCATCAACGGCTACTACCTCAAGCAAACCACCGACGACAAACAGTTCGGCCACACCGTGCAGTTTGCCGGGCAGGACGTCGATGACGGCGTGCGCGGCAAGGTCTTCGCGATCGGCCCGGCGCTGCACTTCACCTTTCTCAAGTACGCCAGCGCGGAGATTCGCTGGGCCAAGGAATTTGATGTGGAGAACCGGCCGGAGGGGGAAATGTTGTGGGCGAAGGTGAGTATTCCCTATGCGTTCTGAGTGTATTTGTAGGAAAGCGCACCTGGGTTTGTAGCCTGAAAACCTGAAAACCGCATGGGTGGAATACGCCTACAGCGGCGGTCGAGATTACCGGACAACAGGGGGAAACGTCTGGCAGATTTAAAGGGGACGCTTGCAGATACTGGACTCCGTTATCCCATGGTTCCTCAAGGCTCATGGGGTGCATCGTCTGCCAGTGACGACAATGGGCCATGTCCCCCTTAAACTGCCGAGATTGATCACGGAGATCACTATGAGCATATTACTTTCCCCGTTTTACTCTGACTTCGAATCCGAAGAAGAGGCAGAGAGCTACGATCGCTGGTTTCGTGCAGAGGTACAGCATGCACTCGATGATCCTAGTCCTGGTATTCCCCATGATGAGGCTATGGCGATGCTCGACCAGATGCTGGAAGAGATGCGCAGGAAGCGCCGCTCTGCTGCTTGAATGGAGCAGCAAGTCCTCGCGTCAACTGGCTGACATCTTCAAATACATCGAGCAACACAACACCAACGCTTCAATTTCGCTAAGACACAAGGTTGGTGCGGCAGCACAAAGGCTTTCATCAATACCTTACGGTTACCGACCTGGCCGAGTGCCTGGTACTCGTGAGATGGTGATTCATCCGAACTATCTGCTGGTCTATCGAGTGAATGGGCGCATCAGAATACTGGGGGTGCTTCACGCCCGGCAAAAATACCCTTCAACTTCATCGACATAAAAAAAGGGCGGCCAACCGGCCGCCCAAACGTACTACACGAGAGTCTTTTACAACGTCAGTTGCCCGCGCTCCTCCTCGGTCAACTGTTGCTTCGCCTGTTCATCCAGCGCCCCGGCGCCCAGCACCTGTACCGGGCTGTTCGGGTTGTAACCCGGTGCCGGCGCACGGCTGGCACCATCACGCGACGGCGCAAGTTGTTCGTTGCCGAAACTCAACACCTGCACGGTGAACACCGACGCCTGATTCTGCCGCGCCGCCGCTTGCTGCTGACGTGCAACATCTTCCGCCGCTTGCGTGGCCGAGGATGCTGCCGAGCTGGCTGAGGTAATCGCTCCGGTATTCACCGCCGACACCACCGGCACACCCGTCGCCTTGCCCTGCACCGAGATGTTGGCGGCATTGACCACCGTCAGCGCGGCGATGTTGACGTTGCCCGACACGCGAATCCCCGCCTCGCCGGCATCAATGGTGCCCAGCGGCGCGATCAGGTCGATGTCGCCCGGTGCCACTTCGGCGATCGGGTTGAGCGTGGCGATACCGGCGCCGGTGCTCGGCACCGACGGCGACAAGGTCACGTTGCCCCAAGTGTCGTAAACCCGTTTCGGCGGGGTGTAGACCACGGTGGTTTTCGAGCCGCGACCGGCGTTGATGTCGCCTTCAGAAGACCAGCCGAGAATCGAGCCGCCAAACGTGGTCATGATCCGGCTCTGCCCCAGCAGAATGCTGCCCTGAGAATAGAGCTGAATGTTGCCCGAGCCCTGAGTGATGATCCCTGCGGTGGACGGTGGCGCCGCGCCTTCGATGCCGAACACCTGACCGCCGCCCGGCGTGAGCATCTGGATGTCGCCGCCGAACAGGGTCTTGACCCCTGCCCCGCCGTACAGCGTGATGTCGCCGTCGTAACGGATCGGATTGCCCGCCACGTCGGTGGTCGGGAACAGCGCCGCAATGGCGTTGCGACCGCGCAGATAACTGCCTTTGCGCGGGCCATCGACATCGTTGTATTCCAGGCCACCGGCGCGCAGTTCGGCGAAGTACACCTGCCGCGCGAAGATCGCCTGCTCGGCACTCGGCAGTGCGGCGTAGAACGCTTGCGCCTGCTCCACGTTGCCGCTGAAGCCATAGCCGAGGGTCAGCCAGCTCTGCAGTTCGTCCAGGTACGTCTTGACCACTTTGCCCGGTTGGCCGTTGAGAGAGACCTGCGAATCAGCAACGTTCTGCGGGTTGAGGTAGCGCGCGATGAACCGTGAGTAATCCAGCCCTTGCGCACCAACACCGGCCTGCAGCACCACACTGGCACCCGGTCGGCTATCGCCTGCCAGCACCGGCCCGATGCTGGTGATGCTGGCACGGTCCTCCATCAGGAGGTTGCGCCCTGCGCTGACGTCAAGCACACCTGGGCCGGCGATATCGAAGCTGCTGTAGAGAATGTCGCGCCCGGCCGCCACCCGCGACACATCGTTGGGCCGGTTGTGAATGAACAGGTTGCCGGTGGATCTGATCTCGTCGCCGTTGTAGCTCAGTACTTCATTCGGTACGGCTGTTGGCTGGCCCAGATAAGTGCCCGAGGCGACGAGGTCGCGCCCGGCGAGCATCCACACAGGCCCTGCCGCTTCGTACCAGGTGCGCTGCTGTACGCCGGACCTAAAGAATGTCAGCGTCTCGCCACTACGGACTCCGACCAGATCTCCGGTCAACGCGTAAAACCGTGCGGGCCCTTGCACGCCACTCAACCCGGAATAGCTATTGGCACCAAACGCAAATAATGGGTAGCGCGCGTTGCGTTGCGTCGCCACGCCGTCAACGCTGTTATTGGTCATGAGCGGCCTGTCCGCGCTGTTGCTGACGAACCCATTGAAGGACGGCGCAAATGGCGAAGTAATCGCCGCTGGACTGGCGCCTGACTGATTGATCGCGTAACCGCCGGCATAGATCGAATCGCCTGCCAGCAGTTCCAGCTGACCGGAGGTAGACGGTGCCAACAGCAACGAGTAGCCCTCGGCCGGCGGAACATTGCCCGTGCCATAAGCGGCCGAGGATCCCGCGTAAATCGAGCCTTTGGCAGCCACGGCACGCAGGATCGACGGATAGACGAAGCGACCGTCAGTGGGTGATGTATTGGATGTGGAAACCAACAGATTGTCCGATTCGGCCAACTGCGTGCTGGGTGTGAGGTTGCCCCCTGCCGAGAACAGATCGATCGCAGTGTGATCGGTCCACAGCGAGAAACCGGTCAATCCACCGCCTGCATGGCCCACCCCACTGGCGTCAGTAAAGGCTGTGGAGTTTTGCAAGCGCACGCGTCCCGGATCTGCTGCACCGCCCAACACCAGGTCGCCACGGGTGCTCAGGCGCATCCCCGAATCTCCCGGAATCAGTACCAGACCGCCGGAGGCACTGCCCAGGGTCGATTTGAAGGGATCGTATGCACGGACTTCGCGCGAATCCTGATCTAGGGAAAACGCACCGTACTGCAGATTGACGCCGCCCACGGCACTGGCATTGATTTGCGCAGCGCCACGCAAGTTGATCACCGCGCCTTGCAGATCATGGCGCGGCGCTTGCGTTCCGGTTTCTCCCGCCCGGGCTTGCAGCGAGGGGTTGAGCGAACCCCCGAGACGCATGTCGAGATCGCCACCACCGGTCAGTTGCAGGCTGCCATCGCTGCCCACTCGCCCGGTGCTGCCTACGGCGACGATCAGGCCCTGGCCACGCGGATAAAGATTACTGCGGCCATCACCGACCGGGTCAAGCATGCCACCGTCTGCGCCAGCGCGCAGGCTGATGTTACCGCCGCCAAGCGTGCCGAAACCCGTAAAACCCACCAGATACGGCGCGGTACTCCTGCTCGAATCCGCCAACGGCTGACTGGCATAGCTGCCGAAGTTGATCCACCAGGCGGTCGGTATTTCGTCGTTCCCCGTCCCCTGACGCCACAGCCAGTTGCCAACGGCAACGCTTGGCACCTGCTCTGGGGTTTCCATCGTGATACTGGTCGCACGTCGCCCGACGACATCGCCGGAAACAGAACCACCGGCGCCAATCGTGAGGTTACCCCCCAGTTGCGGATACCAGGCCTGATACAGACTGTCGCTACCACCATCTACCCATTTTTCGTTATCACTGCCCGCGCTGCCCAGCACCGAACCATCGTCCGACAAACGACCGCGTGGCTGGTTGTAACGCGCGTCAACATCGCTGGATTGGGTACCCGCGGTGTACACCCCGAAAGGTGATTCCATGCTCAGATTGCCAGCGGCCATCACGTCCAGATCAGCGGCGCCGGTTCGCAAAACGCTGAACATCTGCGAATGAGTGGAGACCGTGGTACCGCCTACGTTGGCGGCGCAATAAGCAGGGTCAATATCACACCAGAACAGATCGTCTTCGCTGACCGGCGACCCGGCCGGTGCGCCCATCGGATTGCCGTCCGTCCAGAGGAACTTGGCGGGCGCGACACAAACACCCGGGATTGCGTCGCACCAGAACATCTCATCGTCCTTCACCACTTCCCCGGCCGGGAACCCCAGCGCATTATCAACCGCCCAAGTGGTGTCGAGTTTTTTCGTAGTGACGACCATTCCGTAATGCGTGTCCGCCAGTCGCAAGTGACCTTCGCTGGTGAGCGGTTTCACGGTGCGACTGTCGGCAGCATCAAGATCCGCCCCCGCCACTACGCGCATCGACCACGAGGTGCTGCCCGACGGCAGCATGCTTGCCAGAGCCCAGTTGCGTCCCTGCTGCGTGCCGTTCAACGGACGCAAATCGATGAACGCTGTGCCGTCGGCCAGCACCACGTCGGTCATCGACGGAATCAGCGAGCCGCGCAACAACGCCAATGCACCGCTTAATTTCACGCCAACGATTTTGTTGTCGGCAAACGTGCCAGGCAATGGCACGCCCTTGGGCCAGAGCATCGCCTGCATGGCGGTGGCCGCGTTCAACCGCGTCCCGGCCCCGAGGCGGCTGCCCGCCGGCAAGGTCACGTTGTCGCTGAGCAAGGTACCGGCGGCGTACAGCAGGTTGCCGGCGGCGTCATGCACCGCACCGGCCAGGACTGTGCCGCCCGCCAGTGTGTAAGGCCCGGCGAGGATGCCCTGGGTTGGCAGCAGCGTGCCGCTGGCGAGCGTCGCGCCCTGTATCGGCAAGTCGTAATTGAGCGTCGTGCCGACCGGGAACGAGGTGCCTTCTGCCAGCGTTACCCCGGCGCCCGGAACGATCAGGTCACCACCAAAAGGCTGGATGCCCGGCACCAGTTTCCACCCGGCGTCGTCAACGGTTTCCGGCGGCGGCGCGAAGCCGTCGTTGATGCTGCCGTAAATATCCAGATTGCCGCCGGCGCGGATCAGCAGGCTGCCGGATTCGCCCGAACCATAAACAGCGGTTTTTTGCGTGTGCGGATTCAGACTGGCGTAACGGTAAGCGGACAGGTCCAGATCGCCCTGCACCACCATATCGCCGTCGGCGGTTTTGCTGGCGATCTCGACGCCCGGGCGTAGATGGAACGCATCGCTATAAGCTGCGTTATTCAATCCGGCCAGTTTGCGTTGCAGCAAATCGCCGTTGCCCAGCGCCGCATCGATGAACGCCGTGCTGTCGCCATGGATAGCGTCCAGATAAGCCTGATCGATCACCTGATACGGGCGCCCGCTGACGGCAGCATCGGTGCCGTCGGCTGCATCGGTGTAACGGCGCATGGCGTTCAGGCCGATGGAACGCGCGCCCTGAATGTTCAACACACCGCTGGCATCGATGGCGATGTCGCCGCCGCCGATACGCGGTGCATTGAGTTCCAGCGTACCGCGCGGCAGACCATCGTTGTGACCGGCTGCGCTGCCCGGCGGCGCGTCGGTGCCGTGGCGCAAATCGATCCGTGCGCCTGACGCCAGCGTCAGCAAACCATTGCCGGAATCGAGTTCGACCATGGCGCGGTTGGGGGCATCAATGATCTTGCCGTAGCTGTCGATACGCAGCACGCGACCATGGGCATCGAGCACGGCATTGCCAGTCAGAGTCAGACCGTTATTGGCGGACAGACGAATGCTGCCGACCCGCTCACCACTGGCGTCGATCAGGCCGGCCACGGTCAGACTGCCGTTGTCCACTGAGACATTGACTTCACCGGCCTTGAGCCCGTCGCCAATCACCAGGCTGCCCTGCTTGAGCTGGAAGCTGCGGCTGCCGAACACCTGCCCGGCGTTCAAGCGCTGGTTCAACGCAGCGAAGTCCTGGTTCAAATCGTCGCCCAGCCGTTGTGCGCGAATATCCACGCCACCGGCCTTGTACGGCACCAGCGTGCCACCGGCATCGTAGTAACCGCTGCTGGCACCGAGGATCTCGCCTTGCAGATCGACCACCCCGGCATCCGCTGCCAGCGCCACCGCACTGAGATTGCCGGCCTGGTTGTTGTGCGCCGACAGATCGATACGTGACCCGGCAGCCTGGCGGATATTGCCGTGGCTGCTGTACAGCGCCACATCGCCGCCCCAGCTGTATTTGCTGACGTCATTGAACGGCAAGGTACGCCCGGCCAGATCCAGGTGCGCGGCGTTGGTCAGGGTCAGATCGTTCTCGGACTTGACCACCAGTTTGCCGCTGGCCAGTGCAATGCGACCGTCGAGCAGCACATTGCGCCCTTCAAGCGTCAACTCCGCACCCAAGGCATCGGCCACCGCAGCATTCGCAACGCCACTCACCGTCAGGTTGCCGCCCGCCTTGAGCAGGTTGACCGAGGCCGCTTCACCAGTGAGCAACGGCGTGCGCAGATTGAGGTTGCCGCCACTGTAGACGTAGCCGGAAATGGGGTCGTAAGCCCCTTGCGCCAGATACACCGCAAGACTGCCTTTGTGGTTGGCGGTGATGCGCTCGCTGGCGTTGAGGTTGACGTTGGCGAAACCCAACGCCAATCGGTTGTTCTGATCCAGGCCGTTGGGTTGCGGGTTCGGGCCATAACCGAACTCGATGCGTTGCGCTTGAATGTCCAGTGTGCCGCTTCCAGTCCCGGCGCCACCACTGGCCACCGCGCCCGGCGCCTGGGTCGCACCGTTCCAGATCAGGTTGGCGGTGCGAATGGTCGCCACATCGCCAGCCTCGCCCCAGCCATAGACGGCGGGCGTGGCCAATAACAGGTTCTGCAAGCGACTGACGCCGGTCTGTGGGTCAAGTGTATCGAGGCTGACGTTGCCGAAGAAGTTGAACGCGTCGCGCGTGGTCAGACTCAGGGTTTCCAGTGCCGGAGCACCAAACTGCGTATCGCCGCGCAGCAGGCGATCGAGCACGTTCTGGTTCAAGGTCAGGCCACTGGGTACGCGACCTGCTGCGGCCAGCGCCTCGGCGCTACCGGCATTGACCGCGCCGACGGCCAGCGCCAGGTGACGGGTGCCGAAGCGCACGGATTCGTTCAGTTCGAACTGGTTATCGGTGGCAGCGGTAATGCTGCCATTGGAATAGAGCAACGTTGGCTGAGCGCATGGCTGCGCAGCGCACGTACCGATGCGGATGCTGCCCGGGCCTTCCGAATAGGTGGCGACCGTCGGTGCGAGCGTGCTGGTCCAACCGTTGGACACGACCAACAGACTGGCGGAACCCGGCTGATAAATGAAGCCGTCGGTCGAGTCGTAAGGCGCATCACCGCGGCCGAGGGTGTTGATACCGGCGCCCGCTTCCAGCGTGATGCCACCGTCAACTTTGTCAGTGCGCAACAGCACTTCCGGTGCCGATAACACTGCGCCTTCACGCAGAGTGATGTTGGCAGCCGAACCTTCAAAGCGGATGAAGTTACCCGCCGAGCCGTATTCCACCGTCGGCGTGGCGCCAAGGCTCAGCCGTCCGGCTTCGAGCCGGTCAAGGCTGCCGGCGTACAGCGAAATCCCGGTAAACCCCGGCGTGCGCGAACGGCCTTCACCGAGTACCTCCAGGTCCTGGGCCAACACGACAGCGCTCCCGGCCACGCCGCCTTTGCTCGGGGCAAACAGGGCCTGGCCCTGAAAGTTCATGTCGATGTCGTGCGTGCCCCCGGCTACCAATTGCACGTTGAGCGATTTCGCATCCATTGGCGCCAACGCACGTGGCACACCTCGACGGGCCGCATCGCTTTCGATGAACTGGGTGAAGCTGGTTTCGTTGTACTGCGAATAGCGACGCAGAACATCGGCCGACGTCAGGATCACCTGGCTCGGCAGACTGTCGCGCACACCGCTGTTGGCAATCGACATCAGCCCGGCACTGGACCACGAACCATTGCGCATTTTCAACGCGCCGCTGGTCATGCCCGGCGTCGCCTGGCCGTTGACCTCGACCCGGAACGCGCCGGGCAACAAGGCAAAGGTTGAAGGCAGCAAGGTGTAGGTGCCGGCGGCCAGGCCAGGAACACCGGCGCCGACGGTAATTTGCTGGCCAATGCGCGAATCGCTTGCACCGGCCTCGGCGAGTGCCGGTGCAAAGGCACTCTGGTTGCCCGGCACAATGGCGTACACCGGGTTACTGCTCAGGCCCGGCAAACTGAACGTGCCATCGGCAGCGTTGCGCACCAACGGATTGAATCGGGCATCGGTGGAGCCGCCGCGCCCGGAGACAAAACCGGCGCCACGCAGATCGCCGCCGCCTGACAAGTCAATCAACGCGCCGCCCTGCACATCGACGTACTGCCCGGTAAGGATCACGCCATCCAGGGCACTGGCGATCCCGTGCAACACCACGGATTTGTCGTCGTAGCGATAGTCGATACCGTCGGTGGTACCGCCATACGGCATGACCAGACCAGCGCCGCTGACCGACGTGACACTGCCGGGCAACAGGCGCAGCTCCTGGGTTTTGCCCAGCGAGTTCTCGCCCAATCTGATCAACCCCAACGGGGCGCGGATAACGCCGCCCTGCTCGATCTTGCCGGCAACCAGCAGCAAATTGCCAAAAGCGGAATACGGCAAGGCCTGCGGTGCCTCGCCATGGCCGCTGATACGCAAGGTGCGCGCCAGTTCCGGGACAGCCGTATAGCCCTGATAACCGACACGGACATCGGCCGAAACACCCGTGGCCGGATAAATCTGCGCAGCGCGCAAGTCGAGATCACCGGGTGTCCACAACCGCGAGCTACGTTCTTTATCGTTCGGCGCGAGAAAACGCATGTCGCCACGACTGTCGAGGGTGACCTGGTCGAAGCCACGACGGCTGACGGCAGCGGCCGGCGCGTCGAGCTGCGCGATCGTCCCTTCGGTGCCGAACGACAAGGTGTTGCTCAGATCAAGCAGGTCAGCGGTGGCGGTGAAGCGGGCGTTCGACAGCTGAGTGGTCGCGTTGGCCAGCACCCGTGGACGCATGCTGACATCCGAAGGCACGTAGAGACCCAGCCCCGACAAGCGCATGTATGGCGCGGCCAGATTGATCCGCGTCGAGTCGCTGGCGGCCTGCGCCAGCGAGATCGAGCCGGTGTACAGATTCAGGCTTTGATTCATGCGCAGGTCGACGTCGCCGGCGAATGTGAGCAAGCCGTTACTCAACAGGCTCAGGTGATCGAAACCACCCGACATCAAACGCTCCGCGCTCAAGCGGGTCTGACCGTAACGCAACTGCGCCGCGCCTTCGCCGGCCTGCAGATGCGCCGGCAGCAGCGGGCCATCCGCGCCTTGGCTGATGATCATTTCGCGGGGCGCACGCACTTCGTTGCTCGCCAGATTCATCTGGTAGAGCGGCGCGTCCTGAACAATCTCCAGATGTCCACCCGACGCGCCGACGCCACCCGCTGCAGCCTGCAACTGACCGTCGAGGAACACGCCATTGTAAGAACTCAAGGCAATGCGCCCGCCATCGGTGGCGACGTCGGTCGGTCCGACCCCGGCGACATCCAGAACCGCGTGCGTACCGGAGGCGTCCAGGCGTGCACCGTCGCGCACAATCACGTAAGCATCGGCCGACGTCGCGGTGATTTTCTTCGAATCAATCTCGCCGCCGAGAATAATGCTGCCGCCTTTGCCGATCTGGCCGTAGACCCGACCCAACGCATCCACGGCCGTGTAGGCGCGACCGGCAACATCCAGCACCGCGTCTTCGCCGATCCAGATCGAGCGGTTGTGGGCCTGCGGGTCGGCGTTCTGCGGCATGGTCGCCACGTCCAGCGAGCCAAACTGTTGCTGACGAATATCGAGAGTGCCGCCCCAGGCGTTCAATTGCCCGTCGACCGTAATCTGTCCGGCACCGCGCAGTTTGATGCGCTGCCCCGGGTCGACGCTGATACGTGCACCGTGGCCGATGGACAGCGGACTGCTCGCCGGGTCAATCAGCGCCAACTCACTGGAGCCGGCCTGGAGCGCCAGACTGGCGCCGCCACGCTGGGTCAGAACGCCTTTGGCCGGGTTCTCCTGAAACAGCGTGGGGGTCCACAATTCGAGGGCCGTGCGCGGATCGGCGCCGCTGGACTGGTTCGGCGCCGCATCGCCGAAACGGTAGACCGGCATCACCACATCGATCTGCGCACCATCAGCGACTTTCAGTCCGGTCAGGCCGGTGACGCTGTAACTGGCAAAACCGCTGCTGAACAGACTCGATGCCAGTTGCAGCGTATTGTCGCCGTGTGCGGCGCCGGTTCCACCGATCAAAACGTTGCCGGACTGAATCGTCAGACTGCCGCCACCGGTGACACCGTAGCCACGCACGTCGCCATCAAGCATCAATTGTGACGACGCCGAACGGGTCAGCGGACTCGACTCCAGCGTAATGTCGCCGCCCTTGCCGCCGCGCGTCTTGCCACTGGCCAACAGCGCCCCGCCGGACGACACGTCAAGCAGACTGCCACTGCCCAGGTTGACGCTGCCGGTACTGCGCACAGACACCACGCCGCCATTGAGGTAGGCCAGACTGTTCACGTCGTCCGGATCGGTACGCAGATTGCTCCACAGTCCGCGGGCATCGAGCTGCACGCCTTTGGCCACCGTGACACCGACAGCAGTCCCGGCCGCTGCCGGCAACGCGGAATTGCCGGTCAGGATATCCCCCACACTCAAACTGCCGCCACGCGCAGTCAGGTTCGCATTGACCTGCACTTGTGGGCCGAACAAGGTGATGTCACCACCGGAATCAACGGCCAGCGCCTGATCGACAACAATGGTTTTCGCGGCAGAGACCTTCAACGCACCGAGCTGAAAGCCGTTGAGCATATCGCTGTCGAGAAACAACTTGCCGACCCGCTCCTGCGCCACGGCATCCGTCAGGCCGGGCGCTGTGAGCGCCGCTGCGTGAGTGCCGCCGATCTGCACCTGGTCCAGTCGCGGATCGAGCAGGTACTGCAGGCCACCGGCGGTCGCCGACCAGGCCGGATCGTATTGACCCACGATCAATTGCGCCCGACGAGCCCGTGCAATCTGACTCTGCTCATAGCCATCAAGCACCGCGCGGGGTGCTTGTGTCTGGCGCTCGCCCTGGAACACTTCGCCGAGAATCTGGCCATCGACCAGCGCGTTGCGGGTGGCAATCACCAATTGACCGGCATCGCGGCCGACGGTGTAGCCCGATTCCTGACGCGAGCCCGGTGCAATCAGCGGGTTGTAGAAAAACTGCGTCTGGCCCCAGCGCTCGCTGCTGTCTTCATAGCCTTTGTACAACCCGGTATAAAGCAGATCCCCCGACGCCCGTGAGACTTCATATAAATGCCCGTCGGCGCCTCGCAACCAGCTCTGCCGGATCTCGCCGCTCTGCACGTCGAGGGTGCCGCCCGACAAGTTGATCAGCGAACCTTTCTCGGTGACCACATCGTTGCCGGCAAAATTCACCGAACCGCCCTGCGCCATCCATTCACCGATGCCGTGGCCCTGAGTGCCGAGATAGCCACCGACTTCCAGCAGACCTCCGGCCGTGTACCAACGGTCTGTAGCGTAGCCGTTGGTGCCGGCCGGCACGTACACCAACTCACGCACATCGACCCAGATGTCGTTGCTGTTGAGCGCGCCGCCCTCGCGGTTGACCGGCGCATCGCGTTGCTCGTTGCCCTGCACGTTGATCTTGATGTTATTGGCTTCCATCGCCACCTTCACCCCGACAGCGCCGGACACATCAATCAACGCGCCGTCGCGCACCAGGCTGCGACGCCCCGCCGATACAGCGACCTGGCCACCGGTGGCGAGGGTGATCGAACCGTTCTGAAACTCGACGCTGCCGCCACTGCCGATGTCGATGCGCGACTGATCACCACGGATGCGGTTGTTGGCACTGACGGCCTGTAGCGATGCGTCACGCTGACTGTCGAGCGCGGTGAGATCGCTGCTATCGAGCATGATCGCGGTGACGCTGCCCTGAGCGAGCGTGACGCTGCCAGCGTTGTCAGTCACCGGGTTGAGCAAGTGCACAGTGCCGCGCGTGGCCACTGACGTGCTCGCCAGCAACACACCGTTTTGCAGCACCTCATGGCCGGTCAGCGTGATGTCGCCGGTGGCGGCCTGGATCAAGCCATTGTTGCTGACCTTGCCGGCCACGGCGCCGGTCTTGAAGCCCGGCGTGACTTCGTTGCCGAAGGTCGTGGACACGGCGTTGCCATCGGTACCTGAACCCTTACGGATGTAAAAGCGATCGCCTGCACCGAGCAGCGTCTGGCCTTTGGGGGTGCTGATGTTGCCATCGTTCTGCACCTCGTTGCCCAACAGCAAGGCGTAGCCCCCAGCGTCCGTCGACGCCTTGGGCGCATGGGTCTGGATACTGGCGCCACGCTCCACCAGCACCTTGCCGGCTGCGTCAGTGAAGGTCGGCTGGGTGGCGCTGCTGTCGAAGTACAGGCCCCGGTCGCGGAACTGGATATCGGTAATGTTGGCTGCGGCGGCTACCAGATTGCGTACATTGACCTGGCTGCTGCCGCTGAACACGATGCCGTTGCGGTTGATCAGCATCACCGTGCCGTCGCCCTTGATCTGCCCTTGGATCTGGCTCGCACGCGCGCTTGGGTCGTTGACCCGGTTGAGGACTGCCCAGTTGGATTGCTGAGCGAATTCGACCGTGGTGTTGCGGCCGACGTTAAAGGTTTCCCAGTTGAGAATCGCCTTGTCGGCGGTCTGCTCGATCTTCACCGTGGTCTTGCCGTCAGCCAGAGTCTGCTGCGGCCCCTTGGCGTTCAGCCAACCCTGGCTGAGGCTGTTGTCGACCTTCAAGCCGCCCTCGCCCAATCCATCCGGCACGTTTTGCACACTGCCCAATGCCACCGCACGCCCCGCCGCCTGAGCCGCCTGCTGTGCGGCAATTGCCGCCACGGTGTTGTTGAGCGTCTGCAACGAGCGCTGCAATTGCTGATTGGCTCTTTGCTGCTGCGCCAGTGGTGGCGTCATCCCCGGCAACCCGCCAACACTCGGCCGCGCTGCCGCCGCTTGTTGTGCGGCGCCCTTGGCGGCGAACCAGTTGGAACTGAACGCCGTTTGCGCCTGCGCACTCCCCGCCACCAGACACAACGCCACCGCGTGCGCCAGTGGCTTGAGCAGCCACAGCGCCGGATCGGCGACCTCACGCTTGAGCATCGGGGCACGGGTACTGCGACGGGATGGGCGAGCGAGCATCACTACGAGATCCTTTTTGATTGCCACACAAAGCTGCAGGCCAGCAAAAACCTGCTGTTACGACATAGGCAGTTGGCGAGGGGCGCGACCGAACGGATGTCACACAAACTTCATGATTGAGGTGTAAATCGAGCAAAAAAAATGGCAGCAACCCGAAGGCTGCTGCCATTTCCTGACGCTTGAGGCGTGTATTACAAAGGACGACCGACAGCGTTGCAGACGCTGGCGTTGTTGATGTCCAGGTTGTTGCCGGTGGAGTTGGTGACGAAGTTAGCGGTTACAGCGGTTTTCCAGTTGGTTGGAACCGGAATGAAACCGTGAGCGGCAGTGGCCACGGCGTTGCCCGGAGTGCTGTAGTGCTGGGTCAGGAACGCTTTGACATCAGCGGCCACGGCTGCGTCCTTGTAGCACTGGCCGAAGATGAAGTTGGTGTAAGCCGCCATTGCATAACCGCTGGACGGGTTGGCAACCACTGGGGACCACTGCGCCGGGTTGGCCGCGTTGGTTGGCAGTGGAGCCGAAGCCAGAGCAGCGTTGACGTTGGCGCTAGTTGGCTGAACGCTATTGATACGAGCAACAACAGCGTTGCTCGCAGCGTTGACACCGTCCGGACCGACATAACCGATGGAACCGTCAACCGCGTTGACTGCCGGAGCTACGTCAGCGGTATTGGCCACGCCTACCCAGTTCGACGGCACAGCGGAACCTGCTGGCAGACGGGCGTTGGTGAAGGTGGTGTTGACCGCGAACTTGGTCGGGCAGATCGAGTTCAGGTGACGGCTGAGGATTTCGGTGGTGCCGCTCGAAGCGGTGCGATAAACAACGCGGATCGCGGTAGTGTCGGAGGTACCCAACAGCGCGCCCCAGGTAGTCTTGGTGCCCGACAAGGCATCACACAGTTGAGCGCTGGTCAGGTTAAGGGTGGTGTTGCCGGCCTTTTTGTAAGGGATGGCAACCGAAGTGGCGACAGATGGCAGTTGGATCAGCGGACCAAACGAAGCGCCGAAGTTGGTGTTGTAGGTGCTGATTTCCGAAGCGCTGAGGATCGAGTCGCTACCGGCGAAATGCACAGTGCCAGTGGTGCTGAACTGTGCGGCGGTGTTGGTCAGGAAAGCACTTTTGCCGATGCCGCTACCGGTCACGGCGTAGCTGAAGTTGGCAGGCAGGATGCTGTTGGCAGAACCTTTGTACAGAGCGGCAGGCAGTGAGGCGCCACCACCGGTTACGGCCATGGCTTGGGCGGATGCCAGAGCGGCGACGGTCAATGAGGCTGCGATCAGAGTGCGCTTGAACATGAAGAATCTCCTTTTCAACTAGGTTTGGGAACACAGGTTTTCGGGTGACTTGCATGACACTGGGAGGACTCACCGGGGCCCTCGCTAGCGTTGGCCTTGGTTAAGTCGCACTGAGAAATTCGCAGTTTCCGGTGACAGATAAAGGAAAAAACCTCGGGAGCTGTGAGGCGTTTCCGAAGGGATTTTCTCGGGTGTTTGTCGGGTGCTGCGCAGCGTCTGGATCAGGGGTTTGGCGGAATCGGGCTGGAGGCGTTGGCGGGTGGTTGCAGATGACAGAAAGGAGAACCCGAGGATGGGGGAAACATGGCTCGGGTGATGGAGAATCTTTTGCAAAAACTTTGAATTATCTATTGGCCTGACTGGCCCCTTCGCGAGCAAGCTCGCTCCCACAGGGATTGATGTTGTTAATGCAATTGACTTCACACCACAGAACTCTGTGGGAGCGAGCTTGCTCGCGAAGGGGCCCGATCAGACACCATCAAAACCGGCTACTGGACCAGTTGGTTGATCTCAATGATCGGCAACAACACCGCCATCACAATCACCAGCACCACCCCGCCCATCACCACAATCATCAGCGGCTCCAGCAGCGCGGTCATGCCCATCGCCCGCCGCTCGATATCACGCGACAGGGTTTGCGCTGCGCGCTCAAGCATCGGTGGCAACGAGCCGGTTTTCTCACCGCTGGCGATCAAGTGAATCAGCACCGGCGGGAATACGTTCTCCACCCGCAATGCAGCAGCGAGGTTCACGCCCTCACGCACCTTGGCCGTGGCCTCAGTGACGCTCAAACTCAGGCGATCATTGGACAAGGTCTGCCGCGCCGCTTCCAGCGCACGCAACAACGGCACCCCGGCACCGCCAAGAATCGCCAGCGTCGAGGCAAACCGTGCGGTGTTCAGACCGAGGATGAAACGCCCGAACAACGGCAACTTCAGCACCCGATGATGCCAACTCAAACGTGCCGCCGGATTGCGCAGATACAGGCGCCAGCTCCAAAACGCGCCGGCCATGATCGCGGCGCACAGCCAGCCCCAACTGCGGATGAAATCACTGGCGTTGAGCATCGCCAACGTCAGACCGGGCAAATCCTGCCGCGCCTGGGAAAACGCGCTGACCACCTGCGGCACCACATAACTGAGCAAGAAAATCACGATGCCGATCGACACCAGCCCGACCACGCCCGGATAGATAAACGCAGTGAGAATCTTGCCGCGCAGGTTGTTGCGCTCCTCGATGTAGTCGGCGAGCCGTTCCATCACTTGCGCCAGATCGCCGGACTCTTCCCCCGCCGCAATCAACGCGCGATATATCTCGGGAAAGTCTCGTGGTCGTGCCGCCAGCGATTCGGCCAGTCGCATGCCGCTGCGCACATCCGCACGAACGGCACTGAGCGTATGGGCGATGTGTTTTTTCTCGGCCTGCTCGACCGTGGCACTGAGCGCTGCTTCCAATGGCAGGCTGGCGCCCAACAGACTCGCCAATTGCCGCGTGGCCCAGGCCAGATCGTTGTCCGAGAGTTTGGCGCTGAACAATCCACCACCGCCATGACTGGCGACGTTGCTTTCCTTGTGCACCGACAACGCGGTCAAACCGCGCCCGCGTAATGTTGTGAACGCGGCAGCCTGGCTGTCCGCTTCCAGATGCCCGGATTCGATCTTGCCGGTGGCATCGGCGGCTTCAAAACGATAGCGATTCATCAGGCGTCCCGTGTCACACGGAGGATTTCTTCAGGCGCGGTGGCGCCGCTGCGAATCCAGCGTTCACCGTCCTCACGCAGGCTGAACATCCCGGCCTTGGCGGCGGATGCGCGCAAGGCCTGCTCCCCTGCCCCTTGGTGGATCAGGGTGCGGATGTCGTCGTCGATGCAGAACAATTCGTGGATGCCGGTGCGGCCGCTGTAGCCGGTTTGATTGCACGCTGGGCAGCCAACCGGACGCCAAGTGCCCGGTGCCGTTGGGTCTTCTTGCTTGCAGTGATTGCACAGGCGCCGCACTAATCTTTGCGCGAGCACCCCGAGCATCGACGAGGCCAGCAGAAATGGCTCGACGCCCATGTCGATCAAGCGGTTGACCGCCGACACCGCGTCGTTGGTATGCAGAGTCGCCAGCACCAAGTGCCCGGTCAAGGAAGCCTGCACGGCGATTTGCGCGGTTTCGAGATCGCGGATTTCGCCGATCATGATGATGTCCGGGTCCTGGCGCAGAATTGCCCGCAGTGCGAGGGCAAAAGTCATGTCGATCTTGGCGTTGACCTGAATCTGGCTGATGCCCGGCAAGTCGTATTCCACCGGGTCTTCCACGGTGAGGATGTTGCTGGTGCTCGCATCCAGTCGCGCCAGTGCCGCATAGAGGCTGGTGGTCTTGCCGCTGCCGGTCGGCCCGGTGACCAAAACGATGCCGTGGGGCTGGCGGATCAGGTGATCGAGTTTGGCCAGCACCTGCGCGTCCATGCCCAGCGTTTCCAGATGCAAGCGCCCGGCCTGTTTGTCGAGCAGACGCATCACCACTCTTTCACCATGCCCGGTGGGCACGGTTGAAACACGAATGTCGATTGGCCGCCCGGCCACCCGCAAGGCAATGCGACCATCCTGCGGCAGGCGTTTTTCGGCGATATCGAGTTGGGCCATGATCTTGATCCGCGACACCAGCGCACCGTGTAACGCCTTGCGCGGTGAGACCACGTCACGCAGCGTGCCGTCGACGCGATAGCGCACCACCGAATGGGTTTCGAACGGTTCGATGTGGATATCGCTGGCCTCGTCGCGCGCCGCTTGCGTCAGCAAGGCGTTGATCATGCGGATCACCGGCGCGCCGTCCTGGGTGTCGAGCAGGTCGGTGATTTCCGGCATGTCCTGCATCAGGCGGTCGAGGTCGACTTCATTCTCCGCCGCCCCGACCACGGCTGCCGCACTGCCCGTGTCGGCATACGCGCTGGCGAGCAAACCGTCGAGTTCGTCATCGCGCACCCGCTGAATCGCGGTCGCACCAAACTGCCGCCGCGCCTCGCTGATCGACCAGCCCGGCGTCGACGGGCACACCGTCAACACGCCATTGCACAACAGGATGCGCTGCGCCTTGGCCCAGGCGTAGGGCAGCAAACTCATTGGATCGGCACCGCTTTGATGGTTGCGCGTGGGCCTGAGGCGGGCATAACCGCCGGCACACCCTGCGCCGCCGTCGGCAACTGCGGCGCCTGCATGTCCGGCATTGCCCAGCTACGTTCCGGCTGCAAACCACCCTGCGCGCGGCGCATGAAGTCATAGCGATTGAGAGTGATGCTGCGCCCCGCTTCGCTGTCGCGAATAATGTAAGGGCGCAGAAAGACCATCAGGTTGGTCTTGGTAATCGCCCGCCGCTCGTTGCGAAACAGCGCGCCGATCCCCGGCAAGCTGCCCAGCCATGGCACCGCGTCGTTGCTCTGGCTGTAGCCGTCCTGCAGCAATCCGCCGAGGACCATGATCTGGCCGTCATCGAGCAGGATGCTGGTATCGATCGCCCGCTTGTTGGTGACAATCCCCGCCGAGGTCGAACTGGCCGAAGCCCGCTCATCAATGCTGCTGACCTCCTGATAGATATCGAGCTTCACCGTGCCGCCCTCGGAAATCTGCGGGCGCACATTGAGCTTCAGGCCGACCTCTTCGCGAGTCACGGTCTGGAACGGGTTATTGCTGGTACCGCCACCGCCAGTCACGTAACTGCCGCTGACAAACGGGATGGTCTGGCCAACAAAAATACTCGCCGCTTCGTTGTCCAGGGTCAGCAGGTTCGGCGTCGACAGCACGTTGGTGCCGCCCTTGCTCTTCAAGGCCCGGGCCAGCACTTTCAAGTCAAGAATCTTGCCGATGCCGGGGATGTCGACGGTGCCGTTGACGTAACCCAGGTTCAAACCTTGCGGCAGCACATCGATGCTGGTCTTGCCGTTGGTGTTGATCCCCGAACCACCGAGATTCGCGCCACCGATCACGCCGTTACCGCCGAGGTTGCCAGTCTGCCACTGCACACCAAATTCACTGGCATCGTCCTCACCGACTTCGACGATCAGGCTTTCGATCACCACTTGCGCGCGGCGCTGGTCGAGCAAATCGATGACTTCGCGCAGGTTGCGATACAACGGCTCCGGCGCGGAAATCAGCAAGGTGTTGGTAGTCGCATCGGCCTGAATGGTCACGCCGCCAGCACTGAAGGCGACGTTCTGTTCGCTCGCCTGATTACCGCTGCTACTGGTGCCGCCACTGCCTTGTGCGTAACTGCCACCGGTACTGCCGCTGCTATTGCTGGTCGATGTTGTGCCGCTGGTTTGCGTCCCGCTCTGGCCATTCTGCCCAGCACTGCCGCCAGTACTTGCGCCCATCGCACTGAGCACAGAACGCGCACTGTCACTGGTGCCGCTATCACTCTCGCCCGTGAGCAAACCGCGCAACGCCTGCGCCAGTTTCGCTGCCTGCGCATTACGCAGATAAACCACATGCAGATTGCTCGGATTGCTCTGCGCGTTATCGAGTTTGTAGATCAGGTTGCGCGCCAGCTCCGTGCGCTCTGGGCTACCAGCGCGAATGATGATGGTGTTGGAACGCGGATCACCAATCACCGCGATTTTCTGCGTCGGATCATTACCCGGCGCATCCAGCAGATCCGCCACCATCGGCGCGATGTCAGCGGCGATACCGTTCTGAATCTGCACCACATCCGTGTCGATCGCACTCGGCGAATCAATGCTCGCAATCAACTGCGCAACACGGGTCAGGTTCTCCGCGTAATCAGTGATGACGATGGTGTTATTGCCCGGATAGGCGTTGATCGGATTGTTCGGCGAAACAATCGGCCGCAGCACCGGAATCAGGTTCACCGCGTTTTCGTATTGCAGGCGAAACGTCCGCGTGAGCATGCCGTTACCTGCAGGTTTATCGGCACTGTAGATCGGCCCACCCAGCAACTTCGCATCCGCCTCAGGCACCACCTGCGCGACACCGCCAACATCCACCACACTGAAACCCTGCATACGCAACGCCGCCAACAACATGTCGTACGCCTGCCGCGCCGGCACCTGTCCTTCCGAGACCAGCGTCAACGTGCCCTTCACCCGAGGGTCGACCAGAAACTGCTGACCAGTCGAACGCGACAACGCGCGCACCACTGCTTGAATATCCGCATCGACAAAATTCAGCGTCACCGGTTGATCGCCCAAAGGATTACTCGGCAACGCGATACCCGATGACGCGGCCCCACTGCGCGCACTCTTGCTGATGTTGTGCAATGGCTTCGGCGCCGGTCGCGCCTGAGCCTGCGCACGTTCGCGGTCGAGCACCGCGTCGCCGCTGCGCTGGGTGTTGGCCAGCGGCCGGCCCAATTCACTGTCGACCAGCAACGGCGGCTGGTTTTGCGGTGTGCTGGTGTTGCTGCACGCGCTCAACGCCATCAGCAACATCGGCAACGCCAGACGTGCCGGTTTGGATCCTGACCCCTTCATGAAGCTTCCTTAGCGCCCAGCGCCTGATCCATGCGAACGGTGCCTGACAAAGTGCCGGCAGTGACTTCGGTCGAGGGGTTGTCTGCGCGTTGCAAACGGGCCTCGACCACTTGCAGAGAAAGTTGTGCCGGGTTGCTCAACAGCCAGTCGAGCACGGCGTCGGCCGGTGCCGCGTCGAAGGTCAACTGCCAGGCGCCCTGCGCCTCCTGTAATTGGTAATGTCCCGCCAAGCCACTGGCTTGCAGCGTCTGCTCCAGTGACTGCGCCACGCTTTGCCCGTCCGGGCGCACGCTGACTTCGCGCAGCAGCACTTCCAGCGCTTCAGTCTGGGCGCGCAGCTTTGGCGTCTCGGTTTGCCAATAAGCGATTTTCTTCAGCGGCGGCTGGATCAGCGCGACCCACAACAACAGGCCGATCAGCGCAACGGCCATGCCGGCAACCATGCGCTTTTCGCGCAACGCCAACGGCTGCCAACGCGCCTGCACCTGAGCGTTAAAGCGTTGCCACTTGGCGCGGTAAACCGCGAGCGAGGCCTTATTCATCTTCTTCTGCTCCGCCGCTGTCATCGCTGTCGCTTGGGGTGGCTTCAGTGGCCGGACGCAAGGTCCAGCCCTCGTCATCAGCCGTCACGCTGATACCGGCCTGGGCCAACGTGCTTTGCCACTCCTGATCATTGCCGCCACGACGGGCTTCACTCAGCAGACTCAGTTGCAAGGTGCCGTCGACAAACGCGAACCGCTCGACACTCCCCGCCATCGAGGGCATGCCGCTGCCGGCCTGCAACACCAGACGATTGAACGTCTGCGCCGGATCATCCGCCACGCCCTTCTGCCGCGCCACCAATTGCTGACGCGCCTGTTGCAACGGGTTGAGGATCACCGGCAACTCAGGAAAGGTCTGCTTAACCCGCAGGTTCATCTGGGCTTTCAGCTGCTGACCCTGCCCGGCTTCGCGAGCGGCATACAGGTTCAAACCAATGACCCATACGGCCACAGCCAACGCTGACAGGGCGATCGCCCTGCCCCAGCCGCGATGCTCGATTTTTTGCTGCTGGACTGCGCCATGCAGCCCCCAACCGGGCAACGGCCCAGTCCAGCGCTGCGCATCACTCATCGGCAATTCAGCACCCGGCGGCGGTTGCTCACCAATCCAATGCAAAGTGACGCCCGGTTCCCAAACAACACCGTCGAAACCGTCATCGAACAACGGCTGCACCCGCGCCGCCTGCACGGTATCGCGCAACAACAAATGCCCGTCCTGCACGCAGGCAACGGTGCCGGGCAACACCGGCAGACAGTACGGCGCCGGGTAGAGACCGCGCAGGTTCAGCCCAGTACTTTTCAGCAACTGACCAAAACCCAACAACTGTTGCCGAGGCGCCCAGGCGATCTGCACCTGCCCGGCCTCGTCCCGCGTGCTGTGCGCGATGTGCATCTCGCTGCTGTCGCCCAGCATCAACGCCTGCGCCGCACACTGCACCGCCGCGACAATCTTGTTGGCGGGCAACGGCGGTAAATCGAGACTCGCCAACAGACTGTCAGCCGGGTGCAGAAAACACACCAGCGGCGGCAGTTTCGACTGCTGGCTCAACTGGCTCAGACTGTGGCGTTCCTCCCGCGTGACCTGGCCCTGGCGATCCAGCCAGGCGCAGTGCAATTCACTGTACAGATCCAGCTCCGCCAAGGGCGGCAACGCCACCTTCAACTGGCTCATACGCCCACCCGCGACCAGATCACTTGCGGCAAGCGGTCCTGGCTACGATGCAGCAACGCCTCAAGACTGACCCGCCGCTGATCGCGCCGCGCCTCGCCGCGCAGGCGAAACCAGTCACTGGTGATGCCGACCTTGACGCTGGTCAGCTCCAGTTGCGGCATGCGCAAACGGTTAACGAAATCGCCACGGTTGATAAACCAGCGCCCGGCATCGCGCTCGGCGATCAGCGCATTCGCGCGCTCCAGCGACAGCCCCGGCACATAAGCGGCCAAGACCGGTGCGGTGGCGGTGTTGCCATTAAGCCAGGTCGTCGCCGGAATCACCGTCAGGTACGGCGCCAGTTTGCCGATCACCGCCTCATTCACGCCGTCGACACTGCGCAAATCATCGATGCTACGCAGCATCGGCAGCGTCGGGTTCTGCGGTTTGTGTGAAGCGTTGAGCGAGGTCGCGCGACCACTGTCGAAACCACTTTTCGGCGCCTCGGCGATTTGCGCATTCAGCAGTCTCGGATAAGAGGCAATCACCCGCTGACTGATGCGCTGACTCAACCCGGCGCTGACTCCGATCAACTCGCACAAGCGCTGAAACGCCGCAACCTGCGCCTCATCAACCCGCTCGTTGGCCACCAGATTGCGCAGGTTGAACTTGCCCTGCTCATCCTCCAGTCGCCCTTCAAAACCTTGCGCGGAGAGCCGCTGCGCCCACGGCTGATCGAGCCGGGTCAACGGATCGCGCTGACGCGCATCCCAAAGCAATTGTCGGCTGATCTCCAACCCGCCCAGCAGCACCCAACGCCCCTGCACACGCTGCTGATCCGCCTCCAGCGCACGGGTCGCCACGCTCTGGCGCGTCAACATGCCCGCCGCAATGACCGCCACCACGGCCGCAATCAACAACGCGCTGATAATCGCCATGCCCTGTTGCTTCGCCCCCTCAGGCGAGCGGCTGTTCATGGCCGGCCTTACAACTGCCAGGAACCGATATCGGCATTCACGCCGTCGCCGTCCGGCTGACCGTCGGCACCGAGGGAAAAGATGTCGATCTCGCCATTGGCGCCGGGGTTGAGGTACTGATAAGGACGCCCCCACGGATCGTTCGGCAAGCGCTCCAGGTACGAGCGCCAATTGCTGTTCTTCGCATCCGCCGGCCGCTCCACCAACACCTTCAACCCTTGGTTCATGCTCGGGTAAGTGCCGTGATCAAGGCGATACAACTTCAACGCCTGCATCAACCCACCAATATCCTGCTTCGCCGCCGTCGCCCGCGCCTGATCCGGCCGGTCGAGCACCTTGGGCACCACCATCGCCGCCAAAATCCCCAGAATCACCACGACCACCATGATCTCGATCAGGGTAAAACCCTGCTGCCCACGCGGCGCGCGCATCGGTTGCTGAAGCGATTTGAAAGGTGCGATATCCATCTCGACATACCCTGGCTTGATTCGATTCGACGCGCAGTGTTGCAAGAAGATATGTCAGTGATGTTGAAAATCCTCGGGTGTTTTCGTCGTCAAGCCGTCAAGCACGCGGGTTAGCGTCGAGGGCTGGGTTTTGGCTTTGGGCGGTTTATGCGTGCGCGTTCGCGGGAAGCGGGTTTCACGTTGATTGAGGTGCTGGTGGCGCTGGCGATTATTGCCGTGGCGATGTCGGCGGCTGTGCGCGTGGCGGGGTTGATGACGCAGAGCAGCGGGGTTTTGCGGGATCGGTCGGTGGCGATGATTGCGGCGCAGAGTCGGATGGCGGAGTTGCGGTTGGAAGGGAAGTTGCCGATGGGGATGAAGGCGCAGGAGTGTGATCAGGGGCGGTTGTTGTTGCGCTGCGAACAGGTAATCGCAGCGGCAGAGAATGGTCGATTGCTGAAGATCGGCATCCAAGTATTCGACCGCAACCAGGATGCGCCGCCGTTGGCCAGGCTGGAGACTTTGATGTCCCGAACGGAAAGCCCCTCACCCTAGCCCTCTCCCCGAGGTAGAGGGGACCGATTCGGGGATATTCGAGAGTTACACCGACTTGAACGTCTTTCGTTGAATCCAAAATCGCCAAGCTCACAAAGCCAAATCGAAGGCCCTTCACCAAACCCATAATCACCAAGGTCTTTCAGGTCGACGTACCCCGCAAGACACCTCAGTCTGCCCCCTCTCCCTCCGGGAGAGGGCTGGGGTGAGGGCCGCTTCTAATCACGAATTCCCCAGAACAACCACCCGATCAATCACTAGGTGATCCCGACACCTACATCACCCCGGCAATTGCAAATTATCCAACGCCCGATTCACCGCCAACTCCCTGCGTCTCGGATCCCACGACAGATCCGTCCCCTTCCCCCAACAGACGTAAGCGTCCAGCGAACACATCCCCTTGAAGCTGATAGGGAGCCATCGCCCCCATTGCACCGAGGCCGCAGTGGTTATGCGGATTCAGTTCTCTATAATCACTGACCGGCCATGTTTAGGGTGCTTGTTATGCCAGCCTCCGCTGATCAAAACTCCGCTGTCGTTTTATGCGCAGCTTCCAGTAACGACCTGGAAGATCTGGTAGCCATCCGGATTGAGGCCATGCGCGAGAGCCTCGAACGGCTTGGACGATTTGACCCGGATCGTGCGCGCGAACGATTTATTGGTGGGTTCGACGCTAACAGCACACGCCGCATAGAAGTATCAGGTGATCTGGTCGGTTTTGTCGTAATCAAAGACCAGCAGAGCGAGCTGCTGCTTGACCACTTGTATGTGATACCCAGTGCTCAAGGAGCAGGAATCGGCTCTGAAGTGCTTACTCGGATTTTCAGAGAGGCTGATGAGATCGGGCGTCCCATCAAGGTGGGTGCTCTCAAGGAAAGCGCTTCAAATCGCTTTTACACTCGCCATGGCTTTGTGTTCGTCGAAAGCGGTGAATTCGATAATTATTATGTCCGGGCTAGCGGTAATGCAGTTGATTTGGGCGACTAGGCAGATCTTGATACGGAGCCCCGTCAGGAACATTCAAAGGTACGGATCTATTTTTTCAAGAATAAACCCAGGTTCTTTTCCTGAAAGCCATAATCACCAAAATCTTCCAGGTCGACGTACCTCGCAAGACACCTCGGTCGGCCCCCTCTCCCTCCGGGAGAGGGCTGGGGTGAGGGCCGCTTCTAATCGCAAGTCCCAAACCCGGCAACAGATTCGCCACGTTCTGCGCAATGGCCTGAACCAAAGCAACCAATCAATCAGCCCCATCCAAATCAACCAGCCCCACCACCGGAACCTGCCAAGCAGGTTTTTTCCCACTCTGACCATCAAACGCCCGGCGCGCCTCGCGAAAATCATCCACGTGCTCCACAACCCACGTCCAAATCGGCGACATACGAACCAACAACTCCATCCCCAACGCCGTCAGCTCGTACTCGACATGGGGCGGCACTTGATCCAACTCCCGCCGTATCAGCAGACCATCGCGTTCCAGCGCACGCAGCGTCTTGGTCAACATGCGCTGAGTCACGCCCGTCATTTGCCGTTTGATCTCGGCATGACGCATCGTGCCGTACACACCCAGGGCATGCAGGATGCCCAGTGACCAGCGGCTACCGGCGTGAGCCAGGACTTCGCGCCGCACGCCATCATCGTCTCGTCTTAGCGTCTGGCAGATCGCTTCTGCCTGGCTAAGGGTTTCCTCATCGGTCATATGTCCCCCTGGTATCACGCGTGTGCCTTCTTCTGAGCGCTGCGCAATCGTGCCAGCATCGCCAAATCATACAGACGACGGATCTCAGGAGACATCATGACCGAAGCGACCCACCCTTCCCCACAATCCATTCTCGTACTCGGCGCCGGCGAACTCGGCCTGCCGGTGCTGCGCAATCTTGCGCGGGTAGCCGAGCGCTCGACCGGCAGCACCATCAGCGTCCTGCTCAGGGATTCGACCATCAACACGCAAGCCCCCGAGAAAAAACTGGAAGTCGATGAACTGCGCAGTCTGGGCATCCAGCTAGTCGCTGCAGACCTGGTTAACGATTCCATCGATCAACTGGCCGAAGTGTTCGCAGCATTCGACACCGTCATAGGCTGCGCAGGCATGGTCGCGGGCCGTGAAACGCCGATGAAACTGGCGACAGCAGCGCTCAGGTCCGGCGTGAAGCGCTACTTCCCTTGGCAGTTTGGCGTCGATTTCGAAGTGATTGGCCGGGGCAGCCCGCAGGATTTGTTCGATGCGCAACTCGACGTGCGCGAGCTGCTCCGCGCCCAGGATAAAACCGAATGGGTGATCATCTCGACCGGCATGTTCACCAGTTTTCTGTTCGAGCCGGTCTTTGAGGTCGTCGACTTTGAGAACGACGCCATCAACGCCTTGGGCAGCCTGGAAACCAGCGTGACGCTCACGACGCCGGAGGACATCGGCAGGCTGACAGCGGACATCGTTTTCTTCGAACCGCGCTTTCGCAATGAGATCGTGTACCTGTCTGGCGACACGGTGACCTATGGACAAGTGGCGAGCCTGCTTGAACGTGTGCTGGGGCGTCCGTTCAAGCGTAATGTCTGGACGGTTCCGTACCTGATGCAGGAGCTGGAAAAAGACCCCACCCACCACATCAAAAAATACCGCGCCGTATTTGCCCAAGGCAGAGGCGTGTCGTGGCCGAAAGCGGGGACTTTCAACGAACAGCAGTCGATTCAGGTGACTACGGCTGAACAGTGGGCTCGGGATAACCTGACAGTCGATTGACGCAAAGAAAGCCCCCCAATCGCGGGTACAGAAACTCGTAGGTCTCTCGACATTTATCGCGGCTGAAGAGCCAGCACACTCCCACCTTGGAACACACTCAAAGGAGGGAGCGAGCCTGCTCGCGAAGGCGCCAGAATGAACACCCGATTAATCACCAAGTGATCCCGCCCCCCGCATCACTCCGGCAATTGCAAATTATCCAGCGCCCGATTCACCGCCAATTCCCCGAGCATGATCAACTGCGCAATCCCCGCCAGCGCCTGGCGCTGCGATGCCGGCAACAGGCTGGAGACGTTCTGGGCGATGGTTTTGGCCGAAGCGAGTGTTGCACTGGCATCGACCAGCAGTTCTTCGGTTTTGTTGTCCGCCGTCACGGCGTACATCCCACGGTTTTTACGTGGGGGCGGCGTGGAACCGGGTGGACAGAGGTAATGGTCGAGCGCGCGGTCGGCGGCTTCGTGGAGTTTTTTGGAATCGATGGATTCGTAGGGGGAAACCGATGCGGTTTCTGGCGGGTTGGGTGTTGGTTTGATCATGGTGAAGCTCCTTGATGACTGGAGCCGCCACCGTTCGCGGTCAAACAAACAGGGTGGCAGCTGTACGCGGGTTGACCGACCGGACATCAAGGAATCCGGCACACCCGAAGGTGTCCCACGCACAGCCACCGCGACATGATTTCAGACAATGCCTGAACACGTGCAGAACGCTGGCGCGCCTTGATGTTGGGCGGACGGTCAAATCCGATCGCTGATTCGTCAGCGACCGCACCACAATAGAACTCGCCCCCAAGGCGCACAAGCCGGCGGATTCTGGCGTAGCTGTAGGCAAAGGCGCAAGGATATGTAGCCTGAGAGAGTATCTGGAGATGTCTTTTTAAACATTGATGTTTATCGAGACGTTAATGCGGCACCTCCCCCACTTAAACGAATCTGCCCCATTACCGGCAATTTTTCCCGCGCACAAAACGTAAACCCAGTCGGGGCGTAAAGGCATTGCGAGTGACTCGACAGAAGCCACTCACCAACAGTCAATCAAAGGACTGTAAGAAATGTTGAGCGCAACTTTTGCCTCAGGCATTCTGTGCGACGCAAATGTACATGGACGGTAGATTTTTGGCGGTACTGTTAAATGAAACTAAAAATATTAGCCATCAGCCTTTTATGTTGCGTCAGTTTATTTTCTAGCGCAGCAGACGTTCCTATCAAAGAGGGAATGCCATTTTCGAAAGCCCGAAAAGCTTTGATTGAAAATGGCTGGAAGCCGAATCCGTCCTACTCAGGTGAGTTCGGGGTCGAAAACGTCATCCATAGAAAAGGCTTCATTGAAATCGAGTCTTGCACGGAGGGCGTCCGTTTCTGCAGCTTCAACTACATCAAGAACGGAGCTTGTTTAGGTGTAGGAACTGTCGGCGAAGAAGTCAAAGACATGAAAATTTATTCCTGGAACTTCAAATGCCCTGAAAAGGATTGAAACCAGAAATCGACAACGAAGTGGGCGGCGCTTCCCGAAGGTCCAGGCAAGAAGAATCACTATCCTCCGCAACCTTACGCCGAGTATCCAGACTTTTTATCGACCTACAAATCTGCGGAGGAGCTGTCCAATGAAGGCCTCAACCCTCGTACTTGTCGCAGTTTATTGCATGGGTATCAGCGCAGCGTTTGCCGATGCCTCACAGGCGCCAAACGACCAGCGAGGGCCAGCAGACATCGTCGTCGGTGAGCGTTTGGCTGCGGCCAAGTCCAAGCTAGTCAAACAAGGCTGGAAGCCGACGCGAATGCACACCACCGACGGCTATGAATACAGTGGCGTGGAGAAGGAGCTGGCAGCACACAAGTTCTTCGAACTGGATAACTGCTCTTTTGATAGTACGCGCTGCATCTTGTACTACGCGAAGAAAGGAATTTGCCTACGCGTCGATACCATCGGTGAGCAATTCAATGACATGACCGTGACGCGATGGACCCGCGAATGTCCCGAGGCGCCCCAATAACCACCCGAAGACGACACGGTAATAATCGACTGCTCCCACAGGTTTCAGCGTCGCACACAACATCTGCAATCAGCACAAAACCCTGTGGGAGCGAGCCTGCTCGCGAAGGCGCCAGAGTTCACACCTGATCAATCAGCAGGTGATCCCGACACCCGCATCACTCCGGCAATTGCAAATTATCCAACGCCCGATTCACCGCCAACTCCCCGAGCATGATCAACTGCGCAATCCCCGCCAGCGCCTGGCGCTGCGATGCCGGCAACAGGCTGGAAACGTTCTGGGCGATGGTTTTGGCCGAAGCGAGTGTTGCACTTGCATCGACCAGCAGTTCTTCGGTTTTGTTGTCCGCCGTCACGGCATACATCCCACGGTTTTTACGTGGCGGCGGCGTGGAACCGGGCGGACAGAGGTAATGGTCGAGCGCGCGGTCGGCGGCTTCGTGGAGTTTTTTGGAATCGATGGATTCGTAGGGGGAAACCGAGGCGGTTTCTGGCGGGTTGGGTGTTGGTTTGATCATGGTGAAGCTCCAAATTTATACCTGGTGGAACCACCAACACCTGTCGCTAAACAAGTAAGGGTGGCAGCTGTACGCGGGTTAGCGAACCGAGAGGTATAAGACCCGGCAGACCCGAAGGTCTCCCACGCACAGCCACCATATCGTCATCGCAAACGTCTGCGACAAACTGGAGCGTCGTTGTACTTATACCTGGTCAGGTCGCTAAACCCGATCGCTGGGTTGCCAGCGACACGTAGACGATAAAGACCAGGTACAAAGCGCACAAGCCGGCGGATTCTGGCGTAGCTGTAGGCAAAGGCGCAAGGATATGTAGCCTGAGAGAGTGTCTGGAGATGTCTTTTTAAACGTTGGCGTTTATCGAGACCTTACTGTGGCACTTCCATGAGGTGGGGATGCCGGTCAGATGATTCTCAGATTTATTTTTTGGAAATAAATCAATCCCCTTTTTCGATTTTTGTCGAACTTCATCTGAAACGTCGGATGCTTCTTCATGAATACGATGGTTTCGATATCTCCGTCCTCAAAGGCGACTTAGTAGCCGACATAGAGCATGACTACTAGGGCGAGGATTACTGCGATTAAAAGCTTTTTCATTGCTGTGGCGCCGACGAGGGAAGCAGTTGGAGAGTGTCAGTTTTTTGTGTGCGGACCGGTACGGCCCACACATAAAATATCTGCCGGTCCCGAAATAACCTCTATTCTTATCAAAACGCCTACGCAAAAGCTGATGTCACTCATTTTATAGTCTCCGCCGCCGCAACCGATCGTTTTCATCCAATATGAACTGTCGTGACCAGATTGCAGCCCAAAACTGCATCGTTATAATCCATGACCTGGACATGATCCACGCCAACGCTTTGCGCCAAAGTGGATTTGTGTAAAAAGATCCCCCACGGGCGCCAAACACCCACTTCCAGTAAATCTCAATTTCTCTCTTCGCGTACGTGATCGAATTGCAATTCCAAAAAGTACCCCATCGCCGACTCCAAGTGTCATTCATTAACCAGTTGTGAGTGAGATACGAAGTTAGAGAATCGAACTCCTCGAGTTGGCAATCGCCCACAAAAACGGAGCACCTTCGAAATTGGTATTGCTCCAAGGAGAATCGGATGTCGTGGTGGTGAGACAGAAAATCTTGCGAAGGGATACTTTTGAGGTTGAAAACAATCGGGGAGCGATCAAGGTCATACACACTTAGCGCATCCTGATAGCGAACTCCCGCGCCCTCTGCCTCAAATACACATTCAAATTTCGTCACCGCGGTGTTAACAGATCGAAATGCGACCTTGGACACCCGGGGCTCCGCGTCAGTTAGGTTTGGGAGATAAAGAGAGTACTCAACATGCTGACCAAGCTTTTGCCAGCGGGCACCAAGTCGATGACGCTTCGCCCATCGCTGATGAGCCTCAAAGTAGGTTTTATAAAACAGTGCTTTGGTAACGCGGTGCCAGCTCCACACAAGGGCTTTGAAGACTACCCCCCATGGCGTCGGTATCGTCATGTTCGCTCCTAGTAAGATTTTAAGAAAATGGTAACAAGGACGGATCTATTTTCACATGTAACAAAGGAATTAAAAAAGGGGCTGACTTATTTATGGAAATATGCTACTGGTCTCGGCACCAGAGCGGAACGTTGCGAGTTCGGACATTAAAATTCCTACCTGACAGGAAACTAATAAGTTTCTAACCCATAACCATCATAATTAAAAACAGACAATATTTTTTTATCCGACCCGCCAAACATTCCCATTCGTACATCTATAAGTCATAACCATACTTATAGTTTTGTATAACTCCTGATGTCTGATAAGGACGTTTACTATTAGTCATACGCCCGCTCTCAGAAAACAAGTATAGATTCTTTTTTGCCCTTGAAGCTATCACATATAGCATTTTTGATTCAGAGTTCAAGCCGACATAATCTGGCCTATCAATTATATCGTTCCAATGCGGGATGAACCCACGGAGTAAACCATATGCAATTACGGTATTGTATTCCTCACCCTTCACACCATGACAGGTATTGATTACAACCCCAACCGACTCTTTGAAAAAGCTTTTAAACACACATATATTGTTTTCATACTGACCTTCATTAGCCTCAATATTCTTTCTCGCTTTTTCAAAAAAAACATCATACTCATCCTTGAGTCGACCTGCTAGGTCCAAACCAAGTCTGGACATCATATAAACAAAACACTCAGACAAATAAGTAGTGCCCACGTTTTCCAATGAGAAGAATGAATTTACGATATATAGCAACTCCCTAGAGTTTCTATCAACTGCAAAGCCGAATTCTCTATCTAACTTCTCAAGTGCTTCTGACGCCCAACGGCTTCGAGTAGACACCAAACGCCCGGAGGGTTCGGTTAGAACAAGCTTTGCAATTAACAGCCAAAAATTGTCTTGTTGCCCATAAAATGGGGTAAGTGCCGGAGCGTCAAACTTTATGTCTGGAAGCAGCTTTATCAAACCCCTAGCAATTGTTCTAATATGGACCCATTGAGGCGCTATTACGCAAATCTCTCTTTCAGAGACACCTGAATCAATCGTCGCCTGTATTATTTTTGCAATCACATCGGGCAACTGAGCTTTATCTATACTTTTGTTAAAGAATTTAATTACTCCACGCTCATTAGAATACGAGGCCTTTGATACTACACCTTTGACCTCTCTAAAGTAAGAAAAGTAATCAACCACACGCTGAGTAGACCTGTAGTTATCCTTAAACTCAAAAAGCCTGAGATTGGCCCCTTCAAACTCAATATTAAGTTCGTCAACATCTCTAGAAACGGCACCTATGTTTGTATATATCGCTTGATTTGTATCACCCACGATAAACAATTTCGGTTTTATTTTCCCACCACTATAAATTTCTGACAATATCGCATACTGCAAGTCGCTGACGTCTTGAGCTTCATCAATGCAAATAAGCGGGAACAGTGAGCATAAAGTCTGGGATACTTCCTTGCGACCGGAAACAATTAGAAAAGCCAAATACAAAACCTGATCAAAGTCAATTTTTTTATTAACCCTTAAAAATTGGTGGTATTTTTCTAATACCGCTTCAGCCGATTTAGACTTATTGTAAGCGTTCCCAAAACGATCAAGCCTTGTATTTACGTCATCGTAAACTCCAACCCCACATTCTTTTTTTAACTTGGCGAGAACTCTCTTTGACTCATACTCATCTACAATTGAATACCCATTTTTCGTCAAGTCCAAATAAGCAGCATACGGTTTAATTATCCAATCCAACGCAAAAGAATGAATAGTCCCCGCCCAAAGCCTATGATGGTCATACGTATGGTTGCTCTCAATTCTTGACCGCAACTCTTCAGCAGCACGATTAGTGAATGTTACAGCCAATACCTTTTCTGACCGAGAGGATAACTCGAGAACACCTTTTGCAATTCTTGCAGTTAACGCTCTTGTTTTTCCGCTACCAGGACATGCGGAAACATATGTATTCCCATCATACACAACAGCGTTAGACTGCTCCAAACTTAATTCCATATTATACATTACCGCCGCAACAAATTTATTAGGAGGCTCAAATCATCGTCTGGGCAAACCTTTAAAAACTCATTTATACAAGATGAAAGATCTATCCTATTTGCCTTGAAAAATGCAATCGGCTTTTCCTTATCCTCTAATATCGGCATCGGATTTCTCAAGCGGTGCACACACATCTTGTACAAGACCTGCTCAGATAGTCGACCGCCACAAGCAAATGCTATTGCAGCCAATATATAAGGCGGAATGAAGACCTGTGAAGAAATTTTCTCCGCCAAGAGTAGCGAAAACCACCCCTTTCCTACTTTTTCAGCTAATCGAAGTACTTCCTTTCCGTAGATATCGATGTTTGAATTTGAGAGCTTGTTTTTTGACGCAGTTATGTTGGCTGGTTTACTGTATATCGAAGACAGCACCTCGATAACTTCTCTAGAGTTGTCCGCCATAATGAAGTCAACTTCAAATGTATGCATCGCATAAAAAGCTTTAACATACATATTACCAGCGATTAAATCATCTAAAGCAGCCTTTCTCTGCTGGCCGGAATTCTGAGAGTTTCTGCAATCCCGCTGATAGTCCGTATCATCTTCCGGATCATCCGGAAGTACAACAATGCTTTCATCAGAATCCGTGATAATAGCGCAACACTTTCTGATTCTCTTAGTATTAAATAGCTTTGAAACATGCTCAAAAAAGGCACTTTCCATATTTATTAAACTAATCCCTAATTCATCTAAGGATACACCCAGTACATTCTTCACCAGTGCAGGGATGATTATAAGCTCGGCGTCCCCCTCAACAAGCACTACTCCCTTTGCGAATAGCAGTGTCGAACGTGTAGCATTTAAGTATCTTTCAATGCGACCACTCTCTTTTTGCGAAATTCCATTCGCTGGTTGAAAAACGTCAACCTCACCACTCTCCAGCCCTAAAATATTCATCTCTGATATTTTTGCCACAGACGAAATATGCGTTGAGTGTGTAGAAAGAAAAACTTGCGTCTTTCCAGTCGAATGTTTTTCGAATAACGTCTTTTGTATATGAGTGTGAATATGAGCTTCGGGCTCTTCGATAATCAAAAACTGACCAGCCTTTTCCGCCTCTTGTTTACGCTCATATTCAAGAAGCTTAAGTGCTATATAAATTAAATTAGCCCCACCCAAGCTCAACTCACTCAAATCACCGCTATAGCCATCTATGTAATTATCCCCAACGGTCAGCGACAACTTTTGCAACAACTTATCAAGCCCACTTGGAAGTGAAGACTGAATATCAATAACTGGCGAGAACGTATAACCAACCGTATTATGTAGTGTACTTTGTATCCCTTTGGACAAGCTCTTTATTTGATCCAGACTTGAGATCGCTCCGTTCAGTTCAGAGACCAACGCGGAAATCCCAACTGCTTCAACTTCATCAATCTCTGACTCAAGTCCTTTCAGCAAAGAAAGCAATGGGCTACTTCTATGGTTTTTTAAATCTGACACCACATCTCGGAGAGCTTTAACAAAAGTAAATGACACTTCCTCATGGACTGGATATATCTTTACCCCATAAGCATCAAAATTTAAATTTTCGGGATTAGGAAAAATATTCCTATCAAAATCCCCAACTAACTCTTTATACGACTCCTCACTCAAAAAATTTGCTGTAGACCTTCCTGTAAATATTGCTTCGTAATCATCGATAACAATACTATCCAATACTTGCTTCACCTCATCAAAATCATCATTAGACTCGAACAATTTTTTTCTAATAATTAGATTCGGTCTAAAATAGTACGTTAGCGTACCTCGCCCTTCACCCTCCATATGACCCGTAAGGTGTTTTAATGTCTGACACCCTTCATGAACCGTTAACTCTGAAAAGTCTACAGAAAGAATTATCCAATGACCACGCCAGGAAGATAAATTTCGGCAAAAATCAGACTCGTACAACTTAACAATATTTCTAGGAAGGCTGTCATCTAGAAGGAGACGCAAAGTGTATAGTGCGTTAGACTTCCCCGAGCCATTTTCGCCCAATACAGTATTAACCCCCTTATTAAATACAAATTCTGAGGCTAAAAAATTCCTGAAATTTCTAATTTTAAGAGAGCTTATATACATACAGCCTTCTATGCCTATAGGTGCTTTAACTGATTAGCGTCATTTTTCGAAATCAGAACACACGCCGTTTTCTCCACAGCCCGTCATTAGGAATTTTTACTACCTGATGCGAAATGGGTAGTCGCTGTGAGTTCTACATTCTTAGACTGGAATCAGTGTCAGCGCCAATTTCAGCAGAGAATTTTTTCTAAAATCACTCCTATCGATACGAGCCTTTAATCTGTTGTGTGACTCCTCAAGGTGGAGCGTGATGGATTCCATGCATCATCTTGGCAAATTGCCGAAGCCTCACTGTGCCTTGATCTCCCACCAGTCAAAAATCTTCTACTCGACTGAAACGCCAAAATAGCGCCCTTTTCCCAACAACTCACGGCCTCACCAACCTCGGCAACACCACCCCCTCCCCCAACTTCTCCACCACCAACCTCACCCTCTCCCCACCCTGCTCAATCACCACCCCATCCCCCTCCACCGCCACCAACTTCACCCCAGGCCCCACCTTCTCCCCCTGCAAAAAACTCCTCGGCGGCCCATCGTTCAAACTCAGTATCGCCACCGCCCCCCGACTCCCCGCCATCACCCCGCTCACCTTGATATCCATCGGCGCCGTTTGATTGGAAAACCACTGCAACGCCGGGCTATCACTGCGCGCCGCCAGCAACTGCGGGGCGGCTGCCGGGGTGTGTGATTCGGCGGAGGTCAGCAGCAGCGACGACCATGTCGCCACGCCGACCAGCGCTGCGAGCAGTGCGAGGGCCTGGACCATTTGGGGTGGGGAAACGCGTGCGGTGAAGGTCATGGGTTGAATCTCCTTTTTATCCCTGCTGTCAGCCTACGCGGCAATTCTCTCCGTTTTATTTCACACGCCTTACATATTGGCCGTGCACGATGGCGCAGGACGCAAAGGAGCGCGCGCGTGATGAACAGGCAACAGGGTTTTACGCTGATCGAGTTGATGGTGGTGCTGGTGATCATCGGCATCGCCAGTGCGGCGATCAGCTTGAGTATCAAGCCCGATCCGGTGCAGTTGCTGCGCAAGGATGCCGAGCGTGTGGCGCAGTTGCTGCAGGTGGCGCAGGCGGAGGCCCGCGCCGATGGTCGGCCGATTGTGTGGGTGAGTGATGCCAAGGGGTTTCGGTTTAGTCGGCGCAGTGACAGTGGCAAGGGGTTTGATCATTTCGCGCAGGATCCGCAGTTGCGGCCGCGTGCCTGGCAGAGTCCGAAGATGGAGGTGCGGGTGGAGCCGAAACAGAAGGTCGTGCTGAATGCTGAGTGGATCAATCCGCCGCTGCAATTGACGTTGTCGGATGGCTTGAATCGCTTGAGTGTGCTGCGTGATGGCAGCGGAAGGATCAGCCTGCAATGAAGCGCCAGCAAGGGTTTACGTTGATTGAGGTGATGGTCGCGATTTTGTTGATGGCGGTGGTGAGTTTGATTGCCTGGCGGGGGCTGGACAGTGTGACGCGGGCGGACAGTCATTTGCAGGCGAGCAGTGAGCAGAGTGACGGTTTGTTGCGGGCGCTGAATCAGTTGCAGCGGGATGTGGAGATGCGGGCAGGGATTGAGTTGACCGAGCCGAAGAAGGTTGGCGTGGATGATGAGCCGCCGAGCGCCCCGCCCGCTCTGACTGTGCGCAGTAGCGACAGTAAGGGGTTTCGTCTGGACATTATTCGCACGGCGGCGGATCAGCCGGGGGCGTTGCAGCGGGTGCGGTGGTGGGTCAAGGGCGACACGTTGTATCGGGCGGTGGCTGAGGCACGGAGTCGGTATCCGTTGCCGGCGCCTGGGAATGGGGTGGCTGTTTTGAGTGATGTCAGTGATGTGCAGGTGCGGGTTTGGGAGGTGGATAAGGGGTGGCGGCAGTTGAGTGGGAATCGGCGGGAGGATCCGTTGGGGTTGGAGATTCGGTTGAGTCGGGGGACGGCGCAGGGGGTGGAGAAGTATCGGCAGGTGATTGGGCCGTTGGAGTGACATTTACCCCTTCTGATCGGATATTCCTGTAGGAGCTGCCGAAGGCTGCGATCTTTTGACTTTGATTTTGAAGATCAAAAGATCGCAGCCTTCGGCAGCTCCTACATTTAGATTGGGGGTCGTCAGTTGGGGATTGGTTGGCTGTAAGGGCGTCATCGCGAGCAGGCTCGCTCCTACAGTTGGATCGGGTACATCAGCAAGAGATTGGTTGGCTGGTGGGCCGTCTTCGCGAGCAGGCTCGCTCCCACAGGGGGTGGTGGTGATTTGGTGGGGGTGGGTTAGCTGAGGACGACTACGCCGCCGGGGAGTTCGGTGCATTTGACGCCATAGGCGTCGCGGATGAGCAGTGCGACGCCGGCGAGTTGGTCAAGGCTGAAGCGGGCCTGGACGCGGCGTTGGCCGAGTTCGCGGTTGAGGAGCAGCAACATGCCGGGGCGGTAGCGGTTGATCTCGTCGATCATTTGGCTGAGGGTTGCGCCGTTGAAGACCAGCACTTGTTGGCGCCAGTTCATCACGGCGGCCGTGTCGACACTTTGCACGCTACCAACCTGCCGCGCGTCGTAGGTCACTTGCTGGCCCGGCTCGAGGCGCAGGCTGCGACCTTCAACATCCACTTCAACCGCGCCATCGAGGCAAGTCACGCAAACTTGTTGATCGGTATTACGCAGGTTGAAACGCCCCTGACTGGCGCGCAACCACCCTCCTCCAGCCTGCATCGCCAACGGCAACCGCGCGGTCTGCACTTCGACTTCGCCGCTGACCAGTTCAAAGCCCTGCACGCCGTTATCGATTGAGCGCTGATTGATCCGCGTCTGGGTGTTCAGCTCCAGACTCACGCCTTGCGCCGGTTCAAATCGGCGCTGCTGGCCAACTTCAGTGATGTAGTCAGCACCCAGCCCTTCGAAGCCACCGGGAATCGTCCCGCGCACCAGCAAAAACGCCGCCGACGCAGCAATCGCCCCGCCGAGAAAAGCACGTCGCCCAAACCCACGCGGCGCCTGCATCTGCTCCACAGCCGGTTGCAGTTGCTGCCACAACCGCTTGGCATCTTCGAACGCGCGGGCATGCTCGGCGCTCTCCGCGCACCATTCACGCAGGGCACGGGCGTCGGCCACGGTGGCGCGGCCGGAGGTCAGCAGGACCAGCCAGTCGCGGGCTTCGCTGTGCAGATGGTCGGCCGCCGATGGCTCGGCAGGTGTCAGTCGAAAGATGTTCAAACGCGCAGATTCTCAACGAATTGATCGGGCACTATTCAGAAGACGGTTTTCCGGCCCCGCGACCGAACCGCTGAAACACTTTTCTTTCCAGTTTCGCGGCGCAGAAGCCCAGTGCGGCTTTGATTTCCTTCTCGACCATGCGCGTGGAAATGCCGAAGCGCTGGGAGATTTCCAGGTGCGGCGCCTCCTCCAGACGCGCGGCGATGAAGATCTTCCGGCGCCGTGCCGGCAGCTCATACAACGCACTGAGCAGTGACTGGATTTCCTTTTGCCCACCGACCACTCGCGCCGGGTCGAGGGCTTCGTCGCCGATCTGCAGCAGTTCCTCGACTTCCTCGCCGGTGAGCAGGCGCGCGTCGGCCTGACGGCGGTCGGCGGCGATGTTCAGGGCCATGCGATAGAGGTAGGCATTCGGCCGCAGGACGTTCGGCGGCGTCTCCATGCGGTCGACGCGCAGGTAGGTTTCGTGCAGCACGTCGTTGGCCAGATCTTCCGAACCGAGACGCCTGCGCAGGCGCACCCGAAAGTCCTCGTAGGACGTCAGGAACAGTTGGACCATCGAACCTTGTCCGGTGTCTTTCATCCCCCGGAAACTCCTTCCCATTTGGTGCATTCCATGCGTTTCCCTGACGACTCCGGTAACAACAGCAACGTGACCGGCTGACGCAAGGCGCTGGGCGTCGGCCGGTCGATTTTGAGGTTGCGAAAACTTTCCACCAGCGCGTTGTCGCGCCGTACATCACCGGTCGAAGTGACCAACCGGTTGTGTTGCACCAAGCCGTCGCGGCCAACCCAAACTTGCAACACCGCGCGATAACTGCCCGGACGGGTCAGCGGCGAGCGGCACAGGTTGCGCTCGATCGCCGCTTGCACCGCTGTCGCGTAACTGCGGTTGACGGCGACGCTTTCCGGCGTCTGTTTTTGTGCCGGCGCCGGCACGTCTTCGACCTGCGCCACTTGCAACGTAAATGCATCGTCGCGGGCATAACGCGCCATCAAACCACTGCCGCCGAGCAATCGACGCAGGGCATCGGCGGCGGTGAATTCACCGTCCACCGCCAGCGAGCGACGACCGCGACTCAACTGGCTGTCGACCAGCACCGCGACGCCGGTGGCGTGGCTGTACTGATCCAGCGCGCGGGCCAGATCCTGTGCCGGAATGTGCAGCGTCATGCGCAAGTCCGCCGGCACCGCGTCGGCCATGGCGTGGCCCGCCGCACAGCCAAGCAGCCACCCCAGACACATCCGGCGCACAAGCCTCGTTGAACGCTGAAAACCGTCCGTGGAATTGCCTCGCTGCACGGCTGACGAATCCTTGGAAATCGTCATCCTGAGGGCTGTTTATGAATCTGGTGTGACGGGCGGTGCAAAAAAACCATCACGGGAATTGCGCACGGCTTGCACTAGACTCACGCCATAGCGCGGCCTCTTCCGGCCGGCCAGGAGGCGAGCATGAAAACACTGTGGCGATTGAGCCTTGGCGGGCTGTTGTTGATGGCGCTGTCGAGCGCTTATGCCGAGGAACCGTTGGGCTGTGTCGAGGTGACGGTCGGCGGCTACAAGGCGCCGAATTACGATTGTTTGAGCCAGCAGATGGGCAACAACCCGGAAGGCGCTGCGGCGGCGCAGAAGAATCAGGAGGCGCTGAATGTGCCGGTGAACAAGCGGCCGCCGAATCAGGTTGGGCTGGCGACACCGGCGGCGACCAGTACGCGGATGGGCAATACCTTTGGCACCTCGGTGAAACCGCAACGTCCGGCGAATTAGGGCAACGTCAAAATCAAAAGATCGCAGCCTTCGGCAGCTCCTACATGGGATTTCGATCGTTTCCCTGTAGGAGCTGCCGAAGGCTGCGATCTTTTGATCTTCAATCGCTAGGCGTTTGGCGGAAGCTGACGGCGAGTCGATTCCAGCTGTTGATGGTGGTCACGGCCATGGTCAGGTCGACCAGTTCGCCTTCGCTGAACTGCTCGCGGGCCTGCTGATAAACCTCATCGGGCACGCGGCTGTCAGCTAACAGTGTCACCGCCTCGGCCCAGGCCAGCGCCGCACGCTCGCGCGGGTTGAAGAAGTTGCTGTCGCGCCACACCGCGATCGCATACAGGCGCCGATCACTCTCCCCGGCCCGCCGCGCATCCACCGAGTGCATGTCGGTGCAGAATGCGCAGCCGTTGAGCTGAGAAGCACGGATGCGGATCAACTGCAGCAGCGGCTGCTCGATACTGAGGTTGGCGGTCAGCGCCTCCATGGCAATCATCGCTTTCATCGCCTTGGGCGAAGCGTTGTAGTAATCCAGGCGCGGGGACATGGGCTAGTCTCGGTAGACGGAATAATGACTTCACCGTAAACGCCGACAGCGATGCATTACAGCCCCAATTTGTCGAATTGTGGGTACACCACTGAATCGCGGATATACACGATACCTGTGGGAGCGAGCTTGCTCGCGAAAGCGCCAATCCAGACACCCTATTTGGCGACTGACACACCGCATTCGCGAGCAAGCTCGCTCCCACAGGGGATCTAGGCCAATTTCGGGTTTTTCGGGTAGGCAACTATTGCCGATCTCGCAACAGCGGTAATCTGGCCGGCACGCCAAATAGCCTCGGGAGCCTCGTCGGTATGGAACTTCACGTCGTGATCAACGGCCGCAAGGATCTTGCCGGTCAGTTGTATCAGCAGTTGCGCGGGGCCATCGAGTCCGGGCGCCTCGCCGCTGGCACGCAATTGCCGCCCAGCCGTCTGCTCGCCGAGCAACTGGGCATTTCGCGCAAGACCATTTCCGACACCTACGCGCAACTGACCTACGAAAACTTCCTCACCGGGGTGATCGGCAAGGGCACCTACGTCAACGCGCGCCCGGCGCAGGTCCAGCGCAAACAAAGTCATACCGAACTGGCCAGTGCCGAGGTGATCGAGAGCTGGCGCAATCTGCCGGTGTTCCTCCGTCACCCGACGCTGGAAGGCTCGCTGCGCTACGATTTCATCGGTGGCGCCACCAGCAAGGGCCAGTTTCCGCAGGATGACTGGCGCCGCTGCGTCGCCCATGCGATGCGCCAAATGGGCCAGTCCAAGGGTTTCTACAGCGTCGCCGAAGGCCTGCCGGCGCTGCGCAATGCGATTGCCCGGCACATCGCGTTTTCCCAAGGCATCAACAGTCAGGATGAAGACATCGTGGTGTGCAACGGCGCGCAACAGGCGCTGGACCTGATCACCCGTGTGTTGATCCGTCCCGGCAGTCTGGTGGCGATGGAAGATCCCGGTTATCCGCCGGCACGCCTGCTGTTCGGCACCCATGGCGCTGAGGTGGTGGGGATTCCGGTGGATGCCGAGGGCATTCAGGTCGAGCACATTCCCGATGGCACGCGCCTCATCTATGTGACGCCGTCGCACCAGTTTCCGCTGGGCATGCCGATGAGTCAGGCGCGCCGTGAAGCCTTGCTGGCTCGCGCGCATGAACTGGGCGCGATCATCATCGAGGACGACTATGACAGCGAATTCCGCTACGAAGGCCGGCCGACCGATTCGCTGTTCAATCTCGATCAGCGCGGCATCGTCGCTTACGTCGGTACGTTCTCGAAAACCCTGCTGCCGGAGCTGCGTTTGGGTTATGCAATCCTGCCGCCGGCGATTCTCGAAGCGGTGATCCGTGCCAAGCAACTCACCGATCTGCACGCCTCGACCCTGCCGCAATGGGCGCTGGCCAAGTTCATCGCCGAGGGCTGCCTGCTCAAGCATATCCGCCGCTGCCATGCGATTTATGCGCAGCGCCGCGAGCGGATTCTGGCGCGCATGGCCACTGATCTGGCGCCATGGCTGGAGGCGGTGCCGGCCAGCGCCGGGTTTCATATGGCGGTGTTCTGCAAAGTGCCGATCGACCTGCCGCTGGTGATCGAACTGGCGAAAAAAGTCGAAGTCGGTTTGTACTCGATCAATGGTTTCTACCATCAACAACCGGCAAAGAACGGCCTGTACTTCGGCTTCGGCGCCATCGAAACCCTCGACATCGATATCGCTCTGGATCGCCTGCGCGACATTCTCCAGCAGGTCGCCTGAGCGATTGGCATAAAGATTTAACCGCCGATTGGTTATTGGTCTTCCGGGGGTGCAGGCCTATCCTGCACAGGCGTTATCCCTCAATGAGCAGGATTCGTCCGGCCTGATTCAGGAGTGTGAGCAATGTCCAACGAAGTGATCAATACGGTCCAGGTGCAGGCTGCCGCCGGCCGCTCGGATGAACTGGGCAGGCAACTGCAGAAGATCGTCGACACCCTGCGCGAAACGCCGGGCTGCGATTCCTACCTGGTCGACCGCTGCCCCGAGGACAGCCACCGCTGGACGGTCAGTGCCCGCTGGCAGTCGGAAGCGGCGATGCAGGCGCATTTCAACCGGCCCGAGGCGCAGGGGTTTATTGACCTGATCGATAGTCGATTGGCCAATAGCGTCGACTTCAATAGTTTCCCTATCGTCTGATCTGACGCCTTCGCGAGCAAGCTCGCTCCCACAGGGTTATCTGTTGTTCACAAGATGGGTGAGCAACCGCAGAACCTGTGGGAGCGAGCTTGCTCGCGAAGGCGTATTACGCCACACCGATAGCCTTTCTGACACGCCGGCAATTGGTCACCTGATCTTCCCGAATATTGGCCGTTTGAATGCCCCGCCCCCCGGACTACTGTGATCAGCAACACCCCGATCATCACAGGTAACCCGCCATGAAAGCCCTGCCCTTCTTCGCCGCCGCCCTCGCCCTGAACCTCTGCACCTCGGCCGCCTTCGCCCACGATCCCTCGGAAAAAGTCACCGTCCTGCAAGACCAGATGCTGAAAAACGCCCCCGGCAAAAAAGCCATGATGATCGAGGTGGACTACAAGCCCGGCCAGTCCTCCATCGCCCATAAACACGACGGCACCGCCATGGCTTACGTGCTTGAAGGTGAAGTAATTTCCCAGGTCAAAGGTGAACAACCGATCACCTACAAGAAGGGCCAGTTCTGGTACGAGCCCGCCGGCTCCGAACATCTTGTCTCGAAAAATGCCAGCCAGACCAAGCCTGCCAAGTTGCTGGTATTCATGGTGCTGGCCCCGGATGAACAAGTGTTGATCCCGCTGAAAAACTGATGGCTGTTTAACCAGCCATAAATAAACGGGCGCAAATCGACGATTGGCGCCTTTTTATTTCCCTGCGCAATTAGCTGCTACGGGTTAAAGCCAATCAAACTATTGCTTAGGTTTTATTACAGCAAACTGTCAGCTTGGCGGGTTTAGTCTGAATTAACTGTCGTCACCGACGGCATTTCAAACTTTCCGACTGATGTTGTTTCACGGGAGAAACACCATGAAACTTGCGCTCACCAGTGTCTTGGCGATATCTGTTTTAGCTCTGTCAGCCTGTTCAGTCCCCACCGCGCCCCAAGCCGTTTCCTCACTGGACACAATGCTCCCCCATCCCACCGGCCGCAGCAGCGCCACCCAGGTAAAAAGCGGTACCGGCGTGTCGCTCGGCGTGGTCTACAGCCCGAGCACTCAGACCAATCGCGAATACCTCCGCGACTATCAAGCCAACGCCGGCACCGGTTTCGGCCAGAGCCTGCTGGTGCAGCCGATTCATGACGCCTACGTCGCCAGTTCGAAACCGGACATGGCGGTGGAATGGGTGAATGCCTCGCTGCACCGCCAGTTCGGCTCGGTGACGGTGTACCCGGACATGCAAAGCCTGCGTGCGGCCAGACCGGATGTGGTGGCGATCGTCGACACCCACAGCCAGTTGATTACTTCGCGCAGTTCCGACATCAAGGCCGACGTCAGTGCCGACTTTTATGATGCGCGGCTGAACTACATTGGTACGGCGAAAGGTTCGGATGCACGGGAATTGACGCCAGTGTGGGCGGACTTCAAGCGCTCGGAAGAGATAGTGGCGGATATTAATCAGCAGCAGGACGTGCAAGTTCGGGCGTTGCAGAAGTTTGACCAGTCGCTCAACAATTTAGTGGCCAGACCGGCGGACAAAGTGTCGATGCTGGATAGTAAACAAGGTCAGAAGTTGTATTGATATAAAGGGCGCCATCGCGAGCAGGCTCACTCCTACAGAGGGAACGCATTCCAACTGTAGGAGTGAGCCTGCTCGCGATGGCGCCGCAACAGGCACCAAAAAACTCTCAGACATAAAAAAACCCCGGCATCTCACGACACCGGGGCTTTTTCATTCAACCACTACTTACGCCAGTTCAAGCTCGGCATTCGCAGCAGCCGCAGGCACGACCGCTTGCCCGCTCAACGCCAGATCCAGCAGTTCACGGTTGGCCACCGCATACATGGCGTAGTCCGTGCCGCTCGCCGCACGGATTTCCACCAGCATGGCGCGCCAGCGCGAGATCATGCTTTCGTGCTGTTCCATCCACAGCGCCAGACGTGCTTCCACGTCCAGCGTGCCGTCGCCCTGTTGCAGGACGGAGATGGTGATCGCACGTTGCTGCCAGTCGACGTCATCACGGAACGCTTCACGGGCCAGGGCCTGCCAGTTGTTTTCAACCGGCAGCGCGCTGATCTGTTGCAGGTACCAGGTGATGTCCAGCGCACTGCCCACGGCGAAGTAAGCCTTGGCCACTTCGGCAGGGTTCTGGCCAGTCACGTCGGAGGCTTCGATGATCGGCAGCAGGGTGTACAGGTGCGAGGTGCCCGCAACCATACGCGCCAGCAATTCCGGCACACCGGCTTCGACGTACGCCTGGTAACGCGCCTGCCAGTTTTCACGGATTTCGCCGCTCAGCAGTTCGTCGAGTTTCAGGCCCAGCTCTTTCAGGTGCGGACCGAAATGCGCGACGTCACGGGCAGCGTTCTGCTCGTTGCGGCGGGCACGCAGGAACCAGCGCGTAGCGCGACGGCCCAGACGCATCAGCTCGTCCATCAGTTCCAGCTGCACATCAGCGGAAACCTGATAGTCCAGCGCTTCGATCTGACGGAACCAGTGCGGGAGGTGGAAAATGTCGCGCACGATCACATAAGCGCCAGCGACGTTCGCCGGGCTCATGCCGGTCGACTCTTTGAGTCGTTGAACGAAGGTGATGCCCATGTGGTTGACCAGGTCGTTGGCGATCTGGGTGCTGACGATCTCGCGCTTCAGACGGTGACGACGCATGGCTTCGGAGAACTTGCTGACCAGAGACGGCGGGAACGCCGTTTCCATGTCGCGGGTCAGGTAATCGTCATCCGGCACCAGGGAGCCCAACAGCTGCTCTTTGAGGTCGATCTTGCTGTAGGAGATCAGCACCGACAGCTCAGGACGGGTCAGACCGTGGCCTTCAGCAATGCGCTCGGCCAGTTGCTCTTCGGTCGGCAGGAACTCGATGGCACGGTCCAGCTTGCCACGACCTTCCAGATCGCCCATCAGACGCTTGTACTCAGCGATGCGCGCATACGCACGACGCGCCGCCAGGGACAGAGCCTGAGTCTGCTTGTAGTTGTTGCCCAGCACCAGATTGCCGACTTCGTCGGTCATGCTCGCCAGCAACTGGTTGCGTTGCTTGTCGGTCATGTCACCGGCCTGAACCACTTCGTTCAGCAGGATCTTGATGTTCACTTCGTGGTCGGAGCAGTCGACGCCACCGGCGTTGTCGATGAAGTCGGTGTTGGAACCGCCGCCATTCAGACCAAATTCGACACGACCCAGTTGGGTCATGCCGAGGTTACCGCCCTCGCCCACGACTTTGCAGCGCAGCTCGTTGCCGTTCACGCGCAGTGCGTCGTTGGCCTTGTCGCCGACATCGGCGTGGCTTTCGGTGCTGGCCTTGACGTAAGTACCGATACCGCCGTTCCACAGCAGATCCACTGGCGCCTTGAGCAAGGCGTTCAGCAGTTCGGTCGGGGTCAGTTTGTCAGCCTTGATGTCGAAGCGTTCCTGCATTTGCGGGGAGATTGCGATGCTCTTCGCGCTGCGCGAGAAGATACCGCCACCTTCGGACATGATGCTGGTGTCGTAGTCGGTCCAGGCCGAACGCGGCAGGTCGAACATGCGCTGACGCTCGACGAAGCTGGTGGCCGGATTCGGGTTCGGGTCGATGAAGATGTGCATGTGGTTGAAGGCCGCGACCAGTTGCAGCTTGTCGGACATCAACAGGCCGTTACCGAACACGTCACCGGCCATGTCGCCGACGCCTACAACAGTGATGCTGTCTTCCTGAACATTGATGCCGCGCTCGCGGAAGTGGCGTTGTACGCCAACCCACGCGCCTTTGGCGGTGATGCCCATTTTCTTGTGGTCGTAACCGGCCGAACCACCGGACGCAAAGGCGTCACCCAGCCAGAAGCCGTAGTCGATGGCGATGCCGTTGGCGATGTCGGAGAAGGTCGCAGTGCCCTTGTCCGCCGCGACTACCAGGTACGGGTCGTCATCGTCGTGGCGCACCACGTTCAATGGCGGTACCAGCGCGCCGTCTTTCAGGTTGTCGGTGATGTCCAACAGACCGGAAATGAAGATGCGGTAGCAGGCGATGCCCTCGGCTGCGATCTCGTCACGGCTGCCGCCCAGAGGCAGACGACGCGGCAGGAAGCCGCCCTTCGCACCCACTGGCACGATGACCGAGTTCTTCACTTGTTGAGCTTTAACCAGGCCGAGGACTTCGGTACGGAAGTCTTCTTCACGGTCGGACCAGCGCAGACCACCACGAGCGACGTTACCGAAGCGCAGGTGCACGCCTTCAACGCGTGGCGAGTAGACGAAGATTTCGAACTTCGGCACTGGCTTCGGCAGTTCAGGGATCGCGTGCGGGTTGAACTTGAAGCTGAAGTACGACTTGTTCTGGCCGTTGGCATCAGTCTGATAGAAGTTGGTCCGCAGGGTGGCTTTGATCAGGTCGAGGTAACGACGCAGGATGCGGTCTTCGTTGAGCACCTGGACGTCGTCCAGTGCGGTCAGAATCGCTTGCTCCAGACGCAGTTGCTTGTCTTCCAGATCGTCGTCGCTGAGTTTGCGCGCCAGATAGAAGCGGGTCTTGAACAACCGGGTCAGCTCGCGAGCGATGTCGGTGTGGTTGTTCAGGGTGCTGGCGATGTAGCCCAGATCGAAGCCCAGACGAATCTGCTTCAGGTAACGCGCGTAAGCACGCAGCAGCGCCACGTCGCGCCACGGCAGACCGGCGGTCAGTACCAGACGGTTGAACGCATCGTTTTCGGCGTCGCCGCGAACGATGTGGACGAAGGCGTCCTGCAGGGTGTCGTTGAGTTGCTGGATGTCGAGATCCAGACCTTCAGCGGCAGTGAACGCGAAGTCGTGAATCCAGAACTCGCGGCCATTGGTGTGACGCAGACGGTACGGGAATTCACCCAATACGCGCAGGCCGAGGTTTTCCAGAATCGGCAGGACGTCGGACAGCGCCAGCGGGGTGTCAGCGTGATACAGCTTGCAATGCAGCTCGCGTTGGCCGGAGACCTGACCGAGCGGCTGATAGAAGCTCATCACCAGCGGATTTTTTTCGTTGAGGCTCAGCAGGTGCTGCATGTCGACCACGGCCGAATGCGCGGCGAAACGCTCGCGGTAACCAGCCGGGAAGCCTTTCGGGAAGTCGGCCAGCACGTTGGTGCCGTGAGCTTCGCCGAAGCTTTCGACGGTCAGTGCGGCGTAGTCGTCCTGCCAGCTGCGGCAGGCTTGTACGACTTCTTTTTCCAGCAGCACCGGGTCGATGTCGAGACGGTTTTTCGGGTCGACACGCAGGATCAACTGCACGCGGGCCAGAACCGACTCGGAGAAGAACGTCCAGAATTCGCAATCGGAAGCCTTCAGGCGCTCCATCAGCACTTGCTGGATCTTCTGGCGAACTTCGGTGGAGTAGATGTCGCGCGGCACGTAGGCCAGGCAGTAGCAGAAACGACCGTACGGGTCTTTGCGCAGGAACACGCGGATCTTGTTGCGTTCCTGGATCTGCACGATCGACATGACGGTGGTGAACAGTTCGTCGACCGGGGTCTGGAACAGGTCATCACGCGGCAGCACTTCAAGCACCTGCGCCAGTTCCTTGCCCAGGTGAGCCTTGGACTGGAAGCCGGAGCGCGTTTCGATTTCTTCGACCTTGCGGCGGATGAACGGGATGACCCGCACGCTCTCGCCATACACCGACGAGGTGTACAGACCCATGAAACGATGTTCCTTGATGACTTTGCCGTCAGCGTCGATTTCACGGATCGACACGTAGTCCGGGTAAGCCGGACGGTGGACACGGCTCGGATGCGCAGCCTTGGCGAACGACAGCAGGGTCGGTTCGCGCAGGTAGCTCACGGCGTAGTCTTCGATGCGCAGGTCATCGTAGGTCAGGCCGGTGCGCAGCAGTTTGGTCAGGCCGAGGAAGGAGTTCTGGTCGTACTCGATATGGCCGCCATCGGCCTGATCGGTGACCAAGAATTCTTCGTAGCCGAGGAAGGTGAAGTGGTTGCCCACCAGCCATTCCAGGAAGCTTTTGATTTCGTTCTTTTCGTCGGCATCAACGGCAAACGCGCTGTTGTCGAGTTTGGTGAGGATTTCCTGCACCTTGGCTTTCATCGGCTCAAAATCGGCGACCGCGACGCGGACTTCACCGAGAACCTGTTCCAGCTCTTTGCTCAGCACATTCAGTTCGGCCGCGTTGGCGCAGCGGTCGATTTCCAGGTACATCAACGACTCTTGCAGAATGTCGTCGCCCTGGGTGCCTTTCGGCAGGATTTCCAGCAACTCGCCCTTGCTGCCACGACGCACGCTGAGCACGGTGGTTTGCAGGGTGTGGATGCTGTAGCCGCGACGGTTCAGTTCGGTACGGACCGAGTCGACCAAAAATGGCAGGTCGTGGTGCAGGACTTCGACCGCGGTGTGGGTCGACTGCCAGCCATGACGCTCGTAATCGGGGTTGTAGACGCGCACTTGCGGTTGCGCGTGATCGAAGCGCTCAAGCAGGCGCCACGCAGAGAGAGTACAGCCAGCGAGGTCGGAGAGGCGACGTTGAGTCAGCTCGTCCAGGGAAATGATGCCGAAGAATTGTTCAGCGAACAGCGCCACTTGTGGCAGTGCCTGTTCACTGATGTGCTGCGCCAGTGCCGCTTGCAGTTGGTGCTGGAAGTCGGCTTTGCTGGCTGCGGTGAAGAACGCCATCTGTGGTACTCCGCTTAAGCTTGTTATTGATGGAAAGCGTCGCGTGCAACACCCCTTTCGGGGCTTGTGTCGCCCTGTTCCTGATTCTCGGGCAGAGGAAACAGGGGGACAGGTGGGTGAAGCTGGACGGGACACTCAGGTCACATTCACCTTCCATAGAATGAGCATCTGCAAAAGCGACTGCCAGCGGTGCCGACAATGCCTTTACGGGTGCTCATCCGTTGCGCAGCTTAAAGGGTGCGACAATGTGTCTGCTTGCGGTGCTGCGACATATTCGGTCATTGGCACGTAAACCGAGGGTTTGGCACCGATAAACACTAGCACTCGTGTCGGAAAACGCCGGGTTGCATGCCCGTATTTACGGGACATTCGTGCCAGATGCAGACCTTTTGCCTCTACATATCCAGAAACGAAAACGCCCAAGGCCGTTCTATCGACCTTGAGCGTGGCATCGGGTTCAGCGTCAGCGGTTGACGCGGATCAGTCGGGCAACTCTTCGTAAGCGCGAAATCTGCTCACGGTGGCGCAGTCGTAGCACTGCATCTGCAGGGTCAATTTATCCATGCTGGCGTCGATGTTGCTGGAGTCGCACTCGCGGCAGAACAGCTGTGGATGGTCGAATTGCGGCGCGGCGATCGGCGACCCCGTGAGAAACCGCGGCACAAACTCGTCTCGCCAGAACAGCCCCGGCGACTTGGAAAAACCGGCACCACTGTCCTTGAGCACGACGTCGTAAAGCAGACGGGTCATGGCCGGCTGCGGCACGCGCGAATCGCGGTAGCTGTCCTTGCGCCAGTTCTCCGCCAAGGCGAGTTGCGCGGTGCTCTGCATGTTGCGCGGAATCGTGTTGGAGGCGTGGGTGCGGCCCTTGGAGTTGCCGGTAGCATAGAAGTGCGCGGCACTTTTCACCGCCACTCTGGCGAAGTAGTAGATCTGGCTGACCGAGAAATTCTGCAGCAAAGTGCCGATCACCGAGTCGGCGCGGGCTTCGGCGGTGAACGCCATACCGACCTGATTGGCCAACAGGTGAACGTATTGAATCGACTCCTCCCGCGCGAGCCTGAAGATCAATGCGTACAACTCACGCTTCCACCCTGGCAGCACAGGCCCGGACAACTCTTCGTACAGCGCCAGATAGAGCGTATCGCGCGTGCAGCGCACGCCGTCGTCCAGCGCGACGTTGGCTCGCCAGTACACCGCCGGATAAGCGCTGATGCTGAAATCGTCGGCCCGATTGAACGCGCGAATATCCGATGCCGTATCGACCTGCAAGGCACCCGCCTCGTGCAGACCTTTCACCAACTCTTCACTGAAAGTGTCAGTGGACGTGAGCTTTTCCCCTCTGAGCTCAGCATCAAGCGCGGCAATGCGTTCGCCTGCGCCTTGGCCGCCGTCATCCAGTAAAGCCAGCAGAGCAAGTTTTTGCTGGAATCCAAGACTGGTAAAGGGCACCGGTGGGCGTGGTGTGCCGTAACGCATGGCTAAATCACTGCGGTCACGTTCGGTTTGATCGGCGATTTGCTGTTTGCGCAGCCGGACACAGGCATCACAACCACACACGTTACGTCGCGAGCCAAAACCGACGGTGAAATATTTATGCTCGCATTTCACACATTTGTAAGCGCTGCGCAGGGAAACCGGCGCCCCCCGGGCGGGCCGGCGCATCCACATCGGCAAATCGCAATACGGGCATCTCAGGTCGGCGCTGACAATCGGCGGCAGTACTTTCAGCACACTGCGTACCGTGTCCGCGAGCTTGTATTCGGCGATCAAATCTGCGGTTTTCTCGCCGTTGAGATAGCGCTGGTAAAGCGCTTCAACCTGTTCCTCGGACAGATGCCGGATTTCTTGCGCCCATTCGAAATACTGCTTCATCAAAAGAGATCCTTTTTTTCATGTCGTCCATCGCACTCCCTTGCGCTCGAGCAGCAAAATCTGACGGTAAAAAGCCTTCAAAACAAGCGAAAACACCTCTAACTCACGCCATCTATCGGCTTTTCAAAAACCCTACGAGGCCGTCGGATATTTCGTACCCGCTTAGACGAAACATCCTTAAGAGCACGCCCTGGCCCAACGATGTTCAGCAGAATTTTCCTCAGGCTGGCAAAATCGGCTTTTTTGCGCACCGTCAGACGCGCCCGCCCAACCAGGAACTGCCCATGCAAATGACCACCGCCCTACTCATCGTCAACCCGTGCGATGACGAAGAAGACAACATGGCCATGCTCTGCTGCCACAGCGACAAGGGCGATATGTTTCTGATGAGCCGCTATCCGGATGAGGATGAGCTGGAGATCACCCTGGATGGCGAGCCTTCGACCCTCGACGGTGTGAAAGTCACCCTGACCTCGACGCTGCTGAAGATCGAGATTGCGGCGGCGGATGCTGATGTGTTGAACGGGGATGATGTGCTGGAGATCAGCTTTAACCCGGATATGGTTGATCTGGATGAGGTTGTCGAGACCCTGAAGAACATCCTTGATGGGACGGGTACGTTCATTAACGAAGTTTGATGGTGCTTCAACCGGCCCCTTCGCGAGCAAGCTCGCTCCCACATTGACGGATGTACGCCGCTCAAATGTGGGAGCGAGCTTGCTCGCGAAGGCGTCCGAAAGAACACCGCGCTTTCCCGGTGCTACAAAAATCCAACAATTGCCCCAGTCATTTCCCGCACTTTGCGCAAAATGCCGTTAGTCGCCACCCCCCGCGATGGATTAAAGTAACGCCCCCAGCCCCGGCGTTATCCGAACGCGTGTGGCCACCCCTTTCCAGGAACAGTCACCGATGGAACATCGTGAAGCGCTGCTGGCGCTGCGAACCTTTCTTTCAACGCAGATTCTCGGCCAGGAAAAACTCATCGAGCGTTTGCTCATCGCCCTGCTCGCCGACGGCCACATGCTGGTCGAGGGCGCTCCGGGTCTGGCCAAGACCAAAGCGATCAAAGAACTCGCCGAGGGCATCGAAGCCCAGTTCCATCGCATCCAGTTCACTCCTGACCTGCTGCCGGCCGACATCACCGGCACCGAGATCTATCGTCCGGAAACCGGCAGTTTCGTGTTCCAGCAAGGGCCGATCTTCCACAACCTGGTGCTGGCGGACGAAATCAACCGTGCTCCGGCCAAGGTGCAATCGGCGCTGCTCGAAGCCATGGCTGAACGTCAGGTCAGTGTCGGCCGCAGTACCTATGAGCTGTCGCCGCTGTTTCTGGTGATGGCCACGCAGAACCCGATCGAGCAGGAAGGCACCTATCCGCTGCCGGAAGCGCAACTCGACCGTTTCCTGATGCACGTGAAAATCGGTTTCCCGGACGCCGCCGTCGAACGCCGCATCCTGCAGCAGGCCCGTGGCGAAGCGTTGAACGGCGAGACCAAGCCCGAGCGCCGCGTCAGCCAGCAGGCAATCTTCGCCGCGCGCAAGGAAATCCTCGGTTTGTACATGGCCGACGCCGTGGAGGAATACTTGGTGCAACTGGTCATGGCCACTCGCACCCCGGCCAAGTTCGACCCGGAAATGGCCGAGTGGATCGCCTATGGCGCCAGCCCGCGCGGTTCCATCGCTCTCGACCGCTGCGCCCGCGCCCACGCTTGGCTGGCCGGTCGCGACTTCGTCAGCCCGGAAGACATCCAAGCGGTGCTGTTCGACGTGTTGCGTCACCGCATCATTTTGTCGTTTGAAGCCGAAGCCGCCGGCATCGATCAGGATCGGGTGGTGCAGCGGATTCTCGACGTCGTAGCCGTCGCTTGACCCCCATGAACGCCCCCCAGCCTTCCGAACCCGGTATTCGCGTCAGCCTCGCCGAGCTGATCGAGATGCGCCACCGGGTGCGTGAAGTGCAGCTGTTTTCCACGCCGAGTCAGCGCAGCCCGCTGATCGGCCTGCATCACTCGAAATTCCGTGGTCGCGGTGTCGACTTCGATCAGGTGCGGGTCTATCAGGCCGGCGACGACGTGCGCACCATCGACTGGCGCGTGACGGCGCGCACGCAAGAGCCGCACACCAAGCTGTTCCATGAAGAACGCGAACGGCCGATTTTCATCATGGTCGAGCAAAGCACGCGGCTGTTTTTCGGCTCCGGACTGATGTTCAAATCGGTGCTCGCGGCGCAAGTCGCGGCGTTGATCGGTTGGGCCGCGCTCGGCCATAACGACCGCGTCGGCGGACTGGTGTTCGGCGACAACGAACACTACGAAATCAAGCCACGGCGCAGCAAACAGAGCCTGCTGCAATTGCTCAACCGTTTGGTCAAGGTCAATCAATCGCTGCACAGCGAGCGTGAGCCGGATCGCGATGCGTTTGGCGTGGCCTTGCGCCGTGCCCGTGAAGTGTTGCGTCCAGGCAGCCTGGCCATCGTGATCTGCGACGAACGCGCGTTGTCCGACAGCGCCGAGCAACAGTTGAGTCTGCTGTCGCGCCATTGCGATCTGTTGATGCTGCCGATTTCCGATCCACTCGATCACGCCCTCCCCGCTGCCGGCCTGCTCAGGTTCGCTGAACGCGGCGCACAGCTCGAACTCGACACGTTGAATTTCGACCTGCGTCAGACCTATCGCGCTCAGGCCGAAGCGCGCATCGCTCGCTGGGAACTGCTCGCGCAAAAGCTGCGGGTATTGCTGATGCCGCTGAGTACGCAAAGTGAAATGGTCGAGCAGATGCGCGAATTTCTCAATCCGCAGCGTCCGGGCAAAAGTCGATGAACGGCCTCGAACAACTGCAACCGCTGATCTCGCCGCCACCGATTGCCTTCTGGCCGCCGGCGCCGGGCTGGTGGCTGCTGCTTCTATTGCTGCCACTGCTCGGATTCGCCGTGTGGCGTCTGCGCCGTTTCATCCCGATGAAAAAACGCCCGATCGTGCGTGCCGAACAGCCACTCGATCCTGTGCGCATTGCCGCCCTCGCCGAACTCGCCCAGATGCCCAAACCCTACGACGGCGCCCCGGCCGGGGCGTGGTTGCAACAACTCAACGGCCTGCTCAAACGCCTGTGCCGCAACCACTATCCCTACAGCCAGAGCCACACCCTCAACGGGCGTAAATGGCTGGCCTTTCTCGATAACCGCTGCCCGGCGGCGGGCCTGACGCGCTGGATGGTACTGGTCGAAGGCGCTTACAAACCGGAATGCAAACTCGACGACAAAGCCATCGCCGGCCTGACCCAGGCCGTCGACACGTGGATTCGCAAACATGTTTGAGTTCGCCTGGCCGTGGATCTTTGTGCTGGTGCCGCTGCCGTGGCTGATGCGCCTCGTGCTGCCGGTGGCCGACAGTGGCGAGCCAGCCCTGAAAGTCAGCTTCCTCGCCGATCTGGAAGGCCTCGCCCGCCGTCGTGCCCGCGCCAACCTTCCCGCGTGGCGTCAACAGGCGCCGTTCATGCTGCTGTGGCTGTTGCTGCTGACCGCCGCCGCCCGTCCGCAATGGCTTGGCGAGCCGTTGCCGATTGCCGCCAGTGGTCGCGATCTGCTGGTCGCAGTGGATGTGTCCGGCTCGATGGACTTCCCCGATATGCAATGGCAGGACGAAGAAGTCAGTCGCCTGGCCCTGGTTCAGCACCTGCTCGGCGACTTCCTTGAAAGCCGCGAGGGTGATCGTGTCGGCCTGATCCTGTTTGGCAGTCAGGCCTATCTGCAAGCGCCGCTGACCTTTGATCGCCATACCGTGCGCGTCTGGCTCGACGAAGCGCGCATCGGCATTGCCGGCAAGAACACCGCGATCGGCGACGCCATCGGTCTGGCGCTGAAACGCCTGCGCCTGCGTCCGGCGCAAAGTCGTGTGCTGATTCTGGTCACTGACGGCGCCAATAATGGCGGCGAAATCGATCCGCTGACGGCGGCAAAACTGGCCGCCAGTGAAGGCGTGAAGATCTATCCGATCGGCATCGGCGCCAATCCCGAGGACAGCGGCTCGACCGGCCTGCTTGGCGTCAATCCGAGCCTGGACCTCGATGAGCCGGCACTCAAAGCCATCGCCGCAGTCACTGGCGGGCAATATTTCCGTGCCCACGACGGCAAAGAACTGCAAGCGATCAAGGACACCCTCGATCAACTCGAACCGGTGACTCAACAACCCACCCAAGCGCGTCCGGCACAGGCCTTGTATCACTGGCCTTTGGCGTTGGCGCTATGGTTGAGTCTGTTACTGGTCAGCCGTGAATTGTGGCCGGACAACCCGTTGCAACGCCTGTTTACCAAGGAGCTGTACCTGCAAAGTCCGCTGCCTGACTGGCGCGAGCGCCTCAAGCGCCTGCGTCTGCGGAGGCGTCGATGATCGCGCTCTGGCCGCACTGGTTCCGTCCGTGGTGGTTGCTGTTGCTGCCGCTGCTCGGCTGGTTGATCTGGCAACTCTGGCACCGGCAGAAACGCGCCGGGCGCTGGCAGATGATTTTGCCGCCAGCGTTTCATGCCACCCTGCTCAGCGGCGGTAACGGTCGCGACAGCAAACTACCGTGGATTGCCCTCGGCGTGGCGTGGTTGCTGACGGTTCTGGCGCTGCTCGGGCCGAGTTGGGAGCGCGTCGAACAAACCAGCCAGAAACCCGCCGACCCGTTGGTGGTGGTGCTGGAACTGACCCCGGAAATGCTCGCCACCGACTCGCCGCCGACGCGACTGGAACAGGCGCGGCGCAAGCTCTTTGATCTGCTGCAGGCGCGCAGCGATGCGCAGACCGCCATCGTCGTTTACGCCGGCAGCGCGCATACGCTGGTGCCGCTGTCGGATGACTTGGCCACCAGTCGCAATCTGCTCGATGCGCTGAAACCGTCGCTGATGCCGGAAAGCGGCCACCGAGCCGATCTGGCCGTTGGCAAAGCACTGGCGCTGCTGAAACAGGGTGCGCTCGGTCAGGGGCGGATTCTGTTGATCGGCTCGTCGCTTGATGAACAGGAACGCCAAGGCATTCGCCGCGCGTTGAGTGGGCAATCGACGCAACTGCTGATGCTCGGCGTCGGCACTCCCGAAGGTGCGCCGATCGCTCAGGAGGACGGCAGTTTCCTCAAGGACGAGCAAGGCGCGATTCGCGTGCCGCAACTCGACAGTCCGGGCCTGAGCGCTTTCCTCAACAGCGTCGGCGGTGAATACCACCCGGCCCGTCTCGACGAAGCGGATCTCGGCGCGCTCGGCCTGCTCAACGGTCCGCGCAGCCTGCGCGACGACGGCCAGACCGTGCGCCTCGACACATGGGCCGATCAGGGTTACTGGCTGCTGTTGCCGCTGTTGCTGCTCGCCGCGTGCGCCGGGCGTCGTGGCTGGTTGTTCTGCCTGCCGTTGCTGTTTTGCTTGCCGCAGCCGAGCTACGCTTTTGACTTTGAGGATTTGTGGCTGCGCCCCGACCAACAGGGTTTGCACCTGCTCAAACAGAAACGCCCGGCCGAGGCGGCGCAACATTTCGAAGATCACCAATGGCAAGGGGTGGCGTTGTACGAGGCCGGCGACTACAGTGGCGCCGCTCAGCGTTTCGCCGAAGGCAGCGATGCCCGCGCCCACTACAATCGTGGCAACGCTTTGGCAAAAAGCGGTGAGCTGGATGCGGCAATCGACGCCTATGAACAGGCGCTGGAACTGCAACCGGATTTGCGCCCGGCACAGACCAACAAGGCGCTGGTGGAAAATCTGCTCAAGCAGAAAAACACCCCGCCGCCCGCCGAGTCGGACACCAAGCCGAGCGAGCAGCAAAGTCTGCCGGGCGACGAACCAGCGCCCGCGACCACGCCGCCGCCCGCCGTGAAAAGTGAAACCCAGAGCCCGTCGCAGCCCGTCGAACCGGCCAGCGAACCGCCACCGACCACGCCGCCGCAGCCAGGCCCCAACGAAGTGCCGGGCAGCGACGAGGAAGAACAGACGGACACCGTGCCGACGCTGCGCCCGAGTGAAGACAACCTCGAAGGCGAGCAACGTCAGGCACTGGAACAATGGCTGGGCAAGATCCCGGATGATCCGGGCGAACTGCTGCGACGCAAATTCTGGTACGAACAGCAACAACATCAGGATCAGGAAAACACTCGATGACCCGCTTCACCGCTCTCTTGCTGCCCCTGCTGATCTGCACGGCCACCGCCCACGCGGCCGAGCTGACCGCCAGTGTGGATCGCAGTCGCCTGAATTCCGGCGAGACGGTCGAACTCACCCTCGAAACCAGCGACGTCACCCAGTTCGGCAAACCTGACCTGACCGCGCTGGAAGCGTTGTTCGAAGTGCGCGGCACGCGGCAGGTCAACCAGCTCAACACCCTCAATGGCGACAACCGCGCGACCACGCGCTGGATCATCACCCTGCTGCCGAAAGAGAACGGCAGCGTGGTGATTCCGCCGCTGCAACTGGGCGACGCGCAGAGCCAGCCGATCACCGTGCAAGTGGTCGAAAGCGACACCCGCGAGAACCAGAACAGCCTTGATCCAGTGTTCATCGAGGCCAGCCTCGATCAGTCCAGCGTCTACGTGCAGGCGCAGGCGATCCTGACGTTGCGCATCTACCATTCGGTGTCGCTCTACGACGACAGCAGCCTGACGCCGCTGCAAATCGCCGATGCGCGCATCGAGCAACTGGGCGACACGCGCACCTACGAAAAAGACCTCAACGGTGTGCGCCATGGCGTGATCGAAATGCGCTACGCGATCTACCCGCAGCACAGCGGTTTGCTGACCATTGCGCCGCAGACGTTCAGCGCCACACTGGTCGACACGCAGCCGTCTCAGGACGCCAATGCACAGGGGCCGAAGCCGGGCAAACTGATGCGCGTCAGCTCCGCCGAAATCCCCCTGACCGTCAAACCCAAACCCCTGACCTACCCCATCGACGCGCCATGGCTGCCCGCGCGCAGCCTGAGCCTGAGCGAAAGCTGGAACCCGGAGCCGGAACACACTCAGGTCGGCGATTCCCTGACCCGCAGCCTGACGTTGAAGGTCGAAGGCCTTGCCAGCTCGCAACTGCCAGCGCTGCCCGCCACCGACGTCAATGGCCTGCGTCGCTACCCCGATCAACCGGTGCTGAGCAACCAGAGCACTGACCGTGGCATCGTCGGCAGCCGCGAAGAACGCGAAGCCCTGGTGCCGAACCGCAGCGGCGCCATCGACTTGCCGACGGTAGACGTGGTCTGGTGGAACACCTTCGAAGACCATCTGGAACACAGCAGCCTGCCCGCGCGCACCCTGCAAGTGGCCAACAACCCAAGCCTGCAAGTCGACACCCCGGCCGGCAATCTGCAACCGAGCGTCGCCGATAACGACGTGTTGTGGTGGTGGAAACTCAGCACGCTGATCCTCGCCTGCACCACCCTCCTCGGCTTCGGCCTGTGGTGGCGCGCGCGCTGGCAACCAGCGGTGCATCGTGCCGCCCAAACCGGCCCGAGCCCACGCACCTTGATGGACGACATCAAACGGGCGAGCCAGGCGAATGACCCGCAGGCGACGCGGCAGGCACTGGATGCGTGGGCGCGGCAGCAGCCGGAGACACTGGCGGACATGGCAGCGCGGTTTGTGCCGTTGTCGGATGCGCTGGATGGGTTGAATGGGGCGCTGTACAGCGAGACGGGGCAGCATTGGCAGGGTGAGGATTTGTGGCGGGCGATCCGCACGATTCCGGCGGCGGAACGGGTGCAGGATCCGGTGGGTGATAGTGGATTGCCGCCGCTTTATCCGAAGTAAAAGATCCAAAGATCGCAGCCTTCGGCAGCTCCTACAGAGGGTATGTGTAGGCGCTGCCAAAGGCTGCGATCTTTCGATTTTGCTTTAGGGATAAAAGGCTGAAGACAATCGGAATCAATAGTCGAATTTCGTTTTCACTTGTTCGCCTTCGCGATAGGAGAGAACAAATGCCTTCCAGGGCTCACCGCGAGCGACTGCATGCTCGTGTAATTTTTCTACAAGCCCATAGATTTTCGAATGGTTGAAATCAGTTTCAGCGTCCCAGATTTCTAAGCCATTTTTTTCAACGGCGAGGTCTGCCTCCATATAGTTCCCCCCCCATTCAACGCGGTATCGAAAGGCGTCATAACCGTGAACAATTCCGGCCTCAACCAGCTGAAAAATGGCTGTCACAAGTTCAAAATCTTCAGCAATCACTCTCTCACCTCCGGAAATTGATTGTTCCATTCATCCCCTCTTCTAAGTGTGCGCGGAAAGCTCGACACAGTTGGCCTCGACATCCCGTCAACTTCAATCACCCAATCCCGTGCAACTAATTCACTTCCTTTATATAGGAAGAAAACTGTCCACCACCTTGGTCCACGTGCAGCCGCCCACACTGCTGGCATCGATAAACCGTAACAGCCCCTTGGTCTATCGCTTCGTAGAATTCGTCTTCAGACAGCCAGCGATTTGATAGCACATAGCCAATTTCATCTATCTTCTGTTCAGCGACCAGAGACATTTCACACTCGGACGTCCCTTGAGACAGATTAATGACGTGACCGCATACACAAGCAAACTTTGGCATGACTACTGAAGTGTCCTTTCCTGTTCAAGTTTTGCCTTATGGCAATTTTAGAGTCACACCCACGAAATAAAAATTTTTCACGGGGTACTGAAGTAAACGGGTAAAACGGGGGGGGGGGGGTAAAACGGGGACAGAATACGTTTTTGGAGCACTTTCTAAACGTGGTCTGTCCCATTATCCTCCGTCCGAGCGCAGTCTATCTGTACCTGTCAGGTAAACGACAAGAGGCGGCAAGTGCCGCCTGCTGCAATCCCGGGATGCCAGAATGTGGCATCTCGAATCAATACTGGAATTTCGTTTTCACTTGCTCGCCTTCGCGATAAGACATGACAAATGACTTCCATGGTTCTCCACGCTTGTCTGCGTTGGCCTGTAATTCGCCTACAAGACGCAGAATTTTCGCGTCGTTCATATCGGTCTCGACGTTCCAGTCCTCCACTCCGTCCTTCTCAACACCCAGCTCCGTCTCAATGTATCCCTCACCCAACTCGACACCGTAGCTGAACGCATCGTAGCCATGGACGATACCGGCTTCGACTTCCTGGAAGATTTCCTGGACGATTTTTATATCTTCAGTAATCACTATATAACCTCCGGAATTTGATGGGGCTCGTTTTTAAAGAGTACGGTTTTAGCCTTCCCATCAATTATGTAAGTAACTCTCATCGCGTCAGAGTAGAACGGGGACAGACTACGTTTTCGGAGTACTTTCTAAACGTGGTCTGTCCTATTTATAGCTTCCTCGACCTAACACAACAGCGTACCGACTGTTCATCAAATCCTTGCCGATTCTAATCTCAGCCCCTTTCTTCCGTTTCAGTGATGACCTATGGCAATTTCAGTATCACGACCTCGTCAGAACCATCCGGCAATTCGAGAAGCCACTTCCATTGCTCCAGAACTTTCCTCCACTCCTGCAACGTAAACCAGCTTTGCGGCTGCCCAGTCCAGTCATCGTTGACCAGAATATCGACCTGTACTCCCTCATCACTCATATTCAACAGGACATCGTTTCCCCCGTCAGTGATTGAAGCTTGCACGCCCGCCTCTACAGATGAAATAGCTGCCAGCAGACGATCACAATCCTCCGGAACTTGTGCGATGGCATCAAGAACACTGCACACATAAAGCTGGTAGCGTGCAGCGTCTTCCTGATCAGAATTCACTTCAACGCTCGCGTGAAACAACTGTCCTTCAGGGTAGGTACCGCCGGCGGTTTGATAAAATTTCAGTTCCATAAATGCCTTGGAATTTACGACTACTCCTCAGCTCGTACGCTAAGGGTCAACATTTTCTATGGCAGTTGGACTAACACAACCTCATCTGACCCCTTGGGCATCTCCAAGAGGTACTTCCAACTCTCAAGAATTTTTTGCCATTCCTGCAAGGTGAACTTGCTTTCAGGCTGACCGATCCAGTCGTCATTGATCGATATGTCAACCTGTACACCCGTTGTATCAATATTCAAAACAACGTCGTTTCCACCCGCACAAATTGATTGCTCTGTGCCATCCAGTACGGACGCCAGATACCCAAGCAGCCGATCACAACTTGCGGGGGTTTGTGCGACGGCATCCAGCACACTGCAGACATAAAGCTCATAGCGTTGAGCCCCTTCCTGTCCAGGACTCACTTGCGCCATGTCATAAAAGACCTCACCCACAACAGGATGAGGACCGGCTGAATGATGAAAAAACTTCAGTTCCATGAATGCGTCCGATACGTAAGGTTAGTAAAACGGGGACAGACTACGTTTCCGGAGTACTTTCTAAACGTGGTCTGTCCCATGATTTACCCGTATATCTCAAGAAATCCCTTGTCATTCGATTCAACGGTAAGCACTGCTTCTTCATAACCCTTGAGGTCATCGCTCAGCCAGGTTTCCCCTCGGCGCAGCAGATGAAACTTCACCGTCGCATCGAATTCGTCACCCGAAATAACTCCCTGCAGAACCCCCGGCATACATGACTTGTTCCACGCCTCAAACACTAAAGACAGGTAGGAGCACGCGCATGCCAAAAAATCAGCGTTTACATAATCATCGGCATGGATCGAATTTACGAAACATTCATATCCCGTTCTATCTGGGAAATTCTTCAGGCTTACATGCTTCTGGAAGCTCTCCAGACTCGCCAGAAAAACACAGCCATCCCGTTCCACGAAACCGGACCTTGCGATATCCGCCAACTCGCCGTCCAGAGAAGCACGTCCCACACGAGCGAGCATTTGCTCCATTTCACTGTTAAGTTTCACACACGTCCCTCAAGCATCACGCCACTCCGCCAAGCCCCCGATGCTGCAAGGGTGTATCGCGCACGAACAAATGCCAAATACAGAACCGAGGGCAGACTACAGTTTATTTAAACGTAGTCTGCCCCCCCCAATTCCAGCCCACCATGCGCACTCCCACTTGACACGAATTATTGTTGAGTTTGTCGCACAACAACCAAGCGCTCGGCTATCTGAAGATAGGTTTCCGAAAACCCAATGACCTCGCACAAGCGCATGCGGTCGACGCGATATCAATATGATGGCCAGATACTAGATAGCCGCCATTTGGGCGTCAATGAAGGGATTCATCGATATGCCCTGTTGTACCCTGACCCGACAAGCCCCACTCGCGCAATAATCTGTAAACTCTCCCCTCTTTCGCCGCCTATCATTTCCCCGCGGCCATCACCTCTTTAAATGCACCGGAGTTCACCTTGCGTCTGTTCCACACCTCCGACTGGCACCTTGGGCAAAACCTGCACGGCCAGGAGCGCGATTTCGAGCACGCCTGTTTTCTCGAATGGCTGCTGCGCCAATTGCAACTGGCGCAGCCGGATGTGCTGCTGATTGCCGGGGACATCTTCGACACGGTCAATCCGCCGGTCAAAGCCCAGGAACGCCTCTACGATTTCATCGTCAGCGCTCACGAGCAGCAACCGTTGCTGACCATTGTGATGATCGCCGGCAACCACGATTCCGGCTCGCGGATCGAACTGCCCGCGCCGCTGATGCGCCGTTTGCGCACGCATGCGTTGGGCCGGGTGTTGTGGCTGGATGACGGGCAACTGGATGCCGAACGCCTGCTGCTGCCGTTGCCGGATAAAACCGGCGAAGTCGCCGCGTGGTGCCTGGCGCTGCCGTTCCTGCGCCCGGCGGAGGTGACTGGCGCGCACTTGGGCGACAACTATTTGCGTGGCATCGGTCAGGTGCATGAGTGGCTGATCGAAGCGGCCAACGCCAAGCGCAAACCCGGTCAGGCATTGATCGCCATCAGCCACGCGCACATGGCCGGCGGTTCCGTTTCAGAGGACTCCGAACGCAGCCTGATCATCGGCAACGCCGAAGCGCTGCCCGCCAGCCTGTTCGGGCCGAGCATCAGCTACGTCGCCCTCGGCCACCTGCACAAACCGCAGAAGGTCAACGGTGAAGAGCGCATTCGCTATAGCGGTTCGCCGATTCCGTTGTCGTTTTCGGAGATTGGCTATCAGCACCAGATTCTCGACGTCATCCTCGACGGCGAAACGCTGGTCAGCGTCGAGCCGAAACTGATCCCGCGCTCGGTCAACCTGCAACGCATCGGCCCGGCACCGCTGGCGGAAATCTTGCTGCAACTGGCGGATCTGCCGAACATCGATCTGCTCGCCGAAACCCAGCGGCAGCCGTGGCTGGAAGTGCGCGTAACCCTCGACGAGCCGCAGCCGGATCTGCGCCACCAAGTGGAAAGTGCTCTGCAAGGCAAAGCCGTGCGCTTGGTGCGTATCGCCGCTGAATACGCTGGCAACCGTGGCGCTAACGGCGAGGAAGATGGCACCGCGCTGATCGAACTCGACCAACTCACCCCGCAAGAACTGTTCAGCCGCGCCTGGTTCGACAACTACGGCAACGAGGTCGACGAACAGACGCTGAAGGACTTCGCCGAACTGCTGCAAGACGTACAACTGGAGGGCGAGCAGCCATGAAGATTCTCGCCATTCGTTTGAAGAACCTTGCCTCGCTGGCCGGCCCGTTCGAGATCGATTTCACCGCTGAACCATTGGCCAGCGCCGGTTTGTTCGCGATCACCGGCCCGACCGGTGCCGGTAAAAGCACCCTGCTCGACGCATTGTGTCTGGCGCTGTTCGGTGCGGTGCCGCGCCTGAACAACACCGGGCGTGACGCCAAAGTCCCCGATGCCGACGGCGAAATTGCCACCGGCGACCCGCGCACCTTGCTGCGGCGCGGCACCGGTGAAGGTTATGCCGAAGTGGATTTTGTCGGTGTCGATGGCCGCCGTTACCGGGCGCGCTGGGAAGCCAACCGCGCCCGCGAGAAGGCCGGCGGAAAGTTGCAGGCCAGCCGGCAGAGCCTGCGCGACATCGATCAGGATCAACTGCTCGCCAGCCAGAAAGGCGAATACAAAACGCAACTGGAAGCTGCACTCGGCCTGAACTTCGAACAGTTCACCCGCGCCGTGCTGCTGGCACAGAGCGAGTTCAGCGCATTCCTCAAGGCTGACGACAACGATCGCAGCGAGCTGCTGGAAAAACTCACCGACACCGCGCTGTACACCCGCCTCGGCCGCCGCGCCTTCGACAAGACCAAAGAAGCTCGCGAAGCGCACAAGCTGTTGCAGGATCAAGCGACTGGCGTCACCCCGCTGGCGCCCGAAGCCCGGGCCGAACTGGACGAGCGCTTCAACGCTGCGCAACAACAAATGAAGTTGCAGCAGGCGCAGCTCAAACAGCTTGAGCAACAGCACGGCTGGCTCAAGGATTTGCGTGTATTGCAGGACGCGCAGCAAGCTGCATCCGAGCAACTGCACAGTGCACAGCAGCAATCGGAAAGTCTGGCCGGCGAGCGGGTGAAACTGACGCGACTGGAGCAGCTCGGCCCGCAGCGGCACCAGTTCGCGCGTAAAACCGAACTCGATGCCCTGCTGACGCCGTTGGCCGCACAGATTGCTGCGCACACGCAGCAACACAGCGATCTGACCGAGCGCCAGACGCAACTGGAGCAGAATCTCGAAGCGGCGAAAGTCGCCCTGAGTGACGCGCAGCACCGGCAAAGCGAGAACGCACCACTGTTGCGTCAGGCCTTTGAAGAGCAAAGCACCCTCGCCCGCTTGGCCAAGGATGTCGCGCAAAGTGCCGAAGCCAAGCTCAATGCGCAGCAGGCTTGCACCGAAGGCCAGAACGCCATCCAAGCCTTGCTGGAAAAACAGACCCAGGTCGGCGAGCGCCTGCAACGCATCGCCGCCGAGCTTGAGCAAAGCACTCATCTGGCGCCGCTGAGTGACGCGTGGAATGCCTACCGTGATCGCCTGCAACAGCTGATGCTGATCGGCAACCGCTTGAACAAGGGCCAAGCCGAACTGGCGAGTCTCGAAGAAAATGCCACGCGCAGCGCCGCAGCACTGACCACGCAAAAGCAGCAACTGGAAGTACTGTTCAAAGAGGCCGGCGCCGAACCGGATGCGGTCGCCGAGCAGATCGGCCTCCTCGGCACGCTGCTGCAGGACAATCGCAAACAACTGCGCGCCTTCGAAGACCTGTCGCGCCTGTGGGCCACGCAACAGGATCTCGACAAGCGCAGCGCCGAGTTGCAGCAGCGTCAACTCAACGCCCAGCAGGAGCGCGAGCGCCTGACCCAGGACGGCGTAAAAACCAAATCCGACCTGACCGTTGCCGAGCAAACCCTCAACGTCACCCGCGAACTGCTTGAGCGCCAGCGGCTGGCGCGCAGTGCCAGTGTCGAAGAGTTGCGCGCGCAGTTGCAGGACGACCAACCATGCCCGGTCTGCGGCAGCAACGAGCACCCGTATCATCAGCCTGAAGCGCTGCTGCAAAGCCTTGGCCGCCACGATGAAAGCGAGCAGGCCAATGCCCAGAAAGTCGTCGATCAGCTCAAGGAAAAACTCACTGAGCTGCGCGCCGAAGTCGTTGGCGTCATTGCTCAGCAGAAAGAACTGCTGCAACAGCAGGAACAACTGGCCAGCCAGCAACAAGCGTTGGCGCCAAGCCTCGACGTGCATCCGCTGTCCGCGCAGTTGTTCAATCAGGACGCCGACAAGCGTGATGCCTGGCTGTCCCGGCAAAACGAGCAACTGAACCAGAGCATCACTCAGGACGAACAACGCCAGAGCGCCCTGCTCACCCTGCAACAGGATGCCGCGCGTCTGACTCAGCAATTGCGTCAGGCCGAAACTGCGCATCAACAAGCGGCGCAGCACCTGAGCAATCAGCAGCGCGAGCTGAGCAGCGACCGTCAGCGCCTCGACGAAGAACTCAACGCGTTCGGCAATCTGCTGCCGGCCGATACCCTTGAAGCCTTGCGCCAGGAACCGGCGGCGACCTTCATGCAGCTAGACCGACAGATCGCCGAGCGCCTGGCGCAAGTCGATCAGCAGAAGGAAGAACAGGCCGAACAGCAACAGCGCCAACAGACGCTGGAAAAAGAACAGGATCGTCAGCAGACCCGCGCACAGCAATTGCTCAGTGCCGAACAGCAATTCACGGCGCTGACCGAGCAACAGCACACCTGCCAGCAAAAACTGGCGCAACTGCTCGGCGAGCACAGCAGCGCCGAACACTGGCAGCAGCAGCTTGAGCAAGCGGTTGAGCAGGCGCGCAATGCCGAAACCGGCACCGCGCAGGAACTGCAGAACGTGCGCACGCAACTCGTGCAGATTGCCGCCGAACTCAAGGCGCAGCAGGAACGTTTGCAGGCGCTGCAAAGCGAAGACCAGGATCTGGCCAGCAAGATTGCCGACTGGCGCGCTCGCCATCCTGAACTGGATGACGGCGGCCTCGAAGACCTGTTGCGGATCGACGACGCGCAAGTCGCCGAACTGCGCCAGCGCTTGCAGCACAACGAGAAAGCCATCGAACAGGCCAAGGTGTTGTTGCAGGAACGTGACCAGCGTCTGATTGATCATCAGGCGCAACACAACGGCAACCTTGATGCCGAACAACTGGCCAGCGCCCTCACCGACCTGCAGAACCAGTTCACGGTCAGCGAGCAGCAATGCGCCGAACTGCGTGCCGAACAGGCCGAAGATCAGCGCCGACAGAACGCCAATCAGGCGCTGGCGCAACAGATCGCCTCGGCCTACGCCGAGTATCAACGCTGGGCGCGCCTGAGTGCCTTGATCGGCTCGGCCACCGGCGACACCTTCCGCAAGATCGCCCAGGCCTACAACCTCGATTTGCTGGTGCATCACGCCAACGTGCAACTGCGCCAACTGGTCAAACGCTATCGCTTGAAACGCGGCGGCAGCATGCTCGGCCTGCTGGTGATGGACACGGAAATGGGTGACGAACTGCGCTCGGTGCATTCGTTGTCTGGCGGTGAAACCTTCCTGGTGTCGCTGGCATTGGCGCTCGGCCTGGCGTCGATGGCGTCGAGTACGCTGAAAATCGAATCGCTGTTTATCGACGAAGGCTTCGGCAGCCTCGATCCGGAGTCGCTGCAACTGGCGATGGATGCGCTCGATGGCTTGCAGGCGCAGGGCCGTAAGGTCGCGGTGATTTCCCATGTGCAGGAAATGCACGAGCGGATTCCCGTGCAGATTCAGGTGCAGCGTCAGGGCAACGGTTTGAGCACAGTGGAGGTGAAATGAACACGCTGTATTCCTTCCGCCGCTGCCCCTACGCGATGCGGGCGCGGATGGCGTTGCGTTATTCGGGCGTGCCGGCAGAGATCGTTGAAGTCAGCCTCAAGGCCAAACCGGCCGAGATGCTGGCGATCTCACCCAAAGGCACGGTACCGGTGCTGGATGCCGGTGGGCAGGTGATTGACGAGAGCCTGGAGATCATGCGCTGGGCGTTGGCGCAGCATGATCCGCAGGGTTGGTTGCTTGATGGCGACTCGCGGATTGCTGAATTGATCGAGGCGAATGATCACGGGTTTAAGGTGCAGTTGAATCGCTACAAGTATGCCGAGCGTTATCCCGAGCAGCCGATGGAGGTTTATCGGACTGAGGGGGCGTCGTTCTTGCAGAGGCTGGATGAGTTGCTGATCGATCGCGATTACTTGCTAGCTGATCATCCGAGCCTGGCAGATATCGCCCTGCTGCCCTTCGTTCGGCAGTTTGCCCATGTGGATCGCGAGTGGTTTGCACAGACGCCCTATGTTCGCTTACAAGCCTGGTTGCAGCGTTTCCTCGAATCCGAGCTCTTCACTTCGATCATGAAGAAATAACTCAGGGTCAAGCCAACGCATTGCACATGCCGAGTGCCATGCAATCCACTTCGAACGGCCCGAGAAAATCGGCCGAGACTTTCACCGGTGGATTGCCGGCCATCAGCCCCAGCGTATTCGCCCGTTCGATGTTGTGCGCGATATTGTGATTGGCCTCTATGGCCCGCGCCAGTGCGCCTACCGAGCCTTGGCCGATTCCCAATAGCGAAGCGCCGTTGGTGAAGAATGCCAAACCGGCGATCACCCAAAGTCTGTAGCCTTTCATGCTCCGCCGACTCCAGCGAGTTCGGCCCGGTCGACCATCACGCTTTGCGAGCGGACTTCGAACTGGATGCCGGGGTGGGCGACTTCAATCGGGGCCTCGAAGCGGTGTTCCATTTGCGAGGCGATGCTGACGACCAACACCACGGCCAGGTACAGACCGATGGCCAGGTAAGCGCCGCGTTTGGCTGAATGAAGGATTGCGCTGGCCATGGTGTTCTCCCGTGGGCATGTTTCGATGTCCACAGAATCGATCAAAAAAGCCGCGCGAACCACTCAGGGTTTGCCATAGTAAACATCAGCTTCGTTGATTATTTAGCCAGTCTATGTGCCTGTTGAAGAAAACCTATCAGGCCCATTTTTCGATTCGCCCACACACGAAAGCTGCCGAAGGCTGCGATCTGTTGAGTTTGCTTTTAACAAACAAATTCAACAGATCGCAGCCTTCGGCAGCTGTGGTCGAGGCGAAAATTTCAGTGTTGGGCTTTGTGATCCAGTGCGGCGTAGAAGTTGGCGCTCTGTTGCAGGTATTTCTGGGTGTAGCTCTGGGTGTGGGATTTTTTGCTGGCGATTTCAACGTTGGCACCGGCTGGCAGTACCACGGTGGCAGAGATGGCGGAAGCGGCAATCACAGAGAAGAGATTGAAGTTCATGGCGGTAACCCTCGTGTTCAGTTGGCTTGTTTGCCCGGTTGGGCCGTGAAGCAAACTTAACGCTCGAGGGTTGATCGCTTGAAATGCTTTGTAGCATTAGCGGATATCAGCGCGATTAATACAAAGAGGCAGGCCCCGTAAACCGGGGCCTGTGGCTTATTGTCGCACTAGAAACTTGAGGTCGCTGGGCGCGTCCATCGGCAGTTTCTGCACGGTTTTGCCGAGCAGACCGGTCTTGCCGTCGCGCTCGACGACGACAATTTCGTTGCTTTTCTGGTTGGCGATCAGCAGGAATTTGCCACTTGGGTCGAGGCTGAACTCGCGCGGGTGATCACCTTCCACCGAGCGTTTTTGCAGTTCTTTGAGCTGGCCGCTCGCCGGATCAATTGCAAACACCACCAACTGATTGGCGGTGCCACGGTTGCTGACGTAGAGGAACTTGCCATCCGCCGAGGCGTGCAGCGCCGCACCGGCCTTGTCCGAAGTCGGCTGGCCGGCGGCCAGATCGACCAGTTGCGTCTGGGTCAGCACGCCGTCGTTATAGTCGAACACCGCGACTTGCGCGCTCATCTCCATGGTCAGCCAGGCGTGTTTGCCGTCTGCGCTGAACAGCAGATGGCGCGGGCCGCTGCCGGCGGGCATGGCGACCGAAGCGGTTTTCGCCGGGGTCAACGGCAGCTCCGGGTTGGCTTTCGGGTCGAATTGGTAGATGAAGACTTTGTCCGCACCGAGGTCGTTGGAGAACACATAGCGTCCGTCCGGCGAAGAGACCGTCGAGTGCACGTGGTTCGACGCCTGACGCTCGGGATTAACCCGGCTGGCCGGGTGCGCGCTCATCTGCACGACGGGTTTAAGTTTGCCGTCGGCACCGACCGGCAATACCGCCAGCGTTCCACCCGGATCTTCCACCACCGAATAGTTGCTGACGAACAAGTGGCTGGCGTCGCCGCTGAGGCTCGAATGGGTCGGTTCGTTGCCCAGGCTCTGCACCTGATTGATCAGAGTCAGGGCGTGGGTTTTCGAATCAATCGAATAGCTGCTGACGCGGCCGACCGGGTCTTTCTGGCCCGGGCCGTTTTCGTTGACCACGAACAGCCGACGCTGGTCTTTGGACAGGGTCAGCCATGACGGGTTTTCGCTTTTGACCACTTGCAGCGGTTTAGCGGCGATCTGGCCGGTGGCGCTGTCGAAGTTCATTCGATAGAGGCCTTGGCTTGTGTTGGCGGTGTAGGAACCGACCAGCAACTGGAAGTTCTCGGCGGATGCGCTGGGAAGCCCCATGGCACCGACGCTGCCGGCCATCAGCAGCGGCCAGAATTTACGCATTTTCATCAGATTCTTCCTCATCGTCGCTGCTGCTGATTACGTCGCCAAGGCAAACCAGGCGGTGTTCGCCGGTGGTCTTGGTGTCGCTGGCATAGCCAACGACCAGCCAGCTCTGCAGGTCCTCGTCAAACGTTGCCGCTGCAACCTGAGCCGGAGTGAATTCCCAATGCTTGGCCGCGCGGCCATCGATGCATTCGATGTGCAGGTTGTCGTCTTCATCGAGGGCGAATTCGAAGGCGTGCAGGCCGTCGATTTCGACCATTCCGCAGTGTTCGAGAGCGTTGAGAAGGGTTTGGGCAGTCATGGCAAACAGTCTTTCTAGGGGGGAAAGGGCCAATGATAGCTCAATGTGATCCAGAGGCCCCGCTGTTACCCCTGTGGGAGCGAGCTTGCTCGCGAATGCAGTGTGTCAGTCGACAAATATGTTTCTGATACACCGCTTTCGCGAGCAAGCTCGCTCCCACAGGGGATATTGGCTGTCAGTTACAACGCGTCGCGTGAGGGCTTGCCGTCGACGAGGCGCTGGATGCGCAACGGGTTGGCATTTTTCAGCGGCTCCGGCAGCAAGCTGTCCGGGTAATTCTGGAAGCACACCGGGCGCAGGAAGCGGTCGATGGCCAGCGTGCCCACCGAAGTGCCGCGCGCATCGGATGTCGCCGGATACGGCCCGCCGTGGACCATCGAATCACAGACCTCGACACCGGTCGGATAACCGTTGAGCAGGATCCGCCCGACCTTCTGTTCCAGCAACGGCGTCAGCTCAGGGAAGCGCTCAAAGTCCGCCAACTCACCAATGATCGTCGCGGTGAGTTGCCCGTGCAGGCCATGCAGCGCAGCGCTGAGTTGCGCCTTGTCCGCCACTTCGACAATCACCGTGGTCGGGCCGAACACTTCTTCCTGCAGCACTTCATCGCCATCGATCAACAGACTGGCATCGGCCTTGAACAACTGCGGCTGGGCCTGATTGCCTTGCTGCGGATTGCCGGCCAGATGCTCAATGCCGGAATGCGCCAACAGCTTCTGCAAGCCTTTGCCGTAGCTGCCGAGGGTGCCGGCGTTGAGCATGGTTTGTGCCGGTTGATCGCCGATCAAACCGGCGACTTGCTGCACGAACGCGCTGAACTGCGGCGAGCGAATACCGATCACCAGCCCCGGATTGGTACAGAACTGGCCGCAGCCTTGCACCACCGAAGCGGTCAGGTCGCGGGCGACGGTTTCCGAACGCTCGGCAAGGGCCTGCGGCAGAATGATCACCGGGTTGATGCTCGACATCTCGGCGAACACCGGGATCGGCTGCGGCCGTGCGGCAGCCATGTCGCACAGCGCTCGACCGCCCTTGAGCGAGCCGGTGAAGCCAACCGCCTGAATCGCCGGGTGCTTGACCAGCCATTCACCGACGCCACCGCCATAGATCATGTTGAACACGCCGGCTGGCATCGCGGTTTTTTCTGCTGCACGAATCACCGCATCGGCAACCAGCTCAGCCGTGGCCATGTGGCCGCTGTGAGCCTTGAACACCACCGGGCAACCGGCGGCCAAGGCCGATGCGGTGTCGCCGCCAGCCGTGGAAAACGCCAGTGGAAAGTTGCTGGCACCGAACACGGCTACGGGGCCGAGACCAATGCGGTACTGGCGCAGATCCGGACGTGGCAGCGGTTGACGATCCGGCAGGGGTAAATCAATTCGCGCACCGTAGAAATCGCCTCGACGCAGAACCTTGGCGAACAAGCGCATTTGCCCGCTGGTACGTCCGCGCTCACCCTGAATGCGCCCGGCTGGCAACGCCGTTTCGCGGCAGACCACAGCGACGAAATCATCACCGAGCGCATCCAGTTCATCGGCTATCGCATCGAGAAACTGCGCGCGGCGTTCGGCGCTGAGGCTGCGATAAGCAGGATACGCGGCAGCGGCGGCTTTAGCGGCGGCGTCGACCTCTTCAACCGTGGCCTGAATGAAATCGTGCGGCAATTGTTCGCCCGTCGTGGCATCGACGGATTGCAGTTTGACGTCGCCAGCAGCACTGCGCTGACCGCCGATGTAGTTGTGACCGAGAATCTGAGTCATGGGATCTCCTTAAAGGGTGCCGATGCTGTCCGGCTCAAAAGCGGCCGCGATCGGCACAATGCCGTTGACCAGCGGTGCGCCGAATTCGGCCTGGCTGATTTCGAACAGGTCGCCCGGTTGCGTGCGGATGCCGTCGGCAAACGACAGAGTCGCGGTGCCGAAGAAGTGTATGTGCACGTCGCCCGGGCGCAGGAACTGACGGTATTTGAAGTGGTGGTATTCGAGGTTGGCGAGGCTATGGCACATGTTTGCCTCGCCACTGAGAAACTCGTTCTGCCAAAGCACTTCGCCTTCACGCAGGATACGGCTGGTGCCTGCCAGATGTTGAGGCAGTTCACCGGTGCGAAGTTCCGGACCATAGCTGCAGCTGCGCAATTTCGAATGTGCGAGGTACAGGTAATTCTTGCGCTCCATGACGTGGTCGGAGAATTCGTTGCCGACCGCGAAACCGAGGCGATAAGGCTTGCCGTCGCTGCCGATGATGTAGAGGCCGGCCATCTCCGGCTCCTCCCCGGCGTCTTCAGCAAACGGTGGCACCGGGAAAGGTTGGCCCGGACGCACAACGATGCTGCCGTCGCCCTTGTAGAACCACTCCGGTTGCACACCGGCCTGCCCCGCCGCCGGTTTGCCGCCCTCCACGCCCCATTTGAAAATGCGCATGGTGTCGGTCATCGTCGCTTCGTCGCCAGCCTGCTGGTGCATTTTGTCCCGCGCCGAGGCGCTGCCCAAGTGGGTCAGGCCGGTGCCGCTGATCAACATGTGCGCCGGGTCCGGGTGGTCGAGTGGCGGCAGGATGCGCAGTTGCGCGAGCAGTTCGGCGTAGTCGTGGCTGATGCCGAGACCGAGGTTTTGCACTTGCTGCTCAAGGGAGTGGCCGGCCTCGATGGCGGCCAGGGCCAGATCGCGCACGCTGCGCGCGTCCTGGACTTCGCGCACCAGACCGTTGTCGACCACGCCGACGCGGCGCTCGCCGTTGCTTAATTCGAATTGAACCAGATGCATGATTTTCTCCTATTCCCTCAAAAACACCGCAGATCCCCTGTGGGAGCGAGCTTGCTCGCGAAAGCGGTGTATCAGTCACTCACAATGTTGAATGTGATTGCCTCTTCGCGAGCAAGCTCGCTCCCACAAGGGATTCGCGTGAATTCCAGCATTCAGGTGCGGGTGGCGCCGCGTGCGCTGGCGGCGAATTGGTCCACTGGCAGGACGTGTTTGCGTTCCAGCACTCGATAAACCACGCCCGTCAAAATCAAGCCGAACACCATCACCCCCGAGAGGAAGTACAGGCCGGACGCAAGATTCCCGGTGTACTCCTTCAACGCCCCAATCACAAACGGCCCGATGTACCCGCCCAGATTCCCCACCGAATTGATCAGCGCAATCCCCGCCGCCGCACTCGCGCCAGCAAAGAACCGCCCCGGCAAGGTCCAGAACACCGCGGTGCAGGAAAACAGCGCAAACGCCACCAGACACAGCGCCGCCAGCTGCGCCACCGGCAACGACAGCCACGCACTCATGAACAAGCCAATTGCGCCCAGCACATAAAGAACGGCGAGGTGCCCATAACGATCATTCAAACGGTCAGAGCTGCGCGGCACGATCAGCAACCCGATGATCCCGAAAATGTACGGCACCGACGAGACGAAACCGGTGACCAGATCACTGCCGCCAAACTGTTTGATCAGCGTCGGCAACCACAAACCCAAGCCATAAATGCTCAACGTCACCGGCAGATAAAACAGCGCCAGCAACAACACCCGTTTGTCCTTCAGCGCATGCAGCGGGTTGCCGTGACGAGTCTGGCCGTACTCCTGCAGGTCCTTTTTCAGCTCGCCGGTCAGCCAGTCTTTTTCCGCTTGATCCATCCATTTCACTTGCTGCGGGCCGTCCGGCAACCAGCGCAGCACCGGCCAGGTCAGCAGGATCGCCGGAGTACCGATGACGATAAACAGCCACTGCCAGCCGTGCAGGCCAAGGACGCCGTCCATCCCGAGCAAACCGCCGGACACCGGGCCGGTGATCATCATCGCGATCGGTTGCGAAAGGATGAACAGCCCGAGGATCTTGCCGCGATGGCGCACTGGGAACCATTGGGTGATGTAGTAGAGAACGCCGGGGAAGAACCCCGCCTCGGCCGCGCCGAGCAGAAAGCGCATCACGTAAAAACTGTGCGGCCCCTGGACGAACGCCATGCCGATGGTGATCGCGCCCCAGGTGATCATGATCCGCGCAAACCAGCGTCGTGCGCCGAAGCGTTCGAGCATCAGGTTGCTGGGAATTTCGAGGAGGAAGTAACCAATGAAGAACAGCCCGGCGCCGAGGCCGTAAGCCGCATCGCCAATGCCGATGTCGGCGCCCATGTGCAGCTTGGCGAAGCCGACAGCGGAGCGATCCACATAGGCGATCAGGTACAGCAGGATCAGGAAAGGAATCAGTTTCAGCGTAATGCGCCGTATCAGCCGCAGTTCCTGGCTCATGAGATCGGTCTCCGATTGTTGTTTTTATAGAACCTCGGGGGACGCCTCTCACGGAAAACCGCCAGGGCCATCCCTCCGTCGAAAACGACTATATAGTAATACTAATTCACCAACAACACTTCCAAACCTAGGATTTTGCGCTTAGATTAAGCCGTAGCTGGAACACTATAGTCATACAATAAGAGAATCGATCATGTCTGATAAGAAACCCACCCTGCGCTCCGCCCAATGGTTTGGCACGGCCGACAAGAACGGCTTCATGTACCGCAGCTGGATGAAGAATCAGGGCATCGCCGACCACCAGTTTCATGGCAAGCCGATCATCGGCATCTGCAACACCTGGTCGGAACTGACCCCGTGCAACGCGCACTTCCGCCAGATCGCGGAGCACGTCAAACGCGGGGTGATCGAGGCTGGCGGTTTTCCGGTGGAATTCCCGGTGTTCTCAAACGGCGAATCGAACCTGCGCCCGACCGCCATGCTCACCCGCAACCTGGCGAGCATGGACGTTGAAGAAGCGATTCGCGGCAACCCGATTGACGGCGTAGTGCTGCTGACCGGTTGCGACAAAACCACTCCGGCGCTTCTGATGGGCGCGGCCAGTTGCGACGTGCCGGCCATCGTCGTCACCGGCGGGCCGATGCTCAACGGCAAGCACAAGGGCAAGGACATCGGTTCCGGCACCGTGGTCTGGCAGCTCAGCGAGCAGGTCAAGGCCGGCACCATCACGATTGACGATTTCCTCGCGGCCGAGGGCGGCATGTCGCGTTCGGCGGGTACCTGCAACACCATGGGCACCGCATCGACGATGGCCTGCATGGCTGAAGCACTCGGCACCTCGCTGCCGCACAACGCGGCGATTCCAGCGGTGGACGCACGACGTTACGTGTTGGCGCATATGTCCGGCATGCGTGCGGTAGAGATGGTTCGCGAAGATTTGAAACTGTCGAAGATTCTGACCAAAGAAGCCTTCGAAAACGCTATCCGCGTGAACGCTGCTATCGGCGGTTCGACCAACGCGGTGATTCACTTGAAGGCCATCGCCGGGCGCATCGGTGTCGAGCTGGATCTGGACGACTGGACCCGTATCGGTCGCGGCATGCCGACCATTGTCGACCTGCAACCGTCGGGGCGTTTCCTGATGGAAGAGTTCTATTACGCCGGTGGTTTGCCAGCGGTGCTGCGCCGTCTCGGTGAGGCCAATCTGATTCCTCATCCGAATGCGCTGACCGTCAACGGCAAGTCCATCGGCGAGAACACCAAGGACGCGCCGATCTATGGCGAAGACGAGGTGATCCGCACGCTCGACAATCCGATTCGCGCCGACGGTGGCATCTGCGTGTTGCGCGGCAATCTGGCGCCGCTCGGTGCTGTGCTCAAACCGTCCGCCGCGACCCCGGAATTGATGCAGCATCGTGGCCGCGCGGTGGTGTTCGAGAACTTCGACATGTACAAGGCGCGGATCAACGATCCGGAGCTGGAGGTCGATAAGGATTCGATTCTGGTAATGAAGAACTGCGGGCCGAAGGGTTATCCGGGCATGGCTGAAGTCGGCAACATGGGCTTGCCGGCCAAGCTGTTGGCACAGGGTGTGACGGACATGGTGCGCATTTCCGATGCACGGATGAGCGGCACGGCGTACGGCACGGTGGTCTTGCATGTGGCGCCGGAAGCGGCGGCCGGCGGGCCTTTGGCGACGGTGCAGGAAGGCGACTGGATCGAGCTGGATTGCGCCACCGGGCGTTTGCATCTGGACATCCCGGATGCTGAACTGGCCGCGCGCATGGCGGATCTGCAGCCACCGCAGCAATTGTTGGTGGGCGGCTATCGTCAGCTGTACATCGACCATGTGCTGCAGGCGGATCAGGGCTGTGACTTTGACTTCCTGGTCGGTTGCCGAGGGGCTGAAGTTCCGCGCCACTCTCACTGATCACACAAATCCCTGTGGGAGCGAGCTTGCTCGCGAAGACGGCGGTACATTCAACTGTAATGTTGTTTGACCCACCGCTTTCGCGAGCAAGCTCGCTCCCACAGTTGTTCTTTACCCGCCTCAAGATTGTGCCGTGCCTGCTATGATGCGCGGCATCTCCATCGCTCAGGATCGCGCCGTTCCCCATGGATTACCGCAAACCCTCCGACCGCAAAAGCATGCACTCGCGCATCGTCCAGGAACTGGGCATGCAGATCGTCTCCGGACGCTTCAAGCCCGACGACAAACTGCCCGCCGAAGCCTTGCTCTGCGAGGAATACGCGGTCAGTCGGCCGGTGTTGCGTGAAGCCACGCGGGTGCTGGTGGCCAAAGGTCTGGTGTATTCCAAGCCGCGAGTGGGAACTGTGGTCAAGGCGCGCCGCGAATGGCACATGCTCGACCCGGACGTGCTGCACTGGTTGATGCAGAGCAGCCCGCAGAATGAGTTTTTCAATGTGCTGACCAGTGTGCGCAGCATTATCGAGCCGGCGGCTGCCGCCCTCGCCGCTCAGCACGCCACCGATGCCGATATCGCGGCGATTGGTGAGGCGTACCAGCGCATGGAGGCGGCGCCGACGCCGGAAGCGTTGTTGCAGCCGGATCTGGATTTCCATAGCCGGATCGCCGATGCGACGCACAATGATCTGTTGGCGAACCTGTGCAACATGTTGTCGGTGGCGATTGCCGAGGCGTTGAAGCACTCGAATCAGCGGCCGAATCTGCATGAATTGGCGTTGCCGCGGCATAAGGCGATTTTGACGGCGATCGAGAATCGGGATGCGCTGGGGGCTCGGCATGCGACGTTGGTGCAGTTGGATGATGCGCGTAGTGCGCTCAGCGTTGTGCTTGGCACAGAACTCTCTTAAATTTTTAACCCTCTTGCCCTCACCCTAGCCCTCTCCCAGAGGTAGAGGGGACCGACCGAGTTGTGCTGCGTCATACATCGACCTGAAAAACCGAGTCGATTATGGATTCAAAGCAAATCGTTCAAGTCGGTGTAAATCTCCAATATTCCCCAATCAGTCCCCTCTCCCTCCGGGAGAGGGCTAGGGTGAGGGGCTGTTGATCTTCAGCCACAAAAAAAGCCGCAACCCTAAGGTTGCGGCTTTGTCGTTTCAGGCTTGCAGATCAGTGGGCGAACAACGAATTGCCCTTCTGCCCCGCCAGTTTCTCAGGCTTGATCAGGAACTTCGCCAGTGCCGGCAGCAGCCACAGCGCACCGAACATGTTCCACAGCAGCATGAAGGTCAGCATCAGGCCCATGTCAGCCTGGAACTTGATCGCCGAGAAGATCCAGGTGCACACGCCAATCGCCAGGCACAGACCGGTAAACAGTACCGCTTTACCGGTAGATTTCAGCGTCTGGTAATAGGCTTCCTGCAACGGCAGCCCCGCACGCAGGAAACTCTCCAGACGGCTGTAGATGTAGATGCCGTAGTCGACACCAATCCCCACACCCAGCGCCACCACCGGCAGCGTCGCGACTTTCACGCCGATGCCCATGAACGCCATCAGCGCGTTGCCGAGTACCGAGGTCAGCACCAGCGGCAGGACGATGCACAGGGTCGCCGCCCACGAACGGAAGGTGATCATGCACATCACCGCCACGCAGATGTACACCAGAATCAGGATGGTCAGCTCAGCCTGTTTGATGACTTCGTTGGTGGCCGCTTCGATCCCGGCGTTACCGGCGGCAAGGATGAATTCCAGACCGTCCTTGTTGTTGTCCTTGGCGAATTCCTGCACCGCGTGCACCGCACGATCGAGGGTTTCGGCCTTGTGATCGTTGAGGAACACCAGCACTGGCGCCAGCGAGCAACTGTTGTTGTAGAGACCGTCGGCGCGGGCAATCGAGTTGTTCAGCACATCCGGGTTGCGCGACAGGGTTTCCCATTTCAGGTTGCCCTCGTTCATGCCCTTGATCATCTGCTTGGACACAGTCACCAGCGAGATCGCCGACTGCACGCCCTCGGTGTTCTGCATCTTCCACATCAGTTCGTCGATCGGCGCCATGGCTTCATAACGCGAGCAGCCTTCAGCCTTGGTCTTGACCATTACCACCAATACGTCAGAGCTGGTGGAGTAATTGCTGATGATGAAATTGTTGTCCTTGTTGTAGCGCGAATCCGGACGCAGCTCCGGCGCGCCCTGGTCGAGGTCGCCGATTTTCAGGTTCTGGCTGTACCAGAGGCCGCCGCCGAAGGCGATCAGCGCCAGCACCACCGAGATGCGTGCGACTTTCGGGTTGGCGAAATTCGACAGCAGGCGCCAGAACGGGTGTTCGCGGTTCGCGTCCTTCTTGCTCCTGGCAATCGCGCGCTTGCTGATGCCGACATAGGAAATCGCCACTGGCAGCAGGATCAGGTTGGTGAACACGATCACCGCCACGCCGATCGACGCGCCAATCGCCAGTTCACGGATCACGCCGATGTCGATGATCAGCAGCGTGATGAAACCCACCGCATCCGCGAGAATCGCGATCATCCCCGGCAGGAACAGTTGCCGGAAAGTGCGCCGCGCAGCGGTAAGGGCGTTGTCGGCCTCGCTGGATTGCAGGGCGATACCGTTGATCTTCTGCACGCCGTGGGAAATACCGATGGCGAAGATCAGGAACGGCACCAGCATCGAATACGGATCGAGCCCGAAGCCGAAGAAGTGCATCAAGCCGAGCTGCCAGACCACCGCCACCAGCGTCGTACTCAACACCGCAATGGTGCTGCGCACGCAGTTGGTGAACCACAGCAGCAGGATCAGGGTGATGACGAAAGCGATGCCGAAGAACAGCACCACCATCACCAGACCGTCGATCAGGTCGCCGACCTTCTTGGCGAAACCGACAATGTGGATCTTGACGTTGGGGTTCTGCGCTTCGAACTTGTTGCGGATCTTGTCTTCGAGTTCATGGGAGAACTTGCGATAGTCCAGCGCCAGCAACTTGCCCTGGTCTTCCGGATCCGGATAGGACTCCAGCAGCGGGATATCGACGATGCTCGACTTGAAGTCGTTGGCCACCAGCCGCCCGACCTGACCGGACTTGAGCACGTTGTTGCGCAGCAGGTCGAGGCTGTCCTGCGAGCCGTTGTAGCTCTGCGGGATCACTTCACCACCGGCAAAACCTTCTTCGGTCACTTCGGTCCAGCGTACGCTTGGGCTCCACAGCGACTTCAGCCCGGAGCGATCAACGCCGGAGATGTAGAACACCTCGTCGTTGATCTGGCGCAGGGTCTCCATGTATTCCTTGGAGAAGATGTCGCCGTCCTTGGCTTCCACCGAAATCCGCACGGTGTTGCCCAGGTTCGCCAGATCGTTGCGGTGCTCCATCATCTTCTCGATGAACGGATGCTGGAGCGGGATCATTTTTTCGAAACTGGTCGACGGCCGGATCAGCGTCGCCTGCCAGAACAGGAAAATGCTCACCACCAGACAGATCAGGATCACTGCCGGGCGATTGTTGAAAATCAGGCGTTCAAGAAACGTCGCCTTGTCCTGCTGAGGAGTGATCAAGGAAGTCATAGCCCCGCCTTCTTGTTATTGATCTCGGCACCGTTCGGCTGTGTGGTGTGGAGACCACCCTGCCCGCTCAGAATCAGGTTGCCGTCGCCGGCAGCCGTGACCGATGACAGCGAGATGCGGTCCGGACGGTTGAACACGCTGAAGGTCTCGCCGTTGTCGCTGCTGCTGATCACCGAACCGCCGTTGCCAACAATCACGATTGAGCCGTCCGGCAGCAAGGTTGCGCCAGACAGGCCGAACTCCAGCGCACCGCGCGCGGCTTTCAGTTCGACCTGCTCCCAGTTACTGCCGAAATCGGTGGAGCGATAGAGGTTGCCGCGCAAGCCGTAAGCCAACAGGGTTTGCGGCTGCGCCGTGCCGATCACGCCGAACAACGAACCTTCGTACGGGCCTTCGAGTTTTTCCCAGGTCTGGCCGTCGTCGGCGGAGCGGAACATGCTGCCCGACTCGCCGACGATAAACAGCCCGGCGTCCTTCACCGCCGCGATGGCGTTGAGGTGGAATTGATCTTCGTTGTCGAGGCGGTCGCTGACATCTTCCCAATTCTTGCCGCCGTCGGTGGTTTCCAACAGCGCACCGTAAGCGCCCACGGCGAAGCCGCTGTTGACGTCCTTGAACCAGACATCGAGCAGCGGCGATTCACGTTTGAGGTCTTCAAATTGCTTGGTCCAGGTCAGACCGCCGTCTGCGCTGGCGAGGATTTGTGCGTCATGCCCGACCGCCCAGCCGTGTTTGTCGTCGACAAAATACACGGCGGTCAGCAGTTGCCGGCTCGGCACCTTGGCCTGGATCCAGGTCTTGCCCTGGTCATCGGAATAAAGGATGTGCCCGCGATCGCCGACCGCCACCAACCGTTTGCCGGCGTGGACAACATCGAGAATCAGGCTTTTCGCGGCTTTGCCGGATTCGGTGGCATAGACCACGTCGGCTGGCGCCTCGGCGGCGATCACCGGTGCCGATAACGTGGCAAAGCCCAGCAGAGAGAGTGCTGTGGCCAGCAACGCGGTGTTGCGTAACGCCGGCGGGCGGCAACGACTCATAGACCTTCCCCTATTTATTATTGTTAGGCCATTTGGCCTTCAAGGGCGCCGCAAGTGTGCTCCGTTGATGGCTGCTCAGGAGCATAGTCCTGAAACCCGCAATCCAGAGCCACTTCGGAAGCTGGCTCATCCTATCGGGCTTTCGAAACGTCTGACAATCGGCGCCACGTTATCTTTTGTTAACCGAAAGCGGCCTTCTGTAACGAGGCAATTCCCCTGTGGGAGCGAGCTTGCTCGCGAAGGCGGTGTAACAGTCACCCTTTCTATTGGATGACACACCGCTTTCGCGAGCAAGCTCGCTCCCACAGGGGTTAAAGGTGATCTTCGGATTTGTGGTGGCGAGTGAATGCAGCGCCATTCGCCGGATGGATGAGGCAAATCTTGCGAGGGGGACTTGCACGATCGGTATTATGGTATACCATCAGACGCACAGACACTCTCAATCCCTCAACGGAGCAGCTCATGAGTTTCGAAATTCGCAAGATCGTCAGCTATGTCGAAGAAACCTTCATCGAAGGCGGCAAGGCCACTGACAAGCCAGTGACCATGGTCGGCCTCGCCGTGGTGATGAAAAACCCTTGGGTGGGCAACGGTTTTGTTGAAGACCTCAAGCCGCAGATCCGCGCCAACTGCTCCGACCTCGGCGCACTGATGGTCGAGCGTCTGGTCGGCATTATCGGCGGTGCAGAAAAAATCGAGGCCTACGGCAAAGCTGCCGTGGTCGGTGCCGATGGCGAAATCGAACACGCCTCCGCCGTAATCCACACCCTGCGCTTCGGCAACCACTACCGCGAAGCCGTCAACGCCAAGAGCTACCTGAGCTTCACCAACAAGCGCGGCGGCCCGGGCACTTCGATTCAGATCCCGATGATGCACAAGGACGACGAAGGTCAGCGTTCGCACTACATCACTCTGGAAATGCAGATCGAAGACGCGCCGCGTGCCGACGAAATCGTCGTCGTGCTGGGTTGCGCCGACGGTGGCCGTCTGCACCCGCGCATCGGCAACCGCTACATCGATCTGGAAGAACTGGCCGCCGAAAAAGCCCAGTAACCACAATAAAAAGGCATTGCAGGAGCGCTCCATGATTCGGCTCACCGCTGAACTCACCCCGGCTGGCACCAGTTACCTGGCGACCGGCCAAGGCCAGCCCGTGGTTTTGATCCACGGCGTGGGCCTGAACAAAGAAATGTGGGGCGGGCAGATTGTCGGCCTGTCCAGCCAGTACCGGGTGATCGCCTACGACATGCTCGGTCATGGCGCCAGCCCGCGACCGGCCAGCGGCACCAATCTGCTCGGTTACGCCGATCAGTTGCTCGAGCTGCTCGATCACCTGAATCTGCCACAGGCAGCGGTGATCGGTTTCTCCATGGGCGGTCTGGTCGCGCGGGCCTTTGCCCTGCATTACCCGCAGCGCCTGCAAAGCCTGGTGGTCTTGAACAGCGTGTTCAACCGCAGCGAAGAACAGCGTGCCGGCGTCATTGCCCGTACCGCGCAAGCGGCGGAACATGGCCCGGACGCCAATGCCGAAGCGGCGTTGTCTCGCTGGTTCAGCCGTGAATATCAGGCGGCCAACCCGGCGCAGATCGCCGCATTGCGCCAGACCCTCGCCAATAATGATCCGCAGGGTTACCTGACCACCTACGAATTGTTCGCCACTCAAGACATGTACCGCGCCGACGACCTGGGCAGTATTCAGGCGCCGACGCTGATCGCCACTGGCGAACTCGACCCGGGTTCGACCCCGGAAATGGCCGAGCAACTGGCCCGACGCATCCCCGGTGCGAAGGTTGCCGTGCTCCCCGAGCAACGGCATATGATGCCGGTAGAGTCGCCGCGTCTGGTCAATCAGACGCTGCTGGAATTTCTCCAATTCGCACACTCCCGACAAAACCATATAAAGGGGATCGTTGCATGACACTCGCACGCTTCCAGATGTGCATCGGCGGAGAATGGGTCGACGCCCTCTCCGGCAAGACCTTCGAAAGCCTCAACCCGGCCACGGCGCAAGCCTGGGCCGAATTGCCTGACGCTGATGAAGCGGACGTCGAACGCGCCGTGCAATCGGCACAGGCTGCATTCGACAGCCCGGCATGGCGTGGCCTGACCGCGACCGCACGCGGCAAACTGCTGCGCCGTCTCGGTGACTTGATCGCGGAGAACAAGGAACAACTGGCTCAGCTGGAAAGCCGCGACAACGGCAAGCTGATCCGCGAAACCCGTGGCCAGGTCAGCTATCTGCCGGAGTTTTTCCACTACACCGCCGGCCTGGCCGACAAGCTTGAAGGCGGCACGCTGCCGCTGGATAAGCCCGACCTGTTCGCCTACACCGTGCACGAAGCAATGGGCGTGGTCGCCGCGATCATTCCGTGGAACAGCCCGCTGTACCTGACCGCAATCAAACTGGCGCCGGCCCTCGCCGCTGGCAACACGATTGTGATCAAGCCTTCCGAGCACGCTTCGGCGACCATTCTTGAACTGGCACGTCTGGCGCTCGAAGCCGGGATTCCGCCGGGCGTGGTCAACGTCGTCACCGGTTACGGCCCAAGCACTGGCGCCGCCCTCACCCGCCATCCGCTGATCCGCAAAATCGCCTTCACCGGCGGCGCGGCCACAGCACGGCATGTGGTGCGCAGCAGCGCCGAGAACTTCGCCAAGTTGTCGCTGGAACTGGGCGGCAAGTCGCCGAACATCATCTTCGCCGACGCTGATCTGGACAGCGCGATCAACGGCGCGATTGCCGGCATCTATGCGGCGTCCGGGCAGAGTTGCGTGTCCGGTTCGCGCCTGCTGGTGCAGGACGAAATCTACGACGAATTCGTCAATCGACTGGTTGAACGCGCCCAGCGCATTCGCATTGGCAACCCGCAGGAAGACCACAGTGAGATGGGCCCGATGGCGACCGCGCAGCAACTGGCGGTGGTTGAAGGCCTGGTCGCGGATGCCATCGCCGAGGGCGCGCGTTTGCGGACCGGCGGCAAGCGCCCAACCGATCTCGGCGAAGGCTGGTTCTACGAGCCGACGCTGTTCGAATGCGATCGCAATTCGATGAAGATCATGCAGGAAGAAGTCTTCGGCCCGGTGGCTTCCGTGATTCGTTTTAAAGATGAAGCCGAAGCGCTGGCCATCGCCAACGACTCGCAGTTCGGCCTCGCCGCTGGCATCTGGACCCGCGATCTGGGCCGTGCCCATCGTCTGGCGCGCGATGTGCGCTCCGGGATTATCTGGGTCAACACTTACCGCGCGGTGTCAGCAATGGCACCGATCGGCGGCTTCAAGAACAGTGGCTATGGACGCGAAAGCGGCATCGATTCGGTGCTGGCCTACACCGAACTGAAAACGGTGTGGATCAACCTGTCTCAGGCGCCAATGCCTGATCCGTTTGTGATGCGCTAGGAGTCCTGCGAAATGATCGAACCCGGCATTTACAAAGACGTCATGAGCTCGTTCCCGTCCGGCGTCACGGTGGTCACCACCCTCGACCCGGATGGTGGAATTGTCGGCATCACCGCCAGCGCCTTCAGCGCGCTGTCGATTGACCCGGCGCTGGTGCTGTTCTGCCCCAACTATGCTTCCGACACGTATCCGGTGTTGCGTGACAGCAAGAAATTCGCGATCCATTTGCTGTCGGCTGACCAGACCGCCGAGGCCTATGCGTTTGCCGGTAAGGGCAAGGACAAGGCCAAGGACATCGAATGGCACCTGAGCGAACTCGGTAATCCGATCCTGGCCAAGGCCACGGCGATCATCGAGTGTGAGTTGTGGCGTGAATATGACGGTGGCGATCACGCGATCATTGTTGGCGCGGTGAAGAACCTGATCCTGCCGGCGCAACCGGTGACGCCGATGATCTACCACAAGGGCAAGCTCGGCCCCCTGCCAACCCTGGCCTGAGGCGACAATGCGAAACCCTGTGGGAGCGAGCTTGCTCGCGAAGGCGTAGTGTCAGTCGACATCAATGTTGAACGTAGTGACGCTTTCGCGAGCAAGCTCGCTCCCACAAGGGATAGTGGTGACAGGAGGAATGATGAGTAACGAAAAGTACGAAAAAGGCCTGAAAATCCGCACTCAGGTGCTCGGCGAAGCCTACGTTCAGCGCTCTATCGACAACGCTGACGACTTCACCCGCCCGCTGCAGGAAATGGTCACCGAATACTGCTGGGGTCATGTCTGGGGTCGTGAAGGTTTGTCGCTCAAGGAGCGCAGCATGATCAACCTGGCGATGATCTCGGCGCTCAACCGTCCGCACGAACTCAAGCTGCATGTGCGTGGCGCCTTGCGTAACGGCCTGAGTCGTGAGCAAATACGCGAAATTCTGCTTCAGGTCGGCATTTATTGCGGCGTTCCGGCAGCCGTGGACAGCTTCCGGCTGGCCCGTGAAGCCTTTGCCGAAGCCGACGCCGAAGCCTCAGTCAACCCCTCGGCTGTTTAGATGCCCGTCTGGCATGGACAGCCAACCGAAAGAGCGGACCCCATGAAACGCCAGCCACTCGACGACAGCTTCAAGGTCAATCGCAACCCCGTTACCCTGCGCGAAATCGTGCTGGATAAACTGCGTAGCGCGATCATGAATTTCCAGCTCATGCCGGGGGATCGTCTGGTCGAACGCGATCTGTGTGATCGCCTCGGCGTCAGCCGTACTTCGGTGCGTGAAGCCTTGCGTCACCTGGAATCCGAAGGCCTGGTCGAATTCGCCGATGCCAAAGGCCCGCGTGTCGCCATCATCACATTGGCCGACGCCGTGGATATCTACGAATTGCGTTGCGTGCTGGAAGGTTTGATCGTGCAGTTGTTCACCCTGCGCGCCAAAGCCAAGGACATCAAGGCCCTGGAAAAAGCCCTCGACGAGAACCGCAAGGCGCTCAAGGACGGCGAACTGCAACAGGTGATCGACTCGGTGCAGGGCTTCTACGACGTGCTGCTCGAAGGCTCGGGCAACCATGTCGCGGCGACTCAGTTGCGTCAGTTGCAGGCGCGCATCAGCTACCTGCGCGCGACCTCGGTATCGCAGGAAAACCGTCGCGGTGCGAGTAATCAGGAAATGGAGAAAATGGTCGAAGCGATCAAGAGCGGTGATCCGCTGGTGGCGCATCAGGCCTGTGTTGATCACGTTCGCGCTGCCGCTGCAGTAGCGCTCGACTATCTCAAGCGCAAGCAGGAAGAGACCGGCGCAACCCCGGCCATGACCCTGCCCATCGCGCTGAAAGAACCGCGTATAGGTCACTGATATGTTCAGCCCGAGCTATTGCCCGAAATGCGGTGGCCCTGACCTCGGTCAGCAGATACCGGCGGGCGATACGCACGAGCGCCTGATGTGTCGCGGCTGCGGCTACATCCATTACATCAATCCGAAAATCATTGCCGGCTGCATCATCGAGCAGGACGGCAAATACCTGCTGTGCCAACGGGCGATCCCACCGCGCCCGGGCACCTGGACGCTGCCGGCCGGCTTCATGGAAAGTGGCGAAACCACTGAGCAAGCGGCGATCCGCGAAGTCTGGGAAGAAAGCGGCGTGCGCGCGGAAATCGTCTCGCCGTACTCGATTTTCAGCGTGCCGAAGATCAGCGAGGTGTACATCATCTTCCGCGCGATCGCGCTGGAGATTACCGGCCAATTTGGCCCGGAAACCCTCGACTACAAGTTCTTCGCGCCTGAAGACATCCCGTGGGAGCAGATCTATTACCCGGCGATCCGGCAGATTCTCGAGCGCTATATCGAGGAGCGTCAGGCTGGGGTGTATGGGATCTACATGGGTAATGACGACAGCGGCAAGATCCACTTCATCCGCTGAAGATTGCCTATCCCCCTGTGGGAGCGAGCTTGCTCGCGAATGCGGTCAGACATTCAACATGTGTATCGACTGACACGACGCCTTCGCGAGCAAGCTCGCTCCCACAGGGTGGTAGTGGTGTTGCTTAAACTGGGGCGATGCCTTCGACAATGATGATTTCCGCCCTCGCCCATTCTTCGCGGTAACTTTTCGCTTCCTGGTACGCCGCCGAGTGGTAGCACGCCACGGCTTTTTCGTAGCTTTCAAACTCGATCACCACGCTGCGCTGCGGTGTCTCGCGCCCTTCCATAGCCTCGCTGCGCCCGCCCCTCGCCAGAAATTTCGCACCAAACTCAGCGAACGCCGCCGGCGCGCGCTGGGTGTATTGGCTGTAGTGATCGGCATCGACTATATCCACATGAGCAATCCAGTACGCCTTCATAGTGACCTCTTTGTTGATTTTGTATTATGGTATACCAATATATTTCCAACGAACCCTGAGAGTCCAGCATGGCCTTCAACAGCATCGAAGAAATCATCGAAGATTATCGTCTCGGCAAAATGGTCCTGCTGGTCGATGACGAAGACCGCGAGAACGAGGGCGACCTGCTGCTGGCCGCCGACCGTTGCACACCCGAGGCGATCAGCTTCATGGCCCGTGAAGCGCGCGGGCTGATCTGTCTGACCCTGACCGACGAACATTGCCAGCGTTTGGGCCTGGAGCAAATGGTCCCGGCCAACGGCAGCGTGTTCAGCACCGCGTTTACCGTGTCGATCGAAGCGGCGGTTGGCGTGACCACCGGCATCTCGGCGGCTGATCGCGCCTGCACCGTTGCCGCCGCCGTCGCGCCGAATGCCCGCGCGGAAGACCTGGTGCAGCCGGGGCATATCTTCCCGCTGCGCGCCAAGGACGGTGGCGTGCTGACCCGCGCCGGGCATACCGAAGCCGGTTGTGATCTGGCTCGATTGGCCGGTTTTACCCCGGCCTCGGTGATTGTCGAGGTGATGAACGACGACGGCACCATGGCCCGTCGCCCGGATCTGGAAGTGTTTGCGCGCAAGCACGGGATCAAGATCGGCACCATCGCCGACCTGATCCACTATCGCCTGAGCACCGAACACACCATCGAACGGATTGGCGAACGGGAGCTGCCGACGGTGCATGGCACGTTCCGTTTGATCACCTTTGAGGATCGCATCGAGGGCGGCGTGCACATGGCGATGGTCATGGGCGATTTGCGCCGTGAAGAACCGACGCTGGTGCGCGTGCATGTGATTGATCCGCTGCGCGATCTGGTCGGCGCCGAGTACAGCGGGCCGACGAACTGGACGTTGTGGGCGGCGTTGCAACGGGTTGCGGCGGAGGGGCATGGGGTTGTGGTCGTGCTGGCCAATCATGAGTCTTCGCAGGCGCTGCTGGAGCGGGTGCCACAATTGACCCAGCCGCCGCGGCAGTTCAGTCGCTCGCAATCGCGGATTTATTCGGAGGTCGGGACTGGGGCGCAGATTTTGCAGAATCTGGGGGTTGGCAAACTCCGCCATCTCGGCCCGCCGCTCAAATACGCTGGCCTGACCGGGTATGACCTGGAGGTGGTCGAAAGTATTCCGTTCACTGAGTAAAGCTGCCCTCACCCCAGCCCTCTCCCGGAGGGAGAGGGAGCCGACCGAGGTGTTTGCCCACTAGACATCGACCTGAAATACCGAGTCGAACTCAGATTTTGAACAGCACAAAGATCGGCTCCCTTTCCAATGCCGAGTCGAGCGCGGTTTTGAACGACATGAAGATCTGCTCCCTTTCCACCTCTCCCATTGGGAGAGGGCTGGGGTGAGGGGCTGGATCTAAAATTTCTACACATCTCTCAAGTGAAAAACCATCAGCCTCCAGATAACCGGTAAGGCAAAGTGCTTGCACAAAGTTTGGAATACCATAATATGATATTCCATAGACCGGACACTCCAAAGAACGTCCATCTACTGCTCCCGATAGGCGGGCAACAACGCAAGCCCGCTCAAAAACACAACAATGAGGGCGTGAAAATGGTGTTGAACAAAGCTGCAACCGCGATCTTTTTTGCGGGACTGCTCAGCGTCACCGGCCAGGCTGCAATGGCGGCCGAAAGCGTGAACTTCGTCAGCTGGGGCGGAAGCACCCAGGATGCGCAGAAACAGGCCTGGGCCGATCCGTTCAGCAAGGCCAGCGGCATCACCGTCGTGCAGGACGGCCCGACCGACTACGGCAAACTCAAAGCCATGGTCGAGAGCGGCAACGTGCAGTGGGACGTGGTCGATGTCGAAGCCGATTTCGCCCTGCGCGCCGCGGCTGAAGGCCTGCTCGAACCCCTCGATTTCAAAGTGATTCAGCGCGACAAGATCGACCCGCGTTTCGTCAGCGATCACGGCGTCGGCTCGTTCTTCTTCTCCTTCGTCCTCGGCTACAACGAGGGCAAACTCGGCGCCAACAAGCCGCAGGACTGGAGCGCCCTGTTCGACACCAAGACCTACCCCGGCAAACGCGCCCTGTACAAATGGCCAAGCCCCGGCGTGCTCGAACTGGCGCTGCTGGCCGACGGCGTAGCGGCCGACAAGCTCTACCCGCTGGATCTGGATCGCGCCTTCAAGAAACTCGACACCATCAAGAAAGACATCGTCTGGTGGGGCGGCGGCGCGCAGTCGCAGCAACTGCTGGCGTCCGGTGAAGCGAGCATGGGCCAGTTCTGGAACGGTCGCATCCACGCCCTGCAAGAAGACGGCGCACCGGTCGGTGTGAGCTGGAAACAGAACCTGGTCATGGCCGACATTCTGGTGATTCCAAAAGGCTCGAAAAACAAGGACGCGGCGATGAAGTTTCTGGCCAGCGCCAGCAGCGCCAAAGGCCAAGCCGACTTCTCCAACCTGACCGCCTACGCCCCGGTCAACCTCGACAGTGTGGAGCGTCTGGATTCGACGCTGGCCCCCAACCTGCCGACTGCCTACGCTAAGGATCAGATCACTCTTGATTTCGCGTACTGGGCCAAAAACGGCCAGGCCATCGCGACACGGTGGAACGAATGGCTGGTCAAATGAAAATGGCGGCCACCGCGTCCCGTCCCTCCACTGCCACCGGGAGCGCGACCAGCGCTGCCGGCTCGGCCCACGGAAAACAGGCGGTTGCGATGCAGCAAGCCCCGTCCCTCAGACAACGCTGGCGCGGCGCCGGCAACCTCGTACCGGCGCTGCTGTTCATCGGCCTGTTCTTTCTCGCGCCGTTGATTGGCCTGCTGTTGCGCGGCGTGCTCGAACCGACGCCTGGCCTTGGCAACTACGAACAACTGTTCGCCAACTCGGCGTATGCCCGAGTGCTGCTCAACACCTTTTCGGTGGCCGGACTGGTGACGCTGTTCAGCCTGCTGCTGGGCTTTCCGCTGGCCTGGGCGATCACCCTGGTGCCGCGCGGCTGGGGGCGCTGGATTCTCAACATCGTGCTGCTGTCGATGTGGACCAGCCTGCTCGCCCGCACCTATTCGTGGCTGGTGTTGCTGCAAGCCTCGGGCGTGATCAACAAGGCTCTGATGGCGATGGGCATCATCGATCAGCCGCTGGAAATGGTGCATAACCTCACCGGCGTGGTGATCGGCATGAGCTACATCATGATCCCGTTCATCGTGCTGCCGTTGCAGGCGACCATGCAGGCCATTGACCCGATGATTCTGCAGGCCGGTTCGATTTGCGGCGCGAGTCCGTGGACCAACTTTTTCCGGGTGTTCCTGCCGCTGTGCCGGCCGGGTCTGGCCTCCGGTGGCTTGATGGTGTTCGTCATGTCGCTCGGTTACTACGTCACCCCGGCACTGCTCGGCGGGGCGCAGAACATGATGCTGCCGGAGTTCATCATTCAGCAGGTGCAATCGTTCCTCAACTGGGGCCTGGCCAGTGCCGGCGCTGCGTTGCTGATCGCGATCACTTTGGTGCTGTTCTACTTCTACCTGAAGCTTCAGCCGGAATCCCCGGTTGGCGCCAGTAACGCGAGGTAAGCCGACATGCTCCTGACTCCCAATGCGATGAGCCGGCGCATGCGCTTCGGTCTCTACGCCACCACCGGGCTGATCGGTCTGTTCCTGCTGTTGCCGATCGTCTTTATCGTGCTGCTGTCGTTCGGTTCGTCACAGTGGCTGGTGTTCCCGCCACCGGGCTGGACGCTGAAATGGTACGGCCAGTTCTTCTCCAATCCTGACTGGATGAGCGCTGCCGCAGCCAGCCTCAAGGTCGCCGTGCTGACCACAATCTGCGCCGTCGCCCTCGGTTTGCCGACTGCATTTGCGCTGGTGCGCGGACGTTTTCCCGGCCGAGAAATGCTCTACGGCCTGTTCACCCTGCCGATGATCGTGCCGCTGGTGATCATCGCTGTGGCGGTGTACGCGCTGTTCCTCAAGCTCGGCTACACCGGGACCATGTTCGCCTTCGTCGTCAGCCATGTGATCGTCGCGCTGCCGTTCACCATCATCTCGATCATCAACTCGCTGAAGCTGTTCGATCAGTCGATTGAAGACGCGGCGGTGATCTGCGGCGCCTCACGGTTGCAAGCGGTGTTCAAGGTGACATTCCCGGCGATTCGCCCGGGCATGGTCGCCGGCGCCCTCTTCGCCTTCCTCGTTTCGTGGGACGAAGTGGTGCTCAGCGTGATGATGGCCAGCCCGACCCTGCAAACCCTTCCCGTGAAAATGTGGACCACCTTGCGCCAGGACCTGACGCCAGTGATCGCCGTCGCTTCGACGCTGCTGATCGGCTTGTCTGTTTTGGTCATGGTCATCGCCGCCGCACTGCGCCGGCGCAACGAAATCAGCGCCTGAGCGCCAGGAGTAAGACATGAGTGCCGTGATCAAAGACGCTTCTCAGCAGAACGACAAACCTCTCGTCAGCCTGCGCAATCTGAACAAACACTACGGCGATTTTGCCGCCGTCGACAACATTTCGCTGGACATCAAGGACGGTGAATTCCTCACCTTCCTCGGCTCCAGCGGCTCGGGCAAAAGCACCACGCTGTCGATGCTCGCCGGATTCGAAACGCCGAGCAGCGGCGAAATCCTCGTCAACGGTCAGTCGCTGGTGAATGTGCCGCCGCACAAGCGTGATATCGGCATGGTGTTCCAGCGTTATTCGCTGTTCCCGCATCTGTCGGTGCGCGACAACATTGCTTTTCCTTTGGCGATTCGCAAACTCGCGGCGGCTGAGCGCGACAAGCGCGTCGATGCGATGCTGAAACTGGTGCAGCTTGAGCAGTTCGCGCATCGCCGCCCTTCGCAACTGTCTGGCGGCCAGCAACAACGTGTCGCCATCGCCCGCGCCTTGGTCTACGAACCACGCATTTTGCTGATGGACGAACCGCTCGGTGCGCTGGATAAAAAGCTGCGCGAGGATTTGCAGGATGAATTGCGCCAACTGCATCGCCGTCTGGGCATCACCATCGTTTACGTGACCCACGACCAGGAAGAAGCCATGCGTTTGTCGCAACGCATCGCGATTTTCAGTCACGGCAAGATTGTTGGTCTGGGTAGCGGTTATGACCTTTATCAGAACCCACCGAATGCGTTTGTGGCGTCGTTTCTGGGCAATTCGAACTTCCTCAAGCTCAAGGCCCAGGGCAATGCGGCGGCTTCGTTTGAAGGACAGTCATTGTCGATTCGCCTGACCGCGGGGTTGCACACCGATCAGGATGTGTTGCTGATGGTGCGGCCGGAAAAGGCACTGGCGTTGAGCGTGGCGCAAGCGATCAGCGAACCGTTGCCGTCGGGTTGGAATGAGGTTTCAGCGAAGGTGGTGGAAGTGTTGTTTCTCGGTGAGAGCCAGACTTGCAGCGTGGTCACTTCGGGCGGCACGTCAATGACGGTGAAAGCGTTGTCGGCTGCTGGCATGCCGCTCAAGGCCGGGGATCCGGTGCAGGTGCGCTGGGCTACTGCCGACGCCTGTGTCTACACCGAATGGACTGAAAGCGACCTGAACAAAGCTGCGGGTGCTCACTGATAACTGCGGCGTCAGTTGGATCTGTTCCCCTCACCCCAGCCCTCTCCCAGAGGTAGAGGGAGCAGATCGGGGGATATTGTAGAAGTACGCCGACCTGAAAGCGCTGCAGTGAATCCATATTCACCGCGAGTCTTTCAGGTCGATGTCAGGCGCTGGACAACCCGGTCAGTCCCCTCTCCCTCTGGGAGAGGGCTAGGGTGAGAGAAACAGTCGACGCGGTATCAAACGATGGCGCGGAAGCCTTCGATTTCATCCGGCCAGGCGGTGAGGATTTCAAACCCGGTCTCCGTCACCGCCACCATATGCTCCCACTGCGCCGACAACGAGCCGTCCCTGGTCAGCACCGTCCAGCCATCCGGCATGTTCTTCACATGACGCTTGCCAGCATTGAGCATCGGCTCCACGGTAAAAATCATCCCCGCCTTGAGCTTCATCCCTTGATCGGGAAAGCCGTAATGCAGGATTTGCGGCTCGTCGTGATAGACCTTGCCGATCCCGTGCCCGCAGTACTCGCGCACTACGCTGAAACCTTCTTTCTCCGCCAGCGTTTGGATCGCATGGCCGATATCGCCCAACGTCGCGCCCGGTTTCACCACGCGAATGCCCGCGCACATCGCTTCGTAAGTGGTCTTGATCAGGTGCTGCGCTTCAGGTGTCGCTTCACCCACCACATACATGCGGCTGGTATCACCGAACCAGCCGTCCTTGATCACCGCGATGTCGAGGTTGACGATGTCGCCATCCTTCAACGGTGTGCCCGACGGAATGCCGTGGCAGACCACATCGTTGACCGAGGCGCAGACGGTTTTCGGAAAACCGTGATAACCGACGTTGGCCGGCACTGCTTTTTGCACATTGACGATGTAGTCGTTGCACAGTTTGTCGAGTTGATCAGTGGTGACGCCCGCCTTGACGTGCGGCACCAACATCGCCAGCACTTCAGCGGCGAGTTTGCCGGCAGCGCGCGATTGGGCGATGTCGGCCGGGGTGTTGATCTTGATCTGGTTTCTCATGCGCTGACGGCTTCCTGAGTCAGTTGTTGCAGATCCAGCCCGCCGTTCTGTTCGGCGCGGATCAGCAAGCGGCAAATGGCGCTGTGGTCGAGGTTGGGGTGCAGTTCGGCGAGCATGCCGATGCGCATCCAGTGCTCGGCCTGCGCGTTGATCGAGCGGCTGAGGGCGTTGCTGGAGATCCGCAGGTTCTCGTGCATGTCCTCTGAAATCTTTACGATGCCCATATATGAATCCGATACGATGTGTATATGGATCGTATATTAGCCAAGCCTTAAGCGAAATTGCAAATCAGCTCAGCGCCGCATCGAAAAACGATGAGATCAGCCGACTGGAACGCCGTTCGGCCAGACAGTACAGGTACGTCTCGGTAAACAGCTCTTCGCCTTCGATTCTGATCGTGCGGATGTTCGGGTCGGCAATGAACTCAGCTTCCGACACCACACCCAAGCCCAACCCGCGCACCACAGCCTCACGCAGCGCCTCACGACTGCCGATTTCCATTGCGATGCGCGGTTTGACCTGCGCTGCATTCAGCGCCTGCTCCAGCACCAGCCGCGTGGTGGAACCGGGCTCACGTTGTAGAAGCCGCTGCCCTTCCAATTCATCCAACCGCACGCTGCCGCGATGGGCCAGCGGATGCTCATGGTGGGCAAAGAGGATGATCGCGTGCCGCGCATAATGCACCGAACACAACGCCGGATCATCCTGACGCCCAGCCAACACGGCGATATCTGTCACGTAATTTTCCAGATCCGACAACACTTGCGCCGAGTTGCCGACGCGGATCGACACATCGATATTCGGATGCTGTTGCAAATAACTGTCGACCATCTCGATCACATGAAACGGCCCCACCGCACCAACCTTGAGCTGGCCGCTGTCGAGCCGTCCGGAATCACGCAGCAGGTTATGCGCTTCCAGTTCCAGCAGGGCGATGCGCTGAGCGATAGGCAGCAGTTGCCGACCCACATCCGACAACTCGATCCGCCGCCCACGCCGGTGGAACAGCTCGACGTTGTGCTGACGCTCAAGGGCTTGCACTTGCGTGGTCAGCGTCGGTTGGCTCAAGCCCGACGCCCGCGCCCCGGCACTGAAACTGCCGTGACGGGCGACGGCGAGAAAGGCCCGTAGTTTGGCGCTCGACATCCATAGACTCCATCAATAGTTAGCTGTCGTTTCGCATATTGAATTGATTGAATGACTGTCACGTGACAGACCTAGCCTGTGGCAACTCCCAACCACACCGTGGAATGCCATGAAAACAATTAACCAGTTTCTGCGTGTCGTCAGCTTCACCGCACTTGCCTTCGGCGCCAGCCAGGTCTGGGCCAAGGACAAACTGACCATTGGCCTGATCCCCTCCGAAGATTCCCAGGCGATGATCGAGTCGAGCAAACAGGTGCTCGACGATCTACAAAGCAAAATCGGTATGCCGGTGGTGCCGTTCGTGGCCACCGATTACAACGGCATCATTGAAGCGCTGCGCTCGGGCAAACTCGACGTCGCCTACCTCGGGCCTTTCTCCTACGTGCTGGCGACCTCGGTGGCGGACGTTGAAGCGTTCTCCGTGGCAGTGACCAAGAAGACCGGCCAGAGCGCGTACAAAAGCGTGATTCTGGCACGCAAGGACAGCGGCATTCATACCCTGGCCGACCTCAAGGGCCATACGTTCGCGTTCGTCGACCCGAGTTCGGCGTCCGGGCATCTGTTTCCCAAGGCTGGCCTTGAGCAGGCCGGTTTTGCTCCGGACAGCCTGTTCAAACGGGTGATTTTCTCCGGTTCCCACGACGCCAGCATCCTCGCGGTGGAGAACAAGAAAGTTGACGCGGCAGCCGTGGCTGACCGCATCTTCGCCAGCGCCGTGGCCAAAGGGGTGGTCAAGCAGGATGACTTCGAAATCGTCTGGAGTTCCAAGCCGATCCCCGAATCGCCGATGGTCTGGCGCAAGGCGCTCGATCCGGAACTTAAGAAGAAAGTCGCTGACGCACTGGCCTCGATCAAGGACGTGCCGTGGGGTGATCAGGGCGTGCTCAACGGCTTCCAGCCCACCACCGACGCGTCGTATGACGTGGTGCGCGAAACCGCCAAGGTGCTCGATCTCGATTTGCGGAGCATGAAATGATCAGCATCCGCCAACTGACCAAACACTACGGCAGCAACCCTGTGTTGCGCGGCATCGACCTTGAAGTCGCTGCGGGCGAGTTCGTCGTGGTGCTCGGTCAGTCGGGCGCCGGTAAATCGACCTTGCTGCGTTGCATCAATCGCTTGGCGCAGGCCGACAGCGGCACGCTGAATGTCGCCGGCATCGACGCCCTCGCCTGCCCTGACACCAGTGTTCTGCGCCGTGAAGTGGCGATGATTTTTCAGCACCACAACGTCGTGCCACGTTTGAGTGTGTTGAAGAATGTGCTGACTGGTCGCCTCGGTTCCGTCGGCACCCTCGCCTCGATACTGCAGCTGTTCCGCCGCGACGATGTGGCGCTGGCGATGCAGTGCCTGGAGCGCGTCGAACTGGCGCACAAGGCTGGTGAGCGCACCGATTCATTGTCCGGCGGGCAGAAGCAGCGCGTCGGCATCGCCCGCGCCTTGGCGCAACGGCCGCAGGTGATTCTGGCCGATGAACCGATCGCCAGCCTCGACCCGAAAACCGCGCGACTGGTGTTGCAGTACCTGCGCGATGCCACCCGCGAACTGGGCATCACCGTGCTGTGCAATCTGCATCAGGTCGAATACGCCCGTGAGTTTGGCGACCGCGTGGTCGGCCTCGCGCACGGCAATCTGGTGTTCGATGGCAAAGCGTCAAGCATGACTGACGCCGATCTGGCGCGAATCTATCCGGGGCAATTGGCGGACTCCTCCGCCGACATCCCGACGCCCACTCTGACCTATCGCGCCGCCTCGAGGGCTTGAACATGCAATCGCAAAACTACCAGTGGGTCGGCGATCGCCCTCGTGGTCCGCGCAGTTGGCTGACCACCGGCGCCGTCGTCCTGATCGTGCTGTGGACGCTGAACTGGAGCGCGCAAGGCGCGCAGCTCAGCCTTGGTGAACTGGCAGCGGGATTACCGCAGATCGGCGACTTTCTCTCGCGTACCTTTCCGCCGGACCTGAGCATCCTCCCGCGACTGCTGGCGCCGGCAGTGGAAACCCTGCAAATCGCCATCTGGGGCACCCTGCTCGGCGTGTTGCTGGCAGTCCCATTGTCGTTTCTCGCGGCACGCAATTTGAGCCGCAACCGCTGGGTATTTCACGCCACGCGTCAGGCCTTGAATTTCACCCGCAGCATCAACGAACTGATCCTCGCGCTGATCTTCGTTTCGGCGGTCGGCCTCGGGCCGTTCCCCGGCGTATTGGCGCTGGCGCTGCATGGCTTGGGCATGCTCGGCAAATTCTTCGCCGAGAGCATCGAAGAGATCGACCAAGGCCCGATCGAAGCGCTGCAAGCGACCGGTGCCCGGCCGTTGCAGGTGATCGTGTTTGGGGTTTTGCCGCAGGTCATCACCGCGTGGATTGCAGTGATTCTGTACCGCTTCGAGGTCAATCTGCGCTCGGCCACGGTGCTGGGAATGGTCGGCGCTGGTGGCCTGGGTTTCGAACTGGTGAGCAGCCTGAAACTGTTCAAATACCCGGAAACCGCGACCTGCATCATCGTCATTACGTTCATGGTGATTGTCGCTGACAGCATCTCCAGTCGCCTGCGCGCGGCGATCCAGAGCGGTTCAACACATTAACCGCCGCTGTTATCGGTTCAGCCGATTCAAACCTGCGATTTATCGATTTGTACCGTTGTCGACCGCCATCGAGTATGTGGCCACACGACAACAACAAGAAGGATCCACCATGACTGCCCGTTTTCAGAACCCCGTCGATACCCGCTTCGGCTGGGGCAGCCTGCAAGACCTCGCCGCCATCACCGAGCAGCAGACTGTCGCCCTCGTGACCTTCCCTGAGGCCCGAGGGCTGGGATTGGTGGACCGTTTGCAACGCCTGCTCGGCGAACGTCTGATCTACATTGTCGAAGACGTCCAGCCCAACCCCGACGTCGCCCATCTGCGCAACACCTACGAGCAGTTCTGGCAGCAGGCCGGTGATTGCGATGTAGTGCTCGCGGTCGGTGGCGGCAGCGCCATCGACACCGCCAAAGCATTGATCGTCGGCACCGAATCCGGCCGTTTCGATGAACTGTTGAGCCTGCTGGCGAGCGGCAAACCGTTCACCCCGGCCCGTTGCAAACAGCTGATCGCCGCGCCAACCACCGCCGGCACTGGCAGCGAAGTCACCCCGTGGGCGACGATCTGGGACAGCGCCAGCCAGAAGAAATACTCGCTGCATCTGGATTGCACCTGGCCGCGCGTGGCGATCATCGACCCGCAACTGATGCTCACCGTGCCGGCCAGCGTCACCGTGTCCACCGGGCTCGATGCGCTGTCCCACGCGTTGGAAGCGATCTGGAACGTCAACGCCAACCCGGTCTCCGACACTTTCGCCATTTCTGCGATTGAAGACATTCTCGAGTGCCTGCCGCATCTGCAAAAAGATCTGTCGAGCCAAGAGTTGCGCACACGCATGGCACTGGCCGCACTCAAGGCCGGGCTGGCGTTTTCCAACACCAAAACCGCGCTGGCACACTCGATTTCTTATGAGATGACCTTGCGCCATGGCTTGCCCCACGGCATCGCCTGCTCCTTCACCCTGCCGTTGGTGCTCGGCCTGGCCTGGGGTCATGACGCAACACGTGACCGGATTCTGCAACGGGTATTCGGCGAGGATCTGCTCAGCGCACAACAGCAGTTGCGTGAGTTCCTGCACAGCCTTGGGGTGAAGACCGAATTTGCCGATTACGGCGTCTCGGCCAAGGATGCCGAAGCCATCATCCACCTCGCGATGCAGGGCGCGCGCGGCAAGAACTTCATCGGTTCGCAAGCCGCCTGACGTCCCCGAAAACGGAACGACCCAAGCACAGCCGGCGGCGTACAACGCTGCGGTGATTTCCTGTTGCACCGAAAAAGAGTGCACCCGCCGACGACAAACGGCGGGACTCCACAACAATAAGGAAAAGATCATGAATCGTGCCCAAACCATGCCTGGTCTCGCCGTACGTTCTGCCTCGTTCCGGGTCGCGCAGTGGCGCATGCTGCTGGCGGCGATGTTCTGTTACCTGTTTTTCTACACCGGCCGGCAGACCTTCGGCTTTGCCATTCCGGGGATTCAGGCCGAGTTCGGCCTGAGCAAGGAAACCCTCGGCTGGGCTTCTGCCGCGATGCTGTGGGCCTACGCGATTGGTCAGGCCATCAACGGCAACCTCGCCGACAAGTTCGGTGGCCGGCGCATCATGACGCTGGGTGCGGTGTTGTCCTGCGGTGCCAACTGGGTGACCAGTTTTGCCAGCGGTTTCACCAGCCTGATTCTGCCGTGGGGCGTCAACGGCTACTTCCAGGCCTTGGGCTGGGCACCGGGCGGGCGGCTGATTGCCAATTGGTGGGCAGCGGGTGAGCGCGGCAAGGTCTATGGCTTCTACACCTTCGCCGCCGGTTGCGCGTCGATTCTGTCGTACGTCACCTCTATCGTTGTGCTCGAAGTGCTGCAACTGGAATGGCGCTGGATCTTCCGTTTGCCCGTGCTGCTGATGCTTGCCGGCGGGATCATTTTCTATCTGGTGGCGCGCGAACGGCCGCAGGATCTGGGCTTCGAACCGGTGGGCGATACCGGCGTGGCCAACGCTGACGACAAACATCAGGAAGCCGCGCAGGGAGAAGTCGAGTCCTCGGCACAACGCTATAAAGCCGTGCTGAGGAATCCCCGGCTGCTGATCGCCGCTCTGTCACTGGGCTTTCAGAACGCAGCGCGCTACGGCTTGATCGTCTGGGTGCCGGTGCACTTTCTCGGCGCCAACTGGAAAAGCGGTGACAGCATGGTCGATCCGAAATGGATCACCGTCGCCCTCCCCGTCGGCATGGCGGTTGGCGCGTTGAGCAACGGCTGGGTGTCGGACAAGCTGTTCGGCTCCAAGCGGTATCTGGCGATCATGCTCTATATGGTGCTGGGGGCGGCGACCAGTCTGTGGATGTGGAGCCTGCCACCGCACAGCGTGATCGGCCTGGTGGCGCTGTTCCTTTGTGGCTTCTTCGTCTACGGCCCGGCCTCGAGTTTCTGGGCGCTGTGTCCTGATCTGGTTGGCGCCAAACGCGCCGGCACCGCGACCGGGATCATGAACTTTTCCTCCTACCTGTTCGCCGGCCTGGCCGAGCCGATGATTGGTCGTCTGCTTGACACCACGGCAAACACGTCTCTCATCTTCATAGTGGTCACCAGCGCCTGCCTGTGCAGCGCGGCAGTGGCATTGTTCATTCGACGCTGACGGGGCTTGCATGTACCAGTATCACAAGTGGTTGCGTTCGTTTCATGCGGTGGCCAAGACCGGCAGCTTCACCCTCGCGGCGGAGTACCTCAGCGTCGGCCAGCCGACCGTCAGCGAGCAGGTCAATGCGCTGGAGAAAACCTTCTCGGTGGAGCTGTTCCATCGCCGTGGACGCTACATCGAAATGAGCGCTGCCGGGCACAAGCTTTACGCAATCACTCAAGGTCTGTTCGGCCAGGAAGATGAAGCGGTGCAACTGCTGCAGAGTTTCAAACAACGTAAAAACGGCATGTTGCGCCTCGGCGCGGTGTCGCCGCCGATCGCGATGAACCTGACCTATGAGCTGATGCAGCGCCACCCGGATATTGAACTGGAAACTTCGTTTTCCTCGGAAAAGGACACCCTGGCGCGGTTGTTCAACTTCGATATCGACGTGGCGATTCTGGCTTTGTCGGAATTCGATGAGCGCTTCCATACGCGGCTGTATCACCGCTATCCGATCATCGCCGTGGTGCGCGATGACCATCCGTGGGCTAGTCAGGCGCAGGTTCACATCAGTGAAATCAGCCGCGAGAAATGGGTAATGCGCGAGCAAAGTGCGCGCACCCGGCAACTGGTGGAAGAAAGCTGCAAGCGCCTCGACATCGCCCTCAACCGCGTCATGCAACTGAACAGCCGCGAAGCCATCGTGCACGCGATCGTCAAAGGCATCGGTATCGGGTTTGTCTCGGCCGTCGAGTACGCCGAAACCCCGGGCACCACGCCGATCACCTTTGTCGATCACCCGTTCTTTATCGAATACCACCTGTGCTGCCTTGGCATCCGCAGGAACCGACCAGTGATTGCCGAACTGTTTGATTCCAATCCACCGCTGACCTGATCAGCAAAATCAAACCTTGAAACCGCCTACCTCATTGCCGAGGGACGGCCCACGCTTACCCGAAAACGGAGATTGACCATGCAGTACCAACAACCGACTCACCTGCAAGCCGCGATCCTTGACTGGGCCGGCACCGTTGTCGATTTCGGCTCGTTTGCGCCGACGCAGATTTTCGTCGAGGCCTTTGCCGAGTTTGGCGTCGCGGTGTCGCTGGAAGAAGCGCGCGGGCCAATGGGCATGGGCAAGTGGGATCACATTCGCACGCTGTGCAACCTGCCGCAGATCGCCGAGCGTTATCGTGCGGCGTTTGATCGCGTCCCGAGCGACGACGATGTGACGGCGATCTACGAACGTTTCATGCCGTTGCAGATCGAGAAAATCGCCCTGCATTCGGCGTTGATCCCGGGGGCGCTCGAGGCGATTGCGGCGTTGCGCAACAAGGGTTTGAAAATCGGTTCGTGCTCCGGTTATCCGGCGGTGGTGATGGCCAAGGTCGTCGAACTGGCGCGGGAAAATGGCTACATCGCCGACCATGTCGTCGCCACCGATGAAGTCCCCAATGGCCGGCCGCATCCGGCGCAGGCGCTGGCTAACGTGATTGCTTTGGGCATCGATGACGTGGCGGCGTGCGTCAAGGTCGATGACACCTGGCCAGGGATTCTCGAAGGGCGCGCCGCCGGCATGTGGACGGTGGCGTTGACCTGCTCGGGCAACGCACTGGGCCTGAGCTATGAGCAATACAAGGCGTTGCCGTCGGATCGACTGGCTGAGGAGCGCGCGCGAATCGGCAAGATGTTCGCGCCTTCGCGCCCGCATTACCTGATCGACACCATCGCCGAGCTCCCGGAAGTGATCGACGACATCAATGCGCGTCTGGCCCGGGGCGAAACTCCTCAGTCCTGCTAACTCCCCACTACCCCTGTAGGAGCTGCCGAAGGCTGCGATCTTTTGATCTTGCTCTCAAAAACAAAGTCAAAAGATCGTCCGATCGCGGCCCGAGCCTTCGGCAGCTCCTACGGGGATTTCGCTGAATTTTGGGCAAAAAAAAGCTGCCAAAACTGGCAGCAAAAACTTTAAGAACACGCGATGTATTGGCCTCAGCATAGACGCCGGATAATGACAGTGTCATGACAGCCACACATTCATTGAACCGCCCCCACCCCGTCATCAGGATGTCATCAAGATCACGGCAGAATCCTCGCAAACCGTCTCGCGCCTCCCGACGGGTGCTTTGCAAGGATTCCCATGAAAGACGACGCCTCGCTGTTTGCCGCCATCGACCTGGGTTCGAATGCCTTTCGCCTGATGATCGGCCAGTCAGTGCGCAGTCGAAAGGGCTTGCAGATTCAGGAAGTGAAAACCCTGCGCGAACCGGTGCGCCTCGCCGAGGGCTTTGACGGTGGTGCACTGGATGCACTGGCACTGGATCGCGGCTGGCAGGCATTGGCGCGGTTCGGCAAGAAGCTGCGCGGTTTCGAGGCCGGCCGGGTGCGCGCGGTGGCCACCAGCGCGGTGCGTGAAGCGGACAACGCGCAGCTGTTTCTCGCCAGTGCCGAACGGCATCTGGGCTTTCCCATCGATGTCATTTGCGGCCATGAAGAGGCGCGGCTGGTCTACGCCGGCGTGACCCACGCGTTGCCGAGCGCTGAAGACCTGCGCCTGGTGGTCGACATCGGCGGCGGTTCCACCGAGCTGATCCTCGGTCAGGGCGCGCAACCGTTGCTCACCGAAAGCATCGCCATCGGCAGCGGCACCTTGAGCACACGCTTTTTTCGCGGCGGCGACCTGTCCGCCGCTGCGTTACAGGAAGCCGAACGTTTCGCCATCCTGCAGTTTGAAAAAGTTGCCCGGCGCTACCGTGCTCAGGGCTGGCAGCAAACCATCGGCTCTTCCGGCACCGCGCGCATGCTCGCCAAAGTGCTCAAGGCCAATCGTCTCAACGACTTTGGCCAGGACGGCATCACCTACGGCGGGCTCCTACGCCTGTCGTTGCTTCTGCTGAAGGTGAACAACGTCCAGCAACTGAAACTGGCCGGGCTGCAACCTCATCGCCAGAGCATTCTGCCCGGTGGTCTGGTGTTGATGCTGGCCGCCTTCAAAGTGTTCGGTATCGCGCAGATGGTGCCGTCGGAACCGGGCCTGCGTTTAGGCGTGCTGCACGGTTTGATGAGCCAGCACTAATCCTCCCCACGGCAGATTCGTCTCCCCTTCAGCGGCTCGATCGACTACCATGCCGCCGTCGGTTCCCGAAGGGGACTAATAGGGAATCCGAGGTGCTTGCTCAGCACTGACCGGAACTGCCCCCGCAACTGTAGGTGCCGAGCCTGCTCCACGACTGCCACTGGGTAAATCCCGGGAAGGCCGGAGCCAGGCGATGACGCATCAGTCAGGAGACCTGCCGGCACAGTGACTACTAACCGGCGGGGTGTCCGGGAAGGACATCGTGCCGTGCGCGTCAACGCTTGATGCCCGGCCTTGCGCTGTTTTCCTGACCGCGTTCGATGGTGTGTTTCCAATCCGTACTCTCCCGCTCCGCGTACGGATTCCCCGGAGACTGCCTCATGCTGCTGCCCCGCGTTGCCACCTTCATCACCGGCCTGAGCCTTTGCACCCTGGCCCACGCGGCACCGACCGCTTACCCGCTGACGGTAGAAAACTGCGGCAGCACCCTCACCTTCCAGCACGCCCCGACGCGCACCGTGACCATCGGCCAGGCCGGCACGGAAATGCTTTACGCCATGGGCCTGAGCGACACAGTCGTCGGCACTTCGCTTTGGTTCAACAACGTGCTGGATAAATACAAGGCGCAGAACGACAAGATCGAGCGCCTGGCCGACAACGAACCGAGTTTCGAATCGGTGATCGGCAAGCGCCCGGAGTTGGTCGCCGTGGAGCTGGAATGGATGGTCGGCCCGCAAGGTGCGGTGGGCACTCGCGAGCAGTTTCATGAGCTGAAGATTCCAACCTACCTGCTGCCCTCCGATTGCGAAGCCAAGGACAACCTCGTCGGCGCCGACGGTACGCGGCTCGCACCGTTTCGCATCGAGACGATTTACAAGAGCGTAAGCCAACTGGCGCAGATCTTCGATGTGCAGGAGCGTGGCCAGCAGCTCAACGACGAGCTCAAGGCCAGCCTCGCCCATTCGATTGCCACCGCCCAAGGCAAACAGCTCAAGGATGCCAGCGCGCTGGTCTGGTTCTCCAGCGCACAAATGGACATCGAGCCATTCGTGGCCGGGCACAAAGGCATTCCCGATTTCATGCTCAGCACCCTCGGCGTGCGCAACGTGGTGGAGTCCGATGAAGAGTGGCCAACGGTCGGCTGGGAAACCATCGCCAAGGCTAATCCGACCTTCCTCGTCATCGCGCGCATGGATCGTCGACGCTTCCCCGCTGACGACTATGAAAAGAAACTCGCCTTCCTGCGCAGCGACCCGGTGACACGCAACATGGACGCGGTGAAACACAACCGCATCATCATTCTCGACGCCATGGCCATGCAGGCGAGCCTGCGCATGTTCGATGGCATCGAGCAACTGGCCACGGCCATCAACGGCTATGACCTGTCGCAATGAGTGCCAGCCTGATCCGCACGCTGTTGGCCTTGGCCACACTGTTGATTGCAGTGGTCGCCGGCGTGGCCATCGGGGAAACCTCGATTGAACCGGGCGTGGTCGTGCAAGTGCTGGCCAACAAGCTGTGGGGCGCCGGTTACGCACTCGACCCGATTGACGAAGGCATCGTCTGGAACTACCGCCTGACCCGCGCACTGGTCGCGGCGGCGTGTGGTGCCGGCCTGGCGACGTGCGGGGTGATTTTGCAGTCGCTGTTGCGCAACCCGTTGGCCGATCCGTATCTGCTGGGGATTTCTGCCGGGGCTTCGACCGGCGCGGTAATGGTCGCGCTGCTCGGGGTTGGCGCCGGAATGATCTCGCTGTCAGTCGGTGCCTTCGCCGGCGCGGTCACGGCGTTCGTGCTGGTGATTCTGCTGGCGCGAGTCAGCGGCTCGGCGAGCGGCACCGGGCAAATCATTCTCGCGGGGATCGCCGGCTCGCAGCTGTTCAACGCGCTCACGGCGTTTTTGATTACCCGCTCGGCCAGCTCCGAGCAGGCACGCGGGATCATGTTCTGGCTGCTGGGCAATCTCGGTGGCGTGCGTTGGCCGTCGGTGTGGTTGGCGGTGCCGGTGGCCGTGTTTGGGTTGGTCGTGTGTCTGTGGCATCGGCGGGCGCTGGATGCGTTCACCTTTGGCATGGACTCGGCGGCGTCTCTCGGTATTCCGGTGCGACGCGTGCAGATTCTGCTGATTGGCTGCGCGGCGCTGGTGACGGCAGTGATGGTGTCGATTGTCGGCTCGATCGGTTTTGTCGGACTGGTGATTCCCCACGCCGCGCGGCTGTTGCTTGGCACCGGTCACGCGCGGTTGCTGCCGGCCAGTGCGTTGGGCGGCGCGGTGTTTCTGATTGCCGCTGATGTGCTGTCGCGCACGTTGATCAAGGGCCAGGTGATTCCGGTCGGGGTGATTACCGCACTGGTCGGTGCGCCAGTGTTCGCCTTGATTCTGGTTGGCCGCAGGTCCGCACGATGAACAGTGTTTTGAGTTGTTCTGATCTGAGCTTCAGAGTGCGCGGCGCCGACTTGCTCAACGGTGTCAGCCTTGAGGTGCAGCGCGGCGAAACACTGGGCATCGTCGGGCCGAATGGCTCGGGAAAATCCACCCTGTTGAAATTGCTGGCCGGGTTGCGCGAACCGAGCGCCGGCGAGGTGCTGCTCGAAGGTCAGCGACTCGGCAAAATGGCCCGACGCAGCATTGCGCAACAGCTCGCGGTGGTCGAGCAACAGGCCGACACCGACGACGGCATTCGTGTGTTTGATGCCGTGGCGCTGGGGCGAACGCCTTGGCTGTCGGCGCTGCAACCGTGGTCGGACGCGGACGACGCCATCGTCCAGCAGGCACTCGCCGACGTTGACGCCATGCACTTACGCACGCGTCTGTGGCGCAGCTTGTCGGGTGGTGAACGACAGCGGGTGCACATCGCTCGGGCATTGGCTCAACGACCGCAAATACTATTGCTCGACGAGCCGGCCAACCACCTCGACATTCAGCATCAACTGACCATTCTCAACGTGGTGCAGACGTTGCCGGTGACCACGCTGATCGCCCTGCATGATCTCAATCAGGCGTTGAAATGCGATCGTCTGGCGGTGTTGGAACGGGGGCGGCTGGTGGCATTGGGCGCGCCGTTGGAAGTGCTGACACCGCAGCGGTTACAGGACACTTTCGGGGTCAGGGCGCACTACCTGACGGACCCGTTCGATGGGGCGCAGATTCTTCGATTCCACTCATGACATCCTGCATGTGCGTCGTCTGCCAGACCGGGTCAGCGTCGACCTCGATAATCTCGAAGCCCTGCCGTTGCCAGAACTCGATGGCTCCCGGCAGAAACGGATGAGTGTGCAGGTAGATCAGCTCGACCCCGTCGGCGAGTGCCATTTCCTTGAGTGTTCGATACAGCGCGCCGGCCAGCCCTGAGCGTCGCTGCGAAGGCAGGACGAACAGGCGGACGACTTCCACCACGTTACGGTCAGGCCAGGCAAGACGCGGGAAACGTCGGTCGTAAGGCAGATAACCGATGGAAGCGACGATCTGCCCTTGCTGGCGAGCAATCAGAAAACGCCCTTTCCCACCCAGATAAACCTCGGCGAAACGCGCCAGATCGTCTGGCATACCCGTTGCGCTGAGCTTGGGGAAAAGCTCGGCGCGGGCCGCCAGAACAAAATTCAGCACCTCGCCAATGTCTGCTTCAGACACGGCCTGAATGATCGGTTGATGACTCATGTAGTGCAAACGCCTCGACTGCGGCCGGTCAGAGTAACAACACCCTACCCTGTGCTGCCATGGAAATTCCCCGAACCTGAATGTCATGCCCCGGCAGGATCAACACCTTCATTGGCTGACCCGCCACCATCTTCGGCAGCCGATAACTGCGCGATGTGAAATCTTCCGGACAGTTTTCGCAGCAGGATATTGCTTCGCAAATCAAGCCGTCCATGGTCGGGAAGACGCCCTTTGAAAACTCAATGACGCCTCTGTGTAAACGCACGTTAACCCGTCCGGCAAGTCTTTGATTTCGATCTATCGTTAGATCGAAATGGCTGTATTGACGACCGACTAAAGGTTGCGACAGCCGATGTCTGAGCCTATGTTGCACGCGAGTCTTTTCCCCGCGATTGGAACGCGATCAACACCATTAAGAGGTGAAGAAATGTCAAAGGAATCACGCCCTGCCGTACTTGGGCTGATCGGCAATACTCCGCTGGTTCAAGTCACCCGCTTCGACACCGGGCCTTGCACGCTGTTTCTCAAACTCGAATCGCAGAACCCCGGTGGCTCGATCAAGGACCGCATCGGTCTGGCGATGATCGACGCCGCCGAGCGTGATGGTCGCCTGCAACCCGGTGGCACTATCGTCGAAGCCACCGCCGGCAACACCGGCCTGGGCCTGGCACTGGTGGGTCGCGCCAAAGGCTATCGCGTGGTGCTGGTGGTGCCGGACAAAATGTCCACCGAGAAAGTCCTGCACTTGAAAGCCATGGGCGCCGAAGTGCACATCACCCGCTCCGACGTCGGCAAGGGCCATCCCGAGTATTATCAGGACGTCGCCGCACGTTTGGCGAAAGACATTCCCGGTGCGTTTTTCGCCGACCAGTTCAACAACCCGGCCAACCCGCTGGCCCACGAATGCAGCACCGCGCCGGAGATCTGGGCGCAGACCGAACATGACCTGGACGCGATCGTCGTCGGTGTCGGTTCCGCCGGCACGCTGACGGGCCTGAGCCGTTTTTTCAAACGCGTGCAGCCGGATCTGGAAATGGTCCTGGCCGACCCGGTCGGCTCGGTGATGGCGCAATACAGCCGCGACGGCTCCCTGCCAACGCCCGGTTCATGGGCGGTGGAAGGCATCGGCGAAGACTTCATTCCGTCGATCACCGACCTCTCCAGCGTGCGCCACGCCTACTCGATCAGCGATGAAGAAAGCTTTGATCACGCCCGCCAGTTGCTCAAGGCCGAGGGTATTCTCGGCGGCTCGTCGACCGGCACCCTGCTCGCTGCGGCGCTGCGTTATTGCCGTGAACAGACCGAGCCGAAACGCGTGGTGAGTTTTGTCTGCGACACCGGTACGCGTTATCTGTCGAAGGTCTACAACGACCAGTGGATGACCGATCAGGGCCTGTTGCAGCGCAAGGGTTACGGTGATCTGCGTGACCTGATCGCCCGCCGCTTCGAAGACGGCCGCGTCATCAGTGTCGGCCCCGACGACACCCTGCTGACCGCGTTCCAGCGCATGCGCCTGGCCGATGTCTCTCAATTGCCGGTGCTGGTGGAAGGCAAGCAACTGGTCGGCGTGATCGACGAATCCGACATCCTGCTGCCGGTGCACGAAGACGCCGCGCGCTTCAGTCAATCGGTGTCCAGCGTGATGACCGACAAGCTGCAAACCCTCGCGCCCGGCGCCAGCCTTGCCGAGCTGGAAGCGGTGCTCAGCCGTGGCCTTGTCGCCATCATTGCCGATGCATCGGGCTTCCATGGCCTGATCACCCGCACCGACATGCTCAACCAATTACGGAGATCCCTCGCATGAGTCAGCACGACGATAAATCCCAAGGCTTCGCGACCCGGGTGATCCACGCCGGGCAGGAACCGGACCCGACCACCGGCGCGCTGATGCCGCCGATCTACGCCAACTCCACCTATCTGCAAGACAGCCCCGGCGTGCACAAGGGTTTCGATTACGGCCGCTCGCACAACCCGACGCGTTTTGCCTTGGAGCGTTGCGTGGCGGACCTTGAAGGCGGCACCCAGGCGTTTGCCTTTGCTTCCGGGCTGGCAACGATTTCCACGGTGCTCGAACTGATCGATGCCGGTTCGCACGTCATCTCCGGCAATGACTTGTACGGCGGCACGTTCCGCCTGTTCGACAAGGTCCGTCAGCGCAGTGCCGGACACCGTTTCAGCTACGTCGATCTGACTGACCTGGCGGCGTTCGAAGCGGCGCTGCAGGACGACACACGCCTGGTGATTGTCGAGTCACCGACCAACCCGCTGCTGAGCCTCTCGGACCTCGCCGCTATCGCCCGTATCTGCCGCGCTCGCGGGATCATCAGCGTGGCCGACAACACCTTTGCCAGCCCGTATATCCAGCGGCCGCTGGAGTTGGGTTTCGACATCGTGCTGCACTCGACCACCAAGTACCTGAACGGTCACTCCGACGTGATCGGCGGTATCGCCGTGGTCGGCCAGAACCAAGAGCTGGCCGAGAAGCTGGGCTTCTTGCAGAACGCTGTCGGTGCGATTGCCGGACCGTTCGATGCATTTCTCACCCTGCGCGGGGTGAAGACTTTGGCGCTGCGCATGGAGCGTCATTGCAGCAATGCGCTGGATCTGGCGCAGTGGCTGGAGCAGCAACCGCAGGTCAAACGTGTCTACTATCCAGGACTGCCGTCGCATCCACAGCATGAGTTGGCCAAGCGCCAGATGCGCGGTTTCGGCGGGATGATTTCGGTTGATCTGAACAGCGATCTGGCCGGTGCGCGGCGGTTTTTGGAGAACGTGAAGATCTTTGCGTTGGCGGAAAGTCTGGGCGGTGTGGAGAGCCTGATCGAGCACCCGGCGATCATGACTCACGCGACCATTCCGGCTGATACCCGGGCGAAACTGGGGATCGGCGATGGCCTGGTGCGTCTGTCGGTGGGGGTTGAAGACGTCGAAGACCTGCGCGCTGACCTGGCGCAGGCGCTGCAATCGATCTGACCTGGCAGGAACGACAAAGCCCGCACGAAGCGGGCTTTGTTGTTCGAGTAGGCGGCCAGTGCTGGTCTCTGGCTTACAAGGTTTATCGGGCTTCCCACAGTACCGGGTCAAATTGAAAGTTAGTGCCTCGGCTGCTTCACACGGCATAAGGGCTGGATCTCAGCGCGGAGATCTTTCTAACCGTGTACCTTTCGGAGCGCGCCCCACGCCCCCTTGCTATCCGATTGCGCATCAGTCTGCGTCTTCGCCTACATCTTTGAGCCTAGCAAAGGCTCGCCGACACGAATCAGTGTTTTTAGACTGATTCGAGCTTTGCCCCAATCGGGCAGGAAGAGAAGCGCCTAACGGCCGTCGATCCCCCCGCCGTGCCGGCTCGCAATCGCGATCTATACTCAATCAGTTCGATCATGATTCTGTCGACACCCGCACGCCTGACGGTGTGTCGGTGCCTTTCGTCCACCAGTCTGACCCAAGCCAATCAGTCGTAACGCCAGCGAACACGCGGCGGACGATGCCTTATCGCTTTGCGGCTGCCGGGTCGTGGAGAGAACTATGAAACACAAGTTGTTGTTAGGCGTGCTTCTGGCGGTCGTGGCGACCGTTGTGGTGCCCAATGTCTGGGCGGCGCAGCCGCAGGCGTTGGCTTCCGATGGCTCGGATCATGTCGGTGCAGGTGCGGTGGCTTCCGACGGCGCCGACCATGTCGGTGCAGGCGCAGTCGCTTCTGACGGGGCTGATCATGTCGGTGCTGGCGCAGTCGCTTCGGATGGTGCTGATCATGTCGGTGCAGGCGCGGTGGCTTCTGATGGCGCCGATCATGTTGGTGCAGGCGCAGTCGCTTCTGATGGCGCCGATCACGTCGGTGCTGGTGCGGTCGCTTCTGATGGCGCCGATCACGTCGGTGCTGGTGCGGTCGCCTCTGATGGCGCTGATCATGTCGGTGCAGGCGCAGTCGCTTCTGATGGTGCCGATCATGTTGGTGCTGGCGCAGTCGCCTCTGATGGCGCTGATCACGTCGGTGCTGGTGCGGTCGCCTCTGATGGCGCTGATCATGTCGGTGTAGGCGCAGTCGCTTCTGATGGTGCCGATCATGTAGGTGCAGGAGCCGTAGCTTCTGATGGCGCTGACCATGTCGGCGCGGGCGCACTGGCTTCAGATGGCGCCGACCGCACTGGCGTCAACCGGGTTGCCTATTCGCGTGTCGGCGTTGGCTCTGATCGCGTCGCCTCCGCGTTGATGACCGGCAGTTACTCCGATCAATTCAACAGCCCTCAGTAATCCTCCCTCGGCGCGACAGGCGGATCCAGCAAACCGCCTGTCGAGCGCCGCACTAGCACATTTGTGCTAATCGACCGCCCTGCCACCTGGCGTTATATTCCCCCGCAACCCCCGATGTTCCTCAACGTTGCCTGTTCGCAGCGTGCGGGATCGTTGTGCCTGGAAATCAGAACAACACCAAGGAAGACACACCATGAAACTCCATACAAACCTCTGCAAGATCGCCGTGGTCGGCGCGATGCTACTCGGCGTTGCCGGCTGCCAGACCGTCAAACCCACTGAAGCGAGCATGAAAGAACGCGCGCAAACGGTGATCGGTAAACCGGTGTCGAAAATCGACAACATCCGCAACGACAGCACCCTCACCTACTACACCGCGTACACCCCCGCCGGGGAATACAACTGTGAATTACCCAGCGGCGTAATTATCGCCGTGGCGAGCATGGGCATGATGTCGCCGCCGCTGTCGTGCCTGCCGAAAGGTGCTTCGCCAATCCCTCTGCAATAACTTCTCCACCCGGTAAAGGACTCCGCTCACTCATGAAAATCTTGATCGCGACACTCACCCTCAGCGCCCTGTTCCTGACTGGCTGTGCCACGCCGAAACAGTGGGAGGCCACCGGCGGCAGCAAAAACGATGGCGTCGTCCAGGTCTCCTATGAACTGGGCCAATTCGAAAGCGGCCAGACCAGCGCTGAACAAGGCCTGACCGTCGCCGCGCAACGCTGCAAGACCTGGGGCTACAAAAACGCCGAAGTGACCGGCTCAGAGAAAAACATCTGCCGCACCATGGGCCAGTACAACTGCCTGCAAACCACCATCACCCAGGATTACCTGTGCAAACGCTGATCTGAAAATGTGGGAGCCAGCCTGCTGGCCAAATCGCTAGAAGGCTAGCTCCCACAGGGATCTTTGGTGTGTCCGCGATGATCATTCACGAAACGCTTTCAGCGGGTTCGGGTTGCCGGTCGCGCAGGGCTCTCAAGGTCGCGCGCAGTTCGGCCGGGCGTACCGGTTTGGACAGGATGGCGATGTCGCGGTCGTGCAAGGCTGCCTGGATTTTCTCGACGTCATGCCCGGTGATGATCATCGCCGGTACCGCCCAACCGCGCTGCCTGCGCACATCATCGATACATTCGATGCCGGTGGCATGGGTGCCGAGGTCATAGTCGGCGACGATGATGTCGCAGTCGGTGACCAAGTCCTGAGCCGTCAACTCGGCCTGAACCACACAGCCCCAACGCTCCAGCAACGCTGAAGTCGCCAGCAGCACATTGCGGTCATCTTCCACCAGGCACACCTTCAGCCCGGTCAGCAAACCGACTTGGCGCGCCTCATTCCGATTGACCGTTAACAGCGGTGGCGCGGCGATCGGCAACCCGTACAAAGTCACCGCCGTTCCCCGCCCGAGCCGCGAACGCAGAGTAACGCCGACACTGATCAACTCACCCAGACGCTTGACGATCGACAGCCCCAGCCCCACGCCTTCGACGTCTTTATCGCGCACTTGCCGCAACCGATAAAACTCCTCGAACACCTTGCCCAGATGCTCCTCGGCGATACCGTTGCCACGGTCATAAACCACAATGGCCAGCCCTGCCCCGCGCCGACGCACGCCGATCAAAACCGGCCGATGCGCACCGTATTTGAAGCAGTTGGACAGCACGTTCTGCACCATGGTCGCGAGCAACGCCGGATCGGTGCACACCCAATACTCACAGGGGCGCAAACGCAGTTCGACCCCGGCCCAACGCGCCGCTTCGGTGTTCTGGCGAATCAGATCCGCGAGCCATTCCCCTAAATTGAGGGTTTGCAGTTTGGGCAGAACCCGGCCGTTATCAAGGGTGTAGAGATCGAGAATCGAGCGGAACAGTTGCGAAACGTTGAGCAGCGATCGGTCGATGTTATCGACCAAGCGCCGTTCCTCGTCCCCCAACCGCGACTCCCTCAGGCACGCGGTAAACAGTCCAATTGAATGAATCGGCTGACGCAAATCATGGCTGGCCTGAGCGAGAAACCGCGACTTTTCCAGATTCGCCGCCACCGCCTCTTCGGAGGCCTTGCGCGTACGTTCCAGCAACAAATACGCATAAAACGGGATCACCGTGCTGGTGAGCATCAGCATCAACACCATGAACGGTTGCGCCTGCCACACCGGCGTCAGGCGATACACACACAGCAATGCCAGCAACGCCAGCGCCGTGGCAATCGCCAGATAGCGCGAGCCATAGCGCATGCCATTGCCGAGGTTGACCCAGATGATCACCGCGTACAGCGGCAACGCCATCTCGCCGCCCACCACCAGACCAAAGCAGGTGCCGGTGTAATCATGGATCATGCCGAAAATCCGTCGCGCCGGGTAATGCCCCGGCCAGCGCGCAATCGCCTGACGCAAGGCGATCGAGGCCAACAAAAACACAATGATGTAGGTAATGATCGGCAGGTACGTATCGAAGCGCTGACCCGGCAAAAAGCCCAGTATCAGCATATAAACCACGGCGATACTGGCAATGATAATGCGCAGATTGGCCTGATCGAGTTCGGTGTTTTTCTCGAACTTCATGGTTAAACGTCCTTGTGCGGCAATCGTCAGTTTCCGAATCAGCCTACAGGCAACACACGCGCCCGGTGCTAAGGTGCAAGCCTTGAGTAACGCCTGACCCAGGGAGGGTCGTGCCATGACCTGCCGAATTATCATAGCCGACGATCACCCGCTGTTTCGCGAAGCGATGCTGCGCACGGTTCAGCGGTTGCTGCCCGAAGCCGTTATCGAAGAAGCCGGCGATCTCGACGCCGTACTGGCGCTGCTGCCTTTGGGCGAGCCGGACACATTGATTCTCGACTTGCGCTTCCCCGGGCTCACGTGTGTGAGCCAGCTCGCCGAACTGCGTCGACGCTTGCCGCGTACCACGCTGATTGTGGTGTCGATGGTCGATGATGAGTCGTTGATCAGCGAAGTCATGGCCGCCGGTATCGACGGTTTTATCGGCAAAAACATCGATCCGGACGAAATCGGCCAGGCGATTCTGGCGATTCGTGAAGGTGAGGTGCTGGTGAAGTTTGCGCCGTCCGGCTTGCTGCCGCTGGAAACCGGCGCCGCCCTTACGCCGCGTCAGCAGGACGTGCTGCGCTTGATCGCCCAAGGCAAGACCAACAAGGAAATCGCCCGTGAACTGGATATTTCTCCGTTCACGGTGCGCATTCATGTGTCTTCTTTATTACGCACGCTGAACGTGCCCTCGCGAGCGGCCGCCGCCGTGAAATACACGGGGACTCTGTAGGCGCTCGGCAGCGCCTACAGATGATCGGTGTGTTGCTGCAGCAATTCCATGGCCTCAGAGGAAAATCGGTAGGTCTTGTCACTGCCAAGCACGATCAGCCCCTCTTCACCCAGACGCTTGAGCACTTCACGCACACTGACGAATGACAGCTCGGGCGATGAAGACTCGACAAACGCATGCACGCCATTCACCCCGATCCCATGCCCGTCGCGGCCGGCCACCACCAGTGCATTGATGACTTTGAAGCGGATCAGGCTGGTGCGCAGCCCAAAGTGGCGCAGCAGTTCGCGAATATGCGCATTGGCGCTGCGATCACACTCAAAGGCCAATGGGTTGTTCGCTGTCCGAAAAGCCAATGGCGCGTTTACCGCCCCCACGCCTGGGTGATTAAACATGGCGAATACTCCTTTTCTGAAAGGTTCAGGCGGACAGCAATTGCTGCCCGCCTGCCGGACCCCGTCTCGGACAACCAACGTGATCGTGAAACTATATATAGAAGGAAAATCGGTAACCGCCGTTGGCGACCGTTACGCCCTGCCCGTTCACATCAGAAATCGACCGTGGCCGACAGCTGCAAGGTCCGTGGATAACCTGGAGAGAACGCGCCGTAGGACGCCACGCCCGACCAGTACTCACGATCGAACACGTTCTGCACGGTGGCGCGGAACGTCGTTGGCCGGCCTTCGATTTTTGTCGCATAACGCGCGCCGGCGTCGAAGCGGGTCCAGGCATCCAGTTCCTGAGTGTTGGCCTGGTTGACGTACTGGCTGTCGGTGTAGATCGCACCGCCAGTCAGCGTGAAACCCTCCAGCCAAGGGGTGTCCCATTCGGCCCAGAGATTGGCCTGCACGTCCGGCACGCCCACCGGTTTGTTACCACGGTTGGCCTTCGTCGCCGAATCGGTCAGTTCGCCGTCAAGCACAGTGACGCCACCCATCAGGCGAGTGCCCGGGGCCACTTCGCCGAACATGCTCAACTCGACACCACGGTTACGTTGTTCGGCCTGCACCGAGAACACGTTGTCGGCACCGACTTCGCCGCTTGGCTTCTCGATCTGGAACAACGCCAACGTCGTCATGAACGTGCCGTGTTCATACTTGACGCCGATCTCGTGCTGTTTGGACTCGTACGGAGCAAAGGTTTCGCCGGCGTTGGACGCCGTGCCCGGGGCGATGTCGCCCTTGCTCAAGCCTTCGACATAATTGTAGTAGAGCGAAACGTCTTCCCAAGGCTTGACCACCACGCCGACCAACGGGCTCGTGGCGTTGTCCTTGTATTTCGAACTAACCGCACCGGCCGCGTTGTAGTTACGCGATTCGATGTCCTGACGCCGCACGCCGAGGGTCAACTGGAAGCGGTCATCGAGCATCGACATTGTGTCGGTCAACGCCACGCCGGACAGCTCCGATTCGGAAACACGCAACACCTTTGGCGAGTTGATGTACTGCTGCGGCCTGTCGATCGGGTGGTAGATATTCGACAGGATGGCCGTGCCGTTGTTGATGCCGCGTGACAGCTCATCCTGATAACGGGTCGCCATGACCGTGGTGGTGTGAGTGATCGGGCCAGTGGCAAACACACCACGCATACCGACGTCAGCCGTCGAGCGATCAACGTTGAATTTGTAGTAGCCGGGAATGTTGCTGGTATCGCCGGCGTCGTTGAGGATTCTCGGCACCTGGTCGGACAGGCGCTTGACGTCGGACTTGCCACCACCGGCATGAGCGAACACGGTGACGTTGTCGGTCAGGTCATATTCGCCACCGAGCAACGCCGACTGCTCTTTGGTGTCCGACCAGCCCCAGTCCTGCGAGTGGTTGGTGCGGCCGTTCGGCGCAGACGGCACATCAACGCCCGGCGCAATGGTGAAGGGCCGCGAAGCGCCCTCCCAGCTTTCTTTCTGGCTGATGTAATCGAGGTTCAGGCGCAGACGCTCGCCGCGATAATCCAGGGCTATCGCGCCGACACCGAGGTCGCGATGCTGATCATCGACGGCGGTATCGCCACCCTGCAGGTTGCCGTTGAAACGCACGCCGAACTGGTTCTCCGAACCGAAGCGCCGGCTCAGGTCCAGATGCCCGCCCACCTGCGAGTCCGAGGCATAGGTGCCGGTGAACCGGGTCAGGTCTTCATCCAGCGGACGCTTGGGCACGATGTTGATCACGCCACCGACGCCGCTGTTCGGCGAGATGCCGTACATCAGCGCGCCCGGCCCCTTGAGCACTTCAACGCGCTCGGCGTAGTCGGTGAACACCCGATAATTCGGCGCGACACCGTAGACGCCGTCGAACGCCAGCTCACCAAGGTTGCCTTCGCCAATCGGGAAGCCACGGATGAAAAACGAGTCGACGATACCGCCAGTCTGCCCGGTCGAGCGCACTGAAGGATCACGTTCCAGCGCATCGGCGACGGTCACGGTTTGCAGATCGGCGAGGGTTTTGGCGGTGTAACTGGTGACGCTGAACGGCGTATCCATCACGTCTTTGTTGCCCAGCATGCCCAGCCGTGCGCCGCGCGCCACCTGACCACCGGCGAGGGTTTCCGGCAAGGCAGTCGCGCCGTTGTAACGGGCGTTGACGTTGGTGCTGTCGAGGGTCAGCGCGTCCGGCGCGGCGTTCGCAGTCGGGTCGGCGGCAACGCCTGGTTGCTCGGGGCTGGCGGCCCAAGCGTTGGCGCTTCCTGCGACCAAAACGAAATTCAGCATGGCGGTACGCACGGCGAGTGCTAACACCCGCTCACCGCAAGGACGACTGACAACAGGCATGACGTGAGGATCCTTTTCATCGAGGGAAAATGGTAATCACTCCTATTGCCAGTCGATCTGCGAAAAAGTATCACCCGCAGTAAAGTTTTTTTCCGTCGCCCGATCAGGGTCAGGCGTAGAGACGCTCCAGCGGAATCGCGACCAGCGGCAGCGCGGGGTCAAACGCGTGCCGGGTGGTCTTGTACGGAAAAATCTCGCCGCGAGCGATGGTGGTAAAAATTCGCGCCACCTCAAACGCCTGCCCGGTTTGCCAATGCCGCACACAGACGCGCGGATCGGAGTAATCGAGCTGGATGCACGGCACCCGTCTCAAGCCCAACTGCAACGCTGCGGTGAAACGGTGATTGCCGTCCATCACGATGCCGCGCGAACGCTCGACGATGATCGGTTCCAGCCAATGCCCGGCGCGGACAATCGACTCGCGCAGCAGCATCACGTTGGCCGGGTCGACCTGCTCCGACTGCAACACTTCGCACAGTGGCCGCAGCGCAATCTGATAACCGTGGTCCATGGTGATCTCCTGATTCGCCGGGGATTCAGCAGGCATCGGCGCGGGCAACCGGCGCATGCTGGCTGGCTACATCGAGCAGGCGTTGGGCGTGTTCGATCAGCGGCAAGTCGACCATCTCGCCGTCCACCTGCACCGCGTGACTGCCCGTCGCCACCGCTCGCATCACGCGATCGGCCCAGGCCAACTGGCGTGAGTCCGGCAGGAAGGCGCGTTGCACCGTGGCCAGTTGACCGGGATGGATGCACAGCTTGGCGCCGAAGCCCAGCGAACGGGCGTAATGCGAGTCCTTGCCGACCACCGCCAAATCGCTGATGGCCGGCGTCACACCATCGATCGGCGACGGCAGATCCGCCGTGCGCGAAGCCAGCACGATGCGGTTGCGGGCGAACAAAAACGCCTCCGGGGTCTGGCTGCAGTTGATGTCCAGCGAGAAATCCAGCGAACCGAACGCCAGCCGCGCCACGCCAGGAATCGACGCAATCGCCTCGACCTGTTGCAGGCCTTTGGCGGTCTCGATGATGGCGACGATCGCCAGTTTCGGTTGCCACGCCAGCAGGCGTTCGACCACGCGTGCCAGGGCCTCGGGGCATTCGGCTTTGGGCAGGAAAATCCCCTCGCAACGCTCGGGGTAGCGCAGGTCGCTGAGCCAGCTCAGATCCTCGGCAAACAGCGTGCTGCTGACGCTGTTCAGGCGGATGTACCGCTCGCAGGCAACGCTCGGTGTTTTCTCCTGCCATGCCCGGATGGCGGCGCGGGCGGCGACTTTGCTGTCGGGGTGAACGGCGTCCTCGAGGTCGAGAATGATCGCATCTGGCCCTGCATCGCAGGCTTTGGAAAAACGCTCGGGACGGTTGCCCGGCACGAACAGGTAGCTGATCGCGAGTGGCGCTTTTCGGCTGAGTCGATCGGATTGCATGGCGTTGCTCCTTTGACGTGAACCCGTCGTGGTTTGTGAAAATTTTCAGGCCCGTTCGACGACAGATTTGCCTGCCGTTCCGGGGCTTGTCGCAACAGCCCTTAACGCCTTATTGATCAAGCAATTAAGAGACTTTTTAATCTCGGGACGAACGAGTCCTTGAGCGTGTAAATACACGTTCATGGATTCGCCTTGAGCAGGTCGTCATTGAAAAATATTTGAAAACCTTACTTGATAATCGTTCCTGTTCGCAATATTGTTCACGCCGCCAAGAGGAACTATTCTCGTTTCAACGCAAGTCATCGGTATCTGCAAAAGTACCTGTCAGCGATGTCACTTAAACATCAGCTACAGGCTGCTACAGGGCAATGGCCAGCAACTAATGGCCATTCATTACATCCGCACAAACCTTATGGAATGGGGTTCTCATGCAATTGTTCTGTGAACCATTTATTACAATCAGGGCTACAGATCCAATAGCGGATTTCATTTGGCATCCGCCTCCAAGTTATTTAAAGCCTCGACGCTGACGAGCAAAAAAAGACGACCTGCATCGATAACGATCGGTGATCGAACTATCAATGGCGACGTAACTTTCGACGCCAAGGGTTAACTATGCCTACAACAAATAAATCTGCTGTTGAACAGCCGTATAAAGTTCATCACCCGGAGATGTTAACACCGCTCATCGACCCGGTTATTTCCACGCTTATCAACAAGTTCCCGAACAAACTTACAGACTTGGTGGATCAACAGGGCTCACCGTTAAATCTGGTCTGGCCCCATGCGTTTGAATTAAACACGCAAGCGCTGCTGAACGTGTTGAAGCAATACCAAGTGCCCCATGCCATTTTCTACGGGGCCAAGGCCAACAAGTCGCAAAGCATGCTCGGCGCTGCAGCGAATTCGGGGATCGGCGTCGATGTGTCGAGCATTCACGAGTTGAATGCTGCCCTGCGCGCAGGTGTGCCGGGCGCCAAAATCTGCGCCACAGGACCGGCCAAAACAGCCGTTTTCCATCAAGCGCTGATCAGCGCAGGTTCATTGATTTGTGTGGATTCGCTGGAGGAATTCGATCACCTGCATAGCGTGATCCCCACACAACCAGGTCCGACGAAAACCAGAGTGCTACTGCGTTACAGACCGAAAAGCAGTCAGAACAGCCGATTCGGGATGGGCTCGCAAGACCTGCTGCAATGCCTGCAACGGTTGACAGAACAACCTGAGCTTTTTCATTTTGAAGGTTTACATTTTCACCTCGGCGGCTATGGGTTCGAATCCCGCGCACAAGCCTTTCGTGAGGTCAGCGGATTTATCGAGGCGGCCAGGGAAATGGGCTTGAATCCGCAGATGATCGACATCGGTGGCGGCTTGCCGATTCGTTATGTCGAGCCTGAGACCTACGCTCAGTTCCTACAAAATGACAATAACCAGAGCCACTATTACAACCAGAAAGTTCCCGCCACTTATTATCCTTACGGCAGTGAACTGACCGCGACGCAATGGCTTACGTTATTGCTCGAAGCCGAGCATTCGCCAGGCTTGTCGATTGCCAATTACTTGCAGACGCAGAATATAACCCTCGCACTCGAACCCGGCCGAAGTCTGGTCGATCAAGCCGCCATGTCAATATTTCGCGTCACGCGCAGCAAACAATTGGCTGACAATAAAACCGTGATCTTCGTGGAGGGCAGCAGTTTCAGTGCTTGCGAAACCTGGTTTGCCTCGGAATATCTGCTAGATCCGATACTTGTCAGTACCAAACAACAGCCACACGCCCCGATCCAGGCTTATATCGCCGGCCATAGTTGCCTGGACGATGACGTCATTACCCATCGCCTGATCAACTTTGCGACGGCACCGCAAGCCGGTGACTTATTGATTTATATCAACACCGCCGGTTACCAGATGGACTTGCTGGAAAACGAGTTTCATCGCCATCCCCTGCCCCGGCGGCTGACGGCGACCTGTTGTACGGAAGGTAACTATGCGTTTTCACCTGACTACTAAAGGGAACAATTGCAATGATATTGAATAAAGTCTCGGACCTTATCGGTAATACGCCGATGTTGGGCATTGATGTTCCGGATACCAACGCGCGATTGTTGTTGAAGATTGAAAAGAACAATCCCGGTGGCAGTATCAAAGACCGCATGGCGCGCAACATGGTGCTGGCCGCGCTCAAGTCCGGTCGCCTGAAACCCGGTGGTGTGGTGGTCGAGTCTTCGTCGGGCAACACCGGGATTGGCCTGGCCATGGCCGCCGTCGAGTTTGGCCTGCACTTTATTGCCGTGGTCGATCACCACGCCGCACAAGACAAAATCGCTGTAATGAAAGCCCTTGGTGCCGACATTCGTTTCGTCAAAGGCACTTATCGCGAAGATGAAGTCGCGGTGGTCGAGCGGCAACAGATGGCCGCCGAACTGGCGAGCGAGATTCCCGGCGCGGTGTTCATGAACCAGTCCGACAATGCGGCCAATGCCGGCGGCTACAGCGATTTCGTCCGCGAAACCATCGTGCAGGCTGAAGGCGTGGTCGGCGCTTACGTCGGTTGCGTCGGCACCGGCGGTTCGATGACCGGCATTGCGCGCGGCTTGAAAGTGCACAACCCGGACACGGTCACCGTCGCGGTGGAACCGGCCGGTTCGATTGTCTTCGGTCATCCTGGCTATCCCTACTATCAATCCGGCACCGGCACGCCGGCCGGCGACACCGTGGGTCTGGTGCTCGACTACAGCTGCATCGATCTGGGCGTGCAAGTCACCGACTCGCAGGCGTTCGAAACCGCGCGCTACATCGCGCGCAACTTCGCCTTGCTGGTCGGCGGTTCGACCGGGGGTGCGATCTTCAAGGCACTGGAGCTGATCCACAAAGGCGTGCTGACCGGCAACGTCGTGGTGCCGATTGCCGACGGTGGCGAGAAATACCTGCACACCGTGTTCGACGACAAATGGCTGCAAGAGCGCGACCTGATCGACCCGAGCATCGCCCCGCAACTGGATGCCTGGCTGGGCAAGACCCAATGGCTGGATTCCATCTCCGCGCCGCTGCAACTGAGCGTCGCATGACCCACCCTTCACACAGGAACGCCTCTCGATGAATCTGTTGAAAGTCGCCATCTGTGGTGGCGGCAGGACTGGCCATCTCAACGCCATCCTGTTCAAGCAACTGCCCGATGTTCAGGTTTCGATGCACACCCATAATCAGGAGGTCATCGAACAGTACGCCCGCCAGACGCCGATGCAGGCGTTGCTGCCCGACGGTTCGACCCTGAGCGCCCGGCTCGATCGGGTGACCAGCGACGCGAAAGCCGCGGTGGAAGATGCCGACATCGTCATCATCACCGTGCCGGCCCATGCCCGCCCGCAAACGTTGAAAGACATCGCGCCGCATCTGACCACCAGCAAACCGGTATTCATCGGCGCCATTCCCGGCTTCTGCGGTTTCGACTGGCTGGCTGAAGCGACCCTGCCCGACCGGCCGAATGTGGTGATCTGGGGCATGAAGGATGTGCCGCACACGGCGTTTGAATTGACCCCGGGACGGTCGATCAAAATGGGTGGTGGCAAAAGCCAATTGTACGTGGCGACCCACGCCCGAGAGCCGCAAACCGCGCGCCGCCAATTGGAAAAAATACTCACGCGGCTGTACGGCCCGTGCGTGACGATGCTCGAGCATTTTCTGGAAATCACCCTGACACCGGGCAATCCGATCATGCACAGCTCGGTGATCTACGGCCTGATCGGCCCCTACGGCCAGTGGCATCGCAAGATCTTCCCGCAGCGCATGTGCTGGTGGACCGAATGCCCGGAACTCGGCGCGTATTTCCTTGAACGCATGGATCAGGAAAGCCAGCAACTGTGTGCGGTGATCAGCCAGCGTCTGGGTATCGACCTGTCTTCGGTGAAATCGCTGAAACAGGAAATCGTCGAGGCCTACGGCGAGCAGATCCGCGACCCGAGCAGCATGCTCTCGATCCTGCGTACCAATCAGGCTTACAACGACATCCTTGCGCCGATGGTGCCGGCCGCGGACAACCGCGCCGGTTACGTGATCGAGCGCGAGAGCCGCGCCTTCAACGAAGACGTCGCCTACGGCCTGGTGCTGCTGGTGGAAATGGCCAAACGCTTCGACCTCAAGGTGCCTTACATCGAGGAAGTCCTGCAGTGGAGCGTGGCCTACATGAATGGCCTGCGCGACTCGGCACTCGACTATTTCCCGCGCCAATGGCCACACACGACAAGCGCCGCCGCTTAATCCCTCTATTCAATTTTCGACGAGCAGACCGCTGATATGGATGACTTCAAGACACTGATCGCCTACTCCCGCAAAAACGCCATGCGCCGTCTGGTGCGTTGCCTGTTTGCGGAAAACATCCTCGACCGTTCGGCCCTGAGCTTTTCCGTCGAGGGCCACGAGGCGACTTACCCGCTCAAGGGCGGTCGCGCCCATCTGGCCTTTTCCGACATCGCCAAAGGCCCGGCCGATACCGTGGTCAACGACGGTGACGTGGTGTTGGTGACCGATGAAGGCGTACGCCAGGTCATCACCAGCCACCAGGACATGCTTGATGTGCTGCGCGACAGCTTCGACTTCGCGCCGACCGACGACGGTATCGCCGGGCTCAAATCCGACATGGAAAACAGCCTGACCAACGACGCCCACGCCCGTCAGCATCGTCAGCAATGGAACGCCCGACTGGAGCAAGCGGCCAAGGATCATGGGCTGAGCAGCTTCACCGACTATCTGCGCCAGCACGCCAAAACCAAGGATGCCGCCATTCTGCTCGACCAGTGGGGTTCGCTGGAAGGTCATCCTTATTACCCGACGTGGAAGGCGCGCCCGGGCCTCACCGATGAGGAAGTCGAGCAGCTGTCACCGGAGTTCAACGCACAAGTGCCGCTGCGCATCGCCGCGTTGCGTGCCGACAACGCGAAAAGCGAAAGCATGCCGCACGTGGTTGATTACCGCGCCTGGTTCGCTGAAAACTTCCCGACGCAATGGACGCAATGGAAAGCCTCGCTCAACAGCAAGGGGCTGGACGAAAACCAGTGGTTGCCCTTGCCGATCCACAGCTGGCATTTACAAGCCTACGTGCTGGAAACCTTCGCAGCAGAAATCGCCGACGGCATCCTGATCACCGATGGCCCGGATCTTCCTACCCTGCCGACCATGTCGTATCGCACGATGATGCCGGTGCTGGATGAAAGCGCGCCGCTGATCAAACTGCCCATCGCGGTGTGGATGACCAGCGAACTGCGCAGCCTGCAAGCCAAGTCAATTCACATGGGGCCGCGCATCAGCACGGTGATCAGCAAGATTTTGCAGACGGAAAACGGCTTTGATCAACGCCTGGAAATCTTCCCTGAAGAAATCGGTGTGCGCTACAAAAACGCCGTCACTCAGGACGATCATCCGGGCCGGCATCTGTCTGTGGTCTATCGCAGCAGTGCGCCAGCGTTCGAACGCCAGGATGATTGCCTGCCGATTACCGTCGCATCGCTGTTCACCCGTTTGCCGGGCAGTGGTCGTCCGCTGTTCACCGATCTGATTGAACGTGACGGTGTGCGCGCCAATGCTGCGCAGGTCGAGAACTGGTTCCGCGAGTACGCGAAGGTGGTGACTCACCCGGTGGTGGCGATCTACTTGATGTACGGCATCGGCCTTGAGGCGCACCAGCAAAACACCATGGTGCTGTTCTCCCCGGATGGCAAAGCACGTAGTCTGCTGATCCGCGATTTCGGTGATGGCCGCACTTACGCGCCGTTGCTCGAGGGCCGTGGTTACAGCCTGCAACCGCACGTGCAGCCGGGTATTCTGCCGACAGTGTTCTGCGGTGATATCGAGCCGGTGCGCATGTTTGTGCTCGACGCGGCGTTCCTCACGCACCTGCATGAAATGGCCCTGTGGCTGACCAAGGAATACGCTTTCAACAACACTCGGCTATGGCAAATCTTGCGCGAAGAAACCGACCTCGCCTTCAAAGCGGTGCGTGACCGCGTCGCGGCAGACGTGTGGGAAACCGAGCACAAGGCGTTCGTCGAAGACCCATGGCCGACGCGCTCGTTGCTGCGCATGCACATGATGCAGTACAGCAACTATCGTTTGCAGCACACCCTGACCAACCCGCTCGCTAGCGTTTAACCGAGGCTGACTCATGTCCCATGCAGGTGCCATCCAGGGTTCGAGAGTAAGAATCCTGATTTATCTTCTATTTGCGATCCAGTTGGTGTCGATGGGCGCGATGGAAATGAGCGGGCCGTTCTGGCCTGTCCACCTGCGTGGGCTGACCACCTCCGAGTCGGTTTTCAGCTTCGCCAGCATCGCCGTGTACGTCGGGCCGATGCTGGGCATTATTCTCACCAGTGCCTTCTGGGGCCGCATCGGCGATCGCTACGGCCACAAGTTGATGATGATCCGCGCCCTCGCCGGTTTGTCGTTGACCCAGCTTGGGCTGGCCCTGTTCAGTGATATCTGGGTGATTCTGATCCTGCGCTTTCTGCAAGGCGCGTTTGCCGGCTATATCGCGCCGGCACAGGCCTATGGCGTCAGTATTGAGGCACCGTCGCGACGGGCACGGCTGTTCGCCATTCTGCAAATATCGACCAATGTCGGCTCGCTGCTGGGTGCGGTGGTCGGCGGTCTGATCCTCGATTACGCGACGTTCTTCTGGATCAACATCATCGCCTCGGCGCTGTGTGCGGTGTGTACCGTGATCGCCGCCGTGACCTTGCCGGACGTGCCGCCGGTGAAGAAAGCCGTGGTCGTCGACAAGGCTGCGCCGGTTCGTTCCGGCAGTCTCTGGCAAGGCTCACCATTGCTCTCGCTGCTCGGTGTGATGGGCATTCTGTTGCTGGCGCGAATGCTGCCGCAGACTTCGTTTTCGCTGTATGTCAGCTCGGTGTTCGAGGTCAGCAATTCGGTAGTCGGCCTCTGCTACGGCTTGCTGGCGCTGGGCTTCATTCTGTCGGCCACGGCGTGGTCGCGCTATTTCGAACACCGTGGGCAGCAGGAGACCTTGCAGCGCATGACTTACGTGGTCATCGGCTGCATCGTCCTGACCGCTGTGGCGGGCGTGACTCACAACCCGGTGGTGTTTGTTATCACCTACTTCATTTGGGGCGTGCTGCTGGGTGCAACCACACCGGTGCTGATGGCGCTGATCTCGAAAACCGCTGACAGCTCACAGCAAGGCCATGTGCTGGGCATCGCTCAGGGCACTGCGCAATTCGCTTCGATTGCGGGGATTTCTGCCGGTGGTCTGCTCAGTCAGGTCTACGGCTTGCAGTACACCTATCTGTTTGTTTGCCTCGCTTACGTCGTCGCACTGATCCCGATTGTCGCCCTGCGCTACTGGCCGGCGGCGATGCAGCCGAGCCCTGCCCCGGACGGGGAATGAAAGGAGTCTGCTTTTGAACATTGAACAACTGCGCGCCGACACTCCTGCCGTCGCGCAACTGATCCACTTCAACAATGCCGGCGCGGCGCTGATGCCCGCGCCGGTGATCGGGACCATGACCCGTCATATTCAGCTTGAAGCGACTTTGGGCGGCTACGAAGCCGCCGGGCAACAATCGGCCGAAGTGGAAAATGTCTACGCCGCTATCGGGCAATTGATCAACGCTCAGCCTGACGAAATTGCGGTGATCGAGAACGCGACTCGCGCCTGGGACATGGCGTTCTATTCGTTACCGCTGCAACCCGGCGATGTGCTGCTGACGTCGACCACCGAGTACGCCGGCAACTACATTCCTTATCTGCAAATGAAGCAGCGCCGGGGGATCGAGATTCGGGTCATCCCCAACGATGAGCACGGCCAGGTTTCACTGCCGGCCTTAAAGGACATGCTCGACGACGATCGCGTTGCGCTGATTTCCCTGCCGGTGATCGCCACCAATGGCGGCCCGGTGCAACCCATCGAGCAGATCGGCGCACTCGCCCGTTCGGCTGGCGTGCTGTTTCTGCTCGATGCCTGTCAGGGTGTCGGGCAGATGCCAATCGACGTGCAGAAAATCGGCTGCCACATGCTCGCGGCCACCAGTCGCAAATACCTGCGCGGGCCGCGTGGGATGGGCTTCTTGTATGTCGAAAAGTCTCTGTGCCAGAATCTGGAACCGGCGTTTCTCGACCTGCATGCGGCGTCTTTACAGAACGCCGAGATGTTCAAGATCCGCGCCGATGCACGACGTTTCGAGAACTGGGAATGCAACGTCGCCGCCAAACTCGGTCTCGGTGCGGCAGTGGAATACGCGCTGGCGCAAGGCATCGAACCGATGTGGCTGCGAATTCAGCAACTGGCAGATTACCTGCGCCGACAACTGGCAGATATTCCTGGTATCACGCCGCGAGACCTCGGAGTGCAGAAGTCCGGCATCGTCACGTTTACTCATCGCGACAGCAGCGCCGCGCACGTTCAGCAGTGGCTGGCCGGCCAGGAAAAGCGCATCAACGTCAGCACATCGACCGTGCGCTCGACTTTGCTCGACATGCAGCACAGGGACTTGCTGGAGGTCAGCCGTGCGTCGGTGCATGCGTACAACACTGAGGCGGAAATCGACACGATGGTCGCTGCACTGCGCGGTTTGCAGGGCACCTGAACAGGACGCCAATCGGCGCTTGCGTCAAAGAGCGGTTGTAAACTAGCATTGGGAATACTTCTCAATTGCATGAAAATCTGCAGCCATGAGCGAAACCCTTCCCGCGAATAATGCCAATCACCTGCGCGCGATCGAAGCCCTGTACAGCGGCCATCATGGCTGGCTGTACGCGACGCTGAGAAAAAAACTGGGAAACGCCATGGATGCGGCGGATCTGGTGCAGGACACCTTCACGCGCATCCTCGCCTCGCAAGTCACCGTCATTGAGCAGCCCCGCGCCTATCTGAGCTGCGTGGCCAAGGGCATTCTGGTCAACTGGTATCAGCGCAAGGCACTGGAACGTGCCTATCTGGACGCCCTCGCCCATGTGCCGGCGCCGGAAGTGCCTTCTCCGGAATTGCGTTTCATGGTGCTGGAAACCCTGCACGAAATCGACGCGATGCTCGATGCCCTGCCGCCGCTGGTCAAACGTGCCTTTCTGCTGTCGCAGATCAGCGGTTTGAAATACGACGACATCGCCGAGCAGTTGGGCGTGTCGCTGATCACCGTCAAACGCTACATGAAGCAAGCCTTCGTGCAGTGCCTGTTGCTGGTGGAGTGAATGCTCGCACGGCGCAATGAACCACACCTCGATCACCAGGCGCTGGAGGAAGCCGCCGACTGGTTGATCCGCATGAGTGAAGGCGAACTCAGCGACAGCGAGCGCGGCGAATGGGAATACTGGAAAGCCAGCACCCCCGAGCGCGGTCGTGCCTGGGCGCGGGCGCAGTTGTTGCAGAGCAAACTCGGCGGCCTGCCACCGTCACTGGCGATGTCGGCACTCGATCGCCCGAGCAGCCCGGAGCGCCGTGCGGCGTTGGGCAAACTGGCAATGATTCTGGCGATCCTGCCGGCCGGTTGGGGCAGCTGGAAGCTCGCAGAGTCGCAGCAATGGTCAGCCGACTACCGCACTGCGATCGGCCAGCAACGCGAGCTGACCCTGGCCGACGGATCGAAAATCACCCTGAACACCGACACCGCCATCGACGTGCTGTTCGACGCCAATCAACGCCTCATCCACCTGCGCGAAGGCGAAATACTGGTGCAGACCGCGCCGGACATTTCACCGCTGGCGCGACCGTTTCTGGTCAGTACCCGTCAAGGTCGCATGCAGGCACTGGGCACGCGTTTCACCGTGCGCGAACTGCAACCGCGCACGCACCTTGCGGTGCTGGAAGGCGCGGTCAAAGTCGAGCTCGCGGACAATCGCCAGACCACGCCGCTGATCGTCAACGCCGGTCAACGCACCGACTTCTCTTCCTACACCTTTGGCCAGCTCAGCACTGCCGACCGCTACGTCGGCGCCTGGAGCCAAGGCATGCTGATGGCTGACAAAATGCGCCTGGCCGATTTCGTCGACGAACTCACGCGCTATCGCCGCGGTTTCGTGCGCCTCGATCCGGCAATCGCCGATCTGCGCATTTCCGGCGCCTACCCGATCAGCGACAGCCAGCGCACCCTGAACATGCTGGCGCAAACCTACCCGATCCTCGTCAGCGGCCATTTGAATGGCTACTGGGTCATGCTCTCCCCGGCCTGAGTGAAAAAATAATTGCCGTAGCGGTGATACTTTTTTCGATCTCGACTGGCTATTGGGGAGAAGCACCTTTTCGTCCTGTTCATAGGCTCATTCATCCATGCTTGCCGCACGCCACCTGCGCCCGGAACGTCAGCTCAAACCCGTTGTTCGCAGTGCGTTGCTAAGCCTTGTCCTGATCGGTGCCGTTTGCCCGTTTGCCTTGGCCGCCGTGCCGGTGCAACTGGACGCTGTCGCGGTTCGTGCCTACAACATTCCCGCCGGGCCGCTGGGTGCGACCCTGTCGAGTTTTGCCGTGGACGCTGGTATTGCCTTGTCGTTCCAGCCCTCGTTGTCCGAAGGCTTGAGCAGTCCTGCGCTGATTGGCAAGTTCTCTACGCAAGAGGCGGTCAATCGCTTGCTGGAGGGCAGTGGTCTGGACATGGTTTTGCGCAGTGACGGCAGCTACACGCTGGTGCAGCGCCGGGTGACGCTGGATGAAACCGCCGTGATCGGCACCGACAAGCGCAGCGATGCCCTACTAGAGGTTTACGCCGGTGGCCAGGTCGCCAATGGTGGACGCCTGGGGATTTTAGGCAATACCGATGTGATGGACGCGCCGTTCAGCATCAGCACCTACACCTCGTCGCTGATCAAGGATCAGCAGGCCGTCACCGTCGGCGATGTACTGGAACGTGATTCTTCGGTGCGCTCCACTGGCCAGACCGGGGGGATTGTCGACTCGTTCTTCATCCGTGGCTTTCCCGTCGGCGAAGGCAACCTCGGTGAACTGGCCTTCGACGGCGTGTATGGCGTGGCGCCCAATTATCGCGTGTTCACCGAATACGCCGAGCGCATCGAACTGGTCAAAGGTCCCGGCGCCCTGCTCTATGGCATGTCACCCAACAACGCGGTGGGCGGCGTGATCAACGTGGTGCCGAAACGCTCCCTCGATGAAGACCTGACCCGTTTCACCGCCAGTTACGCCATGGATGCTCAGGCCGGTGGCCATCTCGATGTCAGTCGCCGCTTCGGCGAAGAGCGTCGTTTTGGTGTGCGCTTCAACGGCAGTACGCAACTGGGCAACACGGCGATCGACGATCAATCGCGCCACGTCGACATCGGCGCGATTTCCCTCGACTATCAGGGCGAACGCCTGCGCACAACCTTCGACTGGCTCAACCAGAAAGAAAGCTTCGACGCCGCTTCGCGGCCGTTCCTGATTGCTTCAGGCGTGGACATTCCTTCCGCAGCCAACGGTCGCAGCAACGTCAGTCAGGATTGGGGCTGGTCGAAAACCCGTGACAAATCGGCACTGCTCAGCGGCGAATATGACCTCAGCGACGCATTGGCGGTGTTCGCCCATGCCGGCGGCGGCAAATCCGATGTCGCGCGAATGTCCGACCAGACGCCGACCATTATCAATGCCGCTGGCGACACCTCGTCGATCCCCGGTTATTACAAATTCGAAGTCGAGCGCTACACCGTTGATGCCGGTGCGCGGCTGCGCTTCGATACAGGGCCGATCAGTCACCGCACCACCGTGCAGGTCAGTCGCTATCGCGATGTGTTGTCGCGCGGGATCATTTCCGGCGCACCGATCCTGTCGAACATTTATCACCCGGTGGATCGCCCGCAACCTTACATCCCCAAGCCGGATACGCCGAAGGTCTCGCAGAGCGAACTGACTGGCGTGGCGCTTGCCGACACGCTGTCGATTCTCGATGACCGCGCGCAGGTAACCCTGGGCCTGCGCAAACAGAACATCAAATCCGACAACTACAACGCCGCCGGCGTGATGACCACATCCTACGACGACGGCCGGACGACACCGTTGTTCGGAGCGGTGATCAAGCCTTGGGACCACGTTTCGTTCTACTACAACTACCTCGAAGGGCTGAGCAAGGGCGACATCGCGCCTTCCACCGCGTCCAACGCTGGCGAGATCTTTGCCCCTTATGTTTCCCGCCAGCACGAACTCGGAGTCAAAGCCGACTACGGCACGTTTACCTCCACCATCAGCCTGTTTCAAATCACCAAACCCAGCGGCGAACTGGCCTCGGGGTTGTTCTCAGTGCAGGGCGAACAACGCAATCGCGGGCTGGAGCTGAACGTGTTCGGCGAAGTCACGCCGGGCACTCGCCTGCTCGGCGGCGTGACCCTGCTGAATGCCGAACTGACGAAAACCGGCGTGGCCGCCAACCGCGGCAACAAACCGGTCGGCGTGCCCGAGGTTCAGTCCAACCTCTGGGCTGAATGGGACACCTCATGGGTCGAAGGCCTGACGCTAACCGGAGGCGCGATCCACACCGGCAGCCAGTACGTGAACCAGGCCAACACACAAAAACTCGATGACTGGACCCGCTTCGATGTCGGCGCCCGCTACAGCACGCGCATCGATGATCGACCGACCACGTTTCGCGCCACCGTGCAGAACGTGTTCGATCACGAGTACTGGTCGGGCGTCGCCTCTTATGGCGCGTTCTCCCAAGGCTCACCGCGCACCTTATTACTGTCGGCGACTGTCGATTTCTGAAACGTTCAGCCGGCCAGCGGTGTGAGCCGTTGGCCGAACTGACCTTTGCAAAGGCTTTGACCATGGTGATTTTCGATCGACGCAGCCTCGCGTTGGCTGCGCTGTTACTGGCAGGACTGCTGAGCCTGTCTGCGCTGGCGCCGCGCAATGCAAACGCCAGCGAAACGGATACGGCGCGCACCGAAGTGACCGATCTGCTCGGGCGCAAGGTCAAGGTGCACCTGCCAGTCAGACGGGTCATCCTCGGTGAAGGCCGGCAGTTGTATCTGCTCGCCGCGCTGGACACACAGAACCCGATCGAACGCATCGTCGGCTGGCGCAAGGACCTGATCCAGTCCGACCCGGACACCTACAATGCCTACCTGCGCAAATTCCCCGGCATTGCCAAAATCCCCACCTTCGGCGGTTTTGAAGACGGCACCTTTGATATCGAACAAGCGATCTCGCAGCGCCCGGACGTGATCATCCTCAATATCGAAGCGCAGCACGCCACCGAAGATGCGCGCTATATCGAGAAGCTCGACGCGTTGGGCATCCCGGTGGTGTACGTCGACTTTCGCAACAACCCGATGCAGAACACCGAACCGACCATGCGTCTGTTCGGCAAACTGTTCGGTAAAGAGCAACGCGCCGAGGCGTTCATTGATTTTCGCAACCAGCAGATTCACCGCGTCACCGACGTCATCGAGAAACAGCACCCACCGCGTCCAAGCGTGTTCATCGAGCGCATCGGCGGCTATACCGACGATTGCTGCCTGAGTTTCGGTAATGAAAACTTTGGCCTGTTTGTCGACATGGCCGGCGGCAACAACATCGCCAGGGGGATCATCCCGACCACGTTCGGCCAGTTGAATCCCGAGCAGGTCATCGTCGCCAATCCGGCGCACGTGGTGGTCACCACGGCCAACTGGGAAGCCTTTGCACCCGGTGGCCATTGGGTCGGTGTCGGGCCCGGCGCCGACATGAACCAGGCACGGAAAAAACTCGCGTGGTACACCCTGCGTCCGGCCTACGCCGGAATCAAGGCTCAGGAGACACAAGCCTTTCACGCCATCTGGCATCAGTTCTACAACAGCCCCTACCAGTTCGTGGCCATTCAGCAATTGGCCAAATGGTTTCACCCGGAGCTGTTTGCCGATCTCGACCCGGACGCCTCATTCCGTGAACTGCACGAGCGTTTTCTACCCGTGCCGTATGAGTCGGGCTACTTCGTCAGCCTGCGTAATCCTGAGGTCAAACCATGAGTTCGTTGACCGAGACCGTCGAGGTGCAGCGCGAAACCTACCGTCGACTGGTGTTGCGTAAACGCCTGATCCTCGCCGGGCTGGTGATTCTGTTGCTGTGCAGTGTGCTGCTCGATCTGGCACTGGGTCCGGCGAGTTACAGTTTCAGCGAAGTGCTCGGCGCACTGTTTTCGCCGGACAGCGCCTCGCCACAAGTGCGCGTGGTGATGTGGGATATTCGTTTGCCGGTGGCGCTGATGGCCGTGGCCGTGGGCGCGGCGTTGTCGCTGGCCGGCGCGCAGATGCAGACCATCCTCAACAACCCGTTGGCCAGTCCATTCACCTTGGGTATTTCCGCTGCCGCCAGTTTCGGCGCGGCGTTGGGCCTGGCCTTCGGTGTGGCATTGTTCCCGCTGGCGGCGCAATTCATGGTGCCGCTGAACGCCTTCATCATGGCCATGCTTTCGGCGCTGTTGATTCACTTTCTGAGCATGCGCCGTGGCGTCACTGCCGAAACCATCGTGCTGCTCGGCATCGCGCTGGTGTTCACTTTCAATGCGCTGTTGGCGCTGGTGCAGTTCTTCGCTACCGAACAAGCCGTCGCTGCCGTGGTGTTCTGGACCATGGGCAGCCTGACCAAAGCCACCTGGCCGAAACTCGGGGTGATCTGTCTGGTGATCCTGATCACCGTGCCGATTTTCGCCAAACGCGCCTGGGCCTTGACCGCCCTGCGCCTGGGCGACGACAAGGCTGCCAGTTTCGGCATCAATGTGCGCAGCCTGCGCTTTCAGACGCTGATCATGGTCAGCCTGCTCGCCTCGTTTCCCGTGGCCTTCGTCGGCACCATCGGCTTTATCGGACTGGTCGGCCCGCACATCGCGCGCATGCTGATCGGTGAAGATCAGCGCTTCTTTTTGCCGGCCTCCTTGCTCACCGGCTCGTTGATTCTCTCGGCCAGTTCGGTGGTCAGCAAGACCCTGATCCCCGGTGCGATTTTCCCTATCGGCGTGGTCACCTCGCTGATCGGCGTACCGTTCTTCATTTCACTGATTCTCGGCGGGAAGAAAAACTCATGGTGACGCTGCAACTGGACAATCTCGGCGCCCGCTACGGCCAGCGCGAGATCATTCGTGGTGTCTCGACAGCAACGTTTTCTGGCGGTCAGGTGGTTGCCGTGGTCGGGCCCAATGCGGCCGGCAAATCGACGTTGTTCAAACGTATGGCCGGGCTGATCGACGGGCCGGGTCAGGTCATCCTGAAAGAATCGAAAAAAGGCCCGACGGGCATCAGCTACATGCCGCAAGGCCTGAATGCCAGTGCGCGTTTGACGGTGTACGAATCCGTGCTGCTGGCGCGCAAGCAACTGACCCCGGGCTGGGTGGTCCACGATGATGAGCTGAAACTGGTCGACGAGATTCTCGCCGCGCTGGGCATCACCGGGCTGTCGTTCCGTAACCTTGGTGAACTCAGCGGCGGTCAGCAGCAGTTGGTCTCCATCGCCCAGACGCTGGTGCGCGAGCCGGAAATCCTGCTGATGGACGAACCGACCAGCGCCCTCGATATGCATCGACAAGTGCAAGTGCTGAACTTCATGCGCAGCCTCGCGCGCAAACGCGAGGTGATTGTGTTTATCGCCATCCATGATCTGAATCAGGCGTTGCGCTTCGCCGATCAGGTGCTGGTGATTGCTGATGGCACCAGTCAGGGCAGCGGCCCGAGCAATGAGGTGATCACCGAACAGATGCTGCGCGAGGTCTACAAGGTCGAAGCACGCATCGAGCAGTGCAGCAAAGGGCTATCGCATATCCTGATCGACGATATCGTCTGATCTGCGGCGATCACGGATCGACTTGCGCCATCAGCTCAGGCACCGATTCCGGGCGCTTGGCGTAGCGCTGAGCGAGCACCGCGCAGACCATCAATTGAATCTGATGAAACAGCATCAACGGCAGGATCAACACGCCAATCGTGCTGCCGGCAAACAACACCTGCGCCATCGGCACACCGGTGGCCAGGCTCTTTTTCGAACCGCAGAACAGAATGGTGATGCGGTCTTCCTGGCTGAAGCCGAAGGCCTTGCCCAACAGCGTCGACGCCAACAGCACCAGCGCCAGCAGAATGCAGCAGACCACCACCAGCCCCAGCAACTCGACCAGCGGAATCTGATGCCAGATACCTTCGTTGACCGCCTCGCTGAACGCGCCGTAAACCACCAGCAGAATCGAACCCTGATCAACAAACTTCAGCCAGTTCTTGTTGCGCCCCACCCACGCGCCGATCCAGCGACGGGCGATCTGCCCGGCAATGAACGGCAGGAGCAATTGCACGCTGATTTTCAGGATCGCATCCAGCGTCGAACCACCATCACCATGGACGTCGAGCAATAGCGTCACCAACAGCGGCGTGAGGAAAATCCCGAACAAACTCGACGCCGCCGCGCTGCAGATCGCCGCCGGAATATTACCGCGCGCCAGGGAGGTGAACGCGATCGCCGACTGTACCGTGGCCGGCAGTGCGCACAGGTAAAGCATGCCCATGTACAGCTTGTCGCCGATCAGCGGTGACAGCAGCGGTTTCAACGCCAGACCCAATAACGGGAAAAGGACAAACGTCAGGCCGAACACCAGCAAATGCAGGCGCCAGTGGCCGGCGCCGGCAATGATCGACTCGCGGGAAAGCTTGGCACCGTGCAGGAAAAACAGCAGGGCGATGGCGATGTTGGTCAGCCAGCCGAAGCCGACGGCGACCTGGCCGCTGGCCGGCAGGAAACTGGCCAGCAGCACGACGCCAATCAGCGTCAGGGTGAAGTTGTCGGGCAGAAAACGTGGGCGAGTCATGGTCGGTTCATCCGGGGGTTGCCAGTGCGTGCCGACGACTCTAACGTGACGGCCAATTACCGACTAACGCCGAAGGGCCACAAGATGCCGCCTAAAGGACATGACAAAAGCGTCCGTCGCAGCATTCCCGGGCTGCCCAGCCTGCCGCGTCCACTCTACGGACGCACCGAATCGCTGCCCAATCGCGCCCTGACCCGGCGTCACAGTCACCCGTGGGTGCAGTTGTCCTACGCGATTCAAGGTGTGCTGGAAATCCAGACCAGTGCCGGGCGCTTCGTCGCCCCGCCGGAGCGCGCCGTGTGGATCCCGGCGGGCGTGCCGCATCGGGTATTCAGCTCGCCGCACACGGAAATGCGCAGCCTCTACATCGATTGCAGCGTTGCCGGATGGGCGCTCGAGCGCTGTCATGTGCTCGGCGTCAGCGATCTGCTCAGGGAGCTGATCCGCGCGTTCAGTCAGGTTCCGGTGGAATACGACCAGAGCGGCCCGCATGGACGCCTAGCTCAAGTGATCCTCGATCAACTGGCCGAGGCGCCGCAGATCGACCTGATGCTGCCGTTGCCACAAGACGCCCGCTTAAAGCAGATCTATCAGAGCCTTGAACAACACCCGGAACAGCAGACCACACTGAGCCACTGGAGCGAGAAGTTTGGCGTCACCGAAAAGACCCTCACCCGCCTGTTTCTGCGCGACACCGGCCTGACCTTCCGCGCCTGGCGCCAGCGCCTGCGCCTGCTCGGCGCGCTGACACCGCTGGAAAAAGGTGAACGCGTCACCGACGTCGCGCTGGCCTGCGGTTACGACTCGACGTCGGCGTTTATCGCGGCGTTTCGCCAACAGTTCGGGGAAACACCCGGCGAATTTTTTCGCTGATCAGCGATCCGCCAGCTCTTCCAGCAAATCGGCAGACGGCACGAAATACAGACTGCCGGTCACCGCAGTACTGAAATCCAGCAACTTGTCGTAGTTGCCCGGTGGTTTGCCGACAAACATGTTTTCCAGCATCTGCTCCATCGGCTCGGGCGAACGCGCGTAGCCGATGAAGAAGGTGCCGAACTCCCCGGCTCCCGGCCGGCCGAACGGCATGTTGTCACGGAGGATCTTCACTTCCTCGCCGTCAGCGTTGGTGATGGTGGTCAGCGCGCTGTGCGAGTTGCTCGGTTTGACCGCGTCATCCAGTTCGATATCGGAGAGTTTCGTGCGACCGATCACGCGTTCCTGAGCTTCAACGCTCAAGCCGTTCCACGCGGTTATGTTGTGCAGGTACTTCTGCACCAGCACGTAACTGCCGCCGCTGAAGTCGGGGTCTTCGTCACCGACAATGGTGAAGTTGACCGCTTTGCGCCCGACCGGGTTTTCCGTGCCGTCGACAAAACCGATGATGCTGCGCATATCGAAATAGCGGAAACCCTGCACTTCGTCGACCACCGTCACCGCATCGCCGAGTGCCGCCATGATCTGCGTGGCCAGTTCAAAACACAGGTCCATTTGATCGGCGCGAATGTGCAGCAGGAGATCACCCGGGGTTGCCGGAGCGTGCCGCCCTTCCCCGCCAAACTCGCGAAAACCATGCAGCGACGCCGGACGCGGATGGCCAAACAGGCGATCCCACGCGTTCGAGGAAAAGCCGCAAATGCACGTCAGATTGCCGGTCGGTACACGCTTGCCAACCGAACGCACCAGCCCGGCGACATCGCCGCACCAGTCTTTGACGGTTTGCGCGGCATCAGCCCCGGCATTCAGCGTCGCGACGATGAAAATCGCGCTGCTGGTGATCGGACTGCACACCGCTTGAGGTTCGAGAATGTCGGTATTCATCGCTGAAAACATTGCTCCGTAAAAAGTGCCCGAGCTGTTAACGAGGGCGGATAGTTCGTTTTTATCGAACTGTTGCGCAGAAATAAACGATTTTTCTTTGGCGCAAAAGCGTCGCTAGCATGGCCTCGTCTGAACCCAATCCAAGAATAGACAGGGAGCGTGACATGCCAGCCACAAACATCAATATCGGCGAACCGTGGATGTGGGGCGCCTTCATCGTCTTCGTACTTGCCATGCTGGCATTGGACCTGTTTGTTTTCGGTGGGCGCAAGGCGCATCGGGTCTCAGTGCGCGAAGCCTTGTCCTGGGTCATTGCCTGGTGCTTGCTGGCACTGAGTTTTGCCGCGCTGCTCTGGTGGTATCTGCACGGTGCGTTCGGCGCCGAGATCGCCCGGGAAAAGACCCTCGAATTTCTCACTGGATATCTGATCGAGCAGTCGCTGTCGATCGATAACATGTTCGTTTTCGTGATGATCTTCAGCTACTTCGCTGTGCCGCCAGAGCTTCAGCGGCGCGTGCTGCTGTACGGCGTGCTCGGGGCGATCGTGATGCGCGCGGTAATGATTTTTGCCGGGGTGTGGCTGGTGTCGCAGTTCGAATGGCTGCTGTATGCGTTTGGGGTGTTCCTGATCTTCACCGGGATCAAGATGCTGGTGTTTGCCGACCACCAGCCGGACCTGGACAAGAATCCTTTATTGCGCTGGGTGCGCGGGCATATGCGCATCACCAGCGGGTTTCATGGCGAACGGTTTTTCGTGCTGCAAAACGGCGTGCGCTGGGCCACGCCGATGTTTCTGGTGCTGGTGCTGATCGAGGCCAGTGACTTGATGTTTGCGGTGGATAGTATTCCGGCGATCTTCGCGGTGACGACTGACCCGTTCATTGTCTTCACCTCGAATATCTTCGCGATCATGGGCCTGCGCGCGCTGTATTTCCTGCTGGCGGACATGGCGGACCGCTTTCACTTGCTCAAGTATGGGCTGGCGATTGTGTTGGTGTTTATCGGTGGGAAGATGGTGTTGATGCCGTGGCTGCACATGCCGGTGGAATGGTCGTTGGCGGTGGTCGGTGGGGTGATTCTAAGTTCGGTTTTGCTGAGTCTGGTGATGACCAAAGATGCCGAACGCAGCACTGAATGACACCCTACATAAATCTGTGGGAGCGAGCTTGCTCGCGAAAGCGGTGTGTCATTCAACGATGATGCTGGATGATCCGACGCCTTCGCGAGCAAGCTCGCTCCCACAGGGATTTCGTTCAGCCCATATCTATTTGTCAGACTTGATGCTGGTCCACACCCGCGTGCGCACGCGCTCTAGTTTCTGCGGCAACGGTTGCACGACGTAGAGATTTTTCAGCGCTTCCGGGGTCGGCGTCAGGTTCGGGTTACCGGTGATTTCCTTGTTGATCAGCGGCATCGAATCCTTGTTCGCATTCGGGTAACCGAGGAAGTCGCTGATCGGCGCGATCACTTTCGGGTCGAGCAAGGTGTTGAGGAATTCATGCGCCTCGCTGACGTTCTTCGCGCTCTTCGGAATGGCGAAGGTGTCGAACCAGATCGGCGCGCCTTCTTTCGGCAAGCGCCAGTCGACCACCACACCATTGCCGGCTTCTTTGGCGCGGTTGCCGAACTGGTAGAAGCTGCCGGAATAACCGATGGCCACGCAGATGTCGCCGTTGGCGATGTCAGTCATGTATTTGGCCGAGTTGAAATAGGTCACGTACGGGCGAACCTTGAGCATCAACTCCTTGGCTTTTTCATAATCGGCGGGGTTCTGGCTGTTCGGGTCGAGGCCCAGATAATGCAGGGCCAGCGGCAGGATTTCCGTCGGCGAATCAAGCATCGCCACGCCGCAGGATTTGAGTTTTTCCATGTTCTCCGGTTTGAACACCAGATCCCAGCTGTCCACCGGCGCGTTGTCGCCCAGTGCGGCTTTGACCTTGGCCGGGTTGAAGCCGATCAGCACGGTGCCGACCATGTAAGGCACGCCGTACTGGTTGCCCGGATCGTTCTTGCCCAGCAGTTTCAGCAGCTCCGGATCCTGATGGCTCCAGTTCGGCAGTTTCGATTTATCCAGTTTCTGAAACACGCCAGCCTTGATCTGCGTTTCAAGGAACTGGTTGGACGGCACCACCAAGTCGTAACCGGAGTTGCCGGTCAGCAGTTTGGCTTCCAGGGATTCATTGGTGTCGAAGGTGTCCCAGGTCACTTTGATGCCGCTTTTTGCGGCGAAATCCTTGGGCACAGACGGCAGGATGTAATCCGCCCAGTTGTAAACGCGCAGTTCGCGTTGCTCAGCCTGGACGGCGCCGGCCAACAGCGTCAGCCCGCACACAGTGGCACCCAGAATGCGTTTCATCGTGACCATGGTTGTTCCCCAAAAGGCAGCGTGAGTTCGATGGTTTTTATGTTCTGTACACGGCAGCGGCTGTAAAGGTAGCCAAGGGTAAAAAAGGTTCAGCGTCTGGTTATGGTTTTGATTCTTGCTGACAGCGTAGACGGATCACAGTGGGGGATGGGCCAAAAGGGGATCGATGTGGCCAATTTGATTGACCGCCGGGATGCGGAAACAACAATGCCCGGCACTTGGCCGGGCATTGGGGTGAAGCGGATCAGGTCAGTCGGTGTAACCCAACCTCGCCGCCCTGCTCTGCTGAGTCTGGCCGCGTGTCGCCAGGCAGTAATACAACGGAACGGTGACCACCAAGCCCACCAGCCAGGACAGATCCGCGCCGTCGACCAGATTGGCGTAAGGCCCGACATACAGTGAGGTATTGGCAAACGGCAACTGCACGAGGATGCCGATGAAGTAGGCAATGATCGCGTGCAGGTTGAAACGCCCGTAAATCCCGCCGTCAGCGCGAAAAATCGAGGTGATGTCGTAGTTGCCTCGCTTGATCAGGTAGAAGTCGATGAGGTTGATCGACGCCCACGGCACCAGCACCAGCAGCAGCGCCAGAATCAAACCGATGAACTCGGAAATGAAATCCGCCGATGCACCCAGCGCAACCACGCAGCAACCCGCGAGCACCACGCTCGACAACACCACGCGCACCTTGATGCTCGGCGTCCATTGGCTGGCAAATGTCTGGATCGAGGTAATGATCGACAACACCGCACCATACAGATTCAGCGCGTTGTGGCTGATGATATTCAGCAGAAACAACACCATCAGAATCGGCCCCAGCCACCCGGTGGATTGCTTGACTGCAACCATCGCTTCAGTACCTTCCGGGGTCGCCAGCACCGCCACGGCGCCGAAGCTGAACGACAGAATCGTGCCCAGCGTCGCGCCCAGATAGGTCGCCCAAAACGGTTTGGCAATGCCGATATCCGCTGGCAGGTAACGCGAGTAATCGGACACGTACGGCGAAAAGCTGATCTGCCAGATGATCCCCAGCGACACCGTCGCCAGCCAGCCGGACAAGTTAAAACTTCCGCGAGTGAGAAAGTCCGCCGGCAAGTCATGGGCGAAGATATAGATGAACCCGGCCAGCAACGCACTGCCCATCACCCAGGTGCCGATGCGGTTCAGCGTGTGAATGAAGTTGTAGCCGATCACACCGATCGCCGTAGCTGCCAGTGCACCGATCAGAATGCTCAGAGGCGCCGGCACCGACGGCGCAATGCCGACGATGGATTTACCCGCCAGGACGATGTTGGAAATAAAGAAACCGATGTAGATGAGCGCGGCGAAGAACACGATCAACAGCGCGCCGTAACGCCCGAACTGGCCGCGACTCTGGACCATTTGCGGAATGCCCATGCGCGGGCCTTGCGCCGAGGCCAGCGCAATCACCACGCCGCCAATCATGTGCCCCAGCGCAATCGCCAGCAGCCCCCAAAGCAAATCGAGGTGGAACACCTGAACCACCATGGCGCCGGTGACGATGGGCAGTGGCGCAATGTTGGTGCTGAACCAAAGGGTGAATAGGTCGCGGGCCTTCCCGTGGCGTTCCGCGAGTGGGACGTAGTCGACCGTATGGTTCTCGATCAACGGATCTTGCCGGGACATCTGGGACATATGCATGAACTCGAGTTTGTCTGTTCTTATCGTTGTATGAAGCCAAACCGGGGGGACTCTCTGGCCGCCCCTCAGATGCAGACCATATTATGGTATTCCAAACAATTCACAAGACTGATCCGTAGTTTGCGACGCCAACTGATACGCCATCCTTACTGAAACTGCGGCTTGCAGACCAGTCTAAAGCCCCGTAAATGCTGAGTTTCCGACGAACGCGGCACGTTTATCGGTTCAGCTTAAAAGGCCTTGCAAAGATCGAATACTGGTATACCATCAGACCAACAAACACATAAAAACAGCAACACATCATCCGAGGACCGACCAATGATCGATGCCGCCATCTACAAACAAGTCATGGGCTCGTTCCCGTCCGGCGTAACCGTTATCACCACCCTGGACGATGACGGTCAGATCGTCGGCCTGACTGCCAGCGCGTTCAGCTCGCTGTCGATGGACCCGGCGCTGGTGCTGTTCTGCCCCAACTACAGTTCTGATTCGTACCCGGTACTGATCAAAAACAAACGCTTTGCGATCCACGTTCTGTCAGGCGGCCAGCAAAGCGAGGCCTACGCCTTCGCCCGCAAAGGCAAGGACAAGGCGCAAGGCATCGAATGGACCTTGAGCGAACTGGGTAACCCGATCCTCGCCAACGCGACAGCTATCATCGAATGTGAGCTGTGGCGCGAATATGAAGGCGGCGACCACGCCATCATGGTCGGCGCGGTGAAGAATCTGATCGTCCCCGAGCAAATCGCCGGACCGCTGGTGTACTGCCACGGCAAGATGGGCGCCCTGCCCGTCCTGGCCTGATAGAAGAACAACGCATAACAACTGTGGGAGCGAGCTTGCTCGCGAAGGCGTCCTGTCAGTCGCCACAGATGCCGGCTGTTACACCGCCATCGCGAGCAAGCTCGCTCCCACATGTAGCCTCAACAACAAAAGATCCGAGGAAGCGTCATGAAATTTTCCCTGTTCATCCACATGGAACGCTGGGACGAAAGCGTCAGCCACCGCCAACTGTTCGAAGACCTCACCGAACTGACCCTGATGGCCGAGGCCGGCGGTTTCAGTACCGTGTGGATCGGCGAACACCACGCCATGGAATACACCATCTCGCCAAGCCCGATGCCATTGCTCGCCTACCTCGCGGCCAAAACCACCACCATCCACCTCGGCGCCGGCACCATCATCGCGCCGTTCTGGCACCCGTTGCGGGTCGCCGGTGAATGCGCACTGCTCGACGTGATCAGCAACGGTCGTATGGAAGTCGGCCTGGCGCGTGGCGCTTATCAAGTTGAATTCGATCGCATGGCCGGCGGCATGCCTGCCTCCAGCGGTGGTCAGGCATTGCGCGAAATGGTCCCGGTGGTCCGCGCCCTGTGGCAAGGCGACTACGCCCACGACGGTGACATCTGGAAATTCCCCACCTCCACCAGCGTGCCAAAACCAATTCAAAAGCCCAACCCGCCAATGTGGATCGCCGCCCGTGACCCGGATTCGCACAACTTCGCCGTGGCCAACGGCTGCAACGTCATGGTTACGCCGCTGATGAAGGGCGACGAAGAAGTCCTCGACCTGAAGAACAAGTTCCAGACCGCGCTGGACAACAACCCGGATGTGCCACGTCCGCAACTGATGGTGCTGCGTCACACTCACGTGCACACGGCTGATAATCCGGACGGCTGGAAAGTCGGGGCGAAAGCTATTTCACGGTTTTATCGCACGTTCGATGCGTGGTTTGGCAACAAGGAAACGCCGGTCAATGGCTTCCTGGCGCCGAGCCCGGAAGAGAAGTTTGCCGGACGTCCTGAGTTTGAGCTGGAGAGTCTGCACAAGACGGCGATGATTGGTACGCCGGAAGAGATCATTCCGCGGATCAAGTACTACCAGGAACTGGGGGTGGATGAGTTCAGTTTCTGGTGTGACAACAGCTTGCCGCATGACGAGAAGAAGAAGTCGCTGGAGCTGTTTATCAAGCATGTGGTGCCGGCGTTTCGGTGAGATTTCTTCTAACGTCTCACTCATGAAAACGCCCGAATCTTTGGGCGTTTTTATTTGGGGTCCGTTCGGCAGAAGATAATTTTCAGCCATTGAGCCACGCCTACATTTCCCCCCGCCTAAAAATACTCATTAAAAGCATCAATGATTTTATCCAGAACCTCATGATTACCTTTCAAACTTTGAAATTCTTCGGAACTGATCAAATTACAGCGAAGGCATTCAGAGAACTCCCTATGGCTGCTGCCAGCTGAGTTCAAAGCTATTACGCCATATTCTTCGCACGCACTTTCAAATGCCAGCCAATCACCATCCAGATTACCTATAACCATCGGATAATCGACAGTCCCTTTGAAAAAATCTCGAAAGCCTGCACTTAAATTTCCAATATCTTCCTCAACGTCCTGCCCATCTAAAAGGTAGCAGGCGCCACTATGCGGGTTACCAAAAAGGACAAATACTTTCGCTGAAAAGACCTGATAATTCAGGCAGCACAGTTCATTCAAAACATCAGCAAAGCTTAATAGTGGCCTTTCAAAAAAATAATATTCAAGCCCAACGTCGCTGAACACCATCGCGGGCAGATCTTTTTTAAAATCAATACGACTGGATAGCATTTTCGCTATCTGAATTGACTCCTCAATATCAATTTTTGACAGGCCCATTTACTTACCCTTGAATCGGATTTTGACGATCGTTTTTTTAATTCCTGCTATATCCAATGATGCGGAAGGTTCTTTCGTCGACGTCGATTCCGGATAAAATCTGTGGGTTCTATCCCCCTTGGTCAGAATTGAAATTTTTCCGTCCTGCGAAGACGTCCTATCGTAACCATTGGCTTCCAGCATTTTTATCGCCTCTGGAGGAAAACGGGGACAGGCCACGTTTTTGGAGTGTTATCTAAACGTGGTCTGTCCCCATTTACAAATGGGTATCGGCATCAACCGCTTCCGCAGCCCCCGACAAAGTTTAACGCGATAGCAGCGGCCACATTGCCGGCCTGAGAAACCAATCCTTCCTTCAAGTTATCGCTGTAACTGCCTCCGCCAATCACGGTTTTTATGGCCCCGCCAGCGAGCCCCTGAGCACCCGCACGGACCGCGAAACCACCGATACCTTGAAGAGTATTTAGGTCAAATCCTTTTGTAAGCTTGTTGAACGACACCGTGTGGCCGCCGAGTTGTGGATCGATCACACCCTTTGTAAAGCCGGCTGTGAGACCCGACATTGCTGCACCTTTCAGACTGTCCTTACTGAAGGCTTCCTTTAACTGCGGCCCCTAGATAAACGGGGCGGACCACATTTCGAAGTACTTTCTAAACGTGGTCTGTCCCCATTTGTTCCCCAACCCGTCGCATGCACCATACGCCTTCAACGCACGGACGATCCTCCGGATCGAATGTGTCCTGCAACTTCTTGAGCCAAAGCCTCTACGATGGGGCCAGGTCCTTCAATCTTCAGCCCTATATAAGTCTCAGACTCAATGGTGATGACCGCATCTCCCAGCTTGACCGTTGCTGTATCAAGCTCTTGGGATCCACCAACGCCCCATGAACTTCCTACTCCTATTGCGCCATGGGACGTGAGCACCGCTACTAGAGCAGCCTTCAAAACATCGTCGTATTCGTCCCCAAGCCGGATGCTCTTGTTTTCTATATTCATCATTAGAATCCCAGGTCCTTACCGCCTGCGCGGCTTGCTGATTCAGTAATTTGCTCCCAACTCTTTCCTTTTGCTCTGAGCCATTCGTTCGAAGGAACCGGGGACAAGGAAACGGGGACAGACCATGTTTTCGGAGTACTTTCTAAACGTCGTCCGCCCCCATTTATCCTTCTACATTTAATCTTTAGTGAAGTCGTCGCAACGTATCCAGTCAGTGAGCTCCAATGGTAGCTTACAAATAGAAGACTGCATCAACTTCGGGAGATCCACTAACTTTAGCGCCGATTTTGGTTTGGCAATTAATTTATAACCACCCTGCTCGGAAGCGTCATGACTGAACAACCCTCTGCCGGCCATTTCAACAAAAGATTTTAAATAGCGCGCACGCTGAGCTTCATCGGCAAACTCAACCAAATTGGCTTCTACTATCTCAACGTCCACGCCTCCAGGCCTTGAATAGAAGTAGTCATAAATTTTCTCATATCTGGAAGTTGACTGACGGACATCGTCAGGTACAACCCCATGTCCACCTGTAGCGAAATGAGCGATGACCCCACCACGACATGAGGCAAACCAATCAAGATCATTGATTTCCAGAAATTCGTCGTGCATTTCCATTATTCGACTCCGGAAATATTAGTGCAGTTATCACACCTAGGAACTACCTGCCCGTCCTTGGGCGGATCGAGGGAGTGAATTTTAGAGAAAACGGGGACATACCACGTTTTTTGAATAAATTGCAAAGCCGTGGTCCGCCCCTTATCTAAACGTGGTCTGTCCCCATTTATCCTGCCAAAAGACGCGCTTCAAGGGTAGTTAGCTCCGCCCAGTCACTTCTCGACGTCAAGCATGTGTCCCTTTCTCGAGAATTCCGCCTCAATTTCGTCAATAACCATCTGAACTTCTTCTTCAGTTAAAACTTGATTTTCATGGGGTGAATCCCAGTGCTTTAACGAGTTCCTATACAACACGAAACCAAGCTTATCCCCTCCCGGAAAGAACATTTCGCCTTGAATGGTCGCTACTTTATTAGCCACCTGTATTTTCAGATATCCTCGAGATATTTCAAGAATCACAAATCACCTCTTACAAATATAGTTTTCTCGAGTCTGGTTACTGGATCAATAGTAACTATTTTATCCACTTTAGGATTTTTCAGAAGTGCGGGCAACTCTGCGGTTTCCCAGACGTTTCCTGGACGCAAATTCTGTCCAATCACAGCACGTACCGTTCCGGAAACTCCACTGGCATACTCTGCAGAAATATTTTGCCATGCTTGCACCACCGTCGGATTTGAAGCGTCCCATGCAGGCATTTGTATACCACGCTGCGCTATCAATGCTTCCAGAGTCGTGCCTCCTTGTTGCATGGCGATCTGTTGCGCTATGTCTGCGCCGCCCACATCACCGGTTCGTCCAGACCAGAAAAAAGCCTCACCTGGTTTGGTCGACACGCCTAGTTCAGTTTTGGCAAACCATAAGCCTGCCTTCCCTATTAATCCAACAAATGCAAGGCCGGATATCTCACCAGCCATAAATGCGCCCCATGCCTTGACGAATTCATTCGCGGGCTGAACCCCTTCAAATCCCTGACCTTGATTAAGTGCAAGTTGCGCTTGAGCGATTTCTTCCGCTGTTGCTCCATGCAGCGCCATGTACTCGACCATGGACGTCGATGCTTGTGCATACCCAGTCAAACCCGGAGGGATATGTAGATCATAATTGTACTTTGTAGCGTTTTCGGCGATCCAAGCTCCGGTTTTAAGAGTATCCGCATCAGCGTTTCCAATGGCAGATGCTGCTAGAACACCGACGATTTGCGATGCCATGGAAAGCAGGTCTTTATTTCCGCCCACCTTCTTGTCCAATTCAACTACTAGTGCCTCGTTCGCACCAGCCGCCAACGCGCCAGTCGCAAAATCCCCACCGGTCATTTCCGACAACAACCCGCCAACCGCAGCATGAATGATGACTTTGGTCGCAGAACCATCATCGACCACACCTTGTGTGAGATCACCCACCAAGTTAAAGCTGAACGCAGCTACTGTATTGAAAAGCGCGGTTTGCAGCAGATCACCAATATCTGCATCACCGCCCACTACTTTGGTGATCAGCGCAGAAGTACCGCCTTGAAGGATCTGACTTCCCGCGAACTTGCTTACACCTTCCCACGTAGCTAATGAGGTCCCGGCATATTTGCCGTTCGCGTCGAATTTCACGCCGGTTAGTTTGGTCAGATATTCAGACATCAATCCGGCCGTAAGCCCGGAAATCACATAGCCCTGCAGCGCATCAGATGAGGTAACGTCCGCGAACACCGCTCCAAGGTTTCCGCCGTTATTGATAAAGCTTGTCGTGGCATTCGTAGCCGCTCCGGTAGCCACAGCCGCGAACGTTGCGGCCCAGAACGTGCCCATTCCGCTCAACGCTGTCAGGGCAGCCGGTCCGACGACGGCGGCCATGACGATCGCGATGATCATCTGCGACGCCGGACCAAGCCCCGAGTTGTTGTATTTGAACGACTCGTGAATCTCCTTCACCAGCCGCCAATCCACATCCCCCCGCGCCTCGGCTTCTTTCAACCATGCCAACTGCGGGTCAGCCTTGACCATGCTGTCGATGGTCTGGCTGACGGACTGCTGGTTCACATCCTTGATGTCGATTTTCAGACCATCAACGGCCTTGATCACGATGTTGCCCTTGGCAATCATCTGGGTCTGGCGCAGGGTTTCGTCGGTATTACCGCGGCCTTTTGAAGAGACCCAGGCGGCGTTGTTATTGGTCTTGGTGTGGCTTTCATTGTGAAGGTCTTTGACCCCTTCAAAGGTGATCGCCCCACCGCTGTCCAGGGTGATGTTGTTACCACTTTCAAGCTTGGCAACCTGATAAAGCTGATCGCCCTTGCTCTTGAGCGTCAGATCGCCGCCAGACTTGATCTCGGAGCCGACATACTTGTTGTCGGTCACCTCGTCGTGCTGCATCTTCAGCTTGCCGAAGCCGCCCTTTTTCTTCATGTCGTACAGCGAGTAATCGGTGTCCTGCAAAGCTAGGATCTGCAGGTTGTCGCCGGCCACCAGATAAGCTTCATCACCTGCCGTTACACGACTGGAAATCAGACTCAGATCCTTCCCTGCATCCAGCCTGACGTCGCCGCCCGCCGTAATACCAGACATGACCTGGGAAACGTGGTCCTCCTGCCACGTTTCTTTCTTGTTTTTCGAGTTCGAATGTTCCTCATCGGCGGCTGAGGTAATCACCAGATTCTCGGTAGCCTTCATCGACACATCACGCTTGGCATCGATCTCACTGGCAATCACATTGATGTCGCGCTTGGCTTCGGCCTTGAAGTCACGCCCGGCATCGATATCGGCGGCCAGTTGAGTGATATCGCTGCTACTTGCCCTTGAACCCAACGAAACGCTGTCATTGACCTGCACGGAGACCACATTGACATCACGCCCGGCATTCAACGCCATGTCCTGACCGCTTTTCATCACGCCGCCGATGACGTTGATGTCCTTGGCCGCTTTGACGGTCAGGTCGTTGGCGGCTTCAATCCGCGCTGCGTTATCGGCAAAGTCCTGATGCCGGGTGACGGAGCCGTATTGGTTGTCCATCGAAGTGATGGTCCGTTCGTTGATCACATCGCCCGTGCGGGTAGTCAGGCTGACGTCCTTGCCGGCAATGATGCCGCCGGACTTGTTGACGATGTTATTGGTTGCCAGCAGATCGAGACGATTGCCTGCCTCGATCGAACCACTGTTGACCAGGTCCTTGCCCGCCGTGGCGGAGAGGTTGTTGGTGGCTTTGAGCGTGCCGACGTTGTCGAGGTTTTCCCCCGCAATAAGCGTCACATCGTTACCGGCAATCAATGCCCCGGTCGGGCCGAGACGGCCGCTGGCCTGCGCCAGATACACCACCGGCACCAGCACTTTTTCACCATTCACTTCGTGCTCTTCGAGCCAGACGATGTCGTGGGTCAGTGCCGCGACTTGCTGCGAGGTGAGGCCGACGCCGACCGACAGGTTGAGTGCGTCCTTGCTGGCGATGGCGTTGTTCATCAGGTACTTGAACATGCCCTCGTTGGAGGTCTGGCCGTCGATGAAAGCCTGGCCGGTGCGTGCGGTGACGGCTTGCTGGATCAGGCGTTGTTCGTAGAGGCCGTCGCCCAGACGTTTGGCGCTCTGGTCGGGGTTGTAGCCGAGCTTCTCCAGCAGATAATCCGAGCTCATGAACGACTTGAGGTCGGTCAGCACCGGGTTGGTTTCGATCAGGTATTTGTGCGGGTTCGAGGGCGCCGTGGTGTCCGGCAGGCCAGTGACACGCGTGACCGGACGAGTGTCGATCGACTCTTTCATGTCGTTACCGCGGCCCGGGTTGCCCGTGCCTGCAGAACTCTCCGGCACTTTCACGTCGACCGTACTGGCGACTGTCTGCACCATGCTTGGCGTACGGTGGAATGTATCCACGGCGCGTGTGCTGTCGGACACCGGCGCCGGCGCATCGATAAACAGGTTGCGGGGCCCGCCGCTGCTGTCGGCGACCGTGTGGTCCTGGGCATTCACCGACTCACTGGCGACTGTCCACGTTGGCGCTGGCCCGGTGTTGCCGGCTGTGGCGCCACTGGTGCCCTGCCCGCTCAGACGGAACAAACCGTTCTCGCCCGTCGGCAGCGAGAAGCCAGGCAAGCTCAGCGGATTGACTTGCTGTTGCGCAAGATCCGGCGGCAGTTGGCTGTTGATGCGCACAACGACAGTGCCGCTGTTGCCGACCGAGGTATCGGCGACCTTGTTGGTGCCCCCGGTGGCGCTGTAGTCCTGATGGATAACACTGTTTTCAACTTCCCGGGTCGCGGTAATCGAGACATTGCCACCGGCCTGAATCACTGCATTACGCGAGTTATTGGCATCAGCAGCACCGGTGCTGTTCACCGGGGTTTCAACCGCAAGACGGCTTTCGTAAGGCGCCAGTTCGCTCGGTAATGCCAGCAGATTATTCGGGTCATACATCGATGGCGTTGACGTCTCAAAGCCGGCGCTGAATCCAGACATGGCCCGGCCGTATTTGCGACTGCCGACGTTTTCGCCCGTCTCGGCGTCGACGATGACGATGCCATTGCCCACGGTTGTGGCGATCGCTTTACGGATCAGACCTTCCGGTGCGATGACGTAGTACACAAACGGGAAATCAGGGTTGTTGCGCTGGTTGTACGGCATGATCACGTTGGCCATGAATTGCGCCGTGGTGCCTGTGCCCATCTCGAAGTTGTACTGACGCGTGACTTCGACAGTCCCGCTCTTGGCGCCGATGTTCTTCAGGCTGTTCGCGGTAATGGTGATGTTGCCGCCCGCCGCTACCGTGCTTTTGCTGTTGAGGAACGTGCCACCCGTAAACGTAAAATCCTTGCCGACGTTGAACATCGCCGAGGCGCTGGTATCGGTGTCGAAGAATTGGTAGGTCTCGCGGCTGGCAAGGAAGTTGTTGAAAGTGCCGCCAACGCAGTCACCGCACGTTGCTGCAATGAACCCGGAAATGAGCTTGCGTTCAACCGACGCCGTCGGCCCTTCTGTGCGGTTTTCAAACACGTCGGCGCTCAGCGTGAACCCGCGTCCGCTCTCCATCGAGCCGGAAATGTTGTACACCCCCGCTGCCCGCGCCGCGCCGCCATACCCGCCCATCACCACATCGCCCAGACCGTAGAAATCACCGTGCTGGTTGGTCAGCGTGCTGACGCCGAGGGTCATGTTGTTGCCGCTGAAAATCAGCCCGCGATCGTTGAGCAACGAGGGCGTGTTGATGATGAGGTTCTGCGCCGCACCCAGGGTGCCGTAGTTGGCAACACTGCCCGCGTTGATCGTCAGGTCTTCACTGGAGGTCATGCGCCCGGCGTTGCTGAGCTGCCCGCCGATATTGACGGTCGACGTGGCACCCACCGCGAAGCTGCCGCCCGCCGCAACGTTCATCTGCGCGACGGAAAGGTAAGCGCCGCGCTGACTGGTCAAGCGGCCGCTGCCGGCGTAGGTTCCGCCGATTTGCATATCGAGGATGCCATCACTGGCGATCAAGCCATCGTTGGTCCAGTTGCCGCCCCGGATCTGCAGGGAATCGGAAGCCAGCAATTTGCCGCTGGCGGTCTGGCTGAATTGGCCGACATTGACGTTCAGGCGACCGGCCTGAATGACGTTGGAGTTGCTCCAGCTGTCGGCGTTGAGTTCCAGCAGTCCGCCGGTGACGATGCTGCCGCCGGCGCCGATGACATTGGCGGTGGAGATGTCGAACTTGCCGCGCCCGACGTGGTTGAGTTGCCCGCCGGCATTGAAGAGGCCTCCCACTGCCAGGGTCATGTCGGTGTTGGCGGTTTCCAGCACGCCATTGCGGTTGTCGAGCAAACCGCCGATCTGGAACAGGGTTTTGCCGGTGTTGCCCAGCGAACGCAGACGACCGTTCTGGTTGTCGACGCTGGCAGCCTTTACGCTCAGTTGGGTATCGCTTTCGATGACACCCGTGCCGTTACGCAACGCGCTGCTGAGACCGAAGTCGATGCGGTTGGCAGCGATCTGCCCGCCAGCGTTTTCCAGACTTGTGCCGGTGACGCCCAACAGTCCTTTCGAATACAGCACGCCACTGCTGTTATCCAGCGCCGCCGTGGTAATGCTGCTGTCGGCCGACTGCGCGGAAATGCGCCCGCCGTTGTTGTTCAGGCCAGCCAATGCAGCAAGCGTCAGGCTCTGCGCCTGAATGATGCCGCTCTGACGGTTATTGTTCAGGTCGAAGCCGTTGCGCAGCACACCCACGGTGCGAGCTTCCAGCGCGCCTTTGATGCTGGACAGCGTGCCACCACGGTTATCGATGTTGGCCGCTTTGACAAAGACATTGCCGCTTTGCGCGATGACCTTACCGCTCTGGTTGTCGAAGTCACCGCTGACCTCAAGGGTCAACGCGCCTTCGCTCTGGATCGAACCTTTGCCGTTGCGCAGGCTGGCTGCATTGAGTTGGACGTCGGCATTCTGGCTGTAGATCAGGCCGTCGGCGCTGTTGTTGACGGCGCCCGTTGCGGTGATCTGCAATTGGTCATTCGCCGCCACGGTGCCCTTGTTGCTGTTGTCCAGAGAATCGGTGTGCGCTTCCAGTGTTTTCTGGCTGACGATCTGGCCGTTCTGGTTGTGCAGATTGGTCACACCCTTGATCAACATCGCGCCGCTGCTCGCCAGTTTGCCGGCGTTGTTGTTCAGCTCTCCGCTCAGGTTGAGGGTGATCGCGGCGTTGCTGGCGATCTGGCCGCCGTTATTGTCCAGACGTGTGGCCGTAGCGGTGAAGGCCTGTTCGACATTGACTGAGCCGCCGGCATTGGTGAACGCCGTGCTGACGACATCCAGTGCAGCACCACTGAAAATCAGGCCCTGGTTGTTATTGAGTGCGCCGCTCAAGGTCAGGGTCTGCCCTGCACCGCTGCTCAGATTGCCTTTGTCGCTGTTGTCGAGGCTACCCGCCTTGATATTCAGATTGCCTTGGGCAACTACCGCACCACTGCCGCTGTTGAGCAGCGCATCCTTGAGGTCGACCGAGACATCGGCGAATTTGCTGGAGAGCGTGCCGTTGTTGCGGTTGTCGAGGCTGTCGGCATTGACGGTGAGTCCCTGCCAGCCGGAGATCAGGCCTTTCTGGTTGATCAGGCTGGAGCCACGCAACAACAGTTTTTCACCGCTGATGATTTTGCCGTTGCCGTTGTTCACGGCACGGGCGAGCAGCTCGAAACCGAGGTTGCTGGAAATCTCACCGCTCTGGTTGTTCACGTCGCGCAGACGTTTGAGTGTCAATGGCCCTTGCGCCGTGAGCAAGCCGCGCTGGTTGTCGAGATCGCCATTGGCCAGATCAAGGGAGACGGCTTTGTCACCCATCAGGCGTCCGCCGTTCTGGGTCAAGGACGTCAGCTTCAGGTCGATGTCACCGCTGGCGGAGACTTCGCCGCCGTTGCTGGAGTCCAGCCCGGTGGCGGTCAGCGTCAGGTTGCCTTGGCTGTTGATCAAACCACTCTCGCGGTTGTTCAAATCGGCACTGGTGATATCAAGGGTTTGCACCGCACTGATCAGCCCATGGCCGTCGTTACGCAGCAGACCGTCCACGGTCAGGTCGAGGTCGCTACGGCTAACCAGGTTGCCACCGCTGTTGTTCAGACTCGCGGCGCGCGTGTCGATGGCGGCTGCGCCGATCATGCCTTTGACGTTGTCCAGTGCGGCCGCGATGCGCAGGGTCAGACCTTGATTGCTCAGAAGTTTGCCGTTGCTGTTGTCGAGACTTTTCGCGGTCAGGGTCAACGCCTCGGCGCTGGAAATCGTGCCGCCCTGATTGTTGACGCCATTGAGTTGCTTGAGCAGCAGCGTGCCCGGAGCGTTGATCAAACCACCAATGTTGTTCAACTGACCGTGATTCAGGTCCAGGCTCAGTTGCGTATTGCTGAACAGTTTGCCGCCCTGTTGATCAAGGCCGCTGACCGAAGCCGTCAGCGCGTTCTGACTGCCGATACTGCCGTCGCCACCGTTGGTGACCTGGCCGGCAGTCAGGTTCAGGGTGTCGGCGCTGCTCAATTGACCGTTGCTGTTATCGAAGGCGCCGGTGGTCACGGTGACCGCGCCTTTACCGCTGAGCGTGCCCCTTTGATGGTTGTCGAGGCTGGCACTGTCGAGGACGAGCGCGCCATCGGTAACCACTTGCCCGCCCTGGTTGTCGACACTGCCGCCGCTGTCCAGCGTCAGATCCGCCGCGCTGGACAGGCTGCCATCGGCATTGGTCACTTGCGCAGCGTTGACCGTCAGCGTGCCTTCGCTGCTGACTTTGCCCGAGGTGTTATCAAGGGCGCCGGTGAGGTTCAACAGCATGCCTTGCTGACTGAGCAATTCGCCGCCGTTGTTCACCAGCGAACGCCCCTGCAGAGTGAACTGCGTGCCGGCATCGATCAGGCCTTTGGTGCGGTTGAGCACTTCGTCGACGGTCAGGGTCAGCGCCTTGCCGGTGAAGATTTTGCCGCCGTCGCTGTTATCGAATTTTTTTCCGGTAACGCGCAAATCGCCGTTGCTGCTGATCTCACCGCCACGGCTGTCCAGATCAGCGACGGTCAGGCTCATGTCTTGGCTCGACCCCAGCAGACCGTTCTGCCGGTTATCGAGTTGATCGGCCTCCAGTTTGAGTACACCGGTGGCGATCAGTTGACCCTTCTGGTTATTGACGGTTTTTGCCTGCACGCTGGCATCGGCTTTGCCGGCGATATTGCCTTCACGGTTGTCCAGTTCATCAGCGGTAATGGTCAGTTGGCCATCAGCGATGACCGTGCCGAGTTGGTTATCCAGGGTCTTTTCGGTGGTGAGCAACAACGCGCCGCGACTGCTGATCAGGCCTTCGTGGTTGTCGAGATTACCGCTGTAACTGTCCAGCGAGGCGGCGGAGATCACGCCTTTGAGGTTGTTCAATGCCGCCGCAATGCGCAACGTCAGGCCCTGCTGGCTGAGCAGTTTGCCGTTGCTGTTGTCGAGGTCTTGCGCGGCGAGCAAGAAGGCTTGCTGGCTGGAAATTTCCCCGCCCTGGTTGCTTACGCCGTTAAGGTTTTTCAACAGCAACGTGCCGGGCGCATTGATCGAACCGTTCTGGTTGTTCAACTGGCCGTGATTCAGATCGAGGGTCAGATCAGTCTTGCTGAACAGTTCACCGCCCTGTTGATCCAGCCCGGTAAGCGAGACATCCAGTGCTTGCTGGCTGGCGATGCGGCCAGTGGCGTTGTTGACCTGCCCTGCCTTGAGCGTCAGTGCCGCGCCGCTGGTGAGTTTGCCACCCTGGCTGTTGTCAAATCCGCCGGTCTCGACCCGGCTGTTGCCTTGGCCGTAGATCACGCCCTTATGGCTGTTATCCAGACGGCCGCTGTTGACGGTCAGCAGGCTGTCGCTGTTGATCGAACCGCCCTGATTAAGCAAAACGCCAGTGCTGGTCAGTTTCAGGTGGCCGGCGCTGCCGAGGCTGCCGTTGCTGTTGTCGATGCGCGCAGCATTGACGGTAAGCGTGCCGTCGCTGCTGATCGCGCCGAGAGAATTGGTCAGCGCGTCATCAAGGGTAATCACCAGGCCGTTGAGGCTGCTGAGATTGCCGCCGCTGTTGTCCAGCGTAGTGCCGGTAACGGTTACCGCGCCTTTGGTGGAGGCGATCAGGCCTTTGCTTTGGTTGATCAGTCTGGCGACGCGCAAACCCAGGTCGCTGCCGGAGAGGATTTTGCCGCCGTCACTGTTATCCAGATGCAAGCCCTTGATGTTCATCAGCAGGCTGCTGGAGATTTCGCCATGGCGATTGTCGACGTCGTCTACCGAGAGTGTCAGTGCTTTTGTCGTGCCGACCAGCCCACCGTTACGGTTATCGAGGGTCTTGCCAGTCAGGCTCAGATTGCCTTGGGCAACCAACGCACCGCCCTGTTGTTGCAGCAGGCCGATGGTTGCCAGCAGATCGCCCTGACTGGCAATCCGTCCAGCCGCGTTTTGAATTTCCGCAGCGGTAAGGTTGACGGGGCCGAACGCACTGACCAGTCCACCGCTGTTATCCAGACGAGTGCCAACATAGGTCAGGCCTTGCTTAGCGCTGATCACGCCTTTTTCGCGGTTATCCAGTTGCGCGACATTCAGGGTCAACTGCTGGTCGGCCTGAATCACTCCGCCCCGGTTGTCGGCCATGTCACCGTGCACGGCCAACGTGCTGTTGCCGATGACTTTACCGTCACGGTTGAGCATTGTGCCGGCCTGCAGATCGATGGCACCTTTGGCCGAGATATCGCCTTTGTTGCGGTTGTCGAGCGTGCCACTGATGCGTGCAGTCAGGCTGCCATCGCTGACCAGCGCCCCGGCTTCACGGTTGTCCAGGCTGGCAGCTTTCAGAGTCAGCGAACGACCCGAACCGAGCACGCCGTCGCGGTTGTCCAGCGCACCACTGAGATCGATGTTCAATCCCAGATCGCCTAGGATCTGGCCGCTGCGGTTATCGAGCATGCCGCCGCTGACGACGACGTTCTGTGCACTGAGCAACCCGTTTTGATTGTTCAGGGCTTGCGCGGCGTTGACTGTCAGGTTGCGGCTGGCGGTCAGGCTTTTGTCGCTGTTGTTGAGGGTCTGCGCGCTCAGGCTCAGATCACCGTGGCTGTTGCGGCTGCCATCGGCGTTGACGCCGGCTTCGATGGCGCCGGCGTTGGTCAGTTGGCCGCCAGCGCTGAGATTGATGCTGTCGCGGGCCGCAAGGGTCTGGCGGTTGGTCAGATTGCCCTGGGTTTGCACATTGGCGCTGGTGCCGGCGTAAAGCGGGCCGCGTGCGTCGAGGCCGGCGGCCTTGATGTTGACCGCGCCGGTGGCCGAAGTTTCGGCCAGACTCAGTTGGCCGTTGGCATCAAGCTGAATATCACCGCCGCTGGCAATCAGCTTGCCGTCGAGTTTCACCCCGACCCCGGCTTCGGTGCCGACCAGTTTGATCGCCCCGGCGTACATGCCGCCCAATGCCGAGGAGTCGATGGCCAATTGCGGTTTACCGCTGCCATCATCGGCGCGGGCCGTGGCATTCAGGGTTTGTGCGTTGACGTCGTTGCGCCCGGCAATAATCGTCAGGTTTTGTGCCTGAATCTCAGCGTTGATTTTCGCGCTGCGGGTGATGATTTCGAAGCGGTCGACGTTGGTCGCGTTGAGGCCCGCACCCTCGATGGCCACAGAACCTTGATCAACCTGAAAGCGATCCAGCCGGCCGTTGTCGAGCACCGGTTTACCGGTGGTCAGTGTCACCCGTGGTGCATTAATGAAGCCGCAACCGTTGCAGGTGATGCCATACGGGTTCGCGACGATGACACGCGCCGACTGCCCCGCCACTTCGGTGTAGCCGCGCAACTGACTCGGGTTGCCGCTGATGACTTCGTTGAGAATCGCTTGCGCCGAGCCGCTGTTCTTCAGGTTCGGGTTGTCGACAATGTGCCCACCCAGTTGAGTGAGATTATTCTGCGTCGAGCCGTTATTGAGGATCAGCCCCTGCGCACCGACGTTGTAATCGTGGAACTGGTTATGCGACAGGCCGCTGGCATTGGGCGTGGCGATGTTGATGATGGGCACGCCATTGCCAGCGCGATCGAGCGAGGTGTTCGGGTTGGCCACAACGATGCCGTCGGCCTGCGCCCACATCGGTTGCCAGAACATGACGTTCGCCAACAGGAACGCCAACCCGCGTTTGGGCATGCCCAAGAAGGACTCACGTGTTTTCACGGCCGCAGACGGTTGTTCTGCAAGGAAGGCGAACTGACGAACATCCATGTCGATGGTCTCGAAAAGTTGTTTTTAGATAAAAAAGTCGAGGCGGAAATAGATCGGTGCTTCACGCTCGGTCAGCGCGTCCGGTCGTTCCAGGGAATGGGCAAAGGTCACACTGGCGGCGACGTGCTGGCCACGGGCGAACAGGTCCAGCGAGTTGCTCGACATACGCCCGTGCTGATCGACGTTGTAGCGACCGTTCTGGATCACACCCTGGTCGTAACCGAGGCTGGTGCCGTATTCGGAGAACACCGGTTGCAGCCACTCGACAGTTACCGGACGACTCCAGCGCAGGTCATTGCGCCAGTAACCACCGCTGTCGCCGGACAGCGACTGATCCTTGTAGCCACGAATCGACGACGAGCCGCCAAGGCTGGTGCGTTGCGGGCTGAACAACACGTCTTCGCTGTGCTGGCCGGTCATCAGGCTGCTGAAACTGAAGGATTCGCCCCAGACCTTGAACGGTTGCAGGTAGCTCAGGGTCGCGGTGTATTTCCGGTAGCGCGCGTCCGGCTCACCAGGGGCGGGATCATGGCTGCCCTGTGCGTCGAATGCGCCGATGCCTTCCTGCATGCCGGCGTCAAAGTTGACGAAGGCACTGCCGACGCGGCGACCGTGGTTGAAGCCGAACTGCGCTTCGCTGATGCGGTTGCTGCTCAGCTTGAGTTTGCTGTCTTCGATGAAGTTGTTGGTGCGCAGGTACGACAGGCCAGCGCTGAGCGACGTCTTGCTGACGGCGTCGCGGTGGATCACCCGCTCGGCGCGCAACTGATGGTTCTCGCTGTCACCGGTCTGTTTGAAGTTGTAGCCGTTGGCGGCGATTTGTGAGCGGTACTCGCTCTGGCTGTAGGTGTAGCTGAACGTCCACCAGCCCCACGGCAAGCTGTAATTGAGCATGGCATTGTTGGAGGTGTGCTGGTGATCGGTCATCGCGTCGTGACCGCCGCGCAGGCTCAACTGATCGGCCAGGCCGAGCGGGCTGTCCCAATCAAACGTGGTGCCCCACTGCTGCTCGCCGGTGCTGCGCTGGCCGTCGTTACTGCGTGACAGGCCGGCACGCCATGGTTTTTGCGGCGTGTTGGTGACCAGCACTGCGCTGCCGCCGACGTTCTGGCCGGGCGCCAACTCCATTTTTGCCTGATTCGATGGCAGGCGGTTGAGCTGATCGACCATTTGCTCGATCTCGCGCAGGTTGACCAAATCACCGGTTTTGCCGGGAAAGGCCATGGCCAGTTCGCGCTCCGAGAGCTGGCTGTTTTGCGCGCCCTTCATGCCTTCAAGTTTGCCTTCGACCACCAGCACTTGCAGGTGCCCGGTGGACAGATCCTGCTGCGGCAAGTAGGCGCGGCTGGTGACCAGGCCTTTCTCGATGTAGTGATCGGTGATGACTTTGAGCAGCTCGTTGAGCTGAGGTACGCCCAGACATTCGCCGATATAGGGTTTGAGCAGGCGGGTTTTATCACGCTCGGAAAGACTGTCGGCGCCCTTGAGCTCGATGTCTTTGATCGGGAAGCAACGGGTGTCGGCGGGGGCTGCCGGTTGCGCAGGCCTGGCGTCTTTGCCGGGCAAATCCTTGAGCTCTTCGAGGCGCCGCTGCTGCTCTTCGAGCAAGCGATTCTGGCGATCACGGATAAGGTCGGTGTCGCCGGGTGTAGGGGCCGCAATGGCAATCTGGACTGGAGACAGGCACAGCAGCGCTACGCACAACCTCGCCACGAGGGCGGGTGAGGACATGTTCGATCCCTCGATACGAAAAGTGACATCAAAATAGTGGCGCGATATTAGATGGCCATCATTTTGACGTCAAACAATCGTTTCGACCGTTTGTCGGGTTTGTATCGAGGAATGTACAACTGGGTTCGGTACAGCGAGGGCGCGTTTTCATTGACCTGGCGGCAGCGAGTAACTCAGTTCAAGCAGCCCCGCCTTTCAGTGTTCAACACCCAGTCGTGTGGCGACGTCCTCGGGGGCCAGCACGCGGCCATCGGCCGCCGTTAGGGTCAGCTTGCGAATCGGCTGACGATTCTTTGCATCGACCATCACCGAACCCGGCTCACCCGGCGCATACATGAATTCACCGCCCCACTGCGACAGCGCGACGATCACCGTCTGCAAGGCTTTGCCGCGCTCAGTCAGCACGTATTCCTTATAGGCGCCGCCATCGGCCGCAGGCAGCGCTTGCAGGATCCCCTGCTCCACCAGGCCTTTGAGGCGCGCGCTGAGCATGTTCTTCGCGATATCCAGGCTCTTCTGAAAATCATTGAAACGCCGAATCCCGTCCAGCGCGTCACGAATGATCAGCAACGACCACCAGTCGCCGATCAGGTCCAGTGTCCGGGCCACCGGGCAAGCATTGCCCTGCAAGCTTTTGCGTTTCACGTAGGAGTACTCCATGCATTCGTCGATTGGCCTCGCGGCTCACAGTTGCATCATACAACTCCAAGACACACCTCACGACTGGACCGTTGCAAAACCAGCACCTGCATACAAGTAGCCGGAGCGCTTTGCGCTGATAGTGAATGTCGCCATTTCGGCACTGACCCCCGACGCAGGAGTTTCCATGAGCACCTTCACCACGCAAGACGGTACCGAGATCTACTACAAGGATTGGGGCAGCGGTAAACCCGTGCTGTTCAGCCATGGCTGGCCGCTGGATGCCGACATGTGGGAATACCAGATGGAATACCTGAGCAGCCGTGGCTATCGCACCATTGCCTTCGATCGCCGTGGTTTCGGGCGTTCCGATCAGCCGTGGACCGGGTATGACTACGACACTTTCGCCGATGACATCGCGCAACTGATCAACCACCTGGACCTGCGTGACGTGACGCTGGTGGGCTTCTCCATGGGCGGCGGCGATATCAGCCGTTACATCGCTCGTCATGGCAGCGAACGCGTTGCCGGTGTCGTATTGCTGGGCGCGGTGACGCCGCTGTTCGGCAAGAAAGCCGATTTCCCGCAAGGTGTCGACACCTCGGTGTTCGACGGTATCAAGGCTGGCTTGTTGCAGGATCGTGCGCAGTTCATCGCTGACTTCGCCGCGCCGTTCTATGGCACCAATCAAGGCCAGAAAGTCTCTGACGGCGTGCTCGCGCAAACACTCAACATTGCGCTGCTGGCCTCACTCAAGGGCACTGTGGATTGCGTGACCGCGTTCTCGGAAACCGACTTCCGCCCGGACATGGCCAAGATTGATGTACCGACACTGGTGATCCATGGCGACGGCGACCAGATCGTGCCGTTTGAAACCACCGGCAAGCAGGCGGCGGCGCAGATCAAGGGTGCCGAGCTGAAGGTTTATGCAGGTGCGCCACATGGCTTTGTGGTGACGCACGCGCAGGCCTTGAATGAGGATTTGCTGGCGTTTCTGAATCGTTGAAACCGACGCAGTGGTGAGGGGAAGATTCTGCTCACCACTGCACGTTACGCCAACGGTTTTTTTATCTCCCAAGCCCACAGCCGATCTCTGCAACCCCTGTGTTTCAAGGGTTTCCAAGCGCTGCATCAGATTTTTATCTTCACATCCCAGCTTAATAATATTTTACCGAAATCCCCCTCCTCCCTAGTCTGACCGCAAGCCAAACGGACACGCCATCAGCGCCCGAATCCAACTGCCTTGCTAGGAAGGATGTAGAGATGACCACTGAAATAACAATAACAGACACACTCATAGTGGGTGCCGGCCAGGCTGGCGTGGCCATGAGCGAGCACCTGAGCAAACTCGGCGTGCCGCACCTCGTGCTGGAGCGCAATCGCATTGCCGAACGCTGGCGCACCGGACGCTGGGACTCGCTGGTTGCCAACGGCCCGGCCTGGCACGACCGCTTTCCCGGCCTGGAATTCGATGACGTCGATCCCGACGGTTTCGCCCCGAAAGAGCGTGTGGCGGATTACTTCGAAGCCTATGCAAAGAAATTCAATGCGCCGATCCGCACCGGCGTTGAAGTGAAACGTGTGGTACGCAATGTCGGCCGCCCGGGTTTCACCGTCGAGACCTCCGAAGGCGTGATCGAAGCCAATCGTGTGGTTGCCGCCACTGGGCCGTTTCAGAAACCGGTGATCCCGGCGATTGCCCCCGCAGACGAACGTCTGTTGCAGATCCATTCCGCTGACTACCGCAACCCACAGCAACTGCCGGCAGGCGCAGTGCTGGTGGTCGGTGCCGGTTCTTCCGGCGTGCAGATCGCCGATGAACTGCAACGTTCCGGCAAGCAGGTTTACCTCTCCGTTGGCGCCCATGACCGCCCACCTCGCGCGTATCGCAACCGGGATTTCTGCTGGTGGCTGGGCGTGCTTGGCGAGTGGGATCAAGCGGCGATGAAACCGGGTCGCGAGCATGTGACCATCGCGGTCAGCGGTGCTCATGGCGGGCGCACCATCGATTTCCGTGGTCTGGCCCATCGCGGCATGACCCTGGTTGGCGTCACCGAATCATTCAATAACGGCGTGGTGACCTTCAAGCAGGACCTGGTCGGCAACCTCACTCGCGGCGACGAAAATTACCTGGCGTTGCTCGATGCCGCCGATGCCTACATCGAGCGCAACGGCCTCGATCTGCCGGAAGAACCTGAAGCGCGCGAAACCTATCCGGACCCTGAGTGCGTGAAAAATCCGCTGGCCGATCTGGATCTGGCCAGGGCTGGTGTCACGTCGATCATCTGGGCCACCGGGTTCGCCGTGGATTACTCGTGGCTGCAGGTCGCGGCGTTCGATGACATGGGCAAGCCTGTGCATCAGCGCGGCGTGTCGAGTGAGCCGGGGGTGTACTTCCTCGGTCTGCCGTGGCAGTCGCGCCGGGGCTCGTCATTTATCTGGGGCGTGTGGCACGACGCCAAACACGTCGCCGATCACATCGCCACCCAGCGCAAGTACCTGGACTATCGCGATGCCGAGCAGCGTGAAGCCGAGTTGCACCAGAACATCCACAGCAGAGCCGCCGACACCGTCGACGCTTGATTTCCTTTTCGCTCCGGCGCCGATTGCGCCGGGGCAACCTTCTTTCAGGAGCTGCACATGAGCAAGCCAACCCACACGCGCATCCGCATGTTCAACACCAAAGACACCTACCCGAACCAGACGCTGGACAACGATTTGTGCCAGGCCGTGCGCGCCGGTAACACCGTATATGTCCGTGGACAGGTCGGCACGGATTTCGACGGCAATCTGGTCGGTCTGGGTGATCCGCGCGCGCAGGCTGAACAAGCGATGCGCAACGTCAAGCAACTGCTCGAAGAAGCCGGCAGCGACATGAGCCACATCGTCAAGACCACCACCTACCTGATTGATCCGCGTTATCGCGAGGCGGTGTATGGCGAAGTCGGCAAGTGGCTCAAGGGTGTTTTCCCGATTTCCACCGGGCTGGTGGTGTCGGCGCTGGGGCAGCCGCAGTGGCTGATGGAGATTGATGTGATTGCGGTGATTCCTGAGTAAGTCAGGAAACCGAGTCGCGGCCTTCGCGAGCAGGCGAAGGCCTACATTTGAAATGCGTTCCCCTGTAGGAGTGAGCCTGCTCGCGATGAGGCCAGTCCAGACAAACAAGGAGTTCAATAGATGACCTTTTCAATCACAGCCCGCTGCGCCGAAACCGGCCAGTTCGGTGTCGCCATCAGTTCCTCCAGCATCGCCGTCGGCGCCCGTTGCCCGTGGCTGCTGCCAGGTGTTGGCGCCGTGTCGAGCCAGAACATCACCCTGCCGTCCCTCGGCCCGGAAGTCCTTGCGTTAATGGAACAAGGACTGGCGCCGGACTATGCGCTGGACAAAGTCCTCACGCGCAACGGTTACAGCCAGTACCGGCAGATCACCGCGATCAACCACCTCGGCCAGACCGCGCATTTCAGCGGTGCGCAGACCCTCGGCGTGCACAACGCTGTCACCGGCGAACAGTGCGTTGCCGCCGGCAACATGCTCGCCGGGCGTTCGGTGATCGAAGCCATGGTCAGCGCCTTTGAAGACGGCGAAGGTCAACTCGCTGATCGCCTGCTCAAAGCCCTGCACGCCGCACAAGCCCTCGGTGGCGAAGCCGGTCCCGTGCATTCAGCCGCTGTCGTGGTGGTCGGTGAACAGACCTGGCCGATCGTCAACCTGCGTGTCGACTGGGCCGATGAAGACCCGATCAGCCAGTTGCAAAAGCTCTGGGATGCGTATCAACCCCAGTTGCAGGACTACATCGATCGCGCCCTCGACCCCGCCAAAGCTCCCGGTTATGGCGTGGCCGGTGATGACCGATGAACAGCGTCGAGTTGCTCAAGGCGCTGGTGGGTTTCGATACCACCAGCCGTGAATCCAACTTGCAACTGATCGAATTCGTCCGCGATTACCTCGCAAGTTTCGACGTGCCCTGCGCGCTGATCTACAACGACGAGCGCAGCAAAGCCAACCTGTTCGCCACGATCGGCCCGGTGGATCAACCGGGCATTGTGCTGTCCGGGCACACCGATGTAGTGCCGGTCGATGGCCAGCCGTGGACGCTGCCGCCGTTCGCACTGAGCGAGCGCGACGGCAAACTGTTCGGCCGCGGTACGGCGGACATGAAAGGTTATATTGCCTGCGTGCTGGCGTTGGTGCCGGCGCTGGTGCAGGCGTCGTTGCGTCTGCCGGTACACATTGCCCTGTCGTACGACGAAGAGGTCGGCTGCCTCGGCGTACGCTCGCTGCTCGAGGTCTTGCAGCAACGCCCGATCAAACCGTTGCTGTGCATCATCGGCGAACCGACCGAGCTGAAACCGGTGCTCGGCCACAAAGGCAAACTGGCAATGCGCTGCGACGTCCACGGCCATCCGTGCCATTCGGCTTACGCGCCACTGGGCGTCAATGCCATCGAATACGCCGCCGAACTGATTGGTGAGCTGGGCCGACTCGGGCAGCAACTGAAAGCGCCAGAGCATCATGACAAGCGCTTCGACCCGCCCTACAGCACCGTGCAAACCGGAGTGATCAGCGGCGGCAAGGCGTTGAACATCGTGCCTGCCGACTGTCGTTTCGATTTCGAAATCCGCGCCCTGCCCTCGCAGGATCCGGGCCTCGTCGCCCAAGCACTAAAAGCCTACGCCGAACGCGAAGTGCTGCCGCGCATGCGTGCGGTCAGTGCGCAAAGCGAGATCCGCTTCAGCGAATTATCAGCCTATCCGGGGTTGGTCACCGATGCGCAGAGCCAGGCCGCCGAGCTGATTGCGGCGTTCTGCGGTTCAACGGATTTCGCCACGGTGGCGTTCGGCACGGAAGGCGGACTGTTTGATGCAGCGGGTATCCCGACCGTGGTCTGCGGGCCCGGCAGCATGGATCAGGGACACAAACCCGATGAGTTTGTCAGCCTCGATCAACTGAAGGCTTGCGATGAAATGCTCCAACGGGTGCTGACATTCATCAGCAAGTGAACCGTGGCTCGACTGCTCTCAAGCGTACAGTCGGGCCAACTCTTCACGGCAATGGTCGACAAACAACTGCACCGGTTTGGTCAGTTGCACCCGCCGCAGCCAGGCTGCCGACAATCCCGACCCGGTCACGGTTTCCGCCAGCGGCACGCAGACGACTTTCTGGCCGTCGTAGGTGTAGTCGCTGAACGGTTTGGTGACCAGAATCGAAAAGCCGAAACCACGCCCGACCATGCCGCGCACCATCTCGATTGATGGGGAGCTGAACACAATATGCGGGGTCAACCCGCGCTCCTCGAAAATGCTCACGAAGTAGGTTCGGCTCGGTACCACGTCGAGCAGAATCATGGGCTCCAGTACCAGATCATGCAGCGAGACCTTCGCCTGTTGCGCAAAGCGGTGATCGGCCGGGAGCAAGGCGTAAGGCTGCTGCGCGGGCATCAGCGCCGTGGTTTCAATCGTGCTATCGAGATCGTGCTCGAACAGCATCGCCAGGTCGATGCTGCCGGCCGTCAGCGCCTGCACCAGCTCTTGCTGCTCACCGTCGCGGATGCGGATTTCCACCCCCGGCCAGCGTTCCTTGAAACCGGCGATCAGGCGCGGCAGGTACAGCGGCGCGACAGTTTCGAAACAGCCGATATCGATTTGTCCGGCCACCACGTCGTTGTCGGCCAGAGCGTTCTGCTCGAATTCGTGGGCAACGCGTAACAGCTCCAGCGCCTTGCGGTAGAAGCGCGAGCCGCTGGGCGTCAGCGATACACCCTGGGCGTGATGCCGGATGAACAGTTGCACGCCGAAACTTTCTTCCAGGTGCTTGATCGCCGTGGAGACCGACGGCTGCGCGATGTAGAGCTTGCGCGACGCTTCGGCGACGCTGCCGCAGTCAGCGGTGGTGACGAAGTATTTGAGCTGGCGCAGGTTGTAGGCGGCCATGGGAATCTCCAGAAAATCAAACGATCGCAGCCTTCGGCAGGTCCTGCACAAAGCGCTGTGAATCCAGATAAGAGAGAAGCCTGAACATACCGGAGCTACGCCTCACCCGGAGCATATTTTTTTTAAGGTCTGTAGCAACAAACTTACTAATTTATCTCTCGCGGTGCTTTGCACATGATCGCTTCAACAAGAAATGCGCCGCCCGTGCCGGCGCTTGCCGAAGTACGTCCACGTACTCATCCTTGCCTTGGAGTTCGTCATGGCTACCCCTGCAGCAACCTCCGCTCCGCTGATTGAAAAACACACGATAGGATACGTGCCCCCCGAAGATCGCCACGGAAAGGTCAGGGATCTGTTCACGCTCTGGTTCGGCGGCAACATCGCGCCGTTGCCCATCGTTACCGGTGCGCTGGGCGTGCAGTTGTTTCACTTGAATCTGGTCTGGGGCATCGTCGCGATTCTCGTCGGCCATCTGGTCGGCGGCGTGCTGATGGCGCTGCACTCGGCGCAAGGCCCGCAGATGGGCATTCCGCAAATGATCCAGAGTCGCGCGCAGTTCGGCTCCCTCGGCGCGCTGTTGGTGGTGTTGATTGCCGGCGTCATGTACATCGGTTTCTTCGCTTCCAATATCGTCCTCGCCGGCAAGTCGCTGCACGGTGTGGTCGATAGCGTTCCGGTGCCGGTCGGTATCGTCATTGGCGCAGTCGGTTCGGGAATCATTGGCATCATCGGCTACCGCTTTATCCACGTGCTCAACCGCATCGGCACCTGGGTGCTGGGGATCGGCATCGTCGTCGGTTTCGGCTACATCTTCACTCATATTCAAACCGATGACTTCCTCACCCGTGGCAGCTTCAACCTCTCCGGTTGGCTGGCCACCGTGTCGCTCGCCGCGTTGTGGCAGATCGCGTTTGCACCTTACGTGTCCGACTATTCGCGCTACTTGCCGGCCGACGTGAAGGTTTCGTCGACCTTCTGGACGACGTATCTGGGGTCGGCGCTGGGTTCGAGCCTGGCGTTCATCTTCGGTGCCGTCGCCGTGCTGGCAACCCCGGTGGGCATGGACACCATGGACGCGGTGAAACTCGCCACCGGTTCCATTGGCCCGCTGATGCTGGTGCTGTTTCTGCTCAGCGTGATCAGCCACAACGCCCTCAACCTTTACGGCGCGGTGCTGTCGCTGATCACTCTGGTGCAGACCTTCGCCTACCGCTGGATCCCCACCGCCAAAAGCCGCGCGGTGATCTCGATCATCGTGTTGCTGGCCTGCTGCTTTGCCGCCGTTGGCGCCTCGAAAGACTTCATCGGCCACTTCGTCGACATGGTGCTGGTGTTGCTGGTGGTGTTGGTGCCGTGGACGGCGATCAACCTCATCGACTTCTATGCGATCCACAAGGGCCAGTACGACATCCAGTCGATCTTCCAGGTCGATGGCGGCATCTACGGTCGCTACAACCCGCAGGCCTTGCTGGCCTACGCGATCGGCATCGCCGTGCAGATCCCGTTCATGAACACGCCGCTGTACGTCGGCCCGGTGTCGGCGCACATCAACGGTGCGGATCTGTCGTGGCTGGTGGGACTGCTGGTGACTTCGCCGTTGTATTTCTGGCTGGCCAATCGCGACACGTCTTATCGTCGACGGATGATGGGCGGAAAACTGGCGAGCAGCCTGTGAGATTGATGCGCTGAAAAAGAAGGCCCGCGCTGTGCGGGCCTTCTCCGTTGCGGTGTGGTATTTGTTTACGCCTGACGACGATTGGGTAAGGGACATCCAGTGCTGCGAATACTCGGTAAAGCCTCATCGATCAACGTGCGCAAAGTCCTGTGGACTTGCGCTGAATTGCACATTCCTTTCGAGCGTGAAGACTGGGGATCGGGGTTCAGATCGACGAACGATTCGGAGTTTCTCGCGCTCAATCCCTGTGCCATGGTGCCGGTGATTGAGGACGGTGATTTCACCTTGTGGGAATCGAACACGATCATTCGTTATCTGGTGTCGCGTTATGACGGTTCGCACCTCTATCCGACTGACGCGCGAACCCGGGCGCGGGTTGATCAGTGGATCGACTGGCAGGCATCGGAGCTGAATCGCTCGTGGTCGTACGCGTTTCTATCGCTGGTGCGCCAATCGCCGGAACATCAGGACAGCGCCGCATTGTCAGCCGGTTGCCGCGACTGGGCGCGAAACATGGCCATCCTCGACCGGCAATTGGAAAAGACCGGCGCTTACGTCAGTGGCGAGACGTTTTCCCTGGCGGATATTCCCATCGGGCTGTCGGTGAACCGCTGGTTCGAAACACCATTGGCTCACCCGGATTTTGCCGCGGTAAAGGCTTATTACGAGCGTCTGAGCCTGCGTCCCGGCTACGTGCTGCACGGTCGAAACGGTACGCCGTGATCGAGCTTATTTACCTTTGAACGCCTCATGTCGCGCCAGCCGTTCGGCGGCGTAGGCTGCTTGTGGCTGGCTGATCAGGTCTTCCCGACGCAACGCTTCACCGCAGTGCTCGCACAGCGGCCCGAGACCGGCGCTGTGGTTGCAGTTCTTATGGGTCATGTTCACTGCCAGCCCCTCCTCCGGTGCCTTGCACCAGGTCTCTCCCCACGCCCGCAGCGCGATGATTACCGGGTAGAACGCCTCGCCTTTCGCCGTGAGGTGGTACTCGTAGCGTTTCGGTCGCTCGTTGTACAAGCGCCGCTCAACCAGCCCATCCGCTTCCAGACATTTCAGACGCGCGGCGACCATTTGCGGCGTACCGCCGGTCTGCGCCTGGATCTCGTCATAGCGATGATTGGCCATGAACAACTCGCGCAAAACCAGCACCGTCCAGCGGTCGCCGACGATCGTCTCGGCCCGGGAGATCGGGCACAGCGTGTCGGGAAGACTATCGTTTACTGCCATCAGGGCTTGCCTCTTTTACAGTTACTATGATTATCATATCTACACGATGCCGGGACAAGCCCTGTGCACCGATCATCCCATTGCCGGAGCAAGCCGCCATGTCAAATACCTCCTATCCGCTGGACAGAACCGCCTATCTGTTGGTTGATCCGTATAACGATTTTCTTTCGGACGGCGGCAAGATTTTCCCTTTGATCAAACCCATGGCCGAGCAGAACGGCCTGCTCGACAACCTGCGCAAACTCGACCGCACGGTGCGCGAGCTGAAAATCCCGGTGGTCATCGTACCCCATCACCGCTGGGAAAAAGGCGACTACGAAAGCTGGGATCACCCGACCCCGACCCAATGCAAGATCATGCACATGCACCATTTTGCCCGCGGTGAATGGGGCGGTGAATGGCACCCGGATTTCGCCCCGCAAGAGGGCGACATTGTGGTTCAGGAACACTGGGGCTCCAGTGGTTTCGCCAACACCGACCTGGATTTTCGCCTGAAACAACAAGGCGTCACTCACGTGATCATCGTCGGCCTGTTGGCCAACACCTGCATCGAAGCCACCGCGCGCTATGCCGCGGAACTGGGCTACCACGTCACTTTGGTCCGCGATGCGACTGCAGCCTTCAAAGCGGAAATGATGCACGCCGCCCACGAACTCAACGGCCCGACATTCGCTCACGTGATTGCCAGCACTGACGAACTGATTGCCAACCTCAAATCCCAAGGTGAAGCGCAATGAGTCTCACCGGCCATTTGCTGATCGGCGCGGCGGATGTTGCCGCCACCGAAGGCACGATGAAAGCGCTGAATCCGGCCAGCAATCAGTTGATTGAACCGGACTTCGCCTTCGGTGGTGCCGCGCAGGTTGACCAGGCAGCGATACTCGCCGATGCGGCATTCGACTGCTACAGCCACACCTCGCTGGCCGAACGTGCCGCGTTCCTCGAGAGCATCGCTGACAACCTCGACGCAGTACGCAGCGAACTGGCCGCACGCGCGGCGCTGGAAACCGGACTGCCCGAAGCTCAGCTTGAGGGCGAAGTTTTGCGAGCCGCGACCCAATTCCGCCAGTTCGCCGACGTGGTGCGCCGGGGTCGCTTCCTGCAACTGGCCATCGACCCGGCCCAACCCGAACGTCAGCCAAGGCCACGGATGGATCATCGCCTGCAAAAAATCGCCATCGGCCCGGTGGCGATTTTCGGCGCGAGCAACTTCCCGATTGCCTATTCGGTGGCGGGCGGCGATACCGCGTCGGCATTGGCGGCCGGGGCGCCGGTGATTCTCAAGGCGCACAACGCGCATCCCGGCGCTTCGGAAATCCAGGCGCGGGCCATTCGCAAAGCCGTGCAGGCGCAGGGTTTACCCGAAGGTGTTTTTTCAATGGTGCGCGGTGGCGGCAATGCCATTGGCGAAGCGCTGGTCGATCACCCGTTGATCAAGGCTGTGACCTTTACCGGCTCCGAACCGGGTGGCATGGCGCTCTATCGCCGTGCGCAATTGCGACCCGAGCCGATCCCGGTATTCACCGAAATGACCAGCGTCAACCCGACCTTCATCCTGCCCGAGGCACTGGCGGCTCGCGGCGCCGAAATCGGCGACGGCTTTATCGAACGGATGCTGGTCAACGTTGGCCAGGCCTGTTTGTGCCCATCGATCCTGATCGCCATCCGCGGTGCGGGGTTTGATGAGCTGTGCAGCGCCATGCGCAAACGGGTCAGCGCGGCACCGGCGCGGACGATGCTGACGCCGGGCATTCATGGCGCATACGTCGAAGGCCTGATGGTGATGGAGCGTGCCGGAGCGCAGGTGATCGCGGCAGGCACGCCAGCCGATGCCACGTTCGCCGGACGTGCTGCGTTGCTGGAAGTCGAGGGACACCAATTGCTCAGCGAACCGGGGTTGGCCCACGAAGTGTTTGGCCCGTCGGCACTGTTGGTATCGGTCAGTGATGAAGCCGAGCTGCTGGCAGTCGCCCGTTCGTTCAAGGGACAGCTCAGCGCGGCGATTCAACTTGAAAGTGGCGATCTGGGATTGACGCGGCGCCTGCTGCCGATTCTCGAACGCCGCACTGGACGCATCGTGGTCAACGCCTTCGCCCACCCACAGGAAGTGACCTTTGCCACCGTGCACGGCGGCCCGTTTCCGGCGACTTCGGACAGCCGCTTCACTTCGGTCGGCATGACCTCGATCGAACGCTTCTTGCGGCCCGTGGCTTATCAGGGGTTTCCGGATGAGTTATTGCCAGAGGTGTTGCGCGAAGGTAATCCGCTGAACGTGCCACGCAGTATCGACGGGGCGTTTTGACAGGCAAAAAAATGCCGGCCTCCTGTTCAAGAGCCCGGCATTTTTTATTGCAAAATCAGTCAGGCCGGCACACCCAGAATGATGTGCGAAGCCTTGATCACAGCCGTGGCGCTGACGCCTTTGGCCAGGCCCAGTTCAGCAACGGCATCGCGGGTCACGATCGAGTAAACCTTTGAACCGCCGGCCAGCTCGATGACCACTTCGGCGTTGACCGCGCCATCGGTCACGCTCAGCACTTTACCTTCCAGGCAGTTGCGCGCCGACAGGCGAATGTCGCTGGATTCGGTCATCAGCATGACCCATGGCGCCTTGACCAGCGCGACGGCTTCTTTGCCGACGGCGATGCCGAGGTTTTTGATGCTTTCCATGGTCACGACCGCCACAAGTTGCTCACCGCCAGCCAGGGTCAAAACCACCTCGGCGTTGACCGCGCCGGCCTGAACCTGGCTGACCTGACCTTTGAATACGTTGCGTGCACTGACTTTCATGATGGACGTCCTGTTTTTTGACTTTGGAGTTAGGAAACGGCGTGCATCATCGAAGTTGGCGCTATATAAAAACAACTACAGCGCTGCGCTCTGTTGTCACGCTCCTAGATAAAAGCACGCTCTGAAAAACCGCCACGAATCAGATCAGCAAATCTTCATAAAACGCGCCGAATGGCCGCGAGGGATGGGCGATCTGGATTTCCAGAATCCACACGCCAGCATGCGGCGCCTGATCGAAGTCACCCAGATCGCCGCCCCGGTGAATCGCATGAGGAAAATCGCTGACCCGATGGCCCTTGATATTCAGGTTCAACACCCAGCCCATCGCCTCGGCCTGATCGCTGGCATAGCGATAAAGCTCCACCCCGGAAACACCTTGACGCCAGAAGGCTTCGACCCGATCGAACAGTTCTTTCGAGGCTGCCGCGCAAGCGATCATTTCCGGATCAGAACCGGTGGTCTAAGTCGCGCCCGCATCACCTTCATGGCCCTGCCAGACCACGCCCATATCGATGAAGAAAATATCCTCTTCGCCCAACACCGGATCGCCGTCGGAACGTTGCTTGAAGGTCTTGAGCGTGTTGGCACCGAAGCGGATCAACAGCGGATGCCAGATCCGGTCCATGCCCAGTTCGGCGAGGATTTCCTTGCCGCGCGTCGTCGCTTCGGACTCGAGCATGCCCGGCTTGATCACCGCAGCAATGGCGTCGACGGCCTTCCAGGTCAATTGCTGGGCATGGCGCATGGTCTCCAGCACAAAACCTTCGCCAACGGCTTCTTTGCCGCTCAGAACTGCTTTTTCGCTCAGGGCTGTGGTCATTTGCTTGTTCCTCATGGCTGCGCTGTATAGTTTTTTATATTGCGAAACGCCGATAAAGATACAGCCATGACACAACGTGTCAATTACTCTTCTGCACGCACCACACCGCGCTCTTCGAGCAAGCGCACAAACATGCTCAGACTGCGCGACACCGTGCCCCGCCGCCACACCAGCCAGGTGGTCAGATAACGAAAGTCCGCCGCCAAAGGCCAAACGCTGACCGTGGCACTGCCGGGCATGCTCTGCAGCATTTTGCGCGGCATCAGCGCCAGTCCGGCGCCGGCGCTGACGCAGGCGAGCATGCCGTGGTAGGACTCCATTTCGAAGATTTTTCCGGGCACAGCGGCGTCGGTGCTGAACCATTTTTCGAAGTGATGACGGTAGGAGCAGTTGGAGCGGAAGGCGTAAATATTCTCGCCATTCACATCCGCTGCACGCTGTACCGGGGCGTGATTCAGTGGCGCGATGATGACCATTTCTTCTTCGAAGGCCGGTACGCCTTCCAGCGTCGGATGCAGCACCGGGCCGTCGACGAATGCTGCCGCAAGACGCCCGGAGAGCACGCCGTCGATCATCGTCCCGGAGGGCCCGGTGGACAGGTCCAGATCAACTTTCGGATGAAGTTGGTTATACGCCGCGAGCAATTCGGGAATGCGCACCGCCGCCGTGCTTTCCAGCGACCCCAAAGGAAACGCGCCTTGCGGTTCTTCGCCCGCCACGGTGGCGCGCGCCTCTTGCACCAGGTCGAGAATCCGCCGCGCGTACTCAAGAAAACTCCACCCCGCCGGCGACAGGCGCAGACGACTTTTCTCGCGAATAAACAGATCGACGCCCAGATCCTGCTCAAGCTGTTTGATCCGCGTGGTCAGGTTCGACGGCACGCGATGGATCTGCGCGGCGGCGGCGCTGATGCTGCCGTGTTCGGCAACGGCTTTGAAGATTTCCAGCTGCACCAGATCCACAGTCATTCTCCAATCGTGAAAGAAACGATCTTTATTATTCAGTTTCCAGAAAACAAACACCACCCTACTCTAAGCCCATCCGACGAACATGCAGGACGATGCCATGAGCCAGATTTCCAGCCAGACCCACGCCATCTCGATCAACCCCGCCACCGGCGAGCAGATCGGTCACTACGCGTTTGAATCCGCCTCTGCCCTTGACGCTGCGCTGACCCGCGCCGCCTATGGCTTTGGCAAGTGGAAGCGCAAGCCGCTGCAAGATCGCTCGCGCTTGTTGAGCGCCTTGGCCGGTGCATTGCGTGAAACCAGCGAAGCCATGGCCACGATGATCACCCAGGAAATGGGCAAACCAATTGCTCAGGCCCGTGGCGAAATCGAGAAATGCGCCAAGCTCTGCGAGTGGTACGCCGAACACGGCCCGGCCATGCTCGACGCTGAACCGACCCAGGTTGAAGGCGGCAAGGCGCGCATCGAATACCGTCCGCTCGGCCCGATCCTCGCGGTAATGCCGTGGAACTTCCCGATCTGGCAAGTGCTGCGCGGTGCCGTACCGGCGCTGATCGCCGGCAACACTTACGTGCTCAAACATGCGCCGAACGTGATGGGCAGCGCCTATCTGCTGCGCGACGCCTTCACCCGCGCCGGTTTCGCCGATGGCGTGTTTGAAGTGATCAACGTCACCCCGGAAGGCGTTTCCACTGCCATCGCCGACTCGCGTATCGCCGCCGTGACCCTGACCGGTAGCGTGCGTGCCGGCATGGCCATCGGCGCTCAGGCCGGTGCCGCATTGAAGAAATGTGTGCTGGAGCTGGGCGGTTCCGACCCGTTCATCGTGCTCAACGACGCCGATCTGGATGAAGCGGTGCAAGCCGCTGTGATCGGTCGCTACCAGAACTCCGGTCAGGTCTGCGCAGCAGCCAAACGGCTGATCATCGAAGAAGGCGTGGTCGAAGAATTCACGCGTAAATTCGTCGAAGCCACGCGCAAGTTGAAGGTCGGTGATCCGCTGTCCGCCGAGACCTACATCGGTCCGATGGCACGCTTCGACCTGCGTGATGAGCTCGACCAGCAAGTGCGCGACACCCTTGAAGAAGGCGCCACCCTGCTGCTCGGCGGCGGCAAGTCCGAAGGCCCGGGCAACTATTACGAGCCGACCGTGCTGGCCGATGTCACCGACCGCATGACCTCGTTCAAACAGGAACTGTTCGGCCCGGTCGCGTCGATCATCAGCGCTCGCGATTGCGCGCATGCCGTGGCACTGGCCAACGACAGCGAATTCGGCCTGACCGCAACCATTTACACCGCCAACGTGGCACTGGCCCAGCAACTGACCAGCGAACTGGACACCGGCGGCGTGTTCATCAACGGCTACTCCGCCAGCGATCCACGCGTGACCTTTGGCGGTGTAAAGAAGAGTGGTTTCGGCCGTGAGCTCTCGCACTTCGGCGTGCGCGAATTCTGCAATGCGCAGACGGTGTGGCTGGATCGCAAATAATCCACACACTGGAAATCTTGGATGGATTGAAGATAAGTGGGCTTAACGCAATCAATGTGGGAGTGAGCTTGCTCACGAAGGCGCCAGCACATCCCACATTGATGTCGCGTGAACTGACGCTTTCGTGAGCAAGCTCACTCCCACATGGGTAGCTTGCTATGCCGCAGCTTGCAATGAATCAGCGACCGACCGATCCTTGCTCAACAACCCCAGCACCACCGCCGCCGACACCAGCGTGATCACCGTCAGGATGTGCAGCAGATACTGAAACGCCGCAGCGTACCCTTCTACCAGACGCCCGTTGGCCAGCCCCGGAACGGTGTTGATCGCATGCGCCATATCACCCGTGGTCACCCGGTGCGCGGTCTCGGCAATCAGCGACGCCTCGGCGCTACCCGCCACCACGTGCACGGCACTCGACAGATCAGCGTGGAGCAGTGACGCCAGTACTGCCGCGACAATCGCCAAGGCAATGCCCTCACCCGCCACCCGCACGGTGCTGAAGATGCCCGCTGCCATGCCTGCGCGCTCTTTCGGCACGACGCTGACCGACAAACCATCCATCAGCCCCCACGGCAGGCCGGCGCCAATACCGATCAGCAGCATCGGCACCACTAGCGCGAATTTCGCCTCACCGACGTTGTACAGGCTCAGCCAATGCAGGCCCACAGCGGCAATCAGGAACCCGGCGCCGGACAAAATCCCAGCGGATACAAAGCGCGCCAGCGAAGCGGCCAGCATCGGTACCACCAACATCGGCGCCGACAACGCCAGCAACAGCAGGCCGGCGTCGATCTCGCTCAAGCCCTCAACGCCGATGAAGCGCAGCGGCAACATCACCACCAGCACGATGTAGCAAAAACAGGTGCCGATCGGCAGCATCTGCACGCCAATGAATCGCGGATAACGGAACAGGGTCAGATCAAGCATCGGCCGTTCGACACGCATTTCGACGATCACGAAAGCTGCCAACAACACGGCCGAAGCGCCCAGCAAACCGATCACGAGCGGGCTTTCCCAGCCACTGTCCGGCGCCTGGATCAGGCCGAAAGTGAACAGCGCCAGCATCGCACTGAAAAGCACCGTACCCAGCCAGTCCAGCCCTTTGGCATCCGGGTCACGGGTTTCGCGCATACGCGGCAGACCGAAGACCATCGCGATCACACCGATCAACGCCGTAAAGACAAAAATCGCCCGCCAGTTGAAGACCTCGATCAACGCCCCGGCCATCAAGGGTCCGAACGCCAGACCGATGCCGAACGTTGTACCGAGCACGCTGTACGCCCGGGTCCGGGCATGCCCTTCGAACTCTTGCGCCAGCGCCGCCGAGCCGCTGGCCAGCGCCGCCGCCCCCGCCACGCCTTGAACGGCGCGCAGCACATCCAGCCAGAACACCGAAGGCGCCAGACTCTGCGCGATCGAGGCGACGGTAAACAGCAGCATGCCGAAGGTGAACAGGCGTTTGCGTCCATACACATCAGCCAATGCGCCGGCGGCCATCAGCAAACTGCCGAACGACAACATGAACGCGTTGGTGATCCAGGTCAGCGCCACCGGGCTGCCGCCCAGGTCACGGCCGATGGCTGGTGTCGCCACCGCGCCGCCAGTAAAACTTAACGGCAAGACCAGTGCCGAGAGGCAAACGGCCGCCAGTATGAGCAACTTGTCGCGCGCTCCGTGCGGCTGAGTCATAGCGTTCATCATTCCATCCTTTGAGGATCAATAAGCTGCATTACGCAGCGGATAAGGCGTGAAAAATCCACCGAAGTTTGCAGACGGTGACAATGAGAGCGAGCGGCCTCGCTCTCACAGCTCTGGCGTTCAGTTGTTGAAGTCGGTCGACAGCGCCAATACCTGCCACTGTTCCAACTCCTGCGCCACCAGCCGATTCTTCGCCTCGATCCGCGCAACCGTGTCACTACCCAGCGCCAGTCGCAGCGGCGGGTTCGGTGCATTGACCAGCGCCAGTATCGCCTCGGCAAACTTCAGCGGATCACCCGGTTGTGCATGATTGGCCGCTTCGGCGAACACGCGCATCTTGCCCACGGTTTCGTCGTAGTCCGGCAGCACCAACGCGGTCTTGATCAGCGATTGCTCATCAAGGAAATCCGTGCGGAAGAAGCCCGGCTCGACCACCGTGGCGTGAATGCCCAGCGGTGCCAGTTCCTGATGCAACGCTTCGGTGATGCCCTCGACGGCGAACTTGGTCGAGCCGTAAACGCCCCAGCCCATGTACGCCTGATAGCCGCCGATCGACGAGATGTTGATCACCCGGCCACTGCGTTGTGCGCGCATATGCGGCAACACGGCGCGAGTGACGTTGAGCAGGCCGAACACATTGGTCGCGAACAAGCGCTCGGTCTCGCTGGCGCTGGTTTCTTCCACCGCGCCGAGTACACCAAAACCGGCATTGTTGATCAGCACATCGATCCGGCCGAAGCGTTTGATCCCTGCGGCAACGGCCTGATGCGCTTCGTCTTCGCGGGTGACGTCCAGACGCACCGCCAGCAGGTTCGGCTGGTCGCCGAGACGATCGGTGATGTCTTGCGGGTTACGCGCGGTAGCGATGACCGCGTCACCGGAACGCAGGGCCTGCTCGGCGATGAGAATGCCAAAACCACGGGAAGCACCAGTAATGAACCAGGTACGCATCACAACTTCTCCTGTTAGAAACCCTGACGTGGGTGCCGGGCCTGTTTGATAAGTTGATGCGACTTTAAAGCCGTGCTACTGATGCGATAATCCCAACAATTTTGCATGACTTTGTGAAAGGCATTCACAGATGAAATCACCTTCGGCGGCGGATCTCACCGTTTTCCTGTGCACCGCGCAGTACCTGAACTTCAGTAAAGCCGCCATCGAACTCGGCCTGACCCCTTCCGCGCTGAGCCATTCGGTGAAGGCGCTGGAGAACCGTCTTGGTGTGCGCCTGTTCAATCGCACCACCCGCAGCGTGGCGTTGACCGAGGCTGGCGAGCGCCTGTACGCGCGATTGAAACCAGCCTTTCGCGACATCGACGATGCGCTGGAAGACCTCAATCACTTCCGCGATAAACCCTCGGGCAATCTGCGCATCACCTGCGGGCGGCAAGCCTGCGAATTGGTGTTGCTGCCGATTGCCAGTGAGTTTTTGCAGGTGTACCCGGATATTCGTCTGGAAGTGGTCGAGAGCGATGCGCTGCTGGATATCGTCGCCAACGGTTTCGATGCCGGCGTGCGCTTCGGCGATCGTCTGGAAGCCGACATGGTGTCGCTGCCAATTGGCCCGACAATGCGTTCAGTGGTGGTCGGTTCCCCCGCGTTTTTCGAACGCCATGTGGCACCGCAAAAACCCGAGGACCTGCACGGACTGCCGTGCATCCGCCACCGCTACCCCAGCGGTTCGATGTACCGCTGGGAACTCGAACGCGGCGGCATCGCCCAGGAAATCGAGGTCAACGGCCCGCTGACCCTCGGCGATGTCAGCCTGATGGTCGGGCCCGCGCTGCAAGGGCTGGGCCTGGCCTATGTGTTCGAAGACATGGTCAGCGAACACCTCGTCAGCGGGCGCCTTGTGCAAGTGCTGGCAGACTGGTGCCCGTACTATCCGGGCCTGCACCTGTACTACCCGAGCCGCCGTCATGTGCCGGCAGCGCTGAAGGCGTTTATCGACTTCGTGCGCAACCGGCGTTAGGCGTTTACAGATACTTCAGCCAGGCGATGTCACGGCGACGAGCCTTCAACACAGAGAACCAGCGCACGGCCGGGAACAGCGCAATCGCCAGGATGACAGCGGCCAGCCAGATTGCCGAGACGGACGAAAAACCGAAATAGCTACCCTGATTCAGCCCGAACAAGGCCACGCCAATCAGGTACAAAACCTTCAACGTGTACAGGTGCAGCAGGTAGAAAAACATCGGCGCCGAACCGAACACGGTCAGCCAGCGAATCCAGCGACGATCCTGCAAGCGTTCGAATGCCAGTAGCAGCAACAGCCCGGCGCTCACGGTCAGCGCGATAAACAGCAACGACGGCGGGTACTTGGTGATGTTGAAAAAGCTCATCAGGGTTTGCACCGACGTGTCGCCTACGGCCCATGGTTTCTCGCCATAGCCGTTGATCAGCCGCAGCCCGACAAAACCGAGCAGTCCGGCGCTACCAGCAATCAGCAGGTGCAGTTGACGAAATCCCGCTTCAACGCCGCGAGCGAACCACGGCCCCAGCGCATAACCCAGACCGATCACACCGATCCAAGGCAACAACGGATACGACGTGCGCAGGCGCAGAGTGTCGCTGACTTCGATCCAGCCACGATCATGCAAAATCGCCCACGGCACATGCAGCACCGACTCCACCGGGAAATGCACAGTGTCGAGCAGGTTGTGTCCGGCGATGATCGTCAGGCTCAACATCAACAACAACCAGCGCGGCAGCCACACCAGCAGCGACAAGGCGATCATGCTCAAGCCGATCGCCCAGATCACTTGCAGATAAATCACACTCGGTGCCAGTTGGAAGGTCCACGCGAAGTTCACCAGCGTGAACTCCAGCACCACCAGAAACAGACCGCGTTTGAACAGAAACGCACTGACATCGGCCTTGCCCGCGTACTTCTCGCCGAACAACCACGCCGACAATCCGGTCAGCAACACGAACACCGGCGCACACAGATGCGCCAACGTGCGGCTGAAAAACAGCGCCGGCTCGGTGCTGGCAAAGTCCATCGGGTCGCTGACCTGGCGATGCAGCAAAAAGGTTTCGCGCACGTGGTCCAGCAGCATGAACAGAATCACCAGGCCTCTGAGGGCGTCAATGGACAGCAGCCGGCCAGTGACCAACGGGGCAGAACGAGGAAGCACAATCGTCATGAGCGTTTCGCAATCGAAGGGATAACAGCAGGCGCCCAAAAGGAACACCCCTAAAAATTCGCGTTACCTTATAACAACAAACAGCAAAAACCCAAGCTCAATCGATAGTGATTCTCAGAAAAACCTCAGCCGCACAAGTTGCCCAATAGCCTCAGGCTTCTATAGTGATCAAGTCCCCCGCCCTTGCGGCTGCTGTCGAGCGTTGTCCATGGTCAACACCGAACACCTGATCATCTGCGAGCACTGCGACTGCGTGTACGAAAAAGCCGTGCTGGCCAAACACCAGAATACCTCGTGTGTGCGTTGCGGCGGCGTACTGCAGCGCTTCAACGGTTTGACCGTCGAGCAGCGTCTGGCCCTGACCTTCACCGCTGCGATGCTGTGGCTGTTTGCCAACTTCTACCCGGTGATGAGCATCAGCCTCAAAGGCTTGAAAAACAGCGCGACACTGTGGGATTCGGTGCTGGCGCTGAGTCAGGGGCCAATCACCTTTATGGCGATGGTCGCGGCGATTTCGATCATCATTGCCCCGGCGTTTCAACTGGTGCTGCTGGTCTGGGTGCTCAGCTTCGCGCTGTCATCGCGACGTGCTCCGGGCTTCAAGCTGTGCATGCGCTGGCTGGAAACCCTGCGGCCATGGAGCATGCTTGAAGTTTGTCTGTTGGGAGCGATGGTGGCGGTGTTCAAACTGGCCGGATTGCTCGATGTGTTGCCCGGCATCGGCCTGTTTGCGCTAGCGGTGCTGAGCTTGATGATGATCAGGATTGCCGGTCGCGATATCCGCGACCTCTGGGACATTCTATGAAACGGCCACCGACTGCCAGCGAACTCAATCTGTGCCTGTGCCACAGCTGCGGGCTGGCTTGCGACATGACCGACGAGCCGCACGAGTGCCCGCGTTGCGACGCGCCGCTGCACCGGCGCAAGACCAATTCACTGGCGCGCACCTGGGCCTACATGCTCGCGGCGCTAGCGTTTTACGTGCCGGCCAATCTGCTGCCGGTGATGAACACCACCATGCTCGGCAGCGGCGCCGACAGCACGATCATGAGTGGCGTGCTGGAGTTCTGGGAACACGGCGCGTGGGACATTGCGCTGATCATTTTCATCGCCAGCATCGCGGTGCCGGGAGTCAAGTTCGTGGCCCTCACGCTGCTGTTGATGACCGTACAGCGCGACAGCGCCTGGGCGCGCAAAGAGCGCTCGAAGCTGTTCCGCTTCGTCGAGCTGATCGGCTATTGGTCGATGCTCGACGTGCTGGTGGTGGCGCTGGTCGCAGCACTGGTGAAGTTTCAGGCGCTGGGCGATATCGAGCCGCGACCGGGCATTCTGTTTTTCGGCCTGGTCGTGGTGTTCACCATGCTCGCGGCGATGAGTTTCGATCCGCGCCTGATCTGGGACACGGACACGGACGAATCCCTCAGCGACGCTGAACCTCAAGCAGCACCTGCAACGGATGGCGCAGTGCCTGATCCGACTGGCGCTTGACCTGACTGCGGCAGGAATACCCCGTGGCCAGTGCTTCGCCCTGCTCTGCCGGCGCGTCTATCTGACGTGCCCACGACTGCTCGTAGATCACCGCTGAGGTTTGACGATTGCGCGCCTCGTGGCCATACGTGCCGGACATGCCGCAGCAACCGGTGGCTTGCGTGGCCAACTTCAATCCTGCGCGTTCGAACACCTGTTCCCACTGCCGGGTCGCGGCCGGGGCGTTGGTTTTCTCGGTGCAGTGGGCGAGCAACCGGAACGATGCGGTTGCATCCTGCGCCGCCTGCTCCGGCATCACCTTGAGCAACCACTCCTGCAGCAACGCCACTTCCGGGCATTGCTCCATGCCCGGCACTTTCAGGTATTCCTGGCGATACACCAGCGTCATCGCCGGATCGAGGCCCAGCAACGGCACGCCCACATCCGCCAATTCACGCAGCTGCCGAGCGTTGCGCAACGCCGCGCGGTTGAACGCCGAGAGGAAGCCTTGCACATGCAATGGCTTGCCGTTGGCGCTGAACGGCGCGAGATACACCTGATAACCCAGACGTGAAATCAGTTCGACCAGATCCGCCAGCAACGGCGCTTCGAAATAACGCGTGAAGGCGTCCTGCACGATGACCACACTGCGCTCGCGTTGCGCCGGGGTCAGCGCCGACAAGGTCGACACCGTCGCTGGCTGCACCTGCCAACGGCGCATCGCAGCGTGAAAATCGAATCGACTGAGCAACGGCACATCGATCATGCCGCCGACCCTTTCCAGCAGGCCGCGCACCCACGAAGCGCCCATCAAACCGTTGTACAGCGCCGGAATCCGCGCCATGTACGGAATGCTGTACTCCAGCGAAGCAATCAGATAATCCCGCGCCGGACGCAGATAACGGCTGTGATACAGCTCGAGAAAGCGCGAACGAAATTCCGGCACATTGACCTTCACCGGACACTGCCCCGCGCAGGATTTGCACGCCAGGCAACCGGCCATGGCGTCGTAGACTTCGTGGGAGAAATCCTCGGACTGTGCACGGCTGTTGCGCCAGCGCTGCCACAACGAGCTGAAAAACGCAGGCTTGCGAATGGCATCGGACAATACGTCAACGCCCGCCTCGCCCTGCAAACGCAGCCACTCACGAATCAATGAAGCCCGGCCCTTGGGCGATTGCGCACGCTCGCGGGTGGCTTTCCACGACGGGCACATCGCGTCATCAGGGTCGAAGTTGTAGCAGGCGCCGTTGCCGTTGCAGTGCATCGCGGCGCCGTAGCTTTGCCAAACCTTCTCGTCGATCCGCCGATCGAGTTCTCCGCGCAAAGTGACTTCATCGATTTTCAGCAGCGCCGCGTCGCTGTTGGCCGGCGTGGCGATCTTGCCCGGATTGAACTGGTTGAACGGGTCAAATGCAGCTTTCAGCGCTTGCAGCGCCGGATACAACTCACCGAAGAATGCCGGTGAGTATTCCGAGCGCAGACCTTTACCGTGCTCGCCCCACAACAGGCCGCCATAACGCTGAGTCAGCGCGGCAACGCCATCGGACACCGGACGTACCAGCGCGGCTTGCTGCGGGTCTTTCATGTCGAGAATCGGCCGCACGTGCAGCACGCCTGCATCGACGTGACCGAACATGCCGTACTGCAAACCGTGGCTGTCGAGCAGGTCGCGCAACTCGGCGATGTACTCGGCCAGGTGCTGCGGCGGCACCGCCGTGTCTTCAACGAACGGCTGCGGCCGCGCTTCACCGGCAACGTTGCCGAGCAGGCCTACCGCACGTTTACGCATGCCATAGACTTTGCTCACCGCTGCGTGGCCGACCGCCAGCGTGTGGCCCAAACGCTCAACGGTTTGATCGCGGCTCAGGTGTTCGACGAACGCCTCGACCCGACGATGCAGATCTTCGGGATCATCACCGCAAAACTCGACCAGGTTGATCCCCAGCGTCGGGCGCTCGGCACTTTCCGGGAAATACTCGGCGACGCCGTGCCAGACGATGTCCTGCATCGCCAGCAACAACACTTTCGAGTCGACGGTTTCGATCGACAGCGGCTTGAGCGCCATCAAGGCCCGCGCATCACGCAACGCGTCCATGAACCCGGCGTAGCGGATGTTCACCAGCATCGTGTGCTTGGGAATCGGCAGCACATTCAGCCGCGCTTCGACCACAAAACCCAGCGAGCCTTCCGCGCCGCACAGCACGCTGTTGAGGTTGAAACGGTTGTCCGCCTCACGCAGATGCGCCAAGTCATAACCGGTCAGGCAACGGTTGAGATCAGGGAAGCGTTGTTTGATCAGTTCGCCCTGTTCATCAATGATCTGCCGTGCGCAACGATGGACCTCACCGACGCGATCTTCGCGGGCGCACAACTCTTCAAGTTGTTTTTCCTCAAGGGGCAACCCGTGCAAACGCTCACCGCCGCGCAGGACCATATCGAGCTCAAGCACATGATCACGGGTCTTGCCGTAAGTGCAACTGCCCTGGCCGCTGGCGTCGGTGTTGATCATGCCGCCGACGGTGGCGCGGTTGGAGGTCGACAGTTCCGGGGCGAAGAACAGCCCGGCGGATTTCAGCGCAGCGTTGAGTTGATCCTTGACCACCCCGGCCTGCACGCGCACCCAGCGTTCCTCTACGTTGATTTCGAGGATGCGGTTCATGTGCCGCGACAGATCGACAACGATGCCGTCCGTCAGCGATTGGCCGTTGGTGCCGGTGCCACCGCCGCGCGGAGTAATCACCACTTGTTGGTACGCCGGTTCGGCGATCAGTCGTGCCACTCGCGCCACGTCCTCGGCATCCAGCGGAAACACCGCCGCTTGCGGCAGGCGCTGATAGATCGAGTTGTCGGTCGCCAGCACCACGCGGCTGGCGTAGTCAGCGCTGATTTCACCGCGAAAGCCGCTGGCTTTCAGGGCTTGGAGGAACTGTTGGTAATCGCTGGTCAGGGCTTTGGTGGAGGACAGCTGGGCAATCATCGGTCAGGTTATCTCGGTCAAATCGGGCCGTGTGGCGGTAAACAGTTGTACGCAACGAATGATTGCGTCAGGCTCCGCCATCTCATGGTGCCCATGTTCATTGCTGGCGAACGCCGGGACAACCGTAAATTCGACCCGCTATTGATGACTTTTACGAATGAATCCGCGCACGCTCACCCCTTCCATGTCGTTACTGCTGGCCTTCGAGGCCGCTGCGCGCCATGAAAGCTACACCCGCGCCGCCCACGAACTGTCGCTGACGCAGAGTGCAGTAAGCCGTCAGGTGCAGATTCTCGAGAAGATGCTCGGCATGCGTTTGTTCAGCCGTGAAGGCCGGCAAGTGGTACTGACCGATGTCGGGCGCATGTATCAGCGCGAACTCGCCGAAGCGCTTGGGCAGATTCGCAGCGCGACATTGCAGGCGATGGCGTTTGGCTCGGGCATTCACAGTCTGCGCCTGGCGACGCTGCCGACCTTCGGCTCGAAATGGTTGCTGCCACGGTTGAAGGATTTCTACACCGCGCATCCGGGCATGACCGTGCATTTGCATTCGCGGATCGAAGCAATCGACTTCGATACCAGCGAAATCGATGCGGCGATCTGCGTCGGTGGCGGTGAATGGCCAGGGCTGACGGCCCTGCCCTTGCACACCGAGGAACTGGTGGTGATTGCCAGTGCGCAACTGTCCGATGCTGAGCGCGACGACGCCGAACAACACATCGCCGGGCAACTGCTGCTCAACGTCAGCAGCAATGCCCAGGCGTGGGCGGAATGGTTCAGCCATCACGGTTTGCCGCACCGCAGCATGCGCATCGGGCCAAGCTTTGAAATGACTTCGCACTTGATTCAGGCGGTGCGGGCGAATATTGGTGTGGGGTTGGTGCCGCGAATTCTGGTCGAGGATGAGTTGCTCAGCGGTGAATTGCTGCAATTGGGCGAACCGATTACCAGTCGGCGCAGCTATTACCTGGTGTATCCGCCGCGCAATGAGAATTTGCCGTCGCTGAAAGCGTTCCGCGATTGGCTGGTGCATACACTCTGAAGGAATGAGTCGCCCCCTGCGCGAGCAAGCTCGCTCCCACAAAGGATTTGTGAACGCCACAGATCAAATGTGGGAGCGAGCTTGCTCGCGAAGAGGCCAGCGAGCACGACATCAAAATCTCGGCTTGACCGCCCTCCAGTCCGGCTTGTAGCGCTGCATCTGCCGCACATCATCGCGCTGACGAATCCCGCACGTCAGGTACTGATCATGCAGCTTGCCCAACTGCTCATGATCCAGTTCCAGGCCAAGCCCCGGCGCCCGGGTGATCTTCACGCAGCCATCGACTATTGGCAGTTTGCCGCCCTTGATCACCTCTTCATCCGGCTCCTGCCAGGGGTAATGCGTATCACAGGCGTAATCCAGATTCGGCACCGCCGCCGCCACATGCGCCATCGCCATCAGGCTGATGCCCAGGTGCGAATTGGAATGCATCGACACACCAACGCCGAACACATCGCACATTTTCGCCAGCGTCTGCGTGTCGCGCACGCCGCCCCAGTAATGGTGGTCGGCGAGAACAATCTGCACGCTGTTCTGCGCGACACTGCGACGGAACTCGTCGAAGTCGGTGACCACCATGTTGGTCGCCAGCGGCAGACCCGTGCGTTTGTGCAGCTCAGCCATGCCGTCGAGACCCGGGGTCGGGTCTTCGTAATACTGCAGATCATCGCCGAGCAATTCAGCCATGCGAATCGAGGTTTCCAATGACCAGTTGCCATTCGGGTCGATGCGCAACGGGTAACCGGGGAAGGCTTTTTTCAGCGCCTTGATGCACGCCACTTCATGCTCTGGCGGCAACGTACCGGCCTTGAGCTTGATGCTCTTGAAGCCGTATGCCTCGATCATCCGCGCAGCCTGCGCAACGATCTGTTGCTCGCTGAGCGCCTCGCCCCAATTGTCCGGTTTGTACGGCGAATCGACATGCTGCGCGTACTTGAAGAACAGGTAAGCGCTGAACGGCACTTCATCGCGAATCGCGCCGCCGAGCAGGTCCACCAGCGGCACGTTCAGGTAATGCGCCTGCAGATCGAGAAACGCCACTTCGAACGCCGAGTAGGCATTGCTCACCGCTTTACTGGCGTGGGAACCGGGCGCCAGTTCAGCACCGGCGAGACTGGCAGGTTTATTCGCAGCGACGGTGGCCTGCACGATCGCGCGCAACTGGTTGAGGTTGAACGGATCGAGACCGATCAACTGCGCCTGCAACTGCTGCTGAATCGCCAGCGCCGGGGCATCGCCATAGCTTTCGCCGAGGCCGATGTAGCCGTTGTCGCTTTCGATCTCGATGATCGAACGCAGGGCAAAGGGTTCGTGGATGCCGCTGGCGTTGAGCAGCGGCGGATCGCGAAAGGCAATCGGAGTCACAGTTACGCGGGTGATTTTCAAGATAACGCTCCTGACAGATCGACAATCAATTCAATGGCTCGCGGCCGGGCTGGCCGTCGCAACAACGGCGGTGACCTCATGCGGCTTTGCGAGGTTTTTGCCTTTCGCGCCAGGCGCCGTGCGGGCAAAAAAGATCACCACCGCAGCGACCAGTGACGTCGCCGCCAAGCCATAAAGTCCGCCCTCGATGGAGCCGGTGGTTTCTTCGAGGATGCCGAACGCCGTCGGCGCAACGAAACCGCCGAGGTTGCCGATGGAGTTGATCAAAGCGATCACCGCAGCGGCGATGCGCGCATCCAGATAGCTTTGCGGGATCGGCCAGAACAACGCCGACGCAGCCTTGAAACCGATAGCGGCGAAGCAGATGGCGACGAAGGCGAAGATCGGCCCGCCAGTGGTCGACATGAACATGCCGATCGCTGCTATCACCAGCGTCAAGGCAACCCACGCTTGCTGGAATTTCCACTTGCCGGCCATGGCTGCGAAGCCGTACATGGCAACAATCGAAATGATCCACGGAATCGAATTGAGCAGGCCGACCTGGAAGTCACCGAGATTGCCCATCTTCTTGATCATGCTCGGCAGCCAGAACGTCGCGCCGTAAATGGTCAGGGCAATGGAGAAGTAGATGAAGCAGAACAGCGCAATCTGCCGGTCCGCCAACAGCTTGAACATCGACGGCTTGGCCACCTGCGAGGACTCACGAGCGCGCTGCTCTTCAGCAATCGCCGCCACCAGCGCTTCGCGTTCTTCTTCGCTCAGCCACTTGGCCTGACGCGGATGCGATTGCAGCCAGAACCATACGAATGCGCATAGCACCACCGACGCCGCGCCTTCGATCAGGAACATCCACTGCCAGCCGTGCAACCCCAAACCACTGATGTGCAGCAGCGCACCGGACACCGGGCCGGAGATCACCGAGGCAATCGCCGAGCCACTGAGAAACACCGCCATGGTCTTGCCGCGCTCGGAGGCCGGTAGCCATTGGGTGAAGTAGTAAATGATCCCCGGAAAGAACCCCGCCTCGGCCGCGCCGAGAATAAAGCGCAGCACATAGAAACTGGTTTCACCTCGGACGAACGCCATGGCCATGGCGGCGGCGCCCCAGGTGAACATGATCCGTGTCAGCCACACCCGTGCGCCATAACGCTGCAGAAGCATGTTGGACGGCACTTCGAACAGCGCGTAGCCCACAAAAAACAAACCGGCACCGAGGCCGTAAGCCGCCGCGCCGATGCCTAGATCGGTTTCCATGTGACTGCGCACGAAACCGATGTTGACCCGATCGATGTAGTTGACGATGAACATCACCACGAACAGCGGCAGCACGTGGCGCTTGACCTTGGCGGCGGCACGGGCGAGTACCGTGACGTCCAGCGAACTCTGGAGGGTTTTCAAGGGGCGACTCCGATCTTGTTTTTTTAGGGATGGCGTAAAGCGATGGACCGATCATGGACGGCGACTATTGATCCCGTCTAATCTAACTTGGCATTCGATTGATACCCGGATTAGATCAATGTTCGAACTGACCCAGCTGCGCTGCTTTACTACCGTCGCCACCGAACTCAACTTTCGCCGCGCCGCCGAACGGCTAAATATGACGCAGCCGCCGCTGAGCCGGCAGATTCAGTTGCTCGAGCATCACCTCGGTGTCGAGTTGTTTACCCGCAGCACTCGTAGCGTCGCGCTGACCGCTGCAGGCCGGGCGTTTTTCATCGAAGCACAGAACCTGCTGGAGCGTGCGCAGCAAGCGGCCGTCACCGCCAGGCGGTTTGCCGAGGGCGATATCGGTTCGGTAAACATCAGTTTTGTCGGCAGCGCGGTGTATGAGTTTCTGCCCAAGGTCATTGCCGAGGCACGCCTGAAACAGCCGCAGGTGAAAATCGATCTGTCGGAGATGAACACTTACCAGCAGCACGAAGCCCTGCGCGCCCGCCGCATTGATCTGGGCATCGCCCGTGCGCCATTACTGGAGCCGGGCTATGCGACTGAATGCCTGGTGCGTGAACCGTTTGTACTGGCAGTGCCGAGCGGTCATCCCTTGGCAACAGCGACTGAAGTGGCGGTCAGTGATCTGGATAAACAACCGTTCCTGATGTATTCCCACGCCGCGTATCCGCCGTTCAACGAACTGCTGACGGGGATGCTGCGCTCGGCCCGGGTTGCGCCGGATTATGTGCAGTGGCTGGGCTCGTCGCTGACGATTCTGGCACTGGTGAATGCGGGCATGGGCCTGGCGCTGGTACCGCGCTGCGCCACCAGTGTGGTGTTCAAAAATGTAGTGTTTCGCGATATCGATTTGGGCGAAGGGGTGCAGAGCGAGCTGCATCTGATCTGGCGGGAGAACAACGACAACCCGGCGTTTGCGATGTTACTGGAAGCGATTCGCCGGGCGGTGGCTGAGGGTTGGGGCTAAGGAAATACTAGCTCTTCAAGGGTGGCGGAGCGCTCGGTGCCTTGGGCTGCGCATTTGCCACTGGCTTGCCATCTTTCGTGTAGCGACGCGCTACCCATTCCGGCATTGGTTGCGGTGCTCTGGCTGTCATAAAGAAACCTCCGATTTCGGGCCGAATTCGACCCACTTGACCTTCCCAGAATCTATCAGCAAAAACTCAGCGCCAAAAGGCACTTCTGCCCCTTCCGCATCCAGCCAACAGGGATTCTGCATGACGAACTGGCCACTGCTGGATTCCGGTGGCCACTCCACGGGCCAGCCAAACACGCGCCTTTCATCGATCAAATGCAGTGTGACCAGACGATGGTGCTGGGCAAAAATGCTGAACCATTCGCTGGGGTAGGAAGTTTGTTTCGTGACATTTCGACTGCGTAACCAGCCATGCAATTTGTCATTCGTGGCCAGGTAGCAGGAAAGCAACCCGAGCGTCACCGACACAACGAATGCCCACATCGTTTCGGTCTTGGCATCCCAGCGCCCGACAGAAAGACCTTTCGAACCCACCCAAAGACACAGAGTGCCAATCCCCAATACCGCCCCATGAATCACAAACGTAAAAATCAATGCCTGCACAATCTGCCCAAACGTATCGGGTCGTTTGAAAGCCGTCAGCGAATAAAAAATCCACGCCGACAAAAAACCGGGAATCAGGTACTGCAACAGCGGAATAACTTCTTTGACCAGATCATCCATGATCCGAGGCTCCTTGAAAGACCGGCCGATCTGACTATCGACCGCCCAGCAAAAGCCTAGTGCACACGGAGGAAACCCTTCATGCGCAACTGTCACCGCTCATTTCGCGAATCAGATCCCACCTTATCAGTCTCCAGGCAGGCAAAAAAAAGCAGAAACCGACGATACGGCTTCTGCTTTTTTTGTCTCTGCAGGCGTCGTTACAGGCAGTCACGCACCGATTGGCGCAACGACCCGGACTTGGCCCACGGCGGCCCCTGATACAACGAAACCCGGCTGCCATCCTTGTACTTGACGATGTCGAGGATCTCGTCCGCCGTGATGATGCTTGGCGCCGTGATGCGGTAGCCGTTGGAAATCGATGTCTGCGAAGTCTTGGCCACATCCTTCTGCCACAACGGTAATAAACACGCAGCATAGTCCTTGGGCGACTTGGCGCTGGTCTTGCTGATATTCGGCTCACCCGGCACCAGCGATGCCGGCAACGAGCAACCCGCCAACAGGGTCAACGCCAGAGTCCCGATCCATATCCGCATGGTGTATTCCTGATCTGAAAAAGCTGAATGTAGCGCGTAACCGGGTGCACATCCATCGTGGCACCGCGCCCTTGGCGCAATCTGCACAACTTTTCACAACCGTTCAGCGTACTGACGAACAGGCTTTGCCCATCGACGAAAAATGCGACTACTCTTTTCTACCGAGAATGTTCTGGAGGTGATCATGCGGCTCAATGAATACGAACACGAACTTCAACGCGACCTGCAAAGCGTTGCATCGGACTTGAGATGGTCGGCGGTCGACCTGAAACGTATCGCAGAACAACTGCGCAAATCCGGCAATGAAGCAGATGCGCAAAGCGTGCTGAGATCCTGTGAGGTGCTGCAAAGCGATGAAGAACGGCTGCAACTCTATGCCAAGGAAGTGAAAGCCCGCGCCATCAGCCGAACCAAGGTCCACTGAGACCCACCCGCCTACCTCAAACAAAAGCCCCGACACATGCCGGGGTTCTTTCGTTACAGCCTGCCTGTCAGTGGGTTTTGTGACTTTGCGCGCGCGTCGAGCGTTTTTTGTAGCCAGGCAGTGCGGCGGCATAGGCCAGCGCTTCCTCCCGGCTGCCAAACGACGCCAGCCGATCGCCCTGGGTGCAAACCCGCCATGGGCCATTGTTCACGCTCAGCACGTCATAGCCGTTCATGTGCATCTTGTTCAACATCGGCATGCTCATGGACACCTCCATTTTTTGCTAACGGTCAGATCCCGCTTCACGATTTTACCTTACACCCTGACCCGCCCGAAATGCCGACCGGATGTCGCCAGCCGCAACAGTCAAGGATCTGGCACTTTTCAAAATAGCGAACGCTCCAAACTCCCATGAACCTTTGCCACAAGGCTCGGCTCAAATATTGCAGTTTTATTTCTATTTTGTGACAAGCAGTAAAAACAGGTAACAGATGAAAGTACGTGCAACCGTTATATGCGAACAGGATCGCCACATTCTCCTGGTACGCAAACCCCACTGCCGCTGGACATTGCCCGGCGGCAAGGTCGAGCACGGGGAAACCCGAGCGGAGGCTGCCGTGCGCGAACTCCAAGAAGAAACCGGCCTGGACGCCGACGATGTGTTGTACTTAATGGAATTGCAGAGCGGCAGCACGCGGCATCATGTCTACGAGGCGTCCGTGCTGGACTTCGAGCAAGTGCGTCCACAGAACGAGATCATCGATTGCATCTGGCATCCACTGGACGCAGTGCGCAATCTGAACACCAGCGAAGCGACGTTACGCATCGTTCAAGCGTTTCAACGGCGTTTATGAGGCGTTAGCCAGCGAACGCGCGGCGGCCCGCGCTCATTTCGGTACGCAACTCACCGATGAAGTTGGAAATGTCACGGATCGTGACGAGGTGTTCCGGGGAAACGCCATTGAGTAGCAATTCGACACGCCCGCTGTCTGGCTCATAAACCTTGATTTGCAGCAGGCCCTGCGTACTTGGTATGCAATCGCACTTGAACGCAGGAAAGCCGGATTCGACAATCCGGCAGATATCGTCAATGGCAAGCATGAGTGAACGCCTCACAGGCGATGAGTCGGTCGACCGGTTGAGCATAGATGAGCAATACCTGTCTTGCTCAAGACAAAAATGCCAACCGGATCACAACTTTCATCCACGCCCTCAGTGCGCGTCATGATCCCAGATCCAGTTCCACATCCCCGGCAAATTCACCGCCTCCGAGCTGCTCTCCACGGTGCGCGCCAGTGCGGCTTTCTCCAGCGCGGCGTGATCATCATAGAAAGGCTTGTCCGCCAGCTTCACGCCCGTGGCGGCGGCGCTATCGAGCAGAATCTGCAGGTATTCGCGCGTGTGCCGCGCGGTATAGCGATTCAGATCATGAAACGTCACTACTACCGGAATCACCCCGTCAACGGTCGGAAATTCGCCAAGGGCAATCCGTTCACGAACTTCTGATAATTGTCGCAGCATGTTTGCCCGACGCCTCGGGCTGGCATTGAAGCCCCAGATCTTGCCATCGTTGGCACTTAAATCCGTGAGCAACACATGCAAATCATGCTGTTGATAAGCGGCAAAGGTACGTTTGTCGTAATTCCAGAACGGCGGGCGCAGCAACTTCGGCGGCGCGCCAGTGATGGCAGCGATATCAGCCGTGCCGTTGGTCAGCGATTCTTCGAGTTCCTGCGGATCGAGCAAGCGATGATTGGTGTGCCAGTGGGTGGCCGTGTGAAACGCCAGTATGTGGCCTTCCTCATGCTCACGCCGCATGATGCCGCGACCGATGTCACTGTTGCCCGCTCGCGGCGCGCGCGTCTGCACGAAGAACACCGCTTTGATATTCGGCATCAGCGGATTGTCCTTGAGACTGTCGAGCACCGTGGCCGACGGATTCCACAAACTCGAAGCGCTGGGGCCGTCGTCGAACGTCAACAGAAAGCGCACCGGTGCCTGGGTTTTCAGGCGCGTTTCGGTTTGCGCGGTCATTTCGATCGGGGCGGCGATACAACCGGTCAGCCCGAGAGCAATCAGCGCGGCACAAAGAAGTTTGAATCCGGATGTCATGTTTTGCCTTGAGCACGGCGGCTGCCGTCATGTGATCGATTGGCAAAACTCCCTCGCCCTTATCCATCCCTGCGCTCGGATATTCGAGCCGAGGTTGGATAAGGTACACAGGGTTTGGTTCCGGCGCTCGCTCAGTGAGCCAATGCTTGTTGAAAAGACGTGTCGATAATCCCGGCGGTGGCCAACGGTGCCGGCAGCGCCTTCACTTTGAACAGGAAATCAGCGGTACTTTGCAGATCCGTCGCAGCCTGCTGATCTACCGGCCCAACCGTCATGTGCGCCTGACGCAACCAGTGGCGCGACACCTGCTGATCGAGATTGGCTTTCTTCGCCCACAGATCGGCGTATTCGTCCGTGTGGCTGTCGACCCACGCCCGAGCCTGTTTCAAACGACCGAGAAAATCCTCAATCGCTGCACGTTTGCTGTCGATCGACGGCGTTGACGCCGCGATTGCACTGAGCCCCGGCATCAGGTTTTTTGCGGTCAGGATAGGCCGCGCACCGGAGAACACGATCTGCTGGGAAATGTACGGCTCCCACACCGGGAAAGCGTCAATGCTGCCCTGTGGCAGGGCTGCGGCGGCATCGATTGGCATCAGTTTGACGAAGTCGACGTAGTTTTCCGGCAGACCGCCCTGCTCAAGTGCACGCAAGGTCAACTGCTGGCTCCAGGCGCCAGGCCAGTAAGCGACCTTTTTGCCTTTCAGATCGGCGATGGTTTTCACCGGCGAATCCTTGGGTACCAACAACGCGATGGTGTCCGGATTCTGCCGCGACACGCCAATCAGTTTCACCGGCGCCTGCTTGGCAGCCAGAAACAGAAAACCGGAATCGCCCAAAAAGCCCAGGTCCAGCGAACCGGTTTGCAACGCTTCCGCCAAAGGTGCGGCGGCCTGGAAGTGCTTCCAGTCGACCGTATAAGGCGCATCGTTCAACACACCGGACGCCTCTACCGAGGCACGGATGTTGTAATAGTTCTGATCACCGACGTGCAGGACCAAAGTCTCGGCTGCGTAGGAAAGTGGCGAAGTAAACAGTGCTGCGCTTAACGCACCGCGTAGGAAACGAGAAAGCTTCATGGCGAGTCCTGCAAAGGGAAATTGCATAGACCATAACGCTCTTGTTTCTTGGTTTTTAAATTCGATTAATGCATAAGCTCATCACTGTCGATTTCAACTGTTGGCGTAGCAACAGTGGCAAATCACAGTGTTGCCCAATCAACAGTCAAAACCCACCTTCGTGCCTTGAACCCCTTATAAGCCGGCACTTTCAAGCACATGGCACAGAGCCTGCAATATTCCAATCATGCAGGAAGCATTCGATAAAAATATCTTTTTGGACATAAGAAACCTGTGCCTTTGCCGGAGCGCCCCATGACATCGTTCTTTCCTCGACTAAAAACCCTGCTGGCCGCCAGCGCAGTGGCACTGAGCCTGCAACCGCTCGCCCACGCGGCTGAAACCGCGCCGGCAGAAGTGCATCTCGACTACGCTTATTACTCGCCGGTCAGTCTGGTGCTCAAGCACTTCGGCTTCCTCGAAAAAGCCTTGCCGCAGACCAAGGTCAGCTGGGTACTGAGCCAGGGCAGCAATCGCTCGCTGGAATACCTCAACAGCGGCGGCGTGGATTTCGCTTCCAGCGCCAGCCTTGCTGCAGTGCTGAGCCGCGCCAACGGCAGCCCGATCAAATCCGTCTATGTCTATAGCCGCGCCGAATGGACAGCGCTGGTGGTGCGCAAGGATTCTCCTTACCAGACCGTCGCCGACCTCAAGGGCAAAAAGATCGCCGCCACCAAGGGCACTGATCCGTATCTGTTCACCCTGCGCAGCCTGCAACAGGCCGGGCTGAAAAAAGACGATGTGGAACTGGTTCACCTGCAACATCCGGACGGCCGCACGGCGCTGGAAAAAGGCGATGTCGACGCCTGGGCCGGACTCGATCCGCACATGGCCGCCAGTCAGGTGCAGGCCGGTTCGCGCCTGCTCTATCGCAACCCGGCGTTCAACAGTTACGGCGTGGTCAGCGTCACCGAGCAGTACGCCAAAGAGCACCCGCAAACCATCGACACCGTGATCAAGGCCTACGAACAGGCCCGCGACTGGGCGCTGAAAAATCCCGATGAGTTCGCCGCCCTTCTCGCCAAGGAGTCCGGCTTACCGCTGGATGTGGCCAAGTTGCAACTGTCGCGCACTGACCTGAGCAGCCCGCAACTGAGCCAACAGGACATCAGCGCCTCCAAGGCTGCAGCGCCGATTCTGGTCTCCGAGGAACTGGTGCGCCGTGGGGTGAATGTCGATCAAGTCATCGATCAATTGCTCGACAGCGGTGTGCAGCAAGCCGTCGCCCACCAGTAACCGATCAGCCTCGCGACAAATCCGCGCCCGCCGCGGATTTGTCGTGAGCGGAGCCAAAACCATGACCACTCGCAGCAAAGACTTGCCCGCGCCACTTGCCGTACCGCGCCAGCGTCCTGCGCGTTTAAATCCGACGTGGCAGCGCCGCTGCAAAGGCCTGGCCCTGCCGTTGCTGATCATCGTGGCGCTGGAAATTATCGTCCGCATCGGTTGGCTACCGTCCTACCAGATGCCGGCGCCGAGCGAAATCGCCCTGACCCTCACTGACCTCGCTGAAGGTGCGCTATGGAAACACATCGGCGCCAGCCTGATGCGCGTGTTGCTGGGGTTTGCCATTGGCGCCAGTCTGGCGCTGGTGTTTGCCGCCTGGGTTGGCTTGAGCCGCGAAGCCGAGGCCTATCTGGAACCGACCTTTGCCGCCCTGCGTTCCATTCCGAGCCTGGCCTGGGTGCCACTGCTGCTGTTGTGGCTGGGCATCGACGAGACGTCGAAAATCGTCCTGATCGCCATTGGTGCGTTCTTTCCGGTGTACGTCAACGTGGTCGCAGCTATTCGCGACATTGATCGCAAACTGGTGGAAGTCGGCCGCATCTATGGCTTCAGCCGCTTGCAACTGGTACGGCGAATATTGCTGCCGGCCGCCCTCCCCGGCCTGTTCACCGGGCTGCGAAGTGGCATGAGCCTGGCGTGGATGTTTCTCGTCGCAGCGGAGTTGATCGCGGCCACCAAGGGTTTGGGCTATCTGCTCAGTGACGGCCGGGAAACCTCGCGGCCGGACATCGTGCTGGCCGCGATCATCGTGCTCGCCTTGCTCGGTAAATTCAGCGACGGCTTGCTGGCCATGCTCGAACGCCGCTGGCTGAGCTGGCGTGACACGTTCACCGGACAGGGCGCCAGCGACTAAGCTGAAATCTGCAACCGGAGATCGGACCATGTGCGGAAGACTTTCGCAGTACCGTGGCATTCACGACTTCGTCGCGGTGCTGAGCATTCCCGACGCGTTGATCAATCACGTCGGCGCAGCGCCGCTTGATCGCTATAACGCGGCGCCGACCACTGCGCTGGCCGTCCTGCATCAACAAGGGCAGCACCTGCATGCCGACAATCTGCGCTGGGGCTGGCGTCCGCATTGGGCCAAGGATCGCCCGCCACCGATCAATGCCCGGGTCGAGAAAGTCGCCCATGGCCCGTTCTTCCGGGCGATCTGGCGACATCGTTTGATCGTGCCCGTGGACAACTGGTTTGAATGGGTCGATAGCGAGGATAAAACCCGACAACCTTGGCTGATTCGTCGGGCGGACCACGGTGCAGTTTTCTGCGCGGCCATCGGACAATTTCCGACAGCCGAAACGCCGGCTCGGGATGACGACGGTTTCGTGATTGTCACCGCCGATGCCGTCGGCGGCATGCTCGATATCCATGATCGCCGACCAGTAGTGTTCCGCGCAGAGTTGGTGCCTGAGTGGCTGGATCCGGCGACGCCGGTTGAGCGCGCCGAACAAATGCTGCTGTTTGAAGCTGAAGGCAGTGAAGTATTCGAATGGTACAAAGTCGGCAAAGCTGTTGGTAACGTACGCAATCAGGGGGCCAGTTTGATTATTGAGCAGACTTAAACATTTGCCGACTTCACGCGTCTATCAATGTAGAAGCTGCCGAAGGCTGCGATCTTTTGACGCAGCGTTATAAGGAATAAAACTATTGCAAACTTTAGCAACTCATAAAGCGAATCACTGCCGTTACAAACCCTGTTTCATTTTTGAGACGGCGCACATAAAACACACGTTCGAATGAACTAACCGCCTGTCTGACATTTCAACCGTCATACATACATTTAGATGCACTACAGATAGCATGCGCGCCGCATTTCCATTTGGTATACCAGTTGACCAAAGAGTCAACAAACCAGGAACCCCTAACGTCTACAAGCCTTGCAGAGAAATAAGTTGCGCGACGATTTTGCAATCAAACAGGTCAGCGGCCTGGAGTGTATTTATCTGTCGATGACAGAACGCTTTGAACTCGACTGTTTTATCGGCCACTACATCAAGACCCGAAACCTGCGTGCCGTACCCGATATCGACCATATCCTGCGCACCACTCTTGAAGGGTATCCTGGCCACGCGCCGGTGATGGTCAACGAGCTGAATGCGTGGATTGATCGAACCTTGGGATATCGGGCCACACACCCCGATTTCACGCAGCTGGACGATCTTTGAAACCGTAAAAAAGCCCCGCACTTGCGGGGCTTTTTCGTAGAAGTCACTCAAAATTTGCGGTCAGGATCCGAAAGCTCTCGGCCATCATCGTGCTTCCAGGTCTGTTCCTTGTGCTTTTCACGCTCTATTTCTTCTTGCGTCGGTTCGTCCGTGTCTTCGTCATCCGTGTCTGGATGCTTTTGCTCAGTCGCCATGTGCACCTCCCGTTATCAGTCTTCATCCCTAAAGCGTAGAACAGACAACTTACAGCCACCAGCGCAGCAAAAAGAAGAACGCCATGCTCAACAGCATGCTGAGCAAAGTATTGCGCGTGTAGATGACAAGAGCGATCGCCACCAGCGAACTAAGCAGGTACGGATTATCCCACTGCAGATTCAGTTGTTTGTCGGGCATGAAGACAATCGGCCCGCAGATCGCGGTGAGCATCCCCGGTACCGCAAAACCGAGAAACTGCCGCGCGTTGCTGCTCAGCCGCAAGGGTAAGCGCGGTTCGAGAAACACGTAGCGATTGAGAAACACCAGAAGCCCCATGCCAAAAATCACCGCCCAAACCATCATGTGCGCTCCCGATACAGCTTGTTGCAGATAAACCCTGCGGTCATTCCGGCCAGTCCTGACAACACCAGCGCCGAACCCCATTGCCAATAACTGAACAACACCGAACAAAACAGCGACACCGCCACACACACTACGGTTGGTACGTTACGCACCACCGGCGTGATCAACGCGATAAACGTGGCGGCAATCGAGAAATCCAGCCCCAGGTGCTCAAGCCCCGGAATGCTGCTGCCGAGGACGATGCCGGCGAGGGTGAACAGATTCCACGCGATGTAGAACGTCAGGCCGACGCCCAGCGCATACCAGCGGTTGAACTGCTGGCGATCATGTTGACTGGTCAGCGCAAACAACTCATCGGTGAGCAAAAAGCCCAGTCCCATGCGCCAGCGCCCCGGCAGCGGCGAGATCACCGAACGCATGCTCATGCCATAGAGCAAGTGCTGCGAGGTCAATAGCAGCGTGGTCAGCAGAATCGAAAAAATCCCCGCGCCGCCCTTGAGCATGCCGATCGCCACCAATTGCGCCGCGCCGGCAAACACAATGCTCGACAAGCCCTGCCCTTGCAGCGGCGTGAGCTTGGCTTCGATCGCCATGGAGCCGGCCAGCAGCCCCCAAGGCGCGGTGGCCAGCGACAACGGCATGATCGCCGCAGCGCCGCGAAGGAACGCACTGCGCGGCATAAGTGAATCAGACATAAACGTTCTTCAACCAGGAAAACGGTTGGAGACTGTGCCAGCCATTTCGCCTTTTTGGCTTGAACAATCTTGCGCACTTGTGGGAATCGGCGGATGCGCGCGTAATCCGCTGACTTTCGCACTGACCTTCAATGCCCTGAGCGGCGTAACATAGCGCCATTCACAACCGCGTCAGGGAGACGACATGCTGTACCGAATCGCAGCCGACGGGCTGGTGCTGTTTCATTTGTGCTTCATTCTGTTTGTGCTGTTCGGCGGGCTGCTGGTGCTCAAATGGCCACGGGTGATGTGGCTGCATTTACCGGCCGCCGCCTGGGGCGTGGCGGTCGAGGTGCTGCACCTGACCTGCCCGCTGACCTACTGGGAAAACCTTATGCGCCACGCCGCCGGGCAGACCGAATATGCCGGCGGCTTCATCGAGCATTACATCTGGCCGATCATCTACCCGGCCGGGCTCACCCCGCAGATCCAACTGGCGCTCGGCAGCGTGGTGCTGGCGGTCAACCTGCTGGTGTATGGCCGCTTGATCCGTTTGTGGAAGCGGCGTCGAGCGCTGTGATCAGCGCGACGTCGGCTTCAACGCCTCCAGCCAGGCCGGATCCAGGCGCGTCTGCTCGGTGTCGAGTCCCTGCGCCTGCATCCGCTCTTTGTGTGCTTCGGCTTCGCGCCACAGCTGCCCGTGATCGCTGGAGTTGCCGTCCAGTTCGTGCATTTGCATCAAACCCAGATGATAGAAGCGCAAAACCTTCATCGCCGTCGGATCGTTTTGCTCCACCGCCGCAGTCACGTTATGCATCACATTGGTGATGCTCATAAGACTGCGCTTGAGTCGCCAGCTGTACACCGCCGGCGCCATCCAGCTCTGATTCCAGAAGCGCCCGCGCAATAACGCGGCGGTCAGCAAAAATGCGACAAACACCCCGCCGACATTGAAGCGCAGGTTATCGCCGCCGGGCTCGCCGAACAACGCCACCGCGACGCTGGAAAACAGCATCGCCAGCACCAGGAACAGCACGGCGATGATGACCGTGCTGCGTCGGGTCTGCTGGCGAAAGGTGGCGGCGTCCATCGGCTGAATCTCGAACATCACAAATGACTTCCTTGAGCGACAAAAGGGCTAACTGAAAAAACCGGCCGGCGCATTATCGCCTCTACCGCGGATTTAGCTATGCTGGGGCTCCTTTTCATCTTTTCAGCGTCCAACGGGGACATGGCGGTACAGCGCAGATCGTGCCATCTTCATTCATGGATACACACTATTCGGATGCCATCGCCTAGTCTTGAGATGACATCGTTTTAAGGATCATTGCATGACCCAACGACACGTAATCAATGCCTCGGTCAGCCCGAAAGGCAGTCTGGAAACCCTTTCTCAACGTGAAGTTCAGCAACTGAGCGAAGCCGGATCCGGCAGTACCTATACCCTCTTCCGCCAGTGCGCCCTGGCCATCCTCAACACCGGCGCCCATGTCGATAACGCCAAGACCATCCTCGAAGCCTACAAGGACTTCGAAATCCGCATTCACCAACAGGATCGCGGCGTACGCCTGGAACTGCTGAACGCTCCGGCCGACGCGTTTGTCGACGGCGAAATGATCGCCAGCACCCGCGAAATGCTCTTCAGCGCCCTGCGCGACATCGTCTACACCGAAAACGAACTCGACAGCCAACGCATCGACCTGACCACCTCGCAAGGCATCAGCGACTACGTCTTCCACCTGCTGCGCAACGCACGCACCCTGCGTCCGGGCGTCGAGCCGAAGATCGTGGTGTGCTGGGGCGGCCACTCGATCAACACCGAAGAATACAAATACACCAAGAAAGTCGGCCACGAACTGGGCCTGCGCAGCCTCGACATCTGCACCGGCTGTGGCCCCGGCGTAATGAAAGGCCCGATGAAAGGCGCGACCATCGCCCACGCCAAACAGCGCATTCACGGCGGTCGCTACCTGGGCCTGACCGAGCCGGGGATTATTGCGGCTGAAGCGCCAAACCCGATCGTCAACGAGCTGGTGATTCTGCCGGACATCGAGAAACGTCTGGAAGCCTTCGTGCGCGTTGGCCACGGCATCATTATTTTCCCGGGCGGCGCCGGTACGGCAGAAGAGTTCCTTTATCTGCTCGGCATCCTGATGCACCCGGACAACAAAGGGCTGCCGTTCCCGGTGATCCTCACCGGGCCGAAACATGCCGCGCCGTATCTGGAACAACTTGACGCCTTCGTCACCGCCACACTCGGTGAAGCGGCCAAGCAGCATTACGAAATCATCATCGACGACCCGGCCGAAGTGGCGCGGCAGATGACCCAAGGCCTGAAAGCGGTGAAGCAGTTCCGCCGCGAGCGCAACGATGCGTTCCACTTCAACTGGCTGCTGAAAATCGACGAGGGCTTCCAGCGCCCGTTCGATCCGACCCACGAAAACATGGCCAACCTGAAACTGCACCGCGACCAGCCACCGCACGAACTGGCGGCCAATCTGCGCCGGGCGTTCTCCGGGATCGTCGCCGGCAACGTCAAGGACAAGGGCATTCGCCTGATCGAAGAACACGGGCCGTACCAGATCCGTGGTGACGCCGCGATCATGCAACCGCTCGATGCCCTGCTCAAAGCCTTCGTCGCCCAGCACCGGATGAAACTGCCGGGTGGCGCGGCGTATGTGCCGTGCTATCGAGTGGTGGCTTAACTCTTTCGGTTACCACGCTACAAATGTAGGAGCGAGCCTGCTCGCGATAGCGGTATATCAGTCACTTTTGATTTCGACTGACACACCGATTTCGCGAGCAAGCTCGCTCCCACAAGGTCTGGATGTGTACACAAAATCTGCATTCACCCAATCAACTGTGGGAGCGAGCCTGCTCGCGAAGAGGCTGCCAAGCACACCTCAAATTTCTGACCTGTCCGCCAACCGCGCAGCCAACGCCTTGGCCTGCAACGCCACATCCGTCACCGCCGTACTCTCCCACCACATCCCGCGCAACGGTGGCCCCATGGCAAACAGTCGGCCAGCCGCGCGTCCCTCGGCATCCAGCACCGCGCCATCCCCGGCCGCCGCGATCCCCAACGCCAATGGCCCCGGTTGCACCAGACCACGCGCCAGCACCTGCTGCGGCAACGGTCGCGCCACCCGGCGCCAGTCGTATTCGATGCCACTGGAATTGATTAATGCAGCACCCTGCACCACGCAAGATTCAGACTCGCCGCGACGCCTTATACGAATCCGGACACCATCCTCCGGACTTGACTCAAGCCCTTTGAACGACGCTGCCTGAATCCGCAATCGCCCTTCGTTGTGCAATCGCTCAACCAGCTGCGCACTCAACGGCGGCGAACGGTGATGATGACTTTCCCACCACGGACGTACATGCCGTACGAATTGTCGCCGCTGCAGGTCAGTCGCCTGACTCCACAAACGAGCGATGTGCACCCGAACCGTGTCCAGCGGCGCCTGCCAATCGATGCCTTGTGCGATGGCGGCCAGGCATTGCCGACGCAATTCACCTAACAACTGTCGTGGTGTGCGCAGGCTGTGATCATCGCCAAGAAAATCCACCCAGGCCGGCGGCTGTCGGCGTACATGGGGCAACAAGCCGTGCCGGGAAAATACTTCGATCGGGCCTCGATGCCCGGCTTGCTCCAGCGACACCACGGCATCGACCATGGTCAGGCCGGAGCCGATGATCAGTACGGTCGATTGCGGATCGAGTTGACGCATCAACGTGACATTCCAAGGATCCAGAGCGGCCGCGTTAAGGCCACTGGAGGCTTTCTGCGGCGTTCGCGCAGCCGGAAACATTCCGGTCGCCAGTACCGCATAGCCACCGCGCAATGACTGACCATCGCTCAACGTCAGTTGCACTGAACCGGCATCAACTTGCAGGTCGACGACTTCCGCACGAATGTGTTCAACACTTGAACCATTCAGCGCCCCGACTCTGCGCGCCTCGGCCAGGCGCTGCTGCACATAGACGCCGAACAATCCACGCGGCGGAAACAGTTCGCTGACCGGCACATCCTGCTCGGCGGATTCAGGCCAGCCACCGCCGGCAATGTGCTCGGTCAGCCATTGCGTCAAATCATGAGGGTTATCCGGATCAACACTCATGCGCGCAGCGTTGCCGTTGAGCGTGTGACCCAGCTCGACCGCGCTGTAAGCTTCACCCCGCCCCAGTTCGGCACGCGGCTCGATTACCAGAATCTTGCGCCGGCCGGGTAGACGCAGCAATTGCACAGCCAGCATCGTGCCGCTGAGGCCGCCGCCGATAATCAGGATGTCTACGCTCTGACTCATTCAAATCACCACATTGCGAATAAACCGAGCCGCAATATCCCCATCGTTGCGATAGGAATGCGGCTGGTTGCTGGCAAACATGAAAAACTCACCTGTGCCAATGTGCTGAGGCTGATCACCGAGCATCAAGGTCAGGCAACCTTCAAAGACGAAAATCTGCTCGCTCCAGCCTTCCGAATCCGCTTGCGACGGATAGACCTCGCCCGGTTGCAGGCACCATTCCCATTGCTCGACTTCGCGAGTCGCCGTGGCTTTGGAGAGCAGCACGGCTTTGCTGCCCGGGTGGGTTCCTGCCCATGCCACCTCGTTGATGCGGCTCGAGTCGCGGGCATCCGGTGCCTGGATCAGATCGCTGAACGCCACATCGAGCGCTTCGGCAACGCGGTCGAGGGTGGTCAGGCTGACATTTTTGTCACCCGCCTCAATCGCCACCAGCATGCGCCGGCTGACCCCGGACTTTTCTGCCAGCGCGGTCTGGCTCATATCGGCGGCGTGCCGCAGACGCCGGACGTTCTGGCTGACGTGTTGCAAAACAGAGGCGCGTTGCGTTGAATCTTTGTGCACTATATTGCTCACTCGGTGAAGTTGGGCAGTATACTGCGCAACGTTGGGCGCATTGTGCGGCCTCCTTTTTATAGTGCGCAAGGTCATGACGTCGCAGAACAACTCCCCCGCCTCCCTCCGTTTCTCTCGCTTCAGCAAAGCCGAGTGCGTGCTGGTACTGATCACCATGGTCTGGGGCGGCACTTTCCTGCTGGTTCAGCACGCGATGACCGTCAGCGGCCCGATGTTTTTTGTCGGCCTGCGTTTTGCCGCAGCGGCGTGCATTGTCGCGTTGTTTTCCTGGCGACATCTACGTGAGCTGACCCTTTTCGAACTCAGGGCCGGTGCCTTCATCGGTGTGGCGATCATGCTCGGTTACGGCTTGCAGACGGTCGGGTTGCAAACGATTCCGAGCAGTCAATCGGCGTTCATCACCGCGCTGTACGTGCCGTTCGTGCCGTTGCTGCAATGGCTGGTGCTCGGCCGTCGGCCGGGACTGATGCCGAGCATCGGTATCATGCTGGCGTTTACCGGTTTGATGTTGCTGTCGGGTCCGTCCGGGGCGGCGCTGAATTTCAGTCCCGGTGAAATTGTCACGTTGATCAGCGCCATCGCCATAGCCGCCGAGATCATTCTGATCAGCACCTACGCCGGGCAAGTCGATGTGCGCCGGGTGACCGTGGTGCAACTGGCGGTGACGTCGGCACTGTCCTTTTTGATGGTTGTGCCGACCGGTGAACTGATTCCGGATTTCTCCTGGACCCTGCTGGTGACAGCGCTGGGGTTGGGCGCAGCGAGTGCGGCGATTCAGGTGGCGATGAACTGGGCGCAGAAGAGTGTTTCGCCGACTCGGGCCACGTTGATCTATGCCGGTGAGCCGGTGTGGGCGGGGATTGTCGGGCGGATTGCCGGGGAGCGGTTGCCGGCGATTGCACTGGTGGGCGCGGGGTTGATTGTGGCGGCGGTGATTGTCAGTGAGTTGAAGACCAAGGGTAAGGCCGCAGAAACCGATGTTGAGCTGCAGCGAGAAACGCAGGGCTGATCGGCAATACCTTCAGCGCCTGCGCCAACGCTTTCGCGAGCAAGCTCGCTCCCACACTGGAATGTATTTCAAAATGTGGGAGCGAGCTTGCTCGCGTAAGGGCCATCTGCCACACCTTCCCTTGGCCTGAAATAACGCCAAACACAAATTTTGAGACTACTTTGTAGGATTCTGAGACATCCTGGCGTTTGGTGATCAGGGAGCTGGCACGTATGATGCTTCACAAACTTCCGCAGATTAGAAGCCTATGTCCCTGATAGTTCTACTGCTTCTGCCATTCATTGGCAGCTGTCTGGCAGCGGTGCTGCCACACAACGCGCGTAATACCGAATCCCTCCTGGCAGGCCTGGTCGCTTTGATCGGCACCGTCCAGGTCGCGATGTTGTACCCGCAAATTGCCCACGGCGGCGTGATCCGCGAAGAGTTCATGTGGCTGCCGAGCCTGGGGCTGAACTTCGTTCTGCGCATGGATGGCTTCGCCTGGTTGTTCTCGATGCTGGTACTGGGCATCGGCACGCTCGTTTCTCTTTATGCCCGTTATTACATGTCGCCGGACGATCCGGTGCCGCGTTTCTTCGCGTTTTTCCTGGCGTTCATGGGCGCCATGCTTGGCCTGGTGATCTCCGGCAATCTGATTCAGATCGTGTTTTTCTGGGAACTGACCAGCCTCTTCTCGTTCCTCTTGATCGGCTATTGGCACCACCGCGCCGACGCCCGCCGCGGCGCCTACATGGCGCTGATGGTCACCGGCGCCGGCGGATTATGCCTGCTGGCGGGGGTCATGATTCTCGGCCATGTCGTCGGCAGCTATGACCTCGACAAGGTCCTGGCCGCCGGCGACATGATTCGTGCACACGCCCTCTACCCTATTCTTTTACCCCTGATTCTTATCGGTGCACTCAGCAAAAGTGCACAGTTCCCTTTCCACTTCTGGCTGCCCCACGCAATGGCGGCGCCGACCCCCGTCTCCGCATATCTGCACTCGGCCACGATGGTAAAGGCAGGAGTGTTCCTGCTTGCGCGGCTGTGGCCGTCGCTGTCCGGCAGCGAAGAATGGTTCTACATCGTCAGTGGCGCCGGCGCGTGTACGTTGTTGCTTGGCGCGTACTGCGCGATGTTCCAGAACGATCTCAAAGGTCTGCTCGCTTACTCGACCATCAGCCACCTCGGTCTGATCACGCTGTTGCTGGGTCTGAACAGTCCGCTGGCGGCGGTAGCAGCGGTGTTCCATATTCTCAACCACGCGACCTTCAAAGCCTCGCTGTTCATGGCCGCCGGCATCATCGACCACGAAAGCGGCACCCGTGATATCCGCAAACTCAGCGGCCTGATCAAACTGATTCCGTTCACCGCGACGCTGGCCATGGTTGCCAGCGCCTCGATGGCCGGTGTGCCATTGCTTAACGGTTTCCTGTCGAAAGAAATGTTCTTCGCCGAAACCGTGTTCATCAACGCCACGGCGTGGGTCGAAGCGGCGCTGCCGATTGTCGCGACCATCGCCGGTACATTCAGCGTTGCCTACTCGCTGCGTTTCACCGTCGATGTGTTCTTCGGTCCACCGGCCACCGACCTGCCGCACACCCCGCACGAGCCACCGCGCTGGATGCGTGCGCCGGTCGAGTTGCTGGTGTTCACTTGCTTGCTGGTGGGGATTTTCCCTGCGCAGATCGTCGGCCCGTTGCTCGCCGCCGCCGCGTTGCCCGTGGTAGGCGGCACGCTGCCGGAATACAGCTTGGCAATCTGGCACGGCCTGAATGCGCCGATGATCATGAGCCTGATCGCCATGTCCGGCGGTATCGTCGTCTATCTGTTGCTGCGTAATCAGCTCAAGCGCGGGCGCTTCAAATATCCGCCACTGGTGGGGCGCTTCAACGGCAAGCGCCTGTTCGAGCGCAGTCTGGTGGTGATGATGCGCATGGCCCGGCGCGTTGAACGGCGCCTCGGCACCAAGCGTCTGCAGATGCAATTATTCCTGATGGTATTGGCGGCGGTGCTAGCCGGCCTGATCCCGATGTTGCACAGCAGCTTGAGCTGGGGCGACCGGCCAAAGATTCCCGGCTCGATCGTTTTTGTGACCCTGTGGTTGCTGGCTATCACCTGCGCCCTCGGCGCCGCGTGGCAGGCCAAGTATCACCGTCTCGCCGCTTTGACCATGGTCAGCGTCTGCGGCCTGATGACCTGCGTAACTTTCGTCTGGTTCTCCGCGCCCGATCTGGCCCTGACACAACTAGCGGTCGAAGTGGTCACCACCGTGCTGATCCTGCTCGGCCTGCGCTGGTTGCCACGCCGTATCGAAGAAGTCTCGCCACTGCCAAGCAGCCTGCGCAAGGCGCGGATTCGGCGTCTGCGCGACTTGCTGCTGTCGATTGCCGTCGGCGGTGGCATGGCGCTGCTGTCCTACGCGATGCTGACGCGGCAGACGCCGAACGACATCTCCTCGTTCTACCTCAGCCGCGCCATGCCCGAGGGCGGTGGCAGCAACGTCGTCAACGTGATGCTGGTGGATTTCCGTGGCTTCGACACCCTCGGCGAAATCACCGTGCTGGTCGCCGTGGCGCTGACCGTGTTCGCATTGCTGCGGCGCTTCCGCCCGCCGAAAGAAAGCCTGCAACTGCCCGCCCAGCAACGTTTGCTGGCACCGGACGTGGTCACCGACCTGGTCAACCCGCGTTCGGCCAGCGACACCGCGCTCGGCTTCATGATGGTGCCGGCGGTGCTGGTACGTCTGCTGCTGCCGATTGCGCTGGTGGTGTCGTTCTACCTGTTCATGCGCGGACACAACCAACCGGGCGGCGGTTTCGTCGCCGGTCTGGTGATGTCGGTGGCGTTCATCCTTCAATACATGGTCGCCGGCACACAGTGGGTCGAGGCGCAAATGAGCCTGCGGCCATTGCGCTGGATGGGTACCGGGTTACTGTTTGCCACCGCCACCGGGCTGGGGGCAATGGTTGTCGGCTATCCGTTCCTGACCACCCACACCTGGCATTTCAGCTTGCCAGTACTGGGTGACATCCATGTCGCCAGCGCGCTGTTCTTCGACATTGGCGTGTATGGCGTGGTGGTCGGCTCGACGCTGTTGATCCTCACCGCCCTCGCCCACCAATCGGTGCGGGGTCACAAGACCGCATCGCTGCCCAAGTCCGTCGCCAGCAAAGGAGCCGTCTGATGGAAGAAGTCATCGCAATCGCCATCGGCGTGCTCGCCGCGTCCGGCGTCTGGCTGATCCTGCGACCACGGACGTTCCAGGTGGTCATGGGCCTGTGCCTGCTGTCGTACGGCGTCAACCTGTTCATCTTCAGCATGGGCAGCCTGTTCATCGGCAAGGAGCCGGTAATCAAGGATGGCGTGACCCAGGATTTGCTGCACTACACCGACCCGCTGCCACAGGCACTGGTGCTCACCGCGATCGTCATCAGCTTCGCCATGACCGCGTTGTTCCTCGTCGTTCTGCTCGCTTCACGCGGCCTGACCGGTACTGACCACGTCGACGGCCGGGAGCCTAAGGAATGATGGCGATGACTCACCTGATCGCCGCACCGATCCTGCTGCCGCTGCTGACCGCCGCCATCATGCTGATGCTCGGTGAACGGCACCGGCCGCTGAAGGCGAAAATCAACCTGTTCTCCAGCCTCGTCGGCCTGTTCATTTCGGTGATGCTGCTGCAATGGACGCAAACCACCGGCGTGCCCGGCTCCATCGGTGTGTACCTGCCGGGCAACTGGCAGGCGCCGTTTGGCATTGTGCTGGTAGTCGATCGTCTGTCGGCGCTTATGCTGGTGCTGACCGGGATCATCGGCGTCAGCGCCCTGCTGTTTGCCATGGCCCGTTGGGACGGTGCGGGTTCAAGCTTCCACGCGCTGTTCCAGATTCAGTTGATGGGCCTGTACGGCGCGTTCCTGACGGCGGATCTATTCAACCTGTTCGTGTTCTTCGAAGTCCTGCTGGCCGCGTCTTACGGCCTTTTGCTGCACGGCTCGGGTCGGGCGCGGGTGTCGTCGGGGCTGCATTACATCTCGATCAACCTGCTGGCCTCGTCGCTGTTTCTGATTGGCGCGGCACTGATCTACGGCGTCACCGGCACGCTGAACATGGCCGATCTGGCGCTGAAGATTCCGCTGGTGCCGGAAGCCGACCGTGGCTTGCTGCATGCCGGCGCCGGGATTCTTGCCGTCGCGTTTCTGGCCAAGGCCGGCATGTGGCCGCTGAACTTCTGGCTGGTACCGGCCTATTCATCGGCCAGTGCACCGGTGGCCGCGATGTTCGCGATCATGACCAAGGTTGGCGTCTACACGCTGCTGCGTCTGTGGACACTGTTGTTCTCAGGGCAGGCCGGAGCGTCGGCATTCTTCGGCGGCGACTGGCTCATTTATGGCGGCATGGCGACCATGGTCTGCGCCGGCCTGGCAATTCTCGCCGCGCAACGCCTGGAGCGCATGGCCAGCCTGAGCATTCTGGTCTCGGCGGGGATTCTGCTGTCCGCCGTTGGCTTTGCCCAGCCGAACCTGATCGGCGCGGCACTGTTCTATCTGGTCAGTTCGACCCTGGCGTTGAGCGCGCTGTTCCTGCTGGCCGAGTTGATCGAACGCTCGCGTTCGGCCAACGAGATCCCGCTGGAAGACGAAAGCGAACTGCTGCCACGTCCGCAGGAGTCCCTGCAACCGCCCAAAGGCATCAACCTCGATGACGAGCAGAAAGCCGTGGTCGGTCAGGTCATCCCGTGGACCATGGCGTTTCTCGGCCTGAGCTTCATTGCTTGCGCGCTGCTGATCATCGGCATGCCGCCGCTGTCGGGGTTCATCGGCAAACTCAGCCTGATCGGTGCTTTGCTCAATCCGCTGGGCCTGGGCACCGACGCGCCGATATCCAACGCTGCATGGGCGTTGCTGGCATTGCTGATTCTCACCGGGCTGGCATCGCTGATGGCGTTCTCGCGTCTCGGCATCCAGCGCTTCTGGACGCCGGAGGAGCGCCCTTCACCGCTACTGCGCAAACTCGAATGCGCGCCGATCTTCCTGTTGCTGGGGCTGAGCATCGTCCTGACTTTCAAGGCTGAACCCCTGTTGCGTTATACCCAGGCCACCGCCGAGGCGCTGAACAATCCGCAGCAATACGTGATGGCGGTGCTCGGCACCCGTGCCGTACCGAGCCCGGAAGCCAAATCGGCGATGCTGGAGGTGCAGCCATGAAGCGTGTGTTTCCTGCACCGTTGTTGTCGCTGGCGCTGTGCGCCTTGTGGCTGACCCTTAACCTGTCGGTCAGCCCGGGCAATCTGCTGCTCGGCGCAATATTGGGTTTTGCTGCACCGTTGATGATGCGCAAACTGCGCCCGAAACAAGTGCGCATTCGCCGTCCGGGAACGATTCTGCGCCTGTTTCTGCTCGTGGGCCGTGATGTGGTGATTTCCAACCTGATCGTTGCGTGGGGCGTGCTCAATGCTGGTCGGCGCCCTCCGCGCTCAGGCTTTGTCAAAGTCCCGCTGGACTTGCGCGATGCCCACGGCCTGGCGACCTTGGCGATGATCTGCACGGTGGTGCCCGGCACAGTTTGGTCGGAGCTGTCGCTGGATCGCAGCATTCTGTTGTTGCACGTCTGGGATCTGGATGATGAAACGCAATTCATCGAGCACTTCAAGAGCACCTACGAGCGGCCGTTGATGGAGATTTTCGAATGAGCCCATTACTGTCGAACGCAATCCTGCTGACGCTGTTCCTGTTCTCGCTGGCGATGGTGCTGACGCTGGTACGTCTGTTCAAAGGGCCGTCGGCGCAGGATCGGGTATTGGCGCTGGACTATCTGTACATCGTCGCCATGCTGATGATGCTGACCCTGGGCATTCGTTATTCCAGTGACACTTACTTCGAAGCGGCGCTGCTGATTGCGCTGTTCGGCTTCGTCGGCTCGTTTGCCCTGGCGAAATTCCTGCTGCGTGGCGAGGTGATCGAATGAATGCTGAATTATCGCTGTGGGTCGAGATTCCAGTGGCGATCCTGCTGGTGCTCAGCGGTCTGTTTGCGTTGATCGGTGCGATCGGATTATTGCGCATGAAGGATTACTTCCAGCGCATGCACCCGCCGGCACTGGCTTCGACGCTGGGCGCATGGTGTGTCGCACTGGCGTCGATCATCTGCTTTTCGGCGCTGAAATCCGGGCCGGTCATACATGCCTGGCTGATTCCGATTTTGCTGGCGATCACTGTGCCGGTGACCACGTTGCTGCTGGCGCGGGCGGCGTTGTTCCGTAAGCGTATGGCTGGGGATGATGTGCCGGCTGAGGTCAGTAGCCGGCGGACTGAAAGCGGTAGCTAGTCCAGAGTTTTCGGTGTCTGGACTGGCCCTTTCGCGAGCAAGCTCGCTCCCACATTTGGAATGCGTTCCTCTGTGGGAGCGAGCTTGCTCGCGAAGGGGCCAGCCAAGTCATCACAAATTTTAGATCAGTTTCAAACCCAAGCCACCGCCAACAGCCCCGCCCCCAACACCGCACACAACGGCGAATACACCCAGGTGTCCAGCCGCGCAAACCGCGAATCCTTCACCTCCTTGAAGAACCCGACCAGATTCGAATCACCAATCGCCCGGGCAAACATCAACAGCGCAATCGCACTGATCACCCATTGCAGTGCCTTGTGACTCACCGCCGGCATCCCCCAGCCAACCCGCATACACACCAACGCAGCAATCACCAGTAACGCCGCCGCCACGATCAATGTAAGCCAGCCTGACGGCTTGAACGCCGGCCGCACCGTTGCGACAAAACCGCGCACCGGCACCTGCGGCACCACCACCGCTGCCGCCCACTGCCCACCCAGCGCCCAATACACGTGCATCAAGGCGATCACCGCGAAAGTAGTCACCAGCCATTGAGCCAACACAAAGGTCATGGTTGAAATCCTTGGAAAGGGATTTGAACAAATCATCCTAGTCGGATTTTTTTCAAGTGCACGACCGATCAGCGGTACGGTAAAGTGCCGCCCCATGAAATTCTCCCGTTCCGATCGCTCACTGCTGGCCTGGATGCTCTATTGCTGCGTCCTGTTCAACGTGTTCGCCTGCAGCATCGGTCACGGACAAATGGTCGGTATGCAGCTGAACGGTATCGGCGGCCAGTTCTGTACAGTCGACCCGGCCACTCAAGCGCCGCTCGCCAGCAACCCCACCGAAGAACAACTGCCGACCCTGTCCAAGGCCTTCGGCTGCCCGCTGTGCTCGGTCGGCGGCGGCATGGGCCCGGCGTTCAACTCCAGCCTGACGCTGGCGATCCTGCCGGAACAACACAGCCCGCCGCTGGCGCCCATCGTCAGCGCCGACCTCCCTGCCCGCTTCACCTGGCCTTCGGCCAACCCTCGCGCCCCGCCGCTCGCCTGAATGTCCCTGCCTTTTTGATTTGTCAGCCCACTGCGCCAACGCGCGGCGTTCGCCTGTGCGCTGACTCCTAGACAAGCATTCAGGATTCAATGATGAAACAACTCACTCTACTGGCGAGCCTGTGCGGCTGCCTGTCCGTCAACGTCTGGGCGCAATCCACCGTGGATCTGGCGCCGATCACCATCGACGGCGAGTCCGGCGCGGAACCGGGCCTGAGCCTCGACCAATCCAGCGGCATGGCCTCGCGTCTGGGTTTGAGCGTGCGTGACACACCGGCTTCGGTGGCCATCGCCAATCGCAACGATATCGAACGCCACGGCGCGCAGAACTTCCAGGACGCCGCCAACACCTTGCCCGGTGTCAACGCCAGCGCGCCGCCGGGTTTCGGCGGGTTCGTTTCCTATCGTGGCTTTACCAGCAGTCAGATTACCCAGATGTTCAACGGCATCAACGTATCCGGCGGCCTCGCCCGCCCCGTCGATTCGTGGATCTATGACCGCGTTGAACTGGTCGGCGGCCCGTCATCGCTGATCAATGGTGCAGGCTCCGTCGGCGGCTCGCTGAACTATGTGACCAAACTGGCGACCCGCGATGAACAGGCCGTTGAAGGCCGGGTCAGCTACGGAACCTACGACACCACCGAAACCGCTTTCGGCCTCAATCATGCACTGACCGAGCCGAGCGCCGACGTGCAGCACTACGCGCGACTCGACGTCAGCCACAACACCAGCAACGGCTACATCGACCGCCAGGAGCGCGATGCCTGGAGCGTGGCGTTCTCGCTGCTCAGCGACCTGACGCCCGACCTGTCGCACACGTTGGCCCTGGAATATCAGGATGAACATGAAGACAGTCCGTACTGGGGCACGCCCGTGCTCAATCCCAAGGCTGGCGAGTTGAAGATCGATAAACACAACCGCTTCAACAACTACAACGTCGAGGACGGCCGGTACGAGCAGCGGACGATCTGGGTCCGTTCGATCATCGACTATCGGATCAACAACAGCACCACCCTGCGCAACACGCTGTATCACCTCGACAGCCAGCGCGATTACCGCAACCTCGAAACCTACCAGTACAACGCCGACAACACGGCGGTGAACCGTTCGACCGCCTATCAGGTACGCCATCAGGGCGAGCAGAACGGCAACCAGTTCGAACTGCGTCACGACAACACGCTTTTCGGTCTCGACACGACGTGGTCGGGGGGCTTCGAATACAAGGTCAACCAGACCACCAACTCGCCGCTGAACATCAAAGGTGCGAGCACGGTAGACCCGAACAACTACCCTCCGGGGCATTTCTACGACATTCCCGGCACCAACCCCAAACTGGTCAGCGACAAAACCAACGCGGTCACCACCAAGGCGTTGTTCGTGGAGAACCGTCTGGCGTTGACCGACAAACTGTCGCTGCTCACCGGCCTGCGCTATGACGACATTGATCTCGACGTGACCAATCATCGCACTGTCACCGCCGCCAATCCCAAGCACCTCAAGCGTAGTTGGGAGCCAGTCACCGGCCGCGCTGGTTTGACCTACCAGTTCATTCCCTCGGCCAACGTCTACGTGCAATACAGCACCGCCGCCGAGCAACCGAATGGTACGCAGGACTTCGACGTCTCTACCGGCAAGCAATGGGAAATCGGCAGCAAATTTGATTATCTGAACGGGCGCGGCTCGGCGACGATTGCGGCCTATACCATTGAGCGAAAGGACTTCGCCGTGACCGATCCGCTGGACCCGACCACCAGCATTCCGGTCGGCCAGCAGACATCGAAAGGCGTAGAAATCGCCAGCTCGCTGCGGATCACCGACAAGTTGTTGGCCGAGGGCAACTTCGCCTGGGTCGATGCGCAGTACGATGACTTCACCGAAAAGAATGCTGCCGGCGTGGTGGTGTCACGCAAAGGCAACACGCCGACCAACGTGCCGGATCGCGTTGGCAATCTGTGGCTGACTTATGATTTTTCGCCGCAGTGGCAAGGTGGAGTAGATGCGCGATATGTGGCGTCGGTGTATGCGGACACGGCCAACACCATGACCGTGCCGTCGTACACCTTGTTTGGCAGCTTCCTCAGCTACAAGGTCGATTCGCACACCACCGTCACCGGGCGCGTGCGTAACCTGACCAATGAGGTGTATGCCGAGTTTGCGCATGTTTCGCCGGCGTATTACCTCGGAACACCACGTACCTTCGAATTGGCGGTGATGACGAAATTTTAAGAGCTTCGCGAGCAAGCTCGCTCCCACAGTGTTGTGAACGACACATATCCATTGTGGGAGTGAGCCTGCTCGCGATGAGGCCAACCGCATCAACCCCTATTCAGATCAGCCGAAACCTTCTCCGCCACATCCTTCGGCAACCAGGCCTGCCACACGTCCGGGTGCGCCTTCATGAAGGCCACCGCCGCCTCCCGTGGCGCCGTGTGCTTCTCACTCATTTCCGCCAATGCCTTGTTCAATGGCTCAATCGGGAAATCCACCTTGCTGAAGAAATCGGCGATCTGCGGATACTGCTTCTGAAACGGCGTCGACACACCAATCGACAGCTTCGACGCCAGCGACCGGGTCGGTTTCGGATTGGGATTATCGGCATCGGTCAGCGTCTTCCACGCTTCGGCGTCAAACGGCGGCTCTTCCAGTTGCACCAATTTGAATTTGCCCAGCAGCGGCGTCGGCGACCAGTAGTAAAACAGCACAGGTTTGCCACGACGAATCGAAGAGCTGATCTCGGCATCCAGTGCCGCTCCCGAACCACTGCGGAAGTTGGTGTAATCGTCCTGCAGACCATAAGCCGTCAACTTCTGCTTATTGACCACTTCCGACGTCCAGCCGATCGGGCTGTTGAGAAACCGCCCCTTGCTCGGATTTTCTGCATCCTTGAACACGTCCTTGTACTTCTTGAGATCACTGACACTGCGCAGGTCCGGCGCCAGCGGCTTGATGCCTTTGGCCGGGTCGCCCTTGATCACGTACTCCGGCACCCACCAGCCTTCGGTAGCGCCCTTGACCGTGTCACCGAGGCTGACGACCTTTCCTTCGGCCTCAGCCTTGACCCATACCGGACTGCGCCCGGCCCACTCTTCGCCAATGACCTGAATGTCATTGTTGGCCAATGCGGTTTCCAGCGTGATGGTGGTGCCAGGCAAGGTGTCGGTTGGCAAGTCGTAGCCCTTCTCGACGATGATCCGCAACACATCAGTAATCAGGCTGCCGCTTTCCCAGTTCAGGTCGGCAAAATGGATCGGCGCCTGGGCGGCCATCACCGATGGCGCTGAAGCCAGCAAACCAAACGTGGCCACGCTGGCGGCCAATAACCGTCGAAATCCGTTCATGCATTGCACCTCGTGCTGTTCACAGCAATGGCAGGATGGCCTGACATAAGACCGCAAGCCTCTGAATACTCAGTCAACTGACTGTAGCCGAGGTTCCTGCTTTTTCCGGGTCATGCTGCGGACGAGGTTATGAATCAGACTTTTCCTGCAGGCTTTGCAGCTCGCGTCTGACCATGCTGGCGTATTCCGCGGGACGCAACTGATAGATCTGCGCAGCCAGCCAATTCAGCCAGGCGCCTTGCAGTCCAGCCTTGGCGGCGAATAAACGCCGAGCCTCCTCGCGTGCAGTGTCGAGGTTCTGCGCATGGAAATCCGCGCGGCTCACTCGCTGGCCTTGAAGGTCACCAGTTCACCCTTGCGCCACTTGGCGGCTTTGGCGGTGACGGCTTTCAGCGTTTTGGTCAGGCCTTCCTGCAATTGCTGATGGGCGGCGAACACGGTCACCACGCTGTGGCCTTCCTTGAACAGGATCGCGTGCCCGTCGGCGGTGTCGACAAAGGCGTAATCGCCCAGTCCATAGACCGTCAGTTTGATTTCGCGAAAACGGATATCCATCTTGCCGCCTTCGCGGCTGGGCAAGACCGATGCACTGAAATGGTCGCCGACCTTGAGCTTGAGCCCTGGTTTGTCATCGACCACCAATGCGCTTTCGGTGTCGATCTCGGCCACGTAAATGCCTTCGGCGTTTTGCTCGGTGATGTAAACAAAACGCGACTGAAACAGCTTGACCAGCTTTGCACGCAAATCACCCAACACGAACAAAGCATGCATATCGAGATTACTGACTGCCAAAGAAACATCCCCACATCTGAAAAAACCGCACGCGGAAAACGCGCACGGCAAATAAACGGCCAGGCCGATGTCACTGCAAATAAATCAATAAAGCCCGAATCGAGCAGAGTGCTCATTCAACGCGAGGTTGCCAAGACTACTGGATTGTCACTCGCGAAACTCATCCCGATGTCGCCAAAGCTTGAAGGAAAAATCTTCGTTAGCGGCGAGAGCAGTCTGACTACGAACTTTAGGGAAAATTCTCACGAAAAAAAGCACTTTTCCGACATATCGCAAGCGAAAAATTGCTTTAGATAAGCCCTGTCGTCAACAGGTACTGGCGATTCTAGAGCAGCGATGCTCATTACGACTACCCGCAACGGCCTTTAAATCCCGGCCGACTGATGAAAAGGACTTCATATGTGCACTCTGACTCACTTTGCCATGACTGCTGACGACCGGATCAAATCACCACTGATACTGAGTGCCACTGACTTCAACGACCATTGCCCACGTTTTCAGGTCGTGCCCGCCGGCAACGCGTTCTTTCACATAAAGGAAACATCGACCGGACGCGTAAGAGGTTTCCGCGAAGATCACAACGAGGCCTGCGCCCTTGCCCGCTCACTTGAGTCGAAGATCGAACTCCTGGCGAATGGCTGCCTCAGATAAAGAGAGAGATCGACCGCGCCATACCGGCGCCCACCGAAGGAGTAGACGATGGAACTGCCAGCATACGATCTGAAAACCCTGTTCGATCAACTGGGACTGCCTTCAGAAGGTAACGCAATCGACGATTTCATCGAAGCGCATCCACTGGCCCCCGAGACCAAACTGATCGACGCCGACTTCTGGTCGCCGCAACAGGCGCAATTGCTCAAGGAATGGTTGAGGGCCGACGGTGAAGAAGCGGTGATGGTCGATGAACTGAATGTGCGCCTGCATCGCGGCAAGTAATCCTGATCAGTGCAGGCTGTCACCCGGCTCGGCGTGCAACTGTGCGAGCCAGGCAGCCTTGCACTCCTCGGCCTCATCGCGGCTGGCAAACGCGGTGCCGCGACGCTCGCCATTGAGCAATACTACCCAGCAGACGCTTCGACCCATTGCGCGCAAACCGGCAGGCACGCCACTGCCGATCATCACGGCGACATCAACTCTGCACTGCATGCAGCCCTCCAAAAATCATTAGCAACCTAACTAAGTGGCCAGATTAATGGTTTCTTGCAGGCGGAAACAGCAAGCTCCGTGCACAGATTCATTGCATCAGAAGTAACAATCCCTCAACGCGGATTTTCCGGCTTATAGCCCAGACGCAATCCCCCCCAGTGCCGGCCCTTGATCATGATCGGCACCGACAGATCATGCATCAGCTCACCGGTGTCGCGGGTGTAGGTCTGCAACAACACCGGTTGCTGATGGCTGCCGCAGCGAATACCGGTGCGATCCGCGAACTTGCGTTTGGTGCGATTGTTCACCGCGTCGACCTGCGCATCGCCGGTCAACGGCTGACTGAACAATTGATTGTGCGTCGGCACATAACCCTGCTGCGTGCAGGCGATGGCAAACACCAACCCTTCGTGACGCGGCAACAATGGCTCCTGAATCGCCGGCAGCACCTGATCGGTGTAGCGGTCAAAACGGGTTTGAAACTTCGCCGGATGGGTATTCGGGATCGGCTGATACTGACGGTCGAACAAGTCCTCAAGGCTGATCCGCCCCTGCTCGACATCCGCCTCGAACCGCGCGGCAATCTGGCTCGCCCCTTCGCGGGCCAGATCGTAGATGCGCTGGTGATAGTCATCCAGTCCGACCTCGGCCAGACGCTCGCTGATGGTTTCCGCCTGCCCTTCCATCTGCACCGCCGCTTCAGCGAGGCGGCGAGTCTGTTGATCGCTGATCGCCAGGTCGCTGCGCATCTGTTCGATGGCCTTGAACAGGCTATCGAGTTGTTCGCGATTGGTTTCCGCGCCCTGGGCGATTTCACCGACCTGAGTTTCCACTCCGGCGGCCAGTCGCGCGATGTTCTGCAGATGCTGGCCGGTGTGTTCGACCTGCTCGACACCGATCTGCAGATCACTCGACAGCTGGCGAATCTGCTCCACCACCTGCGCCGTGCGTTGTTGAATGTCGGCGACCATCTCACCCACTTCACCGGTTGCCGACGCCGTGCGCGCCGCCAATCCGCGAACCTCATCCGCCACCACGGCAAAACCGCGGCCATGCTCACCGGCCCGCGCCGCTTCGATCGCCGCGTTCAATGCGAGCAGATTGGTCTGGCTGGCAATCGACTGAATCACCAAAGTCACGCGCTGAATATCGTCACTGCGCAGGCTCAAGGCTTCAATCAATTCACGGCTGGCATTGGCGCGCTGACTGAGCTGATGCATGCGCGCGATCGAATCCACCAGTTCCGTACGCCCCGCCGCGCTGCTGTGATGCGCCTGACTCGCTGCTTCAAGTGCGGCACGGCTAAGCTGCGAAGTCGCATGTTCGGTCGCGATCATCACCTCGGCATTGCTGACGATTTGCGCCGCCGCATCCAGTTGCGATTCGAGTTTGCTCGCCAGTTCCTTGACCGAAAACGCCACGCCTGCTGCCGACAACGCGTTATGACTGGTGGTGTAGGAAAGGTCGCGGGTCAGGTCGGACATTGCGCTGCCGGTATCGGCAGGCTGGGCATCGGGGATAGCGCGGGAGCGCAGGCGCGGCAGCCAGACAATCAGCACCGCCAGTGGCATGCCAATGTACAGCGACCATCCACCCAGCGTCATGCCGGCCAGCAACAGCATCAGGGCGATGCTTTGCAGGGTCGGAGCGATCCAGCGGTTTTTCGGCAAAAGCACTGGTGCAGGCAGAGCCCCAACCAGAGATCCATCTCTCGTCATATCAACACCCCACGCTTGTTCTCATTGTTGTGACTGCATTAAACGCCACTACAACGCCATTATCCATGGTCCGTTAGTCGCGGGGTCTGTGGCAGGTCAATGAAATCGCGCGGAAATATTGCGGACGATAAAAAGCTTCGCGGGCAAGCCCGGCTCCCACTGGTTCGGTGTTGAACCTGGTGGGGCGGACTTGCCCGCGATCACAGCGCCGAAAAAATCAGGCCTGACGCTGGTGCTTGTCGATCTGCTCGTGACGCTCTTGAGCTTCGATGCAGTATTTGGTGGTCGGGCTGATCAGCAGACGCTTCAGGCCAATGGCCTCGCCGCTGTCGTCGCACCAGCCAAAGCTGTCTTCCTTGATGCGCTCGAGGGCTTGTTCCAGTTGCGGCAGCATGCGCTGATCGCGATCGATCGCGTTCACCAGCCAAGTGCGCTCTTCTTCAACCGAAGCCGCGTCCGCCGGGTCAGCCGGGGTGTCCAGGCTTTCGATGGCGATACGATTTTGCTCAATGCGCTCGTGGGTTTCGACTTTCATGTTCTGCAGCAGCTCAGTGAAGAAAGCGTGCTGCTCTGCATTCATGTAGTCATCTGCCGGCATGGCCAGCAACTTGTCCTTTGTCATTGATATCTCTATAAAAAAACGTGCATTAAGGCGAATTAGGGAGCGTTTCGGCGAACCGCGTGCGGTCGGCGAAAAGGCATCGTTTATTGCAAATGCCACCCGGCACTCAATTTACGAGGGGCGGCAGTCTAAGGCCCGAATGAGGCCTCAGCAACTGTAAATACAGGGAATTTGTCCGACAACGTCCGGAAACTGCTCTGACACAGCGTTCACACGGCCATCGGAGTGCGTTTATAGCAAGAAATTCAGTCGAGCGGCTGTATATAGAAGACAAACGGCTAACCACCCAGCGTCCAGACGCAATTTTTTACCACGCACTGCATCGTTTCAGCAAAGCAGAACCGCAAAAGCCCCCCTACTATCAGGCTCACCGTGTGATCAAACAGCCTGAAGGATGACTTATGCCCCGCCCCGATCTGCCGGCCACCGACGAGGTTTCACTCGCCAGCCCCCCGATCAATGCCGAGCGCCTGCTGCAACTGATCACCGACGAATACGACGCCCTGCCGCGCCAGCTCAAACGCATCGCCAGCTACATCAGCCAACAGAGCGACCGGATCATGGTCGACCGCATCAGCGACATATCCCGCGAGTGCGAAGTGCACCCGTCCGCCATCGTGCGCTTCTCGCAACGCTTCGGTTTCAGCGGCTTCAGCGAAATGCAGGCGCTGTTCCGCAGCGCCTACACGCACAAAGCCTCGCCGGTGCAAAACTACCAGCAACGCATCCGCAGCATGATCGCCAACCAGTCGCAGCAAGCCAGCGCCGGCGACCTCGCCCGCGAATGCATCGACGCTACACGCTCCGGCATCGAACGCCTGGGCCGTGAACTCGACGACGCCGCGTTTGAAAAAGCCGTGGACCTGATCGTCAACGCCGACAACATTTATGTCGTCGGCGTGCGCCGCTCCTTCGCCGTCGCCGACTACCTCGTTTACAACTTGCAACACACTCAAAAAAAAATTCACCTGGTGTCCGGGCTAGGCGGTAGCTATCGAGAACAAATGCGCAGCGTGCGCGCGAACGATCTGGTCATCGCCATCAGCTTCGTACCCTACGCCAAGGAGACCCAACACTGCCTGCGTTTCGCCCGACAGCAGCAGGCCAACACCTTGATCCTCACCGACAGCCACCTCTCACCGCTGGCAAAACTCGCCGACAGCATATTGTTGATAAACGAAGGCAGCGCCCTCGCCTTTCGTTCGCTGAGTGCGACGTTGTGTTTGTGCCAGGCGTTGTTTGTGGCGGTGGCGTATCGGCTGGAACTGAATGTTGATGAGATTCACGAACAACCCGGCTTCGACGACTGACAATTGCCTCAGCGTCGGCTAGGTTATGCCTTCCCACCGGTTTGACTTGAAGGAACGCGTCATGAAACTGATCGGCATGCTGGACTCCCCTTACGTGCGCCGCGTGGCTATCTCCGCCAAACGCCTTGGCATCGACCTCGAACACGAGTCAGTCTCGGTGTTCCGCCACTTCGAGCAATTCCAGCAGATCAACCCGGTGGTCAAAGCCCCCACGCTGATCCTCGACGACGGCGTGGTCCTGATGGACTCGACCCTCATCCTCGACTACCTCGAAGCCAGCTCCGGCAAAAGCCTGCTGCCGACCGACCTGAAACAACGCGCCCAAGCCCTGCGCCTGATCAGCCTCAGCCTCGCTGCCTGCGAAAAAGCCGTGCAGCTCTATTACGAACGCAACCTGCGCCCGGCCGACATTCAGTACCAACCGTGGGTCGAACGCGTCGAAGGCCAACTCGCCGCTGCGTTCACCGCCCTCGAGCAAGAACTGGAAAAAACCGGCCTGCCCACCGACGGCACCCTCACCCAGGCCGGCATCAGCCTCGCGGTTGCTTGGAGCTTCACCGACCTCGTCGTCCCCGACCAGATCGACACCCGCCGCTACCCCCACATCGCCCAATACACCGCCTACGCCGAAACCCTCGAAGCGTTCGTCAGCACCCCGATGACCTGACCATGAGCACCACCGACACCGCCGCCCCGGCGTTAAAGGAAATCTTCAACGCCGAGCGCTTGCAACACATCGCCCGCGAAATGAGCGCCGTGTACCCGGCGTTCAAAGCCAAGGCGTTTCTCAAACACGCCCAGCACGGACTCGCTGAATTATCAGTGATGCAACGCATGGCGCGTGTCAGCGAAAGCCTGCACGCCGTGTTGCCGCTGGACTACGAAGATTCCCTCGAAGTGCTTTTCGAACTCGCACCAAGGCTGAACAGCGGATTCGTTAGCATGTGTTTGCCGCACTACGTCGCGAGCTACGGCGGGCATGCGTTCGACACCTCCATGGACGCCCTGAAGTACTTCACCACCTTCGGCTCCTCCGAATTCGCCATCCGCCACTTTCTGCGCAGCGATCTGGAACGCTCGCTGGAACGGATGCACGACTGGACCCGCGACGAGAACCACCACGTCCGACGACTCGCCAGCGAAGGCAGCCGCCCTCGCCTGCCTTGGTCGTTTCGGTTGGACGCGGTGCAGGCCGATCCGCAGTTGGCCGTCGGGATACTGGATCGGTTGAAGGCGGATGAGAGTTTGTACGTGCGCAAGTCCGTGGCGAATCATTTGAATGATGTGACGAAGGTGCATCCGGAGTGGGTGTTGGACACGATTGAAGGTTGGTCGCTGGAGAACAAGCACACGGCGTGGATTGCGAAGCATGCGTTGCGGAGTTTGATCAAGCAGGGGGACTTGCGGGCGCTGACGGTGATTGGTGCCGGGGCGAAGGCTGAGGTTGAGTTGTTGGATGTGCGGGTTGAGCCGGCGGTAGTGCGGTTGGGGGAAGCGATTACGTTGTCGTTTGTGGTGAAGTCCACGGTGGCGCATGAGCAGCGGTTGGTGATTGATTATGCGATTGACTATGTGAAGGCGAATGGCGGGGTTTCGGGGAAGGTTTTTAAGTTGAAGACGGTGGGGTTGGCGGGGTTTGGGAGTGAGGTTGTGGGGAGGCGGCAGGTGATTAAGGATTTTACGACGCGGAAGCATTTTGTGGGGCGGCATGGGGTACGGGTTATGGTTAATGGGGAGGTATTGGGGAGTGCCAAATTCGACATCGTCGCTGATTGTTACCGCTAATGGATTCCGCTGATCTGGCAGTACTCGGACTGATAGGAAATTACGGATGGGGCAGCTTTCGGCCAAAAGCGGTCATACGGCTTCATGGAACTCCGACAGGGAAAGACATGTAAGCTGCACTTTTGGTCTCTAGCCGGCGTAATCCAAGCAATAAGAAAAACAATCCGAAAACTTCAATTTACGCAGCGATGAAGGTTTGCGCGGATACCGCTTGGAGGATTAGGTATCTTGTACTGATATAGTGGACACTTAAAATTAATATGACAATGAGGAGCCTGCAGCCTACCTGCTCTCGTTACTTTGTTTTGGTGTTTTTGGTTGCTTTTATTAATAGGAACATCATTATAGGCTGGAAGTTTGACTGTTATTGCGCTGGGGTGCAACTCCGCAGATAAGTGACGAGCAGAGCATTCATGAGTCTAGCTGTGTCTGTCGCGGCAAGTATCGAAACAGGACAAGCAAAAATCTAAGCGTTTCGTTATTATCCGCTTTTACATGAGCTCAGTAGGAGTGGTAAAGGTGACGTTACGGCAAAGCTCAGGGAGCGGAAAGGATCAAAATGCTACCCATGTCGATGGTTTCGAGGTAGCTAACACGCAAGCTGGCCACGATGCTGCAATATCCACTTATAGTGAAGATTACCTTGGCCGCTGGCCGATCGCACATTCAATGTATAAAACCATTAAAGCAGCACATGGTGGATATTCTACGCGCATCGGGTTATACGGAGAGTGGGGCGCGGGCAAGACGAGTTTACTGAACCTTTTGCGTGATATCGCAGTGGCGCAAGGTGATGTGGTAATCCATGTTTCCGCCTGGCGTGCGGCTGAAGCTGACAGCTTTATGACTGCTCTTAGCCGTGAAATGAATGCAGAAATAAAAAAGCGTAATAAAAAAATCTCGCTGAGGTTTAAGCTCCAGCGACTTGTTCACAAGTTGTCGTTAGGTTATGTCAGCATTGCTGAAGCAACAGGACAGGCGGCAGGAAAGCTTGACGGTGAACTATCTCAGATGATCACAGCCGGTGCGGCGTTTACAGGTGCAATTGCTAAGTCTGTGGAGCAACGTTTGAGCTTAAGCTCAGAGACGGTTGAGCAACTCCGGGAATTACTGAAAGAGCATCAGATTATTGTATTTGTTGACGATCTGGATCGTGCAGACCCTAGAATACTTCCTAAAACCCTTATGACTCTACGCGAATACTTGGACTGGCCGGGATTTGCTTTCGTGCTGGCTTTTGATAAAGAAATAATTACTCGCTCTCTCGATGATTACTCTGCTGCATTTTCATCCGCCCGTCAGCCTTTTTTGGAAAAAATAATCGATGTGGCTTATGACCTGAAAGTACCACCAAAACATTTATCAGTACGCATGGCCGAACAGGTGCTGGAACAGTACTGCGAATTCATTCCATTAAATGCAAGGAATGCTGCCGCTCAGTGGTTCCCCGATAACCCAAGGCAAATAAAAAGCATTGCACGCGAATTGAGCGCTCTTAGACAATCAGCAGTGCGTCATGCAGAGGGTGAGTTGAGATGGGAGGCAATCATCGTTCAGACTTTGTTTAGGCGTGAATCTGAAGCGATGGTAGAGATTGTTGAGCGAACCATGCTGGGCAAGGGGAAGCCATCGTTAGGAATTGCGTTTGACCGGGAGAAAAAAACTGAAGCTGCTACTTTATTGAACAACGCTATGAGTGCATCGGGTTGCGAACAGGGTAGTCGAGAATATGATCGCTTGTATAAATTGATCGTTAAACTTCAAGGATTGCGATCGTTTCAAGACCCAGAACACATAACTTATGAGATGCAGTTGGGGACGCACGCACCTTGTTTTACACAACAAGAGATTGGCCAGTTAATTGAGAAATGGAGTGCAGATATTGATGACCAATGTTTGGTTGACGCATTAGAGCTATCCGCAGAGCGAGCGTTTGCGAGCTTGCTCGAAACTTCGCTTAAATTGTTAGACATGACACTAGATCAATACGTCATCTGTACTCGCCAGCTAACAATCCCAAAGGTAAAGGCGGACAGGGATAGCTCGCTTGATATGGCAGAGCGAATTGCTAAGTTTCTCATTAATCTGATTAAGCAAGACAAGATAGGTGAGCTCGTGCGTGCCTCTGGTAATTTAGAGTTTTGCAGTCGCGCACTCGAAGTAAGCATTGAGCTTTCAAAGCATTATAATGCTGATGAGGCACTACTGCGCGTACTAGAGGGGCAACTTGTGAGGCTCACGACGGAGCGCTGCTCAAATAAAGTATTATTGTTCTATCGGTGTTTTAGATATGATGGGCAGTCGGGGCTACCAGAGCTTGCCGTGATCGTTCAGCATCTAACGGCGGATGCAGCAGTGGATAATGCCTTGGAGTTATTCACGACAGCCAATGGTATTTATTTATCTCAGATGGAAGGAGAAGAAAATCAACGTGCAGCGTTGCTTCGCCATAAGGACTCATTGCTGTATTCTCACAGCCACAAATCGAAGCTTCTAGATGTATGGAGCGGTGTCGATTCTTCAGAACAACAAAGTATTCTTGCAAAAAACTCTTTGGATTATCTGAATATGTTAGCCAATCGGATGGTAGGGTTTTCATCGTTTCCCACTGAACACATGGATATAATCGAAGCATGCTGGGGGGCAGTTACACGAGAGCAATGGCTATCAAGCGGAATCGGAGATTTAGAATCATTGAGATATCAACTTCGAGTTTGGGGAGTTGATTTGAAAGAATTGCCGTTACCAGAAACTGAGGGCAAATTCTCAAACTTGAAAGATAATAAGTTTTCGGTCCGTTAACCGCCTCGGTTATTCTGGATCATTTGACGTTAGTGGCTCATGAAGCCTGATCTGAATATCCACTCCTGGCCGAAAGCAGCCTCTCAAGAACGACCGCTTTCGACCAGAAGCGGACGTAATGGCGTTTGTGTAGTATCTGCCTCTCTTCCCACCTATATGAGATGCCGATGTCTAGCCGACACTCCCCATCCCCTACAAGAGCTGTCCTAGATCTGCAAAACGCACGTTCGCTTTTGGGAAAACGGCTGAGCGTGCTGCTGCACGACCAGTACTATTTCAACGACGAGAAAGATCTGGGAGACATAGGTTCTCTAGAGTGGCGTTTTGGCGAAGGAGAAGTTCTATCCATGTATCTCTTGAGTGATGGCGAGAGGGTAGGTGCGGACTTGTTTCCTTCTGATACGCCGGCTCCCTTCGAGATAGAGCCAAACGTGACCTGCTCCTGGAAGAGGGAAAACCTGCTTGCGGATCTGTCAGCAACCCACCTTGAGAACACAAAAATTTGCGCAGTTGAGGGAATTCTTGACTCTTTCAACGGACAAGAGCCTTGGCTAGCCGGATTCAGAGTTACGCTCGAGACCGGTGACTCGTTGATCTACCTTAACCAGGGCGACGATGCCGTCGTATTGATTAATGTGCTACCGCCAGTAAGTGTAGGCCTCGAAACCCGCTTCGTTACCTCAATTTAATGACAGCTATGGGTCGACTGCGGACCTTCCCAAAGACAGCAATCGGCCATAAGCAGACTGTCAGCAATCGATTGCTAATGCTCATTGGCCGGTTCAGGCCTTTCTCGACCACAATAAAACGGCAAAAAAAGCCAATGCTTGATTATGAAGCAGTTAAATCCAGAACATTTACTAAAAGAAAATGTACATGAAGAAGCTGAGTAATGATTTCAGTGGAGCACTCCGAACGTTTGCGTACTACATGGCAAGTGGAAGCCACTACATGCTTGAAAACGTGGAGTACATCGACATTTATGGCTCTGAGCCGAGTGCAATTGAGATGGTCTTCGCGATATTCGCGAACGTCATAGAGATGGACGGTGAAGGCAACGTGCTCAATTTCACCTACGCCCAAAGGAGAGCGACTGACTACTTAAGGTCATACTGCGACCCATCTTTCAAAGTAAAGCCGCCTCTTGAAGACTGGGAAACTGAGTTATATGGGCCGCCCTCACTCGGACGCTAAGACATTGTTTTAGCTCGCAGACACGAGGGCCGAATGGCAGCTATTGGCCGAAAGCGGTCGCTTCGTGAACGGCTACTTTCGGCTAAAAGCAGTCACTACTAAACCTTTACCAATCCAGCTATAAGTAAGAACGGGATGACACAGTTAGTCCAGTCGTGACTCAATTAGCTTTCTCAACGGCATCAAATCGTCGCTGAATCCTTTTGAAATAACGCGGCACATTTGTTGCAATACCTGCTCTTTATCTAAGCCTATATGAGATGCTATCTCAAAAAATTCATCATGCTTTCCCGCCTGCAGGCCGTACTCAAGAACTTCTAGTACCCGGTCCTCTTCTAAGTCTAGGGCGGTAGAGACAACTGCAGGAACCTCCATACATTTTTGAATTATCCACGCTTCTGGCCATGTGCTTCCTGGCAAATATTCAATCCTGCTAGAAAACCACTCCGCAAACTCTTTGCTAGGATTTTCCGCCATCTTTCGAGCATGATTCAGATTATCTGATTGGAGCTTTCTTTGATCCCCATCAAATATCGCGATTGTTGGCCTTTCCTCTCCACGCACATTAAGTGCAGCGAGTTGTTTTGCTATTGCGGTAGCCGATCCAATTACAGATATTTTAAGTCGGGAACGAACATGAGATGGCAGACATGCCTGAACAAGCGTGCGCGCTACCTCATCCTCTACAAACACATCTAGCTCTTGATTTTCTTTTGCTCCAAGCTTCGAGAAGGCAAAATCAGGCGAGATTCCTGAAGTTAGTTTAGTTTTGCCCCTTATCGACTCTATGAAATATCTTGCGTCGTCGGGTAAGCATTGAAAGATTTCCTTTGAATGAGTGGTGCAAATAACTTGAGTACCAGTTTCTTTGCAAACTTCTTTAAGCTTAGTCATGAAATTTCGTTGCGCTTTTGCGTGCAATCCGAGTTCGATTTCGTCGAGAACTAGAAGGGTATTTCCTTGGCAAGAGTATATTATGGAAAAAATTTCAAATAGTGCATTTTCACCAGCGCCCATATTAAATCCAGAATAGATTATGTCGCCTACCGTTACCACTGGCAGACTATAGCGAGCATGCTCTAAGTGAAGATACTCATCGTATTTTTTTCCAAGAATAAACCCTACGGCATCTTTAACCTTTCCCTCCCAACCCTTGGCTGCAATATTTTTAAATGACTTTGAGTAAGATCTGGATTGACTTCTTTCAGCGTGCGGAACTATCCTTTCAATGCCTAAAAAAACTACATTTTTATGGACTCTTGAGTCATAGTTATTCCACTTTCCACCTTTGTTTTTCTTTCGGCTCTGATATCCAATCCCTTTTCCTTCAGGAGTACGTTCATCTTTTGAAAGAAAATCCAAGGCAAAAAAATAATGTAACTCTATTCCTTGCGGCGGGACCTCATTGGTGTGCTGCAAAAAAAAATCAGAGAATGTGTAGTAGCTGTTTTTTCTTTTCGCTAATTTAAACCCTTTTTTACTATTGTGATAAGCACAGCAAGCCAAGGCAAGAATAGTAGATTTTCCTGAACCATTCGCACCTGCAAATGCAGTTATAGGGTAGTCAAAACTAACGTCTAACGCGCTTATTCCGCGAATTGCACCTTCAACGATAGTTATTTTTCGCAATAGTCTCTTCGAGTAGTCATTGGCAAACCATTGCCGAAGCTCTTTATCCAATTTGCTTTCACGATATTTCACGCGGCTACTCTTCTAAGGAATTTTCGGCAGGCAGTTTGGCCATTAAAGATTACGCTAATGGTTTCGGCGTGGATTGTCTAGAGAGTGATTCGGTAGATCAAAAAACTAATTGATTGAGCTTGAGAATCGGCCCCTGACCAGCCCGATTTTGGCCGTTTTTTGCGTATCTCGACGTACAGAAAACGGCCAAAACTGTTGCTCACCCTGATTAAGGAGCTAGAGGCGATTCAGACGGGTTGTTGAGGAAATCCTGCATGACCACGTGGTGCTCAGATCACGAAAAAATGATACGGAGGAAATTGGATTTCTAGAAAAATTCTACTACAGTCAGTTCGCTATCATCACCAAAATAAAACAAGTGTAAAAGGAGAGCTATCTTGGGGGATTGTCAAATTACCTGTATCACGTTATCTGGAACTCGATCTCATGACCGTATAACTCAGATTGGTAACGCATCTGTACCTTGGTATCTCACAACCGCAGACGCAGTGCAGAGAATTGACGCAAAAACCGATACGTTTTATGTGATGGACGCATCGGGGAGACGGGCTAACGTGGGGGTTGTCCGCCCCTCTCAAGGATTACCCTATCTACGAACTTATGCTGATAGCGTTTGGACTGACAACCTATTGAGTCTAGGAGTCTGTTAATGGTTTAGTCCAATAGTTGCGCGACACGCTAAAATATTTAATCACGTGATCGTATTCTGTACGACTGCTTTTGGCCGAAAGCGGACCTTCGTTGAAACCAAATTTGACGCGGTAGCTGTCAAAGATGATTACTCAAAACAGCGCCACTGAAAGACAGGCAAGAGAAGTGTCTCCTGCCTGCTGCTACCAACTCCCGTACGGTATGCCGTGTTTCTCGATATACCGCTTGGACTTTTCGCTTACGGGATACGCATAGCGCCCTTGGTTCTTACCTTGACTAGGCCCTAGCGGTTCAACTTCTGCTTGTGCTCTGGCGACCTTGACAGGACGATGGCACTCGTCCCGGACAAAAACCTGTACAACGCCCCCTGGAGCCAATCCCAGATAAATAGATGCGCTATAGCTGGCCTGCTGCTCCGGTGTTTCCGGGCACCGCTGACTGACCGATTGCACCATCAGCTGCCTCGCCTCTTCAGGCACTTCTAACCAAACCTTATAGGTCTGCGGCTCGACAATGGATTGCCAGCGCACGTAAATGCGTTTGGGCAAGCCAGCGCCAATCACTGGTTTCGCAGCCGCGCCTACCGCATGCCAACCGCGCGCGGACTCTTTGCCATTTTCTGGCTCCCCACCAGCGGCCGTCCCTCCTCCTGTGCGCGTGAATAGCTTGCCGTTTATGTCTTCAACGGCACTGTCCTCAACCCAAACCTTCATGTAATAGGGTTCGGTGAACGCAAGCTCCCATGAGTCGGATTTCGGGTCGTTTTTTCCGGATAGAGGATAGGCAGACTGGCAGCTGCTCAGGAACAACACGCATACCGCAACAATGCATTGTTTCATTGGTTTACCGCTTACCAACTACCGTAAGGAATTCCGAATTTTTCGATATACCGCTTGGACTTTTCACTAATGGGATAAGCGTAACGACCTTGGGTTTTCCCCTGACTCGGCCCCAACGGTTCGATTTCGGCCTGCGCTTTCGCCACTTCGACCGGATGGTGACATGAGTCTCTTACCCAAACCTGGATGGCCCCGCCGGGAGCTAAACCCAGATAGACCGAAGATATATAGGTAGCTGTCTGGTCTGGAGTTTTCGCGCAGCGTTGATTCACCGATGTCAGCATCAGTTGTCTGGCCTCTTCGGGTATATCCACCCAGGCTCGATAGGTCTGAGGTTCTACGATGGACTGCCAGCGAACGAAGATCCGTTTCGGGAGATCAGCACCCACTACTGCTTTCGCGGAACTGCCCACACCGTGCCAGCCTCGCGCCGACTCTGTTCCATCTTCTGGCTGCCCACCCGATGCGGATCCCTTTCCCGTACGAAGAAACGTCTTTCCTTTGATGTCTTCAACGGCAGTGTCCTCAACCCAGACCTTCATGTAGCGAGGCTCGGTAAACCCGAGCTCCCACCATGGTGATTTGGGGTCGTTTTTTGCTGATAGCGGGTCAGCGTGACAACCGCTCACAAATAGGCTGCACAGCAGGGTTGCAAGTAACTTCATTACCAAAGCGTCCAGTCAGGTACGTGCGGATGTTTTACGCGTATTGCATCTGACGTGGGGGCGTTGATATATACCGCCTTCACGCCACTCCCGTCTCGTCGCCCAAGTGGGTGGTTCCAGTTGGCGGAGGTATGGATGTATTTGAGTCTTAGCATTTGCTCGTCTTGCTCCGTGGTGCTGTAGTCCCCTGAGACAAATCGATCGCATAAGGCTCGGAGTTCCGGTGGAACGGCAAACTCTTCAGTTTCAGGAATGTCGTTGAAGCGCACTCCTTTTGCTTTCGCCTGTTGATGCATCACCCGTAGACATACTCTCGACAGCATTCCGCTCACAGGACGCTTGAGCTGTACGGCAGCATAGACGCGCTTGACGCCCGGACTCAATCTGTCCTGCGGACTACTCGGTATCAGAAGTGCAGGAGGCGTAACGATTTCCAGCATTTCAGCGGGCCAGCCTTTGTCGAGCCACTGATTTCTGACATCTTCCGCGTCTCGGTAAATCGAGGTGCTGACGACATCTGTGTGAAGGGAGACTTCAAGAGTTTGCATCGGGCTGACGAGTACACACTCATTGGCCTCTTCAAGATAACCCCCACCAATATCGGAATGTACGCCAGGCAAAACAATTTCCTGGTGATCCATTGCTACTCGACTGAGGGCGAAATTACCTCTGCATTCATCTCGCGCGACCAATTGGACAACATCCGTGAAAAACCGCCTGTCCAGGTAAAGCTTGATACCTGTCGCGACAGCGCTTTTGATGTTCCCAAAATTCGACCAGCCAGCAATTGAAGGCACCGTATCGAACAGGCCTATAAAGCCCATGTTGATATCGCTTTTATATTGCTCGCTGAAGGTCGGACTGAAGCGATCAGAATCGCTGCGAAGGATCTCTCCTAATGGGCCTTGTTTGCCGCGTACGATTTCATTTGCGAAGTGTCGCGCGGCGGCTGCACCACGACTGAAGCCGAAAGTGTCGAAGGTAAGCGATGTAATTTCGCTGCCCGGATTTTCGTCCAATGCCTCCTTGATACGTTGCTTTATCAATACAAATGAAGATTGAACGCGGCCTGCAACACCCGTTTCGCCTCGCCCGGCGCCCGCTCCCAACGTACTGTCCTCTTCTCCTGCACGGGTGCCAATACCTTCGACATACACCATGCGGAAAGCTTGCTTGCGTGGTCCCACGCCTTCAGCTACTTCAGGCGTGTCGTACAGGTCACTCAGCTTTTTTACATTGCTGACATCATTGCCGTAGCTGCTGTCCGGATCACTCATATACGGCTTGCAGCTAGCATCGATATCTTTGGCGGCGATGGGGTGATGCGCACCGCAAAGTAAGCCTGCGGCAGCGTTATTCGCATTATTCCCAGTGCCATCAAAGAAAACCCCAATCCTCAACGCAATCCCGATTTTCTCAGGTTCGCGCGCAGGTTCTTTCCCGTGTTTCTCATATTCCGCCCAACGCTGGGCGTGAATATCGACGGGTTTGGCTTCTTCGTAGCGGTGGTTTTTCGGGGGGTTGGGTACGTAGCCACTCATCCGTGATTCCTGGTTCTGATCCTTGAGAACGGCCCGAAGGGTGACAGCCGAGGCTGGGGGGCGCAAGCCGTGGCCGTTTGCCAGCTGGGGTGTGGCTGCGGGGTTCGACGAGGGTTTCCCCTCGTCGAGATCGGGTTGGTTAGCTGGCTATTTCGACGTTATCCAGCACTTGGTTGACGGCGATTTCGCCGAGCATCACGACTTGGGCGATGCCCAGCGCGGTTTTGCGGTGGGGGGTGTCGAGCATGGCGGCGAAGTTGAGGAGCATTTCGCTGGCGGAGCCGAGGGTTTCGCTGGCGTTGGCGAGCAGGGATTCGCTGTCGTACTTCGGGTTGGCGAGGTACATGCGTTCGGGTTGTTGAGTGCTGGCCATGATTTGGCTGGCAGGTTTGAGGTAGTGGTCGAGGGCGCGTTCGGCTGCTTCGTGGAATCGCTTGGAATCGGGGGATTCGTAGGGGGATGTGGGGTCGGTTTCGGGTGGGTTGGGTGTTGGTTTGATCATTGATGAAGCTCCTACGTCAAAAAAAGGAGCCATCACTCTCGCTACCAAACGAGGGTGGCGGCCATGCGCAGGTTGGTAGACCGGGACGTAGAAAACCGGCGCGCCCGAAGACGCCCTGTGCATGACCACCATAAAAGCCGTGTCGAACAGACACTGCGAATCATGATGCTTATGCAATCTACGAAAACTCAGGGCTACCAAACCCGATCGCTGTTTTTCAGCGACCGACAGACGATAGAACCCGCGACCTAGACGCACAAGCCGGCGGATTCTGGCTTAGTCGTAGGTAACGGCGCAAGGCGTTGTAGGGTTTCGGTGGTTACTTGAGGATTCGTTTAAACAGTGGTGGTTTTAGTGTTTATTTCGGTCAGTGGTTGATGGGGTGACTGGGCTGGCGTCTTCGCGAGCAGGCTCGCTCCCACAGGTTTTGGTGTTGGGCTTGAGGTTCGCGGCGGCCGGGCTGGCGTCTTCGTGGGCAAGCCCGGCTCCCACAGGGATTGGGGGATGGTTAGGGTCGGTGGCGTGTCATGTTGATGAGGGCGGATCGTCCACCATTTGGCGCCGGGCGCTCTTCGATGGAGTACGGCACGAAGCCAAGTTTTGGGTAGAGCAACAAGCCTGCGGTGTTTTCGTTGAAGCAGGAGAGTTGCACTTCCTTGGCCTGGTATTTTTCGAAACCCAGCGCGGTCATGGTTTCGACGATGTATCGCGCAACCCCCTGACCTCGGGCGTATGGCGCGACGATGACGTTGCCGATGCAGCAGATGCCGTCGTGCTCAGCGCGGTAGAAGTTGGCGAAGCCGACGAACTCGCCGTTAGCCAGAAAAGCCGTGGAGTCGAAGCGCTGGCTGATTGCGCTGTGCATCTGCTCTTCCGTTAGCGGGAAGTTGGCTTTCGGGAACATGAAGAACAACTCTTGTTCGCCCTGGGGAAAGCTGCACAGGGTGTTGACGTCGTCGGCCGTCACTGGCCGGTGGGAGAGATTCATCGCTGCCCTGCCCTCACTTTTTACCCGCCAGATGATGCGCAACCAGGGCGTTGGCATGACCGTGGCCCATGCCGTGTTCTTCCTTGAGCCACGCCACCAGTTCCATGTGTTTCTTGTCGCTGATGCCGGCGAGCAGGATCAGCCAGTGATCGATGGTCTGGCCGTATTTTTTCTCGATGGAGGGGAAGTACGACGCCGGGCCTTTTACCTTGTTGTCTTCGCTCATGCTGCAAGCTCCCTGTGGTCACGACGGAGGGTCGGCGGACGCTCCTTGTCGGCAGGTCATAGAGTGGACGCGAGAGACTATTCCGGCAAGTGGCCCGGCCAGCTCAGTTCACGCCGACCTTGACCGGAAACTCTGATGACCAGGACTCCTGCCCAGCCTTCAAAATCGGCTGCGCCGGGTAACGGTATTCGCTGAGGGCCTTGACCACCGCTTGGTCCACGTCGTTGTTGCCGGAGCTTTCGACCAAGGTGATGTGCGGCACCAGCGAACCCGGTTTGCCTTTCGCCTCCAGCGTGACGGGTTTGCTCGCGGAGCCGGGTTTGATCTGTCTGTTCAACAGCAACTCGGTATCGTGTATCGCTGCTGCGAGGCTGTTGCCGACGCCGTCGTACCATTTTTCGTTGTAGCGCTGTGTCTGCTCGGTGGTCAGCGTCAACACCTGAGCGCGGACCCGCTGCACACCGGCCCATGCCTCGTCATCGATGCGCTGAGTGGCATTGAGGTAATGCGTCATCGCCCCGGACAGATCCTGTGGGCCACCTCGACCTTCCTCCATCAACCGTGCCACCGCGAACTCGCTGTAGGTGCTCTGACGATGCGTGAGCGCCAATTGATAAAGCCGTCGCGCTTCGACAGCATCGGGCGCCTGACCGCTGCCCTCATCGGCCATGCGCGCCAGTTGCTCATACCCGGCGCCATCCACGACAGCGACAGACTCATACAGGGCTCGGGCCTTGCGCACATCTGGTGATAAGCCGCCACGACCGAACTCATACAACACGCCAAGCGCAATCTTGCACTTGAGGTTGCCGTTGCTGCTGGCTTCGCGAACATAGTCGAGGTGTTCAGTGGAAAGGTCTTTCACACTCGAGAACACCATGCAGCGGGTGCCGGTGAGGCTTTCTTCCTGAGGATTGGGTGGAGTGGACTTGCAGCCTGCAACGAGGATCGCGATGGCCAGAAAAGCAACCGCCTTATTCATGTGATTCATCCGGAATTCGTCCTTGAATGGCACGCTTGGAAATGATTTTGGCAGGGTGGAGGCTTACTTGTTTCTGCTCTCGTTGAACCTCTGCAGCGGGCTCTTACCGTCCGTCCTGACAACCGGGATCGCCTGATAGCTCTTCTGGCCTGGTGGCAGGATCGGGTCGCCGGGAAAGCGATAGTCGCTAAAGGCTTGCATGACTCTCTGATCAAGGGCGATATCGCCCGAGCTTTGTCGTATCGAAACCACCGGTGCCAAGGCGCCGGGGGTGTACTCCAGTTGCACTTGCACCGATTTGCTCGCAGATGTCGAGTTGACGTTGTTCTCCAGAGATTTCTCTATGACTTCAACGCGTTTTCTGAGGCCGCTCTGCACACTGCCGACAAAAATTTTGTTGTAGCGCTGTTGCTGCTCGATCGTCAGAGCCAAGCCTTTGCCGCGCAGGCGTTCAATGCCTTGCCAGGAAGCATCGCCGAGGTATTGCGTGGCGTTGAAGTAATGCGTCAACGCGCCTTGCAGATCCTGCGGGCCGCCTCGCCCTTCCTCCATGTATTTGGCCAGTTTGGCTTCACTGCGCCGCTGTTCGGGCTTGCTCACAGCACGCTGATAATACTGCCGTGCATCAAAGTCATTGACCGGCCCGCCGATGCCTTCCTCGGCCATGCGCCCAAGTTGGCCGTAGGCGCCGGGGTCTTTATCGGCTACGGATTGATAGAGGGCTTTGGCTTTGGAAATGTCCTGGGGCACACCGCGCCCCTTCTCGTACAGATCGCCCAGCATGATCGTGCACGGTAGGTTACCGCTCTTACTCAGATCGCGGATGTAGCTGACTTCCAGCGAGCTAATGGATTTATCGTCCCAGTAAGCGAAGCAGCGCAGATTGGAGAGATCTGCGGTCTGGGTATAAGAACTGCTGCTTTTGCAGCCAGCAACGAGGGCAGTAAGCGCCAGTACAGCAACAACCTTGTTCATGAACGGCATCCGTTGAAATCGTGCAGATTTCATCGGCCGGCAGGCGCTAAACCTGAGGGCGTCGGTTACTCGACAACTTCAGAAAAGCCCGTTGGAGCAGGCTTGCTCGCGAAGACGTCGTGTCAGCCAAGATCATCAACACCATCGCCACGCAGTTGGGCGGGCGGATCACTTTGGTCAACCGCGCTGAGGGCGGCCCGCGTGCGACCTTGTCGATTACCGACGGGCAACCGCGCCCAGCATCGCAACGCAGCACCCGCGAGCCGCCGCAGAGTTGAGTCCGCCCTCCCTTGTCGAGGGACAGCCTTAAATCGAACGCTGATTCACCCGCGCCATCAATTGCTCGGCACTTTCCTTGCGCTCGGAGTAGCGGTCGACCAGATGCGCCTGTTGATCGCGCAGCAGCACGGTGAACTTCACCAGTTCTTCCATCACATCCACCACACGATCATAGAACGGCGACGGTTTCATCCGCCCGGTGTCGTCGAACTCCATGTAGGCCTTCGGCACCGAGGATTGATTAGGGATGGTGAACATGCGCATCCAGCGCCCCAACACGCGCAACTGGTTGACCACGTTGAACGACTGCGAACCGCCGCAGACCTGCATTACAGCCAAGGTCTTGCCCTGGGTCGGGCGCACCGCGCCGAGTTCCAGCGGGACCCAGTCGATCTGCGCCTTGAACACGGCAGACATCGCGCCATGACGTTCGGGCGAACACCAGACCTGGCCTTCCGACCACAGCACCAGATCGCGCAGTTCCTGCACTTTGGGATGGTCGACCGGGACGTCGTCGGGCAGTGGCAGACCGGACGGGTTGAAGATGCGCGTTTCGGCGCCGAAGTGTTCGAGCAGGCGCGCGGCCTCCTCTACCAGCAAACGGCTGAACGAGCGTTCGCGGGTCGAGCCGTAGAGCAGCAGGATGCGCGGTTTGTGCGCGTCCGCTTGCGACGGTTTGGCGTTATCGAACAGATTGAGATCGAGGTTGGGCAGTTCTGACATAAATCCTCCTTAAAGCGTGCCGATGCGGTCGAGCTCAGCCTTGAGTTGATCGCGGCTGAGCGAGTGGAAAGGCAGATCGAGGAAGGCCTGACAGCGTTGGCCGATGCGCATAAGGGTGGCGTGAAAAGCCGCGTCGACAGTGGCTTCGTCGCCCTTCACTTCGGACGGATCTTCCAGCCCCCAGTGGGATTTCAGCGCCGGGCCGAAGTACACCGGGCAGGTCTCGCCAGCGGCTTTGTCACATACGGTGATGACGATGTCTGGCGGGTTGCTTTCGAAGGCGTGGTTGCCCTTGCTGTGCAAACCATCAATGGCGATGCCATGCTTTTGCAGGGTCAACAGGCTGCGCGGCAAGACCTGGCCTTTGGGAAAGCTGCCGGCACTCACCGCTTCGAAACCTGGCGGCGCCAGATGATTGAACATGGCTTCAGAGAGGATGCTGCGGCAGCTGTTGGCCGTGCACATAAACAGGATTCGCATGGTTCTCCTTCCTCAGCAGCACGCGGTTTCACGGACAGGACGACCGTCCATATTCTGCAAACGGGCGGCGTTGTCCTTGAGCCAATCGGCATTGGCTTTGGAGGTGACTTGCAGGATTTCGCGCACCCACGCCGGCAGCTCCGGATTGAGCCGGTAATAGACCCACTGGCCCTGACGGCGATCGAGCAGCAAGCCATTGCTGCGCAGTTGCGCGAGGTGGCGGCTGATCTTCGGCTGGCTGTCGCCGAGTGCGCACATCAACTCGCAGACGCAGAGTTCACCTTGATCGGCGATGAGCAGCATGGCGCGGACGCGGGTTTCGTCAGCGAGGCTCTTGAAGACTTCGGTGGGGGTGATCATGGGACGGGCTCGATACATACGGAAATTCGAATATACGGATATCCATATGTAAATCAACCCGGAGATGACACACATATCGAGTGATATGCGCATACCCCCTGTGGGAGCGAGCCTGCTCGCGAAGGCGGTGGGTCAGGCGAGATTTGCGTATCAGATACACCGCTTTCGCGAGCAGGCTCGCTCCCACAGGGGGATTTGGATGCGCCTGGTTTAACCGCGTAAAAGCCCCTGCTCCGCCTCACACAACCCCACCACATAATCCCAGACCACCCGCAGCCGCACCGACTTGTGCAACTCGCGCCGCGTGCTGATCCAGTAACTGCGCTCAATACTTTCATCCGGCAGCAACGGCACCAGATCCGTATCCGACTCGGCCATGTAGCAAGGCAGCACGGCAATGCCCAATCCCGACCGCGCCGCTTCCTGCTGAGCAATGACGCTGGTGCTATGGAACACAACCCGAGGGCTGCGGCAGAAGCTGTTGAGAAACATCAGTTCCTGACTGAACAGCAAATCATCGACATAACCGATCCACGCATGCCGCCCGAGGTCTTCGCGGCTTTGCAGTGGTGGTGCTTTATCGAGATAGCGTTGGCTGGCGTACAACGCGAGTCGATAGTCCGTGAGTTTGCGCGTCACCAGCATGTCTGCCGCCGGGCGCTCCAGATGAATGCTGATTTCCGCCTCACGGTTAAGGATGCTGACAAAGCGCGGCACCGCGACCAGTTCCACCTCCAGCCCCGGATAGCGCTCGAACAAGCCGATCATGCGACTGGCGAGAAACTTGATGCCAAGCCCTTCGGTGACGCCGACACGAATCTTGCCCAGCGGCGCGGTGGATTGGGTGATCTCTTCCTGGGCCAGCAACGCAACGTTTTCCATCGCCTCAGCATGTTTAAGCAACGCCTCCCCCGCCGGGGTCATTTCGTAGCCTTGCGCGTGCTGGACGAACAGCGCAGTGCCGAGGCTTTTTTCGATGGCTTCGATATGGCGGGCGACGGTGGCGTGGGTGGTATTGAGGCGGCGCGCGGCGGTGAGCAGGCGACCGCTGCGTTGCAGTTCGAGAAAAAACCGCAGGTCGTTCCAGTCGAACATGGCGTGTCCTTGTCGGCTATGGTCTATGCAGGCTGTTTGAAAACGCACAGCGGCTGCGCAAAAACTAACATTCTTTTAACGAAAGCTAACAACTAGAGTGTCCGACAATAAAAACAAAAAGCGAGGTCAGGGAATGCAGACTTCCCTCGATGAATACGACTACATCGTGGTCGGCGCCGGCCCTGCCGGGTGCTTGCTGGCCAATCGGCTGTCGGTAGATCCGCAGCAGCGCGTGTTGTTGCTCGAAGCCGGTGGGCGCGACAACTATGCGTGGATTCACATTCCTGTCGGTTACCTGTTCTGCATCGGTAACCCGCGCACCGACTGGTGCTTCAAGACCGAAGAACAACCGGGCCTCAACGGCCGCGCGCTGAGTTATCCGCGCGGCAAAGTGCTGGGCGGCTGTTCGTCCATCAACGGCATGATCTACATGCGCGGCCAGGCCAACGACTATGACGGCTGGGCGGCCGAGGGCAATCCGGGCTGGGCCTGGAACGATGTGCTGCCGCTGTTCAAACAAAGCGAAAACCACTTTGCCGGTGCGGCTGAATTTCACGGCGCCAAGGGTGAATGGCGGGTCGAGCAGCAGCGTCTGTCGTGGCCGATTCTGGATGCCTTTCGCAGTGCGGCTGAGCAAAGCGGCATCGCCAGCATCGATGACTTCAATCAGGGCGATAACGAAGGTTGCGGCTACTTTCAGGTCAATCAGAAATCCGGCGTGCGCTGGAACGCGGCGAAGGCGTTTTTGAAACCGGTGCGCGACCGGGCGAATCTGACGGTGCTGACCGGGGTTGAGGTTGACCGGGTGTTGCTGGAGGACGGCCGCGCAACAAAAGTCAGTGCGCGTCATGAAGGTCAGACCAAGCAGTTCAAGGCGCGCAAGGAGATCGTCCTTTGCGCCGGCGCGGTCGGATCACCAAGCATTTTGCAGCGCTCCGGGATTGGTCCTCGGCCATTGCTCGAACGCTTGGGCATCGGCGTGATTCATGAACTGCCGGGCGTCGGCGGTAACTTGCAGGATCACCTGCAATTGCGCCTGATCTACCAACTGGAAAATGCGCGCACGCTGAACCAGATTGCCGGCAGCGTGTGGGGCAAGATGGGCATGGGCCTGCGTTATCTGTATGACCGCAGCGGGCCGCTGTCGATGGCGCCGAGTCAGTTGGGCGCGTTTGCGCGTTCGGGGCCGGAGCAGACCTCGGCGAATCTGGAATATCACGTGCAGCCCTTGTCGCTGGAGCGTTTTGGCGAGCCGCTGCACAGCTTTCCGGCGTTTACCGCTTCGGTGTGCGATCTGCGTCCGCAGAGTCGTGGACGCATCGATATTCGTTCGGCGGATCCGCAGGAGGCGCCACTGATTCAGCCCAACTATCTCAGTCATCCTGAAGATCTGCGCGTGGCGGCAGATGCGATTCGTCTGACCCGCCGCATCGTCAGCGCCCCTGCCCTGCAAGGGTTCAAACCAGTTGAGTACCTGCCGGGCGCCAACCTGCAAAGTGAAGAAGAGTTACAGGAAGCAGCAGCGAAAATCGGCACGACGATTTTCCATCCGGTCGGCACCTGCCGCATGGGCAATGACGGTGATGCGGTGGTCGACGCACAGCTGCGTGTACACGGCGTGCCCGGTTTGCGCATTGCCGATGCGTCGATCATGCCGCGCATCACCTCGGGTAACACCTGTTCGCCTACGCTGATGATTGCCGAGAAAGCGGCACAACTGATCCTCAGCCCCAACACCAGGAGCAGCACCGCGAAATTGGAGCTGGCCCAAACCCTGTAGGAGCTGCCGAAGGCTGCGATCTTTTGACTTTGGATTTTCCAGATCAAAAGCAAGATCAAAAGATCGCAGCCTGCGGCAGCTCCTACAAGGGACCGCGTTTAATTCAAGGCATCACCCGGACACGCAACACCAGTGGAACAACAAAAACAATCACTGTGAGGGATACCGATATGTCAGAACACGTTCAGCCGCTGGACGCCGTGCGCAGCGCCGAGACCAGCCCGGATACACGCAAAGTCATCTTCGCTTCCTCACTGGGGACGGTGTTCGAGTGGTATGACTTCTTCCTCTACGGCGCCCTCGCGGCGGTGATCAGCAAGCAGTTTTTCGCCGGGGTCAACGACACCACCGCGTTCATCTTTGCGCTGATGGCTTTCGCCGCAGGCTTTATCGTGCGGCCGTTCGGGGCGCTGGTGTTCGGTCGGTTGGGGGACATGATCGGGCGCAAATACACCTTTCTCGCGACGATCATTCTGATGGGCGTGGCGACGTTCTGCGTCGGTCTGCTGCCGACCTACGCCAGCATCGGCATCGCCGCGCCGATCATTCTGGTGGTGCTGCGCATGCTGCAGGGCCTGGCGCTCGGCGGTGAATACGGCGGCGCTGCAACCTATGTGGCCGAGCATGCGCCAATCGGCAAACGCGGTTTCCACACCAGCTGGATTCAGTCCACCGCGACCCTCGGCCTGCTGCTGTCGCTGCTGGTGGTGCTCGGTTGCCGCTACTTCACCGGCGATCAGTTTGAAGTCTGGGGCTGGCGCATTCCGTTCCTGCTGTCGATCGTGCTGCTGGGCATCTCCACCTGGATTCGCCTGAGCCTGCACGAGTCGCCGGCCTATCTGAAAATGAAAGAGGAAGGTAAAACCTCGAAAGCGCCGATCCGTGAATCCTTCGGCAAATGGGAGAACCTCAAAGTCGTGCTGATCGCCCTGTTCAGCATCAACGCCGGGCAAGCGGTGACCTTCTACGCGGCGCAGTTCTACGTGCTGTTCTTCCTCACCCAGTTCCTGAAAATGGACCCGGCGGTGGCCAACACTTTGTTGATCATCAGCGTGGTCATCGGCGCACCGTTCTTCATCTTTTTCGGCTGGCTGTCGGACAAGGTCGGACGCAAACCCGTGCTGATGCTGGGCTTGCTGCTGGCCACGGCGCTGTACTTCCCGATCTTCAAATCCCTCGCGCACTACGCCAACCCGGCGATCGATCAGGCCAGCCGTCAGGCACCGATCACCGTGCTGGCGGATCCAGCGACCTGCACCTTCCAGTTCGACCCGGTGGGCAAAGCCAAATTCGACAGCCCGTGCGACAAGGTCAAAACCTTCCTGGTCAAGCAAGGCCTGCCCTACTCCAGCGCCGCTGCGCCTGCAGGCAGCGCCGTGCAAGTGAGCGTCGGCGACGTCAAGCTCGATGGCTTCGATGAGGCCGCCCTGCGCGGCGCAATCACCCTCGCCGGCTACCCGCAACAGGCCGATCTTCAGCAGATCAACAAACCGATGATCGTCGCCCTGATCGTGGCGCTGATCATCATCTCGGCCATGTGCTACGGCCCGCTCGCGGCGCTGATGGTCGAACTGTTCCCGACGCGCATTCGCTACACCTCGATGTCGCTGCCGTACCACATTGGCAACGGCTGGTTTGGTGGATTTCTGCCGACGGTGTCGTTTGCGTTGGTGGTGTACACCGGGGACATCTTTTATGGGCTGTGGTATCCGGTGTTGATTACCGGGGTGAGTTTGGTGGTGGGTATGATCTGTTTGCGTGAGACGAAGAATATCGATCTCGACAAGAACTGAAACTCAACCAGACACATCAATCGGCGAGGGCTTTTACCCTCGCCGTTTTTTTTGCTCAGGCATCAGCCTTGATCACCTCGAACTTCACCTGATCGGGATAAAACGCCACGTAGTCCTTTATCGGCCCGACCGATATTTTCGGTTTCTCATAAGTCCACACCGCGTTCGCCCCTTCATGCCCCGGCACTTGCAGGCTGAAGTAATTGGCATCGCCCTTGTACGGGCAATAACTGGTGTGGTCGGTGCGGGCGAAGTACTTTTCGTCGATGTCTTCGCGAGGGACGTAATAGACCGGCGGGTAATTGGCTTCGTTGAGGATCAGTACGTGGGAGGACGCGGCGACCTGGATGCCGTGGAATTTCACTATCAGGCAGCCGGGAAGTTGTTCGAGGGCAATGACGGGACTGGGGCCGGAGGCTTTCATGGGGGTTCTCCTGAATACGGCGAAGAGACCGGTTCAGGTATAACCCATCGGCTCTGGTTGGGGTGGTTTTACAGCCGAACGGCCAATCAACTTCAAAAGCCCCTCACCCTAGCCCTCTCCCGGAGGGAGAGGGAACCGATTGGGGGATATTGGCGAGATTCACCGACTTGAACGATTGGCTTTGAATCCATAATCGACTCGATTTTTCAGGTCGATGGATTTCGCCAGACAACTCGGTCAGTCCCCTCTCCCACTGGGAGAGGGTTAGGGTGAGGGCCGCTTTCAGGCATCACGCAACAATATCAGTCGCCACCGCTTGCCCCACCACACCCACGGCAAAGTCCACCGAACCCTGCCCCGTCAGGTCAACCATCAGGCTGGTCTGATTGGTCTGCGCGAAGTAAGTCAGGATCGCATCGCCCGCATGCCCGGTGAAGCCGCTGACAAAGTTCAGCGACGCCGCGCCCGTGGCGAAACCGGCGATCCCCGACAGATCGATCTTGTCCAGGCCGCTGGTGAAATCCATGATCCAGTCCGGCGCGGTCATGGTTGAATCGCTGGCGGCACCGAACACGAAGGTGTCTGCGCCTGCACCGCCCCACAAGGTATCGCCACCGCCACCACCATAAATGATGTCGTTACCGGCACCGCCGACCAGTTCGTTGGCAACGGCGTTGCCGATCAGCAGGTCATTGCCTGAACCGCCGATGGCATTTTCCACGGTCACGCCGTGCGCGATGGACACGTTACCGACCAGACCGCCAACATCGGAGAACGAGCCTTCATTGAGGTTGATCTTCTGGTTCTGGCTGAAACCGGAGAAATCCAGCGTGTCATTACCGCCGCCATCCCACACCGAGAAAACCACCTTGGAGGACGCCGAAGTGGCGCTGTAGAAATCGCGCTCGGCGTTGGAATTGAAACCGTACGTGGTGTCATCGGCGCGGGTCGCGTAGTTGGCGCCATACAGCTTTTGCACCGCGACGATATCGTCGAGCAACGGCGCCGAGGCGTACGTGTCGCTGCCGTCCTTGCTGAAGTTCTGGTCGGTGTTGGCTTCGCTCCAGTAGCTCATCAGGCTGTAGCCACGGGTATCTTCAGCGTACTTGGCGTCGTTGTAAGTCGGATTGCCGTTACCGGCGTTGTAGGCGCCCGGGTGAGAAAGACCGAGGGTGTGGCCGATCTCGTGGGTCAGGGTCTGGCGCCCGTAGTTGTTGGTGTCGGGAGTTTTGTTGACCTGATACTGATCGTTGATCAGGTACCACGACTGGCCGTCATAACCGCCGCCGCTAGGCAGATAAGCGAACGCTGCTCCACCGGTGCTGACATCGTAGTTACCGAAGGTCATGTGGCCATCGCCACCCTTGCCTTCGGTGAAGGTGACATTGGCGACGTCGGCCCAGGATTGCATGGCCAGCACGGCCTGAGCCTTTTGCTGGGCGCTGAACTCGCTGAAGTTGCCCAGTTTGACGTTGTAGTTCGCCGGTTTCTCGGTCAGGAAGGTGTAACTGAGGTCGATCTTGCCGTCAGCGTTCTTGTCGCCCCACGACAGGCCTTTGCGCAGGATTTCATCCGCAGCCTGATCGGCAGTGAATGAGGGTTTGCCGTTGACCAGCCCGACGCCACGGTCATATAGATGGCTGAAGGTATCGATTTCGTCGAAGGCGCTGCTGGTTTTCGATTTGGCTTGAGCCATGATGGACGTCCTTGTTTCTGAGTAGTCAGTGTCGACAGACCACGGCGATCTTCTGGCGAGATCGTCCTGTCACTCGCATGTTTGAATCGGCGAAAAACCTGACACAGGCGCAAACCGGGCGCTAATCAATTTTTCGATAGCCCTGCCTGCGTCCCTGTATTACCCGTCACCTGCTGCAATGCTTTTTATCTGTATATCCATACAGATAAAAGTTGCCCCTGAGGCCAAGTCCGGCCATTCTGTGCACCTGTTCCGACCTTGATCGACGATGGTGGCTATGCGGCTGTACCTCTGTGAAAAACCTTCTCAGGCCAAAGACATTGCGGCCGTGCTCGGCGCCAGGCGTCGGGGCGACGGCTGCTGGCTGGGAACGGACGTCACGGTGACCTGGTGCATCGGCCACTTGCTCGAAACCGCACCGCCGGATTCCTATGACGCGCGCTACAAGCGCTGGGTTCTGGCCGATCTGCCGATCATCCCGGACAAGTGGAAAATGACCGTCAAGCCGCGCACCGCCAGCCAGTACAAAGCGGTCAAACGGCTGCTCGGCGAGGCCAGCGAGCTGATCATCGCCACTGACGCCGACCGTGAGGGCGAGATGATCGCCCGAGAACTGGTCGAGCATTGTCGTTATCGCGGGCCGATCCGCCGCTTGTGGCTGTCGGCGCTGGACGAAGCCTCGATCCGCAAGGCTCTGGCCGCCCTGAAACCCGGGGCAGAGACGTTCAGCCTGTATCACTCGGCGCTGGGCCGCTCGCGGGCGGACTGGCTGATCGGCATGAACATGAGTCGACTGTTCACCCTGCTCGGTCGACAATCGGGTTATCAAGGCGTGTTGCCAGTAGGCCGGGTGCAGACACCGACCTTGCGCCTGGTGGTCGATCGCGATCGCAGCATCGCCGATTTCGTGCCAGTGCCATTCTGGGCGATCGATGTCGATCTGCTGCACAACGGCATTCCGTTCACCGCACAGTGGCGCGCGCCGTCGGATGCCTGTGACGATCAGGATCGCTGTCTGAATCAGGCGTTGGCCCAACAAGCCGCGACTGCGATGAAAGGCGCTGCCAATGCCCGGGTGGTCAAGCTGAAAACCGAGCGCATGCGCGAAGTGGCGCCCCTGCCCTTCGATCTCGGCACCTTGCAGGAAGTCTGTTCGAAGAAACTCGGCCTCGGCGCGCAGGAAACCCTCGACATCGCCCAGGCACTCTACGAAACCTACAAAGTCATCACCTATCCGCGCAGTGATTGCGGCTTCTTGCCGCTGAGCCAGCACAGCGAGGCGCCGGGGATTCTCACTGCGCTACGTCAGGCCGATCCGGGTCTTGAGGCGCTGCAAGGCTTTCTCGAGCCCCAGCGCCGCTCCCGGGCATGGAACGACGCCAAGGTCAGTGCGCACCACGGCATCATCCCCACCGCTGCGGCGAAAAACCTCGAACGCCTGAGCGGCAAGCACCGCGCGGTCTACACGCTGATCCGTGCGCGCTACCTGGCGCAGTTCCTGCCCAATCACGAATACGATCGCACCCAGGCCGATTTCGATTGCGCCGGTGAAGCCCTGCGCGCAGTCGGCAAGCAGATCATCGAACCGGGGTGGAAACGCGCGCTGCCCGAGGCACTGGCGCCGGCCAAGGGCCGCGAGGCACCCGCGCCGCAAACCTTGCCGACACTTGCGCAAGGGGTTGAGTGCGCGGTGGCTGACGTCAAGTTCAAGGATCTGTGGACGCAACCGCCCAAGCCCTACACCGAGGGGGACCTGATCAAGGCGATGAAAAACGTCGCCAAACTGGTCGAGGATCCACTGCTCAAACAGAAACTCAAGGACACCACCGGGATCGGCACCGAAGCCACCCGCGCCTCGATCATCCAGGGTTTGCTGGACCGTGGTTATCTAGTGAAAAACGGCAAGGCCCTCGCCGCCACCCCGGCCGCGTTCAGCCTGATCGATGCGGTGCCCCGCGCGATTGCTGACCCCGGCACCACGGCAATCTGGGAACAGGCGCTGGACATGGTGCAGAGCGGCGAAATGAGTCTTGAAGAGTTCGTCACCAAACAAGCGGCATGGATGAGCAAACAGGTGACGCGCTGCTCCAGCCTCAGCCTGACCATCAGCGGCCCGCCACCGGCCGGTAAAGCGGCGGCCCCGTGGAAGAAAAAACGCAAATCGACCCGCAGCAAAACCACGGGTACGACAAAACGCACAGCGAAACCGTCAGGCAAATAAAACCCGCTAGTGTTTCTGCAAGGCTCAGCACTTTCAGGAACCCTGCGCATGGCCAATATCGAACTGCACCCCGCCCAGCGCGATGAGCTGGATATCATCGAAAACCTCATGCAGTTCTACATGTATGACTTCAGCGCATGGCTGCCGCTGAAGTTCGGCGAACACGGCTTCTTCTCCATCCAGCCAAAAATCGACTACTGGCGCCACCCGGCCACCCAACCCTTCCTGATCCGCGTCGATGGCGAACTCGCCGGTTTCGTGACCGTCGATAACGAAATCCACATCGCCGGGACCGAACACAACATTGGCTATTTTTTCGTCGCCCGACGCTTTCGTGGCCAAGGCGTCGCGCAGTTTGTCGTCTCTGCCCTCTTGAGCCACATCCCCGGTCAATGGCAGATTTTCCATATCGACGCCAACCTGCCGGCGCAGCGCTTCTGGGCCAGGCTGATCCCTGTATTGAGCGGTGGCGATTTCACCCGGCAGCAGCGTGAAGTGGACGGCTATCCGTGCACGTTCTACCGCCTGCACACGCCCTTTTCCGTTGCCTGAACGGATTCTTTCTCATTCCAAAACAGCTTTGTCCGACAATATGTAGTGAGCAAAAATAATCACTACAAAACCGTTGACGGCATCGTTTTGCTTTTGCATGATGAAGACGTTCCCCGATCGGGAACATCGGTAACACGCTTGAGCAAACTCGTCTGACCGCCGAGTTGTTTTTTCCGGATACACGCTGCCCACAAGGCAGATTGAAGAAGCTGACCTGGCCTGAACGTCCAGTACAAGGACGAGAAGCGCTGGCGAAAATTCTCAAGACGCTTGTGGTCGACACGGTAAATGTCGTCAAGGAGCCTCCCGGTTTTCGCTGCTTCTCCTCGTTGTGACGCTATTGCGTAGCAGTTATTCAACACGACTACATGCAACAGATGCACGACCCCGTACTTCACACGGGCGAGCGCTGACGTCCTGGTTTCGGTGCCAGGGATCAACTAACCGATGGGCTACCTGTATTAGCGAATCAACTTTGAAAGATCACCAGACTGGTCAAGGGGCAAAATCATGAATTTGAACAATCAACCAACTATCGAAGAACTGGCTCGTATGTTCGCTGCGCAAAAAGACAGCCACGACAGCCATATTCTGTGGATCAGCAAGTCGGGCCAAGTGCATATCGACTGCCTGGCGCCCCATGCTGGCGAAGAAGAGTTCGACCGCAACCATCAGAACTTGCTGGCCCGCCTGAAGATGTACCGTCGCGGCCACGGTTATGTTGGCAAGAAAGCCGCGGCCGACAAGGACTTCATCGGTAATGTTCTGCAAACGCTGAAACAGGCGTGGGATTCGATGCAGAACCACAATGAAGTTCGGGTGATTGATCGGTTCTGCTGAGTTAGTCATCAAATAATTGAAAGGCCTGCTTCCTTAAAGGAAGCAGGCCTTTTTTTGTTCGCTTGCATTGATTTGGCGTGACTGGAATTTTTGCCCCTCACCCCAGCCCTCTCCCGAGGGAGAGGGAGCCGATCGAGTTGTATAAAGTCATCCGTCAACCGGACACACCGAGTTGATTTTGGATTCAGCAGAGCACTTTCAGGTCGGCGTATTCGTCCAACATCCCTCGGTCAGTCCCCTCTCCCACTGGGAGAGGGTTAGGGTGAGGGGCTTCCCATGTCCAACACCAATTCCACAAACGCCACCGCCGCCGCACTGTGATAATTATTGCGCCGCCGCAACAACGCCGCTCCACGCTGCGGCGCTTCACTCTCCACGCGCAACCGGCGCAACGCCCGATCCTCCGTCGCAATAGCCTGCGGCAACATCGTCGCCAGCGGCGAATGCCGCACCACTTCCAGCAACGTACTCACCGAGTTCACCTCGATCCGCACCTGCGGCGTAATCCCGTGCTGCCGGAAATACTCATCAACCGATAACCGCGTAATAAAGTCCGGCGCCAGCAAGGCGAAATTCAGCGAAGCGATGTCTTCCGGCGTCAGCACCAACGTACTGTCATACAGCGGATGCTCACGCCCGACCATGATCCCCAAGGTTTCGGTAAACGCCGGAATGCACTCGATCTCCGGACTGCGCACCGGCGTAAACGCAATCGCAATATCCAGCGAGTCATCCGCCAGCCCCGCCTCGATGTCGTCCATCGACAGCTCGAAAATCTGCAAATGAATCCCCGGATACCGCGCGGCAAAATCGCGTACCAATGGCCCGACCAGATAGGCCATGAACGTCGGCGTCATCGCCAGACGTAACGTCCCGCGAGACAAATCCTTCACGTCATGCAACGCGCGTTTACCCGCCTCCAGCTCCACCAGCACCCGCCGCGCGCATTCGATATAGGCCTCGCCGGCATCGGTGGGTTTGACCGTACGCGAAGTGCGATCAAACAAGCTCACCCCAAGGGTTTCCTCCAGTTGGCGAATCTGCTGCGACAGGGTCGGCTGCGACACATGCAACGCCTCGGCGGCACGGGTAAAGCCGCCGTGATCGGCAACGGCCAGCAGATAACGCAAATGTCGCAGCAGCATGGGAATCACCTTCTATAGGCAGTACTTATGCCAAGCATTGTATATCGGTCTTGGACGCTATGGATCAATCGGCAGAAGATCAATCCCACACAGCAAGCCAACCCCTGAAAGGAGTGACACCATGCAACAGTCCCACGCCTACAACGACACCAGCCTGGCCCTGACCACCCGCGTTCTCGACGCCAAGGCACGCAAAGATCTGTCGTGGCAGGATCTGGCCGACGGCACTGGCCTCAGCCTGGCATACGTCACCGCCGCCCTGCTCGGCCAGCACCCGCTGCCGGAAAACGCCGCCCAAGTGGTCGGTGACAAGCTCGAACTGAGCGCTGAAGACGTCGCGGCGATGCAGATCATCCCGCTGCGTGGCAGCCTCAGCGGTGTGCCGACCGACCCGACCATCTACCGCTTCCACGAGATGATCCAGATCTACGGCACCACCCTCAAAGCCTTGGTTCACGAACAGTTCGGCGACGGCATCATCAGCGCGATCAACTTCAAACTCGACATCAAGAAAATCGAAGACCCGGAAGGCGGCTCCCGCGCCGTGGTCACCCTCGACGGCAAGTTCCTGCCCCTGCGTCCGTTCTGATCCGCACCGGCCCGCACCCTGCGTGCGGGCCAACCCACCTCGAATGGCTACCCGTCACCCAACACATCTGGAGGCTGCCCCATGCAAAAAATTCTGTTGATTCTGGCCCTGCTCGGCGGCGTTTGCGCCCAGGCATCTGCCGCTGACGAGGCCGTCGCCTACCGCTACGGCATGCAACTGGATATCGACCAAGTGCTGAGCATTACCCCGGTTGCCGACGTGTGTGGCGTGGTGCCGGTGGAGATGACGTATCTGGACAGCCACGGCGGCAAACACATTCTTCAATACAGCGAATTCGGCAGCGGTTGCTCGAACTGAGAGGACAACACCATGAAAAACCTGATTGATGGCTTCCTGAAATTCCAGAACGAAGCGTTTCCGCAACGCACCGAACTGTTCAAACACCTGGCGACCACGCAACAGCCCGGCACCTTGTTCATCACCTGTTCCGACAGCCGTGTCGTGCCGGAACTGCTGACCCAACAAGAACCCGGCGAGCTGTTCGTGATCCGTAACGCCGGCAATATCGTGCCGTCCTACAGCCCGCACCCGGGCGGGGTTTCAGCGACGGTGGAATACGCCGTGGCGGTGCTTGGCGTGACCGATATCGTGATTTGCGGGCATTCGGACTGCGGCGCGATGACCGCGATTGCTCAGTGCAAATGCATGGATCACCTACCTGCGGTCAGCGGCTGGTTGCAGCATGCCGAGTCGGCGAAAGTGGTTAACGAGGCGCGATCACATGCCAATGACGCGGCGAAATTGAGTTCGATGGTGCGGGAAAACGTGATCGCGCAACTGGCGAACATTCAGACCCACCCGAGTGTGCGTCTGGCTCAGGAGAAAGGCCTGCTGAACCTGCACGGCTGGGTGTATGACATCGAGACCGGCTCGATCGATGCACTGTCCTCGGACCGCCGCACGTTTGTGCCGCTGGCCGAGCAACCGGCGACTTGCGCGATCCATGCACAAACCACCCACGCCGCCTGAGCAACTGATCGTTCCCACGCTCTGCGCGGGAATGCCTCAGGGGCTGCGTTCCCACGCTGGAGCGTGGGAACGATCATTGTCCGCCAGATCAACGTTTTACCGTGAGATCGACCTGGGACATACGGCTACGAACAGTGAATACACCGTCACCGGAAAGAATCGCACTGCGCGCAAACAAGCGCCCACTCTCCCAGTTCGAAAGCCCCAGTTCCGGCTTGTTCAGCGCGTACTGCCCATCGACCCAACGGGTAATGCCATTGCCCACGAACGGCGCATTCACCGCGTTGTAAAAACGCTCTTGTACGGCGGCATCTTCACTGATCAACGACACGGTAAATTGCGGGCTGTAGCGGTTGAACAGCGCAATCGCCTGATCCAGATCGTCGACAATCATCAGGCTGACTTCCGGGGTTTCTTCCCATTCCCACTCGCGGCCCAGCGCCGACTCCGCCAAGGGCTCAGCCAGTGCTTCAGTCTGATAACCCTCAGCGCGATAAACCTCGACGGTCGCGTTTTGCCATTCACTTGGCAGGCAACTTTCACTGCCTTCAACGATGTGCAATTTACAGCCCTGGCCACGCGCGATGCCGGCCTGCTGCAGCGCATCGAGAAACAACGGCACCAGTTCCGCCGCGCGATCACGCTGGATCAGGCACACGTTCAACGTATTGCAGACCTTGCGGTCCAGCGAGTTGCGTACCACTGCGGCAAAGCGTTTGGCATCGGCATCACGATCGGCAATCAACCACGCGCCCCCCGTGCCGTGCAGGCTGACAGCGGTGCCGGCCTGCTGGGCAATACTGCCCAACTGACTGACCGCACGACCCGAGCCGCGCGCGACGGCCAGCGACAAACGCCGGTCAGCAAACATCGCCCAACCGGCGGCATGATTGACGCTTTCCACCAACGACACCGCACCGGCCGGCAGACCGGCATCGGCCAGCGCCGGATTCAGCGCGTGTGTGACGATGGCTTGCGCGGTGCCCAAGGCATCGCTGCCGATGCGCAGCACGGCGGTGTTGCCGGTGCGCAAGACACCGGCCGCATCGGCGAACACGTTCGGCCGACCTTCAAAGACAAACGCGACAATGCCCAGCGGCGAGACCACTTGTTCGACCTTCCAGCCGTCATGCTCGACGCTGCTGATGACTTTGCCGCGCGTGGCTGCGGCATCACGCCAGGCGCGCAGGCCGGCAATCATATCGCCGCGCATGCGCTCATCGGCAAGCAGTCGGGTGGTGGAGCGGCCACGCGCCTTGGCCCGTTGGATGTCGGCAAGATTGGCGGCTGCGATGTGCGCCCAGCACTCCGGGGTTTCCAGGCGTTGCGCAAACAGGTCGAAAAACTGGCTGATCGCCTCATCGGACACCGCCGACAACGCAGTGAATGCCGCTGCTGCGCGCTCGATCGCCACGGACGCCGCTTGCTGATCCGCTACGGGGATCAACAGCAACTCGCCACTCACCTGCTCCACCAGCAAATGGTCACCGGGCTGAAAACGCGCGGCCAGTTCGGGGCTGACCACGGTGACGCGGTTACCAGCGAAAGGGATCGGCGTGCCAGCGACTAGACGTTCGAGCGCGAGAGACATGAAGCGGATTCACCATGCAGGGAGCGGCCGGAAAATGTATAGGAACACAATCCTCCAAAGCAACCGCTAACCCTGTGGGAGCGAGCTTGCTCGCGAAAGCGGTGGATCTGATAGATCAATGTTGGCTGACCTGACGCCTTCGCGAGCAAGCTCGCTCCCACAGGGTTTTGTGGTGTTTGTGTGACCGGGTCAGAAGACTGACCAGCCAATCCGCGCGCTAAGCATCTCCAGCGCCGCCATGCCCGCCAGCGAATTCCCCGCCGCATTCAACTCCGGCGACCACACGCACACCGTGAACTGACCCGGCACCACCGCGACAATCCCGCCGCCGACGCCGCTCTTGCCCGGCAAGCCAACGCGATACGCGAAGTTGCCCGCCTCGTCATACAGCCCGCTGGTGGCCATGATCGAGTTGACCTGCTGGGTTTGCCGGCGCGTCAGGATCTGTTCGCCGCTGTGTTTGCAGAAACCGTCGTTGGCCAGAAAGCAGAACGCCCGCGCCAGATCGATGCAGTTCATCCGCAACGCGCAGTGGCTGAAATAGCTGCGCAGCACCGCTTCGACGTCGTTGTGAAAGTTGCCGAACGACTGCATCAGATACGCCATCGCCGCATTGCGCGCGCGGTGTTGGTATTCGGAGTCGGCGACTTTGCCGTCGATCATGATCTGCGGATTGCCTGACAGGCGCCGGACGAAATCACGCATCGACAGGGTCGGCGCGGCAAAGCGCGACTGGTTGATGTCGCAGATCACCAGCGCGCCGGCGTTGATGAACGGATTACGCGGCCGACCGCGCTCGAATTCCAGTTGCACCAGCGAGTTGAACGGCTGCCCGGACGGCTCGTGGCCGAGGCGTTCCCAGATCGCTTCGCCGGAATGATCGATCGCCTGCACCAGGCTGAACACCTTGGAAATACTCTGCACCGAGAACGGTGTCTCGGCGTCACCGGCGCAGTACATCTCGCCGTCGTTGCTGTACACGGCGATGCCCAGCTGATTGGCCGGCACGGTGCCGAGGGCGGGAATATAGTCAGCCACCTTGCCCTGCCCGATCAGTGGGCGGACAGCGTCAAGAATCTCGTTCAACAGCGCTTGCATGCCGGGTTCCGAAGTCTCGCCCCATGGGATTGCGGGGACACTGGGGCTAGACGCTGCGCCCGCCCGTCGAATCACACCGACCGCAATCGCGCGGAGTGTTCTAGGCTCAACCGCACATTCAAAACGGGAGAGCACCCCATGCATCTCGAAGGTTCCTGCCATTGCGGCGAGGTTACATTCAGCCTCACCAGCGCCCACCCCTACCCTTATCAACGCTGCTATTGCTCGATCTGCCGCAAGACTCAGGGCAGTGGCGGTTATGCGATCAACCTCGGCGGCGACGCGACCAGCCTCAAGGTACGCGGGAGCAAACACATCAGCATTTACCACGCGAAGATGAAAGACGCCGGCGACCAGCGCGCCCATCGCAGCACCGCCGAACGACATTTCTGTTCACTCTGCGGCAGCGGCTTATGGCTGTTCAGCCCGGAATGGCCGGAGCTGATCCACCCGTTTGCCTCGGCCATCGACACGCCGTTGCCAGTGCCGCCAGAACACACGCATTTGATGCTCGGCTCGAAAGCACCCTGGGTCGAAGTCGAGGCCAGAACCAAAGACAAACAATTCGACGTCTACCCCCAAGAGTCCATCGCCCAATGGCATGAGCGCCTCGGTTTGACCCGATAGATGCATGGCAAACCTATATCCCTGTGGGAGCGAGCTTGCTCGCGAAGGCGGCGTAACAGTCAGTATTTGCATCGACTGACACAGCGCCTTCGCGAGCAAGCTCGCTCCCACATTACCAACTCCATAGGGCTTTAAATCTTTGAGCTGTTCAGTTCCCTTTTCCCGCACTCGTTCGGTTAACCCCTCAGAAGCACTTCAACTACCGATCGATTCGATGCAAAGGGATCTCCATGTCGCACGTCCGTTTCGCCCTGTGCCCGTTGGCACTGGCCCTGCTGAGCATTTCTGCCAACGCCGCTGAAAAAACCGACCAGACCTTGCAACTGGGCGCCACCAACATTTCCGCCCAAGGCCTCGGCGCCACTACCGAAGACACCCGTTCTTACACCACCGGAGCTATGTCCTCGGCCACCGGCCTGCCGCTGTCGATCCGCGAAACCCCGCAATCTGTGACGGTGATCACTCGCCAGCAAATGGACGATCGCGGCGTGCAGAGTGTCGGTGATGCGCTGCGTAATACCCCCGGCATTTCCATGCAGAAGTACGACAGCGACCGTACCGAATTTTCCGCCCGCGGCCTGGCGATCACCAACTTCCAGTACGATGGCATCAACATTCCCTACGACGGCGTGTACGGCGAGAACCCGAACAACGGCGATGACGCCGCGAGCATCGATCGCATCGAAATCATCAAAGGCGCCACTGGCCTGATGACCGGTTCCGGCGACCCGTCGGCCACGGTCAACCTGATCCGCAAGAAGCCGACCAAAGAGTTCAAGGCTTCAATCAGCGGCACGGTCGGTTCGTGGGATGCCTACCGCACCGTGGGTGATATTTCCGGCTCGCTGACCGACACAGGCAACGTGCGCGGACGATTCGTCGGTGCCTATTCCGATCAGAATTCCTACCTCGATCACTACAGCCAGCGCAAAGACCTGTTCTACGGCATCCTCGAAGCCGACCTGAGCGACGACACCCTGCTGACCTTCGGCGTCGACAAATCCAGCACCACACCACGCGGTTCGTCGTGGACCGGCAACCCGGTGTATTTCGCCGATGGCGGGCGAACCGATTTCGGGCGCCACTTCAACTCCGCCGCTGACTGGAGCCGCCGCGATTTCGACAACATCACTTACTTCGCCTCCTTGGAACAGGCGCTGGCCAACGACTGGAGATTCAAGGTCAGCCTCGACCAGAAAACCACCGATCACGACACGCGCCTGGCCTCGGCCAGCGGCGGCAACCCGAACCGTGCCAGCGGTGAAGGGATGTTCATGTATTGGGGACGGTGGGAAGGTCATCGCGTGCAGAACACCGCTGACGTCAACGTCTCCGGCCCGTTCACCCTGGGTGGTCGCGAGCACGAACTGATCGCCGGCGTGATGACCTCGCACTCGCGCCAGACCGGTTCGACCTACGACACCAGTGCGTTTTCCGAAGTGCCGGGGAGCATCTACGACTGGGACGGCAATTTGCCGAAACAGGATTTCCCGAAGAACGGCAAGTACGAGCGCACTCAGAGCCAGAACGGCATTTATCTGGCCACGCGCCTGCGCCCGACCGACGATCTGTCGGTCATCCTTGGCAGCCGCTTGAGTACGTTCAAATACAACGAAGACTACCGCTACAACCCCGGCGCCGGCCTCGACGACACCCACACCAGTTACAAGGAACACGGTGTTGTTACACCGTACGCCGGGGTGATTTATGACCTCGACGACACCTACTCGCTGTATGCCAGCTACACCAGCATCTATCAGCCGCAAACCTACAAAGACGCCAACGGCTCGACCCTCGCGCCGGTCGAGGGCGACAGCTATGAAACCGGTTTGAAAGCGGCGTATTTCGACGGCCGCCTCAACGCCAGCCTGGCGTTCTTCCGCATCGAGCAGGACGGCGTTGCCGAGTCGATCGGCACCAACGCGGTGACCAACGAAGGCATCTACAAAGCCATCGATGGCGCCACCACCAAAGGCGTTGAGCTGGAACTGGCCGGCGAGCTGGCCGCAGGCTGGAACGTCTCCGCCGGGTACACCTTCGCGCGCACCCGTGATGCCGATGACCAGCGCATGTTCGGTTATCCGTTGTCGACCACCAAACCAGAGCACACGGTGCGCACCTTCACCACTTACCGTTTGCCCGGCGTGCTGGACAAGGTCACCGTCGGTGGCGGCGTGAGCTGGCAGAGCGCGTTCTACGGCAAGATCTACAGCGCCCCGGCCGGCGACTACACGCGGATCAAACAGGGCGGCTACACCCTCGTCGACCTGATGAGCCGCTATCAGTACAACGAGCACCTGAGCTTCACGGTCAACGCCAACAACGTGTTCGACAAGCGCTACCTGACGGGTCTGGGCAACTTCGACACGACGTTCTACGGTGAGCCGCGCAATTTGATGCTGACCACCAAGTGGGATTTCTGATTCCGGGCTGAAATAAACAGCGCCATGGATGGCGCCTTCGCGTGCAGGCTCGCTCCCACATTGGATTTGTGAACGCCGCAGATCACTGTGGGAGCGAGCTTGCTCGCGAAGAGGCCGGTGCAGGCCCCAGCATTAATCCAGATGCGCCCAGGTCATGCGAAACGACGCCCCGCCCCAAGGCGAATCGCCCACTTCAACCTGCCCGCCATGGGACTGCGATACCCGGCGCACCAACGCCAGCCCCAAACCAAACCCACCGGTGCGGCGATCCCGGCTGGCATCCAGTCGCGAAAACGGCTCAAAGATCTTCTCCCGCCCGTCTAGCGGCACGCCCGGCCCATCGTCGTTGACCCGCACTTCGTAATAATCACCGCTGCGCACCAGCGTCACTTCAACCCGTTGCTCGGCATAACGAATCGCATTGCGCAGCAGATTGATCACCGCCCGCGCCATGAATCGGGGCTCGATGCGCACGGTGTCGAGCCGGCAATCACCAATCAACAACTGCACACCGGCCGCTTCTGCCTCCAGCGCCACGCTGCCGACCACACTGTCGAGCCAATTGGCAGCCTGGATGTTTTCACGCTTGATCACCGTCGCGCCGCGCTCGAGGCTGGCGTAGGTCAGCAGTTCCGAAACCATTTCCTCCAGCTCGCCGAGGTCGGCGTACATGTCGGCAATCAGCTCGCGGTTCTGGCTGGGGTCCGATTGCTGTTTGAGCTGATCGAGTTCAAACGACAGCCGCGCAATCGGCGTGCGCAGCTCGTGGGAGACAGCGTTGGTCAGTTCGCGCTGATTGGCGATCAGCCCTTCGATGCGCGCTGCCATCAGGTTGAAGTGCTCGGCCAGATCGCGGATGTTCGAGCGCTTCGACAACTGGATGCGCACCGACAGATCGTTGTCGCCGAAACGCTCGGCGGCCAGGCGCAGTTTCTCCAGGTCACGCCAGTGCGGGCGCACCCAGAAAAACAGGACGAAGCCGATCAGCACGGCAATCATCAGGTAGGCGCCGGCGATGTAGAACGGCATCAGACTCGGTTCGGCCGGTAAGCGGATGCTGAGCAATTGCGGGCCATCGTCAATCGCGGAAATGTACTGGGTGTACTTGTCACGAATCACCAGCAGCCCTTGGGCCAGCTCGGCTTTTTCCTCGTCGCTCAGGGCCAGTTCACCCGCATCGACCAGCGTCAGGCCCAAGCCATAATGCGGGCGAATCGTTTCCAGCTGGTTTTCCCGGGCCGGGCCATCGAGGTCACGCAACTGCTGAGCCAATGTCCACGCTTGCCCTCGCACAGCCTCGCGGTTGTAGTCCTGCATCTGATAATCGAGCAAGGCATCAAAGGTGCGTTCGACCGTCTGCAACGCCAGCACCAGACCAATCGTCATGACCAGAAACAACCCGAGAAATAACCGCAGCATCTACAGCTCCCACGCGAACGGATTGAACAGATAACCCTTGCCCCACACGGTCTTGATACACATCGGCTCGCGGGGGTTGTCCTTGAGCTTGTTGCGCAACTTGCTGATGTACACGTCGACGCTGCGGTTGAGTCCGTCGAAGGCAATCCCGCGCATGCGATTGAGAATATCGTCGCGCGACAGCACTTTGCCGGCCGCGCTGGCCAGCAACCAGAGCAGCTCGAATTCCATGGTGGTCATTTCGATGATCTCGCCCGCCAGACGCACTTCACGACAACTGCGGTCGACGCTCAACTGGCCGAACTCCAGAAAACTGACCACATTGCTGTCCGGCACCTGTCGCCGTTGCAATGCTCGCAACCGGGCCAGCAATACGGGTGGCTTGATCGGCTTGATCACATAGTCATCCGCGCCGGATTCCAGGCCGAGAATGTGGTCGAGATCGTCCTCCTTGGCAGTCAGAATCACAATCGGCGTGTCCGATACACTGCGAATCTCGCGGCACACGTGCAAACCGCTCTGCCCTGGCAACATCAAGTCGAGCACCACGACGTTCGGCTTGAACTCGAGAAAGGCCGCCACGGCCAGATCGCCGCGCAGCACGGTGCGTACTTCGTAGCCGTGCTGTTCGAGAAAGTGTGCGATCAGCGCTGCCAGACGCTCATCGTCTTCCACCAGCAGGACTTTGCCAAAACCCAGGTTATCCATAACGTCCGTCTGCCGCTTATGTGTGAAGTGGTCGGCATTATGGCGGCTTTCGTGGCACAGGCGTTTGTTTCAAGCAGCAAAAACCGGCCACTGGGGCCGGCTTTGGGTGATGTTTCATACTCTTAAGAGTTTTTAACAATCTTATGCAGGGACGCCGCTGTGGAAGCGGAACTCGTCGTCCGGCGACTCGATCAGTTCCTGCTCGGCGGCACGGACCTTGTCGATGACCTGAGCAATATCCTTCGCGTCCCCATACTGGTAGGCGAGTTTCAGATAACCCTGAAAATGCCGCGCCTCGCTTTTCAGCAGACCAAAGTAGAACTTGCCAAGTTCTTCGTCCAGATGCGGTACCAGTGCTTCGAAACGCTCGCAACTGCGCGCTTCGATAAACGCGCCAACCACCAGCGTATCGACCAGTTTCACCGGTTCATGGCTGCGCACCACCTTGCGCAAGCCCGAGGCATAACGGCCGGCGTGGAGCTGGCGCAGTTCGATCTTGCGCCGTTTCATGATGCGCATGACCTGCTCGTGGTGCACCAGTTCTTCCCGGGCCAGACGCGACATCATGTTGATCAGGTCGACGTGGGAATGGTACTTGGCAATCAGGCTCAGGGCGGTGCTGGCAGCCTTGAACTCGCAGTTCTTGTGGTCGATCAGCAGGGTTTCCTGATCGGCCAGTGCGGCCTGAACCCAGGCGTCGGGGGTGCGGCAGCCAAGGAATTCGTGGATTTCGGGAAGGATCATGGGGCTCACGGTAAAAGGTGTTCGAGCGAAGGGCGCCGATTATACCGGCCTGTCCGCAGACCACCAGCCGCGCGCGTTGATATGCATCAAGTCGCGCACGATCGAGCAGCAACTATAGTTGTGCAACGCCGTGCCTTTTCTTTGCTGGAGACTCCGCTCATGCAAGCCATTCGCAGCATTCTGGTGGTCATCGAACCCGAACATTCGGAAAGCCTGGCGCTCAAGCGCGCCAAGTTGATCGCCGGCGTGACCCAGGCCCATCTACACCTGCTGGTGTGCGACAAGAAGCACGACCACGCAGGCATGCTCGGTGTGCTAAAAGCCGCGCTAGTGGCCGACGGCTACAGCGTGACCACCGAGCAGGCGTGGAACGAGAGCCTGCACGAAACCATCATCGATGTGCAGCAGGCCGAAGGCTGCGGGCTGGTGATCAAGCAGCACTTTCCTGACAGCTCACTGAAAAAAGCCCTGCTGACCCCGGCGGACTGGAAGCTCTTGCGCCACTGCCCTACCCCGGTGCTGCTGGTGAAAACCGCAGGTTCCTGGAAGGACAAGGTGATTCTGGCGGCGGTTGATGTGGGCAACGCCGACGGTGAGCACCGGCACCTGCACACGACGATCATTGATCATGGCTACGACATCGCCAGTCTGGCCAAGGCGCATCTGCACGTGATCGCTGCACATCCGTCGCCGATGCTGTCGGCGGCCGACCCGACGCTGCAACTTAGCGAAACCATCGAAGCGCGCTATCGCGAGCAGTGTCGGGCGTTTCAGGCGGAATTCGATGTCGATGATGAGCACCTGCACATCGAGGAAGGCCCGGCGGATGTGTTGATTCCGTTCATGGCGCACAAGCTGCAAGCGGCGGTGACGGTGATCGGCACGGTGGCGCGGACCGGGCTGTCCGGGGCGTTGATCGGCAATACGGCGGAAGTGGTGCTGGACGAGTTGGAGAGCGATGTGCTGGTGCTCAAGCCGCAGGAGGTTGAGGATCATCTGGTGGAGTTGGCGGTGAAACATTAAAGATCAAAAGATCGCAGCCTTCGGCAGCTCCTACAGGTAGAACGCATTCCCATGTAGGAGCTGCGGCACGCTGCGATCTTTTGACCTTCAGGCGCCGAAGGCGTCTTTCAAGAAGCCCGGGGCAATGTAGCGCTGGTAGTGCGCTTCCGACAGCAGGAAGAATTCCCGATCAATGGCATCGCGCAGTTCCGGCAGGTTCCAGTCGCGAAACTCCGGCAGCAACACCATCCCGTAGGCTTCCAGATTAATGATCACCCGCGCGCCACGGGCGATCAGCTGATACGCCCAGCAATATTCCGACTGATGCGGCACGAAGCGGATCTTGCGCTGTTCCAGCTGCTCGCGCAGGCGCGCCGAATCGAAAATCTCGACCTTGGCCGCCATCACTTGTGACAGCAATTGCTCCAGACGCAACCATACCGCGCGCTTTTCCTCCTCGTTGTACCCATTCCAGTGGATCACTTCGTGGTGGAAACGCTTGCAGCCACGGCACACCAGATCACCGTAAACAGTGGAGCAGAGGCCGACGCAGGGGGTCTTGATGGTCTGATTGGGCATAAGATAGGCAAAACACTGAAACGCGGAACAGGTCGGCATGTTAGCCCTTTGTCGGGCATTGATCACCCCTCAAACATCAGGGTCTCAGCCGCACAGCGCGTTTGCCCCGGCCGCGCGCATTGCCACGAAAGTCCAATAGAGCGCGACTTACCTTTAAATTTTTTTTGCCGTAGAATCAGCCAGCCTTTTAAGGCGCCAATGTCCGTTAGAAGCTGTTTTCAAAGCGTCACGAGCACAGTCGTTCCTTCAGAGCGGTGTTGGCGAGGGATTTTTCCAGCGGGGAAAAATCCAGCGCCAACCCTCATCAGCTCCCCGTTCTGCAGGCGTAAAACTTTGAAAGCAGCTTCTGTAAGGAATTGCCGGTAATTCTGGCCGAACGACCCACAACGTCGTGAGGAGCATGAGTACGGCAATTTCGGGATGAGCGTCCCGGACACCCATTTGGGACCACTGATGAGGGTAATAACTGTGCTTGAAGCCTACCGCAAACATATCGAAGAGCGTGCAGCCCTGGGTATCGTTCCCCAGCCGCTTAACGCCGAACAAACAGCAGGCCTGGTCGAGCTGCTGAAAAACCCTCCGGCTGGCGAAGAAGAATTTCTCGTTGACCTGATCACCAATCGCATTCCACCAGGCGTGGACGAGGCGGCCTATGTAAAAGCCGGCTTCCTGTCTGCACTGGCCAAGGGCGAAGTATCCTCCCCTCTGCTGGACAAAAAGCGCGCTGTAGAACTGCTCGGCACCATGCAGGGCGGCTACAACATCGTCACTCTGGTTGACCTGCTGGACGACGCCGAGCTGGCGCCAGTCGCTGCCGCGCAACTCAAGCACACCCTGCTGATGTTCGATGCGTTCCACGACGTCGCGGAAAAAGCCAAGAACGGCAACGTTCACGCTAAAGCCGTGCTGCAATCGTGGGCTGACGGCGAGTGGTTCAAGAACCGTCCGACCCTGGCCGACAAGATCAGCCTGCGCGTATTCAAGGTAACCGGCGAAACCAACACCGACGACCTCTCCCCTGCTCCTGATGCCTGGTCGCGTCCAGACATCCCGCTGCACGCCCTGGCCATGCTGAAAATGGCCCGTGACGGCATCGTTCCTGATCAGCAGGGCGCCATCGGCCCGATGAAGCAGATCGAAGAAATGCGCGGTCAAGGCTTCCCGATCGCCTACGTCGGTGACGTGGTCGGTACCGGTTCGTCGCGTAAATCGGCCACCAACTCGGTACTGTGGTTCTTCGGCGACGACGTTCCTTACGTGCCGAACAAGCGCGCTGGCGGTTTCTGCTTCGGCAGCAAAATCGCTCCGATCTTCTACAACACCATGGAAGATGCCGGCGCCCTGCCAATCGAGTTCGACGTTTCCAACATGAACATGGGCGACGTGATCGACCTGTACCCGCATGCTGGCAAAGTCTGCAAACACGGCACCGACGAAGTCCTGACCACCTTCGAAATGAAAACCCCGGTGCTGTTGGACGAAGTCCGCGCCGGCGGCCGTATCCCGCTGATCATCGGCCGTGGCCTGACCGAGAAGGCTCGCGCCGAACTGGGTCTGCCACCGTTCGACCTGTTCAAGAAGCCTGATGCACCGATCGAAAGCACCAAGGGTTACACCCTGGCGCAGAAGATGGTCGGCAAGGCCTGCGGTCTGGCAGAAGGCAAAGGCATCCGTCCTGGCACCTACTGCGAACCGAAGATGACCACCGTGGGTTCTCAGGACACCACTGGTCCGATGACCCGTGACGAACTGAAAGACCTGGCGTGCCTGGGCTTCTCGGCTGATCTGGTAATGCAGTCGTTCTGCCACACCGCGGCGTATCCAAAGCCGATCGACGTGACCACCCACCACACCCTGCCTGACTTCATCATGACCCGCGGCGGCGTTTCCCTGCGTCCGGGCGACGGCATCATCCACTCGTGGCTGAACCGCATGCTGCTGCCAGACACCGTCGGTACCGGTGGTGACTCGCACACCCGCTTCCCGATGGGCATTTCGTTCCCGGCCGGTTCCGGTCTGGTTGCGTTTGCCGCTGCCACCGGCGTTATGCCGCTGGACATGCCGGAATCGATCCTGGTGCGTTTCAAAGGCAAAATGAAGCCTGGCATCACCCTGCGTGACCTGGTTCATGCGATTCCGTACTTCGCCATCCAGAACGGTCTGCTGACCGTCGAGAAGAAAGGCAAGAAAAACGCCTTCTCCGGCCGCATCCTGGAAATCGAAGGTCTGGAAGGTCTGACCCTGGAGCAGGCGTTCGAACTGTCCGACGCCTCGGCCGAACGTTCGGCTGCCGGTTGCACCATCAAGCTGTCGAAAGAGTCGATCACCGAGTACCTGAACTCCAACATCACCCTGCTGCGCTGGATGATCGGCGAAGGTTACGGCGATGCGCGTACTCTGGAACGTCGCGCTCAAGCGATGGAAGCCTGGGTGGCCAACCCGGAACTGATGGAAGCCGATGCCGACGCCGAATACGCCGAAGTCATCGAAATCGATCTGGCCGACATCAGCGAGCCGGTACTGTGCGCGCCGAACGATCCGGACGACGCCCGTCTGCTGTCCAGCGTTGCTGGCGAGAAGATCGACGAAGTGTTCATCGGTTCGTGCATGACCAACATCGGTCACTTCCGCGCTGCCGGTAAACTGCTGGATCAGGTCAAGGGTCAGCTGCCAACCCGTCTGTGGCTGTCGCCGCCGACCAAAATGGACGCTCACCAACTGACCGAAGAAGGCTACTACGGCATCTACGGCAAGGCTGGCGCACGCATGGAAATGCCAGGCTGCTCGCTGTGCATGGGTAACCAGGCACGCGTTGAGCCGAACAGCACCGTGGTGTCGACGTCGACCCGTAACTTCCCGAACCGTCTGGGCGACGGCGCGAACGTCTACCTGGCTTCGGCCGAGCTGGCGTCCGTGGCTTCGATCCTGGGTCGCCTGCCGACCGTCGAGGAGTACATGGAATACGCTGGCAAGATCGACAGCATGGCGGCCGATATCTACCGCTACCTGTCCTTCGACCAGATCGCCGAGTTCCGTGAAGCTGCTGCGAACGCCAATATCCCGGTCGTTCAAGCCTAACGTTGCAACGCAATGAAAAAACGCCGCCCATCGTGAGATGAGCGGCGTTTTTTTATGCCTGATGGAGGGTGGTTGCCTGTTCAGGCCTCACCGCTTTCGCGAGCAGGCTCAGCTCCCGAGCCAAAAAAAACCGCTGTGCCCGGGCAGGCACAGCGGTTTTTATCGATTGAATCCGTGTTACATCGTCAGCTTGTAAACCAGTGCCGAAATCGCTACCAGACCTACCGCCGTAACAAACACGTTAGACGCTTGGCCACGATAGCGCGCCATCGCCGGAACCTTGCGAATCGCATACATCGGCATCAGGAACAGAATCGCCGCGATGACTGGGCCGCCGACGGTTTCGATCATGCCCAGAATGCTCGGGTTCAGGGTCGCCACGACCCAGCAAATCACCAACATGAACGCCGCCACAATGCGATCCAGTGCCTTGGCGCCTGGCCGTTTGCCGCTCTTGACGATCAGTCCTTTCAGGCCTTCGCTGGCACCGATGTAGTGGCCGAGGAACGACTTGGAGATCGCCACAAACGCAATCAACGGTGCCGCAAAGGCGATGGTCGGATTGCTGAAGTGGTTGGCCAGATAAGACAGGATCGACAGATTCTGCTCTTTGGCTTCCGCCAATTGCCCTGGCGACAACGTCAGTACGCAGCTGAACACGAAGAACAGCACCATCACCACCATCAACGCGTGTGCGCGGGACAGGATCTGCGAGCTGCGCTCTTCAGCGTGGACGCCATAACGACGTTTCTGATCAACCGCAAATGCCGAGATGATCGGCGAGTGGTTGAACGAGAAGACCATCACCGGAATCGCCAGCCACAGCGTATGCAGCAGTGCGGACGGCGCCGGCACCTGCGATGCCGTGGTCAGGATGCCGCCGTTCCAGTGCGGAATGAGGTAAACGGCGAGGAACAACAGCGCGACAATAAATGGATAGACCATCAGGCTCATGGCCTTGACGATCGCCTGCTCGCCGCAACGTACCACGGCCAGCAAGCCGAGGATCAACACGAACGACAGCAGCGCGCGCGGTGGTGGCGTGATGTGCAGTTGGTGTTCGAGGAAACTGGCGACCGTGTTGGTCAGACCGACGCTATAGATCAGCAGAATCGGGAAGATCGCGAAGAAGTACAGCAGCGTGATCAGTGCACCGGCCTTGATGCCGAAATGTTGCTCGACCACCTCAGTGATGTCGGCGCCCTCGCGACCGGACAGCACGAAGCGGGTCAAGCCACGGTGTGCAAAGAACGTCATAGGGAACGCGAGCAGCGCAAGGATCACCAGCGGCCAGAAGCCACCCAGACCTGCGTTGATCGGTAAAAACAGGGTACCGGCGCCGATGGCCGTCCCAAACAGTCCCAACATCCAGGTGGTGTCCTGGCGATTCCAGCTCGAAAGTTCAGCGGGTGCTGCTGCATCAAAGCGCTCTTCGACGCTATTGGCCTGATCATTCATCCGGTCGGATCTCCGCATTCCGGTCACTTGCCACTCGGTCAGGACGCGTCGGAAAAAACCGACAGACATGCTCCGGCCGAAACAGGGGCGCGATTCTCCGTGATAAATGAGCATAAGCAAAGACTTAGCTGAGGAATGGTTGTGCGGAGCAGATCAGTGGGGTGTCGTTTTCGGGAAAATAACTGTCGGTGACAGGTAGGTACTGTGTCGTTTTCTGGCAAGCTCCAATGTTTGATGCAATCGCGAGGACTTGATCAGATTGATCGTGCCAGGATGAATCCGAGCGACATGCAAAAAATGCCGAACGCCAGCATCCCCCAGATTGGATACATATCGTCCTTGTCCTTGATACGCATTCTTTCGACCGACTCATCGTACTCCCGGTCCGATAGTTCAATCATAGCCTTGCGGTCAAATGTGCTCATGTTGATTTCCTTTTTGGGTCATGGGTCTGACTGTTGTGAAGCGTGATCACTCAAACCTTGAAAAAAACGCCTACTACCGCAGTGATTGCGGTCACCACTCCAGCCAATACCGCGAGTGGATAAAAACTCGTCTCTCTCTTTAGCTTTTTTGCTTCCGCCAGAAGCTTTTGTCTTTCTGCCACGAGTTTCCGTGTTTCATTCAGGAGCCTTTGGAGCTCCAGGTTTTCGCGATCGTCCTGAAGCATGCGCCTTCCTTGGCTATTGGCAGTGACTGGCCGGACTGCTTTGTGCCCTCATGATTTCCTAATCATCTCGCGCCAGATAGCGGATGAATCCGGCGGTTTCGTAGGCAAAATCCGTGAGTAAAGTAGGCAGCCTCATACAGAGATCTTTTAGAAAACACCTCGCGATCAAGTACCCGTGCCTTTCAATTTGGCCCACATGATCTAGCGTGAGATGAGTCCCCTGCCCTGCGGAGCCTTCCCATGCCACTGGTTCGCGTCGACATCAAACAAAACCCCGACCCCGATTTCGCCAAACGCATCGGCGAGCAGATCTATTCAGCCCTGCGCAGTTGTATCGATGTGCCCGAGCACGACAACTTCCAGATCCTCACCGAGCACGACAGTCAGCACTTCGTCTACGACCCGCAGTATCTGGGGATCCAGCGCAGCGATGGCGTGGTCTTCATTCAGATCACCATCAGCGAAGGACGCACGGTGGAGAAAAAGCAGTTGCTGTTCAAAACCATCGCCGAAAGCCTGCACACACAGTTGGCGGTGCTCCTGGAGGATGTGTTCATCAATCTGGTCGAGGTCAAGAAAGAGAACTGGTCATTCGGCAATGGCATCGCGCAGTACGTCACTTGATCCGCTCGTTGACAGCCCGATACCGGGGCCAGCATGATCGGCCCATGAACATTCGCGCGCTGCAACTCACCCGTACCACCACGACCGCCACCGGCGGATCGTGGTGTTTCTGCCTGAGGTAAACCCAGCGCAGCAAACCCAAGGCCCCGCCAGCAATGGACGGGGCCTTGTAGTTTCTCCCGTCCGTGCGGCATCTGCAGCACCCAAGGAGAAACACCATGCCCGCAGCACTGTTGATCATCGATATGCAGGTCGGTCTGTTCCACGGACCGGAAAACCCCTACCAGGGCGAACGGATTCTGGCCAACATCCAGCGTCTGATCGCTGCGGCCCGCGCGAATCAAGTGCCGATCTTCGCCGTCCGCCACACCGGCCCGGACGGCTCACCGATTGCCGCTGGCAGTCCTTTCTGGCAACTACTGCCAGCGCTCGAGCTGGACGCTGACGTCGACACCCTCTTCGACAAATCCCGCCCGGATGCTTTCCATGGCACTGACCTCGCGCTGAAACTCGAAGCCGCGCAGGTAGACGACCTTTATGTGGTCGGCATGAAAAGTCAGTTCTGCATCGACAGCACCTGTCGCAGCGCTGCCGATCTGGGCTTCAAACCTTTGCTGGTCGCCGATGCCCACACTTGCATGGACACTGCCGAGCTATCGGCCGAAGCGATCATCAAACATCACAACGCTACGCTCGGTGCCGCCTTTGCACGATTAATTGACAGCGCTGAAGTGACGTTCTAAGGAAATCCACTCCGAAGTTGACGCAACTTGCCTTGCTGCGGTTGCGTCAACCGGACATTTGTCACGGTATCCTCCGTCCTACAGCATCGTGTAACTAATCAAGGGTGCCAGCGACTTTAACTACAGACAACGCCAACAAACAAGCAAATCGGACCTCAACTTTTCAGAATACTCCTACAGCCTAAACAGCCAAAAAAACTCACAACAAAATATTACTTAAAACCGAATACCAGCCATTTGTTACAAGCAACTACCCAGCCATTGAACAATATTCCATGGCAGGTCTATATTTTTATCGCCCCGAATTCGAAGAATAATAATTGAAGTGTGGTCAAGAGGACACAGCATGCAAAAGTACATGATGACCGGCCTGTTGTTGGCCGCACTGCTAGCCCCGCTCGCCAGCGCCAATGCCGATGTCCGCGAGCTGGCTTCTTCGCCGCGATGGCTGACCACCAAGGTCTACATCGACGGCGCCCCGGAAACCGACGTCAAAGCGAAGTACCCCGGCGTCGTTGGTATATCGACGTGGGATCCCGAGCGTAATCGATACGAGTTCTTTTACGCCGATACCGGCGAATCAAAGTACAACAACGGTGGTGGCGGTTATTTCTTTGTCACCGGCGATCAGCAACAGCACATTCTTGTGCCGGATATCGGCCCCACCAAAACATGGGTCAGACGTCTGGAAACATTGAACAATCAAGAGTTCACTTATTCTCGGGAAGTCCCTCGCGACATGGTCGAAAACAATCCTCTCGTTCGCATTCATGTCGTTCACGCGCCCTACACCGGGACGGTAGAAACCAAGTCCGCCATCAAACAATAAGACCAGGAGTTCGATATGCAAAAGCCACTTAAAACCCTGCTGATGTCGACGTTACTTGTCTCTTCGGTCTATTGCGCCGGGGTCAGCGCACAAGCCGCCACCCAACCCGCAAAAAATGCTGTCGCCACCGCCGACAACGCGATGATGCTGACCGTGTTTCTGAAACATGATCAAACCCGTCCGTTGAGTGAACTCAAGGCTCAGCTTGCGCAACAGGGTTTCCATAAAGCGTTCCCCCCGGCCGGAGTCGAAGTGGTGAGCTGGAACATCATGATGGGGATCGGCCAGGTCGTAACCGTGCGCTTTCCTGTCTCGCGTCTGGCGGAAGTGAACCTTGCGCTGGAAAACACCGCATGGGGCAGTTACCGCACCGAGTTCTATCCGACCTACGATATCAAGCCGCTCGCGATGGCTGAGCAAGCCAAAGCCCAAGCGGCCCAATGATACCGACAGCACACCGGATCACCGGTGTGCTGGCAGCCTTGCTTCTTGTCCGAAGCCGTCCAGAATCAAAGCACCACTGCGCCAATGACAACGATTGCCAAGTCGCTGCGGATTCAGCACTCTGAAACGACTTTCGCGACCAATCCGCCGACGTTCACAGGAGCCGCGCAATGCCCGCAACCGTTCTGGTACTGGTTGAAACCATCAATGACTATTTGCCGATCCTCGAACATCAGGGCTTCCACCTGATTCTCGCTCCCACACCCGCCGAACGTGCGCAAGCCATCGCCACCCATGGCTCGCGCATCGACGCGGTGCTGACCCGTGGCCCGTTGGGCCTGACCGCCGATGAAATCGCCGCCCTGCCCGCGCTGAAAATCATCACCGTGATCGGTGCCGGTTACGAGCATGTCGACCTGCAAGCCGCGAGCAACCGCGGCATCACTGTCACCAACGGCGCCGGGGTCAATGCCTCGTCGGTGGCCGACCATGCGATGGCGATGCTGCTGGCGCTGGTCCGTGACATCCCGCGTTGCGACGCTGCCGTACGCCGTGGAGAGTGGCCGAAGATCATGCGCCCGTCGCTGGCCGACAAACGCTTGGGGATTCTTGGACTCGGCGCAGTGGGCATGGCGATCGCCAAACGCGCGAATCTCGGCTTCGACATGCAGATCAGCTATCACAGCCGTCAGGTGCGCAACGATGTGCCGTACGCGTTCTGCTCGACGCCGACCGAACTGGCGCGAGCATCGGACTTTCTGATCGTCGCCACGCCCGGCGGCATCGGCACACAGCATCTGGTCACCCGTGCGGTACTCGATGCGCTCGGCCCGAAAGGCTTCATCGTCAACATTGCCCGCGCCAGTGTCATCGCTACGGCGGATCTGATCACTGCCCTCGAACAACGCAGAATTGCCGGTGCCGCACTCGATGTATTCGATCACGAGCCGCAAGTGCCGGATGCGCTGAAAACCCTGAGCAACGTGCTGCTGACACCACACGTCGCCGGCCTGTCACCGGAAGCGACGCAAGGCACGGTGGAGTTGGTGGGCAAAAACCTCGTCGCGTTCTTCTCCGGCGAGCCGGTGCTGACGCCCATTGCACTGCCACCAAAACTCAACAACCAGCGCGTGCACTAAAGCACGCCAAGCAACGTCCACAAACGCCGCGATTCAGCGTCGGCGCTGATCAACTCACCGAGCAATTCGCTCAGCGGCTTGTTGCCCCACTCGACCCCGCGCCGGATCAGATACGGCACCGGGCTGTGGGGTTCGGTACGGGCGAGGTATTCGGCGATCAGCAGTAGTTGGCGATACGCCTCTTCACGATTGGCCGGCTCACGAAAGGCCAAGGCTACCGGTGCGGGTTCTTCTGGCTGCGCAACGGCGTCGGGTGTTTCGACCAGCGGCGGTGGCGGTGCCGGTTGTTGTGGGTGCATGGCGATAAACTCCTGAACCAGTTTCAGCAGCGCCTGGATGGTGTCCTGCAAGGGGCGCAATCCCGGCGCCTGATCCCCCAGATAGGCATCACTCCAGGTGTTGAGCCGTTGCAAGTGTTGCAGGCTCAGGAGCAGATTGCCCTGAGTGCGCAGCCAGAACGCCAGCGGCGTGGCGCGGATTTGTTCGTTGAGTTTCTTCTGTTCATTGCGCGCGGTTTCCGCCGAGGTCTTGGCGTTCTTGCTGTCGTTGGTCTGCACTTGCTGCACCTGCAAGCGCCGCCAGACTTCCAGGGTGTAAGCCTCGAAATCGTTGTTGCGGCTACCGAACAACGGCACCCGCGTGAGCAATATTTCACTGTACCGGCGCACCAGCCATTCCAGCGGAATCATCCGCCATGACTGGTCGCCGTCCTCGGCCTGCGGGTGCAGGTGCTCGGGAAAGCGCTCACACAACCCGGCGACCAGCGCCAGACTGCCGGGCAAGCCGTCCAGCGCTTGCAAGTGCAGCCACGCCTCGCCGAGCCAGGCGCTGAGCATCAGGTCCTTGCTGCGTTCCAGCAATAACGTCGTCGTGAGTTTTTCGACGTCCGGCCAGTTCGCCCGCTTCAGTGTCGATTGCCACACCCCGGTCGGCAGGCTGGCGTCGTCTTCGCGACGCAGGTCGCGCAACTGGTCGAACTCACGTTCATAGCGCAGATCGACGCCGCACGGCATATCCGCGCTGAGCGGTGTGAGCAGTTGGTCAATCAAGTCCGGCAACGTCGTCGATGGCAGGCTCACAAGTCTTCCTTCTGCGATTCAAGGGCGGCGGTGCTGCCGGTCACCTGAAACGGCGAACGCGGCGCGCGAGTTGGCAACGGCGCGATCGACAGCGGCAGTTTCGAGCCCTGGCTCATCAGCGACAGGCGCACGAACATCCGCGTGAAGTCGCTGGTGACGCTGTCCGGCGCCCCGGTCACGGGTAAACGCAACGTCAGCGGGAAATCGGTGTAATCCACGTTTGGCTGACGCTGCACCGAGAAATGCGCGCGCAGCAGGCGCAGCAATGACCATGGCCCGCCGTACTCCCAACCGGCCTCCAGATCACGCACCACCAGATTCGGTTGCAGTGGATCATTGACCGGCCGCTCCTTGCCGTTTCGCGCCCAGCGCAGGGTCAGGCGGATAGGCTGGCCGACCATCCAGCGCAGGTTCGGTTGCTCGGCTGCCGGATAGTTGATTTGCTGATTGCCGGCGAGCAAGCCCCAGGCAATCACCTGATCGGCGCCCAGCTCATCATCGCGATCGGTGCGCCAGCGCACGTCCAGCTCGACACCAAGGATGCCACTCTTGTCACGCACGAACAGCGGCGTCAGCCAAGTGCCGGCCTGCTTCAAGCGGTTGAGAAAATCCGCCGCGGCCAGGCGTTCCGGGGTCTGGTTGGTGGCAAGGCCGGCCTGCGCAACAGGCAGTTTTTTGTCGATCAGTTGCAGAAAATATTCGACCCGCGCCGGATCGGCATCCTGCATCTGCACGCCGTTGGCGAACGGAAAGCGATCCGCCAGATATTGATTGAAGTAGTTGGCCAACTCATTCCACGCCGCAGCGGCCTGTTGCACTTGCAGCAACTGGCAACGCTGCATGGCCTCCTGCTGTAACTCCATCGCGCGCATCGCCAACGTGCCGCGTCCGCCGGCGACGTTGGCGGTCTGCAACATTTGCAGGCAGGAATTGACGTCCATCTCGACGAAATCGCGGCTGACCAGTTGCTCGATCTGTGCCGGCGAACTGGCCGGGTTGGCCTCTTTATATTTGCGCAGTTCGTCGTTGAGCGCACTGAACTGCGTCACGCGTTCGTAATCCAGTGCCGACAGATTGGCTTGCTGTGTTGTCAGCCACTGCAACGAAGACGTGCGCCGCTCAGTGATGCCGAGCATGGTGTTGAACTGCTGCTTGAGGCTCAGTTTCAGATCCTGCACGTCGCTGGCGCCGAACAGTTCCAGACCGAGGTTTTTCGAGCCGTCCCACTGGCTGATCTCGGCCCGTCCGCCGAACAGTGGTTGCGCGGTGATTTCATCCAGACCACCAATAAGCTGCGCCATGGCGCGGCGATTGAGCGCCGCTTGCAGGCGGGTGGATAGATCCGCGCGATGCACCTCGACGAAAGCCTTTTGCAGGGCCATGGCTTGCTCGGCCTGCACATTGAACACAGCGTAAGGATGCGCCTGATCGTTGTGATCCTTGAGGCTCAACCACATCGCCTGGGCGGCGGCACGCTCGGCGGCTTTGAGCACCGCAACGCGATAGTCCGGTGGAATGCGTGGCAGTTCTTCGGCGATGTAGCTGTTGTAGTCGGCGAAATATTTCAGCGATTCATTGAGGTCATCACCGTCCACGGTCTGGCCTTGCATATTGACGTTGTCTTCGCTGGCACGCAGGGCGACCGAAACGAAGTCACGCTTGAACAGCGCCTGTATCGCGTTATCGAGTTTCACCACTTGCTCTTGCAACGCCAATTGCCCGCTGACTTGCTGTACCAGCAAATTGTCCCGGGAGCCGACCTGGGCGATCCATTGATCGCGGAAACTCTGCTGCAAGCGTGACGCTTGCGTGTCGAGGTCTTGTTGGACTTGCGCGCCCAACAATGTGCTCTTGCCCACTTTGGCGAGAAAGTCACCATAACCGGGCACCAATTCCTGGCCTTTGCCACGGCTCCACGTTGCATTGGTCAGGGCAATCGCCGCTTGCAGATCGTCGACCAGCGCGGTCAGCTCTTCGAGCTCGCCCAGGCTGTTGCCACTGCCGGCCTCCAGTTGATCGAGGTGCAATTTGAGGTAACCGGCCTTGCTGACAAAGTTGTCGGCGAGGAAATATTGATCCAGCCAGCGCTGCATCAATCCGGAAAAATTGCTGACGATCAGCGGCCGGTCGACGCTCAGGTCGAGTGCCTGCAAGCTGCCGTCTTCGCCGGCCACCAGCAACCGATTGTAGAAGTTCGCGTAGGGCAAGGTGCCGGTGTTGAGGTTCAGCGACAGCGCGGTGTTGCTCAGTTGCACCAGGTCGTCCAGTGGCGCGCGCTGATTGTTTTGCAGCTGATTGAACAGCTGATTCTGCTGCTCCAATCGCAGTGCCCGATCCACCAGATCGGTCGCCTTCAGATAGTTCTGCCACTGCGCCGGGTCGTCGCTTTCGACACTGCTGCGCCGGTCGGTGCTGCGGATCGCCTTGATCTGCGTAAGCTCCGCGTTCAGCAGGTCATGCAGCGGCACCACCATATGACGCTGGGTGGATTGCAAGACTTCCTGCTCGAGCTGGTTGTCGAGCGAGGAAAACCACGACGTCGGGAATACCAGCGAGACAAAGCTCCAGTGCGGCGCGCGTTCCAGTACGCGCCAGAAGGTCTGCACGTTGCGCCGGGTCGAGTCGACCCGCTGCGCTTCATCGCTGATCGCCACGTAGCCCTTTTGCGCGCCCTGCATCTGCCGCGCCAGTTCGTGAGCATCCTTGACCGACGCATGCCAGACCCACAGCATCGCCACCGCCCAGACCACCCCGACGACCAGCGCGATCCCGGCAGTCAGCCGCTGCCAACGCTGGCGCAGACGCAACAGGCGCGGTACGCCGTGCGCCAGACCACGCTCACCGACCAGTCGCTGGCGCCACAGCTGTCGGGCAAAAGCGCTGCGCTGCAAGCCGCTGTCATCCACGGAAAACCCGTCCTGCGCATCCTCCCCGGCCACATTGGCGGTGAAATACACACCACGGAAACACGGTGCCTCACCTTGCGCATTGCCCTGAAACACCGGCTCCAACACGTTCTGCAAACCGCGCCGCAAGGTTTCCAGACGATCCGGCAAGGCATACAGATCCGCACTCAACTGACCGGACAACGTGCCAATTTCAATCACCGCTTCGGCCACCGCGCGGTGCAGACGATCCAGCGCCTGATCGCTCCACTGGCCTTGCCAGACGGCTCGCGCGCATAGGGTGACGACCAGCCCAAAGTGGCTTCGCGGGCCTCTTGCGGCAAGGCGCTGATCAGATCCTGAACCCCCGGCAATTCCTCAAGCCCGGTGACAATCACATACACCGGGACACTGAGCCCGAAGCGTTGCAGCAGGTCGATAAAGCGCCGACGCGCGGCCAGACCCAACTGAGTTGCTTGCTCAAGATTACTTAGCCGACTGACTGGCACCGTCCAGACCACTGCGTCCAGCGGCCGTTTACTGCGCAGCCGCAGGATCAGGCCGAGCAGCCGCCACCAGCTGCCGCGTTGCAAGTGCATGCCGTCGTCCGGCAGAAACAATGCTTGCGGCACCACCAGCACAGCCCCTTCGGGGTCCGACCACCAGCGACCGAACCACGCCGGTTTATCGGTCGGTTGCAGGCGCCATTCTGTGACCAGTTGCGTGCCTTGGACTTCGTCGCCGAGCATCAGCAACCATGGCATCTGATAGCGGTCGAGATTGCCCTGGTCGCGTTCCATATGGCGCACGGAGGCATAGAAACTGCGGATCGCTGCGCCACTCTGGGTGCGCAACCACCACACCGCCACCACGATGATCACCAGCAACAACAGCAGCGCGATGCACCACGCAACGATCGTCAGCGGGCTCATGAGGCTTGCTCCGGCGCACTCACCCTATCGCCGCTTTGCAGTGCCGGCGCCAACTCCTGGCCGATGTCCCGCCACAACCAATGCCCCAGCGCGGTCAACAACAGCACCATCGCCAGAATACCCAGTGCCAGACGAAAGCCATCCGGCAGCGCCGTGCGCACCGGCAGTTGCAGCGCCGGTGTTTGTGAGGGCTGCACCAGGCGCTGACTGACATCGGCGTAACTGGCTTCGTCTTGCCAGGCCAGGTTGTACAGCGCCAACCGCCATTTCTCCAATTGCGCCTGACTGTGTTCACCGCGCAGACGGCCATGGAAACCGAGGATCAGACACTGCAGGTACACGTTGGCCAGATCGCGAGTGGTCGGCTGCTGTTCTTCGAGCAAGGTTTGAATCGCTGCGGGTACTTGTTCGCCCGCCTGACGGCTGGAATACAGCCGCGACTCCAAGGGTTTTTCCTGCCACGCGGCTTGGCCGGGCCATGGCGTGAACAGCAGGGTTTCGTCGACCAGCGCGACAAATGCATATACCAATGCTTTGACCTGTTCGGTCGCCGAATCGCCGACCCGCGAATAGGCCGTGCGCCACAATCGCTGCGAAGCCTGAGTCGAGAGTTCGACAACGGTCTCGACCAGCGCCGCTTCGTCCTCGCTGTCCTTGGGCAATTGCAGCCAATCCTGTTGCCATTGCTGCCAGGTCTGACGGAACGCGCTGCTCAACGGTGCGTCCTGCAACCCAAGGCTTGCGGCACTTCCCTGCGACATACGGCGTTCCTTGTGTGATCAGGCACTTTCATTGTTCTGGGCGATAAACAGCACCACTTGCCATGGACTGCTGGTCAGCTTCGCCGCCGGTGCAGCAATTATCAGCGGCAGTTGCGCGTCGAACCACGCGCCCTGGGCGGTGATCACAAACAGGCGCGTGTCTTCGCCGACGCTGTAGGCAACCTGTTCGCTGCGGCTCATGGCCTGATGGGATAACCCGCTCATGCGCTGACGGCTGAGCAGCGCAATGTGCGGCGCCGAGGCGATGATCGCGCCACGCAACCAGTCGATCGCGGCTTGCTCACTGGCACCGTTAGGCATGCGCAGACCGATGACCAGACGCTGACTCGGCTGCTCGTCCGGCAACTGAATCGAAAAGCTCTGCTCACTGCGTTCGAACGGCAAGCTGCGATAACCGGCCCGAATCATTTCCAGGGTGGTTTCCAGCCATTGCAGCACCGCGTCGTAACCGCGCTGCAATTCGACAAAATCCAGCGGCGCAAAAGCCGGCACGCCGGCCAGCGGATCGAGCGCCGACCACGCGCCGGCCAGCCCGAGCAGTTGTACGTGAAGCGTTTGCGGATGGGCGATGCGACTGTTCAGCGTGCCTTCGACTTCCGGCAGGCGCGCCCATAACGCGGTCAACTGACGGCGAATTTCCAGCGCGTCGTCCTGATTGCCGGCCTGCTGCGCCTGACGCAAGCGGCCGCCGAGAAACAGGCATTTCTCCCGCGCCCGCGCGCAGAGCCCGGCGATGCGTCGGCCGAGCGCCGATTCCGGCAACAGGGTTGGCGTCGGCGGGGTGTAAGACAACGGCAGAAACCCACCACCCTCCTTGCGAATTTTCAGCAACGGCAGGCAGATTGAATCGGCTTTGTTCAGTTGCGTGCACAAACGCGGATTGGGTCGCCACACGGTAATAGATTCGGGAAATTCACCGCTGGTGAGATCCGGCAACGCCTCACCCACTACCGATTGCATCCGCCCCTTGAGCGGCAGCAATTGCCCGGCGCGCCACATCGGGCTGATTGCCAGAAATACCGTGACGGTGGCATCGTCGGCGGCATCGATCGCCGCGCTGACATCCAGTTCCAGCGTCGGCCCGATCCCGGCCTGCAAATCCACGGGCAAGCCGTCGGGCATCGTCCCTTGCAGCGACACCACCCGCACCACCCCGGCACTCAGCGCCGAAGGATCGAACTCCATGTGGCTGACGCCCCAGAACCACGGGTTGCACGCCTGCGCCAGGTGCGCACCGAGCGCTTCGGCCCGCAGCCCCTGCAACTGAAAATGCTGCGGCAACAATTGCATGCCTTCATGCCAGCAAACCGCGTCAGGTAGCAGACTCATACGACTCCTTTCGACCCTGCCGCAAGCCGGCGGCGAGCGGTGTTTTCAATTTTCCCGGCTGACCAGATTCATCTCGCGACTGTCGAATTTCAGCCATGCCTCGCGTTGATCATCGAGGCGTAATCGGTGCGCTCCGGGTGTGTTATAGCTGGCGAAGACCAAAAGTCCAGCGGCCTTCTTGCCCCCCAATGGGAAGGGTTGGCGGTCGATGAATTGCCCCGGCACCAACTCCAGTCCCCACACGCTCATCAACTGACGATAGTCGCGCTGATACTGTTCGCGCCCGGCGAACCACTGGCTGGCACTGATGCCCGACAATTGCTTGAGCAGGTCGGGGTCGGCGACCGCGATGAAATCCACGGCAATCGGCGTGTCGTCGTTGGCTTTTGGCGCGACGTCGAGGGTCAGGCTGTCGAGGTCCACCTTCGGCCCGAAAAGAGAACAACCGGCCAGGGACGCAAACAGCAGTGTTAGAAAAAGTCGTCTACGCAAAATGAATTTTCCTTTTCACAAGCCTGTCCAAAAATGTTTTTGCTTGCTTTTTTATAGACCTGTTCTAGCGTCTTGGGTAGTTCGGTTCCTACAGCCGAATCAAGAAGGTTTGTCAAAGGAACGACAGGTCATCTGCCTCCCTTTCTAACCTACGGTCCAGCAAGGGAAAGCGATGAACGGGCCTCCCCGATGCATTGCGCCCGCTCATCGCATCGGAGTCCGCCGTCATGGCAGAAAGTACTCAGCACAAGCTCGACCGGGTGCGCCCGCCCCGAGTGCAAATCACTTACGACGTCGAAATCGGCAATGCCATCGAGAAAAAAGAATTGCCACTGGTGGTCGGGATCCTCGCTGACCTCTCGGGCAAGCCGCTCGAACCATTGGCAAAACTGACTGACCGGCGGTTTACCGAAATCGACCGTGACAACTTCAACGAAGTGCTCGCCTCGATCAGCCCGCGTGCCACGCTGCAGGTCAACAACACCCTGAGCGGCGACGACAGCAAGCTCAATATCGAACTCAACTTCAAACACATCGACGACTTCGATCCGGTCAAAGTGGTGGAGCAAGTCACCCCGCTGCGACGCCTGTTCGAAGCCCGCCAGCGCCTGCGCGATCTGCTGACCAAACTCGATGGCAACGATGATCTGGACAAGCTGTTGCGCGACGTCATCGCCAACACCGAAGGCCTGCAGGAAATCAAATCGGCCCGCCCGGACACCGCTACCCCGGCCGCTGACGCCGAGGCCCCGGCCGAACCGCAAGCCTGATCGTTCACTTAATCGAGGGGAGAATTCGCCATGCCCGCTTCAGCTCAGAAACAAGCCAGCGACAGTACGACCGAGACACTTTCCCTGCTCGACCAGATCATTCTCGACGGCCGCATGGCCCACGATGACAGTCAGCAGGATTACGCCCGCGACATGCTCGCGGAGTTCGCCACCCAGGTCCTCGACGAAGGCATGGCCATCGACAAGGACACCGTGGCGATGATCAACGACCGCATCAGCCAGATCGACGAGCTGATCAGCGCCCAGCTCAACGAGGTTCTGCACCACCCCGACCTGCAAAAACTCGAAGCCTCGTGGCGCGGTCTGCACATGCTGGTGCAGAACACCGAAACCAGCACCCGGCTGAAACTGCGCCTGCTCAACGTGACGCAGAAAGAGTTGCAGAACGACCTGGAGAAAGCCGTCGAATTCGACCAGAGCGCACTGTTCAAGAAAATTTATGAAGAGGAATACGGCACCTTCGGTGGCCATCCGTTCAGCCTGTTGGTCGGTGATTACACCTTCGGCCGTCACCCGCAAGACATCGGCCTGCTGGAGAAACTGTCGAACGTCGCCGCCGCGGCTCACGCGCCGTTCATTGCCGCCGCCAGCCCTCGTCTGTTCGACATGAACAGCTTCACCGAACTGGCGGTGCCGCGTGATCTGTCGAAGGTGTTCGAGAGCCAGGAGCTGATCAAGTGGCGCTCGTTCCGCGAGAGCGAAGATTCGCGCTACGTCTCGCTGGTACTGCCGCATTTCCTCCTGCGTCTGCCCTACGGCCCCGACACCTCGCCGGTGGAAGGCATCAACTACGTCGAAGACGTCAACGGCACCGACCACAGCAAATACCTGTGGGGCAATGCCGCGTGGGCGCTGTCGCAACGCATCACCGAAGCCTTCGCCAAGTACGGCTGGTGCGCGGCGATTCGCGGCGCTGAAGGCGGCGGCGCGGTGGAAGGCCTGCCGGCGCATACCTTCCGCACCAGCTCCGGCGACCTGTCGCTGAAATGCCCGACCGAAGTGGCGATCACCGACCGCCGCGAGAAGGAACTCAACGACCTCGGCTTCATCGCCCTGTGCCACAAGAAAAACAGTGACGTCGCGGTGTTTTTCGGCGGCCAGACCACCAACAAATCCAAGGTCTACAACACCAATGAGGCCAACGCCAACGCGCGGATCTCGGCGATGTTGCCGTACGTGCTCGCAGCCTCGCGTTTCGCCCATTACCTGAAGGTGATCATGCGCGACAAGGTCGGCAGCTTCATGACCCGCGACAACGTGCAGAGCTACCTCAACAACTGGATCGCCGACTACGTGCTGATCAACGACAACGCGTCACAGGAAATCAAGGCGCAGTACCCGTTGCGTGAAGCGCGCGTGGACGTCACCGAAGTCGCCGGCAAGCCCGGCGCCTATCGCGCGACGGTGTTCCTGCGGCCGCACTTCCAGCTCGAAGAGCTCACCGCGTCGATCCGCCTGGTGGCGACTTTGCCGCCACCGGTTGCTGCCTGACCTGCTTTGCCCTCGCCGCAGCTGCGGTGGGGGCTTTCTCTATCTAGCGCGACACCTTTCAGGAGTTTCAAGCGATGGATGCAATCATTCTCGACCTCGGCGGCGATATCAAAGGTGACAGCCTGCTCGAAGGTTTTGCGGACAAGATCGAAGTCATGTCCTACAGCCACAATGTGGCGATGCAAGTGACCAACGATGTCAGCAACTCGGAGCGAACCTCCGGTAAACCCCATGTCGGCGAATTCACCTTGACCAAGTTCATCGACAGCTCGACGCCGTCACTCAACGAATACTGCTGCGCCGGCAAACCGATCCCCGAAGCCATCATCACTATCGGTCGCAACGCCGCCGAGGGCAGCGGACAGTTGATGCCTTTCATCGTCTACACCCTGACCAACGTGGTGATTTCCAACGTCAGCGTCAGCGGCGGCACCGGCGGCAAACCGGTGGAAACCCTGTCGCTGAACTTCACCAAGATCAAATGGGAACTCACCGCACAAAAAGACGATGGCACCAAAGAAGGCACCGCCGCGTCGACCTGGGACATGGCCGCCAACAAGCTTGTCAGCTAACCGGACGCCCCGGCCATGGCTGGCACCGGCATCCTACCTCCGCTGCTCGAACGCCTCGCCTCCAGCGAGGCCGACAGCACGCGGGCGTTCGATCGGCAGGATTTGCTCGACTCGGTGCACGCCGAGCTCGGGCGCCTGTTCAACACCCGCCGTGGCCCGCGCACGCTGACCCAGCCGCCCAGCGTGATCGATTACGGCATCGCCGACTGGAGTGCACTGCAACAGCAACGCAGCGATGACCGTCGGCGGCTGGCACGGGACATCCGCGAAGCCATTACTCATTTCGAACCGCGCCTGATTCTCGGCGAAGTTCAGGTCAATCCTGTGCCCGAACAACCGCAACGAATGAGCATTCGCTTGATCGGCGAGTTGCGCAGCGGCGAGCAACACTGGCCGGTGGCATTTGTCATCGAGCCCGGCGGGCAAGGGCTGGAGGTGCGCTATGAGCGACTCGATTGACCCGCAACTGCTCGATTACTACCAGCGAGAGTTGACTTGGCTGCGGCATGCCGGCGGCCAGTTTGCCGAACGTTATCCGAAAGTCGCCCGGCGCCTGCAGTTGTCCCCCGGCGAATGCCCCGATCCACATGTCGAGCGGTTGCTCGAAGGTTTTGCCCTGCTGGCCGCACGCCTGCAACGACGGCTCGATGACGATTACGCCGAGTTCAGCGATGCGTTGCTTGAACAGCTTTACCCGTTGGCCATGCGCCCGTTGCCGTCCTGCGCCATCGTTCAGTTCGAACCTGATCCAGGCAAAGGCAACCTTGACGAGGGCTATCCCCTGCCCCGCGACACCCCCCTGTTCGTGACCACCGGCAAAGGTGAAAGCATTCACTTTCGCACTTCGTCCGCTGTGTGTCTGTGGCCGATCGAAGTCAGCGAAGTGCTGTTGCTTGGCGGCGATGAAGCGCAAGTGCTGACCGGTGTCGCGCAATCACGCTCGGCACTGCGCCTGAGCTTGCGCTGCCTTGGCGAAAGCCAATGGGCGGAACTTGGCATCGAGCAATTGCGCATCCATTTGGCCGCGTCGCCAGTGGTGAATGCCGCCCTGTATGACTTGCTCGGCGCCCATGCGGTGCAAGTGCTGGCCGGGTCGCCGGGCAGCGTGCCGATCGTACTCAAAGGCCTGCCGAAAACCGTCGGTTTCAGTGATGACGAAGTCATGTTGCCGGATGAAGACGGTGTTCATCCGGGCATGCGTTTGCTGGCCGAGTACTTCGCCTTCCCGGACAAATTTCATTTTTTCGATCTGCCGCTGAGCGGTGTCGCCAGTGACTGTCAGACGCTTTATCTGTACATCGTGTTCGACCGGGCGCCGGGCTGCCGCCTGCACTTGCAGGCCAGCGATATCGCTCTGGGCTGCGCGCCGGTGATCAACCTGTTCCCGCGCACCTCCGAGCCGCTGCGACCGGACGGCACCCGCAGCGAGTACCGTCTTATCGCCGACAGCCACCGCGAAAACAGCGTCGAAATTCACAGCATCCGAGGCATGCGTGCCAGCTCCAGCTCCGGCGTACAAAGGCTGCCAGCCTATTACGGTAGTCAGCACAGCGGCGGCGATCAACAACGCTACTGGCATGCACGCCGGGTCAGCGGCATGACCGCGAACCGGCTCGGCAGTGACCTGTTGGTGAGCGTGGTCGACACCCGCTTCGAACCGCAAACCGATCTGCCCGACTACAGCCTGACGGCCGAGTTGCTGTGCACCAACCGGCACTTGGCCCAAAGCCTGCCCGCCGGGACACCGCTGGGTTTCGAACGCCCTGGCCCAGTGGCATGGGCTCGCCTGCGCAACCCGCCGAGCCCGCAAAGTCTGCCGCGCCTGGACGGCGATTCACGCTGGCGGCTGGTGTCGCAACTGACTCTCAACCATCTGTCACTGGTCGAAGGTCCGCAGGCGCTCGATGCTCTTAAAGAGATCCTGCACCTGCACAACCTGCGCGATGAAACCAGTGCGGTACGGCAGATCGAAGGCCTGCTGAGCCTCAGTTGCGAACGGGTGATCGGCCATGTCGGCGGCGATGCGTGGCGCGGTTGGCGCAATGGTCTTGAAGTGCAGTTGCAACTTGATCCACAGCATTTTGTCGGCAGCAGCGCGGTGCTGTTTTCGGCGGTGCTCGCGCAGTTCTTTTCGGTGTACGCCACGGCCAATCGCTTTGTGCGCACGGTGTTGATGCAGGAAGACAAGGAGGTCAAGGCATGGCAACCCCAAGCCGGCATGCCCCTGTCCCTCTGACCCTGAGCCAGCGCCTGCGCCGTGATCCGCAGGCGTTCGAGTGGCTGCAGGCGTTGTTGTTGCTCGAGCGCGAGCAGCCGCAGGCGCAATCACTCGGCAGCGGCACGTCGCCGCAAGCGGAAGCATTGAAACTGCGCGGGCCTCTGACGCCGATGTTCGCCGCCAGCCAGATCGAAAGCCTGCGCGAGGTGCCGGGTGAATCGCTGACCCTCGACACGCCGATCTTCGGCCTTGGCGGGCCCGACGGCCCCCTGCCCTATGCTTGGCAGGAATGGCTGCAACAACGGGCGCGAGCCAAGGATCATGCGCCTGCCGAGTTTCTCGATCTGTTCCAGCATCGCCTGCTCAGTTTGCTTTACAAGGTCATGCGCAAGCACCGCATCGCCATCGGTTTTGTCACCCCCGGCGCGTCTCCGGTACAGGCGCAACTGCGCGCGCTGACCGGACTGTTGCCAAAGTCTTTGCAGGAACGCCAAGCGGTTCCCGATTGTGCGGTGCTGGCCTGCACCGCGTTGTTTGCCGATGGCCGCCGCTCATTGGCCGGGTTCGCCGCGATTGTGCGCGAACAGTTTGCCGTGCCGGTCGAGTTGAGCGCTTACGAAGGTGCGTGGCGCGAGATTCCGTCGGCGAGCCGCAGCGTCATCAAACCGGGAGGGCGCAATCTGCAACTGGGGCGCAACGCCGTCGCCGGCACGCGGGTCTGGGATGAACATGCAGGTATTCGTCTGACGCTCGGACCGTTGCCCTCGACGCAAGCCGGGCGATTCCTGCCGGACGGCGAAGCGCATCCGGCGCTGGCCAGCCTCGCCGCGCTGTATTTCGGCCCGGATCTGGACGTGACGCTGGTGCTGCTGATACGCGGAGCCGGACCGCTGAAACTCAATCGTCAGACGCCGGCGCAGGTCACCTGGAACGGCGGTCTGCAGCGTCAGGCCAGCCTCGCTGTACAGCGTATCGAAACCCGTCTTCGCCAGCTGGAGATCACCTGAAATGGAACTGGCCAGCCTGATCGGACGCCTCAACCCGGACAACCGCCGCGCCCTTGAACGCGCCGCGCAACGGTGCTTGCAGCGCGGCCATCACTTTGTCGAAATCGAGCATCTGTTGCTGGAACTGCTCGACATCGAGGGTGGCGATCTGGCTTTTCTGTTGCCGCGCTTCGGCCTCGAACGTGATGCGCTGACAGCCGAAATCAACAAGGCACTGGATCTGTTCAAGGCTGGCAGCACGCGCACGCCAGCACTGTCGTCACACACCCTGGGTTTGCTCGAAGACGCGGTGGTGCAGGCCAGTGTGCTGGGGCTCGACAGCATTCGTTCCGGGTTGCTGTTGTTGGCGCTGGTTGATCGCGATGAGCGCCGCAGTTTGCTGCTCAACAGTGCCTCCTCGTTGCTGCGGATCCCCAAAGAAGCATTGCGCGCGAACCTGTTGGAATGGACGGAAAACTCTCGCGAGCATGTCGGCCCGCGCGCGGTGTCTTCTGCAAACCCGGCACCACGCCAGGACTCAGTGCTCGATCAATACACCCAGGACCTTACCGCCGACGCCCATGCCGGGCGCATTGATCCGATCGTTGGCCGCGACGGCGAGATTCGCCAATGCATCGACATTCTGCTGCGGCGTCGACAGAACAATCCAATTCTGGTCGGCGCGCCGGGTGTTGGCAAAACCGCCGTGGTCGAAGGCCTGGCCCTGCGCATTGCCGCCGGGGACGTGCCGCCATCGTTGCAGAAAGTCAGTTTGCGCGTTCTGGATCTGGGTCTGTTGCAGGCCGGCGCGGGGGTCAAAGGTGAATTCGAACAGCGTTTGAAAGGCGTGATCGATGCGGTACGCAGCGCCGACAAACCGATCATCCTGTTTATCGACGAAGCGCATACGTTGATCGGCGCGGGTGGTGCCGAGGGTGGCAGCGATGCGGCCAATCTGCTGAAACCGGCTCTGGCCCGTGGTGAGTTGCGCACCCTCGCCGCGACCACCTGGATGGAATACAAGAAATACTTCGAGAAAGACCCGGCCCTCGCCCGCCGCTTTCAACTTGTTCAGGTTGAGGAACCGGACGAAACCACTGCCGTGGAAATGCTCCGTGGCGTCGCCGCCAAACTCGAACAGCACCACGGCGTGCAAGTGCTCGACGCGGCAATCCATGAAGCGGTGAAGCTCTCGCACCGCTACATCTCTGGTCGCCAGTTGCCGGATAAAGCCATCAGCGTGCTCGATACCGCGTGCGCCCGGGTCGCCCTCGGCCAGCACGATACCCCGCCACCTCTGGAAAGCCTGCGCCACCGACAGAACAGCCTCAAGGATGAAGTCGAACGCCTGCGCCGCGAACAGGCCACCGGCCTCGATCACCGTGAGCGCATCACCCTGCTGGAAGATGAATCGAAAACCAATGTACAGGCCATCCGCGAACTGGAAACCCGCTGGGGCGAGGAGCGCGTTGCCGTGCGCGAACTGCTCGAAACACGCCGCGAATTGCTCGACTTGAGCGAACGCGCCGACAGCGACAAACCCGATGAAGCCACCGACAGTCGCATCGATCATCTGGCTGCCGAGTTGTTGCGCCTTGAGGCCGGGCTGGATGCGATCCGCCAGGACGATCCGTTGGTGCCCGAACAGGTCGACGCGAAAACCGTCGCCGCCGTGATTGCCGGCTGGACCGGCATCCCCGTCGGCAAGATGCTCGCCGACGAAGCCCATGCCGTGCGCACCCTCGGCACACGCATGGGCCAACGAGTGATGGGCCAGAGCGCCGCGCTCAACACCATCGCCCAACGTCTGCAGGCTTATCGCGCCGGCCTCACCGATCCGCAAAAACCGGTCGGCGTGTTCCTGCTGGTCGGCCCTACGGGTGTTGGCAAAACCGAAACCGCGTATGCGCTGGCCGATGCGTTGTATGGCGGCGAACGCAACCTGATCAGCATCAACCTCTCCGAATATCAGGAAGCCCACACCGTCAGCCAACTCAAAGGTGCCCCGCCCGGATATGTCGGTTATGGCAGCGGCGGCGTGCTGACTGAAGCGGTGCGGCGCAAACCATATTCCGTGGTGTTGCTGGATGAGATCGAAAAGGCCCACCCGGATGTACTCGAAGCGTTTTACAACGTCTTCGACAAAGGCTTGATGGAGGACGGCACCGGGTTGGTGGTGGACTTCAAGAACACCGTGATGTTGGCCACCAGCAATGTCGGCGCTGAGTTGTTGCTCGATACGCCCGTTGCGCAACTCGGCTCGGATACCTTCAACGAAGCCCTGCATAAAGTCTTGTTGCAAGCCTTCCGCCCGGCGTTTCTGGCACGGATGACCGTGGTTGCGTATCGGCCGCTGGATGAGGCGACGCTGGAAGGGATTGTGCTCGCCAAACTTGAGAAGTTACGTGGTCGCTATAAGGCGGCCACCGGAAAGCAGTTCGAGTTCGATTCGGGAATTGTCAAAGCGGTGCTCGCCAAGTGCAGCGCGGCCGGTGCGCGGGATGTCGAGAATGTATTGATGACCCAAGTGACCGGGAAGCTGGCGGAATGGGTTTTAGAGTGACGTCAAAGACAGACGAATAGGGGAAAAACAGGACATGGCTAGTTCACCGATCATCACCGCCCGCTTTCCGAGCAACGGCCACCGGGAATGGGTTCACTCGGACCTGACAATGCACTATTCACGGAAAATTGATCTGGTGCCGGAAACGACGCAGCGCTCATTCCCTTTGACCTGGCATCACCAGATACCCTTCAACAGTTTGAGAGATTTCTGGAACTGGCTGTATGTCATTGCCGATGACGATCTGCTGGACATGTGCGTGGATCTTTTCAGCCAGCGAGCCAAAGGTGGGCGATTCCCGGAGATCAAGAGAAAACTGAAAGTGATCAAGACCACCTTGATGCCTACCTTGCAGCTGGAAACCCAGACCTATTCGCAATGGAAAGCGGTGGTTGCGCAAATCGCCAATGGTCTTCTTGCTCCCGCCGATGAACTCGACGGCGAGGAACAGTCCGATCTCTTTGAAGCTATTTCATGGTCATCGTGGAATATTCTCGAAGGCCCGCTCCCCCAGCATCGCAGTGATGATCCAGGCGATGCCAACGTAGACGACTTCAGCCATTTGAGAGAAATAAAGTTCTCGAAACACTTCATAAAAACCGCCGAGTTATATGCCTCCATGATTCTTTTTATCAATGAGATGAATGCCCAGCAGAACCAAAACTACAGTAAAGCCTGGGTCAAGGATCGCGCCAAAAAACTGCTCACGATCCTGACCGGTGCAGACCAGCTTCTGTTCAGCGTCAAGATCACTTTCTTCAATAAGAAGCACTGGAGCTACCAGGAGCAGATGACCGGACGCACGCCCGTGAGGGCGACTGTTCTTGACAATGGCGCGACGTGGTACCGGTGGCGTCGGTGCATCTAGGTTGGCTGAATGTAGCGCAAACGCAGGGAGGCTTGTATGTATTCGATCATGATCTGGAATGCTCAACATTTCGACAATCAGAAGAGCAACCACTCACAGGCCTATACCGACAAAAAGAAGTTTCTGGATTTCTATATCGCGCAAAAAAAGCCTCACATCATCGCCCTGTTCGAAGCAGGAAAAACCGGAAACATCAATGAAAGCCTGATTGCCGACCTGACCGGCAGCTACACGGCGATCGCCACGTTGACGCAGGAAGGTGGCAAGAAAAAACACACCACGCTCGGCTCGATGGTGCTGTTGCGAAACGACATCAGTACTGAATTCGATAACGTCACCGACAATTACATTCTGTCTCATACGGAACAACGCGCGCCGTTGATCATTCGCCACATCGAATCAACCTTCGGGTTCGCGTTCTATCACGCCAACGCCTCGTTCATGGCACCGGGCAATATTGTCGACACGATCGGCTTCATCCAGGACAACAAAGCCATGCTCGGCATCAAGAATCTGCTGTTTTTTGGTGGTGACTTGAACCTCATCCCGACGCAGGCCTACGCCGAAATAAAAGGCATGAACCGCTTGGTGCCGTCCAATCCGGGTTACACCCACTTGAGCATTAAAAATGTCACCCTCGCGCAGGCTGCCCATGAACTGAGCATCCTTCAAGGCTACGGCAAAGACACCCACCTCACGGCCAAGTCGTACTTGCCGCAGTACATGTTCGACCAGGGCATCGAAGCCTGTGATCTACAACCCGTGCTGTTGTTGCTCGACTATGCCTACGTCATGCATGCACAGCACTGGCGTGCGGAATGTGATGCGAGCCTGCAGCAGAACAGTGATTCGTGGGGCAACATCCTGGAAATCGCCCCGTATTGTCTGGGTCACCCGATTCGCAGCGACCATTTCCCCGTCATGTTTTACCTGAACGCAGCACTTGGCTAACTCCGGATACAAGGAAGATCATGCCTATTTCCAGCTACAACGCCAAAGATCTGGTGCTCTTTTCCACCATCATCAACTCGGCGACTCGACAGAAAAACTGGGACAGCGAACTGAGTGACAAGGCCGTCGGGACCAAAGTCGAAGAAGTTCAGTGCATGAAGATCGATGAACGCCTGTTCATCGCCTGCAACTATGGGGAACACGCCAGAGTCGACAAGTTCTTCCAGGCATTTGGCGTGACCAACCTCGACACCTTCCTGCAATGTATGCGGTTCTGCCACGCGCTGCTGAAAATGGAGCACACGACGAAGACCCCCTCGCTGGGGCGTGCCTTTACGGCCGATTACAGCGGCCCGGAAAAAACCGCCTGTACTTACGCGGCGGCAAGTACGGCAGTGACAGATCTGAGCGCTGAAGAGTTGACGCTCATTCGCAACATGATCAAGAAGAATCCGACAATCCCGGTCGACACCCAGGCGCAACGCATACTGTGGGCGGTGAGAAAACTCACCGACGCGGGGGTTGCCACCGGCTTGACCAAACCTGCCGGCAGCAAGAGCTTGATGACCAAAAACTACAACACCAATACCAATGCCATCAACTTGCTCAACGACAGCTTGCCGTCGCATGCAGAGTTGAAGCTTTTGCGTCTGCTCACCCAGACCAAAATCGGCGCGTCCCCGCTGAATGCTCACCAGACTGCCACGATTGGCGGGATAAAACGTGCATGCGAGTCCTGTGCAAGATGGATTGCCATCTATGTGAAGTGGATCAAGGCGCAATTCGATGTAGATATTGAACTGCCTGCTACGGACACCCGCACCAGTGCATCGGGCGACGGTGACCGACCAAAAATCGAAAAAGACCACGTTGAAGAATATGGCGAGTATGTCGTCGCGCTGTTCAATGGCGTGAAGAATAACAACTTCGCCGATCTTCCCGCGGCTGACGCGCCGTGGGTTCTGCCAGCACCGGAAGAAGAACAGTAATCACGCTCACCGATCGTTGGGGTTAATCAATGCCACGTGCCACCGACAGCAATACAACGCTCTCCCTGACCGCCGCCGCATTGTCGGCGCTTTATCCTGAGTCGCTGTCCGGTGAAGAAGCCCTCAATGGGCTCGGTTCGCAAATCCTCAACGGTCTAAACGACGGCGCCTCGCTCACCCTCACCAGCGCCGTTGCCACCCACGTCACCACCGCTCTGCACAACGATGAGCAGTTGCGCGCGCTCGACGCAATGGTCGCGGAAATTCGCCAACTGCCCGCCGACGCCACCGCCGAGCGTTATCAACTCGTTTTACGCCCGTGGTTATGGTGGCTGACCCTCGCCAGCAACAACCGCGTGTTCCAGAACCTCGCAACTTCAGACATCGCCACCACGATCTTCAAGGCCCACGGCTTCAGTGATTTCAGACTTTCGCTGACCGGCAGCTACACACCCCGCGAATATTGCGTGCAGTACAGCGAAACGGATTTCGCCTTCGTCTCGCGACTGCTGGAGGAAGAAGGCATCTTCTGGTTCTTTACCCACGATGACGGCAAGCACACGCTGGTGCTCGGCGACAGCAATGACGCGTTTGTGCAGATCCCCAACGGGCCGAAGGTCAAGTATCTGGGCCAGCAGTTGGGCGAGCGGGAGTTGCACGGCATTCGCTCCGGGCAAGTGTGCCTGCAAGCAGTGGCCGGAGTGTATCGGGCGACGGATTACGAGTTCACCACTCCGACCACTTCACTTTACGGCCAGGCCGAAGCGGTCGCCGGGCCGCGTTCGATCTACGAGCACCCGGGCGGCTACAACGCCAAGGCGCGCGGCGATGCGTTGACCAAGCAACGGGTTGACGGCTTGCGCAGCGAGGAGAAACGTTATGTCGGCGAAAGCGACTGCCGTTGGCTGATTCCGGGGCACTGGTTCACCCTCGACGGGCACGATGACCCGAGCATGAACATCGATTGGGTGGTGACGCGGGTCACCCATGACGTCAGCCATGAAAGCTATCGCAACCGCTTCGAAGCGATCCCGAAGGCCACGCCGTATCGCCCGCAACGGGTCACGCCAAAACCGCGCATGCACCCGCAGACCGCGATCGTAGTGGGCAAGTCCGGCGAGGAAATCTGGACAGACGAGTACGGCCGGATCAAGTTGCAATTCCCGTGGGATCGCGACGGCAAGAACGATGAAACCAGTTCCTGCTGGGTGCGCGTGGTGTTGCCCTGGAGCGGCAAGGGATTTGGCATGCAGTTCATTCCGCGCATCGGCCAGGAAGTCATCGTCACGTTTATCGATGGCGATCCGGATCGGCCGCTGGTGACCGGTTGCGTCTACAACGGTGACAACGCCCTGCCCTATGCGCTGCCGGCCAATCAGACGCAATCGGGGATCAAGACCCAGTCGTCCAAGGGTGGCGGTGGCTTCAACGAGTTGCGCTTCGAAGACAAGAAAGACGCCGAAGAAGTGTTTTTGCAGGCGCAGAAGGATCTGAATATCAACGTGCTCAACGACACCACGGCCACCGTCGGTCACGATGAAACCCTCACGGTGCAGAACGCCCGCACCCGCACGGTCAAGGACGGCGACGAGACTGTGACCCTGGAAAAAGGCAAACGTAGCGTAACCATTCAGACCGGCAGCGACAGCCTCGATGTCAAAGACAGCCGCACGGTGACGGTCGGCGCCGACCAGAACCACAGCACCGGCGGCAACTACACCGACAAGGTCACCGGCAATTACAGCCTGACGGTGGACGGCAACCTGACAATCAAGGTCAGCGGCACCCTCACCCTGCAAAGTGGCGGCAGTTTCACGATCAAGAGCGGCGCCGATCTGGCGACCTCGGCCAGCACCTCGATCACGCACAAAGCCGGCACCGCGCTGACCAATCAGGCCGGCACTTCTCTGGACAACAAGGCCGGCACCACATTGACCAACGATGCCGGGATCAGCCTGACCAACAAGGGCGCCGCCTCGCAGACAGTCGATGGCGGCGGCATGCTGACCATCAAGGGCGGGCTGGTGCAGGTCAACTGACAGGGAAAAGCCATGGCGATCACACCGCTGGATCTGCAACAGGATGACAAGCAGCTCAAGGGTCGTTTGCAGGACGGTCAGCTTGATGGGCCGTTGAACATCAAGGATGACGGGCGCAAGCAGGCGGACCTGAGTTACAGCCAGGGCGAATTGCAGGGCACGTCGCTGCTCTATCACCCCAACGGCAAGGTCTCGGCGCAGATGCCGTTTGTGCGTGACAAGCTGCAGGGCGTCGCCAGTTTTTACGCGCCGGAGGGATTTCTACAGCGCAAGGCAACCTATCGGCGCGGGTTACTGCATGGCGAAGCGTTCAATTACTTCCCGGATGGGCAAGTGGCGGAGGCCGAGTTTTATCGCGATGGCGTGCGGGAGGGGCGTTATCAGCGTTTTCATCCCAATGGCAAACCGGCGCTGGAAGCGCGCTATGTGAACGGACAGTTGCTGGAGCCGGAGCAAGGCTTTGCCGAAGATGGACGGCCACTGGGCGCGGATGGCAAGCCGATTTCGCGGGTGCGTTGGTGGTATCGGCAGTGGGCGGATCCGCAACAGGCCTGAGAACCTTGAAGAGCCCCTCACCCTAGCCCTCTCCCAGAGGGAGAGGGAACTGATCGCGGGATATTGGCGAGTTACGCCGACGTGAAAGACCTGCTGTGAATCCATAATCGACTCGGTCGTTCAGGTCGATGTATCTCGGCAGACACCTCGGTCGGCCCCCCATCCCTCCCCGAGTGGGAGGGAACTGATGGGGGGAGATTGGCGAGTCACGCCGACGTGAAAGACCTGCTGTGAATCCGTAATCGACTCGGTCGTTCAGGTCGATGTATCTCGGCAGACACCTCGGTCGGCTCCCTCTCCCTCAGGGAGAGGGCTGGGGTGAGGGTTCAGCGGTTCAGCGGCTCACGGAATCAGCATCTGCATCTGTCCCGGCACTACAATCTTGATCACCCCCGCCCAGTTGCACATCAACGTCGAGTTGGCATCGATCGCCGGCATCCCGCCCAGCAACAACGTCGGCGCCCCGCCGGGAATCCACGGTGTGGCCGTCGCCGGTATACACGGCATCGGCGTCAACACCCCCAACGCGGCCGCCGTCGCAGCGGCCACCATCGGGTTGGCCAGGCTCATGCACACGCCAAACGGCAGGATATTCACCAGCGGGATGTGGTCCATGATGTTCGCCGCCGGCATCCCGCCGGTCAGCGTGCGGTTCACTGGCAACACATTGAGCATCGACGGCGCAGCGCCGAAGCTGCATTGCAGCGTGGCCGTGGCACAGACTTGCGGACAGCCCATTTCAACGCTCCTTATCGACCATGGCATACCCGCTAAACCTTAGTCTGCCGCAGCCCGTCGCGCACATTCCCAAAGGTGATTATCCGGCAACACGCTAACCTATAAGACCGACCCGCGCTTGTGACCGCCCGAGCGCCCCATTAGATTAGCCAATGATGTCTGGCCTCCAAAATAAGCAGAAGGGATAAGCATGGCGCTTACTGACCAGTCCACCCGTATCCGCTCCGGCGAAGAACTTGATGCCAGCCTGATCGATCCGTACCTCAAGACGCACATTCCGGGCCTGAGCGGCACGCCTGCGATCAGCCAGTTTCCCGGCGGCGCGTCGAACCTGACCTACCTGCTGGAATACCCGGAACAGGAATTCGTCCTGCGCCGCCCGCCGTTTGGCCACAAGGCCAAATCCGCCCACGACATGGGCCGCGAATTCCGCATCCTCAATCAATTGCGCGACGGTTTTCCGTATTGCCCGAAAGCCTACGTGCACTGCACCGACGAATCGGTGATCGGCGCCGAGTTCTACGTGATGGAACGGGTCAAAGGGATCATCCTGCGCTCGGAACTGCCGGCGGAACTGGGCCTCGACTCAGCGAAAACCGAGGCGCTGTGCAAGAGCTTCATCGACCGTTTCGTCGAGCTGCACCGTGTCGATTACAACGCCTGCGGCCTCGGTGATCTGGGCAAACCGCAAGGCTACGTCGCGCGCCAGATCAAAGGCTGGAGCGAACGCTACGAAAAAGCCCTGACCCCCGACGCGCCACACTGGGAAAAGGTCAAAGCCTGGCTCAACGACAAAATGCCGGCCGACCACCCGACCTCGAGCATCGTCCACAACGACTACCGCTTCGACAACGTCATCCTCGACCCACAGAATCCGATGCAGATCATCGGCGTGCTCGACTGGGAACTGACCACCCTCGGCGACCCGCTGATGGATCTGGGCAACACCCTCGCCTATTGGATTCAGGCCGATGACCCGGCGCCGGTGCAACTGATGCGTCGCCAGCCGAGCCACGCACCGGGCATGCTCACCCGCCGCGAGTTCGTCGATTACTACGCCAAGCGTTCGGGCATCCAGATCGACAATTTCGACTTCTACTACACCTACGGCCTGTTCCGCCTGGCCGGCATCGTGCAGCAGATCTACTACCGCTTCTACCACGGCCAGACTCAGGACAAACGCTTCGCGCAGTTCATTCACATGAACAAACTGCTGGAGCAGATGAGCTTGCAGGTCATTGCGAAATCGAGCCTCTGACGGCCCACACCCAGGAACCCTTATGTCCAAGACTCAGTTGTTCGACCTCGACGGCAAGATCGCTTTCGTCTCCGGCGCCAGCCGTGGCATCGGTGAAGCCATCGCCAAACTGCTCGCCCAGCAAGGCGCCCACGTGATCGTCTCGAGCCGCAAACTCGATGGCTGCCAGCACGTTGCCGATGCGATCATTGCCGCGGGCGGCAAAGCCACCGCAGTGGCCTGCCATATCGGTGAAATGGAACAGATTGCTCAAGTGTTCGCCGGCATCAAGGAACAGTTCGGCCGCCTCGACATTCTGGTCAACAACGCCGCGACAAATCCACAATTCTGCAACGTGCTGGACACCGATCTGAGCGCATTTCAGAAGACCGTCGACGTCAACATTCGTGGCTACTTCTTCATGTCGGTTGAGGCCGGCAAGCTGATGCGCGAAAACGGTGGCGGCAGCATCATCAACGTCGCATCGATCAACGGTATTTCGCCGGGGATTTTCCAGGGCATCTACTCGGTGACCAAGGCCGCGGTGATCAACATGACCAAAGTCTTCGCCAAGGAATGCGCGCAGTTCGGCATCCGCTGCAACGCCCTGCTGCCGGGCCTGACCGACACCAAGTTCGCCTCGGCACTGGTGAAGAACGACGCGATCCTCAAGCAGGCGCTGACGCAGATTCCGCTCAAGCGTGTGGCCGATCCGAGCGAAATGGCTGGCGCGGTGTTGTACCTGGCCAGTGATGCGTCGAGCTACACCACGGGTGTTGCGCTGAATGTAGACGGTGGGTTCCTGTCCTGATCCCACTCGGGACTTGAACTGATCTTGTCCCTGTAGGAGCTGCTGAAGGCTGCGATCTTTTGATTTTGATTTTTTACAAACAACATCAAAAGATCGCAGCCTTCGGCAGCTCCTACAGGGATTTGTGTATCAGGCAATGACTTTCGGTAGTTGCCAGCCGAAATGCACCGACAGCAATCGCAGAATCAAACACGCCGCCCCGGCCAACAGCGCCGCCGCGACCGGCGAAACGCCCAGTCTGCGCGCAACGATCAACACCGCCGCGCCAACAAACGCCGAACTGGCATACAAATCCGCCTGCAACACTACTGGTATCCGCGCCAGCACAATATCGCGAATCACCCCACCGCCAACGCCCGTGATCGTGCCCATCAGCATCGCCACAAACGGCGTGATGCCGAAATTCAAGGCCTTCTGCGCACCGGCCACGGCAAACAGCGCCAACCCCGCCGCGTCCAGCACAATCAGGGTTGAACCGGACCAGCCCAGCACCTGTTCATGAAAGACAAACGCCCACCCGCCCATGAAAAACGCCAGCGCCGGATAGCGCCAGTCGGCCACAGCATTGGGTGGCGTTGCACCGATCAGCAGATCACGGGTGACCCCGCCGCCGAGCGCGACGATAAACGCAATCACCATCACCCCGAGCAGGTCGAGTTGGCTGCGCATCGCCGCGATGGCACCTTCCACGGCAAACACCGCCGTACCGGCAAGGTCGGCCACCAGCACAATCCGCTCAACCCGGGACTTACGCCCGGCCGGCGCTACTGCGTGACGCAACGGGTTGTGGTGATGTGTCGAGTGACCTGCCCGTCGACGTACATGTCACCGGCAACCTCAGTGTTTTCGAGAACCTGACACGTGCGCTCCGGCGGTGGCGGTGGCGTCACTGGCGGAGGGGGTGGAGGACTGGCACAGCCAGCCAACAGCACTGCAAAAAAAGCCAACGGCAACACGCGTTTCCCAAGATGGTTCATAGGACGACCCGCGATGAATGGAAGAGCAACTCCCGCGACCCAACCGACCACGGAAGACCTGACCACTCATTCTTTATAGCCGAGACACCCGCAAGCGCCAGTGAATCGGCTGTATCGTAAGGATATGGCTGTCGATTTTGCGTTGGGATTCGAAAGGGTTCGCAAATTGAAACGTGCCGGGCAGACAGGCTTGCTCCCATAGTGGGCTGGTTACATCTGGCAGAGTTTGGTGGGTTGTCGGTCGCCATCGCTGGCAAGCTGCTCCCACAGGGATTGGTGCATCTGGCAGAGATTGGTCGGCCGTCAGGCCGCCATCGCGAGCAGGCTCACTCCTACAGAAAAGCAAAAGCAAACCGCATCCGCTTCTCACCACTCAACAGGATGAGCGTTAGCTCGGCTGCGGCTTTTGATCTTGATCTGGAAGCCCGTCGGCAGGCTGAGTGGAGGGATTGATCCGGGGGTGGGAGCGCAGCGACCGTTCGACGAAGTCGAACACATCGAGAGGAGGTGCAGCGAAGCAAACCGTAGGCGATGCCCCCGGATCGATCCCGGAGCGAAGGAACCCCGAGCCCCAGCGAGCGGGCCGAACGTCAGGGCACAGACCTTTGGTTCCTTTGGGGCGTTTGCCAAAGGGACTCGCTGTAAAAGCGAAACCGCCAGCGGCAGCACCCACAAAAACGGATATACACCCCAAACCCCAAGAGCCTGGTCGGCTCAAAGGCCGCCAAGCCCTAAGCCAAATCAGGATCAAGAGAAGAACGCAAAGAGTTGCTCTCCAGCTCATACCGCAACTCTTCAATCAAAGCATCAACTGACTCAGGCGTACGCAGCGCATCAAGCTTCAACCCACTGATCACCAGATCCACCTGCCCCGACACCGGGTGATAAAGCTTCACAGTCAGCGAATGATCACCATCCACCAGACATTCACACGCCAGCGGCGAAAAACTGCGTTCAAGCTGCGAGCGCAACTGCGCAAGATTCATCATCAGACTGTTCCTTTAACGACTGCGAAGGGCCGCGATCCCGAGCCAAAAAGGCTCGTATCGCACCCCACCAGACTAAGAACAGACCTCACCCGCCAACACCTCAATTTGCACCATTCGAACTAGTGCATTTGCACCTTATCGCTGGCCCTTGCCCCCCGACTCCCCGGAAAACAATCCACGCTCGCGCGCCCAGACAATCGCCTCACTGCGGCTGTGCACATCCAGCTTGGAATACACCGTCGCCACATGATTTCGCACCGTGTTGGGCGCCAGTTTCAGCCGCGCTGCGATCTCCTTGTCCGCCAGCCCTTCACAGATCAACCCCAGCACATCACGCTCGCGCGCCGTCAGATCAGTGAACGACACGCTAGGCAATTGCGGCGAGTTAACCTTCTTCACATTGGCCAGCTTCTCGATCAACGTACGGCTGAACCAGGAAGCGTCCTTCATCACCTCTTCAATCGCCGCCACCAACTCAAGTTCGGTGCGCTTGCGCTCGGTGATGTCCATCAACACCAGCAAATAACACGGCATGTCCTGAATATTCACGGTGTCGGCGGACAGCGCACATTCGAGCAGGTCCGCATCCTTCTTGCGCACCCGCACATCCACCCGATCCACCCGACCGCTTTTCGCCAGCGCCGCCAGCAACCGTGTACGCGCGCCGCTGTCATCGATGAAATCCAGCTGCGTCACGGTTTTGCCGAGCATGTCCTCGCTGTCGTAGGCCAGGGTATCGAGGAACGCCTGATTGACGTCGATCACCTGCTGCTCATCGGCACTACAGATAAGGATCGGCACCGGCGTCAAGCGAAATGCTTTGGCAAAACGCTCCTCACTCTGACGCAACGCCACCTCGGCCTTGTGCCGCAGCTCCATGTCGACAAAGGAAAACAGCATGCAATCCTCATCATTGAGCGTCAGCGGCTGGCCGGCGACGATCACTTGTTTGCTACCGCCATCGGGCAGGCGCAATTCGGCCTGCATCTGTGGAATGGTCGCCACATCACGCAGACGCTGAATCGCCAGATCCTTTTTCTCGGCCTGCTCGAAGATGTCGATTTCATAGGCCGAAGTGCCGATCACCTGCTCGCGGGTGTAGCCGGTCATCTCAAGAAACCCGGGATTGACCTTGATGTACCGCAAATCGCTGAGACGGCAGATCACCGCCGGCGCCGGGTTGGCATTGAAAGTCTTTTCGAAGCGCTGCTCGGCGTTGGCCCAGTCGGTGACGTCGCTCATGATCAGCACCAGCGACTCGGGCTGCCCCTCGCGATCGGTGAGAATCATGCTGCGCACGCTGTGCACCCAGACGCGTTCCGGATCGTCGGCCGGCGACACTTCGATCAGCACATCATTGAAACTCTCACAGCGCGCCACCCGGCTGATCGGATAGTTTTCGGCGGTGATCGAGTGATTATTGCGATAGCGCAGGTGGAACTTCTTGGCGTACTCGTCGGCATTGTGGCCCAGATCGGTGATCCGGCTGACACCGTGCATGGCCATCGCGGCTTCGTTGGCCCAGAGAATGCTCTGATCCAGCTCCAGCAGAATCACCCCGTCGGACAGCCCGGCGATGATCTGCTGCAACTGGCGGCGGTTGGTTTCGGTGGTCAGGACTTCCTGGCTCATTGGATCTCCACAAGTGATACGCCCATGTGAAGAGTACGACCGCACGCGCTTGCGATCGTGCCAGCGTTAAATTCTTGCAACAACGCAAATCCCCTGTGGGAGCGAGCTTGCTCGCGAATGCGGTACTTCATTCAAAACATTTTTCGACTGTCACTGTGCCTTCGCGAGCAAGCTCGCTCCCACAGGATTCAGTGTTGGCTTGAGGTTTCGACCAACTCGCGCAGCGTATCGAGAAACAGCTTGAGCACCGGCGAAGCATCGTCCGCCCGATAAGTGGCATACAAAGGCACCTCCGGCAACGCCGGGGTCAAGCGCCGAAACACCAACCCCGCCGGGGCCAATTGCTCGATGGACGCCGGCAACAGCGCCACCCCAAACCCGGCGCGCACCAGGCTGAGCAAGGTCTGCACCTCGATCACCTGCTGGCGAATCTGCGGGGTGAACCCGGCCTGAATACAGCACTGATAAAGGAAATTGGCAAACCGCGACTGCTTCAATTCCAACGCCACAAACGGCTCGCGGGCCAGATCCGCCGGCGCCAGAAACTCACGTCTGGCCAGCGGATGATCCGCCGGCATCACCACATGGATCGGCTCGTAGATCAGCAGTTCATTGCGCAACTGCGGATCGTCGTAACCGACACGAAACACACAGGCATCAATGCGTTTTTCCTTCAACGCCTTGACCTGTGCCGCCGGGGTCATTTCATGCAGACGCCAGTTGACCTGCGGATAGCGCTCACGAAACAGATGCAGGGCCTTGGGCAGCACGCCGACCATTACCGAACTGATCATGCCGATTTCCAGCTCGCCCAACTGTCCCCGTCCGGTCTGCCGCGTCAGGTCCAGCGCCCGCTCTAGCTGTTCAAATACCAGCGGCGCCTGCTCCTTGAGCATCTGCCCCGCCACTGTCAGCTCGACCCGATGATGGCTGCGCTCGAACAGCGGCGTGCCCAGTTCCTCCTCCAGCAAACGAATCTGCTGGCTCAGCGGCGGCTGGCAGATGTGCAGGCGTTCGGCAGCGCGACCGAAGTGCAACTCATCGGCCAACGCCATGAAATACCGCAGCAGACGCAAATCCATGGCGACTTACCCCAGGCTCAATGGCGTCGAACGCTGGCGCACGCCGGTCAGCGCGAACAGGGCATTGGCGATGGCCGGCACCACCGATGGACTGCCCAACTCACCGACGCCACCAGGTTTGCTCGGTTCACCGTCCAGTACGAGGATGTCGGTGGCCGGCATGTCCGACATGCGCGTGACGCGGTAGTCGTGGAAGTTGCTCTGCACCACCCTGCCCTGTTTGATGTCGAGCCGGTCGAACAACGCGTGACCAAAGCCCCACATCAGGCCGCCGTATATCTGTTCCTCGACACCGCCCGGCGAGACCGCCAAACCGCAATCGACCACGCAGGTGAGTTTCTCGACTTTCGGCTTGCCGTCGACCGTTGTCACCCGCGCGACCACCGCAATAAAACTGGTGTAACCCTGATTGGTCGCGATCCCCAGTGCCGTGCCAGGTGGCAGCGGTTTACCCCAACCGGCGCGCACGGCAGCTTGCTTGAGCACTGCCACGTGCCGTGGCCGCTCCTGCATATTGGCCAGCCTGAACGCCAATGGATCTTCACCGGCGGCATGAGCCAGTTCATCCATGAAACTTTCCACGGCGAACACATTGGGGATGAAACTCACCGAGCGATACCAACCACTGGGCACGTTGCTTTCGTGCTTGACCCAGTTCAATTCCAGATGCGGCGGACGGTAGGCGAAGTCCCACGCAGTGATCGCCTCGGTGGTGCTGTAATCCATTTTGTCTGGACGTTCGAAATAACCCGGTTCCCACTGTTCCGGCGAGGCTGGCGACACCGCGTGCAGTTGCAGCGCGCTGAGTTTGCCCTGAGCGTCGAGCGCACCTTTGACCCGATGCAAAGTGGCCGGATGATTGAACAGCGCGTGCATTTCATCTTCGCGGCTATTGAGCAATTTCACCGGCACACCGGTTTTCTGCGCCAGATACGCGACTTCAAACAACCAGTATTTGGCCTCCCGCGCACCGAAGCTGCCGCCGGAGACCAACTCATGAATGGTCACGTTGGCCTTGTCGATCCCGCACACGGTTTGCGCCGCCTCGAGTGCCGAGGACGGCACCTGCACACCGCCCCAATACGTGATTGCCTTGCCCTTGACCTGCGCGGTGATGCAGATCGGTTCCAGCGGGTTTTGCACCTTGTAGGGCATGGTGTAATCGGCTTCGATCAACTGCGCCGCGCCCGCCCATTGCCCGGCGACATCACCTTGGGTCATCGCTTTGACGGTTTGAGCTTCAGGATCACCGATGGCTAGGGCCTGAGCGCTGGCCAGTTGCTCGCTGTCAAACCCGGCCAGCGGCGAATCGCTCCACTTGATCTCCAACACTTGGCGGCCCTGCTGCGCCGCCCAGAACGTATCCGCCAATACGGCGACACCTTCCAGATTGCCGCCGAGCACATCGGGCCGCCCCGCAATCGCCAGCACTTTGCGCACGCCCGGCACTTTTAGAGCCGCAGCAGAATCGACGCTGAGCACTTTCGCCCCGACCACTGGCGCACGCTGAATCACCGCCACCAGCATGTCCGGCAATTGCACGTCGATGCTGTATTTGAAACGCCCGCAGACCTTGGCCGCCGCATCACGTTTGTGACGCAGTTTGCCGATGTACTTGAATTGCGTCGGATCCTTCAGCGTAACGTTGGTCGGCGCCGGCAGATTCGCCGCCACTGCGACCAGTTCACCATAACCGAGCCTGCGCTGGCTCGCGGTGTGAACGACCCGCCCTTCTTCGGTGACGCAACTGTCGGGGCTGACTTTCCACTGCTTGGCTGCCGCCGTAATCAACAGCGCCCGCGCCGTAGCTCCGGCCATACGCAAGCGGTCGTATTCAAGGGAAACGCTGGTGCTGCCGCCCGTTGAAAAGACCTTCCAGACCGGATGAATGTAGGTTTCGAAAAACGGATCTTCCGGGGTGATCACCTGCACGGTCATCGGGTTGACGTCCAGCTCTTCAGCCACGCACGCGGCCAGCACCGTTTGTGTGCCGGTGCCGGAATCGTGCTTGTGCACCACCAGTTTCACCGTGCCGTCAGGAAAGATGCGCACCCAGGCATTCGGTTCGAACTCGCTGGCCGGTGCCGGGGCTTTCGGGTCAGTCGCGGCGATGCCGCTCGGCAGATAGAGAGCAATCGCCAAACCGGAAGCGACTGTTGCCGCTTGCTTGAGAAAAACCCGGCGCGGCAGTTCGATGCGGGTGTCGTCGACGAGGCTCATCAGGCCTCCTTCGGCGCATTCGCCGCACGTTTGATCGCCTTGTTGATGCGCCCGTAGGTGCCGCAGCGGCAGATATTCCCGGACATCGCATTGCGGATCGAATCGTCGGTCACCGCCGCGCCAGTGTTGAGCAATGCGGCGGCGGACATGATCTGCCCGGATTGACAGTAACCGCATTGCGGCACATCTTCGGCGATCCAGGCCAGTTGCAGAGGATGAGTTTCCGTCGGCGACAGGCCTTCGATGGTGGTGATGCTGTGGCCCGCGACGGCGGCCGCCGGCAACTGGCAGGAACGCACCGCGACGCCATCCAGGTGCACGGTGCAGGCACCGCACAGGCCCATGCCGCAACCGAATTTGGTGCCGGTGAGTTTCAGTCGATCACGCAGTACCCATAACAAGGGCATGGAGGAGGACGCTTCATCCAGCTCACGTCGTTCGCCGTTAACCGTGAATGCAATCATTGTCAGGCTCCAAAAGAGCGGCCCGTCTTTGTGCGGGCCTGGTGACCGATTATTGGAACCCCGGGCAAAACGCGGCCAGCGACGATTTCTGCCAACCGCTGTAAGCAGGACTAACAACATGTACAAGCGATACCCGTCGGTGCAGTCCATGAGCGCGTTTATCCACGCGGCGCGCAGCGGCAGTTTCTCCAGTGCTGCGCGTAAGCTCGACCTCACGCACAGTGCGATCAGTCAGCAGATCCGCGCGCTGGAAGATTTCATCGGCCAGCCGCTGTTCGTGCGTGAAGGTGGCGGCAGCAATCTGACCGACGCCGGGCAGTTGTTTGCCAGTGTGCTGTCGGACGGTCTGGCGCAGATTGATCGCGCCTTGTCCTCGGTGAAAAACCGCAGCATGGCGCAACGCCTGACCCTCGACGTCGACAGTGAACTGGCGCAGAGCTGGCTCAATCCGCGCCTGCCGCAGCTGCTCGATGAACTGCCGGATTACGAGGTGACGCTGCTGTCGATGCCGCGCAGTGATCGCAGTACGTTTGAGCGAGTGGATCTGGCGTTGCGTTATGGCTATGGCGATTGGGACGACTGCGAGATGACGCAGATTTGTGGCGATCGGGTATTGGCGGTGGCTTCGCCAGAGTTGCTTGAACGCTATGGTTTGCAAGTGCCGCTTAGCCCGGCGCAGATCCTGCAGTTGCCGCTATTGGGGTATACGCGGCGGTCGTGGATTCCATGGCTGGATGCGGCCGGGATGACACCGACCGAACCGTCAGCGCGGGTGATTTTTGATAATGCGGCGAATCTGATTGCGGCGGCTGAGGCCGGCGTTGGCGCAGGGTTGGTGCGTGGATTACTGGCGGCTGATGCGTTGCGCAGTGGGCGATTGGTGGCGTTGAACGAGGCGCAGATTGCGGCGCATTACAACCTTTATGCGGTATGGCCGCATGGGCAGGCCGAACGTGTGGCGCCGGTGGTTGATGCGGTTAGGCAGTTAGTCCTGTGTACGCTTGAGAACCCTGCCCTCACCCGAGCCCTCTCCCAGAGGTAGAGGGGACCGATCGGGGAATATTGGCGAATGACACCGACGTGCACCTCCTGCTGTGAATCCATAATCGACTGGTTCTTTCAGGTCGATGTACAAGGCAAGTCACCTCCGTCGGCTCCCTCTCCCTCCGGGAGAGGGCTGGGGTGAGGGTAGCTCTTGATCTGCCCATATCGCCCAAGTATCACCACCGCGCTCAATTAATATTGTACGAACCCAACCCCCCTTTCCAATACTCGCCCTCAGCAGCCACCCACCCGGGCCGGATGCGAACAGGCGAGGGAATGCGCGTGTCTTGCGCATAGAAACGGCCGATTGCCCGGGACGTGGATGCCGAGAGCCGCAAGGCTCCCTTCCCCGCTATCAGGAGATCGACTGCAATGATCATCGATATCAGCTGCTATCCCACGGATCTCGTGGACCTCGCCTGGAGGCATGACGGTGACCCGTTCACCGGCGAGCGTCTGCTGGAGATGATGGATGGCCCGTACATGGTCAACGGCAAGCCTCGCCGTATCGACAAAGCCTTCATCCAGCCGCCGCAGGGCAACACGATTTACACCTGGACCGACGGCGACCTGACCGGCCGTGAATCCATCGACGCCTACATGGCCTACACCCTGAAAATGGTCCAGACCTACCCGGATCGTTTCATCGGTTGCTTCGTCTACAACCCGCGCTGCGGCGTGGAAAACGGCGTCGAGGCGATCGAGCGTTACGTCAAGGAACACGGTTTCGGCATGGTGCAGATGCAGGCCAACATGCACGCCTACCGTCCTGACCGCGCCCTCGACTGGGTGCGCCCATGCTTCGAGAAATGCGCCGAGCTGGGCATTCCGGTCAAGCTGCACACCGGCGACGGGCCTTACAGCATCCCGTCGGAATGGGTGCCGATGATCAAGGAATTCCCCAACGTCAATTTCATCATGGCCCACTTCGGTGTGCAGACCGGCGGCGTTTACGTCTTCGAACCGATGCAATGGGCGATGGAATTGCCCAACGTCTACTGCGAATCCGGCTGGTGCCTGCAATCGCGGATCGTCGAATTCGCCAAGGTCTTGCCGACGCACAAGATCCTCTTCGGCACCGACACGCCGCCGAACGAACCGGGCATGTGGCTGCGTCTGCTCGAAGTGCTCTGCCACGAACCGCCGCAAGGCCTGAACCTCGACGAGGACACTCTCGAAGAGTACCTGGGCAACAACACCGCGCGGATGATCGGCCTCGAGCCAACCCCGCCACCGCGTTCCGTTTCCGAAGCAGAGGCGCAACTCAAGCGCCCCGTCACCACTCAACTGGCCAGGAGCTGAACCGATGATCATCGACACCCATCTGCATCCCACCAACCTGGTCGACGAGGCCTGGCGCCACACCGGCGAACCGTTCACCGGCGAGCGCATGCTCAAGTTGATGGACGGCCCGTACATGATCAACGGCAAACCACGCCGTATCGACATGGGTTTCATCCAGCCGCCACCGGGCAACACCGGTTATCGCGACGGCAACCGCCGCGGCCGCGAGGGCGTGCGCGACTACATGTCCTACGTCGCTGAACTCTGCGTGAAGTACCCGGATCGCTTCATCGGCAACTTCAATTTCAACCCGCGCTGGGGACCGGAAAACGGTGCGGCGGAGCTGGAATTCCACATCAAGGAATACGGCTTCAAGATGCTCAAGCTGCACGCCAACATGCACGGCTATCGCCCTGATCGCGCACTCGACTGGCTGCGCCCGGCGATGAAAGTCTGCGCCAAGTACAACATCGTTGTGCTGATCCACACCGGCGACGGCCCGTACACGATTCCGACGATGTTCTACCCGATCATCCGCGAGTTTCCGATGGTCAATTTCATCATCGGCCACTTCGGTATCCAGACCGGCGGCAACTACTCGTTCGAAGCGTTCTGGATGGCCATGGACACGCCGAACGTGTACTGCGAATCGGGCTGGTGCTTCCAGTCGCGGATCGTCGAATTCGCCAAGGAGCTGCCGCGCAACAAGATCGTGTTCGGCACCGATTCGCCGCCGAACGAACCGGGCATGTGGCTGCGCGAACTTGAGGTGTTGTGCTCACCGGCGCCGCAAGGTCTGGGCATCGATGAGGATCATCTCGAAGACTACCTGGGCAACAACATCGCCCGGTTGTGCGGGATCGAACCGACGCCACCGCCCAAGGATCTGGTCGAGGCCGACATACGCCTGACCACCACATACCTGTAGCCATACACAAAACCTGTGGGAGCGAGCTTGCTCGCGAATGCGATGTGTCATTCAACAACGATGGTGACTGAATCAATGCCTTCGCGAGCAAGCTCGCTCCCACAGGGTTCGTTGCCAGAATTTAAAAGCACAGCGACTTTACAGGCACGAAGATGACCCGGCGTTCGTTCGTCCGGCAGGCCAACGGCTGGCCGCGCGATCGCCCTCTCACCCCTGCGTGCCTGCTTTTTACGAGGTGACACCATGACCCGTTCGACGCTCGGCGATTCCCAGGACTTTCACGTGTTTATCGACGCCTATCGCCGTGAGTACCCGGACGATGTGCTGACTGTCACCCAAGCGATTTCCGCCGATCAGGACGTCACCGCCCTGGTCGATGCCCTCGCCGCCCAAGGCCGCGATCCACTGCTGATCTGCGAACACGTCGGCCATCTCGGTGTGCCGGTGGCGACCAATCTGTTTGCCTCCCGAACCCGCATTGCCCGGCTGTTCGGCGTCACTGCGGCGCAACTGCACGAAACCTTCCAGACCCGCGCCAACCAGCCCATCGCACCACGCTATGTGGAGAGCGGTCCGATCCTCGATGAGGTCTTCGAAGGCGAAGCGCTGGACCTGGCGCTGCTGCCGATGCTCAAGCATTTCGCCAGCGATCGCGGCCCATACATCACTAACGCCATCATCATTGCCGAGGACCCGCTGACCGGCATCGCCAACATGAGCTATCACCGCTCGATGCGCCACGCCCGGCAAGCACTTGCGACCAGCCTGCATTCACGCGGGCATCTGTGGCGGATGTTGCAGACCGCTCGCGAGCGTGGCGAAGAACTGCGCGTGGCGATGGTCGTCGGTGCGCATCCGTTGTTCATGCTCGCCGCCGCTGCACGTTTGCCCTACGGCAGCGATGAACGCGCTGTGGCTGGCGGACTGTTCGGCGCACCGCTGGAGCTGGTGAAAACCCCGCGCTACGGCATCGGTGTACCAGCGTATGCCGAGTTCGTGTTGGAAGGTGCGATCGACCCGGCGGCCTACGCCGAGGAAGGCCCGTTCGGTGAGTTCAGCGGTTACTCCTCGGATCGTTCGACCAACAACGTGCTGCGCGTGGATACGCTGTTAAAGCGCAAAGACGCCTGGCTGGTCGACGTCATGGGCGGCCGCTACGCCGAGCACCTGACCCTCGCCCGCCTGCCGCGCGAAGCGGAAATGAGCGAGAAACTGAAAGCGCGTTTCCCCGCCGTCACCGCCGTGCATTACCCCAATTCCGGCACGCACTTTCACTGTTACGTGGCTCTGGATCAGAGTCGCGACGGCGAGGCGCGGCAGATCATGCTGGCCTTGCTCGGCTGGGATCCGTACCTGAAAACCGTGATTGCGGTGGACAGCGATATCGACATCAGCGACGACAGCCAGGTGTTGTGGGCGCTGGCCACGCACTTCCAGCCGCATCTGGATATTTTTACCGTTGATGGTTTGCCTGGCAGTCCGCTCGATCCTTCGTCGTCGGTCAACGGCACCACTTCGCGGATGGGCCTCGATGCAACTCGCGGTTCAGGGTTTGACGGGATCAAGGCGCAGCTCGATCAAGAGGTACTCGAACGCGCGCGGGTTCTGCTCAAGGGACTTCAATCATGAACCGCCAGCGGATGGTGGTAGGCATCAGCGGCGCGTCCGGCTTCATCTATGGCGTGCGACTCCTGCAATTGCTCGCCGAGCTGAACATCGAAAGCCACCTGATCATCAGCCGTGCCGCGCTGCTGACCATGGCCCACGAAACCGACTACAAATTGGCCGACGTGACCGCGCTGGCCAGCCATTATCACCGCGCCGATGACGTCGCTGCCGGAATTGCCAGTGGCTCGTTTCGTTGCCTGGGCATGGTCGTCGCGCCGTGTTCGATGCGCACCTTGGCGGAAATCGCCACCGGCACGTCATCAGGACTGATCGGCCGCGCCGCCGACGTCACGCTCAAGGAACGCCGCACGCTGGTGTTGATGGCCCGGGAAACCCCGCTGACCCTCGCCCATCTGCGCAACATGACCGCCGTCACCGAGATGGGCGGGATCATCGCGCCGCCGGTGCCCGCCTTCTATGCCCGCCCGGAAAGCCTTGCGCAAATGGTCGACCACAGCCTCGGTCGCGTGCTCGACCTGTTTGGTCTCGACTCTGGCACCGCACAACGATGGCGAGAACACCAGGGATCCTGTGGGAGCGAGCTTGCTCGCGAAAGCGTTGGAACAGTCGCCATCACTGCTGAATGACACACCGCATTCGCGAGCAGGCTCGCTCCCACAATGAAGCAGCATCACCCGAATTCAGTGTGCACCGGTCAATCAAAGGAGCCTCACCATGAACACCCCCTTCAACGCCCCAACCCGCAACACCAAAATCCCCGTGACCATCCTCACCGGCTTCCTCGGTGCCGGTAAAACCACCCTGCTCAATTACATCCTCAAGGAAAACCACGGCCGCAAAATCGCCGTGATCGAAAACGAATTCGGTGAAGTCGGCATCGACGGCGACCTCGTCCTCAGCTCGGAAACCGAAGAAATCTACGAAATGGTCAACGGCTGCGTGTGCTGCACCGCCGAGGTTCGCGAGGATCTGGTGCGCATCGTCCGCGAACTTGTCGCACGTCCCGTGCGCCTCGATCACATCCTTATCGAGACCAGTGGCCTCGCTGACCCGTACCCGGTGGCGCAGAGCTTTTTCATCAATGACCCGATCGCCGATGAAGTCGAACTCGACGCGATCGTCACCATGGTCGACGCCAAGCACATCGCCCAGCACCTGGAGGATTTGCAACTCGACGGCGTCGACAATCAGGCGGTGGATCAGATTGTTTGCGCCGACCGGATCGTCATCAACAAGGTCGATCTGGTCAGCAGAGACGAGGTGGAAGTTCTGCGCGGCAAGATCCGTGGCTTGAATGCCACAGCGGATCTGGTGACCTCGACCCATGCGCAAATCGACCTGACAAAAATCCTCGGCATCGGCGCATTTGAATGCACGCAGAAGCTGATGGAGATCGGCGCGGAACCCGAGCATCACGACCATCACGAACACCATCATGAAGAGCCGGATCACGAGCACGACCCAAGCGTGTCATCGGTGGGCATCGCCGTGGACGGCGAGGTCAACCTTATGGCCTTCCATCGCTGGATCAGCGAGCTGCGTTTCTCTCAGGCCGACAACCTGTACCGCATGAAAGGCGTGCTCGCGGTGGCCAACGAAGACCAGCGCTACGTGCTGCAAGGCGTGCACAGCCTGGTGGAATTCCGCGCCTCGACCGCGTGGGGCACGGAGCCCCGCTCAAGCAAGATCGTGTTCATCGGCCGCGACCTGGATCGCGCGGCGCTGAACCAAGGCTTCGCCGCCTGCCTGGCAGGCTGAAACAAGGCATCGGAGCCGGTGGATGGCGGCTTCGCAGCACGAATGACTGATGTTCGCCACTTGGGGCTGCACAAGTCCCTGTGGGAGCGAGCTTGCTCGCGAAGAGGCCGTCACATTCAACCTCTCAGTTGACTGACATATTGCCTTCGCGAGCAAGCTCGCTCCCACAGGGTTCCACTGTGTCCTTGAGCTGATCGGCATCAGACGAATACCCCTCTCTACCGCATAAAAACAGCCAGAGGTGTTTCCCCATGTCGTCAGCCCCATCTCCAACGCAATCCGCCGCCACCGTGCATCCCGTCGACCGCATTTTACCGGTGCGACAGATGCTCACCCTCGGCCTGCAACACATGGCCGTGTCGTACATCGGCGCCATCGCCGTGCCGTTGATTGTCGCCAGTGCCTTGAAAATGTCTCATGCCGACACGGTGGTGCTGATCAGCACCACGCTGTTCTGCTCGGGCATCGCCACCCTTTTGCAAACCGTCGGCTTCTGGAAGTTCGGCGTGCGCCTGCCGATTCTGCAAGGCGTGGCGTTCAGCAGCGTTGGCCCGGTAATCGCCATCGGCAGCAACCCGGAGGTGGGATTCGCCGGGGTTTGCGGGGCGGTGATCGGCGCGGGGATTTTCACCATGTTGATCGCGCCGTTCGTGGGCCGATTGCGGCGATTCTTCCCGCCGGTGGTGACCGGGTGCATCGTCACCGTGATCGGTTTGCAGCTGTTCCCGATTGCCTATGAATGGGTTGGCGGCGGACGCAATGCGAGCAACTTTGGCGCGCCGGCGTTTCTCGGCGTGGCGGTGGTGGTGTTGCTGACCATTTTGCTGGTCAACCGTTATGGCAGCCCTTTGCTACGCAACATGGCTGTGTTGATCGGCATGCTGATCGGCGCCGGTCTGGCCTACGGTCTGGGCATGGGCAGTTTTCACAGCGTCGAAGAAGCGCCATGGCTGACCGTGCCCTACCCGTTTTATTTCGGCTTGCCGACCTTCAGCCTGATCCCCATCGCGACCATGGTGGTGGTGATGATCGTGCAGATGGTCGAGTCGATGGGGCTGTTCGTGGCCATTGGCGACATCGTCGAAAAACCAGTGGAAGACAAACAGGTCATCAACGGCCTGCGCGCCAATGGTCTGGCCAGCACCATCGCCGGGATGTTTGCCGCGTTTCCCTTTATCGCCTTCATGGAGAACGTCGGTCTGGTGATCCTCACCGGCGTACGCAGCCGTTGGGTCGTCGCGGTCAGCGGCTTGCTGATGTGCTCGATTGCCCTGGTGCCGAAAGCCGGCGCGATCATCGCTTCGATGCCGACTGCCGCCCTCGGTGGTGCCGGCATCGCCATGTTCGGCGTGGTCGCGGCGGCGGGCATTCAAACCCTCGCCAAAGTCGACTACGAGCGCAATCGCTACAACGTGCTGATCGTCGGTTTCACCATCGCCGCCGCGCTGGTGCCGGTGCTCGCACCCACCCTGTTCAAACAACTCCCCGAGTGGTCGCAGCCGTTCCTGCACAGCAGCGTGGTTATCGCTTGCCTGGTGTCGGTGCTGCTCAACGCCGCGCTGAATGGCGTCAGCGTGCCGGAAACCACCGCCAGCAAATCCGCCTCGCACATCCTTTAGTTTGGAGCTGCCCATGACTCAACTTCAGAACATCCTGATCAAGAACCCGGTCGCGGTGATGACCGGCCTGCGCGGCCCTCGCGCGCGGGCCGGCGCCGTGGACATCCGCGTGGTCAACGGTCGCATTGGCGAGATGGCCGCGAACCTTGAGCCACAACCCGGAGAACGACTGATCGACGCACGAAACTGCGTGGTCTATCCGGGCTGGATCAACACTCACCATCACCTCTTCCAGAATCTGCTCAAAGCCGTGCCCGCAGGGCTGAATCAGGATCTGCAAGGCTGGCTGGCCAGCGTGCCCTACCCGCGCCTCAACCGCTTTACTCCGCAACTGGCGCGGATCGCTGCGCGATTGGGCATGGTCGAGTTGCTGCTGTCCGGCGTCACCACCTGCGCCGATCACCACTATCTCTATCACGCCCACGGCAGCACCGAGACCGGCGACCTGTTGTTCGACATGGCCGATGAATTCGGCCTGCGTTTCGTGCTGTGCCGAGGCGGCGCGCTGGAGTCGGCGAGCGCCCACCCGGGCTTCTCGAAAACCGCGCTGCAACCGGAGAGCCTTGAGCAAATGGTCGGTGATATCGAACGGCTGAAATCGCGGTATCACCAGGACACCCCGGACGCGATGCGCCGCGTCGTCGTCGCGCCAACTACGCCGACCTTCTCGCTGCCGCCAACCCTGCTGCGCGAACTGGCACACACCGCGCGCGGCCTCGGCTTACGCCTGCACACGCACCTGTCGGAAACGCAGAACTACGTGAATTTCTGCCGCGAGAAATACAATTGCCTGCCGGTGGAGTTCGTCGCCGAACATGAATGGCTCGGCCCGGACGTCTGGTTCGCCCACGCCGTGCACCTGCAACCGGGTGAAATCCGCATGCTCGCGCAAACCGGCACCGGCATCTCGCACTGCCCGGTGAGCAACGCCCGCCTGGGCAGCGGCGTCGCACCGGTGCCGCAGATGTACGAGGCTGGCGTGCCGATTTCCCTGGGCGTGGATGGTGTGGCCTCCAATGAGTCCGGGAGCATGGTCGGCGAATCCAACACCGCGTGGCTGATCCACCGCGCCGAACAAGGCGCCTCGGCGACCACCGCTGAAGACGTCATTCACTGGGGCACGGCGGGCGGCGCGCAAGTGCTGGGCCTCGGTGCCGTTGGCACACTTGAAGTCGGTCAGGCTGCGGATCTGGTGATCTACAGCCTCGACCATCCACGGTTCTATGGTTTTCACGACAGCGCCGTCGCGCCAGTGGTGGCGGGTGAGCCGATCACGGTGAAATACAGCTTGGTGGGCGGCAGGATCGTGGTCGACAACGGTGTGATTCCGGGCCTCGACATCGAACGCATGCGCGCCGAAGCGTGGGAAGGTGTGCAGCAACTGATGGACGTCGACGACTAACCTCGCCCCCCCTGTAGGAGCTGCCGCAGGCTGCGATCTTTTGATCTTGTCTTTTAAAAAACAAAGTCAAAAGATCGCAGCCTGCGGCAGCTCCTACAGCCGGCGTGTGGATTCGCGCGTCTTGGCTTTCTCGACTAACGTTAACACCTCATCGGATTGAGCCCCTGCCCGCAACACCGGGCTCTTGATCAAGGAGAGACTGATGACGTCGCGTCGCACCATCGAACAGACTTACCGCACCTGGTCCAGCCCGATTCTGCTGGAGCTGAAAAAACGTGAGCACCAAATGAAGCCGGTAGAGCGTCAGGCCCTTGAGAATGTCTTGGTGGAAAGAAGGCTGCTGGACATCGGCAATCCGGACGGCGTCGATCGCCGTCGAAACAGCGGTGACTGACATTCCGTTATCGCGAGCAGGCTCGCTCCCACAGGGTTTGGAGTCGTTCACAAAACTTGTGTTCAGCCGCAATCACTGTGGGAGCGAGCCTGCTCGCGAAGAGGCCCGTGCAGGCACCCTCATCATTTGGGCCGACGCACCGCCCTTACCCGTCCACTGTCACCGCCACCGCAATAAAAGCGATCCGCGCCGTCAGCTTCCAAACCCGAAACTCCCTGCCCCGCCGGCATCTTCAGCGACTCAAGGACCTCGCCATCCTGCGCATCGATATGCCGCAGCTCACTCTCATCGCCTTCCCACGTGCCATGCCACAACCCGCCATCGACCCAGGTCACCCCGGTGACAAAACGGTTCGATTCCAGCGTGCGCAGGATCTTGCCGGTCTGCGGATCAATCTGATGAATCTTGCGCTCGCGATACTGCCCGACCCATAACGAGCCATCCGCCCAGGCCATGCCTGAATCTCCGCCATTGCCCGGGGCCGGGATGGTGTGGAGCACGCGCCCCGTGGCCGGATCGATCTTGTGGATGTGGCGATCAGCAATCTGGTACAGGTGCTGGCCGTCAAAAGCGGTGCCGCCGTCGGCGCCAACCTTGATCGTGCGCACGGTTTCGCCACTGGCCGGATCCAGTGCATTGAGCTGACCGTCGCTGGCGAACCAGACCTGCTGGCCATCGAACGTCACGCCGTGAATGCCTTTGATGTCATCAAAAGGGCCGTACTCGCGAAGGATTTCTGCATTTGCGTTTTTCATGGGGGCTTCCTCGTGGATGTGTGGGGCCAGCCTAGCCATTGCCCAGCGACACCGGGAGTAACAAGATCGTCGCGAAACCCGGCATCGGCGGCGTCAGCCAGCGCCGCGCCCGGCCGACGCCGAACGCCTGCACTTTGTCCGCCCGCGCCAGTGCCTCCAACGCCCGTTGCACCTGGCGCTGGCTGTTGCCCAAAGCCAGTGCCAACGCTGAACTCGACCAGGCCTCGCCGTCGGCGAGCAAGGCCAGCAATGCCGCGTATTTGTCCTCGACCGGCAGCGTCAGCAGTGCCACGTCCTCGGCCATCAGCGCAAAGCCCTTTGGCGTCGCGCTGATGTTCGCCAGCGGCGCCAGCGCTGCACGCAAGCGGCCAATTTCGACGCGCAGGCGAGCCCGGTGTGATTCATCCGTCAGGGGCAAACGGAAGGCTTGGGCGAACAGCGTTTCACGCGCCACATCGCCCGGCCAGGCTTGCGCGAGTAACCGCGCAAGATGGAACAGCACCGGCCGCGTGGCCAGCGCCACCGTCATGCCAGCGCCGCGCACGCTATAGCGGCAGGCATCGACGATCAGCGTCGACGAGTTGAATAGCGCTTCAACCTGCGCCAGATTCACAGATTGCGCCTGACCGGCAACGATCAACCGCGCTGCGGGCGCCGCGAGCAGGTGACTGGCGTGATCGACCTCGGCGCTCAGTGCGGCGATCCCGGCCTGTTGCGCCGCAGCCTGCGCCCGAGCCAGCGCCGCGCTGGCCTTGTGTGCCTGGACCCGACGCACGGCGATCCCGGCGGCGATCAACTCATGAGCGGTACGCAGCGCCGGAGGCAGCGGCGCCGGGTCCGTTTCAGCCAGCAGCGTTTCGGCCTCCTCCAGCTCGCCGATCAACAGCAATCGGCGAATCTGCAAATAACGCGCGTGCGCCGCGTTCACGCCGTCACCGTGATCCTGCAACAGCCGCCGCGCCGCCTCCAGCGCCGTCACCGGCCAGCCCAGATCCCGCGCCGCCAGCGCCACCTCAGCCTCGGCGACCACACAACGTGCCCGCGACAGCGGCTCATTGCTGCCAAACGCCTTCACCGCGCGCTGCAACAATGCCTTGGCGCGGGGTAGATCACCGAGCTGAGCCATGGCAATTGCGCGCAGGGCCAGCGCCGGCGGGTCCTCGCGCAGAGCGACGTAGTTCAACGCGCCTAGCGGGTCACCGGCGGACAGCGCTCTGCCGGCAGCGTTGATCAGCGAATCCATGGTTCATTCATACCCTGACGACCGAATCGTCAGTTGAGTCTAATACCTGGAATGACGGTCGACGTCGCGACACATTTGACAGGGGATGGGAAACGCAGGAAGTCGAGCGCGGCGCCAGCCCTCAAGCCAGCAGTCCGGCGCTCTTCAGCAGATCGTGCAAGCCTTTCGGCACCAGAGGCGACTGCTCACTGAAGCTTGAACTGGCATGCCAACGCGCGGTGAAGGGAGCGCCGTCGCTTTCATGGCCGTCGATCTGCGAATTCGCATAGACACTGGGGTCGGCAAACGTCGCGTCATACACCTGAACGATTTCGTGACCCGGTTTGCCGTTGTAGACGAAAAGGCTTTCGAGTGTGCCGAGCAGGCGCACGTCAGTCACGGACAGGCCCAACTCCTCCTGCACTTCGCGCACGATCGCTGCGGCGCTGGTCTCGCCAAATTCAATACCGCCGCCAATAGGCCGAAAGCAGGTTTGCTGGCTGACCGGGTCACGAAACTGGTTGACCAGAATTTTGCCGTTGTGATGAAAGACACAGAGTGCGAGCGCGCGGATGCGGTGTTCGGTCATGGGCTGAAGTCCGTTTACAGGTGTGGGGCGCGGCATTTGAACATGTTTTGCGCGACACACCCGTGGACGTCACTGGAAAAGGGTCGCTTCAGACCGGAGAAATCGTTGCGAGCAGGCCGATCAGAATGGTCAGTGTCAGAAAGCCACCCAGAAAAAACGCCATCTTGTTCATGTTGCTCTCCTCAATGCTGAGCTTGCGGTGCACTGGGCGCTTCGGGATGAAGGACTGCCGCGAGTGCCGAACCGTGGGGCTATTTTGAGCGGATGACTGAGCTGGTAACAGAGGCAGATAAGACGAAAAAATACGGATCAGATGCGCATCTGATCCGCATGGGCCATGGACCGATATTCAGATCGCGGCACAAGGGTTCAATTTCGGCGTGGTTGATCTAGAGTCATTGCCGTCGCGACAACAACAAGAAAAATCCTGGAGTGAACATGACCGACCTGAACCTGCAACCCAACGTCGCCGCATCGCTGGGCAAATGGCACGAAATGATCCGCACCGGCGACCTCAGCGCCTTGCCCGGCCTGCTCGACCCGCAAGCCGTGTTCCGCTCGCCGATGGCCCACACGCCTTATCCGGGCGCGCCGGTGGTGTCGATGATCCTCAATACCGTGTTCGAGGTGTTTGAAGACTTCACCTATCACCGTGAGCTGGCGACTGCCGATGGCTTGAATGTGATTCTGGAATTCAGCGCCAAGGTGGGTTCGAAGGAGCTGAAAGGTATCGACATGATTCGCTTTGACGAGCGCGGCAAGATTGTCGAGTTCGAGGTGATGGTGCGGCCGCTGAGCGGTCTGCAAGCCTTGGGCGAAGAGATGGGCCGGCGGCTCGGTGCATATCTGGCCAAGGCAAAAGCCTGAACACCTGGGCACAGATATAACCCCGTAGGAGCTGCCGAAGGCTGCGATCTTTTGACTTTTCTTCAAGATCAAGAGATCGCAGCCTTCGGCAGCTCCTACAGGGGCGGAAAGGGCACGTGCACAAAAAAGCCCACTGACCGTCGCCGGTTCAGTGGGCTTTGTGTGTCAGGCGTCTGGTTACAGTGCCATGTCACGTGCAGCGTTTTCCTTCGGAGCTTCAGCTTTTTCAGCTGCAGGCGCGGCCGGAGCAGCCACCTGACCGATCACTGGAGGTGTCGGCAGTTCGAGGATCTTGGCGGTGTACGCCCACTCTGCAGCCACTTTGGCCGGATCGCTGTTCAGCTGAGTGCCGTAGCTTGGAACGATCTGGTGCAGCTTGGTCTGCCACTCTGGCGTTGCGACTTTGTCTTTGAAAACTTTCTGCAGCACGCTCAGCATGATCGGTGCAGCGGTCGACGCGCCTGGCGATGCGCCCAGCAGGCCGGCGATGGAACCGTCTTGTGCAGCAACGATTTCGGTGCCCAGTTTCAGCACGCCGCCAGCGGCTTCATCACGCTTGATGATTTGCACGCGTTGGCCGGCTTGCCACAGGCGCCAGTCTTCGGCTTTGGCGTTCGGGAAGTATTCCTTCAGCGCGTTCAGACGGTCTTCATCCGACAGCATCAGTTGGCCAGCCAGGTACTCGACCAGCGGGTATTCCTTGATGCCGACCTTGGTCATAGGCCAGATGTTGTGGGTGGTGGTGCTGGTCAGCAGGTCCAGGTACGAACCTTCTTTCAGGAACTTGGTGCTGAAGGTCGCGAATGGGCCAAACAGGATGACGCGCTTGCCGTCCAGAACACGGGTGTCCAGGTGCGGAACGGACATCGGTGGTGCGCCAACCGAGGCTTTACCGTAGGCCTTGGCCAGGTGCTGTTCAGCGATGGCCGGGTTATCGGTTACCAGGAACGAGCCGCCAACCGGGAAGCCAGCGTATTCCTTGGCTTCAGGAATGCCCGACTTCTGCAGCAGGTGCAGTGCACCGCCGCCCGCGCCGATGAACACGAACTTGGCGTCGGTTTCGGTTTTGGTGCCGTCTTTCAGGTTTTTGTAGCTGACGCGCCAAGTGCCGTCGGCATTCTTGGTGATGTCCTGGACTTCGCTCGACAGTTTCAGATCGAAGTTAGGCTTGGTCTGCAGGTACGTGGCGAACTGGCGGGTGATTTCGCCGAAGTTCATGTCGGTACCCAGCGGGCTCCAGGTGGCCGCGATTTTCTGGCTCGGGTCACGCCCTTCCATCATCAGCGGGACCCACTTTTTGATCACAGCCGGGTCTTCGGAGTACTGCATGCCGGCGAACAGCGGGCTCGCTTGCAGGGCTTCGTAGCGCTTTTTCAGGAACTTGATGTTGTCATCACCCCACACAAAGCTCATGTGCGGCGTGGTGTTGATGAACGAGCGAGGGTTCTTCAGAACGCCTTGCTGAACCTGCCAGGCCCAGAACTGACGGGAGACCTGGAACGCTTCGTTGATCTCGACGGCTTTCGGGATCGTTACGTTGCCTTTGTCGTCTTCCGGGGTGTAGTTCAGCTCAGCGAGCGCCGAGTGACCGGTACCGGCGTTGTTCCAGCCGTTGGAGCTTTCCAGGGCGACGCCGTCGAGGCGCTCGACCATTTCCATCGACCAGCTTGGCTCCAGCTCATTGATCCACACACCGAGGGTGGTGCTCATGATGCCGCCGCCGATCAGCAGAACGTCGACTTTCTTTGCTTCGTCAGCATTGGCGGATGTCATCCCCATCGCCAAAGCCAGACCCAGCAGGGCTGTGTTCACTTTTTTAAACATCTGTTGCACCTATGATAAAACGCCTTCCGCCCGCCGCTGTTATCAGTATGCGATCCGCTTTGATGACGCTCAGGCTCGCGTCGCAGATTCCGGCACACTTCAATTTTGACGGGTGGGCACACAAGGCCGACATGCTGCATCGACCTCAGTTAATGTCCCTTCTGAACTGACTTCTTATCATTATTGGCTCAGCTACTTGAGCGACAGGGATTCCGTCGGCCCGCCCAGAGGCAAGCAAACTGAATAAGGTCAAACCAAGTTGGCGCGAAGAATATCACGTCAGGGCAAACCCGCGCGTCTGTTCCCGACTTGAGAGTCTTTTTCCGCTCAGGGACTTATCGGCCGCCAGTCGCTGAACATGACCCTCGGATGAGTGCGCCGACTCAAATCACCCTGCATTCAAGTGTAGTTTCCCAGCGATCAAGCGCTTTTCTGCAGTGCATTATTGACGAATTTTCTGCTAGGTTGTACGACGACTGACAAACAAGTCGTCAACCCATAACAACAAGGAAACAATCTCAATGACCAAGACCCGACTGCTGATCGGCTTTCTCTGTGCCTTTAACGGTTACGCCATGGCCGCGTCTGCCCCGGCAGAAAAAGATGTCGCCCAAGCGGTGGATCATCTGACCCAGGCGATGCTGCACAAGGACATCGCCGAGTTGAACGCCCTCACCGCGCCCAACCTGACCTACGGCCACTCCAGCGGCAAGATTCAGGACAAGAAGGAATTCATCGCCGACATTGAAACCGGCAAGAGCGCGTTCAAGACCCTGGAAATGCAGAATCAGACCATCACCCTGTCCGGCGATACCGCGCTGGTGCGCCACCACTTTTCCGCGCAAGCGTTGAAGGGGACCGAGGTGATACCAACGGAGATCGAGAATTTTCAGATCTGGCAGAAGCAGGATGGCAAGTGGTTGCTGGTGGGGCGGCAGGCGTTCAAGTTCTGAGTCAGATTTACCTGGCTTGAATGGATGTTGACTGGGCTGGCCTCTTCGCGAGCAAGCTCGCTCCCACAGGAGAACGCATTCCAATGTGGGAGCGAGCTTGCTCGCGAAGGCGGCAGCCCGGCTTGCACAAATCCACTGCCCTCCCCGTTATAACCGAAACCGATCCACCGACTGCGCCAACTGCCCCGCCAGACTCGACAATTCATCGGTGGTATTTGCGGTTTGCCCGATCACACGGCTATTACCCTCGGACATCCCGGCAATCATTTCCACCTGATGGGCAATCTCGTTACTCGCCTGGCTCTGCTCGCCAATCGTGCGGGTGATGTCGTTGACCAGTTGCGTCGTGCTCAACGTCGCCTCGAGGATTTCGCGAATAGCCCGCTCGACATCCGCCGTCACCGCCATACCCTTGTCAACCTGCGCGACGCCCGCCTCCATGCTGCTGACCGCCTCGCGGGTGCTGTGCTGAATGCGCGCGACCATCGCGGCGATTTCCTGGGTAGAAGCGCTGGTACGTGCCGCCAGACTGCGCACTTCATCCGCGACCACCGCAAAGCCCCTGCCCTGCTCCCCGGCCCGGGCCGCTTCAATGGCGGCATTGAGCGCCAGCAGGTTGGTCTGGTCGGCAATGCTCTTGATTACCTGAATGATGTTGAAAATGGCTTCTGACTCCTGATCCAGCGTGCGGATCACCTGTGCCGACTGTTGCGCCGAGCGCGCGATATCGTCCATGTCGCTGACCACTTGATGAATCACACCACCGCCCTCTTTCGCCAGGGTTTCGGCTTGATTGGCCATGCTCAGGGCACGCTCGGCGTGGCGAGTGATTTCCTCGATGCTCGCGGTCATCTGGCTGGCGGCTGCGGCCATGGTGCCGGCAGCCACGCTTTGCTGCTGGCTGCTGTCGGCGACCTGATGGCAGCCCTGGCTGAGTTGTTCGCTCATGCCACTGACGCCGTGAGCATTGCGCCGCACCACGTCGATCATGTTGCGCAAGTCGCGCTGCATGGTCGCTAGTGTGCGGATCAAGCCACTGGCTTCGTCCTTGCCGGACGGCTCGGCGATCGGCTCGCTGAGGTTGCCGTGGGCGATGCTTTCGGCGATGCGACTGGCGGTCTTCAACGGCCCCATAATGCTCAGAATCACCCAGCGCCCCTGAATCAACAGCAGCACGAGGCTGGCGAGCAACACCACACCGAGCGCAACGTTGGCGCTGTGGATAGCTGATTCGGTTGCAGCGCTGGTCTGCCGCGTATTGGACTCGATCAACTCGCTCAACGCGGCCATTTGTTCTTCAAGCTGACCAAACGCCGTGTTGAAGGTGCCCAGTTCCCGTTGAGCGGCATCAGGATTGTCCAGCGCCAATCCGACGATCCGCTCGCCAGTGTTGATGTAGGTATCGAGGCCAGGCTTGATCTGCTCCAGCGCCGTGCGCAATGTCGGGTTGATCGGCAACTTGAGGTTTTCCTCGAGCACCTCGCGAAAATGCCCGGCATGCTCATTGATCGAATCGCGCACCTCGCTCGCAGTGCTGGTACTTTTGCCCAGCCCGACCAGCATCGCCGAGTAGACATCGGCGCGCAGGGCGTCGTGCATCATGTCGGCTTCCATGTGGTTGCGCAGCGCGCTCATGCTGACCGCGTTGTCGCTGACCGCCGAGGCCATCCGCTGGTTGCCGACGTAACTGACCAGACTCACGATCAACGCCGTCAGCAGACTTGTCACAATCAGCAACACTAAACGCAGTTTGATCGACACCGGGTTTTCCTCTCTCGTCACGCCCGTAAGCGCTTGTCAGCCTTCAGTTAAGCCTATTTGTGCAGGTCTGCCGCGCCAGAGCGTGTCAGCAGGTGTCGGCATGCAGACAGAATGCCGTAAAACTTTCCAATTGCGCGGAAAGTCTCACTTTTCAACGCGAGCGGACACGGCCTTCATCGCCGGTTAATGCCGGCAGGCTATTGAATCCGTCGCTCTGAACATTCGTACAGCAAAAGGAAACGCCTATGAAACGCGCATTGTGGTTGGGTTTGCTCGGCACCTTCGCCATCGGTACCGCGCAGGCGGCAATGGAAAAAATCGCCATCAATCTGGTCAGTGCCGACGGCGCGCCGCAAGCGATCGGCTCGGTCACTATCAGTGAGACCGCATATGGCCTGTTGTTCACGCCCGATCTGAAATCCCTGCCGGCCGGTGTGCACGGTTTCCACGTGCATGAAAACGGTAGCTGTGAAGCCGGCATGAAGGACGGCGTAAAAGGTGCCGCACTGGCCGCAGGCGGGCACTTCGATCCGCAGAAAACCGGCAAGCACCTCGGCCCCTACGCCGACGGCCATTTGGGTGATCTGCCGGCGGTCTACGTGACGGCTGACGGCGTCGCCAACTACCCGGTACTCGCGCCGCGTCTGAAAAAGATCGCCGAAATCAAGGGTCACGCGCTGATGATCCACGCCGGTGGCGACAACCACGCTGACGTGCCCAAACCGCTGGGTGGTGGCGGTGATCGCATGGCCTGCGGGGTGATCTGACCCGCCGTAGCCTGAAGCCGGGCAACCCACAATGGCGTTGCCCGCGTCTGTCTTGCAATAGCGCAGACTTTCTACCGTCACGGAACTCCCGCCCCCCGCGCCCCTCTCACATTATGTAGTCCTTCCCTTTTTGCTTCGCGCTTGTGGAGGAACACCGTCATGCGCAAGTTAGTGCTCGTTTCTTCTTTACTCCTATGCCTGCCGGTCGGCTCGGCGTTGGCCCGTGTTGATGCGGGTGACGTCGCCACTTCGGCCGGTGTCTCCGCGTCGCTGTACTCGACCTTCAAGGATCACAAAATGGTGATTCCAGCCCGTGACGACTTGTCTGCGTTTGTCGCCAGTGGCGGGGCCATTCGTGGGGTTTATCTTGAATCGGTGCTGCAACAGGTTCGCCAGGACAATCCTGGCATCAACGCCAGCGATGAAGATCTGGCCAACGCGATTCTGGTGCATTACGAAGGGCTGAATCAGTAGCCGTCACGGATAAAGCAGCCGATGGATGGCCGCTGACGGCGCATAGGCAAAACTGTCCGACGGCCTCTATGATGGAGGCCATGACGACTTCTGTGCCCTTGCGCTCCCCCTGCCCGCCCGGCGCCTGCATTTGCGGGCGCGACCTGTTGCTGGAGACTCCAGGTTCGGATCTGCGCATCCTGCGTCTGACTCGTGAGGAAGAGAAAGTCTTGCTGGCGCGGCTGGAAAAACTCAAAGACCTCGCTGACCTCGCACACCTGCAAAAGCGCATGTTCGAGCAATTGGGCATTCGCGTGGACGTCGCTCCCGGTTTCAATGAAGTGCGGACGATGCGCGGTATCGCCATTCAGATCGACGAGTTACCGGGCCTGTGCCGCAAGACGCGGGCGGCGATTCCGGCGGCGATTCGCCGCGGACTGGAAAATCGCCCGGACATCGCCTTCGAACTGCTCAACGCCCACGACTTGCTGCGCGACACCTGATCACTTTTTCAGACCCAAGCGTTTACGCATCTCGGCGGTAATGCTCTGGCGGGTTTTCTTCATATCAGCCCATGGCTCGTCGCCAACCTCCGCCAACCGCTCATGAACGTTGTGCACATTCCACTGATTGCCGCCCTTGATCTCGGCGACCTCCTCACGAAACAGCGGCACCGACACCGGCAATCCTTCGCGGGTGCGCGCCGCATAGGCGCAAATGGTGGTGGCGCCCAGACCGTTGCGCAGGTAATCGATAAAGATCCGCCCGACGCGGTTTTTCGGCCCGGACACTGCAGAAAAGCGGTCCGGCAACAGCTTGGCGATATGACTGACGATAGCGTGGCTGAAGTCCTTGACCTCGTCCCAGCCAAGTTTGCGGGTCAGCGGCACGACCAGGTGAATACCCTTGCCACCGCTGGTTTTGAGGAACGCCTTGAGGCCCAGCTCATCGAGCACGGTCAAGGTCAGCGCCGTCGCTTCGACCATGCTTTTCCACGGCAATGCCGGATCCGGGTCAAGGTCGAGTACGAAGCGGTCAGGCTTGTCCAGATCGACCGTGGTTGCGTTCCAGGTGTGCAGTTCGACGGTGCTCATCTGCACTGCGCCGATCAGCGCTTCGGCATTGTTGATCAACATTACCGGTTGCCCGGTGACGTCCTTGTCCAGCGTGGTGATGCCGGGGATCGCCAGGCGTTCGGCATTTTTCTGGAAGAACAATTCGCCGGCGATGCCGTCCGGGGCGCGCACCAAGGCGACCGGGCGCTCCTTGAGTTGCGGCAGGATCCACTCGGCGACGCTGGCGTAGTACTCGGCCAGTTGCATCTTGGTGGTGCCGCTGGCGGCATCGATGACTCGATCGGGGTGAGTAATGCGCACCTTGCCGTTGGCCAGTCTGAGCTGCGACGGCGCCGTGTCGGCGTTGCTCGCCGAGGCCTTTTTCGGCGGTTTCTTCGTAGACGTTTTCTTCTCTGCAGTTTTCACCGGTTTCGCTCGCTCCTCAATGATGTCCTTGGCTGGCTTATCGTCGCGCAAGCCATGGAACACGGCGTGGCGCACTGAACCGTCCTTGGTCATTTCGGCAAACGCCACCTCTGCCAAGAGCTTCGGTTTCAACCAATGCACGCCTTTGACCTCGAACCCGCTGGGTGGATTGACCACCGCCGCCTTCTTCACTTGCAAGGGTTTGAGTTGGGCCAGAATGCTTTTCAACGTCGACTCGTTGAAACCGGTGCCGACCTTGCCGGCGTAGCGTAATTCGCCACTGTCGCGATCGTGCAGCCCCAGCAACAATGCACCGAAGGCACTGCGCGAGCCCTTCGGATCGGTGTATCCGACGATCACAAACTCCTGGCGGTGTTTGCACTTGAGCTTGATCCAGTCGCCACTGCGCCGCGACACATAGGGAGAGCCGAGGCGTTTGCCGATCAGCCCCTCCATCTGCATCTGGCAGGCACTGTTGAGCAGTGCGTCCGGAGTTTCATCGAAGGCTTCGGAGAAGTGCAGCAACGGTTGTTCATGGCTGCCGAGCACCGTGGCCAGCGCCGCGCGACGTTCCTCGACCGGCACTTCGCGCAGATCAACGCCGTTGAGATACGGCAGGTCGAACAGGTAGTAGAGAATGTTGCCGCTGCTTCCACCTTCAAAAGCATTTTGCAGGGCCTGAAAGTCCGGCACGCCGTGCTCGTTGGCGACGACCATTTCTCCGTCCAGCCACGCCGATTCCAATCCCAGCGCGGCCAGGGCTGCAGCCTGTTGCGGCAACTTGTGCGTCCAGTCATGACCGTTGCGGGTGAACAGTTGCACCTGATCATGATCAATCCGCGCCATGATCCGGTAGCCATCGAATTTGATCTCGTAGCTCCACTGCCCTTCGGGTGCGCTATCGACCAGCGTGGCCAGCTCCGGCTTGAGTTGTGCCGGCAGTTTCGCCTTGTGCGCGCCGGTTAGCTTGCCGGTCGCTTGCTTGCGCGCCTTGGCCGGGGCCTTCTTCGGCGGTTTGCTTTGCTCTGCGGCCAACTTGGGCTTGGTTACAAGGGTTCGCTCGCTCAGCACGCTGTCCGGCTCGGCGACCAACACATCGTAATCATCTTGCGGGCGAGCGGCGCTGTCCTGATGCTTGATCAGAAACCAGTTCTCCTTCTTGCCCGGCATGTGCGTGCGCACCAGATTCCAGATGCCGCCGAGCTTTTCACCTTGCAGCTCGAACTTGAGCTTGCCCTTGGCGTAGGCCTTGTGCGGATCTTCCAGCGGAATCCACACACCGCGATCCCAGACGATCACATCGCCAGCACCGTAATGCCCTTCGGGGATGCTGCCCTCGAACGTCGCGTAATCCAGCGGATGATCCTCGACATGCACCGCCAGACGTTTGACCTTGGGGTCGAGCGACGGCCCTTTCGGCACCGCCCAGCTCTTCAAGGCGCCATCGAGTTCCAGACGAAAGTCATAGTGCAGGTGCGAAGCGTCGTGCTTCTGGATGCAGAACTGCAACGCGTGATCCGTTGCGGTTTCACGCCCGGAGCGCTTGACGGCGGCCGGCTCGGACGTCGCCGAGAAGTCGCGCATGCGGTTGTAGTCGTCAAGGGTTCTGCTCATTGCGCACCTGCCTTGCTTCAGCCAATTCGGGTCACGGTCAACGCCACCACGGCGATCCGGTCGACCCGTTGATAACCGGGGTTGAGCAGCTCCTCGCCGAAGACATCCGGATCAAGTTCGCGATACGTCCAGCCGAAGCGCTGTTCATCGAGTCGCGGTAACACGGTGTCGAGGAACGGATCGCGACCATCAACCATCGCCACGCCGGTGTAGAGCAACAACGAACCGCCAGGTGCCAGCCGATTCAGCGCCTGCTCGACGATGCGCAGCGACAGCCCAGCGCCCAGCGTGCCGCCACCATGGCGATAGGCGCGCTCTGCCGGATCGGCCATGTACGGTGGGTTGGCGACGATCAGGTCGAACTCACCGTCAACGCCTTGCAACAGATCACTGGCGCGCACTTCGACGTTGCCGACTTCTGCCAGTGCCGCATTGATCGCAGTCAGACGCAGCGCTGCAGGGTTGATGTCCAGCGCCAGCACTTGTGCCTCGCGACGGGCACGGCCGATCACAATCGCACCGACGCCAGCGCCACAGCCAATGTCCACCGCGCGATGGATCGACGCGAAATTCTGTTGCAGGTGAGCGTGGATCAGTTGCGCAAAACGGTAGGTGTCGGGGCCGAAAAACACCGCATCAGCAGCCTCGGTAGGGAACGCCGAATGCACGAACAGCAAATCATCCAGGCTTGACCAGCGCACACGACTTTTCAACTGACCTTCGTAGGTATCAATGACCTGAGCGTCTTGCAGCTGCCGCTGTTCATCGGCCGACAACAACCCCGGTGCGAATGGACGCGACCAGCCGAACACATCGCGCAAAGAGTCGGCCATCTGGCCCTCGTCGCGCTGGTTGACCCGTTGATGGGTCAACGGCGTCGGCGTAATAAACCGATATCCGTCTGCCAACAAGCGCCGGCCCAGTTGCAGCAGCACGAGGTCGTTGGTACAGAGTTGTTCTTCCTGATTCATCGGCGATGTCCTTAAGGCAAACGGGATTTGAGTTCGATAAAACGCCGGGTGGCGAGCAGCCCGGCCGGATGTGCATGGCGGGCCGGCGCGAGCCAGGGGATCAGAATCGCCATCTGCGCCAATCCGTCCCGACCTTGCAGCGCGGCGTTGAGCGCCTGTACGTCGGGATCCTGTTCAAGCCCTTCGATGGGCGCTGCGGGATGACTGTGCCGCCGAACAGGTTTCGCTTTATCCGACGGCGTCCAGTCGCCAGCAATCCAGTCGTGCACCAGTTGTTTTTCGTAGGCATTGAACACCCCAAACATCGCCGCACCGTCGCCCGCGATCAGTTGCCAAAAACGGCTGGCCTGCGGGTCTTCGTGGCGTTTGATCCAGCCCTTGTTCTGCAACGCTTGAAGAAAACCGGGCAATTGTTCCGGTGCAGCCAGCCACTGATTGACGGTCTGCCCTTCGAAGCGGCAGTAATCGGAGTGCATGTGCTGGGCGAATGGGCACTTGCGCTCGAGCATCGCCAGCAACTCGTGCTCTAGGTCGAAACCTTCAATGATCGCGCGACTGCCCTGCCCCAGGTCGTTGAGCCGATAACCCAGCGCTACCCGACGCAGAAATTCGCCGCGATCGGCCTCAAGCGGCAGCAGATCGAGCGCTGCCTGCACGGCTTTTTGCGCATGGCCGGTGCTGGCATTGTCGATGGTCACATGCAGGGTGAAGTAGTACGGATCGATGCCCAGTTCGCTGAGTTCGTAGCTGCTGATCAACAAGTGCAACGGCAGTTGTTCATAGCCGAGGTTGTAGCCGATCACCTCGGGCAAATAATCAGCACCACAGACGCCTAGCGCCAGTTGTATCGCGCCTTGCAGGTAGCGCTCATCAGCGATTGCGCTACTGTCTTGCAAGTCATGCTCAGCGAGCAGTTTGCGGTAAATCACCACGTGATTTTGCGCCGGATTGCCCTCGCCCAGTTCTTCCAGAAACGTGCGCAGCAAGCCTTGGAAACGCGGGTCCTGCCAGCGCGGCAACAGACCATAGAGCCAGGCTCCGTCGACCAGTTTGGTCGGTGCCACCGCTTGCAGGAAATACAGCGCCTGCGCCTTGCCACGGAAGAATTGCCGAGGCCCACCGGCCTTGCGCTGTTGCAGATAGTCGGCGTATTGCCGGGCGACATCGGCGCAATGTTCGGCTACCCACGAGTGCCACGTCGCCGGGTCTTCAGGCAGAGCATCGGTGAGTGGCGCGGCGTGTTGCAGTTGCTCCTGCAAAAACGCCTGCGCAAGGTCTTGGGGATTGTCATCGCGCAACAACGCCTCATAGACCTGCCGGATGTTCCCGGCAGCATTCATAAGATGCGGTTGTGCAGGCGCAGCTTGCAGGTGTGTCAGGACAGTCATGGCAAAATTCTCGGTCGATTGGCAGGGCGCTGTTCCACACGCCTCTACAGCAGCAGAGAGGCAGCGCCTGCGAAAAATTCAATCGACGTGAAAATTGCCCGGACGGACGGCGACGCAGCTCCTTGGCGGAGCTGCTGGTGGCAATGATTTATTTAACGTGACTTCAGGCCGTACCTTTGGCCTGTTGTTCCAGATGCACCTGCAAATCCGGGTCGATCTGCAACGCGGCTGCCAGTTCATCCAGATAACTGCGCTCGGCGTCCTGCTGGTCATCCACCAGCAGGACGCTGGCCAGGTACATTTCGGCGGCGACGGCCGGATCCCCATTGGCCGACTGCGCCACTTCTGCGGGATCCAGCGGCTTGGCGACTTCGGCGTCGAGCCATTGCTGCAACTGCGGATCATCGGTGTGTTTGCCGATTTCGCTGCTGATCAGGTGTTTCTCGGATTCATCGATACGCCCGTCAGCCTTGGCCGCGGCGATCAAGGCGCGCAGCACCGCATGGCTGTGTTCTTCAATTTCCGGGCCGGCCAGGAGGTTAGCCGTTTGCGGCGTTTGTGACGGTGCCGAACTGGCCTGGCTGCGTTGCCAGGCTTGATACGCCTGGAACGCCATCATCCCCAGCGAGGCCAGCGCCGCATAATTGGTACCACCGGAACGACTTTGCGTGCCGCCACCGCCGCCCAGCGCCCCACCCAGTGCGCCACCCAGGCCGCCACCGGCACCGCCGCCGAGCAAACCACCGAGCAAGCCGCCCAAGCCGCCAAGTCCACCGGCAGATCCGCCGCCGCTGGCCGCGCCCGAGCCGCCTCCGAGCAGACCACCCAGCAAGCCACCAAGGCCGCCCAGACCCGCACCGGCAGACGCTGAAGATTGTTGACCTGCCGAGGCCTGGCCTCGCAGCAGTTGTTCGAGCAAATCGCTGGTGTTCATGACGTCATCCTCAAGCATTGGCAGTAACTGCGTCTGGCAACGATAGACCCGTGCGGCCTTAGCGCCAGCACCGTTTGGCTGATGCTCGAAGCCCTGACGAATTTCGCCCGCGTATTTTTTCGCCGGCCAGCTAAGATTGATCAATGGTGAACCTTATCCCGGCCAGACCGGTCGATAGCTGCAACCCCGACCCGGTTTGCCGGCGCCCTTATTGTCCAAGGGTGATACCCGGCTTGCTTCACTTTCTGGAGAACGTCCCCGTGATATCGACCGTACACATCGCCAGGCTCAAAGCATGGGGCGCCCATGGTTTTACCGCGACTGGCGTGGTCACGGCCTTTCTGGCCACCCTCGCTCTGTTGGAAAACCAGCCGACCCACTGCCTGATGTGGCTGGGCGTGGCGCTGATTGTCGACGGCCTCGACGGCGCGCTGGCGCGCAAGGTCAACGTGCAATCGGTGCTGCCGAGCTTCGATGGTTCGATCCTCGATCTGGTGATCGATTACCTGACGTACGTGTTCATTCCGGCACTGTTCATCTATCGCTACGTGCCATTGCCCGACTACACCCTGCTGCTGACCGTGTCGCTGATTCTGGTGTCGTCGCTGTTCTGCTTCTGCAACGTCAACATGAAGAGCAAGGACAACTACTTTGTCGGCTTTCCGGCGGCGTGGAATGTGGTCGCGCTGTGCCTTTACATCATCGGGCCGGGGCCGTGGATCACTTTTCTGACGGTGATTGGTCTGGCGCTGCTGACGGTGACGCGGATGAAATTCCTGCACCCGTTCCGCGTGCGCCGGTTCATGCCGATCAACATTGCGGTGACGGCGATCTGGCTGCTGTGCAGTTTGTCCCTAGTGCTCAACCACCCGGTGATCAACCCGTTGGTGATGGGCTTGTGGTTGCTGATGTCGGCGTACTTTCTGGGGATCTGCATCTGGCGCACGGCGCTGGAGTGGTTTGAGCGGCCGCAGGTGAAATAGGCTCCAGAACCCAACACAAATCCAATGTAGGAGTGAGCCTGCTCGCGATAGCGTTCTTTCAACTGCATATTTTTGACTGAAAGAACGCTATCGCGAGCAGGCTCACTCCTACATGGATCTTCATTCAGCGTTTGGTGATCACCACCTCCAGATATTCACTCGGCACCACCAGCGACGCCTCCCCCGCCCGATTCAAACGATTGAGCAAATCCGCCAGATCACTCTCCAGAGCCTGCCCGCTCTCCGGCGGCAATGCCGCGAAGGCCTTGTGCACCGGCCCGTACCAATGGCGAAAGATGTCGATGAAATGCGCCGCCGAGCGATAGCGAAAGTTGAACTCACGCCGCGTCACACGCAGCAGAAAATCGCGGTCATCGAAATGTTTGTGCAGCCAGGCATCGGAGCCCCAATTCGACGGTGGCTGAGCACCGGCGGGCGGTGGCAGATGCCGGCCGAGCGTCTTGAACATCTGGCCAACAAAACCTTCCGGCGTCCAGTTGGCCAGACCGATCCGCCCGCCACGGCGACAAACCCGGCCCAGTTCGGCGGCAGCCTTGTCCTGATCCGGTGCGAACATAACGCCAAAGGTCGACAGCACGGCGTCGTAGCTCTCGTCGGCGAACGGCAACGCTTCGGCATCGGCCACTTGAAACGTCACGTCCAGATGCTCCGCGCGGGCACGGTCCTGGCCGCGCTCCAGCAGTGCCGCGACATAGTCGGTCGAGGTGACCAGGCAACCGCGCCGCGCCGCCGCCAGCGTTGCATTACCGTTGCCGGCAGCGACATCCAGCACCTCCTCATCGCAACGCAGGTCGCAGGCTTCGGCAAGGTTTTCGCCGACGATTTGCAACGTCGTGCCAATCACGGCGTAGTCGCCACTGGCCCAGGCGACTTTCTGGCGTTCCTTCAGGGCAGTCAGATCAATCGGGGTACTCATAAGAGTGAACTCCGCTGCGGGTGGGGTCGGTGATCATTCGGCCGTCGTCGGATCGATGACCGTCATCACACGCGCCACACTGTTGGCAGGAAACCCACCGAGCCTGGCGTGCTCGCGGACCTGCTCTTCGTCAGGTGCGATGTACACGCAATAGATTTTGTCAGCGGTGACGTAGCTCTGCAGCCATTGCACCTGCGGGCCGAGTTCGCGCAACACATCACAGGACGTTTGCGACACGGCTTTGAGTTCTGCTTCCGACAGCTTTCCGGCTCCTGGAATCTCGCGTTCAATCACGAATTTCGGCATGGCAACCTCGCGTTCTTTTTATGTGGCAGAGCCGGCAGTGACCCTGCTCACCCACTATCGCGCTGCTACTGGTTGGCGTCCCTGCCAATCGTCCGGCAAACCCCGAAAACTGCGGGTTTACCGATGAGTGGTGGAAATCTGTTAAGCCTCTGCAACACCTTCGAGATTGCCAGCGCCGGAGGATTGGTTTCTGATGCACGCTCGCTTCTGAAACGGACTTGTCAGATGTCACTGCAAATCGATTGGCTCGCGAATCACATGCACCACAGCGACCGTTATGCTCAATGGATCCACCAACAATTCCCCTACGAATACGTCGACCACCCGCTGGCCGAGTGGCAGCGTGAATTTGCCGAGGGCCAAGGCAATGGCGACTGGTCCTGCCTGATCGCCATGGACGGTGAACATCTGGTCGGCGGCGCGGCGTTGGCACGCGATGACCTCGCCCTGCGGCCCGATCTCGGACCTTGGCTGGCCTGCGTGTTCGTCAGCCCTGAAGCGCGCGGGCAAGGGCTGGCGGAACGCTTGATTGGCGGGATTTGCCAGGAAGCGAAAGACTGCGGCTTTGCACGCCTGTATCTGCACACACAGAACAAGCAGGACTACTACGCCAAGCGCGACTGGCAAGTCCTGGAGCGTTTTCGCGCCTGGGACAACGAACAATGGCTCATGGTGCGTGACCTCTGAGCCATTGGTTTGGCTGATCAAGCGGCAGGCGCCTTCGCCTCTTGCAGCAACTGCTGGATCATCTGCTCCTGCGCTTCGTAGCGACCTTCGCCGAAGTGGCTGTAACGCACCTGCCCCTTGGCGTCGATCAGGTAATGCGCCGGCCAGTACTGATTGTCGAAGTTGCGCCAGATCGCATAGTTGTTATCGATGGCCACCGGGTAGGTAATGCCGAGCTTTTTCACCTGATCCTTGACGTTGTCGATGATCCGCTCGTAACCGTATTCCGGGGTATGGACGCCGATCACCACGAGCCCGTCCTTCTCGTATTTCTTCGCCCAGTCTTTGACGTACGGCAGGGTGTGCTGGCAGTTGATGCAGTCGTAGGTCCAGAAGTCCACCAGCACCACTTTGCCGCGCAGGGACTCAGCGCTCAGGTCGGGCGAGTTCAGCCATTGCACTGCGCCGGCCAGCGACGGCATCGCGCCTTTGCCCTCCTCCATCGGCGAGTCCGCACGGACTTTGCTGACAAAGTAGTCGACCACTTTCGGCACGTTCTCCAACACGCTTTTTTCGACGCTGGCGACGCCTTCAGAGGAGGTCTTCGCCAATAAGGTTTTATCCAAGCCGGTGGCAATCACCGCTGCCGTCGCCAGTACCGCAACCCCGGCACCACGGCGCAACCAGCCGGTGAACGGGATCGACGGTTTCAGGCGATTGACCAAGCCGCGTCCGGTGAAAATCAGCGTGCCCAGCGACAACGCACTGCCGGCGCCATAGGCCAGCAGCAACAGGCTGGTCTGCGCGCTGGCGCCTTGCAGCATGGCGCCGGTGAGGATCACGCCGAGAATCGGCCCGGCGCAGGGTGCCCACAGCAATCCGGTGGCCACGCCGAGCATGATAGACCCCATCGGCCCGGCCTTTTTCCGCGTGTCCGGATCGAGGCGGTTGCCGAGCATCACGAACGGTCGTGTCAGCCAGTCGCCGATGCGCGCCGAGATCAGCGACAAGGCGAACACGCTCATCACGATCAACGCGACATAACGTCCGCTGTTGCTGGCTTGAATCACCCACTCACTGCTGACGACCGCCAGGCTTGAGATCAGCGCGAAAGTCAGGGCCATGCCGCCGAGGGCCAGCATTATCGAAGCGCGACTGCGCTGGGCGCCGGCAAACAGAAACGGCACCACCGGCAGGATGCAGGGGCTGAGCACGGTCAGCAGACCGCCGAGGAATGCGATGAGGTACATAGTGAGTCACCCTTGATCAATGAATGTGACGAGCCATTCAGCCGTTCTGGCTTTCCAGCCAATGGCTCTGCGGCGTACGGCTGGCGCCGTTCTCGGCAAACATCTGGCCTTGCGGTGTGTGGCTGGAACCGTCTGCAGCAAACATCTGGCCTTGTGGTGTGCGGCTGGAGCCGTCTGCTGCGATCAAGCCGTCGCTGCCCTGCTGGGCCACCGGCGTCAGTTGGAAGCAGGTATTGCTGTGGCAGCTATGCTGTTCAACCGCGGCGTTGGCGTGGGTGGCGACGCCGGCCAGGGAGAAGGCGATGGCGGTCAGCAAGCGCGATACGTTGTTCATGGTTGTTTCCTTCTATAAAGAGTGATGACTCAGTTGTCGTTGTTGCAGCCGTCGGCGAATTTGCTGTAATCGAGCACGCGGGTCTGACCGGCCGAATCGAGGTAGGTCATGCGCGCCTCGACAATCCCGCAAGCCACCGAGTTGTCCTGTTTCAGCGAGATCACTTTCTGGATATCCAGGTGGGTGCCGTAGGTGTAGGTTTGCGGAGTGACAGCGGCTTCGGCACGGGCCGACAGCGTGCAGATGTTCAGGGCGGCAAACAGGCAGGCGGCGATTACGGATTTGTTGTTCATGGCGTTTTCCTCAAGGCTTCAGTTGGGTTTGAGCCGAGGCGATCTGTGTGGGCCTCGATGGAGCCTATTTGAGGCTCGCGAGGTATCGCGTCTGTGTCAGGAACAGGCGCGTTTCAATCGCTGTGTATCCCTGCCATCGAGGGATACACAGCGATACAAAACCCTGGAAAAACCGCGTTTTTGCGTTCCCGTGTATCCAGCGATACGGCAGATACACTGCAACACAAAGGCAGGCAGGCGAGCCGCAGCAGGCTCGATACACTGCACGGCAGTCCCTTTTGATAGAGGTTTACACCGATGGATCATGTCGATCACATTCTCATCGTCGACGACGACCGCGAGATCCGTGAACTGGTGGGCAACTACCTGAAGAAAAACGGCCTGCGTACCACCGTGGTCGCCGATGGCCGGCAGATGCGCAACTTTCTCGAAGCCAACACCGTCGACCTGATCGTGCTCGATATCATGATGCCCGGCGACGATGGCCTGCAGCTGTGCCGCGAACTGCGCGTGGGCAAACACAAGGCCACGCCGGTGCTGATGCTGACCGCGCGCAACGATGAAACCGATCGCATCATCGGCCTGGAAATGGGCGCCGACGATTACCTGACCAAGCCGTTCGCCGCCCGCGAATTGCTCGCGCGGATCAACGCCGTGCTGCGCCGCACGCGGATGCTGCCGCCGAATCTGGTGGTCACCGAGGCCGGTCGCTTGCTGGCCTTCGGTCGTTGGCAACTGGACACCTCGGCCCGTCACTTGCTGGACAAGGACGGCACCATGGTCGCCCTCAGCGGCGCCGAATACCGCTTGCTGCGGGTGTTTCTCGATCACCCGCAACGGGTGCTCAGCCGCGACCAGTTGCTCAATCTGACCCAGGGTCGTGATGCCGATCTGTTTGATCGCTCGATCGATTTGCTGGTCAGCCGTTTGCGTCAGCGTCTGCTCGATGATGCGCGCGAGCCGGCCTACATCAAGACCGTGCGCAGCGAGGGTTATGTGTTCTCGCTGCCGGTCGAAATTCTCGGTGCCCCGGCATGAGCGTCAATCTGCACTGGCCGCGCACCCTCGCCTCGCGCCTGTCGCTGATTTTCCTGATTGGCCTGTTGCTCGCCCAGGCGCTGTCGTTCGGCGCGCAGTATTACGAACGTTACCAAAGCGCCAAGAACACCATGCTCGGCAATCTGGAAACCGACGTCTCGACCTCGATTGCGATCCTTGATCGCTTGCCTGCCGAAGAGCGCCCTGCCTGGCTCGAGCGTCTGGCGCGAAGAAATTATGGCTACCTGTTGAGCGAAGGCGAACCGGGCACGCCGATCGAGGCTGGTGATGTGCCGGTGGCTGTCACCTCGATCACCGAAGCCATTGGTGAACGCTATCCGCTGACCTTCACCGATATTCCCGGGCCGAAGAAACACTTTCAAGGCCATCTGCGCCTGAGCGACGGCAGCCCGGTGACCATCGACGTGCGCCCCGCCATGGTCCCGTTGTCACCCTGGTTGCCGGCGGTCTTGCTCGGTCAACTGGCGTTGATGATCGCCTGCACCTGGCTGGCGGTGCGCATCGCGATCCGTCCGCTGACCCGCCTGGCCAACGCCGTGGAAACCCTCGACCCCAACGCCCACCCGATCAACCTCGACGAAAGCGGCCCGAACGAAGTGGTCTACGCAGCACGGGCGTTCAACACGATGCAGGCGCGCATCGCCGCCTACCTCAAGGAACGCATGCAACTGCTGGCGGCGATTTCCCATGACCTGCAAACGCCGATCACGCGGATGAAACTGCGCGCCGAACTCATGGACGATTGCGCCGAGAAAGACAAACTGTGGAATGACCTCAGCGAGATGGAACATCTGGTGCGCGAAGGCGTGGCCTACGCACGCAGCATCCATGGCTCGACCGAAGAAAGCCGCCGCACCAACATGGATTCCTTCCTCGAAAGCCTGGTGTTCGACTATCAGGACATGGGCAAACAGGTGCAACTGGTCGGCAAGAGTACGGCCGTCATCGACACCCGTCCTCATGCGTTGCGCCGAGTGCTGGTGAACCTCACCGACAATGCACTGAAGTTCGCCGGCGCCGCCGAAGTCTGGGTCGAAGCCAACAAGGGCAGCCTGGCAATCACCGTCATGGATCGCGGCCCGGGCATCGCCGATGCCGAACTGGCGCAGGTGCTGCAACCGTTCTACCGCGTGGAAAACTCGCGCAATCGCGATACCGGTGGCACCGGACTGGGCTTGGCCATCGCCCAGCAACTGGCCATGGCGCTGGGTGGTTCGCTGACCTTGAGCAACCGCAAGGGCGGCGGGTTGTGTGCTGAGCTGAAGTTGCCGCTGCAACTCTGATCGGTTCCACGGCAGCTGTTTAAACGCTACCGACAGGCGCCAGTCGGTAGCCTGCACACTGCAGCGCCAATGCCTACAACCTCATCAGAATCCACTGACTGTGCGCCTTGGCAGGTGCGCTTATCGTTGTGCTGCCCGTTTCGCACTGATCACCACTGGTCGCCACTGTCAGATCTGACAGTGGCGAGCCAGCGCCGGGCTGCGGTTCCATGACGATTGGCCCAACCTGTCGAGGCGCAACATGAATCTGCTCGAATCCGTCACCCATGTGTGTAAACGACTGGCGCCGGGCGGCTGGCATTCGCTGATGCTCGCCCATGGCCTGGACCTGCTTGGCGAACCGCTGGCGGCGGAACTGGGCAAACCGCTGAACATCGACCGTTCTCTACCCGGATTCGCCGATTTCGCACTGGCCGGCAGCCGCGCAGTCGAAGCCAGCGTCCCGTCACACAGCCTGCTGTATCACGCACTGGCTTCGCCACGGGTTATCAGCGATGAGAACGGGCAAACATTGCAGCTGTTTCCCACCGCCGCTGAGATCGAGACGGTGCTCGACTATGTCTACAGCGTCAGCCCGCCCACGCTCGACAGTCTGCGCCGCAAAGCGTTGGGCGCCCCGTTGGCAATGGTCGCGTTTGCCAGTGAATATCGCTGCGCCGCCGACACCGTGCATGGCCGGCATGCCGACCTGTGTTTCTCACGCACCGGTATCGCCCGCGTCGGCACCGCCCCCGCGCGCTATGACGCAAAACTGCGCTGCTTTTTGCCGTTCGTCGACGATGACCCTTACAGCATCCGGGTAATGCCGGTGCGCTACAGCGCCTACATCGCCGTCCAACTCAAGGGCGATGCCGAACGCTTCGGACCGATGGATTTTCAGCTCGAGGTCGATCCCGAACTGGATTTCTGGGTGCCTCTGCAAAAGTTGTTCAATGGTTCGCAGTGCCTGCAAGCCATGAATCTGGCGTTAACGCTGGACAACCACCAGATCAACGAAAAACTGCGGCATATCCACTTACGCCACAGCGGCACCGGCTGGCAGGAACCGCAGATCAGCCAGCCGCCCTTCGTCGTGACCGACAATCTGGCGCATTGGGCACCAATTACAGATGTCGGCCCCGGGCTTCTGGTGCCCGAGGCCAAATCCCGGCTGGTCGAGCCGGTCGCCTATCAGGGTCAACCATTGTCCTTTGTGATGCCGGCCAACAGTGGCGGCATGATTCACGGGCGTCACCGGGTCGAGGTGGATGGCAGCATCGAAGACCTGAACGCGTACGAGAATGTCGAGGAATTGGTGCGTCAGGGCGGTTATCACGCCTTGCATTATCAGGACGGCACCGCTGATGGCTGGGTGCGGCCACGGTGTCCGGCGCTGGAAAACAGTTTGCCGACGGTAGCGGCCTACTCGCTGATCGGCCCTCCGGACTTCTATCCGCTATGCAACCAACGCAAACTGTTGCACTGGGTCAGCGATGAACCGACGTTACCGAGCACCGATCTGTGGCATGCACGACTGGAGGCGCTTTCCAACGTCCGCTACTGCGCCAATCTGCATTTGCGGGATCAATTGTTCTCCCCCGCCGATCGTGGAGTGAGCGCTATCGTCGGTCTCGCCGATCCAGCCGGCATGCTGCAGTCCACCAACACACTGCCGTCGCCATCGCGCCCGACCACTCTGCCCGACGGCGCCGCAGGGGTGTTCGGGCCTGGCTGGGAGGTCGGCTGGGTGCGCCAGCAGACCCCGGACGCTGAGTGGATCAACGTCCTCGCCGGTTATCAGATGGCCAGCCCGTTTCCCGAGGATGCGAAGATTTGCGCGGCGCTAGGTTCTTTCTGGCCCGGCGTGTCACCTGATTCGGCGCGGGTCTTCGAGCCGCGCTCGACACTGCACAGCATCATTCCGCTGACCGATCAGGAAACAGGCATGGGCGGCGATGTGGCCTGGGATGATCAGCGCGGTCCGCAACTGATCACTCAAGACGATCGGCTGATCGTCCAGTACCACGCGTACGCCCATGCCGACTACACCCAAGTGGCCCTCGATGGCCGGTTTTCCTTGAGCATGACCGGCCGCACCTCGCAAATGGCCTATCAGCATCGCGTACGGTCGATGTATCGCGTGTACCGCGTGCTCGGCGCCGCCAGCGACAAACCATTGCGCAATACCTGGCCGCTGTTGTCGTTCCTTGAAGTGCAGCGACCGAATGCCGAACTGGACACTGCGCAGGAGGAGTCCGGTCAAATCCTCGACGGCTGGGTTCAGCGCTTTTTGCTCTACAAACGCGGCGCCGTACAGAGCGCCAAACGTGATTTCAGGCTGCGCCACGTCGAGGTCGAAGAACTGGTGATCCTGCTGCTCAGCGCCGATAGGATCCTGATCAAACGCGACACGCTACCGTGGCAGGACGCCCATGAAGCATTTTGATGTGGTGATCGTCGGCGCCGGGCCTGCGGGCTGCGCAACGGCAATCAGTTGCGCCCGGCGTGGCCTGCGCGTGGCCTTGATCGAACGGCAACCGTTCCCACGGTTTCGCCCCGGCGAAAGCCTGCATCCGGGCATCGAACCGCTGCTGCAGCAACTGGGAGTCGCCGAGCAGTTGTGCGGTCGCGCGGCCCGGCGCTTCGAAGGCCAATGGGTACAGTGGAATGGTACGCCGCGTTTCAACGGTTTTGGCACCGATGACAGCGGCATCTGGCAGGGTTTTCATCTCGAGCGAGCACAACTGGACGCGACGCTGCTGGCGCAAGCCGCCGCTTTGGGCGTTGAGGTAAACCAGCCCTGCCGGGCCCGGCGGGTGCTGACTCAGGCCAACCGGGTAATCGGCGTGGACACCGACAGCGGCTGCCTTTACGCGAGCTGCCTGATCGATGCCAGCGGCGCTCGCGACTGGCTGAGCCGCCAACTCGGCCTGACGACCCATAATTGTTCTGCGCCGCTGGTTGCACGTTACGGCTACTTGCACGGCTACAACGCAGCCTATGCGACGACTGCGCACTTGCTGGCCGACCCTGATGGGTGGACGTGGATTGCCCAGGTCGGGGATCGTTTGTTGCACTGGACGCGCCTGACCTTCGAACGCAACGCTCGGTCGGTGATGCTCCCCAAGGCTTTGCAATCGCTGCCTGCGATGGGCGCCATGCGCGGCGCCGATGTGACCTGGCGCCTCACGCCGGCCGCCGCCGGTGCCGGTTATTTTCTGGTGGGTGATGCCGCCAACCGGCTCGACCCGGCGTCTTCCCACGGCGTACTCAAGGCGTTGATGAGCGGCATGCAGGCCGCGCAAGCCGTGGCAGATAGCCTGCGCCAACCGGCCTTGCAAGTGCCTGTGCAGATGCATTATCGAGAATGGCTCATCGAAGGGTTCGCACGCGATGTGGCGCAACTGCGCAACTTCTATCGTCAGCATCCTTACCCACCGTCATGGTTGCCTGCCAACTGATTCAAACGACGCTGCCGAGCACAGCGTCCTCATGCAATTGCCGCAGCAATATCGATCCGTTGTCCATGAACGCAGCGGTTGCGGCCACCCCCGCCTCCACTGCCAAAGCTTGCAACTGCCGACGGCCATCAAGGGCGGGATATTCGTCGATACGCTGCAGCAACCGCCAAGCCAGCGGACTCAGTTCGGAAAACTTCACGTTCCAGTCAGCCGTGCGTCGCACCAGTAGCAAGGTCGGTTGAGCCGGTGGCGTGGCGGGCTGATTGTCCGGATCGAGTTCATGTACCGGCCAGGCATACGCCAACGGCCAGGCCAGTGCCGAGATCTGCAGCGGGCACTCCAGCAACAGCGCCGGATCCGTCGACGACAGCGGCTGAGCATCGGAATGCTGCAAAACCATCTCGACCCATTCGTAATGCGCCAGCTCCAGCAAAAACGCCGGCCACTCACCTTCGCGCAATACCTGCGGTTGCGTGGCCAGATAGTCGAGAAACGTTTCGGCGATCTCGCCGAACTTCGGTGTCTGCGCCCGCCAGTCACGCAGGAACCCTCGCACCAGCAGGCCCCAGCGTTGCTCACCGAGGATACGGATCAACACCGGAAACGTGCCGCTCAATAGTCGCAATACGTTGTTGAACACCAGATCACGATAGACATCGACCCGCGCCGCGTTCATGTCGGCCGGCGGCGCCTGACGTTCGGGATCGCGCAGGTATCGGGTCAGGGCCCGTTGTTGCTGCATCAGGTTATCCACGATGACGTCCCCCGGCTTGCAAGTGGCGAATGGTCTGCAACTCGGCAATCAGTTCGGAGAATGCCGGGAAGTTGAAATCCCGCTCCAATAACGTTGGCTGCGCGCCAAACCGCGCGTAGGCCTCAGCCAGCAATGCCCAGACCTGCGGTTTTACCGAGGCACCGTGAGTATCGATTTTCAGTGTGTCGGACTCATCGAAATGCCCGGCCACGTGCATTCCGACCACCCGGCCCGGCTCGAGACCGGCGAGAAAGGTTTGCGCATCGAAGCCGTGGTTGATCGCGTTGACGTAGACATTGTTGACGTCCAGCAGCAGATCGCAATCAGCCTCGCGCAGCACGGCATTGGTGAAGGTCACCTCGTCCAGGTCCTGATGCGGAGCGGCGTAGTAGGAGACGTTTTCCACGGCCAGACGCCGGCCGAGAATGTCCTGGGCCTGACGGATTCGCGCAGCGACGTGGTGCACCGCCTCTTCGGTGAACGGCAATGGCAGCAAGTCATACAGATGACCGTCATCGCTGCAATAACTCAGGTGTTCGCTGTACAGCGGCACGTTGTAACGGTCGAGAAACACGCGCACTTCCTGCAGAAACTCGACATCCAGCGGCGCGAATCCGCCAAGCGACAATGACAATCCGTGGCAGGACAACGGGTAACGCTCAGCCAGTTCACGCAACGCCGCCCCATGGGCACCGCCGACGCCGATCCAGTTTTCCGGAGCGACTTCGAGAAAGTCGAAATCACCCGTGCGGGCAGCTTGCAGATCTTTCAGCAGACCACGGCGCAAGCCGAGGCCGACGCTGGGTGGCCGTGAGGAGGGCGACGTATGCATAGGATGTACCTCAGCAGTGGATTTTCCACATTTGAGCCGCCAGATGTATTACGTCTGTGTGCAGATGACCGGGCATTTGCAGCCTTGTGTATCCTGCGATGACGGCGATACACGGCGATACAGACTCACTGCCGATCAATATTGTGCGAGCGAGCCTGCTCGCAAAAGTGTCGGCACTGCCAATATAAGAACCGCCTGACATGCCGCCTTCGCGAGCAGGCTCGCTCCCACAGGACTTCAGTGTTTACAAATACAGCGGCAGTCCCGGACCGGGGCTAGACTCTTTTATGACCCAGTCGAGGGGGCCGCAGGACGTCAGCCGTGCCCTGCCCAACTCCGTGACCACCGCCCGGTGGCGCACGCCTCGACCCTCGACGCCGCCGGACCGTGATCCTGTTTCAGGAGCACACATGATGGACGAGGCGAAACTCAACCAATTCATGGGCAAACTGGTCAACGACATGGGCGGCGCGGCGATGCTGGCCAATGTCATCGTCGGCGAAGAACTCGGCCTGTACCGCGCCATGGCCGACAGCCAGCCGATCAGTGCCGATGCCCTCGCCGCGAAAACCACCTGTAACCCGCGTCTGGTGCGCGAATGGCTCAGCGCTCACGCGGCGTCCGGCTATATGGAGCACCACGATGGCCAATTCCGCCTGCCGGAAGAACAGGCGCTGGCCTTGGCCGTCGAAGACTCGCCGGTCTACGTTGCCGGTGGACTCGGCGTGGTGGCATCGTTTTTCCACGACAAAGACAAACTGGTCAAAGCCATGCGCGGCAATGGCGCCCTGCCCTGGGGCGATCACCACCCATGCATGTTTACCGGCACCGAGCGATTCTTCCGGCCAGGTTACAGAGGCCACCTGATTGCCGAATGGCTGCCGGCGCTGGACGGTGTGGTGGCCAAGCTTGAGGAAGGCGCCAAAGTCGCCGACATTGGCTGCGGTCACGGCGCCTCAACGGTGATCATGGCCCAGGCGTTCCCCAACTCGCGTTTCGTCGGCTACGACTATCACGCACCGTCGATCACTGTCGCCACCCAGCGCGCCGAGGAAGGAGGAGTCAGCAGCCGGGCGAAGTTTTTTCAGGGCTCGGCGAAAAGCTACCCGGGCAATGACTACGACCTGATCTGCTATTTCGACTGCCTGCACGACATGGGCGACCCGGTCGGTGCCGCCCGTCACGCCTATGATTCATTGAAGGACGACGGCACGGTGTTGCTGGTCGAGCCATTTGCCAACGACACCCTGGATGACAACATCAACCCGGTCGGACGGCTGTTTTACGCCGCCTCGACGTTTATCTGCACACCGAACTCGCTGTCACAGGAAGTCGGCCTCGGCTTGGGTGCGCAAGCCGGGGAAATACGCTTGCGTAAAGTGTTTGTCGAGGCCGGGTTCAAGCACTTCCGCCGGGCCACACAAACACCGTTCAACCTCATTCTGGAGGCACGCAAGTAACCTGCGCGGGTCGCGTGCTAACCTGCTGGCATCGTCCTTCCCCGGAGCGCTGACCATGCTCGACAGCCCGACCCGCGAACATCTCGACACCTTGCAAGAGGTGATGGCCGAGGGCGATTTTATCGTCCTGACCGGAGCCGGTATCAGCACGCCGTCGGGCATTCCGGATTACCGCGACAGCGACGGTGTACGCCGTGGCCGGCAACCGATGATGTACCAGGAATTCCTTGCCGCCCCTGAATCACGCCGTCGCTACTGGGCGCGTGCGATGCTCGGCTGGCCGAGGGTGCGTCAGGCGCAGCCGAATGCGGCTCACGAGGCATTGGCCGATTTGCAGCGCAGTGGGCTGATACGCAATTTGATCACTCAGAATGTCGACACCCTGCACGATCAGGCTGGCAGCCACGATGTGATCGAGTTGCACGGCAGCTTGCATCGCGTCCTCTGCCTGGACTGCGGCCAGCGCAGTGAGCGTGATTCGATTCAGCAATTGATGGAGTTGCACAATCCGTATCTGGCCGGCGTTGATGCGGTGCAGGCGCCGGATGGCGACACCCTGCTCGACCCGGCGTTCGAGGCGCGCTTTCAAGTGCCGCTCTGCCCGCATTGCGCTGGCGAGCGGATGAAACCGGATGTGGTGTTTTTCGGCGAGAACGTCGCGCAGCACACGGCGGCTCAGGCGATGGCGGCGGCAGAAAGTGCGGCGGGGATGTTGGTGGTGGGCTCTTCGTTGATGGCGTATTCGGCGTTTCGTTTGTGCCGGGTAATTGCCGATCGCGGCAAACCGTTGATGGCGATCAATCTGGGCAAGACCCGCGCGGATGATTTGCTGGATTTGAAGATTGAAGCGTCGTGTGAACAGCTTCTACCCCTGCTGACACAACGCCTCACCTACTGAAGACACAGATCCCCTGTAGGAGTGAGCCTGCTCGCGATAGCGTTCTGTCAGCCACAGCAACTCTGACTGATACTCCGCTATCGCGAGCAGGCTCACTCCTACCTGGATCGGGGCAATCAGGGAGACAGGCGTTGGCTCAGGTTCTCTTGCTGGAGAATATCGAACAACGCCTGCGCCGCCGCCGACAGTTCATTGCCCGGTTCGGTCAGCACGCCAATCGCCCGCTCCACCGAATCATCCAGCGTCAGACAGTGGGCGCCCAGCTCCTGCATCTGCTCGGCGCACAACGCCGGGACGGCACTGACACCCAGACCACTGGCGACCATCCGCCCGACCGTCGCCAATTGATGGCTCTCAAACTCTACCGGCAATTTCATGCCCCGCGCCTGCAAGTGTTCTTCGAGCATCACTCGTACCGTCGAGGGTCGCTGCAAGGTGATGAACGGCTGCTGCAACAGCGTCTGCCAGTCGATCTCGCTAAACCGGGCCAATGGCGAATCCTTCGGCACCACCGCGACGAAGCGATCCATGTACAACGGCGTGAATGTCATCGAGGTGTTTTGCATCGGCTCGAACGCCACGCCCAGTTCAACCTGACGATCGCGCACCATCTCCAACACCTGCTCGTTGATCACGTCATTGACCGTGACGTTGACGTTCGGATAGCGCGCGCGAAACGTCTTGAGGATCGGCGGCAGCAGATTACCGGCAAACGACGGCATCGCTGCCACCGTCACCCGCCCGCGTTGCAAACTGAATCGCTGACGCATTTCGTCTTCGGCGTTGTCCCAGTCGGCGATCAGACGCCGGGCCAATGGCAGCAGTGATTCGCCTTCTGCGGTCAGCGCCACATTGCGCGTGTTGCGGCTGAACAGGCGTCCGCCCAGGCCCTCCTCCAGCGCTTTGATGGTCAGGCTCAACGCCGATTGCGACAGGTGCAGGCGCTCGCAGGCCACGGCGAAGCTGAGGCTCTGGGCCACGGCGAGGAAGGCGCGGATCTGTTTGATGGTCATACTGAAGCCTCAGGATCGTCGGTGCATCGTGGGAACGATCAAGCGTTAAGCGGCAAGCCATAACGCGACTATTGAGCTTTATCAATCAATCGACCTCAAAAATCAACTTAACAAATATATCTTCCAGCGAGACACTCCAACCATTCGGCTAGCCAGCCGCCCGCAAATAATAAAAGAGGTGCATATGGCAGGTTTCGACAAGCGCGTGAGTTCCTACGAGGAAGCCCTCGCCGGGCTTGAGGACGGCATGACAGTCATCGCCGGCGGCTTCGGTCTGTGCGGCATTCCGGAAAACCTGATCGCCGAGATCAAACGCAAAGGCACCCGCGACCTCACCGTCGTCTCCAACAACTGCGGCGTCGACGGTTTTGGCCTCGGCGTGCTGCTCACCGATCGCCAGATCAGTAAAGTCATCGCCTCCTACGTCGGCGAAAACAAGCTGTTCGAAGAGCAACTGCTCAAGGGCGACATCGAAGTCATCCTGACCCCGCAAGGCACCCTCGCCGAGAAAATGCGCGCGGGCGGCGCCGGTATTCCGGCCTTCTTCACCGCCACCGGCGTCGGCACACCGGTCGCCGAAGGCAAGGAAGTGCGTGAATTCAAAGGTCGCAAGTACCTGATGGAAGAATCCATCACCGGCGACTTCGCCATCGTCAAAGGCTGGAAAGCCGACCACTTCGGCAACGTCATCTATCGTCACACCGCGCAGAACTTCAACCCGCTGGCCGCCACCGCCGGCAAGATCACCGTGGTTGAAGTCGAAGAAATCGTCGAACCCGGCGAACTCGACCCCTCGCAGATCCATACCCCGGGCATCTACGTCGATCGGGTCATTTGCGGCACGTTCGAAAAACGCATCGAACAGCGCACCATCCGCAAATAATTCAGGCTGACGGAGAACAACAACATGGCACTTACCCGCGAACAAATGGCTCAGCGCGTCGCCCGCGAAATGCAGGACGGCTTTTATGTGAACCTCGGCATCGGCATTCCGACCCTGGTCGCCAACTACATTCCAGAAGGCATGGAAGTCATGCTGCAATCGGAAAACGGCCTGCTCGGCATGGGCCCTTTCCCGACTGAAGACACCATTGATGCCGACATGATCAACGCCGGTAAACAGACCGTGACCGCGCGCATCGGCGCGTCGATTTTCAACTCCGCCGAGTCCTTTGCGATGATTCGCGGCGGCCATGTCGACCTGACCGTGCTCGGCGCGTTCGAAGTCGACGTCGAAGGCAACATCGCTTCATGGATGATCCCCGGCAAACTGGTCAAGGGCATGGGCGGTGCAATGGATCTGGTGGCCGGCGCCGACAACATAATCGTCATCATGACCCACGCATCGAAGGACGGTGAGTCCAAGCTGCTCGCCAAATGCAGCCTGCCGCTGACCGGCGCCGGCTGCATCAAACGCGTACTGACCGACCTCGCCTACCTCGAGATCGAAAATGGCGCTTTTGTCCTCAAGGAACGCGCACCTGGCGTCAGCGTCGAGGAAATCGTCGCCAAAACCGCTGGTAAACTGATCGTCCCGGATCACGTACCGGAAATGCAGTTCGCTGCCCAGTGAGGAATTCGAAAATGCAAGACGTCGTAATTGTTGCCGCCACGCGTACCGCGATCGGCAGTTTCCAAGGCTCGCTGGCCAGCGTGTCCGCCGTTGATCTGGGCGCGGCGGTGATCCGCCAGTTGCTCGAGCAGACCGGTCTGGACGGTGCGCAGGTCGATGAAGTGATCATGGGCCAGGTGTTGACCGCCGGCGCCGGCCAGAACCCGGCGCGCCAGTCGGCGATCAAGGCTGGCTTGCCCCACGCCGTGCCGGCGCTGACCCTGAACAAGGTCTGCGGTTCGGGCCTGAAAGCACTGCACCTCGGCGCACAGGCGATTCGTTGTGGCGACGCTGAGGTGATTATTGCCGGCGGCCAGGAAAACATGAGCCTGTCCAACTATGTGATGCCGGGCGCACGCACCGGTCTGCGCATGGGCCACGCGCAAATCGTCGACACCATGATCAGCGACGGTCTGTGGGATGCGTTCAACGATTACCACATGGGCATCACTGCCGAGAATCTGGTCGACAAGTACGACATCAGCCGCGAGCAGCAGGACGCCTTTGCGGCAGCCTCGCAGCAGAAAGCCGCCGCCGCGATTGAGGCCGGTCGCTTTGTCGATGAGATCACGCCGATCCTGATCCCGCAGCGCAAAGGCGATCCGGTGGCGTTCAAGGTTGACGAACAGCCACGTGGCGACACCACTGCCGAATCCCTGGCGAAACTGCGTCCGGCGTTCAAAAAGGACGGCAGCGTTACTGCGGGCAACGCCTCGTCGCTGAACGACGGCGCCGCCGCCGTGATTCTGATGAGCGCGGAAAAAGCCAAATCCCTCGGCTTGCCTGTGCTGGCGAAAATCGCCGCCTATGCCAACGCAGGCGTCGATCCGGCGATCATGGGCATCGGCCCGGTATCGGCGACCCGCCGCTGCCTGGACAAGGCTGGCTGGAACATTGGCCAACTCGACCTGATCGAAGCCAACGAAGCCTTCGCCGCACAATCGCTGGCGGTGGCCAAGGATCTGCAATGGGATCTGGACAAGGTCAACGTCAACGGCGGCGCCATCGCGCTGGGCCATCCGATCGGTGCCTCGGGTTGCCGCGTGTTGGTGACCCTGCTGCATGAAATGATCAAGCGTGATGCGAAAAAGGGTCTGGCGACCCTGTGCATCGGCGGCGGTCAGGGTGTGGCACTGGCGCTGGAACGCGCATAACCAAGAGTTCAACAGCGCACGGAGGATCCACGACATCCGCCGTGCGCTGGCAACAAAAAACCCGGTGCGACTTGCGTTGCATCGGGTGTTTTTTTGCCTGTTCGAAATGTGCTTTGAATGTGGCGGCCCCTTCGCGAGCAGGCTAGCTCCCACAAGGGAACGCATTTCAAAATGTGGGAGCGAGCTTGCTCGCGAAGGGGCCCGCCCGGTCAGCGAAAATCTATGGCTTGCGCAGCAAATACGTATCCATGATCCACCCATGCTCCGCCCGCGCAGCCTTGCGCACCCGCTCGATCTCCTCCGCGACATCCGCCAGCCTGCCGCTGATCAGAATCTCGTCCGGCGTGCCCAGGTAGGCACCCCAGTAGATCTCGGTCTGCTGATCGGCAACCTGATGATAGGAATCCTCGGCATCCAGCATCACCACCAGACTGTCCGTATCACTCACCTGCCCGGCCGCCAAACGCCGACCGGTGGTGATTTCGATCGAGTGACCGATCGTGTTCAACGGCACCTTATGCTGCGCCGCCAGCGCCTGAACACTGGTGATCCCGGGGATCACCTCAAACTCGAAGGCACACGTGCCCGAGGCCAGAATCGCCTGGAGGATGCGCACGGTGCTGTCGTACAGCGCAGGGTCGCCCCACACCAGAAAACCGCCGCACTGGCCGTCAGACAATTCGTCATTGATCAGGCGTTCGAAGGTCTGCTGCTTGGCACGGTTCAGGTCATCGACACTGGCCGTGTAGTCGACATCGCCGCGTTCGCGTTCCGGGCTGTGGGCTTCGACGAAGCGATAGTCAGGATCGTCGATGTAGCGCTCACAGATCTCACGGCGCAAGTCGATCAGCTTGTCCTTGCTCTGGCCTTTATCCATCAGAAAAAACACGTCGACCTGATTCAGCGCCTTCACCGCCTGCATCGTGATGTAGTCGGGATTACCCGCGCCGATGCCGATCACCAGTAGCTGTTTCATCGAAGTGCTCCTTTAATGTCGAGGCCCGGCAAACGCAAACGCCAGCGCCCGGTGTAGCGTAGTTCGACCATCGACAACGGTTCGACATCAATGTCATGAAACGCCGCGCCGCTCATCGCGTGGTTCAGCGCAGCACGAATGACAAACGGATGCGTCACCGCCACCACTTGTCCGGGCGTGGCTTGCAGACTGGTCAGCCATATCGACACGCGCTCGCACAACTGCGCCACCGACTCCCCGCCGTGGGGGGTTGCGTGGGAATCTTCCAGCCAGGCATGCAGCCCGGCGGCTTCCGAGCGTTGCAGATCCTTGATCGAAGTCCCGTGCCAGCGTCCCCAGTCACAATCGCGCAGCGCCTCGTCGATCTGAGCATCCACGCCAAACCACGCCGCCGTCTGGCGAGCGCGTAATTCCGGCGCACAAATCAAGCGTCGCGCGGCGTCGAAACGCTCAGCCAGTGCACCTGACGCCAAGTCGATATTTTCAACAGGCTCGTTCGTAGGAAAACACGCCAATTTCTGTGCGACGGTTCGCGCATGGCAGATCAATGTCAAACGAGTGGTCTGCACAGGCATCGCTCCGGTAGGCCTTCATGAAAATCAACGACGCAAAGCCGCTCTGTGGGCAATTGTGCCGTAAACCGAGGGTTGCGGGGCGGCCGGATAGCCACCGGCAAAAACCGGCGACGGCAGGAATACGGCAATATCTGACACTGTTGTGGGCAATGGACTACAAATCCGATCGAATTACGTGTAGCCCTTGTTACACGGGCACCGCGCCTCATTTTGGCGCCGTTTCAACACGCTGAAAAATTCACTAGACATGTAACGTCAGTTACATAAATACTGTTTTAACGGATTATGAAGCGAATTCAACACCCTCCATCCAGCAGGAGCCCGGATGCCCCCTCTCAGAGACCTGATCACCGATCCCGGCCTGGATCTTACGCCGTCGGAGCGCAAAGTCGTTCGCGCCTTGCTGGATCAGTACCCACGCAACGGTCTGGGGCCGATGGCGCGGCTGGCCGAACACGCCGGCGTCAGCGATCCGACCATTGTGCGGCTGGTGAAAAAACTCGGCTTCGGCGGTTATGCCGAATTCCAGGATGCACTGCTCAGCGACATGGACCACCGCCTGCGCTCGCCGCGCACGTTGTTGCAACCGCGCGCCCATCAGCACAAGGACGACGCCTGGAGCCACTATCTGGGCGACAGCCATCGCCTGCTGGTCGAAACCCAATCGCTGACCCAACCCGAAGACGTGCGCATTCTCACCGACTGGCTGCTCGATGCCCGGCATCAGGTGTATTGCTTCGGCGGGCGCTTCAGCAGTCTGATGGCCACCTACCTGCTCAATCACCTGCGCCTGCTGCGGCCCGGCTGCTTTGCCCTGGAAGATAACGCGCAACTGCCTGATCGGTTGTTTGATCTGCAACGTCAGGACGTCGTGCTGGTGTTCGATTACCGCCGCTATCAGACCCAGGCGCTGCGGGTCGCCAGTGCGGCGAAAAACAACAACGCGCGGGTGGTGCTGTTCACCGATATCTATGCCTCGCCGCTGCGCGAACTGGCCGACCTGATCATCAGCGCGCCGGTGGAATCGGCCTCGCCGTTCGACACCATGGTGCCGGCGCTGGCTCAGGTCGAAGCACTGATCGCCTGCCTGACCTTGCGCACCGAAAACCTCGCCGATCGCCTGGAAGGCATCGATGCGCTGCGCAACGACTTCAACACCCACCTGCTGGAGGATAAATAAGGATGTTCAGCCTTCCCCACCGCTCGCCGCGGGACTTGCCGTTTGTCACCGATCACACCGCGCTGTTGCTGGTGGACATGCAGCGTGCCTGGCTCGAACCGCAGTTCGACGCGCACCTCAACGGGCCTGACGCCGAGTATTTTCTGACCCGCGCGCACATGCAGGTGGTGCCCAACCAACGTCGCCTGCTCAGCGCTTTTCGCGAAGCGCGGCAGAACGTGCTGCACACCATTATCGAAAGCCTTACGGCTGATGGCCGCGACCGCTCGCTCGACCACAAACTCTCGGACATGCACTTGCCCAAAGGCAGCGCGCAGGCCAGGATCATTGATGACCTGACACCGGTGGAAAACGAAATCGTCCTGCCGAAGACGTCATCGGGCGTCTTCAACTCGACCAACATCGACTACGTGCTGCGCAACCTCGAAACCCGCCATTTGATCATCGCCGGCATCGTCACCGACCAATGCGTCGACATGGCCGTGCGCGACGCTGCTGATCGCGGCTATCTGGTCACGCTGGTCGAGGACGCCTGCGCCACCTACAGCGCCGAACGCCATCACGCCTGCCTGAATGCGATCAAGGGTTACTGCTGGATTACCGACACCGACACCGTGCTCGCCCGCCTGCAGGAGATGCAGCCATGAGCACGCGCCTGACGCCGCTGCCGATGACCACCCTGGTCACCACCGACCTGATCGGCATTACCCGGGGCCGCTCGTTCCCCACCGATGAGCTTGAGCATTATCAAGCGGCGGGTTGCGGCTGGGTGCCGGCCAACAGCGCGTTGACGCCGCAGGACATCATCGCCTCGACCAATCCATGGGGCGCTTATGGCGACCTGCGGTTGATTCCCGATCTGGGCAGCCGCGTCACCGTCGGCAACGGCCCGGACGCCAACGCGCCGGCGCTGGATTTTATCCACGGCGATATTCGCGAAACCGATGGCCGTCCGTGGGGCGCCTGCCCGCGCACGCTGTTGCGCGACGAAATCGAGCGTTATCGCGATGAACTGGGCTTGCAGGTCAACGCCGCGTTCGAACACGAGTTCAACCTGCACGCCGGTTTCGCCGAGCATCTGGCGTTCTCCCTCGAGGCCCAGCGTCAGGGCGCCGAGTTCGGCGGCTGGCTGCTCAGCGCCTTGCGCGCCGGCGGTGTCGAGCCGGAAATGTTTCTGCCGGAATACGGCAAGCACCAATACGAAATCACCTGCCGTCCGACGCTCGGCGTGGCGGCGGCGGATCGCGCCGTCAATGTGCGCGAGATCACCCGCGAGATCGCCCGGCAAATGGGTCTGGACTTGAGCTTTGCGCCGAAAACCGCCGCCGACGCGGTGTGCAACGGCGTGCACCTGCACGTCAGCCTGCTCGATCTGGCCGGTGTGCCGATGCTCTACGACGCTGGCACCAGCAATGGTCTGTCGAGCCTCGGCCAGCATTGGGCGGCGGGGATCCTGCATTACTTGCCGGCGCTGTGTGCGTTTACCGCGCCGACGCCGGTGTCGTACGAGCGCTTGCAGCCGCATCACTGGAGCGCGTCCTACGCCTGTCTCGGCCAACAGAACCGCGAGGCGGCGCTGCGCATCTGCCCGACCGTGACCCTCGGCGGCAAATCCGTGGCCAACCAGTTCAACCTCGAATTCCGCGCCATGGACGCCACTGCCTCGCCGCATCTGGCCATGGCTGCACTGCTGATCGCCGGGCGACTGGGTATCGAACAACGCCTAGCGCTGAACGCGATCACCGATGAAATTCCCGATTCACTCAACGACGAGCAACGCCAGGCCCGGGGCATCGTTGCCCTGCCCGCCTCGCTGGCCCAGGCGCTGGATTGCCTGCGCAACAGTGGCGCCTTCGCCGAATGGCTGCCCAAGCCGCTGCTCGACACCTATTACGCCCTGAAAACCGAGGAACTGGCGCTGACGGAACAGCTCTCGCCCGCTGACTTGTGTGAGCAATATGCACGCCTGTACTGAATCCGCCGAGCTGGGGTTGTACACCCGACCGGCCTACAACCTGAGCCGCGAAGATTCGACGCACCCGTTGATTCTGGTGTGCGAACACGCCAGCCGCTACATCCCCGACGCCCTGAACAACCTGGGCCTGGACGATGCCGCCGCGCGCGAACACATCGCTTGGGACATTGGCGCCCTGCAACTGGCCGAGCAGTTATCGGAAATGCTCGGCGTCACCCTGTTGAGCGCCAACTATTCGCGCCTGCTGATCGATTTGAATCGGCCCCGCCACGCCCCGGACAGCATTCCGGCGCAGAGCGAGATTTATCAAGTGCCGGGCAACCGCGAGCTGGCTGAAGCCACCCGCGAATACCGCCGCCAGACCCTGTTCAAGCCGTTTCACGCGCGCTTGCAAACCCTGATCGACGAGCGTGTTGCAAAGGGCCTAGCGGTACGTGTGGTGGGGATTCACAGTTTCACCCCGGTGTATTACGGCCAGCCTCGACCGCTGGAAGCCGGTGTGCTGTTCGGTCAGGCCAAGGCTTACGCGCAACGCCTGCTCGACGGTCTCGGCGAGCATCCGCTGATAGTGGCCGGCAATCAGCCGTACAAGATCGATCCGCTGGGCGACATGACCGTGCCGGTGCACGGCGATGCCCGAGGCCTCGACTCGGTGCTGATCGAGGTGCGCAACGATTTGCTGCGCAGCCCCGAAGCCGTATCGCGCTGGGCCGGATACCTCGCGCCATTGCTGTAATGAATGAAAGACTGCTGACGCTGTAAACGATGGACCGATAACAACTAAAACGACCGACTGGCTGACAAGGAGTTGCGCTTCATGGAAATTGAAGAATTCGGCTACAAGCAAGAGTTGAAACGTAGCCTGACGCTGACCGACCTGGTGGTGTACGGGATGATCTTCATGATCCCCATCGCCCCGTTCGGGGTGTACGGCTACGTCAACGCCGAGGCGCCGGGGATGGTGCCGCTGGCCTACGTCATCGGCATGGTGGCGATGCTGTTTACCGCGTTGAGCTACGGCAGCATGGCCAAGGCTTTTCCGATCGCAGGTTCGGTGTATTCCTATGCGCAGCGCGGCCTCAATCAACACGTCGGCTTTATCGCCGGTTGGCTGATGCTGCTCGATTACCTGCTGATTCCGCCACTGCTCTACGTCTACGCGGCGATGGCGCTCAACCATTTGTACCCGGACATTCCGAAAGTCGGCTTTATTCTGGCGTTCCTGGTCAGCGCGACCTTCGTCAACCTGCGCGGCATCACCTTCACCGCTCGGATGAACATCATCTTCCTGCTGGCGCAACTGGTGGTGCTGGGCATTTTCCTGTTCTACGCCTGGAATGCCCTGCACAACGGTGGCGGTAACGGCGAGCTGACCCTGGCGCCGCTGTATCACGCGGAAACCTTCAACTTCGCCCTGCTGATGCAAGCGGTGTCGATTGCGGTGCTGTCGTTCCTCGGCTTCGATGCGATCTCGACGCTCGCCGAAGAAATCAAGGGCGATCCGGGCAAGAGCGTCGGCAAAGCCGCACTGATCACCCTGGTAGTCATGGGGGTGATTTTCGTTGCACAAACCTGGATCGCCACCGATCTGGCGGCAGGCATGGGCTTCAAATCCGCCGACACCGCGTTCTATGAAATTGCCGAAATTGCCGCCGGCAGTTGGCTGGCGACCCTGACCGCTGTCGCCACGGCGCTGGCCTGGGGCGTGGCTGTGGCAATCACCTCGCAAGCCGCCGTCTCGCGTCTGCTGTTCGGCATGGCCCGCGACGGCAAACTGCCGAAAGTGCTGGCCAAGGTGCACCCGAAACACAACACGCCGTACCTGAGCATTTACCTAGTGGCGGTGCTGTCGCTGGTGATCTGCTACCTGTTCATCAATTCGGTCGACACCCTGACCTCGCTGGTCAACTTCGGCGCGCTCAGCGGTTTCATGCTGCTGCACCTGACAGTGATCAACTACTACTGGCGTCGGCAAAAGTCCGGTCAGGTCGTGCGTCACCTGATCTGCCCGGTGATCGGTTTCATCATCGTCGCGGCCATCATGTACAACATGGGCGTCGATGCGCAGAAACTCGGCCTGATCTGGATTGCTCTGGGTCTGGTGTACCTGTTCTTCCTCAACAAACTCGGCGCCAGCACCGCGCTGCCCGACCCGAGCAAAGGCTGACAAGAAAAAGAGCGGCGTCTGACAACAAATCAGGCGACCGCCGATTTATCGCGTGGAAACCGACAGTGATAGTCAGGTTCGGCGACTTTGCCGAACCTTTTGATACAGGAGTACATCCATGCTGGTCTTACGCCCAGTCGAGCAGACTGACCTGCCCCAGCTACAACAATTGGCCCGCGACAGTCTGGTGGGCGTGACCTCCCTGCCGGACGACAGCGAGCGCCTGCGCGCGAAAATCGCCGGTTCCTGTGCCTCCTTCGCCAGCGCGGCAGAGGCTAACGGCCCGGAGAACTACTTCTTCGTGCTGGAAGACCTCGACAGCCAACGGCTGCTCGGCTGCTCGGAAATTCTCGCGACGGCGGGCTTCGACGAGCCTTTCTACAGCCTGCGCAACCGCCACTTCACCAGTGCGTCCCGCGAGCTGAACATCGAACACGGCGTGCCAGCGCTGTCGCTGTGCCACGACCTCAACGACCACACGCTGCTGCGCGGCTTTCACATCGACGCCAATCTGGTGCGCACGCCATTTTCCGAGTTGCTGTCTCGGGCGCGCCTGCTGTTCATCGCCGCTCATGCACCGCGCTTTGCCGAGGCGGTGATTACCGAAATCGTCGGTTACAGCGACGAGGCCGGCAATTCACCGTTCTGGGATGCGCTGGGCAAGCATTTCTTTGACCTGCCCTACGCGGAAGCCGAACGCCTGTGCGGGCTGCAGAGCCGCACGTTTCTCGCCGAACTGATGCCGCAATACCCGATCTACGTGCCGATGCTGCCGCAAGCTGCACAGGACTGCATCGGGCGCATCCACCCGGATGGCCAGGAAGCGTTCGACATCCTTGAGCGTGAAGGCTTCGAAACCAACAGCTACATCGACCTGTTCGACGCCGGCCCGACCCTGTATGCGCGTACCGCCAATATCCGTTCGATCGCCCGCAGCCAGACCGCAACGGTGCAGCAACGACCACAGATCGATTCCCGTGGCCGTTACCTGCTGAGCAATGACGCGCTGCACGGCTTTCGCGCGATCATGGCCGAACTCGATTTCCAACCCGATCAACCGCTGTCCCTCACCCCTGCAATGTGTGCGGCGCTGAACGTGACCGATGGCAGCCCGATCCGGCTGATTGCCCTGTGAAACCCGCGCGGTTGCGCAGTCAACGACAGTGCCCGAACAGGCGCGCAGAAGGAGATACAGCATGATTGTCCGCCCGGTCAAAGTCAGCGACCTGCCAGCCTTGATGGCGCTGGTGCAACAGGCAGGCCCGGGGTTCACCACCCTGCCGGCCAACGAAGATCGCCTGTCCCACCGGGTTCGTTGGGCACAACGGGCGTTTGCCGAACAGGTGGAACGTGCCGATGCGGACTATCTGTTTGTGCTCGAAGACGACGACATGCGTGTAGTCGGCGTCAGCGCATTGGCCGGTGCGGTCGGCCTGCGCGAGCCCTGGTACAACTATCGGGTCGGGTTGACCGTGAGTTCGGCACCGGATCTGGGTATTCAACGGCAGATCCCGACGCTGTTCCTCAACAACGAACTGACTGGCCAATCGGAGCTGTGCTCATTGTTTCTTGGCCATGATCAGCGCCACGGCAGCAATGGCCGTTTGTTGTCACTGGGGCGTTTGCTGTTCGTTGCCGAATTCCCGCACCTGTTCGGCGAGAAGATGATTGCCGAACTGCGCGGCAGTGCCGATGAACACGGTTGTTCGCCGTTCTGGGACAGTCTGGGCCGGCATTTCTTTCAGATGGACTTCAGCCATGCCGATCACTTGTCGGGCCTTGGCAACAAATCGTTCATCGCCGAACTGATGCCGCGCCAGCCGCTGTATACCTGCATGCTCACCGAACAAGCCCAGGCGGCGATCGGCCAGGCACACCCGAATACCGAGCCGGCGCTGAAGATCCTCCAGGCCGAAGGCTTTACCCACAAAGGCTACATCGACATCTTCGACGGCGGCCCGGTGATCGAAGCGCCGGTGCGCAATATCCGCACCGTGCGCGAGAGCGTTGAGCTGACCCTGAGCCTCGGCAGCCCGGATGAACAGGCACCGCTGTGGCTGATTCACAACCGGCGCCTGGAAAACTGCCGCATCACCGTCGCCCGCGCCCGTCGGGTCGGCAGCAGCCTGGTGATCGACCGCCTCACCGCCAAGCGCCTGCAACTGCAACCGGGCAATTCGGTGCGTGCGGCGATGCTGCCCAATCAACAGCAACAGGCGGTGGCGGCCTGACGGTCATCACCGCAAAAAGGTAAATCCTTTCAGCAAAAGAGTCCGCGACAACCTGTCCCTTGCAAATTCGTCATGATCCTTGACCCATTCGCGTGATAGCCTTTTCATTCTTCGGCGTTGACACCTTTGTTCAAGCCTTTCCATTCCTTTGTATTGGTGGAACTCGTATGACCAGGCTTTCCCATCAAGATTTGCGCGGTAACTTCCGTCAACTGCTGGCTTCCGACACCTGCTACCACACGGCTTCGGTGTTCGATCCGATGTCCGCGCGCATTGCCGCTGACCTGGGTTTTGAAGTGGGGATCCTCGGCGGTTCCGTGGCCTCTTTGCAGGTACTCGGTGCCCCGGACTTTGCCCTGATCACCCTCAGCGAGTTCGCCGAACAGGCCACCCGCATCGGCCGCGTCGCCCAATTGCCAGTGATCGCCGACGCCGACCACGGCTACGGCAACGCCCTCAACGTGATGCGCACCATCGTCGAACTGGAACGCGCCGGGGTCGCCGCCCTGACCATCGAAGACACCTTGCTGCCGGCCCAATTCGGCCGCAAATCCACCGACTTGATCACCGTTGCCGAGGGCGTCGGCAAGATCCGCGCGGCACTGGAAGCCCGGGTTGATACGGAAATGGCGATCATCGCCCGTACCAATGCCGGCATCCTGCCGAATCAGGAAATCATCAGCCGCACTCGCCAGTATCAGGCGGCCGGCGCTGACGGCATCTGCATGGTCGGGATTCAGGATTTCGATCAGCTCGAGCAAATCGCCGAACACCTGACCGTGCCACTGATGCTGGTGACCTACGGCAACCCGGCGCTGCGCGATGACAAACGTCTGGCCGAACTCGGTGTGCGTGTGACCATTGATGGCCATGGCGCTTACTTTGCAGCGATCAAAGCGACGTACGACAGCCTGCGCGAGCAGCGGCAGATCTTTACCCAGGCGTCCGACCTGAGCGCGACCGAGTTGACGCACACTTATACCCAACCGGAGGAATACATTCTCTGGGCCAAGGAATACATGAGCGTCAAGGAGTGATGGGTTGGCCGGGCTGACGCCATCGCGATCAGGCTCACTCCTACAATTGATCAGTGTTGAACACAAATACTGTTTGCACTGAAGATCTACTGTAGGAGTGAGCCTGCTCGCGATAGCAACAGCCGCTACACCGCTAAACCGGCGTCTTGTAAGCCTCTTCCCGCTGCACCGCCCGCGCCTGAATCACATTCAGAATCGCACAGCCCTCGCGCATCAACAGATGCACCGCACTGGTCACCCGCGTCAGATCACAATCGGAAATGCCTTTGAGGTTGAGGCTGGCAAAGGTGTCGGCCAGATCGCGCACGACCACAAACCGGTGCATCGCACAGACGGCCATGTCGCTGAGTTCTGAGTGGGTATTGAGGAAGAGCACCGGGGATTCGGCGTCGTAGGTGTCGATGGGGAGGAAGCGGGGCATTACTTGGTCGGTCATAGAGTTCACTCCAAATAGGGGTCAGGTGCTGTATTCGACCGGCCAAGATCGTCGCAGATTTTTCTGCGAGCCGAGACTATAAGAGCCGCGCTCAACGGCCGCAATGAGCGCTTCTGTCGGACTTTTCGGTATTTTTTGTACGCCGTTCGCGACTTCCATTTTTCCCACAAAAGCCCCTCACCCTAGCCCTCTCCCAGAGGGAGAGGGAACCGATTGGGGGATGCTCGGGATCTACGCCGACTTGTGACACCGCGCTGAGTCCGAATTTGAGTTCGAACTGATCTTTCAGGCCGCCGCGTTAACCACAAACAACACGGTCAGTCCCCTCTCCCTCTGGGAGAGGGTTAGGGTGAGGGCAAATGCACCTGACACCCCACCCGCACCAGTCACACCACAAAACCACTCACCGTGGCTTGGCCAACTCCATAATCATCCGCGACAACAGATAAATCCGCGGCGCCACGCTCGCCACTTCGGCGTATTCCTCCGGCGTGTGAATATTGCCGCCAACAATCCCGAAACCATCCAGCGTCGGCGTGCCGACCCCGGCCGACAAACTCGCATCCGCCGCACCGCCACTGCCCTCCTCCGTCAACTTGCGGCCAATCTCGCCGTAAATCCCCTGAGCCATGGCCATTAGACGATCCGATTCGGGCGTCTGCGGCATCGGTGGCAAGCCGCGTTGCAATGAAGTCTTCACTTCGGTTTCAGGAATCAATTTGTCCTGCGACACCCGCGCCAGATCCTTCTCGATCCGGTCGAACTCCTCCGGCACCGCCGCACGCACATCAGCCTTGGCCGTGGCTTGATCGGGGATCACGTTGGTGCGATCGCCGGCCTTGAGCACGGTGAAGTTGATGGTGGTTTTCTTCGCCTCATCGCCAAGTTTGCCCAGTTGCAGAATCTGGTGCGCGGCCTCCATCGCGGCGTTGCGCCCCAGTTCCGGTGCGACACCAGCGTGCGCCGCTTTGCCCTTGACCTCGACCAGCGCCGTCGCGCTGCCCTTGCGCCATACCACCAGGCCGTCGGCCGGGCGTCCCGGCTCCAGATTGAGCGTCACGTCGTGCTGTTTGGCGGTTTTCTTGATCAGGTCGGTGGCGACGTCCGAGCCGGTTTCTTCGCTGGCGTCGAGCAGGAAGGTGATTTGCGCGTAGTCCTTGAAGTCGAGGTTTTTCAGGACTTTCAGCGCATAGATCCCGGCAACGATGCCGCCCTTGTCATCCATCACCCCCGGCCCGTAGGCGCGGCCGTCCTTGATGTGGAACGGCCGCTCGGCCGCCGAACCCTCCTTGAACACCGTGTCCATGTGCGCCATCAGCAGGATTTTCGCCTTGCCGGTGCCTTTCAGCGTCGCCAGTACATGGTTGGATTTTTCCGGCGTATTGGGCACCAGTTCGATGGTGGCGCCGAGTTTTTTCAGCTCATCGATGGCGATGTCGCTGACTTGCTTGAGGCCGGGTTCATAGCCGGAACCGGAGTCGATATTGACCAGCCGCTCCAGCAGTTTCAGCGCTTCTGGCTGGTATTGCTCGGCATCGGCGAGCACTTGTTTGTGCGGTTCGGCAAAGGCGTGGGCAGCGGAGAAAGCGAGAGACAGGCCGAGGCTGGCGGCCAGCAGGGAGCGAGAAAATGAGAACGTCATGAAGCGATCCTTGTTTCGCGTCGGGGGGACTTAAACCGTACCCGACATCGGCGCGAGGCTCTACACCGAATGCGACACTGATCTAACCGACAACACACAACCCCCTGTGGGAGCGAGCTTGCTCGCGAAAGCGGTGGATCAGTCAACATTGATATCGCCTGGCAGGACGCCTTCGCGAGCAAGCTCGCTCCCACAGGGGATCTACGGTGTAGCGGTCAAACCGAATCCAGCAATGTCCGCCGGGGCTTGTCATCGCAATTGCAGATCACCCGGTTACGTCCGCTCGCCTTGGCCTCGTACAACGCCTGATCGGCATCATTGAGCCAGCGTGTCGCGTCAGCATGCGCCGGATCGTACGCCGCCAGGCCGATACTCAAACTGACCTTCAACGCCGGATTCTGCTCATAACCCAGAATCGCGAAACGCTCACGCAACGCCTCCATCGCCTGCGCGGCGTTGAACAACGGCAGTTCCGGCAGAATCACGCAGAACTCATCTCCACCATAGCGCCCGGCGATGTCCGTCGCGCGCAGATTTTGTTTAAGTAACTTGCTCAACTGACGCAACACAATGTCGCCCGCAACATGGCCGTAAGTGTCGTTGATCGCCTTGAAGTGATCGATGTCGATCAACGCAATCGCCGCGCCCTGCTTCTGCCGCTTGCAGCGCTGAAAAGCGATCTCCAGTTGATCCTTCCAGGCGCCGTGATTGAGCAACCCGGTCAGGCTGTCGGTGCGGCTCAGGGCAAGCAATTCGCGTTTATGCCGACCGAGGGTGTAGGCCTGGCGAAAGCAGATCCAGCCCAGCGCCAACGGGTACAGCAGCAGTAACGGGAAACAGGCGTACATTTGCGCAGGCGAGGTCTGCGGAACGAATGCCGGGGCAAAGACCACCAGCCCGACGCCGACCCCGAGCAACTGCGCCGCAGAGCCTGCCAATAGAAAACGTGAACCGCCGATAGCGACGTTATTCATCGCCATCATTGAAATGGTCGTAGCAGTGGGCAACGGATTGAAATGCATGGCGGCAAGCCAAAAGCCGCCGAAAAAGGCGTCGATCAACAGATTGCGGTGTTCAGCGTGGTAAGGAACCCGGGCGCGGCGCGCCCATTGAAACGCCAGATGCGGCCAGACCAGGCCGTTGAAGAACATCAGTGCCCAGACCCACAGCGGCGGATCGAGCGAGTACATCGCCACGCTCACGCACACGAGCCCCAGAATCAACCCGAGGATGCGCGATGTATAAAGCCTCCTGGCCAATGAAAGTCCCTTTCCTCCGGTATTTCCCATAAGGACCTCGATCACGCACACCGCAGGACGGATGTGCTGGAAGTCTAACAGGGCGACGTTAAATAGCCATCACCGGCCAGCGGGCTGAATAGAGCGACATCACGGCCGCACACAGTGCAAATATTTGGCTATACATGAAAGGAGCAAAATGGAAAAACAACTATAAGAAGGAGGCCCATGCACACCTACCACGTGTTGATCATCGGCAGCGGTTTTGGCGGTCAATGTGCTGCGGTCAACCTGCTCAAAGCCGGGATCGACGATTTTCGCCTGCTGGAACGACGGGACTTCTTTGGCGGCACCTGGTGCCAGAACACCTACCCCGGCGCGGCGGTGGACGTGCCGTCGCCACTGTATTCGCTATCGTTCGCGCCGTACCGCTGGTCGCAGATGTTCGCCGGACAGGCCGAACTGCAGCGCTACACCGAGCATGTCATCGAGCAGTTCGGTTTGCGCGAACGCGTGGAGCTGGAGGCCAATGTCGAGCGCGTCGAGTGGGACGACACGGAAAAACGCTGGGCCGTGCACACCGCCAGCAAAGGCACCTTTTATGCGCAGTTCCTGATCAATGCCACCGGACCATTGAGCCAACCGGTCATTCCGCACTTTCCCGGCCGGGATCGCTTTCAAGGTAAGACTTTTCATACAAACAATTGGGATCACAGCTACGACTACCGCGGTAAACGCGTGGCCATCGTCGGCAGCGGCGCCAGTGCGGTGCAGGTGATTCCGGCGATTGCGCCACACGTCGAGCAACTGCATGTGTTTCAGCGCACGCCACACTGGGTGCTGCCCCGCGCTGATCGGCAGTTCGGGCCGCTGCAACGCTGGCTGCTCGGTCTGAAACCCGCCTACAAACTGTTGCGCTGGCTGATTTACTGGCAATTCGAAACCCGGGTCATCGCGTTCAAATATTCGAAAGCAGCGATTCACATGGTCCAGCAGCACGCCCTGCGTTTTCTCAAACGCCAGGTGCCGGACCCGGTGCTACGAGAAAAACTCACCCCGGACTTCACCATCGGCTGCAAACGGGTACTGGTGTCCAGCACGTATTACCCGGCGCTGAGCCGTCCCAACGTGACCTTGCATACCCGCGAACAAGGCATCGCTTCCATCGACGAAAGCGGCATCAACACTGAGGACGGCCAACACATCGATGTTGATCTGATCGTCTGGTCGACCGGTTACGACGCCACCGACGGGGTGATTTCCTACCCGGTCAGCGGAAAAAACGCCGTGCAACTCAGAGAGGTCTGGGCGCAATACCCGCGCGCCTATCTGGGCACCAGCCTGCCGGACTTTCCCAACCTGTTTATCGTCACCGGCCCCAACACCGGCATCGGCCACACCTCGGCGCTGTTCATCATCGAATCGCAGATGAACTACATCCTCGACTGCATTCGCACCGTGCAGGCCAAAGGCCTGCGCAGCATTGAAGTGCGCCGTGAAGCGGAACGTACCTACACTGAGATGATTCATCGAGAGATGGAGCGCACGGTCTGGAAGTCCGGCGGCTGCCACAGTTGGTATCAAAGCAAGAGCGGTCATGTGATCGCGATGTTTCCCGGCTTCAGTTTCAGCTATCACCGCTTGACCCGAGCGCTGAAACCGGCCGACCACATTCTGTCCTGAACACGTAAAAGGAAGACGTCGATGCTTTTGCTGTTTGTCGCCCTCGCGGTTTTCGTAGCCTGGAGCTGGTTGAGTTATCCGGCGGTCGGCCATTGGCTGTACGACTTGAACATGGCCATCGAGGCCAAGTTGTACAAATTGCACAAGATCGAAGTGCCGATCGCCGAGATGAGCGTCTCGACGTGGCAGGGCGGGCCGTATGAAGCGGCCAGCGCGATTCTGATGCTGCATGGCTACAGCGCCGAGAAGAATCTGTGGCTGCGCTTTTCCCGGCACTTCGTGCGCCAGTATCGGGTGATTATCCCGGACCTTGCCGGCCATGGTGAAACCGGCTTCAAGGCTGGCGGCGGCTACGACATTCCGTTGCAGGCCAAGCGCATGATCCAGTTGCTCGACGTTTGCGGCGTGGAGAAAGTCCATGTGATCGGCAACTCGATGGGCGGCTACATCGCCGCGTGGCTGGCGGCGACTTATCCGGATCGCATCGCTTCGGTGGCGCTGATCGACCCGGCGGGCGTCACTGCACCGGAGGCCAGCGACATGGAGCGGCATCTGGCGCGCGGGCATAACCCGTTTCTGATCAATTCCCGGGAAGAGTTTCGCCAGTTTTACGCGATGACCATGGAATCACCGCCATGGGTGCCGAATCTGGTGCTGGACGCCATCGCCCAGCGCTACGAACAACAACGCGATGAACTGGAGGAGATCTTCCGCGATTTTCGCGCCAGCCCGCCGATGGAGCCGAAACTCGCCGACATCAAGTGCCCGGCGCTGTTGCTCTGGGGGCGCAAGGATCGGCTGATCGACGTCAGCAGCGTGCCGGTGTGGAGCAAGGGGATTGCCAATTTGCGCGTGGATGTCTGGGACCATGTCGGGCACATGCCGATGGTTGAACAGCCGGGGAATACTGCGCGGCTGTATCGGGAATTCCTCGGAAGCCAGAAATGACACTCAACACATCCTGTGTAGGAGCTGCCGAAGGCTGCGATCTTTTGATTCTGCTTGTAAAAAACAAGATCAAAAGATCGCAGCCTCGTTTCACTCGACAGCTCCTACAAGGTGACGAGGTCTGAGGTGTAGATGAATATTCTTTATGACGAACGCCTCGACGGCCCGTTGCCGCAGGTGAACAAGGCCGAATTCCTCAAGTCATTGCAGCAAACGCTGCCAGACCTCGACATTTTGTGGCGCGAGGACGAACTCAAACCCTACGAATGCGACGGCCTCTCCGCCTACCGCACCACGCCGATGCTGGTCGCCCTGCCCCGTCGACTCGAGCAAGTGCAAACCCTGCTCAAACTCTGCCATCAGAAGAACGTCCCGGTGGTTGCCCGTGGCGCTGGCACCGGATTGTCCGGCGGCGCCTTGCCGCTGGAACAGGGCCTGCTGCTGGTGATGGCGCGCTTCAACAATATCCTGCACATCAACCCGGCCGCCCGCACCGCGCGGGTTCAACCGGGGGTGCGCAATCTGGCGATTTCCCAGGCAGCGGCGCCCTTCGGCCTGTATTACGCGCCGGATCCGTCCTCGCAAATCGCCTGTTCGATTGGCGGCAACGTCGCGGAAAACGCTGGCGGCGTGCATTGCCTCAAGTACGGATTGACCGTGCACAACCTGCTGAAAATCGAAGTGCTGACCATCGAAGGCGAACGCCTGACCCTCGGTTCGGACGCCCTCGATTCAGCGGGTTTCGATTTACTCGCGTTGTTCACCGGCTCCGAAGGATTGCTGGGGATCATCACCGAAGTCACGGTCAAACTGCTGCCCAAACCTCAGGTCGCGAAAGTCCTGCTGGCCAGTTTCGATTCAGTGGAAAAGGCTGGCCGTGCGGTCGCCGAAATCATCGCGGCGGGGATCATTCCCGGCGGGCTGGAGATGATGGACAACCTCGCCATTCGCGCCGCCGAAGACTTTATTCACGCCGGTTACCCGGTCGACGCCGAGGCGATTCTGCTGTGCGAACTCGATGGCGTCGAAGCCGATGTCCACGACGATTGCCAACGGGTGCGCGAGGTCATGACCGCCGCCGGCGCCACGGAAGTGCGTCAGGCCCGTGATGAGGCCGAGCGCGTGCGCTTCTGGGCCGGGCGCAAAAATGCTTTCCCGGCCATCGGCCGTTTGTCACCGGACTATTACTGCATGGACGGCACCATTCCGCGCCGCGAGTTGCCCGGCGTCTTGCAAGGCATCGCCCGCCTCAGTGGAGAATACGGTTTGCGCGTGGCCAACGTGTTCCATGCCGGCGACGGCAACATGCACCCGCTGATTCTGTTCGACGCCAATCAACCCGGCGAACTGCATCGCGCCGAAGCCTTGGGTGGCAAGATCCTCGAACTGTGCGTGCAGGTCGGCGGCAGCATCACCGGCGAACACGGCGTCGGCCGCGAGAAAATCAATCAGATGTGCGCGCAGTTCAACAGCGACGAACTGAGCCTGTTTCACGCGGTAAAAGCCGCGTTCGACCCAAAAGGCTTGCTCAACCCCGGCAAGAACATTCCGACCCTGCACCGCTGCGCCGAATTCGGCGCGATGCACATTCACGCAGGGCAATTGCCCTTCCCCGAACTGGAGCGCTTCTGATGGCCGATGTCGACGCCGCCAGCGCCCTGCTCGATCAGGTCAACGAGGCCCGGGCCAACGCCACGCCGCTGAAAATTCAGGGTGGCAACAGCAAAGCGTTCCTCGGCCGCGAGGTGGCCGGCGAAGTGCTCGACACCCGCGCCCACTGCGGCATCGTCCGTTACGAGCCGACCGAACTGGTGGTCACAGCGCGCGCCGGCACGCCTCTGTCCGAACTGCTGGCGGCGCTGGATGCTGCCGGACAAATGCTGCCCTGCGAGCCGCCAGCGTTCGGCGAAGGCGCAACGGTTGGCGGCATGATCGCCACGGGTCTGTCCGGCCCTCGGCGGCCGTGGTCTGGCTCGGTGCGCGACTTCGTCCTCGGCACGCGGGTCATCACCGGACTCGGTCAGCACCTGCGTTTCGGCGGCGAAGTGATGAAAAACGTCGCCGGCTATGACCTGTCGCGGCTGATGGCCGGCAGTTACGGCTGCCTTGGCGTGCTTACCGAAGTATCGCTGAAAGTCCTGCCGAAACCCCGCCAGTGCCTGAGCATTCGCCTCGACATGGAATGCGCGCGGGCACTGGCGAAGCTTGCCGAATGGGGTCAGCAACCGTTGCCAATCAGCGCCGCGTGCCACGATGGCCAGAGCCTGTATCTGCGTCTTGAGGGCGGCGAAGGCTCGGTGACGGCGGCGCATCAACGCCTCGGGGGCGAGCCACTGGATTCAGGGTTCTGGCGCGATCTGAATGAGCAGCGTCTAGGGTTTTTCAACGAAGGTCTGCCGCTGTGGCGCTTGTCGTTGCCGAACAATCTCGGGCCACTGGATCTACCCGGCGAGCAATTGATCGACTGGGCCGGTGCACAACGCTGGCTGAAATCCGACGTTGAGCACATTCATATCCTCGCTCAGGAACTCGGCGGCCATGCCACCTGCTTCACCCACGGCGCCAGCTCTTCGCCGTTCCAGCCGCTGGCCTGGACACTGCTGCGTTATCACCGGCAACTCAAAGCGCAGCTCGACCCGCAAGGGCTGTTCAATCCCGGGCGGATGTACGCGGAGTTCTAGCCATGCAAACCACCCTCAGCGAACAATCGCGACAACTGCCCCGCGCCGCCGAGGCGGAGAAGATTCTGCGCACCTGCGTGCACTGTGGTTTTTGCAACGCGACCTGTCCGACCTATCAATTGCTCGGTGATGAACTCGATGGCCCGCGCGGGCGCATCTACCTGATCAAGCAAGTGCTCGAAGGCGCACCCGCGACGGCGCAGACACAACTGCATCTGGATCGCTGCCTGTCGTGCCGTAACTGCGAAACCACCTGCCCGTCCGGCGTCGACTATCACAACCTGCTCGACATCGGCCGCGCGGTGGTCGATCAAGCAGTGCCGCGTCCGGCGGCGCAACGCCTGTTACGTGAGGGCTTGCGCGCATTGGCGCCGAATCCGGGATTGTTCAAAGGTTTGTTGCGAGTGGGCACGACGTTTCGGCCGCTGTTGCCGCGAATGCTGGAAAGCAAATTGCCGCAGCACTTGCCGGTTAACAGCTCGCGCCCTGCCCCCCGGCATGCCCGTCGCGTGTTGTTGCTTGAAGGCTGCGTACAACCGGGGTTGTCGCCAAACACCAATGACGCTACGGCGCGGGTGCTGGATCGCTTGGGCATCAGTGTCACCCCGGTGGCCGAGGCCGGGTGTTGCGGCGCGTTGGACTATCACCTCGACGCCCAGGCCAAAGGCCTCGACCGCGCGCGTCAAAACATCGATGCCTGGTGGCCGCACCTGCAAAACGGTGCCGAAGCGATTGTGCAGACCGCCAGCGGTTGCGGCGCATTCATCAAGGATTACGGGCATTTGCTGGAAGACGATCCGCTGTATGCAGCCAAGGCCCGGGAAATCAGCGAGCGCACGGTGGATCTGGTGCAGATACTCGCGCAGGAACCGCTCGAACAGATCTGCGCTGCCACTGAACGGCGGGTTGCCGTGCATTGCCCGTGCACGTTGCAGCATGCGTTGAAACTGGGCGGTGCGGTGGAAGCTGTGCTGACGCGCTTGGGTTTCAATCTTACCGCCGTGCCCGACGGCCATTTGTGCTGCGGCTCGGCGGGCACGTATTCGTTGACGCAACCGGCGTTGGCCCGGCAACTGCGCGACAACCGCCTCAATGCGCTGGAAAGCGGCCGCCCCGAGCTGATCGTCACCTCCAACGTCGGCTGTCAGAGCCATCTGGGCAGCGCCGGGCGCACTCGGGTGATGCACTGGATCGAACTGGTGGATCAGTCGTTGGCAGAATGAAGTTCGTAGGATTCTTCGTTTGCCCGCGTGCGAGAAGGCTGCGATCTTTTCCCTCATCCATTCCGTGACCGTGGCAGGAATTTTTTTCATGACCGTGCAGCCGTTCATCAGCCCCGACCTGATCCGCCAACGCTTCTCCAAAGCGATGTCCGACATGTACCGCGAGGAAGTGCCGTTGTACGGCGCGCTGATGCAGTTGGTCGAGCAAACCAACCGCGAGGTGCTTGCACGTCAACCGGATATCGCCCGGCAACTCGACAGCACCGGCGAAATTCAGCGGCTGGATATGGAGCGCCATGGCGCCATCCGCGTTGGTACTGCGACGGAACTGGCCACCCTCGCCCGCCTGTTTGCGGTGATGGGCATGCAACCGGTGGGTTATTACGACCTGACCCCGGCGGGCGTGCCGGTGCACTCCACAGCGTTTCGCGCGGTGCATGAAGAGGCGCTGCAAGTCAGCCCGTTTCGGGTGTTTACGTCGCTGTTGCGCCTCGAGTTGATTGAGGATGCGCAACTGCGGGCCTTTGCCGAATCAGTGCTGGCCAAGCGTTCGATCTTTACCTCGGAGGCGTTGCGCCTGATCGCGCAAGCTGAAAACGCGGGCGGACTGAATGAAAGCGAGGCCGAGGCATTCGTCCTGCAGGCACTGGAAACCTTTCGCTGGCATCACAGCGCCACGGTTACCGCTGCGCAATATCAAACTTTGAGCGCCCAACACCGTTTGATCGCCGATGTGGTGGCGTTCAAAGGCCCGCACATCAATCACCTGACGCCGCGCACGCTGGACATCGACCGCGTCCAGGAACAGATGCCAGCCCATGGCATCACCCCGAAAGCCGTCATCGAAGGCCCGCCGCGCCGGCAGTGCCCGATCCTCTTGCGCCAGACCAGTTTCAAGGCGCTGGACGAGCCGATCGCCTTCACCGATCAAAACCAAATCCGTGGCAGCCACAGCGCGCGTTTCGGCGAAATCGAACAGCGCGGCGCGGCACTTACGCCCAAAGGCCGGGCGCTGTATGACCGCTTGCTGAATGCCGCGCGCGATGAACTCGGTGACTTCCCCAACGAAGCCAACGCCGCACGCTACAACGCGCTGATGGCTCAGCACTTTGGCGAATTTCCTGACAGTGTCGAGGGTATGCGTGAACAAGAACTGGCGTACTTTCGCTATTTCGCCACGGAAAAGGGCCTGGCAGCGGTAGGGCTTGGGCAGTCATCTTTGGAGGACTTGTTGCGCGATGGTTATGTGAAAGCGGAACCGTTGGTGTACGAAGATTTCCTGCCGGTGAGTGCGGCGGGGATTTTTCAGTCGAACCTTGGGGATGCGGCGCAGGCGCATTATGGCGAGCATTCCAATCGGCAGGCCTTCGAGCAGGCGCTGGGGCGCGCGACCATTGATGAGTTGCGGTTGTATGCGGCGACGCAGCAGCGTTCGATTGATGAGTGCCTGACACAACTTACGCGTTGAAAAATCAAAAGATCGCAGCCTTCGGCAGCTCCTACAGGAAAAATACATTCCAAATGTAGGAGCTGCCGAAGGCTGCGATCTTTTGATCTGAAAATCTTGAAGCAGCCGCCTCGACCAAATGATGGCGCGTAGCCATTGTGCGCAAGAAGTTGCGCACTTGTTTTGCAAAAAAGCCTGATAAAACCGCTGGGAGCCACGTCGCACAAGGCCTGCAGCCAAGTGCGCAAGAAGTTGCGCAGTACTGCGCAACTTCTTGCGCACTTTTGCATTCGGCGCGCGCTTTATTTCGCACAAGCGCCTGAAAAATCAGACAAACACCCCGGCCCGCATGGCCCGCACAATTGTTGGCACGCTCCTTGATAACAGTCAGGCACCCACCGGGCGATTTCGCCTCCCGGGCACCTTAAATTATTCCGCAAGGAGAGCACCCCATGGCAACACCAGCGTACATGTCGGTTACCGGCGAAAAACAAGGCCTGATCACTGCAGGCGCTTTCACCGCTGACTCCGTAGGCAACACCTACCAGGAAGGCCACGAAGACCAGGTTATGGTTCAGGCTTTCAGCCACGACGTGATCATCCCGCGTGACCCACAATCCGGTCAGCCAACCGGTCAGCGCGTTCACAAGCCAGTCGTGATCACCAAGGTCTACGACAAGGCTTCGCCTCTGCTGCAAGCCGCTCTGACCTCCGGCGAGCGCATGAGCGAAATCGTTATCCAGTGGTTCCGTACTTCTGCTCAAGGTACCCAAGAGCACTACTACACCACCAAACTGGAAGACGCGATCATCGTCGCCATCAACAACAAAATGCACAACTGCCAGGATCCAGGCAACTCGCACTTCACCCACCTGGAAGAAGTGCAGTTCACCTACCGTAAAATCACCTGGACCCACGAAGTATCCGGTACTTCGGGTTCCGATGACTGGCGTGCTCCAGTCGTTTAATTACGGCTGATCGTTACAAGCATCGGCCAGCTCTGCTGGTCGATGTTGTTTTCGCCCTCCAGAATTTCGCGTAAGTTGAGCCGTTTTGCGGTCGTCAACTCACGCCGCTGTACAGCACGAGGAACAAGGGATGTTCGCGCCGGCCAATGAAACCCATTTTGCCCTGACCATCGAAGGTCTTTCTGCTGACTTTCAGGTATTCACCCTGCAAGGTCGCGAAGCCATCAGCCAGCCTTTTGTCTTTGAGGTGGAGCTGGTCAGTGAGCAGCCGTCGCTGGACCTCGAAACCCTGCTGCACAAACCGGCCTTCCTGCAACTGTCGCCCGACGGCAGCGGCATCCATGGCCAGATCTACCGCGCCGCGCAAGGCGATTCCGGCAAACGCCTGACCCGTTACTCGGTGACCCTGCGTCCGCAATTGTCTTACCTCGCGCATCGCGTCAATCAGAGGATCTTCCAGAACCTCACCGTGCCGAAAATCATCGGCAAGGTCCTCGAAGAGCACGGTATCCAAAGCAACGCCTACGAATTCAAGACCGGTTCGATCTATCCCGAGCGCATCTACTGCGTGCAGTACGATGAATCGGACCTGCATTTCATCCAGCGCCTGTGCGAGGAAGAAGGTATCCATTACCACTTCGAACACACGGCGACGGCGCACAAACTGGTGTTCGGCGATGACCAGACGGTGTTCCCGAAACTCAAGCCAGTGGCCTATCAGCAAGACTCCGGCATGGTCGCCAGCGACCCGGTGATCAAGCGCTTCGACCTGCGCCTGGAAACCCGCACCAGCCGCACCACCCGCCGCGATTACGACTTCGAAAAACCACGCCTCACCCTCGAAAGCGAAAACCGTGGCGACGCCCTGCCCGACCTTGAAGACTACGATTACCCCGGTCGCTTCATCGACCGCGAGCGCGGCAAACACCTGGCCAAACGCGCCCTCGAACGCCATCGCAGCGACTTCCAGCTCGCCGAAGGCAAAAGCGATCAGCCGTTGCTGGTCAGCGGCCACTTCCTCGCCCTGACCGCGCACCCGAAAGCCAAATGGAACGACCTCTGGTTACTGACCGAAGTCCTCCACGAAGGCAAGCAACCGCAAGTCCTCGAAGAGTCGGTAACCAGCGACACCACTGCACTCAAAGACGATTTCCATCAGGGCTATCGCAACCGCTTCCAGGCCACGCCGTGGGACGTGCCCAACCGCCCGCCCCTGCGCCACCCGAAACCGCGCATCCTCGGTAGCCAGAGCGCCGTGGTCACCGGCCCGAAAGGCGAAGAGATCCATTGCGACGAATACGGCCGCGTCAAAGTGCAGTTCCACTGGGACCGCGAAGGCCAGGCCGACGACAAAACCAGCTGCTGGCTGCGCGTCTCCAGCGCCTGGGCCGGCGCCCAGTATGGCGGCATCGCCATCCCACGCATCGGCATGGAAGTGCTGGTCACCTTCCTTGAAGGCGACCCCGATCAACCGCTGATCAGCGGCTGCCTGTACCACAAGGAAAACACCGTCCCCTATCCACTGCCGGCGAACAAGACCCGCAGCACCTTCAAGACCCTCAGCTCGATGGGCGGTGGCGGCTACAACGAACTGCGCATCGAAGACAAAAAAGGTCAGGAGCAAATCTACCTGCACGCCCAGCGCGACTGGGACGAAAACGTCGAGCACGACCAGAAAATCCGCGTTGGCAACGAACGCCACGACACCGTCGAAAAGAACAGCTACAGCGAATTCAAGGCCGAAGAACACCACACCGTCTACGCCGACCGCAAAGTCGAAACCCGCGCCAACGACCACCTGACTGTCGGCGTCAATCAGCACATCAAGATCGGCACCGGCCAGTTCATCGACGCCGGCCAGGAAATCCACCTCAGCAGCGGCATGAAAGTGGTGATGGAAGCCGGTGCGGAGCTGACCCTGATCGGCGGCGGTAGCTTCATCAAGATCGACGCCGGCGGCGTGACCCTGAGCGGCCCGGTGATCAACATGAACTCCGGCGGCAGCCCAGGGAGCGGCACTGGCGCCGCCCCGCTGATACCCGGCATCCTGAAACAGGCCGACGCCGACAAGGCCGGCCAGGTTCTGACCCCAGCCCAGATCAACACCCTCAAACGTAACGCGCCATTCTGCGAAGAATGCGAAAAATGCAAGGCAGGTGCCTGTGCCATCTGATCGAATTACGCCCAAGGATTGGCTGGCGCAACAGCCGTTGCAGACTGGCGAGCGTTTGTATCTGGTTATTAGCGCGGCGAGTGATTCCGACGCACTGAAAAACCTCTATCTCACCGAACCCACCGCCCAGCTCATCCCGATCTGGGGCGGCACGCCCTACTCCACCTGGCAACCGGTGATGCCCTACGTCACCGAGCTCAAAGCCAATTCGGCATTCTTGCCGTGGATCGCTGAAACCGATGCTCTCGATTGGGGATGGTTGGCGGTGTCGCGTTCCGAGCCGAATGAAGTGTTCGAGCATCTGCGCAGTCTGACGCAGGTGAAGATGCCGGACGGGACCGAGGTGTTTTTCCGGTTTTGGGATGGGCGGCATATCTATCCGATTCTGCATGGGCTGGGGGAGAAGGCTGGGGAAGTGATGTCGATGTTTGAGCGGTATCTGATTAATGGGCAAGCGCTGGAGGTTGGGACGCGGGTTGTGCCGAAGGTGAAAGATTGGCCGTGGTGGGAGGTGCCGAAGCCGTTACTGGATGGCTTAGCCAAGGAAAATCCGACGACGCTGATCAGCAACTTGATGCAGTGGCTGGAAGAAGACCGTCCGGACATTTACACCGCTTGGCCCGAAAACAACCTGAAGCTGAAAATCAGCCGTTTCGTGCGCCGTCCGGACGCACCGAAAAACCTTAAAGAAGCACTGTTAAACCACCTGATTCTGGAGCAAGGCTGATGGTCGCAAAGGAACGCATTGCCTTCGTTGACAACCAACTGAAGAATTTCAAGAACAGCCTGACGATTTACCAGAAGCAAACCCATTCCTGGTACGCAAGTCTGGCTGATGAAGTCAGCCACAAGACCGATAAACCTTCCCTGCTGGGTATGGAACGGATCCTCAAAGCCGGCAGATCCTCGACCGCGGTAAGCATGACAGATGACAATTTCAGCGTCGTGGCTCAATGCCCGCTGAAAGGCCCTATGCTGATCGAGAGCAAATTCGAATCTCTTTATGATATTCCCGTGGGGAATATTGAAGTCGAGATCGTTCCAGAGGGTGGCGGCGCCATCAACAAGGTCAAGCTTGATGCTCAGGGTAAAGCCAGTTGGTCAGGTGGGGTCCCGGGTAAAAAATACGTAATCCGTGTTCATAACGAAGTAACGCCAGCGCAGATTGACACACTGTTTGACTCGTACAAGGGACTCAACAGTGAACTCGAAGGTTTTCTGCGCAACAAATGGACCGGGCCTGGCGGATATCGCCAGCAGTGGTCAAGCCTATCTCTTTCCGGCACGGTCATGGCTATTGGTAGCGGCATCCTTGACGGTGGTTGGGAGGCAATTAAAGGCGTTTGGGATGGGATCAAACTTGTCCTGGATATCCTTCAGGACCCCGGCAAGTTTGGTAAAAAACTCGGCGAAGGTGCACAAGAGCTTATCGAAGTAGCAAAAACCGCCCCTGAAGTCATGAAAAAGGCCATGCTTTTGGCCAGTGACGAAGCAGCGCTTTTCCTGATGATGCATACAGCGGTTATTTGGCTGGCTAGCTTGCCCCCAATGAAAACAGCAGGTGATGCCGCGAAAATGACTACGGCGGCAGTCGTCGGCATTGCCATCGATATCGTCATCTCGATCGTTTTGACGGTGGCCGCTGAAGGAACTGGCCTGATTTATCTGGTCGCACGCATAAAGAAATATGGAGAAATCGTCCTCAACGCCGTAGTTAATTTTGTTAAGTCGATCTTCGAAATTATTAAGGGCTTCATGGCATACGTTACCAAGTATGTTCCAGTTGCGGCGCGCGGAATAGGAAGGCAGATTAAGCAAGGAACAGTGCAAGTTCGCTTCGATGGAAAATCGAATGCTCGGATAGGAACTGCGGCGCACGCTGACGATGCATCTAGGCAAGCCACGACCCCCGCTAATAAAAGCGCGGAGCCTGTGTCCTGTACGCGCGTCGACAAGTGCCCGGTTTCGATGGTTACCGGCGAAGAGTTATTGACGCTGACCGACGGTCAACTCGACGGGCTACTGCCATTTGAGTGGACGCGTCTCTACAGAACCAGCGCGGTGGAAATCGACTGCGGCTTGGGTTATGGCTGGAGCCATGCCTTGGCTCATCGCATCGAAATCAATGGCGATGAAGTCACCTGGACCGACCACGAAAACCGCTCAACCCCCTTCCCACTTCCAACCGAACAACGCCCGGCCATCACCAACAGCCTCTCGCGCGCGGCAATTTTCCTCGGTGACGATCCATCGGAACTGATTCTGGCCCAAGCCGGCAAGCGACCATCGTTCTACCACTTCCGCTTTAACAGCAAAGGCGCCACCCTGATCGCCATTAGCGACAGCTATGGCAATAGACTGCACGTCACACGCGATATCCATGGTCGTATCAAACGCCTCGACAACGGCGCCGGTCGCGCCTTGCTTCTGCGCTACGACCGAAAACACATCGTCGCGATCGACTATCAGCAGTTCCTGCCCGCGGATAATCTGGAAGACGCCTGGAATACGGTGCAAACGCTGGTCACCTACAGCTATGACACTCAGCATCGTCTGATCGAGGCGAAGAACGCGGCCGGTGAAGCCGAACATTATCGCTACAACGAACAGCACGTCATTCTCGAGCGGCAACTGGCGGGCGGCGCTGCGTTCTACTGGGAGTGGGAGAACGAAGGCAAACTGTCTCGTTGCACACATCACTGGGCCAACTTCTCGCAGATGGAGGCGCACTACGCCTGGGATGACAAAGGCAGCGTGACTGTCACCAACGCCGACGGCAGCGAAGAGGTTTACACCCACGACGACCAAGCGCGACTGATCAGCAAGATCGACCCGGACGGTGCCGAGCATCTCAAGGCCTACAACGACAAAGGCCAATTGATAGCGGAAAAGGATCCGTTGGGCGCCGTCACCGAGTACCGCTACAACGACAACGGCTTGATGACTGCCGTCATCCCGCCGGAAGACGAAGCCACCACCTACGAATACATCAACGGTTTCGTCAGTGATGTCCATCGCGGAAAAGCCAGTTGGAAGTACCAACGCAACCGTCAGGGCGATATCACCCAGCAAATCGACCCGGACGGCAATGCCACGCTATACAGCTACGATCCTCAGGGCCGCCTGCTGGAGATTCGCCACCCGGACGGCAGTCGCCATCAACTCGGCTGGAACAACCTCGGCCAGTTGCTGGAAGAACGCCTGCCCGATGGCGGCCAGCGCAAGTATCGCTACGACGCGCTGGGTCGGCAGATCACCCGCCAAGAAGAGTCCGGCGCCATTACCCAATACCAGTGGGACGCAGCTAATCGCCTCGCTCAGGTCACGCTGCCGGGCGGCGCAACCCGTGCGTTTACCTATAACGCCTACGGTAATGTCACCGCTGAACGCGATGAACTCGGCCGCATCACTCGGTACGAATACGCCGACAACCTGCATCTGGTCTGCCGCCGCATCAATCCGGACGGCAGCCAACTTCGCTATCGCTATGACAACTCTCGTCTGCTGCTGACTGAAATCGAAAACGAGCGCGGCGAGCAATACCACCTCGACTACTACGCGAACGGCCTGATCCAGCAGGAAACAGGCTTCGACGGTCGTCGCACGGCTTACGAGTATGACCTCAACGGCCAACTGCTGAAGAAAACCGAGTTCGGCGACGATGGCAGCGAACTGGTCACTGAGTATCAGCGCGATGCGGCTGGCCGGCTGCTGGTGAAAACCCTGGCCGATGGCGAAGAAATCCACTACAGCTACGACGCCCTCGGTCGCCTCGTAAACGTCGATGACGGCAACTGGCCGCTCGCCTACAAATACGACCTGCAAGACCGCCTCATCGAAGAACACCAAGGTTGGGGCACCCTGCGCTACGAGTACGATAGCGTTGGTCAGCTCAAACACTGCCGCCTCCCTGACGGCAGCAAACTCGATTACCGTCACCAACCGGGCGGACAACTGAGCAGCATCGACCTCAATGGCTCGCGCCTGACCTCTCACCAGTTCAGTGCTGGGCGCGAACAAAAACGTCAGCAAGGTTTGCTGCTCAGCCAATACCAGTACGACGAACAAGGCCGCCTGCAAGCCCACACTGTTGGCCAGCGAGACAAGAACCTGTTCCAGCGTCGTTATAATTACGATGCCAACGGCAACCTCGCTGGCATTGATGACAGCCGCAAAGGCAATCGCAGCTACCACTACGACCCGCTCGATCGACTCATCAGCGTGCGCGGTGCTACTCCGGAAAGCTTCGCCCATGACCCGGCGGGCAACCTGCTGGGCCAAAGCAATGAAGGCACAGCAAACCTCGCCAACGTCAAAGGCAACCGCCTGCTGATGCAGGGTGATCGTCACTACGAGTACGACGCGTACGGCAACCTGAGTCGCGAACGCCGTGGCACAGGACAGAAACTCGTCACCGAGTATCGTTACGACTGCCAGCACCGCTTGATCGGCGTTAGCCTACCGGGTGGCAGCACTGCAACCTACAAGTACGATGCCTTCGGTCGACGTATAGAAAAAACCGTCGACGGCCACACCACTGAATTCCTGTGGCAAGGCGAGCGCTTGATCGCTGAAAGCGCCGAAAACCGCTACCGCAGTTACATCTATGAACCGGGCACCTTCCGTCCGTTGGCCATGCTCGATGGCGAAGGCCCACGTAAAGCCACGCCGTTCTATTACCAACTCGACCACCTCGGCACACCGCAGGAGCTCACCGACTACAGCGGTGAAATCATGTGGTCGGCGAAGTACCGAGCCTACGGTAATCTCGCCGCGCTGGACGTCAGCGAGATCGATAACCCGTTGCGGTTCCAGGGTCAGTATTTCGATGCCGAGACAGGGTTACATTACAACCGGCACCGCTACTACAATCCGGGAACTGGACGGTTTTTGACTCCGGATCCGATCAAACTTGCAGGTGGTTTGAATAGCTACCAGTACGTGCCGAACCCTACGGGGTGGGTGGATCCGTTGGGGCTAGCAAGTAAAGAGTGTGATGAGCCTGAACCCTATAACAACTCCGCTCATAACGCCGCCAAATACGAAGCCATGAAGCGTGATCTTAGAACGACTGAGGCTGCGAATCCCTTAGTCGAAAGTTTGCGGGCCACTGGTGATCTTCCCCCAAATTACGTTACAAAAGCTCAGGCAACACAAAGCGGATGGAAAAAAGGTAAAGCAGTCAACAATAGCGTTCCTGGCGGGCAGCTAGGCGGTGATGTTTTTTACAATGATACAAACGTACTTCCTTCAGCCCCCGGCCGAACCTGGTATGAAGCTGACGTCGGTCTCAATAACACGATGTCGCGGAGCAATCAGCCGGGGACCAGGCTACTCTACTCAGATGACGGACTCCTCTACATAACTAGTGATCATTACGAAACTGTTACCCCTATTGGAAAGTGGAAGTGAATCAAAATGATAGTTGAGCTTGATGGATTGTCCATCTCATCTGAGCAAGAATTCCATAAGCGGATAGCGTCTGCTTTTTCTGTTACTCAATACTATGGAAATAATCTTAATGCGCTTTGGGATCTACTCAGCACCGATGTAGAGCGCCCAATTGAATTAATTTGGACAAACTCAAAACATTCAGAAGAACTAATGGGCGACTCATATAGAAAAATATTAATTATTCTTGATCGAGTCAAAACTCAAGATGAAAACTTTGGACTGGATGAGAAATTTAGTTACCAACTGAAATAGTAAAGCTGTAAACGGGGAGCAGACCACGTTTTATTTTGTCTGAAGGTGGTCTGTCCCTGAATAACACCGCAGCTACATCTACGAACCTGGCAGTTTCCGCCCATTGGCGATGCTCGATGGCCCACGTAAAGCCACGCCGTTCTATTACCAACTCGACCAACTCGGCACACCGCAGGAGCTCACCGACTACAGCGGTGAAATCATGTGGTCGGCGAAGTACCGAGCCTACGGTAACCTGGCAGCGCTGGACGTCAGCGAGATCGATAACCCATTGCGCTTCCAGGGTCAGTATTTCGATACCGAATCAGGATTACATTACAACCGCCACCGCTACTACAATCCGGGGACTGGACGGTTTTTGACGCCGGATCCGATAAAGCTAGTCGGTGGATTGAACGGTTACCAATACGTGCCGAATCCAACGGGCTGGGTAGATCCGCTAGGTTTAAATTGTACGCCAGGACAATGTCCTGATGCCGAACCTCCCAAATGGACTGAAAATTCAGTATTTAATAAATACCCAAAGAAAACGGTCATAAAAACCTCTGGGCCAGAGGAACAAGCCGCTTTCCTACAAGAACATTTGCCTGGACTGCCTAAGGAGCAGGCTCAAATGATCCTTGAACAATCGTATAAAAAAGGAACGTCCGTTGTCATCGGCGGAAGTCGAGTAAGGGGGGACAGTCACCCCGGTAGCGACTTGGATGTTGGATTCGGAGATGTCAATGCAAATAAAGCCGGCAAAATACTTAAGGACCTTAAAAAATCATTTGAGGGAAAGGAAGGCTTTTTGTCGCTCGAAGAAACTAAAATCGCGCCGGGCAACAAAACTGCATCCATTGAAGAAATAAAATCTCCAGAAGAATTTTTCCAACGCTCAGGTAAACGTTCTGAGCAGGATCAGAAAGCAGGTGAAGCTTATAGACCATCAGGTTCAATAACGCTTAAAGAGGATGGTACGATCACGCTAATACCACCTGGAGAACTTCCATGATATTTAAATCAGCCGGCACAGAAGTCAATCTAAACACGGTCACTTACAGGAGCCTTGGCTTCGGTGAGAAATCAATTCTCGAAACAAAAAAATACGAAATGACGATAAACAACGATGAGTTCCCGGAAAACTTCATCAACCATGCAAACTCATTTATTGCCGAATGCAAAATTGATGACTCTGAGCAAGGCTACGCTGACATTCCCGAACTAAAAAAAATAGGTTATCCAACCTTTAATGAAATTTTAAACGACCATCACAATTTGGCTGCCAGCCTTATAAAAGATTATCTTTACTTCGAGCTTTTTTACTTCTTATTCCCCAACTCAAGAGAGCTTAAGGTGGTTATTAACAGCATCGAAGACATAAAATCAGATGGAAGATCAATTACAATCACGGGCGACACGTATCCAGTTCAGAAAACTTAGAAAATCAAATCTACAACTCAAAGGAGAAAAACTACAATTGCAATGACAAAAAAACAGAAAAGGGGAGAGATTTATTTTCTACAAGCTGAAAATAAATCCGCCCCTTTTTTCTGTATTATTGGAATCTTTGCCTGTCTAACGCGCGAGAACTGGAAATCCTCAATGAACTGCCTAGAAAAAGAAATCGACTCGGCATTAGCAGAGCAGAACTTAGCGCATGAGAAAGTACGCAACAATGAACTAGCCAAATTGATCGCCAAGCTAACGAGATCATTTTTTTCTTCTGAGACAAAGAGCCTCGACCCTTTCTACTTGAAGAACCCCCAGAAAAAACACAACCCAGACTTCTGGAAAAAAGTAGACACTCTCGAAAATTTTGAAAACCCCTTACTAATAGTTCAAGACAGTAAGATTCACGCTTGGAAACTAGCAAACTCTGCAGATCTTAAAACGCTATTTTCCGAAACGACTGGATTCCCATTCTGGATAGTCGACGACAACTTCAAAGTGCTAATCTATATGGATGATCATGATTGCGTTCATACCAGCGATAGCACTCAATAAAAACAAATCGACTCCAGGTAATTGAAATAAATAAAACGGGGACAGACCACAACTCCTTATTTTAAACGGGGCAGATCACAGTTTTTTTACATCCATAATCTGCCACTTGGGAACTCTCCTCTTTCTCGCTATTTAACGTGATCCGTCCCTGAACAACATGAACAGCAAGATTTACGAAAAATATAACTACTGGCTTGGACCGAATGAAGACTCAAATTGGAATGAGTACATTACTGAACAGGTAGCTCATGGAGTTTTAGGAAAATTTAACGCCATGGACTGGCAACAACTTAATGAATCAATTCTTTTAAAAGAGGAATACTGGCAAGAAAGAAGCGCTGCTGCTCTGGGAGAGTTGCGATCGCCCGAAGCGATAGAGATTTTAAAAAAACTTCTTGACTCTACGTTCTCCGAGGTAGCAGTCACCGCAGCTTCCGAACTTGATTGGACTGAAGCATTTATTGAGGAAAAATACTCTAATAAAATTCAGCGAATCATAGATAATCTACCCGATGAAGAAATTGATTGTTACCCTGAACTCAAAAACCTACTAAAAAAATCACAAAACCAAGGTTCCTAATAAAGACGACAAAAAAGGGGACAGATTTATTTTCTACAAACTGAAAATAAATCTGTCCCCTTTTCTGCTGAGCAGATCTATGAGCTACGGACCGCGATTGCTGAAGTGAAATTTGTGAACCCTACTGGTCATCATGGGGGCAAAGGGTCCACAAAAGCACATAAGGAAACACTTAAAATAATTGACAATTCGAAAGATTACGGCGAGTTCCGACAGGGCCTCAATGAGTGGGCGGGTCGGAGGTTAGAAGGTGGAGTTGACTCTCTCCCATCCGGCCTTAAAAATTGAGGAGAAAAAGATGAGTAATAAAAAAACAGTATCAATTTGGACTGCAAACGCCGACTGGCAGCAATCCACTCTTCGGGAAATAGTGACGCCTGCCTATTCTGACGATGGAGAATCTCTAGGATCGGAGTTCAGCAATGCATTTTCTCTGGGCTTTATTGACGACGACTTTATTGAAACTGATATCGTAAAGCCAACTAAAAATTTGGAAAAAGCAATCGAGGATTTTTCTTATGACTCCGACATCATCGCTGAAATAAAAAAGAAAAACCTCTCTATCTCACCTGAAAAAACAAACACTATTATTGCAATTTATAATTGTGCTTATAAAGGAAAAACCACAGCTTCCATATTACGAGGCATCGAATTCACATATCGAGGTCAGTTTGAATATCAAGATTAGGACACATGAGACGCAACCGATAAAGAAAAAAGGGGATGGAGTTATTTTCTACACGCTGAAAATAACCCTGCCTATTTTTCTTTTTGACAAACCCCAATTAGAGCCTGTAGCTGAGGCATATGGAAAATATGGCGAAGCGTAAACGGGGGACAGATCACGTTTTCTTTTTCTGAAGGCGGCCTGCACTATGAGCTGCAATTTTTCGCGTTGTAAAAGTGGTCCGCCCCTGATTGATCATTCAAGAAAAAGTCCCGCGATATTGGAAAGACCGTGCAGCGCAGGCCGCAAAATGATACCGACCAAATTAAAATTACTAATTGAAAATCAGCCGGGTAATACCCTTCGAACAGACAAGCAATCAGTTACCGAGGCTTTAAAACAGCTAAACATAGACATAAATAGCGAACTCGCAGAGTTTTTTTTAAACTACACAATAACTTTTTTTAAAAGCAGTTCTTCTGATGAAGAATTGTGTGACATCGCCGACCCAAGCAACGAAATCGAAATCGGAACAAATTTCATCCACGAAGTATGGGAGCTACCGGAAAACCTTGTCTGCCTCACCAACATTCAAGGCGAAGGCTGTTACTTGTATGACATAAATAGCGGCGAAGTTTTAGACTTCAGCCTTGCTAACCGAGATGATTTCCTAGCTGGTAAAACACAGCAAAAATGGGCTAGCTTCTTTGAGTTTTTGATTTGGTACTTATCTTAAACCTCACACCATTAAAAATCTTTAAAAAAGGAGCGAACCAAACGAATAAAAAGACAAAAAGGGGACAGATTTATTTTCTACAAACTGATAATAAATCCACCCCCTTTTCTCCCCAGCGTCATTGAAAATTTTGATGATTGGAAAAAGTTTCTATGAAAACCACCTTTGAAACAGCTTTAGAACTTCATGAAACATCTGTTTTCTTCAAAGGCAATGGGAAATATTTTGCCCGCGGCTCCGACTGGGGAGACCATCTCTTCGTTAGCAACTGGCAGGAAATGTGCGGAGTTTTAAAACATCAGCAATCAGCACAACACCTGCTGACAACTATATTTGAGAATTATGCAGAACACTTAAAAGAAGATTATTCAGATGCAGAAGGATTGCTTTCAAACATAAGCGCTTACTACACCCTTAAAAACAAAATCGCTTTTCTGTCGGACAACAACTACGACTTAGTCGAGAGCCTTGACGAAAAAAGCAAAAGCAACATAGGGAAATTATTCCGTCTCCTTAGACAGCACTACGACATAAAAAACGAACTCTTGCCAAGATACAAATTTAATGATGAGATCAAGCGATTAAAACTCAAAGGCTGTCTAATTGACCTCGAACACCTTTGAGCAAGATATTTAATGTGACTACCTCATACCACCGTAAGCTCGATACTTGACCAGTCCTCATGAATAAACATCAGATCACTCTAGCCAATGGATGGACAGCAACCTTTGATAACAACGGTGAATTCCGTATGGGAGCCGAAGGTTGGAGCTTGTCTTTGCAAGGGCCGGACGGCAGGAATATTCATTACTTCGCGGACCAGATCATTCTGGTCAACGATGACGACGGCACCCAGGCAAATTCATGCCTGCGCCTATCTACTGATGGTGTTTACGGTTATTTGAGTACAGCCGTTGATAGCTGCTGGGTGATCGATTTTTCGCGATGCATGATCGCTCCCCATCGGGTAAGCATCTATCACTACCATGACGCCTACGATGAAAGCGTCGCAGCTTACGAGCAGCCGGCCTTCAAACGCGCGAGGCAATACATCAGCGTTGTTGGAAAGTACATTTATCTGACTTTCCCTCTAACCAAAGATGAGGACTTTCCCAAGGTATGGGAGGAGTACCTCTCGATACGCAGACGCCAGCTGGATGAGTTGTATTTCAGAAACTGATCAAAGGGCGCCATCGTCAGCGAAGCGCTTTCACGCGCCCTATCCGATCAACTCATCTGCCACGTCATACTTAACCACCACCCGATTCCGATACAACCTCACCCGCTCCACCAACTCCCCAACCTGCCCCTTCTCCCTCACCTCCCGCCAAATCTCATTCTCCCGATACACCCGCGCACCCTCCCGCACAAACCGATGCGCCTCTTGAAACACGTGATAGCGATATTCCCTCACCCGATCACACAACAACTCCCCTTCGAGTTGCGTCTCGCCGACGTTCAACTTCAGCTGAAAGTGCCGATCCGTCGGGTTGTGCAGCACCAGATCAACGTAGTTATAGAAAATCGCCGCCCCGGACCCGAACGGCAGCACCCGCCCCTCATCTGGAAACGGGTCGAAGCTGTGGTTGGAACGCTCGACCACCACCAGCGGTGAATGAATCGCCATCCAGTGGACCAGGTTGCTCAGTTGGCAGATGCCGCCGCCTACCCCGCGTCGAGCCTCGCCGAAAGACAGTTCCATACCTTCAACGTAGCCGCGCTTCAAAGTCGGGCGGCCGACGAGGCGGCAGAAGGAGAAGTGTTCGCCGGGGGCGATGATGACGCTGTCGATGGCGGCGACGGCGAGTTTGAGGTTGATGACTTTGTTGTGTTGCAGAGCGAGGTCGGAGTCGCCGAGTTTGCGGATGAGTTTTGAGGTGTGTTTGAGGTAGCGAAATGGCAGGCGCTCGGCCGTGGTGACGGGGCGTGCATAGCGTTTGCTGGAACAGCGCCAGGCAATCTGGCGGAACAGTCTTTTTTGCCACACGCGCAGCCAGTAGAGGGCTGGGTGGTAGAGGGAAAGTGGTTTCATCCGTGACACAACGGCGTGCGCCGTTTCTTCCTTGAGCCGTGAAAGGGGCGCGCATTTTATCCGGTAATGACTGGCAGCACCCCATGCATTTCATAAGATCAGCAGCCTCTCCTCGGCATACATCTACCGTCACATCCGCAAATTAAGGTTCGCCTAAGGTTGCCTCGCTACGATCGCGGCCACGAAACCCTGATGCCCTTGAATCGCAGATGAGTCCTTCCGACATGAAAGCGTTTGATTTACCAACCCAGCCAGCGTCGAATTTCAGCCTTGTCTTGGTAAATTACAAAACCCCGGACATCACCCGAATGTGCCTCGAGCTTTTGCGTGAGCACGTCCAGGAGCAACGCATTCCGGTGTGGGTGGTGGATAACGATTCGGCGGATGCGAGTCTCGATTACTTGCGTTCGCTCGACTGGATCAACTTGATCGAACGGCCTTCGCCGGGCAAGGAAGTCGGCCATATTGCGCATGGCAAGGCACTGGATCTGGCGCTGGAAAAAGTCGACACCGATTATCTGTTTCTGTTGCATACCGACACCTTTGTCTACGACAAAGAGGTGTTTGCCATGATGATGCGTGAATGCACGAAAAACCCGGATATGGCCGCAGTCGGTTGTGTAGAGCAACTCAATCGCGGGGTTGTTCGTGACACTTGGCGGTTAACTTCGCGTTTTTGCAAGCACTATGTTCGTAAAGCGAAAGTGCGTCTGGGTCTGCGTTCGAAAATGCCAAGACCCTACAAAGAAACTCATCTGAAAAGTTTCTGCACATTGTGGAATGCGCGCTTGATGAAGTCCCAAGGCTTGCACTTCTGCATGGATGAGCAGGTGCCCGGTTATGCGCTGCAAGATCGCATGAGCAGCCTGGGCTATGGCATCAAGTTCCTGTCGCCGCGCAAGATTTTCAGCTATCTGGATCACATCCAGTCAGGAACTGTCGCCGCTGCAGGTACTTACGGGAAAAATCACCGCAGGACGAAAATGTATCAGGCGACATTGAAGCGCTTTCAAGGGCAGCAAGCCTGACGCGCAAACCTAGGTTTAATTCACTGCAAACAAAAAGGGCGACTATAAAGTCGCCCTTTTTGTTTGCAGAAATTGTATACAACCACTCCGAAGAGGTGTTCGCCCAGTGTAATGGCCTGGCAATCCATGCACCGGTAAAGAGCCCTGACACTGGGCGAACGGGAGGGATTTTAATGGAAGTTGGCAGATATGTCCTCATGCTTAAACATGAAATTTATGTACCAGAAAGTTAAAAAATGTGCGCCACCGATATTTACCGGGAAACTTCCGACAGACTTTTTTATATGATTGTTCTCATACATAAAGCTGTACAAGAACAATCATTCTGTAGAGCTAATACTCAACTTTCGTGTTGACTGGTCACTTTCAAGATATCGGTGTAAGTGACAATAACGCTCTGCCCTTCTTTCAGATCTTTCAGTTTGGCTTGAATTTCAGGCTTTTTCACGTCGAGGACTTTCGACACGCCCGCCGGATTTTGCAGGGTCACCTGATTTGTCTTCAAATCAATTTTGGTGATTTTCAATTGCACCTGAACCTGACGATACGCTTCGCCACCGGGGTTATCGCTGCCCGGAGCCTTACGCAGTTCACCGGTACGTTCGGTGGTGCCAGGCAGACCTTTATCCACATCGGTGTCGAGGTAAGCGGCGACAGAACGCTGAACCTGAATGTTGACCTGATCGCCGGGCTTGAGATTGGCGAGGTTTTTCGCCTTATCAGTGAGCTGAACGTGAACCGGCTTGCCTTCGGCACCTTCAAGCACAACCTGATGGTTGGCGGCATCGACGGAGATCACTTTGGTGATGACCTGATCTGCTTCAACAGTGGCAGACAGCGGAATATCGGCAGCCATGGCGCCGAAGCTGGTGGCGGACAGTACGGTTGCGAGGGTGATGGCCTTGGCCAGTGCGTCGAGCTTCATAATCAATACTTTCCCTGTGATGAATGGCAGCGCTCGCCGCCGAATCGACTTCGGCGGCGAGCGTGCCACTGAGCATAGACGCAGTTCAGGGCTTGGCTTTGGTTTGTGACGGCGAGGTTTGTTGCTTGGCGGTGTCCTGCGCGGTGGATTCGCCACTGGGCGTGCCCTTCCCGCTATGTTGACGTTGTTCGGGATCGGTGGGCCGCAGGGCGTCGTTGTCGCGTTCGGTTTCGCCCGGTGGCCGGGGTTCGTCGGGGTGTTCACCTAGGGTGATGGGTTTCATGGGGCTGTCCTCAGGCTTCAGGGTCGTCGAGTTCACGGGTGACGTTGATCGCGGGAGAGTCCTTGTGCAGGTCATCGGCCTTGGCGCGCAGGATCTGCCATTGCTCAAGGTCGATGGCGCCTTGGCCGAGCAAGTCGTCGGCGATGCGTTGCAGGTCGAAATAGTGCGCGTCGGGGGATTGCTGCCAGTAGGTCTGGTCGTCGAACAGGCGCTGCCAGGTCGTCATGTCTGGGGGTTGCAGGTCGTCGCTCATGGCAAATCCTCGACAGGTTTCTCTGTAGAGGACAACACAGCAAGCCGAGTTCAAACCAAATCTTTGTAAGAGTTGTGGTGAGCCTTTAGTAGCCGGTCATTTCCAGGTAGCCCTGGCCAGGATGGCTGCCGCTGATGTTTACCGGGCCTTCCCAATAGGGGATGCGCAGGTTCATCCAGGCGTTGGGGTTGAGCGCATCGAGGGTGATGTCGAGGTGTTTATCGGGGATGCTGATCGACCATTTCACCGGCATCGCACGGCCGGCAACTTTTGCGGTGTCCTGCGGGACCAGTTCGATCTGCTCGCTGCGCAGGGTTTGCGTCTGACCGTCAGCAGCAATCCAGGTACCGGTGAGATACGGCGCGCCGTCCTTCTGGCGCATGCGATAGAGCATCACGTGCTCGCCACTGTCCAGATGCAGGGAAAACCAGTCCCAACCGGTTTGATTGGCGGTCAGCGGCTGGCTGCTCCATTCGCGATCGAGCCACGCGGGGCCACTGACGGAGTAGCTCTGACCGTCGATCTGCAACGTTCCGCTGGCCTGGAAAAACGGCTGGCTGTAGTAATAAGAAGCCTGACCCTCTTCGGATTTCTGGCTGAACCCCTTGTCGCCCTGCAATACCAGCGGGCGGCTGGAAGTCAGGTGCAGTTGATAGGCGAAATCCTTGTCGCGAGCGCTGAGTTGCAGGTCGCTCAACGGATCCTGCGCCTGACTGGCAAACCGCCAATCATCAATCCACGCCTCGAACGGCGCCAGTTGCACACCCGCCTGCCCCACTCCGCCTCGCGCATAGCGTTCAGCCGCGTGATGCACCGTGCTGGAAGTCACCGCCGCATGTCCCAGCCAAACCGTCTGATTGCCCCACCCCGCCGTCTCCGCCACAGGTTTCAGCGCACTGCGAAACAGCGTCCACTGCACGCCGAACTCATTGCCCTGCTGATCCTTGAGATTGGCGGTGACGTACCACCACTCAATGCGAAAACCGTCATGCGCCCCGTGATCGGCCGGAAAACTGAACACCCGTCCCGGCACCACCGGCGTAAACGCCAACACCTGATTGCCCATCCCGGCGAAGCCCTTCTGCTCCGGCGCCGATTGATCGCAACCACCGAGCAGCAACAAAACCATGAGCACAACGAAATTAATCCTCATGGGCAAATGTCCTCAGCAGGTCCGCCGGTTGCGTGCGGTACAGCGAATACAACGGCCATGCCGAGGCCAGTAACGTCGCCAACAACGCCAACCCCATCAACTGCAACAATTGCCACGGAAACACCCGCAGCGGCAACCGCCAGCCAAACGCTTGCACGTTGATTACCGCGTCCAGACACCACGCCAGCGCGATCCCCAGCGGCGACGCCAACACCAGCGTCAGTACCGCCAGCAGCCAGGTCTGACCAAGATTGAGCAGCATCAATTGCCGTCGCGTTACGCCCAGCGCCCATAGCGGTGCGAGTTGGCCGAGGCGGCTTTGACTTTGCGTCAGCAGGCTGATGAACAGCGCCACGCCAGCCACCGCCAGGGTCAAACTGTTCAGCGCCGCCGTCGCCGCAAAGGTCCGCTCGAAGACTTGCACCGACCAGCCCTTGAGCCGCGCCTGATCGACGATGCGGCTGTCATCGAGTTGAAAGCGCGCCTGCAAGCTGTTCAACAACGCCGGAATGTTCTGCGGTTCGATGCGCAGATTGAAACGGTTCGGCGTCAACTGCGGCCAGCCGCGCAGCAGGTGGTTGATGTTGACCAGCAAGTGCCCCTTGGGATTGCCGTAGTCGGCGTAGATGCCGACGATGCGCGGCGACCACGCACCATTCGGCGCAGGAATCGTCAGTCGATCGCCCGCCCGCACCTTCAGCCGACGCGCCAGTTGTTCGCTGAGCATCACCGCATCGTCGGTGGCCAGATGCGCCCACGGGTCGCTGCCACTGACATCAAGCAACGGCCAGTGCTGGCGATAATGCGCGTGATCGATGATGCCGAACACCTCCGCCGGCCAGCCTTGCAACGTCACCGCGACCTGCCAGTTGGGCAGCACTGCCGCAACATTCGGCTGCTGCTTGAGCCAGCTGTACATTTCCCGCGACTGTGCCGGATTGCTCGGGTTGATATACAGCTCGGCGCTCAAGCGTTGTTCGAGCCAGTCATCAAAGGTCTGGCGAAAACCGGCGGTCATGCTGCCGGCACCGATGTTGGCGGCGAGCGCCAAAAGCAACGCCATCAGCGCCAGACTCAGTGCCGGCAATTGCTGACGGCAATCGGCGAGAAACCACTGGCCGAGCACCGAGCGACTGCGCCCGAGCAACTGGTTCAACAGCGCGCTGAGCAACACCGGCAGCGCCAATGCGGCGCCGATCAGCAACCCGGCCATCAGGACAAAACCGCTGGCCAGACTGTCGCCCCAGATCAATGCCGCCAACGCTATCATCGCCAACAGTACCGCCAGCCAACCTTGTCGACGCAACCAGCGCGCATATTGCTGATGCCAGGCTTGCGGATCGGCCACGGCCAGCAACGGCAGGCGCGCAGCACGCAACAGGCTATTGGCCCCGGCGAGCAAGGCGCCGAGCAGGCTCAAACCGATGCCGCTGAACCACCACCAAGGGCTCAGACGCAACTGCCCCGCCACTTCCGCGCCGTACAAACCGCGCAGGCTGGCGGCGACGTCCGGCAGCAACACACTGGCGAGCCAATAGCCGCTGATCACGCCGAGCAGCCCGCCGAGCAGCGCCAGCGCACCCAACTCAACGATCAGGCAAAAGATCAACATCCGCGCACTGACACCGCAGGCGCGCAGCGTACGCAGCAAGCCGCGACGTTGCTCAAGAGCCAGCCCAATCGCGGCGTGGACGATGAACAAGCCGACCACGAACGAGAGAAATCCCAGCGCATCGAGATTGAGGTGAAAGCTCTCCGTCAGTCGCGCCAGATTGTTTTCCTCACCGCTGCTTTTTAGCTGCAACTGACCTTTGAACACGGCAGGCAACTCGGCGTGAAAATCCTTGGGCAGCAACAGCCGCGACAATTGCCCGGGCTGTTCCAGCCGGGTTTGTGCGACGCCGATGTCCACCAGCAACACGCCCGGCGCCATGTCCTTCTGCGCGAGCAGCGGTGGCAGTTTCAAGCCATTGAGCGTTTGCGGCGTGTCACCTTCGCGTAGATTCAGCGCCTGCAAGGTATCCGGGGAAATCCACGTATTTCCGGGCGGCGTGAAAAACTCGACAACACGCTCGATCGGCAGCGCCTGACCGGCCACCGCCGAATCGGCCGGCAGCGACACCGGTTCGATGCCCATCAATTGCAGCCGCTGATTGTCGAAGCCCTTGAGCAGCACCCGACCTTGCAGCACTGGCGACACTGGCCAACCCTGTCGGCGCAGATCAACGAACCATTGTTGCGGGAATGTTGCCCCGTTCGGCGTACCGAGACTGGCCTGTGGTTCGCCGCCGATCAATTGGCTGGCCCGCGCATAACTGTCACGCGCCTGACTGTTCAGCGCTTCGACGCCAGTCAACAGACTGGTCGCCAGCCACAACCCGGTCAGCACACTGAAAAACTGCACCGGATGACGCCGCCAATGGCTGAGCAGCGCACGCAGGGTCTGACGGAAAACGATCACGTCAGCCGCCCGCTGGACAACACCACTCGCTGCGCCAAGCGGGCCGCGACTCGCGGGCTGTGGGTGACCATCAACAACGTGGTCGGGGTGTCATCGAGCAATTCCAGCAACAGCCGCAGCACTTCGTCACTGGTCGCCTCATCGAGACTGCCGGTGGGTTCATCGGCCAGCAGCAATTTCGGCTGCGAGGCCAATGCCCGGCCCAACGCGACCCGCTGCTGCTGACCACCGGAAAGTTGCTCGGGATAACGCTTGAGCAAATCGCCGAGGCCCAGACGCTGCACCAGATGTGCCTGCCAACGCGGCTCATGGCGCCCGGCCAGACGCGCCTGAAACGCCAGATTGTCCTCGACGCGCAAACTGCCGATCAGGTTGAACTGCTGGAACACCAGACCGATTTCTGTGCGCCGCCAGTTCGCCAGTTGCGCCTCGTTCATGTTTTCCAGCCGATGCTCGCCGCTGCGAATGCTGCCGCTGTCGACTTTGTCGAGACCGGCCATCAGGTGCAGCAAGGTGCTTTTGCCGCTGCCGGACTCGCCCATCAGCGCAAGGCTACTGCCGGGCGCCAGTGTCAGGTCGACGCCTTGCAGCACCGGCAATGGGCCTTGCGGGGTGAGATAGCTTTTGAAGACGTTTTCAACACGAAGCATGCCGCCACCTGATCGGTCAGTGTGGGGCAAGGATAGCGGATGCCGATGACAGACCTGAATCTCGCGTTAAAGCAAATGGCCCCTTCGCGAGCAAGCTCGCTCCCACAGGTTGATCGCGCTCCAAAGGTGGGAGCGAGCTTGCTCGCGAAAGCGTCAGCCCGGACAAGCTGAAGCTCACTGTCCCGCCGCGACATTCGCCGGCGCCTGCGATGGCGTGACAATGCTGCCCAGATCAATGTGCTTCCACTCAGGCTTGGCCCCCAACCGCGCATTGAAGCGGTAGTTGAAGGTGAATTCATCCGCCGTCGCGACACTCAGTGGCTTGCCATAAACAGCCTCGATCCCCGCCAGGTCGTAGCCCATCAACTGCAGCAGGGTCGGGAAGATGTTGTAGTGACTGGAACGATCCTTGTTCGCCGCCAATTGCGCCGACCAGTCCAGCGTCTTCAGATCGCTGCCAGAAATCACCACCAACGGCACCAGGCCCTCCTCCTCCACCGGATCGCCCCCGCAGTGGGTGTTCAAGCCCGGATTACCGCGCTCATGCAAATCCTGGCCATGATCAGACGTATAGATCAGCAACGCATTGTTCAGATTGCCCTGAGCGAACACCCGCGCAAAAAACTCGCCGACGTTCCACAACACGGTGTTCTTGTAGGCATTGCGGTACAGCACCCAGTCATCCGGCTGACCATTGAAACCGTTGCGTTCGCCGGTATCGGCCACCTCGGTGAACTGCCCGCGCGGCAAGGTCGGGCGGTAGGCCATGAACGCATCGGGATATTTGTCGTGCACCGGGAAGTGCGCGCCGACCTTGTTGATCACCACCAGCTCCGGCGTGTCATCGTTGAGCAATTCGATCAGCTTCGCCGCTGCCGCCATGTCGCGATCGCGCACGCTGGTCTGATCGAATTGCACGAACTGGTCGATGTCCTTCTTCTCGGTATCGGTCATCAGGTTCTGCAGATTGCCGGCGGTGCGCTGGGCGTCGATGTACACGGTGCGCAGCCCAGCCTTCTTCGCGTACTGCCAGATCGACGGCAACGTGCTGTTGATGCGCATGTAGTCGGCGCGGGTGCCGCCGTAGCGCAGGGTTACGTTGGTGTCGGCGCTGCAATTGGCGATGGACGCCGCGTAGCCGTAATTGAAGATGTCGACGCCGGGACGCGCCTGTTTGAGGTTGCTGTGCACACCGAACGGCGCGTTGATGTCGAGGTAATTGCCGGAAATGCTTTCGTCGATGATCAGCACGATGTCATGGCCGACAGCTTGCGAGGTGCGCGCCAATGTCACCGGTTCGCGCGGGCCGACGGTGTTGTGCAGCGCTTCATAGGTGAACAGGTTCAGGTAGGCCAGCGGCGTGTACATGATCGGCAAGCCGCGGGCGCCTTCACCGGCACGCAAAAACAGCACGGCACTGAGCAGCAACACGCCGCACAACGGCGCCGCCACACGTAAGGCGTTGGGAATGGCCAGACCATGGCGTGGCTTCAGACCGATGCCGAACAGCAACAGCAAACCACTGAGGGCGCCGTGCAGGATCGCGTCTCGATACTGGTAGGCCGCTTCCTGAATGAAACCGCCGGAATACACCAGAGAAACGAAGCTGCTGTAGCTCAGGTAATCCGCGGTGACGCGGGTGTACACATCGAAAAATACCGCAGAGGCGAACATCGCCAATGCGAATAAATGTCGGATGAGGGTTTGCCTTATATACGCCGTTAGATATAACGCTAAAGTAAGCGCCAAAAACATCGCGCCAAAAAGAAGTACAGCAGAACCGAAGCCGATAGCATTTAACCGATCAATGTAATATTCGGAATAAAGCAGCAAATAAATAACTAAAAGCAGTTCTTTCAGGTATCGAAACATGGCAATTCCGGTCGGGCGAAACCGTAAAGGGTCAAGAGTTTGTCGGTCAAAATCTGACACTAGCACCCGGCCATCAAAGCGCAAGAAATGGCTGAATTTCTGGCAAAGCGTCAAAAAACCGTTGACTCAAATCTGACACACTCAAGTTGCTGAAAGCCTTTAAATTCGCGGCTTTCGACCGTCCATCGTTTTCTTTGAAATGTGAAAAAAGCGTCAAGCACGGGACAAATCCAGCAATAGCAAGCACTTGATGGCCAATCGCCCCCAAAATTGGGGCTGTTATACAGGTGCAACATGTCATTTTGCTGACACGCTTTTCAAACCCTGCGCTATACCCCTTTTGACAGTCTTATTTTGAACTTCTTCTTTTCGCTCTATCGAGGGTGCGCAGATGGACGTGAGCGTATTTGGCACGGGCTATGTTGGATTAATACAAGCCGCCGCACTTGCAGATGTCGGTCATCGCGTTTTATGCGTGGACATTGACCCGAACAAGATTAAACAACTGCAACAAGCGGTGCCGCCGATTAGCGAGCCAGGTTTGTCCAGCACACTTGAGGAGAACATCAAGGCCGGCCGTCTGCTGTTCAGCACTCAGGCCAGCGATGCAGTCGAGCATGCCGAACTGATCTTCATCGCCGTCGGCACCCCAGCCGATGAGGATGGCTCTGCCGACCTCAGTCACGTGCTCAACGTTGCCCGACAAATCGCCTCGCACATGGAAGCCGATCGCACCCTGATCATCAAATCCACGGTGCCGGTCGGCACGGCGGATCAAGTGCTCGCCACCGCCAACAGCGAACTGCAACGCCGCGACAAGACCGGCCTGATTGTGCGCGTGGTCTCCAACCCGGAATTCCTCAAGGAAGGCAGCGCCCTCGCCGACTGCATGCGCCCGGACCGGATCATCGTCGGCACCCGTGACGACGCAGCTCGCGAGCAGATGAGCGAGCTGTACGCGCCGTTCTGCCGCAACCACGAAAAACTGATGTTCATGGACAACCGCAGCGCCGAGCTGACCAAGTACGCCGCCAACGCGATGCTCGCCACGCGCATCAGCTTCATGAACGAGTTAGCCAATCTCACCGAACTGCTCGGTGCCGACATCGAAGCGGTGCGCAAAGGCATCGGCTCCGACCCGCGCATCGGCTACCACTTCATCTATCCGGGCTGCGGCTTCGGTGGCTCGTGCTTTCCCAAAGACCTGCGCGCCCTGCTGCACACCGCCGAACACAACGGCATGCCGCTGAAACTGCTGCGCAGCGTCACCGACGTCAACGACCTGCAGCGGCACATCCTGTTCAGCAAACTCAAAGCACAGTTCCCCCAAGGCCTGGCGGGTAAGTCGATCGCGATCTGGGGCCTGGCTTTCAAACCGAACACCGATGATATGCGCGAAGCGCCGAGCCGCTATCTGATGGACGCACTCTGGGCTGAAGGCGCCAGCGTGCAGGCCTACGACCCGGAAGCGATGTCCGAGTGCCGACGCATTTACGGCTATCGCAACGATCTGCACCTGTGCGCCACCCGCGACGACACCCTCGAAGACGCTGATGCACTGGTGATCTGCACCGAGTGGAAAAACTTCCGCGTGGTCGATTTCGAACTGCTCGCCGAAAAGCTGCGTTCGAAGGTAATCATCGACGGGCGCAACCTGTACAACCCGGAACAAGTGGCGGCCGCCGGCCTGCATTACAGCGGTATTGGCCTGCGCCACATTGCCCCTGAAGGGCTGCGGCCATGAAGATCCTGGTCACCGGTGCGGCCGGTTTCATTGGTGCCCATTGCGTACTGCGATTGCTGCGCGACGGGCACTCGGTGGTCGGTCTGGACAATTTCAACGCCTACTACGACCCGCAACTCAAGCACGACCGCGTGCAATGGGTGCGCGAGCAGGTCGGCGATTTCCAGCTCGCCACGGTTGACCTGGCCGATGCCTCGGCCATCGAAGCACTGTTTGTCCGCGAACGCCCACAAGTGGTGATCCACCTCGCCGCGCAGGCCGGGGTGCGTTATTCGCTGGAAAATCCACGGGCGTATCTGGACAGCAACCTCAATGGTTTTCTCAACATTCTCGAGAGCTGCCGGCATCACCCGGTCGAACACTTGATTTACGCCTCGTCGAGTTCGGTGTACGGCGCCAATCAGCACACGCCTTACTCAGTGAAGGACGGCGTCAATCACCCGCTGTCGCTGTACGCCGCGACCAAGAAAGCCAACGAGCTGATGGCGCACAGTTACAGCCACCTGTTTGGCATCCCCTGCACCGGCCTGCGCTTTTTCACCGTGTACGGGCCGTGGGGCCGGCCGGACATGTCGCCGATCCAGTTCGCCCGGGCGATCAGCGAAGGCGAGCCGCTGAAGCTGTTCAATTACGGCGAACACCAGCGCGATTTCACCTACATCGACGACATCATCGAAAGCATCGCCCGCCTCATCGATCAGCCACCGCAGGCCAATCCGCAATGGGATCGCGAGCAGCCCGACCCGGCCAGCAGCATGGCGCCGTGGCGGCTGTTCAACATCGGCGGGCAGCATCCGGTGGAATTGAAAACCTATCTGGCGCTGCTGGAAAAACACCTTGGCCAGAAAGCCATTGTCGAGCTGTTGCCGCTGCAACCGGGCGACGTGCTCAACACTTGCGCCGAGGCCAGTGATCTGGCCCAGGCCACCGGATTTCAGCCCCGGATAGAGCTGGATGAGGGACTTGAACGCTTTATCGCCTGGTTTCGCGACTACTACCCCACTGCCTATCGCGCACGCGCCGTACGCGGCTGAATTAATGCGGAGGATTTTATGACTGGACATGAGAAAGGTGTGCCGATCCAACAAATGCGCCGCGACAAGCGCGTGGATCCCGAGCACCGAATGCGTCTCGACGCAGCGATTCATCGCCAGGGTCGTGGCTGGTTCACGGGCCGCGACGGCGGCCGGCCATGGCAGCTGTCACGCACCAATCGCGTGGTCGCTTGCCTGGGCGCGCTGCTGATCCTTGTGATGATCTCGCCACTGCTGCTCGGTCTGGCACTGGTCATCAAGTTCAGCAGCCCTGGTCCGGTGATGTTCGTACAGAAACGCACCGGCTACCGCGGCCGCAAATTCGGCATGTACAAATTCCGCACCATGGTCGCCAATGCCGAAGACTTGAAAGAATCGCTGCGCCACCTGAACAAACACGGCGCCGACGCCATCGATTTCAAGATCGACCACGACCCGCGCATTACCCGCATCGGCGGTTTCCTGCGGCGCACCAGCCTCGATGAATTGCCCAACCTGATCAATGTAGTGACCGGCGACATGCGCCTGGTCGGCCCGCGTCCGACCTCGTTCAACGCCTACCGCTACAAGGATAACCACCTTGCCCGTCTGGCGATCTACCCCGGCATGACCGGCCTGTGGCAGATCTCCGGACGCAGCAATATCGACTTCGACCAGCGCGTTGAGTTGGACCTCAGCTACATCGCCGAGCAGAGCCTTTTGCTTGATCTGAAGATTCTGTTGAAAACCCCCTTCAAAGTATTCAGCGGCCACGGAGCAAGCTAATGGACGGTTCAACCAACAAAAGCCTGAGCATTGCCAACCCCAGCGAATCGAACCTGACCTCGACCGTGCTGGATCTTGATCTGCGGATCCTGTTCCTGACCGCCGCCAACCCCGGCGCAGGCACCACCACCAGTGCGCTGGCGCTGGCCAGCCAACTGGCGCAAATGAGCAGCGGCCAGGTGCTGCTGGTCGACGCCAGTCAGTCGGCGAGCAACCTCACCCAGCAACTGAACCTGAGCAAGGAGCGCGGCCTGCGCGATTTGCTGTTCAACCCGGACAACCCGCCGCTGTTGCAGGACTGCGTGGTGCAGGTGTCGAGCCTGCCCTTCCATGTGCTGCCCAACGGCCGGCCGATCCGCACCATGGAACACCTGACCGCCGAGCGTCTGAGCCCGTTGCTTGATCAACTGGGCAGCCAGTACCGCTTCGTGGTGATCGACGGCGACGCGGTGTATTCCGCCGCCGACACGCTGGTGATCAGCACCCAGGTCGATGGTGTGGTGTTTGTCGTGCGCGCCGAAGACACCCGCTGGGAAGTCGCCCAGGCCGCCGTGCAACGTCTGACCCAGGCCGGGGCGAAAGTGGTCGGTAGCGTGTTCAACCGGCGTAAGTACTACATGCCCAAATGGCTTTACAAAAACCTCTAAGCGAACGCGAAGGATGACGCCATGAACGCCAAGATTCTTGTGCTGCTGATGCTGCCGCTTGCAGGCTGCTCGAGCACCTCCGAAACCCAGAACATGCCGGTGAATATTCTCACCGCCACCCCGGCCAATGCCCAGGCCACCGATATGCCGAAGATCGAGCAGACCCTGCGTCCGCAGGATGTGCTCGACGTGATCTTCCATATCAGCACCAGCGGCTCGGACGCTTACCGCGTGCAATCGGGTGACCAGATCGGCCTGAACTTCACCGCCGCCAGCCAGCTCAATGGCAATCAGCTGGTGCTGCCGGATGGCACCATCGAACTGCCGGGCGCCAACACCTCGGTGAAAATCGCCGGGCTGACCAGTGATCAGGCGCGCGAAGAAATCCAGCGCGCCTATCAGCGCAAGCAACTGTTCCAGCCCAACCGCAATCAGTTGACCGTGCAGATCATCAGCCCGCTGACCAATGAGCAGAACCTGAAAAGCGCGCTGAATCACCCGGCCACCGGCATGAGCCGCGAGATCACCGTCGGCACTGACGGCTACGCGAGTTTCCCGGAAATCGGCGCCGTGCCGCTGCAAGGCATGACCGTCAATCAACTGGAAACCTTCCTCAACCAGAAATACGCGCAACTGCCGGGCCGGATGACCGTGGACGTGCTGCTGAAATCCACCGCCGGCAACGAAATCTATGTGCTCGGCGAAGTCGGCCAGCCGGGTTCCTACCCGATCCGCCGGCCGGTTTCGGTACTTGAAGCGCTGACCCTGGCCCGTGGCACCAACGTCAAGGCGCGTCTGGATTCGGTGGTGATCATGCGTCGCAACGGCAATCAGGTGCAGGCCGTGCATTACGACGTCGAAAAAGCGCTGTCCGGCGATGCCTCGCAAATCGCTTACCTGCAACCGGACGACATGCTGTTCGTGCCAAAAACCAAATTGGCCAGCGCCGGCGAACTCGCCCGGCAATTGGCTGACGTGGTGCTGTTCCAGGGCGTCGGGTTCAGCTTCGGCTACCGCGTCGACAACAAAGACAGCAACAACAACTGACTCTCAGGTGACCGACATGAATCCAAAGGAAAACTACCTGCATGAGTTCTTCAGGATCTTCTTCGCCAACAAGCAACTGGTGAAACGGGTCTTCCTGATCTTTGCAGTCATCGCCCTGCTCCTGCCGCTGGTGCTCAAACAGAGCTTCGATATCACCGCGCAGGTCATCGTGCAGTCGAAAAAACTCTCTCAGGGTGACGCCACCACGTCGCTCACGGTGGACAACGCCACCTTCATTCCGCCGTCGCTCGCGGACATGGAAACCGAGAGCAATATCCTCCGTTCGCCAGCACTGATCCGGCAGACCATCAGCGAACTGCGCGACAAAGGTGAATACACACCTTCGCCGGGCATCTTCAGCAAACTGGTGGCCGAGCCGTTCAAGCGCTACGTCAGTTCGCCGCTGCGCCAGTACGTGATCAACCCCGTGCGCAACGTGCTTGGACTTGAGACTGATCCGGTGCGCGACACCGCGCTCGACGCGCTGACCCAGCAAGCCATCGACAGCCTGAAAATCGAGACCTTGCCCGGCTCCAACGTGATCTCGATCGTCTACAGCTTCCCCGATCCGCATCAGGGCACAACGTTTGTTTCAGCCCTGCTGCAGAACTATCTGTTCAGTCGTCAGGCTTTGCAGTCGATCGACTTGCCGCAGTCCTTCTACGAATCGAAGAAGCACCTGTATCAAGTGCGCCTCGACGGCCTGGAAGGTAACCGCCAAGCCTTGCTGGAAAGTGTCGGCTCATCGGATCCGAAGGAGGAAATCACCTTCCGCCTCAACGCCATCAACACCGAAGAACAAGCGCTGAACCTGTATCAGGATCGCCTGTTACAGAGCCAGCGCTGGCTCGAATACCTGAAAACCGCGCTGGCCGCCGCCAGCAATAACAAACTCAACGACTACACCTTCCCCTACACCTTCACCACCACCGTTGACAACGTGGCGTTCGAGGATCGGGAAATCAAACAGATGGGCGAGCAACTCACCACCCAGGTCAGCCGCTACATGAATGACCTGGCGGTGTTCCAGCCTGGCAGCGAACCGATGCTGTTGACCCGCGAGCAGATTGCCCGCACCCGTGGCCAGTTCCTCAAAGTGGTGAGCAACCGCATCCAGGAACGCACCGCCGATCTGGCCGTGGTCAAGCAAGTGATCGAGCAGAAAACCGCACGCATCGCCGAGTTCAAGAACCGCATCCACGAGTTGCAGCAGACGCAAAGCAAGCTGCGGCAGATGGACACCGAAATCGATGCGCTGCACGCCGCGTTCTCGACCTACGCCCAGCGTTTCGCCGAAAGCAGCACCACCGGCGCGCTCAACGACGATCTGTCCAACGCCCGGGTGCTCAGCCCTCCGTTCGAACCGACCGAAGCGGCGTTTCCGAAACCGGGCCTGATCATTCCGTTCGGCTTGTTCACCGGGTTGCTGTTGGCGATTGCCCTGGTCTACGTGCGTGAGTTCTTCGACCACCGCTTCAAACACCCGGCGCAAATCAGCCACGAGCTGGGCGTACCGGTGCTGTTGGTGATCAACGACCAGAACACGCTGCCGAGCAATCCGCACAAGAACTGGACGGTGCCAAGCTTCCTGCACTGGGTGCGCAATTGAGCACCGCATCCTCCCCGACTGCCGCGCTGCCGATCATTCATTTGCTCAGCAGCGGCGGCTTCTATGGGGCCGAGCGGATGTTGCTGGATCATTGTCTGGCGACGCCGGGGCAGCATCAGGTGCTGTTTCTCGACGCGCCGCCAGAATTGATCCAACGCTTTCGCGAGGCCGGGGTGGACTGCCGCGGCTGTGCCGGGCTTGGCGAATTACTCCGGCACTTGCGTCAGCGTCGCGGGGAAAAACCGCTGATTAATACGCACAACTTCAAGGGGCTGTTATTCGGTTGGGTCGGCGCGACGCTGTTGCGCCTGCCGCTGGTGATTACCCAACACGGTTTCACACCGCGCAGCCGCAAGCAGAAGTTCTACACCTGGCTGAGCCTGCAACTGTGCCGCACCGCATCGGTGGACCGGGTGGTCTGCGTGGCGGAAAGTATCGCCGCGCTGCACCGTCAGGCCAGCGTCCGTGCGGAGAAATTGCAGGTGATCCCCAACGGTTTGCCGGCCGCTGTGGCGCTGGTGCCGGACGCCGATCGGCAACGCTGGCTGGCCGGTTACGTCGGCCGTTTGAGCAGCGAGAAAGGTCCGGATATTTTTCTCGACGCCTTGATCCCGCTGTGTCATCAGCATCCGCAACTGGATGCGGTGATGCTCGGCGATGGCCCGGAACGCGAGGCGTTGCAGGCGCGGATCGACAGCGCCGGTCTGCAACAACGGATTCGTTTGCCCGGTTACCAGATCGCCATGCAACCGTGGTGGCAACAACTCGATGCGCTGGTGATCAGCTCGCGCACCGAAGGCACACCGATGATTTTGCTCGAAGCGATGCAGGCCGGGGTGCCGGTGGTGGCCTTCGCGGTCGGCGGGATTCCCGATGTGCTCGAACATCGGCACAACGGCTTGCTCGCCGCGCCCACCGACAGCGCCGCCCTCGCCCGCCAGCTCGACACGTTGCTGAGCGAGCCGAAACTGGCCCGGCAACTGCGCGACAACGCAAAACGCACACAACAGGATCGCTACGACCTCAAGGCGCTCGCTGAGCGCTGGTCGCAGCTGTACATCCGCACGGCACGGGAGGCACGCGCATGATTTTCCCGCTCTCGATCGTCAGTCTGCTCGGTCTGGTCTGCATCGGTTTGCTGGCCAGCCCTTATCCGTTTCTGGCGCCGGGGGCGGTGCTGGGCCTGGTGGGTTTTGCGGTGTTGTACCGCAAGCCGACCTGGGGCCTGCTCGGCATCGCCGCACTGGTGCCGTTCGAGGGTTTCTTCAAGGACACGTCGTTCTCCGGCAGCAAGCTCATCGGTGCTTCGCTGGCGGTGATCCTGATGCTGCAACTGGCGCTGCACCAGATTCCGTCGGAGCGACTGCGCAGCAATATCTGGCGCTTTCTGATCTGGTTCATGGTGCTGTACTTCCTGAGCCTGCTCAACACCGGTGACCTGGGCATGTCGCTGGGGCATCTGCGTGAACTCAGCGTCGGCCTGATCCTGTTTGTCATCACGTTGTTGATCGGCCGCGAGCTGAACCTCGATCTGTTCGCCCGCCTCGTCACCCTCGCCGTCAGCACCACCTGCGCGATGGCGATGTTTTCGACCAAATTCCAGGATCAGGGCCGCGCCGCCGGACTGCTCGAAGACCCCAACGCGTTCGCTCTGCTGATCGCCTTTGCCGTGCCGATGGGATTGTTTCTGGTGATTCGCAGCCCGAACCTGTTGCATCGGTTGTTCTGGGGCGGTTGCTGCCTGCTGCTGTTGGGCGGGATGACCAAAACCGAGTCGCGCTCGGGTCTGGTGGTGTTGGCCTTGAGTCTGTTGATCGGCTGCTGGCACTACCGCACGCAACTGACCCGAATTCGCCCACGGCATCTGGGTTTCGCCATGCTCGGCGCGGCCATCGTGATTCCATTGGCGATCTACGCAATGCCCGCCGGGTATCTCGCGCGCATCCAGTCGCTGAGTGTGTTGAGCGCCGGCGCCAAGGGTCACAACGACGAATCCCTCGGCCGCCGCGCCTCGTACATCGTCGTCGGCAGCCAGATGATCCGCGAGAACCCGCTGCTCGGCTCCGGCCCCGGCACGTTCCCGCTTCACTACGCGACCACCGGTTACGCCAAGGCGTTTTCCGCCAACCGCAAGATCGGCGATCTCTATCGCCGCGCGCACAACACCTACCTGGAAATTTTCAGTGAATTGGGCGTGCCTGCCGGGCTGTTGTTCGTCGGCATGCTCGGCCTCGGTCTGTACAACCTGATTCGCGCTCGGGCGGCGTGGATGTTGCGCGGCAATTCGTATCAGACAGATCTGATGACCCACCTGGGTGTGAGTTTTCTGTCGCTGACGCTGTTCCTGATGTTCCTCAGCGCACCGAACCAGAAATACGTGTGGATCATGCTCGCGCTGACCAGCGTCCTGCGCCTGAAAGCCGAACAGGCGCCATTAGCGATGGAGGCGAAGGCATGAGCCGGATCAGCATCGTTATTCCGATGTTCAACGAGGCCCGACACATTGGCCGAACCCTGCTTGCAGCGCAAAAAGCCGCACACGCGGCCAATCTCGATTGCGAGTTGATCGTGGTCGACAACGGTTCGACCGACCAGGGCCCGCACATTGCCCGCCAATTCGGTGCGCAGGTGCTGGTGCTGCCGGGGTTGTTGATCGGTGCTCTGCGCAACCGCGGCACGGCCATCGCCACCGGTGACTGGCTGGCCTTCATTGATGCCGACATTGAAATGCCGGAGAACTGGCTCAAGCCGTTATTCGACATTGAAGGCAGCGGCCAGGCCGATGTCTTCGGCCTTGATCTGCACACTCCTGCCGAAGCGCCGTGGTACGCCACCGCCTGGCAACGTCGTACCTCGCGCGCGGCTTCGCAAAACGCACACGCGGTGGACTGGCTGCCCAGTGCCAACCTGCTGATGCGTCGGCGCTGGTTCGACAAGGTCGGTGGTTTCAACGAGAGCCTGCGCACCGGCGAGGACAAGGAATTCACCCTGCGCCTGCATGAACAGGGCGCGCGGCTGCTGTCGATCAACGATAACGTCGCCCTACACTGGGGTTACGAAATGAACTGGCGCGAATGGATGGGCAAGGAAATGTGGCGTCAGGGCAGTCATCTGCAACTGCTGCGCACCCACGGTTTCAGTCTGCGCCTGCTGCGCTTTCCGATGCTGTCGCTGCTGGTGTGGTTGCTGGACTTTCTGGCGATTTCGGCGTTGCTCGATGGCTTCCCCCATCACGCGGTCGTCATGGTCACGCTGACATTGGTACCGGGGCTCGTCCTCAGCCTGCGCCAAAGTGCCAAACATCGGGACATCGGTTTGACCCTGCAACTGTGGGGCCTGCACTGGGTGCGTCTGCACCTGGCCGGCGCCGCGTTCATTTTGAGTCTGTGTCATTGGAACGCCAGGAGGCCTGCCCGTGGCTGAATTCATTTTCTGGATGTGCCTGTTGCTGCCGGTCTACGCCTATATTGGCTACCCGCTGCTGCTGTCGATTCTGGCGCCGCTGTTCCCGGCATGGCGTCACACACCGGCACCGCCATTGAACGTCAGCATCGTGATTGCCGCGCACAACGAGGCACGGCACATCGAGCACAAGTTGCGTACGTTGCTGGCGCAGGATTATCAGCCGGCCTCTCTGCAGATCATTCTCGCCAGTGACGGTTCGACCGACGACACCGTGGCCTGCGCACACAAGGTCGTTGACCCGCGTATCACCGTGCTCGACCTGCCGCGCCAGGGCAAAGCCGCCACACTGAATGCGGGTGTAGCGCTGAGCACCGGCGACATTCTGGTGTTCACCGATGCAGACAACCAATGGTCCCGCGAAACCCTCGGCTACTTGCTTGCGCCGCTGAATGATCCGCAAGTCGGCGGCTGCGCCGGGCACATGGTGATTCCGGTCACCGGCGGTGGTTTGAGTGTAGGTGACAGCCTCTATCGGCATTACGAAGGCTGGCTGCGCCGGGTCGAGAACCGCACCGGCTGCATGGTCTCCGCCGACGGCGCCCTGCTCGCCCTGCGCCGCGAGTTGTTCCAGAACGTGCCGGCCGAGGTCAACGACGATTTCTTTATCAGCACCTGCGCACCGGTCGCGCACAAACGCATCGTCTATGTGCCTGAGGCGCAGGTGATCGACCACGGCGTCGATGAGGCGGACAAGCAATTCCGCCGCCGTCAGCGCGTCACCGTGGGTGGTTTGCAAAGCCTGGCCCAGCGCCGCGAGCTGCTCAATCCGCTGAAATATGGTCTGTACTCGATCGCGTTGATCAGCCACAAACTGATCCGCCGCCTGGCGCCAATCCTGTTGCTACCGCTACTGCTGAGCAATTTCTGGCTGTGGGACGACCACGGTTTCTATCGCCTGGCCCTGATCGCGCAATTGTTCGGCTATGCCATCGCGATTGCCGGGCTGCTGGATTCGCAACACCGTTTGCCGAAACCCTTCCGCCTCGCCGCGTTTCTGTTGGTTACCCTCGCTGGGATGAGTCTTGGCCTGTGGCAGTTCCTGCGCGGTCAGCGGTATGCCCAGTGGAATCCTGAACAGAACCGTTAAGAGGAACGAAGCCATGGCGATCAAACAATTACTCAAACGCACCAGTGGCTGGCTCTATCTCAACTCTTCAGTGGGCCGCAACCAGTTGCAGGGCGCCGGGGTGATTCTGATGCTGCACCGGGTGCTGGCGAACGACCGCGCCGCCGACCTGCCGCACCGCAACGAACTGTGCGTCGGGCCGAAAGCTTTCGAGCATTTGCTGGTGTGGCTGCGCAAACATTTCGATTGCGTACCGCTGATGGAAATTCTTCAGCCCAATTCGCTGCGCACCGAGCGCCCACGGGTGGCGCTGACCTTCGATGACGGCTGGCGTGATAACGCGGTCAACGCCTTCCCGCTGCTGCAAAAACATCAGGTGCCGGCGAGCATTTTCCTCTCCACCGATTTCATCGGCAGCCGTCAGCGTTTCTGGTGGGAAAGCCTCGGCGAAACCCTGTGGGGCAGCCATGGAGACAAGGCGCGGATGCACCTGATCGAATGTCTCCATGCCCTGCATCACCCGTTGCCGGTGCTGCTCGATGACATCGACGTCGACCGCCGCAGCCTGGCGCTGCTGCATTACCTGCAAAGTCTGAAGTCGATTGACCCGCAGGAGCTGGAACGGCTGACCGATGAATGCCCGCAAGAGTCGCAACCGCAGGCGCTGGACTGGCATCAGGTGCGCGCGCTGGAAGCCTCCGGCCTCGTGCGTTTCGGCCCGCACGGTGCGAGTCACTCGATCCTCACCGGCCTCGACGATGTGCGCCTGAGCGAAGAAATCAGCCGCAGCCGCGATGCCCTGCACAACGGCTGCAACCGGCCATTGCCGGTGTATTGCTACCCCAATGGCGACAATGATGACCGCGTGCGCCAACAGATCGCCAGCCATGACTACCCGTTTGCGCTGGGCACCGGCACCGGCATTTATCGCGGCGAAGGCGATCCGCTGAACCTGCCGCGCTTCGGTGTCAGTCAGCGCACCGCGCGTAATCCGGAGTTGCTGTCGTGGCGAATTTTTCGCGGGGCGCGGCCATGAGCCGAGGTAACTATCTCAAGCATCTGGCGCTGAGCATGGGCACCAAACTGGCGATGATCGCCCTGCGTTTGCTGCGCAATGTGTTGCTGGCGCGGATTCTCGGGCCAAGTGAACGTGGCTTGTTTGCCTTGCTCAGCACGCTGCCGGACCTGATCAGCGCCGCCACCAGTGGCGGGCTGAATTCGGCGGTCGGTTATCAGGCGGCCAAGCAGCGGCCGATGGGCTTGTTGCTCAGTCAGGTGTTGGTGTTCGGCTGTTTGCTGGCGGCGCTGTTGACCTTGTTGGTGGTGGCGCTGGTGCGTGAGTTTGGCACTGAGCTGGATGTGACGGTGCAACTCGGCTTGCTCGCCTGGCTGTTGCTGCTGGCAGTGCCGCTGACCGTACTGAAAAGCGGCTTGCTGACGCTGCACAACGCCTCCGGTGGTGTGGTTGCGTTCAACGCCTTGCGTCTGGTTGAATCGCTGGCGCCGCTGTTGCTGTTTCTCGCGCTGTTCTGGATGTGGAAAAGCGCCGCCCTCGAAGCCGCATTGATCAGTTGGCTGGCCGGCATCAGTCTGGTGGTGCTGGTCGGTTGGGTCTGGCTCAAACGTGCGCAACCGTTGCAACTGCAATGGGACCGCGCCAGCCAGAACGAACTGTTGCGCTACAGCGCGCGCAGTCATCCCGATCTGCTGTTCCAGCAAGTGATCCTGCGCTCGGATTATCTGTTTATCGGCGCCCTGCTCGGCAGCACCGCCCTCGGTCATTACGCCATGGCCAGCGCGGCCGCCGAACTGCTGCTGATCGTCCCGGAAGCGGTGACCACACCGCTGATGAAACGCCTGTTGCAACAGGACGAAGGCATGGACAAGGTCACCCCGCTGGCCCTGCGCCTGACCGCTACGGTGATGCTCGGCGCCTGCCTGAGCATGGCGGTGATTGGTGAATGGCTGATCGTCACCTTGTTCGGTGCGGCGTACCAACCGGCGTATCCGGCGCTGCTCGCATTGCTGCCGGGGCTGTTGGGCCTTTGCTATGCGAGCATCCTGCGTCTTGATTTGCTCGGCAAGAATCGCCCCGGCACGGTGTCGTTGCTGATGGGTCTGGGGGCGCTGCTGAATCTGGCGCTGAACCTTGTGTTGATTCCCGCCTACGGGATTGTCGGCGCGGCGGCAGCGTCGTCGATTGCCTATCTGGCAGTGACCGTGGCGATGCTGGTGCTCTACTGCCGTTTGAGCGGCGTACCGTTCTGGCAAACCCTGATCATTCTGCCGCGCGACGTCACACCCATGTGGCTGATGCTGCAACGCCGGAAAACCGCATGAAAGGCCTGGCCCTGCTGTTCGGTCTCGGCCTGTCGCTGGACGCCGTTGCCGCGTCGATGCGTTGGGGCGACATTCGCGACGGCAGCCTGTACCTGCAAGCGGATCGCCCGGACACGGTGACGGTGCGCTGGACACCGGCGTGGCAGGCAGACGCCAACGAAGAGCATCTGTATCTGCTCGATGGTCAGGGCAAACTGGCGGCAGATCGATTCATCAAGGCCAGTGAAGTGCGTGGCAGTCAGAGCTGGCCATTGCTGCCCGGCGCGAGCAGTTATCGGCTGGAAATTCCTGGCTACAGCTTTCGCAATTATCGCGTCGAACATGACGAGCGCACGGTCGCGTTGTTCGCGCCGGCGAAAGTGCATTTCAGCGTCGACACCCGCAACGGCGACGAGTTGTATTTCAAGGTCGCGCCGGGTGAGCACGCGGTGCTGGCCGGCAAGTTTCACGGAGGTGTCAGCGGATTGCAGGCACAGCGGGTCGGCGATGATCAGCAACTGACGCTAGCGCTGAAACCCTATCGTGCCTATTGGCAGTTCGATCAGGTTGCCTTGCCCGTCAGTGAACGCGAGCAGGTCTGGCGTCTGCGTCTGCAAGGCAGCGGCAAGGCAGCGTTCTGGCTCGATGGCACGGCCAATCTTTTCGCACAGAACCCGCAGCAACTGAAAGCGCTGCGTGAAGACGCCGGTCAGACGCGTCTGGTGCTGCACGACAAAATCCTCGGACGCACGCCGGATCTGGGCATCGCCCTGCCCTACGTGATGCCGCCGCCCGCCAGTCATGCTGCGCTGGATGCGCTGAAACCGACCGCCGCGAGTTACTACAGCTTTGTTGATGTGACGGCGAAGAATCCGCATTTCGAAGACGCGTTCCGCCGGGTGTATCAGGAGCGCTTCGGCATCAAACAGGACATCACCCTGCTGGCCGGCAGTCAGCGTCAGGCCGATCTGCGCGCCGATGTGCAAAGCAACAGCGGCCTCGATGCATGGCTGGCCAGCACTCGCACGCTGGGCGGCAAAGGCACGCACTACATTGGTTTTGCCGACGAGCCGAACCTCAATTACTCCAGCTACGCGCAGTATCAAGCGATTTTCGCCAGCATGGCCCGGCAGGTGCGCAGTGATCCGGCAAATGCCAAGGCTGGCGTGCGCATTGCCATGCCGGCCAGTTCGCGACTGGTCAACGGGCCGTTTGCCAACAACGCGGCAGACAAACGTGGCATCGACTGGGCGCGGCGTTTACTCAGCGAATCCGGCGATCAGGTCGACGCGCTGGCGTGGCACGAATGGATGATCCGCGACCTGCTCGCCACCCGCGTCTACCGCGACAGCGTACGCCGCGCTGCCGAACTGGTCGGCCTCGACAGCAAGGGTCAGCCGCGCAAAGCCTTGCTGCTCGACCAGACCAACATGTCCAGCGGCTCCAGCCTGAGCCCCTACGATCAGGAAACCCACTACGCCTCACTGTGGTGGGCGTCGGTGGTGATCAACGCTTCGCAGGACGGCTTGCTGAGCATGCTCAACTGGTTCCAGGCCGCCGATGAGCCACAGTATCCCAAGGGCATGTTGCGGGTCTCGGCCGATGAGCAACGCTTCGAGTTGAAACCCGTTGGTCTAGCCCAGCAGTTCATTGCCCAGCACTGGCTGCATCGGGTGCTATGGCTGGAAAACGATGCCTTTGAAGTCGATGTGCTGGCGATGGCCGGCGACGATCAACGTGGCTTGCTCGGGGTGAACAAAGGCACGCGCTTGCAGCGTGTCGACTTGAGCGGTGCCAAATGCCCGCTGAACAACGGCGCCCTGCGCTACTTCGGCGCCGACAACCGCAGCCGCGACGCGCCGTTTGCCTGCCAGGACGGGCGTGTACGTTTCGAGCTGCCGGGGCAAACCCTGTTCGCCCTCAGCTGGAGCGCTTCATGAACCGTCCGTTGATGTTCAGTCGCGCGGGTTTCTGGCCGCGCGATGCCTCGTCATCAGGAGCCAAGACCATGAACGTTGTGCAAAAACTCAGTCAACACATCAAGCAGAAAGGCCTGCGCGCCACCCTCGCCAAAGCGTGGAAACACTACGTTTTTTCCCATCAGGAACTGTTGTGGATGGAACGCGATCTGGTCAGCCCGGTGCCACCGCACAGCCTCAAACCCTACCCGCCACTGCGGGTGGTGAAGATCACAGCGGACAACGCCAGCGCCTTCGCCCGCTACTTCGGCGACCGCGTCGGCACCATGGCCGAGCTGGCCAACGAAGGTCACACCGGGCATATGCATCTGGACGATCAGGGCGACGCGGTGGCGTTTATCTGGGGCAGTTCGCGGGACTATTTCGACCGGCACTATTACGGCTGCATGTTCCCGGTGAAACCCGGCGAGTTCTTCGAATTCGGCGGTGAGCTGACCCGCGCCTATTGGGGCACCGAGCTGTCGGTGGATCTGCAACTGGAGTTGTGGAAAGCCATGGCCGCGCAAGGTTGCGACAAGGTTGTCGACGTCTGCGAATTCCACAACATCCCGGCGCTCAAGCTGCACCTGCGCATGGGCTATACCGAGCAAAACCGCATCATGAATGTGTACACCCTGTTCGGTCGCTGGCGCTTCTACCGCGAAAGCCGCTACAGCGGCTCGCGTCTGGATGCGCTGCGCAAACCTTCCCGTCCACCCGTAACAGCCACGGCGGCCTGAGTCTATGGTGACGCGATTCGAATGGCGCACATCAATGTGCGCTGCCGATTTCCCCGAAGCGGCGTATGAAGCGCTGCGCCTGCGGGTGACGGATCACACGCCGTTCAACCACCTCGGTTGGTTGTGCGCGGCCGAACAGGCTATTGGCGAGGGTGAGCGCCTGCTCATTCTGCTGGGTTGGGAAGCGGACGAATTGCGTCTGTGTCTGCCGCTGGTGACGAGTCGCGAGCGCTTTGCCGGCGTGCCGTTTCGGGTGCTGCATCACTTGGGGTATCCGCTGGCTGATCGCTTGGCACTGCTGTCTTTGCTTAGCGGCGAAGACATGCGCCAGGCGCTGAACGTGATTTGCCAACGTCTGCCCCACGCGCTGTTGCAGCTGAATGAATTGTCCGAGCCTGCCGGTGAAGAAAGCGCGCTCACTGAGTGGATGGCGCGCAGCTCTACGGCGGAACGGCGCTTGAGTTGTCGGGTGCCGGTGCATCTGATCAGTGAAGCCGATCATCAGGAAGTCTCCGGCGACCCGCGTTACAAACTGCGTCGAGCGCGCAAGCGGATTGCTGCGTGCGGTGCCGAGGTGCGGCGAATCATTCCCGATGCGTTGAGCATGGGCCCATTGCTGCAAACCATCAGCGAAGTCGAATCGGTGAGCTGGAAAGGTGACGAAGGCGTGGGGATTTTTGCCAGCGAACGCAGCCGCCAGTTGATCGAACGCGCCTTCACTGCCCTCGCCGGCCAAGGCCTGGTGCGCGTAGTGACGCTGGAACTGAACGGCCGCTGCATCAGCTACCGCCTCGGCCTGCTCGAACAGGGTCGACTGTACGATTACAACCTCGCCTTCCTGCCGCAATACGCTGATCTGGGCAGTGGTCGAGTGCTGCTGGAGGAATGGATTCGCTGGGGGCTGGAAGATAACTGGCGCTGGATCGATGCCTCGCGGGTCAGCCTGGAAAACTCCAGCCATCAACTGCACGAGCGCATGACCGGGCAACTGGAGCACTGGCGCTGGAGTTTTTATTCCTGGCGGCCGAGTGGCCTCATTCTTGGTTTCGGCCTGCGCCTGTGGCATCGACTTAAACCGCACGTACAAACGTGGCGGGCACGCCGTGCCGGGCAAGCCAAACCTGTATTGAAACCTGTCGCGATCACCACGGAGGGCGAACATGCCTCGCCAAGTCATAGTCAACGCTGACGATTTCGGCCTCAGCCCAAACGAAAACGCAGTGATCTTCGCTGCATTTCAGGCCGGGGTCATCAGTTCTGCCACCGCCATGGCCAACATGCCGGCGTTTGAATCCGCGTGTGCCATGGCGCGGCATCCGACGTTGCAAGGTCGTGTCGGCCTGCACTTCAACCTGACTTACGGGCGCCCGCTGAGCCAGGCAATCCTGGCCCGTCGCACCTTCTGCGATGACTTCGGCGTGTTCGATCTCAGCCTGCCGCGTCACAGTTTTTGGTTCGCGCGCGAAGACCGTGATGCGGTGCGTGAAGAGTTGCAGGCGCAGTGGCAGCGTTGCGTCGATCACGGTATGCGTCCCAGCCATATCGATTCGCATCAGCACGTGCACAACATCTGGCCGATCGGCGAGATCGTCGCGCGGTTTGCCGCGCACCAAAGGGTGCCGGTTCGACTGGCGCGCAATCTGGGGCAAAACCTCAATCTGCCCAAGCGCGTGTTCAAGGGTTTGCTCAACTGGCGACTGCAGAGTCTGGCCGGTGTCACCGCCGACTATGTATGCACACCAATCGACCTGCGCAACGACTGCGCGCCGACCGACGGCGTGCTCGAAATCGTTGCTCACCCAACGCAACTCGGCGCCGATTTTGGTGACGCCTATCTCAACCCGGAGGAATCCCTGAGCCGCGTGCTAGAGCAGCGGCTGGCGGGTATCCCACGGGTTTCCTACACCGATCTGAACAAGGATTTTCTACGCGGCGCTACAGCACTCGATTGAGTTACATACCTTGCAATACATTCGAAGATGGCACTTTGAAATGAATTGGCAAGGCTGATCTATACCCACAAAAGCACCATCCACAACACCCGGGCTTCGGCCACGGAGGGCATCATGAGCGTGATCGAAAAACTACAAGAACGCATCCGTCAGAAAGGCCTCGGCCGTACCTTCAGCACGTTGTGGAAACGCTACGTGTTCTTCCATTGGGAGCTTTTGTGGATGGAGCGCGACCTGGTCAGCCCGGTGCCGCCACACAAATTGCGTCCTTATGACGGCCTGCGCAAAGTCGACATTACGCCGGAGAATGCCATCGCGTTTTCCAAGCATTTTGGTGACCGCGTGCAGACCATGGCCGAACTGGCCACTGAGGGTCACACCGGGCACATGTACCTCGATGCTGACGGCCACGCTGTCGCGTTTATCTGGGGCAGCATTCGTGATTATCACGACCGTCACTATTACGGCTGCACCTTTCCGGTGAAGCCTGGCGAGTTCTTTGAATTCGGTGGTGAGATGACCCGTGCGTATTTCGGCAGCAGCCTGTCGGTGGACGTGCAGGTGGCGCTGTGGGAGGCCATGGCAGCGCAAGGCTGCAACAAGGTGGTGGACGTGTGCGAGACGCACAATATTCCGGCGCTGAAGCTGCATCTGCGCATGGGTTACCACGAGCAAGGCCGCGTGATGCACGTTTACTGCCTGTTCGGGCGCTGGAAGTTTTTCCGCGAAACGCGGTATGAGGGTTCGCGTCTGGAAACGCTGCGCAAACCGGGGCGGCCGGTGGTGAGTGCGGCGGCGCAGGCTTGATTCAACTCTGAAATATTCAGCGGCAGTGATGCCGTCATCGCGAGCAGGCTCACTCCTACATTTGAAATGCATTCCCCTGTAGGAGTGAGCCTGCTCGCGATGAGGCCGCTAGCCGCGCTGATTATTTTCAGACCTTGCTGGCGATGAGGGTAAAACACATCGGCATCTGCGCTTCCTGATTCAGATACCGGTCATAAACCTCTTCCCGATTCGAATGCGCATACTCCTTGAAGTGCGCAATGTTCAGCCCGGCCGCAATGGCAGCGCTGAAAATGGCGCCAAGGTTATGCACAAACCAATACGACTTCGCCGCCGGCTGCTCAACCTTGCCGACATAGACAATCGGCTCTTCCTGCACAAACGGCTCGGCGCGAAAGTACGAACTGGCGAGCCGGTACGGATCTTCAGCGTCGGGATCGACCATTTCCAGAAACGGATGGGTTTCGTAGATCACCAGTTTGCCGCCCGGTTTCAGGGTCGAGGCGACGTGGCGGAAAAACTCGCCGATGTCCGGCATCCAGTTCAAAACACCAATGGTGATCAGCGCCACATCGAAGCGATTGTGCAAGGACGCTGGCAAATGATGAATATCGCTTTCGATGAACTCGGCGTTGTGCGGTGAACGCTTGTTCAGCTCGCGGGCCTGCTCAAGAAACGCCGCCGACTGATCGACACCGACCACGCTTCTGGCACCGAGCGCAAACAGCGACAGACTCTCACGGCCGTTGTTGCAGCCCAGTTGAATCACCTCTTTACCGTCAACCTCCAGCAACCCGCTCAACGTCTCATCAAGGCAAGAAAAATCCGCCTGCGCGACCTCGCCGAGCAACGCCTGCCAGTCAGGCGAATCCTGGTGATGGCGGGCGGAATCGTTCCACGCCTGTCGATTGCTTTCGATGGCGGTTTTATTGTTGGGCACTTCCATGGCGCACTCCGGACGATGCTCGTGATTGACCGGATCCGAGTCTAGATCAGCCCGGCAATTGCGGTTGTTGCAAACTTGTAAGCTCCTACATACCAGGGTGTTCTTGCCTACAAATGTCGGCGAATTATCAAAACAGATAAAGGACACGGCTGACTATTCAACTCTGCTCACGTGGATACCCTCACAAAGCGCAGTCATCCGACGTGCACAAAAATGGCTAAGGAGGTTTAACCATGAGCCAGACTTTGACGAATTTCGACGTGATAGCACTGCTGGACAGTGACGAAGCCATCAACGAATACCTGTCCCAGGTTCTTGCAAATGGGGATAACGAAGAGTTTCTTCGCGCAATCGGCTATGTGCTCAAGGCCTACGCACAACCGGGGCACGTGATCAATCACCCGGTTGCTTGAATGCAGGGCAGCTATAGTTAATAGCCTTGGGGAAAACCGCACTCGCAGGTGCCGCCATGCATATGCTCGCTCGGCTGTTGTTGACTGGCTGTCTGCTTGCTGCCACACAGGCGCAAGCGCTGGACAGCAATTTCAATTATTACGGGCCCAACCAGCCCTTCGCCCACCCTGCCCCGTATTCACTGAGTTCCACGCCGCCCAAGCCTTACGACGATACCGCGCCGCAGGATTTTGTAGTGCTTCCGGGTGACCATGAATTCTCCGATTCGCAGTTGCCGACCGTGGCGGATGCGACGGTGCGGGTGTTTATCCGCACGTACGATGCCGAGCGCGGGATTTATGTGAATGACGAGGTGCTGGATCCGGGTTGTTTGCTGGAGTGTTTGAGTCGGCAGCAGCATTGATTCTGACGACCAAGTATTAACCAGACACCACAAAACCCTGTGGGAGCGAGCTTGCTCGCGAATGCGGTGTGTCAGCCAACATCAAAGTGACTGATCCACCGCTTTCGCGAGCAAGCTCGCTCCCACAGGGGAAATGCGGTGCGCCTGGGTTACCACTGCCGTTTATCGGGCCGGGCGAGGCCGAGTTTTTCGATGCGGTAGCGCAGCATGTCGCGGCTCAGGCCCAGCAGGCGCGCGGATTTGGTGACGTTCCAGTCGGTCTTGTCGAGCATCTTGCGCACCATGTCGCGCTCGACTTCCGGCAGGTTCATCGATTCGGTATTGCTCGCCGGACGCGGTTCGTAGTGCATCGGTGCTTCATGAATATGCAGCGGCGGCTCGTCGACCAGGCTCATGCACACGTTGAGCTGATGCGCGGCGATGGTGTCGCTCGGCGCCAGCAGCACGGTCTGTTCGAGCATGTTGCGCAGTTCGCGCACGTTGCCCGGCCAGGTGTAACTGAGCAGCAACTCTTCGGCCTGCTGACTGAAATGCAGATTCGGTTTTCCGTAGCGTTTGCCATGACTGGCGAGGAAGTGCCGCGCCAGCGACAGAATGTCATCGCCCCGTGCATACAGGCGCGGCACCTTGATCGAGATGATCCGCAAGCGGAAAAACAGATCGCGGCGGAATTTGCCCTGCTGCACCATCTGTTCAAGATTGCAGTTGGTTGCGCTGATCACCCGCAGATTGACCTTGCGCTCCTTCACCGAGCCGACCCGGCGAATGGTGCGGTCCTCCAGCAACTTCAAAATCTTTGCCTGCAACAGCAGGTCCATTTCACCAATCTCATCGAGAAACAGCGTGCCGCCATCCGCCGCTTCCACCAGTCCGACCCGGCGATCCTTGGCGTCAGTGAACGCGCCCTTCTCATGACCGAACAGCTCCGACTCGACCAGATTCGACGGGATCGATGCGCAGTTGAATTCAATGAACGGCCCCTTGCTGCGCGGGCCGTCGAAGTGCAACGCCCGGGCCACCAGTTCTTTGCCGGTGCCGGTCTCGCCTTCGACTAAAACCGGCGGCAGATCGGTGTTGGCCATGCGTCGCTCGGCGTCGAGCAACTGGCCGATGGTGTTCTTCAGGTATTGCATCGGCGCCGAATCACCAATCAGCGCCTGCACGCCGGATTTCTGCGCCTCGCGTTCCTGATAGAACGACAGCGTGCGCTCCATTCGTTCGGTGGCCAGGGCCTTGTCGAGCAGCAGTTTGAGTTCCTGCAGCGCGACCGGTTTGGTGACGTAATGAAAGGCGCCCTCCTTCATCGCCACCACCGCGTCTTCGACATTGCCGTAACCGGTCATCATGATCACTTTCAGATCCGGCGCGCTGATGCGCAGCTTCTGGATCAGATCGTGACCACTCATGCCCGGCAGCGAGTTGTCGGTCAGCACAATGTCGGGCATGAAGGTTTCCAGTTGCGCCAGCGCGTCTTCGGCCGAATGGCAGACGGTCACCTCGAAGTCCTTGCGCTCCAGGTAGGTCTGAATATTCTCGGCCAGCAGTTCGTCATCCTCGACCAGCAGAATGCTGTGTTCCATATTCCCCTCCCGATGCCACTTTGAAGTTGAGACTGACGCGGGTTCCTTCCTGCTCGCGGCTGGTCAGCACGACCGAACCTGCGAAACGCTCCATGATGCGTTTGACCAACGCCAGGCCAACCCCGAGGCCGCCCTGTTTGGTGGTGAAAAACGGTTTGAACACCAACAGTTGCTGCTGCGCGCTCATGCCCTTGCCGGTATCGCTCACGGTCAGGCGCACGCTGTCGGGCTGCAGCGATTCGAATTCGACGCTGAGCACACCGCCCTTGGGCATGGCTTCCAGGGCATTGGCAAACAGGCTATTGAGTATTTGCGTGAGCAACACCTTTTGACTGACGACCGGCGCGCAGTTTTGCGGACTGAATCGCACTTCGACGCCACTGCGTTTGATCAATGCATCAAATGCGCCAAAGGTGTCTTCAACCGCCATCACCAGATCCACCGCCTCGCCGTCGTCGTTCATCGGCCGCAGCGATACCAGCAATTCGCGGACCCAGCGCGACATGCGATCGACCTGGCTGATGATGTCGCCAATATTGCGCTGCGCACCGGGGCTAGCGATTTCCTGGGCCAGTTCGGCGCTGGAGCGAATGGTCGCCAGCGGATTGCGCAGGCTGTGCGCGACCGCCGATGACATCTCGCCGAGGGCAACAAAAGTTTCGTTGCTGATCAGTTGTTGCTGCTGGCTCTGCAGCAACTTCGCGGCGCGGCGGACGATCCAGAACAACGCCAGAAAAATCGCCGCGCCACCGAAACACGTCGCTGCCCAGATCGAGGCAAATCCACGGTCGATGCGGTCGACCAGATCTGCCGGTTCCTTGTAGATCTCGACCATGGCGATGACTTTGCTTTTGTCGGCGTTGAACATCGGGATGTAGTTCTCGATGAACAGGTATTTCGGTTCGCGCAGCAACTGCTGCTCGGGCTTCTCATCGTCGATCTTGTGGTAACTGGAGGACACCGCGACTTTCATCTCGAATGACTCGTCGAGCTCGTCGTCATCCTCGAATTTAATCCCGATCAGTTCTGGATTGGTCGACCAGATCACCGTGCGATCCAGCGCATACACCGTGGCCAGGAGAACATCCGGCAGGTGCTCGACGTGGTCGAGGAACTCGGCGCGGGCCGCCGCATGGGCGCCCGGATCGACATCGGGAAAGTTGTTGTCCTGGCGCGGGTCGAGCATTTCGCCCATGGTCCGCGCCGGGGTGATACCGGCGTGGCGTATTTCCGCCGCGCCGATGGCCTGAACAAATTGCGCGGTCAGCAACGCATCGCGCTCAACGCTTTCGGTGACGACGAAACGCGTGGAGATATAGCCAAGGCCCACCGCCACGGCGGCAATGATGAAAAAGCTCGCGAGCGAGAACCAGCGCAGCAGATTGAACTGTTCGCGCCAGCTCTTGCCTGCGACCGATGGGTTCGGTGCAGAGGTTTTTTGTGCTTCCAGTCGCTGCATGGGAGTGGCCCTGGAGTTTTGTATCGCGCTGCTTACAGCCATCAGTGTAGGTGGCTCTGACCGCGACACACGGTTCTATGATGCTATTTCGCCGCTACCGCATCTGACTCACCGTCGCGGCTGGATCGCCCGGTTTTACTGGCGTCAAAGCGCCGTCGGCCAAGGCTTTGGTGGACGGATGTTGACGCTCGGTTTCATCGTTGAGGAAATCGATGATCGACTGCGCAGATGCCTCGTCGAGGCGCAGGTTAGGCATCGGAATTCGCTCGAACTGTTCGTACAGTTGCAGGGCAATCGGGTCTTTTTCCGCGAGCAGGCGATCCGGTTCGCGAATCCAGCGGTTCAGCCATTTCGGATCTCGATTACGCGTTACCCCAATCAGATCGGGGCCGATGCTGCGCATGCCGATGCCCTGACCGTCCTGCGGGCCGAGGCTGTGGCACGAGGCGCAGCGGGTACGAAACAGTTCTTCGCCATTGCTCGGCGGACGAATGTCCGGCGCGTTGGCGTAGCTTTCCTCGATGCTCGGCTGCTTCCAGTTCTGTAGGGTGTTGGCCAGTTGATCGGCGAGGATCCACGGGTTTTCGAACGGCGAGGCCTTCATCCAGCGCCCGGTGGTCTGGTTGCCGACGATCAGGCTGAGGTTGTGGTCCTTGCTGCGACCGTTGTCGACGCCTTCGATGAACAACCCGAGTTTCTTGCGCAGGTCAGTGACGTCGTCGAATTCGCCGGTGAGAAACTTCCAGCCGGGGCCGACCTTGAAACGTTGCGCGTAAGCCTTGAGCACTTCGGGGGTGTCGCTGATCGGGTCGATGCTGATCGAGTAGAAAAAGATGTCCTGCCCGACCCGCTCGCCGAGCAGTTTCTGCACCTGGCGCAAGCGTGCGGTTTCCAGTGGGCAAGAGTCGCTGCACGAAGTGAAGATAAAGTTGATCACCACCACTTTGTCTTTGATCAGGTCATCGAAAAAATGCACCTGCCGACCGTCCTGATCGGTCAGCAGGGTATTGGGGAAATAGTCGCCACCCCACGGGGTGGCGGATTCACTGGCCGCTGGCGGTTCGCCGACGCTGGCCTGGTGCGCCAGCAGCACACGGCTGCCGAGCACACAGGCCACCAGCAGCAGCACCAGGTGCATGCCCAGCGCCCGGGAGCGCGGGGTATGCACAGGGCGATCACCGTGCCGGCGGTTCATGGCTTGACCACCACTTGTGGGCCCATGCCGTCACCGTTGCGGAAGGTTGGCAGTGCAGCAGAGTTGACGTAGCGCACACCGTCCCAGCTCGGCAATGGGGTTGGCATCAATTGCAGCTGACCGGGTTTCTCCAGGTCCCAGCGCAGCAGCATCGAGTTGTCCTCATGCTGAGTGTTGTGGCAGTGCTCCATGTAGGTTCCAGCGAACTCGCGGAAGTTGATCGCCATCTCGACGCTGTCCAGGCCATCCGCTTCCGAGCCAATACGATAGACGTCTTTGCGCGCCCACTTTTCCCACTCTGGGGGTGCCTTGCCGCCGCGACTGAGGATGATCCCCTCCTCGAAGTGCACATGCACCGGATGGCTCCAGCCCTTGCCGCCAGCCTTGATGTTCCACACTTCGAGGGTGCCGAAGCCAGTAACACCGGCGTCGGTCGGGCCGCTCGACAGTTGCGTCGAAGCGTTCAGGCGACGCGGGTCCATGTGGAAGCCGAAGCCGCCATCGGTCTTGACTGTCCACGGCGCCTCATCGGTACCGTCGGAACGACCGAAGGTGAAGGTGCGGTGACGGGCCTTGGCCAGCACGGCTTTATCGGCGGCGTTGTCGCGGTGGAGCTTCAGCGGGATCATCACCAGCCCCTCAGCCTTGCCCGGTTTGGCCGGTTCGTAGGCTGCCGGGTTCATCGCCAGATCCTGGCCGGTGTAAGCCTTGACGTTGAGCTGCAAGACCTTGCCCACCGCTGGATCGCCTTTGTCCCACTGCGGGCCTTTGCTGGTCTGCTTGATCACCGCCAGGTATTTCTCCGACAGGATGTCGCCCAACGGAATGACCTCTTTGGGCCCCTTGCCGTCATCGTGAGCCTGCAGGTTGACGAAGAACAGCTTGTCCCCCGGTTTGATGCCGTTTTTCGAGAAGTTGACGATGATGTCGAAGCGCTCGGCGATACCCTGGGTCGGCAAGATCGCGTTGTGGTTCTGTTTATCGCCATCGGCGTCGAGGTCCATGCTGCCGTCGAACGGTACGCTGTGTTCCATGATGTTGCCGTCGTTGGCAATCATGTGGAACGGCACACGGCTGTAGGTCACGCCGGAGTTTTTCGGCCCCTGAAACTCGCCACCGCTGCCTTTTATTTCACGCACCAACGCCAGTTTGAAGTAGCGCGACACCGAGCCGTTGAGGATGCGGAAGCGATAACTGCGCGCACGCACGTCGAGGGTCGGTTTCCACTGCCAGTTGACCAGCACCTGGTCACCGAGGAAGCCGTCGGTGTTGAACGGGTTGAACCACAACTGACCTTCCTGATCCCAGGCCTTGTCGGCAAACACCAGGTTGACGTCGTAGTCGCGGTTGCCCCACGGCAAGGCGCTGCCGCTGGGCAGACGCAGGTTGACGCCGTCGTTCACCGACTCGTTGCCGCGATCCAGCGCGCTGTAATAGTTCATCATCGCCGCGTTGCCCTTGTAGACGTTCTGCGCGGTGAAATCGAGCATGTGGTCGTGGAACCAGTGGGTGCTCATGGTTTCGCGCCAGTCGCCGCGGATCTTGATGGTGCCGTTGTCGCAGGTCTTCTTCGCCGGTGCGAGGTCGTTGACCCACAGGGTTTCGCCCGGTGCGCACGGGAACGCCGCGCGCGGGTCTTCGGCCTTGGTGTTGATGCTGTCGTAACCGGCGAGCTGGATCGGCCAGCGATAGTCGTAGAACTGCCCCGGAAAGAAGAAGGCGTTGGCATAGCCGTCGCTTTCCGCTGGCGCGTGGCCGTTGTGCTCATGGGTGCTGATGGTGTGCAGGCCGAAACCACGGTTGGCCGATGGGTCGATCGGCAAGCCGTTGTAGTGACGCATCATCACCGGTTGGCCGTAGCGCACCATCAACAGTTTCGGCGGCAGTGTGCCGTCGAAGGTCCACACCGCGTTGTGGTTTTGCACCGGCATGTTCGGGTGGAAACGCGGATCGACACCTTTGGCAGTGCCATCGGTCGCCGGTACGCCAGCGACGTTGTGGTACAGACCGCCGGGACCGAATTCGCCCATCGTATAGCCATGCATTTGTCGACTGTCGCGCAGGCCTCCATTGATCCGCGCGCCGGTCTGCGCGGTTTTGTAGGCGGCTTGCGGGTAGAACTCGTTCCAGCGTTGGTGCGCCCAGCCTTTTCCGGGTGGCCGGCCTTCGGCGGACGAGCCGATGTGGCGGTTGAGGAATACCTCAATCTGCGCCTGCCACGGGTTGCGGTCGACCACATTGGAGAACTGGCTGGGGAATGGCGTCAGCCCCGGTTGCCGCAGGAAGGCATCGAGGGCCGTGCCGGGTGGCGCGCTACGAGCGACGTTATTCGGGTCCTGCGCGGGCGCCGGGCCAATCGCCGCCGGTGGAAATGGCAGCGGCGCGGCCGGAGTGGTCGGGTCGAGTTTTTCCGGGCCGAACTCTTCGAACAGGGTCAACTGCTGGGTGAACGGCTGCGCGCCATAGAGCGGGCTCGGCTTGCCGTTGGTGGGGTAGTTGAAACTGGTCTGCACGGACGGCGGCAGGACGTTTTCGATACGCGTTTCAGCGCGATCGCCTTTGACCCCGTCCGGCAAATCGAAGGAATCTTCGTTGGCCTCGGGCATGGTCAAAATGGCGTTGAGCGCACCGGCGCGGTCGGCCGGTTCGTCGTAGTACGCCGACGGGTCGGAGGTTTCTGGCTGTCGCTCGTCATCGATCGGACTGGCGCGAACGCCGGCCATGGTGCCGAGGGTCAACATCAGAAAGACGCTCAAGGGCGTCAGCAAAAAGGTGTTGCTTGGGTCACGCGTTGTTCTGTCCATCACCAGCCGCCTCATCAAGGAAGGGGTGATGGTGTTTTGCAACTACTGCGCCAATAAATTATTTCCAGTTGTAACAGTGACTTGGAAGGTCTGTGGGTTTCCCCACTCCCCGGTGACCGGGGCTTGACACCCACTGGTGGGGGAAGTTCAGAGAAATTTTGCGGATTTATGGGACAAGCTGAAAGGCCAGACGAACGGTGGTGCCCTCGCCTTCGCGGCTGTCCAGGGTCACGCCGCCGCCAAAGCGCTCCATGATGCGTTTGACCAGCACCAGGCCAACGCCAAGACCACCGGTTTTGGTGGTGAAAAACGGCCGGAAGGCCATGGTGCGTTGCTCTTCATTCATGCCTTTGCCAGTGTCGCTGAGCACCACGCACACGCCACGCTCTTCGCTCGGTTCCAGGCTGACGGTCAGTGTGCCGCCCTTGTCCATCGCCTCCAGCGCATTGGCCAGAAGGCTGTTGAGGATCTGCGTCAGTTGTACCGGCTGACTGAGCACCATCGGCGTGTGTTGCGGATGAAACACCACCTGCACGCCCGCCTTGGCGATCTGCTGTTCAAAAGCGACGAGGCTTTCGTGCAGCGTCGCCACCAGGTTCACCGGTTCCGGATCATCGTTGAGCGGACGCAGGGACTGCAGCAGCTCGCGCACCCATTTCGACATGCGATCGACCTGACCGATGATGTCTTTGATGTTCTTTTCTGCCGGACCGGCATCGAACTCCAGCGCCAGCTCGGCACTGGAACGGATGGTCGCCAGCGGATTGCGCAAACTGTGCGCCACCGCCGAAGACATCTCGCCCAGGGCAACAAAGGTTTCGTTGGCGATCAGTTGTTTTTGCTGGGCCGCGAGCAGGATTGCCGCGCGCCGGACGATCCAGTAAAGCCCCAGATAAATCAGTCCGCCACCCAGTGCAGTGGCCAGCCAGATCAGGGTCAAGCCGCGCTCCATACGCGCGATCAGGTCCTTGGGTTCCTTGTAGATCTCGACCATCGCCGTGACGTTCTTGCCCTCGGCGTCGAACAGCGGAATGTAGTTCTCGATGAAGATGTAATCCGGCGGGATGACGAATTTCTGCTCCTCACGCGCCTTGTCGACGTCGTGGTAACTGGCCGACACCGGAATCTTTTCGTTGAAGGAGCGATCGAGGTCTTCGTCGGCATGAATGCTGGTACCGATCAGAACCGGGTTGGTCGACCAGATCACTTGGCGGTCAGGCGCATAAATGTTGGCGAGGATCACGTCCGGCAAGTGTTCTATGTGATCGAGAAATTCACCCCGCGCACCCGCCCGGGCCTGCGGATCGACATCCGGAAAATCCTTGTCCTGGCGTGGATCGAGCAATTCACCCATCGTGCGGATGTTGGGAATGGATACGTGGCGCACCTCGGCCGATGCGATGGCCTGGATGAATTGCGCCGTGAGCAAGGCATCGCGCTGCACGCTTTCCTCAATCACGAACCGCGTCGACACCGCGCCAAGTGCGATGGCCACGGTGCCGATCACCGCCATGCTGATCAGCGAAAACCAGCGCAACAGGTTGAACGACTGCTTGCGCGAGCCCAAGCGCAGATTGCCCTCCTCGACCGGTAACGATTTCGACTGCATGTTCATGGCGGCGACTTCCCGATACGTCCCTATAGGGTTATAGCCCACGGGTGGGGGTTTGCCCGGTTGCGGGGATATCGACCCGATAACACCGCCCCCACGAACAACACAAATCCCTGTGGGAGCGAGCTTGCTCGCGAAGGCGGCAGTTCAGTCGACATTTTCATCACAGGAAGTCCGCATTCGCGAGCAAGCTCGCTCCCACAGGCTCTTTATCCGACAGATGTTCAGTGGTCATCCCCACCTTCCCCAATCCTGGGGGATGACGCCCTTTCTCCGCAGGCCAGAAATCTCACCATCCCGCCCACCAACCCCTCTACCCCGGCCCTCTCCCACCCATCCACCGCACCTTGGCATGGAAGGTGTACAGGCCCTCTGCAACTGACCCATCCCCAAGGGGCAGGTACTTTGATAGAGGGATTAACTCATGCACCCTTTACTGTCCAAAACCGCGACCGTCCTGGTCGTGAGCGCCTTGGCCCAGGGCATTGCTCAGGCCGCTTTGTTTGCTGTTGACCCCGGTCCGTACGCGCCGGCCAACGGTGGTTTCGCCAGTTGGTATCAGGACACCCACGGTCGCACCCTGGACCTGTGCCTGTCCAAAGCACTCAGTTCTCGCGTACCGAGCGCACCCGGCGCGCCGTCGTACATGTGCTCGCTGCTGCCGACTCCCGGGGTGTTCGACGACGCGCAACCGATCGTCTTCCCGACCAATTTCCCTGACGAAGCATTCTGGTTCACCGGTGAAACCACCCTCGTCGACGCGGCGCGCGGGATCGACCTGACCTACGTCAGCGCCATCGAAGCCGCCTTCGCCGCCGAAGAACCGGTCGAAGGCGATCAAGTCAGCTTCGCGCGGATCCGCATTCGCGTCGATGTGCCCACCGCCGGCACCTACGTGATCACCCACCCGTACGGCGTCGACGTGTTCAACATCGACACCCCCGGTCGCCGCGCGATCAACATGACCCGCGACATCGGCATCGGCACGCCGAAAACCTACGACGGCGCGCTCAAGGGTGACATCGGCCCGTTCCTGCGCAGCGTCAACGGCCCTTACACCGAGACCAACCCGGTGAGCGGCGCGGCCGAGCAATTTGTCGGCGACCCGAACCTCAGCGAGGCGGTCACCGGCAGCCCGTTCAACACCAACTACGTGCGCATCGAAGGCCCGAACGGTCTCGACCTGCGTTCCACCACGTTCGCGGTCTCCGGCAAGTTGTCCACCGTGGTGCGGCCAACGCCGATGATCACCCAGCGCAGCACCTACTCGCGCAAAGCGGGGACCAGCGCGCCGGTGGCCCAACAAGACGTGTTCGTCCTCGCACCACCCGCGCCGGGCACCGTCGCCGTGACCAGTTTCACTCCGGTGCTGAATATGACCGAAGCCAATTCCACCGGTGCCTGGTACGCGCAATCGTCGGCCAACCCGACCGTGCCGAGCGTCCTGCAAGTGACCGCCGACAACCACCTGGCCATCGCCAGCAGCACGCCGACCACCCTGCCCATGACCCTGACCGACCTGGTGGTGATCCAGAGCGCGCAATACAGCTTGAGCTCCGGACAACTGACCGTGGTGGCCTCGACCAGTGACGAAACCTCGCCACCGGTCCTCACCGCCACCTCCGGCAGCGGCGCCGCCATCGGTGCGCTGAGCGGCGACGGCGCGGTGAAAACCCTGGCCACCGGAATCTCGCCGATACCGCCAGCCAAGGTTCACGTGACGTCGTCCAACGGCGGCAGCGACACCGAAGAAGTGGTCATCGTGCAATGAACGCTCACATGCCCAGATCCGCATCAGGAGGCATCATGAACAAGTGGCCACGCTTTGCGCTCAACGCGCTCGGGCTCGCTCTCTCGCTGACCGGCAGTGCCTATGCGCAACTTGCCGCCGTCGACCCCGGCCCCTACACCTTCGCCACCGGGAAATTCCCGATGTGGTATCAGGACAGCAATAACCTGTCGATGGAACTGTGCCAGTCGCGCGCCGCCAGTTCGCGCGTCGGCGTCACCACGCCACCGGCCTACATGTGCACCCTGCTGCCGGAACCGGGCATCTTCGATGACAGCCTGCCGATGGTGTTCCCCGACAACTGGCCGCCGGAAGCCTTTTGGTTCCTCGCCGAAACCACGATCCCCAACAACGGTGCCGGTTATGGCATGGACGCGTATGTCGCCGGGATCGAAGCGGCGTTCGCCTCGGAAAACCCGGCTGACGGCGATCAACAAAGCTTCGCGCGGATCCGTATCCGGGTGAACGTCCCTGTGGCCGGCACCTACGTCATCACTCACCCGTATGGCGTCGAAACCGTCAATGTCACTACCCCCGGCCGCCGCGCGATCAACATCACCAAGGACGTTGGCATCGGCCCGCCAGGCGACTTCACTGGCGCAGTCAATGGAGCCATCGGACCGTTCCTGCGTAGCGTCAACGGCCCCTACACCGAAGTGAACCCGGACACCGGCGGCGTCGAAACCTTCGTCGGCGACCCGAACCTCACTGAAGCGGTAACCGGCAGCCCGTTCAACACCAACTTCGTACGCATCGTCGGGCCGTCCGGCGCCGGCACCATTCAGACCACCCTGTTCACTGTCGCTGGCAAGGTGCTCGACAGCCGTCAGCAAACCCATGTCGACATCGACCGCGCCACCTATCGCCGCACCTCGGCCGGTGTGCGTGCCGAAGTGTTCGCCAAGGCAGACAGCAGCTCGACCCTGTGCTTCCGTGAAACCGTCGCGTTGCTTCCTGGCCCTCCGCCGACCCCGTGCCAGACCAGCCTGACCGGTGACAATACCGGTTTGTTCTTCGGCCAGCGCCTGGGCAACGGCACTCTGCCTTCGGTCGTCGTAGTGACCGCAACCAACCCGGCCGGTACTACTCGCCCGACCTCGGTGTCGAGCAAACTCACCGACGTGGTGAAAGTGCAGACTGCACGCTACAACTGGGCCAACAAAACCTTGTTGATCGAAGCGACATCGACCGATGAAGTGGCGGTCCCGGACATGGTTGCCCAAGGCTACGGACGCCTGTCGAAAACCGGCACCCTGCAACGGATCACCGTCGCCGACCTGACTCAGCCACCGGCCAGCGTGACCGTGAAATCTGCCGCCGGCGGCAGTGACACCGAGGCGGTCGTCGTGGTCGGCACTGCGCCGGACACTGGCGAAAACCAGGCGCCGATCAGCAATGCTGACACCGGCAGCACCAGTTTCGGCGTGCCGATCACCCTCAGCTTGTTGACCAACGACAGCGATCCCGATGGCGATAATCCGCTGGGCATCACCGCGTTGACTCAACCGGCGGCCGGCCAAGGCACCGTAGCCCTCAGTGGCACCGCCGCTGTGGTCTATACGCCGCCCGCCGTGGTCAACGCGCCACTGACCACGACGTTTACTTACAAAGCGCAGGACGCCAAAGGCCTGGCTTCGGCCAACCCGGCGACCGTGACGATTACCGTCGCGCCAAACCGGTCACCGACCGCCGTCGCCGACAGCGTCGCCACGTTGGGTGTGGCAATCCCGATCAACGTACTGGCCAACGACACCGATCCGGAAGGCAACGTGCCGCTGGGCGTCGCCAGCCTGACCCAACCGGCCGCCGGCCGCGGCACGGTCAGCACTGACGGCACGGTGATCAACTACACGCCACCGGCCACCGTGACCACGGCATTTACCACGACCTTCACCTACATCGCCCGGGACAGCTTCGGCGCCCTGTCGACGCCGGCCACAGTCACGGTGCAAGTGTCGCCACGGCCAGCGGCGGAAACCTTCACCGTCACCGCTTCCACGGTGCAGGCGCGAGCAGGTGGACGTTTCAATTGGGACTTCACTGGCACCTCGTCAGTGACCACCGGCAACACCATCACCGTGCAGGTCACCACCCCGACCGGGCTGGTCACCCTCGGCACCACCACCGTACCGGTGACCGGACGCTGGCGGCTGACGCTGAACAACACGCTGGTAGTGCCATCGGCCAACCCGACCGCGACGATCCGCTCGTCCCAGGGCACCGTGCGCACGGTTTCGGTGACCACGCTGTAAGCCAGATCCCCAGCCACTCTCGGGTGGCTGGGGTCGACTTCGAACCGGTTAACGCCTGACAGGATGTGAGCCATGAACACGCCGACCGCCGCCCTGCTTTGCCTGCTTCTGCTGTGCAGCAGTGCCGGTGCGCGCGCCGACGACCTGATGGAAAACGATGACCTTGCCCCAACCAGCAGCGACCTCGGCGAACTGCCCCCACCCGTGGGTCAGCAAGCCCTGATCGACCAGCTCGGCCAGGCCAACGTCGCCCTGCTGCAACAGAACGGTCAGTCGCTGCTCGGGCAGATCGTGCAGTCGGGCAGCAATCAGGAGGCGTACATCCTGCAACAGGGCAGCGACCTGATGGCGCTGATCAACCAGAACGGTTCCGGCAACGCCGCTTCCATCACGCAGAACGGCAGCCATAACCGCGCGCAGATTTCGCAAAACGGCAACAACAACGACGCCAGCATCGAGCAGGCCGGCGCGGGGCTGCAAAGCGCCGTGACCCAGTCGGGCAACGGCATGAGCGTTTCGGTCAAGCAATATCGCTAAGCACTGCAAATCATCGGAGAGTTCATCATGTTCAAACTGACGCCCCTCACCGCCGCCATCCTGGTCATGATCAGTGCCCAGGCGATGGCCGACGACAGCCTGTCCAACCAAAGCCAGGTCGGTACCGCCAACATCGCCGACGTGAAACAGACCCAGGCGCCGTTCAGCACCGCCACCCAGACCCAACTGGGCCAGGGCAACGACGCCGCCGCCGTGCAAGACCACGCCACCAGCGTGATCACCCAGGACGCGGTCGGCGACTACAACGCCGGTTACGCCGAACAACTTTACGAAGACAACGCCACCATCACCCAACAACAGATCGGCGCCTTCAACACCGCCCACGCCAGCCAGTCGTTGGGCTTCGGTTCACCGAACAGCGCGCTGCAACAGCAGCAAGGCACCGGCAACTTCTCGTTCATCTATCAGGACTCGCAGAACGGCAGCGAAGGCAAAACCTTCCAGTTCGGCGACAGCAACGAAGCCAACATCGAACAACTCTATGAAGGCAGCGGCAACAGTTCGGTGATCACCCAATACGGCACCGCCAACTACGGCACCGCCGAACAGGTCACCCATAACGGCGGGCAGATCGGCATCAACCAGGCCGGCGAAAGCAACTACGCCTACGGCGATCAGCGCAACGGCACCGGCGGCAACATCACCATCAACCAGTTCGGTAACCTCAACGGCAGCGAAATCTGGCAAGACTCGCAACTCGCCAGTCAGGCCACCGTCAACCAATACGGCGACAGCAACGAAACCGTGGTCGACCAAAGCTTCGGCGGAAACAACACCGCCGCCGTCACCCAGGTCGGCAACACCAACGCGATCTACGCCGACCAGTTCGAATCGGTCAACTCGACACTGGCGCTTTACCAGGTTGGCAACGGTAACGTGCACTACACCTACCAAAGCGGCGACGGCCACACGCTCAGCGCCACCTCCGTGGGCAACGACAACAAGGTCTACGCCAGCAACTGGAAAGGCCCGCAATCGGGTGGACAGTTCGGCAGCAACCAGCGTGCGACCGTCACACAAGCGGGCAATGGCAACATCGCCAGCTTCACTCAGGATGGCGTCGGGCACGTGATGACCACGCACCAGACCGGGACCGGCAACAAAACCACGGTCAGTCAGGCGGAGTCGTATAACGAGCTGTATTTTGATCAGAACGGTAGCGACAACATTCTGATCTCGGATCAGCGCGGGACGACCAACCTGATTCAGGGTTCTTCGAATGGCACCGGCAACAGTGCTGAGTTCGATCAATCCGGGACTGGCAACCAGGCGTATACCGCGCAGTTGTATGGCAGTGACAACATGATCACTGTTAAACAGGCGGATACGATGAACGTGGCGTATGTGACCCAGGGCGGGACGGGGAACATTGCCAATGTCGATCAGAGTGGGGTGACGCAGACCGCGAATATTCAGCAGTTCGGGTCGGCTAACCAGGCGACGGTGTTGCAGCAGTAGGGGTTGGGTGTTGATGGGCCGCGATTCTCTGGTGAGGGGGGTCGCGGTTTTTTTGTGTCCGTAGGACCGATCAACGACCCGCGTTCTTTAAAGCTTCAGACCCGCCACGTCCTACAGAAAAAGGAATGGCTTCTGGAAAAGCTGCACGTTTTCCTACTACCTCTGGCGGTTGGCCGTCGGAAGCGCAAGGACTAGGATTTTTCGGGACAACCTGAACCCTACGGAGCTCGACCGACGTGCAACTCATCCGGACAACCACGACAACATTCCCCTTACCGAATAGACTTCCAGGCATTGATCCCGGAGGTGCCATGAGCGACCCAAAGATGATTGACCCGCTGTGCCCAGTCGTCTCGGATCTTGATCCTGAAGAACAGGCTGCGAGCTATGACCGCTGGTTCAGGGCGGAAGTACAAGCGTCTCTCGATGATCCGCGTCCGAGTATTCCCCATGAGCAAGTGATGGAGGAAATCAATGCCTTGATGGAATCAATGCGCAAAAGCGCTGATGCAGATTAAGTGGCGACCCAAGGCTCGGGTCGAACTCTCGAAAATCCTGAAGTACATTGGCGAGCGAAATTTTGTAGCGGCGACTGCACTTCACAAGTCCGTCGTAAAAACTACATCTGCGCTTTGTTGGCATCCACACCTGTATCGCAAAGGCCGCTCTCCCGGCACTCGAGAGATTGTGGTAAGCCCGAACTATCTCGTCGTTTATCAAGTGGCGGACCAAATTGAGATTGTGAGCATCTTGCATGCGCGTCAGGAGTACCCTCGACGCGACCCCGGTTAAGATCGCTTCCTCGTCTCAACACAAGAAACCGCGCTTCCCGTGGAGGTACGGTTTTTTTGATCGTTCCCACGCTCTGCGTGGGAACGATCAATCAGCCATCCTTCAACTCGACGTGATCCAGCGCTTGATTCACCGCCAGTTGCCCCCATTCGGTTTCCAAGCGAATAGGTGGCAGCTGTACGCAGGTTGGAAACCCGGGACAGAGGCAACCCGGCAGACACAAGGTCTCCCACGCACAGCCGCCATAACAAAGTGCACACAGTGAAGGTGCGCAAGGATACGTTATGAATGGCGCTTGTGCGCTCTGTAGTTACTCGGGTTTCCACGCCCGGTCACTGAATTGACAGCGACGAACATAGGCTAGAGAGCGGACGTCCGACGGACAACCTGAAAACATTGTGGGAAGGTTCCGCCGATTCAGACACTTCTTTAAACACACTTCAGATCGCAGCCCTCACCCTAGCCCTCTCCCGGAGGGAGAGGGAACTGACCGAGTGGTTTGGGAAATGTACGCCGACGTGAAGTACCGAGCTGAACTCTGATTTTGAAGCTTCGAAGCAAGAGCCCCTCACCCTGCCCCTCCCGAAAAGCTGGATCGCCCGTAGGGAGAGGGAACTGACCGAGGAGGTTGAGAGAGATACGTCGACGTGCAATACCGAGTTGAATTCAAGTCTCGGAAAGCGCCAAAACCGGCCGCCTCTCCGTTCTCAAACTACCTGGTTATCTATCAGGTGACGAACGAGACCCCAAAAGTTTTGCGAACACGTTGGACGCTCACGCGAAATAGATACTGATTATGCCGACGCGTGCTGGGAAATCTGCTTTCCAGCTAGATGGTAAAGCTGTCTCGGCCCGTGATATCGAACTCACCGTCGCTGATCAGAACACCGGGATGTACAGCATCTTTTGACTGGAAGTGAAACTTGCCTTTGTAGAGATTCTTCTCGCGATCAAAGGTTATATCGAACGAGCCTTCATCGGCGTTGAAGATCCGAGTTGAGGATTTCCCGCCTACCTTCTCCATTGTGGAATAGGCTGCGGCCACGAGCCCGTTAACGATATCACTGCGACCGTTTTCTATCTCGGCACTGAATACAACCTCAATGACGTTGACCACTGTTTTTCCTTGGGAATCCTGCGTTTCCTGAGCAGCGGCCAACGTCAGATACATCCGCCGCATAGGAACGTGATAGTCATAAGCGAAATTCAAACCGTCCGACACGAATGCCACACCATTGATATTCGCGCGCAGGGAACCCGAGGAAGGGCTTTCTTCGCTCGGAAAAACAAATTCAGTCACCATGTTTATCTCCTTGATCGTCATGTCCTGTGACCAGATACCGAATCTGGCTGGATCAAGGTAGGCACGGCTTTTTACGCTGTCTACTGTCAACCTTGACAGTAGACAGCGCGGAAAATCTGTTGATGAGTCTGAGGATGCTGTCCTGTGATGCGGAAAGTTGCCTACAGACAACCCGAAAACCTTGTGGGAAGGTTCCGCCGATTCAGACACTTTTTTAAACACACTTCAGATCGCAGCCCTCACCCTAGCCCTCTCCCGGAGGGAGAGGGAACTGAACGTGGTGTTTGGGAGATGTATGCCGACATGAAATACCGAGTCGAACTCAGGTTTTTCAGCTTTGTACGCCGACGTGCGATACCGCGTTGAACTCAGATTTTGAAAGGCCCAAAAATCGGCTCCCTCTCCCTCGGGAGAGGGCTGGGGTGAGGGGCGAATCCACCACAAATCCAAAGCCGACCACGCTGCGCTACTCACCACTCAATAGGCCGAGTGTCAGCTCGCCTGCTTTTGATCTTGATCCACGGGCGACGTCGGAAGGCTTCGTTCCGGGATTGATCCGGGCGTGGGAGCGCAGCGACCGTTTGGCGAAGCCAAACACAGCGGGAGTAGGTGCAGCGAAGCAAACCGGAGACGCTGCGCCCGGATCAATCCCGCAGCGAAGGAACCCCGAGCCCCAGCGAGCGGGCCGCACGTAGGAGCAAGCCTTTTGGGTTACCTTTTCGGCGTTTGGAAAAGGTGACCCGCCGTCAGGGCGGAACCCTAAGCAGCCATTACCGCAGCAATGGATATGCACCCAGTCAACCGGAACTCACCGCCCAACCAGAACCTGGTCGGCCCGAAGGCCGCCACGTTCACTCCGCCTCCGGATCAACCTTGTTCTGAGTCAAATACCGATTCAACACATCATCCTGCCCAGGCACAGAACTGTCCCCCGCCACCTGCCACAAATGCCGCTCAATCCCCTGCGCCACCATATGCCCCACCGCCGCCTCAATCGCCGACAGAACACACAATTGCGCCGGCTCATTCGTCGTATAACCCACTTCAGCCTCAAGCAACTTCTTGAACTCGATAAACTTGAAAATCCCCGCACTGCGCGCCACCGAATAAATCGTCTTGCTGGTCATCACATTCGCCAGCACCTGCCCACTGCGCACATCCACCGCACGCAAGTTCACAGTCACCTGATCCACCCGATACTCACGCTGCAAATCAATCCCCAGATACCGCGCCCCTTCCCCACCGCTACGCACATTCGTGTCATAAGCGATGATCCCGCCCTCAAGCATCATGTTCGCCGCCTGCAAGGGCGGCAGCTCACCCTGAATATTCACCGGCGTATTCGGCTTCTTCTGCGACGCGCGAATGATCTTGCGTTCGGTCAACAGGTTCTGCAGCCCTTCCCGCTCCAACACCACAAACCAGCCACTGGCCTGCATCGCGTCCATCAACATCGACGCCGCGCCCTGGGTCACGCTGGTGGAAAACGAACTCGCCGGCGTCGGCTTGTACTGCCCGGTCTGATCACGGAAGCCGTACACCACCGCCATCAGCCGCCCCTTGGGTCGCGGCATCTTCAGCAAGTCGTAATAAGTCGAGGCCCTGGGGGTCAGGGTCGGGGTTTCGGTGTCCTGCTCGGCCGACATCGGCTCACGCAGACTGCACCCTTGTAATGTCGCCAACATCAGCCCTAACGCGATTATTCTTTTCATGTCCATCACTCCCCGGAACCGTCAGCCCGTCATGGGTTGAGGCCGTTCACCTGAATTTCCGAAACCTCACCGGTCGCTCGATCCGTCACTTCAATGCTCAGTGCCCCGGAGTCGTCGATGACGTTGACGATAAAAGAGTCGGTGGACAGGCTCCCCGTGTTGCCGGTGGAGATGTTGTCCAGCAACTGCCCTAGCAGCCGCGATTGCAATTGACTGGTGAAGCGCTCCAGCGCCGAGGTGCCGGCCACGCTCGAACGGCTTTTCAGGTCCGGATCGTCGTGATCGTTTTGCGCCTGCGCGTTGTTGAGCAACCAGGTGCCGTTGAGCGGATTGCCGCCGAACGACGGGTTGACCGGCGTGTAGACCAGTTCAGTGGCCTGGACAGCGGCAGCGCTGGCGAGCCCGATCAACAACCCCGAGATCCAGAATCCGCTGCGCCGTGAGAACGTTGTGCTGTTCATAGTTCGTCCTTCTCAAGGTCGGTGGTGTCCTGCAACAGAGCCTCCAGCTTGCGCTGGACAACCTGGCGTCGAACCCAGTCGGCGGCCGCGTAGGCCTCGTCCTTCAGTTCCACGGTGTTCGGCGGCAGGAAGCGCCGATAAACCAGGCGTTGCTGATATTCCACGGTCACCAGGCTGCCCCAGCGCGCGTCGGGCCGCTCGCGCACCACCAGGTTGAAATCCATCGGGCTGGTGTCGCGCAGGCGTTCACTGAACGAGTAGTAAAAGTCGTGGCCGATGTGCGAGATCGTGTCGTCGACGATGAAGCCCATCATTTCGTCTTCTTCACCGGCACTGGCGCAGCACGCCACAGCGGTGAGGACCAGCGCGCACCACCACTGACGAGTCATGGCTGCAATGCCTGCGGCAAATTCGACTGGCCTTTGGCCGGGCCATTAGTGCCCTCAAGAAAGGCTTTTTCCGCGACGAACTGCCAGTCCGAATAACGCTGCATGCCGTCGAAATCCGACCACTGCGTCGGGAAGTCGGCCTGCTTCAACGGCAGCTCGGTCGAAGAACTGTTGAGGCCGGTGATGCGTCCATCGAAACCGCGTTGCAGCGCCCATTCACCCTGACCGATCGGGTCCGGATAGAGCTGACGCAAATGATGTTTCGCTTCTGGAAAACGCTGATCGTCGAGCAGGTCGACCAACTCTTTCGGGTACTGCGCCAGTCCCGGCGAACTGCGGTAGTAGCTGCGCAGCGCCTGGGCATATTGGGTGCCGACCCAGAGCAACTGGCGTTCACGGTCGCGGCGCGAAGCGGTCGACCACAATTCACCGGCACTGGCCAGGCCCATGCCCATCACCACGATCAGGAACAGCACGCCCAGGTAAGTGAAGCCACCCTGCTGCGCGCGGTTACCACTCGGAATACTGGCTGCCATCACGCGCCCTCCCGGTAGCACCGCTTTTGATGTCGGCCACGCCGCCCGCCACACCGTCCGGTGGCGCGATCAGCACCCACTGGTCTTTGCGTTCGGTGATCGGATCGAGTGGCGCGTTGCGCAGATAACGTTGTTCGATCAGTTGCTCGATGGAATCGGGATAACGGCCGGTGTCGCCGTAGAAGTGATCCAGCGCCTCGCGCATCGCCGACAGGCTCTGACGCAGCGTGGTTTCCTTCGACGCTTCGAGGCTGTTGAAATAGCGCGGCAGCGCGATGGTCATCAGCGTGGCGATGATCGCCATCACCACCATCAACTCCAGCAAGGTAAAACCTTTTTCCCGGCGCATGAGGTTCACCACTCGCGGTAGGCGATGCCGTTGAGGCCCTTGCCCCGGGCGTGGGAGTAGACGTCGAACACGTCCTCGCCATCGCGCGGGTTCTGAGCCGAACTGTCGTAGGCGCGCACGCCCCAACCCCCTTCATCATCACGTTTGGTCGGCACCAGCGGATCGCGCGGGATGCGGCGCAAAAAGTAGAACTTGGCACCCTTCGCGCTGCGCACATCGCGCACGCCTTCGACCAGCACTTTCAGGTTCGGCGGGTAGCCGCTGCTGTTCAGCGACTTCTCGATGTACCCGGCATCGAACGCGCGTTTGTAGGCGTCGATGGCATCGCGAATCTGGTACAGCGCGTTGCGCAATTCCTGCTCCTTGCCACGCCGCACCAGGGTCTCGGTCAGCGGCGCGGCCATGCTCGCCAACAGTCCGATCAGGGCCAGCGTCACCACGACTTCGATCAGGGTGAAACCGCGTTGGGAGGCGTTCATGATCAAGGCTTCTCGACAGTAACGCGGGTGGTGGCCACGGCCGATTCACCGACGGCCCGCGGCTGCGCGGCCGGCGACGGCATCACGTAGCTCTGCGAACGATCCGGCGCCTGGATGTGCATGCTGGTTTCGGTGCCGGTGGAGAACTCCATGTCTGACGGGCTCTGATACGGCAGGTTGCGCACGATCCGTGGGGTGATCGACAGCACCAGTTCGGATTTGCCGATGGTGTCCTTGTTGCTGCCAAACAAGCGGCCGAGTCCGGGAATGTCACCGAGGCCGGGAATCTTGTTGCCGGTGGCGCCGTGGTCGTTGCGCACCAGTCCGGCGAGGATCTGCGTTTCGCCGTCGTGCAGACGCAGCGAGGTCTGCGCGTTGCGGGTATCGACCTGCACCGGGATCGTGCCCTGACGGGTCGGTTCCAGCGGCGTGGCGTTACTCACTTCCAGCGCGATCTTGATCGCCACTTCGTTGTTCAAATGCACGGTGGGCGTCACTTCGAGCTTCAGACCGACATCCAGATAGGTCACGCTTTCGGTGATCACCGGCCCCTGTGTCGATGGCACCGAGGTCGCGCTGATGATCGGCACGCGCTGCCCGATGTGGATGCGCGCCTGCTCGCGGTTGCTGACGCGAATCACCGGACTTGCGAGGGTGTTGATGTCGTTGTCCTGCGCGTTGATCTTGGCTTGCGGCGAAGGGCCGATGGAGATGCGGTCAGAGTTGATGCCCTTGAGCTGGCCCAACAGGGTGACCGGTGAACCATCTGAGTTGACCACGCCGAAGGTGCTCGGCCATTGCAGGCCGAGGTCGAGAATGCGCTGGGTGGCGACTTCCATCACCTCCACTTCAAGCACCACTTCCGGGTTGGACTGGTCTTGCGATTGCAGGAGTTTCTCGGCCATGCGCACGGCGTCTTCGGTGTCGCGCATGGTCAGGGTATTGAGGCGTTCGTCGACGAACACGTCGCGGGTCTTGAGCATGGTTTTCACCATGTTCAGCGCGGTGTTGGCGTCGATGCTGGTCAGGTAGAAGGTGCGCATCACCAGTTCCTGGTAATCCTTCACTTTCTGCGGCGAATCCGGGTAGATCAGCAAGGTGTTTTCGTTCACCACTTTCTGGTGCAACTGGTTCTGTTGCAGCAGCAGGGTCACGGCGTCTTCGATGCGCACGTCACGCACGAAGATCGTCGCTTTCATGTCCGGGCGCAGGTCTTTGTCGAAGATGAAATTCAGCCCGGCAACCTGCGACAGCACTTCAAAAATGGTCTTGAGGTTGGCGTCGCGAAATTCCAGGGTCACCGGACGATCGAGCTTGGTGCGCAGTTGCGGATAAGCGATCACGTTACGGCTCTGCACCAGGCGAATGTTGCCTTGCAGCTCCAGCGCGCCTTGGTTGGCCGGGTCGAGTTCGAGGATCTGTTTGACCTGACGATCAGCGCCATAGATGTCGCCACGGCGCAGGTCGCCCCGGGCCAGCTCGAGTTTCTCGTCCATGCTGCGCAGGTATTCCATCTGCTTCAAGGCATCCTGGGCGCGGCGGTTGTTCGGCTCGATGGTCAGCACGCGCATGTATGCAGTGCGCGCCGAGGTAAAATCGCGACGCGAACGGTCGGTGTCGCCGGCGGTCAGCAACGCCGTGATCGCCTTGGCCCGACCGGTGTTGAGCAGCAGGTGCAATTCGGTGTCGCGAGGGTTCTCGCGCAGGCCTTCTTCGATTCGGGCCAGTCCCGCCTCGTACTGACCCTGTTCAATCAGGTCGGCGGCTTCCTTGTTGGCCACTTGCGCAGAGCTGCACGCGGCCAGCCCGGCACACAGACCGAGGCTCATCAGCAAACGGGAACGGTTCATTGCGTACTCCCCACAGACAAGGTCTGCGACAAATGCAAAGGCAGGTAAACCAGGCTCAATTCCACATCGGAAATGCCGGTGATCTTCCAGGTGTCGTCGATCACATCCCCGTTGCGCACGACGTAGATCTTTTCGCCGTTCTGCAAAAACACTTGCAGGTCGCTGCGGTCGTGCAGCCGGCCGACAAACTGAAACGGCACCGGTGGCAGGCTCGGGGCTTGCACCACTGTTGCGGGATTGACGGCAATTTCGGTGACCGTGGCCAGGGTCGGCGCGGCCTTCCAGCTCTTGGCGGCGAACAGATCACCGGCCGGGCTCAAGTCCTTGATCGGCGCATCTTTGGCCTTGGCGGTGCTGGCCGGCAGCGCACCACGGGTTTTCCCCGGTGTGGCGACGGCCACTTCATTGGAATCGGCGTCTTCGCTTGGCGAGAAATACGCCGGCAACCACGCCAGCGCGGCCGCTACGCCGAAGAACGCTACCCACCCTGTCACGCGCTTGGTATTCATCACGACCTCGACAGGTAAAGGGTCATACGGATCCGGCCATTGAGGTCGGTGTCGCCAATCTTCTTGCGTTGCAATTCGAGGTCTTCCACCACCACTGCCGGCAACTGGCCGAGCAAGGCGTGTACGAAGCGGCGCAGCTGCGGGTAGCTGCCGCGCACTGGCAGAAGGATCTGATAGCGCGCCAGATGGGTTTTCGGGTCGACGCCGAGGGCGTATTCGCCGCGTGCCAGGGTGATGTGCTCCTGGGCTGCGAGTGCGTAGATGCGGTCGATGGCGATCGTGGCTTGCGGCTGCGCCGGGAGTTTGTTGCGGAAGTCGTCCAGTTGACGCTGCGGCACCACCGGCGGTGCGATGCTGCCGTCTTCAACCTTGGCCAGGTACTCGGTGGCTTCCTGAGTCTGTTGGCTCAAGTGCTGCAACGATTGCCAGCCCGGCAGCAAACCACCGAGCGCCCAAGCCACGGCCACCAGCAGCAGCGCCAACCCGGCGAGGCCCGGAATGCCGAGGCCTTGCAGGTACTCGTGGACGATCAGTCTAGGGATTCGCATCGCCCATCTCCCAAGTCGCCGACAGGTTGAATTGCACCGGTTGTTCCGGCGATTTGACGACGATCTCGTGGCTGAGCAGCGAGACGTCGGACAGCTCGTCGCTGGCTTCCAGACGTTTGTGAAAATCGAGCATCGCTTGCAGATCCCGCGCCTCGGCGCTGATCCGCACCTGGCCTTTGCGCGCATCCGGAGTCAGGCTCAGCAGTGCGACGTCATCGCGCGGCATCGCTTCGAGCATGGCGAACAGGCGTTCCCACGGCCGGCGCAGTTGCTGCGAGACCTTGCGCATTTCGGCGAGGTTCGCCGCTTGCTCGCGGGTTTCCGCCGGGCTCAGGGTGGACTTGGCGCCGCTGTCACCGGTGAGCTGGCGCTGCGTGGTTTGCAGATGACCTTGTTGCTGTTCGGTGTGGGCGTCGAGGTGCTGTTGCACGCCGAAGCACAGCAGCGCCAACAACACACCGCCGCCGAGCAGGCTCCAACCCAATGGTCCGGAACGTGGCCGTGGTTGAAAATCGAGGTTAAGGGCGCGCATGTCAGGCCACCGCCCGGGACATGACGTACAAGCCGTCACGCACGGTCATCGCGTCGTCTTCAAGGGTGCGCAGTTGCACACCCGCCACGTCCGGATGCACATCGAGGCGCGCCGGGGCATGCAGATACACGTTGAACCCGCGTTCGCTGGTCGAGGCTTGCAACTGCCGTTCGCGACCGATCAGCGCATTCAACGCGGCATCGCTGTCGCTGCCGCCGACCGAACGCACCCCGGCCCAGCGCCCTTCCCTCGCCAGCAACAACACGCTGCGTTGCGGCTCGGCGACAACAAAGAGGAAGTCGCCGGCATCGAGGCTTTTGTCGAAGCGGTTGAACGCCGCCATCAGGTACGGCTGCACCGAGCGCAGGCGCAGACCGCGACCGCTGACCAGCGTGCGCAGGCGTTCGAGCAAGTCTTGCGGCAAGGCGCTGGCGATGCGGTCGTAACCGGCCGGCTCGGCGGACAGCACCAGACTCCACGGCTGGGTCGGCGCGCCAAACAGGTCTTCGAAACACAGTTGGGCGAAACCACGCAGTTCTTCAGGGCTGCTGATCTGCGCGCTCCATGGCACCAGGCAGAAGCGGCTGAAATGCCCGGAGATGACCACGCTCAATTCGGCACCGGCGCCGGCGTGTTCACCGAGCAGGCAGTCGAGGGTGTCCAGCGCCACCGCGTAGCTCTGGAAGCCTTCGTCGATGTAGCCGACGCTGCCCAGCCACAAGGTGTCGCTGCCGCGCCGCTGACCGAGGCCAACACCGCTGGCGCCGAGCACGGCGACAAAACGCTCACGAGATAAATGTGACACGGTTGATCTCCTCCAGCGTGGTGCGACCTTGTTCCACCAGCTCCAGCGCCGATTCGCGCAACAGGCGCAAACCACGCGCACAGGCCAGGGCTTTGATTTGTTTGATCGGTTGGCGCTCGACGATCATCTGGCGCAGCTCGTCGTCGAGGTGCAGCAGTTCGGCAATCGCCGTGCGCCCGCGATAACCACTGCCCCGGCAATGCCCGCAGCCCTTGCCGTGGACGAAGTGGTAGTGGTCGACTTTCTGCGGATCGAGGCCCGAGGCGCGCAGCTCTTCATCGCTAGGATTGACCGGTGCGCTGCAACTGGCGCAGACCAAGCGAATCAGGCGCTGGGCGAGAATCGCGTTGAGTGCCGAGACCAGGCTGTAGGGGTCGATTTCCATTTGGGTGAAGCGGCCAATCACGTCGAAGACGTTGTTGGCGTGGATGGTGGTGAACACCAGATGGCCGGTGAGCGCCGACTGCACGGCGATCTGTGCGGTGTCCGGGTCACGGATTTCGCCGACCATGATCTTGTCCGGGTCGTGGCGCAGGATCGAGCGCAAACCCCGGGCGAAGGTCAGGCCTTTTTTCTCATTGACCGGGATTTGCAGCACCCCCGGCAATTGATATTCGACCGGGTCTTCGATGGTGATGATCTTGTCCACGCCGTGGTTGATCTCGGTGATCATCGCGTACAGCGTGGTGGTCTTGCCGCTGCCGGTCGGGCCGGTGACCAGCACCATGCCGTAGGGTTCGGCAGCGAGGCGGCGCAACTGGCGCAGGGTTTCGTCTTCAAAGCCCAGCGCCTGCAATTGCACACCGCAGACCTTGTCGGCCAGATCCTGTTTGTCGAGTACCCGCAGCACTGCGTCTTCGCCAAAAATGCTCGGCATGATCGACACACGGAAGTCGATCTGGCGGCCGCTGATACCGATCTTGAAGCGACCGTCCTGCGGTACGCGCTTCTCGCCGATGTCCAGTTCAGCCATGACCTTGACCCGCGAAATCACCTGCTCGGCGAACTCGCTGCCCTGGACTTTGCTGATGTTGTTGAGCACACCGTCGATGCGGTACTTGATCACCAGACCGTGGCCGGTGGTGCCGAGGTGGATGTCGCTGGCGTGCATTTTCAGCGCGTCGTAGAGGGTCGAGTTGACCAGTTTCACCACGCTGCTGGCGTCTTCGCTGATGCTGGTCAGCGACAGGCTTTGCAGGGTATCGATTTCGTGGTGAGTGTCGCCCTGGGCATTCAGCGATTCGACGGCGTGGAAGCTTTCTTCGTGGCGGGCCAGATAGGCCTTGAGGTCATCGGCGTGCACCAGATGCAGCGGCGCGCCGTGCAGGCAATCGTCGATCCAGGCCAGCCGCGCCGGGTCGAAGGGGTCGGCAAACACGCCGATCACTTCGTCGTTGTGGCGCAGCAGGATGAATTCACGTTTCAGGCATTGTGCGAGGGTGACCCGGTCGAACACCGGCGTCGCGGCAAACAGGCTGTCGGTGTCGAGCACCGGGTAATGCAGGGTGGCGCCGAGGGTGTGAATGAACGGCATCGGCGCCAGTTCACAGAGTACGCCGAGGGCATCGAGGACGCGTTCGCCGGAGGTGGCGGCCCGCGCCCGGGCCTGGGCAAGCTGTTCACTGGAAAAGCGTTCTGGCGCGCTTTCGGCCAACAGCGGTTCGACGACAACGGACAGACGTTCCATGGCTTGCTCTCCAACCGGGGCTTAGAGCCCTGTCGGCGCGGCAAACCTTGGCGGCAAGTGCCGGAACGTCTGTTCGCGCCATTACTCCCCGGTGAGCATTTGATCGTCGTCCGGTGCCATGGCGTGCAACTGTCGTCGCCGATCCGCCAACACCCAACTGCCATCGTACAACTGCAACGGGAAGCTCTCGGTCCTGCTCTGGCGTCGTTCGACAAACCCCTCGGAAGGGCTCGCACCGGGTTTCGCTTCACGCTTGATGCCCAGAAGGTCGCAGACCGCCCGCGCCAGTTCCGCCAATGGAAACGGTTTGAACAGGATGTGGCTGACCCCCAGTTGCCGCGCCCGCTCACAGACTTCAGCGGTCGGGTGACCCGTTATCAGCACAAAATGGCACGTCCTGTTCTGGCGGACCGCGTCGAGCACCTCAAAGCCTTCCATATCGGGCAAGCGGTAATCGAACACCAGCACGTCGGGGGCTAAGGTTTCGGCCAAACCGATAGCCGTCGCTCCGTCATGTGCAATCGCGACGTCCAGCCCCTGCGCCGACAGATAATCCTGAAGGTTCTGTGCAAGCAGCTGTTCGTCTTCGACAACCAGTACTTTGTTAACCAAGGTCGACTCCTTGAAACAGCAGGTCCGATGACCCCGCCCTGAGAGTGCGCCTTACCATCGGTAACGCACACTTCATGCCAGGCTGAGTGCCGGTAATTTTATGTCTTCATGTCCTTGAAATTAATGACAATGCCCGCTCGTCCCGGTACCCCGTTCCCCAGAAACGGGGAAGCACCTGAATGGGCATCGAAGCCATTCCCCACTATTGGGGGGGAACCTTCAGTCGTCGTCAATTCGTTCGATCCTGTTCTGCACCCGTAATTGCGCGAGCACTTGGCGACGAGCCTGGGTCTGTTGCTGTCGGGCGAGCTCTGCCCTGACTGTATCCAGCCCCTGCAAATCTGGGACATCGGCGGCCTCCAAGTGGTTCGGCAAATAAATCACATGCCAGCCGAACGGTGAACGTACCGGATCGCTGGCAAAACTCGCCCCTCCGGCAATCGAGGCGCGCATTTGCATCAAGCGTAGACGCGCTTGAGCCACTGTGGCTGCATCGGCTTGCGCGGGCACACGAATCAACAGGTGGCGGGGTTGCAAGGTATTAGCGCGGATCAGCTCGGCGAACATCTGCTGCGCCGCCAACTCGCGGCGGGTGTACTCGGTGAAGGACGCCTCATCGAAACCGGCGTCCTGCAAGCGCCGGACGAATTTATCCGCGCCGCCGATGGCCATGCGGGTTTGCTCGATTTGCTGACGCAGCGCTTGCTCGTCGATCTGCCGGCCACGCTTCTGCGATTCCTGCCACAGCAATTCTTTGTCGATCAGCATTTGCAACGCCGCCTGACGCAGTTCCTTGTAGGCCTTGGGACTGCGAATGCTGGTTACCGCACGGCCCTGATCTTCCAGGTATTCGGCAAAGAAACGCTCGAAGCGAAACCCGGAAATTTCCTCGCCGTTGACCCGCGCCACGGCCGGCTCGTTATTGGCCCAGGCCAGGGGGAACCAGCAGCTCAGCAGCAAGATCAGCGTTGTGCGTTTCATGATCGGGCCCTCCGTTCAGGGGCTGGCAACAATCGGTTTATAGGGCGCGACCAGATAGAAGCGCTGATCGGGCAAATCCACGGTGACCACATGGGCGCCGCTCAAGCCCAGGCGTCGGCCGGGGCCGAAGCTCAAGCGCGGGGTCAGGCCGGTGTCGAAATCGTGCAGGCCTTCCAGCGCCGCCACCAGTTTTTCCCGGCTGGCGTCGCGGCCGGCCTGTTTCATGCCTTCGCTGAGCAGCAACATCGAGGCGTAGGCGCCAACTTGCAGCACCGCGTGTTGCGCACCGAGACCCTGGCCTTCGCGCAACAACGTCAGGGCCATGCGCCCGGCCTGGGTCCAGTCGCTCGGCACGAACGGATAGGCGAGAAACACCCGCCGGGAAAACCCCTCCGGCACTTGCAGCAACTCACCGGCTACTTGGCTCGAGGCGGCGAACAGATAGGGCACCTGCCCGGCGCCTTGCAAACGCGTCGCCAAACGCCCGAAACCACCGCCGTTGCCCAAATAAAACACTGAGCGCGAACCCAGTGGCAAAGCTTCTGCCGCCGGGTCATAGGCTTGCAGATGGACTTTCTGCCAGCCGTGATCCTGCAAGTACTGGCCGAGGTTTTGCGCGGCCAGCGTTTGAGCAGGGTCATCGGGATAAGCGATCAGTGTCGGCCCTTGCAGCACACGCAGGCTGGCCGTGGCGTAGTCGGCCAAGGCGATCAATTGCTCGCGCAAGCCCGGCAACGGCTCGAAAATCTGCGGACTGGCCTGCATCGATCCGAGCAATGACAAGGCGCCAATCAGCGGTACTCCAGACTGCTCCAGTCGACTCGCCAGTTCGCTGTCGAGAGCCGGTGCCAGCGGTGCGATCAGGGCGAAAACCTGCTCCTGCTCGATCAAACGCTGCAACGCCTGTTCGGCACTGGCGCGATCCGGGCCGGGGTCGATCACCGTAAGGCGCAATTGCCGGCCATGGATGCCGCCAGCCTGATTGATGCGCGCGACGCTGCCATTGAGCACCGCTGCCACTGTCGCGCCCTCCTCGGCCAACGGTCCTTGACTGGGCAGCAAGGTTCCCAGGTGCAAAGTCTCGGCATCGAGGCCGGGGTCGCGTTCATCGGCGAGGCGTTTGAGATAGGCGGTGAGGTTGCGCTGATCCTTCATCGACAGCACAAAGCGCGGCATGCTCGGGTCGAGACGATTGTGGCCGGGGTCACGGCCTTGCTCGATGACGGTCGCCAGACTGCTCTCGGTGTACGCCGGATAGCTACGCCCGTTGACCTGTTGCTGGCCGTAAGTGCTGGTCAGTCGCGCCCAGTTTAGCGGCGGCGGGCGTACCCCGCCTTCCGGTCGCCCGAGGCCATCGGAGCCATGGCAATTGGCGCACGGCAGGCTGGTCGCCGGCAGCAACACATCTGCCGCACCAACCCGCGCCATGATCGCCTCGCCACTGGCCGACAGACCTTGGCGGTACAGGCGCTTGCCTGCCGCTTCCTCCGAAGTCAGCGGCGCAGCGCCCGCGCCAAGGCTCACGCCAGCGAGCAGGATCAGGGTGAGGACGCGGCAGCGTTTCATGGCGCGGGCTCAGCGACCGGCCACAGGCATTGTCAGCAACTGCAAGCGCTGGGCAATGGCGGCGGCCGGGGCGTCGGGGCGGATCTTGCTCCAGCGTTTATTGGCGACATCGCCGACGATCAACTGCGTGGAATGCTGCTCGGGCGTCGGCACGATCTGGCCGATGCGACTCAATACCAGGTCCATCTGCGCTTTGTCGCCGGTAAGAAAAAGCCAATGAGGGTCATCGGAACCCTGCTTCAAGGTGTAAGCCTTGAGCACCGCCGGCGTGTCGCGCAGCGGGTCACTGGTAAGGGAAATAAAGGTGATGTCCGGCGCCTTGTCGCCCAACAACTCGCGGACTTCCTTGAGCTTTTGCGTGATCAGCGGACAGGCATCGGTGCAACTGGTGAAGATCACGTTGAGCAGCACTATGCGGTTTTGCAGTGCGTCGCTGTAGAAGCGCAACGTCTCGCCGTTCTGATCCTGCAACGGCGTGTCGGTGAACCAGGTTTTCGCGTCGTGAGTGCCTTTGGCCGGCGCGGCAACAACAGCCGCTGACGGTTCTGAAACGTGACCTTCGTGGGCGAACGCGACGTTGCTGAAGATCCAGAAACACACGCTCAGGGAAATCCAGTCGAGCAGTCTCATGGCTGTTGCTCCATGGCGATGGCGGTGTGTTTGGCGTGGGTGCGTAGGCCGCTGAGTTTTTCCACTTCCTTGGCCAGCAGCGCCGGGTCGGTGAAGCCGTAATAGCGCATCCAGTGACGATTGTTGCCGTCGCCGACGAGGATCAACGGCTGGTGATTCTTGAAGTCGCCGCTGAAACTGCCGAGGCCTTTGAGGGTTTCACTGATCGACTGCGGCGAACCGGTCAGCCAGCTCCAGCCCGGTCCGCGCTGAAAGGTTCGGGCGTAATCCTGCAGGCGTTTCGGGTCATCGCGCTGCGGATCGATGCTGATCGACACCAGTTGCACTTCGTTGCCGACGCGCGCGCCGAGTTGTTTCTGCACCTTGCCCATGATCGACGAAACCACCGGACAGACCGTAGTGCAACTGGTGTAGATGAAGCTCATAACGACGATTTTGCCCTGCACCAGGTCTTGTTCCAGGCGTACGGTTTTGCCGGTTTCGTCGATCAGCGGCACATTGGCGAACTTCACCTGAGTGTGTTCTTGCGTGTTGCTGGCCGGGGCTTTGTGCCCAGCGTGTTCGTCTGCCGAGTGAGCGTTGGCGTATTGGATGCCGAGACTCAACAGGCACAGGGTCAGCAGGCCAGTGGATGCAAATCGGTTCATGTCGAAACTCCTCTTCAACGGGCCTGGCCGGGGGCTACCCGAACACTGGCAAAGGTCTTGTCATCGAAACCGGCGCCCAGCGACGCCGCGCGCACATGCAGGTACCAGGCGCCGCTGCGGTCGAGGGTGATCGGCGCTTCGTACACGCCGTCGGCGACTTCCAGCGCCGCCACTTCGCGGGGGTGCGAGGTGGGCGCGAGGTAGTAGCGCAGCTGCACGTCTTTGACGCCGCTGCGCTGCGTTTTGTCTTTGCCTTGAACGATGCGGAAGCGCACGACGTAGGGGTCGTTGAGTGCCACGGCAGTCTTGTCGAGGAGGAACTCGACTTTCGGTGCGCCGACATGTTTTAGCAGGGCGCTATTGGTTTCTATCTGCGCGGTGAAGCAGTGAATGATGTTCGGTTGATTGAGCAGGAACGCGACGTCGAAACGCCCCGCTGCCGGCAGTTTTACTCTGGCACTGTAGAGGCCCGGCGAGACTTCGCGCAGGCTGCGGTCGATGACCATGGCGGCGCGGGCGATCTGGCCACGGTTGGGGTAACCGGACATCGGCGCGTTCATGCCTTCGGCGTAGAAATAGGTGGTGTTGTCGACCGGATTGACCACGAACACCGCGTTGTCATCGCGCGAGACCGCGAGGCTTGAGGCGAGTGGTAAATCCCCGGCCATACGCGGCGCTTGCGGGCCGGCTTCGAAACCCTGACTGATCGGCTGGCGACCTTCACCGAGCGAGGACAAGTTGATCATGGTGACTTTTGGCGAAGCCAGTCCGCGGATGTAGGCGTAGGCCTGGGTGAATACCACTTGGTAGGGTTCAGCGCTGACCTCCAGGTCGTGAATGGCGCTGCTGGTCGCGGCATCGATCACGCTGGCGAGGTTTTCCACGGTGTTGAGCACCACGCCGAAGCGGCCGTCGGCGCTGAATCCCATGGGGCCGAGGCCTTGCTGCAGTTTGATCACCCGGCGGATGGCGTGGGTGCTGGCGTCGATCACAGTGACGGTGCCGTCCTTGCCGTCGGCGACGTAGACCGCGCCGGACAGGGCTGAATAGGCGACTGACAACGGATGGGCGCCGGTTTTGATCTGCTCGACGATGGTCAGACTGGCGATATCGATCACGCTTAAAGTGCCGTCGTCGCGGTTGCTGACGAAGGCGAAGCGGCTGTCCTTGCTGAAGCTGATTTCGTGGTGGCCGCGCCCGGTCTGCAGATGCTTGAGGGGTTTGAGGCTTTGGCTGTCGATCACCGTGACGCCGGACTCTTCAGCTTTGCTCGCATTGTTGCCGACCCAGAGCAGGCGTTCGTCCGGTTGCAGCGCAACGCGAAACGGTTGGTTGCCGGCGCTGATCGAATCGATGACTTTGAATTGCTCACTGTCGATGACGGCAACTTCGCCCGCTGTCGGCATGGAAACGAATACGCGTTTGTTGTCTTTGGGCGTGACCCAGTCCATCGGCGGTTGTTTGAGTTCGATCCGTGCGAGGGTGCTGGTGATGCCGCCGACCGAGACCGAAGGATCAACCACGGCGATGCTGGCGTCGCGGTTCATCACCAGCAGGAAATAGCTGTTGAGGTCGAGCAACGGCCGCGCGCCGATGTTGGATTTGAGGAACACCCCGACCCGGGCTTTGCAGCTCTGGTCACGGCCCTGGGCCTGATCGGCGGCGAGGGTTTGCGGATCGACCCAGGCGCCCGGCGCCACCCCGGACAGCGGCTGGCCGGAGGCGCTGTCAGTGACGCGGAATTGCACATCGGCGAATTCGCCTTCGCGCAGCTTGCCGTCAGCGGACAGTGGCTTGAGGTTGAAATCCACCGCCACACCGTCACGGTTCAGCGTCTGACCCGCCCCGGTCTGCGCCAGCGCAATCTCACTCAGCGTCAGCAACGCCCCGGCCATGACCAGCGAGCAAATACCGATGATGTTGATGATCCTGTTCATCTAACTCTCCCCTACCTCTTCACCTGGCAAAACACCGCTCCCCATGTGGGAGCGAGCCTGCTCGCGAAAGCGTCTTCAGCCTCACCCTCACAAACCGAGTTGCCCCCATTCGCGAGCAAGCTCGCTCCCACAAGGGATTTGCGTACATCCACTTCCTCACTGCCACCACTGCCCCTGTGGGAGCGAGCTTGCTCGCGAAAGCGGTCTGTCAGCCAACACACCTGTTGCATGTGCCGCCCTCTTCGCGAGCAGGCTCGCTCCCACAGGGATTTGCATCCGCCGGGGCATTACCGTTTTACCTACTGGCTTGGCGGCGCCGGTTCCGGTTCGTTGGTCACGCGCAGCAAGCCCCATAACCCTGAGGTGTTGCCGTAAGCGGCGTAGTCGCGGAACAGGTAATCCCCCGGGATTGCATTACTGCCGCCGGCGCTCGGGATCATGAAGCTGAAGTGCGCGGCCGGAAGGATGCTTTCGTGGGCGCCGATGTACATCGACATCGGGTTGTAGCCGAAGCGCACCGAGCCCACGCCCGGCGAGCCCATCGGATAACCACCGGTGTCGCTCTTCTCGGCCTGGAATGGGTTCACCGACCAGACGTGCCCGTCGAGCTGGAACGTGGTGCCGCGACTGCCACCGCTCGGCATCAAAATGTGCGTGCGGAACGGTTGCCCCGGTTTGGCATACAGCACCGGTGTCTGCGGATCACCGCCGACCAGCGCATTGCTGTAGGCCATGTGCGCGTTGGTCATGTCGCCATAACCCGCGCCATCGGCATGACCAAACGGCGCGTCGGGGGCGAGGCCGAAGCGATACCACAGCGGCTCGGTCTTGTAGTTGATCGCCATGCTCGAGTTGTCCTGCGGATCGGTCGGCACACCGAAGCCCTCAGCAGCAATCCCTTCCACCGGCCGACCATTGGCCCAACGGGTGTTCAACGCCTTGTGCCAAACCATCGCAAAATCGCGGTAGCTGGTTTGCCCTGGCGCCGTCACCGTGGCGTTGACCTTGCGCGCATCATCAACCCAGGTCGCGCCGATCGGCAGGATGCTCATCGCCCCACCGAGGCCTTTTTGCGGTTGCTTGATCACGTCCGCCGGAGTGAAGTTGAGCCCGCCGAACTCCACCGCCGTGGCGTTGATGTTGTCGACGCTGCGGCCCAGTTGCGTCACCGGTTTGCCTTCACGCTCCAGGTGCCCGGCGTAGTACTGATAGGTACGGGTCGGGTACGCGCCGCTGTTGCCGACACGCGGTGGCACGGTCTGGATCGGGTTGGCGCCGACGTTGGCGCCGTCGGACTTGGTGATGTCGTACGCCAGCAACTGCGCGTGCAGACCGACGTGGCTGGACGGCCGCATCAGGTTGTTGCTGAACGTAGTCGAACCCAGGCCGCTGTTGCGATCACGTTTGACCATGCCCTGCATCACCGCAGTCTGGGTCAGGTCAGGCATGACGCTCGGCAAACGGTTTTCCAGAGTGATGTTGATGCAGTCCCCTGCCGCTGCACGCAACACCAGCGGTTCGACCGGAATGCCGGGTTTGAGCTTGCCACTCACCGGATCGAGATCGGATTTACGCACATAGAGGATCGCGGTCGGGTCATGCAACGGCCCGCTCTGGCCGCCGATGGTGATGGTTTCGCCATCCTCCGGATCGGTCACGGTGACTTGTGGAATGCTCACCGTGCGCGAGTTCAGCACCAGGGTGCCGCCCGCCGGATTCAGCGGTCCGCCGACATGCTGGCCGAGTCCTTCGGGGTCGCCGATGGTCAGGCCCAGCGTATTGCCGAGAATGTCGTTGGCCAACGCCGCGACCACCTCATAGTTGCGCTGCACCGTCGGCCGCGTGCCGATGCCATTGGGGTTGGCGCTGATCCGTGGGCAACTGCCTTCGAACGCCACGGTGTTGCGCATGCCCGCCGGATTCGGGTTGTTGGGGATGGCGAACAGGTCGGCGCGTTTGGCGGTGTAGTTGCGCATCACCCCCCAGATTCCGCTCCAGTAGCCTTCGATCGAAGCGTCCATCGAGTACAGATAATCGCCCGTGGTCGCCGCGGAACTGGAGAGCATCGACACCGGCGCAATAAAGCCCATCTGCTCGGAAATGCCGATCATCTGCGAGGCGCGCCAGCCAGAGTTGGAGCTATTGCCGAAACCGGAACCGCTCTGCAGCCATTTCACACCGTGCAGGGTGACGTTGTGCTCTTCTTCATGGCCGCCGGCATGCACGCGCAGCCGCACGTTGTCGCCGGTATAGGTGCGCAGCATCGGCGTGAACGGATCACCGGGTTCGGCACCGCCCTTGTTGATGTGCGGCGGGAACAGCGTGGTGCCGCCGGTGGGTCCGGTCGCCGAAGTGAGCAGATTCGGCGCCAGATTCATTGCCGGAATTGCGCGGTCGGTACGGCTTTGCATGGCGAACGACAGATCGCCACCGAGGCCGTCGGCCTGCATGCCGCGCTTGCCGTCCGGGCCGACCTTGTTCGGGTCGTACACGCGCAGGGCCAGCGGCTCGTTGCGATAGTTGACGACGAACATGCCCGGATCATCCACCGAGATCGCCTGCGGACATGGCCGGCTCGGGCAGCCCGGGACCTGACCGCCCTGCACTTCCAGCACGCCCTCAAGCAGGTTGCTGGCGTTGTTGCGTACTGGCGGGTTGATCGCGTAGCGGAAGCTGTCGGCGGTGGCCGGGAACGCCTGGGCATTCGGCACTCCGTTAGGCCCGGCACCGACATAGACGCCGGCTTCATAGGCGTGTTGGAAGTCGCTGTATTCGAGGAAGAACTCGCGGAAGCTGTCGTTCTTGCCGTCGCCATCGAGGTCGCCGGTGTTGATCACCGCTTGCCACGACGTCGGCCCACCGTCCTGACGCGCGCCGCTGTACAACGGCTCGCCGGTTTCGGCGTGGAACCAGGTCGAACCGGCCGGTTCCGCCAACACGGTCGCGTACAGACCAATCTGCTGGTGCGTCGATGGGCCTAGGTGGTCGTGGGTGAAGATGGTGCCGAGGCCGCGATCGACGCCTTTGGCGTTGACCACCGGATCGACGAACCAGCGCTGCATCGCCGTGCGCGCTCCGACCCAATCGGCGCGGCCGTACTGACCGAAGAACGGATGTTGCTTGGCTTTCGGGCAAGCCTGGGTGCCGTCACGCGGGTCAGTGCTGGCGCATTGGTTGAACTCACGGATCGCGTGAATACGCTCCTGCACGGCGCCGGGCGAGAGCACGCCGTCCTCGTAGTTCCAGCCGTTGGACGAGCCGTCCGCCGAGGTCAGATCCCACTTCGGCAAGTGGATGTGCTGACCGATCACATCGGTCGGCGTGCGCACCTGATAGTCGTCCATCTCATAGGTGGCCGGCACCAGGTTGGTTTGCTGGTATTGCACGCAATCGAAGGTGTTCATGCGCATCACCAGCGGCTCTGGCGGACGCTGCTTGGTGATCACCGGCCAGGCGTCTTCCCACAGCGCCAGAATGCGCGCCTGCGGGAAGTGATAACCGACCTTGTTGTACACCGCGTCGAACTGGATGTTCGCGGCTTTGTAGATGCGTGGCCGGTCGGCGGTGAAGCTCGATGCGCCGACAAAGGACATGCCGTCGACGCGCTCACCGCTGGCGAACTCGCCGCTGCCAGCGCTGCTGGTCAGGCGCTTTTGCCGATCGTCCATGCACGGTTCGTAGTACGGCGCGCCGGCCATTGGCAAGGCGCCGTTGGTGCGGAACGCCTTGGCCACCACTTGATTACCGGGCAACAAGGCGTAGCTTGGGTGATCTTTTTTTGCGTGGAAGGCCATCGCGGCCTGTTCGACTTCGGTGCCTTCTTCCGGCAGGTAAATCGGTTTGGCGCGGGTGACTTCCTTGGAGAAATCCAGCGAAGTGGTCACCGTGTGCGCTTCACCACCGGCCGCGACGCCATCCAGTGCGTGCCGCTGCAAGCCGCCATTCCAACCACCGGATTGCGCCGGATCAAGATTGGCCCACAGCGCTTTGCCGCTGGCCTTGAGCGACTGTGCGGTGGCAGCATCGAGCATGTCCAGTGGCGGCGTTGGCGGACGTTGACCGACCGAACTTTCCATGCCGCCGATCCAGAACGGATAGCCAGGATTTTTCAGGCTGCCGTCGGCATTGCGGTTGGCTTCACTGCGATCGACCAGCGCCAGTGAGCCGATGGCTTGACCACCGGCGTTGCCGCCATGGTGTTCACCATCGTCATCGCCCTCTTCTTCGTCATCGTCGTCATCATTGCCGGCGACCAGGGTTTCGCCGATTTTCGGCACCACTACGACTTTGCCCGGCATTGGCGCCATGGCTTTGCCCGGCAGCGGCACAATCGCCGGAATCGGTGTGCCGGCGACGATCTCGCCGTCCGGCAAGGCGCGTGCGCCCGCTGCCGGTTTGCCACTGCGCAAGGCGAACGGTTCGCTGTGATAACCGTCGGCGCCCTGCTGCGAAACGTCAAGCCGAGTGCCCTCTTCGAAGACATCGTGCACCCGCCACATCGCCCACATGCCTTGGGCAAAGTGCGGATAGAAATGGCAGTGATAGATCGCATCGCCGGCCACGCGGTTGCGGTTGCCCGAACCACCGTTGGCGATTTCATAGGTATAACCGGCGCCCGGGCCAATGCCCTGGGCGTCGACGTAATCGGAGTTGTCGTCGTTGGGGTTGAACAGCCACTGATGGCCGTGCAGGTGGAAGATGTGCTGCTCGTGGCCATTGTGGGTGTTGCGGAATTTGACGAAGTCACCGATGTAACTGTGATTGACGTTCGACGGCTCCGACGGATACAGCGCCATGGTGGCTTTCACACCGATCTGATCGGCGCGCGGTGTCTGGCCCGGGGCGATGTTCTCAAGCCCGGTGTTGGCCGGCACATCCACCAGCATCGCCACATCGCCGACGGTGTGCGAGCTGAGGAAGAATTCTTCATAGGCGCACGACAGGCAATCGTGCATCGGCCCCACGCCCAAGCGGTTGGCGACCACTTCGGCGCCCATGCCGCCGGAGCCGTAGTTGATCATGAACGAGTCGCGGGTCGGTTCCAGCACATGGGCCATCACCGGATCGGCCCAATACGCCGGGAAGGCTTGAGTGGCGGCAGTTTCGTCCTGGAATTGCGAGGCGAAATCGCGGAACGCTTCGAGGCGGTTGGGGATCGCCGGGTTGCGTTTACCCATCGATTCCAGCGGATAAGTGCTCGGTGGGAAACTGCCATCGGCGTTGCTGCCCATGACAATCGCATCGCTTTCGCTGGAAATGATTTCATTGCCGTCAACCATGCCGATGATCGGCGTCCCGGCCTTGCCTTCGCGCAGCCACGGTTCGCGCTGCGGGTAGCGCGCCTGGTAATCAACGATCGGTTGGCCGGTGGGTGCGCGGCCGGTGGTGGCCAAGCGCATTTCTTCTTCGGTGAGGGTATTGCGATAAGTGCGACCGCCCTTGGGCAGCACGACGACCTGGCCGAACAGACCATTGGCAACGTTGCCGGCCGCGCCCTCGCCACCAAACGTCGCGCCTCGGCTGCTGACGGCAAACGCGCCCTCGCGCTCGGCGTACAGCGTGTAAGAACGGCTCGCCCCCGGTGGCACCAGGCTGTTGGCGTTACGTCCGGTGAATGAAGAGATGTCATCAATGCTGTTCACCGCTTGCAGGCCGTTGACCTGGAAACCGACGTGACGATCAGCCACTTGTTCATCGACTTTGAAGTCTTCGGCGCCGTTGGCGTTTTCCGCGCCCTCTTCTTCGCCCTCGTTTTCAAAATGCTTGTTGGGGTTGGCCTGATAGTCGAGCAGATTCTGCAAATTGATCGTCAGGCAATCACCCGCCGCCACCCGCAACACCAATGGCCGTGGACGCTTGTCCGGACGCAACGAGACTTTGCCCGGAACTGCGGCGCCGCCGTAAGCCAGCGACTGCTCATGCTCATCAACGACATCGCGGCGCAGGGCGAACATCATGCCGTTGATGTTCTGCGCGCCGAGGCGGTTGAACATCAGCGGTTGATCAAAGGCGACGACGTTGGCCACCAGGTTGCGCTCGCAACGTACGGCCGCGCCGGCCAGCTCGACGCTGAGCATCGAGGCCAGAATCAGCAGCCAATTCAACAGAGACGGAGCGTGATGAATGCCAACCATGATCAGTAACCTCGTAGTGGGTGCTCTTGGGAACACTTCTCGACAAATGCCCCGGAGCAATCCGCGTGCCACAAAAAATTGCATTACCGTTCAATCAGTTACCGCGACCACTTGAGAATCCGGGGAATATTCCCCACCCCTTTTCCCCACTTTTCGGGTGTATCCGGTTTGCCCCGAAAGTGGGGAAACCGGGTTGGGGTCACAACGGCGCATCCATGGCCAGGCCTTGCAGACGCCGGTACTGCCGCAACACGTTCGGCACGTAACGCTGGGTTTCGGCGAACGGCGGAATCACCCGGCCACGGCTGAGCACCGCGTCGGGCCCGGCGTTGTAGGCCGCCACGGCAAGGGCGATGTCGTTGTCGAACAGGGTCATCAGGCGCTTGAGGTATTTCGCCCCGCCCTGGATGTTGGCCTTGGGGTCATAGACGTCGGTCACACCCAGTTCGCGCGCGGTGTCGGGCATCAACTGCATCAGCCCGCCCGCACCTTTGGCTGAGGTTGCGCCGGGGTTGTAATGGGATTCTGCGTTAATCACCGCGTGCAGCAGCGCCTCGGGCAGTTGATTGACCTTGGCCGCTGCCGAGACCAGTTCCGCATAGGGCTGGTTGGCGATCATTTGCGGCTGTTGATCGAGGCTGGCCACAGGCAATTCAGCCTCGTGGATCACCCGTTCGTAGGTGCGTCCGGGCCGGTGAACGTTGGACAGCACGTAGCTGCCCTTGGCGTCCACCGAGATGAACACATCGGCCTGCGCGGCGCCGCTGAACAGCACACAACCGAGCAATCCGCTGGCGAGAAATTTCATGTCGGGCCTCCCCGGATCGACCCCGATAAATTGGGGGAAATGCCCCAATGGCCGATCACGTTTGAGCCATACGCAAGCACTGTGCCGACTCTGGAGACCGCCGGTTTACAAGGGCTTCAGCCAATCAGGTGGTTTTCAGTGGGGGCTGAGCATGGCAATTGCATAAGCCCTCTTCGCGACACGGCTGCCACTCACGGGAGGTCATCATGAAGCTGCAATTTCGTCCGCGTAGCCAACGCGGTTTTACCCTGCTCGAATTGCTCGTGGTGCTGGTGGTGCTCGGCCTGTTGGCCGGGATCGTCGCGCCGAAATACTTCGCCCAACTCGGTCGCTCGGAAGTCAAAGTGGCCAAGGCGCAGATCGAAGGGCTGAGCAAAGCGCTGGATATCTATCGACTGGAAGTCGGCCACTACCCGTCCACCGAACAGGGCTTGCAGGCCTTGGTCACCGCACCCAGCGACGAGGCGAAGTGGACCGGCCCGTACCTGCAGAAAAAACTGCCGCAGGATCCGTGGGGACGTAATTACGCCTACCGCTATCCCGGCGAAAACAGCGAGTACGACCTGCTGTCGATGGGCAAGGACGGCCAGCCCGGCGGCGAAGGTGAAAACGCCGAAGTGACCAACTGGCAGTGAGCGGAGCGCGGCCCATGCGATTTCATTTGAAAGCGGTCGGCAAGGCTGGCGTGGTGTCCTTGAGCGTCGAAGCGGCGGGCGACAGCGAGGCGCGGCGGATCGCCGAGGATCAGGGTTTGCGCGTGCTCAGCTCGCACGCCGACAAGCATTGGCGTTCGCTGAAACTGCGTCAGCGCGAGACCTTCAATCTGGTGTTGTTCAGCCAGGAACTGACCACGTTGCTCAACGCTGGCCTACCGTTGATCGATGCGCTGGAAAGCCTCGCCGAAAAAGAATCCGCCCCCGCTGCCCGCAAAACCTTGAGTGAGCTGGTGCGCCTGCTTTATGAGGGCAAATCCTTCTCGCAGGCGTTAGGCCAGTTGTCGGCGGTGTTCCCGCCGCTGTACGTGGCGCTGGTACAGTCCAGCGAGAAGACCGGCGCGGTCGGCGATGCGCTCGGTCGCTACGTCAGTTATCGCCAGCGCATGGACGAGGTGCGGCAGAAGATCATCAGCGCCTCGATCTACCCGATGCTGTTGCTGATCGTCGGCGGTGGCGTGGTGCTGTTCTTGATGGGTTATGTCGTGCCGCGCTTCAGTCTGGTGTTCGAAGGGCTGGGCAATAACCTGCCGTGGCTGTCGCAGGTGTTGATGAGCAGCGGCATGTTCTTGCATGCGCATCAGGCTGAATTCTTTGGTGCGCTGGCGTCAATTGTCATCGCCCTCGCCGTGCTGCAAAAACAACCGGCGTTTCGCCGAGGGCTGGATCGGCTGGTGGAGAAACTGCCGGCGGTGCATCAACGGATTTTCATGTATGAACTGGCGCGCTTTTATCGCTCGCTGGGGATTCTGCTGCAGGGCGGGATTCCGCTGGTGACCGCGATGTCCATGGTCCGTGGCCTGCTCACCGTGGCTTCGCGGACGCGACTGGATCAGGCCTGCGAGCGGGTGCGCGAGGGGCAATCGTTGTCCACCGCGCTGGAGCTCAATCACCTGGTGACGCCGGTGTCGCTACGACTGCTGCGCGCCGGCGAACAGTCTGGCAACCTCGGGCAGATGATGGAGCGCAGCGCCGACTTCTACGACGAGGAAATCAGCCGCTGGCTGGAGTGGTTCGTGAAGTTGTTCGAGCCGCTGCTGATGACGTTTATCGGCCTGCTGATCGGGGTCATCGTGATCCTGATGTACATCCCGATTTTCGAACTGGCTTCGAGTATTCACTGACCCCCGGGAACGGGTCCGGTCCCTGCTACAACGCACTTTTACGTTCCCAACAAAACCACAAAGACGGAGAACGATATGCACATTAAAAAGCTCGTGCTCGCAATGGCCATCGGCACAGTTCTGTCGGCGTCCATCGTGCTGATTCCGGATAGCCTTTCCGGCATTTCCAGTGTTCAGGCCAAGGAAGGTGGCAGTGGTGGTGGAGGGAGTGGCGGCGGTGGACATGGCGGAGGGGGTGGCGGTAACGGTGGAGGAAATGGCGGCGGGCATGGTGGTAGTGGAGGCGGCGGAAGTGGCGGTGGCGGTGGCGGTGGCGGTGGCGGTGGCGGCAATGGTGGTGGACACGGCGGCAGTGGCAATGGCGGAAGTGGCCACGGTGACGGCGGCAGTGGTCACAGCGGCGGCGGCCAGGGCTCCGGACACGCCGGCAACTCTGCCTCCTCAGGACGCAGCGGCACCCACGCCGAACCAGGCGATGATCACGGTGTGCACCGGGCAGGCGAAGTCGGCGACGACCATGGCGTCCATCGCGCGGGTGAAGTCGGTGACGACCGGGGCCTGCATGCAGCAGGCGAACCGGGGGATGATCGTGGCGTACATGTCGGCGGCGAGCCGGGCGATGACAAGCGCGCCAACTGATTTTTAGAAACACCACAAAACCTGTGGGAGCGAGCTTGCTCGCGAATGCTGTGGATCAGCCAATGATGTTTTGACTGACACACCGCTTTCGCGAGCAAGCTCGCTCCCACAGGGGTTTTGTGGCGTGCGCAGATTACGCAGACAACCACCATCAATTGTAGGAGTGAGCCTGCTCGCGATAGCGGTCATTCAGACACTAAAGCTGTGACAGACAGAACGCTATCGCGAGCAGGCTCACTCCTACAGGGTTTTGTGGCGTGCGCAGATTACGCAAACGACCCTTATCAAATGTGGGAGTGAGCTTGCTCGCGAATGCTGTGGGCCAGCCAATGATGTTTTGACTGACAGTACGCTTTCGCGAGCAAGCTCGCTCCCACAGGGTTTTGTGGCGTACGCCGATTACGCAAACAACCACCATCAATTGTAGGAGTGAGCCTGCTCGCGATAGCGGTCATTCAGACACTGAAGCTGTGACAGACAGAACGCTATCGCGAGCAGGCTCACTCCTACAGGGTTTTGTGGCGTGCGCAGATTACGCAGACAACCCTTATCAAATGTGGGAGCGAGCCTGCTCGCGAATGCTGTGGGCCAGCCAATGATGTTTTGACTGACAGTACGCTTTCGCGAGCAAGCTCGCTCCCACAAGGGTTTTGTGGCGTGCGCAGATTACGCAGACAACCACCATCAATTGTAGGAGCGAGCCTGCTCGCGATAGCGGTCATTCAGACACTGAAGCTGTGACAGACAGAACGCTATCGCGAGCAGGCTCACTCCTACAGGGTTTTGCGGCGTTTACAGATTACGCAAACGACCCTTATCAAATGTGGGAGCGAGCTTGCTCGCGAATGCTGTGGGCCAGCCAATGATGTTTTGACTGACAGTACGCTTTCGCGAGCAAGCTCGCTCCCACAAGGGTTTTGCAGTGGTTGAAAAATCCAGTACTGGCTCAGAGAGCGACGTGGCTCTCGTTCAGGCGTTCACGCAAAAATTCAACCAGCGCCTGCACCGGTCTGGAGGCCTGACGATGTTGCGGGTAAACGGCTGAAAGTGTCAGCGGCTCCGGGCGCAAATCATCCAGCACCGGCACCAGTCGGCCATCCTTCAACGCCGCGCCGACAATGAACGTCGGCAAATAGGTAATCCCCATCCCCTGCACCGCCGCATCCCTGAGCAGCTCGCCGTTGTTCACCCGCATGCGCCCGGTGACATTGACCAACAGCGGCTTGCCCTGCCCCGCGTTGAAGCGCCACTGCACCGAACGACTATGCCCGTACGGCAGGCAGTCATGGCTGTGCAGATCTTCCGGCTCGAGGGGCGTACCGCGTTCAGCGAGGTACGCCGGGCTGGCGCAGTACACCCGTTCGATCGACGCGATACGCCGAGCAATCAGTGTCGAGTCTTCCAGCACGCCAATGCGCAGCGCCAGATCGTAGCCCTCACCGAGCAAATCCACCGGCCGATCACTCAGATCAACCTCAACCGTAACTTCCCGATAGCGCTGCAAGAACAGTGGCAACAGACAGCCCAGATGCGCAACGGCAAACGACAGCGGCGCACTCAGGCGAATCGTTCCGCGCGGCTCGGCAGTCTGTCCGGCGATGCCCTGCTCCACTTGCTCGACTTCGCCCAACAGACGCAAGGCAGATTCGTAATAACTCTGGCCCAGTGGCGTGACATCCAAGCGACGGGTCGAGCGGTTGAGTAACCGCACGCCGAGTCGCTCTTCCAGTTGCATCAAGCGCCGGCTGACGAACTGCTTGGACAGGCCCAATTGATCGGCCGCTGAGGTGAAGCTGCCGGAGTCCATGACCTGGCAAAAAATACGCATGTCTTCGAACGGGTTCATTGTCACTCTCTGGTGGACAGTTAAACGCTTTATAGCCGCTTTTTCACTTTCGAGCAGCTCATTAATCTGTGCTCACGGTGTTGCTGAGGCCTGAACCCCAGCGCCACAGCAGCCCGCAACCCAGGCATAAAAATTCAAAAACATTCAAAAGGATTTCCACCATGAACATCGTCAAGAAAACCCTCACCGCTTCCCTCCTCGCCCTGTCCATCGGCAACGCTTTCGCCGCTGAAAGCAGCGGCGTTGAACACAACACCCAAGCCTTCCTCGACGCCCTCGCCGCCGGCGGTGGCAAACCGCTGGAGCAACTGAGCCCAAAAGACGCTCGTGCGGTACTGACCGGCGCGCAAGCTTCGGTGAAGGTGGACTTGTCCGGTGTTGAAGTCAGCGACAAGAAGATCAAGGTCGATGGCCAGACGATCAACCTGAAAGTGGTGCGTCCGGCCAAGGTCAAAGGCGAGTTGCCGGTGTTCATGTTCTTCCACGGTGGCGGCTGGGTGCTGGGGGATTACCCGACGCACCAGCGCTTGATTCGCGACTTGGTAGTGGGTTCGGGCGCCGTCGCGGTGTACATCGATTACACGCCGTCGCCGGAAGCGCAGTACCCGACCGCAATCAACCAGGCCTACGCCGCGACGAAATGGGTGGCAGAGCACGGCAAGGATATCGGTGTTGACGGCAAGCGTCTGGCGGTCGCGGGCAACAGCGTCGGCGGCAACATGGCGGCGGTTGTGGCGTTGATGGCCAAGGAACAGAAAGCCCCGGCCCTGCGCTTCCAGTTGCTGATGTGGCCGGTGACCAACGCGCAATTCGACGACGGTTCGTACCAGCAATTCGCCGAGGGCCATTTCCTCACCAAAGGCATGATGCAGTGGTTCTGGGATAACTACACCACCAACCCGGCCGAACGTGCGCAGATCCATGCCTCGCCGCTGAATGCCAGCGCCGAACAGCTCAAGGGCTTGCCTGCCGCATTGGTGCAGACCGCCGAGTTCGACGTGCTGCGTGACGAAGGCGAAGGTTATGCGCGGCACCTTGATGCGGCGGGTGTAGCGGTGACCTCGGTGCGCTACAACGGGATGATTCATGACTTCGGCCTGCTCAATCCGCTGAGTCAGATTCCTGAGGTGAAGGCGGCGGTGCGTCAGGCGGCGGCTGAGCTGAAGACTCATCTGAATCCATAACGGCAAAAGATCGCAGCCTGCGGCAGCTCCTACATTGGAATACGTTCTTCTGTAAGAGCTGCCGCAGGCTGCGATCTTTTCACTTGCAGACACCACGGAGCCAAGGTCATGACATTTTTCTACACCCACCTGCTGTCCTGGAGCGCCGCCCTGCTGCTGCTCGACGCTGTGCTCTGGCACTTCTCGCCCTTCAGCCATCGCGCCCCAAGAGTCGGTGTCCGCTTGGCGCTGTTTCTGGCGTTCACCGCGCTGGTGATCAACGCCGGCGTCAGTCCGTTGCAAGCAGCACAATTTGCCGATGACCGCGTGGCGCAGTTGGGTGCGACGGCGTTGGGGATTCTCTGGTGGCTGTACGCGGCGCGAGTGCTGACTGAAGTCATCGGTTTGGCACTGATGCGCCGCATCGGCCACAGCGGTCGTTTGCTGCAGGACGTGATCGGTGCACTGGTGTTTCTGGTCGCCACCGTCGCTGCGGCCGGTTACGTGTTGGAGCTGCCGGTGAAAGGTTTGCTGGCAACCTCCGGCGTGGTCGCCATCGTTGTCGGTCTGGCGCTGCAAAGCACCTTGGCAGATGTGTTTTCCGGGATCGTGCTCAACACCACCAAGCCGTACCAGGTGGATGATTTCGTGGTGATCGACGGCGTCGAAGGCAAGGTCTTCGACATCGACTGGCGCGCCACGCACCTGCTGACCAGCGCCGGGACCATGGCGGTAGTGCCGAACTCGGTCGCGGCCAAGGCGAAAATCGTCAACCTCAGCCGCCCGAACAACATGCACGGCGTGTCGATCAGCATTCAAGTGCCGAATCACATTCGCCCGCGCCGGGTGCTGGATGCGCTTGATCGAACCTTGCAGGGCAGCAGCTCTCTTCTTCTCAGCCCGGCGCCAAAAGCCGTGCTGAAAGAGGCCGGCGAAACCATGTCGGAATACGTCGCCAGCGGGTTCATCGCCGAGCTGGGCAAGAAAAGCGAAGTACGCAATCAGCTGTTCGACCTCGCTCACCGGCATCTCGAAGCGGCGGGAATCTCGCGGCATCCGGACGGCGTGATCGAACCGTCGACCCGCGCCCGCGCATTGCTCGATGAAGTGAAAATCTTCCGCTCGCTGAGCAGTGAGGAGCGTGATCGCCTCGCCGAATCGATGGTTGCGCAGCAATACACCGCAGGCCAGGTGGTGCTGGAGCTGGACGAGGTGCCGGACAGTCTGTTTGTGATTGCCACTGGGGTGGTCAGTGCGACCGTGGTGGATGGCGACAGCAAGGTCGAGGCCGGGCGGATGGGGCCGAGTGAGGTCATGGGTGAACAGAGCATTCTCGCGGATACACCGTCGCAGGCGACGTTCACGGCGTTGACGTCGAGCATCATTTATCGCCTCGACAAGAGCCTGACTCGTGAGTGCATGGAACAGCGCACGGAGGTGGGTCGGGCGTTGAACAAGTTGCAGGCGGTGCGTCAGCAGAACAGTCGCCTCGCGTTGATGGGCAAACCGGTGGTGGTGAGGAAAGGCGGGTTTTTGGGGTGGTTGCAGAAGCGTTGAAGCGGCAAGATCAAGATCAAAAGCCTCCCCCTCACCCCAGCCCTCTCCCCCAAGGGGGCGAGGGGGAAAGGGAGCCGATCTCCGTGTGCTTCAAGTCCAGAGTTCGGCTCGATTTCCCCAGGTCGGTGTATCCTGAAAGACCCCCTCGGTCAGTCCCCTCTCCCCAAGACCTCGAAAGGAAAGGGAGCAGATCTTCGGGCTTTTCAAGGCCGGAGTTCGACTCGGTATTGCAGGTCGGCGTACCTCGAAAGAACCCCTCGGTCAGTCCCCTCTCCCTCCGGGAGAGGGCTAGGGTGAGGGGCTTTTCAAGATCAGACGATTACTTGGCAGTGAACTTGGTATAGCTGTTGATCAAATTGCGATAGTTCGGCAGACGCTCCGACAGCAGATGCGCCAACCCTTCCATGTCATTGCGCCAGTCGCCCTGCAGCTCACACGCCACCGAGAACCAGTTCAGCAGGTGGGCACCGGCCGCCGACATCCGCGCCCACGCCGCTTGTTGCACGGTGGTGTTGAAAGTGCCCGACGAGTCAGTCACCACAAACACTTCGTAACCTTCAGCAATCGCCGACAGGGTTGGGAACGCCACGCAAACATCCGTCACCACACCGGCGATGATCAGTTGCTTGCGACCGGTGGCCTTGATCGCTTTAACGAAGTCTTCGTTATCCCAGGCATTGATCTGCCCCGGGCGCTGAATGAACGGCGCATCCGGGAACTGCTCGCGCAGTTCAGGCACGATCGGGCCGTTGGGACCTGCGTCAAAACTGGTGGTGAGGATGGTCGGCAGCTTGAAGAACTTGGCGATGTCGCCCAGCGCCAGCACGTTGTTCTTGAATTCGTTCGGGGTGAAATCCTGGACCAGCGAGATCAGACCGGTCTGGTGATCGACCAACAATACAACCGCATCATCTTTGTTCAGACGTGTGTAAGGAACGCTCATGGGAAAACTCCTGATGGACGGATGGATGAAGCGTAGAGCGCCGACCGGATGGCCGGCGCTTCAGGGGAAATCAGAAAGCGAAGCAGGAGCAGCCAAACGCGCCCCAGAAACCGGCGAAGTCGCTGACCGGCGCGTTCGACATCCGCGCCTTTTCATGACTGTGGGTGTGCACCGCGCATGGCCCGCTGCACTGGTGAACCTGCGCCTGCAACGGCGAATTCGGCCGCCAGTGGCCCGGGACTTTGACCACCGGCGACCAGTCCGGCAGCACTGGAATCGAGCGTGGGCCGAGGTCTTCGAAGTCGCCAGCGGCGTAAACAATCTTGCCGCCGACCACGGTCATGACCGACTCGATCCACTTGATCGCTTCTTCCTCGACATGGAAGAAGTCCGCGCTCAGCGCTGCCAGATCCGCCAGTTGCCCGACCTTGATCTGGCCCTTCTTGCCCTGCTCCGAGGAGAACCAGGCGCTGCCGTGGGTGAACAGTTCCAGCGCGGTGGTGCGCGGCAGACCTTCTTCGTACAAGGCCAGACCACCAACGGTGCGACCGCTGACCATCCAGTACAGCGAAGTCCACGGGTTGTAGCTGGACACCCGCGTGGCGTCGGTGCCGGCGCCGACCGGTACGCCTTCGGCGAGCATGCGTTTGATCGGTGGCGTCGCTTCGGCGGCTTGCTTGCCGTAGCGGTCGACGAAGTACTCGCCCTGGAACGCCATGCGATCCTGAATCGCGATGCCGCCGCCCAGCGCTTTCACACGCTCGATGTTTTGCGGGGTGATGGTTTCGGCGTGGTCGAAGAACCACGGCAGACCGTTGAACGGAATGTCGCGATTGACCTTCTCGAACACGTCGAGCATGCGGCTGATCGATTCGTTGTAAGTCGCGTGCAAGCGGAACGGCCAGCGTTGCTCGACCAAGTGGCGCACCACCGGTTCCAGCTCTTCTTCCATGGTCTGCGGCAGGTCCGGGCGTGGTTCGAGGAAGTCTTCAAAGTCCGCCGCCGAGAACACCAGCATCTCGCCGGCGCCGTTGTGGCGCAGGAAGTCATCGCCCTGATGCAACTTGACGCTGCCGGTCCAGTTCTGGAAATCGCTCAGCTCTTCTTTCGGCTTCTGGGTGAACAGGTTGTAGGCGATGCGCACGGTCAACTGGTCGTCTTTGGCCAGTTGCTCGATCACCTGATAATCGTCCGGGTAGTTCTGGAAACCGCCGCCGGCATCGATCGCACTGGTCAGGCCGAGGCGATTGAGTTCGCGCATGAACTGGCGGGTCGAGTTGACCTGATATTCCAGCGGCAGCTTCGGCCCCTTGGCCAGCGTCGAGTAGAGAATCATCGCGTTCGGCCGCGCAACCAGCATGCCGGTCGGGTTGCCGTTGCTATCGCGGACGATCTCGCCACCCGGCGGGTTCGGCGTGTCGCGGGTGTAACCGGCCACACGCAGCGCAGCGCGGTTGAGCAAGGCGCGGTCATACAGGTGCAGGATGAACACCGGGGTGTCCGGTGCGGCCTGGTTGATTTCTTCGAGGGTCGGCATACGTTTTTCGGCGAACTGGAATTCGTTCCAGCCACCGACCACGCGCACCCATTGCGGGGTCGGCGTACGGTCAGCCTGATCCTTGAGCATGCGCAGCGCGTCGGCCAGCGACGGCACGCCTTCCCAGCGCAATTCGAGGTTGTAGTTCAATCCGCCACGAATCAAGTGCAAGTGCGAGTCGTTGAGACCTGGGATCACGCAGCGGCCGTGCATATCGACCACTTGCGTGTTCGGCCCGCGCAGGGCCATCGCTTGATTATCGTTGCCAACGACCACGAAGCGGCCATCGGTGATTGCCACGGCACTGGCCAGCGGTTTGGTGCGGTCAACGGTGTGAAATTGACCATTGAACAGAATCAGATCGGCGCTCATCGCAGTTCCTCAAGCAAAGTGAAAAGGAGCAAACCCCGCGCGCTCAGCGTGGCGAGGTTTCTTGGGAATCGAGGTGTTCATGGGCCTGGCTGGCTTCGAGCCACGGCGTAAACAAACGGGTAACCGGCGGCATCACCACGTACACCACCGACAGAACGATGGTCAGGGTGATCAGGAACGTGGCGACCACGTAGTTGGAAAGCAGCGGATGCAGCGCCAGCAGCGGCCCCCAGATCAACGGCACGAGCAAGGTGTGCGGCAGAATCACCAGCAGCGTGACCACTGCTTGCTTCCAGCGCGGCGGCGGCGAAGCGGCATCGGCCAGTGGGGTAAACCAGAATTCCTTGATCGGCGCGACTTCCGTCTGATCGCCATCAGCCAGCATTGGCGCGGCTTCGGCGACCAGTGCCTGACGCTGCGGCGATTCCAGCCAGCCTTGCATCGCCTCGGTGGTGCTGAAGCGCAGCACGCAGGTGTAGAAGTCGAGACGGCCGCGCTTGCCGCGCACCACGTCCACGCCCAGATGGCCTTCACGCTGCCCCGCCACGCGGACGATATTGCGCAGCCAGGCCTCGTACGCCGACTCGAAACCGGCCTTGACCCGGTGTTTGATGATCAATGTGACCGTCTCATCGGCCCCCGGTGACTGTGGATTGAGGACTTCAGGCATAACGCAACACTCCGGGCAAACGAACAGAAATCGCCAGCCGTCCCGGCCCGGCGATCAACACGGTGGTAAACAGGATCAGCAGCAACCAGCCGAACTGCCCTTCGGCCACACTCCATTGCGGATGCACGACCAGCAGCGCCACCAGCAGCACAAAGAGAATAGGCACGCAGGCCAATCGCGCCAGTAACCCGGCGACGATCAGTAGCGGACAGAGGACTTCGGCGAAGATCGCCAGGATCAAGGTGAGGTGAGAACCGAGGTGGAACGGGTCTTCGATCAGTTGCAGTTGCGCGGTGAAATCCAGCAGCTTGGGCAAGCCGTGCACCCACAGCAGGAACAATCCGCCGCTGACCCGCAGGAACAGCAAACCGATGTCGCGTGCCCGTTCATCTGTTGAGGCATTCATGACCCGACCCTTGAAATGTCATTGGCTGGAATCATGCCAATGATGGTCGGGAGAAAATTGGATAGATGTGCTCAGTTCTGCGGCATTCCAAAATTCTTGGAACATCGCAGCCCCCTGTGGGAGCGAGCTTGCTCGCGAAGGCGTCGGGTCAGTTATAAATACTTTGAATGACACACCGCTTTCGCGAGCAAGCTCGCTCCCACAGGGGGTGTGTTCAGGCCGGTGGTTCGAGGTTATCCAGCACCCGATTCACCGCCAACTCACCGAGCATGATCAACTGCGCAATTCCCAACAACGCCCGGCGCTGCGGCGCGGGCAACAGGTTGGCGACGTCCTGGGCGATGGTCTTGGCCGAGGCGAGTGTTTCGCTGGCGTCGGTCAGCAGTTCTTCGGCTTTGGTGTCGGCGGTTACGGCATACATGCCGCGAGTTCTGCGTGGAGGTGGTGTGGAGCCGGGTGGAAGGAGGTAGTGGTCGAGGGCGCGGTCGGCGGCCTCGTGGAGTTTTCTCGAATCGATGGATTCGTAGGGGGATGTGGGGTCGATATCGGGTGGGTTGGGTGTGACTTTGAACATGGTGAATCTCCTTTTTAGAGCCGGGATCACCACGTTCTGTCGCTAAACAGGATGGGTGGCGACCGTATGCAGGTTAGCGAACCGGTAAAAAGGCAACCCGGTAGACCCGAAGGTCTCCCGCATACAGCCGCCATAGCGAAGTGCAGACGATAGCCTGCAACGAAGCATGGAGCGCTGATGCACTTTTTTTGGTCCGAGTCGCTAAACCCGATCGCTGAGTTTTCAGCGACCACCAAACGATAGAGACCCGACCACAAGCGCACAAGCCGGCGGATTCTGGCGTAGCTGTAGGCAACGGCGCAAGGTTGCGTAGCCTGAAAGAGTGTCTGAGGGTGTTGCTTAAACGGCGGTGTTTAAACCACCAACAACTCAGGGATCACGCCGTCCCAATGTGGGAGCGAGCTTGCTCGCGAAAGCGGTGTGTCATTCGAAGTATTTATCGACTGATACGACGCCTTCGCGAGCAAGCTCGCTCCCACAGGGGATCAGTGCTGTATTTGAGATTTGCGCAGGGATTCAGCTAGCCGGGATATCCAGCGGCGCCGCCATGAACTGGCTGATCCGCGCGCGCAGCCATTTCTCCGCCGGGTCATTGTCGTGCACCCCGCTCCAGGCCATCGACAATTGCGCCGCATCAATCGGGAACGGTGGATCTTCGGCACGCAAGGCACAGCCCTCAACCAGCGCACACGCGGCGTAATCCGGAACCGTGGCGATCATTTCGGTGCCGGCGAGCAAGGCGCGCAAGCCGCTGAATTGCGGCACGCCCAACACCACGCGACGCGAACGGCCGACCTTGGCCAGGTCCATGTCGATGTTGCCGCTCAAGTCGCCGGAGAACGACACCATCGCATGCGGGCGCTCGCAGTATTCATCGAGCGTCAGCGGCCCCGGGCGGTCATCGCCGCGCAGGACTTTGCAGGGAATGTCGCGCAGTTTTTTGCGCTTGGCGTTGGCCGGCAATTCAGTGGTGTAACTGACGCCGACGGAGATTTCCCCAGAGGCCAACAGTGCCGGCATCAACAAGTAATTGGCGCGGCGCACGACCACGACAATCCCCGGCGCCTCTTGCTGAAGCTGGCGCAGCAGCGGTGGAAACAGGCCGAACTCGGCGTCGTCCGACAAGCCGATACGAAACACGTCGCAACTGCTCGCCGGTTCGAACTCCTTGGCCCGGCTGACCGCGCCGGAGATGACGTCCATCGCCGGTTGCAGCTCCTTGAGAATTGCCAGCGCCCGCGCGGTCGGTTCCATGCCGCGACCGTTGCGCAGCAGTAATGGATCGTCGAACAGATCGCGCAACCGCCCCAAAGCAGCGCTGACGGCCGGTTGCCCCATGAACAGCTTTTCGGCGACGCGGGTCAGGTTTTTTTCGAACATCAGCGCTTCGAAAATCACCAACAGGTTCATGTCAACGCGACGCAGATCGTTACGGTTCATGGGCACGGATTCCTTAAGGCCAGCCAGACGCAAGTGCTACGCACTTTACGCGATCTACCGGCCTGTGGGCGCGACTCCAGCATGGAATTAACAACGATTAACTCGTCAGCCTCCCGCCCCCGGCCAACAATGAAACCCTCTGCGCAGCGTTGTTTTTTTGACCTGAGGGGATGCGCCGACCGTGCATTCCCCATCGACACGGACTTTGGCCATGGCTCACTTACAGCACAGCGTCGCCCTCGCCCCTGCCAGCGAACCGCGCAAGACCGGAATCGGCGGGCTCAGCCCACAGCGCGAACGACAGGTCAAACAACTGATCCTCGAACGCCTGGGCGAAAGCCTTGAGGTCACCGAACTGGCCCGCGCCTGTTCACTGTCACGCAGCCACTTTTCCCGCGCCTTCAAATGCAGCACCGGATTATCGCCGCAGGACTGGATTCGCACCCAGCGCCTGGCGCGGGCCAAGCTGTTGATCCAGCACACTGACTTGAGCCTGACGCAAATCAGCCTGGAATGCGGGTTCTGCGATCAGGCGCATTTCTGCCATATGTTCACCCGCAGTGAAGGCATCAATCCGTTTGCCTGGCGCTGCCAGATCATGCGTGAACCGAAAGCTCACCGTTTACAACCTGCCGTGTTTTGAGCCCGGCAACCGTTGCACTGACGCTCAAACCTGAGGATTATGCCGGGACACCCCGGAATAGAAGGCCTGCGCACGCGCTCGGCCCTACTCCGCTCTGTCCGTCGCTGCACCGCAGGAGTGAGCTGTTGAGTCTTTCCCCGAATCAGGCCCTCGGTTTCGGCCCCTATCGGATTCATCCCGGACAAAGACGGGTGCTCGAAGGCGAGCAGCCGTTGCGCCTCGGTCGACGGGCGATGGACATCCTCCTGATTCTGCTGGCCCATGCCGGCGAAGTGGTGAGCAAGCAGCAATTGATGGCCGGGGTCTGGCCGGACAGCGTGGTCGAAGACATCAACCTGCGCGTGCACATGGCGGCGCTGCGCAAGGCGCTCGGTGACGGTCAGGCCGGCCAGCGCTACATCATCACCGTGGCGCAACGCGGTTACAGTTTTGTCGCACCGGTTTTACTGGAATCCATGGAGGAGCGTCCTGTGGGCGATGCTGGCGGTCGGCACAATCTGCCCTTGCGGCGCACGCGGATGATCGGCCGCCAGCCGCTGGTCGACAGCTTGATGACGCAGTTGCCGCGCCAACGCTGCATCACCCTGGTCGGGCCTGGCGGGATCGGCAAGACCACCGTGGCCTTGCGCGTGGCCGAGCAGTTGATCGGGCACTATCGCGACGGCATTCGGCTGGTGGACCTGGCACCGCTCAACGATCCGCGGTTGATTTACTCGCACCTGGCCGCACTGCTCGATCTGGCGTTACTCGAAGGTGATCCACTGGCGGCGCTGGTCAATGGCCTGCAACAGCGGCAAATGCTGTTGCTGCTCGACAACTGCGAACACCTGATCGATGCCGTCGCGGCGCTCAGCGAGAGCATTCTGCGCGGCGCGCCGAAGGTGCATATTCTCGCCACCAGCCGCGAGAGCCTGCGGGCTGAAGGCGAATACGTGCAGCGTCTGGATTCCCTCGAATACCCGTCGATGCCGGCGATATTGAATCGCGAGCAAGCGCTGAGCTTCTCGGCGCTGCAACTGTTCATCGAACGGGCCACGGCCGCGCAGGAAAGCTTCGAACTGAGCGATACCCAGTTGCCCCAAGCGATCGAGATTTGCCATCGGCTCGATGGCATTCCACTGGCGCTTGAACTGGCGGCAGCGCAGGTCGCCGAACTCGGTCTGGACGGCCTGCTGAGCCAATTGCAGGGCCGTTTGCCGCCGCTGGCAGCGGGCAATCAAAGCAGTCTGGAGCGCCACCTCACCCTGCGCGCCACGCTGGACTGGAGTTTCAATCTGCTCGACCACTGCGAGCAAACCTGCCTGCGTCGTCTGGGCGTGTTTCGCGGTGGTTTTACCCTGGAGTCGGCGGCGGCCGTAATCGTCGGCCAACAGATCGACCCCGGTGTGGTGTTTGTGTCGATCACGCAATTGGTGGCCAAGTCCCTGCTCGCCGTCGAAGTCGGTGACGAGGACGTGTTCTACCGTTTGCTCGATACCACCCGACGTTACGCGCTGGAAAAACTCGATCACGCTGCCGAATGCGAAGAAACCCGCGAACGGCATGCCGAACGCTGTCTGGCGTTGATGCAGCAGGCGCAGAACGATTGGCAGAATACCCCGACGCTGTTGTGGATTGATCGCTACGCCCGAGGACTGGAAGATTTGCGCGCAGCGCTGGACTGGAGCCTGAACGGTGTCGGCCCCGGGGGTCTGGGGATTCGACTGGCGGCAGCGTCGGCGCCCTTGTGGCAAGAGTTGTCGCTGCTCAAGGAGTACGGCGGCTACGTACGCCGGGCGCTGAGTCTGCTTGATGAACTCGGCGAACCTTGCCCGCGCCTGAAAGTTGCGCTGAAACTGGCCCTCGGCAGTGCCTGCTATCACACGTGGGGTGGCACGGCGGAAACCATCGAAGCTTTCGCCGAAGCTCGCCAGTTGGCGCATGAACACGACGACGTTGCCGGGCAATTGCGCGCAGTTTCCGGGCACATGGCGGTCAACCTCAGTTGCGGGCACTACCGCATGGCGCTGGCACAGAGCGAGCACTTCGACCGCCTCGGCCTGCACGGCGACCCGCTGTTGTCACTGAGTACCCATCGCTTGCGCGTATTGGCCCTGCATTATGCCGGCGACCAGTTGCAGGCGCGCATTCACGCCGAACAGGTCCTCCAGCGCATGGCGCAAAGCGGCCATGTCAACCGCTTCACTCATGGCTTTGGCGTGCAATACGACCAGAGCGTCGCGTCGCTGACGGTGCTGGCACGGGTCCTATGGATGCAAGGCCTGCCGGAACAAGCCTGGCACACGGCGCGGCAGGCCCTGGACATTGCCGTACAGATCGACCATGGCACCTCGATTTGCTACACCCTCGCGCTGGCGAGTTGCCTGATCGCTCATTACAACGGTGATCAACAAAACGCCCGGGCGCTGTTGCAGTTGTTGCTGGAGCAGTCGCAGAAACATTCAGTGCTGCTGTTCAACACGTGGGCGCGGCACTACGCGCAGGTGCTCGATGCGCCCACCATCACGCCAGTGCCGAAGGACAGTAGCGGGCTGATTCGGGAAATCATGGTCACGCTGGATGGCCGTTTTGTGGATGACGCGCTGCTTGAGCGGGCGCTGAGTGGTGATGCCGGGTGGAGCACGGCGGAGATCCTGCGGGCTCGAGCGGATGCGTTATTGAATGAAGAGATGGTTTGTCTGGGCGGGCCTCTTCGCGAGCAGGCTCGCTCCCACATGGGTTCTGAGCACACCAAAAATCTCTGTGAGAGCGAGCTTGCTCGCGAAGAGGTTCTCCTAAACGCCACCAATATTCAGCAAGCCGAAGCACTCCTGCAACAATCCCTGACCATCGCCCGCACCCAAGGCGCGCTCGCCTGGGAACTGCGCAGCGCTACGTCATTGGCGCAACTCTGGCAGCGCCAATCGCGCTGTCGCGAGGCGCTGGATTTGCTCACTCCGATCTATCAACGCTTCACCGAGGGCTACGCGACCCCGGACTTGCGCAAGGTGCGCTTGCTGATCGACGAACTACGCCAGCAAGTGCACGTCTGAGGTTCGGCGAATCCGCTTGATGTAACGCGCATGCCGGCGTTCAAGCTCAATCCCTTCACCGCTGCGCTCAAGTTGCCCGCGGGCATAGCAGCGAGTGGTGTTGAGCATCCGGTACCGGCCTGTACTGCCGCCCCGCTCCACCGTCAACAACGACTTCAGTGCCAGACCTTCGATGATCACGGCGAGCCGCTGCGGCGCCAGTTGCGGGCAACTGATCACCGCCAGCGCCGCCTCCAGCGTAAACGCCATTTTGAATACCGATAGACGCTGCAGTACGCGTTGCTCCTGTTCACTCAAGCGCTGATAGCTCCAGTCGAATGCCGCCTGCATCGATTGATGCCGTGGCACAGCGGTGCGCCGGCCATGACTGAGCACTTGCAGGCCGTGGGCCATTTGCGCCTGCAAGCCGACCAATGCCAGTGCATCGATCTGCGCCGCGGCCAGCTCGATCGCCAAGGGCAAACCGTCGAGTTGCCGACAGATCTCGACCACAACTTTGACGTCCTGCTCGCGCAGGCGGAAATCATGCTGTCGCGCCCGCGCACGGCTGACGAACAACTGTACCGACGAATGGCCCATGGCTTCCGTGATGCAATCGGCCGTCGAGCGTTTCGGAATGGCCAGCGGTGGCACGTACTGAAGCGTTTCCAGACTGACGTGTAAAGCTTCGCGGCAGGTGGCGAGAATCGACAGTCGAGGCGCGACTTCGAGCAACGTTTCAACCGCTGCTCTGCAAGCGTCGCGGTGGTGGTCACAGTTATCCAGCAGCAACAAGGCATGGCGAGTCGAGAGCCCGGTCATATCGCACTCCAGGATGCGCAGCACCTGATCGAGGAGCGACGTGTCGCCGTCGATCAAGCTCAGATCGACCTGCCACACGCCATCTCTGTAGTACTGCAACAGCAGCTCCGCGACCCGCAATGCGACAGTGGATTTACCCACCCCGGCCGCCCCTGTGACGGTCATCAGCCGACACAGCGGCATTTTCCGCACCAACCCGCCGACCAATGAGTCGCGTCCGGCAACCGGGGTCAGTCGTGCGGGCAAATTATGCCGGGGCGTTTGCAGCCCCTCGAAGACCACCTGCGCGGCGCTGTCGCAACGCACCGGGGCAATAAAGCTGTATCCGCATTGCGGCACGTTGACGATGTAGCGCTGACCGTTTTCGCCGTCACCCAAGGCCCGCCGGAGCGCAGCGATGTGCACGCGCAGGTTGATCTCTTCGACCACCGACGTCGGCCATACCAGAGCGATCAATTGCTCCTTTCTGACCACTCGACCGGCACGCTCGACCAGCACCTGCAAAATGTCCAGCGCACGACCGCCCATGCGCAAAGGCCGATCTCCGTCGAGTATCAGCCGTTGCCGCAGGTGGAAGGCGTAGGGGCCGAAATGCAGCACCGACGCCGTGTTCAAATCGATGAGGCTATCCATGCCAACTATCTTGGCAGCCTCAGATGACGCGACAACTGCTACACGGGGCGCAGCACGGACATCCGGGTGCACCAGACGGACATAACCGCTCTAGCTGAACTGTTCGCGGTATTGCGCGGGCGTCAGGCCGAGCTTTTCAGCGAACAGAGAACGCATGTGCCGGACACTGCCGAAGCCGCTTTTGTAAGCCACGGTTTTAAGCGGCAGATCGCTGGTTTCCAGCAGATTTCGCGCGCAGTCGATGCGCGCACTTTGTAAAAACTCCATCGGCGTCATATTGATGTCGCGGGTGAACACCCGCGCGAAGTGCCGCGCACTCATATTGGCAATGGCTGCCATGCGTTCGACCGTGAACGCTTCGTCGATATGTTCCAGCACGTAGCTTTGCGCACGGGTGATCGGCGTTTCCTGCGGTGCCACAGCGGCCATCAGCGGACTGAACTGGGCCTGCCCGCCCTGCCGTTTCATCACCACCAGCAGGACTTTGGCCACGTCCTGAGCGAGTTTCTTGCCGTGATCGCGAGCGATGACAGCGAGCGCCATATCGATCCCGGCGGTGACACCGCCCGAGGTGATCAGATTGCGATCTTCGACATAGATCTGATCCGTGGTGACATGGGCTTTCGGAAAGCCCTTGATCAGGCGTTCGGTGTAATTCCAGTGGGTGGTTACGCGGTAACCGTCCAGCAATCCGGCATGGCCCAGCACAAAGGCGCCGGTGCAGATCGAACCGTAATACTCGACGCGCTGGACCGCGCCCTTGAGCCAGGCGAACAGCGCCGGAAACTGTTGGTTGTAGGCACCGGGGCCGCCCGGCACCAGCAACAAGTCATAGCGCTCGCCGTCGGCATCATCAATGGCCCGATCGGCATGCACCAACACGCCGTTGGATGCCCGAAGTGGGCCACGCTCGGTGCCAAGCGTGATCAATTGATAATGCGCTTCGGCTTTCAGGTAGCGGTTGGCAACCGAAAAAACCTCCAATGGCCCGGCCATGTCGAGCAGAAGAAAGTCGGGAAACAGCACCATTGCCACGGTTTTCATGGGCAGACATCACTTAAATCAAGGAGACATGAGACAGGCCAGACATTATGGCCAAGTACGACATTGAGGGCGCAAGAGTTTGTGCGAAGCGCATCGCATAACTGTCAACCTGATCGGGACAGTCTTTCAATTTTCATCTACTTATTGCGCCGATCAGTAAACAGTAACCTTCTCCTCACTCGGACGAATTCACGTCCTGCAAGGAGATTTCATCATGCTGACCCTTCGCAAAGCCTCCGATCGTGGCCTCGCCAATCATGGCTGGTTGAAGTCCTTTCACACCTTTTCCTTCGCCAGCTATCGCGACCCTCGCGAACAGGGTTTTTCCGACCTGCTGGTGATCAACGATGACCGCGTTGCTGCCGGTAAAGGTTTCGGCCAGCACCCGCATCGCGACATGGAGATCTTTTCCTACGTGCTGGAAGGTGCGCTGGAACACAAGGACACGCTGGGCACCGGCTCGGTTATCCGCCCGGGTGACGTGCAATTGATGAGCTCCGGCAGTGGCGTGGCACACAGTGAGTTCAACCATTCGGCGACCAAACCGGTGCACTTCCTGCAGATCTGGATCGTGCCGGAAGTCAGCGGCGCCAAACCGCGCTATCAACAAGAGCATTTCAGCGCCGGGAAAAAACGCGGTCGTTTGCAGTTGATCATTTCGCCGGACGGCAACGACGGCTCACTGAAAGTACGCCAGGACGCACGGGTGTACGCCGGGCTGTTCGATGGCAAGGAAAGCGCCACGCTGGAACTGGCGGCCAACCGCTACGCCTATGTGCACGTTGCAAGCGGCAGTGTTGAACTCAATGGCCAGCCATTGCGCGAAGGTGACGGCGTGCGGGTTCGCGAGGAACAGTTGCTGACCTTGAGCAACGGTGTCGATGCCGAAGTGCTGGTATTCGACCTGCGGCCGCAGGAATTGCCAGAGATGCCATAACGCTGCGTTTCAACGCCCACAAAAACGGCCTTCTTTGAAGGCCGTTTTCTATTGTGCTGATTCGGGTGCTTGTTGCGAAGCAGGTCTTGGTGCGCCTATATCCTTACCTACCTGAATCGCAGCGAGTGTCGTCTGCAAGGTGGTTAACACCGCTGCCTGATTGGCAAAGTGCGCCCCCACGACGACGGTGATCATTCCGAGAAAATGGACGGCTGTCGTCGCCCAGTAATGCGCCTTCACTGTCGAGGCTTGTTTGATGGCTTCTTTTGAGTCTTCGGCGATTTTTTGTACGCCGTCCCACATCAAATCGTACCGTTTGTCCCTCTCCGCCTGAGTCAAAAGATAAGCATCGATTTTTGCCGACACACCCTCGAACCGAGCATCCATCCTCGTCTCAATGGTCTCGATCCTGGCATTGAACTCTTCACGGCTTATAGCGTTCATGGTTTGAGCATTCCGACCTTTACTCGATAGATCACTGATTGGATTTTTACTGAATTCCGTGGTTCTCAATTCGGCACCTTCCTGGGTTTACCAATACCTTCCCTGGTATCAATATCAGTGCGAGCCCTGCGCCCCTCACCGACATGCCGAAACAATAGGCCCCATCCAACAGGCTCACAAGCCGGGAGGTTCTGCCTCTGGTGTAGGCCGTTTCGTCAGAGGTTGTAGCCCTGCCAAAACAGCATCTACCTACTCATTCTCCGACGCGAACACGTCGACAATCTGCTCAATCACCGCCCTCACCCGCGCGGTATGGCGCAGGTCCGCATGGGTTACCAGCCATACCTCATACGGGAGCGGCGTAGTGCGCTCCGGCCAGAGCCTGATCAGGCCATCGCGCGCGCCCATGTACACCGGGATTTCTCCTACACCCAACCCTGCGGCAATCGAACGACGGACGAGCAAACTGGAACTGAGGCTGGCGACGATCCGACCGCGACTCATTGGCTCCGACACCAGCGTCAGGTCCTTTTTGCCTTGCAGATACGGTTGATAAACCACCAGGTCATGCCCTTCAAATGCCGTGCCCGGCGGCGGTACTCCATTGGCGTCTATATAGGCTTGAGAGGCGAACAGCCCCACTGGCCATCGGGCAATTCGCCGGGCGATCAGGTCAGGGTTGTCCGGCCGGGTGTTGCGCACGGCGATATCCGCCTCACGCTTGGCCAGGCTAAGGATTTGCGTGGACGCATCCAGTTGCACTCGCACGTCCGGGTGCTGCTCGTGCAAACGGGCAATCGCCGGGATCAGAAAATCGATGGCCAGCGAATCTGTGGTGCTGACGCGTACAGTTCCAGTCAGGCGATCGTCCAGGCCTTGAATCTGCCGCTCCAGTTCCAACGCCGAATGCTCCATCTTCTCCACGCTTTTGAGCGCCGCTTCGCCGACGGCCGTCAACGCGTAGCCGTCGGAGGTGCGTAAAAACAACGTCGCGCCCAGAGACTTTTCCAGCGCCGAGATCCGCCGCCCGACGGTCGCCTGATCGACCCCCAGAATCCGTGCGGCCCCGCGCAGTGTCGATTCGCGGCAAACGGCGAGAAATACCCGTGCGTCATCCCAATTCATGCTGTCTCCCAATGATGCAAATTCGCATCGCTGTGCCGCTTAATCGCTGCATTAACGCAGCAACGATAGCCGATATGCTGAACGCCATAAACCTTCCGCGAGATCGCTATCATGCGCACTTCAACCTCCACCGGTATCTGGTTGCCGATCTTTGCTGGCCTGTGCGCCAGCCTGGTCAGCATCGGGCTGGCGCGTTTCGCTTACACGCCGTTGATTCCTTCGCTGATTGAAGCGCAGTGGTTCAGCGCCAATGATGTGGTCTACCTCGGTGCGGCCAATCTGGTGGGCTACCTGATCGGCGCGCTGCTCGGCCGGCCGACAGCGCGCCAGCTCGGCAATAAAAATGCCTTGCGGTTGATGATGCTGATCGTCACCGCCGCATTTTTTGCCTGTGCATTTCCCTTGTCGGTGAGCTGGTTCTTCGGCTGGCGGCTGCTGTCGGGGATTGCCGGTGGCGCGATCATGGTGTTGGTGGCGGCGACGGTATTGCCGCATGTTCCAGCCGCACGCAAAGGGTTGGCCAGTGGCGCGATTTTTCTCGGCATCGGTCTCGGCATTGCCGGCTCCGGGACGCTGGTGCCGCCGCTGTTGAGCCTGGGTTTGCAGGCGACATGGCTGGGTCTGGGCGCATTGGCCCTGTTGCTGACTGCACTGAGCTGGTTCGGCTGGCCGTCTGATGTCCTGCACCCGGTCGTTGCACAAGAAACAGTGTCTGCAGAACCGACACCACGCGGTGTGTACTTGCTGTTCGCTCAATACGCCTTTATGGCCGCAGGCCTGGTGCCCGCCATGGTGTTTCTGGTGGATTACGTGGCGCGTGGACTCGGCGCCGGGGCGCATGTCGGCGCGTTGATCTGGGTGATGTATGGCTTGGGCGCTATTGTTGGTCCGGTGAGTTATGGCTTTCTCGCCGATCAGCTTGGCGCGCGATCCGGCATTCGTCTGGTGCTGGTGGTGCAAGCGATTGCCCTTGGGCTGCTGGCGCTGACTCACTCTTTTCTGGCGTTGGCGTTGCTGGCGGTGATTCTCGGTTCATTTCCGCCCGGCATCGTGCCGCTGGCGCTGGCGCGAGTGCATGAGCTGGTGCCGGAGCACCATCGCCAGCAAATTGCCTGGAGCCGTGCCACGGTGTCGTTCGCTACGTTTCAGGCGCTGGCCGGATTTGCCTATTCCGCGCTGTTCAATGCCAGCGGCGGCCACCACGCGTTGTTGTTCGTTATTGCCGCTGGTGCGATCGTCGTGGCGCTGCTGCTGGAGCAAGCCATGAAATGGCTGCCCGCCCCGGTTGAGCCGCGCTGCTGCGCAAATTGAAGGGAATCATTGCCTGCTCGGCAGGCTCCCACTAACACAACTCAAGCCAAGAGAAACGATATGTCCCTGCCCAATGAAATGACCCGAATCGAAATTACCGAACCTGGAGGCCCCGAAGTCTTGCAACCGCGACGCGTGCCGCTGCCGGTCGCCGCAGATGGCGAAGTGCTGATCCGCGTGCACGCCGCCGGGATCAACCGGCCAGACGCCTTGCAGCGAGCCGGCAAATATCCGATGAAACCCGGCATGAATCCAATCCCCGGACTGGAGGTTGCCGGCGAAGTCGTGGCACTCGGGGCGGGGGTCAATCAATTCGCCGTGGGCGACAAAGTCTGCGCGCTGACCAATGGCGGCGGTTATGCCGAATACTGCGCAGTTCCGGCCGGCCAGACCCTGCCGATTCCCGCAGGTCTGGACTGGGTGCAGGCGGCGGCAATCCCGGAAACGTTCTTCACCGTGTGGGCCAACCTGTTCGGCCTTGGCGGCGCCAGCCGTGGTCAACGCGCGCTGATTCACGGTGGCACCAGCGGCATCGGCACTACCGCACTGATGCTCTGCCGCGAATTCGGTATAGAAGCGTTCGCCACCGCCGGTAGCCCGGACAAATGCGCAGCGATCAGCCAGCTTGGCGGCTTGCCGATCAACTATCGCGAGGAGGAGTTTGCCCAAGTCATCGCCGATAAAACCGCAGGCCAGGGCGTCAATGTGATTCTCGACATCATGGGCGGTTCGTACCTCAACGCTAACGTCAGCGCTCTGGCGATGGATGGCCGTCTGGTCATGCTCGGTTTCCTCGGCGGTGCGCGGGCCAACGACTTTGATCTGTTGGCAATGATGGCCAAACGCGCGGTCATTACCGGATCTCTCCTTCGCGCCCGCAGCGCTGCCGAAAAAGCCGCGATTGCCGATCAACTGCGCGAGCACGTTTGGCCGGCGCTGGCTGCCGGGCGCTGCCTGCCGATGATCGACAAGGTTTATTCACTCAACGACGCGGCTCAGGCCCACGCGCACATGGAGGCTGGCGACCATATCGGCAAGATCGTGCTGCAGGTCGTGTGAGTCTTTGCAGCATTTGGTAATCGTTGCGCCGGGGCGGTGGTCGAAAAGTTCACGCGCAGGCCGAGCCATCTGGTAAAAAGCGTTCTTTGGCTGCGCCTTGGTGAAACGTTTAATGTTCCAGTCCTTCATGACGCGTCTACGACGCCGCCGTTTGGCGTTCGCCTGCATGGCCGCGCTGATTATCGGCGTGCCGGCGAGTTGTGGTGTGCTGCAACACACCGAGCGCAAATTGCTGTTTCGCATTGAGCCGGGCACCGCTGGCTGGTATCACGGCTTGCCCGGCAGCGTGCAGGAACTCGACCTGCAACCGAAGAGTTTCAAGGCCGGGCAGAACATTCATGCCTGGTGGTGGCCAGCGGAAAAAGCCAATGCGCCGGCCATTCTTTATCTGCATGGGGTGCGCTGGAATCTGACCGGGCAGTTGTTCCGCATCGAACAATTGCGCGCGGCAGGTTATTCGGTACTGGCCATCGATTACCGTGGGTTCGGCCAGAGCAAAGGCGACTTGCCCTCGGAAAGCAGTGTTTACGAAGATGCGCGAGTGGCGTGGGAGCGTTTCAAGCTGCTGCAACCGGACCCAGCCAAACGGCTGATCTACGGACACTCTTTGGGTGGCGCTGTGGCCATTGATCTGGCCGCTGAACTCGGGCAGACCGCCGCACGCGATCATTCCGCGCTGCCAGTGCGCGGGCTGGTGATCGAATCCACCTTCACCACGCTGGCCGATGTCGCTGCCTCCGTGGCCAACACGTCACTGCCGGTGCGCTGGCTGCTGTCGCAGAAATTCGATTCGATCGACAAGATCGCTGATATCCACATGCCGCTGCTGGTGGTGCACGGTCTGGCTGACGCATTCGTGCCACCACGTTTCAGTGAGCAATTGTTCAACGCTGCGCAACAACCCAAGCGCCTGCTGTTGGTGCCAGGGGCAACGCACAACAACAGCATGGCATTGGGCGGGCAGAATTATCGCAAAGCGCTCGACAGCCTGATGCAGAGCAAGCCCGTCCCTCGGGTGGCCGGGCCGACAACCGTGCGCAGCGGCCGGGACACTTAGCGGTAGCCGCGAGCCTGCAAATCGAATAATTGCGCGTAATGCCCGGCAGCGGCGACCAGTTGATCGTGACCGCCCTGCTCGAGGATTTGGCCGTGTTGCAGGACGATGATGTGGTCAGCATTGCGCACGCTGGAAAAACGATGGGAAATCAGCAAGGTCATGCGCCCTTCGCTGTGCTGGCTGAAATGCTCGAATACCGCCGCTTCAGCTGCCGGGTCGAGCGCCGAAGTCGGCTCATCGAGGATCAGAATGTCGGCCTCACGGCGCATGTACGCGCGGGACAAGGCAATCTTCTGCCACTGCCCGCCAGACAACTCCTGGCCACCGGCAAACCAGCGTCCCAATTGCGTGGCATAACCCTTGTCCAGTCCTTCGATAAAGGGCGCCGCCATCCCTTGGGCAGCCGCCTCTTTCCAGCGTTGCGAATCGTTGAACGCCAAGGTATCGCCGACGCCGATGTTTTCGCCGACGCTGAACTGGTAGCGGATGTAGTCCTGAAAAATCACGCCAATTCGTCGACGTAACGCGGTTTCCTGCCAATCCTGCAAATCGCTGCCGTCGAGCAGGATGCGCCCTTGATCGGGACGATAGAGCCGGGTCAGTAATTTGATCAGCGTGGTCTTGCCTGAACCGTTCTCGCCGACCAGCGCCATGCTCTGGCCTGGCACCAGTTGCAGGTCAATGTTTTCCAGGGCCGGTCGACTGGCACCCGGATACCGGAAACCGACGTTCTCGAAACGCAAACCATCGCCCGGGCAGGCTCCGATCGTCAGGTGGCCGGTATCGACCTGCACCGGTTCGGCCAGGTATTCATAAAGACTCGTCAGGTAGAGGCCATCTTCGTACAAGCCGCTGATCGCACTCAGACTGCTGCTCACCGCGCTTTGGCCTTGCTTGAACAGCACCAGATACATGGTCATCTGGCCGAGGCTGATCTGGCCGTGCACGGCATCGATCACCACCCAGGCATAGGCCACGTAAAAAGCCGCAGTGCCGAGCAGGCCGAGACCGAAACCCCAGCCGTCGCGCCGCAACGTCAAACGGCGGTCTTCGGCATACAGCCTGGCGAACGTGTCGCGGTAACGTTGCAGCAACAGCGGTGCAAAGCCGAACAGCTTGACCTCTTTGATATAGGTTTCGTGGGACAGCAAGGTTTCGATATAGCTCTGCTGTCGACTCTCTGGTGCGCGGCGGGTGAACAGACGAAAGGCGTCACCGGAAAAATGCGCCTCGGCAAAGAACACGGGCAACGCCCCCACCACCAACAGCACCAGCGCCCAAGGAGAGAAATGCACCAGCAGCACACCGAAGCTGATCAACATGATCAGGTTTTGAATCAAGCCCAACGACTTCATCACCAGCGCCAGTGGCCGGGTCGAAGCCTCGCGCCGGACACGCACCAGTTTGTCGTAGAACTCGGAGTTCTCGAACTGCACCAGTGACAGGGTCTGCGCTTTTTCCAGGATCAGCGTGTTGACCTTCTGCCCGAGCTGCACCCGCAGCAGCGACTGCTGCACCGACAGTGCCCGTTGCGTGCCGGACAACATTGCCAACACCCCCGCCTCCAACAATACGTAACGCAACACGGGCCACAGCGGTGCACTGCCGTGTTGCGCGTGCAACTGCATCGCGGCAACCACGGCATCGACAATCCGCTGCCCCAGCCATGCCGCCAGTGCCGGCAGCAGCCCGGCCACCAACGTTGCCAGCACCAGCCCGAGAAACAAGCCACGCGATGTCCCCCAAACCAAGCGCAAGGCTCGCTGCGCCTGATCGAACAAGGAGGTGAAACGCGATAGATCAGGCATGGGGCATTGGGCTCGGCAGGTGATGGCGGTGCGTTATGGTACTCCAGCGCTACGACTGAATTTCACACGACGAGCGCGTTATCGTCGACGCGCTTTTCAGAACAAAAACATCTGGAGGACTCAGGCCTTTCCGACGTCCAACGCTCTGCTATGTTTTAACCGCCCTACGCGGAACCCGGCGAACCCCCGCCACGCTCCGCGCCTGACTGCCGGGAGCAGAGACATGAGAATCAACCCGTACCTGATCTTCAATGGTGACTGCCGCGAGGCGTTCACCTTTTACGAGCAAGCCTTGCAAGGAAAGCTCGAAGCGATGATGACGTTCGGCGAAACACCTGCTGCCGAGCATGTGCCCAAGGAACATCATGGTCTGATCATCCATACCTGCCTGAAGGTCGGCGATCAGAGGATGATGGCCTCGGACACCACACCCGACCGCCCCACCCAGGGCATGAGTGGCTGCTCGATTTCGCTGAACGTCGACAGCATTGCTGAAGCTGAGCAGGTGTTTAACGCTCTGGCCAAGGACGGGCGCATCGATATGCCGCTGGAAGCGACCTTCTGGGCCGCACGTTTCGGCATGCTGGTGGATCGCTTTGGCGTGGCGTGGATGGTCAATTGCGAGAGCGAAAAGTAACGCTGAGATTTCGTCAGCCATGAAAAAGCCCAACCTGAAAAGATTGGGCTTCCTGCGTTATCGCTGGGCCAGTTCGTGGCGTACGCATTGTTCGTAATAGGTCTGTTTGACCGCCGCCGGCTTGAGCTTCGACGTGCTGTTGTAGGTTTGCTCGGTAATCCCCATCGCGGTCATGCGCATCCACGGTTGCTGGAAGCGGCGCACCTGCAATTGTTTGCGTGCGCCGTACAGCGAGACGCCCGACAACTTCGATTGCTGGGCACCGGCAGCAATGTCCGAGCCCCAGGTGCAGGCAAAGCGATGGCTTTTGCTCAGTTCTTTTGCCTGCACTCCCACCGCGAAAACAGCCAGGGAAAGCGTTGCAACGGTGATGACAATCGTCCGCATAGAGCCAACCTAACCTTTTGAAAAAAGGCGATTTTGCCGGGGAAGCGAAAAGCCGGGGGCCAGCAATTTGCCGCCTTTCGCGAGTTTTTTACGGACGTAAAAAAGGGCGGTGGGATTTCCTTATGAAATCCCACCGCCCCTGGCCTGACGATCAGTTGGCGCTGACCTCAACGTGCAATCGATCCGCGCCCTCCTCCCGACAATAGATGCGAACCGGCAAAAACACCTCGATCACCGCGATATTGCTGTGCAGATGCTCGGTCATGCGCGGCGTAGTGAAGGAGCCACCACCGGCCAGCGCCATTGGCAACAGCAACTGATCGGCAAGGTGCTCGGCGACCGCAGCACCACTGCGCAACCAGTCGGCGGCCTGATTGATCGCGGCGTCGGCTACTTTTTCTGCCCGTAACGACACTTGACCAAACGCGCTGAACACCTCGGTGACGTGCTCGAATGCATACTCCAGCAACAACACATTGCCCGGCCCCCGCGCCGGATCGAGCGTGACATGTTGCAGCGCCGCAGGCGGCAGACTCAAACGCTTGGCCACCTGGCTCAACTCACGTTCGGCCACCGTCGGTGCCAGCCCGGCAGTCAGCGCCGATGCCTGTTGCGAAATCGCCTCGCCGCGTTCACACAGGTCCAACCGCGTCAGGTTCGACGGCTGCACGTTCACTTCAATCTCACCACCGCCTGCCGGCACAAATCCATGTCGCACCAAATCCAGCTCGACGTTGGCGCCCATACGCCGTAGCAGCGGCAGCCAACTGCGCGTGAGAAAGTCGGTCGGCGGCGCCAGCGGATTATGCGTGCCACCCGAGATGCGCACCCGGCTCGCCTGCGCTGCCCGCAACAGTGCCGGCAACAAAGTCTGCAACACCAGCGTGCAACTGCCGGCCGTGCCGATGGCGAACTGATAATCGCCAGAGCGAATCGCGCCGGGTTCAAAGCTCAACGCTTGCGAGCCCAACTGCGCACCGGAAACCGTCGCGCCGCAGACCTCAGCCGCCGCCATGACCGCCGTCAAATGTTGCCTCAGCAGTCCCGGACGGCTGCGTTTGGCGCGAATCTGTTTAATGCGAAACGCCCGGCCTGTCACCATCGACAGGCTCAAGGCACTGCGCAATACCTGGCCGCCACCGATGGCGCCGTCCAGTTCTATCACTTCCTGTTTCATTGCATTCCTTACGCGTATCGCCCGACGGTATCCCTGAGGTACCGATCCAGACGTCGCGAGTCTTCCTGAGTTCTGAGTAATGTGGGCACTTCGCGCTCAAGTTCAGCGGCGATGAACCCGTGCAGCGCCGGACGACGCGGCCCGTAGGCGCTCTCGTCGGCATTGCGTTTGAGGGCGAGCAGTTCGTCGACTTCAGCGAGCAACGCGCGGTCGTCGACGGTGGTCAGCAGGTCGGCGAACGTCATCGGCGGCCGCCCTCGGCCCTGATCAATCCAGCGCACCGCCAGCAGTGGCCGCAGCACGTAGAAGTACTTCTTGAAACGGACGGTTTCACCTTGCAGGTAACCGCGAAAGTTCTTCTTCGCCATCGACAGATAGTGATTGCGCGCCGCTGGCGGGCTGTAGAACGCTTCGGCGAGTTCGCGCAGCTGTGCCACCTGAGCGGTTTCTCTGCGATAAACCAGCGGCGAGTCGAGCCACTCCAATAACGTCGGATTGGATTTGCGCAACAAACCGAGGGTCTTGCGCAGCTCCCAGCCACTGACGTCGAGTTCATCGTCCAGCGGACCTTCGATCACATCACGCGGCGTATCGACCTGGACGAACCACTCGGGCTTCTCCACATAAACAAACCGCACGTCGTAATCGCTGTCGGTGGAGGCAAAACCCCAGGCCCGGCTGCCGGACTCGCAGGCATATAAAACGGTGACATTGCGTTCGCGCTCTATGCGCGCCAGCTCTTCCAGTACCCGCGCACGCATCGTGGCGCACAGCGGATGACGCTCTTGCAGTTCCATGACCTGCTTTCCTTTTATCCTTTGACGCACACCACCTGACGCAAGGTGTGCAGCACTTCCACCAGCTCACGCTGGGCGTGCATGACTTTGTCGATGTCCTTGTAGGCCATCGGAATTTCGTCGATCACCGCTTCGTCCTTGCGGCACTCGACATGGGCAGTGGCGCGGATCTGATCCTCGACGGTGAAGGTGTTCTTGGCCTTGGTGCGGCTCATGGTGCGGCCGGCGCCGTGGCTGCAGGAGCTGAACGACTCTTCGTTGCCCAGACCGCGAACGATGAAACTCTTGGCGCCCATCGAGCCCGGAATGATCCCCAACTCGCCCTTCTTCGCCGACACCGCGCCTTTGCGGGTGACCAGCACCTCTTCACCAAAATGCCGTTCTTTCTGCACGTAGTTGTGGTGGCAGTTGACCGCTTCCAGCGCCACTTCAAACGGCTTGCGAATAATCTGTCGCGTCGCCTGAATCACTGCGCGCATCATCAGCTCACGGTTTTGCCTGGCGAAGTCCTGCGCCCAACCCACCGCCTCCACATAATCATCAAAGTGCTGACTGCCTTCTTCGAAGTAGGCCAGGTCACGATCCGGCAGGTTGGCGATGTGCTGACGCATATCCGCCTGAGCCATCTGGATGAACAGGTTGCCGATAGCGTTGCCGACGCCGCGCGAGCCACTGTGCAACATGAACCAGACCCGGTTGGCTTCGTCCAGGCACACTTCGATGAAGTGGTTGCCGCTGCCGAGCGTACCGAGGTGCCCACGGTTGTTGGTGTTGGCCAGTTTCGGGTACTTGTCGGTGATCAATTTGAACCGAGGCTGCAGCCCCGCCCAGGCCTGATCGGCTTGCTGCGGGATTTCATCCCAGGCGCCCTTGTCGCGTCGCGAACGGTTTGAACTGCGGCCATGCGGCACGGCTTGCTCGATGGCGCTGCGCAGACCGAGCAGGTTGTCCGGCAAATCAGCGGCGGTCAGCGAAGTACGCGCGGCGATCATGCCGCAGCCGATGTCGACGCCGACCGCTGCCGGAATGATCGCGCCGACTGTCGGGATCACGCTGCCGATGGTCGAGCCCTTGCCCAGGTGCACGTCCGGCATGACCGCCAGATGTTTGAAGATGAACGGCATTTTCGCGGTGTTCATCAACTGCTCGCGGGCCTCGTTTTCCACCGGGACGCCTTCGGTCCAGAGTTTGATCGGTTTGCCGTTGGCGACTTCGAGCAGTTGGTAAGTATGTTCTTTCATGTCTTCATTCTTTATTCATTGGCCGATGATTCGGCGTAGTTCTATAAGTCGCAGCGACAAAAACACAGGCACTGTGGCTCTGCCAGTTGAGCCCCCGTTGCCGGGGCGGGAGTCGAACCCGCGTTCCGATGGAGTACCTGTCGCATTCGCTGCCAATAACTGCAAAAAAGGTGGCACGACAAAAGTTGATGACTGTTGCGCGTTGCCGCGCTCCGGACTTAACCGGCCTTGGATGTAAAGCCATCAGGCATTCGTGCCGTCACTGGCGCTGACAAGGGCTTGATGAGACGTCTTGGATGTAGTCCCATCGGCATTCAGCGCCGGTGATCAATCAATTCATGACGCGCTTTCGATCGCCTCGACCCAGTGCTGCGCACTGTATTGGCCGCTGGTGAACTGCTCGATCACGTCGAACACCGCATCGCTGAAACCGCCGACATTCAAGATGTCATCGCGATCCGCCGCCTGTGTTGCAGGGCCTGGCTGGATGTCGATGCACACCAGCCGAGCCTGTGGGTTGAGCTTCTTGATCCGCTCCCATTGACGCATCGTCTCGCTGGCACCGCGACGCTGCGAATCGATCCACGATTCGTTGTCCGAGACCATGATCAACGTATCGACCCTGGCCTCGCTGTCCGCCAACCTCTTCAGCGGTGCCGAGCAGTTGGTGCCGCCGCCAAAAATGCCGGCGAGCTTCTCGGCATTGCTGATCACACTGTCACGCGGATTGAGCTGGATACCTACCACGTTGATCTCGAACGGCATCACCCGGGCAGCCGGCTGCTTGCGCAATACCGCTGCAGCCACCAGCGCCGCCACGTCGATGCAGCGCACCTGCGAGGTCGCACCAGGGCGATAACCGGTCACCGGGCTGCCCATCGAACCCGACACATCCGGGCAAACCACCACCGCGCCCTCAAGCTTGGGCACGTTGGCCAGCGACAACTCCAGCGCCTCCTGCAAGGCTTCGCGGATCGCCGCCGGGGTGGTTTCGCCGATCATCCGATAAGCCGACAACAACTGGTACGGATACACCCGCGCCTTCGCCACTTCCTGTGGATCAGCCAACCGCGCCGCGACATATTCGATGCAACCCGGTACTTCAAACGCGCCGTGGCGCGCCAGACTGTTGAGGTTGATGCGCAATCCCTGCCAGCCCATGTTGCGGGCTTGATTGGCCCATTGTTCCTTGCTCAGTGTTTCGTTGCCGAGCAACTGAAACGGCACCGCCGGCACTTCATCACTCGCGCCGCTGCGAAACGCCAGCAAATCGCGGGTCAGCTCGGGCAAGGCCTTTGCCTCCACCGGTTTGCCAATCAACCAGGCGAAAAACGCTTCGCGCCACGCTTCGGCAGGCTTTGGGTGAACCATCTTCACCACGTCCGCCAATGACGGTTGATTGCCAATCGACGCTTGCAGCAGTTGCCGCTCGGTCGCGCTGTTCAGCCAGTTCTGCACCAGACGCTTGGGTTGCGAGCCAAGGGATTTACGCCCGGTGGCACCACTACGGAGGATCTGTACAAAGTTGCGCAGCATCTTGCCGCTGTCGATCACTTGCTCGAAAACCTCTGGCACCAGACTTGAGCGCTGCGCGGTCAATGCCGCCAGCAACAATGCCGGCATGTCTTTCATGTGACCTTTCTTGCGAGCGTAGATCGCGGCTTTCGCCACGAAGCGATTGTCCAGTTCGGCCACCAGTTTCAACACTTGATCCAGCTGACTTTCTGCGGAGGCGTAAAAGGTCTGGTTCAGGCAACCGGTGACGGCCAATTGCGCCAGTTGGTGCTTCGGGCTGTAGGCATAAGCGCTGGCACCGGAGGCATTCAAAGTATCGCAGGCCGGCAGGTGATTCGATTGCGTGTTAAAGAGATTTGAGTTGGCCATCTTGGCGTCTCGCTGTGTTGTCCTGTTCGTTGCGATAGGTAATGCAGCGGCTGTGCCAGTTTTTTTATTTTCATCGAAAAATATTTATATCTTATTGATTTATATAGATTTTATTTAATCATCCGTTTTTCATCGAATGAATTGACGACAAGACTCTCACCGAATATTTATCATTGGGTATCGTCTTTTATCTTTTGAGATAAACATGCCAAACAAGCACACCGTCGCTATCGGTTTTATCGGCGCCACCCTCGATCGCGTCGGCAAAGGCGCCAATCGCTGGAGCCATTGGCGCCCCAGCGTTGGCTTGTGCCAACAGCAAGACGTGCTGATCAACCGGCTCGAGTTGATTCACGGCATCGACGCCCGCGACGTCAGCCTGGCCGAGCGGGTGCGCGCCGACATCCAGCAGGTTTCGCCGGAGACCGAGGTGCGCTTGCACCCGATGTCGTTGCGCAACCCATGGGATTTCGAAGAGGTCTACGGTGCGTTGCACGACTTCACCACCGCCTACGATTTCGACACCGAGCGCGAGGACTACCTCGTCCACATCACCACCGGCACCCACGTCGCGCAGATTTGCTGGTTCCTGCTGACCGAGGCGCGCTATCTGCCGGCGCGGCTGATCCAGACCTCCCCGGCCAAGCGCAACGAAGGCGATCACGCCATCGGCACTCACGCCCTGATCGATCTCGACCTGTCGCGCTACGATCGCATCGCTTCGCGCTTCGCCAACAAGCGCCTCGAAGGCCTGGAGTTCTTGAAGTCCGGCATCGCCACACGCAACGCCGCTTTCAACCGCTCGATCGAACAGATCGAGCGCGTGGCCGTGCGCTCGAAGGCGCCGATGTTGCTGATCGGCCCGACCGGCGCCGGCAAATCGTTCCTCGCCCGACGCATCTACGAACTGAAACGCAGTCGCCACCAAATGCAGGGACGTTTTGTCGAAGTGAACTGCGCCACCTTGCGTGGCGATGGCGCGATGTCGGCGTTGTTCGGTCATGTCAAAGGTGCCTTCACCGGCGCACAGAACGCCCGTGACGGCCTGTTGCGCGCTGCCGATGGCGGCATGCTGTTTCTCGATGAGATCGGCGAGCTGGGCGCAGACGAACAAGCGATGCTGCTCAAGGCGATTGAAGAAAAACGCTTCTTTCCGCTGGGCTCGGACAAGGAGGTCGAAAGTGATTTCCTGATCATTGCCGGCACCCACCGCGACCTGCGCAGCCGGGTCGCTGACGGCCTGTTCCGCGAAGATTTGTACGCGCGCATCAACCTGTGGACGTTTGACCTGCCCGGCCTCGCCGGCCGCCGGGAGGACATCGAACCGAACATTGATTTCGAGCTGGAACGTCACGCCCGCGAACACGGGCAACTGGTGCGCTTCAACCTCGAAGCCCGGCGCAGTTATCTGGCGTTCGCCAGCTCTCGTGAGGCGGCGTGGCTGGGCAACTTCCGCGAACTGTCGGCCTCGATCACGCGCATGGCGACCCTGGCCGACAGCGGACGGATTGATGAGGCGCAGGTGCAGGAAGAGATCGACCGGCTGCGTTATGCCTGGGGCTTGGCGCAACCGCAGGCGATTTCAGGAGAGTTGCCGGGGGACGCCGAAACCATGGATCTGTTTGACCGCTTGCAATTGAAGGCAGTGATCGAGGTATGCCGGCAGGCAGACAGCTTGTCCGATGCCGGCCGCCAACTGTTCGGAATTTCGCGCCAGGCCAAGGCACAACCCAATGATGCCGATCGACTGAGGAAATACCTCGGCCGATTCGGGCTCGAGTGGGGCCAGATTATCGAGCCCAAGTGAGGCGAACTTTAGCGACAGACCGCCCGTCCAGCAGCGGGCACCTTTGCTTGCCGGGCGCTTCCAATGAATCACCATCCGCTTGAACCGGAAGACGCCCATCATGAACAGCAAAATTGCAGCAATCACCCTGGCCGGCCTGCTCGCGGCCTGCCCGCTTTTCGCCTCGGCAGCCGCGAAGACCGCTGACGAGTCTGCCGCGCCACCGACCGCGCTTCCCGGCGTAAACCAGGCCGGCAAAGCTCAATCCAATGCAGACAAGGCCGACAAGAAAGGTGAAGAGGCGTCGGGCTCGAATTCCGGCGCCGAGTCGCATGAAACGGCAAAAGATGCCGCTACTTCGAGCGACTCGGAAGACCTCGGTAAATCGCCGAAACCTTGATCAGGGTTCTACGGTGGTGGTGGCTGCACATCCTTGAACGTCAGCCCGACACTCCCGGTGATTTGCCACGGGTTGGCAGCGCCATGCTCGCTGAACGACACATGGTCGAACAGCGAATCCTTCAACCCGTCGATCTGCGCTTTGGCCGGACCACTGAAGCGCACGCGCTCGAACACTAACCCCTGATGCCAGGCATTGTGCTGACTGTCACCCTTGACCTCGATCGCCTTGCCTTGAGCATTTTCCACGCTCACGTCGGCGACGCGGATATCGCGGAACTGCCCGGGAATGGTTGAGCGCTGGTAATCCAGCTTGGCGTTCGGATCGTTGTAGTCAAGGGTAAAAATGAACGCCTGCTTGAGCGTATTGCGGATCGCCGAGTCGCGGAAGATCACGTTACGCGCGCCGCCGCCCATGAAGTTGGTGCTCTTCATGCGCAGGCCGGCATCGGTGCCATCGGAAACGTTGTCTTCGGCGAGGATGTTTTGAATCCACGCGCCGGTATGGCTGCCGGCAACCACCATGCCGTGGCCCTTGCGGAAGTAGTTATTGAAGATCCAGGCATCTTCCTGCGGCTTTTGCTGCACGGCATCAGCCCCGGTGCCCGCAGCAAAATTGACGCAGTCATCGCCGGTATCAAAGAAGTTGTTGAAGACCATCGCGCCCTTGCTGTTGGCGAATTCGATGCCGTCGCCGTTATTGGCGTCGTAGGTTTTATGCGTGGTATTGGCCAGCACTACGTTTTCGGTTTCCAGGTTCATGATTCCGTGGAAGGCCGGGTTCACCACGGTGAAGCCGCCGTAGAACACATTTTTTACGTTGCGCAGGGTGATCAGCGACGAGCGCATCTGCCCGTAGGCATCCTTGACGTTCATGCCGCGCGCGACCGCTTGCTCGACTTGCGCCTTGGCCAGAATGCCGTCCTGCTGGTAGCGGGTGTTGTCGCTGGGCAGGTAGAACGGCAATGGCTGACCGCGCTCGTCGACGACATCGGCGTGGCGCTTCCAGCCGTTGCCGTCAATCGTGCCTTTGCCAACGATGCGGATGTTTTCGAACGACTGGTGCTGCCGCGGATCGCGCGGCAAGGCATTGATCAGCGACGCCGGGCGCACGGTGCTCGAATAGGGATACTGGATGTAGCCGGCCAGCGGATAGTCTTCGGCACGCTCGGAACCCAACAGCGTTGCGCCCTCGGCGATTTCCACGGTGATGTTGCTCTTCAGGTAGAGCGCCCCGCTTTTGTAGGTGCCCCTGGGCAACAACACTTTGCAGCCGGGGGTGCAGGCATCGATGGCGTTCTGGATCGCCAGGGTATCGAGGCTTTTGCCGTCAGCCTTGGCGCCATATTTCCTCACATCGAAGACGGCCGCGACCTTGCTCGTCCGTTGCACAACGGGCGGGCTGTCGGCCGACTCCTTGCCATCGGTGCCCACCGAACGCACGGTGAACCGATAGGCCGTATCCGGTTTCAAGCCTTGTGCGGTGTAACTGTGAATGCCGATGCGATGGTGAAAACCAGCGACATCCTGTTCGTAGAAGCGGTCGATGTAAGGTTTGGCCGGCGAGACGCGGTCATTGTTGGCGTTGCTGCCGCCCAGCAACACACCGTTGGCGTAGACCCGGTAGTCGCTGATATCGGCGTGATCGGCGGGCTTTTCCCAGACCAGGATGATCTGTTGATCATCGAAGGCCAGGGTCGGCACCTGCAGTTTTGCCGGCGCCTCCAGCGCCCACGACGGCACGCTGCAAACCAGCGTCAACGTGGCTGCGAGCGACAAAGCCAAAGGCTGTTTGCGCTGCGTCGGAACAACATATCGATAAGGCATGAGCACTCCTTGTTCAGGCCGACAATCCGGCTTCTTGCAGATATTGGCTGCGGTTGACGAACATCTCGCGGGGCATTTCCACAACCTCCATCGACAGCGACTCGACGTCCGGCAATAAAGCGACCAGCGCCGCCACGGTCGCCGAGGCCAGACGCCGGCGCTGTTCAACGCTGCGCCCGGACAACACTGACAGCACGACGTGGACAAAATCGTCCGCGCCCGCGCCGCAGCGGTAATGCGCGAATGTATTGAGCCGCACCTTGATGTCGCCGGCCTTGAACAGGCCGAAGGCATCGAGGGCGTCATGCACGGTAGCGAGCAGGGTTTGCTCGCCAACACGTCGGGCCAGGGTTTGCGGGCAATCGATAAGGCAATGCGGCATGTCGCGCTCCTTGATGGATCGGTTCAACCAGCGAGCTGGCGCACCGATTCCTGACTGAAATCACGACTGGCCTGCACCAGCATCCGCGTGTAGGCGTGGCTTGCCAGATCCTGGCTGAGCGCCTGACTGTCGAGCAGCTCGACGATCTTGCCCTGCTGCATCACCGCCACCCGATCACACAGGTGCGTGACCACGCCCAGATCGTGAGTGACCATCAGGTAGGTGAGTTTCTCGCGTCGGCGCAAATCCGCCAGCAGATTGAGAATCTCTGCCTGCACCGAGACATCCAGCGCCGAGGTCGGCTCATCGAGCAGCAACACGCGTGGCTCGAGAATCAGCGCACGGGCAATCGCCACCCGCTGGCGCTGGCCACCGGACAACTGGTGCGGATAGCGAAAACGGTAACTGTCGTTCAGACCGACCTTGAGCAGGATCTCGTTGATCCGGTCGTCCTTGTCGCGCACGCCGTGAATAATCAGCGGCTCACGCAGGGCCGTGTCGACGGTGTGGCGCGGATGCAGCGAGCCGTAAGGGTCCTGGAACACCATCTGCACCTGACCGAAATGCTCCTTGGGAATCTTGTGCTGCAACGGCGCGCCGGCAATGCTCAACTCGCCGGTCCAGTGCCGGTACTGCCCGGCCAGGCAGCGCAATACGGTGGTCTTGCCGGAGCCGGACTCCCCCACCAGGCCGAAGGATTCGCCGTCGGCGACACTGAGGTTGACGTCGTGCAGCACCTGATTGAGGGCCGGGCCGGCGCCGAAACTCAGGTTCAGCGCGTGTGCTTGGATCATGGACATGGTCGATTCCTCAGCAAGTCAGCCACAGTGGATCGCGTTGCAACACCGGCAACCGTTCGCGACGGTTGTCCATGCTCGGCAATGCCGCCATCAGGCCTCGGGTATAGGGATGTTGTGCATGTTGCAGGTCACCGGCGGCCAGCGATTCGACCACCCTGCCGGCGTACATCACCAACACGCGGTCGCAGTAATTGCGCACAAGGTTGAGGTCGTGACTGACGAAAATCAGACCCATTTCCTGCTGCTCGACCAGTTCTTCCAGCACGTTGAGCACTTGCTGACGCACCGACACATCAAGGGCCGAGGTCGGCTCGTCGGCGATGATCACTTGCGGACGGGTAATGACCATCATCGCGATCATGATGCGCTGGCCCATACCACCGGAGACCTCATGCGGGTACAGGTTGTAGACCCGTTGCGGATCACGGATATGCACTTTTTCGAGCATTTCCAGCACCCGCTCGCGGGCCTCGCTGCGGCTGGCCTTGTGGTGCGCCAGATACGCCTCGGCAATCTGATCGCCGACCTTGACCACCGGGTTCAGCGAGTATTTCGGGTCCTGCATGATCATCGAAATGCGCTGGCCACGAATCTTCTGCATGACCTTTTCGCCGGCCGACAGCAGATCGACTTCACCGAACTGCATGGCCTTGGCAGTGATCCGCGCGCTGGCCGGGTGCAGCTTGAGCAGGCTGCGACCGACCGTCGATTTGCCCGAGCCCGACTCACCGACAATGGCGAGTTTTTCCCGCCCGAGGGTGAATGACACGTCACGCACGGCGTGGGTTTCTTTCTGAGCATTGACGAAGCGCACATTGAGCCCTTCGACGTTCAATTTGATTGCAGACATACAGCCTCCGATTACTCGCTGCGCGGATCAAGAATGTCCCGCAGGCCGTCGCCCAACAGGTTGAAAGCCAGGCTGACCAACATGATTGCGGCCCCCGGAACAGCCACCAGCCACCAGCACTCGAGCATGTAGCGGCGCCCGGTGGAAATCATCGCGCCCCACTCCGGCGACGGCGCTTGCGCACCGAGACCAAGAAAGCCTAAAGCCGCTGCGGTGAGGATGATCCCGGCCATGTTCATGGTCAGGCGGATGATCACCGACGACATGCACATCGGCACGATGTGCCGCAGGATGATTCGCGTGGACGAAGCCCCTTGCAGCTCGACCGCCACGACGAAGTCAGCCTTGCGCAACGACAGGGTTTCCGCCCGCGCCAGTCGCGCGATCGGTGGCCACGACGTCAGCGCAATCGCGACCACCGCGTGTTCCAGGCCCGGACCGAGCGCAGCGATGAACGCCAGTGCCAGCACCAGGCTGGGGAAGGAAATGAAGATGTCGGTCAGGCGCATGAACACCGTGTCGACCACACCACCGTAGTAGCCGGAGACGGTGCCGATAAACAGCCCGATCGGGCCGACGATCACGGTCACCAGGGTGATGATGTACAGCGTGATGCGCGAGCCGTAGACCAGCCGACTGAAGATATCCCGGCCGTATTCATCGGTACCGAACCAGTGGGCAGCGCCCGGCGCCTGCAGGGCATTGGCGAGGTTTTGCGCCACCGGATCATGGGTGGCGATCCACGGCGCAAACAGCGCCACCACTACCAGCACCAGCGCGACCAGCAATCCGGCCAGGGTCATCGGGTTGCGCAACAAGTGCCGCAAGACTTTCAGGGCACTTTTGCAGAAGGCGTCGAAGCTGGATCCGGGGGTACGATCCAACCGCCGCTTGGCGCTCGAATCTGTAGAAGACATGTTGGCAATCATGGGCATGTTCTCGGATTGAATTGAGGATCACCCGGCGCATACGCCGACGCACCGGGCAGCGTTCAGCGTTGTTTGTAGACACCCAGATAACGCGTCGCCTCGGCATCATCACCGGCAAAACCCTTGACGTCGGCGGCGCTGACCACGGTGTCGGTCATCTGCGAAATCATCATGATCGGGCCGACCTGCTCGTCGTAGATTTTCTGTGCCTGGTGATACAGGTTCAGGCGCTGGCCGGCATCGCGTTCGACCCCGGCCTGATCAATCAGGCTATTGAGCTGCGGGCTGAAAAACGACGCGCGCCAGCCCTGGAAATTCGGCAGGCCGGCGTCATCGCTGTTGTTGGGGTTGTAGGCAAACGTACGCAGGCTGAAATACGGATGCGGATAGCGCTCGGCCCCACGCGCAACGATGATGTCGAAGTTGCGCGCACGCATCGCGCCGTACACCTGGTTGCCAGTGCCGTTGACAATGCTGGCCTTGATCCCGCCCTCGGCCAGCGTCGCTTGCAGACGCGCGGCGATGTCGATGAAGGGCGGCTCTGACAATGTGCGAATGGTCGTGCTGAAGCCGTCCGGATAACCCGCTTCGGCGAGGAGTTTTTTCGCCTTGGCGACGTCCATGCGATACCCCGGATCCGGCAGGCGCGCCGCCAGACTGAGTTGCATCGGCTGCTGATTCAGCTGGCCGTAATACGGCATCACCTGTTCGTCGAGGCCCTTGTAGTCGATCAGGTTGCGCACCGCTTCGCGCACTTTGGGATTGGCAAATTCGGGCTGTTTCATGCTCAGCGCGACGTAGTACATAGTGCCGCGCGGCAGTGACTGCACGTGGATTTTTTCCGAACCGTCGATGGCGCGGATGTCCGGTGCGGCCATGCCGTACGCGAGATCGAGGTCACCGCGTTCCAGCATCAGGCGCAGCGACTGCGATTCGGTCATGTGCCGCACCACCACCCGTTTGAGCTTGGCAGCACCGCCCCAATAACCGTCGAAGCGGCTCAGCAACAGCGAGTCGTTCGCTGTCCATTTGCTCAGCACAAACGGTCCGCTGCCGGCCTCGTTGGTCACCAGCCAGTTAGCACCGAGGTCAGCGTTTTTCTCATGCGCCAACGCTGTTTTGCGATCGATCACCACCGCGCTTGGCGAGATCGCCAGCGAGTCGATCAATAACAGTGGGTCCATGGTTTGCGGCAAGTCGACGACCAGCGTGTGGGTATCGCTGGCGCGGATCAGTGACTGAATGTTGTCGACGTTATAACCGTAGGCTTTCCAGGTCGTGGCCAGACCGAAATTCAGCTTCATCACCCGGTACAGCGACCAGGCCACGTCTTCGGCGGTCAGCGGATTGCCGGAGTGAAACTTGACGTCCTGACGCAAATGAAAGGTTATCTGCTTGCCGTCGTCGCTGATCGTCCAGCGCTCGGCCAGTTGCGGCAGATGCTGTTCCGGATTGCCCTGATCTCGCTTGACCAGGGTGTCGTAAAGATTGGCATTGACGCCGGAAGCGTCGAGGCCCGGCGCGTTGGCCGGATCGATGGAAAACAGGTTGACCATGCTCATGCCGACGATCAGTTGATCGGCCGGCGTCTTGGCGCTGGCCTGGGTCATCGGCACCAGCGCCAGGATCGCCGCCAACAGGCCAGCGTGCAGTTTGGTAAATGCAGTCGTCATTGAAAAATCCTTCTTTTTATAATTTTTAGTGCTGCTGCCAAGCGTGTTAACGGGTGCGCGGGTCGAAGACCTTGTACAAGGCATCGCTGATCAGGTTGAGCGCGACAAAAATCAAACCGATCACCAGCACACAACCCATCACCGCGTTCATGTCGCCGAGCATCAGGCTGCTGGTCAGGTACTGGCCGAAACCCGGCCAGGCAAAGACCGTTTCGATCAGCACCGCGCCTTCGAGCAGCGAGCCGTAAGCCAGCGCCACTACTGTCAGCAGTTGCACGAGGATGTTGCGAAAGGCGTGACCCCAGACCACCTGGCGGCGCGACAAACCCTTGACCCGAGCGGTGATGATGTATTCCTGAGACAGTTGCTCGAGCATGAAGCTGCGGGTCATCCGACTGATGTAAGCCACCGAGTTCAGCCCGAGGATCAGCGCCGGCAAAACGATGTGGCGCAAGGCGCTGGCGAAGGCTTCCCAATCACCCGCCAGGCTCGTATCGATCAGCAACAGCCCGGTGACTTCGGGCACCATGCCGTCGTACGCCAGGTCGATGCGACCGGCACCCCCGGCCCAGCCGAGCCAGGCGTAAAACACCAGCAAGCCCATCATGCCCAGCCAGAAAATCGGCGTGGAATAGCCGAACAGAGTTATCACTCGCGCGACATGATCGCCCAGTCGCCCTTGATTACTCGCCGCGCAGACGCCCAGCGGCAAGCCGATCAGCACACCGAAAAGGATGGCCAGGGTCGCCAGTTCGATGGTGGCCGGGAACACCCGGCGGATGTCATCGAGCACCGGGTGCCCGGTCAACAGCGCGTTGCCGAAATTGCCGTGCAGCAAGTCGTTGAGGTATAGGCCGAACTGGGTCCAGATCGGCTTGTCCAGCCCCATCGCCCGGTACACCTGATCGTAGGTCGAACTGTCGGCATCCGGCCCGACCACCGCCAGCACCGGATCGAGCGGCATCACCCGACCGATGATAAACGTCAGCGCCAACAGGCCCAGTAACGTCACCAGTACCGTGCTGGCACGCCGCGCAGTATTGGAGGCGCGGGCTCCCATGGCAGAGGCAGTCATAACAAACATAGTCAGCTCCTGATAAAACGGTCACCGGTGCACCCGGCACGCGAAGTTCATCCGTGCATTTCAGCGTTTTTTGTAGACGTCTTTGTAGCGCGTGGTCGCGGCCGTGTGCCCTTGGAAATCGGCAACATCGGCGTAGACCAGCACCGTGTCGGTCATCTGCGAGACCGGCAGAATCGCGCCCACTTGCTGATCGAGTTGCTGCTGGATGTCCTGATACTGCGCCTGCTGTTTCTGCGCATCGGGCTCGACTTCGGCACTCTCGATCAACTGATTCAACTCGGGACTGTAGAACGAAGTGCGCCAGCCCTGGAAGTTGCTCAGCTTGGCTTCGTCACGGTTATCCGGGTTGTACACCAGCGTGCGCAGGCTCGAATGAGGATGACGTTCGGCGCCGCCACCGCCACGGCCGACGATGATGTCGAAACTGCGCTCACGCATGGCGCCGTAGATCTGGTTACCGGTGCCGGTGATGATGCTGGCTTCGATCCCGGCCTGCGCCAGCGTCGATTGCAGGTTGGAGGCAATATTGATGAACGGCGGCTCGGCCAGCACGCGAATACTGGTCTTGAACCCGTTGGGGTAACCGGCTTCGGCGAGGAGTTTTTTTGCCTCATCGACATTCAGTCGATAACCGGGATCCGGCAAGCGCGCGGCCAATCCCAACGGCATCGGCCGCTGATTGATCACGCCGTAGTGCGGCATGACAGTCTGGTTGATGCCTTGGTAGTCGATCAACGAGCGCACAGCCTTGCGCACGCGCGCGTCGGCGAACATCGGCTGCTTCACACTCAGTGCGACGTAATACAGCGTGCCGCGTTGCAGGGTTTGCGTGCGGACCTTGTCGCTGTTCTGCAAGGCCTGGATGTCCGGCGCCGACATGCCTTTGGCGATGTCGAGGTCGCCCCGTTCGATCATCAGACGCAACGACTGCGACTCGGTCATGTTGCGCATGACGATGCGCTTGAGCTTGGCCGGGCCACCCCAGTAACCGTCGAAACGGCTCATCAGAATCACATCGTTGGCCCGCCAGTCATTGAGCACGAAGGCACCACTGCCGGCGGCGTGCGTCACCAGCCAGGCGGCGCCCAGGTCATTGTTCTTCTGGTGTTCGAGGACTTTTTTGCGATCAAGAATGAAGGCGCTTGGCGACGTCGCCAGCGTGTTGAGCACCAACTGCGGGTCGGTTGGTCGCGGCAGTTCAATGACGAAGGTATTGGCATCGGTCGCGCGCATCGAACGCTCGACATTCTCGGCGGTAAACCCGTAAGCCTTCCAGGTCGACGCCAATGCGAGATTGAGTTTGAGCACGCGCTGCAACGACCAGGCGACGTCTTCGGCGCTCAAAGGGTTGCCCGATTGAAATTGCACGCCCTGGCGCAGATTGAAGGTCAGGGTCTTGCGGTCGTCGCTGACTTGCCAGCGCTCGGCGAGAGCCGGCAACAGCCGATCCGGCGCAGCGACGTCTTGCACCAGCAACATGTCATAGAGGTTGGCATTGATCTCCGACACGTCCAGGCCGGTGGCGGCTGCCGGGTCGAGGGACAGCAGATTGATCATGCTCATGCCGACGATCAATTGATCGGCCGGGGTTTTGGCATGGACGACAGGTAGCGCGGTCACCGTCAGGGTAGCCACCAGAACCCGCGCCCACAGCGAAGGAAGAATGTTCATAGAGAGAGTGCCTTTCTTATATTTATAGGGCTCTCGGACAGCCCGGCATGCACCGGGCAGCCCGCGTACACGTCAGAAGCTTTTAAGCGTGTTCATCTCGATGAAGTTGAAGTCGATGTCTTCGCCCAGACCCGGCAGGTCGGAAAGGTGCACAAAACCATCGCTGTCCATCGGGTCGACCAGGCGCTTGAGGTACGCCGGCACCTCGTCGTAATCCAGGTATGGGTGCAGCAAACCGCGCTCGTACCAGGTGCAGTTCTTGATCGCGCCGACCACCGTCAAGTTGGCTGCGCCGTTGCCATGGATTTCGCAATCCATGCCAAACGACTCGGCCATGTGCGCGACTTTCAGGCAAGGTCCGATCCCGCCGACCCCGGCGACGCCGGCACGCAGAATGTCGCAAACGTCGTGCTTGACCCAACTGGCCCGGCTCAGGTGTTTGCCGGACAAGGTTTCCGGCCCGAGTACCGGAATGTCCAGTTGCCCCGCCAGCCAGGCATAGGATTCGGCGGATTCTTCCATCATCGGTTCTTCGAACCAGGCGAAGTCGAGTTTTTCCAGTTCGCGTCCGATGTACAGCGCTTCGGTGCGGCTGTACCAGTGATAACCGTCGAGCATCAAGGCGATGTCCGGGCCCACCGCTTCGCGCACTGCCGCGCAGGCTTTGACGTCAATGCGCGGGCTCGGCGCGAACGAGACCGGCGGCATCCAGGTGTGCAATTTGATCGCCTTGTAGCCGCGCTTGACCAGCGTTTCGGCAAAGCGTCCGTAGTCTTCCGGCGTCGCCAGGCCCTCAGGCAATTCATCGCCGCACATGGTTGAACCGTAGGCCGGCACTTTGTCGCGAAAGCCGCCGATCAATTTGTGCACCGGTACGCCGAGCTTGCGCCCCGCCCAATCCCACAACGCCTGCTCGACCAACGCCAGCGCGCGATCAGTCAACTGGCTGGCGCTGCCACGCTGCCAGTGCGCCAGGTCATGCCAGATCTTTTCGCGATCAAAGGCGTTCTGCCCGACCAGCACCTTGCGCACAAAACCATCCAGCACATAAGGACGAATCAGCTCCGGCGCACCGAGGGCATAACCCTCCTTGCCGTCTTCAGTCTGGATGCGCAGCAACGCCATTTGCGCCTGACTGACATCACCGGGATGAGCATGACCGGCGCTGTCGACTGCGCGGCGGGTGGGATAGGAAAAAACCTGGACGTTGACTGCTGTGATTCTCATGGACGTCTTGAGCCTTCTTATTGGATTTGTGACAGGAGTGTCGTCGGTTGCGACCGATCATAGGTCATCGTACAACACTTGAAAAGACCCAATAACACCTCTTCTAATCGACGCCTTTGCGGCTAAACGTCCAGCAAAGCGCCATATTTAAAGATGACTACGGAATAACAGGACTTGCTTTATACCCCTATTCACAGGGCATATATGTATCAACATGTTTCTAAACTAGCAAAATCACGTAGACGAGTCATCTTGTCGTACGATAACTTATATCTGCGCCTCAAATGAGAGCCATACGCAACATCGCGGTGCCTGTAGTACTCGTCAAACGACCCTAACAAAAACAAAAAAGAAGACCGTATGAACACCACCCTACGCACGCTCGTCACTGTCGCGGCCCTCGGCCTGCCCTTCTCTGCCCACGCTGACTCTGCCAGTCTCAACTACCGCCATCAGTACACCGAAGAGGACAGCGCCCACGCCGACCGAATCAAGCTCAACTACCGCCTGGACAGTGGACTGGGGTTTGAGGCGGAGATGAAATACCGCACGGCCGGTGACCGCAAAGATGTCGCCTACGACAACATGGTCAACAACGGCCATGAGTTCACCGTGAGCTACAACTACAAGCTCAGCGCGCAGTCGACGCTGACCCCGGCGTTTCAGATGGACAGCTCCAAGGATGCGACCGCCTACAAGTTCGGCCTCAAGTACAACTACAAAATCGACGATGCCTTCTACGTAGCGACGCGCTATCGCCTGGACCTGCGCAAGCTCGATCGCGATCAGGTCAACAAAGACATGCCCGATCACTACAAGGATGACCAGACCACCCACCGCTTCGAAGGCTGGCTCGGCTACACGCCCGCCAACAAGTGGGCCTACGAATATCAGTTCATCTATTTCAAGACCGACTACATCCGCTACGACAACAAGAAGAACGACTACGAACAGAACCTGATCGTCAAATACAAGCTCACCAAACAATGGGCGCCCTTCATGGAAATCGGCGACATCAAAGTCGACTCCACCTCACCCGACCGCCAGGCTCGCTGGCGTCTGGGCGTGCAGTACAACTTCATGTAAGCCGCGCGCAGCTTTTGCCTGACGAGCGCGCATCGCTTGTCGGGCAGACACCCCGCCGCTCCCCCTTTCACCACCGCGTAATGGAAGACCCGAGCATGACCACACACGCTACGCAAGCCAAACCCTTCAACCGTATTCTGCTGACCGGCGCCGCCGGTGGGCTCGGCCAGATTCTGCGCGAAACCCTGCAGGTTCACGCCGACATCGTCCGCGCCTCGGACATCAGCGCGATGACGCCGAGCCGCGGCGCGCATGACGAAGTGATCAACTGCAATCTGAGCGACAAGGCCGCTGTCGCCGCGCTGGTCGAGGGCGTCGATGCCATCGTGCATTTGGGCGGGATCTCGGTGGAGCGATCCTTCGAAGAAATCCTCGAGGCGAATATTCGCGGCACCTTTCATGTTTATGAGGCCGCGCGCCTGCACGGGGTCAAGCGCATCGTGTTCGCCAGCTCCAACCACGTCACCGGTTTCTACTCGCAGGACGAACAGATCGACGCCCATTCGCCGCGTCGCCCGGACGGTTATTACGGCTTGTCGAAGGCTTACGGCGAGGACATGGCAACCTTCTATTTCCACCGCTATGGCATTGAAACAGTGAGCCTGCGCATCGGTTCCTCATTTCCCGAGCCGCGCAACGTGCGCATGCTGGCGACCTGGCTGAGCTATACCGATCTGGAGCATCTGATCGCCCGCGCACTATTGGCCAGCGATGTCGGGCACAGCGTGGTGTACGGGGTGTCCGCCAACCGTGATCAGTGGTGGAACAACCGGCACGCCGCGCATCTGGGCTTTGCACCGCAGGACAGCTCCGAAGCCTTTCGCGCACAGGTCGAACAACAACCGGCGCTCGCCGCCGACCATCCCGACCGCTTGTATCAGGGCGGCGCCTTTACCGCTGCTGGTCCGTTTGAAACGCCGGCGCAGACACGACCATGAATGCCGAACTGATTGTCGATGCGCGCAACGCCACCGGTGAAAGCCCGGTCTGGCAAGCCGATGAAAATGCTTTGTATTGGGTGGATATTCCGGCCGGTCGCTTGCATCGCTGGCAGTTCGACGGCCAGACCGACTGCTGGCAGGCGGACGAAATGCTCGCCTGTATCGCCCGCAGCGAAGCGGGACATTGGCTGGGCGCGCAGGAAAGTGGCCTGTTCAAACTGCGCCCGCAGGCTGACGGACGTCTGGCTGCGGAAGAGCTCATCGGCGTCGAGCACGCCCGCCCGCGCATGCGCTTCAATGATGGTCGCTGCGATCGTCAGGGACGCTTCTGGGCCAGCTCGATGCCAACCGCCATGGGTGCCGAAGCGGTCGGCGCGCTGTATCGCTACGACGCGCAAAACCCCAACGATGTATCGGTGCTGGCGCCGCAATTGGAGGAACTCGTGGTGCCCAACGGCCTGGCGTTCAGCCCCGACGGCCGCACCATGTACCTGTCCGATTCGCACCCGAGCCTGCAACTGATCTGGGCCTTCGATTACGACATCGACAGTGGCACGCCGCACAACCGCCGCGTGTTCGTCGACATGAACGACCACCCCGGTCGACCGGACGGTGCCGCCGTCGATTCACACGGCTGTTACTGGATCTGCGCAATTGATGCCGGCTTGGTGCTGCGCTTTACCCCGCAGGGGAAACTGGATCGCGCGCTGCCGGTGCCGGTGAAGAAACCGACGATGTGTGCCTTTGGCGGCCCTCGGCTCGACACTCTGTTTGTCACCTCGATTCGCCCGCAAGGCATCGACCTCGCCGATCAGCCACTGGCGGGCGGAGTCTTTGCCCTCAACCCGGGCGTTCAAGGCCTGCCCGAACCCAAGGCCCGCGCCTGAGGCTTCAGACGTTCAACGCCGCCGCGTCTGCAGCTTCGTAGGCACGGCGCAGACGCTCGCGGCTGTTGGACAGATGCAAACGCATGGCTGCGCGTGCGGCGTCGGAATCACGCCGGACAATCGCAATGTAAATGTCTTCATGCTCGCGACTGAGGCGCTCCAGATAGGGCTCCTTGCGGTCATTTTCCAGGCGCTTGGAATGCAGGCGTGTGCGCGGAAGAATGTTGGCGCCCAGGTGCAGCATGATGTCGGTGAAATAGCGGTTGCCGGTGGCCAGCGCAATTTGCTGGTGGAACTGGAAATCCGCCGACACGGCGTAGTCGACACTGACGGCGCGGGAATTGATGGCGTCCAGCGAATCACGCATCAATTGCAGCTGTTCATCGGTACGCCGCGCACACGCCAGGCCAGCGGCCTCGACCTCCAAAGTGATGCGCAATTCAAGCACCGCCAAGACATCCTGAAGCGTGACGATGCTGTCCGGATCAATGCGAAAACCGCTCGGGCTGGGTATGTCCTGAACAAAGGTGCCGATACCGTGACGGGTTTCCACCAGGCCTGCTGCCTGCAGACGCGATATCGCCTCACGCACGACCGTGCGACTGACGCCGTGCTCGGCCATGACCTGAGATTCAGTCGGCAGCTTCGTCGCGCGCGCGAGTTCGCCGCTGCAAATGCGTCGCGACAGCTCGGTGACCAGGTCCTCCGCCAGGCTGCGATGCCGGCGACGAACATTGGGTGTGGCGTTGGATCTGTCCATCAGCAACAAAAATCTCGAATTTTCGAATAATTACGCATCATAGCCCATTCAGTTGTACGACAACGCACCAGTTCAATGATAGGATTTCTCATGCAGCGGACGTTCGATTCGCTGCACTGGCGATAAGGACGTCCGCTCGAGAAACACGTGGAGACATCGCGTGTAAAACACTCAAGTTAATCAAGGATCTGATTACTCATGACAAAACCAACAACCTTCACGGCCTGCAAACTGGCCAGCGCCATCGTCGGCAGCCTGCTGTTTTCCAGCCTGCCTGCACAAGCGGCCGATATCTGGCTGGATGTTGCAACGACTGGCTGGGCCACGCAAAACGGTGGCACCAAGGGTGGCTCCAGAGCGGCAGCCAACAACATCTATACCGTGAAGAACGCTGCCGAACTGAAAGCCGCACTCAGCGCTTCGGTCGGCACCAACGGGCGCATCATCAAGATTACCGGGCCCATCGACATCAGCGAAGGCAAAGCTTATACGACGACCGCCGATATGAAAAAGCGCGGTCGTCTGGATATCCCGGGCAAGACGACCATCGTCGGTACGAGCAGCACGGCGGAGATCCGCGAGGGTTTCTTCTATGCCAAGGAAAACGATGTGATCATCCGCAACATCACCATCGAAAACCCGTGGGATCCGGAGCCGATCTGGGACGCCAATGACGGCAGCGCCGGCAACTGGAACTCCGAGTACGACGGGCTGACCATCGAAGGCGCCAACAATGTGTGGGTCGACCATGTCACCTTCACCGATGGCCGCCGCACCGATGACCAGAACGGCACCGCCAACGGTCGTCCAAAGCAACACCACGACGGCGCACTGGACGTGAAAAACGGTGCCAACTACGTGACCATTTCCTACTCGGCGTTCAAATCGCACGAGAAGAACAACCTGATCGGTTCCAGCGACAGCCGCACCACCGATGATGGCAAGCTCAAGGTCACGATCCACAACACCCTGTTCGAAAACATCTCCGCACGCGCGCCACGCGTTCGCTTCGGCCAGGTGCATCTGTACAACAACTATCACGTGGGCAGCACCAGCCATAAGGTCTACCCGTTTAGCTACGCGCACGGTGTCGGCAAAAACTCGAAGATTTTCTCCGAGAAAAACGCGTTCGAAATCTCCGGCATCAGCGGCTGCGACAAAATCGCCGGCGACTACGGTGGCAGCACCTACCTTGATCAGGGTTCTACGCTCAATGGCACCTTGCTGACCTGCAAGTGGGGCACCAACATCGGCTGGACCCCGCCTTACAGCTACACCCCGCTGAACGCGGACAAAGTCGCGGCCGACGTTAAGGCCAAGGCTGGCGCTGGCAAGATCTGATTGGTCGATGTAACCGCGTTAATGAAAAGCCCTCGGTGACGAGGGCTTTTTCATGTCTGCTTGAAGATGGTGCGGGGGTGGAGTCCTGACAAAAAATCTGGATTTTTGTTGCCCGGACTGGCCCCTTCGCGAGCAGGCTCGCTCCCACAGGGATTGATGTTGTTAATGCAGTTACTTCACACCACCGAACACTGTGGGAGCGAGCTTGCTCGCGAAGGGGCCCGATCAGACACCATCAAAACCGGCTACTGGACCAGTTGGTTGATCTCAATGATCGGCAACAACACCGCCATCACAATCACCAGCACCACCCCGCCCATCACCACAATCATCAGCGGTTCAAGCAGTGCCGTCATGCCCATCGCTCGCCGCTCGATATCACGCGACAGGGTCTGCGCCGCGCGCTCAAGCATTGGTGGCAGCGATCCGGTTTTTTCGCCACTGGCGATCAGATGAATCAGCACCGGCGGGAACACATTCTCCACGCGCAACGCTGCCGCCAGGTTCACACCCTCACGCACCTTGGCCGTGGCCTCAGTGACGCTCAAACTCAAGCGATCGTTGGACAAGGTCTGCCGCGCCGCTTCCAGCGCACGCAGCAACGGCACCCCGGCACCGCCAAGAATCGCCAGGGTCGAGGCGAAACGCGCAGTGTTCAGGCCGAGGATGAAGCGCCCGAACAACGGCAACTTCAGCACCCGATGATGCCAACTCAGGCGCGCCGCCGGATTACGCAAATACAGGCGCCAGCTCCAAAACGCACCAGCCATGATCCCGGCGCACAGCCAACCCCAACTGCGGATGAAATCGCTGGCATTGAGCATCGCCAGGGTCAGCCCCGGCAAATCCTGCCGCGCCTGGGAAAACGCACTGACCACTTGCGGCACCACATAACTGAGCAGGAAAATCACAATGCCTATCGACACCAGACCGACCACACCCGGATAGATAAACGCGGTGAGAATCTTGCCGCGCAGGTTGTTGCGCTCCTCGATGTAATCCGCCAGCCGCTCCATCACTTGCGCCAGATCGCCGGACTCCTCCCCGGCCGCAATCAACGCGCGGTAGATCTCGGGAAAGTCCCGTGGTCGCGCCGCTAGCGATTCCGCCAGGCGCATGCCGCTGCGCACATCCGCACGAACGGCACTGAGCGTATGGGTGATGTGTTTTTTCTCGGCCTGCTCGACCGTGGCACTGAGCGCCGCTTCCAGCGGTAGACTCGCGCCCAACAGACTCGCCAGTTGCCGCGTGGCCCAGGCCAGATCGTTGTCCGAGAGCTTGGCGCTGAACAGTCCGCCACCGCCGTGCTGGGCGACGTTGCTTTCCTTGTGCACCGACAACGCGGTCAACCCGCGCCCGCGTAATGTTGTGAAAGCGGCGCTTTGGCTGTCCGCCTCAAGGTGCCCGGATTCGATCTTGCCGGTGGCATCGGCGGCTTCAAAACGATAGCGGTTCATCAGGCGTCCCGTGTCACACGGAGGATTTCTTCGGGGGCTGTGGCACCGCTGCGGATCCAGCGTTCACCGTCCTCGCGCAGGCTGAACATCCCGGCTTTCGCGGCGGATGCCCGCAAGGCCTGCTCCCCTGCCCCTTGGTGAATCAGCGTGCGAATATCGTCGTCGATGCAGAACAATTCGTGGATGCCGGTGCGGCCGCTGTAGCCGGTTTGATTGCACGCCGGGCAACCGACCGGGCGCCAAGTGCCCGGTGCCGTTGGGTCTTCCTGTTTGCATTGATTGCACAGCCGCCGCACCAAGCGCTGCGCGAGCACGCCGAGCATCGACGAGGCCAGCAGAAACGGTTCGACGCCCATGTCGATCAAGCGGTTGACCGCCGACACTGCGTCGTTGGTGTGCAAGGTTGCCAACACCAAATGCCCGGTCAGCGAGGCTTGCACGGCGATTTGTGCGGTTTCCAGATCGCGGATCTCGCCGATCATGATGATGTCCGGGTCTTGTCGTAGGATTGCCCGCAGTGCGAGGGCAAAGGTCATGTCGATCTTGGCGTTGACCTGAATCTGGCTGATGCCCGGCAGGTCGTATTCCACCGGGTCTTCCACGGTGAGAATGTTGCTGGTGCTCGCATCGAGTCGCGCCAACGCGGCGTAGAGGCTGGTGGTCTTGCCGCTGCCGGTGGGCCCGGTGACCAGCACGATGCCGTGGGGCTGGCGGATCAGGTGGTCGAGTTTGGCCAGCACCTGCGCATCCATGCCGAGGGTTTCCAGATGCAGACGTCCGGCCTGTTTGTCGAGCAGACGCATCACCACCCTTTCACCATGCCCGGTCGGCACCGTGGAGACACGAATATCAATCGGCCGCCCGGCCACACGCAAGGCGATGCGACCGTCCTGCGGCAGCCGTTTTTCGGCGATGTCGAGCTGGGCCATGATCTTGATCCGCGACACCAGTGCGCCGTGCAACGCCTTGCGCGGCGAGACCACGTCACGCAGCGTGCCGTCGACGCGATAGCGCACCACTGAGTGGGTTTCGAACGGTTCGATGTGAATGTCGCTGGCCTCATCGCGCGCGGCTTGGGTCAGCAGTGCGTTGATCATGCGGATCACCGGCGCGCCGTCCTGAGTGTCGAGCAGGTCAGTGATTTCCGGCATGTCCTGCATCAGGCGGTCGAGGTCGACTTCGTTTTCTGCCGCGCCGACCACAGCGGCGGCACTGCCGGTGTCGGCGTATGCGCTGGCGAGCAAGCCATCGAGTTCGTCGTCGCGCACGCGCTGTATCGTGGTCGCACCGAACTGCCGTCGCGCTTCACTGATCGACCAGCCCGGCGTCGACGGACACACCGTCAACACGCCATCGCACAACAGAATGCGCTGCGCCTTGGCCCAAGCGTAAGGCAATGCACTCATTGGATCGGCACCGCTTTGATGGTTGCGCGCGGACCCGACCCAGGTAAAACCGCCGGCACACCCTGCGCCGCCGTCGGCAACTGCGGCGCCTGCATGTCCGGCATCGCCCAGCTGCGTTCCGGCTGCAACCCGCCCTGCGCGCGGCGCATGAAGTCGTAGCGGTTGAGGGTGATGCTGCGCCCCGCTTCGCTATCACGAATGATGTACGGGCGCAGGAATACCATCAGGTTGGTCTTGGTTATCGCCCGGCGTTCGTTGCGAAACAGTGCGCCAATCCCCGGCAGGCTGCCCAGCCACGGCACCGCGTCATTGCTCTGGCTGTAACCGTCCTGCAGCAAACCGCCGAGCACCATGATCTGGCCATCGTCGAGCAAAATACTGGTGTCGATTGCACGTTTGTTGGTGACGATGCCCGTCGATGTCGCGCTGTTGGAAGCGCGTTCGTCGATGCTGCTGACTTCCTGATAGATATCGAGCTTCACCGTGCCACCCTCGGAAATCTGCGGGCGCACGTTGAGCTTCAAACCGACCTCTTCCCGGGTCACGGTCTGGAACGGGTTGTTGCTGGTGCCCCCGCCGCCCGTCACATAACTGCCGCTGACAAACGGAATGGTCTGGCCAACAAAAATACTCGCCGCCTCGTTGTCGAGGGTCAGCAGGTTCGGCGTCGACAGCACGTTGGTGCCGCCCTTGCTCTTCAACGCGCGGGCCAGCACTTTCAGATCAAGAATCTTGCCGATGCCGGGGATGTCGACGGTGCCGTTGACGTAGCCCAGGTTCAAACCCTGCGGCAGCACATCAATGCTTGTCTTGCCGTTGGTGTTGATCCCCGAACCACCCAGATTCGCGCCACCGATCACGCCATTGCCACCGAGATTGCCGGTCTGCCACTGCACGCCGAACTCGCTGGCATCGTCCTCGCCGACTTCGACGATCAAGCTTTCGATCACCACTTGCGCGCGACGCTGGTCGAGCAGATCGATCACCTCGCGCAAGTTGCGGTACAACGGCTCCGGCGCAGAAATCAGCAAGGTGTTGGTGGTGGCGTCAGCCTGAATGGTCACGCCGCCGGCGCTGAAGGCAACGTTCTGTTCGCTGCTTTGCGCGCCGCTGCTGCCGGTTGCGCTGCCACTGCTGCCCTGCGCGTAACTACCGCCCGTGCTGCCGCTGCTGTTAGCAGATGTAGTGCCGCTGCTTTGCGTGCCGCTCTGGCCGTTCTGCCCAGCGCTGCCGCCGGTACTTGCGCCCATGGCACTGAGCACCGAACGCGCACTGTCGCTGGTGCCGCTGTCACTTTCACCCGTGAGCAAACCACGCAAGGCCTGCGCCAGTTTCGCCGCTTGCGCGTTACGCAGATAAACCACGTGCAGATTGCTCGGATTGCTCTGCGCGTTATCGAGTTTGTAGATCAGATTACGCGCCAGCTCCGTGCGCTCCGGGCTGCCGGCGCGAATGATGATGGTGTTAGAACGCGGATCACCAATCACCGCGATTTTCTGCGTCGGATCATTGCCCGGTGCATCGAGTAAATCCGCGACCATCGGCGCAATGTCGGCAGCGATGCCGTTCTGGATCTGCACCACATCCGTGTCGATCGCGCTCGGCGAATCAATGCTCGCAATCAACTGCGCAACGCGGGTCAGGTTCTCGGCGTAATCGGTGATAACGATGGTGTTGTTGCCCGGATAGGCGTTGATCGGATTGTTCGGTGACACGATCGGCCGCAGCACCGGAATCAGGTTCACCGCGTTCTCGTATTGCAGACGAAACGTGCGCGTGAGCATGCCATTGCCGGCCGGTTTGTCGGCACTGTAAATCGGCCCGCCAAGCAGCTTCGCATCCGCCTCCGGCACCACCTGCGCCACACCGCCAACATCGACCACACTGAAACCCTGCATGCGCAACGCAGCCAACAACATGTCGTAAGCCTGCCGCGCCGGCACCTGACCTTCCGAGACCAGCGTCAACGTGCCCTTCACCCGAGGATCGACCAAAAACTGTTGGCCGGTCGAACGCGACAACGCCCGCACCACCGCTTGAATATCGGCGTCGACAAAATTCAGCGTCACCGGTTGATCACCCAACGGATTACTCGGCAAGGCAATGCCCGACGGTGCCGCGCCGCTGCGCGCACTCTTGCTGATGTTGTGCAATGGCTTCGGTACAGGTCGCGCCTGAGCCTGCGCACGTTCGCGGTCGAGCACCGCGTCGCCGCTGCGCTGGGTGTTGGCCAGCGGCCGGCCGAGCTCACTGTCGACCAACAACGGCGGCTGATTCTGTGGCGGGGTGGTGTTGCTGCATGCGCTCAGTACCAACAACAGAAACGGCGCGGCCGTACGTACATAATTGGAACCTGACCACTTCATGAAGCTTCCTTAGCGCCCAGCGCCTGATCCATGCGAACGGTTCCCGACAGAGTGCCTGCCGTATCATCGACCTTGACCCCACTTGCACGCTGCAAACGAGCCTCGACCACTTCAAGTGAAAACTGCACGGGGTGGATTAACAGCCAACTGATGACGGCATCAGCGGGCGCATCCTCGAACGTCAACTGCCAAGCGGTGCCAATTGCCTGCAACTGGTAGTGACCAAGCAGCCCGTTGCCATCGAGAGATTGCTGCAATGACCGCTCGAAGTTTTGTCCGATGGGTGCTGTTGCCACCTCGCGCAACAACAGATCCAGCGCTTCGGCCTGGCCACGCAACTTCGGCGTTTCGGTCTGCCAATGTTGAATTTTTTTCAGCGGTGGCTGGAGGAGCAGCAGCCAGATCAGCACGCCCCCCAACATCAATGCGGTGCCCGCGACCAGGCGTTTTTCGCGCAAGCTCAGCGGCGCCCAATGCCGATGAATCTGTGCACGCAGCAGCAGCCAGCGAGCCCGATAGATCGCCAGTAAATTATTCATCGTCGCTGTCCATGACAGCATCGTCCTCAACCGCTGCCGGCTCAATCTGCGGGCTGAAAATCCACACGTTGTCTTCGCGTCTGGCGACCAACCCTGCCTGCGTCAGCGCTCCCGGCAATGCGCCGTCGGCGGGTGCCTGCGCAGTGTCGGCGGCCAACTCCAACTGCAAACGTCCCTGCTCATAGGTCATGCGCTGGACGCTGCCCGCCATAAACGGCAGCGCGCTCGCTGCGTGTTGCACCAGATAGGCAAACCCGTGATTCGCGTCGGCCGTCACACCACTGTGCCGGGCTGCCAGTTGCTGGCGAGCCTGCTGCAACGGATTGAGGATCACCGGTAACTCTGGAAAAGCCTGCTTTACCCGCTGGCTCATTTGCGCCTTGAGCTGCTCTCCCCGAGTCACTTCACGGGCCGCGTAAAGGTTCAGCCCAGACACCCAGATCGCAATCGCCAAGGCACAACAGAAAGCTGCCCTGCCCCAACCGATTGTGTGTCCGACAGCCTTGCCGATGCCTGTATGCAACCCCCATCCCGGCGCAACGCCACACCAGCGCTGCGCCGCAGGTCGTGGTTCGACGACTGTTGCAGGAGCATCCGCGCCGATCCACTGCAAGCCGCGACCACTGGTGACGAGTTCATCCAGACGCTCCTGCGCCAAGGGTTCTACCGAAGCCTGCGCACGGCTGAAGCGCAGCAGCAATTGCCCGTCCAACACGCACGCGCTGACCTGCCCCTGCGCGGGCACCGGCAAAGCATAAGGTGCCGGGTAAAGGCCTCGCAGCTTCAATCGGTGCTGAGCCAATAACAGCCCGAAACGATCCAGAGATACCTGCGCGAGCCACGCCAGCGACACTTGCCCCGAGACCTCACGAGCACTGTGTGCAACGTACATCTGTTCAGTGCCACCCAGAATCAGCGCCTGCGCGGCACACTTCACCGCCGCCTCGATCTTCACCGGCGCCAGCGGTGGCAACTGCAAACTGGTCAGTACGCTGTCCGCCGGATGCAGAAAAAACTCGACGGGCTGTAACGGCGACTCCTGCTCAATCAGCAACAGCGTACTGACACCGACCTGACTGACCTGGTCGTGCCGATCCAGGCGCGCAAATTCAACCTCAGAGTCTGAGGTCAAACCCGCCAGCGGCGGCAAGGCGACGCGCAGGCGAGTCATACGCCGAGCCTCGACCAGACCACTTTCGGCAGGTCGTCGGCGGGTTGATGCAGCAACGCATCCAGGCTGACGCGGCGCTGGTCACGACGCGCGTGTCCGCGCAGCAGAAACCAATCGCTGCTGATGCCGACGTTCAGTCCGTCGACGGTCAGATGCGGCAAGTGCAGACGGTTGGCGAAGTCCCCGCGATTGATGAACCACTGGCCCCGATCGCGCTCCGCCACCACGGCCCTGGCCTGCGCCAGCGATAAACCCGGCACCACCGCCACCAATACCTCGGCGCTGGCAGTATTACCGTTGACCCAGGTCTTGGCCGGAATCAGGCTGACATACTGATTCAAACGCCCAAGCAGCTCCTCGTTCATGCCTTCGAGGCCACGTAAATCATCAAGGCTGCGCAACATCGGCTGAGTGGCCGGCAATGGCTGGCGACGCGCACTCGGTGACGTCGCGCGGACGCTGCCAAAACCTGCCTGCGCCATGCTTTGCCCGACGGCTTGCAGGTCGGGCATTCTCGGGTAGGAGGCAATGACTCGCTGGCTGATGCGCTGGCTGAGGGCAGCATCGATTCCGATCATTTCGCAGAGGCGTTCGAAGCTGCGCAACTGTCCGCCATCGACGCGCTCATTGCTGAGTAAATTGCGCAAATTGAACTTGCCCTGCTGATCCTCGATGCGCCCCTCGAAACCGCCCCCCGGCGAATTCAACAAATGGCTTTTGACAGGCTGCGCCCAAGGTTGATCGAGCCGGGTCAGCACGTCCTGTTGACGCGTGTCCCTGAGCACTTGCCGACTGAGCTCGAGCCCCGCCAACAGCGCGGCAGCGCCCTGCACTCGGGACTGTTCCGCTTCAAGAGAACGGGTAAAGACGCTCTGCCGGGTGAGCATGCCAGCGGCGATCACCGCGACCACAGCGGCAATCAGCAAGGCGCTGATAATGGCCATGCCGCGCTGTTTCTGCGCCTGTGGCGAGGATGATTTCATGGCCGCTCTCAGAGCTGCCAGGAACCAATATCGGCATTGACGCCGTCGCCGTCGGGTTGGCCGTCTGCGCCGAGGGAGAAGATGTCGATCTCACCGTTCGCGCCAGGATTCAGATAGTTGTAAGGACGACCCCACGGGTCGTTGGGCAAGCGCTCCAGATAAGAGCGCCAGTTACTGTTTTTCGCATCCGCCGGGCGCTCCACCAGCACTTTCAAGCCCTGATTCAGGGTCGGATAAGTGCCGTGGTCGAGGCGATAAAGTTTGAGCGCCTGCATCAGGCCGGCGATGTCTTGTTTCGCCGCAGTGGCTCGGGCCTGATCAGGTCGGTCGAGCACCTTGGGCACGACCATCGCCGCCAGAATGCCGAGGATGACCACCACCACCATGATTTCGATCAGGGTGAAACCCTGCTGACCTCGACGGTCTGCGGACTGAGATTTGACGCGCGCGAAATCCATTTCAACCTTCCTTGGCATGATTACATTCGGCGCGCAGTGTAACAAAAGCCAGTCATCGTACAACAATCATTAACGCACTGTTTTTCTGCACATTCGCCAAAGGACGGGTGTTATTCTGCGGGCCGGTTTCAACCGCAGAGACAAGCATGGAAGCGTTGCGCAAGGAGCGAGGTTTCACCCTCATCGAGGTTCTGGTGGCCTTGGCAATCATCGCCGTGGCCATGTCTGCGGCCGTTCGCGTTGCGGGTCTGATGACCCAGAGCAATGGCCTGTTGCGCGATCGCTCGATCGCTTTGCTGGCGGCGCAAACCCGGCTCGCCGAATTGCGTCTGGAGGAAGATTTTGCCCCGGGAGTGAAAGCCTTCGACTGTGATCAAGGTCGCCTGCAACTGCGCTGTGATCAACGCGTAACGCCGAGCACCGACGGACGACTGCTGCGCGTGACGCTGCTGGTTTCCGATCGCGAACGTCAGGCGCCACCCCTTGCGCGACTCGAAACCTTACTCGGCCGGCCGCAGGAAAAGCGCCAATGACACAACTCAGGGTCGAGTCAACCGAGGCAGCGACGGGGAGTCTGGCAGCGTGCTGACTTTTAATCGGCTCTGTTCTGCGCCACGCTCAATGACCACCGCATCCTGTTCAATGGCGATCACGCGCACACCCTGGGTCAAGCGATCACCCACCAGAAAACTGCGCGGCGGACCGTCGTTGAGACTTAGAATTGCCACCGCGGCGTGCGCCCCTGCCAGCACTCCGGAAACCTTGATATCCAACGGTGCCGGCTGGTTGGAAAACCACTGCAAAGCCGCTGTGTCGGCGCGCGTCGGCAGCACTTGGGGGTCCACCGCCGGAACGTGGGATTGTGCCGGCGTCAGCAACAGCGCAGACCAGAACAGTCCCCCTGCCAGTGCAGCGATCAGCGCCGCCGATTGCACAAGCTGCGTTGCGGATAAGCGAAAAGTAAATGCCAAGACCCAACCTCCCTGTTGTCTTGCGTCGCAGTTTACAGGACAACATTCGCTTTTCTATCGGGATTGATGGTTCGAATCCGCCAGGATGGATTCACAACGAAGGAACGTTGCGGTATGACCAAGGACAGACAAACAGGCTTCACCCTCATCGAATTGATGGTGGTGTTGATCATCATCGGCATTGCCAGCGCTGCCGTCAGCCTGAGTATCAAGCCTGACCCGGCGCAACTGCTGCGCAAGGACGCCAATCGCTTGATCCAGTTGCTGCAAATCGCCCATGCCGAAGCCCTGGCCGATGGACGCCCGATCACTTGGCTGGCGGACAAAAACGGCTTTCGTTTCAGCCGTCGCAATGAACAAGGCCCCGGCTTCGATCACTTCCTCGCCGATCCGCAACTGCGTCCGCGTCATTGGGAAACGCCGTCAATGAAGGTGCGAGTGACACCCAGGCAGCCGCTGATACTGAGCGCCGAGTGGTTCGATTCACCCGTGCAACTGCAACTCTCGGACGGCCAGAACACGCTCACCGTGCAACGCACCGCCACGGGTAAATTGACCTTGGCCAACCAGCCATGAATAACCGGCAAGAGGGTTTTACCCTGATCGAAGTGATGGTCGCGATCCTGCTCATGGCGATCGTCAGCCTGATTGCCTGGCGCGGTCTGGACAGCGTGACCCGCGCCGACACGCACCTGCAGGCGAGCACCGAACACACCGAAGCACTGCTGCGCACGCTGCATCAACTGGAACGAGATATCGCCTTGCGCGCCAGCATCGAACTGCGCGAACCACTGTTGAACGACAACGATGACGAACGATCCGAGCAGCCAGCGGCAATCAGCGTGCGCAGTGCCGACGACCAGAGCTTTCGTCTTGACGTGATCCGCAGTGCAGCCACCTCGCAGAACGGCTTGCAGCGCGTGCGCTGGTGGTTGAAAGATCAAACCCTGTACCGCGCCGCCGCCACGCCACGTGATCGCTACCCGCTGCCTGCGCCGAAACAGGCAGTGGCGGTGCTCGACAGAATCAGCGACCTGCAAGTGCGCGTCTGGGAACCGCAGATGGGGTGGCGCCAACTCAGCGGCAACCGCAAAGAAAATCCCCAAGGCCTGGAAATCCGCCTGACCCGGCAGACGCCTCAAGGCGAAGAACACTACCGCCAGGTCTTGGGCCCACTGGATTAGTCTCTGGGCGATATTGCGTATTGCCCTGACACGCACAGCAACTGTAACGTCGAACGTCAGTTACCGAGGAAATCTCATTGCACGACTCTAAACTTCTTGAAGATCTACGCGCTCGCTTCAACGCTGGAGAGCCTCTGGATTTCACCTTTTTCTGGGGACACCAGCGAAGCAAAAGCGCCGTCACGGCTTCGTGCTTCAGCCAGTGGTACGAAGCCGAATTCGTTGTCGAGGGGCAACGCTACCCGACAGCCGAACACTTCATGATGGCCGAGAAGGCAGCCTTGTTCGACGATCAGGAAATTCGTGCACAAGTGTTGCAGGCCCCGACCCCGAACGCCGCCAAAGCCCTCGGCCGCAAGGTGCGCGGGTTCAACGACCCACTCTGGCTGCAACACCGATACGACATCGTCGTCCAGGCAAACCAAGCCAAGTTTTCCCAGAATCCGGAGCTGGACGAATTCCTGATGCGCACTGGATCTCGGATCATTGTCGAAGCGAGCCCGGTTGATGGCATTTGGGGAATTGGGCTCGCGCAAGATCACCTAGATGTGAACGATCCGAATCTGTGGAAAGGCCTGAATCTTTTGGGGTTTGCACTGATGCAGGTGCGGGACGGCAGGGTTGGATTGTCCTGAGATTTATTGGCGGTGGCGTCGGAAACGAAAAAGCCTTGGTGCATGCCAAGGCTTTTTTACGGGAGCTTTATACCGCTTTAGGTTGCACTACCTGCCAGTCATAAATTGCAGGTGTATTGATATTCGAAGGGGAAGAAGACTGTATCGACCACCAATGAAAATGGCGCGTCGATCAGTAGAAAGGGAATCAACTTGCCTTTGGATGTACCGACCAACCACCAGTCGAATCGAACACCGATGTAAGGACATCGGTGCTTGTCATAATCCATTCGCATTGCGGTTGCTGCACAGCCGCTTGAACTGGCGATCAATACCAGTAACATCAGTTTGCGAAACACTTAACGTCCTTATTACTTATTGATACTGAGCTGCGTGAACGGGGTTGCAGATGACTTTCCCTCTACGACGGGCCACTCACACAATGAATTCCTCGCCATCAGTACCAACAAAAAGGTAGCGAAGCGGTATCCGCCACGAAGGTAAAAGGTAAGTCGATAAGTGCGAAAGGGCCGATAAACTGCGCAAGCTGATACTCAGCCTCAAGCCCGTCGTAGCAATCATAACGTCCATAGGTCACAGCCCCGAGCCATGCGCAGCCGGTGAGTTGTGACGAGACCAATAGCAAAATGAGCTTCCGTAGCACGTAATGTCCTTATAACCTTCTGATACCCGGGGTGTAGACGCTATCGCGAAACGTTAGTCACCCTCTCCATGGCTTACTCACCGAGAAAAGTACTGATACTCCTCTGTGGGTGGAGTAGAGCCCTACGCCAACTACCGAGGCCGATCGTTAGGATAATGAGAGATCTCAACCAGATTGGAATTGGCAAGATGCATGAAGCACGCAGGCGAGGATGCGGATCTGATGGACTTTATTGATTTTCTGGGAAACCTTTGCAGCGCATTCAGTAACTATCAAGGCTATGAAAAGCCTCGCCGGGTGTTTACCTGAAGATTCGTTGCTGTGAGTTAGCAGCGGATTTGGCACCGACCAGGACCTTGCAAGAGATTCCGAGCTGACCGCTAGAAGCCGCGGCCGACGGATCTTTCGAGGGTTCAGCGGCACTCAATCGGTGCCAACTACCTGCAAAATGGTTTGTCACCAAAACAGCAAGAAGTCGGGTGAATTTGCGGTCTGTTTGGCACTGCGGTTTGGGCCCAAAAACGTCGAATTTGGAGGTATGAGGCAGGCTCTCGGACGCGATGGTTTGATTCCAAATCGGCCCCTGGGCCTTGTGATCAAAGGGTCTTCAGGAGGCCCACAGCCCGTCAGCAATCAATTCGAATAGATGCGCCCTCCCCGCGCTCTGTTCCGTTTCCCGAGCGCACAATCGGAAGTCAGGCCTAAAGGTGCTTTCGCTGCTTCCGTTTGTCTTCAAAGGCACGGCCCGCGTGACGTACAGCCGGTTTCGATGATTTGGGATGGTGACCTTTAAGAACGAAGAATCGGAACTGAGCTTCCAGGGTTTAGCGTCGCGGAGCGGGTGAGGGAAAACGCCCTAATTGCCCGGAAACAAGGCGTTAGGCAAGACCATCTGACATGCGAAAAAGCTGAGAAAGGAAGAGAAATATCAAACAGTATTGGTGCCAAAGGCAGCGCGAAAAAGGGCCAAAAACGGCGTGAACTCACACCGGAGCGGATCCAGATCTTATTAAGAAACTACCGTGTAGTTTCGCGCGGGTACAAAAAAGCCGATCCATCTGATCGGCTTTTGTGTCTGATTTCACTCAGGAATTATGGTCGGGACGGAGTGATTCGAACACTCGACCCCTAGCACCCCATGCTAGTGCGCTACCGGACTGCGCTACGCCCCGACTGATTTTGCAACCGTTCTTCACCTCGAAGAACGCTCAAGAATATAGCGCAAGCTTTTGAAAACTGGAAGTATTCAAACGCTGCTTTTTATTTCTTGAGAACCACCAGTACGTCTTCCAGTTCGGCAATCATCTGCCGAATCATCTGCTTGTACTGAGTCGTGTCGTCTTTGGCTTCATCGCCGGACAAACGCAGTCGTGCGCCGCCGATGGTGAAACCCTGATCGTAGAGGAGCGCGCGGATCTGCCGGATCATCAGCACATCCTGGCGCTGATAATACCGGCGGTTTCCGCGGCGTTTGACGGGGTTGAGCTGAGGAAACTCCTGCTCCCAGTAGCGCAGCACGTGTGGCTTTACGGCACACAGCTCGCTGACTTCACCGATGGTGAAGTAGCGTTTGCCCGGGATGACGGGTAGTTCGTCGTTATGACTTGGTTCCAGCATAAGCCTCAACTCGGGCCTTCAACTTCTGCCCTGGACGAAAGGTGACCACACGGCGAGCCGTGATCGGGATTTCTTCCCCCGTTTTCGGGTTGCGGCCAGGCCGCTGGCGTTTGTCCCGAAGGTCGAAATTGCCGAAACCGGACAATTTGACCTGCTCGTTGTCTTCAAGAGCGTGCCTGATTTCCTCGAAAAACAGTTCGACCAATTCCTTGGCTTCCCGCTTGTTCAGGCCCAGCTCTTCATACAGACGTTCCGCCATCTCAGCTTTCGTCAAAGCCCCCATACGTCACTTCCTTAACGTGGCGTTCAACCTTTGTTCGAGCGAGGTGAGGATATTTTGCGTCGTCGAATTCACCTCATCGTCATTAAGAGTGCGCGATGGATGCTGCCAGGTCAAGCCAACTGCAAGGCTTTTTCTATCAGGATCAATGCCTTTACCCTGATACACGTCAAACAGCCTGAGATCTGTGAGCCATTCGCCTGCATTTTCACGGATTACGTCCAGTACGGCTGCGGACGCGACGTCTTTGTGCGCAATCAGTGCAAGGTCACGACGCACTTCAGGAAAGCGCGACAACTCGTGGAATTTCGGCATTTTACCCAGTGCCACTTCAGCCAGAACCAGCTCGAAAACGAAGACTGGACGATCCAGACCCAGGGCTTTCGACAATTCCGGGTGGATGGCGCCGATGAAACCGACTTCACGCCCTTCGCGCTCGATGCGCGCGGTTTGACCCGGGTGCAGCGCCGGGTGCTTGCCCGGAGCGAAAGTGAACGAATCCAGTGCACCGGCGAAGCCGAGTACTGCTTCCACGTCAGCTTTGACGTCGAAGAAGTCAACGGTGTCGCGACCCTGCGCCCAACCTTCCGGCAGACGACTACCGCAAACCACACCAGACAGCATCGGCTCTTGCTTCAGACCTTCGAGCTGACCAACGAAGCGCAGACCGCTTTCGAACAAACGCACGCGATCTTGCTGACGATTGAGGTTGTGCTGCAGCGCTTTGACCAGCCCCGGCCAAAGCGACGAACGCATGGCAGCCATGTCATTGGAGATCGGATTGGCCAGCAACAGCGGCTCAACGCCCGGATTGAACAGTTCGAACTGACGCGGATCGATGAAGCTATAAGTGATTGCTTCCTGATAACCACGCGCTACCAGCAGGCGACGCAGCTCCGGCAGATCGCTACGCGCTTCAGCCTTGGCTTGTGGCGCCAGGCGCGCTTGCGGGTAACGAACCGGCAGACGGTTGTAGCCGTACAGACGGGCCAGTTCTTCGATCAGATCGACTTCCAGGCTGATGTCGAAGCGATGGCTTGGCACTTCTACGCGCCACTGGCCTTCACCGTCGGCGGAAATACCGAGACCCAGGCCGCCGAGCAAACGCTCAACCTGGGCGGAGTCCATTTCCATACCGAGCATCTGAGTGATGCGCTGGGAACGCAGAGTGATCGGCGCGATCGACGGCAGGTGCTGCTCGCTGACGGTCTCGATGATCAGGCCGGCTTCGCCGCCAGTGATGTCCAGCAGCAGGCCGGTGGCGCGCTCCATGGCTTCACGGGCCAGTTGCCAGTCAACGCCACGCTCGTAGCGGTGCGATGCGTCGGTGTGCAGGCCGTAGGAACGAGCCTTGCCAGCGACAGCGATCTGGTCGAAGAATGCGGATTCCAGGAATACGTCGCGAGTGGTCGCGGAGACACCGCTGTGCTCGCCACCCATGACACCGGCAATCGCCAGCGCGCGGGTGTGGTCGGCAATCACCAGCGTATCGCTACGCAGGCTGACTTCCTGACCGTCGAGCAGTACCAGCTTCTCGCCCTCTTCCGCCATGCGCACACGGATGCCGCCATTGATTTCGGCGAGATCGAAGGCGTGCAGCGGCTGGCCCAGTTCGAGCATCACGTAATTGGTGATGTCAACGGCAGCGTCGATGCTGCGCACGTCGGCGCGACGCAGACGCTCAACCATCCACAGCGGCGTTGGCTTGGACAGATCAACGTTACGGATAACGCGGCCCAGGTAACGCGGGCATGCCGCCGGAGCCAGCACTTCTACCGAACGTACTTCGTCGTGCACGGCAGGAATGCTCATGACCACTGGACGGGTCACCGGCGCGTCGTACAGCGCGCCGACTTCACGGGCCAGACCGGCCAGGGACAAGCAGTCGCCGCGGTTCGGGGTCAGGTCGACCTCGATGCTGGCGTCTTCCAGATCCAGGTACACACGGAAATCTTCGCCCACCGGCGCATCGGCCGGCAGTTCCATCAGACCGTCATTGCCTTCACCGACCTGCAGTTCGGCTTGCGAGCAGAGCATGCCGTTGGACTCAACGCCGCGCAGCTTGGCTTTCTTGATTTTGAAGTCGCCCGGCAGCTCAGCACCGATCATGGCGAACGGAATCTTCAGACCCGGACGCACGTTTGGCGCACCGCACACGACCTGGAAGGTTTCCGCACCATTGCTGACCTGGCAAACGCGCAACTTGTCGGCATCAGGGTGTTGCTCGGTGCTCAGCACCTCGCCCACGACCACGCCGCTGAATACACCGGCGGCCGGGGTCACGCTATCGACCTCCAGGCCAGCCATCGACAGACGAGCAACCAGCTCGTCGCGATTTACCTGCGGGCTGACCCAGCCACGCAGCCATTGTTCACTGAATTTCATCCTGCTCTCCTAAGAATTCGTTACGACTAGCGAAATTGCGCGAGGAACCGCAAGTCGTTGTCGAAGAACAGACGCAAGTCGTTCACGCCGTAACGGAGCATGGCCAGACGCTCGACGCCCATGCCGAAAGCAAAACCGGAGAACTCTTCCGGATCGATGCCGGACATACGCAGCACGTTCGGGTGAACCATGCCGCAGCCCATCACTTCCAGCCAGCCAGTCTGCTTGCAGACGCGGCAGCCTTTACCGCTGCACATCACGCATTCCATGTCTACTTCAGCGGATGGCTCGGTGAACGGGAAGTACGAAGGACGGAACCGTACGGCCAGCTCTTTCTCGAAGAACACCCGCAGGAATTCTTCGATGGTGCCTTTGAGATCGGCAAAATTGATGTCGCGATCAACCAGCAGGCCTTCGACCTGGTGGAACATCGGCGAGTGGGTGATATCGGAGTCGCTGCGGTACACACGACCAGGACAGACGATGCGGATCGGCGGCTGTTTCGATTCCATGGTGCGGACCTGTACCGGCGAGGTATGGGTGCGCAGCAGCATGTTGGCGTTGAAATAGAAGGTGTCATGCATCGACCGGGCCGGGTGATGGCCTGGGATGTTGAGCGCTTCAAAGTTGTGATAGTCGTCTTCGACCTCAGGGCCTTCGGCAATGCCGTAGCCGATGCGGGTGAAGAACTGCTCGACACGTTCCAGAGTCCGGGTCACCGGATGCAGACCACCGGAGGTCTGGCCACGGCCCGGCAATGTCACGTCAATGGATTCGGCAGACAGTTTGGCAGCCAGTTCGGCTTCTTCAAACAGAGCCATGCGCGCATTGAGAACGCCTGTAACACGCTCCTTGGCAACGTTGATCAGCGCACCGACTTGCGGACGCTCTTCTGCCGGCAAATTCCCCAGGGTCTTCATCACCTGAGTCAATTCACCCTTTTTGCCAAGGTATTGAACCCGGATTTGCTCCAGGGCATTGATATCTTCAGCGCTTTGCACAGCCTCTAGTGCTTGAGAGACCAGCGCATCCAGGTTTTCCATGTACAGACTCCAGATACAAAATAGGGGAAGAGCTTGAAGGCTCTTCCCCTATTTAAGACGTTTACCACCTGGCCCCACGGAAGTGAGACCGGGTGATTGTCGGGGGTACTTAAGCCAAGGTGGCTTTAGCTTTCTCGACAATCGCAGCAAACACCGCTTTTTCGTTCACTGCCAGATCAGCCAGAACCTTACGGTCGATCTCGATGGACGCTTTTTTCAGGCCAGCGATGAAACGGCTGTAGGACAGACCGTTAACACGAGCACCAGCATTGATACGAGCGATCCACAGAGCGCGGAACTGACGTTTTTTCTGACGACGGTCACGGTAGGCGTATTGGCCTGCCTTGATTACCGCTTGCTTGGCAACACGGAATACGCGGGAGCGTGCGCCGTAGTAGCCTTTAGCAAGTTTCAGAATTTTTTTGTGACGCTTACGGGCAATGACGCCACGCTTTACACGAGCCATGAGTTACTTCCTCTATTCTTGACTAAAATTAACGAAGGCGCAGCATGCGCTCGACTTTTGCCACGTCAGACGGATGCAGCAAGCTGCTACCGCGCAGTTGACGCTTACGCTTGGTCGACATTTTAGTCAGGATGTGGCTCTTGAAAGCGTGCTTGTGCTTGATACCGTTAGCAGTTTTCAGAAACCGCTTAGCAGCACCACTTTTGGTTTTCATTTTTGGCATGTTCGGATACTCCGCATTCAGTTGATAAACATAATCAGAAGGCCTGCCGTGCCCTGTTGATTACTTCTTCTTTTTCGGGGCGATGACCATGATCAGCTGGCGTCCTTCCATCTTAGGATGCTGTTCGACCGAACCGTACTCGAGCAGGTCAGCTTCAACCCGCTTGAGGAGTTCCATCCCCAGCTCCTGGTGGGCCATCTCACGGCCGCGGAATCGCAAGGATACCTTGGCCCTGTCCCCATCACTCAGGAAACGTACCAGGTTGCGCAGTTTTACCTGGTAATCCCCTTCCTCCGTCCCTGGACGAAACTTGATTTCTTTAACCTGAATCTGCTTCTGGTTTTTCTTGGCTGCGGCAACCTGTTTCTTCTTCTCGAAGATCGATTTGCCGTAGTCCATCAGTTTGCAAACAGGGGGTACTGCATCGGCGGAAATTTCCACCAAATCCAGTTTGGCCTCTTCAGCCTTAAGAAGCGCGTCTTCAATTGACACAATCCCAAGCTGTTCACCTTCAGCCCCAATTAACCGAACCTCGCGTGCCGAGATATTCTCGTTGATCGGGGCTTTCGGTGCAGCTCGTTTATCTTGTCTCATTTCACGCTTAATAATAATTACTCCGAATCTGGGCGACCACGCCGGGAAACCGCTTGCGCGAGAAACTCAGCGAACTGGGCGACGGGCATCGAGCCCAGGTCAGCACCTTCACGAGTACGCACAGCGACAGTCTGCATCTCGACTTCCTTATCTCCGATTACCAAGAGATAGGGAACCTTGAGCAAAGTATGCTCGCGGATTTTAAAGCCGATCTTTTCATTTCTCAAGTCGGACTTGGCACGAAATCCGCTTTCGTTGAGAGTTTTTTCAACTTCTGCAACAAAATCTGCCTGTTTATCAGTGATATTCATGATCACCGCCTGCGTTGGCGCGAGCCATGCAGGGAACGCACCTTCGTAGTGCTCGATCAGAATCCCGACGAATCGCTCGAAGGAACCGAGGATCGCACGGTGCAACATCACCGGGTGTTTGCGGCTGTTGTCTTCAGAGACGTATTCAGCGCCCAAACGGACAGGCAGGTTAAAATCGAGCTGCAGAGTACCACATTGCCAGACCCGACCAAGGCAGTCTTTCAGCGAGAACTCGATCTTCGGACCGTAGAACGCCCCCTCACCCGGCTGCAGATCGTACGGCAGGCCCGCAGAATCGAGGGCTGCAGCCAGTGCAGCCTCAGCGCGATCCCATAGCTCGTCGGAACCGACGCGTTTTTCCGGACGAGTGGACAGCTTCATCTCGACATCGGTGAAGCCGAAGTCACGATAAACGTCCATGGTCAGCTTGATGAACGCAGCGGATTCGGCCTGCATCTGCTCTTCGGTGCAGAAGATGTGGGCGTCGTCCTGAGTGAACGCACGTACGCGCATGATGCCGTGCAGCGCACCTGACGGCTCGTTACGGTGGCAGGCACCAAATTCCGCCAGACGCATCGGCAACTCGCGGTAGCTCTTCAGGCCCTGATTGAACACCTGCACGTGGCAAGGGCAGTTCATCGGCTTGATGGCGTAGTCGCGGTTTTCCGACTGCGTGGTGAACATGTTGTCGGCGTAGTTGGCCCAGTGCCCGGATTTCTCCCACAGGCTGCGGTCAACGACTTGAGGGGTCTTGATCTCAAGATAGCCGTTGTCGCGCTGGATCTTGCGCATGTACTGCTCGAGTACCTGGTACAGAGTCCAGCCGTTCGGGTGCCAAAACACCATGCCCGGGGATTCTTCCTGGGTGTGGAACAGGCCCAGACGCTTGCCGATCTTGCGGTGATCGCGCTTTTCAGCTTCTTCAATACGCTGGATGTACGCCGCCAGCTGCTTCTTGTCCGCCCAGGCAGTGCCGTAAACGCGCTGCAATTGCTCGTTCTTGGCGTCGCCGCGCCAGTAGGCACCGGACAGCTTGGTCAGCTTGAAGGATTTCAGGAAGCGCGTGTTCGGCACGTGCGGGCCACGGCACATGTCGACGTATTCTTCGTGATAGTACAGACCCATGGCCTGTTCGTTCGGCATGTCCTCGACCAAGCGCAGCTTGTAGTCTTCACCACGGGCCTTGAACACTTCGATCACTTCGGCGCGCGGAGTGACTTTCTTGATGACGTCGTAATCTTTCTCGATCAGCTGCTGCATGCGCTGTTCAATGGCAGCCATGTCGTCCGGAGTGAAAGGACGTTCGAAGGCGATGTCGTAATAGAAGCCTTCGTCGATGACCGGGCCGATGACCATTTTCGCGGTCGGATACAGCTGCTTGACCGCATGACCCACCAGGTGAGCGCAAGAGTGGCGAATGATCTCCAGCCCCTCTTCATCCTTTGGCGTGATGATTTGCAGGGTCGCGTCGCTGCTGATGATGTCGCTGGCGTCGACCAGTTGGCCATTGACCTTGCCGGCCAGAGTGGCTTTGGCCAGACCGGCACCAATGGATGCGGCGACCTCGGCTACGGAAACCGGGTGATCGAATGAACGTTGACTGCCGTCGGGAAGAGTAATAGTTGGCATGGCGCCTCCTCTCCTAGTGGTGACCCCTACCAAAGGTCACGTGGGTTGGGATGAGCCAGTACAAGATCCGATCCAGGCCATTCAATGACGAACGCCTGCCTTACAGCGGCAGGAGCCTTGCGGCCAACCGGAAAACCGAACCAGAGTGACTGGGATTCAAATCGAAATATTCGCACGTTGACCGCTGTCGGGACTGAAGGTCATCCGGAGCCTGAGAACGCTTGAGCCCGGCATCCTAGCACAGATGAGCGGTCACTTACGCCTCTGTTTGATCACAAGGCAAATCGTCTGTTTTTATGCCAGAGTGCTGAACTTGATGGGCTCTTCAGCCCTCAGATAACAAGACATTGACCCATAAGGAGCATCCTCGCATGCGTCTGAATACCCTGTTCGCCGTCGTCGCCCCTATCGTTATGCTGCTGCCGCTCAGCGCCCACGCCGACTGGCCGAAGGGCGAGCGTGAGAAGTACATGGCGCAGTGCACCCAGGCGGCTACTCCGCAAATTGGTGCCGCGGCGGCCAAATCGCACTGCGCTTGTGGCGCTGATGCCATCAAGTCCTATCCTGCCGCTGACATTCAGGCACTGATGGACAACAAGGCCTCCCCTGAATTGCAACAGAAAGCGTTGGGCCAAATTGCCAAATGCAAGGCAAATACCCCGGCTAAAAAGTGATCAAAAAGGTCTTTTGAGTCGGCTCAGCGCCTCTGAAAAGGGCTGAATTTGAGCCTTTTCGGAGGATTTATGCAGGTTTTACAGGTTTTTTTATCGTCTTTACGTTCCGCTCAAAGCCTTGTAAACCGGGGCTTTCAGCAGAAACAGGCAGTAAAGAAAACACGACTGATTGGCAAACAGCACGTCCGGGGGGCTACCAAAGCGAACATTTCGACTATGATATCCCCGTGTGCCCAGTTGGCCTGAGCAGCACAGTACTACTGAAAATATATGTTTCTTGGAGATACACCATGTCTAATCGCCAAACCGGCACCGTTAAATGGTTCAACGATGAAAAAGGCTTCGGCTTCATCACTCCTCAAGGTGGCGGTGACGACCTGTTCGTACACTTCAAAGCTATCGAATCCGACGGTTTCAAAAGCCTGAAAGAAGGCCAGACCGTTTCCTTCGTGGCTGAGAAAGGCCAAAAGGGTATGCAAGCTGCACAGGTTCGCCCAGAGTAATTTCTCGGCGCGCTAAAAAAACCCCGTCCATGTGACGGGGTTTTTTATGCCTGCAACAAAAGGGTTGTCTGATCAGCCGCAGTTGACGCGAGTGATCACCAGATTGTTGTCAGTGTTCAGATTCAGGCGATCAGAGCGGTATTCCAGAGTGATCATGTCATCGGGCTTGAGGAAACGGGCATTTTGCGCGCCGGCTTTGGCACGCGCCTGCTCCAGCAATGCGGGCGAAGCTTTCTTACCAATGGCGAATTCCGCCGCCGTGGCTTCACAGCGGCTACCGGCTTCTGGTGCCACAGGATCCTTTGCCGACTCGCTGGAGGTCGTACTGCAGCCTGCCAACATGGCAGCGGCCATAAGTGCACCCAGTGTCGCGAACTTCAAAGGCATGAAGCCTCCTTGTTTTCAAAATGGTTAAGCTGAGATCGTGCGACCGCCATTCCGGCGTTTGGTTTCACGGCCAAGGCCATCACCCTGCCCCACGATTGGAAAAACGCCGAGTGTGCCTGAGCGGCATGCGTCACTTCATCAATCAATCGTGACTGAATATTAACGGCGCTCAGTAGACGTCGATGTAGTCAAACGGTGGATTCGGCCAGTTATCCTTCAGCGCATTGAAAATCTGCATCACCCACACCTCGTCACTGGCCGCGACATTGCCCACGTAGCCCGACCCCTTGGCCCAGGTTTCCAGGCGAAACAGCAAGCCGTCAATTTCCTGCCCACCGGTAACGCCGGAGGAAATGTAAGCAATACCGCCCTTGGTCACGCGCAACTGCGTGTGCTCGTCATCACTGGCCGAGGCAAGCAACTGGCGCACAGCGTCGAGCGTGAGGCCGTCAGGGGTGTTCAAATCGATCTGCACAGCACGATCCTTGAAAAGCCTTAAAAGACCAAGTGTCGCATAGCGCTCCGCTCATGCCTAAGTCGCAGTGCCAAACGCCCGACAAAATGGTTAACTCGAAACTCAGACTTTCCGACTTTTCGAGCGCTCCCATGACCACCATCAGCATCGACGCCGCCATTAATGCCAAATGGGCAGACGGACACAGCTCTTACAGCCCGGGAACCACCGAGGAGCTTGCGCTGATTGGTATCGATCTATTGGTAAAGGAGCTGGGCACTGAAGCGGCCAAGCAATTCATCAAGCAGATTTTCGAGCGCTACCCGACCGAACACGACGAACACACTGAAAGGGTGTAAAAACCCGCAGGCTGGCACCTGCGGGCAAATGATTTACTTCAGGCGCTTCAGGCGCTCGGTCAGCAAGTCAAAGAAGCCTTGCGCGTCGCCATTTTCCACCCAGAAGGCGTTTTTTGGCGCTTTCAGGCCATCGTACCAATCGACGATGGTCTGACCGAAAGTCGGCCCCTCACGACTATCCACCACGACATTCACCGAGCGACCGGTGAACAGTTCCGGCTTGAGCAGATAAGCCACTACGGTAGCGTCATGCACAGGACCACCCGGAATACCGTAGTGCTCCATGTCGCCTTTGATGTACTCATTGAGGATATCACCGACAATCTTGCTGGCATTGTTGTTCAGCGCAGCGATCTGCTTGAGGCGTGCGTCACTGGTGAGGATCTTGTGCGTCACGTCCAGCGGCAGGTAAGTCAGTTTCACGCCGCTTTTCAGCACGACCTCAGCCGCTTGCGGGTCTGCAAACAGGTTGAATTCGGCCACCGGAGTGATGTTGCCGCCATTGAAGTGCGCCCCGCCCATGATCACCACTTCCTTGATGCCCTGAACGATTTCAGGCTCCTGGATCAGCGCCAGCGCCAGGTTGGTCTGCGGACCGAGCATGGCGATCGTGATGCTGTGCGGCTTGGCTTTTTTCAACGTATCGATCAGATAGTTGACCGCATTGCCTTCAGCCAGTCCCTTTTTCGGTTCGTGCACCGTGACACCCGACAGGCCTTCCTTGCCATGGATGTTCTCGGCGTAGATTGGCGTACGCATCAGCGGCTTCGGCGCGCCGGCGTAAACGGGCACATCTTCGCGCCCTGCCCACTCGCGAGCCAGCCGTGCATTACGCGACGTCTTGTCGAGGCGCACGTTGCCAGCCACGGTGGTCAGCGCGCGAATATTCAGTTCGTCCGGCGAGGCCAGTGCGAACAGCAAGGCGACCACATCGTCGGCTCCTGGATCGGTATCGATGATCAGGTCGATTTTTTCCGCCGCCTGAGCGCCGGTCGCAGCGATTACGGACAAAAGCAGTAAACCCCGGATGAGTTGATGCAGTTTCTCAGCATAGCGTTGCATGGCGCATTCCTTGTGCTTGTGAAATCAAAAGTTAAAAGGTGACTCCAGCGACCAGCACGATGTTGCAGTACGGCTGGCATTCGCCTGTGCGAACAATCGCCCGTGCCTGCCGGCTGAGCACCTTGAATTGCTCATGACTGAGCAGATCGCGACGCCCCAAAGCGCCCTCTTCATTCAACCCGTCCAGCGCAGTCAGTGCGGTCGGTTGCTTGTCGAAGATTTCTTTGGCCAACGCATGGCTTTCCACCTGCATCTCGCTGAGCACGACTTTCAGGGTGCTGACGAAATCGGGGACGCCGTGGGTCAGCGCCAGATCAATCAACTCGACACCTGGCGGCACTGGCAGCCCGGCATCACCAATGACCACCATGTCGCCATGGCCCAGGGATGCGATCAGCCGCGACAGCGCGACGTTAAGCAGGGGAGTCTTTTTCATGCGGGTTTAAAGGCCTGTACGTCGGATTGGGTAGGAATGGACGGTTGCGCACCGGCGCGGGTTACCGACAGCGCGGCGGCAATCTGTCCGTAGCGAATCGCCTCGACCTCGGATTTGCCATTGGCCAGCGCCGCCGCGAAGCCACCGACAAAAGTGTCTCCGGCGGCGGTGGTGTCGACAGCCTTCACTTTCGGCGCCGGGAAATGCTCAAAGCTCTGGCCATTGGCGAACAGCGAACCTTGTGCACCGAGGGTAATGATGACTTTGCCCGCCCCCATGGTGATCAGTTGGCTGGCGGCACTTTCTGCGCTTTTCAGCGAGTCCACTGGCGATCCGCTCAACACGGTCGCTTCGCTCTCGTTGGGGATCAGGTAATCGATTGCGGAAAACCAGTCTGCCGGCAGTGGGCGACTGGCCGGGGCCGGATTGAGGATGACGATTTTGCCAAGCGCACGCGCACGCTTGAGCGCATGTCCCACCGTGGCATCCGGAATTTCGAGCTGGCAGATGATCACGTCGGCGGCTTGCAACACTGCATCAAACCGGTCGATCACTGCGGGTGTCATGGCACCGTTGGCACCGGCGACAATGACAATTGCGTTCTGACTGTTGTCATCGACCACAATCAACGCCACACCACTGGAATCCTCGACCGTACTCACGGCCTGACAATCGATCTGCTCAGCCAGCAGAGCGTCACGCAACTGCACGCCATAGTCGTCATTGCCAACGCAACCGACCATCGCCACCTGCGCGCCCAAACGCGCTGCGGCCACTGCCTGATTGGCGCCCTTGCCACCGGAAACCGTGGCAAAGGAATGACCGATCAGCGTTTCACCGCCGACGGGAAGTCGCGGCGCGCGAGTCACCAGATCCATGTTCAGGCTGCCTATTACCACTACATTTGCTGGCATACATCATTACTCGTCAATTCGGTTTCAGCGGTATTCGGTGAACACGCCGGACAACGGTGCGGTCGATTCGCGCAAGACAATACTCGGGGTCACGATTCGCTGATCAGTCCCCACATTCGGCGTCGCAATCCGTCGCAGCAACACTTCGGCGGCCATCTCACCCAATTGCAGGATCGATTGGCCCACGGTAGTGAGTGCCGGATACACGTAACGGCTCATCTGGATATCGTCGAAACCGATCACCGACAGCTCGCTCGGCACTCGCACGTTACGTTCCGCCGCTGCGCGCAGCACGCCGATACCGATCATGTCGTTACCGGCAAAAATAGCGCTGGGTGGATTGCGCTCGAGCAGAATCGCCGCCGCGCTGTATCCGCCAGTACTGGTGAAATCACTTTCCAGCATGCGCTCCCGCCGGACTTCAACACCCGCCTCTTTCAGCGCCCGGCAATATCCGGCCAGACGCATCTGCGCAACACTGGTACTGGCCGGACCGCCAATGGTGGCGATGTCGCGGTGACCCAATTCCAGCAAGTGTCGGGTGGCGAGGTACGCGCCGTATTCGTGGTCGATGCGCACCAGGTCGGCATCGACACCATCCAGACTACGGTCGACGATGACCATCGGCGTTTTTACGCCAGCCAGTCCTTGCGCCAGACCGCTGTCACCGCCAGCGGAGGCGACGATCAAACCGTCGATGCGCTTCTCCAGCAATACGCGTAAATAGCTGCGCTGCTTGTCAGGGTTATCGTCGGAGTTGCAGAGGATCACGCAGTAGCCGTTACGCTCGCAGTAATCCTCGATGCCCCGCGCCAATTCCGCGAAGTACGGGTTGAGACTGTTCGGCACCAGCAAGCCGATGGTCGCAGTCGTCTTGGCCTTCAGCGAGCGCGCCACTGCACTTGGCACATAGTCGAGGCTCTTGATCGCTGCCTCGACTTTCAGCCGCACTTCCTGACTGACCGGCCGGGTGTTGTTCACCACATGCGACACCGTCGTGTAGGAAATTCCCGCGAGGGCTGCCACGTCCTTGATCGTTGCCATGTCTTAGCCCCGGCGACTGGCGCGCTGACTGCGATAAGTGTCGAGCACCACCGCGATCACGATGACCGCGCCCGTGATGATACGTTTGGTCGGCTCGGTCGCGCCGATCTGCGCCAGACCCGCCGCCAGTACCGAGATAATCAATACGCCAAAAAACGTGCTGATCACCGAACCGCGTCCGCCCATAAGGCTGGTGCCGCCGATCACCACCGCAGCGATTACTTGCAACTCCAGACCGGAACCGGCATTCGGGTCAGCGGCTTCCAGACGGGAAATCTGAAACAGCGCGGCGATACCGGCCAGCAGGCCCATCAGGCTGAACACCAGAATCTTGTAGGGTTTCGGATTGATCCCCGCCAGACGCACCGCCTCTTCGTTGGTGCCGATGCCGATCAGGTAGCGACCGAACACGGTCCGGGTCAACACAGCCTGGGCGATGATAATCACCAGCAACGCAATAATGAACGACGGCGAGATACCGAACGCGACCGGATTCGACAACCAGGCGAACGAGTCTCCGATGTATGCGGTGCGCGAACCGGTCATCTGATATGCCAAACCCCGAGCCATTTCCAGCACACCCAGAGAGACGATGAACGATGGAATCCGCCAGGCCACGGTGATCGAACCGGTGACCGTACCGGCCAGCGCCGCCACGGCCATGCCGAGCAACGCCGACGGCAACACGCCCCAGCCCCAACCAAGAATCGCTACGCTGACCGTCGATGCCGCCAGCGCCAGCACCGAACCCACGGACAAGTCGATGCCGCCAATGATCAACACGAAGGTCATGCCGACCGCCAGCACCATCAGATCAGGGATCTGGTTGGCCAGCGTACTGAAGGTGTTATACGACAGAAAGTGGCTGCTCAAGACCGAGAACAGCGCAATCATCGCCAGCAACGCACCGGCCAGGCCCAGATAAGTGCCCAGACCATAGAAGTTGCCACTACGTTTGCCGGCAGGAGATGCAGTTTTCATGGGAGATCCCTAGGCGCCGCTTCGTTGAGCAACGCATCACGTTTTTGGTAGCCGGCGAACGCGGCGGCAAGCAAATCATCCTGAGTCCAGCTGTCGCGCTCGAAGGTGTCGATCAAGCGCCCTGCCGACAACACGCCAATCCGGTCGCAGATCAGCATCAGCTCACGCAGGTCACTCGACACCACCACCAGCGCTTTGCCCTGGCGCGTCAGTTCGCCGAGCAAGGCATAAATGTCGAACTTGGCGCCGACATCAATGCCGCGGGTCGGTTCGTCGAACAGCAGCACCGAACAGTCGCGCTCCAGCCAGCGGCCGATCACGACCTTCTGCTGGTTGCCACCGGACAATTCTGAAACCAGCTGTGTCGGGCTTGAACTGCGGATGCGCATGGCGTCGATCTGACGCTGCGCCAGAGCGATCTCGTCGCCGTTGTTGACGACACCGCCACTGGAAATTTCCGGCATGTTGCCGAGCGCGATGTTGGCACTGATCGACTGACTGAGCAGCAGGCCTTCACCTTTGCGGTCTTCGGTGATCAGCGCGATACCATTGCGCACGGCATCGACTGGCGAGCGCACACTGACGACTTTGGCTGGCGAGCCAAGTGCAATGCTGCCGCTGTCGGCAACGTCTGCGCCGAAGATCAGTCGCAGCAGCTCTGTGCGCCCCGCCCCGATCAATCCGGAAATCCCGAAGATCTCGCCGGCACGCACTTCGAACGAGACATCGCGCACTTTGTCGGAACGGGTCAGGCCTTTGATCGTCAGCGCCGGGGCACCGATCTTGCGCGGGCCCATGTCGATATGCTCGCCCAATTCGCGACCGACCATCAGCGTGACCAACTGCTCGCTGTTGTAATTGGCCATCGGCTCGACGCACACCAGATTGCCGTCACGCAGCACGGCAATGCGCTGCGCTACGCGCGCAAGTTCTTCGAGACGGTGGGAAATGTAAATGATCGAGACACCACGCGCCTGCAGTCGAGTGATCTGCTCAAAGAGCATTTCGACTTCACGCGCGGTGAGCATCGCGGTCGGTTCGTCGAGGATCAGCACATGGCAGTCGCCAATCAGGTTGCGGGCGATTTCGACCATTTGCTGATGGCCGATACCCAACTCGCCGACCAGCGTATCCGGATCAATTGCGTCGAGGCCGACTTGCGCCATGGCTTCGATCGCAGCCTTGCGCAACTGCTTGCGGCTGATCCAGCCACCGTTGCTAGGCAGGTTGTCGAGAAACAGATTCTCCGCCACCGACAGGGTCGGCAACAGATTGAGTTCTTGCATGACCATACGCACGCCGAGGTCTTCAGCCTGGGTGCGACTGCCCGGTCGATAGTCCTTGCCCTGGAATTGCATCTGGCCGGTGGTCGGGGTGACCAGTCCGCCGATGATTTTCGACAGGGTACTTTTGCCGGCACCATTCTCGCCGGTCAGCGCCAGTACTTCACCGCGCATCAGCGTCAGATCGATGCCGGTGAGCACCGGTTGCGCATAGGTCTTACCGATACCGCTGACCGAGAGGACAGCGTTCGGGGCGGAAACTGACATAAAAACTCTCCATGCGCTCGCCCGGACGGACGAGCGCCGTTGTGTCGCCAGAAGACTTACTTGGTGACCAGCTCGACCGGTGTTTCGATCACGCCGTTGGCGCCGCTGTCGACTTTTTCGCCCTTGATGATTTTCAGCGCGGTTTCGATGCCGAACACCGCTTGCTTCGCAGCGAACTGGTCAGCCGTGGCCAACACGCGACCGTCCTTCAACATTGGCTTGATGGCATTGATGTTGTCGTAACCGACGACCTGAACCTGACCGGCCTTGCCAGCGGCACGGACTGCGGAAACGGCACCGACGGCCATGCTGTCGTTGCCGGCCAGCAGCGCTTTGACATCCGGATACTCACTGAGAATCGAAGCGGCAACCTTGTTGCCTTTGTCGATTTCCCAGTCGCCGGATTGCAGGGAAACGATCTTGATCTGCGCAGCGTCCATCGCATCTTTGAAGCCAGCGGTACGTTGCTGGGCATTGGTCGTGGTGGACACGCCTTCAATGATGCCGACTTCGTCACCGGCCTTGAGCTGCTTGGCCAGGTATTCACCGACCAGACGCGCACCTTTACGGTTGTCCGGGCCTACGAAGGGCACGCTGATGTTTTTGCTTTTGACGATGGCCGGATCGAGCTGGTTATCGATGTTGATCACGGTGATGCCGGCATCGACGGCTTTCTTGATCACCGGCACCATGGCCTTGGAATCGGAAGGCGCGATTACCAGTGCATTGACCTTGGCCAGAATCATCTGCTCGACGATACGGGTCTGGCCAGCAGTATCGGTTTCATCCTTGATGCCATTGGAGATCAGGTCGAAATCGGCGGAGTGTTCTTTCTGGTAGGCCTTGGCGCCGTCTTCCATGGTCAGGAAGAATTCGTTGGCGAGAGACTTCATGACCAGCGCGACTTTGGGTTTTTCGGCGGATTCGGCGAATGCCGAGGAGACAGGTAGTGCGGCGGCTGTGGCAGCCAGCATAGCGACAGCAAGAAGACGTCCAGCGAATGGCAGCTTCATGGGTTCACTCCGATCTTATGATTATTGTGAGCAACGCTTGCGCTGGCGTAAGCTATCTCGCTTGCTTCCGGGCCATACAGTGCCGGGAGAGCCGCGCAAACGTTTGCGTAGACCGAACTATGCGAATCCCGCCGACATTTGTCAACAATCAGAAATCGTCATTTGTTGTAGGGCGAATCGTCGGACTCGCCCTTTCGCTGCTTATGCCGTGGTGCTGACCAGGTTACCGCTAGTGGAACTCTTCGTCATTTCCTTGACCAGTGCACCAGCCACTTCTGCCATCGCAGCGCTGGTTTGCGCGATTTGCCCCTGAATGGACATCACCGCTTGCGATTTGGCCTCAGGCGTCGGATAGGTCTTGGCTTGTGCGGCCGCCAGTTGTTGTTGCTGCTCCTGCAGTTGCTTCTGCAGTTCCTGCATGCGCTTGAGCAACATCTTGACCGTGACGCTCAGGTTGTCGCCGCTTTCAGCCTTGCTGTCTTCTGGCGCAGCGGCACCACCGGTCCTGACCTGATTGTTCGATTCTTTCTCAGTGCCCAGCGCCTCGGTGGAAGCCTCCGCTCCCGCCTCGCTCAATGCATTGATAGTCGCTGCGGTTTTGCCGCCGATGGTGACTGCGCCAGGATTTGATAAACCGACCGTCAGTGACATGTGAACTCCCTAGATTCTGTTTCCTTGAACAACCATCGGCCCCCGTGAAGGTTTCTTTAGCACAAAAGCCGAAACAGGCCACTCGAATCACTCGACAAAAGCAGTAGTCCTTTTCGGAGAGCCGAACGCGAAAGCGTCCATTGTTCGGAAACCCGGATAAACGATTCACTCCGCAATTTGCCAACTCATAAAATCTTGATGTAAATCATCGAGTTAAACATTTCTCTGACGCAAAGTACGGATGGTACAGATCCTGCTCCCTTCATCGCACTCCGAGCATCCAGATCGGCTTGGGGTGCATCTAGATGAACCTGCATCAGCACCGTCTCACTACTAGAGAGAAAAATAATGAAATCTGCTTTCAACACTTTGGTCCCGGGCGCTTTGGCCCTTCTCCTGCTCCTGCCCACCGCCCTTCAAGCGAAGGAAGTCGAAACCCAGACCAAACTCGCGAACGTCGTGGTACTTGCCACGGGCGGCACAATCGCCGGTGCTGGCGCGAGCGCCGCCAACAGCGCGACCTATCAGGCAGCCAAGGTCGGCGTAGAACAATTGATCGCCGGCATTCCCGAACTGAGCAAACTGGCGAACGTGCGTGGCGAACAAGTCATGCAGATTGCCTCGGAAAGCATCACCAACGAAAACCTGCTGCAATTGGGTCGTCGTGTAGCCGAACTGGCCGATAGCAAAGACGTCGACGGCATCGTCATCACCCACGGCACCGACACCCTGGAGGAAACCGCTTACTTCCTCAATCTGGTGGAAAAAACCGACAAGCCAATCATCGTCGTCGGCTCGATGCGTCCGGGCACTGCCATGTCCGCCGACGGCATGCTCAACCTGTACAACGCCGTGGCCGTGGCCAGCAGCAAAGAAGCGCATGGCAAAGGCGTACTGGTGACCATGAATGATGAAATCCAATCCGGTCGCGACGTCAGCAAGATGATCAACATCAAGACCGAAGCGTTCAAAAGCGCCTGGGGTCCACTGGGCATGGTGGTTGAAGGCAAGTCCTACTGGTTCCGCTTGCCAGCCAAGCGCCACACCATGGATTCGGAATTCGACATCAAAAACATCAAAAGCCTTCCTGACGTAGAAATCGCTTATTCCTACGGCAACGTCAGCGATACTGCCTACAAGGCTCTCGCACAGTCCGGAGCCAAGGCCATCATCCATGCCGGTACTGGTAACGGCTCGGTATCCTCCCGCGTGGTTCCAGCACTGCAAGCGCTGCGCAAGGATGGCGTGCAAATCATTCGTTCGTCCCACGTCAACGCTGGCGGCTTCGTTCTGCGTAACGCCGAACAGCCGGACGACAAGTACGATTGGGTTGTGGCTCACGACCTGAACCCGCAAAAAGCCCGCATCCTGGCGATGGTCGCATTGACCAAAACCAACGACAGCAAAGAGCTGCAACGGATGTTCTGGGAATATTGATGGACCTTCGCCCAATCAATTCTTGATTGGGCACCCTGCGCCACTCGCCTGTCGGTTGGGTGGTGCATCGCTCACAAAGCTCTCGCATTTTTCCTACAAAAAATTCGACACGGCCTACACCAAAATCGGAAAAGCGCTGTCAGAGGATTTTCTTTAATTTTAAGCAGTTGCGAAAATGCTTACAGTTAAATACTGTATGCACGTACAGCTTAATAAGGATAACCTCGTGGCCACCTCCCCTGATGCTCCTGACGCTTACGAACGCATGGGCATGCGCGTTCAGAAAATCATCAATTCCCCCACTGCACAAAAAGCCAAAGCGGCACTGATCTTCCGTCTGCCGGACGAGCCGATGGACGAGTGGGAACGTCTGCTCGAGGAAATCGACGAGAACGACAACGTCACCCTCGCCTATCGCGACGATGGTGGTGTGCAGATTTTTTGGGTTGTACCGAAGGAAGATTGATTCAATGAGTGTCCGCTGTTTTGCTTTGTTGCTTTTGTTCATCGCCATGGGTGCCCAGGCTGGCGCACCCCGCACATTTTCCGAAGCCAAGAAGGCCGCCTGGAAGCTATATGCACCGCAGTCCACGGAGTTTTATTGCGGATGCAAGTACACCGGCAACAAGGTTGACCTGAAGGCTTGCGGTTACGTACCGCGCAAGAATGCCAAGCGTGCGTCACGCATTGAATGGGAACACATCGTGCCTGCCTGGCAGTTCGGCCATCAGCGTCAGTGCTGGCAGGAAGGTGGACGCAAGAACTGCACGCGTTACGACCCAAGCTATCAGAAAGCCGAAGCCGATCTGCATAACCTGGTGCCGAGTATTGGCGAGGTCAATGGAGACCGCAGCAACTTCAGCTACGGATGGCTGCCGGTGCAATCCGGGCAGTACGGTTCGTGTCTGACCCAGGTCGACTTCAAGGCGAAGAAGGTCATGCCTCGCCCGTCGATTCGCGGCATGATCGCCCGCACTTACTTCTACATGAGCAAGCAATACGGCTTGCGCCTGTCGAAACAGGATCGGCAATTGTACGAGGCGTGGAACAAGACTTACCCGGTGCAGGACTGGGAGCGTCAGCGTAATCAAAGCGTGGCGTGCGTGATGGGGCGCGGCAATGAATTTGTCGGCCCGGTGAACATGAAAGCCTGCGGCTGATCGACCACTTAAAAGAAAAGGCCTCGAACGTCATGTCCGAGGCCTTTTTTGTGGCTAGCTGCCCGCCTTGTTGTAGCGCCAGTACCCCATCAGGTTGAGCGACTCGCGTGCGATCCCGCATTCTTTGATCAGGTACCTGCGCAGACTCATCACCGCAGCGCTTTCTCCAGCGATCCAGCCATAGAAACTCTCATTGGCTGTCTCGGCTATTTCCCAAAGAATCTCTTTATCGATATCGACCTCGGCCAACTCGACAGCTTGGCCGATGGATGAGGCATGAATGGGTGCAACGGCTTTCTGAACCGCCGCCACCATCAACGTACCGGCGCTGGCCTGGTCCCGGACCAGCCACTGCACCATCAGCCCGGCCCAATCGGGAACTGCCAGCATATCCTCGACACTGTCGACTTCGAAAAACGCCTGCGTCAGGGGTGGCTCGGCCATAGCGGCCAATTCATCGAGAATGCCCATGGCCGCAGGTAGCGCCGTGCCGTCGGCGACCAGCAAAACCTGCTTAAGGGTCTGCGGCGGCTTCCATTCGAACCCTCCGGCGTCCTGTGCTGAAAAGCGGCGATCCGGGGCGAGAATCTGCATCGAATCACCGGGCTGCGCCCGAAGCGCCCAACGCGAAGCCGGCCCGGTTTCACCGTGCAGGACGAAATCAATATCCACTTCGCCTTGTTCGGCACGCAAATGGCGAATGGTGTAGGTGCGCATTGCCGGACGTCGATCGGCAATCATTGCCTTGAAGCGGGCGTACCAACCCTCGCCCTGAGCAAGCCTGGCAGGAGAACCATCAGCCGCAGGAAAAAACAGTTTCACCCTTTGATCCGGCGCCCAGGTAGCCATTTCTTTAACAGCAGGACTGGCCAGCGTGATCCGCATCATGTGCGGGCTAAGTAAGGTCTTGCGATGCAGTATGACGTCGAACAGCTGGTAAGGATTGGCGGAGGCCATGCGGAGCTCCTTCGGGAAATCGTGACTGACTCGTATTAGACGAGCCGCATCCGAGGTCCTTTAGGTTGCTCCGCTGAAACGCGGCGTTTACGGCGTGAGCGGGTGCTCGATCACCACCGATTCAATATTCTGCTTCTTGGCTTTCACCAGAGCGGCATCCACTTGTACTTTTCGGGCTTCAGCTTCGGCTTGCGAGTTGAAAGGACCAATCAGAATTCGCGCTTTGCCACTGCTGTCCTTGATCACCGTCGGTACGAAAGCGTGCTCGATCAACCAGCCACTCAGGTCGCTGATAGCCTGCGGGGTTTCGCCGCGCACTTCGAGATCCCATTGGGGGGCGGCCGCCGCCGGCGCCGACACTACAGCCGATTGTGGTTTTGCTGCGTTTACATTCTTGCCTTCACCGCACCCGGTCAATACCAGTGCTGCGATTACCCAAACCAATTTGCGCACAACGCTTCCCTCGAAATTCTCAAAGCCGCGATCTTATCATTCATAAATACTTCGCGAGGCCCGCAAAATGGGCACAAAACAACGAGATTGATGGTTGCAGCCTCTGTATAGTTACGCCCTGGGAATTAATGCCGCTTCTGCGCGTCAGAAAGAGGCACCCAAACCGTGAGACTTCGCACTAATCTATACGTACCACCGACCTCTGCACTGTCTGAATCAGGTGCCCTACAAAGCAATCAAGGAGAAGACCATGCTGATACTCACCCGCAAAGTCGGTGAAAGCATAAACATTGGTGATGACATCACGATCACCATTCTGGGCGTAAGCGGCCAACAGGTCCGCATTGGTATCAACGCTCCGAAAAACGTTGCAGTGCATCGTGAAGAGATTTACCAGCGCATTCAGGCTGGCCTGACCGCTCCGGACAAGCCACAAACTCCCTGAACCGCCTCGCAGTCAGTAGCCAGTCCGTTTACCTTGTGGAATGACTGGCTAGAGATTCACGCGCCGTTTTGCCATCCGCTCCCCACTCCGCTGGGCACGGCGCCTGACACACCTCCTCCCCTTCACACCTCCCCTCTTGCTGCCGGATACTACCTGCCATCCCCCTGGCTGGCTGTCGGACATTTCCGATAGAGCGCAGAGAATTCGCCCTCTAACCAAATGTCACGCCACGCGCCATGCCTGTGGCCGCCACCATCGTCAGTAGCAGCAAAAACGCCTCGACATGACTGATTCGCGCGTACAGCTGTGCACGCCCGGTGTCGATCGCTGCGCCGCGTGCGGACGCGCTCCGCCACTTTATCAACGTGATCATCGGGGCGAGCTCTACAATCAGGATCAGCACGAACAGCGTCATCTTCAGATGAAACAGCGGTTGATGAAGATAATAGTCGGTGCCTTTTTCAAAGCCGCCAAAAGCCCGCATTCCGCCTGTCACCAGCAGAATCAACGCAGAGACACCCCAAATATTATCGGCAAGCAAAACGCGCCTGGCCTCACCTGCGCCTGCAGCGAGGCGACTGAATGCCGTTCCACGCGTCAGAATCGCCCAAAAGCCCAAGGCATAAGCCAGTAGATGAATAGCCGCAAGAAACCAGTGAACCAGCATCGATACACCCCATCAGAAAGAGTTGAAAATCGGCCAGTCAGTAGTAGTCGAAAACGTAGGGAATTGCCTGCGAGGAATCGCCAGGCAATTACCAGGCATCGAGAGGAAAATGAAGCAACAAAGCCAAATCGCAGGCAAAAAAAATCCCAAGCAGCTGATGGAAGCTTGGGATTTAAAAATGCATAAACCGTGGTGGTGAACGCGGGACGGATGTTACTTAAGTTCACAACTCGTAACAAGGCTTTTTGGATAACCGGTCAGTTAAAAAAACTCGTAACCCTTTATATATCCACAATATTTTTATGGTCGGCCTACCCTGACGAACCTGCGAAAGCGCCTCGGCTGCCTCATGAATTACCTGGATCGGACCACGATCGTTGAAGCGAGCATGTCACCAAGACGCTTGCGCGAACCAAAGAAAATAAAGATCCAGTCAAGGACATTCAAAAACGGAGTGGTGATATTGCGCATGAACGATTGGTACAGATTGCAATTGAGGTAGCTACGCTCGTCAATCACCGACATCCCCAGCAGCTTTTTGCCCAGGCTTTGACCATTGGGCAGCGCATCGGAAAACAGGTAGTACCCCAAGCCAGCAACCAACGCCAGGATTGCGGCCACGTCCGATGGCAAGCCGATCAGCTCCGCGGTCCGACCTACGGCGAAGTACAAGAAAAAGGTAAAGAAAGAATCAATGATTTGCCCACCCCAGCGCCGCCCCAGTCCGGCCAGATTTTTCGGCTTTTGATATTCACTGCGTGTAGTGCTGATTTCCATGCGCTGCAATCCCGTTAGATTTTAGATACTGGCATATCGGCACTACTGAAGGATTATTTAATAACCGATTGCACGGCGCGGTCACGCCTGCAAAAGGAAGACAAATCACTGACAGACGGATAAAGCATTCTTTGTGAATAGGCGTTGGCAAAAGTTTTGCAAAGTGCAGCCAACAAAAAAGGGCCCACCTTTCGATGAACCCTTGCAGACCGCCCTTTCACATTATGAGGCGTCACAAAATGGCCAGCTTCCACTTGCTTCCGTCTCGCGACGGGTGCGTTACGAAAAGCCGGCTCTTGAAACCGCCAACGCAGAGCTCGGCTTGCTCTTGCCACGCATCGCGTATCAGCCCAAGGGCTTTCTGGTCACAAACACTTCCAGGTACTCCCCATCCAGACCCAGCGCTCTGTCTCTGGTGATATAAGTCGTCGTGGTGGCATCAGACCAGTGATTGATCAGGCACTCGAAATCATCTCCATAGTCCCAAGTTACCAATACTCTGCCATCCCCAATGGGGTTTCCATGGTAGGCCGGCTCGTGGATATGCTCTATCTCTGAGCCAGTCAGCCTGGCCCTTCGGTAACTGGCAGAAAGATTCTTGTGTTTGGGTGCCGTAAAGATGTGAGCGCCACCAGGCTTTAAAACTCTCATGATTTCCCGGGCAGCCAGATCAGGATTGAAGATATGCTCAAAAACATCTTGAGTAATGAACAAATCAAAAGATTTATCTTCGAATGTCAGCGCTTCCAGATTTTCGCAGCGCACACCTTCAACAAGGCTGCCCGGCGCCACGCCATTGAAGTATTGCGAAGTTGAATAATCATCACAGTAACGCGAAATCAGAGTATTCGAAGGTGAGGATTCATGAATACTTTTTCGCTCCCACCCCTGAAAATATTGATCCATGATGTATTGCATATGACGCTGACGCGGAATCGAACCGCAATTGACGCAAAGATACTGATCCCGCAACCAATCCCCTTCAATTTTAAAATACGTTTTCTCTCTGCAACAATGGCAGTAATCAACAGCCTCTGACTTCAACGCGTCAGGTTGGTTGTCTCGCCCTTTGCACCCCTCGGAAAAAGACAGTACCTCAGTGCGCAACCTGTCGCGCTCTACAACGACTCGACCTAATACAGGTACTCGAAGGGCAATTTGCTTTAATAGTTTTCGATGGATCAAAGTAAACTCCTTTTTTACAACCTGACCGAGTCTAAAATCTCATTGCAAATTGTGAAGCATTGCCTACTCTTGAAATTAGGCACCGATTCAGCATAGACAGGAATCCCGCACACGCCTCCCACCCAGACGCACGGTGCAAACGTTATGGAAAGAGTGGTTTTCCCGAGTCTGAAACAGCCCGCGCAGGGCGGGCCAGTTGTTAACCATGCCTGATGAGGGAGCATGTCCGGATGACCGCCTCTAGCATAAGTAGTGGACCAGCTAGAACCTGCTCAGTACGACCATGTGCTTGCTTCATCCAGTTGACTCAATCTCGCCGCAATGCATCAGCGCCATCCTGTAGCTGCGCCGCGTGCAAATTTAGCTTGCGCTGCCGATCATTTTATCCCTCAGAGCTGTATAGTGCCGGGTCGCAAAATCCGAACAGCATTCCAGCTGACACCCTGAGATCAAGCAGACTTGCGGATGACTAAACTCAAAGAAACCAAGCGCCTGGATTGGCTCCAGTCATTACGAGGGGTAGCGGCACTTTTGGTTGTTTTTGCTCACTCTTACTATTTTTTGCAGGGCACAGAATACGACGCGCTCGCAAGATCGATACTGCTGCCGGGCGCCATGGGCGTTGATATATTTTTCTGATCAGCGGCTTCATCATGACCCTCACAACTCGACAGTGATGACGGATCACTGATCACGACCTCTACGTTCTTGATTAAACGTTTTTTCAGGGTTTGACCAATTTATGCAATTCTGACGATTGCCGCCGTCTTCTTGCTTAGACCCAGCGGGTTTCTCAATGACCCGACAGGCCAGATTACTCTTATAAAAAGCTTGTCATTTCTGCCAGTGAACCCGTCTACACCACCCTACTTTGGTTTAGCTTACGGACTGGGCTGGACATTAAATTTTGAAATGTATTTCTACGCCATTCTAGGAATATCGCTACTTGCAAAAAACTACAGATGGCCGGTTTTCTACAGTTGGATCTTCATTACAATAGTTGCCATACCACTAACAGCAACAGGCATGATCAGCCTCAGTGCCAAGCACGACTATCAACTCTCGCTTATATACCTTAACCAAATAGCAAACCCAATTATATTATTATTTGTCGCTGGCGTTATCACCGGAAAGCTTTATCTGTCTGAGTTCGTAATAAAAAACAAAACATATGCTCAAGCTCTTTCAGCTTTAACTGTTCTCGTTGCTTTGGCATGGGCTTATCCAGGCATTCCTGATTTTCATGGGATGCTTGGGTGGGGGCTGCCTATTACTGTAGCGTTTCTCACCGTGGCAATAGCCAGCAAAACTCTGAAATTCAATCCACCCCGCTGGATTATCTGGATTGGTGAAATATCCTACTCTCTATATCTGACTCACCGGCTGACACAAGTATCCTGCACTAAAATACTGGAATTCATCGGGGCTGAATCCTTTGGTAAGACATGGCTATTCGTCATCTTGACTACACTACTCCGCATTTTAATGGCATCGATATTCTATTACCTTGTTGAAAAGAAAATCGCAGTCGCCCTCCAGCGCCTTACCAAGTCAAGAACTACAAACCGGAGTGGCGTGACCGCTAACGGCCGAGAACACAGCTGACCATTGATCGAGTGAAGTATGCGCGAAGGCAAAGAGCCCTGGTAGGCAGCGACGAAGGACGCTGCCTTGGGCTTGGAGAAGTTTACGGTTGAAGTCGTGAGGGGGCTCAGCCCGACTCAAGCGGTGATGGCCGACCATCGCATCAACAAGCAGCAGGACAGCCGCCTGAGGGTGGCAACCGACCAGATTCAATTGAGCTGTTGAGTTGAATTCGTGAAGGTAGCGATCTTCGCTTGCCCGAAGTATTCACAAAGTTTGCCCAAACGACAGACAACAAAAAAGGGCTCACCTTTCGGTGAGCCCTTCCAGACCGCCCAGCAGAGCGGATTTTGTTTGGTAGGCGCGATTGGACTCGAACCAACGACCCCCACCATGTCAAGGTCTGCTAGGAGCAAGCTCCAAGCCCTGCTGCTCTTGGATTTCACAGAACGCCCATTCACATCAATGAGGCGTCACCAATGGCCAATTTCCGCTTACTTCCCTCTGGCAACTGGAATGTCCAGGTCCGGGTTAAGGGCAAGTCTCCCCAGTCGAAAACCTTCAGCAACAAGGCTGATGCAGAGTCGTGGGCAAAACAGATCGAAGCTGTGACGGTGGATCGCAAGCACCACACCATCTATACGCTCGGGATGACTTACTGTGAAACCATGCTCAAGGGTAAAGGCAGCTACAACCACGCACTGAAGATCGTGGAGCACCTGGGCAGGCACTTCACTCAGCCGATTCACGAGATTACGCCGCAGATGATCAACGACTTCAAGATTATGCGGCTGAAGACGGTGAAGCCTTCCACTTGCAGGACGCAGCTCGCGTTCATGTCCCGCTTCTACCGGTTCGCCAAACGGGGCCTATTAATCGACATCCACAACCCTGTCAGTGATATCGCACTGCCCAAGCCTGACCGTTCTTCTGACAAAGTGATTCGAGCAAGCGAGCTTGAGCGGCTACTGGCGAAGCTGTCGCCCGTGATGAAACTTATAGTCGAACTGGCATATGAAACCGCCATGCGTCGATCAGAAATTCTGAGGCTGACAAAAGACTGCCTGCATTTGAAAGACCGCATTGTCGATGTGATTGATGGGAAAAGCGGAACACGATCAGTTCCTCTAACTCACCGAGCTGTGGAAATTCTCCAACTTGCCCAACTGTGGGCCACTGTGGGGCGCCACCCGAACGGCCAAGTGTTTTCGGTTACACCGCACGCCGTGACTCAAGCGGTACGCTTGGCACGCGTGAAGGCTGGCTTGGATAGTAGCGTTCGACTTCACCAACTCAGGCACACTAGGATCACAAACGTTGCCAAGAAGGGATTCAACAACGCTCAAATCATGATCGTCTCGGGCCACCGGGATACTCGATCCGTCGCTCGATACTCACATCTTAATGTCAGGGACGTTCTACACCTGATCGACTAACCCCCACGCCTTTTCCACAGCCAAGGCGCTATCGCTTTGGCTGTTTTCCGTACTACACCAACGGCAACGGCAGCACGCAGTTTTCCGAGTACAAGTTGACCATCCACGACTTCGAAAAGATCCGTCACCGATTGACTGACAAGGAGCTGAAGGGTGTACGTCGATACTTCGGCGTGAAATCAACCGCCGACGTAGCTCTAGATCCGGAGGCAGTTTCGCCGGTTAAAGTGACGGGGCTGGTCGAGGTGACTGTTTTGCAGGCCGCAGGCCCAACAATGAGCAGTAACGAGATTGCTCAGTTGACCGGGAAGCGTCACGACAACGTAGCTCGTGATATCCGAGCAATGCTGGAAGGGTTGAATTTACCCGCCCTCAATTTTGAGGGGAGCTACAAAGATCAAAATAATCAGGATCGCACCTGCTTCTACCTGAATCGTGATCTGACTGAAACACTGATTTTGGGGTACAGCATCCCACTGCGTCACGCTGTCGTTGTTCGTCTACGTGAACTGGAAGCCCAAGTAGCCAAGCCAGTTGTACCGACTCTTCCAGACTTCTCCAATCCCGCTGAGGCCGCTCGTGCCTGGGCATCGGAGTTTGAAGGTCGAGCCTTGGCCCTCGAAGTTCTGAAGGTGAAAGAAGCGAAGATTACCGAAGACGCACCAAAGGTTGAGTTCTACGGCGATGTTGCTGTAGCTGAAGGTTCACACACCGTTAAGCAAATAGCTGACATGTTGAAGACTGGTCGCAACGAACTGTACCGCTTCCTACGGAGGCACAAAGTTTTGATCGAACATGGCAAAGATCACAACTTGCCGTACCAAGTGCAGAAGACCGCAGGTCGATTCACTGTTCTGGAAGAGCCATATAAGCACCCGCTCACCGGCAAGATCACGCTCGGTACTCGCACGATGGTGACTGGTAAAGGTTTGATCTTTATTCGGGAACTTAACGAAGAACATAATCGAGTAGAGCTAGACAGAGTGGAATAACACCCATGCACCCAAATACCGTTGAATACAGGGCCGCACTCGCTTGCTCCGGGGAGTAAAGCTCTGCTTAGTTGACATTTCGCCCACAATGTAGCCATGATTTTTATCTTGACGTCAAAAGCCAAGGCGCTATCATCCGCACCCAGCCAACGACGCTGGCACCGCAACACCTCCCCTGCTGATAAACCATTATCTCGTTTGTTCAAGCCATTAGGCCGCTGAGCAGAACGGGTTTCGTGCTGCCTGGAATATGACATGCGTAACCGACGGTACATCAACGGGAACACATATGAGGGATTGCCATGACCGTATAAACAACAAGGAAAAATAACTATGAATATCAGAACGAAGAAACCAACCGCCTGCCCCCACGAAAACTACAGGGCAAAGATTGCAGAAACCAGAACGGTATGTCTGGCCGATCATATATACGACAAGCGGACGGGTGAACTGGTCGGAACATATATCACCAAAGAGTTCTCACCAGAACTGTTTGTAGCGGACGCTCACAAGTTAACCGCAGCCAGCGTCTTTTGGTATATGGAAGAAGATGGCACCCCGGTGTTTTACAAATATTCCGAGACTCCCTCGCCACGCATCGCTGAGGTTGTAGAGTTGTTTCCTGAACAATCGCCCCCGCAGGCCATCCATCCAACAAGTAAGTCGGGCAGGAAACCTCAGGCCATTCAGAACCACTTGTCCACGGCGTTGACCGTATTGATCCTAGAAGACAGGGCGTCCTGGCTGGAGGACTTCACTTTGGGGGCGATCTGCACCGGCCCCGGTGTAATCAACGGGAAGCACAGCGTAAGCCGGTCTGACGTGAAGAAGTTGCTACGTCTGCCTGTTATTTCGGTAGCCAATGCCGCTGACTGCCTGCTCAACCACAATAGGGCACCCATGAGCACGCGGCAGCTACAACGAGTAGTCGAAGCAGCCAGAATCGCACTGCGTGGTGTTGCCCTGCACCTTGAGCGGCACCCAGAGATTTTGCAATCCATTGAGATGACAGTTGATTTCGACAAGTTCTGGATCACTGACGCCGCCCAGTCAGGGCACCAGGAACATCCGAAGAAATCGTTGGTCCTGGAAATGATCAGAGCCGGTACCGCTATTAAAGCTACTGCACGGGAACTCGGCATCTCGAAGAACACTGTTAAGAAGTGGGACGCCGAAGCCCGGTCATCAGCAGGGACAACAATGGGGGGGGTCAGTGATCGTTGATTAGCGACAGATATAAAGAGTGAAGCTCGACATGCTCCGCATGGTGAGTGAGCGAATCGCCAAAGCGTAGCTTTGAGATTAACCACCTCTATTAAGGATCAACCCTGTAAAGTTAACACAGCAGAAGATAACTTGTGCCCAGTGCATGGATATCAACTCTATAGATTAAAGGGAAGAGATGGGGCAGACAGCCCCTTCCCGCTCTTGCTTCTAACCCTGCTTAGTAACTTGTGGCACCAGCAGCGATTATCAATGTAAGTTACAAGTTATCTTGCAGGATTGATAGCCTGTGCCTATGGGCACAAGTTACTCCTACAGTTAACATCATGAACAGGTGGTGGCTCATCCACCAACCTTCCTTCTTGAATCTCTAGAGGTATCAATCTGGAGAAGAGCTGATTAGATGATTGCCACGTGACGTGAACGTCACAGCATATCTGCACGGGTTAACTGTAGTACTGGGGGCTTTCTTGCCCCTGCCCCCTTATTGCCCATCTGCCGTGAGGCAAGATATCAAGTCTATAAGCCAGGACGAGGTGGTGCAGAACCACGCTCTTCTACGCTTACACATGCCGAGAGGCATAAGATATTATGCCCCGTGGCGGAGCGCCACATATTAACCCCAGCGAGACTCACCTTTTTCACGCACACCTGAAAGGAAACTTACCCGCAAGCACAAACTGAAAAGGAAAGCAACTTTATTTGCATGAAGGTATTGACTACCACAACTTCTGTGTTAATATTAAACAGTGAAAGAAACACATTCAAACATTCTTCAGACCACCTTCCAAAAACACCAAGTCTGCAGCAACCTAGTAAGGATCTATTCCTTTCCTTACTGAGTTGTGTATTCCTGTTTCCGATCCAGAGCAGATGATCGGTGAACCCCGTTGCACCAGATCGCAAGTTAAGTCGAGATTTCGTGCTTGAAGGTCAAAGTTCTAGGCCAGGGAATGCAGCGGAAGCTGGCCACTAATCAAACTGATTTGCTCTGCAACAGAGCAATAGTGCACTTACCCATAACGAGTGCACACGCTAGAAGCACGAATCGCCCGTAACCGCCAACATGAGCTACGGGCTCTTTTTGTCTCGAATAAAAACCAACATACATTCAGAGGTATCTATGGCACAGCGCCGACCACTTCGCCTACGGACTTGTGAGTCCTGCGGCCGCAACTTCTACAGTCGTAGTTCACTCAGCAAGTATTGCTGTATCGCTCATCAGGTCAAAGAATGGAGAGCCCGCAATAACTTTACGCTTGCCGAACTAGAGCAACAGTACATCGCCCAAGAGCTTAAGAAAGCCAACCCATCAGCACAGGAAAAAACACAGTGACTATCAACATCTGGCTCGAAGTAGACAAGAGCAATGGGGCGATCATGTCCTACTACCTACACTTGCCCACAACCTCATCCAGCAAGTTCGACTACATCGAGGCCACCCAAGATGAATTGACCTACTTGAACGCTCTTGAGGAGGCAGTATTTCCCCAAGGAACTATAGCAACAATCAGTGACCTATCAGAGCACCGGGCAAGGGTACGAACGGCAAAAGCTAACGCCGCCAAGACACCAGTCAAGGCAGCCTACAAGCCTTCAAAGAAGCCCCAGAAGCCCGCTGACAAGGCAAAAGACACCAACGCACCAGCGAGCAAATCTAACGCAAAGGAACGCTTTATAGCGGCCCTGAAACAGCGTCGCTCACGTTAGTAATCGAGAACAAACATGACAACACAGTATAACTACGGCATCGACACCGTTGAGTTCTTCAAACACACCGAGCAAGAACTTCAGAAACTAACCAAAGACAAGGAGACGGCCTACTTCCGGCACTGCACTTCACTGGCCTACCCGCAACAAGGCGTAAACGTAGCCTGGGTAAGTGAGAAGCCTCTAACCGCAGCTCTGAACGAGCTGGCAGGATGGATGATCGCGGGTTACACCGTTGTAACTTCCGTAAGCCAGCCGTTGTATCTCAGCGTCAATCTACGAAAGCCACAGAAAATGATCGAGGATGACCTTCTTATCGTTGCAGATGAGGCCAAGGCTGAATACGCAGCCAGCCGCTATGCCCGCAACGTTGCAGAGACGCGTCGCCAGATGGAAATCACCATCACACGACGTGCGAGGGAAGCAGCAGTGGAAGCAGCCAAGGTTGCAGCGGTTCACCAAGTGTCCGAGGAAGAGTTTGCCCTTGCCGACCTGTTGAAGGCCTACCGCAAACCGCCTAAGACCAAGGCTACCAAGTCCGATGAGGTGGCAGCGTGAAGCCAGAACAATTCAAGACTCACATCGAGTCAGACTCAAGGAAGACCTAATGCCAGCAGCAATGGTTGCGGATGTAACAGGCTTGTAACAGTGGCGTCCATCGCAGTCCACGCCCGCATCGGAACGGTCAGTCAGCAGCGATCCCCTTAGGCAAGTGATCACCGAAGATTTCTTCCGGTATTGTGCCGCCCATGTCCCTCATGATCCTCAAGAAACTGTCGACGGCGACCAACCAAGCGTCGTGCGTCCAGACGGGTGCAATCAGGTTCGAGTTCAGGTTGCCAATTGGATTGAGTAGCAGCCTCGGGCTCTTCCATGAAGCTGCGAACAACGACAGCTTGCCATCGACAATCGAAAACTTTGGTAACGGCTTCAACTCGCCTTTGCGTGGACCGTGCGGCTCTTTGGGCTCGTGGCTATGCCAACTTACCCTGATGGCATCATTGAATCTATCAACCAGCACCTGCGGTTCCGACGCCAGCAGCTTTGACGTTAATTCGTTTAAGGCACCGAACGCTATTTGAGCTTTCGTTATCTGGACAGCTTGAATCTGACGCTTGCGATTGTACTCAGCAAGCTCCTGGCGATCTCGCTCAGCTAGTTGATTCGCGCGTTGGCGCTTTGCCTCACGAACGGCATCCCGGCGTTGCTGAGCTTCTGCAGTCAGGGCTGGTTTGGCAATCGTTCCGGACTGAGCGGTAATCTCTAGAACGAGTGGATGATGACGCTCATCCACGATAGTCAGCAAATCCCCGTCTGTATCGTAAGGGGTTAGATACAAGTTGGCTCCGTAAAACTTCGCACCCGGCTGGAGGGACTCCAGCACCTTCACCGCCTCGTCCAAGGCCTTTGCCAACTGCTCTTGAGTAATTTCACCTTTGATCTTCAGTCTCACGCTGCGATTCCTTAGCGTTCATTCGCCTGTGCGGCTTGCCGAGCCCCCACCAGACTGACAACTCGCTATGCAAGCGGCGCCTACGGGCAATGGGCAGACCGACTGATCGGCCCCGAATGTCACGATTAGTGTGTTCACGATTACAGCACATGGACCCAGCATTGGGGAATGCCTGCACCACTACCCTCCCCAGCGCTTCAACACCAGTTCGGCACCCGTATAAGGGAGCTGCGTGTCGCCATGAACATGAGTCAGGAAGCGTTCGCTGACAAGTGCGGCTTCGCAAGGACGTATATGTCCCGCATTGAAACTGGTGGTGCCAACCCTTCTATCAATGCCATCAAGGTGCTCGCGGATGCTCTGGGCGTCAGCATCTCGGATCTGTTTGAAGGAATGTAAGACAGGGCAGCTCCCGAGGAGCCTTACAAGTAACTGATCAGAACTAACCAACACCTAATCCCTCGCTGGCGTCCGTCCGAGCCCCAGCACCACTCCCCCCCCCTGCCAAAGTCCCTATTTCAGAGGCCCAAGCTACATTAGGGTCAAGCGAAGTCTCCTCGACACGCATTTTCCCGCCGTATACGGCAGATTTACTTACACCAGTCTGATTACAGCACCAGCAATCGCCGGACCTGCACTACAGCGGGGCGGCATCGCCGGATCATCCTGCACTACACACCCAACGCCCTGCACGGCACTTGCAAAGTAGTTGCACACCATGACGACACCGCTACGGTCAGGGATAAGGGGCACCTCCACGGCCAAGGCGGAGGAGGACAACGAAAAACCCACACCACAAACGGACTTACGCGTCTGCTCAGGTGCAGCCGCAGCAACGATCTAATTAACAGAATGGTATTGTGTTAATAAGCCAGCCCTCGGAAACACTGGACTTTACTTGAAGAGGCATGCTCTAATTAACATATCAATGGATAAACCCATGGGGTGTTAATTAGAGATGAACATCGTAGAAGCGGTGAAAACAGAGGGCGAAGCCGAAACCATCTCTCGCAAACTGACTAAGAACGCCAGGGGCAATCCCCTGTACGCCGACATCTGGCGGTTCGGTGTCAACACAGCCCTTCGCATCAGCGACTTACTCAGCCTCACCTTCGGGGATGTGCAAGGTGACAGGCTGGTGATCAAGGAAGGCAAGACCGGGAAGACCCGCATCATTGACCTGAACAGTTCTGTTAAGACCATCGTAGGGCGCCGCAGGGCTGCTCACCCCACGCACACGTACCTGTTCGAGGTAGACAGCAACCGGGCCAAGGGTAAGCCAGTAAGCCGCGTCTCTGTGGCCAACGCCTTCAAGGCCGTAGGTGAGGAAATGAGCCTGCAACTCGGCACTCACTCTATGCGAAAGACTCGCGGCTGGCTGATGTACAACGGCGGGGTGTCCATCGAGAAGATCTGTAAGGTACTGAACCATTCCAGTCCCGCCGTTACGATGGCGTACATCGGCATCACCCAGGCTGAAGTCGACGCCACTTACCATGAGTTCGTGTTCTAGGCGCTGTAGGGCCCGATAGCGTGACATCAGGCGCCTGCGGGCGGCTTTTTCGTGCCGAACATATTTTGAATTCGTAGCCACTGACATCGTGGTAACACGGCAATGGCTCTTAACCTCGACCCACACTGTGCGGGATTCCCTCGTTTCGCCAGACACCTTTCTGATATTTCCATCCGCAGATTCACGGGTGATGTCCACCAAGGGTGGGTTCAAAAATTTAAAAGTGTGGGGTTAAGGAATGCACACCGCTTGACCAGCAAGCTAAGTACCATGATCGGTAGAGAGCTGCCCATTGCTGCCACCGGCTACAGGCAGAAATCGACCCAAAACGGACCTTTAATAGGGTGCGAAAGCAGACGGTCGTTTGAACTGCTGCGATTCATAATTCACGAGGCATCGCGCATTGCGTCCGGCCTTGATACGCTAGGCCCAGTTTATTGAGGATGGATTATTTACATGGCTAACGATCAGCCAGATGTCGAACCGCAAGAGCCATCAGAAGAGACCATAGTAGGTGCTGTCAAAGGAGCTTCGAGCAGAAAGTCCTTCGCGAAATTACGTCGGGAGCTGAGTGATGACGAGCTTTCGTCCCCGGCTGTGCAGCGAATGCTGATTGATGAAATAGAACGTCTGGATAGTGAACGAATAGATCTAACTGTTTATCGCGAAAAATTCCATATTACAGATAAAAAATCTGCAATATTTGAAGAGCGCTTTAAAGCCAAAATTTCAATTGAGATTATTCATATAGCATGTGTAACTGTGGGGGCCGCCGCACTTGGCTTTGCACCTTCAATATGGACGACTCAGCCAACTGCAATGATGATCGTTGTTTTTGGCTCAGTTCTGATCATCGCAGGCTTGGCTGCAAAGGCAGTTAAACCATGAAACTACGAGTTCTCAGAATTGCAGATGCAGGCGATCTTAACAAAGAACGCATCGTGATGAAGGCGGCATCTACCTTAGATGTAGGGGAGTACCTTATGATCAAAGTAAGTACTTTCGAAGAAAAAGTCACAACTGACGTAAGTGCTACGTACTGGTTTCCGGACAAGGAAGTTAGCCCTGGCGACTTCGTCATCCTTTACTCAAAAAAAGGCAAAGATAATGAAAAGCCCTTTAAAGAAGTGAAGTCTCACTTTTTTTATTGGGGACAGGCGGAAAGTCTATGGGACAAAGATGATGTGGCCCCTATTCTTTTGAATGCGCCAGAGTGGGATACGCTGCCAAGCGAATAATCGCAGAGTATCAATAAAACGCTCAACGAAGGTTGAACGCTCCATCGGCCATAAAATGCCGGTGGAGTTCAATCGGCAAATGGATGATCAAGTCAGTGCAATTACCTAGGTGTCAGCGGATCTGGAGAAATGGCTCCAGCCAGCGGCGAGTTCAGCTAGTCTTCCCGCACCAGTCACTCAAGGACGATACCCATGCCAGATAACTCTGAAGCCAACATAACCACAGCGGACGCTCTCACACTTCTCCTGCACAACCAGCACGCCATATGTGCGGCAATTGAAGAGGTCACCAAGTGGCTCTCAGAGAACGGAGTCGGGAGCGTTGCCGCTAATGCAACAGCGGCCATGGAGACGCTGGACCTGAATGCTCAAGCGATCACAGACGCCATCTTGCGGCTACGGCGTTCATAGCATCAGACAACTCCCTCGCCCTGTAGCCCTGTAGCCCTGTACCGCCTACTAAGCGATCCAAGCGCCCAGGGTGGTTTATTTTTCTTCCTGCGAATCCGGATCGCATCATGAGTTGTACGGCATAAAATCCATCCGACAAAGCTACCGTGACAGCCGCTACACAGAAAGCTGACTCGCTACACTACCAGGCCAACACAGGCGACCTGCACACCATCAAGCTCTGGGTAATGCTCTAGCGCTCCTTCTACTAGTTGTACATATCCATCATCCGAGATTCGAAGTAGCCCAGCATCGTAGAGTGCATGTAAGTCCTTACGCATCAATAAGCCATCACGGATATCGTTGTGCCCATCGCGCCACTTTCGACCACGCCGATGAGCCGCATCTAATGCCTGAACGACAGAGCACCCTGTAATCACACATCGTCCGTTATACGCAATAAACAGTTTTCGCCTGAAGGACGCTTGTTCGGGACGGACCTCCACACTACAAAATTTTGCAGCACGATCTTCTAACGAATCGGAATCTGACAAGCCAGGAGCAGCATTCCCATCCCCCGCCCCAAAAGATTTCGACGCAGCTACAGGTGTTTGAATAAAACTCTCAGCCCAATTGTCAACCGAACCATACTGACTTATTAGATAGGAAAGTTTGAAAGGATCAGCAAGCTTCGTTGAACCCTGAGGACTTTTCTTATAAAAGGCTCCAGAGGGATCTATCAGCTTAGAAAACTCCTCAAAACTCAGATCAATTGGAACCGGCTTTTCGAGCAGGTAGGGCAAATATTTTTCTGAATCCCAAAACGCTTCCGATACACTTGAGAAATACTCAGGATCAACTTTCCCGCTCACCCTTGCGACCCAACGGTAAGCATTCTTCCAGTCTTTTCGCTTGCCAGCAACATCGGTAGTACAAAAGAAGCAGGTATCCCCTATCGCAATGTCCGCAATCTTCTTCCGATTTCCACCCTTCGGAGTATCTGGAAAGCCCCAGGCGTAAAGATCACCAGACGGAAGACTAACACTGCTAGGTATTAGTGCTCGCCGTGCAGCCGAGATCGGCGAGCTCAAGGTTTTACTATAGTTATCAATGGATGCCTTATCTAACAACCCACCAGCCGCAATCATCCAAACTGCCACAATTCATCCCCCAACAAAATTCCGAAAAACTGCAACATCTACTCAGCGAGAGCGATCAGAGGCAGTAATAATCTAAAGATGTCAGCGCTTACTAGCTGAAGCCCGCCGATTGCCGTCAACCAAGAAGATCTTAGATGTCTTCTCTCCTCGCTCTATTGCCGCAAGCCTAGATCTTTGTACTTCGGCGTACTTCTGACCAATCCCACCGACATCGACCACCAAGTAAATGCCATGATCGGTATCATCGGCCTTTTTATATATCTCCAATTGCTTTTCATATCCATGCAACAGAGTATTCGTTGAAAGTTTTATCTCTACCAGTACACGAGCATTAAAGCCTGAAGAAAACTTGAAATCTACGGGTCCGTTACCAGCATCCGCCTCGGGAGTGACATCCAAATTATTAGCCTTGCAATAAGAATACGCCACAGTGAAGAACAATCGCTGAGCGGCCTTCTCTTTCCTAGGCTTTTTATCATCGGTCCAAAGTTCCTTCCAGATGCCCTTGTTTTCGATGAGATCTTGGAATTGAAGAATTATTTCTTCAACCAGCTTGACCGCTTCTTCTGGAGAGGATGGAGAACTAGACCCTTTAAATTTCAGCGGGTGCTCTTGTGCAATTCTCGTTAACCTTGCCCAAAAAACCTCACCGTTTTCGTCCTTCGCAAAGTCATAGGAGTCCTTCGGTACCTCTCTGAGCATCTCTAGCAGTTGTTCAAACGACTCTTTGCTCGACAAGGCCGCCGCCTTAACCCGCGCCTTATCCTTCCTACTCATCGTGGCCCAAATATCACCGATTCTACCGCTCACCCGCTCCCGCAGATCTTCGTTAGCCTTGACTGCACGTGAAATATCACTCCAGTCAGTTGCGATTGGAAGATCACGCACAATATCCGTAGGAACAAATAACAACGGGTCATTCGTGTAAGGATTTATCGGCAGAACCTCCTTACCACCCACTACATCAAATTCCCTAGACGGAATCCCGAGTTCTTGGTTCACCCGCTGAGTCAATTGAACAAGATCTTTTAGAATGATATTGGTTGTCATATCGCTTATACGATCGGCACCAATTCCCTCTTCGAAAAGTGAAAGCCCCATAAAGAAGTCGACATCAGTGATACCTAGCTTAACAATTTCCGATGCCGTATCTAGTGCATGAGCAGCCAGCTCTTTTCCAAACCCCGCTCCATGCACTGAGGAGCTATAACCAAGACAAGTCCAGCTTACCTCGGAAAACTTAAATAGCTTTTCAACTTGTCGCCATGGCACATCGCCCTTCACTTTCGAGGCGATGAGTAGCTTAACTATCCATTCAAATCGTTGTTCGTAAGCAGTCACAGCCCCTGTGTTTATCTCTGGATGAACACTTTCCGCCAGCAGGAGAGGATCGATAAACAAATTGGTATCACTTGCCAACTGAGTGTCAATTATCCCCAGCTCGAATAGACGATCTGGATCAATTCCAAACTCGGTACTGATTGTTGCAGGGCTTTTAATTGTTGCCATATCCCGACTCCATTCGACCCAAAAGTAAATCCTTTCAGTGGCCAGACGAAAGCAGAGTGCCACCAGCGATCTCAATCATGGCAGAGCGCTCGTGCGGGAAGCAAGGTGATATGGGGAAACGAGGAAACGAGGAAACAGCTCAGAACAACCTAGTGACAATAGATCATGTCAATAAGGCTTAATGGATGCACGTGAACGAAATGAGATGAAGGTGGGAGAAGAACAGGCAGCACTCAGGCCGCAGCGGGGGTAAGTCTTTCGCAATGCTGGATGCTTGGAAATGATTAGCTTGGTGATAGCATTCCCGGGAACGTGCACCACTTAGGTGTACCTTAACGCTGTCACACTTCGAGTTTTTAGGCTGATAGATCCTTGAATAATCAAGGACTTAAAGATAGGAGGCGACCCCAGCAGCCACACCCCGGCACACAGTATTCCCGCTGTGGCTGGCCGCTATCACATCACACGTTCACCAAACCACATCGAACACAATGCCCCATCCCCCCCCACGACATGCATAAGAATCGCAGCCCAGAAAAGGGTTTTTAGGCGTTCACATTGCCCAGTGTGAATGAACCCTATATTTTGTGAACGTTCTGCAAGAAATCCAACGCAACAAAAAAGGGCCCACCTTTCGGTGAGCCCTTCCAGACCGCCCAGCAGAGCGGATTTTGTTTGGTAGGCGCGATTGGACTCGAACCAACGACCCCCACCATGTCAAGGTGGTGCTCTAACCAACTGAGCTACGTGCCTGCTGTGAGGCGGCATTCTACGGAATTCCGGAGGGGTGTCAACACCTTTTTTTCACCTAAGCCTATGAATATGCAAAATATTTAATTTCCGCCCTGCGAGGAAGATTTTCCGGTGGCTGGCGGAGGTTTTTCAACTCGGGTAGGATCGACGCACTCGTAAAATATATTAAACAGAGGCTGCAGGATGGCGAACACCCCTCACCCAGAGTCTTATTACGCTGCGTCGGCCAATGCCGTACCACCCCGCCCTGCCTTGCAGGATGATGTGGAGACGGACGTCTGTGTGATCGGCGCCGGGTATACCGGACTGTCCTCGGCGCTGTTCCTGCTGGAAAACGGGTTTCGCGTCACCGTGCTGGAAGCAGCCAAGGTCGGTTTCGGTGCCTCCGGTCGTAATGGCGGGCAGATCGTTAACAGTTATAGCCGTGATATCGACGTGATCGAACGCAGCGTTGGCCCCAAGCAAGCGCAATTGCTAGGTCACATGGCATTCGAAGGGGGCCGGATCATTCGCGAGCGGGTGGCCAAGTACAACATCCAGTGCGACCTGAAGGACGGCGGTGTGTTCGCCGCGTTGACGGCCAAGCAGATGGGCCATCTGGAATCGCAGAAGCGCCTTTGGGAGCGTTTCGGTCATACGCAACTCGAACTGCTCGATCAACGCCGTATCCGCGAAGTGGTGGCATGCGATCAATACGTCGGTGGCATGCTCGATATGAGCGGCGGCCACATCCATCCGCTGAACCTCGCGCTCGGCGAAGCGGCGGCGGTCGAGTCCCTCGGCGGCACTATCTATGAACAATCGCCTGCCGTGCGCATCGAGCGCGGCGCCAATCCGGTGGTACATACACCGCAATGCAAGGTCAGGGCCAAGTTCATTATCGTCGCCGGCAACGCCTATCTCGGCAATCTGGTGCCGGAACTGGCGGCCAAATCGATGCCATGCGGCACACAAGTGATCACTACCGAGCCGCTAGGTAGTGAGCTGGCGAAAGCGCTGCTGCCGCAGGATTACTGTGTTGAGGACTGTAACTACCTGCTCGACTACTACCGCCTCACGGGCGACAAGCGCCTGATCTTCGGCGGCGGCGTGGTGTATGGGGCACGGGATCCAGCGAACATCGAGGCGATCATCCGTCCGAAAATGCTCAAGGCCTTTCCGCAGCTCAAGGATGTGAAGATTGATTACGCCTGGACCGGAAATTTCCTGCTGACCCTGTCGCGTTTGCCACAAGTTGGACGCCTGGGCGACAACATCTATTACTCACAGGGTTGCAGCGGCCACGGCGTGACGTACACGCACCTGGCGGGCAAAGTATTGGCTGAGGCTTTACGCGGTCAGGCCGAACGCTTTGATGCGTTTGCCGATTTACCGCACTATCCGTTCCCCGGCGGGCAACTGTTGCGCACGCCGTTTGCCGCGCTGGGTGCTTGGTATTACGGCTTACGCGACAAATTCGGGATGTAAAAAAGGGCCGCTGAACAGCGGCCCTTTTTATTCAACACTGAACGGTTTCAGAGCTGATCCCGAGCAATCCCGCTACGGATGCGCAAGATATCCGCCAGCACAGCCAGCGCGATTTCTGCCGGCGTCTTGCTGCCGAGGTTAAGACCGATCGGCGCATGAATCCGCGCCAGCTCACCCTCCCCTAAACCACCAATCCGACGTAACCGTTCGAAGCGTTTCTGCGACGTCTGCTGCGAACCCATCACGCCAATGTAGAACGCTTCAGTGCGCACCGCCTCCATCATCGCCAAGTCGTCGATACGTGGATCGTGGGTTAGCGCCACGACCGCCGTGTCGCGATGGCAACCGCCGTCGGCAATAAACACCGATGGCAATTGCCGACGAATTTCCACGCCATCCAGCACAACGCCTTCGAGCACTTCATCGCGCGGATCACAGAGAATCACCTCAAACCCGAGGCCGACAGCAAACTCGGCACACGCCTGCGCCACGCTGGAGTATCCGGCGAGCAACAAACGCTGGGCCGCGCCAACACGAATGCGCACCCGATCAATCTCACGCTCGATCCGCGCACCCTGCTCGCGATCAGCGAACAAACTGCGCGCACCGCTGGCCAGATCGACCTCGCGAATCAAGCGCCGCTGACCAAGCAGCGCCGACTCCAGTTCACGCAAATGCGCCTGTACTTCGCAGTCGGCGTCAAATTTCTCTACCAGCACATCGAGAATGCCGCCACAGGGCAGGCTGACCCGCGAACGCGGATCGTCGCCCTCGCCGTAACGCACGACATTGACTGCATCGAGAAACGCACCTTCGGCGACGCGCTCAAGGAAATCTTCCTCGACGCAACCACCCGATAGCGAGCCGATCCACTGTCCGCCATCGTTCACCGCCAGCAGCGAACCCGGCGCACGCGGTGCCGAACCGTAAGTCGTCAGCACGGTGCAAAGCCAGATGCGCTGCCCCGCCACCGACCACTCCAGCGCGCGGCGCACCACTTGTAGATCGAGATGCTGCATGTCAGTGCGCCTTGTGCTCGATGGACGGTGCGTCGTCTTTCAGCTTTTGCACTTCGCTCACTGCCAGCTCGGCGGACTGCCCACCCCACCCTTGACGCAGGTAGTTGAGCAGATCGGTCAGCTGTTCAGGACTGAGCTTGTCGGCGAAACCCGGCATCGGTTGCATGTGCTCGAAGCCGGAGAACTTCTGCTCGCCGATACCGTCCTCGATCACCCGCAAAAGATTGCGCGGGTCTTCCAGGCGCAGCGTGGTGTTGCCGCGCATGGCCACCGCGATGTGCGGCTTACCTTCGCCCCCGACCGCGTGACAGCCGGCGCAGACGTTCAGATATTCCTGACGGCCGCGTTGGGCACTGGCACTGAGTTGCTCGACGGGCACTTCAACCAGTGCTTTCGCTGCCGGCGGTTTGTCGCCGAGCAGGAAGGTCGCCATCGCCGCCAGATCGGTATCGTTCAGGCCTTGGGTGCTGTTGTGGAACACCGGGAACATCTCGTTGAACATCGTCCCCTGCGCACTCATGCCATGCTTGAGGAACGTGCCCAGATCCTGCTCGTTCCAGCCGCGCGCGGCCAGATCAGTGGCCAGCAGGCTCGGCGCCAGGTAGCCATTGAGGATGCCGCCGGTCAGGCGCTTATCCAACTGCATCGCACCCGGCAGACCGCGCGGGGTGTGGCATTCGCCGCAGTGACCGAGCACCTCGACCATGTACTGGCCACGCTTCCAGGCTTCGCTTTTGCCTTCCGCCGACTCCAGCTTCAGGGCTTTGCCGTACATCATGTTCCAGCCGATCAGACCCGGACGCACGTTGAACGGAAAGCTCAGGCTGGTGACCGGGGCTGCACGCTCGATCGGCTCGATGGTTTTCAGGTACGCATGGATCGCGTCCGAGTCTTCACGCGGCATCAGGTGATACGAGGTGTAAGGCATCGCCGGATACAAATTGGCGCCATCACGACGCTTGCCCTCGGTCAGCGCAACGAAAAACTCATCATCATTGTACAAACCAATGCCGTGCTCTTTGCTCGGCGTGATATTGGTGCCATAGATCGTGCCGAACGGCGAGACGATCGGCAGACCTCCGGCAAATGGCGCGCCGCCCGGTGCGGTGTGGCAAGCCATGCAGTCGGCGGCGCGGGCGAGGTATTCGCCGCGCTTGACCTGATCATCGGCGTGGGCAAACAACAGCGGCGCAGCGAGGCCGACCGCCAGGGTCAGGCGAGTCAGTAAAAGCTTCATGCTTAACCCTCCTTGACCAGGCCGAGATCGGTCAGCACGTTGCGGGTGGCGTTGTAATAACGCACGTACCCGGTGCAACGGCAGACGTGATGGCCGAGGCTGTCCTCGATGACTTGTTCGAGCTTGCTTTGCACGGTCGGCTGGCGTTGCAACTTCTCGACCAGCACGGTCGCGGCGTTGACGAAGCCCGGTGCGCAGTAGCTGCACTGAAAAGCGAATTCGTCTACGAAGCGCTGCTGGATCGGGTTCAGTTCGGTGACCTGGCCCGCCTCATCACGCTTGGCGTGAGCTTCGATCGTGCGGACTTGCTTGCCTTCGAAATAATGTGCGCCGGTGATGCAGGTGCGCACTTCTTCGCTGGTGCCATCCGGGTTATCGACGATCACCACGCAGGCGTGGCAGATGCCCTGCCCGCAGCCCAGACGCGAGCCGGTGAGGTTTTTGTATTCGTGCAGGTAGTCGATCATCGGCAGGTCATCAGGGATGTCCACCGGGCCGACGGATTGACCGTTGAGGGTCAGTTGAAGCGGACGGTTAGCCATTGAGGGCCTCCTTGATGCGCGCAGCAGTGATAGGCAGATCGCGAACACGTTTACCGATGGCGTGCGCCACGGCGTTACCGATGGCACCGACAATCGGGATCATCACCACTTCGGCGATGCCTTTGGACGGGTCGCTCGGCGACAGCGCCGGGAGAATCTCCGACGTCTGCTTCCATACGGCAACGTGACGCGCCATCGGCAGACGGTAACGGTTGAAGTTCCAGTCACCCTCCCCCGGCCCGCCTTCATACAGCGGCATCTCTTCCATCAAGGCGTGGCCGATGCCCATGGCGATACCGCCTTCGAGCTGGCCCTTGACCAATTCTTCAACCAACACGCGACCGCACTCGACCCACGAATGGTGGTTGAGCACTTCGACTTCCGCCGAGCCCTTGTTGACCTTCAACTCGACCAGCGTGGCGACCGGGCTGTAGTAGGTCACAGCAGCGTTGTTCAACTGCACAACCGGGTAATTGATGTTCTGGCGATCCAACAAGTGGAAACCGGACGTGGTCATCAACGCCTTCTTCGCTTTCGGCGCGCCGTCACCGTACTTCACCGCCAAACCGTCGAGCGGCAGGCGTTCGCGCACGCCGTCGATGCTGTATTCGGCTTCAGCCCAGCTCCAGCGGTTGAATGCGTGAACGGTAGCGCCGGTCACCAGACCACGCTCGTGAGCGTGTTTGGCCAGCTCTTCGAAGGTCAACGGCTGCATGCCGTTGGCGGTGAGTTTGCCGTCGACCCAGTGCGCATCTTCGCGACGCACGACGTAAGGGTTGGCTTGACCGCCATAAGGACCCTGACGCCAGATCTCCATGGCCGCTGGCCACAAACCGTTGTTGAACAGCACGCGCGCCGCTTCACGGGTGGCATGGCTGAAGTAGTACGCCGAGTTGGTCGCGGACGAAGCCGATGCCAGCTTGCCGACCCAACGCGGATTGCGCAGCAGGTTGTCCTGCTCGGCCTGACTCATGATGTAAGGGTTGCCGCTGGTGATCAGCTGCATTTCCTTCCATTCGGTTTCGCCGGTCTTCACTTCGTGCGCCGGGCTGCCGAGGAAATCGGCCACGACCAAGGCTTGCGAGGTGGACATGCCGGTACCGATTTCAATGCCGATATGGCGCAGAGTGATGCGGCCGTCTGCGGTGAATTCGATACTGGCCATTGGCGCTTCAGAACCGGTGCCGAAGTCTTTCTGGCAAATGGCAAAACCAACGCCGTACCAGTTGTCCGGGTCGGCGGCTTCGCGCTGCTTCTTGATCGCGTCGCGGTTTTTCCAGACTTCGTGCACCGAGGCTTTGTCGAGAATTTCATGCAAGCGCAGAGCACCGGCCGGAATCGCGCCCTGAGTATTTTTCATGCCCGAACGCAGGGCGTTCTTGCGACGCAGGTCGATGGCATCGACACCGAGGCGATTGGCGATTTCGTCGACCATCATTTCGGTCGCTGCCATGCTTTGCAGGGTGCCGTACCCGCGCATCGAACCGGCCTCAACACCACGCGAGTGATAAGCGGTGACTTGCAGATCGTTCTGCGGCATGTAGTAGATCGATTGCGCCGCCGTGGCACCTACTGCTGCTACGGAGGGGCTGTAGTTGATTCGGCCGCCACCGTCGACACTCATTTCCGCGCGGAAAATCTTGAAGGTGTAGTCATTCTTATCCACGGCCAACTGGTAGCGGATGTCGAACGGGTGGCGCTTGATGCCGCTCTGGAATTGCTCGTAGCGGTCGTTGGCCAGACGCACCGGCACACCGGCGCCGTATAGCGCAGCAAGGGCTGCGTAGTAGACGAAGATGTTATGGTCTTTGGAACCGTAACCCACGGTGTAACCCGGGTGCATGTTGAGGTTGGCCAGGCCGAAGCGCGACGGCGAGATCATTTTTGCGGTCTCGGTCGCAGCTTCCAGTGGGCACTGGGTGGCTACCACGAAGTGCAGGGTCTTGGTTTTCGGGTCGTACCAGCCGTTGCCGTTGTCCGGCTCCATCGCGGCCGGTTCGATCGACGGGGTCTTGTAGCGCTCGTCGAACACCAGCCAGTTGTCTGGCGGCGTATCGATATCTTGCTTCATGCGGTCGGCGTAGAACAGGCCGCGCTCGGTCAGGTTGCCGTGCAGGTTCGGCTGGGAATTCCACACCGGACGACGGTTCTTCAGCATCGGAAAGAGGATCGAATCCTTGAGGCTGGCGAATTCATCCTCGTCAGCCGAGGTCGCGCCACCCACACGTACGTAGCGGAAACTGCCATAGGGGTCGCCTTCGTAGAACGGCACTTGGGCACCGTAACGAATCGCTTTGTCATTGAATTTGAGTTTGTTCTTGGCCTGACGGAAACGCTCGAAGTCGTTCCAGATCAGGATTGCCACCGGGTGACCGATGAACATCGGCACCTTGCCTTCTGGCAGCAGTGGATCCGGTGCGTGTTCTTCCGGGAAGACAATGCCGTCCTTGTCCAGGTCAGCGGCGGTGACGATTCGGTCAGGCTGCAGGTCGGCGCCAAGCCACGACAGATCGTAGCCGTCGTAGATGCGGTCGGCCTTGATGGTTTTCAGCAACATGGCGTGGCCTTGCTGTTCGGGCCAGCCCGGCATGTCCTTGGAGCGGATGTCGCGGGCAAAGACCTTGCTGCCGCAGACTTTGGACAGTGCGTCGTTACGCTGACGCGCCTTGCCGTTGTTGCCGAGCCACTTCTCGGACGGCACGGTGACAGTGTTTTCCATCAAGGCAGCCAGCGCCTGACTGCTGAGCGGCGTGAGCGTGACGCTCACACCCGCCACCAGCCCGCCCTGGAGGAACGAGCGCCGGGATATATCACGGTTGGACATGGATCATCCTCTGGGCGGTTATGTGTCCGCCCTTCTGGTTATCTACTGGGGAATCTCGAGTCTTGCAGAAGCCCTCTTTGGCTAAACAAAGGGCGTGTTGACAGTGCAAAGCTGACCGAAAGGTTAACTTTAAAGGTTTCTGCGCTCGCAGCAAACAACCAGTTACAAAAATTTGACTAAAGAATCAAAAAATCAATGCGACGTGGCACCGCATCTAGACCGCAGAGATAATTGGGCATGCCCATGTGGGAGCGAGCTTGCTCGCGAAAGCGTTGTGCCAGCCGATGCAAATTTTGAATGTGCCGACGCCTTCGCGAGCAAGCTCGCTCCCACAGGGATTTGTGTAGGGCACAGGATGGAGGGGATAGAAGAAAAAAGCGGAAAAGCCAAATTTCAGACACAAAAAACCCCGGTCTTTCGACCAGGGTCTTTGCTATCGATTCCGAACCAGCCAATGGCTGGTTTCGGTGCTTCAAGGCGTTCAGTGGTCCTTGAAGCAGATATGGCGCAGCGGACGGGACTCGAACCCGCGACCCCCGGCGTGACAGGCCGGTATTCTAACCGACTGAACTACCGCTGCGTATCGCTTTGAGCTTTCGCTCAAGTAACTCGTTTTGACTGCAGGCTTCGGTGCTTTGCAATCGCGAACCAGACAAGTCTGACTCGTAAAATATGGCGCAGCGGACGGGACTCGAACCCGCGACCCCCGGCGTGACAGGCCGGTATTCTAACCGACTGAACTACCGCTGCGCGTCGGTGCAGGCACTTTCAGCCTACGCTCTTGCTTACGCAAGTCTCTCGGGAGTGGTGGGTGATGACGGGATCGAACCGCCGACATTCTGCTTGTAAGGCAGACGCTCTCCCAGCTGAGCTAATCACCCGTTTGCATCTCCGAGGCCGCGAAATTTACGCAGGTAGCGAACCTAAGTCAATAGCAGGATTGAAGTTTTTCTAAAAAAGACGAAATTGAGTCATTCTCGGGAAAAGTCAGCAACCAGAAGAACGCTATCGCGAGCAGGCTCACTCCTACAGGATCGCAGCTTCGCCTCCTACTCTGTGTAAATCATCTTTTTCGTCATGCCGCCATCGACGACGAATTCCTGCCCGGTGACAAACCCGGCATTCCTCGACAGCAACCAGGCGACCATCGCCGCTACGTCTTCAACCGTCCCTACCCTGCCCGCCGGATGCTGGGCATGATCGGCATCCGCCAGCGGCTCAGCCCGACGCGCAGAAGGATCTCGCGCATCGATCCAGCCCGGGCTGACTGCGTTGACGCGAATCTCCGGCCCGAGGCTGATCGCCAGCGCATGCGTCAGCGCCAGCAAGCCGCCCTTGCTCGCCGCATACGCCTCGGAGTCGGCCTCCGACTGCCGGGCACGGGTCGAAGCCAGATTGACGATGGAACCGTTGTGCGCACGCAGATACGGCGCACAGTGCTTGGCCAACAACATCGGCCCACTGAGATTCACCGCCAGCACGCGATTCCAGTACGCCAGATCAAGGCTTTCCAGGGTGATGTTGTGTGGATCAGCCACCGCCGCATTGCACACCAGTGCATCGAGACGACCAAACTGCCCCAGCACCTCGGCAACGCCCAGCGCTACTTGCCCTTCATCCGCGACGTCCATGGCGATGAACCAGGCGTTTTCGCCCAGCACTTTCGCCACTTTCGAACCGCGCGCACGATCCAGATCCGTCAGCACCACTTGCCAGCCTTCGCTGATCAGCCATGCCGCAATTCCCAGACCGATACCGCGCGCAGCACCCGTGACCAACGCAACGCGGCCATGGGTGCCTGCTGTTGGCGTCGACAACTCGATCACAACGCTGCCAGACCGCGCGCCAGATCGGCTTGCAGGTCAGCTACGTCTTCCAGACCGACCGCGATGCGGATCAGACTGTCGCGAATGCCCGCCGCTTCACGCTCCTGCGGCGCCAGACGGCCGTGGGAGGTGGTGCTCGGGTGCGTGATCGTGGTTTTGCTGTCACCGAGGTTGGCAGTAATCGAAATCAACCGGGTGGCATCGATAAAGCGCCACGCGCCCTCTTTGCCGCCCTTGACCTCAAAGCTCACCACTGCACCAAAGCCCTTTTGCTGGCGCTGGGCCAACTCGTGCTGCGGATGACTCTTGAGACCGGCGTAATGCACCCTCTCAATGCCGTCCTGCTGCTCCAGCCATTCAGCCAGTTCCTGGGCATTCGCGCAGTGCGCCTTCATCCGCAGGTTCAGGGTTTCCAGACCTTTGAGGAAGATCCACGCATTGAACGGGCTCAGAGTCGGGCCGGCAGTGCGCAGGAAGCCGACGACTTCTTTCATCTGCTCGCTGCGACCGGCAACCACACCACCCATGCAACGACCCTGGCCGTCGATGAACTTGGTCGCCGAGTGCACCACGATATCTGCGCCCATTTTCAGCGGCTGCTGCAACGCCGGGGTGCAGAAGCAGTTGTCGACTACCAGCATCGCGCCTTTGGCGTGGGCGATTTCCGCCAGTGCGGTGATATCGACCAGCTCTGCCAAAGGATTGGACGGAGATTCGACGAAAAGCAGCTTGGTATTCGACTTGATTGCCGCGTCCCAACCCGAAAGGTCAGCCAGCGGCACGTAATCGACTTCCACGCCAAAACGCTTGAAGTACTTCTCGAACAGGCTGATGGTCGAACCGAATACGCTGCGCGAGACCAGCACGTGATCGCCAGCACTGCACAGGCTCATCACCACCGCCATGATCGCGGCCATGCCGGTGGCGGTCGCCACGGCCTGCTCGGCGCTTTCCAGCGCGGCAATGCGCTCTTCGAACGCACGTACGGTCGGGTTGGTATAACGCGAGTAAACGTTGCCCGGCACTTCCCCGGCAAACCGCGCGGCCGCATCGGCAGCGGTGCGGAACACGTAGCTGGAGGTGAAGAACATCGGATCACCGTGCTCGCCTTCCGGCGTACGGTGCTGACCGGCACGTACGGCCAGGGTATCGAACGCTACGCCTTCGAGGTCGCTGTCCAGCCGACCGGCATCCCATTCCTGACTCATGCTGTCACTCCTTGCCCTGTTCGCAAAAATTGAAATTCAGATACAAAACCGGCCCCTCAGGGCCGGTAGAAACTCAGTTGTTGTACAGATCGATGATCGCACTGACCGCCTGGGTCTTGACCTTCGAGGCATCGTTGCGTGCCTGCTCGATCTTGTCCAGATAGGCCTCGTCGACATCGCCGGTGACGTACTTGCCGTCAAACACCGCGCAATCGAAGTTCTCGATCTTGATCTTGCCGCCACCGACCGCTTCGATCAAGTCAGGCAGGTCCTGATAGATCAGCCAGTCAGCGCCGATCAGGTCCGCCACGTCTTGAGTGGAACGGTTGTGCGCGATCAGTTCGTGGGCGCTCGGCATGTCGATGCCGTAGACGTTCGGGAAGCGTACCGCCGGCGCGGCCGAGCAGAAGTAGACGTTTTTCGCGCCGGCTTCGCGGGCCATCTGGATGATCTGCTTGCAGGTGGTGCCGCGCACGATCGAGTCGTCAACCAGCATCACGTTCTTGCCGCGGAATTCCAGCTCGATGGCGTTGAGCTTCTGGCGTACCGACTTCTTGCGCGCCGCTTGGCCCGGCATGATGAAGGTACGGCCGATGTAACGGTTCTTGACGAAACCTTCGCGGAATTTCACGCCCAAGTGGTTGGCCAGTTCCAGTGCCGCGGTACGGCTGGTGTCCGGAATCGGGATAACCACATCGATGTCGTGCTCTGGACGCTCGCGCAGGATCTTCTCGGCGAGCTTCTCGCCCATGCGCAGACGGGCCTTGTAGACCGACACGCCGTCGATGATCGAATCCGGACGCGCCAGGTAGACGTGCTCGAAAATGCATGGAGTCAGGGACGGGTTGGTCGCGCACTGACGTGTGTGCAGCTTGCCGTCTTCAGTGATATAGACCGCTTCGCCCGGTGCCAGGTCGCGAATCAGGGTAAAACCGAGCACGTCCAGCGAAACGCTTTCGGACGCGATCATGTATTCGACGCCTTCGTCGGTATGACGCTGGCCGAACACGATCGGGCGGATGCCGTGCGGGTCACGGAAACCGACGATGCCGTAGCCAGTCACCATGGCGACTACTGCGTAGCCGCCGACACAACGGTTGTGCACGTCGGTCACGGCGGCAAACACGTCTTCTTCGGTCGGTTGCAGCTTGCCGCGCTGGGCCAGCTCGTGGGCGAACACGTTGAGCAGCACTTCCGAGTCGGAACTGGTGTTGACGTGACGCAGATCGGATTCGTAGATCTCTTTGGCCAACTGCTCAACGTTGGTCAGGTTACCGTTGTGCGCCAGAGTGATGCCGTAAGGCGAGTTGACGTAAAACGGTTGGGCCTCGGCCGACGTCGAGCTGCCCGCGGTCGGGTAACGGACGTGGCCGATACCCATGTGGCCGACCAGACGCTGCATGTGACGCTGTTGAAAGACGTCACGCACCAGGCCATTGTCCTTGCGCAGGAACAACCGGCCATCATGGCTGGTGACGATACCGGCAGCGTCCTGGCCGCGGTGCTGGAGCACGGTTAGCGCGTCATACAGCGCCTGATTGACGTTCGACTTACCGACGATACCGACGATGCCACACATGCGACGCAACCCCTACTTAATGGATCTGAACTGAACAACACTCACTGAGGCGTTTTCGCCGACGGCAAGAGTTGCTCCTTGAACGGAATATCAGCGGGTACGCTGATTCCGCTGGCAAGCCACTGACTGCTCCACCCGAGTATCAGGTTTTTGGACCAGTCGGCGACCAATAGAAACTTTGGCACGAGCTGTGATTCTTTCCACCACCCGTCCTGCTGTACCGGCCCCAGGCTCAATAGCCCGACCGCCACGACCACCAGCAACACGCCACGCGCTGCGCCGAAGGCCATGCCGAGGAATCGATCGGTCCCGGACAACCCGGTGACGCGAACCAACTCGCCGATAAGATAATTGATCATTGCGCCCACGATCAGTGTGGCGACAAACATGATGGCACAGCCCGCGATCACGCGAGCCGATGGGGTTTCGATGTATCCGGCGAGGTACTCGGACAATGAACCACCAAACATCCAGGCGACGACTCCTGCGATGATCCAGGTCACCAGCGATAATGCTTCCTTGACGAAGCCGCGGCTCAAACTGATCAAAGCGGAGATGGCGATGATTGCAACGATCGCCCAGTCAACCCAGGTAAATGGCACAGTGCAGCCTACAGACGGATAAGGCGGCGCATTTTAGCAGAGCGCATGCCTCTCGGTAAGCTGCGATTGTCAGTGCATTTCAATCGAGGCGATAGTTTTTAACCGCGCTCGGGCTGGAAGCGCACAACAAAACCCTTGAGGTTCTGCTGACGACCCAACAGATCACGCAGACGATCGGCTTCGGCACGCTCGATCAGCGGACCGACAAACACCCGATTCTTGCCATCGGCGGAGCGGATGTAAGCGTTATAGCCCTGACTGCGCAGGGTCTTCTGCAGGCTTTCGGCGCTGGCACGACTCGACAGACTGGCCAGTTGCACCGACCAGCTCACCGACAGACCGTTGGCATCGACGCGGCTTTGCGTTGTGTCCGGCTTGGACGAGGACGCAGTGATCGGCTGAGCAGGCGCAGGAATCGGCTTGGCCACCGCCGGCGGCGCAACAGGCTTGGTGATCATAATGGGCGCTGTCGGTGCCGGCGCCGTCGCAACGGGTGCGGTAGGCGCCGTCTCTTCTGCGACTTCTTCATCCGTCGGCACAGGTTCTTGCGGCAAGGTTTGTGGCTCAGGCACGGCCACCGTTTCCATTTGCACTTGCGGCATGGCGGGTGCTTGCGGAGCGGCCGGCGCCTCAACGGTCACCTGACGCTGCTCATCCTGACGCGAAAACAGCATCGGCAGGAAGATCACCGCCAGCGCAACCAGCACCAAAGCGCCAACCATGCGCTGCTTGTACGCTTTATCCAGCAAAGCCATTTGCCGCTTCCTCCGTGGAGCGCCGGGCCAGCCATTCAAGGGCCTCGGCGACACAATAAAATGATCCGAACAACAGAATCTCGTCGTCACTGGTGGCTACTGCGCACTGCCCTTCCAGCGCAGCGGCGACACTGTCGTAAGACGTGACGGCGGCACCAAGGTTCTGCAATGCCGCGTTCAATTCAGCCACCGGACGGGCACGCGGCGAATCCAGCGGGGCAACAGCCCAATGCTCGACACTAGCATTCAATTCACTGACAACACCATCCAGATCCTTGTCCGCCAGCAGACCGAACACCGCCAGACGCTTGCCGACCGCTGGCCGCGAGGCCAGACGACGGGCCAGATACTCGGCGGCATGCGGGTTATGGCCTACATCGAGCAACAGATTCAGGCGCTTGCCATTCCACTCGAAGGAACGACGATCCAGCCGACCCACCACGCGCGTCGCCTGCAACGCCGTCACGATCTGCTGAGCTTCCCACGGCAAATCGAGCAGCAGATACGCCTGCAACGCCAGCGCGGCGTTTTCCATCGGCAGATCGAGCAGCGGCAAATCACGCAATTCGACAACCTGGCCTCGCGCATCGGTACCGCGCCATTGCCAGTGCTGATCAGTCATCCCGAGGTCGAAATCACGCCCAAGCAAAAAGAATGGACAAGCCAGTTCACGCACCTTGTCGAGCAACGGTTGCGGAGGATTCAGATCGCCGCACAAGGCAGGCTTGCCCTGGCGTAAAATTCCGGCCTTTTCGAAGGCCACGGATTCGCGGGTATCACCGAGATAATCGGCATGATCAACACCGATGCTGGTAACCAGCGCGATATCAGCATCGACCACGTTGACCGTATCCAGACGCCCGCCCAGCCCGACTTCCAGCACCACAGCGTCGAGTTTTGCCTGTTGAAACAGCCAGAACGCCGCCAGAGTGCCCATTTCGAAGTAAGTCAGAGAAGTGTCGCCACGCCCGGCCTCGACCGCAGCAAAGGCTTCGCACAGCTGCGCGTCAGTGGCTTCGACGCCATTGAGCTGCACCCGCTCGTTGTAACGCAGCAGGTGCGGAGAATTGTAGACACCAACGCTCAGACCCTGCGCACGCAGCAATGAAGCCACGAAAGCGCAGGTCGAACCCTTGCCGTTGGTGCCGGTGACCGTAATCACCCGAGGCGCCGGCTGGCCCAGCCCCATGCGGGACGCTACCTGTTGCGAACGCTCCAGGCCCATGTCGATGGCCGACGGATGCAACTGCTCAAGGTAGGCGAGCCATTCGCCAAGGGTGCGCTCGGTCATAGGCCAGCAGGTACCGGTGGAACCACGATTGGCTCGATTGGCGCGGCGACGAATTTCGGCGTCGGCTTGCCAGTCATTTGTGCCAGCAGGTTACCCAGACGCGGGCGCAGTTCCTGACGGTGGATGATCATGTCGATCGCACCGTGTTCCAGCAGGAATTCACTGCGCTGGAAGCCTTCCGGCAGCTTTTCACGCACGGTTTGTTCGATAACGCGCGGACCAGCGAAGCCGATCAGGGCTTTCGGCTCACCGACGATCACGTCACCGAGCATCGCCAGACTCGCCGAAACACCACCGTAGACCGGGTCGGTCAATACGGAGATGAACGGGATGCCCTCTTCACGCAGACGCGCCAGTACCGCCGAGGTCTTGGCCATCTGCATCAGCGAGATCAGCGCTTCCTGCATGCGCGCACCACCGGAGGCGGCGAAGCAGATCATCGGGCAGCGGTTTTCCAGCGCGTAGTTGGCCGCGCGCACGAAGCGTTCGCCAACGATAGCGCCCATCGAACCGCCCATGAAGCTGAATTCGAACGCAGAAACCACCACCGGCATGCCCAGCAAGGTGCCGCTGACGGAGATCAGCGCGTCTTTCTCGCCAGTCTGCTTCTGGGCAGCGGTCAGACGATCCTTGTATTTCTTGCCGTCGCGGAATTTCAGACGGTCAACCGGCTCCAGATCGGCGCCCAGTTCGTTGCGACCTTCAGCATCGAGGAAGATGTCGATGCGTGCACGTGCGCCGATGCGCATGTGGTGGTTGCATTTAGGGCAAACGTCCAGGGTCTTTTCCAGCTCTGGACGATACAGCACCGCCTCGCAAGACGGGCATTTGTGCCACAGACCTTCAGGGACCGAGCTCTTCTTGACCTCGGAACGCATGATCGAAGGGATCAGTTTGTCTACTAACCAGTTGCTCATGCTTTCTTTCTCCAGTACCGGCGGCCCGAACGCTCTGGTTCGCAGCCCCGCGTATGCCCTTCAGCTAAATTCATGTGTGTGGCGATGGTTGATGGACAGCCACGGTCAGCGCGAAACATGACCTGCGTGCTATCCAGAAACCCTCAGCCGCGCCTGCTTTGTGCAAGTGCATTGATGGACGGCGGCAGACTGCCAGCCGTCACATCAATATGGCGCTTTGCGTACCGCGTTGATGAACGCGTGAATCTTTGCGTGATCCTTGATGCCCTTGCTCGCCTCTACCCCACCGCTGACGTCTACCGCGTACGGTTTCACCCGAGCCACGGCGTCTGCAACGTTCTGCGGGGTCAAACCACCGGCCAGAATCAACGGTTTGCTCAAACCTTGCGGAATCAATGACCAGTCAAACGCCTCCCCGGTTCCACCGGGCACGCCCTCAACGTAGGTGTCGAGCAGCACGCCACTGGCGCTTGGATAGGCATCAATCGCTGCCGCAATATCGTCGCCAGCCTTGACCCGCAGCGCCTTGATATACGGACGATGCCAGCCTTCGCAGTCTTCAGCGACTTCATCGCCATGGAACTGCAACAGATCCAGCGGCACGGCATCGAGGATTTCCCCCAACTCGCAGCGGCTGGCGTTGACGAACAGGCCCACGGTGGTCACGAACGGCGGCAATGCCTGAATAATCGCCCGCGCCTGCTGCACGGTGACAGCACGCGGACTCTTGGCGTAGAACACGAACCCGATCGCATCCGCCCCGGCTTCGACGGCGGCCAACGCATCTTCTATGCGGGTAATCCCGCAGATCTTGCTGCGAACGGCTGACATGTCGAGAAAAACTCCAAGGCAAAATCCGGGAAAGTCCCGGATGGTAACAAAAGCGTTCAAGGGCGTCAGCCGTCAAGTTCGGAGAAACCCGTAAGGAAATGTGGCCCGATAAAACGCTCGGGCAACGGGAATTCGTCGTGGTACTCGACCTGCACCAGATACAAGCCGTACGGATGCGCCGTGACACCGCCGGACCGGCGCTCGCGGCTTTCCAGAACTTCTTTCATCCACTCCACCGGACGTTCGCCGGCACCGATGGTCATCAGCACCCCGGCGATATTGCGCACCATGTGATGCAGGAACGCATTGGCGCGGATGTCGAGCACGATCATCTTGCCGTGACGGGTCACGCGCAGGTGATGCATCTTCTTGATCGGCGACTTGGCCTGGCACTGCCCGGCGCGGAACGCACTGAAATCGTGGGTGCCAATCAGGTATTGCGCGGCCTCGGCCATGCGCTCGACGTCGAGCGGGCGATGGTTCCAGGTGATTTCTTCGTTGAGATGCGCCGGACGGATCTGATCGTTGTAGATCACATAGCGATAACGCCGCGCGATAGCTTTGAAGCGCGCATGGAAATGCGCCGGCATCACCCGCGCCCAACTGACGCTGATGTCATGCGGCAGATTGATGTTGGCGCCCATGACCCAGGCCTTCAGCGAACGATCGACCGTCGTATCAAAGTGCACCACTTGTCCGCAGGCATGCACGCCCGCGTCGGTGCGTCCGGCGCACTGTAGTGAAACCGGTGAGTTGGCGACTTTCGACAGGGCTTTTTCGAGTTCTTCCTGCACCGTCGCCACACCCGTCAACTGACGCTGCCAGCCACTGTAGCGCGAGCCTTTGTACTCCACGCCCAGCGCGACGCGGTAAAAGCCGTCGGGGGCCATTTCGGCGACCGGGTTATCTATGTTTGCCAAGGTGGGACAGCCTGCTGTTTGTGCAAAGGCGGGCATTATAAGGCGGTGGTTCAGGGATGCCAGAGAGTTCTCTGTCGCCTGTAACACCGCTTTCGCGAGCAAGCTCGCTCCCACAGGGGAAATGCATTCCAAATGTGGGAGCGAGCCTGCTCGCGAAAGCGATGGATCAGACACCACTGGATCCGGCACAAACAAAAACGGCAGCCTAAATGGGCTGCCGTTTTCATTTACCGCCGGGCTTACTACAAGCTCGAGAGCATGTCCTTGGCCTCGCCACGCTGCTTCTCGTCACCCTCGGTCAACACTTCGTTGAGGATGTCGCGTGCACCGTCGCTGTCGCCCATGTCGATGTAGGCCTGGGCCAGATCGAGCTTGGTAGCGGCTTCATCAGTGCCGGCGAGGAAGTCAAAATCATCTTCGCCCAGATCACCACCGATTGCCGCATCGGCTTCGGTGAAGGTCGGTTCGGCAATGGTTTGCGACAGACGATCCAGCTCGGCGTTGACATCATCCAGTTCGGTAGCGAACGCATCCGGTTCCGCCGCTGGATTGCTGTCCATTTCGTCGGCCAGCGACAGGTCGAAATCGGCCGGCAGCTCCAGATCATCCTGTGGCACGTCAGCGACGGCCGGCGGCTCGACTGGCGACAGGTCCTTCACGCCTTCGTCCAGATCCAGCAGGAAATCATCGTCCGCCAGATCAATCGCAGGCGCCGGCTCGGCCCCCAGATCCATATCCAGGTCGAAGTCCGACAGGTCGTCCAGGTTCTCTTTGATCTCGGTCTGCTGTTGCAGCACCGATTCGAAGCTCAGGTCGTCGTCGGACGGGAATTCGTCCAGCTCGACCGGCGCTTCTGCCTCAACCACCGGCGCAGGCTCTACCGGCGTGATGTTGTCGAGATCGTCCAGGCTCAGGTCAAACGCGCTGTCCAGGTCATCTTCAACCGGGGCTGGCGCAGGTACTTCTGGCTCGTCCAGCAGCAGATCCTTGACGTATTGCGCATCCAGTTCGGCTGCGACGGCAGCAGCCGCCAAACCAGCGGCAGCCACGACGGCCATCGCTGGGAAGCGGCTCTTCAGCTCCTCAACCTTGGCGAAGTTGTCGCCATTGGCCACCAGTTGACGCTCCTGACCGACGAACGCATCGCGGTCACCCTGCTGACCATAGACTTCCATCAGTTTCAGACGCAGATCACTGCGCTGCGGCTCCAGGCTGACGCCCTCTTCCAGCAGTGCGGCAGCCTGATTCAAACGGCCGGCGTTGATGTGCGATTGCGCCTTGTCGAGCACGTCATCGGAGCGCTCGGCGGCCGGTGCCACCAGCGGCGCGGCAATCGGCTCAGCCATCACGATCGGCGCCACTACCGGAGCCACGACTGGAGCAGGAGCAGGCGCCGGGGTGTTGAGCTTGACGCTCGCCGCAGGGGTCTCCAGACCTTCGAAGCTGCTTTCCGGCAGATCCTGCTCGGCGGAGAACTCTTGCTCCTCAGACAGCGCTCGGGCCATGCGCAGATGTTTCTCGGCTTCCTGCTGAGCTTTGCGGCGACGCGCCAGCAGCAACAGCAGAAGCAGCAGAACAACTGCGCCACCACCGATCAGACCCAACAGGATCGGGTTGGTCAGCAGCTCGTTGAAGGTCTTGTCATCATCGACGGCAGGCTTGGTTTCGACAACTGGTTCGACCACAGGCTCAACCGGCGTCTCGGCGGGTGGCGCAATGGCAGATTCTGGCGTCGGCGATGCCGCCGCGGCTTCTGCCGGAGTGGCTGGCGGTGTCGCCGCCAGCTCAGCAGTGATCGCCGGAACCGGCGCGACTGCGCCGTTCGCGGCCGGTGCAGCGCCCGCCCCTTCGGCCTGCAGTTTCGCCAGTTGATTGTTCTTCAGCTCGATCAGCTTTTGCAGCTTGTCCATCTGGCTTTGCAAATCGGACACGCGGCTTTTCAGTTCCTCATTGTCACGACGGGTCGTGTCGAGGCTTTCCTGAGTGACCGCGAGCTTGTTGCTCAGCGCCTTGGCATCACCCGCCGGGCCTTTGCCGCGCGCCTTGGCGCTTTCAGCGGAGACCAGACTCAGATTGTCCTGGGCGTTCTGTGCTGCACCGGTATTGCCACGACCACGGTTGGTCGCATCGAGCTGCTGCTGACCGGTGCCTGGCTTAGCCACATAACGACGGCCCTGACGCCAGGCTTCGTTCTGCGCCGCCACTTCAGCAATCGCTTTCGATTGCGGCAATGCAGTGCTTTGTACCGAATCCGGCAGGCGCAGCACTTGACCGGTTTTCAGGCGGTTGATGTTGCCGCCAATGAACGCATCCGGGTTGAGCGCTTGAATGGCCAGCATGGTCTGCTGCACAGAACCGCCGGTACGCGCCTTCGCGGCGATTTCCCACAAGGTGTCGCGCGGCGTGGTGGTGTATTGCGTCGGGTGCGTAGCGCCAGTGGTTGGCGCAGTGATGGTCTGCGACGGCGCCGGTTGTGCGGCAGCATCAGCGGTCTGTGGCGAGAACTTCGACGGATCGAGCAGCACACTGTAATCGCGCAGCAGACGGCCGTTCGGCCACATCACCTGCACGAGGAATTTGACCATCGGCTCCGACAGCGGTTTGCTCGAGGTGACGCGCAGTACGCTTTTGCCACTGGCGTTGAGCACCGGGGTGAAGGTCAGATCATTGAGGAAGGCCTGGCGATCGACGCCGGCCTTGGCAAAGTCTTCAGGTGAAGCCAGGCTCGGCACCACTTCGGCAGCGGTGAGATCCTTGACGTCGAGCAGCTCGATTTCAGCCACCAGCGGCTGGTTCAGGGTCGACTTCAGGGTCAGCTCCCCGAGCCCGAGGGCATGCGCCATACCGGAGGACAGCGCCGAGGCGGCCGCTATTGCTAACACCAGTTTGCGAACTTGAACCATAGCCTCATCCTTTGTTTGAACGTTCCTCGGCCAGCGAGAAGATGTTGAATACCGCTGCCGTAAGGCATTGCGCGCGACGACGACAGATGTCGCGCGCGATCATTTCTTTGATGCCCCGGAAAGTCCCGGAGGGTGACACGTTATCAAGCAATCTGGGCAAGCATAGCGCTCACCTAGAATCAGTCGACAAATTGTTGCCAAGTATCTTTTACAGCAGGTCTTTTATCAACAATTCAGCCACCTGCACAGCGTTTAGGGCTGCGCCTTTGCGTACGTTATCTGACGTCAGCCACAGATTTAGTTCCGCCGGGTCGTCGACACCGTTGCGCACGCGACCGACATAGACAACATCCTGCCCTACCGCGTCACCGACTGCAGTCGGGTAATCACCGGCCTCGACCAGCTCAATGCCCGGCGCTGCTTCGAGTGCAGCGTTGACCTTTTCCAGGTCGACAGCCTGCGTTGACTGCAAGGTCACGCTAAAGCTATCGCCAAAAAACACCGGGGCTTGAACGCAAGTTGCGGAAATCTTTAATAAAGGCAGTGCCAGCACCTGACGCAGCTCGCGCACCAGACGTTTTTCCAGCGGTGTATGACCCTGCGCGTCGGGCGTGCCGACCTGGGCCAGCAGGTTGAACGCTACTTGCCGATCAAAAAACGTTGGTTCCAGCGGGCGCATATTCAGCAGCTCGGCAGTTTGCCGCGCCAGCTCAGTCACCGCTTCGCGACCTTGGGCGGACATCGCCAGACTGGCGCTGACATTGACGTATTGCAGGTCGATCAGATCGAGCAACGGCGTCAACACCACGGCGAGGGTGGTGGCCGACGGACTCGGGCTGCTGACCTGGAACGGCGCTTTCAAACCGGCGAGTACTTCGGCGTTGGCTTCCGGCACCACTTGCGGCGCCTGAGCGGCCGGCAGCGCGCCGGACAGGTCGATCAGCGAGCAACCGGCGGCGTGGGCACGGGCGGCGTAGCTCAGGGTGATAGCCGGGCCAGCGGCGAAAAACACCAGTTTGACCTTGCTGAAATCGAACTCGTCGACTTCGCGAACGCGCACGTTCTTGTTGCGGAACAGCACCGAGCTGCCGGCGGATTCGCTGCTCGCCAGCAAGTGCAGATTACCGACCGGGAAGTCGCGTTCTTCGAGAATCTGAACGAGGGTTTCGCCGACAGTACCGGTGGCGCCGATCACGGCAATATCTAGGGTCTGGGTCATGGTGCGAGCCTCTGGCGAAACGGGGGGAGCGGCACTTTACCGGGTGACTGGCGCACAGGCAATTTCTGCCCGACATTTGCGGTGCCTGGAAACTCCAGGCATAAAAAAACCCGCACCCCTTTCAAGGCACGGGTTCTTTCATTACTTCAAGCAATCAACGCTCAAGCAAAATCCGCAACATGCGACGCAGCGGCTCGGCCGCGCCCCACAGCAGTTGGTCGCCAACGGTGAAGGCACCGACGAACTGCGAACCCATGTTCAGCTTGCGCAGACGACCGACCGGAACATTCAGGGTGCCGGTGACCTTGGTCGGGCTCAGCTCCTGCATGCTGATTTCGCGCTGGTTCGGTACCAGTTTGACCCAAGGGTTGTGCTGGCTGATCAGCCCTTCGATATCGGCGATCGGCACGTCTTTGTTCAGCTTGATGGTCAGCGCCTGGCTGTGGCAGCGCATGGCGCCGATGCGCACGCAGATGCCGTCGACCGGGATCGGGCTCTTGAAGCGACCGAGGATCTTGTTGGTCTCGGCCTGGGCTTTCCACTCTTCGCGGCTCTGGCCGTTCGGCAGTTCCTTGTCGATCCACGGGATCAGGCTGCCGGCCAGCGGTACGCCAAAGTTTTCGGTCGGGTACGCTTCGCTGCGCATGGCATCGGCCACGCGACGGTCGATGTCGAGGATCGCACTGGCCGGATCAGCCAGTTGATCGGCGACAGCAGCGTGGGTCGCGCCCATTTGCTTGATCAGTTCACGCATGTTCTGCGCGCCGGCACCGGAGGCCGCCTGATAGGTCATGGCGCTCATCCACTCGACCAGACCGGCTTCGAACAGACCGCCCAGGCCCATCAGCATCAGGCTGACGGTGCAGTTGCCGCCGATGTAGTTCTTGGTGCCCGCGTCGAGCTGCTGGTCGATGACCTTGCGGTTGACCGGGTCGAGAATGATCACCGCGTCATCGTTCATGCGCAGGCTCGAGGCCGCGTCGATCCAGTAACCCTGCCAGCCGGCTTCGCGCAGCTTCGGGAACACTTCGCTGGTGTAGTCGCCGCCCTGGCAGGTCAGAATCACGTCGAGGGTCTTCAGCTCGTCAATGCTGTAAGCATCCTTGAGCGGAGCAATGTCCTTGCCCACGGACGGGCCTTGGCCACCGACGTTGGACGTGGTGAAAAACACCGGCTCGATTAGATCGAAATCCTGCTCTTCCAGCATCCGCTGCATGAGCACGGAACCGACCATCCCGCGCCAACCGATCAGACCTACACGTTTCATCGCAACTACACCTTCTTGAAAAGTGGGCCGCTGCTTTGTATTGAATTTCGCAGCGGGCCCGAGAGATTACAGATTCCGCAGCGCGGCGACTACTGCGTCGCCCATTTCCTGCGTACCGACTTTGCTACAACCCGGCGAATAGATGTCACCGGTGCGCAAGCCTTGATCCAATACCACGCTCACGGCTTTCTCGATGGCATCGGCCGCGTCGTGCAGATTGAAGCTGTAACGCAGCATCATCGACACCGACAAAATGGTCGCCAACGGGTTGGCGATGCCTTTGCCAGCGATGTCCGGAGCGGAACCGTGGCAAGGCTCGTACATGCCCTTGTTGTTCGAATCCAGCGAAGCCGACGGCAGCATGCCGATGGAGCCGGTGAGCATCGACGCTTCATCGGACAGGATGTCGCCGAACAGGTTGTCGGTGACGATCACGTCGAACTGCTTCGGCGCGCGCACCAGTTGCATGGCGGCGTTGTCGACGTACATGTGGCTCAGTTCGACTTGCGGGTAATCCTTGGCCACTTGTTCGACCACTTCACGCCACAGTTGGCTGGAAGCCAGCACGTTGGCCTTGTCCACCGAGCAGAGCTTTTTGCCACGAACCATGGCCATGTCGAAACCGACACGGGCGATGCGGCGGATTTCGCTCTCGCTGTACGGCAGCGTGTCGTAGGACTGACGCTCGCCGTTTTCCAGAGTACGGGTGCCGCGTGGCGCGCCGAAGTAGATACCGCCGGTCAGCTCACGGACGATGAGGATATCCAGACCGGCAACGATTTCCGGCTTCAGGCTCGAAGCATCGGCCAGTTGCGGGTACAGGATCGCCGGACGCAGGTTGCCGAACAGGCCCAGTTGCGCACGGATTTTCAGCAGACCGCGCTCAGGGCGGATGTCACGCTCGATGGCGTCCCATTTCGGGCCACCGACGGCGCCCAGCAACACGGCGTCAGCAGCGCGGGCACGGTCGAGGGTTTCATCGGCCAGCGGCACGCCGTGCTTGTCGATGGCGGCGCCACCGATCACGTCATGGCTCAGCTCGAAGCCCAGGCTGTATTTGTCGTTGGCCAGCTCCAGCACCTTGACCGCTTCGGCCATGATTTCCGGACCAATACCGTCACCTGGGAGAATCAGAATCTGCTTGCTCATGCTTTCCTCGTGTCTTCAGTCGGTGCGCCATCTCAGGCGCGCCCGGAAAAATTCTTATCGCTCGGCCATCAATACAATTACATCTGTACTGAACGAGCCATCGGCCTCAATCTCAAAATATTCGCGCACTTCGTGGCCCATCGACTGCTGCAACTGACGGATCGCTGCGCGCATCACTTCAGGTGTGCGCATGCGCTCAACCCAGCTGGTGTACTCCAGACGCAGGCGCTGACGCGTGGCGCTGCGCACATGCAAACCGGCTTCGCTGACCTGACGCAACCATTCGGCGCCTGAATAGTCGCGCACATGGCTGGTGTCGCGCAGCACTTCGACGCTCTGCAGGTAAGTGTCGAACAACGGACTGCCCGGTGACAACACGTCAACGAACGCCGCCACACCGCCCGGCTTCAGCACACGACGCACTTCGCGCAGGGCCACACCCAGATCGCTCCAGTGATGCGCCGAATAACGGCTGAACACGAAGTCGAACTCGCCATCGGCAAACGGCAGACGCTCGGCGGCGCCGTTGACTGTGGCGATGTTGGTGAAACCGCGATCAACGGCAGCGGCGGCGACCACGTCGAGCATTTGCTGCGACAGGTCGTAGGCGACCACTTCCCTGACCAGCGGTGCCACGTGGAAACTGACGTGACCGGCGCCGCAACCCAGATCCAGCACCCGCGCCCCGCCCTGCCCGGCCAGCTCAGCCTGTAGCAGTGCGAATTCGGTGCCTTGCGCGTGTACGGCGCTGCTCAGGTAGGCGGCGGCCTGTTCACCGAATTGCTTTTGTACGACCTGAGCGTGTTGGGCGGTGCTGGTCATGGGGACTTCCTTCTGGGCTTTAGCCTTGTATTGCCTGGACTACCGCATTCGCGAGCAAGCTCGCTCCCACATTTGAAATGCATTCCCCTGTGGGAGCGAGCTTGCTCGCGAAGAGGCCAGCCTGAACTGCATCAATTCAAAACTTGCTTATGCGTCGCGGAACAACCACGGCTGGCGAACCCGGTGCTTGGCCTCAAACGTCGCAATCGCATCGCCGTCCTGCAAGGTCAGACCGATATCGTCCAGACCGTTCAACAGGCAGTGCTTGCGGAACGCATCGATCTCAAAGCTGTACACCTTGCCATTCGGGCTGGTCACTGTCTGCGCTTGCAGATCGACCTGCAATTGATAGCCCGGCTCAGCCTCAACTTGCTTAAACAATTCATCGACTTCGGCGTCGCTCAGAATGATCGGCAGCAAGCCGTTCTTGAAGCTGTTGTTGAAGAAGATGTCGGCGTAGCTCGGCGCGATGATGCTGCGGAAACCGTATTCTTCCAGCGCCCACGGCGCGTGTTCACGGCTGGAGCCACAACCGAAGTTCTCGCGAGCGAGCAAGACGCTGGCGCCTTGATAACGCTCGGCGTTGAGGACGAAGTCCTTGTTCAGCGGGCGCTTGGAGTTGTCCTGATACGGCTGACCAACATCGAGGTAACGCCATTCATCGAACAGGTTCGGGCCGAAACCGGTGCGCTTGATCGACTTCAAGAACTGTTTCGGAATGATTTGGTCGGTGTCGACGTTGGCACGATCCAAAGGCGCGACAAGACCAGTGTGCTGGGTAAAAGCTTTCATGCTGCGCTCCTTTAGATCAATTCACGAACGTCGATGAAACGACCGTTCACCGCTGCCGCAGCCGCCATGGCCGGGCTGACGAGGTGGGTGCGGCCACCGGCGCCCTGACGGCCTTCGAAGTTACGGTTGGACGTCGAGGCGCAATGCTCGCCGGACTCCAAACGGTCCGGGTTCATCGCCAGGCACATCGAGCAACCCGGCTCACGCCATTCGAAACCGGCTTCGAGGAAAATCTTGTCGAGACCTTCGGCCTCCGCCTGCGCCTTGACCAGACCCGAGCCCGGCACCACGATCGCTTGCTTGATGGTCGAAGCGACTTTGCGGCCCTTGGCAATCACTGCCGCAGCGCGCAAATCTTCGATCCGCGAGTTGGTGCAGGAACCGATGAACACGCGATCCAGCTGAATGTCGGTGATCGCCTGATTGGCGGTCAAACCCATGTATTTCAAGGCACGGACGATCGAGTCGCGTTTGACCAGATCCATCTCTTTGGCCGGGTCCGGCACGTTCTGATCAACGGCCAATACCATTTCCGGCGAAGTGCCCCAGCTGACTTGCGGCTTGATCTGCGCAGCGTCGAGTTCAACCACGGTATCGAACTTGGCATCGGCGTCGGAGACCAGATCTTTCCAGGCTTCGACGGCCATGTCCCATTCCGCGCCTTTCGGGGCGAATGGGCGGCCTTTCACATAGTCGACAGTCTTCTGATCCGCCGCCACCAGACCCACGCGGGCACCAGCTTCGATGGACATGTTGCAGATGGTCATGCGGCCTTCAACGGACAAGTCGCGGATCGCGCTGCCAGCGAATTCGATGGCGTGGCCGTTACCGCCGGCGGTGCCGATCTTGCCGATCACCGCGAGGACGATGTCCTTGGCGGTCACGCCGAACGGCAATTGCCCTTCAACGCGCACCAGCATGTTTTTCATTTTCTTGGCGACCAGGCACTGGGTGGCGAGCACGTGCTCGACCTCGGAAGTGCCGATACCGTGAGCCAGAGCGCCGAACGCGCCGTGGGTCGATGTGTGCGAGTCGCCGCAGACCACGGTCATGCCCGGCAAGGTCGCGCCCTGCTCCGGGCTGATGACGTGGACGATGCCTTGGCGGACGTCGTTCATCTTGAACTCGACGATGCCGTATTCATCACAGTTGTCATCGAGGGTCTGAACCTGCAAACGCGAGACCTGGTCGGCAATGGCTTCGATGCCGCCCTTGCGCTCAGGAGTCGTTGGTACGTTGTGGTCCGGGGTCGCGATGTTGGCATCGATGCGCCAAGGCTTGCGCCCGGCCAGACGCAGGCCTTCAAAGGCTTGCGGCGAAGTCACTTCGTGAATGATATGACGATCGATATAGATCAGCGCCGAGCCATCGTCGCGCTGCTTGACCAAATGCGAATCCCAGAGCTTGTCGTAGAGCGTTTTGCCGGCCATCAGACGGTTCCTCATCAGCTTGTTTCTATGCCCTGGGCTTATCAATAACCCTTTGGCTTGTGAGGCCGATCCTATGGGGTTAGATTAAATAACTCAAATTCATATTTTTTATGCTTTGGATAACCAACTGGAATACGAACATGGATCTGGCCAACCTCAACGCTTTTATCGCGATTGCCGAGACCGGCAGCTTCTCCGGTGCCGGCGAACGTCTGCACCTGACGCAGCCGGCGATCAGCAAACGCATCGCCGGGCTGGAGCAGCAATTGAAGGTGCGTCTGTTTGATCGACTGGGCCGTGAAGTCGGCCTGACCGAGGCCGGCCGCGCCCTGTTGCCACGGGCTTATCAGATTCTCAACGTGCTGGATGACACCCGCCGCGCCCTGACCAACCTCACCGGCGAAGTCAGCGGTCGCCTGACGCTGGCCACCAGTCACCACATTGGCCTGCACCGTTTGCCGCCTCTATTAAGGGAATTCACCCGCCGTTACCCACAGGTGGCGCTGGATATTCAATTCCTCGATTCGGAAGTGGCCTACGAGGAAATTCTCCATGGTCGCGCCGAACTGGCGGTCATCACCCTGGCGCCAGAGCCGCACGCACTGGTCAAAGCCACGCCGGTGTGGGACGACCCGCTGGATTTCGTGGTTGCCCCTGAGCATTCGCTGATCAGCAATGGCCCCGTCAATCTGGCGGACATCGCCGGTCATCCGGCGGTTTTCCCCGGTGGCAACACCTTCACGCACCACATCGTCCAACGCTTGTTCGAGGCCCAGGGCCTGACGCCGAACATCGCCATGAGCACCAACTACCTGGAAACCATCAAGATGATGGTGTCGATTGGCCTGGCCTGGAGCGTTTTGCCGCGCACCATGCTCGATGATCAGGTGGCGAGCATCGCTTTACCGGGCATACAACTCACTCGCCAGCTAGGCTATATCCTGCACACCGAACGGACGCTATCGAATGCGGCGAGAGCCTTTATGGCATTGCTGGACGCACAACTCGATCTGCCAGGGACTTGAGGCCAACTTGTGCTACTCCTATAGAGCCGCTGCCCCTGCGCCTAATGACACCATCAGCTCAAGGCCTGCCCACAATGCCGAAATCTGTTGACCGAACTCCGCCGATGCCGCGTATTCAGGCGATTGACCCGCGTCATTCCGAGCAGAGCTGGGAGAGTGCGCCGCAATTGCTGGCGGCGCTCAACGGCGCGCGGCTCGGCGCCTGGTATTGGGACATCGAGCGCGGGCAGATCAGTTGGTCACGGGGCACTCAGGCGTTGTTCGGCTTCGATCCACGCCAGCCGTTGCCGGAAGACCTCGAATACCTCGATTTGCTGCCGCCCGAAGACCGCGCAAAAACCGTTCGCGCCTTCCACGCGGTGATTGCCGGCGCGCCGCTGGAACAAGCGATGCACCACCGCATCCGCTGGCCCGACGGCAGCCTGCACTGGCTGGAGATCAACGGCAGTTTGCTGCCGGACAAAAACGGCCGCCCCCGAATGATCGGGGTGATTCGTGAAATCACCCACCAGCGCCAACGCGAACAGGCACTGAGCAGCTCGGAGAAACGTTTCGCGACACTTTTTCACCTGTGCCCGAACATGGTCTTGCTGACCCGCCAGGAAGACGGTCTGATCAGCGAAGCCAATCAGTATTTCGAAAGCCTGTTCGGCTGGCCGGTGCAGAGCGCCATCGGCCGTACCACCCTTGAGCTGGGTTTGTGGGTGCACCCGGAGCAACGCGGCGAACTGGTGAAGAAGACCAACACCAAGGGCGAATTGATCAGCATGGAGGTGCAGTTTCGCGCCAGCAACGGGCAGATTCACGACGGCATTCTCAGTGCGCAGAAAGTCGAGCTCGAAGGCCAGCCGTATCTGCTCAGCACCTTCCTCGACACCACCGAACGCAAAGCCGCCGAACACGCCTTGAAGGACAGCCAGGAACGTCTCGATCTGGCGCTGGACTCGGCGCAACTCGGCACCTGGGACTGGCACATACCCAGCGGCATGCTCTACGGCTCGGCGCGGGCCGCGCAATTGCACGGACTGGAGCCGAAACCGTTTCATGAATCGTTCGAAGAGTTTTTCGAAGGCGTGCCCGGCGAAGAGCGCGACAGCATGCGCGACGCCTACCGCAGCCTGCGCGAAGGTCCGGCGGGCAATTATCAACTGACCTATCGCGTGCAATTGCCGGACGGCAGTTCGCGCTATCTGGAAAGCCGCGCCCGCCTCTACCGCGACGACAACGGCGCACCGCTGCGCATGGCCGGCACACTGCTCGACATCACCGATCAGGTCGAGCGTGAACAGCGGCTGGTGGCCTCGGAAGAGAAATTCGCCACGCTGTTCCAGGTCAGCCCGGACCCGATCTGCGTCACCCGCCAGGACAGCGGCGAGTTCATCGAGATCAATAACAGCTTTACCCAGACGTTCGGCTGGAGCGCCGCCGACGTCATCGGCCATACCGCAGAAGAAATTGGCCTGTGGGACGCCTCGGCGAAAAGCCTGCAACGGATTGAACGGGTGATTCGCGAACAGGGCTTGAGCAATGTCGCGATCATCGTCCAGCACAAGGACGGCCAGTCGCTGACCTGTGTGATTTCCAGCCGGCAGATCAGCGTCGGCGACCAGGCTTGTATCGTCACCACCCTGCGCGACATTACCCAGCAGCAGCGCTCGGAAGCGGCGCTGAAAGCCAGTGAGGAGAAATTCGCCAAGGCGTTCCACTCCAGTCCCGACGCAATCACCATTACCGAGCGCGACACCGGGCGTTATCTGGAGGTCAACGACGGTTTTTGCCGTCTCACTGGCTATCGTGCCGAAGAGGTCGTGGGCAAAACGGTTTATCAGGTGGGTATTTGGGCTGAAGAGAAACAGCGTTCGGCGTTACTCGCCGAGTTGCAGATCAAGGGTCGCGTACACCACCAGGAAATGCTCGGGCGCAACAAACGCGGGGAAATTCTGACGGTGGAGGTCTCGGTCGAGCCGATCACTCTCAATGAAACCGCGTGCCTGCTGCTGACCGCGCGGGACGTCAGCCTGCTGAAAAACGCCGAAGCGCAGATTCGACATCTGGCCTATCACGACCCGCTGACCAACCTGCCCAACCGCGCCCTGCTGATGGATCGCCTGAGCCAGCAGATCGCCCTGCTCAAGCGCCACAACCTGCGCGGCGCCTTGCTGTTTCTCGACCTCGATCACTTCAAGCACATCAACGATTCCCTCGGCCACCCGGTCGGCGACACGGTGCTGAAGATCATCACCGCGCGGCTCGAAGCCAGCGTGCGCATGGAAGACACGGTCGCGCGCCTCGGTGGCGACGAGTTTGTCGTGCTGCTCAGCGGTCTCGAAGGCTCGCGTAATGAAGTCAGCGCGCAAGTGCGCAATCTGGCCGACACCCTGCGTGAATTGCTCTCGGAACCGATGTTCCTCGACGGCCAGCGCCTGCAAGTCACGCCAAGCATTGGCGTAGCGCTGATCCCCGATCACGGCTCGACGCCGACCGACCTGCTCAAACGCGCCGACATTGCCCTGTACCGGGCCAAGGATTCCGGGCGCAACACCACGCAGATGTACCACAACACCATGCAGAAAGCCGCCAGCGAACGGCTGCGCATGGAGACCGACTTGCGCCTGGCGCTGTCGCGCGGTGAATTCAACGTGCACTTTCAGCCGCAGGTCGACGCCCGCGACAACCGCATCATCGGTGCCGAAGCCTTGGTGCGCTGGAATCACCCGGAGCTGGGCGCGCAGTCACCCACCGAGTTCATCAAAGTGCTGGAAGACAGCGGCCTGATTCTCGAAGTCGGCACCTGGATCCTCGACGAAGCCTGCAACGCCTTCAAACAACTGATTGCGTTGAAGCTGGTCGATCCGCTGAATTTCAGCCTGTGCGTGAACATCAGTCCACGACAGTTCCGCCAGAACGACTTTGTCGAGCGCATCGAGCACAGCATGAGCAGCCATGGCCTGCCCTGTTCGCTACTGAAACTGGAGATCACCGAAGGCATCGTCATCCAGAATCTGGAAGACACCATCAGCAAAATGCGCCGGCTGAAAAAGCTCGGCGTAAGTTTCGCCATGGATGATTTCGGCACCGGTTATTCGTCGCTGACTTACCTCAAACGGCTGCCGGTGGACACGCTGAAAATCGATCAGTCGTTTATTCGCGATGCGACGACCGATCCGAACGATGCCGAGATCATCCGCGCAATCGTCGCCATGGCGCGCAGCCTTGAGCTGGAGGTGATTGCCGAGGGCGTGGAAACCCCGGAACAACTGGCGTTCCTGCAGGGTTTGGGCTGCCATTTGTATCAAGGCTATCTGCACAGCAGACCGGTTGCACTGGAGGATCTGAAAAAGCTCCTGCCATAACCGGTGCACGTTGCAACAGAAGCGCAATTGCCACGATTTGCGCCAACCTGTAGGGTCGCGTTTTTTGCGCCGTTTCGAGATCTGACATGCAGGATGCAACCCTCCCCCGCCCGGCTCTGCTGGGCATCGACCTTGGCACCACCAACAGTCTGATCGCCGTCTGGCAGGACGGTCAGGCCCGCCTGATTCCCAACGCCCTGGGTGATGTGCTGACGCCCTCGGTGATCAGCCTCGATGAAGACGACACGATTCTGGTCGGCAAAGCTGCCCGCGCCCGCCTGACCACACATCCGGAACGCAGCGCTGCGGCGTTCAAGCGCTTCATGGGCAGCGATAAACAAGTCCAGCTCGGGGCACGTCAGTTCAGTCCGGAAGAGTTGTCAGCGCTGGTGCTCGGTTCACTCAAGCAGGACGCCGAAGCCTTTCTCGGCCACCCGGTTACGGAAGCGGTGATTTCCGTGCCGGCGTATTTCAGCGATGAACAACGCAAACGCACGCTGTTCGCCGCCGAACTGGCCGGGCTCTCGGTGACGCGCCTGATCAACGAACCCACGGCCGCCGCCATGGCTTACGGGCTGCATGAGCAGAAGTTCGAACGCACGCTGATCTTCGATCTGGGCGGCGGCACCTTCGACGTCACGGTGTTGGAATACGCTTTGCCGCTGATCGAAGTGCACGCCTCCACCGGCGACAACTTTCTCGGCGGCGAAGACTTCACGGCTGCGCTGTTGCAGGCCTGCCTGAAACACTGGCAACTGACCCCGGCAATGGTCGACGCGCAAAGCATGGCCAGCCTCGGTGATGCGCTTGAGCAGCTCAAATGCAAACTCGGCGAAGGCACTCAACACCTGAGCTGGCGCCACGCCGACAAGACCTTCGAATGGTCACTGGACGAAGCGGCGGCGGTAAAAATCTGGGAACCGCTGCTGGCGCGTTTGCGCGCGCCGATCGAACAAGCGCTGCGCGATGCCCGACTCAAGCCCCGCGACCTCGACAGCCTGGTGCTGGTCGGCGGCGCCACGCGCATGCCGGCGGTGCAGCAAATGGTCGCCACGCTGTTCGGGCGCCTACCTTACCGGCATCTTGATCCGGATACCATTGTTGCGCTGGGAGCGGCGACGCAAGCGGCGTGCAAGGCGCGCGACGGTGCGGTTGAAGAGTTGATTCTGACCGATGTCTGCCCGTATACGCTGGGGATTGCGACCATGCGTGGCGAAGACATCAAAGGTGCCTTCTCGCCCATCATCGAACGTAACACCATCATTCCGACGTCAAGGGTGGAGCGCTATTACACCACCCAGCCTAAGCAATCGCTGCTGCGCATCGCCGTCTATCAGGGTGAACGGCCGTGGGTGTGCGACAACATTCTGATTGATGCTTTCGATGTCACGTTGACGCCCACTGAACACATCCAGGAACTGGACGTGCGCTTCAGTTATGACATCAACGGTTTGCTCGAAGTCGACGTTACCCTGCTCGAAACCGGCGAGCGTCACAGTCACAGCATCGACCGCAGCCCCACCGGCCTGGACGAGCAAGCGCGCCGAGACAGCCATAACCGGCTGTCTACTCTGAAAGTCCATCCACGCGACGCGCTGCCCAACCGCACGTTGCTCGCCCGCCTGGAGCGGGCATGGATGCAGAGTCTGGGCGAGCAACGCGAGCACATTGCCGAATGGTTGCACAACTTCACCAGCGTGCTCGGCGGCCAGCAATCAGCGGAGATTGCCAGCCATCGCTCAGAGCTGAACAAGGCGTTGGATCAACTGCGCCTCTAGCCGTTGAGCCGCCGTAAAGCAGCCTGCAGGCCGCCGGACAGCGTCTCGCTATCGCCGCTGTCCGGCGGCACACCATAGCGGTTGGGCAACTTGTCACCGGCAAGCCCGAACAACACCAACGGCAGGAATGGCAAAAACGGCGTCAGCGCCATGAAGATCAGCAACGTCGGAATGCCCCGGCCCATGTCGTGCAAACGGCGCAGAATGGCGCCGAACACCAGCAGCACGCCCAATAGCAGGATAAGAATGCCAGCGCCCGTGGTGCCACTGATCAGCCCGGCCACTGGCGCAATCACTACGCAGGCCAAGACCTGAGCGATAAAAGCCTTACGCCCCAACCGCGATCCCAGACGCCAGATCGCTGTCGCCGGTACCGGCTGAGCATCGCTTTTCGCCAGCAGTAATCGTTCCGACCAGGACAATAACGCGCACAGAGCCAGGCGCAGGCCGACGCTGTTCTGCACATCGTCCTTGCCCTGTTGCAGTTGGCGCAGGACGCGCGTTTTCGGCACCCCGGCAGCGCCATAACGAATCAAGCCCTTGAGCGCATCCAGTGCTTCGTACGCCAGCAGTTTGTCGACGCCAAAATCGGTCAGCACTTTGCGCGGCGGCCACACCGGTTCGCCTTTGATCAAACCGTCGCGGAAGCCTTCGAACCAATCGTCCTCACAACTGATCGCCGCGATCGATTGCAACAACGCGCGATGCTGCTCGGCACTCAGGCTCGGATCGTGATAGAGCACGCCCCAGAACATCATCAACCCCAGCAAATCGTCGCCGCAGGCAGCACGATCACTTTCGAGGCAGGTGTAAAGCAGGCTATTGGCCGGCAACCGGATACTGTCGAGTGCCTGCTGTACGCTGAACAATTGCTGCACCAACAAGCCGTGCACCGGGTCATTGCCTTGCAACCATCCGAGCAAACCGGCGCAATGGCCTTGCTCACGCTGCAAGCGCCGCAACAACGGTTGCAGGCGACCCAAGGGATGGGCCGGATTGAAAGGCAGGCGCTCCACGCACTGCGCGTCAATCAGTTGCAACCAGCGTTCGGGCTGGTCCAGCAATGCCAGCAAAAACAAGGTCTGTGCGTGCCACTCCCAAGTGGCCTCACCCAGCCCGACTGGCGGAAACTGAATGCCGCGACGGCTCAACTGGAGCATCAAGTCGAGCTCGGACAAGTCACAGTCGTCTTTGAGCGCAGCCAGCTTGAACGCGTCTGCCAATCGTTCCAGCGCAGCGTCGCTGTAAGGCCGCAAGCGACGCAACCACAGCCGACAGACCTTGTGCCGCTCGCCGTCGGTCAGCACCTGCGGCAATGGCCGCGCAGCTGAATCAGCATCGCTGAACACGCTCATGGCCGACGCAATCGGCGCCGTGCGCAACCAGTGCAGGTGTTGCCCGGCCTGATATTTGAACCCGCTCATCACCAGGCTTTCGAGGGCATCGATGGGCAGCGGTGCATCCACAATCTGCTGCAACAACGCCGTATCACCGCGATGCAGCGCCCAGGCGTACCGGTATAAATGCAGCAATCGGCTGTCGGCATTTTCGCCCAGCAATTGCGCGAGCAATGGCAGTTCATCACCGGTCACGCGCCAATCGACAAAGCTTTGCGCAAGGCTCTCAAGCTTTAACCGCCCGACACCCAGCCAACGGTTCAGCGTCTCGGGATGTAGTGACGGACAGCCATACACCTGGGCGTCATCGCCAAGATCCTCTGGCCAGGCAGAAATGCCCTGCAGACGATCGAATGCCTGAATCAGCAAGGGCAGAAAAGTCGGCTGGCGCTTGGCACACAGCTCCAGCAGACGACTTTCCGCCATCGGATGGCGATGTTCGTTCCACAGCCGGATCCAGCACGGCAATGCCTGATCGTCGCGCCCCAGCAGACTGCTCTGACACGCCAACAGGTAAAGCCAGTCGACATCGTCCGGTGCAGCAAGCTGCTGCTCGATACAGCACTGCAAAAACGTCGGCCCGCCAATACCCGCCTGAGTGAACTGCACCAGCAGACGCTTGAGGAACGCGGCATCATTCGGCAACGGCAGGCAGGTGTGCTGACTGGCGAAGTCGGCGAACTCAGGCAGTGGACGCTGGTTGAAGATGAAGTCGAGGCTACGGGCATACCACAGTGATTCAGTCTGGGCGGCCTCTGACCATGTGCTCATCAGATCCGTATCGAACGGGTCCGGCGTTTCGATTCGCTGGAGAAAGGACTCCACCCGATGCGCGTCGTCGAAACCCAGATCCAGCAACTGTTGATCCCAGGCCATACGTTTGGCCAAAAGATTTGCGCAGCGGTACGACAACGGACCGGCGTCGGCCAGCCGGTGGTACAAGCCCCAGCTGAGTTCATCGAGCACGTCCAGCGACAGCTCATCCAGCCTCCGGACAAATGCCTGCCACGCAGCGAAATTGAACCGGCGAGCAGGATCATCCAGCAGCTCGCAGAATTCCACGAATGCCCGAGGGATTTCAACGACCTCGGGTTCTGATGCTTCGAGCGTTTGTTCGGGCTCTTCTTCCTCGCCTTCACGAGCCAGACGCAGGGCGTTTTCGTAGGCCATGCGCAACGCCTGGAAGCCTTGCGGGTCAGTCTCCGGATGATGCGCCGGCAAGCGTGCGCGGTAGGCGTTGCGAATCAGGGTTTCGTCGTTGGTAGGCTCGATGCCCAGGCGGATCCAGCAACTCATGACCAGTCGAACTCCTTGAGCGATGCCGGGCGTGGTGGTAGATCAATCTCCATGTGCCATGGCAAATCAGCCAGAAACTGAGGGATGTTCTCGGCAAGGCCGCGGGCAATCCGCACGTTAAGGGGATTGGCGCCTTGTCGGTCCAGCTCACGCGCAAGCTCATCGTCGCTGGCGCTCAGGCAGGACCAAAAGGTCCGACCCACGACAAAGCCATCGAAGTAAGCCATCCAGCTACCGTAGTGAAATTGCGCTCTGAGGGCCAAACGGCTGTGCAGCCAGTTGCTTTCGTCCAGGTCGACCCACTGATTGCGCACCGCGCAACGCAAGAGAAAACCCATGCGGCCATAGTCCCAGGACAATATTCCGCCCGGCCCACAACTGCCGAACGTGCGGCTGGCAAACTCATGCAGGATGCGTTCGCGGGGACTCAGATCGTCGAGCAAGGCCTGCCATTCACTCGGCAGACAGCGCTGCCACGCCAGGTAGGCTGCACTCAGGTGCTTGGCATGGCCGTCGTCGGTCATCCGTTCGAGCATGTCGAACAGCTGGCCTCGGTCGTCGATCCCCCAACTGTCCTGCAGATCGATGTAGCGATCATTGCAAAACGCCGGGTCGTCGTAGCTGGCGCCGGTATTGATCGCCGCCATGGGTGCAGACAGGGCGCACAGCCAGCGCTGTTGAATCTCGTCCATGAAAAAAGGCTCCAGGCCGACCGGTGAGGAATGGGGGTCGGCAAAACTGCCGCGGATTGTAGAGAAACCGCCGTCAGCGGCAAAGGCGTATAGCGCTTTTCTTGCGCGCACAAAAAAGGCCCCGACGTATCGGGGCCTTCATTCAGCGGCTCATCGCCTGTTCAGACGATTGTGTTGCGGCGCATGACTCAGTGCTGCAACGCCGGCTTCTGCGTCCCGTTGATCGGGATGCGTTTGGCTTTCGCTTCTTCCGGGATCACTCGCAACAGGTCGATGCTCAGCAGACCGTTTTTCAGATCCGCCGCCTTGATCTCGATGTGATCGGCCAGACGGAAGGACAGCTTGAACGCACGCTGGGCGATGCCCTGGTGCAGGAAGGTCACGCCTTCGTTGGCATCACGCTTGCCGCCACTGATGGTCAGCACACCTTTCTCGACTTGCAGCTCCAGGTCTTCTTCCTGGAAACCGGCTGCCGCTACGACGATGCGGTATTGGTCATCACCGTGTTTTTCGACGTTGTAAGGTGGGTAGCTGCTGCCTGGCTCGTTGCGCAGGGCGGTTTCGAACAGGTCGTTGAAACGGTCGAAACCCACCGAAGAACGGAACAGTGGCGCGAGGGAAAATGCAGTACTCATGGTTCAAATCTCCTGAAAACAATCAGCAAGGTTTTTTGACTCCGCGACCCGAATTCGGCATCGCGTAACCCTTAGATAAGGACCGCTGAAATGATTTCAAGAGACTATTTGCAGATTTTTTTCAGGCCGCTTCGGCGACCGGCAGACCGAGCAAACGCGAGACGTGATCCGGCTCGGTCTCACGGCGCAGGACGGTGAACAGCTCAACCGCCTCGGGATAATTGCGCGTCAGCATGGCCAGCCATTGCTTCAAACGGCCCGGCGACTGGCGCGCGGTCATCTGCGCTTTGGCTTGCAGCCAGAAGTCCTGGATCAGCGGCATCAGCTCGGCCCAGGTCATCTCAACGACTTCCTCACCGGCACGAGCGGCGGCGATCTGCTTGGCCAGATCCGGACGCGACACCAGACCGCGACCGAGCATGATGTCTTCCACGCCACTGATTTCGCGGCAACGCCGCCAGTCTTCGACGCTCCAGATATCGCCGTTGGCGAACACCGGGACTTTGACCACGTCCTGCACGCGAGGGATCCACTCCCAGTGTGCGGGCGGTTTGTAGCCATCCATCTTGGTTCGGGCGTGAACCACGATGTGTTCGGCGCCGCCTTCGGCCAGCGCCGTGGCGCAGACCAGCGAACCGTCGGGGCTGTCGAAACCGAGGCGCATTTTTGCGGTGACGGGAATGTGCGCGGGTACGGCGCGGCGCACGTGCTCGACGATCTGGTTGAGCAGTTCCGGCTCTTTGAGCAGAACGGCGCCGCCACGGGATTTGTTCACGGTCTTGGCCGGGCAGCCGAAGTTGAGGTCAATGACTTCGGAGCCGAGTTCGCAGGCCAGTGCAGCGTTTTCCGCCAGACACACCGGATCGGAACCGAGTAATTGCACACGCAATGGCACACCGGATGCGGTACGCGCGCCGTTGAGCAACTCCGGGCCGAACTTGTGGAAATAGGCCGGGGTGAGCAACTGGTCGTTGACGCGAATGAATTCGGTGACACACCAGTCGATGCCGCCAACGCGGGTCAGCACGTCGCGAAGGATGTCGTCGACCAACCCCTCCATGGGCGCCAGAGCAATTTGCATGGGAAAACACTACTTGAAGAAAAACGTGCGGCAGTTTACTGGATATCGAGAAAAACCGCAGATCCCTTGTAGGAGCTGCCGAAGGCTGCGATCTTTTGATCTTGATTTTGATCTGCAAACAGCAAAATCAAAAGATCGCAGCCTTCGGCAGCTCCTACAGGGATCGGGTCAGGCTGAGGCAAGGATCGCCGGGCCGTAGCCTTCGATGAACTCAGCCGGCATGCGCTTCGGCTTGCCCGTGGACAGTTCGATGCAGACAAACGTGGTTTGCGCACGCAACAGCGTGGTGTTGTCACTCGGGCGCTTGAGTTGGAAATGCCGGGTCATCTTCAAGCGTTGATCCCAATCGACAATCCACGTCGCCAATTGCAGTTCGTCGCCTTCATAGGCTGCAGCGAGATAATCGATCTCGTGGCGCACTACAGCCATCGCCCGATCCAGTCGCCGATACTCGACCAGATCCAGGCCCAGACGTTGCGAGTGGCGCCAGGCACAGCGCTCGAGCCAGGTGACGTACACCGCGTTGTTCGCGTGGCCCAGCCCGTCGATGTCCTCGGCGCCTACTTGCAGATCAATGGTAAACGGCGTTGCCCGATCCCAGCCCATGCCCCACTCCCGGTCAATGTATTCAACCGGGGCAGTGTAACGGAGCTCACGCCGATTGGCGCGCCTGAAGGCTGCGACCGGCGAGCAGTGATAACACGCCATCAATCACCCGAGGGTCGGCCAGCACGCGCTGGTGACCGCCATCTTCAAGGCGCAACAAACGGCTATCGAACCAGGATTCGTGGATCACTTGCGATTCCTTGACCGAGACGAAATTGTCATCCTCGGCATGCACGATCAGGCCGGGCATATCCAGTTGATAGTGAGCGACATCAAGGGTGGCGGCGCGCATACCGACATCTTGCTCGACTTGGCGGATGAAAGCGGAACGGGCTCGGGGCGGCATGCCGACGTAGCGGGCAAAACCGCGCAGTACGCCGAGTATTCGAGCCGGCGCGGCAATGCTGACCAGCGTTTCGGTGCGCAAGCCCAATTGCACGGCGAGCATGGCGCTGGCGCCGCCCATGGAATGACCGATCACCGCTTGCAGCGGCGGCAACTCCGCAGCTGCTTCGAGCATCGCCCGAGCAAACAATACGACGTTGGCTTCACGCCCCGGCGAACGCCCGTGGGCCGGACCATCGAGCGCGACAACGGTATAACCGGCCTCGACCAGCGCGGTAATCAGTGCGGCGAACTGAGTGGGCCGCCCTTCCCAACCGTGCATCAGCAGCACTGTAGGACCTTGGCCCCAGCGCAGCGCCGAGAGGCCGAAGCGCAAAGTGATGCGTTCGGAACTGGCCAGCAGCGGCAACTCCCAATCGCGCAGCGGCAGCGAGCGTGGCGTCATGAATGCCAGACGCATTTTGCTCGCCACTCGTTGCGGTGCAATCCAGCCCAAGGTGCCATTAACGCCACGAACCCACTTCAACGTGTTCATCGCTCTCTCCTCAGGCGTGTTGCCTTCAGGTCAACGCACCGCCGACTTGGCAGCGCGCAGCAATCGATCGGATAAATCCCCCGGGCCGAGCGCCCTTGCGAGTGCCAGACCACCCACCATCAAGGCCACATCGGCCAAGGCTTTGTCGGTGTCCTCAGGGCTGGACGCCAACTGCGCAATCATCAACTCCAGGTGCTCGTTCAGCGCAATGCGGAACGATTCCGGCAAACGGCCCAATTCGCCGATCGACGCTGGAATCGGACACGCCGCGTCACTGGAATCACGATGTTTGCGCGACAGGTAGAAGGCAGCGACCAAAGCGCGCCGCTCTTCACCGGTCAATTCGGCATCCATGTCGGCAATCAGGTCGCGGCGGCGACCGAGCAATTGCTTGAACGCTTCGAGCATCATTGCGTCTTTGCTTTCGAAGTGCGCATAGAAGCCACCGACGGTGAGGCCGGCTGCGCCCATCACTTCGCCCACGCTAGGATCCGCCGGGCCACGCTGAATCAGTGCGGCGCTGGCAGCCTTGAGGATGCGTTCGCGGGTTTGAGCTTTTTTATCGTTCATCGTTGCCTCCGAATATTACGACTAGAATATTATTTGCATAATAATATTCTGCAAGTCAAGGATATGACCGCTGGTCTGAAGCACAGTGTAAGGAAGAAGGAGAATTGGCCAAACGCCAGACAAACAAAAGGGCCATTCAATAATTGAATGACCCTTATAAAATCCCGCAGAGCGGGTAATCGTGGCGTCCCCTAGGGGACTCGAACCCCTGTTACCGCCGTGAAAGGGCGGTGTCCTAGGCCACTAGACGAAGGGGACACAAACCTTCTATACAACTGATCAGCGCTGAGATCTGATCGATTCAAGGCCGGTGTGGCCAGACCTTGAACGTGTAAAATTGGTGGAGCTTAGCGGGATCGAACCGCTGACCTCCTGCATGCCATGCAGGCGCTCTCCCAGCTGAGCTAAAGCCCCGGATTTTTCGCCTCGCGGCGGAGCGACATCTTGCAACATCGCTTCTGTAAAACTGGCGTCCCCTAGGGGACTCGAACCCCTGTTACCGCCGTGAAAGGGCGGTGTCCTAGGCCACTAGACGAAGGGGACGCAAACCCTTCTATACAACTGATCAACGCTGAGTGTTGATCGCTTCGGAGCCGGTGTGGCCAGGCTTCGAAGTGTAAATTGGTGGAGCTAAACGGGATCGAACCGTTGACCTCCTGCATGCCATGCAGGCGCTCTCCCAGCTGAGCTATAGCCCCTCATCGTTGATGTCATCGCTGAGGACGGGGCGAATCTTAAGGGCGTATCGAAAGCCTGTCAAACTTATTTTTGAAATTTTTCAAAGTTTTTCGTCGGCATAACAATCACTTACCGCCCTCCCCCGTAAATTCGGGGGGAAAAACGCCGAAGGCCGGAATCAAAAGATCCCGGCCTTCGGTGGTTCCTGCAGAGTCAGACGTGCTTAAGCGATAGCGCCCAGCAGCTTTTCCCACTCTTTGTTTTCTTTCTTCGACACGCCACCCAGCAGGTCAATCGCCTGACGCAGACGATAACGGGTCAGGTCCGGACCGATGATTTCCATCGCATCGAGCACCGACACCGAACTCGCCTGCCCGGTGATCGCGGCAAACATCAATGGCATCGCATCGCGCAGTTTCAACTCCAGCGATTCAACCACAGCCTGAATCGTTGCAGTGATGTTGTCCTTCTCCCACTGACGCAGGCTTTCCAGCTTCCACAGGATCAACTGCATCAACTGCCGAACCTGATCGCCCGACAGTTTCTTCGATTCGAACAGCTTGGCATCCGGATTGACGCCGCCGGCGAAGAAGAAACCGCCCAGCGGTGCAACCTGGCTGAAGGTTTCAACGCGGCCCTGCACCAGCGGCGCGATCTTCATCATGTACTCCGGGTTCAATGCCCAGGTCTGCAAGCGGCTGGCGAACTCTTCCACCGGCAGGTCACGCAGCCATTGGCCGTTGAGCCACGACAGCTTCTCGATGTCGAAGATCGGCCCACCCAGCGAAACACGCTTGAGATCAAAGTTGTCGACCATTTCCTGCAGCGAGAACTTCTCGCGCTCGTCCGGCATCGACCAGCCCATGCGACCGAGGTAGTTGAGCATCGCTTCCGGCATGAAGCCCATGCGCTCGTAGAACGTTACCGAGGTCGGGTTCTTGCGCTTGGACAGCTTGCTCTTGTCCGGGTTACGCAGCAGCGGCATGTAACACAGCTCTGGTTGTTCCCAGCCGAAGTATTCATACAGCAGAATCAGTTTCGGCGCCGATGGCAGCCACTCTTCGCCGCGCAGCACGTGGGTGATGCCCATCAGGTGGTCGTCGACGACGTTGGCGAGGAAGTACGTCGGCAGGCCGTCGGTCTTCATCAGCACTTGCATGTCCATGCGATCCCACGGGATCTCGACATCGCCACGGAGCATGTCCGGGACGACGCAAACGCCTTCGCTCGGCACTTTCATGCGGATCACGTGGGGTTCGCCGGCAGCCAGACGCGCCGCAACTTCTTCCTTCGACAGCAGCAGCGCGCGGCCGTCATAGCGCGGGGTTTCGCCGCGAGCCATTTGCTCAGCGCGCATCTGATCGAGTTCTTCAGCAGTGCAGAAGCATGGGAACGCATGACCCACGTCGACCAGTTGCTGGCAGTACTTCTGATAGATATCGCCACGCTCGCTCTGACGGTATGGACCGTGCGGGCCGCCAACGTCCGGGCCTTCGCTCCAGTCGATACCCAACCAGCGCAGGGCGTCGAAGATCTGCTGTTCGGACTCGCGGGTCGAACGCAACTGGTCGGTGTCTTCGATCCGCAGGATGAACTCACCGCCATGCTGCTTGGCAAAGCAGTAGTTGAACAATGCGATGTAAGCGGTACCTACGTGGGGATCCCCGGTAGGCGATGGCGCGATGCGAGTGCGGACGGTGGTCATGGCATGTCTCGAAAAGAATGAAAAGCAAAACAATCAAGCGGCGAATGGTAACAGGCGACACCCGCCCCGCTCCAGCGGGCAGGGCATTTAAGCCAAGTTTGCGTCTGTAACGCCCGTAAGCCGTGGTGAATGGGCAATAATCAACGGATGGCATTTACCGTTTATCGGCTGTATGCCAGATTCGCCTGCTGATAACTTTCCTTACAATTCCTCGACTACAGTTTGCCCATGCCTGCCCAACTCAAGCGTCGCCTGTTGATTTTCCTGCTGCTCGTCCTGCTGATCGCCGGGGGCTTTTTCGCCCATTGGTTTTTCAAGGGACGCTTTTATGAAAGCACCGACAACGCCTATGTCCAGGGCGAAATCACCCGTGTGTCGAGCCAATTGAGCGCGCGTATCGATGAAGTGCTGGTGCAGGACAATCAGCACGTGGAAAAAGGCCAACTGCTGGTGCGCCTTGAGCCGAATGATTTCCGCCTGGCCATTGATCGCGCCAATGCCGCCCTCGCCACCCGAGAAGCCGAACGCCTGCAGGCGCAAAGCAAACTGACTCAGCAAGCCAGTCTGATTGCTTCCAGTGATGCGCAGGTGGCGACCACACAAGCAACGCTCGGCCGCTCGCAGATGGATTTGTCGCGCGCCGAAACCCTGCGCAAACCCGGTTATGTTTCCGAAGAACGCGTGACCACCCTCTCCGCTGACGCGCATATCGCCCGTTCGCAAGTGGCCAAGGCGCAAGCCGACGCACAGGGCCAGCGCCAACAGGTCAACGCCCTGAACGCGGAAATCAAACGCCTCGACGCACAGATCGCCAACGCCCGCGCCGATCTCGCGCAAGCCGAACTCAACCTGACCCGCAGCGAAATCCACGCGCCAATCAGTGGTCTGGTCGGCCAGCGCGCCGCCCGTAACGGCCAAGTGGTGCAGGCCGGCGCTTATCTGCTGTCGATCGTCCCGGACGAAGACATCTGGGTGCAGGCCAACTTCAAGGAAACCCAGATCGGCCACATGCAGCCCGGGCAAAAAGCCGAACTGACCTTTGATGCGTATGGCGACACGCCGATCGAAGCGCGGGTCGACAGCCTGTTCGCCGCGTCCGGCGCGCAATTCAGTCTGCTGCCACCGGACAACGCCACCGGCAACTTCACCAAGGTCGTGCAGCGGATTCCGGTGAAACTGACCTTCAAGGCCGATAACCCGTTGCACGGCAAGATCCGTCCGGGCATGTCGGTGACCGCCACCGTGAACATCAAAGACGCCCCGGACAATGGCCGGTGATTCGCTGATCCGCCCGGTCGGCGAACCGACCCGGCGCGATTGGATCGCAGTGATGAGCGTGATGCTCGGCGCCTTTATGGCGGTGCTCGACATCCAGATCACCAACTCTTCCTTGAAAGATATTCAGGGCGCCTTGTCGGCGACGCTGGAAGAAGGCTCGTGGATTTCCACGTCGTATCTGGTCGCGGAAATCATCATGATCCCGCTGACCGCGTGGCTGGTGCAGTTGCTGTCGGCGCGGCGACTGGCGGTGTGGGTGTCGCTGGGTTTTCTGGTTTCGTCGTTGCTGTGCTCGATGGCCTGGAGCCTGGAGAGCATGATCGTCTTTCGCGCCATGCAGGGTTTTACCGGCGGCGCGCTGATCCCGTTGGCGTTCACCCTGACCCTGATCAAACTCCCCGAACACCACCGCGCCAAAGGCATGGCGATGTTTGCGATGACCGCGACGTTCGCGCCGTCCATCGGCCCGACGCTGGGCGGCTGGCTTACGGAAAACTGGGGTTGGGAATACATCTTCTATATCAACATTCCGCCGGGCCTGATCATGATCGCCGGTTTGATGTACGGGCTGGAGAAGAAGGAAGCGCACTGGGAACTGCTGAAAAGCACCGACTACACCGGCATCCTCACGCTGGGGATTGGCCTCGGTTGCTTGCAGGTGTTTCTGGAAGAAGGCCATCGCAAGGACTGGCTCGAATCAAGCCTGATCGTGACGCTGGGCAGCATTGCGCTGGTGAGCCTGATCACTTTTGTGATCGTGCAGATCTCCAAACCCAATCCGTTGATCAACCTTGGCATTCTGCGCAATCGCAACTTTGGCTTGTCGAGTATTTCCAGCCTGGGAATGGGTGTCGGGTTGTACGGTTCGATTTATTTGTTGCCGTTGTATCTGGCACAGATCCAGAACTACAACGCCCTGCAGATTGGCGAAGTGATCATGTGGATGGGCGTGCCGCAGCTGTTTCTGATTCCGCTAGTGCCCAAGCTGATGAAGTTTGTTTCGCCAAAATGGCTGTGCACGATCGGATTTGGACTGTTCGGGTTGGCGAGTTTTTCGTCCGGTGTGCTCAATCCGGATTTTGCCGGGCCGCAGTTCAATCAGATCCAGATCATTCGGGCGCTGGGGCAGCCGTTGATCATGGTGACCATTTCGCTGATCGCCACGGCGTACATCCTGCCGCAGGACGCGGGGTCGGCGTCGAGTCTGTTCAACATTCTGCGTAATCTTGGCGGTGCGATCGGGATTGCTTTGCTGGCGACGCTGCTGGATGCGCGCACCAAGACTTACTTCGACTATTTGCGCGAGGCGGTGGTGCCGACCAATCCGCAGGTGGCGGAGCGATTGGCGTCGATGACCGATCGGTTTGGCAGTGATACAGCAGCGTTGGGCAAGTTAAGTGAGATCGTCCATCAGCAGGCAGCGATCATGGCTTACAACGATGCGTTTCACTTTGTCGGGATTGCGCTGGGGATCAGCATGCTGGCGATATTGTTGACCAAAAAACTGCCGCAAGGGTTGAAGGCTGGGGAGTCTCATTAAGACCGAGTCGCCGCCATTCGCGAGCAAGCTCGCTCCCACAGGGAATTTGCAAACGACACAATTCCAATGTGGGAGCGAGCTTGCTCGCGAAGAGGCCCGACTAAACACTGCAAATCTTTAGACAGCCAAAAGCCGCTCGCGCAGTTTGGCAATCTCGTCGCGCATCTGCGCCGCCGCTTCAAACTCCAGATCCCGCGCCAACTGATACATCTTCTCTTCCAGAGCACGAATGCGTTTGGTGATTTCGCTCGGCGAGCGCAGTTCGGCTTCGTACTTGGCGTTCTCTTCGGCGGCTTTGGCCATGCCTTTGCGCTTCTTGCTGCGCGAGCCCGGCACGGTGGCGCCTTCCATGATGTCGGCGACGTCCTTGATCACCCCGCGCGGGGTGATGCCGTTTTCCAGGTTGAAAGCGATCTGTTTGTCGCGACGACGCTCGGTCTCGCCAATCGCCCGTTCCATCGAACCGGTCATGCGATCGGCATACAGAATCGCCCGGCCATTGAGGTTCCGCGCCGCGCGGCCAATGGTCTGGATCAGCGAACGTTCGGAACGCAGGAATCCTTCCTTGTCGGCGTCGAGAATCGCCACCAGCGACACTTCCGGCATGTCGAGGCCTTCACGCAGCAGGTTGATCCCGACCAGCACATCAAAGGTGCCAAGGCGCAGGTCGCGGATGATCTCGACTCGTTCAACGGTGTCGATGTCTGAGTGCAAATAACGTACGCGCACGCCGTGGTCAGCAAGGTAATCGGTGAGGTCTTCGGCCATGCGCTTGGTCAGCGTGGTGACCAGCACCCGCTCCTCAACCGCGACACGCTTGCTGATTTCCGAGAGCAAGTCATCGACCTGAGTCAGCGCCGGACGTACTTCAACCTGCGGATCGACCAGACCGGTCGGCCGCACCACTTGCTCGACCACGCGCCCGGCGTGCTCGGCTTCGTAGTTACCCGGCGTCGCCGAAACGAAAATGGTCTGCGGGCTGACCCCTTCCCACTCGTCAAAACGCATCGGCCGGTTATCCAGCGCCGACGGCAGGCGGAAACCGTATTCGACGAGGGTTTCCTTACGCGAACGGTCGCCCTTATACATCGCGCCGACCTGCGGCACGCTGACGTGGGATTCGTCGATCACCAGCAAGGCATCGGCCGGCAGGTAATCGTAAAGGGTCGGCGGTGCAGCGCCGGCCGGACGCCCGGACAGATAGCGCGAATAGTTTTCGATGCCGTTGCAGTAGCCCAACTCGAGAATCATTTCCAGGTCGAAACGGGTGCGCTGCTCAAGGCGCTGGGCTTCCACCAGTTTGTTGTTGCTGCGCAGGTATTCGAGGCGTTCCTGCAATTCGACCTTGATGTGTTCGATAGCGTCGAGCAGGGTTTCCCGTGGCGTCACATAGTGGCTCTTCGGGTAGAAGGTGAAGCGCGGCATCTTGCGGATGACTTCGCCGGTCAGCGGGTCGAATGCGGAAATGCTTTCGACTTCGTCATCGAACAGCTCGATGCGGATCGCTTCCAGATCGGATTCCGCCGGATAGATGTCGATCACATCGCCGCGTACCCGGAACGTCGCACGGGCAAAATCCATGTCGTTGCGGGTGTATTGCAAATCGGCCAGACGCCGTAGCAGCGCGCGCTGATCGAGCTTGTCGCCGCGATCAACGTGCAGCACCATCTTCAAATAGGTTTCCGGGCTACCCAGACCGTAAATACACGACACCGTGGTGACGATGATCGCGTCCTTGCGCTCCAGCAGCGCTTTGGTCGCGGACAGGCGCATCTGCTCAATGTGGTCGTTGATCGACGCGTCCTTCTCGATGAAGGTGTCGGACGACGGCACATAGGCTTCGGGCTGGTAGTAGTCGTAGTAGGAAACGAAGTATTCGACGGCGTTGTTCGGGAAGAACGCCTTGAACTCGCCGTACAGCTGCGCGGCGAGGGTTTTGTTCGGCGCCAACACTAACGTCGGCCGTTGAATCTGCGAGATGACATTAGCGATGCTGAAGGTCTTGCCCGAGCCGGTCACACCGAGCAGCGTCTGGTGCGCCAGCCCGGCTTCGATGCCCTCGACCAATTGGCGAATGGCTTCCGGCTGATCGCCGGCGGGCTCGAAGCGGGTGACGAGCTGGAATTCGGACATAAACACCTCTGGAATCGCGGCATTCCGAGCAAAGCGGAGCACCACGGGGACGACCGCAAACGACCGGTGTCGCGCAAGAAAAAACCTGGATTGTGCTCAATGTGGTGGCGATTGCCTGACCTTTCAAGGCAAACGTCCTACATCCGGTAAAGACTCTGACACGCGCAGTCGACTAACGGTCAAGAAATAATCGGAAAAACTTACCCGAAAAGCCGAATCGCCTGTCGCCATTGTTCAGTAATGGCCTCTATACTAGCTCCCCGTTTGTGCACCGCTCTAGTGCATCCGGCTGGAGCGCGACACGTCCCTCCATTCTCCATTCAGAGCCGCCGCAATAATGAGCCTGTTCTCCGCTGTCGAAATGGCACCCCGCGATCCAATCCTGGGCCTCAACGAAGCATTCAACGCCGATACCCGGACCACCAAGGTCAACCTGGGCGTGGGTGTTTACTGCAACGAAGAGGGGCGAATTCCACTTCTGCGCGCCGTGATCGAAGCCGAAACCGTTCGCGCTGCTCAACACGCTTCGCGCGGTTACCTGCCGATCGATGGCATCGCTGCCTACGACCAGGCCGTGCAAAAGCTGCTGTTCGGCAACGACTCGCCGCTGATCAGCGCCGGTCGCGTCATCACCACTCAGGCTGTCGGCGGGACCGGCGCACTGAAAATCGGTGCCGACTTCCTCAAGCAACTGCTACCGAACGCTGTTGTAGCGATCAGCGACCCGAGCTGGGAAAACCACCGCGCGCTGTTCGAAACCGCCGGTTTCCCGGTGCAGAACTACCGCTACTACGACGCCGCCACCCACGACGTTAACCGTGCCGGCATGCTCGAAGACCTCAACGCCCTGCCGAACGGCTCGATCGTTATCCTCCACGCGTGCTGCCACAACCCGACCGGCGTCGACCTGACCCCGGCGGACTGGAACAACGTGCTGGAAGTGGTCAAGGCCAAAGGTCACGTGCCGTTCCTCGACATGGCTTACCAGGGATTCGGCGACGGTATCGACGAAGACGCCGCTGCCGTGCGCCTGTTCGCTGAATCCGGCCTGACCTTCTTCGTCTCGAGCTCGTTCTCCAAGTCGTTCTCGCTGTACGGCGAGCGCGTTGGTGCGCTGTCGATCATCAGCGAATCGAAAGAAGAAAGCGCGCGCGTGCTGTCGCAGGTCAAACGCGTGATCCGCACCAACTACTCCAACCCGCCAACACACGGTGCGAGCATCGTGGCTGCAGTGTTGAACAGCCCGGAACTGCGCGCGCAGTGGGAAGCCGAGCTGGCTGAAATGCGTCTGCGCATTCGTGGCATGCGTACGCAGATGGTCGATCTGCTGGCAGAGAAAGCCCCGGGTCGCGACTTCAGCTTCGTCGGTCGTCAGCGCGGCATGTTCTCCTACTCGGGTCTGACCACTGAGCAAGTGCATCGCCTGCGTAACGAGTTCGGCATTTACGCACTGGACACCGGCCGGATCTGCGTGGCTGCGCTGAACCAGAGCAACATCACGGCTGTGACGGATGCGATTGTTCAGGTCATCTGATAACGCTGCGTGATGAAAAACGGGAAGCCTTGGGGCTTCCCGTTTTTTATTGTCACGAAACAATCCCTATCCCCTCTAAACTGCACACATGTCCAAATGTGGGAGCGAGCTTGCTCGCGAAAGCGATCTGTCATTCAACATCGTTGTCGACTGACATGACGCCTTCGCGAGCAAGCTCGCTCCCACAGGTGATGAGTACATTCCAGAATTTTGTGAGATCAGATATGAAAAACGACAACCTGCGCGCCGACCGTGACGATCTGGATGATTTCATCCCCCGCGCATCGGCCAAACGCGAAAAAAGCCTGGTGCTGCAAGTCGCGGCCGGGGTCTTCCTTGGCGGCCTCGCCCTGTGGCTGGTGCAACTGGCCGCCACTGCGGCTTACGCCAAACTGATGCTGGGTACCATTACCTTCGGCAGTTAAGCCAGTTCGCTCGCGCGCTGAGTGGCGGCATCGTCATAAGCGACGTAAAGCGATTCGGCGATCTGGCCTTTGATCGCTTTGGTGCTTTCCAGACCGAGGACAAATCCTTCGGCCTTGCCACCGGCACGATTCAGCTCTTCAGCTGTGCTGGCCTGAGTGATCGCATCGAAGAGTTTTTCGGCGTGTGGGCCGACGCCCTTGGGCAGGCTGATTTGCGCGATGCTCATGCGAACACCTCGCTGTTGCGGGATAAATGGTTCATGACGCGGACCTTTTTCGGCGAATGGCCGGCAGCGCGTGTGACCACTTCCGGGCGGCCATGGTAGACCTCTGCTGCGGTTCTGGTAACCGCCAATCGCTGACAAAACGCCGTTCGTCCCGATGATTCACTTAATTTTGGAACCGGCGCTTGACTTCTCTTTTTGAATCAGTAACATACGCACCAATTCCGCAATAGCTCAGTTGGTAGAGCAAATGACTGTTAATCATTGGGTCCCTGGTTCGAGTCCAGGTTGTGGAGCCAAATAGCAAAGCCCCTGAATCGAAAGATTCAGGGGCTTTTTTGTGGGCGCTCGAAAAGGTCAAAAGATCTTGAAATGAAAAAGGGCCGATCTGTGCTTACCAGATCGGCCCTTTTCTATTCAGGCACAGCCGTCAGACATGCTCGCTGCTTTTCACCTGCACCTTCGGCGCACCGTGCCCATGGTCGTGATCATCCGGCTCGATGACCGGCACTTCCTTGCCATCGCAGTCATGCAGTTTGCCGTCGCTGAAGTAATCGCCTTCGCGCAGCGCATCCAGATCGCGATAACGCAAAGTCCGCTCTTCCGCCGCCGCAAACACCGATTGCTGATCCGAGTTACCGGCAGTGAAGTGGTTGAACGCCAGGTTGAGCAGAATCGCCATGATCGCCGACGAGCTGATGCCCGAGTGGAAAATGGTCGCGAACCAGCTTGGGAAGTGATCGTAGAAGTTCGGTGCGGCAATCGGGATCATGCCGAAACCGATCGAGGTGGCGACGATGATCAGGTTGACGTTGTTGCGGTAATCAACCTTGGACAGCGTACGGATGCCGCTCGCTGCCACGGTGCCGAACAGCACGATACCGGCGCCACCGAGCACCGAAGTCGGCACTGCCGCAATGACCCGGCCCATGAATGGCAGCAGGCCGAGGATGACCAGGAAGATACCGCCCGTAGCGACCACGTAACGGCTCTTGATCCCGGTGACCGCCACCAGCCCGACGTTCTGGGCGAAAGCGCTCTGGGTGAACGAACCGAAAATCGGCGCAAACATGCTCGACAGCATGTCCGCCCGCAGGCCATTGCCCAGACGTTTGGAATCGACCTTGGTGCCGATGATTTCACCGACCGCCAGAATGTCCGCCGAAGTTTCCACCAGCGTCACCATGACCACGATGCACATCGACAGGATCGCGGCGAAGTGGAAAGTCGGCATGCCGAAATGGAACGGCGTCGGGAAGCCAAACATCGGTCCGGTGGTGACGCTGGAGAAATCCGCCATGCCGAGGAACACCGCCAGCACCGTGCCGATCACCATGGCCAACAGAATCGACAGACGCGAGATGGTCGAGCTACCGACCTTGCTCAGCAGCAATACCAGCACCAGCGTCACCGCCGCCAGACCGATGTTCTGCATGCTGCCGAAGTCCGGCGCGTGGCTGTTGCCACCCATCGCCCAGCGCGCGGCCACCGGCATCAGCGTCAGGCCGATGGTGGTGATCACGATGCCGGTGACCAGCGGCGGGAAGAACTTGGTGATGCGCGAGAACACCGGTGTGATCAATAAGCCTATCAAGGACGCCGCAATCACTGCTCCCAGCACCGACTGGAAGCCGCCCTCCCCGCCACTGCTGACGATCGCGACCATGGTCGCTACGCCGGAGAACGACACGCCCTGTACCAGCGGCAACTGACAGCCAAAAAACGGCAGACCCAGGGTTTGCAGCAGCGTCGCCAGCCCCCCCGCAAACAATGAAGCAGCAATCAGCAAACCAATGTCCGCCGGCGACAAGCCGGCCGCCTGGCCGATGATCAGTGGCACCGCAACGATACCGCCGTACATGGTCAGAACATGTTGCAGGCCGTAAGCCATATTCGCGCCGACCCCGAGATTTTCGTCCTCGGGCCGTTGGTGTGAAACATGGGGCGTTTTCATGGTGGGGGGTTCCCTGGTTTTTGTTATGCGCACACTGTATTCAATACTCGTGACAAATGTCCATAGAGTTGTATACAACTTGTCAGTCACAAAATGGATAGGTAGCCACCCAACCTTCTATCCCGCCGGTCCCATCCCCCACAAATCCGGCAACACATCCCTTCCTGCACCTGCCCGCGTGCGCACTAGGCTGAATTGTTCATGGCGACCGACGGCACCGTCGCGCTCTTTTTTATACATATAAAGTATGCATAATGAAGTCATTCGAAATTCAGTACGACAAAAGCAAGAACGCAGCCAACAAACTCAAGCACAAAGGCGTCAGCCTCGCCGAGACCGGGCCGGTCTTTGACGACGAACGAGCACTGACGATCGAGGACAACGACCATGACGAACAGCGCTGGATGACTATTGGCCTCAACGGCAAAGGGCGCTTGTTGGTCGTTGCTTACAGTGACCGGGATGCGAATGTCGTTCGAATCATTTCTGCACGTGTCGCCACACCCAGCGAACGTAGCGCTTATTTTCTGGAGGCTTGATCGATGCAAGACGAATATGACTTTTCTCAGGGCAAACGCGGCGCAGTGGCGTCAAACAAAGGCAAAACCCGCATCACCATCATGCTCGACGACGCCGTCATCGAAGCGGCGCGTACGGTCGCGGAGAACGAAGGGTTCGGTTATCAGACGGTGATCAATAACACCCTGCGTCATGCCCTGCTCGATGCCGTTGCCAAACCGGAACAAGCCGAATCGAGCGGGCAATTCAAGAAAGGCATCACCGCCGCAGACCTCAAGAGTCTCGAGAAAAAACTGTCGGCAGCGGTCGGGGAGATCCGCCGAGTGCTGGAGCCCGACGCCAAACCCTAAACGGAATTCGGTACGATCATCCGCGCCAGAGCTTGCCGTATGTGGGGCAGATCCGGCAGGTGCAGAGCAAACTCGCGCGCCAGCAATTCAATCAGCTCATCGACCTGCGTTACCTCGCGTCGCTCACTGTTGGCGCCCATGCGATGAACAGCGAAACTGCCGTTGTTCAGGGTCTTGCGCCAGCCATTACCCGTGCGCGCGACCATCAGACGCTGGGTGAACGGCGACTCTGGATGCGTCGAGACATACCAGTTGCCAATGGTGTAATCGATGTCTTCCTGGCGTTGCAGGTCAAACAGGTACATCGGCCGCCATTCACCCGTTACGTTGGCACGCAGCATGTAGCCGTCGGCCTGCTTTTCAATGCGATAAGGTTCGTGAGGGGTCGCTTGCTCGGTCTCGGTGTCGAGGAGCAGCGGCGCGGTCGGGACCATGCCACCGAAGCCGACATCGCTGATGTAACGCACGTCGTCGATGGTCACCAGACTCAAACGGTGCGTGCGTGCCGTCCAGCTGCCTTCCGGCTGATTCATCACCACCCGCCCGCTGATGGCCCGAGCGTCGAAACCCAATTCCAGCAACAAGGCAAAGAACAGGTTATTCAGCTCATAGCAGTAGCCACCGCGCCCACCGAGCAGGACTTTTTCCTCGATGGACGGCAGATCGATCAACACCGGAGCCCCGGTAATCGTCGCCAGGTTCTCGAAAGGAAACACGCCGGTATGGCGCAATTGCAGGAGACGCAAGGTCTCAAGTGTCGGTGCTGGTGGCGTTTCGAAACCGAGGCGTTGCAGGTACAGCTTCAGATTCGTCAGGCGTGGCTCGCTCATTGCTAGGTCCTTATGCATGGGGCCGCAGGTCACTGCGTTGATGAGCGCCATGTATACGGGATCGGGCACTGGTTTCAACAATTGATTTCGCCAATCGCCCGCTAGCGTTTCTTGCGTGAGCCGATACGAATCCACGTTGGCGCATGGTCACTGGCGTGGGGTTCGTTGCGCACCCAGGCGTCTACCCCGGCTTCCTGCAAGTACGGGCTCAGCGCCGGGTTGAGCAATAGATGATCGATGCGCAAACCGGAGTTGGTTTGCCAATGCTGCCGGAAGTAATCCCAAAACGTATAGAGCCGATCCGCGGGATACAGATGCCGCAGCGAATCGGTCCAGCCCTGATCGAGCAAGCGCTGATAACACTCGCGGCTCTGCGGTTGCAGCAACGCATCCTTGAGCCAGGAACGAGTGTTGTAGATGTCCATGTCGGTGGGCACGACGTTGTAGTCACCCGCCAGCACCACCGGGTGATCGCTGCTTTGCAGGTCTTTCGCATAGCTGATCAATCGTTCAAACCAGGCCAGTTTGTAATCGAATTTTGGCCCAGGCTGCGGATTGCCGTTGGGCAGATACAGGCAGCCGACCAGTACGCCGTGCACCGCTGCCTCCAGATAACGACTGTGCTTGTCATCCGGATCGCCCGGCAGACCGCGCCGGCTCTCCAGTGGCTGCGCATCGCGGGCGAGAATCGCCACGCCGTTCCACGAAGCTTGACCCTGCCAGATCGCGCCGTAACCAGCGGCTTCCAGTTCGGCGGCGGGGAACGCCGTGTCGACGGATTTGAGTTCTTGCAGGCAGGCAATGTCCGGCTGTTCGCGCTTGAGCCAGTCCAGCAGGTTTGGCAAGCGTGCGCGCAGGCCATTGACGTTGTAGGTGGCGATCCGCAGGTTTTTCATCGGCTGAGGCTCCTGCCCATGGGCTGTAAAAAATCTGACCCTGCAATCATCGCGGCGGTTGCATCGGATCCGCCCGGTACGGCGTAATAGGCGCTCGCCTTTCGCCCGCACTGCCGAGACCGGAATCCCATGCCAACCACGCTGCAAGGTCAGCGCATCCTCTTGCGCCCGCTTCAGTATGCCGACGCCGCTGCCCTGCTCCATGCCGCCGCCGACGGCGAGCTGTGGAATCTCACCGTCACCGTGGTGCCGTCGGCCAGCACCGTCGACAACTACCTGAAAAAAGCGCTCGATGGCCGTGACGCCGGCACGGTAATGCCATTTGTCATCGTATTGAAAGACACTGGCGAAGTGATCGGTTCAACACGTTTCTGGAAGATCGACCCGCTCAATCGCAAGCTGGAAATCGGCAGCAGCTGGATCTCCGCGAGTTGGCAGAAATCCTTCGTCAACACCGAAGCCAAGTACCTGATGCTGTGTCACGCCTTCGACGTGCTCGATTGTGTGCGCGTACAGTTCACCACCGACGAGAACAACCAGAAGTCACGCAACGCGATCCTGCGTCTTGGTGCGCAGCAGGAAGGCATCGTCCGGCATGAGCGGATCATGCCGGACGGGCGCAAGCGCAATTCGGTCCGTTTCAGCATCATCGACGACGAGTGGCCACAGGTGCGCTTGCATCTGGAACAGAAACTCGGCGCCTGACCCTTCAGGCGCGATTGCGCAGCCACTGCAGAAAGCCTCTTTTCGGTACCACCGCCGGCGCTTCCTCGGTCAGGGACTGCGCCTTGTGCAAGCGGTAATCGAGCAGCGTCTGCATCGCGTCGTGGATGTCATGACGCGCATCGAGGCACGGCTTGAGGTAGGATTTTTCGATGCGGTACAGCACGCAGAAGGTCTTCGCCGAAAAGTCCGCCGGCAACGAGGAATCGGACAGAATCCCCGCCTCGCCAATCACTTCCCCCGGCCCCATGCGCCCGGATTCGAACGGCGTACCGTGGCGTTTCAACGTCACCGAAACCACGCCGGACTCGATAATGAACAGGTGATCGCTGACCTCGCCGCCCGCGAGAATGACTTCACCGGCGCGGAAGGTTTGCTGGCTCATGTTCTGACTGAAGGTGTCTTTTTCCTCCTGACGCAGGGTGGAGAAGATTGGCGAACTGTCGAGCAGCGCCCGAGGCCGCGACAGGTTGGTCGGCGCAGTGCTTTCATCGCTCGACAACAGATTGACCCCGGACGCCTGCAAGTGCCGATACGCCAGGTCAAACAGTTGATTGCGCACCACGCGCTTCTCACCCATCGACGCCACGAACCCGCTGATTTCGTATTCCGCACCGCTGCTGCCGGAGCTTTTCAGTGCGACGCTCGGTGCAGGTGTGTCGAGCAATTGCCGGCAGCCCTGCATCGCCCGCTCCAGTGCCTCAATCACCGAACTGGGCCGCGCATGCGGGCTGACCTGCACGCTGACCGCGACGCCAAACATATTGCTCGGCCGACTGAAGTTGATGATCTTGGCCTTGGCCGCCAGCGAGTTGGGGATCACCGCCATGCTGCCCTGACTGGTTTGCAGGCGCGTGGCGCGCCAATCGATATCGGTGACCCGGCCTTCGGTGCCGTCGATGGAAATCCAGTCATCCAGTTGATACGGCTTGGTGGTGTTGAGGACGATCCCGGAAAACACGTCGCTGAGCGTGCTCTGCAAGGCCAGACCAACGATAATCGCCAGGGCGCCGGAGGTGGCGAGCACGCCTTTGACCGGCAGATCCAGCACATAGGCCAGCGCAGCAATGATCGCGATAAGGAAAATCACCGCGCCGAGCAGATCCTGCAACAGCCGCCCGGTGTGGCCGACCCGTTGCATCATCACCGCACCGATCAACACCGTCAGGGTGCGCGCGCCGAACAGCCACCAGCCAATCTGCAACCCGGTCGCCGCCAGGTGCAGCGGCACATTGTCGGCCCACGGCGCCGGCTCCATCGGGTTGAGGCCTTCGTTGAACAGCAGCACGCTGAACAGCGTGAAAATCAGCACCCGCACCAGCAGTTTCCACTCGCTGCCATGGGAACTGATCAGACGCCACAGACCGAGATCGAGAAGGATCAGGATCAACGCGCAGAACAACGGATGTTCGGTGAGCAGAGACAGCATCAAACAACTCCGACGGGGGCCAATCGCGAGAAGATCGCACAGATTGAGCAAGTGTAGGAGCAATTGATTTCAGAGGATGAACCACCCCGCAAAAACACCATAAACCCCATGTGGGAGCGAGCTTGCTCGCGAAGGCGTCGTGTCAGTCAATACGTCTTTGACTGATCCACCGCTTTCGCGAACAAGCTCGCTCCCACAAGGGAGATTGAAGTGTGACCCAGGTTACTTACCGTTAGTCAGGCTGTTGTAGCTGGTGAACAGGTTGCGGTAGTCCGGGATGTGGTTGGAGAACAGCGTGCCCAACCCTTCGATGTCGTTGCGCCAGTCGCGATGCAGTTCGCAGGCCAGACCGAACCAGGTCATCAATTGCGCGCCGGCCGAGGACATGCGATTCCACGCCGATTCGCGGGTCAGTTCGTTGAACGTGCCCGAGGCATCGGTGACCACGAACACATCAAAACCTTCCTCTATCGCCGACAGTGCCGGGAATGCCACGCAGACCTCGGTCACCACGCCAGCAATGATCAACTGCTTCTTGCCAGTCGCCTTGATCGCCTTGACGAAATCTTCGTTGTCCCAGGCGTTGATCTGCCCCGGACGGGCGATGTATGGCGCCTCAGGAAACAACGCTTTCAGCTCTGGCACCAGTGGGCCGTTGGGGCCGGTTTCGAAACTGGTGGTGAGGATCGTCGGCAGTTTGAAGTACTTGGCCAGATCGGCCAGCGCCAGCACGTTGTTCTTGAATTTGTCCGGTTCAATGTCACGCACCAGCGACAGCAGCCCGGCCTGATGGTCGACCAGCAGTACCGCAGCGTTGTTCTTGTCCAGACGTTTGTATTGAGTGGTCATTGCAGTAATCCTCGCGTGTTGTCTGAGCCGACGTCGGGTCGGCGTGGATGAAACAATCAGCGCTGGGAATCCAGCACTTCGTGTTCGTTCGCGACTTGCTGAGCCTTGAGGTAGCTCTCGATCAGCAATTGATAATGCGGCATGGCCTGGGCGTAGACGGCCGCCCACTGCTCGGCATCGGGACGGTTCCACGAGCCTTGCAGCTCGGAAAGCGTAGCCATGATGTCGATCGGCACCACCCCGGCCTGGGCCAAACGGGCAACTGTCAGATCAGTGGCCAGTTTCGAGTGATTGCCGGACGCGTCGACCACGGCGAACACCTTGTAGCCTTCGTGCACGGCGGCGATCGACGGGAACGCCAGGCAAACGCTGGTCAAGGTGCCAGCGATCACCAGGGTTTTCTTGCCGGTGGCTTTCACGGCGGCGTGAAACTCCGGGTTGTCCCAGGCATTGATCTCGCCTTTGCGCGCCACGTATTGCGCATGCGGTGCGGCTTCGTGAATCTCCGGAATCAACGGCCCGTTCGGCCCTTGCGGCACGGAGGCGGTGGTGATCACCGGCATCTTCAACAAGGTCGCGGCCTTGGCCAGTGCGATGGCGTTGGCGCGCAGTTGCGGCACGTCCATGTCCTTGACGATCTGGAACAGACCGCTCTGGTGGTCGATCAACAACATGGCCGCGTCGTTGGCATCGATGGTCGGTTTCTGGCCGTCGAAGTTCGCTGCATTGACAGTGTTCATGTGCGTGTCCTCTTTTCTATAGGCAACAGCCATCCCTGGCCTGCGAACCGGCCTACGCGTCCTGTGTAGAGCGGAGTGGTTGTGCGTTAAGCGTGCATCTGGCCGAAGCGGCCGGACTGGAAGTCGGCGAACGCCTGGTGAATTTCCTGCTCGGTGTTCATCACGAACGGGCCGTGGCCGACGATCGGTTCGTCGATCGGCTCGCCGCTGAGCAGCAACACCACCGCGTCCTGGCTGGCTTCGAGCGTCAACTGATGGCCGTCACGTTCGAACAGCGCCAACTGCCCTTCGCGCACCGATTCCACACCGTTGACCTGCACCGAGCCTTTCAACACCACCAACGCGGTATTGCGGCCTTCGTGCAGATCCAGCGTCAGCAACTTGCCGGCGTTGAGGCGCAGATCCCACACGTCGATCGGTGTGAAGGTGCGCGACGGACCGGTGTGGCCATCGAACTCACCGGCGATCAGCCGAAGGCTGCCCGCGTTGTCCTTGAGCGCGATGCTCGGGATGTCGCTGTCGAGAATGGTCTGATAGCCCGGCGCGGCCATTTTGTCCTTGGCCGGCAGGTTGACCCACAGCTGGACCATTTCCAGTTTGCCGCCGGTCTTGGCGAAGTTTTCCGAGTGGAACTCCTCGTGGAGGATCCCGGAAGCGGCGGTCATCCATTGCACATCGCCCGGGCCGATGATGCCGCCGCTGCCGGTCGAGTCGCGGTGCTGCACTTCGCCTTCATACACGATAGTCACGGTTTCGAAACCACGGTGCGGATGCTGACCAACGCCACGGCGTTCGGTGGTCGGGGTGAAATCGGCAGGGCCGGCGTGATCGAGCAGCAGGAATGGGCTGATGTGCTTGCCCAGGTTGTCGTAGGAAAACAGCGTGCGAACCGGGAAACCATCGCCGACCCAATGGCCGCGCGGGCTGGTGTAGATACCGATGATATTTTTCATGGTCGTCTCCAATAGGGTGAGTGATGCGATGGATCAAGCTTAAATCCATGACCATTAATGCACTAGACTGCAAAAATCAGCCTTAGCGTTCTATATGGAGAACGATGGTGGAAGACCTCAACACCCTCTACTACTTCACCCAAGTAGTCGAACATCATGGTTTCGCTGCCGCCGGGCGGGCGCTGGACATGCCCAAATCAAAGCTCAGCCGACGGATTTCCGAACTGGAAGAACGCCTCGGCGTGCGCCTGCTGCACCGCACCAGTCGCCACTGTTCATTGACCGAAATCGGTCAAGCCTACTACCAGCGCTGCCTTGCGATGCGCGTCGAGGCCGAAAGCGCCGCCGAGCTGATCGAGCGCAATCGTTCCGAACCACAAGGCCTGGTGCGCCTGAGTTGCCCGACGGCGCTGCTCAATTCGTGGGTCGGGCCGATGCTCACGCGCTATATGCTCAAGTACCCGCTGGTGGAGTTGTTCATCGAGAGCACCAACCGCCGGGTCGATTTGATTCACGAAGGATTCGACATTGCGCTGCGAGTGCGTTTTCCGCCACTGGAGAACACCGACATGGTCATGAAAGTGCTCGGCAACAGTACGCAATCAGTGGTCGGCAGCCCGCAGTTTGTCGAACGCCTGTCGTCACCGCCCTCGCCTGCGGATCTCAACGGACTGCCGAGCCTGCACTGGGGCGCGGCGCAGCGTGAGTATCAGTGGGAGTTGCTGGGGCCGAATGACAACACGGCGCTGATCCGCCATACGCCACGGCTGGTCACTGATGATCTGATCGCCTTGCGTCAGGCAGTGATTGCCGGGGTCGGCGTGGCGCACTTGCCGAGTGTGGTGGTGCGTGAGGACATTGCCGCCGGACGCGTGGTCGAGTTGATTCCCGGTTGGGCACCGAAGTGCGGGGTGGTGCATGCGATCTTTCCGTCGCGGCGCGGGTTGCTGCCGTCGGTGCGTACCTTGATCGATTTTCTCGGCGAAGAGTTTGCGCACAGCGATATTGCCTGAATTGGTGGTGCGCCCTTCGCGAGCAAAGCTCGCTCCCACAAGAGCACGCATTCCAATGTGGGAGCGAGCTTGCTCGCGAAGAGGCCAGCCCGGACAACACAAATCCTGGAAATGATTCATGACTTCTGATCAACAGTGCTTTGTCCCGTCAGCGGTTTTTCTCAACCATCCGGATGCGGATACTCCTGGCCATTCCCACTGCAACCCCTGGAGTCTTTCATGTCTGTTCCCGCTTTCGGTCTTGGTACATTTCGTCTGCAAGGCCAGGTGGTCATCGATTCGGTGAACAACGCCTTGGAGCTCGGCTACCGGGTCATCGACACCGCGCAGATCTACGAAAACGAAGCCGATGTCGGTGTGGCCATTGCGGCCAGCGGCATCCCCCGCGATGAGCTGTTCATCACCAGCAAGATCTGGATTGCCAACTTCGCCAGGGAGCGTCTGATCGCCAGTCTCAAAGAGAGCCTGGAGAAGCTGCAGACCGATTACCTCGACCTGACGCTCATCCACTGGCCATCGCCGGACGACCAAGTGCCGGTCGAAGAATTCATGGGCGCATTGCTGGAAGCCAAGCGTCTGGGCCTGACCCGGCAGATCGGCATTTCGAACTTCACCATCGACCTGATGAAACAGGCCATTGCGGCCGTCGGCGCCGAAAACATCGCGACCCACCAGATCGAGTTGCATCCGTACCTGCAAAACCGCCAAGTGGTCGAGTTCGCCCGCAGCCAGGGTATTCACATCACCTCGTACATGACCCTCGCTTACGGCGAAGTACTGAAGGACCCGCTGATCCAGCAGATCGCCGAGCGCCTGCAGGCCACCCCGGCGCAAGTCACTCTTGCCTGGGCGATGCAATCGGGTTATGCGGTTATTCCGTCATCGACCAAGCGCGCCAACCTGCTCAGCAACCTCGGCGCCACCGCAATCACGCTGAGCGATACCGACATGATGCACATCGCCACGCTCGATCGTGGCTATCGCCTGACCAGTCCAACAGGCATTGCGCCACAGTGGGATTGAACCGTTAAGTCTCAAGACGTTGCGCGAGGCCGTGCATGGCATCGCGCAACGTCTTGATCGCCATGACGACCGCCACGGCTTCGGTCGCACGGCAAGCCTCTTCCAGATCCGTGCACGCGGACACCAGCCGCGCCGCGCCGACCATTTGCGCGCCCCCCTTGATGTGATGGGCCAACTCGCGCAGCCCGGAGCGGTCTTGTTCATGGTTCATCTGGTCGAGTTGTTGCAGATCGTTGTGCAGGCTGTTCAATACTTCTTCACGCAGGCGTTGGATCATCGAATGGTCATTGCCAGCCATCTGCTCCAGCGTACTCAGATCGAGCTCCTTCAGGGCGACCTCCTCGACCGACTGAACTTCACTGTCACAATGGCTGGCCCCCTTCAAGGCCTGCTGCAGATCGTGCAAGCGAATCGGTTTGAACAGGCACTCATCCATACCGGCATCGAGGCAGCGAAGCTTCTCCTCCACTTGCGCGTTGGCGGTAAACCCGAGGATCAGGCAAGGTGCCCGAGCGCGCTGCGCTTCCTCATCACGAATGGCCCGCGCGAGCGCGTAGCCGTTACGCCGCGGCATGTTGCAGTCGGTGATCACCACATCGAACGCCTGTGCCCGCCACCGCTCCAGCCCGGCATGACCGTCCTCGGTGTCAACCGTGCGATGCCCCAGTTCACTCAACTGCCAGCACAACAACAAACGATTGACCGGATGATCGTCCACCACCAGAACACTGAGTGAATGCCCAACCGTCTCCAGTACTTGCGGGGAGGCCGGAACGTGTGACAACGCCTGCAGCAGAGGCATCTGGAGTCTGATTTCAACCCGAGTCCCGAGACCCGGTTCACTGTCGAGCCGCAATTCGCCGCCCATCATTTCGCACAGGCTGCGACTGATCACCAGGCCCAGACCGGAACCGCTGCGCGCCGATCGAACGTTATTGCTCGCCTGCACGAACGGACTGAACAGCCGTTGCCGGTCCTCATTGCTGATCCCGATCCCGCTGTCTTCGATGAGCACTTTCACCGCCAGTCGCTCGGCTGACGTTGGCGTCACAACCAGCCACAGACTCACTTCGCCTTCTTCGGTGAACTTGATCGCGTTGCTCAGCAGGTTTGACAGCACCTGCTTGAAGCGCGTCGGATCAATCAATATGTCGACGTCGCTATGGGCATCCAGTTCGATGTGCCACAGCAAGCGTTTCTGCCGTGCCAGCCCCTCGAACACCCGACACACCGACACCACCAGTTCACGCAGATTGGCCCGTTCGGGAGCGAGGGACAAATGGCCAGTCTCGATACGCGCGATGTCGAGAATGTCACCGATCAATGCCAACAACTGTTGGCCGGCGTTGGAGGCTACCTGAATCGCCAATCGATCGGTGACACCTTCCTCTGCCCGTTTCAAGGCCAGCTCGAGCATGCCGATAAGGGCGTTCATCGGGGTACGAATTTCATGGCTCATGGTTGCCAGAAACGTGGTCTTGGCCCGGTTGGCATCGTCCGCTGCGTCCTTGGCTTGCTGCAATTGCCGTAACCACTGCTGACGCTGGCGGATCTGCCAGCGCTGAAAACCGATCCACGCCAGCGCCAGTATCAGCAAGCCTGCCGCACCGGCAAAACCAAAGACAATCTCACGGCGATGCCGCAACCAATAGCTGTCATCCACCACCACGTCATGGCTCCAGCGTTCGACCAGTTCGTCCATCTGTTGCGGGGCGATGCTCAACAGCGCCTTGTTCAGGATCGAATGCAACGTCGATGCTTGCGGCGCAGTGGCCAGCGCGATACGGGCCGGTTGGTCGCCGATGGTACTGGCGATGCGCAGACGATCACGGTAATGACGCGAGATCAGAAAGCGCGCGACCAGCAAAGAGCTGACCGTGGCGTCGACCTGCCCCTTGGCAATCATTTCCATGCCCTCGGCGGGACTTCTGACGTCGACAATGCGTAAGCGCGCGACGCGTTCCTGCAGATAACCACGCAATGGATGGCCGCGATAAATCGCCAAGCGTTTGCCCTGCAGATCGTCGAGACTGCGCACACCCTGCGTCGTTGCCGCACTGACCAGCACAAACGGATTATTCAGATAGGCACGGGTAAATTGCAGTTCGTTTTCGCGCTCACTGCTGGGCGTTACCACGGGCAACAGATCCAGTTCCCCGGCCTTCAATTGCTCGATCTGACGATCCAGCGAGTTCCCTCGGACAATCTCGAAATTCAACCCGCTACGCTGGCTGATCAAGGCCAGCAGTTGCGCTGAAAGCCCACTGAAACGGCCATCCGCGTCAAAGAACGTCAGAGGAGCGAAGTCTTCAATGCCGCCGACCCGTATCACTGGATGCTGATCTCGCCATTGCCGCTCGACGGCACTGAGTTGCACCCGTGATTGTTCCGCCATCTCGGCGAGGCCGGCACTCCAGCGCTGTTCGATGCGCTGCCGATGCTCCATGGGGATGACTGCCAACGCCTTGTCAACGATACGCTTGAGGCGCACCTGGCTACGCAGCAGCGCAAAACCGAACGGATTGGCGTCGAGCCCGGCCGGCCCGGTCAACTGCAGATCGTTACGATAATTGGTGTTGATCAAGTAGTTGGCACTGATGAAGTCGCCCAGGTAAACGTCATCTGTGCCAAACGCCACGGCGCCGAGTGCATCCATCGCCGACGGGTAGCGCTGCACGTTGGCTTCGGGATAGAACGCCTGCACACTCGCCAACGGCAGATAATCCTCGACCATGGCCACGCGCTTGCCCGCAAGATCCACCGGCAAGGTTTCTTCGAGTCGGGTCACCAGCATCGGCTGATCTTCGGCGTAGGCCCGGGACAAAATGAACGCAGGATCAGCAAGCTCAAAACTGTTCGAAGTGCCCAGCAGCTCCACTTCACCGTGTTTGAGCGCGGCCATGGCCGCATCCCGGTTGGCGTAGCGTTGTACCTGTATTCGCACGTTGAGCAATTGCGCGATCAGATCCGCGTAATCAGCCGTCAGCCCTTCCAGCTCATGCCGATTGCGCGTCACCTCGAACGGCGGATAGTCGGGCCCTGAAATACCGACGCGCAAGAGTGGGTGCTCCTGCAGCCATTGACGATCCTGTTCATCCAGTCGTATCTGGATATTTTCCGGGCGGGTCCGGCTCAGCACTTCCAGCATCACTGGCGCGTCGTTTGCTCCTGCCGATGCGCCGAGGGTCATCAACAGCGCGAAAACGACCCGACGCAGCTCCATGGCCGATCCTCAAATCAAACTGTTACGTTGGGCAAATTCGCGTAGCATCACCAGTGACAAAATTCCCAGCTTGATCATCAGGCGGGTCTTGTAGGTGCTGACGGTTTTGTGGCTCAGGTGCATGTCCTGGGCAATGGTCTTGTTGGCTTTGCCTTGTGCCAGTTGCAGCAAAATGGCCAGCTCACGATCGGAAAGCTGATCGATCATCTGCTTTTCCGATAGCTGGATAGCGTTCAAAGTACTGGTGCTTTCAGGCAGCGCGCTGAAATAGCTGTAGCCCGCCATCAGCGCCTGGATCGCCTTGTGCAGCTGCTGCAATTGATTGCTTTTGGTCACATAAGCCATGGCTCCGGCGCGCAGGCAGCGTTCCTGATAGATCTCCGGCGCATGCAGTGAGAACACCAGTATTCGGCAGGCCGGGAAGTTGGCTTTGATGCGCACGATCACATCCAGGCCACTGAGCCCCGGTAAATTGAGATCCAGCACCACCAGCTGTGGCGAGTGCTCACGGATCATTTCCAGCACTTGCTCGCCAGTGGAAACCTCATGTATCTGTTTGAAGCTTTCGGCCTGCAACACGATTTTAACGGCGGCGCGCACCACCGGATGATCCTCGACGATCAGCGCTGACCTCATGTCCACTCCCGGTGCAAAATCTGACGACGGACCACTGGCACAGGCTCACGCGGACTCAGTGGCTGCGCTGGGACTGTTACACGTAACGGGAAGTGAATCACCTGTCAGACCTGACAGTTGCGCCCAGTGTCTTTCTATGCATAAGCCAGACGCCGCACCGCCTCATCCTGCTCCGACCGAGGTCCGTCGACCCACGCCATCAAATGCATGATCGCCTGTGCATTGGGCAATGCCGCATGACTGATCTGCAGGTTGCCTTGGGCAAAGCCCTCGGCCATCTGTATCGTTTTCGACGGCACTTTGTAGACCAACGCATGACGCACCTGCGGGTTATCGAGCAGGAATTCCGGCAGATCCAGCGCGCCGCCCGCCAGTTCGGCGTTGATGACTACCACATCGAACGGTTCGCAACCGTAGTCCACCAGTGTCAACAGCTCGGCGAGGCTCTGCACCGGTGCAACACGGTAGTAATCGAGCTCGTTGAACAACCGCTCGATTTTCATCCGGTAAAAGTGTTGCGTGTCGGCGATGAGGATACGCAGGGCTTTATTGATCATGCTCAATCTCTTGGCAGCCAGGTTTTCGGGTGCGGCAAGACTACGCAACCTGATCGGCAGCTTCTGTAGGACTTTTCCGAAAAAATTGGCCCTTCGCCTGCGCGTCAGCACGGTTGCCACTCATTCGGTGGTACTCGGACTCCAGAACGCCTGCACCACCAGCGCCGACGTCGAGATCCGTGCCACCAGAGCATCCAGTTCATCACCATCCACCGAAGTGGTCGCCAGGGTGGCTTCGATCTCGATTTCATCGGCACCGAAGGCATGGACGTCGACATCACTGGCCGGGTAATTGCTGCGCTCAAGCTCGGCTTCGAGCAAAGCGAACACGGCGGTTTGCTGTGAACGTCGAGCGATGACGTAGACAATGTTGGTGACTTCCGCCGAGACCACATCCAAAGGCTGACGGTTGATGTTGTTGACGATCGGCCGCAGCAAGGTGTTGGCGGCCAGAATGAACAGTGTGCCGAGCACGGCTTCGGCGAGCAGATCAGCACCCGCGCAAGCGCCGACTGCGGCGGAGGTCCACAGAGTCGCGGCGGTATTGAGGCCACGTACGTTGCCTTCTTCTCGCATGATCACGCCGGCGCCAAGAAAGCCGATGCCGGAGACCACGTAGGCAACCACGCGCACCGCGCCTTCAGCACCGGCGAGACGGTTGGCCATGTCGACAAAAATCGCCGCGCCGACGGCGACCAGGACGTTGGTGCGCAGGCCGGCGGTGCGTTGCCGGTACTGGCGCTCGAAGCCGATCAGGCCACCGAGGATGAATGCAGCGCTAAGGCTGACGAGGGTGTCGAGCAGCGAATCGAGGTTGAGGTTGTTGATGGCTTGCATAGTCTTGTCCTTGAAAACACCCAAATCCCCTGTAGGAGTGAGCCTGCTCGCGATAGCGGTGTGTCAGTCGCTGAAATTTTGACTGACAGATTGCTATCGCGAGCAGGCTCACTCCTACAGGGGCAGCATTACTGCCAGCCGAAGCGGCGGATGTAGAAACCTTTCACTGCCTGGGTCAGCGCCATGTACGCCAGCAGAATCACCGGCAGGAACACGAAGTACAGCGACGGCAGCGCCTGCAATTTGAAGTAGTGCGCCAGCGGCCCCATCGGCAGGAAGATGCCGACCGCCATGATGATTCCGGTCATCACCAGCAGCGGCATGGCGGCGCGGCTTTGCAGGAACGGAATCTTCGGCGTACGGATCATGTGCACGATCAGCGTCTGGGTCAGTAGCCCGACCACGAACCAGCCGGACTGGAACAGCGTCTGGTGATCCGGGGTGTTGGCGTCAAACACGTACCACATCAAGGCGAACGTGGTGATGTCAAAGATCGAACTGATCGGGCCGAAGAACAGCATGAAGCGCCCGACGTCGCCCGGCTGCCAGCGTTGTGGTTTCTTCAGCATTTCCTCATCGACGTTATCGAATGGAATCGCAATCTGCGAAATGTCGTAGAGCAGGTTCTGCACCAGCAGGTGCATCGGCAGCATCGGCAGGAACGGAATGAACGCACTGGCGACCAGCACCGAGAACACGTTGCCGAAGTTGGAACTGGCGGTCATCTTGATGTACTTGAGCATGTTGGCGAAGGTGCGACGCCCTTCGAGCACGCCCTCCTCCAATACCATCAGACTCTTTTCGAGGAGGATGATGTCCGCCGCTTCCTTGGCGATGTCCACCGCGCTGTCCACGGAAATTCCAATGTCGGCGGTGCGCAGCGCGGGTGCGTCGTTGATGCCGTCACCCATGAACCCGACCACATGGCCGTTGCCTTTGAGGATGCGCACGATGCGCTCCTTGTGCGACGGCGTCAGTTTGGCGAACACGTTGGTCTTCTCCACGGCCACCGCCAGTTCGGCATCGCTCATGCGCTCGACGTCGTTGCCCAGCAGCAGACCTTGTTGCGCGAGACCCACTTCGCGGCAGATCTTCGCGGTCACAAGTTCGTTGTCGCCGGTCAGCACTTTCACCGCTACGCCATGTTCGGCCAAGGCTTTGAGCGCCGGCGCGGTGCTTTCCTTCGGTGGATCGAGGAACGCCACGTAACCGATCAGCGTCAGTTCCTGTTCATCGGCCAGGCTGTAAATCTCACGACCTTCAGGCATCGAGCGAGCGGCTACCGCCACTACGCGCAAGCCTTCAGCGTTGAATGCTGCGGTGACCTGACGAATCCGGGTCAGCAATTCATCGCTCAAGGCTTCATCGACCTCGCCGTGACGCACGCGGCTGCACACCGCCAAGACTTCTTCCACCGCGCCTTTGCAGATCAGTTGATGTGGCTGGCCACGCCCTTCGACCACCACCGACATGCGCCGACGATTGAAGTCGAACGGGATCTCATCGACCTTGCGAAATGCCGTGCCGACTTTCAGTTCGCGGTGGACTTCCACGTGTTCCAGCACCGCGACGTCGAGCAGGTTTTTCAGGCCGGTCTGGTAGTAGCTGTTGAGGTAAGCCATTTCCAGCACGTCATCGGAGTCTTCACCCCAGACGTCGACATTGCGCGCCAGGAAGATCTTGTCCTGAGTCAGCGTGCCGGTCTTGTCGGTGCACAGCACGTCCATGGCGCCAAAGTTCTGGATCGCATCAAGACGTTTGACGATGACTTTTTTGCGCGACAGAAACACCGCACCTTTGGCCAGCGTCGAGGTGACGATCATCGGCAACATTTCCGGGGTCAGGCCGACGGCAATCGACAGCGCGAACAGCAGTGCTTCGGTCCAGTCACCCTTGGTGAAGCCGTTGATGAACAGTACCAGCGGCGCCATCACGAACATGAAACGGATCAACAGCCAGCTGACTTTGTTGACGCCTTGCTGGAACGACGTCACTGCGCGATCAGTCGCGCCGACACGCTGAGCCAGCGCACCAAAATAGGTGCTATTGCCGGTGGTCAGGATCACCGCCACCGCTGTGCCGGACACGACGTTGGTGCCCATGAACAGGATGTTTTCCAGCTCCAGCGGATTGCGCGTATCGCGATCAGCCTGACGTGGAAACTTCTCGACCGGCATCGATTCACCGGTCATCGCCGCCTGGCTGACGAACAGGTCCTTGGCGCTGAGCACCCGGCAATCAGCAGGAATCATGTCACCGGCCGAGAGCACGATGAGATCGCCCGGCACCAGTTGCTTGATCGGCAATTCGCTGCGCGGCGCGTCACGGCGCATTACCGTGGCGGTGTTGCTGACCATGGCTTTCAGTGCATCAGCGGCCTGGTTGGATTTGCTTTCCTGCCAGAAGCGCAGCAGCGTCGACAGCACCACCATGGAGAAAATCACCACGGCGGCCTTGAGGTCTTCAGTCAGCCACGAGATCACCGCCAACAGGGTCAACAGCAGGTTGAACGGGTTTTTGTAGCAGTGCCACAGGTGAGTCCACCATGGCAGCGGCTGCTCGTGCTCGACCTCGTTGAGGCCGTACTGCGCACGCAGCGCATCGACTTCGAAATCGGTCAGGCCATCGGAATGCGTGCCGAGTGACGACAGTAAACCCGCGGTGTCGCAATGCGCGGCATCGACCAGGGTGTTGGCCAAAGTGGGTGGGACTTCACGGCTGACCGTGGTGTCGTTGATCGACTCCAGCAGCGCCAGGCGACGGAAGTGCCGGGCGATGTGGCGGGTCCGCAGAAAACCTGCGAAAAATTCCTTGAGCGTAAGTTTCATGGCTGTTGCCCCTATGGTCAGCCGGGAAACCGTCAAGCAGGTACGGCCGCGCCTCGTCCGCCGGAAAAACCGGCACGGTAAGGCCTGGCGCGCCGGTCAGGAAAGACAGGCGTGTCGATAGGGCTGCGATCACAACAATAAAGTCGCAATCACGCTCTGTTCAGCGTCGATGAGAAGGACGTCTAGCCATGGCCCAGGACGGGTCATGCACGGGATGCCGCTGCTCGCTTTTACGGCGAGACAACGACAGAGAAAGTCTGCGCGTTATCTTGCCGAGAATCTGCCGGTTACCGAGACCGGCCGACAACTGTCACTCGAACAAGTACCCACTGTGGGTCTCCGCTATTGATGAAAACGCGCGAAGCTTACGCCCCGATGATTGGAGAGTAAACCCGCAAAAGGCAGTGTGTCGGGGAATATGGGGGATGTTCAGGAAGGGTTCAGGAACAGAATGTGTGGCGCTTTTGATGGCCCCTTCGCGAGCAAGCTCGCTCCCACACTGGATCTTCATCTGACACAAAATCTGTGTTCAATGAAAATCCCCTGTGGGAGCGAGCTTGCTCGCGAAAGCGGTATGTGAGGCGCTAAAAAATCAGCTGGCAGTCGCCAACAGCAGATCCGCCATCGAACGATGCCCACGGTTTTTGCCATGCTCATACAAAGAACCGGCAATCTCGTCCGCGCGAATCGGCAACACCGACAGCAACGTATCGCTCAAACCATGGCTGGCCTGGCAGAAGCCCTGCATGTAGATGCCGGCCTTGCAGCGTTCGTCGGTAATCAGTTTGTAGTTGCGATCAACTTCGAAATCACCCAGGTATTCTTCCAGCGGCGCCAGCAGTTTGCGATGCATCTGCCGCTCGTAGCCGGTGGCCAGAACAACCGCATCGTAATTGCGCACGGTGACTTCGCCAGTGGCGCTGTTGCGCACGGCCAGTTCGATACCGTTGTCGGTGGCAGTAGCGCTCTCGACAGTGGTCAGCGTGCGGAACGCGTGACGGGCAATCCCGGACACCTTCTGACGATAGAAGATGCCGTAGATGCGTTCGATCAGGTCAATGTCGACCACCGAGTAGTTGGTGTTGTGGTACTCGTTGACCAGACGCTCACGCTCGGCGCTGTTCTGCTGGAACACCAGGTCGGTGAATTCCGGCGAAAACACTTCGTTGACGAACGGGCTGTCATCCGCAGGTTTCAGGGCCGAGCCGCGCAGGATCATGTCGACCTGTACCGACGGGAACGAATCGTTCAGGTCGATAAAGGCTTCCGCCGCACTCTGCCCGCCACCGATGATCGCGATGCTCATCGGCTGATTGTTCACACACGGCTGCTTGGCCATTTGCGACAAATACTGCGAGTGGTGGAACACGCGAGTGTCGCCCTTCAGCGCTTTGAACGCCTCGGGAATACGCGGCGTGCCGCCGGCGCTGACCACCACCGAACGGGTGGTCCGCACATGCTGCTGGCCATCGCTGCCACGGGAAATCACGCGCAGCGCTTCAACCTGATGGTTGTGCAGCACCGGCTCAATGGTCAGCACTTCTTCGCCGTAACGGCTTTGTTCGGTGAACTGCCCGGCGACCCAACGCAGGTAGTCGTTGTACTCCATGCGGCATGGATAGAAGGTGCCGAGGTTGATGAAGTCGACCAGACGACCGTGGTACTTCAGGTAATTGACGAAGGAATACGGGCTGGTCGGATTGCGCAGGGTCACCAGATCCTTGAGGAAGGAAATCTGCAACTCGCTCTGGGTCGACAGGGTGTTGCCGTGCCAGCTGTAGTTGGCCTGCTTGTCGAGGAACAGCACATCCAACTCGCCCTGGGTCGGGCCGCGCTCTTGCAGAGCGATGGCCAGCGCCAGGTTCGAAGGGCCGAAACCGACGCCGATCAGGTCGTGAACGATGGGCGATGCAATTGCCTGTGTCATTTCCAGTGTCCTCTGGATGAACCCCTCAACCGTGGGGATAAAGCCTGGGTGACCTGACCGGCCCGAAGCAGGACAGCAGATCGTCTGTTGAGTAGGAACGAGGACGGTGAAAAAAAATTTACTGAGGAAGGCTCAATGGGCGTCCCATTGTTTGATGCGTAGCCGGCAATGTTTCATGGCATTGACGATGTGTTTCTCTACCAGCGCTTTGGAAATCCCGAGGCTCTCGGCGATTTCGTTATGGGACAGGCCTTCAATCTTGCGCAGCAGAAAACTTTCGCGACACAGCGGCGACAATTCTGCAAGTGCGCGCTGAAGCATCGCCAGGCGCTGACCGTGATCAAGGGTTCCATGGGGCGACGGGGTGAAATAGCGCTCTTCGCTGTCCAGCACGTCAAGCGGCTCGGCCTGACGCAAGGCGTTGCGCCGATGATCATCGATGACCAGGTTCAATGCCGTGCGATAAAGGAAGGCACGCGGTTGTTCGATCGGCGTGTCGCTGGAACGCTCCAGCACCCGCACATAAGCGTCATGCACCACATCTTCGGCCACCTGACGGTTGCCCAGCCTGGCGTTAAGGAAACACACCAGCTCGCGATAGTAGTTTTCCAACATGACTCCCGACCGCAACGGTGCGGTTTCGATCCTTGAGCCAGATCCGCCAGGGTCAAAACGACAATGGCACGATGGTGGCAATTTCAGATGCGTAATTTATAGTAATTCTCATATAGATTTAAAGTGCTGTTTCAATTTGCCCGACAAATTGTGGGCATCTATACCTGTTACCGGGTTTTTCAGCGCTTAAATTACCTGCCGCGTCTCTCGTTTAAAGGACAGCTCCCCGTATCTGTCGCCTCCTGCGCCAGCGTTCGGTCGTGGCCCGCGTGCGGTGCCGGCTGGATGACGGGTCGATTCTCACTGGCCGGAATCCTGCATGAAACGTCCCCGCCCCGCCCGACGCGCCCTGCTCGTAGCCCTTTGTCTGATTCCCGTTGTCGCCGTAGCCGCCTGGCAGATATTGCCGCCCGGCCGGGACAAGTTCGCCACCGTGCAAGTCAGTCGCGGCGACATTGAAAGCAGCGTCACTGCCCTTGGCACTTTGCAGCCACGGCGCTATGTGGACGTCGGCGCCCAGGCTTCCGGGCAAATCCGCAAAATCCATGTGGAAGTCGGCGACGTGGTCAAGCAAGGCCAATTGCTCGTCGAAATCGACCCGTCGACGCAAAAGGCCAAGCTCGACGCCAGCCAGTTCTCCATCGAAAATCTCAAGGCGCAGCTGCAAGAGCAACAGGCGCAGCACGAACTGGCGCGGCAGAAGTACCAGCGCCAGCAGAACCTCGCGGCCGGCGGCGCCACCCGTGAAGAAGACGTGCAGACCGCCCGCGCCGAGCTCAAGGCCACCCAGGCACGTATCGACATGTTCCGCGCCCAGATCCGTCAGGCCGAGGCCAGTCTGCGCAGTGATCAGGCCGAACTCGGTTACACGCGCATTTATGCGCCGATGGAAGGCACCGTGGTCGCACTCGATGCCCGCGAAGGCCAGACACTCAATGCCCAGCAGCAGACGCCACTGATCCTGCGCATCGCCAAACTGTCGCCGATGACGGTCTGGGCCGAGGTCTCCGAGGCCGATATCGGCCATGTAAAACCGGGCATGACTGCTTACTTCACCACACTCAGCGGTGGCAATCGGCGCTGGAGCAGCACCGTTCGGCAAATCCTGCCGGTGCCACCCAAACCGCTGGACCAGACCAGCCAGGGCGGTGGCAGCCCGGCCAGCTCGAGCAAAAGCGGCAGCGCGCGCGTAGTGCTGTACACCGTGCTGCTGGACGTCGACAACGCCGACAACGCCTTGATGGCAGAGATGACCACGCAAGTGTTCTTCGTCGCCGACCAGGCGAAAAACGTGCTCACCGCACCGGTCGCCGCCCTGCAAGGCAGCGCGGCGGCCAATCGGCAGACCGCGCAGGTCATCGCCGCCAATGGCGAGATTCAGTCCCGCGAAGTACGCACCGGCATCAGCGACCGTCTCAACGTGCAGATTATCGAGGGCTTGAACGAAGGCGATCACTTGCTGATCGGCCCGGCCGACGGCAGCGGAGGTTGAATGCAAACGCCTCTGATCGACCTGCAGGACATCCGCAAATCCTACGGCGGCGGTGACGCTCCCGAAGTTCACGTGTTGCGCGGCATCGACCTGTCGATTCACGCCGGCGAGTTCGTAGCGATTGTCGGCGCGTCCGGTTCCGGCAAATCGACACTGATGAACATTCTCGGCTGCCTCGACCGGCCGACGTCCGGCGAATACCGCTTCGCCGGGGAAAACGTCGCCGGCCTCGACAGCGATGAACTGGCCTGGCTGCGGCGCGAAGCCTTCGGTTTCGTGTTTCAAGGCTATCACCTGATTCCGTCCGGCTCGGCCCAGGAGAACGTCGAGATGCCGGCCATCTACGCCGGCACCCCCGCCGCCGAACGGCATGCCCGCGCCGCCGCCCTGCTCGACCGTCTCGGCCTCGCCTCGCGCACCGGCAACCGCCCCCATCAGCTTTCCGGAGGCCAGCAACAACGCGTGTCGATTGCCCGCGCACTGATGAATGGCGGCCACATCATTCTGGCCGACGAACCGACCGGCGCCCTCGACAGCCACAGCGGCAAGGAAGTCATGGCGCTGCTCGATGAACTGGCGAGCCAGGGCCATGTGGTCATTCTCATCACCCACGACCGCGAAGTGGCGGCGCGTGCCAAGCGCATTATCGAAATCAGCGATGGCTTGATCATCAGCGATAGCGCCAGAGACAACCCCGACGCCCAGCACAGTGCCAATCCCGGCGCCCTGCAAGCGGTGGATCTGCGCAAGCGCTTGAGCGAAGGCGCCGAAGCTACCGGCGCCTGGAAAGGCGAACTGGTGGACGCCCTGCACGCCGCGTGGCGGGTGATGTGGATCAACCGCTTCCGCACCGCGCTGACCCTGCTCGGCATCATCATCGGTGTGGCCTCGGTGGTGGTCATGCTCGCGGTCGGCGAAGGCAGCAAGCGCCAGGTCATGGCACAAATGGGCGCGTTCGGCTCGAACATCATTTATCTCAGCGGCTCGGCGCCCAACCCGCGAACGCCACCGGGCATCATCACTCTTGACGATGTGCATGCCCTGGCGAGCCTGCCACAAGTGCAGCGGATCATGCCGGTCAACGGCGCCGAGGCCGGTGTGCGCTTCGGCAATGCCGATCACCTCAGTTACGTTGGCGGCAATGACACCAACTTCCCGGCAATCTTCAACTGGCCGGTGGTTCAGGGCAGTTACTTCACAGAGGCCGACGAACAGAACGCGGCAGCCGTTGCAGTGATCGGCCACAAGGTGCGCACCAAACTCCTCAAAGACATACCGAACCCGATCGGCCAGTACATCCTGATCGAGAACGTGCCGTTTCAGGTGGTCGGGGTACTGGCGGAAAAAGGTGCCAGCTCCGGCGACTCCGACAGTGACAACCGCATCGCCGTGCCCTACTCCGCCGCCAGCGTGAGGTTGTTTGGCACGCGTAATCCGGAGTACGTGGCCATCGCTGCCGCCGACGCGCGCAAGGTCAAGGACACCGAACACGCCATCGAACAATTGATGCTGAACCTGCACAACGGCAAGAAGGATTTCGAACTGACCAACAACGCCGCAATGATCCAGGCCGAAGCGCGCACACAAAACACCCTGTCGCTGATGCTCGGCTCGATTGCGGCGATCTCGCTGCTGGTCGGCGGCATCGGCGTGATGAACATCATGCTCATGACCGTCCGCGAACGCACCCGCGAAATCGGCATCCGCATGGCCACCGGCGCCCGCCAGCGCGACATCCTGCGCCAGTTTCTCACTGAAGCGGTGATGCTCTCGGTGGTCGGCGGCATCGCCGGCATCGCCCTGGCGCTGATCATTGGCGGCGTGCTGATTCTCAGTGAAGTCGCGGTAGCGTTCTCGTTGATGGCGGTCCTCGGCGCTTTTGGTTGCGCCCTGGTCACCGGTGTTGTCTTCGGCTTCATGCCGGCCCGCAAAGCTGCCCGACTCGACCCGGTCACGGCCCTTACCAGTGAATGATCGCTCTATGAAACCGCGCCTCAGTCTGTTGACCGCCTGCCTGATACTCAGCGCTTGCGGCAGTTCCCCACAACGCCCGGACAGCGGCATTGTGCCGCCTGCCGCCTGGCAATCACCGCACAACACCAGCGCCGAACGCGACGCCCTGCGCTGGTGGACGCGCTTCGCCAGCCCGCAACTCGATCAATTGATCGAGCAGGCCCAGGTCGGCAGTTACGACCTCGCCGCCGCCATCGCTCGCGTGCGCCAGGCGCGTGCCGACACCGTGATTGCCGGCGGCTCGTTGCTGCCGGAAATACAAGGTACCGGCAACGCCAATCGGCAAAAGCTGTTGCGTGGCGATGGCTATCGTCAACTGGATGCCGACAGCAACAACAAGGCGGTGGACTACTTCGACATCGGCCTCAGCGCCAGCTACGAAATCGACTTCTGGGGCGGTAAGCGCGCATCGCGCGACAGTGCCCAGTTCAGCCTGCAGGCCAGCGAGTTTGATCGCGCCACCGTCGAGCTGACCCTGCTCAGCAGCGTCGCCAACAGCTACACCCAGGTGCTGTCGCTGCAGGAACAGAGCCGCATCGCCGAGCTTAATCTGGCCAACGCGCAAAACGTCCTGCAACTGGTGCAGACGCGCTACAACGCAGGCTCCGCCACGGCGCTTGAACTGGCGCAACAGAAAAGCCTGGTGGCCGCGCAGCAACGCCAACTGCCGACCGTCCAGCAACAGGCTCGAGACGCTCAGATCGTCCTGGCGGCACTGCTTGGCCGCCCGGTGCAAGACCTGCCGGCCAGCCACGAGGCCTTCGACCAGTTGCAATGGCCGCCGATATCCGCCGGCCTGCCCAGCGAACTGCTGACCCGGCGTCCGGACATCGCCCGTGCCGAGGCGCAATTGGCGGCAGCTCAGGCGAACGTCACGGTGGCGCGGGCGGCGATGCTGCCGAAAATCACGCTGGGCGCGAGCATTGGCTCGGGTGCCAACCAGGCCGATGACCTGTTGCGCAGTCCGTTCTACAACCTCACCGCCGGGCTGATCGCACCGATCTTCAACAATGGCCGTCTGGGGGCCGAGCGCGACAAGGCCACGGCCCGCCAGGAGGAGCTGCTGCAAACCTATCGGGGCGCCATCATCAATGGTTTCGCCGACGTCGAAAAAGCCCTCAACAGCATCCGCGGTCTTGATCAACAACGGCAGTGGCAGAGCGAAGAACTGAATCAGGCGCAAACCGCCTTCAACATCGCCCAGAGCCGTTATCAGGCCGGCGCCGAAGACTTGCTGACCGTGCTGGAAACCCAGCGCACGCTGTATGCAGCGCAAGACCAGAACGTGCAACTGCGGCTGTCGCGAATGCAGGCGAGTATTGCCTTGTACAAAGCTTTGGGCGGCGGGTGGCAGACCCTGTAATCGCGCAGCCCGTTCAAGCGCGTTCGCGAGCAGGCTCGCTCCCACAGGGGATCACATTTCAATTGAAGGAATGCGGTCAACCTGTGGGAGCGAGCTTGCTCGCGAAGAACGATGACGCCGTCTCAGAGCGAAGTCTGTTTCGGTTTCAGATTGCGCGCATACCACGGCCGTTGCGGCACGCGGCGGAACAGGCCGGCGAGTTTTTTCTCGTCATTGAGAAAGGTGATGCGCAGTGCCAGCTTCATGGTTTCCGGGTCCATCTCCACCGTCTTGCCCGCCTGCAACCCCAGCGTAGTGCTGCAGCCATGGGTGACCGGCCCCAGCCACGGATCATCGACTTCGTTCCAGCGCCCTGGTGCAAACCACTGCACACCATTGACTACCTTGCGAGTGACTTCACCCGGATGGAAGCGCTCGTGCGCGCGAAACCAGTCTTCGATACGGTCGTCGATCCAGCCATGAAAATGCCAGAACGACGGATTGACATGGGATGAAAACGGGTCGCCAAGGAAGTCATTTTCCGGGCCGTACCAACGCGCTGCGAAGTCGGCAGGATCACGCGCGAAAGGCACCGGCTGACCGTTCGACGGGTCGCGCGGTACAGACGCCCAGCGCATGTGCAGCCAGTCGTGCAGGCCCAGTTCAACCTCGGAACCGAACTGTCCGAGCGTGAGCCTGGCCAGGTACACCGGATCACGGTATTGCGACTCCCAGACCTGGAAGTTGCTTTCGTAGGTCTCGGCCGTTTTGATGTCGCTGACCCACTTGCTGTACTCGTCATCACCGTCAGCCAGCCATGCGGGCGGCAGCGCCGTGCCGTCATGGTTGTCGAAGTAACGGGCGAAGCCCGGGCGATCTCGGATCAATTCCGGCTGTGGCAGCGGAAAAAATTCCCACGATGGCAAGTCCTGCATTGAACGCGCCGTGCCGAGCATGTGCCGATGCATGAAGAAGAAATCCACACCGGAGCCGTTGCGATCCTTGCGCGGCCCACGGGCATCGCGCTCCTTGTCACGCGGTCCGGGCTGCCAGCCGATGCCGCGCAGGGCTTCGCGCTTGTCTTCGGGCAAGGTGTGCCACTTGTCCCGCGTGGCATGCCACAACTGGTGGAACAGTCGGTGCTCGGGGGAAATCAACCAGGCCAGCAACGTCGGATTCAACGGCGTACGTTCACGCGCCTCGGGAAACAGGCGCTTGACTGCGACGAAACCATTGTCCTGTACCGGCAAGGCCAAGGGACGATCCAGGCGCAAGACTTTACCGCTGAGGGTGCCTTTGCCGGCGTTGCCGAAATCGGCCCAGACCTCATCGAGGATCATTTCCAGCTCATAGCTGATCTGGCCTTGCGCACCGATCAGCCGCCAACTCAGTTTCGCCGCATCGGCACCGGCCAGATCGCCAAGAATTCGGTAACGAGGTGTTTCGCCGGAACGCAAACGCTCCGGCGTATCAAGGAAACCACAGACGCCACGACCTTTCTGGCCGATGTCGAGGAACACTTGCAGCCCCCTGACCGGCAGGCCTTCAAGGCCCGCGTCACGGCCTTCGAAGCGAATATCCCAGACGCCCCGCAAGGCACTGGCCAAACGTTGTCCGGCGAGGTCGGCGACGTCGAAAGACGCTTCACCCGGAGTGATCGTCGGATCCGGCTTCGTCCATTCACGATGCCCAAAATAAGCCGCCGGCACGGCAGCGCCGGTCAGCGCCAGGCCTGCCATGAACCATCGTCGAGAAATCTTCATTGCCCTACCTGTGTCAGCCATGAAGCAGGCTTTATCCAAGCTAGAACGTTTGCTGCCCGGGCAAATTTAAGCCGTCATTTTCGCCGGGGGGCGCTCGTCCTAAATTTCCCGCTCGATCGCTCGTTCCTCCCAGATAGCAAAGGCTTTGCGCCTGCACCTCGATGGCGAACCCGACTGAGATGGCAATGACAAAACCACGTTCGAAAAAGGCTCTATTCATCGGCCTGCCCTTAGCCCTGGCGATCAGCGCCGGTGCAGGCTTTGCCGCTTGGCATCACTGGTTCAAGGACGACCTTGGCTATGACGCCAGGATTGTGAAACAGGCAGATGAACTGCACGAACGCATGCTCTCTTTCGACAGCCATGTCAGCCTGATGCAGAACTTCGGCACCGACGGTCACGAAGCCGACAAGGATGGCTCCGGCCAGTTCGATCTGGCCAAAACCAGTCGCGGTCGCTTGTCTGGCGCGGCGCTGACCATTTTCGGCTGGCCGGAAATGTGGAACGGCCCCGATGCCCCCCACAAACCGACTGCCGGCTTCATCGACGAAGCCCGCAACCAGCAGGAAATCCGCTACCGGATCATCTCCGGGATGGTTCGCGACTACCCCAATCAAGTCGCGATCGCCTATACCCCGGACGACATGCGCCGCCTGCACGGCGAAGGCAAGTTCGCGATTTTCATCAGCATGCTCAACGCCTATCCGCTGGGCCATGATCTGAATCTGCTGGACCTGTGGACGGCGCGCGGCATGCGCATGTTCGGCTTCAGCTACATCGGCAACAACGACTGGGCGGATTCGTCTCGCCCACTGCCATTTCTCAATGACTCACCGGACGCCCTCGACGGCCTCTCCGATCTGGGCAAGCAGGCGGTCAAGCGCCTCAATGATCTGGGCGTGATCATCGACGTGTCACAGATGTCGACCAAGGCCCTCGAACAAGTCGCACAGCTGAGCCGTACGCCGCTGGTTGCCTCGCACTCGGCGCCGCGCGCGATGGTCGACATCCCACGCAATCTCAGCGACAAAGAGATGCAACTGATCAAGAACAGCGGCGGCGTGGTGCAAATCGTCGCGTTCTCGCAGTACCTGCGGCCGCTGACCCAGAAGACCCAGGATCGCCTCAACGAGCTGCGCAAGGAATTCGACTTGCCGCCCCTGCCGAACCTGGCGATGGCGCTGATGCCGGGCGACCCGATCATTGCGGCCTGGTCCGAAACCAAATTCGGCCTGTACGCCAGCCGCCTCTACGCGATCCTCGAAGACGAACCGAAGGCCAGTCTCAAGGATTTCGGCGACGCCATCGAATACGCCGTGCGCAAGATCGGCATCGACCATGTCGGCATCAGCTCCGACTTCAATGAGGGCGGCGGCGTCAAAGGGTTCGAGAACGTCGGCGAGATCCGCAATGTCACCGCTGAACTGCTGTCGCGCGGTTACTCCGAAGCCGACATCGGCAAACTCTGGGGCGGCAACTTCCTGCGCGTCTGGGATCAGGTCGAAAAAGCCGCGAAACCGGCGCTGGCCAACGCGCAGGGAACGACGCAGCCATGAGCAATCGTCGTGATTTTCTGAAACAGGCCGGACTGCTCGCCGCTGCGCTGCCACTGGGCGCAAGCCTGCCGAACATCGCCAGCGCTGCCGCCACGGCTGCGCCCCCTGCGCCAATGCCGCGCAGCAAGTGGACGCAGTTGCAGCAACTGTTCAATCAGGATCCGGACTACCTGCACTTTTCCAACTTCCTGATCACCTCGCACCCGAAACCCGTGCGCGAAGCGATTGAACGGCATCGCGCCGCCCTCGACAAAAATCCCGGCCTGGCCATGGATTGGGACCTCGGCGTGATCGAGCAGCGCGAGGAAAACGTGCGCGTCTGGGCCGGCCAATACCTGCAAGCCAACGCCAAACAGATCGCCCTGACCGGCAGCACCACTGAAGGTCTGACGATGATTTACGGCGGTGTGCATGTGCGCCCCGATCAGGAAATCCTCACCACCGCCCACGAACACTATGCCACCCACACCATCCTCGCCTTGCGCAAGGAACGTGAAGGCACGCAGGTGCGCAAGATCCGTCTGTTCAAGGATCCACAGACCGCGACCAAAGCCGAAATCCTCGCCGCCATCGACACGGCCATCCGCCCTGAAACCCGCGTGCTGGGCATGTGCTGGGTGCATTCGGGCAGCGGCGTGAAGCTGCCGATCGGTGACATCGGCGCCATCGTCGACAAGCACAACCGTGGCCGCAGCGATGCCGACCGGATCATTTATGTGGTCGACGGCGTGCACGGTTTCGGCGTCGACAACCTGAGCTTCGCGCAGATGAACTGTGACTTCTTCATCGCCGGCACCCACAAGTGGATGTTTGGCCCGCGCGGCACCGGCATCGTCTGCAGCCGTTTCGAGGAGGTCAGATACGTGACGCCGATCACCCCGACCTTCTCCGAAGCCACAGCGTTTTCCACCACCATGACGCCCGGTGGCTATCACTCCTTCGAGTATCGCTGGGCGCTGGACGAAGCCTTCAAGCTGCACCTGCAACTGGGCAAGGCCGAGGTCGAAGCGCGCATCCACGCGCTCAACAGCTACCTGAAGAAGCGTCTGCTGGAACACCCGCAAATCGAACTCGTCACCCCGCTGAGTCCGCAACTGTCGGCCGGTTTTACCTTCTTTCGAGTCAAGGGCCAGGACAGCGACAAAGTCGCCGCGTACCTGATGCAGAACCGCGTGGTTGCCGACGCCGTGAACCGCGACGTGGGTCCGGTGATTCGTACCGCACCGGGCCTGCTCAACGACGAAGCGCAAATCGATCGCTTGATGGCGCTATTGGCCAAACAGCTGTAGGCGCCCCGCTCTCACGTTTCCTTTCAACCTGTTATCGAGAATCATGATGAACAGTAGTGAACTGCGTAATTTTTCCTTGAAAGCGTTGCCCGCGCTCGGTCTCGCTGCATTGCTCGGTTGTGCCTTGTCAGGGCTGGCGCAAGCGGCCGAGCCGCTCAAACCGGGCAAGGTCTTCAAGGACTGCAAGGACTGCCCGGAAATGGTCGTGCTGCCCACCGGCACCTTCACCATGGGCACTCCGGATGACGAAGTCGGCCGCGAACCGGACGAAGGTCCGATGCACCCGGTGACCTTTGCCAAACCGCTGGCCATCAGTCGTTTCCAGGTGCTCAAAGGGCAATGGGACGCCTACCTCGCCGACACCGGCTATCGAATGCCCGACGGCGACAAACGCCCGGGCCGCGCGTGCAAGGCCGGTATTCCCGACTACGCGGGCAGCGATCCGAAAAAGCAGTACACCGACAAGCATCCGGCGGTGTGCATGGACTTCGCCGAAGCCGAGGCCTACGTGGCCTGGCTGTCAAAGAAAACCGCTAAATCGTATCGACTGGTCAGCGAATCGCTGCGTGAATACGCCGCCCGTGCCGGTAGCACCGGGCCTTTCCCGTTCCCCTTCGATGAGGGCAAGGAATACAGCATCGCCAAACACGCCAACACCTATGGCGCCGCCGACGGCTACAACTTCACCGCTCCGGCGGGCAAGTTTCCGGCCAATGCCTTCGGCGTCTACGACATGCACGGCAACATCTACGAATGGACCGCCGACTGCTACAACGAAAACTATGTCGGCGCGCCGAGTGATGGCAGCGCCTGGTTGACCGGTGACTGCAAGATTCGCCGCATCCGCGGCAACGACTGGGGTGAAGCACCAGTGTTCTCGCGCTCGGGCAACCGCAACGCCACCTACAGCGACACCCGCGGCGACTGGATTGGTTTTCGCGTCGCGCGCGATCTGTAAGGACAGCGGTAACGGCAACCGCCACGGCGGCGCTGGGCGCTCGCTCGTCGTCTCAGCCTCGATAAACCCGTGGTCGGCTAAATCGCCGCCCACGGGTTTCGTCTTTTAACCAGCCCAATCCTTGAAACGATGCCGTTAGCGGCACTAGAAGCGGAAACCTCCATGACCACAAAATCGCGCGGAGCCATCAGTGAAGTCCTCGGCCTGCTCAAGCCTTACCGGGTCGTCGTGGCGCTGTCGATCCTGCTCGGCATGCTCGGTGGCGTCAGCGTCACTGCCCTGCTCGCGACCATCAACAAAGCCCTGAACGGCAGCGGCGTTCCGTCAGCCACCGTACTCCTGACGTTTGCCGGCCTCTGCGCGTTCGCCCTGTTGACTTCGATTCTGTCGGACATCGGCACCAACCATGTCGGCCAGCACATCATCGCCGGCCTGCGTAAATCACTCGGCGAAAAAGTCCTGCTGGCGCCCATCGAGCAGATCGAGAGGTTTCGCAGTCATCGCCTGATTCCGGTGCTGACCCATGACGTCGACACTGTCAGTGATTTCGCGTTTTCCTTTGCGCCACTGGCGATCGCTTTCACCGTCACTCTCGGTTGCCTGGGTTACCTGGCCTATCTGTCCCTGCCAATGTTTGCCCTGCTGTTGATCGCGATCGTGATCGGCACCGTCGTGCAATACATTGCCCGGGCCAAAGGCATCAAAGGTTTCGAAGCGGCGCGCGAAGCCGAGGACGAGCTGCAAAAGCACTACAGCGCGATCGCCGCGGGCGCCAAGGAACTGCGTATTCATCGCCCGCGCCGCCAACGCATGTTCAGCCAGCGCATCGAGGGCACGGCGGATTACATCTGCAACACGCACATCCGCTCCATCAACACGTTCGTGGTGGCGAAAACCTTTGGCTCGATGCTGTTTTTCGTGGTGATCGGTCTGGCCCTGGCCCTGCAATCGTTCTGGCTCGGTACCGATAAAGCCGTGCTCAGCGGCTTCGTGCTGGTGCTGCTGTACATGAAAGGCCCGCTGGAATATTTGGTGACCACGCTGCCGGTGGTCAGTCGCGCGAACATTGCCTTCAAACGCATCGCCGAACTGGCCGAACAGTTTTCCTCGCCGGAACCGCACTTGCTCCTGCGCGACTCCGCTGCGGCGAGCAAAACGGCGGTACAACAGTTGCAAATGCACAACGTGCACTACGCCTTCCCGCCGGTTCAGGGCAGCGCAGCGTTCGAGCTGGGGCCGGTCAATCTGGACATCGCGCAGGGTGACATCGTGTTTATCGTCGGCGAGAACGGCGGCGGTAAAACCACCCTGATCAAATTGTTGCTGGGCCTCTATGCGCCGCAACGCGGGGAAGTCCTGCTCAATGGCCAGGTGGTCGATGCCCAGGCTCGCGATGACTATCGCCAACTGTTCACCACGATCTTCGCCGACTACTACCTGTTCGATGAACTGGTACAGGGCGACAAACAAGTGCCGGCCGACACCAGCCGCTATCTGGAACGCCTGGAGATTGCGCACAAGGTGAGCATTAACGACGGTGTTTTCAGTACCACCGATCTGTCCACCGGCCAGCGCAAACGCCTGGCGCTGATCAACGCCTGGCTGGAAGAGCGTCCGGTGCTGGTGTTCGACGAATGGGCTGCCGATCAGGATCCGGCCTTCCGGCGCATCTTTTACACCGAGCTGCTGCCGGAGCTGAAACAGATGGGCAAGACCATCATCGTGATCTCCCACGATGACCGCTACTTCGACGTCGCTGATCAGTTGGTGAGGATGGAGGGAGGCCGAGTGGTCACCCACAAGAAGCCCCTCGAGACTGCTTGATCGATTGCACCTTTGCAGCCGGCTGGACACCCGCCCTGCCGGCCTTCAATCCGAATGTTTATCGCCGTGGACCCGACTGTCGGCAACGCCGTCAGCGCTCACGGTGCTGCCAACCACGAGAGCCCGATGAACGACTTACTCGATGATGAGGTACTGGCGCTGCTGATGGCAGATGCCGGCGAGCAATCCCAAGGCATCATTGCCCGCCCCCACCCGGCCCCGGCCCCCCTCTCCTTCGCGCAACAGCGACTGTGGTTCGTGCAACAGCTGACACCTGACAGTGCCGCCTATAACCTGCCACGCGCCGTGCGCCTCAGCGGTGCCCTGCAAGCACAACATCTGGAAATGGCGCTGAATAAAGTCATCGAACGCCACGATGTCCTGCGCAGTGCGATCGTCGAGATCGACGGGGTAGCCATGCAGGTGGTCGATGCACACGCAACGCTGCAGCTGGGGTTCGATGATCTGCGCGGCCTGAGCGCTGAAGCACGCGAACAGCAGATTGCCCGGCGCACTGCCGAAGAGGCCGCCAAACCCTTCGACCTGAAGCAAGCACCACTGATGCGCGCGACACTGCTGCAAGTCGCCGACACGGAGCACTTGCTGTTGCTCAACATGCACCATATCGCCTCGGACGCCTGGTCCAACGCGATCCTGATGCAGGACCTGACCCGCGCCTATGCGCAAGCGGCAATGGGCATGAGCGCGCCACTGCCGCGCCCGGCCATCCAGTACGCCGACTATGCCGACTGGCAGCGTGGCGACTATCTGCACAGCCCGGCCTGCAAGACCAGCGCCGAATACTGGCAGAATTATCTGGGTCAGACGTTGCCGCCGCTGGATCTGCCGGTGGACTTTGCGCGCAACGACCAGCACAGCCATGCGGCCGGCAAACACGACTTCAGCCTGCCCGCCACCTTGGCGCAAGCACTTAATCGCTTCTGCCAGCAGCACGGTTTGACTCCCTTTGTGGTCGCCCTGGGCGCCTGGCAATTGCTCCTGAGCCGCTACAGTGGCCAGGACGATTTCACCGTCGGCGTGCCCAACGCCACACGCAACCGCAGTGAAATTCAGGACCTGGTCGGGTTCTTTGTCAGCACCCAGGTCTATCGCGTGCGGATTGACCCGCAGCTGCCTTGCAAGGACTTCCTGCTGCGTCTGCGCCGCGAATCGCTGGCCGCGCTCGACCATGCCGACTATCCGCTGGAATTGAGCTTCGACGACCTGCAACTGCAAAGCAGTCAGCAGATCAATCCGTTGTTCCAGGTGCTGTTCAACTGGCGCACGGACGGCGGCGCCTCGGTGCCGCTGAACCTGGGCGAATTGACCCTGGACTTTGTCGATGCCGGCAGCGGGCAGGCGAAATTCGACCTGTCGCTGGACGTCAGTTATTCCCTGAACCGCATCGACGCCAACATCGAATTCAGCCGCGATCTGTACAGCCCCGCCACCATCGAGCGGTTGGCCGGGCATTGGCAGAACCTGTTGCACGCCATCACCGCCAATCCCGAGGTTGCCCTGAGCGAATTGTCGCTGCTGAGCGACACCGAGTGCCGCCAGCAACGCGAACAATGGAATCCAGCCGTGGCGCCATTGCCGAGCGCAGGCGTGCATCAGCTCTTCGAACGCCAGGCACTGGCCACGCCGCATGCCCTCGCGCTGATTTGCGATGACGTGCGCATGAGCTATGCCCAACTCAACTCGGCAGCCAATGGCCTGGCACAGACCCTGCTCGGCTACGGCGTGGGCCCGGAAGTGCGGGTGGGCATCGCGGTCGAGCGCTCGGCGCGGATGATCGTCAGCCTGCTGGCGGTGCTCAAGGCCGGCGGCGTGTACGTGCCCCTCGATCCCGAATACCCGCAGGAACGCCTGACCTCGATGATCGAAGACAGCGGCCTGAGCGTGCTGCTCAGCCAGCGCTCTCTGCTCCAGCGCCTGCCCTCGGTAGACGCGGTGAGCGTGCTGTGCGTCGACGAACTCGACCTCGCCGACAGCGCGCACAGCGACAATCCGACCTGCCGTACCCATGGCCATAACCTGGCGTATGTGATGTTCACCTCAGGTTCCACCGGTCGACCAAAAGGTGTGGGAATTACCCAGGCGGCGTTGACCCGACACGCGCAAGTCGCCCTGGAATTCCTTGGCCTGACACCCGCCGATCGTTCGCTGCAATTTGCCACGTTCAACTTCGATGCCTTTGTCGAACAGCTCTACCCGGCGCTGATCTGCGGCGCGTCGGTGGTACTGCGCGGGCCGGACATCTGGGACAGCGAAACCTGGTACCAGCAGTTGCTCGACAAGCAATTCACGGTGAGCGACCTGACCACCACGTACTGGAACATGCTGGCGAGGGATTTTGCCGCTGCCGGTGTCCGTGACTATGGCCCGTTGCGCCAGGTGATCGTGGGCGGCGAAGCCATGCCACCGGAAGGCGTGGCGGCGTGGGGCAAGGCGGGACTTGGCCATGTGCGCCTGCTCAACACCTATGGCCCGACGGAAACCACGGTCAGTGCCACGGTGCTCGATTGCACGGACTATGTCACCGGGCATGCGCCGCTGCCGAAAACCATGCCGATCGGCCGCCCCTTGGCTGGACGCGCCATTTACCTGCTGGACAGCGGTGGCCAACCGGTCCCGGTGGGCGTCGTCGGTGAATTGGTGATTGCCGGCGATCTATTGGCCCGGGGCTATTTCCAGCGCCCGGAGCTGACCGCCGAACGCTTCATGCCTGATCCGTTCAGCACGCAGGGCGGGCGTCTGTACCGAACCGGCGATCTGGCGCGCTATCGCGCCGATGGCGTCATCGAATACGTCGGCCGACTCGATCATCAAGTGAAGATTCGCGGCTTCCGTATCGAACTCGGTGAAATCGAATCCTGCCTGCTGCAAATCCCGGCCGTTCGCGAAGCCCTGGTCCTTGCCCGCGAAGGATTGGCCGGGATGCAGTTGATCGGTTATGTCGTGCCGAGCGACAGTGATTTGTCGAGCGAACAGCACGATCAACTGCGCGCAGCGCTCAAGGCTGAACTGAAAAGCCGTCTGCCCGCTTACATGGTACCGAGCCATCTGCTGATGCTTGAGACCATGCCCGTCAGCCCGACAGGCAAACTTGATCGCAAGGCGTTGCCGCTGCCTGACTTCAGTCAATCGGAGACCCGCTTCAAGGCCCCGGAAACTGCATTGGAGCAAGCGCTGGTCGAGCTCTGGCAGGAAACCCTGCACGTCGACCGGGTCGGCCTCGACGACAACTTCTTCGAACTGGGCGGGCATTCGATTCTGGCCATCCAGTTTATTGCCGCGCTCAATGCGCGCCTGGGGATCAAACTCGCCTTGCAGCAAATGCTCGCCCACGCCACCGTCGAAGCCCTGGCGCAATTCATTGCTACGCAACACCAGCAGCAAGCCAAATGTGTGGTCGAACTTTCCGCCTCAGCCGCCAGCGCCCCGCCGCTGTTTTGCCTGCATCCCAGCGGCGGCATCGTGTTCTGCTACCAACCGTTGGCCAAACGCCTGAGCAAACACGCGCGCACCTTCGGCGTGATGCACACGGGCTTCGCCGACAAACACGCCCACGCCCAGACCTGGGCGCAGATGATCGCCGATTACACCCGACAGATCATCGATAAACAGGCGGACGGCCCGTATCGCTTGATGGGCTGGTCGCTCGGCGGCTCCATCGCCATGGACATCGCCGCCGAACTGGAGCGTCAGGGACGTGAAGTGAGCTTCCTCGGTCTGGTCGATACCACACTGCCGGACAGCCTGTTGCCGGCCGACCTGCCGCGCAAACCGCTGGAAGAAGAAAATCCCGAGTACTTCAGTGCACAAAATGAACTGGCGACGGCCGTGGAAATGTTCAGCCTGATGTTCGCGCATCTGCACGAGCCGGCGGCACGCTTCCTCGCCGAAAACCCGCAAACCGATCTCAAGGCTTTCTACCAGTGGGCCAGCCAACAGGCCGCCACCAGCGAACAGGAAATGGTGGCGACGCTGGACGCCATCAAACAGGAAATCATGAACGCCCAGGCGTTCGAAATTCATGACCGACTGGTGAAATCCTACGACGCCTTCACGCTGCCAACGCTCAAGGTCGAGGCCAGTTGCTGGTGGTCGCTGTCGCACAAGACCCTGGAGCAGGTGTTGCACTCGGAACAGGTGCTGCGTGAACACACCGTCAGCGGACGACTGCAAGGCTCGGTGCATTCCACCCTGCCCCACCGCAGTATGATTTACGGTGAGTCGTTGCTCGAGTCCTTTGAAGCGGTGTTCCTGACGTGTGAGGCGGCACTGAACAACTGACTTTCATGCGTTTTTGTTTGCATGATTTGCCACATCACCTGCGCGCGCTGCGCCCACCGCGATTCACCTGCCGACGGTATGCAAAAAAAACGGCCCACGCCCTCTTTCGAGGAGCGTGGGCCGCTTCGGTGAAGGCCCTTCAGTGCATCAGAACTTTGGGGTCCACTTCACGGAGAACATCAGGTTGCGTGGATCACCGAAGTTGTTGTTGCCGTCGAGCTGGTTGTAACCGGCCGCAATGTACTTCTTGTCGAACAGGTTGTTGGCGTTCACGGCCAGATCGACTTCCGGTGTCAGCTGGTAACCGACACGGGCGTTCCATACGGTGTAACCCGCGACATCGTAGGTCCCTTCATAGCCCAGCGTATGGCTCTGAGTGGTGAAGCCCAGACCGGTGCTGACACGATCCCACTCACCCGGCAACTGGTAGTTGGCCCACATGCGCAGCATGTGTTTTGGCGTCCAAGTGCTGAACACACGGCCTTCCCTGTCCGGGTCTTTGAGGTACTTGGTGGTGTTGTAGGTGTAACCGGCGAACAGTTGCAGGTCTTCCACTACTTCGCCGCTGATCTCGGCGTCGATACCCTGGCTGCGCACTTTGCCCGAGGCCGTCGAGCAGTACGAACCGTCGCACTCGAAGCCACCGGCAATGTCGTTGACCGCACGGTTTTCCTGGTCGTAGCGGAAGAGTGCCAAGGAGGTGTTGACCCGGCCGTCCATCAGCTCGCCCTTGAGACCGATTTCGTAGTTGCTGCCGACCACCGGTTTGAGCACGGTGCCACCGGCATCGCGGTTGGTCTGCGGCTGGAACACGTCGGTGTAACTGGCGTAAACCGCCCACTCGCGGCTCAGGTCATAGACGATACCGGCGTAAGGCGTGACTTCCCCGGTTTCGGTCGCGGTGCTTGGGTCGTTCTTGGTGATGCCGCCGAACGAGGATTGCGCCTTGGATTTGTAGCTGAAGTCGTACCAGCTGACACGGGAACCGAGCACCAGGGTCAGATCGTCGATCGGCTTGACGCGCCAGGTGCCATACAGGCCTTTCTGGCGGACGTCGTATTTACTCAGCGTGCCGCGACCACCCGAAGCGATCAGGCTGTCGTAGTTGATATCGGGACGGTCATTGTTGACGCCGAAAATCGTGTCGCTACTGTTGCTGAAGGTACGGGCGAGCTGATCGTCCGTTTCGAGCTGGGAAAAGTTACCGCCCAACATCACTTCCTGCTGCATCGACAAGGCTTCGAACTTGCCATTCAGGTTCATGTCGATACCGACTTTTGTCGAGTCGAAATCGGTCACGAAGTTGGCGTACTGCACGCCGCTGCCATCCGCTTCCAGACCGTCGCCGGCACTTTGCACGCGCTGGTTTTTCGCCTTGTTGCTTTCGGTCATGCGCACCGCACCGACCTTGAGTGCCCAGTCTTCGTTGAAGCGATGTTCGAGGTCGGCGTAAAGCGTGGTGACGTCGATGTCGGAACTGTTCCAGCGTGCACCGGTGTAGGTGGAGCGCGAGACATCCGGCATCTTGCCGTTAGCGTAACGTGGCAGGCCACGAATCATCGGACGCGAATCACCGTCGGAACGGCTGACGGCCAGACCCAGGGTGGTGTCTTCGCTCAGGTCGAAGTCCAGCGAGCCGTACAGCGACAGCGTCCGGCTCCAGTCGTGGTCAATGAACGAGTTGCTTTGGTCCTGATCGGCCACCAGGCGACCGCGGATGGTGCCGGCCTGGTTCAGCGGGCCGCCCGCGTCTACCTGCAGACCGTAATGGTCCCAGGAGCCCGCTTTGGCGGTCACGGACACAGTCGGTGCAGCCTGGCCGCGCTTGCGCACCAGGTTGATGGCGCCACCCGGGCTGCCAGTGCCTTGCAGCAATCCGGAAGCACCGCGCAGGATTTCCAGGCGATCGAAAAACACCAGATCCTGAGTGGCCCAGTTACCCAGCGAATAGGTGTTACGTGGAATCGGTACGCCGTCGTACTGCCAGTCATCGATCTGGAAACCGCGCGAGGAGATGATCAACCCCTTGCCGACGCCCTGCAGACCCACGACACCGGTGGTCTGGTTCAGCGCATCCTTGAGGTCGACCAGGTCCTGGTCGTCCATCTGCTTGCGGGTCATCACAGTAACCGACTGGGGGATTTCCTTGAGGGTGTGGGTGCCCTTGCCAATCGTCACAGCGTTGGAGGTGTAGGAGTTGCTGCCTTCGGTGGTTGCGCCGACCTGATGTGCGCTGATGTTGGTCGCGCCCAGTTCCAGGCCCTGGGTGCTGCTGCCACGCACCAGCATCAGGGTGTTGCCCTCGACGCTGTAGCGCACGTCGGTGCCCTTGAGCAATTCGGCGATGGCCGCCTGCGGGCTCATCTTGCCGCTGACGGCGTGGCTTCTGAGCCCGGCCATGTCGTCAGCGTTGTAGATCACCTGCTGGTTGGTCTGCTGACCGAACGCCTGCAGTGCTTGTGGCAACGATTGCGCCGGGATATTGATGCTGACGCTTTCAGCCATCACCTGAGCGCTCAAAGGCAATACACAGACCAGCCCCAGACCGGTCAACACGCGACGTGAACGCAGGCCGCGGGACATGACGAGTGCCTTGAACAGAGGTTTCAACTCATGAATTGCTGACATCGTGCTCTCTATTATTGGTAGAAGTGAAAGTCCATTGGGCCAAAGGGCCCGCCACGGCCAGCACACGGGAACCGCCCACTGTCGTTGGCCCCGTGGGCGACATGGCAGTGCGCGGTTGACCGGCCCCTCCCCGGGCGCGGTCATCCTGCTGGACGACGGCGAAATTTTTCTACTGAACAATCCGCTGCCTTGGCTGCCCTGCCTGACCGGATTTGCCCACATACCTTATTAAGACGCAGCACCTCCAAAAAACCGGAATGAGTTTATTTATCATTAACTCAAAAAGTTAAAAAAAAGGCCGACGCTGTTGGGCGACGGCCTTTTGTTTCTTTCTGTGTCAGCTTGTTTGCGCAGCCTTGGCGGCCTGTAACTGTCGCGCCTGCTCGGCTAGACGGGCCTTTTCCTCAGGACTCATCGCCTCCATGCGCAGGCGTACCTGAGCCATTTTCTCCAACTGCCCCGGGCTGCTTTCCACCGCCCGCAACGCCAGCGCCAGCGACGCCACGGTCGGATGATCGAAAACCAGTCCCGGATGAATTTCGCATTGCAGCAACTTGCGAATACCGGCGACCAGTTTGATCACCAACAGCGAATGGCCTCCGGCCGCGAAAAAGTCGCGCTCGACGCTCAAGCGTTCAAGCCCCAGCAGTTGCGCCATGCGCACGGCAAGCAATTGCTCCAGTGCATCACGCGGCGCAACGCCTTCGTCATCCGCTGCCGTAGCGGCCAATTGTTGCAGCGCCTTGCGATCGATCTTGCCGTTGGCCAGCCGTGGAAAACGCTCGATCAGTTGCAGATGCTGCGGCACCATCACGGCGGGCAGACGCGCACTCAGTTCGGCTCGCGCGGTGTCGAGCAGATTCGCTGTGGCGCCCTGCTGCGGCACGATAAACGCCAGCAGACCTTGCTCGGCCGACGCGGCAGGCACCACCAGCGCTTCGGCAACCGCCGGCAGGCGCAGCAACTCGGCTTCGATTTCCGCGAGTTCGATACGGAACCCGCGCACCTTGACCTGTTGATCACGTCGACCGTGCAACTGGATCGCTCCGTCGGTGCGGTAACGCGCCAGATCTCCGCTGCGATACAAACGCTGCGCCGCATCGAACGGACTCTGGATGAACGTCTGCGCATCGGCCTCGGCATTCAGATAACCACGGCACAATTGCGCACCGCCCAAGTACAACTCGCCCAGCACACCGACGGGCGCCAGACGCAAATCAGCGTCCAGCACATACACCTGATTGTTGCCCAGCACTTGGCTCAGCGCCGAGCAATCGCTGGCCGTGCCGTCCAGGGTCAGTGGATGGATCATCACACCCACCGTGGTTTCGGTCGGGCCATAGTGGTTGAACACCCGACAATCACTGCGCAGCCGCGCAATGCGCTCGATCAGCGTCGGCGCAATCGGTTCGCCGCCCAGCACCAGCGTGTGCGGCAAGGTTGCCTGCTCATTGTCGAGCAGCGCCGCAAGGTGCGACGGGACGATTTTCAGGCAGTCGACCTGATGCTGCTTCAGGTAGTCGGCGAATAATGCGCCGTCCTGCATTTGCGCATCACTGGCGACGTGCAGGGTTGCCCCATTGAACAGCGCACCGAACAACGCCGTGTTGCCCAGATCTGCCGCGACCGTAGAACTGAAACCGAAGTTTTTGCATGGCTCCAGACCCAGCGCCTGACTGGCCTGAGCGACGTAGTTGAGCAATTGCCGATGTTCGATCACCACACCTTTCGGCACACCGGTAGAACCGGAGGTGAACAACACATAAGCAATGTCGGAGCCTTGCGTCGCGAGCGTCGGCAACGGCGCGCCCGACGCACCGAGTTCTGCCAGCGTCAGCGTTTTGTACGGCTGATCCTGCCAGGCCGTCAGGTGCGCCGCATCGGTCAACAACAGCGCGGCGCCGGCCTGTTCCAGCATCAATGCCTGACGCGCCTGCGGCCATTGCACATCCAGCGGCAGATACGCGCACCCGAGGCGCCAGCTCGCCAACATTGCGATCACCAGATCCGCCGAGCGTGGCAACGCCAGCGCGATGATCGAGCCTGCGCTGACACCTTGATGGTTCAAACCCTGAGCGGCGCTTTCGACGCGGGCCTGCAACTGGCCGTAGCTCAATGACTGCTCAGCGTCGGTCAAGGCAATGGCGTGCGGCGTACGCAGCGCCAGATCAGCAATGCGCTGTGGCAGATAACGCTGATCAGCCAGCGCCTGTATCGCCGGATTGATTGCCAGCAAGCGCTGTTCAGCGGCGCGACTGAGCAGGTTGAGTTGCGCCAGTGTCGCGTGTGGTGCATCGACAATCGCGCTCAACAGCACGCCAAACTGTTCCAGTACGGCGTTGGCGGTCGCTGGTGAATAGCGCGAAGCGGCGTACTGCAGACCAGCGCCGGCAAGACGCTGGTTTTCGTCCAGCTGCACCTGCAACAACAATTCGAAAGCATCCGGTTGCACCTGCACGACGTCAGCCACGCTCCAGCGCATACCGCCGCTGCTCGCGGCAACGCCGATCTGGCCAAGGCTGAAACCGTAGGCCGAACGTGCTGCGTCGGGCGCCAGTTCCGGCGTCCAGTATTCCTGCCAGGTGCGATGTTCTTCGACACGCGCGGCCAATTGCCCCAGCCAGTCACTGAAGCGCGCACTGCCAGGCAGTTCCAGCGACAGCGGCAGGGTTTTCTCGAACACGCCCACGGCGTTGGCAAAATATTCATAATCAGCACGGCTGTCATGCCGCAGACCGACCAGTACCTGATCGAGCCCGCTCAAACGTCCCAGCAACACCCACCACGCGCCTTGCAGCAACGTGGCGACTGGCTGACCGAGCTGCTCGGCCAGCGCTTGCAGAGCATCACGCTGCGCCGACTGCAGACTCAGCGATACGCACGTATCGGCGGCACTCACTTCGAGGCCGGCGCTGCGAGCGGCCAGCCATGGCGTAGCGATATCGGCCTGCACACCTTGCAGGTGCTGCTGCCAGTAGGTACGCGCGGTGACGGCGTCTTCATCGAGCACCACCTCACTGCGCCATTCCAGATACTGGGCGAATTCCCCCGACTCTTCGTCTTCGCTTGGCTGAACCCCGGCGTACGCTTGCTGCACTTGTTGCAGCACAAGGTTCAACGATGGCGCGTCGGCACTGTAGCGAGCAATGCCCAGCACCAGTTGCCATTGCTGTGACGCCAGTCGATACAGCACCGCCTGGACACTGGCCGATTCGCCGACGACAAAGGCGCGTTCCAGCGATTCGCTGATTTGCGCCTGAACGTCCCCGCCGCGTTGCTCGCCGGCATGGATCGTCAGCGGGAAGCGCCCGGCGTCGGCCGCCGCCTGACGCAAACCGTGGAAACCGCTGACCTTGTCCAGCCGCGCCAACAGCATCGGCTGCTGTGCCAGCACGGTATCGAACGCGGCCTGCAAACGTTGCGGATCAAGATCACCGTCAATGCCAACGCTGAGCCAGCGCATGGCCTCGCCACAGGTGGCGGTGTTCGACAGGCGCTCATGCAGCGCCTGTTGCTCAGGCGTCAGGGCGAAACCCGGATCCTGCACGTCCTTCATGACTTCGCTCATGCTCCGCTTTCCTCGGTATTCAATGCCGCCCGAGCGTTGGTGGCCGCGCGCTCCAGGCTGCTGTGGTCGTACATGTCACCCATCGCGACGACAATCTTGCGCGGGCCCTCGAACGGATCACGGGCATGCGCCACCAGCATGTTGTCGAGCAGGATCGCGTCGCCCTTCTGCCAGTCGAATCGCACGGCGCACTCTTCATACAGCTCACCAATGCGCTGCATCACGTCGTCTTCGATCGGTGTGCCGTCGCCGTAATACACATGACGCGGCATGCGCTCGGCGCCGAACATCGACAGCAGGTCTTCACGCACATCCGGCTCCAGCCAGTAGATGTGGTGCAGTTGCACCTGATTGAAAAATGACTTGGCGCCGGTGATCGGGTGACGAATGATCGCCGGTCCCGGTGTGCGGGTTTGCAGTTCGTTGTTGTCGAGCCAGCGCCACTCGATACCGCCGGCGCGACAGCGGGCTTCGACTTCGGCACGGTCTTCGGTCTTGAAGAAGTGCTGCCACGACACGTCGAGGTTGTCGGTGAAGGTGCGCACATACAGCAAGCCTTTGGACTCGAACTTGTCACGCAGGTCTGCCGGCAGTTTTTCGTACATCAAGCGGCAGTCGACTACCGGCGTTGCACCGCCGACCGGCGCCGCTTGCTCGCAATAGAACATCTGCTTGCGCGGCCAGCGATCCTGGTGCGAGCTCTCGTTGTGGAACAGGATCATCTTGCGTTCCGGGTACGGCGTGGAGCGGTAGGTGTTCTTGCCGCCCTCCTTCTTCGGCAGATCGCCGTATTGACCGTACAGGCCCGGCTGGATCGCTTCGGCGAACGCTTCAAAACCCTGAATGCCGTCGAGCTCGAAACCACGGAAGAGAATGCCGGCGTGGGTCGCCAGTTTTTCTTCGATCAGCGGGCGGTTGTGCTTGATCCACTCGATCAAATCCAGCTGCGGCTCGTTCGGTTCCATCAACAGCGGGAACGGCTGCGGCGCAGCGATCAGCGATTCGCGGATCGGCGCCGGGCGAACCTTGGCCACCGGGGCGGCGCCACGCTTGAGGAACTTGCCCAGTTTGTCGGCCTTGGGTCCGGGGGCAGCGGGTTTGGCCGCCACTGCTAAATTGTCGACTGGCATGCTGATAGCTCCCAATTGAATGTCCTGATCAGCGACGATCTGTTCCAACAGGGCTATCCAGGCCTTCACCAGGTACTGAATGCGCTCGTGTCCGAACAAGGTTGTGGCGAATTGCCAATTACCCAGCAATTGCCCTTCTTCTTCGTCAACGAACAATGCCATGTCGAATTTAGAATGGCTCTGCAGTGCCGCCAGCGGCTCGACGCTCAAACCGCCCATGGATTGGGTGCGACCCGGCAGGTTGTTCATCACGAACAACACCTGCACCAACGGGTTCATGCCCTTGTGACGCGGCACGCCACAGGATTCGACGATCATGTCCAGCGGCAGGTCCTGATGCTCCAGCGCGCCGAGCAAGGTGTCCTGAGTGCCCGCGAGAAACGTCGAGAACGCCGTGTCGGCCGAGAAGCGTGAACGCAGCGGCAAGACGTTGACGAAGAAGCCGATCAGCCGCTCCAGCTGCGCCTGCTCGCGCCCGGCGACGTCGGCGCCGACCAACACGTCGTCGCCGCCGCTGAATTGATGCAACAGCACCTGGAACGACGCCAGCAGCGTGCTGTACAGCGTCACCCCGGCGTCATTGGCAACCTTGCGCAAGGCCTGACTCAAATCCTTCGGCAGATGGAACTGCACGGCATCACCGTCGTACGACGCCACCGGCCCGCGCGGGGTGTCCAGCGGCAGGTTGAGCTGCCCGCTGTAGCCACTGAGCCTCTCTCTCCAGTAATCCGCCTGCTGGCCGAGAATCCCTTGCCGCTCCAGCGCCTGTTGCCACAGGGCAAAATCCGAGTACTGCACTTCCAGCGCCGGCAACGACGCGGCAGCACCGGCCTTGCTCAACTCATAGAGCTGCACCAGCTCATTGATCAATACGCCCATCGACCAACCGTCAGAAATGATGTGATGCATGGCGAACAGCAGCACATGCTCGGTCGGCGACAGATGCAGGATGCGCCCGCGCCACAATGGCGCCTGCTCCAGATCGATCGGTGTCCGTGCGTTATCCAGCGCGGCCTGCGCGACCTGTTCTTCCTGGGCACTGCGCGACAGACCGGACAGATCGAGCAACGGGAAGTCGACGTCGACCTGCTCGGCAATCAGCGCAATCGGATCACCTTCGTCATCCTGCGAGTACGCGGTGCGCAACACTTCATGACGGCGCACCACTTCGGCAAAACTGCTCATGAAGCGCTCGACCGACAGCTCACCGCGCAAGCGCAAGGCCAGCGGCATGCCGTAGGCCGAGCTGCCGCCGGACAATTGTTCGGCGACCCACAGACGACGTTGCACCAACGACAGCGGTGCCGTCGACTTGGCGCCCCAGGCCTTCAGTGGAACGGCCTGACTGGCCGTCCCGCCGAGGGTCGGTGTCTGCTCCTCGGCCATCCAGGTGGCCAGATCCTTGAGGCGCGGATAGTTGAACAGGTCGCGCAGGCTCAACGCGCCGCCGGTCAAATGGCGCAAACGCGAGACGGCCTGAGTGGCCAGCAGCGAGTGCCCGCCCAGTTCGAAGAAATGATCCTCGCGGCTGACCTGATCGAGCTCCAGGACGTTCTGCCAGATGGCTGCGATCTGCTGTTCCAGTTCACCGACCGGGGCAACGAAATCACCCGCCGCGACAAACGCGTCGGCGCTCGGCAAGGCCTTGCGGTCGACCTTGCCGTTCGGCGTCAGCGGCAGGCTGGCGAGGAACAGCACGTGCGCCGGGATCATGTAGTCCGGCAGGTGCGTCTTGAGTCGCGTCTTCAGTGCTTCGCGCAGAGCGGCTTGCGCGGCCGCATCGGCGCTGGCCACGGTCGCATCATCGACCACCACATACGCCACCAGTTGATGGCTGGAGGCGATCGGTTGCGCCACCACTAGTGCCTGGCTGACGTTGTCGATCTGCAACAGACGCGCTTCGATTTCGCCCAGCTCGATACGGAAACCGCGCACCTTCACTTGGTGATCGATACGCCCGACGTATTGCAACGTGCCGTCGCCCAGATAACGGGTCAGGTCGCCGGTGCGGTACATACGTTCGCCATTGCCGGCGAACGGATTGGGCACGAATTTCTCTGCGGTCATCGCCGCCCGGCCCAGATAGCCACGGCTGAGACCGGCACCGGCCAGGTACAACTCCGCCGACACACCCTGCGGTGCCGGTTGCAGATCGCCGCCCAGCACATAACTGGCGGTGCGGATCATCGGTCGACCGATGTTCGCCGTGCCGCCAGCCTCTCGACGGGTCCAGGTGGAGTAAACGGTATCTTCCGACGGGCCGTACAAGTCGAAGATATCGGCGATGGTCGCCTGTTGATACAGGGTGTCCACCAGGTTCTGCTTCAGCGCTTCGCCGCACAGGTTGATGATGCGTACGCTGGCAGGAATATCGCCAGAGTCCTGCAAGGCATTGATTGCCGACGGCACGGTATTGATCAGGCGTACCTGATCGCGCGCCGGCAAGTGCGGCAACTCCAGCGCGTTGCGCGCGATGATCAACGAACCGCCATTGGCCAGGGTGACAAACAGCTCCCACACCGACAGGTCGAAACATACCGACGTCGAAGCGAGCACACCTTGAATGTCCTCGCGGCTGTAGAGGTGCTTCGACCAGTCGCTCAGCGCCATGATGTTGGCATGGCTGATCGATACGCCTTTGGGCTTGCCGGTGGAACCAGAGGTGTAAATCACGTAGGCAAGATTGTTCACACTCACGTCGGTGACAGGCGCGACCGTGCTGTAGGCCGAGAGATCCAGTTGATCCAGCAGCAACACTTGCATGTCGCCGGCGAGCGACAGGGTCGCGGCTACATCGGTTTCGGTCAGCAGCACGCGGGCGCGGCTGTCTTCAAGCATGTAGGCGACCCGATCCGCCGGGTAATCCGGGTCCAGCGGCACGTAGGTGCCACCGGCCTTGAGGACCGCGAGCAATGCCACCAGCAGATTGTCGGTGCGCTGCATCGCTACACCGACGCGCACTTCGGCGGCGACGCCCGTGCTGATCAAACGGTGCGCCAGGCGATTGGCCCGGGCATCGATATCGCTATAAGTGAAGGACTGCTGGCCGAACGTCACGGCGCGCGCGTCCGGCTGGGCAGCGACCTGACGCTCGATGGCCTGGTGGATGCAAATCGGCTCAAGATCAGCGCTTGCCTGCGGATTCCAGTCACGCAGAATACGTTGCTCGTCACCTTCCTCCAGCAAGTTCCACTCGCCCAGGCAGGCATCGGCGCTGGCGTGCATGCCGTCCAACAGTTGCTGCAACTGTGTCGCCAGTTTGATCACGGTGCTGGCGGCAAAGCTTGTGTGCTGATAGCTGAAGTGCACGGTCAGTTGCTGATCGAGGTTGACCATCAACGTCAGCGGATAGTTGGTCTGCTCATAGCGGTCAACCTCGCCAAAGCGCAGGTCAGCCGATTCGGCTTGCTGCAAGGCTTCGGCAATCGGGTAGTTCTCGAACACCAGAATGTTGTCGAACAACGCCTCACCGCTCTGCCCTGCCCAACGCTGAATGTCGAACAGCGGTGTGTGCTCTTGCTCGCGCAGCAACAGGTTCTGTGCCTGCACCTGTTGCAGCCATTGCGGCAACGACTGTTCGGCACGTGGGCTGGCAATGATCGGCAAGGTGTTGATGAACAGACCGATCTGCCCTTCGACGCCATTCAACTGCGCCGGTCGCCCCGATACCGTGGCGCCGAACGTGACCGTGTCCTGCCCGGTGTAGCGTTGCAACAGCAACAGCCACGCGGCTTGCACCAGCGTGTTGACCGTGACCTTCTGCGCCCGGGCAAAACTGTTGAGTTCGGCGGTCGCGTGAGTGTCGAGGGTCAGCAGGTATTCACCCTGACCGCTGGCGGTTGCATCAACCAGGTGCGGCACGGCATCGGCCAGATACGTCGGTGTCTCGAAGTCGGCCAGTTGGCCTTTCCAGAAGTTTTCCGTGACCTGCGCGTCCTGCTGCGCCAACCACTCGATGTAATCGCGATAACGCCCCGCCCCCATCGCCGGCGCGTGGCCGTGATAGCGCTGCAATACATCGCCGAGCAACTGCGAGTTGCTCCAGCCGTCCATCAGAATGTGGTGCGAGGTGTAAATCAGATGGAAGCGCTCAGCCGCCACCTGCACCACGACCAAACGCAGTAACGGTGCCGCGTGCAGATCAAAGCCTTGCAGGCGTTGCTCAAGCTCCAGGGCTTTCAGGGCTGGCGCCAGGTCACCGCGATCACGCCAGTCGAGCACGCTGAACGGCACTTGCAAGCCTTTGTGCACCACTTGCAGGGCGTTGGGCAGATCCCCTTCCCAGACAAAACCGCTGCGCAGCACTTCGTGACTGTCCATCGCCGCTTGCCAGGCATCGCGGAAACGCTCGACCTGCAAGCCATCGACGGCCACACACATCTGGTTGATGTAATCACCGGACTGTTGCGCGTAGAGGGTGTGGAACAGCATGCCCTGCTGCATCGGCGACAACGGATAAATATCTGCAATCTGCTGTGGGCGGGTTGGCAAGCCGTCGAGCTGCGCCTGGGTCAAGCCGGCCAGCGGGAAGTCCGAAGGCGTCAGCCCAGCGACGCCCGGGGTCAGGCAATGGCCGATCAACGCGGCCAGCTCCTCGGCATAATCCGCCGCCAGTGCTTCGATCACAGCACTGTCGAAACGCTCGCTGCTGAAGGTCCAGCCTACGCGCAATTCGCCGCCGTACACCTGACCGTTGAGGGTCAGCCAATTGCCCATTGGCGCATCCGGGCTCTGGTCGAGACCGGCGTTGTCCGGCGCCGGGGCAAACAGCGCGCCGTCATCGCCCTCGAAACTGCCGTCGAACTGGCCGAGGTAGTTGAAGGTGATGCGCGGGGTCGGCAATTCACGCAGGCTCTGTTGTGCCTGAGCATCGCCAAGATGACGCAGTGCGCCGAAACCGATGCCCTTATTGGGGATCGAGCGCAGTTGTTCCTTGATCTGTTTGATCGAATCGCCCGCGCCTTCGGCCGGGGTCAGGCGCACCGGGAACAGACTGGTGAACCAGCCGACGGTGCGGGTCAGATCAACACCGTCGAACAGCTCTTCACGACCATGACCTTCGAGCTGAATCAGCGTCGACGCCTGCCCGCTCCAGCGGCCAATGACCCGCGCCAACGCAGTCAACAGCAAGTCGTTGACCTGGGTGCGATACGCCGCCGGGGCTTCTTGCAGCAACTGTCGGGTCAGCTCGCTGCCGAGACGGGTCTGCACAGTGTGCGCCAGACGATTGTGCTGACCGGCATCGGCACGCTTGCACGGCAGATCCGTGCTGACATCGCTCAGGCTGGCTTGCCAGTAAGCCAATTCCTGTTGCAACGCCGCGCTGTTGGCGTAGCGCTGCAAGTGCTCGCTCCAGTCCTTGAAAGCACTGGTTTTCGCCGGCAGCTTCAGTGGCTGACCGTCGAGCAATTGCTGATAAGCGTTTTGCAGGTCTTCCAGCAGAATCCGCCACGACACACCGTCGACGACCAGGTGATGGATCACCAACTGCAAGCGCTGAGTACCATCGGCCAGATTCGCCAACACGGCGCGCAACAGCGGCCCGTTCTGCAGATCGAGGCTGCGCTGGGCGCGGTTGCCCAAGGCTTCCAGCGCAGCCGCATCGGCGACGTCTTCCTGCCACAGCAGGTTTTGCGACTGCACTTCAATCGCGCGGTGCTCGGCCTGCCACACGCCATTGTGCTGAGTGAAGCTCAGGCGCAAGGCATCGTGATGCGCGACCAGCGCACGCAACACTTGCTCGACTTTGTCCGCGTCCAGCGGCTGACGCGGCTTGAGCAGCACCGATTGGTTCCAGTGATGACGCTCAGGGATTTCATCGTCGAAGAACTGCTGCTGAATCGGCAGCAGCAACGCTGCGCCGGTCACCGCTTGTTGGTCGATGCTCGTTTCGTCATCGCCCAACTGCGCGACCAGGGCCAGACGTTGAATGGTCTGGTGCTGGAACAGGTCTTTCGGGTTCAGGCGAATGCCGGCCTGCCGTGCACGGCTGACCACTTGAATCGAGATGATCGAATCGCCGCCCAGTTCGAAGAAGTTGTCGTTGAGGCCCACTTGCGGCAGCTTCAGCACGTCTTGCCAGATCGCCGCCAAGCGTTGTTCCAGCTCACTTTGCGGCGCCTGATAGGTCTGCTGCGCCTGACTGGCATCCGGCGACGGCAACGCGCTGCGATTGAGCTTGCCGTTGGCGGTCAGCGGTAATTGCGCGAGCAGCAACAGGTGCGCCGGGATCATGTGATCCGGCAGGTTTTCCTTGAGTTCGGCCCGTACGCGGTCGCGCCACTGCGCCTGTTCAGCAGGGCTTGCGTCGAGTAACGCAGCATCGCTCGGCACCAGATACGCGACCAGTTGTTGACCACTGAGGCCCGGCTGCGCCAGCACCACCGCCTGACGCACGGCGGCCTGTTCAAGCAGTTGCGCTTCGATCTCACCGAGTTCGATACGGAAACCGCGAATCTTCACCTGATGGTCGATCCGCCCAATGTATTCGATCACGCCGTCAGCGCGATAACGCGCCAGGTCGCCGGTGCGATACAGACGACCACCGTCAGCGGCAAACGGATCGGGAATAAACCGCAACGACGTCAGATCGGCACGGTTCAGATAACCGCGCGCCAGACCGGCGCGACCGACGTACAGCTCACCGATGCAGCCTTTGGCCACCGGGTTCAGGTCGCCGTCGAGCAAATACCACGACAGGTCCGGGATCGGCTCGCCGATCGGGCTGCTGGCGTCACGCTGCAAATCGGCCATCGACAACGGCCGGTACGTCACGTGGACGGTGGTTTCGGTGATGCCGTACATGTTGATCAGTTGCGGCGTTTGGTCGCCGAAACGCTCGAACCATGGACGCAGGCTTTTCACTTCCAGCGCCTCACCGCCAAACACCACGTAACGCAGCGCCAGTTGTTGCGCGGCGTGCTCCGGGGCGCAGGCGACTTGCATCAACTGCTTGAACGCCGACGGCGTCTGGTTGAGCACGGTGATGCCTTCGCGACAGAGCAAAGCGAAGAAATCTTCCGGCGCACGGCTGACCTCGTAAGGCACCACCACCAGTTTGCCGCCGTACAGCAGCGCACCGAAAATCTCCCACACGGAGAAGTCGAACGCATAGGAGTGGAACAGGCTCCAGACATCCTGCGGGCCAAAATCGAACCACGCGGCGCTGGCCTCGAACAGGCGCAGCACATTGCGATGGGCGAGCAAGGTGCCCTTCGGCTGACCGGTCGAACCCGAGGTGTAAATCACGTACGCGAGGTTATCCGCGCTCATGCTCACTTGCGGATTGCTGTCGCTGTAGCCCTCGAGGTCTTCGCGATCCTGATCGAGCATCAGGCTGCGCACCGAGTCCGGCACCGGCAGACGTGCGAGCAAATGGCTCTGGGTCAACAGCAGGCCGATGCCGCTGTCGCCGATCATGTAGCTCAGGCGTTCTTCCGGGTAGCTTGGGTCGAGCGGCACGTAAGCACCGCCGGCCTTGAGAATGGCGAGCAGTCCGACCAGCATGTCGAGGCTGCGCTCGACCGCAAGGCCGACGCGCACGTCCGGGCCGACGCCGCTGGCAATCAGCTTGTGCGCCAACTGGTTGGCGCGGCTGTTGAGCTCAAAGTAGCTCAGGCACTGCTCGGCATACGTCACGGCAATCGCTTGCGGTGCGCGGGCGGCCTGGGCTTCGATCAAGTGATGCAGGCACTGCTCGCTCGGGAAATCGGCCACGGCCGGGTTCCATTGCAGCAGGGTCGCGCCGCGCTCGATGGCATCGTGCAGTGGCAGTTCGGCGATACGCTGGGCGCTGTCGGCGACGATGCCTTGCAGCAGATTCGTCCAGTGTTGCGACAGACGCTCGATAGTCTCGACGTCGAACAGGTCGGTGGCGTAAGTCAGCTCGGCCCAGACATTATCGGTCGATTCAAAGGTGTTCAGGGTCAAGTCGAACTGCGCGGTATTCGACGCCCAGGGCAAGCCTTCGATATGCAATTGCGGCAGGCGTGTCGCGCCCTGCGCCTGACGCGCCTGGCTCTGGTGGTTGTGCATCACCTGGAACAGCGGGCTATGGCTGAGGCTGCGTTCCGGTTGCAGCGCGTCGACCAGTTGCTCGAACGGCAGATCCTGATGGGCCTGAGCGCCGAGCACGGTGTTCTTCACTTGCTGCAACAGGCTGCGGAAGGTCTGCTGACTGTCGAATTCAGCCTTGAGCACTTGGGTGTTGACGAAGAAGCCAATCAGCCCTTCCGTCTCGACCCGATTACGGTTGGCCACGGGCACGCCAACACGGATGTCGGCCTGACCGCTGTAGCGGTGCAGCAAGGTCTGGAACGACGCCAGCAACAGCGCGAACAGGGTGACGTTTTCACGCTGCGCGACTTGTTTGAGGGCAGCGGCCAGATCGAGGCTCAGCGGGATGTCGCGACGGGCACCGCGATAGCTTTGCTCGGCCGGGCGTGGACGGTCGCTCGGCAGCTCCAGCAACGGCTGATCGCCATCGCCGAGTTGCGCGGTCCAGTAGCTCAACTGACGCTCGCGCTCACCGGCGTCCATCCACTGTTTCTGCCACACGGCATAGTCGGCGTATTGCACCGGCAACGTCGGCAAATGCGCGGTCTGACCCTGGCTGTACGCGGCGTACAACGCCACCAGTTCATCGACCATGATGTTCATCGACCAACCGTCAGAGACGATGTGGTGCAAGGTGATGACCAGCGCATGATCATCGGCAGCCAGACACAGCAGTTTCACCCGCAGCAACGGGCCTTGCTGAAGATTGAACAGGTGCAGGGTTTCTTCGGCGACCAGCGCTTGCAGCGCTGCATCGTCCAGCCCGGCAACGTCCTGCACTTGCAGATCCAGCGTGCCTTGCGTCTGAATCACTTGCAGGGTTGTGCCCTGCTCTTCGACGAAGCAGGTGCGCAGGGATTCGTGGCGCTCAATCAACGCATTGAAGCTTTGCTGCAATGCCGGCAGATCCAGTTCGCCACGCAGACGCAGTGCGGCCGGAACGTGATAAGCGCTGCTGGTCGGTTCCAGCTGCCAGAGGAACCATTGGCGTTCCTGCGCATAGGAAAGCGCCAACGGTTGCAGACGCGGCAGCGCAACAATCGCCGGTTCCTGCGTCGCCTGATCGACACCCAGCGCGGCAACGAAATCTTCCAGTGTGCTGTGCTCGAACAGCGTGCGCAGCGGCACCTGAACGTTCAGCGTCTGACGCACACGGGAGACCACTTGCGTTACCAGCAAGGAATGGCCGCCGAGTTCGAAAAAGTTGTCACTGAGGCCGACACGCTCAAGCTTGAGCACCGCTTGCCAGATCTCGGCGACGGCATGTTGAGTCGCGGTTTGCGGCGCAATGTAGCTTGATTGCAACTGGCTGGCATCGGGGGCCGGCAAGGCTTTGCGGTCGACTTTGCCGTTGGGGGTCAGCGGCAGTTGCGCGAGGAACAACAGCTGTGCCGGCACCATGTATTCCGGCAGTTCAGCCTTGAGGCTGGCTTTCAGCGCGGCACGCAGTTCGACTTCATCAGTAACGCTGGCGGATGGCACCACATAGCCGACCAGTTGCGCACCGGTCGGGCCGTCCTGAGCGACGACGACGGTTTCACGCACGCTGTCCAATGCAAGCAAACGCGCTTCGATCTCGCCAAGTTCGATACGGAAACCACGGATTTTCACTTGATGGTCGATGCGCCCGATGTACTCGATCACGCCTTCTGCGCGATAACGGGTCAGGTCGCCGGTGCGGTACAGACGTGCGCCGTTTTTCGCGAGCGGATCCGGTACAAAACGTTCGGCGGTCAGGCTCGGACGCTGGAAGTAACCACGCGCCAGACCGTCACCGCCAATCAGCAATTCACCGGGTGCGCCGAGCGGATTCAGCTCAAGGTCGCTGCCGAGGATGTACAGCGCGGTGTTGTCGATCGGCGTGCCAAGGAATGGACGGCTATTGTCCGCGCTCAGTGCGTGTTGCGCCGACCAGATCGTGGTTTCGGTCGGGCCATACAGGTTCCACACGCTCGGCGTCAGCGCCAGCATGCGCTTGGCCAATTCCTGCGGCAGCGCTTCACCGCCACAGAGGAATGTGCGGCCATTGAGAATCGCCGCGTGTTCGTTGTCGAGCAGCATGCGCCAGGTCGATGGCGTGGCTTGCAGCACGCTGACGGCGTGACGTTCGATCAACGCCAGCACCGCTTGCGGATCCTGATGCACGTCCTTTCCAGTCAGCACTACGCAGGCGCCAGCCAGCAGCGGGCCATAGATTTCCAGGCCAAAAATATCGAACGAGAACGTGGTCAGCGACAACATGCGATCCGCAGCGGCAATCCCCGGCTGCTTGATCATGCTCGCGACAAAGTTGCGCAGCGCCGCGTGGCGCACCATCACGCCTTTCGGTTTGCCGGTGGAACCGGAGGTGTAGATCGTGTAGGCCAAGTGCTCGCCATTGACGGCCACGCTCGGCGCGGTCTGTGGATAAGCCGCCAGCCAGTCACCTGGCTGATCGAGCAACAGGGTCTGCACACCCGCCGGGATCGGCAACTGCGCTTGCAAATGCGTTTGGGTCAACAGCAATTGCAGGCCACTGTCCTCGATCATGTAGGCCAGACGATCCTCGGGATACGCCGGGTCCAGCGGCACATAAGCGCCGCCGGCCTTGAGGATCGCCAACAGGCCGACGATCATCTCAACGCTGCGCTCGACCGCGATGCCGACCAATTGATCCGGGCCGACGCCGGCCTCGATCAGATGATGCGCCAGTTGATTGGCCCGGGCATCCAGCTCGCCATACGTCAGTACATCGTCGCCGATGATCAGCGCCGTCGCCTGCGGGTTTTGCTGCGCCTGCAAGGCAAAGTCCTGCTGCACGCACTCGGCCTGCGCGCTGTGATCCGCTGCGCGGAACCAGTCCTGCAACAACACGCCGTGCTCGGCACTTTCCAGCAGCGGCAGTTCGCCAACCCGCTGGGTTGGCGCGGCAATGATGCCCTGCAACAGGTTCTGCCAATGACGCGCCAGACGCTCGACCGTTTCCGGCTTGAACAGATCGGTGGCGTAGGTCAGCTCGGCGGCGAAACCATCCTTCGATTCGTAAGTATTGAGGGTCAGGTCGAATTGCGCGGTGCGCCCTTCCCACTGCACATCCTCGACGCTCAGCTGCGGCAGTTGCACCGCACCACGGCTCTGGTCACGGCTGGTCTGGTGGTTGAACATCACCTGGAACACCGGGCTGTGACTCAGGCTGCGCTCCGGTTGCAGCGCTTCGATCAACTGCTCGAACGGCAGATCCTGATGCGCCTGCGCGGCCATCGCCGCTTGCTTGACCTGGGCCAGCAGTTGGTTGAACGGCAACTGCCCATTCACTTCGGCATTCAAGACCTGCGTGTTGACGAAGAAGCCGATCAGGCCTTCAGTCTCGACCCGGTTGCGGTTGGCGGTCGGCACGCCGACGCGAATCTGCGCCTGGCCGCTGTAGCGATGCAGCAACGCCTGGAACGACGCCAGCAACAGCATGAACAGGCTGGCGCCTTCGCGCTGGGCCAGTTGCTTGAGCGCGTCGCTGAGGGCGGCTGGCAGGTCCAGTTGCAAGCGCGCACCGCGCAAACTTTGCACTGCCGGACGCGGGAAATCGATCGGCAGTTCCAGCACTGGCTGCTCGCCGTCCAGTGTCTTGATCCAGTAAGCCAGTTGTCGCTCACGCTCGCCCGCTTCCAGCCAGTGACGCTGCCAGATCGCGTAGTCGGCGTATTGCACCTCCAGTTCCGGCAATGCCAGTGGCTGCCCGGCGGTGTCGGCGGCGTAATGCTGGATCAACTCGTTGACCAGCACTTTGATCGACCAGCCATCGGCGATGATGTGGTGCTGGACCAGCACCAGCACATGATCGTCATCGGCGATTTTGAGCAATGCCACGCGCAGCAGCGGGCCCTGTTGTAGATTGAACGGGCGCGCGGTTTCGCCTTCGACGAACGCCTTGATCGCCGCCTCTTCGCCAGCGCTGTCGAGGCCTGCCGGCAGCGGTGCCATGGAGATGCTCAGCGGCAACTGAGGGTGAATCACCTGGCAGAAGGTTTCGCCGTGCTCGGCAAACGTGGTGCGCAAACTTTCGTGGCGCGCGGCCACGGCATTGAAGCTGCGTTCCAGCGCCGCCACGTCCAGTTGCCCCTTGAGGCGCAAGGCGCTGGGGATGTGATACGCGGTGCTGTGCGGGTCCATTTGCCAGAGGAACAGTTGACGTTCCTGAGCGTACGACAGAGGAATCGCTGCAAACCCGGAACGTGTTTCCGGGATCGGCAGGTTGGCCGGGGAGACGCCCTCTTCGAGCATCTTTTCCAGGTACAGCTTACGTTTGTCCAGCGGCAGAGTGATAAAGCGCTTGGCTACCCTCAAAGCAACACTCTTGTCCATCAGACTTCCTCCATATCGTCAAGCAGGGCTTCCAGCTTGCTCAGTTTCTGTTCGTTGATTGCCCCGCCTCCTGTATCGAGTCGAGCGACAAAGTCACTCAGGACGGGGTGCTGGAATAACAGTTGCGGGGTCAGCGTCAGGCCCAGTTCGAGGGCGATGCGCGACACCACGTTGACCGCCAGCAGCGAGTGCCCGCCCAGTTCGAAGAAGTGATCGTTCAGACCAATGCGTTCAACCTCGAGCACTTGCTGCCAGATCGCCGCGACCTGCTGCTCAAGCTCACTCTGCGGCGCGACGTACGCGGCCTGCATCTGGCTGGCATCCACCGCCGGCAGGGCCTTGCGGTCGAGTTTGCCGTTGGGGGTCAGTGGCAACTGCTCAAGGAACAGCAGGTGCGCGGGAATCATGTAGTCAGGTAACGAAGACTTGAGGCCAGTCTTTAGTCCGTCGCGCAGTTGCCGCTGCGCTTCGCCGTCGTACAGATCCAGTTGCGGTGCGACCACGTAGGCCACCAGTTGCGCGCCCGTCTCGCTTGCAACGGCAAGCACCGCCGCTTCGGTGACGGTGGGTTGCGCGAGCAATCGTGCCTCGATCTCGCCCAGTTCGATGCGGAATCCACGAATTTTCACCTGATGGTCGATCCGGCCCATGTACTCCAGCGCGCCCTCTTCGCGTTCACGAATCAGGTCGCCGGTGCGGTACATGCGCTCGCCGTTGCTGGCGAGTGGATTGGGCACAAAGCGTTCGGCAGTCATCGCTGCACGCCCCAGATAACCGCGGGTGATGCCGGCGCCGGACAAGTAAAGCTCCGCCGAAATCCCTTGCGGCACCGCTTGCAGATCGGCGTCGAGCAAGTGGCTGGCGCTGTGATCAAGGGCACGACCGATGCGCGGCTGGCCACCGGCGGTGCGGCGGGTCCAGGTCGAATAGGTGGTGTCTTCCGACGGGCCATAGAGGTCGTAAACGTGCTTGATCGTCGACTGCTGATACAGCGTGTCGACCAGGCCTTGCTTGAGCGGTTCGCCGGCCAGATTGATGATGCGCACGCTCGCAGGAATCTGCCCCGCGCGTTGCAGTGCAGCAATGGCCGACGGCACGGTGTTGATCAGGCGTACCTGATCACGCGCTGGCAACTGCGGCAGCTCCAAAGCGTTACGCGCAATGATCAGCGAACCGCCGTTGGCCAATGTGACAAACAGCTCCCATACCGACAGGTCGAAGCAAACCGAGGTCGAGGCCAGCACGCCTTGAATATCGTCGCGGCTATAGACCTTGGCCGACCAGTCGATCAGCGCCATGACGTTGCGATGGGCAATCGCCACGCCTTTCGGTTTGCCGGTGGAACCGGAGGTGTAGATCACGTAAGCGAGGTTGTCCGGTGTGACCGATGTTTGAGGTGCGCTAGCCGGATAAGCGCTCAGCGAAACCAGATCCATTAGCAGCACTTGCGTGTCACCCGGCACGCTCAGGGTTGCGGCGACCGCTTGCTCAGTGAGCAGCACCCGCGCGCGGCTGTCTTCGAGCATGTAGGCAACGCGGTCAGCCGGGTAATCCGGGTCCAGCGGCACGTAAGCGCCACCCGACTTGAGCACCGCCAGCAAGGCAATCAGCAACTGCTCGGAACGCGGCATCGCCACGCCCACGCGCACTTCCGGGCCGACACCCAGTTCGATCAATTTGTGCGCCAGGCGATTGGCCTGCGCATCCAGTTCGGCGTAACTCAGTTGCGTATTGGCGAAGGTCACCGCCAGCGCGTCCGGGGTTGCTGCCACTTGGCGGGCAATGCCCTGATGAATGCACAGCTGGGTGACGAAGTCGGGCTCGACGTTCGTGACGTTGTCGATCAGGTTCAAGTCGCTCAACGAGCCTTCACCCGCTTCGACCATCTGCCCGAGCAGACGCTGCAGGCTTTCACCCAACTGCGCCACGCTGGCCGCCGCAAAACTGTCGCGCTGGTAACTGAAATGCACCGACAGTTGCGCGCCCATGCTCACCAGCAAGGTCAACGGATAGTTGGTCTGCTCCTGATTGACCACCGCACCGAAACGCAAATCCTTCGGCGCGCCGCGCTCCAGCGCTTCGCCAATCGGATAGTTCTCGAACACCATCAGGCTGTCGAACAACGCGTCACCGCCCTGCCCGGCCCAACGCTGAATGTCCGCCAGTGGCGTGTGTTCAAACTCACGGGACGCGAGGTTCTGCGCCTGCACGGCTTGCAGCCAACTGGCCAGACTCTGCTGCGCTTGCGGCGCGGCCACCACTGGCAAGGTGTTGATGAACAGCCCGATCTGCTCTTCGGCCCCCGGCAGATCCGCCGGACGCCCGGCCACGGTCGCACCGAATGCCACACAGTCCTTGCCGGTGTAACGCTGCAAGAGCAACAGCCATGCAGCCTGCACCAGGGTGTTGACGGTGACTTTCGAGGCACGGGCGAATTCACCCAGACGCACGCTCAGATCAGGGTCGAGAACTTGGTAATGGTCGCCATAACCGACACTTGGCAAAGCGTCGACTGGCCGCGCGAGCGCATTGGCCAGACGCGTCGGCTCTTGCAGGTGTTCCAGCGTTGCCAGCCAGTAACTCTCGGCAGCCGCCGCATCCTGACGTTGCAGCCAGCCAATGTAATCGCGATAGCGACCCGCCGGACGCGGTACCGCTTCGCCGCGATAATGCTGCAACACTTCGCCAAGCAACTGCGCGCTGCTCCAGCCGTCCATCAAAATGTGATGGTTGGTGTAGATCAGGTGATGACGATCAGTCGCCGTGCGCACCAGCACCAGACGCAGCAGCGGCGCACAGGTCAGATCCAGGCCCAGTGCGCGCTCCTCGTCAGCGAGGGTTTGCAGCGCCGTGTCCAGATCAGCTTTGCCGTGCCAGTCGAGCACACTGAACGGCACGTCCACCTGCCGCTGCACCACTTGCACCGGTTGCGGCAAGTCACCCTGCCAGAAGAACCCGGTACGCAGAATGTCATGGGCATCCACCACCGCCTGCCACGCGGCGTGGAAGCGCTGCGGCTCGACGCCCTCGACGTCCAGACGCATCTGGTTGATGTAGTCGCCATTGCCATGTTCGAGCAGGGTGTGGAACAGCATGCCCTGCTGCATCGGCGACAGCGTGTAAATGTCATCGATACCTTGCGGCTCCAGCACCAGCGCATCCAGTTGCGGCTGCGACAGTTGCGCCAGCGGGAAGTCCGATGGCGTCACGCCACGGTTGCCGCTGTCGCAACAGTGGCCGATTAGCGCCGTCAGTTCCTGCACATAATCATCGGCCAGATGCTGGATGGTCGCCGCGTCGAACATGGCGCCGCTGTAGGTCCAACTCAGGTCCAACTCGCCGCCGAAGACTTTGCCGTTCAATGCCAGCGGGTTGCCCAGCGGGCCTTGCAGGTTGACTTCAGCACCGCCGGATTCGCTGGTCGGTGCGAACAAAGCCTCATCCGCCTCAGCAAAACTGCCGTCGAACTGGCCTAGATAGTTAAAGGTCAGGCGCGGCGCCGGCAAGCCTTGCAGTGCCTCGCGAGACTGCGCATCGCCCAGATGTGCCAGCGCACCGAAACCGATCCCTTTGTGCGGAATCGACCGCAGTTGTTCCTTGACCTGTTTCAGCGAAGCGCCCAGCTCAGCCACCGGCGACAGTCGCGCCGGGAACACACTGGTAAACCAGCCTACGGTGCGGGTCAGGTCGATGTTGTCGAAGAGGTCTTCGCGACCGTGGCCCTCCAGCAGAACCAGCGCATGGTCGTCACCGGTCCAGCGCACCATCACCCGTGCCAGGGCGGTCAGAAGCAGATCGTTGACCTGCGTGCGATAGGCCTGTGGCGCATCCTGCAAGAGTTGACGGGTCAGGGCTTTGTCCAGTTTGCTGCGGATCGTCAGCGCCTGATCGTGTTGCTGCCCGCCGTTTGGATGGTCGTAAGGCAAGGCAGCCGAAGCGTCCTGCAATTGTTGTTGCCAGAAGCTCAACTCAGTCTGCAACGCAGGGCTTGCTGCGTAGTCCTGCAAGGCTGCCGCCCAGACTTTGACTGCGCTGGTCTTGGCCGGCAATTGCACGGGATTACCCGCGAGGATCTGCCGATAAGCGTTTTGCAGGTCTTCGAACAGGATCCGCCACGACACGCCATCAACCACCAGGTGATGGACGATCAGCAACAGGCGTTGCGTACCGTCAGCCAGGTTCGCCAGCACCGCGCGAATCAGCGAACCATCACTCAATTGCAAGCTGCGCTGGGCCTTGTCGCCGAGGATTTCCAAAGCGTCGAGATCAGCCACATCGACTTGCCAGAGGATGGTCTCGCCAGCTTGCGTTGCAACGTCGCGGTATTGCGCGACCCAACTCTCAGCCTGCTCGGCAAATTCCAGACGCAAGCTGTCGTGATGCAGCACCAAGGCATCCAGCGCCTGCTCGAGCACGTGAGCATTCAGGGACTGATTGGGTTTGAGCATCACCGACTGGTTCCAGTGATGACGATCGGGAATCGCCTGCGCGAAGAACTCCTGATGAATCGGCAACAGTGCGGTCGTGCCGGTCACCGCTCGCTGATCGATCACTTGCAACGCTTCACCGGTCTGCGCGACCAACGCCAGCGCGGCAATGGTCTGGTGCTGGAACAGGTCTTTCGGTGTAAAGCGAATCCCGGCCTGCCGCGCACGGCTGACCACTTGAATCGAAATGATCGAATCGCCGCCCAGCTCGAAGAAGTTGTCGCTGATGCCCACTTGCTCAAGCTTGAGCACGTCTTGCCAGATCGCCGCCAGTTGCTGTTCCAGCGGCGTTTGCGGTGCAAGGTAAGCCTGTTGCAGTTGGCTGACGTCCGGTTTCGGCAGGTTCTTGCGGTCGAGTTTGCCGTTCGGCGTCAGCGGCATACGCTCCAGACGCAAGACATACGCCGGCACCATGTGCCCCGGCAACGTCCCCTTGAGTTGCGCACGCAGCTCGTCGGTGAAGTCGGCACGGCTGGAATCGCCCACCACATAGGCCACCAGACGCTTGCCACTGCCGGCGCTGCCTTCCTGCGCGACGACCACCGCTTCACGCACGCCGTCGAGGGCTTGCAGCGCCGCTTCGACTTCGCCCAGCTCAATGCGGAAACCGCGAATTTTCACCTGATTGTCGATGCGATCCAGGTAGTCGAACGTGCCGTCGACACGCTGACGCACCAGGTCGCCAGTGCGATAGAGCAAGCCGCCCGCGGCGCTGAACGGGTCAGCCACAAAGCGCTCGGCGGTCAGCCCCGGACGGTTCAGATAACCCCGCGCCAAGCCCGTGCCACCGAGGTACAACTCGCCGGCCATGCCTTGCGGCAGCAGATTCAGATCGGCGTCGAGCACGTAGGCGCTGCGGTCACCAATGCGGCTGCCGATTGGCGCGTACGCGGCGCCACACGGCACTTCGCGACCGGCCTTCCAGATCAGTGGAGTGACCACGGTTTCGGTCGGGCCGTAACCGTTGATGATGTAGTCCGGATCGAGCGCGCGTTTGACCCGCTCGAAACTGGCGTTCGGCACCGCATCACCGCCGAAGCAATAGATACGTACCTTCGGCGGATTGCCAACGCGTTCGGCGTGTTCGGCCAGTTGTTGCAGGTACACCGGCGGAAATGCGACGACGGTCACGCCGTGTTCGATCATCGCGTTGTAGGTCTGCTCCGGCGTCCACAACGTGTCGTCGCGAATCAGCAGCGACGCACCGTGGGTCAGGCTGGTCAGCCAGCGCTCGTGGGCACCATCGAAGGCGAACGACATGAAATGGAATTCACAGTCGCTGTCACGCATTTCATAGCGCTGACCGATGGCCTGGCAGTGCATGGCCAACGGACCGTGGGCGACGCTGACGCCTTTCGGATTGCCGGTAGAACCGGAGGTATAAATCACGTAGGCGAGGTTGTGCGGATCGAGCTGCACGTGTGGCGCCTTGATCGGCAACTCGCGCAAATCGAGACGATCCAGTTCCAGCAGCGGCACCGATTCATCGACCGGCAATTGCGCCGATACCGAAGAGTCGCTGATCAACAACGCCAGCCCGGAATCTTCGATCAGATAGGCCAGGCGTTCGCGCGGATAACTGGTGTCCAGCGGCACATAAGCACCGCCCGCCTTGAGCACCGCCAGCAGCGCGACGATTACCGACTCACTGCGCGGCAGGGCTACACCGACGCGGGTTTCCGCGCCGACGCCACGGGCGATCAGGGCATGCGCCAGTTGATTGGCACGCTGGTCGATCTCGCCGTAGCTGAAATGCTCACCGTTGAAGATCACCGCCGTGCGCTGCGGATTTTGCGCAGCCAACGCGGCAATACGCTGATGTACGCCGATGTCCAGCGGGTACGGCTGCGGGTGGTTTTCGGCATGCTGGCGCGCCTGCTCTTGAGCATCTGCCAAGGCGATTTCACCGAGGTTGCGCTCCGCCGACAGGGCAAACTGCTCAAGCAATTGCAACAGGTGCGCACTGATACCTTTGATGACATCGCTGGCGAACTGGCCGCGATCAAAGCTGTAGTGCAACGCCAACTGCTGACCGAGGGTGACCGCCACGCTCAGCGCGTAATGGGTTTGTTCGAGATTGCCGACATCACCGAATGTCAGCCCTTGCCCGGCCTGACTCAGCGCCTGGGCAATCGGGTAGTTTTCGAACACCAGAATATTGTCGAACAGCGCTTCACCGCCCTGCCCGGCCCAACGCTGGATGTCCGCCAGTGGCGTGTGCTCGAAGTCGCGCAGGCTCAGGTTCTGCGCCTGAACCGCTTGCAACCAGCTGCCAACGGTTTGATCCGGACGCGGCGCGCCGATGACCGGCAAGGTGTTGATGAACAGACCGACCTGCTGCTCGATGCCCGGCAGATCCGCCGGACGCCCGGCCACGGTCGCACCGAACGCCACGGCTTCGTGGCCGGTATAGCGTTGCAGCAACAGCAGCCACGCCGCTTGCACCAAGGTGTTGACGGTGACTTTTTGCTGGCGGGCAAAGGTTTCCAGCGCCTGGGTGCGCTGCACGTCCAGCGTCAGGTAGTGATCGCCATGGCCGCTCTGCTTCTCGCCAGCGGTGGCCGCGCGCGCCAGCCGGGTCGGCTCTTGCAGGGCAGCCAATTGGCCGCTCCAGAAATCTTCACTGAGTTGGCCGTCCTGACGTTGCAGCCAAGCGATGTAATCGCGATAACGTCCGCCGCCAGTCACCGGCGTGCGCCCGCTGTAGCGCTGCAAGACTTCGCCGAGCAACTGCGAGTTGCTCCAGCCGTCCATGAGGATGTGGTGATGGGTGTAAATCAGGTGCCATTGCTCGGCGCCGGTCTGCACCAGCAGCAGTCGCAGCAGTGGCGCGCAGGTCAGGTCAAAACCTTGCTGGCGCTCGGCATCGGCCAGCGCGGCGAGCGCTGCCGGCTGATCGTCGCGGTCGCGCCAGTCCAGCGTGCTGAACGGCAGTTGCACGTGCTTGTGGACGATCTGCACCGGCTGCGTCAGCTCACCCTGCCAGACGAATCCACTGCGCAGAATGTCCTGCGCATCGACGGTGGCCTGCCACGCGGCGCGGAAACGCTCGGGATCGAGACCTTGCACGTCGACGCGCAACTGGTTGATGTACTCACCCGCCGCTTGTTCATAAAGGGTGTGGAATAGCAGGCCCTGTTGCATCGGCGACAGCGGATAAACATCATCGAGTTGACCTGCCGGCACCGGCAACCCATCCAGTTGTGCCTGGGTCACGCGGGCCAGCGGGAAGTCCGATGGCGTTGCTTGCGCGGCTTGCAACGTGCAGCAATGTTCAATCAGCGCATGCAGTTCCAGCGCGTATTGATCGACCAGATACTGCACGGTCGCGCTGTCGAACATCTCGCGGCTGAAGCCCCAGCTCATCGACAGCTCACCGCCATAGACCTGGCCTTCCAGCGTCAGCCAGTTGGCCAACGGCGCGGCCGGATCCTGCGCAACGCCGCTGGTTTCAGCGGACGGCACGAACAGCGCGGCGTCGTCGAACTGACGATCGAACTGGCCGAGGTAGTTGAAGGTAATCCGGGGCGGCGCCAACGCTGCCAGTTCGGCGCGCACCGATGGCGCCGCCAGATAACGCAGCACGCCGTAACCCAGACCTTTGTCCGGCACGGCGCGCAGTTGCTCCTTGATCGACTTGATCGACCCGTCGAGATCGTCGGCGGCGGTCAGATTGACCGCGAACAGACTGGTGAACCAGCCCACGGTGCGGGTCAGGTCGATGTCATCGAACAGGTCTTCGCGACCATGCCCTTCCAGTTCGATCAGCGTGCCCGGCTCCCGGGTCCAGCGGCTGATGGTGCGCGCCAGTGCGGTGAGCAGCAGATCATTGACCTGCGTGCGATACGCGGCCGGGGCCTGTTGCAGCAACTGACGGGTGCGCTCGGCGTCGAGGCGCCATTCGATTTTTTCGCCGTGCAGGTTTTGCAGGCTGCCATCGGGACGTTCGCACGGCAGATCCTGCGCGCCTTGATGCTGGGCTTTCCAGTAATCCAGTTGCGCGTCGAAACGTGCCGCCTCGCTTTCCAGACGCGCGGTCCAGCTCTGGAAGGCATTGGTCTTGGCCGGCAACTGAATGCCTCCGCCCGCCGAGCGCTGTTCGTAAGCTTGCTGCAAATCTTCCAGCAGCACGCGCCAGGAAACCCCGTCCACTGCCAAGTGGTGAATGATAAGGTTCAGGCGCTGCGTGCCATCGGCCAGCGTCACCAGCAGTGCGCGCAGCAGCGGACCGTTTTGCAGATCGAGACTGCGTTGAGCCTGATTGCACAGCGCCTGCAACTGTTCCGCCGACTCGGCGTCACGCAACCACAGATCAACACTGTCCACCAGCGGGCCATGGTTTTGCTGCCAGCCTTCGGCGCTTTCGACAAAACGCAGGCGCAAGGCGTCGTGATGATTGATCACCTGCGTCAGCGCGGCATCAAGCCACTGTGCATTCAAGCTCGCGCGCGGGGTCAGCAACAGCGACTGGTTCCAGTGTTCACGCAGCGGCATTGCGCGGCTGAAGAAATGCTGCTGGATCGGCCCGAGCACAGCGTCTCCGGTCACCGGCCCTTGATCCACCGAGGTCTGATTATCCAGCGTGGCCACCAGCGCGAGGCTGCGCACGGTCTGGTACTGGAACAGGTCGCGCGGGCTGAGACGAATCCCGGCCTGCCGCGCACGGCTGACCACTTGAATCGAGATGATCGAGTCGCCGCCCAGTTCGAAGAAGTTGTCTTCGAGGCCGACGCGCTCAAGGCCGAGCACGTCTTGCCAAATCGCCGCCAGGGCTTTTTGCAGCGCATCCTGCGGCGCGACGAACGCCTGTTGCGGCGCGGCGTCGGGTTGCGGCAAGGCTTTGCGATCAAGTTTGCCGTTGGCGGTGACCGGCAGTTTGTCCAGCGTCATCAGGTAGGTCGGCACCATGAATTCCGGCAGGCTGCCGAGCAGCCACGCCTTGACGTCCTGCTGCCACTGTTCGTCCGGCTGAGCCTGTTCCAGCACAAGGTATGCCACCAGGTGCTTGCCACCCTGCACCAGCACCACCGCTTCGCGCACCAGCGGATGCTGCATCAGGCGGGTTTCGATTTCACCCAACTCGATGCGCAGACCGCGCAGTTTCACTTGATGGTCGAGACGACCGAGGTATTCGATCACGCCGTCGGCACGTTGGCGCACACGGTCACCGGTGCGGTACAGCCGCGCGCCGTCGTGGAACGGGCACGGCACAAAACGCTCGGCGGTCAGCGCCGGACGCTGGTGATAACTGCGCGCCAGACCGGCGCCGCCCAGATACAGTTCGCCAGCCACGCCACTTGGCACCGGCAGCAACTCGGCGTCGAGGACGTGGGTGCGCAGGTTGGCGATTGGCTGGCCGATCGGCACGCTGTCCGCGCCTTCGTCAACGCAGGTCCAGTGGGTGACGTCGATCGCCGCTTCGGTCGGTCCGTAGAGGTTGTAGAGGCCGGCGTTCGGCAGTTTGGCGAAGACTTGCAGTTGCGCATCCAGCGGCAGTGCTTCACCGCTGCAGACGATGCGCTTGAGGCCCACGCAGCTTTCGACACCCGCCTCATGAATGAACGCCTGCAACATCGACGGCACAAAGTGCAACGTACTGATGCCGTGGCGATTGATGATGTCGATCAGTTGCAGCGGATCGCGGTGCGCACCTGGCGCAGCAACCACAAGACGCGCGCCGGTCAGCAGCGGCCAGAAGAATTCCCAGACCGACACGTCGAAACTGAACGGGGTTTTCTGCAACACCGAATCGCTGGCGTCGATCGCGTACGCTTCCTGCATCCAGCACAAGCGATTGACCAGCGCCGCGTGGCTGTTGCCGGCGCCTTTCGGTTTGCCGGTGGAACCCGAGGTGTAAATCACATAAGCCAGGTTCAGCGGATCGACGCTGACGTCCGGGCGGCTGTCGCTGTAGCTGTCGAGCAGGCCCGGCTGATCCAGTGTGATGACCTGCACGCCGTCAGTCGGCAGCGACGACAGCAGCGCCTCCTGCGTCAGGAACAAGGTGATGCCGCTGTCCTCGATCATGTACGCCAGACGTTCCTGCGGGTACTCCGGATCCAGCGGTACATAAGCGCCGCCAGCCTTGAGAATCGCCAGCAGCGCGACAACCATTTCCACCGAGCGCAAGGCGCAAACACCGACCAGACTGTCGGCCCGCACGCCTTGTTGACCCAGCAGATGCGCGAGGCGGTTGGCGCGGGCATCCAGTTCGGCGTAGCTCAGGGTCTGCTCGCCGAACACCAGCGCCGGCGCATTCGGCGTGCGCGCGACCTGCGCTTCGATCAGTTGATGGATCGGTGTTTCGGTCGGATAAACCGCGTGAGCGTTGTTCCAGTCATGCACCAGCGTGTGCTGTTCCTCGGCTTCCAGCAGCGGCAATTCGCCGACGCGTTGCGCCGGATCGGCGACCATGGCCGAGAGCAAGCGCAACCAGTGGCGGGCCATGCGCTCGATGGTCGAAGCCTCGAACAAGTCGCTGGCGTACGTCAGCGCGGCGTGCAACTTGCCGCCCTTCTCGTAGGTATCGAGGGTCAGGTCGAACTGGGTGGTGCGGCTCTGCCAGTCGAGGCTGTCGAGCACCAGGCCGGACGCCGTGCTGAGACTGGCGATATCGGCCACTTGCGGCTGGTGGTTGTACATCACCTGGAACAGCGGCGTGTGACTGAGGCTGCGCTCCAGTTTCAGTGCCTCGACCAGTTGTTCGAACGGCAGATCCTGATGCGCCTGAGCGCCAAGCGCGGTTTCCTTGATCGCGCGCAGCAGGTCATCGACCCGCGTCTGCCCGTCCAGTCGGGTACGCAGCACCTGGGTGTTGACGAAGAAGCCGATCAGCCCTTCGATTTCGCCACGGTTACGGTTGGCAATCGGCACGCCGACGCGCAAGTCGGTCTGGCCGGTGTAGCGATGCAGCAACGCGTTGAAGGCACCGAGCAAGAGCATGAACAACGTGACTTGATGCTGCTGCGCGGTGTTGCGCAGTTGCTCGGCCAGTTGTTCATCGACAGCGAATTCATAGCGAGTGCCGCGATAGCTCGGCATCGCCGGGCGGGCATGATCCAGCGGCAGCTCCAGCACCGGGTGTTCGTCGCCCAGTTGTGCTTGCCAGTAATCGAGTTGCCGCGCCTGCTCGCCCGCCTCCAGCCAGCGGCGCTGCCACAAGGCGTAATCGCTGTACTGGATCGGCAACGCGGCCAGTTGCGGCTGCTGACCGGCATCGAATGCGTCATAGCAACGGATGAATTCGTCGATCAATACGTTCATCGACCAGCCATCGGAAACGATGTGGTGCAGGGTCAGCAACAGGACATGTTCCTGCTCGGCGAGCTTGAGCAAAGTCACCCGCAGCAGCGGACCGACGGCCAGATCGAACGGCAATACCGATTGCTGTTCGGCGGCCTGCACCACGGCCTGCTCACGTTCGCCGGTCGGCAATGCACTGAAATCTTCATGCCTGATCATCAACGGCGCCGTGGCCGGCACCTGCAACAGGCTGTCATCAGCCTGGCGCTGGAACACCGTGCGCAGGGTTTCGTGACGCTCGACCAGGCTGGCGAAGGCTTGCTCCAGCGCGGCAAGGTTGAGGCGACCGCTCAGGCGCACTGCGCCCGGCAGGTTATAGGCGCCGCTCTGCGGATCGAGTTGCCAGAGAAACCACATGCGTCGCTGCGCGTAGGACAACGCCTGACGATCCTCGGCTTCGATCCCGGCCGGGATCGGAAACCGGGCGAAATCCACGCCCTCCTTTTGCAGGGCCGCGAGGAACATCTGGCGCTTTTCCAGGGGCAACCCGATAAACCGGCGAGCAAGTTTCAAGGAGTCTTCAGCATTCATTTCTCAGCATCCGGATCAGTAGGCAGGAAGCACAAAGGCACGTCATCCCTATAAAACGAATGCAGACCGGAAAAATTAGCGAATGAGAAGAACTGTCAGGCGGGAGGCAGAGCGGGGAATTTCAGATCTGCAAAACACCCTGTGGGAGCGAGCTTGCTCGCGAATACGGTATGTCTGCCAATACAGATGTTGACTGACATTGCGTCTTCGCGAGCAAGCTCGCTCCCACAGGTTCTGCGGTGTTCAGGCGGTTGCGGCCATGGCATGTCGGCGATGATGCACATCGAGCTGATCCTTGATCACCTTCAGCACCTTCGCCTCATGTTCATGAATAAAGAAGTGCCCGCCCGCGAGCATGTCTACCGAGAAACTGCCGCGGGTCTCCTTGCTCCAGCCGATCAATTGCTCGGTGGTGGCACGATCAGCCTTGCCGCCGAGCACATGCACCGGGCAGTTGAGCAGCGGTCGCGCCAGCGGTTCGAACTTGCCACACAGTTGAAAATCCGCGCGCAGGATCGGCAGGGTCAGGCTCATCAACTCTGCGTTGGCCAGCACTTCCTCGCTGGTGCCATTGAGCGTGCGCAATTGTTCGATCAATTCGGCGTCGGTCTTGGGATCGGCAAAGCCGCGATCGTAATCGGCACGCAGTGTAGGTGCCGCCGTGCCGGAAGCGAACATCGCCACCGGCTCCGGACAACCCAGCGCACGCAAGGCATGCGCCATTTCGCAGGCCAGCAACGCGCCAAGGCTGTGGCCGAACAGCGCATAAGGCGCTTTGAGTGTCGGGCGTAATTCCTTGGCCAGCTGCATTGCCAGTGCACGCATGTCGGTGTGCAGCGGCTCACCAAAACGCGCGCCACGCCCCGGCAGCTCAACCGGTTGCAAATGCAGCCATTGCGGCAGTTTCGGCCGCCAGCGGCTGTAGACCATGGCACTGGCGCCGGAATACGGCAGGCACAGCAGGGTCAGCTTGGTCACCACGCTTTCCTCGAAAAATTCATCTGTAGAGAGAGACGGATCCGGCGCCAGGCAAATTAGTCAGCGACCAGTAAATTCCCCCCACAGGCGCTCGTTAACTGTTCAGGCCAAAACCAATAATGAGGGATCACCGTGGACCTGCAGAGCATCCTGGGCAAACTGTTCGCCAATGCCGGTGCCGTCGGCATCGAAGGCGTTTTTCAATTCGTGTTTGGCCCGCAGCAGGCCTACTGGTCCGAGGTCAAGGCCAGCAGCCGCACCGTGCCCGGACGCCACGCCAGCCCGGACGTGACCATTGAAGTCGCCGAGCGCGATTTCCTCGGGATCATGAGCGGCATGGCCAACGTTGAAGAGCTGTTCGCCAGCGGGCGCCTGAAGATTGGCGGCAACATGGGCCTGGCAACGATGCTGCCGCAGATCATCGAACATGCGATGCACGGTCACGCCGTGGCGGAAAAAGTCGACATGAACAAGCGCTACCCGACACCGCCGCGCTTCAGCGAAAAACTCACCGCCAGCCTGCCGACCCAAAGCAGCGTCGAACGCCTTGCGCGCAGTGATCTGTCGGTCAACGAGTTCAAAAGCCGCTATCTGCCCAATGGCATTCCGGTGGTGATCAGCAATGCGCTGCACGACTGGCCACTGTTCAAGCTCAGCCGCGAAGAATCGCTGGTGCATTTCGCCGAGCTGCAAGGCATCACCCGCCATGGCGATTACGTGAAGAAAACCTTCTCCACCGAGCGTGATTTCCGCTCCACGTCGATGGCCGACTTCATTGCCTCGCTGGACAAACCGGCGGTCAAGGGCGCCGATGGTGAGCCGCCAGCCTACATGGGCAACAACATCCTGCCGGCGCAATTGATGCAGCAGATCAAGTACCCACCCTACTTCGACACCGCGCTGTTTATTCCGCCGCGAATCTGGATCGGGCCGAAAGGGACGCTGACACCCCTGCATCGCGATGACACCGACAATCTGTTTGCGCAGGTCTGGGGGCAGAAGACCTTCACCCTCGCCGCGCCGCATCATCGTGAAGCCTTGGGCACCTGGTCGACGGCGCCCAAGGGAGGTCTGGATGGCTGTGATTTCAACCCGGATGCGCCGGACTACGAGCGCTTCCCCGCCGCCCGCGACGTGACATTTCTGCGGGTGACGCTGGAGGCCGGGGATTTGCTGTTCCTGCCGGAAGGCTGGTTCCATCAGGTGGAGTCGGTGTCGACTTCACTGTCGGTGAATTTCTGGGTGAATTCGGGACGGGGCTGGTAACACTGCAAATCCTGTGGGAGCGAGCCTGCTCGCGAAAGCCATTTCACATTCGATCTGAATGTTGCCTGACACACCGCTTTCGCGAGCAGGCTCGCTCCCACAATGACATTCTCATTTCAGATGGCGATAACTCTGTACCGCTGAGCACAACACCACCGCCCCAGCCGCAATCGCCAGCCAGAAACCGCTGCGTGCACCGAAGGCATCCACCAGCCAACCGGAACCGGCAGCCCCGACGGCCACGCCGATACTCAAACCAGTCACCAGCCAGGTCAACCCTTCGGTGAGTTTGGCCGGCGGCACGATGCGTTCGATCAACGCCATCGCCACAATCAGCGTCGGCGCGAAGAACAGCCCGGCGATGAATACCGCCACCGACAAGCCGAAAATATTGCTCGCCAATAACAGCGGCAACGTCGTCACCGCTGTCGCCACGCCGCCGTACAAAAACAATCGCGGCAACGGCAGTTTCGAACGCATGGCGCCGAAGGCGATACCGGCCAGGCACGAGCCGATGGCGTAAACCGACAAGACGATGCTCGCCGCCGCTGGCTGCCCTTGTTGCTGGGCAAACGCGACGCTGACCACATCGATGACACCGACGATAACGCCCATGGCAATCATCAAGGCCAGCAACAACTGAACGTCAGTCGAACCAATGATCGAGGCGTGATGTTCAGACGTATGCGGGTGCACCGGTGGCTCGGTGCTGCGCTGGGCGACAAACGCCGTCACGCCAATCGCCAGCGCCAGCAAAGCCGCCAGCGGCCCGGCCTCGGGAAACACCGCCACGCACAAGCCCACCGACAGCGGCGGGCCGACGATGAAACACACTTCATCAAGCACCGATTCCAGCGCATACGCGGTCTGTAGTTGCGGCTGACCACGATAGATTTCCGTCCAGCGCGCCCGCACCATCGCCGACATGCTCGGCATGCACCCGGCCAGCGCGGCGAAAATGAACAACGTCCAGGTCGGCGCCTGCAACCGTGTGCACAGCAGCAACATCAACAGCGCGCCACCGCCGAGCAGCGCCGACACCGGGAGAATTTTTCCCTGCCCGAAGCGGTCCACGAGCCGTGAAACCTGCGGCGCGCAAAACGCCGTGGCCAAGGCAAACGTCGCCGCCACTGCACCGGCCAGTGCATAGCCGCCCTTGAGTTGCGAAAGCATGGTGATCACGCCGATACCGGTCATGGAAATCGGCATGCGCGCAATCATCCCGGCCAGCACAAAATTGCGTGCGCCGGGGGCAGAGAATAATTCGCGGTAGGGGTTTGCCATCGGTTGCAGCCTCATCAAGGGCCGCCAAGTTGCCATAGGGTCAGGTGTCGGGGAAGCGGGGAATTGTTGGTGGAATGTGAAGGCCCCTTCGCGAGCAAGCTCGCTCCCACAGGATTTGTGTACGCCGCAGATCCAGTGTGGGAGCGAGCTTGCTCGCGAAGGGGCCAGCGCAATCACCGCATCCCCCGAATGAACTCTCGGCGCCAGCCACCAGTCAGCTATGTAAGCCCTCACTCAAGGCGCGACCCTGCATGCAAATCTCCCTCACCGGACAAGTAGCCCTGATCACCGGCGCCAGCTCCGGCATCGGCCACGCCGCCGCCAAAGCCTTGGCCGCAGCTGGCGCGGCGGTGGTCATCAACTACAACCGCCAGGCAGAACCGGCCGAAGCACTGGCCCGGCAGATCATTGCCGAAGGTGGTCAAGCGCTGGCCATCGGCGCCGATGTCTCGAAGGAAGACGACGTTGAACGACTGTTCACCGAAACCCTCGACGCCTTCGGCTCACTGGATATTCTGATCGCCAATTCCGGGATGCAAAAAGACGCCGCCGCTGTGGACATGACGCTCGACGACTGGAACGCAGTCATCGGCGTCAATCTCACCGGACAGTTTCTCTGCGCCCGCGCCGCCCTGCGCATCTTCAATCGCCAGGGCGTTCGCGAAGGCGTGTCCCGCGCCGCCGGCAAGATCATCCACATGAGTTCGGTGCACCAGCGCATTCCCTGGGCCGGGCATGTCAATTACGCCGCGTCCAAGGGCGGTGTCGATCAGTTGATGCAGACCCTCGCGCAGGAAGTCAGCCACCAACGCATTCGCATCAACGGCATCGCGCCGGGGGCGATTCGCACGGCAATCAACAAAGACGCGACCGAAGGCGCTGCCGGCGAAAAGCTGCTGGAGCTGATCCCCTACGGGCGTATCGGCGACGCGGAAGACGTCGCCAACGCGGTGGTCTTTCTTGCCTCCGACGCCTCCGATTACATCGTTGGCACCACCCTGTTCATCGACGGCGGCATGAGCCTCTATCCGGAGTTTCGCGGCAATGGCTGAGCATCACCTGGAACGACAAAGCCCGATCGACGCCCACGGCATCATCGGCGACATGCGTAGTGCAGCGCTGGTCAATGATCGCGGCAGCGTGGATTTTTTCTGCTGGCCGGAGTTCGACAGTCCGTCGATTTTCTGTTCGTTGCTGGATACCCCCGACGCGGGGATCTTCCAGTTGGCGCCGGACTTGCCCGATGCTCGCCGCGAGCAGATTTACCTGCCCGACACCAATGTCCTGCAAACCCGTTGGTTGAGTGAGCGCGCGGTGGTGGAAGTGACCGATCTGCTGCCCATCGGAGACAGTGACGACACTCTGCCGCTACTGATGCGGCGGGTTCGCGTCGTCAGCGGCTCGGCGACTTTCACGATGCGCTGCGCCGTGCGCCACGATTACGCACGAGCCGACACCCGAGCACAGATGGATCAACAAGACGTGACGTTCAGCGCTTCTGGCCAACCTTCACTGCGCTTGGCTTCGGACCAGCCGATGCAGATCGACAAGCAAGCGGCGGTGGCGCAATTCACGCTCAAGCAAGATGAAACGGCGGCGTTCATGCTCGGTGCGACCGATGATCCACGATTCGCCGAAGGCGCCGGACACTTGTGCATGGAACGCACGCTGAAGTTCTGGCGCGACTGGATCGGTCAGTCGATTTACCGCGGACGCTGGCGCGAAATGGTCAACCGCTCAGCCCTCGCGTTGAAACTGCTGACGTCGCGCAAACACGGCGCGATTCTCGCCGCCGCCACTTTCGGTCTACCGGAAACGCCCGGCGGCGAACGCAACTGGGATTACCGCTACACGTGGATCCGCGACGCCTCGTTCACCGTCTACGCGTTCATGCGTCTGGGCTTTGTCGGCGAAGCCAATGCCTATATGGGCTGGCTGCGCGGACGGGTCAGCGACTGCCACGGGCAACCGATGAAACTGAATATTCTGTACGCCATCGACGGACAACAGGAATTGCCGGAAACCGAACTTGATCATCTGTCGGGACACGGCGGCGCGAAACCGGTGCGCATCGGCAATGGCGCGTATGAGCAGATCCAGCTCGACATCTTCGGCGAGCTGATGGACGCGGTGTACCTGGTCAACAAATATGGCGATGCGATTTCCCACGAAGGCTGGAAACATGTGCGCGAAGTCGTCGATCAAGTCTGTGAGACCTGGCAGACCACCGATGTCGGCATTTGGGAAATGCGCGGTGAACAGCACCACTTTCTGCACTCTCGACTGATGTGCTGGGTGGCGCTGGACCGGGCGATTCGTTTGGCGTCGAAGCGCTCGCTGCCGGCGCCCTTTGCGCAATGGGACCAAACCCGGCAGGCGATCTACGCCGACATCTGGGACAACTTCTGGAACGAGGAGCGCGGGCATTTCGTCCAGTACAAGGGCGGCACGGCGCTGGATGGCTCGATGTTGCTGATGCCGCTGGTGCGCTTTGTCAGCGCCAAGGATCCACGTTGGCTGTCGACGCTTGAGGCGATTGAAAAGACCCTGGTGCGCGACGGCATGGTTTATCGCTATCGCAATGACGACAGCAATATCGATGGCCTGGCCGGCACCGAAGGCGCGTTTGCCGCGTGCTCGTTCTGGTACGTCGAATGCCTGGCTCGCGCGGGGCAGGTAGAAAAAGCGCATCTGGAGTTTGAGCAACTGCTGCGTTACGCCAACCCGCTCGGGTTGTATGCCGAAGAGTTCGACGCCCATGGCCGGCATTTGGGCAACACCCCTCAGGCCTTGACGCATCTGGCGTTGATCAGCGCGGCGAGCTTTCTGGATCGACGTTTGAGCGGGGAAAAGAGTGAGTGGCAGCCGTAATGTTCGCCAGTGACTGTAGGAAATAGCCCATAACACGATGACTTTGTAGGATCCCTGTGGCGAGGGAATGTATCCCCGATGGGCTGTGAAGCAGCCCCAAAACCACCCGACTCATTCATCCAGAAGTACCGGAGCTTCTGAGTTTTGGGCCGCTGCGCAGCCTGACGGGGATACATCCCCTCGCCACATTTGGGCACACCTGCGGACTACAGCGGCTCAACATCCCCCACTTCAACCCTTCCCCGCAACTTGCACTTACACGCCGAAATACCCTGTTGCCAGCTGTTACATCCGCCCCTACCATCCACCGCAACGGGCACAGCGGAGCTGTCCAATAAAACCCGAATTCAAGGAACCAGAATGAGCCAGCACGTCCAGCGCACCATCGACACGCCCCTTCGCAGCGGCCTGACCCGCAACCAGCTCTGGGAAGCCGCGGACAAAGGCCTGATCAAATGCTGGGAAATCGGCCGCCAGCGCGCCACCCGCTTCCCCGACCTCGCGCAAAAATGTCTAGCCGGCGAACTGCCCGTGCTCGGCTGGAAAGGTGGCGTGAGCCGCAGCCTGAAGAAAAACGAGAAATATGGCTCGCTGAAATATCTGGCGCAGTGGCAAGGCTTGCGTGGTGAGGATCTGGATATCGATTTGAGTGAAGAGCGTTCGCTGACCTGTTCGCGGACGAAGATGCTGGTGACGTTTACACCGGATCGGACGAAGTATTTCAATCAGGTGGCGGAAGCCGAGGCTTAAGGAGAAGCAGCGATGGTCGATTTGCATCTGGAGTTTCAAAACAGTCGTTTCTTTCACGAAGCGCGGATTGACAGGCGTTCGGCCGACGCACTGGCAGGTATTGCTGTCGGGCTAGCCGCAGACGGAAAGATTAACCAGCAGGAAGCCGAGTTTCTCAAGACTTGGATCGAAACCCACTTGGTGCACTTGGAAGATCCGGTCGTAAACATTCTATATAGACGTCTTGCCAACATGCTCAGTGACGGCGTGCTGGATGCCGATGAGTCTGTTGAATTACTGGGAATGCTTCATCAATTCGCTGGTTTGCCAGCCGGTGCTGCGACCATGACTTACGCGCCTACTAGCCTTCCTTTCGATAACCCCGCCCCGGAACTTAGTCTGCCTGATCGAGTGTTCCTGTTTACCGGCGTGATGTCGTATGGACCACGCAAGGAATGTGAATCCTTGATCGTCGAGCGAGGCGGACTGATTGGCGGTTCCGTCAGCAAAAAGGTTCATTATCTGGTCGTTGGCAATATCGGCAACGAACAATGGTTGCACAGTAGCTATGGAACCAAGATAAAAAAGGCCGTTGAGCTCAGAGATAACGGCGTACCAATCGCCATTGTTGGCGAAGATCATTGGTTAAAAGTGTTGTTCGGTTAGGCATTTCCTTAAGGCATTGCTGGATCTGTTAAAGCGCTGACCGAAAACCGCTCCCGATAAGCCTGCGGCGTCACGCCCATCGCCCGCAGGAAACTGCGCCGCAGCGTCTCTTCGCTACCAAACCCGCAATTGGCAGCAATGCGTTTGACCGGCAACCCGGTATCACTGAGCAAGCGCCGCGCCGTCTCGACGCGGATCAACTCAATCGCCCGCGCCGGAGTCTGGCCGGTGTCGGCGCGGTAGTGGCGCACGAAACTGCGTTCGCTCATGCCAGCCTGCTCGGCGAGCGTAGGGACGCCGAGGTCGCAGGTGAGATTCTCGGCGATCCAGGCGTGCAACTCATCAAAGCGATTGCCCTGATTCTGCAAGGATAAGGTCACGCTGAATTGCGATTGCCCGCCCGGACGTTTCAGAAACACCACGAGGTGCCGGGCGACGTCCAGGGCGATGTCGCTGCCCAGATCCTCTTCAACCATGGCCAAGGCCAGATCGATGCCAGCGGTGACACCCGCCGAGGTCCAAACCGGGCCGTCGTTGATGAAAATCGGATTGGCTTCGACGCGCAAATTCGGGTGTTGCTGCGCCAGTTGTTCGCAACGGGTCCAGTGAGTAACCACGCGACGACCATCGAGCCAGCCACTGGCCGCCAACAGAAATGCGCCGGTACAGACCGAGGCCACGCGTCGACATTTGCCGGCATGCTCGCGCACCCAATCCACCAGCAGCACATCTTCGGCCGCCGGATAAATGCCCCAGCCGCCAGCGATGATCAATGTGTCGCTGGGCGCTACGGGCAATGCTTCGGCCAGCACCGCCAAGCCTGCCGACGACATCACCGCCCCGCCGCCACCGCCGGCGATCACACTCGGCGCATAAGGGATCGGCAAGCCGCGCTGACGGGCAATGTCATTGGCCGAGGCGAACACCTGCAACGGCCCGGTGACGTCGAGGATCTGCATATTGGCAAACGCGAGTACGTGGATGGCTTTGGGCATTTGGCGTAATTCGTGGGTTGATTGGCGTATGCGCCAGAACCTACGCGCCTACAGTGAAGCCGTCCACCCCTTTTCATGGAGCAAGAACGATGACGCTGCAGATCGGTTTTCTGTTGTTTCCACAGGTTCAGCAACTCGACCTGACCGGCCCTTATGACGTGCTTGCCTCGTTGCCGGACGTGCAGGTGCATCTGATCTGGAAAGATCTGATGCCGGTCACCGCCAGTACCGGGCTGCTGCTGAAACCGACCACCACGTTCGAGGATTGCCCGGATCTGGATGTGATCTGCATCCCCGGAGGTGGTGGCGTCGGAGCGTTGATGGAAGACGAGGTAACGCTGGCCTTCATCAAGCGTCAGGCTGCTCAGGCGAAGTACGTGACATCGGTGTGCACCGGTTCGCTGGTGCTCGGCGCGGCGGGCTTGCTGCAAGGCAAACGCGCGACCACGCATTGGGCGTATCACGATCTGCTGCCGACGCTGGGGGCGATTGCGGTGAAGGATCGGGTGGTGCGTGACGGCAATCTGTTTACCGGTGGCGGGATTACGGCGGGGATCGATTTTGCCTTGGTCTTGGCTGAAGAGCTGGTGGGTGCCGACGCGGCGCAACTGATCCAGTTGCAATTGGAATATGCCCCGGCGCCGCCGTTCAATTCCGGCAGCCCGGAGACTGCGCCGGGAGCGGTTGTCGATGAGGCGCGTTTGCGTGCAGCGCCATCGCTGAAGCTGCGCACGGAAATTACCGAGCGTGCTGCCGCCAAACTTAACCTGCACTGATTTCCAGCCATCCACAAAACCCTTGCTGGAATACTAATCCCCTGTGGGAGCGAGCTTGCTCGCGAATGCGGTGTATCAGTCGAAACAACTATTGCCTGTCACACCGCTTTCGCGAGCAAGCTCGCTCCCACATTGGGATTTATGTTTGGCCAACGGTATCGGAGCTGTCCCGCTTTACCGCCACACCTTCACTTGTCCCCACGCCCCCACCCGTGTAGAAAGCCCTTCCACAAAACTTGCACAGGGACTTTCGATGAAGGCTTTGCCATGGCTCTATCTGGCGCTTCTCAGCCTCGGTTATGGATGGGCGCTGAGCTACGGCCACCTCGGCTGGCTGGCGCTGATTTCCATTGGGCTGCTGGTATTCGCAGGCTTTGCCGTGCGCCAACAACAGGTGCCGGTCGCGCGTTTTCTTGGTCATGGGCTGTTCATCGTGCTGGCTTTGGCACTGGCACTGCACTGGCTACCGGGTTTCGCCAACGGTCGCGCCCTTGACCCGCAACGTTTCACCGACGACGCCGTGCCGTTCTCGATGTACCTCAATCTCGACAAACCGCTGATTGGCTTCTGGCTGCTGCTGGCATGCCCGTGGATTGTCGCGCGGCGGTCGTTGCGCCTGAGCGTCTACGCCACCGCCCTCGCCCTGACGCTGAGCGCGGTTCTGGCCCTCGGTGGCGCGCTGTTGCTGGGTGTGATTGCCTGGGCGCCGAAGTGGCCGGATCAAGCGTGGCTCTGGGTGCTGAACAACCTGCTGCTGGTGACCTTGGTCGAAGAAGCGCTGTTTCGCGGCTATATACAGGGCGGCCTCAGCCAGCGTTTCAAACATCTGCCTTACGGTGAAAACCTCGCCCTGCTGCTGGCCTCGTTGCTGTTTGGTCTGGTGCATGTCGGTGCCGGCTGGACCTGGGTGTTGCTGGCAGGGCTGGCGGGGGTCGGCTATGGTCTGGCCTATCGTTTTGGCGGGCTCGGCGCGGCGATCGCCACGCATTTCGGCCTGAACCTGCTGCATTTCGGTTTGTTCACCTATCCGATGCTCGCCGGCTGAAGCAAGCGCCGTTTTGCGACGCCGTGCTGATTATTGAAAAAAAATTTCAATAAAAAGCTGTCACCGCCGACAACCTTTCAAAGCCTTGCGGATTGAAAAACCATGCGTAACAACCAGCCCATTACACAACGCGAACGGACTTTCCCGGCTCAGCAGCGGTTGATCTCCACAACTGATGCCAAGGGCGTGATCACCTACTGCAACGACGCTTTCGTCGAGATCAGCGGGTTTTCGCGTGAAGAACTGATCCGTGCGCCGCACAACCTGGTCCGTCACCCCGACGTCCCGGCTGCGGTGTTTTCGCACATGTGGGGCACATTGAAACAAGGCTTGCCATGGATGGGCATTGTCAAGAATCGCTGCAAGACCGGTGACCACTACTGGGTTAACGCCTATGTCACACCGGTGTTCGACGGCAATCAGGTGGTCGGTTACGAGTCAGTGCGGGTCAAACCCACTGCCGAACAGATCCGCCGTGCCGAAGCGCTCTATCAACGCATCAACCAGGGCAAGTCGGCGATCCCTTCCACTGATAAATGGCTGCCGGTGTTGCAGGACTGGCTGCCGTTCATTCTGGTCAGCCAGTTGAGTTTCATGATCGGCGCGACCCTGAACTCGCAGTGGGGTTTTGCCCTCGCCGCCGGTCTGTCGGTGCCATTGGGCCTGATGGGCCTGCAATGGCAGCAACGCGGGCTAAAACGCCTGCTGCGTCTGGCCGAACAGACCACTTCCGACCCGTTGATCGCGCAGATGTACACCGACAGCCGTGGCGCCCAGGCGCGTCTGGAAATGTCGATTCTCAGCCAGGAAGCACGCCTGAAAACCTGCCTGACCCGTCTGCAGGACACCGCCGAACACCTGACCGATCAGGCCAAGCAGTCCGACGCCCTGGCGCACAACAGCTCCACCGGTCTGGAACGTCAGCGCGTGGAAACCGAACAGGTCGCCACCGCCGTCAACCAAATGGCCGCCACTACTCAGGAAGTGGCGAGCCACGTGCAGCGCACCGCTGACGCCACTCAGGAAGCCAATCGCCTGACCGGTCGCGGCCGTGACATCGCCGGGGAAACCCGCGAAGCCATTCAGCGTTTGTCCGTAGTGGTCGGTGAAACCGGTCTGACCGTGACCCAACTGGCCAAGGACAGCGACGAAATCGGCGGCGTGGTTGATGTGATCAAAGGCATCGCCGACCAGACCAACCTGCTGGCACTGAACGCTGCGATCGAAGCGGCACGTGCCGGTGAAATGGGCCGTGGTTTTGCCGTGGTGGCTGACGAAGTCCGTCAACTGGCGCAACGCACCAGCGAATCGACCGGGCAGATTCACGCCCTGATCGCCAAGTTGCAGCAGACGGCTTCGAGTGCCGTGCAAACCATGGAAGCCGGGCATCGTCAGGCGGAAGAAGGTGTGGCGCGGGTGCTGGAAGCGGATCAGGCGTTGGTCGGGATCAGTGAAGCGGTGGCCAACATCACCGACATGACCACGCAGATTGCTGCCGCGACCGAAGAGCAAAGTGCGGTGGCTGAAGAGATCAGCCGCAACATCAGCAATATTTCGGAGTTGGCGGATCAGACGTCGGAACAGGCGCATAACTCGGCATTGTTGAGTGAAGAGCTGACGAAAACGGCTAATACGCAGTACTCGTTAGTGGAGCGGTTTAACCGCTGATTGAACTGGCGATAACAAAAAACCCGGAGAGCGAGAGCTTCCGGGTTTTTGTTGCCTGTCTGAAACAGATGTTGTTTGGCAGGCCGCTTTCGCGAGCAGGCTCGCTCCCACATTGGAACTGCTCGGGACCACAGTTTTGTGTCCGACGACAATCCCCTGTGTGCGAGCCTGCTCGCGAAGAGGCCATAACAGCCAGCGAAACTACTGCGGCAACTTCAGCTTATCCAGCAGTCGATTGAGCAACAGTTCGTTCAGCATGGGCGTATGAAAGCGACTCGCCCGACCAGCAGGGTTTCGTCCTCCAGCGTTGGGTCGACGAGGTAGACGGGACAAATTTGGATGAGCTTGGCGGGGCCGCCAGGTATTCGGGTTTGAGGTAGTACCAGAGCGCGATCAGTTGCTACTTCACCTTTTGCGCGGGACCTAGCCTCTTCTTAAAAATTCGACTTAACACAAGAGATCAAAAAGCAACTGTCAACTCTGACAGTTATCTTTTTTCTGCTGTTGCCCCACTCTGTCCCTTTATATCGGCAGAAGCTGATGAACCACGGTTAGGGACTAACAATGCGCACTCTTCACAATCGTCTGTTAGCAGCAACAAGAACAAACCGTCTATCGGGCCCGGAGGACATTTTCAAATGGCGCTTTGACTCAAGTTCAGCGTGGATAGAAGCGACCACGGCGTCACTGCAACTTATCCACGCTTCACCGGGACGGAAGTATTGGGCATGGGATGCCTGGAACGGTTCGCATGATACAGGGGACCTTTTCCTTTACTCATTCACGCTTGATTACGTTAATGAATCCATTATCGATGGCACATTCGGCCTGGGAGACCAAGGGCTAACATTTTCACACTGTTTTTTGACCAGTGATGGTGGCTTCACGTGCATTAAAGCGCACTCAGCTTCCGTAACCATCACACTTGATCCGGTCAGCGGAACCAGCACGGGTAAATTTAAAGCCACATTCAATGTCGATCCCAAGACCCCCAACGGCGAATTCAAGCTGACAAGGAGCGCATCGTAAGTAGCCGATACACATGATCCCCAACCGCCAGCCACATCAGTTCGATGTTCGGCGACAAACCTCTACCGGAAGAGCAAAGTCCAGTGGCTGACGAGATCAGCAGATACGTCAGCAGTATTTCGAAACTGGCAGATTAGACGTCGGAACAGGCGCATAACTTGGCGTTGTTGAGTGAAGAGCTGACGAAGACGGCGAATACGCAGTGTTTGTCGGTAAAGCGGTTTAACCGCTAAAAATAAAAACTCGCAGCCTGTGCCAGCTCCGGCACCGATCCCTGTAAGAGCTGCCGCAGGATGCGATCTTTTGATCTTGTTCTTGATTAAAAAACCCGGACTGCGAAAGCTTCCGGGTTTTTTATTGCAGGTCGGAAATGGATGGCGCCAAAGCCGGAATTCGCTAACGACCTTGGTTTGCCTACGCATCCACATTTACACGACGCTGTCTAGCTGTCAGGTTTTACAGTAGACGCGTGTTCATTAAAGAACCTTCAATGGCACCCAGGTGTTCTCACCTGTCTTTGTTTACACACGGAGAAGGATTTCATCATGAGCGCGAAGTGCATTTTCATCACGAAGCAAAACAGTTTCCAGCCCGCCACCAATGATTTTCACTGGAGTTTCGGGGCTGAGCCCATCAACGCTCAACACAGCTCGTTCGACTACAGCGTCTTTCCGCCTACCGGAGAAGAAAGTTGGGTCTTTGCCGGTTCGACCGGATCGTTGGACGAAGAAAACTACTTTAGCTTTCTTCTGAGCGTGCCTTATCTCGATGAAGATTTGATGGAATACACCTACAAACTGAATGACGGTAAGGGGTTGCATGTTGCCCATATCCATTCGATACCTGCCCCACCGGGTTTCACGGGATTCGCAACTGTCGATGCCGACGACGCGGAACTTACAATCAGACTGGACCGGACAACAAGCACCGTCACCGGTGACTTCACCGCAACGTTCAAATCCGAAGGTTATCGTTTGTGGCCGAACGGAACGTTCAAACTGACAAGAACTGATCAGTGAATCAGCATTAGGCGGTACGGCCTCTTTGCGATGAACGGGGCAAACGCCCCACTCATCGGCTTCACAACTACTGCGGCAACTTCAGCTTATCCAGCAGTCGATTGACCAACAGTTCGTTGAGCATGATCACCTGTTGCAGCGCCAGCAGCGGTTTACGCTCCGGGCCGCCGATTGAGTTGGCGATATTGCCGGCCATGGCATGGGCGTATGAAAGCGATTCGCTCGCCTCGACCAGCAGGGTTTCGTCATCCAGCGTGGGGTCTACGAGATAGACGGGGCGAAACCTGGGCGGGTTTGGCGGAGCACCCAGAGCTTCGGGTCGGAGGTAGTAGTCGAGGGCGCGATCAGTCGCTTCTTTTGTCTTTTGAGACTCAAGCGCTGGGTCGTGAGGGGTTGGGTCTGTGCCCGGAGGGTTTGGCGTGGCTTTGAACATAAATATCTAATTCCTGAACAAGGGCCGCGACCGTTCTCTACTAAAAGAAGGGTGGCGGCTGTGCGCAGGTTAGTAGACCGGAGGAATTAGCAAGACCGGCGCGCTCGAAAGCGCCCTGAGCACAGCCACCATTGAGTACAGGCAGATGCGCCTGACTTAATGGGACATATGCACTTACTAAAACCATACGGGCTACTAAACCCGACCACTGATGGGCAGTGGCAGGCAAACGATATAGCCCGCGCTATGGTCGTGTAAGCAGGCGGATTCTGGCGTACGCGTAGGTAACGGCGCAAGGTGTTGTAGGGCTCGCGGGGTAACGGGTTGTGTAATTTAAACGTGCTCATAAAATCATGTTTACGCACAGGAAATGCCGGACAGAGAGCGGTTCCAGTTTTTATCGTGTCAGCGAAATAGCCCCTCACCCTAGCCCTCTCCCGGAGGGAGAGGGGACTGACCGAGGTGTTTGGGCGAGGTACGCCGACGTGAAATACCGGGGCGAACTCAGATTCTGAAACAGATCAAAAGCCCCTCACCCTAACCCTCTCCCAGAGGGAGAGGGGACTGATCGAGGTGTTTGGGCAAGGTACGCCGACGTGCGATACCGAGTTGAACTCAGATTCTGAAAAGCTCAAAAATCGGCTCCCTCTCCCTCCGGGAGAGGGCTGGGGTGAGGGGAAAATCCACCACAACACTAAAGCCGAACATCCGCTCTTCACCACTCAATAGGCCGAGTGTCAGCTCGCCTGCTTTTGATCCTGATCCACCGGCGACGTCGGAAGGCTGAGTGGAGGGATTGATCCGGGCGTGGGAGCGTAGCGACCGTTTGGCGCTGCGCCCGGATCGATCCCGCAGCGAAGGAACCCCGAGCCCCAGCGAGCGGGCCGCACGTAGGAGCAAGCCTTTTTGGTTACTTTTTCGGCGTTTGGAAAAAGTGACCCGCCGTAAGGGCGGAACCCTAAGTGGCCGTTACCGCAGCAATGGATATGTACCCAAAAAATATGTCGTAGCTGAAATCGATCCCCCTCACCCCAGCCCTCTCCCCCAAGGGGGCGAGGGGAAAGGGAGCAGATCTTCATGCAGTTCAAAATTTCAGCCCAGCTCGGTCAGTTGCTGAGAAACTCGGCTACTTTCTGCGCGGCGCTGGCCAAATGCTGTTCATGGGTAAAACCTGAAGCCTTGAGCGGTTTCAAATCATGATCCCCGGCCACCAGCCAAAAAACCTTGATACTCGGCGATAACGTATACGCCTCAACCGCCTCCCGATTGCCCAGCGCATCCCGCTCGCCTTGCACAATCAACGTCCGCGTCTTCAAACCAGCCAAATGCTCAACCCGAGGTTTCTCTGGTTTACCCACTGCATAAAACGGATAGCCCAAACACACCAACGCATCGGCACCCAATTCGTCAGCCAAAAGACTAGCCATCCGCCCGCCCATGGACTTGCCGCCAACGGCCAAAACCCCAGTGACATGACGCCGCACCTCGGCATAAACCTCACGCCAACATTCCTGCAGTTTCGCAGCAGGATTCGGCGGCCGCTTCACCCCATCCACCCGCCGCTGCGCCATATACGGAAACTCAAACCGCAACACGTTCACACCCAGTGCAGCAAGGCGCCGAGCCATATCGTTCATCCAGTCACTGTCCATCGGCGCACCAGCACCGTGGGCAAGGATCAACGTCGCGAAAGTCTCACCACTGGCGGCATCCCAAAGCCATCCATGATCGAGCACGCACTGCGCCCATTGATCCCCGTCAATACTGGCCTTGTGCTGTTTGTCCATGCTTGCCTCGCTTTTAGTCTGCCTATAACTCCAGACGAAGGATTCGCCGCGTGTCTTGCGCGCGCTCACTTCGGCTGAACCGTGGATGGGGAACCATGAACACTTCTATCAGTACCGCCTACAACTACAAGGTGGTCCGCCAATTCGCCATTATGACGGTGGTGTGGGGCATCGTCGGCATGGGGCTCGGGGTTTTTCTCGCGGCCCAATTGGTCTGGCCCGAACTCAACTTCAATTTGCCCTGGACCAGTTTCGGCCGCCTGCGCCCGCTGCACACCAACGCGGTGATCTTCGCGTTCGGTGGCTGTGCGCTGTTCGCCAGTTCGTTCTACTCGGTGCAACGTACCTGCCAGACGCAATTGTTTGCACCGAAAATCGCCGCGTTCTGCTTCTGGGGCTGGCAGTTGGTAATCCTGCTGGCGGCGATCAGCCTGCCACTGGGTTACACCAGTTCCAAGGAGTACGCTGAGCTGGAATGGCCGATCGACATCCTGATCACCATCGTCTGGGTCGCCTACGCCATCGTGTTCTTCGGCACGATCATGCAGCGCAAGACCAAACACATTTATGTGGGCAACTGGTTCTTCGGCGCGTTCATCATCACCGTGGCGATTCTGCACATCGTCAACAACCTTGAGTTGCCAGTGAGTTTCACCAAGTCCTACTCGGTGTACGCCGGTGCAACCGACGCGATGGTGCAATGGTGGTACGGCCACAACGCCGTAGGCTTTTTCCTCACCGCCGGTTTCCTCGGGATGATGTACTACTTCGTGCCGAAACAGGCCGAGCGTCCGGTGTATTCGTATCGTCTGTCGATCGTGCACTTCTGGGCGCTGATCACCCTGTACATCTGGGCCGGCCCGCACCACTTGCACTACACCGCGCTGCCGGACTGGGCACAGTCGCTGGGCATGGTGATGTCGCTGATCCTGCTGGCACCGAGCTGGGGCGGCATGATCAACGGCATGATGACCCTCTCGGGCGCCTGGCATAAGTTGCGCAGCGACCCGATCCTGCGCTTCCTCGTGGTCTCGCTGGCGTTCTACGGCATGTCGACCTTTGAAGGTCCGATGATGGCGATCAAGACCGTCAACGCCCTCTCCCACTACACCGACTGGACCATTGGTCACGTACACGCTGGCGCCCTCGGTTGGGTGGCGATGATTTCCATCGGCGCGCTGTACCACATGATCCCGAAAATCTTCGGCAAGGCGCAGATGCACAGCGTCGGCTTGATCAACGCGCACTTCTGGCTCGCGACCATCGGCACCGTGCTCTACATCGCTTCGATGTGGGTCAACGGCATCGCCCAGGGCCTGATGTGGCGCGCGGTGAACGAGGACGGCACGCTGACCTACTCCTTCGTCGAAACCCTGGTGGCCAGCCACCCAGGCTTCGTCGTGCGGCTGATTGGTGGGGCGATCTTCCTCAGCGGCATGTTCCTGATGGCTTACAACACCTGGCGCACCGTGCGGGCCTCGCAGCCTGCTGACGTCGTCGCTGCCGCGCAGATGGCCTGAGGAGTCCGCCATGAAACACGAAACGATTGAAAAGAACGTCGGCCTGTTGATGTTGCTCATGGTGTTTGCCGTGAGCATCGGCGGCCTGACCCAGATCGTCCCGCTGTTCTTCCAGGACGTCACCAACAAACCGGTGGAAGGCATGAAGCCCTACACCGCGCTGCAACTGGAAGGCCGCGACATCTATATCCGCGAAGGCTGCGTCGGTTGCCACTCGCAGATGATCCGGCCGTTCCGCGCCGAAACCGAGCGTTACGGGCACTACTCGGTCGCCGGTGAGAGCGTCTGGGATCACCCGTTCCTCTGGGGCTCGAAACGTACCGGTCCGGATCTGGCCCGGGTCGGCGCGCGTTACTCGGATGACTGGCACCGCGCGCACTTGTACAACCCGCGCAACGTCGTACCGGAATCGAAAATGCCGGCCTATCCGTGGCTGGTCACTCAAGCGGTCGACAGCAGCCACACCGAAACCAAGCTCAAGACCATGCGCACCCTCGGCGTGCCGTACACCGACGAAGACATCAGCGGCGCAGTGGCCAGCCTCAAGGGCAAGACCGAAATGGACGCCCTCGTCTCCTACCTGCAAGTGCTCGGCACTGCGATCAAGAGCAAGAGGTGAGCACGATGATCATTGAAATGAGTGCAGGCCTGATTCGCGGCCTCGGCACGGTCGTGGTGTTCGTCGCCTTCGTGGGTTTGACCTTGTGGGTGTTCAACCGCAAGCGCACGCCGGAATTCGCCGAAGCGCGCTTGCTGCCGTTCGCCGACGAACCACAACCCGACACTACCCAAGCACCTGAAACAAGGAGTACCCGGCCATGACCACCTTCTGGAGTACGTGGATCTGCGTACTGACCATCGGCAGCCTGATCGGCCTGACGTGGCTGCTGATCGGCACCCGCCGGGGCGAAACCAAGGGCAGCGTCGACCAGACCATGGGCCACAGCTTCGACGGCATCGAGGAATACGACAACCCGCTGCCGCAGTGGTGGTTCATGCTGTTCGCCGGCACGTTGGTGTTTTCCGTGGGCTATCTGATTCTGTATCCGGGTCTGGGCAACTGGAAAGGCATCCTGCCCGGTTACGAGGATGGCTGGACTGGCGTGCACGAGTGGGAAAAGGAAATGAACAAGGCTGATGCCAAGTTCGGGCCGATCTTCGCCAAGTTTGCCGCCATGCCGGTGGAAGAAGTGGCGAAGGATCCACAGGCGCTGAAAATGGGTGGCCGCTTGTTCGCTTCCAACTGCTCGGTGTGCCACGGTTCCGATGCCAAAGGCGCGTTCGGTTTCCCTAACCTTGCCGACAGCGACTGGCGCTGGGGCGGCGACGCCGACACCATCAAAACCACCATCATGGGTGGCCGGATGGCGGCGATGCCAGCCTGGGGCGAAGTGTTGGGCGAGGCCGGGGTGAAAAACGTGGCCGCTTATGTGCGTCACGAACTGGCCGGTCTGCCATTGCCCCCCGACAGCAAGGCTGACCTGCAAGCCGGACAGCAGGCGTTCAGCACTACGTGCGTTGCCTGTCATGGGGCAACCGGCCACGGCACTGAAGCCATGGGTGCGCCGAATCTGACGCACCCGGCCGGGTTTATCTATGGCACCAGCCTGACTCAGCTTGAGCAAACCATTCGCCACGGTCGTCAGGGTCATATGCCGGCGCAGAACGAGTTGTTAGGTAACGATAAAGTGCAATTGCTGGCAGCTTATGTGTACAGCCTGTCGCACGTATTGAATACAGAAAAACTGATTACCGAAGACAACAAGAAGTAATCATTGCATACACCCATGCCGCACCATTCTCGGTGCGGCAGCATCCAGCCCCTTTGCGACGCATTGTCGCACCCCTTCACACCCTCTCCTTTCGGTTCCCCGGATTCGGGTCTACGCTTGCTCGATGCGGACTGGCTTGCGCCGGTTCCAGGTCAACGCTAACTGCTGTGTTCCGCGAACCGGCTGACTGATGTGGCCGCAAACGCCGGTAGATACCGGCTGTCGTGCCATTTACCGTCCGTCACCCGAACCGAGCGTTTGAACACACCCCGTTACAAGCGACCTGAACCCCTCGCTTTTTTCGTCCGCTGCGACATTTTGTCCGAGGCCGATTTTGTCCTTACGCGCCGCATGGAAAGGCCGCAGAATCAGCGTTGGAAAGCATTGACCCAGGTCATGGCGCGTTGCAATGACCCCCTGCTCTCTGCATACTTGCGGCCGATTTTAATCCTAATAAAACACCCAAACCGTGGAACCTTAGAATGAGCACAGCAATCAGTCCGACTGCTTATAACTATAAGGTAGTCCGCCAGTTCGCCATCATGACGGTGGTCTGGGGGATCCTTGGCATGGGGCTCGGTGTCTTCATCGCCTCGCAACTGGTCTGGCCGGAGTTGAACTTCGGTCTGCCGTGGACGAGCTTTGGACGCTTGCGCCCGTTGCACACAAACCTGGTGATTTTCGCCTTCGGTGGTTGTGCACTGTTTGCCACTTCCTACTATGTCGTGCAGCGAACCTGCCAGACGCGACTGATTTCCGACAGCCTCGCGGCCTTCACCTTCTGGGGCTGGCAAGCGGTGATCGTCGGCGCAATCATTACCTTGCCGCTGGGTTACACCACCACCAAGGAATACGCGGAACTGGAATGGCCGATCGCCATTTTGCTGGCCATTGTCTGGGTCACCTACGGTCTGGTGTTCTTCGGCACCATCACCAAGCGCAAAACCAAGCACATCTATGTCGGTAACTGGTTCTATGGTGCGTTCATCGTCGTCACGGCGATGCTGCACATCGTCAACCACATGTCGCTGCCGGTGAACCTGTTCAAGTCCTACTCCGCCTACTCCGGCGCGACCGACGCAATGATCCAGTGGTGGTACGGCCACAACGCCGTAGGCTTCTTCCTCACCACCGGCTTCCTCGGAATGATGTACTACTTCGTGCCGAAACAGGCCGAACGTCCGATCTACTCCTATCGCCTGTCGATCGTGCACTTCTGGGCACTGATCACCCTGTACATCTGGGCCGGCCCGCACCACCTGCACTACACCGCACTGCCGGATTGGGCACAATCGCTGGGCATGGCGATGTCGATCATCCTCCTGGCACCAAGCTGGGGCGGTATGATCAACGGCATGATGACCCTGTCGGGCGCCTGGCATAAGCTGCGCACCGACCCGATCCTGCGCTTCCTCGTGGTCTCGCTGGCGTTCTACGGCATGTCGACCTTCGAAGGCCCGATGATGGCGATCAAGACCGTCAACTCGCTCTCGCACTACACCGACTGGACCATCGGCCACGTACACGCCGGCGCTCTCGGCTGGGTAGCGATGATCTCGATCGGCGCGATCTACCACATGATCCCGCGTCTGTTCGGCCGTGCGCAGATGCACAGTGTCGGCCTGATCAACGCGCACTTCTGGCTCGCGACCATCGGCACCGTGCTGTACATCGCGTCGATGTGGGTCAACGGCATCACTCAGGGCCTGATGTGGCGTGCGATCAACGACGACGGCACCCTCACCTACTCGTTCGTTGAAGCGCTGCAAGCCAGCCACCCGGGCTACATCGTCCGTGCGCTGGGCGGTGCATTCTTCGCCAGCGGCATGTTCCTGATGGCTTACAACGTCTGGCGCACCGTGCGCGCCTCGAACCCGGTTGAAGCTGAAGCCGCTGCCCAGATCGCTGTCGTTGGAGCTCACTGATGAAGCATGAAGCTGTCGAGAAGAATATTGGCCTGCTGGCCTTCTTCATGGTCATCGCCGTCAGCGTTGGCGGCCTGACCCAAATCGTTCCGCTGTTTTTCCAGGACGTCACCAACAAGCCGGTCGAAGGCATGAAGCCGCGTTCGGCGCTGGAACTGGAAGGCCGCGACGTCTACATCGCCAACGGCTGTGTCGGCTGCCACTCGCAGATGATCCGTCCGTTCCGCGCTGAAACCGAACGCTATGGCCACTACTCGGTGGCCGGTGAAAGCGTCTGGGATCACCCGTTCCTGTGGGGTTCCAAGCGTACCGGGCCGGATCTGGCCCGTGTCGGTGGTCGTTACTCCGATGACTGGCAACGTGCGCACTTGTACAACCCGCGCAACGTAGTGCCTGAGTCGAAAATGCCGGCTTACCCGTTCCTCGTGGAAAACAAGCTCGACGGCAAGGAAACCGCCAAGAAAATGGAGGTTTTGCGCACCCTCGGCGTCCCTTACACCGACGAAGACATCGCCGGTGCACAGGATGCCGTGAAGGGCAAAACCGAAATGGACGCGCTGGTGGCCTATCTGCAAGGCCTGGGCACCATCATCAAAAGCAAACGGTGATCTAGATGGATATCGGGATGATTCGTGGCCTGGGCACCGTTGTCGTGATGGTGGCCTTCATCGGTCTGGCGTTGTGGGTGTTCAGCCCCAAGCGCAAGTCGGAGTTTGAAGACGCGACCTTGTTGCCTTTTGCGGATGATCCCGAAGCCATCAAGCACGTCGAGCAAGCTTCTAGGAGTAACAAAGAATGACTACATTCTGGAGTCTGTACGTCACAGTCCTCAGTCTCGGTACGATCTTCGCCCTGACCTGGCTGCTGCTGTCGACCCGCAAGGGCCAGCGCAGCGAGCAGACGGACGAGACGGTCGGGCACTCCTTCGACGGGATCGAGGAGTACGACAACCCACTGCCGAAATGGTGGTTCATGCTGTTTGTCGGCACGATCATTTTTGCCTTGGGTTACCTGGTGCTGTACCCGGGCCTGGGCAACTGGAAAGGCCTGCTGCCGGGCTACAACTACCTCGATAACGACAAGCAGACCGCGTTCGCCAACGGCCAGACCGGCTGGACCGGCGTGCACGAGTGGGAAAAGGAAATGGCCCGTTCGGACGCCAAGTTCGGTCCGATCTTCGCCAAGTTCGCCGCCATGCCCATCGAAGAAGTCGCCAAGGATCCACAAGCGCTGAAAATGGGTGGCCGTCTGTTCGCCTCCAACTGCTCGGTGTGCCACGGTTCCGACGCCAAGGGTGCTTACGGCTTCCCTAACCTGACCGACGCCGACTGGCGCTGGGGCGGCGAGCCGGAAACCATCAAGACCACCATCATGGGCGGTCGTCACGCGGTGATGCCGGCCTGGGCTGAAGTGATTGGTGAGCAAGGCGTTGCCGACGTCGCGGCATTCGTCGTGACCAACCTCGATGGCCGCAAACTGCCGGAAGGCACCAAGGCTGATCCGGCCAACGGTGGCAAACTGTTCGCCGCCAACTGCGTGGCTTGCCACGGGCCGGCCGGCAAAGGCACCCCCGCCATGGGCGCGCCTGATCTGACCCACCCGGGTGCGTTCATCTACGGTTCGAGCTTCGCGCAACTGCAGCAGACCATCCGTTACGGCCGTCAGGGCCAGATGCCTGCGCAGGAACAACTGCAAGGCAACGACAAGGTTCACCTGCTAGCGGCGTATGTTTACAGCCTGTCCCACGGTGAAAAAGCACCGGAAGCGAACGCCGAGTAAGGCCGACGCTCCCGACAAAAAACGGCCCCGCCAATTCTCTTTGGCGGGGCCGTTTTGTTTTAACGCATTCGCATCGACAATGGGAACGCTTGCTGCACTGCAAAGGTTGCCGGAGTGCAACTGTCGCCACTCGCCGCACTCGCCTGTCGTCTCACGCACCCGGTCGCGAAAAGGCACCACCGACGGCACGTTCGACACAAGACAAAAAAACCTCGCCGAACTCCACGAGCCCGCTTTCAGGGACGATTGGCCCAAATGGATTGCACCGGAACGGTGTCGATCAACTCGCGGTTTCGCCATTGATTGTTCTTCACCAGATAAATCTGCAACTGCTTGCGATCTTCAGTAAAACTGGTGATCAGGTAAGTTTGTTGAGAAGTGGCGCCACTCAGGTACATCGGCACATTCCCCAACCAATACGAACTACCGCCATCCTTGTGCAGATGACCGGCAAATACTGCGGTGACCTTATAGGTCTTGAGCATTTCGATAAAGCGCTTCTGCTGGCTGGGACTGCCCTTCATCTCAAACGGTTTGTGCATATTGATGATGATGGCGTGACCCTGAACTCTCGCCAAGCGAAGATCCTTCTCGAGCCAGTCCAGTGCACTGTTTATTTCGAACGTCGTCGGATTCAAAAAATGAGCTATCCGGGCTGTGTAAGTCGGCTCATTATTGAGTTGAACCAAATGGACGTCACCGATAGTCTTTGAATAAGCAAGACTCCCCGAATAAAGTCTATTGACCACACTACCACTAATCGTCAGATCAAAATTATCCACCTTGCCTTCATGATACTCTTTGAATTGGACAATACTCCCCGCCGCACAACTATTACTGAAGCAGTCATCTACATTATTTTCATAATCATGATTGCCCAGGCCATATAGATAATTCGTGCCGAAGTGCCGCTTCAATGCCGCCGCCATATAGTCACGCTGCCAGCCATGGCCGAAAGCAGTGATATCGCCATTGATCATCAAAGGGATAGTCGACTGCGATCCATTACGAGTTCGAAAGTCTGCAATACTTGCCAGTTGACTTTCTACCAGCCACTTCGAACGCGTGGTGAACTCCTCATCGGATTCAGGTGTTCTGCTGTCCGTCTTGTCTGTCCAGGGATATTGTGTGTCCGATGCGAACACCATGTGCTTCGGTGCATCAGGCACTGCATGGGCCATGAAAACCGAAAACAATAAAAACGCACCCACAAACAAACTTGCCACTTTATTATTAGCCATCATATAACACTTCCATTTAGTCGAATAAACTGACGACCTCGCGCCGTCAACTTTCACGCTATTCGAAAACCTTATAATCCTCAAACATACAGCGCAGATTAATTAATTTATTTTATTTCCAGACCAACATCATCCCACTTGCAAAGCGCAACTACGGTTAACTTCCTCCTTACACAAGACGCTCATAAAATGAGACGAATGCCCGCTAGACTCGACTTTCAGCGAGCAGTAACTTTTATTGGCGCCTGACGCACATTGTCAGAGCGCCTCATACATCAATAGATTCCAAGGAAGATAACCATGCGAGAAGCTGATCATGATTGTGTGCAATCCCATGAGGATTTCACCTATGTCAACTCTGACACCGACCCCTTCAATACGCAGCACCAGGGCAGTGATGACGCCACAACCGTCGACGTGGCCAAAAAAAACCCCGAAAGCGGGCTCGACAGTCTCGGCGGCGGACGGCTGATCTGAACAAGGCAGGGACTCGCTCGTCAGAGCGAGTCTCATGCATCGTCTATAGTCAATTGATCTGGATCATGACTTGTTCCATCTGCTACACCATTTACACCCTTCCCCCAACGCGACCAAAGGTCGCACCCGTTCGTCGGCGTGACAGGCGTATCATTGCGCCACTGCAACGCCCCTTTTTGACCTTGGTTGGCACGTATCGACCGAGGCATTTTTCCACTGCCGTGGGATGCAATGATGAGCAACCAGATTCCGGTACACGACGTCACACCACCGAGCAAAAACGCGAACAACAGCGTTGATCTTTACGCCTCTCGAGAAAAAATCTACACCCGCGCTTTCACTGGCTTGTTCCGCAATCTGCGGATGATGGGCGGTGCCGTATTGTTCCTGCTGTATTTCGGTACGGTGTGGCTGAACTGGGGCGGCCATCAGGCCGTGTGGTGGAACCTGCCGGAACGCAAGTTCTTCATCTTCGGCGCGACCTTCTGGCCGCAGGATTTCATTCTGCTTTCAGGCCTGTTGATCATTGCCGCGTTCGGCCTGTTCTTCATCACCGTGTATGCCGGCCGGGTCTGGTGCGGTTACACCTGTCCGCAAAGTGTGTGGACGTGGATTTTCATGTGGTGCGAGAAGGTCACCGAAGGCGACCGCAACCAGCGCATCAAGCTCGACAAGGCGCCGATGAGCGCCAACAAGTTTCTGCGCAAAGCCGCCAAGCACTCTATGTGGCTGCTGATCGGTTTCGTCACTGGCATGACCTTCGTCGGCTACTTCTCGCCGATCCGCGAACTGGTCTTTGAGTTCTTCACAGGGCAAGCCGATGGCTGGTCGTATTTCTGGGTCGGCTTCTTCACCCTCGCCACTTACGGTAACGCCGGTTGGTTGCGCGAGCAGGTGTGCATTTACATGTGCCCGTACGCACGCTTCCAGAGCGTGATGTTCGACAAGGACACGCTGATTGTTTCCTACGACCCGCGTCGCGGTGAAAGCCGTGGCCCACGCAAGAAAGGTATCGATTACAAAGCGCAGGGCCTCGGTGATTGCATCGATTGCACGATGTGCGTGCAGGTCTGCCCGACCGGCATCGACATCCGCGATGGCCTGCAAATCGAGTGCATCGGCTGCGCCGCGTGCATCGACGCCTGCGACAGCATCATGGACAAGATGGATTACCCGCGCGGCCTGATCAGCTACACCACCGAGCACAACCTGTCCGGGCAGAAAACCCATAAACTGCGGCCGCGCCTGATCGGTTATGCCGTGGTGCTGCTGGCGATGATCAGCCTGTTGGTCACCGCGTTCGTCATGCGCTCGCTGGTCGGTTTCGACGTCAGCAAGGACCGCGTGCTGTACCGCGAAAACGCCGAAGGCCGGATCGAAAACGTCTACAGCCTGAAAATCATGAACAAGGATCAGCGCGACCACACTTACGTGCTGGAAGCCGCCGGCCTGCCCGACCTGCGCCTGCAAGGCAAACGCGAGATCAAAGTCGCGGCCGGCGACATCGTCAGCATGCCGGTCGAGTTGTCGAGCGCCCCGGAACAACTGCCGTCGAGCACCAACGAGGTGAAATTCATCCTCAAGGATGCCGATGACGACAGCGTCCACGTTGAAGCCAAGAGCCGATTCATCGGCCCACAAATCCGTTGAGAGAACTGAACATGCCCGCAGCAAACGCCGCAAGTCCTTGGTACAAGCACCTTTGGCCTTGGATCATCATCGGGATTCTGGCCTGTTCGGTGACCCTGACCCTGTCGATGGTGACCATCGCGGTGAACAACCCGGACAACCTGGTCAACGACAACTACTACGAGGCGGGCAAAGGCATCAACCGTTCGCTGGACCGTGAATTGTTGGCGCAGAATCTGAAGATGCGTGCGGCTGTGCATCTTGATGGCGTCACTGGCGAGGTCGATCTGCGCTTGAGCGGTGACAGCCAACCGAAGACGCTGGAATTGAACCTGATCTCGCCGACTCAGCCGGAGAAGGATCGCAAGATCGTCCTGACCCGCAGCGAAAGCGAAACCGGCCGTTATATTGGTCAGTTGGGTGACAAGGTTGAAGGCCGTCGTTTTGTTGAACTGCTCGGCAGTCAGGATGACCATGTGTGGCGCATGTTCGAAGAAGAACTGGTCAGCCATGACAAGGATTTGCTGCTGGGTGATGAGCCGCTGCAAGGTGCCGAAGATCTGAAGAAGTAAACAACTTCAAAAGCCCCCTCACCCTAGCCCTCTCCCCCAGGAGAGGGAACTGATCGCGAGCGTTTGCACGTTTTGTGTATGACAGTGAAAATCCAGGCTCACACCGATCGGCTCCCTCTCCCTCCGGGAGAGGGCTGGGGTGAGGGCAAGCGGACAACTCCAATGCAAGGGCTTACCCCCTCAACGATGCCATGACCACCCCACTCCCCTGTTACCACTGCGCCCTGCCCGTCCCGACCGGTAGCCGCTTCACCGCTGTCGTGCTCGGGGAGTCCCGCGAGTTCTGCTGCCCGGGTTGTCAGGCCGTGGCCGAAGCCATCGTTGCCGGCGGACTGGAAAGCTATTACCAACACCGCAGCGAAGCTTCAGCCAATCCGCAAGCGCTGCCGGTGCAACTGACCGACGAACTGGCGCTGTACGACCGCGTCGATGTGCAGCAACCCTTCGTCCGTCACGAAGGCGATCTGGCCGAAACCACCCTGTTGATGGAAGGCATCAGTTGCGCCGCCTGCGGCTGGCTGATCGAGAAACACTTGCGCACGCTGCCCGCCGTGGCCGAAGCGCGACTGAACCTGTCCAACCATCGCTTGCACGTGAGCTGGGCCGACGCGCAATTACCGCTGAGCCAGATCCTCGCCGAACTGCGCCACATCGGTTACGCCGCCCATCCGTATCAGGCGGATCGCGCCAGCGAACAACTGGCCAGCGAAAACCGCCTGGCCCTGCGCCAGCTCGGCGTCGCCGGCCTGCTGTGGTTCCAGGCAATGATGGCGACCATGGCCACCTGGCCGGAATTCAATATCGACCTCAGCCCCGAGCTGCACACGATCCTGCGCTGGGTCGCGCTGTTTCTGACTACGCCGATCGTGTTCTACAGCTGCGCGCCGTTCTTCAAAGGCGCGATGCGCGATCTGCGCACGCGTCACCTGACCATGGATGTCTCGGTGTCGCTGGCGATCGGCAGCGCCTACATCGCCGGGATCTGGACGTCGATCACCGGTGTCGGCGAGTTGTATTTCGATGCGGTCGGGATGTTTGCGCTGTTCCTGCTCGCCGGGCGCTATCTGGAACGCCGCGCCCGCGAACGCACCGCCGCCGCCACGGCCCAGTTAGTGAATCTGTTGCCCGCCTCATGTCTGCGTCTGGACAACAACGGCCAGAGCGAGCGCATCCTGCTCAGCGAATTGCGCCTGGGCGACAAGATTCTGGTGCAAGCCGGATCGATCCTCCCGGCCGACGGCAAAATCATCGACGGCCAGTCGAGCATCGATGAATCGCTGCTCACCGGCGAGTACCTGCCGCAACCGCGCACCCGGGGCGATACGGTCACCGCCGGTACGCTCAACGTCGAAGGCGCATTGACCGTGGAGGTTCAGGCGCTGGGACAAGACACACGCCTGTCGGCCATCGTCCGTCTGCTCGATCGCGCCCAGGCGGAAAAACCGCGCCTGGCGGAAATCGCCGACCGCGCTGCGCAATGGTTCCTCCTGCTGTCGCTGATCGCCGCAGCGGCCATTGGCCTGTTGTGGTGGGAACTGGATTCGTCGCGCGCGTTCTGGATTGTCCTCGCCATGCTCGTTGCGACCTGCCCTTGCGCGCTATCGCTGGCGACGCCGACCGCGCTGACGGCCGCCACCGGCACCCTGCACAAACTCGGGTTGCTGCTGACGCGCGGGCATGTGCTGGAAGGTTTGAATCAGATCGACACAGTGATCTTCGACAAGACCGGCACCCTTACCGAAGGTCGACTGGTGCTGCGCTCGATTCGCCCTCTCGGCGCACAGGACAGCGATCAATGCCTGAGCCTCGCCGCCGCGCTGGAAAACCGTTCGGAACACCCGATTGCCCGTGCCTTTGGCCGTGCGCCGCTGGCTGCCGAAGAAGTCCACAGCACACCGGGGCTTGGCCTCGACGGGCTGGTTGGCGGACAGCGCCTGCGCATCGGCCAGGCGGAATTTGTCTGCGCCCTCAGCGGCACTGCAACACTGTCGATGCCGGATGAGGCCGGCCAATGGCTGCTGCTCGGCGACATTCAAGGGCCACTGGCGTGGTTCGTCCTCGACGACCGCTTGCGTGATGACGCCCCCGCGCTGCTCGCCGCGTGCAAGGCACGTGGCTGGCGTACGTTGCTGCTGTCCGGCGACAGTTCGCCGATGGTCGCCAGCGTCGCCGCCGAACTGGGCATCGACGAGGCCCGTGGCGGCTTGCGCCCGGACGACAAACTGCAAGTGTTGCAACAACTGCACAAGGAAGGCCGCAAGGTGCTGATGCTCGGTGACGGCGTCAACGACGTGCCGGTGCTGGCTGCCGCTGATATCAGCGTGGCCATGGGTTCAGCCACCGATCTGGCGAAAACCAGCGCCGATGCAGTGCTGCTGTCCAATCGCCTCGACGCCCTGGTCCAAGCCTTCTCGCTCGCGCGGCGCACCCGCCGGGTAATCATCGAGAACCTGCTGTGGGCGGCGCTGTACAATGGCCTCATGTTGCCGTTCGCCGCCCTCGGCTGGATCACTCCGGTGTGGGCCGCCGTCGGCATGTCGATCAGTTCGTTGACCGTGGTGCTCAATGCCCTGCGCCTGACTCGCCTGCCGAGTTCGCCGCCCGTCAGCACCCGGTCAGAAACCCGTCCGCTGCCGGCCTGAGCCGCGCGGGCGTCTGGAGTACAGATGCCAGCTCTCTACGTGATGATCCCGGCCGCCCTGCTGATCGTGGCCATCGCCGTTTACATCTTCTTCTGGGCAGTGGACAGCGGCCAGTACGACGACCTCGACGGTCCGGCGCACAGCATCCTCTTCGACGATCAGGATCCGAACCACACCGCAGCGGTGGACGAAGCCAACCCCAACAAACCGGACGACAAGGCCCCACCCCATGCTTGAACTGGCGCCCTTGCTGGTATCGGCATTGATCCTCGGTCTGCTCGGTGGCGGGCATTGTCTGGGCATGTGCGGCGGCTTGATGGGCGCGCTGACCCTGGCGATTCCCAAGGAACAGCGCAGTCGACGCTTTCGTTTGCTGCTGGCGTACAACCTGGGACGGATCCTCAGTTATGCCACCGCCGGATTGCTGATTGGCCTTGCAGGCTGGGCGGTGGCTAACAGTCCAGCCGCATTGTTCATGCGTGTGCTGGCCGGGTTGCTGCTGATCGCCATGGGTTTGTATCTGGCCGGATGGTGGAGCGGGCTGACGCGCATTGAAAGCCTCGGGCGCGGTCTGTGGCGTTACATTCAACCGGTCGCCAACCGCTTGCTGCCGGTGTCGAGTCTGCCTCGGGCGCTATTGCTTGGCGCATTGTGGGGCTGGCTGCCCTGTGGGCTGGTTTACAGCACGTTGCTGTGGTCGGCGAGTCAGGGCAATGCGCTGGACAGTGCATTGTTGATGCTTGCGTTTGGCCTCGGCACCTGGCCGGTGCTGCTCGCCACGGGCCTCGCGGCAGAACGCGTCACCGCCATTTTGCGCAAACGAAGTGTGCGCATGGCCGGTGGGTTGCTGGTAATTCTGTTTGGCATCTGGACATTGCCCGGGCCGCATCAGCATTGGTTGATGGGGCATTAGATCGGCGGCGCGGCCTTCGCGAGCAAGCTCGCTCCCACAGGGGATTTAAGGCGTACACAAAATCTGTGGGAGCGAGCTTGCTCGCGAAGAGGCCTGCATGATCAACACACCTCTCCCCGTTGATGCAAATCAACAGCCCCACCACCGCACCCCGATAGACTCGCTCACACTGCCAGCCTATCCGGGGGAACGCCCGCATGCTCGACGCCATTCGTTGGGACTCTGATCTGATCCGCCGCTACGACCTGGCGGGGCCGCGCTACACCTCTTATCCGACGGCCGTGCAATTCCACAGTCAGGTCGGCACCTTCGACTTGTTCCATGCCCTGCGCGACAGCCGCAAAGCCCTGCGCCCCTTGTCGCTGTACGTGCATGTGCCGTTCTGCGCGAACATTTGCTACTACTGCGCCTGCAACAAAGTCATCACCAAGGATCGCGGCCGCGCGCTGCCGTACTTGCAGCGGCTGGAGCAGGAAATCCAGCTGATCGCCTGTCATCTCGACCCGGCACAGAAAGTCGAACAACTGCACTTTGGTGGCGGCACGCCGACCTTTCTCAGCCACGACGAACTACGGCAGTTGATGGCGCACCTGCGCAAACATTTCAATCTGCTGGATGACGACTCCGGCGACTACGGCATCGAGATCGACCCGCGCGAAGCCGACTGGTCGACCATGGGCCTGCTGCGCGAACTCGGTTTCAACCGGGTCAGCATCGGCCTGCAAGACCTCGATCCGGCGGTGCAGCGCGCGGTCAATCGTCTGCAAAGTCTGGAAGAAACCCGTGCGGTGATCGATGCCGCGCGCACCCTGCAATTTCGTTCAATCAATATCGACTTGATCTACGGCTTGCCCAAACAGACCCCGGAAAACTTCGCCCGCACCGTCGAGGAAGTGATCAGCCTGCAACCGGATCGACTCTCGGTGTTCAACTATGCGCACCTGCCGGAGCGTTTCATGCCGCAGCGGCGGATCAATGGCAATGAGTTGCCGGCGCCGGCGCAGAAGCTGGAAATGCTCGAGCGCACCATCGAACAGCTCACCGCCGCTGGCTATCGTTACATCGGCATGGATCACTTCGCCCTGCCCGATGATGAGCTGGCGATTGCCCAGGAAGAGCAGACCCTGCAACGCAACTTCCAGGGTTACACCACCCACGGTCATTGCGATTTGATTGGTCTGGGGGTGTCGGCCATTAGTCAGATCGGCGACCTTTACTGCCAGAACAGCAGCGACCTCAACGCCTATCAGAACACCCTCGCTGCCGCGCAACTGGCGACCAGCCGGGGTCTGGTGTGCAACGCCGATGATCGCTTGCGGCGTGCGGTGATCCAGCAACTGATCTGCAATTTCAGCCTGGAATTCGCCGAGATCGAGCAGCAGTTCAACATCGATTTTCAGGGTTATTTCGGCGCGCTGTGGCCGCAACTGCAAGGCATGGCCAGCGATGGCCTGATAGAGCTGGATCGCGAACGAATCGAGGTGTTGCCGGCGGGGCGTCTGCTGGTGCGCTCGGTATGCATGGTGTTTGATGCCTACCTTGAGCAGCAGAACCGCCAGCGTTTCTCGCGGGTGATTTAGTTTTTCATCAGCAGCGAGCCGACTTTCATATTCTGATCCGCAGTCAGGCCCGACTGCCCGACCACTTTGGACAGGGCAAGATTGGCCGTGATCAACCCGGTGTTCAACGCGGCAATGGCGCCGCGCAGACTGGCAACCTTGATGATTTTTTCTTCGTTGGAAAGACGCTTGTCGGCCATGATCGCTTCGATAAGCGCCTTTTTCTCGGCGATCTGTTTTTGCAGTTTGCGGATCATCTTCAGCAATTGCTGGATGTTCTCAGGCAATCCGCTATCGTCGATGTCGCTGTTTTCGCCACCGACACTGGCGGCTTTTTCAATCGATGCACCGGACAGCGACACTTTGACGCCCTCGACCAAGGTCGGGGTTGCCTCTTCGGTCGAGCTGGGGTCGTGTGCATTGCCTGACGAAGTTTTAAACGTGTCCGGCACTGCCACAACGTCGCTGTTACCGGGGCCCAGCGTGCCAATGGCGGCCATCGAATCGTTCCTTGTATGCACTTTGTTACCTGTTTATCGGCTGCTGGCCCTGTGGCTTTATGGCTGTAGGGCAAAGTCGCCCCAGACTGGCCTGAATGTCCTCCCGTGGGTTACCCTTACGTCTTATGTGTGTTTTCCCACAAGGATCTAAGAAATGTCCGAGCCAGTTAAACTGCGCGCTCACAACCAGGCCCATTGCAAGGATTGCAGCCTGGCCCCTCTCTGCCTGCCACTTTCTCTGAATCTGGAAGACATGGATGCGCTGGACGAAATCGTTAAACGCGGCCGCCCGCTGAAAAAGGGCGAGTTCCTGTTCCGCCAGGGCGACACGTTCGATTCCGTTTATGCAGTACGCTCCGGCGCCCTGAAGACCTTCAGCCTGAGTGACAGCGGCGAAGAACAGCTCACCGGTTTCCACTTGCCGAGCGAACTGGTCGGCCTGTCCGGCATGGACACCGAGAAACACCCGGTCTCCGCCCAGGCACTGGAAACCACCTCGGTCTGCGAAATCCCTTTTGAACGCCTCGACGAACTGGCCCTGCAATTGCCGCAGCTGCGCCGCCAGTTGATGCGCGTGATGAGCCGGGAAATCCGCGACGACCAGCAAATGATGTTGTTGTTGTCGAAAAAAACTGCAGACGAGCGCATCGCCACCTTTCTGGTCAACCTCTCGGCACGCTTCCGCGCTCGCGGTTTCTCCGCCAATCAGTTCCGCCTGAGCATGTCGCGCAACGAAATCGGCAATTACCTCGGCCTGGCGGTGGAAACCGTGTCCCGCGTCTTCACCCGTTTCCAGCAAAACGAACTGATCGCCGCCGAGGGCAAAGAGATTCATATCCTCGACCCGATCCAGCTCTGCGCACTGGCCGGCGGCTCGATCGACGGCTGATCTCGATCCGCGGTTGAGCGAAGCGTTTCAGCCGCGGGTATACTGCGCCGTTTGCAGCCCTGCCAGGACACCTCGACGATGGTCTTCGACTCCTTCGACATCAAATCGCTTATCCGCCCTGTGATCGACTTCCCGAAACCAGGCGTGATCTTTCGCGACATCACCCCGCTGTTTCAATCGCCCAAGGCCCTGCGCCTGGTGATGGACAGCTTCGCCCACCGCTACGTCGAAGCCGACTTCACCCACATCGGCGCGATGGACGCCCGTGGTTTCCTGATTGGTTCGGTGCTGGCCTATCAGTTGAACAAGCCGCTGGTGCTGTTTCGCAAACAAGGCAAACTGCCGGCGGACGTGCTGGCCGAGGGTTACGCAACCGAGTACGGCGAAGCGTTCCTCGAAGTGCACGCTGACAGCCTGTGTGAAGGCGACTCGGTGGTGATGTTCGATGACTTGATCGCCACGGGCGGCACGCTGATTGCGGCGGCCAACCTGATTCGCCGCATGGGCGCGCGGGTGCATGAGGCGGCGGCGATTATTGACTTGCCGGAGCTGCAAGGTTCGCAGCGCCTGCAGGACATGGGTATCCCTACTTTCTGCCTGACGCAGTTTGCACTGACTGATAAGTAAGCGGCGCCTGTTCCATCGCTTTCGCGAGCAAGCTCGCTCCCACAGGGGAACGCATTCCAACTGTGGGAGCGAGCTTGCTCGCGAAGGGGCCGGCAGCCTCACCGCAAAACCTAAAGCCCCATCTGCTTGCTGATGATCTCGTTCATCACCTCCCGCGTCCCGCCGCCAATCGACAAGATGCGGTTATCCCGATACAGCCGCTCCACCAGACTCTCGCGCATATAACCCAACCCACCAAGAATCTGCACCGCCTCGGTGGTAATCCGGTCGGAAGTATCCGTAGCAAAATTCTTCGCCATCGAAATCTCTTTGATCACGCTCTGCCCCGCCGCCATTTTCGCCGCTTGCCGGTAAGTGAATTCCCGCGAGACCTCCAGCGCGGTCGCCATCTCGGCGAGGCGATGCTTGATCACCTGAAATTTGCCGATCGGCTTGCCGAACGCCTCACGCTCGCGCGCCCATTTCAGGCTCTCTTCCAGTGCAAGCTGTGAGGTCATGTTGGCCATCAATGCCAACGCCAGCCGTTCGCTCTGAAAGTTGCCCATGATGCAGGCGAAGCCCATATTCTCGGCTCCGATCAGGTTGCCTACAGGTACACGACAATCGTCGAAGAACAATTCAGCCGTGTCCGACGCCCACCAGCCCATTTTCTTAAGCTGACGGCCAATGGTGAAGCCCGGCGTGCCCTTCTCGATCAACAACAGGCTGATGCCGCCGAATCCCGGCGCACCGGTACGCACCGCGACGGTGTAGAAATCGGCGCGTACGCCACTGGTGATAAAGGTTTTGCTGCCGCTTACCCGGTAGAACTCGCCGTCACGTACGGCGCGGGTTTGCAGGTTGGCAACGTCGGAGCCACCGCCGGGCTCGGTGACTGCCAAGGCACTGATCTTTTCGCCGCTGAGCACTTGTGGCACGACGCGGTCACGCACGTCGGGGCGAGCCCATTTGACGATCGGTGGCAGGCCGATATCCAGCGAGCCCAGCCCCGCTACCAGGCCGCCAGAGCCACAGCGCATCAATTCCTCACTGGCGGCGACCTTGGCGAACAAATCGCCTGCATGGCTGCCTCCCAGCGCTTCCGGGTAACCGATGCCAAGGATGCCCGCCGCGCCAGCCTTCAGGTACAACTCGCGGGGGAAGCTTTCGGCTTCTTCCCACTGATCGATGTCCGGCAGAATCTCGCGTTCGACGAAACGTCTGACGCTGTCGCGGACCAATTGGTGGCTGGGGTCGAAGTATTCCTGAAAGGCAGGCATGGGAGAGCTCCACGGAAGGGTTCGCCGAACTTAACCGAGCGCTTGCTTGGTTTACAAGATGCAGAAGATCAAAAGATCGCAGCCTTCGGCAGCTCCTACATTGGAAATACGCGTTTCCCTGTAGGAGCTGCCGAAGGCTGCGATCTTTTGATTTTTATCAGAGGGAAATCGGTTTACGCCCGGCAAACGAATGCGCCAGCGTGCCGCCATCAACCAGTTCCAGCTCACCACCCAACGGCACGCCGTGGGCAATCCGCGAAGCGATCAGGCCTTTATTGCTCAACAGCTGAGCAATGTAATGCGCCGTCGCTTCACCTTCCACCGTCGGGTTGGTCGCGAGGATGACTTCGGTAAACGTGCCCGCCTCTTCGATCCGCGTCATCAACTGCGGAATACCGATCGCCTCCGGCCCCAGGCCATCGAGCGGCGACAAATGCCCCTTGAGCACAAAGTAGCGGCCACGGAAACCGGTCTGCTCGACGGCATACACATCCATTGGCCCTTCCACCACACACAACAACGTGTCGTCACGGCGGGTATCGGCGCATTGCGGGCACAGATCGTCTTCGGTCAGCGTACGGCACTGGCGGCAGTGACCGACGCCTTCCATGGCCTGGCTGAGTGCCTGCGCCAGTCGCAAGCCGCCGCTGCGGTCACGCTCGAGCATCTGCAACGCCATGCGCTGGGCGGTCTTCTGACCCACGCCCGGCAAGGTGCGCAGCGCGTCGATCAGTTGGCGAATCAAAGGGCTGAAGCTCATGGGTAAAAAGTCCGACAAAACAACGAGACGCGGTTTATACCCGCGCCTCTGGCCAGCGTCAAATACTCAGTCCTGCGCAACCCGCACCACCAGTTTGCCGAAGTTGCGCCCCTCGAGCAGACCGATAAACGCCTCGGGCGCCTGCTCCAGGCCATCGACCACGTCTTCACGGAATTTCACCTTGCCGTCGCGCACCCACGGCACCATGTGGCTGATGAATTCCGGCTGACGATCACCGTAGTCGTCAAACACGATGAAGCCCTGAATCCGCACGCGTTTGGTCAGCAGCGTGCGTTGCAGCAGCGGCAGACGATCCGGGCCTTGCGGCGCTTCGGAGGCGTTGTAACCGGCGATCAGGCCACACAACGGGATTCGCGCCTTGGCATTAAGCAGCGGCACTACCGCGTCGAACACATGACCACCGACGTTCTCGTAATAGATGTCGATGCCATCGGGGCAGGCCTTGGCCAGTTGCTCGGCGAAATCGGCCGCCTTGTGATCGATGCAGGCGTCAAAGCCCAGTTCCTCAACCACGTATTTGCACTTTTCGGCACCGCCGGCCACGCCGACCGTACGCAGGCCTTTGATCTTCGCCACTTGGCCGACCACCGAGCCCACTGCACCGGATGCAGCGGCTACGACCAGCGTTTCGCCTTCTTTAGGCTGACCGATGTCCATCAAACCCATGTACGCGGTCATGCCCGGCATGCCCAACACACCCAGCGCCATCGACGGGCTCGGTAACCCGGCAGGGATCGGAATGATGTTGCGCCCGTCGCTGATGCTGTGGCTTTGCCAACCGGTGGCGCCGACCACCAGATCGCCTTTGTGGAATTTTGGATGACGCGAATCCTCGACACGGCTGACGGCACCGCCGGTCATCACTTCGCCGATTTGTACCGGCGCAGCGTAGGACGGTGCGTCGCTCATGCGTCCGCGCATGTAGGGATCGAGGGACAGATAGAGGGTTTTCAGCAGTACCTCGCCATCCGCAAGATCCGGCAGCGCTTCGCGTTCGAGGCGGAAGTTTTCCGGGGTCGGCGCGCCGACCGGGCGCGAGGCGAGGACGAAGCGTTGGTTGAGCGTGAGAGGATCGGACATGTCAGCATCTCCTGTGAATAGTGAATTCAGCGGGTATAGGGAGCAGACCGTTGTGGCTTTTGCGCGTTCGATGTTTATTCAGTTGTACTGAGGTGAGTTCATTCGCGGGCAGGCTCGCTCCCACATTTGGGAAGCATTCCCCTGTGGGAGCGAGCCTGCTCGCGAAGGCGGCCTCAAAGACACCGCACCTCCAAGGGCCAGAAACAAAAATGCCAGGCGCAATGCCTGGCATTTTGTGTAGCTCATCTGTCGCCGAATGGCGAATCAGAATGGCAGTTTCATACCCGCTGGCAGGTTCATGCCGGCGGTCATGTTGCCCATTTTGTCCTGGCTGTTCTTTTCAATCTTGCGCACGGCGTCGTTGACGGCGGAGGCGATGACCGCTTCCAGCATTTCTTTGTCATCTTCGCTCATGCCTTCAACCAGGCTCGGGTCAATGCTCACGCTTTTGACGTCGTGACGACCGGTCATCACCACGGTGACCATGTCGCCGCCGGCCTTACCGGTGACTTCGGCGTTGGCCAGTTCTTCCTGCATCTTGGCCATTTTTTCCTGCATCTGCTGCGCCTGCTTCATCAGGCCGGCCATGCCACCTTTCATCATGGGAATCACCTCAAAGTACTTGGATCAAAACAGCGCCCGGCCAATGAAGCCGAGCACCTTCAGTTATTAGCCTTGGGCGACCAAGGCATCGACAGGTTCAATAGTATCGTGTCGCACCACCGCACCGAACTGCTGAACCATCTGCTGGATGAACGGATCGCCGTGGATCGACTCCTCCGCCTCGCGCTGACGGTTGGCACGACGGCGGGACGCGGCCTGGGCCGGGGTTTCCTGCTCGGGCTTGATCAGCTCGATGGTCAGGCTCAGCGTGCGGCCGTGGAACTGGTTCAACGCATCGTTGAGACGTCGCTGCTGCGTGGCGTTGAACAGTGCGCTGTGCGCCGGGTCGAGGTGCATCAGCCAATGATCGCCATCGACCGCAATCAGCGTGCAGTTGGCGGCGATGCTGCCGGTCATGCCGGAGATCGGCAGTTTCGGGAACAGCTCCAGCCATTGCAGCGCAAGACCTGTGGCCGGTGCCGCAGCCGGTTCCGGTTCAGGTTCCGGGGCAGGCTCGGCGGCGTGTTCGCTGGCCAGCTCGTCGAGGTAGCTGTAGGCCGAGTCGATGTCCGGCTCGATGTAATCCTCGTCCAGCGGCGGTTCGTCGTCCATGTCCATGCCCGGGGTAGCGGCATCGACCTCGGCGACCGACGGCTCGGGAATCGGTGCGGCGGCCCATTCTGGCGCCTCCGGAACGACGCTGTCCGGGGTCGGCAACGGCATCGGCGGCAAATCAGGTTGCTCGGCGGTGGTTTCCAGCACCGGTTCGACCGCAGGTTGCTGCGCGGGTTCGGGCTCTGGCTCCGCCTCGGGCTCTACCGGGTCATTCCACGGCAGGTCGACGTCGGCTTCGGCGACGACGGGCGCAGGCTCAGGTTCTGGCGCGGCAACAGGAGCGACCGGCGCGGGCTCGGGAGCCGGTGCTGGTATTGCCACGGGTGCCGGAGCTGGGGCCGGCGCAACCGCCGCAGCGACTACCGGCGCAGGTTTAGGCGCGGCAGCCACTGAGTTTGCGGAATCAACTGTGGCCTGGCTGATCCCCACTGGCTTTAGCGGTTGCCTCGGGGCGTCCGCGGTATCGGCGGGTCTGAAGGCCAGCATCCGCAGCAAGACCATTTCGAAACCACCGCGCGGATCCGGCGCCAGCGGCAAATCGCGGCGGCCGATCAGGCCCATCTGGTAATAGAACTGCACGTCTTCGGCCGGCAAGGCCTGCGCCAGTGCCAACACGCGATCGCGGTCGCCATGCCCGTTGTCGACGCCTTCCGGCAACGCCTGAGCGATAGCCACGCGGTGCAGCACGTTGAGAATTTCCGAGAGCACGCCATTCCAGTCCGGGCCTTGTTCGGCCAAGTGACGCACGGCTTCGAGCAACGCCTTGGCGTCGCCTTCGATCAACGAATGCAGGACGTCATAGACCTGACCGTGATCCAGCGTACCGAGCATCGCCCGCACGTCGGTAGCCAGAACCTTGCCTTCACCGAAGGCAATCGCCTGATCGGTCAGGCTCATGGCGTCCCGCATCGAACCGTCAGCGGCGCGACCGAGCAGCCACAGTGCATCGTCTTCGAACGGCACGTTTTCGGCGGTCAGTACGTGGGTCAAATGCTCGACCACACGTTCCGGCGTCATGTTCTTCAGCGAGAACTGCAGGCAGCGCGACAAAATCGTTGCCGGAAGTTTCTGCGGGTCAGTGGTCGCGAGGATGAACTTGACGTACGGCGGCGGCTCTTCGAGGGTTTTCAGCAGCGCATTGAAGGAATGGCTGGAAAGCATGTGCACTTCGTCGATCAGGTAGACCTTGAAGCGCCCACGGCTTGGCGCGTACTGCACGTTATCGAGCAGTTCGCGGGTGTCTTCGACCTTGGTGCGGCTCGCGGCGTCGATCTCGATCAGGTCGACGAAGCGACCCTCGTCGATTTCCCGACACACCGAGCACTCGCCGCACGGGCTGGACGTGATACCTGTCTCACAGTTCAGGCATTTGGCAATGATCCGCGCAATCGTGGTTTTACCCACCCCGCGCGTACCGGTGAACAGGTACGCGTGGTGCAGCCGCTGGCTGTCCAAGGCATTGATCAGAGCTTTGAGCACATGGGTCTGGCCGACCATTTCGCGGAACGAGCGCGGACGCCATTTACGTGCAAGAACCTGATAACTCATCGAAAACCGTCGCAACGAAGGAAGCTGAAGCGGCTAATGCTAGCGGAGCAAGGGCAAAATTGCATCCGGTGTCCTCGTCTAATATGGCTAAGCTGCATGAGCAGAGGCTTTTATCGGCTCGGGATCGGGAATTACCGGAGCGTTTATGCGGTGGGCCGTGGGGGCGTTGCTGGGAATCAGCCTGAACGTGACGGCAGCGGAAACCCCGTTGCGCTTCGCCATGCCTGACAGCTGGGCGATGCCGATGGTGCAATACGAACGCGGCCGACCGACGCAAGGCATTCTTTACGACCTGATGCTCAGCCTGGCCACGCAGGTCGGCGTACCGGCCGAGTTTCACGTGCTGCCCCGCGCCCGCGTGCAAACGTCGATGGAACATGGAGAGATCGACGTGCGCTGCTATGCCGCGCAGTCGTGGCTGCCGAATCAGTCGGGGGATTACATCTGGAGTCTTCCGCTGCTGTTTCAACGTGATCTGCTGATCAGCCGCAAGGATCAGCCGGCCAGTGCCGATCCCGCTCACCTGCCCCGCCAATCCATCGGCACCGTTCTTGGCTACACCTACCCGACTCTGCAACCGCTGTTCGATGCCGATCACCTGCAACGCGAAGATGCGCGCAATCAGGAGCAGGTGTTGGAGAAACTGCTGGCCGGGCGTTATCGCTATGCGGTGAGCAATCAGTGGACGCTGGACTGGTTCAACCAGCGCCTGCTCCCTGAGCAACAGTTGCAAGGGGTGGCGGTTTTGCAGGAGCAGAAAGTGGGTTGCTATGTGAGGAATGATCCGAAGGTGCCGGTGCAACGGATATTGCGCACGTTGCTGCGGATGAAAATGTCCGGGGAGATTGATGAGATTATCCGGCTCTATACCGGGTCCTCTGAAGCCACCCCATAACCCCTGTAGGAGTGAGCCTGCTCGCGATGGCGTCCTGTCTCCCAAACATGAGTTGACTGACCCACCGCCATCGCGAGCAGGCTCACTCCTACAAGGGATTTGTGCCGACCTGACAAATCGCAGGCACAAAAAAACCGCAGTGGGCGAAACCCATGCAGTTCTGGTTGAAGCGTTCGATTGTTCGTTAAGGTGGTAACCCCACCAGCCACACCCCGGCACACAATGTTCCCGCTGTGGCTGCTGCCTTCCGGCTCTGACCAGGTTCACGGGTAATCGTTGCGGGGGGACCGATGGGGTCACCATAACGACGCTTGCCTGTCGGCGAGCCGCGCCATTGTACCTATCTGAGACGAAGTTACAACCGTTGGTTGCAGATTAAAAATATGAACAAGGTCAAAGACATAAAGATCGCAGCCTGCGGCAGCGCCTACAGGGCCAGCACCTCGTCCGCCCTGCCGCCCGCCTGCTGGATCACCAGATGAATGAAGTGCAGCTTGGCAATCGCTGGGGCCGGCAGCACGAACGGGTAGAAATCCGGTTGGCCCATGCTGCGAGACAGTTCATTGAGCATCCCCGCCAGTTCGATCCACGCATTGACGAACGACAGAAACGCCTCGCCACCGGGATGCTCCGGGTCATACAGCGTGCTGGTCGGAAACGGCTGGTAGTCGAAATCCATTTCCCGCGCGCTCATGCCAAAACCCAGCGCCGTATCCACGGCGTCCATCATGTGCAGGTAATGCGCCCAGGTTTCCGCCCAGTCTTCCCACGGGTGCATGGTTGCGTAGGCGCTGACGTAGTGCTGTGGCCAGTCCAGCGGTGCGCCTTGTTGATAGTGACGATCAAGCGCCTCGGCGTAACTGGCGCGTTCGTCGCCGAACAGGCTGCGGAATGAATCAAGCCAGGGGCCGTTGGCGATCAGGCGATCCCAGTAGTAATGCCCGACCTCATGACGAAAATGCCCGAGCAACGTGCGATAGGGTTCGTGCATCGCCGCCCTCACCTGCTCGCGGTGGGCGTCGTCGGCTTCTTTGATGTCGAGGGTGATCAGGCCGTTGGCGTGGCCGGTCATCGGTGCGTTGCCTTCGAGGTCGACTCCAATGAAGTCGAAGGCCAACCCAGTGTCTTCATCGACGGTTTTCGGGATGACTTGCAGGCCGAGGGTGATCAGTTGCGCGACCAGTCGACGCTTGGCAATTTCGACCTTGCGCCAGCGTTCGGGATTGTCCGGGGCGGACAGGTCGGGGATGGTGCGATTGAGGCTGCAGGCGACGCACAGGCTGTCGTGATCGTTGGCCGGCAGCAGCCAGTTGCACGCGGCAGCGGTGTCGAGGTTGGCGCAACGGCGGAACAGTCCGGCGTCGGGGTCGGCGTCAAGCGCCCAGGTGCCCTCATACGGCCCCGGCTGCAGCGAGGTCAGGCGACTTTCCTCCGGCTGATAACCGAGCAAGGCGTTGCACGCCAGGCACTGACTGTTGCGAAAGAACAGCGACTGGCCGCAGCGGCACGGCCAGACTTTGCTGTTGCGTGAGGATTCGCCCACGAACGGCGCGATGATGCGAGAACTGAGCTGTTCGAAAAAGCGGTGCATGGCGATCTCTCCCTGGGGCTTGCCAAGACTAGATCATTCCCGTGACAACATCGTTCCCGCGCTGTGTTTGCGATCTTTTGATCTTAAACGGCGACGCCGTGAGTTTTGAGGAAGGCGATGAAGGTTTCTTCGTCCATCACTTTCACGCCCAGCTCATTGGCTTTGGTCAATTTGGAACCGGCGCCGGGGCCCGCGACTACGCAATGAGTCTTCGCCGACACCGAACCCGCGACCTTGGCGCCGAGGCTTTCCAGATGTTCCTTGGCAACATCACGGCTCATCAACTCGACCTTGCCGGTCAGCACCCAGGTCTCGCCGGACAGCGGCAAGCCTTCGACGACTTTCCTCTCGCTCTGCCAGTGCATGCCGAAATCACGCAGTTGTTTCTCGGATTCCTTAGCCAGTTGCCAATTGTTCGCCCACTTGAAGAAATCACGCACCGAATTCGCCTGTTTCTCCGGCAAGGCCTGACGCATGTCCAGCCAGTCGGCATTCATCACCGCTTCGAGCGAACCAAACTTGTCCGCCAGTTTCTGCGCGCCACCCGGGCCGACCGAAGGAATGTGCAACTTGTCGAGAAAGCCCCCGAGCGTGGTGCTGGCAGCAAACTCGGCGCCCAACTCACCTTGATCCTGAATCTGCAAACCATGACCCAGCAATTCAGTAATCACCTGCTGGTTATGCGCATCTTCAAAGAAGCTGTGAATCTCGTGCGCCACTTCCAGACCGACATCCGGCAGGTAGGTCAGCACTTGCGGCAGCGCCTGCTGCACGCGCTCCAGCGAACCCAGCGAGCGCGCCAGCACCTTGGCGGTCTCCTCGCCGACATCGGGAATGCCCAGCGCATAGATGAAACGCGCCAGCCCCGGCTTCTTGCTGTCTTCGATGGCCGCGAGCAGCTTGTTGCTCGACACCTCGGCAAAACCTTCCAGATCAACGATGTCGTCAAACTTCAGCGCATACAGATCCGCCGGCGAACTGACCAGACCTTCATCGACCAGTTGCTCAACGCTCTTGTCACCCAGACCTTCGATGTCCATCGCCCGACGCGAGACGAAATGAATGATGGCCTGCTTGAGTTGCGCGCCACAGGCCAGACGTCCGACGCAGCGATACACCGCGCCTTCGCTGACCGTCTCCTTGCCTTTGCTGCGCTTGATCAGTTGCGTACGCTCGACGTGCGAACCGCACACCGGGCAACTCTCGGGAATCTGCACTGCGCGCGCGTTTTCCGGACGGCGATCCATGACCACCTGCACCACTTGCGGAATCACATCACCGGCACGGCGAATGATCACGGTATCGCCGATCATCAGGCCCAGACGCGCGACTTCGTCCATGTTGTGCAGCGTGGCGTTGGCCACGGTGACACCGGCAACCTTGACCGGTTTCAGACGCGCCACTGGCGTCACGGCGCCAGTGCGGCCCACCTGGAATTCCACGTCGAGCAACTCGGTGAGCTCTTCCATCGCCGGAAATTTGTGCGCGATCGCCCAACGCGGCTCACGAGCACGGAAGCCCAGTTCACGCTGATCGGCAATGCTGTTGACCTTGAACACCACGCCATCGATTTCATACGTCAGCGAGTTACGCCGCGCGCCGATGTCGCGGTAGTAATCCAGACACTCATCGATGCCTTTGGCCAATTTCAATTCATGGCTGATCGGCATGCCCCACTTCTGCAACTGCTTGAGGTTGCCGATGTGGGTGTCGGAAATATCGTGAGAAACCTGACCGATGCCATAGCAGCAGAATTCCAGCGGACGGTTAGCAGTGATCTTCGAATCGAGCTGACGCAAGCTGCCGGCCGCGGCGTTGCGCGGGTTGGCGAAGGTCTTGCCGCCAACTTCCAGTTGCGAGGCGTTGAGGCGTTCGAAACCGGCCTTGGACATGAACACTTCACCGCGCACCTCCAGCGTCGCCGGCCAGCCTTCGCCGTGCAGCTTCAGCGGAATATTGCGCACGGTGCGCACGTTGACGCTGATGTCTTCGCCGGTAGTGCCGTCGCCGCGTGTGGCGCCGCGTACCAGCACGCCGTCCTGATAGAGCAGACTGACCGCCAGGCCATCGAGTTTCGGCTCGCAGCTGTATTCCACCGCCGCACTGCCGCCGAACAGATCGCCGACCGGCAGATCCAGACCTTCAGTGACGCGGCGATCGAACTCGCGCATGTCAGTTTCTTCGAAGGCGTTGCCGAGGCTGAGCATCGGCACTTCGTGACGCACCTGAGTGAACGCGGTCAGCGCCACGCTGCCGACGCGCTGGGTCGGCGAGTCGCGGGTGATCAGTTCCGGGTTGGCCGCCTCCAGCGCCTTGAGCTCGTGGAACAACCGGTCGTACTCGGCGTCCGGAATGCTCGGCTCATCGAGGACGTGATAACGGTAGTTGTGCTGATCGAGTTCAGCGCGCAGTTCAAGAATGCGGTTTTTGGCGGCGGTCATGGGGTGTTCTCTCGTAAAGCAAAAGAGCAGCCGAGGCTGCTCAATCTATATTGCCGACTGCCTCTTTATAGCGAGGCAATCTTTTCAATCAGCGCTTCTGGGTCAGGGCGCGGCGTTCGAATTCAACGATGCGCTGACGGTAGTGCTCGATGGTCTGCGCGGTCAGAACACTGCGCTGGTCATCTTTCAGCTCGCCGTTCAATTCCTGCGACAGCTTGCGGGCTGCGGCCACCATCACGTCGAAAGCCTGCTTCGGATGACGCGGGCCGGGCAGGCCGAGGAAGAAGCTCACCGCCGGGGTGCTGAAATGGTCGATGTCGTCCAGATCGAAGATGCCCGGCTTGACCGCATTGGCCATGGAGAACAGCACTTCACCGTTGCCGGCCATGCTTTCGTGACGGTGGAAAATATCCATCTCGCCAAAACGCAGACCGCTTTCCAGGATGTTCTGCAACAGCGCCGGGCCTTTGAAGCCGGCAGCGTCGCGGCAGATCACACTGATGACCAAGACTTCTTCGGCTTGCGGCTGGTCTTTGTCGACCGGCGCCGGCGCTGGCTTGGTGCCTTCAACGAAATCGTCGTCACGGCTGCTGAAGCTCGGGCCGCCGTCCAGATCCAGGTCGAGGTTCAGGTCGCCCTGAGCCGGGCCGTTGCCGCCACGCTTGCCACGTTTCGAGCCGGACTCGCGAGGCTCGCGTGCTTCGCGGGCCGGCATGCTCACCGACGGCAGGTCGTGTTCATCCAGTTGCGGCTCTTGATGCGTATCCAGTACACGGGCCGGGCCCAACAGCTCAGCGCTGGTGTCCTCGTCCGGCAGGTTGGACAGACTTCGGTCAAGACGGAATTTCAGTTTTCCCTTGCCGCCGCGCATACGGCGCCAGCCATCGAAAAGAATACCGGCTATCACAATGATGCCGATGACGATCAGCCACTCGCGCAGACCGATTTCCATGTAATCCCGTGCCTCTATAAAAAATGCTGAAAAATAAGGGGTTTACATTGTGCAAACCGCTTTAAAACGTGGCGCCAACTCTATGTTCTGACAGGCGTTTTGCCCACGTATACGAAAAATTGACATTAAACTAGCACGACCAAAGACAACTTTACACCGTCTGTCTCATTGGCTTGCACGAATATGTCGATTGGCCAGCAAGTCGAACCCGGTAAAAAAGTCCTACAGCCCTCAATTACCTTTCCGACACCACGCTGGCTCAGGCGTCCACCATCGCCATCGCCTCCTCGACATCCACGGCTACCAGTCGCGAACAACCCGGTTCATGCATCGTCACGCCCATCAACTGCTCGGCCATTTCCATGGCAATCTTGTTGTGGGTGATATAGATGAACTGCACGGTCTGCGACATCTCTTTGACCAAGCGTGCGTAGCGTCCAACGTTAGCGTCATCCAGTGGCGCGTCAACCTCATCGAGCATGCAGAACGGCGCCGGGTTCAATTTGAAGATGGCAAAAACCAGTGCCAGTGCGGTCAGGGCTTTTTCCCCGCCGGAGAGCAAATGGATGGTGCTGTTCTTCTTCCCTGGCGGCTGCGCCATGATCGTTACCCCTGTATCGAGTAGATCTTCGCCCGTCAGTTCCAAATACGCCCGTCCACCACCGAAAACTTTTGGAAAAAGTGCCTGTAAACCGCCATTGATCTGATCAAAGGTATCTTTGAAGCGGTTGCGGGTTTCCTTGTCGATCTTGCGAATGACGTTCTCGAGGGTCTCCAGCGCTTCGACCAGATCGGCGTCCTGCGCATCCAGATAACGTTTACGCTCGGATTGTTGCGTGTATTCGTCGATGGCCGCGAGGTTGATCGCGCCCAGGCGCTGAATCCGCGCGTTGATGCGTTCGAGTTCTTCTTCGGCTTCGCGTTCACTGGCTTGCGCGGTTAATGTCGCGAGCACGCCATTCAGATCGTAGCCGTCCTCGAGCAGTTGATCCTGCAAGGCCTTGCGGCGCACGGTCAGCGCTTGCCATTCCATACGCTGCTGTTCGAGTTGGCCGCGAATCAGCTGCGATTGCTGCTCGGCCTGAGTCCGGCGTTTTTCCGCGTCGCGCAATTCGCGGTCGGCGTCTTCGAGGGCGATCTGCGCGGTCTTGAGTTCTTCGTCGACGGTCATGCGCTTGTCGAGCAGTTCTTCAAGTTTCAGGCGCAGCTCTTCCAGCGGTGCCTCGCCCTCCTCCAGATTCAGACTCAACTGTTCGCGTTTTTCCGTCAGGCGTTCTGCCTGCATTTCCAGGCGCTCAAGGGCCTGACGCGTGGAATCGTGCTGCGCGCGCAACGAGCCAAGACGCACGGCCAGTTGATGGGCGTGATCCTTGTGCTGGCGCGCTTCCTGGCGCACACGATCGAGGCGTTCGCGCAGGCTGTCGCGCTGGGCCAGCAGCAACTCGCGCTGCTCGGTGTCCAGCGCCATGGCATCCAGCGCTTCCTGCAATTGCATGCGCGCTTCGCCGACTTGTTCGTGCTCGAGTTCGCGTTGCTCGGCGAGCTCGACCAGTTCTTCATCGAGACGCGTGCGGCGCAAGGTCAGTTGCTCGGCCTTGGCTTTGCCGGCCGACAACTGCGCTTTCAATTCGCCCTGCTGACGTGCTTCGTCTTGCAGCAAACGACGCAAATGTTCGCGGCCGTTTTCCTGCTGACGCTGTTGCGCGCGCAGGGTTTGCAGACGGGTTTCCATGGCCTCGACCGTGGCTTCTTTCTCTTCGCGTTCGAGGTGCAGCGCTTCGATTTCCTGGCCACGGGCGAGCATGCCGCTTTCCGCTTCGCTGGCCCGTCGTACGCGTAAAAAGTGCCGACCGACCCAGTAACCGTCGCGGCTGATCAGGCTCTCGCCAGCGCTCAACTGTCCGCGCAAAGCCAAGGCCTGTTCAAGGCTATCGACCGGTTTGACCTGACCGAGCCACGGCGACAGATCGATCTGCGCGTCGACCTTGTCCAGCAAACTGCCGGCGACGCGCACGCCATCGCTGGCCGGGCTGAGCAGGCGTAGATCGCCCTGAGTGAACCCGGACAAATCGAAGCCGCTGAAGTCGTCGACCAGCACCGCTTGCAGATCGGCGCCGAGCACGGTCTCTACCGCCAGCTCCCAACCGGCCTCGACCTTCAGGCCTTCGGCCAGACGCGGGCGCTCGGCGAGGTTGTGTTCCTTCAGCCATTCGGCGGTGCCGGTGCCTGGGTCGAGCGCGGCTTGCTGCAGAGCTTCAAGGGAAGCCAGACGACCATTGAGGCGCTGCAAATCACCCTGCGCCTGTTGCTGCGCGGTCAGCGCTTGCTGCAATTCCTGGCGCAGCTGTTCGAGTTTTTCGACCTGCGCCTCTTCGCTGGTCTGCAAATCTTCGAGGGTCGCTTCGGACTCGGCGAGCTGCTCGTTGAGTTCCATGATCGCCGCGTCTTCCGGATCGGCCGAGAGCAACGCGCGCTCTTCGCCGAGACGCTTTTGCCGATCAGCGAGACGCTCCATGCTGGTTTCCAGCTGCTGGATGCGCGACTGCTGCACTTCGGCCTGACGACGCGGTTCGGCGGCGGTCAGGTTGAAGGCGTCCCACTGTTCTTGCCAGCCGTGCATGACGGATTCGGAATCTTCCAGCGCAGCGGCGGCTTCTTCGGCGGCGGCGCTGGTGACTTCCTGCTCGGGCACGAGCATGTCCAGCTCTTCGCCGAGGGTCAGCAGCAACGTGCGGTCGTGGCCCAGGTGCGACTCGGTTTCCAGGCGGGCGCGCTCGGCTTCTTTCAAGTCGTCCTGCAACTGCCGCAGACGTTGCTGGCCGTGCTGGATACTTTGCTCGACCCGGGCGATGTCGCCGCCGACCGAATAGAAGCGCCCCTGCACCAGATTGAAGCGTTCGGACAGGTCGTGGTGACCGTCGCGCAGGCGTTCGATAGCCGCGTCAGCGTTTCGCTGCTCGGCGACCAAGGCTTCGAAACTGATTTCCTGGGTGCCGATGATCGACTCGCGCTGGCCAACCTGATCGTTGAGATCCTGCCAGCGCAACGCCGACAGTTGCGCCTTGAGCTGACGCTCCTCGGCTTTGAATTCCTGATACTTCTTGGCGGCCTCGGCCTGGCGGTGCAGGCGTTCGAGTTGGCGTTCAAGCTCATCGCGCAGGTCAGTCAGACGCGCGAGGTTTTCGTGGGTGCGGCGGATACGGTTTTCAGTCTCGCGGCGGCGCTCTTTATATTTCGAGATGCCGGCCGCTTCTTCGATGAAGTTACGCAGGTCTTCGGGCTTGGATTCGATCAGCTTGGAGATCATCCCCTGCTCGATGATCGAATAGCTGCGCGGGCCCAGACCGGTGCCGAGGAAGATATCGGTGATATCGCGACGACGGCATTTGGTGCCGTTGAGGTAATACGTGGTCTGGCTGTCGCGGGTGACTTTGCGGCGAATGGAGATTTCCGCGTAGGCCGCGTACTCGCCTAGCAGCGTGCCGTCGGAGTTGTCGAAAACCAGCTCGATGCTGGCCTGACTCACCGGTTTGCGGCTGGTCGAGCCGTTGAAGATGACGTCCGTCATCGACTCGCCACGGAGGTTCTTCGCCGAACTCTCGCCCATCACCCAGCGTACGGCGTCGATGATGTTCGACTTGCCGCAACCGTTCGGCCCGACGACCGCCGCCATGTTACTGGGGAAGTTCACCGTGGTCGGGTCGACGAAGGATTTGAATCCCGCCAGTTTGATGCACTTGAGCCGCACGCTTAGGCAACCGTCAGGGCGGAGACCACCAGATCGCAACTGCGCTGGGCATACGCCGTCAGCACAATACGGATCTGCGGCAAATCACGGGCGAGCACGGCGGCCAGCAGGCGTTCGAACAGTTCGAGGAACTCGCTCATTTCCGCCTTGCGCTGTTCGAGGGCGAGGAAGTAGGCGCGGCTCATGGCCGGTTGCAGGTTCTCGACGGTCTCTTGCAGGTACGGATTGTTGGCGAACGGATAAGCGGCGCGCATCACGCTGAAGCTGTCGTCGACGAAGCTGCGAATGTCCTGACGCTCGTAGCTGGCGGTCAGGCGCTGCTGGATCTGCACGAACGGCGCCATGTCCGACTGCACTTGCCAGCCATTGGCCACCGAGTTGCCGAGCAAAATGTACAGCTCGCTCATCAGCGTGCACAGGCTCCGCACCTTGTGCGGCGTCAGTTCGGTGACATGCGCACCACGACGCGGCAGGATCGCGATCAGGTGGCGGCGTTCGAGGATCAGCAAGGCTTCGCGGACCGAGCCGCGGCTGACATTCAATGCCAGCGTGACCTTCTGTTCCTGGATGCGCTCTCCCGGCTTCATTTCGCCACGAATGATGCGTTCGGCGAGGTGGTGAGCGATTTGCTCGGCGAGGCTGTCCGGCGCCTTGAACGTCATGGTTGTCCTTCAAACTCTATCGATCTGCACAGGCGGCGCAGTGTAGCGCAAATGCACGGTCATGGCGGAGTGCCCACTCAGCGGTTTTTGGCACGAATCCCGCAAAAAAGCAGGGGATCCAATGAGGGTCAATACTGAATAGACACGTTGTTGATCGACGAAATGCTTTTTCCTGACCTTTAAGTCAGAAAACCATTGACCGAAAAGTCAGACCTGCTAAATTCGGTTCACGTCGGTTAACAACAATAATGAGTCTGCGAGGCCTTCCGTGATCCAGTTTTTACTTAACCAGGAACTCCGTAGCGAGCACGCCCTGGACCCGAATCTGACTGTGCTTAATTATCTGCGTGAACACGTGGGCAAGTCCGGCACCAAAGAAGGTTGCGCCAGCGGTGACTGCGGCGCCTGCACCGTGGTGGTCGGCGAGTTGCAAACGGATGACGCTGGCCGCGAACACATTCGCTATCGCAGCCTCAACTCATGCCTGACGTTTGTTTCGTCACTGCACGGCAAACAACTGATCAGCGTCGAAGACCTCAAACACAAAGGCGAACTGCACAGCGTGCAGAAAGCCATGGTCGAGTGCCACGGCTCGCAGTGCGGTTTCTGCACCCCCGGCTTCGTCATGTCACTTTTCGCCCTGCAAAAGAACAGCGATGCACCGGATCACGCCAAGGCTCACGAAGCGCTGGCCGGCAACCTCTGCCGCTGCACTGGCTACCGGCCGATTCTGGCGGCTGCCGAGCAATCCTGTTGCGGCAAGCAACCGGATCAGTTCGATGCCCGCGAAGCGGACACCATCGCCCGCCTGAAAGCCATCGCGCCGACCGATATCGGCGAACTCAACAGCGGCGACAAACGCTGCCTGGTGCCGCTGACTGTCGCTGATCTGGCCGATCTCTACGACGCGTATCCACAAGCGCGCCTGCTCGCTGGCGGCACCGATCTGGCACTGGAAGTCACCCAGTTCCACCGCACCCTGCCGGTGATGATCTACGTCGGCAACGTCGCGGAAATGAAGCGCATCGACACCTTCGAAGACCGCATCGAAATCGGTGCCGCCACCGCCCTCTCCGACTGCTATGAAGCGTTGAACGCCGAGTACCCGGACTTCGGCGAACTGCTGCATCGCTTCGCTTCCCTGCAAATCCGCAACCAGGGCACCCTCGGCGGCAACATCGGCAACGCCTCGCCGATCGGTGACTCGCCACCACTGCTGATCGCCCTCGGCGCGCAGGTGGTACTGTGCAAAGGTGAAACCCGCCGCACCCTGAACCTCGACGATTATTTCATCGATTACAAAGTCACCGCCCGTCAGGAAAGTGAATTCATCGAGAAGATCATCGTGCCGCGCGCCACGGCTGAACAGTTGTTCCGCGCCTACAAAGTCTCCAAGCGTCTGGACGACGACATCTCCGCCGTCTGCGCCGCGTTCAACCTGCGCGTCGAAAACGGCGTGATCACCGATGCGCGCATGGCCTTCGGTGGTATGGCTGCGATCCCGAAACGCGCCACCCATTGTGAAACCGCGCTGATCGGTGCGCCGTTCAACAACGCCGTGGTCGAACGCGCCTGCGCCGCACTGGCGGAAGATTTCACCCCGCTCTCGGACTTCCGCGCCAGCAAGGAATATCGCCTGCTCAGCGCGCAGAACCTGCTGCGCAAATACTTCATCGAACTGCAAACACCGCACATCGAGACTCGGGTGACCGCTTATGTCTAACCATCACGGCGTAGAGAAAACTCAAGCTGAACTGGCTGAATTGTTCGCCAAGGACCTGACTTCCGGTGTCGGCCGCAGCGTCAAGCACGACAGCGCCGCCAAGCACGTGTCCGGTGAAGCGCAGTACATCGATGACCGCCTGGAATTTCCGAATCAGCTGCACCTGTATGCACGCATGTCGGACCGCGCCCACGCGAAAATCATCAGCATCGACACCTCGCCGTGCTACGCCTTCGAAGGCGTGCGCATCGCCATCACCCACGAAGACGTGCCGGGCCTGAAAGACATTGGCCCGTTGATGCCGGGCGACCCGCTGCTGGCCATCGATAATGTGCAATTCGTCGGTCAACCGGTGCTCGCCGTCGCGGCGAAAGACCTGGAAACCGCGCGCAAAGCCGCGATGGCCGCGATCATCGAATACGAAGACCTCGAACCTGTGCTCGACGTGGTTGAAGCCTTGCGCAAACGCCACTTCGTGCTCGACAGCCACACTCACCAGCGCGGCGATTCGGTTTCCGCACTGGCAACCGCTGAACACCGCATTCAAGGCACGCTGCACATCGGCGGTCAGGAACACTTTTATCTGGAGACGCAAATCTCCTCGGTGATGCCCACCGAAGACGGCGGCATGATCGTCTACTGCTCGACGCAAAACCCGACCGAAGTGCAGAAACTGGTCGCCGAAGTGCTTGACGTGTCGATGAACAAAATCGTCGTCGACATGCGCCGCATGGGCGGTGGTTTCGGTGGCAAGGAAACTCAAGCCGCGAGCCCGGCGTGCCTGTGCGCAGTGGTCGCGCACCTCACCGGCCAGCCGACCAAGATGCGCCTGCCGCGCGTCGAAGACATGCTGATGACCGGCAAGCGTCACCCGTTCTACGTCGAATACGACGTCGGCTTCGACAGCACCGGCCGCCTGCACGGGATCAACATGGACCTGGCCGGCAACTGCGGCTGCTCGCCGGACTTGTCCGCGTCGATCGTGGACCGGGCGATGTTCCACTCGGACAACTCGTACTACCTCGGCGACGCGACCATCAATGGTCACCGCTGCAAGACCAACACCGCGTCGAACACCGCTTACCGGGGTTTCGGTGGCCCGCAAGGCATGGTCGCGATCGAAGAAGTGATGGATGCGATTGCCCGTCACCTGCAACTCGATCCGCTCGCCGTGCGCAAGGCCAACTATTACGGCAAGACCGAACGCAACGTCACCCATTACTACCAGACCGTCGAGCACAACATGCTCGAGGAAATGACCGCCGAACTGGAAGAAAGCAGCCAGTATCACGAGCGCCGCGAAGCGATCCGTCGCTACAACGCCAACAGCCCGATCCTGAAAAAAGGCCTGGCGCTGACCCCGGTGAAATTCGGTATTTCCTTCACCGCGAGCTTCTTGAACCAGGCAGGCGCCTTGATCCACATCTACACCGACGGCAGCATCCATCTGAACCACGGCGGCACGGAAATGGGTCAGGGCCTGAACACCAAAGTCGCGCAAGTCGTGGCCGAAGTGTTCCAGGTTGAAATCGATCGCGTGCAGATCACCGCGACCAACACCGACAAGGTGCCGAACACCTCGCCAACAGCGGCGTCCAGCGGTGCTGACCTTAACGGTAAAGCGGCGCAGAACGCGGCAGAAATCATCAAGAAACGTCTGATCGAATTCGCTGCGCGTCACTTCAAAGTCACTGAAGAAGACGTCGAGTTCCACAATGGCCACGTGCGTGTTCGCGACCATATCCTGACCTTTGAAGCGCTGATCCAGCAGGCGTATTTCAATCAGGTGTCGCTGTCGAGCACCGGCTTCTACAAGACGCCGAAAATCTACTACGACCGCAGTCAGGCGCGTGGCCGTCCGTTCTACTACTTCGCCTTCGGCGCGGCGTGCTGCGAAGTGATCGTCGACACCTTGACCGGCGAGTACAAGATGCTGCGGACCGACATTCTTCATGACGTCGGCGCCTCACTGAACCCGTCCATCGACATCGGTCAGGTCGAGGGTGGTTTCATCCAGGGCATGGGCTGGCTGACCATGGAAGAGCTGGTCTGGAACAACAAAGGCAAGCTGATGACCAACGGCCCGGCCAGCTACAAGATCCCGGCCGTGGCGGACATGCCGCTCGACCTGCGGGTGAAACTGGTGGAAAACCGCAAGAACCCGGAAGACACGGTGTTCCATTCCAAGGCTGTCGGTGAGCCGCCGTTCATGCTCGGGATTGCCTCGTGGTGCGCGATCAAGGATGCCGTGGCGAGCCTCGCTGATTACAAGCATCAGCCGCAGATCGATGCGCCGGCGACGCCGGAGCGGGTGTTGTGGGGTTGCGAGCAGATGCGTCAGTTGAAAGCGGTGAAAGCCGTTGAAGCTGAAACCGAGTTGGCTCCGCTCTAGGACCGAGGCGCGGCCATTCGCGAGCAGGCTCGCTTCCACATTTGGAATGCATTCCCCTGTGGGAGCGAGCCTGCTCGCGAAGAGGCCCGAACAGACAACGATGTTGTAGGGGTGAACTATGTACAACTGGATCGACGCCCTCGCCGACCTGCAGAATCAGGGCGAACCCTGCGTTCTGGTGACGATCATCGAAGAACTCGGCTCGACGCCACGCAACGCCGGCTCGAAAATGGTTATCAGCGCGAACCAGAGCTTCGACACCATCGGTGGCGGGCATCTGGAATACAAAGCCATGCAGATCGCCCGCGAGATGCTCGCCAGCGGTAAGCAGGACACCCACTTGGAGCGCTTCAGCCTCGGCGCCAGCCTGGGCCAGTGCTGCGGCGGCGCCACCGTGTTGCTGTTCGAACCGATGGGCCAGGTGCAGGCGCAAATCGCCGTGTTCGGTGCCGGCCACGTTGGCCGCGCCTTGGTGCCGCTGCTCGCCAGCCTGCCCTGCCGGGTGCGCTGGATCGATTCGCGCGAGGCCGAATTCCCCGAACACATCCCCCACGGCGTGCGTAAAATCGTCGCCGAAGAGCCTGTGGACGAAATCGATGAGCTGCCCGCCGGCAGTTATTGCATCGTCATGACCCACAACCATCAGCTCGACCTTGAACTCACTGCCGCGATCCTCAAGCGCAACGACTTCGCCTACTTCGGCCTGATCGGTTCGAAGACCAAACGCGCGAAGTTCGAACACCGTTTACGTGATCGCGGTTTCGACAGCGGCGTCGTGCAACGCATGCGCTGCCCGATGGGCATCGGCGAAGTCAAAGGCAAGCTGCCTGTGGAAATCGCCATCTCCATCGCCGGCGAAATCATCGCCACCTATAACGCCAACTTCGGCCAGCAGACTGCCAGCGCCGAACCGATTGCCAAACTGCTGCCGGTTTCGCGGCGCAGTCAGGCCACCAAACTCAAAGCCTCAAACTGATTAGAGAACCCTCATGCCTCTGACTCGCAAAGCCTACCGCGCCGCCATCCTGCACAGCATCGCCGACCCCGCCGAAGTCGGGATCGAAGCCTCCTACGAATATTTCGAGGATGGCCTGCTGGTGGTCGATGGCGGCAAGATCAGCGCCCTTGGCCACGCCAGTGAATTGCTGCCGACCCTGCCGGCGGACATCGAAATCGAGCATTACCAAGACGCGTTGATCACACCGGGCTTCATCGACACCCACATTCACTTTCCACAAACCGGCATGGTCGGCGCCTACGGCGAGCAACTGCTCGACTGGCTGAACACCTACACCTTCCCGTGCGAAAGCCAGTTCGGCGACAAGGCCCACGCCGACGAAGTCGCTGACATTTTCGTCAAGGAACTGCTGCGCAACGGCACCACCACCGCGCTGGTGTTCGGCAGCGTGCACCCGCAGTCGGTGAACTCGTTGTTCGAAGCGGCCGAGAAGCTCGACCTGCGCATGATCGCCGGCAAGGTGATGATGGATCGCAACGCCCCGGACTATCTGACCGATACCGCCGAATCCAGCTACGTCGAAAGCAAAGCGCTGATCGAGCGCTGGCACGGCAAGGGCCGCCTGCACTATGCGGTGACCCCGCGTTTCGCACCGACCAGCACCCCGGAACAACTGACCCTCGCCGGGCAACTGCTGACCGAATACCCGGATCTGTACATGCAGACCCACATCAGCGAAAACCTCAAGGAAATCGAGTGGGTCAAGGAGCTGTTCCCGGAGCGCAAGGGCTACCTCGACGTTTACGACCACTACAAATTGCTCGGCGAACGCTCGGTATTCGCTCACGGCGTGCACCTGTGCGACGACGAATGCGCGCGACTGGCGGAAACCGGTTCGGCAATCTCGTTCTGCCCGACCTCGAACTTCTTCTTGGGTAGTGGCCTGTTCAACCTGCCGATGGCCGAGAAGCACAAGCTCAATGTCGGTCTGGGCACTGACGTTGGCGGCGGCACCAGTTTCTCGCTGCTGCAGACGCTGAACGAAGCGTACAAAGTGATGCAACTGCAAGGGGCACGACTGAGCCCGTTCAAGTCGCTGTACCTGGCGACGCTGGGCGGTGCGCGGGCGCTGCGTCTGGAAGACAAGATCGGCAACCTGCAACCGGGTTCCGACGCTGACTTCCTGGTGCTCGATTACAACGCGACGCCGCTGCTGAGCTACCGTTTGAAGCAGGCCAACAATATTGCCGAGACGTTGTTTGTGTTGATGACGCTGGGTGATGACCGCACGGTGCAGCAGACGTATGCGGCGGGGGCGTTGGTGCATCAGCGCTGAGTTTTCACAGGCACAAAAAAATCCCCCGGAGGTGTTCAGCCCCGGGGGATTTTTTGTTGCCTGTCAGATCGCCTTCGCGAGCAAGCTCGCTCCCACATGGGAATGCATTTCAAATGTGGGAGCGAGCTTGCTCGCGAAGGGGTCGACTCGGTATCAGCTTAGAGCTTGGCCGCAGGACGCCCCGGCTTCTTGGTCTGCAACAAATGCGAGAACACTGCATGCAGATCATCCGACGCGCCTTCCTCGTCGAGGTTGAGCTTGCTGTCGATGTGATCCATGTGGTGCATCATCAGATTCACCGCCAGCTCGCCGTCGCGCTTCTCGATCGCGTCGATCAACTGGGTGTGCTCGTCGTACGAGCAGTGCGAGCGGTTGCCGCTTTCATACTGGGCAATGATCAGCGACGTCTGCGAAACCAGGCTGCGCTGAAAGCTGATCAACGGGGCGTTCATCGCCGCTTCCGCCAGTTTCAAGTGGAATTCGCCCGACAGACGAATACCGGCGCCGCGATCGCCACGGGAGAAGCTGTCGCGCTCGTCGTTGACCATCTGCCGCAGCTCGGCGATCTGCTCGGCGGTGGCGTGTTGCACCGCCAGCTCAGTGATCGCGCGTTCGACCAGGCGACGGGCAAGAAACACCTGACGGGCTTCTTCAACACTCGGGCTGGCAACCACGGCGCCACGGTTCGGCCGCAACAGCACCACGCCTTCATGGGCCAGACGCGAGAGCGCGCGGCGAATGATGGTGCGGCTGACCCCAAAGATTTCCCCCAGCGCTTCTTCGCTCAACTTGGTGCCGGGCGCCAGACGCTGTTCGAGGATGGCCTCGAAGATATGCGCGTAGACAATATCGTCCTGGGTTCCGCTGCGGCCGGCTTTGCCTGCTCGCGGTTGTTTCTTGAGGGGTTGCAACTGTTCGTTCATGGGCACTCGAGTCGGGAGAACTGCGGCGAATAGACCGTGACTGTAATACGGCACAGTAGGTCGCTGGCAAGTATCGCGTAAAAAACAGCGCGATTGTACACAATGAAAGGTGGCAACACGACTGTACGGCTGTTTGTGACTTCGGCTGTATTGCAACGATCCGTTACGTTTGAGTTTAGGCTTGATCACAGAATCCGCTGCTCGCCCACAATTCCCTGTGGGAGCGAGCTTGCTCGCGAAGGGCGGCATGACAGTCAATACAGATGTCGACTGACACACCGCTTTCGCGAGCAAGCTCGCTCCCACAAGGGATCTTCATTGGTATAAGGAACACCGCCGTCATGAACGACGCCACCCACACCCGACTCCGCCCTCTGACCGACACTTCGCCCTCGGCCATCGTCGCTGGCTTCATCGCAATGATGACCGGTTACACCAGCTCGCTGGTGCTGATGTTCCAGGCCGGGCAAGCGGCAGGTCTGACCAGCGGGCAGATTTCTTCGTGGATCTGGGCGATCTCGATCGGCATGGCGGTGTGCTCGATCGGCCTGTCGTTGCGTTATCGCACACCGATCACCATCGCCTGGTCGACGCCCGGCGCCGCGTTGCTGATCACCAGTCTTGGCGGTGTCAGCTATGGCGAGGCCATTGGCGCCTACATCACCTGCGCAGTGCTGGTGACGATCTGCGGGCTGACCGGCAGCTTCGAACGGCTGGTAAAAAAGATCCCGGCCTCCTTGGCGGCGGCATTGCTGGCAGGGATTCTGTTCAAGATCGGCAGCGAAATCTTCGTCGCCGCGCAGCACCGTACCGGGCTGGTGCTGGGGATGTTCTTCACCTATTTAGTAGTCAAACGCCTATCGCCGCGTTATGCCGTGCTCGCCGCATTACTGATCGGCACCGCGCTGTCGGGGTTCATGGGTTTGCTGGATTTCAGCGGTTTCCATCTGGAAGTGGCGACGCCGGTGTGGACCACGCCGCACTTTTCGCTGGCGGCGACGATCAGCATCGGCATTCCATTGTTTGTGGTGGCGATGACCTCGCAGAACATGCCCGGCATCGCCGTCCTGCGCGCCGACGGTTACAACGTCCCGGCTTCGCCGCTGATCACCACCACCGGCATCGCTTCACTATTGCTGGCGCCGTTCGGCTCCCACGGCATCAACCTCGCCGCCATCAGCGCAGCGATCTGCACCGGGCCGCACGCCCATGAAGATCGCAACAAGCGCTACACCGCGGCGGTCTGGTGCGGGATTTTCTACGGGATTGCCGGGGTGTTCGGCGCCACATTGGCGGCGTTGTTTGCCGCGCTGCCGAAGGAACTGGTGCTGTCGATTGCCGCGCTGGCGCTGTTTGGTTCGATCATTAATGGCTTGAGCATCGCCATGGCCGAGGTGAAGGAACGGGAGGCGGCGTTGATTACCTTTATGGTCACGGCGTCGGGGCTGACGCTGTTTTCCATTGGTTCGGCATTTTGGGGGATTGTCGCGGGAGTTTTGACTTTACTGATTTTGAATTGGCGTAAAGCTTAAGGTCAAAAGCCCCTCACCCTAGCCCTCTCCCGGAGGGAGAGGGGACTGACCGAGGTGTTTGGAAGACATACGCCGACGTGGGATACCGAGTTGAACTCAGGCTTTGAAAAGCCCACAAGTCGGCTCCCTCTCCAGGGGCAGAGGGCTGGGCGGGCGGCGTTCCGATGAGGGGTAGACTCACCACAAATCCCAAACCGAAACACCCAAACCCCAGACGAAAAAAAACGGCGACCCTCAGGTCGCCGTTTTTTTCAGTATCACTTAGCCGCGTTGATCGGCTTTTCCGGATACCAAACGTCCAGCAACGGGCTGACTTCATACTTGGTCAGCTCGGAGCGGGTTTTCAGCCAGGCTTCAACGGCAGCACGCTGCTCTTCGTTGACCGAGCCACGCTTCTGCAGGCAAACCAGACCGAAGTCGTCGCCGCCAACATAACCCAGACCATTGGCTTCCATGGCTTCTTTGATGAAGGCTTCGAGGAAAGCGTCAATGGCTTCTTCGGACAAGTCTTCTTTGAAGTCCAGGTTCAGTTCGAAACCCAGCTCTTGAAATTCATCAACGCACAGTTTTTTGCGCAGACGCTGGGAACGGTTAGTCGCCATTGGAACAATCCTCTTAAGTATTAACGGCCGGCACTTTACCAGTTTAAGCCGCCGATTGCCCGACTCTCTGGCCCCTGTAGCCGACCGCCTGTAAAAAAATAACGTATTGGCCGGCCCAGACAAGGCACAAGCTGTAACACCTTGGGGCATAATGCCGACACTTTCATGACCGCTGAGGGCTTTTTCATCCATGTCCTCGTTATTTTCCCCTCGACTGTAGGGTTTTATTTCATATGATCAAATCGTTGCGTCCCCTGCTTCTCGCCGGCCTTCTTCTGCCGCTGGCCCTGCCTGTTTCTGCCGCCACCATCAATACTTCCCTGACTCCCAACGTTGAAAAAGCACTCAAGGCCAGCAAATTGCAGCCCAGCGCCCTGTCGTTGGTGATGGTGCCGCTGGATGGCCCGGGCACGCCGACCGTGTTCAACGCCGACGTGTCGGTCAACCCGGCCTCGACGATGAAACTGGTGACCACTTACGCGGCACTGGAAATGCTCGGCCCCAATCATCAGTGGAAAACCGAGTTCTACACCGATGGCGACCTGAACGGCGGCATCCTCAATGGCAACCTCTACCTCAAGGGCGGCGGCGATCCAAAGCTGAACATGGAAAAGCTCTGGCTGTTGATGCGCGACCTGCGCGCCAACGGTGTGACGCAAATCACCGGTGATCTGATCCTCGACCGTAACTTTTTTGTGCAGCCAGTGCTGCCAGAATTCAACGATGACGGTAATGACGAGAACAAGCCGTTCCTGGTCAAACCCGACTCGTTGCTGGTCAACCTCAAGGCCCTGCGTTTCGTTGCCCGTAACGATAATGGCCGGGTGCTGATTTCGGTTGAGCCGCCGATTGCCAGCATCCACATCGCCAACACCGTCAAAGCCCTGCCCTCCAAACAATGCACCGGCGGCGTGCGCTACAACCCGGTGCCAGAAGCGGATGGCAGCGTGACCGTGACCGTGGCCGGCCAGTTGGGCGAAGGTTGCAGTTCGCAGACTTATCTGTCGCTGCTCGATCACGCGACCTACACCGCCGGCGCCGTGCGCGCGATCTGGAAGGAACTGGGGGGCAGCATTCAGGGCAAGGACCGTCTGGCCTCGACACCGGGCAACGCCAAACTGCTGGCTCGCGCCTACTCGCCGGACCTCGCGGAGATCATCCGCGACATCAACAAATACAGTAACAACACCATGGCCCAGCAACTGTTCCTCAGCCTTGGCCAGAAATTCCGCAATGATGCCGACGGTGACGACGCCAAGGCTGCACAGCGCGTAGTGCGTCAGTGGATGGCGAAGAAAGGCATCACTGCGCCGCATCTGGTGATGGAGAACGGCTCCGGCCTGTCCCGTGCTGAACGGGTCAGCGCCCGTGAAATGGCGAGCATGCTGCAAGCCGCCTGGCACAGCCCGTATGCCGCCGAGTACATCAGCTCGCTGCCGATTGCCGGTACCGACGGCACCATGCGCAAGCGTCTGAAAACCACGGCGATGCGCGGTGAAGCCCACGTCAAGACCGGCACCCTGAACACCGTGCGGGCAATTGCCGGTTTTAGCCGTGATGTGAATGGCAACACTTGGGCAGTGGTGGCGATCCTCAACGACAAAGCGCCGTTCGGGGCGTCGTCGGTGCTGGATCAGGTGCTGCTGGACCTGTACAAGCAGCCGAAACTGGCGCAGACCGCTTCGGTCCTCTAACGCCGTTCAGGCAACACCACAAAAACCTGTGGGAGCGAGCTTGCTCGCGAAGGCGGAGTATCAGTCGACGCATTTATTGACTGACCTGACGCCTTCGCGAGCAAGCTCGCTCCCACAGGGGAACCGCTTCGCGGCCTAGCTCATCTGCTCGACCCGATCACGCCCGCGCTGCTTTGCCATATACACACCCGAATCCGCCCGCAACAACAGCGCATCCGCGCCCTCCCCCAGTCGCCAACTGGCGATCCCGAAACTCGCCGTGACCACGCCGACCACATCCACCGGCGCGCCACGCAAACCCTGCCACAACTCAACCGCCAGCATGTACGCATGCTCGCCGTCGATGTCCGGGCACAACACCATGAACTCCTCGCCGCCCAAGCGACAGAACACATCGGTACGGCGCAAACGATGGCCGATGCGTTCGCACACCGCTTGCAGCACCCGATCGCCCACGGCGTGACCGTACTGATCGTTGATACGTTTGAAATGGTCGATATCGAGCATGATCACCGACAACTCACCGCCGCCGCGCTCGACCCGGGCCATTTCCGTGGTCAGGCGTTCCTGGAAATAGCGACGGTTATGAATGCCGGTCAGCGAGTCGGTCACCGACAGCGCACGCAATTCTTCTTCCACGCGTTTCAGGTCAGAAATATCCGAGATATAGCCATGCCAGAGCACACCGCCGCCCGGCAGTTCTTCCGGCGTCGCCTCGCCGCGCACCCAGCGCAAGCCGCGTTCGGGCAGCTGTACGCGATACTCCTCGCGCCACGGGCTGAGGCTGTCCGCCGAGGCACGAATCGAAGAGCGCACGCGGGTAACGTCCTGTGGATGAATGCGCGTGAAAATCGCCTCGGCGTTGAACAACAGCACGTCCGGTTCCAGTTCGTAGATCTCGCGGATGCCGTCGCTGGCGTAGATCACACTGAAGCGCCCGTCGAATTCCATCTTGAATTGATAGATGCCGCCGGGCACGTGCGCGCTGAGTTTCTTCAGCAACACATCCCGCGCCGCCAGCACCTCGTGCACACGCTTGCGTTCGGTGATGTCGATGCAGATCGCCAGATGCCCGACCCACAGCCCTTGTTCATCGAGTACCGGCGTGGCGAGCATGTTCACCGGAATATGGCTGCCATCGCTGCGCACCAGCGTCCACTCGCGGGCCTCGTGGCCGCCGACTTCGCCGCCCTCGACCAGCATCGCGTGGCAGGTCGGGATGCTTTTGCCGTAACGCGCACTCAACTCGGAGGCGCGGGCCGTCAACTCGCGGGGCAGGTGCAGGTTTTCCAGAGTCATGTGGCCGACGACATCGGCGCTGCTGTAGCCGAGCATTTGTTCGGCGCCGGGGTTGAAGGTGTTGATCACCCCGCGCAGGTCGGTGGCGATGATCGCCACCTGCGTTGCGGCATTCAGCACGCCGCGCAACTGCCCGTGGGTACCACGCAATTCCTGTTCGCTGGCGTGCAATTCCTGTGTGCGCAATTCGACCATGCGCAAGGCGCGCTGGCGCTGACTGACCAACACATAGAGCAAGGCACTGAGCAGCAAACTGAGCAAGCTGCCCAGAATGATCACGCTGCCGACCGACGAATGATTGGCCTGAACGAACGCCTCGCTCGGCAGAATATCGACCTGATAGTCGTGATCGGCCATGCGCACCAGACGCGTGGCCGTGAGGTCGCTCGGCGCCGGTTCGTTGGTCGACTCGAACAACACTTCGTGCTGATCATTGGTCGACATGTCGAGAATGCGCACCGACAGATAGTCATGGAAGGCATCCGGCAAACCGTCGGCCAGCAACTGACGCATGCTGATCACCGCCATCACGTAGCCAAACGATTGGCGCTCGCCATTGTGGCTCACGGGTGCGACGAGCAGCACACCGCGCGCATACGATGGTTCGATGCTGACCAGGTGCATGGGTTGCGACACCGCCAGCCCGCCGAGCTTGTCGGCACGTTGCAGCGTGTCGCGCCGCAGCGGTTGTGCGAGCAGGTCATAACCCAATGGTGAGCCGAGCCGACTTTGCGTCTGGCTGTAGAGCACCGGCACGTATTCATCGCGCACGCCAGCCAGTTGCAGCTCGCCCTGGGCATTCAGTTCACGCAGGGTGAAGTTGCTCAGGCCTTCGTCACGCACGCGCTGTTCGAATGCCGCGCGCTCGGCCCCCTTGATCTTGAGGGCAAACGAATAGGCCTGGGTACGCATTAATAAGGGGTGGGTGTACCCGTCGAACTCGGCGCGGGACACCGATTCAGAGTTGGCGAAGAAACGACGCAGGCCGTCGAGGCGTTGCTCCTGGTCCTGAAAGCGTTCTTCGATGCGACTGTAACGTTCATTGGCCAACAGTTGAAAACGCTGACGGGTCTGTTGCTGAAACTGATTGAGGGTGGCCCAGGCGAGCAGCCCCGTGAGAATCCCACCGGCGAGCAATACCAGCAGCGCGACCAGCCAGGCCGAGACGTCTTCGCTGATAAAACCCAGAATCTTTGGGCGCACGGGGTGCAACGACATAAAGACAACTCACTACGCCAGCATTTACGGGAAAACCCCATTGACCGTGTGTGAGTTATAGCTATTAGCCACTAATTTAGCTAGCGCGGGCGGATCCACGGAGCCTTTAAAAATCAAGGCTCTGTGGATCCAATTGCGCAAAGCGTCAACGAGCCGTGATTTTCCAGGCGCGGTGGATCTTGGTGTTACGGGCAAAATCCGGGTCGATGGTCTGCGCGCTGATTTCCTCGACCGCGTAACGCTCGGCGAGGTTTTCTTCCAACTGGAACTTGCGGAAGTTGTTGGAGAAATACAGCACACCGCCGGGCGCCAGACGGGCCATGGCCAGGTCGATCAACTGCACCTGATCACGTTGCACGTCGAAGATGCCTTCCATGCGCTTGGAGTTGGAGAAGGTCGGCGGATCGATAAAGATCAGGTCGTACTCGTCACGGCAGCTTTCCAGCCACACCATCACATCGCCCTGCTCCAGACGGTTCTTGTCCGAGTAGCCGTTCAGCGACAGGTTGCGGCGTGCCCAGTCGAGGTAAGTCTTCGACAGATCGACGCTGGTGGTGCTGCGCGCGCCGCCCTTGGCCGCGTGCACGCTGGCGGTCGCGGTGTAGCAGAACAGATTGAGGAAGCGCTTGCCGGCGGCCTCTTTCTGAATGCGCATGCGCATCGGGCGGTGGTCGAGGAACAGACCGGTGTCAAGGTAGTCGGTGAGGTTGACCAGCAACTTCACGCCGCCCTCGCTGACTTCATTGAACTTGCCCTGTGCAGCCTGACGCTCGTACTGCTTGGTGCCGCTCTGGCGCTCGCGGCGTTTGACCACCACGCGGCTCTTGTCGACGTTGAGTGCCTGCGGAATCGCCGCCAGGGCATCGAACATGCGCGCCGAGGCTTTTTCCGGGTCGATCGACTTCGGCGCGGCGTATTCCTGAACGTGCACCCAATCGTGGTACAGGTCGATGGCCATCGCATATTCAGGCATGTCGGCATCGTAGACACGGTAGCAATCAATGCCTTCGCGCTTGACCCACTTGCCCATCGCCTTGAGGTTTTTCTGCAGACGGTTGGCAAACATCTGCCCGCCTTCGCTCAAGCGCGGTTGCTCGATCACCGGTGCCGGGGCTGGCGTCGGTTTGATCGGGTTGCCGTTCTTGTTGAACTTGCGCTCTTGCGGCTCGTCCGGGGTCTGGTCGTAAGCCGCTTGCTCGCGCTCGGCCTGACGCTGTTCCGGGGTACGCCGCTCGCCGGTGACGAACTGATCCGGCAGCACTTTGATCAACAGCAGCTTGCACGGCAACGCGCCGTTCCAGAACGAATACTGTTTGTGGCTGCGAATGCCCATGCGCTTGCCCAGATCCGGTGCGCCGGTGAATACCGCCGCTTCCCAGTTCAGACAGGCCTGACGCAGACGCTCGCCGAGGTTCTGGTAGAGATACAGCAGGCTGGCTTCGTCACCGAGACGCTCGCCGTACGGTGGATTGCAGATCACCAGACCTTTCTGGTTCTGATCCGGACGCGGTTCGAAGGTCGCGACCTCGCCCTGGTAGATTTTGATCCACTCGCTCAGGCCTGCGCGCTCAACGTTGTTGCGGCCCGGCTGAATCAGTCGTGGGTCAGCTTCATAACCGCGAATCCACAGCGGTGGCTTGGCCAGACCGGCAGCGGCGCGCTCGACGGCTTCTTCGTGGAGTTTTTTCCACAGCGCCGGGACGTGACCGAGCCATGCGGTAAAGCCCCACTGCTCACGACGCAGGTTCGGCGCCATGTCGGCGGCGATCATGCCCGCCTCGACGAGGAACGTGCCGACACCGCACATCGGGTCAGCCAGCGCGCCGCCTTCGGCAGCAATGCGTGGCCAGCCGGAACGGATCAGGATTGCCGCTGCGAGGTTTTCCTTCAGCGGTGCAGCGCCCTGCTGCAAGCGATAACCGCGCTGGTGCAGGCTGTGGCCGGAGAGGTCGAGGGAGAGAATCGCTTCGCCGCGATCCAGACGCAGGTGAATGCGCAGATCCGGGTTGAGCTTGTCGATCGACGGACGGTCGCCCTGCGGCGTGCGCAGTTTGTCGACGATGGCGTCTTTGACTTTCAAAGCGCCGAAGTGAGTGTTGTCGATGCCTGAGCCGTGGCCGCTGAATTCAACGGCCAGAGTGCCGTCGCTGAGCATGTGATCCTGCCACTCGATGTCGAGCACACCGTGGTAGAGGTCTTCAGCGTCCTTCATCGGGAAACGCTTGAGCACCAGCAACACGCGGTTGGCGAGACGCGACCAGAGGCACAGGCGATAAGCGGTTTCCATGGTCGCCATGCCACGCACGGCGGAAGTGTGCTCGCGCGCTTCTTCAAGGCCAAGCCCGACGGCTTCCTCGATGAGCAGGCCTTCAAGGCCTTTAGGGCAAGTGAGGAAGAGTTCGAAACGGTCGGACATGGTATTTCCAGAGCCTTTGGCTAGTGAATCGGCAACGCATTGCCGATCCGTTTTTCAATCAGGCGCTTTTCTAAAAGAACGCCCGCGTGGCACGAAGGTGTGCCGTTCCATCCCCGCTGCTCGGGTTAAAAGAGCTTAGATGCCGGGACAGATAAAAAAGTTGATGAAACAAAAAGTCTTAAAGCGACCCTTCGTCGCTTTATACCCCAGCGCAAACGTGGGTCATTCTCACTAAAGAATTAACCCCATCATGCAGCGCGGGGCCGATCATACCGGGGTTTGCTGAAAAACCGTGCATGAAACCCGTCGTTACTTATGGCTGTAGCACTAATTTCGTTACGTCCTTATGACAAAACGATCATTCCCTCGGTGTGACTCATTGGTTAGAACTGAACACAGGTTGACGTCGCAACGGCGTCAACACCTTGGCTCGCCACGCCGGCAGCGAGCCGCACCATGGCAGGTTTTTTCTGCCAGACCTCAGTTGAGGTCAACGCGACACAAAACAGTCAACAAGTGAGGGAAACACCCTATGAGAAGACTTAAGCGTGATCCGTTGGAAAGAGCATTTTTGCGCGGATATCAATATGGCGTTGGTGGCAAATCCCGTGAGCTTTGCCCATTTACTCTACCGTCGGTACGTCAAGCCTGGATTAACGGCTGGCGAGAAGGACGCGGCGACAACTGGGACGGTATGACCGGCACTGCGGGAATCCACAGACTCAACGAACTTCACGCCGTCGGCTGACACAGGGCATTAATTCCGACACGACAATCTGAATTTGTAACGACTTACCATGCACGTCCTTCCCGGACGGCGGGCTGCGGCCCAGGGGCTCCTTCGAGGAGCCCTTTTTTATGCCTGTCACATTATTTGTGCCATATACAAAACCTGTAGGAGTGAGCCTGCTCGCGATAGCGTCAGTTCAGCCAACATCTTCAGTGACTGATACACCGCTATCGCGAGCAGGCTCGCTCCCACAATTGGATCAGCGCAGGGCGGCGATCGCGTCTACGGATTCTCGGATCAGTGCCGGGCCCTTATAGATGAAGCCGGAGTAGATCTGCACCAGGCTCGCACCTGCCGTGATCTTCTCGGCCGCATGCTTGCCTTCAGTAATCCCGCCCGCCGCAATGATCGGCAACCGCCCAGCCAACTCACCCGCCAGCACCTTCACGGTATTGGTGCTCTTCTCCCGCACTGGTGCACCGGACAAACCGCCCGCCTCGTCGCCATGCTCCATGCCTTCGACGCCAACACGGCTCAGGGTGGTATTGGTCGCGATCACCGCGTCCATGCCCGTTTCGATCAACGCCTGAGCCACCTGCGCGGTTTCTTCGTCGGTCATGTCCGGTGCAATCTTGATCGCCAGCGGCACATGTTTGCCGTGACGCAACGCCAGTTCGGCGCGGCGGGTAGCCAGATCCGCGAGCAACTGCTTCAGCGAATCACCAAATTGCAGGCTGCGCAGGCCCGGGGTGTTCGGCGAGCTGACGTTGACCGTCACGTAGCTGGCGTGGGCGTAAACCTTGTCGAGGCAGATCAGGTAATCGTCGACCGCGCGCTCAACCGGCGTATCGAAATTCTTGCCGATGTTGATGCCCAGCACGCCCTTGTATTTCGCAGCGGCCACGCGCGCCAGCAGGTTATCCACACCGAGGTTGTTGAAACCCATGCGGTTGATGATCGCCTCGGCTTCCGGCAGGCGGAAAATCCGTGGTTTCGGATTGCCCGGCTGCGGACGCGGGGTCACGGTGCCGATTTCAACAAAACCGAAACCCAATTGCGCGAAGCCGTCGATGGCCGCGCCGTTCTTGTCCAGACCCGCCGCCAGACCCACCGGGTTCGGGAATTCGAGGCCCATGACCGTCACCGGCTTCTTTGCCGGCGCCTTGCACAGCAAGCCGTTTAAGCCCAAACGCCCACCCGCGCCGATCAGATCCAGCGACAGATCGTGGGAGGTTTCCGGGGAAAGTTTGAACAACAGCTGACGGGCCAGGGTGTACATGGGCGGCGATGACTCGGGCGGCGAAAAGAGGCGGCGATTATAGCCGGGCATCGACCTGCCGCGCGAGGCGCACGCGCAAATCACTGCCGGTGGCATATGCCTTGCACCCTCCTTGACTATCAGCGCGCAGGCCAATGACGGCTTGCGGGCAAGGACAATGGCGTCGTCCCGGATTTTGCCTGCGCAAAGTCCGTGGCGGCGCTTTTTTTTCGAGGTGGCGGTGTATGAATGAACCTTCGGTAGGGCCACTGGCCTGGGTCAATGGCAGCGATGCCCCGGAAAAGACTGCGATCAACCTCGGCTTCATGGCCCTGAGCGACTGCGCCTCGGTCGTCGTTGCTGCCACACAGGGCTTTGCCCAGCCTTACGGGCTGACCCTGAATCTCAAGCGCCAAAGCTCTTGGGCCAACCTTCGCGACAAACTGGTCAGCGGCGAACTGGATGCCGCCCACAGTCTGTACGGTCTGATCTACGCCGTGCATCTGGGCATCGGCGGCGTCGCTCCGACCGATATGGCCGTGCTGATGGGCCTGAATCAGAACGGCCAGAGTCTCAACCTCTCCCACGGCCTGCAAAGCCTCGGCGTGAGCAGTCCTGAAGCGCTGGATCGGCATGTGCACCAAAGCCGCGCAAAACTCACCTTCGCCCAGACTTTTCCCACTGGCACTCATGCGATGTGGCTGTATTACTGGCTGGCGAGTCAGGGCATTCATCCGTTGCAGGATGTCGACAGCGTCGTCGTCCCGCCGCCGCAAATGGTCGCGCACTTGCAAGCCGGGCGCATCGATGGCTTTTGCGTCGGCGAACCATGGGCGGCCAGTGCGGTGCAGCAGGATCTCGGTTTTACCCTGGCGACCAGCCAGACCATCTGGCCCGATCACCCGGAAAAAGTCCTTGGTTGCACCCGTGAATTTGTCGAGCAGTATCCGAACACCGCAAGAGCGCTGGTAATGGCGATCCTTGAGGCCAGCCGCTTTATCGAAGAGAGCCCGGAAAATCGTCGCAGCACCGCGCAGTTGCTCAGCGCGCCGGAATATCTGGACGCGCCGCTTTCGTGCATCGAACCGCGTTTTCTCGGTGATTATGCCGATGGCCTCGGCAATCGCTGGCAGGATCCACACGCGCTGCGCTTCCACGGCAATGGCCAAGTGAATTTGCCGTACTTGTCCGATGGCATGTGGTTCATGACCCAGTTCCGCCGCTGGGGTTTGCTGCGCGAAGACCCGGATTACCTCGCCGTTGCCCGACAGGTCCAGCGGCTGGACGTCTACCGCGACGCCGCCACCGCTGTCGGCGTCGCCGCGTGGGGTACCGATATGCGCAGCAGCCAGTTGCTCGACGGTAAAGTCTGGGACGGCAGCGACCCGGCCGGCTACGCGCGCAGTTTCAAGCTGCATGCGTTGAACGACGACGCTCCCCTTCTCGCCCGCCGCTGACAGGAGACCGCGAATATGTTGCGCATTCTGCTGATCAATGACACAGCGAAAAAAGTCGGGCGCCTGAAGGCTGCGTTGACCGAGGCCGGTTTCGAGGTGATCGACGAGTCCGGTCTGACCATCGATCTGCCCGCGCGCGTCGAAACGGTGCGCCCGGACGTGATTCTGATCGATACCGAGTCACCGAGCCGCGATGTCATGGAGCAAGTGGTGCTGGTCAGCCGCGACCAGCCACGGCCAATCGTGATGTTTACCGATGAGCATGATCCGGGGGTGATGCGCCAGGCGATCAAGTCCGGGGTCAGTGCCTACATCGTCGAAGGCATTCACGCCCAGCGGTTGCAGCCGATTCTCGATGTGGCGATGGCGCGTTTCGAGAGTGATCAGGCTTTGCGTGCGCAGCTTCAGGCTCGCGATCAGCAATTGGCTGAGCGTAAGCGCATCGAACTGGCCAAGGGGTTGTTGATGAAGATGAAGGACTGCAACGAGGAAGAGGCTTACACCTTGATGCGGCGGCAGGCGATGAGCCGGCAGCAGAAGCTGATTCAGGTGGCGGAGCAGATTATTGCGATGAGTGAGTTGCTTGGCTGAAAGGCGCTGACCGCTTGAAAAGCCCCTCACCCTAGCCCTCTCCCGGAGGGAGAGGGGACTGATCGGGGGATGCTCGCGAAGTACGCCGAGCTGTGATTTCTGCTGTGAATCCATAATCGACACGGTCTTTCAGGTCGATGTTTGATGTCAGACACCTCGGTCAGTCCCCTCTCCCTCTGGGAGAGGGCTAGGGTGAGGGGCTTTTGATTTTCCGGCTGTTGGCACAAATCTCGCTATGTAAAACGCACAGGTAACCAACGGCGGTTGCCCCACCTACGACAAAGACGTCGCTCACCCGTTCGCCCAACCGGCGCATCAGGTAGCGGCGTTTTTGCGTTTTGGCCCCACAGCCCGGGGCCGGTGGTGCGGCCGTGGCGGCGCCCCACCTGCTGTTGCATGACTCCTTTCGAGACTCTTTTCAGCTGAGGTGCGCGATGAATTCAAGCTTCTGGAAATCCGGCCACACCCCGACCCTGTTCGCGGCCTTCCTCTATTTCGACCTGAGCTTCATGGTCTGGTACCTGCTCGGCCCGTTGGCGGTGCAGATTGCCGCTGATTTGCACCTGACCACCCAACAACGCGGCCTGGTCGTTGCCACGCCGATCCTCGCCGGCGCCGTACTGCGCTTCGTGATGGGCATGCTCGCCGATCGGTTGTCGCCGAAAACCGCCGGTCTGATCGGTCAGGTCATTGTGATTTGCGCGCTGTTCGGCGCCTGGAAAATCGGCATTCATAGCTACGAGCAGGCGTTGATACTCGGCCTGTTCCTCGGTATGGCTGGCGCTTCGTTCGCCGTCGCCCTGCCCTTGGCCTCGCAATGGTATCCACCGCAGCATCAGGGCAAAGCCATGGGCATTGCCGGTGCGGGCAACTCCGGCACCGTGTTCGCCGCGCTGCTCGCGCCGGTACTCGCCGCCGCGTTCGGCTGGAGCAATGTTTTCGGTTTCGCCCTGATCCCATTGATCCTGACGCTGGTGCTGTTTGCCTGGCTGGCGAAAAACGCGCCACAACGGCCGAAAGCCAAAGCCATGGCCGACTACTTCAAGGCGCTGGGCGACCGTGACAGCTGGTGGTTCATGTTTTTCTACAGCGTGACCTTCGGCGGCTTCATCGGGCTGGCCAGCGCCCTGCCCGGCTACTTCAACGATCAATACGGTTTGAGCCCGGTGACTGCCGGTTACTACACCGCTGCGTGCGTGTTCGGCGGCAGTCTGATGCGGCCGCTGGGTGGCGCGCTGGCTGATCGCTTCGGTGGCATTCGCACACTGCTGGCGATGTATACCGTTGCTGCCGTATGCATCGCCGCGGTCGGTTTCAACTTGCCGAGTTCCTACGCGGCGCTGGCACTTTTCGTCTGCACCATGCTCGGTTTAGGGGCAGGCAACGGCGCGGTTTTCCAACTGGTACCGCAGCGTTTTCGTCTGGAGATCGGCGTGATGACCGGACTGATCGGCATGGCCGGCGGCATCGGCGGTTTTGCCTTGGCGGCCGGCATGGGCGCGATCAAACAGAGCACCGGCAGCTATCAACTGGCCCTGTGGTTGTTTGCCAGCCTCGGCGTGTTGGCGTGGTTTGGCCTGCACGGCGTCAAGCGTCGCTGGAGAACCACCTGGGGCTCGGCAGCGGTGACGGCGGCGCGGGTCTGAACCGTCGATGGCCCTGCAATTGAGTTTTGCCGAAGCCAGCACCACCGGCCCGCGTGCAGAAAATCAGGACGCTTTGCGTTCGGTGACACCGGCTCCGGCGCTGGCGGCGAGCAAAGGTTATCTGTTCGCCATCGCCGACGGCGTCAGCCAGTGCGCCGATGGCGGGCTGGCGGCGCGTTCGACCTTGCAGGCCTTGGCGCTCGACTACTACGCCACGCCGGAAACCTGGAGCGTGGCGCAGGCGCTGGATCGTCTGCTGCTCGCGCAAAACCGCTGGTTGCAGGCCAACGGTGGCGGGCAACCGCTGCTCACCACGGTCAGCGCTTTGGTCATGCGTGGTCGGCGTTTTACCCTCGCCCACGTCGGCGATTGCCGGGTGTATCGCTGGCATGCCGACAGCTTGCAGCGGATCTCTGAGGATCATGTCTGGGATCAACCGGGCATGCAGCATGTGCTCAAACGCGCGCTGGGGCTGGATCAGCATCTGGTGTTGGATTTTCTCGACGGAGAGCTGCGTGACGGTGAAAGCTTTGTGCTGCTCAGTGACGGTGTCTGGTCGACGTTGGGTGACACCGCGATTGCGGCAATTCTGCGTGACCAGCCGGATCTGAGCAGTGCTGCGCAAACGCTGGTCAACGCGGCGCATCTGGCGGGGAGTCAGGACAATGCCAGTGCATTGCTGGTGCGGGTCGATGCGCTGGGTGAAGCGAATATCGGCGATGCATTGATTCATTTGCAGCAATGGCCCCTGCCGCCGCCGCTGAAACCCGGCCAGTCTTTCGAGGGCTGGCAGGTTCAGAGGATTGTCGCTCAGAGTCAGCAATCGCTGCTGTATCGGGTTGTCGATGGGCAAGGTCAGACATGGTTGCTGAAAACCCTGCCGTCGCGCAGCGCCGATAATCCTCACGCCGGGCAGGCGCTGCTGTCCGAGGAATGGTTCCTCAAACGCGTGGCCGGTCGGCATTTTCCTGAAGTCCATGGCTGCAATCAGCGTCAGCATTTGTACTACGTGATGCGGGAATATTCTGGGAAGACGCTGGCACAACTCGGGCCTCTATCTTTGACGCAATGGCAGGACATCGCCGAGCGCCTGCTGCGCGCGGTCGGGCTGCTGCATCGGCGGCAGATTCTGCATCGGGATATCAAACCGGAAAATCTGCACGTGGGTGACGATGGCGAACTGCGCCTGCTGGATTTTGGCCTGGCGTATTGTCCTGGCCTGTCCGAAGACGCGCCGTCGACGCTGCCCGGAACCCCTAGTTACATCGCCCCGGAAGCGTTTCGCGGCGATCCGCCGAGTGCGCAGCAGGATTTGTACGCGGTGGGCGTGACCTTGTATTTCTTGCTCACCGGGCATTTTCCCTATGGCGAGATCGAAGCATTTCAGCGACCCCGCTTTGGTCTGCCGGTAAGTGCCAGCCGTTATCGGCCGGACCTGCCGGAATGGCTGACACAAAGTCTGGAGCGCGGGGTGGCGGCGGATCCGCAGCAGCGTTTTGAAACGGCGGAAGAATGGTTGTTGGTGCTGGAACAGGGTGAGCGGCGCAGTTTGAGTGTGCGTCCTCGGCCCTTGTTGGAGCGAGAGCCTTTGAAGGTCTGGCGGACGATGGCGGTGGTGGCTCTGTTGGGAAATCTGGTGCTGCTGATTTTGTTATTTCATCACTGACACCGCGTCGCGGCCATCGCGAGCAGGCTCACTCCTATAATTTGAAATGCGTTCCCCTGTAGGAGTGAGCCTGCTCGCGATGACGTCAGCCCAATCACCACAAATCCACCTTCCTGAATGCCCCACGAACGAGCAACCCGCTTCGAATCAGTGCAAAAAATACATCCTCAAAATCCGTCACCCCCAATAAAACCGCCACCGCACCCACTTGGCACAACCACTGCATTACCCCACTCAACACACACATAAAGCCCAACCTTCAACGACGAAGGCTGCGCTTCCCGAGAGAACGGGACCAGGACAAAGGCGTCCTCGCTAGGCAACTAGCGGGACGCCTTTTTTTGTTTGCGCAAAATTTCTCGAGCAAGGCCTGACTGCCCACAAGAGGCCAGCCGCAGCTCCCCGGAGAACCTGATGAAAAAACTCAAACTGGTGATGATCGGCAATGGCATGGCCGGAGTCCGCACCCTCGAAGAACTGCTCAAGCTGAGCAACGAGCTGTACGACATCACCGTCTTCGGCGCCGAACCGCACACCAACTACAATCGCATCCTGCTTTCGCCGGTGCTGGCCGGTGAGCAGACCTTCGAAGAGATCGTGCTCAACGACCTCGACTGGTACCTGGAAAACAACATCAAGTTGCTGCTCAACCGCAAAGTGGTGGAGATCGACCGGGTCAAACGCCGGGTGATCGCCGAGGACGGCACCGAAGCCGAATACGATCGCCTGCTGATCGCCACCGGCTCGACGCCGTTCATCCTGCCAATCCCCGGCAACACCTTGCAGGGTGTGATCGGTTATCGCGACATCGCCGACACCCAAGCGATGATCGACACCGCCAAAACCCACAAGCACGCGGTGGTCATCGGTGGCGGTCTGCTCGGTCTCGAAGCCGCCAATGGCCTGATGCTGCGCGGCATGCACGTCACCGTGGTGCACATCGGTGAGTGGTTACTGGAACGTCAACTCGACAAAACCAGCGGCCAACTGCTGCAAAACGCCCTTGAATCCCGTGGCCTGCACTTCCGTCTGTGCGAACAGACTCAGGCGCTGCACGACGCAGGCAATGGCCGGGTCGGCTCGGTGCAGTTCAAGAACGGCGACATCATCCCCGCCGATCTGGTGGTAATGGCTGCCGGTATTCGTCCCAACACAGAATTGGCGGAAAAGGCCGGCATCCCGTGCAATCGCGGGATTCTGGTCAACGACACCCTGCAAACCTACGACCCACGTATTTATGCCATCGGTGAATGCGCCAGTCATCGCGGCATTGCCTACGGGCTGGTCGCGCCATTGTTCGAACAGGCCAAAGTCTGCGCCAATCACCTCGCACAACTGGGCTTCGCCCGTTATCAGGGGTCGGTGACGTCAACCAAATTGAAAGTCACCGGCATCGATCTGTTTTCCGCGGGCGACTTCATGGGCGGCGAAGGCACGGAAACCATCACCCTCTCCGACCCGATTGGCGGCGTGTACAAAAAACTGGTGATCAAGGATGACGTGCTGGTCGGCGCCTGTCTGTACGGCGATACGGCAGATGGCGGTTGGTATTTCCGCCAGATTCGTGAGAATCACGCCATCGGCGAGATCCGCGATCACCTGATGTTTGGCGAAAATGCATTAGGCGACGTAGGACATCAGGGCCAGGACAAAGCCATGGTCATGGCCGACACCGCCGAAGTCTGCGGTTGCAACGGCGTGTGCAAAGGCACCATCGTCAAAGCGATTCAGGAACATGGCCTGTTCAGCGTCGACGAGGTGAAGAAACACACCAAAGCGGCCAGCTCCTGCGGCTCCTGCGCCGGACTGGTCGAACAGATCCTGATCAACACCGTGGGTGGCGCAGCCGACGTCAAACCGAAAAGCGAAAAAGCCATTTGCGGTTGCAGCGACCTCAATCACGGGCAGATCCGCCAAGCCATTCGCGAGCAGCATCTGCTGACCATCGCCGGCACCATGAGTTACCTCAACTGGCGCACGCCGAACGGCTGCGCAACGTGCCGCCCAGCTCTCAACTATTACCTGATTTCCACCTGGCCCGGCGAAGCCAAGGACGATCCGCAATCGCGCCTGATCAATGAACGCGCACACGCCAACATCCAGAAGGACGGCACGTATTCGGTGGTGCCACGCATGTGGGGCGGCGTGACCAATCCTTCGGAACTGCGGCGGATTGCCGATGTGGCCGACAAGTACAACGTGCCGATGGTCAAGGTCACCGGCGGTCAGCGTATCGATTTGCTCGGCATCAAGAAGCAGGATCTGCCCGGCGTGTGGAAGGATCTCGACATGCCGTCCGGCCACGCTTACGGCAAATCCATCCGCACGGTAAAAACCTGCGTCGGCAGTGAGTTCTGCCGCTTCGGCACGCAGAACTCGACACAACTGGGCATCGAGCTTGAGCACGATCTGTTCAACATGTGGTCGCCGCACAAAGTGAAACTCGCGGTCTCCGGATGCCCACGCAACTGCTCGGAAGCGGGGATTAAAGACGTAGGAATTATCGGCGTCGACTCCGGCTGGGAGATGTACATCGGCGGTAACGGCGGGATCAAGACCGAAGTCGCCGAGTTCTTCGTCAAGCTGAAAACCGCCGAAGAAGTGCGCGAGTACAACGGCGCGTTCCTGCAGCTATATCGCGAAGAAGCCTTCTACCTCGAACGCACCGTGCACTACCTGCAACGGGTCGGCATGGAACACATCAAGAAAGCCGTGCTGGAAGACCCCGAGCGCCGCAAAGCGCTTAACGAGCGCCTGCAATTCTCCCTGTCGTTCGAACAAGACCCGTGGAAAGAACGTCTGGCGCAGCCGCAATTGAAGAAAGAATTCGACGTAATCCCCGTGAAAAATCTGGAGGTGCTGGCATGAACTGGCTGGATATCTGTGCCCTCGACGAGATCAATGCCCTCGGTTCGCGAATCATTGCCGGGCCGAGAGGTGACATTGCGATTTTTCGTACGAGCGACGACGAAGTTTTCGCCCTCGACGACCGCTGCCCGCACAAGGGTGGACCGTTGTCGCAAGGCTTGATCTACGGCAAACGCGTGGCCTGTCCGCTGCACAACTGGCAAATCGACCTCGAATCTGGCGAGGCGCAGGCGCCAGACATCGGTTGCGCGCACCATCACCCGGCGCGGGTCGAAAACGGTCGGGTGCAGTTGGCTCTGCGGGACGCCATCTGATGAACCGCCAGACGACCGCCTCGACCTGCTGTTATTGCGGGGTCGGCTGCGGCGTGCTGATCGAGCATGACGGCGAGCGCATTCTCGGCGTCAGCGGCGATCCGGCGCATCCGGCCAACTTCGGCAAACTGTGCAGCAAAGGCTCGACCCTGCACCTGACTGGCGACCTTGCCGCTCGCGCGCTGTACCCGGAACTGCGTCTGGGCAAAGGCCTGGCGCGCAGCCGCACGGACTGGGACACCGCGCTGGAGCATGCCGCCAACGTGTTCGCCGAGACCATCGCCGAGCACGGCCCCGACAGCGTGGCGTTCTATATCTCCGGACAGTTGCTGACCGAGGACTACTACGCCTTCAACAAGCTGGCACGGGCATTGGTCGGGACCAACAACATCGACAGCAATTCGCGCCTGTGCATGTCCTCAGCCGTGGTCGGCTACAAGCGCAGCCTCGGCGCCGACGCCCCGCCGTGCAGCTATGAGGATCTGGAACTCAGCGATTGCGTGATGATCGTCGGCAGTAACATGGCCTACGCCCATCCGGTACTTTTTCGTCGGCTGGAAGAGGCAAAGTCCCGCCGGCCACAGATGAAAGTCATCGTTATTGATCCACGGCGCACCGACACTTGCGACCTCGCCGATCTGCACCTGACGATTCTGCCCGGTACCGATGTCGCGTTGTTCCATGGGATTTTGCATCTGCTGTTGTGGGAAGACTGGATTGATCGCGACTTCGTCAAGGCGCACACCGATGGACTCGCCGAACTGAAGAACCTAGTGCGCGATTACACCCCGCAAATGGTTTCGCAGCTGTGCGGGATCAGTGTCGAGCAATTACAGCAATGCGCCGAATGGGTCGGCACTTCGCCGAGTTTTCTGTCGCTGTGGTGCATGGGTTTGAACCAGTCCACGGCTGGCAGCGCGAAGAACAGTGCACTGATCAATCTGCACTTGGCCACCGGACAAATCGGCCGTCCGGGCGCAGGACCTTTCTCCCTCACTGGTCAGCCAAATGCCATGGGCGGGCGCGAAACCGGAAGCTTATCGAATCTGTTGCCGGGACATCGTGAGGCGGCCAACCCTGAACACCGAGCTGAAGTGGCGGCTTATTGGGGTGTTGACCGCTTACCAGGTAGCACCGGGCTCAGCGCAATCGAACTGTTCGACCAGGTACGCAGCGGCAAGATCAAGGCGTTGTGGATTGCCTGTACCAACCCGGCGCAGTCGATGCCGGATCAGAGTGCGGTGCGCGCGGCGCTGGAAGCTTGCCCGTTTGTGGTTCTGCAAGAAGCCTTTCGCACCACCGAAACCGCAGCATTCGCCGATCTCCTGCTACCCGCCGCCAGTTGGGGCGAGAAAGAAGGCTGCGTGACCAATTCCGAACGACGCATTTCCCACGTGCGCAAAGCCATCCTCCCACCGGGTGAAGCGCGAGCCGACTGGGCGATCACGGTAGATTTCGCACAGCGTCTGGAAAAACGTCTGCGCCCCGCAGCACCGAGCCTGTTTACCTTCAGCCAACCTGCGCAGTTGTTCGATGAATTCAAAGGACTAACGCACGGGCGGGATCTGGATATGTCCGGTATCAGTTATGCGCTGATCGACGAGATCGGGCCACAGCAATGGCCCTTCCCTGTCGGCGCGCGGCAAGGAACGCCACGCCTGTACGAGGACGGGATTTTCCCAACTGCCAACGGACACGCTCAGTTCATCGCAGACCCTTATCGCGCCGCCAAAGAACAGCGTGATGCACGCTTTCCACTGACATTGATCACTGGCCGCCTGCGCGATCAATGGCACGGTATGAGCCGCACCGGTACGGCGGCGCAGCTGTTCGGGCATGTCAGCGAAGCGGTGTTGAGTCTGCATCCAGACGAATTGCGCCGTCATCGCTTGCAACCAGGCGATCTGGTCAATCTGAAAAGTCGTCGCGGCGCGGTGATCGTTGCAGTCGGCAGCGATGACAGCGTGCGTCCAGGGCAAGCGTTTCTACCGATGCACTGGGGCGACCGCTTTCTCAAGGGCGGCGTGAACAGCCTGACCCTGCCGGCCTTTGATCCACTGTCGAAACAACCGGAACTCAAACACAGCGGTGTGCGCCTGGAAGCGGTGAATCTGCCGTGGCAACTGTTCGCACTGATCGAGGGCGATGTTCAACGGCATTTCGAGGCCCTACGGCCGCTTTGCGAGGCATTTTCCTACGTGAGTCTCAGCCTTGTCGGACGTGAACGATCGGCATTGCTGATACGCGCTGCCAGCAACGAGGCGCCGAATCCACAATTATTGGCTCAGATCGACCAATGCCTGTCACTCATCGAAGGCCCGGTACTCGCTTATGACGATCCCCGTCGGGCTGTCGGCAAGCGCGTACGCATTGAAAACGGCCGGATCACCGCGATCCGACTGGCCGGCGAAACCCTCGCCCGGCATTGGTTGCAAAGTTTGTGGCTGGAAGGCCGTGCGGACGAACAACTGCGGCGCTGGTTACTTGCACCGATGAGTGCGCCGCCGGGCAGTGCCGGGGCGCAGATCGCTGCAGATAAAACCCTGTGCAACTGCAAGAACGTCAGCCTCAACGCGGTCTGCGCCGGCATTCGCCAAGGGCTGGATCTGCAAGGTTTGAAAAACAATTTGGGCTGCGGCACGCAATGCGGCTCGTGTGTCCCGGAAATAAAACGTTTGCTGGCTGCCGATGTGCAGCCAGTCGCCGTCATCTGATGAGGAAAACACCATGAATGCAAAAGTCTGGCTGGTGGGCGCAGGTCCTGGTGATCCCGAACTGCTGACCCTCAAAGCGGTACGCGCCTTACGCGAAGCCGATGTGGTGCTGATCGATGATCTGGTCAACGACGCGGTTCTGGAGCACTGCCCCGCCGCGCGCATTATTGCGGTAGGTAAACGCGGCGGCTGCCGCTCAACACCGCAGGCGTTTATCCATCGACTGATGCTGCGTTACGCCCGCCAAGGCAAGTGTGTGGTGCGGCTCAAGGGCGGCGATCCGTGCATTTTCGGCCGCGGGGGTGAAGAAGCGCAGTGGCTGCGGGAGCGTGGGGTCGAGGTGGAGTTGGTCAATGGCATCACCGCCGGGCTGGCCGGGGCGACGCAGTGCGATATTCCGCTGACCTTGCGCGGTGTGGCGCGAGGCGTGACGCTGGTGACCGCGCACACGCAGGATGACAGCCAATTGAACTGGCAGGCGCTGGCGCAGGGCGGTACGACGCTGGTGGTTTATATGGGTGTGGCCAAGCTGGGCGAGATTCGCGATCAGTTGCTGGCGGGCGGGATGGCGGCGGATACGCCGGTGGCGATGATCGAAAATGCGTCGTTGCCAGAGCAACGCGAATGCCGCAGTGATCTGACGGCAATGAGTAACGACGCTTATGCGTTTGGATTGAAAAGCCCGGCGATTCTGGTGATCGGGGCGGTGGCGGCTGTTGTTGAAGATCAACGGATTGCAGCCTGCGGCAGCGCCTGCACAGGGGCTGCGTAGTCTTCGAAAGCCAAATCGCAGGCAAAGAAAAGCCCGGCCTAAGCCGGGCTTTTCTCAGAGCGGCAGCTAATTACTTAGCTTGAGCTTCAACCTGCGCTTCTACGCGACGGTTTACAGCGCGGCCAGCTTCAGTTTTGTTGTCAGCAACTGGGCGGGATTCGCCGTAGCCAACAGACTGAACGCGGGACGATTCAACACCGTACTGGTTGGTCAGAACTTGCTTAACGGCGTTTGCACGACGCTCGGACAGTTTCTGGTTGTAAGCGTCAGGACCGACGGAGTCAGTGTGACCTTCAACAGTAGTGGTGGTGGATGGGTACTGCTTCATGAAGTCAGCCAGGTTCTTGATGTCGCCGTAGCTGTTTGGCTTCACAACCGACTTGTCGAAGTCGAACTTAACGTCCAACTCAACACGAACAACTTCAGCAACTGCTGGGCAGCCGTCAGCGTCAACAGTTACGTTGGCTGGGGTGTCCGGGCACTTGTCAACGTTGTCGCAAACGCCATCGTTGTCGCTGTCGGAGCAGACTTCAGCTGGTGCTGGAACTGGAGCAGCAGCAGGCTTGGAGCCGCCACCGAAGTTCACACCGATACCAACGCTAGGAGCCCACTCGGTGTCGCCCTGGTCGATGTTGTACTGAGCTTCAACGCCGGCACGGGCGTAGAAGTTCTCGGTGAAGTACAGCTTGGCACCAGCGCCCAGGTTGGCGAAGGTGGAGCGGTCACGACCGCCGGAACCGTTCTGACCGATGCTCTGATCGGAGAAACCAGCCGATACGTATGGACGCAGCATGTCGCCTGGGTTGTTGAAGTGGTACAGAGCGTCCAGAGCGGTGTTAGCGCCCTTGATGTTACGACCGTCGTCGGAACGCACGTTGTGCACTTCGTCGTAGCCCAGACGCAGTTCAACGTCGTCGGTCAGGAAGTAACCGATCGAACCGCCGAACAGGTTGCCGTTGTTCTTGAAGTTACGAGCGCTGTCGAATTGTTCTTTCTTTGCGAAGCCTTCGATTTCAACTGCGCCTTGGCCTTGTGCCAGAGCGCCGAACGAAGTGGCGGCAATCAGAGAACCAATGGCCAAGCCCAAGGTGTTTTTCAGTTTCATCCGTTAAATCCCCATCTGGTGATTGTGAAGCAGTCCCGCAAACCGGGGGACAACTCGGCGGCAAGTCTATCAGAACTTGCCTACACGTAAGAGATATTTGCGCTGAACTAAGTTTCAGCAATGCCTGCAAATTTCTCACGCAATTTATCTAGAGCACGTTTGTAACGCATTTTTGTCGCACTCAAACCCATGTGCATGATGTCTGCGATCTCCTGAAATTCCAGCTCTGCGACAAATCGTAGCACCAGAATTTCACGGTCAATCGGGTTCACATACACCAGCCAGCGATCAAGCCCGCCCTTCTCCTCGGGTTTCGGCGCCTTTTCTTCGGACGCTTCCTCGAGGGGGTCAAGACTCAATGCGTCCATCAAGCGACGCTTTCGCCGTTCCTTCCGATACTGCGTAATACATTCGTTGTACGTGATGCTGTAGAGCCACGTTTTGAACTTCGATTTCCCCTCGAAGTTCTTCAGGCCATACAGCACCTTCAACATGACTTCCTGACAGACATCGTCTGCGTCGCGATCGTTCCCAAGATATCTCGCACAAACGTTAAATAATGTTCGCTGGTAACGCCGCATCAGTTCTTCATAGGCGCGCGTTACGTGAAAAAGCTCGGTATGCGAGCGCGCGACCAACTCCTCATCAGAGAGCTCGCGGGGGTCGTAGCGCGTGGATAGCGTTTGGGCTTTATTCAAAACAAGGCGTGCCGACAGTCAGGTCAATGTCCACCGCAACCAGCATCAGCTGGCATTTTGCGGCGGCATACATTAGCAGGGTTTGCCGGATTAGCGGCTACTCACATGCTGTTCCAGCAGGATCCGATTGGAAAGAGAGACTAGCTCACCCTCATCGGTCAGCAATGTGGTTTTAACCGTGCCGATCTCCTCGATCTGCCCTTCGACCTCGCCAACACGCACTTGTTGCCCAACCTGATACAACTCACGCACATAGATTCCCGCAAGAATCTGACCGGCAATTTCCCGGCTTCCCAAACCCATGGCCAGCGCAACCGCCAGACCAACGGTAATCAATACAATGACAATCACATGGTTCAGCAGGTCGGTTTTGACTTCGAGCTGACTGATTGCCACCGAGATACTGATGATGATCACCAGCCCCTGAGCTATCCGTCCAAGTCCCGAAGCGTAGTCCAGGCCCACACCTTCTGCCGCCCCGCGCACCAGCCCGTTGGCCAGTTGCGCCAGCAAAACACCTACCAGCAACACCAAGGCTGCGCCGAATACTTTCGGCAAATAGAGCGCCAACATATCCAGCGTAGCTGAAACTCGCTCAAGGCCAAGGGATTCTGCTGCCGAAACCAGAAAAATCAGCAGAACGAACCAGTAAACGATTTTGCCGATCAGGGTCGAGATCGGCACTTGCAGCCCGGCTCGCGACATCAATTTGGTCAGGCCGGTGCCACCCATCAGGCGATCAAGGCCCAGTTTGGCAAGCAGCTTGGACAGCAAGGTATCGAGCAGCTTGGCCACGACGAAACCCAACAGCAGCACGACCAGTGCGCCGAACAGGTTCGGAATGAAGTTGGCTACTTTGGTCCACAACGCAGTCATTGCAGTGACGAGGCTCTGAGTCCAGAGGTCGAGTTCCATATTCAATCAGCCTTATCAGCAGTGCGAGCGGTAGGTTTACGAAGACGGGAAACCGGCGAGACATGGGCCGATCCGTTATTCAGGGCGATCATCAGCGCGGGCAGCCAGCGGCCCAGCAGGCTGAACAGATCACCGGCGCCAACCTGGCGGTTGGCGGTTTTGAGTACGCGGCCCAGACAGGCATCGTCGTCGCGGCTGGACGGCGAAGCGTTGAGCATGTCGCGCAAAGACTGTTCAAACGGATCGTGCATACGCACCTCTCGTGATGTCTGTGAAAGACGCGGGCAGATTTGGTCGGGTCACATGCGCCATGTTCAGACCCAGCGCAAACGACGGAATAACCACCACTGACCGAAGGCCAGGGCGAGCACCGTCAAACAGGCAATCAGGAAACCATAAGGACTGCTGGAGAATGGAATTCCGCCAACATTGATGCCCAACAAGCCGGTGATGAAACTCATCGGCAAAAAGATGCAGGTGATGATGCCGAAGCGGTACATCGTGCGATTCATACGCTCGCTGAGGCGCCGGTCTTCAGCCTCCAGCACAAGCCCCACGCGCTCTCGGGTCAATTCGAGCTCTTCGAGATAGCGGGTCAGGCTGTTGTTCAATTCGTTCCAGTAATCGGCATCGTCATCGACAAACCACGGCAGTTTTATCCGCGTCAGTTGTCCGAAAATATCCCGCTGCGGCGCAAGAAAACGCTTCAGCCCGGCCGCCCGACGACGGATGTGCAAAATGGCGCCATGCTCAGGGGTATACCGTTCGTCGGCATCCATCTTTTCTTCTTCCTCATCGGCGATTTCCGAGAGGCAAGTGACCAGATCCTGCACCTTGTTGGTGAGGAACTGCGCCAGATAAAGGATGAGTTCAGAAGAGGTTTTCGGGCCTTTGCCGTCGCTCAACAGCGCCAGCAGCTCATCGGTGGCGCGCAATGGGCGCAGACGCAGGGAAATCACTCGCTGGGCGGAAGCAAAAATCCGCACCGAAACCATGTCTTCCGGCTCGGCGCCAGGGTTGAGATTGACCCCGCGCAGAAACAGCAGCAACTCGGCATCCGGCAGCGGCAACAGGCGCGGACGCGTGTTCTCTTCCAGCAGCAAATCGCAGGTGAATTCGTTGAGACCGCTGGATTTGCGCAGCCAGGTCTGGGTCTGCGGATGGCTGCGATCCCAATGCAGCCACAGGCTTTCATGGGCCTGCAACTGCAAATCGTCGAGCTCAGTCCGGGCTATCGAACGCGCACCGCCTTTTCCGTCCAGCACCAGGGCATGCACCAGCCCCCACTGCGCGTTTTCTTCCTCGAACATCCGCATCCCTTTGTCGAAAAGCTTATTCAGGCATTTTCAGCGGGTTAGGCGAGACGATCACGCCGTTGTTGTCCGCATAAATGTATTGACCCGGGTGGAACGTCACGCCGGCAAACGTCACCGCGACGTTGAGGTCACCGATGCCGCGTTTTTCGGTTTTCATCGGATGGCTGGCCAGCGCCTGCACACCCAGATCGGTCTGGGCAATGACGTCGACGTCACGGATGCAGCCGTAGATCACCAGCCCTTCCCAGCCATTTTTGGCGGCTTTCTCGGCAATCATGTCGCCCAGCAGCGCGCGACGCAGCGAACCGCCGCCATCGACCACCAGCACCTTGCCGTTGCCTTTGAGTTCGGCCTGCTCCTTGACCAGCGAGTTGTCTTCGAAGCATTTGATGGTCACGATTTCGCCGCCGAAAGAATCACGGCCACCGAAATTGCTGAACATCGGTTCCAGCACCTGCACCAGCTCCGGATAGGCGTCGCACAGGTCAGGCGTAAGGTAATGGTTCATCGAAAAACTCCTGTAAAAAGCAAGACGATCAAGGATGCCGCGTTCTGAAGAGACGAGTTCCGGTGGTCGCTGTTTACCTTAGCTCATTGAATGTTGGCTGAATGAACCTGAACAAACGCTGAAACGTAATCGCTAAGCTGCCACCGAATATGACCAGAACCGCACAATTCGTCATATCTTAGCCGCAAGCCAACCCGAACGAAATGCCCTTTTCAGGGCCTCCCTCTCAGACCGCAGCAGCCAAATCCGGCTTCTCGCCCAACAACGGCGCGCGCTGATCGTTCAACCAACGCGCCACCAATGGCCATACCTCAGTCTGCGCGGCTTTGCTCACCAACATTTCAACATGACCGAAATTATCGTTGAAGCCCTGCTCGCGGCCCAGATTGACGAACTGCTTGTGCTCCGAGCCGATCTGCTCGAACAACTTGCGACAGGCCCAGGCCGGATCCTGGTGATCCCCGGCTGCGGTCACCGCCAGCACTGGCACTTGAACGTCGGCCAGACCCGCCCACCAATCCTTGTCCTTTTCACCGAAGCGGCCGAACAGGCCGTACCAGCGCATGCTTTCCAGCGCCAGGCCGATTGGTTCATCTTCCGGACCACGTTTAAGCCGCGAGCCCGACAGTTGCGCGAAGCGCTTGAGAATGAAGCGGCTGCTCCACTCCACTGGCGGGATTTTCAGCGGCCAGTATGTGCGGCTGACCTGGGTGCCGAAAAATGCCGCCGAAGCCACCGCCGGCTCGCCCAAGTACTCGCCACCGAGCGCCGCAGCTAAAGTGATGCCGCCCAGCGAATGGCCGATCCAGTGCGGAACCTGCCCGCTCTGCTCACGCACGAACGCGGCAATCGCCGGCAGATCGTATCGCGCATAGTCGGCGACACGGTTGCGGCGGTATTCCTCGTTGCGCTGCGACAGGCCGTGACCGCGCATCTCCGGAATCCACACATCGAAACCCAGACGCGTCAAATACGCGCCCAGCCCCAGACCTTTGGGTGAAAACCAGAAACGTCGATTGGAAAAACTGCCGTGCAGCAAAATCACCGGCACACCGCGAGGCGCCGAGTCATCGGCCATGCCCAACCGGGTCACAGCGATTTCAACGGACCAGTCGGGACTGTTGCCGGGTTTCAAGCGATACACATCTTCGCTCAGATCACCGCGCCGTTCGGCGCTGATCAGGGCGACAGGAAATAGGTCACTGCTGCTTTGCATAATGCTCTTGCACAAAAAAGGGCGGCATCTACAGGAGCCCGCCCTACTTGAATCTCAAAACCCGCTCCCACAGGGGGAACGGGCCGTTCACATACTGATCAGGCCGGCGCCTGGCCTTCCGCGAGGAAGAACCAGGTTTCCAGCACGGTGTCCGGGTTCAGCGACACGCTTTCGATGCCCTGCTCCATCAGCCACTTGGCCAGATCCGGGTGGTCCGAAGGACCCTGACCGCAGATACCGATGTACTTGCCGGCCTTGTTGCACGCGGCAATCGCGTTGGCCAAGAGCTTCTTGACCGCCGGATTACGTTCATCGAACAGGTGCGCGATGATACCGGAATCGCGGTCCAGACCCAGGGTCAGCTGCGTCAGGTCGTTGGAACCGATCGAGAAGCCGTCGAAGAATTCGAGGAATTCTTCAGCAAGGATCGCGTTGGATGGCAGCTCGCACATCATGATCACGCGCAGCCCGTTCTCGCCGCGCTTCAAGCCGTTTTCGGCGAGCAGATCGACAACCTGGCTGGCTTCGCCGAGGGTACGGACGAACGGCACCATGATTTCAACGTTGGTCAGGCCCATCTCGTTGCGCACACGTTTCAGCGCGCGGCATTCGAGTTCGAAGCAGTCACGGAACGATTCGCTGATGTAACGCGAAGCGCCACGGAAGCCCAGCATCGGGTTTTCTTCTTCCGGCTCGTAGAGCTTGCCGCCGATCAGGTTGGCGTATTCGTTGGACTTGAAGTCCGACAGGCGCACGATGACTTTTTTCGGCGTGAACGCGGCAGCCAGGGTGCTGATGCCTTCCACCAGCTTGTCGACGTAGAAGTCGACCGGGTCGTTGTAACCGGCGATACGCTTGTCGACACTGTCCTTGATTTCCTGTGGCAGACCGTCGTAGTTCAACAGCGCTTTCGGGTGGACACCGATCATGCGGTTGATGATGAACTCAAGACGAGCCAGGCCGACACCGGCGTTCGGCAGTTGCGCGAAGTCGAAGGCGCGGTCCGGGTTGCCGACGTTCATCATGATCTTGAACGGCAGCTCCGGCATGGCGTCGACGGAGTTCTTCTTGATGTCGAAGCCCAGTTCGCCTTCGAAGATGTAACCGGTGTCGCCTTCAGCGCAGGACACGGTCACGCCTTGGCCATCCTTCAGCAGTTGGGTGGCGTTGCCGCATCCGACCACTGCCGGAATACCCAGCTCGCGAGCGATGATCGCTGCGTGGCAGGTACGGCCGCCACGGTTGGTGACGATGGCGCTGGCGCGCTTCATCACCGGTTCCCAGTCCGGGTCGGTCATATCGGAAACCAGCACGTCGCCCGGCTGGACTTTGTCCATCTCGGAGACGTCCTTGATGATGCGCACTTTACCGGCGCCGATGCGCTGGCCAATCGCACGACCTTCCACCAGCACGGTGCCGGTTTCTTTCAGCAGGTAACGTTCCATGACGTTGGCCTGGGTGCGGCTTTTCACGGTTTCCGGACGCGCCTGCACGATGTACAACTGGCCGTCGTCACCGTCCTTGGCCCACTCGATGTCCATCGGGCAGCCGTAGTGCTTTTCGATGATCATCGCTTGCTTGGCCAGTTCGCTGACTTCAGCGTCGGTCAGGCAGAAACGCGCACGATCAGCCTTGTCGACGTCGACGGTCTTGACCGAACGACCGGCCTTGGCCTCGTCGCCGTAGATCATCTTGATGGCTTTGCTGCCCAGGTTGCGACGCAGGATCGCCGGGCGACCGGCCTCCAGCGTGCCCTTGTGCACGTAGAATTCGTCGGGGTTGACCGCGCCTTGTACGACTGTTTCGCCCAGACCGTAGGCGCCGGTGATGAACACCACATCACGGAAACCGGATTCGGTATCGAGGGTGAACATCACGCCGGCAGTGCCGGTTTCCGAACGCACCATGCGCTGCACGCCAGCCGACAGGGCGACCAGTTTGTGGTCGAAGCCCTGGTGCACGCGGTAGGAAATTGCACGGTCGTTGAACAGAGAAGCGAACACCTCTTTGGCGGCGCGGATAACGTTTTCCACACCACGGATGTTCAGGAAGGTTTCCTGCTGACCGGCGAACGAGGCGTCCGGCAAGTCTTCGGCGGTGGCGGAAGAACGCACAGCCACGGCCACGTCAGGGTTGCCGGCCGACAGCGCGGCGAACGCGGTGCGGATTTCGGCATTCAGTTTTTCAGGGAATTCGGCTTCCATGATCCATTGACGGATCTGTGCGCCGGTTTTGGCCAGGGCGTTGACGTCGTCGACGTCGAGCGCATCGAGGGCCGCGTGGATCTGGTCGTTGAGGCCGCTCAGTTCGAGGAAATCACGATAAGCCTGAGCCGTCGTGGCGAAACCGCCGGGGACCGAAACACCGGCGCCTGCCAGGTTACTGATCATCTCGCCCAGGGATGCGTTCTTGCCCCCCACATGCTCAACATCGTGTTTGCCGAGCTTATCGAGGGAAACTACGTACTCTACCAAGGTGATCTCTCCACTAACTGTGTTGGAAAAGCTCAGAAACCGGCGGCCCGGGGGAGCCTTGGCCGGTTGTATGGCCTGGACCTGGAAAATAAGTGAGAATGCGGGCCAGTCGCGGCCGACAAATCGCGCCTATCATATCCAGAAATGCTCATTAGCTTAAGGCCCAAGGTGCAAATGAAACGATCTGCTTTCTTCATCTCCGATGGCACCGGCATCACTGCCGAAACCCTGGGTCAAAGCCTTCTGGCGCAGTTCGAAAACATTACCTTCAGCAAATTCACGCGACCGTACATCGACAGCGTTGAAAAAGCGCGGGCCATGGTACAACAAATCAACAAAGCCGCTGAAACCGACGGCTTTCGCCCGATCATCTTCGACACCATCGTCAATCAGGACATCCGTGAGATTCTCGCAACGTCCAATGGTTTCATGATCGACATTTTCTCGACCTTCCTCGCCCCGCTTGAGCAGGAACTGACCGAACATTCTTCCTACACCGTCGGCAAGTCTCACTCGATCGGACACAACTCCAATTACATGGAGCGCATCGAGGCGGTCAACTTCGCCCTCGACAACGATGACGGTGCGCGCACCCACTATTACGACAAAGCCGACCTGATACTAGTGGGCGTGTCGCGATGCGGCAAAACGCCGACGTGTCTGTACATGGCCATGCAATTTGGCATCCGCGCGGCCAACTATCCGCTGACCGAAGACGACATGGAGCGCCTGACTCTGCCGAACGCCCTGCGCGCCCACCAGCACAAGTTGTTTGGCCTGACCATCGACCCGGATCGCCTCACCGCGATCCGCAATGAGCGCAAGCCCAACAGCCGTTATTCGAGTTATGCGCAGTGCGAATTCGAAGTGCGCGAAGTGGAGAATCTGTTCCGCCGCGAGAACATCCCGAACATCAACTCCACGCATTTTTCCGTGGAAGAGATTTCGGCGAAGATTCTGGTGGAGAAAGGTGTGGAGCGGCGGTTCAAATAGATTTGTGGTGTCTGGGCTGACGCCTTCGCGAGCAAGCTCGCTCCCACAGGGTTCTCGGGTGTTTGCACATTTTGCATTCACCCCCCCCTTGTGGGAGCGAGCCTGCTCGCGAAGAACGATTACACGGTGTCTGTTAATGCATTCGCCAAAGCCTCAAAACCTGCGAGCAGCAAGCGATCATCCCCCACCGCATTGCACACACTCACCCGAATAAACTGCGGCACCGCTGAATGCCCGACCGCAAACGCTTCAGCCGTGGCGACCAGATAGTTGTTCTCCTTCAACTCCGCCGCAATCTGCGACGCCCGCCACAGCTCAGGCACTTCCACCCAAAAGTGCGGGCTGTAAGGGTGAGTCTTGTAATTCAAACCCTGCAGAACCGGCGCCACCAAAGCCTTGCGCCGAGCGATCTCGCTGATCTGTTCGTCCAGCAAACGCTCGGCCATGCCGCTTTCGATCCACAGACTGGCCACTTCCATCGAGAGCGGATTGGCCATCCAGCACGTTGCGCGAATGGCCGCACTCAAACGCCCGATCAACGCTTGCGGCGCGTGCAGATAACCGACGCGCAAACCCGCTGAAACGGCCTTGCTCAGACTGCCGATCAATACCGAACGCTCCGGCGCGAAATAACTCAGCGGCAACGGGCGCTGACGGTCCAGCACGGCGTGGGCTTCGTCTTCGATAATCAGCAAATTGTGCTGGCGGCAGATATCGGCAATCGCCTCGCGCCGTGAGATCGACATGACTGCAGCCGTAGGATTCTGGATCGTCGGCGTGCAATACATCGCCGAAACCCGATGCTGACGGCAGATGTCCTCCAGTGCCGACGGCAACAATCCTTCGTCATCCAGCGCGGCACCGATCAGTTTTATCCCCAGCTGACGTGCGACGCCGATCAACCCTGGGTAGGACAAATGTTCGGTGACCACCGTGTCGCCGGCCTTGAGCAAACCCATCAACGCGCACAACAGACCATGCTGACCACCGTTGACGCACAACACCTGATCGGCGTGCGGGACAAATTCCGCATGCTGCAACCACACCGCCCCCGCCACACGATGCCGTGCCAGCCCAGCTTCAGCGGTGTAGCCGGTCAATTGCTGCAAAACGCGCGGATCGCTGGCCAACTCCTGCAGGCTCTGGCTCATGAACGCCGCTTCCTGCCCTGGCATCGGTTGATTGCGGCTCATGTCGAAACAGGCTGAAGGCTCATCACTGACATTGCGAAAGCCTTTGTCCTGCGGCCGCTCCATCCCGCGCTGACAGACGTAGGTGCCATCTCCTACGCGAGCAACCACCAGTCCGACACGCTCAAGCTCACCGTAGGCACGGCTGATGGTGCCGATGGTCACTCCCAGGCTGTCCGCCAGCAAACGGTGCGGCGGCAACTTGCATCCTGCATCGATAACGCCTTCATCGATGGCTTGCGCGACTGCATCCGCTAGACGTTTGTATTTCACGCCCACGCCATTGACGAGGCCGTCGCGGAGGATTGACACCATGGCAATACTTACTTTGACAGTCATTGTCACCCCGAATAGCGTGCTTTAAACAGGTTCAATCATGAATAGACCGTTTCCGCTACAAGGTCAATTCCACAGTTTCGGAGCACGCCACATGTCGACCGCCATCAGTACACCGATAAACATCAGCAAACCCTGGCTCGCCGGCTTGATCACCAGCACGCTGTTTCTGATCGTCTGTCTGAGCTGGGGCACGACGTGGCTGGGGATCAAGATTGCCGTGGAAAGCGTGCCGCCACTGACGGCCGCCGGGCTGCGTTTTCTGATTGCCTTTCCGCTGTTCCTCAGCTTCGCGCTGTTGCGCAAGGAACCGCTGTTGTTTCCCCGGCAAAGTCGCTGGTTTTTTTTGTTCGTCACGCTGTCGTATTTCAGCCTGCCCTACTACCTGCTCAACTACGGCGAGATGCACGTGTCATCGGGCCTGACAGCGCTGCTGTTCAGTTGCATGCCGGTGTTTATCCTGCTGTTTTCCGCGCTGTTTCTGCGCGAGAAAATCTACCCGTCGCAGATGCTCGGTATCGCGATCGGCTTTGGCAGTCTGTTCATGATTATTCGTAGTCAGGGTCTGCACCTGGATCAGGCCGAATGGCTGGGGGTGCTAGCGATCCTGTGCGCAGCGGTGATGCACGCGCTGTGTTACGTGGTGACGAAAAAACACGGCAGCGCGATCAGCGTGATCACCTACAACACCCTGCCGATCGGTATCGCCGGACTGATGTTATTTATTGTCGGACTGAGCGTTGAGACGCCGGTATTCAGTGACGTTAGCGCGCGCTCGTGGGGCGCCCTGCTGTATCTGGGACTGGTGGCGTCGGTGGGCGGATTCATCGTTTACTTTTTACTGCTTAAACGCTTGAGCCCGATCATTCTGTCGTTCGTGTTTATCATTTTCCCGGTGTTCGCCGTGATCATCGGCGCCTGGTACGAGGGGCAAACCCTGTCCCGGGAGCTGATGATCTATTCGGCGGTTTTGTTGAGCGGGTTTGCGCTCACCAAATTGCCTGTGGAAAAGTGGTTCAGATAACCAACATATCCACAAAACGATTGACCGGGGTGGCTTCGAGCTGCGCCGGATCCTTGCACAACGCGAAGATTTCGCTGCTGCGCTGGCCGGTGAAGCGCGTGGCCAGGTTGGCTTTGAACTTGTCCTCAAGCAACGGAATGCCCTCGGCACGGCGGCGACGATGACCGATCGGGTATTCCACAACGACGTTGTCGGTGCTGCTGCCGTCCTTGAAAAACACCTGCACGGCATTGGCGATCGAGCGTTTGTCGGCCTCCAGATATTCGCGAGTGAAACGCGGATCTTCGACGATAACCATTTTCTCGCGCAGTACATCGATGATCGGGTGCGCCTTGTGGAAATCATCTTCGTACTGCTCGGCGACCAGATTGCCGAAGGCCAGCGGCACGGCGGTCATGTACTGGATGCAGTGGTCGCGGTCGGCAGCGTTGGCCAGCGGCCCGACTTTGGAAATGATGCGAATCGCCGATTCGTGGGTGGTGATGACGATTTTGTCGATTTCGTGCAGGCGATTGCGCACGTGCGGGTGCAAGGTCACCGCGGCTTCGCAGGCAGTTTGCGCATGAAACTCGGCGGGGAAGCTGATCTTGAACAGCACGTTTTCCATCACGTAACTGCCGAACGGCCGCGAAAAACTGAAAGCACGTTTATCTTCCGGTTTCAGCGCCAGATCGCTGTTGGTGTGGCTGAACAGCACATCATAAAAGCCCCACTGTTTCGCAGTCAGCACCCCGGGAATGCCCATTTCGCCGCGCATGGCGATGTCGGCCAGACGCACACCACGACTCGTCGCATCCCCCGCCGCCCAGGACTTTCGCGAGCCGGCGTTCGGTGCATGACGATAAGTGCGCAGTGCCTGACCATCGGCGAACGCGTGGGACAACGCCGACAGCAATTGCTCGCGATTGGCGCCCATCAGTTTGGCGGTGACGGCGGTTGAGGCGACTTTGACCAGAATGACGTGATCGAGTCCTACGCGATTGAAGGAGTTTTCCAGGGCGATCACGCCTTGAATCTCGTGGGCCATGATCATCGCTTCGAGTACATCGCGAATGGTCAGCGGTGCTTCAGCGTTGGCCAGGCGTTTCTGCGAGAGGTGATCGGCCACCGCGAGAATGCCACCGAGGTTGTCCGAGGGATGGCCCCATTCGGCGGCGAGCCAGGTGTCGTTGTAGTCGAGCCAGCGGACGATACAGCCGATGTCCCACGCGGCTTTGACCGGATCGAGGCGATAGCTGGTGCCGGGGACCCGCGCACCGTAAGGAACCACCGTTCCTTCGACTATCGGGCCTAGGTGTTTGGTGCACTCGGGAAAACGCAGTGCCAGCAGGCCACAGCCCAGCGTGTCCATCAGGCAGTTGCGGGCGGTATCGAGTGCTTCGGCAGAGGGGGCTTTGAAGGTGAGGACGTAATCGGCGATATCCTGCAGGACATGGTCGTAGTCGGGGCGGTTGTTCAGGTCGACGTTGGCGCTCATTGCGGTTCTCCTGTGCGGGAATGATGAGTGGTGCGGTCTTCCTCAGGGCTTGGCGGGTTGGGTCTGGTTGATTGCAGGTCTGGGGTGCCTGCTTGTTTTGGGTTTCTTCAGTGGGTGGGCCCCTCACCCTAGCCCTCTCCCGAGGGAGAGGGAACTGAATGGGGGATGCTTCAGAGGTTCACCGAAGTGAACGATCTGCGCTGAATCCATAATCGAGCAGGTGAATATCAAACTTCAGCACGCCCGATCCGCCCTCACTGAATCCATAATCGCCCCGATCTTTCAGGTCGATGTACATCTCCGGACACCTCGGTCGGCCCCCTCTCCCTCCGGGAGAGGGCTGGGCGGGCGGCGTTCCGATGAGGGTAAAAGATTTCAAGTCAGAAGGAATCCCCGGGGATGCGCACATAACCTTCCATCAGCACACGCGCACTGCGGCTCATGATTGCTTTTTTGACTACCCACTCGCCGTTTTCCAGGCTGGCTTCAGCGCCGACGCGCAGGGTTCCGGACGGATGCCCGAAACGCACGGCGCTACGTTCAACGCCACCTGCCGCAAGGTTCACCAACGTGCCGGAAATGGCTGCCGCAGTACCAATCGCCACCGCCGCCGTGCCCATCATCGCGTGATGCAACTTGCCCATCGACAAGGCGCGCACCAGCAAATCGACATCGCCGGCGCCAACCGCTTTGCCACTCGACGCCACGTAATCCGCAGGCTTGGCGACAAACGCGACTTTCGGCGTGTGCTGCCGTTTCGCTGCTTCATCGAGATTGGCAATCAAGCCCATGCGCAATGCGCCGTAAGCCCGAATCGTCTCAAACATCTGCAACGCTTTCGGATCGCTGTTGATCGCGCTCTGCAACTCGGTCCCGGTGTAACCGATGGCTTCGGCGTTGACGAAAATCGTCGGGATGCCGGCATTGATCATGGTTGCCTTGAAGGTGCCGACACCCGGCACTTCCAGCTCATCGATCAAGTTGCCGGTGGGGAACATCGAGCCACCGCCGCCCTCTTCTTCTGCCGCCGGGTCCATGAATTCAACCTGCACTTCAGCCGCCGGAAAGGTCACCCCGTCGAGTTCGAAATCACCGGTTTCCTGCACTTCGCCATTGGTGATCGGCACGTGGGCAATAATCGTTTTGCCGATGTTGGCCTGCCACACGCGCACCACCGCGACACCGTTGTGCGGAATGCGGCTGGCGTCGACCAGACCATTGCTGATCGCGAACGAACCGACCGCTGCCGAAAGGTTGCCGCAGTTGCCGCTCCAATCCACGAATGGCTTGTCGATCGAGACCTGACCAAACAGGTAATCGACGTCGTGATCAGCCTTGATGCTTTTCGACAGGATCACGGTTTTGCTGGTGCTCGACGTCGCGCCGCCCATGCCGTCGATCTGCTTGTCGTACGGGTCGGGGCTGCCGATCACGCGCAGCAATAAAGCGTCGCGAACCGGGCCGGGAATCTGCGCCGCTTCGGGCAGATCCTTGAGACTGAAAAACACGCCTTTGCTGGTGCCGCCGCGCATGTAGGTGGCGGGGATTTTAATCTGTGGTGCGTGAGCCATATTGCTCCTTACCGAAAGCATGGGACTTAAAATCCCATGCCCGCATCAGTTGATTTAAACGGCAACCGCCGACTCTTCGAGGAAGTCCTGAGCGAAGCGCTGCAACACGCCGCCAGCCTCGTAGATCGACACTTCTTCAGCGGTATCGAGACGGCAAGTGACCGGCACGTCAACGCGCTCGCCGTTCTTGCGATGGATCACCAGCGTCAGATCCGCGCGCGGTTTGCGCTCGCCGATCACGTCGTAGGTTTCGCTGCCGTCGATGGCCAGGGTGTGACGGTCAGTGCCCGCTTTGAACTCCAGCGGCAACACGCCCATGCCCACCAGGTTGGTGCGGTGAATGCGCTCGAAACCTTCTGCGGCAATCGCCTCGACACCGGCCAGACGCACGCCTTTCGCCGCCCAGTCACGGGACGAACCCTGACCGTAATCGGCGCCGGCAATAATGATCAGCGGCTGCTTGCGTTCCATGTAGGTTTCGATGGCTTCCCACATGCGCATGACCTTGCCTTCCGGCTCGACACGCGCCAGCGAACCCTGTTTGACCTTGCCGTTTTCCACGACCATTTCATTGAACAGTTTCGGGTTGGCGAAGGTTGCGCGCTGCGCGGTCAAGTGGTCGCCACGGTGGGTCGCGTAAGAGTTGAAGTCCTCTTCCGGCAGGCCCATTTTCGCCAGGTATTCGCCGGCGGCGCTGTCGAGCATGATCGCGTTGGATGGCGACAGGTGATCGGTGGTGATGTTGTCCGGCAGCACCGCCAGCGGGCGCATGCCCTTCAGCGGCCGCGCGCCGGCCAGCGCGCCTTCCCAATACGGCGGACGGCGAATGTAGGTGCTCATTTCGCGCCAGTCGTACAGCGGCGTGACTTTCGGGCCGGTGTCTTCGTGGACGGCGAACATCGGAATGTAGACCTGACGGAACTGCTCAGGCTTGACCGAAGATTTCACCACGGCGTCGATTTCCTCGTCGCTCGGCCAGATGTCTTTGAGGCGGATTTCCTTGCCGTCGACCACGCCCAACACATCTTTTTCGATGTCGAAACGGATGGTCCCGGCGATGGCGTATGCGACCACCAGCGGCGGCGAAGCGAGGAACGCTTGCTTGGCATACGGGTGAATGCGGCCGTCAAAGTTGCGGTTGCCGGAAAGCACGGCGGTGGCGTACAGATCGCGGTCGATGATCTCTTGCTGGATCAGCGGATCGAGCGCGCCGGACATGCCATTGCAGGTGGTGCAGGCGAAGGCTACGACACCGAAACCAAGCTGCTCCAGCTCAGTGGTCAGCCCTGCTTCGTCGAGGTACAGCGCGACGGTTTTCGAACCCGGTGCCAGCGAGGATTTCACCCACGGCTTGCGGGTCAGACCGAGTTTGTTGGCGTTGCGCGCGAGCAGGCCCGCAGCGATGACGTTGCGCGGGTTGCTGGTGTTGGTGCAACTGGTGATGGCGGCGATGATCACTGCGCCGTCGGGCATTTGCCCCGGCACGTCATCCCACTGCCCGGAAATGCCCTTGGCTGCCAGATCCGACACTGCAACACGAGCGTGCGGGTTGCTTGGGCCGGCCATGTTGCGCACCACCGACGACAGATCAAATGTCAGGCCGCGCTCGTATTGCGCTCCTTTTAGACTGTCGGCCCACAGGCCGGTGAGCTTGGCGTATTGCTCTACGAGCTGTACTTGCTGGTCTTCCCTGCCGGTGAGTTTCAGGTAATCGATGGTCTGCTGGTCGATGTAGAACATCGCCGCGGTGGCGCCGTATTCCGGGGCCATGTTGGAGATGGTCGCGCGGTCGCCGAGGGTCAGCGCCGCTGCGCCTTCGCCGAAGAACTCCAGCCACGCGCCGACGACTTTCTGTTTGCGCAGGTATTCGGTCAGCGCCAGCACCATGTCGGTGGCGGTGATACCCGGTTGCAGCTTGCCAGTCAGTTCGACGCCAACGCTTTCCGGCAGGCGCATCCACGACGCGCGACCGAGCATCACGCTCTCGGCTTCGAGGCCGCCGACACCGATGGCGATCACGCCCAAAGCATCGACATGCGGCGTATGACTGTCGGTACCGACACAGGTATCAGGGAATGCCACGCCCTCACGCACCTGGATCACCGGAGACATTTTCTCCAGGTTGATCTGGTGCATGATGCCGTTGCCCGGCGGGATCACGTCGACGTTCTTGAAGGCTTTTTTGGTCCAGTTGATGAAGTGGAAACGGTCTTCGTTGCGACGGTCTTCGATGGCGCGGTTCTTCTCGAACGCCTGCTTGTCGAAACCGCCCGCTTCCACCGCCAGCGAATGGTCGACGATCAATTGCGTCGGCACCACCGGGTTGACCTGCGCCGGGTCGCCGCCCTGCAACGCGATGGCGTCGCGCAGGCCGGCGAGGTCGACCAACGCGGTCTGGCCGAGAATGTCGTGGCAGACCACACGCGCCGGGAACCATGGGAAGTCGAGGTCGCGCTTGCGTTCGATCAGTTGCTTGAGGGAATCGGTGAGCGTGGCCGGGTCGCAGCGACGCACGAGGTTTTCCGCCAGCACGCGAGAGGTGTACGGCAGGGTGGCGTAACTGCCGGGCTGGATCGCTTCGACAGCTGCGCGAGCGTCGAAATAATCCAGAGGGCTGCCGGGCAGGGTTTTGCGGAATTCTGTGTTCATCGGGTCAGGACTCGGGTCACGGTGGTTGCAAAGGGTGGGCAAACACCGACCTGAAATTCACACCGGCCACTGTGGGAGCGAGCTTGCTCGCGAAGACGGACTGACATTCAGCATCAATGTCGACTGATCTACCGCATTCGCGAGCAAGCTCGCTCCCACAGGATCTGGGTGATTTCAATGCCGATGGTTGGCACTCACCATTCAGCGACGTTCTATTGGCACGAACTTGCGCTGTTCGACGCCGATGTACTCGGCGCTGGGGCGGATGATGCGGTTGTTGGCACGTTGTTCGAACACGTGCGCGGCCCAGCCGGTCAGGCGCGAGCAGACGAAGATCGGTGTGAACAGCTTGGTCGGAATGCCCATGAAGTGGTACGCCGAGGCATGGTAGAAATCGGCGTTGGGGAACAATTTTTTCTGCTCCCACATGGTCTTGTCGATGGCTTCGGATACCGGGAACAGCACCTTGTCACCGACTTCATCGGCGAGCTTTTTCGACCAGCCCTTGATCACCTCGTTGCGCGGATCGCTGTCCTTATAGATCGCGTGGCCGAAGCCCATGATCTTGTCTTTGCGCTCGAGCATGCCGAGGGTGCCTTTGATCGCGTCTTCCGGCGACGAGAAGCGCTCGATCATTTCCATCGCCGCTTCGTTGGCGCCGCCATGCAGGGGGCCGCGCAGCGAACCAATAGCGGCCGTTACGCAAGAATACAAATCAGACAGAGTCGAGGCGCAGACGCGGGCGGTGAAGGTCGAGGCGTTGAATTCGTGCTCGGCGTAAAGGATCAGCGAGACGTTCATCACCTTGACGTGCAGCTCGCTTGGCTTCTTGTCGTGCAGCAGGTGCAGGAAGTGGCCGCCGATGGTCGGCTCGTCGCTGACGCAATTGATGCGTTTGCCGTCGTGGCTGAAGCGATACCAGTAGCACATGATCGCCGGGAATGCGGCGAGCAGACGGTCAGTCTTGTCGCGCTGCTCAGAGAAGTCTTTCTCCGGTTCGAGGTTGCCGAGGAACGAGCAACCGGTGCGCATTACGTCCATCGGGTGGGCGTCGGCGGGGATGCGTTCGAGCACTTCTTTCAGCGCTTGCGGCAGGTCGCGCAGCTTGCTCAGTTTGCCTTGGTATTCGTCGAGCTGCGCCTGGGTCGGTAGCTCGCCGTAAAGCAGCAGGTAAGCGACCTCTTCAAATTGCGCATCGGCTGCCAGTTCGCGCACGTCGTAGCCGCGATAGGTCAGCCCGGCACCGGCCTGGCCCACGGTGGACAGTGCGGTTTGCCCGGCAACCTGGCCACGGAGCCCGGCGCCACTGAGTACTTTTGCTTCGGCCATTTCTATCTCCAATCTTGAATTTGTTAGGGAGTGTGGCGAAAAGATCGCAGCCTCGTTGCACTCGTCAGCTCCTACAGGGAATGCGGTTCATGTAGGAGCTGCCGCAGGCTGCGATCTTTTGATCTTTATTTCTTGGCGGCAAACAACGCATCGAGCTTCTGCTCGAACGTGTGGTAATCGATGCGATCGTAAAGCTCCATGCGAGTCTGCATGGTGTCGATGACATTCTGCTGCGTGCCGTCGCGGCGGATTGCGGTGTAAACGTTTTCCGCAGCCTTGTTCATCGCGCGGAACGCCGACAGCGGATAGAGCACCAGCGACACGTCGGCGCTGGCCAGTTGCTCGGTGGTGTACAGCGGCGTCGCGCCGAACTCGGTGATGTTGGCCAGGATCGGCGCTTTCACTCGGTTGGCGAACAGCTTGTACATCTCCAGTTCAGTGATGGCTTCCGGGAAGATCATGTCGGCGCCGGCCTCGATGCACGCGGCGGCGCGATCAAGTGCCGATTCCAGACCTTCCACCGCCAGCGCATCGGTACGCGCCATGATCACGAAGCTGTCGTCGGTGCGAGCATCGACGGCAGCTTTGATGCGGTCGACCATTTCCTGCTGACTGACGATCTCTTTATTCGGACGGTGGCCGCAGCGCTTGGCGCCGACCTGATCCTCGATGTGAATCGCCGCCGCGCCGTACTTGATCATCGACTTGACCGTGCGCGCCACGTTGAACGCCGACGAGCCGAAACCGGTGTCGACATCGACCAGCAGCGGCAAATCGCAGACATCGGTGATCCGGCGCACGTCGGTCAGCACGTCATCCAAGCCGGTGATGCCCAGATCCGGCACGCCGAGAGAACCTGCGGCCACCCCGCCACCGGACAGGTAGATCGCCTTGAAACCGGCGCGCTTGGCCAGCAGCGCGTGGTTGGCGTTGATCGCGCCGACCACCTGCAATGGGTGCTCGCTGGCGACCGCATCGCGGAAACGCTGGCCTGGAGTGCTGTGCTTGGAACTCATGACTCACCTCGTTCAGTGGCTGTCTTATTGTGGGCGCCGTCCTGGTAATGACGGGCGATGTTGCGTTTCGAGGCGCCGATGTGACGGCGCATCAACAATTCCGCAAGCTCGCCGTCACGGTCGGCGATGGCATCGAGAATGCGGTGGTGTTCGGCAAAGGCCTGGCGCGGGCGGTTCGGTGTGGTGGAAAACTGGATGCGGTACATGCGCACCAATTGATACAACTCGCCGCAGAGCATCTGCGTCAGCGTGCGGTTGCCGCTGCCCTGGATGATCCGGTAGTGAAAGTCGAAATCGCCTTCCTGCTGGTAGTAGCCGACGCCAGCCTGAAACGCCGCGTCGCGCTCGTGGGTTTCCAGCACCCGGCGCAGTTCGTCGATTTCTTCGACGCTCATGCGTTCGGCCGCCAGACGGCAGGCCATGCCTTCGAGGGATTCGCGGATTTCGTAGAGTTCGAGTAATTCGGCATGGCTGAGCGAGACCACGCGCGCGCCGACGTGCGGCACGCGCACCAGCAAGCGCTGGCCTTCCAGGCGATGAATCGCCTCACGCAATGGCCCACGGCTGATGCCATAGGTGCGCGCCAGCTCCGGCTCAGAGATCTTGCTGCCCGGCGCGATCTCGCCTTTGACGATAGCTGCCTGAATGCGCCGGAAGACGTTTTCCGAGAGTGTTTCGGAATCGTCGCCGCTGATGACCGGGGGATCGAGTTGATCCAGCATGATTGTCGACACCTTTAAATCCAATGCGGCAAAAACTAGCCAATTCGCCCGCATCAGTCAAAGGATAAATAGATATTGTCGACAATCGTCTAATAACAGCTTCTGACATCCCCAAGGGTTATAGACCGGCCCCGGCGCTGGCGCCATAAAACCACCGTGCTAGAATGCCGCCCGCATTTGCTGGCCATTTGTACGGCTTGTCATAAAAAGCTGATAGGCACACGAAGGGCCTTGCGCAAGTTTTGCCAGGGACCTGAACCGAAAACGGAACGCTGCGCACCAGGATTTATGAGACTCAAGCCCTTCCCCACATTCTTTGCCCTGTTTTGCCTGCCCGGCCTAGCCGCCGCGGGGGAAAAAACCGTGTACGGCCTCAACGAATACGCTTCGCTTGACGGCATCAATCTGGAAGTCGCGGCCAAACTCGACACCGGCGCGAAAACCGCCTCGCTGAGTGCCCGCGACATCAAACGCTTTAAACGCAATGGCGAGTCCTGGGTACGTTTCTACCTGGCGATCGACGCCGCGCATTCGCACCCGATCGAACGGCCGTTGGCCCGGGTCAGCAAGATCAAGCGCCGCGCCGGCGACTACGACCCGGAAGAAGGCAAGAAGTACACCGCTCGTCCGGTGATCGAGCTGGATATCTGCATGGGATCGGCAATGCGCAGCATCGAAGTGAACCTGACCGACCGAAGTGCGTTCCAATATCCGCTTTTGATTGGCTCCGAAGCGCTGAAACGCTTCGACGCGCTGGTCGACCCCAGTCTTAAATACGCTGCCGGCAAACCCGCCTGCACTATCGCCGCTCATACCGCCGAGTAATTTCCATGCGTTCTCTAACCTTCCACCTGAAAATCCTGATCACCATTCTGGTGCTTCTGGGCGTTTCGGTTACGGCCTATCAGATTTTCGTGCTCGGCATCCCGGTGACCGAAGATGCAACCGACGACTTGTGGAACATCGACGCCAAGGTCGAGTTCGTCGCCAGCACCAAGGATCCGGTGAAGATCCAGATGTTCGTGCCACCGTTGAGCCGCGATTACGTCAGCCTCAACGAAAGTTTTATCTCCAATAACTACGGCGTCGCCGTGAACCGCGTCGACGGCAACCGCAAGGTCACCTGGTCGGCACGCCGGGCCAAGGGCAACCAGACCCTTTATTACCGTCTGGTGCTGACCAAGCGCTACACCGCGGAAAAGACCAAGATCAAAGGCCCGACCTTCCGCGACAGCATCGCCATCGAAGGCCCTGAGAAAATCGCCGCCGAAGCCCTGCTCGCGCCGATCCGCCAGCACTCGGCCGACGTCGAAACGTTCATTGGCGAGGCGATCAAACGCGTCAACAACGTCAACGATGACAACGTGAAACTGCTGCTGGCCGGCGATCCGTCGACGCCGCACAAAGCCAAAATCGTCGAACTGCTGCTGTCCATCGCCCACGTGCCGGTGGAAAAAGTCCACACCATCCGCCTCGTCGCCGATCAGCCGCAAACGCCTGAACTGTGGCTGCGCAGCTTCAACGGCAACGACTGGCTGTACTTCAACCCGGAAACCGGCGAGCAAGGCCTGCCGACCGACCGCCTGCTGTGGTGGACCGGCGATGAAAACCTGATCACCGTCGACGGCGGCAAAAAAGCCAACGTGACCTTCAGCCTGAACAACAGCGAGATGAATGCGATTCGTCTGGCCAAGCTGACCGACGAGAACACCGACGCCAACTTCCTTGAATACTCGCTGTACGGCTTGCCGCTACAGACTCAGCAAACGTTCATGATCATGGTGATGATCCCGATTGGCGTGCTGGTGATTCTGATCCTGCGCAACCTGATCGGCCTGCAGACCCTCGGCACGTTCACCCCGGTGTTGATCGCCCTCGCCTTCCGTGAAACGCAACTGGGCTTCGGCATTCTGCTGTTTACCGTGATTACGGCGCTGGGCCTGTCATTACGTTCTTATCTGGAACACCTGAAACTGCAAATGCTGCCGCGACTGTCGGTGGTGTTGACCTTTGTCGTGGTACTGATCGCGGCCATCAGTCTGTTCAGTCATAAACTTGGTCTGGAGCGCGGCTTGTCCGTGGCGCTGTTCCCGATGGTGATTCTGACCATGACCATTGAACGCCTGTCGATCACCTGGGAAGAGCGCGGCGCCAGCCATGCGCTGAAAGTCGCGATCGGCACGCTGTTCGCCGCCTCTCTGGCGCACTTGATCATGACCGTGCCTGAGCTGGTGTACTTCGTGTTCACCTTCCCGGCGATCCTGCTGATTCTGGTCGGTTTCATGCTGGCGATGGGTCGCTATCGCGGCTACCGCCTGACCGAACTGGTGCGTTTCAAGGCTTTCCTGAAGAAGGCTGACGCCTGATGTTCGGTTTCTGGAAGACCTGGAAAGCGCTGGAGGCGCGGGGCATCATGGGCATCAATCGGCGTAACGCCGACTACGTGCTCAAGTACAACAAGCGCAGTCTGTACCCGATCGTCGATGACAAGATCATCACCAAGGAACGCGCCATCGAGGCCGGCATTCACGTGCCGGAGTTATATGGCGTGATCTCCACCGAGAAGGAAATCGACAAACTCGGCGAGATCATCGGCGGGCGCAGCGACTTTGTGATCAAACCGGCGCAGGGCGCCGGCGGTGACGGCATCATCGTGATTGCCGACCGCTTCGAGGGCCGCTATCGCACGGTGTCGGGCAAGATCCTTGCCCATGAGGAGCTGGAGCATCACATCTCGAGCATTCTCACCGGTTTGTACTCGCTGGGCGGCCACCGTGACCGGGCGCTGATCGAATACCGGGTGACCCCGGATCAGATCTTCAAAAGCATCAGTTATGAAGGCGTGCCGGACATCCGCATCATCGTCCTGATGGGTTATCCGGTGATGGCGATGCTGCGCCTGCCAACCCGGCAGTCTGGCGGCAAGGCCAACCTGCACCAGGGCGCGATTGGCGTCGGTGTCGATCTGGCGACCGGTTTGACGTTGCGAGGCACCTGGCTGAACAACATCATCACCAAACACCCCGACACCACCAACGCGGTGGATGGCGTGCAACTGCCCTACTGGGACGGTTTCATGAAACTCGCGGCGGGCTGTTATGAGCTGTGCGGGTTGGGCTATATCGGCGTTGATATGGTGCTCGATCAGGAGAAAGGGCCGCTGATTCTGGAGTTGAATGCGCGGCCGGGGCTGAATATTCAGATTGCCAATGACTGTGGGCTGACGTTGCGCACGCACGCGGTGGAAGCGCGGCTGGAAGAGCTGAAGGCGCGTGGGGTGACGGAGACGGTTGAAGAGCGTGTGGCGTTTACTCAGGAAATGTTTGGGCATATTCCTGCGGTCGAAGGCTAATAGCTCAAGAGCTGAAAAGCTAAAAGCCCCTCACCCTAGCCCTCTCCCAGAGGGAGAGGGGACTGACCGAGGTGGATGCTGGAAATACGCCGACTTGAAAGTCTTGAGTCGAACTCAGGCGTTGAAAAGTATGAAGGTCGGCGCCCTTTCCGAATTTCGAGTCGAACTCAGGCTTTGAAAAGCATAAAGATCGGCTCCCTTCCCCCTCGCCCCCTTGGGGGAGAGGGTTGGGGTGAGGGGGAGGCTTTTGACTTTGATCTGGCATCGGAGAGGACTACAATCCCCACCCCGCCTCAACGGCCGATCTGCCTCGCCCATGTTGACCTGTTCCGTACACCCGCTGCCCTACCGCGCCAATCCCGCCGACTACTTCGCGGCCATCCGCAACGCGCCCGGCGCCGTGCTGCTCGACAGTGGCCGCCCGAGCGCTGACCGTGGCCGTTATGACCTGCTCAGCGCCTGGCCGCTGGAACAACTGGCGGTGTTGCCGGACGAGAGCGGCGCGCACTTCCTGCAACGTCTGCGGAACAATCTCAGTCGCCTGGGTGAGGCTGATTTGCCAGCGGGTTTCGAGCTGCCATTCGCGGGCGGCTTGATCGGCTACCTGAGCTACGACTTCGGTCGGCATCTGGAAAACCTGCCGCGTCAGGCCCGCGATGATCTGCAATTGCCGGACGCGCGCTTTGGTCTGTATGCCTGGGCACTGATCAGCGATCACCAGTCGGCCACCAGCCAATTGGTCTTCCATCCGTCCATGATCGACAGCGAGAGACACCGGCTGATCGCGCTGTTCACCGAGCCGCATGCTGAGGCATTGACACCGTTCAAACTGAACGCCCCGATGACCGCCGACCTTTCGGCCGACGACTACCGCCAAGCCTTCGAACGCATTCAGCATTACATCCAGGCCGGCGATTGCTATCAGGTCAACTTCGCCCAGCGCTTCCGCGCTACGTGTCAGGGCGATCCGTGGCTGGCTTACTGCAAGTTGCGCGAAGCCTGCCCGACACCGTTCTCCGGTTTCCAGAGCCTGCCCGACGGCGGCGCGGTGTTGAGCCTGTCGCCGGAACGCTTCGTCAAAGTCAGCCAGCGTCAGGTCGAAACCCGCCCGATCAAAGGCACCCGCCCGCGCGGCCTGACACCTGACGAAGACGCCGCCAATGCCGCCGAACTGCTGGCCAGCCCCAAGGATCGCGCGGAAAACCTGATGATCGTCGACCTTCTGCGCAACGATCTTGGGCGCACCTGCCGCATCGGCTCGGTGCGCGTGCCGGAGTTGTTCAGCCTGGAAAGCTATCCGAACGTACATCACTTGGTCAGCAGCGTCACCGGTGAATTGGCGGATGATCGCGACGCACTGGATTTGATTGCCGGCAGTTTCCCCGGCGGCTCGATCACCGGTGCGCCGAAGATACGTGCGATGCAGATCATTGATGAATTGGAGCCGACCCGGCGCGGCCTGTATTGCGGGTCATTGCTGTACCTGGACGTGCGCGGCGAAATGGACAGTTCCATCGCGATTCGCAGTCTGTTGGTCAAGGATGGGCAGGTGTGTTGCTGGGGCGGTGGCGGGATTGTGGCGGATTCGGATTGGCAGGCCGAGTATCAGGAGTCGATCACTAAAGTGAAGATTTTGCTGGAAACCCTGCAGAACCTCTAAAAGCCATCGCGAGCAGGCTCACTCCTACATTTGGAATGCGTTCCCCTGTAGGAGTGAGCCTGCTCGCGATAGCGTCTTTTCAGACGACTACAAGCTCAACTCTCTGTTCGAGGCCTTGAGGAATTCCTGCTTCAACTCGGCAAACGTATGCACCGCAGGAAACTGCGGAAACTCGCGAATCACATTCTCCGGCGCATGAAACAGAATCCCGGCATCCGCCTCGCCCAGCATCGTCGTATCGTTATACGAATCCCCCGCCGCAATCACCCGGTAATACAGGCTCTTGAACGCCAGCACCGACTGCCGCTTCGGATCTTTCTGACGCAACTGATAGCTGGTCACCCGCCCGGTCTCGTCAGTAATCAAACGATGGCAAAGCAACGTCGGGAAGCCCAGTTGACGCATCAGCGGCTGCGAGAACTCGTAGAACGTATCCGACAGAATCACCACCTGAAAGCGTTCGCGCAGCCAGTTGACGAACTCCACCGCGCCATCCAGCGGCTTCAACGTGGCGATCACTTCCTGAATGTCCGAAAGCTTCAAGCCATGCTCATCGAGGATGCGCAGACGCTGCTTCATCAGCACGTCGTAATCGGGAATGTCCCGGGTGGTAGCCTTGAGGGAGTCGATTCCGGTTTTTTCGGCGAAGGCGATCCAGATTTCCGGCACCAACACCCCTTCAAGATCCAGGCAAGCAATTTCCACAAGACACTCCCGTTTGTATTGATTATTTGAGTCGAGCGAGGCCGAACTCTAGCCGCTCACATCCAGGCGTGCAACGCACAGCGCGCCCCGAGCGCTGCCGCTTTTTGTTACCATCGGCCCCATATAGAGCGCCCAGCGCCACCGACCTGTAGGAAGCCGCCCTGATGAGTGCAACGTTCGACATCGTGGAACTCGCCACGACCTATGCCAACAAATCCGCGCAAGACATCCTCAAACTCGCGTTTGCCGAGTTCGGCGATGACCTGTGGATATCTTTCAGCGGCGCCGAGGATGTGGTGCTGGTGGACATGGCCTGGAAGCTCAACAAGAACGTCAAGGTGTTCAGCCTCGACACCGGCCGCCTGCACCCGGAGACTTACCGCTTCATCGATCAGGTGCGCGAGCACTACAAGATCGACATCGAACTGGTGTCGCCGGACTACACGAAACTGGAACCGTTCGTGAAGGAAAAAGGCCTGTTCAGTTTCTACAAGGACGGCCACGGCGAATGCTGTGGCATCCGCAAGATCGAACCGCTGCGTCGCAAACTGTCCGACGTTAAAGCCTGGGCCACCGGCCAGCGCCGCGATCAGAGCCCGGGCACTCGCAGCGCCGTGGCAGCGATGGAAATCGACACCGCGTTCTCCACACCGGAGCGCACCCTGTACAAGTTCAACCCGTTGGCGCAGATGACCAGCGAAGAGATCTGGGGCTACATCCGCATGCTCGAGCTGCCGTACAACAGCTTGCATGAACGCGGTTTCATCAGCATCGGCTGCGAACCGTGCACCCGCCCTGTCCTGCCGAACCAGCACGAGCGCGAAGGCCGTTGGTGGTGGGAAGAGGCGACGCAGAAAGAATGCGGGTTGCATGCCGGGAATATCATCAGCAAGGCCTGATCTCCAATTCCAGTGACATCCCACTGTGGGAGCGAGCCTGCTCGCGAATGCGTAGTCCCAATCGACATCTTCGTTGACTGATCCAACGCATTCGCGAGCAGGCTCGCTCCCACACTCTGCACCTGCGCGACCTTAAAAACGTGTACACACGAATGTCACCATCGGTGCCATTTATGTGTGCACTTTTTACTTTGAGCGCCCTGAAAAGTTACATCCCAGCCAAAAACCCCTCGCCTCCGCCCGCCATCGAAATCGCCCTCCAAAAATAAATACCTGTTCGAACGGTCAATTTTTAACCAATTATTTTCAAAGACTTAACGAACTTAGATAACTTTTCGAAATGAGTACGGCCTTCTATAGAGCCGCAACTGGCACAAATCTGGCTTTAGTGCATGCATGTTTTGTATACAAAACTGCAAAACATAAACCCACTTTCGATCCGCAAGCCTGAAGCGCCCTATCCCGTACAGGCTGCAGATGCCCCGTAACCAGTGATGTTGCTGGCCGCGACGAAGATATGTCGAGCCTGACCGCTCATGCACAGTCATCGCGGCCCTGAACATCAGGAGCCTGCCGGAATGCGTACAAGTCTCTCCAACAACATCGCGCTGAATCTGCCCGCCTCTGCTCTCGATCAACCGTCGCCGCACGATGCCCTGATTGAGCCGCTGCAACTGAGTCCGCGTCTGCACAACAGTGATCTGGCGCCAACCAAGGCCGAAGGTCGACGCTGGGGCAAATACAGCATCTTCGCCCTGTGGACCAACGATGTGCACAACATCGCCAACTACTCGTTCGCCATTGGCCTGTACGCCTTGGGCTTGGGTGGCTGGCAGATTCTGCTGTCGCTGGGGATTGGTGCGGCGCTGGTTTACTTTTTCATGAACCTGTCCGGCTACATGGGGCAGAAAACCGGCGTGCCGTTTCCGGTGATCAGCCGGATCAGTTTCGGCATCCATGGCGCGCAAATTCCTGCGCTGATCCGCGCGGTTATCGCCATTGCCTGGTTTGGCATTCAGACGTATCTGGCGTCGGTGGTGTTCCGCGTGTTGCTCACCGCAGTGCATCCCGGCTTCGCCGAATATGACCACGATTCGATTCTCGGACTATCGACCTTGGGTTGGGTATGTTTCGTGGCGATCTGGCTCGTGCAACTGGCGATCCTTGCCTACGGCATGGAAATGGTGCGCCGTTACGAAGCCTTTGCCGGACCGGTGATTCTGCTGACCGTCGCCGCCCTCGCCGCGTGGATGTACTTCCAGGCCAACGCGACCATCGCCTGGGCGATCCGCGAACCGCTCACGGGTGGCGAAATGTGGCGCAACATTTTTGCCGGCGGCGCGTTGTGGCTGGCGATCTACGGCACGCTGATTCTGAATTTCTGCGACTTCGCCCGCTCTTCGCCGTGCCGCAAAACCATCAAGGTAGGAAACTTCTGGGGTTTGCCGGTGAATATTCTGGTGTTCGCCGCGATTACTGTCCTGCTCTGCGGCGCGCAATTTCAGATCAATGGCCGGATCATTGAAAGCCCGACCGAAATCATCGCCTCGATTCCCAACACGTTCTTCCTGGTACTCGGTTGCCTGGCGTTCCTGATCGTTACCGTGGCGGTGAACATCATGGCCAACTTCGTTGCCCCGGCGTTCGTCCTCAGCAACCTGGCGCCGAAGTACCTGACCTTCCGCCGCGCCGGACTGATCAGTGCGACCATCGCGGTGCTGATCCTGCCGTGGAATCTCTACAACAGCCCGCTGGTAATCGTGTACTTCCTGTCCGGTCTCGGCGCCCTGCTCGGCCCGTTGTACGGGGTGATCATGGTCGACTACTGGCTGATCCGCAAAGGCCGGATCAACGTACCGCAGCTCTACAGCGAAGATCCCAACGGCGCTTATTACTACAGCCGAGGCGTCAATTTCCGTGCGGTGGCGGCGTTTATTCCTGCGGCGCTGATCGCCATCGTCCTGGCACTGGTACCGGGCTTCCACAGCGTCTCGCCGTTCTCCTGGCTGATCGGCGCCGGGATCGCCGGAATGCTTTATCTGATCATCGCCAAGCGCCAGCCGCACTACGCCGACGTCAGCGGCGAATCGATCGCTGTCGACAACGTCTGCCATTAACTTCCTCGCGGCCCGGATTTCGGGCCGCAGAACTGCCCGCAATAAGGATTTCCCCATGCGTATTCTCGTGGTCAACGTCAACACCACCGAGTCCATCACTGAGGCCATCGCCCGATCGGCGCAGGCTGTTGCGTCACCCGGTACCGAAATCGTCGGTTTGACACCGTACTTCGGTGCCGACTCGATTGAAGGCAACTTCGAAAGCTATCTGGCGGCCATCGCGGTGATGGATCGGGTGATGTCCTACGATCAGCCGTTCGATGCGGTGATTCAGGCCGGTTACGGCGAACATGGTCGCGAAGGTTTGCAGGAATTGCTCAATGTGCCAGTGGTGGATATCACTGATGCGGCAGCGAGTACGGCGATGTTTCTCGGTCACGCGTATTCAGTGGTGACCACGCTGGATCGCACCGTGCCATTGATTGAGGATCGGCTGAAACTGTCGGGTCTGTGGGACCGTTGCGCGTCAGTGCGGGCCAGTGGTCTGGCCGTTCTGGAGCTGGAGCATGAGCCGCAGCGCGCGCTGGAAGCGATCGTGCATCAGGCTGAACTGGCGGTGACGCAGGACAAAGCCGAGGTGATCTGCCTGGGTTGCGGTGGCATGGCCGGGCTGGATGAGCAGATTCGTCGACGTACCGGGGTGCCGGTGGTGGATGGGGTGACGGCGGCGGTGACGATTGCGGAATCGCTGGTGCGCTTGCGTTTGTCGACGTCGAAGGTGCGAACGTATGCGACACCTCGGCCGAAGAACATCATTGGCTGGCCGGGGCGGTTCGCCCGCTGAGGTCATCCTCGGAAACCGAGTCGCCCCATTCGCGAGCAGGCTCGCTCCCACAGGGGAAATGCATTCCAAATGTGGGAGCGAGCCTGCTCGCGAAGGCAGCGACTCGGTCTAAAGCCTTGATCAAATAGCACTGAACCGCCGCGCCAACCCTCTCTCGGCAAACTGCTCAATCACATGATCGACAAACGCCCGCGTCTTGCCCGGCAACAACTTATGTTCGGCGTAATAGATCGAGATGTTGCCATCATCGACAAACCAGTCCGGCAACACCCGCTGCAACGTCCCCGCCTCCAGATAGCCCACCGCAAACGGCATGCTCACCAGCGCGATTCCCAAGCCTTGCGCCGCCGTCCTGCAAGCGGCCTCCGAATCACTCATGGTCATCCGCGCCTTGAGCATCAACGGCCGACAGTTCTGTGGATTGCGCCCGGTCAATTGCCAGGAACGCACGCGTCCGGTTTGCGGGGAACGGATCAGAATGCCGTCGTGATGGCTGAGGTCATCCGGCTCGATGATCGCGGGATTGGCCTGTAAATAGTCGGTGGACGCGACCAATATCCGGTGCGCCGGGCTCAACTTGCGCGCGATCACCCCTTGCGGCAGTTCAAAACCACCACCAATGGCCGCATCAAAGCCCTGTCCGATCAGATCGACCTGTCGATTATCGAAATGCCAGTCCGGATTGATCGCCGGATATCGTCGCAGAAACTCACCGAGCATCGGCACGATATGCAGGCAGCCAAACGCTGCGCCCATGCTGACTTTCAGCGTTCCCGCCGGCAGCCCTTCGACACTGGACAGATTGGCCACGGCATTTTGAATCGTCGTCAAACTGCCACTGACCTGATCCAGGAAAAGTTGCCCGGCCTCGGTCAGCGTCAGGCTGCGTGTACTACGCTGGAACAGCCGCACGCCGAGCCGCACTTCGAGTTTGGCCACACTTTTGCCGACGGCTGCCGGGGTCAGGCTCAAGCGCCGTGCGGCCTCGGCAAAGCTGCCGACTTCGGCACTGCGCACAAAGCATTCAATGCTGCTGAAGGTTTCCATGATCCGCCACTATAAACTTCTGGTTTACACAGACTATAGCAATCATGGTCTACACAGTTGTCGATACCACGCCGATACTCGGCACCAATAACAAGGCATTCCCGCCTTGACCACTCTGGAGATCGAACATGACCACTCAACACCTCAGCGGTAAAGTTGCTCTGATTCAAGGCGGTTCCCGTGGTATCGGCGCAGCCATCGTCAAACGCCTGGCCGCTGAAGGCGCCGCAGTAGCCTTCACCTACGTCAGCTCCACCGCCAAAGCCGAAGAATTGCAGAACAGCATCACCGCCAACGGTGGCAAAGCCTTGGCGATCAAGGCTGACAGCGCTGATGCCGCCGCCATTCGCCACGCCGTCAGCGCCACAGTCGAAGCCTTTGGCCGCCTCGACATTCTGGTCAACAACTCTGGCGTACTGGCCGTCGCACCGCTGGAAGATTTCAAACTTGAAGACTTCGACCAGACCGTGGCGATCAACATTCGCAGCGTCTTCATCGCCTCCCAGGAAGCCGCCAAACACATGGGCGAAGGCGCACGCATCATCAACATCGGCAGCACCAACGCCGACCGCATGCCCTTCGCCGGCGGCGGTGTGTATGCGATGAGCAAATCAGCACTGGTTGGCCTGACCAAAGGCCTGGCCCGCGACCTCGGCCCACGCGGTATCACCGTCAACAACGTGCAGCCAGGCCCGGTCGACACCGACATGAACCCGGCGCACGGTGACTTCGCCGAAAGCCTGATCCCGTTGATGGCAGTGGGTCGTTACGGTAAAGCCGAAGAAATCGCCAGTTTCGTCGCTTATCTGGCAGGCCCGGAAGCCGGTTACATTACCGGTGCCAGCCTGACCATCGACGGTGGTTTCGGCGCCTGATTTATCTGAGTCGACTGAACGAAAAACGCCGCCCCTCTTGTTACAGAGGGGCGGCGTTTTTTGTGTCAGATGCTTACGTCCATTCCAGCGCCGGCAAGCCGCAAGCACTCGGAGTAAACGCTTTCAGTGTGCGCAGAATCCCGTCAGCGTGTGCGTATTTTTCATCGGCCATGGCAGCATCGGGGATGGCAATCGCTGTCATGCCTGCGGCTTTCGCAGCGGTCACGCCAAACGGCGAATCCTCGAACACCAGACAATCTTCAGGCGCGACACCCAAACGACGGGCAGCGGTCAGGAAGATATCCGGCGCCGGTTTGGCCGCGCCGACTTCCGGATCATCTGCAGTGACGATGAAGTCGAACAACGCAAACCAGTCGCGGTGCAGCGTGGTTTTCTGGCCGAACGATTGACGCGATGAACTGGTGCCCACCGCGATTGGAATATTGTGCGCCTTGAGGTGGCGAATCAGCTCCTCGGCACCGGGCATCGCTTGCGCTGTTGGGAAACGCTCACGCATCAGTGGTTCGCGGATCACCAGAAACTCTTCGGCGGTGATCGGCAGATCCAGCGCCTGCACCACGTAATTGGCCAGATCGTTGGCCCCGCGACCAATGATGTTCTGCTTGACGCTCCAGTCGAAGGTGCGCCCGTAACGCTGGGCAATCAGCGAGGTGACTTCGGTGTAAATGCCCTCGGTGTCCAGCAGCAAACCGTCCATATCGAAAATCACGGCCTTGATCGGGCCGAACGCCTTCAGCGGTGCATTCATCATCGGATCCGTTAACAAAGATATCCCGGGCGGCACAGTTGGCGCCGCTACGCGGATCTGATTAAAGGGTTCAGCAGCATAACGAGCGTGGCGGACATTGAGCAACGGGCAATGTCCGTTGCAGCGATGAACGACTCCAGAACATTTAGCGAAACATCCTACAGACATCGCCTACTCGCCCGACTTCTTTCCTGATTGATCCCCCGCAAAGTCCCCGCACCTTTTTGATGTGCGCGAGAGACTGCGAATGCTCCCAACCGATCGGCTGCTGGCCCTGAACAACAGCATCGGCCTGCTCGTTGTTGCTGCTTTGAACCCGGACGAGCCGGACTTCGAACACCTGATCCGCGAGTTCCGCCTGTGCCTGAACCACTACGACGCCTGGGCCGAGCAGTTCTGGACAGGCTCCGCGCTGGATGTCGAGCAGGTGTTCACCGTCGGCAACGACGTGCGCCTCAGCGCGCCGATCAAGTCGCGCCAACCGCTCAGTTCATCGGTGGTCATGTGCTCGGCCAGCGGGTCGCTGACGCTGGTGCACATGTTCGAGGCCGCGCGGTTTGTGCCGATTGGCGATACGCCGGTGACCCTCGAACCGGTGCTTGCCGATGTCGGCGGTATCCTGACTTTTGGCGAACCGCTGCACCACACCATCGGGCCCAGCGGCATTCTGCAGGTGACCAACTGTGATCGGGGCCAGCGTTATCGCATCACCTTCTTTCCCGATGTGTCCACCGACCATGTGCAGGCGTTGTATGCCTCTTATGAAGGTGTCATTGCAGGCCTGGAAGGCTGGCTGCGCGCTGAGTGGACAGAATTTCAGCCGCAGTGGACGGAGTTTTCCAGCGCCGGATTTCTTGGCCGTTACGGTCAATTGCAACAGGCCGACTGGCGCGGATTCGAGAAAGCCCTGAATGGCGTCTGGGATGACATCCGGCAAGTGTTCGCCCTGCTCGCCGACCTGCAGGCCAACAGTGAAAAATTGCTGGAATACCTCAGCGAGGCCGAGCTTGAGGCGTTGTTGAATGCCTCCAGCGACGCCATTGCCAACGGTCTGCTGATCCTCAGTGACGAACCGCTGCTGTTCATTCATCTGGCCGCGTTTACCAGTTGGTTGAAGATGCTGCCGCCGCAATACCTGGCCGAAGTGGTGGCCGAGGTGCGGGTCGAACTGCTGATCAGTTTTCTGTTGATGGGGTTGTCGGGTGGCATCGGCGTGCCACTGCGCTTGAGCAGCAAGGTGCTGGCGAAGGTCAAGTCGCCGCGGGCGCGGGAATGGCTGGCGGCGTCGGCGTTGCGGTTGGCGGAACTGACTTCGGCACCGGAACTGAGCAAGCACGCGAGCGCGTTGAAGCCGCTGATGTTTCACGCGAGTGACGTTGAGTTGAAACCGACACCGTCGATACCGCTGAACATTCGTCAGGCCGATTCGCTGGTGTTGACGGTGCCGAATCCGGCGCCGCTGGCGCGGGACAAGTCTGGCGGTTCGAGCCGGTTGCAACGGCATGAGCCTCACGACGACTCGCCGGATCAGGCGAAAAACCCCAACGGTGACAGCGCCGATTGCGTGCCCTTCACCTGCACCAACGGTTGTCCGGTGTCGATGGTCACCGGCGAAGAGCTGCTGACCCTGAGCGATGCCGTGCTCGATGGCGTGTTGCCGTTTGAGTTCACGCGGTTGTATCGCTCTAGTGCCACCGAAATCGATGTTGGGTTGGGGTTTGGCTGGAGTCATTCGCTGGCGCATCGGCTGGCGTTTGAAGGCGACTTCGTGGTCTGGGTCGATCACGAAAACCGGCGAACACGGTTTCCGCTGCCGAGTATTGAGCGGCCGGCGATTCACAACAGTTTGTCGCGGGCGGCGATTTTTCTGGGTGATGAACCGGAAGAGCTGATCCTGGCGCTGGCCGGGGATACGGCGCGGTTTTATCACTTTCGTGCAGGACGGCTGACGGCGATCAGCGATGCCTATGGCAATCGTCTGACGGTGCAGCGCGATCGGTCTGACCGGGTGCAGCGACTGGACAACGGTGCCGGGCGTTCGCTGCTGTTGCGCTATGACCGGGCGCAGTTGCTGGGTGTGGATTACCAGGTTTTTCAGAACGCGGAGTGGGTAACTGAACAAGCGCTGGTCAGTTACCGCTACGACGCTTATCAGCACCTGATCGAAGCGACCAATGCGGTCGGCGACAGTGAGCGTTACGACTACGACGACGCCCACGTAATCCTGCAGCGGCAACTGGCTGGCGGGGCGAGTTTCTTTTGGGAGTGGGAGCGCTCGGGCAAGGCTTCTCGCTGTGTCAGGCATTGGGCCTCGTTTTCGCAGATGGACACCCGTTACGTCTGGAACGACGACGGCAGCGTGGCGGTGCATTACGTCGATGGCACTGAAGAAACGTACGTCCACGACGAGCGTGCGCGGCTGGTGCGTAAAGTCTCGGCGGACGGTGGCGAACAGCTCAAGGCCTATGACTCATCGGGTCGCTTGATTGCCGAGCAGGATGCCTTGGGCGCGGTCACCGAATACCGCTACGACGAGGTCGGACGGCTGATCGCGCTGATTCCACCGGATGAGGCGCCCACGTCCTACGAGTATCGCAACGGTTTTCTGTACCGGCGTTCGCGCGGCGAGGCGGTGTGGATCTACCGGCGCAATGCCGAGGGCGATGTCACCGAAGCGGTCGACCCCGACGGTCAAGTCACCCATTACTACTACGACACCCGTGGCCAGTTGCTGTCGATCCGTTATCCGGACAGCAGTCGGCATCGACTGGTCTGGAACAGCCTCGGCCAGTTGACCGAAGAGACCTTGCCCGACGGTGGCGTGCGGCGCTTTTCCTACGACTCGCTGGGACGGCGGACGACGACTGCAGACGAACACGGTGCAGTCACCCGGCAACATTGGGACGCCGTTGGCCGACTGATTCAGACGACATTTCCTACCGGTAGCACCCGCGCCTACAGCTACGGCGCCTACGGTCAGGTCACCGCCGAGCGCGATGAACTCGGGCGCATCACCCGCTACGAATACGACGATGACCTGCACCTGGTCTCGCGGCGGATCAACCCCGACGGCACGCGGGTGCAGTACCGCTACGACCATGCGCAACTGCTGCTCACCGAGATCGAAAACGAATCCGGGGAAAAGTATCGGCTGGATTACACGCCGACCGGGCTGATTCGTCAGGAAAGCGCTTTTGACGGCCGCCGTACAGCGTACGCCTATGACCTCAACGGGCATCTGCTGGAAAAGACCGAGTTCGGGGATGACGGCTCTTGTTTGCTCACCGCTTATGAGCGCGATGCTACCGGGCGTCTTCTGGTCAAAACCCTGCCCGACGGCCTCAAGGTTTTTTATCAATACGATCGCCTCGGCCGACTGATCAGTGTCGACGACGGCCAGCAACACCCGCTGGCCTTCGAGTATGACCGCCAGGACCGCTTGATTACTGAGCATCAAGGCTGGGGCACCCTGCGTTACCGCTACGACGCCTGCGGCCAACTCCAGCGCATGCGCCTGCCGGACAACAGCAAACTCGACTATCACTACGCCAAGGGCGGTGCACTGGCCGCCATCGACCTCAATGGCGCATCGCTGACCCGCCATGTCTACCAGTCGGGCCGCGAACAACAACGCCAGCAGGGGCTGCTGCTCAGCGAATACTCTTACGACGATCAGGGACGCTTACTCGCGCACGCCGTAGGCCATCAGCGTGATTCGCTGTACCGCCGCGATTATGCCTACAGCGCCAACGGCAATCTCGCGCACATCGCCGACAGCCGCCACGGCCAGCGCACCTACGGCTACGACGCCCTCGACCGGCTGATCCGCGTACGCCATTCACGCGACGAACTGCCGGAATCCTTCGCCCACGACCCGGCCGGCAACCTGCTGATGCAGGACCGCCCCGGCCCGAGCCAGATCAAGGGCAATCGCCTGCTGATGCAGGGCGATCGTCATTACGACTACGACGCCTTCGGCAACCTGATCCGCGAACGTCGCGGCCGCGCGCAAACCCTCGTCACCGAATACCGCTACGACTGCCAGCACCGCCTGATCGGCCTGACCCGCCCCGACGGCCAGACCGCGACTTACCAATACGACGCTTTCGGCCGGCGCATCCGAAAAACCGTCAACGGCGAGACCACCGAGTTCTTCTGGCAAGGCGACCACCTCGTCGCCGAAAGCAGCGAACACGAATACCGCAGCTACGTCTACGAACCCGGCACCTTCCGCCCCCTCGCGCTGCTCGACGGCAAAGGCCCGAAAAAAGCCTGCCCCTTCTACTACCAACTCGACCACCTCGGCACCCCGCAGGAACTCACCGACTACAGCGGCGACATCGTCTGGTCCGCGCAATACGACGCCTACGGCAAAGTCGCCGCACTGACCCTGGCTGGCGATGACTACCTGAACCAGCCGCTGCGTTTTCAGGGGCAGTATTTCGACGGCGAAAGCGGCCTGCATTACAACCGGCATCGGTACTACGACCCGAGGTTGGGACGGTATCTGACACCGGATCCGATCAAGTTGGCCGGTGGGCTGAATCAGTACCAGTACGTGCCGAATCCGACGGGGTGGGTGGATCCGCTGGGGTTGAATTCCAATTGTCCGCCGCCGAATAAGCCTGGGTGTGAGGCGCCGGGTGGGATTGGCGGGGCCAAGGTTGATGAGGATGAGCCGAAACTACCGAACATTGCTCACAATATAGATCCAAAAACTTTGAAGCGAATACATACAATAGAGGGAAAGACCTCAACCAAGACAGTCGAGGATTATAAAAATAAAATGCGCAACGGGTACGATCCAGTAGATCCCATCGATGTCTTAGAACATGACGGAAACCTGTATATTCTTGACGGACACCATCGCGCAGCAGCCGCACGGCAAACCTCAACAAATGTGACAATCAAACTCATAACCGACCTTATAAAATACGACAGAACTCTAAACAGTATTGAAGATGTAATAGAGTCAGCAAACAACGTAGGTTTAGACAGATTGGAGCATCGGAGAAGAAGATGAGCGATCAAAATGAAACTTTGGACATCCTGATAAATGACTTCATCTCCATGGTGGAGTCCAGCACGCTGATATTTGAGCGCAAATTTGGCACTCGAGACATTCGAAGGCTTTGGCGCACCAAGGTAATCAAGCGATGCGGGAGAGTTACTCGAGGCGTTAAATATGAATTACATGGTATTGGCTGCCGCATCAATTTATCGACAGGAAGCGTAGATTTCGACTATGGCCCTAACGGTGAAATCAATGGATTTGATACTTGGCGCCTATACAACTTTGCCCGTGAAAGACCCTCTAAACATAGAAAATATTGCGATGAAGAAACCATTAAAAAAGAACTCAAAGAATATATAGAGCTAAAAAAAATCAAAAAAATGTCAGGCATAAGTAATCTGTATGTATTGGCTGACTCAAAAGATACCGATTAGACACGACCACAAAAAGGGCCTGCTCACTCAGGCCCTTAAAACCAATTCCAGACTTTCAACCCAACCTATTCCCCTCACTGCTCATCCTCATCCTCTTCATACTCCATATCCGCCTCATCCGAATCATTCAACGGCACCGTCGCATCATCCATCAACGACCCCGGATCCTCATTCCCCGGATCGTTAATAAATGGCAATCCACTCGAACCTTTTTCTTCCTTGCCTTCGGTTTCAGGAGTCATGGCAACCTCGTCATTTCAGGGAGTGTATGAGGTTCGAAAAGCCCTACAGCCAATCGTTCCAGATTCTGATCAGCAAATACAAAAAACCCGGCACAACGCCGGGTTTCCGTTTAACCCTCCATCAATGATGGCGGTTTTTATGTTTGTTCTTGTGCTTGTGGCCACCACCCGAATGAGAGCCACCATCGTCACCGAGGTTATTACCGACCGCACCGCCGGCCGCGCCGCCCAGCCCTGCGCCGATGGTCGACCCGGTCGAGCCGCCGAGGCTGTTGCCGACGACCGAGCCACCCGCCGCGCCGAGACCACCGCCAATGGCCGCCTCAGTTCGATTGCGTTTATTCGCCCCGACGGCACTGCCCGCCGCGCCACCAACACCCGCACCTACCGCCGCGCCAGTACTGCCACCGAGTTGTCCACCGACCACATTGCCGAGCGCGCCGCCCAGGCCGCCACCCACAGCGGCGGTGCCATCACCAGCGGCCATCGCCCCTTGTGCTACCAGCAAACCGAAAAACAGTGCAGATAATGACAAGCGCATATGAACCTCACAGTTCCCGAAGCGGGACAGTCCGCCCAGACATGGGCCTATGTGAGATTGGAGACGCAAACGGGGAAAACGTTCAGCCATGAAAAAGCCCGACTTCGAGCCGGGCTTTTTCTGACAAACGATCAGTCTTAGTGACGCTTGTGACCTTTGGACAAATTGCTGCCCACTGCGCCGCCAGCCGCACCGCCCAGACCTGCACCAATCGTGGCGCCGGTCTTGCCGCCCAGGCTGTTGCCAATCACCGAACCGCCGGCTGCACCAACGCCGCCGCCAATCGCTGCTTTCGTCCGGCTACCCTTGCGCGCCGCCATTGCGCTGCCTGCCGCGCCCGCGACGCCGGCGCCAATGGCCGCGCCAGTGCTGCCGCCCATTTTCTGACCGACGACATTACCCAGTGCGCCACCCAGACCACCGCCCAGCGCAGCGGTGCCATCACCGGCAGCCATTGCACCTTGAGCAACCAGAAGCCCAAGAACCAGAGCGGGCAGTGTTAAACGCATGACGTAAACCTCAAAAATAGGGATGACAAAAAGGGCCGGGATTTAATGCCGTCGCCGCGCAAAAGTCCAGCCGAAATCAGAGGCTTCGCGCGCTCAGCGCCGATTGGACAGCGATTCTGAAAAAGGTTTTATGACAGGCAAAAAAAAGCCCGCTGGGGAGACGGGCTGGAGACTTGCTTTCTAACGGATGGCTTCACCCTACTGCGGCAGACGTGAAAAGTTTGTGAAAGCCCAGAGAATTCATCGCCATCGGCTGTAAGAAACTTCTTCACGCATTCAGCCACAAAAAACCCCGCGCAATGACGGGGTTATACAGAATAATGATTATTTTCTGGATCGCGTGGTGACCCTGGGGAGAAATTTCGCCTTTGGTCCCTTGGGTGCCGCAGATTTGATCTTGCCGGTCTGAACCGGATCCTCGCCAAAGCCTGCCTGGTACTCGGTCTGGCCGCACCGTACGCAGTTGTTGAAGGAAAATTCAGCGCCATCGTCTTCGATATACGGATCAGTCATACCTTCGCCCCTTCGAAACAGGTCAACACCGGCAAAACCCTTTTGCCTGAAAAAATATCGACCTCCAAGGCTTTTGAGACTAGTCGGTCATTCCTGGACTTGTAATTCAGATCAGCTGCCCCCCGACGAATGGACTGCAAAAATTAAACGCACCGATGAACTGTGATCTCAAGCCACAGGGCTGATCGCCGACAAAAAAAGCACCCATTCAACCTCTGAATGGGCTCACAAGCCTATTGAGCGGAACTCAGCGCAACTTCACCGCCGTCCCCGTCGCGAACACCACCACCATCCCGCCCTTGCCGCCGGGCATGCTGATCTCGAAATCCACCCCGACCACCGCATCAGCCTGCAGAGCACGCGCACGCTCCCGTATTTCTTCGGTCGCCTGAATACGCGCCTCCTTCAAAGCCCGCTCCAGCGTCTGCGACCGCCCACCGAAAAAATCGCGCATACCGGCAAACATGTCACGGATCACATTGACCCCCTGCACCGATTCAGCACTGACGATGTCCAGGTAGGCCGTGATCTGCCGGCCTTCAATGGCGTGAGTGGTGGAAATGATCATGGAATGTCGTCCCTATATGGATGAATAAATCCGCGATTGTAATAGCTCAAAGCGGAGTTCAAGCCGAAGCCAATAAAATCGAGACGCCAGAAACCACAAAACCCCTGACTTCTTTCGAAATCAGGGGTTTTGTGTACTAAATGTGGCGGTGAAGGAGAGATTCGAACTCTCGATACAGTTTCCTGTATACACACTTTCCAGGCGTGCTCCTTAAGCCACTCGGACACTTCACCGTATCTCTTCAAACATGTTCTGTCTGTCGAGGCGCGCTAATGTAGTCCAAAGCTTTGGCGATGGCAAACTTTTTTTCAGAATTTTCATGCGGTTAAGAGAAAAAGTCGTTTTGCCCGCTGGCAGGCCATGGCAAACCGGCCAATCTTCGGTGGGCGCGACCCTTCTATATAGAAGCAGAATGCTTCGCCACGCTGGATCGGCCGTGAAACGGTGACTGGCGGGTCAGTCACGGCGCTTTACCTGGCCTGCGGCGGTGGGTAACGTTTGCCCATCTTTCTTACAAGGAATAGCGTCATGAGTGAGTTGATTTCCTACCACCTCGAAGACGGTATCGCGACCCTGACCTTGAGCAACGGCAAGGTCAATGCCATTTCTCCGGACGTGATTGCGGCGTTCAACGCGGCGCTGGATCAGGCGGTGACTGATCGTGCCATCGTGATCATTACCGGCCAGCCAGGAATTCTGTCTGGCGGCTACGATCTGAAAGTGATGACCGCCGGCCCTAAAGAAGCCGTGGCATTGGTCACCGCCGGTTCGACGTTGGCGCGTCGCCTGCTCTCTCACCCCTTCCCGGTCATCGTCGCTTGCCCGGGTCACGCTGTGGCGAAAGGCGCTTTCATTCTTTTGTCTGCCGACTACCGTATCGGCGTCGACGGTCCGTTCAGCATCGGTCTGAACGAAGTGCAGATCGGCATGACCATGCATCACGCTGGAATCGAGCTGGCGCGTGATCGTCTGCGTCGTTCCGCGTTCCACCGCTCGGTTATCAACGGCGAGATGTTCGATCCGCAAAGTGCGGTGGATGCCGGTTTCCTCGACAAAGTGGTTTCCGCCGAGGAGTTGCAAGGTGCCGCCCTCGCCGCTGCGCGTCAGTTGAAGAAGATCAACATGCTCGCGCACAAAAACACCAAGTTGAAGGTGCGCAAGGCGCTGCTCGAAACCCTGGATAACGCGATCATCCAGGATCAGGAACATCTCGGTTAACCCGGACACATGCAATAAAGAAAAGCCCGACCAGCGTGTCGGGCTTTTTCTTGCACGCTCGGTTGAAAATGCCATGGCTGCTCTAGGACGGGTCTGACAAGCCATTCTGAAACATGCGCTTAAACATCGGCTATCTCCGCACTCTATAGCGGCAATTGCCGAAAACAGTGCGCATCCGTACACTGCGCCACCTTTTGTCCCGGTAGGGCCTGAAAATGCTGTTCGTGTTTCGTATGTTATTGATGGGCCTGCACTTTATTCTGGCAGGCGTACTCGGGGTAATCCTCGGGATCTGCCGCCCATTCAATCCGGACAACAGCCGTCTATGCGCCCGACTCTACGCATTGCCAGCCATGTGCATTTTGCGCCTGCGGGTGAAAACGGACGTCAGCGGCCTGATGAACAAGCCTGACAGCTGCGTGATCATCGCCAACCATCAGTCCAACTACGATCTGTTCGTGTTCGGCAACGTTGTGCCCCGTCGTACCGTGTGCATCGGCAAGAAAAGCCTGAAGTGGGTGCCGTTGTTCGGGCAACTGTTCTGGCTCGCCGGCAATGTGCTGATCGATCGCGGCAATGCGCACAAGGCGCGCCAGTCGATGCTGACCACCGCCAACACCCTGCAGAACGAAGACACTTCGATCTGGGTATTCCCGGAAGGTACACGCAACCTCGGCGAAGAATTGCTGCCGTTCAAGAAAGGTGCGTTCCAGATGGCGATTGCCGCCGGCGTGCCAATCGTTCCGGTTTGCGTCAGCAGCTACATCAAGCACATGCGTCTTAACCGCTGGCGCAGCGGAAAAATTCTCATACGCTCGCTACCGGCGATTCCTACAGCCGGATTGACCATGGATGACATGCCCATGCTCATCAAACAGTGCCGTGAACAGATGCGCGAGTGCATTGAGTCGATGGATCGGCAACTGCAAGCCGCCTGAAAAGACAACCCGCCCTGTGCGGGGTTTCTTTTGCCCGGTGAACTGTACAGATTTCACTGACTCTCAAGCAGCGACACGGCTAAGCTGAAGCCTTGCATTCCCTGCCACCTGCCAAGAAGAAGTGAATCACCACCATGGGTCGAGTTGTTGCTGCTGCGGTGTACAGCGCGGGCAAGAAAGTCACCAATATTACCCTCGACGAAGGCGCTGCCTGGGCCGCCAAAACCGGGCACTTTGTCTGGATCGGTCTTGAAGAGCCGGACGCTCAGGAGCTATCCAATCTGCAACGTCAGTTCAACTTGCACGAACTGGCCATTGAAGATGCCCTGGAAAAACACAGTCGACCGAAGCTGGAAACCTTTGGCGACGCTTTGTTTATCGTCACCTACTCGCCCATCCGCGAGAACGGCATTCTGCAATTTATCGAGACGCACATTTTTGCCGGCAAGGGCTACATCATCACGGCGCGTAACGGTCACTCGGCGTCCTACGCGCATGTCCGCCAACGTTGTGAGGCGCGTCCGCTGCTGCTGGAACACGGGGAAGATTTCGTACTTTATGCGCTGCTCGATTTCGTCATCGAGAACTACCAACCGGTGGGCGAAGCCATCCACGCCGAGATCGATGAACTTGAGCGCAACGTGTTGTGTAGCGCGTTGAACGAGCGTGACATTCAGAAGCTGCATGGCTTGCGCCGCGATGTCGTGCGCCTGCGCCGATACGCGGCGCCGATGGTGGAAATTGGCGAGGAACTGCAGAAGCTGAGTTTCCCGTTTATCGACAAGAATATGCGCCCGTACTTTCGCGATGTGCAGATCCACGTAACGCGCCAGATGGAAGACCTGAGCACCCTGGCCGACATTGCCAGCCAGACCATCGAGATCGGTGTGTTGCTCGAGGCTTCACGGCAAAGCGTGGTGCAGCGCAAGTTTGCTGCCTGGGCGGCGATTCTGGCGTTCCCGACGGCGGTGGCGGGGATTTACGGGATGAACTTCCAGAACATGCCGGAGTTGAGCTGGCATTACGGCTATTTCGGTGTGCTGGGGTTCATCACGGTGGGGTGTGTGAGTTTATGGGCGAGTTTCAAAAAGTCCGGGTGGTTGTAGAGCAGACCGAGTTGTCTGGAACATTTGCGAGCAGGCTCGCTCCCACATGGATCGGTGGAGCACCGAAAATCCAATGTGGGAGCGAGCCTGCTCGCGAAGCTTTTGGCCTTAGACAGTTTCTGGCTTGTGCGCGACAAAGCGCATCATCCACTCTGCAACCGTGGCGCCGTGATGTTCCTGCTCGAGGCTAGCCACACCCTTGCTGTAGATCTGCGAACCCAACGCTTCCTGACGCAGATCCAGCAGCGCCCGCGAATAATCGTGGATGAATTCCGGGTGGCCCTGGAAGCACAAAACCTGATCGTTGATGTGATACGCCGCAAACGGGCAGAAATCGCTGGAAGCGATGACCGTGGCGTTTTCCGGCAGCGCAGTGACCTGATCCTGGTGACTGATCAGCAGCGTCAGCTCCTCACGCACCGGACTCATCCACGGCGCCTTGGCCGCGAGTTTGTAATTGTGGGTGCCAACACCCCAACCTTGAGTGGCGCGCTCGCTCTTGCCGCCGAGCAACAGCGCCAGCAGTTGATGGCCGAAACACACGCCGAGCAGTTTGTCGCCACGCTCGTAACGGGTCAGCAGGTATTCCTTGAGCGTCTGGATCCACGGGTCGGTGCCGAACGAATCGGCCTTGCTGCCGGTGACCAGGTACGCGTCGAAGGTCAGGTCGTCGCTTGGGTATTCGCCCTGCATCACGTTGTAGACGGTGAACTCGGCGGCAATCGGTTGCTGCGAGAACAGGCGCTGAAACATCTGTCCGTAACCCTGATATTGATCGACCAGCTCCGGACGCAGGATGTCGGTTTCCAGAATGCAGATGCGTAGCGACATAAAAAATACCTGACACGTGATGGGAATAATGAACACCCCAGAGCCTGCCCTGAAACACCCAGGCAAGGCAAGCCCCGGAATGCTCGTTGCCCTTAGAACATTTCACCTTTCGCTGCTTTATCCAACAACAACGCAGGCGGCGCAAAACGTTCGCCATACTGCTCAGCCAGATACTGCGCGCGAGCGACGAAATCTTTCACGCCGTACTGGTTGATGAACTGCAAAGCACCGCCGGTCCACGGTGCAAAACCGATGCCGAAGATCGAACCGATATTGGCATCCGCCGTCGAGGTCAATACGCCCTCTTCCACGCAGCGCACGGTTTCGATGGCTTGCACAAACAACAGTCGATCACGCACGTCTTTGGGCGAAATCTGCCCGTCTACCTGCTCGAAACGCGCCTTCAGTTCGGGCCATAAATGTTTCTGTCCACCGGCCGGATAATCGTAAAAGCCGCCACCGGCCGCCTTGCCCGGGCGCTTGTATTCGTTGAGCAGCAAGTCAATCACAGCGAAGGCCGGGTTCTCAATCAGCGGCTTCCCTTCTGCCTGTAGGTCTTTGGCGGTTTGCTGGTGGATATGGCTCATCAGGCTGAGGGAAACTTCGTCAGAGATCGCCAGAGGCCCAACCGGCATGCCGGCCTTGCGCGCCTCGGTTTCGATCATCGGCGCACTCACGCCCTCGCCAAGCATGGCGATGCCTTCGTTGGTGAACGTGCCGAACACCCGCGAAGTAAAGAAGCCGCGACTATCATTGACCACGATCGGCGTTTTCTTGATTTGCAGAACGAAATCAAAACCTCGGGCGAGGGTTTCATCAGTGGTCCGCACGCCTTTGATGATTTCCACCAGCGGCATTTTTTCCACCGGACTGAAGAAATGCAGGCCGATGAATTTGCCAGGATCAGGAACAGCCGTCGCCAACCCCGTGATCGGCAGCGTCGACGTATTCGACGCGATCACGGCTTCGGCACCCACCACCCGCTGGGCTGAAGAAGAGACTTTGGCCTTGAGGTCGCGGTCTTCAAACACAGCTTCGATGATCAGATCGCAACCCGCCAGATCGGCGTCACTTTCAGTAGCGTGAATCCGCGCCAGTACTGCCTCACGTTGCGAAGCATCCATCTGGCCCCGCGCGACTTTCTTGTCCAGCAAAGTCGCTGAATGTGCTTTGCCTTTTTCGGCGGCAGCCAGATTGACGTCCTTGAGCACCACTTCAATACCCGCCGAAGCACTGACAAAGGCAATCCCCGCGCCCATCATCCCTGCGCCAAGCACGCCGACCCTACGCGTAACATACGGCGCAAAACCGGACGGCCGCGAGCCACCGGCATTGATCTCATTGAGCTGAAACCAGAACGTGCCAATCAGGTTTTTCGAGATCTGCCCGGTGGTCAGTTCGGTGAAGTAACGGGTTTCGATCAAGTGCGCGGTGTCGAAGTCAACCTGAGCGCCCTCGACTGCCGCGCAAAGGATTTTCTCCGGCGCTGGCAACGTACCTTGGGTTTTAGTGCGCAGAATGGACGGTGCAATCGCCAGCATCTGCGCCACTTTCGGGTTCGACGGTGTACCACCAGGAATCTGATAACCCTTCACGTCCCAACGCTGCAACGCTGTCGGATTGGCAACGATCCATGCGCGCGACTTGGCCAGCAGATCGTCGCGATCCAGAGCCAACTGATCGATCAAACCCGCCTGCAACGCCTGTTGCGGACGCACTTTCTTGCCTTCGAGCAGATACGGCAGCGCCTTTTCGATGCCAAGCATGCGCACCATACGCACCACCCCGCCGCCGCCCGGCAACAGGCCAAGGGTCACTTCCGGCAGACCGAGTTGCACCGAGGCGTCATCCAGTGCCACGCGGTGGTGACAGGCCAGGCAGATTTCCCAACCGCCACCCAACGCCGCGCCGTTGATCGCCGCGACCACCGGTTTGCCAAGAGTTTCCAGGGTGCGCAACTGCGCCTTGAGGGTCAGCACCATGTCATAGAAGGCTTTGGCTTCAGGCTTGCCGACCTTGATCAGCTCATTGAGGTCGCCGCCGGCAAAGAAGGTTTTCTTCGCCGAGGTGATGATGACCCCGGCAATCTGGTCTTTTTCAGTCACCAAGCGTGCAACGCAAGCGGCCATGGCCTCGCGGTACACGGCGTTCATGGTATTGGCGCTCTGGCCCGGCATGTCGATGGTCAGCACGACGATAGCGTCCTGGCCTTTTTCGTAACGAATGGCTTCGCTCATAACAAGGTTCCTTGAATTCGGGGCTCAGAGGCGTTCGATGATGGTGGCAATGCCCATGCCGCCGCCGACGCACAGCGTCGCCAGGCCATAGCGCAGGCGTCGCGCTTCCAGCTCATCGAGCAAGGTGCCGAGGATCGCGCACCCCGTGGCGCCCAACGGGTGACCCATGGCGATGGAGCCGCCGTTGACATTGACCTTGTCCGGATCGACGGCCATGTCCTTGATGAACTTCAGCACCACCGAGGCAAACGCTTCGTTGACCTCGAACAGGTCGATGTCTTCAACGCGCAGCCCGGCCTTGGCCAGTGCCTTGCGCGTCGCCGGCGCAGGGCCGGTGAGCATGATGGTCGGGTCGGTGCTGGTAACCGCCGTGGCGACAATGCGCGCCCGAGGTTGCAAGCCCAGCGCCCGACCTTTGGCTTCGGAGCCGATCAGCATCAGCGCCGCACCGTCGACGATTCCGGAACTGTTACCCGGTGTGTGCACGTGATTGATTCGCTCGACATGGCTGTAGACCCGTAATGCCGTCGCGTCGAAACCCATCTGCCCGATCATTTCGAAACTCGGCTTGAGCTTGCCCAAGCCTTCCAGAGTCGACTCGGCACGAATGAACTCATCGTGATCGAGCAGGATGATGCCGTTCTGGTCCTGCACCGGCACCAGCGACTTGTTGAACGAACCGTCAGCCCGGGCCCGCGCGGCCTTCTGTTGCGAGTGCAGCGCGTAGGCATCGACGTCGTGACGACTGAAACCCTCAAGCGTGGCTATCAAATCCGCACCAACACCTTGCGGGGTGAAGTGGCTGTGCAGGTTGGTCTGCGGGTCCAGCGCCCAGGCGCCGCCGTCGCTGCCCATCGGTACCCGCGACATCGACTCGACGCCGCCGACCACCACCAGGTCTTCGAAACCCGAGCGCACTTTCATTGCGCCAAGGTTCACCGCTTCCAGTCCCGAGGCGCAGAAACGGTTGATCTGCACACCGGCAACGCTGACATCCCATTCGGCCACCTGCACCGCGGTTTTGGCGATGTCCGAGCCTTGATCGCCAATCGGCGTGACGCAGCCGAGCACCACGTCATCGACCTGGCTGGTATCCAGCGAGGTGCGCTCCTGCAGCGCGGTCAGCAGACCGGCGACCAGATTCACCGGTTTGACGCTGTGCAAGGCACCATCGGCCTTGCCTCTGCCACGGGGCGTACGTAACGCATCGAAAATCAAAGCTTGGGTCATGACGTCCTCGAACCTGTGCGGGGAGTGGTTTCTTGTGCCTTCACTCTTGACCCGAGCGGTCGCGGATTCAATGACCACAGCGCTCAATGCGCTTGACGCACACGCTCAGACGGACGGTCACAGAAGACTGGGTGAACCGGTTCAGGTCGGCGAGTTGTCTAGCCAGCGGGCGGCAAAGAAGCTGGCAATAAGCCTCATGCCTTTTTTATCGCATCTGGCAAGCGCTCCATATGAAATGGATCTAAGCCAAGCGTGACGCGGGCCCTAAGGTAGTACATGTACGTCAGGGTCGTCGGGTTTTGCCGAGGCCGACGTTCTTCAACAGGAAGTGCAGCGCTTGCCGTCATGGATATGCAGGCAAGCATCAGGAAATAACAATAAAGGCGGTCAAGCCATGTTCAAACAACCGAAAGTTCGTCAAGCAGGGCTCATTCTTTTCGCCACGACGCTGTTGTTGATTTTGCCGAATCTGACCAAGGTCATCGGCTGAATCGAGCGGCAGGTGCTGTTTATCGCCACTGAAAATGTGACTGGCCCGCTACCCGGGCCAGCGTGGCTGTGCCAATCTTTGTGCACTCTCACGACATGGACGGCGATCATTTGAAAGCGCTCATTGTGTTCGGGGCCATGCTGCTGAGCATGCCCTTGTCTGCCGCACAGTTGGATCTGCAACTGGGCGCAAGCAGCCGCACCTGGCAGACCGAAGAACTGCTCAAGCATCCTCAAGTGCAAACCCTCACGATCAAAAACGATGTGTCCTACAAGAAGGACATGACCTACCGCGCCGTGCCTGTGGCCGCGTTGCTGACCGGGATCAAACCGCAGGATCACCTGCAAGCGGTGGCACTGGACGGGTTTGCCGCGGAACTGGCTGCTGCGCCGTTGCTCAACCGTGAGGGCGCACGGGCCTGGCTGGCCATCGAAGATCCGGCTCAACCGTGGCCACCGCTGTCGGAAGGCAAGCACAGCGCCGGGCCGTTTTATCTGGTCTGGACCGATCCGCAGGCGGGCAATATCAGCCCGGAGCAATGGCCGTTCGAAGTCGCGAGCATCAAGCGCTTGGCGCCGGTGGCCGAGCGCTTCCCTGCCCTGCTGCCGGATCCTGCGTTGAAGGCGGATGACCCAGTCAATCTTGGCTTTGCGCTGTTTCAGAAAAATTGTCTGGCCTGTCACCGGTTGAACGGTGCGGGGGATGCGCAGTTCGGGCCGGATCTGAATATTCCGTATAACCCGACCGAGTATTTCGGCGCAGATTTCCTCAAGCGTTACATTCGTGATCCGCAGAGTTTGCGTCAGTGGCCGCAGGCGAAGATGCCGGGGTTTTCGGTGGAGGTGTTGCCGGAGGGGGATTTGCAGATGTTGGTGGGATATTTGAAACACATGGCCGGGCGCAAAGTTAAGCCCTGAGCACATTTCCTTGTAGGAGTGAGCCTGCTCGCGATAGCGGAGTGTCAGACACTGATAATTCAACTGTCAGACCGCTATCGCGAGCAGGCTCACTCCTACAAGGGTTTTGTGTTAGCCCGTTACTGTTGTTGCACGGAGATGATCGGGGTTGGCGAGACGAACACTTTCGCGTGCATCTGCTCACACCCGCCGCCGCGGCGCATGCCGCGTACCGGGCAGGCGTCCAGGTAATCCAGGCCCACCGCCAGTTTCAGATGCCGTTCCGGCCGCGCCAGTTCGTTGGTCACGTCAAAGCTGTACCAGGCGTCATCCAGCCAGGCTTCCGCCCACGCGTGGCTGGCCAGATGCTCGCAATCCTCACTGTACAAATACCCCGACACATAACGCGACGGAATCCCGAGACTACGTGCGCAAGCCAGAAACGCGTGAGCGTGATCCTGACAAACTCCGGCACGCCCGGCGAAGGCTTCAGCGGCACTGGTATCGACCTCGGTGGAACCCGGCGTGTAAGTCATGTGCTGATTCAAACCGTGCATAAGATCGATCAGCGCCGTGCGATCGCGCCGCTGCTTGCAGGATTTCTCGGCGAACGCCCGCAATGCCTCATCCGCCTCAGTCAACCGGGTGAATCGCAGGAACGGCAGCGCCGACTGGCTCTCATGTTCGGCCTCACGCAGTTCGTCGATATCGACCTGCCCGCGTGCGCCGATGATGATCGCCTCGTGCGGCTCGTCCATGGTCAGCACATGCAGGATATTGCCGAACGGATCGAGTTGCGCGCGCACCGGGCGCGGCAGGTCGAGTTGCCAGCTCAACACGTGCTGACGCTCGCTGTCGTGGGGGGTTAGCCGCAGGTACTGGATGCTCGCCCGCACCTGATCTTCGTAGTGATAGGTGGTCTCGTGGCTTATGGAAAGTCTCATGCAGCCTCCAGGTAGGAACTGTGAATGGCGTTGCCCAACTGGCGCACCAGCGGGATGAATTCGGTCAGCCAAGCATGCAGGCCTTCCTCGAGAATTTCGTTGATGCCGGTGTAGCGCAGGCGCGCGTCCATCTCTGCCGCCAGACGCTGCGCCGGTCGGCCATTGGCCCCGGGCAACTGCGCGAGAATCTGATCGATCTCTTCGGTGCAGGCCCGCAGAGAGCGCGGCACATCGGCACGCAACAGCAGCAGCTCGGCGACATGTCGGGCGCCCGGCGCATCGCGGTAGATTTCGGTGTAGGCCTCGAAGGAGGACAAGGCGCGCAGCAATGCACTCCATTGGTAATACGCATGGGCCGTGCCGTCACTGACCGCCTCGGCCTGATCGCCGGCCATTTCATAGCGGGCGTCAAGCAGCCGCAGCGTATTGTCCGCGCGCTCGATAAACGTCCCGAGACGAATAAAGCGAAACGCATCGTTGCGCATGATCGTGCCGTACGACGCACCACGGAACAGGTGCGAACGCTCCTTGATCCATTCGCAGAAGCGGCTCATGCCATAGCGACTGAGGCCCTGCTCGGCGATCCCGCGAATCTCCAGCCACGTCGAGTTGATGTTCTCCCACATGTCCGCCGTGATGCGTCCGCGTACCGCATGAGCACTGGCCCGCGCCGCGCCGAGGCAGCTGTAGATGCTCGCCGGGTTGGCCGCATCGAGGGCAAAAAAGTGCAACAGGCGTTCAGCGTGCAGCGCGCCATGGCGCTCCAGATAATCGTCGAGGGTGCCGGTGATCAGCAGCGGCATCGCCAGTTCGTGCAAGCCATCGCCGCGACCGTCCTGCGGCATCAGCGACAGCGAATAACTGATGTCGAGCATCCGGGCGAGGTTTTCCGCCCGCTCCAGATAGCGCGACATCCAGTACAGATCCGAGGCAGTTCTACTTAACATGGCAAGCTTCCTTCAATCCTCGACCACCCAGGTGTCCTTGGTTCCGCCGCCCTGTGATGAGTTCACCACCAGAGAGCCTTCACGCAGCGCGACACGGGTCAAACCGCCGGGCACCACGCGGGTTTCGCGACCGGACAAGACAAACGGACGCAAGTCGATATGGCGCGGCGCGATGCCGTTTTCGACAAAGGTCGGACAGGTCGACAGCGACAATGTCGGCTGTGCGATGTACGCGTGAGGCTTGGCTTTGATGCGCTCGCGAAAGGCATCGATTTCCGCCGTCGTCGACGCCGGCCCCACCAACATTCCGTAACCGCCGGAGCCTTGGGTTTCCTTGACCACCAGATCTGGAAGATTGGCCAGCACGTGGGAAAGTTCAGACGGGTTGCGACACTGCCAGGTCGGCACGTTCTTCAGGATCGGTTCTTCGTCGAGATAAAACCGGATCATGTCGGTGACAAACGGATAGACCGACTTGTCATCCGCCACGCCGGTGCCGATGGCATTGGCCAGTACCACATTGCCGGAGCGATAGGACGACAACAGCCCCGGCACGCCGAGCATCGAGTCCGGGTTGAACGCCAGCGGGTCGAGGAATGCGTCGTCGAGACGACGATAGATCACGTCCACCGCTTTCGGGCCGTCGGTGGTGCGCATGAACACCTTGTCGTCACGCACGAACAGATCCGCACCTTCGACCAGTTCAACGCCCATTTCCCGCGCCAGAAACGCGTGCTCGAAGAACGCACTATTGAAGCGTCCCGGCGTCAGCACCACCACGCTCGGGTCATCGATCGGGCTTGAGCTTTTCAGGGTGTCGAGCAGCAGGTTCGGGTAATGATCGATCGGCGCGATGCGCTGGGCGGCGAACAGCTCCGGGAACAGGCGCATCATCATCTTGCGGTCTTCGAGCATGTAGCTCACGCCGCTCGGGGTGCGCAGGTTGTCTTCAAGTACGTAATAGGTGCCGTCGCCATCGCGCACCAGATCGACGCCGGAGATGTGCGAATAGATATCGCGGTGCAGATCCAGGCCTTGCATCGCCAGCTGATACTGCTCGTTGGCCAACACCTGTTCGGCAGGAATGATCCCGGCCTTGATGATGCGCTGTTCGTGATAGAGATCAGCGAGGAACATGTTCAGCGCCTTGACCCGCTGAATACAGCCGCGCTCGACGATCCGCCATTCGCTGGCGGGGATGCTGCGCGGAATGGTATCGAAAGGAATCAGGCGCTCGGTGCCCTGCTCGTCGCCATAGAGCGTGAAAGTAATCCCGGCGCGATGGAACAGCAGATCGGCCTCGCGTCGCCGTTGGGCCAGCAGCTCGTCAGGCGTGTCGGCCAGCCATCGGGCGAACTCGCGATAATGCGGGCGAACCTGGCCGCCGGCGTCGTACATCTCATCAAAATAGGTGCGGATCATGCCGTACTCCTTGTCACCCGGACCTACAGGCCTTCGCAAGGCCCGTGCCATCGGCATAAACGCTTTGATTTCAATCGGTTGGAAATACACGCCGCAGGCACCGCACCATTCCTGTGCGGCAAATGCCCCAACCTGATTGCCCCCGCTTCATTGCGACGCACTGCATCGCCTATCACCAGCATAGTCAGAGTTGATTTCACTGCCCGGCGCTGCCTGCGGATAATCCGCGCATCCGCTGCAAAACTTCCCCGCGCACAGCGCCGCGAAGTCGCCAGCTCAACTGACCTGGACTGCCCTCGCAGCCCGCCCCGCTGTAACCCTGACCGTTTTCCTCTCCTTATCGGTCTTCCCTTTTAGCCACCCTCTCCGGTGGCTTTTTTTTGCCTCGGTTTCTTGTTTCAGGGTTTTGCCACGGTGCTTTGCGTACGCCGGAAACGACAACGGCCAACCCGAAGGTCAGCCGTTGTTCAACCAATGAAACCAGAGATCAGTTCAAACGGTGGCGGCTGCGCACCTCCTGCTTGACGCCCCAGCCTTCGATAATGCCGCCCAGCGGCTCGACCACGGCGGAAAAGCCCTGCTCGAAGTCGCCGATATCGTCATATGTCGCGTACATCACCTTGCTCAATTCCAGCGCCCACGCACCGTCATCACGCACGCTGACCTGGGCATTGATGGATTCACCGCGAAATTTGCCTGCCGCCCTGCGCGCCCGCTCCTCGTCCGGGAAAATGGCGTAGAACTCGATGGGATGGAATCGGGAAAAATCGAAACCGCCTTCTTTCATGCGGCGCAGAACATTGCTGCTGATGTCTTCTTGATAGGCTGTGCTCATGAATCGTCCCCCTCGCATAGATGGATAGACTTTCCGTATTCCCGCCCCGGGCCTTTGGCCAAAGTACGACGGCAACGTGGTTGCACGCGGGAACAAGCATGTAGCTGACAAGACCAGACCTTAGCGATCCGTTCGCTGATCTCGCTTGCAGAGTAGCCCCAAGTTAGAGCCGCTGCCAAGGCCTGGTTTCAAAGGTGACAGGAAGAATGTCAGATAGGAGTGATGCTGCGGATTTCGATGCTGTTCTGGGATTTCAGGCTTTTCACGCCTGCATCGGCGGTACGCCCTTCCAGATCATTCAGGTCCAGTTCGGCGGCGACGGGCAGAAGCCGTGCCTTGATCAATCGAGCGGCCTCATCGTCGCTGGGGCATTCCGCACGCTCGAACACCTCATCGACAATTTCACCATGATCGTCCACGAAAGTGACTTTCCACTTTTGCATCGGTGCCTCCTCGATCAAACCCGCAAATGGGCTTACACCTATCTCGACTGTGTACGCCGAAAGTTGGTTCAAAAGGATTACAGCGGGTGAAGATGAAAAAAACGACATCTACTGGGGGGGCAAGCAAATGTGGGAGCGAGCTTGCTCGCGAAAGCGGAATGTCAGCCAATATTTTATTGGATGAAAAATCGCCTTCGCGAGCAGGCTCGCTCCCACAGGGGAGTCGCAGTGTTCTTTTAGTCGTTACTTGGCTTGTTGATCGCCTGCAGCACGTACTGCGGCAAGGCGAAGGCGCCGATGTGGATTTCCGGGTTGTAGTAGCGCGTGACGATGCCGCTGCCGATGAAGCGCTGCTGCAGGGTTTCACGGCTCAGCTTGCGGTAGGCCGGGTTGGTCGAGCCCCAGGCGAAGGTCATCGAACCGCCGATGTAGGTCGGCACGGCCGCCTGATAGAAGTGCCAGTCCGGGAACAGGCTTTTCAGGCGACCGGCAGTGGTTTTCACTTCGTCGATCTGCATGAACGGCGTGCCGTTCTGGGTCACGAGGATGCCGCCTTCGTTCAGGCAACGATGGCATGCCTGGTAGAAATTCTCCGAGAACAGCACTTCGCCCGGGCCGATCGGGTCGGTGGAGTCGGAGATGATCACGTCGAATTTTTCTGTGGTGGTGGCGACGAAACGCATGCCGTCGTCGATCACCAGGTTCAGACGTGGATCGTCGTAGGCGCCGCTGGAGTGGTTCGGCAGGAACTCTTTGCACATGTCGACCACGGTGCCGTCGATCTCGACCATGGTGATGTGCTCGACACCGGCGTGCTTGGTCACTTCGCGCAACATGCCGCCGTCACCGCCACCGATGATCAGTACGCGCTTGGCGCTGCCGTGGGCGAGGATCGGCACGTGGGTGAGCATTTCGTGGTAGATGAATTCGTCGGCTTCGGTGGTCTGGATCACGCCGTCCAGCGCCATTACCCGGCCCATGCGCGGGTTCTGGAAGATCACCAGGTGCTGATGCTCGGTGCGCACTTCGTGCAGCAGTTTTTCCATGCGAAAACGCTGGCCGTAGCCTTCGTAGAGGGTTTCCAGGTACTCGCTGGTTTTGGTGACGGTCATGGTCAAGTGCTCCGATGAATGCGCGGGCGCCAATCGTGGGGACGATTGCCCGGGAAAGGCGCGCATTCTACGTTGCCGAAGATGACAGGTCGAACCTCACTTCATCGGCAGACCACAATCCCTGTAGGAGTGAGCCTGCTCGCGATAGCGGTTATTCAGTCACTGACTCATTGACTGGAGGATAGCTATCGCGAGCAGGCTCACTCCTACAGGATATTGCGGTGTTCTCGAGATCAGTGTCAGATCCGCACGTTACCGCGCGGTCCGGCAATCGCCCAGATGATCAGGCCCAGCACCGGCAGGAGGATGATCAGCAACACCCAGACGATTTTCATCCCGGTGGTCGCGCCGCTTTTCAGCACATTGATGATGGCCCAGATGTCGAGGGCGAGGATGATCAGACCGATCAGACCGTTGAACGTGGAACCCATGGTGTCGCTCCAGAATAGTGGCATGCACTTTTAGGATAGACGGTCGCGCGCAGGGTTCCCTTTTATTACGTTCAGACGTGAACGGCGATCTTCAAGGCTTCCAGCGAAGGCGCGGCGGCGATGCCGACTTCGGCGCACAACTCCAGTACCCGTGGCACGTCATTGCCGTAGACCAGCACCATTTGCAGTTCGTCGTCGAGCAACTGGCTGAAGTTCATCAGTGTGTAACCGCCGTTTTCCTTGTTCATGCTGCTCATTTGCACCTGAATGCGGTTGAGAGCGGTCAAGGCTTCGGTTTTGGCCAGTTGCTTGGGCTTGAGGTTGAAATCGACGCCCGGACCGAACGAGGCAACAATCTGCGCGAACAAATCGACGTAGGTGTCAGCCTGGAACAGCACGGTTTCCGGCAGGCTGCCGACCACGACCCACTCACCCAACGGGATCGGGAAGGTGTCGTCGTAGTTGATGTCCGGGTTGGCGGCCAGAAAAGCATCGGCATCGGCGTAGGCCTGTGCCGCTTCGTCGGCGACTTTCACGATCTCGTCCTCGCCCATGCAGCCGGAGCTGATTTTGCTGATGAGTTCGACGAGTGCGGCTTTCATGAGGGCAGATCCTGTGACGAAGGTGAATTTCGAGGGCGCGAAGGATAGCGCATTCTCCCCTCCGTCACAGGCCATCAGAATGGATTTCAGCCCAACAACTTTTCCAACTGCGCAGTGGTATCAACCGCGCCCATCGTCCGTGCAGCGTCGAGCGCTGTCACGCCATTGGCGTCCTTGGCTTGCGCGTCGGCACCCTTGCTGATCAGGTAATCGACGATTGCAACACGGTTGAACATCGCCGCCATCATCAGCGCCGTACGCCCATCAAACGACGACCCCTCAATTTCGGCACCCGCCTCGACCAGCGCCTTGACCACTGCCAAATCACCTTTGAACGCCGCACCGGCAATCGGACTCTGGCCGTTGCCATTGCGCATTTCCGGATCGGCTTTGTGTTTTAGCAATACGTTCACCGCATCAAGGTGGCCGTAATAGCTGGCCAGCATCAGCAATGTGTCGCCTTTGCTGTTTTTCAGGTTCACCGGCAAACCGGCCGTGACCAGACGATCGAGCATCTCGGCATCACCGTCGCGAGCCTTGTTGAAAACCTGCTCGGTGAATTCAGCAGCTTCTTCAGGGGTCATCTGGCGGCTTTGGTCGGACATGGGGCAACTCCATTTTCGGTCAATCGGAAAGCCGACAGTTTCCCGAGAGCGCCGCTGGCTGTCACCCCCTTTTTCTCAAGTCGCGCCATAGCCAGATTCAATAACGATGCTTGCCCTGATGAATTTCCGCCAACACTTCGTCGGTGACTCGTACGTAAGTCTGCGTGCCGGGCAGCCAAGCGTAAATCGGGTCATCGCTGGTCTGGCCGGGGTCGAAGCCTTCATTTTTCAATCGGGTTTTCTGGTATTTAAAGGTGCCGGTGGTTTCCATTTTCACTTTGACTCGCAGAAACAACGGCACGGCATAGGCTGGCATGCGCTCCCGGGCAAAGCTCAGCAACTCGGCGAAATCCAGGGTCGCGAGGGATTCCGCCGGCGTAATCGCGGCCATGCCGGCGCGGCCGTTGGTGTTGCGGATTTCCACACCGTAGGCCACGGCCTCGGAAATCTGCGGATGTTGCAGCAGCAGGTTTTCGACTTCAGTGGTCGAGACGTTTTCACCTTTCCAACGATAAGTATCGCCGAGGCGATCGACAAACTGGGCGTGGCCGAAGCCGATGTTGCGCAGCAAGTCACCGGTGTTGAAAAAGCGATCGCCCTTGGTAAACACGTCGTGCAGCACAACCTTGGCGGTTTTCTGCGGATCGGTGTAACCGTCCAGCGGCGCCTTCTCGTCGATCCGCGCCAGTAAAAGCCCCTGCTCGCCTTTGCCGACCTTGCGCATGAAACCGTCCGTGCTGCGAACCGGTTCACCGCTGTCATGATCGTAGGCCACCAGCTCCCAGGCCATCAGCGAGAAACCGATGGTGTTGTCGAAGTTGAGGATGTTGGTAAATCCGATGTTGCCGTCGCTCGCCGCATACAGCTCGCAGATATGGTCGACGGCGAAGCGTGTCTTGAATTCGGCCCAGGCGCCGGGACGCAAGCCGTTGCCGATCATCTTGCGCACATCGTGACGGTTGTCATCGGCGCTGGCCGGTTGATCGACCAGATAACGGCACAACTCGCCGACGTAGCCGATGGTGGTCGCACGGTAGCGGCGCACGTCGCTCCAGAACTGACTGGCGCTGAATTTGCGTCTGATCGCAAAGCCTGAAGCGCCATTGACCGCCGAGCCCCAGCACACGCAGAGCCCGGTGGCGTGGTACAGCGGCAAAGTGCAATAGACAACATCATCGGGGCCCATGTTGAGGGCGATCATGCCGAAGCTCGCGGAGCTGCGCATCCAGCGGCCGTGCTTGAACACCCCGGCCTTGGGCAGGCCAGTGGTGCCCGAGGTGTAGATGTAGAAACAAGGATCGTCGAAGAAGATCCGCTGGCTGCTCGGAGGATTATCGCTGCAGGCGTCGGCACTGGCGCTGATCAGATTGACAAAGCCTTCGGGCGCAATGCCCGGGTGGCTATAAGTGTCCTGATCAGCCACAAACCAGGAGCGCTGCGCGGTGATCGATATTTGCTCGCGTACGGCGGCAAACGCCGGCAGCAATTCTTCGCCAACGACAATGGCCACCGGTGCCACCAGATTAACGCTGTGGATTAGCGTATCGCGGGTCTGCGAAGTGTTCAGCAGCGCACTGACCGCGCCGACCTTGGCCAGCGCCAGGATGGTCACCAGCAATTCCGGGCGGTTCTCGATAAACACCGCAACCACATCGCCCTTGCCGATGCCCTGCCCGTCCAGATAGTGAGCAATGCGGTTAGCCCACTGGTTGACCTGTGCATACGTCAGCGCCACATCGCCGTGCAATAAGGCCGGCCCGTCAGGGTTGCGCAGGGTCGCTTGTTCGAATGTCCAGCCAAGACCACAGCTTTGGGTCGGATCCGTGACGTTGGCCACCTTCATGCCTTTGACCACCCGTGGGATGGCTTTGGCGATCATCGGCAGTTTGCGGAGCATCATGCCCCAGGTAATCGTGTCGCTTGGCGCGTGACTCATGGAAGCTCCCCGTTCGACCTTGGCGTGCAGGCCGATGTTTTTATTTTTCGGGCTTTGGCTTGAAGCAACCCGCGCATTCGAGTGCGGGTCGAGGTCGAAAATACGTCAGCGCTTCTCGGGCTGTACACGCGGTTTTTGCAATGTTTTGTATCCGCTGATGGGTGATCGGCCGCAATGATCGCCGGGCTATCAATTGGTTCCGTCCATTCGACAACGATCCGGCAAAATGCAGGATGCACGATGGCCATTCATGCAGATTGCACGACGCCTGCAAATTGCATTGTTTTTAAACTATTGATTTATAAGCATTTTTTATTCTACAAATGCTGGCACAATCGCTGCAACCTCCTCTGCATGCTTGCCATTCAAGTGCATACGGAGCTGAAAGACATGAGCCTGATCCAAGAAAAATTTACCTCCCTGTTCTCCAACTTCGACGTCACCACTGCGCCACGTCCCGATGGCGGGATCCTGCTGACTCTGCGCAGCAGCGACGGCAAAGTGTTCAAACGCGCACTGACTTATCAACAACTGCATGCCGGCGACCAACTGTCGTGGGCGATCAGCGCGATTCGTCGTGACCTGGCCGAGCAAGCCAGTGAGCTGCCGCAGATCGCCATGCTGCAGAGCCAGCAGCGTTTTGCCCTGCCGACATATCACTCGCTGTAATTTTTCAAACGCTTTAAACAAAACAGGCCGTGGAGCTATCGCTTCACGGCCTGTTTTTTGTGCCTGCCGCCAATCCCCTGTGGGAGCGAGCTTGCTCGCGAAAGCGGTGTGTCAGGGAGAGGTTTTTATCTGATACTCCGCCTTCGCGAGCAAGCTCGCTCCCACATTGGGTTTTTGTGTGGTCAGAAGGCTTCGGGTTCGATGCCGGTGAAGGTGTCGACGGTGATGTGGCTGCCCAACTCCCCGCCTTCGCGGGCAAGGCCGCAGGTTTGCAGGCCTGCCGACTGAGCGGCGTCGAGTTCTTCAACAATGTCCGAGAGAAACAGGATTTCCCCTGGTTCAACACCGATGGCTTGCTGGATGTTGGTGTACGACTGCGCCTCGCGCTTGGGCCCTGAAGTCGTGTCGAAATAACCACTGAACAACGGCGTCAGATCCCCCGCCTCCGAGCAGCCGAAAATCAGCTTCTGCGCCTGAATCGATCCCGACGAGTACACAAACAGTTGATAACCGGCCCCATGCCAGCGCTGCAGCGCTTCAACCGCATCCGGGTAAACATGCCCTTTCAACTGCCCGGCATGATAACCCTGAGCCCAGACCATGCCTTGCAAGGCCTTGAGCGGCGTGGCTTTGCGATCTTCCTCAATCCAGCTCAAGAGGATTTCAACAACCCGTTCAACATCGGCTTGCGGTGCATTGCTGTCACGGCGCACGGCGTCGAGTTGCTCGGCGACATCGGCACGCGCAGCGTTCTGACGGACAAAATCGGGCAGGTGTTTAGCGGCATACGGAAACAGTACGTCGAAGACGAAACTCACCGCGCTGGTGGTGCCTTCGATGTCAGTGACAATGGCTTTGATCGACATCGAATCAGTCCTCCAGACGCGGGAAACGACCAGCGATGTCTTCGCCGGTGAAGTTGGCAACCCAGCCTTCAGGGTTGTTGAACAGACGGATCGCGACAAAGTGCGGATGCTCGCCCATGTCGAACCAGTGCTTGGTGCCGGCCGGAACCGAGATCAGATCGTTCTTCTCGCAGAGTACGGCGTAGACGTAATCGTCGATGTGCAGGGTAAACAGCCCACGGCCAGCGACGAAAAAGCGTACTTCGTCTTCGCCATGCCGATGTTCTTCGAGGAACTTGGCGCGCAGTTCGGCTTTTTGCGGATGATCGCTGTTCAGGCTAATGACATCGACGGTGATGTAACCGCGCTCGGTCATCAGTTTGTCGATCTGCTCTTTATAGGCGCTGATCACTTCTTCCTGGGTGGCGCCGGGCTGGATCTTTGCCGCGGCTTGCCAGCGGTCGAAGCGCACGCCCTGCTCGGCCAGGGTCGAGGCGATGTCTTCGAAGTGGGTCAGCACTTTGTTCGGGATGTCGGGGCTTGAGACGTGATAGACGGACAGGCTGCTCATTGGGGCAATTCCTCGGTATCGGCCTTGCCGTCCGGTTCTTGCAGACCGGTCGGGCACAGCATTTCATCAGGCAAATGGGCTACTTCTGGTGAAGTCAGCCTTGGCGGTTCATGACGCTGCGGGTTTTCAACTCGCATTCAAACAGAAATTCAAAGGCCTCGATCTGCCGCAGCGCGTCGTTCATCTGCGCGCCCCAAGTGTAGAGGCCGTGGCCGCGAATCAGATAACCGACGCAATCAGGATGGGCGTCGAGCCAAGGCTGCACCTTGGCGGCGAGGCGCGCAATGTCCTGATCGTTGTCGAAAATCGGCACGCGCACCGGCGATTCGTGGGTCGAGATGCCGCTGAAGGCCTTTTGCAATTCGTAGTCTTCGAACTCGATAAAGTCTTCAGGGGTCAGGCGCGACAGCACCGTGGCATTCACCGAATGGGTGTGCAGCACTGCGCCGATCTCCGGCCGCCAGCTATAAAGCTGAGTGTGCAGCAGGGTTTCGGCGGACGGCTTTTTACCCGGTTCCAGGCTGTTGCCCGACAGGTCGGTGGCGAGCACATCGTCCAGCCCCAACTGGCCCTTGTGCTTGCCCGACACGGTCAGCAGCGCTTCGCTCGGCGACAGGCGTGTCGAGTAATTGCTGCTGGTGGCCGGCGACCAGCCGCGACCATAAAGAAAGCGCCCGGCGTCGACGATTTGCTGGGCGAGTTGTTCACGCGTAAGGCTCATGGCCTGTCCTCTTGCATACGTGTGGCAATGATAACGGCAGCAGCGAGTGCCGCGAGACTGGCAATACTAAAGGTCAATGTCGCGCCGAGGGCATTCCAGCTGTAACCGGAATACAACGCGCCAAGCGCACCGCCGGTGCCGGCCAGTGCGGCGTACAACGCCTGGCCCTGCCCTTGCTGGCGGGCGCCGAAGCTACGTTGCACGAAGGCGATGGCAGCGGCGTGAAAACTGCCGAAGGTCGCCGCGTGCAGAATCTGCGCGAACAACAGCACCCAGAGAAACTCGGCGAACGAACCTAGCAGCAACCAGCGCAGCGCCGCCAGCAGAAAACTCGCCATCAGCACCCGGCGCAGGGAAAACCGCGCGAGAATCCGGCTCATTGCCATAAACATCAGCACTTCGGCGACGACTCCCACGGCCCAGAGCATACCGATCGTGCCGCGTGTGTAGCCGAGCCGTTCAAGGTGCAGGGTCAGAAAGGTGTAATACGGGCCGTGGCTCATCTGCATCAACGCCACGCAACCGTAAAACGCCAGCACGCCGGGATTGCGCAGCTGTTTGAGAAAGCCCTCGCCGTTCGGCCGATTGCCTTGCGGCGGTTGCGCATTCGGCACCCACAGACTGCTGAGCACGATGCCGGCCATGATCAGCACCAGCGCCGCCGGATAGATGTCGAGGCTGAGCCATTCGAACAGCCGCCCCAGCGCGACCACGGTGATGATGAAACCGATCGATCCCCACAGACGGATCTGGCTGTAACGCGAGGTCTGCCCCTGCAAATGCGCCAGCGTAATCACTTCGAATTGCGGCAGTACCGCGTGCCAGAAAAACGCATGCAGCGCCATGACCATCGCCAGCCAGGCGTAGGTCTTGCTGACAAAAATCAGCGAGAAGGTCAGCAGTGTGCACACCGCACCAAAGCGCACGATGGCCAAGCGTTTGCCGGTGTAATCGCCGAGCCAGCCCCAGATGTTCGGCGCCACGCAGCGCATCAGCATCGGGATCGCAACCAGCTCACCAATCCGCGCCGGACTGAAGCCGAGGTGGTCGAAGTACAGCGCCAGAAACGGCGCTGTCGAACCGAGCAAGGCGAAATAGAACAGATAGAAACTGGACAGCCGCCAGTAAGGGAGCGCCGCCACGGTTATGCCGCGACGGCTTTAGAGCCCGCCATCAAAGCTGACCCAGCACCGGCGTGCTCACGCGCACATCGGCGTTCTGGCCACGGTGACGCAGCAAGTGATCCATCAGCACGATGGCCATCATCGCTTCGGCAATTGGCGTGGCGCGGATGCCGACGCACGGGTCGTGACGGCCCTTGGTGATCACATCGACCGGGTTGCCGTGGATATCGATCGAACGACCCGGGGTGGTGATGCTCGACGTCGGTTTCAACGCCAGGTGCGCAACGATCGGCTGACCGGAAGAAATACCACCGAGAATGCCGCCGGCATTGTTGCTGAGGAAACCTTGCGGGGTCATTTCATCGCGGTGCTCAGTGCCGCGCTGGGCGACCGAGGCGAAACCGGCGCCGATTTCCACGCCTTTGACCGCGTTGATGCTCATCAGCGCATGAGCCAGCTCAGCGTCGAGGCGGTCGAAAATCGGCTCGCCCAGGCCCGGCATCACACCTTCGGCGACAACGGTGATCTTGGCGCCGACCGAGTCTTGGTCGCGGCGCAACTGGTCCATATAGGCTTCCAGCTCCGGGACTTTGTCCGGATCCGGGCTGAAGAAGGCATTCTCTTCCACCGAATCCCAGGTCTTGAACGGGATTTCGATCGGGCCGAGCTGGCTCATGTAGCCACGGATGACGATGCCTTGGCTGGCCAGGTATTTCTTGGCAATCGCACCGGCCGCCACGCGCATCGCGGTTTCGCGCGCCGAGCTGCGGCCACCGCCACGGTAGTCGCGCTCGCCGTATTTGTGGTGATAGGTGTAGTCGGCGTGGGCCGGGCGGAACAGATCCTTGATCGCCGAGTAGTCCTTGGACTTCTGGTCGGTGTTGCGGATCAGCAAGCCGATCGAGCAACCCGTGGTGCGCCCTTCGAACACGCCAGAGAGGATTTCGACTTCGTCGGCTTCCTGACGCTGGGTGGTGTGGCGGCTGGTGCCGGGCTTGCGGCGATCGAGGTCACGCTGCAAGTCTTCGAGGGAGATCTCCAGGCCCGGCGGGCAGCCGTCGACAATGGCGACCAACGCCGGACCATGGCTTTCGCCAGCGGTGGTGACAGTGAACAACTTGCCGTAGGTATTGCCGGACATGCAGGACGCTCCGTGAAATCAAACCCAAATTCGTGATGCGCGCCAGTATACGCAGGCTAACCGAGTAGTTCATCCTCGAACCTTAGTGGTGCTGGCGAGTCCAACCGGCACCTTGGCGAATGATGGCGTGATGATGCTGCGAGTTTTGATCTTGAGTCTTACCCTGTTTACGGGCTTTGCCCAAGCGACTGTCCTACAACGCCCGGTTACTTTGGATACCGGCACCGGCGAACTTTTCGGTTCGCTACTGCTGCCAAAATCTGACAACCCGGTGCCGGTTGTCCTGATTATTTCTGGCTCAGGTCCTACGGACCGTGACGGAAACAACCCCGACGGCGGGCGCAACGATAGCCTCAAGCGTCTGGCCTGGGTGCTGGCCAAACACAACATCGCCAGCGTGCGCTACGACAAGCGCGGTGTTGCGGCGAGCCTGGCGGCGACGCCGGATGAGCGCAATTTGTCGGTGGAAGCCTATGCGGCGGACGCGGTGGCGTGGGGGCAAAAACTCAAGGCCGATCCGCGTTTCGGCAAATTGATCCTGCTCGGCCACAGTGAAGGCGCGCTGATTGCCAGCCTCGCCGCGCCGAAAGTCGATGCTGCAGCGGTGATTTCCCTGTCCGGCAGCGCCCGCCCGGTCGATCAGGTGATCCGCGAGCAACTGGCCCGCAGCCTGCCGCCGCCGCTGATGCTGCGCAGTAACGAACTGCTCGACAGCCTCAAGGCCGGCCACACCGATGACAATGTGCCGCAACCGTTGCAGGTGATTTTCCGCCCGAGCGTGCAGCCGTATCTGATTTCGCTGTTCCGTCAGGATCCGGCGAAAGCCTTCGCGCAATTGAAGATGCCGGCGCTGATCGTCCAGGGCAGCAACGACATGCAGGTCGGCGTTGGCGATGCGCAGGCGCTGAAAGCCGCCAAACCTGACGCCGAACTGGCGGTGATCGACGGCATGAACCACGTCATGCGCATCGTCCACAACGATATGAAGCGGCAATTGGCTTCGTACAAGGATCCAAATTTGCCGCTGGCAGCGGAACTGGGCAGCAAGATCATCGAGTTTATTGACGGACTTCGCACCCGTTAACGGTTGTTTGCCCTCTAGTCCTGACAGAAACGGCCGATAAGTCTTTGTCGCCAGCGCAACGGCTGGCGACAAGCAGGGCTTGGACAGGATCTCGCCGTTATGACTGATACCCAGACTTCACCCGACACCACCGCTGAAAAAGACGCACCGCCAGCGGTCGAGCTGCCGTGGGCGGATGTCCACGTCGAGCACCACAAGATGCTCCGCCTGGCCCCGCTGCAAACCGATCGCAACACCGGCGGGCGCCCCTTGCGCTTCGTCGAATTCGGCTATGCCGAGCGCAACAGCAAAGAAAAAAGCCTGATGCGCATGGCGATCAAACTGCCCGGCCAGCGTGTGCGCAAAGAGCAGAATCAGCTGGACGTGTGGGTGGATCACACCACCAAGCGTGTGCACTTCGGCCCCGACAGTGGCTTGCAGATCGAACCGATGAACCGTGGCATCGGCCGTTACATGGCCGCGCAAGGCATCAATTGGGCGAAAAAACGCTGGCCGACCTACACCGTCGACGGCATGGACTTGAACAACAAGGACGCGTTGAACGAAGACACGCGTCTGCGTCGCGATCACTTCCTGCGTGTGCATGGTTTTGATGTGGTGTACGCCGATGCCCAGCACTTGAAGGGCAGCGTCAAGGATGTGTTGGTCGGCGATTTGCTCGGCGACTGGAACAGCGAGAAGCTGCAGATCGTCGAGATTCTTGAAGCGGCGCAGATGCTTCAGCAAGCCGAACAGAATCTGGCTGAGCAGGAAGTGAAGCTGAAAAAGCAGGAAGACAAGGTCAGCAAGTTCAAGCGTGAAGATGCCGGGCTGCGCTTCACGATTACCTGTCTGGTGGCGTTTGCGGTGTTTCAGGCGGGGTTGTTGATCTGGATTGCCACACACCGATAACAGCTTGAGACCGAGTCGCGGCCATTCGCGAGCAAGCTCGCTCCCACAGGATTTGTGTCGTACACCGAACCTGTGGGAGCGAGCTTGCTCGCGAAGCTTTTAAGGGTCAGATGCGGGAAGCGAACAACGCCTGATGATCGCGGCACTGCTCCGCTGTCAGCATGAACACGCCATGCCCGCCGCGCTCGAATTCGAGCCAGGCGAAATCGACTTCCGGGTACAGCGCGTCAACGTGCACCTGGCTGTTGCCCACTTCAACGATCAACAAGCCCTTCTCGGTCAGATGATCGGCCGCTTCAGCCAGCATGCGTCGAACCAGATTCAGACCATCATCGCCACAGGCCAGACCCAGCTCCGGTTCATGCTGATATTCGTCCGGCATGTCAGCGAAATCTTCCGCATCCACGTAAGGCGGGTTCGACACGATCAGGTCGAAGCGCTGACCCGGCAAACCAGCAAAACCATCGCCCTGCACGGTGTACACGCGCTCATCGACACCATGACGCTCGATGTTCTGATTGGCCACTTCCAGCGCTTCGAACGACAGATCCGCCAGCACCACTTCGGCATTCTGGAACTCGTAGGCACAGGCGATGCCGATGCAACCGGAGCCGGTGCACAGGTCGAGGATGCGCGCAGGTTCGCTGCCGATCCACGGGGCGAAGTGATTTTCGATCAGTTCGCCAATCGGCGAACGCGGGATCAACACGCGCTCATCGACGATAAACGACATGCCGCAGAACCACGCCTCACCCAACAGGTAAGCGGTCGGAATGCGCTCTTCGATACGGCGCTTGAGCAAACGCTGCAAATTGACCAGCTCATCGTCTTCCAGCGCGCAATCGAGGTAGCTGTCGGCGATTTCCCACGGCAGGTGCAAAGCGCCGAGCACCAACTGCCGCGCTTCGTCCCAGGCATTGTCGGTGCCATGGCCGAAAAACAGATCCTCCCCATGGAAGCGGCTGACGGCCCAACGGATATGGTCACGCAGGGTACGAAGTCGGGAAGTGATCACGGCGCAGAACTCCAGAAAAAACGACTGGCGATTCTAGCAGCCAAAACGCCTGACGACGACGCAGGAAAAATATCGCCCCGACGGTGGGAGTTTTCTGTTTTTTGCATCAGCTATTGAACAGAACGTGTAACTTGACAAGGCTGCAGGCCAATAACGACGGTGCCTACGATGGTAGCGATTCACAGAACCGCTCAGCCAGAGGACAATGTCGCAAAAGCCCCACCCCAAGGAGCCCCAGAATGTCCGTTCCAAAAACGATGTTTCAACTCAGCGGTCGCGGTTACGCAGCGGCCACGCTGAGCCATGCCACCGTGGTCATCATCGATGCCCAGAAAGAATATCTCAGTGGCCCGCTGGCCCTGAGCGGCATGGACGCGGCCGTCGCGAACATCAAACAAGTGGTTGCCGCAGCCCGTGCAGCCGGTCGGCCGATCGTGCACGTGCGTCATCTCGGCACCGTCGGTGGCCTGTTCGACCCGCAGGGCGAACGCGGCGAATTCATCCCCGGCCTCGAGCCGCAGGGCGATGAAACCATTATCGGCAAACTGCTGCCGAGCGCGTTTCATGGCACCGAGTTGCTGGATCGCTTGCAAAACCTTGGCTCGCTGGACCTGATTGTCTGCGGTTTCATGAGCCACTCCAGCGTCAGCACCACCGTGCGTGCGGCGAAGAACCTGGGCTTCCGTTGCACTCTGGTGGAAGACGCCTGCGCCACCCGCGACTTGCCGTTCAAGGGCCGCGTGCTCAGCGCCGCTGTGGTGCAGGAAGCCGAAATGGCGATCATGGCGGACAACTTCGCCACCCTCGCACTGACTCAAGACCTGATCTGATCTGCTCTGATGAGCGGCTCACGGCGCCGCTCATCCGCAAAATCCTCTCATTTGCCGCAAATGCCATAGCCTCAGGAACAACCCGGTCAACTCCCGGTCGAAGGGCCGATACCCATTGAGGAAGGTCGGAATGAAGTTATCCGATGGATTTGACGCACGCCGCTTGCGGCCCAAAGGCCAAAGCAACTGGCGTTTTCGATTTGGCGCGGCGATTGCGGCCATTCTGGCCACGTTCGGCGTGCTGATGGCGATGGCCGGAGCGGCCAGCCTGCTCGGGCGCCCACCGGCACTCGGTGACTTGAACGCTACGCCGATGGGCTCGGCGATCATTCTGGCGGTCGGTTTGCTGTTTCTGTATTTCGGTGTCGCCCTGTGGCGTCGCTGCCGCCGTCGCGCACGGCAATCGCGGGAACTGAACATGTCCCCGCATCTGATGAAAAAACACGACTGACTCACCGGCCTGGCTTTTTGCCGGGCCGTTTTGTTTCGACTTGGGTAAACTGGCCGCCCTTCGCGGAGGCTGACATGCAAGACGACGATTTTTCCCTGTTCAAAAACGAGTTGCGCGGCGTCAAGCCGATCAAGCACGACCGCGCCGACACCGGCAAACCCAAGACTGACCGCGCACAGATTGCCAAGCTGCGTCAGTCCGCCACCGTACGCACCGATGCCACCACCGTTGACGGTCTGTCCGATCAGTTCGTGATCGACGTTGGCCCGGAAGACGAGTTGATGTGGTCCCGTGACGGTGTGCAGGAAAGTCAGATGCGCAAGCTCAAGGTCGGCCAGATTCCGTTCGAGGGCAGCCTCGACCTGCACGGCATGAGCGTGGAAAAGGCCCGCGAAACACTTTGGGCTTTTCTCGCCGAAGCGACCAGGTTCGAAATTCGCTGCGTGCGCGTCACCCACGGCAAGGCTGTGCGCCTGGACGGCAAGCGGCCGATGATCAAAAGCCACGTCAACACCTGGCTGCGTCAACATGCGCAGGTCCTGGGTTTCTGCTCGTGCCAGGCCAGACACGGTGGGGCCGGTGCGGTTTACGTGATGCTTAAACGCACCATGATGGAAGGTCGCGACGAATAATCCGCCCCATCTGAAGCCCCGCATCGTTAGTCACGATGCAGGGCTTTCACTTTGCTGAAGCTGTTCGAATGGCGGTGCTGAACGGCAGCTTTCGGCAGTCGGCTTTGCACCCACTGCCAGCGCCCTTCGCGATAAGCGGGATTCAATGAGTGACAGGCGACAGCGCATCGTTTGCTGACGATGAGGGCACATAAACCGAATTGCTCTGCTCATGTTCCTCTTGGTGAGCCTTTTCGATACGGTACGCAAGTTCTTCTTCAAGGTTTTCATAGTCGACGTTTTTGCCGTCTTCGTCGCGCAGACCACCATAGTTGAACACGACAAGATGCTTACGAAAGCCTTTACCCTTGCGCGCACTTGGCATCTTGAAAAAGATCTTCCACCGGCTGTCATTGAAGTTCGGCAGGGTGTCAGCCCTTTCGGCAATGATATGAAGTACCGTATTGAGTTGCATCTGAGCGATCCCGCTGTACGATTCGACCTCTGTGGCTTCAATCGATGTGTAAGGGACTAACCCATCAGCGTTGAAAAACCAGATGCCCTTGTCCTTGAGGATCATCAAGGTTTGCGAACCCGCCTTGCGATTCAGCCACGCCATGCCCAAGTACCATAACGAACACACTAGCAGCAGCGCAGCGATTCCATTGGACTCCATACGGAATCCCTGGATGGCCATGATCAAGAATAAAACACCGCCCAATAAAGCCCTCACAGGCACGCGGCGACGCTCGGTAAACGCCATATCATTGATTGTACTTTTCATGATTTTCCTTTGGCTAACAGGCGCGAAAATCGCATCCAGGTAATGCAAAAGGCCCTTTCGGGCCGTCGTTTCAAGTGAACCTTTCACTCAACGTTTGTTGCCTTCCAAATGCCAAGGCTCAGCCTCGACACGCAGCCGCTCTGCGCGTTCTTTACACGGTAAAGGTGACCTGCGGCCCGCGATTTTACTCGATAAAATCGCTGAAGTGAGAGATCGGGTCTGGCGCTCTGGGTGTCGGTGAGCGTTTCAGGCTGCACTGACCGAATTGGGGATTCGCGCCCGCCGGCAATACAACTGCCGACACACATACGCTACCATGTGCCTCATGGCGGGTATGAACCCTGCGTTTATTGCCACTCTGCTCGGTCATAGCGTTCAGATGTTGCTATCGACTTACGCCCGATGGATCAATTCCAGCACTGACTGGGGTGAACTCGGTAAGCTCGAAAACAGCTTGATTGGTACAAAATTGGTACAGACAGAAACAGTACCCCTCTGAAACCCTTATGGAATCAGCCCCTGTGACACTGGAACAGAACTACACCGCGATTCTCGGCCAATTGGGCGAGGACGTGTCCCGCGAGGGCCTGCTCGACACGCCAAAGCGTGCCGCCAAAGCCATGCAGTACCTCTGCCGCGGTTATGAACAGACGCTCGAAGAGGTCACCAACGGTGCCCTGTTCAGCTCCGACAACAGCGAAATGGTGCTGGTCAAGGACATCGAGTTGTACTCGTTGTGCGAACACCACCTGCTGCCGTTCATCGGCAAGGCGCACGTTGCGTACATCCCGAGCGGCAAAGTGCTGGGCCTGTCGAAGGTCGCGCGGATCGTTGATATGTACGCCCGCCGCCTGCAGATTCAGGAAAACCTCAGCCGTCAGATCGCCGATGCTGTGCAACAAGTCACCGGCGCGCTGGGCGTGGCCGTGGTGATCGAGGCCAAGCACATGTGCATGATGATGCGCGGTGTCGAGAAACAGAATTCGTCGATGATCACCTCGGTGATGCTCGGTGAGTTCCGTGAAAACGCAGCGACACGCAGCGAATTCCTCAGCCTCATCAAGTAATTTGCAGCACGAAGAAAACCGGCATTCATCGCCGGTTTTTTTTCGTCCGTGAAAAATCGGGTAAGCTGCGCGCCTTTCTCAATCTGCACCGTGAGGCTTCAACGTGTTCGTCAAAGCGCTTCGTGTCGGCCTCGGCCAACTGGTTATCTTCATCGACTTCATCACCCGTCCGGGCAAGAAAAAACGCCCCGCCGCTGCTCAGGCGCAGGTCGATACGGCAGCGAAGGATCTGACGCTGTATCAGTTCCACGCCTGCCCGTTCTGCGTGAAAACCCGCCGTACGCTGCGCCGTTTGAATGTGCCGGTGGCGTTGAAAGATGCGAAGAATAGCGAGCAGGATCGTCAGGCCTTGCTGGAACAGGGTGGCCGGATCAAGGTGCCTTGCCTGCGCATCGAAGAGAATGGCCAGACCACCTGGATGTATGAGTCCAAGGTGATTATTGATTATCTGGATAAGCGCTTTGCTGCTGTCTGATGATTATGTGGTGGGTTGATTGACGCTTTCGCGAGCAGGCTCGCTCCCCCCCTTTGGAATGCATTTCCACTGTGGGAGCGAGCCTGCTCGCGAAGAGGCCCTCTCAGCCACCGCAAACCCAAGTCAAAAATAAACCGGCCCTTGAGCCGGTTTATTCGTTTTCAGGCCGCTTTCTCTAGCTGCGCCCGACGTACCACCGCCGCCAGTCGCTTCAACCCTTCATCCAGTCGTGCCGGATCGATATGGCTGAAATTCAAGCGCAAATGCCCATGATGATTATCTGGCTCGGGAAAAAATGGCTCCCCCGGCATAAACGCCACATCATTGGCCAACGCCTCTTTGAGCAACGTTCGCGTATCCAGCGGTTGCTTCAACGTCAGCCAGAAAAACAGCCCACCCTGCGGCATGTTCCAATCCGCCAGATCAGCAAAATGTGTCTCCAGCGCCGCCTGAAACGCATCGCGCCGCTGCCGATAAAATCCACGTAACTCACTCAAGTGCTGCTGATATTTCTCAGTGCCGATCCACTGCAACGCCTGCCACTGACCGATGCGGTTGGTGTGCAGATCCGCTGATTGCTTGAGTTTGAGCAAGTGCGGAAACAGATCGGGACTGGCAATCAGGTAGCCGACACGCAATCCCGGCAGCAAGGTTTTCGACACGGTGCCGGTGTAGATCCAGCTGGATTTCTGCAGGCGTCCGGCAATCGGTTTGGCGCTGCCGCCATCGAAAGTCAATTCACGGTAGGGCTCGTCTTCGATCAGCGTGACGCCGAATTCATCGAGCAATGCCGCAACGGCGGCGCGCTTGGCTTCGCTGTAGCGCACGGCGGACGGATTCTGAAAGGTCGGGATCAAGTAGATGAAAGCCGGACGATGCTGCTCCAGACGCTCGCGCAGTTGCGCCAGGTTCGGGCCGTCGGACTCCTGTGCCACGGTCAGGCAATCGGCGCCGAACAGTTGGAATATTTGCAGCGCGGCGAGATAGGTCGGCGCCTCCAGCAAAATTTCCGTGCCTTTGTCGATGTACAGCTTGGCCGCCAGATCGAGGGTCTGCTGGGAACCACTGACCACCAAAACTTGACCCGCCTCGCATTCCAGGCCAAGCGCCCTCGCCTCCGCCGCCAACGCTTCGCGCAACGCTGGTTCGCCTTCGCTCATGCCGTATTGGCCGAGCGCCAGCGGCATGTCCGCCCATTCGACTTTCGGCAGCATGGCTTCGGCGGGCAAGCCGCCAGCGAACGACATCACCTCCGGACGCTGGGCGGCGGCGAGGATTTCACGGATCAAAGAACTTTTAAGGCGCGAGACACGTTCGGAAAAAGCCATGGCGGTCACCGGTAGCAAGGGGTTCGAAAAATGAGTCAAACTGATTGACTGAAATTACGACAGCTTGAGTGAGTACGTCAACATGCTTGACCTTAAAAATCCGTCCAGTCAGCAACAGGCCATGGAAGCGTTTTTCTTCGGCTATCAGGCCTTCACCGCCAAGGCTGATGAAATGCTCGAGCGCCGTGGGCTATCGCGGGTGCATCAGCGCATCGTGTTTTTCATCGCGCGGTACCCGAATTTGAGCGTGAAGGAATTGCTGGGATTGCTCGGCGTAAGCAAACAGGCGCTGAACATGCCGTTGCGGCAGTTGCAGGAAATGCATCTGGTGGACAGCGTGGCGTCCGAGGCTGACAAGCGTAAGCGGCTGCTGGAGTTGACGGCCGAGGGGGCGAAATTTGAACAGGCCTTGCGGCGTGAGCAGGTGAAGTTGCTGGAGCGGGTGTTTGCCGAGGCTGGCGAGGCGGCGGTGAATGGCTGGTTGGCGGTGAATCTGGCATTGGGGAAAAGTCAGACACATCTCGACTGACAGGTGCGCCCTCTTCGCGAGCAGGCTCGCTCCCACATAAGAGCGCATTTCCCTGTGGGAGCGAGCCTGCTCGCGAAGGGGCCAGGGCAGGCGATATATCCCTATCGACGGAACTTTCGTAAACAAAACCAAAAACAATATTTGCTTTATTTGTACACAAAAGCATAATCCACAGCGTGCGAGTTCCTGACCGCATGGTCAACAAATTCGCGTATGCCTCAAAGGGTCGCTGCCACCCCTCATGGGTCCGGCCCTGGAAATAACAATAAAACTCTTGAGGAGTACTCGCTGTGGAAAGCCGCAAATCCGAAGCATCGACGCTGGACCTCTCGCCACCATTACGCAGTGGCCTGCTGGAACGTCTGTTTAAACTCAGCTTGCATGGCACCACGGTGAAGACCGAGCTGATTGCCGGTCTGACAACCTTCATCACCATGGCCTACATCATCTTCGTCAACCCGAACATCATGGCCGATGCCGGGATTGACCACGGTGCAGCCTTCGTCGCCACCTGTATCGCCGCTGCGTTGGGCTGCCTGTTGATGGGCCTCTACGCCAACTGGCCGGTGGGTCTGGCGCCGGGCATGGGCCTCAACGCGTTCTTCACCTACACCGTAGTCGGCACCATGGGCTACAACTGGGAAACCGCACTCGGTGCGGTGTTTGTCTCCGGTGTGCTGTTCATGATCCTGACCTTCTCGCGGATTCGCGAGTGGCTGCTCAATAGCATTCCGGTCAGCCTGCGCTTTGCGATGGGTGCCGGTGTCGGTCTGTTCCTAGGTCTGATCGGCCTGAAAACTGCTGGCATCGTCGTCGATAGTCCGGCGACGCTGATCAAACTCGGCTCCCTGCGCGAACCTGGCCCGCTGCTCGCGGCCATCTGCTTTCTGATGATCGCGATCCTCAGCTATCACAAAGTGTTCGGTGCGATCCTCATCAGCATCATCACCGTAACCCTGGCCGGTTGGGGCCTGGGTATCGTGCATTACGAAGGGATCATGTCGACTCCGCCGAGTCTGGCGCCGACGTTCATGGCGATGAACGTCGCTGGCGTATTCAACGTCAGCATGATCAGCGTTGTCCTGGCCTTCCTCTTTGTGCACATGTTCGACACCGCCGGCACCCTGATGGGCGTCGCCCAGCGCGCCAATCTGGTCAACGCTGACGGCCGTATCGAAAACCTCTCACGCGCGATGAAAGCCGACAGTGCCTCGAGCGTGTTCGGCGCCGTGGTTGGTGTCCCTCCAGTGACAAGCTATGTGGAAAGTGCTGCCGGTGTGGCCGCTGGTGGTCGGACTGGTCTTACCGCAGTCACCGTAGGTGTGCTATTTATAGCGGCAATGTTTTTTGCACCGCTGGCCGGCATGATTCCCGCCTACGCCACCGCCGGTGCACTGATCTACGTGGCGATGCTGATGATGGGCGGCATGGCCCACATCGAATGGGACGAAGCCACTGACGCGATCCCGGCCATCGTCACCGCGATCATGATGCCACTGACCTTCTCGGTCGCCGACGGCATCGCGCTGGGCTTCATCACCTATGTGGCGTTGAAGGCCGGTACCGGCAAGTACAAGGAAATTTCCGTCAGCCTGTGGGTGCTCTGCGCGATCTTCATCGCCAAGTTCATCTTCTTGTAAGCGGCGCGCGGTTCAAGCTTCAAAACGGCCTCACCCTCGCGGGTGGGGCTTTTGCACATTCTCGATACCAACAAAAAAGGAGGAAAGTGATGAGTCTGGAAACCTGGCTGCTGTTCAGCGGCGCTGCATTGGTGGTGATCCTCATTCCCGGGCCACTGTCACTGCTGATGATCAGCAACAGTCTGAATTACGGTTTGCGCCGTTCTTACCCGGCATTTCTTGGCGGGGTAACAGCATCGATCTGCTTGCTCAGTGCCTCGGCGCTGGGCCTGGGCGCGCTACTGCTGGCATCGGAACAGCTGTTCAGCGCCCTTAAAATTGTCGGCGCTCTTTACTTGTTCTACCTCGCCTGGCAGAGCTGGCAGCAATCGCGCCAGCCATCGACGGGTGCCGAAGTCCCGCAAACAGCGGCCGTGCCACGCTTCCGCGCACTGTTCGGGCGCGCCTTCGTGCTAGGTGCAAGCAATCCGAAAGACATCCTGTTCTTCGCCGCCTTCCTGCCCCAATTTCTCAACGCCGAGCAACCATTCCTGCCTCAGTTACTGGTCATGATCGCTACCTGGACCGTGCTGGATCTGCTGTGCAAGCTGGCATACGGCCTTGGCGCCCATGGCGCAGCGCGCTACTTGCGTAGCGGCAAGGGACAAAGTTGGTTCAACCGGATCAGCGCCGGGTTGTTTGGTGGAGCAGGCGCCGCGTCTTTGCTCAGCAGCCACTGATTGAAATAAACCCGTGCATTGAGCAACCGCCAATGACAACCACCCTGAGCATTTAAATATCCAGGGTGGTTTCTCATCCCCGGTACGACGTAGCGGCATTAATTGCCCGGCCTGACTAGCGCCCAATCGTAATACATCGCAATACCCCATCGATGTACAGCAACAAGGATTTGCTCATAACATCACGCCTATTCCGTACAACAAATTGCCCTGAACAAGGATGTTCAAATGGCCACATTGATTCAAGACTCCGTCATACACCATGACACCGTCGTCATTAACGACATCGATATTCATACCAATGAAAAAACAACTTCGACTCTGGATTTGAACAGTCAGTCGGACAATTCAGCGCTGCCTAAAAACCCTGCAAAGACCGCTCAACTGAAAATGGTCGATGACTTGTTCGGTCCGATCGAGATTGGTTCGCTGTCGGTGACCCGCGTTTCCCTCGATATATTGGGCGCCACGATCGACGGTCAGTCCTTGAACGGTCGAAACACTTTTTTCCGCACACCGAAGCGCTCTTTCATCAACTCGTTACAGTTCAACCCGGCCAATGTCGAACTGCAGATGCGGCAATCGGCGGGTACAGACAGTTATCTATTACCGTCGCTGCTATTCGAAGTTGCCAGCCGACGTCCACTGACGGCGCCTCCTGTAATGAAAGAAGCAGTTGGCGAGGAGATCGATGCGGACGGCTATCGCGGCAAACTGCAGAAACTCTTGAATGCGGCACAGAGACTCGATCTCAGACACGCGCAATTACCCCGAAAAACACATCGCTGGGTCAATATCGCCAAAAGTACGACGACGCTGGGTTCGAGCCTCGGTATTCAGGGGTTTGGAATTTACATGGGCTTGCGCGGAATTTATGACGGGATAAGAACCAACAATACCGACGAGATCGTGATCAACACCACCGGCCTCGCCTCCGAGCTGGGTTCCATTGCCGTTGATATCGCCGTGACCCGGTCCGCGACGCAGATGCTCAAAGCCGGACACAGTGCCTACACCGACTTTGTCAAAACCCGATTTGCGATCAGGTTGAGCCGCTCCGGAGGCCTGGTCGGTGGCGCCCTGACGCTGCCTTTCGATATCTATACCGCCGTCAGGTCATTCAATGCTGCCGACAATGCAAAAGGCAAAGAGGCCATAGACCATTACGTCAGCGCTGGTTTGAGTATCGCCAGTGCCGGCATGACAGTGATTCTCGGCCTGGCCGCACTGGCCGGTTTTTCATTCGCCGGGCCGGTCGGCCTTCTCGCGGGTGCGTTGCTTGCCGTCGGCTCACAGATTTATGGCGCTGTACGGATCGTCGATGACATTGATGATTACATCGAACTCACCGACGAGGAGCGCTGGCGTACAGGCTGGTTTTCGTTCGTGGGAAAGAGTCCCGACAAAGATGTCCAGGACCGCTATTCCATAGCCAAAGCCACGGTTGAACATAGCCGGCAATTAAAACGGACCGCCCGAAGATTGCTCGATGGGACCTGGGAGAAAAAGCTCGAAGCTGTCGTCAACGGTGCATTCGAAGTAGAACTCGAGCCGAGCCGCAGGCTAATCAGAAACTGGTGGACCAAGCAGGACAATTGGGAAACGGTCGATGTGCCAAAAATCAAAGGCAGGGATGACACGATCGATGCCCGAGACGGCGTCACATCTGATACTCCCGGCGCAGAACTGGGAACCGCCGCAGCGCACAAAGGCGTCATCTGGTTCATCGGCGACGGTAAAGACGTGATCAAAGGAGTGAAGGAAAAACCCAACACGGTTCATTACGGCGCGGGGAAAAAAGATCTCACGGGAGGCGAAAAAGATGACCGGTTTGTCTTCGAAGCGGCCGGGAAGCTGATCGAGACGGGCGCCGACGTGCCCGGGTATTCGAAGATCAGGGGCGGCTCTGGCAACGATACGCTGGTGCTGGAAGGCAACTACATCTCAAGATTGCCCGAAGGCTCCGGTTATGACGTCGACCTGCAATACGGTACGTTGCATGTCAGCGTGACAGACAGTGAAACAGAGGACGGGAAAAAACATACCTTCCATAGTTTGCTCGAAAGTATTGAAAACATTGAGACCGTGCCTGGCGCCACGTCAACCGTCAACGGTACGGACGGCGCCAATATCATCAGATCCCAAGGCAGGGACACGATCACCGCAGGCGGTGGCGATGACCAGATAGTTCTGTCTCACACCGGTGCCTCTGCACACGGAAACGCGGGAATGGATACTTACATCATTGCCCACGTCCCTGGCGATCTGGCCATCTTCGAGGACGGTGAACAGGCCAGCGTTATTGCGTTGAACTGGCGAGCGGATCAGATTGAAAGCTGGGCCATCAAAGAAAACAGCCTGGTAATCACATCACGATTCGACTTTTATGAGATGCCCAGGAATGTTGTTTCCGTCCATGACATTTACCAGCAAGTGAATGGCAGGCTCACGCTGAAAAACAATCAACTGACGTTTATCACCAAGGATGACTTTCACCTGGTGCCGGACTTGCCGGAAACCATCGAACACAACAAGAACATTGATGTACAGGCAGTGATTAGCAAAGTCGGGAGACGACAAGGTCCGATTATTCTTAACGCCGATACACATATCATCAAAGACGACAGACCGCTGGACTTGTTCATCCCGAAAACCCATGACCTGACCACGCTTTATCTAGCGAAAAAACGCAATTCGGTAACCCGTCTGTTTGTGGACTATTCAAGCGCAGAACTGAGCAAAGTCGAGGCCCGCTTCGGCGCCAGAATATCCGACGCCAATGGCGACCTGGTGGTGGGGTGTGATCTGTCCTGCCACTTTGCAGATAAATCGTTACTCATCAAAGGCTACTCGACCAAGCGTGGCGGCATGGACCCGATGAATCTGCTGAAGATCCTGAGAGCCATGGACACTTATCTCGATCATAAAGTGACACTGGTCTTCAAGGATGGCGTCGCAGCGAATTTACGCCTGACTCCGGAAACCGAGGCACAACCCGCTGATGCAAAATTTGCCATGTATGCCTTCACCGAATGGACCACTCCGATTTCACTCCCGCTGCAACTGCTGCCCGGCGACTACGCCTACGACCTGACGCAGAATGAGCCGTACCAACTGAAGGCCAATGCCGGATGCGCCAAGCTCTACGCTTATGCGCTCCAGCCCGGGCTGGACACACTGGAAGGCCAGGGCTCGACATACCTGGTTCACCTTGCCGCCAACATGCATATCCGTCTGTGTACGCCGGGCGCCCTTGCCAGCTCCAGCCTGCGCCTGCCATTTGCATCCACCTGGGACCTGGACGCCACGGAGCTCGGCAAAGTCGACATCACCCTCGAAAACAACCAGTTGCGAATCGGCACCTGCGTTATTCACCTGCCGACTTACGACAGCGAAGACCTCATCGACCAGGTGCGTGTGATCACCGAAAAGGGCATCGTCCACACCGTCGACCTTTCCTTTGACTGGGTGTATCAGGATGGACTGGACGCACGGTTCTTTGAAGAGCCCGATGCGACGGCGGCGTTGCCGGACGAATTCGCATCGGTCGCCGACAAAGTGCTGAAAGTCAGGTACATCGCCCTGCCCGACAATGAGCCCGGGACACTGAGTTACAGCTTGCCGATGCGGCGATGGATCCTGGATAGCGACAAGCGTCGAGTCATCGATTACTCGCAGCTGCAGGTTTTCAGATATTGCACGCATCAACGACCAAGCCTGTTAACCCCGGCACCTCCACTGATCGAGGTTCCGGCGGCGTGAGCCTCCGTGCCGGGTAACGCCCGACAAATCTGCATCATCCGCAAGAACGATCACTGACGCCTCGAAACCTTCCCAGGCCCGACTCATCGGGGCTGGCAGCGCGTGCGTCCGGCGAATGCAAACAGATCATTTCCTTATTCAGAAACGCCTATCAACAGGATGTTGTTCATGGCCAAGCCCCCAAAGAAAGTCGCTGGTTCCGCCAGTACCGATACACCCGCCACCACACGACTACCCGAGGCAGAGCCCCTCACAAATCGTCTTCAGGCAGCCGGCCCTTCCACCGTGCGACTGCCTGGCGATCCGACGCCCATCGCGCATTTACCGAATGTGCAGGTTGACGCTGATTTGAGTCGACCCGCCGTGATCGTGAGCGACATGCCGCAACCGGCCGTCGAATCGGCGAGGAACGAAATCGCCTGGCCGCGCAGTCGCTATGCGGAACTGACGCCTTTCGGAGCCGCAGATAGCGGACTGTTTGAGGGGCCGGATTTGCGGGTATACGCAGAAATAGGTACGGAAGGCCGCTTTCAGGTCGAGCAGAACGCACAGGGGATCTACCACGTACCGCTTTCCTTCGCGCCCGGGGTTCCCGGGCCGGTCCTGGCGAAAATCGACGGCCAGCCACGCTGGCGTATCGAACGCCCTGGCTGGCAATCACCACCGATCTCGTCCGAGTTTCCCCCAAGCTCACGCTCACCCGCCTACCTTGCCCCTCAATTGACTGCTCTGCTGGAGCCGGCAATTTCGACGGACGGAATCCGTTACGACAAGCACAATAAAGCCTACGTCGAAATGGAAGGGGGGATGGTTCTGGTGGGCAAGCGCCGCGACGGGCACTACCAGGAAATATCCGCCAGCGAACGATCGTCCTCCGGTGCCGAGGTGGAGATGATTCCGGGCACGAAACTCTGGCGCCGGAAAGTCCCGGTCAGTCCGATTGAACAGCCCCCCGCGCCATCAGGCCTGCGTCCCACTGCCGAGTCAGACGCTGCCCAGCCTGGCCCAGGCAAGCGACCACGGCTCGACGCAGGCGCGATTCCGGAACAGCCAACCTCCGCTGACGCGGATCAAACACCATATTTCTGGTTGCCGTGGGGCCATTTGAACCCACCGTCATCGGGAGAGTCGGTGCAATTGGGCTGGCTTCATTACTCGATCGTGCCAATCGGCACGGCCCCCAACCGGCTTCCCAAGGTGTACTTCCTGCAGCACCCGGAGTTTGCACCGGCGTATTTCGATGCCTTTGAACAGATGTCGCGCGACGCACCTGACTTGCAGCCGGTTGCAACCTTTCGCATCGGGTATGAGCCGGGCGAGGCGCGACCGGGCAAACGCTTCTTCGAGAAGCCGTTGTCGCAATCCGTCGCCGAGACCTTCGTGGATTTTTCCGCGTTCACTTCACGGGCCGTCGCCAGAAGACTGTTCGAACTGTCGGATTACCCACCAGCCATCACGGCCACCGGACTGATGAACATACAGGCCGTGTTGCATCAGTGGAACCACAAGCCCTTCCCCACGGTGCCTGCCTATGCCGACCCGCTCAACCTGTTGCCCGTCGCTTCCACCAGCGAAATCGCGGGCAGGAAAGTCATCAAACTGCTCCCGCAGATCGAGGGTGAACTGCACAGGCTCACCTTCGATCCGCAGCATTTCGCGTTCGAATGGCGGCACTACTCGGCTGACCCTTCTGACTACAACCTGCGGCGTCTGGTCGGCGCCCTGCTGATCCGCAGTGGCTATGACGTTTTCCCGCTGACGCACGATCACCGCAGACCGGCGCTGGTCTTCAAACGCGCAGATCAGGAGACGGTATTTTTCCTGAAACTGGGGGTGCTCAACCATGAACTGGTGGTGCATAACACCCTGCCGGGTACCGAGTTGGCCGATCCGGATCTGCCCGCACGCATCGGCAGTGCCGCGCACCTCGCGCTGACGAGCGCCGAGGCACAAAAGAATCTGGTGTGGTTGATCGGCGGCGTGCTGAAGACCGAGTCGGCCGCCGATTCGGTGTTCATTCTCAGAGAGCGTTGAAGCCCGCCGCCCCCCCCTGTGTCTCGCGCCTCGAGGGTTCCCAAGCGGCCACGGATACTCTTCGATAACACTGACATGCCTTGCATCATCTGGCCACAAAGCAAGACGTATATACCGCACGCCACGACTGCCGATTGCCGAACATAAGTGCTCTTGAAACCCGCCGCGCGATTTCAGAATCGTTGCGGCGCAAGTTCGCCTGATCATTTTGGCGCGTCCGCTGCAGAGCCTCGGATGCCGCTTTATCGGAGCACTTCAATGGCTAAGCCACCCAAGAAAATTCCGGCTTCAACGTCAGCCGATACATCACTGCCTCCGCCGAGGCCAGACACCCCGGCGGATACGCGCGCAGGCACCGGGCTTTCCATCGCCGACACGGCAGGCGGGAGTCCGACGCCGGGTTCATCCTCAGCGATGATCGTCTCCGATGTGCCCGGCCAGCGCCCAAGCGTCATCGTCAACGCCCTGCCCGACCCGCTGCCCCACTCACCCGTCCAACCCACGCAAGCGGCGCCGGGAGCAGCAGACTCGACGCCGCCGCACGCAGGTGCTGTGGAGGGGGCCGGCAACCTCAACATTGCACCTGAGCTGGCGGCACTGCTGATGAATACCCCGCACACGCCGGAAGGTTTTCGTCACGACAAACGTGGTGCGTCGTATATCAATATGGAGGACGGCAGTCTCTGGCTGGTGCGCAGACAACCCGAGGGGCATTACCGGCAAGCCTCGGCCCATGACCGAAACTGGCTTGGCGCTGAGGTTGAACTGATTCCCGCCAGCAAACTCTGGCGGCGAGTAGAGCCGACATCCACGACGGCAAAACGTCCGCAGGCAGATCCAGAGCTCCCGCCTGCTGAAACGGCGGGGCCGAGCAAACGCCCGCGTCATGAACAGGCCGACACCGCTCGGGCAGACGCATTGATGGAGTCGTTGATTTCGCGACAGCCGAATGTTCTGGATTTGTCTGCTGGCCAATGGAAAAACTGGGGGAAAACCAGCAAACCGGAACAGGGCGACTCGATAGAAATAGACGGCGCCCACTTCTCGATTGTCTCCACTGGCGGTCAACCGCACACCGGCCTGGTTTACGTACAACATCCGCGATTTTCGCCCGAGGGCTACGACGGTTTTGAACACGTACTGATCAATGAGCCTTCACATCAGCCGAAGTGGGCAATCCAGCGCGACGGCCAATGGCACGTCGTGGAAAACCATTTGCCGTTCGAAATGCCAATGGCGCAATACGTCTCCAGTGCCTTCAAATATTTGTCGGAACATACCGAGCGCGCCCTCGCACGCGGGGTATTCGATCACAGCAGACAATCCAAAGCCCTCGACAACCATGCGTTGTCGATGATGGTGTTGACCTTTCGGCACTGGCACGACCGCATCAACAACGAAGCGCCGACCACACGCGGCCTTCTCGACCCGTTGATGCTGTTGCCCAGACTGTCGGTACAGCCCGACCCACTGTATCCCGGCGGCCTCCTTTCCTTGCCCCCGTCCAACGCGCATAGGTTTCAGCGGATCGATTTCGATCCACAGAAGTTTCCCGGTGAATGGGCCGAATACGCAGCAGCACCCACCCCTGCCAATCTGCGCAACGTGTTCGGCACGCTTCTGCGCAACAACGGCTACACGCTCCATCCGTCCTCGCGCGCATTGCAGGAAGGCGCATTGATCTTTCACCGCGAAGGCGTCGCTGCGGTGTTCGTGTTGAAACTGCCGCGCATCACCGGTCACTCGATTCCTCGCCCCACGCTACCAGGCAGCGAAATCTCCGGTTCCGCGTTTCAGGCAAGGCTGACCCCCGCGGCCCAGCGCGAATTGAACATTCACCTGGCCCAGAAACAGGTCATCTATCTGGTGGGCGGCGTGCAACCAACCGGGCCGGGCAAAAAGAGTTTCTTCATCGTCAGAGAAGGCTGAAAGCCGTTCGTAACCCAATAACCCAATGGAGCACCAAGGATGGTGAAGCCACCCAAACCAATTCCACTGACCATATCGCCCGACACCTTGTCGACTCCGCCGAGACCGGGATCGAATCAGTCCGCGGGCCCCCGTTCCGGCACCGACACTCCCGATCTCGCGGCAGGCAACGCTGTCCGCACCCCAGAACCGTCGGCGGATGCTGCACCAGACGCGACCGGGCGCCTGCCATCGGTAGTGGTCAACGCATCGCCTGAATCGATTGCCAGGTTGCTGGAGAGCAATATGAATTCCATTACCTGGCCCGCTGCCAATGCCCATATGTTGCGCGCGATCGACAATGGCCTGTTTCACAGCCCGCAGGGCGGCACGTATGCGCAGGTCATCGGCGAGGGTTACCTGCAAGTCGAGCGTCAAACGAACGGGCGTTATCGAGTTTTCTGGCCTGCGTCTCTGGGGGAGCCTGGCCCGTTTCTGCAACAGATCGACGGTCAGCCCTTGTGGAGGCCCGACTCGGTTGATCGAGCGGAGCTCTCCTCCGAGGCAGATCGTGCGAGGGCAGGCGCATCAGGCGGCGAATTGCCCAGTCACCTCACGGCCGACCAGGCCAACTGGCGAACAAGAAATACCGCGGCCAGCCCGGACGGCCTCCGTCACGACAAACGCGGAGCGACCTATGTCGAGATGCAAGACGGCACGCTCTGTCTGGTGCGTCGGCAACCCGAGGGGCACTACCGGCAGGCTTCCGCCCACGAACGAAACTGGCTCGGTGCAGACGTTGAACAGATTCCGGGCAGCGGACAGTGGCGGATAAAAACGCCGCAATCATCATCGCAGCATGATTTACCGCACCCCGTGCACAAACGGCCTGCGAGTGAGGCCGACGAAAGTGTGCCCGCTGCCGGCAAACGCCCCCGCCTGGCAGAGGAGCAAACACCAGACGACACAGGGTCAATATCCGGGACGACAGCTGATGCCCGACCGCTGGCACCGGCCACGTCTGCCGGGGAATGGCGGCACTGGGGGATGCCCCTCAAACCCGAATGGCATGACTCCATAGAAATAGACGGCCAGCACTACGTGATCGTGCCGCAACGCGTACTGCCTGACACTACCCTGGTCTTCCTTCAACACCCGCTGTTCAGTCCGGGTCGATACGACGCGTTCGAGCAGATGCTCAAGAATAATCCGTCACTGCAACCGAAGTGGGCCATCAGGAAAGATGACCAATGGACAGTGGTGGAACTCCCGTCATTCGAAAAATCGCTGACTGAGTCTGTAGCCACCTCTTTCCGGTACCTGGCCGACCACTCCTTGAGCGCCATCGCCAGAGCAGCGTTCAACGAGGTCAACCACAGCGAAGTCATCAACGGTGATGGACTGCGCGTGTTGTTCGACACCTTCTATCACTGGGAAAACCGAACCCTTGCCCTCGCCTCCAGACGCGAGCTCGCTGACCCGCTGATGATGCTTCCCGTGTTGCCCAGCCAACCCTCCGCCCATCTGAATGGACAGACACTGTTGCTGCCCTCGCCCTTTGCCACGGGTCTGGAACGCATCGACTTTGATACCCGGATGTTCGAACAACGATGGCGTGAGGCCGTGCACGCCCCCGGCTCCAGCCTGCGCGCGTTATTCAGCGAGCTCCTGCAGGACAACGGTTATGCCGTGGATCGCACCAGTCGACTGTTCAGCGAGGATTCCTTGCTGTTTCAGCGCAGCACTCTGGACGTGGTGTTCGTCTTGCGTCTGCGTCCAAGCACCCCGGACGGGAGGGTGAATCGCAGGAGCGATCCTGGCGACGAACTGCTGGTACCGACACTCAGGGCCCGCCTGGCGCGATCCAGATGGCGGCAAATGCTCGAACCCGACAAGGTCATTTACCTGGTCGGTGGCACGCAAACCGTCTCTGCGCAGCAGACGCTGCTGTTCATCGTCAGAGAAGGTTGAGCGCCATGTCCATCCCCAACCAACTCCATCGAGAATGACCTGCATGGCCAAACCACCAAAAAAAATCCCGGGTACCGCCGTAGCCGATTCCACCACGGGGCCCCGTTCACCGGCGGCGGAGTCGGCTGATATCAGTCCCGCCCCTGGCGCGGCTATCGACACCGTGCGGGTGGGTGAACAGCGCATGGCTGACCTCACACCCCATGTGCCGACCGGCGAATTGCCCCCCCCACCATCGGTGCTGGTCAGCGACCTGCCTGCCCACCGTCCATTGTCACCCAATACTGCGTTGCGCTCGCTCACCTGGCCCGCTGAACACCTGCATTTGTTGATTCCTCTGGATATCGACAGCGGCCTGTCCATCAGCGCCGATGGCAGAATTTATGCCGCTGTCGAAAACGAAGGCCATTTGCTGGTCGAGCGCCAATCCGACGGTCGCTATCAGATTCCCTTCGATTTTGCCCCCGGAGTGCCCGGCCCGTTCATCAGCAAAATCAGGGACCAGTCATTGTGGCGTTTCGAGATCCCGGCCTGGCTTGTCGAAGACTCAGGCAGACCAGCCCCCTTCACGCCCCCGCCTGGCCCGATTGCCGGTCACACGCCGACATACCTGGCTCCGCATCTGGCGGCCCGGCTTTCTCCAGCAACAGACTCACCCGATGCGATCCGGTATGACCGGTACCGAAAAACCTATGTGGACACCGCCGAAGGCACGGTCATGGTGGGGAAAAATGACGACGGCGATTATCAGCAAACCTCCGCCGCAGATCGCCACCCCTCTGGCGTATTTCTGGAACGGATGCCCGGAACGCTCTACTGGCGGCAAAAAAATCCGCAAACCTCTGCCCGCCACGACAATCCACGTCAGGACAGGCGCCGACCTGCGACGCCGACCGATTCCGCACCAAGCCCCGGTAAACGGTCATTCATGGGCCACGACGCAGACAGTGCCACCGATACGCAGGCACTTGCCCAAAGCCTGATTTCGTCAAGCGAAGGCGCGCTCGATCTGTCTCACGGGGCATGGCGCGACTGGGGCAAGACAACCCCCTGGCCGCTGGAAACGCACGTTGAAATCGACAACCTTTATTACCCGGTGGTGACTCAGACCCTAATCGCCGACACCCCCATGGCCTATATGAAACACCCACGGTTTTCACCGGATCTGTATGACAATTTCGAGCGCATGCTTGTCACCGACCCCGCCTTGCAACCCCGGTGGGTGGTCAAGGTCAATGATCGGTGGAGCGTTCTGGGCCAGCGCTTGCCGTTCGAGTTGCCGCTGACGCAATACATTTCAGCCCATTTCAAATATCTCACCGAGGAATCGACCAGTTTCCTCGCCCGAGCCATGTACAACCAGGCCAACAGATCCGAAATCATCAACGGCCACGGTCTGGCGGTATTGAATCAGACGTTGCGCTTCTGGGCCGACCGGACGAACAACAAGGTGCAGCGACAGGATCTGGCCGAGCCACTTTGCCTGTTGCGCAAACTGCCGCCCTTGAATGAGGCCCAACGGTCATCAGCGCTTCCTTCCTCGCTGGGTGAAGGTTTGCAGCGACTGGATTTCGATCCGGGGCAATTTGCTCAGCTCTGGATCGATCATGCCGTGCTGCCGGCGACACCTGAACTGCGAAAACTGTTCAGCGCCGTACTGACGAAAAACGGCTACCGCCTCGAGTCTGCAACGCTCAGCACTGGTGAAAACACGCTGCTGTTCCACCGGGAAAAGATCAACAGCCTGTTTGTATTGACCTTCCCAGCAGTCAGCGGTCAGCAAATACAGCGCAACGCAACGCCCGGTATTGCCTGGAGCGATACCGACCTGCAAATCCGTATGGGTGAAAAACAGCAAACATTGGCCACTTATAGAGAGGAACAGCGGCTGGTCCATCTATTGGGTGGCATTGATAAACGCACGCAACGTCTGGCAACGCTGTTTATCGTCAGGGAGGGCTGAGTCTTTCCTGGACAAGTACAACCAATGAAATAACCCAACGTCGCAAGGCGACGATGGCCATTTGTTGTCTGCGGGACGACCGTTACAGGCACCCCGCAACAAACACTGCACGGCCCATTCAATCAACCCATGGCCCGACAACATTCAACCATCGATCACTTAGAGATACGCCAATGACTAAACCACCCAAGCCCCCGATAGGCAATCGAACGCCTGATGCTTCTACGACCCGACCGGTGCAGGATCAGGGGCCGCCCCATTCGCCCGCCCTTATGATTGGCCCTATGCCTGGCCCGTTGCTTGCCTCGTTCCTCGACAATGTTCCCACCGCAAGTTCAGGGAGGGATACAAGCCCACAAGTAACAGTGACGTACATAACCGATCCAGTGACTACCGACCTCAATGCGAAACTCAGGGAGATTTCCTGGCCCGCCTTGCAGAGTCATCTGCTGCGACCGCATGAATCCGTGGACGGTTTGTTTTTCAGTCCAGAAGGTCACCTTTATGCGCATCTTGGTGAAGGTGGCTATTACCGCGCCGAACACAACGTCGATGGCGACTTGCAGATTCCCTGGCCCGCCGCTCCGGGTGTAACGCCTCCCCTGCTGAAAAAAATCGCCGGTCAGCCACGCTGGCGTCTCGAGGCCGACTGGTATTCCCGCCCGCCAACGTCTGAAACCCGGTTACCGCCAGTGCTGGCACCCGCGCCTCCCTCACAGACGTCACTCTTTCTGCCCCCGCACCTCGCGGCGCTGCTGACCATTGCGCCAGACACCACGAACGGTATCCGTTACGACAAGCACAAAAATGCCTACGTCAACATGGCAGAAGGCACTGCCATGGTGCGCCGCAACGATGATGGCCAGTTTGAACTGGCGTGGTCCGGACAGCGGTCAACCGGCGATCTGGTCGAGCAGATACCGCAAACAACGCTCTGGCGTCGCAAGGTCGGCGGCGCGGTGCAAGCGGACAATCGCCGACCAGCCCCCGCCGCCGAGGAGCCGACAGCCGGGCCAAGCAAACGGCCACGCCTGGAGGCTGAACCGGACGCTACCGGGCCGTCTGCTCCTGTGTCATCTGCCAGCGACTGGCATGCCTGGGGAAGCGCCGTAAAACCAAGCACCGGAGACTCTATCGAGATCGACGGACAACACTATCCGATCGTTTCGCAGGCGGGACATGCCACTGACGCCCTGGTCTTTATCAAACCCCCACTGTTCGCCGCCGAAGGCTTCGAGGCTTTCGAGCAGATGTTACGCACCACCCCGCAGTTGCAGCCCAAGGGCGCAGTGAAGTTGAAGGAAAGATGGGGAATACCGATCAACGACAAATGGGAGGTCGTCGCTGGCCCTCCATTTAAAAAACCCCTCGCGCAGTACGTGGCCGATACTTTTCCATACATGGCAGAGCATTCGGCGAGTGCCGTCGCCCGCGCCATGTTCAATCGAGCCAATCACGCCGAAACGCTCAATGGTTACGGGCTGAACGATTTGTTTGAAACCTTCCAGTATTGGGCAGTCAGGCCGCAAAACATGTGGGATCAAAAAGTCAGCCGATACGATCTGGTCGACCCGTTGTTGTTACTGCCTGCGCTTTCCCGACCCGGCGAGAGTTACATTGCCAAACCGTCAGGATTCGCCGAAGGCCTGCAACGTATCGACTTCGATTTGCAGCGCGTGCCTCAGCATTTGCGCAAGATCAACGACGAGTATCGCAGCAAAAAACTGCGAACACTGTTCCAGAGCATTCTGACGGAACAGGGTTATCAGGTTTCCTATAGCTTTCGGGGATCGGCGGCCCAGCAAGATGCATTGATGATTCAGCAGCAAGGTGTCGACCTTGTATTCATCCTGCGCTTCCCGGCCTTGATGCAGGGCAACTACCTGGATTTCGATGTCACGAACTGGCTGCGAACCAAAGCACTGGTCAACAAACATGAGCCTTCCGACGAGGCACTGTTGAACAAAGCACTCGCCGAAGACAAGGTCGTATATTTGATAGGCGGTCTGGAAAGAGATCCTTCGGGCCAACCGAGTCTTTTTGTTTTCCGACAAAAATAACGATCGCTTCGGTTCAAGCCTTAAGCCTGGCCAAGTCTGACATCAGCCCGACGCAGACGAAAAAAAGCCCGCAGTGTGAGCGGGCGAAAGACCAAAGAAGCTATATGCGCAGTCGCTTCCCGGTGGGGGCAGCTGCTTGGGGGTCAGCTGCCCCGGTACGTGGAATAGCTGTAAGGCGAAATCAGCAATGGCACGTGGTAGTGATCCTGTTCGGCAGAAATGCCGAAGCGCAGCACCACCACGTCCAGAAAGGCCGGCTCCGGCAACTGAACGCCTCGGGCGCGGTAGTAATCGCCCGCGTGGAACTGAACCTGATAAACGCCGGTACGATAATCATCGCCTTGCAGCAGCGGCGCATCGACCCGGCCATCGCTGTTGGTTACAGCACTGGCGACCAATTCCAGGTGCGAACCTTCAACGCGGTACAGCTCGACCTTGATCGAACTGCCAGGGCAACCGTGTGCAGCGTCCAAAACGTGTGTTGTCAAACGTCCCATTGATTCTGCGCGCCTGGCCGCAAAGAGCAGTCAGACTTCGCGCCTCCCGAAGTCAGTTGAAAAGGAGACCGCACCGATTCGGAGCACGAAAAGTTGCGGCGAGCGACTGATTAAGACACTTTTCAAAAAAATTGTACACAATAAAAACGACATTTTTCACACCACCCCCGCCATTCGGGGGTTTCCTCGAGTTCTGCCAGCAACACGCCTATTCATTGAACCTCCTATCCATTAGCTGACTGGTCAGGCAGGTTTCTTGCAGGCTCACGCCAATAGCAGCAAAAGATGACAGTCGGTGAAAAATGCGAAAATTCAGGCTTACAAATTGCGAATAAAGTTGTATACAATCAGCCCATCGCTGTGACGCCAGCCTGCCAGGCCGCCACACAAATCTGTCAACGAACAAGAAGGAAGACTGCAGTGAGCGCTGACTACCCACGCGACCTGATCGGTTACGGCAGTAACCCTCCTCACCCACACTGGCCGGGCAATGCCCGCATCGCCCTGTCGTTCGTACTCAATTACGAAGAAGGCGGCGAGCGCAACATTCTGCACGGCGACAAAGAATCCGAAGCCTTCCTGTCCGAGATGGTTGCTGCCCAGCCGCTGCAAGGCGCGCGCAATATGAGCATGGAATCGCTTTACGAGTATGGCAGCCGCGCCGGCGTCTGGCGGATTCTGAAACTGTTCAAGGAATTCGACATTCCGTTGACCATCTTCGCCGTCGCCATGGCCGCCCAGCGCCACCCGGACGTGATCCGCGCAATGGTCGATGCCGGCCACGAGATCTGCAGCCACGGCTATCGCTGGATCGACTACCAGTACATGGACGAAGCGCAGGAACGTGAGCACATGCTCGAAGCGATCCGCATCCTCACCGAAATCACCGGTGAGCGCCCACTGGGCTGGTACACCGGCCGCACCGGCCCGAACACCCGTCGTCTGGTCATGGAAGAAGGTGGTTTCCTCTACGACTGCGACACCTACGACGACGACCTGCCCTACTGGGAACCGAACAACCCGACCGGCAAGCCGCATCTGGTGATCCCGTACACCCTCGACACCAACGACATGCGCTTCACGCAGGTGCAGGGTTTCAACAAGGGTGACGATTTCTTCGAATACCTCAAAGACGCGTTCGATGTGCTTTATGCCGAAGGCGCTGAAGCACCGAAGATGCTCTCGATCGGTCTGCACTGCCGCCTGATCGGCCGTCCGGGTCGCATCGCTTCGCTCAAACGCTTTATCGAATACGCCAAAAGTCATGAACAGGTGTGGTTCAGCCGCCGCGTCGATATCGCGCGTCACTGGCACGAAACCCAGCCGTACCAAGGGGCCGCCCAATGAGCCGCTTTCAAACCCTGCAACCGTCGAGCCTGAGCCGCGACGCTTTCGTCAAAGCCTTCGCCGACATCTACGAACATTCGCCATGGGTGGCCGAGAAGGCCTATGACCTGGGCGCGGACGCTTCGATCGACGAGATCGAAACCCTGCACCAGCGCATGAGCGACATCCTGTTGAGCGCCGATCACGCCAGTCAACTGGCACTGATCAACGCTCACCCGGACCTGGCCGGCAAAGCTGCCGTTCAGGGCCAACTGACCGAAGCCAGCACCAATGAACAGGCTGGCGCCGGTATTCACCAATGCACGGCCGAAGAGTTCCAGCGCTTCACCGAGCTGAACGACGCCTACAAAGCCAAGTTCAAGTTTCCCTTCATCATGGCGGTAAAAGGCAGCAACCGGCATCAGATCCTCGCGGCGTTCGAAACGCGCATTCACAACTCGGAAGATACCGAGTTCAAATGCGCGCTGGCGGAGATCAACAAGATTGCCCTGTTCCGTTTACTGACTCTTTAGCAAGCCTGACCCGAGTACATCAGACGCGGAGAGTACCCAGGGTCTTGCAAGCATCCCCAGCCACTTATTTAAAGGCAGACAAGAAGAATGAAAGCTTACGCCGTACCTTTCGAAAAATTCGTCAACCTGGCCGATGCCCGTCTGGGCACCAAAATCATCTCGGTCACCGATGACTGGTTCGCAGACGCCAATCGTCTGTTCCAACCGACCCCGGCCGTATGGAAGGAGGGCGTGTTCGATGACAACGGCAAGTGGATGGACGGCTGGGAATCGCGCCGCAAGCGCTTCGAAGGCTTCGACAGCGCTGTGATTCGTCTGGGCGTACCGGGCTCGATCAAAGGCGTGGACATCGACACTTCATTCTTCACCGGCAACTTCCCGCCATCGGCCTCTCTGGAAGCGTGCTTCCTGGCCTCGGGCGAGCCTGATGAAAACACTCAGTGGACTGAAGTGCTGTCGGCCGTCGAGCTGCAGGGCAACAGCCACCACTACCACGAAATCAGCAACGACCAAGCGTTCAGCCACCTGCGCTTCAACATCTACCCGGACGGCGGTGTAGCCCGTCTGCGCGTGTACGGCATTCCGTTCCGCGACTGGTCGGCGGTTGGCGATAACGAGCAAGTCGATCTGGCAGCAGCCCTTAACGGTGGCCGCGCCCTCGCCTGCTCCGACGAACACTTCGGCCGCATGAGCAACATCCTCAACCCGGGCCGTGGCATCAACATGGGCGACGGCTGGGAAACTGCACGTCGTCGTACCCCGGGCAATGACTGGGTCATCGTCGCGCTGGGTCATCCGGGCGAGATCGAGAAGATCGTCGTCGACACCCTGCACTTCAAAGGCAACTACCCGGACACCTGCTCGATCCAGGGCGCGTTCGTCAAGGGCGGTACTGACAGCCAGATCGAAACCCAGTCGCTGTTCTGGCGTGAACTGCTGCCGAGCCAGAAGCTGGAAATGCACGCCGAACACACCTTCGTCGAGCAGATCAAGGCGCTGGGCCCGATCACCCACATCCGCCTGAATGTGTTCCCGGATGGTGGCGTGAGTCGCCTGCGCGTTCTCGGCAAGGTCGCGAAGTAAGCAGTGAAGCCATTCGCGAGCAAGCTCGCTCCCACATTTGGAATGCATTCCCCTGTGGGAGCGAGCTTGCTCGCGAAAGCGCCATAACAGTCAACACAGAATTCGGATAAGAAGAACAGCATGCGCACACTAACGATTGAACCGCTGACCAAAGAAGCCTTCGCCCCTTTCGGTGACGTCATCGAAACCGACGGCAGCGATCACTTCATGATCAACAACGGTTCGACCATGCGCTTCCACAAACTGGCGACGGTCGAAACCGCTCAGCCTGAGGACAACGCGATCATCAGCATCTTCCGCGCCGACGCGCAGGACATGCCGCTGACCGTTTGCATGCTGGAACGCCATCCGCTGGGCAGCCAGGCTTTCATTCCGCTGCTCGGCAACCCCTTTCTGATCGTGGTCGCGCCCCTTGGCGATGAACCTGTATCAGGCTTGGTCCGCGCCTTCGTCACCAACGGCAGGCAGGGCATCAATTACCATCGCGGCGTTTGGCACCATCCGGTGCTGACGATCGAAAAGCGGGATGACTTCCTGGTGGTTGATCGCAGTGGCACAGGCAATAACTGCGATGAGCATTTTTTCAAAGAGGATGAGCGTTTGATCCTCGCCCCCCACCAATAAGAGAAGGTCTGATCACTCGACAACAAGAGTGACAGGCGAGAGGTAAAGACTGTGGAAGCACATCTGTTGGAATGGCTGAACCTGAGCGTGCGCTGGGTTCACATGATTACTGGCGTGGCCTGGATCGGCGCGTCGTTCTACTTCGTCTGGCTGGAGAACAACCTCAACCGCGTCAACCCGAAAACCGGCCTGGCCGGTGACCTGTGGGCGATCCACGGTGGCGGTATCTATCACCTGGAAAAATACAAACTGGCCCCACCGGCGATGCCGGAGAACCTGCACTGGTTCAAATGGGAAGCCTACTTCACCTGGATGTCGGGTATCGCGCTGCTGTGCGTGGTGTTCTACTCCAATCCAACGCTCTACCTGCTGGCTCCGGGCAGCACCCTGAGCGGCCCTGAAGGCGTGGCAATCGGTATCGGCTCGCTGTTCCTCGGCTGGTTCATCTACTCCTTCCTCTGTGATTCGGCCCTGGGCAAACGCCCTGCTCTGCTCGGCTTCATCCTGTTCGTGCTGATCATCGGCGCGGCGTATGGCTTCAGCAAAGTGTTCAGCGGTCGTGGTGCGTACCTGCACGTCGGCGCGATCATCGGCACGATCATGGTCGGCAACGTGTTCCGCATCATCATGCCGGCGCAACGCGCACTGGTCGCGGCGATTGCCGAGAACCGCACGCCGGACCCGGCGCTGCCAGCCAAAGGCTTGCTGCGTTCGCGTCACAACAACTACTTCACCCTGCCGGTGCTGTTCATCATGATCAGCAACCACTTCCCGAGCACTTATGGCAGCCAGTACAACTGGTTGATCCTCGCCGGGATCGCCGTGTTGGCGGTGTTGGTGCGTCACTACTTCAACACCCGTCACGACAGCCACAAGTTTGCCTGGACTCTGCCGGTTGCGGCGGTGGGCATGATCACTCTCGCCTACGTCACCGGCCCAACGCCGATGTCGACCGCGCCGGAAGTGGCCAAGGCACCAGCGAAAATCGAGTACCAACCGCTGCCGGAAACGGCACTGGGCGGCGGCGCGAAACCGGCTGAAGCAGCACCGGCAGCCCCTGCTGAACCTGCTGCACCAGCACAAGCCTCCAACGCAGGCCCGGGTTTCGACAAAGTGCACACAGTGATCCAGGAACGCTGCGCGGTTTGCCACTCGGCCAAACCAACCAGCCCGCTGTTCAGTGCGGCGCCTGCCGGTGTGATGTTCGACACCCCAGAGCAGATCCGTCAGAACGCGGCACGCATCCAGGCGCAAGCCATCACCACGCAGATCATGCCACTGGGCAACATCACTCAGATGACCCAGCAGGAACGTGACCTGATTGGTGCATGGATCGCCCAGGGAGCACAGACCAACTAAGCCGTAAAACTTCGCGAGCAAGCTCGCTCTCACAAGGACACCTTCAATCCCTGTGGGAGCGAGCTTGCTCGCGAATGGCCGCAACGCGGTCGACCTGATGCAAAGAAACAGCTGTGAGCAACCCGACAGCTGTTAATCACAAGAATAAAAAGATCCGAGGTGTTGCATGTCCGAGCTGTCCAAAGCGCGCATCCCCGACGCACCCGCCATTCAGCGATTGCCCCTTTTGCAACTGATCCTGGTCGGTTTGCAACATGTTCTGCTGATGTACGGTGGTGCCATCGCGGTGCCGCTGATCATTGGACAGGCCGCTGGCCTGAGTCGTGAAGAAATTGCCTTCCTGATCAACGCCGACCTGCTGGTCGCCGGTATCGCCACCATCGTGCAATCCTTGGGCATCGGCCCGATGGGCATTCGCATGCCGGTGATGATGGGCGCCAGTTTTGCCGCTGTCGGCAGCATGGTCGCCATGGCCGGCATGCCCGGTATCGGCCTGCAAGGCATCTTCGGTGCGACGATTGCCGCCGGTTTCTTCGGTATGCTCATCGCGCCGTTCATGTCCAAAGTCGTGCGCTTTTTCCCGCCGCTGGTGACCGGCACGGTCATCACCTCGATCGGTTTGTCGCTGTTCCCCGTGGCCGTGAATTGGGCCGGTGGCGGCGCTGCCGCTGCGCAATTCGGCTCACCGATTTATCTGGCCATCGCCGCTCTGGTGTTGGGCACCATTCTGTTGATTCACCGTTTTATGCGCGGTTTCTGGGTCAATATTTCCGTGTTGATCGGCATGTGCTTTGGCTACCTGCTGTGCGGCGCGATCGGTATGGTCGACCTAAGAGGCATGGCCAACGCGCCATGGGTTCAGTTCGTCACTCCGCTGCATTTCGGCATGCCGAAATTCGAACTCGCACCGATCCTGTCGATGTGTCTGGTAGTCGTGATCATCTTCGTAGAATCCACGGGGATGTTCCTCGCGCTGGGCAAGATCACCGGCCAGGAAGTTTGCCCACGCATGCTGCGTCGCGGCTTGCTGTGCGATGCCGGCGCCTCGTTCGTGGCGGGTTTCTTCAACACGTTTACCCACTCCTCTTTCGCGCAGAACATCGGCCTGGTGCAGATGACCGGCGTGCGCTGCCGCTCGGTGACCATCGTTGCCGGTGGCTTGCTGATCGTGTTGAGCCTGTTGCCGAAAGCCGCATTCCTTGTTGCCTCTATTCCCCCAGCAGTGTTGGGCGGCGCCGCGATTGCGATGTTCGGCATGGTCGCGGCCACCGGCATCAAGATTCTCCAGGAAGCCGACATCGGTGATCGGCGCAACCAACTGCTGGTGGCGGTGAGCATCGGCATGGGCCTGATCCCGGTGGTACGTCCGGAGTTCTTCGCGCATCTACCGCTATGGATGAGCCCGATTACTCACAGCGGCATCGCCATGGCCACGCTCAGCGCGCTGACGCTGAACCTGCTGTTCAACATTCTCGGCGGCAAAGAGCGCGCGGCGATCAACGACTGCCATGCGCATTAACAGCATTACCGATTATCCCTGTGGGAGCGAGCTTGCTCGCGAAGAGGCCATGTCAGTCAACATCCCTGTTGAATGACACACCGCTTTCGCGAGCAAGCTCGCTCCCACAGGGACTGTGCAACGCCCTGCCTCAAACAATAAAAACAAGAGGGAGCAACAGATGATTCGCACGCAAACCAACGTTCTGTTGAGTGGCGGCCTGCTGGCCGCGAGTCAGGCCATGGCCGGCGATTTACTGCTGTGGCAGACCAACAGCCTCAGTTATCTGTACGGCAAGAACTTCGCGATCAACCCGTCGATCCAGCAGACGCTGACCTTCGAGCACGCCGACAAGTGGAAGTACGGCGACAACTTTCTGTTCGTCGACAAGATCTTCTACAACGGCAAAGAAGACGCGAACAAAGGCCCCCACGCCTTCTATGGTGAATTCACCCCGCGCTTCTCGTTCGGCAAGATCTTCGACCAGAAACTCGAGTTCGGCCCGATCAAAGACGTCCTGCTCGCCATGACTTACGAGTACGGCGAAGGCGACAGCGAGGCCTATCTGATCGGCCCCGGTTTCGACCTCAAGGTGCCCGGCTTCAACTACGTCACCCTGAACATCTTCCGCCGCCAGACCGAAGGCCCGCGCCCCGGCGACGGCGTCTGGCAGATCACCCCCGGCTGGTCCTACAGCTTTCCCCTGGGCAATTCCGATGTGCTGATTGACGGCTACCTCGACTGGGTGGTCGACAACGATGAGAACTCGCGCGGCACCTATCACGCCAACCTGCACATCAACCCGCAGATCAAATATGACCTGGGCAAAGCCTTGGGCTGGAGCCACAAGCAACTGTATGTCGGCACCGAATACAGTTATTGGAAAAATAAATACGGCGTCGAAAACACCCACAACTTCGACACCAATCAGAACACCGCCAGCCTGCTGGTCAAGGTGCACTTCTAAGATGGCCCGCAACCGTGCCCCATGCCTGTCGTCGGTGCTCTGTTGCGGGGCACTTGAGACCTGGCCGTTGAGTCAGTATTCTCCGCGGCCTCTTGAATTCGGTCTAAAAAAAAGCCCGGATTTAATTCCTGACCGAAAAGCCAACTTATCCCGGCCCCGGTCAGTACCGAGGCATCCCGAAAACACACTCAATCGACTGTTTTTCAGCAGCCGAGCGGGTGTTTTTTTGCTTTTCGAAAGCCTTGGCTCGGCTCTTGCTAACAGCAACGAAGCTGACCGATCGGATGACTTTTGCAGCAACGAAAAAAGGCGCCACACCAGAGCGCCGATCTTAAAAAAATAAACGTGGAACACCTACTTTGGGAGCAACCGAATGAAACGTATGTGCACCAGCCTGATGCTCGCGGGATCAATGTTGGCCGGCGGCCAGGCCATGGCCGAGGGCCTGCTGCAGTGGCAGAACAACAGCCTGACCTACCTCTATGGCAAGGACTTCCAGGTCAACCCGCGCATCCAGCAGACCGTCACCTTCGAGCACGCCGATGCGTGGAAGTACGGGGACAACTTCTTCTTCCTCGACAAGATCTTCTACAACGGTGGCAAGGACTTCAGCAACGGTCCGAACACCTACTACGGCGAGTTCAGCCCGCGCATCTCGCTGGGCAAAGTGCTCGACCAGAAGATCGAGTTCGGCCCGATCAAAGACGTGCTGGTGGCGATGACTTACGAGTTCGGCGAAGGCGACACCGAGTCGTACCTGATCGGTCCAGGCTTCGACCTGGCGATCCCGGGCTTCGACTACTTCCAGTTGAACTTCTACCAGCGTCACACCCAAGGTGCTCGCGCCGGTGACAACGTCTGGCAGATCACCCCGGTCTGGTCCTACACCATCCCGGTCGGCAAGTCGGACATCCTGATCGACGGCTTCATGGACTGGGTCACCGACAACGACTCCAACTCCAAAGGCGACTACCACGCCAACCTGCACTTCAACCCACAGGTCAAATACGACTTGGGCAAGGCGTTGAGTTTTGGCGAGAAGCAGTTGTATGTCGGTGTGGAATACGACTACTGGAAAGACAAGTACGGCATCGACGACACCGGTGCGTTCAAGACCAATCAGAGCACCACGAGCTTCCTGGTGAAGTTCCACTTCTGATCCGGCGGCGTCCGTATGGACGCCTTCGCGAGCAAGCTCGCTCCCACAGTGGTTCTATGTTGAATGCAAATGCCGCATACGACGCCGAACCCTGTGGGAGCGAGCTTGCTCGCGAATGGCGGCACCACAAATCTCAAGCCGGAACCACCGCTTCGGATATGCCCAAAAACCGGCACAGCTCCTCGCGCTTGGCCAACGCATCACGCCGCCCCAGATCAATCAACTCGCTGCAATACCCCGCCTCGAACAGCAGATAACTCAACACCCCAGCCCCACTGGTCTTGGTCGCTCCCGGCCCGCGCAAGAACAAACGTAACGCCGCCGGCAATTCCTGGCGATGCCGCGCCGCGATCTCATCGATCGGCTGACTCGGCGAAATCACCAACACCTCCACCGGTGCCACACCCAACTCGCGGGTCGGCGTGCCGGCGGGCATCAAGTGGCTGAACTGGTTGAGACGCTGCAGCAACTCGATGTCGCTCTCAAGGCTGTCAATGAACGTGCTGTTGAGCATGTGCCCGCCAATCTGCGCCAGCGTCGGCTGTTGCCCCGTGTAGGCGCGCTCCAGCGGCTGCTGCGGATCAAACCCGCGCGGGTTGCCGCTGACACCCACCACCAGCACCCGGCTCGCCCCTAAGTGCAGCGCCGGGCTGATCGGCGCCGATTGCCGCACCGCGCCATCGCCAAAGTATTCATCGCCAATTTTCACCGGCGCGAACAGCAACGGAATCGCCGAACTGGCCAGCAGGTGATCCACCGACAGCTGCGTCGGCACACCAATACGCCGATGCCGCAGCCATGCATCGATCTTGCCGCCGCCCTGATAGAACGTCACCGCCTGCCCCGACTCATAGCCAAACGCGGTCACCGCCACCGCATGCAATTGCTTGCGCGCAATCGATTCGGCGATGCCGGGCATGTGCAGTTTTTCATTGAGCAGTTCGCGCAGCGGCGAACTATTGAGCAGCGCCACCGGCAATTGCCGACCGAGGCCGAGCAGGCTGTGGCTGACAAAGCGGCTGGCCTGACGGATAACGCCGGGCCAGTCACTGCGCAGCACGCGATGGCTGCGAAAGCCCTGCCAGAACAAGGTGAGACGCTCGATCGCAGCGCGAAAATCCGTGGCACCACTGGCGAGACTGACCGCATTGATCGCCCCAGCCGAGGTGCCGACGATCACCGGAAACGGATTGTCCGCGCCCACCGGCAGCAATTCGGCAATCGCCGCCAGCACCCCCACCTGATACGCCGCCCGAGCCCCGCCGCCGGAAAGAATCAAACCTGTGACCGGTTCAGCTGGGCTCATCGCAACACTCCATGGTGCTTGTCAGTGATTGGTTCAGCGGCGTTTGGCGTACAGCTTCGGCTCGCCCGGTGGACGGCTCTTGAAGCGACGGTGCGCCCACAGATATTGCTCGGGGCAGGCACGCAAGGCGCTCTCGACCCACTGGTTGATGCGGATGCAGTCGGCTTCTTCGGTTTCGCCGGGGAAATCTTCCAGCGGCGGATGAATCACCAAGCGATAACCGCTGCCATCGGCCAGACGCTCCTGCGTGAACGGCACCACCAGCGCCTTACCCAGCCGCGCAAATTTGGTCGTCGCCGTCACAGTCGCCGCTTGAATGCCAAACAGCGGCACGAAGATGCTCTGCTTGGCGCCGTAATCCTGATCCGGCGCATACCAGATCGCGCGACCGGAGCGCAGCAGCTTGAGCATGCCGCGCACGTCGTCACGCTCCACCGCCAGCGAGTCGAGGTTGTGCCGCTCGCGGCCCTGGCGCTGAACATAGTCAAACAACGGATTCTTGTGCTCGCGGTACATGCCGTCGATGGTGTGCTGCTGACCGAGCAACGCCGCACCGATTTCCAGCGTGGTGAAATGCGCCGCCATCAGGATCACGCCTTTGCCTTCGCGCCGGGCCTTTTGCAAATGCTCCAGGCCTTCAACGTGGGCCAGCTTGGCCAGACGCTCGCGCGACCACCACCAGCTCATGGACATTTCAAAAAAAGCGATGCCGGTGGAGGCGAAGTTTTCCTTGAGCAGGCGTTTGCGCTCGGCGGCGGATTTTTCCGGGAAGCACAGCTCAAGATTGCGCTTGGCGATGCGCCGCCGGTCGCCGGCCACGCGATACATCAAGGCGCCCAAAACTCGACCGATGGTCAGCAAGGCCGGATACGGCAACTGCACGATCAGCCACAAAAGCCCCAGACCGCACCAGAGCGGCCAGAAGCGTGGCGATAAAAATGCTTTTCGAAAACGCGGGCGATCCATTAAAGCTTCCGTAAATACAGTGGCCGCGCATTCTACATCGTTCGACCCGGCTTGCGGCCTGCGGGCGTTCTCGTTATAAGTCTCGGCACTTTTAGTGACAAGCCGTTGTATGCCGACATGAGCCAAACCGAACCGTTAGACCAAGATCCCGTATTTCAGCTCAAGGGCAGCATGCTGGCCATTACTGTGCTGGAACTGGCCCGTAACGACCTCGAAAGCCTCGATCGGCAATTGGCCGCCAAAGTCGCCCAGGCGCCGAACTTCTTCAGCAACGCGCCGCTGGTTCTGGCGCTGGACAAACTGCCGCCGAGCGAAGGCGCCGTCGATCTGCCAGGCCTGATGCGCGTCTGCCGCCAACATGGCCTGCGCACCCTGGCGATTCGCGCCAGCCGCATCGAGGACATCGCCGCCGCCATCGCCATCGACATTCCGGTGTTGCCGCCGTCGGGCGCCCGTGAGCGGCCGCTGGAAACACCCGAAGCCGAAGTCAAAAAGAAGCCGGAAAAGCCGCCTGAGCCGACCGTCAAACCGACCCGTGTCATCACTACGCCAGTGCGTGGTGGCCAACAGATATATGCGCAGGGTGGCGATTTGGTCGTGGTGTCTTCGGTCAGTCCGGGGGCGGAACTTCTCGCCGATGGCAACATCCATGTATACGGCCCGATGCGCGGTCGGGCGCTGGCCGGCGTGAAGGGTGACACCAAGGCACGGATATTCTGTCAGCAATTGAGCGCTGAACTGATCTCCATCGCCGGTCATTACAAGGTCTCCGAAGATTTGCGCCGCGACCCTATGTGGGGCTCGGGCGTACAGGTCAGCCTGTCGGGCGACGTGTTGAACATCATTCGGCTTTAACGGATACTGCCGCATTTTCCAAGCATCTCTAAAACGTAGCGAAAACGGCTCAAACGAAGTAGGAAAAAGGCTCAACGCCGAATTCCAGCCAAGGCTGTCCGACTGCAGTAGTTTTCAAGAGATGTTTTTCAGGGGCTAAAAAGTCCTTCTTCCTTAGGGGTGAAACACCTTGGCCAAGATTCTCGTGGTTACATCCGGCAAGGGTGGTGTGGGTAAGACCACCACCAGCGCCGCTATCGGTACCGGCCTCGCTCTGCGCGGCCACAAAACAGTGATCGTCGACTTCGACGTGGGCTTGCGTAACCTTGACCTGATCATGGGTTGCGAGCGCCGCGTGGTGTATGACTTCGTCAACGTGGTCAACGGCGAAGCCAACCTGCAACAGGCACTGATCAAAGACAAGCGCCTGGAAAACCTCTACGTACTGGCCGCCAGTCAGACCCGCGACAAAGACGCGCTGACTGTCGAAGGCGTGGAAAAAGTCCTGATGGAGCTCAAGGAACAATTCGAGTTCGTCGTCTGCGACTCCCCGGCCGGCATCGAAAAAGGTGCACACCTGGCCATGTACTTCGCTGATGAAGCGATCGTCGTGACCAACCCGGAAGTGTCCTCGGTACGAGATTCGGACCGCATGCTCGGCCTGCTGGCGAGCAAATCGCGTCGCGCCGAACGTGGCGAAGACCCGATCAAGGAACACCTGCTGATCACTCGCTACCATCCAGAGCGTGTTGAAAAGGGCGAAATGCTCGGCGTTGAAGACGTCAAGGAAATCCTCTCGGTAACGCTGCTCGGCGTGATCCCGGAATCCCAGGCGGTGCTCAAGGCATCCAACCAGGGCGTGCCGGTGATTCTCGACGACCAGAGCGATGCCGGTCAGGCTTACAGCGATACCGTCGACCGTCTGCTGGGCAAAGAAAAAGCCCACCGTTTCCTCGATGTCGAGAAGAAGGGATTCTTCGAGCGCCTGTTTGGAGGTAGGTAATGAACCTTTTTGACTTCTTTCGTGCCAACAAAAAGCCAAGTACCGCCTCGGTAGCGAAAGAGCGTCTACAGATCATCGTGGCGCATGAGCGCGGCCAGCGCAGCACGCCGGATTACTTGCCAGCCTTGCAGAAGGAACTGGTCGACGTGATCCGCAAGTACGTCAACATCGGTAACGACGACGTACATGTTGCACTGGAAAGCCAGGGCAGTTGCTCGATTCTGGAACTCAACATCACCCTGCCTGATCGCTGAGTCGATCCGGCAGGTACGACGGCGGTTCAGGGCCATCCCATGCGGGAATGGCCCTGAACCGCCGTTGGCATTTGTTACGAGGCTGTTTTAATGCCGCTGTCCAACATCCACATCCTCCATCAGGACGCCGCCGTACTGGTGGTGAACAAGCCGACGTTGCTGCTCTCGGTGCCCGGTCGCGCCGACGACAACAAGGATTGCCTGATTACCCGCCTGCAGGAAAACGGCTACCCGGAAGCGCGCATCGTCCATCGCCTGGACTGGGAAACCTCCGGCATCATTTTGCTTGCGCGTGACGCCGACACGCATCGCGAACTGTCGCGCCAGTTTCACGACCGCGAAACCGAAAAGGCCTACACCGCTTTGGCCTGGGGTCAGCCGGAACTCGACAGTGGCAGCATCGACTTGCCGCTGCGTTACGACCCACCGACCAAACCGCGCCATGTGGTTGATCATGAATTCGGCAAACACGCGCTGACCTTCTGGCGCGTGCTGGAGCGTTGCGGCGACTGGTGTCGCGTCGAGCTGACGCCGATTACCGGTCGTTCGCACCAGTTGCGCGTGCACATGCTGTCGATCGGGCACCCGCTGCTCGGCGACGGGCTCTACGCTCACGAGCAGGCGCTGGCGGCATGGCCGCGTCTGTGCCTGCACGCGAGCATGCTCAGCTTCACCCACCCGCAAACCGGCGAACGCCTGCGCTTCGAGTGCCCCGCACCGTTCTGACAGACCACACTGCCCCCCTGTAGGAGCTGCCGAAGGCTGCGATCTTTTGATCTGGTGTTTCGTAAATCAAAAACAAGATCAAAAGATCGCAGCCTTCGGCAGCTCCTACACGGATCCGGTGCAGATTCAATTCCCCGGCCGATGCGTTAAACTCCCGCCCATTGCTGTCTGGAGTTTCTTATGCGCGAAGAGTTGAACCAAGGCCTGATCGACTTTCTCAAGGCCTCCCCTACCCCGTTCCACGCCACTGCCAGTCTTGTTCAGCGTCTGGAGGCTGCCGGTTTCGTGCGCCTCGACGAGCGCGAGCCATGGACCACCGAGCCGAACGGCCGCTACTACGTCACCCGTAATGACTCTTCGATCGTCGCGATCAAAATGGGCCGCACTTCGCCACTGCACGGCGGTATCCGTCTGGTCGGCGCGCACACTGACAGCCCGTGCCTGCGGGTCAAGCCGCAACCGGAACTGCAGCGTCAGGGTTTCTGGCAACTCGGCGTTGAAGTCTACGGCGGCGCGCTGCTGGCGCCATGGTTCGACCGCGACCTGTCGCTGGCCGGCCGCGTAACCTTCCGTCGCGACGGAAAAGTCGAAAGCCAGTTGATCGACTTCAAGGCACCCATCGCGATCATTCCCAACCTGGCGATTCACCTCAACCGTGAAGCCAATCAAGGCTGGGCGATCAACGCGCAGACCGAACTGCCGCCGATCCTCGCGCAATTCGCCGGTGACGAGCGTGTCGATTTCCGTGCCGTGCTCACCGATCAACTGGCCCGCGAACATGGCTTGAACGCCGACGTCGTGCTGGATTACGAGTTGAGTTTCTACGACACGCAAAGTGCCGCCGTTATTGGCCTCAATGGCGACTTCATCGCCGGCGCGCGTCTCGACAACCTGTTGTCTTGCTACGCCGGCCTGCAAGCCTTGCTCACCGCCGAAACCGATGAAACCTGCGTTCTGGTGTGCAACGACCACGAAGAAGTCGGTTCCTGTTCGGCCTGCGGTGCCGACGGCCCGATGCTCGAACAGACCCTGCGCCGCCTGCTGCCGGAAGGTGACGAGTTCGTCCGCACCATCCAGAAATCCCTGCTGGTCTCGGCCGACAACGCCCACGGTGTACACCCCAACTACGCCGAAAAGCACGACGCCAACCACGGCCCGAAACTCAACGCCGGCCCGGTGATCAAGGTCAACAGCAACCAGCGCTACGCGACCAACAGCGAAACCGCCGGGTTCTTCCGCCACCTGTGCATGGCCGAAGAAGTGCCGGTGCAAAGCTTCGTGGTGCGCAGCGACATGGGCTGTGGCTCGACCATCGGCCCGATCACCGCCAGCCACCTTGGTGTGCGCACTGTCGATATCGGCCTGCCGACCTTCGCCATGCACTCGATCCGCGAACTGTGCGGCAGCCATGACCTGGCGCATCTGGTCAAAGTGCTGAGCGCGTTCTACGCCTGCCGCGAGTTGCCTTAAAACCTTCGGCAGCTCCTACTCAGATCAATACCGGCCGGCAGAAACCGACCTAGACTTACATCATTCATTTCGACAAGGCAGTCTCCATGATCTCGATGTCTTCGTTCCACGCCATGCTCATTCCCATCCTGTGCGGAATGATCCTGTTGGCGATCGGTTTCAACTTCCGTGACAAGAACGCCGGGGTGTTCGCCATGTGGATCGGCATGCTGACGATCCTCGCCACGGTGGTCTACAAGATACTCGCCAAACTCAACGAATAAATCCGCGCCCGGCTCGCATTGAATGGGTGGGCCTCGTACACTCCAGCGAATCCGCCCCTTGCGAGGTTGACCGCCTAGTGTTCGCTCGTCTTTTTGCTTTGCCCAGTCTGTTCCTTGTCTGCCTGATGACACTGCTGCCGATGGCGCCCGCCCACGCGGTCGGCTTGCCTGGTCTGCTCAACACCAACAAGGCCCAGCCAGAAGCCCAGGAACCGCTCGGCCAGTCCCTCGACGAAGTCATCAAGTCGCTGGAAAACGACAAGCAACGCGCGCAACTGCTGACCGACCTGAAAAAGCTGCGCGACGCCACCAAAAAGGCCCAGGCCAGCCCCGAAGAAGGCGTACTCGGCCTGATCGGCGGCACCCTCGCCAACTTCGAAAAGCAATTCACCGGTGCCGACAGCCCGCTCAACCGCTGGGGCAACGAGTTCGACCTGGCCAAGGACGAACTGAGCGCGATGCTGCTACCGGCCAACGAGTGGCTGCCGATCATTTTCGGTTTCGCCATGATCCTGATGGTCTGGAGCCTGCTCGCCGCCGCGCTGATCTGGCTCAGTCACCGGGTACGCATGCGCTTCGGCCTCACCGAAGAACTGCCGCAACACCCCAAAGCCCTCGACATGCTGCGCTTTGCATTACGCAAGCTCGGGCCATGGCTGATCGCGTTGGTAATGACCGTCTACATGAGCTACGCGCTACCGTCGTCGCTAGGCAAAAGCCTGGCGATGGTGCTGGCGTATGCGCTGGTGGTCGGCACCTGTTTCTCGGCGATCTGCGTGATCGCGTTTTCCCTGCTCGATGGCCCGCATCGCCATCGGGCGCTGTACATCCTGCGTCATCAGGCGTTTCGGCCGCTGTGGCTGATCGGCAGCTTCGCCGCGTTCGGTGAGGCGCTGAACGATCCACGCCTGATCGAAAGCCTGGGCGTGCATCTGGCCCACACCGCCGCGACCATCGCCAATGTCCTCGCGGCGCTGTCGACCGGTCTGTTTATCCTGCGTTTCCGCCGACCGATTGCGCACCTGATCCGCAACCAGCCGCTGTCGCGACGCCTGACCCGCCGCGCCCTCAGCGACACCATCGAAATCCTCGGCACCTTCTGGTACGTGCCGGCGCTGGTGCTGGTCGGCATCTCGCTGTTCGCCACCTTCGTTTCCGCCGGCGACACCAGCACTGCCTTGCGCCAGTCGCTGATCTGCACCGTGCTGCTGGTTATGTGTATGGTGATCAACGGCCTCGTGCGCCGCCACTCACTGAAACCGCAACGCGGACCGAAACGCCACGCGCTGTACTCCGAACGCCTGAAAAACTTCTTCTACACCCTCGCGCACCTGGTGGTCTGGCTGGTCTTCATCGAACTCGGCCTGCGCGTGTGGGGCCAGTCGCTGATCGCTTTCGCCGAAGGCGAAGGGCACGACGTCAGCGTCAAACTCTTCAGCCTGATCGGCACACTGATTTTCTCCTGGCTGATCTGGATCCTCGCCGACACCGCCGTGCATCACGCCCTTACCCGCTCGCGCAAAGGTCTGGCGAATGCCCGTGCGCAAACGATGATGCCGCTGATCCGCAACGTGCTGTTCGTGGCGATTTTCATCATTGCGCTGATCGTCGCGCTGGCGAACATGGGCATGAACGTCACGCCACTATTGGCCGGTGCCGGTGTGATCGGTCTGGCCATCGGTTTCGGTGCACAGTCGCTGGTTGCGGACTTGATCACCGGCTTGTTCATCATCATCGAAGACTCACTGGCCATCGATGACTACGTCGACGTCGGCGGCCACCTCGGCACCGTCGAAGGGCTGACCATCCGCACCGTGCGCCTGCGCGACATCGACGGCATCGTTCACACCATCCCGTTCAGCGAAATCAAAAGCATCAAGAACTACTCACGGGAGTTCGGCTACGCGATCTTCCGCGTCGCGGTGCCGTACAACATGGAAATCGACGACGCGATCAAACTAATGCGCGAAGTCGGTCAGAAGATGCGTACCGATCCACTGCAACGGCGCAATATCTGGTCGCCGCTGGAGATTCAGGGGGTCGAGAGTTTCGAATCCGGCAGCGCGATCCTGCGCGCACGGTTCAAGACTGCGCCGATCAAACAGTGGGAAGTTTCCCGGGCGTTCAACCTGTCGCTAAAGCGCCATCTCGACGAAGCCGGACTCGATCTGGCAACGCCGCGCATGAGCGTGCAAGTGATCACTGCCGGTGGCGGCGAGCCGAAGGAATAGCACTCAAGCGCGCGGTTGCAGTCACAGGCAGGGAAGCCCGACAACAATAATCAAGGAGAAACCGATGCAACTGACGCGCATTGCCCAAGCCGTTCTACTCAGCCTGTTCGCCAGCCACGCTGGCGCCGCGACGTTGGAAAGCACCCGCACAACGATCGCCGAACAGGCGCAAAAACTCGAACCGGAACTGCTGGAAACCCGCCGCGACATCCACGCTCATCCAGAACTCGGCAACACCGAAAAACGCACCGCCGAGCTGGTCGCCAAACAACTCAAAGCGATGGGCCTGGACGTCAAAACCGGCGTCGCCCGTACCGGCGTGGTCGCCGTCCTCAAAGGCGCCCTCCCCGGCCCGACCGTGGCCCTGCGCGCCGACATGGACGCGCTGCCGGTCAAGGAAGTCGCCGACCTGCCCTTCGCCTCGAAAGCCAAAGGCATCTATCTGGACAAAGAGGTCGACGTCATGCACGCCTGCGGCCACGATGCCCACACCGCGATCCTGCTGAGCACGGCGAAAATTCTCACGGGCATGCGCGACACCCTGCCCGGCACCGTGGTGTTCTATTTCCAGCCCGCCGAAGAAGGCCCGAGCGACTTCATCCCCGACGGCAAAAACACCTGGGGCGCAAAAATGATGGTCGAGGAAGGCGTGATGAAATCACCGAAACCCGACGCCGTTTTCGGACTGCACGTCTGGGCCGGCGTCCCCGCCGGCCAGATCGCCTACCGCCCCGGCGCCACCCTCGCCAGCTCCGACGATCTACGGATCAAAATCCTCGGCAAACAGACCCACGCCGGCCGCCCATGGGACGGCATCGACCCGATCACCGTCGGCGCGCAAACCATCGTCGGCCTGCAAACCGTGGTCAGCCGCCGCACCGATATCTCCTCGTACCCGTCAGTGGTCAGCATCGGCACCATCAACGGCGGCACGCGCTACAACATCATTCCCGAATCGGTCGACATGACCGGCACGATTCGCTCTTACGACTACGGCATCCGCCAGAAACTGCATACCGACGTCCGCCAGACCGTGGAAAAAATCGCCGAAAGCGGTGGTGCGAAAGCGGATGTCACCATCATCGAAAAATACGACCCGACCATCAACAACCCGGCGCTGACGGAAAAGATGCTGCCGACGTTGAAGTGGGCGGCCAAGGATGATGTGGTGAATGCACCGCTGGTGGGTGGCGCGGAAGACTTTTCTTTCTATGCCAAGGAAGTACCGGGGTTGTTTGTGTTTCTCGGCGTGACACCGCGGGATCAAGACATGAGCAAGGCTGCGCCCAATCATAATCCGGGGTTCTTTGTGGATGAGTCGGCGCTGGTGGTGGGCGTGAGGACATTGGCCTCGTTGGCGACGGATTATTTGTATACCAATGCGGGGGCAGGCAAGTAGAGATTAGGTGACTGTGGGGGCGCTTTCGCGAGCAGGCTCGCTCCCACATTTGAATTGTGTGCAGCCTGCAAGAAATGGGTCGGCTGTCAGGACGCCATCGCGAGCAGGCTCGCTCCCACATTTGGACCGTGTGCAGCCTGTCAGAAACAGGTCGGCTGTCAGGCCGCCATCGCCGGCAAGCCAGCTCCCACAGGGATTGAGTCCAACCGGTAAACCTATATCGCTTCTGCTTCTCACCACTCAACACAATGAGCGCAAGCTCGAGTACCGCTCTTGATCTTGATCCACGGGCGACGTCGGAAGGCTGAGTGGAGGGATTGATCCGGGGGTGGGAGCGTAGCGACCGTTTGGCGAAGCCAAACACAGCGAGAGGAGGTGCAGCGAAGCAAACCGTAGGCGCTGCGCCCGGATCGATCCCGGAGCGAAGGGACCCCGAGCCCCAGCGAGCGGGCCGCACGTAGGAGCAAGCCTTTTTGGTTACTTTTTCGGCGTCTGGAAAAAGTGACCCGCCGTAAGGGCGGAACCCTAATCAGCAACACCCGAAGCAACGGATATACCCCCAAAACGCTCAAACAACATCCACCCCGACATGAATCGCATCATGCCGCCAAAACTCCAGATCACAATCAATCAACCGCTCATGCTGATCATAATTGACCCGAGCAATCCGCAACCCCGGACTCCCCACCGACACCCGTAAAGCCGCCGCCGCATCCACCGACAACGACGTAGGCACAATCTCAAAGCGCACCCGCCCATAGTGCAAATCGTAATGCCGCGCATACAACTCGGTCATCGACTGATTCAAATCAAACTCAAGAATCCCCGGAAAAAACTGCGGATTCAAATAGTGCTCCACATACAGCACCAACCGCCCATCAATGCGCCGCGATCGGCAAATCTGAATCACGCTCGACAACGCCGGCAACTGCAACCACGCACACACCGCCGCCGAAGCCGGCTGCAACCGCGCCGAAATCACCTCGGTCGACGGCACCCGCCCCTGCGCACTGACCATCGCGTGAAAATGACTGCGTTGCATCAGGTTATAGGCCAGACGCGGCGGCGAAACGAACCAGCCACGGCGCTCCTCGCGATAAATCTGCCCCTGCGCCTCCAACTGCAACAACGCCTCACGCACGGTAATCCGCGTCGTACCGAACAACTCACTGAGCTTGCGCTCGGCCGGCAACTTGCTGCCCGCAACCAGCAACCCGTGATCGAGCTGCTCCTGCAACACCTGGCCAATCGCTGTCACCGCTTTTGTTGCCTCATCGCGCATCAACGTTACCTATCTGGACTAGACCAGCACTGTTTCGGGGCAAAACCGCACGGCAATCGAGCCGTTTCCTGATATTGCAAGCCTAGGCAGTGCAGATGACCGAGAGATGACAAAACTACCGAACGGTCGTCTTCACGACTTGCAATACATCGGCCAAGTCCCTTGCTCTTCGGGCCTTTGAGCATGGTCTACGCTTATCTGGCAGCCGCCCATACCGGGCAAACATAAGGCCTGAAACAAGGCCGCCGACATCAAAGTGTCATCCAGCCCCCTTAAATTGGCTCAGGTATTGCTGACCTAGACCAACAACCACCGCAATCGCAGCGTTGAACACGACCAAGGAGCTTCGGAATGAAACAGCTTTTCCTGGCAACACTGTTAGGCTCGACCATTGCAATGTGCACCTCCGCCATGGCGGCCGGCACCGATCTGAAAACCCTCGAAGCCGCTGCGAAAGCGGAAGGCGCCGTCAACAGCGTCGGCATGCCCGATGACTGGGCCAACTGGAAAGGCACCTGGGAAGACCTGGCCAAGACCTATGGCCTGAAACACATCGACACCGACATGAGCTCGGCTCAGGAAATCGCCAAGTTTGCTGCCGAGAAAGACAATGCCACCGCCGACATCGGCGACGTCGGTGCTGCCTTCGGCCCGATCGCGGTCAAGCAAGGTGTGGTGCAACCGTACAAGCCAAGCACCTGGGATCAAGTCCCGGACTGGGCCAAGGACAAGGACGGCAACTGGGCGCTGGCCTACACCGGCACCATCGCCTTCATCGTCAACAAAAAACTGCTGCACGGCTCCGAAGTGCCGACCAAGTGGGCTGACCTCAAGGGCGGCAAATACAAGGTCTCGATCGGCGACGTGAGCACCGCCGCCCAAGCCGCCAACGGCGTTCTGGCTGCCGCACTGGCCAACGGTGGCGACGAGAAAAACATCAAGCCTGCGCTGCTGCTGTTCGCCGACATCGCCAAACAGGGTCGCCTGTCGATGGCCAACCCGACCATCGCCACCATGGAAAAAGGCGAGATCGAAGTCGGTGTGGTCTGGGACTTCAACGGTCTGAGCTACAAAGCGAAGATGGCCAACCCGGATGACTACGTGGTGCTGATCCCGTCCGACGGTTCGGTGATTTCCGGCTACACCACGATCATCAACAAGTACGCGAAAAACCCGAACGCCGCCAAGCTGACCCGCGAATACATCTTCAGTGACGCCGGCCAGACCAACCTCGCACGCGGCAACGCCCGTCCGATCCGCGCCGAGCACCTGCAACTGCCGGAAGACGTGAAGGCCAAACTGCTGCCGAACGAGCAGTACAAAAAGGTCACCCCGATCAAAGACGCCGATGCGTGGGAAAAGACCTCCAAAGCCCTGCCACAGCAGTGGAACGAAGAAGTCATCGTCGAGATGAAATAACACGGCTGATCACCACTTTGTGATCTGAAACAAATCCCCATGTAGGAGTGAGCCTGCTCGCGATAGCGGTCAATCATTCAACGACAATGTTGACTGGACTACCGCTATCGCGAGCAGGCTCGCTCCCACAGGAGATCTCGGCTGAGTCTGAAATTTCCTGTTTCGCGGAGTTTTTGCCCCTATGAAGCACAACGTCATCCTTGTCGTGCTCGACGGCCTCAACTACGAGGTCGCACGTCACGCCATGGGGCATCTGCAGGCTTATGTTGGCGCAGGACGCGCCGCGCTCTACCAGTTGGAGTGCGAACTGCCGGCCCTGTCCCGACCGCTTTATGAATGCATCCTCACCGGCGTACCGCCGATCGACAGCGGTATCGTCCACAACAACGTCGCGCGCCTGTCCAATCAGCGCAGCATTTATCACTACGCCCGCGATGCCGGTTTGAAAACCGCTGCGGCGGCGTATCACTGGGTCAGCGAGTTGTACAACCGTTCGCCGTTCGTGGCAGCACGCGACCGCCACACCGACAATCTGTCGCTGCCGATCCAGCACGGGCATTTCTACTGGAGCGATCACTATCCGGATTCGCACCTGTTCGCCGACGCGGAAAACCTGCGCCTGCGCCACGATCCGAATTTCCTGCTGATCCACCCGATGAACATCGACGACGCCGGGCACAAACACGGCCTCGACTCTTCGCAATACCGCAACAGCGCGCGCTTCGCCGACATCATCCTCGCCGACTATCTGCAGAGCTGGCTCGACGCCGGCTATCAAGTGTTGGTGACCGCCGACCACGGCATGAACAACGACCGCTCGCACAACGGCCTGCTGCCGGAAGAGCGTCAGGTGCCGCTGTTCGTCCTCGGCGATGCGTTCAGCCTCGACGCTGGCGCGGCTCCGAAGCAAACGGAAATCTGCGGCACCGTCTGCGAGTTGCTTGGCGTGCCCCACGACAAACCTGTGTGCCGGGAGTTGCTCAAGTGAACTCAATGACTCGCGGCAAATGGCTCGCGGCGCTGTGCCTGGTGCCCTTCGCGCTGTTCTTTATCGTCTTCGAGATCGCCCCGCTGGTCTGGGTGATGATCAACAGCCTGCAATCGGAAGAGTTCGGTTGGGGCATCGAAAACTTCACCAAGATCTTCAATTCGAAGTTCTATTTGCAGGCGATCCAGTACAGCCTGGAGATCAGTTTCTGGTCGAGTGTGTTCGGCATCATCATTGCCGTGCTCGGGGCGTATTCCCTGCGCCGGGTCGACTCGAAACTGCGCAACTTCGTCAACGCCTTCGCCAACATGACCAGCAACTTTGCCGGCGTGCCCCTGGCCTTCGCCTTCATCATCCTGCTCGGTTTCAACGGCAGCATCACCATCATGCTGAAGCAGTCGGGGATCATTCAGGACTTCAACCTGTACTCGAAAACGGGGTTGATCATCCTTTACACCTACTTCCAGATACCCCTCGGCGTGCTGCTGCTCTACCCGGCCTTCGACGCGTTGCGTGAAGACTGGCGCGAGTCCGCCGCACTGCTCGGCGCCAATGGCTGGCAGTTCTGGCGGCACATCGGTTTGCCGGTACTGACCCCGGCGTTGCTCGGTACGTTCGTGATCCTGCTGGCCAACGCCCTCGGCGCGTATGCCACGGTGTACGCGTTGACCACGGGCAACTTCAACGTGCTGCCGATCCGCATTGCGGCGATGGTTTCCGGCGATATTTCCCTCGACCCGAATCTGGCCAGCGCTTTGGCCGTGGTGTTGGTGGCGCTGATGACCATCGTCACCGTCGTGCATCAACTGCTGCTGAAGAGGAGCTACCATGTCTCGCGCTGAATCCGGCCCGGCCGGCCTCTACCACCGCGTCGTGGTTTACCTGCTGTTCGCGATCCTCTTGCTACCACTCGTAGGCACGCTGGTTTATTCGATCGCCAGCAGTTGGTCAGCGACCATTCTGCCCAGCGGCTTCACCTTCAAGTGGTACATCCAGTTGTGGAGCGATCCGCGCTTTCTTCATGCCTTCGGCCAGTCGTTGCTGGTCTGCGTTGGCGCGCTGGTGCTGTCGGTGGTGCTGATCCTGCCGCTGCTGTTTGTGGTGCATTACCACTTCCCGAAACTCGATGCACTGATGAACATCCTCATCCTGCTGCCCTTCGCGGTACCGCCGGTGGTGTCTTCAGTGGGACTGCTGCAACTCTACGGTTCCGGGCCGATGGCCATGGTTGGTACACCGTGGATTCTGATCGGCTGCTACTTCACCGTGGCGCTGCCGTTCATGTACCGGGCGATCACCAACAACCTGCAAGCGATCAACCTGCGCGACCTGATGGACGCCGCGCAACTGCTCGGCGCCAGCACCTTTCAGGCAGCCGTTCTGGTGGTGCTGCCGAACCTGCGCAAAGGTCTGATGGTCGCGTTGCTGCTGTCGTTCTCGTTCCTGTTCGGTGAGTTCGTCTTCGCCAATATTCTGGTCGGCACCCGCTACGAAACCCTGCAGGTGTACCTGAACAACATGCGCAACAGCAGCGGCCACTTCACCAGTGCGCTGGTCATCTCGTACTTCTTTTTCGTGCTGGTCCTGACCTGGATCGCCAACATCTTGAACAAGGACAAAAGCGAATGAGCTATGTCAGCGTCCAACACCTGCAGAAAAACTACGCGGGCACCACGGTGTTCAGCGACATCAACTGCGAGATCAACAAGGGCGAGTTCGTCACCCTGCTCGGTCCGTCCGGTTGCGGCAAATCCACTCTGCTGCGTTGCATCGCCGGCCTGACGCCGGTGGATGGCGGCAAGATCCTGCTCGATGGCGTCGATATCGTGCCGTTGAGCCCACAGAAACGCGGGATCGGCATGGTGTTCCAGAGCTACGCGCTGTTCCCCAACATGACCGTGGAGCAGAACGTTGCCTTCGGTTTGCGCATGCAAAAGGTCAACGCCGACGACAGCCATAAACGCGTTTCCGAGGTATTGAAACTGGTTGAACTGAACGACTTCGCCAGCCGCTATCCGCATCAACTGTCCGGAGGACAATGCCAGCGCGTCGCCCTTGCTCGCTCACTGGTCACGCGTCCGCGCTTGCTGTTGCTGGATGAGCCGCTGTCGGCGCTCGATGCGCGCATTCGTAAGCACCTGCGCGAACAGATCCGCCAGATTCAGCGCGAACTCGGCCTGACGACGATCTTCGTCACACACGATCAGGAAGAAGCGCTGACCATGTCTGACCGGATTTTCCTGATGAATCAAGGAAAAATCGTACAAAGCGGCGACGCCGAAACCCTCTACACGGCGCCCGTCGATGTGTTCGCCGCCGGCTTCATCGGCAACTACAACCTGCTCGATGCCGACGACGCGTCGAAGCTGTTGCAACGCCCGATCAACCACCGCATCGCCATTCGCCCGGAAGCCATTGAGCTGAGCCTGGAAGGCGAACTCGATGCGCAGATCCGCAGCCACAGCCTGCTCGGCAACGTCATCCGCTACCGGATCGAGGCGCGCGGCGTGGAACTGGTAGTGGATGTGCTCAACCGCTCGGCCGCCGATCTGCATCCCGACGGTCAGCGTCTGGCACTTTCCATCGATCCGACGGCCCTGTGTGAGGTAGCCTGATGACTTTGCTGACGTTGAAGAGAGAACTGCACTGATGGCTTTGGCAATTTTTGATCTGGACGAAACGTTGATCCACGGCGACTGCGCCACCCTCTGGAGCGAGCAAATGGGGCGCCTGGGCTGGGTCGATCCTGAATCGTTCATGCGCAAGAACAACGAACTGATGGACGCCTACAGCCATGGCAAATTGCGCATGGAAGACTACATGGAGTTCAGCCTCGAACCGCTGATCGGGCGCACGCCGGAAGAAGTCGAGCACCTGGTCGGGCCATGGGTTGAAGACTTCATCGAACCGATCATCTTCAGCGACGCGACCAAGACCATCGCCGCCCACCGCAAGGCAGGCGACCGGATTCTGGTGATCTCGGCGTCGGGCACGCACCTGGTCAGACCGATTGCCGATCGACTGGGCATCGATGAAATTCTGGGCATCGAACTGGAAGTCGCCCACGGCGTTTACAGCGGCCACACCCTTGGCACCCTGACCTACCGCGAAGGCAAGATCACCCGCTTGCTGGAATGGCTGGATGCCGAAGAGGAGAACCTGGAGGGCGCGAGTTTCTATTCCGACTCGCGCAATGATCTGCCGTTGTTGCTGAAGGTAGATTTCCCACACGTGGTCAACCCGGATCCGGTGCTACTGGAACACGCGGAAAAAGCCGGCTGGCCGATCCATCTCTGGAAATGACAAAGATTTAATCTGCAATTGCAGACAAGCTGACATCCCAAACCTGAGTTCGCCTTCAGGTGTCAGGTCGATGTAGCTCGACAGGACAACCCGGTCAGTCCCCTCTCCCTTTGGGAGAGGGTTAGGGTGAGGGGCTTCTGCTGCAAATCAGCTCAGACTTTCGTCAATCACCAATACCAGTTTTCCAGAAACGGTATTACTCGCCAACTCGGCAAACGCTGCCTCGGCATCCTTCACCGCAAACACCTTGGCCAACTGCGGACTCAACCGCCCTTCAGCAAACAACGGCCACACTTGCTGGCCCAGATCACTCAACAGATCGGCCTTGAACTGATCATCACGGCTGCGCAACGTCGAGCCGAGCAACTGCACACGCTTGGCCAATATCTGCGCCAGATCCAGTTTCGCCTCACGCCCGCCCATCAAACCGATCAACACCCAGCGTCCATCCAGCGCCATCAGCTTCAGGTTCAGCGCCGAATAATTGCCGCCGACCGGATCGAGAATCACATTGAACGGCCCGAAATCACGCAGACTCTCCAGATCATCGGTGCGCACCACCCCGCCCTGCGCACCCAGCGCCTCACAGTAAGCCAGACGCTCGGCCGAACCGACGCTGACCCAGCACGGATTGCCAAACGCCTTGCACAACTGAATGGCGGCTGAACCGATTCCACTTGCGCCGGCGTGCAAGAGAACTTTCTCACCCGGTTTGAGCGCCGCAAGTTGAAACACATTCAGCCAGACTGTTGCGTAAACCTCGGGCAATGCCGCCGCCTCGATCAGCGAGACGCCTTCGGGAACCGGCAGCACGTGCCGCCCGTCGACCACCACCTCTTCGGCCATCCCGCCCCCGGCCAGCAAGGCGCAAACCCGATCGCCGACCTGCCACGCACTGCCCGCGCCGACCTCGCTGATGACCCCGGAGCACTCAAGACCGAGCACTTGGCTGGCCCCTGGCGGTGGCGGATAAAGCCCTGCTTTCTGTAATAAATCGGCGCGATTGAGGCCCGCTGCCGCCACTCGGATGCGGACTTGTCCTACATCGCACGTAGGACTCGGCTCTTCAACCCATGCCACTTGACCGTCAACGCCTTGCAATGCCTTCACAGTGCCTCCATAGTGAGTCTGGACTGAGCCCGAAGCTGTAGCGCCGGGCTTTTTGCATTATGCGACCGGCTCTCGTAGAACCGGCGACTTCAAAGACGGCCTAATATGCGTTATCAATTGTCCCCGCGTCGAATCAGCATGAAGCATTTGCTCCCCAGCACCGCCCTCGCTCTTTTCATCGGTATCGGTTTGTTGCCGGTGTCGGGCAATACATTCGCAGCCAACAGCTGGGACAAATTGCAGCCTGATCGCGATGAAGTCATCGCCAGCCTGAACGTCGTCGAGTTGCTCAAGCGTCACCACTACAGCAAGCCGCCGCTCGACGATGCACGCTCGGTGATCATCTACGACAGCTACCTCAAGCTGCTGGATCCGTCGCGCAGCTACTTCATGGCCAGCGACATCACCGAATTCGACAAGTGGAAGACCCAGTTCGACGACTTCCTCAAAAGCGGCGACCTCAACGCCGGGTTCACCATCTACAAGCGCTATCTGGACCGCGTCAAGGCGCGTCTGGACTTCGCCCTTGCCGAGCTGAACAAAGGCGTCGACAAGATGGACTTCACCACCAAGGAGACCTTGCTGATCGATCGCAAGGACGCCCCTTGGCTCAAATCCACCGCTGAGCTCGACGACCTGTGGCGCAAACGCGTCAAGGACGAAGTGCTGCGGATGAAGATCGCCGGCAAAGAGCCGAAGCAGATCCAGGAAACCCTGACCAAGCGCTACAAGAACCAGTTGGCACGCCTGGACCAGACACGTCCGGAAGACATCTTCCAGGCGTACATCAACACCTTCGCCATGTCGTACGATCCGCACACCAACTATCTGTCGCCGGATAACGCGGAAAACTTCGACATCAACATGAGCCTGTCCCTCGAGGGCATCGGCGCCGTGTTGCAGAGCGACAACGACCAGGTGAAAGTCGTGCGTCTGGTGCCAGCTGGCCCTGCCGACAAGACCAAGCAGGTCGCCCCGGCCGACAAGATCATCGGCGTTGCCCAAGGCAACAAAGAGATGGTCGACGTGGTCGGCTGGCGTCTGGACGAAGTGGTCAAGCTGATCCGTGGTCCGAAAGGCACCGTGGTGCGTCTGGAAGTGATTCCGGCGAGCAATGCACCGAACGACCAGACCACCAAGATCGTGCCGATCACCCGTGAAGCGGTGAAGCTCGAAGACCAGGCCGTGAAGAAGTCCGTGCTCAACCTGAAACAGGACGGCAAGGACTACAAACTCGGCGTCATCGAAATTCCAGCTTTCTACCTCGACTTCAAGGCGTTCCGTGCCGGTGATCCGGACTACAAGAGCACCACCCGCGACGTCAAGAAGCTGCTTACCGAACTGCAGAAAGACAAAGTCGACGGCGTGGTCATCGACCTGCGCAACAACGGCGGCGGTTCCCTGCAGGAAGCCACCGAGCTGACCAGTCTGTTCATCGACAAAGGCCCGACCGTACTCGTGCGTAATGCCGATGGCCGTGTCGACGTACTTGAAGATGAAAACCCGGGTGCGTTCTACAAAGGCCCGATGGCGTTGCTGGTCAACCGCTTGTCCGCCTCGGCTTCGGAGATCTTCGCCGGCGCCATGCAGGACTACCACCGCGCGCTGATCATCGGTGGCCAAACCTTCGGCAAAGGCACCGTGCAGACCATTCAGCCGCTCAACCATGGCGAACTGAAACTGACTCTGGCCAAGTTCTACCGGGTCTCCGGTCAGAGCACCCAGCATCAGGGCGTATTGCCGGACATCGACTACCCGTCGCTGATCGACACCAAGGAAATCGGCGAGAGCGCACTGCCGGAAGCCATGCCGTGGGACACCATCCGCGCGGCGATCAAACCGGCGGCCGATCCGTTCAAGCCATTCCTGGCCCAGCTCAAGTCTGAACATGACACCCGCACCGCCAAGGATGCCGAGTTCGTGTTCATCCGTGACAAGCTGGCCCTGGCGCAGAAACTGATGGAAGAAAAAACCGTCAGCCTCAACGAAGCCGAGCGCCGTGCCCAGCACAACGACATCGACGCCAAGCAACTGGCGATGGAAAACATCCGTCGCAAAGCCAAAGGCGAAGAGCCGCTCAAAGAGCTGAAGAAAGAAGACGAAGACGCCCTCGCGGCCGCCGACCCGGACAAGGTCAAACCAGAAGACGATGCCTACCTGAGTGAAACCGGGCGCGTCCTGCTGGATTACCTGAAGCTGAGCAATCAGGTGGCCAAGAAGTAAGGTGATGGCAATTTAGTGCTGACGATCCCCAGATCGTCATCAAACAGTCATCATTCTGTCGTGCAATAAAGGACTGGGAGCCACTCTCTTCATCGAGAGCGCTCCCAGTCCTTTTTTTATCGCCAGAGATTGCCATGACCACGACCGAACAGCTGAGTGCCTTGAGCTCGATCCTGACTCAAAGCGGTTTACACAGCCTGTTCCAACCGATCATCAGTCTCTCGGAACGGCGCATTCTCGGCTACGAAGCGCTCACGCGCGGCCCTTCCAACAGCCCTCTTCACTCGCCGATCGCACTGTTCGCCGTGGCCCGTCAGGCCGGGCGTTTGAGCGAACTGGAAATCGCCTGCCGCCAGAGCGCTTGCCGACGCTTCAACGAGCAGCAACTGCCGGGCAAACTGTTTCTCAACGTCTCGCCGGAATCCTTGCTTGAAGCCGCCCATCAACCGGGGCGCACGTTGCAGTTGCTGCAGGATTTCGGCATTCCGCCCAGTCAGGTCGTCATCGAGCTGACTGAACAAACACCGATCGATGATTTCCAGTTACTGCAAACGGCCTTGCATCACTATCGAGCCATGGGTTTTTCGATTGCACTGGATGATCTCGGTGCCGGCTACTCAAGCCTGCGTTTGTGGTCGGAACTGCGCCCGGACTACGTGAAGATCGATCGCCACTTCATCGATGGCATTCACCAGGACGCGTTGAAGCGCGAGTTCGTCGGCTCCATCCTGCAAATCGCCAAAGCCTCGCGCGCGCAAGTCATCGCCGAAGGCATCGAGTTGCCGGAAGAACTCGCGGTGCTAACTGAAATGGGCGTCGATCTGGTGCAGGGCTACCTGCTCGGCCGCCCTCAGGAACATCCGCCGCGCGATGCCCGCGCCTTGATGCCCAAACACGACAGCAGCAGCGTTGCGCTGAACGACGAAGGCAGCGACCTCAGCGCCCTGCTCAACGACCAGCCAGCCGTACATCGCGACACACCCACCGCCAACGTACTGGAAGCCTTCCGCCGCCAGGCCAACCTCAACTCACTGGCAGTACTCGACGAACAAGGCCAACCCTGCGGCATCGTCCACCGCCATTCCTTGTCGGATGCGCTGCTCAAACCGTTCGCCACCGACCTGTTCGCGCGCAAACCGATCAGCCGCCTGATGAACGACGACTTCCTCGCCGTGGAAATGAGCCAGTCGTTGCAACAGGTCAGCCGCCTGATCACCAGCCGCGCCCGCCAGCGCATCGAAGAAGACTTCATCATTACCCTCAACGGCGGGTATCTCGGCCTTGGCAGAGTGATCGACGTGCTCAAACTGATTACCGAACTGAAGATTCAACAGGCTCGTTATGCCAACCCGCTGACTCTGCTGCCCGGCAATGTGCCGATCCAGCAGTGCCTGACTCGCCTGCTGCAACAGGGACGAGAATCCGTCATTTGCTACGTCGACATCGACAGTTTCAAACCCTTTAACGATATCTACGGCTACGGACGGGGTGATGAAGTTCTGCTGTGCCTGGCGCAATGCCTCAACGAGCGGGTAGACCCCTCCCGCGACTTCGTCGGCCATATTGGCGGCGACGACTTCCTCCTCGTTCTCGGCCCGGAAGAGTGGCGTAAACGTCTTAATCAACTGCTTGATGATTTCCAGAGCCAATGCCGACGCTTCTACCGCCCCGAACACCTTGAGGCGGGTTGCTTCATCGCACCGAATCGCCAAGGGGTGCGGCAGGAGTTTCCGCTGTTGTCGCTGTCCATTGGCGTCGTGCATCTACATCCCGAAGCCTGCGCACAACTTGATGCCAGTCAGCTTGCGGAGATGGCCTCGCAGGCAAAGCATCATGCGAAGAATGTTCCGGGGTATAGCGTGCATGTGATTGATAGTCTTACCGCTCCAGACCTCCATCCATCGCAACTAGTCGGCCAACGTTGATTTCTTCAATTTCGCGAATTAGCTAGATCAATCAAAATCACCATTTTGTTTGATCTTCAAGACTCGCCCGAAGTAAATCATCCTTCCATGACTCACTTACGACTTCGTATATATGTTCAAAAAAACCACGAGCGTCTATTATTTGTGTTTCGTCCCACGCGAGCACTCTCGGATCTTCATAGTCGCTTTCAAACTCTCCAGAAAAATCAAAGCAAGCATCCTGCAAATGGCTTTCAATGAGATTGTAAATCAAATATCTATGACGATAGGTTAAATAATCAAACTCAGGAACAATGAAGTTTTTAATTATTTCTTGTCGATCATCATAATTATTTGGATCGTAGTTCCACAATGCCTGACCAAGCGTCTCTTCCCGATCATAAATCGATATTCCACTCAGAACGTTAGAGAGCCGGGGCTCATATGGCAACTTTGTAAATGGTAGCATCAACATAAGTTCACCTATCTTGGAAAGCCAGTAAATGGTCGCGTAACATCTCGCTTATCAAACTTCACTTCTGCCCCATCCAAGCTATCTATATAACGAGGATTGCTTAGATCTGTTGTATTGGGCTTGTAGCCACGGCCTGCCCCTGGCAATTTCATCCTAACAATAGGGTTTTGGTCAGCATCATATCCTGTCGGCTCAGGATTTTTTTTATGCATTCTAGATAAAGCAAAATGCAATGCTCGAAACTGCATCATCCAACTACTGAATTGAGAGCTCGGGCCCACCATCCCTCTAACGCCTTTTTTTGTTGGATGCGAGCCGTCTATTGACCTCTGCTTTAAAGCTGCATCATCAATCTCTGGCCCATGTTTTTCTACTGAGTGCATTCTGTATTTTCTGTTCCAAGCTAATACCTGACGCTTAGCTTCAGCTTCATTTTGCGGCCCATCTTTGCCAACAGCCGGAACGACAGGCAACCCTTGATTTACATTAGGCTTGTTAGCCTGAGGTGGTACTGAGCACTTCTGGTTCTTATTTTTTTTGGGTGGCGGGCAGTTGGAGCTCAACCCCAACGGATCCACCCACCCCGTCGGATTCGGCACGTACTGGTACTGATTCAATCCACCAGCCAACTTGATCGGATCCGGTGTCAGATACCGCCCCAGCCGCGGGTCGTAGTACCGGTGCCGGTTGTAATGCAGGCCGCTTTCCGCATCGAAGTACTGCCCCTGAAAGCGCAGCGGCTGGTTCAGGTAGTCGTCGCCAGCCAGGGTCAGCGCGGCGACTTTGCCGTAGGCGTCGTATTGCGCGGACCAGACGATGTCGCCGCTGTAGTCGGTGAGTTCCTGCGGGGTGCCGAGGTGGTCGAGTTGGTAGTAGAAGGGGCAGGCTTTTTTCGGGCCTTTGCCGTCGAGCAGCGCCAGCGGGCGGAAGGTGCCGGGTTCGTAGACGTAGCTGCGGTATTCGCTTTCGCTGCTTTCTGCGACGAGGTGGTCGCCTTGCCAGAAGAACTCGGTGGTCTCGCCGTTGACGGTTTTTCGGATGCGCCGGCCGAAAGCGTCGTATTGGTAAGTCGCGGTCTGGCCGTCGGGACGGGTCAGGCCGATCAGGCGGTGCTGGCTGTCGTAGCGGTATTCGGTGACGAGAGTCTGCGCGCGGCCGCGACGTTCGCGGATCAGGTTGCCGAAGGCGTCGTAGTCGTAGTGGCGGTCGCCCTGCATCAGCAGGCGGTTGCCCTTGATCTGGCTCGGGCCGGGGCGGTCCTGCATCAGCAGGTTGCCGGCCGGGTCGTGGGCGAAGCTTTCCGGCAGTTCGTCGCGTGAGTGGCGTACGCGGATGAGGCGGTCGAGCGCGTCGTAGCCGTAGGTGCGTTGGCCGTGGCGGCTGTCGGCGATGTGCGCGAGATTGCCGTTGGCGCTGTAGGCATAATCGCGGCGGTACAGCGAATCGTGCTGATGGCCTACAGCGTGGGCGAGTAATCGTCCCTGATCGTCGTAGGCATATTCGCTGTGCAGCAGCCCCTGCTGGCGTTGTTGTTCGCGGCCCGACTGGTAGACATGCCGGGTCAGCGATGCGCCATTGAGGTCGATGGCGGCCAGTGCACCGCCCTTGGCGTAGTGATAGTCGAGTTTGCTGTTGTCCGGCAGGCGCATGCGCTGGAGCTGGCCGCAGGCGTCGTAGCGGTAACGCAGGGTGCCCCAGCCCTGATGCTCGGTGATCAAGCGGTCCTGCCGGTCATACTCGAAGGCCAGGGGGTGTTGCTGACCGTCGTCGACACTGATCAGTCGGCCGAGGCGATCGTATTGATAAAAAACCTTGAGGCCGTCGGGCAGGGTTTTGACCAGAAGACGCCCGGTAGCATCGCGCTCATAAGCGGTGAGCAAACAAGAGCCGTCATCCCCGAACTCGGTCTTTTCCAGCAGATGCCCGTTGAGGTCGTAGGCGTACGCCGTGCGGCGGCCGTCAAAAGCGCTTTCCTGACGAATCAGCCCGGTCGGCGTGTAATCCAGCCGATACTTTTCCCCGGATTCGTTTTCGATCTCGGTGAGCAGCAGTTGCGCATGGTCATAGCGGTACTGCACCTGCGTGCCGTCGGGGTTGATCCGCCGCGAGACCAGGTGCAGGTCATCGTCGTATTCGTAGCGGGTGATGCGCCCCAGTTCATCGCGCTCGGCGGTGACCTGACCGTAGGCGCCGTAGCTGTAGGCGCGGGTGCTACCGGTAGGAAATGTCGTCTGAATCAGTCGGCCAACGGCGTCCCAGTGCTGACGGGTGACTGCACCGTGTTCGTCCGCGGTCGTGGTCCGCCGCCCCAGTGCGTCGTAGGAAAAGCGTCGTACGCCACCGTCCGGCAAGGTCTCTTCGGTCAACTGGCCGAGGCTATTCCAGACCAGCCGATGCCGGCTGCTGTCCGGGTAGCGGATCGACAGCAACTGACCCCGGGTGTCGTAGTAGTAATGGGTGACCTGACCATCGGGGTCGACCGCTTCGGTGACATCGCCTTCGGCATTGCGCCGATAGATCCACACCGCATCGCCGCGTGAACGCCGGTACAGGAAACCGTTGCGATACTCGTAGGACGTGGGCGCCTCATCCGGTGGAATCAGCGCGATCAGCCGTCCGACCTCGTCGTAGCGGTATTCGGTGACGGCGCCCAAAGCATCCTGCTCGGCGATCAACCGCACCGAAGAGTCATAGGCCTTGAGCTGTTCGCCACCGTCCGCCGAGACTTTACGCACCAGCCGCGCACGCTCGTCGTGGACGTACGTCTCTTCGGTGCCATCGACGTAATGCACCGCGACACTGCCGTCGTCGTTCCAGACGTAGCGCGTGTCCATCTGCGAGAACGACGCCCAGTGACGCACGCAGCGGGCAGCTTTCCCTGACCGTTCCCACTCCCAGAAGAAACTCGCCCCGCCAGCCAGTTGCCGCTGCAGGATTACGTGGGCGTCGTCGTAGTCGTAACGCTCACTGTCGCCGACCGCATTGGTCGCTTTGATCAGGTGCTGATAAGCGTCGTAGCGGTAACTGACCAGCGCTTGTTCAGTTACCCACTCCGCGTTCTGAAAAACCTGGTAATCCACACCCAGCAACTGCGCCCGGTCATAGCGCAACAGCAGCGAACGCCCGGCACCGTTGTCCAGTCGCTGCACCCGGTCAGACCGATCGCGCTGCACCGTCAGACGATTGCCATAGGCATCGCTGATCGCCGTCAGCCGTCCTGCACGAAAGTGATAAAACCGCGCCGTATCCCCGGCCAGCGCGAGGATCAGCTCCTCCGGTTCATCGCCAAGAAAAATCGCCGCCCGCGACAGACTGTTGTGAATCGCCGGTCGTTCAACGCTCGGCAACGGAAACCGTGTTCGCCGGTTTTCGTGATCGACCCAGACAACAAACTCGCCTTCAAACGCCAACCGATGCGCCAGCGAATGGCTCCAGCCAAACCCCAACCCAACATCGATTTCGGCGGCACTAGAGCGATACAACCGCGTGAACTCAAACGGCAACACGCCATCGAGCACGGCATCGCTCAGGGTCAGCAGCTCTTCGCCGGTGACCATCGACACCGGACAACCGTTGGTGCAGGTGAAGGGCACGCAATCGGCGCTGTCACCGTTGGGATTTTTCGCCTGATCCGGTGAGTCGTCGTGATGCTCGTCTTTCTTCAGCAAGGTGTTGCGCTGCGCATCCCAGCGCAACTGCATCCGGCCCTTTTTCACACCTGCCGCGATGCCTCGGGCAGCAACGGCTTTGTATTGATCGACGTATTTGATGAAGCCCTCAACGATGCCGAACATCGCCTGCACCAAACGCTTCACCGCCGACAGCAATTGCACGGCGCGATCCGCCAGACGCAGCGTCAGATAAGCGATGCCTGCACCACCACTGACGAACGTCAAGACGACGCTGATCAGCACATCGATGAGCACCTGCACCATGATCATCGATGCTGCTTCTGCGGTTTTGCCGGCGATTTCACTGGGCGGCAGCATCTCCAGCCAAAGGCTGGCAGTGCGCAGCAATAAACACAGTGCAGCTTCGTCACTGACCAGCAATTGAAGCTTTTCCATGACGCCAGGGGCTGTCGCTGCCAGCTCCATCAACTGCGTGGCGCCCTCGCCCAATCGCTCGGCGAACGCTCCGGGATCCTTGAGAATGTCCGAGAGCAAACCAATGCTGTCCCACACCCCCTCGATCGCCGCCCAACTCCCGGCGAGCATGCCGTTGCCCGCCGCCGTCGCCACCGACTGCGACCACTGCGGTTTGAAAACCTGCCACTCGCTGCGCAACCAGCCATCCAGCTCAGCGGTCAGGCCGTCATAGGCGTTGAACAGGTTCTCGACCTGACCCTCAGTGACCTCGCTGTGCACCTGCACCCGGTAGAACTTTCCCGCTGTTCCCGTGAACGAGCCCTTGCCTTGCGCGTCGAGGGTCACGGGGGTGGTTTCGCCACCATCCATGGCGATCACATCGACCACGATGTTGCCGAGCGGGATGTCGTACACCGACTCGAATTTGCTCTCGATCTCCATCACCCTGCCCTTCGGGCACTGGACGACACCTGAGAAAAATTCGTTGTCAGTGCTGCTGACGGCAGTGCTGTCGGCACCGAAGCGGATGATCCGCTCCATGCCCATCAGCGACGGAAAATCCGTCGCGTGACTGACTTTTTCCGCCGCTCGACTGGCCCAATGCTTGAGCTGCTCGCGGTAAATACTGAGGGTGGCGGGAAAGCTGTCGAGTCCTTGCTCGATGCGGGTGACGGCTTCCATCAGCGCACGCGGGTGTGCGAAGTGGACTGAATAACCGGGTCAAACATGAGCGTTCCCTCGCGCAAAAATTAGGCGCGGGAACTGTGCGGGGGATCAATCAGGAAAGAAGTCAGGCGAGTAGGCGATGACTGTAGGACTTGTCTGTAATAAATCGCTCATAGATAAACAATCGCGCAAAAACGCAAACGCGGCGTGAGGAAAACCTCACGCCGCGTTTATTTGAGCAGACACAAATGGATTTACAGTGTTGAGTCGCGAGCACTCAGCTCTTTCAATTTGAGTTCAGCCAACGGGTGCTCAGCCTTGGCAGCCATGCGCCACCAACGGGCGGCTTCGACAGGATCCGGCGGCTTGCTCGGTGTCCCGGCCAAGCTGATCACACCGACCTGATAAGCCGCTTTGCCATCACCCGCAAGTGCCGCCAACCGCAACAGGCGCACACCTTCTTCACGCGCGCCCAGGCCGACACCACGAAAGGTCAGGATGTGCCCATAGAAGCTTTGCGCACCGACATCGCCAAGGTTGGCCATGCGCGCAAACTGACCTTCAAGCCAGCGCCAGCCACGCGGTTGCCGTACGAACCACGACCAGTGAAACAGCCTGCGAGCCAGCCAATAGCTCGCCCGCGCCTTGAGCCGTAAAAACACTCAGGCCTCCGCCGATTCCGGGTACTCGTATTCAAAAACGCGGACCACTTCCGAGGCGTGCCAAGAGGCGGCGGCAACGCCATCGGACGGCCCGGAAAAACGCCCCAGACGTTCAACGCACTCAAAGAAACCGGTGCGTGGCAGGCGACTGGCACCTTGGCTGATCACCAGTGAGCTGCGCAACGGTTGCTCGGCCTTGGCATCCAGCGCGGCCAGATGCTCAAGCGCGGCGGTCAAGGTTTGCATGGCCGGTGTCGGCAATTGCAACCGCTCGAGCAAGGCGCGATAAGTCAGCAGATGGCGCTGACGGCGCGCCTGATCCAGCTCTCCGAGCAATCCGTCCCAATGTTGACGACTGATGCGTACGCTCACGATTCATCCCTCCACCCTGGCACCGTCAGTTCCCAGGCCAAACTGCGGCGAATCGCGGCGTCGGGCTGACGCTCACCACTTTCGATCATGGCCAGATAAGACGGGCTGATGCCTACCGTGCGGGCCAGCGCCTCAATGGCGATGCCCTTCCCTTCGCGCAAACTGCGTAGTTGATCCAGACCTGGAAGAATCTGGTCTGGTGTGGCCGCGAGCGGCGTGACTGCCGGACGCGACGGTGTTTCGTTGATACCTGCTGCTTTTAGTAGAGCCTGATACTGAGCCCACGGCAGAACCGCGTATTCGGGTTCGCCATCGCGTGCAATTATCTGAATATCCATGACTACCCCGTAGGACAACAACACTTAGCGAGTCGGCACTTTTCCCTAGAAGTGTAATCCTAACAGCGGCCAAGGTCGCGGGGGGTATCTATCTGTACGAGGGTGTTGAGAATCAGGTTTTTTTCGGCCCCTGAAGTTGCAGTTGTTCGGGGGTATCCGGCAGGCGTTCGACGACTGCCAGTTTTTCCGGCTGCTGACGGTTGCGCCAAAGACGAAAAGCATTGAGTTCATCGTCGAGGGTTTTCATCAGCCAGGCGAGGACGGCAATGTCGTCGAGCATGCCGAACACGGGAATGAAATCCGGAATCGCATCGACCGGACTGAGGAAGTACATCAACCCCGCCACGACCGAAATCAATGCTTTGCCACTGATGGCCCGATACTCGCCGCGCCAATAGGCCAGGCACAACGCCTGGAGTAAACGTAAGTCGTCCTTGAGTTTACCGAGACGATTGCCTTGCGCGGCGCCTTTGCTGGCAACCGCAAACAATAAGGTCGGCAAGCGGCCTCGTGCCAGCAGGCGACCGGCCAGGGGCAGGAATCGAGCGAAATTCCACGGAGCTTTCATCTATTCCTCCCGTTGAAATGTTATCCACACAAATTGTGGATAACCTTGTGAACAGAGCTGCATTTCAGCGCTGGAAGCCCCGTTTCATAAGGGCTGCGCTCAGATCGGGCGTTTTTTACTCACATAAAAAACCCCAATATTTCATTGACTTGGCTGCTCAGGGCGGCTAGCGATGGCAGTCTCATTGGCTATGACTCTCCCGACTGCCATCGGTTCGCTCTGTTTACCCTTGCCAGAGTCCAGATGCAACAACGCCCCGCATAAGCGAGGCGTTGTTGTTGAAGCCTTTACCAATTACTTGGCAGCAGCGGCTTCTTTGGCTGGATCCTTGATGGCCAGCAGTTCCAGGTCGAAGACCAGAACCGAGTTGGCCGGGATTGCCGGGCTTGGCGACTGAGCGCCGTAAGCCAGATCGCTAGGGATGTACAGTTTGTACTTCTCGCCAACGTGCATCAGTTGCAGACCTTCAACCCAACCCGGAATCACACCGCTCACCGGCAGATCGATCGGGCTGCCGCGCTCGACGGAGCTGTCGAAGACGGTGCCGTTGGTCAGCTTGCCGGTGTAGTGAACGGTCACTACGTCAGTCGGCTTAGGCTGTGGGCCATCGGCTTTCTTGACCACTTCGTACTGCAGGCCGGAAGCGGTGGTTGTTACACCAGCCTTCTTGCCGTTTTCTTCGAGGAATTTCTTGCCAGCGGCTGCCGACTCTTCGCTCATCTTGGCCATACGCTCTTCAGCACGCTTTTGCAGCGCGGCGAAGGCTTCGACCAGTTCTTCGTCTTTCAGCTTCTGTTCTTTCTTGCCAACGGCATCTTCGATGCCCTGGGCTACCGCTTTGGAGTCCAGATCATCCATGCCTTCCTGAGCCAGGCTCTTGCCCATGTTCAGGCCGATACCGTAGGAAGCTTTTTGCGCCGGGGTTTTCAGCTCTACGCTGGTCTGCGAATCACAACCCGCGAGGACCAGGCTAACCAGGGCAACCGCCGCCGCCAACCGATGCTGTTTCATGCTATTTCCTTGTTCATGCGCCGAAAGGGCAATCGAGTAAAGCCGCGAGCTTATCAGGCCGCCACGACCAATGGCTACCGGCATGAGAGCAGGAAACTTCCGATAAGTTCAGGGATTAAAACGCATTGGCGCGAAGCGACGATGAAGCTTCTGTCATCTTGTCCCGACAATCAGCGTCGTTTCTTCTTGCATCATCTGGCGTAATGGCCACTTGCCGCATAGTGCAGGCTCAGGCATAACAGCGGAACAATTCGACAAGGATGTTTATCTTGCGCCTTTTATTCCGTGTGCTGACTCTGATCGTCGTGCTGCTGGGAGTCGTCCTCGCAGTGATGCTGTACTACGTCGCCAACCCGAAATTGCCCTTCTACTCCCCCGCCGAGCAGGTGCATTACCTCGATCAGTGGAATGACGAAGACCGGCAAACCTACTATTTCACGCCTCAGGGCACGCAGGTCAAAGGCCTGCGCTATGAGTGGTTCCAGGCGTTGGAGCTGCCCTTCTCGGAGCGACGTTTCGCCTCACCCGATTACCTCGCGCGTTTCGGTTTTCTGATTGATCCGCAGCAGAAAGCCACGGCGAACAATCCGGGTAACCTCCCCGTCGGTTTTGCCCGGCACCAGAATCCCGGAAACTCCGAGCAATATCTGGACATCACTTGCGCCGCTTGCCACACCGGCGAATTGCGCTTTAACGGCCAAGCCGTGCGGATCGACGGTGGTACCGCGCAACATGTGCTGCCTTCCAGCGTTCCTACTTTGCGCGGCGGCAGTTTCGGACAGGCGTTGGTGGCAAGTCTGACCGCGATTTACTACAACCCATGGAAATTCGAACGTTTTGCCAGAACCGTGCTGGGCGACGAATACGACACGCGCCACGAGCAATTGCGCAAAGACGTCAAAACCTCTCTGAATACATTCATCAAGGTCGCCTGGAACGATACCCATCGCGGCCTCTATCCGACCGAAGAAGGTCCTGGCCGCGCCGATGCCTTTGGACGCATTGCCAATGCGACGTTTGGCGATGCGATTTCCCCCGCCAACTATCGCGTGGCCAATGCCCCGGTGGATTACCCGCAGCTGTGGGACATGTGGACATTCGATTGGGTGCAGTGGAACGGCTCGGCGCAGCAGCCGATGGCGCGCAACATCGGTGAAGCGTTAGGCGTCGGCGCCACCCTGAATTTTTTCGATGGCAACGGCCAGCCGCTGCAAGGCGAAGCACGCTATGCCTCCAGTGTGCGTGTGCGTGATCTGCACAAGATCGAAGAAACCCTGCAAAAGCTCAAGCCGCCCACCTGGCCTGAGGAGCTGCTTGGCGCCATCGACAAACCACAGGCAGTGAAGGGGCGCATGCTGTTTGCCGAGAATTGCGCCGGTTGTCACGTCCCGCGCCAGACTCAGGAAGGTCAGCGCTGGGTGCAGCATTTGCACATGCTGCCGGTCGACGTCATCGGCACCGACCCGACCGCCGCCAACAATATCGCCACCCACCGTTTCGACCTGACCGCCCTGCAATGGGATCTGAAGGAACTCGAAACCCTGGACGTCAAACTGCACCCGACGCCCAAGCAACCCCTGGATCTGAGCCAACTGTCGGTGGCCAGGGGCCTGGCTTACGTCACTGCCTTCGTCGAAGACCGCGCCTACCGCGACGCCAACGTCACACCACAGGAAAAGCCCCGGCTGGACGGCTTCGGCCTGCCAATCGGCGTGCGCGAAAAAGTCGCCTACAAGGCCCGGCCGCTAGCCGGTGTCTGGGCTACTGCGCCATTTCTGCACAACGGCTCGGTGCCGAGCCTTTATCAGTTGCTGTCGCCGCAAGATGAGCGCGCCACGACCTTTTTCAAAGGCACATTCGAATACGATCCGCGACATCTGGGTTATCGCACCGAAGCCTTTACCAATGGTTTCCTGTTCGACACGCGCATCACTGGCAACCACAACAGCGGCCATGAATTCCGCGCTGGCGAACGCGGCAACGGCGTGATTGGCCGGCTGCTGCAGCCCGAAGAACGCTGGGCGCTGCTTGAATACCTGAAAGTCCTCGGCGGCCCACTGGAGGCGCAACTGCCATGATCTCGGCCTTCAAGAAAGAACTGCCGCTGTTGGCCAGAGTCTGGTTGTGGCTTGGACGTCTGCTTGGCAAAGTCCTGCTGATAACGGTCATCATCGGCCTCCTCGGCTGGGCCACTGCCACGGCATGGTTTGCCTGGCAGCACCGCGGCCCGGTTTCGGCGCAGGAGCAGATTCCGCCCGGCGAAGCCGCGATGACTCAGGACGTGATTCAGACTGCCGTGCGCGTCGTCGATCAACATCGCGAAAGCACACGCTATCTGCGCGACGCACATGCCAAGGCCCATGGCTGCGTCAAGGCTCAGGTGCAGGTTCTACCGGAACTGGCGCAGTCGCTGCGACAGGGCGTATTCAGTGAGCCAGGCAAAACCTGGCAGGCAATGATTCGCCTGTCCAACGGCAATGCCTACCCACAGTTCGACAGCATCCGCGACGCCAGGGGCATGGCGATCAAACTGCTGGACGTTTCGGGAAAACAGTTGCTCGACAACCGCCAGGCAGTGCATGAACAGGATTTCGTGATGTTCAGCCATCCGAATTTCTTTGTCAGCGATGTCGCCGAGTATCGTCAGAATGTGGCAGCGCAGGCTGACGGCAAGAAGGTCATGGCGTTTTTCCCCGGGTGGGACCCGCGCAGCTGGCAGATCCGTCACTTGTTTATTGCCTTGGCAACATTGTCGCCGCCGCCGGACAGCCCGACGGCGACTACATACTTTTCGGTTTCGCCCTACAAGTTCGGCGACGCGAATGCAAAGTTTCGCGTAGCACCAGACCCAGACAATTGCCCCGCTTACACATTGCCCAAACAGAACCACGACCTGCCAAACTTCCTGCGCAGCGCGTTGAATCAGCAGTTGTCTGCAGATCGGGTACCGGCCTGTTTTATGCTGCAAATCCAGCGCCAGGATGCCAATAAATACATGCCGATCGAAGACACCAGCATCGAATGGCGCGAGCACGATGCGCCTTTCGAAACCGTAGCGCGAATCACGCTGCCGCCGCAGGATTTCGATAAGCCGGCGCTGAATCTGCAATGCGACAACCTGTCGTTCAATCCTTGGTTTGGCGTTGAGGCGCATCGCCCGATCGGCGGCATCAACCGGTTACGCAAAGCGGTGTACGAAGCAATTAGCGACTATCGCCATCAACGCAACAGCGAATGATCCGTATGGCGCCTGCTGGCAACAACGCTGGTCGATGCCGTAATCCTTCCGACAGTGGGCCAGGTCTTGCTCGGGAACAGAACACTGAGGATCCCGGCGTCGGCAACTTTGTCGACAAACATCGTTGGCGTGATCTCGCCAGTGATTAACTTCTGCTCAAGGCCTTGAGCCAGTTCGACAAGCAGCGCGCGGACCTTCGGCATGAGCGGCTTGGCAAAACGTAGCACCGCCCCATCGCGGGTGACGGCAAAAACACGCTGATGAGGTGCCATGATTACACGGTCCAGACTGACCTTGAGGTCCGCTGCAGAGAAGAAATTCTGCTGAAGCTCCACTTCGCTCGGAGCCAGACGTGCCGTTGGTAATGGCTGAATCGAATGGTAAATGCCATGCACACGAAATTCGCGGGGGATCAACGGATTGCCGTGCTGATCCTTGGGAAACAGTTGTGCCCGGTCGAAGCTGGCGTAAGGGCTGGAAACCGGTTCGGTCAGAATAAAAAAATCACTGACGTTATGTTTGAGAATGAAGCCGACATTGGGCTGCGCTGCTGTCGACTCAGGTGATTTGGTATGCAGATAAAGCGCAACATCCTTGGCATCCTGAAAGATCGGACCAAAGATCGGCATTGCTGAGTGTGCCGGCTGTACTTGCAGGATATCCGTCCTCCAACTGGCGTTGAGGTGGCCGCGGTGCCGCCAGAGATCACCGGTTACGACGACCGTTGTTGTTCCGGCGGCCAACGTCAGCAAGATCCACAGGCTGCTTGGAATCGAACCATATTCATACAACTCCTCGAAACGTCGAGGCTGGCCGCTACTTTTCCTGGTAAGGCGCGGCGAAAGCTCCTGCTCAAACGGCGAGTCTTTCGACGTGTATGACAGAAGCCCCCCATTACGCGCGGATAGATAACATTTCGCGAATTTTCGGTGCGTATTCATCACTTCCGACAAATCTGAAATTGCGAAGAAACGATTACGCTGAATCCATTCGGTTGTGGCCTCATCGGTACCTTGCGCTTTCACCGGACGGGCGTGAAAACTCGCCTCAAGGGTGAGGCCGCTCGGGACAATCAGCTCCCCCGCCGCGCTGACGACTACAGCGGGTATGCCAGGTTGCCTGGTGGTTGCATCGCCCTGATGATTCTTGTCGTCGGCCACCGGCGCATCTATGCGCTCTGCGCAAATGAATCGTGCATCAACGGTTTTCAGAATGAACCCGTTGAATTCGCCGTTTCGCGGGGCCTTCAACAGGCCGTGCAGGCATGCAGCGGCGTCATCGCTGGAAAGAAAGGCTGGACTGGATGACAGGAACGACAGCGCTTGGCCGTCATCGGCGGCAGAAATTTCAGCGGGATTTGGCATTGGATTGGCTCTCGTCGGGCAATTGGCTGGCTCTATGACGTAGAAGCGTCATGAAGAACATTGCTCATTGTCCGAAAGCGACGGAACCGGCAGGCACTACATAGTTATGGGTCGCGAAAAATACCCAAATCCCAGACAGCAAAAAGCCCGCACAAGGCGGGCTTTCTGTGGTGATCTGGCGTTCAGTGTTCCAGATTACCGAATATGGCGCAGCGGACGGGACTCGAACCCGCGACCCCCGGCGTGACAGGCCGGTATTCTAACCGACTGAACTACCGCTGCGCGAAACGCTTGAAACGAATGGTGGGTGATGACGGGATCGAACCGCCGACATTCTGCTTGTAAGGCAGACGCTCTCCCAGCTGAGCTAATCACCCTTCGCTTCGTTACGGGACGCATTATGCCACAAGTTTTCGTAAAGTGTTGATTTAATTGAAGTTTTTTTCAAATAAATCCGAAAACCGGTAAAGCGACACATCCCGCGGGTACAACTGTACAAACCTTGAGGCAGAAAAAAACCCGCTTTGGCGGGTTTTTCCGTGGTGACCTGGCGTTCAGTGGTCCAGGTTACCGAATATGGCGCAGCGGACGGGACTCGAACCCGCGACCCCCGGCGTGACAGGCCGGTATTCTAACCGACTGAACTACCGCTGCGCTAAACACTTGAAACGAATGGTGGGTGATGACGGGATCGAACCGCCGACATTCTGCTTGTAAGGCAGACGCTCTCCCAGCTGAGCTAATCACCCTTCGCTTCGGTGTGGCGCGCATTCTACGGAGCGACCCAACCTCTGGCAAGCACTTTTTTAAATAATTTTCTCAGGCCTTCCAAAGGCTTAGAGAAGGGTTGGCCTATGGGACGGCGAAGACAATAATGCCCCCCTTTGTATAAAGGAGAGACTCACCCCATGTGGTTCAAAAACCTGCTTATCTATCGCCTGACCCAAGACCTGCCTGTCGATGCCGAGGCGCTGGAAACTGCACTGGCCACCAAACTGGCGCGTCCATGTGCAAGCCAGGAGTTGACCACCTACGGTTTCGTCGCGCCGTTCGGCAAAGGCGAAGATGCTCCACTGGTGCACGTCAGCGGTGACTTCCTGCTGATTTCCGCGCGTAAAGAAGAACGCATTCTGCCGGGCAGCGTTGTGCGTGACGCGGTCAAGGAAAAGGTCGAAGAGATCGAAGCCGAGCAGATGCGCAAGGTCTATAAGAAGGAACGCGATCAGATCAAGGATGAAATCATCCAGGCGTTTTTGCCGCGCGCGTTTATCCGTCGCTCGTCGACCTTCGCCGCCATCGCGCCGAAACAGGGCCTGATCCTGGTCAACTCGGCCAGCCCGAAACGTGCCGAAGACCTCCTGTCGACCCTGCGTGAAGTGATCGGCACCCTGCCCGTCCGCCCGCTGACCGTAAAAATGTCGCCTACCGCGACCATGACCGAATGGGTCACCACGCAAAAAGCCGCCGACGACTTCTATGTACTGGATGAGTGCGAACTGCGCGACACCCACGAAGACGGCGGTATCGTCCGTTGCAAGCGTCAGGACCTGACCAGCGAAGAAATCCAGCTGCACCTGAGCACCGGCAAAGTCGTGACTCAACTGTCGCTGGCCTGGCAGGACAAGCTGTCGTTCATGCTCGATGACAAGATGACCGTCAAACGTCTGAAGTTCGAAGATCTGTTGCAGGATCAGGCGGAACAGGACGGCGGTGATGAAGCGTTGGGGCAACTGGATGCCAGCTTCACGCTGATGATGCTGACCTTCGGCGACTTCCTGCCGGCGCTGGTGGAAGCGTTGGGTGGGGAAGAGACTCCTCAAGGCATCTAAAGCCGTGTGATGTCCAAACTGTAGGAGTGAGCCTGCTCGCGATGAGGGACTGACATTCAACTTATGTGTTGATTGAAAGATCGCTATCGCGAGCAGGCTCACTCCTACATTTGTTTTGTGGTGTTCATTTAATAATAAGGATCAAGCCATGCGCGCACTGGCTGCACTCAGCCGCTTTGTCGGCAATACCTTCGCTTACTGGGTTCTGATTTTCGCGGTGATTGCGTTCCTGCAACCGGCGTGGTTCCTCGGCCTGAAAAGCGCGATCGTGCCGTTGCTCGGGCTGGTGATGTTCGGCATGGGCCTGACCCTCAAACTCGACGACTTCGCTGCCGTTGCCCGCCATCCATGGCGTGTGGCGCTGGGCGTGGTTGCACATTTCGTGATCATGCCCGGCGTAGCGTGGTTGCTCTGCCAGGTGTTTCACCTGCCGCCGGAAATCGCCGTCGGGGTGATCCTGGTCGGCTGCTGCCCAAGCGGCACGTCGTCCAACGTGATGACCTGGCTGGCTCGCGGCGATCTGGCGTTGTCGGTCGCGATCGCTGCCGTCACCACCCTCCTCGCCCCACTGCTGACCCCGGCGTTGATCTGGCTGCTGGCCTCGGCATGGTTGCCGGTATCGTTCATGGAGCTGTTCTGGTCAATCCTGCAAGTGGTGCTGCTGCCGATCATTCTCGGCGTAGTTGCCCAGCGGTTGCTCGGCGACAAGGTTCGTCACGCCGTAGACGTGTTGCCGCTGGTGTCGGTGGTCAGCATCGTGATCATCGTCACCGCCGTCGTGGCCGCCAGTCAGGCGAAAATCGCCGAGTCCGGCCTGTTGATCATGGCCGTGGTCATGCTGCACAACAGCTTCGGTTATTTGCTGGGCTACTTCACCGGGCGCCTGTTCAAGTTGCCGCTGGCCCAGCGCAAATCGCTGGCGCTGGAAGTGGGCATGCAGAATTCGGGATTGGGCGCGGCGTTGGCCAGTGCGCATTTTTCGCCATTGGCGGCAGTGCCGAGCGCGCTGTTCAGCGTTTGGCACAATATTTCCGGGGCACTGCTGTCGACGTACTTCCGGCGCATGAGTGAGAAGGAAGATCGCGATTCGCTGGCGCAACAAGCGGCCGACTGAGGCGCAAACTTGATCCCCGGGTTAATGCTCGTCAAACTATCGCGCAACGCGGGGACGACCCTGCGGCTCGATCGAGTCATTAATCTGGGGACGACCCCGTCAATCGATGGAGGTCTCTCATGTCCTGGATCATTCTGTTTTTCGCCGGCCTGTTCGAAGTCGGCTGGGCCGTCGGCCTGAAATACACCGACGGCTTCACCCGCCCACTCCCCACCGTTCTGACCGTTGCGGCCATGGCCATCAGCCTTGGGCTGTTGGGCCTTGCGATGAAGGAATTGCCGCTGGGCACGGCCTATGCGATCTGGACCGGTGTCGGTGCAGTGGGCACGGTGATTGCCGGGATCATCCTGTTTGGCGAGTCAATGGCATTGATCCGGCTGGCCAGCGTGGCGTTGATCATTACCGGGTTGATCGGGCTTAAGGTCAGCGCCTAGGCCTCGACCGCTATCGCGAGCAGGCTCACTCCTACAGGGGAACGCGTTTCAAATGTAGGAGTGAGCCTGCTCGCGATGAGGCCCACACAGTCACCGACTATCTAACTGCCCCGCGCAACTCCCCGACCAACCCCTGCAACTTCGCCGGCTCAGCCGCATCAACGCCCACCGGCGCACCCGCCACCAACGTCACCCGCGACCACAACCGGTGAAAAAAGCCCTTGTTCGGATCGCGACTGAAGAAACTCCCCCACAGCCCTTGCAACGCCAGCGGAATCACCGGCACTGGCGTCTCCTCCAGAATCCGCGTCAGCCCGCCCCGGAACTCGTTCATCTCGCCATCCGCCGTCAGCTTGCCTTCCGGGAAGATGCACACCAGCTCACCATCCTTCAGATATTGAGCAATCCGCGTGAAGGCCTTTTCGTAGATCTGGATGTCTTCGTTACGCCCGGCAATCGGAATTGTCCCCGCCGTGCGGAAGATAAAGTTCAGCACCGGCAAGTTGTAAATTTTGTAGTACATGACAAAGCGAATCGGCCGACGCACCGCGCCGCCAATCAGCAAAGCATCAACAAACGACACGTGATTGCACACCAACAGCGCGGCGCCCTCATCGGGGATCGCCTCGAGGTTGCGGTGCTCGACGCGGTACATGGAATGGCTGAGCAGCCAGATCATGAAACGCATGCTGAACTCGGGGACGATCTTGAAGATGTAGGCGTTGACGCCGATATTCAGCAGCGACACCACGAGGAACAGCTGCGGGATCGACAGCTTGGCCACGCTCAGCAGCACGATCGAGACGATGGCCGACACCACCATAAACAGCGCGTTGAGAATGTTGTTGGCGGCAATCACCCGCGCGCGCTCGTTTTCAGCGGTACGTGACTGGATCAAGGCATACAGCGGCACGATGTAGAAACCACCGAAGATGCCGAGGCCGAGGATGTCGATCAACACTGCCCATGTGTGCACGAAACCGAGCACTTCAATCCAGCTGTGGCCGGTGACGCTGTCGGGAATTCCGCCGGAATGCCACCACAACAGCAGACCGAACACGGTCAGACCGAACGAGCCAAACGGCACCAGACCGATCTCGACCTTGCGCCCGGACAGCTTCTCGCAAAGCATCGAACCCAGCGCGATGCCAACCGAGAACACAGTGAGAATAAGCGTTACAACAGTTTCATCGCCGTGCATCCACTCTTTTGCGTAGGCCGGAATCTGCGTCAGGTAAATCGCCCCGACAAACCAGAACCACGAGTTGCCGACGATCGAGCGCGACACCGCCGGGGTCTGGCCCAGGCCAAGTTTCAAGGTGGCCCAGGATTGGCTGAAGATGTTCCAGTTCAGGCGCATTTCCGGGGATGACGCAGCCGCGCGAGGGATGCTGCGGCTGGCCAGATAACCCAGCACGGCAATGCCGACAATGGCAGTCGAGACCAGCGGCGCGTAATGGGTCGATGACATGATGACCCCGGCACCAATCGTCCCGGCGAGAATCGCCAGAAACGTGCCCATCTCCACCAGGCCGTTACCACCCACCAGCTCATCCTCACGCAGCGCCTGCGGCAGGATCGAATATTTCACCGGTCCGAACAGCGCCGAGTGCGTGCCCATGGCGAACAGTGCCACCAGCATCAGCGACAAGTGATCAAAGAGGAAACCGACCGATCCTACGGCCATGATCGCAATTTCCGCGAGCTTGATCAGACGGATCAGCGCGTCCTTGGCGAACTTCTCCCCGAACTGCCCGGCCAATGCCGAGAACAGAAAGAACGGCAGAATAAACAGCAGCGCACACAGGTTGACCCAGATCGAGCGGTCACCCTCGATGGTCAAGCGATAGAGAATGGCGAGGATCAGCGACTGCTTGAACACGTTGTCGTTGAACGCGCCGAGCGACTGCGTGATGAAAAACGGCAAGAAGCGCCGCGTGCGCAGCAGGTTGAACTGTGAGGGGTGACTCATCTTCCGTGTTTCCCTGATGTTTAAGGTAGAGAGGCCTGGATACTGCTTATTGGATTCTCGAACCGCGATCCAGGCCACACCTTACCTAAACTTTTCAGGTTATTTCTTCAAACCTGCGATGCACGGCGAGACAAACAGCTCGCCTCGCCAGGCGCCTTGCACGGTGCGTTTGCCGACAATCAGCCACATTACCGCCAGCAACAGCACCAGCGCGGTACCGAAGACGCTGAAAAACGTCAGGTTCAGAGTGCTCGCCAGTTTCAGGGTTGCCAGCGAATACACGCCCAACGGGAAGGTGAATCCCCACCAGCCGAGGTTGAACGGAATGCCGTCACGCAAGTAACGCACGGTGATCAGCAGCGCCATCAGCATCCACCACAGACCAAAGCCCCACAGCGTAATCCCTGCAATAAGTCCAAGACCCGAAGCGATTTCGCCGATGCCCGGCAGACCGTTTGCCGCGAAGATCGCTGGCGCATCACCGCCCAGCAGCAACATGCCCAGCGCACCGGTGCCGATCGGGCCGAGGGCCAGCCAGCTCGAAGCGGCCATGTTTTCGTGGGGCAGTTTATGCAGAGCCATGCGCAGCAGCAGAATCGTCAGAATGCTGAACGCTACCGGTAGGGAAAAGGCCCAGAGCACGTAGCTCGTTGTCAGTACCACCAGTTGCGAATGGGCGTCGGTCAGGTGCGGAGCGAGCAAACCACCGCTGGCCGCTGCCACTTCTGCCGCCACTACCGGCAACAGCCAAACGGCGGTCATCTGGTCGATGCTGTGTTCCTGACGGGTAAACATCATGTACGGAATCAGCACGCCGCAAGCCAGCGACATGGCCACATCAATCCACCACAGCACTTCGGCGAGATGAATCACGCCGTCGCCCCAGCGCGGCAGACCAAACAACAGAAAGCCGTTGATGATCGTCGCCAGGCCCATCGGAATCGTGCCGAAGAACATCGATACCGTGGAGTGGCCGAAAATCCGCCGCGCCTCATCGAAGAACAAGATCCAGCGCGCAGCGTACGCAGCGGTAAACAGGGTGAACAACAGAATGTTGAACAACCACAAACCTTCAGCGAAAGCGTGCAGGCCTGGAATGGCCACCGGCAGTTGCGCCAGCGCCAACGCCAACACGCCGGTGCCCATGGTCGCGGCGAACCAGTTCGGGGTGAACTGGCGGATCACTTCGCGTGGATGCTGAAGCTGGCTGAACGGCTTGATGCCGGGTTTGGCGCTGTTGGGGCAAGTCATCATGGAGTCCTCTCCTCTGGTGAGGTTGAACCCATGGTAGAACCGAATCGAATATCTATATAACGGGTAATTTCTCTAACTGTTATCTGTTTTACCAATATGCAGTCAGACGCTGCCTTCGCTCTCGATCACCAGAATCCGCGCTGCGCCTTGTGGATGGGCGACGTGCTCGGTGCCGACGCTCGCATAGAAGATGTCGCCGACATCCAGCTGCACCTGTTTTTCTTCGCCCTGCTCGCGGTAATGCATCAGCACTTGGCCATCGAGCACCACAAACACTTCCTCGCCATCGTTGACGTGCCATTTGTACGGCTGATCCGTCCAGTGCAGGCGCGTGGTGATGCCGTTCATGTTGGCGATGTCCAGCGCGCCCCAGGCGCGCTCGGCGGTGAAGGCCTTGCTGCGAATAATCTTCATGAGTCGATCCGTGAGAAGAAGGCTGGGCAAGGCTAACCGAAAGCGCGCCGTTTATGGAACGCGGCACACTTTGGATGGCGCTGGACGCAGGCTCAGCAACAGGGCGCCGACAGCCAAGACGATCAAAATCGCCCCATAACCATCGGTGGTCGCCAGCAAACCGTAGTTGCGCGACAAGTGCCCGGCGAGCAATGCCGGCAGGCAGAACGCCAGATAACTGAGCACGTAATACGCGGCCATCAACCCGGCGCGCTCATGGGGCAAAGCCAGCGGCACGAGGCTGCGCACGGCACCGAGAAATCCCGAACCAAAGCCGCAACCGGCGACCAGCGTGCCGAGGAAAAACACCGACAGACTGGCACTGTGCACGCCCAGCAGAATCAACACCAGACCGATCGGCAGCAGGCTCGCGCCCAACTGCAATGCTCGCGCGGCAGAACGATTGCGCAGCGTGAAAATCATCAATGCACCGGTCACCGTCAGGGCAGCCACGGTTGCGCCGCCGATCAGATTGGAAGTCGAACCGGTGGCGGTGCGCACCAGCGATGGCGCGAGGGAGGCGTAGAAACCGCCGAGCGCCCAGGTTGCGGTGTTCAGCGGCAACACTCGCCACAACGTTGAACGTGCCTGCACCGGCACATGCAAAGTCGGCCGCAACGATGCCCACGCTCCGGCTTGCGGCGTAACGCTTTCCGGCAGACGCCAGACATAAATGCCCTGTAATACAAACAGTGCGAGCAGCAGCCAATAGGTCAGTTGCAACGGCGCCGGCGCAAATTCGGCCAACAAACCGCAGCCCATGCCGCCCAAGGCCATGCCGAGCAACGGCGCCACACTGTTGATCAACGGCCCCTGCTGGCGATCCGTGTCGAGCAGGGTCGCGCTTAAAACAGCGGTGGCCATGCCGGTGGCAAATCCTTGCAGAACACGCGCGCTGATCAGCCACGCCACGCTGTCGGCATAGATAAACAGCAGCATCGCCAACGCGTTGAGCAACACGGCGGTGAAGATCACCGGTTTGCGTCCCAGGTGATCGGACAGCGAGCCGACAGTTAATAGCGCCGCCAACAGGCTGAGGGCGTAGACGCCGAAAATCAGGGTCAGAACAGCTGCCGAGAAATGCAGTTGATCCTGATACAAGTGATACAGCGGCGTCGGCGCCGTGGAAGCAGCGAGAAAACTGAGTAAGGTGATCGCCAGAAACCACAGGCTGGATCGATTGGAAGCAAGGCTGATCATGGGCACACTCCGCAAAAGCTAATTTTTTGCTTTTGCGGAGTGTGCTACTGCCTCGCGCTTAAAGCAAATTCTTTGTGTTAAGGTCTGCGGCATGGCTATTAAAGAAGGTTTACGCCCCGGCGGCCGCAGTGCCCGGGTGCAAGATGCAATTCATTCGGCAGTCCGCGCGCTCCTGCAGGAGCAGGAGCGTTCGAGCGTGACCGTCCCGCAAATCGCCGCGCGCGCGGGCGTTACACCGTCGACGATTTACCGGCGCTGGGGTGATCTGGCGGCGCTGCTCGCCGACGTCGCCCTCGCCCGCATGCGCCCGGACAGCGAACCGGCGCAAACCGGCAGCTTGCGCAGCGATATCCGCGCGTGGGCCGAGCAATATCTCGATGAGATGAGTTCGGAGCCTGGGCGCAATATGATGCGCGACGTGCAGGCGAGCGCTACGCCGGGGTATTGCGTGACGATCATTGGCGCGCAGTTGCAGACGATCATCGAACGGCATCCGGATGAGGTGGCGCCGAGCGTTGATCGGTTGATCAATCTGGTGGTGGCGCCGGTGGTGTTCCGGATTCTGTTTTCGGCGGCGGCGCTGGAGGTAGATGAGCTGCATCGGCTGATCGATATTGCGCTGCGTCAGGACTGACGCCATCGCTGGCCAGTCACGGCAGAAACCACCCGCTTCCCCACCTGCGACACCCCGCCGCGCCACGACCTTGGTCGACACTGACTAACCGCCCCGCGCATGCGAGACTGTCCGCCCGGGCAGGAGTGCCGGGGAGTCTTTTGTCGGGAGTGTTGCATGTCGCTGTCCACCGGGCTGATCGCCGCCGTCGCCCTAGCCTATATGGCCATCATGTTCGCCATCGCCTTTTACGGCGACCGACGCAGCGCGCCCTTGCCGCCGCGCATGCGTGCCTGGGTGTACAGCCTGTCGCTGGCAGTTTATTGCACCAGCTGGACGTTCTTCGGCGCAGTCGGTCAAGCCGCCGAGCAATTGTGGTCATTCCTGCCGATTTACCTCGGGCCGATCCTGCTGTTAGTGGGCGCGCCATGGGTCCTGCAAAAAATGGTGATGATCAGCAAACAGGAGAACATCACCTCCATCGCTGACTTTATCGCCGCGCGCTACGGCAAATCGCAATCGCTGGCGGTGGTCGTAGCGCTGATCTGTCTGGTCGGCGTCCTGCCCTACATTGCCCTGCAACTCAAAGGCATCGTTCTCGGCGTGAATCTGTTGATCGGCGCCGGTGCCGACGCCATGGGCACCCGTGCCCAGGACACCGCGCTGATCGTGTCGCTGGTGCTGGCGCTGTTCACCATCGTCTTCGGCACGCGCAACCTCGATGCCACCGAACACCACCGGGGCATGGTGCTGGCGATTGCTTTCGAATCGCTGGTCAAACTGTTCGCTTTTCTCGCCGTCGGCGCCTTCGTCACTTATGGCCTGTATGACGGTTTCGATGATCTGTTCAACCAGGCCATGCTCGCCCCGCGTCTCGAGGAATACTGGAAAGAAACCATCAACTGGCCGTCGATGGTGGTGCAGACCGGTGTGGCGATGATGGCGATCATCTGCCTGCCCCGGCAGTTCCACGTCACGGTGGTGGAGAACATCGATCCGCAGGATCTGCGTCTGGCCAAATGGGTGTTTCCCGCCTATCTCGCCTTGGCCGCGCTGTTTGTAGTGCCGATCGCCTTGGCCGGTCAGATGCTGCTGCCCAGCGACGTACTGCCCGACTCCTTCGTGATCAGCCTGCCCTTGGCGCAGGCGCATCCGGCGCTGGCAATGCTGGCGTTTATCGGTGGCGCGTCAGCGGCAACCGGCATGGTGATTGTCGCCAGCGTGGCGCTGTCGACCATGGTCTCCAACGACATGCTGTTACCGTGGCTGCTGCGGCGCAATAACGCGGAGCGCCCATTCGAAGTATTCCGCCAATGGATGCTCTCGGTACGGCGCGTGAGCATCGTGGTGATTCTGTTGCTGGCGTACGTCAGCTATCGCTTGCTCGGTTCCACCGCCAGTCTGGCGACCATCGGCCAGATCGCCTTCGCTGCGGTGACCCAACTGGCGCCAGCGATGCTTGGCGCGCTGTACTGGAAGCAGGCCAACCGCCGCGGGGTTTTCGCCGGTTTGGCCGCGGGTACATTCCTGTGGTTCTACACGTTGATTCTGCCGATTGCCGCGCACAGTCTCGGTTGGTCGCTGAGCAGTTTTCCGGGGCTGGCGTGGCTGCACAGTAATCCGCTGAATTTGCCGATCACCCCGCTGACCCAAGGCGTGGTGCTGTCGCTGGCCGGTAACTTCACCCTGTTCGCCTGGGTTTCGGTGCTGTCGCGCACGCGCGTGTCGGAGCACTGGCAGGCCGGGCGTTTCATCGGTCAAGAGATCAGCGCACGGCCGAGTGCACGCTCGATGCTGGCGGTGCAGATTGACGATTTGCTGCAATTGGCCGCGCGTTTTGTCGGCGAGGAACGTGCGCGCCAGAGCTTCATTCGCTTCGCCTATCGCCAAGGCAAAGGCTTCAACCCGAACCAGAATGCCGACGGCGAATGGATCGCCCATACCGAGCGCTTGCTGGCCGGTGTCCTCGGCGCTTCTTCGACGCGCGCGGTGGTAAAAGCCGCCATCGAAGGTCGGGAAATGCAACTGGAGGACGTCGTCCGCATCGCCGACGAAGCCTCCGAGGTGCTGCAGTTCAACCGCGCCTTGCTGCAAGGTGCGATCGAGAACATTACCCAAGGCATCAGCGTGGTCGACCAGTCGCTGAAACTGGTGGCCTGGAACCGGCGTTATCTGGAGTTGTTCAATTACCCGGACGGTCTGATCAGCGTCGGCCGGCCGATTGCCGACATCATTCGCTACAACGCCGAGCGCGGCCTGTGCGGCCCCGGCGAAGCGGAAGTCCACGTTGCCCGCCGCTTGCACTGGATGCGCCAGGGCCGCGCGCATACGTCTGAGCGGCTGTTCCCCAACGGCCGGGTGATCGAGCTGATCGGCAACCCGATGCCGGGTGGCGGTTTCGTCATGAGTTTCACTGACATCACCGCGTTCCGCGAAGCCGAGCAGGCGCTGACCGAAGCCAACGAAGGGCTGGAGCAGCGAGTCAGCGAACGCACCCAGGAACTGTCGCAACTCAACGTCGCGCTGACCGAAGCCAAGGGCACCGCCGAGGCGGCCAACCAGTCGAAAACCCGCTTCCTCGCGGCGGTCAGCCATGACTTGATGCAACCGCTGAACGCCGCCCGCCTGTTCTCCGCCGCCCTCTCCCATCAGGATGACGGCTTGAGCAGCGAGGCGCAGACACTGGTGCAACATCTCGACAGTTCCTTGCGCTCGGCCGAGGATCTGATCAGTGATCTGCTGGATATTTCCCGCCTGGAAAACGGCAAGATCAATCCGGATCGCAAGCCGTTCGCGGTCAATGAGCTGTTCGACATTCTCGGTGCCGAGTTCAAGGCGCTGGCCCAGGAACAAGGTTTGACCTTCCGTGTACGCGGCAGTCATCTACGCATCGACAGCGACATCAAATTGCTCAGACGTATTCTGCAGAACTTCCTCACCAACGCATTTCGTTACGCCAAAGGCCCGGTGTTGCTGGGCGTGCGTCGACGTGGCGGCGAGTTGTGCCTGGAAGTGTGGGATCGCGGGCCAGGGATTCCGGAAGACAAACAGCAGGTGATTTTCGAGGAATTCAAACGCCTCGACAGCCATCAGACCCGCGCTGAAAAAGGCCTCGGACTGGGTTTGGCAATTGCCGATGGTTTGTGCCGCGTGCTCGGCCACACTTTGCGAGTGCGCTCGTGGCCCGGCCGCGGCAGCGTATTCAGCGTCAGCGTGCCGCTGGCTCGCTCACAAACCGTGCCGGCGAGCGCCGCGGTTGAATTGAATGGCAAATTGCTGAGCGGCGCACAGGTGCTGTGCATCGACAATGAAGACAGCATTCTGATCGGCATGAACAGCCTGCTGAGCCGCTGGGGCTGTCAGGTGTGGACGGCACGTAATCGTGAGGAGTGCGCGGCGTTGTTGAGCGAGGGGATGCGACCGCAAGTGGCGCTGGTTGACTATCACCTCGATCACGGGGATACCGGCACCGAGTTGATGGCGTGGTTGCGCACGCATCTGGGTGAGCCGGTGCCAGGGGTGGTGATCAGTGCTGACGGGCGACCGGAGATGGTCGCGCAGGTGCATGCGGCGGGGCTGGATTATCTGGCCAAACCGGTGAAGCCGGCGGCGTTGCGGGCGTTGTTGAGTCGGTATTTGCCGCTATAGAAGCAAAAAGATCGCAGCCTCCGGCAGCTCCTACAGGATGTACGCCGTACCAATGTAGGAGCTGCCGGAGGCTGCGATCTTTTGATCTTTATTCAGGGAGTTCGACGAGACCATCGACATCGGTCATCGCCCGCTCCAGCAAATCCGCCGGCAAACTCTTGCTTGCCCGCGCACCCAGCAACTTGAGCTGCTCACTGCGACTGACCAGGTTGCCACGCCCCTCGGTCAGCTTGTTGCGCGCTGAACTGTAGGCTTTATCCAGTTGTTGCAGACGATTGCCAACCTCGTCCAGATCCTGAATAAACAGCACGAACTTGTCGTAGAGCCAACCGGCGCGCTCGGCGATTTCCCGGGCGTTCTGGCTCTGGCGCTCCTGCTTCCAGAGGCTATCGATTACGCGCAAAGTCGCCAGCAAGGTGGTCGGGCTGACGATGACGATGTTGCGGTCGAAGGCGTCCTGAAACAGTGATGGCTCAGCCTGCAACGCCGCCGAAAATGCGGCCTCGATCGGCACGAACAGCAAAACGAAATCGAGGCTGTGCAGGCCTTCCAGACGCTTGTAGTCCTTGCCGGCCAGACCTTTGACGTGATTACGCAACGACAGCACGTGCTGCTTGATCGCGATCTGCCCAAGGGTGTCGTCGTCGGCAGCCACGTATTGCTGGTACGCGGTGAGGCTCACCTTGGAGTCCACCACCACTTGCTTGTCGCCCGGCAAGTAAATGATCACGTCAGGCTGGAAGCGCTCGCCGTCCGGACCTTTGAGGTTGACCTGCGTCTGGTACTCGCGGCCCTTCTCCAGACCGGCGTGTTCAAGCACACGTTCGAGAATCAGCTCGCCCCAGTTGCCTTGGGTTTTCTGGCCTTTGAGGGCACGGGTCAGATTGGTGGCTTCGTCGCTCAGACGCAGATTGAGCGCCTGCAAGCGCTCCAGTTCCTTGGCTAGCGAGAAACGCTCGCGGGCCTCGGCCTGATAACTTTCTTCCACGCGTTTTTCGAAGGATTGAATGCGTTCCTTGAGCGGATCGAGCAACTGGCCGAGCCGTTGCTGGCTGGTCTCGGCAAAGCGCTGCTCGCGCTCATCGAAGATCTTCCCGGCGAGTTCGGCAAACTGCGCACGCAGTTCATCGCGCGAGCCTTGCAGGTCGTTGAGGCGTTGCTGGTGGCTTTCCTGTTGCTCGCGCAGTTCAGCGTTCAGCGAAGCGGCCTGTGCGTCGAGGCGGCGCAGCTCAGCTTCTTTATTGGCGCGTTCGAGGTTCCAGGCGTGAGAAGCATCGCGGGCGTCGTCACGCTCGATCTGCAGCAGTTCGACTTCCCGGCGCAGAGCCGCTAGATCAGCCTGCTTGGCGGCATTGGCATGGCCGAGATCGGCGACTTCATCGCGGCTGGCGTCGAGCTGCGCGTTGAGTCCGTCCTGGGCCAGCTGTGCCATGGCCAGCCGCTCTTCGAGCAAGGCGACCTCGGCCTGGCCATTGCTCGCCCGGCGCTGCAGTTGCCAGGCGAGTGCCAACAATGGCAGCCCTGCCCCTGCGAGACCGAGCAACACGCTGGTCAAGTCCATAGCCATAGCGACTCCTGCCGATTCGATAAAGCCTGAAGGTTAACCAAGGTGTAAGGTCTTGGACAGCTCAGTCTTCGAGCAGACCAAGTTCCCGCTGCGCGCGACGATCACCGGCACGGGCGGCCTGGCGGAGCAGATCCTGACCGATACGCCGATCCCGTGCGTTACCGCACTCGCGGCACATCAATTGACCGAGGCGGCTTTGCGCAGCCACCACGCCATCACGCGCCGGTTGTTTGAGCAGGCGGCCAGCGAGGTGTTTGGCATTGTGGCTGGCGCTCAGGCGCGGGCTGTCGAGCAGCCATTCGGCAACGCGAACGGTAAAGCGCTTGGGCGGAGTAACACGGGGAGGTTCTGGGGTAACAGAGTCTGATACTGAGCGAAACTTCATAAAGCACTGTGGGACGAATCGGAAGGCGCGCCACTCTACTCTCTTTTTCTTACAGGTAAAGTCGAAAAACAACCCGGCACGCCCGTCCTAGAGCAAGCGCTCGGGACAATCCACAGAAGCTGTGGATAACTCAGTGGACAACCGCCCTCCAACCGTCGCAAAGCCTTATGGAATGGGGCCCGCAGTCAAACTGACGATTTTTTCACCAACAAAAAAAAGCGATGTTTTTCATTGACTTAAACTTTCGTTACAGGCAGCCATCGGGGTCAGGATTGATGTGACAGTGCCGTTACAGGTCGCGCAACTAATGTGCACAAGTACCTGTTACCGGGTTCTATCGATGCACTTTTTCCGGTCGCTTTCACCATGACTCTGGGGTTAAGCGGCTAAAACACACAGTTTTGTGATTGGCACTCCACCGACCGACGGTAGCAATCTGCACCATTTGGGCTGATTCTGCAGATTAGCGGGGCTGAAGCAGCGGTCGAATTGAGTCTTTTTCGAGTCAGGGTTTGCTTTAAGCATTTCGATCCGTTAGTATCCGCGGCGTTAGTACCAAGCTGAAAGTCAATTCCGGTCGAACACATCTCCACGGTCAGCCTTCTTTCAAGAAGCCCTACCGAAAAGCGGGAACGACCCCTCGATGGTTTCCAGGTAAACCTTGCGACGACACTGCCTTCGAATGATGCGAAGGGTGTTGCGAAGATCATTTACTCTGACCGAACCAACCTGCAAATTGATCAGGATCTTCACCCCGGGCCCAGAACCTCTGCCCTTGATGTGTTGCCTGCCCTCCTAAGTACCTACCTGCCAGCCCAAGCGCGCCAACTTAATTGCGCTTCAAACTGGCTGCTTTGTTCCAGTCGGGTTCTTCGTTCGACCAATGGTGGTCGACGTTACTGGAACGTTTTAACGTTGCACGGTTCTTATCCGTGTCATTTGTAGGAACACCTAATAACTATGTCTACTCAAATCCACACTCAGGATGCCATTCGCACCCTAACCAACGCTTTTGCACCGATGAACTGCCTGATCATGGCCGCTCGCAAAGGCTGCTTCAGTTTCACACTGGTCAACGAACACGGTATCGCCCGCCACAGCGAGCGTCTGTACCCCGATCAATACTCCAGCGCCGAACCGCTGCAGGCCGTGATCGACCGTACCCGTCAGGCACTGGTTGCCTGAAAGCCGAAAAGGCTGCAAAAGCAAAAGCCCCGCACAAAATGCGGGGCTTTTTATTGCCCGATGTTTCAGTTTTCACCCCTGGCGCCTAAGCACTATCCGATATAACGGTTATAACTCGAAGCCGGAAATATTTTAAAAACAGGCCTTTACGTCGCGAATATGACACTACACTTCAACTCAAGCGGCGTGACCCGCTTGCGGCGAGCCTGAACCGATCCACTGCTGCCAAGCCCCCTTCAGGACTCGCCATTCATAACAAGATCCGAGGGTTTTATGGGTATCGCTGCCAGCGAACTGTGCCGCTACGTGATCCGTCCTACGCTGATCTACCTGGGACGTCACAGCGCGACTGCCGAATCCCTGCTGCTGGGCATCGCCGCCAGCCAGTCAGCCCTTGGTTCCGCCCTGCATGACCGCCGCGGCCACGGGCTTTACCGCATCGCCGAGCACCGCCATCAAGCCCTGTGGGATGATTACCTGGCACTCGACCCGGAACGCGCCAGCCTGGTTCGCGGCCTCGCCAGTCAGCATGCATTCCTGACCGGCCCACATCTGGAATTGACGGTAAATCTGCGTTACGCCACCGCCATCGCCTGGCTGCTGGTCGAAGAGCAAAACCCCATCCTCCCCGATTCCAACGATTTGCTGGGAATGGCGCGTATCTGGCGCCAGACCTTTCAACCCCAAGGTCGCCTGCGCGACTTCACTTACGCCTGGCACACCTGTGTTTCAACGGTGAATCAGGTCGCCTGCTGACCGACTGGTTTCAGAAGATCGTACAACAGGTCGCGATTTTGGTCGGATTGTCCTACAAAACCGCTCTAACTCAAGGCATACGGACTATAGCGCTGAGACGAAAATGTTGGTAATTTTCGCCCCGGTGATCACCAGGAGTTCTAATAATGAAAAAAGTCATGCTCAAAACCACCCTTAGCCTCGCCGTTACCATGGCATCCACCCAGATCTTCGCAGCTGGCTTTGCCATCAACGAACACAGTATCAGCGGGATGGGCACTGGTTACGCTGGGCGATCTTCTTCTGCCGACGACGCAAGCACTGTTTATGGCAACCCTGCCGGCATGTCGCGCATCAAGCGCGAACAAGTCACCGGCGGTGTGGCATTCCTCGATGCAAAAACCGATATCAGCGATGCCAGCTCCAGCCCTAACGGCGGCAGCAACAAAGGCGACATGGTGCCCTTCACCTCCGTACCTATGGGCTTCTACGTCAAACCAATCGATGATCATTGGGCATTCGGTCTCGGCGTCTACGTGCCGTTCGGCCTGATTACCGATTACGAAAAAGGCTTTGCCGGCCGTTACTTCGGCAGCAAGTCCGAAGTACAAGTGATCACCTTCCAGCCAACCGTCAGCTACGCCTTCAACGACAAGGTGTCGATCGGTTTCGGTCCGACCATCAACCGCATTGACGGCACGCTGGAATCCAACCTGTCGATCACCCAGGCCCTGCCGGACGGCAAGGTCAAGATCAAGGGTGACGACACTGCACTGGGCTACAACGTCGGCCTGCTGGTACAAGCCACCGACACCACTCGCGTTGGTCTGACGTACCACTCGAAAGTCGACTACAAGCTCGAAGGCGACACCAAGGTCAACTACGGCGCGCTCGCCGCAGTCGGCCTGGGCGCCAACCAGAAGTACGACGCTTCGCTGAAGATCACCACGCCTGAATCGGTCGACCTCTCGGTTACCCAGGCAATCAACGATCGCTGGAACGTGTATGCCGGTACCACGTGGACCCGCTGGAGCCAGCTGGAAAAAATCACCGTCAAGAACTCCGGCGTACAGCCGCTGCTGGCCGGTCAGTTCGGCGAGATCACCGAAGACCAGAACTGGCACGACTCCTGGGCTTATGCCTTGGGTACTTCGTACCAGTTGAACAAGGAATGGGTGCTGCGTACCGGTCTGACCTTCGACCAGTCGCCAACCAACAACGTCGACCGTTCGCCACGCATTCCTACCGGCGACCGGACCATTTTCAGTATCGGTGCCGGCTGGAGCCCGACCGAAGACCTGACCATCGACGTCGCTTACTCGTACCTGAAAGAAGAGTCGGTGAAGATCCGCAACGAAAACAATCGTGGCCAGAGCTACGATGCCAAGTATGAAAACTCGGCAAATGGTTTCGGTGTCGGCGCGACCTATCGCTTCTGATGCTGTACGGCGAGGCTGACCCCTCGCCCACAAAAAAGCCCCGTTCTCTTTGCAGAGACGGGGCTTTTTATTGCCTTGAGTTTGCTTCCCGCCACGACACACTTCCAATGTGGGAGCGAGCAAGCCCACTCCCACAAAAAGCTCAGCGCATCAGGGCTTCAGTGGTTTCGAGGCGATAGCCTTCTCGATCGCAGCAATAAATTCCGGATCATCAGGCTTGGTCAGGCTGGAGAAATTGGCGATGACCTTACCCTGGCGATCGACCACATACTTGTAGAAATTCCACTTCGGCGCGCTACTTTGTGCCGCCAGCACCTGGAACATATGCGTAGCGTCGTCACCACGCACCTTCTGCGGCTCGGTCATGTTGAACGTCACGCCGTAGTTGGCGTAGCAGACCTTGGCGGTCTCGGCGCTGTCCTTGGACTCCTGCTTGAAGTCGTTGGAAGGGACGCCAAGCATTTCCAGCCCCTGCCCTTCGTAGCGTTTATGCAGCGCTTCGAGGCCTTCGAACTGCGGCGCGAAACCGCAGAAGCTGGCGGTGTTGACCACCACCAACGGTTTGTCGGCGTACTGCTTGCAAAGATCGATGGATTCCTTGGCTCGCAACTTGGGCAGCGAGCCCTGCAGCAATTCGGGACAGTCAGCCGCGTGAGCCAAACCAGTCAACGCCATCAGCAACGCGGGAACAGCACACCAGCGCATCAGCATGTCGAGCATCCTTGAGCAGTCGTCAGACTTCGACGTTACTCGCCACGCCACGTTCTAGCAAATGCTCATGCCCAGCTGCATCAGCGCCAGACCGCCCTGATGCCAGCCCCACCACACCAGCGCCAGCAATGCGGCGCCGAGTGCGCTGATGACGATACGCGGCCAGAGTCGACTCATACGGCGCTCGCAGCGGCTTGCAGGCGTGCGACCGGCCGCTCGCGCACCGGCCAGTTCAGCGCGGCCGCCAGCAGGCTCAGAAGAATCGCCACTTGCCAGATCAAGTCATAACTCCCGGTTCGGTCATACACCACTCCGCCCAGCCAGCCGCCAAGGAACGATCCCAACTGATGGAAGAGGAACACGATGCCGCCGAGCATGGACAGGTTTCGTACGCCAAACAAGGTCGCCACCGTACCGTTGGTCAACGGCACCGTCGACAGCCACAGGAACCCCATGGCCATACCGAACAGGTAGGCCGACGTGGTCGTCACCGGCAGCCACAGAAACAGCGCAATCACCACCGCCCGCAACAGGTACAACGCCGTCAGCAATCGCGGTTTGGACATGCGCCCGCCGAGCCAGCCAGCGGTGTAGGTGCCGAAGATATTGAACAGGCCGATCAACGCCAGCACCGTGGTGCCAACGCTGGCTGGCAGATGCTGATCGACCAGATACGCAGGCAGGTGCACGCCGATGAACACCACCTGAAAACCGCAGACGAAAAAGCCGAATGCCAGCAACCAGAAACCCGAATGCGAGCAGGCTTCGCGCAAGGCTTCGGACAGCGTTTGCTCATGGCCAAGCACCGGTAGCGGCTTATCCTTGAGCATGCTCACCAACGGCACGATCAGCGCCACCAGCAGGCCCAGCACCAGCAACGCGGCCGACCAGCCAAGCCAGCCGATCAGACCCAGCGTGCCCGGCAACATGGCGAACTGACCGAACGAACCGGCGGCACTGGCAATACCCATGCCCATGCTGCGTTTCTCTGGCGGCACGGCACGTCCTACGACACCGAGGATCACCGAGAACGAAGTACCGGAAAGGCCAATACCGATCAGCAGACCGGCACTCAGTGACAGCGTCACTGCCGAGTCGGACAGGCCCATGCACACCAGACCCGCCGCATAGAGAACGCCACCGACAAGTACCACTTTTGCCGCGCCGAAACGGTCAGCCAGTGCGCCAGTAAACGGTTGTGCCAGACCCCAGATCAGGTTCTGCAAGGCAATGGCGAAGGCAAACACTTCTCGCCCCCAGCCGAATTGCGCACTCATCGGTGACAGGAACAAGCCGAAACCGTGCCGCACGCCCAATGACAATGCCAAAATCAGCGCACTTCCGACCAACACCCAACCGCACGTACGCCACATCGATGTCATTGTTGTTCTCCGCTTGCGGGTATATACCCGCTTGAGTTTGGAAAAAACCGGCCTCAGGCCAGTTCATCCAGCAATCTGAGCAAGGTTTCACGCTTCTCGGCACCCAGTCGGTCAATCAACCGCTGCTGCGCCGCTTCCCAGGCCGGCAGTGCCGCTGCCAGGCGTTGCACGCCGGTCTCGGTGAGCTTGACGATGCGGTTACGCATGTCCTCGCCCTCTGCCAACGCCACCAGTCCCTCGCCTTCCAGCACGCGCAAATTGCGCCCGAGGGTGCTGCGATCCAGCCCCATGGCTTCGGCCAGTGCCGAGATGCTCGGTTGATCCAGACGCTGCAGATTGCACAGCAAAGAATACTGCGCAACGTTGATCCCGAAGCCATCGAGAGCGCCGTCGTAATGCCTGCTGACGCCACGAGCGGCGCGACGCAGGTTGGTGCACAAACACTGAGAAGGAAGCATGATGCGTGTATATACCCGCGACTGTGTTAAATCAAGTTACAGATGAGTTTACCCATAACATTTGTGGTGCCTGACAAACCGCTATCGCGAGCAGGCTCACTCCTACAGGAAAATGCATTTCAAATTGTAGGAGTGAGCCTGCTCGCGATGAGGCCGGCATGACCAGTAGAAATCCATCAGACCAAAACCAATCCAACCAACACCATCATCTCCAGCAATTCCAGTAACGCACCCGCCGTATCGCCCGTCGCCCCGCCCAACCGCCGCATCATCACCTGCCGCAACCAGACAAACACACCGACCGAAATCATCAGCGCAACGACAGCGCCAAACCCGGCGATCAACACGCAGCCCAGAGCACTCAAGCCCAGCACCCACCAACCGGCCTTGCGCGGCAAATGATCGGCCAACGCCTGCCCCAACCCGCCCGCACGCACATATGGTGTAGCCAGAAACAACCCAAGCAACGCCGCTCGCCCGAGCAACGGTACGATCACCAATGCAAGACCTTGCTGCTGCTCGATCAACGCCAACAACGCAGCAAATTTGAGCAACAACACCAACACCAGCGTCACTACCGCAATCGGCCCGCTGCGCGGGTCCTTCATGATCGTCAGCGTCCGCTCGCGATCACCAAAACCGCCGAGCCAGGCATCGGCGCTGTCGGCCAGACCATCAAGGTGCAAGGCACCGCTGAGCAACACCCACACTGTCAGCAACAGTGCCGCATGCAGCAATAACGGCGCGCCGCTCAAGGCGAGATTCAATGCCCACAGGATCACTCCGAACAGCAGGCCCACCAACGGATAAAACAGCAGTGACCGCCCCAGCTGTTCCGGCTCGGGCATCCCCGGCAAACGAATCGGCAGACTGCTGAGAAATTGCAGGGCGATCCACAGCGGCAACATGTCAGTAACCTTCCTTGAGCGAACCATCCGCCTCGACCGTCAGCGCAAACACCGCGCCGTGAGCGACTTCAACATTAAGCAGTTGTTCGCGCGGCAGCCCGCGCGCTTGCGCCAGCAACAGGCGCATCACGCCGCCGTGGCTGATCAGCAACACCCGATCACCAGCGTAGGTATTGTGCAAGCGCGCAACGGCCGCCAGTACTCGAGAAGAAAACTCGCTGACCGGTTCACCCTGCGGCGGCGTAAACGAATACGGATCGGCCCAGAACAGCCCCAGTGCTTCGGCATCAGTCTCCATCAAAGCCGCCGCGCTCTGACCTTCCCACGCGCCGAAATGCAGCTCCTGCAGATCCTTGTCCAGATGCACGGACAAACTTAGCTGCTCACCCAGTTCGGCGGCAAACCGCGCACAACGTTGCAACGGCGAACTGACGATCCGATCCCACGGCCCGCCCTCGACCACCGCCGCACGCATTTGCGTCCAGCCCTTTTCGGTCAGTGCATCGTCGAGGCTGCCACGCAGACCACCGCCCAGTTCCGTCTCACCGTGGCGCAGCAGATCCAGATGCAAGGTCATGCCGGACGATCCGCCACCGCCGCTTCGGCGAATGTCGCCATCTGCCCGTGCAGATCGCAAGCCAAGCGCAACAGAGGCACCGCCAGTGCCGCGCCACTGCCCTCGCCCAGACGTAAACCGAGTTCCAGCAACGGCTCGGCATTCAGGGTTTCCAGCACATGGCGATGGCCCGGCTCGGCACCGCGATGACCGAACAACAACCACTCGCGGCAAGCCGGATTCAAACGCACCGCAACCAGCGCCGCGACCGTGCAGATAAAGCCGTCGACCAGCACCGCAACGCCTTCTTGAGCCGCCGCCAGATACGCACCGACCAGCGCGGCGATTTCAAAACCGCCGAGATTGAATAGCGTCTGCAACGCATCGCCACGCTGCGCGGCATGCAACGCCAGCGCTCGCTCGATCACTTGCGCCTTATGACTGACACCTTCGGCATTCAGCCCGGTGCCGGGGCCGGTCAGATGCGCCACCGGGCAATCGAGCAAGGCACAGGCCAATGCGCTCGCCGCCGTGGTGTTGCCAATGCCCATTTCGCCACCGATGAACAGCTGCGCGCCCGCCGCTTTCGCCCGCAGCAGACTGTCGCGACCGCCCAGCAACGCCAGTTCGCCCTGGGCCTGAGTCATCGCCGCGCCGAGCACGAAGTTCGCCGTGCCTGCGGCGATGTTCAAGTGGCGCACACCCGGCAGGTTCAGCGCGGGATTCACCGTGCCCAGATCGACCACTTCCAGCTGCGCATCAAGCTGCCGCGCCAGCACGCTGATCGCCGCGCCGCCGCTGACGAAGTTAAGCAACATCTGCCCGGTGACTTCCTGCGGGAACGCCGAAACGCCTTCAGCGACCACGCCGTGATCACCGGCAAAAATCGCGATCCACACTTGCGAGAGCGTCGGTTTGACCTGGCCTTGCAGGCCGGCCAGTTGCACCGCGACCGATTCCAGACGCCCCAGCGAACCGGCGGGTTTGGTCAGTTGCTGCTGCCGCGCCGCCGCTTGTTCAACGACGTTGAGATCGACCGGTTTGCACGGGTTCAGCCACCAGGTTTGAGTCATAACGCAGGTCCTTTCAGAGTCAGGGGCAGGCCGGCGACGGTCAGGACAACACGCTGACAGCGCTCGGCCAGAGCTTGATGCAGCCAACCGGCTTCATCGACGTAGCGGCGAGTCAATTCGCCCAGCGGCACGACACCCATTCCGGTCTCGTTGCTGACAAAAATGATTTCACCCGGCAAGGACGCCAGGCAGTCGAGCAAGGCTTCGCGCTCGGCGGCGAGGCGTTCAGCGTCGTCGAGCATCAACAGGTTGGTCAGCCACAACGTCAGGCAATCGACCAGCAGGCAATGCTCGGCGCTGGCGGATTCGCGCAGAACGCGGGCCAGTTCCAAGGGTTCTTCAATGAGTGCCCATTCGGCAGGACGGCGAGCACGGTGATGGGCGACGCGGTCGCTCATCTCGCCATCGAGGGGTTGGCTGGTGGCAATGTAGGTCACGGCCAGGCCGCTATCGCTGGCGAGCTTTTCGGCCAGACGACTTTTGCCGGAGCGGGCGCCGCCGAGGATCAGTTGGAGCATGGGTTTATCCACAGAGTTATGTGTTGAGGCAATTGGCCTCTTCGCGAGCAAGCTCGCTCCCACAGGGTTATGGGGTGCAAACAGAATTCATGACCAACCGGGCCATTGTGGGAGCGAGCTTGCTCGCGATGAGGCCATTAAGTTCACCTCAAATCCCGCAGAGCTGACGCAACAGCTCGGTATCCAGATGCTTTTCCACCAGATCCGCCAGCCGCTCGATATCGCGCTCGCGCAAGCCGTGATAATCCACCTCCTGCACATCGCTCAATCCGGCCCAGCGCAGCAACGCGGCACTCGCCGCCGGCCCTTCGAACAGGCCATGCAGATAGGTGCCGAACACTTGTCCGTCAGCACTCTGTGCACCGTCGCAACGACCGTCATCCAGGTACACCGCCGCATTCTCCAGCGCCGGGCCGCTGGTCACGCCAGCATGAATTTCATAACCACTGACTTCAGCATTCTCAAGCGCCAACCGCCCACGCACATTGCGCAACTGCTTGTCGGCCTCAAGCATGGTTTCGAACGCCAGCAAGCCCAAACCGGCACTCGTGCCCGGCGCACCTTCAAGACCGAGCGGGTCATGCACCTGCTCACCGAGCATCTGCAGACCGCCACAAATCCCCAACACTTTGCCGCCATAACGCAGATGCCGGTTGATCGCCGAATCCCAACCATTGGCACGCAAATACGCCAGATCGCTGCACACGCTTTTCGAGCCCGGCAGAATGATCAGGTCAGCAGCAGGAATCGCCTGCCCCGGCCCGACAAATTGCAGATCGACCTGAGGATGCAAGCGCAGCGGATCGAAGTCGGTGTGGTTGCTGATGCGCGGCAATACCGGCACTACCACTTTCAAGACTTGTTCGGCCTTGTCGGTCTGGCGCTGATCGATGCCGTCCTCGGCCTCCAGATGCAGATCCATCACGTACGGCAACACGCCCACCACCGGTTTTCCGGTGCGTTGTTCCAGCCAGTCGAGGCCCGGTTGCAGCAAGGCGATGTCACCGCGAAAACGGTTGATGATGAATCCTTTGACCCGCGCCTGTTCGCTCGGCGACAGCAACTCCAGGGTGCCGACCAGATGCGCGAAAACCCCGCCACGATTGATGTCGGCAATCAGCAACACCGGGCAATCCACCGCTTCGGCAAAGCCCATGTTGGCGATGTCGCCCGCGCGCAGATTGATCTCGGCCGGCGAGCCCGCGCCTTCGACCATCACCAGCGGATAGGCGGCGCTGAGTCGCTCGTGAGAAGCCAAAACAGATTTCATCGCGATGGCTTTGTAGTCGTGGTACGCCACGGCATTCATCGACGTCACCGCGCGACCATGAATGATCACTTGCGCGCCGGTGTCGCTGTTCGGCTTGAGCAGCACCGGGTTCATATCGGTGTGCGGCTCAAGAAACGCCGCTTGCGCCTGCACCGCTTGTGCACGGCCGATCTCACCACCATCCGCCGTTACTGCACTGTTCAGCGCCATGTTCTGCGGCTTGAACGGGACGACTGCCACGCCCTGCCGGGTCGCCCAGCGGCACAGCGCCGTCACCAGTGTGCTTTTGCCGGCGTCGGAAGTGGTGCCCTGCACCATCAGCGTGGTCATGGCTTGTCCTTGGTAAACGCGATTAAAGCGTGTTCGAGACGCGCCTCTTCAGCCGCATTGGCGGGCAAGCCAAAACGCAAACTGCTGTTGTGGGTAAAGATGCGCAGGAGAATGCCGCGACGGGCCATGAAGGCGTGCAACACCTCGGCGTGTTCGGTGATCAGCCACTGGAACAGCGCGCAACCGCCCTGCGGCTTGAAGCCATAGCGTTCAAGCAGCGCTGCCAGTCGTTCGCTGGCTTCATCACTGCGAATCCGTTGCCGTGTGTGCCCTTCAGTGTCTTGCAGACACACTTGGCCAAGCACTCGGGTTGGCCCGCTCACGGCCCATGGCCCGACCTGTTCGGCGAGCAGTTTGAGCAACTTGCGCTCGGCCAGGACAAAGCCCAGACGCACCCCGGCCAGACCGAAAAACTTGCCGAACGAACGCAACACGATCAGCCCGACCTGATGCGCATGCGGTGCCAGACTCAGTTGCGGCGTGTTGTCCATGAACGCTTCATCGACCACCAGCCAGCCACCGCGTCGGGCGAGCCGCGCATGCCAGTCGAGCAACCGTGCCGGGGTCAGGCTCAGGCCGGTCGGATTGTTCGGATTGACTACCACCAGCACGTCGAGACTGTCGAGAAAGAACTCGACTTCCTGCTCCAGCACCTCGCGCACGATATAACCACTGCGCCGCCACGCTTCGGCATGTTCGGCATAACACGGCGACAACACACCAACCTTGCCGGCGCGGCGCAAACGCGGCAGCAACTGGATAGCCATCTGCGAACCGGCCACCGGCAACACCTGCGCGGCGCCGTAGTAATCACACGCGGCTTGCTCCAGACCGTCATCGGTTTCCGGCAAGCGCGCCCAGGCGCGCAGCGGGATTTCCGGGATCGGAAATGGCCATGGCGCGAGGCCGCTGGACAGGTCGAGCCAGTCCGCCTCGGCAATGCCGTAATCGTGTGCAGCCTTGCGCAGCCGGCCACCGTGCTCAAGCATAGAATTCAGCCCCCACGCAGAGAATCAGCAGCCATAACCATACGCCGCGCTGGACCAATTGCCAGCCACGGTCGATGGAATCTGCGTCAGCCGCTGCGCCCTCGCCAAGCTGAGGACGGTCGTGAAGTTCACCGTGATAAATCGCCGGACCGCCCAATTCCACGCCCAGCGCACCAGCGCCCGCCGCCATCACCGGACCGGCGTTGGGGCTGTCCCATTTCGGCGCCTGTGTGCGCCAGCATTTCAATGCGAGTCGGGTTTTGCCGAGCAGTGCGTAGGTCAACGCCACCAGACGCGCAGGAATGTAGTTGAGCACGTCGTCGATTTTCGCTGCGGCCCAACCGAAACGCTCGAAGCGTTCGTTGCGGTAGCCCCACATCGCATCGAGCGTGTTGCTCAAGCGATAGAGCACAACGCCCGGCGCACCCGCCACGACAAACCAGAACAGCGCGGCAAACACCGCGTCACTGCCGTTTTCCAGCACTGACTCAGTGGCAGCGCGAGCGACGGCAGTGCTGTCGAGTTCATCGGTCTGACGACTGACCAGATAGCCGACTCGCTTGCGCGCCTCATCCAGATCATCCGCACGTAAAGCAGCAGCCACCGGCGCGACATGCTCACCGAGGCTGCGCATGCCGAGGGCGCAATACAACGCGAGAATCTCAACGACCCAACCCACGTACGGCGCCCAGGAAAACGCCGTGGCGAGCAAGGTCAGCGGCAGCACCGCGATCACCCACGCGGTGACGCCATGGCTGCGCCAGCCCCGGCCAGCGGCGTTGAAACGTTGCTCGATGCGCCCGGCAAAATTGCCGAACGCCACCAGCGGATGCCAGCGTTTCGGTTCACCGAACAGCGCATCCAGCGCCACTGCGGCGACACTCAACAACGCCACACTCATTGACTCACTCCCCAATAATTTTCATACAGCAACTCATTGAGCGGACGCGCCTGCGCCCACCCTTCGAGTACCAGCATCGGCGCCGGATAGAATTCCTTGACCGGGCCCAGACACAAAACCGCCAGCGGCTTGGCGCCTTCAGGCAGTTTAAGCAGATCGGCCAGCGCCTGCGGTTCGAACAGCGAAACCCAGCCCATGCCCAGACCTTCGGCGCGCGAGGCCAGCCACAGATTCTGGATCGCGCAGGACAGCGAGGCCATGTCCATTTCCGGCAGCGTGCGGCGACCGAAGATGTGTTTTTCGCGATCGTCCATCAGCGCCGCGACCAGCACTTCGGCGCAATCGTGGATGCCTTCGACCTTGAGCTTCATAAACTCGTCGCTGCGCTCGCCGAGCGCTTCAGCGGTGCGGACGCGCTCTTCTTCGACGAGATTCTGGATCTGGCCGCGTAAAGTTCGGTCGCTGATGCGAATGAAGCGCCAAGGCTGCATCAGGCCGACGCTTGGCGCCTGGTGGGCGGCTTCCAAGAGTCGGCGCAACAGCTCCGGCTCGACGCTGCCACCGGTGAAGTGGCGCATGTCGCGGCGTTCGGCGATGGCTCTGTAAACCGCTTCGCGCTCGGCTTCGGAGAATGCGTTGTCGGTCATGGCCTCTTCGCGAGCAAGCTCGCTCCCACATTGGACGGGGTGCTTGCTCAAGAAACACGATCCCCTGTGGGAGCGAGCTTGCTCGCGAAGGCGGCCTCACGGTCTGGCACAAACAATGCGGCAATCGCAGTCGGATTCGACGGGAAATAGAAGTGCACATAAGAAGCCGTCATCCGCCCATCCCGATAAACCGCCTCGGCACCGCGCCCGCCATTCGGGCTCAAGCCACGGGCAATCGGCGTCAGCTCGGTGGTGGTCAGCGAATGATGATAAGTGTGCCCGCGCAACGAGCCTTCCGGCAGATCCACAGCTTGCAGCGCCAGTGCCGCCAGACGCTTTTGCATCACCGCGTCGCCCTTGAGCAACCCGACCAGTTCAGCACGCGTACCTTCAACATCGGTCAGCGAGTCGAGCAAATAAAGCATCCCGCCACATTCAGCGAGCAACGGTTTCCCCGCCGCATGATGCGCACGGATCGCCTCAACCATCGCGGTGTTTTGCGACAACGCAACGTGATGCAGTTCCGGATAACCACCGGGCAGATACAAGCTGTCCGCTTCAGGTAATTGCGTATCGCGAATCGGCGAGAAGAAACTCAGCTCGGCGCCCATCGCGCGCAACAGATCGAGACTCGCTCCATAGGTGAAGGCAAACGCCTCATCACGCGCAACGGCAATGCGCACACCCTTCAGCAGCGGCTCGACAGCGATGACGTCAGGCGCGGCGAACTCCACGGCCGGTGGCAGCGCTACCTCGCAACTGCTGGCCAGTGCGTCGGCAGCGGCGTCGAGACGCACATCCAGGTCATTCAGTTCGCTGGCCTGCACCAGACCGAGATGGCGGCTCGGCAGTTCGATGCCAGTCTCGCGGGACAACGCGCCGTACCAACGCAGACCTTCCGTGAGACTGCCTTCGAGCAATTGCGCATGGCGCAAGGTGCCGACACGATTGGCCAACACGCCGGCAAATGGCAAATCCGGTTGATACTTCGCCAGGCCCAGCGCCAGCGCACCAAAGGTCTGCGCCATCGCCGTGCCGTCGATCACACCGAGCACCGGCACACCGAAGTGCCGCGCCAGATCGGCGCTGGAAGGCGTGCCGTCGAACAGGCCCATCACGCCTTCGATCAGAATCAGATCCGCCTCATTGGCGGCTTCCCACAACAGGCGACGACTTTCCTGCTCGCCGACCATCCACATGTCCAGTTGATACACCGGCGCACCGCTGGCGCGCTCGAGAATCATCGGGTCGAGAAAGTCCGGACCGCATTTGAACACGCGCACCTTGCGCCCCTGATTGCGATGCAAACGGGCGAGCGCGGCGGTGACGGTGGTCTTGCCCTGACCGGAGGCCGGCGCGGCGATGAGGACCGCCGGGCAGTGACGTGGTTGATTCAAAGTTCGACGCCTTTCTGCGCTTTGATGCCGGCCTGGAAGGCGTGTTTGAGCATGCCCATTTCAGTCACGGTGTCGCCCATTTCGATCATTTCCGGCTTGGCCGCGCGACCGGTGACGATTACGTGCTGCATCGGCGGACGCGCCTGCAGATCGCTGAGCACCTGATCGAGATCGAGATAACCGTGCTTGAGGGCGATGTTGAGTTCGTCGAGCACCACCAGACCGATCGACGGATCGCGCAGCAGTTCGCGGGAAACGGCCCACGCGGCTTCGGCGGCGGCGATGTCGCGCTGACGATCCTGGGTTTCCCAGGTGAAACCTTCGCCCATCACGTGGAAACGCACCTGCTCTGGGAAGCGGCGGAAGAACAACTCCTCACCGGTGCTGTTACGGCCCTTGATGAACTGCACCACACCGCACTGCATGCCGTGGCCCATGGCGCGGGCGAGCATGCCGAAGGCCGAGCTGCTTTTACCTTTGCCGTTGCCGGTCAGCACCAGCACCAGGCCGCACTCATCGGGCGAGTTGGCGATGCGTTCATCGATCACGGCTTTTTTGCGCTGCATACGCGCCAGGTGGCGTTCGTCGCGCTCGGGGGAATCAGTCATGGGGGAGCTCTCCGTTGGGGCTGGATAACGGCGGGCAGGCACAAGAATAGACGGCAAAAAGCCTGGCATCGCCCACCGTGATGCCGCTGGATGGATCAGGCCGGTCTCCGGGCTCATGAGCGGCGTTTCGCCTGACTGCGCGCCTTCCCGCTTCTTTCGAGGCAGTGGCTCAAGGCGCAGTTTTCACTCATTTACCGTTGCGGGGGCAGCGCCGGGATCGTGGTGGCTCTTCGCTTGAAGACAACCCTCACCGGCTTCCCTGTTTCACTCTGTCGACACTGGTCACAGAGCACCTGAAACAAGCCGCGAAGGTTAGAGGGTTGGGGGTGGAGCGTCAATTAAAGAGGCGGTCAGCGGGCGAATAACTGCCGTCGATCAATTATCTGACGCCAATCTTGTGCCACACTGATACAAATGATATCAAAGAGCCATGCTTTTCCCGAAAAGCCCACTACAACAATAAAGGATGATGACGATGCAAGGCATGATCATCAGCAACCCGCGCCTGGAATTCCTGCGCCCGGTGCTTGAACGCTGGTTTGACTGTATCGACCGTTACAACGCCGTGCGCGGCGACAGCGACACGCCTTACTGGCATGACGAGAAAGCCAATCTCGGATTGCTCTCGGCCGCAGCCTGGATGGCTGAGCTGGTCACTTTGAATGACACTGCCACGCGCAAACAGAATGAAGAAGGCGAGCGCAATGCCCGCGCCGATCTGTTTCTCGCCGGTGCCGAAGACCGCGCCTTTATCCAGGCCACTCAGCGCTGGCCAAAGGTCACCAACCTGAATCTGACTCAAGCTCTGCTGGACATCACCAACGACGCCAAGCGCATCAGTTATGCCAGCGACCTCAAGCTCGGCTGCCTGTTTGTCGCGCCGCAAAAAGCCCAGCACAGCGCCAGCCCCGAAGAGCTGCAAGACATGGTCGACGACCTGCAAAAGGAACACACCTGCGCGGTCGCCTGGTATTTCCCCTACGCCTACCGCAAATTGCGCAGCGAAGCCGGCAACTATCACCCGGGCATTGCCGTGCTGTTCAAGGAAGCCCGCGGCTGAGCAGTTGAACCATCGGGCTTGCGCCCTCCTCTATGATTAGGAATGCATTCATAGGGAAGATCAGCAATGCGCAAGCCCCAGCTCGTTTTTGTCATCGCCTTCGCCGGAGGTCTCGCCGCCTGCGGTGAAACCTCCAGCCTGCAAGTCTCCGACGGCACCGGCCCGTCACCGAAATTACCTGAACCAAACAAGACCCTGATTCCGACGGTGAACATCGCCCCGGCGATCGGCTGGCCCGCGGGCGGCAAACCGACCGCAGCGGCCGGTACTCAGGTGGCAGCCTTCGCTGAAGGCCTCGATCATCCGCGCTGGCTCTATGTGCTACCCAATGGCGATGTGCTGGTGGCGGAAACCAACGCCCCGCCGAAGCCTGATGACAGCAGCGGCATTCGTGGCTGGGTGATGAAAAAGGTCATGGGCAAGGCTGGCGCTGGCGTACCGAGTCCGAACCGCATCACCCTGCTGCGTGACGCCGATCATGATGGCGTCGCGGAAACACGCACGGTGTTTCTGCAGAACCTCAACTCGCCGTTCGGCATGACCCTGGTCGGCAATGATCTGTACGTCGCCGATACCGATCGCCTGCTGCGCTTCAACTACGAACCCGGCGCGACCGAGATCAAATCGCAGCCAATCAAGGTAGTCGATCTGCCGGGCGGTACGCTGAATCACCACTGGACCAAAAACGTCATTGCCAGCAAGGACGGCAGCAAGCTGTACGTCACTGTCGGATCGAACAGCAACGTCGGCGAAAATGGTCTGGATAAAGAAGAAGGCCGCGCAGCGATCTGGGAAGTCGATCGGGCGACCGGCAATCACCGCATCTTCGCCTCGGGCATCCGCAACCCCAATGGCCTGGCCTGGGAACCCACCAGTGGGGCGCTGTGGACAGCCGTCAACGAGCGTGACGAGATCGGCAGTGATCTGGTGCCGGACTACATCACTTCAGTGAAGGACGGTGGTTTCTATGGCTGGCCGTTCAGTTACTACGGTCAGCATGTCGATGTCCGCGTTACGCCGCAAAACCCCGATCTGGTGGCCAAAGCCATCGCCCCGGATTACGCGATCGGGCCGCACACTGCCTCGTTGGGCCTGAGTTTTGCCGACGGCAACAAATTGCCAGCGCAGTTCAAGGAAGGCGCATTCATCGGTCAGCACGGCTCGTGGAACCGCAAGCCGCACAGTGGCTACAAGGTGATTTTCGTGCCGTTTACCGGTGGCAAGCCAAGCGGCAAACCGGTGGATGTCCTGACCGGGTTCCTCGACAAGGACGAGAATGCTTTGGGTCGGCCGGTGGGCGTGGTGATCGACCAGCAAGGTGGCTTGCTGGTAGCGGATGATGTTGGCAACAAGGTGTGGCGAGTGTCGGCCAGCAAATAGTTTTCGCCATGCACAAACAACTGTAGGAGTGAGCCTGCTCGCGATAGCGGTCGATCATTCAACATTGATGTTGAATGTGACACCGTCATCGCGAGCAGGCTCACTCCTACACATTAGATTTTGGGCAACTTGAATTACGGGTTATGCGCCAGATGCTCCGGCTGCAGCACCCGCTTGGCACTCAGATAAGCCTTCTGCCAATACGCCTTCGACAGGCTGTCCAGCTTCACCGTGCCGCCCGTGGCTGGCGCGTGCACAAAGCGCCCTTCGCCGACGTAAATCCCCGCGTGACTGACCTGCGAACCGCCATTGGTGGCGAAGAAGATCAGGTCGCCAGTCTGCAAGCCTTCCTTGCCGACGTTCGGCGCCTGCATGACGATCATTTCGCGCGTGGAACGTGGCAACGAAATCCCCGCCGCATCGCGGTAGACAAAACCGATCAGGCCACTGCAATCAAACCCCGAATCCGGCGTGTTACCGCCCCAGCGATAAGGCGTGCCGACCAGGCCAAGCGCGCGAAACAGCACGTCTTCAGCAGCCGGTGAAAAAGCTTGGGAGGGGCCGAATACGACCGGGGCGCGAACCACCGGCGCAGGTGGCGGCGTGCGACTGGCGCAGGCGCTGAGCAGCGCTATGCAGAGCATCAATGTGAGGCGGGCCGACATCGTCATAAGCAGAACATCCTGATCTGGCTGCGGCTTTTTCTGCCGATGGACAGAAAACAAAACCGCCTGCGTGAGCACGCAGGCGGTTTGCCATCAATATAGATACAGGATTCTAGCGGCTACGCGGCAAACTTCAAGTAAGACTTTAACTTCACCTTGTAAAGTCTAGGTCTACTCCGTTGCCGGGAGCCTGATTGTCGCCGCGAACGCAGCGACAACGGGGATTACTTGCGAGCGGTAACGACCGTCGGAGCGTTGGCCAATGCGCGTTTCGCTTCGATGAAAGTCTTGCTCCAGTAGCTGTCACCCAGGCTGTCGATGCGAACACCGCCGCTGCGACGACTGCTGGAGTGGATGAACTGGTTGTCACCCAGGTAGATCCCGGCGTGGCTGACACGACCGCGACGACCATTGGTGGCGAAAAACAGCAGATCGCCCGGCTCAAGGTTGCTGCGCGAGACCAGCGGAGCATCAACGTTGATCATTTCGCGGGTCGAGCGTGGCAGGTTCATGCCGGCTTCTTCGCGGAACAGGTAGCCGATAAAACCGCTGCAATCGAAGCCGGCTTCAGAGGTACCGCCAAAACGGTAACGGGTACCGATCAGGGACATGCCGCGCTCAAGGATGCTGTCGGCCAGAACAGGAAGCTGATAAGGCTTCTTGCCATTGAATTCGTTGAGTTCTTTTTCGGTGTCCAGTTCTTCCTGGTAAATAACGGAAGACTGGGCCGTGGCAGAATTTTTAACCTGTTGAGGCTGCTCTTGAACTGGAGAATGAGCAGCGCAACCGTACAACAGGGTGACGAGTGCGAGAGGCACGAGGGGTGCGAAGCGCTTTAGCATGGGCACGACCGTGGCTGATAGTTGTAAAGAAGCCGAGACTATGCCCGCTATCAACCTCATTTGCAAATTCAATCGATCTTTTTGTGACTTCTCGGTTTCTCGTTTACATCTAAGCGCTTAAGCCCATTTGAACCGATACGCGGCCTGCACACCGTGCAGGAAAGCGGATTTTGTGGCGCCTGAAATATGCCGAAACACGCTGAAAGCCGCGCCGTTACCAGCCTAGCGTTTCTTTCAGGAAGGGGATGGTCAGCTTGCGTTGAGCCTGCAACGAGGCCTGATCGAGCTGTTCAAGCAAGTCAAACAACGCACTCATGCTGCGGGTGCCGCGAGTCAAAATAAAATGCCCGACTTCATCGGTCAGGTGCAGACCGCGACGCGACGCGCGCAATTGCAAGGCGCGCAATTTGTCTTCATCGGAAAGCGGACGCATCTGGAAAATCAGCGCCAGGGTCAGGCGCGATTTCAAGTCAGCCAGTTTGACCGGCAGTTCACGCGGAGAGGTCGAGGCGGCGATCAGCAAGCGCCGACCACTGTCACGCAGACGGTTGAACAGATGAAACATCGCCTCTTCCCAGTCAGCCTTGCCGGCGATCACCTGCAAGTCATCCAGGCAAACCAGTTCGTACTGTTCAAGGTTATCGAGGATTTCGACGCCGCGATCCATCAACTCGGCCAACGGCAAGTACACCGCCGGCTCCCCCATCTGCTCGAATCGCAGACACGCCGCCTGCAACAGATGCGTACGCCCTACGCCGTGTTTGCCCCACAGGTAGATCAGGCTTTCTGTCCAGCCGGCGTCGGCTTCGCATAGACGCTCGACATAGCCGAGTGCAGCGGCATTGGCGCCTGGGTAGTAGTTGATGAAGGTGGCGTCGTCACGCAGACGCACACCTAGGGGCAGCTGAATCGGTTTCATGCTGACTGAACAGTTCTCAAGGAACCGTTAGTGGCCTCTGTGTAAAGTTTGCGAAGTTTATACCCGTGAAGCTGAGCGCACAATGCGACAGAGTCCAAGCAAAATCAAAGGTTTGCGTTAACACGCTGGTTTTATGACAGATTCTTTGGCGCCAGCGCCTGCAGGACACGGGCCAACCCGGCGATTCGCCGGGTTGGCCCGCACCATTACAACTGCGGATCGTCAACGCCACTATAGATGTCGGAATCCTTGTACAAGTCGTGCACATGGCGCACCAGCACCATGATCACCGCCGCCACCGGCAATGCCAGCAGCACACCGGTGAAACCGAACAGCTCACCGCCAGCCAGAATCGCGAAGATCACCGCCACCGGATGCAGACCGATGCGGTCGCCGACTAGCAACGGCGTCAGCACCATGCCTTCCAGCGCCTGACCGACCATGAACACCGCGACGATCCCGACCATCGGGTACAGATCGCCACCGAACTGGAACAACCCGGCAATCAGTGCCGCGCCAATACCGATCACGAAGCCCATGTACGGCACGATCGCCGCCAGACCCGCGATCAGACCGATCAACAGCCCCAGCTCCAGCCCGACAATCATCAGGCCTGCCGCGTAGATCACGCCCAGCGCCAGCATCACCAGCAACTGACCGCGAACGAATGCGCCCAACACCTCATGACATTCGCCGGCCAGCGCGACCACACGTTCTTCGCGATCACGCGGCAGCAGGCTGCGGATCTTGGCCATCATCACGTCCCAATCGCGCAGCAGGTAGAAACTCACCACCGGGATCAGCACCAGATTCGCCAGCCAGCCAATCAGCGCCAGACTCGAAGCGGTCGCCTGACTCAGCACCACACTGACAATGTCGGTGGTCTGGCCCATGTGTTCGCTGATCGCCGCTTTGACCTTGTCGAACTTCCAGAAACCGTCCGAAAGCCCCAGCTTGGCCTGTGCCCACGGCAACGCCGTGTGTTGCAACCAGTCGAGCATTTGCGGCGCCAACTCGTACAGACGCAGCAACTGCTTAGCGAGCATCGGCACCAGCACCAGCAGCAGCGCGGTGACGATCAAGGTGAACAGAGCAAACACCGCGATCACGCCCCAAGTACGCGACAAACCGAGCCGCTCCAGGCGATCCACCAGCGGATCGAACAGATAAGCCAGCAGCAGCGCCACCAGAAACGGCGTGAGGATCGGGTGCAGCAACCAGACAAATGCGCAAAGCAGGACTACCCCACCGAGCCAGAACCAACGCCGCGTATCGGCCATGTACCACTCCTGTTGCTTCTATATAAGGAAAGACTTACCAGCGAAACCGCAACGATGGTGCTGCCGGTGTCGGGGCCGGAGCCGCGACCGGGGCTGCACCTGCAACCGCGGGCTGTGGCGCTGAAACCTGCGCCGGCGCCTCGGCCGGCAGTTCCTGCAACTTCGCCAGCGACAACTGCGCACGCATCTGATCGGCACTGCCATTGACCCGATAGACGATGCGATCGCCGTCAACACTTTGCAGACGCACGCCAAACGGTTCGAGTAACCGCAACAGCGCCGCGTAATGCTCCAGATTCATACCTTGCACTTCCAGAGTCTGCTGTCCCGAAGCGCCGGGCTTGGCCACAAAACGTGGCGCCAGGCGCTCAGCCACCGCCAGCATCACCGCGTCCGCGACAGCAGCCTGATCGGCGCCCTGCACACTGCCCGCCTCTTTCTGATCGCCCAGCCACAAGTGCCACTTGGCTTGCCACTGCCCGCCTTCTTCACGGGCATGCACTGCCAGCAAAGCGTCAGCGTTGTAGCGTTCGGAGGCACCGCGCAACGGCGCCGGATCCGTGCCTTCCAGCGCCGGTGCCGTGGCTACCAGTTGCTCACTCAGGTCTGCCAACGGCAAACGCAATGGCAAGCCGCGATGCTGCGCAGCTGTACGCAACGGCGCAGCAGCGGCCTGACCGTCGCCAACCAGACTCGAACCCTCAGCCGAGTCGTTCAGCCACCAACTCAGGATCGACGGGCGACTGGCGCCCCACACCGCCAATCCGGCGCGTCGCAGCGCCTGCTCGGTGGTCGACGGATCGAAATCGACCTTCAGCACCTCCGGGGGGCCAGCATCAAAACCGAACTGACTGATGATCTGCTGCGGATCCTTGCGAATCGCCGCCAGCCCCGGGTTTTGCGCAGCTTTCGGATCGCCCGTCAAACGCAGCACCAAGGTATCCAGCGCTGCTTGGGTGGCGCGATCACGCTCCTCCGGTGCCTGGCCGTTGACCGGCTCACGCACTTGATAAAGGCCTTTGAGGTTTTCGGCGTGACTCGCCAGGCTGATCAGAGACAAACAACCCACAAACAACAATTTACAAAAACGCATGGAAAATTCCCGTCGACAGGAGCGGCTGGAACAGGCCGCGTGAATCGGTTGAGCAAGGCTGTGACAATCTGCCAGCACCAAACATTCACACGACAGCGGTAAGTTTTTGCACAGTGATAACGATAGACGGTTAATTGCCCCACCTTATACAGGCGTTCATTCGCCTCAATTGCAAAAAATTTCCGTGGATATGGCCCTGCCCGTCGGTGCGAGGATGGCCGCTGCCCCTCAAGCCTGATAAAATCGCGCGCCTTCGCAGACCGGCAACAGCCGGGCACCTCGAAACTCGCGTGAGGCCATCGCCCCGTCGATTTCGAAGTTCCCGCTGAACTCGGTCGTTACCCCTGAATCCCCTCCCCTAAAGGCCTGGATCATGAGCAAGCAACCCTCCCTGAGCTACAAGGACGCCGGTGTAGACATCGACGCCGGTGAAGCATTGGTCGAACGCATCAAGAGCGTCGCCAAGCGCACTGCGCGCCCGGAAGTCATGGGCGGCCTGGGCGGTTTCGGCGCCCTCTGCGAAATCCCGGCCGGCTACAAGCAGCCAGTGCTGGTTTCCGGCACCGACGGCGTCGGCACCAAGCTGCGTCTGGCGCTGAACCTGAACAAGCACGACAGCATCGGCATCGACCTGGTTGCCATGTGCGTGAACGACCTCGTGGTGTGCGGCGCAGAGCCACTGTTCTTCCTCGACTACTACGCCACCGGCAAACTGAACGTCGAGACCGCGACCCAAGTCGTGACCGGCATCGGCGCTGGCTGCGAACTGTCGGGTTGCTCGCTGGTTGGCGGCGAAACCGCTGAAATGCCTGGCATGTACGAAGGCGAAGACTACGACCTGGCCGGTTTCTGCGTCGGCGTCGTGGAAAAGTCGGAGATCATCGACGGCTCGAAAGTCGCCACCGGTGACGCGCTGATCGCGCTGCCATCGTCCGGCCCGCACTCCAACGGCTACTCGCTGATCCGCAAGATCATCGAAGTCTCCGGTGCCGACATCGAAAACATCCAGCTCGACGGCAAACCGCTGACCGACCTGCTGATGGCCCCGACCCGCATCTACGTGAAGCCGCTGCTCAAGCTGATCAAAGACACCGGCGCCGTCAAAGCCATGGCCCACATCACCGGTGGCGGCCTGCTCGACAACATCCCGCGCGTTCTGCCAAAAGGCGCTCAGGCGGTGGTTGACGTGGCTAGCTGGACTCGCCCGGCCGTATTCGATTGGCTGCAAGAGAAAGGCAACGTTGACGAGACCGAGATGCACCGCGTGCTGAACTGCGGCGTTGGCATGGTCATCTGCGTGGCTCAGGAGCACGTTGAAGTGGCGCTGAACACCCTGCGTGACGCCGGCGAACAGCCTTGGGTGATCGGTCAGATCGCTGCTGCCGCCGAAGGCGCAGCTCAGGTTGATCTGCAGAACCTTAAGGCTCATTAATGTCCGCAACCTGTGATGTCGTGGTGCTGTTGTCCGGCACCGGCAGTAACTTGCAGGCTCTGATCGACAGCACGCGGGCCGGCGACAACCCGGTCCGCATCGCTGCAGTGATTTCCAATCGCGCCGACGCCTACGGCCTGCAACGCGCCAGTGATGCGGGTATCGCCACCCGCTCGCTGGATCACAAGGCATTCGAAGGTCGCGAGGCCTTCGATGCTGCTCTGATCGAACTGATCGACGAATTCAATCCGAAACTCGTGGTACTGGCCGGCTTCATGCGCATTCTCAGCGCTGACTTCGTTCGCCACTACCAGGGTCGCCTGCTCAACATCCACCCGTCGCTGCTACCCAAATACAAAGGGTTACACACTCATCAGCGCGCGCTGGAGGCCGGCGACACTGAGCATGGCTGCTCCGTGCACTTCGTCACCGAGGAACTCGATGGCGGACCACTGGTCGTACAAGCAGTATTACCGGTAGAGTTGCACGACACGCCGCAGAGTCTTGCGCAGCGAGTCCACGTTCAGGAACACCTGATCTACCCGATGGCTGTTCGCTGGTTTGCCGAAGGCAGGCTGGCACTCGGTGAACACGGTGCTTTACTGGATGGCCAGTTACTCGCGGCCAGCGGCCACTTGATTCGACACTAGGAGATATTATGCGTCGCGCCCTGCTCTTCGCTTGCGCTCTGCTCGCCCTGCCCTTCGCGCAGGCAGCCGAACTTCAACCGTTCTCCGCCAGCTACACCGCCGACTGGAAGCAACTGCCCATGAGCGGCACCGCCGAGCGCAGTCTGGTCAAGGAAGCCAACGGCGTCTGGAAGCTCAGCTTCAAGGCCTCGATGATGATCGCCAGCCTGACTGAAGAAAGCACCCTGACCCTGGACAAGGACACTTTGCTGCCGCAGTCCTACCATTTTGAACGTGGTGGCCTGGGCAAAGCGAAAAAGGCTGATCTGGATTTCGACTGGAACAGCAAAATGGTCACCGGTACCGACCGTGGCGACGCGGTGAAAATCCCGCTGAACCGTGGCATGGTCGACAAGTCCACCTATCAGTTGGCACTGCAACATGACGTCGCTGCCGGCAAGAAGACCATGAGCTATCAAGTGGTCGATGACGGCGAAGTCGATACCTATGACTTCCGTGTACTGGGTTCGGAAAAAGTCGAAACCAAGGCCGGCAAGATCGATGCGATCAAGGTCGAGCGCGTGCGCGACCCGACGCAAAGCAAGCGCACCACCGTGCTGTGGTTCGCCAAGGACTGGGATTACTTGCTGGTTCGCCTGCAACAAGTCGAAACTGACGGCAAGGAGTACAACATCATGCTCCAGGACGGCACGGTCAACGGTAAAACCGTTAAAGGCAGTTGATCCGCCGCAAGAACAAAGAGCCCCGCGAAATGCGGGGCTTTTTTTGTCTGCGCTTTAGCCCGATTTTATGTGTCACCTTCACCCCTCACCCCAGCCCTCTCCCGAAGGAGAGGGAGCCGACCGAGATGTCTGGCGCTATGCATCGACCTGTAAGATCGAGTCGATTATGGATTCACCAAAGCAAGATCAGGTCGGTGTAACTCGCCAATCTCCCACGGTCAGTCCCCTTTCCCAATGGGAGAAGGAGCCGACCGAGATGTCTGGCGCCATACATCGACCTAAAAATCGAGTCGATTATGGATTCACCAAAGCAACATCAGGTCGGTGTAACTCGCCAATCTCCCACGGTCAGTCCCCTTTCCCAATGGGAGAAGGAGCCGACCGAGATGTCTGGCGCCATACATCGACCTAAAAATCGAGTCGATTATGGATTCACCAAAGCAACATCAGGTCGGTGTAACTCGCCAATCTCCCACGGTCAGTCCCCTTTCCCAATGGGAGAAGGAGCCGACCGAGATGTCTGGCGCCATACATCGACCTGAAAATCGAGTCGATTATGGATTCACCAAAGCAAGATCAGGTCGGTGTAACTCGCCAATCTCCCACGGTCAGTCCCCTCTCCCTCCGGGAGAGGGCTAGGGTGAGGGGCTTTTGAAGGCAAAACTCAAACCGAGAATTTGGCCACCATGCTGTTCAAATCCACCGCCAACCGCGACAACTCCTGACTCGCCGCACTGGTCTGATTGGCTCCCGCCGAGGTCTGCATCGCCAGATCACGAATATTCATCAGATTGCGATCCACCTCCCGAGCCACCGCTGCCTGCTCCTCCGAGGCACTGGCGATCACCAGGTTGCGCTCGTTGATCAGCGTGAACGCCGAGGCGATCTCTTCCAGTGCAGTCCCGGCCGCCTTGGCCAACTCCAGCGTCGAACGCGCCCGCACATTACTCTGCTGCATCGAACTGACCGCCGAATCGGTACCCTGCTGAATCCCACCGATCATCTGCTCGATTTCCTGGGTCGACTGCTGCGTGCGGTGAGCCAACGCCCGCACCTCATCCGCCACCACCGCAAACCCGCGCCCGGCATCACCGGCCCGCGCTGCCTCGATCGCAGCATTCAAAGCGAGCAGATTGGTCTGCTCGGCAATCGAACGAATCACATCCAGCACTTTGCTGATGCTGTAGACCTTCTGCGCCAGATCTTCCACCTGACTCGCATTGGCCGTCACATCATCGGCAAGCGATTCGATAGACAACACCGTTTGATGCACCTGCTCGCGGCCATGCTGGGCTATGCGATCGGATTCACGAGAAGCCTCGGAGGTGGCCACCGCATTGCTCGCCACCTCCTCCACCGCAGCCGTCATCTGATTGACCGCCGTGGCCGCCTGTTCGATCTCCAGGCTCTGCTGATGCAACCCGCGCGTAGCGTCTTCCGTGACGCAACTCAGCTCCTCCGACGCCGAGGCCAACTGGCTGGAGGACTCGGAGATTTGCCTAATCGTGTCGCGCAGGTTGTGTTGCATGCTCTTGAGCGCCTGCAGCAGTCGCGCCGGCTCGTCCTTGCCGCTGATGCTGATATCGCCGGTCAGATCACCACCGGCCACCACCTCGGCGACACCCAGCGATTGCGCCAGCGGCAGCACGATGCTGCGCGTCAGTAGCAGGGCCAGACCGATGGTGATCAGCGCAGTAACGCCGATCATCACCCCAACCCACACTCGCGAATTGATAAACACCAACCGCGCGGCTTCAGTGGCGAGATTGGCATTGTGTTTATTCAGCTCAACCAGTTCGCGTAAAAGCACTGCGATTTCATCGGCCAAAGGACTCATCTGCCCGTTGAGAATGGTCGCGGCCTCCTCGACCCGATTCTGTGCAGAGAGCTGCATGACCTGCGCCTGAAACTCCAGATACTGGTGCTCGGCGACCTTGAAACGGTCGAACAGCTTGCGCTCCTCGGGCAACACGATCAGCACGTCATAACGCTGCTGGGCTTCACTGAGTACATCGCGCAATTCATTAAGCTTGGCAACGTTTTGCTCGAGCGCCTGCGGATCACGATTGAGCAGCAGCCGCATGGTCAGCGCCCTCAGGCGCAGCATGTCCTGACTCATCTCACCGACCGCCATCACGCTCGGCAGCCAGTTGTTATCAACCTCGTCGGACTGCGCGCGCATGTTCGACATTTGCAATAAAGCGAACGCCCCAAGGGCAAATACCATCAGCGCCAACACGCCAAAACCGAGGCCGGCGCGCGGGGCGATATTGAGACTACGGATACTCATTGCTCTGGTTCCTTCCAAAAGCGCTGCATCAACCCTGCAGCTGGTTGCTTTAGAAGGTATCGGCCCGGCGAAAAAATGCGTAAGACCAAAATGTGATATCAAAAGGCCTTAATACTTCGAACCGAAGGCATTAACGATTCAGCGCGGTTTTGCCGGACTTGAACACCGTTCGCGGCAAGATAGCCAGGAAGTTATCTCTTGCGACCTTCTGCGCAATATTCTCCGGCAGCGCATCAAGGAAAGGCTTGAAGCTATGCATTTCCTGACCGAGCTTATTGAAACGCCCTACTACGTCGGAGCCGAGCATGAAGCGTTCCGGGTATTTTTCCACCAGCGCCAGCCACTCAGGACGCGGTTTGCCCTGCTCATCCAGCAGATACGGCGTGAGCATGCTCCAGGACAGGTCGATAAACAGGTTGGGATACGCCTCAAGCATGCGCGTCAGCGTGGGCAGCAAGAAACTCAGTTGCGTCTGATGTCGATGGATTTCAGCGCTGGTGCCGGCGTGAGCCCAAATGAATCGCGTGTGTGGGTGATTACGCAGCGGCTCTTCGATTTCCTTCAGGTACAGCGGATTTTTCTCAAGCTTGGAGGTGATGTTGGAATGCAGCATCACCGGCAGATCGTTCTCGGCGGCCAGATGATAGATCTTGGTCATGGCTTCGTTGTTGGCGCGCGGCGTATCGCCGGACGTCAGCGCCGTGAGGTCATCATGACGAGTGAACACCTCGCCAATGCCCTGCCACAGCCCCGGATACAGATCGAGCATGCGCTGGATGTGCGCGGCTGAATTCTTGTCGTTCGGGTTGAAGCCCGAGAGGAACGGATGAAAGTACGGGCGCTGCTCGGGTGACAGCTTCTGCACCGCATCGGCAACGATCACGTCGGTCGCACTGTACCAATAGGCATCGGCGTCATCGCCCGCGTAATAGCGCGGACGCTTGGGTTCGTCCTCATGCCATTTCTTCGCCACCGGAATCCCGGAAATCATCACATGCTCGACGGAACTGTCCTTCATGGCCGTCAGCAATTTCTCCATGCCCGCGCTTTCCTGGAAAAAATCCACGTAATGCAGGTGTGCATCGCTGTAGGTGTATTCGCGGGCGCTGACATTGCCGGCAAGCAGCAGAAGGCAGACAAGAATCAAACGATACAGGGACACAAGTAATCTCCAGGAAGTAGGCATAGCCTAGACCCCGCCCTGACGACAAGGGTTCATCCCGCAGGAAAGTGGAACGCGTACCGGTGGGAATGCTCTATAACTGCAAGGTCTTTTTTGATCGAACGACTTTTCCTACTGCCAGTGAGGTTCCCATGACCGTTACCGTCAATACCGTCTCCGCTGAAGGTTTCCGCCACACCGTACAGATTGATGATCACGAACTGTTTGCCGACGTGCCGAAATCGGCAGGCGGCGAAGGCTCGGCACCTGAGCCGCACGACTATTTCGATGCGGCCCTCGGCGCCTGCAAGGCACTGACCCTGAAGATGTACGCGAAGAAGAAAGACATCCCGCTGACCGGTGTCGGTGTCGACGTCAAACGCGACAACAGTGAGGAGCAGAAAGGCAAATACGTCCTGCACGTCACCCTCACTCTGAAAGGCGTGCTCACCGACGCCCAGCGCGAGGAACTGCTGCGCGTAGCCGATCGCTGCCCGATTCACAAGCTGATGACCACCAGCGAAGTGACGATCGAAACCCACGCCCCGCAAGGCTTTGATAGCCAGTAATCCTCCTGATGCCAGCGGCGGGTTATGCTTCTGGCATCACCCGCTCAGCCTGGAATGCACCATGGACACGCAACCTCTGATCATCCGCCCGCGCGCCGAGGACGTCGAAGGCCAGCCGATTCTGCGCCCGCTGCCGTCAGCCAAATGCCGCAGCGTCGGGCCTTTCGTGTTTTTCGACCACATGCTCGAGACGGTTTATCCGACGGGCAAGGGCATGAATATCCGACAGCACCCGCACATCGGTCTGTCGACCCTCACGTATTTGTTTGAAGGGCAGCTCCAGCACAAGGACAGCCTTGGCTCCGATCAGGTGGTCGGCGCTGGCGACGTCAGCTGGATGACTGCCGGCAGCGCGATTGCGCACGTTGAGCGCACGCCAGAGCCGCTGTGGGAGCAAAGCTTCACCATGCACGGTTTGCAAATCTGGCTGGCCTCGCCCAAGGAGCACGAGCAAGGTGCTGGGCATTACAGCCATCACCCTGCGGCGACCTTGCCGGTCAGCGATAACCTCGGCGTGCAGATTCGCATGATTGCCGGGTCAGGCTTTTGCCTGGAATCGCCGGTTCCGGTGCTCTCTCCTACGTTGTATGCGGAAGTGAAGATGCAAACGGCGACCACCCTGCTGATTCCGACAGAGCATGAAGAGCGAGCGGTTTATGTGCTGAGTGGGTATGCGCAACTGAACGGTGAAGCGCTTGAACCGCATGCGCTGGCGGTATTGCCGGCCGGGGAAGAGATGAGTCTGTTTGCCGAAAGTGATGTGCACGCGGTGGTGTTCGGCGGCGCGCCGTTGGACGGGCCTCGGCGGATCAACTGGAATTTTGTTGCAAGCGATCCGGCGGCGATCGATGAGGCACGGCGCAAATGGGCGGCCGGGGACTGGCCGACTGTGCCGGGGGAAGTTGAGCGGATCGAGTTGCCGCGTTAAGCCTTTACCCTCACCCCAGCCCTCTCCCGGAGGGAGAGGGAGCCGACCGAGGTGTCTGGCGTCATACATCGACCTGAAAAGTCTTGGTGATTATGGATTCACCCCGGGCACTTTCAGGTCGGCGTAATCCCTGAGCATCCCCCAATCAGTCCCCTCTCCCTCTGGGAGAGGGTTAGGGTGAGGGGCTCTTCGCTTTTCAGCCCTTGAACACTTCATCCAGCAAATCATGCATCGACTTGAACGCGCGCTTCGCCGTCTTCGCGTCGTACATCATCTTGCCCGGCACATTGGCATGCGGATCAGTAAACGAGTGCACCGCACCGCCGTAGCTCAACAACTGCCAATCCACGTTCGCCGCGTTCATCTCGTCTTCAAACGCCGGCAACTGCTCCTTCGGCACCAACGGGTCGGAAGCACCATGCAACACCAACACCGAGCCCTTGATGTTCTGCGCATCCGCCGGGTTCGGCGAATCCAGCGTACCGTGGAACGACACCGCCGCCTTCACCGGCGCCCCCGTGCGAGCCAGATCCAGCGCACAGCAACCACCAAAGCAGAAACCGAACACCGCCAGTTTCGACGTATCAACCGCCGCTTCGCCTTGCTTCTGCAGTTGATCGAACGCCGCCTGCATACGCTTGCGCAGCAACGCACGGTCATCCTTCAACGGCATCATTGCCGCGCCAGCCTGGTCAGCATTCTGCGGACGTACAGCCTGACCGTAGACGTCAGCGATCAACACCACGTAGCCCTCGGCCGCGACCGACTTGGCGATCTCTTCAGCGCCAGCGCTGACACCCATCCAGTTCGGCGCCATCAACAAACCCGGCAGCGCCCCCTTGTGCTCGGCGTCGAACGCCAGACGACCTTCATAAGGCTGGCCGTCAATCTGATAGACCACGGAACGTACAGTGACTTGGCTCATTTCTGACTCCAGATTGGTTAAACACCAGAATGAAAAAACCCGCCGAAGCGGGTTTTTCTACGACTTGGTTAAACCGACAGTTCAACCAGCAGCTTGTTCAGACGGCGCACATACGCGGCCGGATCCTTCAAGCTGTCGCCAGCAGCCAGGGCTGCCTGATCGAAGAGAATGTGCGACAGATCGCCAAAACGCTCTTCGCTCTGCTCGCCATCGAGTTTCTCGATCAGCGGGTGGCTCGGGTTGAATTCGAAGATCGGCTTGGAATCCGGAACCTTCTGCCCGCTGGCTTCGAGGATCTGGCGCATTTGCAGACCCAGGTCCTGCTCGCCGATGGCCAGAATCGCCGGCGAATCGGTCAGACGATGCGATACGCGAACTTCAGCCACGGAATCGCCCAGCGCGGTTTTCAGACGCTCAACCAGACCTTCTTTGGACTTGGCGACTTCTTCCGCGGCTTTCTTGTCCTCTTCCGAGTCCAGGTTGCCCAGATCGAGGTCACCACGTGCCACGTCGACAAAGGTCTTGCCGTCGAACTCGCTGAGGTAGCTCATCAGCCACTCGTCGATGCGGTCGGTCAGCAGCAGCACTTCGATGCCTTTCTTGCGGAAGACTTCCAGGTGCGGGCTGTTCTTGACCTGCGCGTAGGTTTCGCCGGTGAGGTAGTAGATCTTGTCCTGACCTTCCTTGGCGCGCGCCAGGTAGTCGGCCAGACCGACGATCTGCTCGCCGTCGTCGCCGTTGGTCGATGCGAACCGCAACAGACCGGCAATTTTCTCTTTGTTGGCGAAGTCTTCTGCCGGGCCTTCTTTCATGACCTGACCGAAGTTCTTCCAGAAGCCCTTGTATTGCTCAGGCTCGTTTTTCGCCAGTTTTTCCAGCATGTCGAGCACGCGCTTGGTCAGCGCGGTCTTCATCGAATCGATGATCGGGTCTTTCTGCAGGATCTCGCGCGACACGTTCAGCGACAGGTCGTTGGAGTCGACCACACCTTTGATGAAGCGCAGGTACAGCGGCAGGAACGACTCGGCCTGATCCATCACGAACACACGCTGCACGTAAAGCTTCAGGCCCTTCGGCGCTTCACGCTGGTACAGGTCGAACGGTGCGCGGGCCGGCACGTACAGCAGCGAGCTGTATTCGAGCTTGCCTTCGACTTTGTTGTGGCTCCAGGCCAGCGGGTTTTCAAAGTCGTGAGCGATGTGTTTGTAGAACTCCTGGTATTCCTCGTCCTTCACTTCAGTGCGAGGGCGAGTCCACAGGGCGCTGGCGCGGTTGACGGTTTCCCATTCAGCGGCAGGAGCCTCTTCGCCTTCGGCAGCAGCCGCTTCTTTCGGCAACTCGATCGGCAGCGCGATGTGGTCGGAGTACTTCTTGATGATGTTGCGCAGACGCCAGCCATCAGCAAACTCGTCTTCCGCGGCTTTCAGGTGCAGGACGATGCGGGTGCCGCGTTCTGGTTTTTCGATGGTGGCGACTTCGAACTCGCCCTCGCCTTTCGACGACCAGTGCACGCCTTCGCTGGCCGGAGTGCCGGCGCGGCGGGAGTACACATCAACCTGGTCGGCAACGATGAAGGCAGAGTAGAAGCCGACACCGAACTGGCCGATCAGGTGTGAATCCTTTTTCTGATCGCCCGAAAGATTCTTCATGAAATCCGCGGTGCCGGATTTGGCGATGGTCCCCAGGTGGGTGATCACATCGTCACGGTTCATGCCGATACCGTTGTCTTCGAGGGTGACGGTTTTGGCGTCCTTGTCGAAGCTCACACGGATTTTCAGATCAGCGCCACCCTCGAGCAACTCTGGCTTGGCCAGGGCTTCGAAGCGCAGCTTGTCGACAGCGTCAGAGGCGTTCGAGATCAATTCGCGAAGGAAGATTTCCTTGTTGGAATACAGCGAATGGATCATGAGGTGCAGCAGCTGCTTTACCTCGGTCTGGAAGCCCAGGGTTTCCTTTTGAGTTTCCACACTCATGGTCATCAAACTCCAATCAGATGGCAGTGGCCGCGACCCGAAATGGTCGGCGGCGGGTTGTCTTGTGAGTTTGGGGCGCTGTTCAGGATTTCAAGGGCTCATCGATTTTGAAGTGCGCACGGGCGGTGGCAATCGGTTCGCTTTCGGTGCTTTGCCAGGCGGTGATGGCGACGTTGGCGACGCGGCGGCCCTGGCGGCAGACCTGACACTTGGCCCAGGTATCGCGGAATTGCCCGGCGCGCAGGTAATCGAGGGAAAAATCGATAATCTTCGGCACACCGGGCGCACCGGTGAAAATCAACAGATGCAGGGCGGCGGCCAGTTCCATGAATCCGGCGATCACCCCGCCATGGATCGCCGGCAATAAAGGGTTACCAATGTTGTCCTTGTTCGCCGGCAGCTTGAACAGCAGTTCATCACCGACTCGCGAGCATTCAATGCCGATCAGCCCGGCGTAGGGAATCAACTGCAACAGCGGCGCGTAGTCGCCGTGAATGTGAGCCTGCTGCAACTGCTGCTTCAAGTCATCGCTCATTGCCCTTCTCCCTTGATCGCGCCGCCAAAGCCCTTAGTGCCTTTGAGGCCCTTGCCCATGCGCATGAACGTACCGACCACATGGGCGATGGGCTGCTCGGGGTCATCTTGGTAAGCGAAGCCACGGGCAAAGATCACATCGGTGGTTACGCGGTAGCACTGGGCGAATCCGTACACCGCTTTGTTCGGCTCGGCGGCGTGCATGTAATCGATGCGCAGGTCGAGGGTCGGGCAGACCTCGAACTCCGGCAGCACGCACAACGTCGACATGCCACAGGCGGTGTCCATCAACGCCGTAATCGCGCCGCCATGGATCACGCCGGTTTCCGGGTTACCGACTATTTGCGGGCTGTACGGCAAGATTACGGTGAGCCCTTCACTTGAGGCGCTATGCACCTGCAAACCCAGTACCTGACAGTGACGCAACGCCGATAAAAATCGCGTTGCACGCTCAAAAACGCTGTTCTCGGCCATTTGATAATTACTCTCGTTAGAGCCTTTTGCCAGTAGCAAGCAAAACAGCAAAAGTTCCGTGTAAAAACAAACTTATATATCTGAAAGAAATGAGGAACTTAACCTGTAGCGCCGAGTTCTTAAGGCCAGTAGTTATTTTCCATAAGGAGAAACACCCCATGCGTAAGACTTTTGCTATTGCCTTGATGTTGACCGCTTCCCTCGGTCTCGCTGCCTGCGATAAAAAATCCGAGGACAAAGCTCAAGATGCCAACCAACATGCTGAACAAGCTCAGCAAGACATGAACAAAGCTCAGGATAAAGTGAACGACGCTGCGAAAGAAAACGCCGAAGCTGCCAAAGCTCAGGCTGAATCGAACGCCGCTGCTCAAGAAGAAGCTGCCAAGAAGCAATAATTCGCTTTTTGCTGCAGAAAAAAGAAAACCCGCCAAGTGCGGGTTTTCTTTTGCCTGTCATTTAGCGCCAGGCTCTCCTTAGAGCAAGACAGTTCTAAAAGTCGGACTAATCATCAGTAACAGCGAGCACAGTACGCCAACTACCCAAACCAGGCTGCGCAGCTTGGGCTGGTCGGCCAGATAGAGCCACAAGTAGAGGATCCGCGCGATAACAAAAACGATTGCCAATGTATCGATCAGCCATCCTGCCGTTTGAGTGGTGTGCGCCATCAACACACCGACCGCAAACAACATGAACGCTTCAATCGTATTCTGATGCGCCGCCAGCGCTCGCGCGCCGTAACCGGTCAGTTGCGCTTGTTGCTGGCGCGGCAAGTGGTTGTTGTAACCGCCCTGTTCTTTCATCGCCTTGCCCACCGGCATACGCGCGATATAAATCAACAGCGCAGTGATAAACACACACCAGAACGGAATACTCATCAAGCGACCTCTTTGTTTGTTTCGGGAAGGGGGGCTTCTGTAGGGGTATAGACCATGACATCGAGAACGTCGGAATGAAACTCGCGGCGGTACAAGACCAATACCACACCGGCGCTCATCAGCATGAACAGCCACGGGCTGACGAACCACGCCAGCATGGTCATGCCGAAGTAGTAAGAGCGCAGCCCGAAGTTAAACTGGTTGGCCGCCATCGAAATCACCCGCGCCGCCCGCGCAGCGAACGCCTTGCGCTCCTGTTCGGAAACATGTCGCTCACCGATCATTGGCGCCGAGCCAACCAACACGGCCGCGAAGTTGTACTGACGCATGCACCAACTGAAGGTGAAGAAGGCATAGACGAACACCATCGCCAGACACAGCAACTTGATTTCCGACATGCCCTGCGACGCCTGCTGCACCATCGGGATGTCTGCCAGCAACGACACCGCCCGCTCGGATGCACCGAGCACGGTAAGAATACCGGCGAGGATGATCAGCGTGCTGGAAGCGAAGAAGGAGGCATTGCGTTCCAGATTGCCGATCACACTGGCATCGGCAATGCGGTTGTCGCGCAGCAGCATGCGGCGCATCCAGTCTTCACGGTACAAGTGCAGCACGCTGGCCAGGCACGCTGTATCGCGCCCCTTCCAGGAGGCATAACGGGTATAACCGCCCCAGCAGATGACAAACCAGATGGCGGCGAGCAAGTGAATCAGGTTGGCTTGGATGAACGACATGCAATTCCTTGTGAGATGCGGATGTTGTACCTGTAGGAGTGAGCCTGCTCGCGATAGCGGTGTGTCAGCCGTCATCAATGTTGCGCGATACGCCGCTTTCGCGAGCAGGCTCGCTCCCACATTGAGATTTCGGCAATCCTTCGACGTTAGCCTAGGGAAAAAGACACTGCCTGACGCACATAAAAAATGCCCCGTATCGATTGATACGGGGCATTTCTGTTTAAACGTTGAAGACCCGCTTTTGGCGGGTCAGACAACGTCAGGCAACGGCTTCGCTGCGCTTGCCCAGCAGGCGATCGCAAACCACCGCGACAACCAGGGTCATCACGCACGGCACCAGCCATGCCAGGCCCTGCTCGCTCAGCGGCAGGTGCGACAGTTGCGATGGCATCCAGCCGGCCAGACCAGCGCCTTTCAGCGCGTCGATGGTGCCGAACACGAACGACACCAGCATCACCGGGCCGAGAATCCGGCCGTGCTCATGCCAGAAGTCTTTGCAGAAGCTCAGCGCCACCAGCACGATGCACGGCGGATAGATCGCGGTCAGCACCGGGATCGAGAAAGCAATCAGCTTGGTCAGGCCCAGGTTGGACACCAGCAGCGAGAACGCCGCCAGAATGATCACCAGAGTCTTGTAGGACAGTGGCAACACACGGCTGAAGTATTCGGCACAGGCACAAGTCAGACCGACCGCCGTCACCAGACACGCCAGCGAGATCAGCACCGCGAGGAAACCGCTGCCCAGCGAACCGAAGGTGTGTTGCACATACGCATGCAATACCGCCGCGCCGTTGGTCGCGCCTGCTGCCACTTCGTGACTGCCGGAACCGAGGCGGAACAGGCTGACGTAAACCAGCGCCAGACCGACACCGGCAATCAGGCCGGCGATGATCGCGTAACGGGTGATCAGCGCCGGCGACTCGACGCCACGGGAGCGGATCGCGTTAACGATGACGATGCCGAACACCAGTGCACCCAGGGTATCCATGGTCAGGTAACCATTGATGAACCCTTGAGAGAACGGTGCCGCCACGTATTCCGGCGTGCCGTGGCCGATGTCACCCGCCGGCAAGGCGAATGCAGCGATACCCAGCACTGCCAGCGCGATGATTTTCAACGGCGCGAGGAAGCGGCCAACAGTGTCCAGCAAACGCCCTGGGTAGAGCGAGATGAAGAACACCAGCAGGAAGTACACCGAACTGTAGAGGAACAGCGCCAGCGGGCTTTCGCCGGTCAGCGGCGCCAGACCCACTTCAAACGATACGGTCGCGGTACGCGGGGTGGCGAACAACGGGCCGACCGCCAGATAGCACGCCGCCGCCAGAATGCCGCCAGCGATCTTGCCGATCGGGCTGCTCAGCGCATCCATTGCCCCACCGACCTTGGCCAGTGCAACGACGGTGATCACCGGCAGACCGACCGCAGTGATCAGGAAGCCCAGCGCGGCCATCCAGACGTGAGGTCCGGCCTGCAAGCCAACGATCGGCGGGAAAATGATGTTTCCAGCCCCAACGAACAGGGCAAATGTCATAAAGCCAAGTGCCAGGATGTCCTGACCTTTCAAAACTTTCATTAAGGTAATACCACACTACTGAATCGGAATTTAGAGGGGGATTGCCCTGTGTAATTAGGGAAATGCTGTCGATCCGTATGGGACTGACCCTTAAAGCGCGTTGCATGCCTTGTGGGCGGCAGACGCAAAAATGGCTGCTAGCCTAACGAATTTGACTTACAAACGCACTGTTAGAGGGCGAACTATCCGATACGCGACGTTTCCGTGTCGCGTTTTTGCATGTAATTGGGGGCAAGCCTATAAATCAGCGAATGCCAGAAACGACAAAGGCCACCCGAAGGTGGCCTTTGTTTGGTGAAGCGTCAGCTAAGCGCGAGGCTTACTTGACAGCCCAACCGGTCAGCTCGGCCAGGGCCTTGCCGATGTCTGCCAGCGAACGCACGGTTTTAACGCCTGCGTCTTGCAGCGCAGCGAATTTCTCGTCTGCAGTGCCTTTGCCGCCAGAGATGATTGCGCCAGCATGGCCCATGCGCTTGCCCGGAGGAGCAGTCACACCAGCGATGTAGGAAACAACCGGCTTGGTCACGTGTGCCTTGATGTAGGCAGCCGCTTCTTCTTCAGCCGAACCGCCGATCTCACCGATCATCACGATCGCTTCGGTCTTCGGGTCTTCCTGGAACAGCTTCAGGATGTCGATGAAGTTCGAACCCGGGATCGGGTCACCACCGATGCCGACGCAAGTCGACTGACCGAAACCGGCGTCAGTAGTCTGCTTCACAGCTTCGTAGGTCAGGGTGCCGGAACGCGAAACGATACCGACCTTGCCTGGCAAGTGAATGTGACCTGGCATGATGCCGATCTTGCACTCGCCCGGAGTGATAACGCCTGGGCAGTTAGGGCCGATCAGGACTACGCCCAGCTCGTCGCACTTAACTTTAGCGTCCAGCATGTCCAGGGTAGGAATGCCTTCGGTGATGCAAACGATCAGCTTGATGCCGCCGAATGCCGCTTCCAGGATCGAATCTTTGCAGAAAGGAGCCGGAACGTAGATAACGGAGGCGGTAGCGCCAGTGGCTTCTACTGCATCTTTGACGGTGTTGAACACTGGCAGACCCAGGTGCTCGGTGCCGCCTTTGCCAGGCGTTACGCCACCAACCATCTTGGTGCCGTATTCGATGGCTTGCTGGGTGTGGAAACTACCTTGCGAACCGGTAATACCCTGGCAGATAACTTTGGTGTCTTTATTGATCAGGACGCTCATTATTTGCCCTCCGCAGCTTTGACAACTTGTTGAGCAGCGTCGGTCAGGCTGGTAGCAGCGATGATGTTCAAACCGCTTTCTGCCAGTACTTTAGCGCCCAGCTCAGCGTTGTTGCCTTCAAGGCGAACAACAACCGGGATTTTCACGCCGACTTCTTTCACAGCGCCGATGATGCCTTCGGCAATCATGTCGCAGCGAACGATGCCGCCGAAGATGTTGACCAGTACTGCAGCGACGTTGGTGTCGGACAGAATGATCTTGAACGCTTCAGTTACGCGTTCTTTGGTAGCGCCACCACCTACGTCGAGGAAGTTTGCTGGCTTGCCGCCATGCAGGTTGACGATGTCCATGGTACCCATGGCCAGGCCAGCACCGTTGACCATGCAGCCGATGTTGCCTTCCAGTGCTACGTAGTTCAGTTCGAACTTGGCAGCGTGCGCTTCGCGCGGATCGTCTTGCGACGGATCGTGGAAAGTCTTCAGCTTAGGCTGACGGTACATGGCGTTGGCGTCGATGTTGATCTTGGCGTCCAGGCAGTGCAGATCGCCGTCAGCCTTGATCACCAGCGGGTTCACTTCCAGCAGAGCCAGGTCGTGATCCTTGAACAGCTTGGCCAGACCTACGAAGATCTTGGCGAACTGAGCAACCTGCTTGCCTTCCAGACCCAGCTGGAATGCCAGCTCGCGACCCTGGAATGGCTGAGCGCCAACCAGTGGATCGATAGTGGCCTTGAGAATTTTTTCTGGAGTGTCGTGAGCGATTTTCTCGATGTCCACGCCACCTTCGGTGGAAGCCATGAACACGATGCGACGGCTCGAACGGTCAACGACAGCGCCCAGGTACAGCTCTTTAGCGATATCAGTGCACGATTCAACCAGGATCTTGGTGACTGGCTGGCCATTGGCGTCAGTCTGGTAAGTCACCAGACGCTTGCCCAGCCACTGCTGTGCGAAGGCTTTGGCGTCTTCTTTGCTGCGAACCAGCTTGACGCCGCCCGCTTTACCGCGACCACCGGCGTGGACCTGGGCTTTGACAACCCACTCGCTGCCGCCGATTTTGTCGCAAGCTTCTGCTGCTGCTTCCGGGGTGTCTACTGCGTAACCAGTGGAAACTGGCAGGCCGTATTCAGCGAACAGCTGCTTACCCTGATACTCGTGAAGATTCATGCTTTTTACCGTCTTCGTTAGGTACTGCGCATTCGGCGCTGCGCTCGTTTGAGTGCCGCGCCACCTGTGACTGCTGCTTGCGTAGCTGAGCTACGCAAGACTGCGTCCAGCGGACATTCCGCGGTGAGACTTGCTCGCAAGGCTCACGACGGGCCGTTACCGCCGTGGTTTCTTATTGTCTGTTAACGCTTTTTGCGGTTGGCAATGTGGATGGCGCCGCCATTCACAGCCAGAGCAGCTTCGTGCAAGGCTTCAGACAGGGTCGGATGGGAGAAAACCATCATGCCCAGGTCTTCAGCGCTGGTGCCGAATTCCATACCGATCGCGCCCTGCTGAACCAGTTCTGCAGCGCTCGGGCCAATCACGTGCACGCCCAATACGCGGTCAGTCTTGGCATCAGCGATGACCTTGACGAAACCACCGGTATCGTTGGCGGCCATGGCACGGCCGGAAGCGGCGAACGGGAAGGTACCGACGTTAACTTCAACGCCTTCAGCTTTCAAGGCCTGCTCGGTTTTGCCAACCCACGCGATTTCCGGGTGAGTATAAATAACCGAAGGGATCAGGTCATAGTTCATCTGGGCTTTGTGGCCCTTGATGCGCTCGACAACCATGATGCCTTCTTCCGAAGCTTTGTGAGCCAGCATCATGCCGCGAACCACGTCACCGATGGCGAAAACGCCCGGTACGGTGGTCGCGCAGTGATCGTCAACGTGCACGAAACCGCGCTCGTCGAGGGTCACGCCGCTGTCGGAAGCCAGCAGATCAGTGGTCACCGGACGGCGACCAACGGCTACGATCAGCTTGTCGAAAGTGATGGTCTGTTCGCCGTTGGCATCGGTGTAGTTCACAACGACTTCGTCGCCGTTGACTTTCGAGCCGGTTACGCGAGCGCCCAGTTTGATGTCCAGACCTTGTTTGGTCAGGGTTTTCAGCGCTTCCTTGGAAACAGCGGTGTCCGCTGCCATCAGGAAAGTGTCCAGTGCTTCCAGGACAACCACTTCAGAACCCAGACGCGACCACACCGAACCCAGTTCCAGACCGATCACGCCAGCGCCGATCACGCCCAGACGCTTAGGTACGGTCTGGAATTCCAGTGCGCCAGTCGAATCGACGATGACTTTCTGATCAACCGGAGCCGGTGGAATGTCGATCGGGCGCGAACCTGGAGCCAGGATCACGTTTTCAGCTTCGATGACTTCAACCGAGCCGTCTGGCTTGGTGACTTCGACTTTCTTGCCAGCCAGCAGTTTGCCGTGGCCCTGGATCGAAGTAACGCCGTTGGCCTTGAACAGGGTAGCAACGCCGCCGGTCAGGTTCTTGACGATGCCAGCCTTGCGGCCAACCATCGCAGCGACGTCCATTTTGACTTCGCCAGTCGAGATACCGTGAACGTTGAAGCTTTCTTTCGCTTCCTTGTATTTCCAGGAGCTGTCGAGCAGTGCCTTGGAAGGAATGCAGCCCACGTTCAGGCAGGTGCCGCCCAGGGCTTGCTTGCCTTCAGCGTCGGTGTACTTCTCGATGCAGGCAGTGGTCAGACCCAACTGCGCCGCCTTGATGGCAGCCACGTAGCCACCAGGGCCAGCACCGATCACTACTACGTCAAATTTCTGCGACATTCAAAAAATCCTCTTTAGCGAAAAGCTTCAAGCCGCGCGCTCCAAGCCAAGCTGCCCTTTCCTGCAACTTGAAACCTGAAGCCCGCGACTGCTTCTATCAGATATCCAGCAACAGACGAGCCGGATCTTCCAGCAGGTTCTTGATGGTCACCAGGAAAGTCACAGCTTCTTTGCCATCGATCAGACGGTGATCGTAGGACAGTGCCAAGTACATCATCGGACGGATAACGACCTGACCGTTGATGGCCATAGGACGCTGGATGATGTTGTGCATGCCCAGAATCGCTGCCTGCGGCGGGTTGACGATCGGGGTCGACATCATCGAACCGAAGGTACCACCGTTGGTGATGGTGAAGGTACCACCGGTCATCTCGTCCATCGACAGTTTGCCGTCACGGGCTTTTTTGCCGAATGTTGCGATGCCGCCTTCGATTTCAGCCAGGCTCATCAGTTCGGCGTTACGCAGAACCGGAACAACCAGGCCACGGTCGCTGGAAACGGCAACGCCGATGTCCGCGTAGCCGTGGTAAACGATGTCGCCGCCGTCGATCGACGCGTTGACAGCCGGGAAGCGTTTCAGCGCTTCGGTAGCAGCCTTGACGAAGAACGACATGAAGCCCAGGCGTACGCCATTGTGGGACTTCTCGAACAGGTCCTTGTACTTCGAACGCAGGGCCATGACTTCAGTCATGTCGACTTCGTTGAAAGTGGTCAGCATCGCCATGTTCGACTGAGCTTCAACCAGACGCTTGGCCACGGTGGCGCGAACGCGGGTCATCGGTACGCGCTTCTCGATGCGGTCGCCAGCGGCGAATACAGGAGCGGCGGCCGAAGGAGCAGCAGCCTTGGCAGGCGCGGCAGCCGGAGCGGCTTTCTTGGCAGCAACAGCAGCAACCACGTCTTCCTTGGTCACACGACCGCCTTTGCCGGTGCCGGCAACGGAAGCGATGTTGATGCCGTTTTCTTCAGCCAGCTTGCGCGCAGCAGGAGCAGCAACAGGATCGTCTTCGCCTTCAGCAGCAGCCGGGGCAGCGGCAGCAGCGGCCGGAGCAGCAGCGGCGGCTGGAGCTGCGGCAGCAGCGCCGCCCGCTTCGATGGAGCCCAGCACTTCGTCGGACAGAACGGTGTCGCCTTCGTTCTTGACGATTGCGCCCAGCACGCCATCAGCGGTAGCCAGAACTTCCAGTACGACTTTGTCAGTTTCGATGTCGACGATCAGGTCGTCGCGCTTGACAGCGTCGCCCGGTTTTTTGTGCCAGGTGGCAACGGTGCCATCGGCAACCGATTCCGGGAAAGTGGGGGCTTTGATCTCGATAGCCATTATCTGTGGTTCCTTAAATTCGGTTTCAGGTGCGCGAAGGCGTTAAATGGTAAACGCGTCTTGCAGGAGTTTTTCCTGCTGCTCGGCGTGCATCGATGCGTAACCACAAGCAGGTGCAGCAGAAGCCTCACGGCCCGCGTACTCAAGTACGAGAGACTTGTCGAGGTTCCCGATGCTGCGACGCAAGTGGTGCTGGCTGCAGTACCAGGCGCCCTGGTTCATCGGCTCTTCCTGACACCAAACGGCATTTTTGACGTTGGTGTATGGAGCCAGGACTTCTTTCAAGTCGTCCTCAGGGAATGGGTACAGCTGCTCGATACGCACGATGGCGATATCTTCACGGCCTTCGGCACGGCGTTTTTCCAGCAGGTCGTAGTAGACCTTGCCGCTACACAGAACAACGCGCTCGACCTTTTTCGGGTCCAGTGCATCGATTTCCGGGATCACGGTCTGGAACGAACCTTCGGCCAGATCTTCCAGGGTCGAGATGGCCAGCTTGTGGCGCAGCAGCGACTTCGGCGTCAGCACGATCAGCGGCTTGCGCAGCGGACGAATTACCTGACGACGCAGCAAGTGGTAGATCTGTGCTGGCGTAGTCGGGACGGCGACCTGAATGTTGTGCTCGGCGCACAGTTGCAGGTAACGCTCAAGACGTGCCGAGCTGTGCTCAGGGCCCTGACCTTCGTAACCGTGTGGCAGCAACATGGTCAGACCGCAGAGACGGCCCCACTTGTGCTCGCCGCTGGTGATGAACTGGTCGATTACAACCTGTGCACCGTTGGCGAAGTCGCCGAACTGGGCTTCCCAGATCACCAGCGCATCCGGCGTGGTGGTCGAGTAACCGTATTCGAATGCCAGTACCGCTTCTTCCGACAGGAACGAGTCGTACAGGTCAAAACGCGGCTGACCGTCGTACAGGTGCTGCAGCGGAATGTAGGTGCCTGCGTCTTTCTGGTTGTGCAACACAGCGTGACGGTGCGAGAACGTACCGCGGCCGATGTCCTGACCAGTCATGCGGATCGGGTGACCTTCGAACGCCAGGGTCGCGTACGCCATGGTTTCGGCGTAACCCCAGTTGATCGGCAGGCCGCCGGCTTGCATTTTCTGACGGTCTTCGTAGATCTTCGCGACCTGACGCTGAACCACGAAGCCTTCCGGAATTTCCAGCAGCTTGGCGGACAGTTCTTGCAGGGTCTTCAGATCAAAGCGAGTGTCGTGACGCGCAGTCCAGGCGTGGCCCAGATACGGACGCCAGTCCACGAACAGCTCTTTGTTCGGCTCTTTGACCAGCGATTTCACTACGTGCAGACCGTTGTCCAGCGCGTTGCGGTATTCGTCGACCTTGGCCTGAACACGCTCAGCGTCCAGCACACCGCCCTGGGTCAGACGATCAGCGTACAGCTCACGAGTGGTGCGCTGTTTGGTGATCTGCTGATACATCAGAGGCTGGGTGCCGCTTGGCTCGTCGGCCTCGTTGTGGCCGCGACGACGGTAGCAGACCAGATCGATCACCACGTCACGCTTGAACTGCATGCGGTAGTCGATGGCCAACTGGGTCACGAACAACACGGCTTCCGGATCATCACCATTCACATGGAGGATCGGCGCCTGGATCATCTTGGCAACGTCGGTGGCGTACTCGGTGGAACGCGAGTCCAGCGGGTTGCTGATGGTGAAACCGACCTGGTTGTTGATCACGATGTGCACGGTACCGCCGGTCTTGAAACCGCGGGTCTGCGACATCTGGAAGGTTTCCATGACCACGCCCTGACCTGCGAATGCAGCGTCACCGTGGATGGAGATCGGCAGAACCTTCTCACCAGTCGGGTCGTTACGACGATCCTGACGGGCGCGAACCGAACCTTCGACCACCGGGGAAACGATTTCCAGGTGGGACGGGTTGAACGCCATGGCCAGGTGAACTTCACCGCCGGCGGTCATCACGTTGGACGAGAAGCCCTGGTGGTATTTAACGTCACCGGAACCCAGCTCGACCTTCTTCTTGCCTTCGAACTCGTCGAACAGCTCGCGCGGGTTCTTGCCGAAGGTGTTGACCAGCACGTTCAGACGGCCACGGTGGGCCATGCCGATGACGACTTCCTTGGTGCCGTAGGAACCGGAACGCTGGATCAGTTCGTCGAGCATCGGAATCAGGCTTTCGCCGCCTTCCAGACCGAAACGCTTGGTGCCCGGGTATTTGGTGCCCAGGTATTTTTCCAGGCCTTCACCGGCGGTCACGCGCTCAAGCAGGTGGCTCTTGATGTCGGCGGAGTACGTCGGACGACCACGCACGCTTTCCAGACGCTGCTGGAACCACTGGCGCTGCTCGGAATCGGTGATGTGCGTAAATTCAGCGCCGATGGTGCGGCAATATGTCTGCTGCAACGCTTCGTGAATTTCGCGTAGGCTCGCTTCCTCTTTGCCGATGAACAGGTCGCCGGCACGGAAGGTCGTATCAAGATCGGCATTGGTCAAGCCGTAATGATTGATCGACAGGTCTGCAGGTGCAGGACGCTGCCACAGCCCCAGCGGGTCAAGCTGGGCTGCCTGGTGGCCACGCATACGGTAGGCCTGGATCAATCGCAGCACTTCAACTTGCTTCTTCTCGTGCTCACTGCTCACGCTGCCGGCGGAAACCGGTTGAGCGCGGCGCTGGTTCTTTGCCAGCAGCACGAAATGATCGCGAATTGTCGAGTGCGAAACATCAGTGGCAGAGTTGCCGTCGGCAGGCAACTTCTGAAAGTAGGTGCGCCACTCTTCTGGCACAGCGTTAGGGTCGTGCAGGTAGAGCTCATAAAGCTCTTCCACATAGGCAGCGTTTCCACCTGAAAGGTAGGCGCTGTTCCACATGCGCTGCATCACGCTTTCTTGCATGCTTGGTCACCCTCGGTTAGGGGAACACCATCGATGTCGACACCGAGCAAACTTGCAGAAGTCCGAATGCAGCGACTAAAACAAGCCACTTAGGATCACACTGATAGTCCGGGTACCAGCCCGGATGCCCCTGCTTGTCTCATTTCTTCAAAATAAGAGCCGCAGCTTATGGCTACTGCTCTGGTTATAGCCATGACGCGGGTTGAAGCCCGCGCCACAGCCTCTACGGTGCAGCGGTTACAGCAGCTGAATCACACGCCGCTCGAAAGCAGCATGTTACGGATGTGACCGATGGCCTTAGTCGGGTTCAGGCCTTTCGGACATACGTTGACGCAGTTCATGATGCCCCGGCAGCGGAAGACGCTGAACGGGTCATCGAGCGAAGCCAGACGCTCGTTGGTCTTGGTGTCACGGCTGTCTGCGAGGAAGCGATAAGCTTGCAGCAGTGCAGCTGGACCCAGGAACTTGTCCGGATTCCACCAGAAGGACGGGCAAGAGGTCGAGCAGCAAGCGCACAGGATGCACTCGTACAGACCGTCGAGCTTTTCGCGCTCTTCCGGCGACTGCAGACGCTCGATGGCCGGAGCCGGCGTGTCGTTCTGCAGGTAAGGCTTCACCTTCTCGTATTGCTTGTAGAAGATGCTCATATCGACGACCAGGTCACGGATAACCGGCAAACCTGGCAGTGGACGAACAACCAACTTGTTACCTTTTACAACCGCAGACAGCGGCGTGATGCACGCCAGACCGTTCTTGCCGTTGATGTTCATGCCGTCGGAACCACAAACGCCTTCACGGCAAGAGCGACGATAGGAGAAACCTTCGTCCTGCTCTTTGATCAGGGCCAGTACGTCCAGCACCATCAGATCTTTACCACCGGTATCGATCTGGAATTCCTGCATGAACGGCGCGGCGTCCTGATCAGGGTTGTAACGATAAACGCTGACTTGCAACATGGCGGCCACCCTTAATAAGTCCGAATCTTAGGTTCAAAAGTCGGAACAGTCTTCGGCGAGAAGTTCACGGCACGCTTGGTGACGCGCTTGTCACCCGGGAAGTACAGGGTGTGGCACAGCCAGTTTTCGTCGTCACGGTCTTCGAAGTCTTCGCGGGCGTGAGCACCGCGCGACTCTTTGCGGACTTCAGCGGCGATGGCGGTAGCTTCAGCCACTTCCAGCAGGTTTTGCAGTTCCAGCGCTTCGATACGAGCAGTGTTGAACGCCTGCGACTTATCGTTGATTTTCACGTTGGCGATGCGGGTACGCAGGTCAGCAAGCTGAGCGATACCTTTCTGCATGTATTCGCCGGTACGGAATACACCGAAGTAGTTCTGCATGCAGTTTTGCAGTTCGCGACGCAGGGTAGCCACGTCTTCGCCATCAGTACGGCTGTTCAGCGCGTTCAAACGCGACAAGGCAGCTTCGATGTCGGCTTCGGTAGCGTCGTCGTATTCGATGCCGTCGGTCAGAGCTTTTTCCAGGTGCAGGCCGGCAGCGCGGCCGAAGACCACCAGGTCGAGCAGCGAGTTGCCGCCCAGTCGGTTGGCACCGTGAACCGATACGCAAGCCACTTCGCCCACAGCGAACAGACCAGGGATGATCTTGTCGACGCCTTCAGCGTCCTGGGTGATCGCCTGGCCATGAATATTGGTGGCAACGCCGCCCATCATATAGTGGCAAGTCGGAACAACCGGAACCGGAGCAACAACCGGGTCAACGTGTGCGAAAGTCTTCGACAGTTCGCAGATGCCTGGCAGACGGCTGTGCAGCACTTCCTCGCCCAGGTGGTCGAGTTTGAGCAGTACGTGGTCGCCATTCGGACCGCAACCGTTGCCGGCGATGATTTCTTTAACCATCGAGCGAGCAACCACGTCACGACCGGCAAGGTCTTTGGCGTTCGGAGCATAACGCTCCATGAAACGCTCGCCGTGCTTGTTGATCAGGTAACCACCTTCACCACGGCAACCTTCTGTAACCAGTACACCGGCGCCGGCGATGCCGGTCGGGTGGAACTGCCACATTTCGATGTCTTGTACCGGCACGCCAGCACGCAGAGCCATGCCGACGCCGTCACCGGTGTTGATCAGGGCGTTGGTGGTGGAAGCGTAGATACGACCTGCACCGCCGGTAGCCAGTACGGTGGCCTTGGCGCGGATGTAGGTGGTTTCGCCGGTTTCAATGCAGATCGCGATCACACCGACGAAGTCGCCTTCCTGGTTTTTCACCAGGTCGACAGCGTAGTACTCGTTCAGGAACGTGGTACCGGCTTTCAGGTTGCCCTGATAAAGGGTGTGCAGCAGCGCGTGACCGGTACGGTCGGAAGCGGCGCACGTACGGGCAGCCTGCCCGCCTTTGCCGTAGTCCTTGGACTGACCACCGAACGGACGCTGGTAGATACGGCCCTGTTCGGTACGCGAGAACGGCATGCCCATGTGGTCCAGCTCATAAACAGCAGCCGGGCCTTCCTGACACATGTATTCGATAGCGTCCTGGTCACCGATGTAGTCGGAACCCTTGACGGTATCGTACATGTGCCAGCGCCAGTCATCGTTCGGGTCAGCGGACGCGATTGCGCACGTGATGCCGCCCTGAGCCGATACAGTGTGCGAACGGGTCGGGAAAACCTTGGTGATCACGGCAGTCTTGTGACCGCCCTGTGCCAGTTGCAGCGCAGCGCGCATGCCGGCACCGCCACCACCAATAATGATGGCGTCGAAAGAAATCGTTGGAATGTTAGCCATGACTCAGATACCCCAGAGAATCTGCACACCCCAGACGAAGTAAGCGAACATCGCAACGCCGCATACTGCCTGGAAAAGGAAACGTATAGCCGTCGCGGACTTGCCGAACGCCATTGGCGTCAGGTAGTCAGTCGCGATGGTCCACATGCCGACCCAGGCGTGAGCGCCGAGAGCAACAAGGGCCAGGAGGCTGAAAATACGCATCCCGTTGTGGGCGAACAGGTCATGCCACTGGGCATACTCGAGGCCAGGGTGGGCCACGACGTATCCGATCAGAAAGATGAAGTAAGCCGCGAGAACGACCGCAGACACACGTTGCGCCATCCAGTCATAGAGGCCCGAACGCGACAGGTTCGTGACGTTAGTTACCATATCCAAACTCCTGCCAGAACGATTACCACCACGGAAACGGCGATAACGATTTTCGAGCCCAGTTTGCCGCCTTCCAGCGTCTCACCGATGCCCATGTCCATGATCAAATGGCGCACACCGGCTACCAGGTGATACAGCAGAGCGGACAGGATGCCCCAAATCACTAGCTTGGCTAGCGGACTGGTCAGACACGCTTTCACCTGACCGAAGCCTTCCTCGGAGCTCAGCGACTTGTCCAATGCATAAAGCATGATGGCAAGGCACACGAAGAGGATGACACCGGAGATACGGTGAAGAATGGACGTGTAAGCAGTGACTGGGAGTTTGATGGTCCTTAGGTCTAGGTTTACAGGTCGTTGGCTTTTCACGGCTTTTTTTTCACACTGAAGAGCCCCTAACAATCAGGGCAAAGTTGTTGGGGAGTGCACTGGTCAGGTAACCACCACCCAGGGATGCGACCCCCAATGAAAGCAAGCCCAAAAGCCCTTGGCGGTCGGTGGCCGAGTATAGACAGTTAGGCTACTAATGACAACGCAATCACCTACCCCAAATAGCTGATTGCACAAGTCGTATAAAAGGCGTAAATGGCAGTCAATTTCGAGGAAAAAGTGCGCTTAAAGCCTTCTGGAGCAAGACTTTAGGCAAATTGACATTCGAATTTATCTCACTATAGTGGTGCGGGCCCTGCGTGGGGGGTCTGTCTGATGGTTCAAGCATAAATAGGAGGCCACATGGCTGACAAAAAAGCGCAGTTGATCATCGAGGGCGCAGCCCCCGTCGAGCTGCCCATTTTAACCGGCACCGTTGGTCCCGATGTAATCGATGTTCGGGGCCTGACGGCCACGGGCCGCTTCACTTTCGACCCGGGTTTCATGTCGACCGCCTCGTGCGAATCGAAGATCACCTATATCGACGGCGACAACGGCATTCTGTTGCACCGCGGCTACCCGATCGAACAGCTGGCTGAAAAATCGGACTACCTGGAAACCTGCTACCTGCTGCTCAACGGCGAACTGCCGACCGCAGAACAGAAGGCCCAGTTCGTCAGCACCGTGAAAAACCACACCATGGTTCACGAGCAGCTGAAAACCTTCTTCAACGGTTTCCGTCGCGACGCCCATCCAATGGCCGTCATGTGCGGTGTAGTCGGCGCCCTCTCGGCCTTCTACCACGACTCCCTCGACATCAATAACCCGCAGCATCGCGAAATCTCCGCGATCCGTCTGGTTGCCAAGATGCCGACCCTGGCAGCGATGGTTTACAAGTACTCCATGGGCCAACCCATGATGTACCCGCGCAACGACCTGACGTACGCGGAAAACTTCCTGCACATGATGTTCAACACCCCGTGCGAGATCAAACCGATCAGCCCGGTGCTCGCCAAGGCCATGGACCGGATCTTCATCCTCCATGCCGACCACGAGCAGAACGCTTCGACCTCCACCGTGCGACTGGCCGGTTCTTCGGGTGCCAACCCGTTCGCCTGTATCGCCGCCGGTATCGCCGCACTGTGGGGCCCTGCCCACGGCGGCGCGAACGAAGCCGTTTTGACCATGCTTGACGAAATTGGCGATGTTTCGAACATCGACAAGTTCATCGCCAAGGCCAAGGACAAGAACGATCCGTTCAAACTGATGGGCTTCGGTCACCGCGTTTACAAGAACCGCGACCCTCGCGCGACTGTCATGAAGCAGACCTGCGACGAAGTACTGAAGGAACTGGGCATCAACAACGATCCGCAACTCGAACTGGCCATGCGCCTGGAAGAGATCGCGCTGACCGACCCGTACTTCATCGAACGCTCGCTGTACCCGAACGTCGACTTCTACTCGGGGATCATCCTCAAGGCGATCGGCATTCCGACCAGCATGTTCACGGTGATTTTCGCGCTGGCACGTACTGTTGGCTGGATCTCCCACTGGAAAGAAATGCTCTCCAGCCCGTACAAGATTGGCCGTCCGCGCCAGTTGTACACTGGTTACGAGTCGCGTGATATTTCCAAGCTGGAAGACCGCAAATAAGACCTGTCTTGCGATGAAGTCTTAGTTTTACCGGGAACGGCCTCTATTTATATAGGGGCCGTTTTTGTTTGTGTGGTCTCAGCGGCCTGTGGGCCGACTGGTTTTGGGTATTGGGTTTATATCCGTTTCTTCGGGTCCTGCCGCTGGCGGTTTCGCTCTTACAGCGACTCACTTTTCCAAACGCCGAAAAGTAAGCAAAAGGCTTTGCCCCTGGCGTACGGCACTTCGCTGAGGCTCAGTGTTCCCTCGCTACGGTGTCCATCCGGGGGCATCGCCTACGGTTTGCTTCGCTGCACCTCCTCTCGATGTATGCGGCTTCGCCGCACGGCGCTGCGCGCCTCCCCCCGGATGAACACCTACGCTCGGCCTGCCGATGGGGCAAAAGATCAAAAGCCGAAGCCAAAGCCAGATCAAGATCACAAGCCAGATCAAGAGCCCCTCACCCTAGCCCTCTCCCGGAGGGAGAGGGGACTGATTGAGGTGTTTGGGAGAGCTACGCCGACGTGCGATACCGCGTTGAACTCAGGTTTTGAAAAGCCCACAAATCGGCTCCCTCTCCCTCGGGAGAGGGCTGGGGTGAGGGGCAAATCCACCACAAATCCAAAGCCGACCACCCGCTCTTCACCACTCAATAGGCCGAGTGGCAGCTCGCCTGCTCTTGATCTTGATCCACCAGCGACGTCGGAAGGCTGAGTGGAGGGATTGATCCGGGCGTGGGAGCGCAGCGACCGTTTGGCGAAGCCAAACACAGCGAGAGGAGGTGCAGCGAAGCAAACCGTAGGCGCTGCGCCCGGATCGATCCCGCAACGAAGGAACCCCGAGCCCCAGCGAGCGGGCCGCACGTAGGAGCAAGCGTTTTTTGATTACTTTTTTTGGCGTTTGAAAAAAAGTGAGTCGCCGTCAGGGCGAAACCCTAAGCCGCCGCTACCGCAGCAACGGATATGTACACGATCCACACAAAAAACACAGCCCGCCCGATAACCGCCCACAAAAAATGCCCCGATCTCTCAACCGGGGCATTCGGCACAACATTACAAAACCATCAAACAATCAATGCGAAACCGCCCCACTCGCCCCCAACCCAGTCTGCGAACGCACAAACTGCGGGAAGAACAGCGCACGTTCTTTGTCAGCCGCCGCCGACTTGTCAGTAATCGAGAAGAACCAGATCCCCACAAAAGCAATGATCATCGAAAACAGCGCCGGATACTCGTAAGGGAAGATCGCCTTCTCATGATGCAGAATCTGCACCCAGATGGTCGGCCCAAGCACCATCAAACCAACGGCACTGACCAGCCCCAACCAGCCGCCAATCATCGCACCACGAGTGGTCAGCTTCTTCCAGTACATCGAAAGCAGCAGTACCGGGAAGTTACAGCTCGCCGCGATCGAGAACGCCAGGCCCACCATGAACGCAATGTTCTGGCTTTCGAACAGGATGCCCAAGCCAATCGCCAGCACTGCCAAGGCAATGGTGGTGATCTTCGAGACACGAATCTCGTCCTTCTCGTTCGCCTTGCCCTTCTTGATCACACTGGCATACAGGTCGTGAGAAACCGCCGAAGCACCGGCCAGCGTCAGGCCTGCCACAACCGCCAGAATGGTCGCGAACGCCACCGCCGAGATAAAGCCGAGGAAGATACTGCCACCGACCGCGTTGGCCAGGTGCACCGCCGCCATGTTGTTGCCGCCCAACAGCGCGCCAGCAGCATCTTTGAAGGCCGGGTTGGTGCTGACCAGCAGGATCGCGCCGAAGCCGATGATGAAGGTCAGGATGTAGAAGTAGCCGATGAAGCCAGTGGCGTAGAGCACGCTCTTACGTGCTTCTTTTGCGTCACTTACGGTGAAGAAGCGCATCAGAATGTGTGGCAGGCCAGCGGTACCGAACATCAGCGCCAGACCCAGCGAGAAGGCCGAAATCGGATCCTTGACCAGACCGCCCGGGCTCATGATCGCTTCGCCTTTGGCGTGAACCTTGATCGCCTCGGAGAACAGCGTGTTGAAGTCGAAGCCTACGTGCTTCATCACCATCAACGCCATGAACGAGGCACCGGACAGCAACAGCACGGCCTTGATGATCTGCACCCAAGTGGTCGCCAGCATGCCGCCGAACAACACGTACATGCACATCAGCACACCGACCAGAATCACCGCGACGTGGTAGTCCAGACCGAACAACAGCTGGATCAACTTGCCGGCACCGACCATTTGCGCGATCAGGTAGAACGCCACCACCACCAGCGAACCGCAGGCCGACAGCGTGCGGATCTGGGTTTGCCCGAGGCGGTAGGACGCCACGTCGGCAAAGGTGTATTTACCCAGGTTACGCAGACGCTCGGCGATCAGGAACAGGATGATCGGCCAGCCCACCAGGAAGCCGATCGAGTAGATCAGGCCATCGTAGCCGGAGGTGAACACCAGCGCGGAAATCCCCAAGAAGGACGCTGCCGACATGTAGTCACCGGCAATCGCCAGACCGTTCTGGAAACCGGTGATCTTGCCGCCGGCCGCATAGTAGTCGGCCGCCGAGTTGTTTTTCTTCGAGGCCCAGTAGGTGATGTACAACGTCGCGCCAACGAAGGCGACGAACATCAGGATCGCTGGAATGTTCAGTGGCTGTTTGGCCACTTCACCCGTCAACGCGTCAGCCGCCCAGACACTCGGCGCGAAAGCGGCAACACTCAATAAAGCCAGTAGACGCCGGATCATTGCTGAGCCTCCTTGAGAATCGCATTGTTCAGGTCGTCAAACTCGCCATTGGCGCGGCGCACGTAGATACCGGTGAGGATGAATGCCGAAAGAATCAGCCCGACACCGATCGGGATGCCCCAGGTAATGGATGATTCAGGACTGATCTTCGCGCCCAGAATATGCGGCCCGTATGCGATCAGCAGAATGAATGCGGAGTAAAGCCCGAGCATGATTGCCGAGAGAATCCAGGCGAATCGTTCCCTTTTCTGAACCAGCTCCTTGAATCGGGGACTGTTTTGAATCGAGAGGTAAATGCTGTCGTTCATTGTTTTTATCCTCGCAGCACAGATTATTGTTGGAACATAGCTAATGTATGCGGCTGCGGGAGCGGTAACAGACGACCTTAGTAGTAGAACGCCATGACACTTTTGCCAATTTCCGGTACACACAAAACAACTGTGGGAGCGAGCTTGCTCGCGAAAGCGTCGGATCAGTCGATATTTGCATCAACTGACAGATCGCATTCGCGAGCAAGCTCGCTCCCACAGGTTCAGGCGGTGAAGCGGTTATTTGGTCCAGTCAGCCACGCGATCCGGGTGCTTGGCGACCCAATCTTTCGCCGCTGCTTCAGGTTTGGCACCGTCCTGAATCGCCAGCATCACTTCGCCGATCTCGTCTTTCGACGCCCACTGGAAGTTCTTCAGGAACTTGGCCACTTCCGGTGCTTTGGTCGCCAGCTCTTTGCTGCCTATGCTGTTTACGGTTTCAGCCGCGCCATACACGCCTTTCGGGTCGTCGAGGAAGCGCAGTTTCCACTTGGCGAACATCCAGTGCGGCACCCAACCGGTGACGGCGATGGATTCGTTTTTCTTCTCGGCACGGGTCAGCTCGGCAATCATGCCAGCGCCGGAACTGGCCTTGAGCGAGTACTTGTCGAGGCCATAATCCTTGATCGCCTGGTCGGTCTTGAGCATCACGCCTGAACCGGCGTCGATGCCGACGATGCGGTTTTTGAAGGTGTCATCGGTTTTCAGGTCTTCGATCGACTTGGCTTTCACATACTCCGGCACGATCAGGCCGATTTTCGCATCCTTGAAGTTCGGGCCGTAATCGACGACCAGATCCTTGTTCTTCGTCCAGTATTCGCCGTGGGTCACGGGCAGCCAGGCCGAGAGCATGGCGTCGAGTTTGCCGGTGGCCACGCCCTGCCACATGATCCCGGTGGCGACGGCTTGCAGTTTCACGTCGTAGCCGAGTTTCTGCTTGATCACTTCGGCGGCCACGTGGGTGGTCGCGACGCTGTCGGACCAGCCGTCAACGTAACCGATGTTCAGGGTCTGTTTTTCTGCACTGGCGAACGTGGAACTCATCGCAAGCACCAGAGCAGCACTTGCGCCTAAAAGTCGTCGCATCTTCATCGTTACTTCCCCGAAATGCTGCGCCCGACGGATGACGGGCGGCGTCAACGTATTGTTATGGTGCACGGCGCCCCCATCACGCCTGACCGCAAACTCGTTAGAACATCAGCGGAGTACTGACACTTCGATCATCGACCTGACGACAATAGCGACCTGCTCTGCCAGCGACCTCAAGACAGCGAGAAACGACATCACAAGGCCATTAATGGCGTCTGAATATTTGACGCCAGACAATCCGCCCGAACTTTGCATGGGCAAATCATGCGAGCCACCAACCCCTCTATAAATGCAGGTAACATGCGTCGCTTTGCAGCCACTCGGCCTGACCATGTCCGCGACTTCCCGCTTTCCCTTTCTGCCGTATCTTTTCGCCTGCCTGCTTGGGCTGTTTGCCCTCGGGGGCTTCTGGTACGGCCTCGGCCAACCGGTGATCCTGCCGGACGCTGCGACCCCGACGCATAAATTGCAGTGCGCCTCCTATACCCCATTCGATAAAGATCAGTCGCCGTTCGACGTGCCGTTCAAGCTGCGCCCGGAACGCATGGACGCCGACCTCGCATTGCTGGCGACTCGCTTTGAGTGCATTCGTACCTATTCGATGACGGGCCTGGAGGCGTTGCCGGATCTGGCGCGCAAACATGGCCTGAAATTGATGATCGGCGCTTGGGTCAACAGCAACCCGGTGGACACCGAGAAAGAAGTCGATCTGCTGATCAAATCGGCCAATGCCAACCCGGACGTGGTCAGCGCGGTGATCGTCGGCAACGAAGCCTTGCTGCGCAAGGAAGTCACCGGCGCGCAACTGGCGAAGCTGATCAATAAGGTCAAAAGCCAGGTCAAGCAACCGGTGACGTACGCCGATGTCTGGGAGTTCTGGCTCAAGCATCCGGAAGTCGCGCCAGCGGTGGATTTCCTGACCATCCATTTGCTGCCGTACTGGGAAGATGATCCGTCGAACATCGACGTCGCCCTGCAACACGTCGCGGATGTGCGCCAAGTGTTCGGCAATAAATTTGCGCCGAAAGACGTGATGATCGGCGAAACCGGCTGGCCGAGCGAAGGCCGCCAGCGTGAGACCGCCCTGCCGAGCCGGGTCAACGAGGCCAAGTTCATTCGTGGTTTTGTCGCAATGGCCGAGAAGGAAGGCTGGCATTACAACCTGATCGAAGCGTTTGACCAGCCGTGGAAGCGCGGCAGTGAAGGTGCGGTTGGCGGGTATTGGGGCTTGTTCGACGCCGATCGTCAGGACAAAGGTGTGCTGGCCGGGCCGGTGACCAACGTGCCGTTCTGGAAGGAATGGCTGGCGGTCGGCGGGTTGATTTTCCTTGGTACACTGATCCTTGGCGGTCGCGCTCGTACGACACGCTCGGCGCTGGTGTTGCCGCTACTTGGCGCCCTCGCCGCTTGTTCGATTGGCGCTTGGGGTGATCTGACGCGGGTGACCACGCGGTTTGCCAGTGAGTGGCTGTGGGTCGGTTTGCTGACCGCGTTGAACCTGTTGGTGTTGGCGCATGCGGCGCTGACGCTGAGTGCTCGCACTGGCTGGCGTCAACGGGCGTTCAATCTGCTGGAACGTCGCGCTGGCTGGCTGGTCGCGGCGGCAGGTTTTGCCGCTGCGGTGATGATGCTCGAGATGGTCTTCGATCCGCGTTATCGCAGCTTTGCGAGCATGGCATTTGTGCTGCCGGCGCTGGTTTATCTGTGCCGCCCGGTGAGCGTGCCGCGTCGCGAGATTGCGTTGCTGACGTTTATTGTCGGTGCGGGGATTGCACCGCAGTTGTATCAGGAAGGGTTGCAGAATCAGCAGGCGTGGGGGTGGGCGTTGGTGAGTGGCTTGATGGTGGCTGCGTTGTGGCGCTGCCTGCGCGTTCGCAAGGGCTGATTTTCAGCGAGGCTAAAGACCTCTTCGCGAGCAAGCTCGCTCCCACAGGAGAATGCATTCCAAATGTGGGAGCGAGCTTGCTCGCGAAGACTGATTGTCAGGCGCTGGGAGTCGCTCTGACCAAACGCAACCCGGCAATCACCAACGCAAACACCGCCAGCGTGGTGTTGTACAACGCCAGTGCCGGCGCCCCAAACACCAGCGCCAACACCGCCAGCCACCACCCTGCCCGCCCGGGCACGACAAAACCGATCAGCGCCGCGCCGAGCGCCGTCCAGCCCAATACCTTGAAGTGAATCATCAACCCAAGGTTCGAACGCACCTGGCATTCCCAGCGACTGGCCTCATCCACGCAGATACCGACCCACTGCCCGTCCTCCATAAAGCCATAACGCGCGCCATAACTGGCAGCCAGCCACAACGGCAACAGAACAAGCAGCACAATCACGGGCAAGCGGCGGGACATGAAGCACTCCAATCATGAGAAATCGGCGGCCAGCTTAATCTGCCGTCATGCATACGCAAGCGCTAACAACACTTAACTGTTCATTCAGACCGTGCAAAGTGTATCGTCCAGCTACTATTACTCCGAATTCTGCCTGTTTGGTGCCGCAGCATGGCACTTTGGCGCAAACCCGGTGGTCATAGCCTGCGAACTTCATTCGGCACCTTCCTCTAAGGGATCTAGTCATGCTCCGTTCCTTGCGCTTCGCCGCGCTGTTCAGCGGCCTTATTTCGAGTGCGTCCGCACTGGCGGTGGATATCGACGCCGCCAGTTATGGCTATCCCCTGACCAATCCGTTCGAGGCGACCATTGCCACGACCCCGCCGGACTTGCGCCCGGAATTGCCGCTGGACGATGACATCAATCAGTCAGACCGCAGCGTCACTCTGCGTCCGGAGCGCGAATTCATCCTGCCGGACAATTTCTGGCCGGTGAAAAAGCTGACCTACCGCATCGCCGAACAGGACAAACCGGCGCCGCTGATATTCCTGATCGCCGGTACGGGTGCGCGCTACGACAGCACGCTCAACGAATACCTGAAAAAGCTCTACTACAAGGCTGGCTACCACGTCGTGCAATTGTCCTCGCCGACCAGCTTCGACTTCATCAGCGCCGCTTCACGCTTCGCCACACCAGGGGTGACCAAGGAAGACGCTGAAGACATGTATCGGGTAATGCAGGCAGTACGTGCGCAAAACCCGAAGGTGCCAGTCACTGAGTACTACCTCACCGGCTATAGCCTCGGCGCCCTCGACGCCGCGTTCGTCGCGCACCTGGATGAAACCCGTCGCAGCTTCAACTTCAAGAAAGTCCTGCTGCTCAACCCACCGGTCAACCTCTATACCTCGATCACCAACCTCGACAAGCTGGTCCAGACCGAAGTCAAAGGCATCAACAACAGCACCACGTTCTATGAGCTGGTGCTGGCCAAGTTGACCCGCTACTTCCAGCAAAAAGGTTACATCGACCTGAACGACGCGCTGCTCTACGACTTCCAGCAGTCCAAGCAGCACTTGAGCAACGAGCAGATGGCGATGCTGATCGGCACTTCGTTCCGCTTCTCGGCAGCCGACATTGCCTTTACCTCGGACCTGATCAACCGTCGCGGCCTGATCACCCCGCCGAAATTTCCGATCACCGAAGGCACCAGCCTCACGCCGTTCCTCAAGCGTGCGCTGCAATGCGACTTCGACTGCTACCTGACCGAGCAGGTTATCCCGATGTGGCGCGCGCGCACCGATGGCGGCAGCCTGCTGCAACTGATCGATCAGGTGAGCCTGTATGCGCTCAAGGATTACCTGCATGACAGCCCGAAAATCGCCGTGATGCACAACGCCGACGACGTGATCCTTGGTCCGGGCGACCTCGGTTTCCTGCGCAAGACCTTCGGTGATCGCCTGACTGTTTATCCACTGGGCGGCCATTGCGGCAACCTTAACTACCGCGTCAACAGCGACGCCATGCTGGAGTTCTTCCGTGGCTAAATATCTCCTGCTGATTGCAGCGCTACTCTGCGCAGGCGTGGCCCAGGCCGACAACAGTAAAGCCAACGCGCCCGTGGTGGTCGACAGCGACGGCTTCAAAGAGCCGCTATCCAAACTCAAGTTCAACCCGGGACTGGATCAACGCGAGTTCGAGCGCTCGACGCTCAACGCGCTGAACGTCTACGACCCGCTGGAATCGTGGAACCGCCGGGTCTACCACTTCAACTATCGCTTCGACCAATGGGTGTTTCTGCCGGTGGTCGACGGCTACCGTTACATCACGCCAAGCTTCGTCCGTACGGGGGTGAGCAACTTCTTCAACAACCTCGGTGACGTGCCGAACCTGGTCAACAGCCTGCTGCAGTTCAAGGGCCAGCGCTCGATGGAAACCACCGCGCGGCTGCTGCTCAACACCACCATCGGCATTGCCGGTTTGTGGGACCCAGCCACCGCCATGGGCCTGCCGCGTCAGAGCGAAGATTTCGGTCAGACGCTGGGCTTCTATGGGGTGCCGGGGGGTGCCTATTTCGTGCTGCCGATCTTCGGCCCGTCGAACATCCGCGATACCGCAGGCCTGGCAGTGGATTACACCACCGAATCGGCGATCAACTTCCTCAACGTCTCGGAAGTCAGCTCCAACCACCCGGAGATCTGGGCCCTGCGTGCGGTCGACAAACGCTACCAGACCAGTTTCCGCTACGGTCAACTGAACTCACCGTTTGAGTACGAGAAAGTACGTTACGTCTACACCGAGTCACGCAAACTGCAGATCGCCGAGTAAAAACGGTTGCCACAAAACACTGTGGGAGCGAGCTTGCTCGCGAATGCGGTAGTCCAGTCAATATTTAAGTCGACTGATACTCCGCTTTCGCGAGCAAGCTCGCTCCCACATTTGCTTTGTGTCGCTGGTTAGCCCTTCACGGTTTTCCAGATTTTGCCGACGACAGAAACCACCGCCAGCACCACCGCGCCAGCGATGATCCCCGCGACACCATTGAGCAACATCGGCACCGCAAACCCGGCACTGCCAGCCGCCGCGCCAACACCCTCAATCCAGTGATGCAGCACTGGCACGCCATGGGTGAGGATGCCGCCGCCGACCAGGAACATCGCCGCCGTACCGACCACCGACAAGGTCTTCATCATGTACGGTGCGGCGCTGAGAATGGCGCTGCCGATTTTCTTCGCGAACTGCCCAGGCTTCTGGGTCAGCCACAAACCGAGATCGTCGAGCTTGACGATGCCCGCCACCAAGCCGTAAACGCCAACCGTCATGACGATGGCGATACCAGACATCACGATCACTTGTTGCGTCAACGAAGCATCAGCCACGGTGCCCAAGGTGATCGCAATGATTTCTGCAGACAGGATGAAGTCAGTGCGAATCGCACCTTTGATCTTGTCCTTTTCATAGGCCACCAGATCGGTCGCTGGATCAGCAACGGCCTCAGTCAGCTGCGCGTGCCCTGCTTCATCTTCAGCTTCGCTGTGCAAAAACTTGTGCGCGAGCTTCTCGAAACCTTCGAAACACAAGTAAGCACCGCCGACCATTAGCAGCGGTGTCACCAGCCACGGCACGAACGCACTGATCGCCAGCGCCGAGGGCACCAGAATCAGTTTATTGACGAACGAGCCCTTGGCCACGGCCCAGACCACGGGAATTTCCCGCTCGGCACGCACGCCGGAGACCTGCTGGGCATTGAGCGCCAGGTCGTCGCCGAGCACGCCGGCGGTCTTCTTGGCGGCCATTTTGCTCATCAACGCCACGTCGTCCAGCACGGTGGCAATATCGTCGACCAGCACCAGCAAACTGCTTCCTGCCATGAATCCTGTTTCCTTTTATGTGTGAATGTTGCGAAGCATAACGCGACCACAGACCACACGGGGCATTCTTGAGCGCTGCGCGAGGCCGGTGCTACCATGCGCAACCGCCAGAACAGGCAAGGAACCACCGGGTTTATGAGCACAATCCGCGAGCGCAACAAAGAACTGATCCTGCGTGCCGCCAGCGAGGAGTTTGCCGACAAGGGCTTCGCTGCGACCAAAACCAGCGACATCGCCGCCAAGGCGGGATTGCCCAAGCCCAACGTCTACTACTACTTCAAGTCCAAGGAAAACCTCTACCGCGAGGTATTGGAAAGCATCATCGTGCCGATTTTGCAGGCTTCGACCCCGTTCAATCCGGACGGCGTACCGAGCGAAGTGCTGAGCGGCTACATCCGCTCGAAGATCCGCATCTCCCGCGACCTGCCCTTCGCCTCGAAAGTATTCGCCAGCGAAATCATGCACGGCGCGCCGCACCTGAGCGCCGACCTGGTCGAGCAGCTCAACGGCCAGGCCAAGCACAACATCGACTGCATCCAGAGCTGGATCGACCGCGGCCAGATCGCCCCGATCGACCCCAACCACCTGATGTTCAGCATCTGGGCCGCAACCCAGACCTACGCCGACTTCGACTGGCAGATTTCTGCAGTCACGGGGAAGGACAAGCTGGACGAGGCGGATTATGAAGCGGCGGCACAGACGATTATCCGCTTGGTGCTGAAAGGGTGTGAGCCGGATCAGTAAGACTGCGGTGACCGCTTCGCGAGCAAGCTCGCTCCCACAGGGATTCGTGAACGCCACAGATCCAATGTGGGAGCGAGCTTGCTCGCGAATGGAGCGACTCGGTTAGCCTGTCAGACCCACATCGCATCCCACAGGGGATAGTCGCCAAACTTCTGCACTAAACCTGCCCGCAATGGGTTGGCCACGACATATCGCGCCATTTTCACCAAATCGTCTTCCCGCCTCAGCGCACGGTCATGAAATCCCTGCTGCCACAAACTGCCTTTTCTATCCGCAGCCATATTCACAGCCCGCGCGCTCAAGGATTTTGTCCGTTGCATCAGGTCACTCAAGGAACCTCGCTTCAAATCGATCAACCAATGAAAGTGGTCAGGCATAACCACCCACGCCAAAGAGTCGGCAAAGCCCTGCTCTTGGGCGCGTCGAAATTGGTCAACGACCAACCTGCCCAACGCAAAATCGTGGAAAACAGGTTCGCGATATAGGGTATTGGCAGTCAGCAGATAAATTCGGTTGGGCTCGTCGTAACGACCAAAGCGCAAGCGATGTGAAGCGGACAGTTTCGGCATTCCTTTGCCCCTTTCAAGAGATGACTTGAAAGGTTAGATCTGTACACGGGAAGGAAGCGTCAAGACTGTTAGCCAGATGTGTCCGTTGAATCGCCTTCGCGAGCAAGCTCGCTCCCACAGGGGATTTGAGGTGTTCACACTTTATGTGTCAGAACACAAACCTGTGGGAGCGAGCTTGCTCGCGAAGACTTCAGTTCAGACGCTACAGATCAAGCCGCCACCCCCGCATCCGCCCGCAACTCCAACGCCTCCACCGCCCTGATCGCCACCTGCTCATCAATATCCGACAAATCCCCGCTGATCCCGATCGCTCCCAGCACATTCCCCGCCTGATCCCGAATCAACACACCACCCGGTGCCGGCACGACGCTGCCCTGGCCCATGCTGTTGAGTGCGGCAATAAAGGCCGGGCGTTGTTGCGCGTCGAGTGCGAGCAGGCGCGAGCCTTTGCCCAGCGCGATGGCGCCCCAGGCTTTGCCGATGGCGATGTTCGGGCGCAGAAGGCTGGCGCCGTCTTCGCGTTGCAGGGTGATCAGGTGACCGCCGGTGTCGAGTACCGCGATGGTCAGCGGCGCGGCGTTGATGCCGCGCCCTGCGTTGATGGCTTCGTTGACCAGTTTGACTGCGACTTTCAAGGTTAAAGCGCTCATGGTGCCGTCCTCATTTTGTTATAGGGAAAGTCGTGGGCCTGCGGTTTTCTGCCGCAGGCCGATGCAACAAATAGAACACAATGAGTTATTTTTTTGTATACAATAATTCTCGAAAAGCGCCGCATGCGACGAAAAGCCACAGTCAGACAGGCTTCCGACGAATGAAACAGGCGCTTGAGAAAATGGATTGACCTGCGCCGTCCGCCGTGAATACACTCTGCGCAAAGCCACTTGTATACAATTACAAAACGTAAAGAGGCACAAAACCATGAGCAAAATGAGAGCAATCGAAGCCGCCGTTCTGGTGATGCGCCGTGAAGGGGTTGATACCGCTTTTGGCATCCCGGGCGCTGCCATCAACCCGCTGTACTCCGCCTTGCAGAAAGTCGGTGGCATCGATCACGTCCTTGCTCGCCACGTGGAAGGCGCCTCGCACATGGCCGAGGGCTACACCCGCACCAAGGCCGGCAACATCGGCGTGTGCATCGGTACTTCCGGCCCTGCCGGTACCGACATGGTCACCGGGCTCTACAGCGCTTCGGCCGACTCGATTCCAATCCTCTGCATTACCGGCCAGGCACCCCGCGCCCGTATGCACAAGGAAGACTTCCAGGCTGTCGACATCACCAGCATCGTCAAGCCAGTCACCAAGTGGGCGACCACTGTTCTGGAACCGGGCCAAGTGCCTTACGCGTTCCAGAAAGCGTTCTTTGAAATGCGCTCCGGCCGTCCAGGTCCAGTACTGATCGACTTGCCGTTCGACGTGCAGATGGCCGAAATCGAATTCGACATCGACGCCTACCAGCCGCTGCCATTGGCCAAACCGACCGCTACCCGCGTTCAGGTTGAAAAGGCTCTGGCGCTGCTTGATCAGGCTGAACGTCCACTGCTGGTGGCCGGCGGCGGCATCATCAACGCCGACGCCAGCGATCTGCTGGTCGAATTCGCTGAGCTGACCGGTATTCCGGTGATCCCGACCCTGATGGGCTGGGGCACCATCCCGGACGATCACCCGTTGATGGTCGGTATGGTCGGTCTGCAGACTTCGCACCGTTACGGCAACGCCACCATGCTGAAATCCGACGTGGTTTTGGGGATCGGCAACCGTTGGGCTAACCGTCACACCGGTTCGGTTGACGTTTACACCGAAGGTCGCAAGTTCATTCACGTCGACATCGAAGGCACGCAGATCGGTCGTGTGTTCACGCCGGATCTGGGCATCGTTTCCGACGCCGCTGCAGCACTGACCGTGTTCATCGAAGTCGCCCGTGAATGGCAAGCCGCCGGCAAGCTGAAAAACCGCAGTGCCTGGCTGCAAGATTGCCAGCAGCGCAAAGCCAGCCTGCATCGCAAGACTCACTTCGACAACGTGCCGGTGAAACCACAGCGCGTTTACGAAGAAATGAACCAGGTGTTCGGCAAGGACACTTGCTACGTCAGCACCATTGGTCTGTCGCAGATTGCCGGCGCGCAGTTCCTGCACGTTTACAAGCCGCGTCACTGGATCAACTGCGGCCAGGCCGGCCCGTTGGGCTGGACCATTCCGGCTGCGCTGGGCGTGGTGAAGGCCGATCCGAGCCGTAAAGTCGTGGCCCTGTCGGGGGACTATGACTTCCAGTTCATGATCGAAGAACTGGCGGTCGGCGCTCAGTTCAAACTGCCGTACATCCACGTCGTGGTGAACAACTCGTACCTGGGTCTGATCCGTCAGGCCCAGCGCGGGTTCGAAATGGACTACTGCGTGCAGCTGTCCTTCGATAACCTGAACGCGCCGGAACTCAACGGTTACGGTGTTGACCACGTCGCAGTGGCTGAAGGCCTCGGCTGTAAAGCGCTGCGTGTGTTCGAGCCATCGGAAATCGCCCCTGCCCTGCGCAAGGCCGAACAGATGATCGAAGAGTTCAAGGTGCCGGTGATCGTCGAGATCATTCTGGAGCGTGTGACCAACATCTCCATGGGTACCGAGATCAACGCTGTCAACGAATTCGAAGACCTGGCGCTGGTCGGCAACGATGCGCCAACGGCGATTTCGCTGCTTGATTGATCGTAATTAGCTCCCTCTCCCTCCGGGAGAGGGTGGCTACATTTCCCTCTCCCCCAGGAGAGGGGACTGATCGCGTTCAGTCTGACCAACCGTGTCACATCCGTTTTTAGGAGACCACCATGCCGCGTTTCGCCGCCAACCTGTCCATGCTGTTCACCGAGCAGGATTTCCTTGCCCGTTTCGACGCCGCCGCCAAGGCTGGCTTCAGCGGGGTCGAGTACCTGTTCCCGTACGACTTCAGCTCCGCTGAAATCAAGGCCAAGCTCGATGCCAACGGTCTGACCCAAGTGCTGTTCAACCTGCCGGCCGGTGACTGGGCCAAGGGCGAGCGCGGTATCGCGTGCCTGCCGGATCGGGTTGAAGAGTTCCGCGCCGGTGTCGATCTGGCGATTGCCTACGCGCAAGTGCTGGGCAACACCCAGATCAACTGCCTGGCCGGTATTCGTCCACAAGGCGTTGATGATGCCACCGTGGAAAAGACCTTCGTTGCCAACCTCAAATACGCGGCTGACAAGCTGCAAGCGGCGGGCATCAAACTGGTGATGGAAGCGATCAACACCCGCGACATCCCGGGTTTCTACCTGAACAACACGGCGCAAGCCCTGTCGATTCGCGAGCAGGTCGGCAGCGCCAATCTGTTCCTGCAATACGACATCTATCACATGCAAATCATGGAAGGCGATCTGGCCCGCACCCTGCAATCGCATCTGGGCGAGATCAACCATGTGCAGCTCGCGGACAACCCGGGGCGCAACGAACCAGGCACCGGTGAGATCAACTACCGTTTCCTGTTCGAACACCTCGACCGCATCGGTTATCAGGGTTGGGTCGGCTGTGAATACAAGCCGCTGACCACCACCGAAGCAGGCCTCGGCTGGCTGAAAACCCACAACGCAATCTAAGAACACTGCAAAACCCTGTGGGAGCGAGCCTGCTCGCGAATGCGGTGGTTCAGTCAACACGGATATTGAATGTTCCACCGCATTCGCGAGCAGGCTCGCTCCCACATAAAAGCAGCTCCCTTTTTGCTTGAAGCAGCAATAAAAACAAGAGGATTTTCTCATGGCTAAAATCGGATTTATCGGCACCGGCATCATGGGCCACCCAATGGCTTCGAACCTGCAGAAAGCCGGTCACAGCCTGTTCCTGTCGGCGCACCACGACGCCGCCCCGGCCGACCTGGTTGCCGCTGGCGCCGTCGCCCTGGCCAACCCGCGCGAAGTCGCGCAGGAAGCTGAATTCATCATCGTCATGGTCCCGGATACCCCACAGGTAGACGACGTACTGTTCCGCGCTGACGGCGTTGCCGCGGGCCTGAGCAAAGGCAAAATCGTCATCGACATGAGCTCGATCTCGCCGACTGCGACCAAAGCTTTCGCCGCGAAGATCAACGAAAAAGGCGCGCAATACCTCGACGCACCGGTATCCGGTGGTGAAGTCGGCGCCAAGGCCGCGACCCTGAGCATCATGATCGGTGGCGACGCCGATGCCTTCGAACGCGCGCTGCCGCTGTTCCAGGCCATGGGCAAGAACATCACCCTGGTCGGTGGCAATGGCGACGGTCAAACCGCCAAAGTCGCGAATCAGATCATCGTCGCCCTGAACATTCAGGCCGTCGCTGAAGCCCTGCTGTTCGCTTCGAAAAACGGTGCTGACCCAGCCAAAGTGCGTGAAGCACTGATGGGCGGTTTCGCGTCCTCGAAGATCCTAGAAGTGCACGGCGAGCGCATGATCAAAGGCACTTTCGATCCAGGCTTCCGCATCAGCCTGCACCAGAAGGATCTGAACCTGGCCCTGCAAGGCGCCAAGGAGCTGAACATCAACCTGCCGAACACCGCCAACGCCCAGCAAGTGTTCAGCACCTGCGCGGCCATCGGTGGCAGCAACTGGGACCACTCGGCGCTGATCAAAGGTCTGGAACACATGGCCAACTTCTCGATTCGCGACAACAAATAAGCCTCCGCAAACCCTGTGGGAGCGAGCCTGCTCGCGAAAGCGGTTGCACATTCAACATCCATGTTGGCTGACACACCGCCTTCGCGAGCAGGCTCGCTCCCACAAGGGATCTGAGTTGCCCTTTCGAATAACAAGAATTCCGGGAGCCCGCCATGTCGGTCGATCCGCAACAACTGCTGCGCGAGCTGTTTGCCACAGCCATCGACGCGGCCCATCCGAACCAGGTCCTCGAAGCCCATTTGCCTGCCGATCGTACCGGCCGGGTGATCGTCATCGGTGCCGGCAAAGCCGCTGCCGCCATGGCGCAAGTGGTCGAGCGCAGCTGGGAAGGTGAAGTGTCTGGCCTGGTTGTGACCCGTTACGGTCACGGCGCCCCGTGCGAAAAAATCGAAGTGGTCGAAGCCGCGCATCCGGTGCCGGACGCTGCCGGTCTGGCCGTGGCCAAACGCGTGCTCGAGCTGGTCAGTAACCTGACTGAAGAAGACCGCGTGATCTTCCTGCTCTCCGGTGGCGGCTCTGCCCTGCTGGCCCTGCCGGCCGCAGGCATCACCCTCGCCGACAAGCAATCGATCAACAAAGCCCTGCTCAAATCCGGCGCGACCATCGGCGAGATGAACTGCGTGCGCAAGCACCTCTCGGCGATCAAGGGCGGCCGTCTCGGCAAGGCCTGCTGGCCTGCGACTGTCTACACCTACGCAATTTCCGATGTACCGGGCGACCTCGCCACGGTCATCGCGTCCGGCCCGACCGTGGCCGACCCAAGCACCTCCGCTGAAGCGCTGGCGATCATCAAACGCTACGGCATCGAAATCCCCGCTTCCGTGCGTAACTGGCTGCAAAGCCCCGAGTCGGAAACCGTCAAACCCGGCGACCCGAGCCTGGCGCGCAGTCACTTCCAGTTGATCGCCCGCCCGCAGCAATCGCTGGATGCCGCTGCGGTGAAATGCCGTCAGGCCGGTTTCAGCACGCTGATCCTTGGCGATCTCGAAGGTGAGTCGCGCGAAGTGGCGAAAGTCCACGCCGGCATCGCCCGCCAGATCATCAACCATGGCCAGCCATTGGCAGCGCCGTGCGTGATTCTCTCCGGCGGCGAAACCACCGTGACCGTGCGCGGCAACGGCCGTGGCGGACGCAACGCCGAATTCCTTCTGAGCCTCACCGACAGCCTCAAGGGCCAGCCCGGCGTCTACGCCCTGGCCGGTGACACCGACGGCATCGACGGCTCGGAAGACAACGCCGGCGCGATCATGACCCCGGACAGCTACGCCCGCGCCGCCGCCCTCGGTTTGAGCGCCAGCGACGAGCTGGATAACAACAACGGCTACGGCTATTTCGCGGCGCTCGATGCGCTGATCGTCACCGAGCCGACCCGCACCAACGTCAACGACTTCCGCGCCATTCTGATCCTTGAGAGCTGCAAATCATGACGCCTGATAAAAAGGTCAAAATCCTCGCCACCCTCGGGCCTGCTGTCGATGGCATCGAAGACATCCGCGAACTGGTCGAGGCCGGGGTGAATATCTTTCGCCTGAACTTCAGCCACGGCGATCACGCCGACCACGCCAAGCGCTATCAGTGGATCCGCGAAGTCGAGCGCCAGCTCAACTATCCGCTGGGCATTCTGATGGACTTGCAGGGGCCGAAACTGCGCGTCGGCAAGTTCGCTGACGGCAAGGTGCAGCTGCATCGCGGTCAGGCCTTCCGTCTGGATCTGGACGCGACGCCGGGCGACGAGCGCCGGGTCAATCTGCCGCATCCGGAGATCATTGCCGCGCTGGAAGCGGGCATGGATCTGTTGCTCGACGACGGCAAACTGCGTCTGCGCGTGGTCACCAAGTACGACGATGCGATCGATACCACCGTGCTCAACGGCGGCGAACTGTCGGATCGCAAAGGCGTCAACGTACCGCAAGCGGTGCTCGACCTCAGCCCGCTGACCGCCAAGGATCGCCGCGACCTGAGCTTCGGTCTGGAGCTGGGCGTGGACTGGGTCGCGCTGTCGTTTGTGCAGCGCCCGCAAGACATCATCGAAGCCCGCGCGCTGATCGGCGACAAAGCCTTTTTGATGGCGAAAATCGAGAAGCCTTCCGCCGTTGAACAACTGCGCGAAATCGCGGAACTGAGTGACGCGATCATGGTGGCTCGCGGTGACCTCGGCGTTGAAGTACCTGCCGAAAGCGTGCCGCAGATTCAGAAAAACATCATCACCACCTGCCGTGAACTCGGCAAACCGGTGGTAGTAGCGACACAGATGCTTGAGTCGATGCGCTTCTCCCCTGCCCCGACCCGCGCTGAGGTAACGGACGTTGCCAACGCCGTGGCCGAAGGCGCTGACGCGGTGATGTTGTCGGCAGAAACCGCGTCCGGCGAATACCCGCTGGAAGCTGTGCAGATGATGAGCAAGATCATTCGTCAGGTTGAGAACGGCCCGGATTATCAGACCCAGCTCGACGTCAGCCGGCCGAAGGCTGAAGCGACCGTTTCCGATGCGATCAGCTGTGCGATCCGGCGTATCAGCAACGTGCTGCCGGTGGCGGTGCTGGTCAACTACAGCGAGTCGGGTGCATCGAGTTTGCGTGCGGCGCGGGAACGGCCGAAAGCGCCGATCCTCAACCTCACGCCGAACCTGCAAACCGCACGGCGTTTGAGCGTGGCGTGGGGCATTCATTCGGTGGTCAACGATCGTCTGCGTCAGGTCGATGAGGTTTGCTCAACCGCGCTGGAAATCGCCCAGGCACAAGGCATGGCCGAGCGTGGTGACACGCTGCTGATCACTGCCGGCGTGCCGTTCGGGCAGCCGGGATCGACTAACTCGCTGCGGATCGAAACATTGATTTAAGCCACACCGTTTCAAGCTCAAAAAGCACTTGGGGGAATAGCGGTAATTCCTTCAATCAAAATGCTTGAGCGCTACAACTGGCCTCATCGCCAGCAGGCTGGCTCCCACATGGGTTTTGTGTCGTTCACAAGATCAAGACTGAACAGAGATTCAGTGTGGGAGCCAGCCTGCTGGCGATGCAGGCGCCTCGGTTTCACTGACTTTCAGAACTGCCATGCCTGCCAATCATTTCAACACCCACTGCCCCGACTGGGCCGAGGCTTTGCTCAACGGTTTCAGTCAGATATTCCTCCAGCGCCATCCGCTGTGCGGCCTCCTGTGCCTGTTGGCGATCCTGCTCACTGCGCCAGTGCTGTTCGCCGGTGCGCTGCTCGGTGCCGTCGCCGGTTTGCTCACCGCGCAACGGCGCAACTACGCCAAGGCTGATCGCCAGGCCGGGTTGTTCAGCTACAACGGCATTTTGCTTGGCCTGCTGCTGAGCCTGTATTTCCCATGGTCACCGCTGCTGCCACCGCTGATTCTCGCAGCCGGCGGACTGAGCGCGATGGCCACGCAGCAATGGCTCAAACATGTGTACCGCAGCCGCTCGATTCCGGCCTACACCTCGCCGTTTGTGGCGCTGAGCTGGATCCTGCTGTTGTTCGCCGAACCGTCGGCGCCGATGGCGCACATCGAGATGAACACGCTGAACCTGCTCGCCGCTGAACTGCGCGGTTTGGGCCAAGTGATGTTCCTCGGTCACCCACTGGCCGGCGCATTGATCGCCATCGGTTTGCTGATCGCTGATCGCCGGGCGTTTTGCTGGGCGCTGCTGGCGTCGGCGATCGGCCTCGGCTCCAGTCTGCTGCACCACGAAACCAGCGCTGCACTGTTAGGCCTCGGCAGCTACAACGCCGTGCTCGCCGCCCTCGCTTTTTCCGCCCAACGCCAACAACCGTGGCTGCCGCTGCTCGGTATCGTCCTCGCGCTGCTGGTCACGCCGCTGTTTGCGGCGGTCGGCCTCGCGACGTTGACCGCGCCGTTTATCCTCGCCGGCTGGCTGATCCGTGCCGGGATTCAGACGCTCGGCAAAAACCCGGTCGAGCGTGCGCCTTGCGCTCATGGGGAGAATCAACCTAGGCTGCGCTGATCTTCGATTCAGGCGTTTTCCATGGACAGCAGCAACAGTTGGCGCGAACGGCTTTACGTGATGATTTTCCAGAGCGACACCCGCGCCGGGCGTCGCTTCGATGGCATCCTGCTGTTGATCATCCTCGCCAGTCTGGTGATCGTGATGCTCGACAGCATCGACAGCATTCACCAGAACTATGCGAACGTGCTGGCCTACATCGAGTGGGGCTTCACGATCATCTTTCTCGGCGAGTACATCTTGCGTCTGTACTGCTCACCGAAGCCGTTGCGCTACGCCTTCAGCTTTTACGGGCTGGTGGATTTGCTGGCGATCGTGCCGGGCATCCTCGCCCTGTATTACAGCGACGCGCAGTACCTGCTGATTATCCGGATCATTCGGATGCTGCGGATTTTCCGTGTGCTCAAGCTCAGCCCGTACCTCAAGCAAGCCAACTACTTGATGTCGGCGCTGCGTGGCAGCAAGCAGAAAATCGTCGTGTTTCTGGTCAGCGTCTGCACGCTGGTGACGGTGTTCGGCACGCTGATGTATGTGATCGAAGGCCCCGAGCATGGCTTCACCAGCATTCCCAAAGGCATCTATTGGGCTATCGTCACGCTGACCACCGTGGGCTTCGGCGACATTGTGCCGAAGACCCCGCTGGGTCAGGTGATTTCGTCGCTGGTGATGATCACCGGTTACTCGATCATCGCCGTGCCGACGGGGATTTTCACCGCCGAACTGGCCAACGCCATGCGCGGCGAACAGCTGCAACACGACTGCCCGGTGTGCAAGAAAAACAGCCATGAACACGGCGCCGCGTTCTGCTCGCGATGTGGCAATGCACTCTTCAAGAAACTGGAATAAGCACAGAGCTTTTTAATCTTTAAACGACTATGCGCGCCCCGTTATAGTCAGTGGCAATTGAACATCACCCCCTGCTTCTACACCGATAAAACAAGGAATGCGCAGTGAAAAAACTCTTTGGCGCCTCACTTCTCGCCGCCGGCCTGGCCTTGGCCAACCTCGCCCAGGCAGCCCCGACGCTGCTCAACGTTTCCTACGACGTGATGCGCGATTTCTACAAGGACTACAACACTGCGTTCCAGAAACACTGGCAAGCCGAGCACAACGAAAACATCACCGTGCAGATGTCATTCGGCGGTTCGAGCAAGCAAGCGCGCTCGGTCATCGATGGCCTGCCGGCTGACGTCATCACCATGAACATGGCCACCGACATCAACGCCCTCGCCGACAACGGCAAACTGGTGCCGGAGAACTGGGTCACCCGACTGCCGAACAACAGCGCGCCGTTCACCTCGGCCACTGTGTTCATCGTCCGCAAAGGCAACCCGAAAGCGCTGAAAGACTGGCCGGATCTGCTCAAGGACGGCGTGCAAGTGATCGTGCCAAACCCGAAAACCTCGGGTAACGGCCGCTATACCTACTTGTCCGCGTGGGGTTATGTGCTGAAAAATGGTGGCGACGAGAACAAGGCCAAAGACTTCGTCGGCAAACTGTTCAAGCAAGCGCCGGTACTGGATACCGGTGGCCGCGCGGCGACTACGACGTTCATGACCAACCAGATCGGCGACGTGCTGGTGACCTTCGAAAACGAAGCGGAAATGATTGCTCGCGAGTTTGGCCGTGATCAGTTTGAAGTGATCTACCCGAGCGTTTCTGCTGAAGCAGAGCCGCCGGTGTCCGTGGTCGATAAAGTGGTCGACAAGAAAGGTTCGCGTGCGGCGGCGGATGAGTACCTGAAGTACCTGTGGTCGCCGGAAGGCCAGGAGATTGCGGCGGCGAACTACCTGCGTCCGCGTGATCCGGCGGTGTTGGCGAAGTACACCGATCGCTTCCCGAAAGTTGATTTCCTTTCGGTGGAGAAGACCTTTGGTGACTGGCGTACAGTGCAGAAGACTCACTTCAATGATGGTGGGGTTTTCGATCAGATTTACAGTGGGCAGTAAGGTTTAAGCTGACATGGAAAAGGCGATCCACTGAGGTCGCCTTTTTTGTGGCCGCTTTACCCTCACCCCAGCCCTCTCCCAGAGGGAGAGGGGGCCAACCGAGGTGTCTGGCGAGTTACATCGACCTGAAAGACCTTATCGATTATGGATTCGGCACCGCAGTTTCATGTCGGCGTATTCCTTCAGCATCCCCCAATCAGTCCCCTCTCCCTCCGGGAGAGGGCTAGGGTGAGGGTCTGCTTTCACATCGGCGGCGTCACCCCATCCTTACCTGCAGAAATAGACTGCGCCGTCAGCGTGCCATCCGCACTCTGCGTGACGAACGTAACGATCTTCACCCCAACCTTCAGCAAGCTCCGATCCCCCGGCACCAAATTCACAATCGGCACATCCTCCGGCACCAGAATCTTCTGCTGCCCGCCCTTGTAGTTCACCGTCAGCACCCGCCCATTGCTCACCACCAGATCGCCGACGCTGCCATTGGTCATGCTGCTGCCCTTGGCCAGATCGAACGGCCGATGCCCGTCGCCGCTACCCGCCAGCTCCGGCGGAAACACATGCACTTCCAGCGCCTTGAGCGTGCCATCCTCCTGCGGTATCGCCGCCGAACCGATGTAGCTGCCGGGTTTGATGTCTTCGATATTGGCCAGGGTGACCGCGCGGACCTTGGTGTCGCCGGTCAACTGGATCACCACGTTCTCGCCGCTGTTGACGTGGACTTTCAGGCTGTCGGTATTGACCCCGGTGATCTCTCCGCGCACACCGATGCGCATCCCCGGAGCATCGGCGGCCTGCACGCTCGTCGCGCCGAGCAGGGTGATCAAGACAATCGTTGCGGTGTGGCGAAGCGTCTGACGAAACATTGCAATCCTCCGGTCATCAAGGTTGAACAAGCCCGATGCAAACATAAGCACGCTATCGAACGGGATGTAAGTGAATGTATCATCGACCCCCTACGGTCGGACGCAAGGTCCGCCGATGAATGACACGCCGCTAGCATCCTGTCATTGCGCAACGGAATAACTGATATCAACCGCCGGCGTCTTCTGCCCTTGCGGATTAATCCTTAGCCTCACCGCATCCCTTTCGCTGGATCGAGAAACGATATGACCGCCACAACCCACACAATGACCCGAGGCATGGTGCTGCTGTTCGCCTTCTGCTGCGGCGCCATCGTTGCCAACATCTACTACGCACAGCCAATCATCGGCCTGATCGCGCCGGACATCGGCCTCTCCGACACCATGGCCAGCTTCATCGTCTCGCTGACGCAGATTGGTTATGCGCTGGGCCTGTTTTTCCTCGTGCCGCTGGGTGATCTGCTGGAGAACCGCCGGTTGATGATCATCACCACCGTGGTGGCGATTGCCAGCCTGCTGGCGGCGGCGTTTACCGATCAGCCGAACGTGTTCCTGCTGATCTCGTTGCTGGTGGGCTTCAGTTCGGTGTCGGTGCAGATCCTGATTCCACTGGCCGCGCATCTGGCCCCGGAAGAATCCCGTGGCCGGGTGGTCGGCGGGATCATGGGCGGTTTGTTGCTGGGTATCCTGCTGGCGCGGCCGGTGTCGAGCGTGGTCGCCGATCATTTGGGCTGGCGGGCGATGTTCATGATTGCCGCAGCGCTGATGGCAGCGATCAGCGTGGTGCTCGCGTTGACCGTGCCCAAGCGCAAACCGGATCACAGCGCCACGTATGGTCAGTTGATCGGTTCGCTGTGGACGTTGCTGCGCCAGCAACCAGTACTGCGCCAACGGGCGTTTTACCAAGGCTGCATGTTCGCCACGTTCAGCCTGTTCTGGACCGCAGTGCCGCTGGAACTGGCGCGCAACCATGGCCTGTCGCAAAGCGAAATTGCGATCTTCGCCCTGGTCGGTGCCATCGGTGCCATCGCCGCGCCGATCAGCGGACGCCTGGCTGACGCTGGCCATACTCGCATCGCTTCGCTGCTGGCGATGATATTTGCCAGCCTGAGCTTCCTGCCGGCGTTCATTCACCCCGCCTACAGCGTGATCGGCCTGGCGGTGACCGGCGTGGTGCTCGACTTCTGCGTGCAGATGAACATGGTCCTCGGCCAGCGCGCGGTGTATTCGCTGGACGCGAAAAGCCGTGGCCGGCTGAATGCGCTGTACATGACCAGCATCTTCATAGGCGGCGCCTTCGGCTCGTCGGTGGCCAGTGCGGTGTATGAGCATGGCGGCTGGTTGTGGATCGTGATTGTCGGCAGTGTGTTTCCGCTGTTGGCGTTGTTGCGGTTTTTGAGTGTTGCGCAGCGTGGTTCATTGGCGACGGCGTAAGGCAAAAGCTTCGCGAGCAGGCTCACTCCCACAGGCTATTCACTGAGCCTGGGGGAGCGATGAAGCTTAATAACGAACCAGTTTCTCCATCGCCGCATCCGCCAGAAAGGAGGAGCGGCTTTTGACATTGTGTTCGCGCACATAACGATCGATTCGCTGAATCACGTAACCGGGCAGCGTTACGTTGACCTTCTCGGTCTTGCCGAGATAGGGCGAAATGTCCAGCTCGAGCATGCCCCATCCCATATTGGCAAAGTCCGGATTACTGCGATGAGCGGATGCCGAAGTCGGCATAGGAATCGACTCCCCGTCCGCCGCAATCTCCTGCAGCATGATGTGGGCGACTTCAACCGCCGCCTTGTAGGCATCTTCAAAGCTATCCCCTGCTGTAACGGCGCCGGGAATATCGGGGATCTGAATACCGATGGCGGTATTTTCATCACCCCATTCGATGCAGATTGGATATTGCATTACGGATCTCCTTCATAACTGGCTGGCGGGTTGTACAACCCGGCACGCCTCCTGATGCTTTTGACCGTCCCCAGTGGCAAATCCTTTTTCGGGTGAGGAACGGGAATCGTGTACGGGTTGTATCGGTGCCTGAAGATGTGATGACTGCCAGTGACCCGATCCAGCACCCAGCCAGCCTCCTCCAGCTCCTTGATCAATTGCCTGCTTTGCACCAATCGCCTCCTTGGCTCGGCCCTTTAAAAATAACCCTAGAGTTACCTTTACTCAAGCACAGAAATCCAGAGAGCGACGTCCGGTTGTTTTACAGAGTATGATTGATTGCATCGCAACCGGACCCGATCACACTCAGCGGCTCACATCCAAAGCCCTGAACAATAGAAGACCAGAAGAGATTGCTATGGCAATGGCGGTTTCTACCTTCAGAACAGAGTGGCTTCATCACCGGGCAGACATTGTTCGTCGTGGCGGCGCCTCGGTCGGTAAAGCCTCGTTTTAATCAACAACACGACTCCCCTGTAGGGGCGGACGCTGCCGGATCAGGATTTGTGGGCGGTGTTTCCGACGGGGCGGATGGAGAGTGCCAAGGCAAGGGCGATTGTTGAGTGTGTCCACGGGCTTCTAGTGAGCAACCATTGACGCCTAACGTTTCGTTTATTGCGATTTTCGTTTAATTCGAATAACGTCCCGACATTGTCTTTTCAGAAAGCTGGAAAACCATCATGTCGATTGTTATTCATCCGCCGGTCACCCTCCCCGTAGAGCGCGAGATCAAAGCCGCCATCGAGGGCCAGCGTGCCTTGGCCGCTTACCTCGCTACCCAATTCGAAACCCAGCACATACAGATCTTCGATGAGCAGAACGAAGCTCATCGTGTCGAGTTGCCAACGTCGGCCTTGCGCCTGCTTGCTGACATTCTTGCAGCGCTGGCAGAGGGCAACGCCGTTAAAGTCGTGCCAGTACACGCCGAACTGACCACCCAGGAAGCCGCTGATCTGCTCAATGTCTCACGCCCGCACATGATTAAGCTGCTGGAAAGCGGCGAGATTTCCTACCATAAAACCGGCAAGCACCGACGTGTGCGCTTTGCCGATCTGATGGATTATAAGACCCGGCGTGACAGCGCCAGCGAGCAGGCAATGGCGCTGCTCGCGGAGCAGGCACAAGCATTAAGGACAGGATACGAGTGAGGCATTCCTCTTTCACGGCTGCCTCGCCAATAAAGAGCCGATGCATGTGTTTTGTACCCTACGCCGCTAAGAGACTTCCTGATGTGGCTTGCCCTCTCGGGGCGGTTCCGGGCGCGATGGAGCAAGGAGATTCACAGCGAATGGAAACGCAATCTATTGAAGAACCGCACTGACCTGACCATGGAACAACTGGATCGTACGTCTGAATTGATGGACCGCGCGATCCCCGAAGCTTGCGTCTGCGACTACGAAGAACTGGTCAACGGATTGTCATTGCCCGATCAGGATGACCGTCATGTACTGGCGGCAGCCATTCGCTGTGGTGCAGGCGTCATCGTGACGTTCAACTTGAAAGACTTTCCCGATACGCAGCTCGCCCCTTTTGGTTTCGAAGCACAGCATCCCGATGAGTTCGTCGAAAACCTGTTCCATCTTAATTCGGCAGCAGTTGTCGCTGCCGCCCAAAAGCAGCGAAAACAACTGAAAACGCCAGCGATGGATGTCGAGTCGTTTTTGCGATTACTGCAACGACAAGGATTGACCCAGTCGGTCCAAGCGCTTGAAGGTTATCGCGCCATTCTCTGAAGCATTCAGCACAAACGACAGACAAAAAAACGGCGATCCAAAGATCGCCGTTTCATTCACTGCCCGAACTGCTTGCCCAACCCCGGTGGCACGCCGTGGATGTTGGTGTCTTCCCACGGGCCGTTGGGGCTGACCGAGCGGCTCCAGCCGTTGTTCCAACGGTAGTAGGTGCGCTGGCGGTAGAAGGTGTTGGTCTGGTCGTCGAGGACGTAGACGCCGAGTTTTTGGTCCCAGTGGCTGTTGCCGCCCGGTGGCGGGGCGAAGCTGGCCGAGGTGCGCGGGACGGGTTTTGCCGGTTTCGCCGGGATGCTTTTGCCAGGTGTTGGCGAGGTCGATGGGGTCGGGCTTGGCTGCGACGGCGGGATTGGCGGCAGGTTGGTGGTCGGTTCCGGTCGTTGCACCGCACATGCACTCAAGCCCAGGGCCAGTGTGAGGACTGTGATTCGGGCGATGGTGTGCATGGCGGTGCTTTCCTGTTGTGTCCGGCTATTTGTCCGGGCTGTCGATGGTCAGTTTTTGTAGCGCAGTGGTGCTGCTGGCCAGAGGGCCGCTGCGACCGACCCATTCGCCGGCAGTCGGCTGGCCGGCACGGGAGATGCGCGCAACCAGTTGGACTTCAGGGAAGTTCGACAGTTTCAACTGCGGCATCATTGCGTCAGCATCGCCCAGTTCGACGGTCACCGGCAGATCGGCCACGGTCAGGCGTTTGGCCGCCAGCGGTGCCGGTGGACCGGAGGTGGCGCGGGCGAAAATGAACACGCTATCGCCCGGTTGCACTTTGCTTCTGAGTTCGCTGGAAAGATCGACGCTGACTTTCAACAGCGCAGCTTTCGCGGCTTGCGGTGCCTGAGCGACTTTGCCGCCGCTGGCCTCCAGACGCTCGGCGGCACGTTTGATCCCGCCTTGCAGCGCCGCGCGGGAATTGTCCTCCGGCGGCAATTGCGCGAGCAAGCGGTTCCAGTAATCGATGGCTTCCTGATAACGCTCGCCTTCAAACGCAGCGATACCGAGCAAACCAAGGCTGGTGACTTCTTTCGGATCGGCCTTCAGTGCTTCGTCAGTCAGCGCCTGAATTTTCGTCGACCACTTCTTGCCGTCAGCAAAATACTGCGCCTGCGCCCACTGACCGAGCAGCTCCGGCTGACGACCGGCCAGGTTGGCGGCGCGTTCGAACATCTTCGCCGCGTCCGCCGGACGCTCTTGCGCCATGTAGGTACGACCGAGGAAATACAGGCCTTCGGCAGAATCCGGTTGCGCCGCAACAGCACGTTCCAGACGCTGGGTCATCTCTTCCATCGACTGCGGTGCCTGAGCAAATTCGCGCGTCAGTTCGACCTTGTCGGCAGCACCGAAATGCATGTAAAGACCCAGGCCCAACACCGGCACCAGCACCGCTGCCAACAGCGGCAACGGCTTGCCCAATCGGGAAACGCGCGGTGCGGCAACGCCTTCGGTATCGGCCAGCAACTCACGTACAGCCTCGGCACGACCGCTGTCCATTTGCGCCGCGTCGAGCACGCCTTCAGCCTGTTGCGATTGCAACTCGGCGACACGCTCCTGATACAACGCGACGTTCAGGGCCGTCCGATCCTCTTCACGCTGGGCGCGACGTTCACGTAACACCGGGATCAGCAGAAAACTCAGGGCGACCAGAAGCAACAGCCCTGCGGCAAGCCAGAAATCAATCATTCTTGGTTTTTATCCAACAGTTGGTCGAGGCGCTGACGCTCATCGGCGCTAAGCGATTGCGGAGTTTCGGCGCGCTGACCGCGACGACGGCGGACGATCACCGCAATCACCACCAAACCACCGAGCAGCAGCCCGGCCGGGCCGAACCACAACAGTGCGGTTTTGGCATTGAGCGCCGGTTTGTAGCGGACGAAATCACCGTAGCGATCGACCATGAAGTCGATGATCTGCTGGTTGTCCTTGCCCTCGCCGAGCATGCGGAAAATCTCTTTGCGCAGGTCAGCGGCAATCGGTGCGTTGGAGTCGGCGATGTCCTGGTTCTGGCACTTGGGGCAGCGCAGTTCCTTGGTCAGTTCGCGGAAACGCTCACGATCACCTTCTTTGGCGAACTCGTAGGTGTCGATGGCGGCATGGGCCACGCCGACCAGACTCAGGCCCAAAACCACGGCGGCTAAGAAACGCTTCATGGCTTGGCCTCATCGACCAGCGCCTGATATTTCGCGGCGAGTTTTTCGCGCCAGACCTGCTCATCGATCACGCCGACATACTTGTCGCGGATGATGCCCTTGGCGTCGATGAAGAAGGTTTCCGGCGCGCCGTAGACACCGAGGTTCAGGCCCAGCGAGCCTTCGTCATCACGGATGTCCAGCGCGTACGGATTATGGAATTCGGCCAGCCACTTCAAGGCATCGGCGTTGGTGTCCTTGTAGTTGATGCCGTAAATCACCACGCCGCGCTCGGCGAGTTTGTTCAGCACCGGATGCTCGACCCGGCAGGAAATGCACCAGGTGCCCCAGACGTTGACCAGCGCCGGTTTGCCGAGGATGTCAGCCTTGGTCAGGCTCTTGTCGCCCTGCACGTTGGGCAGGGAAAACTCCGGGAACGGCTTGTTGATCATCGCCGACGGCAGCTCCGCCGGATCGAGGTACAGACCGCGATAAAGAAACACCGCCACCAGCAGGAAAATCGCCAGTGGCACCAGCATCAACCAACGTCTCATGCAGCCGCTCCCGTCATGCCCAGGGCTTCACGCACCTTGGCTTTCACCTTGACCCGATAACGTCGATCCAGCGCCGCCAGCAAACCACCGAAGCCGGTGAGCAGCCCGCCGAACCAGATCCAGCGCACGAACGGTTTGACGTGCACGCGCACGGCCCACGCGCCATTTTCCAGCGGTTCACCGAGGGCAACGTAAAGGTCACGGGTGAAACCGGCGTCGATGCCGGCTTCGGTCATCATCGAACTTTGCACGGTGTACAGACGTTTTTCCGGGTGCAGTACGCTGATTTCCTTGCCGTCGCGGATCACGCGAATGGTGCCTTTGTCCGAGGTGAAGTTCGGCCCTTCGAAGTGCTTGGCGCCTTCGAAAATAAAGTGATAACCGGCCAGGTCCATCGACTCGCCCGGCGCCAGACGCAGGTCGCGTTCGGCACTGTTCTGGCTCGACAACACTACGCCCAAGGCGCACACGGCGATGCCCAGGTGGGCGATCTGCATGCCCCAATAGCTGCGGGTCAGGGTTGGCAGGCCTTTGATCAAGCCCTTGTGGCGAGTCTTGTCGACAATGTCGCGCACACCGGCGAGCAACACCCATGCAGCGAGCAGGAAAGTCGCGATCACTGCCCAATTGAAATCGCCATAAGCGACACCAGCCACCACCGCCAGCGCGACGCTGCCGAGCAGCACTGGCGTGAGCATGCCGGCCAGCCACTTCACCGGTGTGTCTTTCCAACGGACGATTACACCGACCGCCATGACCATCATCAGCAACGCCATCAACGGAATGAACAGCGCGTTAAAGTAAGGCGGGCCGACCGACATTTTCGCGCCGCTGAGGGCATCGAGAATCAGCGGGTACAGCGTGCCGAGCAGAATCATCGACGCGGCCACCACCAGCACCAGGTTGTTGCCCAGCAGCAGGGTTTCCCGCGACCACAGGTTGAAACCGACCTGACTCTTCACCACTGGAGCACGCAGGGCGAACAGCGTCAGTGAACCGCCAACCACGAACAGCAGGAAGATCAGGATGAACACGCCGCGCTCAGGATCGGAAGCAAACGCGTGCACCGAGGTCAGTACGCCGGAACGCACGAGGAACGTCCCGAGCAGGCTCAGCGAAAACGCGGCAATCGCCAGCAACACCGTCCAGCTCTTGAACACGCCACGTTTTTCCGTGACCGCCAGCGAGTGAATCAGCGCGGTGCCGACCAGCCAAGGCATGAAGGAGGCGTTTTCCACCGGATCCCAGAACCACCAGCCACCCCAGCCGAGTTCGTAATACGCCCACCACGAGCCGAGGGTGATGCCGATGCCGAGGAAGGCCCAGGCGACGATGGTCCATGGCCGCGACCAGCGCGCCCACGCGGCATCGAGTCGACCGCCCATCAAAGCGGCAATGGCAAAGGCGAACGCTACCGAAAAGCCTACGTAGCCCATGTACAACATTGGCGGGTGAACGATCAGGCCGATGTCTTGCAACAACGGATTCAAGTCGGCGCCATTGCTGGGCATTTGCGGCAGGATGCGTTTGAACGGGTTGGACGTGAGGATCAGAAACAGCAGGAAACCGGTGCTGATCATGCCCATCACCGCCAGTACACGAGCGAGCATGACTTGCGGCAACTGCCGCGAGAACACCGACACGGCGAAGGTCCAGCCACCGAGAATCAGGGCCCACAGCAGCAACGACCCTTCGTGGGCGCCCCACACCGCGCTGAATTTGTAGTACCACGGCAAAGCGGTGTTGGAGTTGTTCGCCACATACGCGACGGAGAAGTCATCGGTCATGAACGCGTAGGTCAAAATGCCGAACGCGAACAGCAGAAAAGCAAACTGCCCCCACGCCGCTGGCTGGGCCAGACTCATCCAGAAACGGTCACCGCGCCAGGCGCCAATCAATGGCACCACGGCCTGCACCAGCGCAAAACACAGCGCCAGAATCATCGCCAGATGGCCCAACTCAGGAATAAAAATCGCCGATGTCATCGATCAACCCTCCTTCGCAGGTGTTGGCGCAGATTGGCCGCTGTCTTTCAAGGCTTTGGTCACTTCCGGCGGCATGTACTTCTCGTCGTGCTTGGCCAGCACCTCATCGGCCACCACCACGCCGTCGGCGTTGATCTTGCCCAGCGCCACGATGCCCTGCCCTTCGCGGAACAGATCCGGAAGAATGCCGCGATAGGCGATGGTCACGGATTTATTAAAGTCGGTGACGACGAATTTGACGTCGAGGGAATCCGGCGAGCGTTGCAGCGAACCCTTCTCGACCATGCCACCGGCGCGGATGCGCGTGTCTTGCGGCGCTTCGCCGTTGGCGATCTGCGTCGGGGTGTAGAACAGATTGATGTTCTGCTGCAGGGCGCTGAGGGCCAGGCCGACGGCAGCGCCGACCCCGACCAGAATGGCCAGAATGATGATCAGACGTTTCTTGCGCAGCGGATTCACTTGCCGTTCTCCCGGCGCAGACGACGCGCCTCTTGTTGCAGATAGCGCTTGCGGGCCGCAATCGGCGCCACCACGTTGAGGATCAGCACCGCCAGACAGATGCCGTAGGCCGACCAGACATACAGGCCATGATGGCCCATGGCGAGGAAGTCGCCGAATGAAGCAAAACTCATCGAGCGGCCTCCAGACTGTGCTGCACTTCTTCTTTCACCCAACTGGCGCGGGCTTCGCGCTTGAGCACTTCAAGGCGCATGCGCAGCAACAGCACGGCGCCGAAGAAGCAGTAGAAACCCAGCACCGTCAGCAGCAGTGGCAGCCACATTTCCGCCGGCATCGCCGGTTTTTCGGTGAGGGTGAAGGTCGCGCCCTGGTGCAGGGTGTTCCACCATTCCACCGAGTATTTGATGATCGGGATGTTGATCACGCCGACGATGGCCAGCACGGCGCAGGCCTTGGCGGCGCTGTCGCGGTTGCTGATGGCATTGCCCAGCGCGATCACGCCGAAATACAGGAACAGCAGAATCAGCATCGAGGTCAGGCGCGCGTCCCAGACCCACCATGAACCCCAGGTCGGTTTGCCCCAGATCGCCCCGGTGACCAGCGCCACGGCGGTCATCCACGCGCCGATCGGTGCGGCGCATTGCAGAGCGACGTCGGCCAGTTTCATCTTCCACACCAGCCCGACCACACCGCACACCGCCAGCATCACGTAGATCGACTGAGCGAGCATCGCGGCAGGCACGTGGATATAGATGATGCGAAAGCTGTTGCCTTGCTGATAATCCGGCGGCGCGAAGGCCAGGCCCCAAACGACGCCGACGCCGATCAGCAGCAACGCTGCGATGCTCAACCACGGCAGGAACTTGCTGCTGATGCCGTAGAACCACTTGGGCGAGCCGAGCTTGTGAAACCAGGTCCAGTTCATACTGTTTCCATCACGGGTGCCGCTCATCGGTGTGAGCAGTCTCAGGGTCTTTGCTGGTTAAATTTTAACCAGACCTCATTATTCGCCGACGCTGATCTTCAGGCCAGCAGCTATTGCAAAAGGTGTCAGGGTGATCGCCAGGGCGGTCAGGCTACCCAGCCACAGCAGATACCCGGTCGCCGGCATGCCTTGGAGGGCTGCCTGCAAGGCGCCACTGCCGAGGATCAACACCGGGATGTACAACGGCAGAATCAGCAGCGCCAGCAACAGGCCGCCACGCTTCAAACCGACCGTCAGTGCCGCGCCCACCGCGCCGAGCAAGCTCAGTACCGGTGTGCCCAACAGCAACGAAAGCAACAAAACCGGCAGACAGGCGGCAGGCAAACCGAGCATCAACGCCAGCAGCGGTGAGAGCAGAACCAGTGCCAGACCGGAGAAGAGCCAGTGTGCCAGCACCTTGGCCAAGACCAGAAGTGGCAGCGGGTGCGACGAAAGGACCCACTGTTCCAGGGATCCGTCTTCGAAATCACTGCGGAACAGCCCGTCCAGCGAGAGCAGGACCGACAACAGCGCCGCCACCCAGACTAACCCGGGGGACAGGTTTTGCAACACTTGAGTTTCTGGGCCGACGGCCAGCGGGAACAAAGCGATGACGATGGCGAAGAAAATCAGTGGATTGGCCAGTTCCGCCGGGCGGCGAAACAGCAATCGGGATTCACGGGCAACCAGCAGGCCAAACACACTCATACTGCCCAGTTCCCCAGATCGATATCACGATAACCGGCCGGCATCCGGCTCAGCGTGTGGTGCGTGGTCAACACCACCAGACCGCCGCGTTCGCAGTGCCCGGCCAGATGTTCTTCGAGCTGCGCCACGCCCTGTTTGTCTAGTGCGGTGAACGGCTCATCGAGAATCCACAACGGCGGGCTGTCGAGATACAAGCGCGCCAGCGCCACGCGACGTTGTTGGCCGGCGGACAGGCTGTGGCAGGGAACATCTTCGAAACCGCGCAATCCTACAGCTGCCAGCGCTTGCCAGATGGCCTCGCGTTCGGCGGGATGATGCAGGGCGCAGAGCCACGACAGATTCTCTTCCGGGGTCAGCAAATCCTTGATCCCGGCGGCGTGACCGATCCACAGCAGGTTGCGTGCGAGTTCGCTGCGTTGTTCGGTCAGCGGCTGGCCATTGAGCAGGACTTGCCCGGCGGTCGGCTGCATCAGTCCCGAAAGCAGGCGCAAAAGGCTGGTCTTGCCGCTGCCGTTGGGTCCGCTGATCTGCACCATATCGCCACTGGCGAGTCTCAATTCGAGATTTTCGAAGAGCAGCCGCAGATCACGTTCACACGCGAGGGCAACGGTTTGCAGGACAGGACTGGTCAAGGGATCACGGGCCTTATACGGTTCAAGTCGGCTCTGGCGCGGCCGTTAAAGAGATGCAGCATAGATGCATTGACGGCTCGATCTAGAGAGCTGGGTCAAACAATTGCTATGTTTTTTATTCGAAGCGCAAGACGGGCGGCATTATACATGTCGTGCCTTACTCTCAAGAGTGCATTTTCCTCAGGTTGTGTCCGCGTATGACAGGCGAAATGAACATCCTCCCGCTCCCGCCCACGACCCCGGCGACCGTTCGCCCGCAGGTCGGTGAGCTGCTCAAGCTGCTGACCCCGGTCGAAGGCCTGATCGGCGCCGGGCAAAGCGCCAAGGCCGAGGTGTTGTCGCTCAAACAGGCGGATCAGACCTTTCAGTTATTGCTCAAGGTGACCGTCGACGGCGGACGCCAGACCACCGTGCAAGCGACCAGCAATCTGCCGTTGCCCCAAGGCACCAGCCTGGCGATCACCCAGCCATCGGCGGGCAACCTGGCGATTACCGTGCAGCAGGCGATTGCCAGCAGCGTCGCCACCCTCACCCGCATCGACACCGCGCAATTGCCGGTTGGCACACTGCTGCAAGGCAAAGTGCTGACCTCGCAGGCACTGCCGCAGACGCCGGGGCAGGCAGCGGTGTTCCGCTCGCTGGTCAGTTTGCTCAACACCGCGCAGAGCGGCAGCACACTGACCATCGACAGCCCACAGCCGCTGCGCATCGGTACTTTGCTTTCGGCGTTGGTCGAAGATGCACAAACCCTCAAGTTCCTGCCGATGAGCAGTCGCCAGGAACAACTGGCCGTCAGTCAGCAACTGCTCGGCCAGCAAAGTCGTCAGGCTTCCCTGACAGGGTTGCTGAATGCTTTGCAGAATCTGCCGAGCGATACCGATCAGACATCGCAGGATTTGCGCGCAGTGGTCGACAAACTCCTTGCCAGCCTGCCGGACGTGCAACAACTGAGCACTGCCAAAGGCGTCGCACTGGCGCTGGCCAACAGCGGCGCGTTCCTCGAGGCCAAACTGCTGACCGGCCAGAACCCGACGCTGGCCCCGGACATGAAAGCCGACCTGCTCAAGCTGATCGCGCAACTGACCCCGGGCCTGCCGAGCAGTACCAGTTTCAACGCGATCATCGCCGCCAACACCCTGGCGCAAGCGCTGCCGAGTTTCGTCCGTAACGCCCTCGGCATGCTCGGTCAGGTCAGCGCCAAACCGCTGCCAAGCAGCTTCCCGCTGCCCGACCGCTTGCTGCAAAGCCTGGACGGCGAAGGCGATCTGGAACAGTTGCTGCGCCTCGCCGCTGCCGCTGTTTCGCGCCTGCAGAGCCATCAACTATCGAGCCTGGAACAGACCGGCGTTACCGACGATGGGCGTCTGCTCAGCACCTGGCAGCTGGAAATCCCCATGCGCAACCTGCAGGACATCGTGCCGTTGCAGGTCAAGTTCCAGCGTGAAGAAGCGCCGGAGCGCGAACCGCAGCCGAACGAGCGCCGCGACGAGCGCGAACCCAAGCAACAACTGTGGCGCGTCGATCTGGCGTTCGACATGGAACCACTCGGGCCGATGCAGATTCAGGCGCAACTGATCGCCGGCAGCCTGTCCAGCCAACTGTGGGCCGAACGGCCGTACACCGCTGACCTGATCGGCAACAACCTGTTCGCCCTGCGCCAGCGCCTGCTCGATCGCGGGCTCAACGTCGGCGACATCGACTGCCACCTCGGCACCCCGCCGCAGGGCAACCAAACCCGTCTAGAACACCGCTGGGTCGACGAAACCGCATGAACGATTCCACTGCCCCACGCCAGGCCATTGCCCTCAAATACGACGGCAACCACGCGCCGACCCTCACCGCCAAGGGTGATGACGAACTAGCCGAAGAAATCCTGCGCATTGCTCGTGATTGCGAAGTGCCGATTTACGAAAATGCCGAATTGGTGCGGCTGTTGGCGCGGATGGAATTGGGCGACAGCATTCCTGAGGAGCTGTATCGCACGATCGCCGAAATCATCGCGTTTGCGTGGAATCTGAAGGGTAAATTTCCCGAGGGACAGGATCCGAATGCGCCGATGGTCGAGAAGGACGTCACCGAACGCGGGGATGATTATTAAGCCTTAAAAGAAAAACATCGCAGCCTTCTGCGTTTGCTGCAGGGAAAAACACTGCAATGCAGGTGCCACTGAAGGATGTGACTTAACGAGAGTCGAGAAAGACGCCACCGTTCGTCGCAACTGTCAGATCTGACAGTTGCGCACGATTTTGCCGTGGCTGCCAAATGATCATGCAGCGCCAATCATCCGATCTCGGCGCTATACCGATCAGGAGCGCTCTGATGACCTCGGCCTCGAATCCGGAAGACCCTACTGCGAGTAACGATACCTCAACCCTGTATGCACCCCACATTCCTGAGCTCATCAGCCCAATGGACGGCGACGAGGGCTACCACGGTGGCATCGGCGCAGCAGCACTGAATGCCGACCTGGTTGTTATTGTTGATCCCTGGCTAGACAGTGATATGGGCCAAACCTGCAAGCTTTTTTGGGATGACGATGTCACCGCCATTCTTACAGAGACGATCGATAAACCAGAAGAATTGAACGCCCCACTGCTTTTTCGGGTACCGGCAAGCCAGATACTCGATGGGCCTGCATTCCCCGTGTTCTACCGCGTCAGGCGCAACAGCGGCAACGAAAGCGATTCGTTCAAGCTCAACATTCTGATCAAGCGCACGCTGCCAGGAGGGGTACTCGACAATCCTGAACCCCTCGGTCATCCCGGACTGCGTTATACCTTTACCCCGGATATCAAGGATGGCATCGACAGTGAAATGGCAAAGCAGGGCATTGCCATGCGTATCGAGCCCTATCAGAACATCACCGTGTTCGACCGCATCATCGCGCGATGGGGTGATACAGAACAGGTTCCCTACTATCCCGTCACGCCTGAGCAAATCAATGATCCGCAAAACCATCCGATCCTGATCCTGTTCGATGAACAACTGATCAAGCGCGCGGGGGACGGCAAGCATTCGATCACCTACCAGGTGATCGACCGCTGTGGAAACCGGCCGCACCCGCACGCGCAGTGGGCAATCCCCACGGAAGTCAGCGTGAACGTCAATCGCATACCGGCACCGACCGTGACAGGCGAACAAGGCGGTGTGCTGGATCCTGCCTACGCGACGAATATCCAGGTTGTCGCTTCAGGAATCGGACTGGCCGCTGGCGACCGTGTCCGTGCCAACTGGTTGGGCCGGGAAGAACGCGAAACAGAGGAAAAAACCTATTCGGGAAGTGGAACGCTGACATTTCCGGTTCCGCTCAGTTGGGCTAATGAAAGTGACCAGAGCACCGTCAGCATTACCCTGCGCGTACAGCGTACAGGAGGAAACCCCACCTCCGACGCCAAGCTCTTGATCATCAAAACCACGATTAATCTCAAGCCTCCCAAGGTTCTGGAGGCTTACGGTGAGCTGGGCGATCACTTGAGAATGTCCGATATCTATGAGGCCAGGTTCGTGACCGTCCAGGTTCAGCAATATGTGGGGATGGCGATCGGGCAAACCATTCGCGTCCGTTGGGCATCGGCGCGATATCTCCATGATAGTGCGATCATCCCGGTAACGGCTGTCGGCGCAATGAATGTCACCGTTCCACGGATGGAGGTCGTGGACTCCATTGGGAGTAACGTTCCCGTCAGCTTCACCGTTCGTACCTACCCCAACGGTCCTCTGCATCGGTCTGATCCATTAAGGCTGGTTGTCGATGCTCAGGCATTTGTCCTGCCGCCCCCACGACTCACCGAGGACAAGTCCACAGTCACCGTTCGATATCCGGCAATGGCTGACGCTCACGAGGCGCGTGTGCGTCTGGGCGGGGTCGTTACTCGCCGGACAGCATGGAAAGACATGAAAACAGGCGTCACAGCCGATTTTCCAATCCCGCCAGACTGGATAGCTGAAAACCAAGGGAAACCCGTGTTGATCAATTACAGCGTCAATCGACGTGGCGTTGATGAGCAAAGCCAGTTCTCTCAAGTATTAAGAGTGGAACTGTAATTCAGTGAATGCAACTCACTGAAAACACCCAAAACCAGTCATTTTTTAAATGGATGAAAAAACATGAACGCGACCGTTAATGTATTTAACCTTGTCCCGCCAAAAGTGCTCAAAGCATACGGAATCAAGGGTAACCGCTTAAACATCAACGACATTTACTGGGATAAGTATGTCGAAGTCCAGACAGACTATATCGGCATGTTGAAAGGTCACGCCGTACGCGCGCGCTGGGTGACCAGAAACCACGTGTATAACAGCGAAATACTGACAGTTGAAACTCCAGGGCCTTTGATGTTCAAGATTCCGCGCCTTGAAGTGATTGATGCCATTGGGGGAATCGCCACCGTCAATTACAGTGTTCGCCCTACACCGAACGAACCGCTTCTTATCTCCAAATCGCTGACATTAAATGTCGACCAACAAATGTTCGACCTCAGTGAACCGAGACTTTCTGCCGATCGAAAAAACGTCACGGTCAAGTTCTTGAACATGACTCCCGGGTACACCGTCAGGGTCAGATGGCACGGAGTGGTAATACGCGATACTGAAACCCAGCCAATCCAGGATACTTCCTCAATGGCCTTTGATATTCCAGCCTCCTGGATAACGGAGAACGCAGGAAAAACAGTACCGATCAACTACAGCGTTCACCGCTCAGGCTCTAATGACAACCTTATGTTTTCCCGATTGCTGCGCATCACGCTCTGAAAATGAAGATTATGAAGAAGGCACAGAATACAGGTCCACTGCAATCTGTGCCTTTATCATTGTGCTATCAGAACCTGCAATCACGCCCACCTCTGCGCGCTGCCATTGTTTACCGCAGCATTACCAAAGATAACAATATCGACTAACAACAACCCGTTAGCTTTTTTACTTCACTTAGCCAAAGTATTTTCGACTGCAATAAAAGCCGGATTTTTAGCCAGTAGGCGGCACGCGCCCAGCAGTATCTACGGCTTGATCCTGAATAAAATAGTCGAACACAGTGGCCGCTCCATCACCCAAGGTCAGGCGAATAACCGGCACTATTCTTCCCACCGTTTCGTAATAATCTTTTTGCATAAATTGCGCGCCTTCCAAACCGACAGCACGACTAGGGCCAACAACGTAAATAAATGCCTCAATTGGAAGATCTCGCCTTCCTTTTGGCCAGACGCCTACAACCACCTCATTGGCCTGAACCCGCTCGGACTGAACCTGGAAAGCGTTACGTGCCTGCAGGCTGATGGTGAACTGGTGCTTATCTGGATTAAAACTGCACTGACTCAAATGCCTGTCTCCTCCCATTCGATGATAGTGAGACACCCACTTGTCCAGGGTTGTAACTCCCTCCTCCGGGCAAGATCTGCTGGAGTCAGGATGATAGCTGTGCGCACCGCAACCTTTATTAGTCCGGTTAGGATATATCGCACCGTCAACCGGATATGAGCACAACACAGCCACTGGATAATCGTTGCTCTTATCAACATCTGCCTGACTCTTAAAGACAAAACCCTGCGTTTCGCCTCTATAAAGACGAGCAATACCCAAATCCTCGCGCAAATATGAAAACGAAATACTTCCGGAAATCTCGGACGATGGGCTAGGATCCCAAGCATGGTATTTTTCCGACGCGCCTGTTGTCCTGACCAATACGCCATCGCAGTGAAATGCCGCTTTGCCGCCACAATCATTTGCAACATTCAAGTACCGTGCATTCAATTGCTCTGCGACTATTTGACCATACATCTGATCACCTGCAGAAAAACTGAACACATTTCCGTCTGATGCCGCAAGATTCAACTTGACGATAGGCACATATAACGAAGTAGCACGATAATAATCACGTTGAAAATTTTGCGCATCCTGCAACTTTGAGGGCCACCAAGTATTGTAGTAAACGGCGTCTATGGGGAGTTTTTCAGGTTTGCTCTGATCCCACGTCTGAATCAGCACTTCCATGGGTTTGATCGTCCATCCCGCCCCTACAAGTGTGTGCGCTTCAAGACTCGCCTTGAATTGTGCGGCGACCACCGTGCTCAGCGAACACTGATTTTTTGGCAGCGAACTGTGCTCCTGAAAATTTTTCAGCCACGCTGCAGCCGTAACGGGAGAGCCCCATAACTTTGCACAATTGGCAAGATCGGTGTCGGTTTGTGCAGTTCTGGGTGCAAACCCACAGCCGTGATCCGCCCGAATATCGAGTGATTCGGTTGGGAAGGGAAAAATACATCGCAGGTTCAGCGCCTTCCCTGCTGCCAATGCAGAAGTCTGATCCTTGAGGATAAAGCCGCTATTCCTATGGCTGTTTACTGATGTGCTACCTACATCAGAACGAATATAAGTAAAGGCAACAGAGCCGAGTTTAGTCGCCTGGGAGCCATAATCCCAGAACTTGAAAACCGTGCTGTAATCCACACCCCGCAAGAGAACGCCGGAACAGAAATACGCAGGTGTTCCGTTCGAACACTGCGCGACATTACTCTTATATTTTTCATTTAAATCGGTGATCAAGGCCAGGCCAGACATGGCATTCGCAGGGAAAACGATACATACCGCAGCAATCATTATAAAATACGTCAGACATTTCATATAAACCTTCCTTATCTGATCAAGAGCAACTAATTCCAAACATCTGACTGCTCATTCCTGTGAAAACTGAAAGCTGTTGGCTCACCCTCTACCAGCGTGACACGTATGACGGGAACCAACTCTCCGCCCATATCAAAATAATCCTTTTGGGCATACTTGGCGCCTTCAACCCCTACTTCCAGGGTCTGCTTATAAAGGTAGAAAAATGCGGCTATTGGCAACTGCCTTGGAATCCCCCTGGGCCAAGTCTTCAACATGACTTCGTTATGGTAAGGTCGCTCTTCATTCGGTCTTTCAAAATTATTTCGCGCTTGCAGACTCAGGGCAAATTGATCCCGGTCAGCGGCAAAACTACATTGATGCATATTTCTATTGGAAAAATAACCTGACCCTCCAACTGAACGGTAATGCAACTTCCATTTCTCTAATGTGGTTACACCTTCTTCCAGGCAGGAACGGCTATTAGTCATATATGCCTTGTTCGGACCACACCCACCCTTCGTTGTCCGGTTGAAAGTATTACCATCCGAAGGATAAGAGCAAAGCAACGGAATAGGATATGTGCCTAACCGCTCAGCAGTCTGCGAATCTTTGAATATAAAACCTTGAGTCTCATTCCAGACCAGAATCTCAATACCTAAATCCTTTCGAACATAGGAAAACGACACACCACCCGTTGCCATGGAATTATCACTCGGATCCCAGGCATGATAACTTGGCTTAGTGCCTGTCACTCTCAGAAAAACACCACTGCAATAATAAGCCGCCTTGCCGTTACAGTCGCTTGTCACGTTCGCGTATTTGATATTCAATCTTTCGGCCACCGCCTCACCGTAGACTTGCTCCAACGGGTTAAAGCTAAAAACCTGTTTATTCGATGCAGATAGATTTAGCTTTACGATGGGCACATACAGCGACGTCTCCAGATAATATTCTCGCTGAAACTTCTGAGCATCCAACAACTTGGCAGGCGTCGATGCATTGTAAAATACAGCTTCAATTGGCAGTGACTCTGGCTTGCTCTTGTCCCACGTTTGAATGAGTACTTCCATGGGTTTGTTCGTCCATGCCGCCCCTACAAGTGTGTGCGCTTCAAGACTCGCCTTGAATTGTGCGGCGACCACCGTGCTCAGCGAACACTGATTTTTCGGCAGCGAACTGTGCTCCTGAAAGTTTTTCAACCACGCTGCTGCAGTAACGGGAGAGCCCCATAACTTTGCACAATTGGCAAGATCGGTGTCGGTTTGTGCAGTTTTGGGTGCAAACCCACAACCGTGATCCGCCCGAACATCGAGTGATTCGGTTGGGAAGGGGAAAATACATCGCAGGTTCAGCGCTTTCCCTGCTGCCAATGCAGAGGTCTGATCCTTGAGGATAAAGCCGCTATTCCTGTGGCTGTTTACTGATGTGCTACCTACATCAGAACGAATATAAGTAAAGGCAACAGAACCGAGTTTAGTCGCCTGGGAGCCATAATCCCAGAACTTGAAAACCGTGCTGTAATCCACACCCCGCAAGAGAACGCCGGAACAGAAATACGCAGGTGTTCCGTTCGAACACTGCGCGACATTACTCTTATATTTTTCATTTAAATCGGTGATCAAGGCCAGGCCAGACATGGCATTGACAGTAGCGGTAAAAAACATCGTCAAAAAAAATGAATATTTCATGCCCATACTCCGATGAATTGAAGCTCATCTTGAGTATGTTGAATATAACAAAGCGCTATCTACTGTCAGTTCTGACAGTCCCGACAAACGGTATTTTCGTATTAATGCAAAAGATCGCAGCCTTCGGCAGCGCCTACAGGAAACAAATCCAATGCAGGTGCTGCCGAAGGCTGCGATCTTTTGATCTTGCTTGCCGCTTGAAGCTAGAAGCCCTAACTGCTCTTGTGCAACTTGCGCATCAACTCCGCCTCAGCCTGGGTCAACCCGCACGACTGAGTCAGTTCATCCACGCTTGCACCCATGCCCACCAGTTTCGCCGCCTGGGCGAATGACAGGCTCGACGGGTCGCGTTGTTCAAGCTGAACGATTTTGTCCGGCAATGGACCTACCACCGCGCGCAGCTCGTGCAGGGCTTCGCCCATGCGCACGTTGCCGTTCTGGTAATCGTCGACACGCTTGGCCAGGTCCTTGATGCGCTGATCACGCAGCGCATCGCCCTCGGCCTGTTGCGCAGCGATTACGCGCTGCGCCTTGATGTACGACACAAACATCGCCAGCGTGCCTGCCCAGAAGAGGAACAGGACAATGACCGCAACCTCGAGAATCAATCAGATATTCTCCAGGTCCGACCATTCTTCTTCGCTCATCATCTTGTCCAGCTCGACCAGGATCAGCAACTCGTTGTTCTTGTTACACACGCCCTGGATGAACTTGGCCGACTCTTCGTTGCCGACGTTCGGCGCCGTCTCGATTTCCGACTGACGCAGGTAAACCACTTCGGCCACGCTGTCGACCATGATGCCGACGACTTGCTTGTCGGCTTCGATGATGACGATACGGGTGTTGTCGCTGATCTCGCCGCTGTTCAGGCCGAAGCGCTGACGGGTGTCGATCACGGTGACCACGTTACCGCGCAGGTTGATGATGCCCAGCACGTAGCTCGGCGCGCCCGGCACCGGAGCGATCTCGGTGTAGCGCAGCACTTCCTGCACGCGCATCACATTGATGCCGTAGGTTTCGTTGTCCAGTTTGAAGGTCACCCATTGCAGGATCGGATCTTCAGAACCCTTTGCATTCGTCGCCTGACTACTCATACCCTGACCCCTCGAAAAAACCGCTCTGAGCGGTGTGTGTTCTGTGTGGCGGCATTCAACAATGCCGTCGCCTGATTGTTATGTCGGCAGCTATGTCGGTTTATGTAGCGGCTTGTGGCCGCCGAGGTGCTTTGCCCCACCGCTGGCGATCAACTCGGCCAGTGCGGAAACGTCAAGCAATGCACACATGTGCTCAATCACCGTGCCGGCGAGCCATGGCCGCTGACCCCGGTGACTTCTCCATTTGATTTCATTCGGGTCCAGACGCAACGAGCGGCTGACCTGATGCACCGCCAGCCCCCACTCGTAACCTTGTACCGAAATCACGTACTGCAAGCCCTGACGGAAGTCATCGCGATAGCGATCCGGCATGACCCAGCGCGCGGTGTCCAAGACTTTCAGGTTGCCGGCCTGGCTCGGCAGGATCCCGAGGAACCATTCCGGCTGACCGAACAACGGCGTCAGCTCATGGCCGGCCAGCGAATAGATCGAGCCGAGGCACACCAGCGGCACCGCGAGGGTCAGGCCGGCGACGTCGAACAGCAGGCATTCGAACGCTTCCGAGGCCCAGGCCGGACGACCATCGGTTTCCACCGGTGGCGGCGTGTTGTTCGGCGGCAGATGCACTTCGACCAGCGGCGGGACCAGCGTCTGTTCGACGGGGGCGGGTGCAACCGGGGCTGGAACGGGTTCGACCACCGCCGGTTCCGGCGCGGTTTTCAGCAATTGGGTTTGCAGCAGCGGTGCCAATGTCGAGACCGGCGCGCGAACCGGTTCGGCCTCTTCGATCAATGTCACGGGTGCTTTGGCGACCGCTGCAACGGCAGGCGCGACAACCTGAGCAGCAGGCTTGGCCGCTTTCTGTGCGTCACGCGCCTGCTCTTCCAGTACCGCTGCCTGGAACTCGTCCAGCGTTTCGCTGCTTTCGACAACTTCAGGCTGAGCCTCAATGATCGGCGGCAGCTCCTCAGGAATGTCCTGCAGCAAATTATCCAGATAAGACTGCAGCGCCAATTGCGGACGCGAGGTGAGTTTGACCGGGCGATTCATGCTCACGCCACCTGCGGAACAAGTTGTTGCGCCAACAGGTGCTTGAGCAGCGCGCGGTAGGCCAGCACGCCACGGCTCTTGCCGTCGAATTGCGAAGGCGTGACACCGGCTCGGCTGGCGTCGCGCAGACGAGTATCGACCGGGATATAACCCTGCCAGATTTCGTCGGGGAATTTGTCACGCAGCACACGCAAGGTGTGCATCGATGCCTGCGTACGGCGATCGAACAAGGTCGGCACGATGCTGAACGGCAGCGCCTGTTTGCGCGAGCGGTTGATCATCGCCAGGGTGTTGACCATGCGCTCCAGACCTTTGACGGCCAAGTGTTCAGTCTGCACCGGGATCACCAATTGCTGGCTCGCCGCGAGGGCGTTGACCATCAGCACACCGAGCAACGGCGGGCTGTCGATCACCGCGTAATCGAAGTCCTGCCACAGCTGCGCCAGACTCTTGGCGATTACCAGACCCAAGCCACTCTGCCCCGGCGACTGACGCTCAAGGGTTGCCAGCGCGGTGCTCGATGGCAGCAGCGAAATGCGCTCATCGCTGGTCGACAACAGCAACTGCCCCGGCAGGCCTTGCGGCACGCTGCCCTTGTGCAGAAACAGGTCGTAGTTGCTGTGTTCCAGGCTGTCGGGATCGTAGCCGAAATAGCTGGTCATCGAGCCGTGCGGGTCGAGATCGACCACAACCACGCGCTTGCCCGCCTCGGCCAGCAACCCGGCTAAAGCGATGGAAGATGTGGTTTTACCGACACCACCCTTTTGATTGGCGACTGCCCAGACTCTCATTCAGTTCGTTCCTCCCGGCCGATATGCTCGACCGAGACATAGCTCAGCGTGTTAATGCGGGTGACGGAGAATTGACGGCACTCTCGCGTCCCGGCGTCTTGACCGGGGTCGGTGCAGTTTGTGTGCCAGCCCGCTTCAACGCAGCGTCCGGTTGCGCATTGGCGGTTCCGGTGCCCGTGAGACTGCGACGTACATCGAGATTGCGCGAGACCACCAGAACCACCCGACGGTTTTTCCCCCGGCCTTCAGCGGTAGCGTTGTTGGCCACCGGTTGAAACTCGCCGTAACCCACCGATGCCAATCGGCCAGGGTTCACGCCCTGCATGGCCAGCATGCGCACGATGCTCGCCGAACGCGCCGAAGACAGCTCCCAGTTGGTCGGGTACTGCGCGGTGCGAATCGGTTGATCGTCGGTGAAGCCTTCGACGTGAATCGGGTTGTCGAACGGTTTGAGGATTGCCGCCACCTTGTCGATGATGTTGAAGGCGATGTCGCTCGGCATCGCATCGCCGCTGCCGAACAACAGGCTGGAGTTGAGTTCGATCTCGACCCACAGCTCGTTGCCGCGCACGGTCATCTGGTTGGAGCTGATCAAGTCGCCGAACGCGGCGCTGATGTCATCGGCGATGCTTTTCAGCGGATCGCTGGCGCCGGCGATACCGGCGTCGATCTGCTCGGCGTCCTTGACCAGCGGCTTGGCCGGGGTCACGGTTTTCGGCCGCTCGTCGCCGATCTGGATCGGTTTGAGCGCGCGGTCGGAGTCTTTGAAGACGCCGACCAGCGCTTCGGAAATTTCCTTGTACTTGCCTTCGTTGATCGACGAAATCGAGTACATCACCACGAAGAACGCGAACAGCAACGTGATGAAGTCCGCGTAGGAGACGAGCCAGCGCTCGTGATTGACGTGTTCTTCCTGATGCCTGCGACGAGCCATGAGGTTATTCCCTTAATCCATGAAGCCTTGCAGCTTCAACTCAATGGAGCGAGGGTTTTCACCTTCGGCGATCGACAGGATCCCTTCCAACAACATTTCGCGATAACGCGACTGCCGCAACGCGATTGACTTCAGCTTGGCGGCGATTGGCAGCAACACCAGGTTGGCACTGGCCACGCCGTAAATGGTCGCGACAAACGCCACGGCAATGCCGCTGCCCAGTTGCGTCGGATCCGCGAGGTTACCCATCACATGGATCAGGCCCATCACCGCACCGATGATGCCGATGGTTGGCGCGTAGCCGCCCATGCTTTCAAAGACTTTTGCCGCTTCGATGTCGCGGGCTTCCTGAGTGTAAAAGTCCACTTCAAGGATGCTGCGAATCGCTTCCGGCTCGGCACCGTCGACCAACAGTTGCAGGCCCTTGCGCGAGTAGTTGTCAGGTTCGGCATCGGCCACGCCTTCCAGGCCCAGCAGGCCTTCCTTGCGCGCGGTGAGGCTCCAATTGACGACGCGATCGATGCCACCGGCCAGATCGACCCGTGGCGGAAACAGAATCCAGGCAAGGATCTGCATGGCGCGTTTGAACGCGCTCATCGGCGATTGCAGCAGTGCGGCACCGATGGTGCCGCCCAGTACGATCAATGCCGCCGGGCCGTTGGCCAGCGCACCGAGGTGACCACCCTCAAGGTAGTTACCACCGATGATGGCGACGAACGCCATGATGATCCCGATAAGGCTTAAAACATCCATCAGAGACACGCCTCGACAATGTGTTTGCCGATGACGTCGAGGCTGTACACCGCGTCGGCGAGGTCGGCTTTGACGATGGCCATCGGCATGCCGTAGATCACGCAGCTTGCCTCATCTTGTGCCCACACCGCGCTGCCGCCCTGCTTGAGCAGACGTGCGCCTTCACGGCCATCGGCGCCCATGCCGGTCAACACCACCGCCAGAACTTTGTCGCCGTAGGATTTCGCCGCCGAACCGAAGGTGATGTCCACGCACGGCTTGTAGTTCAGACGCTCGTCGCCCGGGAGGATTTTCACCGCGCCACGGCCATCGATCATCATTTGCTTGCCACCCGGCGCGAGCAACGCCAGGCCCGGACGCAGGATGTCGCCATCCTCGGCTTCCTTGACGCTGATGCGGCAGAGCTTGTCGAGGCGTTCGGCGAAGGCCTTGGTGAACGCTGCCGGCATGTGCTGGATCAGTACGATCGGCGCCGGGAAATTCGCCGGCAACTGCGTCAACACACGTTGCAGCGCAACCGGGCCGCCCGTCGACGTACCAATGGCAACCAGTTTGTAGGCTTTGCGTTTCGGCGCGGGCGACGAAGCGCTGGCGGCCGGAGTACGGCTTGGAGCAGGTGCATGCACAGGCGCGGGTGCCGGACGTGCCGGTGCACTGGTGCTGTGGCTGCTGAAGCTGGATGGCACCGGAGCCGGTGCAGGCGTTGGTGCTGCGGCTGGAGCCGGCGCACTGTAGGCACTGAAACGACGGTTACTGCGCGAGATGCTATGGACCTTCTCGCACAGCAGTTGCTTGACCTTCTCGGGATTGCGCGAGATGTCTTCGAAATTCTTCGGCAGGAAATCCACCGCACCAGCGTCCAGCGCGTCCAGAGTGACCCGGGCGCCTTCGTGGGTCAACGAGGAGAACATCAACACCGGGGTCGGGCAGCGCTGCATGATGTGCCGCACTGCCGTGATGCCGTCCATCATCGGCATCTCGTAGTCCATGGTGATCACGTCCGGCTTGAGCGCCAGCGCCTGATCAATCGCCTCTTTACCATTGGTTGCAGTGCCGACCACTTGAATGCTCGGATCCGCTGAAAGAATTTCCGAGACGCGGCGGCGGAAAAAACCCGAATCGTCCACCACCAGGACTTTGACTGCCATAAACACTCCATTAGGTGCAGCGGGACGTTGTCGCCCCGCCGCCCCGGATTCAAATACGCCGTGCGGCGTAACGCTTGAGCATGCTTGGAACATCGAGAATCAGCGCGATGCGGCCGTCACCGGTAATGGTGGCGCCGGACATGCCCGGAGTGCCCTGCAGCATTTTGCCCAATGGCTTGATGACCACTTCTTCCTGGCCGACCAGTTGATCGACGACGAAGCCGATCCGCTGAGTGCCCACCGAAAGGATCACCACGTGGCCTTCACGCTGCTCTTCGTGAGCGGCGGAGCTGACCAGCCAGCGCTTGAGGTAGAACAATGGCAGCGCCTTGTCCCGCACGATCACCACTTCCTGACCGTCGACGACGTTGGTGGTCGACAGGTCGAGGTGAAAGATTTCGTTGACGTTGACCAACGGGAACGCAAACGCCTGATTGCCGAGCATGACCATCAGGGTTGGCATGATCGCGAGGGTCAGCGGCACCTTGATGACGATTTTCGAGCCCTGGCCCTTGGTCGAGTAGATGTTGATCGAACCGTTGAGCTGGGAAATCTTGGTCTTCACCACGTCCATGCCGACACCACGGCCGGACACGTCGGAGATCTCGGTCTTGGTCGAGAAACCCGGGGCGAAAATCAGGTTGTAGCACTCGGTATCGCTGAGGCGATCGGCCGCGTCCTTGTCCATCACCCCGCGTTTTACCGCGATGGCACGCAGGACGTTCGGGTCCATGCCTTTACCGTCATCGGAAATCGACAGCAGGATATGGTCACCCTCTTGCTCGGCAGCCAAAACAACACGGCCGCCACGGGCCTTGCCCGACGCTTCGCGTTCTTCCGGCGACTCGATGCCGTGGTCGACAGCGTTGCGCACCAAGTGGACCAGCGGGTCGGCCAAGGCCTCGACAAGGTTTTTGTCGAGGTCGGTTTCTTCACCCACCAGTTCCAGATTGATCTCTTTCTTCAACTGACGCGCCAGATCTCGAACCAGACGCGGGAAGCGCCCGAAGACCTTCTTGATCGGCTGCATCCGCGTCTTCATCACGGCGGTCTGCAAGTCAGCGGTGACCACGTCGAGGTTCGACACGGCCTTTTGCATGGCTTCATCGCCGCTGTTCAGACCCAGGCGCACCAGACGGTTACGCACCAGCACCAACTCGCCGACCATGTTCATGATTTCGTCGAGACGTGCCGTGTCGACGCGCACGGTGGTTTCGGCTTCGCTCGCCGGTTTTTCCGGTGGCGGTGTCGCCGGCGCACGGGTCGGAGCCGGAGCCGGAGCCGGAGCAGCAGCGGCCGGTTTCGGCGCTTCGGCTTTCGGCTCAGGCTTGGCGGCAGGCTTGGGCGCTGCAGCAGCGGCCGGTGCCTTGGCAGCAGGCGTGGCGACAGTCGAAGCACTGCCAGCAGCAGCGGTGCCGACTTCGGAGAACTTGCCTTTGCCGTGCAGTTCGTCGAGCAGCGATTCGAACTCGTGATCGCTGATCAGATCGCTGCCGGCCGCCGCCGCAACCGGTGCGGCTGGCGCAGGTGCCGAGGCAATCGCCGATTCCAGCGCATCCACGGCAAAGTTGCCCTTGCCATGCAACTGATCGAGCAAGGCTTCGAATTCGTCGTCGGTGATGTCAGAGCTGTCGCCCTTGGCCGGAGCCGCAGGGGCTGCCGCCGCTGGCGCAACCGCGTCCACCGCAAACTGGCCCTTGCCGTGCAGTTGATCGAGCAACGACTCGAACTCGGCATCGGTGATTTCATCGCTCGCGGCTTCAGCGGCCGTTTGCGCAGGTGCGGCAGCGGCCGGGGCTTCAGCTTCAGCCTTGACGGCGTTCAGCGAGTCCAGCAGTTGTTCAAATTCGTTATCGGTGATGTCGCCCGACGCGTCGCCTTCGACGACCAGTTCTTCGATCATCTCGGCCACCGGCGAAGCCGGGGCTGCGTCCGCCGATTGCGGTTCGGCCAGGCGCGCCAGGGCAGCCAGCAGTTCCGGGGTGGCGGCGGTGATCGGAGCACGCTCACGAACCTCAGTGAACATGCTGTTCACCGCGTCCAGTGCTTCGAGGACAACGTCCATCAGTTCTGCATCAACGCGACGCTCACCCTTACGCAGGATGTCGAACACGTTTTCGGCGATGTGACAGCACTCCACCAGCTCATTGAGCTGAAGGAAGCCGGCGCCCCCTTTTACAGTGTGGAAACCGCGAAAAATTGCGTTGAGCAGATCTGCGTCATCCGGGCGGCTTTCCAGCTCGACCAGTTGTTCGGACAGTTGCTCAAGAATCTCGCCGGCCTCAACCAGGAAATCCTGAAGGATCTCTTCATCGGCGCCGAAGCTCATTAATGGGGTGCTCCTACAGGTCTAAAAACCCAAAAAACCTAAAATTCCAAAACTCTAGAACCCGAGGCTGGATAACAAATCGTCCACATCGTCCTGACCGGACACAACGTCTTCTCGTTTATCGGCATGAATCTGCGGACCTTCACCCTGCGAGAGATGTTTTTGTGGATCTTTTTCTGCAAGCATCGCGGCGCGGTCATGTTCGATGCCCGCAAAGCGGTCCACCTGACTGGCCATGAGCACGAGCTTGAGCAAATTGCTTTCGACTTCGGTGACCAGTTGGGTCACACGCTTGATCACCTGACCGGTCAGGTCCTGGTAATCCTGGGCCAGCAGGATGTCGTTGAGATTGCTCGACACCGCACGGTTGTCCGTGCTGCTGCGTGACAGAAAACCGTCAACCCGGCGCGCCAGTTCACGGAACTCTTCAGCCCCGACCTCGCGACGCATGAAGCGACCCCAATCGGCGCTCAACGTCTGGGCTTCGTCAGCCAGACTGTTGACCACCGGCGTGGCGCTTTCCACCAGATCCATGGTGCGGTTGGCCGCGGCTTCTGTCAGCTTGACCACATAGCCCAGGCGTTCGGTGGCGTCGGTGATTTGCGACACTTCCTCGGCCTGCGGCATGTTCGGGTCGATCTGGAAGTTGACGATCGCACTGTGCAATTCACGTGTGAGCTTGCCCACTTCCTGGTACAGGCCACGGTCACGGGTCTGATTGAGCTCATGGATCAGTTGCACAGCGTCGCCGAACCTGCCTTTTTCAAGGCTTTCGACCAGTTCGACCGCGTGTTTTTTCAGGGTCGACTCGAAATCGCCCTGTGAAGATTCGTTATGCTCCATAGCTCCCCCGCGCGTTCATCAGCCGATGCGTTCGAAAATCTTCTCGATTTTGTCTTTCAACGCCTGAGCCGTGAAAGGTTTGACTACGTAGCCGTTTACACCGGCCTGAGCGGCTTCAATGATCTGCTCGCGCTTGGCTTCTGCAGTCACCATCAGCACGGGCAGGTGCTTGAGTTTTTCATCGGCACGCACGTGGCGCAGCAGGTCGATACCGGTCATGCCCGGCATGTTCCAGTCCGTTACCAGAAAGTCGATGCTTCCGCTGTTGAGCACTGGAATGGCAGTCACGCCATCGTCAGCCTCGACGGTGTTGGTGAACCCAAGATCACGCAGCAGGTTCTTGATGATCCGCCGCATCGTTGAGAAGTCATCAACGATGAGGATTTTCATGTCTTTGTTCAATTCGACCTCCAAGCAGTCTTAAACGCGCCCAGCACCTGGACGCGCCACTTCAATCAATCGGCGCAGCACTCGAAGACTGTCTGGAGCACAACAGAGCAAGACCGGTGCCGTTCATCACCGCACCAGCCTCGTTCGCAGTGTCCCCACACTGCCTTCAGCGCGCTCGCCACTCCCCCAAACGCCCCCGCAAACGGGCCGCGCACTGGCTGTGTAACTGGCTGACCCGCGATTCACTGACGCCAAGGACTTCACCGATCTCCTTGAGGTTCAGCTCTTCGTCGTAGTACAGCGCCAACACCAGTCGCTCACGCTCCGGCAAATTGGCAATCGCGTCCGCCAACGCGGCCTGGAAACGTTCATCTTCCAGATCGCGTGACGGCTCAAGATGAGCACTCGCGCCATCCTCGTGCAGCCCTTCGTGTTCGCCGTCCTGCAACAGGTCGTCGAAACTGAACAGGCGGCTGCCCAAGGTGTCATTCAAAATCCCGTAGTAATCGTCGAGACTCAATTGGAGTTCGGCTGCAACCTCGTGATCTTTAGCGTCACGGCCGGTTTTAGCTTCAATTGAGCGAATTGCGTCGCTGACCATACGGGTATTGCGGTGAACCGAGCGTGGCGCCCAGTCCCCTTTGCGCACTTCGTCGAGCATCGCGCCGCGGATTCGTATGCCCGCGTATGTTTCGAAACTGGCGCCTTTGCTGGCGTCATATTTGGTCGAGACTTCGAGCAGGCCGATCATCCCGGCCTGGATCAGGTCTTCGACCTGCACACTGGCCGGCAAGCGCGCCAGCAAGTGATAGGCAATGCGTTTGACCAGCGGCGCGTAACGCTCGATCAGCTCGTACTGAGCGTCGCGTGCCGACTTCTTGTAGTAGTTCATACCGCTAGCGGTCATAGCACGGGCCCTGCCGTTTGCTGCACGAGGCGCTCGACGAAAAACTCAAGGTGGCCACGCGGGTTGGCGGGCAGCGGCCAGGTGTCGACCTTCTGCGCGATCGCCTTGAACGCCAGTGCGCACTTGGAACGCGGAAAGGCTTCGTACACCGCGCGCTGCTTCTGCACCGCTTTACGCACGCTTTCGTCGTAAGGCACGGCGCCGACGTATTGTAGAGCGACGTCAAGGAAGCGATCCGTGACCTTGGTCAACTTGGCGAACAGGTTGCGCCCTTCTTGCGGGCTCTGCGCCATGTTGGCCAGAACGCGGAAACGGTTCATGCCGTAATCGCGGTTGAGCAGTTTGATCAGCGCGTAGGCGTCAGTGATCGAGGTTGGCTCGTCGCAGACCACCAGCAACACTTCCTGGGCTGCACGTACAAAACTGACTACCGAGTCACCAATACCCGCAGCGGTGTCGATCACCAACACGTCGAGATTGTCGCCGATGTCGCTGAACGCCTGAATCAGGCCGGCATGTTGCGCCGGGCTCAGGTGAACCATGCTCTGTGTGCCGGACGCGGCCGGGACGATACGAATGCCGCCGGGGCCTTGCAACAGCACGTCGCGCAATTCGCAACGGCCTTCGATCACGTCGGCCAGTGTGCGTTTAGGGGTCAGACCCAACAAAACGTCGACGTTCGCCAGTCCCAGATCGGCGTCCAGCAGCATGACCCGACGGCCAAGCTCTGCCAGCGCCAGAGACAAGTTCACTGACACGTTAGTCTTGCCGACGCCACCTTTGCCGCCGGTCACCGCGATCACCTGTACGGGATGCATGCTGCCCATGTTATTTCTTTACCTTGTCTTGCATAGACGGAGGCCACATTACTGGCTGCGCGTTCACAACCGGAACAATGCATGGCAGACCATCGATGTAGGTACAAAAACTGTTCATGAATACCTCAGCCTACCTGCTTGGTCGGGCTGTGATAGATATCAGCGAACATGTCAGCCATGGCTTCTTCGCTGGGTTCTTCCTGCATTTGCACGCTGACGGCGCGGCTGACCAGTTGATGACGGCGCGGCAGATGCAGATCATCCGGAATCCGTGGGCCATCGGTCAGGTACGCGACCGGCAATTCATGACTGATCGCCAGGCTCAACACTTCGCCAAGGCTGGCCGTTTCATCCAGTTTAGTCAGGATGCAGCCGGCAAGCCCGCAACGCTTGTAACTGTGATAAGCGGCGGTTAGAACCTGTTTCTGGCTGGTGGTTGCCAAGACCAGATAATTTTTTGAACGAATGCCACGTCCGGCCAGACTTTCCAGCTGCATGCGCAGGGCTGGATCGCTGGCTTGCAGGCCGGCAGTATCGATCAATACCACGCGTTTGCGCAGCAGTGGATCCAGCGCCTGCACCAGCGATTGGCCCGGATCGACGTGGGTCACCGGCACATTGAGAATGCGGCCCAGCGTCTTCAGTTGTTCCTGCGCACCGATGCGGAAACTGTCCATGCTCACCAGCGCAACATTCTGCGCGCCGTATTTCAGCACATAACGCGCGGCAAGCTTGGCGAGTGTAGTGGTCTTGCCCATGCCGGCCGGGCCGACCATGGCAATGATACCGCCCTCTTCCAGTGGCTCGACTTCCGGTACGGCAATCATCCGTGCCAGATGCGCGAGGAGCATGCGCCAGGCCTGACGCGGTTCTTCGATATCAGTGATCATCGCCAGCAGATCACGCGACAACGGACCGGACAGGCCGATACGTTGCAGACGGCGATACAGGTTGGCTTGCGCCGGACGGCTGCCTTGCAGCTGATTCCAGGCCAGGGTGCCGAGCTGAACTTCCATCAGCTCGCGCAGGCTGTTCAATTCGAAACGCATCGAATCCAGTGCGCGCGGATCAACACCGCCGGAGGACTGCGCAGGCGCCGGGGCTGGACGCGCCGGGGCGGCGTAAGTCGGCTCGCTCAGCGGTTCAGCGGCAGTCAGCGGCAGGCCAGCCGTCAACGGCAGCCCGGCGAAGATCTGGCGATTGCTATTGCCGTCGGCTTCGCCACGCAGGCTCAGTTCGGCCTGGGCGGTGACAATGCGCGATTGGGTCTTGCGCAGTTCGTCTTCGAGCTCCATGTTCGGAACCCGTGGCGCCAGCGCCGACAGTTTGTAATCCAGTGCCGCCGTCAGCTCGACACCGCCGGCAATGCGGCGGTTGCCAATGATGGCGGCATCAGCGCCCAGCTCATCACGAACCAGCTTCATGGCCTGACGCATATCGGCGGCAAAGAAACGCTTAACTTGCATAAACCACTACCTCAGCCGTTGGGCCCTACTGTCGCAACGATGGTCACTTGCTTGTTGTCCGGTATTTCCTGGTAGGCCAGCACATGCAATCCAGGGACTGCGAGGCGGCCAAAGCGCGAGAGCATCGCGCGGATCGGGCCAGCGACCAAAAGGATCACCGGCTGACCTTGCATTTCCTGACGCTGCGCCGCTTCGATGAGCGAACGTTGCAGCTTCTCGGCCATGCTTGGCTCCAGCAGAACGCCCTCTTCTGAGCCTTGTCCTGCCTTCTGCAGACTATTGAGCAATATTTGTTCCAACCTTGGTTCCAAGGTGATCACAGGCAGCTCCGACTCAGTACCTACAATGCTTTGGACGATGGCGCGGGATACGCCGACCCGCACAGCAGCCACCAACGCGGCGGTATCTTGACTCTTCGCCGCGTTGTTGGCGATGGCTTCGGCAATGCTGCGGATATCGCGCACCGGCACGTGTTCGGCCAGCAGCGCCTGTAGCACTTTGAGCAGTTGCGACAGCGACACCACGCCCGGCACCAGTTCTTCAGCCAGTTTCGGCGAGCTTTTGGCCAGCAATTGCATGAGTTGCTGCACTTCTTCGTGGCCGATCAGCTCACTGGAGTGCTTGTACAGAATCTGGTTCAAGTGCGTCGCGACCACGGTGCTGGCGTCGACCACGGTGTAACCGAGCGATTGTGCCTGCGCACGTTGGCTAATTTCGATCCACACCGCCTCCAGGCCGAAAGCCGGATCTTTGGCGTTGATACCGTTGAGCGTGCCGTACACCTGGCCCGGGTTGATCGCCAGTTCGCGATCCGGATAGATCTCGGCTTCGGCGAGGATCACCCCCATCAGGGTCAGGCGATAGGCGCTTGGCGCCAGGTCGAGGTTGTCGCGAATGTGCACGGTCGGCATCAGGAAGCCCAGATCCTGCGAGAGCTTCTTGCGCACGCCCTTGATCCGCGCCAGCAATTGCCCGCCCTGATTGCGATCCACCAGTGGGATCAGGCGATAACCGACTTCCAGACCGATCATGTCGATTGGCGTCACGTCGTCCCAGCCCAGCTCTTTGGTTTCCATGGCACGGGCCGGCGACGGCAGCAGCTCCTGCTGACGCTTGACCTCTTCCAGCGCCACAACTTTGGCAACGTTCTGCTTTTTCCAGAACAGGTAGGCACCGCCAGCGGCCAGCGCGGCCATGGTCAGGAACGAGAAGTGCGGCATACCCGGCACCAGGCCCATGACCGCCATCATCCCTGCCGCCACCGCCAGCGCTTTCGGCGAGGCGAACATCTGGCGATTGATCTGCTTGCCCATGTCTTCCGAACCGGAAGCACGGGTCACCATGATCGCCGCGGCTGTAGATAACAACAGTGATGGCAATTGCGCCACTAAACCGTCACCGATGGTCAGCAACGCGTAAACCTTGCCGGCGTCGGCGAAGCTCATGTTGTGCTGGAAGATACCGACGGCCATCCCGCCGATAAGGTTGATGAACAGAATCAGCAGGCCGGCAATGGCGTCACCACGGACGAACTTGCTGGCACCGTCCATCGAACCGTAGAACTCGGCCTCTTGGGCGACTTCCTGACGGCGCGCCTTGGCCTGGTTCTGGTCGATCAGACCGGCGTTGAGGTCGGCGTCGATCGCCATTTGTTTGCCGGGCATCGCATCGAGGGTGAAGCGCGCGCTCACCTCGGAAATCCGCCCGGCACCCTTGGTCACCACGACGAAGTTGATGATCATCAGAATCGCGAAGACCACGATACCGACCACGTAGTTACCGCCGATCACCACTTCACCGAAGGCCTGAATCACCTTACCGGCAGCGGCGTGGCCGTCCTGACCGTGGAGCATCACCACCCGCGTCGAAGCCACGTTCAGCGCCAGCCGCAGCAGCGTCGCGACCAGCAGAATCGTCGGGAACACGGCGAAATCCAGCGGTCGCAGCGCGTAAACGCAGACCAGCAGAACGACGATCGACAGGGCGATGTTGAAGGTGAAGAATACGTCGAGCAGGAACGGCGGCACCGGCAACATCATCATCGCCAGCATCACCAGCAACAGCAACGGCACGCCCAGATTGCCTCGACTGAGGTCGGCAACGTTTGTGCGAGCAGTGTTGAATAACTGAGAGCGATCCACCGGTTTTCCCCGTTCCTTTAAAGCAAACTTTTGACGCCCAGAGCGGGCTCACGGCGGGTACTGCAAGAAGCTTTCCAACTTTTGCCAAGGATTGAAACAGGAAGGGATAAACACGCTCCCTGTAGGAGTGAGCCTGCTCGCGATAGCGGTGTGTCATCCAACAAATTCGCCTACTGACACTCCGCTATCGCGAGCAGGCGAAGGCCTACATTTGGTGTGCATTTCACTCTCACATTTGGAATGCAGTCTCTTGTGGGAGCGAGCCGGCTCGCGAAGAGGCCCTTATATCCGGCACAAATTTTTCGATTTAAACGAAGCTGTTTAAAAGACACCTTCAGACACGCCTTCAAGGCTACAAATCCTTGCGCCTTTGCCTACAGCCAAGCCAGAATCCGCCGGTTTGTGCGCCTTGGGGGGCGGGTTCTATTGTGGATCGGTCGCTGACGAATCAGCGATCGGGTCTCGCAGCCCGTCGATCTCTGGACGCACAACACCCGCTTTTTTAAGGCGGCTGTACGTGGGAGACCTTCGGGTCTGCCGGTTCTAGAGTCCCGGTCTGCGACCCGCGTATAGCTGCCCCCCTCATTCGTCTCGCAGCGAACGCTGGCAACTCCAATGACTCCAGGAGCTTCACCATGATCAAACCAACACCCAACCCACCCGAAACCGACCCCACCTCCCCCTACGAATCCCTCGATTCAAAAAAACTCCACGAAGCCGCCGACCGCGCCCTCGATCACTACCTCTGCCCACCCGGCTCCACCCCACCGCCACGTAAAACACGCCGGATGTACGCCGTGACCGCCGACTTCAAAAACGAAGAACTGCTGGCCGATGCCAGCGAAACACTCGCTTCTGCAAGAACCATCGCCCATGACTTCGCCCACCTCATACCCGCGTCGCAGCGCAGGACGCTGCTGGGCATCGCGCAGCTGATCATGCTCGGGGAACTGGCGGTGAATCGGGCGCTGGATAACTTGGAATTGCCGAATTAACGCGTCGCCACTGATGCCCTCCTGTGGGAGTGAGCTTGCTCACGAAGACTGACTTACAGGCAACACAGCTTTTCATACAGCAAACGACCACTCGTCGCAAAACCGCCGTCACCTGTCAGATCTGACAGGTGTGCAATCTGCGATTAAGCGCTTTGATGACACCTGACCCTTTCACCGCTCAGGAGCGTCAGTCATGACCACAACCCGAACGCCCGACAACGCCGCATTGGCGCTTTACCCTCCCCGCGCTCCCGAAGCGACTACGCCGGTAGATGGCGCCCATTATGGCGTACCCAAACACGTATACGACCTCAAGCCCATGGGCCTGACCATCGCCGTCGATCCTCCGCAGGTCGGTACGGTCGATGCCGGCGATGTGATTCGCCTGGTGCTGAACAAAGCCAGTACCGAAGCCACCAAAACCATCCAGCCCGGCGAGGAAAATGCCGTTCATACCCTCTACCTGCCCAAAGGCCTTCTGCTGACCACTGGCGTCAACACTCTCGTTTACACCATCACCCGTGGCAGCCAGAACATTGGCACCTCAACGCCGGATCTGACCTTGCTGTACAACGACATCCGCCCCGGTAAAGAAGATCTCACGCCCGGTGACGGCGCTCATTCCAGACTGCAACTGATCCTGCCGCAGGACGTGATCGACGACGGCATCGATGCCGAGCGCGCCAAACAAGGCGTGCAGGTGTGCTTTGCCTACCCCTACTGCCGGGCTTACGACGTAATCCGTTTGAACTGCAACGGCAAGGATGTTGTGCGAACCGTCACTGCCGCTGAAGCCCCGACCAGCCCTTCAGCCGAGCCGACGAAAATTTGCGTGATGGTTGGGGAAGATGTATTCCAGCAGGCCGGGGACAATTCGAAGTTTGTCTTTTCCTACACCGTCACCGATCAGCTTGGCAACGGGCCAGACACCGACTCGCCTTACTCGGGCACGGTGGAGGTCGATGTGCACCTGAAGGAAACCCGACTGGTCGCCCCCGATCTGGCCGAAGACCCGGACGATCCGAGCGATGACCCGAGCACCATCGATCTGACGAAGCTGGGCAGCAAGGATCTCACCGTACTGGTGCATACGTTCGCCCCACTATGGCAGGCCAACGACAAAATCCGTGTGACCTACACCGCCACCCAACCCGGCGCCCCGATCGTGTCGCACACGGTTGAGGCCGATGTCGGGCGCATTCCGTTCACCTACAAACTGATGGTGCCCAATGCCAAAGTGATTGCTGGCAGCACGGTGCGTGGAAAATATGAGCTGATACGCGGCGGCGAGATCTTTGCGACATCCAACCCCGCCAAAGCCGATGTCATCGGCAATCCGATCATCGGGTTGCTGCCGCCGTTTCTAGTGGGCGCCGTTGATCCAATCGATGTGCTGGCCCATCCGAACGGGGTGACCGTTCGCGTCGAGTACCTTGAAGCACGGACAACAGACCGCGCCCGACTGGTGGAAGTTAATCCGCCGGCGGGCTCGCCGCAGTTTCCTTTGGTGGAGTTCAACAGCGACAAACAGGTGGATACGGTGTTGAGCGCGGCGTTTCTGGCGGCTCGACATGGAAAGGTGATCGAGCTGCGCTGGAACTTGAATCGCAATGGTGGGCAGGCTGGGAAATCAGACTCGGTCACGGTTACCGTGCTGAAGATTGTCGATGAAGACCTTCGGCTACCAACTCCTGAAGTCCCACAGGCAACAGATGAAGGAGATTTAAACCTTGCTCACTTCGAAGGTGATGCCCAAGTTAAAGTCGCACCGTGGATAGGCATGATGGCAGGCCAAAAAGTCGAGTTGACGGCACACGGTTTTAAGGACGACGACTCCCCCCATATCATTTATCTGCTGCCTAGCCACACCGTCATCGATGATGATCTAACTAATGGAGTGAAGTCCGATTTACTAAGGAGCGAACTCCTTAAATTAAAAAATGAGAGCAAAATAACAGCGACACTTACTATAGACTTCACCCCTGACAATAATCTGGCAGAGAGAGTAGCGTGCCCAAAACGCTCGCTCACTCTTCGAAAGCTGAAAAAAACTTCTGGACTTGAAACATGGGAAGGCAGATCACAGCAAACATTTATACAAAACGCTCCTGTAAAACTTGACAACAGCTTTACAGTGCACGTCATTAGAGACAGCTCTGGGTCATTATATCAAATACGTATAATTCATCTTCAAAGTTTTCATATGAAGTTCGGCTTCGCGACACTACTTGCAGACCGTTCCTCACTATTCAGACTTGATCTCGATGGACTTGCACAAAAGATGAGCGTCGAGTTCAGTAGTGTATATAGAGACGGCACACTCATAAAGTTCTGCGACTCAAAAGGGGAAACCTTACATGCGGCGCAAATCCCGGTGACTCATGAGAGTGTTCATACATCCTCATATACAGCGCTGACTGGAACGTCCATCGCTTACGTAGAAATATTGGTAGGTCCAGAAATCTATGGTGGAATTTGGATTGACAACATTTTGTGGGAGTAACCACTTTAACCAGACAATAATTTTTTATTTAGCGCAAATTTTATGCGGAATATTTAACTAGTTTTGAAGCGCAAAGAGATCGCAGCTTTCAGCAATTCCCACATGGAAATACGTAACTTTGTAAACCTGAAGACTGCGATCTTTGGACTTTAAGCACCAACGTTTGAATGACACGCTCAGACACGTAATAAGGCTACAAAACCTTGCAGCATTGCCTACAGCCAGGAGCAAAGAGGACCGAACAACGGCGAACAAAGGGGACGGATTTATTTAACCAGTGATTTAAACAGCGGAGCTTGATCGAGATTTTTCTGCTGACCCGGATGGCCCTTTCGCGAGCAAGCTCGCTCCCACAGGGGAACGCGTTCCAAATGTGGGAGCGAGCTTGCTCGCGAAGGGGCCAGTGAGTCAGTGCAAATCGCCTTTTAAACTCCGGCGTTTAAAAGACACCTTCAGACACGCCTTTCAGGCTACAAATCCTTGCGCCATTGCCTACAGCCAAGCCAGAATCCGCCGGCTTGTGCACCTTGGGGTCGGGTTCTATTGTGGGTCGGTCGCTGACGAATCAGCGATCGGGTTTAGCAGCTCGGCAATTTTCAAGGCACGCGAGTATCGCCATTCCGTTATGGCGGCTTTGCGTGGGGCACTTCGGTGCGCCGGGATCCTTGAGCCTGGTCTGCTAACCCGCGCACAAGCCGCCACCTCCTCGTTTAGCAGCGAAAGTTGACGGCTCCATTTCTCAAGGAGCTTTACCATGATCAAACCAACACCCAACCCACCCGAAACCGACGCCACCTCCCCCTACGAATCCCTCGATTCAAAAAAACTCCACGAAGCCGCCGACCGCGCCCTCGACCATTACCTCTGCCCACCCGGCTCCACGCCACCGCCGCGTAAAACACGCCGGATGTACGCCGTGACCGCCGACTTCAAAAACGAAGAACTGCTGGCCGATGCCAGCGAAACACTCGCTTCTGCAAGAACCATCGTCCATGACTTCGCCCACCTCATACCCGCGTCGCAGCGCAGGACGCTGCTGGGGATCGCGCAGCTGATCATGCTTGGGGAACTGGCGGTGAATCGGGTGATGGATAATCTGGAGTTGTCGACCTGATCTGTACCCGCCACAGCGACCTCTGCAAGAGCCGGGCTTTCAATGGTTCAGGCATAAAAAACCGCCGCCCCGCTCAATCAGGGCGGCGGTTTTTTGTTGCATCACAGTAAAGTCAGGAACCAGGCCGCCGATCCGGCGAGGACGCTGCTGGGCATCGCACAATTGATCATGCTCGGCGATCTGACGGTGAATCGGGTGCTGGATAATCTGAAGTTGCCGCAGTAGCGTCCTCCCCCCGATGATCGTTCTCACGCTCTGCGCGGGAGCGATAAAGTAGATGCAGAAACTGGCCACAGACCTTGCTCAGGCGGGTTCTTGCCAAGCCCGAACCAACGGTCTCTCGTCACTCTTCCCAATGAGAAAGGCCAACCGCCCATCGGAAATACTCGACTACCTGTCAGATTTGACAGTGGTGCAACAGTGTACTTCCTGCATTCAATGAGGCCCTCCAGGCAATCACTCAAACGCAGGAGACACCTCATGAACTCAGTTTCAGCAGTCACCGATCCAGCGGCGCCGAAGGTACTTGAAGCGCATGGCTCCGCGGGTGATCAATTCGATTTCAATAATGTTTATTTCGCCCGACACGTCACCGTTCAAATTCCACATTACACCGGCATGGCGCGTGGTCATACGGTTCGCATGACTTGGGAAAACCCTCGGTACACCTATCACTCAGAGGTGGTCACGGTGGTAACACCAGGCGCCCTCAACATCCTCACCCCACGCATGGAGGTAATCGATAGCATTGGTCATACCGTGAAAGTTTTTTACACGGTCCGCACTGCCCCGGGTGGTACCTTGATTGCTTCTCGATACTTGCTGTTGCACATCCTTCCTCAAGCATTCGATTTACTGGCACCGACGCTGTCGAGCGACCAGACAACCATTGGTGCGCATTATACGGGTATGACGACCGGCTACACGGTCCGCATCCGCGCGACAGCCAACACGACCTGGCAAAGTCAATCACAACCTGTTCAGACCGGCGTCCCCTCGACGTTCACACTTCCTCCGGACTGGCGCACAACCAATCGCGGTGCCGATGCCCTGATCAATTACACCGTATACAAATCGGGAAGTGGTGAGCGATTGATGTTTTCGAAAGTGTTGAGAACACGAATTGGCGAAGCCGCCACTGCTCCGACGTTGACATCGGTCAAAGGCTCTCCCAGCGGTGTCGAAATCCCTCAAGCCGGGGTCACGGTGGAAACGGCCGTCACCCTCAGCGGCAGCGCGGCCAAAGGCCAGAAAGTCGAAATCTTTGACGGCACTGTCTCCAAAGGTCCGGCAACTGCAGATCCCACAACCGGTGTCTGGACGCTGCTCATCAGTGCCCTGGCTGTGGCAGCCCACAGCTTTACCGCCAAGGCGTTGTATGGTACTGGGCAGACTTCTGCCGCGCGAACCCTTACGGTGGCCCCCGCGCTCATCATAGAAACCTCAACTTTAGTAATATCTGGTCGCAACCTTTCCATCGCGAATTCCGGCCCCAGATGGATTCGTACCGGAAAGGACCCCTTCGGCACCACAGCCGACCGAACCCCGTTAAGTGGCGTCCCCCCGTACACTTATAGGTCAGGCGACAGTGGCATCGCTTCGGTTGAGGAGACGACAGGGCGCGTGCGGAGTGAGTGGAACGGAACGACCCGTATCTATGTGACCGACAGCCTGGGACGCGACGCCAGCTACGAGGTAACCGTGCACAATGTAATTAGGCTAATAAAGTACCCGGGCGGAGGCTACACCGCGGCACAAGCCCTAGCGTGGAGACAATCTCTAGGGGGCGCCCTCATCGGGCGCGATGACATAGCATTATTAGCTAAATACACCAGGGTCGGATCCCCCGATTGGGACGGCGGGAGGGGCATTAGCATCGCACCCCTCCTCAACCGACCAACAGTACCCCCACACCGTCGCCCAGGGCACTATATTGACTACTTGGACGGGGGCGGCGACGAGACAGGGGTATGGTGGATAAAAGACGGAATAAACAATCCAACGCCCGACAACTACATCAACACCATCTTACTCGTATGTTTAGTACCATAATCGCCGAGCCATCACCCCATAAATAGCCAATAGGTTAATACGAAAAAACGTTAATCCACCTCATCCACGTCCGAGGACGCGGGTGAGGTTTGCTCCTAAAGCTGGCGTTCTTTCGATGAACGGAAAGAAAGAGGACGCATTTATTTACCAGCCGACCACTGAAAGCCGCACTCCTAGCAAAAGGGAGTGCGGTTTTTTTCATTTAATCTCGATTCACAGCAATCGTTGGGCAGTATTTAAGACTATAACCGCAAGGATTATCGGGGCATTCCACGTTTTCACCCAGACAATCGCCCGACTTTTCTCCTTTTAAACTTAAGTGTTTAAAAGACACCTTCAGACACGCCTTTCAGGCTACAAATTCTTGCGCCATTGCCTACAGCTACGCCAGAATCCGCCGGCTTGTGCGCCTTGGGGTCGGGTTCTATTGTGGGTTGGTCGCTGACGAATCAGCGATCGGGTTTAGCGACTCGAACTCAAGTCAAAGGTGCATCAGCGTTCCTGGCTTCGTTGCGGATCTGTATTTTCGCGATTTCGTCATGGTGGCTGTATGCGGGAGACCTTCGGGTCTGCCGGGTGCCTTTGACCGGTTCGCTAACCTGCGTACAGCCGCCACCCTCCTGTTTAGCGACAGGTTGTAGCGGCTCCACTTCAAAGGAGCTTCACCATGATCAAACCAACGCCAAACCCATCCGAAACCGATCTCACCTCGCCCTACGAATCCCTCGACTCAAAAAAACTCCACGAAGCCGCCGACCGCGCCCTCGACCATTACCTCTGCCCACCCGGCTCCACCCCACCACCTCGTAAAACCCGCCGGATGTACGCCGTCACCGCCGACTTCAAAAACGAAGAACTGCTGGCCGATGCCAGCGAAACACTCGCTTCAGCCAGAACCATCGCCCACGACTTCGCCCACCTCACACCCGCGTCGCAACGCAGGACGCTGCTGGGGATCGCGCAATTGATCATGCTCGGCGAGCTGGCGGTGAATCGGGTGATGGATAATCTGGAGTTGCCGCAGTAGCGCCCTCTGACCCATGATCCCTGTGGGAGCGAGCCTGCTCGCGAAAGCTGACTCCCAGGCAATATCTTCCCCCAAAAAAACCGCCGTTCCAAAGCAACCGGGACGGCGGTTTTTTTATTCACTCAATGACCATTCGTCTGAGACATGTCGCCACCTGTCAGATCTGACAGGTGCGCAATCTCCAATTAAGCGCTCTGATAACCCCTGCCCGTTCCCACCATGCAGGAGCCTCATCCGTGACCACCTCAACCCCACCGGACAACACCGTCCTCGTCCTGAGACCGCCGATGATCAACGGCCAGACCAAGCTCGTGGTAGGCGCACATATTGGCGTGCCCTTGGTGGCTTATGACCTTGTCACTGACGGTGAAGGCGCCGTTGTCCTCGTCGACCCACCGTTGTCGGGCACCATGGATCCCGACGATGTCATGGAGCTTTGGCTTGAGGATGAAGTGACCGTACTGGACAGCAAGACCATTGAGGATCCGAACGTGCGCACCACGTTGCGCATCCCCAAGGGTCGACTGCATCCGGACAAGGTCAACAAGCTTTACTACACCGTCAGGCGTGGGAGCGCCAATCGAGGCACTTCCACCCCATCGCTGGAAATCCTCTATAACCGCATCCGCCCCGGCTTCAAAGATCGTCTGACCGACCCCGGTGGCCACTCCGAACTCAAATTGCTATTGCCCGATGTGATCAAGGACGGCGTCGGCCCGGACTTCGTCAGCGCCGAAGTGTGCGTGGCCTATCCGTATTGCCGGGCGTACGACCTCATCACCCTCAAGTGCAACGGCGAACTGCTGGACCCCAAGCCCAAGGTCAATCCGAATCAGGCGCCGCAACCGCCGAATCCCGGTGACGAACCCCCTATCACCATTTGCTTCACCATCACCCGCGCCTATCTCGACAAGGCGAAACGTCTGGATAAAAAACTGCATTTCTCCTACACCGTCACCGACCAGATCGGCAACGGCCCGGACACCGACGCACCGTGGTCGCCGGTGCATAGCGTGGATGAGGATCTGGATGGCACTCGGTTACCGATGCCGATTTTGCTGGAACGCAAAGAGGATTTTCCCGGTGATGACGCAAGTATCATCGATCTGGAAAAACTGGCCGGTAATCCTTTATTGGTGGTGGTGCTGACGACCGATAACCGTTTTGTCGTGGGCTACGACGTTATCGCGACCTATACCGCGACTAACACGGGCCAACCCGCCGACGTAGTGGTGACTGTCCCCGGCAAAGTCGAAGCGGATCCGTTCGGAGTGAAACAAACCCTGTTCCTTGAGGTACCCAACGACAAGGTTTTCGCTGGCAGTGACGTCACCGTCACTTATGAACTGCGCAAGCCTAATGGTGATCTGGCGGGCAACTCACAAGTGGCACACGCTAGAGTTACCGGTGTGCGGCTGGACTTGAAGCCACCCAGCATCAAGGAAGCGCCGAACGGTACCAGCCTCGACCCGTTTGCCGGCAAAGACACCCTCACCGCCGTGGTCGACTATGTCGGCATGCTGTTGGATGACGAGATCATCGTCACTTTCAGCGGCGCCCCGGGAACACCCGAAGGCGGCTCGCATATCACAGCCCCGTGGACGGTACGTACGTTAGGCGCGCAGGACATTCCGCTTGATAACACTGTGATTGCTTTTAACCTCGGCCAATCGGTGACAGTGAGCTACACCGTGGCTCGCGGCAGCGATGATCCGAAAGACTCGAAAACCCGCACCCTGGCGGTGCTGCCGATAAAAAACGAGGACAATCGGCTGCCCGATCCGGTCATCAATGGCATCACCAGTGCAGAGCTGGATGTCACCACGCTGCCCGGCCAGCCGCGCACACGAATTGCCGCGTGGCTGCTTCTCGCACTCAAGCAAACGCTGTGGCTGCGCTATTTTGTGGAAGGCAATCCAACACCAATCAGCACCACCTACAACGGCGCCGTCATCCCACCTGATGGTGTACCCGGTGGTATGCAGCCATATACGCCGATGACCGAACTCAACAAATTGGCCGATGGGGCCAAATTGCGGATCGAGTTCAAGGTTGGTTTCGATGGCAGTACGGATGAAAGCAAAGCGGTGGTTTTCCCATCACGCGTTTATACCGTGAAGGCTTTGGCGACACCGCTGCAACCGTCACTCAAAGAAGCCGCTGGCAGCAACAGCCTGAATCCGTTCGCCGCCAAGGACACCCTGACCGTGGTCGTTCCGCACTACACCGGCATGGCAAGCACCGACCAGATCAGCGTGACCTGGACCGGCGCGACCGGCACACCGGACGGCGGTTCGCACACTTCGACAGCGGTGGAAGTGGGAACGGTGGGCGAAAAGGAGATCCCCATCCCCAACACGGTGGTGGCCTTCAATCTGGGTAAGACGGTGACGGTGTTCTACACCGTGATTCGTAACGGGTCGCCGTACAAGTCAGGTGAGTTTGCCCTCAACGTGCAGACGATCCCGGCTGAACATCCCGAGTTGTCCAAACCGAGCATTATCGATGCTAACGAAGAGGACGATACCCTGGATCTGACCAGTTTTGACGGGGATACCCAAGTACTGGTCAACGCTTGGCCATTGATTGCGGTGGGGCAGAAATTTTGGGTACGTTGTGAAGGGATTGACGAAAACGGTGCGACGCAAATCGAGCAGATTCATAAAGGGGTGTCGATTACTACCATGGGACCTCAAGGTGGTGCACTGCCACGCAGCTTCCTGGACAAACTTGCCCACGACACGGAAATTCGGGTGTATGTGGCGGTCAACTTTGATGGGATATCCAGTATAGGGACGGCGGTAGGCTTTCCGCAGCGCCCTTACACCCTAAAGAACAGTAAACTAATAATATATGAAGACTTTGAAGCTACTACACCTCAGCAATTATCTGTAAATGTTCCTGTAAAACTCTCGAGCGGCCTTACTTTAACATTGCTTACGCAGGGTCGTTTTTACACAAGAATAGTTTTAATAGACAAATATGATCTCGGACTAAAAACCATGAAACTTGGTGCTGATAGCCTAACAAGATTCAGCTGGGAGGGTCTGGCTACAAAAATTGAATTCACCACAGTACGCGGATCCAGCGCAACAATAGAAGGTATTATCACTTTCTTTGATCTTGAAGGAAAGATAATAGAGGTTAAGCCATACATTCCAGGCGATGGAAAACATATCTTTAAATACAGCGCACCTATTGGGAAACATATATATTTTTTTGAGATTACACCCAAAATCAATGGAGCAAATGTAATGCTCATAGATGAAATATCTATAGACAAGTAATACTTGCAATTAAGTAAAGATAGGAGACAGCTTTATTTAACCAGTGAGTTAAACAGTGGGGCTTATCCAGATTTTTCTGCTGACCGGGATGGCTCTTTCGCGAGCAAGCTCGCTCCCACACGGGGAACGCGTTCGTTCCAAATGTGGGAGCGAGCTTGCTCGCGAAGGGGCCAGTGAAGTCAGCGCAAATCGCCTTTTAAACTCGGGCGTTTAAAAGACACCTTCAGACACGCCTTCCAGGCTACACATCCTTGCGCCTTTGCCTACAGCTACGCCAGAATCCGCCGGCTTGTGCGCCTTGGGGGCGGGTTCTATTGTGGTTCGGTCGCTGATTACTTCAGCGATCGGGTTTAGCAGCCCGGGTTATCTCTAGACGCACAAAGTCCGTAGCCGTTATGGCGGCTTTGCGTGGGGCACTTCGGTGCGCCGGGTTCTAGAGTCCTGGTCTGCTAACCCGCGTACAGCCGCCACCTCCCTCGTTAGCAGCGAACGGTGGCAGCTTCACTACTCTAGAGGCTTTACCGATGATCAAACCAACACCCAACCCACCCGAAACCGACACCACCTCCCCCTACGAATCCCTCGATTCCAAAAAACTCCACGAAGCCGCCGACCGCGCCCTCGATCACTACCTCTGCCCACCCGGCTCCACGCCACCGCCCCGCAAAACCCGCCGGATGTACGCCGTCACCGCAGACTTCAAAAACGAAGAGCTGCTGGCCGATGCCAGCGAAACACTCGCTTCGGCCAGAACCATCGCCCATGACTTCGCCCATCTCGTACCGGCGTCGCAGCGCAGGACGCTGTTGGGGATCGCGCAACTGATCATGCTCGGCGAACTGGCGGTGAATCGGGTGATGGATAATCTGGAGTTGCCGCAGTAGCAGGGATCTGTGACAAGCCTTGAGTGAGGTGTTGTGGCTGCTGACGTCTTCGCGGGCAAGCCCGCTCCCACAGGGATCTGCGCCGTTCACAACCCCCTGATCCACAGACGAACCTGTGGGAGCAGGCTTGCTCCGGGCGGCGATCCGACGAAGGCGGCCTCACAGCCCACACATGTCTTCAGGCATAAAAAACCGCTGCTCCGTTGAATCGGGGCGGCGGTTTTTTCGTTTCAGCCGTGTTAGTAGTGAGGGTGATGGAGTGCTCAATACCGGAGGATTTTTACTTTTCCATTCTTGCTCTTGGGCAATTCGAACTCGACCTCGTTGCCGACTTTGACGTTCGCCTGCAAGGCATCGGGCAATGGAATGCTGAATCGGTATTCTTTGGCCGTCAGAAAAAAACCCGTGGCTTCGGCAAAGGAAAGGGATCGTCCCGATTGCTTCGGCGTGATGGTGCCTCTTCCGGTTTTTTCATCGTAGCTGCTGAAAATACCTTTCATTGCCTTGCTCCCTTGCACTCGCCTGCCTGACCGCGTCAGTGCGCGGCTGCACCTTGCATCAAACTGCAAAATCACGGCGACTGCACCTGTCAGAGTTGACAGTCATGGGAGAGCGCAGACAAATGGCTTCGCCGCAACGTCAGGAATCGCGGCGCAAGTCCGGCGGAATCGGCAAGTCGTCCTTGAGCGGATCCGGGCGTTTGCCCTTGCCGGCGCGGTACTGGCGGATCTGGTAGACGTAGGCCAGGACTTGCGCGACGGCCAGGTACAGGCCGCCGGGGATTTCCTGGTCGAGTTCGGTGGAGTAGTAGATCGAGCGCGCCAGCCCCGGCGATTCGAGGAGCATGACGTTGTTGGCCACGGCGATTTCGCGAATTTTCAGGGCGAGGAAGTCGCTGCCCTTGGCCAGCAGTATCGGCGCGCCGCCCTTCTCGGAATCGTATTTGAGCGCGACGGCGTAGTGGGTCGGGTTGGTGATGACCACGTCGGCGTCGGGAATCGCCGCCATCATGCGGCGCTGGGACATTTCGCGCTGGGTCTGGCGGATGCGCTGTTTGACTTCCGGGCGACCTTCCTGATCCTTGTGCTCGTCGCGCACTTCCTGCTTGGTCATCAGCAGTTTCTTGTGGGCTTCCCAGAGCTGCACCGGCACATCGACAGCGGCGATGATGATCAGGCCGCAGGCCAGCCACAACGTGCTCCAGCCGACCAACGTGACGCTGTGAATGATCGCTGACTCCAGCGGCTCATGGGCGATCCGCAGAAGGTCATCGACATCCGACGACAACACCACCAACGCCACGCCCAAGGTGATCAGAAACTTGGCCAGCGCCTTGAGCAGTTCAACCACGGACTTGAACGAAAACATCCGTTTCAGGCCCGCCGCCGGGTTCATCCGGCTGAATTTGGGCGCCATGGAACCGGCCGCGAACAGCCAGCCACCGAGGGAAATCGGCCCGATCAGGGCCGCCAGCAATAGCGTGATCATGAACGGCTGAATGGCCACCAGTGCCATCTGACCCGACTTCAACAAAAATGCGCCCATGGACCCCTGGTCCATGATCACCTCACGCGACAGCGTGAAGTTCAGGCGCATCAGCTCCATCAGGTCTTCGGCCAGCATGCCGCCGAACACCAGCAGCGCGCCGGCACCGGCCATCATCACGGCGAGGGTATTGAGCTCTTTGGAACGGGCAATCTCGCCCTTCTCACGGGAGTCCTTTTTACGTTTCTCCGTGGGGTCTTCTGTTTTGTCCTGACCGCTTTCGCTCTCTGCCATGACTCAGCGCGCCCGTGCCAGTTCGCGTAACAGCTGCAAGGCTTCAGTGGCCAGCGGCTGGTACTGATTGAGAATGTCCGCCAGACCGACCCAGACAATGAACAGGCCGAGCACCAGGGTCAGCGGAAAACCGATGGAGAAGATGTTCAGTTGCGGCGCGGCACGGGTCATCACGCCAAACGCGATGTTGACCACCAGCAGCGCAGTGACCGCCGGCAACACCAACAATAGCGCCGCCCCCAGTACCCAACCGAGTTTGCCAGCCAGCTCCCAGTAATGCGCAGTCATCAACCCACTGCCGACCGGCAGCGTGGTAAAGCTTTCAGTGAGGACTTCGAAGACTACCAGGTGGCCGTTCATCGACAGGAACAGCAACGTCACGAGCATGGTGAAGAACTGCCCGATCACCGCCACCGACACACCGTTGGCCGGGTCGACCATCGAGGCGAAACCCATGCCCATCTGGATCGCGACAATCTGCCCGGCCACGGCAAAGGCCTGGAAAAACAGCTGCAGAGAAAACCCAAGCACGGCACCGACGAGGATCTGCTCGGCAATCAACATCAAGCCACTCAGGTCCAGCGGGCTGACCGCTGGCATTGGCGGCAGGCTCGGGGCAATGCACACGGTGATGGCCACGGCGAAATACAGGCGTATCCGCCGCGACACCAGCGTCGTGCCGAACACCGGCATCACCATCAGCATCGACGCGACGCGAAACAGCGGCAACATGAACGAGGCCACCCAGGAACTGATCTGGGTGTCGGTCAGCTGAAGCAGCGATTGCATGGCTTAGCCGATGACCATCGGGATGTTTTTGTACAACTGGATGATGTATTCCATGAACGTCTGCACGATCCACGGCCCGGCAACAATCAAGGTCACCAGCATCACCAGCAGACGCGGCAGGAAGCTCAACGTCTGTTCGTTGATCTGCGTTGCAGCCTGGAACATCGCCACCAGCAAGCCGACCAACAGGCTCGGCACCACCAGAATCGCGACCATCAATGTGGTCAGCCAAAGGGCTTCACGAAAGATATCGACCGCAACTTCCGGCGTCATGGCGAGACACCTCCAAAACTGCTGGCCAGGGTGCCGATGATCAGCGCCCAGCCATCGACCAGCACGAACAACATGATTTTGAACGGCAGCGAGATGATCAGCGGCGAGAGCATCATCATACCCATCGCCATCAGCACACTGGCCACGACGAGGTCGATGATCAGGAACGGAATGAAGATCATGAAGCCGATCTGGAACGCGGTTTTAAGCTCGGACGTGACGAACGCCGGCACCAGAATGGTCAGCGGTGCCTGATCCGGAGTGGCGATGTCGGTGCGCTTGGACAGACGCATGAACAGCTCCAGATCGCTGGTGCGGGTCTGCGCGAGCATGAAGTCCTTGATCGGCACCTGAGCTTTTTCTACCGCTTGCTGGGCGGTAAGGGTTTCCGCCAGATACGGTTGCAGCGCGTCCTTGTTCACCCGATCGAACACCGGGGCCATGATGAACATGGTGAGGAACAGCGCCATGCCGGTGAGGATCTGGTTCGACGGCGTCTGTTGCAGACCGAGGGCCTGACGCAGGATCGAGAAGACGATGATGATTCGGGTGAAACTGGTCATCAGGATGACCGCCGCCGGGATAAAGCTCAGCGCGGTCATGATCAGCAGGATCTGCAGACTGACCGAATACTCCTGCGCGCCGTCGGCGTTGGTGCCCAGCGTGATCGCCGGGATCGACAACGGATCGGCGGCGAACGCCAGTGGCGCGGCCAGCATCAGGGCCAGCGTCAAGACGATGCGTAACGCACCCATTACTTCTTATCCTTCTGATCCTTGCCGAGAATTTTCAGCAGGTGCTGGGCAAATTCCGGGGTCGCTTTTTCACTGGTGCCGGGCACTTCAACGGGCTCCTTGAGCACGTGCAGCGCGGTGATCGTGCCGGGGCTGAGGCCGAGCAGAATCTGCTCGTTACCGACCTGCACCAGCATCAACCGGTCACGCGGCCCGAGCGCGCGCGAACCGATCAGCTCGATTACCTGCCCCTTGCCCGCCGGCCCTGCCTGCTGCACGCGGCGCAACAGCCAGGCGAGGAAGAAGATCAACCCCAGCACCAGCAACAGGCCGAACACCAATTGCGTCAGTTGCCCGGCCACGCCGCTGCTGACCATCGGCGCGGTGGCGGCAGGCACTGTGGTGGCTGTCGTTGGCTCGGCGGCCAGCACGCTCAATGGCAATGCCAGCAAAGCCCAGAGAAACCGTTTCACTCAGCGCAGCTTCTTGATGCGTTCGCTTGGGCTGATCACGTCAGTCAGGCGGATGCCGAACTTTTCGTTGACCACTACCACTTCACCGTGCGCGATCAGCGTGCCGTTGACCAGCACGTCCAGCGGCTCACCGGCCAGACGATCAAGCTCGATCACCGAACCCTGGTTGAGTTGCAGCAGGTTGCGGATGTTGATGTCGGTGCTGCCCACTTCCATCGAGATCGATACCGGGATGTCGAGGATCACGTCCAGGTTCGGGCCGTCCAGCGTTACCGGATCGTTGTTCTTCGGCACGCTGCCGAACTCTTCCATCGGCAGACGCGAGCCGCTGGCTGCGTCGGCGGCCAGCAAGGCGTCGATGTCAGCTTGACCATCACCGGTTTCTTCCAGGGCAGCAGCCCATTCGTCAGCCAGTGCCTGGTCGTCCTGGGCGTTCATATCGTCGTTCATCATTTGTCCTCGGCGGGCAAAAATTCAGTTAAAGGCTTGGGGGTTGGAGCGCCGTTTCAACGGCGCTCGATCGGCTCGATCACTTGCAACGCGAGGTTGCCTTTGTGCGAGCCCATCTTGACCTTGAAGGCCGGCACGCCGTTGGCGCGCATGATCATTTCGTCCGGCATTTCCACCGGGATCACATCGCCCGGCTGCATGTGCAGGATGTCGCGCAGCTTCAACTGGCGGCGCGCCACGGTGGCGCCAATAGGCACGTCGACATCGAGCACGTCCTGACGCAGGGCGTTGACCCAGCGCTCGTCCTGATCGTCGAGGTCGGACTGGAAACCGGCGTCGAGCATTTCGCGCACCGGCTCGATCATCGAGTACGGCATGGTCACGTGCAGGTCACCGCCACCGCCATCGAGTTCGATGTGGAAGGTGGAGACCACGATCGCTTCGCTCGGGCCGACGATGTTGGCCATGGCCGGGTTCACTTCCGAGTTGATGTACTCGAAATTGACTTCCATGATTGCCTGCCAGGCTTCTTTCAAATCGACGAAAGCCTGCTCCAGCACCATGCGCACTACACGCAGTTCGGTCGGGGTGAATTCACGCCCTTCGATCTTGGCGTGACGGCCGTCGCCGCCGAAGAAGTTGTCCACCAGTTTGAACACCAGTTTGGCGTCGAGGATGAACAGCGCGGTGCCGCGCAACGGTTTGATCTTCACCAGGTTGAGGCTGGTCGGTACGTACAGCGAGTGCACGTATTCGCCGAACTTCATCACCTGCACGCCACCGACGGCAACGTCCGCCGAGCGGCGCAGCATGTTGAACATGCTGATGCGGGTGTAACGGGCAAAACGCTCGTTGATCATTTCCAGAGTCGGCATGCGCCCACGGACGATGCGATCCTGACTGGTCAGGTCGTAGCTTTTGACACTGCCGGGTTCGGCAGCGTTATCGGTCTGTACCAGACCATCGTCGACGCCATGCAACAGCGCGTCGATTTCATCCTGGGACAGCAGATCCTGCACGGCCATGTCGTGTTCCTACTGCAGTACGAAATTAGTGAAAAGCAACTGTTCGATCACCACTTTGCCCAGCTCTTTCTGCGCCACTTCCTGGACGCTGGCTGTGGCCTTCTGGCGCAACATCTCTTGGCCGACCGGGGTCGCCAAGGTGGCGAAATCCTGACCGGAGAAGAGCATCACCAGGTTGTTGCGGATCACCGGCATGTGCACTTTGAGCGCTTCCAGATCGGCCTGATTACGCGCCAGCATGGTGATGCTCACCTGCATGTAGCGCTGACGGCCGTTCTGGTTGTAGTTGGCAACGAAGGCCGGCGCCATCGGCTCGAAAATCGCTGGCTGCTTGCCGACAGGCGCCGCATCGGCGGCCTCGGCAGGTTTGCTCTGGGCACTGTGCATGAAGAACCAGGTCGCCCCCACGGATGCACCAATGGCCAGCAGCAACGCCAGCACGATCACAATGATCAGCTTGAGTTTGCCTTTGGTTGCGGGGTCTTTCACTGCTGCTGTTTCGCTCTTCGCCATGCCAATAATCCGTCACTATTCGGGTTTTCACAGTCGCACGGCAAGGCAAGAGCAAGTGTTATGCCAGAAGTGTCGGTGGTGGTGGAGACAACGCGAAAGTCAAAGGCACCCTCACCCCAGCCCTCTCCCCGAGGGAGAGGGAGCCGACCGAGGTGTCTTGGCTCATACACCGACCTGAGATACCGAGTCGATTATGGATTCACAGCAAAAGTATCAGGTCGGCGTACTTCGCGAGCATCCTCCGATCAGTTCCCTTTCCCTCCGAGAGAGGGCCAGGATGAGGGGCCCCTGTCGTGAAACGTCGATCTGAAGACCGGGTCGATTATGGATTCACAGCAAAAGTATCCGGTCGGCGTACTTCGCAAGCATCCCCCGATCAGTCCCCTCTCCCTCCGGGAGAGGGCTAGGGTGAGGGGCTCTTGATTTGATCAGGCGTAATAGTCGACCGCGCTGCTGCCAATCACGCTGGTGGTTTGCGTAGCGGCTTCAGCAATGGCGGCAGGCGCCAATTCTTCATCCACCGAATCGAGGCGACCGCCGGCCGCGCTGGTGCGACCACTCTGACCCTGCTGAGCCTGTTCCTGACCTTGCTGGCCCTGCCAGCCACGGCTCTGGTCGGAGACATTGACGTCGACCTGGCCCATGCCCTGCTGGTTGAACATGTCGCGCAAGCGATGCATCTGCCCATCCAGCGCTTCACGCACACTTGGATGCGCGCTCATGAAGGTCACTTGGGTCTGCTGGTCCGGGATCATGTTGACGCGAATGTCCAATCGCCCCAGCTCAGCCGGTTGCAATTGAATATCTGCCGCCTTCAGATTGGCGCTCGACAGATACATGACGCGGTTGACGATTTCTTCGGTCCAGCCACTCTGATGCATGGCGATCGGCTGGTTCACCGGCACGGCATTCGCGGTCTTCGGCGTGGCAGCTTGCGTCAGTGCCGCCAGACGGTTGGCGAAGTCATCCACGCGGGTATCGCTGGTCGCCGTCTTGAGATCTTTGAGGCCATCGTCGATCAAACCACTGAAGGCTTTTTCGCCGCCCTGGCTGGTGCTGTCCTTGTCGGCTTGGACGTCGAGCATGCTGGCCATGCCGGCGGCGAAGTTCTGCGCCGCAGTCAATTCGCCGTCGGCCTGAGCCTGAGCGGGCGACGCTTTCGGTTGCGCCTGGCTGGCAGCGGAAATGTGCCCGCCCTGCTCCATCGCCATACGTACGGCCGGCATCGAGTCGAGGGGGTCGGCCGCAGGATCGAAATCGCTGTCGGTGGTCGGTGCCGGATCTTTGACCATACCCGGCAATGCGGCGAGCGCAGGTGTTTCAGCTTCAGGCTGGGCGGTGGCGACAATAGCCGGGGTCTGCACCACAGGTGCCGTGACCACAGGCTGCACAGCGGCAACCAATGCCGGATCAAGCGTCGGGTCAACCGGCGCGGCATCAACCACTGAGGGCTGGGAAGTGTCCGAGCTGTCGTCACTGCTGGCGGTGGTGTCATCGGTCGCTGCGGTTTTATCGGCAGGCAAGTCGTTGCCGCTATCGGCAACAGCCGGTTGCGCAGCGGCAGACTGATCCTTGCCGATATCTTTTTTGCCGCTGTTGTCGGCCATCTTGTCACGCGACGGCTTGGGCGAGTTGTCAGTGCTGGCAACAGGTTTGCTCGACCCCTGATCGGCGAACACCTTAGCGAAACTTGAGGCTTTATCCCCAGTATCTACGGCCATAGCCGACGTTTTGGCCGAGGCGGCTTGCGCCTTGGCCTGAGCGGCATTCTGAAGAAGGATGTTGGGGGTCGCTGGCATGAAACGGTCTCCGCTGCACTGGGATCGTAGGTACAGTTGCGGAGATAGCTGCAAGTGCCGGGCCAGTTTTGTCCGGCGCTTTGGAAAAGCGCCGGACGGCGGGATCAGTGGGTGGTGGCGTGCTGTCGCTCTTCTTCGTAAACAGTGCGAATTTCAGCGAACTCGACGCTGATATCGGCGACCAGTTTGACGTTTTCTGCCGGACTCTTGTCTTTAGCGTTCGATTCCAACTCCTGGCAAAGAGTCGCCAGTCGAACAGCGCCCATATTGCTTGCACTGCCCTTGAAGCTATGGGCGACTTCTGACAGTTCCTTGGCATCGGCGGTCTCTTGCAATTGATGCAAGCGACTTTCCGAATCACTCAGAAAGGTGTCGAGCAAATCCGGATAGCTGTCTTCCATAACGTCGCGCAAGGTGTCGAGCACTTCGCGATCTACATGTGTGTCAGTCACTTGTTCACTCCTTGATCAAGAATTGCGCGGATTATGCCTCAACCTCCCAGGAAAACTCCACGCGGGCACTACGACCTTCGTCCGACCAACTGGCGTTATGCCCCAATTGCCGGACCAGACTGACGCCGCGCCCCGACAAACGGACACCGTCCAGCGGCCGCTCCATGACTCGCGCCACATCAAACCCCTTGCCGCTGTCTTCGACACGAATCACCAGACAACCGCCCTCGCCTTGTGGCTGCACCTGCAAATGCACACGAACAAAACCATCCTGCAGCGCCTCCAGCCGATCATTGCGCTGCTGATAGTACCGAGCGAAACCCGCCGCATCGCGCTTGAGGCTGGAATCCAGACCGAGCACGCCATGCTCCAGCGCATTGGAATACAACTCGGCCAGCACGCTGTACAAAGCGCCACTCTGCGCCCGCAGCCCATGTACCTCAAGCAGCAACTGCAACAGGTACGGCAATGGATTGAAACGCTTGAGCGTGGCACCACGGAATTCGAAGCTCACCGACCAGTCGAGCGGGCACGACTGGCCGCTGTCGGAATACACCGGCACCGACGGCTTGACCCGCGCCGATTCCAGCAGGCTGACCTCGACCATGCTGACATCGTCACGTGCCTCGCCGCGAAAATCCCGCAGCGCCTGCTCGATATCCTCGAACAATCGGTCCGGCTCGCGATTGGCGGCGAACACCTGCTGCAAACGCTCGACACCGAACAACTGATCGTTGGCATCACTGGTGTCGATCACGCCGTCAGACAGCAGAAAAACCCGATCCTCGACCGTCATCGAATGCACTTCAGTGCGGTCATCGAACGCCTGCGGGCTCAGCACACCGAGCGGCAGATGACGCGCGGTCAGTGGCTCGCGCTCGCCCGTGGCGATCCGGTGCAAATACCCATCGGGCATGCCGCCATTCCATACCTCTACCGAACGTCGCTGAAAGCTCAGGCACAACAGCGTCGCACAGCAAAACATGTCCACCGGCAGGATACGTTTGAGCTTGGCGTTCATTTCACGCAGGGTTTCGGCCAGGCCATATCCCTTGGCGGTCATGCCATAGAAGACTTCGGCAAGCGGCATCGCGCCCACTGCTGCCGGCAAGCCGTGACCGGTGAAATCGCCGAGCAGCACATGCATGTCGCCCGCCGGCGTGTAAGCCGCCAGCAGCAAGTCGCCGTTGAACAGCGCGTACGGCGATTGCAGGTAGCGAATGTTCGACGCGCTGAGACAACCGGAGTGCGCCACCTTGTCGAACACCGCTTTGGCCACGCGCTGTTCATTGAGCAGGTAATCGTGGTGTTTGGCGATCAGGTCCCGCTGTTGCAACACGGTTGCCTGCAAACGGCGCAAGCGATCCATCGCCTTGATTTTGGCGGCGAGGATCACCTGGTTGTAAGGCTTCGCCAGAAAGTCGTCGCCACCGGCCTCCAGACAACGGGCCAGCGCTTCGCTTTCGGTCAGCGACGTCAGGAAGATGATCGGCACAAGCGTTTCGCCGGCCAACGCCTTGATCTGCCTTGCGGCCTCAAAGCCGTCCATGACTGGCATCATCGCGTCCATCAAGACCAGATCGGGTTGCTGACGGCGAAACAGGTCAACCGCTTCGGCACCGTTGGCCGCCGTCAGGACCTGGTGACCCTGGCGGCGGACGATGGTCGACAGCAATAAGCGATCGGCGGCACTGTCTTCGGCGATCAGGAGGGTCAGCGGCTCTTGCGCCTGCATGGCGGTCAACTGATGTCGAAGAGTTTGTCGAAGTTGGAAATGGCGAGGATCTTGCGCACGTCGGAGTTGCTGTTGACCACCCGCACGTCCGCGTCGTCACCCCCCGCGTGATCACGCAGCAAGAGCAGCATGCCCAGCGCCGAACTGTCGAGATAGGTAGCTTCTTTCAGATCAACCACAATGGATCCGGGTTTCGTATCGAGTCGCTCATAGGACTCGCGAAATTCCTGATGGCGACCAAAATCAAACCGCCCCCTGACCGAGATCGTCAGTTTTTGACCATCTGGAGAGACTTCTGTAACGACTGACATTGACTGGCTTCCTTGTCATTGACGAACCTGTACAAGGTTTAGCACCTGCACAGGGTTGCAGCAAGGTTAGAAGCTAGATCAAAAGATCGCAGCCTTCGGCAGCTCCTACACTGATCCCCCTGTAGGAGCTGCCGAAGGCTGCGATCTTTTGATTTTGTTTTAAAACGGATTCTGCCGCGGCAAGCGCTGGGACAATTCATCGAGCAACTTCTGCTCGCGCTTGTCCTCAAGGCGTTGCGCCTCTTCGCGATAACGTTGCACCAGTTTGCGCAAACCTTCGACCTTGGCGAACGCCTGCTGCCATTCCTCACGCGCCTTGTCGAGCTTGTTCTGATGCCAGACCAGGCTCTGGCGCTGCTGATCAACCGCAGTGTCGAGTTGCGCCAGAAAGCCCTGAAAACCGAGCAGCCATTGCCCGCTCACGCCGGTGCTGCCGCGCACGATCCATTGCTGCGAGTAATCCAGACGGAAGGCATTGAGGTCGGCCAGTTTGCTTTCTGCAACCTTTACCTGGCCCTGAAAATAGCCCAGCCGTTGCACGGCGGTTTTCTCGGCCTGTTCGGCCATGTCCACCACTGGCGCCAGACGCGCGGCTCGACTGACGGCGGCCATGACCGGTTAGCCGCCCGCCGCGGGGGCAAACAGGGTTTCCAGGTAAGCCTGGCTTTCGCCCATGTTGATTTTGTCGTTGAGGCCCTGACGCTGGTAGCGGACCAACTGCGGTTGCAGGGAAATTGCCAGATCGGTCTCGCGGTCGCCGCCGGCAACATAGGCGCCAACGCTGATCAGATCGCGGCTCTGCTGATAACGCGACCACAACTGTTTGAAGTACTGTGCGCGCTGCATGTGTTCCGCCGAGACCACCGCCGGCATCACCCGGCTGATCGAGGCTTCGATGTCGATGGCCGGATAGTGACCTTCTTCGGCAAGACGCCGGGACAATACGATGTGGCCGTCGAGCACGCCTCGCGCCGAGTCGGCAATCGGGTCTTGCTGGTCATCGCCTTCGGACAGCACGGTGTAGAACGCGGTAATCGAACCGCCGCCCTTCTCCGCATTACCGGCGCGCTCTACCAGCTTCGGCAGCTTGGCGAACACCGACGGCGGATAACCCTTGGTCGCGGGCGGCTCGCCGATGGCCAACGCGATTTCCCGCTGGGCCTGGGCGAAACGGGTCAGCGAATCCATCAGCAACAGAACGTTCTTGCCCTTGTCGCGGAAATACTCGGCGATCCGCGTGCAGTACATCGCGGCGCGCAGACGCATCAACGGCGCATCGTCCGCCGGCGAGGCAACCACCACGGAGCGTTTGAGGCCTTCTTCACCGAGGCTGTGCTCGATGAACTCTTTAACTTCGCGACCCCGCTCACCGATCAGGCCAACAACGATAATGTCGGCCTCGGTGAAGCGCGTCATCATGCCCAGCAAAACGGATTTACCGACACCGGTACCGGCGAACAGGCCCAGACGCTGACCACGACCTACCGTCAGCAAGCCGTTGATGCAACGGATGCCAACGTCCAGCGGCACGCTGATCGGGTCACGGTTGAGCGGGTTGATCGTCGGGCCGTCCATCGGCACCCAGTCTTCGGCTTTCATGCCGCCCTTGCCGTCCAGCGCGCGACCGGCACCATCGAGCACTCGGCCAAGCATGCTCATGCCCATCGGCAAGCGACCGGTATCGGCCAAAGGCACCACACGGGCGCCGGGGGCGATGCCGGCAACGCTGCCGACCGGCATCAGGAAAACCTTGCTGCCAGAGAAACCCATGACTTCCGCTTCCACCTGAGACGGGTGATAGCTGTCGTCATTGATCACCAGGCAACGCGTGCCCATGGCGGCGCGCAGGCCTTCGGCTTCGAGGGTGAGGCCGACCATGCGCAGCAGGCGACCTTCAAGAATCGGCGCGCCGGCAATCTCGGTGGCCTCAGCGTAAGTGCTCAGGCGCTTGGCGAAACTGGTGCGTTCAAGGCGCATCGGGTGCGTCCGCGAGCGGCTCTTCAGGCGTGGCCGCCGGTTTTACGTCTTCCGGAATATCCAGGGTCAGATCCGCTTCAGCCGGGTGCAAGGCCTGCTCGTGCAACTGATCGAACAGTTTGGCCATGACCTGAGTAACGCGGGTTTCAATGCTCGCATCGATGCGGCTGTGTTCGGTTTCAACCCGGCAGCCGCCCGGCAGCAGCGATTCGTCTTCGACGATGCGCCAGTTTTCCTCATGGCGTTCGCGCAAAGCCTTGGCTTGCTCGAAGTCCTGCGGATTGACGTACAGACGCACGTTTTCCACACCCAGCGGCAACAGCTTGAGCGCATCGCGCATGACGTGTTCGATCTGGCTGGAATCGATGGCCAGCTCGCGCTTGATCACCTGTTTGGTGATGTGTTGCACGAGGTCGACCAGCGATTTTTCGATCTGCGTATCTTGCTCGGCGATGGGTTCGAACAGGTTCGCCATCAACTGCTCGAGGCTGGCAAGTTTTGCCGCCAGCGCTACTTCAGCTTCCTGACGGACCTTGAGCGTGGCGCTGTGAAAACCTTCCTTTTCGCCGATGCCGAAGCCCTCGTTGTAAGCCTCCTGACGGATACTTTCGAGTTCTTCCAGGGTCAGTGGCTGGACTTCTTCCAGCGGCACTTCTTCCATTTCCGGCGGTTCGGGTTCCGGCTCAGGCTCGGGTTCCGGCTTCGGCGGATCGAAGCTGGGCATGGCCCAGGATTCGAATCCGCGGACATCGCGGGCACGGATCAGATCCGTCACATCGTCGTCGTGCTTGTCCATGGGCTTAGATCATTTCCTCGCCACCTTTGCCACCAAGTACGATTTCGCCGGCTTCGGCCATACGACGGGCAATGGTGAGGATTTCTTTCTGTGCGGTTTCGACGTCGCTGACGCGCACCGGGCCTTTGGCCTCGAGGTCGTCGCGCAACAGTTCGGCAGCACGTTTGGACATGTTCTTGAAGATCTTTTCTTTGACGCCTTCGTCCGACCCCTTGAGGGCCAGCACCAGCACGTCGGAAGACACTTCGCGCAGCAACGCCTGAATACCACGGTCGTCGACATCGGCGAGGTTGTTGAACACGAACATGAGGTCTTCGATCTGACCGGACAGGTCTTCGTCGACTTCGCGGATCGAGTCCATGAGCTGGCCTTCGATCGAGCTGTCGAGGAAGTTCATGATGTCGGCCGCACGCTTGATGCCACCCAGGGTGGTGCGCGAGGCATTCGAGTTGCCGGAGAACTGCTTCTCGAGAATCTGGTTGAGCTCTTTCAGTGCCGCTGGCTGCACGGTGTTCAACGACGAGACGCGCAGGATGATGTCCAGACGCACCTTGTGATCGAAGTTGCCGAGCACTTCACCGGCCTGATCCGGGTCGAGGTACGCGACCACGATCGCCTGAATCTGTGGGTGTTCGTAACGGATCACGTCGGCAACGGCGCGCGGTTCCATCCATTTCAGGCTGTCGAGGCCACTGGTGTTGCCACCGAGCAGGATGCGGTCGATCAAGCCGTTGGCCTTGTCTTCGCCCAATGCCTGGGTGAGCATTTTGCGCACGTAGTCGTCGGAACCGACGCCGAGGCTGGTCTGGTCGCCGACGATGTCGACGAACTCGCTCATGACCTGCTCGACCTGTTCGCGATGGACGTTGCCCATCTGCGCCATGGCCACGCCAACCCGCTGAACCTCTTTCGGGCCCATGTGGCGCAGCACTTGCGCGGCATCGGTCGAACCCAGGGACAGCAGCAGAATCGCGGCTTTGTCGACCTTGGTCAGTTTTAAGGTTGCGGCTCGGTTATCACTCATCTGCGTTAATCCACTCTTTCACGACCTGAGCCACGCGACCCGGATCCTCGGCCACCAGGCTCTTGATTGCATTCAGTTGCGCGTCATAACCCTCACTCGGGCTCGGCAACAGAATGCTCTGCGGACCACCGAGGCTTACGCGGTCGTTGGAAAGTTCGCCGTCCAGGCCACCCATCCCGCCGAGTTCCACGTCGCTGCCCAGACCGGCCAGCTCCTTGCCTTTGCCGCCGCCGGTGATGTTGTTGAGCACCGGACGCAGCACACCAAACACCAGCACCAGGATGAACAACACACCCAGCACTTGTTTGACGATGTCCCAGAACCATGGCTGGGAGTAGAACGGAATATCGGCAATCACTTCGCCGCGCTCGGCGGAGAACGGCATGTTGATCACGCTGACACTGTCGCCACGGCTGGCGTCGAAACCGACGGCGTCCTGGACCAGACGGGTGAAGCGCGCCAATTCGTCGGCGCTCCACGGCGCACGGCTGGTTTCGCCGTTGGCCGCGTTGACCTTGACCTGATCGTCGACCACCACCGACACCGACAGGCGATTGAGGCGACCCTGCTGCTGTTTGGTGTGGCTGATGGAACGGTCGAGTTCGAAGTTCTTGGTCGATTGCTGACGCTTGTCGGCCGGGTACGGCGCGAGCATCGGCTGGCCGGTGGCCGGGTCCATGATCTGCTGACCGTTGGCGTCAACCAGTGGCTGACCAGGCTGCACCATGGCGGCCGGCGCTGCGGTGCCACCGGTGGTTTGCGGCGCCGAAGCAGGCGATGGCGGCTGGTTGCTCAGGGCACCCGGCACACCTTGCGGGCCATTGCTGGCGGTGCGCTGCTCGTTGACCGACTGCTCGCTGCGCAACGCCGGTTGATCCGGGTTGAACTGCTCGGCAGTCGACTCGACGGCGTTGAAATCGATATCGGCCGAGACTTCTGCCTTGTAGCGATCGTTGCCCAGTACCGGCTGCAGAATGTTGTGCACGCGCTGGGTGAGCATGCTTTCCATGCGGCGGCTGTAATCGAACTGCTTGCCGGCCATGGTCATTTCGGAGTTTTCCGCCTGATCAGAGAGCAAAGTGCCCTTCTGGTCGACGACGGTGATCTGCGATTTGCTCAGCTCGGGAACGGAAGTCGCCACCAGGTTGATGATCGCAATCACCTGACCCGGCTCCAGCGAACGACCGCTGTACAGTTCAACCAGAACCGAAGCACTTGGCTTGCGCTCATCACGGACGAACACCGAACTCTTCGGAATCGCCAGATGCACGCGGGCACCCTTGACGTTGTTCAGGCTGGAAATGGTCCGCGCCAGTTCACCTTCGAGGCCGCGACGATAACGCGTGGCTTCCATGAACTGGCTGGTGCCCAGACCCTGTTCCTTGTCGAGGATTTCGAAACCGATATTGCCGTCGCTGGGAGTGACACCAGCAGCAGCGAGTTTCATCCGCGCACGGGACAGGTCATCGGCCTTGACCAGCAAGGCGCCGGAATTCGGTTCGACGTTGTAAGGAATGTCGGCGGCGGCCAGGGTGTCCATGACCTGTTTGGCGTCCATGCCGGCAAGGCTGCCGTACAACGGACGGTAATCCGGCTGCTGCGACCACAGCACCACGGCAAAGCCAATCGCCACGCTCGCAGCCAGGCCGACCAACAGGCCCACCTGACGCAGCATGGTCATCTCGGAGAGGTTTTCCAGGAAGGACAGGCCGAACAACGGCGGTTTGCCGTCTATCGGGGTGGCCTTGGCCGGAACGTTATCGGCGACTGCTTCTGCCATGACTCAATCTCGTCCTTAAACCGGCATCTGCATGATGTCTTGATAAGCCTGAACCAGCTTGTTGCGCACCTGGGTCAGAGCCTGGAACGACACGCTGGCTTTTTGCGAAGCGACCATCACGTCCGTCAGATCGACGCCGCTCTTGCCCACTTCGAATGCGTTGGCCAACTGAGTCGACGCGGTCTGGGTATCGCTGACCTTGTTGATCGCCTGACCGAGCATGTCGGAAAAGCTGCTACCCGCCAGTTCAGGGACAGCGGTCGTCGATTTCGGTGCAGACATGGCGTCCAATTTCATGGCCTTCATGTCCATCATCAACCGATTAAATTCAATACCTTGGCTCATGGTCTACTCTCTTGGGCGGCCCGCAATTTTTTGACACTCACTCGGCGGGTACACAGGTATTAGCAACAAGGGTGCCAGCTCATGGGCACCCCTTTCAGAAAAGCGTTTTCAAATCGTTGCGCCAGACGTCAGGTGGCAAACAGATAACCTTCGACGTCCATCCCGGCATCGCGCATTTGCGCCAGTTTGTAGCGCAGGGTGCGTGGGCTGATGCCGAGCTTTTCCGCGGCTTCCTTGCGGCGGCCACGTTCGGCACGCAGGGTGTCGATGATCATCTGAAACTCCCGGCGGCGCAGGTCGTCGCCCAGGGCGCCAGCCGAATCCGCTTCGATTTCCACCTCGCGAAGCACCGCTGACACCGGCGCGGCGACAGGCATCGCGGTGTACGTCACGGGACCGGCCAGACAGAAATCCTGCGGCTGAATCAAACCGCCCTGCTGCAGGATCAGCGCACGCTGAATGGCGTTATCCAGCTCACGCACATTGCCCGGCCACGGGTAAGCGGTCAGGCACGCTTGCGCGTCAGGCGAGAGTTTCGCCGCCGCATGCTTCATTTTATTGACGTGTTTGGCCAACAACCTTTCGGCCAGCGGCAGGATATCGGCAGTGCGCTCGCGAAGTGGACGCCAGGCCAAGGGGAAAACCGACAAACGGTAAAAAAGGTCTTCACGGAAACGCCCCGCCGCTACTTCGCCCGCCAGATCGCGGTTGGTGGTGGCGACCACGCGAATATCCAGAGCGATTGGCTTGCGCGCGCCCACCCGCTCGACTTCACGCTCCTGCAGCACGCGAAGCAATTTGGCTTGCAGGCCCAGAGGCATTTCGGAGATTTCGTCGAGCAGCAGCGTGCCGCCGTCGGCCTGTTCGAACTTGCCGGCCTGCGCGGCAATGGCGCCGGTGAACGAACCCTTCTCATGCCCAAACAACGTGGCTTCGAGCATGTTGTCCGGGATCGCCGCGCAGTTGATCGCAATGAACGGCTGGCTGGCGCGATGGGATTGCTGATGAATGTAGCGCGCCAGCACCTCTTTACCGGTACCGGATTCGCCGGAGATCAGCACCGTGGAATCACTGCGCGCCACGCGTGCGGCCAACTCGAGCAGTTGCGCGCTCGCCGGCTCGACCGCTATCGGGCCTTCGCTTTCGCTCGCGCCAATATTGCCCAGCGCATGCCGCGCGACCAGGTCCAGCAAGGCTTTAGGTTCGAAAGGTTTGACCAGATAGTCCGCTGCACCTTGACGCATCGCATCGACGGCGCGCTCAACGGCGCCATGGGCAGTCATCAGCAACACCGGCAACTGCGGCTGACGGGCGCGCAACAATGAGAGCAATTGATGACCGTCCATGCCAGGCATATTGACGTCGCTGACCACCAGGCTGAACGCCTCGCGCGCGACTGCCGTCAACGCCTCCTCAGCGCTACCGACCGCATGATAGTCATGGCCGGCCAGCAGCAACGTATCGGCCAGCGCTTCGCGCAACGAACGGTCATCCTCGACCAGCAAAACCTTGATGCCCATGGCGTTTACTCAGCTCCCTGTGCAGCGGAAAACAGCGGCAGGATCACCTGCGCGCACGTGCCGCGGCCGACCCGCGAACGCAGCAGCAATTGTCCCTGATGCGCCCGTGCCACCGCCTTGACCACGGTCAGGCCGAGGCCGGTACCGGTGACTTTGGTGGTAAAAAACGGTTCGCCGAGCCGCGCCAGAACGGCCGGTTCGATGCCGCTGCCACTGTCGCTGATGCACATGCGCAAGCTGTTGTCGCGGGTGTAGCAATGCACTTTCAGGCGCACGTCTGCGGCACTGGCCTGAATCGCATTTTCGATCAAATTCAAAAGTGCACCGACCAGCGTATCGCGATTGCACAACAGCTCCCCGGCATGACTGTCGCACTGCCAGCGGATTGGCAGATCCTGCACATGGGTCAGCGCCGCCGCCTGCAAGGCCTGCATCAAGGCATTCGGAGTGAGACGATCAGTCAACGGCAATTCACCGCGAGCGAACACCAGCATGTCGCGCACCTGGTGCTCCAATTCGTGCAGACGCTCTTTCAGCCGCCCGGCGAAACGCTGCTGCGTGGCGACCGGCAGCTCCTGCTCAGTCAAATGACTGGCGTAGAGCAAGGCGGCAGACAGCGGCGTGCGGATCTGATGCGCGAGCGAGGCGACCATGCGCCCCAACGAGGACAAACGCTCATGGCGCGCCAGTTGATCTTGCAGATGGCGGGTTTCTGTCAGGTCGTTGAGCAGCACCAATTGCCCCGGCTCGGCATCCAGCGAGCGGGTGGCAATCGACAGGCGTCGACCGTTCTTCAGGGAAATTTCATGACCGTCGTCTTCACGCGGGGCAAAGCAGCGCGCAATCACCTGGCGCCACAACTCGCCCTCAAGCGGCAGGCCGAGCAACTCGATAGCGGCCGGATTGGCTTCGCGCACCATGCCGTGACCGTCAATGACGATGACGCCACCAGGCAACAGGTCGAGGAGGTTTTGCAGACGGTTGGCCAGACGCTCTTTTTCCGCCAGCTCCTGCATGCGCTGGGCGCTGACCACAGCCAGTTCGCCCTTGAGCTCGGTGACCCGCGCTTCAAGCATGCTGTAGGAGTCCGTCAGTTGACTGGACATTTGGCTGAACAGCGCGAAGGCCTGCTCAAGACCCTGTCGGCTCGCCTGTTCTACGGAGGACGGCTGCCCCTCGGGACTGGAGGCAGAAGACATCTGGGCTTGGGGCATTAGCTTTCTCGCTTGGCTGACCGTCAGTTAAACGGAACGTTGCGAGGGCTGTAGCAATACCCGTGCCTAAAAAAAACTGCTTATAAATGAAGCAGTTGAAAAACAGGCGTCAATCATCCGCCTGTTCGTCTCCATCGCGCCGGCTCATGCCGTATTTGCGCATCTTTTCAACCAGGGTGGTACGGCGGATACGCAAGCGCTCAGCGGCACGCGCCACGATGCCGTTGGCATCATCCAGTGCCTGCTGGATCAAGCCCTGCTCCAGACCACCGAGGTAGTCTTTCAGGTCGAGACCTTCCGGCGGCAGCATGGCGTTGGCGGTGAAGTCCGGCGTGTGGCCATTGATCGCCACGCGCTCTTCAAGATCGCTGCGCAGGCTGTCGACCATTTGCTCGTCTTCGTCGTCGACGTAGCGGAATTTCTTCGGCAACTCGACCACGCCGATCACGCCGTACGGGTGCATGATCGCCATGCGCTCGACCAGGTTGGCCAGCTCGCGAACGTTGCCCGGCCAGCCGTGACGGCACAGCGACATGATCGCCGCCGAGTTGAAGCGGATCGAACCGCGCTTCTCGTGCTCCATGCGCGAGATCAGCTCGTTCATCAACAACGGAATGTCTTCGACACGCTCACGCAGCGGCGCCATCTCGATCGGGAACACGTTCAGGCGATAGTAAAGGTCTTCGCGGAAGGTGCCGATCTCGATCATGCTTTCGAGATTCTTGTGCGTCGCCGCGATGATGCGTACGTCAACGCTCTGAGTCTTGTTGCTGCCCACGCGCTCGAAGGTGCGTTCCTGCAAGACGCGCAGCAGCTTGACCTGCATCGGCAGCGGCATGTCGCCGATTTCGTCGAGGAACAGCGTACCGCCGTTGGCCAGTTCGAAACGGCCGGCACGGCTGGTGATTGCGCCGGTGAAGGCGCCCTTCTCGTGGCCGAACAATTCGCTTTCGAGCAGCTCTGCCGGGATCGCCCCGCAATTGACCGGCACAAATGGCGCATCGCGACGTTTGGAATGGTAATGCAGGTTGCGCGCGACCACTTCCTTGCCGGTGCCGGACTCACCGAGGATCAGCACGCTGGCGTCGGTATCGGCGACTTGCTGCATCATCTGGCGCACGTGCTGGATCGCACGGCTGGTGCCGACAAGACTGCGGAACAGATTGGGTTCGCGATGACGACCGCGCTCGCGGGCCTGGTCATACATCTCGCGATAGACCTGGGCACGGTGCAGCGAATCGAGCAATTTGCTGTAGCTGGGAGGCATTTCGAGGGTCGAAAGCACTCGGCGACGCTGGTCTTCAGGCAGGTCAACGGAAGAATTATCGCCCATCAACAAAACCGGAAGGAACTCATCCCAGGTTGAGAGTGTCTTTAGCAAGCCCAAAAGCGCGCCAGGAGCATTAACCGTCCCGATCAGTACGCAAATGACCTCACGACTAGACGACAAAGAGCCGACTGCCTGCTGCCAGTCATGGCTGCCGCAGGGTAAATTTTCTTCGCCAAGAAAATTTAGAATCACCGCCAGGTCGCGGCGGCGGACGCTATCGTCATCGATCAGCAGAATTTTGGTTTCACGCCACATGCAATAGCAACTTCCCTAGTCAACTCAATGCCCGAAATTAGGGGCAAGCGAGACGCTTGCAGGACACCATGTGCCTGTAGACGCCTGAAATCTGAAAACAGCCACTAGTTAAGTCAAAAAACCGTGCACAGTCAAATTTATGGCGCACATGTCTGGATTAACTGGGGGTTAATTAACCAAACAGATGGTAAACCTTTGCCGCCTTCTGCGCTTGGGTGATCTGCGACATCTCGTTGGCTATTGCCTGCCGCTCACCCATGGCCACCTCAAGAAGCTCCTTGTAGACATGCAGCAACTCCTCAAGGTTGTCGCGCAACGCGACTTCATCCAGCGCAGCTTCGGCCATGACGTCTTCCATGCAGGAACGGCAAGCCAGATCCAGCTCGCCAATGGCTTCCCAGTTGCGCTCGGCCAACGCAGTGACCAATGCTTCACGGGTATCGGCGATTCGCTGCAATACAAGACTCATGACGATCTCCTTAAAACTGCGGGCCAGGTGGAGCGATGCCGTCCCAACCTTCCTTCACGGTTCGCAACAGACCGGCCACTTCGTCGAGGATCTTCGGATCACTCTTGATGTTGGCCTCGGCCAGTCGCTTCATCATGTAGATGTAGAGCTGGTTGAGCTCAGCCACCGACTCGGCGCTGTTTTCCAGATCCAGACCTTCACACAAGCCGCCAATGATGCCAACAGCCTTGCTGATAGCCGTGCACTTGGCAGCAATATCCTTGCGCTCAATGGCGCCCTTGGCCTCGGCGATACGCCCCAGACCACCTTCCATCAACATTTGCACCAGACGGTGCGGGCTCGCTTCGGACGTCTGTGCGTGTGCGCCGACTTTCTGGTATTGCCGAAGGGCTAACATCGGATTCATGTTCTACCTCATTGCCACATTGACTCGTATAACCAGTGTATCGCCAACGAATCAGAGAACTTTAGATCAAAAGACAAAAACCCGGCACACGCCGATAAAGCGTAGCCGGGTTTTTGTCGTGCCTGCCTGTTACTTCGCGGACTGCTGAGCGTTCAGCGAGCTGAAGAACGACGTGATGTTGCTCGCCGTCGCCTTCATCTGGCCTACCAGCAAGTCCATGGCGTTGTACTTGGCAGTCAACGTCTTGGTCAGGTTCTCGACACGCAGGTCGAGTGCCGCTTGCTGGTCGGTCAGGTTTCTGGTGTTTTTAGTGAGAATGGCCATGCGCTGATCAAGCAAGCCGGTGCCGTTAATGCTACCCGCTGGCGGCTTGAGATACGGATCAACCACCTTGCTCATACGCGTCAGCAGGCCATTGGTGTCGTCGGTGCCGGTGAACAACTGCTGAACCTGGCCGGTCATGCCTGGCTGCGCCATGGTTTTGGTGAAAGCAGCGGTATCAAACTTCAGGTTACCGGTGTCACGGTCAGTCATCACACCCAACTGCGACAGCACCGACAACGGGCCGCCAGCGCCTGTTGCCGTCAACTGCTCACGAATATCGGCAATCAGTGCGCGCGGCATCGCGTCGCCAGTGAAAGCCGCCTGCACAGTCAGCTTGCCATCGGCATCCGCCGTCGCCTTGGACAGCGTATCGATGGTGGTCTTCAACGTGTTGTAAGCGTCGACGAACGACTGAATCGATGTCTGCAGACCTTTGGTGTTGGCGTCCACGCTGACCACAGTCGGCGTCCCAACGCTACCCACGACAGGGCTGACCGTCGTCAGGTTCAGGGTCAAGCCACTGATTGCACCGGTCACCGTGTTGCTTTTGCTGGTGACTTCAAGGCCGTCGATGGTCAGCTTGGCGTTTCCCGCAACGTCGTTGACAGCGCCTGAAGCGCCTGCAGCCGGGCTAGCGCCCATCTTCTGGGTGCCATCGATTTCCAGACCGGCAATACCGCTGACTTTGAGGTCAGAGCCTTCGCCGGTCTTGCTCGAACTGATCACCAGGCGCGACGAGCCGGAGCTGTCGGTCACGATGTTGGCGGAAATCCCGTTGGCGCCCTGAGCCTTGTTGATGGCGTCGCGGGTGGTTTGCAACGTGGCATTTGCCGGAATGTCGACATTGTAATCAGTGCCATTCTGACTGATTTTCAGGGTACCACTCGGAATGGCACTGGCGGCACCGCCGGCGAAAGAGGCGCTGGCGATTTTCGAGCCAGTGGCCAATTGACTGACAACAACGTTGTAATTGCCCGCCACTGCAGTGCTGTCGGACGTCGCGCTCAGATTGGTATTGCTCGAAGTCGCGGTGAAGCCGGAAAATGCAGGATTGGTCTTGCTGCCCAGATTGGTCATCGCCGTCTGGAACGCGGTCAACGCGCTCTTCAGCGAGCCGACGCCGGAAATCTTCAGCGTGTTGGCTTTGGTCGCGGTGTCGATCTGCGTCTGCTTCGGCGCCTTGTCAGCGTTGACCAACGCAGTGACGATCGCACCGATGTCCAGGCCGGAACCCAGTCCGGAACCCGGTAGAATTGGACTTGCCATGTGCATCTCCCTTCAGATTGTTGCCATTCTTTTGACCGTTACACGCGTCCTGAGAACAGACAAACATTATTCATGCCAGCTATCAGACTTTGGCGTCGAACAATACGTGGCTTGCGTTGGCCAGGCTGTCTGCCAGCTTGAGAGCTTCTGCGGAGGGAATCTGTCGAACGACCTCACCCGTCTCGCTTGCGATCACCTTGACGATGACCTTCCCGGAATGCTCGTCGATCGAGAACTCCAGATTGCGCTTGATCGATTGAACAAACTTCTCGATCTCCTGCACCGCCAGCTTCAACTTGGCGTTGTCCGAATCCTGACTCTTGGCAGCGACCGGCGCTTCAGCCTTGACAACTTTAGGCGTCTCTGACGGTTTGTCAGCGACCGGCGTGACTGGCTTGGGAGCCGGATAAGACTGGTTAAGCTTGACGCTCATGTCCATGCTCATCACCTCCTAACGTAAAAAGGCGAGAGAGCACGACAAGCGCACTCCCCCGCCCAAACTTGTTCCGAAATTACTGAAGCAGCTTCAGTACAGCGGAAGGCAGTTGGTTGGCTTGAGCCAGAACGGAGGTCGAAGCCTGCTGCAGAGTTTGCTGCTTGGTCAGGTTAGCAGTTTCTGCGGCGAAGTCGGTGTCTTGTACACGACCCTGTGCAGCGGTGGTGTTCTCAACGATGTTCTGCAGGTTGGAGATGGTGCTGGTCAGACGGTTTTGCGAAGCACCCAGGCTCGAACGAGTGCTGTTGATCGTTGCAATTGCAGCGTCGATCGCGGTGATTGCGTTGTCGATGTTGGCAGCAGCGCCCGATACGCTTGCACCGGTCAGAACTACAGTACCGCTACCTACGGACAGGCTGACGGCGTCGAACTTGGAGCTCAGTACCAGGTCGATGTGGTTAGCCGAACCGGTGTTTGCGCCCACTTGCAGGGTCACAGTACCAGCCGAACCGTCCAGCAGGTTTTTGCCGTTCAGGTTGGTGGAAGCAGAGATACGGGTCAGTTCGTCCGACATCTGGGCGAATTCGTCGTTGGTTGCTTTCTGGTCGATGCTGCCGTTGGTACCGGTACGGGCTTTAACAGCCAGTTCACGCATACGCTGCAGAATGTCGGTCGAAGCTTGCAGAGCGCCTTCAGCGGTCTGAGCAACGGAGATACCGTCGTTGGCGTTCTGGATCGCCTGGTTGCCACCACGGATCTGGGAAGTCATACGGGTAGCGATCTGCAGGCCAGCGGCGTCGTCTTTAGCGCTGTTGATTTTCAGGCCGGAAGACAGGCGCTGCATCGAAGTCGACAGAGCGTCGGAAGCGCGGTTCAGGTTTTTCTGAACGTTCAACGACGTGGTGTTGGTGTTTACTGTTAAAGCCATGACGAATTCCTCGTTGGTTGGGTACTGCGGCTTCCGGCCCTGGCAACCGCCGGGTATGGCCTAGAGAACCTTCGTAATAGTTATCGTCGGGTTTGCAGGTTGCTTGAGGGCTTTTTGAAAAAAATTTGCCATCACCCTGCCACTCCCAAAAAAACAAAGGCTTAGCACGCCCCCACCCACGAAAAAATGACGCCATAAAACTGCCCGCAGCATCAACCCTTGTACCAGAGCCGTCGCCCCCCTTCAGCGCTGCGCGCTTTCCAGCAATTCAATCAGTTCATACTCGATGAAATCGGCAAGCCCCAACCAATCCTGGCGTTCCTGACACGCCAGAATGTCTGTCAGGACCTGTGTCCACGACTGCTGGAGATCCGCACGGGCGAGCGAAAACAACCGCTGCGCCTCGTCGAATACCTCGACCATGATCAGCGCCGCTTCGACATCACGTCCCAGACGAAACAAGCCGGCGCATTGCCGGCATGCGCTGATGCACGTCACCTGCACACTCATTGCACAAACTCCGGATTGAACTGCGTACCCACGATCATCGCCCCTGCCCGACTGCTGTTAAGGAAGCTGACCTCTGGATGCCGCGCGATATAACGCTCCAGCACGCACAGGTAGCCACGAAAATTCAGCTGCGTCCTGACCCGTTCGCCATTGCCGTCATGGACCCAGTGCCGCGCCTGCTCCAGGGCCGGGCCGAGGTCGCCATCGTCCCATCCGGCATGTGTCTTGTTCATCGGGAAGGCAAAGTCGGCGCCGAACAGGGTGATGCGCGTGCCGCCCATTTTCACCGCCAGGTCCACTGCAGGGTGAATTACGCTGCCGCCGGCATGCAATTCGGCCCGAGGGTGCTGCTCACGCAACGTGGCGTAGACCGGGCTGGCGGTATAGGCGCCATAGCGCTTGCCCTTCCAGGCCTTCAACACCTGCGGCGAGCTCATCGGCAGATACACCAGCGGAATGCCGTCGGACTCTTCGAAAGGCAGATGCCGAAAGCTGATGAGCTGATCGATCGTCACCACCAGATCGGGGATGATCCCGTGTTGACGCAAAGGCCGATAAGCCGTGTCGACACAAATGAACAACGGCCGCTCGGCCTGGCCGCGCACCGACGCCAGCCGTTCAAAATGACTTTCCAGGCTCGGTCCGGTGCCGATCACATAGATTTCGCGGCCAACGCAGGTGCCAAACAGTTGCGCCACGTCATCATCGGCCAGCAGCACGTCCAGACTGTCGCGCAAGCGCTGCTGAATCACCGGCGATTGCGGATCGAACTCGCGATTGTTGAAACTCAGGTGAACTTCATTGACCAGCCGATCACGAATCTTCGCGCTGAAATCATCGGCCAGGAGCATTTCGGCGGGCAGCGCAAAAAACGGCGTGTAGATATCCGCATGATCGCCGGCATACATCAGTTCCACTCTGGGGTCTTCCAGCCATTGCCGCTGGTCGAGCAACTGCAGCACCAACGCAAACAAGGCGCCGTTGAGGATATGCACGTACAACCGCTCAAGTGCGGCGCGCTCAAGCAACACCGACGGCAAGTCTCCAAGGCCGGTGCCGTAGACGTGCAACCGAGGCTTTTCCGGCAGGCTGGCCGCCTGCACCCTGGCCTCGTGGATCCGGTCGTGGCGACTGGTCAGTTGAATCCCGTCCACACTCAGCGTAGAGCCCAGGCCTTGCACCAGTTCGGCCTGAATGGCCGAAGTGTCTTCAGTCACCAATCGTGCAAACAGTGCCGGCCAGCGCCGCTGCAACACCTCGGCGTTGGCTTGGAAAAACTCGCTCATGGCGCCTCGCGCTCCCTTACAGGCAAAAAAATAGCGCTCAAGGTTAACCTTGAACGCTATTTTTGTATCCGCCGTTTTTGATCGGACTCAAGGGCGATAGATGATCGCCGAGCCCCACGACAGACCGACACCAAAACCGCTCAGCGCAATACGCTGCCAATCGGAATCGATGACGTGTTTTTCCAGCAGCAACGGAATGCTCGACGACACGGTATTGCCGGTCTCGACCATGTCCTTGATGAACTTCTCCGGCTCGCCTTCGAAGCGCCGCGCCACGGCGTCGACAATCGCCGCACTGCCTTGGTGAATGCAGAAGGCATCGATGTCATCCGCCTTCAGACCAGAGTCATCGAGCAACTCGTGCAAGTGTGCCGGGACTTTCAGCAACGCAAAATTGAACACCTGACGACCGTTCATGAAGAACACGCCATCGGTGACTTTCAAGTGCGGTGCACCGGAGCCGTCAGTGCCGAATTTGGCCTTGCCCAGCGCCCAGGTCGGCTCTTCGCCCATCCACGTCGCAGTCGCGGCATCGCCAAACAGCATGGTGGTATTGCGGTCTTCCGGGTCGACGATTTTCGAATACGGGTCAGCGGTGATCAGCAGGCCGTTCTTCAGGCCGGCGGCTTCCATGAAGCCCTTGATCGCGTAGATGCCGTAGACATAACCGGAACAGCCCAGGGAAATATCGAACGCCGCCACATTGGTCGGCAGACCGAGTTTGTCCTGCACGATCGCGGCGGTGTGTGGCAGGCCTTCTTCATCACCGTTCTGGGTGACGACGATCAGTGCATCGATCGATTCACGCTTCAGCTCAGGGTTATTGGCAAACAGCGCATTGGCCGCTTCCACGCACAGATCGGAAGTTTCTTGTTCAGCGTCTTTGCGCGGCAGGAACGCCGAGCCGATCTTGCCAAGGATGAATTCTTCATCCTTCTCGAATTTTGCACCTTGTGCGTAATTGTCCACGCCGGCTACAGGAACGTAGCTCGCAATGCTTTTTATGCCAATCATTACGGCTTCCCAATAAAAAACAGCCCAAGACCACCGCTCGCAAGGATTTCGAGGGGCGCCGACAAACAGAAAACGGCCGCCACAACGGGCAGCCACGGGGAGCGCAAAGGGCTATCACTGGAATCGAAAACGAGCCAGGCGCCATCTCCCCGATCAATACAATACAGTGAAGATGCGCGTTATGACTCGCAGGTCACGCTATTTTGCCGAATCGGTGCAGATCGGGTTATTCGACCAACGACCAGTCCAGCGGTGTGCCGCGCTTGATCGGCGCGCGCGCGCGGCGGCCGAGGACGGCGTCGGTGTGCTTGGGCGGCAGACCGAGACCCGGGCGAATGGCGCGCAGATTGTCCCCGGTAAAGGTGTCACCGGCGGCCATGTCGGCGGTGACGTACAGCGAGCGGCGATAGACCAGCGACTTGCGTTCCGCCTCTGTGACGCCGTAATGCACCTGGCCCATGGCTTGCCAGGCACGCTCGGTTTCCACCACCAGACTGGCCATTTCCGCTGGTTCCAGCGAAAAACTCGCATCGACGCCACCTGCTGAACGGTCGAGGGTGAAGTGCTTTTCCACCACCGTCGCGCCGAGCGCCACGGCGGCCACGGACACACCAACGCCCATCGAGTGATCCGACAGCCCCACTTCGCAACCGAACAATTCGCGCAGATGCGGGATCGTGCGTACGTTGCTGTTAAGCGGTGTCGCCGGATAAGTGCTGGTGCATTTGAGCAGCACCAGGTCCTTGCAGCCTGCCTCGCGGGCGGCGCGTACTGCTTCATCCAGCTCAGCGATGCTGGCCATGCCGGTGGAGATGATCAGCGGTTTGCCGGTGGCCGCCACACGGCGGATCAACGGCAAGTCAGTGTTTTCGAAACTGGCGATCTTGTACGCCGGCACATCAAGGCTTTCGAGAAAGTCCACCGCGCTGTCATCGAACGGCGTGGAAAAGGCGAGCATGCCCAATTCTTTGGCACGGGCGAAAATCGGCGCATGCCATTCCCACGGTGTATGAGCTTGTTCATACAAATCGTAGAGCGAAGTACCCGCCCACAGACTGCCCGGATCCTTGATGAAGAATTCGCCTTCAGCCAGGTCCAGCGTCATGGTTTCGGCGGTGTAGGTTTGCAGCTTCAGCGCATGCGCCCCGGCCTTGGCCGCGGCCTCGACAATCTGCAGGGCAAGGTCCAGCGACTGGTTATGGTTGCCGCTCATCTCGGCGATGATGAAGGGCGGCGCGTCGGCGCCGATCAAGCGGTTGCCGATCTTGAAACTAGTCATGCGGGTGATCCTTCAAAACACGGGTGAACGCACAGGCACTCTTGGTGAACCCGGCGTCACGAAACACATTCAACGAGGGACGATTGTCCGGCAATACCCGAGCGGTAATGACCGTCAGTTGCGGCCAGTGCGCGGCAACAAATACCTCGCCACGGGCCAATAGCGCCCTGCCCCACCCCAGGCCCATCCGCCGTTCGAGCAGGTAGATCGAGACTTCGGCTGCAAACCCGCGCAGGTCATACCGCACAACGCCGACCGCGCCGTCGTCCGCCTCGGCGATCAGCAGCAGGCGCTGCGGATTGCGCAAGCTCGCCGTCAGCCAGTTCAGGTGCTGCGGCCAATCGATCACGCCGCTGTCCAGCGACCAGCGCCGTACCGTTTCGGCATTGCGCCCATCGAACAGTAACTGCGCATCGTCCAGCGTCGCCGCGCGCACCTTGAGCACGGCACCGGCCAGTGCCGCCGCGACACGCTCGGCACCGCGCCCGTCGACCAGTTGCCGCGAGCGCTCGGCCAGACTCTGGCGCAAATAGTGATTGCCGGTGACAAAGCCGATGGCGTCGCGCAACTGCTCAACACTGACCTGCTCGCGGGCGCCCATGAACACATGCGCGCCGGCTGCCGCCATGACTTCGCCGTTGGCCTGCTGATTGTTCGACACGGCAATACAGATCGTCGGCAGCCCCATCGCTGCCCGCTCCCAACTGGTGCCGCCACCGGCACCAATAAACAGATCAGCTTCGGTCATGCGCTGGTAGAAGTCGCTGACAAAACTGTGCAGACGCCAGTTCGGCCTTGTCTCGCATAAGGCCTGCATCTGCGCCCATGCCGGATTGTCGGCGCCAGCGACGAAGTCAACCTGCAACTCGGCAAAATCGGCCAGCGCGAGCATCGCGTGGTGGGTTTGCCGCGCGGCATCGAAACCGCCGAAGTTGACCAATACCCGTCGGGCCCGGTCTTTGATCTCGATGGCCGGGCAGCGGAATTCTTCACGCAACATGGCATAGCGTGGGCCGAGCAAGGTGCGGCAACCTTCTGGCAACAGCGCTTGATAACTCTCGTACAGGCCCGAGAGATTCTGATTGAGCAATAGATCGACGCGGTAGCGCCGCGTGGCAAGATCATCCACTGCCGCAATTCGTGGCGCCCACTGTCGAGCAGCCGTCTGCCATTGGTGATCGAGGCCGTAGTGATCGACGATGACCCAGTCAAACTCGGCCTGACCTTCAAGCTGCATGCCCAACGCGTCGATGTCGGCCTGCCACGGCAACATCGATTCGATGGCCTGCTGTGGGTCTTCAGCGGCGTAGCGCTCGGGTAGCGCAAACGTCTCGAAGCCCTCGGCGTTCAAGGCATCCAGGCGATGCCCCGGCAAGCACCGGCAGGCAAACGCGACGTGGCTGCCCTGCGCGCGCAACACGCGCGCCAGCGTCAGGCAACGGGCAATGTGGCCGCTGCCGATGGTGGGCGAGGCGTCGGCACGAATCAAAACTCTCATTGCAACTCTCCCCCGGCCTTGAGCGCAGCGTAAAGGTATTCGGCGCGTTTCCAGTCTTCAGGGGTGTCGATGTCCTGCACCAGATGGCGGGGCAGAATCACCGGCAGGCTGGCGGGCGAATAGAGCACTTCGCCACGCAGCCACGCTGCACTGCGCCCCCAGTAAAACTGGCCAGCGTCCTGAAACGCTTCGGGCAGGTCCTGGGAGCGAGTCTCGCGAAATTCGGGATACAGCGCGGTCAAGGCGCCCTGTTCGTCCAGCGTCAGCGCACGCTGCACCGGAAAACCAAAACCGCACACGGAGAACGCGAAGGACTTGTCTGGACGTTGCTCAAGCAACTCGATGCCCTGGCGCAGATAACGTGCCTGCAACAGCGGCGCCGTGGCGTACACACAACAGGCGTAATCAAAGGCCGGCAGTTGCTGCAAGGCGTGCACGATCACAGCCGCGGTGCCGGTGTAGTCATCGGCCAGCGCCGCCGGACGCATGAAGGGCACGTGCGCACCGTGCGCTCGCGCCACATCGGCAATCTCGGCATCGTCGGTGCTGACCACCACCTGCTCGAACAAACCTGAATCCAGCGCCGTGCGGATCGAACGAACAATCATCGGCACGCCATCGAACGGCAAGAGATTCTTGCGCGGGATGCGCTTGCTGCCGCCACGGGCCGGGATGATTGCGACGTTACTCAAGGGCGTTTTTCCAGCAGAAACCAAGTGATGTCGTCCGCCGGGAATTGCGGATCGCGGTGATAGACAAAACCATAATCGAGCAGCTGCAGATCGGCATAGCGATCAAGCATCTCGCCGGCGAAATCACGTTTGAACAGCTTGCCGCTGTTGCCACGATAAGTCACTTCTACCGGCGCCGGATTGTAATATTCGGCGATCAGAATGTAGCGCTGACTCAACTCATACAACTGCGCATAAGCCGTCGGCAACAGCTGCGGTGCGAGGTGAATCAGCACACCCTTGCTCAATGTCAGGTCGTAGCGGCGTTCGCGTGGAAAATCGAACAGTGAGCCATGCCAGATCTGTGCAATGTCCAGCGCACGTGCCTGAGCACAGGCGTTGTCGTTGATCTCGACGCCGAATAGCTCACAGCGTGGAAACAGTTGATGCAACGCCTGCAAATTGTTGCCGACGTTAGTCCCCAGTTCTACCAGACTTTCGATACCTGCGGCGCGGCTGAGCGCTTTGGCAAACAACGCCTGGTTCGCCGCCATCAGCGGCTGACCCGCATTGCGCTCGACGTACTGGTTACCGAAGTCGCCCTGCCAGAACTTTTCCTGCTCACTCAACTGACGCATTGCAGATACTCATCCGTCGCCGCAGTGGCAATTATTCGGTCAGCCGACGCAATTGCTCGACCACGTAATCCTGTTGCTCATCGCTCAGCAGCGGGAACAGCGGCAGGCTGATCGCCTCGGCGTAATAACGCTCGGCTTCGGGGAAATCGCCCTCGGCGAAACCCAGGTCGCGATAGTAGGGCTGCAAGTGCACAGGAATGTAATGCAGATTCACGCCAATACCAGCACTGCGCAAGCCCTCAAACACCTGACGGTGACTGAGGCTGATGTGATCGGTCTGCAAGCGAATCACATACAGATGCCAAGCCGACTCTGCCTCAGGCTGAAGGCTGGGCAACGTCACCGGCAAATACGCCAGCAGACGATCGTAACGCGCCGCCAGTTCGCGACGCCGGGCGATGAAGTCGTCGAGTTTGCCCAGTTGCGACCAACCCAGTGCTGCCTGCAGATCGGTGATCCGATAATTGAAACCCAGCTCGATCTGCTCGTAGTACCACGGACCGTGGCTCGGCTTGCTCATCTGCTGCGGATCGCGGGTCATGCCGTGGCTGCGCAGGCGTTGCAGGCGCTCGGCCAGCTCCGGGCGATTGGTCAAGACCATACCGCCCTCGGCGCTGGTGATGATCTTCACCGGGTGGAAACTGAACACCGTCATCGCCGCGAATTGGCCACAGCCCACCGGCCGCCCGGCATAGGACGCACCGACCGCATGAGATGCATCTTCGATCACGGTGAAGTTGTAGCGCTCGGCCAGTTCGGCAATCCTGCGCATGTCGCAGCTCTGCCCGGAGAACGCCACCGCCACCAGCACTTTCGGCAAGACGCCGTCCTGCTCGGCCTGATCGAGTTTCGCTTCGAGGGCGAAGGCATCGAGGTTCCAGGTCAGCGGATCGATGTCGACGAAGTCAACGTCGGCACCGCAATAACGTCCACAGTTGGCCGAGGCGAGAAAGGTGTTCGGGGTTGTCCACAAACGATCGCCCGGCCCCAAGCCTGCCGCCAGGCAAGCAATGTGCAGCGCCGCCGTGGCGTTGCACACCGCAACGGCGAAGTCCGCCTGGCAACGTTCGGCCAGCGCCTGCTCGAAGCGCTCGATGCTCGGTCCCTGGGTCAGCCAGTCCGATTGCAGCACTTCGACGACCGCATCGATGTCTGCCTGATCGACGCTTTGCCGACCGTAGGGAATCATACCGAGAGCTTCGCGTGCAGGTCGGTGATCTGCCCGACCGAGAGGAAATGCGGATTGGTGTCGGAGCGGTATTCGAAATCTTCGCTCACGGCACGCCCCTGCTCGCCAAGATTGTCGACGGCAAAATCGACATCGACGCTGGTAAAGCGAATCGACGGCTGAATGGTGTAGTGATCCGCAAACTCCAGGGTCATGCGCGCATCGTCCAGCGGCACCATCAGCTCATGGAGCTTTTCGCCGGGACGAATGCCGACGTTCTTGTGCGGCAGATGTTCAGCCATGCCGCGCGCCAGATCGACGATGCGGATCGACGGAATCTTCGGCACGAACACTTCACCACCGTGCATGCGCGCAAAGCTGTCGAGGACAAACTGCACGCCGTGGTCGAGGGTGATCCAGAACCGCGTCATGCGCTCGTCGGTGATCGGCAACTCCTGCACGCCGTCGGCGATCAGCTTGCTGAAGAACGGCACTACCGAACCGCGCGAACCCGCCACATTGCCGTAGCGCACCACGGCAAACCGGGTTTGCTGCTCGCCGGCAATGTTGTTGGCGGCAACGAACAACTTGTCCGAGAGCAACTTGGTCGCGCCGTACAGGTTGATCGGGCTGGCCGCCTTGTCGGTGGACAACGCCACGACTTTTTTCACGCCGTTATCGATGGCGGCGGCGATGATGTTCTCCGCGCCATTGACGTTGGTGCGAATGCATTCGGTCGGGTTGTATTCCGCCGCCGGCACTTGCTTCAGCGCGGCGGCGTGCACGACGTAGTCGATGCCGCGCATGGCCTGACGCAGACGATCGGCATCGCGCACGTCACCGATGAAGTAACGCATGCATGGCGCGTTGAACGTCTGCTGCATTTCATACTGCTTCAGTTCATCACGGGAAAACACCACCACGCGCTTGGGCTGGTATTGCTCCAGCAGGCGGGCGATGAATTTGCGCCCGAACGAGCCGGTGCCGCCGGAGATGAAAATCGATTTACCGTTGAACATGTCTGAATTCCTGTGTCCTGTTCGCCAGGCTTAGCCGAGCAATTGCGCCCAATTGATCGGGGCACTTTCACCCAGGGTAAAACCTTTGCCGGTCAGCGCCAGGTTGGCGTTGTACGCCGGATCCTGGGCAAACGCCGCGCTCCACTTCTCACGCAATGCCGCCAATGCTTCAGGGGCTTGCGGCAACTCGCCGGTGTGCAAGACCTGCACCAGCGGTGTCCACACGGTGAGGTAACCAGCCTGCCCGGCCTTGAGACACAGATCGATATCGCTGAAGCCGGCGGCGAAGGTCACGTCGTCCAGGCCACCCAGCGCTTCGAACAAGTCCTTGCGCACCATCAGGCACGCCTTCGACACCGCCGAGTAGTTCTGCTCGACCGCCAAGCGCTGCATGTAACCCTCGTTAGCGTGTTTCTCGCCGATGAAGGCCGAAGCTACCCCGTCGTTCAATCCGAGAATCAAACCTGCCTGAGAGATCTTGCCGTCGCGGTCCACCAGTTTGGCACCGACGATACCGACCTCAGGACGCTGGCCGTGATTGAGCAACGACTCGATCCAGTTCGGGTTGACCACTTCACTGTCGGTGGCCAGCAGCACCAGATATTCGCCCTGCGCCTGCTGACTGGCCGCGTTGTACAGCGCCACTTGATCAAGCGGACGATCAACCTGCAGCACGCGCACTTTGGCGTTGTGCAGCGTTCCCAGCCAATCATTGATCTCGGCCGACGGGTTCGAGCCGACCGCAATCAACAGCTCATAGCGGGTGTAACGGGTTCTGAGCAGCACGCCATCCAGGCAGCGTTTCAATGCGGCAAGATCGTCGCCGGCGGAGACAATTACCGAGACCAGCGGCCGCTCGGCATGACGATAGTCAATCTGCCAGGTGCCTGGCTGCGTCGAAGTGACCTGAGCCTTGTAACCACGATTGCCCAAGTGCCGCAGCAGCGCCTGACGCTCGTGAGGATTTTCTTCCAGCACCGGCGCCCGGGTGATCAGCAGTGGCTCATCGAGATGGGCCAGACCGTCAAGACCACCCTCCTCGATGATGCGCAGCAGTACATCCAGCTCAAGCGCCTTGCTGAAATCGGCCTGATAACCGCCGAGCCCTGTCAGCACTTCGCGACGAATCAACCAGTGCCGTGCCATCAGTGACGGAACGCTTTGCAGCAGATCCAGGTTGAAGCCCGGGCGGAACAGATCCACCAGAGCCCCGTTTTCCTGGCGCTGGATTTCATCCGTGGCAACCGCACGCACACCCGGCGCAGCCATCAGTTCCAGACCGGCACGCAACAGGCCGGCAGCCGTGAACTCTTCACCCGCCTCAACCAGCAGCAACCAGTCGCTGGTCGATTGATTAACGCTCTGGTTGAGCTTGTCGACGAAGTTGCCTTGGGTCACTCGCACAAAGTGCAGGGTATTTTGTGCAGTGGTTGCCGCCGGCGGTTCACCGGTGGTGAACACCACGACCTTGAAGGCTTTGCTGTGGCCTTCGAGCAAGCTGTCCAGGGAGATTTGCAACTTGTCGATGTCGTTGTCCAGATCGAGCAGGAAGATGCCGAACTGCGGACCGCCGGCATTCTCTGCCAGGTGACGGGCAATCGCCGTGGCCTGCTCGGTATCCGGCGCACGCGCGGCGAGCCACTCGAGCAGGCGGCCGGTGAGCATCTTGGCGAATGTCGGCTGATGCCCTTCGAGCAACACCGCGTCCAGACGCGCGACCCAATCGCGCAGCACTGGCGCGTCGTCTTCCTCGTCCAGCGGTTGCAATTGCACGAGCAGTTGCTTGATCACCGCGCGATTGAACACGTTGGCGTCGTGCGCCTGCCACAAGCGGTCGAGCACACTTTCCGGGGTGTCATTGTTGCGTGCCAGCATCAGGCTCTGCTGGCGAGCCCAGATACCTTCCAGCTCTTTGAGCTGAACGCGTCCGGCCGGCATCGCGTGCAACAGAAACTCGAATTGCGTCAGTTGATCGAAAAACACTTGGTTATAGAAAGGCATTTCCACGTATTGCTTCGGCCCGAACCGACGCTGCGGGCCGGACTCGATATCGATCCAGGTCGACTCGAAGATCAACTCGGCGGTGAGTGCCCGGTAGGTCCGCAGGCTTTCGGCCAGCGTGGCAAAACTCTTCAGGGCAAACTGTTTGCCCTGCTGTGGATCCTGATGCTGAAGCTGGGTCGGCAACGACGCGAGGAACTCGGCAAACGCTTCGCGCCCGGCCACGTTCTTGGCGTCCATATAGGCCAGCGTGTGATAGATCTCGGTATTGTGATCGGACTGCTCGTAGTTGATTTCGCGCACGACATACGGGATCGGCAGAATCCGCACCTTGCCCCGGGCCAGCATGTAAAAGGTGTGACCGACTTCCTGCCACTGGAAGATCGTGTCTTGCGGCATGGCGGCGTACCAGTCGCGCAAGATCGCCGTACGCTGCACGGCATAGAACGGCGGCAGGTACTGCTGCATGTAATCGAGCAAGCGCTCCTCGGCCTGATCGGCCGAGTAGTCTTCGCAGACTTTCTTGTCACGGCGGTAGTAATTGACGCTGTTGGCCAATGCCAGATACATCAGGCTGTAGCCATGGCACAGGCTGTAATCGGGGTTGGCATCCATGAATGCCACGGCTTCGTACAGGGCATCATGCACAAGGAAGTCGTCGTCGGCGGCAAACACCATGTAGGGCGTTTGCAGTTGCTCGACACCGTAAGCCAGCTTGGCGCGAATACCCCAGTAGCCGAACTGCGGCAAGTGCTGATAATCCACGCGGGTGAATTCCTCAGGGATGCCCTGCAGCGCCACCGCCGATGAATCGAGCACCAGAATTCTGCACGGCAGGCTGCTGTAGAAGCGAATGGCTCTACGCAGAAAAGCCGGGCGTTCGTGAGAGATCAGCACAACCGTCAACTGTTCGTTGAGTGCCAGATCGGTTCCTGAAATGTTCTTGCCTTGCATATATTCCCCACAAGCGGCGCGTCGCCGAAAACCCATCGTTGTTTGTCGATTAACGCACGCGGCGCAGATAACCATCCGGCGCGACAGTGATCAGCAATTTGCTGTGGATCGACTGATCGATCTCGAAATCGCGGTTCTCTTCCAGGTAGGCCCACACCGCGGTTTTCGGGTTGTCACCCTTGCCCCACGGACGATCCGGGAACGCATCGGCCGGCATGTCTTCAACGACGGTGTCCATGACCACGCAATAGCTGCCCACCGACACCAGTGGTGCATACAGGCGAAGCTCTTCGAGGACGTGCTCGTGGGTGTGGTTGGAGTCCAGCACCACCAGCACTTTTTTGCCCTGCACACGCTCGCGCACCTGATCGACGATGGCGCTATCGATGCTCGAACCCTGGATCATGCTGATGCGTTTGAACATCGGGTGCGCTTCGATGGCTTCGCGGTTGTGCTCGCGGATATCGATGTCGATGCCCAGTACTTCGCCGTGGCCGATTAGTTCCAGGATCGAGGCGTAAAACACCAGCGAACCGCCGTGGGCGATGCCCGTCTCGACGATCACGTCCGGGCGCAGGTTCCAGATGATTTCCTGCATCGCGACCATGTCCTGCGGGAACTGAATGATCGGCCGGCCCATCCAGCTGAAGTTGTAGGTGTACTTGTGCTTGGCCGTGGTGCCGACCCAGTCCAGGGACTCGGTTTGCAGGGCCTTGTCGTTCTGCAGGCCTTCGATGTTGGCTTTTACTTCTTCGCGAAACTGTTCATGCGGATTCATTGCAACTCTCCAAAAATTCGGGAAACGGCTTACCTGAACACCCTGGCGTCCGGGTAAGGCACTGCGTTGGTCTTGATGATCCTGGCGGGATTGCCCGCCACGACCGAAAAATCCGGAACATCTTTGGTCACGACCGCACCGGCACCGATGGTCACCCAGCGACCGATGCGCAGGCGCGGCAGGATCGTGGCGTTGGTGCCGATAAAGGTCCCGTCACCGATTTCCACGCAACCGGCGATACACACGCCCGGCGCCATGAACACCGAATGGCCGATCTGCCCCTCATGCCCCACGACACTGCCGGCACTGATGCTGGTGTTGTCGCCCAGTGTCACCTCGGCCTGCATCAGCACGCCTTCCTGCAGATAACTGCCCTGCCCCATGCGGATCATGCTCAGGTCGATACCCGGATGAACGAACTGGCCAAGACGTGCACCGGCATCCACCAACTGACAGGTGGTTTCGTAGCGTAACCGCGTACTGCCGGTGATCAGATTGACGAAGCGCACGTCCTCGCCATTGAGTTCGCCGACAAGTTCGCAACCACCGAGCACCGGCACCCCGTAGAACAGCGTGCCGTGCTTGCGCGGATCGTTGTCGAGGAAGGCGAATTCGACGTTCGGCGTGCTGCGCTTGACGGCGTGCAGCATGCGCACCGCTTCCGGGTTGGCGGCCCCCAGCAAATACAGCTTCACACTGTGTGCCTGTGAGCCAGCAGATCCAGCACCACTTGCACCACGCGCTGTTGATCGGCGTCGGTCATGTCGTGATAGCTCGGCAGGTTGAAGGCGCGCTCGGGCAACGCAAACGCCAGCGGCGTGTCGACCGCGTATTCGCTGAACATCGGCAGCGACGACAGCGGCCAGAAAAACACCCGGGCGTCGATGTCGGCGGCCTGGAAGGCGGCAATCATTTGCTCGCGGTCGATGCCGGTGGCGGCATCGAACACCACGGTCGGCATCCAGTAGCCATTGCGAGCATGGGCCGGCTCGGGGTTGAGCGACACACCCGGTACGCCTTCGAGCGCTCGGGCGTAGTTGGCAAAAATCGCCCGTTTGCGCGCGATCAACTCGTCGATTCGCTCGACCTGGGCGCAGCCAACGGCGGCCTGCAGATTGCTCATTTTGTATTTGAAACCGACAAACTCCGGCCAGAACTGTTTAGTGCAACCCGCCACTCGCCCATGGTTGGACAGGGTCAGAACACGCTCATACAAAGCTTTGTCGGAAGTGACGAACATGCCGCCCTCACCGGTGGTCATGGTCTTGGTGCCATGAAACGAAAAAGCGCCGAAAGCCCCCAGCGAACCGGCAGCCTGGCCGCGCCATTGCGAGCCGATGGCTTCCGCCGCGTCTTCGATCACCGGGATGCCGAACTCGTTGCCGATGGCGAGCAGTGCGTCCATGTCACACAGGTTGCCGTACAAATGCACGGCGAGAATCGCCTTGGTGCGCGGGGTGATCGCTGCTCTGACACGTTGCGGATTCAGGCACCAGCTGTCCGCCAGTACATCGACGAACACCGGCGTGGCGCCCAGGTAAGTGATCGGTGCCGCCGACGCAATCCAGTTGGTGTTGGCCAGGATCACTTCATCGCCAGCACCCACGCCCAGGGCGGCCATGCCCATGTGCAGCGCACCGGTGCAGCTGGAGGTGGCGATGGCGTAGGTGGCGCCCAGATGCTCGGCAAAGCCGTGCTCGAAACGTGTCAGGTATTCGTAGCAACGTGCGCCCCAGCCGTTTTGTACGGCGTCCAGGGCGTACTGCGCTTCGAGTTCGCCAACGCTGGGTTTGGTGTAATGAATTCTGCTCATTGGATGATCAACTCCGGAACGGCGACGACAAAGCGTGCGCCCCATGCCTTGGCCGCAGACAGTTGCTGCGTCACTTCGCTCAACAGGTTCCACGGCAACACCAGAATGTAGTCCGGCTGCTCCTGGGCAATCCGCGCAGGTGCAACAATCGGAATGCGGCTGCCCGGCAAGCATTTTCCCTGTTTGTGCGGGTTGGCATCAGCCACCCAGGCCAACAGATCCGGTTTGACCCCGGCATAGTTGAGCAAGGTATTGCCCTTGGCCGCCGCGCCATAACCGACCACCCGTTTGCCGTCAGCCTTGGCCTGCAACAGGAAGCGCAGCAGCTCGTGCTTGATGCGTTCAGCGGCGGGCGCGAGGGTCGCGTAGTACTCGGCGGTTTTCACCCCGGCATCGAGTTCGGCCTGCAACTGTTGCTGCACCGTTGGCTGCACCGGGCGACGCTCGCCGTCCTTGCGCTGCACGAACACCCGCAATGATCCGCCGTGGGTGCTCAACTGGCTGACGTCGAACACTTCCAGGCCATTGCGCTCGCACAGCGTCTGCACGGCAGTCAGCGACAGGTAGGAATAATGTTCGTGGTACAGCGTGTCGAACTGCGCGCCGGCCATCAGCGTCAGCAGTTGCGGGAATTCGAAAGTGGCCACGCCGGTTGGCTTGAGAAACGTCGCGAAACCACCGAGGAAATCATTGATGTCCGGCACATGCGCAAGCACGTTGTTGGCCGCCATCAAATCGGCGCCCCAGCCTTCGCTTTGCAACTGCGCGGCGGTGTCGCGACCGAAGAACAACTCACGAATCTGCAGACCTTTCGCGCGCGCCGCTTGTGCGGTGCTGCGTGTCGGCTCGACGCCGAGGCACGGAATACCGCGACCGGCTACGTACTGCAGCAGGTAACCGTCGTTGGCGGCGATTTCCACCACGCGGCTGTCGGCAGTCAGGCCGAAGCGCTCGACCATCTCGGCGACATAGCACTCAGCATGGGCCAGCCAGGTGCTGGAGAACGAACTGAAATAGGCGTACTCGGCGTCGAACAGGCTGTCGGCGCTGGTGTAATCCTCGGTCTGTACCAGCCAGCATTGCTGGCACACCGCGATCTTCAGCGGCACCCACTGCTCGGCCTGCTCCAGGCGATCAGCGTGGACGTAGGCGTTGGACGGCGGCGAGGTGCCAAGGTCGATCAGCGGCAGGCTCAGCGGTGCGGCGCACCCACGGCAGTTCATAGACGCACTCCAGCAAAGTGTTGATCGAGCGCGGGATGGCTGGAATCACGCGCTGACAAATTATTGACAGGCAACGGCCAGGCAATTGCCAGCCGTGGATCGTTCACCGACAGACCGCCCTCGTGTTCCGGCGCGTAATCGGCGCTGTGCAGGTAGAGCAATTCGGCATCTTCAGTGAGGGTCTGGAAACCATGAGCGAAACCGGCCGGTATCAACAGGCTGCGGCCATCGCCGGCCTTCAGGTGCTCGGCGTGCCAGTGCAGAAACGTCGCGGAGTCAGGACGCAGATCCACCGCCACGTCCCACACTTCACCGCGCAGGCAGGTGATCAGTTTGGCTTCCGGGGCGTTGCCATTCTGATAATGCAGACCGCGCACACTGCCCTTCTCGCGAGTGCAGGAATGGTTGATCTGACGGATATGGAATTCACTGCCAAACGCGCTCAGGCTGCCTTCGCAGAACAACCGGGCGAAGTGCCCGCGTTGATCTTCGAAGCGTTTGTGCTGAACGCTGAACAGGCCAGCCAGCGGCAACGCCTCCAGGGAAAACTCGCTCACAGCGCGCCTCGATACAGGTTCAGTTGGCCGAGGGTGACGCTGCGCATGTCATCGCCGTTCTGCCACGCCAGGTGCCAGTCGAGGGTCTGGGTCAGGCATGCCTGCAAGGTCCAGCGTGGTTGCCAGCCCAGCAGTTGACGTGCGCGGCTGCTGTCCAAACGCAGCAGGCCGGCCTCGTGCAATTCGCTTTTTTCGATGCGCAGACCGCGCGCCTGCGGCCAGCGGCTGGCGAGCTGTTCGACCACTTCGCCAACGCTGCACATGTCCGCCTCGCCCGGGCCGAAGTTCCACGCCCCGGCGTATTCCGGACCTTGTTCGTAGAGGCCGGCGGCCAGTTGCAGATAACCGGCCAAAGGTTCCAGCGCGTGCTGCCATGGGCGCACGGCTTGCGGATAGCGCAGGGTCACCGGCTCGTTGGCGGTCCAGGCCTTGAGCACGTCGGGAATCAGTCGCTCTGGGGCAAAATCACCGCCGCCCAAGACGTTGCCGGCACGCGCCGTGGCCAAGGCCAGACCGTGCTCAGCGTATTTGTCCGCCGGAAAGAATGACGCGGCATAAGACTGCGCCAACAGTTCGCAGCAAGCCTTGCTGCTGCTGTAAGGATCGTGGCCACCAAGGGCTTCGTCTTCGCGGTACGGCCACAGCCATTCCTTGTTGGCGTAGACCTTGTCGGTGGTCACCAGCACACAGGCGCGCACGCAGCCGACCTGACGAATCGCTTCAAGCAGGTTCAGCGTGCCCATGACGTTGCTGGAGTAAGTGCCGAGCGGATCGCGATAGCCTTCACGCACCAGCGGTTGAGCCGCCAGGTGCAAAACAATCTCCGGCTCGGTGTCGGCGATGATTTCCAGCAAGGCACCGAGATCACGCAGGTCACCGCGCTGATCGTTGATGCCTTCGTGCACCCGCGCCAATTCAAACAGACTCGGCTCGGTCGACGGATCGAGGGAAAAACCGCTGACTTGCGCGCCGAGGCTTTGCAGCCACAGGGTCAGCCAACTGCCTTTGAAACCGGTGTGCCCGGTGACGAGGACGCGTTTGCCGCGCCAGAAATCCGCACTCAGTCCCATTGCTTCCATGGGGCCTCCCCGCTCTGCCACAGGGCTTCGAGATGGTTCTTGTCGCGCAGGGTGTCCATGGGCTGCCAGAAACCGTCGTGCTGAAACGCCATCAACTCACCGCGTGCGGCCAGTCCGTCCAGCGGGCCGGACTCCCACGACGTCGAATCGCCTTCGATCAGCGGCAGAACCTTGGGCGACAGCACGAAAAAGCCGCCGTTGATCCAGCCACCGTCGCCGCGTGGCTTCTCGGTGAAACCCAGCACCCGGTCACCTTCACGATCCAGCGCGCCGTAGCGGCCCGGCGGTTGTACGGCGGTGACGGTGGCCAGTTTGCCGTGAGTCAGGTGGAAATCGACCAATGCGCTGATGTTCAAATCGGAAACGCCGTCGCCATAGGTGAAGCAGAAGGCCTCTTCATTTTCCAGATAGCGCGCGGCTCGCCCCAGGCGGCCACCGGTCATGGTCTCTTCACCGGTATCGATCAGCGTCACACGCCATGGCTCGCTGTAATTCTGGTGAACGTCCATGCGATTTTCACGCATGTCGAAGGTCACATCGGAGGTGTGCAGGAAGTAGTTGGCGAAGAAGTCCTTGATCGCGTACCCCTTGTAGCCCAGGCAAATCACGAAATCGTGAATCCCGTGGGCGGAGTACTGCTTCATGATGTGCCAGAGAATTGGCTTGCCGCCAATCTCGATCATTGGCTTGGGCTTGAGGTGCGACTCTTCACTGATGCGCGTGCCCAGACCACCCGCCAAAATAACTGCCTTCATCCTCTCCCCTCTCGTTCGTCACAGGGCTGCGCATCGCTTTCTTGAGCGTTGCGGCCTTCTGGCTAAACCTTTCTGCCGTTTCGGGCGCAGGGGCAATGACCGCGAGCGCTCGTTTTATGGCGATTTGAGGGGGACTTGCAGGAAACGCGCCAGCTCGGTGCGCTACGTGTCGCAGGACGTGCAGCCATGAAAAAAGGGATGAATCCGTCACCGGACTCATCCCTTTCATCGAGCTGTTTCAACGATTGGAACCGGTCAGTCCGCCAGCCAGCCATTCTCCCAGTAGCGCAGGTTATCGCCACGCAGCACGTAATCGCGCAGCACCACCTCACGCAACTCATCGCCCATGCGGTAGCTGGCATCCGGATCGGCCAGGTGCATGCGAATCGCCTGCAGCCACTCATCGGTGGTGTTGGTCTTGACCCGCGTGCACGGCAGGTAGCCGCGATAGGCTTCGGTGTCAGTGCAGATCACCGGGTAGCCGCACGCGCCGTACTCCAGCAGCCGCAGGTTGCTCTTGCAGTCGTTGAAGATGTGGAACTCCAGCGGTGCGAGGGCCAGATCCAGGTTGAGGCTGGCCAGTTTCGCCGGATACACGTCGAGCGGGATCACCCCGTGGAACTCATGCATGTACGGACGCAGGTCATCCGGGCACATGCCGAAGAACACCCAGTCGACTTCATTGGCCAGTTCGCGAACCACCTCGGCGATCACGGCCAGGTCGCCGTGGTGGCTGGTGCCACCGCCCCAACCGACCCGTGGCTTTTTCGACGTACGCCGCTGGCTGCGCAGATTGCTCCAGAGGTCTTTGGCGAGCATGTTCGGCACCACACGAATGTCGTGGTGCATGTCCGACAGCGCATTGGCCAGTGGCTGAGTCGACACGACCACCCGATCACACAGGCCGATTGCTCGACGCACCATGCGCTCCATGTCCTGCTTGCTCGGCATGTTGCGGATGTGGGCATTGCGATGAGGAACGTCGATGACATAGTCATCCAGTTCGAAAATACGCCGGGCACTGAAATACTTCTTCAGCGGCGGAATTTCATCGATGGCGTGCTCCGAGTAGCGCCCTTGCAGCACGATCACGTCGGGGGCCTGACGCTCGATTTCGACGATCGACGGCAAGCCGTAGCAGATGCGCCCCTCGACCCGGTTGGCCGCCTCCAGCTCGATCATCGGCTGGCTCATGCGGTAATGGCCGATGGCAGACGCGTTGATCGGCACCACGAGCACGTTGGGCAGACTCGACCTGGAAAACGCACTCCAGCCGGTCAGCAGACCCGGTTCGAGGCTAAAGTTGCTGGCCCCGATACCTTGCAGCGCTAGGTTGACGTTGTAGGCGGGATCGCGCGCAATCTGCGGCAGCCAGCGCTGGTAAAACGCATCCTGCTCGCGCTCGTGCTGTTGTTGCTCTTCGCTTGTTGCCACGGCGACCGGGCGCGTGCCCACCGCCAGCCGGGCATGCGGATTCCACACCACCAGATAACCTTCGCGACCGACCCGCAGGCACAGATCGACGACGTTGTAGGCGACCTTCAAGTCCTGTTCGTCGAGCCCCGCGACCTCCTCGAAGACCGACTTGCGAACCATCAGGCAGTCACCGCCGACAGCGCTCAGATCCTGCACCGCCTGCAGCCGGAACATATAGCCCTCCGATTGCATCGGTTGACCAAAGAACGGCAAACCGGCCGGCCCCTGCAAGCCGAGAATAAGGCCGGCATGCAACACCCCGCCGTCCGGGTCGAACAACTTGGCGCCGACCACCCCGACTTCGGGGCGCTGCGCATGATTGAGCAATTCGTCGAGCCAATCGGCTTGCGTGATCACCGCAAAAGCGTTGAGCAGCAACACATACTCGCCACGCGCCTGGCTCACGGCAAAGTTGTGAATGGCGGCGGGGTTGTGCTTTTGCGGGTAGCGCAACACACGAATCAGGTCACTGCCCAATTGCTCCATGCCGTCGAGCCAGGTCAGCGCCTCGGCGCTTTCGCTGCCGCTGTCGACCAAGAGAATTTCGTACTCGGTATAAGCGGTGTTTTCCAGCAGCGTTTCGACACACCGCTGCAAGGCCGCCGTCTGATCCTGAGCGACGATGATCACCGACACCAGCGGGCGTCGGGCATGGCGATAGTCGACCCGGTTGAGCAGTTCACTGCCCTCGCGTCGAGTCTCGTAGGCAATCCCCAAGCGCTGCAGATGCGCATCGAGCACCCGTGGATTCTGTTCCAGGACACCCGGGTCGGTGAGCCATTGGGACAGATCGAATTTCGATTCAAGCAACACTTCGGCGACGTGCCCGATCACTTGAGTGCCGTCGCTCTCGACCATGCGCCAGAGCAGGTCGTGAGGCGCCAGTTGGGCAAAGTCAGGCGTCAGGCCGCCCAACTCCAGAACCCGCTCGCGCTTGAACGCCAGCGCCCGCCCGACGTAGGGATAGCTGCGCATGAGGTCGAGGTTGAAATCCGGCTTGAACGCAGGCTCTGCCGACTCACCACTGCGCAGACTGCCTTCGTCGCTGTACAGGCAGGTGAAGGACCGCGAATGCGCGATGCGGTCAGCCATGATCAGCAACGCCGTGGCCACCGGCCGATCACCGGGTTGCAGCAGGTAGAACCAGTCGGCGCCTTCCAGTTGCGGCAGCAAGCTATTGAGCTGCTCCAGCCCGTCGTCTTGCAGCGGCAGGCGAAACACGCGCCCATCCAGCTCCGCTTCGGCACAGGACGCGGACAGGACCAGCACCAGTTCCGCCGGGTAATCCTGATTGGCGAGGGCCTCCAGCGTACGTTCCACACCGGCGCGACTGCCTTTGTCGTCGATGATGACCGGCACTATTCGCGGCTGGTGCGACCAACCGGCGATGGTTTCCGGCAGCATCTTGCGCTGGCCTTCGGTCAGTACCCGGCACGCCAGCCATTGCGCATAGAGTTCGCCGAAACTCAGGCTGTCCACCCCGACGCCACACTCCTGGCGGCTCTGCCGGGAACCCAGGGTGCGACTCAACGGCAGCTCATCCCAAACCCTAGGCGACTCATCAGCCTTTGCCAGCGGGATGTAACGCACCCAGCCTGGCGCCGGCGCCGACTCACCGTTGCGGACCTTGAGCATTTGCGAGAGCCACTCGCGCTCGACATCCATCGCGTCCTTCATCGGTTGTTGCGCACTCAGCCGCTCCGGATAAAGACGCTCGGCGCTCAGCACGTTGTTGGACACCGCCAGGTTGCCGCGTCGCAGCAGGCAGATATACAAGGCAAAATCCAGGCTCGCGACGAAGCCGCCGCCCTCCTCGGTCAATGCCGGCAGCAGCTCGGCAACGTCCGCGCGGCGAAACAGCGCGTTGCTGAAACCGCCGAGTACGTTGACCGGGAATTTTTCAAAGATCGCCAGTAAATCGTCGCCCTTGAACAGGCCACTGACCGGCGACAGCGAAGTGTTTTCCAGACGCGCAGGCAGGATGATGTCGTTCGCGTCCCAGAGCAGTCGCTGCGCCAGCACCAGGCTGACCTCTGCACGGCGCATCTCGTGCGCCTGCTGCTCGATACAGGCGGAATACAGCAAATCATCGTCACACAGAAACTTGATGAACTCGCCCTGCGCCTGATCCAGGCAGGCTTTCAGATTGCCGACCAGGCCCAACGTGCGCGGGTTGCGGACATAACGGACGGCGACGCCGCTCTCCTCGCTGACATTCGAGACGATGGTCTCGATCTCGACGCCACGACTGTCATCGCAAACGATGATTTCCAGATGGCCATAGCCTTGGGCAACGGCACTGCGCAAAGCACGCTCGAAAAAGCGTGGATTGAAGGCGGGAATGACAAGGCTGACGAGAGGGAGTGAATTCACGGCGGGCTCACAGGCGGTACGAGCCCGCTCGGTAAAGCGAGCCCTGGAAACCGCTAAAAAACATTACTTGAAGGACGGAGCAAACGGGCGCTCACGCGCCCGCTAATCGTCAGATCTTGTTGAACAGACCCAACTGGCTGATCTTGCTGAACGCCAACTGCGCGGCTTGCAACATGGTCTGCTGCAGGGTCAGGCGGGTCATGACTTCGGCGGGATCCGAATCACGGATCGAGCCCTGGGTCGTGGTGTTCGCCGTGCTCAAGCTGAGGTTAGTCGCGGTTTGCATTTCCAGCGCCTGGCCACGGGCACCAATGGTGGTGACAGAAGCGCCAATCTGGTTGGTAGCGGCGTCGATGTTACCGAGACCCGACTCCATGACACCCTGAAACTTCTGCTTGGCAACATCATCACCGTCGATCGGCGTATTCAATGCCGTAATCATCTGGCCCAGCGTGTCGAGCACGTTCTGGGTCTGGTGATTGTTCGGCTGGATCGAGAACTGATCGCCAGCGGCCGGCGTGTTGCCCAGCGCGAAAGTCACGCCCGCAGCGGTCGCGTTGCCGCCGGCCACGGTGCCAGACGACACGGGTTTGCTGTCTGCAGTGACTGGCGCCGCATACAGATCGAACGCCGTGGCGCTGGTGAACTTGAGCACCGCGCCGCCTTGCGGGAAGGCGTTTGTATAGGCCGACTGGTCGGTGATGGTCGAACCGGTAATCACCGCAGTAGACGGGTTGCCCGGGCTGCGCGCGGTGGTGAACGAGTCAGGTTGGGTCGACAACTGGAAGCTGTGCCCGGCAATGACCGCGTCCGGGTTGGTGTCACCCGCTTTCAGGTTGATGTTCAGCTTCAGGTCGACGCCACGGAAACTGACCGTCTGGTTGGTGCCGGTGGTGTTGACGATCGCGCCGTTCTGGCTGGCTTCGGCCGTCACGTCGTTACCCAGCGCATCGGTGATTTGCAGTTGGGTGCTGCTGACGAAGCTGACGGTGTACGGCTGACCACCGGAGAACTTGGAGTTGTAGGTGGCCACATTGCCAACGGTACCGCTGGACAGCACGACACGGCCGTCATCCACTGCCGGAGCCGTCATGTTGGTGCTGGTGCGGCCGGTGTTGATGGTCTGCTGAAAGGCATCCCAACCGGTGGTATTGGTGCCGACCGTCATACCGTCGCCGATGCCCAGGTTGATCGTGGTCTGGTCACCGTTGTAGGTGTAAGTGCCGTCGGCATTCTGCGAGTACGGCGCGGTATCGGTCTTCGAACCGGAGAACATGTAGTTGCCGTTGGCATCCTTGGAGTTCATCAGGCCCAGCACTTGTTGCTGGATCTGACTCAGTTCCGCAGCGTAAGCCTGGCGATCCTTGTCGGTGCGCGTGCCGGTGTTGGCGGCCAGGGCGAGTTCCTTGGCACGCGCCAGTGCGGTGGTGATGGAATCCAGCGTGGACTCCTGCACATTCAACGAATTTGTGGTGCTGTCGACGTTGGTCTTGTACTGATCCAGCATCGCGGCCTGCTGGCCCAGTTGCAGCAAACGACCGGCGCCGATCGGATCATCGGACGCATTGGTGATGCGTTGCAGGCTGCTCGCCTCGCTGGCGGTGGCGACAGCCTTGTTGAAGTTACGCTGATAGTCCGACGCTTGCGTGCCGTAATACTGGGCGGTGGAAATGCGCATGAATTACGACTCCTTAAAGGCTGTTGATCAGCGTGGCGAAAGTTTCCTGCGCAGCTTTGATGATCTGCGAAGACGCTGTGTAGTACTGCTGGTATTTGACCAGGTTGCCGGTTTCTTCATCCAGGTTCACGCCGGACAGCGAATCGCGGGCACCTTTGGCGTTATCCAGAATCGCCGAGGTCGCGGCGCTGTCGGACTTGCCTTGGGCAGTCTTGGTGCCGACGTTGGTCACCAGCTTGTTGTAGGCGTCAGTCAGGCTGATGCCTTTACTGGCCGAACCGGTGTCGACGGTCTGCGCGGTTTGCAGGGCGACCAGCGATTGCGCGTTGCGGTTGTCCGAAGACGCCGCACCGGTCAGGTTCATGGTGAAGGTTTCGCCAGGCTTCGGCGTGCCGCCAACAGTGGTCTGCACGGAGAAGGTTTTCTGTACGTTCGGCGTAACGCTGGTGTCCAGCACCGGGTTGCCGCTGGCATCGACGATGCCGACTTTAAGTTCCAGCGCGTTCGATTGACCGGGAACGATAGTGCCGCTGCTGATGAGGCCGCCCTTGGCATCCACAAAAGTGTAAGACTGGCTGCCCCCGGTCACCGCACCGAAAACCAGTTTCACCGGCGTCGAATTCTTCAGCGCCGCCTGCATGTCAGCCTGGGCAGTCGGGTTGTAGATATCGATCTTGCTGGTCAGCGTCGGCTGGGTGAAGGTGCCCAGACCGCTGGCGCTGGCCACACCGGTCAACGGACCGGCCGCGGCGATTTTCTTCGGATCGGTGAGCACCGTCTGAATGCTCGCCGCCGCATTGCGGGTCGGGGTGATTTTGAAGCTGTCACCGGCGCTCAACGCACCACCCTTGAGCGCGAGGGTAAAGCCGTCGATCACTGGCGGCGGATTGGTCGTGGTGCTGAAAGCACCCAGGTCGGTGCCGTCGGAGCGCTTGACGGTGTAGTCAGTGGCGCTGGTGAACGTCACTTGATAATCGCTGGTGGTCAGCTTGCCGGTGTCCTTGATGGTGACATCGAGGTTACCCGAACCGGTGCTGTTGCCCGACTGCGCGATGCTGCGCGAACTGACCAGCGCGGCACTGTTGATGTTGTTGAAAATCGCCGCGCCGAAGTCACCGTTCTTGTCGATGCCTTGGGCTTGCTGGCTGTTGACCTGATCCGCGATCACCAGCGCCACTCGGCCCAGCTCGTTGAGCGACGGGTCGAGGACTTCTTTGCGGTAAGTCAGCAGGCCGCCGATTTCGCCACCGCTCATCGCCGAGGTGATGTCGATGGTGCTCGAACCGCGATCCATCTGGATGGCCATGCGCGACGGATCGTCTTTGCTCGCGACCATGCTCAGCGTGTTGGTGGTGTTGCCGATCACCAGCGGCTGACCGCTGCCGATGTAGACGTCAAAACTGGTACCACGCTCGACGACCTGTGCGCCGGTCAACTCGGACAACTGGCGTACGGCTTCGTTGCGGCTGTCGAGCAGATCGTTCGGCGCACCACCGCTGGTGGAGATCTCGCCGATCTTCTGGTTCAGGTTGGCAATCGAGGTGGCCAGCTTGTTCACCTGGGACGTCATGTCGCCCAGGCTGCCATTGATGGTGGTGTTCTGGTCGTTGAGCTGTTTGGCAATGGTGTTGAAACGACTGGTCAGCGCCTGCGCACCCGTCAGCACCGATTGACGGGAGGTGTCATCGGTCGCCGAGGTCGAAACGCCCTGCATCGTGGTGAAGAATTTCTGCAGCACGCCGGTCAGGCCGGTGTTGGTGTCCGACAGCATCGAGTCCAGCGGTGTGGCCTGCGCCAGGTAAGCAGCCGATTCGCTGTCGAGCGAAGTGGCTGTGTGCAGTTGGCTTTCCAGGTACGAGTTGTACACCCGGCGTACGTCAGCCAGGGTGGTGCCCGTACCGATGAACACGGTGCCGAACTGCTGCGAGGATTTGGTGCCCTGCACGGTTTGCTGGCGTGAATAACCGGCGGTGTCGACGTTGGCAATGTTGTTGCCTGTCGTAGCCAAAGAGGACTGGCTGGCCGACAGTCCCGACATCCCGATATTGAGCAAACTCATGGTTCAGACCTTATACCTTGTGCCTTATAAAGGCGTGGTGGATACACCCGCCGCAGCGTAGTTTTGGAAACTGTTCATCTGCTTGGCTATCTGCGAAATCTTGCTTGCGTAGTTCGGGTCGGTGGCGTAACCGGCCTTTTGCAACTCGCGTACAAACTGTTCTGGGTTATCGGCAGACTTCACGACATCTTGATAGCGATTATTGCTCTGCAGCAAAGTCACCAGATCGTGGAAGCTGTCCTTGTACGAGGCATAGGAACGGAACTCGGCCGTCTCCTTGACCATCGCGCCATTGCGGAACTCGCTGGTGATCGCCCGGGCCGAATCGCCCTTCCAGTTGCTGCTCGCCTTGATGCCGAACAGGTTGTGGCTGCTGCTGCCATCCTGGGCGCGCATGACCGATTTGCCCCAACCGGTTTCCAGCGCCGCCTGGGCCACCAGATAACGCGGATCGACGCCGATGCGGTCGGCCGCTTCCTTGGCCATCGGCAGCATGGTGTTGACGAATTCGTCGGCGGAACTGAAGGCTTTCTTCGCCGGCGCCAACGGAATCTGCGCCATGGCGCGACCATAAATCTGCATCTGTGCGCCAGAGGCTTTTTCGCCCTCGGCGCGCGCCAGCCAGTCGCCGTTGTACAGCGGGCCGGCGCCGGTCGTGGCTGCGGTCGTGGCGCGCTGCGGCAACTGGGTCGCTGCCGTCGGTGTGGCCGACGGCACCAGCCCGGCGAGCAAACGATCGGCCAGTTTCGGCGGCAAGGCCAGACGACGCTGGTTGATCATTTCCATGTCGTTGCGATGGGCGAGTTGCGTGTTCGGCGCATTCACCGAACGTGACGCCCACAACGGACGCTCGCCATTGAGGCGCGACAATGGGCCATTGGTGGCAACGGTGCCAGCGGCAACCGGTGTGACCACGGCCGCGGCTTTTGCCTTGGCTTCTTCCTGCTTGGCGGCGGACGCGGCAGCGGCCTCGCCCGGCGCCAGCGGTTTGTTCTTCGACATCTGCCGCATCAGTACGTCAGCCAGACCGATACCACCGCCCTCGCGGGACATGGAAACGGCCAGCTGCTGGTCGTACATTTCCTGATACTGCTTGGCCGCCGGCGTGTTGAGCGGGTTGTCTTCACCCAGGGCGTTGGTCGCCGAGCGCATCGACTTGAGCATTTCACCGAGGAACAGCGATTCGAATTCCTGCGCGACTTTGCGCAGGTTGCCATCGCTGTTCTTGTCGCCGACCTTGAGTTGATTCAGACGATTGAGGTCCGAGTAGGAACCCGAATCGCTGCTGCTGACCAGACCGCTCTTGCGCATATCCATGGGGTCGGCCTCAGATCACGATCAGGTCGGCTTGCAACGCGCCGGCCTGCTTCAAGGCTTCGAGAATCGCCATCAAGTCACCCGGTGCCGCGCCGACCTGGTTCACCGCCCGCACGATCTCGTCGAGGGTGGTGCCAGGGCCGAACTTGAACATCGGTTTGGCTTCCTGCTCGGCATTCACCCGCGAGCGCGGCACGACAGCGGTCTGGCCATTGGACAGAGGGCCCGGCTGGCTGACGATCGGGTCTTCGGTGATGGTCACGGTCAGGCTGCCGTGGGTCACGGCGGCTGGCGACACTTTCACGTTCTGGCCGATGACGATGGTGCCGGTACGCGAGTTGATGATGACTTTCGCCACCGCCTGACCCGGATCGACTTCGAGGTTTTCCAGAATCGACAAGTAGTCGACGCGCTGGCTCGGATCGAGCGGCGCAGTGACACGGATCGAACCGCCATCGATGGCTTGCGCGACGCCAGGGCCGAGCATGTCGTTGATCTTGTCGACGATACGCTTGGCCGTGGTGAAGTCGGAGCGATTGAGGTTCAGCGTCAGGCTGTTGCCCTGGTTGAAACCGCTCGGCACCGAACGCTCCACCGAAGCACCGCCAGGGATGCGACCGGCCGACGGAACGTTGACGGTGATCTTCGAACCGTCACGCCCTTCGGCATCGAAACCGCCAACCACCAGGTTGCCCTGAGCGACCGCGTAGACGTTGCCATCGATACCCTTGAGCGGAGTCAGCAGCAAGGTGCCGCCGCGCAGGCTCTTGGAGTTACCGATCGAGGACACAGTAATGTCGACCTGCTGACCTGGCTTGGCGAACGCCGGCAAGTCGGCACTGATCGACACCGCCGCGACGTTTTTCAACTGCACGTTGCCCGATCCCGGCGGCACCTTGATGCCGAACTGCGAGAGCATGTTGTTGAAGGTCTGCAGGGTGAACGGGGTTTGCGTCGTCTGGTCACCGGTGCCGTTAAGCCCGACCACCAGGCCGTAACCGATCAACTGGTTGGAACGCACGCCGGAAATGCTGGCGATATCTTTCAGCCGCTCGGCGTGGGCACCAAAAGCGGCGGACATCAGGGTCGCCGCCAGCATGAAGCTTTTCAGATTCAACGTAGCCACCTAGAAAGGGAACAGCGGGCTGAGGAAGAAACGGTCGAACCAGCCTGGCTGACTCGTATCGGCAAACGCGCCGGTACCCGAGTAGGTGATGCGTGCATCGGCGACCCGGGTCGACGACACGGTGTTGTCCGTGGCGATGTCATCGGCGCGCACCAGGCCGGCAATGCGCACCAGTTCGTCACCAGTGTTCAGCGTCAGCCACTTCTCGCCACGCACGGCGATGATGCCGTTGGGCAGCACGTCAGCGACGGTCACGGTGATCGAACCGGTCAGGCTGTTGCTCTGCCCGGACTTGGCGTCGCCCTTGGTCGAACGGTCGGCGCTATAGCCGGCGTTCAGACTCAGGTCATTGCCGCCGATCGGGTTGTTGGTGGTCAGACTGGAGCCGAACAACGAGGTCAGACCGACCTTGTTATCGCTGTTCTTGTCCATCTGCGAGTTGGCGTTCTTGCTCGCCTGCGTGCGCTCGTTCAGGGTGATGGTGATGATGTCCCCGACCCGGAAAGCCTTGCGGTCGCTGTACAGGTTCTGCTCGAAGCCAGCCTGATAGATCGAGCCGTTGTTGGCCGCAGCCGGCAACGGCGTGCGCGGCAACACCGGGGCGTAGTAAGGGTCATTGGGCTTGGGCGTCGGAGCGACGCAGCCCGCGAGCGAGACGACCCCACTCAATGCCAGAACAGATACAAAGCGATTCATGACCCTACCTCACGGTGTTGCAGGCGACCTCATGGCCGCCTCATAGACTTGATTACAGATTCTGCGTTACGAACGAGAGCATCTGGTCAGCGGTGGAGATCACCTTGGAGTTCATCTCGTAAGCGCGCTGAGTGGTGATCATGTTGACCATCTCTTCAACGGTGCTGACGTTGGAGGTTTCCAGGGTGTTCTGCAGGGTGGTACCGAAACCGGCCAGACCCGGGGTGCCAACTTGCGGCGCGCCGGAAGCGGCAGTTTCCAGGAACAGGTTGTTGCCCACGGCCTGCAGACCGGCCGGGTTGATGAAGTCGGCGGTTTGCAGGTTGCCGATCACCTGCGACGCAGCGTTGCCAGCGACGGTGATGGACACGGTGCCGTCGCGACCAACGGTGAAGGTCTGGGCATCGTTCGGGATGACGATGGCCGGTTCCAGAGCGAAACCGCTGGCGTTAACGATCTGGCCATTGGAATCGAGGTGGAAAGTACCGTCACGGGTGTAGGACGTGGTGCCGTCCGGTTGCAGAATCTGGAAGAAACCGCGACCGTCGATGGCCATGTCCAGCGGCTGCTCGGTGGTTTGCAGGCTGCCGGCGGTGAAGTTTTTCTGGGTGCCGACGATGCGCACACCGGTACCCAGTTGCAGACCCGACGGCAGTTCGCTGTCCTGGGTCGACTGAGCGCCCGGCTGGCGCTTGATCTGATAGAGCAAGTCCTGGAACTCGGCGCGATCACGTTTGAAACCCGTGGTCGACACGTTTGCCAGGTTGTTGGAAATGGTGGTCAGGTTGGTGTCCTGGGCGGACAGACCGGTTTTGGCAACCCATAGAGCCGGAAGCATTCGATTCTCCTCGTGCGCCTGTTTTTCGGCGCGACGTTCTGATAATTAGCTGATCTGCAAGACCCGAGCCATGGCCTGGTCGTCGTCTTTGGCGGTGTTCATCATCTTGACGTGCAACTCGAACTGCTTGGCCAGGGCCAGCACCGAGGTCATCTCTTCGACGGCGTTGACGTTGCTCGACTCAAGGAAACCCGACACCAGTTTGACGTTGGCATCGGCCGGTGCCGGCTGGCCGTCCTTGGTGTAGATCGAGCCATCGAGGCCCTTGTTCATGTTCTTGATATCCGGGTTGACCAGTTTGATCCGGTCGACTTCAGCCATGACACGCGGGCCTTCGCCCATCGCACGAATACTGATGGTGCCGTCTTCACCGACTTCGATCTGCTGCTCGGGCGGCACGGCGATCGGGCCGCCATTGCCGATCACCGGCATGCCGTTGCCGGCGCGCAGCACGCCGAGGGCGTCGACGTTGAGGCTGCCGGTGCGCACGTAGCTTTCGCCGCCATTCGGGTTCTGCACGGCGATAAAACCGTTGCCGGTCACCGCGACGTCGAGGTCACGACCGGTCTGCACCAGTGAACCAGGAGTGAAGTCGGTGGCAGGTCGTTCGCTCATGGCAAACGCACGCGCCGGAAAGCTGTCACCGAACACCGGCATCGAACGCGCCTGCTCCAGGTCGCGCTGAAAACCGTTGGTGGAGATGTTCGCCAGGTTGTTGGCATGAGCCTTCTGCGCCAGCGCATTCTGGCTGGCACCGGTCATTGCCACATAAAGGTACTTGTCCACACTCTTTCCTCTGCATGCCGGACGTTTGCCGCCCACCGCTGTACTGCTGAGCCATAAGCAATTTGCAGACCAACTTTTTTCTGGCGGACGAAGACCCGGCAAACAAAGGGCTTGAGGGATAGCGAAGGGAAATTGGAAATGTATCGAAGTCGAAAAACCGGCGGTGTTATGCCGCTTGGCGGCAAAAGATCAAAAGATCGCAGCGTGCCGCAGCTCCTACATTTGAAATGCGTATTCCTGTAGGAGCTGCCGAAGGCTGCGATCTTTTGATCTTAAGCTTCGGGATCTTTGCCGACTTCATACTCACGCAGTTTGTTGGCAATGGTGGTGTGCGAAACCCCCAGCCGCTTACCCAACTGCCGACTGCTCGGATGCTCGGAATACAACCGCTCCAGCACCGCTTTCTCAAAGCGCCCGACAATCTCGTCCAGCCCACCCTCCAGCGAGAAATCGCCAAGCGGCTGACGCACGCTGTAATCCGGCAGACGAATATGCTCGGCCTTCACCGTGCCGCCGTCGCACAGCGAAACCGCCTGGAACAGCACGTTCTCCAGTTGCCGCACGTTGCCCGGCCAGTGGTAATGACTGAGCCGATCCATCGCCGCCGGCGCCAGTTTCGGCAGCGAACAGCCGATCTGCCGACTGGCCTGATCAAGGAAATGCTCGACCAGCGGGGTCAAGCCGTCGAGGCATTCACGCAGCGGCGGGATGTGCAAGGAGAGCACGTTCAAGCGGTGATACAAATCCTGGCGAAACTCGCCCCGCGCGCACAGTTCCGACAAGTCGACCTGCGTGGCGCAGATCACCCGCACATCCAGGTAAACCTCTTCATCACTGCCAACCCGGCGGAAGCAACCGTCCTGTAGAAAGCGCAGCAACTTCACCTGCAAGCGCGGGCTCATTTCACCGACGCCGTCGAGAAACAATGTGCCGCCCGCGGTCAACTCCAGCAGGCCGAGCTTGCCTTCAGCCCGTGCCCCTTCAAAAGCGCCAGGACCGTAGCCGAACAGTTCGGTCTCAGCCATCGACTCCGGCAAGCCTGCACAGTTGAGCGCCATCAACGGCGACTGCCCGCGCGGACTGGCGAGGTGGCAAGCGCGTGCGAGCAATTCCTTACCGGTGCCGGTTTCGCCTTCAATCAATAACGGCGCATCGAGCGGTGCCATGCGCCTGGCTTCACGCACCACCGCCGCCATGACTTTAGAGCTCTGGAAAATGCTGTCGAAACCACGCAGTTCCTGTTTGCGCACGTTGTAGATGCGCTCGCCGACACGGTCGGCGCGGTGCAAGGTCAGCACCGCACCGGCCATCGCTTCACTGTCGTCATGCTCCGATTGCAGCGGCGCAATGTCGGCCAGAAAGATGTCGCCCTTGACCTTGACTCGCATGCCATTGATTCGCGATTTATTGGCGCGCACCAGTTCCGGCAAGTCGAAATCTTCGGCGTAACGCGACAGCGGAATCCCCGGCACCTCGTCGACCCGTACACCGAGCAACTGCGCCGCCGCACGGTTGGCCGCGACGATCGAGCCGCCCATGTCGATCGACAGCACCGGAAACTCCAGCGCGCCGAGCAAGGCGTTCAACTCCATGTGCCGCCGCTCGCTGGGCATCAGCCCTACCCGCTTGACGCCAAACACCCCGGCGATCGCCTCGAACTTCGGCCGCAGCGCCTGGAACTGGATATTGATCAGGTTCGGGCAATGCAGATAAATCGCATTGCCATGCTCGCCACCGACCTCACCGCGCGCCACGTTGATCCCGTAGGCAACCAGCAGGTTGAGGATGTCACGCAGGATGCCGATGCGGTTCTGGCAGTGGACTTTGATGCGCATATATAAGGCCCGACAAGATGGGGAGTTGAATACCGAACCTGTGGGAGCGAGCTTGCTCGCGAAGGCGTCAGCACATCCAGCATTGATGTGTCAGACCCAGCGCTTTCGCGAGCAAGCTCGCTCCCACAGGGTATTGAGGTGCGCCCGAAGCTCATTTTTCTGTCGAGGCACGCAGATAGTTGTCAAGATTATGTGACAGGTACTGACCTTTTCAAACCCGGGAATCACCGCAAATGCGAGATACCCGCCAAACCGTAACGATAACTTTACGAATTAAAGAGAAATTTCCTACACGCAGACGATTCAACCTGCTGCACATCAACCCGCTCTCGGGTAATTCTGAATCCATCGCTGGACATAACAAGAACGAATTCCCCTAGCAGGAGAGCAGTATGAAGCAGACGCAATACGTGGCCCGCGAGCCCGATGCGCAAGGTTTTATCGACTACCCCGCCGAAGAACACGCGGTGTGGAACACGCTGATCACTCGCCAGTTGAAAGTGATCGAAGGGCGTGCCTGCCAGGAGTATCTGGACGGTATCGAAAAACTCGGTCTGCCCCACGACCGCATTCCGCAACTCGGCGAGATCAACAAGGTGCTCGGCGAGACCACCGGTTGGCAGGTCGCCCGCGTTCCGGCACTGATCCCCTTCCAGACCTTTTTCGAACTGCTGGCCAGCAAGCAATTTCCGGTCGCTACGTTTATTCGTACCCGCGAAGAGCTGGACTACCTGCAAGAACCGGATATTTTCCACGAGATCTTTGGTCACTGCCCGCTGCTGACCAACCCGTACTTCGCCGAATTCACCCACACCTACGGCAAACTCGGTTTGCAGGCCACCAAGGAGGAACGCGTTTATCTGGCGCGTCTGTACTGGATGACCATCGAGTTCGGCCTGGTCGACACCCCGCAAGGCAAACGCATCTACGGCGGCGGCATCCTGTCCTCGCCCAAAGAAACCGTTTATTCGCTGTCGGACGAGCCGGAGCATCAAGCCTTCGATCCGCTCGAAGCCATGCGCACGCCGTATCGCATCGACATCCTGCAACCGCTGTACTTTGTCCTGCCGAATCTCAAGCGTCTGTTCGACGTGGCGCATGAAGACATCATGGCCATGGTTCGCCAAGGCATGCAGCTGGGTCTGCACGCACCGAAATTTCCGCCGAAACCGAAAGCCGCGTGAACCGCGACTTTTGCAGACAATTGAGCCTGTCAGTCGCCGCCACTTTGGTTTAGCGTGACGGCATTGACGGCTCAAACGCTTTAATAAAAAAAACACACTCGATTTCAGGAATACGCCATGTCCACTTTGAACCAAGCCCACTGCGAAGCCTGCCGCGCCGATGCGCCACAAGTCAGCGACGAAGAACTGCCGATCCTGATCAAGCAGATCCCTGACTGGAACATCGAAGTACGCGACAGCATCATGCAGCTGGAGAAAGTTTTCCTGTTCAAGAACTTCAAACACGCGCTGGCCTTCACCAACGCTGTCGGCGAGATCTCCGAGGCCGAAGGTCACCACCCGGGCCTGCTGACCGAATGGGGCAAAGTCACCGTGACCTGGTGGAGCCACTCGATCAAAGGCCTGCACCGCAACGACTTCATCATGGCCGCGCGCACTGACGAAGTGGCCAAGACCGCAGAAGGACGCAAGTAATGCACTTCGACGCCATCGGCCGGGTACCCGGCGACCCGATCCTCGGCTTGATGGAGGCGTATGCGCAGGACGCCAACCCGCGCAAATTCGACTTGGGCGTTGGCGTCTACAAGGATGCCCAGGGCCTGACGCCGATCCCGGAAGCGGTGAAAATTGCCGAAGCGCGCCTCGTCGAAAGCCAGGACACCAAGACCTACATCGGTGGTCACGGTAACCCGCTGTTCGGCAAAGTCATCAATGAGCTGGTGCTCGGCGCCGACGCGAAGCTGATCGCCGAACAACGTGCCGGCGCCACCCAGACGCCGGGCGGCACCGGTGCCCTGCGTCTGGCTGCCGACTTCATCGCCCAGTGCCTGCCGGGCAAAGGCGTGTGGCTGAGCAACCCGACCTGGCCGATCCACGAAACCATTTTCGCCGCGGCCGGGGTCAAGGTCAGTCACTACCCGTACGTGGGCAGTGACAACCGCCTCGACGTCGACGCCATGCTCGCAGTGCTCAACGAAGTACCGAAGGGCGATGTGGTGCTGCTGCACGCGTGCTGCCACAACCCGACCGGTTTTGATTTGAGCCATGACGACTGGCAGCGCGTGCTCGATGTGGTACGCGCCCGCAATCTGCTGCCGCTGATCGACTTTGCCTACCAGGGCTTTGGCGACGGTCTGGAGCAGGATGCGTGGTCGACCCGGCTGTTCGCGGCAGAAGTGCCCGAGCTACTGATCACCAGTTCCTGCTCGAAGAACTTCGGCCTGTACCGCGACCGTACCGGTGCGCTGATCGTCTGCGCGAAAACCGCCGACAAGCTCATCGACATCCGCAGCCAACTGGCCAACATTGCCCGCAACCTGTGGTCGACGCCGCCAGATCACGGCGCGGCAGTGGTCGCGACCATCCTCGCCGATCCAGAGCTGAAAGCCCGCTGGGCCGATGAAGTGGAAGCCATGCGCCTGCGCATTGCGCAACTGCGCAGCGGCCTGGTCGAAGCGCTGGAGCCACACGGTTTACGTGAGCGCTTTGCGCACATTGGCGTGCAGCGCGGGATGTTCTCTTACACCGGCCTGTCGCCGGAGCAAGTGAAACAACTGCGCGAGCATCACAGCGTGTACATGGTCAGCTCGGGCCGGGCGAACGTCGCCGGCATCGACGCCACGCGCCTCGCGCTGCTGGCCGAAGCTATCGCCAGCGTCTGCAAGTAACACCGCAATACCCTGTAGGAGCTGCCGAAGGCTGCGATCTTTTGATCTTTTTTTAAAGCAGGATCAAAAGATCGCAGCCTTCGGCAGCTCCTACATTTGTTTTGTGGTGACCTGCAGGTTTGCCCTCCCCCTGCGGCCATCTGTCGCATTAATTTGAATTAAAAGTCTGATTGTCATTTTTCCTGCTGTATCCTGCGCAGGCTTTCAAGAAGCGCGGATCTACCAGATCTATCAACAGACTTAGCGAGGAGCGCAACCATGCACGAGATTCCTAATCTCCCCTTCCCAAGCCTGCACGTACCTGAGCAGACGACCACGCAACAAGCCGGCGCGGGGCAACCCGAACCGAAAGAAGCCGTTGAGAGCCGCCCGGCCGACAACGAAGAGTAAGACCCGTCGTACAGACCGTGTGGAAAGCGCTAACATGCGCTTTCCACACTGCCTGAACCCCGAGCCCGCCATGACCGACGAATTCTCTGAAAGCCAAGCTGCCGTCCTGATCAGCGCCACCGAGAAAATGATCGAGATCTGGAACCGTCTCTCGCCCGAGAAACAAGCCGCCCTGCTCGCCCGTTTCGGCAGCGAAGAAAATGCCCTGGCGGCGCTGGTCACCACACAACTGGTTGCCCCGGCCAAATCCTGAAACGCACCCCGGCAAATAGTTTTACTTTTCCCGCCCCAGATCCGTCCGCGCCGGTATCATAAGCAGCCTATCTAATCTGCCGCTCCCGTGGATCGTTACCCATGTCGTCCTCTATGCCAGAACCCCAGCGCCCCCTGGCGGTCACGCTGCAAGTCGTTTCCATCGTCCTCTTCACCTTTATCGGTTACCTGAACATCGGCATTCCGCTCGCGGTGCTGCCGGGGTACGTCCACAGTGATCTGGGCTTTGGTGCGGTGATTGCCGGTCTGGTGATCAGCGTGCAATACCTCGCCACCCTGCTCAGCCGTCCGTATTCCGGCAAGATCATCGATAATCAGGGCAGCAAACGCGCGGTGATGATTGGCCTCGCCGGGTGTGGTTTGAGCGGTGTGTTCATGCTGATTTCGGCGTGGACCCCGAGCATGCCGATGCTCAGTTTGATCAGTCTGTTGATCGGTCGACTGGTGCTGGGCAGCGCGGAAAGCCTCGTCGGTTCCGGCTCGATTGGCTGGGGCATCGGCCGCGTTGGCGCGGCAAACACGGCCAAAGTGATTTCCTGGAATGGCATCGCCAGTTACGGCGCACTGGCGATCGGCGCACCGTTCGGTGTGTGGCTGGTCGGCCAGTTGGGTCTGTGGAGCATGGGCGTCAGCATCATCCTGCTCGCCGCGTTGGGCCTGTTGCTCGCCTGGCCAAAAACCCCGGCACCGATTGTCGCCGGCGAGCGTCTGCCGTTCATGCATGTGCTCGGCAAAGTGTTTCCCCACGGCTGCGGTCTTGCACTGGGCTCGATCGGCTTCGGTACCATCGCCACCTTCATCACCCTGTATTACGCGACCCAGCATTGGGACAACGCGGTGCTGTGCCTGAGCCTGTTCGGCGCCAGCTTCATCGGTGCGCGGCTGCTGTTCGGCAACCTGATCAACCGCCTCGGCGGCTTTCGTGTGGCGATTGCCTGTCTGTCGGTGGAAACCCTAGGCCTGCTGCTGTTGTGGCTGGCGCCGGATGCGCACTGGGCGCTGGCCGGTGCGGCGCTGAGCGGGTTTGGTTTCTCGCTGGTGTTCCCTGCGCTGGGTGTGGAAGCGGTGAATCTGGTGCCCGCGTCCAGCCGTGGCGCAGCGGTTGGCGCCTATTCGCTGTTCATCGACTTGTCGCTGGGGATCACCGGGCCATTGGCCGGGGCGATTGCGGCGGGATTCGGTTTTGCCTCGATCTTCCTCTTCGCCGCCCTCGCCTCGCTAAGCGGCTTGGCACTGAGCGTGTATCTGTACAAGCACACGGCGAAGTACCGCGAAGACTAGAAATCCACCTTGCCACGCCCGGCCTTGATGCTGCCGCGCTTGGTTTTCGATTCGAGCCGGCGCTTCTTTGAACCGAGGGTCGGCTTGGTCGGACGGCGTTTCTTTTCCACTTTGGTCGCACTGAGAATCAGCTCGACCAGACGCTCCAGCGCATCGGCGCGGTTGGCTTCCTGCGTGCGGTACTGCTGGGCCTTGATGATCAACACGCCGTCGCTGGTGATGCGACTGTCGCGCAGCGCCAGCAGCCGCTCCTTGTAGAACTCGGGCAAGGACGAGGCCGGAATGTCGAAGCGCAGGTGCATGGCGCTGGAGACCTTGTTGACGTTCTGCCCACCGGCGCCTTGCGCGCGGATGGCGGTCAGTTCGATCTCGGCATCCGGCAGATGCACGTTGTTGGAAATCACCAGCATGGAAAAGCGTCCGTAATCAGAATGCGCAGGATACCGCGAAACAGACCTCGAACCTGCTGAAGATCCATTGCAGACCTTCGCCTGTTCACGCAGAGGTCAGTGCAATCGCCATCGATTTGGCAGAAATCGATCAGCCGCCCAAGTGCGCAACTTCTTGCGCACCTGCCTTCAAAAAAACGCCCGCCAATCGCCTGCAGGCCATGTCACACGGGCCCTGTAGCCGAGTGCGCAAGAAGTTGCACAGCACTGCGCAACTTCTTGCGCACTTTGACGCGGTTTCCCACAGCAAAAATCGATTTATCCCGCAGACACACGGCGCAAACCCTTGCCGCGCAATGGCCATATAGTGGCTGGCACGGATTTTGATATCAAATCGGCACTAACGCCTGCTGAACGCAGGCAGGAAAGACAGGGTTGCTCGCCGAGCCAGCCACCCTCGGTCAAAGGAATGACGCAATGAAAGACGCAATTCGCTTGGGCGACTCCACCACTCACGGTGGCAAAGTCCTCGAAGCCTTCTCCCGCACCGACCTCAACGGCAAGCCGATTGCCGGGGTCGGTCACAAGGTCAGCTGCCCGTTGTGCAAAGGGGTTTTCCCGATTGCCGAGGGCAGCAGCACCTACACCGTCGATGGCACCCCCATCGCACTGGACGGCATGAAAACCGCCTGCGGCGCCGCACTGATCGCCAGTGGCCCGAAAGGCGCTGTCGTCAGCTAATCCTGTTTTTTCACTTTGATGCGTACCTCTGAGAAGCGGCTTGTTGTCGCCCGCTCGCTGAGGTCTTCAATTTTTGCCCGCAAAGCCCGGCCATTGTTGGCGGGTGAGATGCCGTGATGACCACTGAAACTGCTGTCGCAAAACGTGAGCCCCAAGCTGCCATCGTTCCACTCAATGCCATCGACGTTCAGGACGTCGCCAGCAGTGCGGCGGCTTTCGATGCCTGGCTGCAATCCGCCACGGATGGCGTGGTCACGCTTGATCGAATCAAGAACTACGCCGGTTTCTTGCCGGTGGTCGGCAACATCATGGCGCTGGTCGATGCGCTGAGTGACATCGTCACCCTGTCGGACGCCAAGCAACGCGACTTGCTCACGTGGGCCAGCCTTGGCATCAACCTGATCGGCGTCTTGCCGTTGCCGCCGTCGATGGCAGCGGCGCGCATGACCCTGCGGCCGACGCTGTTTCTGGTACGTCAGGAGATGAGGGCCAGCGGCAAGTTGTTGCTCAGCACTTCCGTGATCGAGGTGCTGGTCGGTCACCTGAACGCCTCGATCATCGGCACCCTCGATGACTTTGTTGAGCAAGCCAAAGGCAAGTTGCCGGGGATTCTGGCGGACGCTGGCAAGCTCGGCGAACAAATCATCAACGAGATTGCCACCGGTATCGAAACAACGGCCCTTGGCCGGTTTGATGCCAAGGGTGATCTGGAGGAAGCCAGCGCAAGAGCAAGCGTCGGGCGCGGCCAACTCCTCAACGACCCCCTCGCGACGGCCGACAACTTTTTAGCGGCTGCCAACAGCGCCTTGAAAGCGGCAGGCAAAGGGATGGTCAACAGCGTCGCGCAGAACCTGCTGCCGAACGATCTCCAGAAACAGATCACCACCGAGACCGGCAAACTGCGCGCGATGGGCCCGGAACTGCGCACGCAGCTGAGCAAGCTCGACGATAAAAATGTGCAGAACTCCATCGGCTGGCTGCTGCAGATTCTCTCCAGCGCCGTGACCCTGTGGCGCAAGCGCAATGCCCATGGCCAGAACGCCGCGGTCCATACGGAGAAGACCGGCAAGGCGACCCACACGGCTGCGGAGGGCGAGTTGGGCGCTAACAACAAGCAAGTCCCAGCGAAAAGTGCGCCCAATCCGGAGAAAGGTCCCTGTAAATGCGCCACTGAATTCAGCATCAACTTTGCCCTGGGTTCGGAAAGCCTCAGCCATACCGATTTCAGCCTGCCCGGCCCCTTCCCGATCGAATGGACGCGCACCTACAACTCGCGCCTCGACGCCTACGATCAGAGCGAACTCGGCGCTCGCTGGATCAGTGAATTCACCACACGTTTCGACTGCGTGGATGATGGCCTGACGTTCTACAGCGCCGACGGCCGCGACCACAGCTATCCGTTGCCTAAAGTCGGCCTGTTCCACTACGACGCCATCGAAGACATCACCCTGGTCCGCAACAGCGATGACCAGTTGTTGCTGTGCCGTGGTTTCGAGCGCAAGGAAACCTATGTCCGCCGTGGCCAGCGTTTTGTGCTGAGCAATATTTCGCTGCGCAACGGCGCCGGAGTGATGCTGCATTACGAGCATCGTCACGGCGAACTATCACTGCTCTCGGATCTGATCACCTATCAGGAAAACGACTTCACCAAAGTCCATTTGCACCTCGGCACGATGATCGACGATCACGGCCGGTTTATCGGCCTCTGGCAGATCGTTGACGGCGAACCGCTGCGCCAGCTCTGCGCCTATCAGTACGACGCCTATGGCGACCTGATTCAGGCGCAGGACGAGAACGGCGCCGTCTGGTCGTATCAGTTCGAGCATCACCTGATCACCCGCTACACCGACCGCACCGGGCGCGGCATGAACCTGCAGTGGGATGGCCAGAGCCCCAAGGCCAAAGCCGTGCGCGAATGGGCCGACGACGGCAGTTTCGACACGCGTCTGGAATGGGACGAAAACATTCGTCTGACCTACGTCACTGACGCGCTCGGCAACGAAACCTGGCACTACTACGACATCCTTGGCTACACCTACCGCATCCGTTACGCCGATGAACGTTCAGAATGGTTCTTCCGCGACGAGGCCAAAAACATCGTGCGCCGCGTCAATGCCGACGGCAGCACCGATCGCTACAGCTACGATGAGCGCAGCAACCTGCTCGAACACATCCGCGCCGACCATACCGTGATGCATTACGCCTACGACGATCAGGACCTGCTGATCAAGATCAGCGATGCCGAGGGCGGTCAGTGGCAGCGCGCCTATGACGACCAAGGCAACCTGGTCGAAGCGCTGGATCCGCTGGGCAACAAAACCGAATACGCCTACAACAAATCCGGCCAGCCCACCGCGATCAAGGACGCCAACGGCAACGAAAAAACCCTCGACTACAACGACGCCGGGCAACTGGTCGAGTACGTCGATTGCTCGGGCAAAACCAGCGCCTGGGAGTACAACGAATTCGGGCAAATGGTCTGCTTCACCGACGCTGCCGGGAACGCCACCGAATACGAATACAAGGCCGGCCAATTGGTGTTGATCAAGCACCCGGACAAGACCGAAGAGCGTTTCGAGCGAGACGCCGAAGGTCGGCTGCTGGCGCACGTCGACGCTCTCGATCGTTGCACCACGTGGAGCTACAGCGCTGCCGGTTTGATCGCTGAACGTGTCGATGCCGCCGAACAAACCTTGCGCTATCGCTGGGACCGTCTCGGACGGTTAACGGCGCTGGAAAACGAAAACGAACAACGCGCGCACTTCCACTACGACCCGGTCGGTCGTCTGCTCGAGGAACGCGGTTTCGACGGCCGCAGCACGCGCTATCAGTACGACCCGCTCACCGGTCGCCTCGCGCAATCGATCAATGGCCAACGCGTCATCTCTTTGAGCTTCGACCCGATGGGCCGCTTGACCGAACGTCGCGCCACCCTGGGCGAGCAGTCGCAAAGCGAGACTTTCGCTTACGACGGCAACGGTAACCTGGTGCTGGCCGACAACGCCGACAGCCGCCTGCAATGGTTTCACGACCCGGCCGGCAATCTGCTGCGCGAGCACCAGCATTATCTCGGCCTGGAAAAACCCACCGTCGCAATCTGGCAGCACGAGTACGACGTGCTCAACCAACGAGTCGCCAGCGTTCGCCCCGACGGCCACCGCGTCAGCTGGTTGACTTACGGCAGCGGCCATTTGCTCGGCCTGCGCCTCGATGAACACGAACTGATCGGCTACGAACGCGACGACCTGCACCGCGAAGTCGCCCGCCATCAAGGCAACCACCTGCTGCAAACCCAAAGCTGGGACCCGGCCGGCCGTTTGCAAGAACAACTGCTGGGACGCAGCGACGACAAATCCACACTGCTCAAACGCGAATACAGCTACGACGCCGCCGGCCAACTGACCGACATCAACGACAGCCGTCGTGGCCCGCTCGCCTATCGTTACGATCCCGTCGGCCGACTGCTCAGCGCCACCACACGTCAAGGCGTGGAAACCTTCGCCTTCGACCCGGCCGGCAACCTGCTCGACGACAAAACGACAGAAATTCGCCGCCCACTGGACCTGACCCCACCGCGCAGCAAACTGGTCGATAACCTGCTGCGCGAATACGCCGGCACCCACTACGACTACGACGAACGCGGCAACCAGATTCAGCGCTGGCACAACGGCCAACGCAGTGATCTACGTTGGGATCTGTTTGATCGATTGGTGCATTTCGAAGACACGCGCCTGAGCGTGGATTTTGCCTACGACGCACTGGGACGACGCCTGCACAAAAATTCCCGCGCGCATTACAAACAGCGCCCGGAAGCAGGTTCCCTCTGGAACAGAAACGAACACGCCCGCAAACAACGCGAACTTGGCTGCGGGCTCACGCTTTACGGTTGGGATGGTGACAACCTCGCCTGGGAAAGCAGTCCGGCACAGAGCGATGGCGAACCCGGCCGCACGGTGCACTACGTCTTCGAACCGGGCACTTTTGTCCCTGTGGCCCAGGCTGTACGGCATGCGCCAATTGATCTGATTGGGCTGCCGGATTACAGCGGTGAATACAGCCTCGATGACGACCCGGTGTGGAATCACAAGGCAACGGCTTTACCGTTTGATGCGTTGGCCTGGTATCAGTGTGATCACCTGGGTACGCCGCAGGAGCTGACCGATTCCCAAGGCAACATGGCGTGGACCGCGCAGTACAAGGCGTGGGGACAGGTGACGGAACAGCGCTCGGAATGGGCGCGGCAGCATGGCGTTGTGAACCCGATACGGTTCCAGGGGCAGTATCACGATCATGAGACGGGGCTGCATTACAACCGGTATCGGTACTATGATCCGGGGGTTGGGCGGTTTATCTCGCAGGATCCGATACGTTATGAAGGTGGACTTAACCTTTACCGGTATGCACCTAACCCAATGGAGTGGATTGACCCATTGGGATTGGAGACTGTTGTTGCTACCAAAAGTCGCGCAAGCGCAATGAGGAAGGCACAACAACACGCTCAAGTTCCAAGGGTAGGAAGAGGCGGACAGGATATTTCTACTCAAGAACTGAACGGTGACAGTGACGGACGATTCTGTGCTTGCTTGAAAAAGCGTGGAGTTAAAACGCTGGGACGCCGTGGTTACGACAACTCTGAAGTTTTCGATCACCCAGATGGTCATCCTCACATGGTCGGAGAAGGACACCCCGATCACCACAGCACTCCACATGTTCACGCAAAGAACAAAAAAGGGGAGTCAAAAATATTCACTTATCCGGGGGGAATGTAGTGTGAAAAACTACAAAATTATTTGTTATCGGGCGAGATTCGATGATTTCAAAAAAATCTCTAGCAGTCGCATTAGGAGTATCCCTGCGGAAATTAATGATGATTTCGCACTGCTAGCCTCTGTTGATCAAAACGGCTTAATCGGTTTCGATAGATCTAAGGAGGGCGCTGCTGCGATTAAATCCCTAGTTGACAATTGCTACTACATCGATATCAATGGAAAACTTCAGCCACCATCAAGCAAGAAACTTCACTACATGCCATTTTTTTTGTTTAGAGATAAAGATGGGGAGTTCGAGCGCGCAGTGAGCGAACATAGGCGATACGAAATAGACGTCAAAAAGTATGAAATACTTTCAAGGCATCGAAGGGTGGAAAAACCTACTCCTCCCACCCTAACTATTTTTTTGCAGAGCGATGACTTTTCTATAAGCCAAGAGGCATACAATCTTTTCAAAAATGCCTGCCGATATGTCGCGATCACGAAGATTTCTGGCGAATATGGGCATGGCGCATTTGACGTTTTTTCCAGCGACTTAAATTGCTTTTTTGACGAATTTTACAGTGTTGCAGGGGAGTCCGCGGAGTGGATCATGATTGATAATCCATCTCAACTCCCAATACACTAGCTTACAAAAAGCCTTGGCCTACATATGATTTCAACTGATTTTCATAAGCTGATTGAGTTGATTATAGATGGCGTGGTTAATCTCCACGCAGTCTGGCCTGGCTTATTGAATTTCTTGAATATAGTCCACCCTTGAAAAAATCAAGATAATCTCACCCCTCCTTTTCTAACGGTTTAAATGAAGAACATTAGTCATATGAGAACCAAGAATTAAAAGGGTAGCCATAATGAAAACCATCGTTGATATTGCGTCTGTTCTTGCTACCAAATCTGGTGGATTTCGCTTTGATACCTCATGCGACTCATTATGGTATCTGGCTACAGGCTACGATTACGGGTCGATTTTTGACTATTTGGGACCCATTTTCTTTCGATATAACATATATACTGTGCTTGCTGCCGAACTCGATTCAAGTAGCAGTATTGCGAAGAAACTAGACTTACATAAAAGAGCATTTGGAAAGATCGGTTTAGACGCGACAAACAAAAGAAGACACCTCGAATTAAACTTAGACATTGAGGGGAGGCATAATTTCTGCGACCTCTCAACTGCCTCCAGCATCGAAGAAATAAAAATACTTTTGACAGCCATATACAAAGGATGGAATGCATTAATATTTTTGTCAGAGATGGAATTGGATGAAAGTGATAAAAAAGAGATTCTGAGTGTAATTAGTGAAACTTATAGAGCTTCAGGTACAGACTTCTCTCAAGCCTCCTCATTAAAGTTATTTCATAAAGTGATAGCAGTACTATGTTCGAAAAAATGCATTGTCGTCATGCTAGGTGAAGATCACTCTGACACTCGAGCAATATTAATCTCTGGACCTCCCGAACAGATAGTAGAATTTTCAGAGCTTGCGAATAACTTGGTTGAAGCCGACCCCGCCCCTACTCCAACACCGTTTACTCGTGAATTTATACTTAAAACTCCTTTCGTGAGACGGCGTATGCTTTAGATATAAAGAAAATCCTAAAGCTGCATTACTCTCTTCGCGCTCCAATGGTTAATTTGACTTTCGTGCACAAGCACAAAGAATCTCTCGTAAAAAGACCAAGCTATTGAAGATCAAACAAACGAAGTCTGTCCCTAGTAGAAGCGACAACTTCTCATCTAGTCATGATCCGGGGTGCCGTCCACCTCAAACCAAGTACGGCCCATCAGAGATGAGGAGTAACCCAATCAGGTATGCAATCCTCACCACCTATAGGTAGTGTCTATGGAACAAGTAAGCAAGGTTTCGGAGGCCTTTCATCGTTTTGAAGATGGGTTAATTCTTTCTTTCGAATTTTTAAACCTTCCCAATGAACCCCTTGCCGCGCAAGTAATATTCCATGCCAGAGATCATAGAGTTAAAGGCAACGTATGGAAGAGAGTAAGGGTGGTAGTGGGGGCGGTGGAGGATTTAAGTGCAAAAGTTAAAGGCAATCAGTTTAACTCGATATGCTCTGGGGTTAGGATCTTGAAATTTGACGACGTCTGGTGTGTGGAAATTGATGGAAATTACGACATGGATGCCGACCCTACTTCACTTACCCAGATACGCGAGGATGGAGAGCTTTACATAATTGGTCGACAGATAAAAATCCTCGAGATTGAAGACTGATTTTTATAGACTTGATTTTCAATCATATCATTTGACCAGCGAGCAACCCGTCTGCTCGTGATAACTTTTCATTATGAAACTCTTTTCGGACGAATCATGTCCTTGAGAATTAATAAAGTATACCTTTCCTCTAGCAGCCACCCTTGAAAAATTAAAATGAATATAGACGCTTATAAAAGAAATATCCTCTATAGGAAGTCGCAAGGAAAAACACTTAGCCACTATAAAGAAAAGATAGCCTCCATTTCAGATCTAGCCTTTAATGAGTCACTGCTTTTAAGTTTACCAGAAACAGATAGCATAATTGCAGCGCTTATGACGAAGCGCGAAATCTCCTGTGTGCGCAGAGAATATTCGTCATCCATCGAAGCACTTAATTTTTTTTCGTCAGCAATCGAAAATCGTAAATACTATTTGCTTATAGATGAGGACTGGAGATACTGCGGAGCTTACATGCTCGCAAGCGACATTTCTCTATGTGCGAGTTTTGATTTTGATAAATTCAAAAGTGACGAGATCAGGTTAATTGGCGCTGACCTTTCTACCCAGCTTTCTGTTGATTATAGCGAAACTTGCGGAGAGAAAATATTTGAATGCTGCATTAGAAAATATGAGCACTCCTAAAAATCCAAGGTAATGCTAATAAAAAACTGAAAAACGTAGAGCAGGACCTTATGATTAGCAACGCTGATGAATTTAAGTATTATTCGGAAAGCAAAAACGAGATAGAAAATGCAAAAATAAATGAAGTTGCGACAGAGGAAGTTTGGCTCGAGGTTATCTCAAGACACCCTGAGCTTTCACGACTAGTTGTTGCAAACGGATCAATCTCTACTGATGTGCTTGAGAAGCTCTCACTAAGCGACGACGTCGATGTTCGCTGGGATGTTGCAATGAAGAGGCGCATCAATAGAAGTACTTTTGAGAGGCTGGCAACTGATAAGTCCGTAATGGTTAGACATAGAATTGCATGTAACCCGAAGACACCAAAAGATTTATTAACTCTACTTGCGACAGATGAAGATGACATGATCGCCGAGGCAGCAAAAAAAAGGCTCTAAAGTGAATCAGACCGCTCACGGACTCACGCGCGCATCTGGACTCTGCACCGAACTCCATCCCTATTTCGAGTATCATCTCCACCTTTGCCCTCAAGACCTCAATGCAGGAAGCATAACCATGACCAACAAAGCAGTTATCGTATTCAGCGGCGGGCAGGACTCCACCACGTGCTTGATCCACGCCCTGACCCACTACGATGAAGTCCACTGCATCACGTTTGACTATGGTCAGCGTCATCACGCGGAAATTGAAGTGGCGCAGCATCTGTCGAAAAAGCTCGGTGTGACCGTGCATAAAACGCTGGATGTGTCCTTGCTCAATGAGCTAGCCATCAGCAGCCTGACGCGCGATAACATTCCGGTTCCGACCGTGAACAGCTCTGGCGAGAGCCTGCCAAGCACCTTCGTTCCAGGGCGGAACATTTTGTTTCTGACGCTGGCTTCTATCTATGCCTATCAAGTCCAGGCCAAAACGGTCATTACCGGTGTCTGTGAAACCGACTTCTCGGGCTATCCCGATTGCCGGGATGAATTCGTCAAGGCGTTGAATAAAGCCCTTGAATTAGGCATGGATTACAGGCTGCAACTGGAGACGCCATTGATGTGGCTGAACAAGGCTGAAACCTGGGCCTTGGCGGATTACCACCATCAACTGGATCTGGTTCGCGAAGAAACACTGACTTGCTACAACGGCATCAAAGGCACTGGATGCTCCGATTGTGATGCCTGTAATCTTCGTGCCAAAGGCTTGAATGAGTTCCTGAACAATAAAGTACAGGTGACTCAACGTTTGAAAGAGAAACTTGGCTTAAAGTAACTGCAACAAGAAGCGCTCACTCAAGCATGCCGAGTGAGCGCCCTCCTCTGCTTACTGCGTCTGCGCACCCGTCAGGTACTTCTTGAACAATGATCTTGCGCCGTAGGCCGGCAAGATATTAAAGAAGGCAAAACCTACCTTGATTGCGATCTGAACGAAGATCATGCCCAGTATCGCGCTATTTTCCATCGTCCCGTAGAAAGCGATATAGCAGAACAGAAAGCTGTCGATGATCACAGCAAACAATGTGCTTAAAAACACTCGCAAAAACAGAAACCTGGAATTTGTGAGTTCTTTGATTTTGCACAACAGGTACGAGTTTATATTCTCTGAAACCAGGAACGATACAGAAGACGCTACAAGGACTGCGGACAACTGACTGATAACATCGTTATAAGCGCCATCGAGTTTCCAGCCCGGCAGACCCGGAAGATGGGTAGTGATAGCCAACAGAATGATAATCGCGGCGTTGCTGATGAACGCGAACAGGATCGCTTTTCGCGCGAGCCTCAGGCCAAACGTTTCATTGAGCAAGTCAACGATCAGAAACGTCAGCGGATAGAGGAAAGTGCCCGGCGTTACGACAATATCGAAATACTCGAGGTAGATCGGTTTTGTCGCTGCAATACTGGTAAAAATGTAAAGCGTGAACAGCATCAGGTTCAGGATGATGTAGATCATCCAGGAACTCTCATGACGGTCATTTATTTCGTAAGCGGTGAGTGCTCCGCCCTGGGAGTAAAACTTCTTGTAGAGGTTTTTCACTTCGATTTTATTCAGATTATCCATAATCTCACTATTCAACACTTCACTTAGCTTTATTTTAATTATCTTGCCTGTCGCAATGACCATGATAACGGCCAAGCTTTTTCCATTTTCGAACCCCAGCAACTTGTACTTGCTGTTTTCAACGTCAACATTGCAATCCATTAAATCGTTCCTCGATTACATCTCCGATCACGCATACACGATCCGTATCAAAGCTGCCTTCATGGCTTATAGATAACTTCGCTGTGATTTTGTCATACACCAGCTTTTCCCTGTCGCTGGTCGATGCTCCTTTCTGCACGATCAACAGATCGCCGGGTTCATTCAGGCCGCTGATTTCGTTTTCCAGCAGCACGCCAATCAGGTTAAAAGACGCGCCAAAATAGTAAGTCAATGGATGAATAGTGGCCAACTCACCAATTCTCTTATCCAGACTTTGCAGCAGCAGACTTTCTTTAATCACCGGAACCGCCGCCGGATTCATATTCCCCTGTGGCGAAATACTGCTTTCGATGATTTCCTTTTCTTCAAAATCAATCGTCTCTATTTCTTCGTAAGACACGCCGAAGAAATCAGAAATCTTGCGCACAGTGGACTGCTGGACATTGACCACCTTGCCTTCAAGAATGTTATAGATGGTCGTGCGGGTCAAACCACTGGAGTGACACAAGGACAACTGCGTCTCCCCGCGACTCTTTATCAGGTATTTGATGTTGTTCTTCAGATTCTCCGATCTTTCTCTTCTGTGCATCACATGCTTATCATCCATTTTTAACTGCAATCAATGTCACGTCCCGAATGATCATTCCGGACATACACAAGTGAGGTAGGAAATTGCAGTTATATCCCTGTCAGTGCCGCGCAGGATCATAGCATTCTCCCTCCCTGGGTTCGGTATAAAAAGTCAGCTTTCACAGGCTGCTTTCGCCAACGTGCGGGTGTCATTTCAGCCTCCGTACGGACTCGTCAGTTCCTTTCGACTTCCATCCTAGGCCGGAAAATCGGCACCGGGCAATGCCTGTTTTACACCCGACGCGACCACAAAAAGAATCATTTTCTTTGAAGAATGTTCTTTTTTTTGATTAATTCTGTGGCGTTCCTCACTGAAAAATTTATGATGCGTCAATCCGGCGTCGCATTCTCGAGAGTGAAAGAACGAAAAACCGGGAGGCCTGTACAGGGTTTAGTTTTGCGCGCACAGCGGTCAAAACACGGATTCGCCTGTACAGATCTGGCAAGCAAGGACATGCGCAAATCACGCAAAACCAGGGAAGGAATAAGCAATGGCAGTCATTACTGAACCACTCAAGAACCAGGCTGACTTGCTGCGACGCGGTCTGGCAGATCTCCGCGCAGAAGACGCCGAACTGGCGGCCATTCTCGACGCTGAAGTCACGCGTCAACAGCACACGCTTTCACTGGTCTCGTCCTCCTGCGCAGTCCAGCCGCGAACCTTGGCGGCCTCCGCTTCCGTGCTGGTCAACGTGACCGCTGAAGGCATGTCCGGCAAGCGCCACAGCGCAGGGTGCGAGAACGTCGAGCGGGTGGAGTCGCTGGCCATCCGCCGGGCGCGGCAACTGTTCGCTGCGCAATACGCCAACGTGCAGCCACACTCAGCGTCGAACGCTGTTTACCAAGTGCTCACGGCGTTGCTTGAGCCTGGCGATACCTTGCTGGGCATGGCGGTGGAACACGGCGGTCATCTCACGCATGGCAGCCTCGCCGCGTTTTCCGGCGCCTACTACAAGGCGATCCAGTACGGCACGACAGCGGACGGCCTTATCGATTACGACAAGGTTCGCCTGCTCGCACTCGCCCACCGCCCACGCGTCATCCTCTGCGGCGCCACCGCCTATTCACGCGTGGTGGACTTCCAGCGGTTTCGTGAAATTGCCGATGAAGCCGGGGCTATCCTGCTCGCCGACATTTCGCATATCGCCGGGCTCGTCGCCACCGGGCGCCATCCAAGTCCGATCGACGCCGCCCACGTCACCGTCACGTGCACGCACAAGCAACTCGCCGGGCCTCGCGGTGGCGTGATTCTCAGCGGTGCTGATGCGAACACCAAGATTCCCGGTTTGCGGACCACCTTCAGTCGCCTGCTTGATCAAGCCGTTTACCCGCGAATGCAGGGCGCGCCTGCTGCCAACATGGTCGCTGCGAAGGCTGCCGCGCTGGGTTATGCAATGTCCGCAGCATTCGACGCCTGCATGGCGCAGGTCCGCAGTACGGCGGATGAAATGGCCAAAGCGTTTCAGGCCAAGGATTATGAAGTGGTTGGCGGCTGCAGTGAAAACCACACGGTGCTGGTTCGCTTGCGGGGTGGCATCACGGGCGCTATCGCGGAGGCGGCGCTGGGACACTGCGGGATCATCGTCAACAAACATCGCGTACCCGACGATCCCCGTTCGGCACTGGTTACCAGCGGGCTGCGTATCGGCACCGCTGCTCTGGCGCAACGCCGGGTCGATGTCCACGGCAGCCGCCAGATCGTCGATTTGATCGTGCGGATTCTGAACACGGTGGCGCCGCTCGGCGAACAGGATTACACCCTGGAACCGCTGCTCCTCACGCAGTTTCGCTCAGAGGTCGAAACCCTGTGCAGGGACTATCCTTTCGCCGACTATCAATAGCGCTTCAACATTTGCATCCATAAAAAAACCCGGCACTCAGGCCGGGTTTTGTTTTTCTGCGTCAGCGCTTACTTGGCAGCACCTGCCGCGTGCACGGCCTGCTGCGCGCCGCGCTTGTTCTTGATCACGTAGCAGACCCACATGAACACGACCCACACCGGAATCGCATACACCGAGATCTGAATGCCCGGGATCAGCAGCATCACGCCGAGGATGAACGCAACAAACGCCAGGCAAATGTAGTTGCCGTACGGGTACCACAGCGCCTTGAACAGCGGCGTCTGCTGGGTCTTGTTCATGTGCTGGCGGAACTTGAAGTGCGAGAAGCTGATCATCGCCCAGTTGATCACCAGCGTTGCAACCACCAGCGACATCAGCAGTTCCAGCGCGTGTTGCGGGATCAGGTAGTTCAGCAGCACAGCGACCAGCGTCACCGCCGCCGAAGCCAGAATCGAACGCACCGGCACGCCACGCTTGTCGATCTTCGCCAGACCTTTCGGCGCATCGCCCTGCTCGGCCATGCCCAGCAGCATGCGGCTGTTGCAGTAGGTGCCGCTGTTGTACACCGACAACGCTGCGGTCAACACCACAAAGTTGAGGATGTGCGCGGCGGTGTTGCTGCCGAGCATCGAGAACACTTGCACGAACGGGCTGCCGCTGTACGAATCGCCAGACGCGTTGAGGGTTGCCAGCAGGCTGTCCCATGGGGTCAGCGACAGCAGGATCACCAGTGCACCGATGTAGAAAATCAGGATCCGGTAGATCACCTGGTTGATCGCTTTCGGGATCACGGTTTTCGGCTTGTCGGCTTCAGCTGCGGTAAAACCGAGCATTTCCAGACCGCCGAAGGAAAACATGATGATCGCCATGGCCATTACCAGACCGCTGACGCCGTTCGGGAAGAAACCACCGTGCGACCACAGGTTTGTCACCGAAGCCTGCGGGCCGCCGTTGCCGCTGACCAGCAGGTAGCTGCCGAGCGCAATCATGCCGACGATCGCTACGACCTTGATGATCGCGAACCAGAATTCGGCTTCACCGAAGACTTTGACGTTGGCCAGGTTGATCGCGTTGATCAGCACGAAGAAGGCTGCCGCAGAGACCCAGGTCGGGATGTCCGGCGCCCAGTAGTGGATGTATTTGCCGACTGCGGTCAGCTCCGACATGCCTACCAGAATGTACAGAATCCAGCAGTTCCAGCCTGACAGGAAACCGGCAAAACCGCCCCAGTACTTGTGCGCGAAATGGCTGAAGGAACCGGCCACCGGCTCTTCGACAATCATCTCACCGAGCTGGCGCATGATCATGAAGGCGATGAAGCCGCAGATGGCGTAGCCGAGGATCATCGACGGGCCGGCGGATTTCAGTACCCCGGCCGAGCCGAGGAACAATCCGGTACCGATCGCGCCACCGAGGGCGATCAGTTGAATGTGGCGATTTTTCAGGCCGCGTTTCAGCTCGCCTGATTGCGAGGGTTGTCCACTCATGAAAAAGGTCTCACGCAAGGTTTGATGATGTTCAGTAGACGTTGCTGCCAGGTTGCGATTTCAGGCAGCCCCGATCAAACCCCAGCGCAGGCACCAGGAGTTCAGCTTATTTACAACGGTCATGCGTCACCTGTTTGTTTTTATCTGTGACGAAATCGAACCCGAAACGCTTGTGGCGCCACGGAGTGAACAAGGCGGATAGCCTTGAGATTTTTGCGATTACGCAGAGGGTCACAGTTAAAACGCGGCGCATTGTACACCGCTAACCCCCTGCTGCCAGACCCCGCTGGATCAGCGTGATGGTTGCCGGGATTGCGTGTGTCCGCCTCGAGATACTCGAGCGGCTGCAAAAATTGAGTCAGGCCTTTGCAGGCCATCGGCGTGGACGAGGAAAAAACCGTCCCACGGAGAGAGGTGGAGATCAGTCACGGCGTTCATTGCGCCTCCTTCTTGTTATGCACCTGCACGACAGGCATGGGGCGCATCTCACCCTGCAAACGCCGCTGAAACAAGCGCGCCAGAGCCTTGCGCAACGCCCGGCCGACCAGGCTTCGGCAGCTTTTCCTTACAGCCCCCATAGAGGGTGGTATTCACTCGGTTTTCCCGGCTTTTTCGTAAACATTTCTTTACGACGCGTAACGCAGAGTTTCCATTTCAGAAAATTCTGTCGGATGTCTGCAAATTGACGGTCGCTAGCTTGCTAATGAAAACCACGACTTAGTTTTTTGTTTTCAAATAAGAAAAACCCAGTGAAAAAACAGAATAAAAAGTCTATTTAAAAATTAAATGAATAATTTTTTGCATTACAAAAAACCCTGAACTAGGTTCTTCACGTCTTGCCGGCCACCTCGACCGGCCAGTCACAACCGTGAAAGTCATCTAGGAGATCGACCATGCAAGCACTGGAAAAAGACTTGGATACCGAACTGCAACTGGACGAATGGTTTGAAGCACCGACCCACGAGGCAGCTGTAGAAATGATGCAAGCCGACGCGGTGGTTCCGTTCGGCACGGCGATGTGGCCTCTGTAAGACATCACCGGGCAGGCACGATCCGGCCGGTCGTGCCTGCCGCTTTCTTCACGGTCAGTCAGGGAGGACTCATGGATAAGCCCCGCGCGATCTCGCATTTCCTTTACTACCTCGAACACCACCCTGCCCTTGCCGGCATCGACTCGGCGAAGGTGTTGCTCGGCCACACGGCTGATTACGAAGCGCTGACCGGCGCCATCGCCGAACAGGCTGGCGATCATCCACGCTTCACGTTCAGCGCCCGACGTCTGGACCTGGAGAGCACCGCAGCGCTGACCTCGGCAATCACCGACAGCGATCTGTACATTTTCTTCTACGACTCTTCCACCCTGCCCAACCCGCGCCCCGACGGCCCGGAATTCGTCCGCGCGCTGCAAGCGGTGATGGCGGAAAACTGGAAGAAGTCGCTGCTGTTCAAGGACTACGGCGAGTATTTCTACGACACCTTCAGCGTCACCCCGCAGCGCATCGCCGGGCTCAACAGTCACCTGATCCAGCGCATGTCCCAGGCGACCACGCTGAGCTTCAAGGACGACGACGGCTCATGGTTTGAAACGCCACTGAGCAGCATCAAGAAGTGGACCGACATCAACGGCGTCGGCAACTTCGACCTCGCCCCCGGCGAAATCGCCACGCACAGCGAAGCCATCAACGGCCATGTGAAATTCAAGGGCACATTCCTCAGCACCATCCCGTTTGCGCGCAAGTACGGCGTGCTGGAGTCGCCGCTGGAGTTATGGATCGAGAACTCGACCATCAGCCGCATCGCCACGGAGGTGCCGGGGCTGGAGCATGATTTCAACAAGTACCTGGATGCGAATCCGTCGAACCGGCGGATTGAAGAGTTGGGGATTGGCACCAATGAAGGCGTGAAGGATTTGTATGCGCGTAATGCCGGGTTTGAGGAGCGGCATTGTGGGTTGCATCTTGGGTTGGGCGGTGGCGCCAAGGGTAGTCATCACCTGGACCTGATCTTTTCGGGCGGCGTTTTGGCGCTGGATGACAAGCCGGTGTTTGACGGGCGCTTTGTGTTCTAGCCCCAAGATTTCTTTATTGAAGCTACCGGCCCTTTCGCGAGCAAGCTCGCTCCCACAGGGGATTTGTGTACGACATAGCTCCAATGTGGGAGCGAGCTTGCTCGCGAAGAGGCCCTACCAGGCGCTACATACCGTTCACCAGACGAAAAAAAACGCCAACCCTGAGGTTGGCGTTTTTGCTTGAGCTTGAAGCTTGCCGCTAGAAGCTCACAACTGCCTTATTCCGGCTTTTTACGACCAAACCCCGGACGCTGACCGGAACCGGCCGGTGCGCCACGGCGCTTGCCTGACGGCTTGTCGCCATCAACCAGCTTGATCCCCGGGCGCTTCGGTGCAGGCTTGGCCGGGCGCTTGTTGGTGGTGTCTGCTGGACGATCAGCCACTGGCGTACCGCGACCAGCAGGTGCGCCACGTTCGCCACGCTCGGTGCGACCGTTGGCCGGACGCGGTGCGCGCTCGCCGTCACGGGCGGCAACTGGCTTGCGACCTGGGCGCTCGCCTTCGATCTGCGGCTCACGGCTTGGGCGTGGGCCGGTCGGCGCACCAGCGGCTGGACGCAGTGTACGCACGCGCTCGGTCTTGCCCATCGGACGCGACGATTTACGCTGCATGCGCTCAAGCTTGTCTTTGCTCTTGGCGTTCAGTTGCGGCATCGCCACCGGCGTCAGGCCGACTTCAGCACTGAGAATGTCGACTTCGTACTGGCTCATTTCGCGCCAGCGGCCCATCGGCAGGTCGGAGTTGAGGAACACCGGGCCGAAACGCACGCGCTTCAGACGGCTGACCACCAGACCTTGCGATTCCCACAGACGACGAACCTCACGGTTACGGCCTTCCATCACCACGCAGTGGTACCAGTGGTTGAAGCCTTCGCCGCCCGGTGCCTGTTTGATGTCGGTGAACTTGGCCGGGCCGTCTTCCAGCACCACGCCAGCCTTCAGACGCTCGATCATCTCGTCGTCGACTTCACCGCGTACACGCACGGCGTACTCACGGTCCATCTCGTAGGACGGGTGCATCAGGCGGTTGGCCAGCTCACCATCAGTGGTGAACATCAGCAGACCGGTGGTGTTGATGTCGAGACGACCGATGTTGATCCAGCGGCCTTCTTTCGGACGCGGCAGCTTGTCGAACACGGTCGGACGGCCTTCCGGGTCGTCACGGGTGCAGATCTCGCCATCGGGTTTGTTGTACATGATCACGCGGCGTACCGATTCGGCCGCCTCTTCGCGTTTGATCACCTTGCCATCAATGGTGATGGCGTCGTGCATGTCGACGCGCAGACCGAGGGTGGCGTCTTTGCCATTGACCTTGATCCGGCCTTGGCTGATCCAGGATTCCACGTCACGGCGCGAGCCGACGCCGATACGGGCGAGGACTTTCTGCAGCTTTTCGCCTGCTGGGCCGATTTCCTGGTCGTCTTTCTGAATGATGTCGCTCATCTGGGCACCTCCCGGTGTGGTCTGTTCAGGCGGCGCCTGAAGCATTGAAATCTGGGTTCTAGGCCGAAGGGATCGGCGAAGGGTCGCGAATCATACGCGGATGTGCGCCGTCGCGCATCAGAGACTAGCTGATCGATCGACAGTTATTTCTTTTTCCGCCGACCGGCGCCGCCAAGTTTGATCAGGCGCAGCGCGGCTTCGGCCAGTACGGTGCGCTTGTCGTCCTTGTCGAGTTTCTTCCAGGCCTTGATTTCGCGCTTGCTGCGGCCGCAGCCGAGGCAGATGTCTTCGGTGAATTTGCAGAGGCTGATGCACGGGTCTTTTGTTGAAGTCATCAGCATCTCCTGGCTTACGCTAAACCCTGTGGGAGCGAGCTTGCTCGCGAAGGCGGTATGTCAGATACATCATCTTTGAATGACACTCCGCTTTCGCGAGCAAGCTCGCTCCCACAGGGGCCGTCATTGTTCTCCGGATTCGGTCAGTCTTCGAATTCGCGGCGTTCGGCCTCGATCGCTTCGGCCAAGGCGCGGGCTTCGGCTTCTTCTTCGCTCAGCTCGGGTTCGGGTGCTGGCGCCGGTTGTTCAAGGGCAGCGACGGCGGCCAACAGCTTTTCGCGGGCTTCGGCGACGCCAAGAATGTCCTCTTCCGGTTCGGCTTCTGGCTCGGCTTCAAGTTCAACTTCGATGGTTGGCTCGGCGATCTGCGGCTCAGGCTCAGGCTCAGGCTCAGGCTCAGTCTCGGTTTCTGCATCAACCGTCGGCACTTCACCATCCACCGCATCCCGCAGCAAATCATCGAAGTCGGTCTTGATCCCCTCCTCCATGCTGTCCAGTTCCAGCAGCAAGGTATGGAAACTGGTCTCTTCCTTCTCTTCCTCCGGCTCGGCGCTGGCGTCGGCCAGTTCCTGCAAGCCCTGCGGAACCGGGGCGTCGTCAAAATCGAGCACCGGGTCGGTTTCCATTTCGCGCAGTTCGGCCAGCGGCGGCAGGTCTTCGAGGTTCTTCAGGTTGAAGTGATCGAGAAAACCCTTGGTGGTGGCAAACATCGCCGGTTTGCCCGGCACGTCGCGGTAACCCACAACACGAATCCACTCCCGCTCCAGCAAGGTTTTGACGATGTTGCTGTTCACCGCCACGCCACGCACGTCTTCGATCTCGCCCCGAGTAATCGGCTGGCGGTAGGCGATCAGCGCGATGGTTTCCAACAGCGCACGGGAATAACGCTGCGGGCGCTCTTCCCACAAGCGGCCAACCCACGGCGAAAACTTCTCGCGGATCTGCAAACGATAGCCCGACGAGACTTCCTTGAGCTCGAACGCGCGGCCCTCGCAGGACTTGCCCAACAGGGTCAGGGCTTTCTTGAAGACCGCTGGCTCGGGCCGCTCGCCCTCTTCAAACAGTTCAAACAGGCGCTCAAGGGATTGCGGCTTTCCCGAGGCCAACAGAAAGGCTTCAAGCAGGGGTGCCAGCTCGCGGGGTTCAGTCAGGTTCATGTTTCGACTCGTTATTCGGCTCGGGCTCGCACGTGGATCGCGGCGAACGGCTCATTCTGCACCAGCTCGACCAAGGATTCCTTGACCAGTTCAAGGATCGCCATAAAGGTCACCACCACACCCAACCGGCCCTCTTCGGCGGTGAACAGCTCGACGAACGGCACAAAACCGCCGCCCTTGAGCCGTTCCAGCACATCGCTCATGCGCTCGCGGGTGGACAGTGCCTCGCGGCTGACCTGGTGGCTTTCAAACATATCGCCACGGCGCAGCACTTCGGCCATGCACATCAAAATCTCTTCCAGCGCGACATCCGGCAACAGCTTGCGCGCGCGGGCTTCCGGGGCGTCGAGCTTGGGCACGATAACGTCGCGGCCAACCCGGCTCAAGCCGTCGATGCCTTCGGCAGCAGCCTTGAAACGCTCGTATTCCTGCAAGCGGCGGATCAGTTCGGCGCGCGGATCGTCTTCTTCGTCTTCGACGGTTTCGGCGCGCGGCAGGAGCATGCGCGACTTGATCTCGGCGAGCATCGCGGCCATCACCAGATACTCGGCGGCCAGCTCCAGGCGCACCGACTGCATCAACTCGACATAACCCATGTACTGGCGGGTGATTTCCGCCACCGGGATGTCGAGGATGTTGATGTTCTGTTTGCGGATCAGGTACAGCAGCAGGTCGAGCGGGCCTTCAAAGGCTTCGAGAAAGACTTCCAGCGCATCCGGCGGAATGTACAGGTCCAGCGGCATTTCCATGACCGCCTGGCCATAGACCATGGCAAACGGCAGCTCTTGCTGAGCACCGGCCTGGGGATCGGCAACGGTTTCCACTGCGGACATTCAGGCCTCGACCATGAACGGCGTCGGATCGCCGCAACCAACGCGCACCACTTCCGGGTCGTCGCCGGTCAGGTCGATCACGGTGGAGGCTTTGATGCCGCCAAAACCGCCGTCAATGATCAGGTCCACCTGATGTTCGAGCAATTGGCGCATTTCGTACGGATCGCTGAGCGGGTCTTCATCGCCGGGCATGATCAGGGTCACGCTCATCAGCGGCTCGCCCAGTTCGGCCAGCAGCGCCAGCGCAATCGGATGGCTCGGCACGCGCAAGCCGATGGTGCGCTTCTTCGGATGCAACAACAGACGCGGCACTTCGCGGGTGGCGTTGAGAATGAAGGTGTAAGGCCCCGGCAGGTGCGCCTTGAGAATGCGGAAGGTGCCGGTGTCGATCTTGGCGTAGTTGCCCAGTTGCGACAGGTCGCTGCAGATCAGCGCAAAGTTGTGCTTTTCATCGAGCTGACGCAGGCGACGAACACGCTCGATCGCGGTTTTATCGCCGATCTGGCAACCGATCGCGTAGGAAGAGTCCGTGGGATAAACCACCACCCCGCCCTTGCGGATGATCTCGACTGCCTGTTTTATCAGGCGCGCTTGCGGGTTTTCCGGATGTATCTGGAAAAATTGACTCACATTCTCTACCTGTTCAGACGGCGGCAATATCTGTGTCATGTTTGAACCGACACCACAGGGGTGGAAGGTCCTCGGGAACCGGCCGGTACTGGCCGATCTCGGACCAGCCGCCAGGGCCATGGAAGTCACTGCCGGCGCTGACCAGCAGACCGAACTCACGGGCAAGGATTGCCAGGCTGCCGACCTGTTCCGCAGGCTGATGGCCATTGACCACCTCAATTGCATGCCCGCCTGCTTGAATATAGTCGGCAATCAGCTTTCGGCGCTTGCTGCGGGTGAAATCGTAGTGCCACGGATGCGCCAGGCTGACCCAGGCCCCGGCGGCCCGCAGTGTGCCAACGGTGTCTTCCAGCGTCGGCCAGTGCAACTTGACGTCACCCAGCTTGCCGGCGCCAAGCCATTTGCGGAATGCCTCGGCGCGATCCTTTACAAACCCTTCACGCACCATCCAGTCGGCGAAATGCGGACGGGCCGGGGCGTTGCCGCTGTCGCCCAGTTCCTGCTGGATTTTCCGCGCGCCTTCGAGGGCACCGGGCATGCCTTTAAGGGCGAGCTTGCGGCTTATTTCTTCCGACCGCAGCCAGCGGCCATCGTGCAACTTGGCGATGGCCTCGACCAACGGCGCGGCGTTGACGTCGAAACCGTAGCCCAATACATGAATGGTCGCGCCGCCCCAGGTACAGGACAGTTCGACGCCGTTGACCAGTTGCATGCCCAATTCGGTCGCGGCCGTGCGCGCTTCGGCGAGGCCCTCGAGGGTGTCGTGGTCGGTCAACGCCAGGACTCGCACGCCGTTCTCGAACGCACGCGCAACCAGAACCGCAGGCGCCAGGGCGCCATCGGAGGCCGTGCTATGGCAGTGCAAATCAACATTCACGGGGAGTTGTAACCTCAAATCAGCTGGCGCTATCGCGCGCCCATATGTTTGTTATTATGCCGCCACATCCAGCTTCTGGCTCTCACTGTGAAACAATTCATCGATTTCATCCCGCTTCTGCTGTTCTTCATCGTTTACAAACTTGATCCACGGGTCGTCGACATCGCTGGCCATGAAGTCACTGTAGGCGGTATTTACAGCGCCACGGCGATGCTGATCATCAGTTCCCTGGTGGTGTACGGCGCGTTGTTCATCAAACAGCGCAAGCTGGAAAAGAGCCAATGGCTGACCCTGATCGCCTGCCTGGTGTTCGGCAGCCTGACGCTGGCCTTCCACAGCGAGACCTTCCTGAAATGGAAAGCGCCGGTGGTCAACTGGCTGTTCGCCGTCGCCTTCATCGGCAGTCACTTCATCGGTGACCGTCTGCTGATCAAACGCATCATGGGCCACGCGCTGACCCTGCCGGATCCGGTGTGGACCCGCCTGAACATCGCCTGGATCGCCTTTTTCCTGTTCTGCGGCGCTGCCAACCTGTTCGTCGCCTTCACCTTCCAGAGTTACTGGGTGGATTTCAAGGTGTTCGGCAGCCTGGGCATGACCTTGGTATTCCTGGTCGCACAGGGCATTTACCTGTCGCGCCATCTGCACGATGCCGATACCACAACAACACCAAAAACCGAGGACTGACATGCTCTACGCCATCATTGCCACCGACGTTGCCAACTCACTGGAAGCACGCCTGGCCGCGCGCCCTGCGCATCTGGAACGCCTGCAAGCGCTCAAGGGCGAAGGCCGCATCGTATTGGCCGGTCCGCACCCGGCCGTCGACAGCAATGATCCGGGCGCAGCGGGTTTCACCGGCAGCCTGATCGTCGCCGAATTCGATTCGCTGAGCGCCGCACAGGCCTGGGCTGACGCCGATCCGTACATTGCCGCCGGCGTCTATGCCAACGTGATCGTCAAGCCGTTCAAGCAAGTCCTGCCGTAACTCTGTCCCCACGCGATGAACCTTGTCAGTTCATCGCGTTCTCAATCGCTCATTATTCTCGTTTGCCTGCCGACAACCTGCCCAATATCCATTTGGAAACAGGTGTCGCGATGCGCAAGGGTCCGTTGTGTCTGATGTTGGTCACGTTGTCGATCATGGCCCCCGCCCATGGTGAGGAAACCACCGAAAGCGGCAGCTCCACGCCATTGTCGTTAAGCGCCGGCAGCCAGATCACCGAGTTGCAGCAGCGCCTCAAGGCCAGCGAGCAGCAGCGGGAAGAACTGAGCAAACAACTGCAAAATGCCGACAACACCCGTGAAAGCGTCCAGCTCGCCCGGTTGCGCCAGGAGAACCAGCGTCTCAAGCTGCAACTCAAGGAAGCCCAGGCCAGCCCACTGCCGCGTCTGTTGACCGAACAACAGCAGTGGTTCGTTACGGGCGCCGGAGTAGCGCTATTAGCGCTGCTCTGCGGTATCTTTGCCAGTGGTGCAAGCCGAAAACGTCGGCAATGGCTAAATTGAGTGAGTCATGAGCGAGCTGTTACTGATTGATGATGACCAGGAGTTGTGCGAACTCCTGAGTAGCTGGCTGAGCCAGGAAGGCTTCCATGTGCGCGCCTGCCATGACGGCCAGAGCGCCCGCAAGGCGTTGGCCGAAACAGCCCCGGCGGCAGTGGTGCTGGACGTGATGCTGCCCGATGGCAGTGGTCTGGAACTGCTCAAGCAATTGCGCAACGACCACGCCGACCTGCCGGTGCTGATGCTCTCGGCCCGTGGCGAGCCGCTGGATCGCATCCTCGGCCTGGAACTGGGTGCCGACGATTACCTGGCCAAACCTTGTGATCCGCGCGAACTGACTGCGCGCCTGCGCGCGGTGTTGCGCCGCAGTCACCCGGCGGCCGTGTCGACGCAACTTGAATTGGGCGACCTGAGTTTCAGCCCGGTGCGTGGTGTGGTCAGCATCGACGAAAAAGAACTGACCCTCACCGTCTCCGAAAGCCGTCTGCTCGAAGCCCTGCTCAAGCAGCCTGGCGAGCCGCTGGACAAACAGGAACTGGCGCAGCTCGCCCTCGGCCGCAAGCTGACCCTGTACGACCGCAGCCTCGACATGCATGTCAGCAACCTGCGCAAAAAGATCGGCCCGCATCCGGACGGCCGCCCGCGCATCGTCGCCCTGCGCAGTCGCGGTTACTTCTATAGTCTGTAGGTTTTGTCAGGTCAGCGCTTGAGCGTCTTTACCGAAGCTTTACGCAGCGCTGACCGCCGCTGACCTTGATCTCCGTAATCTGTACTCATCCGGAACGTACCGGGAACGAGACAAGGAGATACACCATGCGCAAGACTCTTATCGCTCTGATGTTCGCTGCCGCTCTGCCAACCGTCGCCATGGCCATGCCGCAAGACGGCGGCCCGATGGGGGGCCCGCTCGACGGCCCACGCCACGGCGGTCAGATGCACGGCATGCACGGCAAAGGCCCGTACAGCCAACTCGACCTGTCCCGCGAACAGCGCGAGCAGATCCGCAAGATCATGGGCGAGCAGATGCACGAGCGTAAGCAAGTGGTCGACAAGTACCTGGAAAAACTCTCGCCGGCTGACCAGAAAGCCATGAAAGACGAGATGGCGGCCAACCACAAGAAAGCCGAAACCGATGTCCGCGCCGTGTTGAAACCGGATCAACAGAAGAAATTCGACGAGACCCAGAAGAAGCAAGCCGAACGTCGCGCCGAATGGGCCGAGTTCAAGGCGTGGAAAGCGCAACAGGCGCAAAAGGCGCAATAATGATCTAACTTCAGGCCCGACGGCTCCCCCCGTCGGGCCTGTTTTCACCCGTTGAACTGTGGGAGCGAGCTTGCTCGCGAATGCGGTGTATCAGACGCAGAAATGTTGACTGACACACCGCATTCGCGAGCAAGCTCGCTCCCACATGGGTTCTGCATTGCTTTGAGGATTTTCTGTGCGTTCATTGTTCTGGCGTATTCTCGCGAGCTTCTGGCTGGCCATCGCTCTGGTGGCCGGGTTGTCCATTCTGCTCGGGCATATGCTCAACCAGGACGCGTGGATCCTCAGCCGCCATCCAGGTCTCAACACCCTTGCCGGCGAATGGACGCAAACCTATGAAGCCCAGGGTGAAGAAGCCGCCCAGGACATTCTCGAACAGCGCAAACGCCAATATCACATCGACGTTCAGGTGCTCAACGAATCCGGCGACCCGGTAGTGCGCGGCACCTTCCCGCGCCGCGCCGCCGCTTTTGAGGCACGCCAGAACAACGATGACCGACGCTTGCCATGGCGGCGCCTGACCGATGAGTTCACCAGCGAAAAAACCGGTGACACCTACCTGTTCATCTACCGCATCCCGCACCCGGAACTCGATTCCTGGCACCGGGAAAGTCTGCTTTGGCCACTGAGCGCGCTGGGCATCGCGCTGGTGGTGCTGACGCTGTTCAGCCTGCTGGTGACCTTCTCCATCACCCGCCCGCTCAGCCGTTTGCGCGGCGCGGTGCATGATCTGGGGCAGACCACCTATCAGCAAAACAGCCTGGCGAAACTGGCCAACCGTCGCGATGAATTCGGCGTACTGGCCAATGACTTCAATCGCATGGGCGCACGTTTGCAGAGCCTGATCGGCAGTCAGCGGCAGCTGTTGCGCGACGTGTCTCACGAATTGCGCTCGCCGCTGGCGCGGTTGCGCATTGCCTTGGCACTGGCGGAACGGGCCAACCCCGAAGAACGCGAGAAACTCTGGCCACGGCTGACCCGTGAATGTGATCGGCTGGAAGCGTTGATCAGTGAAATTCTGGTATTGGCGCGAGTCGATGCTGACAATGCCAGTGCTGAAGAGGTGGATTTGAATGCACTTCTCGGCACGCTACAGAAAGACGCGAAGCTTGCATCCCCCGAGCAGATTGTCCGTCTCGATGCCGAACCGCAGTTGAACCTCAAGGGCTGGCCGACCATGATCGAGCGCGCCGTCGATAATCTGCTGCGCAATGCCCAGCGCTTCAACCCGGAGGGTCTGGCGATTGAAATGCAAGCCTCGCGTCAGGGTGAAAAAATCATCGTCAGCGTGCGTGACCATGGGCCGGGGGTGCAGGCCGAACATTTGAGTCAATTGGGCGAGCCGTTTTATCGGGCGCCGGGGCAGACGGCGGCGGGACATGGCTTGGGCTTGGCGATTGCGCGAAGGGCGGCGGAGCGCCATGGTGGGAGTCTGACGCTGGCCAATCATCCGCAGGGCGGGTTTATTGCGAGTCTGGAATTGCCGCTTGTACCCGGAGCTATCGTTCAACCCTGAAAGCCCCCTCACCCCAGCCCTCTCCCGGAGGGAGAGGGAGCCGGCCGAGTTGTCTTGCGTCAGACATCGACCTGAAACACCGCGTTGATTATGGATTCTGAATCCGTAATCAACTCTGTATTCGAATTGAGCCGAAGTCGATTCTGGATTCCACGAAGATCGCCCACGTCGGCGTACCTCTAAAGCATCCCCCAATCAGTCCCCTCTCCCCCCGGGAGAGGGTTAGGGTGAGGGGCTTTTGATCTTCAGGCGATGGCGGGCCAGGCGCTGACGAACTCGGTCAGGTCGACCTTCTCAGCTACGCGAGGCTCTTTCTGCGGCGTGCCAAGGTAAAGAAACGCAATCACCTCTTCACCTTCCGCCAGCCCCAAACCTTTGGCTACGTGCTGCGAATAAGCCAGATCCCCCGTGCGCCAAACCGCACCGATCCCCTGCGCATACGCCGCCAGCAAAATCCCGTGCGCCGCACACCCGGCCGCCAGCAACTGCTCAGCCTTCGGATATTTAACGTGCTCCTGCAATTTAGCGATCACCACAACCACCAGCGGTGCACGTAGCGGGCCGTTGCGGGCCTTGTCGATCATCGCTTCGGTGACTTCGCCTTCCTGCATCTGTGCAGCCTCGGCCAGCAACTCGCCCATCTGCTCGCGCGCTGCGCCTTCGACGGTCAGAAAGCGATACGGCTGCAAATGCCCGTGATCCGGCGCGCGCAACGCTGCGCCAAACAGGGCTTCGCGCTGCTCGGCAGTGGGGGCCGGTTCGACCAGTCGTGGAACGGAAACACGGTTGAGCAACGCGTCGAGAGCCTGCATCGGCCACCTCCTGAAAAATATGTGCGGCTATTCTAGCTTTATCTGTACACAGGATGCCGGTTTACATGCCCTGCCCCACGGGTAGAATGGCGCCCTTCTCACATCAGCCCGAGCGGACTTCATGGCGTTGCCGACCTTACGGATCATTGGTTTCATTATCGGCATCTTCCTGATCACCCTGGCCGTGGCCATGGTCGTGCCGATGGCCACCCTGGTGATTTTCGAACGCACCAGCGACCTGCCGTCGTTCCTCTGGGCGAGCATGATCACCTTCGTCGCCGGCCTCGCACTAGTGATTCCCGGCCGCCCGGAGCACATTCACCTTCGCCCGCGCGACATGTACCTGTTGACTGTCAGCAGTTGGCTGGTGGTGTGCATTTTCGCCGCGCTGCCGTTTCTGCTGACCCAGCACATCAGCTACACCGACTCGTTTTTCGAAAGTATGTCGGGCATCACCGCGACCGGCTCGACCGTGCTCAATCATCTCGACGACATGTCTCCCGGCATCCTGATGTGGCGCTCGTTGCTGCACTGGATCGGCGGTATCGGCTTTATCGGTATGGCGGTAGCGATTCTGCCGCTGCTGCGTATCGGTGGCATGCGCCTGTTCCAGACCGAATCCTCGGACCGCTCGGAAAAGGTCATGCCGCGCTCGCACATGGTGGCGCGGTTGATTGTGGCCGCATACGTCGGCATCACCATCCTCGGCAGCCTCGCGTTCTGGTGGGCCGGGATGAGCCCGTTCGACGCGATCAACCATGCAATGTCGGCAATTTCCACCGGTGGTTTCTCGACCTCCGACCAATCCCTGGCCAAGTGGACGCAACCAGCGGTGCACTGGGTGGCGGTGGTCATCATGATTCTTGGCAGCCTGCCGTTCACTCTGTACGTGGCGACCTTGCGCGGCAATCGTAAGGCGCTGATCAAGGATCAACAGGTGCAGGGTTTGCTCGGGATGCTGCTGGTGACCTGGCTGGTGCTCGGCACCTGGTACTGGTGGACGACCAACCTGCACTGGCTGGACGCCTTGCGTCATGTCGCGTTGAACGTGACCTCGGTGGTCACCACTACCGGCTTCGCCCTCGGCGACTACAGCCTGTGGGGCAACTTCTCGCTAATGCTGTTTTTCTATCTGGGCTTTGTCGGCGGTTGTTCCGGTTCGACGGCTGGCGGGATCAAGATTTTCCGGTTCCAGGTCGCCTACATACTGCTCAAGGCTAACCTTAATCAGTTGATTCACCCACGCGCGGTGATCAAACAGAAGTACAACGGCCATCGCCTCGACGAAGAAATCGTCCGATCGATTCTGACTTTTTCGTTCTTCTTCGCCATCACCATCTGCGTGATCGCCCTGTTGCTGTCGCTGCTCGGCGTCGACTGGATGACTGCGCTGACCGGCGCCGCCAGTACCGTGTCCGGCGTCGGCCCGGGCCTTGGCGAAACCATTGGCCCGGCGGGCAACTTCGCCACCCTGCCGGACGCGGCCAAGTGGATCCTGTCGTTCGGCATGCTGCTCGGCCGACTGGAGATCATTACGGTGTTTGTGCTGTGTATTCCGGCCTTTTGGCGTCATTGATCGCACTCGGCGCCTGCAACAACCGCGTCCGGTAATCGCCGGGCGTGGTATCGAACCAGCGGCGGAACGCACGAAAGAAGTTGCTCGGGTCGGCGAAACCCAACAGATAGGCAATCTCCAGCAAGGTCATGCTTGGTTGCGCCAGATACTGCTCGGCCAGTTCACGGCGGGTGTCATCGAGCAACTGCTGAAAACTCGTGCCCTCCTCCTGCAAGCGGCGCTGCAAGGTACGCTGCGACAAATGCAGGGTCTGCGCCACGGTATCGCGCTTCGGTTCGCCTTGTGGCAACAACCGGCACAGCACCTGTCGCGCCTTGTGGGTCACACGACTTTCGGAAAACCGCGCCAGATATTCCCCGGCAAACCGGTCATGCAACAGCGCCATCGCCTCGTTGGCGGTGGGCAGCGGCGCCTCCATGTCGGCGCGTTCGAAGATCAGCGCATCGTACGGCGCGTTGAACACCAACGGCGCGTGGAAGGCTTGTTTGTAGGGTTGCAGATTTTCCGGCTGATCACCCTGCACCAGCACTTTGACCGGATGCAGCGTGCGCCCGGTCAGCCAGCCGCACAGGCCCAGCGCACAGGCCAGCGAGGCTTCGGCGCTTTGCCGGGTCGGCGGCAGATGGTCGCCGTGTACGGTCAGAATCAGCGCGTAACCTTCTTCCAGCAGACGGAAGCTCAGGTCGGCACTTTCGGCGATGATCCGCTGATAGCGCACCAGTCGCTGGAAGCCTTCGGCCAGAGTATTGCTCGACATCAATGCGTAGCCGGCGACATGAAACGACGCCGGTCGCACCACTTTGCCCATGTTCAGGCCGATCGCCGGATTGCCGGACAGCTCGACCGCCCGTTGCCACAGGCGAGTCATGGAATCTTGCGGGAAACGCGCATCCGGATCATCCAGAGCCGTGTAATCAAGCCCCAGTTGCTTGAACAGAACCCGGCAATCCAGGCCGTCCATCTCCAATGCTTTGACAATCCCCATCGCCCAGCTTGCAGAAGTCGTTCGTTCGCTCATGGCGTTTTTCTTTTACATGAGGGGCCGCATGTTACGGCCTGATTTGCGAAGGATACTAAAGTGGCGCCGATTGTCACTGGCCCACGCCAATGATCACTCTAGACTCAAATAAGCTACCCGCAGAACAACTCGTCGCCAGAACAATAACCACAGAGAACGCGGTCGTGGAAAACATCAAGCATTTCAGCAGCTTCGCTGAGTTCTATCCGTATTACCTCAGCGAACACAGCAACAGCACCTGCCGGCGCCTGCATTTCATCGGCACCTCGCTGGTGATTTTCATTCTCGCGATAACCATCGCCAACGGCGCCTGGCTGCTGTTGTTGGCGCTGCCGCCGGCCGGCTACGGCTTCGCCTGGGTTGGCCACTTCTTCTTTGAAAAGAACCGACCGGCAACTTTTCAGCATCCGCTGTACAGCCTGCTCGGCGACTTTGTCATGTACCGCGACATGATTCTGGGTCGCGTGGCCTTCTGAAAACCGACAACGAGGACGGCCGATGCACGCCAATGCCCGCTTCACCCATATGAAGGACGGTACACAGGAAGACTGGGCGATCATCGCCGCCGATTTCAGTGCCTACGCGAAACAGTTGCCGTCCCGGATCATGAGCCATCTGAAGCTGCTCGAAGGTGATTTCGGTGGTTTCCCGGTGGATCGCCTGACTCATTCACTGCAAACCGCGACCCGCGCGCTTCGTGACGGACGCGACGAGGAATACGTGGTCTGCGCCTTGTTGCATGACATTGGCGACACCTTGGGTTCGTACAACCATCCGGACATTGCAGCGGCGATTCTCAAGCCGTTCGTCAGTGCCGAGAATCTGTGGATGGTCGAGAAGCATGGGGTATTTCAGGGTTACTACTTCTTTCATCATCTGGGTATGGATCGGCATCTGCGCGAGCAGTTCAAGGAGCATCCGCAGTTTCAGGCGACCGCCGAGTTCTGTGCCAAATACGATGCGGCGGCGTTTGATCCGGGCTATGACACGCTGCCTTTGAGCTTTTTCGAACCAATGATGGAACGGTTGTTTGCGCAGCCGAAGAACTCGATTTACAAAGCTGCAATGGAGGAACACAGCCCCGCCTGAGAACGCCACAATCCAAAATGTGGGAGCGAGCCTGCTCGCGAATGCGGAGTGTCAGGCGACACGGCTTTGCGTGATTTATCGCTTTCGCGAGCAGGCTCGCTCCCACAGGGTTCTCTTTCGCTCAGGCGAGTTCGGCGACTTTGGCCGCCTTTAGCTCCGCCTCCCGCGCCTGCGCATCCGCCAGCCGATACAACTCGATCGTACCGTCCCAATGCTCGATCAACGCGGTGCACGACTCCACCCAATCACCGCAATTAAGGTAATCGACCTCGCCCACCTTGCGGATTTCGGCATGGTGAATGTGCCCGCACACCACACCATGCAACTCGCGCTTCACACACTCGTGGGCAATGGCTTCTTCAAAATCACTGATGAAACTCACCGCCGTCTTAACCTTGTGTTTCAGGTACGCCGAGAGTGACCAGTAACCGTAGCCATACCGCGCCCGCCAATGGTTGAGCCAGCGGTTGAGGGTCAGGGTGAATTCGTAGGCGGAGTCGCCGAGGAAGGCCAGCCAGCGGTGATAACGGGTGATGACATCGAACTGATCGCCGTGAATCACCAGCAGATGCCGACCATCGGCGGTGACATGCACCGCCTCGTCGACCAGTTGGATATTGCCCAGAATCAGCTTCGAATACCGACGCAGGAATTCGTCGTGGTTGCCGGTGACGTAGATCACCTCGGTGCCGCGCTTGCTCATGGTCAGCAAACGCCGGATCACGTTGGTGTGCGCCTGCGGCCAGTACATACCGCCGCGCAGTTTCCAGCCGTCAATAATGTCGCCGACCAGATAAATCTTGTCGGCGTGATAGCCCTTGAGAAATTGCGACAAGTGCTCGGCCTGACAATCTCGCGTGCCCAGGTGCACGTCGGAAATCCACAGGGTTCGCACCCGTTGTTTGCGACTGGGTCTGGCGAGCTCGGCGCTGGTCATGGGCAACCCTCTGCGATGTTTTCGCCACTCTGCGCGTGCCCGGTTAATCGACCATGACAAACATGAGTCAGTCCTGTGACAACGCATCCGGCGTGCGCCGGTGTAGACTGACGACCACTTCGGAGACGACCTGCCATGCGACCGATCCTTACCCTGCGCCAGTACACCCACGATCTGATCGTGCACAGCCACGAGCACGCGCAATTGGTGTTCGGCCTGTCCGGTGCACTGGATTTCGAGGTCGAGGGTTGTGGCAGTCAGGTGCGTCAGCAGAGTTTCGTAGTGATTCCGTCCGGCGCTCATCATGCCTGCGGCAGTCCCGACGGCAGCCGCTGTCTGGTCCTCGACATCCCTGAGGGGCAATGGGTGAAGGACTCACTGGGTGAGCACGCCGAGGCCAGTCAACGCTTGCTCGATCAGCCCGCGCGCTTGTCGCTGGATTCAGGACAAAGCCAGTTGGTCAGCTGGCTGGCGAACAGCCCGGTGAGCGATCCGTTGATCGCGCAGCAAGGCGCGGTATTGCTGCTGGCCAGTCTCAATCACACGCAACCTGGCGAACTCGTCGCACGTCGCCTGCCCTACGCCGCGCTGGATGCGCACATCGAGCAAAACGCCGCTTATCCGCTGCAAGTCGCCGATCTTGCCCGCGTGGCCGGGTTGTCCAGCGCGCGCCTGCATGCACGGTTCATGGCCGAATGCGGGCAGACGCCGATGGATTACATCCGCAGTCGGCGCCTGCATCTGGCGGTGCAAATGCTGCGCGACACGGTTTTGCCAATGGGTGAAATTGCCAGTCGCGTCGGCTACAACTCGCAGAGTGCCTTCTCAGCTGCCGTCCTTCGTGAGTTCGGCTCATCACCCGGACAGCTTCGGCGCGATTCCTACGACAAAAGACGATAGTCTGCCGACAGACTTATTGGCCTCGACGCGCTTCAATACAGGAGCTGCCGCAGACGAACGATGTCCGTCTGCGGCAGCTCCTGTATTTGAATTGTGTTTGAGATAGAAGGATTGCAATGACTCCGCGTACCGCCCTCGGCGCTCTGCATATCGGCGCCTTGATGTTTGGCCTGACGGGTGTGTTCGGCAAACTCGCTGCCGCCTCCCCCGCTGTGATTGTCTTCGGGCGCGCCGCTTTCGCTGTGCTCGCCCTGGCGTTCTTCGCCCGCTTCGCCAGCCAGAGCGGCTGGCAGAAACTGCAGGCCGTGGACTGGCGGCGTGTGGCCCTCAGCGGCGTGTTGCTGGCCGGGCACTGGGTGAGCTTCTTCCTGTCTGTGAAGATCGCCGGTGTCGCCATCGCAACATTGGGTTTTGCCAGTTTCCCGGCCTTCACGGTGATTCTCGAAGGGCTGATTTTCCGCGAACGCATCCGTGCCAATGAAATTCTGCTGGTGGTGTTGGTCAGCATTGGCCTGATTCTGGTGACCCCGGCCTTCGACCTGGGCAGCGGCGCGACCATCGGTTTGCTTTGGTCGGTGCTGTCGGGCCTGCTGTTCTCGCTGCTGTCGCTGACCAACCGCGCCAGCTCCGGACGCATCCCGGCGGTGCAGGCAGCGTTGTGTCAAAACGTCGTGGTGGCCCTGTGTCTGCTACCGGTCGCGGCGCCGCAACTGAGCGAAGTCCGGGCACTGGACTGGCTGTGGATCGCCCTGCTCGGGGTGTTCTGCACCGGCGTCGCGCACAGCCTGTTCGTCGCCAGTCTGGCGGTGATCAAGGCGCGCACGGCAGCGGTGGTGTTTGCGCTGGAGCCGGTCTACGGCATCACCGTCGCCTGGCTGCTGTTCAATGAAAACCCGACGCCGAAGATGCTGATTGGTGGCGCACTGATCATTGTTGCCATCGTCGTGTCAGCACGGATGTCCGGCCATGCCGACAAGAAAACCGCCGCCGAGGCCGCGTCTCACTGAGTGCGGTCGTTGTGGCCGAGGTCGCGCTCAGGATCGATCTGATCGCGAACTCGCTGCTTAAGCACCTTGGCTTCCGGGAAGCCGCCGTCCGCCTTGCGTTCCCAGATCTGCACGCCGGCGCAGGTAATCTGAAACACTCCGCCCGTGCCGGGCACCAACGAGACCTTGCCGAGGTCATCGGCAAAGGTGCTGAGCAGTTCCTGCGCCAGCCACGCGGCGCGCAGAAGCCACTGGCATTGGGTGCAATAGGTGATGACAACTTCTGCTTTTGCGACAGTCATGTTCGCTGAAACTCCTGAGACAGAGGGCGCCGCTATAATAGCCGGCTTTAACGCTTGCCCCGAGACTCACAATGCGCCGTCTGCTGTTCTGCCTGCTGCTTGGTTTCCTTCCAGTCTTTGTTCACGCCACTGAGGCGCCGCGACCGAAAGTCGGCCTGGTGCTGTCCGGCGGCGCGGCGCGCGGGCTGGCGCATATCGGCGTGCTCAAGGCGCTGGAAGAGCAAGGCATCAAGATCGATGCGATCGCCGGCACCAGCATGGGCGCAGTGATCGGCGGTCTGTACGCCTCGGGCTACAAGATTGATGAACTGGAAAAACTCGCGTTGAACATCGATTGGCAAGCCGCGCTGTCCGACGCCCCACCGCGCGAAGACGTGCCGTTTCGGCGCAAGCAGGATGACCGCGACTTTCTGGTGAAACAGAAACTGAGCTTTCGCGACGACGGCAGTCTCGGCCTGCCACTGGGCGTGATTCAGGGTCAGAACCTCGCACTGCTGCTGGAAAGTCTTTTGGCGCATACCAGCGACACCCGGGACTTCGACAAATTGCCGATCCCGTTCCGCGCCGTGGCTACCGACATTTCCAATGGCGAAAAAGTGGTCTTCCGCAAAGGCCACTTGCCGCAGGTGATCCGCGCGAGCATGTCGATCCCGGCGGTGTTCGCCCCAGTCGAACTCGATGGCCGGCTGTTGGTGGACGGCGGCATGACCGACAATATCCCCCTCGATGTAGCGCGGGAAATGGGCGTCGACGTGGCCATCGTCGTCGATATCGGCACCCCGCTGCGCAATCGCAAACAACTGACCACCGTGGTCGATGTGCTGAACCAGTCGATCACCCTGATGACCCGCAGTAACTCCGAAGAACAACTGGCCGCGCTGAAATCCTCCGATGTGCTGATCCAGCCCGCACTGGCGGCGTTCGGCGTCACCGATTTCGGCAAGGCTCAGGAGATGATCGACGCCGGTTACCGCGCGACCCGAATCCTCGATGCGCGCCTTGCTCAGCTCAAGCCCGACGAATCCCAGGATGCCGAACTCAATGCCGCGCGCTCGCCGGGGCAGCGCACGCCGATCATTACCGCAATCCGCGTCGAGAACGACTCGAAAGTCGACGACGACGTCATTCGTTACTACATTCGCCAGCACATCGGCGAACCACTGGATCTGGGCCGACTGCACTCGGACATGGGCACTTTGTATGGCCTCGACTACTTCGAGCAGGTGCAATACCGCGTAGTGCACAAGGGCCAGGATCACACACTGGTGATCAGCGCCCGGGGCAAACGCAGCGGCACCGATTACTTGCGGGTCGGCCTCAATCTGTCCGACGACATGCGCGGCGACAGCGCCTTCAACCTCGGCGCCAGCTACCGCATCAACGGCATCAACCGCCTCGGCGCGGAATGGCTGACCCGCGCGCAAATTGGTGACAAACAAGAGCTGTACACCGAGTTTTATCAACCGCTGGACGTCGGTTCGCGCTACTTCGTCGCGCCGTATGCTTCGTTCGAAGCGCAGAACGTTGAAGCGGTGCTCGACAACGATCCGATCGCGCAGTATCGCGTCGAGCGTTACGGTTTCGGCCTCAACTTCGGTCGACAGATCGGCAACAACGGCGAAGTACGGTTCGGTGTCGGCGAGGCCTGGGGCAAGGCCGATGTACGGATTGGCGATCAGGATCTGCCGAGTGAAAACTTCAACGAAGGTTTCTATGCCCTTAAATATTCATACGACTCACTGGATAACGTCTACTTCCCTCACGAAGGCAAGGACGTCAGCCTGACGCTGACGCAGTTTGAACCGGGCCTGGGGTCGGACACGCGTTATCGACAGTGGGACTTTAAAATCGACAAAGCCATGAGCCATGGCCCGGACACGCTGATTCTCGGTGGGCGCTACGGGCGCACGCTGGACGACGCCAATGTGGTGACATCGAGTTTTCTTCTCGGCGGTGCGCGACAGTTGTCGGGTTTCCGTGAGGACGCGATTTCCGGACAGAACATCAGCCTGATGCGCGCGGTGTACTACCGCCGGTTGACGCCGCGCTCGTATCTGCCGCTGGATTTTCCGCTCTACGCCGGCGCCTCACTGGAACGTGGACGGGCGTGGAACAATGACAATGAGTTCGACAGTGGCTACATCAACGCCGCGAGTGTGTTTATCGGTTTTGACACGCCGCTGGGGCCGTTGAATTTCAGTTATGGGTTGAATGATGCGAATGAGCAGGCGGTGTATCTGAATCTTGGCCAGACCTTCTGATCAGGGCGCCTGAGAATCCGTCTTCGCGAGCAGGCTCGCTCCCACAGAGGAACGCATTCCAATGTGGGAGTGAGCCTGCTCGCGATGGCAATATTCGATACGCCGCTGAAACATTGGCTTCAGCGAATCCCCGCCAGCAACGTCCGCGCCGTTTGCTTCAACGGCTCATCCCCCTCCTTGAGCAATTCGTTGAGCAACGCAATCGCACTGTCGATGTCACCGTCGTCAATGCACGTCTGCGCCTGTTCGAGCTTTCCGGAATTTTCGTCATGGATCGGCTCCGGCTCCTGCGAATCCAGCGGTTGCAACACCAGTGACGGCTCGGTATCGGCAAATTCATTGAGAAAATCTTCATCCAGCGGCTCGGCCTCCGGCTCGGGGATCCACTCAAGCTCAGCGTCTTCGCTGGTCGCCTCCGGCAACTCGAAGTCCTGAGGCAGTACTCGCAGGCTGGAACCCAGCGCCGAGGTGTCAGCCGACGGTCCGGTTGAGGCCGGGCGGCTGTCCTCCAGATCCCAACTGGAATCCATCGACAACTCGCCCAGATTCAACTCGAAATCATCTTCTGGCACCGGTGGTGCCGGGACAATGGGGGCCGCCGCAATGACCGGCGGCGCGCCGGCCAACGGCGCCGCGCCTGCCAGTTTCGGATGTCGAGCGCGCACATCCTGTAACGTCTGGACAGGCACGCCCAGCTCACGCAAATGACTTTCCTGTTGTTCAAACGCGGCGCTGTCACCCTGGCGCCCCAGTACTTCAAGCAACTGCAAACCGATATCGGTGCGCTCCGGTTCTTTGTGCAAGGCATCGCGCAGCAGCCCGGCAGCTTCGCCGAGTCGGCCATAGGCCAGATAGATCCCTACTGCTTCCAGCACATCACCCGCCGCCGGTTCTTCGCGGTGTTGGGCAGAGACCGGAGCGCTGACTGATCCTGCGTTTTCGGCTTCAGGCAAATCCGGCTCACTGCCCTGCGGCAAAAACGGTTGCGGTTCGTCAGCCGGTGTCTGTTGTTGCCGGCGACGGTGCACAAACAACCCGGCCAGTGCCCCCAGCAACAGCAACAAGCCACCGAGCAATGGCCAGTTCAAACCGTCATCGCTGAACGCGACCGGCGTCACAACAGGGGGCGAAGCCGGTACGGGTGTCACTACAGTCGGTGGCGGCGCTTGCTGAAGCTCGACCAGGCGCGTTTGCAGGTCAATGATCTGCTTCTTGCCGTCGGCAATCTGCACATCTTGTGTCTGCAGTTTTGCATTGAGTTCGTCGACAGTCTTCTGCAGTTGCTGGCCCAGCAACACACTGGCGGCCAATTGCTCGGCCAGCGCATCGGTGGCGGGCGGGGTGGCAGGCGTTGGCACCGAATCGCGCTTGCCCTGCGCTGCCTGCGGCGCAGCCACGGCAGGCTCGACAGTAGGAAAACCGGAGGATTGCGCAAGTGGATCCGGCTCATCGGTGGCCGGCACGATTCCCGGTGAGCCCGGTGGATCGATCAGCAACGTGTATTCACGCAGCAAACGACCATTGGGCTGATTGAGTTGCACCAGGAAATTCAGAAAGGGTTCGTTGACCGGTTTACTGGAGGTCACCCGGATCATCTGGCGATTGCCATGCAGGATCGGAATGAACCTGAGGTCGTTGAGGAAGAACACCCGCTCGACTCCGGCCTCGGCGAATTCATCCGCCGTGGCCAGTCGCACCGCCAGATCGTTTTGCGTCAGCCCGCCGACATCGACCAACGCGATGTCGGCCTTGAGCGGCTGATTGAGGCCTGAATGAACAGTGATATCACCCAGCCCCAAGGCCATCGACCAGGCCGAATAGCTGAATACGCCAGCGACCAGCAGCCATTTGGCGCCACCGCGCAGTACCACGTGCCGACTTGCGAGCATGAGCATCCCTTAAATAAGCAAAACCGACTTCTATGCGTTCGCACATCCGGTACGAACACGATATTGCCCAGTAGTTCTTATAGTCGGCTCAGCGCGATCTCTCAAAGATACGGCACGGGGATGTGCCTCAAGATTTTTCCAGGTTGCCCAGAATGTGCCCGTGAACCCGCATGCACACCTTCAAATCCGCCTCGTCGACGCCTTCGAACAATTCGTGACGCAGTTGTGTGGCAATGGTTTCGATCTGTTCGATCAGCGGCAGGGCCGGTGCACAGAGGACGATTTTTTTCGCCCGGCGGTCTTCCATCACGGACTGGCGTTGCACCAGGCCCTGGCTTTCCAGACTATCGAGCAAGCGTGCAAGGGTCGGCCCTTCGACGCCGACGCTCTGTGCCAGCTCGCGTTGGGTCGGTGCCTCTTCGAAACGCGCCAGATGCAGCAGCACCAGCCAGCGCGCCTGGGACAGACCCAGCCCGGCCAGTCGGCGGTCCAGTTCGGCTCGCCAGCCACGGGACATCTGGGCCAGTTGCATGCCAAAGCGGTGTTGATCGGTTAACGGCATAAAACACTCACGGTTAGACTGAAAATAAAGAAAATCTAATTATTAGCCAGCTAAGCATGAGCTGCAGTTATAGGCAAGTGGCGGTCTGTACTGAATCGTTACATCTCGAGGCCCCCCTCACCCTAGCCCTCTCCCAGAGGGAGAGGGGACTGATCGGGGGATATTTGGGAATTACGCCGACCTGACAGCTCAACGCTGAATCCATAATCGACCCGGTCATTCAGGTCGATGTATGGCGCAAGACACCTCAGTCGGCCCCCTCTCCCTCCGGGAGAGGGCTGGGGTGAGGGGCGACGGCCAAATTACATCTCGAATTCCGACTGCAATGCAGCCCGCACGCAATACAACACGCCTTCCGGAACACGCCCAGCAAACAGCTCAGCGATTTCGGCGACCGACGGCAACTCGCCCTCGCCATCGAGGAACGCGTCCTGCACCTCACCCATCAACTCTTCAGGCAAATCCAGCGCCTGCTCGAGCGACAACTGCTGCTTGCCAATGGCCTCGGCAAGCATCGTGTACACATTCTTCTCCGAGCACTGCAGCTGACCGGAGATCTGCAGCGGCGTCATGCCGGCGCGGGCCAGGGTGATCAGTTCGTGGCGCACGTCAGCCACCGCTTTCGGCGCCTCGACCTCGCCGCCGAGCACTTCGAGGAAGGCATCGCCGTAGCGTTCCAGCTTGCGCGCACCGACGCCGCTGACCCGGGCCATTTCCGCCAGTGAAGTCGGTTGGCTGCGGAGCATTTCCAGCAGCGTCGAATCGGGGAAGATGACGTACGGCGGCACACCATGTTCTTCGGCCAGTTTGCGTCGCAGCGCGCGCAGGGCTTCCCACTGTTCGCGCTCTTCACCGCGCACCAGTTGGCTGGCCGGGCTCTTGCTCGCGGTTTTGGCGGTAACCTGCGGTTTGAGGTCGCGGCGCAATTCAAGGCTCACTTCGCCCTTGAGCAACGGCCGGCAACTGTCATTCAGACGCAGGCCGCCATAACCCTCGTGATCGACATCCGCCAGACCGCGCGCTACCAGTTGACGGAACAACGAGCGCCATTCGCTTTCGCTCAACGCCTTGCCGACGCCCCACACCGACAGGTGCTGATGGCCGAAACTGCGGATTTTTTCGTTGTCCTTGCCCAAGAGCACATCAACCAGATGACCGACGCCATAACGCTGACCGGTACGGAAAATCGCCGACAGCGCCTGACGTGCGGGTTCGGTGGCGTCCCAGGTCTGCACGCCATCGATACAGTTGTCGCAATGGCCACACGGCTCGGGCATGTCTTCATCGAAATACGCGAGCAGGGTCTGACGACGGCAGCGGGTTTCTTCACACAGCGACAGCATCGCGTCGAGCTTGTGTTGTTCCAGACGCTTGTGCCGCTCATCGCCTTCGGAGTTCTGCAGCATCTGCTTGAGCATCACCACGTCTTGCAGACCGTAGGCCATCCAGGCATCCGCCGGCAGACCGTCACGGCCGCCGCGCCCGGTTTCCTGGTAATACGCCTCAAGAGATTTCGGCAGATCGAGGTGGGCGACGAAGCGCACGTTGGGCTTGTCGATGCCCATGCCGAACGCCACGGTAGCGACCATGATCAAGCCTTCCTCATTGAGGAAGCGCTTCTGATTGAAGGCACGCAGATCATTGGGCAGACCGGCGTGATACGGCAGCGCCGGGAAGCCCTGCTCGCTCAGGAACGCTGCGACTTCCTCGACTTTCTTGCGTGACAGGCAATAAACGATGCCGGCATCGCTGCGCCGTTCGGCGAGGAACGCCAGCAACTGCTTGCGCGGCTGCTCTTTGGGCACAATGCGGTAAAAGATGTTCGGGCGGTCGAAGCTCGACAGGAAGCGCTCGGCATTTTGCAGGTGCAGACGCGTGACGATCTCTTCGCGGGTACGCTTGTCGGCTGTGGCCGTCAGGGCGATGCGCGGTACGTCGGGGAACATCTCGGCCAATTGACCCAGTTGCAGGTATTCCGGACGGAAATCGTGACCCCATTGCGATACGCAGTGCGCCTCATCAATGGCGAACAGCGCGATGTTCAGCCCTTGCAGGAACGACAGCATGCGCGGCTGTACCAGACGTTCGGGCGCCAGATACAACATCTTCACTTCGCCACGTTTGATTCGCGTGGCGAGGTCGCGCTGCTGTTCGGCGCTCAGTGTCGAGTTCAAGGCAGCGGCGGCAACGCCCAATTCTTCAAGAGTAGCGACCTGATCGTCCATCAATGCGATCAACGGCGAGACCACCACGGCCAGGCCCTCGCGAAGCAGCGCCGGCACCTGGAAGCACAGGGATTTGCCGCCACCGGTAGGCATCAGCACCAGCGCATCACCGCCGCTGGCAACGCGCTCAATGATTGCACCCTGACGGCCACGGAAACTGTCGTAGCCGAAGATGTCCTTGAGGACGCGTTGAGCCTGTTCGAGCATAAAAACTCCAAAAATCTACCGAAACATCCCTGCACAGGCTGGTTCAGGACAGCCAGGGCTGCTTAAACAAAACGTAAGAGCGCATTGCACGACATCCGCAATACGAGCAGGGAGCGCAAAACGCGGCAGTATACCCGAGGCCTTCGCTGCACAGGGTGCCGCTGATAAGACACAGATAAATCCCCTGTGGGAGCGAGCCCGCTCGCGAATACGCAGGATCAGTCGATACAAAGGTGCCTGATACGCCGCTTTCGCGAGCAGGCTCGCTCCCACAGGATTTGTATGCAGCCCGGCAATTGCGGCAAATCTGCCATGCGGCTGGCTTGAGCGCGCAAGAAGGCCTAGAATTCCCGCATTGTTTATTCCCCAAGGTAGCCCCGTAATGTCCTTCGCTGAGCAACTGACCCGCCTGCAAGTTTTCCTCGACGCCGACGAGCTGCATGACGAGGCGCTGGATTACGTGGCCGCTCACGGCTACCTGACCGCGCTGTCGATCTGCGCCGAAGATGTACCGGAGCGTGAGTGGATCGACGCCCTGTTCGCCGAAGAGCCGCATTACAGCAGCGACGCTCAGCGCGAAGAGATCGAAGCCACCCTGATCGGCCTCAAGGCGCACATCGCCCGTCAACTGGCCTCGGATGAAGAGTTCGAGCTGCCATGCGAACTGGATCTGGGCGACGAGCCGGACGATTCCGAGCTGCGCGGCTGGTGCATTGGCTTCATGGAAGGCGTATTCCTGCGTGAAGCCGCCTGGTTCGAAACCGCCGAAGAAGAAGTCAGCGAAATGCTCCTGCCGATCATGGTCGGTTCGGGCCTGTTCGACGAACAGCCGGAATTCGAAGACATCGCCAAAGACGCCAACCTGATGGACGACATGATCGTACAGATTCCGGAAGCCCTGACCGCGCTGTACCTGCTGTGCCAGGCGCCTGACGAAAAACCGGCGATCCTCAAGCCACGTCACCACTAAGATCCGGCCTATGGACAATCCCATAGGCAACCGCCCCCTGATGTTGCGCTACTTCCTGCTGGCCATCGGCTGGCTCAGCGTGGCATTGGGGGTGATCGGGATTTTCCTGCCCGTCCTGCCCACTACCCCTTTCCTTCTGCTCGCCGCGGCCTGTTTCGCGCGTAGCTCTCCGCGCTTTTATCGCTGGCTTGTCGAGCATCCCCGGCTCGGCCCGTGGATCCGCGATTACCTCGATGGCAATGGCATACCGCTCAAGGGCAAGGTCTACGCGATCGGGCTGATGTGGGCGAGCATTCTGTTCTCGTGCTACCTGGTGCCACTGCCGTGGGCGCGGGGGTTTATGTTGACCAGTGCGGTGTTGGTGACGGTTTATATTTTGCGGCAGAAAACCCTGCACAAACGCTGATGACGGGCGAATAACCGTTCGTCAGGAAAAGGCACTCACCTGTCAGATCTGACAGGTGCGCAATCTCCAATTAAGCGCTCTGATAACCCCTGCCCGTTCCCACCATGCAGGAGCCTCATCCGTGACCACCTCAACCCCACCGGAAAACACCGTCCTCGTCCTGAAACCGCCACTAATCAACGGCCAGACCGAGTCAGTGGTAGGCGCACACATCGGCGCGTCTCTGGTGGCCTATGAGCTGGTCGACGACGGTAAAGGCGCCGTTGTCATCATCGATCCACCGTTGTCGGGCACCATGGATCCCGGCGATGTCATGGAGCTTTGGCTTGAGGATGAAGTGACCGCACTGGACAGCAAGACCATTGAGGATCCGAACGTGCGCACCACGTTGCGCATCCCCAAGGGTCGACTGCATCCGGACAAGGTCAACAAGCTTTACTACACCGTCAGGCGTGGGAGCGCCAATCGAGGCACTTCCACCCCATCGCTGGAAATCCTCTATAACCGCATCCGCCCCGGCTTCAAAGATCGTCTGACCGACCCCGGTGGCCACTCCGAACTCAAATTGCTATTGCCCGATGTGATCAAGGACGGCGTCGGCCCGGAATTCGTCAGCGCCGAAGTGTGCGTGGCCTATCCGTATTGCCGGGCGTACGACCTCATCACCCTCAAGTGCAACGGCGAACTGCTGGAGCCCAAGCCCAAGGTCAATCCGAATCAGGCGCCGCAACCGCCGAATCCCGGTGACGAACCCCCTATCACCATTTGCTTCACCATCACCCGCGCCTATCTCGACAAGGCGAAACGTCTGGATAAAAAACTGCATTTCTCCTACACCGTCACCGACCAGATCGGCAACGGCCCGGACACCGATGCGCCGTGGTCGCCGGTGCAGAGTGTGGATGAGGATCTGGATGGCACGCGCCTGCCTATGCCGATCCTCCTGGAACGACTGGAAGACTTCCCGGGAGATGACGCGAGCATCATCGATCTGGAAAAACTGGCCGGTAAGCCGTTATTGGTGGTGGTTCTGACGGCGGACAACCGCTTTATGGCGGGCGATGAAGTGCTCGCAACCTACACCGCTAAAAACACAGGCCAGCCCGCCGACGTAGTGGTGACTGTTCCCGGCAAAGTTGAAGCAGACCCGTTCGGCTCCAAGAAAACCTTGTTCCTTGAAGTGCCCAACGACAAGGTTTTCGCGGGCAGTAACGTCACCGTAACTTATGAATTGCACAGGCCCGATGTGGGTCTGGTGGGTAACTCCAACACGGCGAAAGCAACGGTGACAGGCACTAACCCGGTGGAACTGCTGCCGCCATTTCTAGTGGCACCGGCGGTCAGCCCGATTGATCTGCTGGCCTATCCGAACGGCGTGACCATGCGGATCGAATACCTCCAGGCCCAAGGCAACGACAAGGCCCGACTGGTGGAGGTCAATCCGCCAACGGGCGCGTCGCCGTTCCCACTGGTGGAATTCAACAGCAACAAGCGGGTGAACACAGTGTTAAGTCCGAAGTTTCTGGCGGCGCGGGATGGCAAAGTGATTGAGCTGCGCTGGGATCTGAATCGCAATGGCACGCCGGCGGGGCAATCAGACTCGGTCAACATCAGGGTGCTGAAGATTGCAGATGGGGATGCGCGCCTGTCGACACCGAACATCGCCGGCAATACGGGAACGGAACTGGAGGTTAATGAACTGGCCACCGACGCCCGGATTATCGCGCTGAAGTGGCCGTCGTTCGAGCCAGGGCAACCGATCTGGGTAACGTGCAAGGGTTTTGACAACGCTGGCAACCCGGTCAATACCAATGTCAGGTCAGGAGAGCCAAATGATTCGGTGGATGGGTTGTCAGTACCGGCACCAGTTGAATGGCTGAAGTTGCTCAAGGACGGCAGCCAAGTGACCGTGGAACTCGCCGTCGGTTTTGCCGGTTCAACAGACAAGGCTCAGGCGGTTGTATTTCCACTGCGGCTTTATGCTGTCACCTCCATTCCAGAGTTTATCGTCGATACTTCACCGCTCACACTCCAGGGCAGAAATGTATCTATCGCAGGTACAAATACCCCGTGGGAAAGAACAGGCGCAGACCCTGCCAATACCGCAGCTCTTCGCGCTGCAAACGGTGGCACCCGCCCATACGTCTATAGCTCGTCCGATGACCGCATTGCATCTGTCGATGACTTAGGCACAGTCAGAAGTGAGGGAAATGGCTCGGCCATCATTACGGTAACGGACTCTGCCGGACAATCAAAAAGCTACACCGTTACCACCGGCAATGTAATCAACTATATTTACAGCCCCAGCATTTACGTACCAGATTTCCAGAAATGGGTCACTTCTGTTGGCGGAAGAATAATTCCACTAGATGAACTCTCAACCGTGCACACCCCAATCCTGAATATTAAATACCGATTTACCGAAACATACGCTTGGGTCTATGTAACGCGTTTCCTAAGATCTGAAAATAATATTTATTACGACTTTTTAGCTGTCAACAAAAACGGCTTCTCAGCAAGAACAGGATATGGGGGAGACCGTCAAAGTGCGATATGCATGAAATAACCCCGTACTTTTGCCTTGGGCTTTGACTTGAATATCACAACCTTCAGCGAGCCATTAGGACAAAGGGGACGGACTTATTTAATAAGTGATTTAAACAGCGGGGCTTGATCGAGGTTTTTTCTGCTGACCGCGAAGGGGCCAGTGAAGTCAGCGCAAAATCCATTTTAAACACGGTCGTTTAAAAGACACCTTCAGATACGCCTTACAGGCTACAAATTCTTGCGCCATTGCCTACAGCTACGCCAGAATCCGCCGGCTTGTGCGCCTTGGGGGCGGGTTCTATTGTGGTGCGGTCGCTGACGAATCAGCGATCGGGTTTAGCGATCCGATACCTTACAGACGCTCAATCCCCAGTCTCAATTGCAGCTTTGTCTATCTGCACTTGGCGTCATGGTGGCTGTGCGTGGGAGACCTTCGGGTCTACCCGGGGTTTCTGTGACCCGGATCGCTAACCTGCGTACAGCCGCCACCTTTACTTGTTTAGCGATGAGCCGTGGCGGCCAAATCAACCACGGAGTCTCACCATGATCAAACCAACACCCAACCCACCCGAAACCGACCCCACCTCCCCCTACGAATCCCTCGATTCAAAAAAACTCCACGAAGCCGCCGACCGCGCCCTCGATCACTACCTCTGCCCACCCGGCTCCACCCCACCGCCACGCAAAACCCGCCGGATGTACGCCGTGACCGCAGACTTCAAAAACGAAGAACTGCTGGCCGATGCCAGCGAAACACTCGCCTCAGCCAGAACCATCGCCCATGACTTCGCCCACCTCATACCCGCGTCACAGCGCAGGACGCTGTTGGGGATCGCGCAATTGATCATGCTCGGCGAACTGGCGGTGAATCGGGTGATGGATAATCTGGAGTTACCGGGTTGATGCAGGCGTGATCAACCGCTGAGTTATTCGGCGTCAGATCTGACGCTTTCGCGAGCAGGCTCGCTCCCACAGTTAACCGAACTCCAATGTGGGAGCGAGCCTGCTCGCGAAGGGGCCAGAATGAGCAACGCCATACCATCAGACAGAAAAAACCCGCCGCCCCATAACCGGGACGGCGGGTTTTGTCATTTCAGGCGTCGCTTACACCGTATCCACCTTCAACGAATGATCATTCAGCATGCCGCTGATGATCGTCGCCGTGTCATGCCCACCGGCAACCACCCCACCCGCTCCCGGCGTCACCCCGTAATGGCTGGCGAGGTTGACGCCGGCCAGGTCGATGGTCTGGTTCGGCGTGGCACCGGCCATGGCGCTGACGTCGATGCTGGTGAGCACCGAGGCGCCGCTGCCGCTGACAGTAAAGTGCAGATAGTCATCCAGCGAGGCGGTGGTGCCGTTTTCACCTTGCAGCAGTTGCGACAGGTCGAGCTTGTCAGTGCCGGGGGTGAAGTCGGTGATCAGGTCGTGGCCGCTATTGCCCTTGAGCCACTGGAAGGTATCGGCCCCTGAGCCACCGGTCATGGTGTTGTTGCCCATGCCGCCGATCAGCAGGTCGTCGCCACCGCCACCGTTGAGGATGTCGTTGCCCAAACCACCGTTGATGACGTTGTTATTGTTGTCACCGGTCAACGTGTCATTGAAGTTCGAGCCGACCAGATTTTCGATGCCGGTCAGCGTATCGGTGCCGGCGCCAAGGGTGTTTTGCGCACCGAGCAGGCCGAGGTTGACGGTGACCGCAGCGGTGGCGTGGGCATAGCTGGCGGTATCGATACCGGTGCCGCCGTCGAGCAGGTCATTGCCTGGGCCGCTGTAGAGCAAGTCGTTGCCGGCGCCGCCGTGCAGTTCGTTGTTGCCGGAACCGGCGGTAAGCACATCGTTGCCGTCGCCGGCGTTGATGATGTTGTCGCCGCTGCCGGCCACCAGCACGTCATCCCCCGAGGTGCCGGTGAGGGTGTGGCCGTCCTGATAGCTGATGGTCACATTGGCCGTGTCGCTGCCGCCGTGGTTATCGTTGGCGGTGTAGCTGCCGTGGAAGTCCGGGGTGATGTCGTGGGCCCCGGCGTAGTTGACCGTCATGGTCAGTTGATAGTTTTCCGCCGCGTTGGGGTTACCGCCGCCGCTGGGGTTGCTGATGTTGGTGACGTGGATCTGGTAGGTGCCATCGGCGCTGGCAGTGATGGTGCCGCCATCGGCAATCGCGACGAACGCGCCACCGTTGAGCGAGTACTCCAGAGTGATGTGCCCGGCTGCCAGGTTGTGATCCAGGTTCAGCGTTTCGCCCTGTTTCAGTTTGACCGTGATCAGGTCTTCATCGTTGGCATTGGCGTTGGTCACCGCGCCGAGGTAGCCGCTGATCACCAGTACAGCGGTCATCGCTGCGGTGTTGGCCGCGAAGGCATTGCGCACATCGGCCAGGGTCTGGTTGGCGGCGCTGTTGCTGTTGCCGTTGAACGTAATGGCGCCGGTGCCGGTGAAGTCCGCGCCCTTCGCCACCCAACCGGTGTTGAAGGTGGTTGGTGAGGCGTTGAGCGTATCGCCATTCGGATCGGTATCGTTGGCCAACAGCAACTCGCCCGGCACGACGATATTACCCGAGAGCACGTTGGTGATGACGTGATCGTCCACCGCCACTGGCGGCGCGTTGGGGATCACCTTCACGGTAAGCGTCGAACTGGCAAGGTCGCCATCGTTGTCGCTGACGGTGAAGCCGATGTTCTCGGTGATCACCACCGCCGTGGTTTTCTGCGAGGTGTAGGTGTAGTCGCCGCTGTCGAGGTTGATCAGCAGTGTGCCGCCGTTATTGGTGGCAATGCTCAGCGTGTTGTTGGCGGTGTTGAAGGTGCCGTGGTTGATGCCGCCGCTTGGCGTCAACGAGCCTTGCCCGCTGAGGGCTTTCGGATCGTAGGTGTAAGTGGTGCCGTCAATCACGATGGACTTGATGAAACCGCCATCGGCGCCGAAGGTGCCGCCCTCGCCCAGCAACGAACCAGTGACCGGCGCCCCCTGCACAGTGCCCGAGAGCACCGAGTTGAGTTGATTGAGATCGGTGACCACCACCGCGTTGGTGTTGGTGTGGCTGATGCCGTCATAGGCCAGCGGGTCGAGGTTGGCGTTGCTCACCCCGCTGCCGAGGCCGATCGCGTAGTTCTTGATGTTGTTGGCATCGAGGAAGTTTTTCAGCGCGGCTTCATCAGCGGCGTTGATGTCGCCTTCGTTAGGCTTGCCGTCCGAGAAGAAGTAACCGACGTTCTGCGCCCCGGTGAGTTTGCCCGAGGTGTTGAAGGCGGTTTGCATCACCGCCACCGCGGCGTCGTAGTTGGTGCCGCCACCCGCGGTCAGGCCGGCGAGAATCGTCTTCGCGGTCGCCACATCGACCCATACCGTGGTTCGATCAGTGGCGTTGCTGCTGAAGGTGACGAGCTGGACTTTGACATCGCCGAGGTCGTCGTACTTGTCGAGCAACGCGCTGATCGCCTGCTTGGCCAGGGCCAGCCGCGACAGGCCCGGCACACCCGAGGCGTCGGCCATACTGCCGGAGATGTCGAGCACGATGAGCAGGTTGGAATCGATCTCCACCGCTGCCACCGAGCGATCCGACGCCACCGCTTTTGGTACGTCATCGACGATGTTCACCACAAGGGTGCTGGTGGTGCTGTTGCCCAGTGCATCGGTGGCTTTGTAGGTGAAACTTTCGCTGAGGGTGTTCGCCCCGTCGTTGGCGTTCGGTGTGGTTTTCGGTGCCGAGGTCAGCGTGTAGGTGTAGGTGCCGTCGGCGTTGAGCTGGATCTGCCCGTAAGTGCCAGTGGCGCTGCCGACCAGGGTGTAGGTGATCGCGCCTGTGCCGCCAGTGACCGCACCAACCAGCGTGCCGGTCGCGGTTTCGCCGGTGTTGGTCGGATCGCTGCCGGTGACCGTACCGGGGGCCAGATCCGCGCCGTCCTTGCTCAGGTCGAGGGCTTTTTCATACACCGTCACGTCCTGATCGACCGAGGCCACCAGTTTGCTGTCGGCGACATTAATGGTGATGGTCGTGGTGCTTTCATCGCCATCGCTGTCGCGGATGGTGTAGGTGAAGGTGTCGGTGGCGCCCGGTGGGCTCACCGAGTTCGGGTTGCTGTGATAGACGGCATTGCCCGCCGCATCGAGGGTCAGGTAACCGAAGTTGCCATTGATGTTGCTGTTGAGGCCGCCGATGGCCGAGCTGCCGGTGTTGCTGCCGGCGCGCACGCCGACCACCGTGGCCGCGCCATCGGCACCACTGATGTCATTGCCCAATACGCTGACGTTGACCGTACCGCCCTCGGTCACCGAGCCGGTGTCGGGTTTGGCGGTTGGCAGGTCGTCGATGATGTTGACGTTGATCTGGCCGTTAGCCGTGCTGCCATCAGTGTCCGTGGCCACGACGTTGAAGTTCTCGGTGAGGCTGTTGGCACCGTTGGCGTTCGGGTGGGTTTCGTTGTCGACCAGGGTGTAGCTGTAACTGACGACCCCGGTCGCCGGATTGTAACCGGTGACGGTGAAAGTGCTGCCCAGCGGCGAGACGACAGATTGCGGGAAGCCTGCGGCAACACCGTTGGTGACCACGGCAATGCCACCGACGGTCAGGGTTTGCAGGCCATCGAGCGCAGTGACGGTGAAGGTGCCGCTCTGGGTCAGCGCCGGGGTGTCGGGGCTGGTGCCGTCGCCGAGGTTTTTCTCGTAGACGGTGAGTTCGCCGCCATTGACGTCGAGGCCGTTGAGCACCACCGGATCGTCGTTGTTGTGGATGTTCAGCACCAGGTTGGCGGTGCTGGTATCGCCATCGGCATCGGTCAGGGTGTAGGTGAACGTCTCGCTGCCGTTGCCGCCGCCGTGCAGGTTTTTGAAGTCGGCATCGTTGGGGTTCAGCGTGTAGGTGTACGTGCCGTTGGCGTTGAGCACCAGCGTGCCGTAAGTGCCGGTGAACGTGCCGGCGGTGATCGGCCCGGCATTCGCTCCGGTCGCGACCACGTCGGCGCCTTGTACATCGTTGGTCAGCACATTGCCGGTCAGGGTCAGTTGCGTTTCCGAGGCCGTGTTGGCGTTACTGTCGTTCACGGCTTTCGGCACGTCATCGACGATGCTGACGACAATGGTGCTGGTGACGATGTTGCCCAGTGAATCGGTGGCCTGATAGGTGAAGGTTTCACTCAGGGTGTTGGCGCCGTCGTCGGCATGCGGGGTGGTGCTCGCCGGCGAGGTCAGCGTGTAGGTGTAAGTGCCGTTGGGGTTGAGGACGATTTGCCCGTAGTTGCCGGTGGCGCTGCCGACCAGCGCATAGCTGATCGCGCCGACCGCCCCGGTGACCGAGCCGACCAAGGTGCCGGACGCGGTTTCGCCGGTGCTGGTCGGATCGCTGCCAGTGACTGTACCGGGAGCCAGATCCGCGCCGTCCTTGGTCAGGTCGAGGGCTTTCTCGAAGACCGTGACGTCGGTGTCGCTGGTCGCGCACAGTTTGCTGTTGGCGACATCGATGGTGATGGTGGTGGTGCTTTCATCACCGTCGGAATCACGCACGGTGTAGGTGAACACATCCACCGCGCCCGGGCCGCTCACGGTGTTGGGATTGCTGTGATAGACCGCGTTGCCGTTGGCGTCCAGGGTCAGGTAACCGTAGGTGCCATTGATGTTGCTGTTGAGGCCGCCGATGGCCGAGGTCGAGGTATCAGAACCGGCACGCACGCCGACCACTGCGCCGGTCACGGCCGGGCCGTCAGCGCCGCCTATGTCGTTGTCGAGGACATTGCCACTGACCGTGCCGCCCTCCGCCACCGATGCGGCGTCAGGGTGGGCGCTGGGCAAATCATCGACGATGTTGACGTTGATCTGGCCGTTGGCGGTGCTGCCATCGGTGTCGGTGGCGACGACGTTGAAGTTCTCGGTAATGCTGTTGGCGCCGTTGGCGTTCGGATGGGTTTCGTTGTCGACCAGGGTGTAGCTGTAGCTCACAACACCGGTAGCAGGGTTATAGCCGGTGATGGTCAACGTGCTGCCGAGTGGCGTGACGATCGATTGCGGGAAGCCTGCGGCCACGCCGCCGGTCACCACGCTGATGCCGCCCACGGTCAGGGTTTGCAAGCCATCGAGCGCGGTGACGGTGAAAGTGCCGCTTTGGGTCAGCGCCGGGGTGTCGGGGCTGGTGCCGTCGCTGAGGTTTTTCTCGTAGACGGTGAGCTCGCCGCCATTGACGTCGAGGCCGTTGAGATAGACCTGATCGTCATTGTTGTGGATGTTCAGCACCAGGTTCGCGGTACTGGTATCACCGTCGGAATCGGTGATGGTGTAGGCGAAGGTCTCGGTGCCGTTGCCACCGCCGTGCAGGTTTTTGAAGTCGGCGTCGTTGGTGTTCAGCGTGTAGGTGTAGGTGCCGTTGGCATTGAGTACCAAGGTGCCGTAAGTCCCGGTGAAAGTGCCCGGAGTGACCGGCCCGCTCGGTACGCGGTCGGCGCCTTGCACATCGTTGGTCAGGACGTTGCCGGTCAGGGTCAGCAGGGTTTCCGACGCAGTGCCGGTGTTGCTGTCATCCACAGCTTTTGGCAGATCGTCGACGATATTGATATCGAGGGTGCCATTGGCGGTGGTGCCGTTGTCATCGACCACGGTGACCGCGAACTGCTCAGGCAGATTGTTCGCGCCATTGGCGGTTGGATGCGCTTCGTTGTCGACCAGGGTGTAGCTGTAGCTGACCACGCCGGTGGTGGCGTTGAAACCGGTGATGGTCAGTGTGCTGCCCAGCGGTGTGGTGACCGATTGTGGGAAACCTGCGGCCACACCGTTGGTCACGACGGCGATGCCACCGACGGTCAGCGTGGTGACGCCATCGAGTGCAGTGATGGTGAACGTGCCGTTCTGAGTCAGCGCGGTGGAGTCGGGCGCGCTGCCGTCCGTGAGGTTTTTCTCGTAAACGGTGAGTTCGCCGCCATTCACGTCGAGGCCGTTGATGATCACCGGATCGTCGTTGTTGTGGATCTGCAACACCAGATTCGCCGTGCTGGTATCACCGTCGGAATCGGTGATCGTATAGGCGAAGGTTTCCGTGCCGTTGCCACCGCCGTGCAGGTTTTTGAAGTCGGCATCGCTGGTGTTCAGCGTGTAGGTATACGTGCCGTTGGCGTTGAGGACCAAGGTGCCGTAAGTCCCGGTGAAAGTGCCCGGAGTGACCGGCCCGCTCGGTACGCGGTCGGCGCCTTGCACATCGTTGGTCAGGACATTGCCAGTCAGGGTCAGCAGGGTTTCCGACGCAGTACCGGTGTTGCTGTCATCCACAGCTTTTGGCAGATCGTCGACGATATTGATGTCGAGGGTGGCATTGGCGGTGGTGCCGTTGTCATCGACCACGGTGACGGCGAATTGCTCAGGCAGATTGTTCGCGCCGTTGGCGTTTGGATGCGCTTCGTTGTCGACCAGGGTGTAGCTGTAGCTGACCACGCCGGTGGTGGCGTTGAAACCGGTGATGGTCAGTGTGCTGCCCAACGGAGTGGTCACGGATTGCGGAAAGCCTGCGGCGACGCCGTTGGTGACGACGGCGATGCCACCGACGGTCAGCGTGGTGACGCCATCGAGTGCAGTGATGGTGAACGTGCCGCTTTGGGTCAGCGCGGTGGAGTCGGGAGCGCTGCCGTCGCTGAGGTTTTTCTCGTAGACGGTGAGTTCACCGCCATTGACGTCGAGGCCGTTGATGATCACCGGATCGTCGTTGTTGTGGATCTGCAGCACGAGATTGGCGGTGCTGGTATCACCGTCCGAATCGGTGATGGTGTAGGCGAAGGTTTCCGTGCCGTTGCCGCCGCCGTGCAGGTTTTTGAAGTCGGCGTCGTTGGTGTTCAGCGTGTAGGTGTAGGTGCCGTTGGCATTGAGTACCAAGGTGCCGTAAGTCCCGGTGAAAGTGCCTGGGGTTACCGGCCCAGTAGGTACGCGGTCGGCGCCTTGCACATCGTTGGTCAGGACATTGCCAGTCAGGGTCAGCAGGGTTTCCGACGCAGTACCGGTGTTGCTGTCATCCACAGCTTTTGGCAGATCGTCGACGATATTGATGTCGAGGGTGCCATTGGCGGTGGTGCCGTTGTCATCGACCACGGTGACGGCGAACTGCTCAGGCAGATTGTTCGCGCCATTGGCGGTTGGATGCGCTTCGTTGTCGACCAGGGTGTAGCTGTAGCTGACCACGCCGGTGGTGGCGTTGAAACCGGTGATGGTCAGTGTGCTGCCCAGCGGTGTGGTGACCGATTGTGGGAAGCCGGCAGCCACACCGTTGGTCACGACGGCGATGCCGCCGACGGTCAGGGTGGTGACGCCATCGAGTGCAGTGATGGTGAACGTGCCGCTTTGGGTCAACGCGGTGGAGTCGGGAGCGCTGCCGTCGCTGAGGTTTTTCTCGTAGACCGTCAGCTCGCCGCCCTCGACGTTCAGGCCATTGATGACCACCGGGTCGTCGTTGTTATGAATCTGCAGGACCAGATTGGCGGTGCTGGTATCACCGTCCGAATCGGTGATCGTGTAGGCGAAGGTTTCCGTGCCGTTACCGCCACCGTGCAGGTTTTTGAAGTCGGCATCGTTGGTGTTGAGCGTGTAGGTGTAAGTGCCGTTGGCATTCAGTACCAAGGTGCCGTAAGTGCCGGTGAAAGTGCCTGGAGTGACGGGCCCGGTGGGCACACGGTCAGCACCTTGCACATCATTGGTCAGCACGTTGCCGGTCAGTGTCAGCTGCGTTTCAGACGCCGTGCCATTGTTGTCATCAAAGGCTTTTGGCACATCGTCGGTGATGTTGACGTCGAGCGTGCCGGTCGCGGTGTCGCCATTGCTGTCGCCGGCAATCACGGTGAACTGTTCACTGAGATTGTTCGCGCCGTCACCGGCCGCGTGGCTTTCGTTGCCGTTGAGGGTGTAGCTGTAGCTGACAACGCCAGTCGCCGGGTTGTAACCGGTGATGGTCAGGGTGTTGCCCAGTTGCGAGGTGATCGATTGCGGAAAGCCGATCGGCACGCCACCAACGATGACATTGATGCCACCAATGCTCAGGCTGGTCAGACCGTCCGGCGCCGACACGGTAAAGCTGCCGCTTTGCGTGAGTGCGCCAGGGTTGGCCGCCGAGCCGGCAGGCAGATTGGCTTCATTGAGATTGAGTTCGCCGCCCGCCACGTTCAGGCCCGTGAGGGTTACAGGATTGTTGACCGGTGGCGGCACTACGACAGCCGGGGTGTCATCGCCGTTGTCGATCACCGCGTTGTGGCGTTCTTCAGGGAATTCGGGAATACCGCCGAATCCGGCGGTGGGGAAACCGATGATCGGGTCGACGCGTCCACCGACTTCCGTCAGCAGGACAAAACTGTGGCCGCCGCCCGCCTCTCCCGGTGCGCCGCCCGGGGCATTCGGACCGGCCGCAGTGGCTTCAGCGGTTTTGCTCGGGTCGTCACCGGCGGCGATGGCTTTCTGGATCTGCTCGACGTCAGTCAATTGCGCGTCGCTCGGGGTCACAGCCTCCGCAGCATTGACATGCGTCGCCTGACCCGCCAGCAGTTCACCGGTCATGGTCATGCTGCTGCCGCGTCCGAGGGTCAGTTCCTGGCCGTTTTGCAGATGAACGGCGACGGCGCCCTCCGCGCCGGTGATCAGTTGATCGCCGGCATACAGGCGATCCCCCTCAACCAGTGCGCGTTTAGTACCGTCGGCTGACTGGGCGAAAACCTGGCCAATGACTTTAGTGACTATCCCGATGAGCGTTGCCATGTGAAATCCTCCGCTGCCGACCACCGTCGGCACTGGTAAGCGAAGCAGCCCATGGCTCAATCGGGTTGTCGCAGGCGACGCTCGCACCTTCGACAGTTCGTTTCGCAGGTGGCTTCTTTCGGAAACATCAGTGCTATCAAGCACTTCCGCATCCTGATCAAAGCCATACGCCTACTAACGCTACGTAACGGTGGTGAATCACCCGAGTGACAAAAATCTGTCGCTCATCAACCGTTACGCGTCCCTCCCCTTCAGCAGTACTTCGCCGTATGTCGCAAAGTGAGTGGAACTTTCCTCAAGCCTTTTTGCGCTCCCTAAAGCGCATAAAACAAAGGCTTTCATGCTGAACAATGTGCCGGTTTTTACAAAGCGCATAAGTTTTTTTCGGCATAAGGCTTATGAAAAATTTTTCTTAGCTACGCTCTAGGATGTTCTTAGCTCTGTTGTTACAAGAGTGAAACGCTTAGACCTATAAATATCGTCAAATATTTGGCGACAGTAACACACCATCAGGACTCAGGGAGATGCACCCATGCGCGTTCTAACCCCCCTCTGCAGCGCGGTTTTGCTGGCCATGGCTTGCACTTCTCAAGCCCAGGCCATGAACCTCACCGAAGCAATACAAAGCACCATCGCCACTCACCCGGAACTGGCCTCGCGCGTGGACGCCCGCCTGTCGGCTGATGAACAAATCAAAGTGGCCAAGGGCGGCTTCTATCCGTCGGTCGATTTGAACGCTGCGTATGGCCGTGGCTACAGCGATAACACCAACACCCGGGCCTTCGGTAATCACCACACCGAAATCCTCAATTACACCCAGTCCGAGTTGCGCCTGCGGCAGATGCTGTTCGACGGCTTCAACACCGCCAACGAAGTCGAGCGCACCAAAGGCGTGTCGAATTCGCGCGCGTATTACGCGCAAGGCACCGCCCAGGATCTGGCCCTGCGTACCATCGAGGTTTACCTCGAAGTGCTCAAGCGTCGCGAACTGGTGACCCTGGCCAGGAACAACCTGCAGGCGCATTTGCGGGTCAACGACCAGATCGGCCTGCGCACCGAGCGCGGCGTCGGCAGCACCGCTGACTCCGATCAATCGGTCGCTCGTAAAGCGCTGGCGCAAAACAACCTCGACACCGCCGAAGTCGATCTGGCGGACGCCGAATCGAACTTCTACAGCGTGGTCGGGCGCATGCCCGATGAACTGGAAACCCCGGCTTCGACCCGTGGCGAATTGCCGACCAGCCTGCCGGAAGCGCAGCAGAGCATGGTCGAAAACAACCCGTATCTGAAATCGGCGCAGGCTGATGTGCAATCGGCCGAGAGCCAGTACGAAGTCGCCAAGTCGCCGTTCTATCCACGTTTCGATGCTGAAGCCGCAGTCGGTGCGAACAACAACGTGCAGGGCGATGAAGGCCACGACAACGAATGGCGTGTAGGTGTGGTGATGAACTACAACCTGTTCCGTGGCGGAAGTGACAAGGCACGTCTGGCCTCCGATGCGCATCAGATCAACCAGGCGATGGATATCCGCAACAACGCCCTGCGTCAGTTGAACGAGAACATTCACCTGGCGTGGAACGCCATGCTTAACGCGAAGAAACAGACCCCGACCGCCCGCGAATACGCGGAAACCACCAAACGCGTACGCGCGGCCTATCAGGATCAGTTCGGCCTCGGCCAACGGACTTTGCTCGACTTGCTCGACAGTGAAAACGAGCTCTACAACGCCAACCGTCGCTACACCGAAATCCGCTACACCGAGGAGTATTCGATGTACCGCGTGCTGGCGAACATGGGCCAGTTGCTGAGCAAACAAAGGGTGGTGCTGCCGGCCGATGCGATCGCTGCGACCGAAGTGAAAAACGAAGCGCGCCTGCCCGAACTGAAATAAACGGCGCAGAAGTTAGCTTTGCCCCGATCGTTCCCACGCAGAGCGTGGGTACGATCAATGAAGCGGTAACAGGGGAGCGATCAATATGACCAGCATGGAACCCGGCCACACCGGGGTCGATCCGCGGCTGAGCTTCGATGATCCGTTACTCGACGGTCTGTTGATCCTCTGCAAACTGCATGGCGCGACAGTCAGTCGCGCCAGCCTGAGTGCGGGGCTGCCCCTCAACAAACAGCGTCTGAGTCTGGACCTGCTGCCCCGCGCAGCCGCCCGGGCCGGGTTGCAGGCGCGTATTCTGCGCCGCGAGCTGAAAGACATCTCGCCACTTAATCTGCCAATTCTGCTGCTGCTCAACGACGGTCGCACTGCTGTTTTACGGCGCTTCGGCGACGACGGCAAAGCACTGATCCTGCCCAGCGAAGCCGATGGCGGCGAGCAATGGATCAACCGTGAAGAACTCGCTGAGCACTACAGCGGTCAGGCCTTGTTCGCTCGGCCGCGCCACGAACTCGAAGACCTCCGTTCACCGCTGGTGCCACGAGTGCATGCGTGGTTTCGCGACACCCTGAAGCTGTCGAAATGGCTCTACAGCGATGCGATCCTCGCCAGTTTCCTGATCAACTTGCTAGGCCTGATGGTGCCGCTGTTCGTCATGCAGACCTATGACCGCGTGGTGCCGAATCAGGCCACCTCGACCTTGTGGGTGCTGTCGATCGGGTTGTTGATCGGCACCGGGTTTGAACTGGTGTTGCGGGTGGTGCGTGCGCACTTGCTCGACACTGCCGGCAAGAAAACCGATGTGATCCTTTCCGCCACATTGTTCGAGCGCATCACCGGCATGTCGATGAAGGCACGGCCGGCGACCATCGGCGGTTTCGCCCAGAGCATTCATGACTTTCAGGGCCTGCGTGAATTTCTCACGGCGGTGACGTTGACCAGTCTGATCGACCTGCCTTTCGTGGTGTTGATGCTGGTAGTGATCGGCTTGCTCGGCGGCTGGCTGGTGGTGATTCCCCTGCTGGCGTTTCCGATCACTATCCTCTTCGCAATGATCATTCAGGTGCGCCTGCGTGACACCGTGCAAAAGAGCCTGAGCCTCGGCGCCGAACGCCAAGCGGTACTGATCGAAACCCTCGGTGGCCTGGAAACCCTCAAGGCCTGCAGCGCCGAAAGCGAGCGCCAGCACAAATGGGAAAGCACCCACGGCGCCCTCACCCGCCTCGACAGCCATGCGCGCAATCTCTCGGCACTGGCCACCAATGGCACGCTGTTCATTCAGCAATTCTCGGGGATGGCGACGATTGTCGCCGGGGTCTACAGCATCATCGCCGGCAACCTCAGCGTCGGTGCACTGGTCGCCAGCTACATGCTCGGCAGCCGCGTGCTCGCACCGCTGGGGCAGATTGCCGGGCTGATCACCCGCTATCAGCAAGCACAACTGACCATGAAAAGCACCGATGCGCTGATGGCTCTGCCGCAGGAACGCGACGGCAAACAGCGGCCGCTGGAACGTACGCAACTGCAAGGCGCGCTGGACGTCAGCGGCGTGACCTTTCATTACAACGGCCAGAATGCGCCGGCGCTGAGCAATGTCAGCTTCAGCCTGAAACCCGGTGAGCGGGTCGGCATCATCGGCCGCAGCGGTTCGGGCAAAAGCACGTTGGCGCGATTGGTCATGGGTTTCTATGAACCCGAAGAAGGCCAACTGCTGCTCGACGGCCTCGACCTGAGACAACTTGACGTCGCCGACCTGCGCCAACAGATCGGTTACGTCGCCCACGATCTGCCGCTGCTCGCCGGCAGCTTGCGCGACAACCTCACACTCGGCGCGCGCTACATCAGCGATTCACGGATGCTCGAAGTCGCCGAACTGACCGGCGTCACCGAACTCGCTCGCCAGCATCCGCAAGGCTTCGACCGGCCGGTGGGCGAGCGCGGACAATTGCTCTCCGGCGGCCAACGCCAGGCCGTTTTGCTGGCGCGATCGCTGCTGCTCGACCCGCCGATCATGCTGCTCGACGAGCCCACCAGTGCCATGGACAACAGTAGCGAAGACCAACTGCGGCAGAAGCTGCACGGCTGGGTGCAAGGCAAAACGTTGCTGCTGGTCACCCACCGCACTTCGATGCTGAGTCTGGTGGACCGGTTGCTGGTGCTGGACAACGGCCGGGTCGTCGCCGACGGTCCGAAAGAAGCGGTCATCGATGCACTGCGCAAGGGCCGTGTCGGCTCGGCGGCGGTTTAGGAGTTGCCCCATGTCTGCTTCCTCCGATAGCAAAGATCGCGGCTACTTCGACAGTTTCGGCAAAAGCGCCGAAGCCGAATTCATGCCGGAAACCGCTGGCGCTTCATTGCAGGATTCACCGCGCTGGTCGCGGATCACCGTGTGGCTGGCGGCGGCGTTGCTGATCAGCGCGGTGGTCTGGGCCAAATTCGCCGTGCTCGAAGAAGTGACCATGGGCGAAGGCAAGGCGATTCCGTCGAGCAAGGTTCAGGTGATCCAGAACCTTGAAGGCGGCATCGTCACCGAGATCTTTGTGCGTGAAGGGCAAATGGTTAACAAGGGCGACACCTTGCTGCGCCTGGATGACACGCGTTTCCGCTCGAACAAGGGTGAGAGTGAGGCGGATCGTTATGCGTTGACGGCGCAGGTCGAACGGCTGTCGGCGGAGGCCGAGGGCCGGCCGTTCAAGCTCTCCGATGAGGTCATCGCCAAGGCGCCGCAAGTCGCCGAGGACGAACGCTCACTGTACGAACAACGCCAGCGCCGGTTGGCCAGTGAGCAGCGCACGTTGAGCGAACAACTGCGGCAGAAGACTCAGGAACTCGCCGAGTTTCGCTCCAAGCAAGGTCAGTTCAGCTCGAGTCTGGCGCTGCTGCAGCAAGAGATGAACATGTCCGAACCGCTGGTGAAAACCGGCGCGGTGTCACCCGTGGAAATCCTCCGCCTCAAACGCAGCGCGGTGGAAATCCGAGGCTCATTGAACGCGACGACGCTGGCCATCCCCCGCGCTGAATCGGCGATTGCCGAGATCCGCAGCAAGATCGACGAGTCGGAACAGACCTTCCGTTCCGAGGCCGCGAAAGAGCTGAATGAGAAACGCACCGACCTGTCGAAAATCACCGCGACCAGCATCGCCATCGACGACCGCGTGACCCGCACCACCGTGACCTCACCGGTGCATGGGGTGATCAAGCAATTGAAGGTCAACACCATCGGCGGCGTGGTCCAACCGGGCAGCGACATGGTCGAAATCGTGCCGCTGGAAGACAACCTGTTGATCGAGGCTAAAGTGCGGCCGCAGGACGTCGCGTTCCTGCATCCGGGGCAGAAGGCGATGGTCAAGTTCAGTGCTTATGACTACACGATTTATGGTGGGCTGAGCGCCAAACTGGAACTGATCGGTGCGGACACGATTACCGATGACAAGGGCAACAGTTTTTATCTGATTCAGGTGCGCACTGATAAGAACCACTTGGGCGGGGATGTGAAACCGTTGCTGATTATTCCGGGGATGGTGGCGACGGTGGACATTATTACCGGGGAGAAAAGTGTCCTGGATTATCTGCTCAAACCCGTGCTGAAAGCCCGGACCGAGGCGATGCGTGAGCGCTAGTCATTGTTGAGATTTGCGGTGATTGATCTGGCGCCTTCGCGAGCAAGCTCGCTCCCACATTTTGGAACGCGTTCCCCTGTGGGAGCGAGCTTGCTCGCGAAGAGGCCGGCACAATCAACGCCTATCTATCGCCATGGTTACGTTGGAAGGTCTCCGCCCCCATCGCCGCAATCTGCCCCTCGATCAACGCTTCGAACGGCTTGAGCAACGACTCGAATGAGGCCGGAGCCTCCAGCGTCTGCAACGCCTGCACAATCGCTTCAATCGTTGACAACGCCCCCGGCCCCGGTGCCTTGCGCAAGCGATAGCGCGACACCCCACCTTCGGCCAGCGTCACCCGTGGCAACGCCGCCAGCAGCGGATTGAGGTGCAACATTTTGCGCGCCTTGCGCCAGGTGCCATCCGGAACGACCAACAACAGTGGTTCATCGGACTCGCCGTAAGCCTGCATCGGCTGCGCATCATCAGCGGGAAACAACAACCGCGCCCGATAGCCCGGACGGTTCAGCAGCGTCGGCAAATCCTCGAACACCTCGCCAACAATCAGCTCGGCATTGCTCAACCCCAGCGCCGCCAACCGCGCGGTATTCAACGCATGACTGACCTCGCTCGGATGCTGCAACAGCAACACCCGCGTGCGGCTGTCGAGGCTCGGGATCAGCGGGCACAGACAATGGGTTTGGGGGCGCAGGCAGCGCGGGCATTGAATTCTGGACATCGGTCTTAAACCTGATTGAGCTGTGCTTTGAGCAAATCGCGGAAGGTCTGGATCAGCGGTTCACGGCTACGGCCCCGGCGCATGATCATCGAAAACGGTGCCTGATAACCGAAGGTCGCCGGCAGCAACACGCGCAGGTCACCCTTGTCGGCCCAGGCCTGAGCGTAGTGCTCCGGCAAATAACCGATGTAGGCACCGGACAGCACCAGAATCAGCTGTGCCTCCATACTTTCCACCGTCGCGGCGCTGTGTTTGAAGCCGTGGCGTGCGAGTTCCGCCTGACTCCAGTACCCACGCCCGACCATGCGCTGCTGGGTGATGACCTGTTCAGGGATACGCCGCTCGTTGAACAACGGATGGCGGCTGCTGCAATACAACCAGTGCTGCTCGCGGTACAGCGGCATGTAGATCAGGCCGCTCATGCGCGTGGAGAACGCACCGATGGCCAGATCGAGTCGGTTGTCCTGCACGCCAAGTTGCAGTTCGTACGGACTCATCACCGACAGATGCAAATGCACCGCCGGGTGTTCCTGGCTGTAGGCGCCGATGGCCTCGGCGAATGGCAAGGCCTTGTCGCTGACGGTGGAGTCGATCACGCCGAGGTTGAGCGTGCCGCGCAGTTCGCCCTTGAGCGCGGCGGCGTATTGCTCGAAACCTTCGAGTTCGGCGAGCAGGCGCAGGGTTTCCTGATGGAACAACTCGCCCTTGCTGGTCAGGCTGAACCCACCGCGCCCGCGATGACACAGCACCAGGCCGAGCGCGGCTTCGAGCTGGCTCATGTAGGTGCTGATCGCCGAGGTCGACAGGTTGAGTTCCTGCTGGGCGTTGGCGAAACCCTGATGACGCACGACGCTGACGAAGATGCGCAACAGTTTCAGGTCGGGTAAAGCGTTGGCCATGTCTGCTCCGGGCTTTAGAGATGTGTTGCCTGATAGAACCTTCCCTCACCCCAGCCCTCTCCCGGAGGGAGAGGGAGCCGACCGCGGTGCTCTCAGGATGCGCATCGACCTGTGATATCGAGTCGATCTCAGGATTTGAAAGCCATGGAGATCAGCCCCCTCTCCCTTCGGGAGAGGGCTGGGGTGAGGGCAGCGATATCCAGCCGATCACTATCTTGAACCCGCCAAAGTCTAATCCCAGCCTCACCATTAGTTTAGAAAAATCTGAACTAAGTTTTTGCCCGTAGCGATTCTTTCCCCGCACTACATTTCGCATCATCGGCCCCACAGCGGCGTCCGAACCCTTGCTCAACGGCGCGCCGACATAAATAAAACAAAGACGATGAGGCCTTACCCGTGGACAAGATTCTTCACCAACCACTGGGCGGCAACGAAATGCCGCGCTTCGGCGGCATCGCCACCATGCTCCGACTCCCCCATGTACCGACCGCTGCCGGCCTGGACGCTGCTTTCGTAGGCGTGCCACTGGACATCGGTACTTCGCTGCGCCCCGGCACCCGCTTCGGGCCACGCGACATCCGCACCGAATCGGTGATGATCCGCCCGTACAACATGGCCACCGGCGCTGCGCCGTTCGACTCGCTGTCGGTTGCCGACATCGGTGACGTGGCGATCAACACCTTCAACCTGCTCGACGCCGTGCGCATCATCGAAGAAGCCTACGACAACATCCTCGAGCACAACGTGATCCCGATGACCCTGGGTGGCGACCACACCATCACCTTGCCGATCCTGCGTGCGATTCATAAAAAGCACGGCAAGGTCGGACTGGTGCACATCGATGCCCACGCTGACGTCAACGATCACATGTTCGGCGAGAAAATCGCCCACGGTACGACCTTCCGTCGCGCTGTCGAAGAAGGTCTGCTCGATTGCGATCGCGTGGTGCAGATCGGTCTGCGCGCCCAGGGTTACACCGCTGAAGACTTCAACTGGAGCCGCGATCAGGGCTTCCGCGTGGTTCAGGCCGAAGAGTGCTGGCACAAGTCGCTGGCACCGCTGATGGCTGAAGTGCGCGAGAAAGTCGGCGGCGGCCCGGTGTACCTGAGCTTCGACATCGACGGCATCGATCCGGCCTGGGCCCCTGGCACCGGCACCCCGGAAATCGGCGGTCTGACGACCATTCAGGCAATTGAAATCATCCGTGGCTGCCAAGGCCTCGACCTGATCGGCTGCGATCTGGTAGAAGTCTCGCCCGCTTATGACACCACCGGCAACACCTCGCTGCTGGCCGCCAACCTGCTGTACGAAATGCTCTGCGTACTGCCTGGCGTGGTCCATCGCTGAGGGTCGGGTCATGAACGCACGTGATCAGGTTTTGCAAGCGGCCGCCGACCTGGTGTCCGCCTTCGCCCGTAACGATCGCGAAGCTTATTTCGGCGCGTTCAGCGCCGATGCAAGTTTCGTTTTCTACACCCTCGAACAGCCGCTGCTGTCGCGCGATGCCTATCAGGCCTTGTGGGACAGCTGGCGCGCCGAGGATGGCTTCGAGGTGCTGTCGTGCACCTCGAGCAACGCCTTCGTCAGCCTGCAAGGTGACGTGGCGATTTTCATCCATGACGTGGCCACCGAGCTGCGCATGCAAGGGGAGCAACACTTCAGCCAGGAGCGCGAGACGATTGTTTTCAAGAAACAAACGTCGAGCCTAGAACAACAAGGCCATTGGCTGGCCTGTCACGAACATTTGTCCGCAATGCCGGAAGGGCTGCCATCCCCTTAGCCAAACAGGTGACGCCTCACGCACGATGAGGCGCGCCTTTATGATCGGAGCAGATCATGAATAACAACAACAACGACCAAAGCCTTACGCAGATTGAAACCCACGGGGTCGAACAGATCCCGGACCACGAACGCAACGCAGGCCCGACGGACTTGTTCCGGATGATCTTCGGCGGTTCGAATACCTTTGCCACCGCCGTGCTCGGCAGTTTCCCGGTGCTGTTCGGTCTGTCTTTTCAGGCCGGCGTCTGGGCGATTGTGTCGGGCGTGCTGCTTGGCTCGCTGATCCTCGCACCGATGGGCCTGTTCGGCCCGCTCAACGGCACCAACAATGCCGTGTCGTCCGGTGCGCACTTCGGCGTGCACGGGCGGATCGTCGGTTCGTTCCTGTCGCTGTTGACCGCTATCGCGTTTTTCTCGCTCTCGGTGTGGAGTTCGGGGGATGCGCTGATCGGTGGTGCAAAACGCCTGATCGGTCTGCCGGAAACCGACCTGACCCTTGGCCTGGCCTACGGTCTGTTCGCGATTCTGGTGCTGACCGTGTGCATCTACGGCTTCCGCTTTTTACTGTGGGTGAACAAGATCGCGGTGTGGAGCGCCAGCCTGTTGTTCCTGCTGGGCATCTTCGCCTTTGCCGGTCCTTTCGACGCGCATTACGCCGGCACCGTCAGCCTCGGTCAGCCGGGCTTCTGGGCCGCGTTCATCGGTGCCGCCCTGGTGGCAATGAGCAACCCGATTTCCTTCGGCGCGTTCCTCGGCGACTGGTCGCGCTACATCCCGCGTGAAACGTCCAAGCAACGCATCATGGCGGCGGTGGTGCTGTCGCAGATCGCCACGTTCATCCCGTTCCTGTTCGGCCTGACCACCGCGACCATCGTCGCGATCAAGGCGCCGGACTACATCGCGGCGAACAACTATGTCGGTGGTTTGCTCGCGGTGTCGCCGAGCTGGTTCTTCCTGCCGGTGTGCCTGATTGCGGTGATCGGCGGCATGTCCACCGGCACCACCTCGCTGTATGGCACCGGGCTGGACATGTCCAGCGTGTTCCCGCGTGTTCTCTCGCGAGTGAAAGCGACGCTGCTGATCGGCGTGCTGTCGATTGCCTTCATCTTCATCGGGCGCTTTGCGGCGAACCTGGTGCAAAGCGTGTCGACTTTCGCCGTGCTGATCATCACCTGCACCACGCCATGGATGGTGATCATGATCATCGGCCTCTTGGTGCGTCGCGGCTTCTATTGCCCGGATGACCTGCAAGTCTTCACGCGCGGCGAACAGGGTGGGCGTTACTGGTTCAGCCACGGCTGGAACTGGCGTGGCCTGGGTGCATGGATCCCGAGCGCGGCGGTTGGCTTGTGCTTCGTCAATTTGCCGGGGCAGTTCGTTGGCCCACTGGGTGAAATGGCCGGCGGCATCGACATCAGCTTGCCGGTGACCCTCGGCCTGGCCTCGGTGGTGTACCTGACGCTGCTGAGCCTGTTCCCGGAACCGCGCGAGGTGTTCGGCCCGAAGGATGACCGCAGCCAAGTCGTAGAAAAAACTGAACTGCGTCAGGCCGCCTGACGCCGATCCCCTGTGGGAGCGAGCCTGCTCGCGAAGACTTCAGCACATTCAACATTGATGTGACTGACAGACCGCCTTCGCGAGCAGGCTCGCTCCCACAGTGAGATTCGAATTCAGCCTCAACATAAAAAAGACAATCGGAGACACGCCATCATGGCTTTGGATTTATTCGTCGTCCTCATCTACGCCGCCGGCATGCTCTTGCTCGGCTACTTCGGCATGCGCAAGGCCAAGACCAACGAGGACTTTCTCGTCGCCGGGCGTAACCTCGGCCCAAGCCTGTACATGGGCACCATGGCCGCGACCGTACTCGGTGGTGCGTCAACCGTCGGCACCGTACGTCTGGGCTACGTGCACGGCATCTCCGGTTTCTGGCTGTGCGCGGCACTCGGTTGCGGCATCGTTGCGCTGAACCTGTTCCTCGCCAAACCGCTACTGAAACTGAAGATCTACACCGTTACCCAGGTCCTGGAAAAACGCTACAACCCGATGGCCCGCTCAGCGAGCGCGGCGATCATGCTGGCCTACGCACTGATGATCGGCGTGACCTCGATCCTGGCGATCGGCACCGTGTTGCAAGTGCTGTTTGACCTGCCATTCTGGGTTTCGGTACTCGTTGGTGGCGGCGTCGTGGTGATCTACTCGGCGATTGGTGGCATGTGGTCGCTGACCCTCACCGACATCGTCCAGTTCATCATCAAGACCGTGGGCCTGATGTTCATCCTGTTGCCGATCTGCCTGTACCGCGTCGGCGGCTGGGACGAACTGGTGCTGAAACTGCCGGCCACTGCCTTCAGCTTCACCACGATCGGCTGGGACACGATCATCACCTACTTCATGATCTACTTCTTCGGCATCCTGATCGGTCAGGACATCTGGCAACGGGTGTTCACCGTCAGAACCGCGAAAGTCGCGCAATATGCCGGCAGCATCGCCGGCATCTACTGCATCGTCTACGGCCTGGCCTGCGCGCTGATCGGCATGGCTGCGCATGTGCTGATCCCGGATCTGGACAACGTCAACAACGCTTTCGCCGCCATCGTCAAACTGTCGCTGCCGGACGGCATTCGGGGTCTGGTGATCGCTGCGGCACTCGCTGCGATGATGTCCACCGCCAGCGCCGGCCTGCTCGCCGCTGCCACCACCATAACGGAAGACCTGCTGCCGAAACTGCGTGGCGGCAAACAGTCGAGCCTGGGCATCAACCGCCTGTTCACCCTGCTGACCGGTGTTGTCGTACTGGGTATCGCGTTGGTAGTGAACGATGTAATCAGCGCCCTGACCCTCGCTTACAACCTCTTGGTGGGCGGCATGCTGATCCCGCTGATCGGTGCGATCTTCTGGAAACGCGCGACCACCGCCGGCGCCATCGCCAGCATGGGCCTGGGTTTTGCCACCGCGCTGCTGTTCATGTTCAAGGACGGTCTGGACGCCAACACGCCGATCTACTACAGCCTGGCTGTGGGTCTGGTGAGTTTTGTGGTGGTGAGCCTCGCCTCGCGCCGTCCTGTCTCGGTGGCTCGCGCGATCTAAGCTGAAACATAACGACTTGATGCTTTCTTCGACGAGTGTGGCGTCGGTTGCCACACTCGTTTTTTTACGCCGGGAGAAAAGTACTGATGAAGATCGTTTCTCGCGATCAGTGGTTTGAGGTGCAGCACCTGAGCGATGGCGTTCGGCTGATTCACGAGCCGTATATTCGGCCGTTTTACCGCTGCAACCTCTGGCACGTTCAGGGTCGCGACAAAGACCTGTTGCTGGATAGCGGTTCGGGGCTGGTGAGCCTGCGCGAGCAGTTGCCATGGATCACCGAGCGTCCACTGGTGGCGGTGGCCAGTCATTGCCATTTCGACCATATCGCCGGGCATCATGAGTTTGCTGAACGGCTGGTGCATCGCGCCGAAGCGGACATCCTTGCAGCGCCGGATGGCGAGAACGATCTGAGCCGCGCGTTCGTCGGCGATGACATGTTCGAAGCGCATCCGGACTGCCCGTTGTGCTACGCCGAATACCGGGTCAAAGCCGCGCCGGCCACCGGGTTTGTCGAGGACGGTGATGTGCTCGATCTGGGCAATCGCACGCTGCAAGTGCTGCACACACCGGGGCATTCGCCGGGCGGGATCAGCCTGTATGAGGCGGCGACGCAAACCCTGTTCAGCGGCGACATCATCTACGACGGGCCGCTGATCGAAGACGCCTACCACTCCGATCTGCAGGACTACGCCGCCAGTCTGCGACGTTTGCAGAAGTTGCCAATACGCACCGTGCATGGCGGGCATTTCGGCAGCTTTTCCGGGGAGCATTTGCGCTCGATGATTGACCAGTGGTTACGCGGCCACGCCTGAGGCCTGCTTCAATCAAGCAGAATAACCATCAGAAAAAATCTGCCATGAGAAGAGCTGCCGTGCGTGCCGCCGTGCATCGATATATCCGGCGTCTGCTGGAAACCCGCGAATTCACCGACAACACCAGCCTGGTGCAATTGGGCCTGGAGAAAGCCGATATAGAAGATCTGATCTTCCATCTGGAAGATGAATTCGGACTGACGGCGTTCACCGCCGAGGAAGACCGCATGCTCAAGACCGCGAAGACCGCGAATGACTTGAGCAGTTTTTTGCTGGAAATCGGCCGGCACTGAAAAGCAAAAGATCGCAGCCTGCGGCAGCGCCTACATTAATCCATGTAGGCGCTGCCGCAGGCTGCGATCTCTTGATCTTGAATCCTTGATCTCGGATCGGGGGCGTTACCGGCGCCGTTGTTGACGGCGACGCTGCTCGTCATCGGTGCGGATCGGTACAGGTTGTAGAGGCGGTTCGATCAAACCGAGGGCAACACCCAAATCGTGCAGCCAGTTTTGAATTTTCTCTTTCATCGTCATGCCCCCTTCAGGGTGGTGCTGAGCGGCCGGAATTCTGAGGTCGCTTCGCACTGATAATAGTCCGAAGTCCTACGCAATGCTCGGCCAAATCCGCAATGATCTGTTACTGAATTGAACAGAATATGCCGCCATTGGTTCAGGCTGTTTCCCGGGTTTCGATCTGAGCCGCAGGATAGACAGCCTGCTGCACCTCGATCCAGGCATTGAGGTTGGCGCCGACCATGCCCTTGCGCCACATGAGCCATGTTGTCGCAGCCACAAATGGCTCGGCCAACGGATGCACCGCGACGCTATCGCGCCCCGGCAGACTGGCCAGCATCGACTCCGACATCAACGCCACGCCACTGCCGGCAATCACGCAGGCGAGCATGCCCTGATACGACTCGATCTCCATCGCCCGGCCCATAGTCGCGTGATAGTGCGAAAACCACGCCTCCAGGCGCATGCGGTAGGAACAGCCGCGACGAAAGGTGAACACCGAACGCCCTTCAACATCCCGGGCGCTGCGCACCGGCGGATGATCGATTTCAGTGATCAGCACCAGCCGCTCCTCGCACAACGGCACGCCGTCGAGCCCGGCCAGTTCCAGCGGGCCGTCGACCAACGCGGCATCAAGACGGCCGGTGAGCAAGCCCTCCAGCAACTCCCCACTGGGCGCTGACTGCACCTGTAGATTCACCGCTGGATACTGTTTGTGATAACGCGCCAGCAGCGCCGGCAGATGAATCGCCGCCGTGCTGTACATGGTGCCCAACGCAAAATCGCCGGCCGGTTTGCCGCCCATCACCGCCGCACTGGCCTGATCGCGCAAGGCGAACAGTTTGCCGGTGTAGTCCAGCAGGACTTTTCCCGCAGGCGACAGCTGCAAACGCTGACGCTCACGGACGAAAAGCTCGACACCGAGTTGTTCTTCGAGCTGTTTGAGCCGGGTCGACAGGTTCGACGGCACCCGGTGCAGGCGTTCGGCGGCGCGGGTGATTGATCCCTCCTCGGCCACGGCCTGAAAGATCCGCAGTTGGCTGAACTCCACAACCTTTCTCCATAACAGAACAAGTTACTCACTATTATTCAATTTTAAAGAAAGTCAATCAGTCCTAGCCTGACGGTCATTGATCCTTCAAAGGAATCCCGACCATGTCGCCCCTGATTCGCTTATCCGCCTGCTTCGTGGCCCTGATGATGGCCATGGGTATCGGGCGTTTCGCCCTCACCCCGCAAATGCCACACCTGCTCAGCGAAGGCCAGATCGACCTGACGGCCGCCGGTCTGATTGCGGCGGCCAACTACCTCGGCTACTTGCTCGGCGCGGTCGACGCGATGTTCGCGCATCGCCCGCAGCAGGTTCAGCGGCGCCTGCACGGCGGCTTGTGGTTGTGCGTGCTGCTGACCCTGGCGTCGTTTTGGGCCGATGGTTTCTGGTCGCACCTGGTGCTGCGTTTTGGCACCGGAGTGGCAAGTGCCTGGGTTCTGGTGATGATCACGTCTTTAAGCCAACCCTTGGCAGCCGCAGCGGGTCGTCCACGTTTGGGCGCTCTGGTATTTGCCGGACCGGGTTTGGGGATTTTTCTGACGGGGTTGTTGGCGCTGGTCTCACATCTACTGAATCAGACGTCCGCAACGTTGTGGCTGATTTATGCAGTGGCTGCGTTGGTGATGATGTTGGGCGTATGGCGACTGCTGCCAACGCCTGTCGCAACGGCAACGGTGGTTGCAGCGCCAGTCAGTCCATCGAATCGGGGCATCGGACGGCTGGCCTTGATCTATGCACTTTACGGCGTCGGCTACATCATTCCGGCGACCTTTCTGTCGCAAATGGCTAATGCGCAGTTTCACGGACAATGGCAGGCGGATCTGTTCTGGCCTTGCTTTGGTCTGGCTGCGGCGCTTGGTGTGTTGCTGGTGAGCCTGCGGCGTCACGATCCCGCAACCACCCGGCACTGGTTGATGGCGACGTTGTGGCTGCAAGCGGCAGGCGTGTTCGCCTGTCTGCTGGGCAGCGGCATCGGCCTCGCACTGGGGGTGATCCTCTGCGGCACGCCATTCCTCGCCTGCATGCAACTGGTCATGCAGCGCTCGCGGGAACTGGCGCCGCACGCCACCCAGCGCAATGCCGGCATGCTCACCGCGTGCTTCGCCGTCGGCCAACTCAGCGGCCCGTTGCTGGCGGCGCTGAGCAGCCATTTCAGCGGTGGCTTGCAGCCGGCGCTGATCATCGCCGGCAGCGGCTTGCTGATTGCCGGCGGCCTGGCGATGCAGTCGGCTAGCGCTGGCCCAGCGCTTTGCGCAAACGCCGACGCAGCCACTGCTCGGCGCTGACAAAGGTAATACCGAGCAGCACCAGCACGGCGCCGACCACGAAGTTAACAGTCAACTGTTCGCCGAGCAGCAACACGCCAAAGGTGACGCCGAACAGTGGCGTCATGAACGAAAATACCGCGAGGTTGGCTGCCAGATACCGGCGCAGCAACCAGAACCAGATCAGGTAGCTGAAGAACGACACCACCAGCCCCTGAAACAATACGCTGGCCACCGCCACAGGGGTCAGGCTGACGTGGGTGATCTGCCCGCTGAACAGCGCGATCAGCAGCAGGCCGAGGAAGCCGACGATCAACTGATAGAACAAGGTCAGCGTCACCGGTGCTTCCGACAGCCGCGAGGCGCGCACTACCACTGTGGTTGCGCCCCAACAGGCGCCAGCCAGCACGCCAAAGGCATCGCCGAGCAGCATGCGCCGGTCAAGGTTGTCCCACGACACACCGCCGGCGAAGGCAATCGCGATGCCGATAAACGCGAGCAGAATGCCCAGCCATTGCAGCGGTCGCAGGCGCTCACTGGCCAACAGGAAATGCACACCCAACGCGGTGAAAATCGGTGCGGTGTAGAGGAAAACCGACATGTGTGCGGCGGTGGTCAGCTGCAAACCTTCGGCGATGAAGAAGAACTCCAGACCGAACAGCGCACCGGCCAGCAGCCCGCCACGCCAGGTCACGCCAACCTGATCCCAGCCGCCCTTCCAGCAGATCAGCAAACCGACCAGCAACGCAGAAATTCCGGAGCGCGCCGCCGCTTGCATCACCGGCGCAATGTCCGGCGCCGCCCATTTGATCATCACTTGCTGCACGCCCCAGATCAGGCAGAGGCCGACCATCACTTGCAGGGCAAAACTGTCGGCGTTGCGCCGCTCAATACTCACCGCAACACCTCGAACATACACAACATGGCAGGCCATCCAATGGTCAGAAAACAATGCTGGGGATTATCAATCAGTCGGGCGGAAAAAGCCGTCTGGAAAAGACATTTAGTTCTTCAGTGGCGGCAGGGGTGAATGGCTGTCGGCTGCGCCGCCATTCGCGAGCAAGCTCGCTCCCACAATTGAACGCATTTCCCTGTGGGAGCGAGCTTGCTCGCGAAGAGGTCCGCACCGCCAACCCGCATTTCGGATCAGACCGTGGCAAACCGCCTCGCCAACAAAAAACCAACAGCACAAGCCACAGCCGTGGCAAACGTTCCCCATGCCCAATCCATCAACGTCACCTGCACCGACCAGCCACGCAACGTCGCCCAATTGGTCAGGTCATACGTGCCGTAAGCTATCAACCCCAACAATGCGCCCCGCTTCGCCGCCCACTGCCAGGTCGCTGCCGGCAGCACCACAAACACCACACAGCCGAAAACATACAGGCAATAAAAAACCGCTGCGGGAACCAGCAGCGGTTTTTCCAGCATCAGCGAACCGAGCAGTTCGCGATAGGTCGGCGCCATCAACAGGCCGAGCCAGACGCCGTCGAGCAACAGAAACGTCACCAGCGTGGCAACGTAGGCAACCAGAGACTTCTTCATCACACCCGCCCTCATGTAGGAGCTGCCGAAGGCTGCGATCTGTTGATCTTCAAAGTCAAAAGATCGCAGCCTTCGGCAGCTCCTACATGGGGCCAGCGGTGTCTCAGGTTAGTTCAATGCGATCAGCATGAATAACGATCTTGCCTTCCTTGTACAGCGCGCCGATAGCCTTCTTGAAGTTGCCTTTGCTGACGCCGAACAGGCTGCTGATCAACGCTGGATCGCTCTTGTCGCTGACCGGCAGTGTGCCGCTGTTGTCGCGCAACCTGGCGAGGATCTTCGAGTTCAGGCTGCTGGCCGCTTCCTGACCAACCGGTTGCAGGCTCAAGGCAATCTTGCCGTCGGCGCGGACTTCCTTGATGTAGCCCTTCTCGCTCATGCCGGCGCGCATGAACTTGAAGATTTCATTCTTGTGAATCAAGCCCCAGTGCTTGTTGTTGATGATCGCCTTGAAACCCATGTCGGTGGCTTCGGCAACCAGCAGATCAACTTCCTGGCCCTGGCTGTAATTGGCCGGGGTCTTGTCGAGGTAGCGATCCAGACGCGCTGTGGCGGTGATGCGGCGGGTGTGCTTGTCGAGATAGACGTGCACCACGCAGTATTCGCCGGCGGTCATCTGGCGCTTTTCTTCGGAATACGGCAGCAACAGATCCTTCGGCAGCCCCCAATCGAGGAACACACCGATGCTGTTGACTTCAACAACTTTCAGACTGGCAAATTCGCCGACCTGAACTTTGGGTTTTTCCGTGGTAGCGAGAAGTTTGTCTTCGCTGTCCAGATAAACAAATACGTTGAGCCAATCTTCATCTTCGGTCGGAATATCTTTCGGGATATAACGATTAGGCAAAAGAATCTCGCCGTCAGCACCGCCATCCAGATATAAACCGAAGTTAGTGTGTTTAACCACTTGCAAACTGTTGTAACGCCCGACTAAAGCCATTTCCAGAACCCTCATTGCGTGGGCGGCATTCTACCCGTTTTTGGCGTGGCCGTCGGGCGGCAGATCTGCGCGCTGTTGAAACCCGCTCAACGCCTTGATTTTCCTTGTTCGCGGGAGGGCTGAGGTGCCGCTCGTCAGGCTGGCAGAACCGCTTACCGTTGAGCATCCCGGTGCGCCAGCAGCTAAATGTTTTTATTTAAAACAGCAGGTTAGGCGGATATTTCGAATATTGAATCGAGAATAATGCAGCACAGCGCTGGGTTATTCCGGGGGATATTTACCAAGCAATTGTCAAGTTATTCCTGTACGATGCCTGGCCGAGTTACTTTTCTACAGGTTAATGGCCGCCATGCGTGTAAAAGCATCCACCAGCAAAGCAAAGCCAGCTCCAGCCGTTGAAACCAGCGAATCGATCAACGATCAGATCGCAGCGTTCCTCAAGTCCGGCGGCGAGATTCAGCAAATTGCCAAAGGCGTCAGTGGCCAGACATTCGGCCCGTCCAAGCAGATCAGCCTGGGCAAGAAGTAACACCCGGTTTTACACCCGTCCAGAGGCGCTTTGAGCTTCGAAGCGTCTGGACTGGCTCCGCGCAACATCCCCTTCGCTTTAAACAAAAATCCTTGTAAATCGACGAACGGCCATCAATGCCGATCATTCGCCGGTATCCTTGCACGCGTCTAGATCAAGCGTTTCAGCAGGCCCGCCGCCTGTGCTCGCTGTTCATGGAGTGACGCATGCGCAAATCATCCTGTTTATCACTTGTAGGCCTGCTGGCTTGCGCGACCGCGCACGCGCAGATTTTCCAGCGTGAACTGGGCGATTTCGATCTCAAACTCGGCACCACGCCTTCACGCAGCATGGCCCAGGGTCTGGTCAAACCGGCTGCCGTCGGTTCCTTCCACGGCGGCCTCGACCTTAGCCACGACAGTGGCCTCTACGTTGGCCAATACGCGCCGAGCATGGGCATCACACCTGGCAAGAATCTCGAAATCGATTCCTACGTCGGCTTCAAACAACCTTTCGATCAAACCCTCGGCTATGAAGTCGGGATGATCCACTACAGCTATCCCAAGGTAGATACCCTCGACAGCCAAGAGCTGTTCGGTGGTCTGACCTTGCTCGGCAGCCGTTTCGGTGTGGCCTTCAGCAACGATCCGGATAAACAGAACAACACGTTGTTTGCCGACCTTGGCGGCAATCAACCGTTCGGCATCGGCGTCAGCATGAAATACACCACTCACCAACTGAACACGCCAGTGGCCGTGGACGGCGGTTATGTCAGCAGCTTTACCGATTGGTCGGTGAAACTGTCCCGGCCGTTCATGGGTGTCGATCTCGACCTGATCTACAGCAACTCCAGCCTCAGCGGCAGCGATTGCTCGGCTTATTCCGGGCACAACAGCCAGTGCGACGGGCTCGTCACGCTCAAGGCTGCGCGCGCGTTCTATTGATCGGCTGAACTGCCGGGTTCATTCTGCGTTCACATAGGAATCAGTCCCTCGAAGCCAGGCTCACGCAAGGATTCGCCCATGTCTCGCTGGTTCAAACACATCGCCGCGCTACTGATTTTCACCCTCGCCCTCGGCGCTTGCAGTCGCGTCGGCCTGGCCTATCGCAACCTCGACGTCATTATTCCATGGACGCTCAGCGACTATCTGGACATGAACGGCGAGCAGAAAGACTGGTTCAACGAACGCCTCAAGGACCACCTGAGCTGGCATTGCACCACGCAATTGCCGGGCTATCTGGACTGGCTTGATCGCCTGCAAACCATGGTCGAAACCAATCAGGTCAGCGATGCCGCGTTACAGGCGCGCACTGCGGAAGCCAAGCAGGCGATTGCCGAAACCGCTCGAGAGATCACCCCGTCGGCGATCGAGTTGCTGCAAGGGCTGGATGACAAGCAAGTGGCCGAGATGAATGACGCGTTTGCCAAAGATCTGCGCAAGCGTCAGCAGGAATACCTTAAACCACCGCTTGATCAGCAAATTGCCGAGCGCGGGGCGCGAATGGTCAAACGTCTGAACGACTGGCTCGGCCCCTTGAGCGCCACGCAAGAGCAGCGGGTCATGGCGTGGTCGACCGCGTTGGACGATCAGTACACGCAATGGATTGCCAACCGCGCCCATTGGCAGAAGCAGTTCAGTGCAGCTGTCGCACAACGCAAAAGTCCCGAATTCCCACAGAGAATCGAGACGCTTCTGGTCAATCGCGAGAGTTTATGGACAGCGGATTACCGCAAGGCCTTCGCCGATACTGAAGCGCAGGGACGCTCGCTGGCGGTGGATTTGATGGCTGAGAGTACGCCGCAACAGCGGCAGCGTTTGTTGAAGAAGATCGAGGGGGTGCGTAAAGACTTCAACGACCTCAAGTGCTTCAAGGCCGCGCAAAAAACCTGAACATACCCGAATCCAATGTAGGAGTGAGCCTGCTCGCGATAGCGGACTTCCAGCGACATCAATGCTGACTGGAAGATCGCTATCGCGAGCAGGCTCACTCCTACAGGGGGATCTGCGTGAACTCAGGCGATCTGGGCTTTGGAAGCCACTTCATCAAACGTCGCCTCAGCCAGCGCATCCTCCTGCTCATCCAGCACCTGACGCGGGTGATCATTGCCGGGAATGCTGCTGTCGATCAGGCTCAACAGGCTTGAGCCGCGAGGCGTCAGGACAAAATTGTTTCCGGTGCTGCCCTCCTCATCCGGACGCGGTGCAATGTAACCGCGCAACAGCAGCAACCTTTCATATTCGCAAGCCAGCGTTTTCAGATGATCCAGATTCTCGATCGGCTCGCCGGCGATGGCTTTCGCCGCCGCATAGTCTTCGGCGTAGGCGCGAGGGGCAAAGCTATGGCCGGCGCTGTTCTGCACTTCATGCAGCAAGCGTTCAATCAAATCCCAGTTGTAAGTCGTCATCCTGATTCAACCTCCGGTGCGCGTGATTTATGGCGCGTTCATAGGTTGTGACCTGAGCGGTTCCCAGCCGTTCAGCCGCATTTCCCGAGGCGACCGACCGGCGGTCTGTCGATTTCCCGCAGGGTTAAACGACTAGTCTGAAACAGACGGTTTCAACCCCGCAGGAGAAATCATCATGAAAGTTGAGAATCACCCGGTGGTATCGCGCGAAGAATGGCTCGCCGCCCGTAAGCAACATCTGGCCCACGAAAAAGCCTTCACCAAGGAACGCGACCGCCTCAGCGCTGAACGTCGCGCGCTGCCGTGGGTGAAGGTCGACAAGGACTACCATTTCCAGGGGCCGAACGGCGAACTGAAACTGGCTGACCTGTTTGGCATACACAGCCAACTGGTGGTTTACCACTTCATGTTTGCCAAAGACTGGGAGGAAGGTTGCCAGGGGTGCTCGTTCCTCAGTGACCACATCGATGGCGCCAACCTACATCTCGCGCATCACGATATCGCCGTGGTTGCGGTTTCGCATGCGCCGTTCAACGAGTTCCAGGACTTTAAACGGCGGATGGGCTGGAAGTTTGACTGGGTGTCGTCAGAGGGTTGCGACTTCAACTATGACTTCGGGGTTTGCGCCCGGGCTGAAAAGGTCGCTGCTGGCAAGGCTACGTACAACTACGAAAAGACTGAGAGTGCCGAGGAGGAAATGCCGGGATTGAGTGTGTTTTATCGCGATGAGGCCGGGGAGATTTTCCACACCTACTCGACCTACGCTCGCGGTCTCGACATGCTGGTCGGCGCCTACAACTACCTCGACCTCACGCCCAAGGGCAGGAATGAAGACGAGATCATGGACTGGGTGCGGCATCATGATCGGTATGAAGGTACGGCAAAATCTGCCTGCTGCCACGATCAATGAGACGGTCAGTCAGATCCTGATTTTCCATTAGCGTGCATCACAAGGGATTTGCCTTGAGTAAATCCCTTTAGCGCTATCAAAAACTTCAATCGTCTTGAGGCTCAATATACTTCAAGTCAATTTTCAACTTGCCTAGCACAACATCCAACGTAACCTCGCACGCATTCCAGACCGGTAGCGCAGCTATCATGTTTTGCGCTTTATACAGTTTTCTGAGGGCAATCAGACTTTTATGGATACCGACATCCACTTCAGGACTTCCCGGACTAAACCAATCCTTCTCTCCCGCCCCATCAATATAATCAAACAGCAATTTACAATGATCGTCCTCGGCAGAAAGTTCAGCCTCAACGATAACTGCAGTCGCTGAATCAGGTGCAGTGTCAATCAGTATCTGGCCAATACGGCGATAAATCTCGTCTTCGCTCATCCTGTTCGCCCTGAGCAGCCAAAGGTTGCTCTCGTGCTTCCCTCCATTTCCGATGAAGCAGGTGACAACATCGCTGTCAGACATGGGCCTGTCACCCTTATCCTCTGAACCTGAAATCTGTACGCATCAAAGCTAACACTTCGCGCCAATTCCAGAGAATCCCCTCTAGATGGTCAAAAGCAACACTCCGCCCCACTTCGCTTTCAGAAAAGACATTCATCGCTTTTTTACAAGCAACATAGAAAACGTTAAAACAAAGCGCATCAACGTCTCGTAGTGAGATAAAACTCTGACCCTGTTCATCCAGCGTTTCATAAACTTTCAGCAGGCAATCGCTATCCTTCGCTGAACAACAAGCCCGGGTACTCTCGACGATGCAGTCAAACAACCCTCTGGTTAACGCCAACCCGAGACCATCTGCGATCGCTATGTACATCCCCATACATAACCTCAGAATTATGATTTTGTTTCAGAGGGGATAAATGCGCGCTTCGGCCAGAACGTCCAAAGCGATGCGAAAACGCCCACAGGGTAGCCTGCGAGAAGTCTGTTCGATCCCTCTATATCGATGTGAATGCGCGATGGTAGATTGCCATTATTCTAGCGTCAATAAGTCATACCGCAGCTTTTTCCACAACCGCTCTAAAGTGGACTTTTGCATCTCAATGCTGACGTTTCGCCGAAAAACGCTACCTGCTGATCGCATAAAGTGATGCCACTTCGGGCACTCGATACTGAACTTTTGGCTGCTTCAAACCCTCAACCGGTTAACCCGCCTTAACCGGAACTGAGGCCTGCCCCGATGAAAACCCTGATAAAGCTCACCCTCGCCGCCACGCTCGCCTGTGCCCTGCCCGTCTGGGCCTGCACGCCGGAAGAAGCCACCGCCAAACGCGAACAATTGGCCAAGGAAGTCTCGAAGCTGACCGAGCAGAATCCGGCCAAGGCCAAGGAGATCAATGCCGAATTGCAGAAGATGGATCTGGGCACGGCCAGCAAGGATCTGCCGGACAAGTGCCAGTTGATTGATCAGCGCTTGAAAGAACTGAATTCTGCCGAGAAGAAGACCGAGGGCTAACCAGCAAGATCAAAAGATCGCAGCCTGCGGCAGCTCCTGCACAAAACCCTGGAGCTGCCGCAGGCTGCGATCTTTTGCCACCGAAAATGCACTAGTGCATTTATCTATTTGCATTAACGCATATCACTGACTAGGGTTACATCGAGCAAGGAGATCGGAACCGGCCACAGAAGATGGCAACCGTTAAGCACCGATCGCTCAGCAACACCGCAACACCCACACAAGCTGGACGCTTGTTTTCACTCATGGAGGATTGAAAAATGTTAACCACAGCAGCAACACAACTCACCGGCGAATCACTGCCAAGGTGCCTGGCCAGTCACCTGCTCGACCCGCAACTCGCCGAAGTCGAAGCCGCTGAACAGCTCAGCGCCCGCGCCGCCGGCAGCCTCAACTTCAATATGCAGAAACAGACCCAGACCAACTGGTGCTGGGCCGCCGTGTCCGCCTCGGTCGGCAACTATTACGGCACCGGCAACTGGACGCAGTGCGGCGTGGCCAGCACGCAACTCGACCGCAATTGCTGCAATCAGCCGGGGCCGTGCAACGTCTACGGCTATCTGGATTCCGCCCTGCAAACCACCCGCAGCTATAACGGCATGAATCAGGGTTCGCTGCAGATGTCGGCCATTCGGAACCAGATCAGCATGGGCCGCCCGGTCGGTTTGCGCTGCGCCTGGTACGGCGGCGGTGCGCATTTCCTGACGATCTACGGCACCAATGGCGATTACCTGTTGGTGGCGGATTCGATTTATGGCTATTCGACCCGTGCACTGAACGCGTTCCCCCGTGCCTACAACGGCGGCGGCAACTGGACTCACACCTACTTCACCGTGAAAAACTAGGAGGGCGACATCATGCAACTGACTTATCCAAAGGCGCCTTCCAACGGCGTTCAGACTTTGCGCCCGGCGCTGCAAGCCGCACTGCAAACCCAAGGCTTTGGCGCTAATCGCCAATTCGCCAACGCAGCACCTGCGAAGATCAGCCTCAGTGAGGCCTATCGCGGCTACTCGTTGAACCTGGAGGACCTGAGCCAAGGCAAAGGTCTGCAAGACGCACGGATTGGCGACTGGCATTACCTGGTGTTTGCCGACGGCGTGACGATTGCCGATGCGCAATTGGCCGAGGTACGCGGGCATGTCGAGTTCGCCTCGTTGAACCACGGCGATCACGCCGCCGCTACGGTGGGCGCGCTGAAACTGGCGGAACAAGCGCCGCAACTTCGAGGCAAGACCGTTGAGTTGCGCGTGCTGTTTGTCTCGGCCCTGCATGTTGTGGCGATCTGGCTGCATGCCGACGGTGAGGACGTGCTGATCCCGATTGAGCCGAGCCCGAAAGAACTGGCGACCACTCGGTTGTACAGCGAGGGCGCCTTGCTCGCTGCGCTGAAACCGGCAGCGGATCAAGCCAAACGGCGCTTCGATGCCGACACCAGTGGCCAACTCGGCAACTGATGGCTAAAAAAAAACCGGACATTGTCCGGTTTTTTTATGCGCGTCTGAAGCTTACTCAGCCGCAGGTTCTGCTGGCTTGCGGCGCTTCAACGGGGCCATGCCGTCGCTGCTTACCAACGAGTCCGGCTTCGGACGGTTGGCGCTCTTGCGCTTGGTCGGCGTCTTGGCAGCGGTTTTCTTCTTGTCGCCCTTGGCGTCAGTCTTTTTCTTCTTCACGCCAACGGCTTTGCCCGAGGCCTTGACCTTTTTCGGCCCGCCGTAGGTGCCTTTGACTTCCTTGATGGTGCGGCGCTCGAAGCTTTGCTTCAGGTAGCGCTCAATGCTCGACATCAGGTTCCAGTCGCCGTGGCAGATCAGCGAGATCGCCAGACCGTCGTTACCGGCGCGGCCAGTACGGCCGATGCGGTGCACATATTCGTCGCCGCTGCGTGGCATGTCGAAGTTGATCACCAGATCCAGACCATCAACGTCCAGACCACGGGCCGCGACGTCAGTCGCAACCAGAATCTTCACGCCGCCCTGCTTCAGACGGTCGATCGCCAGTTTGCGATCCTTCTGGTCTTTCTCGCCGTGCAGCACGAACGCTTTGTATTCCTGAGCCACGAGGCGACCGTAGATGCGGTCGGCCATGGCGCGGGTGTTGGTGAAGACGATAGCCTTCTGATAGGTCTCGTTGGCCAGCAGCCAGTTCACAATCTGCTCTTTGTGCTGATTGTGGTCGGCGGTGATGATTTGCTGACGGGTGGTCGAGTTCAGTTGGCTGACCGCGTTGAGCTGCAAGTGCTCAGGGTTGTTCAGCACCTTGCCGATCATGTCGCGCAGGCCGGAACCACCGGTGGTGGCCGAGAACAGCATGGTCTGCTGACGGTTCGGGCATTCGTCGACCAGACGCTGCACGTCTTCGGCGAAACCCATGTCGAGCATGCGGTCGGCTTCGTCGAGTACCAGTACTTCAACTTCCTTCAAGTCGAGGTTTCCGGCGTTGAGTTGCTCGATCATCCGGCCCGGGGTGCCGATGAGGATGTCCGGCACTTTGCGCAGCATCGCCGCCTGGACCTTGAAGTCTTCACCACCGGTGATCAGGCCGGACTTGATGAAAGTGAACTGCGAAAAGCGTTCAACTTCCTTCAGCGTTTGCTGGGCCAGCTCACGGGTCGGCAGCAGGATCAGCGTCTTGATGCTGACGCGGACCTTGGCCGGGCCGATCAGGCGATTGAGGATTGGCAGAACGAAAGCGGCGGTTTTGCCGCTACCGGTTTGCGCCGTCACCCGCAGATCACGCCCTTGGAGCGCCAGCGGAATTGCCGCGGCTTGCACAGGCGTTGGCTCGACAAATTTCAGCTCGGCCACAGCTTTAAGCAGGCGTTCGTGCAGGGCGAATTGGGAAAACACGGGTGCTACCTCGAAGATATGCAAAAAAACAGCTGCATAGGTTACCGGTTTCGAGCGCTCAGGCCGAGTTTCTTTATACAAACGGACGCAATCAGTGGCTTTTTTGTTGCTCGATTTGTCTCCAACGGTAATACACGGCGGCTTAAATGCTCTAATCACCCATCGCGTCTTACAGAAGAATCGTTGCTCATATGGATTTCAAACAGCTCTGGCTCAACGCCCAGGACCTCTGGGGCACCCTCGAACAGCATCCGCTTTTGCAGGCGGGCCTCGCCCTGACGCTGCTGCTGGTGATCGCGCTGGTGCTCGGACGAGTGGCGCGATACCTGATCCTGCACGCCAGCCGCATGCTCGGCCGCCAGCCGGCGCTGCACTGGATCAATGACTTTCGACACAACAAGGTGTTTCAGCGCCTGGCGCAGATGACGCCATCGCTGGTGATCCAGTTCGGCCTGCATCTGGTGCCGGAACTGAGTAAAACCGCGATGACCTTTCTCGGCAATGTGGCGTTGTCGTTCACCATTCTGTTCCTGCTGCTGTCGGTCAGCGCCCTGCTCAATGCCCTGCTCGACATCTATGCACGCACCGAGCACGCCCGCACACGCTCGATCAAAGGCTACGTGCAACTGGCGAAAATGGTCTTGTACGTGTTCGGCGCGATCATCATCGTTGCCACACTGATCGACCGCTCACCGCTGTTACTGCTGTCCGGTCTGGGTGCGATGTCGGCGGTGATTCTGTTGGTCTACAAGGACACGCTGCTGTCGTTCGTCGCCAGCGTGCAACTGACCAGCAACGACATGCTGCGCGTCGGCGACTGGATCGAAATGCCGCAGGTAGGCGCCGATGGCGACGTGGTCGACATCACCCTGCACACGGTCAAGGTGCAGAATTTTGATAAAACCATCGTCTCGATCCCGACCTGGCGCCTGATGTCCGAGTCGTTCAAGAACTGGCGCGGCATGCAGCAATCCGGCGGACGGCGGATCAAGCGCAGCCTGTTCATCGATGCCAGCGGTGTGCGTTTCATCCGTGATGACGAGGAAGAAAAGCTCACCCAGGTGCACCTGCTCACCGACTACATGAGCCGCAAGAAAGCCGAACTCAAGGCGTGGAACGAGGCACAGGGCAATGTCGCGGCGATGTCGGCCAACCGCCGGCGTATGACCAACATCGGCACCTTTCGCGCCTATGCGCTGGCGTATCTGAAGAGCCATCCGGAGATTCAGCCGAACATGACCTGCATGGTCCGGCAGATGCAGACCACGGCGCAGGGCATTCCACTGGAGATCTACTGCTTCACCCGCACCACCGCGTGGGCCGATTACGAGCGGATTCAGGGGGATATTTTTGATTATCTGCTGGCGGTGCTGCCGGAGTTCGGGCTGAGTCTGTATCAGCAGCCGAGTGGTGGGGATTTGCGTTCCGGGTTGCTGCCGGCGGTGCTCGGCGCGGCAAGCATTCCAGAGCCGCAGAAACACCTGATGTAACCCCACAATCTCCTCCGGTAACGTCTGCCGAACTGTTGCGAGTTACCGGGGGCAAGGAACTGTCTGTTCAAAAATGACCAAGAACCCATTTTTGAACAGCAGCCGTGTCATTTATGTCGCCATCGAAAACATATCGCGGATCATAGCTTTGATTATTTCCCCGCACTCGACCTCTCCAGACTTTCAACGGCAACCAGAACTGGGCCCCGCTCGGTAGAACCTCAGCACCGATATCGATGTACACCGTGTCAGCACTCGTCGGTAACCCAAAGTGGATCGCTCCAGGAACAGCTAGAACGGTATCTGCAAAATCCAGACAAGCACTCGCACAGAACGAATCCGTCACCAGCACAAGTCGGCCCCTGAAATTCTTGTGGTTTGAATCTTTCGAACGGTCATGCTCGAGCGAAGACGTATCGGGCTGTTGCAACCACTCTCTCTTCTCAACCAGCGCAACGTTCATCGATTCACGCAAGCCTGCAACAAACGTGTAGGCATCGCTGCTCTTTCCGTAATCGCGTTCCGTACTGGCCAGGGCATTGTTGAGCGTTGAAAGTGCAAGAGGCGAAACTCGCCACATTGCATACGAACGGGAGGATCGATCCAGACTTTTGACATATTTGTCACCCAACAAAGCCGAGAGAATCCTGATCCCGACCAGGCTGTTGCCACCACGATTACCGCGCGTATCAAGTACAACCAACTGGGCATCATCGATTCTTTCGAGAGCCTCAAGCATTTTTTCGAGGGACGCATTCTCATCCGCCGAAGGTGCGAAATTCGACGCATGCACCCAATACCGTCCACCGCCGAGGTTCTGGACAGTCTGAGGCGGTTGAGGCTGAAGCAGAAAATCCGCCAATTGCCCGCTATCCTCCAGCCACAGCAGATCAAAGTTTTGCTTTAGTCCGCTCGGCAGAACAACTTGACAGTTGCTCGCCGGTTTTCTGCCCAGCACAGGATAGTCCGCATCATCAACAGTCAAATGCTTGGCCAAGTGATTCCAGGTAGATTTCAGATCCAGTCTGCGATCGACATAGGGTGATATCTCATCGGCCAATATTTCATGGAGCTCTTTCCCGTCACATGAGAGGACGCTGGAACCGATTGGAGGCAAGGAGGCTGGCCAGCCCTTTGCAACATGACTGACAACGAAGTCCTCCCCTCTCTTGTCCAGGATAAAACCGGCCCACGAAGATCTGCCTTTTTCAGAATGATAAATACCTACATGGCCATCCTTGAAGCCTGAAATATAAAAACCCAGAACAGCTTGAGCATCCCTTCTTGAGCTGACAAGCAGGCTGAGTTTCTTTGCTTGCAAATACCCGTATTCAACCCAGCCAGCAAAATTTGTATTTTCTTTATCTATGGCACCCGGATGAGAGGTGACTATAAGTTGGTGAACGGCAGAAAGGTCTCTGATTGCCGACTCTGCAAATCTATTCGTGCTCGCCTCATCAGCAACTACAGAACCCATAACACCGCCCCCCATCAGGACAACCGCCAGAACTCTATTCCATACATCAATCATGCAAATGCACCTAACCGAAGCAATATGATCACATGGAAATCCTCTGGTCATTGCGAACAAGGACACCAACACTCGCAGCCAATCGAATCCTGGCAGCTCTCCATCGAGCCAGCGACTGTACATACTGTTGGTTTGCGTTGGCGAGCGCTGTTTGAGCGTTCAACAACTCGATAATTGAGCCTACTCCCGCTCTGTACCGCCCTTTGGCTACTCCAGAAGATTCCTCGGCCGAACGCACCAGACTTTTCGCGATGTTGATGCTCTCGTTTTCTGTCTTGAGTTCCGAATAGTTGACCCATATAGAATTGGTAACATTCAGCTCAGCCTGTCTCAACAGTGCCTCCTGAAGCTGTATGTTTTCATACGCCTCGGAGATTCTGGAGTTATTACGGAAGCCTTCAAACAAAGGAAATGACAATTTCAGTCCGACTTCCATTGAGTTAAAGTCCTTGGCGTTCTCCTGGATATAGCGCTTCTCGGAATAGGAACTTACAAAAGACAGACTGGGTTTCCCCTCGGAGATGACGGTTTGCAGGTGAAACTTGCTTGCCTCCAATTGAGCTCTGGCAGAGCGAACGGATGGGTGCAGAGCAGTCGCCTCGCGAATCAGCAACTCCAGTGACTTATTCAAGTCATCAGAAAAAACAGACTCATCGAGGGTGTCAATTGTTATCTCAGCCCCCGGATCCACCCCTAGTGTATAAGCTAATTGCGCCACGGCCTTTTGGTAGTTCCCTTGTGCTCTCACGCGATCCAGGATGGCTTCAGAATGAGCTGTTTGAGCCTGCAGCAAATCTGCACGCGCGCCTACACCCGCAACATATTTAGCCTGAGCAGCCAGAAAACTTTCTTTTGCCGCTGATTCGTTGTTCAGGCTCGAGTCGATTACACCTTTGGCCGCCGCAACGGAAAAATAGTCTCTGGAAACATCTGACACCAGAGACAACGAATCTGCATCCTGAGCCAAAACTGCCGACAGTAATAAACTTCTATTCTCCTCAACACTACCGTGCCTTCCACCAAAATCCAGAAGAAGCCATGAGATATTCAACGAAGAGTCCCATGAGGATTTTTCATTTGAAGCAACCACATCCTTGAGTCCTTCACTGTTCAAATACAGTGTCGGCAAATAGGCAGACTTGGCCGCAGCCAGCTTATGCTTCTGGATTTGTACGTTTGCCCTCGCCTGTGACAACTTTGGATTCGCACAAAGCGCGAGCTCCAGTGCTTCGTCAATACTTAAGGATTCATCCCACTTACATCCAAAAGAAAAGTTTTCTTTTTTCTTTTCAGAGATACCGCTTCGCTTTGTTGAACCATCCAGATAGCCCACCTCTCCAGATCTTGAGAAATCGGAAACCTGTTCCGCACGACAAAACAAAGGCAGCAGAACAAGTACTGCCAATAATGGCGACAAATACTTGTACATATCAAGACCGCCTCATCTGAATCACACGATCAGCCGCTGCAATGGTATCAGGCCGATGAGCAACGATAATTCGCGTCATTTTCAAATTAGCCACAGCATTGTTTACTTCTTTTTCCTTCTCCAGATCGAGATGGCTCGTCGCTTCATCGAGCAAAAGAATCTTCGGACGCTTGTACAAGGCACGGGCCAAAAGGATCCTTTGCTTCTGACCACCGGACAGAACACTTCCCATATCACCAATAGACGTGTTGTATCCCATCGACATAGATTTGATGTCATCATCGATTGCCGCCATCCTCGCGCACGTCTCAATCCATTCTTGATCAGGTTGATGGTCGAAAAAACAAATATTATCGGCAATGGAGCCAGAGAATAGATCATCATCCTGAAGTACAGTACCGATCAATCCCCGCAGACGCTCGATTCCAACTTTGTTAATATCTACACCGCCAACCAGAACTTCTCCAGAAGTCGCCTTGAAAATACCAAGCAACAGATGCAGCAATGTTGTTTTACCACAACCAGATGGCCCGGTGATGGCTACAAATTCGCCCGGGCTGACCTTGAAACTGATATCGAACAGTACTTCCCTTTCATGGTCCCCATACTTGTAACTCAGTCCGGACACCTCAATACTGGGTTCAATAGTTTCACTATAGCCCCCGGCTTCTTCCATCATGTGCTCGGGTTTCGTCAGCACTATATCAGCAAGACGCTCCCCTTGAACCTGTAGCATCTTCACTTCGAAGCCTTTATTGATCAACGCAGTGAGCCGCAAGTTGAAAACTGACTTATAGGCAATGAACGCCATCAGGAAGCCGATAGAAAACTTTCCATCTATTACCATGCTGACACCGTAGTAAATGATCAATATGTTTTCTATACCGGTAATTACGCCTATCGCACCATGATATAAAATGTGAATCTGCTGGGTCTTCAAGTCCAGATTCACCTGACTGACAAGCATAGATAGCCAAGACGCCCTTCTGTCTTCCTGACGTTGAAATAACTTTATGGCACGTATACCCCTAGCCGTTTCCAGAAAGTGAGTTTCTTGCCGGGCAGAATGTATTATCTGCTGTTCTGTCGCCTTCTTCAAAGGCACAAACCATAAAAAGCGTATGGCCAGGTATAGTGCAAGCGCAGCAACGGAGATCGACGCGAGGAATACACTGTAGTAGAACATCATACAGACAATGGCTACCGACATTACACCATCAAGCAGAGCCTCCAACAGCGAGGTAGTCAGCGTCCTCTGAACTTGGTCAATGGAAGAGAACCTCGACGTTATATCACCCAGACTTCGCTTCTCAAAATATTCGATTGGCAAACTTATGAGATGCTTAAATACATTGGCCTTAAGCTGTATATTCAGGTGCGTACCAAAATACAAAAGCATTCTAGCTCTTATAAGCTTCATAAACTCCTGGGCCAACATCAGCCCCCCAAAACCAAGCGCCAGCATGACGAGTAGATCGACATCAAACGCCGGCAGGACATTGTCCAGAGTGAGCTGTAAAAACAACGGCGACATGAGTGACATAAGCTCTAAGGCTGACGCGACCGCCAGCACTTTTGCCGCCGATCGATAGGCGCCACGAACATTGCCGATGACCGAGCTTATGCCGACACGCGGCGGCTTTTCCTTTAGTTCAAAGCCTGGATTTGGCCACAGTTCAAGGGCTATGCCAGTGAAGAACTTTGAGACTTCTTCGTAGGTAACTGTACGCTTTCCGAGCGCAGGATCATGTATGACAAAACCCGTTTTTTTTATTTCAACCAAAACCACGAAATGGTCAAAATTCCAATGAAGAACACAAGGCAATTTGAGACTATTCAAACCGGCCATTTCCAGCTTTACAGGCCGGCTATTCAAATTCATCGCATTTGAAATCTTTACGAGCCCACGCAAAGTCAACCCTTGCTGGGAAACCGAAAACCGCTGACGGATTTCTCTTAGATCGGTGTGACATCCAAAATGGCTCGCTATCATCGCGACGCACACCAACCCGCACTCTGAACGCTCGGACTGATGAATGACAGGCGTACTGTTTCCGGAATGAAAATTTATTTTTCCAAGCAACTCTTTCATTGTCACTTCCAGTTATATCTTGCCTGTTATCGAATAGATTGGTTCTACAATCCACTCATATAACTTTCGCTTCTCGAGCATCACATCTGCGTCCAGCAGCATTCCTGCTCGCAAAGGAATGACATCGCCGTATGCTCTTACATATTGACGTTCAAGCTCAACCGTCACTCTATACATTGGTTCTTTACTGGACTCAGGATTCGCTATTGGCGGTATTTCTACAGGAAGAAGTGGAGCCTCGGATATTTCCAGAACTGTTCCTTTGGCCTGACCAAACTTCTGATAAGGAAAGGACTGGTATCTAACGCCTACTACTGCACCTTTACGGATAAAGCCTACTGCACGACTAGGAACATATAAATGAGCCTGAAACCTTGAATCACCGGGAACAATGGCAGCCAATGCCTCATCAACCTTTGCCGTCTGGCCAACGTTTCCTCTTATCGCTGTAACGATACCGTCGCTTGGGGCAGAGATGACCGTTTCATATTTAGCTTCATTTTCGACCATTTCCTGATCGACAACCTGTAAGCTTCGGGTAAGTTCTTCCCTGATATTCGATTGCGTAAGCGGTGTGCTTGAGATGTTTTGAACGACTGTCGCATATTTGTAATCAACATCTGCACGACTGCGCTCCAGGTCCTTCAGGCGTATTTTTTGTTCAAGCAACTCTTCTTGTTTCTGATCAAGTTGCTCTGGAGCAATGTAGCCTTGCTCCATCAAACCTTTGTAACGTTTTACCGAGCCTTCCGACAACGCCATCTTCTTGACAGCAAGCGATATCTGCTGATCAAGATTATCTCTTTCACGCGTCAACGTAGAGGCATTGTTACGTAATGCCTCCATCTCAAGTGCGTGAATATGCTCTGTTGTCTTGATTGCAGACGCCAAGCTACTTCGCTTGTCCTGAAGAGCCGCATTTATGGTTTCTTGTATGGCCTGCTTTTTTTGGCTTTTTCGATCACTGGACAAAACAAATAATGTGTCACCGGCTTTGACTTTCTGTCCTTCGCTGACAGATCGGCTCTTGATCAATCCGCTTTGGATTGCATAGACCTGGGTAACCCCGCTCTCCGGAATCAACTCCCCATGCGCTGTCACTCGTTTTGTGTAATACCCACCGAACAGAAACGCAGCTGTTACCAATGTACACACAACGGCAAAAACAGATATCAGCGTATGATTGATCGGACTGGCGAGGATAATTTCGCCGTAAACTTCATTTTTGCTCGCCTTGGCAATCAGAGCCTCTTTCCTGAACATAATATTACTCGTGGCGACTTACGCACTGGCGCGATACAGAACATCATGAAACATCAATGAGCTTACGATTTTTCTCATTGACGCAGGCGGAACTCGGAGTTTCACCGACAGTTCATCGATCGATAGACCACTCTGCTGCGAAAGCAGCTTTACTACTTTCCACTCAAGGCTATCGGCCGGTATTTTTATTCCGTTGACAACACAAGTTTCATCAATAACAGCTGCATAATGACTACTCAAACTCAACTTCTCACTACCGCACAGACCATCACCACGCCCGAACACATTCGCCGCTACATCAAACTTCGTGCTGGTCCGGCCTGAGGAAACGATTGTCTGTTTGAACAGACTGAAATTTTCCTCGCTCATGACTTCCTGCCTGACCCTTTCAAAGGCCGACTCGATATCATGTAAATCGGTTTCCGAAAAGCCAATTCTTTTACGGCATTCAAGATGTTTTTCAAGGAACTTGTTACACACCCATTCAACATAGGTACTTATATGTGTCGTATGCACCCCCACCGCAACATGGAACGTTGGCTCGCCCACGGCTATCGCACTGTGCCACCATCCGCGCGGCACATATAAAAGATCACCAGCCTCCAGCACCGTATCCAGGACGGGAGTTTCCGAACACTCACTCTTGAATTCCTTACTGGTCTGCCCCGGCATTGGGAGTTCGAAGGTGGGCGGGTATATCCTCCACCTTTTCCTTCCCACCAACTGAATGGCAAAAACATCATGACAATCCCAGTGGTTTCCGAAGGCAGCCTGCGGATTGAATGCCAGATAGCCGTTTCCCAGTGTCTCTTGACTCACCACACCGGCAATTTCCTTACAGAGGCTGTCAATATATAGAGAGCTTTTCTGCACCCTGTTTAGAATCAGCGTTGCCCCTTCCTGCATTAGTTTGTAGAACTTTGGCTTGATGATCGTCTTTCGCGGCTTTCCTACTTCGTTATAGGTAAAGACATACTCACTTTCCGGGATGAATGTTCCATTATGGAGATTGACACTGGGGGCTTCAGGTTCGATCGTACCCAGAATATTATCTATATCGGCGAGCGTGAAGGCATCGGTTTTGACCGCTCCGCGACGAAGGTAAAAGTTTTTTTCCTGAATTGTATTCAAGAAATACTCATTCGACACTCCAAGATCAATAAGCATTCAAATCTCTCAACTGCAACAGGATGACAATTATTGGTTAGCTGGCATTTACGACTGGAATCAGGTTCGGTATTTTTGGTAAACCGACAGCTGGACAACTTAGAGTTTTCTTGTCGTCAGAGTACCCCCTCATCCACAAGTTCATCCGCTCCGAATCAAGCTTGACGGTTCCGTTCTCGTTTATTTTGCCGACGGAATTCCTGTCATCTGAAAGCATCACGGTACACTTCTGTATCGTTCCATCCGCTCGTATCGCAAGGGAGTTAGGGCGCGATGCATAGCAAACGTAAAGGCCGTTATCGGATTTGCTGACCGTTTTCTCGTTCAACAACTCATTCAACTCTGCAAGCGTTGCGAGTCTTTCGTTTTTTGAAAGCAAAACGCCTGACGTGTCGTTCGGCCCGCCCAGGTTTTCAATTGTCTTCAGGAACACCTTGAATCTTCGATCAGACAAGAACGTTTTCTTTATTTCTTCAGCCAGTCGCTTTACGGACGAGACGTTTTCCTTGGTGAGATGAACCCGCAGGGTGACGTTGAAATCCAGGTTTGACCCCTTCAAAGCCAGGAGATTTGACCATATTCTGTTAAACGTGCCAGCGCCTGAAGCAAGTTTTCTGGTTTTGTCATGACCGCTCTCAAACCCGTCCAGCGAGATTTGATAGTTTCGCTGATTCAGGTCACAAAGCTTTTCTGCCAGATCAAGTGTCAGGAGATACCCATTGGTAGTCAGGGATCCACTGAAGTTAACACCGGCCTGATCGCAAGCTTTTTTTGCGAACTCGCTCAACTCAAGAACTAGATCTTTCGCTGCAAGTGGCTCGCCACCAAACCACTGGAGGTGAAGGTTATCCAGTTTCGGCAATCGCCTGGCGATGAGATTCCTTATGCCCTCCTGGGTTTTTTCATCCATTCGCCCTATCAGAAAATCTTCATAACAGTAGGTACACCTGAAGTTGCACTGCTCAGTGGGATAAAGAATGAGCTCGAGACTCTTCGGATTGAGTGTTGCCAGAATATTTTTATCTAGATCCATCTAACTTACTCATTCTATTTATGTGAGTGGAGTACCAGACTGGTACTCCACGTTCATCACATCAATCAACCATCCTGGTCATCACCACAACTCGAGTTGACAGGCGGCGAACCGCAACCGCCGTTCACGGGAGTGTCGCCACACTTGGCATTGACCGAGCCGCCGTTACAACCAATGTTGACTTCCCATCCGCCGGCTACAGCATCCAGTACTTCCAAGTCTTTAATTTCATACGATCCATACTCGTCAAACTCAACGAGCTCAGTACCACTGGCTTTATTTTCCACGGCTATTCCTTGCTGTCTTAATGTTGCGGGCACGCTTAAGCTTGGCTAAAACACGCCCATTTATTTCGTGAAAACAGTTCCACGAAAAACTTTTATATAGAGGTTGATTTCTGAACACAGGCAAACCGACTCATAGCATGTGCCTGGAGTCGGAATATGTGTGGTAGTTAGATATACTGAGAGGGAGTCATAGCCAATCCTTAGCTAATAGAGGTGTCGTTCAAGACGACTGGTCCGAGGCGCGGGATCATAATTGCGTTACAAGTCGAAGGCAATACCGCCCGATAGTAATTATTGCTAATTTTTTCAAGAACTAGTGATCGCTCACCTTCCACTCCTACAACGCCTAGCAAAGCCGACTGACCTTTAGCAAGCGTATTCGTTTAAAACCTCAAAAACTTACAATTTACTTTACACTTTTACTGACGAATCGATAGTTCCCCGATCCGTTCTTCGAACTTTGCAAGCTCACCGGGTTTCCCAAGACTGTAATGTCGCCCGAACCTTGTAGCGTCGACTGCAGTTGCTCCTTGACCGCGACAGTGACGTCACCCGATCCCTGAGAAAGGATCGAAACCCTGTCCGCCGGCATCTTCGTCGTGTTTAGATCACCCGAGCCATGAATCTGGATCATCAACGACTTAACCCTCCCATCGGCCGAAATGTTTCCAGAACCGTGGATGCTGAGAACGAGTTGCTCCTGACTCACGTTCATGACTTTTACATCGCCACTGCTCTCGACTTTGATTTCAGGGATTTTCCTGACACCGATCCTCACCAGCGGGCACGGAGCTGTCTTGCTTTCCCCTTGTGTATTGATAACCACAACCCCGCCTGTCAGATCCGTCGATGCAGAGGCGTTCCCGCACGAGAGCAATCGGGAATTGCCCCGCTTATGGCTGAGTATCAGGTTACCTTCTGCGTAGTCCGCTTTTATCGAGTCAATGAGCTCCTGACTTTCGCCCACGACCTCGAAAACAGCACTCTCGGATTGGAAAACTTCGACATCAACAATGGTTGCTACGGTTAACGACCTTACCGTCTGCAATAAACGGGCATCCATGATCCTGGAGGGGATCGCCATTGACCGGATTCGCGGGGTTTCTGGCGTTATTGCATTTCCGGCCGCCGATTGCCCCTCCTCAAACTCTGCCGAACTTGCCTTATTGCCTTGATGGATCACTCCTATATAGCCAAACCCCGTCAGGCTGCCCACGAGGGAAGCAGCCAAAATCACTTTGCAGTACGCAGATCTCACGCAGTCAATCCTTTAGTCCGGTTGTCCATGAATGCCCGCAAGGTTCGTAACCACCGGTTGTGGTGTTCCTTGGTCCATCAAAATCAAATCCTGCGCCAACGACGATGCCTACCTTGATTGAGGAACGTGCCTGTTCCCCAACCGGCTGATCCACACGGCTGCCAGTATCACGCTGCCGCCGAGAAACAACCGCCCCAATTCCTCATGCTGATTCCAGATCAGCAAGTTCAGCAGCAAGCCCACCGGCACATGCAGGTTGTTCATCACCGCCAGCGTGCCGCCGTTGACCATGCACGCGCCCTTGTTCCACCAGTACATGCCCAGCGCGGTCGAGACCAGGCCGAGGAACAGCAACACGCCCCATTGCAGCGGCGCTTCCGGGAGGAAGTTGGCTTTGCCGAACATCAGGAATGCCGGTAGCACCACCGCCAGCGCGCCGAGGTAGAAGAAGCCGAAACGGCGGTAATGCGGCAGGTCGCTCGGGTGTTTCGCCACCAGATGCTTGTACATCACCTGCCCGGCGGCGTAGGTGAAGTTGGCCAGTTGCAGCAGCAGGAAGCCCATGAAGAAGTCCGGACTGACGCTGTCGAAACGAATCACCGCCGCCCCGCTCACCGCCACCAGCGCAGCGATCAGCGCCCACGGGTTGAAGCGTCGGTTCAGCGCATCTTCGATCAGTGTCACGTGCAGCGGTGTGAGGATGGTGAACAGCAACACCTCGGGCACCGTCAGCACACGGAAGCTCAGATAGAGGCAAACGTAAGTCACACCGAACTGCAACGCGCCGATCACCAGCATGCCGCGCATGAACGAAGGTTCCACCGAACGCCAGCGGGTCAGCGGGATAAACACGAGCCCCGCCAGCACGACGCGCACCAGCACCGCGAAATAACTGTCGACGTGACCGGCGAGGTATTCGCCGATCAGGCTGAAGGAAAACGCCTGAATCAGCGTGACAAAAAGTAGATAGCCCATGCTCGCCTCGAAATCGAATGGCGGCGACGATAGCGGTTTTTGCGCAAGACCGCGAACCCTCGAACAACGCCGATTCCTGTGGGAGCGAGCTTGCTCGCGAAGAGGCCGTGTCAGTAAACATCGTTGCTGAATGAAATATCGCTTTCGCGAGCAAGCTCGCTCCCACAGGGATCTGATGACATTCAACGAATCGCAGGCAAAAAAAAGCCCGATCTCGCTAATGCGTTCAATCGGGCTACAGCACTCAGGAGCAACAAGTGCAAAGGGAGGTTCGATGCGCGTAGAGCCTTGAAGGGGTTGCGCCAGGTCACTTAAACAATCGGCGATTATCTGGCGATTAACATATCAAGCGACCTGGGACAGCTTGGCGTTGGCCTGATTCAGACCTTTCTCCTGGAAGTCGCCACCGAGATTCATGCCCTCGGCGTGAATGAACGTCACGTCGTTGATGCCGATGAAGCCCATGACCTGACGCAGGTACGGTTCCTGATGATCCGCCGGGCCGCCGGCGTAGATACCGCCGCGAGCGGTGAGTACGTAGGCACGCTTGCCGCTGAGCAGACCTTGCGGGCCGGTTTCGGTGTATTTGAAGGTCACACCGGCACGCAGCACGTGGTCGAGCCAGGCCTTGAGGGTGCTCGGGATGGCGAAGTTGTACATCGGCGCCGCCATCACCAGTACGTCGACGGCGAGCAACTCATCGGTCAATTCGTTGGAACGATCAAGCGACGATTGCTCGTTGGCGTTGCGCTGCTCGGCGGGTTTCATCCAGCCACCCAGCAGGTTGCTGTCCAGGTGTGGTACCGGGTTCGCGGCGAGGTCACGTACGGTGATCTGATCGTTGGGATGCGCCGCTTTCCACTGACTGATGAAGGTCTGGGTCAGTTGACGGGATACCGAGTCTTGCTGGCGGGCGCTGCTTTCGATGATCAGAACGCGGGACATGGTGTGTAGCCTCCATCCGAGAATGTTGTAAGTCGATGGAGTGAAGGTTAAACAGAGTTGAATCGATGAAAAAGCGCAAATAATTGCTGCAAAGTATCGAATAATTCGTTTACATGCTGAACCATGCTCTTGTAGGAGTGAGCCTGCTCGCGATAGCGGTGTGTCAGGCGATATTGATTTATCTGGGACACCGCTATCGCGAGCAGGCTCACTCCTACAGGAGGCGACTGTTATTTCGGGGTGCAGGTCAGTTTGATGCGCAGTTTGATGATCTCGCGGGTGAACTTGGCCGTGGCGTTTTTATGTTTGCCGGCTGCCACTTCGATGTTGCGGGTGCGCGGCGCCTCGGGGCCATTGGTGAAGACGGCCTTGCACACTGCGTCGACATCACCGTAGTTAGCCACCCGAATCGAGCCGATGTCGTTATCGGTGTCGAAGGTCTCGTAGTCGATCTTCATGCCGTTGAGGTCTTTCTGCACATCAATCGGGTACGCGAAAGCAGTCAACGGAAGCAGCGCCAGCAGCACACAACAGAATTTTTTCATTCGGCAGTCTCCATGAGGGACGGCCAGCTTAGGACAAGAGGAGCTATTGATGAAAGCGCCCCGCGTGACCCTTGATCAATGGCGAACATTGCAGGCCGTGGTCGACCACGGCGGATTCGCTCAGGCCGCCGAGGCCTTGCACCGTTCGCAATCGTCGGTGAGTTACACCGTCGCCCGCATGCAGGACCAGCTCGGCGTGCCGTTGCTGCGCATCGACGGGCGCAAAGCCGTGCTCACCGAAGCCGGCGGCGTGTTGCTGCGTCGTTCGCGGCAATTGGTGAAACAGGCCAGTCAACTGGAAGATCTTGCCCATCACATGGAGCAAGGCTGGGAAGCCGAAGTGCGGCTGGTGGTCGACGCCGCCTATCCAAGTGCGCGCATCGTCCGCGCGTTGACCGCGTTCATGCCACAGAGTCGCGGCTGCCGCGTGCGTCTGCGTGAGGAAGTATTGTCGGGTGTCGAAGAAGTGCTGCTTGAAGGCGTGGCTGATCTGGCCATCACCGGCCTGAGCATTCCCGGTTATCTCGGCGCGGAATTGAGTGACGTCGAGTTCGTCGCTGTCGCTCACCCCGATCACCCGCTGCATCGGCTCAATCGCGAACTGAGTTTTCAAGATCTGGAAACCCAGATGCAAGTGGTCATCCGCGACTCCGGCCGCCAGCAGCCACGGGATGTCGGCTGGCTCGGCGCCGAGCAGCGCTGGACCGTTGGCAGCCTCGCCACGGCGGCCACGTTCGTCAGCAGCGGCCTCGGTTTTGCCTGGCTGCCACGACATATGATCGAACGAGAACTGAAAGATGGTTCGCTCAAGCTGCTACCGTTGGACAGGGGCGGCAACCGCAACTCCAGCTTCTATCTGTATTCGAACAAGGACAAACCCTTGGGCCCGGCCACGCAAATCCTCATCGAACTGCTGCGCACCTTCGACACTTTGCCGCTGGACGCCCCGTTCGCCGCCCCTGAACAAGCCTGACACGGAGTTGACCGATGGCCTGGTTCGAGCACGAAGGTTGCAACCTGCACTACGAGGAATATGGCCACGGCACGCCGTTGCTGCTGGTTCACGGGCTCGGCTCGAGCACACTGGACTGGGAAATGCAGATCCCGGCGCTGGCCGAGCATTACCGGGTGATCGTCCCTGACGTACGCGGCCACGGGCGCTCGGACAAACCCCGTGAGCGCTACAGCATCGCCGGTTTCAGCGCCGACATGGTTGCGCTGATCGAGCACTTGAACCTCGGTCCGGTGCATTACGTCGGGCTGTCGATGGGCGGGATGATCGGCTTCCAGTTCGGCGTCGATCATCCGCAAATGCTCAAGAGCCTGACCATCGTCAACAGCGCGCCCGAAGTCAAACTGCGTAGCCGCGATGACTACTGGCAGTGGTTCAAGCGCTGGAGTCTGATGCGCGTGCTCAGCCTCGCCACCATCGGCAAAGCCCTGGGCGGCAAGCTTTTCCCTAAACCGGAACAAGCCGATCTGCGGCTGAAAATGGCCGAACGCTGGGCAAAAAACGACAAACGTGCTTATCTCGCCAGCTTCGATGCGATTGTGGGCTGGGGGGTTCAGGAACGACTTTCCCGGGTGACCTGTCCAACCCTCATCGTCAGCGCCGACCGTGACTACACACCTGTCGCGCTGAAAGAAACCTATGTAAAACTGCTGCCCAATGCGCGGCTGGTGGTGATCGACGATTCGCGCCACGCCACCCCGCTCGATCAACCAGAACGCTTCAATCAAACGCTGCTGGAGTTCCTCGCCGCAGCCGATATTCAATCTCAGGATCACTGACCCATGTTGAAAAAAATCGCCCTCGCCGCTGGTACTGTGCTGTTTGCCGCCAACCTGATGGCTGCCACGCCGGCCAAAGCACCGCACGTGCTGCTGGACACCACCAACGGCCAGATCGAAATCGAACTGGATCCGGTCAAGGCGCCGATCAGTACCAAGAATTTTCTGGATTACGTCAACAGCGGCTTCTACACCAACACCATTTTCCACCGTGTGATCCCGGGCTTCATGGCTCAGGGCGGCGGTTTCACCCAGCAGATGCAACAGAAAGACACCAAGGCACCGATCAAGAACGAAGCCAGCAACGGCCTGCACAACGTTCGCGGCACCTTGTCGATGGCACGCACCTCCAACCCGGATTCGGCCACCAGCCAGTTCTTCATCAACGTGGCTGACAACGCGTTCCTTGATCCGGGCCGTGACGCCGGTTACGCGGTGTTCGCCAAAGTGGTCAAGGGCATGGACGTGGTCGACATCATCGTCAACTCGCAAACCACCACCAAAAGCGGCATGCAAAACGTGCCTGTCGACCCTGTGATCATCAAGTCGGCCAAAGTCATCGACTAAGCTGCACAGGGCGTATCGAGCGGCGTGAATTCAACCTCACGCCGCTCACACCGATAAAAGGAGAGCCCGTACTCCGGGCGGTTATCTGATGCTCTATCGCCGTTTCGAACAACTGATCGACATATTCCGTGACGCCCCGACGGCGTCTCCGCCGGACCGCGTTCTCCCCTTCTACACCTATTACCTCAAGCAGGTCTGGCCGAGTTTTGCCGCCCTGCTCGTCGTTGGCCTGTTTGCCGCGCTGATCGAAGTGGCGCTGTTCAGTTATCTGAGCCGCATCATCGACCTGGCCCAAGGCACACCCAACCCGAATTTCTTCAGCGACCACGCCCTCGAACTGACGTGGATGCTGGTGGTTGCCCTCGTGCTGCGACCGATCTTCTTCGGCCTGCATGACTTGCTGGTGCACCAGACGTTGAGTCCCGGCATGACCAGCATGATCCGCTGGCAGAACCACAGCTACGTGCTCAAGCAGAGCCTGAATTTCTTCCAGAACGACTTCGCCGGACGCATCGCCCAGCGCATCATGCAGACCGGCAACTCTCTGCGTGACTCGGCAGTGCAAGCGGTGGATGCGCTTTGGCACGTGGTGATCTATGCGATCAGCTCGCTGGTGTTGTTCGCCGAGGCCGACTGGCGCCTGATGATCCCGCTGTTGACGTGGATCGTCGCCTACATCGGTGCGCTGTATTACTTCGTACCGCGGGTGAAAGACCGTTCCGTGGAAGCCTCCGACGCGCGCTCGAAGCTGATGGGGCGCATCGTCGACGGTTACACCAATATCGCCACGCTGAAGCTGTTCGCCCATACCAATTTCGAACAGCATTACGCCAAGGAAGCCATCGAGGAACAGACCGTCAAAGCACAAATGGCCGGCCGCGTCGTCACCAGCATGGACGTGGTAATCACCGCCATGAACGGCTTGTTGATCGTGGGCACCACAGCGCTGGCGCTTTGGTTGTGGACGCAGTCGTTGATTACCGTTGGTGCGATTGCCCTGGCCACCGGCCTGGTGATTCGCATCGTCAACATGTCCGGCTGGATCATGTGGGTGGTCACTGGCATTTTCGAAAACATCGGCATGGTCCAGGACGGTCTGCGCACCATTTCACAACCGGTCAGCGTCATCGATCACGAGCTGGCCAAACCGCTGGAAGTGGCTCGTGGCGAAGTGCGTTTCGAGCACGTGGATTTCCACTACGGCAAGAAGCGCGGGATCATCGGCGACCTCAACCTGAACATCAAACCGGGCGAAAAAATCGGCTTGATCGGGCCGTCCGGCGCAGGCAAATCGACGCTGGTCAACTTGCTGCTGCGCCTGTACGACGTCGAGGGCGGACGGATTATGATCGACGGCCAGAACATCGCCGAAGTCGGCCAGGAAAGCCTGCGTGCGCGCATCGGCATGATCACCCAGGACACCTCGCTACTGCACCGTTCGATCCGCGACAACTTGCTGTACGGCAAACCGGATGCGACCGACGCCGAGTTGTGGGATGCGGTACACAAGGCGCGCGCCGATGAGTTCATTCCGCTGCTGTCTGACGCTGAGGGCCGCACAGGCTTTGATGCGCATGTCGGTGAGCGCGGGGTCAAGCTCTCCGGCGGCCAGCGCCAGCGCATCGCTATTGCACGCGTGCTGCTCAAGGACGCGCCGATCCTGATCATGGACGAAGCCACCTCGGCACTGGATTCGGAAGTCGAAGCGGCGATTCAGGAAAGCCTGGAAACCCTGATGCAGGGCAAAACCGTGATCGCGATTGCGCACCGGCTCTCGACCATTGCGCGGATGGATCGGCTGGTGGTGCTGGAGAACGGCAAGATTGCCGAGAGCGGCACCCATGCTGAATTGCTTGCCCATCGCGGGTTGTATGCACGGTTGTGGGCGCATCAGACCGGGGGATTTGTCGGCATCGATTGATGCACTGGATTTCCCTGTGGGAGCGAGCTTGCTCGCGAAGGCGCCGTGTCAGTCGATAATTGCGTTGCTGATCCACCGCTTTCGCGAGCAAGCTCGCTCCCACAGTGGACATGCGACAACTCCAAAAACCGCCACAGCCCTTTAACCACGGGCGCTGGCGGTTTTTTTGTGGCTGCTGGAAATCCACCAAAACCCTGCTGTACTCAGCCAAGGTTCCGGAATGGAGCCTGTCGTAAGTCTGCAAGGACGCACAACTCGATGCAGTCTCGATAGCGAAGCTATCAAGGACGCTCTCATGTCTCTGTTCAAACGTTCAGTCACTGAGTTGTTGGGTACGTTCTGGTTGGTATTGGGTGGATGCGGCAGCGCGGTGATCGCCGCGTCTTCACCGCTGGGAATCGGCGTGCTGGGGGTGGCCCTGGCGTTTGGTCTGACGGTGCTGACCATGGCGTTTGCCATCGGCCACATCAGCGGCTGTCATCTCAACCCGGCCGTGTCGGTCGGTCTGTTCGTCGGCGGCCGGTTTCCGGCCAAAGAGCTACCCGCTTACATCATTGCCCAAGTACTCGGCGCGATTCTCGCGGCGGCGCTGATCGCCCACATCGCCAGCGGCAAGGAAGGTTTCGACATCGCCGCTGGCCTGGCGTCCAACGGTTATGGTGAGCATTCACCGGGCAAGTACTCAATGGTGGCGGGGTTTGTCACTGAGCTCGTGATGACCGCAATGTTTGTGATCATCATCCTCGGCGCCACCGATAAACGCGCACCGCCGGGACTGGCACCGATCGCCATCGGCCTGGGCCTGACGCTGATTCACCTGATCTCGATTCCAGTGACCAACACCTCGGTGAATCCAGCCCGCAGCACGGGGCCGGCGCTGATGGTCGGCGGCTGGGCGATTGCGCAGTTGTGGATGTTCTGGGTCGCGCCGTTGATGGGTGCGGTGGTCGGTGGCGGGATTTATCGATGGCTGGGCAAGGAAGACTAGACAAGGCATACACACATCAAATGTGGGAGCGAGCTTGCTCGCGAAGGCGGTGTGTCAGCTGATATCAATGTCACTGAAACTCCGCTTTCGCGAGCAAGCTCGCTCCCACAAGGAGATCTATGTCTGGCGATAGGGCAAGGCGGTTTTCGCTTCTTCGGCATACGCGAGGATGCCGGCGCGCTCCTGTTGCAGGAAATCTTTCACCGCCGCTTTCAGCCCCGGATGCCGCAGGTAATGCCACGAATGGGTGATCACCGGTTCGAATCCGCGAATCAACTTGTGTTCGCCCTGAGCCCCGGCATCGAAACGCTGATAGCCCTGGGCAATTGCATACTCCATCCCCTGATAAAAACAGGTCTCGAAGTGCAGCCGATCGAACTCCGCCAGACATCCCCAGTAACGCCCATAGAAACTGTCGCCACCGACCAGACTGAAGGCCATTGCCACCGGCCGTGAGCCCTGTTTGGCCAGTACCACGCGGATCGCTTCGGGCATGCGCTCGGCCAGCAGACTGAAAAATTCCCGCGTCAGGTATGGCGTCTGACGCCGCACCGCATAGGTATTGGCGTAACAGGCGTAGACAAAATCCCACTGCGCCTCGTCCAGCTCACGCCCTTCCAGCCATTCAAACTCAAAGCCCTGCCCCGCCACTTGCTCGCGCTCCTTGCGCATCTGTTTGCGCTTGCGCGAACTGAGCGCGTCGAGGAAATCCTGAAAGTCGCGATAACCGCGATTCTGCCAGTGATATTGACAGCCAATGCGTTGCAGCCAGCCCGGCTGTTCGGCCATCGCCGCGTCGGTGAAAGCGTCGGTGAAATTGATGTGGGCGCTGGAAAGCCCTTCGATTTCCAGATAGCCGGGCAGACTCTTGAGCAGCTCAAAACCGTCTTCGACATTGGCCGCGAGCAAGCGTGGGCCGCTGACCGGACTGAACGGCACAGCGGTCAACAGCTTGGGGTAGTAATCGATGCCGGCGCGGGCACAAGCGTCGGCCCAGCCATGATCGAACACGTACTCGCCGTAGGAATGCCACTTGCGGTAACTGGGTAACGCGGCGATCAGACGGTCATCTTCGATGTGCAGCAAATGCTCCGGCTGCCAGCCACTGTGGGGGCCAACGCTGCCACTGTCTTCCAGCGCACTGAGGAAGGCATGGCGCAAAAATGGCTGGCTTTCAGGCACCAGTGCATCCCAGCTTGCCGAGGCGATTTGCGACAGGTTTTGCAGGCGTTGCAACGGCATCAACAAGCTCTCCACAACAGGACTTCAGCGCCCGGCGAGTATCGCCGATTGCGCGACATTGCACACCCGCAATCGGCCGACAGCGCTCTAGATCAATAGTTCAGGGCGAATCGATATCGTCATCATCCTGCCATCACTGTGCCACTGCTCTGTCATAAACCATCGCGATACTGGCGCCTGTTTTTAGAGCGCCGGGTTCTACCCGGACACTGTTTTCCGACCGTATGCGTCGGTTGTGCCCGGGATGGTTCAGCCATCCCTCTCATCTTCGGAGATTGCTATGCGTCTTGCTTCCACGAAAACTGCGGCGGCCCTGTGCGGTGGCTTGTTGCTGGCCATGAGTGTTCCGGCCAGTGCTGCAGTCGACGCCAAACTGCTCGACATGCTCAAGGCTAACGGTTCCATTTCCCAGGCGCAGTACATCGAACTGCAAACTGAACTGGCCAAGGATCAGAAGGCTCAGCAAATCGCGCAGCAGGCGCAGCAAGAGACCAACGAACAAGTCGCCGCCGTTGCGAAGAAAACCAACGAACAAAGCGTCTTCGACCAGAAACTGGCCTGGGCGGCCAAGACCCAGTTCAAGGGCGATGTGCGTATCCGCCAGGAAACCATCAAGATCGACGGCGAGCCAAACAACGGCGGCCGCGACAAGGATCGTCAGCGCATCCGTGCCCGTCTGGGTGCCTACACCGAGATCAACCCGCAGGTCGACACCGGCATCCGTATCGCCACCGGCGGCGGCGACGATGCCCGTTCGACCAACCAGGACCAGGACAACTACTTCGACAAGAAGCAGATCTGGCTTGACCTCGGCTACATCGACTACCACCCCGATCAGATCAAGAACCTGCACATCATCGGCGGCAAGATGCTTCAGCCGTGGGTCAGCATGGGCGACGTGATCTGGGATAGCGACATCAACCCGGAAGGTCTGGCCGTTACTTACAAATACCCTCTGGGCGGCAGCGCCGAACTGTTCGGCAGCCTGGGTAACTACAACCTCAAGGACAACGTCGACGGCGATGGCGTGCAATTCCGTCACGACTTGCGTCTGACCGCCGGCCAGTTGGGTAGCCGCTTCAACATCACCGACAACCTGAAAGTCACCTTGGGCGGCAGTGTCTACGCCTACCAGAACGACGAAGACAGCCGTTGCACCGGTACTTCCACGCCGTGCGCGCTGGCGGTCAACGGCAACTCGGCCAACAACGAATTCCGTCTGTATGAAGGGTTCAGCCAGGTCGACATCGGCGGTCTGCCGATGCCCCTGTCGTTCTACGGTCAGTACGTGAAGAACAACGATGCCGTGACCGATCAGGACACTGCATGGCTGTTGGGTGCCAAGTCGAAAGTCTTCGGCCTGAACCTCGATTACAACTATCGTGACGTGCAGCGCAACGCCGTGGTCGGCGCCTTCACCGACTCCGACTTCGCCAACGGCACCACCGGTTCCCGTGGCCACAAGTTCAAGGTCGGTTACGACATCGACAAGAACTTCGCCATCGGCGCTACGTACTTCCTGACCAAGGCCGATTTCGCCAGCCGTACTCAGCGTGATGCTGACGCCAACACCCTGCAGCTGGACGCGGAAGCCAAGTTCTAAAACGCTTCACCCTATAGCCCGGTGCGGGCGGGACGATCCCCATCATCCGTTCGTTTCACCCGCGCTGGGCTATTTCCTATGTAGGAGCTGCCGAAGGCTGCGATCTTTTGATCTTGTTTTCAAAGATCAAAAGATCGCAGCCTTCGGCAGCTCCTACAGGGGATTATCTTTTCGTCGTTGCTCGGCCAGACGCTCAGCCAGCGCATCCACCCCGTCCTCCGGTTTCTCCGGCATCGCCTTCAAGGTGGCTTGCATCAACCGCATCTGACGAATGAAACGCCGACAGTTCGGGCAAAACATCAGGTGATGACGCACCATCAGCTTTTCGCGAAAGCTCAATTGGCCATCGAGATAATCGCTGGAGCGCGCCACTTGTTCCTTGCAGGTCAGCATTCCCCGGTCTCCTCAAAATGCTCCACGGTCGCGAAGACCTTCAAACGTGCCCGATGCAGCAGCACGCGGACATTGGAGAGCGAGATCTCCAGAAGATTACAGATCTCCTCCAGCTCCAGCCCCTGCCGTTCACGCAACAGCAAAACGCTGCTTTGCAGTTCCGACAGATTCAACAGGGTGTGCTCCAGACATTCGCGCAATTCGCTCTCGGTCAGCAGCGCTTCCGGTGTGTCCTGGTGCCAGGCGAACGGGGCGACCAGCCAATGGCCGTCACCGGGAGAAAAGCGGTCGTCATCAATGGTGCCGTGGGGCGATGGCAAATCATCCATCAACACTTCGCGGCGATTGTGTTTATAACGGCTTTTCGCTGAGTTGGCGGTGATGGTCAGAAGCCAGGTCTTGAGACTGGAGCGACCTTCGAAGCTGCCGATGTGACGCACCACTGACAGCCAAGCGTCCTGCACCACTTCTTCGACATGGCGCTGCCCGACAATCGCATACGCCACAGCGCGCATGGCGCTCTGATACGTCGTCACCAGTTCCTTGAAAGCCTGTTGCTCACCGGCCAGCAGGCGCGCAAGCAGTTGGGTGTCGTCAGCCGCCATCCATCAATCTCCTGTTCCCGATTCCGAAAATGACAGCGGCAGGTCTTCACCTGCCGCCATTTCCGAAAATTACAGCGTTTGAGCCGATTCGGATGTAGGAAAGGTCGGCGCGATTAAGGGGAAATTAAACCCTTTTCAACGCTTGCGCAGAATCACGCTGCCGATCGAATAGCCAGCACCGAACGAACTCAACACCGCCAGCGAACCGGCAGCCAGATCGTCCTGATATTTGTGGAAAGCAATCACCGAACCTGCGGAGCTGGTGTTGGCGTAGGTGTCGAGAATCACCGGCGCTTCTTCTTCGGTAGCCTCGCGGCCGAGCAGTTTGCGCACTATCAGGTGGTTCATGCTCAGATTGGCCTGGTGCAACCAGAAGCGTTTCACGTCGCCGACGTTGAGCTGGTTCTCTTGCAGATGCTCGCCGATCAGCTCGGCAACCATCGGGCAGACATCCTTGAACACCTTGCGGCCTTCCTGCACGAACAGCTTGTCGCGGGTACCGATACCCTCTTCCGCTGCGCGGTTGAGGAAGCCGAAGTTATTGCGGATGTTGTTGGAGAACTTGGTCAGCAGTTTGGTGCTGACTACATCGAACTGGTGCTTGGACGTTGCGGTGTCAGCGCGCTCGATGATCACCGCAGTTGCGGCATCGCCGAAGATGAAGTGGCTGTCGCGGTCACGGAAGTTCAGGTGACCGGTGCAGACTTCCGGGTTGACCATCAGGATCGCCCGGGCCTGGCCCAGCTGCACGCTGTTGGCTGCGGCTTGAATACCGAAAGTCGCCGAGGAACAGGCCACGTTCATGTCGAAACCGAAACCCTGAATGCCCAGAGCTTCCTGGACTTCGATGGCGATGGCCGGGTAGGCACGCTGCAGGTTGGAGCAGGCGACGATCACGCCGTCGATGTCAGCGGCAGTTTTGCCAGCGCGTTGCAGGGCCTGTTCGGCGGCGCCGATGGCCATCTGGCAGAGCACCGACCATTCGTCGTTGGAACGCTCTGGCAGGCGCGGAGCCATGCGTTGTGGATCGAGGATGCCGTCCTTGTCCATGACAAAGCGGCTCTTGATGCCGGAAGCCTTTTCGATAAACGCGGCGCTGGATTCGGTCAGGGCCTGGACTTCGCCGCTGGCGATCGCGTCGGCGTTGTCGGCGTTGAACTGGGCGACGTAGGTATTGAAAGACTGCACCAGCTCTTCGTTGGAGATGCTGTTGGCCGGGGTGTACAGGCCGGTGCCGCTGATGACGACATTATGCATGGTCGTTTCTCTAATCTGTTCAGGCAGAAAGTGCTGGAACCGTCGTACCAACACACAAAGGGTCTATTCCCGTCCCGGGGACGCAAACCTGGCATCGCTTTATTCCGTCTCGCACCACGGCCGAAGGCTCTGGGTCGCGAAACCGGCGTTTATGGTCGCGAAGTTTGCCATAAACGTGGACTTTTGGCGCCTTTCTCAAGCACAACCCAAATCCCAATGTGGGAGCGAGCCTGCTCGCGATTGCGTCGTATCAGTCGCTATTGAGTTGACTGACACTCTGCTTTCGCGAGCAAGCTCGCTCCCACAGGGGATAGCGCATGGCTCAAGGTCAGGGTTCGACCTGGGTCCACTGTTTGTTCAGACGTTTATCGGAGATCGGGACCTTGGTGCCCAACTGCTGGGCGAACAGCGACACCCGATATTCCTCGAGCCACCAGCGGTACAACTCAAGCTGCGGATCGCGTTTGCCTTCCTGCGCATGTTTCGCTGCGCGCGTCTGGTATTGCGCCCAGAGACCGGCGAGTTCGCCGCTCCAGACGCGATCCTTCTGCACTTGCGCGCCGAGTTTCTCGAAACGCTGCTCGATGGCTTTCAGGTAACGCGGCAGTTCCTTGAGCCACTGCATCGGCGTCTCGCGGACAAAACCCGGGTAAACCAGATTGTTGATCTGCTGCTTGATGTCATTCAGCGCCACAGCCTGGGCCAGATCAATCTTGCCCTTGAAGCGCTTTTGCAGACCGTGCCAGACCTTGAGGATCTCCAGCGTCAGCCGCGCCACCCGTTCGGCATGCTCAGTCCAGCTGCCACGTTTGCGCTCGGCCAGTGCCGCCAACCCGGCGCCATCACGGGGCAACGGGTCTTCGCCCTCAAGAATGCAGCTGTCGAGGCTGGCCAGCAGAATGTCTTCAACCAGCGCATCAACGCGGCCCAACTCGCGATAGAGCAAACCCAGCTCAGTCTGCCCCGGCAACTTGCCACGCAGGAACTTGGCCGGCTCGGCCAGTTGCTGCATCAACAACCGCTGCAAGGCGCGACGATGCTGGAATTCAGCCTCGGCCGGGGTCGAGAAACGCCCTTCCTTGACCGTACCGCCTTCTTCGACCAACGCTGGATACACCGTCATCGACAGCCCGGCGATCTTCTGTTGAGTCTTTTCCGCCACCGGCGCAAAGACTTTCGCCTCCACCGGTTGCTGACTTTTCGCGCTCTGCGGCACCGCCAACGCGGCCTGGCTGGCTTCGGCAAACCGCGCGGTCAGCTCGGCCAGATCGCGCCCCTCACCGAGGAACTTGCCCTGGCCGTCGACGATTTCCAGGTTCATCCGCAGATGCCCTTCAACCCCTTGCTCAGCCTCCGCCCACGCCTCATCGCTAACCCGCGCGCCGGTCATGCGCAACAGCTCACGGCCCAGTGCTTGCGGCAATGATCCTTCAGCAAAGGTCATGCGTTGCAAGGCAGCCTTGATGAAGTCCGGCACCGGCACAAAATTCTTGCGCAGCGCTTTCGGCAGGTTGCGCACAAGGGCGATGCACTTGGCCTCGATCAGGCCCGGCACCAGCCATTCCAGACGCTCCGGCGGCAACATCGGCAGCAGCGGCGCCGGCACGCGCAGGGTCACGCCGTCGCGCGGGTGATTGGGCTCGAAGTGATAGGTCAGCGCCAGCTCCAGATCGCCGATGTGCAACGTGTCCGGATAATCGCGCGCAGTGACTTCACTGGCCTCGCGGGCCAACACGTCTTCCTCGCGCATGATCAACAGCTGCGGGTTCTTCTGGCTGTTGATGCGATACCAACTGTCGAAGGTTGCGGTCTGGTGAATCTCCGCCGGCAGCCGCGCATCGTAGAACGCGTACAAGGTTTCTTCGTCGGCGAGAATGTCGCGGCGACGAGCCTTGGCTTCCAGTTCGTCGAGCTGTTCCAGCAGTTGCTGGTTGGCCGTCAGGCACTTGGCTCTGGATTGAATCTCGCCACGCACCAGACCTTCGCGAATAAACAGCTCTCGGGAAACCACCGGATCCACCGGGCCGTAATGCACCGGGCGGCGGCCGACCACGATCAGCCCGAACAGGGTGATCTGTTCAAACGCCACGACTTGGCCGCGCTTCTTCTCCCAGTGCGGTTCGAAGTGATTTTTCTTGATCAGGTGCCCGGCCAGCGGCTCGATCCAGTCGGCGTCGATCTTGGCGACCATGCGCGCGTAGAGCTTGGTGGTTTCCACCAGTTCGGCGGTCATCAGCCATTGCGGACGCTTCTTGCCGATGCCCGACGACGGATGAATCCAGAAACGCCGCTGACGCGCGCCGAGGTAATCGCCGTCCTCGGTTTTCTGACCGATCTGGCTAAGCAAACCGACCAGCACCGCTTTGTGCAGTTTCGGATAATCCGCAGGCTCTTTATTCAGGCTCAACTGCATGTCGCGGCAGATCAGGCTCAACTGGCGATGGGAATCGCGCCACTCGCGCAGACGCAAATAGTTGAGGAAATTCTTCCGGCACCAGTTGCGCAACGGGCTGGCCGTCAATGCTTGGCGCTGCTCTTCAAAACCCCGCCACAGATTAACCAACCCGGCGAAGTCGGAATCAACGTCTTTCCATTGTGCATGCGCCTGATCGGCAGCTTGCTGACGCTCCGGCGGACGCTCGCGCGGGTCCTGAATCGACATTGCACTGGCGACGATCAGCACTTCCTGCAAACTGCCGAGCTTGGCTGCTTCAAGCAGCATACGGCCCATGCGCGGGTCGACCGGCAAGCGCGCCAATTGCCGACCGAGCGGGGTCAACTGACTGTTGCGATCCACCGCCGAGAGCTCTTGCAGCAGGTTGAAACCGTCGCTGATCGCCTTGCCATCCGGTGGCTCGATAAACGGGAACGCGGTGATCTCGCCGAGACGCAGATGCAGCATCTGCAAAATAACCGCGGCGAGGTTGGTGCGCAGAATCTCCGGATCGGTAAATTCCGGGCGACCGAGGAAATCTTCTTCGCTGTACAAGCGAATGCAGATGCCCGGCTCGACCCGGCCGCAGCGACCTTTACGCTGATTGGCGCTGGCCTGGGAAATCGCTTCGATCGGCAGGCGCTGCACCTTGGCGCGATAGCTGTAGCGGCTGATGCGCGCGGTGCCGCTATCAATCACATAACGGATGCCCGGCACGGTCAGCGAGGTCTCGGCGACGTTGGTCGCCAGCACCACGCGACGGCCCGGGTGCGACTGGAAAATCCGCTGCTGCTCGGCCGGCGACAGGCGCGCGTACAACGGCAGGATTTCAGTGTGTTTGATTTGCGCCTTGCGCAACATGTCGGCGGCGTCGCGAATCTCGCGCTCGCCGGGCAGAAACACCAGCACATCGCCAGGACTGCGGCGTTCGCTGCGTTCATAAGCAGCGATTTCGTCGAGGGTCGCGAGGATCGCCTGATCCACCGTCAGGTCGTCTTCAACGCGGTTGCCCTCTTCGTCCTGCTCCAGCGTCAGCGGGCGATACCAGGTGTCCACCGGGAAGGTACGACCGGAGACTTCAACAATCGGCGCGTCATCGAAGTGCTTGGAGAAACGCTCCAGATCGATGGTCGCCGAGGTGATGATGACTTTCAGATCCGGACGACGCGGCAGCAGGGTTTTCAGGTAACCGAGCAGGAAATCGATATTGAGACTGCGTTCGTGGGCTTCGTCGACGATGATCGTGTCGTAGCGTTCGAGGTAGCGATCGTTCTGGGTTTCCGCGAGCAGGATGCCGTCGGTCATCAGTTTGATCAGGGTGTTGGAATCGCTTTGATCCTCGAAACGCACCTGATAGCCGACCAGCGAACCGAGTGGCGTGCCGAGCTCTTCGGCGACCCGGCTGGCGACGCTGCGTGCAGCGATTCGACGCGGTTGGGTGTGGCCGATCAGACCATGCTGGCCGCGACCGATTTCCAGACAGATTTTCGGCAACTGGGTGGTTTTACCCGAGCCGGTTTCGCCGGCGATGATCAGCACCTGATGCTGCTCCAGCGCCTTCTTGATTTCGTCGCGCTTGGCGGCAATCGGCAAACTGTCGTCGTAACGAATCACCGGCAGGCTCGCCTTGCGCGCCAGCACCTGATCACAGGACGCCTGCATGCGCGTCACCCACTGGGCCAGCTTGGCCTCGTCGGGTTTCTTGCGCAGCTCAAGCAACTGCCGCCGCAGCCGGTGACGGTCGGCAAGCATGGCGTGATCGAGGTTTTTCAGCAGTTTGTCGATGGAGGGCGATTCGTCGGTCATCGGGTAGGCAATTCGGTCGTCTGTATGTGCAGGGGGCGGATTGTCGCAGATTTGGCGGATTTGTGGCGTGTCAGGGGGATTGCTGCCCTCACCCTAGCCCTCTCCCCGAGGGAGAGGGGACCGATTGGGGGATGCTTCAAAGGTACATCGACCTGAAAGAGCTTTGCCGAATCCATAATCGCCAAAATCTTTCAGGTCGGCGTTTGACCCAAGACACCTCGGTCGGCCCCCTCTCCCTCTGGGAGAGGGCTGGGGTGAGGGTTTCTGGCTTATTCGTTATCCAAGCCTTTGCGGCGGTACGGAAAGACATCAATGACTTTCCCCGCGCGAATCGCCTCCTGCAAGCCCTTCCAGTAATCGGCGTTATACAACTCGCCGTGCAACTGATCGAACAACTTGCGCTGCCCGGAATCGGCAAACAGAAACGGCGGAAACTCCTCGGGAAACACATCCAGCGGCCCGATCGAATACCACGGTTCAGAGGCCATTTCGTCCTCAGGCGTGCGCGGCGCGGGGATGTGGCGAAAGTTGGCTTCAGTCAGAAAACAAATTTCGTCATAGTCATAAAACACCACCCGCCCATGCCGGGTGACGCCAAAGTTCTTCAACAGCATGTCGCCGGGAAAGATGTTCGCCGCCGCCAGTTGCTTGATCGCCAGGCCGTAATCCTCCAGCGCCTCACGCACCTGCGCATCGTTGGCGTTTTCCAGATAGAGGTTGAGCGGGGTCATTCGCCGCTCGGTCCAGCAGTGGCGGATCAACACGGTGTCGCCGTCGACTGAAACCGTCGACGGCGCCACTTCCAACAATTCCTCCAGACACGCCGGATCAAACTTGCTCAGCGGAAAACGGAAGTCGGCGAACTCCTGGGTATCGGCCATGCGCCCTACCCGGTCGACACTTTTCACCAATCGGTACTTCTCGATCACTGTGGCGCGGTCGACGTTTTTCGACGGCGAAAAACGGTCCTTGATGATTTTGAACACGGTGTTGAAACCCGGCAGGGTAAACACGCTCATGACCATGCCGCGCACGCCCGGCGCCATGATGAACTGGTCATCGGTGTTGGCCAGATGATTGATCAGTGCGCGGTAGAACTCGGATTTTCCGTGTTTATAGAAGCCGATCGAGGTGTACAGCTCGGCGATGTGTTTGCCCGGCAGAATGCGCCGCAGAAAACCGATAAATTCCGCCGGCACCGGCACGTCGACCATGAAATACGAACGGGTGAAGGAGAAGATGATCGACACATCGGCTTCGTCGGTGATCAACGCATCGATCTGAATCCCGCGCCCTTCGCGGTGCAACAGCGGGATCACCAGCGGCCACTGCTCGTCGCGGGTGTAGATGCGTCCGACCAGATACGCACCCTTGTTGCGGTAGAGCACCGAGGAAAACAACTCGACGCTGAGCTCAGGATCCTTGCACACCCAGTCCGGCAGGTTCTCGCGCAGTTGCGCTTCGAGGCGAAGCAAATCGCCGGGCAGATCGGCGTAATCCTCGCTGAAACGATAGTCGGCAAAAATGCTCGCGAGCATCCCCGACAACTGCCCTTGCGGTTTGTAGGTACGGGTTTGCGCGGCGCGGGCACGGCGCAGGCTCGGGCGCGTGGTGTGAATGAACATGCAACCGTCGCTGATCAGGTCGTGGCTGAACAGCCCGCAGAAAATCGAGTTGTACCAGGTCTCGGACAACTCATCATCGAAGCGCAGGTCGATGACACTGATGTAGGCGCTTTTCACCAGCGGCCAGCAGCTGACATTCATCAGCGTGTCGTCGTCGAAATACTCGCGCAGACGGGCGATGGTTTCGCCGACCTTGTCTTCGTAGAGGTTGATCCGCGCTGCCGACGCCGTTTGCGTCTCCTGCCAGCGCGCCTGTTCGAAGCGTTCCCGGGCGCCGTCGGTGATCCGCCGGAAATGCTCGCGGTAATCGTCAAAGCCATCGAGGATCATCCGGGCGATGTCGGTGGCTGGCCATTGCTGCGGCATAGATAAGACCTCGGCGTGCGTGGGGAAATCTGTGCCTGAGCTTAGCTACGGAAGCGGCCGCAGGTGAAGTGCAATTTCTGCCAAATCTGCGCCGGGGTTGTACGCCAACCGCGTTTTTGCAAAGTTTTTTTAATCAACCGTTCGGTCAGTTAACGCCTGAGCGGTTCTTCTTGCCGCCCTGCGCCAGCCCGCGAATTCTCTGGGTTTCGGATCCAATAGCGAATACACGTGTCTAGCCCGTGGCTTTGCTGCAACTGCGCGGATCGTCAGCGACGACTCCAGATTGGTCTTACCAAAATAGTGGCACTTTGATATACAGCCCGCCAACACCCCCGCCTCATAACAAGATCCTCGCTGACGAGGACGACCTCCCCCTTAAAAGATCAAGGAGCACACTGATGTCTATCCGGAATCTGCGCATAGGTTTGCGCGCCAGTTTGAGCTTTGCCGTTTTAGCCAGTCTGCTGGTGGTGGTCGGCCTGTTTGGGCTGGGCCAGATGAAAACCCTGCGCGAAAGTGCCACGGTGATTGAAGAATCCTGGATGCCGAGCATCGAGAGCATCCATGACGCGGCGGCGAACATCGCCAGCATCCGTCTCGAGTCCTTGCGCTTGATCACCAGCACCCAGCCTGCCGTGCGCGACAGAAGCAAAGGCATCATCAAGGCGCAGCGCGAAGAATTGCTCAAGCGCCTTAACGATCACAAAACCCTGCTCACCAGCGAGGAAGAACGGGTGATGCTCGACGGTTTGAATGCCAACACCGCCAAGTACATGAGCATCCTCGAACAAATCATCGGCCAGATCGACGCCGGACAGAATGAACAGGCCTACACGCGTCTTAACAATGAATTGGCACCACAGGGAACGGTACTCGACAAGGCACTCGAGCAGATGATCTCGTTCAATCAGCAAGGCGCCGATGCCGCTGCTGATGCCGCCGCCGCGATGTACCAACGGGCACTGTGGATCGTCGCAATCATCATCGTGGTCGCCCTGATTGCCACGCTGCTGTTGGCCTGGCAACTGACACGCAGCATCACCACGCCGATCAATCAGGCACTGGATGTGGCGCGGCGCATTGCTGCCGGCAATCTCAGTGGCGAAATCATCAGTAGCGGCAAAGATGAGGCATCGCAGTTGCTCGACGCCTTGGCCGAGATGCAGGGCAATCTGCGCTCGACCATTCGCGGTATCAGCGAATCGGCGCAGCAATTGGCGTCCGCGGCCGAGGAAATGAGTTCGGTGATGGAGCAAAGCACCCGCGGCCTGCAACAGCAGAACGATCAGATCGAACAAGCCGCTACAGCAGTCACCCAGATGAGCACGGCGGTGGACGAAGTCGCCGCCAACGCTGTGTCCAGCGCCGAAGCGTCCGCAGCCTCCAACGAAGACAGCAAGCACGGCCATGTACAGGTCAGCGAAACCATCAGCTCGATTCAGCAACTGGTCGATGCGGTACTCGGCGCATCGGAGCAAGCTGAGGGCCTGGCCACTCAGGCGCAGGACATCAGCAAAGTGCTGGAAGTGATTCGCGGGATCGCCGGGCAGACCAATCTCCTGGCCCTCAATGCGGCGATCGAAGCGGCTCGGGCCGGTGAGGCCGGGCGCGGCTTTGCCGTGGTCGCCGATGAAGTGCGTTCGCTGGCCCAACGCACGCAAAATTCCACCGAAGAAATCGAGCTGATGATCAGCAGCATCCAGCAAGGCACCGGGGCAACAGTGGGTGCGTTGCAGAGCAGTGCCGAGCAGGCGGGTCAGACGTTGCGCCGCGCCAACAGTGCCGGTCAGGCGCTGGAGAAAATCACTGCGTCGATCTCGCAGATCAACCAACGCAACCTGGTGATCGCCAGTGCGGCCGAGCAGCAGGCATTGGTGGCGCGTGAGGTCGATCAGAATCTGGTGACCATCCGTGACCTCTCGACCCAGACCGCCGCTGGCGCCACTCAGACCTCGGCCGCGAGCCAGGAACTGTCGCGTCTGGCCGTCGATCTCAACGGCCTGGTGACACGCTTTGTGATCTGAGCAAAAAGTTGAATGCCCGAATAGCGGTTGCCTTCGTCAGGGCGCTCGGCAACACTCTCGTCCCGATCAAGGAAGGAGACCCGCCGTGAGCCCTGTCGATATTTTCCGTATGTTGTCGCTGGCGGCCATCTGGGGCGCGAGTTTTCTGTTCATGCGCATTATTGCGCCGGTGATTGGCACGATCCCGACCGGGTTCTTTCGCGTGTCGATTGCAGCCGTTGGCCTGTTGGTAATCCTCGGGCTGATGCGCGTGCGCTGGGATTTCAAAGGCAAACTGAAAACCGTGATGCTGCTGGGCGTGATCAACTCGGGAATTCCGGCGACGCTGTATTCGGTCGCAGCCCAGGTGTTGCCGGCCGGCTATTCGGCGATTTTCAATGCCACTACGCCGCTGATGGGCGTGCTGATTGGCGGGTTGTTTTTCAGTGAAAAACTCACCGCAGCCAAGTTGGGTGGGGTGTTTCTCGGGCTATTCGGTGTTGGCGTGCTGACCCGTGCCGGCCCCGTGGCGTTCGACTTGCAGCTGTTGATGGGCGCCGTCGCCTGTCTGCTCGCAACCACTTGTTATGGTTTTGCCGGATTCCTCGCGCGGCGCTGGCTGGATCAGGCCGGCGGACTGGACAGCCGTTTGTCGGCGCTGGGCAGCATGCTCGGTGCGACGTTGTTCCTGTTGCCGTTGTTCGGGTACAGCGTAATCACTTCACCGCCTGTCAGTTGGGGCGGCTGGAATGTCTGGCTGTCGCTGCTGGGCCTGGGTCTGGGCTGCACAGCGTTCGCCTACATCATTTACTTCCGCCTGCTCAGTTCGATCGGTCCGGTGAAATCGATGACCGTGACCTTCATGATTCCGCCGTTCGGCGTGTTGTGGGGGGCGTTGTTGCTGGATGAGCCGCTGTCGATGGCGCATGTCTACGGCGGGGTGTTGATTGCGGCGGCGTTGTGGCTGGTGTTGAAGCCTGCTGTGGTGAAACCTTCGCAGGTGACAGCCCGCTAGACTTCTGGCGCTGCTGAAATGGCTATCGCGAGCAGGCTCACTCCTACAATTGGAATGCGTTCCCCTGTAGGAGTGAGCCAGCTTGCGATCGGCGGCCTAAAAGCCGCCACCTGACGATCTGTTAGCTGGTTTTACGGAATACAAACGCCAGACCGACAATGATCAACAGCATCCCCAGCACACTCAACGCTGCCAGGCGATTGCCGAAAATCAGATAGTCCATCACCACCGTCACCGCCGGCACCAGATAGAACAAACTGGTGACATTCACCAGATTGCCCCGCGCGATCAGCCGATACAGCAACAGCGTCGCCAGCACCGAGACCACCAGCCCCATCCACAACACTGGCACGATGAAACCTGTGCTGTGTTCAAAATGAAATGGCTGGAACGGCACGAAAATCCCGCACAACAACAGCCCGGCCAGATACTGCACCGGCAGCGTACCGAGGGGATTGTCGGTGATGCGCTTCTGCATGATCGAACCCAGCGTCATGCTCGCGAGCGCCAGCAGACCAAACAGCATTCCCGCCCAGGACATCCCGGCCAGACCGATGCCCTGGTACACCACCATGATCAGCCCCACCAGGCCCAGCGCCAGACCGAACAAGCGGCTGGCCGAGCGCTGCCGCTCCATCAAGACCACGGTGAGAATCGGCTGCACGCCCATGATGGTCGCCATCACCCCCGGGGTGACTTTAGTGTTGAGCGCCAGCAGATAGAAAATCTGATAAGCCCCCAACAACACCACGCCGGTGGCGATCGCATAAAGCATTGGTTTGCCGCCCTTGGGCAACTTCAGTTTTAGCAGCGGCGCCAACAGCAGAAGCCCACACAGGGCGATCACAAAGCGAATCAACAGAAAGGCAAACGGCGAAGCGTGGGCCAGGCCCCATTTGGAGAAGATCGCCCCGCTGCTCCACAGCAGAACGAACAGGCTCGTGGACGCAGCCGCGAGCGCAGATTTTTTCGAAAGGACAAACATGAATACCACCTGTAGTCAGGCAAGAAGCCAACTCAGCCGAAGCTGAAATTCAGTAGGTTTTTCTGGCGGGCGCAGGGGTCAGCAAAAACTGCCGATCAGCCCGAAACGCCAACGCCCGGCGGCGATACGACTGCGCACACCGGCGTGCTACTGACAGGTGGTGGGTAATGACTGATCTGCTTGGGCTGCTGATCCGCGCACGGCACGACGCCAGCGTTGACCGCTGAATCGACTACCGCGTTGATGAGGGATGCAGGCATTTGGGCAGATCTTTTTTGAAGGGTTGGAGGGTGAGGCATACGACTCACGTGCGCCGACTATAACCAGCGTGGGACATGGATTGCAATGATTTGGGCAAAGGGCCGGCAGGGACAGTTGGGCGCGAGGTGAATAGGCTGGATTGCAATTGCGACACCCAACCATCGAGGACAAGGAATGCACGGGATCACATGCCAAGGGAACGGACGTATTTGCGCTACCAGGTTTACAAATCACAGGCCAGGAAACAGGCTGGGGTTACTTTCGCAAAACTGCACAGAGACTTGTTGCTGCAAGGGATAGTGGATGTTGATCACTCCAGAGTTCGTTTCGAAGCAATCGATGCTCAAGCGCTGAGTGCCTATGAAGAATGGTTTGATCCTCATTTCTCTTGGCAAGATGTTGTCAGGTGGAAGGCCAAAGAACCACTTAGCTTCGATTTAGCAATCTGGTTTGATCTGGAGTTATGCGGACTTTGCTTTGCAAACCCTAATCAGAGCCGGTTGCGAGTGAAAATTGTGCGCCTGGAAGGAAAGCCCGATGACGATCACCCTCTCAAAAGCCGAGTAGCGACATTTGCTTTGACCGCCGTGACTCACTTCGCGCGAATCATCGGCAGTACACAAATTGAAATTCAGGAGCCTCTCCCAGGGGTGATTTCTCTTTACCGGCAGCTGGGTTTTGAATTCGATTCGGAGGGTAGGCTTGTGAAGCTAATTTGGTAAGACTAGTATCGGACAACTGCTCATTTAATGATCAACGCCGGAGGCATCATGAAGGCTGCCGTTGAAAAAAAAGCGCCAGGCGCCAGATCGATAAAAGCTGATAGAAAACGCTCTTCCGGAAAGTTGTCTGAACGGGAGTTGCACCGAATCAGAGAAGCATTGGTGAACCCAGCCGCGGAAGAGCCAGGAGGCGTCCTCGCTGGCGCCTCATTCACCTTCTCTTCATAAAAAAAACCGCTCACAAGAAGCGGTTTTTTATTGCCTGATCCAGCCTCAACCAAACAGCCAATACCCCAACAACGTCAACACCACCACTGCCAACACCGGCCGCATCACGCGGTAGGCTTTCGGATGACGGCGTTTCCACTGTTTGACCACGCCACTGAACTTGTCACTGAAGTTCTTGCTCCAGGCGTAAGCCTGATTGATCCCGCCGACGCGTTCATCATCAAGGTTCTGCGGTGCGGTGGCACGGCCGAGCCAGGCGCTGATCGAGCGGTTGATGCGGGTCATGAGGCGGTTGCTCAGCGGACGCTCGACGTCGCAGAACAGGATCACGCGGGTTTGGTCGGTTTCGTTCTTGACCCAGTGCACGTAGGTCTCGTCGAACATCACATCCTCACCGTCACGCCAGGCGTAGACCTGGCCGTCGACGAAAATCCGGCAATCGTCGGAGTTTGGCGTCGACAGGCCGAGGTGATAGCGCAGCGAGCCGGCAAAAGGATCGCGATGCGGGTTCAAGTGGCTGCCACCCGGCAACAGCGCGAACATCGCGCCTTTGACGTTGGGAATCGCGCTGACCAGAGCCACGGTTTTCGGGCACAGGGTTTCAGCCGACGGCAGCGGTTTGTCGTACCACTTGAGGTAGAAACGCTTCCAGCCCTTCTTGAAGAACGAGCCGAAACCGGCGTCGTTGTTCTTTTCCGCCGCGCGAATATAGCCTTCGTCGAACAGGTGCATGGCCTCGTCGCGAATGGTTTCCCAGTTGTCGCGCAGTACGTCCAGTTCCGGGAATTTGCTGCGATCCAGATACGGCTTCGACGGCACGCCGGAAAACAGGTACATCAAGGCGTTGTACGGAGCGAACAGCGCCGAGTGGTTGACGAACTGGCGCAGAACCGGCAAACGCGCCTTGCCGCGCAAATGCACATAGAGGATGCTGCCCACAAACAGCAGCAGCACCAATACCTTGGCGGCTAACGAAAAGGTCATCAACGACTCCTTGAATAAAGACAACGCTGCGCAATGCCTTTTACCCGGCATGGCAGCCGGCCATGATAAACACTACCGGCTTCGGGAAAAACCCGCCTGACACAAGATTCAGTGTTAAGAATTGCGCAACAAAGCATTTATTAGCATAACGTTCCTGAACCCTGGCTGACCTGAATCAACTGGATTACTGCTCAGTCTCCTGTTCAGTGAACAGATCGCTGAACAACATGCTCGACAGATAACGCTCACCCGAGTCCGGCAGAATCACGACGATGGTCTTGCCCTGCATCTCCGGCGTCTCTGCCAGACGCACAGCAACTGCCATCGCGGCACCACAGGAGATGCCGCACAAAATCCCCTCTTCCTGCATCAAGCGCAGAGCCATCGCCTTGGACTCTTCGTCGGTGACCTGCTCGACCCGGTCGACCATTGACAGATCCAGGTTCTTCGGCACGAAACCGGCGCCAATCCCCTGAATCTTGTGCGGGCTCGGCTTGATCTCTTCGCCGGCCAGCGCCTGGGTGATCACGGGTGACGACATCGGCTCCACCGCCACCGACAGGATCGGTTTGCCCTGGGTATTCTTGATATACCGCGAGACGCCGGTGATGGTTCCGCCAGTACCGACGCCAGCAACCAATACATCGACAGCACCGTCAGTGTCGTTCCAGATCTCCGGGCCGGTGGTCTTTTCATGGATGGCCGGGTTGGCCGGGTTATCGAACTGTGCCGGCATGAAATATTTGTCGGCATCGCTGGCGACGATTTCGGCCGCCTTCTCGATTGCGCCTTTCATGCCTTTGGCCGGCTCGGTCAAGACCAGTTCGGCGCCCAGAGCCTTGAGAACCTTGCGGCGTTCGATGCTCATCGAGGCCGGCATGGTCAGCATCAATTTATAACCACGGGCAGCGGCAACAAATGCCAGGCCAATGCCCGTGTTACCCGACGTCGGCTCGACAATGGTCATGCCCGGTTTGAGTTTGCCGCTGCTTTCGGCGTCCCAGATCATGTTGGCGCCGATCCGGCACTTGACCGAATAACCGGGGTTGCGCCCTTCGATCTTGGCAAGAATGGTCACGCCACGCGGCGCGATGCGGTTGATCTGCACCAGCGGCGTGTTGCCGATGGAATGGGCGTTGTCAGCGAAAATACGGCTCATGGCTGGGTCCTTATGCAGCATTGAATTCAGCCTTCCAAGGTATGCCTGTTGCCTGGCGCAGTCCAGTCGGGTCGAACGACTGCGTCAGGCAATAGTCAATCGCTTACATCGTCAGGGAATTGCCGTCATGAAGCGTCGCTACAGTTGGCCACTAGGGGTTTTCGCCGTCGTCGTTGTGTTGCTGATCGCGCTGCACATCGCCCTGCCCTACATGGTGCGCGACTACCTGAACGGCAAACTGGCGGACATGGGTGACTATCGGGGCCAGATCACTGATGTCGATCTGGCCCTATGGCGCGGCGCCTACAAGATCAACGGGCTGAAGATCGTCAAGGTCGACGGCAAGGTGCCGGTGCCGTTCGTCAATGCACCGCTGATCGATCTGGCGGTCAGCTGGCATTCGCTGTGGTACGACCATGCCGTCGTGGCGCAGGTGAGATTCGTAAATCCTGAAGTCAATTTCGTCGATGGTGGCGCTAACAAACAGAACTCACAAACAGGTCAAGGCACCGACTGGCGCGCGCAACTGGGCAAATTGCTGCCGATCACTCTCGACGAAGTACAGATTCAGGACGGCAAGATCAGTTTCCGCAACTTCAATTCAAAACCTCAAGTGAACATGAACGCCACCAACGTCGACGCGAGCATCTACAACCTGACCAACGTGGTCGACAAGCAGGGTAAACGCGATGCCCGCTTTGAAGGCAAAGCCCTGCTGCTGGGGCATGCACCACTGGAAACCACCGCAACGTTCGACCCTCTGAGCAATTTCGAAGATTTTGAATTCCGCCTGCGCGCCAAAGACATCGAACTCAAGCGCATGAACGACTTCGCCTCGGCCTACGGCAAGTTCGACTTCAACGCCGGCCACGGTGATGTGGTGATCGAAGCCCAAGCCAAAAAAGCCCAGGTCAACGGCTACATCAAACCGCTGCTGCGCGACGTCGAAGTGTTCAACTGGCAGCAGGACGTGGAAAACAACAACAAGAGCATCTTCCGCTCGGTCTGGGAGGCATTGGTGGGCGGCACGGAAACCGTGCTGAAGAACCAGGCGAAAAACCAGTTCGCCACCAAGGTAGAACTCAGCGGCAACGTGCATCAGCAAAATATCAGCGCATTCGAGGCGTTTTTGCAGATTTTGCGCAATGGTTTCGTACAGGCTTTCAATGCGCGATATGAGCGGCCGAAGCCGGATGCGGGTTAGGGTTCATTTCTGGAAAAGCATCCAGATATAGAGTATCGGCGCCAATCTGAATATCCGGGGCCGGCCATTCAACGGTCCAACCTTTATCGCCCAAGATGGCAGTCGCAAAGACTTGGGGATCAAGCAAGGGCTGCAACTGCTTATACGTTTGAATATCTCGACTCAAATCGAGTGTCAGCGCGCGACCATCAACAAAGCAGAGTGCAAGCCGACTATCAGAGAGCGCAGTAACTGCCGCCAAGCGTGGTCGTTTCATGGATAACATCAATTCAGCGCCTCCGGGCAGATGGGGACTGCTTCGCAGCCCAGCGGGAGCAAGCTCCCTCGCCACAGATTCAGTGGACATCCTGAAGGCTATCGCCAAATCGGCGATACCTGAATACTGGCCATCGGCCGAGACTGAGTCAACATGTGACGCCCCATTCAGAGACTGAATAAGCCGTCTGCGTTCACAGTCGACCGGGCTGCGCGTTATAGTCGGGCATCCGATTATTTCGCCCCCGCCCTGCCCATCAGGTCGGCGTTACCGTTCGAGGATTAGCAGATGAAGTTCGAAGGCACCCAGGCCTACGTCGCCACCGATGACCTGAAGCTGGCGGTCAACGCCGCCATCACCCTGGAGCGGCCGCTGCTGGTCAAGGGCGAGCCGGGCACCGGCAAGACCATGCTCGCCGAGCAACTGGCCGAATCGTTCAATGCCAAGCTGATCACCTGGCACATCAAGTCCACCACCAAGGCTCATCAGGGCCTCTACGAGTACGATGCGGTCAGCCGTCTGCGCGACTCGCAACTGGGCAATGAAAAAGTCCACGACGTGCGCAACTACCTGAAGAAGGGCAAGCTCTGGGAGGCGTTCGAATCCGAAGAACGGGTCATTTTGCTGATCGACGAGATCGACAAGGCCGACATCGAGTTCCCCAACGACTTGCTGCAAGAACTCGACAAGATGGAGTTCTACGTTTACGAGATCGACGAGACCATCAAGGCCAAGAAGCGCCCGATCATCATCATTACCTCCAACAACGAAAAAGAGCTGCCGGACGCGTTCCTGCGCCGCTGCTTCTTCCACTACATCGCCTTCCCGGATCGCACCACCCTGCAAAAAATCGTCGACGTGCACTACCCGGACATCAAGAAGGATCTGGTCAGCGAAGCGCTGGACGTGTTCTTCGACGTACGCAAAGTGCCAGGCCTGAAGAAGAAGCCATCGACCTCGGAACTGGTCGACTGGCTGAAGCTGCTGATGGCCGACAACATTGGCGAAGCGGTGCTGCGCGAACGTGATCCGACCAAAGCCATCCCGCCGCTCGCCGGTGCGCTGGTGAAGAACGAACAGGACGTGCAACTGCTTGAGCGCCTCGCGTTCATGAGCCGTCGCGGCACCCGCTAAGAGGCTGATGCCATGTTGCTCAACCTGTTCAATGAAATGCGTGCAGCCAAGGTGCCGGTGTCGGTGCGCGAGCTGCTCGACCTGATCAACGCGCTGAAACAGCGCGTGACCTTCGCCGACATGGATGAGTTCTATTACTTGTCGCGGGCGATTCTGGTCAAGGACGAACGCCATTTCGACAAGTTTGACCGCGCGTTCGGCGCCTACTTCAATGGCCTCGAAAAGCTCGATGATCACTTGCAGGCGCTGATTCCCGAAGACTGGCTGCGCAAGGAGTTCGAGCGCTCGCTGAGCGACGAGGAACGCGCGCAGATCCAGTCCCTCGGCGGTCTGGACAAGCTGATCGAAGAGTTCAAGAAGCGTCTGGAAGAACAGAAGGAACGCCATGCCGGCGGCAACAAATGGATCGGCACCGGCGGCACCAGCCCGTTCGGCTCCGGTGGCTTCAACCCGGAAGGCATTCGGGTCGGCGATGCCGGCAAGCGCCAGGGCAAAGCGGTGAAAGTCTGGGATCAGCGCGAGTACAAGAATCTCGATGATTCGGTGGAACTGGGCACGCGCAATATCAAAGTCGCCCTGCGTCGACTGCGCAAGTTTGCGCGTCAGGGCGCGGCAGAAGAGCTGGACATCGACGGCACCATCGATCACACCGCCAAAGATGCGGGCCTGCTGAACATTCAGATGCGCCCGGAGCGCCGCAACACGGTGAAGCTGTTGTTGCTGTTCGACATCGGCGGTTCGATGGACGCGCACGTGAAAATCTGCGAAGAACTGTTCTCGGCCTGCAAGACCGAGTTCAAACATCTGGAGTACTTCTACTTCCACAACTTCGTTTATGAGTCGGTATGGAAGAACAACATGCGCCGCACCTCCGAGCGCACTTCGACTCAGGATCTGTTGCACAAGTATGGCGCCGATTACAAAGTGATTTTCATCGGTGACGCCGCCATGGCGCCCTATGAAATCACCCAGGCCGGCGGCAGTGTCGAGCACTGGAACGAAGAGCCGGGTTACGTGTGGATGCAGCGCTTCATGGAGAAGTACAAGAAGCTCATCTGGATCAACCCGTATCCGAAAGATACCTGGGGCTATACCTCATCGACCAATATCGTGCGGGATCTGATCGAGGATAAGATGTATCCGTTGACATTGCGCGGGCTTGAGGAAGGGATGCGGTTTCTTTCCAAATAACCTGCTTTGTCTGGACGGACGCTATCGCGAGCAGGCTCACTCCTACATTTGGAATGCGTTCCCCTGTAGGAGTGAGCCTGCTCGCGATGCTTCTAGCTATCTTTGAAGCGCTGCAGATATTTGGTGTGTTCACGGTGCGCAACCTCCTGCACCACCGGCCGCAACCGCACCTGCGCCCCCGGCAGACACTGCGCCAACCGCGCCAACGCCATCGGCGTCAACGCGCCCAATCGCGGATAACCGCCAATCGTCTGCCGGTCATTGAGCAACACAATCGGCTGGCCGTCCGGCGGCACTTGCACCGCGCCTAATGGAATGCCCTCGGAAATCATCGGTTGCCCCTGATACTCAAGCGCCTTGCCCAGTAAACGAATGCCCATGCGATCAGCGCGACTGTCCAGCGTCCAGGCACTGTTGAATGCATCGAACAGACTCTGCCCGCTGAACTGGCCAATCTGCGCACCGAGCACCAGATCCAGTGGTGCAGTCGATTTCAGATCCGGCCGTAACGCCGATGGCACTTCGCGAACCAATAGCGATTCACCGTGATAACTCAGCGTCGATCCCTTGGCCAACGGCAAGCCCATGCCATTGAGCCCACCGAGCTCTTCACGTACCACAGTTGCGCTACTACCCAACACCTTCGGTGCATCAAAACCACCGGGCGCCGCCAGATAGGCCCGAGCCCCAAGCAACGGCTGCGTGAACTGCAATTTCTGCCCTTTGCCCAATTTGAAACTGTGCCACGGCGCCAGCGCTTGCCCGTCAACCTGCGCGCCAAGATCCGCCCCGGCCAGGGCCAGCAAGCAGTCGTCCTCAGCGATTACGGCAAAGCCGCCAAGCGTGACCTCAATCACCGGCACATCAAGCGCATTGCCGAGCAACCAGTTGGCCCAACTCATCGAACACCAATCCGCCGCGCCGCCCTGGGTCACACCCAGATGCCGCACGCCGAAACGTCCTGCGTCCTGCAACAGGCACAGCGGCGTACTCGCCTCAATCCTCAGTCGGCTCATGCCTGCGCCTCCAGTGGCGTGTCATCACCGCCCAGATTGATGAACTCGGCATGACTGACCGCTTCGAATCGCACCGTGTCGCCCGGTTGCATGAGGCTGTAGCCATCACGGTTGCGGTCGAAGAGTTTGGCCGGAGTGCGACCGATCAGGTTCCAGCCACCGGGTGATACCACGGGATAGGCAGCGGTTTGGCGCTCAGCAATACCGACGCTACCGGCCGCGACTTTCTTGCGCGGAGTGCTCAAGCGTGGCGCCGCCAGAATCTCTTCGACCAGGCCCATGAAGGCGAAACCCGGAGCGAAGCCGAGAGCAAACACCTGATATTCGCGACCACTGTGGCGACGTATCACCTCCGCCACCGCCAGGCCGCTGCGCTCGGCCAGCAAGCTCAATTCCGGTCCGACGCTAAGGTCGTACCAGACCGGCAACACATGACATTGGCCGCCAGTTCGTGCATTTGGCGACAGGTCGATCAACGCTTCGGCGATCAACTCCCGCGCCTGACCCGGACTTAGTGAAGTCAAATCGTAATGCACCATCAACGTCGTATAGGACGGCACCAGATCGATCAGTTGCTCACCGAATGCAGTACGCAAGCGCTCACTGGCGGCGAGCATCCACGGCATGTTGGCTTCGGCGATTTCATCGAACAGACGCAACATCAGACAATCCAGTGCCACCACTTCAATCCTTGGGTTCATGATGCACTCTGCTGGTTCAAGGCCTCGCGAATGCGCTGCACGGCGGCCACCGAACCGGCGTTGTCGCCGTGCACGCAAAGAGTGTTGGCGTGCAGGCGCAAGGCGCTGCCATCGCTGGCGGTGAGGTTGTCGCCACGGGCGATGGTCAGGGCTTGCTCGATAATGGTTTCGGCATCGTGATGCACCGCGCCCGGCAGTTGTCGCGAGACCAGTTTGCCGGCGCTGTCGTAGGCGCGGTCGGCGAAGGCTTCGAACCACAATGTCACGCCGTACTCATCGCCGATTTGCTGCGCAGCCGAATTGTCACGGGTAGCCATGAGCATCAACGACAGACTGCGGTCGTAAGCGGCCACCGCCTGAATCACCGCCCGCAGTTGCGCGGGGTTGGCCATCATGTCGTTGTACATCGCGCCGTGGGGTTTGACGTAACTGACGCGGCCGCCCTGGGCTTTGCAGATGCCATCGAGGGCGCCAATCTGATAATGCAGGATGTCTTGCAGCTCTTGCGCCGAATACGCCATGGAGCGACGGCCGAAACCGACCAGATCCTGATAGGCCGGATGTGCGCCGATCTGCACGCCGTGGCTCAACGCCAGGCTGACGGTCTTGCGCATGATGCTCGGATCGCCGGCATGGAAACCGCAGGCGACGTTGGCGCAATCGATGAAGGGCATGACCTCGGCATCCAGACCCATGGTCCAGCTGCCGAAACTCTCGCCGATGTCGCAATTCAATAGCAGGCGGCTCACGGTGAACACTCCTGTAGGTGCTTGTCTTTTTATCTGTAGGACTGTGCTGCGCAGGTTATCAGTTACTGCGCGTCCAGTTGCTTGCCGCGCGTTTCCGGCAGGCTCAACGCCGCGATAATCACCACGCCGTACGACACCGCTGCAAAGGCGCCAATACCTACGCTCAACGGTACTGTCTGGCTGAGCAGGCCGATCAGCAGCGGAAACAGGGCAGCCAGCGCCCGACCGATGTTGTAGCAAAAGCCCTGCCCCGAACCGCGAATTCGCGTGGGGAACAGTTCAGTCAGAAACGCGCCCATGCCGCTGAAAATCCCCGAAGCAAAGAAGCCCAGCGGGAAACCCAGCCACAGCATCACACCGTTGCTCACCGGCAACTGCGTATAAAGCAGAACGATGGTGAACGAGCCGACTGCGAACAGGATGAAGTTCTTTTTCCGTCCCAGCAGATCAGTCAGATAGGCGCTGATCACGTAACCGACGTAAGACCCGACAATCACCATCGCCAGATAACCGCCCGTGCCGAGTACGCTCAAGCCGCGCTCGTTTTTCAGGAAGGTCGGCAGCCAGGAAGTGATCGCGTAATAACCGCCCAGCGCACCCGTGGTCAGCAGCGAAGCGCGGAACGTGGTGAAGAGCATGCCGGGGGCGAAGATCTCGTAAAACTTCGACTGAGTCTCCGGCGTTTGTTGGGCCTTGGCCTCGCGATAGATCTCCGGATCCTTGACCAGACGACGCACGAAGATCACGAAGATCGCCGGCACGATGCCAAGGATGAACAGCGCACGCCATGCGTCTTCCGGCGGCAACACCGAGAACAGCAGCGCGTACAGAATCGCCGTCAGCCCCCAACCCAGTGCCCAACCGGACTGCACCATGCCCACCGCTTTGCCGCGATCCTTGGCGCGAATCACCTCGCCGATCAGCACAGCGCCAGCCGTCCACTCGCCGCCGAAACCGAAGCCCATCAAGGTTCGGGCGATAAGCAACTGTTCGTAGTTTTGCGCGAAGCCGCAGAGGAAGGTGAAGAAGGCGAACCACAGCACGGTCAATTGCAGGGTGCGCACACGACCGATGCGGTCAGAGAGAATCCCAGCGACCCAACCGCCAATCGCTGAAGCAATCAGCGTGCTGGTATGAATCAGCCCCGCTTCACCAGTAGTGATGCCCCACATCGCGATCAGCGTCGGCACGACGAAGCTGAGCATCTGCGTGTCCATGCCGTCCAGACCGTAGCCGATCTTGCAGCTCCAGAACGTGCGACGCTCCTGCTGGTTGATGTTGCGATACCAATCGAACGGCCCCGGACGCGCCGTGGCCTTGGGTACTTCTAGGGTGTCGGGAGCACGCATGGCTTATCTCCGCAGGTTTTTTTATTGGTCTTGTTCGTAGCCCCGACGACGCCTATCGTGGGGACCGGATGCGTCGATTTTTCGTCGCGCGGCCCTGCTGCGTCCAACGAATAAAAACCCGCCTTAGCCATAAGAAAAATTTGTCACCCGAGCCTTGCCCATGAACCTGAAGTTTCTCGAGACCTTTGTCTGGGTCGCCCGACTGAAGAGTTTTCGCCTGACCGCCGATAAGCTGTTCACCACCCAGGCGTCGATTTCCAGCCGCATCGCGGTGCTGGAAGGCGAGCTGGGGGTGAAGCTGTTTTTGCGCGATTCACGCGGTGTCAGCCTGACGCCTGAAGGCTTGAAAGTGCTGGACTACGCCGAGCAGATGCTCGACACGATGTCAGCGCTCAAGCAATCGATCGAGACTCGCTCGAGCAAGGTTGGGCGCGTGCGTATCGGCGTGATGGACACGGTGATCCACACCTGGCTCAGCCCGTTGGTGGCGCAAATGACCGACCTGTATCCACGGGTGGAAATCGAACTGGTGGCGGATACCTCGCTGAACCTCTGCGATCAGCTGCAAAAAGGCTTTCTCGATATCGTTCTGCAAACCGATCTGATCCGCCATGAAAGCGTACGCAGCCTGGAGCTGGCCAGCCATCCTCTGGGCTGGATTGTCGCGAGCAATTCGATCTACAACCGCGACTATGCCGACCTCGCCGAACTGGCACAGGAGCGGATCATCACTTACTCGAAAAACTCCCGACCGCATCAAGACCTTTGGGCGTTGATGCAGGCGAACGGCGTACTGGCGCCACGCTTGAACTGCGTGAATTCGGTGTCGGCGATTACCCGATTATTGCGTGATGGATTTGGGATTGGCGTGCTGCCACCGGTGCTGGTGGCTGAGGAATTGGCGCGGGGGGAATTGACCTTGCTCGACATCGATCAACGACCGCCGAATCTGCAGGTGGTGGTGTCGTGGCGGGTGGGGGTTGAGTGGGTCGAGGAGATTGTGACGTTGTGTCAGCAGGTGCTGGAGGGATATGCGACCAAGGTGGGCACTGACTACATCGTCCTGACACTGTGATCGTTCCCACGCGCGTGGGAACGATCCTTACTGCGCTGACCTCAGAGGCCGCGCACGTCGCGGTCTTCGATCGGCCGACTCTGGCGCAAGCGCCGGCCACCGAGAACAACCCAGTCAATCAAGCGGAACAGGCATTCAATGCCGAACGACAGCAGCAACGCGCCGCTCATGCCCCAGACCATTGCTTCCGGAGTCAGCAGAATCTGGTAGCTGTAACCGTTCCAGGTTTCCTTGCGGATATCCGGATCAGCGGCCAATACCACTTGCAGGAAGCGGATGTACCACGGGCCTTGCATCGCCTGGAACTGCTTGTCCAACGCCACTTGACGCGTGAGCAAGGTGTTCAGACTGTCGGCGTCGCTGCGGAAGATCGGATCTTCACTGGCGCGGTAATGCGCGACCAGCGCTTGCATATCGCCTTTGAAAAACTGCTCGGCAGTTCCCTGAAAACCGCGCAAGCCAGTCTGCGCCTCGATCAAATGCGCCTCGACCCGCTTCGCGTAATCATTGATGAATCCCGGCACCTGGACACCGATCAACAGGCCCGCCGCAAACAACACCAGCCGTACATAACTGAGCAACATCGGGGTAGATCCTTATTCGGTCTTGCCCTGGCTGACGCATTCGCCGCGTCGCCACAGGCTCCATTGGCCCGGTTCATAGCGGGTCCAGGTTTCATTTTCGGTCAACGGTTCGGTGGCGATCACCGTCACTACGTCGTTGGGCGTGGTTTCCGCCTGGAAATCGACGATCACGTCGACATCCTTCAGACGCGCCGGGCCGAACGGGGCACGTCGGGTGATCTGTGCGAGTTTGGTCGAGCAATAGCAGAACAGCCAGTCGCCATCGCTGAGCAGGCAGTTGAACACGCCTTTGCTGCGGTATTCAGCGCACGCGGCGACCAGATCCGGCAACAGCTCTTCTATATCGACCGGCTCCGGGAATGCTGCACGCACGCGGTTGAGCAAATCGCAGAACGCCGCCTCGCTGTCGGTATCGCCGACCGGGCGGTAGAAGCTTTTGATCGGGGTGAAATCGGCGAGCTGGCCGTTATGCGCGAAACACCAGTTGCGCCCCCACAGTTCGCGGACGAACGGATGGGTGTTGGACAGGCAGACCTTGCCGACGTTGGCCTGGCGGATATGACCGATGACCACTTCGCTCTTGATCGGATAGCGCTGCACCAGATTGGCCACTTCCGACTCGCAACTCGCCGCCGGGTCCTGAAACAGACGCAAGCCACGGCCCTCATAGAAGGCGATGCCCCAACCGTCGCGGTGCGGACCGGTGCGACCGCCGCGCTGCATCAGGCCGGTGAAGCTGAACACGATATCGGTCGGCACGTTGGCACTCATGCCCAGTAATTCACACATGTGCGGACTCTCGGGTTACAGACGCGGCTCGACCCGCATGCGCTGCGGATTGTTCGGCAGAGGTGGACGGCCATAACGGTCATCGCCGGCGCCGCCAAACGGTAGATCGTCGTCGCGGTCATCGGCGCGTGCGGCGGCCTTGGCGGCTTCGGCCTGTTCCCGACGCGCCTTCGAAGCACGTTCGAGCGGGAAGCGGATCAACACGAAAACCAGGTAGATGCCGAACGCAATCATGCCGTACATGAACAGATCGGAGACTGCACGCCAGGCGTTGTTGCCGACCTTGAAGGCCAGATCCAGCGCGGTGATGGCGATGGCCGGCGCGACCTTTTCCTTGACCGGGTCAATGATGGTCGGGCTGAAGAGCAACACCGCCATCAGCACGCGCAGCGGCTCGCGCAACCAGCGCCACATCCAGGTTGTCAGGCGCATCCATACCAACAGGCAGCCCACAGCGGCAAAGGCGTAGAGGCCCCAGGCGATCAGATAGTCGTTCTCGGTCATGGTGTCCATGGCAAGGCAGGCAAAGAGGCGCTTATAGTAACGACTTTTCGCCCGTGCGGCTTGTCCCAATACCAGACGGCCAGCAGCAAACCCTGTGGGTGCGAGCTTGCTCGCGAAAGCGGTGGGTCAGTGAAACAAATGTCATCTGACCGGACGCTTTCGCGAGCAAGCTCGCTCCCACAGGGGAATGCGACGGTTTCCAGCGCTGCGAAAACCCTATTCCGTAAATTGTCCGAGAGCCTTCCATGCCCCAATCCGCCAACGCCAACAGTGCCCCGATTGCCCACAAGGCGCCCGGTGCCGACCCGTATGCCTGGCTGCAGGAACGCGACACCGACGCGGTGCTCGATTACCTCAAGGCCGAAAACGCTTATCAGGAAGCGCAAACCGCCGATCAGGCCGAGTTGCGCGAAACGCTGTTCGAAGAGATCAAGGGCCGAATTCTCGAAACCGACCTGTCCCTGCCCTCGCCGTGGGGCCCGTACCTGTATTACACGCGCACTACCGCCGGTGACGAATATGCCCGGCACTACCGCTGCCCACGCCCGGCAGACGACAGCCTGAGCCTCGACGAAAGCCGCGAACAATTGCTGCTTGACCCGAATGAACTGGCCAATGGCGGTTTTTTCTCACTGGGCGCCTTCAGCATCAGCCCTGATCACCAGCGTCTGGCCTACAGTGTCGATGCCTCGGGCGATGAGATCTACACGTTGTTCGTCAAGGAACTGGCCAACGACAAAGTCAGCGAACTGGAATTCGAAGAGTGCGACGGCAGCATGACTTGGGCCAATGACAGCCTGACGCTGTTTTTCGGCGTACTCGACGACACCCATCGCCCGCACAAACTGTTCCGCTATCGCCTCGATGGCACCGCTGCCGAAGAAGTTTTCCATGAGCTGGACGGGCGTTTCTTCCTGCACTGCTACCGTTCCAGTTCCGAACAGCAATTGCTGTTGTCACTGGGCAGCAAGACCACCAGCGAGGTCTGGGCGCTCGACGCCAATCATCCGCACCAGCCTTTCACCTGCTTGGCGGCACGGGTCGAAGATCATGAATACGATGTCGATCACGGCCTGCTCGATGGCGTGTGGACGTGGTTTATCCGCACCAACCGCGACGGCATCAACTACGCCCTGTATCAGGCGCCGGACACCGGCACCGCGCCGACCGAAGCCGAATGGCAGAACCTGATCCCCCACAGCGACACAGTGATGCTCGATGGCGTCAGCCTCAACACCGAGGCCATGACCCTGAGTCTGCGCGAAGGCGGCCTGCCGATCATCGAAGTTCACCCACACGGTCTGGCGCCGTATCGCGTGCAATTGCCGGACGCGGCCTACAGCCTCTATGTGCAAAACAGCCTGGAGTTTGAAAGCGACCGCATTCGTCTGCGCTACGAGGCGTTGAACCGCCCGGCGCAGGTGCGCCAACTGATCCTTGCCAGTGGCGAACAAGCGGTGTTGAAAGAAACCCCGGTGCTCGGCCCGTTCGACGCCGACGCTTACGTCAGCCAGCGCCTGTGGGCCACTGCGCCAGACGGCACGCAAGTGCCGATCAGTCTGGTGATGAAGCGCGAAATGGTTGGCAAAGCAGTGCCGCTGTATCTTTACGGCTACGGCGCTTACGGTTCGAGCCTTGATCCGTGGTTCTCCCACGCCCGTCTGAGCCTTTTGGATCGTGGCATGGCCTTCGCCATCGCCCACGTGCGCGGCGGCGGTGAATTGGGCGAAGCCTGGTATCGCGCCGGCAAGCAGGAACACAAGCACAACACCTTCAGCGATTTCATTGCCTGCGCCGAGTTTTTGATCCTCAACGGCATTACCACGGCTGAAAAACTGGCGATCAGCGGCGGCAGCGCGGGTGGTTTGCTCATCGGTGCCGTGCTCAACCAGCGTCCGGATCTGTTCGGCGTGGCGATTGCTGAAGTGCCGTTCGTCGATGTGCTCAACACCATGCTCGACCCGGATCTGCCACTGACCGTCACCGAATATGACGAGTGGGGCAACCCCGAGGAGCCGGAGGTTTACGAACGGATCAAGGCTTACGCGCCGTATGAAAACGTCAGCGCGCAGGATTATCCGGCGACGCTGGTAATCGCCGGCTACAACGACAGTCGCGTGCAGTACTGGGAAGCGGCCAAGTGGGTAGCAAAACTTCGCGCCACCAAGACCGACAACAATGTGCTGCTGCTCAAGACGGAACTGGGCGCCGGGCATGGCGGGATGAGCGGGCGTTATCAGGGATTACGTGACGTAGCACTCGAATACGCATTTGTTTTCAAGGTTTTGGGCCTGGCCTGAGGAACTCCATCGGTCACTTGGGTCTTAATTGCAGACCCAAGAGGCCGATACCCCACAGATCCCTGTAGGAGCTGCCGAAGGCTGCGATCTTTTGATATTGATTTTTTCAAAGGCAAGATCAACAGATCGCAGCCTTCGGCAGCTCCTACATGGGGACCGTGTGTAGCCTGAAATCCGAGACAATAAAAAGACCGTGACGACATGTCAGAACCGACCTTCCTGAACAACGAAATCCGCGACTGGCTGATGGACTGTGGCCTGTTCGATCAATTGCAACTGGCCGACTTTGCGGCCGCTTCCGGCTACTTCAGCATCAGCACCGTGGCTGAAGGCGAGGCGATTTTCCGCGAGGGCGATGCCGGCAGTTTCATGTGCATCCTCCACACCGGTCAGGTCGCCGTGCAGAAAACCGGGCCCGATGGTCAGGTGATCACCATGGCCACCCTGCGCAGCGGTCGCGCGTTTGGTGAAATGGCCGTGCTCGACGGTGAACGCCGCTCGGCCACCTGCATCGCCGCGACTAACTGCCAGCTATTGAACCTCGGCAAGGATTCGCTGGAAAAAATGCTCAACGACGCGCCGAAAATCGCCGCCAAGATCATTCGCGCCCTCGCCGTCTCGCTGTCGAAACGCCTGCGCATGGCCGACGGTCAACTGGCGGCGCAACAGGTTTAACCGCCGGGAGATTTTGCCTTGGTGCCGCTCGGTTCAATGCCCGGCACCGGCTGATCCTTGCTCGGTGGGCTGGGCATTTCGATCGGCACCAGCGGTGGACTGCCACTGCCGGAGCCGGACTTGGGAATGTTGATCGGCGTGATCTGCGGATACGGCGTCGGTGTCGCAGTCCCGGGCGAGCCGGGTTGCGGCGCCGGGCTGACCGGTATTGTCTGTTGCGCCTGCACTGCAGTAATCGAGAGCGCGGCCAGGGCAATGACCGTTAGAATGGTGCGCTTCATCAAGGGCTCCGTTTGGCCTCTAGTCTGCGCTCAGGCTACTCCCAACGGGCCTGCTTGCCTTCCCCCTTGTAGAGATTTCCATGAAACGTTTCGTTCTGCTCGACACCACCCCGATCCCTGAAAGCGGCGGTGCCCTGTGCCTGTTCGAGTATGGCGAAGACTTCGTCATCAAGATCCAGGGCGGCGACGGCGGGCAATTGATGAACACGCGCATGCACGGTTCCGAAGATGCACTGGCCGAAATTCCTTGCCGCAAGGTCGCGGGCCGGCCGGATTCGCGGGTGCTGATCGGCGGTCTGGGCATGGGCTTCACCCTCGCCTCCGCGCTCAAGCATCTGGGCAAGACCGCTGAAGTAGTGGTCGCCGAATTGGTGCCCGGCGTGGTCGAGTGGAACCGTGGCCCGCTCGGCGAAAAGTCCGGTCGTCCGCTGCTCGATCCGCGCACAGTGATCCGTCAGGAAGACGTGGCCAAGGTGCTGCAAAGCGAACCGAACGGCTTCGACGCGATCATGCTCGACGTCGACAACGGCCCCGAAGGACTGACGCAGAAAGCCAACAGCTGGCTGTACTCCGCCGCCGGTCTGAATGCCTGCGCCAAGGCCCTGCGCCCGAAAGGCGTGCTGGCGGTGTGGTCGGCCAGCGCCGATCGGCTGTTTTCCGACAAATTGAAGAAGGCCGGATTCAAAGCCGAAGAGGTCCAGGTCTTCGCCCACGGCAACAAGGGCACGCGCCACACGATCTGGATTGCCGAGAAGCTCAAGGGCTGAGCTAAACTCTGCGCATAACCGTCATTAGTCTTTCTACAAAGGTGAACCCATGAGTTCGTCCACTCCAACCAATACGTCGAAGCTGGATCGCATCCTCGCCGACAACCAGCGCGACAAGGAAATGGGCTACCGCGACAAGGCCCTGAAGATGTACCCGCACGTCTGCGGCCGCTGCACCCGTGAGTTTTCCGGCAAGCGCCTGAGCGAACTGACCGTGCACCACCGCGACCACAACCACGACAACAACCCGCAGGACGGCTCGAACTGGGAATTGTTGTGCCTGTATTGCCACGACAACGAACACTCGCGCTATACCGATCAGCAGTATTTCAGCGAAGGCTCGCTGAGCACGCCGAAGATTGCCAAGGCGACGCATAACCCGTTTGCTGCCCTCGCCGGCCTCATGAAGAAAGAAGATTAAAGTTCTTCATTGGCCTGACTGGCCCCTTCGCGAGCAAGCTCGCTCCCACAGTGGTTTTGTGTATGACACCGATCCAGTGTGGGAGCGAGCTTGCTCGCGAAGGCGGCCGCTCAGGCACCGCCAATCCATGATCTGACCACAACCGCCCAATCCCCGTATAATCGCCCTCTTTTTCCCGAAGGCACCCCGCTCGTGGCAGACAAACGGTACAGCTGCATTGGTTTGTATAACCCCAAATCACCGGAGAACGTCGGTTCGGTGATGCGCGCCGCAGGCTGCTACGGCGTGGCGTCGGTGTTCTACACCGGCAAGCGTTATGAACGCGCCGCCGACTTCGTCACCGACACCAAACGCGTGCACTACGACATCCCGCTGATCGGCATCGACGATCTGAAAAAGATCCTCCCGCTCAACTGCGTGCCCGTCGCCGTGGAACTGGTCGAGGGCGCCCGCCCGCTGCCGGAATACACTCATCCGGATCGTGCCCTGTACATCTTCGGCCCCGAAGACGGCTCGCTGGACAAAGAGATCCGCGACTGGTGCGAAGACGTCGTGTACATCCCGACCACCGGCTGCATGAACCTAGCCGCGACCGTCAACGTCGTACTCTACGACCGCATGGCCAAGGGCTTGAACACCCGCTCCGGGCCAAAATTCCGCTGAAACGCCGCATATTCGATGGAACGAGCTGACCGCTCCGGCAGTCAGCTTGTTTATCGATTACTCATTGCCTGGAGAAAGATCATGACCGAGCTCAAACGCGTCGAACGTATCGAATCCACCCCGTTCCAGAGCCATTCCGAGCAGAACGTCGAAGGCTGGGAGCGCATCGGCTCACTCGCGGGCGGCGTGATCATGGTCGGTAAAGGCCTGCGCCGTGGCGGCGTGTTCGGTTTGATTCAGGTGGCGATTGGCGGCGTGGCGATGGCGCGCGGGATTACCGGGCACAGTTCGGTGAAGAGCCTGTTCGAGAAAAGTCGCCAGGACATGAATAACGTGCGAGCAAAGATCGAGCGGGCCGGGGAAGAGTTGAGCAAGCTCAAAGCCAATGCCGAGGCGGCGACCAAAACCGCTACCGTGACCGGCAATGATTCGGTGAAGTCGCCGAAAGCCGGGGGTTGATAGCTTAAAAGCAAAAGATCGCAGCCTTCGGCAGCTCCTACAGGGAAAACGCATTCCACAGGTAGGAGCTGCCGAAGGCTGCGATCTTTTGATCTTTACTGTAGCAACGCGATATCAAGCACTTTGGACGACTCGCCAAGAACGCTCTCGGCCAGTTGCACAAACTCCTTGGTACTCACCGTCCCCAGATGCATCGCCCCACGCAACACGTCATCCAGCGAACGCTTGTTGCGCGTCTTCAAGCGAATCTCGCGATCCAGTTCCTGCAACACCACCACTGCTTTCGCCACCTGCGCCGGGCTGATCTGCTCGCCGCGCAACGTCGTGACTTTCTGGCTGTCCCTGGCCAGTTTCGTCTGCAAACTCTGATAACGCTCATCGCTCATGCCACCGGCACGGCGCACCAGTTCAATCGCGTAATACTCGGCAAAGCCTTCGCTGATCCAGTCACTGCGCTGCTCGTCGTTGATCCGCCCGAACACCTGCGCCAGCTCACGCACCAGCGCGCTGCTACCGTTTTCGCTGACCAGCGGCAATCGCGTATTCACGTAGATGGATTCATGCGCACCGAGGCTGCCGCGCCACATCGGGTCGTTGGCGCCGACGATCAATAGTTTGCTCGGATGGCGTGGATAAACGGCCTGCACCTGCGGCCAGACGAATGTCAGCAACGTCAGCACATCCATTCGGCGCATGCCCTGCCCTTGCGGCGAGGCCACGGTGACTTCGGTTTCGCCCAAGCGTGTGCGGCGGCTGCCGAGGTGGCCGGCAAGCATCCAGCCGGTCGGGCGGTCGAACAGGCGCGAAGGATTGTCGATGCGGAATTTGTTTTTGCCGATGCGTGGCCACGCGGTTTCGATGCTTTTCCAGCCGTCGGGCAGTTCGAATTGCAAGCGCGCAACCAGTTCAGTGCCGTCCTGCTGATCGAGTTTGGCTGGCGGTACCAATTCGTCGCCACGCATCAACGCCCAGGTCGGGGTCATGCGCGTGTCGAAGCTGCCGTTCTTGCGGCCGTGGCTGATGCGTACGCGGTAGGTCAGGCTGGACTTTTCGCTGGCGGGGTGCCAGACCCCGCGCGCCTGTTTGCCTGGGCTCAGCAGCCACTGACCGTCAGCCTTGAAGTCGCTGTAATGACTGCCGTCGCCAAGATCGAAATCGAGACTGCGCACCGCTTCACCCTTGGCCAGGGTCAGGCGTACTTCGGCCTGATCGCTCTGTGGCAACAGGCGCACGTGATAATCCAGATCGACTTTCTTCGCCGCCCAGACCGGCGCGCTCAACGCCAGCAGCGCGACCATCAACGCTTGCGGCAATCCGACAGCCATACGCACTCCTTGGTAAAGCCTGGAACAGCAGGTGTTTAACCTGCGCGGAAAATCAGGTGATCTTCCCAGTCATCTTCCGGCACGCTGCCTTCGGCAAGCATGCGCCCGGACTGGGAAATACGCTCATGGTGCACCGCGTCGCGATCGCCACACACCAGGTGGTGCCACAACGGCAAATCCTTGCCCTCACTGACCAATCGATAACCGCAGGTCGGCGGCAGCCATTTGAATTCCTCGGCCTGACCCGGGGTGAGCTGGATGCAGTCCGGGACAAATTTGAGGCGATCAGGATAGTCGCTGCACTGGCAGGTTTTCAGGTCCAGCAGTTTGCAGGCGATGCGCGTGTAATAGACGCTGTTGTCTTCTTCATCCTCGAGTTTTTGCAGGCAGCACAGACCACAGCCGTCGCACAGCGATTCCCATTCCTGGTGATCCAGTTGATCGAGGGTTTTGCGTATCCAGAACGGTTCGACTTTGGCGGCCATGATTCAAGCATCAACATCAGGTGGTGAAAAGGCCGCCAGTCTAGTGCCCAAGGCCTTGCGGGCCAAGCGTTGGCGACTGCCGGTTGTGCGGGACTTGTCAGTTTTTGTGGCGGCGCGTAGCTTTGCCTGTCGTCACGAGCCTTGTCCGGAAGCCATTAACGCTCGACCGCGTTGCATTCCGGTGAACAGTCATGGCTCGCCAAACCCCATTGTTCAGCGCACCTGATCCCGCCGGGTTTGCAATCGAATCTCTTACTCAAACGTAGCCAGGAATCTCTTGATGAGTGCCAACCCACGCGTTGCCGATTACGCTATTCACCCGCAATTCACCGACCGCTGGTCGCCGCGCGCCTTCACCGGTGAAGCGATCCCGGAAGAAACCCTGCTGAGCTTCTTCGAAGCCGCGCGCTGGGCGCCTTCGGCGTATAACTCGCAGCCGTGGCGTTTCCTCTATGCGCGTCGCGATACGCCGAACTGGGAGCGTTATCTGGGTCTGCTCAATGAATTCAACCGTAGCTGGGCGCAGCACGCCTCGGCGCTGGTGATCGTGATTTCGAAAACCACCTTCACTGCACCCGGCGCGACGGAAGAAACCCCAGCGTTGTGGCACACCTTCGACACCGGTTCGGCGTGGGGCCATTTGGCGTTGCAAGCAAGCATCAGCGGCTGGCACACCCACGGCATGGCCGGTTTCGATCAGGAGTTGACGCGCAAGGAGCTGAATATTCCTGAAGGCTACGCGCTGCACGCGGCCGTGGCGGTCGGCAAACTCGGTGACAAGGCAACGCTGGCTGAATACCTGCAGGCCCGTGAAGAGCCGAGCCCGCGCCGCCCGCTGAACGAACTGGCGGCAGAAGGCGACTTCACCCTCTAAACCACACCGTAAAACAACTGTAGGAGTGAGCCTGCTCGCGATGAGGCCGTGTCAGTCAACATAAATGCTGTCTGATACACCCCCATCGCGAGCAGGCTCACTCCTACATTTTTTACCGCCGTCAGTAGCCGCGATCGAAATCCACTTCCCCGCGCAACGCTTCGCTCGCCTGATACGCCCTCAGGTTCTCGACAAACAGCTGCACCATCAATGCCGGTGACGTTGGCGCCGAGCTGTGCCCGGTCAGCAGCAAGCCCCACGCGGTCCAGAACGGATGCCGCTGTGGCAGTGGCTCCTGACGGCAAACGTCGATCACCGCCCCCGCCAGATGCCCTTCTTTCAGCGCTTCGACCAGATCAGCGTCGACCACCGCGACACCCCGTCCAGCGTTGATGAACAACCCGGTCGGCTTGAATTGCTTGAACAGCGCCGCATCGTAGATATCGTGGGTGTGCTCGGTGTTCGGCAGCAGGTTTACAACGTAATCCACCTCGCCCACCAGGCGTGGCAGATCGGCCATCGAACCGACCTCGACAAACGGCGCTTGCTCGCGGGCAGTGCTGGCAATGCCGTACAACTCGATGCCGAATGGCAGCAGGAACTGCGCCACGCTCTGGCCGATGTCGCCCGTGCCGACGATCAGCACTTTGCGTCCGACCAGACTCTGGCCGCTGCGGTTGTCCCACTTGCGCTCGACCTGGCTGACCAGTCGCGCCAGCACTTCGCGCTCATGGCCAAGAATGTACGTCAGCACGTATTCAGCCATCACCTGACCGAAAATCCCTACCGCACGGGTCAAGCGATAATCGCGGCGCAAGCCGTCAGCGAGCAGCGGCGTGATGCCGGCCCAGGTCGATTGCAGCCATTGTGGCTGATGCCCTTGGCGCAACAGGGTCGCCAGCAGATCCGGCTGGCCCAGCCACACCGGGCAATCGGCGGCCTGACGGGCCAGTTCGGCGGAGTCGCCACTGGTCAGTACTTCCAGCTCGGGCGCTGCCTGACGCAGCAGCCGGGCGTATATCGCGTGGTCGTGTTCAGCAATCAGAACGCGCATCTTCAAACCTTTCGCAAACCGTGCAGACGGCCGCCGGATTTTGGCCGGCCATCGCGGTAAAAACAGTTCCAGGGTAAACCGAGACTCAGAACAGAGCCTCGCAGATCAGACCGGATCGTTGCGTCGCAGCAACTCTTCGGGCAAGTGCTCGATGTACTCGTCCTCGGCCGGCGGCATTTGCAGGTGGTAGCCCTGCTTGTCGAGGTTTTCCAGGACCACGACGATGTCCTCGCTGGCCAGTTTGCGCTCGGGCGACAGCACCAGATCGAAGGAATGCTTCGGCTTGCCGAACGCCAGCATCAGCGCTTCCGGCACACGCTCCAGCGCGTCGCTCTTGAGCACATAAAGGTACATGCCGCTGCGCTTGGAGCTTTGGTAGATGGAACAAATACGTTTCAAGGCTGTTCTCCGGCGGTGGCCAGGCTGTCGAGCAGCTTCTGGCCCATGAGTTCGCGGCGCCAGCCACGCAGCGACTCAGGCAATTGGTAAGGACCCTCGGGGTAGCCGCTTTTGACCAGGGCTTCGAGGGTTTTCTTGCGCAGCATCAGTTCCGGGGCGATGCCCAGACGCTCGGCCTCAGCCTGGCCCAATGCACGCAGTTGTTTGATCAACGCAGCCGCCTCGATCGGCAATGGCTCCGCTACAGCGGGCGGCCATTGATCAGGCCCCACACTGCCAGAGCGTTTGATCAGATCAAGCAGAAATTGACCGTCCTGACGCACGGTACGCGGGTGCATGTCTTCGATCTTGCCCAGCGCTGCAAGGTTGTCCGGTTGCGTGCGGGCCAGCGGCCATAGCGAATGCTCGCGAACAATGCGGTTGCGCGGCAGATCGCGGGCGCGAGCCTCTTTTTCACGCCAAGCACACAACTCGCGCAATACCGCCAGTTGCGCACGCGAGAGTTTCCACGCCAGTTTGGCCTCGCGATAGACCTCGTAAGGGTCGGTTTCGCGGCGCAGGTTGGCGACCAGTTCGGCACCGTCCTCCAGCACCCAGGCGAATTTGTCGTCAGACAGTTTCGGCCGCAGCTGTACGAAAACCTCCGCCAGATGCACGGCATCTTCGGCGGCGTAGCTGATTTGCGTGTCGGACAACGGGCGCTGCAACCAGTCGGAACGGGTCTCGCCCTTCGGCAGTTCGATGCCGAGCACTTCCTGCACCAGCCGCGAATAGCCCATAGAGAAACCGAGGTTCAGATAAGCCGCGCCCAATTGCGTGTCGAACATCGGTGCCGGCAGGCTGCCGGTCAGGCGCAACAGCACTTCGAGGTCTTCGCTGCAGGCGTGCAGGACTTTCAGCACCGTCGGGTTTTCCAGCAAGGCGGCCAGCGGTTGCCAGGCGTTGATGGTCAACGGGTCGATCAGGTAGGCGCGTTTGCCGTCGCCCACCTGCAGCAGGCCGGCAATCGGGTAGAAGGTGTCGACCCGCATGAATTCGGTGTCGAGGGCAACGAACGGCAGCTGCTGCCACTCGGCGCAAAACTGCGCGAGGCTTTCGTTGTCGCGAATCCAGTGAATATCGATGGCCACACGGCTCTCCCTTGAAGAATGGCGCGCAGTATATATCGCCACCGGCGATTTACGCGCCTGCGAAGGGCAAGAGCTGTGACGAAATGTCCTGCCAAAGAGAAAGAATAGTCTGACAGGTGGAGACGAAAGGCCTGTTATGTAGCGGATGAGGTTCAGTCTTTGGCCAAGACGCCGTCGATCACCGCGCCACGGCAACCGGCGAACATGTCCAGATCCGGCTGATAGACCGAACTCTTCACCTCCAGCAAACCAAGCATCGAGTGGAACAGGTTGTCTTGGCTCAGCGGTTTGTCGCGGCTCATTTGCAGGCAATGGGTATCGACCGAATAGGCCTTTTGATAGCTGTCGCTGAACCACGCCAGCATCGCCACGTGCTTCTGTTGTTCTGGCGCCAGCATGTAAGGCGTGCCATGCAGAAACAAGTTGTACTCACCCAGTGACTCGCCGTGGTCCGACAGATACAACATAGCGGTATCGACTTTGTCCTGATTGCTACGCAATACATCGATCAGGCTCGACAGCACATGGTCGGTGTACACCAGCGTGTTGTCGTAACCGTTGACGATACTTTCGCGGCTGCAATTATTCAGCGCATTACTTTCACACACGGGCGTGAAGTGCTCGTATGCCTTTGGATAACGCTTGAAGTATTCCGGGCCGTGGCTGCCCATCTGGTGCAGGACTAAAACGGTGTCCTTGTCCAAGTGGTCGATAAAACCTTGCAGGCCTTGCAGGAGGATTTCGTCGCGGCATTCGCTGTTGGCGCACAGCGCCGGGTCCTTCAGGTTGCTGACATCTTGCAGCGTGACTCGATCACAAGTGCCTTTGCAGCCCGACTGGTTGTCACGCCAGATCACGTCGATCCCGGCACGCTTGAGCACATCGAGTAAACCTTCTTCATTCTTCGCTTTGCTGGCGTCGTAATCCTTGCGGCCCATGTTGGAGAACATGCACGGAACCGATACGGCCGTTTCTGTCCCACAGGAATGCACATCAGTGAAGGCGATCAGCCCGGCTTCCTTGTCGAGTTGCGGCGTGGTATCGCGGTGGTAGCCAAGAATGCCGAAGTTCTCCGCTCGAGCACTTTCCCCCACCACCAGCACCGTCAGGGATTTACGCGGTTGAAGCTTCACCTCCGGATTGCGCTCGGCGTCCTCACCGATCTTGATGAATGGCTGCCGCGCCGAGGCCACTTGCTCACGTAGATAACCCGCCGAAGCACCGATGTAATTACTGGGCACCAGCATCAGACGAATTTCGTGATGGTTGCGAAACAGTGAAGATAAACCCTGATAGTTGGCCAGCGCCACCCCGCCAATCACCGCCACCGAAGCAACACCGACAATAACTTTGCTGATCAACTCACGGTGCCAACGACGATAGTTGACTGGAACTTTCCACAACAACCAGGACGGTAATACACCGAGCAACAGAATATAAGCAAACAACTTCAGCGAGAGCAGATCACGCACTTCCGTTGCATTGGTTTCGGCAAAGTTGCGAAACATGCCGGCATCGATCATGACGCCATACTGACTCATGAAATAAGCCACCCCGGCGCTGATCAGAAATATCAGCGTCAACAGCGGTTTGAGCAACGGCCGAAAAGCCAGAACCGTCAGCACGATATTGAATGCCGCAAGGATCATCACCCCGAACGCCACGCGCATGGCGATGCCCTTGCCATCGGCGGCGGTGATCTCGAACAGGTGTTGCCAGAGGACAAAATTGCAGCCAATTAAAAGAAAGGCACTGGCAATCAACGTCACCCATTCCGGGCGTACGGCTTTTAACTTCAACATAGAAAGGGCGATTCCTGAAAAGAAGAGCCTCGGTCCATGAAAGAAATTTCAATTGTGAAAATTTCATTAACTAAGGCACGAGAAACTTTAAGCAGGCAACCATCAATTTTTTGTGAAAAAGACGCCAACGATTAGTTGGCTGTTGGCAATCCGATGAAACTTGTGAAGTATTTGAGAATGGTTCAGGTCTGATTCAGAAAAAACAGCACGGCTGTTTATTGTGGGAGCGAGCCTGCTCGCGAAGAGACCGGAACATCCAATATTTTCGGTGGCAGACAATCCGCTTTCGCGAGCAGGCTCGCTCCCACAGGGGATGGCGGTGTTATCGACTTTTTAAATACAGCAGTGGGTTTTCTGGTTTGCCCGGACTAGACCGCTCCGCGCTTAATCATCCGCCCCGCTCAAAGGTCTGATGATGGAAAACTTCCGCGCCACCGCTCGCCCCGCTGTCTGGCTGATGCTCGCGATCATGCTCGTCGCCCTCAATCTACGTCCATCGATGGCGGCGGTCGGACCTTTACTGTCGGCCATGCGCACTGACATCCCGCTGAGCTTCAGCGTCGCGTCACTGCTGACCATGCTGCCAGTGATGGCGATGGGGCTGGCGATGTTTTTCGGCATTGGCATCAGTCAACGGCTGGGTGAGCAACGGACGGTATTGCTGTCCTTGCTGATCATCGCCGTGGCGACGTTGTCACGGCTGTTTATCGACTCTGCTGCCCAATTGATTGCAAGCGCAGTGCTGGCCGGCATCGGCATAGCACTGATTCAGGCGTTGATGCCGGCGCTGATCAAATCGCGCTTCACTGACAACGTCGCGCTGTGCATGGGTCTGTACGTCACGTCGATCATGGGTGGCGCGGCGCTTGCCGCGTCGCTCGCGCCGCTGGTGATGGTGCAAACCGGGAGCTGGCGCAGCGGTTTGAGCATCTGGGCGATCCTGGCGTTGCTGGCGTTAGCGTTCTGGTGGTCGCAACGCCGCCAGTTGTCCTCCAGGGTGACGGCGATAACCGGCAAAGATTCGTTCTTCATCCATTCCCGTGCCTGGTTACTGGCCATCTTCTTTGGTCTGGGAACCGCGTCCTACACCTGTGTGCTGGCCTGGCTCGCGCCGTACTACGTGGAAAAAGGCTGGAGTGAACAAAACGCCGGGCTGCTGTTAGGTTTTCTGACGGCCATGGAGGTAATTTCCGGCCTGGTAGTGCCGGCGATCGCCAATCGCAGCCGGGATCGCAGGGTGATTCTGATGGCGTTACTGATACTGATCATCGCCGGGTTTTGCGGCCTGATCCTCAGCCCGCAAACGTACAGCCTGCTGTGGCCGTGCCTGCTGGGGCTGGGCATTGGCGGTTTGTTTCCGATGAGCCTGATCGTCTCGCTCGATCATCTCGACAACCCGCAACGCGCCGGCGGCCTGACCGCCTTCGTGCAGGGCATTGGCTATCTGATCGCCGGCCTCTCACCGCTAATGGCTGGAGTGATCCGCGACCGACTCGGCAGCTTCGAATGGGCCTGGTGGTCGCTGACGGCTGTGATGGGGGTGATGCTGTTGATGGTGTGGCGCTTCGATCCCAGGCATTACGCCCGACACTTTCCCTCGTCGAGATAAAGGCTTCTGGCCACTTTTCGGCGGTTTTGTCGGCGACGTCGTGTTCGTAAAACTTTCTGTCCCACAACTGACTGTGAAACGTCCTACAGGGCTTTGTCCTGGCACCATCGTTCCGCTAGGATCGTTCGCACACGTTTGCGCGGATTCAGCGCAAGGAGCACAGCGAGACGGAACGGATGCTGAACAGTAACTTGCTACGAAAGCTCGACATGCAGGATCTCATGGTGTTTATCGCTGTTTATGAGCAAAGCAGCGTTACCGACGTGTCAGAAGCCCTGTTCGTCAGCCAGTCCACCGTCAGTTACTGTTTGAAAAAACTGCGCACCAGTTTCGAAGACGAACTGTTCATCAACACTCGCACCGGCATGCGTCCGACCTACAAGGCCAGCACCATGTACGGCCATGTGCAGAAGATCCTCGAAAGCATCAACCTGTGCCACGCCGGTGCCCCCACGTTCGACCCGACCCAACAAGCCGTCACCTTCAACATCTGCGCCCCGGAATACTTCGAGCAACTGATCCTGCCGCGCTTGCTGAAGCGTTTCGATTTCGATGATTTGCCGGTGATGGTCAACATGCACAAATTCGAGACCGACGTCCCGGCGGATGAGCTGCGCGACGGCAGCCTGGATCTGGTGATCAGTTTCGGCCCCAACTTCCACCGCCATCACACCGACCTGAAATCACGGATGTTGCTGGAGGATGATCTGGTCTGCGTCTTCGACAAACGCGCCACGCCACTGGAGCCGCGCCTGAGCCTGCAGGCCTTTACCGAACGTCGACACGTGTTCCCGACGCCGTGGACGTCGACCACCAACATGGTCGACGGCTGGCTGGCGCGACAGGCGCAAAAGCGCCAGATCGTCGCGCGCTCGAACAGCTACAGCGCGGCATTGAAAATGATCACCGGGACCGACTTCATCCTCACCCTGCCCCGCCGCATCCAGCGTTTGCTGACCAACGAGGCGGTGTTCAATCACTGTGAGGCGCCGAACGGCTTGCCGGGCTTTACCCTCGACATGCAGTGGAGCCAGAGCGTGGATCAGGACAGCGCCAACCTCTGGTTGCGCGAGCAGGTGGTCAAGGTCTGCAGCGAACTCGAAGCAGCCTGAGTCCTACGCGCCGATGGCGGTCTTGCTGTAAGACTCGCGATCCATGTCGACCAGCTCGACACACAACTGCACCTCGACACCAGCCGGCCATTCGCACAGATCCTGCAAGACCGCCAACAGACTTTCTGACAACTGCTTCTTGATCTGCGGCGAACGCCCGCTGAGCAGCGCCAGCTTCACATAGACGAAGGCGCGCTCGGCCATGGCGGTACCGACTTTGAAAGTCTCGACTTTCACCGCACGACTTTTGATATCGAACTCCGCCGCGAACTGACCGGAGCCCACCAGCGTGTTGTTGAGCCGGATCAATGCGACGTCGGCGTTCAACTGCGGCAGGTTGGCGGTGTATTCCATGTGCAGGTGTGGCATTACAGGTCCCCGGTGGTTGGCAGAAAGGTCGTACATATAGCACAGCTCTGCCCTACCCTCCCGGGGACTTTCCAATGTGGGAGCGAGCTTGCTCGCGAATGCGGTCGTTCAGCGACACTTAAGGTGCCTGATAACTCGCTCCCACAAGGTATGTGATGATCATCAGGATGCGCTCAGCGGTCGCTCGCTCATGAACTGCTCCAGCCTGGAACGCAACCAGCGCTCGGCCGGATCGCTGTCCACATGACTGAGCCAGACCATGGAAAGATCCAGAGTCGGCGTCTTGAACGGAAACGGTTCCTTGAACAGTAATCCGGAAGTGGCCATGGCCGCCGCGGTGTAATCCGGCAGACTGGCGATCAGGTCCGTACCCGCCAACAGCGCCGGCAACGCGCTGTATTGCGGCACCGACAGCACCACCTGGCGAGTGCGACCGAGCTCCGCCAGCCACTCATCAGCGAAACCACTGACATTGGCCGTGTGCGAAACCAGTACGTGCGGACGCGCGCAATATTCATCCAGCGTCAGCGGCGTATCACTGGCGTCGGCGCGCAGTATGCTCGGTTGGATATGGCGCAACAGTTTGCGCTTGGCGTTGGCCGGCAGACCTCGGGTCTGGCTGATGCCAACAGTAATGTCGCCAGCGGCGAGCAGATCGGGAATCCGCCAGTAATCGACGTGTTGCACCACGAACACCACGTTCGGTGCCTCCTGACGCAGTGCGCGCAATAGCGGCGGCAGCAGGCCGAATTCGACGTCATCGGACAGACCGATACGGAAAGTCATGGTACTGACCGCTGGATCGAAATCACGGGTCAGGCTCAACGCCACTGATAGCGAATCCAGCGCTGGCTTGAGATGGCGAAAGATATCTTCGGCACGGGCCGTCGGTTCCATGCGATGGCCGACGCGGATGAACAGTGGATCGTTGAGCATCGTGCGCAAGCGATTGAGTGCAGAGCTGATGGTCGGCTGGCCGAGAAACAGCTTTTCGGCCGCCCGGGTCACATTGCGTTCAAGCATCAAGGTTTCGAACACCACCATCAGGTTGATGTCGGCCTTGCGTAGTTCATTGCGGTTCATCCATTGCCCCCCTGCTCCCCGGAATACGGGCAGTGTAGAAAGGCCTTGGGCCCGGCGTCCATCAACCTTTGCACGACCGGCCGGGCCTCAGCGAACGGTCAGCGATTTCAGCCCCAGCCCCATCACCCGAGCATCATCGTTCAACCCCAGATTGCGTGGACTGGTGGCATCGGGCAGATGCACCTGGATCGTCACGACCCGGCCATCGACCAGCGTTTCGCGAACAGCCGGGTTGAGCGGAATTTCCAGCAGATTGCCCTGAACCTGGGTCAGGCGAGTCGACAAGACTTCAACGCCATTGACACTGACGATGACCCGTTGCGTCAGTTTGGGCGGCATGACGAAAGCCAGTACGTCAATGACAATCGAGCGGGTATCTGGCGCCACACGCAGCGCGATTTCGGCGTCTTGCCCTTCACTCCAGGTGCCCCACGTTTCCGGAGCGGCCCAGCCTTTGACCAACTGCCGGCTCTTGCGATTGAACGCTTGCACCAGGCCGGGCTGGCTCAACGGAACAGCTGACATCGAGCGCCCCTCATCGACCATCGCCACACATTGATCGCAATGCTTCCAGCCTGGGGCCAGTACGACAAAGTCATCGACCCGGGTCAGCAGATCGGTATCGCTGTGAACATTCTGGATGGCCAGATCCAGCGAATCATCGTCGAGGATGTACAGCGAATCGGCCTCGTATTGTCCGGCACTCAGCCGACGTTGCGCGTCACGCTGAGCCTTGTCGAGCGCCTTGGGGCTCATGCGCCCCATATAAACTGCATCGGTCTTCAATCCATGAGCCGCGGCAAAATCGGCAAGAACCTGCCACTGATCCGACTGGTTTTTGGGGATCAACGCACGGATATTCTTGTAGTGAGCGGCCGCGCTGTTCCAGAACGGATCGTGCATCGGGCTGGCCCAGGCCGAAGTTTGCGGGACCATTTTTGTCGCTCTCAACCCCACCCAGGCAATTCGCGTGTCGACGACCTGGGTCGTCAGCGCCAGCGCCAGCAGCCCCATGGCGAACGCCGGTCGATAGCCACGCACCACCAGAAACGTAATCAGTAAAACGATGGCATAGAACACCGGCCAGAACATCCGGCCCGAGGCACGGAAGATACTCGCCAGCCCCTCAACGGTTTTCGGCAGCGGATAACTGAACGTGTGAGCGCCCAGGCCAATTTGATTGGACAACGCAAATACCGTCAGCCCGAGCATCGCCAACAATAGCCATGGCCAACGACTCAGCAACGCTTTAACGCGAATATTGCTGCGCAGCATGGCAAAACCCGCGGCGGGTACCAGCAGCAGCACCCCGAGGCCCAAATAGTTGAAGCCCTCGTAGTCGCCGCCGCCCGTCGCGAAGCCTGGCAGCACGTATGACCACCCCTCTGCGTCGAACAGGGATATCAGATTCATCCGATACCAACCGAAACCGCCACCACCGGCGCCGTCGACGATGCTGAAATAACCCGCCTGCCAGCAACATACGCTGACCAGGGCGAACAGACCGCCGAACTCCTTCAGCCCCTGCCGACGAGTCAGAGTGCCGAGCATGACTTTGCCAAACAGATCGGCTATCCAGATCAAAGCCACCATGACCAACAGGTAGGCATGCACCAGCGCGGTGGCTGCGAGCAAGGCACCCCATGCCAGTCGCCGTCGCGTCAGCGCCGGATGCAAGGCCAGATACAAAGCAGCCAGAATCAGAAAGTGGCCGGCCAGGGAAAGATGCCCACCGGTACGCACAAACATCGGCGGTGAAAACACCAGCAAACCGGTGCCCAACAGGCGCAGCACGGGGTTGTCGCTGATGAGTCCGAGCAGCTTCCAGGCAAACCACGCTTGCAGGACAAAACAGGCCAGCAACCAAAAGCCGAAATACTGGAACGTTTCCGGTAACCAGCCATTGAACGGTTTGAAAAACAGTGCCAGCAGTGGATTGGAGTCAGAAAAAATGATCGCACTGCCCAACTCCAGTCCATAAGAAGGGTTGAGCCCGAGCGGAAACGTCCAGGGCGAGTGCCGGAAATACACCCAGCCCAAGTAATGCGTCGCCGGGTCACCGTCCTTCAGCCAAGCGATGTTCTGCGGGTCCAGGGCGCGCGGGCCGATCACCAGAAAAAACGCCAGCACACCGAGCAACAACGGCAGCAGCGCGAGGGCCGGATGCTTGTTCAACTCCCTCATCGGTACGTCCAGAAGTTGTGCAGTACGAAGGTGAATGCCGGGATCGTCAGCGCCACCGCGCCGATGCCCAGCAAATAGTGGAGACCGGCCATTTGCGCAGCCCAGGCGACAAACATCGCCAGAAAAAAACCACAGACCGAAACCAGCAGAAACCGCACCAGGGTCCGCCCATGCAACCGGGCCGAGAAGCTCCAGGTAGTGTTGATCACATACGACACCACTGTCGCCACGGCGAACGCCACGCCGTTGGCGAGGGGCGGCGGCGCACTGATGAAATGGATAAACAGCACCGCGACCAACGCATGCAAAGCGGTGACGAACACACCGGTCACGGCAAAACGCAAACCCCGCTGGATCAACGCTGATTTTTCAGCTGAGGTCACGGTTTTTGCGCCAGGACAAAAACGCTCAAACCTGCCAGACGGTTCATACCCATTAACGGCAATTCAAGGCTGCAAAGTGTCTTGAGCAACGTGTTCACCAGCGGATGATGACGCTTGAGTTGCGAACGCGGTGGCTGGGTTTGTGCGCCTTGTGGCAATAATCGGAGCGCCGCGGCAATCGGAAACACCGCGCCGAAATAATACGCACCGCGCTGCACCGACAAGCCGGCAGCGCGCGCCAGTGTTTCGAACTGCGCCAAGGTGTAGCGGCGCTTGTGTTCGAGAAAATCATCGTGCCCGCTCCACAAGAACTGGAACGCCGGCACGGTCATCAGAAAGCGACTGCCCGATGGCACCTTATCGACATACATCTTGAGCAGGCCAAGGTCGTCATCGACATGCTCCAGCACGTCCATCAACAGCACCAGATCGGCCTCGATCGTTTCAATCCCGCGACGGTAGTGCACGGGTTTGCCGGCGGTGGTCGCGCTGGAGTCGGCGCTATAGCTGATATCCACGCACCACGCCTCACTGGCTGCGGTGTGGGTCAGCAGATGATGCGAGAAAAACCCCGAGCCCGCGCCGACATCGAGGATTCGCCTGATTGGCACATCACCCAGCAATCGCGTGGTGGCTGCAGCTTTGGAGCAGTAATACCAATGCTCGTTGATGCTATCGCCGAGGATATCGGTTTCCTTGAGATCCATGTGTCAGTCCTTGGGGTCATAGACGCGACGCACCAGAAAAACCGGTCGGCGTTTGGATTCGATGTAAGTGCGGCCCAGATACTCGCCGAGCACGCCGATACCGATCAATTGCAGGCCTCCGAGAAAAGTCACAGCAACCATCAGCGAGGCATAACCCGGCATGTCGATGCCGTAAATCAACGTACGCAGAACAATGAAAATGGCGAAGGCAAAGGACACAAGCGACACCAGCGCCCCCACATACGTCCAGACCCGCAATGGTTCCGTGCTGAAACTGGTGATGCCTTCCAGGGCGAAATTCCACAGCCGCCAACCGTTGAACTTGCTTTGCCCCGCCACGCGTTCGGGACGTTCGTAATCGACGTGGGTGGTGCGAAACCCGACCCAGGCGAACAGGCCTTTCATGAAACGTCGAGATTCGGGAAGGGTCAGCAAGGCATCGACCACACAGCGGTCCATCAGGCGAAAATCGCCGACGTTTTCGGGTAAAGGCTGCTCGGCAATCCTGTTGTGCAGGCGGTAGAACCAGTGGGCCGACGTCTGCTTGGCCCAGGTATCGCTGCGGCGGCTGATGCGGTGACCGAGCACCACTTCATAACCCTCACGCCAGCGCTCGATCATGTGCAGAATGATTTCCGGTGGATCCTGCAGGTCCGCATCGATCGGCACCACGATTTGTCCGGTCGCGACCTGCAAGCCTGCTGACAATGCCGCCTCTTTACCGAAGTTGCGGCTCAGGTCGACGATACGCAGACGCACATCGTGTCGCTGATGCCCGAGCAGGCGCTCAAGCGTGGTATCGGTGCTGCCGTCATTGACGAAGACCAGTTCAAGATCGATCGACGCTTGCGCCTGAAAGACTTCATTGATGCGTAGCAAAAACGTGTCGAGGCTGTCCTCTTCGTTAAAAACGGGGACCACCAGCGATAACGTCACCTGCCCGGCCTGTTGCGTTCCGTGCTCAGTCAAAGGAGTGCTCTTTTTATAGTGTTTGTCGGTCGTCGAACGATTGTCGACGCCATGAGCCGTCCCGTATTAAGCAGTAGCGCCGGCGGCGTTGCAAGGGTCAAACGGCGTCATATTGGCCAATCCAGAGGCCTATTGATGCGCTCTAGCCCGCGCCCTTCAGAAACATTCACGAACGATTGGAAACAAATGTCCGATAGCCAAAAAAACCCTCTGCGCTAGGCTTGCGACCATGCGCCACACAGGCTGACGCACAAATGAATCGCATGGAGCGAAACGAATGTATTTCGAGATTTACAGGCAATCCAGAGGCACCCCGAGCACCGGTAAAGGGCAATGGCGCTGGAGATTGAGGGCGGGTAACCACGAGACTATCGCCAGTGGTGAGTCTTATGTAAACAAGGCGGATTGTTTACACGTGATCGGGTTGATCAAGGCTGTGCAGGGGGAGACCCCAGTCAAGGAGATTTAACGACAAAGTGCACGCGCAACCGTGCTAAAGGCTTTTTTGTCAGAACAATTCAAGCCCCTGCGCTTATTTGGTGTAGGGGCAATCCGGCCTGGTTCAGCACCTGGGAATTGACCGAGCTAAATAATAAGCGCAAGACAAACAGTCGCCTCGCCAGGCGCCACTGACGTTGATCCCGGACGATTTTAGTCCCGAATAACGCGGGGCAATTTTCAGTATTACGTAAAGCGTTTTCCAGACAGGAATACATAACGAGTAAGAATATAGGTAATCGGGAGCATGACAATCACTACAACCAGCGGTGCGGCGACTTGATTTAATCCTAGCACTTCGACCCAGACCCACAAGATCACAACACCGCCCAGATACTGGGCCAGGTAAATCAGTGGAAAACGCAACAGGGAGCGAATACCCTGATGAGTCTTGAACACAAACTGCGAGTTCATGAAAAAAGCAAAGAGAATACCTATCATGTATGAAACCGCGTAACTAATCTGATAGGAAAATTTCAAAAGCAGAAGCATATAAATAGCATAAGTTACAACCGTATTTGCAACACCAGACAGCAAAAACCTGGCGAATCTGAGCTGACTCAGATTCTGCACAAAACGTCGAAACCCAAATCGGCCCATATTAACCCCTGACCAATCCTATAAACTCGTCGTAATCGCGTATGTAATCATCTGCATCATAATAATCAGAGGCAAATACCATGAGCATGGCATCGGCGGAATATCGATATTGTATGCTCCAAGTCATCGGAGGCAGATAAATCCCTACGGTAGCGCTATCCAGTACGATTTCTTCGCGATTGACTCCGTCATCCGCTACTACGTGCACGACCCCCTTCACCGCTACCAAAAACTGATGACAGTTAAGATGAGCATGTTCGCCACGAGTCTCAGCAGTCGGGACGTCATATACCAAAAAGTACCGCAATGGCTTGAACGGCACCGAACGTTCGAACTCCCCAGCAGACAAGCGACCGCGGATGTCCGTCACCTCCTTCAGGGAGTGCAATGTAACTCCGTTGACTGAAGTTGCACTGACTTCTTCCGGGAGTGGTTTGCCATGGTTCTCACTCCCAAGTGTGGTTTCCTTGGTGTCGACATAACCGATAATCTTTGCAGGGTTGCCCACTACTATCGCGTTGGGGGGCACAGAACGAGTCACTACCGCACCGGCACCGACCATCGCGTTCATATTGATAACAATGCCTGGAAGAATTGTAGAGTTCGCACCCAACGAAGCGCCTTTGCGAATTATGGTGCGAGTAAACGCCGCAGGGTATTGTTTACTTCTTGGAAAAATATCATTGGTAAAGGTCACATTAGGACCCACAAAAACATCGTCCTCGATTGTTATACCGTCCCATACTTGAACGCCGCACTTTAGCGTTACGCGATCGCCTATGACCACATCATTCTCGATGAAAACGTTATCGCAGACGTTGCATTCACTGCCAATTTTCGCCTGCGGTAAAACGTGAGCAAACGCCCATATTCGAGTACCCTTGCCAATATCGGAGGACTCGCACAGGGCATGGCTATGAACGAAATACTCTCTTTGCTCACTCATTTTCCGATCCAAAACTCTCGATTCTCATAGGGATAGCCAACGGCCTGTTTTTGGTATTCTCATAAGCACGCCAGGCATACGAGCCAACAATGCCTATTCCCAGCAAATTTAGACTGCCGAGAAAACTGATAATCAAAATTGTCATGGCATAACCTGGAACGCTGATCATTCCAGAGATCTTGGCAATCAATACAACGACACCGAGGAGCATGGCGACAAGTGACCCCGTCATACCCAACCGAACAAGAATCCGGACAGGTAAATCGGTGAACGAAAAAACACTATCCATCAAGTAATTCAGTTTCTTTCGAAACGTCCAGGCCGACTTTCCATGCTCACGTTTACGCCTTGAATAGGTAACTATCTCCCGGCGAAATCCGAGCCAGAAAATTTGAGCAACAAGCGAGCTATGGCCTTCGTTCAAAGTTAATAAACTATCACGAAACGCCTTATTGCAACCGAACATATCCACCCCGCCAGGAGGCAGATCAGTAATAACATACCGTCTGTAAACCCACCAAAAAATACTCGAAGCCATACGAGAAAGCATTGGATCTTCCCGTGACTCACGTACACCAACCACCACATCGACATCTTTGGTAGCCAGTATTGCGGACATCTGCAACACCAACTCGGGCGGTTCTTGCAAGTCGGCAGCCATCACAGCAAATCGATCACCTTTGCCCGCCTGAAGCCCAGTGCGAATTGCCATGAAAGAACCGAAGTTTTTCGACAGCAAGATTAATTGCGATCGAAATGAACGCTGGCTCAATGCATCACGCAATATTTCATAGCAGCGATCCGGACTGCCATCTACGACAAACACAGCTTCAAAATCATGTTCAAGTTTCAGATCAAGATCACCGACTGCTTCCAACAACGAGCCCAGTGAGTCTTCATTAAGATATACAGGAATAATCAAGCTTAACAAGGCTATTACCCTCTACCAAAACAGGAAGTAACTGCATTGATAACTCGTTGAACTTCCTCTTCAGTCAGGCCTGGAAAACACGGCAACGACATGACTGTATTGCAACATAACTCAGTCTCTGGCAATACCGGTTTCACACCTTCAACTTTATACCCAGGTTGCTGGTGATCAGGTATAGGATAATGAATATCGGTGCCGATATTCTTTTCTTTCAGAAAACCAGTAAGCCTTGCTCTGTCTTCGGTTCGAATCACGTACAAATGCGCAACGTACTCCTCACCCCTCATTATCGGCAGCTTTATATTCAGCGTTGAGAACGCGTCATTATAACGAGCCGCGATCGAACGTCGCTGTTGATTCCACTGATCAAGGTGAGGTAACTTTTCACGCAGTACCGCTGCCTGGATTTCATCCAACCGGCTATTTCGACCGCCGGATATAGCCACTTCATATTTCTTGGCCCACCCATACTGCCTCAGACTCTGAACACGTGACGCCAGTTTTTGATCATTCGTAACAAGCGCCCCGCCATCACCCAGAGCACCAAGATTTTTGGTTGGGTAAAAGCTGTAACACCCGATGTCTGCGAAACTCCCCGCCCGTTTTTTGCCCCGCATCGCTCCATGAGCTTGAGCGCAGTCCTCAATGACAGGAACGTCATAGAATTTCGCTATCCTCACCAACTCTTCTATCTCAGCCAGTTGACCGTAGAGATGAGTAACGATAACGGCTGCTGGCTTGCAAAGCATTGCGTCAGCAAGTGCTTTCGGGCAAAGCGTTAATGTTTCCGGATCAACATCGACATAAACAGGACTGGCACCGAGCAAATGAATGGCTCCACTACTGTAGAAACCAGCATTGGCAACGGTAATTACCTTATCGCCAGGCTTGACATCCAATGCACGCAAGGCAAGTTCCAGGGCGTCAGATCCATTTGCTACGCTGATGCAATGGTCGACGCCGATATACTTGGAAAACTCAGACTCAAAACCTGCGACTTCCTCACCAAGCACATACCAATTACTGTCCAGAACACGGCCGGTGATTTTTTTTAAGTCCAGAGACTGGTTGGCCTTTTTGGTAGAGAAAAATAAAACAGGATCAAGGCGTTCCATACAGTTCCCCGCTAATGCTATTAGTACTATTTTACAAACTTGGCATGAACAGTATCGGGTGCTTTACCCAGTCGTACCAAGTAGTAATCACCCACCTTCTTGACTGCACCTGCGCTTGGCCAAACAGGCATTTCTTCAAAAATTGGCGTCAAAGGAATCCTTTCAGATTGCTCCAGAAAAGGTAACTTTCCATAGCCCATCACCTCAAAATAGTAAAGCATGCGTCGCAGATTCCCTCCATCCCAGGCAAAGAAAGACCCCTGCATGGTCGAAGACCAACCGTTCGCATAGACGTTAGAGGATACCCTCCCCCCATAAACGTCGATCTTCGGAGCGGGGATTTGATCAAAGCTCCCACCTAAACTACCAATACGCTGATATATCTCTTCGGCCAGCATTCTGTCTTTGCTCTGCGTTATGGTTGCCGAAGCAATGTACTGGGAGTTGACACCGACGAGCTGAATTTCATAGATCACAACCAGCGCGCCCGCCAATATCGTCAGTAATGCACGACGGTGAGAAAGCAAGATCATGCATGCCAGCCAATAGACATAAGCAAGTGCTATCATCGTGCGCAAAGGCAAAGGATGCCCGCCCGACATAAAGATCAGTGCAAACGGAGCGGCCAATACACCGACCCACAGAGGCAATATCAATACTGCTCTACGGCGGCCATAGCCAATCAGGAATATCGTCGCCACCAAAATGACGGCAATTGAAAAGGATATATCCGCACCGTAGCGATCGGCACTACCGGAATAGATCAAGTTCGCTTCTACGAATACGCCACGCAAAACTCCGACGGGATCTGCCACTATCGCCGCGAGATCAACAAAATTACTCGTGTAACCACTATCTGCTGCAATATAATATTGAGCGACGGAATTAATTAAAAAATACAAGACTACCGAAGAAAGCGCCACTGCAAATACAATAAGACACCTGACTGCTACATATTTGAAACTCATATTAAGCGCTTTATCACCGTCTAAAACCCGCGTCACCAGCACGCCAAACGCCATGGTGGCAAACACTAGAATAAAGGATTGATAAGTCGCTATAGCGCAGGCTAAAAGAGTCACCACACATGCGTAGTCAAGAGCGCGCCCACGGAAACCAAGGCGTACTTTTCCATCCGCAGAAAACAATAAATATATACTCAGGCAAACAAATAAAAGACCAAACGCCAGCGATGGGATGTTGGACGCAAACTCCGCGATAAACCACCAGACGGGGAAGGCACAAAAAACAGGGAAAGCAAGATACGCTTTCCATCCCGGCGTGTAACGGTGAGCCCTGAGCAACAATGAATAGGACAGCGCCATTGAAACGATCAATAGCAGATAGGGAGCGAACGGAACGGACGCCTGAGGAAAAATAAACCGTTCAATTAAATAAACGAACCAGCGACCTTGAGACACCCATACGCTTTGATCCTGACGAAGCGCAGCCATTTCATCGTCAATTGAAAATGAGAACGTCGACAAAAAATAAACATAAAGCACTGCACCATAGAGAATTAAAGCGCCTGTCTCCCGCAAACTGAAATCATCTCTACGAAACCTCAAATACACTCTCGAAAGAGCATCATCCAACCATAGAAAAAAAGACCGTAGATTGATTAAAATTTTAAAGAATACAATTATGCAACCTGCGGCAATCGCCCCCACCAACAAACTGCCAATAAGCAGATACCGATGCACTCTAGAAAAATCCATTTCCAGATTTGCCTGAGGATCATCCACCGATTCCCTCATGACAACTACAAAGCCTTCGCCTTCAGAGTCAACGCTCTTTACCACATCATTCATCGGCGAAATCTTTATCTTGCCAACGCCTACCTTAAAACCATATACGGTTACAAAAACTCTTGAAACATCGACATCAGAACCAATAGACAAAGGATCCCAACGTAACGACGACACCCGATGCGGGAGCAAAAACTTTAACTTATTCTCCCCAACCACAACTGGCTCACGGGCACTGTTTTCCTGAGAATACGCGCCATCAATGCCATAAAATATCTCAGAATTATCTGCAATACTGGATTGCATTTCGATATTCAGCGACGCACGCCCCAGCGACGAAAAATACACAAGCCCACTGACCGCAACAGTCAAAACAATAAACAATATAATAAAGCCCATCCATACAGACCGCAGGGACAGACTGTAATTTTCCGGAAACTTCAAATCCATTTATCCTTTTACCGAACAACACAATAAATATATAAGAGCATAAAAACAAAGTACTTTTCGGGGCGGCATTATAGAGATTAAATCAGCAGAAATCTACGGCGGTTTCGCCCGCAAAACTAACCTGATTATTTATTTTTGAGCGCCCGCCCCTTCGGTAAAGGCCAACTTTTATAGCCTTATCGCAGGGCATGCACACTGCATTTTCACGACCAAACCGCTCGCGTGACGGCCCTTTGCCCAGCGACAAACGTGCTGGAAGCGTAGACCACGATCGGAAGCGAGCCCGCTCGTACCGAGGTAAATTTGCTCTCGCACAGAATGTCCGCGATCAAACGAGCAATGGCCTCAATGCGGCCACGACTCGGCCTACCCTCAGCGATCAGGGCCCGCCCCGCGCACACAAAATGCCGTAGAGCAGCACCCTCAGACACACAGCACCCCGAATTCGACTTCCCGGTCGAATGAGAAATATCTTTTTACATAAGGGGTCTGCGGTTACGCTACACCACTTCGCATCGAAGCTATGTACTGGGGATTAACGGGGCGATGACGTCACTGATTTCTGAGCAGCACCTGAAAACACCTGCAATCCATAAAAACATTGCGTATCGCCGAGACATTGACGGACTTCGCGCAATTGCTGTGATTGCCGTCGTTCTATATCACGCTTTTCCTTCCCTTATCCAGGGAGGCTTTATAGGCGTCGATATATTCTTTGTCATCTCGGGCTTTCTTATTTCGTCGATTCTCTTGAGAGAGTTGCAATCCGGCACATTCTCAATTGCAAAGTTCTATGCAAGGCGAATCATTCGAATATTCCCGGCACTGATTGTCGTGCTTGCTGCCTGCCTGGCATTTGGCTGGTTCGCATTACTCGGCGAGGAATACAGATCGCTGGCCAAACATACATTGGCCGGAGCCGGCTTCGTATCCAACCTGGTATTTTGGAGTGAAACCAGCTACTTCGATGTAGCCTCTGAAGCAAAACCCCTTCTGCACTTATGGAGCCTCGGTGTTGAGGAGCAGTTCTACCTGCTATGGCCCCTGCTGCTGCTATTGTTTACCCGTGCTCGCACCCATGTTCCAGTGGCAATTTGCGCGACCATCGTTCTTTCGTTCGCACTGAATCTGTTCCAGGCAACACACAACCCTACCGCAGACTTCTATTCACCATTGACGCGTGTCTGGGAGCTATCAGCCGGTGCTTTACTGGCTTGCAAGCCAAACCACTGGAAGCCGTCTTCCAGGTTAGCCAACGCACTTTCCATCCTCGGCGCCGCACTGATTATCGCCGGATTCGTGACTATCACCAGCAACCACGTATTTCCCGGGGTACTTGCCTTGGTACCGGTGACCGGAGCCACCCTACTGATCGCCGCCGGCCCTCAGGGCGTTATTAACCGACTGATACTTTCCAACCGCATGATGGTCGGCATCGGCCTGATCAGCTTCCCGCTGTACCTCTGGCATTGGCCACTCCTGTCATTCCCGCGAATCATCGAAAGCGCTACCGCCTCTGCAAGCATCAGAATTGCAGCGGTACTGCTTGCACTGACCCTTTCGTGGCTGACGTACAAATTCATCGAAACACCTATAAGAACCGGCGCCATCTCCAGAACAAAGTCAGTCAGACTGTTATGGTGCTCGATGCTGGCAATTGCAGTAGCCGCTACCTTTGTTTTCAGCAAAGATGGACTGCCTGAAAGAACGGGCGCCAACCCGATAGCGAAGTACCCAAACGATCTCGGCCGAGATCCTTATTTGACTTATATAAGCAAACACTTGAGCAGATGTTCAGACATTGAACTTCGCGAGCTCTCTTCTTTGGATACGAGTTATGGTTACCGTTGCTATCAGTCGAAGCCAGACACCCCTATCAAAATTCTCTTGATTGGCGATAGCCATGCCGAACACTGGCTGCCAGGCTTTGCCGCGCAATTTAGCGACACCAACGTTGGCTCGTTTATCCAGCCGCAACTTCCATCACTGGCAAGCCCGGCGTTCACGGCACCCTTGCAGCGGGTTGCAAGAGACAGCAACATCGACAGCATCTTCATCAGCGCCATGTGGATAGATAAAATTGCCCCGGGATTGATTGAACCTGAAAAACAATTGGATCAAACGCTAAAGATGCTGGTTAATACGGGCAAGCATATCTATGTAATGGATGATATTCCCGCATTCCCGTTCGACCCCGAAAAATGCAAGTACGGGCGTCGCTTCAGTAGCGGTACGAGCACGTGCGAGATGAGTGTTTCCGATTATCAGAATCAGAAAAAATACTACTCGACCATACTTTCCTCGGCGCTCAAAGAAAACCCCGAAGTAAAATTTCTGCACATCGACGATCTGCTGTGCGATACGCAGCTTTGCAAAATGACGGCAGATGGAAAATTGCTTTATCGCGACACTAACCACCTCAATATTGAGGGCTCAAAGTATCTGGCTGAGAAACTATTCAGTCTTGGCAGGCTTTCGAGATAGCTCGCACACAACGGTAGAGCCCGGCTGATCAGAGTGCGCACCGACCCTTGCACTCTGACCAGCCCTCCAGCTTCCTTGCGCCCGCATAAAAACTCGGGCATTGCACACCGATGACTCAGAAGCACTGCCGAGGCCGCGCCCCGTCTAGCAGAAAGCATTTTCGCAGGGGATCGCTGCAGCCAGCCCGGTCAGTTGAACCGCCTGTAGGACTTTTCCGTTTCCCGAAACGCTCAGTTCTGGTAGCTTCCCTGCCGCCCCGATACCTACCAATCTACGACAGCCTTAGCTGAATACCGGACATTACGCGCATGACCACAAGGATATTTGACGCCTCATATCAGGCGTCAAGCATGAAGCCTGTACACCTTGCCTATCGACCCGATATCGACGGCCTCAGGGCTTTTGCAGTACTTATCGTGGTGCTGTTCCACGCCTTCGAGAAGTCACTGCCTGGCGGGTTCATTGGTGTAGACGTGTTCTTTGTTATCTCGGGCTTTTTGATCAGTTCGATTATTTTCAAAAACCTCGAACGCGGTACATTCAGCTTTATTGATTTTTACGTGCGCAGGATCAAGCGAATCCTGCCCGTACTGATTCTTGTGTTGGTTGCGTGCTACCTGTATGGCTGGTTCAAGATGTTTCCCGCCGAGTTCATGGCACTGGGCAAACACATTGCTGCCGGCGCAGTCTTTGGCTCGAACTTCGCGTTATGGCACGAAGCGGGGTACTTCGATGCAGCCTCTACGACCAAACCCTTACTGCATCTTTGGTCGCTTGCCATTGAAGAGCAATTCTATTTGCTATGGCCGATTCTCGCCCTGATAGCGTTCAGGGCTCGCATCAACTTCATGTGGTTCAACGCAACGATAGTTCTCGCTTCATTTGCCACAGGCATCTATCTGATCAATCACGACATGACGGCGGCCTTCTATTCTCCCGCCTCACGCTTTTGGGAGATAGGCATAGGAAGCCTGATTGCCTGGCTGACATTCAAGCACGCGGACGGCTACCGTCTGGTGGCCGACAGATTACGACTGGAAAACATTCTATCGGTAGCTGGCGCTGCGCTTCTCATATTCTCCCTGTGCTATTTCGATGGCTCCTTGCACTTCCCTGGCTACTGGGCAGTGATACCCGCAGTGGGTACTGCAATGCTGATCCTTGCAGGCCCTAATGGCGTTGTGAACCGATGGGTGCTGGCAAGCAAGCCAGCGGTGTGGGTGGGACTGATCAGCTATCCGGTTTACCTTTGGCATTGGCCTTTGCTGACGGCAATCAACCTGGAATCCAATCCTCTTGTAGTTGAGTACCCGGACCTGATCAGAGCGCTTGCCGTCGGGGCAAGTATCCTGCTCGGCTGGTTGAGCTTCATGCTGGTGGAAAAGCCAGTGAAGCGAATGCAGCCAGAGACCCCCGCGGCTGCGCTGATTTTCAGCACTTTGCTTGCCGTGGGCGCAGTAGGGTTATTCACCAACCTGAAAGACGGTATTGCCTCAAGAGTGCCGGAAAATCTCAGAGAGCTTGGCGCTATAACCAATGTATATGCCTACTTTCAGTTCGGCGAAGGCGTACGAGTGCACACTTGCCACATCAGTATGCCGATGCCTGAGAACTTCAAGCGCCCTGCTGCTTGTTTCAGCGACCAGCGCCCGCTGTTGATGTTGTGGGGAGATTCATACGCAGCCGCGCTTTACCCTGGGATACGGGCGCTTTCCGAGAGCGGCGAGTTCGGAATCGAGCAAGTCACAGTGGGCAATGCGCCTCCGTTTCTGGACGAAAGCAAACTTGCCGCAGATAACAAGACGGTGCTTGCTGATAACCTTTATGCCATTTCGCTGGCCGCATCAAGCAAACCCGACGTGATTGTCATGAGCTGGATGGTATCGGGAGCAAACGCACCTTCAACGCCAGATGAATCAGTGAGAGCCTTTGCCAGTACGGTCGAACGAATTCGAAAGGCATCCCCTCACAGCAGAATTGTCTTGATTGGTCCCGTCCCACAATGGGAGAACACCCTGTCTCAGACAGTCGTCAACTATCTCAAGACGCAACCAATGGGTTCGTTGATGGAGAAGTATACGAGCACCGGGCTCAGACCCGAGCCCAAGTTATGGGATCAATATTTTGCAGAGCACATTCCGAAACTCGGCGTTCGCTATGTCTCAGCCTATGAGGCCATGTGCAACCAAAACGGATGCCTGACCAATGTCGGACCAAAAAACAGCGATCTGACTGCCGTAGATACCGGGCATCTGACGAAGTCCGGGTCTGAGTACCTGATCAGCCGGATCCGTCAGTCCATCCTCAGCGAGTTTTCGCCAGAGGATAGCAGCGGAGTCACTCACCGATAAAACTGTTGGCCTGTCCGGCAGACGCCCCCGGATAGGCCGCTCTGCGCACGCAAGCCCATCTGCCCCGATGCGCAACGGGATGATGGCCAGAGCAGCCGCCTGGCTTTGTGAGGCCTTGAGCCGTGCCGTTGGACGGTTGGCATGATCCGTGGACGACGACAGCAGCGTCGAGCAGGAGCGTCAGGCGCACAACGCTGCTTAAGAAGCGCACAAGGCACGGCCGGCCACCTCCAATCGCTCCGTGACGGCTACCCGACCGCAAATACCCAGACGTACCGCTCAACTCGCTGAACACGCCCCTGGCCGAAAGCCCGGAAACGAAAAAGCCCCCGTAATCAGCAATGATTACGGGGGCTTCGTCTTGTTCAATAATGGCGGAGAGATAGGGATTCGAACCCTAGGTACCGGTGAAGGTACAACGGATTTCGAATCCGTCCCATTCGGCCACTCTGGCATCTCTCCAACGGCGCGCATCATAACAACACTTTTACCGAAAGCAAACCCTCTTTCGAAAATTTCTTCGTGCTATCAGATGCTTGCGTCGATTAAAGCGGTACACCCAGACGATTGGCGACTTCTTCGTAGGCTTCGATGACGTCACCGAGGCCCTGACGGAAGCGGTCTTTGTCCATCTTCTTCTTGGTGTCCTTGTCCCACAGACGGCAGCCGTCCGGGCTGAACTCGTCACCGAGGACGATAGAGCCGTCGCTGAACACGCCGAATTCAAGCTTGAAGTCGACCAGCAGCAGGCCGGCGTCGTCAAACAGCTTGGTCAGCACTTCGTTGACCTTGAGCGACAGTTCTTTCATGCGAACCAGTTGCTCGGCAGTGCCCCAACCGAACGCCACGACGTGGGATTCGTTGATGAACGGGTCGCCCTTGGCATCGTCCTTCAGGAACAGTTCGAAGGTGTAAGGGTTGAGCTTCAGGCCTTCTTCCACACCCAGACGCTTGACCAGGCTGCCGGCGGCGTAGTTACGCACGACGCACTCGACCGGGATCATGTCCAGCTTCTTGACCAGGACTTCGTTGTCGGCCAGCAGTTTGTCGAATTGGGTCGGGATGCCGGCCGCTTCGAGTTTCTGCATGATGAAGGCGTTGAACTTGTTGTTGACCATGCCTTTGCGGTCGAGCTGCTCGATGCGCTTGCCGTCGAACGCCGAGGTGTCGTTGCGAAACAGCAGGATCAAGCGGTCAGCGTCGTCGGTCTTGTAAACCGATTTGGCTTTGCCGCGGTAGAGTTCTTCACGTTTTTCCATGATGGGCTCCGCTTGCTAAGTAGGTGGGCTAGGCGATGTGGCGCCAGTCGAGCCCTGAATCTTGATCGGCCAGTTGCAGCCAGTCCGGGTCGCACCCGAGGGTGTCGACAAAACATTGCCGGGCCAGCTGCGGCAGGTTGTTCTTGCTGCTCAGATGGGCCAGGACCAGGTGTTGCAAGCCCTGCCAGCCCAACTCCGACACCAGGAATGCCGCCTGATGGTTGTTCAAATGTCCCAGCTCGCCGCCCACCCGCTGCTTGAGAAAGTACGGGTAATGACCACGGGCCAGCATGTCGCGACAATGATTGGACTCGATCATCAACGCATCGAGGTCCCGATAACCGTCCAGCACCCGCTCGCAGTAGGAACCCAGGTCGGTCAGCAGGCCGAAGCGCCGCTGCTCGTGATCACTGAAGACATACTGGGTCGGTTCCTGTGCATCATGAGCCACGGCAATGACCCCGATGTTCAGTGCACCGATCTGCAGTTGCTCGCCGCCGGCCAGGAAGCCTGCGGGTTCAATCGGTTTGCGCATCCCGCGCAGTGTGCCGCGACTGAGGTAGACCGGTAGATTGTAGCGCCGAGACAGCAAACCCACGCCATGCACGTGGTCGGCATGTTCGTGGGTTACGAGTATCGCGCTCAGTTGCGCCGGGTTCACACCCAGACGCAACAGGCGTTTTTCGGTTTCCCGCAGGGAAAAACCACAATCCACCAGCACGTACGTATCAGCACTGGCGATCAGCGTGCCGTTCCCTTGGCTACCGCTGCCGAGAACGGCAAAACGCATGGTTGATCAGCCCAGGTTGTCCTGAATCACGCTCAACACTTTGCGTGCCACTTCAGCCGGCGCGACGGTGTTGATGTTTTTCTCGACGGTCACCTGAATGTTCTCGCCAACCTTGCTCAGGCGAACCTGATAACGCTCGGCACGGGCTTCAACTTCTTCCTTGCTCGGCGCACTGCCGAACAGGCTGCTGAAGAAACCAGGTTTGTCGTCTTTCTTCTCGGCTTTTTCGGCCAGGTTGATGTAGTACAGGCCGAGGCTGCGGTTGATGTCTTCAACGCGCCATTCGCCTTGTTCCAGTGCACGGCCAACGCTCGACCAGGCGCGGTCCAGGTCGGTACCGACGTTCAACACCGGGTTACCGCTGCCGTCTTCGCTGAGGCTGACACGGCTTGGCGTGTCGAAATCACGCGAGGCCAGCATCGACACCGAACCGCCCTTCTCGGAGATCCGGCTCATGCTGGCGAGCATGTCGTCGACCAGTGCTGCGTCCAGGCCAGTGTTGACCGAACGGTTGGTAAAGGCGACGTCGGCGGTGCTGCCGGCAGGACGCTCGGCGCTGACCACGTAGATTTCACTGGTGTTGCGCTGCACGCCCGGCTCGATACGCACACGCACACGGGTTTCGCTGTCGCTGGCAATGCCGGCTGCGCTCAGGCGCTTGGCCATGGACGCGGACAGTTCATCGGAATGCTGCCAGGTGGTGGTGAATTCGCCGGTTTGCGGGCGCTGCTCGTCCAGACGGAAACCGTTGTCCTGGAAGAACTGCACCGCCACTGGCCAGACTTCGGCCGGCGGATGCTGGGCCACGACCCAACGCGAATCACCGCTCTTCTGCAGCGAGTAATCGCTGGCATCGGCAACGGCCGACAGCGGCTGAGGACGCGGCACAATGTATTCGCCCTTCTCGGTGTCATCAGCAACGTTACGCGGGATCGGCAACAGCGGATCCAGACGCTTGGAAGTGCTGACTTCCGGCGGCAGTTGCATCGGTGCAGTCTGTTGCGCTTGCAGGTAATCGCTACCACGGTCGCGGAAATAACCTTCCGGCCCCCAGACCCATCCGCAGCCGCTGGTGCTGGAGATAATCAAGGCAAGTGCGGAAAGTCCGGCCATTCGCTTCATGCGTTGTACTTCCTCAATTAAACCAGGACGCTGCACTGGCGCAGGGCCGAGCGAAGCGTTTCGTGACAAGGTGTGCTCAGCCAGGTCAGTGGCAGGCGGATGCCTTCGTGCATCAGGCCCATTTCAACCAAAGCCCACTTCACCGGAATCGGGTTGGCTTCGATGAACAGGTCTTTGTGCAGTGGCATCAGTTTTTCGTTGATTGCCCGTGCGGTGTCGGCGTCGCCTTTCAGCGCGGCCTCGCACAGGTCGGCCATTTCGCGCGGCGCGACGTTGGCGGTCACGGAGATGTTGCCTTTACCGCCCAGCAGGATCAGCTCAACGGCGGTCGGATCATCGCCGGACAGCACGATGAAATCCTTGCTCACACCATCGATGATCGCCTTGGCGCGTTTCAGGTCGCCGGTGGCTTCCTTGATGCCGATGATGTTCGGCACGGTGGACAGGCGAATCACGGTCTCGGCCTGCATGTCACACGATGTGCGGCCAGGAACGTTGTAGAGAATCTGCGGAATGTCGACAGACTCGGCGATGTGTTTGAAATGCTGGTACAGGCCTTCCTGAGTCGGCTTGTTGTAGTACGGAACGACCAGCAGGCAGGCATCGGCGCCGGCTTCTTTGGCGTTGCGGGTCAGCTCGACGGCTTCGCGGGTCGAGTTGGCGCCAGTGCCGGCGATGACCGGAATACGCCCGGCAACCTGTTTGACCACGGCCTTGATGACGGCGATGTGCTCTTCTACATCAAGGGTTGCCGACTCGCCGGTAGTACCGACCGCGACAATGGCATGGGTGCCGTTCTTGAGATGGAAGTCCACGAGTTTGCTGAGGCTGTCCCAGTCAAGACGCCCTTGTGCATCCATGGGAGTGACCAGTGCCACCATACTGCCCGCAATCATGAAACCGCTCCTGCCGGAAAAAGAGAGCGGTAATGGTACTGGCGCCAAGATGCTTGCACAAGCGAAGTACTGCGCTGCCGCCATTCCCCTTGGCGCCGCTTTTCGCTACCCTTCAGACTTTGATCGGTACCGATCAGCTTGTACGTCGGGTTCCAGCCTCCCTTTTCGGCCTCCCAGACCCCGTTCCTGCGTCGCATCGACGCGCTCCCGCTATAGTGGAGCGAGCCGCGAGCGCTTGCCGGGTCTATCGCAATGGACAGCCAGAACAGGCAGGCCCCGGCCGCCAGCGTCCGTAACCTACCGACCGCTCATCGCTTTAGGAATGCTGCATGTCCACCCCCACAGTTCGCGAACAATTCCTTGTCATCAGTGCCCTCGGCGCCAACCCCATGGAGCTGACTAACGTCCTGTGCCGCGCCAGCCATGAAAATCGCTGCGCCGTGGTTACGTCCCGCCTGACCCGCCACGGCGAGTGCAGCGCGCTGATCCTCGAGATCTCTGGCAGCTGGGACGCTCTTGCGCGCCTGGAAGGCAGCCTGTCGGGTCTTGCCAAGAAGCACGCCTTCACCGTCAACGTCGTGCGTAGTGCGGCACTGGAAAATCGTCCGCAGGCGTTGCCTTACGTGGCTTACGTCAGTTCGGCTTATCGTCCGGACATCATCAATGAGCTGTGCCAGTTCTTCATGGATCACAACGTCGAACTGGAAAACCTGACCTGCGACACCTATCAGGCGCCACAGACCGGCGGCACCATGCTCAACGCCACGTTCACCGTGACGCTGCCGGCCGGCACCCAGATCAGCTGGCTGCGTGATCAGTTCCTCGATTTTGCTGACGCGATGAACCTGGATGCCCTGATCGAGCCTTGGCGCCCACAGAACCCAATGTAAGGAAGCTTTCATGGCCGTTGTCATCGACCAACCTGTTGCGGATTTCGAAGCACCTGCCACTAGCGGGCAAACCATCAGCCTGTCTGCCTTGAAGGGCAAGCAAGTGGTGATTTACTTCTACCCGAAGGACAGCACCCCGGGCTGCACCACCGAAGGCCAGGGTTTTCGCGATCAATACACCGCGTTCAAGGCTGCCAACACGGAGATTTTCGGTATCTCACGCGACAGCCTGAAGTCCCACGAGAACTTCAAGTGCAAGCAGGAGTTTCCGTTCGAGCTGATCAGCGACAAGGACGAGGCCGTTTGCCAGCTGTTCGACGTGATCAAGCTGAAGAAGCTGTACGGCAAGGAATACCTGGGCGTTGATCGCAGCACGTTCCTGATTGATAAGGACGGAGTGCTGCGTCAGGAATGGCGCGGTGTGAAAGTGCCCGGGCATGTGGATGCTGTTTTGGCAGCTGCGCAGGACTTGAATAAAGCCTGATGGCTTTGCGTCGCCCTCATTGACGCCTTCGCGAGCAAGCTCGCTCCCACATTGGACTTGTGAACGCCACAGATCCAGTGTGGGAGCGAGCTTGCTCGCGAATGGGCCCTGACTTCACCGAATAATCTGGATCAACCACTAGAGCAGCGGCGCCACCACCGGCTCCTTGCGCGGCCACGCATCCAGCACTGCCTTGAACAGGGTCGCCAGCGGGATCGCAAAGAACACGCCCCAAAATCCCCACAACCCGCCAAACAACAGCACCGCACAGATGATTGCCACCGGGTGCAAATTGACCGCCTCCGAGAACAACAGCGGCACCAGCACATTGCCATCCAGTGTCTGGATGATCCCGTAGACCGCCATCAGATAGATGAACTGATCACTCCAGCCCCACTGAAACAGCGCGATCAACAGCACCGGCACGGTCACCACCACCGCGCCAACGTACGGCACCACCACCGACACACCGACCAGCAACGCCAGCAGCGCCGCATAATTCAATCCGAGCGCCACAAATGCGATGTAAGTCACGCCACCACAAATCACGATCTCGATGACCTTGCCGCGAATGTAGTTGGCAATCTGCCGGTTCATTTCCTGCGCAACCCGGGTGATCAACGCACGCTCACGCGGCAAGTAGCCACGCACCCATTCGCCGATCATGACCCGGTCCTTGAGGAAGAAAAACACCAGAATCGGCACCAGCACCAGATAGATCATGATGTTCACCAGCAGCGGCAGACTCGACAGCGAGAACGTCAGCGCCCACTGGCCGAACTTGCCGATCTCGCCACGCGCCGCCTCGATCGCCTGCAACACCTGCTCATCGGACACCAGATGCGGATAACGTTCCGGCAGCAACAGCAGCAGCGATTGCCACTTGGCGAGCATGCCCGGCAGTTCATTGAACAGGGTGATGAACTGATGCCAGAGCAACGGCAGCACCACGACTATAAACAGCATCAACACGCCCATGAACAGTGCAAACACCAGCCCCACCGCCACACCACCCGGCACGCGCAGGCGTTCCAGCGTGACCACCAGCCCCTGCATCAGATACGCCAGCACCATCCCCGCCAGCACCGGCGCGAGCATACCGCCGAGGGTGAGAACCGCGGTGAAGGCGAGAAACAGCAGCACCGCCAGCACTACAGCTTCTTCATCGGAGAAGTAGCGCTGAATCCAGTCGCGTAACACTTTGAACATCAATAATCCTTAGGTCTTTTACGCTGTCGGTTTCAGGCCTTTTTCAACCAGTAACGGTAAACGCCTGCTTCGTCTTCTTCGCGCAGCAGGGTATGACCGGCCAACCTGGCAAAGGTGCGAAAGTCGCGCTGCGAGCCCGCGTCGGTAGCGATCACCTTGAGAACGGCGCCACTCTCGAGCTTGTTGAGTTCCATTTTTGCCTTGAGCAACGGCAACGGACAATTCAGGCCACTGGCGTCCAGTTCCGCGTCATGGGCTACAGCGTCAGTCATTGCGTCACTCCGGTTCGGGTCGTCGAGCTGCCTAGAATATCTGGTCGCGGCTCCGGTGTCCGGCTACAGTAAGGTCTTTGTCTTCTAAGGCTTTGTGCATGACTTTTCTGCGCCCTACCCTGCTGACGCTCGCTTGCCTGCTCGCCTCACCAGGCTTTGCCGACGATCTGCCGTCACTCGGCGACGCCAGTTCTGCCATTGTCTCGCCGCAACAGGAATATCAGCTCGGCCGCGCATGGCTGGCCATGTTGCGTAGCCAGGTTTCACAGCTCAACGATCCGCAACTCAAAGACTATGTCGAATCCAGCGTGTACAAGTTGGTGGAGACCAGCCAGGTCACCGACCGGCGTCTTGAGTTCATTCTGATCAACAGCCCGCAACTCAACGCCTTCGCGGCGCCGGGCGGTGTGGTCGGGGTCAACGGCGGTCTGTTTCTCAATGCGCAGACCGAAGGTGAATACGCTTCGGTACTCGCGCACGAATTGGCGCATTTGTCGCAACGCCACTTCGCTCGCGGTGTAGAGGCTTCGCAGCGGATGCAGGTGCCGATGATGGCGGCCTTGTTGGCCGGGATCGTTATTGCCGCGGCCGGCGGCGGCGACGCCGGAATCGCGACCATCGCCGGTACCCAGGCGGCGGCGATTCAGTCGCAACGGACCTTCTCCCGGCAAAATGAGCAGGAAGCCGACCGCATTGGCATCCTCAATCTGGAAAAGGCCGGGTACGACCCACGCTCAATGCCGACCATGTTCGAACGTCTGATGCGTCAGTATCGTTTCGACGCCAAGCCCCCGGAATTCCTGCTGACTCACCCGGTCACCGAATCGCGTATTGCCGACACCCGCAACCGTGCCGAGCAGGCCAAACCTGGCGGTATCGAAGACTCCAAGCGCTATCAGTTGATCCGCGCACGCGTGCAACTGATTTACGAAGAAACTCCCGGCCTGGGCGCCAAGCGCTTCCGTGCGCAACTGGATGAAAATCCGAAAAACGACGTGGCGCGCTACGGTCTGGCGATTGCGCAGATCAAGGGCGGCCAATTGAATGAGGCGCGTGAGAACCTCAAGCAATTGTTGGCAACGTCACCAAACGAAATCATCTACAACCTTGCTCAGGTCGATCTGGACATCACCAATAATCGCCTGCCGGATGCGCAATCGCGTGTTGACCGGATGCTCACGCAGTATCCGGGCAACTATCCGCTGAATCAGGTGCGCGTGGATCTGTTGCTCAAACAGAATCGCGCACCTGATGCCGAAAAGGCGTTGGAAGCATTGCTCAAGTCACGTCCGGATGATCCGGATGTCTGGTATCAAGTCGCCGAAACCCGTGGTCTGTCGGGCAACATCATCGGCCTGCACCAGGCGCGTGCCGAGTATTTCGCGTTGGTTGGCGATTATCGACAGGCGATCCAGCAGCTCGACTTTGCCAAGCGCAAGGCTGGCAGCAACTTCCCGTTGTCTTCACGCATCGATGCCCGCCAGCGTGAGCTGATGGAGCAGGAGCGCATGATCAAGGACATGATGGGCTGAGCCTTGCCCCCTCACAAAAGCTTCAGGCATAAAAAAACCGCCTCTTTCGAGGCGGTTTCTTTTTACCTTAGCGCTGGGTTATTCAGCGAGCTTGAAGGTGATGAAGCTGGCACGACCTTGACGCAGTACGCGCATCGACACCGAACGATTCTTCGGCAGCGCTTTGGCGATCTCGCCGAACTCCTTGCTGGAACCGATGGCCTGGTTGTTCAGGTGCGTGATCACGTCACCTGGCTGCAGACCGATCAACGCCGCAGGACCGTCCTGCACTTCCTTGATCACCACACCACCTTTGAGGTCGTAGGTTTTCTTCTGCTCGGCAGTCAGTTCGCCTACCGAAACACCGAGGCGATTGCTGGTGCTTTCAGTACCGGACTTCGGCAGTGCATCCAGCTCTTTGTCTTCGTCCGGGATCGCGCCGACGGTCAGCTCGACGTTCTTGCGCTTGCCTTCACGAATCACTTCCAGATTGGCTTTGGCGCCAGCTTTCAGTGCGCCGACCAGATGTGGCAGGTCAGCAGACATGACGATCGGCTGGCCGTTCATGCTCAGGATCACGTCACCGACTTGCAGGCCACCCTTCGCTGCCGGGCCGTCATCCTGAATCTGCGCAACCAGCGCGCCGGCCGGTTTATCCAGACCGAACGACTCGGCGAGATCCTTGTTCACTTCCTGGATGACTACGCCCAGCCAGCCACGACTGACCTTGCCACCGCTCTTCAACTGATTGGAAACGTCCATCGCCACATCGATCGGGATCGCGAACGACACGCCCATGAAGCCGCCGGAACGGGTGTAGATCTGTGAATTGATACCGACCACTTCGCCGTTCAGGTTAAACAGCGGGCCACCGGAGTTACCCGGGTTGATCGGCACGTCAGTCTGGATGAACGGCACGTAGTTTTCGTTTGGCAGACTGCGGCCGACAGCACTGACGATGCCCTGAGTCACGGTATGGTCAAAACCGAATGGCGAACCGATTGCCACGACCCACTGACCGGCTTTCAGGTCCTGGGATTTGCCGAGTTTGAGCACCGGCAGATCTTTGCCTTCAATTTTCAGCAAAGCCACGTCGGAGCGCGGGTCGGTGCCGATCAGTTTGGCTTTCATTTCGCTGCGGTCGGCGAGGCGGACGAGGATTTCGTCGGCATCGGCAATCACATGATTGTTGGTGAGGATGTAACCGTCCGGAGAAATGATGAAGCCCGAACCCAGCGACTGCGCTTCACGCTGCCGACCACCACCGCCCGGCGAGCGCTGTTGAGGCGGCATGCCACGTTCGAAGAACTCGCGCAGCATCGGCGGCAGGCCTTCCAGGTCAGGCATCTGCTGGTTCACTTTGCGATCCGGCAGTTTCTGCGTGGTACTGATGTTCACCACGGCTGGCGAAGCTTGTTCGACCAATTGGGTGAAGTCAGGCAGATCGGCCGCTTGCGCAGCAGGCACCGCCTGACCGAGCAACAGCACAGTGGCGAAAATGGAGAGATAAGATTTCAAACTTGGTATCGACATACAGCTCCCGTTACGACGAGCAGGGTTAAGCGATATGGAGCAAGGAACACCGTAAACCACCGACCGGCATTTTTGTTCCGGCAACAACAAACAAGGCCAGAGCCGTGAGGCTCTGACCTATAAAAAATTTTCGGGGTATTTGCAAATGAAAATGCTCAGCAAACATTTCATCTACGTCTCGACGAAGAAGTGGTAATGACTGAAATCAGCTCACTGCTTGCTGGTTGCAGCGCCATCGGTATTACGCATCGACAGAGCAATTCGTTCGGCGGTGCCAATCGGGATCTCGCCAACCACCGTGACCATCATTTCGCCGTCGGGGGTAGTCAGGCGACGAGAAACGGCAACGGTCGGGCCAAGTTGAGTCCGCGTATCGGTCACTGTTGCACCGTTCAACGGCTCGAGGAACACCGAGAAACGCGCCAGACCATCGTCATACAGCAAGCTGTTGACCTGAGTCTTGGTTTCCGGATCTTTGTGCGAGGTGCTGCTGGTCAATTCAAAACCCGGCGGCAGCCATTCAGAATGCCAGACCTGAGCGGTCTTGACGGCCGAAGCCTTGTCGCTGTCGAGCGTAATCGCTTTACAGTCGGCATCGGCCTGCAAATCTTTGTCCGACGGGACTTCGTCAGTATCGAGACTGGTGAACTGGAAGCGTTCGAGCAACTGCCCCTTGTCGTTCAACAGTAATGACTTCAAAGGCAAGCCCGTTTTCTTGTCCAGGTGCAGCTCAAAACCGTAGCGATGCTGGTCGCGAGGCGTCAGCGATACAATCACCGCGTCTCGCCCAGCCACGCGCGATTTGCCAATGACGGCAAGGTCATACCAGTTTTTCAGCTTTTGCGGATCGAGAGGACGAGCGGCTGAGTTGGGAGAATCCCCCAGCCCGGCAATCAGGGTGCCGCTGACGCATTGAGTGTGTCCATCAATGCGCACGACTTCCTGCGCAGAGCCGTCGAGCTGGAGTAAACGCTCGCGGACCTGGCCATTCTGGACGCGATGCCAGATGTTATGGGTAGAAAAGCTACCGTTACGCTCGTAAACGAATGTGCCGTGAAAGCTTTGCTGCTGCTCGGCCTGGCCCAGACGGGTCAACCAGTCCTGGGCCTCATCAGCGTGGGCTGGAACAATGAACCAGCCGCTTAGCAGAAGCGAAAGTAGAGGTATGGCGCGCATGATCCTCCTTAACGGTTTTCCAGACTTGCAGCACGTGCGTAAGGCAGCGCGCTTTCAGTACCTTTCAGTGCAGCCTGTTGAGCATGCTGGCGCAAGTAACCTGGCAGACGCTGATCGTGCCAGCCTGGCTGACCTTGCAGTACGCCGTTAGCCATCGGGCCAGTGGCTTCCGAACTCTCGCTATAGCCTGCCAGAACAGCCGGACCTTTGACCTGAGGGGTCGCCAAGGTTGGCTGATTGGATTGCTGAGCCAGTTCGACGCCAGCGATTTCGTCCTGGTTGTACAGGCGAACACCAGCCAGCACGGCAACAGTCACCGAGGCTGCAACAGCCAGACGACCAAGGTTGCGCCATGGGCTGCGAGATACTTTGGCCGGAGCCGTTTCGTCTTCCAGTGCAGCAGACACTGCCGCAGCGATATCCAGACGCGGAAGCAGCAGATCCTTGTGCATGGCTGCCCGAGCGATCTGGTAACGAGCCCAGGTCTCACGGGTATCAACATCATCCAGTGCATTGAGCACTCGACGCAATTCCAGTTCGTCCGCTTCGTTATCCATCACTGCGGACAGCGATTCCTGCAGGGCTTCACGACTCATGGCGTTCCTCTCTTGGCTGTCGCCGCTGTCTCAGTTTTCCTGCAACAACGGCTGCAGGGCTTTATCGATGGCCTCCCGAGCGCGGAAAATCCGGGAGCGCACGGTACCCACCGGACATTGCATGACGCTCGCAATGTCCTCGTAACTCAGACCATCGAATTCACGTAAAGTTAAAGCCGTACGCAAATCCTCTGGCAGTTGCTGAATGGTTCGATGGACGGTGCCTTCGATCTCATCCCGCAGCAATGCACGTTCTGGCGACTCGAGATCCTTGAGGCCGTGATCGCCATCGTAGAACTCTGCATCCTCGGAACTAACATCGCTATCCGGCGGCCGGCGGCCGCGTGAAACCAGGTAATTCTTTGCCGTGTTAATGGCAATACGGTACAGCCACGTATAAAACGCACTGTCGCCGCGAAAGTTTCCAAGTGCTCGATACGCCTTGATAAAGGCTTCCTGAGCCACGTCCTGGGCTTCATGGGTGTCGTGCACAAAACGCACGATCAACCCGAGAATCTTGTGCTGATACTTCAGCACCAACAGATCGAAAGCTCGCTTGTCGCCGCGTTGAACGCGCTCGACCAGCTGCTGATCCTCTTCCTGGGTTAGCATGAACACTCCTCGATAAGCCCGAAGGAGACTTGCATAACTAAACGACCAGACTTGCAAACATAGACTCGGGCTTTTCGCAAAAGTTCTCCCCCTCCAGGCAAGTTTCCTGCGGGCTCTGATTTGGCACGCACGAAAAACGCAGCGCGGGATAAACCGGCTGCGCGAATAATCTTGTTATCGGTTTCGCCGGGCAGGAATCCAACCGCAGATTCCGCACTGAAGCCGACACGTCCCTTGTTTCTGGCACCGACTATTGATCTTGGGCCTTTGGCAAAAGTTCCAATTATTTATAGCCGCACCGCCCGGACATTGGGCAACCATGGGCAGAAAATTCCTGTTTCAGCGCCGATACAGTCGTGTTCTTCCCAAAAGGGTGAAAAAAACTTCCGACGAAGCACGCGGTTTTTTCCTTCACAGTAGTTTCACAATGCCATGTCGGCTCGGCTATTGTGCCGCCCCACCCCTCTATATACTAGTGGGCTGTGTGGCTGTCTTGACTCGCCGAACCAGCTGTCTTGCGCCACCCCCGACCCGGGTCGCTTTGAGCGGAATCCTGTAATGAGCCAACAATTCCAACATGATGTTCTGGTCATAGGCAGCGGTGCTGCCGGTTTGAGTCTCGCGCTGACCCTGCCGGGTCATTTGCGCATTGCCGTTTTGAGTAAAGGCGATCTGGCCAACGGTTCGACCTTCTGGGCCCAGGGTGGCGTCGCCGCCGTGCTCGACGACACTGATACTGTCGAATCCCATGTAGAGGACACCCTCAACGCCGGTGGCGGGCTGTGCCATGAAGACGCCGTGCGTTTCACCGTGGAGCACAGCCGTGAAGCCATCCAGTGGCTGATCGACCAAGGCGTACCCTTCACCCGCGACGATCAGTCAGGCACTGAAGACGGCGGGTTCGAATTCCATTTGACCCGAGAAGGCGGCCACAGCCATCGGCGCATCATCCACGCCGCTGATGCTACCGGCGCAGCGATTTTCAAAACCCTGTTGGCCCAGGCCAAAGAGCGTTCGAACATCGAATTGCTGGAGCAGCGGGTTGCCGTTGATCTGATTACCGAACGCCGTTTAGGCATGGAAGGCGAGCGCTGCCTCGGCGCCTACGTACTCAACCGCAAAACCGGCGAGGTCGACACCTACGGCGCACGCTTCGTGATTCTGGCCTCCGGCGGCGCGGCCAAGGTTTACCTCTACACCAGCAACCCCGACGGCGCCTGCGGTGATGGCATCGCCATGGCCTGGCGCTCCGGCTGCCGGGTGGCGAACCTGGAATTCAACCAGTTCCACCCGACCTGCCTGTACCACCCACAAGCGAAAAGCTTCCTTATTACCGAAGCTCTGCGCGGCGAAGGCGCACACCTGAAGCTGCCGAACGGCGAGCGCTTCATGTATCGCTTCGACAAACGCGCCGAACTGGCACCGCGCGACATCGTCGCCCGGGCGATCGACCATGAAATGAAGCGCCTGGGTGTCGACTGCGTCTATCTCGACATCAGTCACAAGCCCGAAGACTTCATCAAGACGCACTTCCCCACTGTTTATGAGCGCTGCCTCGGTTTCGGTATCGACATCACCAAACAACCTATTCCGGTCGTACCCGCCGCGCACTACACCTGCGGTGGCGTGATGGTCGATCAACAAGGTCGCACCGATGTGCCGGGCTTGTATGCCATCGGCGAAACCAGCTTCACCGGCCTGCACGGCGCCAACCGCATGGCCAGCAACTCGCTGCTGGAATGTTTCGTCTATGCCCGTTCGGCAGCAGCCGACATCCTCGCGCAACTGGACGACGTCGCCGCGCCAAGCGCCCTGCCCGCCTGGGACGCCAGCCAGGTCACCGACTCCGACGAAGACGTGATCATCGCGCACAACTGGGATGAGTTACGGCGGTTCATGTGGGACTACGTCGGCATCGTGCGCACCAACAAGCGCCTGCAACGGGCGCAGCACCGCGTGCGTCTGCTGCTGGACGAGATCGACGAGTTCTACAGCAACTACCGAGTAAGCAGAGACCTGATTGAGTTGAGGAACCTTGCTCAAGTAGCGGAACTGATGATCAGGTCTGCCATGGAACGTAAGGAATCTCGGGGTCTGCACTACACGCTGGACTATCCAGGGATGCTGCCAGAGGCGAAGGATACGATCCTTACACCGACCTAATGAGGCACGTTAGGAGCCCATAGCGTAGCACCGTAGGACCCGATTTTGTAACAGCTTTGACGCACATTTGTCCCAACGCTGGGGTCCTTATCGCCTGCCCGCAAGGGTCCTTATTGTGCGCCTGAGCGAGCGTGCGAGGCCTACGGGGGTAAGCGCGCAGGTTAGCTATGACAGGTGGTCTCACAGAAATTTGTGTCATTTTCGTTAGGTGCTGCGCCTTAACGTACACGGGAGTCACTGAAACGGGCCACGGTGGAACCCTCAACGACCGAGTCAACGTGCATACGGTCAGGCATGGCGAAACGGTCACGGGCGTCACGGTGGTCAGTGTTGCGGTTAATGGTGCCGGTTGCTTGGTTCAGGTTGACTTTAGACATGTGGGAATCTCCTTTAGGGAATCAACAGGGTCCTCATCTGGTGAGGGGTTTTAATCCCAGTCCCTAAAGTGAGCCTTACGGCCAGCCCTCAGCGGGACCCATTACGGCCTCAAGCGGGAGCTGACAGTAGAAGCTGGTCACGTTGGCGAACTCGCCATGCTCCTCAAGGATTGCCTCAAGGGCAGCACGACACATTGCGTTGAGCTGTGCGCCGTCATGGTCACGGTCAAGCATGAAACTTTTGCGCAGGCTGTAGCCCTCGACACAGCCAGTCACGCGCCCGGTCTTGGCGTTGAGGTAGACCCCTTTAGGGAAGAACCCTCCACGGCCTGGGGTGTTGCGTGCGTTCTGGCGATTGGTGCAGGCCCGTAGGTTGCTGGCCTTGTTGTTGCCTGGGTCACCGTCCTTATGGTCGATGTACAGGCCTTGGGGATCAGTGCCGGTGGTCAGTGCATACACGACCCGGTGAACTGCCAGCCCTTGGAATGACCAATAGCCATCAGGGCGCTGTGTGCCCACGGGTTGACCTTCAAGGGTCGCAAGGCCCGAAGGGCTCAGGGAGTCGGCCTTGTAGGAAGCGGAAAGGGTCTTAACGTCGATCTGAATGTTTTGCATGTGGTGGTACTCCTTGTGGTCTCTTGGTTGGTGGTTCTCCTGGGTGACCCGTGGTGTGGGTCTTATAGGTGCGTGTAGTTGCTCAGTGATCCCCTAAAGGTTGCTCAGTGACGTTGGTCAGTATGTGGTCGGTAGACCCAGGCTTTAAGCCCAGAGGGTCTAAAGGTCTCTCTCTGAGATGGGATTGCTTATCAGCAAATAATCCACATCACAAAAGGTCTCTTAGAGGGTCTTTAGTCTTGTGTCCTCATTGAGTCAGCGCCTCTTAGAGGTCGGTCCATAGGGTTCTTCATCTTGTGTCCGCATTAAATGAGGAACGCATCAGCTCCCAGGTCCAGGCGTAGCTGTGCCATCTGGTCAGGTGCCGATTGAATGGCCGAGATGGTCTCGCGCTGGTGACCTTCAAGGCCTCCCATAGCAGCCCTCAGCCACTTAGGCCGGGACCTCATAAGCGGTTGCAAGGCGACCTCAAGGGCGCTGAGATAGCGGCGAGCCATCCGGGAGGACAGGCCCAGATGTGCCCCAATGGTCTCTGTAGAGAACACCTCAAGGGACTCAAGCAATTCATAGAGGGTCTTAACGGGGAGCTGCTTGGTTCCGCCGTGGTCCAGCTTTGCGACTCCTGAAAGAATGTCTTCAGACCATCGGTCATACCGGTCCTGAAAATCCAGATGACTACAGAAAGGATTCTCAATGATTGTCGGAACGGTTCCTCGCTTGGGTTTCTCAGGGACAAGACGCAGGCTTGTAAGATAGTCGGCCCGGTCGAAGTCATCGGCCAAGGTGTGGAGTGGAACGGGTGTGAGGTGGATCATGGTGGTGGTCTCCTATAGTTCTCCTTATCGACGGGCAGCGTTGAGCCTCCCGTGGTGCAGGGTGATTGGTGATGCCCTCTTGTCGGGGGAGGTGTTTTAATCCGAGGTGTCTAAACGAGCCCACCTTGAGACCCATTGAGGGAATCGCAGCGGGAGACGTTAGGAGGAAACTGTGTTGTCCGTGTTCTTGTGAGGGTATCTGTTCCTAAGTATCAGAACGTGGCCCACACAGGCAGCCAGTTACTTGGCGACAGGCGCCTATCTCTCAATGGGTGAGGGGTTTTGATCCGAGGTGTCAACTCGTAGCCTTAGTGAGGGTTTCTACGCGCACAGTCAGGCGGTCAGCAGAGGAAACTGTTCGGGCCTTCCCGCGTTAGTGAGGGTTTACTCAGGGCTATGCGGCAGGCTAAGGCTATAATTTACAGGGAGCCCAGCAGGCCCTCATAAACGATGTAGCCCAGCAGTTAAGCCAGGGTTCTATCAATACCGTGTCGCCATGCAATTTGTGCAGACCCACACATCAGCTCACTCCTTACATTTTGTAGAGCTGCGCGCTAAGTGAGTTTTGAAGGATTCAATAAAGACCGCCGCGCCGTTTGGTCGTCTATAGCGCTACCTATGGAGACCGTCAGAAAATAACAAAGCCCGGTGTGACCCACGGCGCTCCAATTTGTTGAATCGCTCTTTATTATCTGGCTTAGTGGTAGCGGCGCGTTCTGAGCGCCCGGTCGCTGAGTCACGCACGCCCGAACCTAAGCAAGGAGCATTCGCATGGAATGGCAACCGGTTTTGAGAGAATTGCATCTATACGGTGGCGGACGCATTCTGAATGGGATGGATCAAAAAGCTGATCTTCGGCCCAGTGCAATGAATGGAAAGTCCGCAACATTAACTATAAAAAGCTATGGTAGTTTTTATGCTGATGTTAAAGCTTTAGGATTCCAGATAGTCGGATGTGATTTTTTTCACACAGAAGAGCAAGCGAAAAGTTTCGTACCTCCCGAGTGGAGGTCAATTAATCCCGCAGCCTCTCCAACGTGGATATGCACAGACCAAGGTCATAATTGGTCCTTCATAGCCAATGCCGCATTTCTAAAAAAAAATGGACTATTTTACGATATAGCTTCTCGAATCTCCCATCAAATAAGAGCATGTGAATGGAGATTGAGGCAGTTATCGGAAGCATATTCAGATCAACTGAACGGAAGATTACACTCGAAATCTTTTAAACCCAACGAACGCTTTCTTGATGGTCATACCTCGTTATGTTACTTGGCCCTACAGTCGTTTCTGGTAGATTCTTGCACTTTAAGAGATTATCTTTCAGAGTTCTACTCAGAGGCAACAATAAGAAAAAATGATCCGGCCGCTCCCAAAATCACCGCTTTAAGTGGCCTATTAAAGATCTGGCGATCTCAGCCACCTCAGGATAAAGCGGGCAAGGAGTTGAAAGCCTCATCGTCGCCCGACAATTGGCTCTACGAACTCGGCGCATACCGAGACTTAGTCGTCCATGTCGCCCCTTTAGCAAATGCTGCGAAGACCCTACTGGCCTTCACGAGGACAATAGACTTTCATGGCCAGCAGTTGCCAGCCATACAGCTACCAATTCCATTAAAACCTGCTCAAGTAACTAAAAATCGAACTACTGGACAATACTTTGAAGACCCCAACGTAGACTTTGCTCGCGGCTTGAACTTTATTGAGAATATGGACTCCTCAAGAGACGCACTCGAATACGCTCATATTTCTATGCAGCAGCTTGGCGCACTTTGCAATTCAATTTCGAGCATCTCCCCCTTTGCACCTGAGGTTCCGTTCATCACACCAATAGACTTAAAGATCACAAAAACCCCATAAGCTTACTGCAATAAATCGAACGTTTTTTATTACCTTGGTGAAGGATAGAGCATTGAGAGACAACCAACTTAAGGTTACCCTCAATGCCCTTCCTCCCTGGCGAACCTCTTCAAATCCGTTAAGGTCCAGCTTCCAGGCTTCCTACGATTCTCATCAGTGATGGCTCTCATACGTAAGGCTTCTGCATCAAGCTCTGATAGAACTTCAAGGACCTCCTTAACCAAGGGGTCCTCTTCAGGTCCTCTTAGGGTCAGGTTGTACCACTGATACAGGAGCCGTGTGGCATCAATTGCAGCCTCATAGCGAACACCTAAAAGATAGGTCTCCTGGGCAGTGTCGCGATGCTTTTTTTATAATCCGTCCAGACCCAGCCTGAACCCTCCTGATAGTCAGGACACTTAATACACTAACCGTAATAGCAACACTCATTGAGAGCTTCCAAGTGCGTCAGTGATGGGCCTCACAGCTCCCACGATATTTCGTAATTTAAGTCGTGACGGACCTTAAAGGTGGTAGTCCGAGGTGCAGCTAAACCGCTGCTCAGGAAAAGAGTTTGTATAAACCGAATAAGCCGAGGGCTACGAAGATATAGAAGGCTATCTGCACACCCTTTTTGGTGACCTTGCGATTAATGACGCCAAGCTCATCGAAAAAGTACGAAACAAACGCATTTGAGTCTACGTCCATCTCGTCGCCGGTCTCCCAAAAAGCAGCGATAGCCTCTCCGTGTTTAATTCGCGCAAGGTTCGAAGTTCGCTCGTTGCTGTCGTCTAAATTTACCTGGTCTTGAATGAAACATTGCCAAGCCATAATTCGAGCTGTTTTTTCACCAAGAGAGGGAATTCGATCCACTAATATCGCGCGCGCCTGTAGTTCGCTGTTGACCTTAGCAATTCCGTATAGATCAAGATTTCTCATAGCTGACTCCATTCAAATTTCAGCAATATCATAAGGCCATACGGAACGCGTTCACCAGAGCTTCAGCCATACGGCCCACCTCAACGGCACTCCCTGCCCCATACAGGTCATAACTGATAGACCCTGAAGCGTGCCCCAAGATGGACTCAGCGGTTCCCACAGGCACCTCAGCGGCCTTCAAGGCACCGGCCAGCGAGTGACGCAACGAGTGGAAGGTTAGGGTCCGATCAGCGTTCAAGCTCAAGACATCCCTAAGGGCGCCATTAAGCACGCTGGAGTACTGACCAGCCCCCAACGTGAACAGTCGGGAGTCGGAGCTATCTACAAACTCACGGAAGGCCTGGAGGTCGAAGCCGTAAGCGCCATCGGTCAACGGGATGACCCTCAAAGCATTCTTGGTCTTGGCCGTCTTGCCATCGTTCCTATTGATGTCTATGACCCACACGCCCCCAACTTGCTTAACGTCAGCCTTGGTCAACTGCCTCAGTTCCTCAATACGCGCCCCGGTGATGACCCCAAGTGACAACGCCCAACGCTGCCATGCGTCCGCTGGTAGTGAGTTAGCGTGAGTCATTAGGGCCTTTAGTTGACCCGTAGAGAACGCTTCACGCGAGCTGTCAGCATCCTTGGAAAGCTTCAGCCCCTTGTCAAAACTCTTGTCGAGGTAGCCGTTATTCACAGCCCAATCCATCACCGTTGATAGCCGGGTCATCAGCTTGTTCACAGTGGACCCTTTACGGCCCTTAAGGAGCTTGTCCCGAAGGTTCTTCATGTCCTCACGAGTGTGCCCCCTCATGTCCAAGTCGCCAAGGATCACGCCGATAGCCTCACACGATGACTTCACGTCACGCATGGTGCTGGCCTCAATGCTGTCCTTGCGTTCCTCCATGTACAGCGCAGAGAGGGACTTGAAGGGCAGACTTGGGGAAGCGTTTACAGATATAGGCAGGGAGAGAGCCAAAGGCACGCCACAAGACTCATCATTGAGGTCCTTAACGATCTCGACCAATTTCCCTGAACGGCCACGCATACGTTCCTGTGAGGCCTCAATGATCTCAAGTGCCTTACTCACTGCCCGTTGCTGGTTAACGCTGAGGGGCAGCTTTGCGGAGGCCATACGCAACGCCAAATGATGCTCATCGTTGATCATCTCGTAAGCGACCAGAGAGCTGTCACCGTGCGCCATCGTCAAGTTGTACTCTGCGATGTCTATAAGACGCTCACGGAGTTCGTCCCATGACGCCTCAGGGTTGTCTAAGTGGTAAGCCTTGAGGGTCGAGAGGATGTCGTCGGAGATGGTCATTGCGGAGGCCTTGTCGGTAGTCCTGAGTGACAGCGTGAAGAAGCCCTTAACGGTTCCTTGGGGGCGAAGGCGAAGGTAATAGCGACCAGAACGGCGATAGTGGTACGGCTTGGCGAGCGCAGTTTGTAACAGGTTTGTCCCACTTTGGGAGCGGTGGTTGGCGGTCATCGGCTGAAACCCCTGTATCCATTGGGTTTAGCCTCATAGGGTCGAGTTCTACAGCAACTATAAAGTCAGCCGCGACCTGATCGAGTTGCGCAACCTGGCGCAGGTCGCCGAACTGATGATCTGCTCAGCCATGGAGCGCAAGGAAAGTCGCGGTTTGCATTACACCCTCGACTATCCGGACATGCTGCCCGAGGCGCTCGACACTATTCTGGTGCCGCCCACCTACGCCGGCTGAACTTGAGTCGTACTCGCAGACGTCGGTGCAGATCCGCCGTTTGCGAGTCCCGTGGCACGCAGATCGATCTGACCCGCCATTCGCCGCGCAATCTGAATCTCAGCACCACAATCAGCGGTAACGCGAGACTGTCCGGGCACAGCTGTACCGCCTGCCAGCCGTCCGCCTGATTCCACAACTGCCAGCCATCGGCGTCCCGGCGCAATCCGCAAAAGGCCCGACGGTGATTGAGCAGAATCTGCCGAGGTAGCACCCAAATCCCGTGAAGCAGGCACGCGAACGCCCCAAGCAAACTGGCCCAGAGTGGAATCGACAGCAGAAACAATGCACCCAGCGCGAACGCCTGGGCCAACAGATACGCCGCCAGCAACTGCCACGAGGCATGCCAGCGGCATTCGAACGTGTTACTTGGGCTGGACACGGTCCAGGATCATGCGAACCATGCGCTGCAGTTCCGGATCTTCAGACTCGCTGCGCTCCATGAACCAGCCGAACATGTCCTGATCCTCGCACGTCAGCAGACGCACATACAGATCGCGATCCACCTGGTTCAACGTCGCGTAAACCTCCTGCACGAACGGCACCAGCAACACGTCAAGCTCAAGCATGCCGCGACGGCTGTGCCAAAACAGGCGATTCAGTTCAACTTGTTCGACCATGGGGCCCTCCTCAAATTTGCCGGCAAGTATACAGCCCCCACGCGGGCCGCACAGTCGGCTTTGGTCGGGCACCACCGATCCTTTATCAACTACCCATTTCACCGACGCACCCTTATGATGTGCCCCAGTCTATTTACCCTGCGATGACCCATGGCCGATTCTGCTTTTTTCTGCACCCTGTCTCATGAAGGCGTTCTCGCGGTTCGCGGCGCGGATGCCGGAAAATTCCTGCAAGGCCAGTTGACCTGCAACCTTAATTACCTGAGCGACAGCCGTGCCAGCCTTGGCGCACGTTGCACGCAGAAAGGCCGGATGCAGTCGAGCTTCCGCATTCTGCTCGAAGGTGACGGCGTGGTGCTGGCGATGGCCAGCGAGCTGCTGGAGCCGCAACTGGCGGACCTGAAAAAGTACGCGGTGTTCTCCAAGTCGAAACTGACCGACGAAAGCGCCGCCTGGGTGCGCTTCGGCCTGGCACATGGCGACAGTGCCTTGACCAGCCTCGGTCTGGACCTGCCGGCAGAAACCGACAGCGTCGTGCGCAGCGAAGGCCTGATCGCCATTCGCGTCTCGCCGGATCGCGCCGAACTCTGGGCGCCGGCCGATCAGGCTGACGCGATCAAAGCCAAATTGTCCGCAGTCCTGTCTGAAGCCGAGCTGAATCAATGGCTGCTGGGCCAGATCCGTGCCGGTATCGGCCAGGTCATGCCGAGCACCCGCGAGCTGTTCATCCCACAGATGCTCAACCTGCAAGCCGTCGGCGGCGTGAGCTTCAAGAAAGGCTGCTACACCGGCCAGGAAATCGTCGCGCGCATGCAGTACCTGGGCAAACTCAAGCGTCGTCTGTATCACCTGAGCCTGGACGCTGCCGAGTTGCCGGAGCCTGGCACGCAATTGTTCGCGCCAAGCCACAACAGCTCCATCGGCGAAGTGGTGCTGGCCGCCAAGGCCGGGCAAAACATTGAACTCCTGGCGGTGCTGCAGGCCGAAGCAGCCGAAGCCGGTGATTTGCATCTGGGCACCCTCGAAGGTCCCGCGCTGCATCTGCTCGACCTGCCTTACGAACTGGATCGCGACCGCGAAATCCAGCGCTGATCGCAGCATTTGTTGCAACACCCTAGAGAGTTTAAATGAGCGAACTGGCGGAAAAAGTCCAACAGGATTTGGTTGAGGCCATCGATAACGATGACCTGGTTCTGCCCACGTTGCCGGAAGTGGCCCTGCAGATTCGCAAGGCCGCTGAAGACCCGGAAATCAGCGTCAGCGACCTGAGTAAAGTGATCGGCCGTGACACGGCGCTGTCGGCGCGCCTGATCAAAGTGGTCAACAGCCCGCTGCTGCGCGCCGCGCAGGAAGTCACCGACCTGCACACTGCCATCACCCGGCTGGGCATCAACTACAGCAGCAACCTGGCGATTGGTCTGGTGATGGAGCAGATCTTCCACGCCCGCTCAGAAGTGGTCGAACAGAAGATGCGCGAAGTCTGGCGCAAGAGCCTGGAGATTGCCGGGGTCAGTTATGCATTGTGCCGCCGCTACACACAGCTAAAACCTGATCAGGCCGCGCTCGGTGGGCTGGTGCATCAGATCGGCGTGCTGCCGATTCTGACTTACGCCGAGGATCACTACGAACTGTTGTCGGATCCGGTCAGCCTCAATCATGTAATCGACCATATTCACCCGCTGCTTGGCGACAAGTTGCTGCGGGTCTGGGAGTTCCCTGAGCGGCTGGTGGAACTGCCGGGGCGCTATCAAGACTTCAAGCGCGATTCGACTGCCATCGACTATGTCGATCTGGTGCAAGTGGCCAGTCTGTACTGCCACAAGGACACTGATCATCCGTTTGCGCGGATTGATCCAATGACTGTTCCGGCGTTCAGAAAGCTTGGGATTGATCCGGAGAACAAAGCGCTGTGTGAAGATCTGGAAGAGTCGCGGACGATGTTTTACTGATCCGAGACCGAGGCGCGCCCTTCGCGAGCAAGCTCGCTCCCACAGGAAAATGCATTCCAGAGTGGGGGCGAGCCTGCTCGCGAAGGGGCCGGCAAGAACACCGCAGAATCACCCGGCGATAAAACTGACCCGCACCTTCAACCCCGCCTGCTCACCATCATGCAGACTGATCTGGGCCAGATGCGCCCGACAGATCTCGCCGACAATCGCCAAGCCCAGGCCAGAACCCGCCACCTGCTGATTACGCCGGTAGAACCGCTCAAACACCCGGTCGCGCTCCTCCAACGGAATGCCCGGCCCGTCATCTTCAACCTCAAGCACCGCTGGCGCCGTCACCCGCAATATCACGTTACCGCCCGGTGGCGTATGCGCCAAAGCGTTGTCCACCAGATTGCTCAGCAGTTCGTTCAGCAGCGTCGGCTCACCGCGCAACCACACCGGTTCGTCCGCCTCCAGCGCCAGCGCTACCCCGCGCTTGTGCGCCAGTGGTGCCATGGCCATGCCCAGCTCTCGGGCCAACTGGCTCAGATCGAGCAACTGCGCACCACCCTCGGCAATCGCCCGCGCGCCGTTTTCGACGCGCGCCAGTGACAACAATTGATTGGCCAGATGGGTCAGGCGGTCGGTACTTTGCGCAGAGGACTCCAATGTCGTGCGCCACGTCTCGGGCTCGTTCGAACGCAGGCCCAACTCAAGCCTAGCCTTCAGCGCTGCCAAGGGCGTACGTAACTCATGCGCCGCATCGGCAATGAACTGCGCCTGCCGTTCAAACTGACCGCGCAGACGCTCGGTGAAATGATTGAGCCCGCGCACCAGCGGCCACAGTTCATGCTGCACTTCAACCAATGGCAGCGGGCGCAAGTCGTCGGGCTGACGTTCTTCCACCGCCGTGCGTAAACGCTCCAGCGGTCGTAATGCGGCACTGACCGCAAACCACACCAACAACAACGCGCCGATCGCCAACATGCCCAAACGCAGCAACGTATCCGCCGCCAGACTGCGCGCCATGCTCACCCGCGCCTCGTCAGTTTCGGCCACGCGGATTTCCGCCATGCCGTTCATGTTCGGTTCGGTCACTGCTTTCAGCAGGCTGACCACGCGCACGTTCTGCCCGTTGTAGGTGGCGTTGTAGAAACGCGCCAACGCGGGATAGCTGTCGGTGCGCGGTGTCCCCGGCGGCGGCCCAGGCAGGTTCTCATAGCCGGAAATCAGCTTCTGATGAATGTCATTAACCTGATAGTAAATCCGCCCGGCGCTGTCATAAGCGAAGGTGTCGAGTGCGACATAGGGCACATCGGCGCTCAATGTACCGTCACGTTGCGACAGGCCTGCGGCGATGGTTCGCGCCGAGGCCAGCAGCGTGCGGTCGTAGGCGGTGTCGGCAGCTTCGCGGCCATTCCAGTACGCACTCAAACCACTGGCGAGCATCAACACCACCAGCAGTAATGCGAGGTTCCACAGCAAGCGCCAGCGCAGGCTGCTGGGCTTATGCATCGCGGCTTTCCAGCAGATAACCGAGGCCGCGGAAGGTCACGATCGCCACCGGTTGGCCGTCGAGTTTCTTGCGTAAGCGATGCACGTAGATTTCGATCGCGTCGGGGCTGGCTTCTTCGTCGAGGCCAAACACCTGCGCGGCCAGTTGCTCCTTGCTCATCACCCGCCCCGGTCGGGCGATCAGTGCTTCCAGCACCGCTTGTTCGCGGGACGTCAGCGTCAGCAATTCCTCGCCGAGGGTGAAGCGCCGGGTGTCGAGGTCGTAGGCCAGCACGCCGCAGCGCTGCTGGCGTTCGCCGCCCAGTACACTGCGGCGCAGCAAGGCTTTGACCCGTGCTTCCAGTTCAGTCAGCTCGAAAGGCTTGGCGAGGTAATCGTCGGCGCCGAGATTGAGGCCATGGACGCGATCCTTCACATCGCTGCGCGCCGTCAGCATCAACACCGGCAGATTCTTGCCGCGTGCGCGCAAGCGCGCGAGCACCTCGAAACCGTCCATGCGCGGCAAGCCGACATCGAGGATCGCCACGGCGTATTCCTCGCTGCTCAAGGCCAGATCGGCGGCCACGCCATCGTGCAACACATCCACGGTCAGACCGGTGCTCTTGAGCGCCTGAGCGACACTTTCGGCCAGTTGCAGATGGTCTTCGACGAGCAGAACACGCATGGATTTTTACCTCGTTCAGGGATGGCCGGCGCCACGCTTTGCCGCGGAGTTTACAGCCGCAACCGCCGCTGTGAAGCCCGAAAGCCGTGAAAGTCTGCTGAAAGGTTAGCGAAAGGTTAGCCCGTTAGAGTCGGCCCACGGACAGTTCCGACTGCCGTCGCTGATGCCACACAGCGTAAAGAAAAACGCCACGAAGCGTTTTCGACCAATAAGAACAATAAACGGAGTACCCCGCATGCCGTCCATGCAGACCAAGGCACCTGTGCCTGCTCGCCCTTCCCGTTTCAGCCACACCGCCCTTGCCAGTGCCGCCGCTCTTGCCGGTTTTTCGCCGTTGAGTTTTGCCGACTTCATCGAAGACAGCAGCGCCACTTTCGAAACCCGCAACATGTATTTCAACCGCGACTTTCGCGATGGCACCAGCGCCCAGCAATCCAAGCGTGATGAATGGGCCCAGGGCTTCATGCTCAATCTGCAATCGGGTTACACCGACGGCACCGTGGGGTTCGGTGTCGATGCGTTAGGCATGCTCGGCGTCAAACTCGATTCAAGCCCGGACCGTACCGGCACCGGCCTGCTGCCGACCCACGACGATGGGCGCGCGGCAGACGAGTACTCGAAAGTCGGCCTGACCGGCAAAGTAAAAATTTCCGCCACCGAGCTGAAAATCGGCAGCCTGATTCCTGAACTGCCGATCCTCAAGCCCAACGACGGGCGCATCCTGCCGCAGACCTTTGAAGGTGGCTTGCTGACCTCCAAAGAGATCAAAAACCTGACCTTCACCGGTGGTCGACTGGAGAAAGCCAAGGATCGCGACAGCACCGATTTCGAGGACATCGCCCTCAACAACAAGAACAGCCGTTTTGCTGGCACCGCTGCCGGCAAGCACTTTGATTTTGGCGGCGTGGACTACAAGTTCACCGACAAGATCACCGGCAGTTACCACTTCGCCCAGCTCGACGAAGTCTACAACCAGCACTTCTTCGGTCTCGTGGCCTCACGTCCGATGGGCCCAGGCACGTTTGCCACCGACCTGCGTTTTGCCGTCAGTGATGACCAGGGCGCAGCCCGTGGCGGCGAGATCGACAACCGCTCGCTCAACGGTCTGGTCAGCTACGCGCTGAGCGGCCACAAGTTCAGCGCCGGTTATCAGCACATGTCTGGCGACAGCGCTTTCCCTTACGTCGATGGCAGCGACCCGTATCTGGTCAACTTCGTGCAGATCAACGATTTTGCCGGCGCTGAAGAACGCTCCTGGCAGGCTCGTTACGACTTCGACTTCGCCAAACTCGGCATCCCCGGCCTGAGCTTCATGAGCCGCTACTTGAGCGGTGACAACATCAAGCTCAAGAACGGTGAAGAAGGCAAAGAGTGGGAACGCAACACCGAGATCAAATATGTAGTACAAAGCGGCGCCTTGAAGGATGTCGCCGTGCGTTTGCGTAATGCCACCTACCGCTCCAACTACTCGGCTCGCGATGCAGACGAAGTGCGTTTGCTGGTGAGCTACAGCGTTGCGCTCTGGTAATGGCCTGCTGAAGAAAAACACGTCGAATAACAACAATGCCCGTGGAGAATCGAATGAACCTGTCACTGCGTAAAGTTGCACTGGCCGCCAGTTGCATCCTGTTTGCCGGCCAACTGATGGCCGAACCGAAACGTCCGGAATGTATCGCCCCGGCCTCGCCCGGCGGTGGTTTCGACCTGACCTGCAAACTGGTGCAGAGCGCACTGGTCAACCAGAAACTGCTGAGCAAACCGATGCGCGTGACTTACATGCCCGGTGGTGTCGGCGCGGTGGCCTACAACGCCGTGGTCGCGCAACGTCCGGCCGATGCCGGCACACTGGTGGCGTGGTCGAGTGGTTCGCTGTTGAACCTGGCCCAGGGCAAGTTCGGTCGTTTTGATGAAACCAACGTGCGCTGGCTGGCAGCGGTCGGCACCAGCTACGGCGCCATCGCGGTGAAAAGCGATTCGCCCTACAAGACCCTCGACGATCTCGTTCAGGCACTGAAGAAAGATCCTAGCTCGGTGGTGATCGGTTCCGGCGGCACCGTCGGCAGCCAGGACTGGATGCAAACTGCACTGATCGCCAAAGCTGCCGGGATCAACCCGCGTGACCTGCGTTACGTGGCGCTCGAAGGTGGCGGCGAAATCGCCACGGCCCTGCTCGGCGGGCACATCCAGGTCGGCAGCACCGACATCTCCGACTCCATGCCGCACATCCAGAGCGGTGACATGCGCCTGCTCGCGGTGTTCGCCGACAAACGTCTCGACGAGCCGGAGATGAAAGACATCCCGACCGCTCGCGAGCAAGGCTATGACATTGTCTGGCCAGTGGTACGCGGCTTCTACCTCGGGCCAAAAGTCAGCGATGAAGACTACGCCTGGTGGAAAGACGCGTTCGACAAACTGCTGGCCTCCGAGGATTTCGCCAAGCTGCGCGATCAGCGTGAACTGTTCCCGTTCGCCATGACCGGCCCGGAACTGGACACCTACGTGAAGAAGCAGGTGGCGGACTACAAAGTGCTGGCCAAAGAGTTCGGCCTGATCCAGTGATCGCCTCTGTCTAGCGGCTGCGTTCCCGATGACGGGGACGCGGCACAGGAGCTCCCATGCTTATTCAACGCATTTTCGCCTCAGTGCTGTTGCTGGTCTGTGCCGGCCTGGCACTGATGGCGTGGCCGTACCAAGCGGCTTTTTCCTACGAACCGGTGGGCCCGCGCGCCTTCCCTCTGCTGATGCTCGGCCTGATGGGCGCGGCGCTGCTGTACATGGTGTTCCGCCCGGCACCGATCAAACACAGCGATGACGAGCCGCCACTGGATCGCGAAACCCTGATCAAGATCGCCGCTTGCGTCGTCCTGCTGCTGGTATTCGCCGGCACGTTCGAACCCCTGGGTTTCATCATCGCCAGCATCATCACCGGCGTTCCGATGGCTCGCCTGTACGGCGGCCGCTGGCTACCGAGTGTGGTGATCATCAGCCTGATGGCGATCGGTCTTTACCTGCTGTTCGACCGTGTAATGGACGTTCCGCTGCCTCTCGGCCTGCTCAGCGTTCTGGAGAACTGATATGGATACTCTTGGCTATTTGGGTCAGGGTTTCGGCGTCGCGCTGAGCCCGTACAACCTGGTGACCGCGCTGTGCGGCACACTGATCGGCACCGTCGTCGGCCTGTTGCCGGGCCTGGGCCCGATCAACGGCGTAGCATTGCTGATCCCGATCGCATTTGCCCTCGGCCTGCCACCGGAGTCGGCGTTGATCCTGCTGGCAGCGGTGTATCTGGGCTGCGAATACGGCGGCCGGATCAGTTCGATCCTGCTGAACATTCCAGGCGAAGCCTCCACCGTGATGACCACCCTCGACGGTTACCCGATGGCCCGCAAAGGCCTTGCCGGTGTGGCGCTGTCGCTGTCGGCGTGGAGTTCGTTCATAGGCGCGTTCATTGCCACCTGCGGCATGGTCCTCTTCGCACCGTTGCTGGCGAAATGGGCGATTGCTTTTGGCCCCGCGGAATATTTTGTGCTGATGGTGTTTGCGATCGTCTGTCTCGGCGGCATGGCCGGTGACCGTCCGCTGAAAACATTCATTGCCGCGTTGATCGGTCTGTTCCTGTCAACGGTCGGCATCGATGCCAACAGCGGTGTGTACCGCTTCACCGGCGACAACATTCACCTGACCGACGGCATTCAGTTCGTCGTGTTGGTGCTGGGTCTGTTCTCGATCAGCGAAATTCTCCTGCTGCTGGAAAAAACCCACCATGGCCAGGAAGCGGTGAAAGCCACCGGCCGGATGATGTTCAACTTCAAGGAAGCGGCCTCGGTATTCGTGGTCAACGTCCGTTGCGGCGTGCTGGGTTTCATCATGGGCGTGTTGCCGGGTGCCGGCGCGACCCTCGCCAGTGCCGTGGCCTATATGACCGAAAAACGTCTGGCCGGCGCCAGCGGCAAGTTCGGTGAAGGTGACCCCCGTGGCCTCGCCGCGCCGGAAACCGCGATCGGCGGCGCAGCCTGCGGTGCGCTGGTGCCGATGCTGACCCTCGGCGTACCCGGCTCGGGCACCACGGCGGTGATGATCGGCGCCCTGTCGCTGTACAACATCACCCCGGGTCCGCTGCTGTTCCAGCAGCAACCGGACATCGTCTGGGGCCTGATCGCCTCGTTGTTCATCGCCAACATCATGCTGGTGATCCTCAACATCCCGATGATCCGCATCTTCACCCGCATCCTTGCCGTGCCGAACTGGGCACTGGTGCCAGTGATCGCGATCATCACCGGGATCGGCGTCTACGCGGTGCACGCCACTACGTTCGACCTGTTCCTGATGATCGGTATCGGCATCTTCGGTTACATCCTGCGCAAGCTGGACTTCCCGCTGTCGCCACTGCTGTTGGGCTTCATCCTCGGTGAGTTGATGGAGCAGAACCTGCGTCGCGCCCTGTCGATCTCCAACGGTGCGCTGGAAATCCTCTGGTCGAGCCCGATCACCCTCGGTGTCTGGGTGCTGACGGCGATCATGCTGCTGATGCCGATCATCCGCATCTGGCGCAAACGTTCGGTCGCGCGTCGCGCCATTGCCGATGTTTGATCGCGCTTCACTGAAATCCTGGTGGGGAACCCCGCTGGTCGGTCTGCTTGGCGGTTACCTCGCCAGCCAGATCGGCTGGCCACTGCCGTGGATGGTCGGCTCGTTGCTGGCGATCATCCTCGTGCGCTGCCTGACCCCGTGGCAACTGACGGAAATCCCTGGCGGCCGCAAGTGCGGTCAGTGGATCGTCGGCATCGGGATTGGCCTGCACTTCACCCCGGTGGTGATGGAGCAGGTGCTCAGTCATTTCGGATTGATCTTCTTCGGTGCGCTGGTCACCAGTTTGTCGGCGGTGGTCGGCGTCTGGCTGATGCGCCGCACCGGCGAGGATCGCGCCACAGCATTTTTTTCCAGCATGCCCGGCGGTTCCGGGGAGATGGTCAACCTCGGCGCCCGTAACGGCGCGATGCTCAGCCACGTCGCGGCGGGGCAAAGTTTGCGGGTGCTGGTGGTGGTGCTGTGTGTGCCGGCGGCGTTCAAGTACCTGCTCGGCGATGGCAACCCGATTTCTCACGCTGGCAGCGTCGATTGGTACTGGCTGGCGATTCTGTTTCCGGCGGGCGGTCTGCTCGCCTGGCTCTGGCAGCGTTTGCGCCAACCCAATCCGTGGCTGTTCGGACCGTTGCTGGTGAGTGCGGCGGTGAGCATTGGCTGGGATTTACACATTGGTTTGCCCAATGGCGGCAGTCAGATTGGTCAGTGGTTGATTGGCAGCGGTCTGGGTTGTCACTTCAATCGGCAGTTTTTCCGCCGTGCGCCTTCATTCATGGGGCGGACATTGATCGGCACGGCGTTGACCATGTTGATTGCGACACTGGCGGCGTTGGGGTTGAGTGCTTTGACCCATCTGGATCTGCGTTCGCTGACGCTGGGCATGATGCCCGGCGGGATTGCCGAGATGAGTCTGACGGCGGAGACGCTGCAATTGTCGGTGCCGTTGGTGACGGCGATGCAGGTGATGCGGTTGCTGTTTGTGCTGTTTCTGGCGGAGCCGTTGTTCAAGTACTGGAATCGTAATCCCGAGTAAGTCTGCAAGACCGAGTTGCCTTCTTCGCGAGCAAGCTCGCTCCCACATTGGTCATGTGAACGCCGCAAAACCAATGTGGGAGCGAGCTTGCTCGCGAAGGGGCCCGCTCAGCCAACCGATCAAATCGACGGCAAACGCCACTCGATCGGCGTCTCGCCATTCTGCTCGAGAAACTTGTTGGTCCGGCTGAAGTGTCCACAACCCAAGAACCCGCGATATGCCGACAATGGTGACGGATGCACCGACGTCAGCACCAGATGCTTGGTCGCATCGATCAGCTTCTGCTTGCTCTGCGCATGGGCGCCCCAAAGCATGAACACCAGATGCGGCTGGCGCTCGCTGACCAGTTCAATGATCCGGTCGGTGAAAAACTGCCAGCCCTTGTCTTTATGCGCATTGGCGTTGGCGCGCTCGACGGTCATGGTGGTGTTGATCATCAACACGCCCTGATCGGCCCAGCTCTGCAGGTAACCGTGATTGGGAATGTCGATGTTGAGGTCGCGCTTCAACTCTTTATAGATGTTGACCAGCGACGGCGGCGCCGGCACGCCCGGCTGCACCGAAAAGCACAAACCGTGGGCCTGACCCGGGCCGTGATACGGGTCCTGGCCGAGGATCACCACTTTCACTTTATCCAGCGGCGTCGAATTCAGTGCGTTGAAAATCATCGGCCCCGGCGGATAGATTTCCTTGCCGGCCGCCCGCTCCTGCTGCAGAAACTGGCGCAACTCTGCCATGTAAGGTTGGTCGAACTCAGCACGCAGTGCCTCCTTCCAGCTCGGTTCGAGTTTGATACGGTCGTCAGCAGTCATGGTCATACCCGGCAAAAACAATGGGGCGAACCCTAGGAAAGCCGACCACGCTTGTCAATTGCTCTGACACAGATCCGGCACTTTCCCACACAACGATCATACTGATCGTTCAAATTCCCGATCGAGGTCACGATGAATCTGCACTTCGAAGAACTCACCGGCACCGACGGCGCCCGCATCGGTATCGCCAGCCTGGATGCTGAAAAAACGCTGAACGCGCTGTCCCTGCCGATGATCAACGCCCTCAGCGACAAACTGAACGCCTGGGCCAAGGATCCACAAATCGTCTGTGTGTTGCTGCGCGGCAACGGTGCCAAGGCCTTCTGCGCCGGCGGCGAGGTGCGCAGTCTGGTTGAGGCCTGTCGCGCCCATCCTGGTGAAGTTCCGCCACTGGCCGCGCAGTTTTTCAGCGCGGAATATCGCCTGGATTACAGCCTGCACACCTATCCGAAACCGTTGATCTGCTGGGGCCATGGTTACGTGCTCGGTGGCGGTATGGGCCTGCTGCAAGGCGCCAGTACGCGGATTGTCACGCCGAGCAGCCGTCTGGCGATGCCGGAAATCAGCATTGGTTTGTATCCGGATGTCGGCGCCAGCTGGTTTCTTGCGCGGCTGCCGGGCAAACTCGGCTTGTTCCTCGGATTGACCGGTGCGCACATGAACGGTCGTGATGCGATCGATCTGGATCTGGCCGACCGCTTCCTGCTCGACGAACAGCAGCCGGACCTGATCGAAGGCCTGTTGCAGCTCAATTGGCAGGAACAGACCGACGTGCAACTCAACAGCCTGCTCAAGGCGTTGCAACAGGAAGCCGTGGCGCAGATGCCCGAAGCGCAGTGGCTGCCGCGTCGTCAGCAAATTGATGAATTACTGGATGTCAGTGACGTCACCTGTGCGTGGAAAGCCATCAGCCTGCAACGCGACAGCAGCGACTCCTTGATCGCCCGCGCGGCGAAAACCATGAGCGAAGGCTCACCGCTGACCGCGCATCTGGTCTGGGAACAGATCATCCGCGCCCGGCACATGTCGCTGGCGGAAGTTTTTCAGATGGAATACACCCTGAGTCTCAATTGCTGCCGGCATCCGGAGTTCAGCGAAGGGGTTCGTGCACGGTTGATCGACAAGGATCAGAAGCCGCACTGGCATTGGCCGGATATCAATAACGTGCCGGATGCGGTAGTCGAGGCGCACTTTCACAAGGTCTGGGAGGGGCGGCATCCGTTGGCGGATCTGACGCAGTATTGAACTGACGCGATGCTCGCGATGACGACTGGATTCCCATCGCGAGCTGGCTCAATCGGTCGCCATACGACTCAGACATTCAGCTCGTAAAACTGAATGATCTCCGTCAACGCCCGCTGCGCTTCTTCGTCGCCCTTTATCAAAATGTCTTCGACATCCCTCAATGGCGGAAGAGGATGCAGACGTTCAGCAATCTGCATCGCGCTGTAGTCTTGAGTCGCTGTTCCTTCGCTGACTCTTATGAAGCCGATAGCGCTTTCGCCTGCGGAAAAATGATTGGAAACCCGGATTTTCGGTGCCATGCCGTAATCCACCACGATCACCAGATCATCGCGCTCACGGTGAAACTTCAAGTTGTCGATCGTCAGCCTGCGTTCGGAAAAGTCGATCCCGTCAAAGCCCTCTCCGCGATTGATGATCACGTCCCTGCCGAGGCCATCGTATCGGTAGATATCATTTCCGGCGCCGCCGGTTAGCGTGTCATTGCCCGGCCCACCCAACAGCAGATCATCACCGGGGCTGCCCGTGAGCACGTCATCCCCTTCCATGCCTCGGATTTCCCCCGCGCCGCTTATCGTGTCGTTGCCCCGACCGCCGACTAACGGCAGCGCCCGTCCGTCTCGCAGAGACGTAAAACGCGTTGAATTGTTAACGGTTACACCCGTATGAAAAGTCTCGGGCGCAGGGCCCAGCTGACTTGACTCCAAGAGTTGTTTCAAACTCACGACCGCCCCATCGGCGAAATTCAAGAGCTCAATCCCGGCCCCCTCAAGGTCACCGTTGAGGGGCAAGACGATACGAACTTTCTGTATCCCACCCCAATTGATATCGAGTGTCGGATGGAGCATTTTCGCTCTTGGCGGATTGCGGTGTGCCCCGCGACCTGGGTTGGGTTCCAGCTCGACATGTGTGGTTTCTATCAGCGCAGCACCCCAGCTCAATTGCAGTGCATCGCGCTGCGCGTCTGCTGGAAGGACGACCGTGTCCTGATCGATCAACCCGTACTCGTCTTTCCACCCCGCTGCGCCAACTTCTGCTCGGTGGAAAACAGGGTTCGGCACATCCGCAATCGTGCTAGTTGCTCCGGCGTGCGCTTGCACGATGTAGGTGTCGGCACCGTCTTCACCATAAAGCCAATCATCCCCTGCCCCGCTGACCAGATAGTCGGCGCCCTCGGAGCCCAGCAAGGTATCGTCACCTGCACCTGCGGATAAAAACGCGCCCGGTGTTCTGTCGCCGACAGTGCCGTAGTCAAGTGGGGAGCCTGCATAAGCGACAATCAGATCGTCTCCCGCGCCGCCGTGGAAAACGTTTTCCACTTCAACGTTGACTCGCCCGCCGACATCGTCGCCAGAGACGATTTTGCGTTTGATCGTTTCAGTTGTGACATCCCAGCGAAATGCCTTGGGCACCGTTTCCCCCGAACCGAAGCTTGCTGCCGGATAGATGTACCAGCCCTCAAGCGCGCCGGATTCCTTACGGTCTTCAACCAATACATCTCCCGTATTGAATGAAAAGCCGGTGGCCGAGCCGGATCGATAATAGCGAGGCGCCTGCCTAGAAGAGGCTATCGCCCCATCGGCTTTCACCTGTTTATGTTCGACACGGGTTGTGGTTTTCGACTGCCTGTCACTGACCACGGCATGCCCTGCATCAACCTTCATCCATGGCGGCGTTTCAGACAGTGTTCCCGCTTTGACGCTGTCATCGCTCAGCTCGGTGTGATTGATGTAACCGGTGTCGCTAGTCGTGATATGACTGCGAACCCAGACGCCTTGATCACTCAAGGTGAAACCTGTGGCATGTTTGCGGGCGTAGCGCCTGGATTTGATTTGCGCGAGGAATTTTTCAGTCCAGTCAACGGGGTGATCAGATGCCACAGGACGTTGCGCCGCGGTGGTTACATCGTCTGGCTGAACCGGATCTTCAACTTTGCTTTGCTGGATTCCTGAGGCAGTTACAACTTCCGGTACAGGTGACTCGGGCACCTTTATCGGCGGCAATGTTTTGCGCTGGACATCCTCATAACCAAGTACAACGCCATCGCTGAAGCTGAACGTTGAATTCTTCCACTCTTCATGATTCCTGATAAGGATGGCGTCCCCTTCACCATTGAACAGCCGCAATACCCGGCCTACAGAAACATCAATGATGTCGGCCTTCAGACTTTCCGCAGAAAACCCGGCGCCGAACTTGATGACATTGCTGCCACCTGAATCGGTGATGACGTCAAGACCATCACCCGCGCCGAAATAGTAGACATCTGCACCGCCATGGCCTTCCAGCACGTCGTTACCGGCACCACCATCAAAAACGTTATTGCCTGAATCGCCACGAAGGTGGTCTACACCCTCCCCGCCCAATAACGTGTCGTCGCCACCACCGCCGAGCAAGGTATCGTTGCCTGAACCACCGTCCAGATAATCTGCGCCGTGTTCGGCCTCGGCTGTCTGCTCGTAGTCCCCGGATAAAATGTCATCATCAGCGCCGCCATAAAGTGTGTCGGCGCCCAAGCCGCCCAAAAGGGTATCGTTCCCTTCATCGCCTTGAAGGTAATCATTGTTGATTCCACCTGACTGCAGGTTGGACACATCGCCATCCATCGCGTCAGCTCCTGCCCCACCGATCAGGGTATCGGAGCCACCCATTCCCTGAAGTGTGTCATCGCCCGCTCCACCATCAAGTAAATCATTACCGTGATAACGAACCGGATGCTCAGCATAATCCCCGGCCAGCGCGTCGTTACCTTCACCTCCGAACAGCAGATCATCCGCCCCACCGCCCCAGAGTGTGTCGTCTCCCGCACCACCGTCCAGCAGGTCATTTCCAAAAAAGTGGGCGGCGTCACCGGCAACGCCGTTCAGTACAACGTCATCCCCGTGGAGAGTGTCATTGCCAGAGCCACCATAAATCGCATCGGCTCCACCGTTACCAGCGAGCCAATCATCGCCACTGCCACCGTCCAATACATCGTTGCCATGGTGTTTGCTTTGCAGGCCACCGCCCCAGTCGAGGTTATCTCCCATCATTGTGTCGTTACCGCTTCCTCCGGCCAGCGTGTCATTCCCCTCTTCCCCCCAAAGAAGATCATCTTCAGTTCCGCCATCAAGCAGATCCTCACCCCACCCACCATTGAGAACATCGCGACCGCCCTGGCCGTAGAGAACATCGTTATCGCCCTGCGTCGAACTGGTGAAGGAGGCCTTTGAAAAGACAGTTCGGTGACTGGTGACACCACCGTCTATAAGCACGTCGACGCGTTTGAATCCCCAGTTCTGCTCCAGCGCGCCGGTCGTCTCATCCCCTGATAAAACGTCATCTCCCGAACCTCCAATCAGCGTATCCCGATCGTTACCGCCCAGAAGCACGTCCTGGGATGCCGTACCGATGAGCAGATCGTGACCAGCACCTCCATCAAGCCAATCGCCGCGAGTTGCTTTCCCTTTAGAGTCGCCAGCAGCCATGGCCTTTTCGAGCGTCGTCTGTTTATCTCCAAATAACTGATCGTTTCCAGCCTTGCCGAATAATCGATCAGAACCGCCAAGTCCGAGAATGATGTCGTCCTTGGCTGAGCCGTAAAGCACATCAGCCTTGTTTCTCTGTTTTACGTTGGCCAATAGCAAGGCGTTGCCCAACTCATCGTATGAGAACTGATCCCCGGGAACATTGGGGTCGATATCTTTCGCTTTCCAGTCGCCCTGGAGAACCAGATCGAGAGCAGAGACCGTATGACCTTGGTATTCAGGAAGTCGGATACCCAGCATCCCCGGGCGGAAGTTCTTGATAACGACCAGATCGTTCAGACCATATTTGATGTTGAGCGTGGGTTGAGTGAGTTCTTCGATGAGGGTCAGGGTGATGGCCTGATCCTCGGTAGACCAGATATCGCTCAAAGGGGCGCGGCGTTTGAGTGAAGGAATCGGCGCGCCGTTGATCCACAGCTGTCCGTTTGCGTTGGCATCGAAGATCTCATCGATGCCATCACCGCTGGAAAACTCATAGCGGTCGCTGCCTTCGCCACCGATCAAAGAGTCGTTACCCTTGCCGCCGACCAGAACATCATCGCCGGCCATGCCGTACAGCGCATCATTGCCGTCGCCTCCGGCAAGCAAGTCGTTGCCGCGTCCACCCTCGATGACATCGTGACCTGCCAGTCCGTTGATCGTGTCATTGCCCGCGCCACCATGCAGATGATCAGTGTTCGCACCGCCCGCGAAAGAGCGCGCGCCGTCATCACCGAACATGACCAGCGGGTTCAACACACCGGTCGTCATCGGCACCTGTTTGGCTGAAGCAAGATCGGAGTAGGAAAACTTCTGCAGCGATTGTTCTGCAAACGAGCCCTGGGTTCGGGCAATCAACCGGGCCAACATCTGCGCACGATCGGCGAGCCATTGCGCGGTGATGAAACCTTCGCCGGTCAGCGGATCGTAGAGTTCCAGTCCGCGTCCGGGATAACCGTCATCGCGTTCAATGACGATTTCGCTTAGTTGCTTCAGGGAATTGCGCAACGACATGCCGATGGGGGTCGACTCGCCAGCCAGTTTTGCCCATGAATTCGCGTTACCGTATTCGCCTATCGAACGGGTGACGATGCTTTGGGACTGCTCTGGTGAAAATGCCGAGAAGAATGCGTAGGCGTTGGTGGCGAAGGTTTCATCGGTGGTAGGTGACGCTGCTGAATCGCCGTCGTAGGTGCGCTTGAACATGTCGAGGAATTCGTTCTGGCCATAGCGCAATATCAGGTCGACCACGACGGAAACCGGCGTGCCTTTCACCACATGCTGAATCAGCGGATTGAGGCTGCCACTGGCGAGCGCGATATTGATTTGCTCCGGCACCACCGAAAGCAGACTTTGCAATGGGTTGACGCCGAAATTGCTGATCGCCGCCCGCAGGCCGACACTGTATGAATCGATGGCGAACAGAATGTTTTTATAGTCATCGAGCCTGTTGGCTTTTGCTTGAGTCGGTGGGCCGCCATCTTCCCCTTGCGAATCACCAGCGGAGATCAATCTCCAGGTTTCATAGGGCGGGGCTCCACCCAACAGGCTGAATCCGACGGTCCCGGACCAGCCGGCGTTATGGCTCACGGCTGTATCCTTCTCTCCGCAGGCCTCACTGAACAGTGCCTTGCCGATCGCACTGGCATCAATCTCTGCAATCTGGCTGATGGACGGAACCGTCCAGGGTGCCAGTCGACCCGCTAGGGATCCGTCGATCAAGGTATTGATGAAGTTAGCGGCGACCTGATTCGATGACAGCTGCATCAGGTCTTCACTGAAAATTTTATTCAATCTCAGTTCACCTTGCCGCGAGGTATAACCGCGAATCAGGGCGGAGTAGGCACCGTTTCCACCGTTGGCATCAATGGCCACGGCAAGCCAGAGCCTGGCGCTTTTCAGAATTTTTCCAGCCTCTTTATCGACAGCGGTAACGTCGGAAACTCTTCCGCCAATAATATCGAATAGTTTTTGATACAGGGGAGCGCAGCTAGCCCCCGCCATTCCCAGTGCCTCGTACTCAATTTTTTTTGAGAGAAGCCTCATACCTTTGCAAATATTGGCTGCGTTAAAGATCGCTGTTTTTTCCATATCGCTAAAAACATAACTCATCGTTACTTCCTTGTAATAACTGAGCGTGAAAGATAATCACTGAGAAACTTGAGCATCTCAGGTGCTTCGCGCAATGACGATAGACCGAGGTCTACGCTGCCGTGCCCCCCAGCAAAGTCAAAGCTATCCAGCTTGACAGTGCAGAAAAAGTTCAACTTGCCGAAATCCAGATTTTCCAATTCTGCTCTGCTGAGTCTTGCCAATTTCTCGTCAGTCAGTTGTTCCTCGGAAGCCGGGCGAATCAAACCGTCACAGGCTATCAACCGAGGGGTGCCATCACGCCGCGGCCAGCCAGTAATGACAAACGTTCTGACGGAATCCACATTCTTGAAATGCGGCGGCGGAGCATCCAGCCAAATCTCTAACCCCGGATAATTTTTCAACTTCACAATCAACTCATCCGGCCAGTTGACGTGCCGATAGCCCCGCTCATGGGGTTCGGTAGTTTCTTTTCTTGTATAAAGCCCGGCGGTCAATTTATAAAGACGCCAACTTTCAGGAATCGACTTCAGGCTCTGATCCTGGTACCGGCGGAGACCCGTCCCGGTCCACCAGAAATGCCCCTTGAGCGTATTGGCAAGGCACGATTTCTTATTCGACAATTCAGGCATGCCCACATAAAACTCCGGCACCAGAGTCTTATCCACATAGCTGCCGCCCAGTATGGGCACCTGCTTCATGCTCGCCAGCTTCTTTTGACAGGCCTCCTGATCCACATAATAAATTGCCATCGCCTCAGCGACTTGTTCTTCACGGATATAAAAATCCACCACGCAGTAACAGACATAAACAAACAAACCGTACTTCAAAAACTTCTTAAAACATTTAACCCATTGCTTGCGCGACATCCGGAGCATTTCAAATCTCCCTGTCAAACTGACGAGCAGGCTGTTTCTTAAGATGCCCGAACATCGCGCTTTCAAATACCTCAAAGTATTGTTTCGTGCCGTACTCCACATCAAATCTGCTCGCCGTCAACTTCGCGGCGCGGCGAAGGCTGTCGTACTCATCAACGGAATCAAGAACCCTGGCAATACGTTTGGCAATAGTGTGATGATCGAAGAAGTCCACCAGCAACCCATTGTGACCATCAACGATCACCTCCCTTACCGGAGCCGTATCCGACGCTACTACCACACACCCAGACGCCATCGCCTCCAGTAACGACCACGACAAAACAAACGGATACGTCAAATAAACATGAACCTTCGAACATTCCAGAACTGCCCGGTAAGTCCGGTAAGGAAGCTTCCCTGTGAAATGAACGGTGGAATGATCGAAACTTACCTCTGCCTCCATCCTGCTGCGCCAATTTGCATAGCCAACCGGCTTACCCCCATAACTGACGTCATCACCGCCCACTATGATTATCTGCGCATCGGGACACTCAGCCTGAATATGTGGGATCGCTCGCATAAAACTGTGAAACCCGCGATAAGGCTCAAGATTCCTCGCGACATAAGTAACGATCGGCTGCCCGGCTCTCAGTTCGACGCCATTGGGCAACCTGACGCCCCCAACTTTCGCCAAGCAAGAACCTTGAATGACACCCTCGTGAATAACCCGAATGGCCGACTGATAAGCGGCCGGAAACAGACTGCGCTGCCACCGCGTGGGCGCAATGGCAATGTCACATTGCTCGAGATTCAAAAGATGCAGCGAATTGAGCACTCGCAGCCTTGATGACTCTCTTGTGGCGCGCGGGAATTCAGGGTCGAACCCGGAATCTGCGCCCTGCGCCCGATAGTAATATTCGCAATAGTGAATAAGCGGCGCGTCAGGATAGACATCCTTGACGAAGAGCGTTTCCCCCCATCCGGGATGAGCGAGAATCACGTCCGGCCGATAACCCGAATGTTTCAGCCGGCTCAGAATTTCAAAAACCTTCTGTCCATCAGTCACCGCTTGTTCGTAACGGGTCAGGTAGGGGTGAATACCGCCCGGTGCTCGGCTGGCAGCGCGGTATCGATATATTTTCACCCCTGCGATACCCGGCGCCGTATCCCGACCTATCGCCAAAACCTCATAACGCCTGTCAATCGCCGCCAGCACCACATGACGGAACTGGCCCGGAAAGTTTTGGTGAATAACAAGAAGCTTCATAGCGGCATCGTCCTTTTGTTCGCCGCTGTTGAACTGAGTTTTGCTCACCTTGATCGGCACGAACAGACGCTAACAAATGCAAGAAAATGAAACTGTAGGAAGCGTCTGGGAATGCCCTAGGAGATGGCTAATGGGACGATTTTTCGACGGGCATAAAAAAGCGGCGCTAATTGCGCCGCTTTCATTTGCGTGGATCTACCAGCGGTTGCCACGTCCGTTGTGGTCGCCACGTCCACTGTGTCGGTCATAATTGCCGCGACCGCGGTGATCGTTATCCCAACCGCCGCGACGATGGCCATCCCAACGCCCGCGATCGTTGTCGTGCCAGCGACGGCTTTCGTAATAACGTGGAGCCGGCTGGTAGTAACGCGGCGCCGATTGGTAATAGCGCGGTTGCTGGTAGTAACGCGGTGCTGGCTGGTAGTAGCGTGGTTGCGCGTAATACGTGCCACCCGTGTTGTAGTAGGCCGGGGCAGGTGATGTGTAGACCTCTGAGCTGTAATACGAGTCCGCGTAGGAGTACGGGACGCAACCGGCAACGGAAAACATCAACGCAGCAAGTAGAAGAATTCGTCTATACATGGCGGCCTCCTGGACCGCGGGTTGGCCGCACCAGCGACGCTGGCAGGCGACTGTCATTTAATCGGTGACTGTCGAAAAATCAGACAGCGTTTTCGGCATCTGGTGCGTTCCTGCAACAAGTTGAAACAAGTGATTGATGAAATCCTGTTCATTTGGAAAACGCTGTCATTCAGCCGCTGATCAATGGTGGCCACCGTGATATCCGCCGCCGTGATAACCCCGTCCGTAACCGCCGCGATAACCGTAGCCACCGTAGTAATAACGCGCGCCGCCGTAGTAGCGCGGAGCGTAATAACCACCGTAGTAATAAGGCGAGTAATAGCCGGGAGAGTAGTAAGTAGACGGATACCCATCGTAGGGACCGGCGTAGTAATAACAACCAGACAAGCCTAAACCGAGCACCGCTCCCAGCAGCACCCGACGCAACGTTTTTTGAATAAGCATGGCGGCCTCCTGAAAGACCCGCGACAGCAGTCGGCACAGACCGGCTGACATCTGTTTTGACTGACGAAGCCATGCCGAGTGCCAACACGCCAAAACCATCGGATCAGCGGCAAACGCGCTGCATCACGGTGCAGCCGCGCACCAACACAAAGCGCCTCAGCGCCCTCGCCGCCAACCCTAGGCAACCCGCGCGCCCGTGCCAGAGCGCCTGACGCGACTTGGCACGCGTCTCGCTTTAGCAAACCCGTGCAGGAGTCATCACAGGTTCGCGGCACCACAATTTGCAATGGCTGACTAGGGTTCCGGCTCGCAAGCGCGAGTGGCTGGTCCGAGAGTTGGCGACCTCCAGTTGAGGTTACACGGCGGGACAAAAGCCCGGGAGACAAGCCACCGTTCGCGGTGCCGCGTTGCCTTCCTGTCCGCCCTTGATCAACTGGAGAATCCACCATGACCCGACTACGTTTGCCCGCCCTGCTCGCCGCCGCCTTCGCCGCGCTCATCAGCAGCCAAGCCCCCGCCGCCCAGAAAGATCACTTCAGCGTGTGCTGGACGATTTACGCTGGCTGGATGCCATGGGAATACGCTGGCAGCCAGGGCATTGTCGACAAATGGGCGAAGAAGTACGGCATCAAGATCGACGTCGTACAGCTCAACGATTACGTCGAATCGATCAACCAGTACACCGCCGGCCAGTTCGACGGCTGCACCATGACCAACATGGACGCACTGACCATTCCAGCGGCGGGCGGCGTCGACAGTACTGCACTGATCGTCAGCGACTTCTCCAACGGCAACGACGGCATCGTCCTCAAGGGCGACGGCAAGAAAGTCGCCGATCTCAAGGGCATGGACGTCAATCTGGTCGAACTGTCGGTCTCGCACTACCTGCTGGCTCGCGCGCTGGACTCGGTCGATCTGACCGAAAAAGACCTGAAAGTGGTCAACACTTCCGACGCCGACATCTCCGCCGCATTCAACACTGAACAGGTCAACGCCGTCACGACCTGGAACCCGATGCTCTCGGACATCAAGGCCAAACCGGGGGTGACCGAAGTGTTCAATTCCAGTCAGATTCCCGGCGAGATCATGGACATGATGGTGGTCAACAGCGCCACCCTCAAAGACAACCCGGCGCTGGGCAAAGCGTTGACCGGCGCGTGGTTCGAAGTGGTCGAGCTGATGAACGCCAAGAACGCCGCGAGCAAGACTGCGCTGGAGCACATGGCCAAGGCCTCGGGCACCGATCTGGCGGGATTCCAGGCGCAACTCGACACCACCAAATTGTTCGCCACCCCCAGCGAAGCGCTGAACTTCGCCACCAGCAAACAGCTGCCGGAAACCATGCGCAAGGTCGCCGAGTTTTCCTTCCAGCACGGCTTGCTCGGCGAAGGCGCGAAAGACACCAGCGCGGTCGGCATGGCTTTCGCCAACGGCGTGACCAGTGGCGACACCGGCAACCTCAAGCTGCGTTTCGATCCGACCTACGTGCAGATGGCCGCCGACGCCAAGCTGTAAGCCACGGAGGATTTGGCCATGCGCCTGATCAATCGCCACCCGGATCGCCCGAGTCGCCTGTTGTTGGTGATCCTGCCATTCGCCCTGTTGCTGTTTGCCTACTTCATGGGCTCGGCCGAGCGCCTGGCGGACAACCCCAACGACAAACTGCTGCCCAGCGCCGTGCAGATGACTGATGCGGTCAAACGCCTGGCCTTCAATGCCGACAGCCGCACCGGTGACTACCTGTTGTGGCAGGACACCGCGTCGAGTCTGCGGCGCTTGGCCATTGGTCTCGGCATCGCTGCACTCGCCGGGCTGTGCCTGGGCATCGCTGCCGGCACACTGCCGCTGTTCGGCGCGCCGTTGTCGCCCTTGCTGACGGTGTTGTCGATGGTGCCGCCGCTGGCGATTCTGCCGATTCTGTTCATCGTTTTCGGTTTGGGCGAGTTGTCGAAAGTCATGCTGATCGTCATCGGCATCACTCCGGCGCTTGCTCGTGATCTGGAGCAGCGTGCCCGGGAAATTCCCGTCGAACTGCTGATCAAGGCGCAGACCCTCGGCGCCTCGACCTGGACGCTGATGCTGCGCGTGGTGCTGCCGCAACTGCTGCCGCGTTTGTTGATCTCGTTGCGGCTGATGCTGGGTTCGGCGTGGTTGTTCCTGATTGCCGCCGAAGCGATCGCCTCCACCGACGGCCTCGGCTACCGGATTTTTCTGGTTCGGCGTTATCTGGCGATGGACGTGATTCTGCCGTACGTGGTGTGGATCACACTCCTCGCCTGGTTGATGGATTGGGGCCTGAAGTATCTGACGCGGCGGGCATTCCCTTGGTATGAGGGGGCGGCCAAATGAGCTTCATCACGGTAAAAAACGTCTGGCAGCAATACGCCGATCAGGTCGTGCTGGAAGGCTTGAACCTGAACGTCAACGAAGGTGAGTTTTGCACCTTGGTCGGCGCATCCGGTTGCGGCAAATCGACCTTCCTGCGCCTGCTGCTCGGCCAGGAAACGGCGAGTCGCGGCGAGATCCTGCTCGACGGTCAAGCGCTGGCCAGCGAGCCGGATGCCAGCCGTGGCGTGGTGTTCCAGCGCTACTCGGTATTCCCGCATTTGAGCGTTTTGGACAACGTCGCCCTCGGCCTTGAATTGCCGCGTGCGCCGTTGCTGGGGCGGTTGTTCGGCAGCGCCAAACGTGAGGCACGCGAACAGGCAGCGGCGTTGCTGCACAAGGTCGGCCTCGGTCATGCGCTGGACAAGTACCCGGCGCAGTTGTCCGGCGGTATGCAGCAACGGTTGGCGATTGCCCAGGCACTGATCATGAAACCGCGCGTGTTGCTGCTCGACGAACCGTTTGGCGCGCTCGATCCGGGCATCCGCAAAGACATGCACGCCTTGCTGCTGGAGCTATGGCGCGAGACCAAACTGACGGTGTTCATGGTCACTCATGACCTGTCCGAAGGCTTCAGCCTCGGCACCCGTCTGCTGGTGTTCGACAAGGTGCGTCTCGACCCGCACGCCCCCGGCGCCTATGGCGCACGCATCACCTACGACATCCCTTTGAACAGCGACCGCCGCGCCCAACGCGCCGCCGTCGACGCCCTGCCGTTGCCACTGGCAGGCGCCCTTCGCACCGCTTGAGAGGACTTCTTCAATGAATAAACCGATGACCGATTCGACCCAACTGTTCCCACCCTTCGCCGAAGAAATGCTCCCCGGCGGCGGCCACCGTTCCTTCGTGTTGAAGCGCGGCCAATTGCTGCGCCTGACCGATCTGCGCGGCGGCGCCAACGTCAGCCTGACCCTGCTCAACGCCAATGAAAAAACCGAACGGCTGAACCTGCCCGACAGCCTCAAATGCCAACACACCGCCAAGCTCACCACGGGCCACTGCCTGTACTCGGACATGGGTCGCGTACTCGCCGCGATCACTGCTGATACCTGCGGCTGGAGCGACAGCCTCGGCGGCGTGCTCTGCGCCGAAGAGGTCGCAGAAAAGTACGGCCAGGGCCGCTATCAGGAACTGCGCAACGGCTTCTTCCGCAACGGCACTGACAACCTGCTGGTGGAACTCGGCAAGTGGGGGCTGGGCCTCTCCGATCTGTTGATGACCCTCAATCTGTTCAGCCGGGTGAATGTCGATGAGGCTGGACGCTTCCACTTCGTCGAGGGCAATTCCAAGGCCGGCGACTACATCGAACTGTACGCGCCGATGGACACGCTGGTGGTGCTCACCGCGCTGCAACACCCGATGGATCCGGCGCCGGAATACGCACCGAAACCACTGAAGCTGAGCTGGATGAATGCCGACGCCAGCGTCGCCGAACACTGCCGCACCTCGCGCCCGGAAAATGAGCGCGGCTTTATCAACACCGACCGTTTGTTCGCCTGAGGATCGCTGCCATGTCAGTTGCTATCGCCACTTCGCAAAACCAACCCGACGCAGCGGTGTACCGCGCCACGATCCCGGCCGGTGAGCCGTGGCTGATGGAGGTCAAGGCCGGCCAGACCCTGCGCATTCTCGATCTGGAAGGTAACCAGGCAATCGACACTTTGTTCTACAGCCTCGCCAATCCCAAGGAACGCTACGACGTGCAGCGCACTTTGCGTCGGCAGAACAGCGTCTACCTGAGCACCGGCAGCGTGCTGTATTCCAACCTCGGTCACGCGATGCTGACCATCGTCGCCGACACCTGCGGGCGCCACGACACCCTCGGCGGCGCCTGCGCGCAAGAGAGCAACACCGTGCGCTACGCCCTGGAAAAACGCTACATGCACAGTTGCCGCGACAACTACCTGCGCGCCTGCGCCCATGATGGGCGACTGGGCAAAGGTGACATCGGGCCGAACATCAATTTCTTCATGAATGTGCCGGTCACGGCGGATGGCGGACTGACGTTCGAAGACGGGATTTCGGCGCCGGGCAAGTACGTCGATTTGCGTGCCGAGATGGATGTGATCGTGTTGATTTCCAATTGCCCGCAGTTGAACAACCCATGCAACGCCTACAACCCGACACCTGCGGAGCTGCTGGTATGGAACTGAAAATCAGCCGGTTGCGCCGTTGGTTGTTTGCCCTGTGCCAGGCGCGTTCCGGGCAGTGCCTGAAATCCCCCAAACAACCCTGATCAAAATGTGGGAGCGAGCTTGCTCGCGAAGCCGTCGCATCAGAAACATCAATGCTGACTGACACATCGCATTCGCGAGCAAGCTCGCTCCCACAGGGGATCTGTAGTGATTTGAAGTCGGTGTTTTTTCATCCGGGACGGCCCGGATGTCTGTCGAAAAACGGCGGGACGGCCCGCTTCCCCTTCAGGGGTTATGCCATGTTCGAAAAAGTCCTCATCGCCAACCGTGGCGCGATCGCCTGCCGCATTCTGCGCACCCTTGCCTCACTCCAGGTCAAAGGTGTGGCCGTGTATTCCGAAGCCGACGCCGCCAGCCTGCACCTCCTGCACGCCGACGAAGCCCACAGCCTCGGTGAAGGCGCAGCTGCCGGCACTTATCTGGCCGTCGAAAAGATCCTCGCCATTGCCAAACAAAGCGGCGCCACGGCGATCCATCCCGGCTATGGATTTCTCTCGGAAAACGCCGCGTTCGCCGAAGCCTGCGCAGCGCAGGATATCGCCTTCATTGGCCCAACGCCGGAGCAACTTCGCGTGTTCGGCCTCAAGCACACCGCCCGCGCCCTGGCCAAACAGCACGGCGTGCCGATGCTCGAAGGCACCGAACTGCTCGACAGCCTCGACGCCGCGCTGATCGCCGGCGAACAGGTTGGCTACCCGGTGATGCTGAAAAGCACCGCCGGCGGTGGCGGCATCGGCATGCGCGTGTGCCGCAGTGCCAGCGAATTGAGCGAATCCTTCGAAGCGGTAAAACGTCTCGGCCAGAACAACTTCAGCGACGCCGGGGTGTTCATCGAAAAGTACATCCAGCGCGCCCGGCATCTGGAGGTGCAGGTGTTCGGCGACGGTCGCGGTGAAGTCATCGCCCTCGGCGTGCGTGACTGCTCAGTGCAGCGGCGCAATCAGAAAGTCCTCGAAGAAACCCCGGCGCCGAACCTGCCGGATGGCATGGCCGATGCGCTGTGCGCAGCGGCGATCAAACTGGCGAAAGCGGTGAGCTACCGCAGCGCCGGCACGGTTGAATTCGTCTTCGATAGCGAGGCGCAGCGTTTTTATTTTCTCGAAGTGAACACGCGGTTACAGGTGGAGCATGGCGTCACTGAACAAGTCTGGGGCGTCGATCTGGTGCGCTGGATGGTTGAGCTGGCGGCGGGTGAATTGCCACCGCTAAGTGAGTTGTATCGCCAGCTGAAACCTGAAGGCCATGCGATTCAGGCGCGGCTGTATGCGGAGGATCCGGGGCGTGATTTTCAGCCGAGCCCGGGCTTGCTGACGGCGGTGGAATTTCCCCCGGCCAACGGCATTCAACTGCGCATCGATACCTGGGTCGAGGCTGGCTGCGAGATCCCGCCGTATTTCGATCCGATGATCGCCAAAGTCATCACTTGGGCGCCGAGCCGCGAACAGGCGCGTGCCGAGTTGCATCAAGCGCTGGCCGAGAGTCTGTTGTACGGCGTGGAAACCAACCGCGATTACCTGCGGCAGATTTTGCTCGACACGCCGTTCGCCAGCGGCGAGCCGTGGACCCGTTGCCTGGAAGGTCTGGTGTATCGCGCCAACACCTTCGAAGTGCTCAGCGCCGGCACGCAAACCAGCGTGCAGGACTATCCTGGTCGCCTCGGCTATTGGGCGGTCGGTGTACCGCCGTCGGGGCCGATGGACAGCCGCGCGTTGCGTTTGGGCAATCGTCTGCTCGGCAATGCTGACGGCGCGGCGGCGCTGGAAATCACCATGAGCGGACCGTTGCTGCGCTTCAATTGCGCAGCAGTGGCCGCGGTGACGGGTGCGCCGATTGCCTTGACGCTTGAAGGCACAAGCGTGCCGATGAACACCGCGCTGCTGATCCCGGCGGGTGCGACGTTGCACCTGGGCAGCATCAGCGGCGCCGGGGCACGCAGTTATCTGTGCCTGCGCGGCGGCTTGCAGGTGCCGGATTATCTGGGCAGTAAAAGCACGTTCACCCTTGGCCAGTTCGGAGGCCATGGTGGTCGCGCATTGCGCGCCGGTGATGTGTTGCATATCCCTGCGCTGACGGACCGCAGTGCTGGTCAGCAACTGGCCGAACAGCACATCACCGCGTTGCCGGCGGTGCGGCAGATTCGGGTGATTTACGGCCCACATGCTGCGCCGGAATACTTCACCGAAAACTACATCAACACATTCTTTGAAACCCAGTGGGAAGTGCATTTCAACTCCAGCCGCACCGGTGTTCGCCTGATCGGGCCGAAACCGGAGTGGGTGCGCGCGGACGGTGGTGAGGCCGGGTTGCATCCGTCGAATATTCACGACAATCCGTATGCCATCGGCGCGGTGGATTTCACCGGCGACATGCCGGTGATCCTCGGCCCGGATGGCCCGAGCCTGGGCGGGTTCGTGTGTCCGGTGACGGTGATCGAAGCGGATCTGTGGCAACTGGGGCAGCTCAAGGCTGGCGATAAAATCCAGTTCATTCCCGTCAACCTAAAGACCGCCCGCGATCTCGCCCTGAAATGGGATCTCCCCTGTGGGAGCGAGCCTGCTCGCGAAGAGGCCGTGTCAGTCAACATTGATGTGTCTGACACACCGCATTCGCGAGCAAGCTCGCTCCCACAGGGTCTGGTGTCGCCTGTGGTGCTGGAGTTGGGTCAGGGTGATATGCGCCTGGTCGGGCGGGTTTCTGGCGACACTCATTTACTGCTGGAAATCGGCGAGCCTGAACTGGATCTCGTTCTACGCTTCCGCGCCCACGCCCTGATGCAAGCGCTGGAAAGCAAATCCCTGCACGGTGTGATCGACCTCACCCCCGGCATTCGCTCATTGCAGATCCACTACCAGCCGGAGCAACTGCCGCTGGCCGATCTGCTCGGCATCATCGCTGGCGAATGGGACGCGGTGTGCGCAGCCAATGACCTGCAAGTGCCGTCTCGCATCGTCCATTTGCCGCTGTCGTGGGACGACCCGGCCTGCCAGTTGGCGATCGAAAAATACATGACCACCGTGCGCAAGGACGCGCCGTGGTGCCCGAGCAATCTGGAGTTCATCCGCCGCATCAACGACCTGCCCAATCTCGACGAAGTGCAGCGCACGGTGTTCGATGCGAGCTATCTGGTGATGGGCCTTGGTGACGTTTACCTCGGTGCGCCGGTGGCCACGCCGCTGGATCCGCGCCATCGTCTGGTCACGACCAAATACAACCCGGCGCGCACCTGGACCGCCGAGAACTCGGTGGGCATCGGCGGCGCCTACATGTGCGTGTACGGCATGGAGGGCCCGGGCGGTTATCAGTTCGTCGGACGCACCTTGCAGATGTGGAATCGCTATCGCGAAGTCGCCGCGTTCGATGGCAAACCGTGGCTGCTGCGCTTCTTCGATCAGATCCGTTTCTACCCGGTCAGCGCCGACGAGCTGCTGCGTATCCGCCGTGATTTTCCGCTGGGGCGCTTCGATCTGAACATCGAACACAGCCAGCTCAACCTTGCCGACTATCAGGCTTTTCTCAATCGCGAAGCCGAGGGCATCAGTGCCTTTCGCGCCCAGCAACAGGGCGCGTTCAACGCCGAGCGCGAACGCTGGATCGCCAGCGGTCAGGCGCATTTCGACAGCGAAGAAACCGTGCCGGAGTCCAGCGAAGACGCGCCACTGGCCGACGGTGAACACAGCATCGACAGCCACATCGCCGGCAATCTCTGGCAGGTGCAGGTCGAGGCCGGCAGCCGCGTTGAAGCAGGCGATGTGCTGGTGATTCTCGAGTCGATGAAGATGGAAATCCCGGTACTCGCGCCGATGGCCGGGGTGGTGCGCGAGATTCGCGTGCAACCCGGTTCGGCGGTACGCGCCGGACAACGGGTCGTGGTGTTGGCACTCGATTAAAACCATTTGGAAAGGATCAACTCATGAATCTGCAACTCGATGTTCTGCGCCAGGCCTATCGCAATGGCGACACCACTCCACGTCAGCTGCTGCTGAAACTGCGCGAGAAAGCCGCCGCGCTGAACCCGGATTATCACCTGTTCATCCACCTGCTCAGCGCCGACGAACTGGAGCCGTATCTCGCCGCTCTAGACGGTCGCGACCTCGACAGTCTGCCGTTGTACGGCGTGCCGTTTGCGATCAAGGACAACATTGATCTGGCCGGTATTGCGACCACCGCTGCCTGCCCGGATTTTGCTTATGTGCCGGAGCGCTCGGCGACCATCGTCGAGCAGTTCATCGCCTTGGGGGCGATACCGCTGGGCAAGACCAATCTTGATCAGTTCGCCACGGGACTCAACGGCAGCCGCTCGCCGTATGGCGCGTGCCCGAACAGCGTGCTGACGGAATATCCGTCCGGCGGTTCCAGCGCCGGTTCGTCGCTGGCGGTGGCGCTGGGCGTGGCAAGTTTTGCCCTGGGCACCGACACCGCAGGCTCCGGCCGGGTACCGGCGGCGCTGAACAATCTGGTTGGATTGAAAGCGAGCAAAGGCCTGATCTCCACCGCCGGTGTACTGCCCGCTTGCCGCACGCTGGATTGCGTGACCACGTTCACCGCGACGGCGCGTGAGGCCAGTCAATTGCTTGCGCTGACGGCAAAACTCGATCCGCGCGATGAGTACAGCCGTCGCAATCCATCGTGGAATGACGGCTCGGCGTTTGGTACGCCACGGGCGTTTCGCTTCGGCGTGCCACGCGCGCAGGATCTTGAGTTTTTTGGTTGCGTCGAAGGGCCGCTGTTGCTCGGCGATGCCATCGACCGGCTCAAGGCCTTGGGTGGCGAAGCGGTCGAGCTGGACCTGTCGCCATTCCTTGAAGCCGCGCGTTTGCTTTACGAGGGGCCGTGGGTTGCCGAGCGCTATAGCGTGGCGGGCGAGTTGATGGAGAAAAATCCCGAGGCCGTTTTACCGGTGATCCGCGCTGTGCTGGCCAAAGCGCCGGCGGTGACGGGCGTGCAGACCTTCCGCGCGCAGTATCGGCTGCAAGCTTTGAAAGCGCTGTGCGATCAGGCACTCGAAGGTCTCGACTGCGTGCTCACGCCCACCATCGGGAGACCGGTGACACTCGCCGAACTGCATGCAGAGCCGGTGCTGCGCAACTCCGAACTGGGTTACTACACCAACTTCATGAACCTGCTCGACTACGCCGCCGTCGCCGTGCCGAGCGCGTTCATGGCCAACGGTTTGCCGTGGGGTGTGACGTTGTTTGGTCGGGTCTTCACCGATCAATATCTGCTGAGCGTGGCGGATGCGCTGCAGCGTCAGCAGGATCCGACACTGCCCACACCTGTAAACGTTGCGCGCCATGATCGTGCACGCATCGTGGTGTGTGGCGCGCATCTGCAAGGGTTGGCGTTGAACTGGCAACTGACGCAACGGGGTGGGCGCTTGCTGGAGACGACGTTGAGCTCAGCGGATTATCAACTGTATGCGTTGGCCGGCGGCCCGCCGCTGCGGCCGGGCATGGTGCGGGTCAAGGATGGCGGTGTGGCGATTGCGGTGGAAGTGTGGGAATTACCGAGCAGTGAGTTGGGCTCGTTCCTGACCGGGATTCCGGCACCGCTGGGATTGGGCAAGGTGCAACTGGCGGATGGTCGTTGGGAGAGCGGGTTTATTTGTGAGCCGTATGGACTGGAGGGTGCGCTGGACATCAGCTATTTGGGGGGCTGGCGGGCGTATCTGGAGACTCGGAACTGATCCAGAAACCAGCCCTCACCCTAGCCCTCTCCCGGAGGGAGAGGGAACTGACCGAGGTGTCTGTGAGGGTATTGCCATTCAGTGATAACCCGTCGAACTCGGGTTTTGAAATCACCACTATCTAGCCCCCTCTCCCTCTGGGAGAGGGCTGGGGTGAGGGAGCTATCCTTCTGACACACCCTCTACGTCATATCCCCCGCCATTTCAGGCATAAATCCCGCAGTCTTTTCCCGGCCATCCCACTAGAATGCATGCCATCGGGCCACTGCCAACGGATCTGCCATGCCGCTTCGTTCTCCCCTCTACTCGCAACGCTCGCTGGTACTGACGCTGATCGCCCTGCTCGGCGCCGGTTTCCTTGCCACGTCCCTACTGAGCTACTACGCCTCGCGCGCGTCGATCCGCGACAACATCGTCAACACCGAGCTGCCGCTGACGTCCGACACGGTCTACTCGGAAATCCAGAAAGACCTCGTCAGGCCGATCCTGATTTCCTCGATGATGTCCCGCGACACCTTCATGCGCGACTGGGTGGTCAACGGCGAGCAGAATCCCGAGCAGATGACCCGCTACCTCGACGAAGTCATGACCCATTACGGCGCCTACACCGCGTTCTTCGTCTCCAACGCCAGCCACACCTACTACCACGCCAAAGGCGTGCTCAAGCAGGTCAAGGTCGATGAACCGCGCGACGCCTGGTACTTCCGCGTACGCGACATGAAGGACCCGTACGAGATCAACGTCGACCCGGATCTGGCCAACAAGGACAACCTGACCTTCTTCATCAACTACAAGGTTTACGACTACCACAATCGCTTCATCGGCGCGGCGGGCGTCGGCCTGACCGTGGACGCGGTGATCAAGCTGATCGACAAATATCAACAGCGCTATCAACGCAGCGTGTACTTCGTCGACACCTTCGGCCGACTGGTATTGACCGGCGCCGACGGCGGTCCGGAAAGCGCGCACATTGGCCAGAGCCTGAGTGAACTGGAGAGCATGAAGAGTCTGGTCAGCCAACTGCCGAAACCGCACAGCGGCAGCTACGAATATTCCGCCCACGGTCAGGGGCATTTCCTCAACGTGAGGTTTATTCCGGAGCTGAACTGGTATCTGTTTGTTGATAAACGCGAAGACGGCGCCTTGAGTGAAATCCGTCAGTCGCTGTATCTGAATCTGCTGATCTGCCTGCTGGTGACCCTGATTGTGCTAGCGCTGCTCAACCGCGTGATCAAACGCTATCAAAGCAAAATCCAGGCGCAGGCCATTCTCGACAGTCTCACCGAACTGCCCAACCGCCGAGGCTTCGACATTCTCGCCGCACAAGCCCTGCACGAAGCACAACGCGAAACCAAACCACTGACCGCGTTGCTGCTCGACCTCGATCACTTCAAAGTGTTGAACGACACCTACGGGCACATGGCCGGTGATCAGGTGTTGATCGGTTTCGCTCGCGATCTGCAAAGTTGCCTGCGCCATGCCGACATTGTTTGCCGCTGGGGCGGTGAGGAATTTATCGTTTTGCTGAAGGACACCGACGGCGATACCGGTCAGAAAATTGCCGAGAAGATCCGCCAGCACGTCGAACAACACGAATATGCCTACGACGGCCATCGCCTCAATCTGACAGTGAGCATCGGCGCCACCACGCTGCAACGCGATGACACCTTGCACAGCCTGCTGTCGCGGGCCGATCATGCGATGTACCGAGCCAAACAAACCGGCCGCAACCGCACCTGCGTGGAAATGCCTCACTCGACTTATGCCTGATTCCGACGTTAAACCCGACCTTTGCCCGGCCTGTGGCGCCCGCAACGACTGCAGCCTGGCCGACCCGCGCACCGCCGACCGCGAATGCTGGTGCTATGGCGTGAGCATCGACCCGGCCGTGCTTGAAGCGCTGCCGCCAGAACTGCGCAACCAATCCTGCCTGTGCCCGCGTTGCGCGCAGGTCGAGGCGCAACTGCAAGCGGCCAAGCGGCCGATCCCGTAAGATGCGCGGCCCTTCATTCATCGAACACTGAACATGCGCGTTGACCGTTTCCTCAGCAACCTGCCCCGCTACAACCGTCAGCAGGTTCGCCTGTTGCTGGTGGAAAAGCGCGTGCGGATTGACGGAAAAGTCGTCAGCGATCCGCACAGCGAGGTGCTGGAATTCAGCCGCGTCGAAGTCGACAACGAAGTGCTGCAAAGCGGCAAACCCGCACGCTACTTCATGCTGCACAAGCCGCCGGGCTGCGTCAGCGCCACCCGCGATCCGCAACATCCGACCGTGCTCGACCTGATCGATGAACCAGACAAGGACGACCTGCACATCGCCGGACGCCTGGACTTCAACACCACCGGCCTGATGTTGATCACCAACGACGGCGCGTGGTCGCGACGCCTGACCCAACCGCAGACCAAACTGCCGAAGGTCTACTACGTCGAGACCGAGCAAGAAATTGGCGCGCAATATGCGAGCACCTTTGCCGAGGGGATCTACTTCGCCTTCGAAGACCTGACCACGCAACCGGCGCAGCTGGAGCTGATAGGCCCCCGCTCGGCGCGGTTGAGCATCGTCGAGGGTCGTTACCATCAGGTGAAGCGCATGTTTGGTTTCTTCAACAACAAAGTCCTGCGCCTGCACCGCGAATCGATGGGCCCGCTGTTGCTCGATAACGCGCTAAAACCGGGCGAGTACCGCGCTTTGCGCACCGAAGAGATCCATTTGTTCTAAGCCGGCGACCGCTCAGCAGAAGTTGTCGAACAATTTACCAGCGGCACTTGCGCGATCCCGACTCCCCTGCTTGAATCAGGACGTCGGCCAGATTGTGACCGACGAGTCACAACATACCTCTAAGAAACTTTTTGCCGGTAGAGAGCCTTCAAGGCTCCGCCTCAGCCGGCAGACTGCCCGCCAATAACAATACCCGTCGACCTGCCGTAACGGATCGACATGGGCCAAGCAAATTCCAGGCGTATGCCTACCTGTCACAAAGCTCGTGCAATCTCTATTTGCGCGCATACCCGCTTGCTTGCCAGGAGTCTTATGACATGAGGCCAGAAATCGCTGTGCTGGATATACAGGGTCAGTATCGGGTTTACACGGAGTTCTATCGCGCAGACGCCGCAGAAAAGACCATCATCCTGGTCAACGGCTCGATGGCCACGACTGCGTCGTTTGCACAGACTGTGAAAAACCTGCACCCGCAATTCAACGTGGTTTGCTATGACCAGCCTTACGCGGGCCGATCAAAAGCGCACAACCACCACGAGAAACACCTGACCAAGGACGTCGAAGGGCAGATTCTGCTCGAGCTGATTGACCACTTCGCCGCCGAACACGTGCTGTCGTTCTCCTGGGGCGGCGCCGCGACCCTGGTCGCCCTCGCCCACCAGCCACGGCGCATCGAACGGGCCGTGATCAGTTCGTTCTCGCCAGTGATCAACGCGCACATGCTCGACTACCTCGAACGCGGCGTCGACTACCTCGGCCAGCGCGACGGCGACCGCGTCGGCCATCTGGTCAACAACACCATCGGCAAACACCTGCCGTCACTGTTCAAACGCTTCAACTATCGCCACGTCAGCAGCCTCGCCGAGCACGAATACGGGCAGATGCACTTCCACATCAGCGACGTGCTGCACAGCGATCGGCAGTGCTATCTGAACGCAGCGAAAAAGATCAACGTGCCGGTGCTGTTTTTAAACGGCGAATGGGACGAATACACCGCTGCCGAAGATGCACGCCTGTTCGGCAACCACGTGGCGCAGAGCACGTTCACCACGCTGCAGGCCACCGGGCATTTTCTCGACATGGAACACAAAGCCGCGTGCCGCGATAGCCAGAATGCCTTGCTCGGCTTTCTGAAACCGGCACCGCAGACCAGCCGAACGCGTTACTCGTTTGTTCAGGATCAACATGCATTGGCTATTTGAAAGAGAGTCGTTGCGCGCGGGACTGCGGGATTGAGATTTTGCTTTTCTCACCGCAGTGCTCGCCCGCGATTGACCGTTTTCAAGGATTCAAAGCGCTTATGAGTAAAAGAAAAACTTCAAATCCGTGGCCGAGTCTGGTACAAAGTCAGCCGCTCTGAGCGGGTATAGTTTAATGGTAGAACAGTAGCTTCCCAAGCTTCCGACGAGGGTTCGATTCCCTCTACCCGCTCCACTCGAATATGGGTCTCACGTTGTGTTTTTTGACGGGGGATGCAGGAACAGAAAAAACCGGCCTATAAAGCCGGTTTTTTTGTGCCTTGGATTTGAGTTTGGCCACTTGGGCAGCGCAGAACCCTTCAGAAACACACCGCCACATGAACATAAGCAAAACCCGGTAACACACCCACCTCGCCATCGCACCTGCCTTACCTAGACTGCGGTAAGCGACCCCGCCCGTCAGAGGACGACGGCCGACCGGTGGTTATAGTGTTGATCATATTAGTTCAATGGGTATAGTACCCACCAAGCACACCACAGGGAGGTGTTGTGAATAGCCGTTTTTTAATCGGCCAACTCGTCGCAGACGGTTGGTATCTGGTACGGATCAAAGGAAGTCACCATCACTTCAAGCATCCGAGCAAACCAGGACTGGTCACCGTGCCACATCCGAAAAAGGATCTGCTGAAGAAAACGGCCATCAGTATTTTGCAGCAGGCGCTGCTTTGACTCTCTGAGTCAGTTGCGCCATGGAGGACAACGAATATGCTCTACCCGATTGCGATTTCAATTGGCGATGACCATCACGCCTGGGGTGTAGAAGTCCCGGACATTCCTGGATGCTTTTCCGCCGGAGAGGATCTGGACGATGCCGTCGCCATGGCTCGCGAAGCCATCGAAGGTCATTTCGAGATTCTCGCGGACGACGACGCCCCCATTCCAGCGGCCAGCAAACTGAGCCTGCACGTAGCCAACCCGAAATACGCCGGTTGTGCATGGGCCGTGGTGGATATCGATGTGCTCAAGTATTTGGGCAAAGCCCAAAAGCTCAACATCACCCTGCCTGGGCACTTGCTCAACCGCATTGATGAATATGTGTTGCATCACCCGGAAGAGAAAAGCCGTTCCGGGTTTCTGGCTTCGGCAGCGTTGAAGGTATTGCAGCAGGGTTGAATCCTGAACCTTGGAAAGCAGTGAATGCAGGCGCATCCCGAAATGATGGGATGCCGAAGATCCATCTGCGAGCACCCCTTCGGCAACCTTGAGCAGCGGTTATTTGGTAACGCTCGCTTCTTGCTGCGACAGCTTTAAGGCACGAGGGCTGAGAGGCCCTTTTTCGTCTGCGGCGAGCACAAAAGCGTGTTTTCACACAGCCTGTATCGAGCCGGTTTTTTGTGTCCGGGATTTGAGGTGCTCATTTGGTCAACGCGGAACCTTTCAGAAACACGATACACCAGCGTCGCGTCGCCATTTAAGCTTGCTGAAACGTTTCACCCAGTTTATAAAAAGCGCACAACTCCAAGAAAGGCTGCTGCCATGACCCCGCTCAAACTCGTTGTTGCCCTCGGCGCACTGTCCGCTGCCTCCCACGCCATGGCCTGGGATTACGTTCTGCTCGACACCGACAAAGCTGCCCAGAACTGGCAGATCACCAGCCAGCAACTCGGCATAAAAACCGATAAACCCTTCAACGTTACTTTGCGTACCTTGCACGGCGGTCGGCAGGAGGGCGTCAGCATTGTCGACATCGATAACGGTACGATGAAACTCTCGGTAGTGCCGACACGGGGAATGAATGTCTTGCAGGCCTCGGTCGGCAATGTGCGCATGGGCTGGGATTCGCCGGTCAAGGAAGTGGTCAATCCGTCCTTCATCGAACTCAATGGCCGCGGTGGTTTGGGCTGGCTGGAAGGTTTCAATGAACTGGTTACCCGCTGCGGATACGAATGGGTCGGCCACCCCGGCGTCGACAACGGCGAACTGCTGACCCTGCACGGTCGAGCCGCCAACATTCCCGCAAACAAAGTCACCCTGCACATCGATGAAACACCACCCTACGCCATCACCCTGCGCGGTGAACTGAAAGAGCAGGCGTTCAAGAAGGTCGACTTCTCCGTCGCGACGGAACTGGTTACCGAACCCGGCAGCGTAGTGTTCGCCCTCAACGACACCCTGACCAACAACGGCGACTATCCGAAGGAATACCAGGCGCTGTACCACAGTAACTTCAGTACCCCGTTCCTGGAGCAGGGCGCTCGTTTCGCCGCGCCGGTGAAGCAAGTGTCGCCGTTCAACGACAAGGCCAAGGGCGATCTGCCCGAATGGCAAACCTACCGCGCACCGACCAAGGACTACGACGAAACGGTTTACAACGTGGTGCCGTATGCCGATGCGAAGGGCGATACGTTGACCGTGTTGCATAACAAGGCCGGCAGCCTGGGCGTTTCGGTTGGCTTCAATACGCAGACACTGCCGGTGTTTTCCCTGTGGAAAAACACCGATACCCAAGGCCAGGGCTATGTCACGGGGCTGGAGCCGGGGACAAGTTTTTCCTACAACCGCCGTTATCAGCGGCCACTGAACCTGGTGCCGACAATTGGGCCGAAGGAACACAAGCAGTTCCGCATCAGCTACAGCTTGTTGGCGGACAAGGCGGCGGTGGATAAGGCCTTGAAGCAGGTGAGCGAGATTCAGGGTGGGCGCGAGACGGAGGTGCGGCAGACGCCGTTGGTTGATCTGACCAAGGGGTGACACCGGCCAAGGCATTGTCGGCCGATGGGCTACCTGCTGAGCGCATCGATCTTCACGTGCACCCTCATCCGGAAGAGAAGAATCGTTCGGCGTTTTTGACTTCGGCGGCGTTGCGGATGTTGGCGCCCTGAATCGCGAATGTCTGTAGGCGCAACTACAAGAAACCGGCCTTTAGAGCCGGTTTTTTTGTGTCTGCTACAAATCGACCACTTTGCGATTACTCACCCGGCACGACCTTATCAAGGGCCTGATTCACCGCCAATTCGCCCAACATCACAACCTGCGCGATACCGAGTGCGGTCTTGCGGTGTGAGGTATTCAGCAATGCGGCGAAGTTGTTGAGCATGGTGGTGGCAGAGCCGAGTGTTTCGCTGGCGTTGGCGAGCAGGGATTCGGTGTCGTATTTCGGGTTGGCGAGGTACATCGGTTCGGGTTCGTGAGTGGAACCCATGATTCTGGCCGTGGGGCTGAGGTAGTGGTCGAGGGCGCGTTCGGCGGCTTCGTGGAATTTCTTTGAATTGGGCGATTCGTAGGGGGATGCCGGATCGGTTTCCGGCGGATTTGGCGTAACTTTGAACATGTGGTGTATTCCGAATAGGGCCACGACCATTCCGCTGCTACACGAAAGGGTGGCGGCTGTACGCAAGTTAGCAGACCGGGCGAATCCACCAAAATCCCGGCGCACCCGAGGGTGCCATGCGCACAGCCACCATTAAGCACAGGAGAACCTGGCTAAATGACGCTTGTACGATTTGGTGGAAACGCGTGGCTGCTAAACCCGATCACTGGAAATCAGTGATGCGAACCAAGTTACCGACCGCCTTCCAAGCGCACAAGCCGGCGGATTCTGGCGTAGCGGTAGGCAACGGCGCAAGGATTTGTAGGCATCAGGACGTAACACCGAGCGCTTATAAACACTGGCCACCGAGTGGGTTTAAGCAGCCAAAAACCTTGCAGAATTTTCTGACATTACAGATCCACAACACTCCATCGATTTTCACCTTCCTCTCGACCGACTAGCATTTCCCTTTCAGCCACCACCCTCCCCCTGCGCGGCCATCGACGAATACGCGCCATCACTTTCGAGGGATTCCAATCGCGGCCACTTTGCCGCTGACGACCGAACTCAAAAGAGCACTTCACCATGACCCAAAACATCTACGACGATCCCGAATTCTTCCAGGCCTACAGCCAGATGAACCGCTCAATCGGCGGCCTCGACGCGGCGCCGGAGTGGCCGGCGCTCAGGGCGCTGTTGCCATCCATGCACGGCTTGAACGTGGTGGATCTGGGCTGCGGTTATGGCTGGTTCAGCCGTTGGGCTATCGAGAATGGTGCGGGGAATGTGTTGGGGCTGGATGTCTCGGAGAAGATGCTGGAGCGGGCGCGGGCGCGGGAGACCACGACGGCGGCGAACATTCTTTATGAGCGCGCCGATCTGGAACAGCTCGATCTGTCCACCTGTAGTTTTGATTTGGCCTACAGCTCACTGGCGCTGCATTACGTCAAGGATTTGCCGGGGCTGTTTGCGCACCTGTTTGCGGCGCTGAAACCGGGTTCGCACTTTGTGTTTTCCATTGAGCATCCAATCTTTATGGCACCGCGTAATCCGGGCTGGTTGATTGACGCTGAAGGTAACAAGCGTTGGCCGCTGGACAGCTATCAGTTGGAGGGCGAGCGGGTGACGAACTGGCTGGCTGAGGGCGTGATCAAGCAGCATCGTACGGTCGGGACATTGCTCAATTCGCTGATCGATGCGGGGTTCTCGATTCGACATGTCAATGAATGGGGACCGAGCGAAGCGGAGGTCGCGGCGCAACCGGCGCTGGCGGAAGAGCGGGAGCGGCCGATGATGATGTTGGTGGCGGTGCAGAAGCCCTCACCCTAACCCTCTCCCAGAGGGAGAGGGGACTGACCGCGGTGCAGGCAAGAGCTACGCCGACGTGCAAAATCCAGCCGAACTCAGGTTTGGAAACAACACAACTCGGCGCCCTCTCCCTCGGGAGAGGGCTGGGGTGAGGGGCCAATTTATTTCAGCGCGTCGCGACGATAAACAAGCGTGGAAATGGCAGCAGTACCGAGCCATCCGCCAGCGCGGGATAAGCCCTCCGCACCTCCGCCAGATACTGCTCCAGGTACTGCGCCTTTTCCGCCTCGGTCAGCGGACTCAAAAACGGAATCAACCCGCTGCCCTTGAACCACTCCACCACTCCCGCCGCCCCGCCTGACAGCTGATGGTGATAGGTGGTGCGCCACACATCGACCCGCGCACAATGTGGCCGCAGCATCGAGAAATAATCGCCGGCGCTCGCCATATCGGTACGCTGGCCCGCTGCGCCCGCGAGTTTGCTGGCCCAAGGGCCATTCGCGGCGACTTCACGCATCAAGCAATGGGAGGGTTCATTGAGGTTGTCCGGCATCTGGATCGCCAGACTGCCACCGGCAGACAATTTGCTGGCCAGCGCCGGCAGCAACGACGCGTGATCCGGCACCCACTGCAGCACGGCGTTGGCGAAGATCACATCGAACGGGCCTTCATCCGCCCATTTATCAATCTCCGCCACATCGAACTGCAACTGCGGCAAGCGCTTGCGTGCTGCATCGATCATGTCCGCCGAACTGTCCAGCCCGCTGACTTTCGCCCCGGGAAAACGCTGTACCAGCAACTCCGTCGAGTTACCGGGACCACAACCGATATCGACCACGGATCGCGCTTCAGGCGTGGGAATCGCCGCCAGCAGATCGCGGGCCGGGCGGGTGCGTTCATCTTCGAAAGCGACGTATTGTTTGGCGGACCAACTCATTGCGTTCTCCTGTCGGGACATTCAGCGGTCCGTCACGATACAGGCAGCGCCGCGGGCAGTTCCAGAGCGACTGAATTGCAAAGGGTGTCGGACCAACCCGTCGGCTTATCGCCAATGGGTTGGTTCTCATGAATTGAGCGACCGTCCGTCGAGCCAGACAAAAGCGATTTTGACAGCTAAAAAATCGTACCTATAGTCAAGGAGCGGCAGTCGGAAGGAACCCGAATCAGTCGATTTCGTGCAAGGAGCACGGCCTGTTCATTTCTCGTGATCAGTGGGTTCCCCCAGTAGTGTGCTCGCAAAAGCCATACGGCAAGCAAGCGTCGTCGTGCCTGGATTGCAGTCCGACGTTCACTATGAAAAAGGAGCATCACCATGTCTCGAGTGACGGATATTCTGGTTTCCATCGACACCGAAACCATTCTGAAAAAGTATCCAAACATCAGCAAGGACCCGAAGAACCCCACGCTGATCGATTGGAAACATGTGTACATGGTCACCAATCAGGATAACGTCGTCAGTGGTCAGGCCGGTGGCGAGCTGGACCTCAAGGCTCAGGTCGGCGACCTGATTCGCTGGCGTGAAACCAGCCTGTCGCAGAGCTTCGAACAGGCGGTGATTTTCTACAAATTCATCCCCAATGCCGGGGAGAACCTGATCTCGCCCCCCTCCCCACGCAAGGCCACAGCGTGTGTTGCTGTGCCCAACACAAGCAATCCATCCGTGCCAAGCTGCCAGAAAGTCGACAACCACTATTGGTCATCCGAAACCCTGGACTGTGGTCGCGTGACCTATCACTTCCACTTCCTGATCGTCGACCGCAACTGCCAGATCATCGGCTGCTGCTCGTGGGATCCATTCATCTCCATCCATAACTGATGATGTGTCGAGCCCTTTGGTGACAAGGGGCTCGACCGATCCGCTGCCGCTGCGGCCGGAACAGGATGTCTTGCCTTGACCGAAGCGGCTGTCGTCTTGTGCCAACATCATGAAAGGAATCCATGATGACCAGCGAACCGATCCCGTCACCCTCATCCGCCGTCACCGACGCACACAATGTGATGCTGATCGTCGATGCCGAATCAGTGCTGGCGCGTTATCCGAACCCAAGTCTGGACGCTGCCGCGCCAACGAGCATTACCGATGGATTTATCTTTTTCGCCATAGGTAATAACTCGAAAGAAATAGTCATAAATGACAGCACGATAACAATCCAGGTCGAAATTGGCCGCGACCTGCACGTTCGTGGACGCTCCGTCAGCCTGATCGCCGAACACAGTGTGGTTGTGTACCGCATGGCAGTGGCTGACAGCGGCGTGCTTTGCGAACCGAACCTGCAAATTCATACCGACCTGACAGTGCCCGCACCCAACCCGGACGACCCGACAACACCGGGTAGTCGGAAGGCTGATGACCATTTCTGGACTTGTACGCCGAAGAAACCCGGCGAGGTGCAATGCGAATTGAGTTTCATGCTGGTCAATCAGCAGTGTGAGGTGGTGGGTTACTTCCACTGGAAGTTAGGACTGAAAATCACGAGGTAATCGACAAAAAAACCGGCCCTCAAGGCCGGTTTCATTTTCAGTCGTAATAGCCAACCGTTTTTTTCAGATGATCCGAATACTCATAGATGTCATCAACAGAGCTAATCGGATGACGGGTCTCATTTTTTTCCTCATCAAAGATACCGATGTACTTCTGTGTCCGATTGAAATGCAGCCGGCAGATTGGCTTGCGGTTGTTGTCATCCAGCAAAATCCCGAAATAGCTCTGAGTATCACGTTGAACGATTCGCTTGGCATCGACCACTGACCGAACCAGTGCACGAACGATGTGATAGCCCTCAAGCTCCTCCAGAGTTGTAAGAACCTTGTCGTCCGACTCATCCCGCGGATCGACTGGATCTGTCCCGGTAGAGGCGGACGGCAACGGCGTCAGCGCTGGTTGAATAGCACCACTCATCGCCGATTTAAGGCGATCATTGATCTGGTCATTCAAGAACTGCACAACGGCTTTTCTCGTCAGCTCATGAAACTGCTCACGTACTTTTTGAGTGATCACGCCGTCGTAAACACGGGAGGCAAATACTTTCACAAAGTCATCATCCGGCTTGCTGACCTGAGCAGCGATAACCTTTTTGATTTGGCTGACATATTTCAATTCGCCAGCGGCGTTGATGATCGAGTCCACATCAAAAGCCGACTTAGTCAGTTTGATCAGTTCGGGGACCGAGTACTCATCGATATCGAGAAGGTCCAGCTCCAGAAAGGGCTTTTCATCCATCTTGTTCGGCGCATCCAGGTCGGTAAAAAACTTGTAGACCTGACCGTTGGTGAGGATGGAAATTCGAGCACTGGTGACGTGAAAGTACCGAAACAACTGGGAGGCGTGATTGATATGCAGAGGCTCACCGATCTTTTTGCACTCAACCAAAATCTGTACTTCGCCCCCCTTCATGATGGCGTAATCAATTTTCTCGCCCTTCTTCGTACCGATGTCACAGACAAACTCTGGCGTCACCTCAGTCGGGTCAAAGACGTCGTAGCCCAACACCGTGCTGATAAATGGCATGACGAACGCATTTTTCGTTGCCTCTTCCGTCTGGATTGCAGCGCTCTGCAACCGTACTTTGGCGGCTAGGCTGGCTAACTTTTCGAAGAATTCCATGAGTGACCTCTTGCGTGATGTCTGTCCGTGTAATGGGCTACTGGCAATTTGATCGCCACTTGATACTAGCCACAAACCCACACAATGAAAGTTTCGCCATTAAGCGGAATTCGCTCGGCCGTGTTTTTATCGAAAGGGCATGGATGTAAGTAGAATTTTCATTACGCCGCCAATGTCTGAATTTCAAGCACTCCACCAATAAGGAACACGGCTATGAAATTCGCAAAAATCTCTCAGAAGCTCGCGATGGTGGCCGGTAGTCCCAAAACCTTCATGGGCGCATTGATCCTGATCGGATTGTGGGGCTTGAGCGGGCCGATCTTCGATTACAACGACACCTGGCAACTGATCATCAACACCTCGACCACCATCATCACGTTCCTGATGGTGTTCCTGATCCAGAACACACAGAACCGCGATACCGACATTCTGCATTTGAAGATCGATGAATTGCTGTTAGTGACCAAAGAGGCGCAGAACGCGATGCTTGGGCTGGAGGCGCTGGATCTTAAGCAACTGGAAGCGCTGCGCAGGCACTATCGGTCGTTGGGCGAGGGTGAGGTTTTCAATCTTGAGGGGCTGGGCGAGAAGAGCAAGTCGAAGCAGGATTTGAATGAGTGCTGAAAAGCAAAAGACCGCCGTCCACGGCAGCGGTCTTTTGATTGTGATTAACGGCTGGCCTGTAACTGGCGAGCCATTTGCAGATGGTTTTGCAGCTTGGGCAACGTCTCATCCGCGAAGGCTTTGATCTCCGGCACGTCAGTGTTCTGGGCCTCTTGCTGAATCTGCTCGATGGCCTCTTCAGTAGCTTTGACCTGACTCGCGGCATAGGCCTGATCGAAGGATGCGCCTTCAGTCACTTGCGGCATCAATTCTTTAGCCTTGCCGGCCAGTTCCTCACGCGGCGCGACCGGCAAGTCGAGCTTCTTGGCGATTTTCGCCAGGTGCTGGTTGGCCGTGGTGCGATCATTGATGACGACGATGGTGTAGTCCTTGACCTCTTTCGATTCGGCTTTGCTGTGGGCCAGACGACTGGCCTCGATGTCGGCCATGCCCTTGGCTGAGGCATCGTTGATGAAATCGGCGGGCGACTGGGCAAAAGCGCTGCTGGCACACAGGCCCAACAGCGATGCAAAACTCATGTTGCGTATACGGGTGGCCATCCGGCTCATGGTCGCGCCCTCCTCACTTGCGAAATTCAAGCGGGAGCTTACGCCCCCGCCTCTCAATCAAAACTACCTTCACCGACTACTTCGATTTCTGAGCGGGCTTGCGGCCCATATCTGGTTTTGGCTCTTTGTCGACGGTCGTTGTGGTGGTTTTCCCACCTTTGCGACCTGCTTCAGAGGCCTTGGTTCGATCGTTGGCGAAGTTTCCCGAGTTCGAGTTTCTTGAATTAGGCATGATTCTCTACCTCTTGGTAATGATCGTGGCGAGCAGGTGCCCGCCTAGATTGAGAATTTTCTGGCCAGCAAAGGTTTAGAAAAATTGCAGTCGCTGCGACGAACGGCGGCCCCGGATCAACTATTCAACGCGTGATGGTTCAAGCGTTTCGCCGCGTACATCGCCTGATCGGCATGCCTAAACAGTTGCTGCTCCTCACCGCCGTGTTCTGGATAGTGGGCGACGCCAATGCTCGGTTCGATGTGCAGATTGTGGCCATCGAGGCGCATCGGCTGGACCAGAACCTGTCGGATTTTTTCCGCCACGCCGTCAGCATCTTCCGAGGCCTGAACGCTGTGCAGCAACACGACAAATTCATCCCCGCCAATTCTGGCCACGGTATCGGTTTCGCGCACACAGCCCTTGAGGCGGTTGGCCACGGTTTGCAGGAGCATGTCGCCCACAGCATGGCCGAAGGTGTCGTTGACCTGTTTGAAGCGATCCAGATCGACATACAACAAGGCCATGTGCCCGGATTGCTCGCGCGCGCCGGCCAACGCAGCCTTCAAGCGATCGCGCAGCAATTCACGATTGGGCAACTGCGTCAGTTGATCGTACTGCGCCATGCGCCGCAGGCGGGCGTGCAATTGCTGGCGCTCGATGGCCGTGGCGACCTGGGCGCAAACGTATTGCAGCAGTTCCTTGTCTTGCTCGGTGTAGCGCTCGCCGCCGGGCAGACTTTTGACGATCAAGGCACCGATGGTGCCGTTCTTCGAGTTCAACGGCACGCCAAGCCAGCATGGCGAGTTCTGCTCCGCCACCAGCGCGGCGAAATCCGCCGGGGAATCTGCACTGTCTGGCGTCAGAAGAATCGGCTGTCCGCTACGGATAACTTCCGCACACAGACGTCCAGTGACGGTGCCCGGTCGTTCGGGCTGCAATTCGTCATCGTCGACGTGATAGGGGAAATTCAGTTGTGCGCAGTGCTCATCGTACAGCGCCACGGAGAAATTCATCGCCGGCAGCCATTCGCCGATAATCAGGTGGATACGTTTGAACAGCGCCAGCAAATCTTCCGCCGCATGGGCCGCTTCGGATATCGCATAGAGCGCAGCCTGGCGCGATTCGGCTTGTTTGCGCTCGGTGATGTCGCGCGCCACGGCGATGCGCAGTTGGTCGACTTCCGACCAGCGCGCCGACCAGAGAATGTGCGCGACGCTGCCATCCTTGCGCAGATAACGGTTTTCGAAGTTGAGCTTGGGTTCGCCGCCCATGATTTCGTTGGCGGCGGCGAGGGTGCGCTGACGATCCGCCGGGTGCACCAGTTCGATCATTTGTCGGCCGATCAATTCTTCAGGCGAATAGCCGAAAACCCGTTCGCAGGCAGCGCTGACAAAAACGAAGCGGCCTTGCTTGTCGACCGCGCAAACGGCGTCCAGCAACAGGTCGATAAAACTCGCCAACGGCGCGGAATTTCGGCTTTCCATGGTTCGGCGTGAGTGTCCGGGTAATGCAGCACTGATCAACCATCCCTGACCTCTTGATTGCGCCTCCCTGCACACACCTTCAAGCCTTGTTCGGCATCAGTCCCGGCAGCGCATGCACCAGCGCGTTGATGGCGAAACCGATAAACATCACGCCACACAGGCGGGTGATCAACAATTCGTGACGCTGATACAGCGTGCGTACCCGTTGCGCGCCGACCACGCCAATCAGAATAGCGTAGGCCAGCAAGCCGCCGAGGAAACTCAGGGCAATCAGCGCCGGCAGCATCGACCAGTTGAGCAGTTCGGCGCGGCTCGACAGGAGCGCGGTGAAGGTCGCGACCGCCACCGGGTAGGCCTTGGGATTGGTCAAGCCAAACAGAATGCCGTGCCAGAACGGCTTGCGTGCCGCGCCCTGTGGTTCGTCACCATTGCGACGCTGGGCGCGCACCGCGCGCCAGCCAAGCCAGAACAGGTACACACCGCTGAGCACACCGAGCACATCAAACGCGGTGCTGCCGATTTCCCGAGCGCCGACAATCGCGATCAGCGCCGTGCTGCACCAGACCACATCGCCGAGCAGATGCCCGCAAAGAAACCCCGCTCCGGCCCGCCGCCCGTGGGCTGCGCCGATGCCGAATACCGCCAGCACACCCGGCCCGGGCGTAATGCCATAAATGAAACCCGAGGCCAGCACGGCCATTAGCAACGATGGAGTCATGGAAAACCTGCAAGCGGCAGAACACGTGGCCGCCAGTCTATAACAGACAAATGTGTCTGATCATGACTCGTCGTAAAAACGCATGCCGGCGTACGGTTTTTGCCGACACGCTGCCAGCCGTGAAGCGAGATCGCCGACGTGAACTTCGAGCTTGTGGCCGTCGGGATCGAGGAAATAGAACGACGCGCCTTCGCTGCGGTTATCGCGCCATTCCCGCACGTTCGCGCCTTTTAGCGTCTGCACGAACGTTGAAAAATCGGCTGCAGTGAGGCTAAACGCGTAATGGGTGTAGTCGACGCACGGTTCGCTTGAACGCAGCGGATCAAGCGACAGACACAACCACAGCCCCGGCAGCGAAAGGTAAGCACCGGCGTCCCACGTGGCTTCGACGCGCAGCTGCAACACATCGCGATAGAACGCCAGACTGCGCTGCAAATCGCTGACCGCGAGGGTCAGATGGTTGAGGCCGGTGAGCATACGGTCAGTAACCTCTGAGGTCTTCGGGGACGATGTATTGCTGGCCGTCGTAGGTCAGGACGACGCGAGTTTTCTTCATATCGATCGTTTTCGAGATGCACTCCTTGCCCGACAGGAAGGATTTGTAAACTGAACCACTCGAGCTGACGATCAGATCGGCAAAACCATGGTGGCTCGTCGCGCCGATATCAACAGTCCTGCGGATTTGCGTGTCTTCGGTGGCACACTCATCCGTCCCTTCGCCGAACTCCTTGCGAATCACCAAGCCTTCCAGCACCGGGCGCAACTTGTTGCCTTCGCGCACATATAACGCCAAATCGGTTTTTGCGTAAGGATTGGCTCTGGAGCCGTGACTGGCGAATTTCGAACGCAATCCGAATGCACGGACATCTGCTGCCAATCGGTAGCGGGCCGTATCGATTGTCAGATCGTCGAAACTGATTGCATCGGAATTGTAGGCACCCGGCTTTGCATAAGTAGCGAGGCTCTTGCCGCTTGTCGAACTGACGAGCGCCAGTTCCAGATCGAACACGCCCATCTCATCGTCGCCCGAATCCGAGAGAAATGAAGACTTCGCCGCAATCGACTGATCGTTGAACGCCGGCCACGCTTTGCAGCGCGAAAGGGAATGGCCGTCGAACTTCTTCACTTCGCAGGCGGCCTGGGCTTGGGCGGCCATCGTTAAAAGGCCCATCGCGATGAAAGAGCCCAGCAATGTAGTACGCGAGAACATTATTCTTCCTTGAGTAAAAGACATCGGTCTTAGAGGCCTTTGAAATCTTCAGGCATTACGTAGTTTTTGCCGTCATAGCGAAGTGTCGTCAAGACAGGTTTTTGCGTGACGGTATTGGATACACACGCCTCGCCTTCGCCCGCGCCAACAGTCGAACTACGGATCGTTTTGATCATCAGATCGGCATAACCATGGCTGCTGGTCTTGGCCAACGCCACGGTTCGCGTAGTCTCGTAGCGCTCCCCCGCACAATTGCCATCCCACTCCCCGCCATATTCATAAACCACCAGCCGATCCATGACAGGACGCAATGCGTTGCCGTCTTTCACATAGAGCGACAACCAGGTTTCATCCACAGGATTCACGCGCGAAGAGCCTTTGAACCGTACTCGCACGCCAAAGGCCTGCAATTGCGGCGCGAGCTTATAGCGAGCGGTATCGAATTTCAGTTCGTCCAGCGCGATGGCATCCACGGAGAATGCCGAGGGCTGATAAAAGCTCGCTAACGGCTTGGAGTCTGCACTCGCCACCAAGGCCAAACGCAGATCGTAAAGCCCTACAGTCCCTGACTCGCCATACACCGGATCGGGCGAGAAATTGGCAGCAGCGGTGAGCGTCAGCCCGGGATACGCCGGCCAATCCTTGCAGAGGGAAAAATCCACCTCATGCGCCGTGGGTGCCGGTGTGCAATCGGCAACTGCCTGCCCCGCCAGCAACCACCCGCACAATGCGGCACAACCGATCCAGCCAGACTTCACTGTCACTTCCTGCTCCTTGAGAGTTTTTTCAGCCGCGCACTATCCCCTCCTCAATCGTCCGATTCAACCAGTTCAACGCCTGATCCGCACCCCGCCGCTTGTGCCAAGCCAGCACAAACGTGAACGGCGAAATCTCGAACGGTGGCGGCACCACGATCAGTTCGCGTTGATCAAGCTCACGCACGCTGCGTGAAGACACCGTAAGAATCAGATCCGTGCCACTGATGAACTGCGGCGCGACGTTCCAGTGCGGCAGGCTGATCGCGACGCGGCGACGTTCACGCAGAGAGGTCAATGCGCGCTCGATTTCCGGTGTGCCGCTGCCGCGCATTTCCAGCAGGACGTGCGGACGAGACAGGTAGGTCGGCAAGTCCAGCACACCGCTGGCCGGCAGCGTCTGGCGATCCAGCAGGCAGACATAGCGCTCTTCAAACAGCACCGAGCTGCGCAGTTCGTGGGGCATTTCCGGGAAGACGCCGGCGGCCACGTCGATATCACCATTGAGCACGCCTTCGAGCATCCCTTCACGACTGGCATGGCTGATTTGCAGGTCGATGCCCGGTGCTTCCCGGCGCAGGGTGCGGATCAGCGTAGGCAGAATGATCGCCGCGCCATAGTCCGACATCGCCACACGAAAGGTCCGACGCGCATTGGCCGGATCGAAGGTGTTCGGCGCCAGCAGCGATTGCATCTGTGCCAGCGCTTCGGTCAGCGGCGCGACCAGTTCCAGCGCTCGTGCGGTGGGCACCAGGGTTGAACCTGCGCGTACCAGAAGCGGATCACCGAGCAGGTCGCGCAAGCGTGCCAGCGCATGGCTGACCGCCGGTTGACTGAGGTGCAAACGCTCGGCGGCACGGGTGACATGCTGCTCGCTGAGCAAGGCGTCGAGGATCACCAACAGGTTGAGGTCGATACGGCGCAGATCATTCATTTGATGCATATTCTGGATGATGAAACGGAATTTAAATCTGCGCGACGAATACTCTAGAGTCCAGCAAAACCTGTTGGAGAATCGAGATGAGTACATTGCAGTGGGCCGGCTTGTTGATGCTGGCCGCGTTTGCCGGGGCGGTGGTGCCGTTTCAGAGTGCAATCAACAGCAATCTGGCGCGGGGGTTGGGGCATCCGTTGTGGGCGACGTTAGCGTCTTTGCTGGTCAGCGTGTTGGTCCTGTTGCCGGTGATTGTGGCGCTGCGTTTGCCGTTGCCGTCGTTGACGTTCATCAGCAAGGCGCCGTTGTGGATGTGGGCCGGTGGTGCGTTTGGCGTGTGTTTTGTGGCGTTGGCGGTGGTGTTGCTGCCCAAGCTTGGCGCTTCCGGGTTTGTAGCGCTGGCGTTGGCTGGGCAAGTGATAGCTTCGATGGTGCTGGATCACTTTGGGTTGTTTGGGTTGGTGGAGAAACAGCTGACCGTGTCGCGAACTTTTGGGGCGGTGTTGTTGATTGCCGGGGTGGTGTTGATTCAGTTTGGCGGGGTGTTTGAGAGGAATGCAGTGGCTGCTGGATGATCGTTTGAATCGATGATTTTCAGTGTCTGGAAGTCAGTCTTCGCGAGCAGGCTCGCTCCCACAGGGGAATGTATTTCAAATGTGGGAGCGAGCTTGCTCGCGAAGGTGTCAGAGCTGATATCAATATTTGTCGAGCGTGCGCAATTTCTGCGGCAACCCCCAAAGCAACAGTGCCGCCGCGATCAATGCCGCGACGCCAATCACATACAGCGCCGGTGTGGTGCTGCCGGTCAAATCCTTGATCCGTCCGACCATCACCGGGCTGACGATCCCGCCAAACTGCCCAAGTGTGTTGATCACCGCAATCCCGCCCGCTGCACCAGCGCCAGCACCGGCCAACAACTTCGGTGGCAGCGTCCAGAAGCTCGGAATCGAGGCGATGATCCCGGCGCCAAGCAAGCCAAGAGCAACGATCAAAAACGTCGTGTGACTGGCGAAAATCCCCGCACTGAAAAAGCCGATCGCCCCGACAATGACCAGCCCGGCGACAAACTTGCGCCGCTCACCCGTCGCATCCGACAAACGCCCGATCACCACCATGCTGATCGCCCCGCAAATGTACGGAATCGCCGTCAGCAACCCGATCATCACCGGGCTCTCGGTGCCGGCGCTGCGGATCAGCTGCGGCGCCCAGAAATTCAAGCCGTAGGACGCCACCTGAATCAAAAAGTAGATTAGCCCCAAGGTCAGGAAACCCGGAATCTTCAACGCCGCGAGCAACGAACCACCGCTCTTGTGCGGTTCATGCTGGGCGATGCGACTGGAGAGCAATTTCTTCTCGTCAGCCGTCAGCCAGTGCGCATCCTCGATGCGATCCTTGAGCAGCATCAGCACCAGAAAACCGAGGCCGATGCACGGCACGCCGCCAAGCAGGAACAGCCAGTGCCAGCCGCGCATTTGCAGCACGCCGTCGAGGTGTTCCAGCACCAGCCCGGAGAATGGCGCGCCGACCAGCCCGGCGAACGCCGAGGCGAGAAACAGCATCGAGGTGATGCGGCCACGGAAGTGCTGCGGGAACCACAGCGTCAGGTAATACAGCACGCCCGGGGCAAAACCGGCTTCCATTGCGCCAATCACAAAGCGCAGCGCATAGAACTGCCATTCGCTGTTGACGAAGACCATCGCTGCCGTTGCCAGGCCCCAGGACATCATGATCCGCGCGATCCAGCGGCGTGCGCCGACCTTGTACAGCATCATGTTGCTAGGCACTTCGAACAGCACGTAACCGACCACGAACAGCCCGGCGCCGAGGCCGTAAGCGGTGTCGCTCAAGCTCAAATCGGTCTGCAACTGGAACTTGGCGAAACTGATGTTGATGCGGTCGAAGAAGGCGAACAGGTAGCAGACCATGATCAGTGGCATCAGGCGCCAGGCTACTTTGCTGACCAGGGCTTTTTCGGCGTCGTGATCGACGGACGGACTCGCGCCCGCCTCCATTACATTGAGGCTCATAGCTTTTCTCCAGGCGGACTGCCGGTGGGCGTCCGATTGTTTTTGTTGTCTGGTTATGACGCTCACTGTGGAGCGTTTTTTTGTGGGAGCGAGCTTGCTCGCGAAGGCGTCGAGTCAGTCGAAATCAAATGTGAATGACACACCGTCTTCGCGAGCAAGCTCGCTCCCACAGGGGGATTTGTATATTCAGGTGGGGATCGGGTGCAGGTCGCAATTGCGCCCGGCCTTGGCCAGTTGACCGGGGACTTCGTGGCCCAACAGATCCGGCAAGCCGCGGGATAGTTTCAGCAGCAGCGGCAAGTCGATGCCGGTGTGTATCCCGATCTCATCGCACAGGTTCACCAGGTCTTCAGTGCAGATATTGCCCGACGCGCCCGGCGCAAACGGGCAGCCACCAAGGCCACCGAGTGCGGCATCGAAACGCCGCGCGCCCGCCTCGTAAGCCGCCAGCACATTGCACAGCCCCAGACCCCGGGTGTTGTGAAAATGCAGGGTCAGATCGGCCGGCGAAACCCGCTGCAACACGCGCCGCACCAAGCGATCCACCTGTCGCGGATTGGCCATGCCGGTGGTGTCGGCGAGGGTGATGCCCGCAATGCCGAGTTCCTGGTAAGCGTCGACGATTTGCAGCACGCGATCCTCGTCGATCCGGCCTTCGAACGGGCAACCGAACGTCGTCGCGATACTGCCATTGAGGCGCACGCCGGAGCCGCTGGCAAACGCCACAATGTCACCGAACGCTGTCAGCGAATCCTCGCAGCGCATGCGCATGTTGGCCATGTTGTGCGTCTGGCTGGCGGACATCACCAGATTCAACTCGTCAGCCCCTGCCGCCAACGCACGTTGCGCACCTTTGAGGTTGGGAATCAGCGCGACGTAAATAACCCCCGACTGGCGTTGCATGCCGGTGAAGACTTGCTCGCCGTCACGCAGCGCCGGAATGGCTTTCGGCGAGACAAACGATCCCGCTTCGATACGGCTGAAACCGGCCAGCGACAGTTGATCGATCAGGGCGATCTTGTCAGCGGTTTCCACCCACGTCGGTTCGATCTGCAAACCATCGCGCGGCGAGACTTCCTGAACGATCAGGGTTTGCGAATAGTCCGTGATCATTGCACCACCCCTTGGCTTTTCAGGCGTTCGATGTCGAGTTCAGTCAGACCGAGGCCGGCGAGAATACCGTCGGTGTGCTGGCCGAGTTTCGGCCCCGACCAGTTCACCTCGCCGGGGGTTTCCGATAGTTTCGGGACGATGCCGGGCATCTTCACCGTTGCACCGCCGGGCAATTCGGCATTGAGCAACATGTCCCGGGCCTGATAGTGCGGATCAGCGACGATGTCGGCCACCGAATAAATGCGCCCGGCCGGCACTTCAGCCGCTTCCAGCGCCGCGAGCACGTCGTCGATCGGCAGGCTACTGGTCCAGTGGGTGATGGCGGCGTCGAGCAAACCGCTCTTGGCCGCACGACCATCGTTATGAGCGAATTCTGCTGCTTCAGCCAGATCATCACGGCCGATGGTTTGCATCAGACGTTTGTAGATCGGGTCGCTGTTGCCGGCGATCACCACGTAAGCGCCATCCGCCGTGAGGTAAGTGTTCGACGGCGCGATCCCCGGCAAAGCGCCGCCGCTGCGCTCACGGACATGACCCAGCATGTCGTATTCCGGCACCAGACTTTCCATGACGTTGAACACGCTTTCGGCCAGCGACACGTCGACGACCTGCCCACCGCCCTGCCCGGTCTTGACCCGCAGCAGCGACATCAGCGCGCCGATCACCGCGTGCAGCGAGGCCAGCGAATCACCGAGGCTGACGCCGACCCGCGCCGGTGGCGAACCGGGGGTGCCAGTGGTGTAACGAATGCCGCCCATCGCTTCGCCGATCGCGCCGAAACCGGGACGATCGCGGTACGGGCCCGTCTGGCCGTAGCCGGAAATACGCACAAGGGTGAGATTGGGGTTCAGCGCGTGAAGTACGTCCCAGCCCAGCCCCAGTTTCTCCAGCGCACCGGGGCGCAGGTTTTCGATGATGACGTCGGCATCGCTGGCCAGTTGCTTGACCAGTTCAATGCCTTCGGCAGATTTGAGGTTGAGCGCCAGGGATTTCTTGTTGCGTGATTGCAGATACCACCAAAGCGACGTGCCTTCGTGCAACTTGCGCCATTTGCGCAGCGGGTCGCCCTGCCCCATGGCTTCGATCTTGATCACCTCGGCGCCGAACTCGGCGAGCATGCGCGCGGCAAACGGCGCGGCGATCAGGGTGCCGATCTCGATCACTTTGATCGCACTCAAAGGGGCAGTCATCGCGGGGTACCTCTTGTTCTTGGAATATGCAGCCAAGGCTAGAGGAACGATGATCGGGCAATCCAGCCTTCTCTCGGCAATGGGCGTTCGCGAAATGCGAACGCTCGAGGGGCTGTGGTGGATTCACGGACGCCTTCGCGAGCAAGCTCGCTCCCACAGTGGATATGTGTTGAACACAGAATCTGCAGCCGCCACGGATCCCTGTGGGAGCGAGCTTGCTCGCGAAGAGGCCGGGACATTCACTGAAGATCTAAGCGCCCTGCCCCCGCAAATGCTCAAACAACAACCGGCTTACCGGCGACAACCCCGCTTCATCGCGCACCACCACAATCAACGCGCGATCCGACCAGTCATCCGTCAACGACACCGCGCGCAACCCCAGCGCCTGACCAAACAGTTCATAAGCACGCTGCGGCAAAATGCCGATGCCCATGTTGGCCTGGACCATCCGGCACACCGCATCGAACCCCGGTACATGAATACGAATACGCAGGACTTTACCGGCCTGACGCGCCGCCGCGTGAGTGCGCATGTTGATTGAACTGGCCGCGTGCAAACCGACGTAATCACTGTCCAGGGTTTCGCCGAACGCCACCAATTGACGCGCGGCCAACGGATGTTCCGGCAGCATCACCACCACCAGTTTGTCCTGACGGTACAACACGCTGTGCAGACCTTTGGTGTCGCTGTCGCTGGAACAGATACCGAGATCCGCCACGCCATCGAACACGCCCTGAATCACCCCGGCGCTGGGCCGTTCTTCAAGGTCGGTCTTGACCTGCGGATGCTGCGCGGAAAAGTCGCGCAGGTCTTCGGGCAGGAACTGAATGATCGCCGAGAGGTTCGCCAGCATGCGCACATAGCCGCGCACACCGTGGCTGTGTTCGCCGAGCTCCAGACCCATTTTCTCGACGTTGAACAGCATCTGCCGGGCATGGTGCAGCAAGGTTTCCCCGGCCGGGGTCAGGGTCATGCCCTTGGCCTGGCGCACGAACAGGCTGATCCCGAGTGCCTCTTCCAGCTCCATCAGCCGCTTGCTCGCTGCCGACACCGCGATGGCTTCGCGCGAGGCGGCACGGGTCAGCGTGCCCTCTTCGTGGACAGCGACAAACAGTTGCAGGGTGATCAGGTCGAGGCGGCGGATCAGGCTTTTTTGCAGCATGCGAGACTCGGCTAGGCTGGCGCGAACGGGCCTTGAGCATAACGCCGTTCGCCACCGCTGTACCCGTCTCAGAACGCGTTGCGGAAGATCTCCTCGATCTGGCGTTGATCCGCCGCCCGTGGATTGGTCAGCCCGCAGGCGTCCTTCAGGGCATTGCTGGCGAGTAGCGGGATGTCGGCGAGTTTGGCGCCGAGTTCACGTAATCCGCCGGGAATTTCGACGTCTTTGGCCAGACAACGGATGGCGGTGATGGCCGCTTGCGCGCCTTCTTCCGGACTGCAACCACGAATGTCGGCGCCCATCGCGTGGGCAACATCGGTCAGCCGCTCGGCACAGACCAGCGCATTGAACGTCTGCACATGGGGCAGCAGCACGGCGTTGCACACGCCATGGGGCAAGTCGTAGAAACCGCCCAACTGATGCGCCATCGCATGCACGTAACCGAGCGATGCATTGTTGAAAGCCATGCCGGCGAGGAACTGCGCGTACGCCATGTTTTCCCGCGCGGCGAGGTCGCTGCCGTCGCGCACGGCCAGGCGCAGGTTGTTGCTGATCAGGGTCATGGCCTTCAACGCGCAGGCATCGGTGATCGGGTTGGCAGCGGTCGACACGTAGGCTTCGATGGCATGGGTCAGCGCGTCCATGCCGGTGGCGGCGGTCAGGCCTTTGGGCATGGCGACCATCAGCTCCGGGTCATTGACCGACAGCAGCGGCGTGACGTTGCGGTCGACGATGGCCATTTTCACGTGGCGCGATTCATCGGTGATGATGCAGAAGCGGGTCATCTCGCTGGCGGTGCCGGCGGTGGTGTTGATGGCGATCAGCGGCAGTTGCGGTTTGCTCGATTGATCGACGCCTTCGTAATCGCTGATCTGCCCACCGTTGGTCGCGCACAGGGCAATGCCTTTGGCGCAGTCGTGCGGCGAACCACCGCCCAGCGACACGACGAAATCGCAGCGACTTTCCTTGAGCAGGCCCAGACCCGATTCGACGTTGGCGATGCTCGGGTTCGGTTTGGCGCCGTCGAAGATCACCGAATCGATGTCCTGCATCGCCAGTTTCTCGGCAACCATCGTGGCCACGCCAGCCTTGGCCAGCCCCGCGTCGGTGACGATCAGTGCCTTGCGAAAACCGTAGTTGCGGATCGCGACCATGGCTTCGTCGAGGCAGCCACTGCCCATGATGTTGACCGCCGGAATGAAAAAGGTGCTGCTCATCGTGCATCTCCTGACAGGGGCCGAATCGACTGCTCCGGTTCGGCGGATAGACACAGCATCGACCGATCGGTCACGGCGGATGTTGATCTGGCTCAATGCCCGCTCGTGATAAAGTCGCCGCCCATCAGCCCCTTTGTTTTGAGACCGCCTACGCAATGACCGATTTTCTCGATGTCGACGCCACCCTCGAAGACTGGAACGCCCTGCGCGCCGCAACTGACTTCAGTGGCTTGCTGGTGGGCAACGGGGCCAGCCGCGCGGTCTGGGACGACTTCGGCTATGACTCGCTGTTCGAGAACGCCCGCACCGTCGAAGAAAAACCGCTGAGCCCATCGGAACTGGCGGTGTTCGACGCGATGCAGACGCGCAGTTTCGAGCAGGTGCTCGGCGCGCTGAAAACCACCAGCCGGGTTAACAAGGCGTTGGCTGTCAGCTCGGCGGCGCCGCGCAATCGTTACTACGCGATCAAGGAAGCGCTGATCAACACCGTGCACGCCGTGCACATTCCGTGGCGACTGGTGAAGCCTTCGACGCTGACGGTTTTGAATGAAGAACTGGCGCGCTATCGCACGGTGTTCACCACCAATTACGACTTGCTCAACTACTGGGCGCTGCAGCACCACAGCGAGGCCATCGACGACCTGTTCAACGGCCCGAATGCCAGTTTTGATCTGAGCGAAACTGCCACCGGCAAACCGCGCTTGCTGTACCTGCATGGCGGTCTGCACCTGGTGCGCAATCAGGACGGCACCGCGCGCAAACTGACGTCAACCGAAGGCACGCTGCTCGGCAGTTTCGCCATCAACAACACGATCAAGACACTGGATGACGTGCCGCTGTTCGTTACCGAAGGGCCGAGTGCGGACAAGCTCAAGACCATTCGCAGTTCGGATTATCTGTCGTTCTGTTATGCGCAATTGCTGGGACATGGCGGCGGTTTGTGCATCTTTGGTCATGCCTTGGGCGAGCAGGATGCGCACATCGTGCGAGCGCTGCGCCTGGCGAAACCTGCGACGCTGGCGATCTCGATTTATCCGCGCAGTGCGGCGTTTGTTCAGCATCAGAAACGGCATTACGCGAAGGTGTTCGAGGGGACGGGTGTGGAGTTGCGGTTTTTTGATGCGAAGAGCCATGCGTTGGGGAATCCGAAGTTGTCGGTCCCCGTCGAGGTTTGATGTAAACCGGACTGACGCCTTCGCGAGCAGGCTCGCTCCCACATTGGAACGCGGCCTACTGTGGGAGCGAGCTTGCTCGCGAAGCTTTTAGCAGACAGCTCATTCTTCGGCGCTGTGCACCACCACCAGCAACTGCGCCTGCACATCCCCGACCGATCTGATCCGGTGCGGTTTCTGCGCATTGAAGTGCAGCGCGTCGCCGCGCTCCAGCAGCACCTTCTCGCTCATGAAATCCACTTCGACCTGCCCTTCGTGGACGAACAGAAACTCCTCGCCCATATGCTCCTTGAAGGTTTTGTCAGTGAACTCGCTCGGCGGGTAGATGATGAACGGCAGCAGGTTGCGTTCGCTGACCTGATGGGCCAACACGGCATACCCGGGGCTCTGATCATTCGCTGCCAGTGACTGCCGTTCGTGGCTGCGCACCAGGCTGTAGCTGTCGAGGCTGACGTTGTCTTCGGAGAACAATTCCTCGACTTTTACATTCAGCGCTTTCGCCAGTTTCAACGCGGCAGCAATCGACGGGGTGTTCAGCCCGCGTTCGACTTTGGACAGATAACTCTTGGTCATGCCGGATTTTTCGGCCAGTGCCTCAAGGGTTACGCCAAGTTTTTTTCTCAATAATTTCAAACGGATAGACATGCGCGGCGGTTATTCCAGCAAGGAAGCGACGATTTGTGCTTGCCAATGACACTTTGTGTCATATAGCCTCTTTAGTGTCATTTGCTCTCACCCAAAGGACACAGACATGGCCAAGACATTAGCACTACCCAAAGACCAACTGGTCAAGCAAGCGCTGACCCAGATGCAAAAAAGCCTGGCGGATAATACGTGGACGGACCGGCAAAAGCTGGCCCTGACGTGCCGGATTCTATTCGAGAACGGTCATGACTCCGGTCTGGCCGGACAAATCACCGCTCGTGGCCCGCAGCCCGGCACCTATTACACTCAGCAACTGGGCCTGGGTTTCGACGAAATCACTGCGAGCAATCTGCTGCTGGTCAACGAGGATCTGGAAGTCCTCGAAGGTCACGGCATGGCCAATCCGGCCAACCGTTTCCACAGCTGGGTGTACCGCGCCCGTCCGGATGTGAACTGCATCATCCACACTCACCCGACCCACGTGGCGGCGCTGTCGATGCTGGAAGTGCCACTGCAGATTTCCCACATGGATTTGTGCCCGCTGTACGACGACTGCGCATTTCTCGAAGGCTGGCCGGGCGTGCCGGTGGGCAATGAAGAGGGCGAGTTGATTGCCGGTGCGCTGGGCGACAAACGCGCAATTCTGCTTTCGCACCACGGTCAGTTGTCGACCGGTACGACGATTGAGGAGGCCTGTGTCATCGCCCAACTGATCGAGCGCGCGGCCAAACTGCAACTGCTGGCGATGGCCGCTGGCACGATCAAGCCGATCATTCCCGAGCTGGGCCGCGAGGCGCATGACTGGATCGCCAAGCCGAAACGCCACGCCGCCGCCTTCAACTATTACGCTCGGCAGAACCTGCGCCAACACGCCGATTGCCTGAACTGAAACCTGTTACGGAGAAATTCCCATGTCCACTATTCACGGCATTATCGGCTACACCATCACCCCGTTCGGCGCCAATGGCGAAGGGCTGGATCTGCCCGCGCTCGGCCAATCGATCGATCGTTTGATCGACAGCGGCGTCCACGCCATTGCACCACTGGGCAGCACCGGCGAAGGCGCTTACCTGAGCGATGCGGAGTGGGATCAGGTTGCCGAATTCAGCATCAAACACGTGGCCAAACGCGTGCCAACCATCGTCAGCGTGTCTGACCTGACCACCGCCAAAGCCATACGCCGCGCGCGTTTCGCTGAAGCCCACGGCGCCGATGTGGTGATGGTGCTGCCCGCCTCGTACTGGAAGCTCACTGAGGCAGAAATCCTCGCCCACTACCGCGCCATCGGCGAGCGCATCGGCGTGCCGATCATGCTCTACAACAACCCCGCCACCAGCGGCACCGACATGTCGGTTGATTTGATTCTGCGCATCGTCAACAGCGTGGAAAACGTAACCATGGTCAAGGAGAGCACCGGCGATATTCAGCGCATGCACAAGCTGCAATTGCTCGGCGAAGGTCAGGTGCCGTTCTACAACGGCTGCAATCCGCTGGCACTGGAAGCGTTTGCCGCCGGGGCGAAAGGCTGGTGCACAGCGGCGCCGAACTTGATCCCGCAGCTGAACCTGGATTTGTATGAGGCCGCCATGGCTGGGGATCTGGATCGCGCGCGGGATTTGTTCTATCGCCAGTTGCCGCTGCTGGATTTCATCCTCAAGGGTGGCTTGCCGGCGACGATCAAGGCTGGGTTGCGGCAGACCGGGCTTGAATCGGGCGATCCACGTTTGCCGGTATTTCCGCTGAGTGAAGCGGGCCAAACGCAGCTGCAAACGATCCTGAAATCCCTGCGCTGATCTCACTGCAATGTACAAAAACCTGTGGGAGCGAGCTTGCTCGCGAAGGCGTCAGTTCAGTCAACATCGATGTTGAGTAAACGACCGCTTTCGCGAGCAAGCTCGCTCCCACAGGGGATTTTGGTGGATTTGAAAGTGAGGTCAGAGAACCGGCAAGGTCTTGTCCTTGATCACTTTGCTCGGTCCGTTCGCCTTCACACTGGCAATGCCTTTATCGCACGCCGCCTCCGATGAATAGGATTCGCTGCTGCCGATGATCTGATGATTGGCCGCTTTCAGGTTGAAGTACGGATGGCCGTCCTTCGTCGACTTCCTCTCATAGCGCTCATCCAGCGGGCTGTTGGTTTGCACCGCCGCGATGCCGCCGTCGGCCGCTGCGCGCGTGGTGTACAGCTCGCTGGTCAGAATCGTTTCGGCATTCGCCGCTTTCAGCACAAACCTGAACTGGCCGTTGCTGCTTTTACTGAGTTCGTACCATCCGGACATGCTCGTTGCTCCTTGGCGATTGAGAGACTTCGCGCAAATGAGTAAAGACCAGCCCCAGACTTCTGTCGCCTGTACCGGCCCCTTCGCGAGCAAGCTCGCTCCCACATGGGACCGCATTTCAGTTGCAGAACGCGGTCGAAAGTGGGAGCGAGCTTGCTCGCGAAAGGGTCACTGCGATGCTGGCTATTTCACCACCGCCCGCACCACCGACAACTCCGGCGTACTCACCCGCCGCTGACTCAGATAGCGCGTACAACTCACCCGCAGGAACGAGGCAAAATTCACCACCTCCCCGCGATAATCCATCACCTCTTCATACAGCTTGGCGATCAACTGGTTGGTGGTCATGCCATCGACCTCGGCGATTTCGCTGAGGATGTCCCAGAACTGATTCTCCAGGCGCAACGTCGTCACCACGCCGCAGATGCGCAGCGAACGCGAGCGAGATTCGTAGAGAATCGGGTCAGCCTTGACGTAGAGCTCGCACATCGGCGAATCCTCGTTACAGGGTGATTTTGGTGCCGAGCAAACCGAGAAACCCGGCCAGCCAGTTCGGATGCGCCGGCCATGCCGGGGCTGTGGCCAGATTGCCTTGAACGTGGCCGTCCGTCACCGGAATATCGATGTACGTACCGCCCGCCAGACGCACTTCCGGCGCGCAAGCCGGATAGGCGCTGCATTCGCGGCCTTCAAGTACACCCGCCGCCGCGAGCAATTGCGCACCATGGCAGACGGCGGCAATCGGTTTGCCGGCCTTGTCGAAGGCACGCACCAGGTCGAGGACTTTTTCGTTGAGGCGCAGGTACTCCGGCGCACGGCCGCCGGGGATCAGCAGCGCGTCGTAATCGGCATCGTTGACCTTGGCGAAGTCGAAGTTGAGGGCGAACAGGTGACCGGGTTTTTCGCTGTAGGTCTGATCGCCTTCGAAATCATGGATCGCGGTGCGCACGGTTTTGCCGGCAGCCTTGTCCGGGCACACGGCGTGGACGGTGTGACCGACCATTTGCAGGGCCTGGAACGGCACCATCACTTCGTAGTCTTCGACGTAATCGCCGACCAGCATCAGAATCTTTTTCGCAGCCATGGGGAGGGCTCCTCTGGGGAATGCTTGGGAGTATTGAAGGTAGACCTTATCCGGAGGCTCGGGTAACAACCGGCTACTACCTGAGAGACCACGTCATCGTTCTTCGCGAGCAAGCTCGCTCCCACATTTGGAATGCATTCTCCTGTGGGAGCGAGCTTGCTCGCGAAGGGGCTCTCAAACTGTACGCCTAAGTCCGTGCCTAGCTGTAACAGCCCGAACACCACGGATTATGGCTAGATGAGGAAACCTTTCTACCATCCCAACATCTGGTCCCCCATCATGTCCTCGCGCGAAAACACCGGCATGGCCCTTGGCCTGCTCGGCGTGGTGATTTTCAGCCTTACCCTGCCCTTCACCCGCATCGTGGTGCAGGAACTGCATCCGCTGCTCAACGGTTTGGGCCGCGCACTGTTCGCAGCAATTCCGGCGGCGCTGCTTCTGTTATGGCGCCGCGAGAAGTGGCCGAGCTGGCAGCAGGTCAAAGGCCTGAGCCTGGTGATCGCCGGGGTGATTCTGGGTTTTCCGGTGTTGTCGGCGTGGGCCATGCAAACCTTGCCGGCGTCCCACGGTGCGCTGGTCAACGGCCTGCAACCGCTGTGCGTGGCGCTGTATGCCGCATGGTTGTCCCACGAACGTCCGTCAAAAGCCTTCTGGGCCTGCGCGGCGTTGGGCAGTGCGTTGGTGCTCGGCTATGCGTTGTATACGGGGGCCGGCAGCATTCAAGCGGGTGATCTGCTGATGCTCGGCGCGATTGCCGTCGGTGGGCTGGGCTATGCCGAGGGCGGCCGCTTGGCCAAGGAGATGGGCGGCTGGCAGGTGATCTGCTGGGCGCTGGTGCTGTCGACGCCGCTGTTGATCGGGCCGGTGTTGTACCTGGCGCTGCAACATCAGGGCGCGGTGTCGGCCAAGACCTGGTGGGCGTTTGGTTATGTGGCGTTGTTTTCGCAGTTTCTCGGTTTCTTTGCCTGGTACGCCGGGTTGGCCATGGGCGGGATCGCTCGGGTCAGTCAGATCCAGTTGTTGCAGATTTTCTTCACCATCGCCTTTTCGGCGTTGTTCTTTGGTGAACATGTCGAGCCGATTACCTGGGTGTTTGCGTGTGGCGTGATTGCCACCGTCATGCTCGGTCGCAAAACCGCGGTGAAGTCAAATGTGGGAGCGAGCTTGCTCGCGAAGGCGGATTGACAGTCAACGATGATGTTGGCTGTTATGGCCCCTTCGCGAGCAAGCTCGCTCCCACAGGGTTTTGTGTCAGACGAGGTAGCCGTCGGCGCGCAGCAGGGTTTCCAGGCAGTGCTCGCTGATGTTGTAGAAGGCTTTCAACTCTTCGATCTTCACCAACAGCTGAGCCGGGTCGACCGGCTCGGCGCGCTTCACCGCCAGAATCATCTTGTTCTTGTTGGTGTGTTCCAGCGAGATGAACTCGAAGACCTTGGTCTCATACCCGCAGGCCTCAAGGAACAATGCGCGCAGACTGTCGGTGACCATTTCCGCCTGCTGGCCCAAGTGCAAACCGTATTGCAGCATCGGCTTGAGCAGTGCCGGGCTCTGTATCTGTAAACGGATCTGTTTGTGGCAGCACGGCGAGCACATGATGATCGATGCGCCGGAGCGGATACCGGTGTGGATCGCATAGTCAGTGGCGATGTCGCAGGCATGCAGGGCGATCATCACGTCCAGCTCGCTCGGCGCCACGCTGCGCACGTCACCGCATTTGAATACCAGCCCCGGATGATCGAGTTTTGCCGCCGCGGCGTTGCACAGGTTGACCATTTCCTCACGCAGCTCGACGCCGGTGACTTCGCCTTCAGCCTTGAGCGTGTTGCGCAGGTAATCGTGAATCGCGAACGTCAGATAGCCCTTGCCCGAACCGAAATCCGCCACACGTACCGGTTGCTCCAGCGCCAGCGGCGACGACGTCAGGGCATGGCTGAACACTTCGATGAACTTGTTGATCTGCTTCCACTTGCGCGACATCGCCGGGATCAGCTCGTGTTGCGCGTTGGTCACACCGAGGTCCTTGAGGAATGGCCGGCTCAACTCAAGGAAGCGGTTTTTCTCGCGGTTGTGCTCGGCTGACGGTGCTTCGCGCAATTGCTGAGGTTTGCTCTTGAACAGCGAAGGCTTGCCCTTTTTGCTGTATTCGAGCTGGGCTTCGTCAGTCACCGCGAGTAAATGCGCATTCTTGAATGAGGCTGGCAACAGCTCGGCAATCGCCGTCACACCGTCAACCAAGGGCAGGTTTTTGGTGATGTCGCGGGTTTTGTAGCGATAGACGAACGACAGGTTCGGCTGCGCTTTGACCGTCACCGGTTTGATGATGACCCGCTGCAGTTCCGCCTCTTCACCGACGTATTTGGCCAGCACCAGTTTGATGAAGCCGTTCTGTTCGAGACTGGTTTGCAGCAGCTCGATGAACTGGGCGTGGTGATCGGGCGCGGGCTTGGTGGCAGGTGCAGTAACGGACATGGAAAAGCGGCCTCGGACGGGCGAAATCGGGAATGGCGGGTATTTTAGGGGGGATGGGAGTTGGGGACACGCTCTTATTTACCCAACGGTTGTTAGAAGCACCCTCACCCTAGCCCTCTCCCAGAGGTAGAGGGGACTGACCGAGGTGTTTTTACGAGTTACACCGACCTGAAAAACCGAGCCGAACTCAGGTTTGAAGGGCCCCCGATCTGCTCCCTTTCCCCCTCTCCCATTGGGAGAGGGCTGGGGTGAGGGGCTGGATCTCAGCGTCGACGAATAATCCAGGTGTTACCCCAGCACAATCAACCGATTCGGCAACTCATTCCTCACCTGCGTCACCGGCACATGCACTTTCAGCAACTCCCCACACGCCTCGATACACGTCACAAACCCTTCCAGCGTGCGCCCCTGCCGCACCTGCTCGGTAAACGCAGCAACAATTGCATCCCAGGATTTATTGTCGAGCCGTTTGGAAATCCCTTCATCCACCAGAATCTCCACATACCGCTCCGCCTCACAGACAAAAATCAGCATGCCGGTACTGCCCACCGTGTGGTGCAGGTTCTGTTCGAGAAACTGCCGGCGTGCCAGGTTCGACGCGCGCCAATGCCGCACGCGGCGCGGTATCAAATGCGTGGTGATTTTCGGCAAACGAAACAGCAGGCACAGCACGATAAACGCCCCCCACTGCACCAGCAGCAAGCTGTGCATGGTCAACCACCCGGTCAGGTAGTGCACGACGCCGGGCACCACCAGCGCCAAAAGGCTCGCCCACAACAGCGGGATGTACGCGTAGTCATCTGCGCGGGCGGCGAGTACCGTCACCAGTTCGGCGTCGGTGTCGCGCTCGACCCGGGCAATCGCCTCGGCGACTTTGCGTTGTTCGTGTTCGGTCAGTAGTGCCATGTTGAAAAGTGCCTGCTCATTATTCTTCTGATCTCACCAGCCGCCGGACGAACCGCCGCCGCCGAAACTGCCCCCGCCGCCGCTGAAGCCCCCGCCTCCACCGCCGCCGCCAAATCCACCACCACCGCCAAAGCCGCCCCCTCCTCCGGAGCCACCCCGGCCGGCAGGCAGGATACCGAGCATCTGGCAGACAAACACCGTCAGGATGAACAACATCACCAAAAACACGAACAATGCCGGGTGCCGCGAGATGAAATCATCGGACGGATCACCGCTGGATTCATAAACCGTCGACGGCTCATCCAGCGGATTGCCACCGAGCACCACCAACATTGCCGCGACGCCGTCGCTAATGCCTTTGCTGAAATTTCCGCTTTTGAACGCAGGCGTGATGACTTGATGGATGATCACCGAAGTCTGCGCGTCAGTCAGCCGGTCTTCCAGACCATAACCGACTTCAATGCGCAGTTTGCGCTCGTCACGGGCGACGATCAGCAGCGCACCGTTGTTCTTGTCCTTCTGGCCGATGGCCCAATGTCGACCGAGCTGAACGCCGAAGTCCTCAATGGTTGTGCCTTGCAAATCCGGCACGGTGACCACAACCAATTGCTCGCCGGTCGCCTGCTCGTGGGCCTGCAACTGCTGGCTCAGTTGTGCGCGCACGGACGGCTCGATCATCTGCGCTTCATCCACCACCCGCCCGCTCAGCGCCGGGAACGTCAACTCGGCCCGGGCGCTGATGGCGAACAGCAACAGCATCAGCACCAGGCCCATTTTCAACACGCGCATGGACAACCTCGAATCAGAATTTCACTTCCGGGGCCTTTTCCGCGCCGGGCGTGGTGGCTTCGAAGGTTTCGCGGATCGGCAGGTCGCTGTACATCACGCTGTGCCAGAGGCGACCGGGGAAGGTGCGAATTTCGGTGTTGTATTTCTGCACCGCCAGAATGAAATCGCGACGCGCCACAGCAATGCGGTTTTCCGTGCCCTCAAGTTGCGATTGCAGGGCGAGGAAGTTCTGGTTGGCCTTCAGATCCGGATAGCGCTCGGACACCACCATCAGGCGGCTCAATGCGCCGGTCAGTTGGTCCTGCGCCTGCTGGAATTGCTTGAGTTTCTCGGGATTGTCGAGGGTGCTGGCATCCACCTGAATCGACGTGGCTTTCGCCCGCGCCTCGATCACTGCGGTCAGGGTTTGCTCTTCATGCTTGGCGTAACCCTTCACCGTTTCCACCAGGTTAGGGATCAGGTCGGCGCGGCGCTGGTACTGGTTCTGCACCTGGCCCCACGCGGCTTTGGCCTGTTCGTCGAGGGTCGGGATATTGTTGATGCCGCACGCGGTCAACAGCGTGGCCAGCACCAGCAGTGTGGCGACCTGCAAACGCGAGCGATTGGTTGGGCTTACATTCATCGCAGTGATGCTCCTTGGCACATTTCATTATAAAAACCGAGCGCGAAACATTCTCCGCCGGCTCTTGGGGCATAATCGGCCGCGCCGCTGGATTACGACGCGCCAATGGGCTAAAAAGTGCCCTGCGCGATCACGCTGCCGCAGTGTCGGCTGTCGTTTTTGGCTCTGCTTTTTTGAGCCTGCACCCGAACAACAATAGTCGCTCCCTAAATTTTGGCTGGCCGGCGTTACCTCGCCGTTTGGGCCCTTGAGAAAAATATTCATGAAGAAGCTGTGTTTGCTGGGTCTGTTCGTCAGCCTGGCCAGTCATCAAGTATTGGCCGCCACGACCCCGGTACCCCTGGAAAACAAGGATGCGTTCATCAGCAATCTGATGAACCAGATGACCCTCGATGAAAAGATCGGCCAGTTGCGCCTGATCAGCATCGGCCCGGAAATGCCTCGCGAGCTGATCCGCAAAGAGATCGCCGCCGGCAACATCGGCGGCACGTTCAACTCGATCACCCGTCCGGAAAACCGTCCGATGCAGGACGCTGCCATGCGCAGTCGCCTGAAGATTCCGATGTTTTTCGCCTACGACGTGATCCACGGTCACCGTACGATTTTCCCGATTCCACTGGCCCTCGCGTCGAGCTGGGACATGGACGCCATCGGCCAGTCCGGACGCGTGGCCGCGAAAGAAGCCGCCGCCGACAGCCTCGACATCACCTTCGCGCCGATGGTCGACATCTCCCGCGACCCACGCTGGGGCCGCAGCTCCGAAGGTTTCGGTGAAGACACCTACCTGACCTCGCGCATCGCCGGCGTCATGGTGCGCGCCTATCAGGGCGCCACCCCGAGCGCCGCCGACAGCATCATGGCCAGCGTCAAGCACTTCGCCCTGTACGGCGCGGTCGAGGGCGGTCGCGACTACAACACCGTCGACATGAGTCCGGTGAAGATGTACCAGGACTACCTGCCGCCGTACCGCGCCGCGATTGATGCCGGCGCCGGCGGTGTGATGGTTGCGCTGAACTCGATCAACGGCATTCCGGCCACGGCCAACACCTGGCTGATGAATGATCTGCTGCGCCGCGACTGGGGCTTCAAAGGCCTGGCGGTCAGTGACCACGGCGCGATTTTCGAACTGATCAAGCATGGCGTCGCCCGCGACGGTCGTGAAGCGGCGAAGCTGGCAATCAAGGCCGGCATCGACATGAGCATGAACGACACCCTGTACGGCAAAGAGCTGCCGGGGCTGCTCAAGTCTGGCGAGATCGAACAGAAAGACATCGACAACGCCGTGCGCGAAGTCCTCGCAGCCAAGTACGACATGGGCCTGTTCAAGGACCCGTACTTGCGCATCGGCAAGGCTGAAGATGATCCGGCCGACACCTACGCCGAGAGCCGTCTGCACCGCGCCGAGGCCCGCGAAGTCGCGCGGCGCAGCATGGTGTTGCTGAAGAACCAGAACGAAACGCTGCCGCTGAAGAAAGACGCAAAAGTCATGCTGGTCGGCCCGTTGGCCAAAGCGCCGATCGACATGATGGGCAGTTGGGCAGCAGCGGGTAAACCGGCGCAATCGGTGACCCTGTTCGACGGCATGAACTCGGTGATCGGCGACAAGGCGAACCTGATCTACGCCCGTGGCGCCAACATCACCAGCGACAAGAAGGTGTTGGACTACCTGAACTTCCTCAACTTCGATGCCCCGGAAGTGGTCGATGACCCGCGCCCGGCCAACGTGCTGATCGACGAAGCAGTGAAAGCTGCCAAGGACGCTGACGTGATCGTTGCAGCGGTAGGTGAATCCCGTGGCATGTCCCACGAATCCTCCAGCCGCACCGACCTGAACATCCCGGAAAACCAGCGCGAGTTGATCCGCGCGCTGAAAGCCACCGGCAAACCGCTGGTACTGGTGTTGATGAACGGCCGTCCGCTGACCATTCTCGAAGAGAACCAGTCGGCTGACGCGATTCTGGAAACCTGGTTCAGCGGCACCGAGGGCGGCAACGCCATCGCTGACGTGCTGTTCGGCGACTACAACCCGTCGGGCAAACTGCCGGTGACCTTCCCGCGCTCCGTGGGCCAGATTCCGACCTACTACAACCACCTGAGCATTGGCCGGCCGTTCACGCCGGGCAAACCGGGCAACTACACCTCGCAGTACTTCGATGACACCACAGGTCCCCTGTTCCCGTTCGGTTATGGCCTGAGCTACACCAACTTTGCCCTGAGCGACATGGCCCTGTCGTCGACCACCCTGAACGCCACCGGCAAGCTCGACGCCAGCGTCATGGTGAAGAACACCGGCAAGCGTGACGGCGAAACCGTGGTGCAGTTGTACATTCAGGACGTCACCGGCTCGATGATCCGCCCGGTGAAAGAACTGAAGAACTTCCAGAAAATCATGCTCAAGGCCGGTGAACAGAAAGTTGTGCACTTCACCATCAGCGAGGATGACCTGAAGTTCTACAACGCCCAGCTCAAGTACGCGGCCGAGCCCGGCAAGTTCAACGTGCAGATCGGCCTGGATTCGCAGGACGTGACGCAACAGAGCTTCGAGTTGCTGTAACCGCAAGCAACCGCAAAACCCTGTGGGAGCGAGCTTGCTCGCGAAGAGGCCATCACATTCAACATTGATGTTGACTGTCAGGCCGCATTCGCGAGCAAGCTCGCTCCCACAGTGGTTTAAGGGGACTGACTACCCGCGTCTATCGAGGATGTTGACGACCACCCGATCCACCCAGCCCCACACCCGCTGCTTCACCCGCCGCCACAACGGCCGGCGCTGCCACTCTTCCAGACTCACCTGCTGACTCAGCCCGAAGTCCTTCACAAAACTCGCCTGCACCGCTGCCGTCAACGACGGATCCAGCGCCTCCAGATTCGCCTCCAGATTGAAGCGCAGGTTCCAGTGATCAAAGTTGCATGAACCGATGCTCACCCAATCGTCCACCAGCACCATTTTCAGATGCAGAAAACACGGCTGGTATTCGAAGATCTGCACTCCGGCCTTGAGCAGTCGCGGATAGTAGCGATGCCCGGCGTAACGCACAGACGGGTGATCGGTGCGCGGCCCGGTCAGCAGTAGCCGCACATCGACACCGCGCGCCGCCGCCTTGCGCAGGGAGCGACGGATTTTCCACGTCGGCAGGAAATACGGTGTGGCCATCCAGATGCGTTTTTGCCCGCTGTTCAAAGCGCGGAACAGCGATTGCAGAATGTCGCGATGCTGGCGGGCATCGGCATACGCCACACGGCCCATGCCCTCGCCCTTGTCCGGCACGCGGGGTAACCGGGGCAAACCAAAATGCGCGGCCGGACGCCAGGCGCGACGATAGCGGTTGGCGATCCACTGACGATCAAACAGCAATTGCCAGTCGATCACCAGTGGGCCGCTGATCTCGACCATCACTTCGTGCCACTCGCTGGAATCGTGGCCCGGCGTCCAGAACTCATCAGTGACGCCAGTACCGCCGACCACCGCCATGCGCTGATCGACCAGCAACAATTTGCGGTGATCCCGATAGAAATTGCCGACCCAGCGCCGCCAGTTCAGGCGATTGTAAAAGCGCAGCTCAACCCCGGCATGAGTCAGGCGCTGACGCAGATTGAGGGTAAACGCCAGGCTGCCGTAATCATCAAACAGGCACCGCACGCGCACACCGCGTTCGGCCGCCAGCACCAGCGCCTGCACGATGGTTTCGGCACAGGCGCCGGCTTCGACCAGATACAGTTCGAGTTCAATCTGCTCCTGCGCGCCAGCAATCTGCTCAAGCATGCGCGGAAAGAATTGCGGGCCGTCGATCAACAACTCGAAGCGGTTGCCGTCCCGCCACGGGAACACCGCGCCGCGCATGTCAGCGCGCCGTGAAGATCAGCACCGCACCCACCGGCACCGACAGACTGATGGCCGATAGATCGGCGAGTTTGCGCAGGCTTTCCAGCCCCGGCGCCAGATCAAAATCCTCGGCGTTGATCACCAGCGGTTCCAGGGTGACCACTTGAAAACGGCGGTCATCCAGACGCGTCGCCAGCAGTTCGGCGGGGTATTCGTGTTGCTTGCCGTGCAGATTGACGGTCAACGGCAGACGTAATTCCAGCTGCGCACCGGGGGCCAGATCGTTGATCGGGCGCAGGTCAATCTGGGTGGTGATGGTCGCTTCGGGGAATTGCTCGATCTGAAACAGCTCCTTGCGCATGCGCTCATCGCGCAGCGGGATGCCGCTGTTGATCGAGTCCAGCTCGACTTCGACTTCGGCGCGACCATTGGGATCGACCTTACCGTGCAGCACCAGAAAGCGCTGCACTTCGGAGACATTGGCGTTTTTCGTGCTGACGAACGACAGCCGCGACGACTCGCCGTCCAGGTACCAATTGGCCTGCGCCGGCAGCGCGACGGCGGCGAGCAGCAGGCTGGACAGGGTTGCACAGAGGGAGCGGTTGAACATTGAACACTCATGGGGCCGATAAACCTGCACGAACCTTAACCGCCCAAGCGGTTATTGCAAACTGAAGATCACACCCGGTGGGAGCGAGCCTGCTCGCGAAGGCGTCATCGGCTACAACAGAGTAGGTGCGCCTGCTATTGCATTCGCGAGCAGGCTCGCTCCCACAAAAAACAATCGGGTGTTTTCAGGGATTTAGGCGACAGCCCTGGCGTTCGCTTTGCCACTGGGCACGGTTGCTGCGGCCCATGCCGCTGACGGTGATGGTTTTGCTGGCGCTGTCATCGGTGAACTGGCTGGTCGGCAGCCATTGTTTTACGTAGCCACGGCAATACTCGGCATCGTTGTTCATCACATAACGGCAGGAGCAGTATTCCTTGGCGGTGTAGGCGCTGATGATGTCGGGGAAGGCCCACAGGTTTTCGCGCTCGTAGCCGATCCAGCCGAGCAGCAAAACAAGCAGCAACAACAAAAAGCGCTTCATGGCCGCACCGCCTTCAGCACGCGTTTGAGCAGTTCGTTATGGCGGTAGCTGCCATCGCGGTCATCGGCGTAACGCACGATCAGCAGTTTCTCGCTGGGAATCACGTACAGCGCCTGGCCCCAGTGGCCCAAGGCAGCGAAGGTGTCCGGCGGTGCATCGGGCCACGGTGATGCGGCGCCATCGACGGAGCGATTGAGCCACCAGTGGCCGCCGGGCACGGCTTCGTCCTGATGGGCCTTGTAACCTGCGAAGGGTTCAAGGTTGAACGCGAGCCAATCTTTGGGCAGCAGTTGCCGATCATTCCAGCGCCCGTCGCGGGCCATCAACAAACCGACCCGCGCCAGATCCCGCGCGGTGAGATAGGCATAAGAAGACGCGACAAACGTGCCGCTGGCATCGGTTTCCCACACGGCGTGATGGATGCCTAACGGCTCGAACAATGCCGTCCACGGGTAATCCGGATAACGCTGTGGGCCGACGATGTTTTTCAACGCTGCCGCCAGAAGATTGCTGTCGCCACTGGAATAACGGAAGGCCTGCCCCGATTCGGCGTAGGTGTCTTGCTCAGCGGTAAATGCAGCCATGTCGCGATGGCCACGGGTGTAGAGCATCGCCACCACCGAGGATTTCAGCGGGGCATATTCATAGTCTTCCTGCCAGTCGATGCCGGAGGCCCAGTGCAGCAGGTCGGCGATTTTTATCGTCGGGTGTTTGGTCAGTGGCGGGTAAAACTTTGCGGCGGGATCGTCGAGCTTGAACAGGCCTTCGCCATACGCCACACCGAGGACGGTGGCCATCAGGCTTTTGCTGATCGACCAGGTCAGGTGCGGGGTTTGCTCGGTGGTCGGGCCGGCGTAGCGTTCGTAGAGGATCTGGCCGTCGCGAATGATCAGCAGCGCGTCGGTGCGGATGCCTTGGCGGGTGGCGTCGTCGCGGGGTGGGAAGGCGTAATTTTCCAGCGCCTCTGTATCGGTGACCTTCGGGCCGGTTGGCCATTCTTCACCCGGCCATTGTTCGGCGTGAACGGTGAAGCTGATCAGCAGCAGAAACAGCGACAGGCCTTTGTACATGATGAGGGCTCTTGGGAGAACCTGCTGAGACTAGTCGGGGTTTATGACAGATGTGTGGTGATGATTAGATCGCTTTCGCGAGCAAGCTCGCTCCCACAGTTGACCGAGTTCCTTCAGTTAGAATGCCATCAAACTGTGGGAGCGAGCTTGCTCGCGAAGAGGCCAGTCAAGCCTGCGCCAAAGCCCTGGCCAAGCGTTTGGCCCGAGCCCCCGCCGCCAACTGCATCACCCCCTGATCGCGCTGCCACATCTGCGCCCATTCTGCCGGCCCGTCAGCCAACGCCTGACTCACCTCCCCCTCCAACGCCTCAAACTGCGCAAACAACCCACCCAACAACACATGCCCGGCGGGATTGTTCGGCGGTTGTCGGCTGGCCTCCGCGCACCCGGCCAACAACGCCAGCAATCGCAACTGCAACGCCTGCGGCCAGTCACTGTCCTGGCCGACGCCATACAACCACGCGGTCATCGCGCTCAGCACATAGACATCTTCCAGCGTGCGAAACGGTTTGACGTAAGCATCCCAACCATCCCCCGCCAGCAACTCACACAACGCGCCATCAAGCTCCAACCGGCCATGACTGATGTCCGGCATCAACGGCAGCGCCGGCAATTTCTCGACGGTCACACCGGGCTCGCCGGGATAGACCACGGCCAGACTCAGACGCGGACTTTCGCCGGGCTCTTCACTGCGAGCAGCGATCAACAGCCAGTCCGCCGCATCGCCAGCGGTGACGAAATCCTTGCGCCCGCTCAGGCGCAATTCACTCAGCCGCGTCTGCATGTCCGCCGGACGCAAACTGCGCTGTTCGGTCGCACACAAAGCGCCAAGGCTCAGCGGCGCACTCGGCCACAACATACGCAACGCCGCTTGGTAACCGACCAGAAACGCCAGCCCCGGCGTCGCCATCCGCCGCCCGCCCGCGACCGCCAATTCGAACGGCGTGACGTTGCCCAGTTGCTGCAACAACGTCGCAAAACCCTCAGCCAGATCAGCAACGGCGGGCAATCGTTCACGGCTGTGCAGCAGATCTGGCCAGGGCATAAGAGGCTCCTTGTGGGCTGTCATATAAGCATCACCGAACGTTCATGGCGATGACACCGGGGCTACATAGCCTGACTTTGCACAACACGGCTGCATAAAGAAAGTCGATCGGCTGCAACCCACGACGGGTTAAAGGCCCGTACGGAGATTCACATGACTCAGATCGCCCGCATCAGCGACACCGGCAATGAACGCCGCCTGCAAGCCGAACGCCTGATCGGCGCCGAGGCCTTGCAGCAAGCCCAGGCCTTGCGCTTCAACGTCTTCAGCGGCGAGTTCAACGCCAAGCTGAAAGGCGCGGAACTGGGTCTGGACATGGATGATTATGATGTTCACTGCAGCCACATTGGCGTGCGTGATCTGAACACCGGCCGTTTGGTGGCGACTACGCGTTTGCTTGATCACACCGCCGCCAGCAGCCTGGGCAAGTTCTACAGCGAAGAAGAGTTCAGCCTGCACGGTCTGGCGCATCTGCAAGGCCCGATCCTCGAAATCGGCCGCACCTGCGTCGACCCGGCGTACCGCAACGGTGGGACCATCGCGGTGTTGTGGGGCGAGTTGGCGGAAGTATTGAATCAGGGCGGCTACAGCTATCTGATGGGTTGCGCGAGCATCCCGATGCAGGACGGCGGCATTCAGGCCCACGCGATCATGCAGCGCCTGCGCGAACGTTATCTGTGCACCGAACACCTGCGCGCCGAGCCGAAAAATCCGCTGCCGACGCTGGATATTCCATCGAACGTAATCGCCGAAATGCCGCCGCTGCTCAAGGCCTACATGCGTCTGGGTGCGAAGATCTGCGGCGAGCCGTGCTGGGACGAAGATTTTCAGGTCGCCGACGTGTTCATCCTGCTCAAGCGCGACGAACTCTGCCCGCGCTACGCCAAGCACTTCAAGGCGGCTGTGTAATGAGCCGGTTGCGGGTGTACGCGCGGATCGCGCGAGTGCTGTTGGTGGTGTCGCTGGGTTTGACCATGGCCAGCGTCTTCGGCGTATTCGAGCGAATTGGTTTGGCACATTCGATGGAACGGCGTCAGCGCTGGTCGCGCTTTTTCATGGCGCGCCTGAGTAATGCCCTGCCCTTTCGCGTGACGGTGCACGGTGAGTTGCCGAAACAGCCGATGCTGTGGGTCAGCAATCATGTGTCGTGGACTGATATTCCGCTGCTGGGGATGCTCACGCCGCTGTCGTTTCTGTCCAAGGCTGAAGTGCGCACCTGGCCTGTGGCCGGTTGGCTCGCGGCGAAGGCCGGCAGCCTGTTCATTCGTCGCGGTTCGGGCGACAGCCAGTTGATCCGCAAGCAGATGACCCGTCACCTGCAAACCGATCACGCCTTGCTGATGTTCCCGGAAGGCACCACCACCGACGGCCGTTCTTTGCGCACCTTTCATGGTCGCTTGCTGGCGGCAGCGATTGATTCCGAGGTGATGCTGCAACCTGTGGCGATCCGTTATCTGCGTGATGGAGAGATCGATGGGCTGGCACCGTTTATTGGTGACGATGATCTGCTCTCGCACCTGATGCGCCTGTTCAGCAATGATTGCGGCGACGTTGAAGTGCACCTGCTCAAGCCGATTGCCTGTCAGGGTCGTGAGCGTGCGGCGCTGGCGTTTGAAGCGCAGCAGGCGGTGCAGAAGGCGTTGTTTGGCGAGGTGGCGAAACCGGCCGAACCGCGTCGCGCAGGTGAACTGATCGCTGCCTGAAAACACACTTCTCCCCTGTGGGAGCGAGCTTGCTCGCGAAAGCGGTATGTCATTCAAAGTTGATGTTGGCTGACACGACGCCTTCGCGAGCAAGCTCGCTCCCACATTGGTTTTATGTCATTGACGGGGATTGGGCGAAGTCCTGGAGTTGCGGGTAGAACAAAGCGAAATCTTCACTCAGCGGTTCATACAACCGCCGCAATTCCTGCATCGCTCCCGCCAGTTCCTCCGGCCGGGTCAGTCGCCGCGAGATCCCGCGCAACACCTGCTCCAGCACTTCAAACTCCTGATACGAACCCAACCAGTCATTGGCAACCATGTGCGGGGCGATCTTCGCCAGGCGCTCGGGCAGTTCCCGCTCGCGGGTCAGCACCCGATACACATCAGCGGTGAAAACCTCCAACGGCTGATCGGCATACAGCCGCCAGTCCCGCGCCAGGCAATGATCGAAAAACACATCGAGCACGATCCCGGCATAACGCCGGCGGGTATCGGAAAATCGCCCCAAGGCAATGTCCACCAGCGGATGGCGATCGGTGAACACGTCAATCCGTCGATGCAGTTGAATGGCCGCTTCCACCTCCGGCGCGAACTGCCCTTGCAGCCGACCTTTGACGAAATCGCCATACAGACTGCCGAGCAGTTGCCCGGGGCGCTGGCCACCGAGGTGTAAATGTGCGAGATAGTTCATGGGCGCAGCTTAGCACTGCGGCCCATAAGCCATACACCCATGTATCGTTATAACGCGATATACCAATTTATGCTGACGTCAGATCAAAATCATATTGGTGTATCGCGATCTAACGATTTATATTTCGCCAAATCGCGATATAGCGTTGTACACATTGTGAGCACCTGCCATGAACCTCGACCTCGACGAAATAATAAAAGCCCTGGCGCACCCAGTACGACGAGACATCCTCAACTGGCTGAAAGACCCGAAGAACGAATTTCCGGAACAGTTGCACAACCACGAGTACGGCATCTGCGCCGGGCAGATCGATCAACGCTGCGGCCTGTCGCAGTCGACCGTTTCGGCACACCTCGCAACGTTGCAGCGCGCCGGTCTGATCAGCAGCCAGAAGGCCGGGCAATGGCACTTTTTCAAACGTAACGAGGACGTGATCCAGGCGTTTCTCAGCACCCTCAGTAAAGAGCTCTGACCCTTAACGTCAGCCAGCCGACAAGGAAACCTGCATGCCCCTCTCGCTACTCATCCTCGCCTTGAGCGCCTTCGCCATCGGCACCACCGAATTCGTCATCATGGGCCTGCTGCCCAATGTGGCGGCCGACCTCGGTGTGTCGATCCCCGGCGCCGGCTGGCTGGTGACCGGTTACGCCTTGGGCGTGGCGATCGGTGCGCCGTTCATGGCCATGGCCACCGCCAGACTGCCGCGTAAAGCGGCGCTGGTGGCGTTGATGGGCATCTTCATTGTCGGCAACCTGCTCTGTGCGATGGCCAGTGATTACAACGTGCTGATGTTTGCCCGGGTGATCACCGCGCTGTGCCACGGAGCGTTCTTCGGCATCGGCTCGGTGGTGGCGGCCAATCTGGTGCCAGCGAATAAACGCGCTTCGGCAGTGGCCTTGATGTTCACCGGCCTGACCCTGGCCAACGTCCTCGGCGTGCCGCTGGGCACGGCGCTGGGTCAGCAATACGGCTGGCGCTCGACCTTCTGGGCGGTCACCGTTATCGGTGTGATTGCGCTGATCGGTCTGATCCGTTTCCTGCCGGCCAAGCGTGACGAAGAGAAACTCGACATGCGCGCCGAACTCGCCGCCCTCAAAGGTGCCGGGATCTGGCTGTCGCTGAGCATGACCGCGCTGTTCGCTGCATCCGTCTTCACTCTGTTCACCTACGTCGCCCCGCTGCTCGGCGAAGTCACCGGTGTGTCGCCGCGTGGCGTGACCTGGACGCTGATGCTGATCGGCCTGGGCCTGACCGTCGGCAACATCATCGGCGGCAAACTCGCCGACAAGGGCATGGCCGCCACGCTGATCGGCGTGTTCATCACCATGGCCGTGGTCTCCACCGTACTGACCTGGACCAGCGTCGCGCTGATCCCGACTGAAATCACCCTGTTCCTCTGGGCCACCGCGTGTTTCGCCGCCGTACCGGCGCTGCAAGTCAACGTGGTGACCTTCGGCAAAGCCGCACCGAACCTGGTTTCGACCCTGAACATTGGCGCCTTCAACGTCGGCAATGCCCTCGGCGCCTGGGTCGGCGGCAGCGTCATCGCCCACGGTTATGGCCTGACCAGCGTACCGCTCGCAGCCGCCGCACTGGCAGTGCTCGCCCTGCTGGTGACCCTGATTACTTTCCGTCAGAACGGCAATGCCGATCTGGCCCCGGCAACTAACTGATTAACTTTCACTTACGAGGGTTGTAGACATGGCAACTATTTTTGATCCGATCAAACTCGGCGACATCGAACTGGCCAACCGCATCATCATGGCTCCGCTGACCCGCTGCCGCGCCGACGAAGGCCGCGTGCCGAACGCGCTGATGGCTGAATATTATGTACAGCGCGCTTCCGCTGGCCTGATCCTCAGCGAAGCCACTTCGGTAACGCCGATGGGCGTTGGCTACCCGGACACCCCGGGTATCTGGTCCAACGATCAAGTGCGCGGCTGGGCCAACGTGACCAAAGCCATTCACGGCGCTGGCGGCAAGATCTTCCTGCAACTGTGGCACGTCGGTCGCGTCTCGCACCCCTCGTACCTCAACGGTGAAGCGCCGGTGGCACCGAGCGCGATCCAGCCAAAAGGCCACGTCAGCCTGGTTCGTCCACTGGCCGACTACCCGACCCCACGCGCCCTGGAAACCGCTGAAATCGCCGACATCGTCGACGCCTACCGCACTGGTGCCGAGAACGCCAAGGCTGCCGGTTTCGACGGCGTGGAAATCCACGGCGCCAACGGTTACCTGCTCGACCAGTTCCTGCAAAGCAGCACCAACCAGCGCACCGACAACTATGGTGGCTCGCTGGAAAACCGTGCCCGTCTGCTGCTGGAAGTGACTGATGCGGCGATCGAAGTCTGGGGCGCTGGTCGCGTTGGTGTGCACTTGGCACCGCGCGCTGACTCCCATGACATGGGCGACGACAACCTGGCGGAAACCTTCACCTACGTCGCGCGTGAACTGGGCAAACGCGGCATCGCGTTCATCTGTTCCCGTGAGAAAGAAGGCGCCGACAGTCTCGGCCCGCAATTGAAAGAAGCTTTCGGTGGCCCGTACATTGCCAACGAGAAGTTCACCAAAGACAGCGCCAATGAATGGCTGGCCAGCGGCAAGGCTGACGCGGTGGCGTTTGGTGTGCCGTTCATTGCCAACCCGGATCTGCCGGCTCGTTTGAAGACGGATGCGCCGCTTAATGATGCGCACCCGGAAACCTTCTACGGCAAAGGCCCGGTCGGTTATATCGACTATCCAGCGCTGTAAGTAGCAGAAACACAAAGCCCCCGACTTGTGAGAGTCGGGGGCTTTTTTGTATTCGCCGGGAGATTGATTGCGCTTTTTAGTACGCAGCCCCTCACCCCAGCCCTCTCCCGAGGGAGAGGGAGCCGATCTGTGTGCTTTTCAAATCTGGAGTTCGACCTGATATCTCAGGTCGGCGTATCTCGAACGTTCACCTCGGTCAGTCCCCCCTACCTCTGGGAGAGGGGGCAGATCGGGGAATGTTCGAAACCTGAGTTCGACTGGATTTTTCACGTCGGCGTATCTCGCAAGAACACCTCGGTCAGTCCCCTCTACCTCTGGGAGAGGGCTAGGGTGAGGGCAAGCGGCTCACACTCATTCACACAGAAGACACAAATTCCCTACAAAATGCGTAGCCCGCTACGTTTAAACTCCCCCCGCTGCGAAGCTATATAAAGGCAGGCCAATTGACATAACCTGTGCCAATTACGCATTTGTTTCATTTGCGCAGGCTGGGGCTCAGGCGCAGCATATCCAACCCTGTATCGACCCAACGCTCGGCCTCGGCATGCAGCTCAAAGCTGTCCGGCGCCAGAAGCCATCCATACAGAAGGCCATCGATATAGCTGTGAATACTGATGGCCGCGCGGGCAGTGTCGAGATCTTCCGGCAACTGGCCGCGATTGACCGCATTACGCAACGTCAGAGCGATGCGCTCATTGCAATCGAGACTGACGTCCCGGCGCTGCTGGCGCAAATCGCACATTTCATCGGTGAACTCGCACTTATGAAACAGAATTTCGTTGATACGCCGGGTTTTCGGGTCCAGCGCAACTTGATGAAACAAATGAATCAGCAGTTGGCGCATGCAGCCCAACGGATCGAGTTCATCTTCACTTTCACTGGCCCTGGCCAATTCATCCAGCGGCTCACGCAGCGAATCCAGCATGGCCTGGACCAGATCGGCCTTATTGCTGAAATGCCAGTAAATAGCGCCGCGAGTGACGCCGGCCATTGTCGCGATGTCGGCCAGCGTCGTACGAGCGACGCCCCTTTCATAAAAGGCTTTCTCCGCCGCTTCCAGAATCTGGCTACGGGTTTCTTGAGCTTCCTCTTTGGTACGACGGACCATGACAGTAAAACCTCAAACAGGATGTTTCAGGGATGGCTGAATATCCGCTGAATAAAGAGGGGGCGATCTCTCACGGATCAGCTCCCCGGCCTACAATTTCAAACCTTGCGACGAGTTTTGTAACAGGGTGGGTACGACGCCAAGGTATTTACAAACAACCATGAACGTAAGTATATTCCTTAGCAAGCTACTTATCCACCCGGTATCCTTTTTTTACCCTTACACACTTCTTGTGCGCTATTTGCGCGCCTGACCCGAGGATCTTCATGCAATTCAAGCCAGCTGTTACCGCTCTGGTCACTGCCGTCGCCCTGGCATCGCTGCTCAGCGGATGTAAAAAGGAAGAAGCGGCACCGGCCGCTCCACCGCCTCAGGTCGGCGTCGTCACCCTGCAACCACAAGCGTTTACCCTCACCTCCGAGCTGCCAGGTCGCACCAGTGCGTACCGCATCGCGGAAGTTCGACCGCAGGTCAACGGCATCATTCTCAAGCGTCTGTTCAAGGAAGGCGGCGATGTCAAAGCCGGCCAGCAGCTGTATCAGATCGATCCATCGGTCTATGAAGCGACCCTGAAAAGCGCCGAAGCCAACCTGCGTTCGACCAAGTCGATCTCCGACCGCTACAAGCAACTGGTCGACGAGCAGGCCGTAAGCCGTCAGGAATACGACACCGCCGTGTCCAACCGCATGGAATCGGAAGCGTCGCTGCAGAGCGCGCAGATCAACGTGCGTTACACCAAGGTTTACGCGCCAATCTCCGGCCGTATCGGTCGTTCTTCGGTCACCGAAGGCGCGCTGGTCAGCAATGGCCAGACCGACGCGATGGCGACAATTCAGCAACTGGACCCGATCTACGTTGATGTCACGCAGTCTTCGGTTGAGCTGCTGGAATTGCGCCGCGAGCTGGAGAGCGGTCGCCTGCAGAAATCCGGCGAAAACTCGGCAGCGGTCAAACTGACCCTGGAAGACGGCAGCCAGTACAAGCTCGACGGTAAGCTGGAATTCTCCGAGGTCACGGTCGATCCGACTACCGGTTCCGTGACCCTGCGCGCGGTGTTCCCGAACCCGGATCACACCCTGCTGCCAGGCATGTTCGTTCGCGCCCAGCTGCAGGCCGGCGTCAACGCTGCGGCCATTCTGGCGCCGCAACAAGGCGTGACCCGCGACCTCAAAGGCACCCCGACCGCACTGGTCGTCGGCGCCGACAACAAGGTCGAACTGCGTCAGCTCAAGGCCAGCCGCACCGTCGGCAGTCAGTGGTTGATCGAAGACGGCTTGAAAGCGGGCGATCGTCTGATCACCGAAGGGCTGCAATACGTGCGCCCGGGTGTTCAGGTCAACCCGTCCGAAGCCACCAATGTCGGCAACAAGAACCCGGCCCCCGCTCAGGCAGCTGACAAAGCCGCCGGCGGCAAAGGGGAGTAATCCATGTCAAAATTCTTCATCGACCGTCCGATTTTCGCTTGGGTAATTGCCCTGGTGATCATGCTGGTCGGGGCACTTTCGATCCTGAAATTGCCGATCAACCAATACCCGAGCATTGCGCCGCCGGCCATTGCGATCTCCGTGACCTACCCGGGCGCTTCGGCGCAAACCGTGCAGGACACCGTGGTCCAGGTGATCGAGCAGCAGCTCAACGGTATCGACAACCTGCGTTATGTGTCCTCGGAAAGTAACTCCGACGGCAGCATGACCATCACGGCGACCTTCGAGCAAGGCACCAACTCCGACACCGCGCAGGTGCAGGTTCAGAACAAGCTGAACCTCGCTACCCCGCTGTTGCCGCAGGAAGTGCAGCAACAAGGTATCCGCGTGACCAAGGCAGTGAAAAACTTCCTCTTGGTCATCGGCGTGGTATCGCGTGACGGCAGCATGACCAAGGACGACTTGTCCAACTACATCGTGTCGAACATGCAGGATCCGATCTCGCGGACCGCCGGTGTCGGTGACTTCCAGGTCTTCGGTGCCCAGTACGCGATGCGCATCTGGCTCGACCCGGCCAAGTTGAACAAGTACAACCTGACCCCGGGCGATGTCAGCACCGCAATCTCGGCGCAGAACGTCCAGGTGTCGTCCGGTCAGCTCGGCGGTTTGCCGGCGCTGCCAGGCCAGCAACTGAACGCCACGATCATCGGCAAGACCCGTCTGCAGACTGCCGAGCAGTTCAAGGCGATTCTGCTGAAAGTTAACCAGGACGGCTCGCAAGTGCGTGTCGGCGACGTCGCTGACGTCGGTCTGGGCGGTGAAAACTCGAGTATTTCCGCGCAGTTCAACGGCAGCCCGGCTTCTGGTCTGGCGGTAAAACTGGCCAACGGTGCCAACGCCCTCGACACCGCCAAGGCGCTGCGCAAGACGATTGACGACCTCAAGCCGTTCTTCCCGCAAGGCATGGAAGTGGTGTTCCCGTACGACACCACTCCGGTGGTGACCGAATCGATCAAAGGTGTGGTTGAAACCCTGGTCGAAGCGATCGTGCTGGTGTTCCTGGTGATGTTCCTGTTCCTGCAGAACTTCCGCGCCACGGTCATCACCACGATGACTGTGCCGGTGGTATTGCTGGGTACATTCGGCATCCTCGCGGCGTTCGGTTTCAGCATCAACACCCTGACCATGTTCGGCATGGTGCTGGCCATCGGTTTGCTGGTGGACGACGCCATCGTGGTGGTGGAAAACGTCGAGCGGGTGATGAGCGAAGAAGGCTTGTCACCGAAGGAAGCGACCAAGAAGTCCATGGGCCAGATCCAGGGCGCACTGGTCGGTATTGCTCTGGTGCTGTCGGCGGTACTGTTGCCGATGGCGTTCTTCAGCGGTTCCACCGGTGTGATCTACAAGCAGTTCTCGATCACCATCGTCTCGGCCATGGCCCTGTCGGTACTGGTCGCGCTGATCTTCACCCCGGCGCTCTGCGCCACCATGCTCAAGGCGATTCCGAAAGGCGAGCATGGCACGCCGAAGAAGGGTTTCTTTGGCTGGTTCAACCGCAATTTCGATCGTGGTGTGCAGAGCTACGAGCGCGGTGTCGGCAACATGTTGTCGCGCAAAGCGCCGTACCTGCTGGCCTATCTGCTGATCGTGGTCGGCATGATCTGGCTGTTCACCCGCATTCCAACCGCGTTCCTGCCGGAAGAAGACCAGGGCGTACTGTTCGCCCAAGTGCAGACCCCGGCCGGTTCGAGTGCCGAGCGTACTCAGGTGGTGATCGACGAAATGCGCAGCTACCTGCTGGATAAAGAAGCAGGCGCGGTGTCCTCGGTGTTCACCGTGAACGGCTTCAACTTCGCCGGTCGCGGTCAGAGCTCTGGCCTGGCGTTCATCATGCTCAAGCCGTGGGACGAGCGTAACTCGGACAACAGCGTGTTTGCCCTGGCCCAGCGTGCCCAGCAACACTTCTTCAGTTTCCGCGATGCCATGGTGTTCGCTTTCGCCCCGCCTGCGGTACTGGAGCTGGGTAACGCCACCGGTTTCGACGTGTTCCTGCAAGACCGCGCCGGTATCGGTCACGAAAAGCTGATGGAAGCGCGTAACCAGTTCCTCGGCCTCGCCGCTCAGAGCAAGGTGCTCTATCAGGTGCGTCCGAACGGTCTGAACGATGAACCGCAATACCACCTGGAAATCGACGACGAGAAAGCCCAGGCCCTTGGCTTGAGCCTCACCGACATCAACAGCACGCTGTCGATCTCCTTCGGTAGTAGCTACGTCAACGACTTCATCGACCGTGGTCGCGTGAAGAAGGTTTACGTACAAGGTCAGGCCGGTGCTCGCATGAGCCCTGAAGACCTGAAGAAATGGTACGTACGCAACAACGCCGGGACCATGGTGCCGTTCTCCGCGTTCGCCAAAGGCGAGTGGATCTACGGTTCGCCGAAGCTGGCCCGTTACAACGGCGTGGAAGCGATGGAAGTGCTCGGTTCTCCGGCGCCGGGTTACTCCACCGGTGAAGCGATGGCCGAAGTCGAAGCGATTGCCAAGAAGCTGCCGGCCGGTGTCGGCATCTCCTGGACCGGTCTGTCGTATGAAGAACGTCTGTCGGGTTCGCAAGCGCCGGCGCTGTACGCCCTGTCGCTGCTGATGGTGTTCCTGTGTCTGGCGGCGCTGTACGAGAGCTGGTCGATTCCGATCGCCGTTATGCTCGTGGTACCGCTGGGGATCATCGGTGCGCTGCTGGCCACCAGCCTGCGCGGGCTGTCCAACGACGTGTACTTCCAGGTGGGGCTGTTGACGACCATCGGTCTGGCAGCTAAAAACGCCATTCTGATCGTTGAGTTCGCCAAGGAACTGCATGAACAGGGACGCAGCCTGCGTGACGCGGCGATTGAAGCCTGCCGCATGCGTCTGCGACCGATCATCATGACCTCGCTGGCCTTCGTCCTCGGTGTTGTACCGTTGGCGATCTCCACTGGCGCCGGTTCAGGCAGTCAACATGCGATCGGTACGGGCGTGATTGGCGGTATGCTCACGGCCACGATCCTGGCGATCTTCTGGGTCCCACTGTTCTTCGTTACGGTTTCGTCCATCGGCCAGCGTAAGATCGCTGACGAGGATGAAGCTACTGAAACTCCTAAAGAGGCTGGCCAATGAGCAAGTCGCTACTCTCCATCGCAGTCGCCGCCTTCGTGCTGAGCGGTTGCTCGCTGATACCTGATTATCAGCAGCCTGAGGCTCCGGTCGCAGGTCAGTACCCGCAGGGGCCGGCGTATTCGCCGGCCCAGGCACCGGCGCAGGCCGCGGCCGAGCAAGGCTGGAAGCAGTTTTTCCATGACCCGGCGCTGCAACAGCTGATCCAGGTGTCCCTGGAAAACAACCGCGACTTGCGTGTCGCGGCGCTGAACATCGACGCTTACGCGGCTCAATACCGCATCCAGCGTGCTGACCTGTTCCCGGCGGTCTCGGCCAATGCCAGCGGCAGCCGTCAGCGGGTTCCGGCCCGTGCCTCGCAGACCGGTGAAGCGGGCATCACCAGCTCCTACTCGGCCACCGTCGGCATCAGCGCTTACGAGCTCGACCTGTTCGGTCGGGTTCGCAGCCTGAGCGAGCAAGCGTTGCAACAATACTTCGCCACTGAAGAAGCACGCCGCAGCACCCAGATCAGTCTGGTCGCCAGCGTCGCCAATGCTTACCTGACCTGGCAAGCGGACAAGGAGCTGCTCAAGCTGACGCAAGACACCCTCGGTGCCTTCGAAGAAAGCTACAAGCTGACCAGCCGCAGCAACGAAGTCGGTGTCGCTTCGGCACTGGACCTGGCGCAGTCGCGCACCTCGGTGGAAAACGCTCGTGCACAACTGGCGCGTTACACCCGCCAAGTGGCGCAGGACGAAAACAGCCTGACCCTGCTGCTCGGCACCGGTATTCCGGCCAATCTGCAAGCGGCCAAACCGCTGGCGGATGACCTGCTCAGCGACGTACCGCCGGGTCTGCCTTCGGATCTGCTGCAACGTCGTCCGGACATTCTCCAGGCCGAGTACAACCTGAAAGCGGCCAACGCCAACATCGGTGCCGCCCGTGCAGCGTTCTTCCCGAGCATCAGCCTGACCGCCAACGCGGGCAGCCTGAGCCCGGATCTGTCCGGCCTGTTCAAGGGTGGTTCGGGGACGTGGCTGTTCCAGCCGCAGATCAATCTACCGATCTTCAACGCCGGCAGCCTGCGCGCCAGCCTCGACGCCGCCAAGATCCAGAAGGACATTGGCGTGGCGAACTACGAGAAGTCCATTCAAACGGCCTTCCAGGAAGTCGCCGACGGCCTGGCCGCACGCCAGACCTACACCGAGCAGTTGCAAGCGCAGCGTGACTTCGTACAGGCCAACCAGGATTACTACCGTCTGGCCGAACGTCGTTACCGCATCGGCGTCGACAGCAACCTGACCTTCCTCGATGCCCAGCGTCAGCTGTTCAGCGCGCAACAAGCGCTGATCACCGACCGCCTCGCGCAGCTGACCAGTGCGGTCAACCTGTACAAGGCCCTGGGCGGTGGCTGGAATGCGCAAACCGCGCAGAACGAACCGCTGAAAGAAGAAGCACCGAAGATGAAGTTGTTCTGATCATCATCAGGTGAACACAAGGAGCCCACCGATTGGTGGGCTTTTTGTTGCCTGTCAGAAAGTTGTGGTGTCTGGGCTGGCCCCTTCGCGAGCAAGCTCGCTCCCACAGGGGAGCGCATTCCAAATGTGGGAGCGAGCCTGCTCGCGAAGAGGCCCGCACATCCACCCAAAAAACCCGGCTCAATGTTGCGTTCGATAATCGCCCAAAACCCGCTTTTACCAATTGAATCAAAACATCCGCGCCCCGCACCATTCGCTCCACAAAACCAATAACAACAGGTTAGATACCATGCTCCCGCGCCCTGCTCCGACCGGCTGACCGCCGTCGCCTTACCCCCTGAATTCATCGCATTTCTGCACCGTAAAAAACGGCCGCAGCGCACCCGTTCGCCTTAAAAAAACAAGAGAGACCCCAGCTATGACAACCTCCCCTGCGCCTTACGCATTTCCCGGTCTGATCGCCCTGGCCCTGGCCAGCGCGGCGATGCCCGCTGCGGCTGAAGAGGCCGGTTTCATCGAAGGGGCCAAGGTCAACCTGAACCTGCGCAACTTCTACATCAACCGCAACTTCACCAACCCGACCAAGGCTCAGGGCAAGGCTGAAGAGTGGACGCAGAGCTTAATTCTCGACGCCAAATCCGGCTTCACCCAAGGCACCGTCGGTTTCGGCATGGATGTACTGGGCCTGTATTCGGTGAAACTCGATGGCGGCAAAGGCACGGGTGGCACACAGCTGTTGCCGCTGGATCATGACGGCCGTCCGGCGGACAACTTCGGCCGCACCAACGTCGCCTTCAAAGCCAAACTTTCCCAGACCGAAGTGAAGGTCGGCGAGTGGATGCCAGTATTGCCAATCCTGCGCTCAGACGATGGCCGCTCATTGCCACAAACTTTTCGCGGCGGGCAGATCACGTCCAAGGAAATCGACGGCCTGACCCTCTACGGCGGCCAGTTCCGCGCCAACAGCCCGCGCGACGACAGCAGCATGAGCGACATGTCGATGACCGGCAAAGCGGCGTTCACCTCTGATCGCTTCAACTTCCAGGGCGGCGAATACGTTTTCAACGAAAAACGCACGCAGATCGGCCTGTGGAATGCCGAACTCAAAGACATCTACAGCCAGCAATACGTCAACCTGATCCACAGCCAGCCGCTGGGCGACTGGACCCTCGGCGCCAACCTCGGCTTCTTCTACGGCAAGGACGATGGCAGCGCCCGCGCTGGAGACCTCGACAACAAAACCTGGTCGGGGATGTTCTCGGCGAAGTACGGCGGCAACACCTTCTACGTCGGTCTACAGAAACTCACTGGCGACAGCGCGTGGATGCGCGTCAACGGCACCAGCGGCGGGACGCTGGCCAACGATAGCTACAACGCCAGCTATGACAACGCGCAGGAACGCTCCTGGCAGTTGCGTCACGACTACAACTTCGCTGCCATGGGCGTTCCCGGCCTGACATTGATGAACCACTACATCAGCGGCGACAACGTGCACACCGGGACCATCACCGATGGCAAGGAATGGGGCCGCGAATCGGAACTGGGCTACACCGTGCAGAGCGGCGCGCTGAAGGACCTGAACGTCCGGTGGCGCAACTCGACCATGCGCCGGGATTTCAGCAACAACGAATTCGATGAGAACCGCTTGATCGTCAGCTATCCGATCAGCCTCCTGTAAACACCGATCCACCCCTGTAGGAGCTGCCGCAGGCTGCGATCTTTTGATCTTAAAAACAAGATCAAAAGATCGCAGCCTTAGGCAGCTCCTACATTGGAATTCTCGCCATTGGTCAGGAGAAGTGGCACTTTGCCGGTCGGCAGGTAAAGTGACAAAACCTGAAGGACTCAGGTGCTTCACCTTTCCGCTTCCGTCGTCGTAGTCGGTCCTCAAGCTGGGAGCCAGGTTGTCATCGGAAGACACCAACGATCACCGGAGGACCACCTCAATGATCTCTCGTCTCGCAACACCCGACTGGGACGCCAAGGCGTACCAGCAGTTTTCCCGTCTCAGGCAACGCCCGGTCCATGAATTGCTCGACCGTGTCGACCTGCCCAACCCGCAACGTATTTACGACCTTGGCTGCGGCACCGGCATTGCCACGCAGTTGTTGGCCAAACGCTGGCCGCGTGCGCAGTTGCAGGGAATCGACAGCTCCGCGCAGATGCTCGACGAAGCGCGCTGTCTGCCGGTCAAAGCGTTGTGGAAACATTGCGGTCTGCTCGACTGGCAACCGGAGCAGCCGGCGGATCTGCTGTTCGCTGCCGCCGTGCTGCACTTTATCGACGGCCACGAAACGTTGCTGCCGCGCCTGCTCGGCCATATCAACACCGGCGGTTGTCTGGCAGCGCACATGCCGGACTGGCGTGATGCGCTGTGGTATCGGCTGATGCTCGACACCCTCGAAAACGGCGGTCCCGATGGCACGCCGATAGGCACACCTGAACTGCGCCAGCGCATGTCGGCGCGGCCGTTGTTGGCGCTGGAGGATTATTACCGGTTGCTCGCGCCGCTGACCTCCTCGCTGGATATCTGGGAGACCGAGCAGCTGCAGGTAGTCGACGGCAAATCACCGGTATATGACTGGGTGAAAGTCTCGGCGCTGCGGCCGGTGATGCAGGCGCTGAGTCCAGAGGAACAGACGCGGTTTATTTATCATTACCTGATGCGGGTGCATGAGCATTATCCGCAGGAGGGGGATGGGCATACGTTGTTTGCGTTCAAGCGGATATTTATTGTTGCCAGGGTTTGAGCGCATGCGCTGATTAACACATAACGGCGTCTGGCGCTTTCGCGAGCAAGCTCGCTCCCACATTTTTTTTGTGATCGACACAACTCCAATGTGGGAGCGAGCTTGCTCGCGAAGGCGTTGTTTCGGGCGCCATCAATCCCGGGATTCAACACCCAGTTCATCCCACACCGATTCAGCCAAATGAAACGTCGCATTCGCTGCCGGAATCCCGCAGTAAATCGCACTCTGCATGATCACTTCCTTGATCTCGCCCCGGCTCACGCCGTTATTGGCCGCCGCGCGCAGGTGCAGTTTCAGCTCACCCTCACGGTTCATGCCAATCAGCATGGCGATAGTGATCAGGCTGCGCGTGTGCCGAGGCAAGCCCGGACGCGTCCAGATATCGCCCCAGGCATGCCGGGTAATCATCTCCTGAAACTCCGAGTTGAACTCGGTCAGCGTGGTCAGGCTGCGATCGACATGCGCATCGCCCAACACCGCGCGGCGTACCTGCATTCCGTCGTCGTAACGTTGTTTCTCGTCCACAAAAACTCCCTCACTTAGCCTGCAAAAACGCCAACACGCGATCACTGAAATCTGCGCCAGCCTGCACGTTGGACAGGTGCGCCGCATAGAACTCGGCGTACTCCGCACCACGTACATGTTCCTGAATGAAATGCCCACCGGACGGCGGCGTCACCGCATCTTCCGTACCGGCAATCACCAGCAGCGGCACGTTGATCGAAGCCAGTTGCTCGCGGAAATCGGCATCACGCACTGCCGCGCAATTGGCCGCATAACCTTCAGGTGAAGTGGCCGCGAGCATGTCGGTAATCTGCTTGGCCGCCGCCGGGTGCGCTGCCGAGAAGTCCGGGGTAAACCAACGGGCAATCGACGCGTCACGCAGGGCAACCATCGCTGCAGCGCCATCACGCAGCACGGTTTCGATGCGTGGATTCCACACCGATGGATCGCCGATTTTTGCCGCAGTGTTGCAGACGATCAGCTTGTGCAGACGATGACCAGCGTTGATCCCCAGCCACTGCCCAATCAGACCGCCCATCGACAGCCCGCAGAAATGCGCGCGCTCGATGTGCAGCGCATCCAGCAGACCGAGCACGTCGTGACCCAATTGCTCAATGCTGTAAGGCCCCGGCGTCACCAGCGATTTGCCGTGGCCACGGGTGTCGAAACGCAACACACGAAAATGCTCGGTAAACGCCGGCATCTGCGCGTCCCACATATGCAGATCGGTGCCCAGCGAGTTGGACAGCACCAGCACCGGCGCATCGACCGGACCTTCAATTTGATAGTGCAGTTCGCCATCGGCGAGTTGAACGAAAGCCACAGCCCTCTCCTTTCAGACAGACAATGCGTTGTGTTCGGCCACCGCACGCTCGACCCAGGTTTTCGCCTGACCGAGGTAATGGGCGGGGTTCAAAAGATGATCGAGTTCAGCGCTGCTCAGCTCAGCAGTGACTTGCGGTTCGTCACCCAGTACGGCGCGTAAATGGCGCTGCTCGGCCACTGCGCGTTTGCAGCACTGTTCGAGCAGGTGATGCGCGGTGTCGCGACCGACCCGCTGGGCGAGGACGATGCTCACCGCTTCGGCCAGTACCAGCCCTTGGGTCAGTTCGAGATTGCGCGACATACGTTCAGCGTCGACTTCCAGCCCATCCGCCAGCAATCGCGCTTGTTGCAGTGAACCGGATACGAGGCAGCAGATTTCCGGCAGGGTTTCCCATTCGGCATGCCACAAACCGAGACTGCGTTCATGTTCCTGCGGCATCGCGCTGAACAGCGTCGAGACCAGCCCCGGCACCCGCGTCGCTGCGCCGATCAACACCGCTGCGCCGACCGGATTGCGTTTGTGCGGCATGGTCGACGAACCGCCCTTGCCCGGCGCCGATGGCTCGAAAACCTCGGCGGCTTCGGTCTGCATCAACAGGCTGATGTCGCGGCCGAATTTGCCGAGGCTGCCGGCGATCAAACCGAGCACCGCGCCAAACTCGACCACGCGATCGCGCTGGGTGTGCCACGGTTGTTCCGGCAAGGTCAGTTGCAGTTCTTCGGCCAACGCTTGGGCAATCGGCAAGGCCTGTTCGCCCAACGCGGCGAGGGTCCCGGAGGCACCGCCGAACTGCAGCACCAGCAGACGCGGCTTGAGTTCGCGCAGACGTTGGCGGCTACGAGTGACAGCGCCCAGCCATCCGGCGATTTTCATGCCCAGGGTCACTGGTGTCGCGTGTTGCAGCCAAGTGCGTCCGGCCAGCGGCGTTGCAGCATGACGTTGTGCTTGAACAGCAAGAGAGTCAGCCAGTTGCGTCAGATTGTTCTCGATCAACGCCAGTGCCTGCCGCAATTGCAGCACCAGCCCGGTATCCATCACGTCCTGACTGGTCGCGCCCAAATGTACATAGCGCTCGGCTTCTGCATCGGTAGCGGCAATCTGCTTGCCCAACGCCTTGACCAGCGGAATCGCCGAATTGCCGGCCGTGGCAATCGCCTCGCCCAGCGCCGCAAAGTCATACAGATCAGCGCTGCACGCCGCCGCAATAGGTTTCACCGCAGCAGAAGGAATCAATCCAACCCGCGCCTCGGCCCTGGCCAGCGCCGCCTCAAAGTCGAGCATGGCCTGCACGCGGCCCTGATCGCAGAACACTTCGCGCATATCACGGGCAGTGAAATAGGCATCGAACAATTGATTGCCCGGTCGCTGAGTCATAAACAGTCCTTGCCGGCGCGGGCCATCACGGCCCGCGCGCATCGGGTTAGAGATCGTGGTGCAAGTACGCCGCCTGTTTCGGCAAACGCAGACTGAACAGGAAGGCGATCGCCATCATGGCCGTCACGTACCAGTAGAAGGAATTTTCCATACCGATGTTCTTCAAGCTCAGCGCGACGAATTCTGCCGAGCCGCCGAAGATCGCGTTCGCCACCGCGTAAGCCAGACCGACGCCGAGGGCGCGGACTTCCGGCGGGAACATTTCGGCTTTCACCAGGCCACTGATCGAGGTGTAGAAACTGACAATCGCCAGCGCGACGGTGATCAGCACAAACGCGAGGAACGGGCTGCTGACACTTTTCAGGCTCAGCAGAATCGGCACGGTGAACAGCGTGCCAAGCGCGCCAAACCACAACATCGAATTACGTCGGCCGATCTTGTCGGCGAGCATGCCGAACAGCGGCTGCATGCACATATACAGGAACAGCGCACCGGTCATGATGTAGCTGGCGGTCTTGGCATGCATACCCGCAGTGTTGACCAAATATTTCTGCATGTACGTGGTGAAGGTGTAAAAAATCAGCGAACCACCGGCGGTGTAACCGAGCACGGTGATGAACGCGGCTTTGTGATCGCGGAACAGCGCGCTGATGCTGCCGGCGTCTTTGTGCGCGCGGGTTTCCTTGTTGGTGGTCTCTTTCAGCGAACGACGCAGGAACAACGAAATCAGCGCCGCCACTGCACCGACCACAAACGGAATCCGCCAGCCGTAGGCACGCAGGTCTTCTTCGGTGAGGAATTGCTGCAGGATCACCACCAGCGACACCGCCAGCAATTGCCCGCCGATCAGCGTCACGTACTGGAACGAGGCGAAAAATCCGCGCTGGCCCTTGAGCGCGACTTCGCTCATGTAGGTCGCGGTGGTGCCGTACTCACCGCCGACCGACAGGCCTTGCAGCAAGCGTGCAAACAAAAGCAGGACCGGCGCCCAGACGCCGATATCTTTATAGGTCGGCAGGCAGGCGATCAGCAACGAGCCGAAGCACATCATCAGAATCGAGATGAGCATCGAGTTCTTGCGACCGTGCTTGTCGGCAACGCGACCGAAAATCCAGCCACCGATCGGGCGCATCAGGAAGCCGGCAGCGAACACGCCAGCGGTGTTGACCAACTGCACCGTCGGGTTGTCGGAGGGGAAAAACGCCGGGGCGAAATAGATCGCGCAGAAGGCGTAGACGTAGAAGTCGAACCATTCGACGAGGTTGCCGGACGAGGCGCCGACAATGGCAAAGATGCGCTTGCTGCGCTCTTCACCGGTGTAATGGGAGGTGGTGGTTGTCATTGTTTTTCACTCGATAGGGACAGTGAGAGTCTAGACATACTTTGCAACAGTCCCGTTCCACAGTTCCATCTGCAACACAGTTCCCTTGTAGGAGTGAGCCTGCTCGCGATGGCGGTGTGTCATTCAGACCATTTAAATCTGACACACCGCCATCGCCAGCAGGCTCACTCCTACAGGGATTGGGGTGTTCTTCAGTAATCGAAGAACACGGTCTCGGCGTCAGTGCCCTGCAGGATCACATTCCACTGGTAAACACCCGAGGCGTCCTGCTTGGCCAGCAACGTCGTGCGGCGCTCGGCCGGCACACACTCGAGCAACGGATCATCAACGTTCGCCGGCTCACCTTCAAAGTAGATTCGCGTCAGCAAGTGCTTCACCAAGCCACGGGCAAACACCAGCACCACCAGATGCGGCGCCTGGGTCGAGCCCTTCAGCCCTTCAACCGTGCCCGGTTTGATCGTGGTGAAACGGAAGCGCCCTTCCGCATCCACCGGTACCCGGCCGAAACCTTCAAAGTGCGGATCGAGCGGTTTGTCCTGCTCGTCTTCCGGGTGGTCGTACTTGCCGGCGGCGTTGGCTTGCCAGACTTCGAGCATGGCGTCGTTGACGACATCACCATTGCCATCCACCACTTGCCCGGTGATCGCCACACGCTCGCCGAGGGTCTGCTCGACGGTGAGATTTTCGCGGTTCAGCCAGGTCAGGCCGATGTGGTAATACGGCCCGACGGTGTGGGACGTGGTCGCAGTCAGCGTCATCTTATTTCTCCATCGGCGTGGCTTCACGCCCGCGCAACACGATGTCCCAGCGATAACCGAGGGCGTAGGACGGAATGGTTTTTTCCAGATCGAAACGGGCGATCAGGCGTTCCTTGGCCGAAGTGTCCGGCACGCAGTTGTAGATCGGGTCGTAGGCCAGCAGCGGATCGCCCGGGAAATACATTTGCGTGACCAGACGAGTGAGGATGCTCGGCCCGAACAGCGAAAAGTGGATGTGCGCCGGACGCCAGGCGTTGTGGTGGTTGCCCCACGGGTAGGCGCCGGGCTTGATGGTCTGAAACTGATACCAGCCGTCGGCGTCGGTGACGGTGCGGCCGGTGCCGGTGAAGTTCGGGTCCAGCGGCGCATCGTGCAGGTCGCGCTTATGGTTGTAGCGGCCGGCAGCATTGGCCTGCCAGATTTCCACCAGAATTCCCGGCACCGGCAGGCCGTTTTCATCGAGCACGCGGCCGTGAATGATGATGCGTTCGCCCTGCGGCTCGCCTTCATGCTGGGCGGTCAGGTCGTTATCGGTGTCGCCCACACGCTCGGCGCCGATGGTCGGGCCGGTGATTTCCGACAGCGAGTGCGGCAGAAACACCAACGGCTTCGACGGCGAGCGCAGGTTGGTGGATTGATACGTCGGGTGCAGGTACTCAGGCTGAGTGCCTTCCTGCGGACGACGGTAACCAGGCTTGTCAGACATGTCGCTTTCCTCTGTTCTTTTTCGTCACGGCTTGCGTCAGACGCGTTCGATGGCCAGGGCCAGACCTTGGCCGACACCGACGCACATGGTCGCCAGACCTTTCTTGCCACCGGTCTTTTCCAGCTGATGCAGGGCGGTCAGCACCAGTCGTGCGCCGCTCATGCCCAGCGGGTGACCCAAGGCAATAGCGCCACCGTTCGGGTTGACCTGCGCGGCATCGTCCGCCAGACCCAGTTCACGCAGCACCGCCAGGCCTTGGCTGGCAAACGCTTCGTTGAGCTCGATCACGTCGAAATCGCTGACGGCTACGCCGAGACGCTCAATCAATTTGCGCACCGCTGGCACCGGGCCGATGCCCATTACCCGCGGCGCGACACCGGCGCTGGCCATGCCAAGCACCTTGGCGCGGGCGGTCAGGCCGTGTTTTTTCACCGCTTCAGCGGAAGCCAGAATCAGCGCGGCAGCACCGTCGTTGACGCCAGAAGCATTGCCGGCGGTGACGGTTTTGTCTGGGCCGTTGACCGGTTTCAGCTTGGTCAACGCTTCAATCGTGGTATCGGCGCGCGGATGTTCGTCCTGGCTGACCACGGTTTCGCCCTTCTTGTGGGCAATCCGTACTTCGACGATTTCTTCAGCGAAGTAGCCGGCGGCCTGCGCCGCGGCGGTACGTTGCTGGCTGCGCAGGGCGAAAGCGTCCTGATCTTCGCGCGAGACTTTATAGTCGTCGGCGACGTTGTCAGCGGTCTGCGGCATCGCGTCGACGCCGTATTGCGCCTTCATCAAAGGATTGATGAAGCGCCAGCCGATGGTGGTGTCTTCCAGTTTCATGTTGCGCGAAAACGCTGCGTCAGCCTTGCCCATCACGAACGGTGCACGGGACATCGACTCGACACCACCGGCAATCGCCAGCTCCATCTCGCCACTGGCAATCGCACGGAATGCGGTGCCGATGGCGTCCATGCCCGAGGCGCAAAGACGATTGAGGGTCACGCCCGGCACGCTTTCCGGCAGACCGGCCAGCAGCAGCGCCATGCGCGCAACGTTGCGGTTGTCTTCGCCGGCCTGGTTGGCGCAGCCGAGGAACACTTCGTCGATGGCGTTCCAGTCCACCGAGGGATTGCGCTCCATCAGGGCTTTGATCGGCACAGCGGCCAAGTCATCGGCGCGAACCGCGGACAGTCCGCCGCCGAAACGGCCGATCGGCGTGCGAATCGCGTCGCAGATATAAACGTCACGCATCATGCTTCTCCCGGTGCCTGGCCGTGGGCGGCGGCGGTGCGCGCTTCAAGATCACGCAGCGCGGTCAGTTCGACGTCGGTCGGTTCAGCGGTGGTTTCGACGTTGTCAGCAAAACGAATCGCCCAACCGGTGGCCGCCACCACTTGCTCGCGGGTCACGCCCGGGTGCAGTGCGGTGACCACGAATTCGTGGGTACCCTCTTCCGGCTCCATGATGCACAGATCGGTGATGATGCCGACCGGCCCGGCGCCCGGCAGGCCCAGACGTTTGCGCGAATCGCCGCCCTCGCCGTGACCGACCGAGGTGATGAAATCGAGCTTGTCGACAAACGAGCGCGCCGACTGTTTAAGGATGATCAATACGCTTTTCGCCGAACCGGCGATCTCCGGCGCACCACCGGCACCCGGCAAACGCACTTTCGGCGAGAAGTAATCGCCGACCACGGTAGTGTTGATGTTGCCGAAACGGTCGACCTGCGCGGCGCCGAGAAAACCGACGTCGATGCGCCCGCCCTGCAGCCAATAGCGAAAAATCTCACCGGTCGGTACGACAGTATCAGCGGTTTCCGCCAACTCGCCGTCACCGATCGACAGTGGCAACACGCTTGGCTTGGCGCCAATCGGACCCGATTCGTAGATCAACACTACGTCCGGCGAAGAAGTCAGGCGCGCGAGGTTGGCGGCTTTCGACGGCAGGCCGATGCCGACGAAGCATACCGAGCCGTTCTTCAGGCGACGGGCTGCGGCGACGGTCATCATTTCATTGGTGGTGTAAGTCATTACTTGGCCTCCGAAGCAGCGGCCAACTTGGCCTGAAACGCGCTGAAGTCAGCGCAGCCATGGATGTATTCGTTGATCCACGCGGTAAATGTCTCACGGTCGCGGGCGATCGGATCCCACGCCTGATAGAAACGATTGTCGCGCTCGTTGTAACCGTGGGCGTAGGACGGATGTGCACCACCGGGTACGTGGCAAACCGCGCTCAAGGCCCAGGTCGGCAATACGCAAGAGTTCATCGGCGCGTTGAGGTTGTCGACGACTTCTTCAACGGTGACGATGCAGCGCTTGGCGGCCAGTGCGGCTTCTTTCTGTACACCAAGAATGCCCCACAGCAGCACATTGCCCTGGCGGTCGGCTTTCTGTGCGTGGATCACGGTCACGTCCGGACGCACCGACGGCACCGCCGCCAGTACTTCACCGGTGAACGGGCAAGTCACAGTCTTGATCAGCGGGTTGACCTTCGGCAGGTCGGAACCGGCGTAGGCTCGCAGCACCGCGAACGGTAGGCCGGAAGCGCCAGCAACGTAGGCATTCGCCAGGTCGGCGTGGCTGTGCTCTTCGATTTCGAGAGCGTGCGGCCATTGTTTCTCGACCGCATCGCGCAGACGGTGCAACGAACCCACACCGGGGTTGCCGCCCCAAGAGAAAATCAACTTACGGGCGCAACCGGCGCCGATCAGTTGGTCGTAGATCAGGTCAGGCGTCATCCGCACCAGCGTCAGATCTTTCTTGCCCTGACGAATGATTTCATGACCCGCTGCCGTAGGGATCAGGTGAGTGAAGCCTTCGAGTGCGACGGTGTCACCGTCGTTGACGAATTGCTTCACCGCGTCGTGCAGCGAAAGGATCTCAGCCATGGAGCGGGCTCCTGTTTTTGTAATGAATCGCCAGTGATAAAAAGGCGCGAGGTTCAGCGCCGGAGTCACTGCAGATTAAGCCTGGGAAATTCGCCAAACAATCCGATAATCGACTGAGTGTTCGTTTATCGAACAGATTGTTACTCCCCTAACAATCAAGATCCAAGGCTTCGCGAGCAAGGCCGCTCCCACATTTTGAAATGCATTCCAATGTGGGAGCGAGCTTGCTCGCGAAGGGGCCAGAACATTCAAAGAAGATTCTGACAGTAGTACTCAAGTCGCATCTGCATGACTGACCATGCCTTTGATCACCACTGCAGTAGTCGCCAACGCCGCCGGAATCACCAACGCCGTCAGCACCTGCTCGAAATTCCAGCCAAGGCCCAACAACGTCGCGCCCATCCACGCCCCGAGAATCGCGCCAAAGCGGCCAATTCCCAGCATCCACGACACGCCAGTCGCCCGCCCCTGCGTTGGATAGAAACGCGCCGCCAGCGACGGCATCGCCGATTGCGCACCGTTCACGCACATCCCCGCCACCAGTACCAACGTCGCCAGCAACGTAATGTTGCCCAGGCTCTGCCCTACCGCGTAGGCAAACACCCCGGCCAGCAGGTAGAAAGTGCCGATGACCTTGTGCGGATTGAAGCGATCCATCGCCCATCCCACAGCGACCGCGCTCAACACCCCGCCGAACTGGAACAAGGCACCGATAAATGCGGCTTGCTCCATGCTAGCGCCGCTGTCACGCATCAGCGTCGGCAGCCAACTGGTCAGCAGATAGACAATCACCAGGCCCATGAAATAAGTCAGCCACAGCAACAAGGTGCCGCTGCTGTAAGTGCCGGAGAAGATCACCGCGAAGACGTTGCGCGCCTTGACGGTCTTCTGTTCAGGCACGCTGAAACTCGAGGCTTGGGCGACAGTGACTGGATCAATCGGCGCCAGAGTCTTGCGGATTTTGTCGGTGCCACGATTGCGCACGACCAGATAGCGCGCCGATTCCGGCAACCAGAACAGCAACACCACGGCGAGAATCAGCGGCAAAATCCCACCGATCAACAACAGGCTGTGCCAGCCGAACGCTGGTATCAGCTTGGCGGAAATAAACCCGCCACCGGCCATGCCGAGGTTGAAACCGCAGAACATGCTGGTCACCAGCAGCGACTTTTTGCGCTCGGGGGTGTACTCCGACAGTAAAGTGGTGGCGTTCGGCATCCCGGCGCCCAAGCCAAGGCCAGTGAGGAAGCGCAGCACCAGCAATTGCTCAACGTTGCTGCTGTAGGCCGACGCCAGGCTGAAGGCACCGAACAGAATCACGGCGCCGACGAGCACGACTTTTCGCCCGAAACGGTCAGCCAAAGGGCCGGAACCGAGTGCGCCGAAAACCATGCCGATCAACGCCGCACTCATCACCGGGCCGAGGCTGGCGCGGTCGATGCCCCAGTCCTGCGACAGCGCCGGGGCAATGAAGCCCATCGCGGCGGTGTCGAGGCCGTCGAGGAAGACAATCAGGAAACACAGGATCACCACCCGCCACTGATAGCGCGAGATCGGTTGGGCATTGATGAAGGTCTGCACGTCGAGGCAGTTACCCACAGCGGACTGAGGCTGGTTCATTATTTTTATTCCACGCAAAAAACGCAGTCGAACGGCGGCCGGCCAATAAGCGGCACGGACACAAGAATAGAAGGTCTGGATCAGGCGTTGCGGGAAACCCGGCAACAGCGGGTGGAGCGGAGACAGTCGGGGAGCGTGCGCATGGTGAGTTGCCTCTTGTCATTATTATGGGAGTCGGCAGTCCGGCGGGCTCATTCACATCAGCGCCGGATGACGCTGCCGCGACATTAATGATCCGAGGGTTTTAGCGTCAATTCGATAAACGCAACACTGTGCGTTTATCGAACAGCTTCATCAGGCGAACAACTGCGCGCTTAGGTCGCGACTGGCACTGAGCAAGCCCGGCAGGAAGCGCTGCTCCAGCTCGGTACGACTGACGCGACCGGCGTGGGTGCTGACGTTGAGCGCCGCAACGACCTGACCGGAAGCATCGTAGACCGGCACGGCAATCGAACGCAGGCCTTGTTCCAGTTCCTGATCGACGATGCACCAGCCTTGCTGCCGCACTTCCTGCAGGCATTCGAGCAAAGCATCAGGTGTATGGATCGTGCGGCTGGTCTTGGCCACCAGTTCGGCGTGATCAAGGTATTCACGCAGCGATGTGTCGTCGAGTGCTGCCAGCAGAATCCGGCCCATCGATGTGCAATACGCCGGCAAGCGCCCACCCACTGACAGATCCACCGAAATCAGCCGCTGCGTGGTTGCCGAGCGGGCGATGTAGAGAATGTCGTCGCCCTCCAGCGTGGCCATGTTGCAGGCTTCGTGGAGTTGTTCGCTCATGCGGTCGAGGTATGGCTGGGCGGACACCGCCAAAGGCGTCGACGACAGATAGGCGTGGCCGAGGGTCAGCACTTTGGGCAGCAACGAATAGGTGCGTCCGTCAGTGGTGGCGTAGCCAAGTTTGATCAGCGTATGCAAGCAACGGCGTACGGCCGCGCGGGGAATCTCGGTGCGGTGGCTGATCTGGGCGATGGTCAGGTGCCGTTTGCGTTCCTGAAACGCCTGCACCACCGCCAGACCACGGGCCAGCGAGGTCATGAAATCCGGATCACCGGTCAGCGCCTGGATGCGTTTGGCCGGCGAGGCGACGATCGGCGGTGCCACGGAAGTGAAGGAGTTGCGCATTTGATCGTTCATTTATTGTCCTTTTATCCGGCACGGATCAATGGGCTATACAAGCGGCTCGCCGGCAAATGCACAAGCGCCAAGCCTGCAAGATTGGGCGATTATCGAACCGTCAGCCGATAATCGCAATCTGCCGTGCGGCTTGCCGCAAGCCCTTTCCGGGGTTCGCGCAACTTCGGCCGTTATCTGAATCACTGCTTTAGTTGTTCGACTAAATGACGCCAAAAACTGATCGCGTGGCAAATAAGGGCCAACGCGCACTTCAACTAGTGATAAAAGTTGCGGGTCACAAAACAATCACACATCCAGAACCGTTTTTAACTTGGCAAAGATAGTCATTCCCGAATCGACCGCTATAATGCACATCAGTGACGCCTTGTCTTAATGGCCGAGGTCGCCACTCGCTGCGGCGATGTCCATCGCCAACAGCCCGGCCAGCGCCTGACGCGCATCACTCATGCAACGCCTGCGCTCGCTGAAACAGGAAACTGATGCTGCGTCAGTTTTTATCTGGTGCCGTAGCCGCCTGTAACACGGAAGTCTTGATCGCCCCACCGATTACACCAATGCCTGTCCGGGTGTTGGATGCTCGGTGGCCTCGTTCAATCGGTTCGTTGCAGTGCGTTTCACCAGACACTTAACTCAACTCATACAGGTAGCACTGTGACGAAAGACGAACTGCGCGCGGAACTTGAGCGCCAGGAACAACGTTACAAGGAAGTTTACGGCGGGGAAGTCACCACCTACGCCGCTCAGCCCGAACCGGAACGCAAAGCGTGGCGTAAACGCCCGACCGTTCAGGATCAGGTCTTCAAGCAAGAAATCGAAAAGATCGAAAAGGAACTCAAAGCCGAAGAGCCTTGAGCCACGGTTTTCGTTTCTTTTGAAGGTTTGCGTCCATACCGGCTACGAGCGCGGTGGAACGACGATGCCTTGCGCGCCCGCTACCCGCGGGCAGCGGCCATCAACCGGCCTGGCGGGTTGAGGATGGGCGTCCTACACGTTTCACAGATATTTCAGACAAGCGTTTGAGACCACCCTGCATGGGTGAAAGCGCCCGAAAAATAAGGCTTTTTTCAATATAATCAACAGGTTGAAAAACCCTGCGCAACGCTTGGTTTTCATGCGCTGCAACAAATTAAATCGAAGAAGTGCGTAACCGATGAGCAGGTAGGGCATCGATTTCCAGTCTTTTCTGGCATAATCGCGCCCCCTTACGACCGGGTCAGAAAACCTTCATGATCGATTTATTCAGCGGACTGGATGCTTGGGTGCTTGTGAGCCTCTTGCTCGCCCTGACGTTTGTCCTCGCCTTCGAGTTCATCAATGGATTTCATGACACCGCTAACGCGGTAGCCACTGTTATCTACACCAAAGCCATGCCGCCTCATCTGGCAGTGTTCTTTTCCGGTGTGTTCAATTTCCTCGGCGTGCTGCTGGGCGGCGTTGGCGTGGCGTATGCCATTGTCCACTTGCTGCCGGTGGAACTGCTGATCAATGTGAACACCGGCCATGGCCTGGCGATGGTGTTCTCGTTGCTCGCCGCGGCAATTACCTGGAACCTTGGCACCTGGTACTTCGGTATTCCGGCGTCCAGCTCGCACACCCTGATCGGCTCGATCCTCGGTGTCGGCCTGGCCAATGCCCTGATCAACGATATCCCGTTGGCTGACGGCGTGAACTGGCAGAAAGCGATCGACATCGGCGCCTCGCTGGTGTTCTCGCCGATGGCCGGCTTCCTGATCGCCGCGCTGGTGTTGATCGGCCTGAAATGGTGGCGCCCGCTGTCGAAGATGCACAAGACGCCGGAACAGCGCCGCAAGATCGACGACAAGAAGCACCCACCATTCTGGAACCGTCTGGTCCTGGTGATCTCGGCCATGGCCGTGAGCTTCGTGCACGGTTCCAACGATGGCCAGAAAGGCATCGGCCTGATCATGCTGGTGCTGATCGGTATCGTCCCTGCGCAGTTCGTCCTCGACCTGAACAGCACCACCTATCAGATCGAACGCACTCGCGATGCGACTTTGCACCTGAGCCAGTTCTACCAGCGCAACGCCGATTCGCTGGGTGAATTCCTGGCCCTGGGTAAAAGCGTGGAAGGCGACCTGCCGGAGAAATTCCGCTGCAACCCGCAGCAGACCGAACCGACTATCACCGCTCTGCTGCACACCCTTAAAGGCGTAGCGGACTACCATTCGCTGTCTTCGGAAAGCCGTGTGGAGGTTCGTCGCTACCTGCTGTGCCTGGACGACACCGCGAAAAAGGTTGGCAAGCTGCCTGGCCTGGAAGCCCGTGAAAAGGCTGACCTCGACAAGCTGCGCAAAGACCTGACCACCACCACCGAATACGCGCCGTTCTGGGTGATTCTGGCGGTTGCACTGGCTCTGGGCCTGGGCACCATGGTTGGCTGGAAACGCGTTGTATTGACCATTGGCGAGAAGATCGGCAAGCAGGGTATGACTTATTCCCAGGGCATGTCGGCGCAGATCACCACCGCCAGTCTGATCGGCATGGCCAACATCTTCAGCCTGCCGGTGTCGACCACTCACGTTCTGTCCTCGGGCGTGGCGGGCACCATGGTTGCCAACAAGAGCGGCCTGCAGGGTGGCACGGTGCGCACGATTCTGTTGGCGTGGGTGTTGACCCTGCCGGCGACTGTGGCGCTGTCGGCCGGGTTGTTCTGGCTGGCGTCGAAGGCGCTGGGTAGTTGATAGATAGTGGCACTTGAGAAAGGCGCGATTCGAGAGGATCGCGCCTTTTTTTGTGTTTGGGGTTTTGGGATTGGGATTGGGGGCATATCCGTTGCTGCGAGTGCTGCCGCTGGCGGTTTCGCTCTTACAGCGAGTCACCTTTTCCAAACGCCAAAAAGGTAACCCAAAAGGCTTTGCCCCTGGCGTACGGCACTTCGCTGAGGCTCAGTGTTCCCTCGCTACGGTGTCCATCCGGGGGCATCGCCTACGGTTTGCTTCGCTGCACCTCCTCTCGATGTATGCGGCTACGCCGCACGGCGCTGCGCGCCTACCCCCGGATGAACACCTTCGCTCGGCCTGCCGAAGGGGCAAAAGATCAAAAGCCAAAACAAGATCAAAAGCCAGATCAAGAGCCCCTCACCCTAGCCCTCTCCCAGAGGGAGAGGGGACTGACCGAGGTGTTTGGGAGAGGTACGCCGACGTGCGATACCGCGTTGAACTCAGACTTTGAAAAACACACAAACCGGCCCCCTCTCCCTCGGGAGAGGGCTGGGCGGGCGGCGTTCCGATGAGGGGGAAATCCACCACAAATCCAAAGCCGACCACGCCCCGCTCTTCACCACTCAATAGGCCGAGTGTCAGCTCGCCTGCTCTTGATCTTGATCTGTAAGGCGACGTCGGAAGGCTGAGTGGAGGGATTGATCCGGGCGTGGGAGCGCAGCGACCGTTTGGCGAAGCCAAACACAGCGGAAGGAGGTGCAGCGAAGCAAACCGGAGCCGCTGCGCCCGGATCGATCCCGCAGCGAAGGAACCCGAGCCTGCGAGGGCCGAACGCAGGAGCAAGCCTTTTGGGTTACCTTTTTGGCGTTTGAAAAAGGTGACCCGCCGTAAGGGCGGAACCGTAATCAGCAACACCCGCAAAAACGGATATTCACCCAGAACCCCAGGAGCATGGTCGGCCCAAAGGCCGCCAAGACACAAAAAAAAGGGGCAACCGAAGTCGCCCCAAAATGCCTTGCGTGCTCATCAATCCAGAAGAATCACTTCTTGCGCTTATTCGCATCCTTCCAGATAAAAAATCCAAACCCTGCAAAAAACAGAACCATCAGCCCTACAGTCAGGACCCCGGCAAACACCACGTTATCGAAAAACATGACTGGCCTCCTGGCCCCTGCTCTGCTGCGATGGACCTAAGTTACCAAACACACAGGCGCACAAATTGACCGGGATCAATACCAGCAACGAAGGGAGATAAAGGAGGGGAATTAAATGACCTGCATCAAAGGATGCAGGGGCAGATCAACGCTTTTTCGGCTTGTTTTTCGACTTTTTCTTGGCTTTTCCCAGCGGCATCGCCTGCTCGAAGGCCTGGCGCACTTCGTTCAGGCGCTTCTCTTTTATGTCATGCACCCGCTTGGCGCGCTCAGTGCTGAGGTCGATCAGTTTGTCGTCTTGGCTCATGGCATTCAGTACATCGCAGTAAAGGATCACAACTGCCACATCACCGGCAGGACCGCGTCAATAATGCAACGTCACACCAGCGCTGACCAGCCGAAGATCAGATCTCGATATCGACCCACAAGCCCTGACGCGGCTGATCTTCCATCAGCGGCACCACCGGCACGGTGTTGTCGGCGTTCAACTCGGTACCGGGCACTGCCAGGTGTTCTTCCGGGTCTTCGTCGGCTTCGCGACGGCGACGGTCACGCTCTTGCTGACGACGCTGTTCTTCGCGCGCCAGCAGGCGGTCCTCTTCCGGATCGCGCTTTTGCAGATCGATCGTGCTTTCGTTGGAGCTTTCCTGAACCGGCACCACCGGAGGAATGTCCGGCCGCTGGCGGATCGGATCCTGCTGGGAAGTGATCGGCACAGCGCTCAGGGGGAGCATCGGTGGCAACATATAAAGGGTCTCCTGTCAGCAGGCTATCGGCTGCGGCAAAGGCGCCTTGAGCCATCCGTCGCAAATCTGTGACCTGATTGGCACTCACAGGTGCCCTGCACAGGAAGAAAACAGACGCATGACGCTTTTCTTTTCAGCTTGCAGCTCGCGGCTAAAAGCTCGCCGCTGTTCCTAATCCTTTGGCCCTGAAGCCTGCATTCCGTTAAGATAGCCCGCTTTTTCAAGGTGGGAGTCAGGCAGCATGGCGCAGCAGTATCAACCGGGGCAACGCTGGATCAGTGACAGCGAAGCAGAGCTTGGTTTAGGCACCGTTCTGGCACAGGACGGCCGCTTGTTGACCGTGCTTTACCCGGCCACTGGCGAAACCCGCCAGTACGCGCTACGGAATGCGCCCCTGACCCGCGTGCGATTCTCGCCGGGCGACAGCATCACCCACTTCGAAGGCTGGAAGATGACCGTGCAGCAAGTCGACGACGTCGACGGGCTGATGGTCTATCACGGTCTCAACGGGCAGAACGAAGCCGTCACCCTGCCGGAAACCCAGCTGTCGAACTTCATTCAGTTCCGTCTGGCCAGCGACCGTCTGTTCGCCGGGCAGATCGACCCGCTGGCGTGGTTCTCGCTGCGTTACAACACCCTCGAACACACCAGCCGCCAGCTGCAATCTTCGCTCTGGGGCCTGGGTGGCGTTCGCGCTCAGCCAATCGCACACCAATTGCACATCGCCCGCGAAGTCGCCGACCGTATCGCGCCACGCGTACTGCTGGCGGACGAAGTGGGTCTGGGTAAAACCATCGAAGCCGGTCTGGTGATCCATCGCCAACTGCTCTCGGGCCGCGCCAACCGCGTGCTGATCCTCGTCCCGGAAAACCTCCAGCACCAGTGGCTGGTGGAGATGCGCCGCCGCTTCAACCTGCAGGTCGCGCTGTTCGACGAAGAACGTTTCATCGAAAGCGATGCCACCAACCCGTTCGAAGACACCCAACTGGCGCTGGTTGCGCTGGAATGGCTGGTCGACGACGAGAAAGCGCAGGACGCACTGTTCGCTGCCGGCTGGGATCTGCTGGTGGTCGACGAAGCGCACCACCTGGTCTGGCACGAAGAGAAAGCCAGCGCGGAATACTCGCTGGTCGAGCAACTCGCCGAAGTCATCCCGGGCGTGCTGCTGCTCACCGCCACCCCGGAACAACTCGGTCAGGACAGCCACTTCGCCCGTCTGCGCCTGCTTGACCCAAACCGTTTCCACGACCTGGCTGCATTCCGCGCCGAGAGCGACAACTATCGCCCGGTGGCCGAAGCCGTTCAGGAACTGCTCGACAAGGGCCGCCTCTCGGCCAAGGCGCACAAGACCATTCAGGGTTTCCTCGGCAACGAAGGCGAAGCCCTGCTGACCGCGGTCAACGATGGCGACACTGAAGCCAGCGCCCGCCTCGTGCGTGAACTGCTCGATCGCCACGGCACCGGCCGCGTGCTGTTCCGAAACACCCGTGCCGCCGTACAGGGTTTCCCGGAGCGCAAACTGCACCCGTACCCGCTGCCGTGCCCGGACGAATACCTCGAACTGCCGCTGGGCGAACACGCCGAGCTGTACCCGGAAGTCAGCTTCCAGGCCCAGCCGGACGCCAGCGAAGAAGAGCGCTGGTGGAAATTCGACCCGCGTGTCGAGTGGCTGATCGATCAGCTGAAAATGCTCAAGCGCACCAAGGTGCTGGTGATCTGCGCCCACGCCGAAACCGCGATGGACCTGGAAGACGCCCTGCGCGTGCGTTCCGGCATCCCGGCCACGGTGTTCCATGAAGGCATGAACATCCTTGAGCGTGACCGCGCCGCCGCGTACTTCGCCGACGAAGAGTTCGGCGCACAAGTGCTGATCTGCTCGGAAATCGGCAGTGAAGGTCGCAACTTCCAGTTTGCTCACCACCTGGTGCTGTTCGATCTGCCGTCGCACCCGGATCTGCTCGAGCAGCGTATCGGTCGTCTCGACCGGATCGGCCAGAAGCACATCATCGAACTGCACGTGCCGTATCTGGAAACCAGCCCGCAAGAGCGCCTGTTCCAGTGGTATCACGAAGCGCTGAACGCGTTCCTCAATACCTGCCCGACCGGCAACGCCTTGCAGCATCAGTTCGGCCCGCGCCTGCTGCCGCTGCTCGAAGAAGCCGATGACAGTGAGTGGCAAGCGCTGATCGACGAAGCACGCACCGAGCGTGAGCGTCTCGAAGCCGAACTGCACACCGGCCGTGACCGTCTGCTGGAGCTCAACTCCGGCGGCGCCGGCGAAGGTGAAGCGCTGGTCGAAGACATCCTTGAGCAAGACGATCAGTTCGCCCTGCCGATCTATATGGAAACCCTGTTCGACGCGTTCGGCATCGACAGCGAAGACCATTCGGAAAACGCCCTGATCCTCAAGCCAAGCGAGAAAATGCTCGACGCCAGTTTCCCGCTGGGCGACGACGAAGGCGTGACCATCACTTACGACCGCAATCAGGCGCTGTCGCGCGAAGACATGCAGTTCATCACCTGGGAACACCCGATGGTGCAGGGCGGCATGGACCTGGTGCTGTCCGGTTCGATGGGCAACACCGCTGTCGCACTGATCAAGAACAAGGCGCTGAAGCCGGGCACCGTTTTGCTGGAACTGCTGTATGTCAGCGAAGTGGTTGCACCGCGCTCGCTGCAACTGGGCCGTTACCTGCCGCCGGCCGCCCTGCGCTGCCTGCTCGATGCCAACGGCAATGACCTGTCGGCTCGCGTCTCGTTTGAGACCTTGAACGACCAGTTGGAAAGCGTGCCGCGTGCCAGCGCCAACAAGTTCATCCAGGCCCAGCGCGATCAGCTGACGCCACGGATCAACGCCGGTGAAGACAAGATCGCCCCGCGTCACGCCGAGCGCGTGGCCGAGGCCCGTCGCCGTCTGGCGGCCGACACCGACGAAGAACTGGCGCGCCTGACCGCGTTGCAAGCGGTCAACCCGACCGTGCGTGACAGCGAACTGGTGGCGTTGCGTGAGCAGCGTGAGCAGGGTCTGGCGATGCTGGATAAAGCGGCGTTGCGTCTGGAAGCGATTCGGGTGTTGGTGGCGGGCTAAACCGCCCCGCTCCACCGCTGAAAACAGAAAGGCCCGCAGTGATGCGGGCCTTTTTGTCTGTCTGTTATTTGTTAGTTGATGCTGATGGCCCCTTCGCGAGCAAGCTCGCTCCCACAATTTGGAATGCGTTCCCATGTGGGAGCGAGCTTGCTCGCGAAGGCGGCTATGCAGTCGCTACTGCAACCTCTGGCTCAACCACCGCAACCAACCCCTCCTTCATCCGCTGCGCATCGCGCACAAAACACCGCGCCGCCAGAAACAGAAACACCATGGTCAAAAACAGCGCCACCGGTATCAGGTACATCGCATCATGCAGCCCGACAGCCTTGAACGCCTCGGTCATCTGCTCAGCCCCCGCCGCCAGCATCGCCGTGTGCGCAAAATGATCCGACAGACCACCGACCACCACCGGCCCCAGACCACCACCCAGCAGATACAGCCCGGCAAAGAACAACGCCATCGCCGTCGCTCGCAGGCGCGGTTCGACCACGTCCTGAATCGCCGTATAAACGCAGGTGTAGAAGTTGTAGGCAAACAGCCAGCCGACACTGAACACCGCGACAAACACGCCAATCTCGATCCGCCCCGAATGCAACGCCCACGCCGTGCACAGCGTCGAGATAATCAGGCTGAACGCGGCGAACAACAACCGCCCGTTGGCCACACGCTGGTGAATCTTGTCGGCGATCCAGCCGCCCAAAGTCAAGCCGACCAGCCCGGTCACGCCAACAATGATGCCGGTGGCCACCGCCGCTTCCTGCAACGGCATTAGGAAATAGCGCTGCAGCATCGGCACCAGAAACGAGTTGCAGGCATAAGTAGCGAAGTTGAAGCACAACCCGGCCATCACCAGCCAGAGAAAGGTCGGCACCGCGAGAATCCGGCGGATCGGCTTGTCGACTTTCTCTTGCGAAACCTGCACGGTCTCCGCTGCGCCGCGCTTCGGCTCTTTGATGAAGAACATGAAAATCGCCAAAAGCAGACCCGGCACCGCTGCAATAAAGAACGGCGCACGCCAGCTATCAAACGCCTTCACCATCCAGCCGATGGTGAAGAACGCCAGCAACAGCCCCAGCGGCAGACCGAGCATGAAAATACCCATGGCCCGCGCCCGACGGTGTGCTGGAAACAGATCACCGATCAGCGAGTTGGCCGCCGGTGCATAACTGGCCTCGCCGATGCCGATGCCCATGCGCACGATCAAAAAGCTCCAGAAACTGCCGACCAGACCGTTGACCGCCGTCAGCGCACTCCACGTCGCCAGGCCCCAGCCCATCAGCTTGCTGCGCGAACCGGTATCGGCCATCCGCCCCAACGGCAGGCCGGCGATCGCGTAAACAATGGTGAATGCGGTGCCGACGATCCCCAGTTGAAAGTCGCTGAGGTGCCATTCCATGCGGATCGGCTCGATGATGATCGCCGGAATGGTGCGGTCGAAGAAGTTGAACAGGTTGGCAAGGAACAGCAGGAACAGAATGCGCCAGGCATTCGCCGCTTGGGTCGAGTTCTGCATGGGTCCGTCTCTTTATTGTTATAGGGCTTCACTGCCAACGCATCCGAGCCCGGAACCTGCAATCTAGTCAGCCGCGCAAAGGCTGTCTGTGATCATTCGTCTGCCTGATATCGGCCCATGGCACTGTAACGAAACGTAAGCCCTTGATAACGCTTGAATCCCCCGAAAACCGGGGCTTTTGCGGCAAAACCTTGCCACAAAAAAATAGTTTCACGCACCCCTTCCCAACGCCGTGGCGAAGCCTAGAATAGCCGCCGGATCCGTCCGGATCTCCCGATCAATCCCTTTGATACCCCCGTCCATGTCCGAAGTCAGTCCGTGTCTGAATTGCGGTGCCTGTTGTTCCCATTTCCGTGTGTCTTTTTTCTGGGGTGAGTGCGCTTCCTCCGGCGGCACCGTGCCCGATGAACTGGTCACGCAGATCAGCCCCAGTCGGGTGGCGATGAACGGCACCGACTGCAAATCGCCACGCTGCACGGCGTTGGAAGGCGAAGTCGGCAGCGAGGTGAAGTGCTCGATTTATGAATTGCGCTCCAGCCCCTGCCGCGAATTCGAATCGTCATGGGAAAACGGCGAACAGAATGTCGATTGCGACAAGGCTCGCGCGCGTTTCGGCTTGCCGCCGCTGCAACCGGACTGGGCGCACATCCCTTTCGAACAGATCGCTTAAGCCTTTAGCGCCAATCGCTATGACGCTAATGCCGAAATCATTAGCGCCAATGTGCCACTACCCCTTGCCCCCCGAAATCGGCCTCTATACTCCTGACATTCAACTGCGTTCAACGCGCACTCGGGACGACTTCAGAGACGGGGCATGCTATGGAGTGGCTTGGTTTGCAGTTTGTTACCGAGTTGCCGGAGAGCGGGCAGGTCATTTTAGATTGCACACATAATCCCTTGCTGGTGCTGGTGGCCTATCTGGTTGCCTGCGCGGCGAGTTTTGCCACTCTGGATATGGCTGAGCGCGTTGTAAATGCCGAAGATCCGGGGTCGCGGCGGATCTGGCGCTGGATCGGCGCGACCTGCCTGGCCGGCGGCATCTGGGCCATGCATTTCATCGGTATGCTGGCTTTCCAGACACCGATCGACATTCAGTACGACCTGGGCATCACCCTTTTCTCGTTGCTGATCGCCCTGCTCGCCTCTTGGCTGGCCATGCAAACCCTGAGCGAAGTGCAGCCGAGTGCATTGCATTGCTTGAAAACCGCGTTTGTCATCGGCCTGGGCATCGCCGGCATGCACTACGTTGGCATGGCGGCGATGAAGTCGAGCGCCACCGCCTACTATCATCCAGGACTGTTCGCGCTGTCTGTGGTGATCGCCATCGGCGCCAGTTTCGCCGCGCTGTGGGTGGCCCGCTATCTGAGCGAAGGCAGCGGCGTGGCGCATCAGTTGCTCAAGTACAGCGCTGCGCTGATACTCGGCGCCGGCATCATCAGCATGCATTTCACCGGCATGGCTGCGCTGGATCTGGTTCTTCCCGAGGGAGGCCTGACAGCGAGCGGCGGCGATAACGGGCATCTGCAACTGGGCCTGACCGTGGCGCTGATCATCCTGCTGATCCTTGGCAGTGCGATCAGTGCGGCGCTGGCCGATAAAAAACTGCAGAACAAGGAAGAAGACCTGCGCCGCGTCAACGCCCTGCTCAGCCAGCTCGATCAGGCGCGCATGTCGCTGCAACAAGTGGCCAACTACGACGCCCTGACCAACCTGATCAACCGTCGCGGTTTCAATCAGATTTTCGCCGAGAAACTCAGCCAGAAAACCAGCGAAGGCGGCATGCTCGCGGTGATGTTTCTCGACATCGACCACTTCAAACGGATCAACGACAGCCTCGGCCATGACGCCGGGGACGAACTGCTCAAGGTCATCGCCCAGCACATCAAAGGCTCGGTGCGCAGCCATGAAGACGTGGTCGCGCGTTTCGGCGGCGACGAATTCTGCATCCTCATCAGCCTGCGTGACCGTGAAGAAGCCCGCAACATGGCCCAACGCATCATGCACAAGATGAAGGAGCCGATCGAACTGGCCGGGCGCCGCATGGTGATGACCACCAGCATCGGCATCAGTCTGTTTCCGGAGGATGGCAGCACCTGCGAAGAACTGCTCAAGCACGCCGATCTGGCGTTGTATCAATCCAAAGGCGCGGGGCGTAATGGCCTGCACTTTTTCAGTTCCAACCTCAAGACCCGCGCCAGCTTCGAGCTGCAACTGGAAGAAGAACTGCGCCATGCCCTGCGCGAGGAAAACGGTTTGACGCTGTATTACCAACCGATCTTCGAACTGAAGACCGGCCGTGTCACCAAACTCGAAGCGCTGATCCGCTGGCAGCATCCGCTGCACGGGTTGCTGACCCCGGATCGCTTTATCACCATCGCCGAAAACAATGGCCTGATCGCCGAACTGGACAACTGGGTGCTGCGCCGCGCTTGCAAGGATCTGGGTGAACTGTCGCGCCATGGCTGCGAAGAACTGAAAATCGCCTGGAACTGCTCGCCACTCAACCTCACCCGGGAAGAACTGGCCAACGAAATCGAAAGTGCCTTGCGCACCGCCGGGGTGGCGCCGGAACGGCTGGAACTGGAAGTCACCGAAAATGCGCTGATGGGCAACATTGCCAACACCCTGGTGCTGCTGCGGCAGATTCGTGCCTTGGGCGTCTCACTGTCGATCGACGACTTCGGCACTGGCTACTCGTCGCTGGCCTACCTCAAGCGCCTGCCACTCAACACCCTGAAGATCGACCGCTCGTTCATCCTCGATATTCCCACCGCGACCGCCGACATGGAGATCGTCCAGGCGATCATCGTCATGGCGCACACCCTGCATTTGCAGGTAGTGACCGAAGGCGTGGAAAGCCTGGAACAGTACGAATTCCTTGAGCGCTCAGGCTGCGACTTCATTCAGGGTTACCTGCTCAGCCGCCCGGTGCCGCTGGACGAACTGCGCCCGGTACTGGAAGAAATCAATCAGCGCAAACACTCACACGCGGTCAATCCGTTGATTCTGGCGCGCGGTACATTTGCACCAGTGTCGCAGGATCCTGCGCCAAATAGCCTTGCGCCCCATGCAGGCGCATCAGTTGTGCGGCCAATCCGCTGATCGGCGTCGCCGAACCCTGTTCGCGGGAGAATTTGACGGCGGTGTCGAGATCCTTGAGCAGTGTGCGCACGTGCCATTTGATCGGTTCGAAACGGCTTTCGGCCATTTGCGGGGCGAGAATCTGCAACGGTTTCGAGTCGGCAAAACCACCCGCCAACGCCTCGGCGATCAGGCTCGCGTCGACTCCAGCCTGTTCGGCGAGTGCCACCACTTCAGCGATGACCAAAGCATTGCACGCAACGATCATCTGGTTACAGGCCTTGGTCACCTGCCCCGCGCCGATGCCGCCCATGTGCGTAACGCGCTGGCCGAGACTGAGCAATACCGGGCGCACACGCTCCAGATTTGCCGCATCGCCGCCGACCATGATTGCCAGACTGCCCGCCTCGGCACCAACCACGCCGCCGGACACCGGTGAGTCCAGCCAGGCCATTCCGGTTTTCTCCAGCAGTTGCGCCGCCATTTCGCGAGTGGCCGTCGGTTCAAGGCTGGAAAAATCCACCAGCAACTGGCCGCTTTTCGCGCCTTCTGCGATACCGCCAGCGCCAAAAACCACCTCGCGAACCACTGCCGTATCGGCCAGACACAACATCACCACGTCGGCGTGTTCGCACAGTTCAGCGGCGGTCGCCACCTGCCGGGCACCGGCCTCGACCAGTGGCGCGCACTTGGCCGGGTTGCGATTCCACACGGTCAGCGGATAACCCGCCGCCAACAGACGCCGGCACATGGGCAGGCCCATCAGACCGATTCCGGCGAACCCCAACGAAGGTAGCGTTGACATCATTTTGCCTCTTTTCGATTAAAGATCGCCGAATAATGGCCGATTCATCAACGATCAGGAAAGGATTCCCCCCAGCGACAGTCAGGCCAAAACCCTGATGCTCGGGCTCAATTCGCGCAATTAAAAGACGCGAGATCTTATTCCGTGAGGTTCGCCGGCATTGGCCAGCGAGCCAACCAGTCCAGGTATATGGCGCACAATGACTTCTAAAAACAATCCCGCCACTGCGGTAGCCGATCTGACTTTGAGCCCCGCCGCCAACAGCCCGTCATCGTCAAAGCCATTGGTCCCGTCGCGCCCGCTGTCGACTCAGCAATACCTGTACTTCACCGAAACCAACACCGACCGCATCCTCGACAACCTCGACGGCCTGCGTGATCTGGTGTTCCCGCGCCCGCCGCACCTGGAAGGCGACAACGAACAGCACAACGATCAGGAATTCCCCTCGGTGTGTCTGATCGGCCTCGGTCGCTGCGGCTCGAACATCGCCCTCGACGTCGCGGAGCTGGTATACAACGCGCGCAAGTTCTACCTCAACGAATTCAACAACGAAGACCGTGCGGCAGATCGCCGACTGGCCGACAAGGGTTACAGCCCGGCGCAGTGGATCAAGAACAACCTGCGTATCGGCCCGAACAAATCGACCAAACCGGTGTTCCTGGTCGAACCGCTGGTGATGCTCGGCGACCTCGACAAGGACATCGCCGGGCGCATCCGTTTCTCGCGCAAGGGCGAGAAAAGCGGCTTCCTGCGCGACTACAGCAAAATGAAGATCATGGACTTGTCCGAAGTCCACGCCGGTGGCGCCGGTAACGCGCCGATCCTCGGCCAGTACCTGGCGAAAATCATCCTCAACAAGGACACCCAGCGTTTCTCCAGCCCTGACTGGAAAATGATCCACTCGTACCTGATCGACAGCTGCGGCATCAAAGCCAACCAGTCGCGTCTGTATTTCTCGATCTTCAGTGCTGGCGGCGGTACCGGTTCCGGCATGGCTTCGGAGTTCGGTCTGGCCCAGCAGCACTCGTACATGAACAAGACGTTCGACACCAAGCCGATGGATGAGCATGACGGCAAGAGCGGGCATTCGTTCGTGTTCGAACCGATCTTCACCAGCGGCATCTGCGTGCTGCCGAACATCTCCGATCACCGCAGCGAAATGTCCGAGGCGCTGCACATCAACGCCGGTCGCCTGCTGTGCAAATACCTTTCGGAAGAATGGGATTTCTCCTACAACTTCGCCAATGAAGACAGCAGCGAAGCCAGCGTCATGGGCCGTATCCGCCCTTGGAACGCGATGATGCTGATCTCCAACGACATCATGCGTTACGCCGAAGAAAGCGATGACGGCAACATCCAGAACATTGATGTCAATGCCATGGAGAAGCACGCCAATCAATACATCTCGCAGCAGATCTTCAACATTCTGACGGCGCAGGCAGTCACCACTGACTACGACCAGAACTACTTCCGCCGCGCCGGCATCGACATCGGCGAAACCATTCGCCTCGACGCCAATGACCTGTTCATGAGCCTCGCCGGCCCGGTGGCGATTGCCTACGCCGAATCGGTGGTGCCGGAAACCCCGCCGCCGAGCAGCGACAAATTCAAGGTGTTCGACAAAGAACCGCAGCGCCTGAACATCGACGACCTGTTCTTCCGCTCGATCGACCTGCCGCACTTCAACAAAGTGACGCAGGCGATTGAAGGCATCAGCCTGCTGCCGATCGAGTCCAAGCGCTATCGCGCTTCGCTGGAGCAGTACAAGAATTCCGGCTACGACGCCGCCGCACTGCACGACCTGCACTTCTTCAAGAACTGCTCGTCGGTGGTCTCGATTGTCTCGTTGCCGAAAGACTACAAGCTGTCGTACATGGACCTGAACCGGTTGAAGACCCACCTCAACAGCCTGTTCCCGAATACCACGCTCAAACGTTATGCGCTGGTGATCGGTGCATCGGCCAACCTGTCGCTGACCACCCTGATCGCCAAGAGCCCGTGCCTGTCGGACGACTTCCTGACTTTGATCGTGGCGTTCATCAAGCGCTGCTTCGCGAAGAACCCGTACCGTTTCGACGAGACCCTGGACAACTCGATCCTCGATTTCATCATCAACGAAGAGTTCGACGAAGACCGTATCGACGACCTGCTCAACGAGTTCGAGAACCCGGCGAAAATCCTTGATACCAACTGGTACGCGATCAAACCGATGTACGAGAAGAAGTACCGCGAGCTGATCAATGACAAAGAGAAGTTTGTCTCGATCAACGACATTCGCCTGTCGCGCGATTGCGTGAAGAAGTCGATCAAGTACTTGCGCGAGATTTATCGTCACCGGATTGGCAAGACCAAGGTTATTTCCCTCAATAACCATACCGGGAAGTCGTTCTCGGTCTGATCCACGACCGAGTCGCCCCCTTCGCGAGCAAGCTCGCTCCCACATTTGGAATGCGTTCCCCTGTGGGAGCGAGCTTGCTCGCGAAGGGGTCAGCCGATTCCCTGAAGAATCCAGCCTTTCCAATATCCAGAAACAATTAAGCAGCCGTTAGGCTGCTTACTAAACTGTTCCCGTTACGTTTACGTCACCGTGAGGCCACCGTCGCTTGTGGTGTTTCTCTACGGCAACTTGCCATCACGCTACTGCGCTACACACTTTTCACTGATGACCAGCCGCACCATCAAGGTGCAGCGTCTGAAGTGACTGCCCTTTCCTGGATCAGAATCCACGGCGAAACCACCACCGCCCACAGCTGCGGATCACGTTCAAAAAGATCCAGCGCCCGCGTTTCAGACAGCTTGGCGAGTTTGTCTTCGGCCAGCCAGGCAGCCACTTTCTCGCCTTCATCAGACGCCACGGCCTCGGCAGCTGCGATCAAATCCAGCGCAGGGTCGACCCACAATAGGGCACCCTTGGCGAAGAACGGCTCCAACTCTTTCCAGGTAATAGATGCGGTTTCACCAAGCAGCTTGGCATAGAGGGTGCTAGGTTCTTGATTCATGGGATCTGTCCGGAAAAGAAATCGACGCGAATGATAACGTCGGTGGTCCGCCAGAAAAACCCGGTTGCAAATGGCTGCACCGAACGAAAAGAGCAGGAACGCCAAGGAATGCTGCTGATTGGGATATATGCCCACGAACGCCCCGCCGCAATTCTGTCTTTTTCATTCAAAAATGCGACACCCCCAAGTTTTGCCCCTCGGCGCCCGCTTCCCAGGCTGACAACCGGCGCTCTACACTGTACCGGTACAGTTGCCGGGGGCATTTCCGGAGGGTATCGCAAAGATATCTGACCCGGTTCTGCTGCTACGGCGCCAGAACTCAAAAAAATTACAACAGTAAGAGTGGAGCACTATGACTAAGGCTACTAAGCAGATTTCCAAACTGTTTGCCGCTATGGTTCTGGCCGGGGTTGCCAGCCATTCGTTCGCAGCTGACACCATCAAAATCGGTATCGCCGGTCCTAAAACCGGTCCAGTAGCCCAATACGGCGACATGCAGTTCAGTGGCGCGAAAATGGCCATCGAGCAGATCAACGCCAAGGGCGGCGTCGACGGCAAGAAGCTCGAAGCCGTTGAATACGACGATGCCTGCGATCCGAAACAAGCGGTAGCCGTTGCGAACAAGGTCGTCAACGACGGCGTCAAGTTCGTCGTCGGTCACCTGTGCTCCAGCTCCACTCAGCCAGCTTCGGACATCTACGAAGACGAAGGCGTGATCATGATCACCCCGGCTGCCACCAGCCCGGACATCACCGCCCGTGGTTACAAAATGATCTTCCGTACTATCGGTCTCGACAGCGCCCAGGGTCCTGCCGCCGGTAACTACATTGCCGATCACGTCAAACCGAAAATCGTTGGCGTGCTGCACGACAAACAGCAGTACGGTGAAGGCATCGCCACCGCCGTGAAATCGACTCTTGAGAAGAAAGGCACCAAGGTTGCCGTATTCGAAGGCGTGAATGCCGGCGACAAAGACTTCTCGGCGATCATCGCCAAACTCAAACAAGCCAACGTCGACTTCGTTTACTACGGCGGCTACCACCCGGAGCTGGGTCTGATCCTGCGTCAAGCCCAGGAAAAAGGCCTGAAAGCCAAGTTCATGGGTCCGGAAGGCGTGGGTAACGACTCGATCACCCAGATCGCCAAAGACGCGGCCGAAGGCCTGCTGGTGACCCTGCCGAAATCCTTCGACCAGGATCCAGCCAACATTGCCCTGGCTGATGCTTTCAAGGCGAAGAAAGAAGATCCGAGCGGCCCGTTCGTGTTCCCTTCCTACTCGGCGGTTGAAGTGATTGCCGAAGGCATCAAGGCAGCCAAGTCCGAAGACGCGACCAAAGTGGCTGAAGCCATTCATGCCGGTACCTTCAAGACCCCGACTGGCGACCTGAGCTTCGACGCCAAGGGCGACTTGAAAGACTTCAAATTCGTGGTCTACGAGTGGCACAACGGCAAGCCGAAAACCGAAGTGTCACCTCAGTAAGGCGCTGCCTGACTGACTGCCAATAAAGCCCACGGCGTGCCGTGGGCTTTGTTTTACGAATGTATTGGGCCGCGCTGGCGTGATCCGCCAGTCTCCCCACCTGAAAATCTCAAAACCGTCATCAGCGGTTCGCTGGCAAAACCCGGATTCGAAGTGGATAAAGATCCACGGGGCCGGGCGGGAAAATGACTCCACCAGTGAAATGCGTATCAGGTTTTTAGGAGCGCTGTAATGCCTGACATCTATCACTTCTTCCAACAGCTGGTTAACGGCCTGAACGTTGGCAGCATGTATGCCTTGATCGCCATCGGCTACACGATGGTCTACGGCATCATTGGAATGATCAACTTCGCCCACGGCGAGGTGTACATGATTGGCTCCTACGTGGCGTTCATCGCCATCGCCGGGTTGACCATGATGGGACTCGACAGTGTCCCGCTGTTAATGACTGCGGCGTTTATCGCCAGCATCGTCGTCACCAGTTCCTACGGTTACAGCATCGAACGGATCGCCTACCGCCCCCTGCGCGGCAGCAACCGTCTGATCCCGCTGATTTCCGCGATCGGTATGTCGATCTTCCTGCAGAACACGGTTCTGCTGGCGCAAGACTCCAAGGACAAAGCTATCCCCAACCTGATTCCGGGCAACATTGCCTTCGGCCCAGGTGGCGCACAAGAAGTGCTGATTTCCTACATGCAGATCGTGGTGTTCGTGGTGACCCTGATCGCCATGCTCGGCCTGACGCTGTTCATCTCCCGCTCTCGCCTGGGTCGCGCCTGCCGCGCCTGCGCCGAAGACATCAAGATGGCCAACCTGCTCGGCATCAACACCAACAACATCATCGCCCTGACCTTCGTCATTGGTGCCGCGCTGGCAGCCGTTGCGGCTGTGCTGTTGAGCATGCAATACGGGGTGATCAACCCGAACGCCGGTTTCCTCGTCGGCCTCAAAGCCTTCACCGCAGCAGTACTCGGCGGCATCGGCAGCATCCCCGGCGCCATGCTCGGCGGGTTGGTGCTTGGGGTGGCGGAAGCCTTTGGTGCCGATATCTTCGGCGACCAGTACAAGGACGTCGTGGCATTCGGCTTGTTGGTTCTGGTGCTGTTGTTCCGTCCGACCGGCATTCTGGGCCGTCCGGAGGTTGAGAAAGTATGACTAGGAATCTTAAACAGGCACTGTTCAGTGCCTTGCTGGTGTGGGCCGTGGCCTACCCGGTACTCGGTTTGAAACTGACCATCGTCGGCATCAACCTGGAAGTGCACAACACCAGCCCGACCGTGCTGGCGACCATCGCCATCTGCTCGGTGCTGATGTTCCTGCGCGTGCTGTTCAACCAGCAGATCAGCAAGGCCTGGCGTGCGTCGCCGGGGCTGCCGCTGATTCCGGCCAAGGCGAGCAACTTCCTCACTCTGCCAACCACCCAGCGCTATTTCATCATTGCGCTGATTCTGGTGGCGCTGGTGTGGCCGTTCTTCGGCTCCCGTGGTGCGGTGGACATCGCCACGCTGATCCTGATCTACGTGATGCTCGGCCTCGGTCTGAACATCGTCGTTGGTCTGGCCGGTCTGCTCGATCTCGGTTACGTCGGCTTCTACGCCGTCGGCGCCTACAGCTACGCGCTGCTGTCGCACTACTACGGTCTGAGCTTCTGGATCTGCCTGCCGATTGCCGGCCTGATGGCGGCGACGTTCGGTTTCCTGCTGGGCTTCCCGGTGTTGCGTTTGCGCGGTGACTATCTGGCGATCGTGACCCTCGGCTTCGGCGAGATCATCCGTCTGTTCCTGCGTAACCTGACCGACATCACTGGCGGTCCGAACGGCATCAGCAACATCGAGAAGCCGACGTTCTTCGGTCTGACCTTCGAACGCAAAGCTGCGGAAGGCATGCAAACCTTCCACGAGTATTTCGGCCTGCAATACAACTCGATCAACAAGGTGATTTTCCTCTACCTGGTTGCGCTGTTGCTGGCGCTGGCGGCACTGTTCGTCATCAACCGCCTGCTGCGCATGCCGATCGGCCGTGCCTGGGAAGCGCTGCGTGAAGACGAAATCGCCTGCCGTGCGCTGGGTCTGAATCCGACGATCATCAAGCTTTCCGCCTTCACCCTCGGCGCTGCATTCGCCGGTTTCGCCGGTAGCTTCTTCGCTGCGCGTCAGGGTCTGGTGACGCCGGAATCGTTCACCTTCATCGAGTCGGCAATCATCCTCGCCATTGTGGTGCTGGGTGGTATGGGCTCGCAGTTGGGTGTGATCCTGGCCGCCGTGGTGATGATCCTGTTGCCGGAAATGATGCGTGAGTTCAGTGAGTACCGCATGTTGATGTTCGGTGCCCTGATGGTGTTGATGATGATCTGGCGTCCACAAGGTCTGCTGCCGATGCAACGCCCACACATGGAGTTGCGAAAATGAGCCGCGAGATCCTTAAAGTCGAAAATCTGAGCATGCGCTTCGGCGGTTTGCTTGCGGTCAACGGCGTGGCCCTGACCGTCAAAGAGAAACAGGTGGTTGCACTGATCGGGCCGAACGGCGCGGGCAAGACCACCGTGTTCAATTGCCTGACCGGCTTCTATCAGCCCAGCGGTGGCAGCATCCTGCTCGATGGCGAACCGATCCAGGGCCTGCCGGGCCACAAGATCGCCCTCAAAGGCGTGGTGCGTACCTTCCAGAACGTGCGCCTGTTCAAGGACATGACGGCGGTCGAGAACCTGCTGATCGCCCAGCACCGTCACCTCAACACCAACTTCCTGTCCGGCCTGTTCAAGACCCCGGCGTTCCGCAAAAGCGAACGCGAGGCCATGGAGTTTGCCGAATACTGGCTGGAAAAGGTCAACCTCAAAGAGTTCGCCAATCGTACTGCGGGCACCCTGGCCTACGGTCAGCAACGACGTCTGGAAATCGCCCGCTGCATGATGACCCGTCCGCGGATCCTCATGCTCGACGAACCGGCGGCCGGTCTGAACCCGAAGGAAACCGAAGACCTCAAGGCGCTGATCAGCGTGCTGCGTGAAGAGCACAACGTCACCGTGCTGTTGATCGAACACGACATGAAACTGGTCATGAGCATTTCCGACCACATCGTCGTGATCAACCAGGGCACGCCTCTGGCTGACGGCACGCCGGAACAGATCCGCGACAATCCTGAAGTGATCAAAGCCTACCTGGGGGAAGCGTAAATGCTGCAGTTCGAAAACGTTTCCACTTTCTACGGCAAGATCCAGGCCTTGCACAGCGTCAACGTCGAAGTCCGTCAGGGCGAGATCGTCACGCTGATCGGCGCCAACGGTGCCGGCAAGTCCACGCTGCTGATGACGCTCTGCGGTTCGCCGCAAGCGCATAGCGGCAGCATCCGCTACATGGGTGAGGAACTGGTCGGCCAGGACTCGTCGCAGATCATGCGCAAGAGCATCGCGGTGGTGCCGGAAGGTCGTCGGGTATTCGCCCGTCTGACCGTTGAAGAAAACCTCTCCATGGGCGGCTTCTTCACCGACAAGGGCGACTATCAGGAGCAAATGGACAAGGTCCTCGGCCTCTTCCCACGCCTGAAAGAACGCTTCAACCAGCGCGGCGGCACCATGTCCGGCGGCGAACAGCAAATGCTCGCCATCGGTCGTGCGCTGATGAGCAAGCCGAAACTGCTGCTGCTCGACGAGCCGTCGCTGGGCCTGGCACCGATCATCATCCAGCAGATCTTCGACATCATCGAAATGCTGCGCAAGGACGGTGTGACGGTGTTCCTGGTCGAGCAGAACGCCAACCAGGCGCTGAAAATCGCCGACCGCGCCTACGTACTGGAAAACGGCCGCGTGGTCATGCAAGGCACCGGTGAAGCGCTGCTGACCGACCCGAAAGTACGCGAGGCGTACCTCGGCGGTTGATGCATTTCACCCAACAAAAAACGGCCTTCGGGCCGTTTTTTTTCATCCACCAATCCTGCATTCACCACAATTCCCCTGTGGGAGCGAGCTTGCTCGCGAAGAGGGAGTATCAGTCAGCACATTTGCTGAATGACACACCGCTTTCGCGAGCAGGCTCGCTCCCACAGGGGAGAGTTGTAGCAACCGCTTAGTACGGATTGCAGTGCTGCGCTACCGCAGTCGCCTGATCGACATACGGACGCGCCGGCTCAAGGTTCCACTCCGGCTTGTTGCGCACAGGCTTACCGTCATAGGTAGCCGCGAGGTGACAGACCATCTGCCGCCGCAACGACCCACCATTGACGCTGTACTGCCGCCACTGCTGATCGTCTTTGTGCTTGTTGTACAACTCGGCAAACATCCGGTCGGTCTGGTCATCCTTGATCGCACGCCCGCACGCGGTCGGCACCACCGAGAGCGACCAGGTGTTCGGCCCCAGTTTCGGATCGGGGCGTTGTACCCAGGTGCTCGACTCGATGTACTTCTCACAGAACTGCGGCGCCGCTGGCGTCGCGGTCTGGATGCACGAGAAGCTGGCCTTGGCGACCGGCGTTTTCGGGAAGTCGATCTTGATGATGTTGCGGTCCTTGCCGGTCTTGGCCTTGTAGTCGCGCTGGTTGGCCATGGCATCGTTCAAGCCACGCTGGTCACTGTAGAAAAACGCCAGAATCGGCAGTTCGTCGGTTTTCGGATTGCCCAGACGCAGCTCGGTCTGGGTTTGAAACTCGCGACTGTTGATGACCTTGCGCGCGCCCATGAAGTTGCGAAAAGCATCGACCCGTTCCTTGCTGCTCATCGGATTGCGCATATTGAAGCCGCACTGCAACTGATCCTGCTGCCGGTTGTTGTTGAATTGGGTGAAGTGCGCAACCCAGGCATTCGGCGTGGCGATCGGTGGTTTCATCGCCTGGCAAACGGCTTCGGCCGGCGCAGTGTTTTTGTTGTCGCCACAACCCCGGTCATTGCGATAGTCGGTCCAGGCGTCATTGGGAAAGGCGCAGTACACGTGCACCGGCGTCTCGGGATCGCGAATCAGATCCCTTGGTGTAATCAGATAACCGTTCTGCGTGCTCATGCCGGGGTCTTCATAGCTGATGCCATCGGCGCGCATATACGAGGCGGCAAATGTTCCGAGCTCCACGGCTTTCGGGCTGGGATTCCACACATCCCATTTCTGCCCCTTCGCCGGGTCCGCCCGGTGCGTGCCCCGCACCAGCAGCCCGGAACAGTCTGACGCGGGGTCCTGCCCGCAACTGTCGACGGTCTTGTTGTACAACGTTTCGACCTTTTTCAGCGTCTCCTCGCATGATTCGGCACTGGCCCAGCTTGCCTGCACCAATAATGGCAACATCAGCAATGGAGCGATCCTGTTCAACCGTTTTTTCATGGCTTGCATCTCCTTGATTAGCCAAACACACCTTCAACGCGGGACCGGATTACAACCTGCTGCCCGAGTCTCGCTGTCCGACAGAGCCGGGCGAAACGGCTCGAGATTCCATGGCGTCTTGGCGCGGTAATTGACCAGAACGCAGCTCAATTGCTGACGCATGCTGCCGACGGATCTTTCGTTGTCGCGCCAGTTGCTGTCGGCCCCTTTGAGGGCGAACAACTGGTCGTAAAAAACTCCGAGTTGCGCGTTGGGCAAGGCACGCCCTGCCGCTGTGGGCACCACGCTCAAGCTCCACTCATCCTTGCGCGTGCCGGGGTCGTAACGCTTGATCCAATTGGCCGAGGCGATGTAGTTGGGCGCGAGCACAACGGGCGTCGGCTGTACGCCGCCGACCATCATTGGCTCGATCGCCTGATCAGCCGCCACGTAGCTGAAACGCTGCTCGGGCGGCTTGGTGAAGTCCAGTCGCAGGATCGGCACGCTGTAGCCTTGGGCGTGGAGTTTCTTCTGAAAGTTGCGTGCGCTGTTGAGGCCATTTTCCGGTTTCGGGGGCGCCTGATCTCCGCGCGTGGCGAAGTTCTGCGTGCTGTTGACGTTGTAGATAAAGGCATCGATGTACTTCATGTTTTCGCTGCCATCGTTGCTCGCCGTAGCGTTTTTCAACATGAACTCGTTGACCTGCGCGCTGAAGGCAAAGGGATCCTTGTTGGTGGTGTTCGGCCGTGATTCGTGGACCCGGATCATCGCCTTCCAGTCGCTGGGTTTTTCCGCGTTCCACGAGCATTGGCCGTACTGGATCGGCCCTTTCATCAGCCCGGTGTATTTCTGTGTCCACTGCTCGGCGGTGCTGACCCCGGCTTCGGCGCAGGTGCCATAAGCCAGCGCGGCATTGCGGTTGTTCATGGTGCCCTGAGCCGCACGCGGCGGTTCGCGGCGGTCGAAAAAGCCGCAGCCATACCATTTACGTTCAGGCCCGGTGCCGCCATCGAAGGCGTAGATGCAGGTGAAGCCCTGCTCCTTGACTGGCAGCTTCATAGCCGCCGCATCGGTGGGCGTGCGCAGAATGAAACCGGCCGGGTGAATGAGGATGCGCGTGCTCAGATCCTTGCGGATCCACGAGTAGGAAGTCGCGCCAATCTTGATCGCGTACGGGCTGTAATCCCAAGGATTGAAGGGCCCGTCGTTGACCATGCGCAAGGTCACACCGCTGCAATAGTAGAGGCCGCGTGCAGCACCGGTGTCGGGTTCCTGGCAGGCATCCTTGAGGGTGTTGTAGTTGAGGTTGATGCGTTTGAGGGTGTCCTGCGGGTCGGAGATTGTCTGAGCGGACACCGAACCGAACCACAAAGGGAATGTGCAGGCCAGGACAAAAAATGAGATCCGGCGCGATAGCACAGGTGAAGTCGAGCGATCCTTTTTCATGAGATACCGTCCTGGTAAATCGGCCCGGGCAAAGGGGCCTTCGAGTTGACTATAGAACACGCCCGCCAGCACGCATGAAACTGTGCAGGTGCTGATGTGCGTTTTTTCTGAAAAAGATTTGGCGGGGCTGTAACGCATCGCCATGAGCTTTCTCTAGTGGGGTAAGCAAGCACAAACCGCTTGTAAAAACCCTGACCAAGACTGGAGAAACACCATGACTGCTACCACCCGCACCCTGTCCGCCACCGCCCTGGTTCTGGCCCTCGGCTCTGCCCTGAGCATGGCCGCTGTATCGACCGCCCATGCCGCAGACGCCGACATGGAAAAATGCTTCGGCGTGGCCATGAAAGGTCACAACGATTGCGCAGCAGGCGCAGGCACCACCTGTGCCGGCACAGCGAAAATGGACTACCAGGCCAACGCCTGGAAACTCGTTCCGAAAGGCACCTGCGCCACCACTGAAAGCAAAACCTCGCCGACCGGTTTCGGTCAGATGGAAGCCTTCAAAGCCAAGTCCTGATCGTTGGTCTGCCTGAGTGACGATCATGCTCACAATCAATGACCATGCCCCCTCCTGCACTCAGGCAGCCCTCACTGGGCTTGCGCCCCGTGCCGGGCTGGGGCTCAAGACCGGGCACTTTCGTGAAGTGCTCGATTCCCGACCGGACATCGGTTTCTTCGAAGTCCACGCCGAAAACTACATGGTCGACGGCGGTCCGTTTCATCATTTTCTCGGTTTGATCCGCGAACAGTATCCGCTGTCGCTACACGGTGTTGGTTTGTCCATCGGTGCTGAAGGGCCGCTGGATCAACAGCATCTCAAGCGCCTTGCCGAGCTGATCGAGCGCTATCAACCACACTCCTTTTCCGAACACCTGGCCTGGTCGAGCCATGGCCCGGTGTTTCTCAATGATCTGCTGCCGCTGGCTTATGACACGCCGACGCTGAACCGCGTCTGTGAGCATATCGACCAGGTGCAAAACAGCCTCCAGCGCCCCATGCTGCTGGAGAATCCGGCAACCTATCTGGCGTTTCAGCACTCGACCATCGACGAAGCAGACTTCATCGCCGAGGTCGTCCGCCGCAGCGGCTGTGGTCTGTTGCTGGACGTCAATAATGTCTACGTTTCCTGTGTGAACCATCAGCGTGATCCGCTGGCGTATCTCGATGCCCTGCCGCTGCACGCGGTTGGAGAAATTCATCTGGCCGGGTTTGCCGAAGACTGCGACAGCCTCGGTGACCGCTTGTTGATCGACGATCACGGCGCGCCCATCGATCAAGCCGTCTGGAGTTTGTACCGGCAAGTACTGCAGCGCATCGGCCCGATAGCGACGCTGATCGAACGCGACAATCAGGTGCCGGCGTTTGCGGTGCTGCTGGCCGAAGCCCAGCACGCCGATGAGTTGCTGATGTGCGCCGGGAGTCAGTCATGAGTACTCAAGCAGCGTTCAGCGCTGCGCTGCTCGATGTGCGACTGCCCTGCCCCGATGGCCTCTGCAGCCCCAACGGTGCAGATCCCGCGAGCCGTTTTTCGGTGTATCGCAACAACGTACAGAGCTCATTGATCAACGCGTTGGCCGACAGCTATCCGGTGGTCGTCCAGTTGGTCGGCGAGGAGTTTTTCCGCGCGATGGCGGCTATTTTCGTCCAGCAGCAGCCGCCACAAAGTCAGTTGATGAGCGGCTATGGCGAAACGTTCGCGGATTTCATCGGCGTCTTCGAACCGGCCTCCAGCGTGCCTTATCTGGCCGATGTCGCGCGCCTTGAGCACCTGCGCACACAGGCCTATCACGCCGCCGATGCCGAACCGGTGCGACCGGAGCAAATCACCGCAGCGCTGGCCTGCCCTCATACTTTGAGCGAACTCTGCCTGGCACTTCATCCATCGCTGCACTTGCTCGATTCGGCCTATGCCGTGGTCGCGATCTGGGCAGTGCATCAACAGAACGCAACGCTGGAAGGCATCGAGATCAATCGGCGGCAACACGCTCTGGTTTTACGCAATGGTCTGGACGTCGAAGTGTTCGCCCTTGAGCCCGGCGCCAGCATGTTTATCCGCCACCTGATCGACGGCCAACCGCTATTGGCAGCGGCCGAAAACAGTCCTGAATTCGATCTTGGGCGCACCCTCGGCCTGCTGATCGCGCACAACGCCATCACCCACTTGCATAACAAGGAACTGCCATGAAAACGCTCATCACCCGCGCCATCGCGCTGCTGGAGAAAATACCCCACAGCCTGATCGCCTTCATTGCACGTTTCTCGATTGCAGCGGTGTTCTGGAAGTCCGGGCAGACCAAGGTCGAAGGGCTGGCCATCGACCTGATCGATGGCACCTTTCAACCTGGCTGGCCGCGCTTGGCCGACTCGACCATTCCACTGTTCAAAAGCGAATACCACGTGCCGCTGCTGTCGCCAGAGATTGCCGCGCACATGGCCGCTTTTGCCGAGCATTTTTTCCCGCTGATGATTCTGATCGGCTTCGCCACGCGGTTTTCGGCACTGGCGCTGTTGGGCATGACGCTGACTATTCAACTGTTTGTGTATCCGGATGCGTATCCGACTCACGGCACGTGGGCAGCGGTGTTGCTGTACCTGATGACGACCGGGCCGGGCAAGTTATCGATTGATCATCTGATCGCCCGCCGTTTCGCAAAATAAACAAAATCCTTGTGGGAGCGAGCCTGCTCCCACAGGAGAATGACGTCAGCGCTGAAGGCGATCCAGCGCTTCGCCGCTGCGCTTGAACCAGCCGATCAGATAGTCCGCCAGCACCTGCGTGCGTTTCGGTAATCCGCCCTGATACGGATGCACCAGATACATCGGCATGCGTCGGGTCTGGTAATCGCGCAGGAGCCAGCGCAAGCGCCCGTCAGCCAATTCCGCCTGCAGCAAGTAGGAAGGTAACCTCGCAATCCCGGCGCCACTGAGTGCGGCTTTCTTCAGCAAGTTGTAATGGTTGCTGGCAAACGGTCCTGATACTCGCACCCGTAACAATTCATGCTGCTGGTGATACAGCCATTCCTCACGTCCGCTGTAGTGGCTGTTGAGCAAGCAGCGATGCTCGGCCAGTGCCTGTGGCGTCAGCGGTTCACCGAAACGCTCGAGATACGCCGGGCTGGCGCAGGTCATTTCCTGCCAGGCAAGTAACGGCTTGGCGACCAGTCGTTCGTCATTGGCCACTTCGCTGCGGATCGCCAGATCAAAGCAGTCCCGTGACAGATCGCGGTAACTGTTGTTCAGCTCCAGCTCGATCTGCACCTCGGGATATTGATGCGAGAACTCCAACAGCAGACCGTCAAAGAAGGTTTCCCCCAGTGAAACCGGCACCGTCATGCGTACCGGACCGGCCATGTCGTCCTTCAATCGCGCCAATGCCTGACGCGCTTTTTCAACCTGGACTACAAGCGCCTGCGCTTGCGGCAACAATGCCGCGCCCGCCGCGGTCAGGCTCAGACGACGGGTCGTGCGTTGCAGCAAAACCACGCAAAAGCGCGTTTCGAGCTGACTGATGCGCTTGGACAACTGCCCCTTGCTGCAGCCTAATTGCTGCGCCGCCAACGTGAAACTGCCCGCTTCGATCAGCACTGCAAATGCGGCCAGATCATCCATTTCGCTCATGGATTGTTTCCATTTGAAAACCAAAGGTTGCCTATTAGTGCGCTTATCCGCAGAAAAAACCACTCTAGACTGAAACCTCGTTCAATCACTTGAGGTACAGCTCGATGAAGATTCTGTTGATAGGCGCTGGCGGCACCATTGGTTCGGCGGTGGACAAGGAACTCTCGCAACGCCACGACGTCATTCGTATCGGTCGCAACAGCGGCGATTTCAATGTCGATATCAGTGACAGCGCATCGATCCGCAAGTTGTTCGAACAGACCGGCAAGTTCGATGCACTGGTGTGCGCGGCGGGCAACGTGACTTTCGCCCCGCTGGGTGAGATGAATGAAGGCAGCTTCGCCCTCGGCCTCAAAGACAAACTGATGGGCCAGGTCAATCTGCTGCTGATCGGTCGCGAATTCGCCAATGACGGCGCGTCATTCACTTTTACCACCGGCGTACTCAGCCACGATCCGATCCGCAGCGGCGCCTCGGCAGCGCTGGTCAACGGCGCCCTCGACAGCTTCGTCCGCGCGGCCGCCATCGAATTGCCGCGCGGCCTGCGAGTGAACTCGATCAGCCCGACCGTACTGCTCGAAGCCATGGGTAGCTACGCCCCGTATTTCCGTGGCTACAAGCCGGTTCCTGCGGCGGATGTGGCATTGGCCTACGCGAAAAGTGTTGAAGGCCTGCAAACCGGTCAGACGTTTCATGTTGGCTGAGCTGCATTTACTCGATCAAGGTCGGTAGGAGGCTTTTGGCAACATGGCGCGGCATCACGATCCTGAGCAACTCACCGAGCTCCGAATGCACTGTCGTTGTTGAAACGTGCTGGCCATTGATTGACAGGTTCAATGGCTGGCCCAGCGCTTCACGACTTGTGGTCTTGGCCCGCGCGGCCGCTTCGGGAGCAAGGGTAACGGAGAGCTGAACAAGGTCCGGATGGGCACCCTGATCATCCTTGAGCAGAATTTCCATCCTGGTGAAATCAGCCGCTGAGGAAAAATCCAGATCAGCGGCGTGGCTGGTGCCAGCGCAGACCGTTACCAATAGCAATATCGCGACCTTCCATTGCATGAAGTGCTCCTTGATCTATCCAACAAGACAAGCGCGAGACTATGCGGTGCCCCTAAACCCGACTCAATAGTGGCCAGACAAAACTTGTGATCGACAGCCAGCCTCAGTAACGTGGCGGCACTTGTCTGGAGAGCCGAAGATGCGTGTTGCCCGTTCGTTAGTCCTTGTTGCCCTGCTGCCGTTGTTTGCCGCTTGCCAGTTGTTCGATGGCCAGCGAGAAAGTGCCTCGCACGTCGGGCAGACACGGATGCAGGGGCAACTGACCGCCGCTGACGGCAAACTGGTGTTCCAGCCGTGTCAGGAGCAGCGCCAGCTCGTCGTCAATGACATCGGTGGCACCAGCATTCTGCAAGAAGCCGCGACGCTCGCTGATGAGCAAGGCAAGCTGTTCGCCGATGTGCGCGGCAAGGTCGCTGGCGACCGTCTCGATCTGACTCAGCTGTACCGCGTCGAGCGTTCCGGCACAGCCTGCGACGACCCCAATTTCAAACTGCTGATCCTGCGCGCTGCGGGCCATGGCCCGGAATGGAACGTCAAAGTCAGCGGCAAAGGCATGGTCATCGACCGTGAAGGCCAGCCGCCACTCGCCGTACCCTATGTTGAAGAACAACTGGGCGACGGTCGCTTCAATCTGAGCAGCGAAGCCAACAACCAGCGCATCGAATTGTGGGTCGCGCCTCAGCGCTGCGTCGACAGCAGCACCGGCAGCGTGCAGCACATGAGCGCCGAGTTGCGCATCGACGGCCAGGTGCAGCGCGGTTGCGGGTATTTCGGCGGATCGCGCAACGACTGAGCGTTTTAGCCTCACCGGATCCGGCCTTTGCGGCTTATAATCGCGGCCTTCAAACGCCCTGGCGCAGTTGTGCGCCCCGCGAACCCGGATCCTCGCCATGTTACGAATCACTGAACTCAAGCTGCCAATCGACCATCCCGAAGAAGACCTGCGCCCTGCCATCGTGCAGCGCCTGGGCATCGCCAGCGATGACTTGCTCGATTTCACCTTGTTCAAGCGCAGCTACGATGCGCGCAAAAAGTCCTCCGAACTGTGCTTCATCTACACCATCGACCTCGAAGTGCGCGACGAGGCGAAAGTGTTGGGCAAGTTCGCCGACGACCGTAACGTCAACGTGGCGCCGGATGTCAGCTACAAATTCGTCGGTCAGGCGCCGAGCGACCTGAGCCAGCGCCCGATCGTCGTCGGTTTCGGCCCGTGCGGGATCTTCGCCGGCCTGCTGCTGGCACAAATGGGCTTCAAGCCGATCGTCCTCGAGCGTGGCACCGAAGTCCGTCAGCGCACCAAGGACACTTGGGGCCTGTGGCGTAAAAGCGTACTCAACCCGGAATCCAACGTGCAGTTCGGCGAAGGCGGCGCGGGCACGTTCTCCGACGGCAAGCTGTACAGCCAGATCAAGGACCCGAAGTTCCTCGGCCGCAAAGTCCTGCACGAGTTCGTCAAGGCCGGCGCGCCGGAAGAAATCCTCTACGTCAGCAAGCCGCACATCGGTACGTTCCGTCTGACCGGCATGGTTGAAAACATGCGCGAGCAGATCCGCGAACTGGGCGGCGAAGTGCGCTTCCAGGAACGCGTCACCGACGTGCTGATCGAAGACGGCCAACTGGTTGGCGTGCAATTGGCCAGCGGCGAAACCCTGCATTCCAAACACGTGGTTCTGGCCCTCGGCCACAGCGCCCGCGACACTTTCCGCATGCTCCACAGCCGTGGCGTGTTCATGGAAGCCAAACCGTTCTCGGTGGGTTTCCGCATCGAACACCCGCAATCGCTGATCGACCGCGCGCGTCTGGGCAAGTACGCAGGCCACCCGAAACTCGGTGCCGCCGACTACAAACTGGTGCACCACGCCAAGAACGGGCGCTCGGTCTACAGCTTCTGCATGTGCCCGGGCGGCACCGTGGTCGCGGCGACTTCCGAGCCGAACCGCGTGGTCACTAACGGCATGAGCCAGTACTCGCGTAACGAGCGCAACGCCAACTCCGGCATCGTCGTCGGCATCACCCCGGAAGTCGATTATCCGGGCGGCCCGCTGGCAGGCATCGAGTTGCAGGAACGTCTGGAATCCCACGCGTTCATCCTCGGCGGCAGCGATTACAAGGCGCCGGCGCAACTGGTGGGCGACTTCATCAACGACATTCCTTCGACCGAACTGGGCGAAGTCGAGCCGTCGTACAAACCGGGCGTGGCACTGGGCGATCTGGCCTTGGCTCTACCGGACTTCGCCATCGAAGCGATTCGTGAAGCGTTGCCGGCGTTCGAAAAGCAGATTCGCGGCTACTCGCTGCACGATGCGGTGTTGACCGGGATCGAGACGCGTACTTCATCGCCGCTGCGCATCACGCGTAACGAATCTTTGCAGAGCATGAACGTGAAGGGCTTGTTCCCGGCCGGTGAAGGCGCGGGTTATGCGGGCGGGATTCTGTCGGCGGGTGTGGACGGGATTCGCATCGCAGAAGCCGTGGCGCGCGATATTCTCGGCCTCGAAGCTTGATCAGCACTCGCTGACCCAACACAAAACCCTGTGGGAGCGAGCTTGCTCGCGAAAGCGCTATTTCAGTCAATGATGATGTTGAATGAGATGATGCCTTCGCGAGCAAGCTCGCTCCCACATTGGTTTTTGCGTTTCTTCAGATATTGGCGCGCAGGACTGAGGTCGGCAGCAGCTCCCCCCGCTCGGCACTCGCAGCCACCGCGTCGATCAACCCACTCAACTCATAACCCTGCGCCTTCAGCCAATCCTGATCGTAATAGGTGTCGGCATAACGCTCGCCGCCATCGCACAGAATCGCCACGATCGACCCCGACTCCCCCGCTGCTTTCATCTGTTGCGCCGCCATCAAGGCGCCGATCAGATTGGTCCCGCTCGAGCCGCCAACATGCCGTCCCAGACGTTGCGCCAGATAGTGCATGGCCGCCAGCGACAAGGCGTCAGGCACTTTGACCATCGCATCGATCACCTTAGGCAGAAACGACGCTTCAACGCGCGGCCGGCCAATGCCTTCAATGCGCGAACCGCAATCCAGACGCAAACTCGCATCGCCGGTCTGGTAGTAGTCGAAGAACACCGAACGCTCGGCATCGGCACACAACACGCGGGTGCAATGCTGGCGATAGCGCACGTAACGGCCAAGCGTTGCGGTGGTGCCGCCGGTGCCGGGGCTGGAAATCAGCCAGCTCGGTTCCGGATGTTTCTCGTAGCGCATCTGCTGGAAGATCGATTCAGCAATGTTGTTGTTCGCCCGCCAGTCAGTGGCACGTTCGGCGTAGGTGAACTGGTCGATGAAGTGACCGCCATGTTCGCGGGCCAGACGCTCGGACTCGGCGTAGATCTGCGTCGGATCTTTCACCAGGTGGCTCTGGCCACCGTAAAAAGCGATCTGCGCAATCTTCTCTTTGGAGGTGGTCGCCGGCATCACCGCAATGAACGGCAAACCGAGCATCCGCGCGAAATACGCCTCGGAAATCGCCGTTGAACCGCTGGACGCCTCGATCACCGGCGCGCCGGGCTTCAACCAGCCGTTACACAGCGCATAAAGAAACAGCGAGCGGGCCAAGCGATGTTTGAGACTGCCAGTCGGATGGCTGGACTCATCCTTGAAGTACAACTCGATGCCCGCAAAACCTGGCAGCGGCAAAGGGATCAGGTGGGTGTCGGCGCTGCGCTGAAAATCCGCTTCGATGATGCGGATCGCTTCGCGGGCCCACTGTCGGTTGTCGCTCATGGTGATGGTTCTCGTTGAATCGGCAGGAGATGAAGCTGTTCGAAAGGCTCACTCATCAGCTTAGGAAAAATCCTATAGCGCGCACAGATACAGCTGAGTCTCAATATGTCCGGCAACTGCTAGGCTCAGCGTGGCTTGAGCCAGACACCTTGTAACGCCATATAACAAAAAAGAATATAACTTTTGTTTTAACAACTAACAGTACGGGTTAGGGTGTCCCACCTTTGACTTTATCGATGGAGAGCGACCTTGCCTCTGCGTAGCACTTTCACGCGTTTCTTTCAGTTGGAAGCTGCCAGCGGTCTGTTATTGATCGCCGCAGCCATCCTGGCTTTGATTATCAACAACTCGCCACTGTCGTGGCTGTATACCGGCCTGCTCGACACTCCGGTGGTGGCGCAGATCGGTGCGTTGAAAATCGCTAAACCTCTGCTGCTGTGGATCAACGACGGTCTGATGGCGATGTTCTTCCTGCTCATCGGCCTGGAGGTGAAGCGCGAAGTCCTCGACGGCCAGCTGTCCAAGCCGTCGCAGATCGTCCTGCCCGGTGCGGCCGCGATCGGCGGCATGCTGGTGCCGGCGCTGATCTACTGGTTCCTCAACCGTGACAATCCGGCAGCCCTCGACGGGTGGGCGATCCCGACCGCCACCGACATTGCCTTCGCCCTCGGCGTGCTGGCATTGCTCGGCAAGCGCGTGCCGGTATCGCTGAAACTGTTCCTGATGACCTTGGCGATCATCGATGACCTCGGCGCCATCGTGATCATCGCAATCTTCTATTCCGGCGAACTCTCGACCCTGTCGCTGGGTCTGGCGGCAGCGTGCATCGCGGCGCTGGTGGCGATGAACCGGCTCGGGGTGGTCAAGCTTGGGCCGTACATGATCATCGGCCTGATCCTCTGGGTCTGCGTCCTCAAGAGCGGTGTCCACGCCACGCTGGCGGGCGTAACCTTGGCCTTCTGCATTCCATTGCGCACGAAAAACGCCGAGCCGTCGCCACTACTGACCCTCGAACACGCGCTGCACCCGTGGGTGGCCTACGGCATCCTGCCGCTGTTCGCCTTCGCCAACGCTGGCCTGTCGCTGAGCGGTGTCACTGTCGAAAGCTTCACTCACCACGTGCCGATGGGCATTGCGGTAGGCCTGCTGCTGGGCAAGACCGTCGGTGTATTCGGCCTGACCTGGCTGGCCGTCAAGATCGGCATCGCCACCCTGCCCCAAGGCGCCAACTGGGGCCAGGTCATGGGTGTAGCGATCCTGTGCGGCATTGGCTTCACCATGAGCCTGTTTGTCGGTTCACTGGCGTTTGAGCCTGGTGTAAGTGATTACGCTGGCATGGACCGGATGGGGATTTTGACCGGGTCGATTCTGGCGGCGTTGATTGGTTATGCGGTGACGGCGGCGGCGAGTCGCAAGAACTCCCAACCGATATAACCTCTGTGGCGAGGGTCAAGCGCCCTCGCCACAAACTTCCTGCGTTCCCGTTACACAGCGAACAATCCCCACGTCTTTAGCGACGCGTCCTACAGCCATCATTTTCCTGCTTCGTTAACGTTGCGCAGCCCTTTGCGAAGGGCTGTCGATGGATGAGCGAAAGGACGATCAGTGGCTGGCAACAAGGACATTCCCCGGGTTCAAAACCCACCGCAAGGCGACGGGCATCACGTCACCTACCGCTACATGACGGCCACTGAACTGGCCGAGCGCGACGCCAGACAAAACGCTTACGACGCCATGCTGGCCCGACAGGATGCTTTCGAGCGCAGCCGTGAGGTGGCGGTCAAAAAAGCCGATCCCGTTCGCGCTGGCTGCGTATTCGCCAAGTCCTGCAAATTGCCGGATGCGATTATCGATTACTCCAATCCTTCGGGGATGGTGCCGACTGACAGCCTGAAGGATTACGGCGACCTGATTCTGCTGGGCGCGCGTGAGGCGGATGAAAGCGGCGCAGTTCCGCTCAAGAAAATCGGTGCAACCGCTATTCCGGCTGGATTTGGCAGTCTGGCTCTGGCGGGGTCGATGTTTGAAGCACTGCCCGCTGCTGTATCAAGCGCGGCTGTTGCACCTTTGGTTGGTTTGGTTGCGCTGTTCATGCCATCGAGCCTTGGTGACAGCGCGCTCTATACCGACGAGCAACTGCGTGGACTTGAACAGGCGCGAACGCGTGTTCGGTTGAGAGTCGAACAGCAGGCCGACGGCAGCCTGAAGGGCTACGGCTTCTACACCGGCAAGAATCGCGATTGGGAAATGGTTGATGTCGTGCAGTTCAAGTTGCGTGGCAGCCAGTTCATTGCTGACTTGGGTGAAGGCGTAGAACTGATCTGGACGCCTGCTGTGGATGGCTCGGACATCCTTGGTATTCCCGCGCTAGAGGTTGCACCGCAGGCACCGCACATCTGGGTTTATCCGCCGACGAAAGCGGCGGATGGGATTCTGGTGAATCCGGTTTATCCGCCGGAGTACCGGGATTTTATTTTGGTTTTTCCGTCGCATTCTGGGATTCGGCCGGTTTACATCGTTTTAAGTCGGGCTCGCGACCATGTTTACTACGGCCACCCAAAGACACTACCGGCCTTCCCTGACGCAGTTAGAGTAAAGTCGAAATCATCGGTCAAAGGTGGCGGAAAGCAGCGAGCACGGTGGGTAGATCGCAAAGGTCGAATCTATGAATGGGATTACAAAAGTAACGCTGTGGAAAAATACGACAAATTGGGAACAACTCATTTGGGCGAATTCAATCACCTGACGGGTGAACAAACCGGGCCTGCAGTACCGGACAGAAAAACCTCCAGAAATTAAGGATTGATACATGCGCTACCTTTCGATAACCGGTTTTTATCCTGATGACGCTCAAGATAACTCTTTGCAGTTCGAGTTGGATATCACCGGAAGCGAGTTAAATGAAAAAGTCGCTCATCTCATCGAGTCCAAGCCCCTCAGCGAACTGGAACCTGGGGAGTTGTTATTGAGCGCAGATCAAGTAGCTGCGCTGGAAACCCTTCTAAACGTTAACTTCCCGAAGGGTTTAGAATTTTTTATGGGCACATGTGCTGATTACTGACTCGAAGTAAAAAAGAAAACCCCGACCAGTAACTTGATTGGGGTTATCTTTTATCGCTCGTTCCCGCTTAGTGCGAAATTCGGCTGGTTCCGCCATGGGCGGGAAAGCGCACGTGCTCGCCGACGCGGAACACTTTATTTTCCTGAACCTGCTGCACATAGGCAAGCATGCTGCCGTCGTCTTCACGGGACATACCTAACCCCCATCCCCTGAAACGGTAGATATCCCAGCCTTTCCTGATTTGAGAAGAGCAAAAAAGAAACCGCCATACAACGGAGGGCATCGGGATCGCTGGAAGGATGCAAAAGGCAGAAGAACTTACGAGTAGGACTCGATGCACGGAGAGTTGGAGGTTTACCGAGCAAGTGACGGAACTCACCTAGGCGCGTTTGACCCTTTTACAGGAGAGCGACGCGAGGACCCGAAAGATGAAAGAAGCATCAGAAAAAAATATTTGTGAGGTTGATGATGGGATTAAAACTGAGGCTGGAGTGGTACGACAAGCAAAACCATCTATGCGAGGGCGAAGAGTATTCCAAGGATTTAGGCGATGATGAAACCGTTTTGAATGCTTTGGGTATACCTGTGGAAAACAACATAAACAATGGCGGTTTCAATATTCTCGAAGAGTGGATTCGAGTCATTCAGCCGTACTTTCAACATAGCATCGTCTTCAAAACTTACGATTATCAGATCTCTTTTGACTACAGCGATGTCTGGTGACGGTCTCTTATGACTTATAGGATTGAAGCATTCGATAGGAAAACAGAGTTTCTCGTTTTTGAAGAGGAATTACCTCCAGGATGTGACGAGAATCTGGCAGCCATCATGATCTGGTCTTCCAAGCAGCAGGGCTGGGAGGGTTACGACCTCTCAAATGATCAGCTTGCCTCATTGGAGAAGCTGATCGGGAAGAATGTCTTCGATCCGAAGTACACCTTCCAACTGACGTGTAATGGACGTTGAAACACGATAAAGAAAAACCCCGACCAGTCACCTGATCGGGGTTTTCTTTACCCTACATCCCGCTTAGTGCGAAACGCGGCTGGTTCCGCCAACGGTGGAGATACGCACGCGTTCGCCAACGCGGAACACTTCGTTCTCCTGCACCTGCTGCACATAGGCACGCATGCTGCCGTCATCTTCACGTACGGTGATTTCCACACCTTGAGTACGGGTCAGACCTTCTTCGGTCGCCGAACCAATCAGACCGCCCGCCACCGCACCGATAACGGCGGCAACGATGCTGCCCTTGCCGCCGCCGATGGCGCTGCCGCCAACGCCGCCGACTGCTGCACCGGCGATGCCGCCGATCGGGGTTTTGGTGCCTTCGATTTTCACCGGGCGCAGGGATTCGATGGTGCCCATGCGAATCGTCTGCACGCGACGCGCTTCGTCACGGGAGTAGGAGTCACCGGTCAGGCTCGATTGGCAGCCGGTAAGCAACATCGCCATCGTGGAAAAGGAAGCAACCAGCAGAACAGACTTACGCATAGCATCAACTCCAAAGAAACATATATTCATTAAACTCCGTGGCTTGACGCCTGTCACGACACCGCCCGGATAAATTGGCTTTCATTCAGGCGCGGTACAGACACCTGCACGCTCTCCCTGACGTAGCCCCTACAGTAGCGCCAAATTACCGATTCTGCGCCACGGACACCAAGGATTTTCATGGATTACTTCATCATCGTCGTCACCACGGCCGTCGGTCTGTACTTCCATTGGTGGTTGTACGTGCGGATCAAACGCTGGATGGATCGCGACCTGGCGTTGTCGCTGGCGGGCAAGGATGAAGGCAAACGCGCCTTCATGCTCGAACAGTTAGCGAATGCTCAGATGCAGAAGATCAAGCGCCGGGATCTGCCGAAGTGGCTGGAGGCCGCTGCGGCAGGCTATCCCGCTCGGTAGACTGCTCAGGGTGCCAGACGTTCAAGAATCCAGTCGGCGCCCTGCACACGGTAGTTGAGGCGATCGTGCAGACGGCTCGGACGGCCCTGCCAGAATTCGATGCGCTCCGGCAGCAAGCGGTAACCGCCCCAGTGTTCCGGGCAGTCGGGCTGAGTATCGGAGAAACGCTGCTCGGTGGCCTTGAGCAAATCTTCCAGCTCACCGCGCCCGTTGATCACCCGGCTCTGCGGTGATGCCCAGGCACCGAGGCGGCTGCCCAGTGGGCGCACCTGATAATACGCATCGGACTCCGCAGGCGTGACCTTGACCACCCGCCCTTCGATGCGCACCTGGCGTTCGAGGGTTGGCCAGAAGAAGGTCATGGCGGCGAACGGGTTGGCCGCCAGATGCTGGCCCTTGGCGCTGTCGTAGTTGGTGAAGAAGGTGAAGCCCTGCTCGTCCAGGCCCTTGAGCAGCAGAATACGGCAGTGCGGTCGCCCATCCTGGTCGACCGTGGCCAGGGTCATGGCGTTGGCTTCCACCGGCGCCTGTTCGGTTTTCACCGCGTCGGCGAACCACTGGTGGAACAACGCAAACGGCTCGGCCGGAGCTTGCGCCTCGGTCAGACCATCCCGGGTGTAATCACGACGCATATCTGCCAGAGCCTGGGTCATGGCGCATTCCTTTTCGTTAGCGGATCACTTCTTGGTGGTATCGGTCGCGGCGACTTTCTTGTCGGTCGCGGCGGCTTTGGCTGGTGTGGTTTTCTTCGCTGGAGCCTTGGCCGGGGTCTTTTTAGCTGGCGCTTTGGCAGCGGCTTTCTTGGCCGGAGCCTTTTTGGTTGCCGGCACAGCGGCCTTTTTCGCCGCAGGAGCCGGGGTTACCGGTTTAGCGGCTGGCTTGACGTCCTGCGCCGCGACCATGGTCACTGGCTTCGGCGCTGGCATGTTGTACTTGCTCAGCAGCGCGACCATGGTGTTTTGCGGGGTTACCAACAGTTCGACACGACGGTTCAGGGCGCGACCTTCAACGCTGTCGTTGGCCGCACGCGGGGCTTCGGAACCCATGCCGCGCAGCATCAGGCGATCACGCTGCAAACCGCTGAGGCGGAAAATCGCGGCAATGGCCTGGGCACGTTCCTGGCTCAACTTGATGTTGGCCGGAGCGGCACCGCTGGAGTCACTGTGGCCCAATACCAGAACGGCGGTTTTCGGGTCAGCTTCGAGGATTTTCGCCACACGGGTGAACGGGCCGAGGGTGACCGGCAGCAGCATGGCAGGACGATCCGGGTTGAACGAGCCTTCAACCGGCGCGGTCACGACCAGCACGTTTTCACGGCGTTCGAGTTGCAGGTTGCTGTCCTTGACCGCTTCACGCAGACGCGGCTCGTAGTCGTCGAGCCAAGCCTGGGTCACTTTCGGATCCGGCATCGGCACAGCTTTGGTGGTCGGCTGATCCTTGCCGCCGAACGGCCACCACCATTTGCTGCCGGTGTCGGCGTCAGCCTTGGCCACGACGACCGGCTTCTTGGCTTCAGGCGCGACTTCAGCCTTCATGTCAGCCTTGGCGGCTTCATCATCGGAACCGAACGGCCAATACCAAGGGTTGCTGCTTTCAGTTTTGGCAACCGGTGCAGTCGCCGCCGGTTTCAAAGGCGCCGGTGCCGGCTCCTTGGCCGCCACTTTGTCGGAAGAGCCGAACGGCCACCAACTGCCGCCGTCCGCATCGTTTTTTGGGGTCTGTGCGCAACCGGTGATCGCTACACACAGGGCCAGGGCGAGGGTCTTTTTAGATGACATTGAAAATCCACAAAATGAAGTAATGAAAAATCAGAGCACTGTCGCCCGGATAAACAGCCGTTTTGAAACGAAAAACCGCTTGAGGTTCCGACCCTAGGACCTCGGATGAAACTTTACAGACAAGTGGCAAGCACCCGCGCGAGCTTTTGCGCGCGCGGATCCATCAAGACGTACGGCCCAAGGGTATTTGTCACAAAACCGAAGGCGACATCATGCTCAGGATCAGCGAAGCCAATGGAACCGCCCGCGCCCGGATGACCAAACGCCTTGGGGCCGAGGCCATAAGTGGCATTAGGCACGTCCGGTTGATCGAGCATGCAGCCCAGACCGAAACGGGTCCGGGTCAACAGTGTCTTGTCTTCGCCGAGGCTGTGTTCGCGGGTCAGCTCTTCGAGCATGTCGCTTTCGAGCAGGCTGCCGTCGAGCAGACCCGCGTAGAAACCGGCCAGACTGCGCGCATTGCCGTGGCCGTTGGCCGCCGGTTGCTGCATTCGTCGCCATTCCGGTTTGTTGGTGCTGGTGAGCACTGAAGGTGGGTTGGTAAAAGCGCGGGTGCTCATGGCAGTCGGTTCGCGCAGGGTCACTTGCAGCAGACGTTGGGCGGCGGCATCGCCAGCATTGCCCTTGCCGCGCGCAATGTGCGCCACGCGATGGAATTCCTCGTCAGCCAGACCGACGTGAAAATCCAGACCCAGAGGTCTAGCGACACGAGCGACGATGGATTCGCCCGGCCCACGACCGTCAGCACGGCGCAGCAATTCGCCGATCAGCCAGCCGTAAGTGATTGCGGCATAACCGTGGCCTGTGCCCGGCGTCCACCATGGCGCCTCGGCCGCGAGGGCATCGACCATGGTTTGCCAGTCATACAACGCTTCCGGCGCCAGCAGTTCACGCAGCGCCGGCAGACCGGCCTGATGGCAGAGCAATTGGCGCAGGGTCACGGATTCTTTGCCGGCAGCGGCGAATTCCGGCCAATAGCGCGCAACCGGAACATCCAGTTGCAGCTTGCCTTCACCCACCAGTTGCAGCGCGGTGACAGCGGTAAAGGTTTTGGTGCAGGAGAACAGATTGGCGATGGTGTCGCTGTGCCAGGCTTCGGCGCCGTCCTTGTCGGCGGTACCGGACCAGAGGTCGAGGACGGTTTCTCCACCGACCTGAATGCACAGGGCTGCGCCGCGTTCCTGGGGATCGTCGAACAGTGCAGCGAAAGCTTCGCGCACCGCTTCGAATTGAAGCTCGTAATGTCCCTGAATCTGCACCCGCAACTCCCCCGCGAAAACGCTCTACAAAGTGGCCCGCATTGTTCCAGCCCTAGAGGGATTTGGGAACAGCTGCGGGCCAGACGGTTAAAAGCCAAGTCAAAAGATCGCAGCCTGCGGCAGCTCCTACAGAGAAACGCGTTCCCATGTAGGAGCTGCCGCAGGCTGCGATCTTTTTAGAGCATCACAGGTTAGTGACCATTCCCCGAATGTCCACCGGCATGCCCTGCCCCCGGCCCTTTACCGGCCTCGCCTTTGCGCCCGCCCTCAGCCTCATGCCCCGCCGCTGCGGCCGCTTTCTCAGCCTCTTTGCCAAGCTGATCAATCGCCTGCAAATTGCTCTTGCGCACCGTTTCGACAAAGCCCTGATACGGCAGATCCGTCACCCCGACCAACCCGAAGTGACCATTCTCGCCATCGAGCAGACGCCCGGTCACCGGTTGATCCAGATACTGGAACCAATGCACACCGACAATCGACGGTTCGCTCAAGGCCTGTTTGAGGAAGTTGGCGTAAGCCGGGCCGCGATCTTCTTCCTTGGCCACTGGCGTGACGCCGCCCCAGAACGGGCCACGATCCGCTGAGCCAAAGTTGAATTCAGTGATCAATACCGGTTTGTCCAAAGCCCCCAACGCAGCAAAGTCATAACCATCCTGCGGTTTCAGCGTGTACATATTGAAGCTCAGCACATCGCAATACTGCGCGCAGGACGCCACGGCTTCCGGGGTACTGATGGCAAAACGGCCGCCAAGCAGCAACTGGTTCGGCGCGTGCCATTTCAGCGAATCGGAAATGGTTTTGAAGTAGGTGTCGGCGAAAACCTTCTGGAAATATTTGAAGTCCGCCTCGATTTCCGGATGCTCCGGGTTCGGCAGCGGCGGCACGAAACCCGGGTCTTCCATCAATTCCCACGCCGGCAGCTCGATGCCCCATGCCTTCGACAGCCCGGCCTGATTGCGGTATTTGTCGCGCAGTTGCTTGAGGAACGCGCGTTTGGCCGGCACGTCGGTGGTCATTTTCAGCGTGCCATAGGCCAGCGCGTAGCGGGATTTCGGATCGTCACCGGGACCGGCCCACGCCAGTTCATTGTCGGCGTAGTAACCGATCAGCCACGGATCGTCGCGGTGATCGCGCGCAGCAATGGCCACGGCGCGCTCGGTGGCCATGGCGAAACGCGGATCGAACGGATCGGGCATGCCGCCCCACCAGTCGCTGCCGGTGCTGATGCTGGTGTAGTCGCCGACGATCGACAGCGGCAAGGTGTACGGCACGCGCTCGGCTTCAGTAAGCGAATCGGCACTCCAGTTGCCGACCGTGTTGAAACCCCACGCTTGCAGACGATCGAGGGTGTGGCTGACCCACTGTTGCTCATCGATGGTGGCCTTGCACGGTTCGGCAGCTTTTTCTGTTGTCGCTTGTACGGTTTCGGTTTTGGCCGCTTCAGCGACGCCGGACTTCGGCTCGGCAGGTACTGGGGCAGGCTCGGCGGCTTGGACGGCGGCCGTTTCAGCGGCTGCAGACTTCGCCGCTTCCGCTACCCCGGACTTGCTTTCACTGTCGGCTTTGCACGGCTCACCGTACACGCGCTGCAGGTTGGCGCCGTAGAAGTCGTACCAGCGCCCGTTGCCATAACCGCGGCCCTGATCAACACCGTTGCCGCTACGGTTGTCACCCTCGCCAAAGTGCTTGGCCAACGGGTCTTCAGGTTTAGGCAAGGATTCGAACATGTACTCACGACCGGCCACGTAGGTCTGGTTGACCTGCGGGCTGACGGTGTTCACGCCCAGCGAGTAAAACGGATGCCCTTCAGGCGTGACCAGATACCAGCGGCCATCACGTTTTTCGGTGCGGAAGAAACCGCTGGCCTTGAACGCCGGGCCTTTGTTCCAGCCACCGAATTTGTCCAGCGAGGACTTCTCACGCTCGGCCAACCAGGTTTTCAGCTGTTGCTGTTCCTTGGTGGCGGCGGATTTCAGTTGTTCATCGTTGCTGACCTTTTCCGGCCACTTGCTGCGGGTCGATTGCCCGTAGGCGTCGACCAGATTGCCGTACACCGCTTGGGTGACCGAATCGCCGTCCTGCACGCCGAAGCGTTCGAGCAGCAAGCTTTGGGCAACGTTCGGCTGATCCATCGACAGGCTCACCGAAACCACTTGGCTGCGATCAATCTCGCCGCTGCTGCTGGCCAGCAGGATCCGTTGACCATCAACGGTCATTGGCATTGGCGGTCCGGCTTTCATGCCCTGACTCAACGGCGTCGACGCCACCAGCGGCACCAGCAAGGTCTGCGCAGGACCGGCCGGCAGGTCGACGCGGCTGAGCAGTGTGCGGCCGTCATTGCTCTGGATCTGCACGTAGACCGTCACAGCCCAGTCCATTGCGCTCTGCAAGCGCAGGGTCATCATGCCGGACTGCGACCAGTCCCACGCACCGGTCTGCGGCGTCAGACGCAAGGTCGGGCGCGCCACCGCGTTGAACGTCACCCGGCGCAGCACTTCGCCCTCAGGCGTTTGCTCGGCGTTGGCTTGCGGCAGATCAGCGTTTTCGGTGGTGACTTTGACCACATCGGCGGGCCGAACGAAGTTGAACAGGGTCTGCTGACCCGCAGGCGCCGCAAACAGCGGCGTGGCGAAGATCAAAGCGAATACGGCGGGCAACGAACGGCAGATCATAAGAACGGAGTTCTCCCTAACGACCAACAAGGGCCAATGGAAAAGCGATGGCAGAGAGATAGACAACACGGCGGGCAAAACTGCCCACCGTTGTCTCAGGATATTTCACGACGGAAAGGAGGCAACGCATTGAGGATCGCCTTGCCATAGCGCTGGGTGACCAGGCGCCGATCGAGCAAAGTGATGGTGCCGCGGTCCTCTTCGGTGCGCAGCAGACGACCGCAGGCCTGAACCAGCTTCAGCGAAGCATCGGGCACGGAGATTTCCATGAACGGGTTGCCGCCCCGGGCTTCGATCCACTCCGACAGCGCCGCTTCGACCGGATCATCCGGCACCGAGAACGGGATCTTGGCAATCACCACGTGTTCGCAATAGGCACCCGGCAAGTCGACGCCTTCGGCAAAACTGGCGAGCCCGAACAGCACACTGGAATCACCGCCATCGACCCGCGCCTTGTGTTTGTTCAGGGTTTCCTGTTTCGACAGGTTGCCTTGAATGAACACTTGCTTGCGCCAGTCGCGGTCAAGGCCGTCGAACACGTCCTGCATCTGTTTGCGCGAGGAGAACAACACCAAGGTGCCGCGCGAGCCTTCGACCAGATCCGGCAACTCGCGGATGATCGCTGCCGTGTGTGCGGCGGCATCGCGTGGATCGGCCTTCAGATCCGGCACTCGCAGTACGCCGGCGTCGGCGTGATGGAACGGGCTCGGCACCACGGCGGTGACGGCTTTTTTCGGCAGACCGGCGCGCATGCGGAAGCGGTCGAAAGTGCCCAGCGCCGTCAGGGTCGCCGAGGTCACCAGGCAGCCGTACGCGACATTCCACAGGCTGCGGCGCAGGGTTTCGGCAGCGAGGATCGGGCTGGCATTGACCTCGATATCGAACAGCGAGCCGCTTTCGGCCAAGGTCAGCCAACGTGCCATCGGCGGGCTCTCTTCCGGGTCTTCGGCGGTGAACGCGGTCCACAGCTCCCAGTTGCCGGAGGCGCGGGACAACAGGCTGCCGAACAGCGGATACCATTCTTCGGCCTGATTGCTGGCGATGCCGATGTTGACCTCGCCGTCCATGCCTTCCTTGAGCAGGTCGGTCAGGCGCGTGAACAGATCGTTGAGGCGCGAAAAGCCTTTCTTCAGCTCGATGCCCATTTCGCGCATGTGCTCGGGAATCACTCCGGCGACGAAACGATGGCGCGGCCGCTCACGGCCCTCGACGTCTTCGCCGGGTTTGAAGTCGGCGACCTGCTCGCAGGCGCTGAACATGAACTGCTGCTGCGCCTTGATCTCCCGCGCCAGCTCCGGCACTTGTTCGATCAATTTGCCAAGGTCGCCCGGCAGCGGGTGCTGGGCCAGCAGTTTAGTGAGGTTCTTCGCGGTGGTTTCCAGCCAGTCGGCGGTGGAACGCAGGCGCGTGTAGTGGGCGAAGTGGCCGATGGCTTTGTCCGGCAGGTGGTGGCCTTCGTCGAACACGTAAATGGTGTCGCGCGGATCGGGAAGCACCGCACCGCCGCCCAAGGCCAAGTCAGCCAGGACCATGTCGTGGTTGGTGACGATCACGTCGACCTTGCCCATGCCTTCGCGGGCCTTGTAGAAGGCGCACTGGCCGAAGTTCGGGCAATGACGGTTGGTGCACTGGCTGTGATCCGTGGTCAGGCGCGCCCAATCGGCGTCTTCCAGCGCATTCGGCCAGCTGTCGCGGTCGCCGTCCCACTTATTGCCGGCGAGTTTCTCGATCATGCTGGTGAACAGCTTCTGACTGGCCTCATCGACCTCGATCTTGAAGCCTTCTTCTTCGAACAGCTGGGCGGTGGCGGTTTGCGCGTGGCCTTCCTGCAAGAGCATGTCGAGCTTGGACAGGCACATGTAGCGGCCACGGCCCTTGGCCAGGGCGAAGGTGAAATTCAGCCCGCTGTTGCGCATCAGGTCAGGCAAATCCTTGTAGACGATCTGCTCTTGCAGCGCCACGGTCGCGGTGGCGATCACCAGACGTTTGCCGGCGAGTTTGGCGGTCGGGATCGCGGCCAGGCTGTAGGCCACTGTCTTGCCAGTACCGGTGCCGGCTTCCACCGCAACAATTGCGGGGTCGCCACTGCGCCGGCCTTCGTCGTCGGTGTCGATATCCCCGAGGACCTTGGCGATTTCAGCGATCATCAGGCGCTGGCCGTAACGCGGTTTGAGGCTCTTGGCCTCTAGAAAACGCGAGTAGGCGCCCTGGATCGTGGTTTTGAGTTCAGTGCTGATCATGAATTTTCGGGCGCAAAAAACGCTGGATAAATTTTCAGTGGTTTCGGATGGCGGCTATCATACCCCGCTAATTAATCCCGCGCAGAACGGAGTGCCCCAATGACACCTTTTAGCCTTGTTTACCCCCTGCATGTGCTGTCCGCCCTGGTCTGGGTGGGAGGCATGTTTTTCGCCTGGATGGTCCTGCGCCCCGCGGCTGTAAAGGCCCTCGACGGCCCTGGCCGACTGACCTTGTGGGTGGAAGTGTTTCAAGGTTTTTTCCGTTGGGTCTGGGTCGCGGTGATCCTGTTGCCGATCAGTGGCGTGGGCATGTTGCATTTGCAGCAGGTCGGGTTTGAGACTGCGCCGAAATATGTCCAGGTGATGATGGGTTTGTATGTGGTGATGACGGCGCTGTTTATCCGCATTCAGGGTTTGATGCTGCCGGAATTGCGTAAAGCGGTGGAAGCGAAGGACTGGCCGACGGGTGCGGCGGTGCTGGGGCGGATTCGCCGGGTGGTGGGGCTTAATCTGATTGTCGGGTTGGTGCTGGTGGCGATTGCGGCGGCAAGGCCGATGTTCTGAATATGGGGTAAAGATCAAAAGCCCCTCACCCTAGCCCTCCCGAAACGTCGGACCGCCCGTAGGGAGAGGGGACTGAATGGGGGATATTGAAGAGTTACGCCGACCTGAAGGATTAGCTTTGAATCCATAATCGACACGGTTTTTCAGGTCGATGGATAGCCTGAGTCACCTCGGTCGGCCCCCTCTCCCTCCGGGAGAGGGCTGGGCGGGCGGCGTTCCGATGAGGGTCTGCCTTTACAGGCGCTGCACAGTCACAGCCCCCGCCGCCCCCACTGGCCCAGGCTGACCATCCACCCCCGCCTTGCCGCTCTTGCCGCCATCGGCGCGATACACCAGGCAGCCCTTGGACTTGCCGCCCTTCCCGGCCTTGCCGCCAACACCGGCCGGTCCGCCCGCACCGCCCGCGACATTGACCTTGATCAGCTCGGCTGGAAACTCGCGCGGCACTTCAAGGCGCACCAGCGCTCCCGGTGCACCCGGTTGGCCATCGCTGCCGTTACTGCCATCAAAACCGTGCCCGGCCGAGCCATAAGTGCAGCCCGGGTCTTCGCCATTCCCGCCATCGAGGCCGACAAACCCCGGCGCACCGGTGCCGCCACGGGCATCAACCAACAATAGCGGCGCGTTCAACGCCTTGAATTGCAGATTCAGATTACGCCCTGCACGGGCGGCTTTTTCAAAAGTCCCCGGCGCCCCCCGTGCAGTAATCCGGCTGCCATCGCTCAGTTCTGCACGAACGACCTTCATCTCCAAAGCGTTCTCGCCAGGAACGATCGCGATACGGGCTTCATGGCCAAGACGCAACTCGCCCACGGTCAGTTCGGTCACGTTGGCAGGAATCAGCAACGTGCCGTAATCGGCCACTTCGAGTTTTTCCAGCTGCAAGGTGCTGGCCGTGTTGGGCAAACGCATCAGCGAATTGGTTTCAACGCTGACCACCTGGGCACAGGCCAAAGGACTGATGAATGCAGCGAGCAGGCAAAGTTTACGCATGGGAGGAAGCCTCCGGAGCGGCCGGGGCCGGGATGGATTGCAAGTGGAATACGCCGAACAGCAGGATGCGGCCACGGTCGCGCCAAGGGTGCGGACGGCCTTTGAGGCTGCGATTGCACAGCAGCACTTCAAGTAGATGAATCAGCAACAGCAGGCCGCCAGCCAGATTGACCAGCAGATGCAGCGGATGTACGAAAGGCACCAGTTGATTGGCCAGCACCACGCAGCAGAACAGCAGGGTCAACAACCGCCCCAGCCACCAGAACACTTTCATACGCTCCCCCGTGTTGCGAATTATTCTTTGGGCGCACAGTAACGGCTTCTGCGGGGGATAAGCCAGAGGGGTAAATGAAAAAACTTCCATCGTCTGCCAAATGGCTGCCGGGACGACGGTGATTATCGCCCGGCAGCTCTAGCCTGCGCCCTACAGACGCGTCCTAACGATTGATGTGCAACTCCACACGACGGTTCTGCGCGCGGCCTTCATCGGTGGCGTTATCGGCAACCGGCTCGCTCTCGCCACGTCCTTCACTGGTGAGTTTGTTCGGCGCCAGGCCCTGGCTCAGCAGATAAGCGGCGACACTGCTCGCACGCCGTTCCGACAATGCCTGGTTATAAGCATCCGAACCTTTGCTGTCGGTGTGACCGATAACCTTGATGCTCACAACGTCAGCATTGCGCAGTTTGTCCATCAGCGTATCGAGCTGGGCTTTCGCCGCCGGCGTGAGATCGGACTTGTCGAAGTCGAACAGCACGTTGCCGGCATCGCTCAAGGTGATGACTTCAGTTTGCGGGGCCGGTTCGACAGGTTTCTCAGCGACCGGATATTGCGGCAGCGGGCAACCACGGTGATCGACCGGGGTGTTTTGCGGGGTGTCCGGGCAACGGTCGCGGCGGTCGAACACGCCGTCGTCGTCTTCATCGCCGTCCTGGGCATAACAGATCAGTCCGCCGGTAAGAATCCCCAGCGCTGCGCCGCCACCGGCCCAGCCGCCACTTTCGAGGGCGCCGAGACCGCCTCCGACCAGCCCGCCGATAAGGCTGCAGATCGGCCACGTACGTTGATTGAGGGGTGCAGTGCCATCGCTGTGGGTGGCGCAACCGGTGAGCAAGCTGCCTAGCAGCAGCACCGGCAAGACGGACCTTGAGAAAACAGTCATTGTGAAAGCTCCTGTGTCACCGGCCCATACCGGTTACACAGGAGTAAAGACCCGCATCCGCGACTGCACAAGCCGCGGATGCGAGAGGTCTAGCGGACGATTTTGATTTCGGTGCGACGGTTTTGTGCGCGACCGTCAGCAGTTTTGTTGTCGGCAACCGGCTGGCTTTCACCCAGACCGGACACCGAAACGAAGCTGGCGCGTGGCACACCCTGCTGGATCAGGTATTCCACCACCGAGTGCGCACGACGATCCGACAGTTTTTTGTTGTAGGCATCGCTGCCCACGCTGTCGGTATGACCGGTCACGGTCAGTTGTGCAGTCGAGGATTCCTGTTTCAGGCGCGTGGCAACCTTGTCGAGAACCTGTTTATCAGGGCCGGTCAGTGTGGCTTTGTCGAACTGGAAGTGAACATCGCGAATGACGATGGTTTCTTCCTTGACCACGACAGCCTCTTCCACCACTGGTGCAGGAGCGGGTGGAGGGCAACCGTCAGCGTCGACCTGTACGCCTTTAGGCGTGCCCGGGCACTTGTCGCGACTGTCCGGCACACCATCGCCATCTTCGTCGCCATCACCGTGGACCCAGCAATACGCCGCTGCCGTACCACCGACGATCAGCGCGCCGTAGCCCGCCCACGCCGAACTCTCGGTAGCGCCGAGACCGGCACCAACGACACCACCGACCGCCGCACAGGTCGGCCAGTCGGTTTTCTGCAAACCTGCGCAACCAGTCAACACACTGGTTAGCAGAACCAAGGGTAATGCTGTCCGAACTATGCTCATCTAGTTTTCTCCTGAGGGATCGGCTTAAAACCGATTCAGGGAGTAAAGACCGGAGTTTTAATCTCCGCCAGCAATAGGCCACTGCTGTTTGCGGGCGTGTTCACAGGACTTTGGCGCAATTGCTGCAGACTGGCGCCACAGGGCTCTTTGCCGCGGCAGTCAGGCAGGCTAGTCTTGGCCGTCTGATTGAGGAGCTTCGATGAACGACGCCATTTCTTCCCGCACGCCGCAACAGGCGTTGGCCGCTTTACTGGATCGCTATGCCCCGGCGCGTCTGTTGCTGATCGGCGCCAGTGAATTCCCGGCGTTGACGGCTTTTAAAGAAGCGCACCCGGATACGTGCGTAGCCCATGCCGCGCCTGGTGCCCTGCCAACGGAACTGGCCGCGCGGCGTTTCGATCTGGCGCTGGTGGTCGATTGCCTGGAACATTTGCCCAAGCGCGACGGCCTGAACCTGTTGGGTGGGATTCGCAATCTCAACGCCAGCCGCATTGCCGTGCTGGCGGATCTGCCGGCCAGCGGCTGGCAGGAAACCGATTTCTATTCGTTGGCACTGCAAGCCAGTGAACGCTTCCAGCGCGACGATCAAGTGCTGACCCTGTTCACCTACGATCTGCTTGACTACAAACAAGTCCCCGACTGGCTCAACTCACGGTTCTGGGCCAATCCGGAAAACTTCGGGAAATACTGGTGGTAATGCAATGAGTACAGCCATTTGCCCCTGCGGCAGCGGCAACCTGCTGGATGCCTGCTGCGGTCATTATCACGAAGGCCATCCTGCGCCGTGCGCCGAAGCCTTGATGCGTTCGCGCTACAGCGCCTATGTGCTGGGTTTGATCGATTACCTTGTGGTGACCACCTTGCCTGCTCAGCAAGCGGGACTGAATCGTCAGTCGATCAGCGACTGGAGCGCGCAGAGCACCTGGCTCGGCCTCGATGTCGAAAGCTCGGAAGTCTTCGGCGGTCAGCCGGAACACGCCTTCGTCACCTTCACCGCGCGCTGGCACGATGATCAGGGTGAACACAGCCATCGCGAGCGCTCCTCATTTGTGCAGAACACTGGCCGCTGGTACTTCATTGATCCGACGGTGCAATTGAAGCTGGGGCGCAACGACAGTTGCCCGTGCGCCAGCGGGCAGAAGTTCAAGAAGTGCTGTGCGGGGTATTTCGGCGCTTAGATTCGTCGGCGACTAGACTGGGACCAAAGGGAGTTTTACTCGATGCTCAGTCAATGGCGCACATTCCAGGTTTTCACCCTGATGCTGATCCTGAACCTCGGCGGTTGTGCGTCGTGGTTCAGCGATGACAGCGTCGACCCCGCCGTGCATCTGGTGAAAGTCGAAGTGGTGCGCGCCAAACTGCTCGAACAGAAATTCATTCTGCACTTTCGCATCGACAATCCCAACGACAGTGACCTGACCGTACGCGGCCTCGAATACCGCATTCATCTGGCCGACATGCTGCTGGCCGAAGGCGAGCATGAACACTGGTTCACCGTTGGGCCGAAGCGCAGCGCGTATTTCAAGGTGCCCATCCGTACCAACCTGTGGCCTCGGGTAAAAGACGTAGTGAAAATGCTGAAAAGTCCGAATCAGCAGATTCCCTACCGATTGCAGGGCGAAATGGAAACCGGTTTATTCATCGCCCACTACGTGCACCTTGAGCGCAATGGCGTGATAATCCCCGCCGATTTAATTCCGGAGCAACACCGATGACCCAGCAACCTCATGTCCATGGTCCTGACTGCAACCACGATCACGACCATCATCACGACCATGACCACGGCCATGTTCACGGCCCGAACTGCGGCCACGCCCACCAGGAACCGGTGCGCAACGCCCTGAAAGACGTCGGTCGCAACGATCCTTGCCCATGCGGCAACGGCAAGAAATTCAAGAAGTGCCACGGCGCTTGATGCCCGGGGCGAAGACCCTCTTCGCCTGACCTGCCGCCTTCGCGAGCAAGCTCGCTCCCACAGTCAATCGAGTTCCTTCAGTTGGAATGCAATACCTGTAGGAGTGAGCCTGCTCGCGATGAGGCCGGCACATGCAACATCGTTGTCGCCTGATAAACCGCTATCGCGAGCAGGCTCACTCCTACAGGTGAGCGGGTTTCTTCAGTTGCAATGCAATCCCCTGTGGGAGCGAGCTTGCTCGCGAAGGGGCCGGCACATACGGTGAAGTTTTTCAGCCGGCCTTCAAAATCTGTGCAGAACTGACCACCGTCGCATACTCCCCATCCAGATTCCCCAGCGACATCCCGTGCACCTCTTCAGCCGTACGCAACGTGCCGAAATAATCGGCCTTGTCGAAGGTGAAGCACGCATCCTCAACCACCCATGCATCAAACCCAAGATTGCCCGCCGTGCGCGCCGTCGATTCCACCGAGTTGTTGGTCGCCACACCGACAATGATCAATTGCGAAATGCCCGCCTCGCGCAACCGCGCCTCTAATCCAGTGGCACAAAACGCATCCGGCACCTGTTTCTGAATCAGCCATTCGCCATCCTGCGGCAAAAACCGCTGCTGAAACTCCACCCCTTCCTGCTCCGGCCAAAACACCGAATTTGGTTCACGCGACAGATGTTGCACATGAATCACCGGCCTTGCGCTACGCCGCCACAGCCCCAGCAGATCAAGGATTCGCGCTTCCGCCTGAGGATTATTCCTTCGTCCCAAACGCGGCTGCAGGATGCCTTTTTGCTGGTCGATGATGATCAGTGCAGCGTTGGCCTGAAGCTCCATGGCGATTTTTCTCATGCGGGGTCATTGAATTCTGCGCAGTTCAGCATCACCTCTTCCTAACAGGCAAGCTATCGAACGCACACGGGACGACCTGACGCCGGCGTTTGCTGTCCGCACGCAAGTCCATTTCTGCTTTGGAGTTCTCCATGATCGACCTGTATTACTGGACCACCCCCAACGGCCACAAGATCTCCCTGTTCCTCGAAGAAGCCGGCCTGCCGTACAACGTGCACCCGATCAACATCGGTCAGGGTGAGCAGTTTCAGCCACACTTTCTGAAAATCGCCCCGAACAACCGCATCCCGGCCATCGTCGATCATGATCCGGCCGATGGCGGCGAACCGTTGTCGCTGTTCGAATCCGGGGCGATTCTTTTGTATCTGGCGGAGAAGACCGGGAAGTTTCTGCCCCAAGACCTGCGCGGTCGGCAAACGGCGCTGCAATGGCTGTTCTGGCAAATGGGCGGACTGGGGCCGATGGCCGGGCAGAATCATCACTTCAGCCAGTTCGCCCCGGAGAAAATCCCCTACGCGATCAAGCGCTACATCGACGAGACCGCGCGGTTGTATGGCGTATTGAACAAGCAATTGGCTGATAACGAATTCGTCGCCGGCAGCGAATACAGCATTGCCGACATGGCGATCTATCCGTGGATCGTCTCGCACAAATGGCAAAGCCAGAACCTTGAAGACTTCCCGCATGTGCAGCGCTGGTTCAACCACATCAAGGATCGCCCGGCCACCGTTAAGGCCTACGCGCTGGTGCAGAAAATCAATCCACCGAAGGCTTGACCCGAGCGGATCGCTCCCATGCGAAGCGTGGGAGCGATCAATGGCAAGAAATAACCACTCGCCCCGCTTGCGCGGCCACCTCCTGCTCACTAACGTAGCGCCTTTACTGACGCTACCCCCCGCAGGAGCTTTGCCATGGCCTCGCCAGCCCTCACACATTTTCTTCCCCGGTTCGGCGTTGCCGCAGCAGTGGCCGGTGTTTTGGGCCTGTCCGGTTGCCAGACCTGGAACGCTCAGGACACCCTCCCACCGACCTCCGGCGTGCAGCCGCTCAAGGGCCTGGCGCAGAACGTGTCGGTGCGACGCAATGCCATGGGCATGCCGTTGATCGAGAGCAACACCTTCCACGACGCGCTGTTCAGCCTCGGCTATGTGCACGCCAGCGACCGCATCAACCAGATGGTCACCCTGCGCCTGTTGGCGCAGGGCCGTCTGGCGGAAATGTCCGGCGCCTCGATGCTCGACGCCGACCGCTACATGCGCGCGGTCAATCTGAAGAAAAGCGCCGCCGAGCTCTATAAAGCCTCGTCGCCACGCCTCAAGCGCTTCTTCGAAGTCTACGCGCGGGGCGTCAACGCCTACCTGTTCCGCTACGCCGACAAGTTGCCGGGCGACCTCGCCTCCAGCGGCTACAAGCCTGAGTACTGGAAACCGGAAGACTCGGCGCTGATTTTCGCCCTGCTGAATTTCAGCCAGTCGGCCAACCTGCCGGAAGAGATTTCCTCGCTGGTGCTCGCGCAAACCGTGACCAGCGACAAACTCGCCTGGCTGACCCCGTCCGCGCCTGACGAGAACCTGCCACTGGCCGAGGCTGACAAGCTGCAAGGCCTCAAGCTCAACGGGCAGATCCCGGGGCTGACCGAACTGAGCAGCGCCAGCCAGCAACTGTCGACGCTGAACCTGCTGGGCACCGCGTCTTCGAACAACTGGGCGATCGCCCCGCAACGCAGCCGCAGCGGCAAGAGCCTGCTGGCCAGCGACGCCCATGGGCCGCTGGCCGCGCCGTCGCTGTGGAGCTTTGTGCAGATTCGCGCGCCGAAATATCAGGCGGCGGGCGTGACCGTTGCCGGTTTGCCGCTGGTCCTCGGCGGTTTCAACGGCAAAGTCGCGTGGAGCATGACCAGCGTGCTCGGCGACAACCAGGACCTGTTCCTGGAAAAAATCCGTCGCCAGGGCAGCAGTTTGACCTACGAGGTCAACGGCAAATGGCAGCCGCTGGGCGTGCGCAACGAAACCTACTTCGTCAAAGGCCAGCGGCCGATTCGCGAAGCGGTGTACGAAACACGTCACGGTGCGCTGCTCAACAGCGCTCAGGCAGCGGCGCTGGGCAGCGGTTTCGGTCTGGCCTTGCAAACGCCGAGCTTCACCGACGACAAGTCGCTGGATGCGTTTTTTGATCTGACCCGCGCGCAAACCGTAGAACGAGCGTCGGACGCCAGCCGGGAAATCCGCGCCATCGCCCTGAATCTGGTGTTCGCCGATGCGAGCAATATTGGCTGGCAAGTCACCGGGCGCTTCCCGAATCGCCGCGAAGGCGAAGGTTTGCTGCCATCGCCGGGCTGGGAAGGTCGTTACGACTGGGACGGTTACGCCGACCCGATGCTGCATCCGTACGATCAGGATCCGGCACAAGGCTGGCTCGGCACCGCCAACCAGCGCGTGATTCCACACGGTTACGGCATGCAGTTGTCGAACTCGTGGGCCGCACCGGAACGTGGCGAACGTCTGGCGGAACTGGCCGGCAGCGGCAAGCACGACAGCCGCAGCGTGATCGCCATGCAATACGACCAGACCACCACCTTCGCCGCCAAGCTGAAAAAAGTCTTCGAAGCACCGGGCATGAAGCAACCGCTGAAACAGGCGATCGATGCCCTGCCGGAAGCGGATCGCAGTAAGGCGCGTGAAGCGTTTACACGGTTGATGGCATTCGACGGCAAGCTCAGCCCGACCTCGGCGGATGCGGCGATTTACGAACTGTTCCTGCAAGAAAGCATGAAGCAGATCTTCCTCGACGAACTCGGCCCGGAATCAAGCCCGGCGTGGAAAGCGTTTATTGCCAATGGTGATTTGTCCTACGCGGCGCAGGCCGATCATCTGTTGGGGCGTGAAGACAGTCCGTTCTGGGACGACATCCGCACGCCGCAGAAAGAGGACAAAGCGGTGATTCTTGCGCGCAGCTTCGCTGCAGCGATCAGCGCTGGCGACAGTCAGTTGGGTGGCGATCACAGATCCTGGCAGTGGGGCAAGCTGCACAGTTATGCCTGGAAGAACAGCAATGGCCAGACCGTGCGCGGCCCACTGGCAGCGGGTGGCGATCACACGACGCTGAACACTTCGGCGTTTGCCTGGGGTCAGGATTTCACCACCACCCGGGCGCCGTCGATGCGCTTCATCGTCGACTTCGGTCAGACCGAGCCGCTGATGGGGCAGAACGGAACGGGGCAGTCGGGGAACCCGGTGAGTCCGAATTACCTCAATGGCATCGATGCGTGGTTGAAGGGGCAGTACATCGGCTTGCCGATGCAGCCGCAGAACTTTGATCGGGTGTATGGCAAGACCCGTCTGACTCTTACTCCCGGCAAATAAGGCAAAGGTCAAAAGCCCCTCACCCTAACCCTCTCCCGGAGGGAGAGGGGACTGATTGGGGATGGCTGAAGTTTTTCGCCGACCTGAACGGGCACTGCCGAATCCGGGATTTGTTCGGTTAACTCGTCGGGCAGCTTGGTCAGCCTTGTAAATCGAAAGCCCCTCACCCTAGCCCTCTCCCAAAGGGAGAGGGGACTGATTGGGGGTGGCTGAAGTTTTTCGCCGACCTGAACGGGCACTGCCGAATCCGGGATTTGTTCGGTTAACTCGTCGGGCAGCTTGGTCAGCCTTGTAAATCGAAAGCCCCTCACCCTAGCTTTCTCCCAAAGGGAGAGGGGACTGATTGGGGGTGGCTGAAGTTTTTCGCCGACCTGAACGGGCACTGCCGAATCCGGAGTTAACTCGGTTCGTGCTGTGCCGAATCCATAATCGACTCGGTTTTTCAGGTCGATGTCACTCGCCAGACACCTCGGTCGGCTCCCTCTCCCTCCGGGAGAGGGCTGGGGTGAGGGTCGCTATTCAAAGTCGATAGAACTTCCGGACTCGCGCCAGCCTCATAGCTAACAGGCCCCCCATTCCTGGTAACGACATGGACCTTGTTATCGCGCGCCCCGAAGGTTTGTATTGCCCTGCGGGTGACTTTTATATCGACCCTTGGCGCCCCGTCGAGCGCTCGGTCATTACTCACGCCCACGGCGATCACGCCCGTACCGGCAATCTGCATTACCTGGCCAGCAGCGCCAGCGAAGGGATTCTGCGTGCGCGCCTCGGTCAGGACATCAACCTGCAAACCCTCGCCTACGGCCAGCGCCTGACGCACCACGGTGTCACCTTGAGTTTTCATCCGGCCGGGCATGTCCTCGGCTCGGCACAGGTACGCCTCGAATACGGCGGTGAAGTCTGGGTCGCATCGGGCGATTACAAGATCGAACCGGACGGCACTTGTGCCCCGTTCGAACCGGTGCGCTGCCACACCTTTATCACCGAATCGACCTTCGGCCTGCCGATCTATCGCTGGCAACCACAGACGCAGGTGTTCAGCGAGATCAACCAGTGGTGGGCAGCCAATATCGCGGCCGGCAAGGCCAGCGTGTTGTTCTGCTACTCGTTCGGCAAGGCCCAGAGGATTCTCCATGGCATCGACGCAAGCCTCGGCCCGATCCTCAGCCACGGCGCAGTCGAGCCGCTGAACCGGGTCTATCGCGAGGCTGGCGTGTATCTGCCGCCCACGATCTACGCTGGAGACGTGAAGAAAAGCGATCCGATCATGCGCCAGGCCTTGGTCATCGCCCCACCCTCGGCCGGAGGCAGCACCTGGATGCGTCGTTTTGGCGAGTTCAGCGACGCATTTGCCAGCGGCTGGATGCGTTTGCGTGGCACCCGACGGCGGCGCGGTGTCGACCGCGGTTTCGTGCTCTCCGATCACGCCGACTGGCCCGGCCTGCTCTGGGCGATCGAGCAAACCGGCGCGGAACGGGTGATGGTCACCCACGGTTCGATCGGTGTGCTCGTACGGCATCTGCGCGAACAGGGTCTGGATGCCCAGGGTTTCAATACCGAATACGGCGATGACGAAGAAGAAAACATCGCTGCCGAACCGACCATCGCCGAGCTGCCAGCATGAAAGCATTCGCCGAGTTGTACGCCGAACTCGACGCGACCACGTCAAGCAACGCCAAACTGGCGGCGATGCAGACTTACTTCGCTCAGGCCGAACCGCATGACGCCGCGTGGGCGGTGTACTTCCTCTCCGGTGGCCGCCCCAGGCAACTGGTGCCGGTTCGAATCCTGCGCGAACTCGCCGTTGAGATCTCCGGCCTGGAACCGTGGCTGTTCGAGGAAAGCTATCAAGCGGTCGGCGACCTGGCCGAAACCATTTCGCTGGTGCTCGCGGAAAACCCGTACAGCTCCAACGCTGGCCTCGCCGAATGGATAGAAGAAAAACTGCTGCCGCTGCGCGGTGAAACCCCGGAGGTCTTAAGCCGACAACTGCCGGCCCTGTGGGCGCAACTGGATCGATCAAGCCTGATGCTGTGCATCAAATTGATCACCGGCAGTTTCCGCGTCGGCGTCTCGAAATTGCTGGTCACCCGGGCCTTGGCCTCGATGGCCGGGCTGGACAGCAAACGCGTGGCGCAGCGCTTGGTCGGTTACACCGACCTGTCGAACCGGCCTAGCGCCGCCAGCTACCTGAAACTGATCGCCCCTGAATCCAGCGATGAACATGCCCAGCGCGGTGGCCAGCCCTACCCGTTTTTCCTCGCCCACGCGTTGTCGCAACCGGTTGATGAGTTTGAAACGCTGCTGGGGCCTGCGAGCAACTGGCAGATTGAATGGAAATGGGATGGCATCCGCGCGCAAGTGGTCAAACGTGAAGGCCGCCTGTGGATCTGGTCGCGGGGCGAGGAACTGGTGACCGAGCGTTTTCCCGAACTGGATGTGCTGGTACACGGCTTGCCCGACGGCACCGTGATCGACGGCGAAATCGTCGTCTGGAAAAGCACGCATCCGCGCACTGAAGACGCCTTCGACCCGCAATCGACCGAACCTCCCGCGGTGCAACCCTTCGCCTTGCTGCAGCAACGCATCGGCCGCAAGACTCTCGACAAGAAAATCCTCGAAGACGTGCCAGTGGTGGTGCTCGCCTACGACTTGCTCGAATGGCAAGGCGATGACTGGCGTAACCAGCCGCAAGCCAAGCGCCGCGCGCAACTGGAAGAGGTCATCGCCCGCTGTAACAGCCCGGCGCTGCTGCCCTCACCGGTGCTGACCGGCAGCGACTGGTTCGACCTCGCCCGCCAGCGCGAAGCCTCACGACGCTTGGGCGTTGAAGGCATGATGCTCAAGGCGCGCGATTCGCTGTACGGCGTCGGCCGCACCAAGGACATGGGCGTGTGGTGGAAGTGGAAAGTCGATCCGTTCAGTGTCGATGCCGTGTTGATTTATGCGCAGCGCGGTCATGGTCGCCGGGCCAGTCTGTATAGCGATTACACCTTTGCCGTGTGGGACGGCCCGCCCGATTCGAGTCAGCGCGCGCTGGTGCCGTTCGCCAAGGCGTATTCGGGGCTGACAGATGAAGAGATGCGCCAGGTCGACAGCATTGTGCGCAAGACCACCGTGGAAAAGTTTGGCCCGGTGAGCAGTGTGAAGCCGAGTCTGGTGTTTGAGCTGGGTTTCGAAGGCATCGCCCTGTCGCGGCGGCACAAGAGCGGGATTGCCGTGCGTTTTCCACGGATGTTGCGTTGGCGTCAGGACAAGACCGTGGATGAAGCCGATAGCCTCGCCACACTGCAAGATCTGCTGGCCTGACCCCGTTTCCCGGGACATTGATCGTTCCCACGCTGCGCGTGGGAATGCCTCAACGGACGCTCCGCGTTCGGCCTTGGAGGGGACGCGGAGCGTCCCGGGCTGCATTACCACGCAGAGCGTGGGAACGATCAGCGATCTGCTTGCCTGTCCCCGATAAGCCACAAATCAGTGCACGCTTTCTGCCGCGCCCCTTTTCGTGCACTCATCCATTGATCTTGTAGCTCTCCTCACCTTTTAAAACACTTGTTCGGGACTCTGGTTCGGAAATTGCTACTTTCTATAGGTCGTACGCGTTCCAGTAACAATAATTCTGCGCCACAAGCGCTCATATTGGTTCTTAGGGATTGAATAATGAAAAAAGCATTGCTGACCCTTTCTGCACTGGCGTTGTGCATGGCCGCTGGCTCCGCGCTGGCCAAGGAATACAAAGAGCTGCGCTTTGGCGTTGACCCTTCGTACGCACCGTTTGAGTCGAAAGCGGCCGACGGCAGCCTGGTGGGCTTCGACATCGATCTGGGCAACGCGATCTGCGCCGAACTGAAGGTCAAGTGCAAGTGGGTCGAAAGTGACTTCGACGGCATGATTCCGGGCCTCAAGGCCAACAAATTCGACGGTGTGATCTCGTCGATGACCGTGACCCCGGCCCGCGAGAAAGTCATCGATTTCTCCAGTGAGCTGTTCTCCGGCCCGACCGCTTACGTGTCGAAAAAAGGCTCCGGCATCACCGCCGACGTCGCGTCGCTGAAGGGTAAAACCGTTGGTTACGAGCAGGGCACCATTCAGGAAGCCTACGCCAAAGCCGTGCTGGACAAGGCTGGCGTGAAAACCCAGGCCTATCAGAACCAGGATCAGGTTTACTCCGACCTGACCTCCGGCCGTCTCGACGCCGGCATCCAGGACATGCTGCAAGCCGAACTGGGCTTTTTGAAGTCGCCACAGGGCGCCGACTATGACGTCAGCAAGCCAGTCGACAACGAATTGCTGCCAGCCAAAACCGCTGTCGGTATTAAGAAAGGTAACACTGAGCTGAAAGCGCTTTTAGATAAAGGTATCAAAGCGTTACACGATGACGGCAAATACGCCGAGATTCAAAAGAAACACTTTGGCGATCTGAATCTGTACAGCGGCAAATAATGCCCCGGCGCCCATCCTCGATGGGCGCCTTTTCCATCCGCTCAGGTTGCTGATTTATGTTCGAAACCCTCCTGCAAAATCTGGGGCTCTCCGCCTTCAGCCTCAAAGGCTTCGGTCCTTTGCTGCTGGAAGGCACCTGGATGACCATCAAATTATCGGCGATGTCGCTGCTGGTGGCCGTGTTGCTCGGCCTGCTCGGCGCCAGCGCCAAACTGTCAAAAGTCAAACTGGTGCGCCTGCCTGCCCAGCTCTACACCACGCTGATTCGCGGCGTGCCGGATCTGGTGCTGATGCTGCTGATTTTCTATAGCCTGCAAACCTGGCTGACGACCCTCACCGATTACATGGAATGGGAATACATCGAAATCGACCCGTTCAGCGCCGGGGTGCTGACCCTGGGCTTCATTTATGGTGCGTATTTCACCGAAACCTTCCGTGGTGCGATCCTCGCGGTGCCGCGCGGTCAGGTCGAAGCGGCCACCGCGTATGGTCTCAAACGTGGCCAGCGTTTTCGTTTCGTGGTGTTCCCGCAAATGATGCGCTTCGCCCTGCCGGGCATCGGCAACAACTGGATGGTGATGCTCAAGGCCACCGCGCTGGTGTCGATCATCGGTTTGGCGGATCTGGTCAAAGCCGCGCAGGACGCCGGTAAAAGCACCTATCAACTGTTCTACTTTCTGGTCCTGGCCGCGTTGATCTATCTGCTGATCACCAGTGCCTCGAACTTCATTCTGCGCTGGCTCGAACGCCGCTACGCCGCCGGTTCCCGGGAGGCCGTACGATGATCGAACTTCTGCAGGAATACTGGCGCGCCTTCCTTTATACCGACGGCCAGAACATCACCGGGCTGGCGATGACGATGTGGCTGCTCAGCGCCTCGATCTTCATCGGTTTCCTGGTCTCGATTCCGCTGTCGATCGCCCGCGTTTCGCCGCACTTCTACATTCGCTGGCCCGTGCAGTTCTACACCTACCTGTTCCGTGGCACGCCGCTGTATATCCAGTTGCTGATCTGCTACACCGGGATCTACAGCCTCGCCGCCGTGCGTGCGCAGCCATTGCTCGACAGTTTCTTCCGCGATGCGATGAACTGCACGATCCTCGCCTTCGCCCTCAACACCTGCGCCTACACCACGGAGATTTTCGCCGGGGCGATTCGCAGCATGAACCACGGCGAAGTCGAAGCGGCCAAGGCTTACGGGCTGACCGGCTGGAAGCTGTATGCCTACGTGATCATGCCGTCGGCGCTGCGCCGTTCGTTGCCGTATTACAGCAACGAAGTGATCCTGATGCTGCACTCGACCACCGTGGCCTTCACCGCGACCATTCCCGACATCCTGAAAGTCGCGCGGGACGCCAACTCGGCGACCTTCCTGACCTTTCAGTCGTTCGGCATCGCCGCGCTGATCTACCTGACCATTACCTTTGCGCTGGTCGGCCTGTTCCGCCTTGCCGAACGCCGATGGCTGGCCTTCCTCGGGCCGACTCACTAGGCCCAGCTCAGGAATAAAGAGATAAAAAATGCGCCACCTGATCCATGACTTGCTGGCCCCTCTGCCGGGGACTGCGCGACAGATCCACAGCTTCCACTTCGGCCCGGAGCAGGCCAAGGGCAAGGTTTACATTCAGTCTTCGCTGCATGCCGACGAACTGCCGGGCATGCTCGTTGCCTGGCACCTCAAGCAACGTCTGGCCGAGCTCGAAGCCGCTGGCCGGCTGCGCAGCCAAATCGTGCTGGTGCCAGTGGCCAACCCGGTCGGCCTCGAACAAGTGCTGATGGACGTGCCGCTGGGCCGCTACGAACTGGAGAGTGGGCAGAACTTCAACCGCTGGTTCGTCGATCTCAGCGAAGAAATCGGCAACGCCATCGAAGGCAAGCTGAATGACGATCCGCAGCACAACCTCGAACTTATCCGCACGCATCTGCGCGATGCCCTCGCCCGCCAGACCGCCAGCACGCAACTGCAATCCCAGCGTCTGACCCTGCAACGGCTGGCCTGCGATGCGGACATGGTGCTCGACCTGCACTGCGACTTCGAATCGGTTGTTCACCTCTACACCACGCCCGAAGCGTGGCCGCAGGTTGAACCGCTGGCGCGCTACATCGAAGCGCAGGCAAGCCTGCTGGCCACCGATTCCGGCGGCCAGTCGTTCGATGAATGCTTCACGCTGCTATGGTGGCAATTGAAGGAACGCTTCGGCGAACACTTTGAAATTCCGCTCGGCAGTTTCTCGGTGACCGTCGAATTACGTGGCCAGGGTGACGTCACCCATCCGCTGGCCAGCCGCGACTGCCAGGCGCTGATCGACTACCTGATCCAGTCCGATGCGATCGTCGGCGAAACCAAACCGCAGCCGCCATTGCCGTTCCCGGCCACGCCTCTCGCGGGAGTCGAACCGGTAACCACGCCGGTCGGCGGCTTGCTGGTGTACACCGCCACGGCGGGGCAATACCTCGAAGCCGGGCAGCAGATCGCCGAAATCATCGACCCGATCCACGACCGGATTACCCCCATTCATTGCACCAGCGCCGGCGTGATGTACGCCCGCTCGCTGCGCCGCATGGCCACTGCCGGCATGGTCATCGCCCACGTCGCAGGCGCTGAAGCCTATCGCAGCGGCTACCTACTTTCGCCTTGAGGATGTTCGTCCCATGTACAAACTGACCGTTGAAGGCCTGCACAAAAGCTATGGCGACCATCAGGTGCTCAAAGGCGTGTCGCTCAAGGCCAAGACCGGCGACGTGATCAGCCTGATCGGCGCCAGTGGCTCGGGCAAAAGTACTTTTTTGCGCTGCATCAACTTTCTCGAACAACCCAACGACGGCGCCATGAGCCTCGATGGCCAGGCGATCCGCATGATCACCGACCGCCACGGCATGCACGTCGCTGACGCTGATGAACTGCAACGCCTGCGCACACGTCTGGCGATGGTGTTCCAGCATTTCAACCTGTGGAGCCACATGACCGTGCTGGAAAACATCACCATGGCCCCGCGCCGGGTGTTGGGTTGCAGCAAACAGGAAGCCGATGATCGTGCGCGGCGTTATCTGGACAAGGTTGGTTTGCCGGCGCGGGTGGCGGATCAATATCCGGCGTTTCTCTCCGGCGGGCAGCAACAGCGCGTGGCGATTGCCCGGGCGTTGGCGATGGAGCCGGAGGTGATGTTGTTCGATGAACCGACTTCGGCGCTGGACCCGGAATTGGTCGGCGAAGTGTTGAAGGTGATTCAAGGTTTGGCCGAGGAAGGCCGGACGATGATCATGGTGACTCACGAAATGAGTTTCGCCCGCAAAGTCTCCAGCCAGGTGTTGTTCCTGCATCAAGGCTTGGTGGAAGAAGAAGGTGCGCCCGAAGATGTGCTCGGCAACCCAAAAAGCGAACGCCTGAAGCAATTCCTCAGCGGCAACCTGAAATAACCATTAATGCAAAACCCTGTGGGAGCGAGCTTGCTCGCGAAAGCATTCTGTCAGTCACATTGATTTTGAATGTTCCGCCGCCTTCGCGAGCAAGCTCGCTCCCACAATGGATCTTCATCGTCTACAAAAATCAAACTTGTCCGCTTACCCCGTGGTCACTGGAAGAACACCTCCAGAGCGCGCGCAGCCCGCATGGCGAAATCTTCCGACCTCGCAAAAACCTGGTTCAGCGCCCGCGGCTGGAAGCCGTTCGCCTTTCAGAAGCAGGTGTGGGCGGCGGTCAAGAGCGGCGAATCCGGGCTGCTCCACGCCAGCACCGGCGCCGGTAAAACCTATGCAGTATGGTTCGCAGCACTCAATCGCTTCGCTCGCTCGCAAACTCCCGTCGAAACAGCACGCAAACGCAAACAACCCGCCGAGCCGCTGACGGTCCTGTGGATCACCCCCATGCGCGCCCTCGCCGCCGACACCGCGCGCGCCTTGCAAGCGCCGGTCGATGACCTGCAACTGCCGTGGAGCATCGGTCTACGTACAGGTGACACCAGCAGCAGCGAGCGTGCCCGGCAGAGCCGACGTCTGCCGACCACGCTGATCACCACGCCGGAAAGCCTGACGTTGCTGCTCGCCCGTGCCGATGCCCAAGTGGCGCTGTCGACACTGCGCATGATCGTCGTCGATGAATGGCACGAACTGCTGGGCAACAAACGCGGCGTGCAACTGCAACTGGCCCTCGCCCGCCTGCGGCATTGGCAACCTGAGCTGATCGTCTGGGGCGTGTCCGCCACCCTCGGTAATCAATCCCACGCCGAACAAGTGCTGATCCCACAGGGCGGCGGCATCAGCATTCAGGGACAAAGCGAAAAATCGCTGAAGGTCGACACCCTCCTCCCACCGGCCATCGAGCGTTTCCCCTGGGCCGGGCACATCGGTCTGAAAATGTTGCCGCAGGTCGTTGCTGAACTGGAGGCCTGCGCCAGCACCTTGGTCTTCACCAATACTCGGGCGCAGTCGGAAATCTGGTATCAGGCGCTGCTTGAAGCACGGCCGGACTGGGCCGGATTGATTGCCCTGCATCACAGCTCACTGTCCAGAGATACCCGCGACTGGGTGGAGCAGGCATTGAAGAACGGGCAGTTGAAAGCCGTGGTCTGCACCTCAAGCCTGGACCTGGGGGTGGATTTCCTGCCGGTCGAGCGCGTGCTGCAAATCGGCTCGGCCAAAGGCGTCGCACGTTTGATGCAACGCGCCGGGCGCTCAGGCCACGCGCCGGGACGCACGTCGCGAGTGACATTGGTGCCGACTCACAGCCTTGAATTGATCGAAGCCGCCGCCGCCCGCGATGCCATCGAGCAACGACGCATCGAACCGCGCCTGTCACCGCACAAACCGCTGGATGTGCTGGTGCAACATTTGGTCAGCATGGCGTTGGGTGGAGGATTTTTACCCGATGAGTTGTACGAAGAAGTCCGGGGCGCCTGGGCTTATCGTGACCTGACAGCCGCCGATTGGTCCTGGGCGCTGGCTTTCGTACGCCATGGCGGGATGTCTCTGACAGCCTATCCGGATTATCGCCGGGTCGAACCGGACGAGCACGGCGTCTGGCGCGTACCGGACGCGCGATTGGCTCGGCGCCACCGCATGAGTATCGGCACCATCGTCAGCGATGCGAGCATTCATCTGAAATTCTGGAGCAAGGGCGGCGGAGGCAAACAGTTAGGCAGTGTCGAGGAAGGCTTTATCGCGCGACTTAAACCGGGTGATGGCTTTCTGTTTGCCGGACGTTTGCTGGAGCTGGTGCGGGTGGAAAACATGACCGCTTACGTCAAACGCAGCACCGCTAAAAAAGCCGCCGTACCACGCTGGAATGGTGGGCGGATGCCACTTTCCAACGAATTGGCCGAAGCCGTGGTCAGGCGCTTCAGTGCGGCGGCACAGGGTGAGTTCGTCGGCCCGGAAATGCAGGCGTTGCGACCGTTACTGGAAACCCAGATGCGCTGGTCGGGTTTGCCCACGACAGACAACCTGTTGGCCGAAGTATTGAAGTCCCGCGAGGGCTGGCATCTTTTCCTCTATCCGTTTACCGGGCGCCAGGTGCATTTGGGACTGGCGAGCCTGTTGGCATGGCGCGTCAGTCAACGGCAGCCCGTGACATTTTCCATCGCGGTGAACGATTACGGTCTGGAATTGCTCAGCGCTACGCCGATCGACTGGGCGGAGTACTTGAATGCCGACCTCTTTAATGCCGATGACTTATTGGTGGACGTTCTGGCCAGCCTGAACGCCGGCGAACTGGCCCTGCGGCGCTTTCGCGAGATCGCGCGGATTGCCGGGCTGGTCTTCGCCGGCTATCCAGGTGCGCCGAAAAGCACCCGACAGGTGCAGGCGTCCAGCGGACTGTTTTTTGAAGTGTTCAAACAATACGACGCTGACAACCTGTTGCTGGCCCAGGCCGGGGAAGAAGTCCTGCGGGAAGAACTGGATATTCAACGCTTGGAACAGTCTTTGGAACGGATCAACGGGATGAAACTGGACGTGCATCAGGTTAAACGTCCTACACCGCTAGGGTTTCCGTTGCTGGTGGAGCGCATGCGCGAAAGCATGAGTTCGGAAAAACTCGCTGATCGCATCAGGCGAATGGTCGGTGATCTGGAGAACAGTGCCGACAAGGATAAATCCCTATGAACTCGGGCTACCCGGTGCGTCTGGCCGGCGAAGAACTTTGGCTCTTGCCCGAGAAAGCCATGTATTGGCCCGCGCAACAGGTCCTGTTGATTGCCGATGTGCATTTCGGCAAAGCCGCCGCTTACCGCAGTCTTGGGCAACCCGTCCCACACGGCACCACGGCGAGCAATATCGCGGTGCTTGATCGACTGCTGGCAAGGCTGCCCTGCCGATTATTGATCTTTCTCGGCGATTTCCTCCACGGGCCCGGCTCTCATGCCCCGGGCACGCTGAGCGCGCTGGCGCAATGGCGTGCGCGCCACGCGGAGCTGCCGATGACGCTGATTCGCGGCAACCACGACAAACGCGCTGGTGATCCGCCTGAATCGCTGAATATCCGCGTGGTGCCGGAGCCGCTGCTGCTCGGGCCATTCGCCTTGCAACATGAACCGGACCCACATCCCGAAAGGCATGTGCTGGCCGGTCACGTACACCCGGTCTATCGACTAAACGGCATGGGTCGGCAGAGCTTGCGCCTGGCGTGTTTCCGCCTCGGCGAACGCATCAGTCTGCTGCCGGCATTCGGCGCCTTTACCGGCGGGTACGCGGTGAAACGGGAGGAAAGTTGCAGGATTTTCGTCATCGGCGATAACGAAATATGGCCAGTCAGCTGACGTCTTCCACAGACCTCATCTGACTGGCCATTCATTTTCAATGCAGATCAGGCAACCGGTGCCGGTGGTGGCTCGTCCGGAAGGGTCGGCTCGCCCGGTTCGGTCGGTTGTTCATTGGGAGTATCCGGATCAGGCTGACCGGGAATTCCGCCGGCCATGCTCAGCGGCGGGTGCGCCAACAATGACCAGGCCAATACGCCAATCTGATTGGGCTCGAGCCTTGCCAGTTCGGCAGTGATTTGCGGATCGATCTTCATAGGGCACTCCTCGGCGAAGGCCCGTTTTGCCAAAAGCAAAAACGGGCAGTACACCCCATAGAGTGTCTGCCCGCCAAAGAATTCCCGCGATCTGTCGGATGGACCGATCAGGTGCGCGGCAGGGTCACGCCACGCTGGCCCTGGTACTTGCCGCCGCGATCCTTGTAAGACACTTCACATTCCTCGTCGGATTCGAGGAAGAGCATCTGCGCCACGCCTTCGTTGGCGTAGATTTTCGCCGGCAGGTTGGTGGTGTTGGAGAATTCCAGGGTCACGTGACCTTCCCACTCAGGCTCGAGCGGCGTGACATTGACGATGATGCCGCAACGCGCGTAGGTGCTTTTACCCAGGCAAATGGTCAGCACATTGCGCGGAATGCGGAAATATTCGACGGTACTGGCCAAGGCGAAGGAGTTCGGCGGGATGATGCAGACGTCGCTGTGGACGTCGACGAAGCTGCCCGGGTCGAAATTTTTCGGATCGACGATGGACGAGTTGATGTTGGTGAACACCTTGAAGTGGTTGGTGCAGCGTACATCGTAGCCGTAGCTCGATACCCCGTAGGAGATCACACGGCTGTCGTCGCTGCCGCGCATCTGGCGCTCGACGAACGGTTCGATCATGCCGTGTTCCTGCGCCATGCGGCGAATCCACTTGTCCGATTTGATGCTCATGGCGGGGTGTCCTGAAATAGCGAGGTGGAAAAATTCTGTCCCGCATCTTACCGGGCGCGCCGCCGGGTTCAAAGTGCGGGCTGCAATTCTCGCCGAACACCCATGAAATACGGGCTTTGGCGACGAACCGTCACACCGCCGATCCCGAAAACAGAGAAACCTTCGCAAGAAGCATTGGCACTTCTCGGAAACTGGGTTAAGGTGGCGTCACTGTGTTGCTTGTGTCACTGAGAATCTCTACACGATATGTTGAATTTCGATCCAACCATCTACAAGAATTTTTCCTGCTCTTTGCACTCAGTCTCGGCCAGGGTTCTTCCTGCGTCGCAGTTATCTTTGTTCAAGGAGTTACACCATGTCTAATCGCCAAACCGGTACCGTTAAGTGGTTCAACGATGAAAAAGGCTTCGGCTTCATCACTCCACAATCCGGTGACGATCTGTTCGTTCACTTCAAAGCTATCCAATCCGACGGCTTCAAAAGCCTGAAAGAAGGCCAACAGGTTTCTTTCATCGCTACCCGCGGTCAGAAAGGCATGCAAGCTGAAGAAGTACAAGTTATCTAACTTGTAGCTTCTTTAGAAAAGAGCCCCGCCCTTAAAAGCGGGGCTTTTTTGTGTCCGTTTGTTTTGTCAGGCCTCAACGCTGCCACAGCTCTATATGATTCGCGCCCTGGAAAACACATGGAAGAAGCAGGATGCAATTCATCTCCTGGAACACACTCAACGCGCTGCTTTTCGTATTCGCACCACCGCTAAACGCAGATCCAAAACCCGATCACCCAACGGTGATCCTCGACATGAACACTCGAGCGACTTATCTGGCTAAAGGGCCAGAAGCGAATGGCCACTCATCAATCCAGCTAAAAGCTGCAGCCCTCCTAACACTTTCTACGCCACACGCCTGCGGGAGCAACGAGGTTTACCTTACCCCGGAATCGTCAGGCATCCCGGTCGAGTCATTTCGCCGCGCACTCGACGAAGTCCAGGACTTGATCGACCAAAAAATTCCACTTCTACTCACGCTCTCAGCTTGCGAGCGAAAACGCGCCTTCTTCGAAAAGGTACGGCCATGCACTCCGGAAGAATGCGGCGACCTGACAAACCCATTGGTGGACGGGAAACTTTATCTAGACGAGCACGTCAAGCCGACCGGCAAAGGCCAAGCGTCGTACTACCTACAAATGCCAATGGCCTACGACAAGAAAAACCAGGCATGGCACGCACAAATTTTTTACGTGAACACCCAAACCTTACGCAGCGAGCACTACGTTGATAAGGAAGATTTCGTTTCGGGAAAACCCGTTTACACATACAAAGCTTACTATCGAAACGGCAAACCCCGGAGAAGCTACCAGAATGATGCTAACGGCCTGCGTCAAGGCGAAGCGCTGACATACTCCGATCGAGGCGTCGTCATCACGCGCGAGAACTTTCTGAACAATGATCTAGAGGGTTGGCAATTTACTTACCATGAAAATGGCAAGGTCGCTGAATCCTACAACTGGCACTTGGGCAAGCACGTAGATGGTGAGTACCTCGAATATGACGAAGACGGCGCGATAATCGGACGCAGAAGTTATCGAGATGATGTCCTCGACGGCCCCGTCCTTAGTTACCATCCGAACGGACGGCTGAAGTCCGAAACCGTTTACGTTAACGGCAAAGCTCAAGGGCCGGATAACCAATATTTTGATAATGGAGCCATAGAATTCTCCCGCATCAACGTTGACGGAAGGCCTGATGGCTGGCTAACCACTTACTTCATCGACGGGACAGTCAAAGAAAAAAAGCTTTTCAAGGATGGTGTTGAACGAAGCTATGAGCAATGGAATGAACAAGGCAAGCAAACCTTGCAGTGGCAGTGGGACGAACAACATCGCAAACAGGGCGACTTCAAACAGTGGTACGCAGACGGCCAGTTGAAGGAGCACCGAAAATACAAGGACGACAAGCTTCAAGGGGCATCTACGACATGGCACGAAAATGGTGAGATTGCCTCATCCTCCAGTTATGTCGGCGGCGCTGAGGACGGCCCGGCACGCGTCTTCAGGGAAGACGGCAGCCTGAGCTTCGAATGCCAATACCAAATGGGCGTCCGGCAGGGAAAATGCGTTTCGATTCGCGCCCGCAAAGCCAAATCAGAAAGCTGATAATAAAAAGCCCCGCAATCACGGGGCTTTTTCTACCTTTGCCTCAGCAAATCTTACCAGGCCACGCCAAACCCAGCGGTATAACGGGTCTTGTTCAGATCCGCATCATTGGTGCCACTGATGATGTCGCGCTCAGCCTTGAGGTTGAGCGAGGCCCAATCGGTAACCTTGTAGCGCAAGCCCAATTCAGCATCCAGCGCGTAATCGGCAACACCGGATAGCGGCTTGCCCACCTCACCGTTGGTGAAGAACTCGACTTTCTTGCCGATCAGGTAGCGGTTGTAGTCCCACTTCATCGCGACGGAATAGAAATTGTCCTTGCTGCCATCGCGATACTCGTAATCGGTGCGGTTGAGCAGCGAGCCCAGCGAGAATGCGCCCAACTCATCATCCCAGAACTGGTAGCCGGGACCGGTACCGACCACACGCTGGCGTGCCAGCTCTTCGATGTGATCGCGCTTGTAATTCAGTCGACCCTGCCAGAACCATTGATCGGTGAGAAAGCGGTCGAGTGCATATTCGGCGCGCCAGTTGTTGGTGGTGGTTTCGTCGTCCTGCACTTCGCGGTTGTACTCACCTTCGGCGGTATGCCGCCAGCGACCATGACGCGCCGTGGTCTTGAAGCCAACATCGTAGTCATCGGTGTCCTTCTCGGCGCGCTGGTAGTCCAGCGCCAGGTCGACATTGCCCTTCCACACCAGATCTTCGACCACCGGTTTTGGCTTGAGAATCTGCTGAATGCTCGCCAGCTCGACGGTTTTCGGCGCTTCGCCGTTGGCCAGGGTGACCTTGCCATCTTCGGCAGCCGTCAGCGACTTGGAGACTTCACCGTTATAGGCGTCCTGCTTGACCAGCAAGTGCTGATCGCTATCCAGGGTTTTGACCTCTTTCCAGTCAATGGTGACCGCACCGGCATATTTGGTCTGGATCAACAGCTTGCCGCCATCGAACACGGTGATGGTGCCGCTCAACTTGTCACCGTTCTTCAACCAGACGGTGTCGGCAAGCAGGGGCGTGGACGCGCTGAAAACAGCAAGGCACAGCAAGGATCTGGAAAACATAAGCGAATCTAAGGCTCAAGTTTGCGAAAAAGGTCGGCATTATCCGTAGGAATAAGACCCTGACAAGGACTGACCGGACTATTTCTGATGAGTTCATTTCTCAATTGCGCGATCACCGATTACTCTGAAAGCCATCAAACTGTTCATGCTCAGGAACCGCGTACGTGAAAGACCCGCTCGACAGCGTTGAAAACGATGCGCAAATCCGACGCACGGCGCTCTACTCCACCCTCGCTCAAGTGCCCGAAGGCAAAGTGGTCAGCTATGGTCAGTTAGCCGAGCTGGCCGGGTTGGGGCGCGCCGCCCGCTGGGTCGGCCGCACCTTGAGCCAGTTGCCCGGCGATACAAAGCTGCCCTGGCACCGCGTGCTGGGCGCCGGCGGTCGGATCAGCCTGCCGGTGGGCAGCCCGTCCGGCGATGAACAACGGGCCCGATTGCGTATGGAAGGCATCACCGTCCTGAACAATCGTGTGGATATTCAGCGCCATGGCTGGCGTCCGGTAGAGCACAGCGGTTAGAGTGCGCGCTTTGTTTCCGCAATCTTGAGGCAGACTTCAGCCCATGCCCCGTAAAACCTGGCGCGCCGCGCTAGCCGCTTATGCCAGTCCTTCGACGCTCGTGCTGTTGTTGCTCGGTTTCGCCGCCGGCCTGCCGTACATGCTGGTGTTTTCAACGCTTTCCGTCTGGCTTCGTGAGGCCGGTGTGGCCCGTGAAACCATCGGCTATGCCAGCCTGATCGGTCTGGCCTATGCGTTCAAATGGGTCTGGTCACCTTTGCTCGACCAATGGCGTCTGCCGTTGCTGGGCAAGCTTGGCCGTCGCCGTTCGTGGCTGGTGCTCTCACAAGCCCTGGTGATTCTCGGCCTGATCGGCATGGGTTTCTGCGATCCGCAGAAGCATCTGTCCTGGCTGATCGCCATTGCAGTCGTCGTCGCTTTCGCCTCCGCCACTCAAGATATCGCGGTGGATGCCTATCGCCTGGAAATCGCCGAAGACAACCGCCAGGCCGCCCTCGCCGCCAGTTATATGTCCGGGTATCGCGTGGCGGCACTGCTGGCGACTGCCGGCGCGTTGTTCTTCGCTGAAGGCTTTGGCTCCACGGGCTTCAACTATCAACATTCGGCCTGGGCGGGTACTTACGCACTGTTCGGTGCACTGATGATTCCCGCGCTGCTGACCACGCTGTTCATGCGTGAGCCGCCTGTGCCGCTACGCACGCAGTTGCAGGCCGGGCGCTACACCTTCATGCACCAGTTAATGTCGGTTTTTGTGCTGATCGTTCTGTTGGTCTCCGTGCCGGCGATGTTCACCCAGCTCTACAACACCGATTTCGCCAGTGTGCTGTTCGGCGGCATGAGCCCACTCGATCTGCTGCTTGAAGACCGCGCCTTCCTGCGCGCCATTCTCTACACGCTGCTCACCGGCCTGTGCCTGTCGACCATGGGTCGTCGCGGCCTCGCGCCGGTGCTGACGCCGGTCAACGATTTCATCCTGCGTTATCGCTGGCAGGCGTTTCTGTTACTCGGCCTGATTGCCACCTATCGGATGTCGGACACGGTGATGGGCGTCATGGCCAACGTGTTCTATATCGATCAAGGTTTTACCAAGGATCAGATTGCCAGTGTCAGCAAAATCTTCGGCCTGATCATGACGCTGGTCGGCGCTGGCATGGGCGGCCTGCTGATCGTGCGCTTCGGTATCCTGCCGATTCTGTTCATCGGCGGCGCGGCCTCGGCCGCCACCAACCTGCTGTTCGTCATGCTCGCGGACATGGGCCCGAACCTGCAGATGCTGGTGGTGACCATTTCCCTCGACAACTTCAGCTCGGGCCTGGCGACGTCGGCGTTTGTCGCCTACCTGTCGAGCCTGACCAACCTGAAGTTCTCCGCCACCCAATACGCCTTGCTCAGCTCGATCATGCTGCTGCTGCCGCGCCTGATGGGCGGCTATTCCGGGGTCTTGGTGGAGAAGTTCGGCTATCACAGCTTCTTCCTGATCACCGCCCTGCTCGGCGTGCCGACGCTGATTCTGATTGCGTTGCACTGGTTCCAGGAAAGCCGCCGCGAAGGCCCGACGCCAACGCCCGAGCCTGTGCCGACACCGGTCGCAGAGGAATCGTAAGACGTTTCGCCGACGGCGTGAGGAATCCCGCCGTCGTGCCTCCCCACTGACCTCACGCCTGTACGTCGGCAAAACTCGCCGGTACACTGCGGAGTCATTTCCAGTCATAGCAACCGACAACGGCCAACCATGCGCACCAGTCAATTTTTGCTCGCCACACAGAAAGAAACGCCTTCCGACGCGGTCGTGATCAGCCATCAGCTGATGCTGCGCGCCGGCATGATCCGCAAACTCGCCTCCGGCCTGTACACCTGGCTGCCGATGGGCCTGCGAGTCATGCGCAAGGTTGAAGCCATCGTTCGCGAAGAGATGAACGCTGCCGGCTCTCTCGAAGTGTTGATGCCGAGCACCCAACCGGCCGAGCTGTGGCAGGAATCGGGGCGCTGGGAAGAATACGGCCCTGAGCTGCTGCGCATCAAAGACCGCCACGGTCGCGACTTCTGCGCGGGCCCGACCCACGAAGAAGTGATCACCGATCTGATGCGCAACGAGTTGAGCAGCTACAAGCAGCTGCCGATCAACCTGTACCAGATCCAGACCAAATTCCGTGACGAAATCCGCCCACGCTTCGGTTTGATGCGCGGCCGTGAATTCATCATGAAGGATGCGTACTCGTTCCACGCTGATCAAGCCTCGCTGCAGGTCACCTACGACCGCATGCACCAGGCCTACTGCAACGTGTTCACCCGTCTTGGCCTGAAATTCCGTCCGGTGGAAGCCGACAACGGTTCGATCGGTGGTGCCGGTTCCCACGAATTCCACGTACTGGCCGAGTCCGGCGAAGACGACATCGTTTTCAGCAACGGCTCCGACTACGCCGCGAACATCGAAAAAGCCGAAGCCGTGCCACGCGAAACCTCGCGCCCAGCACCGACCGAAGAGCTGCGCCTGGTCGACACCCCAGATACCAAAACCATCGCGGCCCTGGTGGAAAAATTCAATCTGCCGATTGAAAAGACCATCAAGACCCTGATCGTGCGTGCCGAAGAAGAAGGCAAGCTGATCGCGCTGGTCATCCGTGGCGACCACGAACTCAACGAAATCAAGGCTGCCCAGCAACCTGGCGTGGCCAGCCCGCTGGTCATGGCCACCGACGCCGAACTGCGTGACGCCATTGGCGCCGGCGCCGGTTCGCTCGGCCCGCTGAACCTGCCGCTGCCAATCATCATCGACCGTTCGGTCGAGCTGATGAGCGACTTCGGTATCGGCGCGAACATCGACGACAAGCACTACTTCGGCGTGAACTGGGAGCGTGATCTGCCAGTTCCGACCGTGGCTGACCTGCGTAACGTAGTTGCCGGCGACCCAAGCCCGGACGGCAAAGGCACGCTGGAAATCAAGCGCGGCATCGAAGTCGGGCACATCTTCCAGCTGGGCAACAAGTACAGCAAGGCGATGAAGTGCGAAGTGCTGGGCGAGAACGGCAAGCCAGTGACCCTGGAAATGGGTTGCTACGGCATCGGCGTTTCCCGCGTGGTGGCTGCGGCCATCGAGCAGAACAACGACGAAAACGGCATCATCTGGAGCGACACCCTGGCGCCGTTCCAGATCGCTCTGGTACCGCTGCGTTATGAAACCGAGCAGGTGCGCGAAGCCACCGACAAGCTGTACGCCGAACTGACGGCGGCCGGCTTCGAAGTGCTGCTGGACGATCGCGACAAGAAAACCAGCCCGGGCATCAAGTTCGCGGACATGGAGCTGATCGGCATTCCTCACCGGATCGTGGTCAGCGACCGCGGCCTCGCCGAAGGCAACCTGGAATACAAGAGTCGTACCGAAGGCGAGGCGCAAGCATTGCCGGTGGCTGACGTATTGTCCTTCCTGCAGGCCCGTATCCGCCGCTGAAACCAGATAGAGACGTCATGTTCAAGCGAAACACCTTAGGCCTCGGTGGCACCGCCCTGTGCGGTGCCCTGCTGGTCAGCGGCTGTGCCAATCACATGTCACAACGCAGCGAGCACGAAGAGCGGGTCGAGCGAAAGTTGCTCGACCATAGCCTGCAGATCGATGTCGGCGAGCCCAAGGAACTTGAGCTGCCGCAGCGACGCGTGAAGATCAACGAACAGAAGACTTTCGAAGTCACCGAGTTCGAAGTGACGCGTCGCTACGATCGCTACACGCCCTACCAGCCTTGGCGGGAGGTCTACGAAATTCCGCTGGGCGCGGTGGCCGTAGTCGGTGGCGTCGGCGCTAACGTGGTTAACGTGTTCGCCCTCGGCAATCTGCCGGACAGCGTCACCAAGGACTGGCTAAGCTACGGTTTTGCCGGGCTCAACCCGTTCATGAACGTGCAGTCCAACGGTCGTGCGCAACAGAACCTCGCCGGCATCGATGAAGTCCAGCGCGACAAGCGCACGGAGTATTCGAGCCTGCCGTGGAGCGAGCGTCCGGTGCAGGTCAAGGCTGGCAAGCAGACCTTCGACATGACCACCGATCGCAACGGTGTGCTGCGTCTGAACCTGCTCGACAGCCCGTTTGCCGAAAATGACCTCAACCATGTCGGCAAATTGCAGATCAGTGTCGAAGACGCCAAGGATGACGTGCACTCTGATTCGTCGCTGATGATCAGCAGTCATCTGCGCGGCAAGTTACTGGAAGCGCACGGGCTGATTTACGACGATCTGGAAGACGACGAAGTGAGCCAGTGGGTGCACCGGGTCAAACGTCTGTCGGAGCTGGGCCTGGAAGAAGAAGCCAGCGAACTGGAACAAAGCCTGATCGAACTGACGCGCAACGATCCTGAGCTGCAGACCGAGTTTCTCAAGTCGCTGACCAAGGATGCCGGGCGCCTGGTGGCTGATCCGGGACCGAATTAAGGCCTATTAAAAGATCGCAGCCTGCGGCAGCTCCTACATTGGAACGCATTTCAATGTAGGAGTGAGCCTGCTCGCGATGAGGCCCTTACATTCCGCAAAAATCTACCGCTCAAACAACTCCATCTGCTCAAACCCGCCGCGCAAATCCTCCAGCCTCACCCCAACCCCCAACAACCGCACCGGTTTCCCGCCGCGATTGAACGCCTGCGTCAGCATCAACTGATAACTGCCCAGATCCCGCCCTGCCCCGGCCTGCTCCAGCGTGGTCTGGGTAAAGTCGTGAAACTTCACTTTGACGAACGGCTTGCCCGGCCGATAACTGCTGTCGATCCGCGCCATACGGGTTTTCAAGGTTTCCAGCAGCTCCGGCAATTTATCCAGGCAACTGCGCAGATCCGGCAGATCGACATCGTAGGTATTTTCCACACTGATCGACTGACGCCGACTGTCGTTGTGCACCAGCCGGTCATCGATCCCACGGGCCAGACTCCACAGTCGCTCGCCAAAACTGCCGAATTCGCGCACCAGCGCCAATTTGTCCCACTCACGCAACTGCGAGCAATCGACAATGCCGAACTTGCCGAGCTTGTCAGCGGTGACCTTGCCGACGCCGTGCAACTTGCTCACCGGCAAACCGCTGACGAAGTCCTCGACCTGATCCGGGGTAATAACGAACAGCCCGTTGGGCTTCTTCCAGTCGCTGGCGATCTTCGCCAGAAACTTGTTCGGCGCTACGCCAGCGGAAACGGTGATGTGCAATTGATTGGAAACGCGGCGGCGGATGTCCTGGGCGATCCGTGTAGCGCTGCCGCCAAAATGCGCACTGTCCGATACATCCAGATAAGCCTCATCCAGCGACAACGGCTCGATCAGGTCGGTGTAATCGGCAAAAATCGTATGAATCTCTTTCGAAGCCTCGCGATACGCATCCATACGCGGCTTGACGATGGTCAGATCCGGGCACAGTTTCAAGGCGTGCCCCGACGCCATCGCCGAACGCACGCCATATGCCCGCGCTTCATAATTGCAGGTGGCAATCACCCCGCGCCTGTCCGCCGAGCCACCCACCGCTAACGGCTTGCCGGCCAGACGCGGGTCATCGCGCATCTCGATGGCGGCGTAAAAACAATCGCAGTCGATGTGGATGATTTTTCGCTGAGTCATGTCAGAAAAGGAAACGTGGCGAGCCGGATGGGCAGTATCTCACTGACACCTGTATATAGCACCAGTGGTATGAATGTTCTTTTCTGTATGTAGGAAATGGCCTTTGAATTTATTTTCTCAATCGACAAACGACCTCCAATAGAGCTGAAAGCCTTGCCCCGCCTGCCCTCTAGCGTGAAAAACACCCGAGAAAAAGCGCTAACCGATTGAACCTCAACAGATTTTATCCGGATTGAAGGTTGACACCCCAGCGTTCCTCTGTAGAATGCCGACACACAGACGCGGGATGGAGCAGTCTGGTAGCTCGTCGGGCTCATAACCCGAAGGTCGTCGGTTCAAATCCGGCTCCCGCAACCAAACATCAAAAAAGGCTACTCGAAAGAGTGGCCTTTTTTGTGCGCGTCTGTTTTGTGGAATCCCTCCTCTTATAGAGAAGTGATCGCCAAACAGGAATTCGTTGCATTTCCGAAACTTAACGCTCGACCTGCGACCGTTTGACGCGATTGCACACTTATTTGACCCTTTACGGGATTAGCGGTTGACACTCCGTCGTTCGTCTGTAGAATGCCGCCACACAGACGCGGGATGGAGCAGTCTGGTAGCTCGTCGGGCTCATAACCCGAAGGTCGTCGGTTCAAATCCGGCTCCCGCAACCAAACATCAAAAAAGGCTACTCGAAAGAGTGGCCTTTTTTGTATCTGTTGAAAAAGTCCTTTCGCAACAATGATCTGTCACTGTGCAGTGAACCGCTTGGGATCTTCAGAAGTCCTCACTTGCGACTATGCTTGAGTCGCAGGCAAGGCGTCTGCAATCCAGGAACTGCCCTCGCCGATACCCGGTGAGAGGCGTAGTATTTTGTGATTATTTTTTTCTACAGGGATTGGTTACTTGGCTGGATACCTCCATCCTGTCGCGCACAATCCAAGAGGTGATTGATGCGCGCCAACTCGTCTGATCCACAAGACACCGTCACAGCGGAACATCCGATCAAACCCGAGCGTCTGCGCTTGCTGGATCGGTTGAGCAAATACCGACAACCGATTGGTCTGGCGGTGACTTTGCTGCTGTTCGCCATTGCGCTGATTGCCTGTCGTCATCTGCTCGCCGAACTCGATCTCGATGCGCTGCACGACTCGATTCTCGACGTACCGAAACCCGCGCTGATCGGCGCCTTCGGTGCGACCGTGGTCGGTTTCATTATTCTGCTCGGCTACGAATGGTCGGCCAGCCGCTATGCCGGCGTGACCTTGCCGCCGCGCACATTGGCGCTGGGCGGCTTCACCGCGTTTGCGATTGGCAATGCGATCGGTCTGTCGCTACTGTCCGGCGGTTCGGTGCGCTACCGTTTATATGCACGCCTGGGTCTGGGGGCGTCGGAAGTCGCGCACATGACCTTGTTCGCCAGTCTGTCGCTGGGTTGCGCCTTGCCGCCGCTGGCTGCACTGGCAACGCTGAGCGACCTGCCTGCTGCCTCTCAAGCCCTGGGTTTGTCCGAAGGTCTGCTCGGCACAGTCGCCGCTGTCGTGCTGGCGCTTGGCGCAGTACTGGCTATTGGCATTTACCGTCGGCGCCTGCCGGAACAACCGTTGCGCGACAATCTGCTGGTCAGGGTTGGTCGCCGCACGCTGCGCTTGCCGGGGCGTCGTCTGACTTTCCTGCAACTGATCATTACCGCCCTCGACGTTGCGGCTGCCGCCACGGTCCTTTATCTGTTGCTGCCGGAAGCGCCACCGTTTGGTGCGTTCCTGTTGGTGTACCTGCTGGCACTGGCTGCCGGCGTACTCAGCCATGTACCCGGTGGCGTCGGTGTATTCGAAGCGATCCTGCTGGCTGCGTTCGCCGACAAGCTCGGTGCCGCACCACTGGCCGCCGCCCTCCTGCTCTATCGTCTGATCTACGTGGTGCTGCCGCTGTTGGTCGCCTGCGTATTCCTGCTGATCAACGAAGGTCAGCGTCTGTTCCAGACTCAAACCATGCGCGCAGCCTCCGGTCTGGCGGCACCGATTCTGGCGGTACTGGTGTTCCTCTCCGGTGTGGTGCTGCTGTTTTCCGGCGCGACTCCCGAGATCGACACACGCTTGGAGCACATCGGTTTTCTGATCCCGCATCGTCTGGTCGACGCCTCGCACTTCGGCGCCAGCCTGATCGGCGTGCTCTGTCTGATGCTCGCTCAGGGCCTGCGTCGGCGCTTGTCGGCGGCGTGGATGCTCACCACCATTCTGCTGCTGGTCGGCGCCCTGCTCTCGCTGCTTAAAGGTTTCGACTGGGAAGAAGCGACGCTGATGACCCTCACCGCGGCGTTGCTCGGTGTGTTCCGTCGCTCGTTCTATCGCCCGAGCCGCCTGACCGAACTGCCCTTCTCGCCGCTGTACCTGGTAGCCAGCCTGTGCGTGCTCGGTGCCTCGACGTGGCTGCTGCTGTTCGCCTATCAGGACGTGCCTTATAGCCATCAACTGTGGTGGCAGTTCACCCTCGACGCTGACGCGCCACGTGGCCTGCGTTCGCTGCTTGGCGCTGCCGTGCTGTTGCTGGTGATCGCCCTCACTTGGCTGCTGCGCACCGCGCGCCCGGTCATTCACCTGCCGACGCCTGACGAACTCGATCGTGCGGCGAAAATACTGATGGCGTCGTCACAACCCGACGGCGGCCTCGCCCTGACCGGTGACAAGGCGCTGCTGTTTCACCAGAACGACGAAGCGTTCCTGATGTACGCGCGCCGTGGCCGCAGCCTGGTGGCGCTGTACGACCCGATCGGCCCCGGCCAGCAACGCGCCGAGATGATCTGGCAGTTCCGCGACCTCTGCGACATTCACCATGCCCGCCCGGTGTTCTATCAGGTGCGCGCGGAGAACCTGCCGTACTACATGGACATCGGCCTGACCGCGATCAAATTGGGCGAAGAAGCCCGAGTCGACCTGCACCGCTTTGACCTGGAAGCCAAGGGCAAAGAGATGAAGGATCTGCGCTACACCTGGAACCGTGGCACCCGCGACGGCTTGTCGCTGGAGATTCACGAACCGGGTCAGGCGCCGATGGATGAGCTGAAAGTGATTTCCGATGCGTGGCTGACCGGCAAGAACGTGCGTGAGAAAGGCTTCTCCCTCGGCCGCTTCAGCGACGATTACCTGAAGCATTTCCGCATCGCGGTGATTCGCTTCGAAGGTCGCCCGGTGGCATTCGCCAATCTGCTCGAGACTTACAGCCACGACCTGGCCAGTCTCGACCTGATGCGCGCGCACCCGGACGCCCCCAAGCTGACCATGGAATTCATGATGGTCGGCCTGATTCAACACTATAAGAGTCACGGATACGCGCGCTTCAGCCTGGGCATGGTGCCTTTGTCGGGGTTGCAACCCCGGCGTGGTGCACCGCTGACCCAGCGTCTGGGCTCGATGGTTTTCCGCCGTGGTGAGCAGCTCTACAACTTCCAAGGCTTGCGCCGCTTCAAAGACAAATTCCAGCCTGACTGGGAACCCCGTTATATGGCCGTGCCCGCCGGACTCGATCCGCTGGTGGCGCTGGCCGACACTGCTGCCCTGATCGCGGGCGGCTTGACTGGATTGGTGAAACGCTGATGATTCAACGCTCCCTGAAGTACATCCTGGCCGCACTGATCGTGCTGGCCGTGATTGCCGGCGGCGGTTTCTGGTACCTCAAACGTCCGGCACCGGAACCGACCGTCGAACAGCTCAACCCGGCCGATGGCGCCGCCATGACCCGCGTCATTCCCGGCACCAAGCCCAAGGCGCAGGTGCTGGTAGCCGTCAACGACGACCAGAAGCTCTCTGAAAAACAACTGACCACCCTGAGCCGCAGTGCCTCGGCGCAGATCGTTCAGGTGATTCTGCCCAAGGACTGCCTGCTGCAAAGCCGCGCCCTGCAATCGGGCCTGCGGGAACTGAATGGCCCGGCCACTCTGGTCAGCGGCATTGGCCCAGGTGCTGTGCTGGCCTGGCGCTGGTTGGCTGAACAGAAAGACGACAAGGCCCAAGCCATTTCCGTGGATCTGGCCCTGGAAAAAGGTGGCTGCACCCACCTGCTGCCAAAATCCGCCGCCCACGGCCACTGGCTGGCAGCCTGGAACGACAACCCGGACGACGCCAGCGCAGGTTTCGTGCGCGACCAACCGAACGCCGAAACCAGCATCAGCGACTACGACATCAACCTGCCGCAAGTGCTGAACAACGAACTGCGCAAGATCCTCGTCGGCGGCGACAAGGCCAACGGCGGTCTGGCGATTCCGGTGGTTGAAGTGCCGGCCGGTCAGGCCAAAGACACCGTGACCCTGTTCCTCTCCGGAGACGGCGGCTGGCGCGATCTCGACCGCGACGTGGCGGGCGAGATGGCCAAAATCGGCTACCCGGTGGTCGGCATCGACACCCTGCGCTACTACTGGCAGCACAAGAGCCCGGAGCAAAGCGCACTGGACCTGACCGAACTGATGCAACACTACCGGCAGAAATGGGGCACCAAGCGCTTCATCCTCACCGGTTACTCGTTCGGTGCTGACGTACTGCCGGCGATCTACAACCGCTTGCCAGAAACCGAGCAGCAACGCGTCGACGCGATCATCCTGCTGGCCTTCGCCCGCACCGGCAGCTTCGAAATCGAAGTCGAAGGCTGGCTGGGTAACGCCGGCAAAGAAGCCGCCACTGGCCCGGAAATGGCCAAGCTGCCACCGGCCAAGGTTGTGTGCATCTATGGTGAAGAAGAGACGGATGAAAGCGGCTGCACGGACAAGACTGCGGTGGGTGAAGCGGTGAAACTGCCCGGCGGCCACCACTTCGACGAGAACTACCCGGCGCTGGCCAAGCGCTTGGTGGACTTGATCGAGAAGCGTCAGAGCAAGGACTCGGTCGCCGAAGAGTGATCTGAGCCACGCCCATAAAAAGCCCCCGCAACTTCGCAGTTGCGGGGGCTTTTTACATCTCGGACGATGAACCCGTTCCCCTGTAGGAGTGAGCCTGCTCGCGATAGCGGAGTGTCAGCCACCTAGTTGCCAACTGACACACCGCTATCGCGAGCAGGCTCACTCCTACAAGGGATGGCGCTGGATTCAGACAACTCTTCAGTCTTGCTGGCCAAGCTGAACATCTATCCACGTGACATCATCGTCGCCAACGCTAATGTCGCTTTCCGGCGCCGCCAACAAACTGCTTTGCTGGGCTTGCGTCAAGTCCGCCCAAAAGCCATCAGTGACAAAAACCAAGCGCTCAACAGCGTCCAGTGCACAACAAACAAAGTCAGGGTTCGGAACCCGATTGATCTTCAAGCATCGTGTTACCGAATTTCGCGCGGGGTCTTGCGCCAACTCGCAGTGCGAACGGTCGCGCCGCCAATTGGCCTTGCAGTGAGGTGGCGTAATCCAATCGATGGCTCCCGCCAGCGTCACAATCCCGCATGAACAGTCACCTTCGTATGCAACGGTGAGTCGGCCATGAGCGACCAAGCCAATCAGGTAACAGATCGCTCCCGTCTGATCAGCAGGCAACGATGCATGAAAATCCGCCAGTATTGAACCCAATAGACGCTCAACAGCTTCGGGTTCTGCAGGATAGCTCCCCTGCTCCACCTGTGTGGAATGAGCCGCCAACATGCCGCTTACGAAGCTTTCAGCCAGCTGTCCACTGCCGCGCCTGGAAGTGCCATCCGCGACAACAAAAAAACCACCGTCACCCTCACAGGTCGCTCCGGCATAGTCATTATTTGTTCTGCTGGCTTGCCCAGTGATTGATCGGGAGTGGTATCTCATGCGTTGGCCAGCGCTTTCATACGCCTGTGAATAATCTGCCCTCTGCCCGGATTCGCCTGCACCGAGCCTGAACTTTCGATCACGTAGCCAACCCCATCGAGCGCCATCAGCTTGTGGATTCCCTCTGTGATGAACGCCTTGAGGTCCTTGTCAGTCTGGCGCAACTCCTCCAACAGCTCAGGCCGACCATCGATCAAGATGATCATGTCCTCGACATCCTTGTGATAAGGATCACCATTTCCCCGACCAGCGAAAGCTTCCAGTTTCGTCGCGAGAAAATATGCAGGCTGGAATATCTGGATGGCAGTGCCGCTGGGCAGGGTGAATTTATCCGCCCTCGCCAGCCCCTCGACGAACCAGCGGTTGGCATAGCCGAGCACTGCAGGATCGGAAGGCATGACATCCACGACAACGTCATTGAAGCGAAAACGACAATTGACCTCGTCCTCACCGGTGATCTTGAATCCCTTGGCAGCCAGCCGTTCGGTGAGTTGGTTCCAGGCGCTGATACCGGCCAACTCGATCACTAGATCAACGTCATCAGTGAAACGAATGTCGTCCAGCACGGCTGTATCTGTAACCAGCATGGCGGTTGTGCAACCGCCAACAAAAGCAACTTCGGCGAGAAACGCCTCGCCCAAGCCTTCAGCCACGAACTCAATGAGTTCGTAGTTGTGATCCGCGTTTGACGACATGTTATTTCAGCCCCATCCCTGCCTTCAGAATACTGATTGCCACACCACACTCACGCGGACCACCCAGACGGATTGCATCAGCGAGCGCCAGATAGTGGTAAAGAATCCTGTCTTTTTTCACCGCTTCCGGCACTGTTTTGTAAAGCGGTTCTATCGCTTGGCCTCGCTCAGTTCCCTGCGCATCGGGCCAGACCGGAATCAAACCACCCGCACTCTTGATGCTTTTGGACAGCGCGGGTGCCGCAAAGCCCGTGGGTATGCCACGAACCATCGCGCCAGGCTTGACCGGGAAGAAGTACTTCAGCGCGTGCTCGGTAATTTTCAGCAGTTCCCGGCGGTGCACTTTGGCAAGCCCGGTGTCGTAGTCATGAATGAGCAGTCCGGATTCCCGGCATCGGGCGAGAGCATTTGAGACTTCGCTTTTGCTCAGTCCGAGAGAGGCAGACAGCGCACGCAGAGAGTACCGATCGCTCCAACTTGTCAGCGGTGGATCAGATGCTGGTTCCGCCCATCCCTCCCAGCCTGGCCCATCAGCGAAAGGCGAATCGAGTTCGCGGCGATGGAAGATTGTGTCTTCCCCATCAGTGGAGTAGGTGACCAATGGCTTCCCCACACTCTCCCCTGCAGACATTCGGCTGACGACATAAGGCCTGAGCAGCTCTTCGACCCTGTCCGAATTCGATTCGGCCTCCATCTCCCCCAAGAGGTTCTCTTCCTGAGCGTGGAGACTGGCCATTTTGAATAAAAGTAAAATGTCTTGACTCTTCATTTAGCTCAAAACCTTAAGTGTCCACATTCCATAAAACGTGGACACTTGTCTCACTGACGAGGCCGGGTCGTCAAGCCCTTGGGTCGATCACTAATCACTGCATACCTTGCCCTCATATCGTCATGGCTGATTGCTTTGCCCAAATCAAAGATGAGCAATCGTTCACTGGCCTTCTTTTCGATCCGAAGCTCCTCTGGTTCATCCTGTACTTCTTGTTCCGCTGATGCCGTCATACGTACCTGAATGCTTTGCACACGTCGGTTCGTGCGTGACGTTTAGTATCGTTTACTTCCAGTCTCGCAATATCAGATGACGCCCACAGACCTTGTAGGCAAACTCCGAAACTCTTGTTGGGGCGCTGTGCCGCTCTATTGCGCTGTTTTTCGACGGGATACTCTCCGGACGTCGCTGACCCATTCAGCGATCGGGTGTGGTAACCCGGCTAGGCAAAGTGCAACAGTGCCTCCATCACGAATCAGGTGTTTTTTACCCCTGTGATTTACTGTTATGGCAGTTGTACGTGGGAGACCTTCGGGTCTGCCGGTTTCTTTGCTCTCCCGGTTTACCACCCTGCGTACAGCTGCCACCCATTCGTGTGGTAACGAATGCGGCAGCTCCTCGTTTTAGGGAGCAAAACAATGAGCAAAGAAAGTCCGTCAACGCCATCAGATCTTAAAACCATCGGCTTCACCCCTTTCCTCTACAACTCGGATCAAGCGTTCTTCAACGTCCGCGCCGGCATCCCGATCATCGATGCCTTGTCCCAATCCTCCGACCTGCTATCCCTCGCCAAATCCTTCGCAGAAGACGCTGCCTTCATCAGAGACACCGACCGCCATGCCTGGGCTGCGCATTACCTGACAGTGATGGGCAAAGCCTTGATTGATGATGTGATCCAAGCGCTGATCCCACGACCTGCGCGGACGAAGACCGAATCCGAAGCCGATCTGTCTGAACGCACCTCTTGATTCAATCCGATACCCTGTGGGAGCGAGCTTGCTCGCGAAAGCGGTGGGTCAGCCACCACATGCCTCGACTGACACTACGCCTTCGCGAGCAAGCTCGCTCCCACAGGGGATTTGTGGTGGGTTTGAAGTTTATGTGCAGGTACAAAAAAGCCCCCGCCAACCACAAGGCTGACGGGGGCTTTTCGGTTGAGGCCAGGCTTACATCTCCACCTGCGTCCCCAACTCAATCACCCGGTTCAACGGCAGATTGAAGAACCGCAAATTCCCATTGGCATTCTTCAACATGAACGCAAACAGCGCCTCACGCCAACGCGCCATGCCTTCCAGTTTCGAGGCAATCACCGTTTCGCGGCTGAGGAAGTACGTGGTGCGCATCGGGCTGAAGTCCAGATCATCCAGATGACACAGCTTCAGCGCCTGCGGCACGTCCGGTTCGTCGGTGAAACCGAAGTGCAGGATCACCCGGAAGAAGCCCTCCCCGTGGGCCTCGACTTCGAAGCGTCGCGATGGCGGTACGCGCGGGATGTCTTCGTAGACCACGGTCAGCAACACCACTTGCTCATGCAGCACCTGGTTATGCAGCAGGTTGTGCAACAACGCATGCGGTACGGCGTCGGAGCGCGCGGTGAGGAACACGGCGGTGCCCTGCACTCGATGCGGTGGCTGCACGCGGATGCTGCTGATAAAGATCGGCAACGGCAGTGCGCCTTCGTCGAGGCGATCGACGAGCAACTGCTTACCGCGTTTCCAGGTGGTCATCAGCACAAACAGCGCAATACCGGCAATCACCGGGAATGCGCCGCCCTGAACGATCTTCGGCACGTTGGCGGCGAAGTACAGGCCGTCCACCAGCAGGAAGCCGATCAGCACCGGCACCGCAAGGATCGGTGGCCATTTCCACAGCAGCAACATAACCGCCGACACCAGAATGGTGGTCATCAGCATGGTGCCCGTCACTGCCACGCCATAGGCCGAGGCCAGTGCGCCGGAGGATTCGAAGCCCAGCACCAGCAGCACAACGCCAACCATCAGCGCCCAGTTCACCGCGCCGATGTAAATCTGGCCCTGCTCATCACTGGAGGTGTGCTGGATGTACATGCGCGGGATGTAACCGAGCTGAATCGCCTGACGTGTCAGGGAGAACGCGCCGGAAATCACCGCTTGCGAAGCGATCACCGTGGCCAGCGTCGACAGACCGACCAGCGGAATCAGCGCCCAGCTCGGCGCCAGCAGATAGAACGGGTTACGCGCCGCTTCCGGGTTGTCCAGCAGCAAGGCACCCTGGCCGAAGTAGTTCAGCACCAGCGCCGGCAGCACCAGCAGGAACCACGCCCGGGCAATCGGCTTGCGACCAAAGTGGCCCATGTCGGCGTACAGCGCTTCGGCACCGGTCAGGGCCAGCACCACGGCGCCGAGGATCGCCACGCCCATGCCGGTGTGGACCATGAAGAAACGCACGGCCCAGACCGGATTCAGCGCATGCAGCACTTCTGGCGTGTGGCTGATGCCATACACACCGAGGGCGCCGAGGACGAGGAACCAGGTGACCATGATCGGCCCGAACAGAATGCCGATCCGCGCCGTGCCGTGGCTCTGGATCAGGAACAACCCGACCAGCACCACCAGCGACAGCGGCACCACCCAATGGTCGATGCCATCGAATGCCAGCCCCAGACCTTCAATCGCCGACAACACCGAGATCGCCGGGGTGATCATGCTGTCGCCATAAAACAGCGCCGCGCCGATCAGTCCGCACACCACCAGCAACGAACGCAGCTTTTTGCGATGCCCTGCCGCGCGACGAGCCAGTGCGGTGAGCGCCATGATGCCGCCCTCGCCCTGGTTATCGGCGCGCAGCACGAACATCATGTATTTGATCGACACGACCCAGATCAGCGACCAGAAGATCAACGACAGTATGCCCAGCACGCCATCGTGGTTGACCGGTACGCCGTAACCGCCGGAAAACACTTCTTTGAGGGTGTACAACGGGCTGGTGCCGATGTCGCCGTAAACTACCCCGACTGCCGCGACCAGCATGCTCAGCGGCTTGGTTGCCGAACCCTCGGCGCCTGCCGCATGACTACTTGCCTGACCCATCCAACACTCCTACTTCTCAGAACCGGCTTCTTGAATGAAGCACTATGCTTTGTGGTGCAGCATGCGCTGTTTTACCTGTTGTTACAGACGTTTTGTTGACTGTAAAAAATTGGTAAAGCTCAACGGCGCGAAGCATAGCGCAGCACTCGTCGTATTTCCCTGCATAAAGCTGGTCAAGTGCGTTGCCCGCCGCTAGAATTGCGCACTTTTTGATCAGAGGCGCGCCCTAAGCGCCCGTCCGTCGGCTTTCGCACCAAGAAAGCGATGTCACAAAATACCGAGGTTAGACATGTCCACCACTCCTGCGCCGGCCAATCCAAAGGTTGGCTTTGTATCTCTGGGTTGCCCGAAAGCACTGGTCGACTCCGAGCGCATCCTGACCCAGCTGCGCATGGAAGGCTATGACGTGGTGTCCACCTATCAGGACGCCGACGTTGTAGTCGTCAACACCTGCGGTTTCATCGATTCGGCCAAGGCTGAGTCGCTGGAAGTGATCGGCGAAGCGATCAAGGAAAACGGCAAGGTGATCGTCACCGGTTGCATGGGCGTGGAAGAAGGCAACATCCGCAACGTGCACCCGAGCGTGCTGGCCGTGACCGGCCCGCAGCAGTACGAGCAAGTGGTCAACGCCGTGCACGAAGTGGTGCCACCGCGTAAAGATCACAACCCGCTGATCGACCTGGTGCCGCCGCAAGGCATCAAGCTGACCCCGCGCCACTACGCTTATCTGAAGATTTCCGAAGGCTGCAACCACAGCTGTTCGTTCTGCATCATCCCGTCGATGCGCGGCAAACTGGTCAGCCGTCCGGTCGGCGACGTGCTCGACGAAGCTCAACGTCTGGTCAAATCCGGCGTTAAAGAGTTGCTGGTCATTTCCCAAGACACCAGCGCTTACGGCGTTGACGTGAAATACCGCACCGGTTTCTGGAACGGCGCGCCGGTGAAAACCCGCATGACCGAGCTCTGCGAAGCGCTGAGCACCCTCGGTGTCTGGGTCCGTCTGCACTACGTTTACCCGTACCCGCACGTTGACGAACTGATCCCGCTGATGGCCGCCGGCAAGATCCTGCCGTACCTGGACATCCCGTTCCAGCACGCCAGCCCGAAAGTGTTGAAGTCGATGAAACGCCCGGCGTTCGAAGACAAGACCCTGGCGCGCATCAAGAACTGGCGCGAAATCTGCCCGGACCTGATCATCCGTTCGACCTTCATCGTCGGCTTCCCGGGCGAAACCGAAGAAGACTTCCAGTACCTGCTGAACTGGCTGACCGAAGCGCAACTCGACCGCGTCGGCTGCTTCCAGTACTCGCCGGTTGAAGGCGCACCGGCCAATGATCTGGATCTGGAGATTGTTCCAGACGAGGTCAAGCAGGATCGTTGGGATCGCTTCATGGCGCACCAGCAAGCGATCAGCTCGGCGCGTCTGCAAATGCGTATTGGCCGTGAGATCGAAGTGCTGGTGGACGAAGTTGACGAGCAAGGCGCGGTTGGCCGCTGCTTCTTCGATGCCCCGGAAATCGATGGCAACGTGTTTATTGATAACGGCAGCAATTTGAAGCCGGGTGACAAGGTCTGGTGCAAGGTGACTGACGCTGACGAATATGATCTGTGGGCTGAGCAGATCTGATCTGAAGGTCAAAAGCCCCTCACCCCAGCCCTCTCCCGGAGGGAGAGGGAGCTGACCGTGTTGTTCTTTCGAGGTACATCGACCTGAGCTATCCGGTCGAACTCAGGTTTTGAACAGCACGAAGATCAGCTCCCTTCCCCCTCGCCCCCTTGGGGGAGAGGGTTGGGGTGAGGGGGAGAGATCTTGCTGGCGACAGAAATATCCAGCCAGCCCCCGCAACAAATACAAAAAGCCCCACTCTTTTTACAAGATGCGGGGCTTTTTTACGGCTATCGTTTAGCGGGGGACGGACTCCCTTGAAACGGACAAGAGGCAGACGGGCATGCGTCACCACTCGGTCATCCACACGCCGAAACTCAGCGATTATCAGGAATTGACCCGGGTCTGGGAGGCCTCGGTCCGCGCCACCCATGATTTTCTACCGGACAGCTACATCGAATTGCTGCGCAATCTGGTGCTCACGCGTTATCTGGATGCGGTGATGTTGATCTGCACCAAGGACGCCAATCAGCGCATTACCGGGTTTGCCGGGGTTGCGGCGGGCAAAATTGAAATGCTGTTCATCGATCCGGATTATCGTGGCCAGGGCTTGGGCAAGAAACTGCTCAACTACGCGATGCAGCATCTGAATGCCGATGAACTCGACGTCAACGAACAGAACCCACAGGCCTTGGGCTTCTACTTCAAGCAGGGTTTCGAAGTGATCGGCCGCTCGGAGGTCGATGGCATGGGCCAGCCGTATCCGTTGCTGCATATGCGCCTGCGACAGAATCAGCAACGCTCAAGCAACGGCTGACACACCACAACCCCATGTAGGAGTGAGCCTGCTCGCGATGCATGCGCCGCGGTCAGTCAGATACACCGCGGTGATGCAATCGCCAGCAGGCTGGCTCCCACAGGGAATTGCGAACAGCCTGTAAATGGAACCGGGCTTAACCGGCGCCACACAGGTACAATGCCCACCCCTTTTTTGTTACGGCCCTGTCATGACTGACCCGATTCGCCTCTCCAAACGCCTCATCGAACTGGTCGGTTGCTCCCGCCGGGAGGCCGAGCTGTTCATTGAGGGCGGCTGGGTCACCGTGGACGGCGAAGTGATTGACGAGCCGCAATTCAAGGTCGGCGACCAGAAGGTCGAGCTGGACAAGGACGCCAAGGCCACCGCGCCAGAACCGGTGACCATCCTGCTCAACGCGCCGGCCGGCATGGACGTCGAGACTGCCATGCAGTCGCTCAGCGCCGAAACCCTCAGCGAAGAACACCGCTTCAGCAAGCGCCCGTTGCGCGGGCACTTCCTGCGCCTGACTGCCAGTGCCGACCTGCAGGCCAAGGCCAGCGGCCTGCTGGTGTTCACTCAGGACTGGAAAATCCTGCGCAAGCTCACCGCTGATGCCGCGAAAATCGAGCAGGAATACGTAGTCGAAGTCGAAGGTGACATGGTCGCCCACGGCCTCAACCGCTTGCAGCATGGCCTGACGCACAAGGGCAAAGAGCTGCCGCCGGTCAAGGCCAGCTGGCAGAACGAAAACCGTCTGCGCTTCGCCATGAAAAATCCGCAGCCGGGGATCATCGCCCAGTTCTGCGAAGCAGTTGGCCTGAAGGTCATCGGCATCCGCCGCATCCGCATCGGCGGCGTCTCGATCGGCAAGGTCCCGGTCGGCCAATGGCGCTACCTGTCCGGCAAAGAGAAGTTCTAAGGCTTCCACTGCCGCCACACATTCCGGCAATGCGCCTGCGCGCTGCCCACAACGCTTATCAGGATTACTCAAATGATTCATAACGACGTATTGCGCAGCGTGCGCTACATGCTCGACATCAGCGACAAGAAAGTGGTCGAGATCATCAAGCTCGGCGGCATGGAAGTAGCCCTCGCCGACGTAGTGACCTGGCTCGACAAGAAAGAAGAAGACGAAGAAGGTTTCGTACGCTGCCCGGACGAAGTCATCGCGCACTTCCTCGATGGCTTGGTGATCTTCAAACGTGGCAAGGACGAAAGCCGTCCGCCGCAGCCGATCGAAGTGCCGGTGACCAACAACATCATCCTGAAAAAGCTGCGCGTGGCCTTCGAACTGAAAGAAGACGACATGCACGCGATCCTCAAGGCCGCCGAGTTCCCGGTGTCCAAGCCTGAGCTGAGCGCGCTGTTCCGCAAGGTCGGCCACACCAACTATCGCCCGTGCGGCGACCAGTTGCTGCGCAACTTCCTCAAGGGCCTGACCCTGCGCGTTCGCCCCGCCTGATGCCCTTCTGCGGTGGCGACTGATGGTCGCCGCCGCAGCGCATGACCGTTCATTCCTTTCGAAAATAGTGGCTCCGCTTTTTGCGGCTGACGACTAGGGTGTACTGATCCCTAATCCTCAGGACTCGCCATGCACCCGTATTTTTCCCTGCAAGGCCGCACCGCTCTGGTGACCGGCGGCACCCGCGGTATCGGCAAAATGATCGCCAAGGCCTTTGTCGAGGCTGGCGCGCGCGTTTACGTCTGCTCGCGCGATGCCGAAGCCTGCCATCAAACCGCTGAAGAGCTCAGTGCCCTGGGCAAATGTCATGGCATCGCCGCAAACCTGGCGACGGAAGAAGGCGTACAGGAACTGGCCGCGCGCCTGGGCGAACAGATCACCCACCTGGATATTCTGGTGAACAACGCCGGCACCACGTGGGGCGCGCCGCTGGAGAGCTATCCGGTCAAGGGTTGGGAAAAGGTCATGCAGCTCAACGTGACGTCGGTGTTCAGTTGCATCCAGCAATTTCTGCCGCTGTTGCGCAAGGCAGGTTCAGCGGCGAATCCAGCGCGGATTATCAACATTGGCTCGGTGGCGGGGATTTCTTCCTTCGGCGAGCAGGCGTATGCCTACGGGCCGAGCAAGGCTGCCCTGCATCAATTGTCGCGGATTCTGGCGCGGGAACTGGTGAGCCAGCACATCAACGTCAATGTGATCGCGCCGGGGCGCTTTCCGAGCAAGATGACTCAGCATATTGGCAATGATGAGAAGGCGCTGGCTGAGGATACGGCGTTGATTCCGATGAAGCGGTGGGGGCGAGAGGAGGAGATGGCGGCGTTGGCGATCAGTCTGGCGAGTACGGCTGGGGCCTATATGACCGGAAATATTATTCCGCTGGATGGTGGGTTCAGCCTCTAGATCGGCGGTGCGGCCTTCGCGAGCAAGCTCGCTCCCACAGGTATCTTGTGCACGCCATAGATCTAATGTGCGAGCGAGCCCGCTCGCGAAGAGGCCAGCCCTGCCAGCACCAGACTTTAGACGGGACGGGTTATCATGCCCACCCTGCCCCGCTTCGAATGCAAACCATGACTTACAGCGTCTCCCCCATCGGCTTTGTGCGCTCCTGCTTCAAGGAGAAATTCGCCATCCCCCGCCAGCCCCAATTGGCCCCCGCCGCCCGTGGCGTGCTGGAACTGGTGGCGCCGTTCGATCAGGGTGACGCCGTGCAAGGGCTGGAACAGGTCAGCCATATCTGGCTGCTGTTCCTGTTTCATCAGGCACTGGAAGACAAACCTCGCTTGAAAGTCCGCCCACCACGCTTGGGCGGCAACAAGTCCATGGGCGTATTCGCCACCCGCGCCACTCACCGGCCCAACGGCATTGGCCAATCGGTAGTGAAACTGGACAAGGTCGAAGCCAATCGCTTGTTCATTTCCGGAATCGACTTGCTCGACGGCACGCCGATTCTCGACATCAAACCCTACGTGCCTTACGCCGATATCATTCCCGAGGCCTCCAACAGCATTGCCAGCGCCGCGCCGCAGTTGATTGACGTGCAGTGGACGGATTCGGCGCTGAAACAGGCGCACACACACGCTCAGCGCCTTGATGAGCCGTTGGTGGCTTTGATTGAACAGTGTCTGGCCCAGGATCCGCGTCCGGCGTATCAGACTCCGGCACCTGAACGCGAGTACGGCGCGCAATTCTGGGATCTGGATGTGCGCTGGCATTACCCGACACCCGAGCGGATCCGCGTGCTCGAAGTCATCCCTGCCGGGGCCTGACCCCGGAAACGAAAAAGCCCGCGCTGCCTTCACAGGCAACGCGGGCTTTTTGCTTTTCTGTAGGAGTGAGCCTGCTCGCGATAGGGCCGTGTCAGTCGACATCCATCTTGACTGATCCATCGCTATCGCGAGCAGGCTCACTCCTACAGTTTTGGTGCTTACTTCTCGACGAACGCACGCTCGATCAGGTAGTCACCCGGCTCGCGCATCCGCGCCGAGATCTTCAGGCCGAAGCTGTCGAGCACTTCGCTGGTCTCGTCGAGCATGCTCGGGCTGCCGCAGATCATCGCGCGGTCGTCCTGCGGGTTGATCGGTGGCAGGCCGATGTCGCTGAACAGCTTGCCGCTGCGCATCAGGTCGGTCAGACGGCCCTGATTCTCGAAAGGCTCGCGGGTCACGGTCGGGTAGTAGATCAGCTTGTCACGCAGCGCTTCGCCGAAGAACTCGTTCTGCGGCAGGTGCTCGGTGATGAATTCGCGGTAGGCAACTTCGTTGACGTAACGTACACCGTGCACCAGGATCACTTTTTCAAAGCGCTCGTAGGTTTCCGGGTCCTGGATCACGCTCATGAACGGCGCCAGACCGGTGCCGGTGCTGAGCAGGTACAAGTGCTTGCCCGGGTTCAGGTCATCCAGAACCAGGGTACCGGTAGGCTTCTTCGAGATGATGATCTCGTCGCCTTCCTTCAAGTGCTGCAGCTGCGAGGTCAGCGGGCCGTCCTGCACCTTGATGCTGAAGAACTCCAGATGCTCTTCCCAGTTCGGGCTGGCGATCGAGTAAGCGCGCATAAGCGGGCGGCCGTTAGGCTGTTGCAGGCCGATCATCACGAACTGACCGTTCTCGAAGCGCAGGCCCGGATCGCGGGTGCACTTGAAGCTGAACAGAGTGTCGTTCCAGTGATGAACACTGAGGACACGCTCGTGGTTCATGTTGCTCATGTACGTTTGACTCCTGGAGATTGGGTCTGCGCTGGCTTTGGAAGGCGACGGTGCGCAATTGCATCGCATTCTAATAGCGACGACAATATCTGTTAACTGGATTATTAAGATAAGGGTTATCGGTTATATCGATATGCGATTTACTCTCCGTCAACTGCAAGTCTTCGTCGCCGTCGCCCAGCAGGAAAGCGTATCCCGTGCTGCGGGTCTGCTCAACCTCTCGCAGTCGGCCGCCAGCACCTCGATCACCGAGCTCGAGCGCCAATCCAGCTGCCAGCTGTTCGACCGTGCCGGCAAACGGCTGAGCCTCAACGCCCTCGGCAAACAGCTGCTGCCCCAAGCGGTGGCCCTGCTTGATCAGGCCAAGGAAATCGAAGACCTGCTCAACGGCAAATCCGGTTTCGGCTCGCTGTCAGTGGGTGCGACCCTGACCATCGGCAACTACCTGGCGACGCTGTTGATCGGCAGTTTCATGCAGCGCCACCCGGAAAGTCAGGTGAAGCTGCACGTGCAGAACACGGCCAATATCGTGCAACAAGTCGCCCACTACGAAATTGATCTGGGTCTAATCGAGGGCGATTGCAGCCATCCGGACATCGAAGTGCAGAGCTGGGTCGAAGATGAACTGGTGGTGTTCTGCGCGCCGCAGCATCCATTGGCTCAACGCGGCAGCGCGAGCATGGAAGAGTTGACTCACGAAGCGTGGATTCTGCGTGAACAGGGTTCCGGCACGCGGCTGACCTTCGATCAGGCCATGCGCCACCATCGCAGCTCGCTGAATATCCGTCTCGAGCTGGAGCACACCGAAGCGATCAAACGCGCGGTGGAATCGGGGCTGGGGATTGGCTGCATCTCGCGGCTGGCGCTGCGCGATGCGTTCCGTCGCGGCAGTCTGGTGCCGGTGGAAACGCCGGATCTGGATCTGGCGCGACAGTTCTACTTCATCTGGCACAAGCAGAAGTACCAGACCTCGGCGATGCGCGAATTTCTCGACCTGTGCCGCGCTTTCACCGCCGGGGTGCAGCGCAGCGACGAGATCGTTTTGCCGACGATCGCTTAAAGCAGAATCACCGCCCACACCAGCGCGATCATGCTCAGTGCCACGAATTGCGCGGCGCTGCCCATGTCCTTGGCGTTCTTCGACAGCGGGTGCAGCTCCAGCGAGATACGATCAATGGCCGCTTCCACCGCCGAGTTCAGCAGCTCGACGATCAGCGCCAACAGGCACACGGCAATCAACAGCGCTTGCTCGACGCGGCTGACATTCAGGAAGAACGTCAGCGGAATCAGCACGACATTGAGCAGCACCAACTGACGGAATGCCGCTTCACCGGTGAAGGCTGCGCGCAGGCCGTCCAGCGAGTAACCGGAAGCATTGAGGATACGTTTCAGGCCGGTCTGGCCCTTGAAAGGTGACATAAAGTAGAAACCAACCAAAAAGGAGTGGGAAAGCTAGATCAACAAAAGTCAAAAAAGCGTGAAGACGCCAGCCATTATTGGCTCGGAATTGACTCAAGTTGTTGCAGCAGTAAAGCCGCTTGCGTGCGGGTGCGCACATTCAGCTTGCGAAAGATCGCCGTGACGTGGGCCTTGATGGTCGCTTCGGACACGCTCAGCTCATAGGCAATCTGCTTGTTCAGCAGGCCTTCGCAGACCATGGTCAACACACGGAACTGCTGCGGAGTGAGGCTGGCAAGACCATCGCTGGCGGCTTTGGCTTCGTCGGAAACGGCGACTGCCTCGAACGCTTGCGGCGGCCAGAACACATCGCCATCGAGTACTTTGCGCACGGCTTGCTGAATCACGCTGAGATCGCTGGACTTGGGAATAAAGCCGCTGGCGCCGAACTCACGGGATTTGACCATCACCGAAGCTTCTTCCTGGGCCGAAACCATCACCACCGGAATCTGTGGGTACTGCCCGCGCAGCATGACCAACCCGGAAAACCCGAAAGCGCCGGGCATGTTCAAGTCCAGCAGGACCAGATCCCAATCAGCCTTTTCGGTCAGGCGCGCTTCCAGTTCGGCGATGCTCGCCACTTCCACCAGTCGCACATCCGGGCCAAGGCCCAGCGTCACCGCTTGATGCAGGGCGCTACGAAACAGAGGGTGATCATCGGCAATCAGGATGTCGTATGTGGCCATTTTTCAAATGATCCTGTTTTTGATGGCAGACCCGGAGCATTCCGGTCTCGCCAAAGCAACTCAAGATGCCGCTTTCAAGCGATATCCACAGGGGCACGTTCAACGCCAATCAACAGCAAACACGGCGTTTCAAACCTTGGCCGCACCCTAAACGGCGCCAAGCATGCCCAGCGAAGACGGGGTGGTCAAGCAGCACGGCCGCTGGCTTGTACAGTATGGGCCACTATTGCGCCAACTCCGGCTGCGGCTTTCGTATATAGGGCAGCAGCTCGGCGTGGGCCGGCGTCGATTCATTCATGTCCAACTGTTGTTTGGCGCCGAGATAGTGCTGGCTGAACACGTCGAAATAGGCGTCCAGCGCAGAGGCAGCGTCCGAGTCACCGGCCAATTCCAGGCACAGCGCAGCGACTTCGGCAGTGCACAAATGCTCGCTGCGGGTCGAGCGGCGCAAGCGATAGCGCGAGAGTTTGTCGGGCAGCAGGCTCAAGATCGGCAAGCGATCGAAATACGGACTCTTGCGGAAAATCTTCCGCGCTTCGGTCCACGTTGCATCCAGCAGAATGAACAGCGGCCGCTTGCTGCTATCGATCGCGACGGTGTTGGTCACTCGCGACGGTTCAACGTATTCGCCAGGAAACACCAGATACGGCTGCCACTGCGGGTCGTTGAGCAGCGCCAGCATCTGCGGATCGGGCTCGGTGCGCGACCAGATGAATGCGTGGTTATCGCGCACGACGTCGGCAATCAGCCAACCGGTGTTGCTCGGTTTGAACACTTCCTTGCCGGTCATGATCAGGCATACGCCGGAACGCGTGTCGACGCTGGGCCGCCAGGCGCACAGGCAATGGCTGATGATCACGCGGCAGTCGCGGCAACGCTCGGAGCGAAAGCCACGAGCCTGAATCGGCTTGATGCCTTCATCTTCGCGCTGGTCACGCAGACGAGCGACGGCGTTGGGGGCATGGTTCATCGCGGATAACGCCGAAAAGCAGGAAAACTCGACACGAACGACACTCGGCAGGGCAATAAAGGCCGGCAGTTTACCAGAGCGACGGGCACAAGCCTGTACCCTCCCGACCGGCTCCCCTATAATTCGCCGCCACTGAACGCACAGTCACGTGGCTGGTCGAACCACCAGTCACTGAACCAGGAGAGTTTCATGCTGCGCCTTATCGTTCCCACCGCTGCCATTCTGCTGGCGTCGTCCTTCACCGCTCAGGCTGCCTCCCTGAGTGAGCAGAATCTGAACCGCGAGCTGCGCAACGTCGCCGCCCAGAGCAGCGTCGGCACGCCACGCGCCATCAGTGAAGACATTCTTGATCAGGGCTTCACCGTTGAAGGCACGCAGTTGATCAACCACCTGAGCGTGCAAAAGAGCCACGCCGACAAGATGCGCGCTGACCCTAAAGCCGTGTATTTCCAGTTGGGCGCCTCAGTGTGCAACAACCCATCGTTCCGCAAGCTGATGGCCAAGGGTGCGATCATGCGTTACGACTTCACCGAAGTGAAAACCAACAAAGCGATCGGCTCCGCCAGTTACCAGGAATCGGATTGCCCGAAAGCCGCCCCGGCGAAGAAGAAGTAATTATCGCGAATTGGCGCGCCGCTGTTCATCCTCGGCGCGCAGTTCGGCCAGCAAGGCCTGTAGATAGTGCGAACGGCGCTCGCCGCCCGCCAACCGCCGGCAGCACTCCTCTTCGAGACTGAGATGATTGGTCTCGGCTGCTGCCTTCAACATTCGATACAGCTGCGTATCGATCTCCAGAATCACTCTGGCCATGTGTCCCGCCTCCTTGCCACCCGCAAATCCTTGAATCGCGTGCACCGTGACGCAAAGCTGTCGTACGGCACCTGTACGTTAGTTAATCAGAGGGATTGCTGCTCGGCGCACGTTCGGACGAGCGGTGACGGAACGGGCGGAAAATCAATAAACGGTTGCCAGCCAAAACCTTGCAGCGCAATGATCAAGTCAGCGCGATTGCGTGCAAGGGTCTAGATTCAGAGTATTCCCGATCACTTTTCAACGGCAGACAAGGAACTGCCGATCGTGTGTTTTTTTGCAGCGCGGCACTGACGCCGCTCGTCAGGGCCAACCGCTCTGTGCAGAAGGAGACGTTGAATGCCTTACCAACCGAATGACCTCTTGAGTCGTCATTTTCAGGAAAGCGGCCCCGACCTCATCAGTAAGGTCGAAGAACAACTCAACCGTGTTTCCCCCAACAGCCCGAACATTCCGATCTACCGCGACATGATCCTGACCGTGCTGCGCATGGCTCAGGAAGACCACAACCGCTGGAATGCCAAGATCACGCTGCAAGCCCTGCGCGAACTGGAGCAGGCGTTTCGAGTACTGGAGCAATTCAAGGGCCGACGCAAAGTCACGGTGTTCGGCTCGGCGCGCACCCCCGTAGAACATCCGCTCTATGCCATGGCCCGAGAGCTCGGGGCCGCATTGACGCGTTCGGAGATGATGGTCATCACCGGTGCCGGGGGCGGCATCATGGCCGCCGCCCATGAAGGCGCCGGCCGCGATCATAGCCTCGGCTTCAACATCACCCTGCCCTTCGAACAGCATGCCAACCCCACCGTCGATGGCACCGGTAATCTGCTGCCATTCCACTTCTTCTTCACGCGAAAACTGTTTTTCGTCAAAGAAGCCGACGCGCTGGTCTTGTGCCCGGGCGGTTTCGGCACACTGGATGAGGCGCTGGAAGTGCTGACATTGATCCAGACCGGCAAAAGTCCATTGGTGCCCGTGGTGCTGCTGGATGCGCCGGGCGGCACATTCTGGCAAGGCGCGATGGACTTCATCCGCCAGCAACTCGAGGCCAATCGCTACATCCTGCCGACTGACATGAAGCTGATGCGATTGGTCTACAGCGTTGAAGAAGCCGTAGAACAGATCAACCAGTTCTATAGCAACTTCCACTCCAGCCGCTGGCTCAAGCGCCAATTCGTGATTCGTATGAATCACAAGCTCAGCAATCAGGCGCTGGCGCACATGCAGGAAGCATTCGCCGATCTATGCCTGAGCGACCAGTTCCATCAACACTCTTACGCTGGCGAGGAACACGATGAAGCGCAGTTCAGCCATCTGGCGCGGCTGGCCTTCGCCTTCAATGCCCGCACTCACGGACGCCTGAGGGAGTTGATCGATTACATCAACCTGCCGGAAAACTGGGCGGATTCCAAACCGCAAACAGCGCAACGCAGCCGCGAGCCGTCAAAGGCAATTTGAAGCAAAAAAAAACGGCCCGCTATTTCCATAGCGGGCCGTTTTTATTGAGGCGTCTTAATCGTCCATCCCTCGACCGCTGAACAAGCGGTTGATCATCTCCATCGAAAAGCCCCGATACGCCAGAAACCGGCCTTGTTTGGCCCGTTCTTTGGCATCAATCGGCAAATGCCCGGAGAATTTGCGCTGCCACGTTTCCCGAAGTTGCTCCTGCCAACTGATACCGCTTTCGCGCAGGGCGAGTTCGATATCGGCACGTTGCAAACCGCGTTGGCTCAGCTCCTCACGAATCCGTAGAGGGCCGTAGCCGGAACGGGCACGGTAGGAAACAAAGCTTTCAAGGTAACGGGCTTCGGAAAGCAGCCCCTCTTCTGTTAAACGGTCGAGGGCTGTTTCGATCATCTCCGTCTCAGCGCCGCGCTGACGCAGCTTGCGCGTCAGCTCGACTCGACCATGCTCGCGGCGTGCGAGCAGGTCCATAGCGGTTCGCCGCACCGCGACGAGGGTATCGAGTACGGCGGAGGTCATCGCTGCAATCAGATATCAGCGTCGGCCAGGTCGTCTTCAGTCTCTTTGACTGCAGAGGCCTTGGAGTCGATCACTGCCGGCGTCAGCAGTTTGTCACGCAGTTGCTTCTCGAGCTTCGCGGCGATTTCCGGGTTGTCCGCCAGGAACTTGGCCGAGTTGGCCTTGCCCTGACCGATCTTGGTGCCTTCGTAGGCATACCAGGCGCCGGACTTCTCGACGAAACCGTGCAGCACACCCAGGTCGATCATCTCGCCATTGAGGTAGATGCCTTTGCCGTAAAGAATCTGGAACTCGGCCTGACGGAACGGCGAAGCGACCTTGTTCTTCACAACCTTGACGCGGGTTTCGCTACCGACCACTTCGTCGCCCTCTTTCACCGCGCCGGTACGGCGGATGTCGAGACGAACCGAGGCGTAGAACTTCAGCGCGTTACCACCGGTGGTGGTTTCCGGGCTGCCGAACATCACACCGATCTTCATACGGATCTGGTTGATGAAGATCACCAGGCAGTTGGCGTTCTTGATGTTACCGGTAATTTTACGCAGCGCCTGGGACATCAGACGGGCTTGCAGGCCCACGTGCATGTCACCCATTTCGCCTTCGATTTCAGCCTTCGGTACCAGGGCAGCCACGGAGTCGACGATGATCACGTCAACGGCGTTGGAGCGCACCAGCATGTCGGTGATTTCCAGCGCCTGTTCGCCGGTGTCCGGCTGGGAAACCAGCAGGTCGTCGACGTTGACGCCCAGCTTGCCAGCGTACTCAGGATCGAGGGCGTGTTCAGCGTCGACGAATGCGCAGGTCGCGCCGGCTTTTTGAGCCTGGGCGATCACGGACAGTGTCAGTGTGGTTTTACCGGACGATTCCGGACCGTAGATTTCAACGATACGGCCTTTTGGCAGGCCGCCAATGCCGAGTGCGATGTCCAGACCCAGAGAGCCAGTGGAGATAGCCGGGATCGCCTGACGGTCCTGATCGCCCATACGCATCACGGCACCCTTGCCGAATTGACGTTCGATCTGACCCAGGGCCGCAGCCAAGGCTTTCTTCTTGTTGTCGTCCATTAAAGTCCTCACGTAATCAATAAGGCCTGACGGCCAACACCTGTATAAGTAGCCAGTATTATTCCACAGCGTTCGCGGATCGCCTACCCCTGATTTTCGATTTCTCGTGCCGCTAGTCGCAGGAGCCCCTCTAGCGCGGCCTTCACCGTTTGTCGGCGGACTTCATCACGGTTGCCGGGAAAGTGCTGCACCTCACTGGTTACCGATTCGCCAACGCCCCAGGCCAGCCACACAGTGCCCACCGGTTTGTTTGGCGAGCCACCGTCGGGCCCGGCCACCCCGCTGACCGCCACGGCAAATCGCGCCAGGCTTTTGTCCTGCGCACCACGCACCATCGCTTCAACCACCTCGCGACTGACCGCTCCGACCGTTTCGAACAACTCGACCGGCACATTCAGTTGCTGGGTTTTCTGCCGGTTGGAGTACGTCACATAGCCCGCCTCGAACCACGCCGAACTGCCGGGAATCCGTGTGATGGCTTCGGCAATTCCGCCACCGGTACAGGACTCAGCAGTGGTGACGTGGGCATTGAGCAGTTGCAGACGTCGGCCAAGGTCGGCGGCCAGTTGAGTGATCTCTTTCACGGCATGCTCCGGATCGTGTGGAATGCCTCCACCGTACACGACCCGGTTGCGCTTTCAATACACAGACTCATTCAAAATGTTCGGGCGCGAGCGCTCTGACATACGCCTGACACGCCTGCAAGGCAATCAGTCCGCGATCGCCGGTGTCGGTGATGGCGATAATTCGTTGAGCATGCGCCGGGTCAAGTCGGGCGCGTACGGCTGCATGATCCACGCCGCTGGCGTCGGAGGTGGCTGGCACGTTGCAGCCTTGGGCAACGTCGCCGGCGTCGAGAAGGACTGACAGGCGCACATCAGCAGTGGCAAGACGATCGCGCAGGCGATCCTGATCACGTTGGGCATCGCTCAGCGCTCGGTAATGGGTTTGTTCACTGGACGCGAGCCGTTGCTCCAGCGCCAGACGTTTATCCTGCTCGGCCTGTTGCGCGGTGGCGGCAGTCTGCGTCAGTTGATTAAGGGTTTCGGTGTTTAACCGGGCCTGCTCGGCCAATTGCCGTTCGTAGCGCCACTCCTGAAACTGCCAGGCCGCGGCAAAAGCAGCAGCGGCCAGCAACACAATGCCAATCATTCGCCAGGGGATTGGCATAGCACCACCCTCGCCCGCGCCCAGATTTCCAGACGATCCTGCAAGCCGTTCAACCCGCCGTTGATGCGACGGGTAATGGTGTTGAACTCGTCGCGGTCGGCCAGTGCGTTCAAACCTTTCTGCTCCCAAAACCATGCCGCGGACTCGGCCGCCCATTGCGGTTGTTCGAGCAGTTCAGGCAACGACAGCAGACGCTCATCGCCAAACAGACCGAGGCTGCACTGGCGGTAATTCGAACGGCCAGTAATCTGGATCAACCCGCGTCCGCGGTATTTTTGCCCGTCGCCGTCGGCTTCAGGCGTGTTGCCCAAACGCAAGGCCAACGTACCTGTGTCGTACTTGCTCAGGTATTGGTTATTGCCCAGTTCGCGCACATAACGCAATTGCCCCGACTCATGGCCGACTTGCGCAAGGAACGCCGCGATACGTTTCGGCGAGTCGATATGACGGCGCGCCATGGCACTGTTGAGCGCAGAAACAAAAACGCCCGCTTGGGAGCGGGCGTTGGGCATGATGTCGATAAGGTTGTTTTCAGTTAATTGCATAATGCTTGATCCTCCCTGGATATTGCCCCGATTGAATCATGGTTGAACGCCAATGCCGCTCAGCCATTTTTTTGCCAGAGTTTTCAGGGTGCTGTCCGGCGCGGGCTCTTCAGGCGATGCGAAGACCCAACCGAGGGTGCCGAAGTTAGCGGTCCAGTTGATTTGTGGCGTCGGAATGATTTCAGTGATGTCGACCCAGAGCAGATCCGGATGAAACATCTCGGCCATATTTCCATCGGTGGAGAACAACTCGACCACCGCGTCGTTGACGATGCGTGCGTAGGTTTTCATCAGGCGTACTCAAAGATGATCACGGCGCCCGGTGCTCCTGAAGCACCCGGCCGGCCAGACTGACTCGGGGCATTGGCGATGCCACCGGCTCCGGAACCGAACCCGGAGCCAGGTGCGGCAATGGCACCCTGCGCGCTGCTGGCAACCCCACCACTGCCCAAGGGAGAGTTGGCACCGTGTCCGGCCAGAGTCGACGCGTTGATGGATATACCTGACGAACCGGCAGCCCCGGCCATGCTGACGATATTTCCACCCTTCGCTGCCTGGCCGGGATAACCCCCGACATACAGGCCGGTACCGGGGAAGTTGGTGTAGCCGAGCGAGGTCGAACCTGCTCCGCCGGGCGCTGAAACCAGCGCCCCCAGAGAGCTGGTTCCGCCGGCTCCGGCGTCAGTTGCGATCAAGCCGCCGGCGCCACCGCCACCGACTGTTACCACCTGACTGGCTCCAACCGTCGAGGCTGGAAGCCAAGCCTCTGCATAACTGCCTGAGGCTCCTCCGCCGGCGGCTGAATATTGGGAAGCGACGGTGGCAACAATTCCTGCACTTCCTCCGCCACCGCCGACAACTTTCACCAGCACATTTTTCATGCCCATCGTCGGCACGTAAGTCCCCGACGCAGTAAACGTCTTCACGCCCAACAACCGCCCGGTGAAGCCGTTGCCACCGCTTGCAGAGACCAGCACCCAATTTTCCAGTGCTGCGCTATACGTCACCGAACACACACTGCCGCCGACAATCTCGGCAGGCCGCAATGCACTTGATGCAAGGTTGACCAGCGGCTTGGGCATCAGCCCATTCGGTGCAAACGTACTCGCCCCGGTATTGGCATTACCGGCAGTAAAACGCAGCGCCAATCCGTCCTTCAATACGGTGACGGCAGGCACATAATTGGCCATGTAGAGATTGGCGGCGCCGATGTCAGCGGCATGTTTGTCTTCACCCGCCTGACTGAGTTTTTTCACCGCTTGCAACAACTGGGTTGCATCGGCTTCGCTCGGCTCAAGACCGGCGGATTTGACGACGTTCAACAATTCATCGGTAACACCGTTACCCCAGGTCGCCGGGATCAACGATCCGGGCAATCCCGCGACGACGTCCTCATTGACGAATTTTCCATTCACCAGCCCGACGCTGGGAACGCTTTTGGGATAATCCACGTTAGTTCCTCAACTGTCTGTCCGAAGCAAGCCTTCCAGCCAGTCAGGCTCAACGGGTCGGGAAAGTAAATTCGGGAAGTCCGGATCATTCGGCCAATCACGCAGTGCCTGCCGATACGCCAATAGTTGTTTGAATTCCTCGGAGCGCAAAGTCGTACCCTCGCCCACTTCCAGTTCTTCGGCATCACGAAACACCAGCCACTGGGTGTTTTGCAGAACGCGGTTGCGCCATGCGCGCTCGTGGCTGGCAAGCGTTTCAGGAGAAACGACGGGGTCGGTCAAAACGGGCTGACCACTGGCACTGGCACTGATGACTTTGCCGCTCGCCTGCCCGGCGAACAGCTCGGCGTATTGCGCCTGGGTGATTTCAACCGCCCCTTCAGGCACTTCGGGAAGTGCGCTGTCGACCCGATCAAAGCCGAGGCTTTGTGCATAAAAGTAAATCGTCATGGTCAGTACCCCCAAACCAGAATGCGACCCGAAATGCCCGAATCAACCTTGACACTTGAAGCCTGGACACTTCGGACCCGAGCCACCACTGTCGTTGTCGTGGAGTTCGCGCCGTCAAATGCCCAAACCGTGACGTTGGAGGCCCCCCAACCTGCCGGGTAGCCTTCATTGGCAACACCGCCGACGACAGCATTGGGAAACCTGATCGGCAGCGACACTGTCATGTTGCCATTCGCATCGGAGCCCCCCGTTACCCACTGCAGGATCAAACCGCTGGGAAACTTTTGATATCCAGCTGTGGCGAACTGTGCGGCGTAATTAACGGAGTACTTCAGCGCAGCGGTGCCATACACCACCCACACTCCAGACTCTCTGACAAAGTTCGCACTCTCACCATTGTTCAACACGATCGAGGCCAGATAAGCCCCTTGCGGACTGATCTGCGTGCCGGTTTTACTGGCCACGGTGACGGGTGCGCTGTTGCGGCAATGCAGGCTGATCGTGGCACCGCTCGGCACCGCAGCGGCATCCGGAAGCGTCACGGTATACGTCGCGTTGCCACCGAGACCGATCGAGCAGCCAACGTCGGCCTGAGTCAATTGGGTGGCGGCGAATATACCGCGAGCACTTGCGTAGCTGCCCAGCGCCCGCTGCACAAACTCGGACGTTGCTGCAGAGCGCCCGCCATCAAACTGGGGCGCTGTCATGAACAATGCCGGGCTGCGCAGCGCCCCCAGCAACTGATTATTCGACGACTCGTTCGGTGCCAGACCGGCAGCTTGAACGACGTTGAGAATTTCTTGCGTGACGCTGTTGCCCCATGTCGCCGGGATCAGCGAACCGGGTTTTCCGGCAATGGGGTCCTCATCGACAAACTGGCCGTTGACCAGTCCGACACTGGGCACACTCTTGGGATAATCCAATGTTCATCTCCTTGATTGAAATACAGTGGGCGCGCTGGCCTCAGCCAATCACTCTGGCCAGCCAAAGCGGTGCTGACGGTCGGGAATCCGCTGCGGGAAAAAACGCCGAATCAGGCCAGTCGCGCAGCATTTGTCGGTACTCGAGCAATTCCAGATACTGAGCGGCCTTGAGCAAGGTTCCGCGCCCCAGTTCCTGCTCATCGCGATGGCGAGTGACCAGCCATTCGGTCGCAGAAAGGGATGCCTGACGCCAGCTACGCTCCGCTGCCGCAGGCGCTTGATCTGCAACAACCGGCGCCTGGAGGATCACCGGACTTTGTTGCGCGGGCAGTGGGTCGGCAGCTGTCGGCAACTCACTGATCGGCGCGCCGATTTCGACCGCCTGCCCCTCCGGCACTCGCACCATCGACTCGACAAAAGACGGCGCGAACAGTTGGCTGATTGCGTAGTCACCGGTGTCGATCCGTTCGACGACTACGCCGTTCTCGATCCGTGCATAAACGGCCATTACTCGTACTCCCAGATTTCACAGAAGGCGTTGCCGCCGACACCGCTAAGGACAGAGGCGGACGCACTGGTCGAACAAGAACCGCTGCCACCCGAGCCTCGGCTCCCTGAAGTACCGGGGCCACTGAGGCCCATCAACGGGCCACCGCCATCAAACGGGCTCGCCCCACCACCGCCAGCCAATACGCCCCAATTGGCGTTGTACATGGCGTAACCACCGCCCACTCCACGTGCGTTAGCCAAGTTGCCACCCGTGACGGCTTGCCCTCCGGCGCCACCCTGAACGAAGCCGACTGCCGTGGCTGTCACGGGGAAGGTCAGGATTTGCCCGCCCATGCCTCCCGCCGCGCTCATGTAGCTGCCAAAAGAAGCACCACCACCGGCCTGCCCCATCGCGTTACGTGAGGCGCCACCCGCTCCCAGTGAAACCGGCACGCCGGCCATCATTTCCGCGCTCACGTCATACAAACTCTCGCCATAGGCGCCACCACCACCGCCACCGCCGATGCTGTGATAACCCGCCGCCACCGGTGCACAGCCTCCCCCCGAGCCACCGGCTCCAACCAGACGCACACGAATGCGCCGGGCTCTTGGGTTGGGCTTGTAAACCGTGATCCCGACCGTCTCGAACTGTCGAACTCCCAGCAACCGCCCCACCGCATCGGTGATGCCGTAACCAGCCAACGTGGTTGGGGTATTTTTCAGTTTGCTGAAGTCGACCAGGGCACCGATCGCCGTCGCCAACTGATCGTTTTTCGTTTCATCCGGCGTAATCCCGGCGGCCTTGATCGCATTGAGAATTTCTTGCGTGACGCTGTTGCCCCACGCGGCTGGGATCAGTGAACCCGGTGTTCCGGCGACGGGGTTTTCATCGGTGAAGCCACCATTGACCAGTCCCACACCGGGTATGCTTTTCGGATAATCCATTGCACGTCTCCTTGTGCGGGCTCAGTCAGCGCCAGCGGCGCCAGGCACCACCGGCCAAGAGATGTTTTCGGGAAAGCCGCCCTGCTTTTCAATGCGGTTCAGCTCGACGCTGTAGAGCTTCCACTCGATCAGCAGCAGTTGTTCGTCATGGCTGGCATCGCCGATGTCTTCGGCGTATTGCAGGGGCGCGATGCGCAGGACGGCGTCGCGCAGTAAGGCATCACGTTTAGCGAGAACGATGCGTTTGCAATCCGCCAGTTGCGCAACTTCATCGACCCGCCAAGCGTTATCCACCCAGACGTGAAAGCCACCTGGCCAAGGCAACCGGGTGAAGCCTTCCGGCAACTCGCCCAGTGCTGTCCAGGTTTCCCGGATGCCCGTGTCAGTTCGATAAACATCGCCGCGGCAATCGATCTGCTGTTGCAGCGAGCCGTTGTCATAGGCCCAGGCGAACCCCTCGGGCGCCGGCGACAGTTCGATGCTTAGCGTCACCGCATTGCTGGGCAGCTGCAGACCGATTCCCGGCACGAGCGGGAACTCGACAGGGCCGACCAGGGCACCGCTGTCATCTATCAGATAATTGAACATGGGCACCTCAGATCAGTTTGATTCGCGCGGGAAGGGCGATGTTTCGCGGTCGGGTTTCGCCGGCGAAAATGCCGATATTGCCGATGAATGTGTCGGAGTCGAATGCCGGGTTGGGATAGGTCGTCGCAATGGTTCCGCTGGTGGGATAAAAATTGACGTCGCTGGAAACACTCCAGACGGTATCGGGGATAGCAGGCGCAGGACGGTTGGAAGAACCTGTACCGGTCGGCAAGTAGTGGTTGTGGCTTTGCAGTGCATGGTTCTGCAAACTGCCAACGACTCGTCCAACATCCATACCCCGGTTTTCATCAAGGACTCGCAGAAATTCACCGCGAACCTCGGGTATTCGAAAGGTCGACGCACCGTCGCCAGTGGTCCACGCACCTTCTCGGGTAAGTCGGGCCGCTTCGGTCGTCAAGACTCCCGAAGCCTGGGCGAAGTCCCACAGCCAAGGCCATTCCGCACGCTTGAAAAAGTTACCGTTGAGCAGGCCATAACCGCCGGGATTCAGCGCCATTGTGGTTTCAAACGAGGGTCTGCCCAGCGGGGTATTGTCGAAGCGTCCAACCGGCCACCAACTGCCAGCACCGTCACTGCGCAACTGCCACCAGTCCCCACCGCCCATCAGCACCAGAAACGGATAGCCGTTCGCTGACAGATGTGTATGAAACCTAATCCGGTCGCCGCCGGATGCCTGGACTACCAACCGGTTAACCGAGTTATCCATACGACGAACAATCACATCGCGCACACCCAGAGCAGCATTGGCCGCTGGCAATGTCACAGTCATGGGCGCGGTGCCCCCATCAATCAGTACCAGGCCAAGTTCTTGTTCGGTGAGTGTCTTCGTTGCGGCGAGGCGAGTGATGATCGAACGCATCGGGCTGGCGTTGCCGACAATTGACTGAATCGCCTTGAACAACTGAGTGGTGTCCGCCTCTGAGGCCACCAACCCACCCCCTGTAATCACACTCAGAATTTCCTGAGTCACACTGTTGCCCCACACTGCCGGAATCAACGACCCCGGCGTACCCGCCACCGGGTTTTCATCGACGAAGCGGCCATCGACCAGGCCGACGCTGGGGACGCTTTTTGGATAATCCATAGATTGTTCGTTCCTTTGAAATGACAAATGACCGGCGTCGACACAGCGTCTTCTGCGTGCCTGTACACGGTCCGTTTTCTGAAAATAAAAAGCCCACAACGAAGTGGGCCTGGGTGACGCTGAACGAAGGCTTTTCGGCTTAGCTGGAAAGGCCGCTGGCCAATTCGCGAATGGCAACCAACGCTTCGTCACCAGCGCTGCGCGCCAGATCCATGTTGCCCTTGGCAGCCTGTACGCGAATTTGCGCTTTGGCCTTCAGGCGCAGCGTACGCAGCGCCAGCAGATGGTCGGTCAGTTGATCGGCCTTGCTCAGAATCTGCTCGGCGGCCTGTTTGGCGCTGCGCCCTTTGGCGACCCACGCAGCGACCGACAGTGGCACTTCCTTTTTTGGGTAACCGGCGTCCTGATAGGCCTGTGCGTCGGCGGCGGCCTGGGCGTATTCCATGGCTTTGAGCGGGTCGCCAGCCAATGCGATGCGAGTGCTGTCGGCAGCGGCGTCGACTTTGACGCAAATCTGTTCAACTTCCTGCGCATTCAATTCAGTCTGTTTGTCAGCGTTCAGAACCCATGCCTGACCGTCCCAGTCATGGGCGGCAGAGGGTTGAGGAAGGCGCATTTCGCCGTCGAACTGATGAAGCTCCTGAATAACGATCATCGAATAAGCTCCCAGGACAATTGGACGTTGACGGCATCGGCGAAATTGACCGCGATACCGACACTGTAATCAGTGACCGGATGGCTCTTGATGCCCATGCTCAGTAGCAGTTCATCACTCTCGGCGTTCGACTGGCCAAGGTTGTGCTCTGCCTGATAGCACTGCCACAGCGAGCGCAGATTGGCATGGTCGAAACTGGCGGCCAGCGTTGAAACCGTCACGTCGTTGACGATGTTGTTGGTAAACAACACACACGGGGAAACCGTTGCGGGGTTCCAGCCACCAGCATTATTGGAGCTGCCAGCAATCATGGGCGACAGGAAACAATAATTGCCCCCCGCCCAGCCGGTTGATGGAAAACCAACAGCCGTCACTGCGGTTGACGACGGTGTCGGGTTGCCGGCAACCAATCGTGCAGAACGAGCATGGGGATCCAGAGGCAGGAAAATTGCGCCCGTTCCGTTGACCGTCTGAGTCCAGGTCAAACGAGCACGGTTGTAGATGGTTCGAACCGTGGGCACCGAGCCCGGTGCGCCGGTCACGATCCAGGCCAGACACATGTCCAGTGCCGTCGACTGGAAGCCGCCACCGGCAGCACCGTTGACCGTTCCTTTCAACGATTCGGGCGTCACGTCATGGATGTTGCCACGCTGCACGTAGAACGTCAGCGCACCGCCAGAGACCTGAGCGCGTAAAAAGTAATGGCTGCTGGGCAACAGATCCGCACTGCTCCAGGCCGACGTCACAAAGGTGCGCGAACGACCCAACTGACCATTCACGACTTCCTGACCGAGGCTGATATAAGTGCCTGCCGCAATCGAAACCCTGCCACCACTGGTGGATGCCGCAGCCGGGCTGACCGTCAACCGACCATCGGCGGTGGCCACCGTCGGCAGCGGCAATGCCACCAGCGGCAACGCCAGATCCTGATTCCAGCCCTTGGCCGTCACCGACTGAATCGCTTGCAGCAACTGATCGTATTTTTTCTCGTCCGGCGTCAGACCCGCCGCATTGATCACACTGAGAATTTCCTGCGTAACCCCATTCCCCCAATCCGCCGGAATCAGCGATCCCGGGGTTCCGGTCATTGGGTTCTCATCGACAAACTTCCCATTCACCAAGCCGGCGCTGGGCACACTGTTCGGATAATCCATGGCTTATTCCTCCCTAGTCATAATTGATGTGCACCTTGGTATGCGCCGGTGCGCTGCGGTGAATCAGGCATTCCAGCGCCGAGCCCGGATTGACGCCGAAGCGCTCGCCCCAGTAGCTCGCGCCGAAACGCCGACCCAGCAACAAACGGCCGCCGGTGTTGAGCGTCCACATGAACTGCGCTTCCCACGTGCCCCAGTGCGCCGAGCCGAAACGCGAACGGCCCATGCGCGGGGCTTCAAGTTCGGTGATCGTGGCGTTGGGATAGCCCTGGCTTTTGGCGATTTCGAGGTAATAGCCGACGGCCTGACTGCCGACCGCGAGCAAGCGTCGGCGTACGGCGAGGCGACGGTCGTCGAACAGTGGCGTGGCGCCCAGGCACGGGTCGGGCAGGTTCATCACCCTTTCCCAGTCCGGCACCAGTTCGCTGACCCCGGCCGGGTCCATTTCGTTGAGCAGGTCGGCAGCACGCGCATCGAGGCGCGCCAGTTCGACGGCAACGCCTTGCAGCACTTCCTCAAGCTCCGGCACGCGCTCCGGGTCCCACGCCGGGCCACTGGGCAGCAAGGCGCGCAGTTGCGCCTGATATTGCGCGGCGGTTCTTATGCCCCCCATACACAACCTCCGAAGGTCAGCAGTTCGCTGTCGTTGGCCGTGACGTTGGCCACGGGCGCTGTCAGCACGTGGTCGGTTTCACCGGCGGCGCTGCTGATCGCTTCGCGAATATGGCTGATCAGCAGATCCTCGCCGAGGTCGGCCTCGCGGTTGTGCAGATCGCGCAGTTGGGTTTCGACGGCTGCGCGTACAGCGCTGGTGTCGGGGGTCAACTTCAGGCGATAAGTCACCGGCACCTGAATCGGCGGAAGCACATGCACTTCAGCCGTCACCGGGCGCAGCGGCTCGATGTAGGCCTGCACCTCGGCCAGTTGCTCGTCGTTCGGCACCGGTTGCGGGTCGTCGTCACGCATGATGTACACGCCGACAGTGCCCGGGCCAAGCAAGCCACCACGGCACCAGGCGCGCGTCACGCCGGGCACTTCCAGCGCCCAGGTCTCGTAGTCGCTGGCCGAGCCGCCATGGGGAATCACGCGGTAGGAACGGATCACCCGCGAACGCAGCGACTCCAGACTTTCCCGCGCCACGCCGCCGCTGAGTCCCGGCGCCAGCACGACAAAACTGTTGCCGATCACGCCGGCAATCGGCTGCACCGGTGTCAGCGCCAGCCCGGCGTCGGCATTGCCCAGACTGCCGGCATCCAGCGCGGCGATGGTGGTGGTATTACTGCCATTGGCCGTAGTGCGTGCGGCGGTGACCTTGTAGGTGCGGCCGTCATTGGTTTGCAGCAGCGTATCGGCGTCCAGCACCGCGCCGGCAGTAGCGGTAAAACTGACGCTGCCGGTAGCCACTTGCGCGGGTTTGCGCGGCTGGTTCAGACGCAGAGCGGCAATGCGCTCCAGGGTCGACTCGTCGGCCTTGTCCGGCAGAATCTGTTCGGCAATCCAGTCGAGATAACCGTACAGACCATAAGCCGCGCCACCGAGGGTACGGGCCAGCACTTGCGCATCGGACTGGCGCAGCGAATCGCCGGCCAGGTCGCTTTGGGTGCGCTTGATCAGCACCGGCAGCGAAGGGGTTTCAAACGGCATAGATCACCTGCCAACTGTTATCGGGGTTGATGTCCAGACGTTCGCCGTCGGCCAGGGTCAGGACCGTGCGCAGGTTCAGGCGCTGGGCGTCGAGGCGTTCGCTGATGATGTCGATGGCGCTGCAATGGCCGTCGTCGATCAGCCACTGCAAGGCTTCACGGGCGTAGAACTCGGCGTCCATCTGCGTTTGTCGGGTCAGTTTCACCCGGCGCAGCAGCCATAGCCGCGAGCCGATGCGGTCGTCGGCAACGGTGGGAAACGTGTCGCCCCACCAGCCGAAACGTTCGTCGTCGTCGAGGGCGTCGTCATCGGCGGCGCGGCGCCAGGTGAACAGGCTGATCAGTACGGAGCGGGTCAGTGCAGCGTGGAGATTCGGGCTGATCAGCATCACTTGCCTCCTGCCGGCGCGCCGGTCTGGCCGCTGCCGGCTTGTACGCCGACATGCACGTGTTTGATCTGGCTGATGCCACCGGCGAGTTGATCGCCGGTGGAAACGATCTTGCCGGTCTGGTTGATCACCGGCGTATCGAAGTTCACCGCGCTACTGGCGCGGATGTTCAGCGTGGCGGTTTCAATATCGATGATCCGCCCGCGCTTGAAGTGAATCTTGTCGCCCTCGTCGGTGTAGATTGCCACTTCACCCGAAGCGAGCGATTGCAGGCGATAACGGCGATCGGCAATGACCAGGGCGATGGCGTGGGAACGGTCGCCACCGATGAAGGTGACGACACCTTCGGCACCGGCCAGCGGATGGCTGGTGAAGCCGTAAGGTTCGAAGTGCTCCATGTCGTCATTCACTTCGCCGGCGGTGAGGCGCATTTGCAGCGATTGCAGCTTGGATGCCGAATTGGCGAGCACGACAGTGCCGCGCGCCAGCAGGCGTGTCAGTAGGCTCATGCTTGGTTCCTGTAAGAAACGGGCCGACGTCAAAAGATCGCAGCCTTCGGCAGCTCCTACATGAGATCGGCGTACACCTGTAGGAGCTGCCGAAGGCTGCGATCTTTTCAGGGCCTATGTGGTTTTTTTCGGGGGGCTGGGATTGGCATCGAAGGTATGCGGCGGCGCCACTTGCAGCGTGGTCACCGAGCCTTGTGCCGACAGCGAATAAGTGACCTTGGAGATCAGCATGTCGCCATCGAACCCAAGCACCGGATCCGTGACTTTGACCAGCGTGTTGTGCCGCCAAAGATCACCGTTGGCCTGGCGCCAGCCCTGCACCCGATACGTGGTGGTCTGCGCCCGCCCCATACGGGTGGCGCACTCCCACTGGGCGCGTTGCTGGGCCAGTTCGAATGTCAGCGCGGTGCCCTCGTTGATGATAGTGGTGCGTCGACGTTTGAAGCTCAGATCGGTCGCGCTGGATTCAACCTCGCTGACTGCCGCCCCGCTCTTCTTGTCCGAACCTTTCTGCTGGCCGATCACCCGGTATTCGGAGAACACCTGACTCTGATCCATGGGGGCGTTGGCCGACAGGATATTCTTGCCCAGTTCCAGCGCATCGCTGGCCCGACCACCGCTGCCGGGTTTGGCCAGCACCAGCCGGCCCTGCTCGTCATCGGTGGAGAACACCCGCAGCAACGAGAGCAAACGGTCGATCGACTGGAACACGGTTTCACCCGGCACGATCGTGTGCTTGGTCAGCCGTGCAGTCTCGGGAATTTCATTGACCACCATCAGCCCGTACTCCATCGCCAGTGCCTGAACGATGCTCAACAGCGGTTGCTCCTGCCACTGGTTCGGCTGGTTTCTGGCGGCGCAATCGACCAGATCCTGGGTCTTGGAACTGCCCTCGATGCTCAGGCTGATCTGGCGTCCGTCATAGCTGATCGGCGCCTTGAACACATAGCCGGTGAGCACCAGGTCCTGGCCGATTTTCACTTCGCAGGGGTCACCCGGCTTGATCCGCTGGTCCACCGTCTGCCCCGGCCACTGCCAGGTGATGTCAAGTTTGAAAGTGCGGAACTGGCGCTCCAGATCGGCCGTGATCTCCACGCTTTTCCAGCCGCCGTATTCCATGTTGTTGACGGTCAACGTGACGCGGTTATCCATCTCACTCATGGTTCACTCCCTGGACACTTTCACGTCGTTGGGTGAAAAGCCTGGATGGTTCATCGCGTTGCTCTGAGTCACTTGCGTCACCCGTGTCGCATCGGCAAATTGCTTGTAGGCCACAACCAGCGCCGGCAGGCTTTCCTGGAACGATTTGGTGACCTGTCGCACACCGGATGACGCCACTGCCTTGAGATGGGCCAGCAGCGCTTCCTTGACATCGTTGATTGCCTGGTGGTGCTTGGGATCGGCCTTGTCCAGCATCGGATCAATGGCCACCCCGACAGCTTTCTGCAGCGCTTTCATTTCGTCGGTCACCGGTACTTCCTGACGGGTCACCGGTTGATCCGCCTGATGAGCCACCGAGGGTGTCGACGACAGCTTCACGGCGGGGCTCGCCACTGGCATCGACGCCACCCACTGCGCCACTTTGACCAGCATCGTGTCCTGCACCAGATCGGCCATGGCCTGCGCCGCGGCGTTGGTGTCCTTGCCGGTGGTGATCTTCGGCGCATCAGCCTTGCGGATGGCTTCGAGTTGTTGGGAAACGTCGGCAATCACGCCACGGTAGCCCTCCTTCGCGAATTCCTTGAGCTCCTTGATATCGCCGAGCAAACCTTTGAACTCAGCCGCCACTTCCTTGGGCAACTCCTTCACTGCCTTGACCAGTTCGGTGATCTGCCGGTACTGCTCGATCAGCGGCTTGAGCTGTTCTTTGATCACCTCATAAACGCCGGTCAGGCTGTTACGCAGATTGGCAATGCCGATCCGCGCGGCCTTGATCAGCGTCATCGCCTGTTCGAAACGTGCCACCGCAGACCCCAACAGCGTATCGGCCTTGGCCAGCAGCACTTTCTGTGTGCTGACCGTAGCGGTCGGAAACGGCAACGGTTGGTCTGGATAGAACTTCAGGGTAAAGGTCACCAACCCGCCGTCCTGGCGGGTGTGGGTCATGTCGCATTCGCCAACCTTGACTTGCAGTCGCCCCAGCCACGGATGCACCAGTTCACCACTGCCCGCCTCCAGTGCCTTGAGCAGCTTGTCGCGCTGCTCCAGGCAATCGGCGCCGATGATGAACGCCGTGACATCGTGGATCCTGACCTGTTGGCCGAGATCTTCGAAGTACGGCAGATCGCGTTGCGGATACTCGTGCAACTGACCTTTACGACCGACCGGGGTTTTCGCCTGATCGATCCAGAAACCGACACCACGAAAGGATGCCGGCAATAAACGGTCACGCCAGTTCATTGGAACCTCCCATCGACAGCGAGCGATAGCCGATGCGCGAAGACAGCGCCAGGCCCGGTTGATTGGTTTGCGGTTGATCGGTGCGCAACCCGTCCGGCGCATTTTCGAAGCGTACGGTCAGGCCGCCTTCGAGTTGCGTGCGGTTGTTGGCAGCGCTTTGCTGGATCAGTGCGCCAGAACTCTGCGGCAACGAACCACTTTGCAGTGCACCGTTACCCGCTGCTTGCGGTGTTGCTCCGAAGAACGCCGGCGCCAGCTCACCTTTGCCTTCGGCATTGGTCTGGCGTTGCGCTTCGGTGAACGTTTCCACCTTGCCGGTGACCTTGGCGATCAGTCCGGCAAAGCCACCGTCGAACAACTCCTTGATCGGCGCAATGACGGTTTGCAGCTTTTGCCACAACTCGCCGAACCACTCGGTGATCGGCCCCCAGTTCTTGATGATCTGCCCCAACGGTGTCCATTCGAACATGTTGTGCAAAAACTCCAGCACCGGCGCGGCCAACGCTTGCACCACGCCCCACAGCGCCGAAAACACTTCGCTGATCGGTTGCCAGTACATCGCGATCTGTTCCAGCGGCGACCATTCGAACAGGCTCTGGAAGAAGCCTTTGATCTGCTGCGCCGACGCTTGCAATGCGGCCCAGACCGGTTCGAAGAAGGCCACGATACTGCCCCAGTTGTTGACGATCATCCCCAGTGGGGAATAGTCGAACAACGTGCCGAAGAAGTCCTTGATGGCTTGCGCCGCCGGTTGCAGCGCCGTCCAGATCGAGCCGAAGAAGCCAGTGATCGCCCCCCAGTTGTTGATGATCATCCCCAACGGTGTCCAGTCGAACAGACCTTTGAGGAACGCCATCACCGGCACACTCAAGGCCTTGAGCAAGTCCCAGATCGCCGAAAACAGACCGGTCAACGGCGCCCAGTTTTCCAGAATCATGCCGGCGGGCGTCCACGAGAACACCGATTTGAAGAAGTCGATCACCGGCGCGGTGACCGCTTTGACCTTGTCCCAGATCCCGGAGAAAAATCCCGCGACTGGTGACCACAGCGCCGCCAGTGCATCCAGCGGTCGCCAATCGAGGATCGAGCGCAACGTCGCCATCGCACTCACACCGATGTTTTTCACGCCTTCCCACATACCCTTGAAGAACGCGCTGATCGGCGTCCAGTTGGCATAAATCAAACCGGCCGCCACTGCGATACCCATGGCGATCAGCATGATTGGATTGGTCTTGAGCACCATGCTCATCACGTCCATCACCTGGGTCATGCCGGTAACGGCGGTTTGCATGGCGGAGAAAGCGATTGCCCCCGCCGCCAGGCCTTCGACCAGTTTCGGGTTGTCGGCGAGCAGGCTGCCGACCTGGGTCAGCATCGGTTCCAGCCCGACCACCAACGCCCCCACCGCCGGCACCAGCGCGGCATCCACGGCTGCGGAAACCTTTTCCATCGACGCACTGAACACGTTCATGTTTTGCGCAGCGACTTTCGGCGTGGCGGGCAGGTCGACGGTTTTCGCCGTGTCGCTGACTTCAGTCAATTTGCCCTGAAACGCCGCCGCCGACTTGATCCCCTCCACGAACGGCGTGATCACGCTGCCGCCCTTGAACAGCCCGCTGATGTCCAGTTTGTCGAGGCCGACCTGTTCGAGATTTTTCTTGAAACCCTCGACATTGGCCTGAAGGGCGCCAAGCTTGGGCGACAGTTCATCGATGCCCGTGATCAGCACCGGCGTTTTCACTTTTTTCTCTTCGTCTGCCATCACTGCACCTGCTGCATCGCATTGATCCGTTGCGCGTGCTCCAGCGATTCGCGGAGCACATCCAGTGGCCTGGCCATCATCTGTTCGGGGTCAACCTTCCAGAACCAGGCCAGGTCATAGGCGACGGCAATCAGGTCGGTGATGGCGCCGACGCCGCACTCATGAAAAAACTCGCAACGGCCCAGCTCAGCGCATTGAGGTCAGCCAGGTCCAACTGGTTGACCGACGACGGCGGAATGCCGGCGCACACGGCGATGTATTTGGCCGCCACGTCCATGTCGAGGCTGACTTCTTCGCTCTTGTCGATCTTGTACGGCAGCGCCTTGATCGCTCGCACCTCCTGCACCGTCGGACGGCGCAGGACGAGTTCGGTCAGGGGCTCGCCGTGAGCTTCGATCGCAACCTGAAGCTTCACGGCGCCGCTCATTGCCAGGTCCCCTTGATGCCTTCGAATTTCAGTTCGATGGTGGCGTCATCGCCTTTGGAGACCGGTTCTTCAACCAGATACGCACCGGCCAGCACGTAGACTTTGCCGTTGCTGAATTCGCAAGTGACGGTGATATCGGTGCCTTCGATCAGCTTCTTCAGCGGGAAGTCGGCGGTGTGCAGCGCGGTCACTTTGAACGACGGCGCGATGTCGGTTTCCTTGTAGAAGCCGGGTACGACGGTTTCGCGTTTGACCGCCATCAGCGGGGCTTCGCAGCCGCCATTGATGGTCAGTTGTGCGCCGTCGACTTTGACGTAGCAGGTGCCTGCAATCAGTTGACCCATGGTGTTACTCCCTTGAATAAAAAAGCCCACGCGCGGTGGGCTGAAAACTTGCCGTCAAACGCGCGGATCAAGCCGCGTCGTCGTACTGCAGACGGAATTGGTTGAGCAGCGCGAACACACGCAGACCGTTGATGTAATCCGGCGGGAACAGCACGTTCACGCGGCTCGGGTCCTGCACGTCGCGCTCGACGATCAGGTGCTCGGCGAACAGCTCGGCGTTCTCCACATGACCTTCCAGTTCGAGCTTGGCGTACTGCGCGATCAGCTCACCGCGAATGGTCGCTGGCGTCACGATCGGTTGGCCGGCGCCGAAACGGGTGCCGTCGGAAGCCAGTTTGTGGCGACCGTATTTGCTGGTGATCACGCTTTGCAGACGGCGCACGATGAACGCCGACTGGTGCATGGTTTCGCTGTCCAGGTAGGAGTTATCAGCCTGGCCGTAAGCGTTTTTCTGGTAGGTAGTGATCGAGCGCTGGATGCGCACGTAACCGCCTTCGTAGTACGCAGTGGCAATGCCGTAGTTGAGCAGCGACTGACGCTCGGTCAGGGTGAAGCGTTCGCTGGCCGGCGCCGGATCAACGCCCGGCAGGCTGCCGCTTTGGGTCGGACGGCTGGCATCGGCGGAGATGAACACCGCGGTGCGTGCAGCCAGTGCGGCAGCTTGCACCCAGAACGGTTGCGGAACGCCCGGTTCCAGCGCCTGAATGGTCATGTGCTGGTCATTGCGTGCCTGGCCGGCAGCAACCAGAGTGCCGACAGTGCCGCGTTTGGCGCTGTAGACGTGACCGAACAGTTGCTTGGCCCACGACCAGCGACCGGTGCTGTCGTCCATGACCGCTTGCCAGGTGTTGAGCGTCGACAGATCGGACCATGGCAGTGCGATGAATTCGAACGGCTCGTCACCCAGTGCGGCAATCGCGTCAACCTGATCCGGCACGCCGGCGCCACCGGTCATGGCAGTGATCGCAGTGGTCAGGCCGGCCGGGGTGTCTTCGCCGTTGCTCTTGCCCAGGCGATTGAATTGCAGGCTGATGTCGTTACCGCTGTCGCCCGTCCATTTGGCGTTCAGGGTGACCACACCTTCGGCAGCCGCAGCGCTCACCGGCAGGTCGGCGGTAGCGTTGATTTTCTGCGCCAGGTCGGTAGCCGCTTGTGCCGCAGTGGCACCGTTGACCACAGTGGCTTGCACACGCACGCCGCCGACATACAGATTGAGCACGCCAGCCTGAGTGGCGGTGCCGGTCAGGGTCAGCACACCTTTGGCGATCGCGCCTTCGGCGTTGTGCAGCGGCAGGCACCAGATCTCACCGATCGGGTCGGCCTTGCGGAAGGTCTCGTACATCGAGGCGAGCATCGAGCCTTGGCCGCCGATGCTCTTGGCCAGCGCAACGCTGGAGACCAAAACCAGTTTGCCGACTTCGGTCGGGGCAATGTTGTCGTTGACCTGAGCGACGATCAAACGACGCAGGGTCGAACTCGCGCTATTGGCGGCCGAGTTGTCCATTTCGGCATAGAACAGCGGTACACGAATGTCCGCGGGGATATTGCTGAATCCGATCGCCATTATTTGGCTCCCTTTTGTTTGGCTGGTGCGGTTTTGAGGGTGATATCGCCGTCGGCCAGACGTCGGCGCCACCAGGCGCTGTCCAGCACTTCACGGCCTTCCAGCGGCAGCAGATCGCCCGCCTCTGGGTCAGGTACGACACGGCCTTCGGCCGGCAGTACGGTGATGCGATTGCTCATGGGGTTACGTCTCCAGAGAAAGTCATTTCCACGCGCCCATCGGGGCCCGGGCGTTTCAGGTTGGGATCGGCCGGGTCGATCGCATCGACCCGTACGGTGGCCCCGGTAAAGGACGACAAACCGTCCAGTTCACGTTCGTGCCAACTCTCCGCAGGCTGACTTGGCAGATTGCGGCCGAGCTGGAACTCGGCAAAAAAGCGCAGCCGGTAGAAGACGCGGTTGCTGTTGATCGAGACCATTTCGCCGCCGTCATAGACGATGGCGCTGTCGTCGGAAGAGGGTTTGAATCCCACCAGTGCGCGCCACAGTTCGGCACGCAGGTCGTGCAACAGATCCAGCGCTTTTGTAGCGTCGCTGGCGTCAAGCACCAGGACGATTTCGAAGCGCTCGCGGATCGGTTGAGTGGTGAGGTTTTGGGTGGTGCTGGCGCTGGCGATATCCGCTTGGGGCAGCACGTGGGCCGAAGGCGTCGGCAGATCCGGGTTGCCTTGCAGCAACGCCAGATCGAGGCCCACCGAAATGTGATTGGCCAGGCTTGGGCATTGCCCACGCAATTGCGTGAGGATCGGGGTGATCTTCATGGGGGTGTTCCAAATAGTGGGAGTTACCGCAGGACTCATGTAGGAGTGAGCCTGCTCGCGATAGCGGACTTACAGTCAGAATCGATGGTGACTGACACACCGCAATCGCGAGCAGGCTCACTCCTACAAGGGATTTGTGGTGTTGAGAGATCAGTCTTCAGCCTTTGGATCGAGGCAGCTGGCATCGATCAGGCAGCGATAGCTGTTCTCGCGATTGCCGCTGGCGGTGACCTTGTCGATCGACCAGCGCCCGCGCATGAAGTCCGGCCAGGTGTCATCAAGCAGCACCAGGCCTTCAGCCGCCAACCGTGGATCGCCGGGGCAGGTGAGCTTCACCTTGTACTTTTGCCGGAGCATTTTGCGCACTTCGCCTTCGCCCACGGCAATGGCGTCGGCTTCATTGGGTTGCTTCTGGCGGATGGTCTTGAACGGCGCAAGTCCCGTCTCGACCCAATGCAAAACGCCTGTAACCGCATCGACAAAACAGGTCTTGCAGCCCTTGGCCTGTTCGCGGGCGGCCTCTTCCAGCGTGGCGCTGATGAAGGCCTGATCGCCGGGACGATTGTTGTGGGTGACCGACAACGTCACATCCTGCAGTTTCTGGCCCGAGATTGATTTGATCTGCCCGGCCCGCGCCAGCACATACGCATCGCCATAAGGTTTGGCGACCAGGTTGTACTTCTTTGCCAGCCGCGTCAGAAAGCCCATGTCAGTTTCATTGGACTGGTCGACGTGGGCGATCTTGATCATCGACACGTCCGCAGCGACACGCGATGAAAATCCGTGTTGCGACACCAGTTTGCTAAACAGTTGACCGAGCGTCGTCGGTCCATGACTGGCGGTGCGACGCTGCTTGAAGCCGGTTTCATCATCCTTGCTGAACGGCGCTGCAGTGGCCACCAGGGTCAGGCGAAACGGAAACAGCGTCGGCGTCAGGCGAGTGACTTTGAACTGGCCCTTGTCGACCATCTCTTCCATTTCCAGGTAACCCACCAGCAGGCCGATTTTCCCGCCGAGGTTCGGCAGCCCTTCGAGGCCTTCCAGATCAATGGTCAGGGTCAGTTGATCCGACTCGATACCGGCGGCATCAATGTGTTCCCAACTGATCAGACGCTGGTTGAGCAGATCCGCGTTTGCGCCATAAATCTGCACGACCGGGGTAAAACCCAATGCCATACAACCTCCTTAATCCCAAGCCGTGAGCGCTTTGATCGCGGCGGGTTTGCTGCCGAGTTCAGGCAGTACGATCCAGATACCTGCGGGCAGAACCGGGCCATGCTCGGCGAGGGTCGGATTGAGCTTCCACAGGGCCTCTTCGGCAGAATCATCGCTGCGCCCGGTTTCGCGGTAGAGCAGCAGATTCACCGAATCACCGGCCACGCTTCGAACCTTACGCATTATTGAACTCCGCCAATTCGATGACCCAGTCGACCACCATCGCCGTACCGTCATCGATGATCTGGGTCTGGGTTTCCTGAACGTTGTTGATCCGCCACAGACCCCAATTGCGACCGATGCCGTCGATCAACGGCAGCGGTATTCGCAGCGCCTGCAAGGCGCGCAATTCATCCAGCCGATCCATGGCCACGGCGTACATCGACTTGCCGGTGATGGTCAGGGTTTCCGGCTTCTGCCCGGTCTGGCTGGATTTCGGTTTGCTGGTGAGGATCTGTATTTCGCTCCAGCCGCCATCGGACTTGCGCAACAACGAGTGGTACGCAAATTGGCGCGAGAGGCCGAAGATGAAGCTGCCTAATGCCATTTGTTGTTTCATCAGGCGGCTCCATCGGTCAGGGCTGCGTCACGGCGGGTGGCGAGGGGATTGGTTGGCATGATCTGACCCAACTGCCCCATGGTTGTTTGTACCACCAGATTGGCGAGCGCCTGGGCGCTGGCCAGATCCTGGCCATTGATCTGAATCGTTGAGTTGAACGTGACAGGCTGGCTGGCGGCTGTGGTGGCCGGGATCGCGGAGGTCGCCGAGGTCGCGATCAGGTCCTTGCTGACCTGAGCAGGCGCGCCGAGACGATCGGCTTGGGTCCCCAGTTTGTCGCCCAGCGACTCACCGATGGCTCCCCCCGCCATGCTTCCGAGCCACCCGCCAATTGCAGTACCCACGCCAGGCAGAATCAGCGTGCCAAGCGCGGCACCGACAGCGGCGCCCGCTGAAGACCCGGCCAACGAAGCACCGGATGACACCACTGAACGCGTGTCCCCGTGCATCACACCATTGACCAGTTCATAACCTGCGCTGAGCAAGCGCAGCGGCGGCGCTTTTTTGGCCAGCAGCGCGCCGGCCTTGGCGTAGGAGCCGGACAGCCGCGCAGCGGGCATTGGGTTGGCGCCCGATGAGCCGGCGAATGCCGTCATGCTTGCGGGCCACGCTGAGGTCTGGCGAATGAGAGGATTGCGAGCTGCAGAGCTGCCGGAACCAATCAGTGGTTGATGGCTCTTTCGCTTGTTCAAAGAACCGAGGCTCACCCTGCGTGGTTTCAGGCCTCCCCCCTTTCTCTGGGTGGGCTTTTTCGGATCGGGTTCATCAAAAGTCGAGTTTTCAACGGGTTTACCGCTATCGCCGACAACATCGATATCCGCAATCCATTTGCCAAGTCCCTTCGGCAGTTTCGTTGCGATGCCCTTCACAAGCTTGCCAACGAAATTGTCGGCGGCCTTTGTAAGCAACGCCCCCACAAACGCCGTAAGCCCCGCCGCCGCAATAGTCAGAGACGTGGCGACTTTCGGGTTCGCCTCGGCTTTTTCCGCCGCCCAGTTCAATGTATTGGTGAGCGAGTCCAGCGTTTGCGCATCCGGAGCGACCGCTGTCGCCAAACGGTTTCTACTGGCGTCGTAAGCGTTCCAGCTTTGCTGAGGACTGCCGCCAGCCGGATCGGCTGACCTCTGCACCGCACCTTTGTATTGCGGCTCGGTGCTGTGGGTCGGTCCTTGAAGGGGAACCGGCGAGAACGTCGTTTCAGCAGGTTTCGCCATCAACTGATGCAAACCGTCGCTGCCGGTCGACAGCGTCTTCAGCAACTCGGTCTGTGGATCTAGCGGTTTTCTCGCGGTCAGCAACGCAAATGTCTTGTCGACATCCTGCGGTTTCTCCAGCAGTTTGCTGACGCCTTCGTCACCGTTGAACAATGTCTTGATCAGTGCCGATTGTTGGCTCACCGACTTTTGTTTGAGAGCCTCGAGCGCTTTGAAAACGGTTTGCGGTACATCCTCGGTGAGCTTGTCCGGCTGGAGTCCAAGTGTTGCCCAGGCGGCACGCTCGGCGACCGAGCCTTTGGCACCTTTGGCCAGCGCAGCGCTGATGCTTTTCACCGATGTAGCGGCGCCAGACGTGCCCACATCTGCGTTGAGCAAAGCGGCCGCAAGAGCAGCCAGTTGCTCAGGTGCAATACCCGCCGCGACTCCTGTTTCGCCAGAGCTCTGTACCACCGAGCCAATGTCGGCTGCGGTCGCTTTCAGCGAATTCTTCCCGAGATGAATACTGGCGTCGGCCAAGCTTTGAGCCTGCGCGCGATCGAGCTTGAGCGAGGTTCTCCAGACCGTCAGCATTTCTCCAGCGGCTTTCAGTTCAATGCCAAACGCTGTCGCGTTCGTGGCGGCATCACGGCCGAAATCCAGCAGTTCCTGTTCCTTGGCGTCGCCAGTGAGATTGGCACCTACCCCGGATTTGCCCGCTGCATATTCGACCTCGGCCAGGCTAACCGCAGTCGCACCACTGCCCGCCACCGCTTTTTCACCGGCCATTGCCAGGTTGGCGATCTCCATGCTCTTGAGATCGCCGTCCATGCCCGGCACTTGTTTTAGCCTGGCCATGGCCGTTTGAAGCGCCATGGTCGACTGCAGAAACGCGGGAGGCTGACGCTGTTCGATCTCGGCCGTGAGTTTTGACTTCGGCGCACTTACTGGCGCCGACGTTGGCGAACCGGCCTTCGACAGCGATTGCAGCGCGACCATGACTTCCCGAAGCTTGATCTGCTCCTTGATCAATAACCGGATGTCCTGACTGGCGGTCACGACCGCGAGCTTCAACTCCGCCAGTGGATTGGCGATAACGTCGAATGTGAACTTCTCACCTGCCAAGCCAGTGTTGCTGAACCCGACGCTGCTGTTCGCGCTGGCCAGCATTGGCGAATACCTTGTTTCTGCCATTGCCGCTCTACTCCTGTTTTACGCCAAGGCGAGTGATCGCTATGTCGTAGCGGCGCAACGCCTTTTCGGCGTCCCATTCCAGAATCTCCGCTTCACTTACCGGGTAAATGAGCGGGACGATATCGAGGATTACTTCGATATCGCGTTCCGAAAGTAGGCCGCCGGCTGGTTTAAAAAATCGTCGATGCGCACCTGCAATTGAGTCCAGTCCGGAACAGTCATCAGGGCCAGATCGGGGATCATCAGGCCGGTGCAATGGGCGGTGATGAACTCGGCGCGTTCCTTGGCCGTTTTCAGTTTCTTCATCACTTTGGTGGCGCGCAGCACGGGCATTTCCAGGCTCAGCGAGGTCACGGTGCGGCCGGTCACGGCGAGCGGTTGCAGCAGCTGGATCTGATCGGGATCGGCGGATTTTTCCGCGTCTTCGACCTGCTCGAGAAAGTACGACGCAGGCTGGGTCGACATCTCATGCACGTACTGGGCGATGCTCACGTAGTCCGGGCGCTTGAGCTGGTCGAGTTCCTTGACCGACAGGCCGGTGGCGAGCAGGGCCAGTTCGAAGAACTGATCGTCTTCGTCATCGCCGGCGCGTTCCAGCGCTTCTTTTTGCGCGGCGTAGAACAGTGGCTTGAGCTGGATCGTTTCGATCTGCGAACCGTCGTCGCCGGTGATCGGCGACAACAGGTCATGCTGGGGTGGCATCCACGACATGTATGAATTCCTTGGTGATTCTTGGGGGTTACTCAATTTCTGCCAGTCACACTGGCCCACTGTGGGAGCGAGCTTGCTCGCGAAAGCGGTGGTTCAGTCACATTGATGTTGCATGTGCCAAAGGCTTCGCGAGCAAGCTCGCTCCCACAGGGTTTTTTATGATTGCCTGTAAACCGGGATTACGGCATCAGCACCGCACGCCGCGCATCACCGAGGATGTCGACGCCGTTGAGCACGAACTTCTGGGTGCGCACGTCGATGTCGATCACCGGCACGCCGTTTTCCAGGCGGTTGTAGGTGCGGCAGGACAGCTCCAGATTGGTCTTGGGTTTTTCACCCATTTTCACGGCGGTTTCTTCGAGGGATTTCAGCTTGCCGCCGACGGTGTGGTAGGTGAACCAAGTGTTGCCGTCCTGATCCTGACCGGCTTCACGCACGTTCAGCAGGATGTCGTCGCCCAGCTTCACACCCAGTGCCAGCATGACCTCGGCGCCGAGACCTTGCAGGGTCAGCTTGGCGTTGAGCGCTTTGCCACCCTTGGCCATTTCTTCGACGATGAAGCGGCCGCCACGCATCTCTTCCACATCGAATTCGATCTTCGGCGGGGTGAATTCTTCAACGGTCGCCGACAACGGCAGGCCTTGCAGGGTGGCCGCGATGGCCTGTCTTACGCGGTTGGTAAACATTAGAGAACGTCCTCCAGGAACTGCTCGATGATTTCATCGCGGGCGTTGAGTTGATAAACCATGTGTTCGTTCGGCGCGTAGCGGCCGTAGTCGATAACCACGTACCAGGTGCCGTTCTTGTACTTCTCGACGCTGTTCAGTTCCGGGTGCAGATAGACGCTGCCGCCAGGGATGGTTTCGTCGGCGACCAGGGTTTGCAGCCAGTCGTTGATGCGCTTGACCTCTTGATCCATGAAGGACTTGGTGAGGTTCTTGGCCATGGCTTTCTGGCCGGCCTTGACCAGCTTGCGGCTGATCGCATCTTCGAGGCCGACATAGCTGATGAACTTGCCGGTGATCGAACGGTTACCCAGCAGCGAGAAACCGCCGAGCACGGTGCGGGCGTAGTAGCTGACGCCGTAGCGGTTGAGCAGATCGCCTTCGGTGGAGGTGTCGAGGATGTTGTATTCAACGACCCGCGAAACGTCCTCGGCGTAAGTGACCTGGTTGCCTGGGCTCTCCCACTGTTTGACTTTGGCCAGCGCGGCAATCGCCAGGCTGGACGGCGACAGGAAGACGTTTTTCTTCGCTGCTTTCGAGTACACGGCGGGCATGTTGTGCACCACCAGGCAGCGGTCGAAACCAAGATCGGCGCCGCCGAGTTCCTGGCTGTACAGCACTTGATCGGCGACCGAGGCGTCCTTGCCGTCCAGCACCACTCGGGCCTTGATGCGCTTGCCGAACGAGGCGAACTCGCCGGCCACCGCTTTAGTGCCGGTGAAGCCCGGCGCGCCGATGATGGTCAGGTCTTCCGGAACACTGCCCAGCGCCGCCAGACCGAGCTTGCGACCAGTCAGCGGATCAACGCCGCCGATCACGTTGTTGACGGTGTCAGCCGGGGTAGCGCCCGCTTCGACGATCACTACGTAAACCGGCACCTTGACCACTTTGAGGATCTGATAAACCGCGTGGTACAGGGTGCCCTCTTCGGAACCGGTCGGATCGAGCAGCGCGTGGGTGGTGAAGCTGTTGATGCGGAACGGTGCGTTACGCGGAATCAGCGGATCGGCTTTCGGCGCAGTGCCGACCAGACCGATGACGTTGTCACCCAGGCCACCCATGGCCTCGGGGGATTCGGTGGCATTGACAGTAATGCCGTTGTGCTCGAAGTTCAGAACCTCAGCCATATTCAGTCAGCCTTCTTGGCAGCGGCCTTTTTGGCCTGGGTGGTTGGGGTTTTCAGTTCCAGTCGACCGGCGAAGTGCAGTGCACTGGCCTCGACATCGAGCAGATCAAGGTCTTGACCGACGCTCGACCAATGCCCACCGCCGGTGGGAAATGGGACGAGCACGGTGTAGGTTTGGCGGGTTGCCATTCGGGTTTCTCCAAAGACGAAAAAGCCCCTTGGTTTCAACAAGGGGCTATCAGTTGCTGATCAGCGGATAAGAAAACGCCCCGTCAGTGCGGGGCGTTTTTATTCAGGCAGGCTAGCGAGCCATTCCGGCGCTGCCGGGCGGTGTTCGCTCAAGGGCAACTCACCGCCCTCCGGCCACAGACGAAGCACATGGCGGTACGTTTGCAACTCGATGTATTGCGCCGGGGTCAGCTGGGTCGGCCAACGGTCCACCTCGTCACGATGACGGTTGACCACGGGATCAGTGGCTGCAATCTGCAGGTTGCGCCACGAACGCTCATACCCCTCCAGTTGCTCAGGCGTTGGGCCGGGCCGTTCAACCAGCACTGGGTAGTTTTCATCATTCATGACAATCATCTTGCCCAGGGACAATCCGTCCAGTAACTCCCTCCAGTACTCCTGAGAGATTTCAACTGCATCGCTTGGAATTTCTGTATGAAAGGTGGGATCGTAAAAACCGCCAGTGGAGTGTGAATAAAACATAGGTTCTTCCTTGTTTGATTAACGACGACTCTAAAACCACCCTCGTGAGTGGCCAGATATGAAAACGCCCCAGAGAATGGGGCGTTTACTGATGCGCTGTGATCGGTGGCGAGAGCGGCCAACCTTCAGCGAGCATTTCATCTTTATAAGTTCGCGCCTCGAGGGCCCGGAGCAAATCCAGTTCGCGATCAAAGCAGGCCTGGACATGGCTGCGCACAGCCTTGGCAATGGCGAGAATCTGCTCGGCGCCGATCTCGACAAAACCATTGAGGGTTTTGAAGTTGCAGCGATACTCGGGGTCGAGAATGGCAGACAGACCTGTGCTGGCGATCAGCGCCTGGCTGTCGCGAGATGTTTCTATATTCAATCCCTCTATAGCGATACCGTGTGTTTCATGCAAGAACCGCGTTTGCGCGAACAGTTCGGGGTAATTCGGTTCCACTATTGCAAAGGGTACTTTTACGACCTCTCCATCGACCAGCCTCCACTCACCCGTTTGATCGGTTCTGGTGGCGAGAAAAACTTCATCGCTCAGTTCGACCGCTTGTTCAGGAATGACTGAGTGGAGGGCCGAGTCATAACGTCCGGTCAACTCACCGGTTTCACTAAATGTTGCGAACTTCATAGCTAACCCTCGACTGGTTCTCGGCCTCAACGGCCGATAGCCAGAAAATAAAATTGTGCCGGGGTGGGGCCAATGTTGCGAATGGTCACGTTCGCCTTACTCTGAGCTCGAACCTGACCGATATAGGTCGAGCCCGTCGGCGCATCCACTGCAGCATTGGGATAAGTCGTAAATACTGCTGGCACGAACAACGGGAACGCTACCGGAAAGGCCTGGAGGTAATTTGCGCCGGATGCGATTGCGTTCGTCATCCCCCACTGAATGATCAATCCTCCGAGCCACGTCGGAAATACAACGTAGCTACTGCCCAGGTTCTCAGAAATGCCAATTGAAAATCCCCAACGCATTTTTTTGGGAGTGACTATGGCTTTGTCATCAGTGCCCGCGTCTGTCTGGGCTTGGGTAGCGATTTTTGCTGTGCCTTGATTGCTTTCGGAAGCTTGTTGCGCCAGATTCGCCAGTGCAGTGATATCGATGTTTCCCTGATTGGTCGGCGCATCCCAGGCTTTGATGCACCACATGACGGCGATGTTGCGGGGGCGGGTTTCAGCGCCTCCGGTACTGGCAATGTAGCTTTGAGGGCCGCCGCTGGACGCATATTGCGCACCACTTCCCACCCTGTCACCGGCAGCCGAGTTGGTGATCCCCAGAACGGAGCCAGCGCCTACTGGACCTGTCGCGAACAGGGCATCGTGATAGTGGGATTTTACTTCGTCTCCCTGATAAATTCCGATCTGCCGCCCCGCATCCACACCGCGCCCATGATCCCAGCCGCGCAGGAACTCACCGCGTGATTCCGGCAATCGGAAGTTACCTGCGCCCTCATTGCCTTTGTTGTACGTGGTACCGAGATAGGCGGCCAGATCCGGATAAGTCGCAATGCTCTGCACACTGCCGTCCAGCTCCAGATAACCGGGTGCGACAATACCCGTCGGGAATGCCAGAACAGCGCCAATCGGAACGGCGGATTTGAGCCGTTCGACTTCCTTGGCCAGCGCGGCGACATCGATGGTTCCCTGATTGACCGGGGCGTTCCAGGCTTTGATGCACCACATGACGGCGATGTTACGCGGCCTCACAACTCCGCCATCCGCCAGTATCGATGAGGTAACAACCCCCGAAGTCGTGTACGTCCTGGCTACCCCAGGATAATCAGTGGATACGAATACATCGGCCTGTGCAGCCGCTACCGATGCCTGCACAACCTCGACCGTGAGGTTCGGATTCGGGTTGCTGTCGAAAGTAGTTACCGTACCCTTTTGGGTCGAGCCAACCACACGGCTAGCGTCTACGCCTCGCCCATGATCCCAACCACGCAAGAATTCCCCACGCGCCTCCGGCAAGCGGAAATTCCCAACGCCTTCATCACCCTTGTTGAACTTTCCGCCCAGATAAGCGCTCAGGTCGGGATACGTCGCACTGCTCTTGACGCTGTTATCCAGCTCCAGAAAACCCGGCGGCGGCGAATCAACCGGAAACGCGACAATCGACCCCACCGGCAACGCCGACGCCTTGGCAATCAACGCTTCAACTTCAGCCTTGGTGTACGAATCCTTGATGCCAAACCCGGCCAACGTTTCAGGGTTCGCACCGGCAGTCGCGCGGCCATATTCATCAACCGTCAGACTTTTGTATGTCCCGGCCGCAATCCCGGTACGCCCCGCCAGCATCTTGAACGTCAGCGCTGTGGTACCCAAAGTGATCGGCGCGTTAGTCGTGAGATGCCACAACGAATCTCCATTCGCCGTGCCCTCCTCGACCATGACCGTAAGTCCCGGCGTGACCTTGGCGCTGCTGTTGGCATCGGTCGCCCGCACCCAGTCACCATTGGCGACAATCCACAGGCCGTTGTCCTTGGCCAGCGTCTGGTTCGCAACAAGCACGCGGTCGCCAGCAATCACTGCCACACCATCAATCTGCTGCGCACCGTTCAACACGACATTGCCAGTCGCAGCAACACGCACCGATTGCTTGCCATCGAGCTTGCCGAGTTCTTCGGCGAGATAACTCATGACCCAGGCACGGGTGGCTTTAACCACCGTGTCATCAATCAACAACGTCACCAAGGACGCATTGCTGGTCTCGAAAATCGAGCGAATGTAGAACTCTTTCCCCGAACCCGACGTGGCCAGAACCGGTTTGAACGACTCCGGATATTTGACGATGGCGTAGAGAACGCCAGTGTCAGTCCACAACCCGGCTTCACGCACATACCAGCCGCCAACATCCGGCGGAATGGTCACTTCGGCGAGCAGCCAGCTCGGATTTTTCTCGTCCTGGAACAGCGCATTGAGCGGCCCGCGCCAGACTTCGCGTTTCAGCGCAGTGGCGGTCGCGGCCGGGTTGTAGACCGAGCCGCCACCGTCACCGACGGAAATCTGCGTCAACTTGATCGGCGTACCCGCGGCCTTGCACGCCGTTTCGTAGGCAATCCCTGCGTTGGTGAGCAGGGTGTAATAGTCAGCCATTCAGGCCCCCTGAGGATAAATAGTGGATGTTTCGACGGTGTACATGCCGGCGGCCATGAATGCCTCTCCCGAGGTTTCCAGCCCTTCGATGAACACCGGATAAACCGTGGTCAGTTCGCCGCAGAACGTCGCGGCGCCGATGACGTGATTGCCGAAAGCGCTCAAGCCGACCGAGACCGTCAGCACATCGCGTTCGCTCTTGGCATCCGCCAGGCGTCGGTCGAGACGGGCGTCGATTTCTTCGCTGTAGGGTTGGTCGCTGAAGGCTCGTACGGAAAAGCTGTACGGCGCACCGGGCGGTGTCTGTTCGTACCAGGCGCGGATCTCCGGGCGTAGTTGCAAACCCTTGGCGGCGTTTTCCAGCGCCTTGCGAGTGCCGGCCTGGCGCGCGGTGGGCCAGGCCAGTTCGACGGTCAGGCGTTTTTCCGCTTCCGGTGCGGCGGTGCTCCATTCAGCAACACCGCGATCCGCTGCCAGATAAGGCAGAAAGGCGACCGGGGTTTTTGCGGGGTTCATCAGTTCCGGAAATGGCGGCGCGATGCGATCGAGCAAAGCGCCAAAGCCCAGATCCAGACCTCGTTCCAGTGCCGAACTGTTGGCCGGCAGCAGCGTTGGGCGCTGAGTTTTTTCACTCATAGCGTCAGCACCTCAACCTCGACCGCCGTGCAATACGGCGCTTGAAACGCCGTCGTCACGATCGGCGCCAGCGGTTCGAGAATCTGCAGTTGCACGGCACCGGCGCTGTGCAGCGTGTAGTCGATCCAGCTTGGATCAACGCGGCCTTCAAGACGATGACAACTGTCGGCGTAGGCCTGCAATTGCTGTTGCGCGGCGACTTTGGTCAGGCCTGAATCGGGGCCGGAATTGATCTTGGCGACGACGCGGATCTTGTAGCGCTGAATGTCGGCAGCCTTGACGGTGACGAGGTCGGTTTCAGGTCGTACATCCGGCCGAGCGAAGTGCTGACGAACGCCGTCCAGCAATGACGCGGAAGGCGTGCCATCGCCGTCGCGGGACAGCACAGTGACCTGCACTTCGCCCGGCGCGGTGCGCCGAGCATTGCCATCCTTGACCTGCGCGGCGAGACCGTCCGGGTTGAAGGTGTAAGTGACATTCACCACACCTGCCTCGGTGGATTCGACCTGCACCGTCGGACGCTCGCCAAGGGTGAAAACTTCGCGGCGATACTGCATCCGCGAACCTGCTGCCGGCGCATGCGGCGCCAGGTAATAACGCAGGCGAGCGTCTTCGTCGCTTTCATAAATCGCCGGCACCGGCGGGAATGCCGCCGGGTCGCCCGGATCGAGCAACTGCCGCTCAAGCCCCATGTCCGCCAGCCGCGCATCGAGGTTGCTGCCCGTCGCCCACCACGCCAGCATCTGTTTGATGCGGGCGTTGTATTTGCGCTCGTGGGTTTGCAGCCGCACGCAGAAAGCCTCAAGCGCCAGGGTCAGCAGTTCACTCTCGTTTTCCAGGCTGGTCTTGAGTTTTGCGGCGCTGTCCGGCGAGCGCGCACCGACGTATTCGATGACGAAAGTCTTGAACTCGGCGAGCAGATCTTCGAAAGCCTCGACGGTAATCAGCGCGGGTTCGGCCAATTGGTTCTGGCCGGGGATCAACATGCTCATGTCACGACCTCGAAGGTTTGTTGACGGTTTTTCCAGGTGCCGGCGAAGCGCAACAGCAGACCGGCGCCCTGACGGCTGGCGACGATCACTTGCGGCTGAAAATCGCTGATCCCGTTCTGCGCGTTATAGAACGCCTGCGCCGCATGGCTCTGGGCCAGAAGCAGGACGTCGTCGCCGAGGTTCTGCCCCAGCAGCGAGGGGATCAACGAGCCATACAGGGGCCTTTTTTGCCGGGTGCCCAGCGGCGTAGTCAGGGCCCGGGTCGCACGCTGCACAAACTGCAGCCAGTCGTCGACCGTGGTCCCGCTGTCTCTATCGATTCCGATCATGGGAGGCTCTTGAATCAGGGGCTGATGACACGGCCCTGGTGATCGACCAATGGGCCGCTGAAGTGCACGCCGGAAGCGTCGATGGTCAGGCCGACTGCACCCAGTTGCAGGGTGATCAGTTGTGGCGTCATTGCCAGGCGTGCCGGGCCGATACTCAGTTCCAGTGACTCGCGAGAGCCGTTGAAAGTCGCCGGGCCGTTAAGCCAGTGCAGGGTGTGTGAAGCATCGTCGTAGCTGCTTTCGCTGCCGTCCTGATGTACTCGACGGGTCAACGTCGGCACTGTGGAGGCTGGCGGAAAACGGTCACTGTTCAAGCCGAACAATGCCACGCTCTGCGCGCCGCTTTCGCCGCTACCGTAATTGAACAGCAGACACTGCTCGCCCACCGTCGGAATCCGCGACTCGCTTTGTGCGCCAGCGCTGGGGTTGAAAAACTTGATCGCCGGCGTGAGCAACCCACCGTGACTGACCTGACAGGTATTGCTCGTGGCGTCGACGGTCTGGCAGATACCGATCCGGCAGAAGCTTTCGGCGCGCCGGTGCAGGTCGTCGATTTCCGCTTCCATCTCGGCCAGGCGTTCGATGATCGGTCCGAGTTGCATGCGCAATAGTGCATCGAACATCTCAGGCCTCCAGCGCGGTGTATTGGTCAGGATCGTCAATGTCGCTGACTTCCCAGGTGCGAGCGAATTTCGGCGCGCCCAGCGGGTCGTCAAGCAAGGTCGGGCCGAGGTAAAGGGTCTGATTGAACGTCAGTGTCCAAGTCTTGAATTGCTGCTCGGTGCGGGTAAGCAGCGATGGCAGGCCATCAATGTTGATCGGCAGATCGCATTGATCGGCGGGCAGGCCCCAGCGGTTGTCGGTGATCAGGTTTTTCAGCACAGCAATCAGATCGCATGCTGCAAATGCGCTGGCGGAAAGGGCCGGGATGACCTGCAGCGACACCGTCATGACATGAGCAATTCGCCCGTCAGCGGCGCGCACTCCAGGTCCATTCCGCTCGAAGTTGATCAACACCCAGGCCTGATCGCCCGGTGCAGTGAAATCGGCGTAACTGCCGACAGTGAGGCTGAGACCGGCAGTGTTGGGCAGCGTCGTCGCGATGGCGGTGAACAGTTGCGACGGCTGCTGGATCGGTGTGGGCATACATGAGCTCCTTTTCAATCGTCCACGCGCAGCCCTGCCGCCCTGGGGCGGCACGGAAACATATTCAGGGTTAAGGCTGGTCGCGCGGCGGGACTTCGCAGACGCCGATGCGCTTGGCGGCCCAGCGTTCGTAAAGACCGATGGCGACATCGGCGCCGGCCATTGCTGTCAGGCAACCGAACGCGCCGGCAGCCCAGATCGACAATCCGGCGGCATACAGCAGCATGATCGCCGACACGCCGCAGATCATGCAGGCGCCGGAGCGCAGGGCCAGCCGTCGGAGCAATGACCAGCCACGGGCGCCCTCCTTGTCAGCGCGCCACATTTCGCCAGATACCCCGCCGACAACGGCAAGGAGGATGACCAGCCAGATCGGCATGTCCGCCAACGCTTGTTGCTCGTTTGTCATGTCACGCCTCCGTAGGTGATTGATGAATGATGAGTGTTGGGTTCAAACGGTTTCTCTTGAGTTAGGCATTCCGAAAAGCCCGACGCCGGGGCCGGGCTTTTCAGTAATGCGCTCTCGTCCGTTGATCCGACTTTGCAATCAGAACGGAACGACTGGCCAGTTGACCGTGTACGGGTAGTCAGCTTGATTTTTTACGTCGGCAACCGCGACGTAGTACTGCTGGTAAGCAATCCATGCAGCTGCCTCTTCTGGCGTGGCGCTGCCGAGGTTCACTTTGTATTGCACTGGATTCAGATCGAGCCAGCCGGTGGCTGCACCGAGCTTTTGACGCATACGCAACGAGACCAAATCGACATGATCCTGATAAGCAAGCTCCGAATAGCTCCAACCAATTGCCTCGTAGGTAGCCTTCCAGCCAACTTGAACGGTGGTGTCATTTTCAACCTTGTACCAACTGCCCGAGATTCCCGGTGGAGAGGTTTGCGGCATGTCCTCAGACTCGACAATCTCCGCAACACGGGAAAATGGATACTGGTTGCTCATCTCTATAAAAACATAGCGATTCATCGTCACTCCTTGTTTGCAGGTATCAGGCGGGTGAATTCCGGCGCATCGCACCTTTCACTGCGCCCGGCCCTTAGATATCGATCGGTTAAAAACACTGATGCTTCGCTTTTTCAAATCAGAAAGGAGCGACCGGCCAAGTGATAGAGGATGGATAACCTTGTTGATTTTTCACTTCACTGACGGCAACGACGTATTGCTTATAAGCGAGCAAAGCCGCTTCGTCCGCTGGCGTCGCTACGCCAAGATCCTGCTTGTATTGCAACGGATTGAATTGCAGCCAACGCGCCGCGTCATCAAACCGCTCTTTCATACCGGCAGTGGTAATCGCCTCGGATTCAGCCTCAGTCGGCTCTGTATAAATTCTCAGGTAATTGCCGTTCTCATCGATAAAAGGGTCAACCTTCCAGCCCACTTGAACGGCTGTGTCTGCCGATACTTCGATCCAGTATCCCGAACTGCCGGCCGGGCTGGTAGTTGGCATGCCTTCATCTGAATCCTGTATCTCAAAAACAATCGAGAAGGCCGTTTGGTAGACGGTGCCGATGCATACATATCGTTTCATTTTTCATTCCTCGAGATTCACCGGACGACGTTTGAAAATTCCGCCGTCCTGTCATTGCGGTGCGTTTAACTTCAACGCGTTCATCACGCCTGGGAGGCGTTTCAGGAGCCGAGAAAACGATCTCTTTCTACGGCCGGTTGGCGCCCATATGCAGCAGTTACCACTGCTGTTATTCGGCTTAGTAACGTCAGGTCTGCTCGGTGGGAGGGGGGAAACGTTCAGACTTCCTTGAACGTCGCCGTTTAACAGTGATGAAACCTGGCAGGCATTCCAAAAAGCCCGGTGATACACCGGGCTTTTCAGTAATGCGCTCCTTCGCCTTCCTTCAGATCCTGTGTTCAAGAAGGAAGCTGACTTTTCGGCGCTACTGGCGCGGTACGAGTCCATTCAAATTGTTTTTCCGACCGCGGTCCCTGCCCGCCGGATAACTGCTTCTGGTGCTTTACGCTGCACACCCGGGTCAGTTGCCAACCCTCTGAACCGTTGAGGCCGGTTCATCGCTGCCTGTTCTTGTGGAACTAAAGAGCTTTCTTGCCAGCCGCTTTGTCGAGCGGCTTGGTGGCAAGAATATGCATGTATGCATATCCAGTCAATGCGTAAATGCATTTATTTATGCATAGCAAATGCGCAGATGCATGGAAGCCCCGCAGCTCAAGGGTTTGGCGGTTTCATCAAGGCGAAAAAAAACCCGCCGATTGGCGGGCTTATCTGAAGTCGGTGTGATTAGCGGGCGTACATGCCCCACCAGAAGACGTGACCGAGGATGACGATCTGCTCCTCCTGGATTTCCTGGAAGCTGTAGTCCTCGTCCGGGTGCTCATCGCGATTGAAGCTGCGCAGACGAATGCCGGTAGGCAAGCGGTAGAGTTGCTTCACACGCAACTGGCCATTGTGATTGATTGCGTACAGGTCGCCATCAATGATGTCGCCGATGCCGCACTTGCCAGCGTTGACGCCGACGGTGGCGCCATCACGCAGCACCGGCAACATACTGTTGCCACGCACCGTCACACATTTGGCCTGGTCGAACTGCACACCGTTATGGCGCAGGCTGCGTTTGCCGAAGCGCAGGCTAGAGCGCTCGCTCTCTTCGATGACGAATCTTCCTGATCCTGCTGCCAATTCAACCTCGCGAAGGAACGGCACCGACACCTCGTCATCATCGACCGGCGTATCGTCGTCCCACAGCATTATGTCCTTGAGTTCCGCGTGTACGTCATCACGCGCGGCTCCGGCCGATGGCGCAACATCAGCGCGCCCGCGCAATTGATCGGTGCTCACGGCGAAGTACTCGGCGATCTTCGAGATATGTTTATCCGAGGGATCGACGATCTTCCCGCTGAGAATCCGCGAGAGAGTGGATTGAGGCACGCCGGTGCGACGGTGGAGCTCCGTGGGGGAGATCCCGTGCTGGTCGAGCAGTGCTCTTAAAACGGAGGCTACGTTGCGTTTTTGCATAACGCGCATAGTGCTTGAAGTTATTCGTGAAGACAAATGCTGATTTGCATAATTAACGCATAAATATGAACTCAGCCTCAAAATGATATTGCCGAGCCATCATTTGGATTGAATAACGGCCCGGTTCCAACGTGTGGTCAGCCTTTGACGCGACGCGCGGCAGCATTGGCTTTTTTAAGTCGATCGGCTCTGGCTTTCCTGTCGTAATCGTCCTTGGCGCCCATGATGCCGCCAGCAGCATGCACCCAGTCGGTGGCGGTGCAGCCAGAGATCAGCACAGCAGAAGTAAAGACTGAAGCAAAGATAAGGATGTTTTTCATGTTCGATTTCCCGGCGTCACTGATGAGCACGTTGAATTGCAGCGTTGAAAAAAGAAAACCTGCTGCGGTTCGTTGACGGTGGTTGACCCTTTACTCATCCATGAGCTCTTGCAGTTTTGTCTGAGCCCGTTCGAGCCTGGCTTCCTGTTTCTTGATGACTTTCACGTCGCCGTACTGACGCGCAGCTTTCAGATAATTCTGTCTGCGCCGTACTTCGGCTTCGGCCTTTTCGATAGCGCTCGAACGGTCATCCTGTGCAGAAGGCTCGCGACAGTAACGCTCCACATTGGCAAGCGCCTGTTCCAGACCGGACTTGCGATAAACATTGTCCGCCTCATCAGCGCGTTCAATTTGGAAAACAAGTTCAGCGCGGCGCTGCGTACAACTTTCTCGTGCGCCGGCACAAGAACTATCGATGATCAAAACACCACCAACTAACAGAGACAGATTCCAGAGCAGAGTCGATCTCACGAGACAAACCCCAGATAATTTATTTCTCCCGCGCGCCCACGAAAGTGGCTCACCCGAGACCATGCCTTACGACAACCTAACGCTTCTTGTACACCAGAAAGTGCCGCCATCATCATGTCGCGACAGCGAGCCATGCAAGTTGGAAAGTTTTCGACCATCCACGCCACTGGCACGTAAACATGATCGAAACACAGCAAAACAGGAGTGCGATCAAACAATGTGGAAATACTCACATCCTTTTCTTTTCCGGCAATAACCGCCGGCACAAAAACAATACCTTCCCGGTTAATTGCAATTGATCGCTTCCAGGCGCGAGACTTGGTTCCATGAGAACTGCGCACGCAAAACCAGAGCATTTATAACGTTCCTCGACAGCCTAAACATCATCATGTTATTCAAGGCAACTAAACAGCCGCACGGCGCTGACTCTCGGGCAGTCGCAGAGGCTGTTGGCTTGACTCAAATCACATTAACAACGCAGGTCCGTCGGGGCCTTACTGGCATCTTACTCAGTCTTACTTAGTCGCCCGGAGGCCTTGCAATCTGGGGGTTTTCGCTAGCGAGGGACGTGGCATACGCCATTGATCAGGTTATTGATGTTGTAGTAGTACTCGGCATCAGAGAAGTAATTGAACGTCACCATACCGCCCTGAAAGCCTCTTTCCATGAACGGAAGTTCATCGCCTGCAGTATCTGCGTCAAACTTTACAATCGAACGCGTCTTGAACAAAAATCTGGAAGTATCCAGATGCGCTAATGAAATCTCGAACTTGCGATCATACGTATAGACTTTTCCTTCAGGAGTTTTGACAACGTAGTAGACATAGAGAGCGCCTTCCCTTGGATCGATCGTCATATCGCCAACACCATGCCAACGAACTTTGTGATCATTCGTATGAACAAAATCTATGGATGCAAAACAGGGTGCGCGCGGAATATCGCGATTGATCAAATAAAAATGCCTGACAACCAGAACACCGAAGATACAGATGGACAAGACGCCAAAGAGTGCGATTATTTTTTTCCAACGACTTGGTAGTTCACGCATATGGCCTCCCCCTTACTTTCCGGCTTGATGCACTTTATCAGCAATTGCGAGAGCGGCTTTCGCACATAATAGTTGATATCAGACAATACAATCGGTGGCTCGAACTCGTTGAGCGCTTGGACAATATCCTCTTTGGACATTCTTTCACTTTCTTCTACATACAACTTCGCCTCGCCCTCTTGCCAGATGAGTTTCCACTCTTCCAGATCGGCTGGCTTTTTAAACACCAGGTAAGCGTAAAAAACCGGCAGAGCAAGCGCCGGCACTACGACTGCAAGTAAAAAGAAACGCCAGTGACGATTCGAAAACGTCTTCATCGTGGGAGCGTCGACGCTGATCGCCTCCACATCGCTTACGAACGCAAGCGGGGCTTCAAGGGCCTGAATCTCCGGGCTGAGCAAGCGGATTTCACACAACAGCAGCACGCCACGGCGGGGCAAGGTCTTGAGACTGTCCCGAGGTAACCCGACGTCAGCGAAATGCGCGCGGAGCATGTGCAGCGTCTTGTAATAACTGCTGTCGGAAATCACCAGCCCGCGCTCCCCCCAGACCCGGGAGATAAGCTGCTCCTTATCGGTCACGCCGGCTATCAACGCCAGCAGCAGGTCGCTTTCATTGCTGCCCAGCAAGGCTGACTGCCCCGACCGGCTGAGGGTCATTTTTTCCGCATCGTAGTAACAATCGCTCGCTGACGCTTGTGAGCCGATGCCCTCTGACTGTTCCAAGCTTCGTCCTCAACTGATCTGCAATCCTCGAATTCCGATCATTCGATAGCTTTTCGGCACTATAGGACACAATGCCAACCCAAGCGGCGGTGCGTTGCTGCATCCACCTCAAAAAAACTTCATACTCGGCCCCACTGAATCAACTCACGGGCCGCATCGCTGGCAAACACTCGCCATTTTGAAGATGCGAACGAACCCGTTTTTGCCTCGTCACTTTTTCCGGTAAAGCTAAACCCCTGATGAATAAAGCTATTTCAGACTTGTCCTCCCACACTCCGATGATGCAGCAGTACTGGCGCCTGAAGAATCAGCACCCGGATCAGCTGATGTTCTACCGCATGGGCGACTTCTACGAGATCTTCTACGAAGACGCGAAGAAGGCGGCCAAGTTGCTGGACATCACCCTGACGGCGCGCGGACAGTCGGCGGGTCAGGCGATCCCGATGTGCGGCATTCCTTACCACGCGGCGGAAGGCTATCTCGCGAAGCTGGTGAAGCTTGGCGAGTCGGTGGTGATCTGCGAGCAGGTCGGCGACCCGGCCACCAGCAAAGGCCCGGTAGAACGCCAGGTGGTGCGCATCCTCACGCCGGGGACGGTCAGTGACGAGGCGCTGCTCGACGAGCGCCGCGACAACCTGATTGCCGCCCTGCTGGGTGACGAACGTCTGTTCGGCCTTGCCGTGCTGGACATCACCAGCGGCAGTTTCAGCGTGTCAGAAATCAAAGGCTGGGAAAACCTGCTCGCGGAACTGGAGCGAATCAATCCGGTTGAGTTGCTGATCCCGGATGACTGGCCTAGGGACCTGCCGGCGGAAAAACGCCGTGGCGTCAGTCGTCGTGCGCCGTGGGATTTCGAGCGTGATTCGGCGCTGAAAAGCCTTTGCCAGCAGTTCTCCACCCAAGACCTGAAGGGTTTTGGCTGCGAGAACCTGACCCTGGCCATCGGCGCTGCCGGTTGCCTGTTGGCCTACGCCAAGGAAACCCAGCGCACCGCCCTGCCCCACCTGCGCAGCCTGCGCCACGAGCGCCTCGACGACACCGTGGTGCTGGACGGTGCAAGCCGCCGCAACCTGGAACTGGACACCAACCTGGCCGGTGGCCGCGACAACACCCTTCAATCGGTGGTCGATCGCTGCCAGACCGCCATGGGCAGCCGTCTGCTGACCCGTTGGCTGAACCGTCCGTTACGTGACTTGACCGTATTGCTGGCGCGCCAGACCTCGATCACTTGCCTGCTTGATCGCTATCGTTTCGAAAAGCTGCAACCACAGCTCAAGGAAATCGGCGACATCGAGCGAATTCTCGCGCGGATCGGCCTGCGCAACGCACGTCCTCGTGACCTTGCCCGGCTGCGCGACGCCCTTGGCGCACTGCCTGAATTGCAAGTGGCGATGACCGATCTGGAAGCGCCGCACCTGCAAGGTCTGGCGACCATCACCAGCACCTACCCGGAGCTGGCGGCGTTGCTGGAGAAAGCCATCATCGACAACCCGCCGGCGGTGATCCGTGACGGCGGCGTGTTGAAAACCGGTTACGACAGCGAGCTCGACGAGCTGCAATCGTTGAGCGAGAACGCCGGCCAGTTCCTCATCGACCTGGAAGCCCGCGAGAAAGCCCGCACCGGTCTGAGCCATCTGAAAGTTGGCTACAACCGCATTCACGGCTACTTCATCGAACTGCCGAGCAAGCAGGCCGAGTCAGCACCGGCTGACTATATCCGTCGGCAAACCCTGAAAGGCGCCGAGCGCTTCATCACGCCGGAACTGAAAGAGTTCGAAGACAAAGCCCTCTCTGCCAAGAGCCGTGCCTTGGCGCGCGAGAAGATGCTGTACGAAGCGCTGCTGGAAGACCTGATCAGCCAGTTGCCACCGCTGCAGGACACCGCCGGTGCGCTGGCCGAACTCGACGTGTTGAGCAACCTCGCCGAGCGTGCGCTGAACCTCGACCTGAACTGCCCGCGTTTCGTCAGCGAGCCGTGCATGCGTATCACCCAGGGTCGTCACCCGGTGGTTGAGAAGGTGCTGACCACGCCGTTCGTGGCCAACGATCTCAGTCTGGATGACAACACGCGCATGTTGGTAATCACCGGCCCGAACATGGGCGGTAAATCCACCTACATGCGTCAAACCGCACTGATCGTGTTGCTGGCGCATATCGGCAGCTTCGTGCCGGCCGCCAGTTGCGAACTGTCGCTGGTCGACCGCATTTTCACCCGTATCGGTTCCAGCGATGACCTCGCGGGCGGCCGTTCGACCTTCATGGTCGAAATGAGCGAGACCGCCAACATCCTGCACAACGCCACCGAGCGCAGCTTGGTGCTGATGGACGAAGTCGGTCGCGGCACCAGCACCTTCGACGGTCTGTCGCTAGCATGGGCGGCGGCCGAGCGTCTGGCCCATCTGCGCGCCTATACGCTGTTTGCCACCCACTACTTCGAACTGACCGTGTTGCCGGAAGCCGAGCCACTGGTAGCCAACGTCCACCTCAACGCCACCGAGCACAACGAACGCATCGTCTTCCTGCACCACGTGCTGCCTGGCCCTGCCAGCCAAAGCTATGGCCTGGCGGTGGCGCAATTGGCCGGCGTGCCAAGCGAAGTGATCGTGCGTGCCCGCGAGCACTTGAGCCGACTGGAAGAAACCGCTTTGCCCCATGAAGCGCCGAAACCTGCCGCCAAGGGCAAACCGGCGACGCCACAGCAAAGCGACATGTTCGCCAGCCTGCCGCACCCGGTGCTTGATGAGCTGGCTAAACTGGATCTGGATGACCTGACTCCGCGTCGTGCGCTCGAAATGCTCTATGCATTGAAGAACCGGATATAAGCACTGAAGAAGCGGATATAACGCAAACGGCTTCAAGCTGTTAGAATCTCGCGCGGTTTGGGATGCTGCTGGCTAATAGCCTGGCCAGCAGGTATCGCTCCCGAACCTGGCGACCCCAACCGTGAAGGGGCAACGCTGCCGCCGCCTGAGGAGAAAATTAGAAATGACCTTCGTCGTCACCGACAACTGCATCAAGTGCAAGTACACCGACTGCGTAGAAGTCTGTCCGGTGGACTGCTTTTACGAAGGCCCGAACTTCCTGGTGATTCACCCGGATGAGTGCATCGACTGCGCCCTGTGCGAACCGGAATGCCCGGCCGTAGCCATTTTCTCCGAGGACGAAGTTCCGGAAGAAATGCAGGAGTTCATTCAACTGAACGTTGATCTGGCTGAAATCTGGCCGAACATCACCGAGAAGAAAGAATCGCTGCCGGATGCCGAAGAGTGGGATGGCGTCAAAGGCAAGATCAAAGACCTCGAACGCTGATCTGCCGCGCGCTCGAATGAAAAGGCCCTTTACGGGCCTTTTTGCTTTTCTGTGTTTTGCTTTTCTGCGGGCAAAAAAAAGGGGCGGTATGACCCGCCCACATTTTTTCCCTATTCCCTGTATTCCTTTTCATCGTCCTGATGAATCGCGTCCTGCGATGTCCATTCCCCTCATCCTTGAAGGGCGTGTCTGTCCGTCGACACAACCCGGATACTAGAGAATTCCCCGGAGAGAGCAATCGGCCCGGCGACCGCAAAAGCGCCGTAACAAGCACTTCACATTAAAAAAATAATTATATAAATCAATAAGTTAAATAATAACATTGAGAATAATCGACGTCTGCCGTCTTGTAAAAATAGTGAATACCTACGAAAGAGTAAGCCAAGGCTTACACCGCGAGACTACAAACGATGGAATTGCCAACCGTACGTCCGGTAATGAACAGGGATGCAAGGGATAGCCAACAAATCCAGGCCAACAAAAAGCCCCGAACCAGTCGGGGCTTTTCGTGGGCGGGCGTGTGAGACGCTTACTGGAACAGCGACTCGCTCGACAGGCCATTCTTCTCAAGGATCTCACGAAGGCGCTTGAGGCCTTCCACCTGGATCTGTCTTACCCGTTCCCGGGTTAGACCGATTTCCAGGCCTACGTCTTCCAGCGTGCTGCTCTCGTGACCGCGCAGACCGAAACGACGCACAACCACCTCGCGCTGCTTGTCGGTCAGTTCCGACAACCATTGATCGATGCTCTGCGACAGGTCGTCATCCTGCAGCAGTTCGCACGGATCGGTCGGACGATCATCGGTAAGGGTGTCCAGCAGGGTTTTATCCGAATCAGGACCCAGCGAGACGTCGACCGAAGAAACCCGTTCATTCAGGCCCAGCATGCGCTTGACCTCGCCCACCGGTTTTTCCAGCAGGTTGGCGATTTCTTCGGGTGAAGGTTCGTGATCAAGCTTTTGCGTCAGTTCCCGTGCGGCCCGCAAGTACACATTCAACTCTTTGACCACGTGAATCGGCAACCGGATGGTCCGGGTCTGATTCATGATTGCGCGCTCGATGGTCTGACGAATCCACCAGGTTGCGTAGGTCGAGAAGCGAAAGCCGCGCTCGGGATCAAACTTTTCTACCGCGCGGATCAGTCCGAGGTTGCCCTCTTCGATCAGATCCAGCAGCGACAGCCCTCGATTGACGTAACGCCGGGCGATTTTGACCACCAGCCGCAGGTTACTTTCAATCATGCGCTTGCGCCCGGCCGGATCGCCACTCTGCGACAGTCGCGCAAAATGTACTTCTTCCTCGGGAGAGAGCAATGGGGAAAAGCCGATTTCATTGAGGTACAACTGCGTGGCATCCAGTGCCCGAGTGTAGTCGATGTACTTATGTTGTTTAAGTGAAGCGGAGTGTTTGGATTTGGAACGAACGGAAGGTGGAGCAGCCCCTTCATCATTCGACATCGAAGATTCCGAATCGATGCCGGCCTCCATAAGGAGAACCTCATCGTCGATGTCAAACTCCGGCACTTCTTTACTGAGAGCCATTGTTATAGTCCTTTGGTGAGTTCGACCCCAAGCTCAAGCGACGCCTTTATCCTTGGCAGCGCTGGAGCCTGTCCCCTCTACGCGACGGAACAGGCTGGCTTACAAATCAACGTCTTGGCAGGAACTGCAGCGGATCTACAGGTTTACCTTGGCGGCGAATCTCAAAATGCAGTTTCACCCGGTCCGTACCCGTTGACCCCATTTCGGCAATTGTCTGTCCGACCTTGACCTGCTGTCCCTCCCGAACCAACAGCCTGCGGTTATGGCCGTAGGCACTGACGTAGGTTTCGCTGTGTTTGATGATGACTAATTCGCCGTAGCCCCTTAAGCCACTCCCGGCGTATACCACCGTCCCATCAGACGCAGCTAAAACAGGCTGTCCCAAATCCCCGGCGATATCAATTCCTTTATTCAAACTACCGTTTGAAGAGAATTTTCCAATCAGAATGCCATTAGATGGCCACCCCCAGCCGGTCGGGGCCGGGCCTGCTGGAGGCAGTGGCGCAGGTGCCGGTTTGCTCGCGACGGACGGTACAGCCCCCGTAGAACCGGTGATTGTAGTGGTGGTCGTGCCATTTGCCTGGCGCCGGATTACCGTGGTTTTACTCGACGAAGAAGGCGAAGAACTGCTGTTGCTCACCACCGCCGTCGGCGTTGAACCGGTGCGGCCATCAAAGCGAATTGTCTGACCCGGATGGATCGTGTACGGCGTAGGAATATTGTTCCGGGCCGCGAGAGCTTTGTAGTCCCAACCATAGCGAAACGCGATCGAAAACATCGTATCGCCGGGACGGACTACATATTGTCCGGTTGTCACGGTAGGACGCTGGGCCACCGCGTTGTTGCGATCAACGACCCGGACATTGCTCGATTTGGTGCTGGAGCAACCGACCAGCAAGGTGCTCAAGACAAGGCCAGTCACCAGGCGCTGAAAGCTCGTGTTACCCATACGCTGCGCAATGACTGTGAGACTCACCCGCCGCTCCCTTTGTGGTGGCTGAAAAATGTGAAATGCCGGATTCCGGCATGAGGTGTCGCAAGTATAACGGGCCGGATCGGCTTTACCTTTAATGAAGCGAAATCGCTTCGCGCACACGTTTGCAAGTTGGCAATCTGCTGCGTTTAAACCATCGCTGCCGGAGTAGGACACAGGCGAACGAAAGGAATTCAGCGCACCTGAATAAATGCTCAGGCCAGTGGCCCGTTGAGCAACGGCACGAAACGAACTGCCCCCAGAACGTGTCGGGAAAAGCCGTTTTCCTCACGCACGATCAGCAACAATTGCTGCACTTCTCCGGAGCCCACCGGAATCACCATGCGCCCGCCCGGAGCCAATTGGTCGAGCAAGGCTTGCGGGACATCGGTGGCCACGGCGGTGACGATAATACCGTTATAGGGCGCCAGCGCCGGCCAGCCTTCCCAGCCATCCCCCCAACGAAATACCACGTTGCGCAGATTCAGCTCGACCAGGCGTTCCTTGGCGCGATCCTGCAGCACCTTGATGCGCTCAACCGAGAAGACGCGCTCGACCAGTTGCGACAACACGGCGGTCTGGTAACCGGAACCGGTGCCGATCTCCAGCACTTTATCCAGTGGCCCGGCCTCCAGCAGCAGCTCGCTCATGCGCGCCACCATATAAGGCTGGGAAATGGTCTGGTTGTTGCCGATCGGCAGCGCCGTGTCTTCGTAAGCGCGGTGTGCCAGCGCCTCGTCGACGAACAGATGACGCGGTGTGCGCCGGATCACTTCGAGGACCTTGGCGTTGGACACGCCTTCTTCATACAAGCGCTGGATCAGACGCTCACGGGTACGCTGGGAAGTCATGCCGATGCCGCTACGCAATCGGTCTTCGTGTTCACGGGCCATCAGCGCAGTCCCTCCAGCCAGCCATCGAGGCTTCTAAAGGCTTCATTGAAGGTCCGATCGAGCTGCAACGGCGTGATGGACACATAGCCCTGCATCACCGCATGAAAGTCCGTGCCCGGGCCGCCATCCTCGGCATCACCGGCGGCGGCAATCCAGTAACCGGCCTTGCCACGCGGATCGACCACTTTCATCGGCGCCGCCGCCCGGGCGCGGTGGCCGAGGCGGGTCAACTGAATACCGCGAATATGGTCGATCGGCAAATTGGGAATGTTCACGTTGAGCACCGTGCGCGGCGGCAGATCCAGCCCGGCGTGGGCCTCGACCAGTTTGCGCGCAAAGTATGCCGCTGTCGGCAAATTATCCACCTGCCGCGAGACCAGCGAGAAGGCAAATGACGGACGCTCGAGAAAGCGCCCTTCGAGCGCTGCCGCGACGGTGCCGGAATACAACACATCATCGCCCAGATTGGCGCCGAGGTTGATCCCGGACACCACCATGTCCGGCTGGCGCTCCAGCAAGCCATTAAGGCCCAAGTGCACGCAGTCGGTCGGTGTGCCGTTGAGGCTGATAAAGCCGTTGGCCAGGTATTGCGGATGCAACGGACGGTCGAGCGTCAGCGAACTGCTGGCGCCGCTCTTGTCCTGCTCCGGGGCGATAACCACGCATTCGGTGTAATCCGCCAGCGCAGCATAAAGCGCAGCGAGACCGGGTGCGGTTACCCCATCGTCGTTAGAAATCAGAATACGCATGGGCTGTCCGTCTGCCCCACCGGCACCAGATCAACGAGCTCGCGCACCAATACGGTGGCGAAGCATCCGGCCGGGAGGACGAATTCCAGTTGCAGAATGTCAGGCTGGGGATAATGCCACGTCAACCCGCCAATGGGCAGCCGCAGGATGCGACGTTCGTGGCTCATGCCGGCATGAACCAACCAATCGCGCAGCTCCGCTTCACCGGCGGCAATCCCCTGCTCCAGTTCATGGACAACGCCTGCGGTCGGCGAGTCACCTTCGCCCCACTGCGGGCCGGTTGGATGCAGATCGAGAATCGCCAGGCGCGGATCGCTGCACTCGGCTTCACCGGCGGGGAAAAAACTCCGACTGTCGGTGAACGCGAGCAGATCGCCGACCTGGGCTTTTTGCCAGGTGCCATCGGCCACCCGGGCGGCGAGCACCTTGTTGAACAGGAAGCTGCGCGCCGTCGACAGCAGGCGCGAACGCACATTACGTTGCTCAGGCAAGGCTTTGCGCGCGGCCCACGCCCGCGCATCAACGACGTTGCCGCCGTCATGGCCAAAACGTTGGGCGCCGAAATAATTGGGGATGCCTTGTTTGGCGATCAGTTGCAGACGCTCTTCGATTGCAGCTTTGTCGCCGGAGAATTGGGTCAGGCGCAGCGTGAAACCGTTGGCCGAATGCGCACCGCGTTGCAATTTGCGCTTGTGGCGGGTGGTCTTGAGGATCTTCAGCGTGTCGTTTTCCGCCGCCGAAAGATCCGGATCAGCCTTGCCCGGCAATTGCACGCTGAACCACTGACGGGTCAGCGCCTGACGATCCTTGAGCCCGGCATAGCTGACGGTGCGCAATGGCACCCCGGCTGCCTTGGCGATACGGCGCGCGGCTTCTTCAGTATTCAGGCCACGTTTTTCAACCCAGATCCACAGGTGCTCGCCGTCGCCGCTGAACGGGATATCGAGGACTTCATCGACCTGAAAATCTTCAGCGATGGCTTTCAGTACTGCGCTGCCGAGGGGTTCGCCATAGGCCCGTGGGCCGAGCAGTTGCAGTTCATTCATGCGCGCAGCAACAAGGCAACGGAGTGCACGGCGACGCCTTCTTCGCGACCGACAAAGCCGAGCTTTTCGGTGGTGGTAGCTTTCACGTTCACTTGATCCAACTCAACTTGAAGATCCGCCGCGATCAGCGCGCGCATCGATTCGATATGCGGGGCCATTTTCGGCGCCTGGGCAACGATGGTGTTATCGACGTTGCCGACTTTCCAGCCTTTGGCATGGATCAGCGCGACCACGTGACGCAGCAGAGCACGACTGTCGGCGCCTTTGAATTGCGGGTCGGTGTCCGGGAAATGCTTGCCGATATCACCCAGCGCCGCAGCGCCGAGCAAGGCATCGCTCAAGGCGTGCAGCAGGACGTCACCGTCGGAATGAGCGAGCAGCCCGAAGCTGTGTGCAATGCGCACGCCGCCCAGAGTAATGAAATCGCCTTCAGCGAAACGGTGCACATCATAGCCGTGGCCAATACGCATAAAAAAAACGCCCCGATTTTTGTCAGGGCGTGATTCTACCTGCATTAACCGCGCAGGGCGCGTGCGTGATGCTGCAAGTGGTCGTCTATAAAGCTTGAGATGAAGAAATAGCTGTGGTCGTAGCCCGGTTGCAGGCGCAACGTCAGCGGATGGCCCGCTTGTTTTGCCGCTTGTTGCAGGGCTTCGGGTTTGAGCTGGGTAGCGAGGAAGTCATCGCGATCACCTTGATCGACAAGCAATGGCAGCTTCTCGGTGGCCTCAGCGATCAAGGCGCAGGCATCCCACTCTTTCCACTTGGAACGGTCTTCGCCCAGGTAACGGGAGAACGCCTTCTGCCCCCACGGACAATCCATCGGATTGTTGATGGGCGAGAATGCCGACACCGATTGATAGCGCCCAGGATTTCGCAATGCGCAGACCAACGCACCGTGACCGCCCATGGAGTGGCCGCTGATGCTGCGTTTGTCCGTAGCGGGGAAATGCGCTTCAACCAATGAAGGCAATTCCTGCACGACATAGTCATGCATCCGATAGTGCCGCGACCAAGGTTCTTGCGTGGCATTCAGATAGAACCCGGCACCGAGGCCGAAATCCCACGCGCCATCCGGATCGCCAGGCACATCAGCGCCGCGTGGACTGGTGTCCGGGGCGACGATGATCAGCCCGAGTTCGGCGGCCATGCGCATCGCGCCGGCCTTCTGCATGAAGTTCTCGTCGGTGCAGGTCAGGCCGGACAACCAATACAAAACCGGCAGCTTGCCGCCCTGCTCCGCCTGCGGCGGCAGGTACACGGCGAACACCATGTCGCAGCCGAGCACATCGGAGCGATGGCGATAGCGCTTGTGCCAACCGCCGAAACTCTTCTGACAGGAGATATTTTCCAGACTCATGGGATTCTCCCAGCTGCAAGTGGCAAGCTTCGAGCTTCAAGAAAAGGCAAAAGCGCCTTTGCTTGCAGCTTGAAGCCTGTCACTTGCGCTGCTTTTAGAAATGAATGACGGTACGGATGCTCTTGCCTTCGTGCATCAGGTCGAACGCCTTGTTGATGTCTTCCAGGCCCATGGTGTGGGTGATGAAAGTGTCCAGCGGGATCTCGCCGCTCTGCGCCATGTCGACGTAGCTTGGCAATTCGGTACGACCGCGCACGCCGCCGAATGCCGAACCGCGCCAGACGCGACCGGTGACCAACTGGAACGGACGGGTCGCGATTTCCTGGCCAGCACCGGCCACACCGATGATTACCGACTCGCCCCAACCTTTGTGGCAGCACTCAAGCGCGGCGCGCATCAGTTGCACGTTGCCGATGCATTCGAAGGAGAAGTCGACGCCGCCATCGGTCATGTCGACGATCACTTCCTGAATCGGACGATCGAAGTCTTTCGGGTTCACGCAGTCGGTGGCGCCGAGTTGCTTGGCGATCTCGAACTTGGCCGGGTTGATGTCGATGGCGATGATGCGCGCAGCCTTGGCTTTCACCGCGCCGATCACCGCAGACAGACCAATGCCGCCCAGACCGAAGATGGCCACGGTGTCACCCGGTTTGACCTTGGCGGTGTTAAGCACTGCACCGATGCCGGTGGTGACGCCACAGCCCAGCAGGCAAACTTTTTCCAGTGGCGCGTCTTTGGAGATCTTGGCCACGGAGATTTCCGGCAACACGGTGTATTCCGAGAACGTCGAAGTACCCATGTAGTGGAAAATCGTTTCGCCCTTGTAGGAAAAACGCGAAGTGCCGTCCGGCATCAAACCTTTGCCCTGAGTCGCGCGAATCGCCTGACACAGGTTGGTCTTGCCCGATTTGCAGAATTTGCACTGGCCGCATTCCGGGGTGTACAGCGGAATGACGTGATCGCCTACGGCAACCGAGGTCACGCCTTCGCCGATCGCTTCAACGATGGCGCCACCTTCGTGACCGAGGATCGACGGGAAGATGCCTTCCGGATCCGCGCCGGACAGTGTGTAGGCGTCGGTGTGGCAAACACCGGAAGCGACGACACGCAGCAACACTTCACCGGCCTTGGGCATGGCGACATCGACTTCTACGATTTCCAGCGGCTTCTTGGCCTCGAAGGCAACGGCGGCGCGCGACTTGATCATGCTGACTCTCCAGTGAATGCATTGAATAAAAAACCAGACAAGGAGTGTAATACATGGCTTTACGATGAATAATCCGGACAAAAGCAAAACATTATTGCCATACAGGGATAATCCCCATGTCCGAAAACCGCTGGGAAGGCATCGACGAGTTCGTCGCCGTCGCTGAATGCAACCAGTTCACCGCCGCCGCCGAACGTCTTGGGGTTTCGTCCTCGCACATCAGTCGACAAATCGTACGGTTGGAGGAGCGTTTACAGACGCGCCTGCTCTATCGAAGCACCCGCCGGGTGACGCTGACTGAGGCCGGACAGACATTCCTGCAACATTGCCAACGCTTGCAGGATGGTCGTGAGGAAGCACTGCGTGCGGTTGGCGATCTGACCAGCGAACCGAAAGGCATGTTGCGCATGACCTGTGCCGTCGCGTACGGCGAGCGCTTTATCGTGCCGCTGGTCACGCGGTTCATGGGGCTGTATCCGCAGCTGCGCATCGATATCGAACTGAGCAATCGCCAGCTCGATCTGGTGCATGAAGGGCTGGATCTGGCGATTCGTCTGGGACGTTTGCAGGACTCGAGGTTGGTCGCGACACGCCTGGCGCCACGGCGAATGTATCTCTGCGCGTCACCGTCCTACGTTGAGCGGTACGGTCGCCCACACAGTCTGTCGGAGTTGAGTCGGCACAATTGCCTGATTGGCAGCTCGGACATCTGGCAGCTTGAGCAAAACGGGCGGGAGTTTTCCCAGCGCGTGCAGGGCAACTGGCGCTGCAACAGTGGGCAAGCGGTGCTGGATGCGGCGCTTCAAGGCGTGGGGTTGTGTCAGTTGCCGGATTATTACGTGCTGGAGCATCTGCACAGCGGTGCGCTGATTTCGTTGCTGGAGGCGCATCAGCCGCCGAATACGGCGGTGTGGGCGCTGTATCCGCAGCAGCGGCATTTGTCGCCGAAGGTGCGCAAGTTGGTGGATTTTCTAAAGGAAGGGTTGGCTGAGCGGCCGGAGTATCGAAGCTGAGTGATGGGTTGCCTGAACTACCGCTTTCGCGAGCAGGCTCGCTCCCACAGGGGAATGGCGGCGAATGCAAATTTGGGGTCAGGCGCAAATCAAATGTGGGAGCGAGCCTGCTCGCGAATGCGATCTGAAAAGCGCCACTGCACTCAGCGGCGGTTAGCCCAACGCTGACGCAACCATTCGAGATCTTCAGGCCGGGTGACCTTGAGGTTATCCGCCCGCCCTTCAATCAGACGCGGCTTCAGCCCCGCCCACTCCATCGCCGAAGCTTCATCAGTAATCAGCGCATCCGCCACCAGACTGTCCGCCAACGCCCGATGCAACGCACCAAGGCGGAACATCTGCGGCGTGTACGCCTGCCAGATCACGCTGCGATCCACGGTTTCCACAACGCGCCCATACTTATCGACCCGCTTCAACGTGTCGCGCGCAGGGACGGCGAGCAAACCGCCGACCGGATCATCCGCCAGTTCATCGAGTAACCTGTCGAGATCATCGCGACTCAGATTCGGCCGTGCCGCATCGTGCACCAACACCCAATCTTCATCATCGGCACCCTGCGCATGCAGATGCAGCAAGGCATTGAGCACCGAACCAGAACGCTCGGCCCCGCCGTCAACCCGCTGAATGCGCGGATCGCTGGCGCAGGCCAGGTTTGGCCAGTAAGGATCATCAACCGCAAGACTGACCACCAGCCCCTTGAGGCTTGGGTGATCGAGGAAACAGCCGAGGCTGTGTTCAAGAATTGTGCGCCCGCCCAGTTGCAGATACTGCTTGGGGCGGTCTGCGGCCATTCGGGCACCGACGCCCGCGGCAGGAATCACGGCCCAGAAGGCCGGCAGGGAATTGATCATTGGGCCAACTGATAAAGGGTTTCGCCGTCCTTGACCATGCCCAGTTCGTGACGAGCCCGTTCTTCAACGGTCTCCATGCCCTTTTTCAACTCGCTGACTTCAGCGTCCATCACTCGGTTGCGCTCCAGCAAACCTTCGTTCTCGGCGTGTTGATCAGCAATCTGCTGATTCAACTCGGCGACCTGCGCCAGACTGCCATTGCCCACCCACAGGCGGTACTGCAGACCGGCCAGTAGCAAGAGCAAAACGAGAAACAACCAGTAAGGACTGCGCATCGAATATCAGGTATCCAGTGAAAAAAGACAGCCACGCCAAAACTTTGAAGCATCTGATAGCACGAAGCCTGGAAGACCCAGGCTTGTGCTGTTAAGGCATCAGATTAGTGGCAAATCCATCGCTGTCACGACTTTTTCGACACAATCCGGTGTCCTTCCATCGATTTGTACTTAGCCGCGGAACTCGCTGCGACCGTTGTACTTGGCCTTGCCATTCAACTGCTCTTCGATACGCAGCAGTTGGTTGTACTTGGAAACACGGTCAGAACGGCACAGCGAACCGGTCTTGATCTGGCCAGCCGAGGTGCCCACAGCCAGGTCGGCAATGGTCGAATCTTCGGTTTCGCCCGAACGGTGCGAGATCACTGCGGTGTAACCGGCAGCCTTGGCCATCTGGATGGCTTCCAGGGTTTCGGTCAGGGTGCCGATCTGGTTGAACTTGATCAGGATCGAGTTGGCGATGTTTTTATCGATGCCCTCTTTCAGGATCTTGGTGTTGGTCACGAACAGGTCGTCGCCCACCAGTTGAACCTTCTCGCCGATCTTGTCGGTGAGGATCTTCCAGCCAGCCCAGTCAGACTCGTCCAGACCGTCTTCGATCGAGATGATCGGATAACGTTCGGTCAGACCTTTCAGGTAGTCAGCGAAACCTTCAGCGGTGAACACCTGACCTTCGCCGGACAGGTTGTACTTGCCGTCTTCGTAGAATTCGCTGGCCGCGCAATCCAGCGCCAGGGTCACGTCGGTGCCCAGCTTGTAACCGGCGTTGGCCACCGCTTCGGAGATCACTTTCAACGCGTCTTCGTTGGACGCCAGGTTCGGTGCGAAACCGCCTTCGTCGCCAACGGCAGTGCTCAGGCCACGGGCCTTCAGCACAGCTTTCAAGTGATGGAAAATCTCGGTGCCCATGCGCAGACCTTCCGAGAACGACTTGGCGCCAACCGGCTGCACCATGAATTCCTGGATGTCGACGTTGTTATCGGCGTGCTCGCCACCGTTGATGATGTTCATCATCGGTACCGGCATCGAGTAGACACCCGGCGTACCGTTGAGGTTGGCGATGTGTGCGTACAGCGGCAGATCCTGATCCTGAGCAGCAGCCTTGGCCGCAGCCAGGGACACGGCGAGGATGGCGTTGGCGCCCAGGGTCGCTTTGTTTTCAGTACCGTCGAGCTTGATCATCGCGTGATCCAGGGCTTTCTGGTCGCTTGGGTCGGTGCCCAGCAGCAGATCGCGGATCGGACCGTTGATGTTGGCTACCGCTTTGAGCACGCCCTTGCCCAGATAACGGCTCTTGTCGCCATCACGCAGCTCGAGCGCTTCACGCGAGCCAGTGGATGCACCGGACGGCGCGCAAGCGCTGCCGATGATGCCGTTGTCGAGAAGCACGTCCGCTTCCACGGTGGGATTGCCACGGGAGTCGAGAACTTCACGACCTTTGATGTCGACGATTTTTGCCATTGTTGTAAACACTCCAAAGTTGACGAAAACGACGCAGCTAGAGGAAATCTTTTTACCGTCGGCAAGGGGGTGCAGCGGGCAGACTTGCAGACGATAACGCTCATGCCCGAGGGCATGAGCGACAAATCGTGCGGTACTTTACCGGAGAATTGAGTGTTACGCGGTTTCTACCGTCGGAAAACTCTTCACCAGTTCGTCCAGAGCTTTGAGCTGGGCCAGAAATGGCTCCAGTTTGTCCAGACGCAAGGCGCAAGGGCCGTCGCATTTGGCGTTGTCCGGATCCGGGTGCGCTTCGAGGAACAGACCTGCCAGCGACTGGCTCATGCCCGCCTTGGCCAGATCCAGAACCTGGGCACGGCGACCACCAGCGGAGTCGGCACGACCACCCGGCATTTGCAGCGCGTGGGTCACGTCGAAGAATACCGGGTACTCGAACTGCTTCATGATGCCGAAGCCGAGCATGTCGACCACGAGGTTGTTGTAGCCGAAGCTCGAACCACGCTCGCAGAGGATCAGTTGATCGTTACCCGCTTCCACGCACTTGTTCAGGATGTGTTTCATTTCCTGAGGGGCGAGGAACTGGGCTTTCTTGATGTTGATCACTGCATTGGTCTTGGCCATCGCGACGACCAGATCGGTCTGGCGCGACAGGAAGGCCGGCAGTTGAATGATGTCGCAGACCTCAGCGACGACCGCGGCCTGATCAGGCTCGTGGACGTCGGTGATGATCGGCACGCCGAAAGCTTGTTTGATGTCCTGAAAGATGCGCATGCCCTCTTCCAGGCCAGGACCACGATAGGAGGTCACAGAAGAACGGTTGGCCTTGTCGAAACTGGCCTTGAACACGTAAGGGATACCGAGTTTCTCGGTGACCTTCACGTACTCCTCGCAAACCTGCATGGCCATGTCACGGCTTTCCAGCACGTTCATGCCACCGAACAGCACCATGGGTTTGTCGTTGGCAATCTCGATGTCGCCGACGCGGATGATCTTCTGTGCCATCGGGGTTACGCCTTCTTCTGGTGTTGAGCCAATGCTGCTTTGACAAAACCGCTGAACAGCGGATGGCCATCACGTGGTGTCGAGGTGAACTCTGGGTGGAACTGGCAAGCGACGAACCATGGATGATCCGCAGCTTCAACCACTTCAACCAACGCTGCGTCAGCGGAGCGACCGGAGATTTTCAGGCCGGCTTCGATGATTTGCGGCAGCAGGTTGTTGTTCACTTCGTAACGGTGACGGTGACGTTCAACGATCACGTCCTTGCCGTAGCAGTCGTGCACCTTGGAACCGGCTTCGAGCAGGCATTCCTGAGCGCCGAGGCGCATGGTGCCGCCCAGATCGGAGCTTTCGGTACGCACTTCAACAGCACCGGTAGCGTCTTCCCACTCGGTGATCAGACCCACAACCGGGTGGCCGCTGGCGCGATCGAACTCGGTGGAGTTGGCGTCTTTCCAGCCCATCACGTTACGGGCGAACTCGATGACCGCCACTTGCATGCCCAGGCAGATACCCAGGTATGGAACCTTGTTTTCACGAGCGTACTGAACGGCAGTGATCTTGCCTTCCACGCCGCGCAGACCAAAGCCGCCCGGGACGAGGATCGCGTCGACACCTTCGAGCAGCGCAGTGCCCTGGTTCTCGATGTCTTCGGAATCGATGTAGCGCAGGTTGACCTTGGTACGGTTGCTGATGCCGGCGTGACTCATCGCTTCGATCAGCGACTTGTAGGCGTCCAGCAGCTCCATGTACTTGCCGACCATGGCGATGGTCACTTCGTGTTCCGGGTTCAGCTTGGCGTCAACCACTGCTTCCCACTCGGACAGGTCAGCGCTGCCGCATTGCAGGCCGAAACGCTCGACAACAAAATCGTCCAGACCCTGCGAGTGCAGGATGCCCGGGATCTTGTAGATGGTGTCGGCGTCTTCCAGCGCGATCACCGCACGTTCTTCAACGTTGGTGAACTGCGCGATCTTGCGACGCGACGAGACGTCGATCGGGTGATCGGAACGGCACACCAGCACGTCTGGCTGCAGGCCGATCGAACGCAGCTCTTTGACCGAGTGCTGGGTTGGCTTGGTTTTGGTCTCGCCAGCGGTGGCGATGTACGGCACCAAAGTCAGGTGCATCAGCATCGCGCGCTTGGCGCCGACTTCGAAACGCAGTTGACGGATGGCTTCGAGGAACGGTTGCGACTCGATGTCACCGACGGTGCCACCGATTTCAACCATTGCCACGTCAGCGTCACCGGCCCCCTTGATGATACGGCGCTTGATTTCGTCGGTGATGTGCGGGATCACCTGGATGGTTGCACCCAGGTAGTCACCACGGCGCTCTTTGCGCAGCACGTGCTCGTAGACACGGCCAGTGGTGAAGTTGTTGTTCTGGGTCATGGTCGTGCGGATGAACCGCTCGTAGTGGCCCAGGTCCAGGTCGGTTTCGGCGCCGTCGTGGGTGACGAACACTTCACCGTGCTGGAACGGGCTCATCGTGCCCGGGTCGACGTTGATGTACGGGTCCAGCTTCAGCATGGTGACCTTAAGTCCCCGCGCCTCCAGGATGGCCGCCAATGAAGCCGATGCAATGCCTTTCCCCAATGAAGAAACAACACCGCCCGTGACGAATATGTAGCGCGTCATGAAAAACCCTAGAAGTCTGCGTTAAAGCGGTACGAGCCGCCGGGGAAAGCGAAGGAAGGCCGAAGCCCCCGATCACCTGCATTAATCACAGTGCACCTTTCAAAAAAACCGCCGCGTTGGGACAGACCGGCAGATGAAACACCGGTACGTTGCTCGCTACACATTTTTTGGAATCGCCCAGCAAAGACTGCTTGGTAATCGGCAACTCCTGCAATTCAGGCGAATCCACAGAAGTTGTATCAAGAAGGGAGCGTAGTCTACCGGAATGCTCCTTTCAGCTCAAACCTTGATCTTCGTCTGTTGGCTGCCAATGCAATTTCCAGCCATCGTGCGCATCGCCATCAAGTCCCGGCAGGTTCGCCACCGCAAGCAATTCTGCATCGCGAAACAGCAGCGGCAATCTGCCACGCACGAAGCCCGGCACTGCGCGCTCATTGAGCAGGCGCTTGAGATCACGGTGGCCGCGATCCGCCAGATGCATGACCTCACCGCCCTGACGATAGGCAATGCGCAGCGGCCCGGAAGGAGTCTGCCCGCTGAACATGACACGTCCGTTATCGGCCAAGCGAAGCGCTGACGCCGGGCTCTGCCACTCGCACCCGATCACTGGCGTGCGCAGCCACTGACCGCTGAGCCACCATAGCCGACCGGCGCTGCGGTGCAGTTCGCCATCGGCCAGACGCCAGATCGGTGACGCATCAGGAGCGGCATCGCACAGATCCGACCAACCCGACCAATGGTCGGTGTCAGGCAGGCGCGTCAGCGGCTCAAGCCAGTGACTGAGGGCGTTTCGTTGACGAGCGACAGACAATGCAGCCAGCGGCGCCAGTTCCAATGACGGCAATCCCAGCCATTCGAATTCATGCGCGGTGGCGGCGTCAGCCAGATCAATCTGCGCCAGTTCATCGAGCAGCCCCTGGGCTTCACGCAGATGCGCAGCGCTGCGAGCCATGCTCGCCTGCGCTTGCGGCCAGCGCTCGCTCAGCGACGGCATGACCTGATGCCGCAGGTAATTGCGCGAGAATTGCTGATCCTGATTGGATGGGTCTTCGATCCAGACCAATCGGTGAGCCTGCGCATAGGCTTCGAGTTCGGCCCGGGAAACATCGAGCAATGGACGAATCAATGTGCCCTGCCCCATTGGCCGCTGCTTAGGCATCCCCGCCAATCCGCGCACACCCGCACCACGCATGAGTCGAAACAACAGCGTTTCCGCTTGATCATCACGATGCTGGCCAGTGAGCAACACGTCATTGGCTTGCGTCAGTGAACCGAACACTGTGTACCGCGCATCCCGCGCCGCGCGCTCCAAGCTTGCACCCGGCTGCACCTTCACACGCTCGATCAGCAACGGAACACCCAGCGCATCGCACACGGACTGGCAATGCTGCGGCCACGCGTCAGCCGCAGCCTGGAGGCCGTGGTGAATGTGGATAGCACTGAGTGGAGGGAGGGATTCGGATTTTGCGAAATGGGCGAGCAGGTGTAGCAGAACAGTGGAGTCGAGACCACCGGAGAAGGCGATACGCCAATGAGTGGCGTTGCGCCAAGGCTCAAGGTTCAGTAATAGCCGGGAAGGCAAATCAATCGAGAGCTGACTCATTTTTTCACCTTCACCGAAACCAATGTGGGAGCGAGCTTGCTCGCGAAAGCGGTTCAACATTCAACATTTTCGTTGTCTGTTATAACGCCTTCGCGAGCAAGCTCGCTCCCACAGTGTTTTGCATTGTCAGCTGAATCGGCGTTCGATCAGAGGCCGTAGCTCATCAGTCGATCATAACGACGCTTCAACAGCGCTTCATTATCGAACTTCTTCAGCATCGCCAGTTGCGAGCTCAGTTCGGCACGGATCGACGCCGCTGCGGTAGCCGGGTCACGGTGTGCGCCGCCCAGTGGCTCGCCGATGACTTTGTCGACAATGCCCAGGCCTTTCAGACGCTCGGCGGTAATGCCCATCGCCTCAGCAGCATCCGGCGCTTTTTCCGCGGTTTTCCACAGAATCGAAGCGCAACCTTCCGGCGAGATCACCGCGTAGGTCGAGTATTGCAACATGTTCAACTGATCGCAGACACCGATGGCCAGAGCACCGCCGGAACCACCTTCACCGATAACGGTGGCGATGATTGGAGTCTTCAGGCGCGACATCACGCGCAGGTTCCAGGCAATCGCTTCGCTCTGGTTGCGCTCTTCAGCGTCAATACCCGGGTAAGCACCCGGGGTGTCGATGAAGGTCAGGATCGGCATTTTGAAACGCTCGGCCATTTCCATCAGACGGCAAGCCTTACGGTAGCCTTCCGGACGCGGCATGCCGAAGTTGCGGCGCACCTTCTCGCGCACTTCACGGCCCTTCTGGTGACCGATGATCATCACCGGCTGATCGTCCAGGCGGGCGATACCGCCAACGATTGCTGCGTCGTCAGAGAAGTGACGGTCGCCGTGCAGTTCGTCGAACTCGGTGAAGATGTGCTCGATGTAGTCGAGGGTGTACGGGCGTTTCGGGTGACGCGCCAGGCGTGCGATCTGCCAGCTGGTCAGCTTGCCGAAGATGTCTTCGGTCAGCGTTTTGCTCTTGTCCTGCAGGCGGGAGATCTCATCGCCGATATTCAGCGAATTGTCATTACCGACCAAGCGCAACTCTTCGATCTTGGCTTGCAGGTCGGCGATCGGCTGTTCGAAATCTAGAAAATTCGGGTTCATAGGCGTCCGTCTTGGGTCGTGTCCCAAATGAGCTTGGGCCGGCCGGTTGTCTATTCGCGCCCTACCTTAAGGGAGAGGCGCGCTGAGGTCGAGATTAAAAATTCAGGTTGCGGGCAAGCGCAATGATGGCACTTGCCGGTCAACGGTATTGGAGGAAGACGTTGTCTCGCCCGAACTGGTCACGCAGAGCCTGAATCAAGGCATCCGCCGGATCAATTCGCCACGTCTCGCCGAACTGCAGCAAGGTCTTCGCATCCGGGCTGGTGTATTCCATGGTGATCGGGCACGCGCCGCGATGACGCTTGAGCAGATCACCCAACCAGCGTAGCTGATCACCTTTCAGATCCTGGGTTTGCAGTTTCAGGCGCAGGCTCTCGGCGAGGTTGGTGCGCGCATCTTCCATGCTCATCACGCGTTTGACCCGCAGGCGCAGGCCACCGGAGAAGTCGTCGTTGCTGACTTCGCCTTCGACCACCACCATCGCATCTGTCTGCAACAGCGATTGCGCAGAATGGAACGCATCGGCAAACAGCGACGCCTCGATCCGTCCGGAGCGGTCGTCGAGGGTAATGAAGCCCATCTTGTCGCCCTTCTTGTTCTTCATCACGCGCAGGGCAATGATCATCCCCGCCACGGTTTGGGTATCCCGGGCCGGTTTCAGGTCGATGATGCGCTGACGGGCGAAACGGCGAATCTCGCCTTCGTATTCGTCGATCGGGTGGCCGGTCAGGTACAGGCCCAAGGTATCTTTCTCACCTTTGAGGCGCTCCTTGAGGGTCAGCTCCTTGGCCTTGCGATGCACCGCGTAAACGTCGGCGTCCTCCTCGACAAACAAACCACCAAACAGGTCGGCGTGGCCGCTGTCGTGAGTGCGCGCCGTCTGCTCAGCGGACTTGATCGCCTCTTCCATTGCGGCCAGCAGCACCGCGCGGTTGCGGTCGATGTTGGCCTGATAAGCCTTTTGCTCTTCATGGAAGAACGGGCCGAGACGATCCAGTGCACCGCTGCGGATCAAACCGTCGAGGGTGCGCTTGTTGATGCGTTTGAGGTCGACGCGGGCGCAGAAATCGAACAGATCCTTGAACGGCCCGTCCGCGCGCGCCTCAGTAATCGCTTCAACAGGACCCTCGCCCACACCCTTGATCGCGCCGAGGCCATAAATGATGCGGCCTTCGTCGTTCACCGTGAACTTGAATTCCGAAGTATTCACATCCGGCGCGTCGAGACGCAGCTTCATGGTGCGAATTTCTTCGATCAAGGTCACGACCTTGTCGGTGTTGTGCATGTCCGCCGACAGTACCGCGGCCATGAACGGCGCCGGGTAGTGGGTTTTCAGCCAGGCGGTCTGGTACGACACCAGACCGTAAGCAGCCGAGTGAGACTTGTTGAAGCCGTAACCGGCGAATTTTTCCACCAGGTCGAAAATGTTACCGGCGAGGTCGGCGTCGATATTGTTGGTCTTGCAACCTTCAATGAAACCGCCGCGCTGTTTGGCCATCTCTTCGGGCTTTTTCTTACCCATCGCCCGACGCAGCATGTCCGCACCACCGAGGGTGTAACCGGCCATGACCTGGGCAATCTGCATCACCTGTTCCTGATACAGGATGATGCCGTAAGTCGGCGCCAGAACAGGCTTCAAACCTTCGTACTGGTAATCCGAGTGCGGATACGCCAGTTCGGCGCGACCGTGCTTACGGTTGATGAAGTCGTCCACCATGCCGGACTGCAGCGGGCCCGGACGGAACAGGGCCACCAGTGCGATCAAGTCTTCGAGGCAGTCGGGCTTGAGCTTTTTGATCAGCTCTTTCATGCCGCGGGATTCAAGCTGGAACACCGCGGTGGTTTCAGCTTTTTGCAGCAGCGTGTACGTCGGTTTGTCGTCGAGCGGGATAAACGCGATGTCCAGCGGCGGCTCGTCGACCTTGGCGCGGTCGCGGTTGATGGTCTTCAGCGCCCAGTCGATCACCGTCAGCGTCCGCAGACCGAGGAAGTCGAACTTCACCAGACCGGCGGCTTCAACGTCGTCCTTGTCGAACTGGGTTACCAGACCGTCACCGGCCTCGTCGCAATAGATCGGCGAAAAGTCAGTCAGTTTGGTCGGCGCAATAACCACACCACCGGCGTGCTTACCAACGTTACGCACGACGCCTTCGAGCTTGCGCGCCATCTCCCAGATTTCCGCAGCCTCTTCATCGACCTTGATGAAGTCACGCAGAATTTCTTCCTGCTCGTAGGCTTTTTCCAGGGTCATGCCGACTTCGAACGGAATCATCTTCGACAGACGATCTGCCAAGCCGTAGGACTTGCCCTGCACCCGCGCCACGTCACGCACCACCGCTTTTGCGGCCATGGAACCGAACGTGATGATCTGGCTCACCGCGTTGCGGCCGTATTTTTCGGCCACGTAATCGATCACGCGGTCGCGACCGTCCATGCAGAAGTCGACGTCGAAGTCGGGCATCGAGACCCGTTCCGGGTTAAGGAAACGTTCGAACAGCAGGTCGTATTCCAGCGGGTCGAGGTCGGTGATCTTCTGCACGTAGGCCACCAGCGATCCGGCACCCGAACCACGGCCCGGGCCTACCGGTACGCCGTTGCTCTTGGCCCACTGGATAAAGTCCATCACGATCAGGAAGTAACCGGGGAAGCCCATCTGGATGATGATATCCAGCTCGAAATTCAAGCGGTCGACGTAGACCTGACGCTTGGCTTCGTAGTCTTCGGTGGTGTCTTTGGGCAGCAGTACCGACAAGCGTTCTTCGAGACCGTCGAAGGAGACTTTGCGGAAGTATTCGTCGATGGTCATGCCATCGGGAATCGGAAAGTTGGGCAAAAAGTGCGTGCCCAATTTGACTTCGATGTTGCAGCGCTTGGCAATCTCGACGGTGTTTTCAATGGCGTCGGGAATATCGCTGAACAACTCGATCATTTCCTCGGCGCTTTTCAGGTATTGCTGATCGCTGTAATTCTTCGAGCGCCGCGGATCGTCGAGGGCGCGGCCCTCACCGATGCACACGCGGGTTTCGTGGGCGGCGAAATCTTCCTGCTTGATGAAGCGCACATCGTTGGTCGCCACCAGCGGCGCACCAAGCTTGTCGGCGAGTGCGACGGCGCCGTGCAGTTGTTCTTCATCGTTAGGGCGGTTGGTGCGCTGGATTTCCAGATAGAAACGATCCGGGAATACCGCCATCCACTCACGCGCCAGCGCTTCGGCTTCGGCCGGGTTGCCGCCAATCATGGCCATGCCGATCTCGCCTTCTTTGGCGGCGGACAGCATGATCAGGCCTTCGTTGGCTTCAGCGACCCACTCACGCTCGACGATGATCATGCCGTTGCGCTGGCCTTCGATGAAGCCGCGCGAGATCAACTCGGTGAGATTGCGATAGCCCTTGGCATTCATCACCAACAGGCTGAGCCGGCTCAGGGGAGCGTCCGGGTCTTTGTTCGACAGCCACAGGTCAGCGCCGCAGATCGGCTTGATGCCCGCGCCCATGGTGTTTTTGTAGAATTTGACCAGCGAGCACATGTTGTTCTGGTCGGTGACCGCGACCGCCGGCATGTTCATGCCGGTCAGCGCCTTGACCAATGGCTTGATCCGCACCAGCCCATCGACCAGGGAGTATTCAGTGTGCAGGCGTAGATGAACGAATGAAGCCGGCATAGTGATCCTGTCCAGTTACATAGAGACAACAAGGCCCGGATTGTACCGGGCCTCGAACAAAACATCAGCCTTGCGACTAAACCTGCGTCAGACCTTCCAGCGCTTCATAAGCCTGACGCACCGGGGCAAACGAGCGCCGGTGAATCGGCGTCGGGCCAAGACGCACCAAGGCTTCCAGATGAACGGGCGTCGGGTAGCCTTTATGGCCGCCGATGCCGTAACCCGGGTAGATCAATTCGAACGCAGCCATTTCACGGTCGCGACTGACTTTGGCAAGAATCGACGCAGCAGCAATCGCCGGCACCTTGCCGTCGCCCTGTACCACTGCTTCGGCGCGCATCGGCAATTGCGGGCAGCGATTGCCGTCGATCATCGCCAGTTTCGGCTGGATGTGCAGGCCGGCGACGGCGCGCTGCATGGCCAGCATGGTCGCGTGCAAGATGTTCAGCTCGTCGATTTCTTCGACTTCGGCGCGGGCAATGCACCAGCTCAGGGATTTCTCGATGATTTCGTCGTAGAGCTTTTCACGCTTGGCTTCAGTGAGTTTTTTCGAGTCGTTGAGGCCCAGGATCGGCCGATTCGGATCGAGGATCACCGCCGCCGTGACCACGGCACCGCACAACGGGCCACGACCGACTTCATCGACACCGGCGACCAGTTCTTCGACTTCGGCGACCAGCGTGAAATCCAGGCCCATCTGCATGCTTGTCTTGCTCATCGTGTCTGACCGATCAGGTTAAGGACGGCGTCCGCCGCCTGATTGGAGGCGTCCAGGCGCAGTGTGCGGTGAATCTCGTCGAAGCCGCGGGTCTGCTCTTCGCCGCCTTCGATCAGCGGCGACAGGGTCTGCGCCAACGCTTCGACCGTCGCATCATCCTGCAACAACTCCGGGACCAGCAGACGCTGGGCCAGCAGATTCGGCAAGGACACGTACGGGCTCTTGACCATGTGTTTCAGAATCCAGAACGTCAGCGGTGCCAAACGGTACGCCACCACCATCGGCCGCTTGTACAACAGCGCTTCAAGGGTCGCGGTACCGGAGGCGATCAATACGGCGTTGCACGCGGCCAGAGCCAGATGGGATTTGCCGTCGAGCAAGGTCACCGGCAGATCGCGGCCGGCGAGCAACTCTTCAAGTTGCGCGCGGCGTTCCGGGTTGGCGCAAGGAATGACAAAACGCAAACCCGGGCGCATAGCACGCAGACGTTCGGCGGTATCGAGGAACAGCGCCCCCAGACGGGAGACTTCGCCGCCCCGGCTGCCGGGCATCAACGCCACCAGCGGGCCATCGGGCAAGCCCAGCTCGGCACGGGCCGCAGCACGATCGGCCTCCAATGGGATGGTATCGGCCAAGGTGTGACCGACGAACCGCACTGGCACACCCTTCTCTTCGTAAAATTTTGCTTCGAACGGCAGCAGCGTCAGCATCAGATCGCAGCCTTCGCGGATCTTCAGTACACGCTTCTGCCGCCACGCCCACACCGAAGGGCTGACGTAATGCACGGTTTTGATCCCGGCCTGACGCAGCTTGAGTTCGATATTGAGGTTGAAGTCCGGCGCGTCGATGCCGATGAACACGTCCGGCTTCTCGGCGATCAGCGTAGCGATCAGGTCCTTGCGGCGCTTGAGCAACTCACGCAGGCGCCCGAGCACTTCCACCAGGCCCATGACCGACAAACGCTCCATCGGAAAGTAGGAGGTCAGGCCTTCGGCCTGCATCAACGGGCCGCCGACGCCGATGAATTCGACCGCCGGATGCTGTGCCTTGAGGGCGCGCATGAGACCGGCGCCGAGAATGTCACCGGAAGCTTCACCCGCCACCAGCGCAATACGCAAATTGGCCATGATCAGCGAGTGATGCCGCGAGTCGACGACTGAATGGAGTCACGGAATATCGCAACTTCGGGGAACTGCGCAGCAGGCTCGGCCAGTTCGGCCAACGCCTGTTCGACCGTGAGACCTTGGCGATAGACAGTTTTGTAGGCGCGACGCAGGGTGTGGATCGCGTCTTCGCTGAAACCGCGACGGCGCATGCCTTCGAAGTTCATGCTGCGTGCTTCGGCCGGGTTGCCGAACACGGTGACGAACGCCGGAACGTCCTTGCCGATGGCAGTGCCCATGCCGGAAAAGCTGTGGGCGCCGATGTGGCAATACTGGTGCACCAGAGTAAACCCGGAGAGGATCGCCCAATCATCCACGTGCACATGGCCGGCCAACGCGGTGTTGTTGACCAGAATGCAGTGGTTGCCGATGACGCTGTCGTGACCGATGTGCGCGTAGGCCATGATCAGGTTGTGATCGCCAAGCGTGGTTTCCGAACGGTCCTGAACGGTGCCACGGTGAATCGTCACGCCTTCGCGGATGACGTTGTGATCACCGATCACCAGACGGGTTTCTTCACCCTTGTACTTCAGATCGGGCGTGTCTTCGCCTACCGAAGAAAACTGGTAGATACGATTGTGCTTGCCGATGCGGGTCGGACCTTTGAGGATCACATGCGGCCCGATCACGGTACCCTCGCCGATTTCCACACCTGCGCCGATGATCGACCACGGGCCGACCTCGACGCCGTCAGCCAGAACGGCCGACGGATCGATGATTGCGCGAGGGTCAATCAAACTCATAGCTTGCGTTCCGCACAGATGATTTCAGCGGAGCAGACTGGCTTGCCGTCGACCGAAGCCTGGCATTCGAATTTCCAGATCTGGCGCTTGCAACTGATGAACTTGGCTTCGAGGATCAACTGATCGCCCGGCAGCACAGGCTGGCGGAAGCGCAGCTTGTCGGAACCGACAAAGTAATACAGGGTGCCGTCGGCCGGTTTGACGTCGAGCATTTTGAAACCGAGGATCCCGGCAGCCTGAGCCATCGCTTCGATGATCAGTACGCCCGGCATGATTGGATGCGCAGGGAAGTGACCATTGAAGAACGGTTCATTGATGCTGACATTCTTGTAGGCGCGAATGCGCTTGCCTTCAGTGTCCAGTTCCACCACCCGGTCCACCAGCAGAAACGGGTAACGGTGAGGCAGGTATTCGCGAATCTCGTTGATGTCCATCATTTCGGGGGGAAGCCTATGTAAAGATTGGGAGCGCGACTGACGCGCACTCCTCTAGCAAATCAAGGAGGCAGTCTAGAGGCTGTGCACACTTGATATGGAAATGGTATCAGCCATCAGATGAAGCATTGCCGTCAGGGGTCACTTCCCCTACGCGCTTTTCCAGCTGTTTCAACCGCCGCGCGATGTCATCGAGCTGACGGATGCGGGCCGCGCTTTTGCGCCATTCGGCCGCCGGTTGCATGGCTGTGCCGGAAGAATAGGCACCCGGCTCGGTAATCGAGTGGGTCACCATGGTCATCCCGGTCAGGAAAACGTTGTCGCAAATATCAATGTGGCCAACCAGGCCAACACCACCGGCCAGCATGCAATGCTTGCCGATCTTGGTGCTGCCGGAGATCCCGACGCAGGCCGCCATAGCGGTGTGATCACCGACCTGTACGTTGTGGGCGATCTGAATCTGGTTGTCGAGCTTCACGCCATTGCCGATCACGGTATCAGCCAGAGCGCCGCGGTCGATGGCGGTATTCACGCCAATCTCGACATCGTCGCCGATGGTCACACCACCGATCTGGGCGATCTTCTGCCAGATGCCTTTTTCGTTGGCAAAGCCGAAGCCTTCACCGCCGAGCACTGCACCGGACTGAATTACCACACGCTTGCCGATGCGCACGTCGTGATACAGCGTCACACGTGGGGCGAGCCAGCCGCCTTCGCCGATTTCGCTGCGGGCACCGACGAAGCAATGCGCGCCCAGTGTCACTTGCGCACCGATCCGCGCACCGGCCTCGATCACCACGAATGGGCCGACGCTGGCGGTTGGATCAACCACTGCGTCTGCCGCAATGACCGCCGAAGGATGGATACCCGCAGTGGCTTTTGGCTTGGGATCGAACAAGTGTGAGATGCGTGCGTAAGCCAGGTAAGGATCAGGCACCACCAACGCATTACCGGCAAAACCTTCGGCATCGGCTTCTTTGAGCAGCAATGCTGCTGCCTGCGAGCCCGCCAGGTATTTGCGATATTGAGGGTTTGCCAGAAAGCTCAACTGAGCTGGGCCAGCCTCTTGCAAAGTGGCTAGCCCAGTAATTTGCTTCTCAGGGTCGCCACGCAGGGTGGCGCCGAGGAACTCGGCCAACTGGCCGAGCTTGATAGTCACGGTCATGGGTTACTTCAGCTGATTCATGCGCTCGATAACCTGGCGCGTGATGTCGTACTGAGGTTTGACATCGATGACTGCGCCACGCTCGAACACCAGGTCAAAACCACCTTTCTTGATGACTTCTTCCACTGCGCTATCCAGTTTCGGCTTCAGTTGCTTGAGCATTTCGCGGTCGGCAACGGCTTTGGCTTCGTTCAGCTCCTTGGACTGGAACTGGAAGTCACGGGCCTTTTGCTTGAATTCCAGCTCCAGACGCTCACGCTCACCTTGCTGCATTTTGTCGCCACCGGCCATCAGACGGTCCTGAATGCCTTTGGCGCTGCTTTCCAGCGTCTTCAGTTTGGTCAGTTGAGGACCGAACTTCTTCTCGGCATCCACGGCGTATTTCTTCGCGGCGTCGGATTCCAGCAGGGCCATCTGATAGTTCAGAACGGCAATTTTCATGTCGGCAAATGCCGGGCCTGCCACCATCAAGGAGGCCAGGAGAACCAATTGAGTCAACTTACGCACGATGCACTCCTACAAAATCCATTGTCGTTATCTTGGGTCAGACGCTTAGAACGTCTGGCCGAGGGAGAATTGGAACACTTGAGTTTCAGCCTCATCGGGCTTCTTGATCGGCATGGCCAACGCGAAGCTCAGAGGACCCAGTGCGGTGACCCAGGTCACACCCACACCGACGGAACTGGCCATGTTGCTCAGGCTGATGTCGTTGCACTTGGTGTTCGACGACGAGCCATTCGCATTGGTAGTGTCCTTGCACTGCGAGTCAAATACGTTACCCACATCCCAGAATACCGAAGTACGCAGGGAACGCTGATCCTTGACGAACGGCAGTGGGAACAGAACCTCGACACCACCCTGGATCAGGACGTTACCACCGAACGGCAGTGGATCCTGGTCCGGGTCAGCCAGCGTACCCGGGTTGTTACCACGGCTCGGCGTACTGCGCGGGCCGAGGGTGCTGTCCTTGAAGCCACGAACCGAGTTGAAACCACCAGCATAGTAGTTTTCATAGAACGGCAAGCCGTCGGTTCCACCGTAGCCGTCGCCATAACCCAACTCGGTGTGCAGACGCAGGGTGTAGTTCTCGCTGATTGGCTGGAACAGCTGACCGCGGTAATCAAGTTTGTAGAACGACAGGTCGCTGCCCGGCACTGTGGTTTCCAGCGTCAGACTCTGGGAACGACCACGGGTCGGCAGTACGCCTTTGTTCAGGGTCGACTCGGACCAGCCGGCCGAAGCCTTGAAGTTCAGGTACTTGTCGCCTTCCTTGTTAACGAAGTCGAAAATCTCGTCAACGGTATAGGTACCGGTCTTGATCTCGTCCTGTTGAACCGACAGACCAAACGTCAGACGCGAAGTCTCGCTGATCGGGTAGCCAACGTTTACGCCGGCACCCAGGCTGTCTACCGCATAGCTTGCTACGTCGACGTCGAGGTCTTTGTAGTCAGTGGTGCGATAGAACGCGTTGTAACCCAGGCTCACGCCATCGGCGGTCCAGTACGGGTCAACGTAGCCGAAGTTGTAGCGGCTCTGGTATTCGCTGCGGGTCAGGCCGATGCTGACGCGGTTACCGGTACCGAGGAAGTTGTTCTGGGTGATCGAACCACCGAGGATCAGACCGGCGCTCTGGGCGAAACCGACACTGGCGGTAATCGAACCGGAAGCCTGCTCTTCAACGCTATAGTTCACATCTACCTGGTCATCGACACCCGGAACAGCCGGGGTTTCAACGTTGACCTCTTTAAAGAAGCCGAGACGCTCAAGACGGGTCTTGGATTGGTCGATCAGGTAAGTCGAAGCCCAGCCGCCTTCCATCTGACGCATTTCACGACGCAGCACTTCGTCTTCGGACTTGGTGTTGCCACGGAAGTTGATGCGGTTGACGTAGGCACGCTTGCCCGGATCAACGGCAAACAGGATGTCGACAGTGTGATCTTCATCGTGCGGCTGAGGTACGCCGTTGACGTTGGCGAAGGTGTAACCCTCGTTACCCAGACGACGGGTAATCAGTTCGGACGTGGTGGTCATCAGTTTGCGCGAGAACACCTGGCCCTTCTGCACCAGCAGCAAGGACTTGACCTGATCTTCAGGGACTTTCAGATCACCGCTGAGCTTGACGTCACGTACGGTGTACTTCTCGCCTTCGGTGACGTTGACAGTGATGTAGACGTGTTTCTTGTCCGGAGTGATCGACACCTGAGTCGAAGCGATATCCATGTTGATATAGCCACGATCCAGGTAGTAGGAACGCAGACGCTCCAGGTCACCGGACAGTTTTTCACGGGCGTACTTGTCATCGTTCTTGAAGAACGACAGCCAGTTGGTGGTCTTCAGTTCGAACAGGTCGGTCAGGTCTTCCTCAGGGAAAACCGTGTTGCCCACCACGTTGATGTGCTGAATCGCCGCAACGGTACCTTCGTTGATCTTCACTTTCAGGCCGACGCGGTTACGCGGTTGCGATACCACTTCGGTATCGACCGTAGCCGAGTAGCGACCTTGCGCGACGTACTGACGTTGCAGTTCGTTACGCACGCCTTCAAGGGTGGCGCGCTGGAAGATCTCGCCTTCGGCCAGACCGGATTGCTTGAGACCTTTCATCAGGTCTTCAGTCGAGATCGCCTTGTTGCCTTCGATTTCGATACTGGCGACCGACGGACGCTCGACGACCGTGATGACCAGAACGTTGCCTTCGCGGCCCAGCTGGATATCTTGAAAGAAACCGGTTTTGAACAACGCACGAGTGGATTCCACCAGGCGACGATCATCCGCCTGCTCACCGACGTTCAACGGCAAGGCACCAAAGACGCTACCCGCGGAGACCCGCTGGAGGCCATTGACGCGAATATCAGAGATAGTGAAGGACTCGGCGTGAACTTCGGCGATCATCAATACGGTGAGAACCGCAGTTAGCAGCAGACGTTTCATGAAGTCCTTTCTTATTCCAACTGGCAATAAACAAACTGCCGCAAAATGCGGCAGATTCGCAATTCAGCGAAGCGTTACAGTCGACCCAGATCGTTGACCAGAGCAAGCAACATCACCCCGACCACCAAACTGATACCGATCTGTATCCCCCAACCTTGCACCCGATCCGACAAGGGACGACCACGCGCCCACTCGATCAGATAAAACAACAAATGCCCCCCATCCAGTACAGGAATGGGCAGCAAATTCAGAACCCCCAGGCTAATACTCAGATAAGCAAGGAAATTCAGGAAATCAGCGACGCCCGACTGGGCAGAAGCGCCCGCCACTTTAGCAATGGTTATCGGTCCACTCAAGTTTTTTACCGAGAGCTCGCCGAACAGCATTTTCTTCAGTGAATCGAGCGTCAGAATGCTCATGGTCCAAGTGCGTCGGGCACCCTCGCCAATCGCGGCCAACGGCCCATAACTGACCTCACGGATCATTTCCGGTGGCCAGTCGACAGCTTTCACGCCTGCGCCCAGATATCCGCTTGGCGATTTGCTTTCACCGCGCGCTGCCAGGGTCACAGGGACGTCGATTTGAGCACTGTCACGCTCGATGCGCAGCATGATTTTGGTATCAGGACGCGTACGAACAGTATCGACCACTTGCTGCCAGTCATTCAGCGCCTGACCATCGAGGGCCAGCAGGCGATCACCGGTTTTCAGACCGGCAGCCTGGGCCGGGCCTTTCGGATCAAGCTCGGCAAGCACCGGCGGCAGGGCCGGACGCCATGGACGAATCCCCAGAGAACGGATCGGATCCGGCTCATCAGCACCTTTGAGCCAGTTATCCAGCAGCAACTCACGCGGTGTATCTGCGCTGGAGCCTTGCTCACGTACCAGCAACTGCAGAGAACCGCTTTCGCCCAGGCGCCGCACCAGTTGCAAATTGACAGCTGCCCAACCAGAGGTCAGCTCACCATCGATAGCGACGATTTCCTGACCCGCATTCAAACCGGCCTTAGCAGCGATGCTGCCGGACTCGACAGCACCAATGACCGGGCGCACCTGCTCGCTGCCGAGCATGGCCAACACCCAGAAAAACACCAGCGCCAACAGAAAGTTGGCGATCGGACCTGCCGCGACAATGGCGATACGCTGACGAACGGATTTGCGATTGAAAGACTGATCCAACTGATCGGCCGGCACTTCGCCCTCACGCTCATCGAGCATCTTGACGTAGCCACCCAGCGGAATCGCGGCCACTACAAACTCGGTGCCCTGCTTGTCGTGCCAGCGCAACAACGGCATGCCAAAGCCTACGGAAAAGCGCAGAACCTTGACGCCACAGCGACGCGCGACCCAGAAGTGGCCGAATTCGTGAAAGGTGACCAGCACACCCAAGGCGATCAGGGTGCCGGCAATCATATAGAGCGCGCTCATCTACTTTCTCCGCAATCCCGTTCAGTGCCGCGTGAAGCCATTGTGTTGCAAAACTATCGACGGTGACGACTCAACCATTGTTCAGCCAAAACTCGTGCCTTGGCGTCGGCGGTGAACACCGCATCGAGATCATCCAGCGCGACCACCGGTTCGAGGTTCAAAACCTCCTCGATGATACTCGCGATTTCCAGGTAGCGAACCCGTCCGTCGAGAAACGCTGCCACAGCCACTTCGTTGGCCGCATTGAGCATTGCCGGCGCACTATCGCCCGCTTCGGCCGCTTGACGGGCCAAACGCAGGCACGGGAAACGCTCCTCATCCGGCGCTTCGAAGTCCAGACGCGCAATGGCGAACAGATCCAGCGGCGCCACGCCCGAGTCGATGCGCTCAGGCCAGGCCAGCGCATTGGCAATCGGCGTGCGCATATCAGGATTGCCCAATTGCGCCAGCACCGAACCGTCGACGTAGTCGACCAGCGAATGGATCACGCTTTGCGGATGGATCACCACCTCGACCTGCGAAGGCTTGGCATCGAACAACCAGCAGGCTTCGATCAACTCGAGCCCCTTGTTCATCATACTGGCCGAATCCACAGAAATTTTGCGCCCCATGGACCAGTTCGGGTGTGCACACGCCTGGTCAGGTGAAACATGCGCCAATTCAGTCATCGGTGTCTGCCGGAAAGGGCCACCGGAGGCTGTAAGCAAAATCCGCCGTACACCCACCGAGCTCAAGCCCCGGGCGAAGTCCTGCGGCATGCACTGGAAAATCGCGTTGTGCTCGCTGTCGATCGGCAGCAACACCGAACCACTTTTACGCACCGCCTGCATGAACAAGGCGCCGGACATCACCAGCGCCTCTTTATTGGCCAGGAGAATCTTTTTGCCTGCCTCGACGGCTGCCAAGGTCGGCCGCAGCCCTGCTGCACCAACGATAGCCGCCATCACCGCGTCGACTTCCGGAGCGGAGGCAACCTGACACAACCCCTCCTCCCCTACCAGAACGCGGGTTGGCAAACCGGCCGCGCGCAAATCGTCCTGCAAGCCGCGCGCCGCAGCAACTTCCGGCACCACGGCAAATTGCGGCACATGGCGTACGCACAGGGCGAGCAGTTCACTCAGGCGAGTGAAGCCGCTCAAGGCGAAAACCTGATATCGCTCCGGGTGACGAGCTATGACATCAAGGGTGCTCAGACCGATCGAGCCGGTCGCCCCGAGGACAGTAATCTGCTGTGGACGACTCACGGTGCGGCCATCCACAACAACACTGCAAATACTGGAATCGCCGCGGTGAGGCTGTCGATACGATCAAGCACGCCGCCGTGACCTGGCAGCAGATTGCTGCTGTCCTTGATGCCGGACTGACGTTTGAACATGCTTTCAGTGAGGTCGCCGACAACCGAAATGAACACGATCAGCGCCGCACCAATCAAGCCTTTGAGCAACTCGGCAACGGTCCAGTCGCGTACCAGCCCGACGATTGCAGTAATCACCAGACTCAACGCCAGACCGCCGTAAACACCTTCCCAGCTCTTGCCCGGGCTGACCTGCGGCGCGAGCTTGCGCTTGCCGAAAGCACGGCCAGAGAAGTAGGCACCGATATCAGCACCCCAAACCAGTACCATGACGGCCATGATCAACCAGTTACCCAGCGGGTATTGCTTGATCTGTACCAGACCTTGCCACGCCGGCAACAGGATCAACAGACCGATCACCAGTTTGGTCGCAGCACTCGACCAGTGCTCGCTCGAGCGCGGATAGGTCAGCACCAGATACGTCGCCACCGCCCACCACAACACCGAAGCGCCCAACACCCACGGCGCCAGGCCGGGCAGGATGTACATGACGAACAGCGTCAGGGCGACCACGGCAGCATAACCGACCCGGAAAGTCTGACCGGTGAAGCCGGCAAGCCGCGCCCACTCCCACGCACCCAGGCTGACCACCAGCCCGATGAACAGCGCAAAACCGGAACCTTCGAGCAGGAAAAACCCGCACAAGGCGATCGGCAGCAGGATCAGCGCAGTGATGATTCGTTGTTTAAGCATTAAACCCGGGCTCCAGCTTCAACCTGTTCGCTCGTTTTACCGAAGCGACGTTGGCGCGAAGCGAAATCGGCCAGCGCATTGCGCATGGCATCGTGTTTGAAGTCCGGCCAGAACAGGTCGGAGAAGTACAGCTCGGCGTAAGCCAGCTGCCACAGCAGAAAGTTGCTGATGCGGTGTTCGCCACCCGTGCGGATGCACAGGTCCGGCAACGGCAGATCACCGGTTGCCAGACAGGTTTGCAACAGATCCGGAGTGATGTCTTCCGGGCGCAGGTGCCCGGCCTGGACTTCACGCGCCAGACGCTGGGCCGCCTGTGCAATATCCCACTGACCGCCATAATTGGCGGCGATCTGCAGGATGAAACGGTTGGCACCCGCCGTCATCGCTTCAGCTTCACGCATTGCTGCCTGAAGCTCGGGATGGAAGCGCGAGCGATCACCAATGATGCGCAGGCTGATGTTGTTGTCGTTGAGGCGCTTGGCTTCGCGACGCAGTGCCTTGAAGAACAGGTCCATCAAGGCACTGACTTCATCGGCCGGGCGCTGCCAGTTCTCACTGGAAAACGCGAACAGGGTGAGCACTTCGACCTTGGCCTCAGCGCACACCTCAATCACCGCCCGCACAGCATCCACACCCGCTTTATGCCCGGCGACACCTGGCATAAAGCGTTTTTTTGCCCAGCGATTGTTGCCATCCATGATGATCGCGACATGGCGCGGCACCGCGGACGGCGCAGTCTGCTTGGTCTTGTCCATTAAAAGCTCGAACCTTATACGGCCATCAGATCCGCTTCTTTTTGCTTGGTAGCCGTGTCGATATCAGCTTCAGCCTTGTCGGTGATTTTCTGAATATCGGCAGCGGCACGACGTTCTTCGTCTTCGCTGATTTCCTTGTCCTTGACCAGCTTCTTCAGCTCGCCCAAGGCATCACGACGAATATTGCGCACGGCAACACGCGCGTCTTCAGCGGCACTGCGCGCCTGCTTGGTGAAGCCCTTGCGGGTTTCTTCAGTCAGGGCAGGCATGGAGATCAGCAACAATTCGCCCAGGTTGGTCGGATTGAGGTTCAGGCCAGCGCTCTGGATCGCCTTGTCGACCGCTGCGAGCATGTTGCGCTCGAACGCAACGACTTGCAGGGTGCGCGAATCTTTTACAGTGATGTTGGCCACTTGGGTGATGGAGGTGTCTGCGCCGTAGTACGGCACCATCACGCTGCCCAGAATGCTTGGGTGAGCCTTGCCGGTACGAATCTGACCAAATGCATGGGCCAGAGAGTCCAGGGATTTTTGCATGCGCTCTTGAGCGTCTTTTTTGATTTCGTTGATCATTGTTGACCTTCCTCGATCAGGGTGCCTTCAGCGCCGCCATGGACGATGTTCAGCAGGGCACCGGGCTTGTTCATGTTGAATACGCGCAGCGGCATCTTGTGGTCGCGGCACAGGCAGATAGCTGTCAGATCCATTACACCCAGCTTGCGATCCAGCACTTCATCATAAGTCAGATGATCGAACTTCTCGGCATGCGGGTCTTTGAACGGGTCTGCAGTGTAAACGCCATCGACCTTGGTCGCCTTGAGCACGACATCAGCATCGATTTCGATGGCACGCAGGCAGGCTGCCGAATCCGTGGTAAAGAACGGATTGCCGGTACCGGCCGCGAAGATCACCACGTCCTTGGAGTTCAGGTGACGCATGGCTTTGCGGCGATCATAGTGATCGGTCACGCCAACCATGGAAATCGCGGACATGACGATGGCCGAGATATTGGCACGTTCCAGCGCATCACGCATGGCCAAGGCGTTCATCACAGTGGCCAGCATGCCCATGTGGTCACCCGTGACCCGATCCATACCGGCTTTGCTCAAAGCTTCGCCGCGGAACAGGTTGCCACCGCCGATCACCAGACCGACCTGTACGCCGATGCCAACCAGTTGGCCGACTTCCAGCGCCATCCGATCCAGCACTTTTGGATCGATCCCGAACTCTTCCGAGCCCATCAGGGCCTCGCCGCTAAGCTTGAGTAGAATGCGTTTATAGCGAGCCTGATAACCACTGCCCTGCTGAGCCATTGCGAATCTCTCCTGCGGCGTATTTAAAATTCTTTGCGAGCTGTTTACAGCTGGCGTTCACTCTAGCTTGGCGCTGCTTCAGCGCCATCGGAACATGGCTTTGTAAGTCAGTTCCAAGTGGAAACCAATTAAAAATTGATAACCCCATCTGAAAAGAGGCTGCGCGCGTTAGCGGGCAGCCTCTTTCGGGCGACAGTTGAAAAACCGTCTTATTGCTTGGCGGCAGCCAGCTGGGCAGCAACTTCTTCAGCGAAGTTGTCGACCGGCTTCTCGATGCCTTCGCCTACCTTGAAGTAAGTGAAGGAAACGATTTCTGCGCCGGCTTTCTTGGCCAGCTCGCCAACCTTGACTTCAGGGTTCTTGACGAACGCCTGCTCAACCAGGCTTGCTTCTGCCAGGAACTTGCTGATACGGCCTTTGACCATATTCTCAACAATGTTTTCTGGCTTGCCTTTGATCTTCTCTTCGTTCAGCTGCAGGAATACAGCTTTTTCACGCTCGATCGCTTCATCCGAAACTTGCGAAGGCAGCAGGAACTCAGGGTTGCTTGCAGCTACGTGCATCGCGATGTCTTTGGCCAGCTCGACGTCACCGCCTTTCAGGACAACAGCAACACCGATCTTGTTACCGTGCAGGTAGGTGCCGACAACGTCACCCTCTACGCGAACCAGACGACGGATGTTGACGTTTTCGCCAACTTTAGCAACCAGAGCTTCACGAGCCGATTCCTGAGCGGCGATCAGCGGAGCTGCGTCGGTCAGGTTCTCGTCGAAGGCTTTTTCTACGCTGGCAGCAACGAAGTTCTTGAAGTCGTCTTGCAGGGCCAGGAAGTCGGTCTGCGAGTTGACTTCCAGCAGCACGGCTACCTTGTCGTTCGATTTGATGGCGATTGCGCCTTCAGCGGCAACGTTGCCCGCTTTCTTGGCAGCCTTGATCGCGCCCGAAGCACGCATGTCATCAATGGCTTTTTCGATGTCGCCGTCAGCCTTTTCCAGGGCTTTCTTGCAATCCATCATGCCTTCGCCGGTACGCTCGCGCAGTTCTTTAACCAACGCTGCAGTAATTGCTGCCATTTTCAAATTCCTCTTGGATAGGTTTTCAACCATTCCACCCGATCGAACGGGCGTTCAATTCTTCCCGAACCACCCTTGTTAGCTGCCGCACATTACAAACAGTGCCGTGGGCGCCGACAAATGGTTTTCGAGGTGGCAAAAAGGGGGCCAAGCCCCCTTTTTGCTTACTGAGTCAACGCCAGGGCGTTAATTACTCAGCTGCAGCCTGAGTTTCTTCAGCTGCGAATTCTACAGTGCCGCCAGCAACATTGTTGCGACCACGGATCACTGCGTCAGCCATCGAACCCATGTACAGCTGGATAGCGCGGATTGCGTCATCGTTGCCTGGGATGATGTAGTCAACGCCTTCCGGGCTGCTGTTGGTGTCGACAACGCCGATTACCGGGATGCCCAGCTTGTTGGCTTCGGTGATCGCGATGCGCTCGTGGTCAACGTCGATCACGAACAGTGCGTCTGGCAGACCGCCCATGTCCTTGATGCCGCCCAGCGAACGATCCAGCTTCTCAAGATCACGGGAGCGCATCAGCGCTTCTTTCTTGGTCAGCTTGGCGAAAGTACCGTCTTCGGCTTGAACTTCAAGGTCACGCAGACGCTTGATGGAAGCACGAATGGTTTTGAAGTTGGTCAGCATGCCGCCCAACCAGCGGTGATCGACGTACGGCGAACCGCAACGTGCTGCTTCTTCAGCAACGATCTTGCCAGCGGAACGCTTGGTGCCGACGAACAGAATCTTGTTTTTGCCCTGGGCCAGACGCTCTACGAAAGTCAGAGCTTCGTTGAACATTGGCAGGGTTTTTTCAAGGTTGATGATGTGAATCTTGTTACGCGCGCCGAAAATGTACTTACCCATTTTCGGATTCCAGTAACGGGTTTGGTGACCGAAGTGCACACCGGCCTTCAGCATATCGCGCATATTGACTTGGGACATGATAGTTCCTTAATAAGTCGGGTTTGGCCTCCACGTATCCCAATGACCAACCAGTGGCATAAAGCCAAAAGCACCCAGGTCATCGTGTCGACACGTGTGTGGATTTAAGCTTTTCGGGGTATCCCCGGAAAGCGGCGCATTTTATACCACAGGGTGCGCAGAAACGGAACCCGGAATCTGTATTCGCACCAAGGACATGGGCGCAGCCCCCTTGGAATCGGCCCCGAACGCACCATTGTATAGAGAGAAGCGATGCACGCGGGCGCTGAATTGCGCCGTGCGTCTGTTAGAATCGCGTTTTTCAGGGTCGCAAAACGATCACCTGCCGCCCTATTCGTATCAGCAAGCGCCGCCGAGCGCAGAGAGAGCCTGTATGACCGTCAACCTCAAAACCCCCGAGGACATTGCTGGCATGCGTGTCGCCGGCAAACTGGCCGCCGATGTGCTGGAAATGATTGCCGAACATGTCAAACCGGGCGTCACCACCGATGAGCTTAACCAGATCTGTCACGATTACATCGTCAATGTGCAGCAAGCCATCCCTGCCCCGCTCAATTACAAGGGCTACCCGAAGTCGATCTGCACCTCGATCAACCACGTGGTCTGCCACGGCATCCCGAACGACAAGCCACTGAAAAACGGCGACACCCTGAACATTGACGTGACCGTGATCAAGGACGGTTACCACGGCGACACCAGCCGCATGTTCCATGTCGGCGAAGTGCCTGTCTGGGCCGAACGCCTGTCGCAGATCACCCAGGAATGCATGTACAAGGCGATCGAGATCGTCAAACCCGGCTGCCGCCTCGGCGACATCGGCGAAGTGATCCAGAAGCACGCCGAGAAGAACGGCTTCTCGGTGGTTCGCGAGTTCTGCGGTCACGGCATCGGCAAGGTCTTCCACGAAGAGCCGCAGATCCTCCACTACGGGCGCGCCGGCACCGGCATGGAACTGAAGGCCGGCATGACCTTCACCATCGAGCCGATGATCAACCAGGGCAAGGCCGACACCAAAGTACTGGGTGACGGCTGGACCGCGATCACCAAGGATCGCAAGCTGTCAGCACAGTGGGAACACACCCTGCTGGTGACCGACACTGGCTACGAGATCTTCACCCTGCGCGCCGACGACACCATCCCGCGCATCTCGGCCTGATCCACACAACGCTCCCAGCCTTATAGAAGGAATGCCAATCGATGCCGCAGGTGGATCCCGAACTCTTCGACCGCGGTCAGTTCCAGGCCGAACTGGCTCTGAAAGCGAGTCCTATCGCGGCGTTCAAGAAGGCCATCCGCCAGGCTCGCGACGTCCTTGATGCGCGTTTTCGCAGTGGCCGCGACATCCGCCGCTTGATTGAAGACCGTGCCTGGTTTGTCGACAACATCCTGCAAAAGGCCTGGGAGCAGTTCAACTGGAGTGAAGACGCCGATATCGCGTTGGTCGCGGTCGGCGGCTATGGCCGTGGCGAACTGCACCCCTATTCCGACATCGACTTGCTGATCCTGCTGGACAGCGCCGACCACGAAGTTTTCCGCGATTCCATCGAGCGTTTTCTGACGTTGCTGTGGGATATTGGCCTGGAAGTCGGCCAGAGCGTTCGCTCGGTCGATGAATGTGCCGAAGAGGCGCGCGCCGACCTGACAGTCGTCACCAATCTGATGGAAAGCCGCACCATCTGCGGCCCCGAGCGCCTGCGCCAGCGCATGCTCGACGTCACCAGCACCGCACACATGTGGCCGGCCAAGGAGTTTTTCCTCGCCAAGCGTGCCGAACAGAAGGCCCGCCACCACAAATACAACGACACCGAATACAACCTGGAACCCAACGTCAAAGGCTCGCCCGGCGGCCTGCGGGATATTCAGACGATTCTGTGGGTGGCCCGGCGTCAGTACGGCACCCTGAACCTGCGCGCCCTTGCCGGTGAAGGTTTCCTGGTCGAGAGCGAAAACGCCTTGCTCGCCTCCTCTCAGGAATTTCTCTGGAAAGTTCGCTACGCCCTGCACATGCTCGCCGGTCGCTCCGAAGACCGCTTGCTGTTCGATCATCAGCGCACGATCGCGGGGTTGCTCGGCTTTGAAGGTGACGACGCCAAGCAGGCCGTCGAAAACTTCATGCAACAGTATTTCCGCGTGGTGATGAGCATTGCCCAGCTCAGCGACCTGATCATCCAGCACTTCGAGGAGGTCATCCTCGCCCCGGAAGACGAAGCGCCGCCGCAGCCGATCAACTCGCGCTTCCAGTTGCATGACGGCTACATCGAGGCACGTAAAGACAACGTGTTCCGCCGTACACCGTTCGCCATGTTGGAAATTTTCGTGCTGATGGCGCAGCAACCGGAAATCAAAGGCGTGCGCGCCGACACCATCCGCTTGCTGCGGGAGAATCGTCACCTGATCGACGACAACTTCCGCAACGATATCCGTAACACCAGCCTGTTCATCGAACTGTTCAAGTGCAAGATCGGCATCCATCGCAATCTGCGGCGGATGAACCGCTACGGCATCCTCGGTCGTTATTTGCCGGAGTTCGGTTTTATCGTCGGGCAAATGCAGCACGACCTGTTCCACATCTATACGGTCGATGCGCACACGCTGAACCTGATCAAGCACCTGCGCAAATTGCAGTACACCCAGGTCTCGGAGAAGTTTCCGCTGGCGGCCAAACTCATGGCAAAGCTGCCCAAGCCCGAACTGATCTATATGGCGGGCCTTTATCACGACATCGGTAAAGGCCGGCATGGCGATCACTCGGAGATCGGCGCGGTCGATGCCGAAGCCTTCTGCCAGCGCCATCAGTTGCCGGTGTGGGACAGCCGCCTGATCGTCTGGCTGGTGCAGAATCATCTGGTGATGTCGACCACCGCGCAGCGCAAGGACTTGTCCGACCCGCAGGTGATTCACGATTTCGCGCAAGCCGTCGGTGATGAAACCCGCCTCGACTATCTGTACGTGCTGACGGTGGCCGACATCAACGCGACCAACCCGACGTTGTGGAACTCCTGGCGCGCCAGCCTGTTGCGCCAGCTCTACACCGAGACCAAACGCGCCTTGCGCCGTGGCCTGGAAAACCCGGTGGATCGCGAAGAGCAGATCCGCCAGACCCAAAGTGCTGCACTGGACATTCTGGTACGTGGCGGCACTGACCCGGACGATGTCGAGCAATTGTGGGCGCAACTGGGCGATGACTATTTCCTGCGCCACACCGCCGGCGATGTGGCCTGGCATAGCGACGCCATTCTTCAGCAGCCCGTCAATGGCGGGCCGCTGGTGCTGATCAAGGAAACCACCCAGCGCGAGTTCGAGGGCGGGACGCAGATTTTCATTTATGCACCGGATCAGCACGACTTCTTCGCCGTGACCGTGGCGGCGATGGATCAGCTCAACCTGAACATTCACGACGCCCGTGTCATCACGTCCAGTAGCCAGTTCACCCTCGACACCTACATTGTGCTCGACAACGAAGGCGAATCGATCGGCGACAACCCGGCACGGGTCAAGCAGATCCGCGAAGGTCTGACCGAAGCCCTGCGTAACCCGGACGATTACCCGACGATCATCCAGCGCCGCGTGCCGCGCCAGCTCAAGCACTTCGCCTTTGCGCCGCAGGTCACCATTCACAACGATGCCCAGCGTCCGGTAACGGTGCTGGAATTGACCGCACCTGATCGCCCGGGCCTGTTGGCGCGGATCGGCGGGATTTTCCTCGAGTTCGATCTGTCGCTGCAGAACGCCAAGATTGCGACCTTGGGCGAACGGGTCGAGGACGTGTTCTTCATCACCGACGCCCACAATCAACCGTTGTCCGACCCGTTGCTGTGCAGCCGTTTGCAGGATGCGATCGTTGAGCAACTGAGCGTCAATCAGGAACCCGATATCAAACTGTCGCGCATCAGTATTTGATCGCGCGCCCGGATTCAAATGGCTTTGCACGAGACCCAGCCCCAATGAACAACGCTCTGAACCAGCTCCAGCCCTACCCGTTCGAAAAGCTCCGCGCGCTGCTCGGCACCGTGACCCCGAACCCGGATAAACGTCCGATCGCGCTGTCGATTGGCGAGCCGAAGCATCGCTCGCCAAGCTTCGTCGCCGAAACGCTGGCCAACAGCCTGGATCAGATGGCGGTGTACCCGACCACCCTCGGCATCCCGGCGCTGCGTGAAGCCATTGGCGGCTGGTGCGAGCGTCGTTTCGGCGTGCCAGGCGGCTGGATTGATCCGGCGCGCAACGTGTTGCCGGTCAATGGCACCCGTGAAGCGTTGTTCGCGTTTACTCAGACCGTGGTAAACCGTGGCGACGACGCGTTGGTGGTCAGCCCGAACCCGTTCTACCAGATCTACGAGGGCGCCGCTTTCCTCGCCGGGGCCAAGCCGCATTACCTGCCGTGCCTTGACGAAAACGGCTTCAACCCGGATTTCGATGACGTTTCGCCGGACATCTGGAAACGCTGCCAGATCCTGTTCCTGTGCTCGCCAGGCAACCCGACGGGCGCGCTGATCCCGGTCGACACCCTGAAAAAACTGATCGCCCTGGCCGATGAATACGACTTCGTGATCGCCGCCGACGAGTGCTATAGCGAACTGTACTTCGACGAACAGACGCCACCGCCAGGCCTGCTCACTGCCTGCGTCGAACTGGGCCGCAAGGATTTCAAACGCTGCGTGGTGTTTCACAGCCTGTCCAAGCGCTCCAATCTGCCTGGCCTGCGCTCCGGTTTCGTGGCGGGTGACGCCGATATCCTCAAAGGTTTCCTGCTGTATCGCACCTACCACGGCTGCGCGATGCCGGTGCAAACGCAACTGGCGAGCGTGGCTGCGTGGAATGACGAAGTGCATGTGCGCGCCAATCGCGCGCTGTACCGCGAAAAGTTCGATGCGGTGCTGCAGATCCTCAGCCCGGTGATGGATGTTCAGCGTCCGGATGGCAGTTTCTATTTGTGGCCGAATGTGAACGGCGATGACGCGGCGTTCTGCCGTGATTTGTTCGCCGAAGAGCACGTGACCGTGGTGCCGGGATCCTATCTTTCGCGCGATGTCGACGGCGTCAACCCAGGGGCCGGCCGTGTACGCATGGCACTCGTGGCGCCGCTGGCTGAATGCGTGGAGGCCGCGGAACGGATTCGCGCGTTCATGACTCGCCAACGCTAAACAACTTTACCGTGCCAGCAAAACTGGCACGGCAACTTCCCCCTGCAAAGACACAATTCAATAAACTTGTATCCCGCCTTAGTCCATCTAACAGCTTACTATTGAGCTGCGTATCACGCTGCGCAGATTTAACTGTTAACTAATATCAAATATCAAAACAAGGAAGTTCAATCATGAACCCGACCACTAATATCGGCTTCAACATAATGCTCGCAACCATTCAAACCGGAAGCGGAGTACAACAATAATGTGGGCCCGAAACAATCCCTCCAAACTCTGGACTCCTGGCCAGACGTTGCGTATCGCTTTCCTTAATGGCACGCCTGAATTCAAGCAAGCCGTCCGTTCCGCCGCCAGTAACTGGCTCTCGCACATCAATTTGAAGTTCGACTTCGTTGAGGGGGTAGAAGGTGATATCCGCATCTTCAGCGAAAATGGCACGTTCTGGTCGCAGACTGGCACCGATGCATTGCTCGACACCGATGAGCCCACCATGCGGCTCTGGCCACACTCAAGTAATCATGCCCGTTATTTCGCAGCGAACGTCATGCATGAGTTTGGCCATATGCTCGGCGCAGAACACGAACAAACCAACCCGACAGCCAACATCCCCTGGAATAGAACAGCCCTGTATGCGAGTCATGGAATCACCGACAACCCCGAGGAAGATGACTATCAGGCCGAGGTTACACGCAATAAACTGAACCACTTGTACCTTGACCGTGCCGACCCGAGCGAAAGTCTTTATTCAATGTATGACCGTAAATCGATCATGCACTACGTCATCCAGCAGACCTGGACTGAAGGTGACTTCCAGATCTTTCCCAATCTGGAACTCAGTGAACACGACAAAGCCTTCATGGCAATGGCCTACCCCTATCCACCGCAAGCGAGCGAATGACTTTACCCGCCAGTGGATAGTTATTTGACCTGCCCCAGGTTCGCTTCGCTTAAATCAAGATCTGCCAACACTTCTCGCAGAACGTCATCACCAATCTCGTGTTGGCGACTCAAGCTGTAAAGTTCAAGGCGTTGTGCCCGCAGCGCCTTCAAACGCAAACGGCGTTCCAGCAGATCCATCTGGAACGCCAGCGCCTGGGCCTCTGCCGAATCGTTGAATACTTCCAGTTGATGGCGATACTCGGACATGATCCGCGCCTTCAGTTCCGCCGAGAGAGCGGCTTGAGCGGCGTCCTGCGGGGCGACCTCCTCAGTTTCCAGGGCATGAATCGCCGCTTCGGCAGTCTTGCGCCAAGCGTCGCGCACTTCCTGGCGGCGCTTGTCATCCGGGCTCTTTTCAATTCCGCGCAGCAACAGCGGCAAGGCGATGCAAGCCGACACCAGTGACAACAGGATCACCCCGGCGGCAATGAAAATCAGCAGATCACGCTCGGGAAAAGCATCGGCCCCCATCAACATCGGCACCGACATCACACCGGCCAGCGTCACCGCTCCACGCACCCCGCCGACGGTCAGCAGCCAGCAGGAGCGCGCCGTCGGCACTTGTGTCAGCTCGCCCTTGCCGCGCAAGCGGCGCAGCAGCACCGATAAGCGCCAGATGCTTTGCACCCAGATAAAACGCAGCAATACCAGCGCCAGAAAAATTGCCACGACATCCAGACAGCGATAAAACAGCGTCGGCCACAAGGTCGGCTCGTGGCTGACCACGGCTTTGATGATGTCGGGCAATTGCAGGCCCAGCAGCAGGAAGATCAAACCGTTGAAGGCGAACTCCAGCAGCGACCAGACACTGCGATTGAGCAAGCGGGTGCTGGTCTGCCGCGGCAGCAGGTCGAGCCAGCTCTGCATCATCCCCGCCGCCACCGCCGAGAGAATGCCCGAGACGCCGAGCCGTTCGGCCAACACATAAGCGGCGAACGGCAGCAGCAACATGAACACCACGTGAGTGGCCGGATCGTCCCAGCCTCGGGCGATCATCCACGCCCGCAAGCGCCCGACCAGCCAGCTCAATGCCACACCGACTGCCAGACCACCGAGCGCCACCACGACAAAGGTCAGGCTGGCGTTGGTCAGCGAGAATACGCCCGTGATGGCCGCCACCAGGGCGAACTTGAAGGTCACCAGACCCGAGGCATCGTTCATCAGCGCCTCGCCCTGCAATATATGCATCAGCGGGGTTGGCAGGCGGTTTTGCGAAATCGCCGAGACCGCCACGGCGTCGGTCGGCGACAGCACAGCGGCGAGGGCAAAGGCTACGGGTAACGGAATTGACGGCAATAACCAATGAATGAAGTACCCGGCGCCAACCACAGTGAACAGCACCAGCCCCACCGCCAGCGTCAGGATCGGCCCGCGCAGATGCCAGAACTCGCGCTTGGGCATGCGCCAGCCATCGGAAAACAACAACGGCGGCAGGAACAGAAACAGGAACAATTCTGGATCGAGCGCCACATGCAGGCCGAGGGTCGGCCAGGCGAGCAAGGCGCCGGCGGCGATTTGTACCAGCGGCAGTGGCAACGGGATGACCCGTCCGACCAGCCGCGAGACGCTGACCAGCATCAGCAGGATCAGGACGGTGTAAGCGGTTTGCATAAAGCGGAAATCTCAGACAATCGACAGCGTTGAACTGCCATATTAGACGCTTAGGATGCGTCTGACCGTTGCACCTATGTCGCACGCGTACACGCCGTACCAATGTGGGGGCGAGCTTGCTCGCGAATACGGTGTGTCATAAATAGAGATTTTGACTGACACGGCCCCTTCGCGAGCAAGCTCGCTCCCACAGGGTTTTGCATTGCCAAATGAAGCCGGGCGCCGCGAAACCGTTTGGTCATGGCATAATCCGACACCATTTTTTTCCAGCACCTGTAAAGGGGGCGATTCCTTGACCGTTTCAAGTAAAACGTTGCACCTTTTCGGCATCAAAGCCTGCGACACCATGAAGAAGGCGCGCACCTGGCTCGATGAACACGCTGTCAGCTACGACTTTCACGATTACAAAAGCGCCGGCATCGACCGTGAACACCTGACCCAATGGTGTGACGAACACGGCTGGCAAACGGTGTTGAACCGCGCAGGCACGACCTTTCGCAAACTCGACGACGAACGCAAAGCCGATCTCGACCAATCGAAAGCCATCGAACTGATGCTCGCTCAACCCTCGATGATCAAGCGCCCGGTGCTCGATCTCGGTGACCGAACCCTGATTGGCTTCAAGCCAGATATCTACGCGGCCGCTCTGAAGTAAGCAGCCCGTCACTCTTTGTAGAGGTGTATTTACATGTCCAATTCCCTGTTCAGCATCGCCTTTGGTGTCGGCACTCAGAACCGTCAAGGCGCGTGGCTGGAAGTGTTCTACGCACAGCCACTGCTCAACCCTTCGGCCGAACTGGTCGCCGCTGTTGCGCCGATCCTCGGTTACACCGAAGGCAACCAGGCCATCACTTTCACCACCGCCCAGGCCGCACAACTGGCTGAAGCCGTGAAAGCCATCGACGCCGTGCAAGGCAAGCTGCTGACCCGTCTGGCGGAAAGCCACAAGCCGCTGGTCGCCACTTTGCTGGCGGAAGACGCACAGCTGACCTCGACGCCTGAGGCCTATCTGAAGCTGCACCTGCTGTCGCACCGTCTGGTCAAGCCACACGGCGTGAGCCTGGCCGGGATCTTCCCGCTGCTGCCGAACGTAGCGTGGACCAGCCAGGGCGCCATCGACCTGAGCGAACTGGCGGAAATGCAACTGGAAGCCCGTCTGCGTGGCGAATTGCTGGAAGTGTTCTCGGTGGATAAGTTCCCGAAAATGACCGACTACGTGGTACCGGCCGGCGTACGTATCGCTGACGCGGCGCGTCTGCGTCTGGGCGCTTACGTCGGTGAAGGCACCACCGTGATGCACGAAGGTTTCATCAACTTCAACGCTGGCACCGAAGGCCCGGGCATGATCGAAGGCCGCGTTTCCGCTGGCGTATTCGTCGGCAAGGGTTCCGATCTGGGCGGCGGTTGCTCGACCATGGGCACCCTGTCGGGCGGCGGCAACATCGTGATCAAGGTTGGCGAAGGCTGCCTGATCGGCGCCAACGCCGGTATCGGTATTCCGTTGGGCGACCGCAACACTGTCGAGTCGGGCCTGTACGTGACCGCCGGTACCAAGGTGGCGCTGCTCGACGAAAACAACAACCTGGTCAAGGTTGTAAAAGCACGCGAGCTGGCCGGTCAGACTGACCTGCTGTTCCGCCGCAATTCGGAAACCGGTGCTGTGGAATGCAAAACCCACAAATCGGCGATCGAACTGAACGAAGCGCTGCACGCTCACAACTAAGCAGCACATCGACCTCCTGTGGGAGCGAGCTTGCTCGCGAAGCTTTTAGCGTCCTCAAGGACGCCTTCGCGAGCAGGCTCGCTCCCACAGTGTCTTGTGTACACCCGCCCAAGTTCACAGGGCTGAACAAATGATGATTCCCTCCCCGTGGCGTGCCGATTTCCCGGCTATCGCCGCACTGCAACGGCAAGACCAGACCTATCTGGACAACGCCGCCACCACGCAAAAACCCCAAGCCCTGCTCGACGCACTGACGCATTACTACGCCAACGGCGCGGCCAATGTGCACCGTGCGCAACACCTGCCGGGCGCCCATGCCACGCAGGCGTTCGAAGACAGTCGGTTGAAGGTGGCCCAGTGGCTGAATGCCGGTGACAGCGGGCAGATCGTCTTTACCCACGGCGCCACCAGTGCGCTGAATCTCCTGGCTTATGGCCTGGAACATCTTTTCCACCCGGGCGATGAAATTGTCATCAGCGCCCTGGAGCATCACGCCAACCTGCTGCCGTGGCAGCAACTGGCACAACGACGCAATCTGAAGCTGGTGATCCTGCCGCTGGATGCCGACGGTCTGATCGACCTTGCTGCCGCTGTGCACCTGATCGGCCCGCGCACGCGCTTGCTGGCGGTCAGTCAGCTGTCCAACGTGCTCGGCGCATGGCAGCCATTGCCGGCATTGCTGGGCATGGCCAAGGCGCAAAACGCACTGACCGTGGTCGATGGCGCGCAAGGCGTGGTTCACGGCCGGCATGACGTGCAGGCGCTGGGTTGCGACTTTTATGTGTTTTCCAGCCACAAGCTGTATGGCCCGGATGGCCTCGGTGTGTTATTCGGCCGCAACGCTGCACTTGAGCAATTGAAGCCTTGGCAATTCGGCGGCGAAATGGTGCTGGAAGCCAACTATCACGACGCGCGTTTCCGCCCTGCTCCGCTGGGTTTTGAAGCGGGTACGCCACCGATTGCCAGTGTGATCGGCCTCGGCGCAACCCTCGATTATCTGGCAGGTCTGGATCAGGACGCGGTGTCGGCCCACGAAGCGGCGCTGCATGATTATCTGCTGCGAGGCCTCGCCGCTCGTAACGGCATTCGTCTGCTCGGCAAGCCGCAACTGGCGCTGGCAAGTTTTGTCGTCGAGGGCGTGCACAACGCCGATTTGGCGCATCTGCTGACCGAGCAAGGTATCGCCGTGCGCGCCGGGCATCACTGCGCGATGCCGCTGCTGAAAAGCTTCGAACTGGCCGGGGCGATTCGTGTATCGCTGGCGTTGTACAACGACTCGGAGGATCTGGAACGCTTCTTTGAAGCGCTGGATCAGGCGCTGGAGATGTTGCGATGAGCTTGCCGGTCGAGGCAGCCGAGGCGCTGCAGACTTTTCAGAATGCAGCGGGCTGGGAACAGCGGGCGCGGTTGCTGATGCAGTTTGGTGATCGTCTGCCGGCGCTCAGCGATGCGGACAAGTGCGAGGCTAATCGGGTGCATGGCTGTGAGAGTCAGGTCTGGCTGGTTGGCGAACTGCACGACGGTCACTGGCAATTCAGCGCAAGCAGCGATGCGCGGATGATTCGCGGGTTGGTGGCGTTGTTGCTGTTGCGGGTTAACGGCTTGTCGGTGGCTGATTTAAAGCAAATCGATTTGCCGGATTGGTTTAATCAGCTCGGCCTGTCGCGCCAGCTATCGCCATCGCGCAGCAATGGCCTGAATGCCGTGCTCCAGCGAATGAATGAGTTGGCGCTTTAAAGCGGCTGCTTCGCAGCCATCGCGAGCAGGCTCACTCCTACAATTGGAATGCGTTCCCCTGTAGGAGTGAGCCTGCTCGCGATAAGGCCATAAGCCCCACCATCAAATCTGAGGTTTGACTCGGTCAGCCGGGCGCCGCACACCCGCGACAATCTTGTCCACAGCCTTGGTCGCCGCGACCATGCCAAACGTCGCCGTGACCATCATCACCGCGCCAAACCCGCCGGCGCAGTCCAGCTTCACGCCATCGCCGACAAAACTCTTCTGCAAACAAATGCTGCCATCCGGTTTCGGATAGCGCAGCTGCTCGGTGGAAAACACACACGGCACGCTGTAATGGCGGGTCACGGTGCGCGAAAAACCATAATCACGACGCAACGTCGAACGCACTTTCGACGCCAATGGATCGTTGAAGGTGCGATTGAGATCGCACACCTGAATCAGCGTCGGATCAATCTGCCCGCCCGCACCGCCAGTGGTGATGATCTGGATCTTGCGGCGCTTGCACCAAGCGATCAGTGCAGCCTTGGCGTTGACCGCGTCGATGCAGTCGATCACGCAGTCGATATTCGGCGTGATGTATTCGGCCATGGTCTCGCGGGTGACGAAATCCGCCACCGCGTGCACCGTGCAATCCGGGTTGATCCCGCGCAGACGCTCGGCCATCACCTCGACCTTGGGTTTGCCGACGGTGCTGTCCAGCGCATGTAACTGGCGGTTGGCGTTGCTGACGCAGACGTCATCAAGGTCGAACAGCGAAATCTCGCCGACGCCACAACGGGCCATGGCTTCCGCCGCCCAGGAACCGACGCCACCGACGCCGACAATCGCCACATGGGCCGCGCGCAGGCGTTCCAGGCCTTCAATGCCATACAAACGGGCGATGCCTGCAAACCGCGGATCTTCTGTACTCATGACCATTACCCCAAAAACCGGCGCGCATTATAGGGCTATGCGGCGACAAGTTCTAAACATCAGCTACAAGTGTAAGAACTTAAGTCAAAGTCGGCTGCCCAATGTCGGGCATTTCCCTGTCTGATGTACGACTGGCGAACTGCCGGTGTAGGATGCGCGCCCCTCGGGCGTCTAGCCGACCGATCCTCCGTTCCACAGCCTTTGGAACCCGAAATAGCTATGTCATCGCGTAAATTTGGACTCAACCTGGTGGTGGTTCTGGCAATCGCCGCCCTGTTCACCGGTTTCTGGGCGCTGATCAATCGCCCGGTTTCCGCGCCGAACTGGCCGGAGCAGATCTCCGGTTTCTCCTATTCGCCGTTCCAGCAGGGACAATATCCGCAGAAAGATCAGTACCCGACTGACGACGAAATGCGCCGCGACCTGGAGATCATGAGCAAGCTGACGGACAACATCCGCATCTACTCGGTCGACGGCTCGCTGCAAGACATCCCGAAACTGGCTGAAGAATTCGGCCTGCGCGTGACGCTGGGGATCTGGATCAGCCCGGACCAGGAACGCAACGAACGGGAAATCACCCGCGCCATCGAATTGGCCAACACCTCGCGCAGCGTGGTGCGCGTGGTGGTCGGTAACGAAGCGATCTTCCGCAAGGAAATCACCGCGCAAGAGCTGAGCGTGCTGCTCGATCGCGTGCGCGCGGCGGTGAAAGTGCCGGTGACCACGTCCGAGCAATGGCACGTCTGGGAAGAACACCCGGAGTTGGCCAAGCACGTTGACCTGATCGCCGCGCACGTTCTGCCGTACTGGGAGTTCATTCCGGTCGACAAGGCCGGGCAGTTCGTTTTCGACCGCGCCCGCGACCTGAAAAAACTGTTCCCGAAAAAACCGCTGCTGCTCTCCGAGGTCGGCTGGCCGAGCAACGGTCGTATGCGCGGTGGCGCCGATGCATCGCCGGCGGATCAGGCGATCTATTTGCGCACCCTGGTCAACAAGCTCAACCGCCAAGGCTTCAACTACTTCGTGATCGAAGCGTTTGACCAGCCGTGGAAGGCCAGCGACGAAGGTTCGGTGGGCGCGTACTGGGGCGTGTTCAACGCTGCGCGGCAGCAGAAATTCAACTTCGAAGGGCCGGTGGTCGCGATCCCGCAGTGGCGCGTGCTGGCCATCGGTTCGGTGGTACTGGCGCTGTTGTCGCTGACCCTGCTGATGATCGACGGCTCGGCGTTGCGTCAGCGTGGGCGGATCTTCCTGACCTTTATCGCCTTCCTTTGCGGCTCGGTGCTGGTGTGGATCGGTTACGACTACAGCCTGCAATACAGCACGTGGTTCAGTTTGACGGTGGGCTTCCTCTTGGCGCTCGGTGCGCTCGGCGTGTTTATCGTGCTGCTCACCGAGGCGCATGAACTGGCCGAAGCGGTGTGGATTCACAAACGTCGGCGTGAATTCCTGCCGGTTGAAGGCGACTCCAGCTATCGCCCGAAAGTCTCGATTCACGTGCCGTGCTACAACGAGCCGCCGGAAATGGTCAAACAGACCCTCGACGCCCTCGCCGCGCTCGATTATCCGGACTACGAAGTCCTGATCATCGACAACAACACCAAGGACCCGGCGGTGTGGGAGCCGGTGCGTGACTACTGCGAAACTCTCGGCCCGCGCTTCAAGTTCTTCCACGTTTCACCGCTGGCCGGTTTCAAGGGCGGCGCGTTGAATTACCTGATTCCGCACACCGCCAAGGATGCCGAAGTGATCGCTGTGATCGACTCCGATTACTGCGTGCACCCGAACTGGCTGAAACACATGGTGCCGCACTTCGCCGACCCGAAAATCGCCGTGGTGCAGTCGCCGCAGGATTACCGCGACCAGAACGAAAGCACCTTCAAGAAGCTCTGCTATGCCGAATACAAAGGCTTCTTCCACATCGGCATGGTCACCCGTAACGACCGTGACGCGATCATTCAGCACGGCACCATGACCATGACCCGTCGCTCGGTGCTGGAAGAATTGGGCTGGGCCGACTGGTGCATCTGTGAAGACGCCGAACTCGGTCTGCGCGTATTCGAGAAAGGCCTGTCGGCGGCGTATTACCACGACAGCTACGGCAAGGGTCTGATGCCGGATACGTTTATCGACTTCAAGAAACAGCGTTTCCGCTGGGCCTACGGTGCGATCCAGATCATCAAACGTCACACCGGCAGCCTGCTGCGCGGCAAGGACACCGAGCTGACGCGCGGCCAGCGTTACCACTTCCTCGCGGGCTGGTTGCCGTGGGTCGCGGACGGCATGAACATCTTCTTCACCGTCGGCGCGCTGTTGTGGTCGGCGGCGATGATCATCGTGCCGCAACGGGTCGATCCGCCGCTGCTGATCTTCGCAATCCCGCCTCTGGCGTTGTTCGTGTTCAAGGTCGGCAAGATCATCTTCCTCTACCGTCGCGCCGTTGGCGTGAACCTGAAAGATGCATTCTGCGCGGCACTGGCCGGGCTGGCGTTGTCGCACACCATCGCCAAAGCGGTGCTGTACGGCTTCTTCACCAGCAGCATTCCGTTCTTCCGCACGCCGAAAAACGCCGACAACCATGGCTTCTGGGTGGCGATTTCCGAGGCGCGCGAAGAGCTGTTCATCATGCTGCTGTTGTGGGGCGCGGCGCTGGGGATCTTCCTGGTCAACGGCATGCCGAGCAACGACATGCGTTTCTGGGTGGTGATGTTGCTGGTGCAGTCGCTGCCGTATCTGGCGGCGCTGATCATGGCGTTCCTGTCGTCACTGCCCAAACCTGCCGCTGCGCCCGAACCGGCGCCGGTCGTCTAAATCCTCATCGATGCACTAAACGGCGGCCAATGGTCGCCGTTTTGCTTTAAGATAACCGCCATTTTGCGGGGCTTGGCGTGATAACCGGTCTGATTGACCGAACCCAATCCCTGTGGGAGCGAGCTTGCTCGCGAAGGCTTTGTAACATTCAACCCTTATGTTGCCTGATACACCGCTTTCGCGAGCAAGCTCGCTCCCACATCGGCCCCAGCTCAAATTCATGACCCCGGAGTTTTCCATGACGGCCCACGCCGACCTTTCGCCGACCCTCCAACTCGCCATCGACCTGATCCGCCGTCCGTCCGTGACGCCGGTCGACGCCGATTGCCAGAAGCAGATGATGCAGCGCCTGGGCGATGCCGGTTTCACTCTCGAGCCGATGCGCATCGAAGATGTGGATAACTTCTGGGCGACCCACGGTACCAACGACGGTCCGGTGCTGTGCTTCGCTGGCCACACCGACGTGGTGCCGACCGGTCCGGTGACCGCGTGGCAGATCGACCCGTTCAACGCGCTGATCGATGAACACGGCATGCTCTGCGGCCGTGGCGCGGCGGACATGAAAGGCAGCCTGGCATCGATGACTGTCGCCGCTGAGCGCTTCGTCGCCGATTACCCGAACCACAAGGGCAAGGTCGCGTTCCTCATCACCAGCGATGAAGAAGGCCCGGCGCACCACGGCACTAAAGCAGTGGTCGAACGCTTGGCCGCGCGTAATGAGCGTCTGGACTGGTGCATCGTCGGCGAACCGTCGAGCACCACACTGGTCGGCGACGTAGTGAAGAACGGCCGTCGCGGCTCGCTGGGCGCCAAGCTCACGGTCAAAGGTATTCAGGGCCACGTCGCCTATCCACACTTGGCAAAGAATCCGATCCACCTCGCCGCTCCGGCGCTGGCCGAACTGGCCGCCGAACATTGGGATCACGGCAACGATTTCTTCCCGCCGACCAGTTTCCAGATTTCCAACGTCAACTCCGGCACCGGCGCGACCAACGTGATTCCAGGTGATCTGGTGGCGGTGTTCAACTTCCGTTTCTCCACCGAATCGACCGTTGAAGGCCTGCAGAAACGCGTGGCTGACATTCTCGATAAGCACGATCTGGACTGGCACATCGACTGGGCGCTGTCCGGCCTGCCATTCCTCACCGAACCGGGCGCGCTGCTCGACGCGGTGTCGGCGAGCATCAAGGACATCACTGGTCGCGAGACCAAGGCGTCGACCAGCGGCGGTACCTCCGATGGACGTTTCATCGCGACCATGGGCACGCAGGTTGTTGAACTGGGCCCGGTCAACGCGACCATTCACCAGGTCAACGAACGCGTGCTGGCGGCGGATCTCGACGTACTGACCGAGATCTACTACCAGACCCTGATCAAGTTGCTCGCCTGATGCTCGCTTGCCCCATCTGCAGTGAACCACTGAATGCGGTGGACAACGGCGTGGTCTGCCCCGCCGGCCACCGCTTCGACCGTGCGCGCCAGGGTTATCTGAACCTGTTGCCGGTGCAGCACAAAAACAGCCGCGACCCTGGCGATAACCAGGCCATGGTCGAAGCGCGCCGTGATTTCTTGAACGCCGGGCATTACGCGCCGGTGGCCAAGCGTCTGGCCGAGCTGGCGGCGAGTTATGCGCCGGTTCGCTGGGTCGATATCGGTTGTGGCGAGGGTTACTACACCGCGCAAATCGCCGAGGCCTTGCCGAACGCTGACGGCTACGCGCTGGACATTTCCCGCGAAGCGGTTAAACGCGCCTGCAAGCGTAACCCGGCGATTACCTGGTTGATCGCCAGCATGGCCCGTGTGCCGTTGGCGTCGGGCAGTTGCCAGTTTCTCGCCAGTGTTTTCAGTCCTTTGGACTGGGAAGAGGCCAAGCGCTTGCTCAGTGTCGGCGGCGGCCTGATGAAAGTCGGCCCGACCAGTGGCCATCTGATGGAACTGCGCGAGCGCCTGTACGACGAAGTGCGCGAATACACCGACGACAAGCATCTGGCCCTGGTGCCGGAAGGCATGGCGTTGGCGCACAGCGAAACCCTGGAATTCAAGCTGACGCTGGACAAGCCCGAGGATCGCGCCAACCTGTTGGCGATGACGCCCCACGGCTGGCGTGCCAGTGCCGAGCGTCGCGCGGCGGTGATCGAACAGGCCGAGCCGTTCGAGACCACCGTGTCGATGCGCTACGATTATTTCGTTCTTCAATAACTTTTGGTCTCGGGCACAGGCCCGGGGCCGGCTAAATCCGCGAATGGATTTTTCAGACCCGCAGTGAGGACATCCATGCGCCAACCGGACATCGAGATTTACCTGAAAGACGCCGACGTCGACCACAAGGCCATTTCCGCCTGGCTGAGCGCCGCGCTGGGCCCGTGCAGCGACTGGGTACAGAAAGGCCAGACTTACAAGTGCAAGGCCGGCAACGTGCCGGTGACCTGGCTGCCGAAAGCGGTGGGCAAATGGAACAGCCTGTACCTGGAAAGCGACCAGACGCCGTGGGACGACGACATCGCCTGCGCCCGCGCCGCATTTGCTGCGCTGAACGTGGAAGTGCGTTGCGCACCGGGCACGTGGGTCGAGGAAGAAGGTGAGGAGACGGCGGATCGCTGGATGCGCATCAGCGAAGACGGCGAAGAAGAAATCACCTGGAAAACTGCCTAAAAGCAAAAGATCGCAGCCTTCGGCAGCTCCTACAGGGTCATGTGTACACCCGTAGGAGCTGCCGAAGGCTGCGATCTTTTGATCTTCAAGGTTACAGGCCTACAACATCCTCAGCCTGCAAACCCTTCTCGCCAGTAATCACCGCGTATTCGACCTGCTGGCCTTCGGTCAGCGACCGATGCCCTTCGCCACGAATCGCGCGGTAGTGCACGAACACGTCCACCCCGTCTTCGCGCTGGATAAAGCCGTAGCCTTTGGCGTCGTTGAACCACTTCACATTGCCGGTTTCACGTGTTGCCATCTGTTCATACTCCTTTTTTATTATTGAACAGGCTTTTCGCAGGAAAGCCTTTGAGGAACGTCAGCCTGCATCCGACGTCCATAAAAGGGCCCCGGCGACAGACCGCCGAGTATATGACAGGCGCGAAAACTCTCAACAGGAGATTACTTCGCCGCTTTTTTGCCGATTTTCGGTGAATACGGCAAACTGTCGACCTCCCGAGCAACCGCTCGGTTTATCAACTCATGCAGAAGCCGTATGACCCGTTCCCCGTTCCGCCGTCTTGTGTTTGGCACCCTGCGCCGACTGTTGTACCTCTGGGTTCGCTCGGAGACGATCAACCAGTCGTCGTTCACCCTCAACCTCGACCGCAGTCGTCCGGTGTTCTACGTCCTGCAAAACCCTTCGCTGACCGATCTGGCCGTGCTCGACACCGAGTGCACCAAGGCCGGCCTGCCGCGTCCGGTGTTGCCGGTATCGGTCGGTTCGCTGATCGAACCGGCGGCGTTTTTCTACCTGACGCCGGATCCCGACTGGCTCGGCCGCCAGGACAAACGCGGTGCGCCGCCGACCTTGACCCGTCTGGTCAGCGCGCTCACGCAGAACGCTGCCGAAGACGCGCAGATCATTCCGGTCAGCGTGTTCTGGGGTCAGTCGCCGGACAGCGAAAACAGTCCGTGGAAATTGTTGTTCGCCGACAGTTGGGCCGTTACCGGACGTCTGCGTCGGCTGCTGAGCATCATCGTCCTCGGCCGTAAAACCCGTGTGCAATTCTCGGCGCCGATTCATCTGCGCGAATTGATTGAGCACAACAAGGGCCACGAGCGCACCGTGCGCATGGCCCAGCGCATCCTGCGTGTGCACTTCCGCAATCTGAAAGCAGCGGTCATCGGCCCGGACATTTCCCACCGTCGCAACCTGGTCAAAGGTCTGCTCAACCAGCCACTGGTCAAGCAAGCGATCCTCGACGAAGCCGAGCGCGAAAACATCTCCGCGGAAAAAGCCAAGGCCCAGGCCCTGCGCTACGGCAACGAGATCGCCTCGGACTACACCTACACCGCCATTCGCTTCCTCGAAGTGGTGCTGAGCTGGTTCTGGAACAAGATTTACGACGGCATCAAGGTCAACCACATCGAAGGCGTGCAGAAAGTCGCGCAAGGCCACGAAGTGATCTACGTGCCGTGCCACCGCAGCCACATCGACTACCTGCTGCTCTCGTACCTGCTGTTCCGCAACGGCCTGACCCCGCCGCACATCGCCGCCGGGATCAACCTGAACATGCCGGTGATCGGCAGCCTGCTGCGCCGTGGCGGTGCATTCTTCATGCGTCGCACATTCAAGGGCAATCCGCTGTACACCTCGGTGTTCAACGAATACCTGCACACACTGTTCACCAAAGGCTTCCCGGTCGAATACTTCGTCGAGGGTGGCCGCTCGCGCACCGGGCGCATGCTGCAACCAAAAACCGGCATGCTCGCGATCACCCTGCGCAGCTTCCTGCGTTCGTCGCGCATGCCGATCGTGTTTGTGCCGGTGTACATCGGTTACGAGCGCGTGCTTGAGGGTCGCACCTACCTTGGCGAGCTGCGCGGCGCGAGCAAGAAGAAAGAATCGATCTTCGATATTTTCAAAGTCATCGGCGCGCTGAAGCAGCGTTTCGGTCAGGTCGCCGTCAACTTCGGCGAGCCGATCAAACTGGCGGAATTCCTCGATGCCGAGCAGCCGGACTGGCGCCAGCAGGAACTCGGTCCGCAGTACAAACCGGCGTGGCTCAACGAAACCACCAATCGCCTTGGCGAGAAAGTCGCGCAACATCTGAACGAAGCGGCGGCGATCAACCCGGTCAACCTGGTGGCGCTGGCGCTGCTGTCGACTACGCGTCTGGCGCTGGACGATCGCGCCATGGCGCGAGTGCTGGATCTGTATCTGGCGCTGCTGCGCAAAGTACCGTACTCGCCGCACACCACGTTGCCCGAAGGCGATGGCCGCGCGCTGATCGAGCATGTGAAGGACATGGACCTGCTCGCCGAGCAGAACGATGCGCTGGGCAAGATTCTCTATCTGGATGAGCAAAATGCCGTCCTGATGACCTACTACCGCAACAACGTGCTGCATATCTTCGCGTTGCCGGCGCTGCTGGCGAGCTTCTTCCAGAGCGCCTCGCGCATGAGCCGCGAACAGATCCTGCGCTACACCCGCGCGCTGTATCCGTACCTGCAATCGGAACTGTTCATTCGCTGGACGCTGGAAGAACTGGACGGTGTGGTCGATCAGTGGCTGGAAGCGTTCGTCGAGCAAGGCCTGCTGCGTTTCGAGAAGGATGTTTATCTGCGTCCGGCACCGAGCTCGCGGCATTTCGTCCTGCTGACGCTGCTGTCGAAGAGCATCGCGCAGACCTTGCAGCGCTTCTACATGACCGTGTCCTTGCTGCTCAACAGCGGCCAGAACAGCATCAGCGCCGAAGAGCTGGAAGACCTCTGCACGGTCATGGCCCAGCGCCTGTCGATCCTCCACGGCCTCAACGCACCGGAGTTCTTCGACAAGAGCCTGTTCCGCCACTTCATCCAGACCTTGCTCGACCTCGACGTGCTGCGTCGCGACGAGGCTGGCAAACTGAGTTATCACGAGCTGCTCGGCGAACTCGCCGAAGGCGCGGCCAAACGCGTGTTGCCGGCGGAGATTCGTTTGTCGATCCGTCAGGTCGCGCTGCATCGCAGTGAGGATGCTGCCGATCAGGTCATCACTCATCCCGAGACCTGATGCAAACCTGGTGGGAGCGAGCAGGCTCGCTCCCACATTGAAAGGAGAACTTCCGATGAAAAAACTCACCCTGCTTGCCGCTGCCACGCTGCTCAGCGCCTGCCAATCGACCACACCTGCCGGCAAGGTCGGCCTCGACGGTGAAGTGTTCTACCTGCAGCGCATCGCCCTGCCACCGAGCGCAACCCTCAGCGTGAGCCTGCAAGACGTTTCATTGGCCGACGCGCCAGCCGTCGTGCTGGACGAGCAAAAAGGCCCGGTCCAAGGCCAGGTGCCGCTGCCCTTCCACTTGAGCTACGATCCAGCCCAGGTCAAACCCGGCCATCGCTACTCGGTCAGCGCGCGCATTGAAGTCAACGGCGAACTGATGTTCATCACCACCGAAAACCACGCCGTGCAACTCGACGGCAACGACCCGCAGCCGCTGAAAATCCGCGTCGACGCCGTTCGTTAACTCATTTTCCGCAGCCCTTTTCCGCAACAAGGAAGCCGCCATGCTCCGCCCTACCCTTCGCTTCGCCGGCCTCTGCGCAGGCCTGATGATCTCCGCCAGCGCGCTGGCCCTGTCGCTGAGTGACCTGTCGCAAAAAGACGCCACCGGCGGCCTCAAGGATGCCCTGACCCAAGGCGCGCAAATCGCCGTCAAACAACTGGGCACCCCCGGCGGGTTCAGCAACAACCCGGACGTGAAGATCGAACTGCCGGGCAAACTCGGCAAAGCCGCCAGCAAAATGAAAGCCTTCGGCATGGGCGCCCAGGTCGAAGAACTGGAAACCGCGATGAACAAGGCTGCGGAAAGCGCTGTAACTCAAGCCCAGCCAATCCTTGTCGACGCCGTGAAGAAAATGAGCGTGGAAGACGCCAAAGGCATCCTCAGCGGCGGCAAGGATTCGGCCACGCAATACCTCGACAAATCCAGCCGCGAACAGATCCGCGCCAAGTTCCTGCCAATCGTCAAGCAAGCGACCGACAAGGTTGGCGTCGCGCAGAAGTACAACTCGTTTGCTGGTCAGGCCGCTGCGTTTGGCGTTGTTGATGCGAAGAGCGCCAATGTTGAAAACTACGTCACCGAACAAGCGCTGAATGGCTTGTTCGAGATGATCGGCAAGCAGGAAGAAACCATCCGCCAGAACCCGGCCGCTGCGGCGACCAGTTTGGCGAAGAAAGTCTTCGGCACGCTCTAGGCAGTTGCAACATGGGGGCGAAGGAATTCGCTCCCGTGCTTCCATCCACCGACAGGGTTACGTAAAAAGAGCACCCACTCCCGCCCCATCTTCCTTCGTTCAAAAACCCGCAACTCATCTAATCCGTCTAGTGCCGAAGCCGCCTCGCTATACGAGCAAGCAAAATTCTCAGCTACATTGCTCGCGGTGAACTCCCTAGCCACTCCGTTTCGTGCCACCTCGTACAACGCGCGTTGTTTTTCCGTGAGTTGATCGAAGAAGCCGCAATTCGTCAGCCTGCGCTCGAACGCCTCGGTGCAGCCCACGCTCTCGCGGTAAACATCGGTAAACCCGAGCACCGCTCGCTGAATGACCGAACACTGAAATTCGATGAAATATGTCAGATCCAACTCATCCGCCTCGGTGTGCAGATATGAGCGTCCATATTTCACCGGTGCATTACGCAGTAACAAACTGATCGCTATATAGCGAAACGCTGCAAATTCGTTTTTAAACATGAACCAGTAAAACAACGCCCTGGCGACTCGCCCATTGCCGTCGCGAAATGGGTGTTCGTAACCCAAGGCAAAATGCAGTGTGATCGCCTTGATCAGTGGATGCAGATAGTTCTTCTCGTGCGGTGAGCCTTCGGGCAGGTTGAGCCAGTGCGACAATCTCTCCAGCCGCGCGGCCAATCCTGCCGCAGGTGGTGGCCGGTGTACGGTATTGCCCGCACCGTCCTGAACAACCACTTCATCATTGATCCTGAATACTCCGGGAGAGTACTTTTCGTCATCGATTCCCTCGACGCCTACCCGATGGATCGCTGTGATCAACTCCACACTCATGAGTTCGTAACGCCTCTCCCAGGCAAAATTCATCATTCGGTAATTACCCATCACCATGCGTTCATCCGGAGTACGAGGCAAACGCTGCTGCTTGAGCATGTCCTTGGCCACGCGCGTGGTAGTCGCCGCGCCCTCCAGCTGGCTACTGGCGATGGCCTCGTCTTCGATCAAGTCATTGAGCAGATAACTGAAATGCGCCCGCTCGCCGATCTGGCTGGTCATGTATTCCAGCGCCGCGGTACTGGCCTGCCGATCGACGATGGAAATGGTTTTCTGTGCCAGCGGCGTCAGCAGAAATTTGCCCCACTGCACCGGCTCACCCAGTGGCAGAAGGTTAATGTGCTGGGCAGCCCGCGCCTTCTTGACCAAGGCCCAACACAGTTTGGCATCCAGCCCTGGCGCCCAGCGATAACGCAACGCTTCAAATGGCAGATAACGACCTTGGTCATCGAGCGGCTTGAGCAAAGCAAGATAATCCGCCAAACGATGCTTGTGGGGCGGGCGCACCAATAAGTCGAACACCGGGTCGGTTCTACCTTTCAATGCTGGCGGCTTTTTCATCAAGACAAACTCAGGAAAGCTGGAAAGCAGAGGCTGGAGTACAACATCCGAGGCAATCTGGCTCAAGATCAGAGGCTTCTGAAAAAGATGTAGGAAGTGGCGCAGGTAAAGCGGGCTATGGGTCGTCAGCTAGAGACTGGTCGGCTATCAGGTCGCCTTCGCGAGCAAGCTCGCTCCCACAGTTGAATTGAGTACACCTGCAAAAAACAGGTCGGCTGTCGGGTCGCCTTCGCGAGCAGGCTCGCTCCCACAGTTGGATTGAGTACACCTGCGGAAAATAGGTCGGCTGTCGGGCCGCCTTCGCGAGCAGGCTCGCTCCAGTTGGATTGAGTACACCTGCAAAAAACAGGTCGGCTGTCAGGCCGCCTTCGCGAGCAAGCTCGCTCCCACAGAAAAGCAAAAGCAAGGCAGCTCCCACCTCGCATCGCTTCGGCTGCTCACCACTCAACAGGATGAGCGTTAGCTCGGCTGCGGCTTTTGATCTTGATCTGGAAGCCCGTCGGCAGGCTGAGTGGAGGGATTGATCCGGGGGTGGGAGCGCAGCGACCGCTCGACGAAGTCGAACACATCGAAAGTAGGTGCAGCGAAGCAAACCGGAAGCGATGCCCCCGGATCGATCCCGGAGCGAAGGAACCCCGAGCCCCAGCGAGCGGGCCGAACGTCAGGGCACAGACCTTTGGTTCCTTTGGGGCGTTTGCCAAAGGGACTCGCTGTAAGAGCGAAACCGCCAGCGGCAGCCCCCACAAAAACGGATATTCACCCAAAACTCCAAGAACATGGTCGGCCCGAAGGCCGCCACGTCACACAAGAATCAACCCTCCCGACGAACCCGGAACCAAGCCGCATACAACGCCGGCAAAAACAACAGCGTCAACGCAGTCGCAACAATCAACCCCCCCATGATCGCCACCGCCATCGGCCCAAAAAACACACTCCGCGACAACGGAATCATCGCCAACACCGCCGCCAACGCCGTCAACACAATCGGCCTGAAGCGTCGAACCGTAGCCTCGATAATCGCCTGCCAAGGCCTAAGCCCGGAAGCGATATCCTGCTCGATCTGATCCACCAGAATCACCGAATTACGCATGATCATCCCGGACAGCGCAATCGTCCCCAACATCGCCACAAACCCGAACGGCTGGCGGAACACCATCAAAAACAGCACCACCCCGATCAACCCCAGCGGCGCCGTCAAAAACACCATCGCCGTGCGCGAAAAACTGCGCAACTGCACCATCAACAGCGTCAGCACCACGACGATGAACATCGGCACCCCGGCATTCACCGACTTCTGCCCACGCTCGGAATCCTCCACCGTGCCGCCGACATCCAGCAAATAGCCATCGGGCAACTCGGCACGAATCGAATCCAGCGTCGGCATGATCTGCTTCACCAGCGTCGCCGGCTGCTCCTTGCCATAAATATCCGCGCGCACGGTCACGTTCGGCAGCCGATTGCGATGCCAGATAATCCCTTCCTCAAAGCCATATTCCAGCGTGGCAATCTGCGACAACGCCACACTGCGGCCGTTATCCGTCGGCACCGCCAGGCTCGGCAACAACGACAACTCGGTACGCTCATGCACCGTGCCGCGCAGCAGAATCTCGATCAACTCATTGTCTTCGCGGTACTGGCTGACACTCGACCCGGTCAACGAACTCTGGAGGAATTTCGCCAGATTGGCCGTGCTCACACCCAGCGCCCGGGCACGATCCTGATCGATATTCAGGTACACGACCTTGCTCGGCTCTTCCCAATCCAGATGCACATTGACCACGTGCGGATTCTCGCGAACCTTGGCCGCCACCTTGCGCGCCAACGCACGGACTTCTTCGATGTGCTCACCGGTGACGCGGAACTGCACCGGATAGCCAACCGGCGGACCGTTCTCCAACCGCGTAACCCGCGAACGCAATGCCGGGAACTGCTCGTTAAGCGTTTCAATCAACCAAGTGCGTAGTGCTTCCCGCTCCTCGATGGTTTTCGCCAACACCACAAACTGCGCGAAGCTCGCCGCCGGCAATTGCTGATCCAGCGGCAGATAGAAACGCGGCGACCCCGTGCCGACATAGGCGACGTAATTATCAATGCCGGCATGCTCCTTGAGCATCGCCTCCAGCCGTTTCACCTCACCGGTGGTATTGGCCAGCGACGCGCCTTCGGCCAGTTTCAGGTCGACCATCAACTCCAGTCGATTGGAAGCCGGGAAGAACTGCTGTGGCACGAAGCGGAACAACATCACCGAGGCGATAAACAGCCCGACCGTCAGCACGATCACGGTCTTGCGATGCATCACGCACCACTCGACCAAGCGCCGAACGCGCTGATAAAACGGCGTGCCATAGGGATCAGGCTGGCCATCGCCGGTGCCGTGTTTGGCCGCATGAATTTTCGCCAGATCCGGCAGCAGTTTTTCCCCCAGATACGGCACAAACACCACCGCCGCCACCCATGACGCGAGCAACGCGATGGTCACTACCTGAAAGATCGACCGGGTGTATTCGCCGGTGCCGGACTGCGCCGTGGCAATCGGCAAGAACCCGGCGGCAGTGATCAACGTACCGGTGAGCATTGGAAATGCGGTGCTGGTCCAGGCATAACTCGCCGCGCGGATGCGATCAAAGCCCTGCTCCATTTTGATCGCCATCATTTCCACAGCAATAATCGCGTCGTCCACCAGCAAACCCAGCGCCAGCACCAACGCGCCAAGAGAGATCTTGTGCAGGCCGATGCCGAGGTAATACATGCAGGCGAAGGTCATCGCCAGCACCAGCGGAATGGTCAGCGCGACGACCATGCCGGTACGCACGCCGAGGGAGAAGAAGCTCACCAGCAAGACAATCGCCAACGCTTCGACCAGTACCTGAACGAACTCGCCGACCCCGGTTTTCACCGCCGCCGGCTGGTCGGAAACCTTGCGCAATTGCATACCGGCCGGAAGGTTTTTCTGGATGCGCGAGAACTCGCCTTCCAGCGCTTTACCGAGCACCAGAATGTCGCCGCCATCCTTCATCGCCACCGCCAGACCGATCGCATCTTCGCCCATGAAGCGCATGCGCGGCGCCGGTGGATCGTTGAAACCGCGACGCACGTCGGCCACATCTGAGATGCGGAACGTACGATCGCCGACGCGGATCGGGAAGTTCTTTATCTCCTCGACCGTCTGAAAATTCCCCGAGACCCGTAGCTGCAAGCGCTCGCTACCGGTCTCGAAGAAACCTGCGGTAGACACCGCGTTCTGCTCTTGCAACGCCTGTTGCACCACCGCCAGCGGCAAGCCGAGGGTCGCCAGTTTGACGTTGGATAACTCGACCCAGATCTTCTCGTCCTGCAAACCGAGCAAGTCGACCTTGCCGACATCCTTGACCCGTTGCAGCTGGATCTGGATGCGATCGGCGTAATCCTTGAGCACCGCGTAATCGAAACCGTCGCCGGTCAGCGCATAGATATTGCCGAACGTGGTGCCGAATTCATCGTTGAAGAACGGCCCCTGAATGTCCGGCGGCAAGGTCTGGCGAATATCGCTGACCTTCTTGCGCACCTGATACCAAAGATCAGGGATTTGCTTGGAATGCATCGAGTCGCGGGCAATGAACGTGACCTGTGATTCACCGGGACGCGAGAACGACACGATGCGCTCGTATTCGCCGGTTTCCATCAGTTTCTTTTCGATGCGTTCGGTGACCTGCCGCGAGACTTCTTGCGCGGTCGCCCCCGGCCAACGGGTCTGAATCACCATGGCTTTGAACGTGAACGGCGGGTCTTCGCTCTGGCCGAGTTTGGTGTAGGACAACGCACCAACGATGGCCAGAAGAAGCATCAGGAACAGTACGATCTGGCGATTACGCAGCGCCCATTCGGAAAGGTTGAAGCGCATCGGGACTTACTCCTTGTCCGCCAGATTGACCACACGGTTGGAGCGATCCACCGGACGCACCTGCTGCCCTTCAAGCAACACATGCACGCCAGCAGCCACCACCCAGTCACTGGCGTTCAAGCCTTCGAGCACCGGCACGCTTTTCTCGCCAAACGGACCGATGCGCACCGGGGTTTTCTTCAAGGTGTTGTTGCCATTGACGACCCACACGTAGGTCGCACCGTTTTCGGCGGTGAGTGCCGAGAGCGGCACCGACAGGGAAACGCTGTCGGCCGACTGCACGAACACACGGGCGCTCTGACCCAGTTCGGCCGGGACTTTGCCGCCGGTGAAGGAGATGCGCGCGGCAAAGGTGCGCGAGCGTGGATCGGCGGCGGGCGACAGTTCGCGGATTTGCCCGGCGAAGCGCTGGTTCTGTTGCGTCCACAGTTCGACTGTCACTGGCTGACCGACCTTGAAGCGGCCGAAGCTCTGTTCCGGCAGGCTGATCAGCACTTCGCGCTCGCCATCGGTGGCAAGGGTAAACACGGTTTGCCCGGCGGCGACTACCTGCCCCACCTCGACCGAACGCTTGGCCACCACGCCATCCTGCGGCGCACGCAACACGGCGTAACTGGCCTGATTGGTCGATACGTTGAATTCGGCTTTGATTTGTTTAAGGCGGGCTTCACCGGAACGGTAAAGGTTTTCGGCGTTGTCGTAAGCCGAGCGGCTGACCATCTGCCGATCCATCAAGGTTTTGTAGCGATCACGCTCGGCGCGCACAAGATTGAGATTGGCTTCGGCGGCGGCAACCTGAGCACGGGTGGCTTCCAGTTGCAGACGCACGTCCTGCGGATCGAGTTCAGCGAGCGGTTGGTCAGCCTTCACACGCTGACCTTCATCGACCAGTCGTCGGCTGACTTTGCCGCCAATACGAAAGGCCAGATCGGGTTCATAGCGGGCGCGTACCTCGCCCGGATAACTTTCCATCGCCTGCGCCGAGGGCTCTGGCTGCACCACCATGGCCGGTCGCACGGTGACTTGCGTCGCCTCTTCCTGACCGCATGCTGACAAAAGGAACGCCAGACTCACTGGCAACGCGAGGGACAACGCATGGCGGAACATGGTGACGGACCTTTCGCTAATGGTGCTTGGAATAATTATACTGGCGGGTATGTTATTAATAGCAAACTCACCAGTCCAGTATTAAAAGCGAAGAATGTCGAACAATCTTTCAGCTCCAAACGGCCCGGGCCGTCCCAAGGATCTGGCCAAGCGCCAGGCCATCCTCGACGCGGCGAAAATTCTGTTTTTGAGTCATGGCTATGCCAACACCAGCATGGACGCGGTGGCCAGCGAGGCTGGCGTGTCGAAGCTGACGGTCTACAGCCATTTCAACGACAAGGAGACGCTGTTCTCCGCCGCCGTGGTGGCCAAATGCGAAGAGCAATTACCGCCACTGTTCTTCGAATTGCCCGAAGGCATCGCTGTGGAAAATGTATTGCTGAACATTGCGCGAGGCTTTCACCAGCTGATCAACAGCGATGAGTCGGTGAATCTGCACCGCTTGATCATGGCACTCGGCAGTCAGGACCCGAACCTGTCGCTGATCTTCTTCGAGGCCGGCCCGCAGCGCATGGTGCAAGGGATGGAGCGGTTGTTGACGCGCATTCACGAGACCGGTGCGCTGAGCATTGATCTGCCGCGCAATGCCGCTGAGCATTTCTTCTGCCTGATCAAGGGTGCGGGGAATTTTCGGCTGTTGTATGGCTGTGGGGAGCCGTTGAGCGAAGAGGCTGCGGAGAGCCATATTGAGGAAGTGGTGGCTTTGTTTATGCGCGCCTATCGCCCCTGATTCTGTGGTGTCTGGGGGGACGCCTTCGCGAGCAAGCTCGCTCCCACATTGGAATGCATTTCAAATGTGGGAGCGAGCTTGCTCGCGAATGGGGGCGCCTCGGTCTTAAGCCTTGAGCGCTTTCTTCGGGTAAATGTCATACCGGCTGGATTTGCCATCCAGCGCATGACTCGGCTTCGGCCCCGCAATGCACGGTGCCTTGCGCGGGCGCTTGACCACCACCCGGTGCGTCGCCAGAGCCAAAGCGGCCTGCAACAGCGCCGGCGCATCCGGATCATCGCCCACCAGCGGCCGGAACAGACGCATCTCCTTCTTCACCAGCGCGGTTTTCTCACGGTGCGGAAACATCGGATCGAGATAGATCACCTGCGGCGGCTCCCCTTCCCAGTTCTGCATGACTTCGATGGAGTTGCCCTTGAGCAACTTCATCCGCGCCACGATCGGCGCGACATCGAAATCTTCCGCGCCTCGCGCCAGACCATCTTCCAGCAGCGCGCCAATCAGCGGCTGGCGCTCGATCAGACTCATTTCGCAACCGAGACTGGCCAGCACAAAAGCATCCTTGCCCAGCCCCGCCGTGGCATCCAGCACGCGCGGGCGCACGCCTTGGGCGATGCCGACGGCCTTGGCAATCATCTGCCCGCTGCCGCCGCCATACAAGCGCCGATGCGCCGCCCCGCCTTCAACGAAGTCGACCCGCACCGGCCCTGGTGCATCCGGGCCGAGCTGTTGCAGTTGCAAACCCTGTTCGCCAACCTGCAAGGCGAACTCGCCGTCCGCCACTTCACGCGGCAGACCGAGGCATTCGGCCCACTGCTGCGCTTGCGCTTCAAACGTCGCGCCGAGGGCTTCGACATGGATGCGGCAGGCCGCGGGTTGCTCGATCATGGAAAACACGCTCAAAAATTCAAGGATCGGCAAAAACCGCCGATAATTCATTCAACGCGCATTTTGCCAGAGCTGAGCGTCAACCGAAAAAAATGTCAGGCATTCTTCCCACATCGATTGGCTACATCTCGCCCCATGGCGACTTTAGCCGTCACAACACTCAAGCACTGAGCGGCGTCAGTCACCTGTGGCAGGATTTCTTTGCCCAGGCAATGGCCGAACAGACGAGTGAAGTGGTGCCTGCCTGCGGCACGTTTCCACCGGTTGACCTGAGCAGCCCTGAAGAACCGACCATCGGCAGCGAGCTGCACGCGCACATCGTCAGTCAGCGCGAGTGCGATGTAGTCGAAACCGAAGTGCGTCCGCCGGAGCCATTGTTCCTGCCAATCGCCGAATTCGAAATGGACCTGCTGGACAAGCCATTCCCACCGTTCCCGCCTGAAGAACTCAAGGCTCAGCAAGAGCAACAGGATTTCGACAGCAGTTGGGTGCGTCCGGTGGTGATCAACAATGGTCAGCCAACACCAGAACCTGGCCCGGCCCCGCAGAAGAAACCACTGTACCTGCCGATTGCCGAGTTCGACCTCGACCTGATGCAGAAGCCCTACCCGCCGTTCCCGCCAGAAGAAATCGTCGAGCAACAGAAGGCGCTGGACTTCGATAATGGCTGGGCCCGTCCGATCGTTCTGCAGAACCTGCGCCTCGCCGCCTAAACCTCAGCGACACACGCTCCAGCGGCCGACATCGACATGAAAGTGATTGCGATGGGCGGCGTTGTAATCCGGACTCAACACCAGACTGAACGCCTCGCAGGCGCCATCGCGCACCTGACGCAGAAACTGCGCGTCCTGATTTTGCCTGGGCCAGTCCCTGAGTACGCTGATGCTGCGGCCGTCGGCCAGACGAAACCCGGCAATGTCCAGCGCATCAGCACTGGCATGACGGCTGAGCGCGCCGCTTTCGCGGTTGTAGACATTGCGGCAGGCGAAGCTGCCGAGGTGATCGAGGCGTACGACTTTCTGACCGTAAACCGACTGTGCTGCGGGTTGCAGCGAATGCTGCTCGAACATCGCGTAGGCCACCGCCAGCGGACAACTGGCGAGAAAACTGCTGCTCAGCGCCACCTCACCGCCCTGTACGCGCAGGGCGCCGATCAGCGGGCACTTGGCGTCAGGACTGTCGGATTGACGCGTGACGCGCAAGTCAGAGCTGCTCAACGCTTGCGCACAGAGTTGTGGGTCGCTGCGCAAACGCATCAGCTTGTAGCCGGTCAGCCAATTGGGCGTGGCTTTGACGTCCAGCGGCGCCCATGGATTCCATTCTGACGGCACGTCCAGCCAACCGCGCCAGACACTGATCAACGCGCCGCCGATGATCAACAGGACGCTTAGCGCAATCCATCGCCCCATGCTCAACCCTGGAAGAACTGATTGGCCTTGGCGTACGGCATCGACTGCGAGGTAAAGCCGAAGGTGCCGGATTGCTGGATCTCTTCAGCGGCGCGGAAAAACTCGCCGAACGCTGCCAACGCCAAGGCCGAACCGGTACTGATCCGCCGCACTCCCATGTTTTGCAGCTCCTGCACGGTCAGTTTCAAACCGCCGGACATCAGCACGTTGACCGGTTTCGGCGCCACCGCGCGTACCACCGCCAGCACTTCTTCGGCGTTGCGCAAACCTGGCGCGTACAACACGTCGGCGCCGGCCTCGGCGAAGGCCTGCAAGCGGCGAACGGTGTCGTTGATATCGGGATTGCCGTGCAGATAATTCTCCGCACGGGCAGTCAGGATGAAGGGGAATGGCAACGTGCGCACCGCGGCGACCGCAGCTTCGATACGCGCCACGGCGTGTTCAAAGCAATAGATCGGCGCGTCTGCACGGCCCGTGGCGTCTTCGATCGAGCCACCGACCGCACCCGCCTCGGCCGCACAAATCAGGCTTTTCGCGGCTTCGGCCGGGTCATCGGCAAAACCGTTTTCCAGGTCCACCGCCACTGGCAAATCGGTGGCCGCGACAATCGCGCGGACATTGGCCAGGGTCTCATCAAGACTCAAGGCACCGTCAGCCTTGCCCTGTGAAAACGCATAGCCGGCGCTGGTCGTCGCCAAGGCCTGATAGCCGAGACTCGCGAGCATTTTTGCCGAGCCGGCGTCCCACGGATTGGGAATGACGAAAGTCCCCGAATGTTCATGCAGGGCTTTGAAGGCGTGGGCCTTACGGGTTTGTTCTTGAAGGGCTGAGGCGTCCATCGGCTGGCTCCCGGGCAGGAAAAATTCCGCCTCAGAGCAGGTCAAGCTGCTCGGCGGCGGGCTCTCTGTATAGCTCAGGCAGCGCTGGCAGGCCAGGCAAACGTTGCATCAGTTGTGCGTGAAAACGTTGCGCCAGTTTTGCCGCCAACAGGTTGTCGGCGGTGTGCAGGAAGATGTACGGCGTACGGCCCTCTTCAATCCACTCGGCGATTTTCGCCACCCACGGCAGCAGAAACGGGTCGTTGGCCTCAAGCTCTGGATGGCCAATGAAGCGCACTTGCGGAAACTGTGTGAACGCCGCCGGACGCGTCGGCACTCGCGGTTTCTTCGATTGCGCGTGAATCACCGAGGACTCAGTCGACAGGCAACTGAACAGCGCACGCGGGTCGAGGCAGATGCGTTCCACGCCACGGTCCAGCAGCAGGCGATTGAGCAGGCGTTCGCTCTCGCCCTTGGCGAAGAACTGTTCATGGCGCACTTCCACTGCCAGCGGGCAATCCAGCGCATCGATGAACGCCGCCAGTTCCGGCAGCCGCTGCGGCGTGAAGCTTTTCGACAATTGCAGCCACAGCGGCGAGACGCGCGCACCGAGGGGCTTGAGTAATTGCAGGAAAGTTTCTGCGGCGGTCAGCTGGTCGCGCAGATCACCGCTGTGGCTGATGTCGCCGGGAAATTTGGCGGTGAAGCGAAAGTGTTCGGGCATGACCTCGGCCCAACGCTGCACAGTGGCGGGCGATGGACTGGCGTAGAAGGTCGTGTTGCCTTCGACGGCGTTGAACACTTGCGAATAAAGACCGAGGAAATCGGAGGTTTTGGCGTCTACCGGGTACAGATACTCGCGCCAGGCGTTTTCGCTCCAGGACGGGCAACCGAGGTAGTAAGGCAAATCCATCAGATGTACAGATCGAGGCCCAGCACGTCTGCATCCCAATCGACAAAACCGGCGGTGCTCAGGTAGCTGGCCAAGGCCATTGCTACGCTCTTTTTCATCGCACGGTGGTAGATCATGTCTTGCTGACGGGCAGGCAGATTGCTCAGGCGTTGGGCCGAGGCTTTGGCAGCGCGGGCGGCCAGTTGCTCTTCAGTCGGGAATTCCAGCTCGCCGTCGATATCGTCGACGGACTCATCCACAGTCACATTGCCTTTGCGAGGCTTGCGCTTGATGGGGTAGGACTGAGAGGAAAGGCCGTCTATACGCATAATTTCATGCTCGGTATCGATGATGGCAATTTAGCGGCACTTGACCGACTTAGCAAACCGCCGAGTGATAACTAGAACACATAAAGCGCAAAAGGTTTAAAGCGGGGGGTTGGAAACTGACGATTGGCTTCAGAAGATCAAAAGATCGCAGCCTTCGGCAGCTCCTACATTTGGAGTGCGATCCTTGTAGGAGCTGCCGAAGGCTGCGATCTTTTTAAAGGCTCAACGAGCCTTGGGGGTGGCGACCTTGTCGCGCAGGTAAACCGGTTGTGCGTCATCCGCCGGGATCGACTCGCCGCGTTCCCAGGCAAAACGCGCCAGCGTCAGCAGGTCTTCGGCATGGGGCAGCATGCCCGCATCCGAGCCGGTCAGCTCGACCGCGATCCGCTCGCCATAACCCCAACCGGTGCCGGCGCCGAACCACTCACCACTGGCATCCGCCGGCAGCGCAGCGACTTCCGGTGGCAACACCGCTTCGGCAGCGACCAGCCGCATCTCCCCCGCTGTTTCGCGGTAGCAGCCCCAATACACTTCATCCATCCGTGCATCGATGGCCGCCGCCACCTGACTCACGCCATGTTCACGCAATGCGCGCTGGGCCAGCACGGCAAGGTTGGACACCGGCAACACCGGGCGATCCAGCGCGAACGCCAGACCCTGGACCACACCAATAGCGATCCGCACACCGGTAAACGCGCCCGGTCCGCGACCGAAAGCAATCGCATCAACCGCTTGCAGCGTGGTGCCAGCGTCGGCCAGCAGTTGCTGAATCATCGGCAGCAGCTTCTGCGCGTGCAGGCGTGGGATCACCTCGTAATGGCTCGTGACCTTGCCGTCATGCAGCAAGGCAACGGAGCAAGCTTCAGTCGCGGTGTCCAGGGCCAGCAAGGTGCTCATCGATGTTTCCAAAACAGGGGAGGGAAAAAGTGCGTCAGTATAAACAACTACGGCCCGCAAGCGGGCCGTGGATGATGCAGCCGATCAGACTTTTCAGCTCAGCGCGGCCAGCACCTTGGCGGTGATCGCATCGACCGAACCAACGCCCGGGATGTGGCTGTACTTCGGCTTGCCAGCGTTTTTCGCGGACAGGCTCTGATAGAACTCCACCAGCGGCTTGGTCTGCGAATGGTAGACCGACAGGCGATGACGCACGGTTTCTTCGGTGTCGTCCTTGCGCTGTACCAGCTCTTCGCCGGTGATGTCGTCTTTGCCCGCGATTTTCGGCGGGTTGTAGACGATGTGGTAAACGCGGCCGCTGGCTTCGTGAACACGACGGCCGGCGATGCGTTGAACGATTTCTTCGTCTTCAACAGCGATTTCAACCACTGCATCCAGCTCAACACCGGCAGTTACCAACGCTTCAGCCTGCGGAATGGTGCGCGGGAAGCCGTCGAACAGGAAACCGTTGGCGCAGTCTGGCTGAGCGATGCGATCCTGAACCAGTGCGATGATCAGGTCATCCGACACCAGGCCGCCGGCATCCATGATGCTCTTGGCTTGCACGCCCAGTGGAGTACCGGCCTTGACCGCTGCACGCAGCATGTCGCCAGTGGAAATTTGTGGAATGCCGAATTTTTCGGTGATGAACTTAGCCTGAGTACCTTTACCGGCCCCGGGAGCTCCCAGCAGAATGACGCGCATTAGATGTGCTCCTCAATTTTTTTATAAAAAGCTTTTACAAAACAAAGGATTCGCCGCTTGGGACGAATCCTGAAAATACGGGTCGTGGCCGCACAAACGGCCAAAGGCTGATCAAGATACACAGCAGGCTGCGCCCACACAAGACGCCAAAAGTCGGAGAAACCGACGCCCCCCGCGACCTCGCGACGCGGTAACCCAAGTCGCAACCCCATCCTTAACTGTCGCCTGGCGGCACTTTCGCCGGTCAGGCAACGTGACAGCCAGGTCTTCGTCCGGCTACCGCGCCCCACGACAAAAACGTTAGCCGGTATTTCGCAAACCGGCGGCAATCCCCGCCACAGACACCAGCAACGCCTGTTCCACCGGGCTGCCCTGCTCGACATCCTGCTGCCGCGAGCGGGCCAGCAATTCGGCCTGCAATAGATGCAGCGGGTCGAGGTAGGTGTTGCGCAAGCGGATGAATTCAAGGGTATCCGGGCTATGTGCCAGCAGCTGCGACTGGCCAGTCAGGCCGAGCACCACCGTGCACGCCTGCGACAATAGGTCGCGTAACTGCGCGCCCAACGGCAGCAAGTCCGGCTCGACCAGACGCTGATCGTAGGACAGTGCGATATCCGCGTCAGCCTTGGCCAGGACCATTTCCAGCATGTCGATCCGCGTGCGGAAGAACGGCCATTGCTCGCGCATCTGCCCGAGCAGTTCGCCTTCGCCGCGTTCCAGTGCTTTGCTCAGCGCCGACTCCCACCCCAGCCACGCCGGCAGCATTAGCCGCGTTTGTGTCCAGCCGAAGATCCACGGAATCGCCCGCAGACTTTCGATCCCGCCGGCGCGGCGTTTGGCCGGACGACTGCCCAGTGGCAAGCGACCCAACTCCTGCTCTGGCGTGGACTGACGGAAGTACTCGACGAATTGCGGATTTTCCCGCACGACCTGGCGATAAGCGCTGACGCCATCGGCGGCCAATTCGTCCATCAAGTGACGCCACTCTGGTGTCGGCGGCGGCGGAGGCAGCAGCGTTGCTTCAAGCACCGCCGCCAGATACAGATTGAGGTTTTGCTCGGCGATGTCCGGCAGGCCGAATTTGAATCGAATCATTTCCCCCTGCTCAGTGGTGCGGAAACGCCCGGCCACCGAGCCCGGCGGTTGCGACAGAATCGCCGCATGCGCCGGACCACCGCCACGGCCCACGGTGCCGCCGCGACCGTGGAACAGCAGCAGTTCGACTTGTTGCTCGCGGCAGATTTCCACCAAGCGTTCCTGCGCGCGATATTGCGCCCACGCTGCCGCCGTGGTGCCGGCGTCCTTGGCCGAATCGGAATAGCCGATCATCACTTCCTGCGGACCTTGCAGCCGTGCGCGGTAACCCGGCAGCAGCAACAGCCGCTCCATCACCGGCCCGGCGTTGTCGAGGTCGGCAAGGGTTTCGAACAACGGCACCACGCGCATCGGCCGCAGCACGCCAGACTCTTTGAGCAGCAGTTGCACGGCGAGCACATCGGAAGCTGCACCGGCCATGGAGATCACGTAGGAACCGAGCGAAGCGCCCGGCGCCGCGGCAATTTCCTTGCAGGTGTTGAGCACTTCGGCGGTGTCGGCGGACGGTTTGAAATGCGCTGGCAGCAGTGGCCGACGATTGCTCAGTTCGCGGGTCAGGAAGCTGATGCGCTGCTCTTCGTCCCAGTCTTCGTAGCGACCGAGGCCGAGGTAATCGGTGATTTCAGTCATCGCCGAGCTGTGGCGCGACGAGTCCTGGCGCACATCCAGACGCACAAGGAACAGGCCGAAGGTCACCGCCCGACGCAGACAGTCGAGCAACGGACCATCAGCGATCACGCCCATGCCGCACTCGTGCAGCGAGTTGAAGCACAGCTCCAGTGGATCGAGCAGATCGCGGTTGTTGTGCAGCACGTCTGTCGGCGCTGGCGTCGGTGCAGTCAGCGCAGCGTGTGCCCAATTGCGCGTGGCGCGCAGGCGTTCGCGCAGTTGCTTGAGCACCGCACGATACGGTTCGGCGCTGTCGCCGGCCTTGGCTTTGAGGGCGTCGCTGGCCTGTTGCATCGACAGTTCGGCAGCGAGGTGATCGACATCGCGCAGGTACAGATCGGCGGCCATCCAGCGCGCCAACAGCAACACTTCGCGGGTCACCACAGCGGTAACGTTGGGATTGCCATCACGGTCGCCGCCCATCCATGACGCGAAGCGAATCGGCGCCGCTTCCAGTGGCAGACGCAGGCCGGTCGCTTCATACAACGCCTTGTCGGCCTTGCGCATATGGTTGGGGATCGCTTGCCACAGCGAATGCTCGATCACCGCGAAACCCCATTTGGCTTCATCGACCGGCGTCGGTCGTGTGCGGCGGATTTCTTCGGTGTGCCAGGCTTCTGCAATCAGCCGTTGCAGGGTGTTTTGAATCTGTTCGCGTTCGGCGCTGGTCAGGTCGCGATGATCCTGCGCGGCGAGTTGCCCGGCGATCGCGTCGTACTTCTGGATCAGCGTGCGCCGCGCCACTTCGGTCGGGTGCGCGGTCAACACAAGTTCGATTTCCAGCCGCGCCAGTTGCCGCGCCAGCGATTCGGCGCTGTGGCCTTCACTGCGCAAACGCGCGAGCAATTCCGGCAGCACGCGGGATTCGAACGGCGCCGGCTGCGATTCCTCGCGACGATGAATCAACTGATACTGCTCGGCGATGTTCGCCAGGTTGAGAAACTGGTTGAACGCGCGCGCCACGGGGAGCAATTCGTCTTCGCTCAATTGATTGAGGCTGGCGCTCAGTTCGGCGTCCATCGAACCACGCCGATCGGCCTTGGCGCCCTTACGAATCTGCTCGATCTTGTCGAGGAAAGCCTCGCCGTACTGATCTCGAATGGTATTGCCCAGCAGCTCTCCGAGCAGGTGAACGTCTTCGCGCAAGCGTGCATCAATATCGGTCATCAGCAATTCCCCAGCAGTAATCCGGACGGCTTAGAAACGAGTGCATGACCTAGAGAGTGCCGCTCTACGACGCTTCTTACAAGCAGCCGACGAAGGGACGTTAAACCTTGTGGGCGAAAGCTAGTCTCAACAGTAAGCCGCACAACGGCTTGCCGCCGGCCCCGGCGGACACTCACCCAGACCTGCCATGAGCAGGTGCGAAATGAGGTCATCATGAAAATTCGTGAACTCGCCCAGCATTGGGAAGAAAACGCCAAAGGTCGTATGACCGACACTGGCTACGCGATTCATCTGGACGTTGAAGCTGCGGCGCGTCTGGCAGCGATTACCGAGATGTACCCCAAACGTCATGTCGAAGAATTGCTTGGCGAACTGATCGGCGCGGCGCTTGAAGAGTTTGAAGCGAGCCTGCCGTATGTGAAAGGTTCGACGGTGGTGGCGACCGATGAGGAGGGTGATCCGTTGTATGAAGACGTCGGGCCTACGCCGCGTTTTCTGGCCCTTTCGCGCCGGCATTTGCATGACCTCTCGGCCACTGCCGGCAAGCAAAAACACTGACACCACACAGATCAAAACTGTGGGAGCGAGCCTGCTCGCGAATGCGGTATATCAGTCGACATTGATGGTGACTGGCACACCGCATTCGCGAGCAGGCTCGCTCCCACATTGACTGTATTTCTGCCTCCAAATAGAGGCGTTTCCGGTAATGGAAATACCCGCGCGTACCGCTCCATCCCGCTAAAGTTCCCGCTTTAGAGCCTTGTCCAGTCGGTCAAAGTTTTTTTTGGCGATAGGCCATCTTTTCTGAACTTTTGAAAAACGCCTCCGGTCGGAACCTGTAACCACGCCTGGAACGAGCGTTTCAAAAACGCCTTTCACACGACGCTTTCGGCTCCTCGACCAGGATGGATTCAGTTGTTTTCAGGAGATGCCTAATGGAGTTGAAGACCATGAAAAACCAAACCTCGTTTACCCACCTGCGCGGTCTGAAACTGGCGGCTCTGGCCATCGGCACCAGCTTCGTACTGGCCGGTTGCGCCGGTAACCCACCGACCGAGCAATACGCCGTGACCCAGTCGGCGGTGAACAGCGCCGTCAGCGCTGGCGGTACCGAGTTCGCTGCCGTTGAGATGAAGCAAGCACAGGACAAACTGAAACAAGCCGAAATCGCCATGCACGACAAGAAGTATGACGAAGCTCGCATCCTGTCCGAGCAAGCCGAGTGGGACGCTCGCGTCGCCGAACGCAAGGCTCAGGCCGCTAAAGCCGAACAGGCTGTGAAGGATTCCCAGAAAGGTGTTCAGGAACTGCGTCAGGAAAGTCAGCGCACCGTGCAGTAAGCGCGCATCCCGACCGCAAAGCTGAATCTCTTATCGATAGAAAGGAAGAAAATTATGCGTAAGCAACTGATGATCCCCGCTCTCCTCGCCGCAAGCGTTGCCTTGGCTGCCTGCTCGACTCCGCCTAACCCGAATCTGGAAAACGCGCGCACCAACTACGCCGGCCTGCAAGCCAACCCACAGGCGAGCAAAGTCGCAGCACTGGAAACCAAAGACGCCAGCGACTACCTGGACAAGGCCGACAAGGCTTATCTGGACAAGCAAGACGCGGCCAAAGTCGACCAACTGGCCTACCTGACCAACCAGCGCGTGGAAGTGGCCAAGCAGACCATCGCCCTGCGCACCGCTGAAAACAATCTGAAGAACGCCGCCGCCCAACGTGCCCAGGCGCGCCTGGATGCTCGTGATCAGCAGATCAAGCAGCTGCAGGACAGCCTGAACGCCAAGCAGACCGATCGCGGTACGCTGGTGACCTTCGGCGACGTGCTGTTCGCTACCGACCGTGCTGACCTGAAATCCAGCGGTTTGGTGAACATCAACAAACTGGCGCAATTCCTTCAGGAAAACCCGGATCGCAAAGTGATCGTCGAGGGTTACACCGACAGCACCGGGACCGCCAGCCACAACCAGTCGCTGTCCGAGCGTCGCGCCAACTCCGTGCGCACCGCGCTGGTGAAAATGGGCGTTGATCCAGCGCGCATCGTCACTCAAGGCTACGGCAAGGAATACCCGGTTGCCGAGAACGGCAGCGCCTCCGGCCGTGCGATGAACCGTCGGGTGGAAGTGACCATTTCCAACGACAACCAGCCAGTGATGCCGCGTTCGGCGGTCAGCTCGAACTAAGCGCCCTGCTGTAACGCAAAAGCCCCGCCTGAGTGATCAGGTGGGGCTTTTTTGTGGGGGCTGATATCGCGGCCCCTCACCCCAGCCCTCTCCCGAGGGAGAGGGAGCTGATTTGTGCTGCTTTCAGAATTTGTGTTCGACACGATGGATCAGGCTGGTTTTTTTGTGCGGGCTGAAATCGCGGCCCCCACAAAAAAGCCCTCTCCCGAGGGAGAGGGCTGGGGTGAGGGGCTTTCAGAATTTGTGTTCGAAACGATGGATCAGGTCGGCGCATAGCGAAAGAACACCTCGGTCAGTCCCCTCTCCCTCTGGGAGAGGGTTAGGGTGAGGGCTGAACCTGCAGAATCACTCTTGCAGCTTCTGCGGGGTCTCTTCGCCCATGCAACGCACCGCTTTTTTCTGTGCATTGATCAACACGCCGGTCAGGCCTTTCTGCTCGGTATCAAACAACACCAGCACGCCATCAATGCACTGCGCCACTTGCGGTGCCGGATCCAGAGAGACTTTGTAATCCTCACCCGGCACAGTCTTGAGCATGGTGAATTCATTGAGCAGCAACGCATCCTCGGGTTTGGCGAAATGCAGGTAACCGTAGTACCACAGCGCCCCGACGGTGCCGAGGATGCTGCAGATACCGGTGATGATCAGCGGGATGGCGTTACGTTCTTCACTCATTGCGGACTCTCATCTTCAGAATTCGGGGGTTGCGGGTAATTGGGGATTTCGCCGAGACGACGCAGGCCGTTGAAATGCTCTGGATCCTCCAGATAGCGCAGCATCACTTGGCGCCACACCGGATCGCCAAACGTCTGCACATGCCCGCCACGGGTCAGTTGCAGCACGCGCGGGGGCGGCGCAGCTTGATACAGACGGATGCCGTTGGAAAGCGGCACCAGCGGATCGTCGATGCTGTGGAAGATCAGTTTCGGCACGCCGTTGAGCTGCGGCATCGAGTTGATCGCGCTGTCGCCGTCCGGCACCAGCCACGACAACGGCACTTGAAATGGCCAGGTCAGCCACGAGGTGCTGAGAGCATATTGGCCAACGCTGCGATAGCTGGCGGGCACACCGTCTAGCACCAGCGCTTTCAGCTGTTTTTGCCGCTCGGGATGCTGCACCAGCCAATGCACGGCCATTGAACCGCCGAGGCTCTGGCCGAGCAGCACCAGCGGTTTACCTTTGACTTCCGGCGCCTTGTCCAGCCACGCAAACGCCGCGTCGATGTCCTGATAGATCGCCGGCAAACTCGGCTCGCCCTCGGACAAGCCATACCCGCGATAGTCCACCAGCAGCACTTGATAGCCATTTTTCGGCAGCCACCAACTGCCGCCCAAGTGCATCGGCAGATTGCCGCCGTTGCCGTGCAGGTGCAGGACGGTGCCCTTGACCTCTACGCCGGGTTTGGCCGGCAGCCACCAGGCATTGAGCTTGAGGCCATCCGCCGTGACCAGCGTGACGGTGCGGTATTCGAGTTTGGCTTTTTCCGGGGTAAAAATCTGGCCCGGCTCGGGATAGAACAACAAAGAGCTGCAACCGCCGAGGGTCAAGAGCAGGCAGAAGATGCCGAGGATTCTCATCCGGTGAAACCTCGCAGAATTTGGTAATACGATTCGGAGAAAAACATATAACCCTGTGGGAGTGAGCTTGCTCACGAAGGCGGAGTGTCAGTCGACATATGCGCTGAGTTTCAAACCGCTTTCGCGAGCAAGCTCGCTCCCACAGGTTAAGGGTTTGGCTTAAAGGATATTGGAGTAATCCGCTTCGATCCGGTCCAGGCTCAAATGATTGAGGAAGTTGGAGAAGCACATCCATGCCGACAATGCATTCAAATCGCGGAACTGGTCCGGCAGATATTTCGGCGGCACCACCAGTCCCTCATCCACCAACTGACGCAAGGTACGCATGTCTTCCAGCGTGGTCTTGCCGCAGAACAACAACGGAATCTGCTCAAGCTTGCCTTTACGCACGGCCAACTGAATGTAGTTGTAAACCATGATAAAGCCCTTGAGGTAGGACAAGTCTTTGGTGAATGGCAGACCGGTCGGCGTCGATCCACGGAAAACCCGACTGGCGTTGCCATAACTTTCTGCCATTTCAAAACCCTGCTCGCGGAAGAACTCGAAGATCTGCAAGAAGTCCGCGCCCTCCTCGACCATGTGAATGGCGCGGGTGCGGTTGGTCAGTTTGCGCAGGCGGCTCGGGTAAGAGGCGAAGGTGATGATTTCCATGAGGATCGCCAGGCCTTCCTGCGTCACTGTCGACGACGGCGGGCCTTTGGACAGGAAGGTGCAAATCGGCTGGTTCAAACCGTTGAGCGTGGTGCCAACGTGCACCAGGCCCTCGTGGACTTCCAGCGCGCGCACGTCGCGGTCGTTGAACATCGCGTCGGTGCGGATCTTGATGTAATCCGCGCCCGCCGCCGCGTCGGCAACGATGCCGTCGGACTCAAACACGCGGATGGTTTCCTCAGCCTCGCCAAAAACCTTGTTCAGACGAGTCTGCAGCAGGTGAACGGCGTCCTTGGCGGTGAGGATTTTCGGCTCGTCCTTCAGATCGCCACGGCCATCAATGTTGTTCAGATAGTCGGACATCATCAGGCCGAGATCGGCCAGCGTCGGGTCACCAGCGTGGAAAGCATCGGACGCGGCGCCGTACAGCTCTTGCGAGATCAGACCGAAATCCTCGGTGCCGCGCGCTTCGAGCATGCGCACCACCATGCGGTATTCCTTGCACATGCGCCGCATGATCTGCCCGACCGGGTTGAACTGGCCGAGCTGGCGGGTGATGTCGCGCTCGATGTTCTGGAACTCCAGTTTGACCTTGCTCGAATCAAAGCTCAGCGGCCGATTGAGGTAGTAGTCGCGATCAATGGCGGGCATTTCCTTGCCCTTGGCCTTGAGGAAACCCTTGCGGATATTCTCGTCCCACTTGACCGCGTCGAGCACACGGATCGGCGTCTGCGCCAGCACAATGCGGTCGGACAACATGCGTATCGTCTGCTGGTAATCGTCCACCCGAAACTCCTGAAGAACACCTGACGTAATGAATTATTTGGCGCGAGCCTGACGCTGGTAGCGCACAGCTTCGACGAAGACATCGGAATTGGCCGGATCATCGAGGTAAGCAAAGACCTTGTCGAGGTTACTGTCGACCTGCACGCCGTCGCCATCGTCGGTCTGGAAGGCCTGACCGTCGAGGGCTTTTTGTTTGATCGCCTGGTTGATCTGCTCGAGATCGAGGTTGTAGACCACCAGTTCGTGTTTGTCGGTGAGTTCAAAGCCGGCGATGGTAAAGTGGCCACCGTACTGCGCCGGGACTTTCGCCGACAGATACCAGCGGTTGCCATGGCGCGACACGGTGAAGGGATAGGCTTCGCGTTCGCGGGGTTTGGCCTTGAAGTACGTAACAGCCTGATAGCGGTCGTTGCCCAAGCGCGTCAGCTCAAGGTTCATCGGCTCGCCCCAGGCGTTGGTGCTCGACCATTTGCCGAGCAGGCCCTTGGGCGCCGGGTCGCTGGCGGTCAGTGGCTCTTTGAAGGTCACCAGACAGCCACTGAGCAGCAGGAACGACAAGGCGATCAGCACGCCACGCCAGGCTTTCATTCAATACTCCCTATGAACATTCGCCGCCCCTTGAATACTCCACCGAACCTGTGGGAGCGAGCTTGCTCGCGAAAGCGTCAGCACAGCCAACATTAGTGTTGAATGTCAGTCCGTCTTCGCGAGCAAGCTCGCTCCCACAGGGTTCGGTGTTTCCCCTGAGGATCAGACCGACGCGAGCACCAGGTGCATGTAGCGCGTCAGAATGCCGAGCATGTCCTCTTCGGCCAAAGGCTCGGCGTCGTTGAGCAGGCCCTGATATTCCATCCGTCCGATAATCGCCGTCAACACCTTGGCATCCTGTTGCGGTTCGCGCGAGCCCAATACCTGAAACAACTGGCAAGTGCCCTGCAGCAGAATCTGCTGATGCGAGCGCACCAGAATCGCCAGACGTGGGTTGAGCAACGCCTCCTGACGGAACGCCTGTTCAGCCATCAAGTGCTCACGACGGTTGACCAACTGCCGGTGCACGTAGTCCGCCATCAGCCGCGCAATATCGTCAGCCAGTTGCGAGCGCGACTCCGGACTGCCGTCGCCACTGACGACCATGTCACGCAACAGGCCTTCATTGTTGATCCACAACTTGGCCATGTACGCAGCGCTGCGCTCGACGTATTGAGCGAAGGTATCGGTGAGCAGGTCGTCGATATCCTTGAAGTAATAGGTGGTCGCCGACAACGGCACACCGGCCTCGGCAGCCACGGCGCGGTGGCGCACCGCGCGCACGCCGTCACGCACGACAATCCTCATCGCCGCGTCGAGAATGTCCTGTCGACGCTGCTCACTGCCCTGTCGGCTGGCCTTGCGACCCTGGTACTGAACACTTTCAGCGACCGCAGTGGCGATACCCGCTGCACCTTCTTGAGCGATTGCAACCATCACGACTGGACTTCCTCTGCTATTTCAAAAGTAACCAATTGATACATTTGTACCAGACAGGCAATAAAAAGCCGCCTGTTTTAGGCGGCTTTTCAACTGAAACGTTTACGCTTGCGGTCGCATGTGCGGGAACAGGATCACATCGCGGATCGACGGTGAGTTGGTCAGCAACATCACCAGACGGTCGATGCCGATGCCTTCACCCGCCGTTGGCGGCATGCCGTACTCCAGCGCGCGCACGAAGTCGGCGTCGTAGTGCATGGCTTCGTCGTCGCCAGCGTCCTTGTCGGCCACCTGCGCCATGAAGCGCTCGGCCTGGTCTTCCGCGTCGTTCAACTCGGAGTAGGCGTTGGCGATTTCACGGCCACCGATGAACAGCTCGAAACGGTCGGTGACGTTCGGGTTGTCATCGTTGCGACGGGCCAGCGGCGACACTTCAAACGGGTACTGAGTGATGAAGTGCGGCTGTTCCAGCTTGTGCTCGACCAGCTCTTCGAAAATCATCACCTGCAGCTTGCCCAGACCTTCGAAGCCCAGCACCTTGGCGCCGGCCTTCTTGGCGATGGCGCGAGCCTTGTCGATGTCGTTCAGATCATCGGCGGTCAGCTCAGGGTTGTACTTGAGGATCGAGTCGAACACCGACAGGCGCACGAACGGCTCGCCGAAGTGGAACACCTTGTCGCCGTACGGCACGTCGGTGCTGCCCAGCACCAGCTGCGCCAGTTCACGGAACAGTTCTTCGGTCAGGTCCATGTTGTCTTCGTAGTCGGCGTAAGCCTGGTAGAACTCCAACATGGTGAATTCAGGGTTGTGACGAGTCGAAACGCCTTCGTTTCGGAAGTTGCGGTTGATCTCGAAAACCTTTTCAAAGCCACCAACCACCAGACGCTTGAGGTACAGCTCAGGGGCGATGCGCAGGAACATTTCCATGTCCAGCGCGTTGTGGTGGGTTTCGAACGGCTTGGCCGCAGCGCCGCCCGGAATGGTCTGCAGCATCGGCGTTTCGACTTCGAGGAAGTCGCGCTTCATCAGGAAGCTGCGGATGTGCGCGATCACTTGCGAACGCACGCGGAAGGTCTGACGCACTTCTTCGTTGACGATCAGGTCAACGTAGCGCTGACGGTAGCGCTGTTCGGTGTCGGTCAGGCCGTGATGCTTGTCCGGCAGCGGACGCAGCGATTTGGTCAGCAGACGCACGCTGGTCATTTCAACGTACAGGTCGCCCTTGCCGGAACGCGCCAGAGTGCCTTCGGCGGCAATGATGTCGCCCATGTCCCAGGTTTTTACCGCGGCCAGGGTGTCTTCCGACAAGGTTTTACGGTTGACGTAGACCTGGATGCGACCGGTCATGTCCTGAATCACCATGAACGAGCCACGGTTGAGCATGATGCGACCGGCGACCTTGACCGGGATTGCAGCCTCTGCCAGCTCTTCCTTGGTCTTGTCCGCGTATTTCTTCTGCAGATCTTCGCAGTAGTTTTCGCGGCGGAAGTCATTCGGGAAGGCGTTGCCCTTGGCGCGCTCGGCAGCCAGCTTTTCCTTGCGCAGGGCGATCAGGGAGTTTTCTTCCTGTTGCAGGGCTTGCGGGTCGAGTTGTTGGTCGCTCATGTCTTTAGATATTCCATCAGGTTCGTTGCCCCCGGACCTTGCGGCCCGGGGATCGCCAGCAGGGCTGGCTCCTACAGGGATCGTGCTGAATCAGCCGATGCTGTATTGCGTCTTTTACAGCCCGGATTTCAGGCTGGCTTCCAGGTATTCGTCGATATCACCGTCGAGTACCTTGTCGCAGTCGCTGCGTTCGATGTTGGTGCGCAGATCCTTGATCCGCGACGCATCGAGCACGTACGAGCGGATCTGGTGACCCCAGCCGATGTCGGACTTGGTGTCTTCCAGCGCTTGCGACGCGGCGTTGCGTTTCTGCATTTCCTGCTCGTACAACTTGGCCCGCAGCATTTTCATGGCGGTGTCCTTGTTGGCGTGCTGGGAACGTTCGTTCTGGCAGCTGACCACGGTGTTGGTCGGTACGTGAGTGATACGTACGGCCGAGTCGGTGGTGTTTACGTGCTGACCACCGGCACCGGAGGAACGATAGGTGTCGATCCGCAGGTCTGCCGGGTTGATTTCGATTTCCACCTTGTCGTCGATCTCTGGCGAGACGAAAACCGCGGAGAACGAAGTGTGGCGACGGTTGCCGGAGTCGAACGGGCTCTTGCGCACCAGACGGTGCACGCCGATCTCGGTACGCAGCCAGCCAAAGGCGTATTCGCCCTTGATGTGCACGGTCGCGCCTTTGATACCGGCGACTTCACCAGCCGACAGTTCCATGATGGTCGCGTCGAAACCGCGTTTATCCGCCCAGCGCAGGTACATGCGCAGGAGGATGTTGGCCCAGTCCTGGGCTTCGGTGCCGCCGGAACCGGCCTGGATGTCCAGGTAGGCGTTGTTCGGGTCCATTTCATGGCTGAACATGCGACGGAATTCCAGCTTGGCCAGATTTTCCTCGAGACGGGCCAGCTCGGCGACGACATCGCCCACTGCGCCTTCGTCGTTTTCTTCGACGGCCATGTCCAGCAGGTCGCGGCAATCGGCCAAACCGCCGTTCAGTTCGTCGAGAGTATCGACGATCTGTGCCAGCGCGGCGCGCTCGCGGCCCAGTTCCTGGGCGTATTCAGGTTTGTTCCAGACACTCGGATCTTCAAGCTCGCGATTGACTTCGGTCAGACGCTCATGCTTTTGATCGTAGTCAAAGATACCCCCGAATAGTTTCGGAGCGCTCGGACAGGTCCTTGATGGTGTTCAGGATCGGGTTGATTTCCATGACGGGCAGCACTCGTTGGCGAACTTTTGAAAGCCGGCGAGTATAACGTAATCAGGCTGTGACGGCAGCCCGTCTGGCGGGTGTGGGGATCATTAAAGCCTTTGCCCTCACCCTAGCCCTCTCCCAGAGGTAGAGGGGACCGATTGGGGGATATTTGAGAGGTACGCCGACGTGAAAGGGCTTGGCTGAATCCGGAAATGCCAAGCTTGCAGATCCATAATCGACTCGGTCGATCAGGTCGATGTACAGCGCCAGACACCTCGGTCGGCCCCCTCTCCCTCGGGGAGAGGGCTGGAGTGAGGGAAAGGGCGTTACTCGATCCCGACCTGATTACGCCCGTTGTTCTTGGCCAGGTACAGGCCCCGGTCCGCCGCCGAAATCAGCAACCGGCAATCACTGCCCGCCTGCGGCACCATCGTTGCCAAACCAATACTGATCGTCAGGCTCGCGCCTTCAGCCGGGGCGTTATGCGGAATATTCAGCGCGGCCACGGTCTGACGCAATTTCTCTGCAACCAGCCGCGCACCACCCGGCGAGGTGTTCGGCAGCACCAGCACAAATTCCTCACCGCCATAACGCGCCGGCAGGTCCGACGGTCGCGCGCTGGCATCACGAATCGCCGTGGCGACCTTGCGCAACGCCTCATCCCCTTCAACGTGGCCAAAGCTGTCGTTGTAGGACTTGAAGTAATCAACGTCGATCATCAGCAACGACAACTGGCTCTGGTCACGCAGCGAGCGGCGCCACTCCAGTTCCAGGTACTCGTCGAAGTGGCGGCGGTTGGACAGTCCGGTCAGACCATCGGAGTTCATCAAGCGTTGCAACACCAGATTGGTGTCGAGCAGTTGCTGCTGGCTGACCCGTAGCGCGCGGTACGCGGCATCGCGTTGCAACAAAGTCATGTAGGAGCGCGAGTGATAGCGGATGCGCGCCACCAGTTCGATGGTGTCCGGCAGTTTCACCAGATAGTCGTTGGCCCCAGCGGAGAACGCCGCGCTCTTGATCAGCGGGTCTTCCTTGGTCGACAGGACGATGATCGGAATGTCCTTGGTCGCCGGGTGATTGCGGTATTCGCGCACCAGGCTCAGGCCATCGAGGCCGGGCATCACCAGGTCCTGCAGGATCACCGTCGGTTTGATCCGCACCGCCTGAGCAATGGCCTGCTGCGGGTCGGAACAGAAGTGGAAGTCGATGTTTTCCTGATTCGACAGCCCACGGCGCACGGCTTCGCCGATCATCGCCTGATCATCCACCAACAACACCATGGCGGCGTTTTCGTCGGTTTTAATGTCGTCGATCTGTAAGTCATTCATGGGCGGTCACCTGAGTACTGCGGGGGCCAGGATTGCGGATTGACCTGATCATCTGGGGAAAATCTCCTGCAATCGTGGCGCTATTCTTTCCAGCGGACGTATTTCTACGGCGGCATCAATGGCCGCAGCGGCCTTGGGCATGCCGTACACCGCACTGCTTTGCTGATCCTGCGCGATGGTCAGATAACCCTGTTGGCGCATGAGCTTAAGCCCTTGCGCCCCGTCGCGTCCCATCCCGGTCAATAAAACCCCGACCGCATCACCGTTCCAAAAGCTGGCGACGCTTTCGAAAAACACGTCGATCGAAGGCCGGTAGATCTCGTTGACCGGCTCGGCGGTGTAGGCCAGCGTGCCGTTTTTCAATAAGCGAATATGGTGATTGGTGCCGGCCAGCAGCACCGCGCCGGCCTGTGGCGGTTCGCCTTCGCGGGCGAGCCGTACATCGAGGCCGCTGGCGCTTGCCAGCCACTCTGCCATGCCAGCGGCGAATACCTGATCGACGTGCTGCACCAGCACAATCGCCGCCGAGAAATCTTTCGGCAAGCCTTTGAGCAACACCTCCAGCGCCGCCGGCCCACCTGCCGATGAGCCGATCGCCACCAATCGCTGGCACGAAGCGGAGCTGCGCTGGGCAGTCGGTACCGGGCGTGAGCGTTGCGGTTTCTCGCCGATCAGCCAGCCGATGTTCAGGATTTTGCGCAACAACGGCGCTGCCGCTTCCCGAGCATCACCGACGCCGAGGGCCGGGGTATCGACCACGTCCAGCGCGCCGTGGCCCATGGCCTCGAAGACCCGGTGCACGTTTTGCTGACGATCGACGGTGACGATGACGATCGCGCATGGGGTTTCAGCCATGATCCGCCGAGTCGCTTCGACGCCGTCCATCACCGGCATGATCAGATCCATCAGGATCAGGTCCGGGGTGTTTTCGGCGCACAGTTGCACCGCCTCGGCACCGTTGCGGGCGACCCAGACCACCTGATGCGCGGGCTCGAAGGCCAGCGCCCGGCGCAGCGCCTCTACCGCCATGGGCATGTCGTTGACGATTGCGATCTTCATGCCCGCGCTCCTCCGATAAGCTCGACCACTGCGTCGAGCAGGGCGTCGTCATGAAAACTGGCTTTGGCCAAATAATAGTCGGCGCCGGCATCGAGGCCACGGCGACGATCCTCTTCCCGATCCTTGTACGACACGACCATCACCGGCAGCGATTGCAGACGGTTATCGCGGCGCAGCAATGTGACCAGTTCGATGCCGTCCATGCGCGGCATGTCGATGTCGGTGATCAGCAAATCGAAGTCCTCCGAACGCAGCGCGTTCCAACCGTCCATGCCGTCCACCGCCACCGCGACGTCGTAGCCGCGATTGAGCAGCAGTTTGCGTTGCAGCTCGCGCACGGTCAGCGAATCGTCGACCACCAGCACCCGCTTTCGCGCCGCCTCGGCGGCCTGATTGCCATGACGGGCGATGCGCTCAAGGCGCCCGGTATTGAGCAGTTTGTCCACCGAACGCAGCATGTCTTCGACATCGACGATCAACACCACCGAGCCGTCGTCAAGCAAAGCGCCGGCAGAGATGTCCTGCACTTTGCCCAGACGTTCGTCGAGTGGCAAGACCACCAGCGTGCGCTCGCCAATGAAACGCTCCACGGCGACGCCATAAATCGTATCGCGCTCGCGAATAACCACGACTTTAAGGGTTTCGCCGCTGTTCTGGCTGGCCGGGCGGTTGAGCAACTGACTGGCCGCAACCAGCCCGACATGCTGGCCTTCGTGCCAGAAATGCTGACGGCCCTCGACTTGCACGATGTCTTCCGGCGCCAGATCACACATGCGCTCGATGTGCGCCAGCGGGAAGGCATACGCCTCTTCGCCGACTTCCACCACTAGGCTGCGCACCACCGACAAGGTCAGCGGCACTTCCAGATGGAAGCGACTGCCCTCGCCCGCCGTCTGCTCCAGCACCACCGCACCGCGCAACTGACGAACCATGTGTTGGACGGCATCGAGGCCAACGCCCCGCCCGGACACTTCGGTGACCGTGTCGCGCAAGCTGAAACCGGGCAGAAAGAGGAAGGTCAGCAGTTCTTCTTCGCTTAGCTGCGCTGCGGTTTCGGCTGGTGATAACTGCCGCTCGACGATGCTGCGGCGGACCTTCTCCAGGTCGACGCCATTGCCGTCATCGCTCAATTCCAGCACCAGCAGACCGGCCTGATGTGAGGCGCGCAAGCGGATCAGGCCTTCCTCGGGTTTACCCTTGAGCAGGCGTTGCTCAGGGGTTTCGATACCGTGATCGACTGCGTTGCGCAGCAAATGGGTCAGCGGTGCTTCGAGTTTTTCCAGCACATCGCGATCAACCTGAGTCTTCTCGCCTTCGATCTCCAGGCGTACCTGCTTGCCCAAGCTGCGGCCCAGATCCCGGACCATGCGCACCTGACCGGTAAGCACATCGGCAAAGGGCCGCATGCGGCAAGCCAACGCCGTATCGTAGAGCACTTGCGCACGCTGGCTGGCCTGCCAGGCGAATTCGTCGAGTTCGGCGTTTTTCTCGCTCAGCAGTTGCTGGGATTCGGCGAGCAGACGGCGTGCGTCTTCCAAGGCTTCCAGCGCTTCCAGACTCAGCGCGTGTTCCTTAAGGTGGACGTTGAGGTTTTCCAGCGCACGCAGACCATTGTTCTGCATGCGTTTGAGGCGCTGCATGGTCGCCAGATGCGGTTTCAGGCGCTGGGTTTCAACGAGTGATTTGCTCGACAGATCGAGCAGGCTGTTCAGGCGCTCGGCGGTAACGCGCAAGACGCGTTCGCCACCTTCGGTGGTGCGTTTGTTGTTGCGTGGCGCTGGCTCTGGCATCTCAGTCGGAACGTCGATAACGGGCGCTGGCGGTGTCGGCTCAACTCGCGGAGCTTCCAGTTGCAATTCGGCCATGACTGGCGTTGCGACAACGGGCGAGGACGATGGATCCAGCAACTGCGCCATCAACGCCACATACGCTTCGATGTCAGCCGGTTGCGGAGCATTCGCTGGCGTCGCAACGCGCATCAGCAAATCGGTGCCCTGCAACAACGCATCGATATGTTCGGGGCGCAGTAACAAGCGCCCTTCTTGCGCGCTGACCAGACAATCTTCCATGACATGGGCGACGCTGACGCCGCTGTCGATGCCGACAATTCGTGCCGCGCCTTTGAGCGAGTGCGCCGCGCGCATGCACGATTCCAGTTGATCGGCCTGAGTCGGGTTGCGCTCGAGTGCCAGCAACCCGGCGCTGAGTACTTGGGTCTGCGCTTCGGCTTCGAGGCTGAACAACTCCAGCAGCGAGGCGTCGCGCATTTGCTCGGGGGTCATGTGAGGCTCCGGGTCACGGCGGACAGCAGCTGTTCTTCATCCAGCCAACGCAGGCTGCGCCCTCGATATTGCAGAACACCACGGGTGTATTTGGCACTGGTTTGCGCGCCGGACTGCGATGCCGCATCAAGAATGCGCTCGTCGATGGCATGAATGCCGTCGACCTCATCCACCGGCACCACCACCGGCCCGCCATGGGCAGCGATGATCAACATGCGCGGCATGATTCGCACACCTGTGGCCGGCGCGGCGTTGCCATCCAGATCGAGCAATTCAACCAGTGACAGGCACGCCACCAGCGCGCCACGCACATTGGCCACGCCGAGCAAGGCTCGCGAGCGCTGGTGCGGCAGCGAGTGAATCGCTTGCAGCGGCGCCACTTCGACGAGACTGCGCGTCGCCAGCCCCAGCCATTCTTCGCCGAGCCGGAACATCAGCAGCGAGCGGGTTTTCACATCGCTTTCCACAGCGATCGCCACCGGGTCGCGCTCGTCCTGCTGCAACGCATAACGGTCAAGCAAGCGCGTGGCGGCGGCGGAATACACCGAGCAATTGCGGCAATGAATATGGTCTTCCAGCAGCGGGCAGGACTTGTCGCCGTGAATGCCGATGCGGTTCCAGCAATCGTCGATGGCCCGGGCGTCTTCGTGGGTGACGTTCAAGGTGTCGGACGGGATCATCGTTTACGCTCACTGTCGGCGGTGCGGCCGCTGCGGGCGGCGCGCTCCTGCAATCGTCTGGCACCGACGCTGTCGCCCTGGGCCTGCAGCAGCGCAGCCAGGTGCATCAACGCTTCGGGGTGTTGCGGTTCGAGGTACAAAGCCTTGCGATAGAATCCCTGGGCTTCGAGGGTCAGGCCGGCGACATCACTGAGCAAGCCGAGCCAGTAGAACACCTGGGCCACCGGTTCGTGGCTGCGCAAATACTGTTCACACGCGGCGCGCGCTTCGGCACTTTTACCCTCGTTGGCCAGCGCGGCGATGTTGGCCAGCAACGTCGCCGCGTCCGGGTTCGCGCTTTTGCTGGCGGTTGGCAGTGGTGTTACGGCGGCAAACGGTCGATTGCGCACCGGCGCTGGCGGCGTGCTGCGCTGCGGTTGGCTGATCGGCACCGCGATCGGTTTGGGTGTCGGCAGCGGTTCGGGATGCGGCTCACTGTGGCGACTGAAAGCAAAGGATTGCGGGATGCCGATCGAACGCATGCCCAACCGCCCGAGCAGACTGCCCTCGGCCGGGCCGATAAACAGCACGCCATCGAAATGGGTCAGGCGCTTGAGCACCTCGAACACCAGTTTTTGCGTCGGCTGATCGAAATAGATCAGCAGGTTGCGGCAGAACACGAAATCGAACGCCGGCTCACTGGCCAGAAGTGTCGGATCCAGAACATTGCCGACCTGCAAGCGCACCTGCTCACGTACGTTCTCGTTGACCCGATGGCCGTCCTGCTCAGGGGTGAAATGCCGTTCGCGAAAGTCCAGATCCTGGCCGCGAAACGAGTTTTTGCCATACAGCGCGCGCCGCGCCTTCTCCACCGACAGCGGACTGACGTCCATGCCATCGACCTTGAACTGGTGCGGTTTAAGCCCGGCATCGAGCAAGGCCATGGCAATCGAATAGGGTTCTTCGCCGGTGGAGCACGGCAGGCTGAGGATACGCAGCGCGCGCATGTTGTTCAGCTCGGCGAGGCGATTGCGCGCCAGTTTGCCCAGCGTGGCGAAGGATTCCGGGTAACGGAAAAACCACGTTTCCGGGACGATCACCGCTTCGATCAGCGCCTGTTGCTCATCCCGCGAGCCTTGCAGCAACTGCCAATACTCATCGGCATGCGCCGCTTGCGAGAGCGTTGTACGCTGACGCAAGGCCCGCTCAATGATCGCCGGACCCACCGACGTCACATCAAGGCCGATGCGTTCTTTGAGAAAGTCGAAAAAACGCTGATCGCTGCTCATGTCTGCGCCTCGAGCTGCGCCGGACTCAGCGGACGATCGGGGAACAGCAAGGCGCGCACCTCGTCATCGAGCAAGTCATTGACCCGCACCCATTGCACCAATCCCTGCGCATCTTCGCGAACAGGGCCGAGGTATGGCGCCTCGCGGTTGTCGAGGCCGTAAGGCTGAAACTCGTGCGGATGGCAACGCAGGGTGTCGGTGGCCTGTTCGAGAATCAGCCCGAGCCATTGCGCCGGCTGCGCTTCATCCGGCTGATAATTCACCAACACCAGCCGTGTACTGGTGCGCGCCTCGGCGGGATGGCCAAAGGTCAATGCACTGAGGTCGATCACCGGCACCACCGCACCGCGATAGGCAAACACCCCGGCGACCCACTGCGGCGCGCGCGCAATCGGCTTCAACGGCAGGCGCGGCAGTACCTCCGCCACTTCGGTGGCGCGCAGGGCGTAACGCTCGCTGCTGATGCGAAACAGCAGGAACAACGCCGGCTTCGCCACCTGCGCAGCGCTGCGTTTGGCGATGATTTCGCTCATCAGACTTTGAATCGCGAAACGCCGCTGCGCAGCCCGACGGCCACTTGGCTCAGTTCGTCGATGGCGAAACTGGCCTGACGCAACGATTCGACGGTCTGGCTGCTGGCGTCGCCCAACTGCACCAGCGCGTGGTTGATCTGCTCGGCACCAGTGGCCTGCGCCTGCATACCTTCGTTGACCATCAGCACCCGTGGCGCCAGCGCCTGCACCTGATGGATGATCTGCGACAGCTGTTCGCCGACCTGCTGCACTTCAGACATGCCGCGACGCACTTCTTCGGAGAATTTGTCCATGCCCATCACACCCGCCGACACCGCCGACTGAATCTCGCGAACCATCTGTTCGATGTCGTAAGTGGCGACAGCGGTCTGATCCGCCAGCCGTCGCACTTCAGTTGCAACCACGGCGAAACCGCGACCGTATTCACCGGCCTTCTCGGCTTCGATCGCTGCGTTGAGCGACAACAGGTTGGTCTGGTCGGCAACCTTGACGATGGTCACCACCACCTGGTTGATGTTGCCGGCCTTCTCATTGAGGATCGCCAGTTTGGCATTGACCAGATCGGCCGCGCCCATCACCGAGTGCATGGTGTCTTCCATGCGCGCCAAGCCTTGCTGGCCGGAGCCGGCGAGCACCGAGGCCTGATCGGCCGCGGTGGACACTTCAGTCATGGTGCGCACCAGATCGCGCGAGGTGGCGGCGATCTCTCGGGACGTTGCGCCGATTTCGGTGGTGGTCGCAGCGGTTTCGGTGGCGGTGGCTTGCTGTTGCTTGGAGGTGGCGGCGATCTCGGTCACCGAGGTGGTGACCTGCACTGACGAACGCTGTGCCTGGGACACCAGTGCGGTCAGCTCGGTCATCATGTCGTTGAAGCCGGTTTCCACAGCGCCGAATTCATCCTTGCGGTCGAGGTTCAGGCGCGAACTGAGGTCGCCGGTGCGCATGGTTTCGAGGATCTGCACGATGCGGTTCATCGGCGCCATGATTGCGCGCATCAACAACAGCCCACACAAACCAGCGGCCAGGACGGCGACCAACAGGGAAATGAACATGCTGACTTTGGCAGCCGCCACAGCCTCGTCGATATTGTTCATGGCCTCATCGGCGACTCTCTTGTTTTCACCGATGATGTCGTTGAGCTTCATACGCCCGGAATACCAGGCGGGCGTGAGCTTGTCGTGGAACATCCTGACCGCATCGGCTTCCAGGTTGCGCTTGTGCAGGTCCAGCACGGCATCCTGAATCTGGAGGTAGGCGTCGTGGTACTTCTCGAACGCGGCGAACTCGAGACGATCCTCATCGGTCGCCATGGTCTTGCGATAGTTCTCCATTTGCTCCTGCAAACGCGCCTCGAAAGCCTTGTAGTCGGCCGCGTCCTCGCTGGAAATCCCCTGGCCTTCCTTGAGCCCGAGCAGTTCTTGGGTCTGCAGATAACTGTCGACCCAGGCGCCACGGATCATCGAGCTGTAATAGACGCCGGGAATCGCGTCATCGCGCACGCTGTTTTCACTGGCCTCAATCTTCAACAGCCGTGAATACGAAACGACGACCATCAGCAACATGATGGCGATAATCACCGCAAAGCTCGCCAAAATGCGTTGGCGCAACGTCCAGTTCTTCACAGTGATTCCTCGTGCCTGATCGAAATGCGGGGAGTATAGCCGAGGGCGCTGTTTCATTTATAAGACGCTTTTGACCCTCGTGCCTGTCCGGCGGGGTTGGCGGGAAGGCTCTGGGGTGGGACTGTCCGACAATTGCGGGTGGGCGTGCCAGTGGGGTAATGGCAAAAAGGGACGATGGAATGGTCAGTGCCGTCGCTGTGGCCGGAAAATGCCTTCGCGAGCAAGCTCGCTCTCACATTGGAACGCAATACCCTGTGGGAGCGAGCTTGCTCGCGAAGGGGATCAGCCGGGTTTACGCCGATGCGATGCGCACCTGCTTCTCCAGTTCCACCTTCAACCCCGGCTCCAGCTTCAACTGCCGCGCCAGTTCATCCAGATAGCTCTTCTCCATGAAGTTCTCCTCATCCACGAGCATCACGCTGGCAATGTACATCTCTGCCGCCATCTCCGGTGTGCTCGCGGCGCGGGCGACATCGGTCGGGTCCAGGGGTTTGTTGAGCTCGGCGTGCAGCCAGTGCTGTAGCTCCTGATCGTTGTCGAGCTTGGTGAATTCGCCTTCGATCAGTTGGCGTTCGCGGTCATCGATATGGCCGTCGGCTTTGGCAGCGGCGACCAGCGCCTTGAGAATGGCCTGGCTGTGCTGTTCGGCCTGCGCCGGTGGCAAACGATCGAGGGTCTGCGGTTCACTTTGTGGGGCGGTGCCTTTTTGCGCGTTGTAGTTGCCGTAGGCTTTGTAAGCCAGCACACCCAGCGCAGCGAGGCCACCGTAGATCGCGACTTTACCGCCGACCTTGCGCACTTTCTTGTTACCGAGCAACAAGCCCATCGCGCCGGCCGCCAATGCGCCACCACCTGCGCCTGAGAGCAAACCGCCAAGGCCACCGGAGCCTGAAGCGCCGCTGAGCAAACCGCCCAAGCCACCGCTGGCCGATTTGTTCTGCGAAGCACCGGCCTTGTTCTGCAACAGATCCTGGCCGGACTTGAGTAGTTGATCGAGCAATCCACGGGTGTTCATGTTCCGCCTCCAAAACAGGGGTTATCCGGATCTATAAGGCCTCCAGCCTAGTTCGAAAGTGCCCCTGCCCTGCTTGCAAGTGTGCTTCCAGATGTTGCTCAGTACGCCCAAGCCGTTCGTGAAAATAGATATACACTCAGGCCAATCTATAAAAACCGCCCACTGGGTAGCCCTTCCCATGATGACCCTGCGTCAGATCCGTCATTTCATCGCCGTGGCCGAGACCGGCTCGATCTCCGCCGCCGCGCAAACCGCGTTTATTTCCCAATCAACCCTGACCCTGGCGATCCAGCAACTGGAAGAAGAAATCGGCGTCAGCCTGTTCAGCCGCCATGCCAAGGGCATGACGCTGACACACCAAGGTCATCAATTCCTACGCCAGGCGCACCTGATTCTGGCGACTGTGGATAACGCCAAACGCAGCCTGCAACAGAGCACCGACCAAGTCGCCGGGCAGTTGATCGTTGGCGTGACGAGTCTGGTTGCCGGTTATTACCTGGCGGATCTGCTGACGCGTTTTCAGCGCGCCTACCCCAATGTCGAAATCCGCGTGATGGAAGACGAGCGCCCTTACATCGAGCATTTGCTGGTCAGCGGCGAGATCGATGTCGGCGTATTGATCCTCTCGAACCTCGAAGACCGCCACGCGTTGCAGACTGAAGTACTGACCCATTCACCGCACCGTTTGTGGCTGCCGGCCCAACATCCCCTGCTGGAACACGACAGCATCAACCTCGCTGACGTCGCTCGCGAGCCGCTGATTCAGCTCAACGTCGATGAAATGGATCGCAATGCCCAACGCCTGTGGCGGGGCGCTGGTCTGCAACCGAAGATCACCCTCAGAACCGCCTCGACCGAAGCGGTGCGAAGTCTGGTCGCCGCCGGTTTGGGCGTGTCGATTCAGCCGGACATGACTTATCGCCCGTGGTCACTGGAGGGCGACATCATCGAAGCGCGGCCAATTGCCGACCTCAACCAGACCCTCGACGTCGGTCTGGCCTGGCGCCGTGGCACCGCGCGCCCTGCTCTCGTCGACCCATTCCTGACCGTGGCCCGCGAGCAACCCCACGGCGGACGCAAGCCATCTATTTAATCGAACGCAGCCTTCAGTATTTAGAATTTGTCGACCTCGGAGCCGCGCACTAGTCTTGCTGCATCTATAAGACGGCCGGCTCCCGATATCAGGGAGCACCAATGGCCACACAAGAAAAGAGATCGCGGAAAATGGCTGGCGTGCAGACCCCGATGTGTACCGCGTTGTTGATCGATGGCGAACTGGTCGCCGGGGAAGGTTTTGTCGAGCCGATTCTCAACCCCGCCACCGGTGAAATCCTCACGCACATTGCCGAGGCCAGCACCGAGCAGGTCGAAGCCGCGATCCTCGCCGCCCACCGCGCCTTCGCCGAATGGTCGCGCACCACGCCGCAACAACGTTCCAGCCTGCTGCTGGACATCGCCAACGCCGTCGAAAAACACGCCGACCACCTCGCCCGCCTCGAATCGCTGAACTGCGGCAAGCCTTTGCACCTGGCGCGTCAGGACGATCTGACCGCGACCGTCGACGTATTCCGTTTCTTCGCTGGCGCCGTGCGCTGCCAGACCGGTCAACTCAGCGGCGAATACCTGCCGGGCTACACCAGCATGGTCCGGCGCGATCCGATTGGCGTGGTCGCCTCGATTGCGCCGTGGAATTACCCGATCATGATGGCCGCGTGGAAAATCGCTCCGGCCCTCGCCGCCGGCAACACGCTGGTGTTCAAACCGTCCGAACACACGCCGCTGTCGATCCTCGCACTGGCGCCAGCGCTGGCCGAAATCCTCCCGCGCGGGGTGATCAACATCATCTGCGGTGGCGGCGAAGGCGTCGGCAGCCATTTGGTCGGCCACGCCAAGGTGCGCATGGTCTCGCTGACCGGCGATATCGTCACCGGGCAGAAAATCCTCCAGGCCGCCGCGAAAACCCTGAAACGCACGCACCTCGAACTCGGCGGCAAAGCCCCGGTGATCGTCTGCAACGACGCCGACATCCAGGCCGTGGTCGATGGCGTGCGCACTTACGGTTACTACAACGCCGGGCAGGACTGCACCGCTGCCTGTCGGATCTACGCGCAGGCCGGGATTCACGACAAATTGGTCGCCGAACTCGGCGCCGCCGTCAGCAGCCTGCGCTTCGCCGGCAAACGTGATGCAGACAATGAGATTGGCCCGCTGATCAGCACCCGTCAACGTGACCGCGTCGCCAGTTTCGTCGAACGCGCCCTCGGTCAGCCGCACATTGAACGCGTGAACGGTGCAGCGGTGCATTCCGGCGCCGGTTTCTACTATCAACCGACGCTGCTCGCCGGTTGCAAACAGAGCGACGAAATCGTCCAGCGCGAAGTGTTCGGCCCGGTGGTCACGGTGACCCGTTTCGACGAACTCGCGCAGGCTGTCGACTGGGCCAACGACTCCGAATATGGCCTCGCCTCGTCGGTGTGGACGCAGAATCTGGACAAGGCTATGCAGGTTGCCGCGCGCTTGCAGTACGGCTGCACGTGGATCAACAGCCACTTCATGCTGGTCAGCGAAATGCCCCATGGCGGGCTGAAACGCTCGGGTTACGGCAAAGACCTATCCAGTGATTCGCTTCAGGACTACAGCGTGGTGCGGCACATCATGGCCCGCCACGGCCAGCATCTCTGACTACGCTAATAACAAGCCGCCAACGGCATGCTTCACCGCGTTCACAACTGCCCCGACCATAATTTAAAGAAGAGGGTTCAACCATGTTCGTGCACAAGACCGCATTGCTCAGTGCAATCACCACGGCCCTGCTGGCCAGTGCCAGCCTGCAAGCGGCCGAGCCGCTGAAGACTGTCGGTACTGGCGAAGGTCAGCTGGATATCGTTGCGTGGCCGGGTTACATCGAACGTGGCGAGAGCGACAAGGCCTACGACTGGGTGAGCGGTTTCGAGCAAGAAACCGGCTGCAAGGTCAATGTGAAGACCGCCGCCACCTCGGACGAAATGGTCAGCCTGATGGCCAAGGGCGGTTACGACCTGGTCACCGCGTCGGGCGATGCGTCGCTGCGGTTGATCGTCGGCAAGCGTGTGCAACCGATCAACACCGCGTTGATCCCGAACTGGAACACCCTCGACCCGCGCCTCAAAGACGCGCCGTGGTACGTGGTCAACCAGCAGACTTACGGCACCCCGTACCAGTGGGGCCCGAACGTGCTGATGTACAACACCAACGTGTTCAAGACCGCGCCGACCAGCTGGAACGTGGTGTTCGCCGCGCAGGATTTGCCCGATGGCAAGCCGAACAAGGGCCGCGTGCAGGCCTATGACGGGCCGATCTACATCGCCGATGCGGCGTTGTATCTGAAATCGACCAAGCCTGAACTGGGCATCAAGGATCCGTACCAACTCACCGAAGATCAGTACAAAGCCGTGCTCGACCTGTTGCGCGCGCAGCAGCCGTTGATCCACCGCTACTGGCACGACACCACGGTGCAGATGAGCGACTTCAAAAACGAAGGCGTGGTGGCGTCGAGCGCCTGGCCGTATCAGGTCAACGGTTTGATGAACGAGAAGCAACCGATTGCTTCGACCATTCCGAAAGAAGGCGCTACGGGTTGGGCTGATACCACCATGTTGCACGCCGAGGCCAAGCACCCGAACTGCGCGTACAAGTGGATGGACTGGTCGCTGAAACCGAAAGTCCAGGGCGATGTGGCGGCGTGGTTTGGTTCGTTGCCGGCCGTTCCTGCGGCGTGCAAGGAAAGCGAACTGCTGGGTGCTGAAGGCTGCAAAACCGACGGTTTCGACCAGTTCGACAAGATCGCCTTCTGGAAAACCCCGCAGGCTGAAGGTGGCAAATTTGTGCCGTATAGCCGCTGGACGCAGGACTACATCGCGATCATGGGCGGCCGCTAAGCCCGGGAGCGACTCGGTCGAGCTCCCTTTCCCCCTCGCTCCCTTGGGGGAGAGGGCTGGGGTGAGGGGGTAGCTTTTGACCTTGCCTTTGACTTCAGAGCAACGGCCAATAAAGCCACCCTCACCCCCCGCCCTCTCCCGGAGGGAGAGGGAGCTAAAAGCAGATCGCATTCACCGTTAGATGTTTCAGATTTTTCAGAAGTCCAGGCAGGGCCGCTGCGACGGCCTTCGCCTTTTTGGAGCACCGCACCATGACGCTTGCAGTCCAGTTCACCAACGTTTCCCGGCAGTTCGGCGACGTGAAGGCCGTTGACCGGGTTTCCATCGATATCGAGGACGGCGAGTTCTTTTCCATGCTCGGCCCTTCCGGCTCGGGCAAAACCACCTGCCTGCGCCTGATCGCCGGGTTCGAACAACCGAGCACCGGCTCGATCCGCATCCACGGTGCTGAAGCGGCCGGTTTGCCGCCGTATCAACGCGACGTCAACACGGTGTTTCAGGATTACGCGCTGTTCCCGCACATGAACGTCCTCGACAACGTCGCCTACGGCTTGAAGGTCAAAGGCGTCGGCAAAACCGAGCGCCATAAACGCGCCGAAGAAGCCTTGGACATGGTCGCCCTCGGCGGTTACGGCGCACGAAAACCGGCGCAGTTGTCCGGTGGTCAGCGCCAGCGTGTCGCCCTCGCCCGCGCCTTGGTCAATCGCCCGCGCGTGCTGTTGCTCGACGAGCCTTTGGGCGCCCTCGATCTGAAACTTCGCGAACAGATGCAAAGCGAATTGAAGAAGCTGCAACGCCAACTCGGCATCACCTTCATCTTCGTCACCCACGATCAAACCGAAGCGCTGTCGATGTCCGATCGCGTCGCCGTATTCAACAAGGGCCGCATCGAACAGGTCGACACGCCGCGCAATCTGTACATGAAACCGACCACTACATTCGTGGCTGAATTCGTCGGCACCTCGAACGTCATTCGCGGCGATCTGGCCCGTGAAATCAGCGGCCATCCGCAGCCGTTTTCGATCCGCCCTGAACACGTGCGTTTCGCCGAAGGTCCGCTGGCCAGCCACGAAATCGAAGTCAGCGGTCTGCTCCACGACATCCAGTATCAAGGCAGCGCCACGCGCTATGAATTGAAACTGGAAAACGGCCAGACCTTGAGCATCAGCCACGCCAACAGTCAGTGGATCGACAGCAGCGCACAGCATCAGACCGGCCAGCGCCTGAGTGCACGTTGGGCGCGGGAAGCGATGATCCCGTTGCACGACACCGTGACGAGCGGGGTGTGACATGAGCACGCTCGCGATGACTGCATCGCCGCCGTTGCGCCGGTTTTCCAACCTGCTCTACCGCAAGCCGAACCTGTATCTGTCGATGCTGCTGGTGCCGCCGCTGCTGTGGTTTGGCGCGATCTATCTCGGCTCGTTGCTGGTGCTGTTGTGGCAGGGTTTCTACACCTTCGACGACTTCACCATGGCGGTCACTCCGGACCTGACCCTGGCGAATTTTGCCGCACTGTTTCAGCCGTCGAACTTCGACATCATCCTGCGCACGTTGAGCATGGCCATCGTCGTGTCGATCGCCAGCGCCATCGTCGCGTTCCCGATCGCCTATTACATGGCGCGCTACACCACGGGCAAAACCAAGGCGTTTTTCTACATCGCGGTGATGATGCCGATGTGGGCCAGTTACATCGTCAAGGCGTATGCGTGGACGTTGCTGCTGGCCAAGGGCGGCGTGGCGCAGTGGTTCGTGCAGCACCTTGGATTGGAGCCGGTGTTGCAGTTCATTCTGGGGATTCCCGGGGTGGGCGGCAGCACCTTGTCGACCTCGCATCTGGGGCGGTTCATGGTGTTTGTCTATATCTGGCTGCCGTTCATGATTCTGCCGATTCAGGCGTCGCTGGAACGTCTGCCGCCGTCGCTGTTGCAGGCCTCTGCCGACTTGGGCGCGAAGCCGCGTCAGACCTTTATGCAGGTGATTTTGCCGCTGTCGATTCCGGGCATTGCCGCCGGTTCGATCTTCACGTTTTCGCTGACCTTGGGCGACTTCATCGTGCCGCAACTGGTCGGGCCGCCGGGCTACTTCGTCGGCAGCATGGTCTACGCGCAGCAAGGTGCGATCGGCAATATGCCGATGGCGGCGGCGTTCACGCTGGTGCCGATTGTGTTGATCGCGGTTTACCTGTCCATCGTCAAACGACTGGGGGCTTTCGATGCGCTCTGACTCTTCATCACAAGGGCATGCCTCTCTAGGCCTGAAAATCGCTGCCTGGGGCGGGTTGGTGTTTCTGCACTTCCCGATCCTGATCATCTTTCTTTACGCCTTCAACACCGAGGAAGCTGCGTTCAGTTTTCCGCCGAAGGGCTTCACATTGCACTGGTTCAGCGTGGCGTTTTCCCGGCCGGATGTACTGGAATCGATCAAGCTTTCATTGCAGATCGCAGCCATCGCTACGCTGATTGCGATGGTGCTCGGCACGCTCGCATCGGCAGCGTTATACCGCCGGGAATTCTTCGGCAAACAGGGCATTTCACTGATGCTGATTTTGCCGATTGCGTTGCCGGGGATCATCACCGGGATCGCGCTGCTGGCGACGTTCAAAACGCTGGGCATCGAGCCGGGGATGTTCACCATCATCGTTGGGCACGCGACCTTCTGCGTGGTGATCGTCTACAACAATGTTATCGCCCGCCTGCGCCGCACTTCACACAGTTTGATCGAGGCCTCGATGGATCTCGGAGCCGATGGCTGGCAGACCTTTCGCTACATCATTCTGCCCAACCTCGGCTCGGCGTTGCTGGCCGGCGGCATGTTGGCGTTTGCGCTGTCGTTCGACGAGATCATCGTCACCACGTTTACCGCCGGGCATGAACGCACGTTGCCGTTGTGGCTGCTCAATCAACTGAGCCGACCACGGGATGTGCCAGTGACCAATGTCGTCGCGATGCTGGTGATGATGGTGACCATGCTGCCGATTCTCGGCGCGTATTACCTGACGCGCGGTGGCGAAAGCGTTGCCGGCAGCGGCGGCAAATAAATATTCAACCGATATCCACTTTCCCCTGTGGGAGCGAGCTTGCTCGCGAAGAGGCCATGACATTCAACATTGATGTCGACTGACACACCGCCTTCGCGAGCAAGCTCGCTCCCACAGGGTTTCGGTTTCTTCAGAAAAATAACAATTGCTGCAAAGAGGACAAAACCATGCAAACCAAACTCCTGATCAACGGCCAACTGGTCAACGGTGAAGGCCCGGCGCAACCAGTGCTCAATCCCTCGCTCGGCGAAGTCCTGGTAGAAATCAACGAAGCCAGCGAAGCCCAGGTCGATGCCGCCGTGCGCGCTGCCGACAACGCCTTCGCCGACTGGTCGCAAACCGCGCCAAAAGACCGCTCGCTGTTGCTGTTCAAACTCGCCGACGCCATCGAAGCCCACGGCGAAGAGCTGGCCAAACTCGAATCCGATAACTGCGGCAAACCCTACACCGCCGCGCTCAACGACGAGATTCCGGCGATCGCCGACGTGTTCCGTTTCTTCGCCGGCGCCAGCCGTTGCATGAGCGGTTCGGCCGCTGGCGAATACCTGCCCGGCCATACTTCAATGATCCGTCGCGACCCGGTCGGTGTGATCGCCTCCATCGCGCCGTGGAACTACCCGCTGATGATGGTCGCCTGGAAAATCGCCCCGGCGCTGGCGGCCGGTAATACCGTGGTGCTCAAGCCGTCGGAACAAACCCCGCTGACCGCGTTGCGTCTGGCCGAACTGGCGTCGGAAATCTTCCCGGCCGGTGTACTCAATCTGGTGTTTGGCCGCGGTCCTACCGTTGGCAGCCCATTGGTTACTCACCCGAAAGTGCGCATGGTTTCGCTGACCGGCTCCATCGCCACAGGCGCCAACATCATTTCCAGCACTGCCGACAGCGTCAAACGCATGCACATGGAACTGGGCGGCAAGGCGCCGGTGATCATCTTCGACGACGCCGATATCGATGCGGCGGTGGAAGGCATTCGTACCTTTGGTTTCTACAACGCCGGGCAGGACTGCACCGCCGCGTGCCGGATCTACGCGCAGCAGGGCGTCTACGACAAGTTCGTCGAGAAGCTTGGCGCGGCGGTCAGCAGCATCAAGTACGGCTTGCAGGATGATCCATCGACTGAACTCGGGCCGCTGATCACCGCGCAACATCGCGACCGTGTGGCCGGGTTTGTCGAGCGTGCCGTGGCGCAGTCGCACATTCGTTTGATCACTGGTGGCAAGGCTGTTGACGGTAACGGCTTCTTCTTTGAACCGACCGTACTGGCCGATGCCCAGCAGGACGACGAGATCGTGCGTCGCGAAGTGTTTGGGCCGGTGGTTTCAGTGACAAAGTTCACTGATGAAGCACAGGCACTGGAATGGGCCAACGATTCGGACTACGGCCTGGCGTCCTCCGTGTGGACAGCGGATGTAGGACGCGCGCATCGCATGTCGGCGCGTTTGCAGTACGGCTGCACATGGGTGAATACGCACTTCATGCTTGTCAGCGAAATGCCCCATGGCGGTCAGAAATTGTCCGGTTACGGCAAGGACATGTCCATGTATGGGCTGGAGGACTACACCACGGTTCGGCATGTGATGTTCAAGCACTAAGCCTTTACAAGCTTCGCGAGCCTGCTCGCGAAGGCGTCACCCCGGTTTCAGGAAGGAAACCGGCATTACGCACCACCAGGATCCCAAAACAATAACTACCGACCCGGGCGGCGCCTGCATGGCCCCGCCACGGCCTCGGCCATCCGAAATCTGCCGATTTCACGGAGCAAACACACATGAGTTCCTCACCCGATCTCGCCGCAGCCGTCGCCGACAGCGATGCCGAACAACTGCGCAAACTGGGCTACACCTCGAACTTCAACCGCAGCATGAGCCTGTGGGAAAACTTCGCTTTGGGCTTCACTTATCTGTCACCGGTCGTAGGGGTTTATACCCTCTTCGGCCTGTGCCTCGCCGCGGGCGGCCCACCGATGTTCTGGGCCTACTTGCTGGTCGGGTGCGGCCAGTTGCTGGTGTGCCTGATCTTCGGCGAAGTGGTTTCACAGTTCCCGATTTCCGGCGGCGTTTACCCGTGGGCACGCCGATTGGTCGGTAAAAAATGGGCATGGATGGTCGGCTGGATCTACTCCATCGCCCTCTGCGTAACCATTGCTGCAGTTGCCGTCGGCGCTGGCCCGTACCTGGCCGCGATGCTCGGTTTTGAACCGAGCAACAACACCAACATCGTCATCGCCCTGGTGCTGACCCTGTTCGCCACACTGGTCAACCTCAGCGGCACCAAAGTGCTGGCGCGCATCGCCATGTTCGGTTTTCTCTGCGAACTGGTGGGCGCGGTGATCGTCGGCGTGTACCTGCTGGTATTCGAACGCCATCAACCGCTCAGCGTGCTGTTCAACACCTTCGACATCAGCATCGACGGCTCGTACCTGCCGGCCTTCCTCACCGCATCGCTGGCGGGGATGTTCCTCTACTACGGCTTCGAGGCCTGCGGCGACGTCGCTGAAGAAACCCCGAACCCGAGCGCAAAAATCCCGGTGGCCATGCGCATGACCATCTACATCGGCGGCATCGCAGCAATGTTCGCCTGCCTGGCGCTGATCCTCGCTGTGCCGGACATGCAAGCGGTGATCAACGGCACCGACAAAGACCCGGTCACCACCATCCTCAACAACGCCTTCGGCCCGGTCGGTTCGAAAGTGGTGATGGGCGTGGTGATGATTTCCTTCATCTCCTGCGTCATCAGCCTGCAAGCAGCGGCGAGCCGTCTGCTGTACTCCTACGCTCGCGATGAAATGGTCATCGGCAGCCGACTGCTGAAAAAGATTTCTCCTACCACCCAAGTACCGGTTGCCGCACTGTTCGTGTCCGGCGTCCTGCCCGCGCTGATCATCGCCCTCGGCTTCTTCCTGCAAGACGCCGTCGCCACCATCGTCAGCTTCGCCGCCATCGGCATCTACCTCGCATTCCAGATGATCGTGCTGGCCGCGCTGTACGCCCGCAGCAAAGGCTGGAAACCGAGCGGCAAATTCACCCTCGGCGCCTGGGGCTGGCCGGTGAACATCGGCGCGCTGGTGTATGGCGTTGGCGCCATCATCAACATGGCCTGGCCACGTACGCCGGATGCGGCGTGGTACGTGAACTATGCGATGGTGTTGAGCACGGCCATCGTGATTGGCTTGGGCTTGGTTTATATGTGGATTGGCAAGCCGTATGACCATGGCAAGGCGCCGGCTGGGGATGCGTGGAAGGTGAGTCGCTAAAGCAGAATCGCCCCGGTAGGTTCATTGTAACCGGGGCGATTTGCGAGACCGCACGTCGTGTAGCAATCCATAAGCTCAGGACGGCGTTATCAATTCGACTGAAGGGAAATAAGTGCGGTAACGCTTGGAGTCTCTCGTCAACAAGGGTAATTTTTTTACGGCCGCATGTGCTCCGATGAAAAAATCCGCCAGAACATTATGCTTTCCACCGCCAACCTTCCGATACTTCACGAAGGCCTTACCAGCTAAAAACAGTGCGGGTCTAGGAATCTCCTGCATGACCAATCCCAGTTGACTCACTACTCCGTCCAATGCCTCAAACGTCGAAAATGTCTGTGATAGCTCTGCATAAACTATCGGGTTGATGGCTAACTCATGGATCAGTGATTGAGCACGAAGTTGCTGAATCGACCAATCGGCCCAGACCGGATCGTCTTCGAGCACATCAATCAACACATTCGTATCGACCAGCACCATCAATCATCCCCTCGGAGCAAGGCCATCAAATCATCGGTTCGCCATTTGATATCGGCTTTGCCCCTTACGGCATCAAATCGATCAGGAGTTCGCGCTTTTCCCGATTCGCGCTTAGCACTATGCAGAACCACTTCGCCATGATCGTTGACGCTGAACTCAATGGCCGAGCCCGGCGTAAGATGCAAAGCATCACGAATTGGCTTGGGGATTGTGACTTGCCCCTTGCTGGTCATGGTCGTCGACATGTCATACCCCTAAAGTATTACTCAATGGAACAACGTATTACTTGATCGAGATATCTGCAACCTCCGCTTATCGCAGGATTATTTTTACCGGATTGCAGGCCTCGACCTCTTAGCCCTGATGGCACTCATGCGGTTCATTCCGTGGACCCAAATAGATAAAGGAAAAACTACAGCTTGGGCGGTCGGTTGCTGCCGACACTACAAAATCAGGCATTTCCTACAGATACCGCCTTCAGAAACAAGCTCGCTTTCCTACAGTAGGTGTCGATAGAGCCGACTTGGCGTCGTAGGTTGCTAGCCGATAGGCTTTCTCTCGGCAGCGAAATCAGCGGCCCGGTGTCGGAGCCGGAGTAAATATCAAAACGGCGTGACCGCACTCATTTGAGTGGCGGCTCTATTCTCAATATTGGAGTCGAAAAATGCCTAACCACGTACAAATTCCTTCTGAAACCTCCGCTTTCTTCACCCCCACCATCTTCACCCGCCACAACCGCTTCCTCCACACCTTCATGCAAGACCACGAAGCCTGGTTCTGCGTGCAAGATCTCGGTCGCCTGATGGGCTATCCGCTAAACGAGCGCCTCACCATAAAACTCGATCCCGACCAGCGTCGCCATGTCCTTCTGCGTCGGGACGGCGAAATCATCGATTGCGCGATGGTCAGCGAGTCCGGCCTGTTCGCCCTGCTCGTCCATCACTTCGTCCCGGAAAACCGTCACCTGCGCCAGTGGTTGAGCCATGAAGTCATCCCGATGCTGCGTGAAACCCATTCAAGTCCAGTGGAAAACCACCCAAGTCTGCGTTCGATGCACTGGGCAGGCGTCACCGTGCCACTGCTGCACTGGCAGCAGCAGGCGTGGGTCAAATGGCGGGATGTACCAGAGTTGATGCACGGCCAGCGGCCGTATCCGGTTCAGGGGACTTGTCGCTAAACCCCAGTGAACAAAAAACCTGTGGCGAGGAAGCTAGCTCCCTCGCCACAGGTTTAGCGTGTCACCTCTAGCGAGTTGAATTCAGATGAGTAGAACTGTTCTCAAATTTCCTCAGATTGAGGAAGTGATTCCCTGTGATGAAAGCTTTGCGATCTCTTACCTGAAACTAAACGACAGTGCCGAGCTTCAGAAAGCCATTCACGTCAGCATCACCGATGCCGACGCAGGCAATTTGATTGACCTGGCCACCGTAAAAGCCCAATGGCTTTCACGGTGCCCACCCCAGCGTTAAAACCGCGAAACACTCCGCATCGCATCCACCAGATAGCGCATCGCAATCCGGTCCCCTTCTGAAAGCTCCCGATAACGCTCCACCAGCTTCACTTCGTCAGAGCTGAGCCGGCGCCTTTTGCGGCCGCTGCCCAGGCAAGGAAAGATGCCCAACATGTCGGTGATCCCTTGTATTTTTGCCATGGACGATGTCCTTCAATACTTCAAAGAATTGCTAAACCACCACATCGCCCTGCCCCTTACAGCAGCGCCGTGTGCCCTACCGGTCAGCACCGGTCATGCCCATAGAATAGAAATTAAATCGGCGCTGAAAAGCGGTTTTTAGAGTAATTAGTCGAAAAAAGCAGATATGCCGTGTAAATCAGAACGCCCTGTCAGATTTTTAACCGACATGTCTTGTTTCATTGACACACTGGCGCGGTGAATCAACGAATTTTGCAATGCGAGCGAACCGTTTAAGCTAGCGGGCATCTGTTAATAGTCCGTTGCGTTTGGCCGAAGGCTTGTCCGAACCGTTATTTCTGATCCAGCACGTGCCAGGAACGGCGCGGGATTGCACACGACAGGTTGTATTTATGCACCGCAGGAATTTGCTCAAAGCGTCCATGGCCATTGCGGCTTACACCGGTCTTTCAGCCACTGGCCTGCTGGCCAGCCGTGCGTGGGCGGCCAATGGCGGCGCCGCCGATGGCGAGGCGCAGGCCTTCGACTTCGAAGCGCTGAAGCGCCAGGCCAAGCAACTGGCTGGCAGCGCCTATCAGGACACCAAACAGGTGCTGCCGCCAACCCTGGCGACCATGACCCCGCAGAACTTCAACGCGATCCGCTACGACGGCGAGCATTCGCTGTGGAAGGAAAACAAGGGGCAGCTGGACGTGCAGTTCTTCCACGTCGGCATGGGATTCCGTCAGCCGGTGCGCATGTACAGCGTCGACGCCAAGACGCGCACTGCCCGCGAGGTGCATTTCCGCCCGGCACTGTTCAACTATGAAAACACTTCTGTCGACACCCAGCAGCTCAAGGGTGACCTCGGTTTTGCCGGCTTCAAGCTGTTCAAAGCGCCGGAGCTGGATCGTCACGATGTGTTGTCGTTCCTCGGCGCCAGTTATTTCCGTGCGGTAGACGCCACTGGCCAATATGGCCTCTCGGCGCGCGGTCTGGCGATCGACACGTACGCGAAAAAACGCGAAGAATTCCCTGACTTCACCAAGTTCTGGTTCGAGACACCGGACAAGAACGCCACCCGATTTGTGGTGTATGCCCTGCTCGACTCGCCGAGTGCCACTGGCGCTTACCGTTTCGACATCGACTGCCAGGCCGAGCGCGTGGTGATGGAAGTCGATGCGCACATCAATGCGCGCACGGCAATCGAGCAATTGGGCATCTCGCCGATGACCAGTATGTTCAGTTGCGGCACCCACGAGCGCCGCATGTGCGACACCATCCACCCGCAGATCCACGACTCGGATCGTCTGGCGATGTGGCGCGGCAACGGCGAGTGGATCTGCCGTCCGCTGAACAACCCGGCGACCCTGCAATTCAATGCATTTGCCGACACCGATCCGAAAGGTTTCGGTCTGGTGCAGACCGACCATGAATTCGCCAACTATCAGGACACCGTCGACTGGTACAGCAAGCGTCCGAGCTTGTGGGTCGAACCGACCACAGCGTGGGGCGAAGGCTCTATTGATCTGCTGGAAATTCCCACCACCGGCGAGACTCTCGACAACATCGTGGCATTCTGGACCCCGAAAAAACCGGTCGCTGCCGGGGATTCGCTGAACTACGGCTACAAGCTTTATTGGAGCGCATTGCCGCCAGTGGGTACGCCGTTGGCACGGGTTCATGCGACCCGTTCCGGAATGGGCGGATTCACCGAAGGTTGGGCACCGGGCGAACACTACCCGCCAGTCTGGGCGCGCCGTTTTGCCGTGGACTTCACGGGCGGCGGTCTCGATCGCCTGCCGCAGGGCACCGGGATCGAGCCGGTGGTGACCTGCTCGAACGGCAAGGTGCAGGACTTCAGCGTGCTGGTGCTGGATGACATCAAGGGTTACCGGATCCTGTTTGACTGGTACCCGACCAATGACAGTGTTGAGCCGGTGGAGCTGCGCTTGTTTATCCGCACCAATGACCGCACGTTGAGCGAGACCTGGTTGTACCAGTACTTCCCGCCGGCGCCGGACAAGCGAAAGTACCCTTGATGATTCTCTAGCGTTTGGGCGGGCCTCTTCGCGAGCAAGCTCGCTCCCACAGTTGATCTCGGCCGATTACAAAAATCATGACCGACATCGATCCAATGTGGGAGCGAGCTTGCTCGCGAAGGCTGCACGGGCACATCAACACTCAGCAGATAAAAAACAAAGCCCCGGCCATCACTGACCGGGGCTTTTTGCTTTATCGCTAATACTCAATCGCGCAAATCAGACTCATGAATCGGCTGATCCCGATGAGTCGCGCGCTGATACTGCGCCGGCCACACCGCTTTACGCCCACCCAGATCATCGTCGGCATGCAGCGGCCAGTACGGATCACGCAGCAGCTCTCGGGCGAGGAAGATGATGTCGGCCTGACAGGTGCGCAGAATATGCTCGGCCTGCGCCGGCTCGGTAATCATTCCCACGGTACCTGTGGCGATGCCCGACTCTTTGCGTACGCGTTCAGCGAAACGCGTCTGATAACCCGGCCCGACGGGGATCTCCGCGTTGGCTGCGGTGCCGCCTGACGACACGTCGATCAGATCCGCGCCAAGAGTGTGCAGGCGTCGCGCCAGCTCCACGGTTTCATCCGGATTCCAGCCGTCTTCCACCCAGTCAGTCGCCGACACGCGGACAAACACCGGCAACTCCTCAGGCCAGACCGCTCTCACCGCTTCAGTGACTTGCAGCACCAGACGAATGCGGTTCTCAAACGAACCACCGTACTGATCGCGGCGCTGATTGCTCAGCGGCGAAAGAAACTGATGCAGCAGATAACCATGCGCCGCGTGTACCTCGACCACACTGAAACCCGCCTTCAGCGCGCGCTTGGCGGCGTCGACAAACGCCTGAATGACTTCGGCGATCTGCCCTTCATCCAGCTGTTTCGGTTGTGTGTGCTGCGGATCGAAAGCAATCGGCGACGGCCCGACCGGGGTCCAGCCGCCATCATCGGGTTTGACGCTGCCGTGCTTGCCGATCCACGGCCGATGAGTGCTCGCCTTGCGCCCGGCGTGGGCCAGTTGAATGCCGGCAACCGCGCCTTGGGAGGTAATAAAGCGAGTAATACGTTGCAGCGGTTCGATCTGTTCGTCGCTCCACAGGCCCAGGTCTTCGGCGGTGATCCGCCCATCGGCGGTGACCGCCGTGGCTTCGGTGAAGACCAGACCGGCGCCACCCACCGCGCGACTACCGAGGTGCACCAGATGCCAGTCGTTGGCCAGGCCGTCGACGCTGGAGTACTGGCACATCGGTGAGACGGCGATGCGGTTGGGCAGGGTCAGTTGGCGAAGAGTGAAGGGTTCAAGCAGCAGACTCATGGGGCACCTCTCAAATCAGTGGGCAGGCTCCAGGGTTCTGTTTGAATAGTCGACGAGTGACAGGAAAAAGGTGCAGCACCCGCCCCCGCGGGCAAAAAAATTCGACAAGAAGTCACAAGGCCAATCAAGCAGTGCTTAGAGCCTAGTCGACAACCGGGGATGAGGGAGGGTTCAGAGTGATTCAGTGTGTGAACGGATGCTTTCGCGAGCAGGTCGAATCGTCGCACCGTCGCTCCCACAGGGGATATGCATTCCAAATGTGGGAGCGAGCCTGCTCGCGAAGGACTTAGCGCGGTTCGATATGGGCAATCATCAACTGAACAGTCTCATTCCCCCGAAACTCGTTAACGTCGAGCTTATAAGCCAGTTCAACCCACTTGATCGTCGGGTTCGGCCAGATATCCCGGTCAATACCAAACGCAATGCCATCCAGCTTCACCGAACCGCACTCGCTTTTCAGCACCACTTTCAGGTGTCGTTCACCGACCACGCGCTGTTCGACCAACTGAAACACGCCATGAAACAGCGGCTCCGGGAAGTGCTGCCCCCAAGGCCCAGCGTGGCGCAGCGCGCGAGCCAGTTCGAGGTGGAACTCTTCGACCGCCAGCGTGCCATCGGTCAGCATGCGCCCGGTGAGGTCGTCTTCGCGAAGTTGCCTACGCACTTCAGCGTCAAAGGCCTCGGCGAACAGCGGAAAATTCTCCTGCGGCAAGGTCAGACCGGCCGCCATTGCATGGCCACCGTACTTGGCGATCAGGTTTGGATGCTGCGCCGCTACCACGCTCAAGGCATCGCGAATGTGGAAACCTTGCACCGAACGCCCCGAGCCCTTGAGCAAACCATCGCCCGCATCGGCAAAGGCAATGGTCGGACGGAAGTAACGTTCTTTCATGCGTGAAGCGAGGATGCCGATCACACCCTGGTGCCACTCGGAATCGAACAGGCACAAACCAAACGGCATCGACTCGACCGGCAAGTCCTTGAGCTGCGCCAGCGCTTCACGCTGCATGCCCTGCTCGATGGATTTGCGATCCTGGTTCATGCCGTCCAGTTGCGCGGCCATTTCCCGGGCCAGGTTGGCGTCGGCGGTGAGCAAGCATTCGATGCCCAGGCTCATGTCATCCAGACGCCCGGCCGCGTTCAGGCGCGGCCCGACGATAAACCCCAGATCGGTGGAGGTGATGCGCGCAGCGTCTCGCTTGGCCACTTCAAGGATCGCTTTGATCCCCGGCCGTGCGCGACCGGCGCGAATCCGTTCCAAGCCTTGATGCACCAGAATCCGGTTGTTGGCGTCCAGCGGCACCACGTCAGCGACGCTGCCCAGCGCCACCAGATCGAGCAGTTCGCCGATGTTCGGCTGCGGCTTGTTCTCGTACCAGCCGAGGCTGCGCAGGCGCGCGCGCAACGCCATCAACACATAAAAAATGACCCCGACGCCGGCCAGTGCCTTGCTCGGGAATTCGCAACCAGGCTGGTTCGGGTTGACCAACGCATCCGCCTGCGGCAGTTCTTCGCCGGGCAAATGGTGGTCGGTGATCAGCACTTTGAGCCCGGCCTTTTTCGCCGCCGCCACACCTTCGACGCTGGAGATGCCGTTGTCGACGGTGACCAGCAAATGCGGCTCCCGAGTCAAAGCGACTTCAACGATTTCCGGAGTCAGGCCATAGCCATATTCGAAACGGTTCGGCACCAGATAATCGACGTGCGCCGCACCGAGCAGACGCAAACCAAGCATGCCAACCGTGCTGGCCGTCGCGCCGTCCGCATCGAAGTCGCCGACGATGAGAATGCGCTGGCGTTGTTCCAGCGCTGTCACCAGCAAGTCCACCGCCGCGTCGATGCCCTTGAGCTGCTGAAACGGGATCAACCGCGCCAGACTCTTGTCCAGCTCCGCCTCGGACTGCACGCCCCGCGCCGCATACAGGCGGGTCAGCAGCGGCGGAATATCACCCAGAAAGGGCAGCGTGGCAGGCAGTTGACGAGGTTCGATACGCATGGGGTGACGGAAACTTCTCTTTAATACGTGGGATTAATCAGTTGAAGGCGCGGGATCAGCCGCGCTCACCTTGCAGCCATTGCAACTGAACTTCGTGCTGACCACGATCGTCGGTGACGAAGATCGTCCCTTCGCTGATCATCACGTCCCACTTGATAACGCGGGGCATGTCCTTGGCCAGGGTTTCCAGCACTTCTTGCGGAACCGCAGCGATGTTGACGTTTTTCAGGTTCTTGATCGCCGGGATCACCTTGGTTTCCCAAACGCGCAGGCTGCCGTAGGCCAGCAGGCTGGTGCGCTCGGTGCGACGCGAGCACCAGGTCAGACGGTCGGCGTCCGGCTGGCCGACTTCGATCCAGTGCAGAACACGATCATCCAGGCTCTTTTCCCACAGTGCAGGTTCATCCACGTCTGACAGACCGCGACCAAACGACAACTGCTCGTTGTACCAGAGGGCGTAGGCCAGCAGTCGCACGGTCATGCGCTCTTCGGTTTCCGAAGGGTGACGGGCGATGGTCTGCTTGACGCTCTCGTAGACACTGCGGTCGAGGTCGGTGAGGTTCAGTTCAAACTTGTAGGTAGTGGACGGCTGGGCCATGAACGGGCTTCTTGATACGAGGAAAGTCGGCAAGTCTAACCGATGCGGTAGGCAATCATCGAATTGATGGCGATCAAGCTGCGGCGTCTGACAGCCGGCTATGTTAAAACGCTGTATCCGCTCAGCCTTGTCCTACAGGATTTCGCATGCCGTTCACCAGCAAACCGCTCTCAGGTCTGAAAGTCATTGAATTGGGTACATTGATTGCCGGGCCGTTTGCCTCGCGCATTTGCGGGGAGTTCGGTGCCGAAGTGATCAAGATCGAATCGCCGGACGGCGGGGATCCATTGCGCAAGTGGCGAAAACTGTATGAAGGCACGTCGCTGTGGTGGTTCGTCCAGGCGCGCAATAAAAAGTCGCTGACGCTGAACCTCAAACACCCTGACGGTTTGGCGATCCTGAAACAACTGCTCAGCGAAGCCGACATCCTCATCGAGAATTTCCGCCCAGGCGTGCTGGAAAAACTCGGCCTGAGTTGGGACACCCTGCACGCGCTGAACCCGAAACTGGTGATGGTGCGCCTGTCCGGTTTTGGCCAGACCGGGCCGATGAAGGACCAGCCTGGCTTCGGCGCGGTCGGCGAGTCCATGGGCGGTCTGCGCTACATCACTGGCTTCGAGGACCGGCCACCGGTGCGTACCGGGATTTCCATCGGCGACTCGATTGCCGCGTTGTGGGGCGTGATCGGCGCGCTGATGGCTCTGCGTCATCGCGAGGTCAACGGTGGCACTGGTCAGGTTGTCGATGTGGCGTTGTATGAAGCGATTTTCGCGATGATGGAAAGCATGGTGCCGGAGTTCGACGTGTTCGGTTTTATCCGTGAGCGCACCGGCAACATCATGCCTGGCATCACACCCTCCTCCATCCACACCAGTGCCGACGGCAAACACGTGCAGATCGGCGCCAATGGTGACGCGATCTTCAAACGCTTCATGCTGATCATCGGCCGTGAAGACCTGGCCAATGACCCTACCCTGACCAGCAACGACGGGCGTGACAATCGTCGCGACGAGTTGTACGGCGTGATCGATCGCTGGGTCAATTCGCTGCCGCTGCAAAGCGTGCTCGACCTGCTCAATCAGGCCGAGGTGCCGGCCAGCCGGATCTTCAGTGCCGAAGACATGTTCAACGATCCGCAGTATCTGGCCCGGGAAATGTTCCTTCACGCCAAACTGCCAGACGGCAAACCTTTCAAGATGCCGGGGATCGTGCCGAAACTCTCAGAGACACCGGGCTCCTCCGAATGGGTCGGGCCGCAGCTCGGTGAACACAATGCGCAGGTACTCCACGATCTTGGCTACGACGAAAAGCAGATCGCCCGGTTGCGCGAAGACGGAGCCATTTAAGCTGAAACGCCTGCCGACACCGGACGCCAATCGCGCCCACCAGTGGTGGACGTGGCGGTTGTTCGGCCTGGTGTTTCTATTGACCTTGCCTGCTTGGGCTCAGGCGAAACCGACGTTGACCTGGTTATTGCGCGACTTGCCGCCACTGACTATTTTCGAAGGCCCGAAAAAGGGCCAGGGCGTCATTGATCACCTCATGCCAATGCTGATCGCCGGCATGCCGCAATACGAACACCAGTTGATGCGGGTCAATCGAGCCCGAGGCAGCCAGATGCTTCACGAAGCCTCCTTCACCTGCGACCCGTCGCTGATCTGGAGCAAAGAGCGGACGCAATGGATCGCGTACTCCATCCCGGCCTTTCGCGCCGTCAGCAATGGGCTGGTGGTGCGTCAGAACGATCGCGAAGTGTTGGCGCCGTTTCTCGTGGAGGGTGAAATCGATCTGGCAGCGCTCCTGGCCAATGGCAAAGAGAAAATCGGTGTCGTGGCTGAGCGCAGTTACGGTGAAATGGTCGATGACCTGCTGCGCCAGGCACCACGGGACGCACTGACACCTCATTACGGCAATGACGCCCTGAACAGTCTGCTGATGATGCAGCGCCTGGGACGATTACAGGTGGTGCTGGGCTACTGGCCAGAAATTCGTTATCAGGCTCATCTGGCGCAAATCGCCGAAGACGAGTTGCTGTTTTATCCGATCCGCGGCACCGGTAAATATCTGTCGGGCTACATCGGCTGCTCCGACACACACCAGGGCCGTCAGGCGATCAGCGAAATAAACCAACTGCTGCGCACCCTCCCCCACGATCAACTGAACCAGCTGTACGCCGACTGGCTGGACCCCGCGATGCGAAGCGATTACCTCAAACAGGCCCGATCATTCTTCGAGCAACAAGCGGCGCCCTGAGCCAATTGCAGACAAAAAGAAACCCCGAGAAGTGGGGAGACGACTCGGGGTTAAACGTGGCCTGCATAAGGCCCGTAACAGCAAGCGACAAGCACCGGAGCACAATGCTTGATCCTGCTGTCATGGGGTCTGACTGACAGGGATGCAGGAAGGTTCCCACAAAAGATGTTTGATTTTCAGAGCGCCGGACGCTTGTCCAGAGCCGCATTACGCAAGGCCGCAATCACACAGGGCTCCAGGCGTCCTTCGGCAATCAGAATGTCGCGGTGCAAGCCGTCAACGACATCGGTCAACTGGCGCTTGTCGGTCAACTGCGCCTGGTTGAATTGGCGCTCCACTACAATCGCGCCGTTGCTGTTCTTCAAGGTCACCAGGCATTCACCGTGGGCGCCGCTTGGAGACAAAGAAACCTGATACGGGCTCAGAGCCTCACCGAGCAATAGACTGATACTTTCCATCTCGATCTCCACTCAATAGTCCGAAAACATTGTGTCTGGGGCGTGTCCACAGTAAATGACCACCGGCCCGAGAAGAAAGTTCTGCATTCCGCTCGCCAGCACCGGCGTGTCACGGAGGTATCACCGGTCTGTCAGAGCATGCACGGCAAAGATGACAGAAAAATAACCGGCCGCTTCAGGCCCCGACCGGCAGCGAAGGTGAAATCAGGTAGCTGTCCAGCAAACTGCGCATCAGTACTGCCGAAACAGGTGTTTGCAGAAGCCCCAGCAGTCGCAACCGATGCTCGCACAGCAACGGTTGGAGGTCGTTGAGCACGCTCGGCGCCACCGCGCCCAGCAGGATCAGCGCCCGCGCTTCGCGCTCCACTGCTACGTGCCGAATCAGGGCCAGGCCGTCACCGCCCTTGAGCTGCGGATCGCAAATAGCGATATCGACCACGCCACGATGCCCCAGTGAACATAAGGCCGATGCCAGCGATGACGCGGTCAGGACATCATAAATGCCGATAGCATTGAGCATTTGGTGCAACGCCATCAGCTGGAACGGATTGGGTTCAAGAATCAGGACTTTAAGCGAGCGCATGGGCGACCTCTGAAGCGACAATCGCGGACTCTCACCGCAGTTGCTACTCACTGTAGGGCAGCCCTTTGAAGCCTCCCATCGGAAAAGTAGCCGCGTCTTATAGGACATTTCCCATTCTCAATGCAGACATCGGCACCCGCTCTCTGCCCGGCGCTGGGTAATGTCCGTCCAGCCGCCCAGCAGTCCGCGCAATTTGCCATCGACACTGTAAAACGGCACCGTCCACTGATAGACCTCCCGCGTACCGTTCTTGAACAGCAATTGCCGCTTGCTGAAACGTGACTTACGCGTGCGCAACTGCACCATGAATTCGTCGTGAAGCATGCGCGCGGTTGCTTCTGGCAACGCATCGACCTCCATCAACAGCCGCCCCTGCACCTGATCCTGACGTACCGAAAGCGCTTCTTCATAGCTGCGGTTGCACATGATCAGCCGCCCCTGAAGATCACGGACAAACATCGGATCAGGCATGGAATCGATCAGTGCGTGCTGGAACGCCAATTGATCACCGAGGCTTTTCTCGGCAGCACGGCGTTGCTTGATCACCACCGTCAGGCGGCGGTTCCACACCAGCGACAGCAAGCCGAACACACCGAGGATCACCGCTACCCAACAGCCCCACTCAATCATCCGTTGCCAGAGCGTGGGGACGGGCTTGAGCGAGATTCCCTCCAGCCACTTCAGGCGAATGGCGCGTAACTCGGGAGCAGGAAAGGCCTCCAGTGCCTTGTTGAGAATACTTAATAGCTCTGGCATGCCCTTGCGCACGGCCAGATGATCAGCTTCCCATTTGCCTTCTACCAAACCACCCACCTTAAGCAGACCCAGCGGGTAAAGTTGCGCCCCGATTTCATTCTCGATCGTCGCGTAGGCTTCGCCGCTTTCGACCAATGCTCGCGCTTCGGCGTAAGTCTTGACCGAACGGATCTCGATCGACGGGTAATCGCGTCGAATCACATCCTCCAGTGCGTGCCGGGCCGGCAACACCAGCACCCGCTTGGCGAGTTGCTCCAGAGACTCTACCGACGGCGCACCGGCGCGCCCGACAAACACCCAGCCAGCCCCACCGAAGGCGTGGCTGAAATCCAGAAACGCCTTGCGCTCATCGCTCATCGCCAGGGTCGTACTGATGTCCGCCTGGCCGCTTTCGAGACGCTCCAGCATGTGATCGGTGGAAAACGACTCCTGATGCATGAATTTCAACCCGGTCATCGCAGTGACGCGCTTGAGCACATCATTGTTCAAACCGCTCCACTGTCCATGTTCATCCTGGAACAGATACAACGGGTATTGCACCGACGCTACCGTTACCCGCGGATTGTCGCGAATCCATTGGCGCTCGTGCGCGTCCAGTTCAACAGGCTGGACGTTGAGTGCCATAACGTCATCGTTCAGCGCCAGTTGCGCCGCCACACTGCAGCGCATCAACCCGAGCAATCCGAACAAGAACAACCAGCCCAGTGCCGGTTTCAAACCTCTATAAAACAGCATTGCCACTTCCTTCGTGATCGACTCACCCGTCCTTCGTGGGTGAAAACCCGAGCAGTGTGGCAGCAGAAACAAAAAAGCCCGTCAGGAGACGGGCTTCAAAATGTGACAGCTTTTGCAGGCTTAAAGCGGCTTGCCGCGGTTGCCATGCTGGCTGACAAAGGCCTGCACGGCTTTCAGCTCGTTTGGCAGAACGGTGCAGCGCTCGTTTCGCTCAAACAAATCAGAAAGATGTGCAGGCAGTTCGAGCGCTTTTCCTACACCGGCTTTCTCCACTGCATCCGGGAATTTAACTGGATGTGCGGTGCCGAGGATCACCATTGGAATGTCCAGGCTGCGACGGCATTCGCGCGCGGCCTTGACGCCAATGGCGGTGTGCGGATCCAGCACTTCACCGCACTGCTCGTAGACTTCGGCGATGGTTTCGCAAGTCTGCGCATCGTCCACAGCCAGCGAGTCGAACAGTTTGCGCGCTTCGGTCCAGCGCTCTTGTTCGACGCTGAAGCCACCACCTTGCTTGAACGCGTCCATCAGCCCGGCGATCGCCGCACCGTTGCGACCGTGCAGGTCGAACAGCAGGCGTTCGAAGTTCGACGAGACCATGATGTCCATCGACGGCGACAGCGTGGCGTGCAGGGTTTCCTTGACGTACTGATTGCCGCTCATGAAGCGATGCAGGATGTCGTTGCGGTTGGTGGCGACGATCAACTGATTGATCGGCAGGCCCATGTTGCGCGCCAGGTAACCGGCGAAGATGTCGCCGAAGTTACCGGTTGGCACCGAGAACGACACCGAACGCGCCGGGCCGCCCAACTGCAGGGCTGCATGGAAGTAGTAAACGATCTGGGCCATGATCCGTGCCCAGTTGATCGAGTTCACCGCCACCAGACGCGTGCCTTTGAGGAAGCTCTGGTCGGCGAAGCTGTTCTTGACCATCTCCTGGCAGTCATCGAAGTTGCCTTCGATGGCGATGTTGTGGATGTTCTCGCCGAAAATCGTGGTCATCTGCCGGCGCTGCACTTCGGACACACGGTTGTGCGGGTGCAGGATGAAGATGTCGACGTTTTCGCAGTGCTTGCAGCCTTCGATGGCGGCCGAACCGGTGTCACCGGAGGTGGCGCCGACGATGACAACGCGCTCGCCGCGCTTTTCCAGCACGTAGTCGAGCAGACGACCGAGCAGTTGCAGGGCGAAGTCCTTGAACGCCAGGGTCGGGCCGTGGAACAGCTCGAGCACCCATTCGTTGCCGTTCAGCTGACGCAGCGGCGCGACGGCGCTGTGCGAGAACACACCGTAGGTTTCTTCGAGAATCTTTTTGAAATCGGCGTCCGGAATGCTGCCGGTGACGAACGGGCGCATCACCCGGAAGGCCAGTTCGTGATACGGCAGACCGGCCCAGGAAGCGATCTCTTCCTGGGTGAAACGTGGCAGGTTTTCCGGAACGTACAGACCGCCGTCGGTCGCCAGACCAGCCAGCAGGACGTCTTCGAAATTCAGGGCCGGTGCCTGGCCGCGGGTACTGATATAACGCATGATTTCAAACCTTCGGTTTGGGCTTCAAGCCGTAAGCTGCAAGCTACAAGTGAAAAGCGGCTCTGCTTTTACTTGCAGCTTGAAGCTCGAAGCTTGCAGCTGCTTCTGTTTAGTTCAGGTGCTCGACGCGGATCCGTACAACCGGACCATTGACGCCGGCCAGCGCTTCGAGGGCGGCGATCGCATCGTTGATGCGCTGTTCCACGACACGGTGGGTCAGCAGGATCATCGGCACCAGACCGTCGTGTTCCTCGACTTCCTTCTGCATGATCGACTCGATGTTGATGCCGCGCTCCGAGAGGATGCTCGCCACCTGAGCGAGAACGCCCGGATGGTCCTTGGCCTGAATGCGCAGGTAGTACGCGCTTTCGCAGGCTTCGATCGGCAGGATCGGATGGGCCGACAGCGAATCCGGCTGGAAGGCCAGGTGCGGCACGCGGTTTTCCGGATCGGAAGTCATGGCGCGAACCACGTCGACCAGATCGGCGATCACCGACGAAGCGGTTGGCTCCATGCCGGCGCCAGCGCCGTAGAACAGCGTCGAGCCCGCGGCGTCACCGTTGACCATCACCGCGTTCATCACGCCGTTGACGTTGGCGATCAGGCGATCGGCCGGGATCAACGTCGGGTGCACGCGCAACTCGATGCCGGCGGCAGTGCTACGCGCCACACCGAGGTGCTTGATGCGATAGCCCAGCGCTTCGGCGTAGTTGACGTCGGCGGTGGTCAGCTTGGTGATGCCTTCGGTGTAAGCCTTGTCGAATTGCAGCGGAATGCCAAACGCGATGGAGGCCAGAATCGTCAGCTTGTGCGCGGCGTCGATGCCTTCAACGTCGAAGGTCGGATCGGTTTCGGCGTAGCCCAGAGCCTGCGCTTCGGCCAGCACGTCTTCGAAGGTACGGCCCTTCTCGCGCATTTCCGTGAGGATGAAGTTACCGGTGCCGTTGATGATCCCGGCGACCCAGTTGATGCGGTTGGCGGACAGGCCTTCACGGATCGCCTTGATCACCGGAATGCCACCGGCCACGGCCGCTTCGAATGCGACGATCACGCCTTTCTCGCGAGCCTTGGCGAAAATTTCATTACCGTGAACGGCAATCAGAGCCTTGTTCGCGGTGACCACATGCTTGCCATTCTCGATGGCCTTGAGTACCAGCTCGCGGGCAACGGTGTAGCCGCCCATCAGCTCTATGACGATGTCGATCTCAGGGTTCGTGGCCACTTCGAAGACATCGCTGGTAATCGCAATACCGGTCGTCTGGAACTGAGGCTTTGGCGTGCGCATGGCAATTTGTGCCACTTCGATCCCACGCCCGGCACGACGAGCAATTTCCTCGGCGTTGCGCTGAAGTACGTTGAAGGTACCGCCACCGACGGTCCCTAACCCACAGATGCCTACTTTGACCGGATTCACTGTGAACTCCCCATAAAACGGCCGACGCGGGGTCGGCCGGAAAACAACCGCGTGCTCGCGGCTCTCTATTGATGGCCCGGCGATGTGGCTGCCAGGCCATGATCGTCACGGCTGACCGTGACGATGCGAATTACTTCGCGCCCAGCGCCAGTTTGGCGACTTGTGGCGCAGGCTGGTAGCCCGGAATCACTTGTCCGTCAGCCAAAACGATGGCCGGTGTACCGTTCACGCCAATTGACTGACCGAGGGCGAACTGTTTGGAAACCGGGTTATCGCACTTGGCGGCCTTGATTTCCTTGCCATCGACCATTTTGTCCATGGCGGCTTTCTTGTCTTTCGAGCACCACACGGCTTGCAGTTGCTCATCGCCCGGCGAGTTCAAACCCTGGCGCGGGAAGGCAACATAGCGCACTTCGATGCCGCGCTTGTTCAGCTCAGGCACTTCGGCGTGCAGCTTGTGGCAGTACGGACAGGTGGTGTCGGTGAACACGGTGATGTGCGATTTGGTCTCGCCCACGGCCGGGTACACCACGGTTTCGGCAACCGGAATGGCATTGATCAGTTTGGAGATGCCCAGACGTTCGGTTTTCTCGGTCAGGTTGACCGGTTTGCCGTCCTTGAGCTGAAACAGGTAGCCCTGCACGATGTACTGACCATCGGCACTGGCGTAGAGCACGCGACTGCCTTTGAGTTTGACTTCGTACATGCCCGGCAACGGGCTGGCGCTGATGCTTTCGACCGGAACCTCGAGTTCGAGTTTTTCCAGGCTTTGACGAATGGCTTTGTCGGCCGCGTCATCGGCGACGGCAAAGGTGCTGACCAACGCAATGGCTGCGGCGGCGAAAATCTGGGTCAGACGCATGAGAACTCCTGAAGGCGGACAAATGGAACGATCAGAACGCCCGTGCCGGAACACCGGGTCATAACCGTCCATCGTGCAAACCGGCAAAGCCTAACACATAAGGCCACGGTGGCCGAATGCGCCTGTCGCCATAGATTTTGAGAGCACTGAAGAACCTGTAGGAGTGATCCTGCTCGCGATAGCGGTCCTTCATTCAGCACTGTGTTGTCAGGAATACCGCTATCGCGAGCAGGCTCACTCCTACAAAGACTTTGTTCAGCCGCGCGGGTGATGTTTGGCGTGCAGGTCTTGCAGCCGCGCGCGGGCGACATGTGTGTAGATCTGCGTGGTGGAGAGGTCGCTGTGGCCTAGCAGCATCTGCACCACACGCAAATCCGCGCCGTGGTTGAGCAGGTGCGTGGCGAACGCATGGCGCAAGGTGTGCGGCGACAGCGACTTGCCGATCCCGGCGACCTTGGCCTGATGCTTGATCCGGTGCCAGAAGGTCTGGCGAGTCATCTGCTCCCCGCGCTGGCTGGGAAACAGCACATCACTGGGACGGCCACCGAGCAGTTCGCCGCGACCATCGCGCATGTAGCGCTCGACCCAGACGATCGCCTCCTCGCCCATCGGCACCAGCCGTTCCTTGCTGCCCTTGCCCATCACCCGCAGCACGCCTTGGCGCAAGTTGACCTGTTCCAGGGTCAGACTGACCAGTTCGGTCACGCGCAGTCCGCAGGCGTAAAGCACTTCAAGCATGGCGCGGTCACGCTGGCCGATCGCTTCGCTCAGATCCGGTGCTTTAAGCAGCGCCTCGACATCGGCTTCTGACAGGGATTTTGGCAGTGGCCTACCGAGTTGTGGCATATCGACGCGCAAGGTCGGGTCGACGCTGATCATCTTTTCCCGCAGTAGATAGCGATAAAAGCCACGCACCCCGGAGAGAAATCTCGCGGTGGAACGTGGTTTGTAGTTCTGCTCCAGACGCCAGGACAAGTGATCAAGGATCAACTCGCGGCCAGCATTGATCAGCTCCAGGTTTTTCTCCTGCAACCAGCCATTGAACAGCGCCAGATCGCTGCGATAAGCGCCGCGGGTGTTATCGGACAGGCCCTTCTCAAGCCACAGAGCGTCGAGGAATTGGTCAATCAGAGGGTGGTCGATGGCAGGCATGGGCGCTCAAGACACACAGCCTCAAGGACTGTGCGCAAATGTAGAGTGAACTGTAGGAATGGGCGCTAGTCTTTCATAGCCCGCTATTTCAAGGAACAGGGAGCATCAATGAACGAGCAGCAAATTCTATTGGCGTTTGGCGGGATTGGCGCGGCGGCGCTGGGTTGCCAATGGCTGGCCTGGCGCCTGAAGCTGCCGGCGATTCTGTTTTTGTTGCTGACCGGTATTCTGGTCGGCCCGGTGCTGGGCTGGCTCGATCCGCAGGAAATGTTCGGCCCGCTGCTGATGCCGCTGGTTTCACTGGCCGTCGCGCTGATTCTGTTCGAAGGCAGCCTGACCCTACACCTGTCGGAATGGAAGGAGATTGGTAGCGTCGTTCATCGCCTGGTGACCATTGGCGCTATCTCGACCTGGATTGTCATCGCGGTTGCCACACACTTTCTGCTGGGCTTCGACTGGATGCTGGCCATCCTCTTCGGCAGCCTGACGCTGGTCACCGGCCCGACCGTCATCGTGCCGATGCTGCGGGTGGTGCGGCCGAAAGCCTCGATCGCCAACATTCTGCGCTGGGAAGGCATCGTCATCGATCCGATCGGCGCGCTCCTCGCCGTGGTGGTTTACAGCTTCATCATTGCCAGCGCCGAAGGCCATGGTCTCAAGCAGAGCCTGTTCACCTTTGGCGGCGTGATTCTCTGCGGCGCTGCGTTCGGCATTCTCGGTGGCTGGCTGCTCGGCACGGTGATCCGTCGGCAATGGCTGCCGGAGTATCTGCATAACCTGGCGTCGCTGGCGGCTGTGCTGGGGATTTTCATTGTCTCCAATGAGGTGATGCACGAGTCCGGTCTGCTGGCGGTGACGCTGATGGGCATGTGGCTGGCCAACATGAAAGGCGTGGATGTACGGCATATCCTGCATTTCAAGGAAAACCTCAGCGTGCTGCTGATTTCCGGGCTGTTCATTTTGTTGGCGGCGCGTCTGGACTTGTATGCCTTGATCGGACTGGGCCCGTTGGTGCTGATTCTGCTGCTGGTGATTCAACTGATCGCCAGGCCGTTGAACGTATTGCTCAGCACGGCCGGTTCCAGCCTGAGCTGGCGGGAGCGTGCATTGCTGTGCTGGATCGCGCCACGCGGGATTGTCGCGGCGGCGGTGTCGGCGATTTTTGCGATTCGGCTGCATGAGGTCGGGCATGAGGGCGCATTGCTGCTGGTGCCGCTGACATTTGCGGTAATTATCGGCACTGTTGTCCTGCAAAGCGCGACGGCACGACCACTTGCACGACTATTGAAGGTGGCCGAGCCGGCGCCGAGCGGTTTCCTGATCGTCGGCGCCAACGGCCCGGCGCGGGAGCTGGGCAAGTCGCTGCAGCAACTGGGCAGCCGCGTGTTGCTGACCGATTCGAGCTGGGAGAATATTCGTGCGGCGCGGATGGAAGGTTTGCCGACGTATTTTGGTAATCCGGCCTCGCAACATGCCGATGCGCATTTGGATCTGGTCGGACTTGGGCATTTGCTCGCGCTGTCGCCGTCGGGTGAGCTGAATACCTTGGCGGCGATGCGCTTTCGGCATGATTTCGGTCATCAGCGCTTGTTTGGTCTGGCCAGTGGTCATGAGAGTCGGCGCAGCGATAAACATCGAGCGAGTCTGGAACATCGAGGCAATCAGTTGGGCAGCGAGGCGTTTACCTACGCGAAACTGGCCAGTCAGATGGGCCAGGGTGCCGAGTTGTACAGTACGACGTTGACGGATGGCTTCGGCTGGGAGGATTACCGGGTGCTGCATGGTAATCGTGCGACCTTGCTGTTCATGCGCGATGACAGCGGTTGGGTGCATGTGGTGACGCCGGAGACTACCGTGAAACCCGGGTCGGGGTGGACGTTGCTGGCGTTGATTCAGCCTGAGGCCAACGGCGCCTGAGCTGACGCTTTCGCGAGCAGGCTCGCTCCCACAGGGTTCGCGCTGAACACAAAATCTGTGAGCGACACACATCCTGTGGGAGCGAGCTTGCTCGCGAACGGCTCGACTCGGATCTGGATCAAGCCGCAAAACCCGGCAGCACCGGCACCGGTCGCTTGTCATCATCAATGGCGACAAAGCTGAACTGCCCATGAATGGCCTTCTCGCGGCCATCACAGCTCATGCTCTCGACAAACACTTCCACCTCGACCTTGAGGCTGGTATTGCCGACCTTGATCACCTTCCCGACCAACTCGACGATGGAACCGGCCGGGATCGCGTGATTGAAGTCGATGCGGTCGGTGGAAACGGTCACCAGTGGCAGTCGGCAGAAACGCGTGGCGGTGATGAACGAGACTTCGTCCATCCATGCCAGCGCGGTACCGCCGAACAGGGTGTTGTGGTGGTTGGTGGTGGGCGGGAAGACGGCTTTGGTTACGCGGGTCACCGAGAGTTCGGTGCGGCGTTCGATTTCCTGGTCGCGGGTGGTCATGGTTCTGGCCTGAAACGAAAATACGTTGAATAAATTGCAGGCAACAAAAAAGCAGCCCGTAGGCTGCTTTTTTCTGCATCGGAAGCTGGACTTAAGCCAGTTTTTCCTTGATGCGAGCTGCTTTACCCGACAGGTCGCGCAGGTAGTACAGCTTGGCTTTACGTACGTCACCGCGACGTTTAACAGCCATGCTGTCGATCTGCGGGGAGTAGGTCTGGAAAGTACGTTCTACGCCAACACCGTTGGAGATTTTACGAACGGTGAACGCACTGTTCACGCCGCGGTTACGCTTGGCGATTACAACGCCTTCGAACGCTTGCAGACGGGAACGATCGCCTTCCTTCACTTTCACCTGAACGACAATAGTGTCGCCTGGGGCGAAGGTAGGGATTTCTTTGGTCATCTGCTCTGCTTCGAGTGCAAGGATGATTTTGTTGGTCATGCTGTGCTCCTAAGGTAAATCGTTCGATCTACCATCGATACGTTGTTAACTATCGTCCCGCTCGCGGATGTATTCCTCGAGCAGCTTCTTCTCTTCTCCAGAAAGCGAGCGGCTTTCCAGAAGATCGGCGCGTCGTTCAAAGGTCCTACCAAGGGACTGCTGTAAACGCCAACGCCGGATATGCGCGTGATTGCCACTCAGCAACACGTCGGGAACACGCTGATCCGCATACACCTCAGGTCGGGTGTAGTGCGGGCAATCCAGCAGACCATCCGTAAAGGAATCTTCCTCAGCGGAATCCGCATGCCCTAAAGCTCCAGGCAGCAGTCGTGTAACCGCATCGATCAGGACCATCGCCGGCAGCTCGCCGCCAGACAGTACATAGTCGCCAATCGACCACTCTTCATCGACATGAGCCTCAATAAAGCGCTCGTCAATGCCTTCATAACGGCCGGCAATCAGGATCAATGCATCCGATTGTGCCAGCTCGCGTACCGCCGACTGAGTCAGTTGACGGCCTTGGGGGGACAGGTAAATCACCTTCGCCGCCTCCCCGGCTGCTGCCTTGGCCTGAACCAGAGCATCTTCCAGGGGCTTGATCTTCATCACCATGCCCGGACCACCGCCAAACGGGCGATCGTCCACAGTGTGATGCCGATCCGTCGTGTAATCTCGCGGATTCCAACAGGTCAGCTGCAAGAGCCCCTGTTTGACCGCACGACTGGTGATGCCGTAGTCGCCGATGGCGGAAAACATCTCGGGAAACAAACTGATCACTTCTACGCGCAAGTTAGCCACGCTTAGAAGTCCGCGTCCCAATCCACCTTCATCTCGCCCGCTGCCAGGTCGATGGCCAACACGCATTGCTCCGTATAGGGCAACAGGCGTTCGCGATCATCCAGGCTGCCAGCGCAAGGCTTGACGACCATTACATCATTGGCGCCGGTTTCCAGAAGATGATCGATTTTCCCGAGCAATTGCCCAAGGGTGTCGATAACCTTCAGACCTTCCAGCTGGTACCAGTAGTACTCACCGTCGGTCAATTCAGCGAACAGATTGCGCGGCACGCAGATCTCATAACCGGCCAGAAGACGAGCTTCTTCACGATCATCAAGACCCTTGAGCTTCGCGACCAGGAACTTGTCGTTCCCGCGTCCACTGACCAGCTCGACCTGTTTCACATTGCCTTCGCGCTTGAGCGTCCAGGTTTTGTACTGCAACAGGTTTTCAGTCGGATCAGTAAAGGAATAAACCTTCACTTCGCCGCGAACGCCATGAACAGAATAAATTTTGCCAATAACGATCAAATCATCGGCAACAGCAGGCGTCGCGTTCATATTGCTCAGGCCGCAGCCTTGGCAGATTCCTTCAACAACTGAGCAACGCGCTCAGAAGGTTGTGCACCAACGCTCAGCCAGTAGGCTACGCGCTCTTGGTTCACGGACAGACGGGTTTCCTGACCACGGGCAACAGGGTTGAAGAAGCCAACCTGTTCTTTGTGGGAGCCGTCACGCGGGTTACGCGAGTCGGTTACGGTCAGGTGGTAAAACGGGCGCTTTTTGGAGCCGCCAAGGGCAAGACGGATTGTTAGCATGTGAACATCGTTCCTGTAGTCGGTGCTGCAAATCTAAATGCACAGCGGGCATGGGTGCCCGAAAGGCCGCATATTCTAAGGAATATCCGGACTTTTGCAAATGACTTTTTCCGGCGCCTATGGCATGCCGTGCAGATTTGCATAGAGAGCCGTCGATGAAAACGGCCAGTCAGCTCCCGCCGAGTGCGGGTTTGCTGTTGATCCCGCGTCCTTGCGGGGCCTGCGCCGGTGCGACGACCGGCGAGATCTTTACATTTTCGGCATGCCGCCGCCGGGCAACATTCCGCCCATGCCGCGCATCATTTTCGCCATTCCGCCCTTGGCGGAGAATTTCTTCATCATCTTCTGCATCTGCTTGTGCTGCTTGATCAAGCGACCGATGTCCTGCACCTGGGTGCCGGAACCCATGGCGATCCGGCGCTTGCGCGAACCGCTGATCAGCTCAGGGTCGCGGCGCTCGGCCGGGGTCATGGAATTGATGATGGCTTCCATCTGTTTGAATTGCTTCTCTGCGGCGTTCTGGGCATTGCCCATCTGCGACAGGTTGACGCCGCCGATGCTCGGCAGTTTGTCCATGAGCCCGCCTAGGCCGCCCATGTTCTTCATTTGTTGCAGCTGATCGCGGAAGTCTTCGAGGTCGAAGCCCTTACCCTTCTTCAGCTTCTTGGCCAGTTTATCGGCCTTGTCCTTATCAAGGGTCGCTTCGGCCTGTTCGATCAGGCTGAGCACGTCGCCCATGCCGAGAATGCGCGAGGCGATACGCTCAGGGTGGAACGGATCGAGCGCTTCGCTCTTCTCGCCCATACCGATGAACTTGATCGGCTTGCCGGTGATGGCGCGTACCGACAGGGCGGCACCGCCACGGGCGTCGCCGTCGACCTTGGTCAGGATCACACCGGTCAGCGGCAGTGCATCACCGAAGGCCTTGGCCGTATTGGCCGCGTCCTGACCGGTCATGGCATCGACCACAAACAGGGTTTCGACCGGATTGATCGCGGCGTGCAGCGCCTTGATCTCGCCCATCATCTCTTCGTCGATGTGCAGACGACCGGCGGTGTCGACGATGACCACGTCGATGAATTTCAGTTTTGCTTCTTTAATAGCTGCGGTGGCGATGTCCACCGGTTTCTGGCTCAGATCGGACGGAAAGAACGTCACGCCGATGTCATTGGCCAGGGTTTCCAGCTGTTTAATAGCAGCAGGACGGTAAACGTCCGCCGACACGACCATGACCGACTTCTTCTTGCGCTCTTTAAGGAAGCGCGCCAGTTTGCCGGCGGTGGTGGTTTTACCGGCGCCCTGCAGACCGGCCATCAGAATAACGGCGGGCGGCACAGCGCTCAGGTTCAAATCTTCGTTGGCCGCGCCCATCAGGCTTTCGAGTTCGGCCTGGACGATCTTAACGAACGCCTGGCCCGGCGTCAGGCTGCGCGACACCTCGGTGCCGACAGCGCGCTCCTTGACCGAATTGACGAAGTCCTTGACCACCGGCAGGGCGACGTCAGCTTCGAGCAACGCCATGCGCACTTCACGCAGGGTGTCTTTGATATTGTCCTCGGTCAGCTTGGCCTTGCCGGTGACATGGCGCAGCGTCTGCGAGAGACGGTCGGTTAAGTTTTCAAACATTGCGCGATCCTTTCAGGCCCTGTGTAGACCGGGATAATGGCGGCCCAGACCGGAATCAACATGTGCTCGGCGAGCCTGCGGCGTGGGCAGGTCGCGGATTATAGCGAAGACTGCGGCTGGCGGACACCTCGCTGTCAGCTTCCTGAGTCTTTCGTGCGATGGCGGTTCTATGCCAAACTCAGCCCCTTTCGGGCCTGCCTAACAGGATTTATGCTCCCCTTGTCACCCAGTTTATTGACCACCCTCGCCGCCGCCCTTCTGTACGCCGCTGCGACCCTTTATCAGAGCACCCGCCTGGCCACCGGCGCCAAGGCGAACAAGCGCCTGCTGGTTGCCCTCGGCGTCTTCGCCGTGCTGGCCCACGGCGCCAGCCTGCTCACTCACTTGCTGACCCCGATCGGTCTGGGCCTGGACTTCTTCAGTGCGTCCAGCCTGATCGCCGCAGCGGTGATCGCCCTGACGCTGATCGCCTGCTCGCGCATTCCGGTGGAAAACCTGCTGGTGCTGCTGTTCCCGCTGGGCGCGGTCACCGTGCTGCTGGCGCAGTTCGCGCCGACCGGCACGGTGCAGATCATCGATGAAGAGCCAGGCATCCTCGCGCACATTCTGTTGTCGATCCTCGCCTACGGCATGTTCACCATCGCAGTGTTCCAGGCCTTGCTGCTGCTGGTGCAAGACCACCAGCTCAAGCACAAGCATCCGTCCGGGCTGATCAAAAACTTCCCGCCGCTGCAAACCATGGAAAGCCTGCTGTTCGGTTTCCTCTGGGCCGGCTGGACGCTGCTGTCGCTGTCGTTGATTTCCGGCTGGCTGTTCGTCGAGAACCTGTTCGCCCAGCATCTGGTGCACAAGACCCTGCTGGCGTGCCTGGCCTGGATCGTCTTCAGCGTACTGCTGTGGGGCCGTAATCGCCTCGGCTGGCGCGGTCACAAGGCGATTCGCTGGACCCTCGCCGGTTTCTGCCTGCTGATGTTGGCGTACTTCGGCAGCAAACTGGTTCGTGAATACATCCTGCACATCTGACGGGCGGCATAAATGGACGCTTTGCCCATAGGGCCGATGCTCGCGGTTTTTGTCCTGCTGATTTTATGGTCGGGGCTGTTTACCGCCGTCGAAATCGCGCAACAGCACCTGCTCGCGCAACGCACCGCCTCGCGCGCCAGCGATAAACCGCTGGCGAAGCTGAGCTTTCCGCTCGATAGCCTGATCCTCTGCAATACCCTGTGCCGCGCGCTCGCGGTCGTCATCGCGACGTTGCTGGCAATTTTCCTTTGCGAAGAAAATGGCCCGTGGGCTGCGTGCCTCGGTGCCGGGGCAATCCTGCTGGTGTTTGCCGATTACTTCCCGCGTACCGTCGCTCAACGTTATCCCGACGCGGTGCTGGCGTTCGGCAATACCTTGCTGGCGGTGCCGCTGAAGATTGTTTATCCGTTTGCCTGGTTGTTCAGCCGCATCAGTGGCCTGCTGATGCGGCCGTTTGTGCGCAAGGTTCAAGTCGTACAGCAAAGCGAAGATGACTCACCTGCTGACCGTTACGACGATCCGGAGCACCCGGTTCACGCACACCCGGTTTCGGGGATTCATGCGTTGGACAACATTACGGTCAATGACATTCTGGTGCCGCGCAGTGACGTCGACGGCATCAACCTCGACGATTCGATCGACGAGATCATCGAACAGCTGCGTCACAACAAGCGCACGCGCCTGCCGGTGTTCCACAGCGACATCAACCAGGTTGAAGCAGTGCTCAACACCCGGCAGATCCGACATTTGCTGAACAATGGCGATCTGACCCGCGAGGCGCTGCTAGCGGCCAGTTACGAGCCTTACTTCGTGCCGGAAAGCACACCGCTGCAACTGCAACTGCTGAATTTCCACAAGCAGCAACGGCGCCTCGGCATGGTGGTCGACGAATACGGCGAAGTGCTCGGTATCGTCACGCTGGAAGACATTCTCGAAGAAATCGTTGGCGAATTCGAAAGCGAGCACAGCATCGATAATCCGCACATTCATCCGCAATCTGATGGCCGCATGGTGATTGACGGTGCCGCGTCGATCCGCGAGCTGAACAAGTGCCTGGGCTGGCATTTGCCGAGCGACGGACCAAAGACCCTCAATGGTCTGGTCACTGAGGCGCTGGAAACCATTCCGGAAAGCGCGGTTTGCCTGAAGATCGGGCGTTATCGGCTGGAGATTCTCGAGACTGAGGAGAACCGGGTGAGCAAGGTGTTGATCTGGCATACCTCTTCTGTGCCCGCTGTGGTGCCTACTCGATAGACGATCTTTTGCTCTTGTTTGATTGTTAGCCCCCTTCCTATAATCGAGACGCTTACCCAAGCGCCGCCGAACCTCGTGCTTACCCCGCACCCGACAGGCTTCGGCTATTTCCGCTGTACTCCGGAGACTGTTCCTACCTGAAGCAGCGACCGTGCCTCATCCCACATCCCTGGGTGTTCGACCATAATAATTCGCTCCAACGGAGCTCATGACTGTCAGGGATCACCGCATGACAACCAGTACCGCTATCAGCGACACCACCCCTGCCCAACCGACCAACTCCGCGACCCGCGTTGCCACGGCGAGCTTTATCGGCACCGCGATCGAGTTCTACGACTTCTATGTTTACGCCACCGCGGCTGCGCTGGTGATCGGGCCGGTGTTTTTCCCGCAGACCTCCGGCACCGCGCAGATGCTCTCGGCATTTCTGACCTTCGGCATTGCCTTCCTCGCCCGACCATTGGGATCGGCGCTGTTCGGCCACTTTGGTGACCGCATCGGACGCAAGTCGACGCTAGTCGCCTCGTTGCTGTTGATGGGCGTGTGCACGACGCTGATCGGCGTGCTGCCGGGTTATGCCAGCATTGGCGCCTGGGCACCGATCCTGCTGTGTGTGCTGCGTTTCGGCCAAGGTTTGGGATTGGGTGGTGAATGGGGCGGTGCCGCCCTGCTCGCAACGGAAAACGCGCCAAAAGGCAAACGTGCCTGGTTTGGCATGTTCCCGCAGCTCGGCCCTTCGATTGGCTTTCTCGCCGCCAACGGTTTGTTTCTGACCCTGGCCATGACGCTCACTGACGAGCAGTTCCGCAGCTGGGGCTGGCGGATTCCGTTCCTGCTCAGCGCAGCGCTGGTGATGGTTGGCCTGTACGTGCGCCTGAAACTTCATGAAACCCCGGTGTTCGCCAACGCCATCGCTCGTCAGGAGCGTGTAAAAGTGCCGCTGGTCGAACTGTTCAGCCAGTATTGGGCACCAACCTTGTTGGGCGCGGCGGCAATGGTGGTCTGCTATGCGCTGTTCTATATCTCGACGGTGTTTTCCCTGAGTTACGGGGTTTCCACACTCGGTTATAGCCGTGAAACGTTCCTTGGGTTGCTGTGTTTCGCGGTGCTGTTCATGGCCGCAGCTACGCCATTATCCGCGTGGGCCAGCGACCGTTACGGGCGCAAACCGGTGCTGATCATCGGTGGCGTGCTGGCGATTCTGTCCGGGTTCCTGATGGAGCCGTTGCTGACTCAGGGTTCGACCTGGGGCGTGGCGCTGTTTCTGTGCATCGAGCTGTTCTTGATGGGCGTGACGTTTGCACCGATGGGCGCACTGTTACCTGAACTGTTCCCGACCCACGTGCGTTATACCGGTGCTTCGGCGGCGTATAACCTGGGCGGCATTGTCGGGGCCTCGGCGGCGCCGTTCTTTGCGCAGAAACTGGTAGCGATGGGTGGTTTGAGTTATGTCGGCGGGTATGTGTCGGCGGCGGCGGTGCTGAGTTTGATTGCGGTGCTGTGCCTGAAGGAAACGCGGGATAACGATCTGAATCGGGTTGCCTGACAGAAAATCAATAGCTTCGCGAGCAGGCTCGCTCCCACAGGTTTTTTGGTTGGTCACAGATTCTGTGTTCACCCAATCCCATGTGGGAGCGAGCCTGCTCGCGAATGTCGCGACTCGGTTTACAGTTCTACGACAACAACCTGAGCAGCACGGGACGCCTTGGCACGAGCAGCCTCGATCGACTCATCCCGCGCCAGCGCCACGCCCATGCGGCGCTGACCATTCACTTCCGGCTTGCCGAACAGACGCAACGCCGTGTCCGGCTCGCTCAACGCAGCCCCCAGATTGGCAAACGCGGTCTGGGTCGACTGCCCTTCCACCAGAATCACCGCCGAAGCCGACGGCCCGAACTGACGGATCAGCGGCACTGGCAAGCCCAGAATCGCGCGGGCGTGCAGGGCGAATTGCGACAGGTCCTGCGAAATCAAAGTAACCAGACCAGTGTCATGCGGACGCGGCGAAACTTCGCTGAACCACACCTGATCACCCTTGATGAACAGCTCAACACCGAACAAGCCACGACCGCCCAGCGCTTCTGTCACCGCTTTGGCAACGCGCTCGGACTCAGCCAGGGCAATCGGGCTCATGGCTTGTGGCTGCCACGATTCCTGATAGTCGCCCTTCTCCTGACGGTGGCCGACCGGCGCGCAGAAAGTGGTGCCGCCGATGTGGCGCACGGTCAGCAGGGTGATTTCGTAGTCGAAATCGATAAAGCCTTCGATGATCACCCGACCTTTGCCGGCGCGACCGCCCTCCTGCGCGTAATCCCAGGCTTTCTGCACGTCATCGACGCTGCGCAGCAGGCTCTGACCTTTACCCGACGAACTCATCACCGGTTTGACGACGCAGGGGAAGCCCAGGTCCTCAACGGCCTTGCTGTAGTCCTCGAAGGTGTCGGCAAAGTGGTACGGCGAGGTCGGCAGGTCCAGCTCTTCGGCGGCCAGACGACGGATGCCTTCGCGGTTCATGGTCAGTTGCGCAGCGCGCGCGGTCGGGATCACGGTGAAGCCTTCGGCTTCCAGTTCGACCAGGGTGGCGGTGGCGATGGCTTCGATTTCCGGCACGATGAAGTGCGGCTTCTCGGCTTCGATCACCGCGCGCAAAGCGGCGCCGTCGAGCATGTTGATCACGTGGCTGCGATGCGCAACTTGCATGGCCGGCGCGTTGGCGTAACGGTCAACGGCGATCACTTCAACGCCCAGGCGTTGCAGCTCGATCACCACTTCCTTGCCCAACTCACCACAGCCACACAGCAATACGCGGGTCGCGGTTGGCGACAATGGAGTTCCGATACGGGTCATCTCAGGTCCTCAAAGAAGCGGATCATCGAGGAAAGCAACGCCAAACGCGCTTTCCATGGGGAGAAAGCGCGGCATTTTACATGAACCTGAGGGTTTGGCTTCAGCCGGCGACGGCCTGTTTGCGCTCACGCCAGGCCATGATCAGCCAGACGGCAGTAACGCCGGCAAATTTCGAGGCCAGTGCAGTGATGATCACCGGCGGCGTCAGCAAGTCGATCATGCCGAAGAAGATGAAGGTATCGAGAGGAATGCTCAGCGCCGAACTGATCCACAAGCGGTCGCGCAACGGGCGCTTGGTGATGCTGAACACCAGCCAGTCGATGCACTCGGAGACCGCGAACGCCGTGGCACTGGCCAAGGCAATGGAAGGATCGGAGGTGACGTAAGACAGCACCAGCGCCGCCAGCATCGCCACGATCGCGCCGTGACCGAAGCGGGTTTGCACCATGTCGCGCAGCACGAAAACCAAGCCGCCCCAGGCCGACCAGATGATGTCCAGGTGTGGCGCGGTGGAGAAGGCGAAGTTGATCAGCACGACGCTGCTGATGTAGGCGATGAGGAAAATCATGGAGGCGACCTGGCAGATTGGCGCACAGATTACTGGACCCGCAGATCAAGAGCCACCCCCTCACCCCAACCCTCTCCCCCAAGGGGGGCGAGGGGGAAAGGGAGCAGATCGCGGGCTTTTCGAAACCTGAGTTCGGCTCAATATGTCAGGTCGGCGTATAGCGAAAGACACCTCGGTCAGTCCCCTCTCCCTCTGGGAGAGGGCTAGGGTGAGGGCATACTCATGCCGATCACGACTTCGACGACGGGATCATCCACACCAACCCACTCGCCTTCGCCCGCTCATGACACAACCCCAACACCACACGGCGCTCGTCATTGCTCATGCGGCCCCAACGGGTGATTTCCGCGACCGTACGCTGGCAGCCGGTGCAGATGTCAGCCTCATCCAGCGCACAAATATTCACGCACGGCGAGGCTACAGGTCTTTCGGGGTCAGTCATTCTTCCTGCTCAACCAGATCGCGGGCATACCGCTGCGAGTTATGCACATAGTGGGCGGCGCTGGCCTCAAGCATCTTCTTCTGCGGCTCGGTCAGCTCACGCACAACCTTGCCCGGCGAGCCCATCACCAGCGAACCATCGGGAATTTCCTTGCCTTCGCCGATCAGCGAGTTGGCGCCAATGATGCAGTTCTTGCCGATTTTCGCGCCGTTGAGAATGACCGCATTAATGCCGATCAGGCTGTAATCGCCGACGGTGCAACCATGCAGCATGGCATTGTGGCCAATGGTCACGCCGGTGCCGATGGTCAGCGGATAGCCCATGTCGGTGTGCATCACGGTGCCGTCCTGGACGTTGCTGTTCTTGCCGATCAGGATCAGTTCGTTGTCGCCACGCAGCACGGCGTTGAACCAGACGTTGGCGCCCTCTTCCAGTTTGACCTTGCCCACCAGCACGGCATTGGGGGCGACCCAGCTCTGTGGATGGGTCTCGACACGGGCGTCGCCCAAGCGGTATTTCATCTTGTTTCCCTCAGGGCTCACGGTGAATGACCGTTCGGACGACGGCTTCAGGTATTGATAAAGCTTTTCGGCGGTTGGTGCAGGCTGATTTTCGCGTCATAGAGCAAGTTGATCAACTCGACGATCATGATCGCCGTCAGGCCCCAGATTTTGTATTCGCCAAAGCGGTAGCTCGGCACGTACCAACTGCGGCCCTGATAGTCGATGCGGTGAGTGTGTTCACGAGGGTCTTTACGGAAGAACTCCAGCGGCACGCTGAAGACGGCAGCGATCTCGGCATCATTGGGCTGATACTCGACGAAATCGGGAATCACACCGACATAAGGCGTGACCCTGATGCCGTGCAGGGAAATCAGCGGGCTGAGCGGGCCGATGACTTCGACCAGGCCGGGCGGCAGGCCGATTTCCTCTTCGGCCTCACGCAGGGCGGTAAAGATCAGATCCGGGTCTTCCGGATCGCGGCGACCACCGGGAAACGCCACTTCGCCGCCGTGGGTCGAGAGCCCGCTGGCGCGCAGGGTCAACACCAGTTCCGGCTCGTCACTGCGGGTGATCGGCACCAGAACGGCGGCCTCGGGGAAACGTATGTCGGTCTCCAGCGTGCGCGGTGTGTGGTTGCTTACCCTATGCAGTAGCTCGTCCAGCATGAGTGTTCTCGATCTGTGCCTTACCCTGCATCATGCACCAATCATTGCAGCCACCCAAGCCCCCGAAACCCGTCGTGTCGCGAAACGACAACTTGCCGACCGGCACCGCTGCACGCCAAGATAGGCGCAGCATTCAGGAAGCCCAGCATGAATTTTTGCAGCCACTGCGGTAACCCGGTCACTCAGCGCATTCCCGAAGGCGATTCGCGGCTGCGATTTGTCTGTGACAGCTGTCAGACCATTCACTATCAAAACCCCAATATCGTTGCCGGCTGCGTGCCGACCTGGGGCACGAAAGTGTTGCTCTGCCGTCGCGCCATCGAGCCGCGCCTCGGTTACTGGACGCTGCCTGCCGGTTTCATGGAGAACGGCGAGACCATCGAGCAGGCCGCCGTGCGCGAGACCGCCGAGGAAGCCTGCGCCCGCGTGCGCAACCTGAGCATCTACACGCTGATCGATGTGCCGCACATCAGTCAGGTGCATGTGTTCTTCCGTGCCGAGCTGGTCGACCTGGATTTCGCTGCCGGTCCCGAGAGCCTGGAAGTGCAACTATTCGACGAAGCCGACATTCCCTGGGACGAGCTGGCTTTCCGCACAGTGGGACGTACCTTAGAATGCTTCTTCGCTGATCGGCGTATTGAGGTGTATCCGGTTCGTTCGGAATCGATTCCGCCGCTTGCTCAGCCTGCCATTACTTGATTTCGTCGCCGGCCAGCCGATAACCCGAGCACGTCTGCACAACACCTGTAAATCATGTATCTGCGTCATTCCTGGGGAATCGTTTCAATGCGCTGGTTGCTTGCCCTGTTCTGTCTGTCGTTCGTTTCCGCCTCCCAAGCGTCCTTCGTGACCACCGTGGCGCCTGCGAATAGCCCGCTTATCGAAAAAGTCCTGGTGCTCAAATCAGCTCATCAACTGCAGTTGATCGCCGATGGCAAGCCGCTGAAGACCTATCGCATCTCCTTGGGCAAGGGCGCGAAAAAAGGCCCGAAACTGATTGAAGGCGACAAACGCACGCCGGAAGGTTTCTATTGGATCGACTGGCGCAAGACCAGTGACAAATTCAATCTGTCGATGCACATTTCCTACCCGAACATCAGCGATTCGGCCCGCGCCCGGCGTGAAGGCGTCGAGCCCGGCGGGATGATCATGATCCACGGCACGCCGGATTCGGAAGAGACCCCGGAAGACCTGTTCCACACCCTCGACTGGACCGACGGCTGCGTCGCCATGCGCAACGTCGATATGCGCGAAGTGTGGAGCCTGGTGCCGGACGGCACAATGGTCGAAATCCGCCCTTAATCCTTGACCACTGGTCACCTGCAAAAAAATAAATCAAAAGATCGCAGCCTGCGGCAGTTCCTTCAGAGGTGATACCACTTCCAAATACAGGAGCTGCCGCAGGCTGCGATCTTTTTGTTTTTAATGCCAAGCCCTAATACCAATTCAAACCACACCCAGTAAAAACCACCATTCCATTGGGTCAAAGGCCATTTTTGTGCGTTGACATGGTATTCAAGTGGTATTAATTTCCGCCCCACAAGCGAGCTACAACAATCCTATACTCGCGACGGAAATGCCCTACATGAACGACCTCCACGCCCTACGTCCCGATGACTCCCAGCCGACGCCGCTGTACCTGCAACTGGCACGCAATCTGGAAGCGGCGATTCATGCCGGACAGTGGAAATCCGAGCAGGCGATGCCCTCGGAACGCAATCTCTGCGAGCAACTGGGCATTTCCCGAGTGACTGCGCGCAAGGCGCTGGAAGTCCTCCTCGATCAGGGGCTGATCCGTCGCCTGCAAGGTTCCGGGACCTTCATCACCCCACGCCTCGAACAACCGCTGTCGCGCCTCTCCGGATTCAGCGAGATGCTGCGTTTGAAGGGTTTCGTGCCTAGCTCGAAATGGCTAGAGCGCGAAATCACCCTGCCGACTCACGAAGAACTGATCCGCCTCAGCCTGTCGCCGAACGACAAGGTCGCGCGCATGAAGCGTCTGCGCAAAGCCGATGACACCGTTATGGCCATCGAAATGAGCACCCTGCCCGCCTCGATCATGCCCAAGCCACAGCTGGTCGGTGATTCGCTCTACGAATACCTCGACGGTATCGGCAAACCGATTGTCCGCGCCTTGCAACACATCCAGGCAATCAACGCCTCGGACGAGTTCGCCGCGCTGGTCGGCATCGCCCCCGGCACCGCGATGCTGCTGATGACCCGCGTCGGCTACCTCGAAGACAACACGCCGATCGAAGTCACCGACACCTATTGCCGCAACGACTACTACGACTTTGTTGCAGAGCTGCGCCGCTAAAACGGCCCAAAGCGAGAACCAAAATGTCCGAAGACAACATCCTCACCGCCAGCGGCTGGGTTCGCGGCCGGCTGATCCACGAACACGGCAAAGTCGTGTCGATCGAAGGCGTGCCTTGCGATCCGGCCGCCAATGACCTGCCGTATCTGCTGCCGGGCTTCATCGATCTGCACGTTCACGGCGGTGGCGGCAAAGACATCATGGAAGGCGCCAGCGCTTTCGAAACCATCACCAGAACCCACGTGCGTTTCGGCACCACCTCACTGCTGGCCACTACCATGACCGCGCCGAGTGCCGAGATCTCCAGCGTCTTGAAAGAAGTCGGGGAATTCTGCGAACAGCGTCCGCAAGGGGCCGCCCGCGTCCTCGGCGTACACCTCGAAGGCCCGTACATCAATCCCGGAAAACTCGGCGCGCAACCGAACTTCGCCCACACCGCGTTGATGGCCGAAGTCGAAGAATATCTGGCACTGGCGCCGATCCGGGTGATCACTATCGCCCCGGAAATCGCCGGCCACGACGGGTTGATCCGCGAACTGAGCAGCCGTGGCGTGCGCATGCAGATCGGCCACACCCTCGGCAGTTACGAGGAAGGCGTTGCTGCCCTCGATGCCGGCGCGACCAGTTTCACCCACCTCTACAACGCCATGAGCCCACTGCATCACCGCGAACCGGGCATCGTTGGCGCGGCACTGGCCCACGCCAAATTCGCCGAGCTGATTCCGGATCTGCTGCACGTGCATCCCGGCGCCATTCGCGTGGCTCTGCGCTCGATCCCGTGCCTGTATTGCGTGACCGACTCGACCGCTGCCGCCGGCATGCCCGACGGTGAATACAAGCTCGGCAGCCACACCGTGACCAAATGCCTCGGCGGCGTGCGCCTGCCCGACGGCACCTTGGCCGGCAGCACTCTGACCATGGATCAAGCCCTGCGCAATCTGGTGAAGATCGGTTTGCCGATCGCCGAGGCCTCGCAGCGCCTGTCGCAATTCCCCGCCGACTACCTCGGCATCAACGAACGCGGGCGCCTGCAACCGGGTGCCTGGGCCGACTGCGTGCGGCTGGATCGCTCACTCACACTGACCGCCGTCATGGTCGAAGGAGAAGACATTGACTTCAAAAATGCTTGAGGAGGCACTGTCCTCGTTCGAGGCCGTGCAAGCCCAACTGCAACAGCTCGACCCGCAAATGATCGAGATCGCCGGCCGCCTGCGCCGTCAGCCGCCGCAAGTGGCGATGACCGTCGCACGCGGCAGCTCCGACCACGCGGCGAGCTATTTTGCCTACCTGACCATGCAGCAACTGGGTGTGCCAGTGGCGTCGTTGCCGATGTCGGTGGTGACCATGCAGCAAGCGCCGTTGAAGGTCAGCGGTCAGGTCGCGTTCGCGTTTTCACAATCGGGGCAGAGCCCGGATCTGGTCAACAGCCTGCGTCTGTTGCGCAAGCGTGGCGCACTGAGTGTTTCGATGGTCAACGCCGCCGATTCGCCGCTGGAAGCGGCATGCGAGTTCAGCGTACCGCTGCTCGCCGGCACTGAAAGCAGCGTCGCCGCGACCAAGAGTTTTATCGCCACCCTCAGCGCCAGCGCCCGTTTGATTGCGCACTGGAAAGAGGACAGCGAATTGCTCGAGGCCGGCAATGCACTGCCTGAAGGCCTGCGCGAAGCGGCCAAACAGGACTGGAGCGTGGCCATCGAAGCGTTGCGCGATTGCCAGCGTTTGATGGTCATCGGCCGTGGCGCCGGTTTTGCCATCGCCCAGGAAGCGGCGCTGAAATTCAAGGAAACCTCGGCGATTCAGGCCGAAGCATTCAGCAGCGCCGAAGTGCGTCACGGCCCGATGGCGCTGATCGATGAACACTATCCATTGTTGGTGTTCGCTCCGCGCGGCGCCGAGCAGGCGGGTCTGTTGAGCCTGGCAGCAGAGATGCGCCAACGCGGCGCCCGTGTGTTGCTGGCCGCGCCGGATGATGTAAGCGAGCGCGACCTGACCCTGACCCGCGCCGAACACCCGGCCCTCGATCCGATTCTGGCGATCCAGAGTTTCTACGTGATGGCCGCCGGTTTGGCCGTGGCCCGTGGCATGGACCCGGATCAGCCGCGTCACCTGAGCAAAGTGACCCGTACACACTAAATCCGAATGACTGCACACCTGATGAGACCGAGCCATGCACAACAACAATAAAGAGCTGACCCTCAGCGCCCCGCTCAGCGGCCCGGTGCTCACGCTCGCCAAAGTCCCGGACGCGGTGTTCGCCAGCGGCGCGATGGGCGACGGCATTGCCATCGACCCGCTCAACGACACCCTGTACTCGCCGTGCGCCGGGGTGATCATTCACGTCGCCCGCACCGGGCACGCGCTGACGGTGCGGGCCGACAACGGCGCGGAGATCCTTCTGCATCTGGGCCTCGACACCGTTGAGTTGAACGGCGAAGGTTTCTCGATGCTGGTCAAGGAAGGGGCCCGCGTGACCAAGGGCCAGCCGTTGTTGCGCTACGACCTCGACAAGGTCGGCCAACAATGCAAAAGCCTCGTCAGCCTGTTGATTCTGACCAATAGCCAGGATTTTCAGGTGCGCCCGATCACGCTGAAAGCGGTGAAGGTTGGCGAGCCGTTATTGCACATTGTTGCGCGCAACAGCGTGGCGGCGAATGTCGCGGAAGTCGCCGGACCTGAGGTTTATGGTCATGTATTGGTCGCTCATCGCGGTGGTTTGCATGCGCGCCCGGCGGCATTGATTCGACAGACCGCACAAGGTTTCAACAGCCAGTCGCAACTGCACTTCGCCGGCAAATCGGCGCCGTGCAACAGCCTGATCGGTTTGATGGGATTGGCAGTTGGCGAACAGGATGAAGTGCAGGTCAGCTGTCAGGGGCCGGATGCCGAAGCGGCGTTGCAAGCGTTGCTCAAGGCGTTGGCCACCGCGCTGCCGGATGATCATCACGCTGCAGCGCCGGTCAATGTTGCCGCTATCAAACGTCCGGCCGAGGCTGGCGTTTTGCATGGTGTGTGCGCCGCGCCGGGACTGGTCGGTGGGCCGCTGTTTCGCTTGAACTCGATCAGTTTGCCGGTCGACGCGGGCAATCACGATCCCCTGCAACAACAGCAGGTGCTTGAAGCTGCACTGCGACAGGTCAGCAACGAAATCCAAGGCACGCTAGCTCAAGCGAAAAAGCACAAGAACGCCGATGAAGAAGCAATCTTCGCCGCGCATCTGGCGTTGCTTGAAGACCCGGCGCTGCTCGATGCGGCACAGCAATCCATCGAACAAGGCACTGCGGCGACTCACGCCTGGAGCCAGTCGATCGATGTGCAATGCGACGTGCTGCTACACACCGGCAGCGCGCTGTTGGCTGAACGCGCCAATGATCTGCGCGACCTCAAACAAAGGGTGTTGCGGGCATTGCTCGGCGAAGCATGGCATTACGACGTGCCGGCCGGCGCCATTGTTGCGGCTCACGAACTGACCCCATCGGATCTGCTGCAACTCAGCGCGCAAGGTGTTGCCGGTTTGTGCATGGCCGAAGGTGGCGCGACGTCGCATGTGGCGATTCTCGCTCGCGGCAAAGGTCTGCCGTGCATGGTGGCGTTGGGGTCAGCGCTGCTTGATCAGCCGCAAGGCCAAGCGGTGGTGCTCGATGCCGACAGTGGACGCCTCGAACTGACGCCAGATGCCGAACGCCTGGCTGAAGTTCAGCAGGCGCAACTCGACCGTCAGCAGCGCCGCGACGCACAGCAAGCCAAGGCTCACTTGCCAGCAGAAACCCGCAATGGCGTGACCATCGAAGTCGTCGCCAATGTCGCCTCCAGCGGTGAAGCGGCAGATGCCTTCACCAACGGCGCTGATGGCGTTGGTCTGCTGCGCACTGAGTTTTTATTCGTCGATCGGCAGACCGCGCCGGATGTCGAAGAACAGCGTGCGGCCTATCAAGGCGTACTGGATGCGATGGGCGATCAATCAGTGATCATCCGCACCATCGACGTCGGCGGCGACAAGCAACTCGATTACCTGCCGCTGCCGACCGAAGCCAACCCGGTGCTCGGCCTGCGCGGCATTCGTCTGGCTCAGGTCCGTCCGGAAATCCTCGATCAACAATTGCGCGCGCTGCTGCAAGTCAGCCCGCTGCGCCGTTGCCGGATCCTGCTGCCGATGGTCACCGAAGTCGACGAACTGCTGCACATTCGCCAACGCGTCGATGCCCTGTGCCTGGAGCTCGGTATCAGCCAGCGTCCAGAAATCGGCGTGATGATCGAAGTCCCCGCCGCCGCGCTGCAATCCGAACAACTCGCCGAACACGCTGACTTCCTCTCGATCGGCACCAACGACTTGTCGCAATACACCCTGGCCATGGATCGCGACCACGCCGGTCTGGCCGCCCGTGTCGACGCCTTGCACCCGGCGCTGTTGCGCCTGATCGCCATGACCTGCGAAGGCGCGGCGGTGCACAAACGCTGGGTCGGCGTCTGCGGCGCCCTCGCCTCCGATCCGTTGGCCACACCGGTGTTGATAGGTCTGGGCGTTACCGAACTGTCGGTCAGCCCGGTGCAAATCGGCGAAATCAAGGATCGCGTGCGGCAACTGCATGAAGCCGAATGCCAGCGCCTCAGCCGCGATCTGCTCAAGCTGAGCAGCGCCGCCGCCGTGCGTCACGCCTGCCATCAACACTGGCCTCTGCGCTAATAACAACAAGAAGGAGAACCGCCATGTATCAACTCTTTATCGAAGGCCTGCAACGCCTCGGCCGCGCGCTGATGCTGCCGATCGCGATCCTGCCGATTGCCGGCCTGCTACTGCGCCTGGGTGACACCGACCTGCTGAACATCGCGATCATTCACGATGCCGGCCAGGTGATCTTCGCCAACCTGGCGATGATCTTCGCCATCGGCATCGCCGTCGGTTTCGCCAAGGACAACAACGGTACCGCCGGCCTCGCCGGGGTGATCGGTTATCTGGTGATGATCTCCACGCTCAAGGTGCTCGACGCGAGCATCAACATGGGCATGCTCGCCGGGATCGTCAGCGGCCTGATGGCCGGCGCGCTGTACAACCGCTTCAAGGACATCAAGCTGCCGGAGTACCTCGCGTTCTTTGGTGGCCGACGGTTTGTGCCGATTGTCACCGGGTTTGCGGCGGTCGGTCTGGGCGTGGTGTTCGGCTATATCTGGCCGCCGATCCAGCACGGCATCAACGCGTTTGGCGCGCTGATGATGGAAAGCGGCAGTATCGGCGCGTTCGTGTTTGGCGTGTTCAACCGCCTGCTGATCGTCACCGGCCTGCACCACATCCTCAACAACATGGCGTGGTTCGTGTTCGGTAACTTCACCGATCCGACTACCGGTGCGCTGGTGACCGGTGACCTGTCGCGCTACTTCGCTGGCGATCCGAAGGGTGGCCAGTTCATGACCGGCATGTTCCCGATGATGATCTTCGGCCTGCCAGCGGCATGCCTGGCGATGTACCGCAATGCGCTGCCGGAACGCCGCAAGGTCATGGGCGGGATCTTCCTGTCGATGGCGCTGACTTCGTTTTTGACCGGGGTGACCGAGCCGATTGAATTCGCCTTCATGTTTTTGGCACCGTTGTTGTATCTGCTGCATGCGCTGCTGACCGGGTTGTCGATGGCGATTACCAATGCGTTGAACATTCACCTCGGTTTCACCTTCTCCGGTGGCTTCATCGACATGGTGCTGGGTTGGGGGCGTTCTACCAATGGCTGGCTGGTGATACCGGTCGGGCTGGCGTACGCCGTGGTGTATTACGCGGTGTTTGATTTCTGTATTCGTCGCTTCAACTTGAAGACGCCGGGGCGTGAGGATGTCGCAACGGCAGAGAAAGTGGTTCTGACCGAGAACGAACGCGCCAGCGCTTATATCAAGGCATTGGGTGGTGCTGAAAATCTACTGACGGTCGGCGCCTGCACTACGCGGTTGCGCTTGGAAATGGTCGATCGCAACAAGGCGTCCGATGCTGATTTGAAAGCGTTGGGTGCGATGGCGGTTGTGCGTCCGGGCAAGGGTGGAAGTTTGCAGGTGGTGGTGGGGCCGATGGCGGACAGCATTGCGGATGAGATTCGCCTCGCCATGCCTTCACTGGGGCGTGCGGTTCTGGTTGAAACCGCTGTTGTTGCTGATGAGCCGAAAGCTTTTGTGGTCGCGAGTTCGGAAGCGCAGCAATGGCTGAATGCACTGGGTGGCGGCGACAACGTGCTGCAACTGGATTGCATTGCCATGAGCCGGATTCGCTTGTTGCTGGCAGATGGCAAGGCTCTGTCCGACGCGCAGTTAAAAGAGCTGGGTTGTCAGGGTGTCAGCCAGTTGGAGGGTGGTGTTTGGCACTTGTTGGTGGGTGACAAAGCTGCGAGTTTGAGTGGAGCACTTGAAGCTCTGCTCAATCGCATTGAGCCAAGTGCGAAGGTTTTAACCGCAATAAAAGTCCAACAGCCTTACTGACCCATGAAAAGCCGCCGTGCCAGGAAGCGCTGCGGCTTTTTATATCGTGTTACTTCGCTGGAACAACGATAAACGTGCGAACCGGTGACGTACCAGCGCTTCCTCTGGCCGTAACCGAATGAGCACCCACCATCAGACTCGTTAGGTGCGAATCCCAGAGTCCTGCAGCGCCGACGACTACTTGCCCCCTCAAAACAGCACCGTCGAAAATTTCAACTTTTTCTCCAGCATCTGCAACCCCGCTCAATTGCACAGAAGTTGCCGAGGTGGTGCCACCGTTGTCAATCACTCCCTTATCGTCTCTCACAGAGGTGATGACTGGCACAACATTTTTTTCAGCAGACATAGTCAAGTTCCTTCTTACCCGTTTGGATGGAAGGCTTATCTGACAGGAGTTGGAGGTATCGCGCCACTGTCAGAAATTACAGGTTAAGGGGTGTTTCCGATGAACGGTCAATGCCACATCTGCCACTGAGTTGAGCCGCGAACGTCAATCTACAAAGTCATGCGCTTGAGCAGGCTCGCCCCTATCCCAATGGGGCCAGCCTGTTTGCGATGTCCCCGTATGGATCAGGTTTGCGGGTCTACCCGATCCAGTGCGCGATTTACCGCCAGTTCGGCGAGCATGACGATTTGCTGGATGCCCAATACGGTGCTGCGCTGAGAACCGTTTAGCTCATTGGCGAAGTTGCCGGCCGCGGTACTTGCAGAGGCTAATGACTCGCAAGCGTGGGCGAGCAGGCTTTCGGTGTCGACCTGCGGACAGACCATGAACATGGTGCTAGGCCGGCGTGGCTTTGCGGGCTCGGGGCACAGGTAGAAGTCGAGGGCACGCTTGATGGCTTCGCGGTTTCGGGCCTGGTCTTCGGCGCGGAGGGCTTCTTCGAGTGGGGTTTTGGTTTCGGGTGGATCGGGTACGGGCTTAGTCATTGCAATGATCTCTAATCAATGATTGAGCCATCACTGGTCGTTTCTCACGCGACGAAGAGGTGGCAGCTATGTGCGGAGTGAGAAACCGGTAAGAGATCAACCCGGCCGAACCGAAGTCCGCCCGCACACAGCCGCCATAGAACATCACCAGCAGCAAATGAGCTGGCGGCGATTATGGTGCTACTGACGTTTGATTAAAACCTCTTACCGGGTTCTCACGCCCGATCACCGATTTGCGGTGACAGCCAAAGACTAGAGACCCGACGTCCGACGGACAACCTGAAAACCTTGTGGGAAGGTTCTGGCTATTCGACACATCATTAAACAGCCAAAAACAAACCCTCACCCTAGCCCTCTCCCAGAGGGAGAGGGGACTGACCGAGGTGTTTGGTGGATGTACGCCGACATGAAATACCAAGTCGAATTCAGGTTTTGAAAAGCCCATAAATCCCTCACTCTCCCCTAGCCGAACTCAGTTTCGCCCCCCACAAATCGGCCCCCTCTCTCCGAACCAAACTCAGGCTTGAATAGCACACAAATCGACTCCCTCTCCCTCGGGAGAGGGCTGGGCAGGCGGCGTTCCGATGAGGGGCGCCAGCACAAAACCCAAGTCGATCACACACCGCTCGAACAGGATGAGCGCCAGCTCGGCTGCCCCTCCCCACATTGCTGGCACTGTCAACTGTCAGGTCTGACAGTTGACCGCCTCGATCGACCTTACTACGTTGACTGAATCAGGCAGTTTTCATGTCGTAGCCTCGATAACCCGAAGCTCAACTCAAAAAGGATGGCTGCGACATGGCAAAGAAAATGACGGACGCAGAACAACTGGAGCATCTGAAAAAAACCTTCAAAGATCTTGATGAAAATACAGACGGGATTCTTACTTTCGAAGAGTTCGCCAACGGTGCCAAAGGCTTTGAAAAAACCATGAGGACTTGGGTTTGGGATGAATACAACAAGGACCGGAACAGCGAACTAACCCTGGAAGAGTACCTGGCCAGCCAAAACACGAAGCCCGCCGAATAGTTTCGTCACCTCCAGCTGGCAAGCCAGCTCCCACAGAAAAGCAAAGCAGCGCCACCTACTCGCTCCTGCTCCTCACCACTCAACAGGATGAGCGTTAGCTCGGCTGCAGCTCTTGATCTTGATCCACCGGCCCCGTCGGCAGGCTGAGTGGAGGGATTTATCCGGGGGTGGGAGCGCAGCGACCGTTTGGCGCAGCCAAATGCATCGAGAGGAGGTGCAGCGAAGCAAACCGTAGGCGATGCGCCCGGATGGATCCCGGAGCGAAGGAACCCCGAGCTTTAGCGAGTGGGCCGAACGTTGGGGCACAGACCTTTGGTTCCTTTGGGGCGTTTGCCAAAGGGACTCGCCGTAAGGGCGAAACCGCCAGCCGCAGCCCCCGAAGAAACGGATATTCACTCAGTCAGCCAGAGCATGGTCGCCTGTCAGGGCGCCATCGCGAGCAGGCTCACTCCTACAGAAAAGCAAATCGCAGGCAACAAAAAACCCGCAGACAATCACTCATCTGCGGGTTTCCCATTTCAGCAGCAAGAAAGATCAGAAATCTTCCAGCCGCCACACCTCATAAGCCGGCGTCTCGTAGGGATGGCTCAACTTGATCGCCGCCACTACAGCAACGATCAACTCATCCGCCACTACAAGCTCAACCTTCCATTCCTCAACCCGCTCAACCCGCCCCGCCTCGCCCATGAACGGCTGACTGCCGTCCAACGGTCGAAACTGCCCCAGACCGAGCACCTGCCAGGCACAGTGGTCATAGTCACCGATCCGCCCACCACCGGCAGCGAACACAGCCCCTTTGACCACCTCGACATGACTGTCAGGAACAAAAAAGGCGAGCTTGTACACAGGTCTTAGTTCACCCAAACGCGAGCATTACGGAACATACGCATCCAAGGTGCATCTTCGTTCCAGTCTTCCGAACGCCACGAGTTCTGCACCGCGCGGAACACACGCTCCGGGTGCGGCATCATGATCGTCACACGGCCATCACGGCTGGTGAGACCGGTAATCCCGCGCGGCGAACCGTTCGGGTTGGCCGGATACGACTCGGTGACCTTGCCATGGTTGTCGACGAAACGCATCGCCACGCAACCGGACAGATCGGCTTCCAGCAGTGCTTCTTCGCTGGAGAACTCAGCGTGACCTTCACCGTGAGCAATGGCGATCGGCATACGCGAACCGGCCATGCCCTGCAGGAAGATCGAGTTCGATTCCTGAATCTGCACCATCGCCACGCGCGCTTCGAACTGCTCGGAACGGTTACGCACGAAGTGCGGCCAGAACTCGCTGCCCGGGATCAGCTCGTGCAGGTTGGACATCATCTGGCAACCGTTGCACACGCCGAGGGTGAAGCTGTCGTTACGCTCGAAGAAGCCCTGGAACGCATCGCGGGCACGGCTGTTGAACAGCGCCGACTTGGCCCAGCCTTCACCGGCGCCAAGCACGTCGCCGTAGGAGAAACCACCGCACGCCACCAGACCTTTGAACTCGTTCAGGTCGACACGGCCAGCGAGGATGTCGCTCATGTGCACGTCGATCGCGTTGAAACCGGCGCGGTCGAACGCCGCCGCCATTTCCACCTGACCGTTGACGCCCTGCTCACGCAGCACGGCAACCTGTGGGCGAATGCCTTTCTTGATGTAAGGTGCGGCGATGTCCTGGTTGACGTCGTAGCTCAGCTTGACGCTCAGGCCCGGGTTATCTTCTTCCAGCAGCACGTCGAACTCTTGCTCGGCGCAGTCGGCGTTATCGCGCAGACGCTGAATCTGGTAGCTGGTTTCAGCCCAGGTACGTTGCAGCAGACGACGCTGACCTTCGAACACTGTGTCACCGTTGAAGGTGATGTTGATCTGGCCGTTGTTCATTGGCTGACCGATCACCGAAACGCAGTCGCCCAGACCGGCCGCGCTGAACTGCGCGAGAATGTCTGGCGTGGCGTCCTGACGAACCTGGATCACCGCACCCAGTTCTTCGTTGAACAGGATCGCAGCGATTTCGGCCGAGGACTCGGCAACGCTGTCGAGGTTCAGGCTCAGACCGCAGTGACCGGCGAAGGCCATTTCCACCACGGAAGTCAGCAGACCACCGTCGGAGCGGTCGTGGTACGCCAGCAGATGACCATCGGCGTTCAAGCCCTGGATCACGGCAAAGAAGGCTTTCAGGTCTTCGGCGTCATCGACGTCCGGCGCGTGTTTGCCGAGCTTGCCGTGTGTCTGAGCAAGGATCGAAGCACCCATACGGTTCTGACCGCGACCGAGGTCGATCAGGATCAGGTCGGTGGTGCCCTTGTCCATGCGCAGTTCCGGGGTCAGGGTCTGACGGATGTCAGCCACTGGCGCGAAACCGGTCACGATCAGCGACATCGGCGAGGTCACGGTTTTTTCTTCGCCGTTATCGTTCCAGCGAGTGGCCATGGACATCGAGTCCTTGCCCACCGGAATGGTGATACCCAGCTCAGGGCACAGTTCCATACCAACCGCTTTCACGGTGTCGTACAGACGCGCGTCTTCGCCCGGGTGGCCGGCAGCCGACATCCAGTTCGCCGACAGTTTGATGTCGGAGATCTTGTTGATGCGCGAAGCAGCGATGTTGGTCAGGGTTTCGCCGATGGCCATGCGGCCCGACGCCGGGGCGTCCAGCAATGCCAGCGGAGTACGCTCGCCCATCGCCATGGCTTCACCGGTGTAAACGTCGAAACTGGTGGCGGTGACGGCAACGTCAGCCACCGGAACCTGCCACGGGCCGACCATTTGGTCACGGGCCACGAGGCCGGTGATGGTGCGGTCGCCGATGGTGATCAGGAAGCTCTTGCTCGCCACGGCCGGGTGATGCAGAACGCGTTCGATGGACTCGGTGATGTCGAGGTTCGACGGATCGAAGTCATCGCCCAGCTCGGCTTCACGAACCACCGAACGGTGCATGCGCGGGGCTTTGCCCAGCAACACTTCCAGTGGCATGTCCACCGGGTTGTTGCCGAAGTGGCTGTCGGTCACGGTCAGTTGCGGTTCGGCAGTGGCTTCACCAACAACGGCAAACGGGCAACGCTCACGTTCGCAGATCGCCTGGAAGCGCGCGAAGTCTTCAGGGCCGACCGCGAGAACGTAACGTTCCTGGGATTCGTTGGACCAGATTTCGTGCGGGGCCATGCCCGGCTCGTCGTTTGGAATGTTGCGCAGTTCGAAACGGCCACCGCGGTCACCGTCGTTGACCAGTTCCGGGAAGGCGTTGGACAGACCGCCGGCCCCCACGTCGTGGATGAAGCTGATCGGGTTCTTGTCACCCAGTTGCCAGCAACGGTCGATGACTTCCTGGCAGCGACGTTCCATTTCTGGGTTTTCACGCTGTACGGAAGCGAAGTCGAGATCCGCCGAGCTGGTGCCGGTGGCCATCGAGGAAGCGGCGCCGCCACCCAGACCGATCAACATCGCCGGGCCGCCGAGCACGATCAGCTTGGAGCCAACGACGATCTCGCCTTTCTTGACGTGTTCTTCGCGGATGTTGCCCATGCCGCCAGCGAGCATGATCGGCTTGTGGTAACCACGAACTTCGTCACCGTGCGGGGTGGTGATCGATTGTTCGAAGGTACGGAAGTAGCCGGTCAGGGCCGGACGGCCGAATTCGTTGTTGAACGCGGCGCCGCCGAGCGGGCCTTCGATCATGATGTCCAGCGCGGTAACGATGCGCTCAGGCTTGCCGTACGGCACTTCCCACGGCTGTTCGAAGCCCGGGATCTGCAGGTTGGATACAGTGAAACCGGTCAGGCCAGCCTTGGGCTTGGCGCCACGGCCGGTTGCACCTTCGTCACGGATTTCGCCGCCGGAACCGGTCGATGCGCCCGGGAACGGAGCAATCGCAGTCGGGTGGTTATGGGTTTCAACCTTCATCAGGATGTGCACCGGCTCCTGCACCGCGCCGTACTGGCGGGTTTCAGGATTCGGGAAGAAACGGCCGGCAACGTTGCCGACGATCACCGAGGCGTTGTCCTTATAAGCCGACAGAACGCCTTCGCTGTGCATCACGTAGGTGTTCTTGATCATGCCGAACAGGCTTTTTTCCTGGTTCTCGCCATCAATATCCCAACTGGCGTTGAAGATCTTGTGACGGCAGTGCTCGGAGTTGGCCTGGGCGAACATCATCAGTTCGATGTCGTGCGGGTTGCGCTTGAGGCCGTTGAAGGCATCGACCAGATAGTCGATTTCGTCTTCGGCCAGGGCGAGGCCCAGCTCGGTGTTGGCTTTTTCCAGCGCGGCGCGACCACCACCGAGGATGTCGATGGCCGTCAGCGGCTTCGGTTCGGCGTGGCTGAACAGACCGGCGGCCTGTTCAAGGTTGGCCAGCACGATTTGAGTCATGCGGTCATGCAGCACGTCGGCAATCTGCTGGGCTTCGGCTTCGCTGAACTGACCGGCAACGTAGAAGGCGATACCGCGCTCCAGACGCTGGATCTTGCTCAGGCCGCAATTGCGGGCGATGTCGCTGGCCTTGCTCGACCATGGCGAGATGGTGCCGAAACGCGGCAACACCAGAAACAGACGACCGGTCGGCTCTTGTACCGGAACGCTTGGGCCGTACTTCAGAAGGCGCGCTAGCACCTGCTGTTCGTCGCCGGTCAGGACGCCGGTGACTTCGGCGAAGTGAGCGAATTCAGCATACAGGCCACTGACAGCTGGAACCTTCTGGCTCAGTTGCTCAAGGAGTTTGCTGTGGCGAAAGGCAGAAAGGGCAGGAGCGCCGCGCAGGATCAACATCTTCGGGACAGCCTCGGGAAGGGGTGTGCTTTGAGGCCGTGCATTCTAGCCTAAACCGCCCTCAACATCACCCGAAACGCTACGCACGGTTGCACTCGGGTATCAATCTGTGTTTCCGACTTCAGAGTCAGGTAAATCAGCTGTTCAGAGGCCGCTTATTTTTACTGTAACAAAAAGCCGTAAAGGCCCGTTTCTATGGGGTTTCGCTCGGTTTTGTGATCGCTAGCAGACTCGCCCTGCACTGTCGAGATATGGCGCCCGTGGCCGTTTGCGTATACTGCGCAGATGTTTTTTCCAACGGCTTTGCGTCCGCGGTACGCCAAATGGCTGATCGCAACCGGACTCTTCCTGATGCTCGGTGGCTGTGTTGATAAACCCAACACACTCGAGCGCGTAAAGGAGGATGGTGTGCTGCGGGTGATTACCCGTAACAGCCCCGCCACCTACTTCCAGGATCGCAGCGGTGAAACCGGCTTCGAATACGAGCTGGTGAAGCGTTTCGCCGACGATTTGGGCGTAGAGCTGAAGATCGAGACCGCCGACAACCTCGACGACCTGTTCAATCAGATCGGCAAACCCAACGGCCCGGTGCTGGCCGCCGCCGGTCTGGTCAGCAGCGATCAGCGCAAGCAGCAGGTGCGGTTCTCGCATTCCTATCTTGAGGTCACCCCGCAGATCATCTATCGCAATGGCCAGTCGCGGCCGACCGATCCCGGTGATCTGGTCGGCAAGAAGATCATGGTGCTCAAGGGCAGCACCCACGCCGAACAACTGGCGGAACTGAAAAAGAAATTCCCCGGTATCGAATACGAAGAGTCCGACGCAGTTGAAGTGGTCGACCTGCTGCGCATGGTCGATGAAGGTCAGATTGACCTGACCCTGGTCGACTCCAACGAAGTGGCGATGAATCAGGTGTACTTCACCAATATTCGCGTGGCCTTCGACCTCGGCGATGCGCGCAGCCAGAGCTGGGCGGTTGGTCCGGGCGAAGACAACAGTCTGCTCAACGAAATCAACGCGTATCTGGACAAGGTGCAGAAGAACGGCACCCTGCAACGCCTGAAGGATCGCTATTACGGCCACGTCGATGTCCTCGGCTACATGGGCGCCACGACCTTCGCCCAGCACTTGCAGCAGCGCCTGCCGAAATACGAGCAGCATTTCAAGAACTACGCGAAGAAAGAGAAAGTCGACTGGCGCCTGCTGGCGGCCATTGGTTATCAGGAATCGCTGTGGCAGCCGACGGTTACCTCGAAGACCGGCGTGCGCGGGTTGATGATGCTGACCCAGAACACTGCGCAAGCGATGGGCGTGTCCAACCGTCTCGATCCGAAGCAAAGCATCATGGGCGGGGCGAAATACCTGGCTTATATGAAGGATCAGCTCGACGACTCGATCAAGGAGCCGGATCGCACCTGGTTCGCCCTGGCAGCCTACAACGTGGGCAGCGGTCACCTCGATGACGCGCGCAAACTGACGGCCAAGGAAGGGTTGAACCCGGACAAATGGCTGGACGTGAAGAAGATCCTGCCGCGCCTGTCGCAGAAGCAGTGGTACAGCAAGACGCGTTATGGCTACGCCCGGGGCGGCGAGCCGGTGCATTTTGTGGCGAACATTCGTCGTTACTACGACATTCTGACCTGGGTGACGCAGCCGCAGCTTGAAGGCGATCAGGTGGCTGAGGGCAATCTGCATGTGCCCGGCATCGACAAGTCAAAACCCGCGCAAGAACCTGCCCCGCTCTAACAGACATCCCAATCAAATGTAGGAGTGAGCCTGCTCGCGATAGCGGTGTGTCAGTCAATTAATTTTGTCTGACACTTCGCTATCGCGAGCAGGCTCACTCCTACAAGGTTTTTGTGTTGAAGCTTAAGGCTTGGCAGCGGCCAGGATCAGCGCTTTCATCTCGGATACCGCGGACTTGAAGCCGACGAACAACGCATGCGCCACCAGTGCGTGGCCGATGTTCAGTTCGTTAATGCCCTTGATTGCCGCGACGGCTTCAACGTTGTGGTAGTGCAAGCCGTGACCCGCGTTTACGATCAAGCCTTGGGCCAAACCAAACGCCACGCCATCGGCAACGCGCTTGAGCTCTTCAGCCACTTCAGTCGGGGTTTCGGCATCGGCATAACGACCGGTGTGCAACTCGATGGCTGGAGCGCCAACACGCTTCGACGCCGCAATCTGCCGCTCATCAGCATCGATGAACAGCGACACTTCGCTGCCGATCTTCGACAGACGCTCGACCGCTGCCTTGATGCGCTCTTCCTGACCCGCTACATCCAGACCGCCTTCGGTAGTCAGCTCCTGGCGGGTTTCCGGGACCAGGCAAATGTGCGCCGGCCGGATGCGCTCGGCGAACGCCATCATTTCTTCGGTGACGCCCATTTCGAAGTTCATGCGGGTTTGCAGCACGTCCTTGAGCAACAGTACATCGCGCTCTTGAATGTGCCGGCGGTCTTCACGCAGGTGCACGGTAATGCCATCAGCGCCCGCCTCTTCCGCGTCCAGCGCCGCTTTGACCGGATCAGGGTAGCGCGTGCCACGGGCCTGACGCAGGGTGGCGACGTGGTCGATGTTCACGCCAAGAAGAATGCGATTGCTGGTGGTCACGGATGCGCTCCTGAATTGAGAGATTCGGCGCACAGCATATCAGGGCTTTCGAAACAGCTCGCGACTGACGAGAGGACGACCGCCCAGGTGAACAGCCAGTGCCTGACGCATCAAGCGCTTGGCGGCGGACAACGCGCCGGGGGCGGTCCAGTCGGCTTCGGCCATGGCCAGTAATTCAACGCCGTTGAACAGACCGGGTTGCAGCAGGAAAACCCTCTCAAGCCCCGCATCCACTTGCAGGCGATAGAGGCCGTCCGCCGCGACAGGCTCGCCATGGATATCAGTGTTCAGGGAAAAACCGTAACCGAGGTCGTCCAGCAGACGCCATTCGAAGGAGCGCAGCAATGGCTCAAGCGGTCTACCTTCAGCCAATGCCAGCAAGGTCGCGGCATAGTGATCGAATACACCCGGATGCGGATCCTCGGCCGGCAGCAAGCGGATCAGCAACTCATTGAGATAGAGACCGCTGAACAGTGCCTCGCCGTTGAGCCACGCCGAAGTGCCAGAACTCTCCATGCGCCCGACATTCTTCAACTCACCCTTGCCACGAAATTCGACTTCCAGCGACACGAATGGTCGCGCCAACGTCCCGGCCTTGCCCCGCGCACTGCGCAACACCGCCCGCAGCCGCCCTTGCGGCGTGAGGAAATCCACCAACGCACTGGTTTCGCGGTAGGCGCGGGAGTGCAGGACGTAGGCGGGTTGGGCGGGAGGCGGGTTTGAGGACATGGAACTCTCATGGATAAAACGCGGTTTTATATTCACCCCAAAACCACTGTGGGAGCGAGCTTGCTCGCGAATGCAGGGTGTCAGTCAACAAATATGTCGTCTGGCACTACGCCTTCGCGAGCAAGCTCGCTCCCACAGGTTTTTTCGGTGTTGCGACAACCGCGTACTTACAGGTCGCCGTAACCCAGCGAACGCAGCGCACGCTCGTCGTCGGACCAGCCGCCCTTCACCTTGACCCACAGGTTGAGCATGATCTTGGAGTCGAACAGCAATTCCATATCCTTGCGCGCTTCGGTGCCGATGCGCTTGATGCGCTCGCCCTTGTCGCCAATGATGATCTTCTTCTGGCCGTCGCGCTCAACAAGGATCAAGGCATGGATGTGCAAGGTTTTGCCCTGCTGCTTGAACTCTTCGATTTCGACGGTGATCTGGTACGGCAGCTCGGCGCCCATCTGGCGCATGATCTTCTCGCGTACCAGTTCGGCGGCGAGGAAACGGCTGCTGCGGTCGGTGATCTGGTCTTCCGGGAAGAAGTGATCGTTCTCCGGCAGGTGATCGGCAATGACCTTTTCCAGTGCTTCGAGGTTATGCCCGTGCTGCGCGGAAATCGGAATGATCTGCGCGTTCGGCAGTTGTTCCTGCAACCAGCTGAGGTGCGGCATCAGCTCGGCTTTGTCTTCGATGCGGTCGGTCTTGTTCAGCGCGACGATCAGTGGGCCGGTCACGTATTGCACGCGCTCCAGCACCATCTGGTCTTCGTCGGTCCACTTGGTGCGATCGACCACGAAGATCACCACATCGACGTCTTTCAACGCCGCCGAAGCGGTTTTGTTCATGTAACGGTTCAGGGCCTTTTCGCCACCCTTGTGCATGCCGGGCGTGTCGACGTAGATCGCCTGCACGTCACCTTCGGTTTTGATCCCGAGCATGTTGTGGCGAGTGGTCTGCGGCTTGCGCGAAGTGATCGCGAGCTTCTGGCCGAGGATGTGGTTCAGCAGCGTCGACTTACCGACGTTGGGACGGCCGACGATGGCAACATAGCCACAGCGAGTTGCGTTTGTATCAGTCATTGCCATTCTCCACGCCCAGGGCAATCAGTGCTGCAGCGGCCGCTACCTGTTCGGCAATACGACGGCTCACACCCTGACCTCGGCTTTTTTCATTCAGTAAGACAACTTCGCATTCGACGAAGAAGGTTCGGCAGTGCGGCTCACCCTGGATATCCACCACTTCGTAGCGTGGCAGATCGCAACCGCGCGATTGCAGGTGTTCCTGCAAACGGGTCTTCGGATCCTTGTTGGTGTCGACCAGCGTCAGGCCTTCGAACTCGCCAGCCAGCCAGGCCAGCACGCGCTCACGCGCCATGTCCATACCGGCATCGAGATAGATCGCACCGATCAACGCTTCGAGGGCATCGGCCAGAATCGATTCGCGACGGAAACCACCGCTTTTCAACTCGCCGGAGCCCAGTCTCAGGTAATCGCCAAGGTCAAAACCACGCGCCAGTACGGCCAGCGTCTCACCTTTTACCAGGCGTGCGCGCAAACGCGACAACTGGCCTTCGCGGGCCAGCGGGAAGCGATCGAACAGCGCCTCGCCAGCGACGAAGTTGAGGATGGCATCACCGAGGAATTCCAGGCGTTCGTTGTTACGCCCGGCAAAACTGCGATGCGTGAGGGCCAGCAGCATCAGCTCCTGATCCTTGAAGGTGTAACCGAGCTGGCGCTCGAGACGGCTTAGAGAAACGCTCACGGTTTACCCACGCTGAGTTCGTGGCTGGATTCCACTGCCATCGCCGGGATGCGGCGCAGGCCTGGGACAATTAACGCTGTGTTCAAAAATTAAATCCTGGCGATTGCGAAGCCGATTGTGCCGGCTCCAGAAATGCATTCGGCGCTGTGGTCAACAGCGCCGTGTGTGATTACTTGATCAGGCCAACCCGCGAAAAATTCGGCAGGTGACTGAGTTTCGGCTCCGGCCAGCTCATCCAGACCGCGAAGGCCTTGCCGACGATATTCTGGTCGGGAACCATGCCCAGCAGATCCTTGGGAATGTTCGGATCATCCCAGTAGCGACTGTCGTTCGAGTTGTCGCGGTTGTCGCCCATCATGAAGTAGTGCCCGGCGGGCACTGTCCACGAGCGATCCGGCGTGGCGCGGTAGCGGCTCATTTCCTTGCGGATCAGATGCTCGGCGGCGCCCAGTTTCTCTTTGTATAGCTCGGCGCTGCCCAGTGTGCCCGGCTCGGCGCCGACCATCTGCTCGGCAATCGACTCGCCATTGACGAACAGACGCTTGTCGGCGGTGTAACGCACCGTGTCGCCTGGCAGACCGACTACACGCTTTATGTAGTTGACGTTCGGATCGCTCGGGTAGCGGAACACCATCACATCGCCACGCTGCGGGTCACCGACTTCGATGATTTTCTTGTCGATCACCGGCAGGCGGATCCCGTAGGAAAATTTGCTCACCAGAATGAAGTCGCCGACGTCCAGGGTCGGTTTCATCGAGCCCGACGGGATCTGGAACGGTTCCACGAGGAACGAACGCAGCACCAGCACGATGAACAGCACCGGAAAGAACGACTTGCCGTATTCAACCAGCAGCGGCTCTTTGTTCAGCTTCTCGACCACCACGACATCCGGCTGGCTGACACTGCCTTGATAAGAGGCAATGGCAGCACGCCGACGCGGTGCCAGGATCAACAGATCGAGCAACGCCAACAGGCCGCAGACAAACACGGCGATGACCAGCAACAGCGGGAAATTTAGTGACATAGGACCTAACTATCCAACCTGAGCACGGCAAGGAAGGCTTCTTGTGGAATTTCCACGTTGCCGACCTGCTTCATGCGTTTCTTACCGGCCTTTTGCTTCTCGAGCAGTTTCTTCTTACGGCTGACGTCACCGCCGTAGCATTTGGCCAATACGTTCTTTCTGAGCGCCTTGACGGTTGTCCGGGCAACGATCTGACCACCGATGGCAGCTTGAATCGCCACGTCGAACATCTGACGAGGAATCAGTTCTTTCATCTTCTCGGTCAACTGGCGACCTTTGTAGTGCGAGTTGTCACGGTGCACGATCAACGCGAGGGCATCGACCTTGTCGCCGTTGATCAGCACATCCAGTTTCACCAGATTAGCCGATTGGTAACGGTCGAAATGGTAATCCAGCGAAGCATAGCCGCGACTGGTGGATTTGAGACGGTCGAAGAAGTCCAGGACCACTTCGTTCATCGGCAGGTCGTAAGTGACCTGCACCTGATTGCCGAGGAACAGCATGTCGACTTGAACGCCGCGCTTCTCGATGCACAGGGTGATGACGTTGCCCAAGTGTTCCTGCGGCACCAGAATGTTGGCCCGCACGATCGGCTCGCGCATGTCTTCGATCGACGACACATCCGGAAGCTTGGATGGGTTGTCGACGTAAATCGTTTCACCGGTTTTCAGCACCAGCTCGAAAATTACCGTTGGCGCGGTGGTGATCAGGTCCAGGTCGTACTCGCGCTCGAGGCGCTCCTGAATGATCTCCATGTGCAGCATGCCAAGGAAGCCGCAACGGAAGCCGAAGCCCAGTGCGTCGGAGCTTTCCGGGGTGTACTGCAGCGACGAGTCGTTGAGGGTCAGCTTCTGCAGCGCTTCGCGGAAATCCTCGAAGTCGTCGGAACTGACCGGGAACAGACCGGCGTAAACCTGTGGCTGGATGCGTTTGAAGCCGGGCAGCACTTCAACGTCCGGGGTCGAACTCAGGGTCAGGGTGTCACCGACCGGTGCACCGTGAATGTCCTTGATGCTGGCGATGATGAAGCCCACTTCGCCGGCCTTGAGGTCAGCGGTGGCGGTGTGTTTCGGGTTGAATACACCAACGCTGTCGACCAGATGGATCTTGCCGGTGGACTTGACGAGGATCTTGTCGCCCTTCTTCACGCGGCCATGACGCACGCGCACCAGGGAGACAACGCCCAGGTAGTTGTCGAACCAGGAGTCGATGATCAACGCTTGCAGCGGATCTTCGATGTTGCCGGTCGGCGCAGGAATGGTGTGCACCAGACGCTCGAGCACTTCGTCGACACCCAGGCCGGTCTTGGCGCTGCACGTGACGGCGTCGGTGGCGTCGATGCCGATGATCTTCTCGATCTCATCCTTGACGCGATCAGGATCGGCCTGCGGCAGGTCGATCTTGTTCAGCACCGGCATGACCTCAAGGCCCTGCTCGATGGCGGTGTAGCAGTTCGCTACGGACTGAGCTTCAACGCCCTGACCGGCGTCGACTACCAGCAAAGCACCTTCACACGCGGCCAGGGAACGGCTGACTTCGTAGGTGAAGTCGACGTGGCCCGGGGTGTCAATGAAGTTCAGCTGATACTTGATGCCGTCTTTGGCGGTGTAATAGAGGGTAACGCTGTGGGCCTTGATGGTGATCCCGCGTTCACGCTCCAGATCCATGGAATCCAGTACCTGGGCTTCCATTTCACGCTCGGCCAGGCCGCCGCACATCTGGATGAAACGGTCAGCCAGCGTCGACTTGCCATGGTCAATGTGGGCGATGATGGAGAAATTGCGGATATGACTCAAATCACTCACGGATCAACACTCAAAAAGGCTGCAGGCATGGCCCGCCGAAAAATAGCCGGGAATTGTACCTGATACACGGCGCAAGCGTCACGTTCGCCTGTCACCCGGATTGCATGCAAAAACGCCCCGATCTGTCGACCGAGGCGTTTTCGAGGTTTGAAGCACAGGTCAATCGCCTGTTATCAACCGGCTCTTCGCAGCAGCCAGACACCCGCCAGCGCACAGACACCGGCCGGCACCAGCACCGCGAACAGCGGCGAGAAACCGAACACCAGGCTGGAGGGACCGAGCAAATCCTGGACGATACGGAAGGTGAAGCCCACCAGCACACCGGTGAACACGCGCTGACCGAGGGTCACCGAACGCAACGGACCGAAGATGAAGGAGATCGCCATCAACACCAGAGCGGCAGTGACCAGCGGCTGCAACACCTTGACCCAAAATGCCAGCCAGTAGCGGCCGTTGCTCAGGCCCTGCTCGGACAAATAGTGGATATAGCCCCACAGACCACTGATCGACAGCGATTCCGGTGCCATGACCACAGTGCTGAGCAGTTGCGGGCTCAACGCCACGTCCCATTCTTCGCTCGGGGTATTGACGACTTCAGTGCTGCGCTCATGGAACCGCGTGGTAGCAACGTCAGTGAGCTGCCACTTATTACCGTCGAATTCAGCCTTCTTGGCGAAGCTTGAACTCAGCAGATGACGCTCCTTGTCGAAGTGATAGCGGGTCACGCCGTACAGCAGGCCGTTCGGTTGCACGGCGTTGATGTGGATAAATTCCTCACCCTGACGGTGCCACATACCGTGCTTGGCGCTTTGCGCGTCACCACTGCCCTGCGCCAGCGAGCGATTGGCCTGCGCCATGCTTTCGGTCGCCGGAGCAACGTATTCGCCGATCAGCACGCCCGCCAGCATCAGCACCAGCATCGGCTTCATGACCGCCCAGACGATACGGCCGATGGACACACCGGCAGCACGCATTACAGTCAGCTCGCTGCTGCTGGCCAGACTGCCGAGACCGATCAGGCAACCAATCAATGCGGCCATCGGCAGCATCTCGTAGAGACGACGTGGCGCGGTCAGCAACACGAAGCTCAGCACATCAACGAGGGTGTAGGTGTCGCTAACGTCGCCCATCTCGTCGATGAAGGCGAACAAGGTCGCCAGACCGAGAATGATGGCCAGCACGGCGATGATCGCCATGAACACGCTGCTGCCGATGTAGCGGTCGAGTTTAACCACGGGCCACCTCCAGCGCAGCGGAACGACGACTGGCCATCTTCAGGCGTAGAGGCTCCCAATAGAGCAGGCCGAGACCGATGACAAGGAAGATCGCATGCACCCACCACAGGCCGAGGGCCGGCGGGATCTTGCCTTTTTCAAGGGCGCCGCGGGCGGCAATCAGAATGGTCAGGTAAGCCATATAAAGAAGAATCGCCGGCAGCAGCTTGAGGAAACGCCCTTGGCGCGGATTGACTCGCGACAGCGGCACCGCCATCAGGGTCACGATAAATACCAGCAACGGCAGGGACAAACGCCATTGCAGCTCGGTTTTGGAGCGGATGTCATCGCTGCCCAGCAGAGACGAGGTCGGCATGGCGTCACGGTCGGTGACTTCTTCGCTGACGTCTGGCTTGGGCAACAGCACACCGTAGGTTTCGTAGTGAATGGCGCGGTAATCGGCCTGCCCCGGGCTGCCGTCGTAGCGATAGCCGTTATCGAGGATCAGGTAGCGATTGCCGTCGGGGCGCACTTCCTGGCGACCGCTTTCGGCCACCAGCACGGAAATCCCGCGATCCTTTTGATCGGCACCGAGGTTCTTCTGCGAAATGAATACGCTGCCCAGATTGACGCGATCGTCGCTCAGGGTTTCGGTATAGGTCACCCGAGTACCGTCACGCAGGGCCTGGAAACGCCCCGGCTCGAGGGTGTCGAATTCAGTCAGCGCGTCCTGCTTGTTCAGCAGCAACTGGAACTGGTTGGCGCCTTGCGGGGCCAGGCCCAGACTCAGCCACGCCACGACCAGCGCGACCAGCGTCGCTGGAAACAAGGTCATGCGAAACAGCTTCTGCTGGCTCATGCCTGTGGCCGAAAGCACAGTCATCTCGCTTTCCAGGTACAGCCGACCGTACGCCAGCAGGATCCCGAGGAACAGGCCCAGCGGCAGAATCAGTTGCAGGAACCCCGGCAGACGAAAGCCCATGATCAGGAACAAAGAGCCCGGATCGAGCTGGCCGGCAGCGGCCTGAGCCAGATATTTGATGAAGCGACCGCTCATGATGATGACCAGCAGCACGGCACTCACGGCGCTGAGGGTCAGCAGGACTTCGCGGGACAGATAACGGAAGACGATCAAACCAGACACTCCAGGGTTGTCAGGCTAAGGCGGCCAAACAAGCAAACACATCGACCGGCCCGCAACGCAGAGCCGTCGAAAAAAGATGCGGCATTATCCTGTGATTGAGGGCGCCTGTCACTGCGCACACTCATCCATGTCTGTAATCCTTTGCGGATCGTACAACCTAGGGGGCGTTCTCAATTAGTTTTCACACCGCGCCGGGTCTGCTGTTGTGCAGGGCAAGGCGCGAGAAGTGTGGCTTGGTCATTCCAAATAAGCTTCGAGCAACGCAGCCCTGCACAACAGCAGGCCCGGCCCTTCGGGTTGTGCCTTAAAGCCGGCCAGTCTGCGTTGCAGGCCTTGGAAAGGGAACAACCATTCCCAGCGGCCTGCGCCTTGCCTGGCTGGCTTTAAGGCGACAACGCGGTGTGAAAACTAATTGAGAACGCCCCCTAGGGTTGTCAGGCGCAGTGAGCGAGGTTCAAACTGCGGCCCTTGTCGCAGGCTTTGGCCTGCGCCTCTTCTATCTATAAGCAGGCGACTGCGGACACCGTCGAACGCCTGCATGTTGACCATTCATTCAGGGATCCGGACATGGAACTGGTTGTAAAAAGCGTTAGCCCAGAAACGTTGAAAACCGCCACCCTGGTGGTTGCCGTCGGCGAAGGCCGCAAACTCGGCGTCGCGGCCAAACAGGTTGATGAGCTGAGCGGTGGCGCCATCAGCGCCGTACTCAAGCGTGGCGATCTGGCTGGCAAGGTCGGTCAGAGTCTGTTGCTGCACAGCCTGCCGAACCTCAAAGCCGAGCGCGTGCTGCTGGTCGGCGTGGGCAAGGATGAAGAACTGGGCGACCGTCCGTTCCGCAAAATCGTGGCCGGCATCCTCAACACCCTGAAGGGTCTGGGCGGCAGCGACGCCGTGCTGGCGCTGGATGAAGTTATTGTCAAAAACCGTGACAGCTACGGCAAAACCCGTCTACTGGCGGAAACCCTGGTGGACGGCGAATACACCTTCGACCAGTTCAAGAGCCAGAAAGCCGAACCGCGCGCCCTGAAAAAAATCACCCTGCTGACCATCAAGGCTGCCCAAGCTGAAGTGCAGCGCGCCGTGAACCACGCTACTGCGATCGCCAACGGCATGGCCTTCACCCGCGATCTGGGCAACCTGCCGCCGAACATCTGCCACCCGACCTTCCTCGGCGAACAAGCCAAGAATCTGGGCAAAGAGTTCAAGGATCTGAAAGTCGAAGTCCTCGACGAGAAGAAGATCAAATCCCTGGGCATGGGCTCGTTCTACGCCGTCGGCCAAGGCAGCGAGCAACCGCCGCGCCTGATCGTCATGCAATACAACGGCGGCAAGAAATCCGAGAAGCCGTACGCGCTGGTTGGTAAAGGCATCACCTTCGACACCGGCGGCATCAGCCTGAAACCAGGCGCCGGCATGGACGAAATGAAGTACGACATGGGCGGCGCGGCCTCCGTGTTCGGTACCCTGCGTGCCGTGCTTGAACTGAAATTGCCGATCAACCTGGTGTGCATCCTCGCCTGCGCCGAGAACATGCCTAGCGGCAACGCGACCCGTCCGGGCGATATCGTCACCACCATGAGCGGCCAGACCGTGGAAATCCTCAACACCGACGCCGAAGGCCGACTGGTGCTGTGCGACGCGCTGACCTACTCCGAGCGCTTCAAGCCTCAAGCGGTGATCGACATCGCCACCCTGACCGGCGCTTGCGTCGTTGCCTTGGGCGCCCACACTTCGGGCCTGCTGGGCAACAACGACGAACTGATCGACCAACTGCTCAGCGCCGGTAAAGCCGCTGATGACCGTGCATGGCAATTGCCGCTGTTCGACGAATACCAGGAGCAACTGGACAGCCCGTTCGCCGACATCGCCAACATTGGCGGGCCGAAAGCCGGCACCATCACTGCTGCGTGCTTCCTGTCGCGCTTCACCAAGAACCTCAACTGGGCGCACCTGGACATCGCGGGCACCGCATGGACCAGCGGCGGCAAGGACAAAGGCGCAACCGGTCGTCCGGTGCCTCTGTTGACCCAGTACCTGCTGGATCGCGCCAAAGCCTGAACCCGCTGATGGGCGGCGTTACCTTCGGGTGACGCCGCTTGCTGCTCTGGAACCGCAATGACCAAAGTCGACTTCTATATCCTGCCCAGCGCTGACCCTTCGGCGCGCCTGGACTTTGCCTGCAAGCTCACCGAGAAAGCCTGGCGCATGGGCCATCGCATCTACCTGCATTGCAGCGATGCCGCTCAGCGCGATGATCTCGATGCACGCCTGTGGGCATTCAAGGGCGAAACGTTTGTACCTCACGGCCCGGCCGACAGCGAACCGGACGGTTTGATTGTGTTGGGTCTGGGTGAAGACTGCGGTCAGCATCAGGATTTGCTGGTTAATCTCGACCTGAAAGTCCCAGCCTTTGCCAACAAATTCGCCCGCGTGGCGGAAGTGGTGGTCGAAGATCCGTCGATCCGGGCGGCCGCGCGGGAGAGTTTCCGTTTCTACCGTGAACAGGGCTATCCTCTGCAAGACCACCGTTTACAGCGACTCTGAGCACTCCAATGGACACTCCGAAACCGCAACAAAAGTCCGCACACCTGTTGGATGATCTTGAATCGATCCGCCAGTTGCTCGGCGATGACAACCTGCAACCACCGCTGTTGACCGACACGGTCGACGATGGCGAACAGGAACAGATTCCGATGCTGTTCGATTCGGTCGGCACCGAGCCGGCTGCCGTCGAACCGCCTCCCACGCCCGCCCCGGCAACTGCCGCGCAATCGGCGGCGCCTGTGGATAAAGGCCCGGACGCCTTGCTTCACCTCGACAGCGAACTGCGCGCCGCCGCGCAATTGATCCTGCAAGACGTGATCGACGACTTCGCGCCGCACATCGAAACCGAAATCAAACGCCGCCTCGACGCGCGGATGGAACGGCTGCTCAGCCAGTACGAATAACGTACCCCGTGTAGGAGCTGCCGCAGGCTGCGATCTTTTGACCTTTGTTTTTTAAAGACAAGATCAAAAGATCGCAGCCTTCGGCAGCTCCTACATTTAGATCTCCATCCGGCCCGCCCCGCTCGCCCTCGGCCCCATGCCCCGCTATACTCGTCGGCTTTTCCTGAATTAATGCCAATAGGGTCCCGCCGCGCATGGATAAGACCTACCAGCCGCACGCCATTGAAACTTCCTGGTACAACACCTGGGAGTCCGAGAACTACTTCGCCCCGCAAGGCGCGGGCGACTCCTACACCATCATGATCCCGCCGCCGAACGTCACCGGCAGCCTGCACATGGGTCACGGTTTCAACAACGCGATCATGGACGCCCTGATCCGTTTCCGCCGCATGCAGGGTCGCAACACCCTGTGGCAACCGGGCACCGACCACGCCGGTATCGCCACGCAGATGCTGGTGGAGCGTCAACTCGAAGCCCAGGGCCAGAATCGCCATGATCTGGGCCGCGAAAAATTCCTCGAGAAAGTCTGGGAGTGGAAGGATCAGTCCGGCGGCAACATTAGCCGTCAGATCCGCCGCCTCGGCTCGTCCGTTGACTGGAGCCGCGAGCGCTTCACCATGGACGACGGCCTCTCGGAAGCGGTCAAAGAAGCGTTCGTGCGCCTGCACGAAGACGGCTTGATCTATCGCGGCAAGCGTCTGGTCAACTGGGACACCAAGCTGCACACGGCGATTTCCGACCTCGAAGTGGAAAACCACGACGAGAAGGGTTTCCTGTGGAACCTGAAGTACCCGCTGGCCGACGGCGCGAAAACCGCTGATGGCAACGATTTCCTGATCGTCGCGACCACCCGTCCGGAAACCATGCTCGGCGACTCCGCCGTCGCGGTGAACCCGAACGATGAGCGCTACAAATCCCTGATCGGCAAGTTTGTCGAGCTGCCACTCGTTGGCCGCCGGATCCCGATCATCGCCGACGATTACTGCGATCCTGAATTCGGCACCGGCTGCGTGAAAATCACCCCGGCCCACGATTTCAACGACTACGAAGTCGGCAAGCGCCACAACCTGCCGCTGCTGAATATCTTCGACAAGAACGCCAACGTGCTGCCGGCAGCGCAGGTGTTCAACCTCGATGGCACGCTGAACGACAGCATCGACGGCGCGATTCCAGCTGAGTACGCCGGTCTTGAGCGTTTCGAAGCGCGCAAGCAGATCGTTGCCGCATTCGACGCAGCCGGCCTGTTGGTCAGCGTCAATGACCACGGCCTGAAAGTACCGAAAGGCGATCGCTCCGGCACCATCATCGAGCCGTGGCTGACCGACCAGTGGTACGTGTCGACCAAGCCTTTGGCCGAGCCTGCGATTGCCGCCGTTGAAGACGGCCGCATCCAGTTCGTGCCCAAGCAATACGAAAACATGTACTTCTCGTGGATGCGCGACATCCAGGATTGGTGCATCAGCCGTCAGCTGTGGTGGGGCCACCGGATTCCGGCCTGGTACGACGAGTCGGGCAAGGTCTACGTCGGTCGCGACGAAGCCGAAGTGCGTGCCAAGCACAACCTCGGTCCGGACGTTGCCCTGCAGCAGGACAACGACGTACTCGACACCTGGTTCAGCTCCGGCCTGTGGACCTTCTCCACACTCGGCTGGCCTGAGCAGACCGAGTTCCTGAAGAAATTCCACTCCACCGACGTGCTGGTGACGGGCTTCGACATCATTTTCTTCTGGGTTGCCCGGATGATCATGCTGACCATGCACCTGATCAAGAACGAGGACGGCACCCCGCAGGTACCGTTCAAGACCGTTTATGTGCACGGTCTGGTGCGTGATGGTCAGGGCCAGAAGATGTCCAAGTCCAAGGGCAACGTCCTTGACCCGCTGGACATCATCGACGGTATCGAGCTGGAAGAACTGGTGCAGAAACGCACCTCCGGCATGATGCAGCCGAAACTGGCGAAGAAGATCGAGAAGCAGACCCGCGACGAATTCGCCGACGGCATCGCCAGCTACGGCACTGACGCCCTGCGCTTCACCTTCTGCTCGCTGGCCTCGACCGGTCGCGACATCAAGTTCGACATGGGCCGCGTTGAAGGCTATCGCAACTTCTGCAACAAGATCTGGAACGCCGCGCGTTATGTTCTGGACAAGGGCGAAGACTGCGGCCAGAACGGCGAAGCCTACGAGCTGTCGCTGGCAGATCGCTGGATCATCTCGCAGCTGCAGCGCACTGAAGCCGAAGTGACCCGTCAACTCGATCAGTTCCGTTTCGACCTCGCCGCGCAAGCGCTGTACGAGTTCATCTGGAACCAGTATTGCGACTGGTACCTGGAGTTGTCCAAGCCAGTGCTGTGGGACGAGAATGCGCCGGTTGAACGTCAGCGCGGCACTCGCCGTACGCTGGTTCGCGTGCTGGAAGTGGCGCTGCGTCTGGCGCATCCGTTCATGCCGTTCATCACTGAAGAAATCTGGCAGCGCATCGCGCCGCTGGCCGGCATTCAGGGCAAGACGATCATGCTGCAAGCGTGGCCAGTGGCCAACGAAGAGCGCATTGATCCGGCGGCCGAAGACGACATCGAATGGCTCAAGGAACTGATGCTCGGCACGCGTAACATCCGTGGCGAAATGAACATCGGCCCGGGCAAGCCACTGCCAATCTACCTGAAGAACGTCAGCGCTGAAGACCAGCGCCGTCTGACCGAGAACGAAGCGCTGCTGAAAAAGCTGGCGCGTCTGGAATCGATCACCGTTCTGCAGGCTGGTGAAGAAGCACCGCTGTCCGCCACTGCACTGGTTGGCGAGATGGAAGTGCTGGTGCCGATGGCCGGCCTGATCGACAAGGGTGCCGAACTGGCACGCCTGGACAAGGAAATCCTGCGTCTGCAGGGAGAAGTCCAGCGCGTTGGCGGCAAACTGTCCAACGCCGGTTTCGTCGACAAGGCCCCGGCCGAAGTCATCGAGAAGGAACGCGCCAAATTGGCCGAGGCGGAACAAGCCTTGGGCAAACTGGCCGAGCAACATGCGCGGATTGCCAGCCTGTAAAGGTAAATCGCATTAAAAAGGCGCGCCACCCGATTGGGTGACGCGCCTTTTTTATTGCCTACTTTCCTTCATCCACTGCCAATCCCTGTGGGAGCGAGCTTGCTCGCGAAGAGGCCGTGTCAGGCGAAAGTGATGTTGACTGAAACGACGCTTTCGCGAGCAAGCTCGCTCCCACAGAGATCGTTGGTGTTGCTGATATTGAGTTCGCAACGGCTGGATGTGGGACAATACCCGCCACTTTCAGCCATACCCGAATCGACCACGCCCATGAACGCCCCCCGCACACCCAAACCTGCGCGCAAGAAGCCTGACTCCGCGACCCCGGCCAAGACCGTCGAACCGCGCGAAAAGGCCAGCCTGCACCCGCGCAATCGCCATCAGGGTCGTTACGACTTCCCGGCGCTGATCAAAACCACGCCGGAACTGGCGAAGTTCGTGATCACCAACCCGTACGGCAAGGAAAGCATCGACTTCGCCAGCCCCGATGCGGTGCGTGTGTTCAACCGGGCGCTGCTCAAGTCGTTCTATGGCATCCAGCATTGGGACATCCCGGCGGATTACCTTTGCCCACCGGTTCCGGGCCGTGCCGATTACGTGCACTTCCTTGCGGATTTGCTGGCCAGCATGAACGACGGCAAGGTGCCACGCGGCGCGATCGTCAACGTGCTGGACATCGGGATGGGCGCCAACTGCGTATATCCGCTGATCGGTAACAGCGAATACCGCTGGCACTTCCTCGGCTCGGAAATCGACCCGACCGCCGTGGCCGCTGCCCGCGCCATCGTTCAGTCCAACGACCTGAACAAAGTTATCCAGCTGCGCCAGCAGGAAAACCGCAAGCACATCCTGATTGGCTTGCTGGAACCGGGCGAGCGCTTTGACCTGACCATGTGCAACCCGCCGTTCCACGCTTCGATGGATGAAGCGACCAAGGGCAGCGAGCGCAAATGGCGCGCATTGGGCAAGGCTGACCCGAAACGCAAACTGCCGGTGCTGAACTTCGGCGGGCAGTCGGCTGAACTGTGGTGTGAAGGTGGCGAGGCGCGTTTCGTGACGCAACTGATCGCCGAGAGCGCGAACTTCCAGCATAAGGTGCTGTGGTTCAGCACCTTGGTGTCGAAAGCGTCGAACCTGCCGGCCATCGAAACCGCGCTGAAAAAGGCCGGCGTGCTGGAAAGCCAAGTGGTGGAGATGTCGCAAGGGCAGAAGCAGAGCCGTTTCGTCGCCTGGACCTTCCAGACCAAGTCCGAGCAGCAGATCTGGCGCCGCGAGCGCTGGGTCCGCTAATAGCTGCGCAGATGCCCCTGTAGGAGCTGCGGCACGCTGCGATCTTTTGATCTTGATCCTGAAGAGCCAGATCAAAAGATCGCAGCCTCGTTTCACTCGACAGCTCCTACAGGCGGCGTAACGCCTCGCCAAATCGCAGACACAAAAAAACCGTGCCCGGATCACTCCGATGCACGGTTTTTTATTGCTGCGTCTTACTTGTTCACAGCGTCGGTCAGGCCTTTGGCCACAACCAGCTTGATCACTTTCTTAGCAGGGATTTCGATGGCAGCGCCAGTCGAAGGGTTACGGCCAGTGCGGGCAGGACGCTCGGTCACTTTCAGCTTGCCGATACCTGGCAAGGTGATTTCGCCGCCGTTTTCCAGCTGATCGGCAACGATTTGGCCCAGTTGGTCCAGAGCGTTACGCGCGGTGGTTTTCGGCGCGTCGATAGCTTCAGCGATGTCGGCGATCAGTTGGTCTTTAGTAAGAGCCATGTAGTGTTCCTTCCCTATCAAATTCATATGGATTGCAGAGTGCAGTGTCAGCCATCGAGCCCGATCTTCTGGATCTGGCACCCTCGGCGATAACCACGACGAGTCGGGTTATAGATGCCGAAATCAGGGTTTGGTTCGACCTGACAAATGCTGATTGCACGCTTAACGCAGTGACTTCGCGTAAGACCGGGCAAAACTAGCACAGAGACGGGGAAATATCCGCCTCTAGCTACCCATTTGGTCAGCTTTATTGCGCTAAATCGGTAAAAAACTGCATATGCGTCAGTACGCGCCCCGGTTTTGCCCTACAACCCGCGCCAAAACCAGTGGTTGCGGTACACTGGGCGCTTTTTCGGGGGAGCCTGCCCTCCTCCCTTCCAACAGCCGAGAAGCCCATGCCGATCCGTCATTGCATCGTCCACCTGATCGACAAAAAACCCGACGGCACGCCCGCAGTTCTGCACGCCCGTGACACGGAACTGGCCGAGTCTGCAGCCATCGAGAACATGCTCGCCGACCTCAACGAGAGCTATAACGCCAAACAGGGCAAAGCCTGGGGCCTGTTCCATCCGGAATCCGGAGCGTTCCCGTTCAGCGGCTGGCTGAAGGAATACATGGAAGGCGGCAAGGACTTCACCGCGTTCAGCAAAGTCGCGGTCGAGCACCTGCAAAAGTTGATGGAAGAATCGAACCTGTCGGTCGGCGGCCACGTGCTGTTCGCCCACTATCAGCAAGGCATGACCGATTACCTGGCGATCGCCCTGCTGCACCACAGCGAAGGCGTGGCAGTGACCGATGAGCTGGACGTGACCCCGTCGCGCCACCTCGATCTCGGCCAATTGCACCTGGCGGCGCGCATCAACGTCTCCGAGTGGCAGAACAACAAGCAGTCCAAGCAGTACATCTCGTTCATCAAGGGCAAGAACGGTAAGAAGGTGTCGGAATACTTCCGCGACTTCATTGGCTGCCAGGAAGGTGTCGACGGCCCGGGCGAGACGCGCACGCTGCTCAAGGCTTTCAGCGACTTCGTAGAAAGCGAAGACCTGCCGGAAGAATCCGCCCGCGAGAAGACCAAGACCCTGGTCGATTACGCCAGCAGCCAGGCCAAACTCGGCGAACCGATGGGCCTGGAAGAACTCTCCGAGCTGATCGACGAAGAACGCCCGAAAGCCTTCTACGATCACATCCGCAACAAGGATTACGGCCTGTCGCCAGAGATTCCGGCGGACAAACGCACCCTGAATCAATTCCGCCGCTTCACCGGCCGCGCCGAAGGCCTGTCGATCAGCTTTGAAGCGCACCTGCTGGGCTCGAAGATCGAATACGACGAAGAAGCTGGCACCCTGGTGATCAAGGGCCTGCCGACATCGCTCACCGATCAGTTGAAGCGGCGTAACTGATGCTCGGCAATGTGCTGAAGAAAGTTGCGCTGGTTCTGCTGGTGGTCGTGGTCTATCAGAACTGGGGCAAGATCGAGCGGGTGTTCAATCCGTCGCAGATGGTTGCAGAGCAGACGCGCGCGCAAGCCAACGTCGTGCTCTACGCCACCGACTGGTGCGGCTATTGCAAGCAGACCAAACGCTTTCTCGACAGCAAGGGGATTCCCTTCAAGGAATTCGATATCGAGAAGAATACCGAGGCGCGCAAGGCGTATGAGGCATTGGGCGGACGCGGGATACCGTTGATCGATGTCAACGGCACGTTGATTCGCGGATTCGACCCGGACGAAATCCTCGCTGCCCTGAAGTAACAACAAGATCAAAAGATCGCAGCCTGCGGCAGCTCCTACATGAGACTTGTGTAGGAGCTGCCGCAGGCTGCGATCTTTTGCTTTTAGCGGGCTTCGATGCGGAAACCGAAACGCGGGAAGTGCACATGCACCACACCGCCACGCTCGTCTTCGCGCCGAATGATCAATTCCTCACTGCCGGCAAACAGCAACTCACCGACCACCGGATCAACTCCGTAATCGGTCGCAGAGATCGCCACCTGCTGCCCAGCCTTGAACCCATTCGGATCTACGAACTGCTCATCCGGCAACGCCGCCGGTGTCGCGTTACGTGCAACCTCCAGCGCCTCTTCCGAAGTCATCGCACTCGCCGCGCCATGACCAAAACCCAGCACTCGGCCCAACCAGGCCGCAACAGCCGGATACTCATCCACCAGTGGAGCCGTGACATGCGTAGCCTTGAGGAACCACAGCGGATGCGCCAGCGCGAAGTCGGCAATCGACGGCTCGCCAAACAGGAAGTCGCCCTGCTCGCGCAGCAACTGCTGCTCTAGACGAGCCATGATCGTCGGCCACTGATGTTTGGCTTGTTCGGCAGACAAACGCGTGGCACTGCCACCACTGAACAGACCAGCGCGGTCGGCAATAAAAGCTTTGATCGCTTCCGGCGGCAACTTGGCGAAGCGCACCGCCACCGATTCCGGCTGAAACACCAGGCTCACCGCATGCTGGAACACCACCGAGTCAGCCCATGTGGCAAAACTGGCGGCGGTGAATTCCTGACCCTCGGGAAAGAACGCCGGCAATGCCTTTTCCTGCTCCAGACGACGCGCGATCAGCGAAGTGTCGCAATAGATATCAGCGCCAATCTGCAGCACCGGGGTCTTGCGGTAGCCACCGGTCAGCGCAGTCAGATCCGGTTTCGGCATCACCGGCGAGATATGCACCGAGCGCCACGACAAGCCTTTGAAGCCCAGCAGCAGGCGGGCCTTCTCGGCAAATGGAGAGGTCGGGTAATGATGGAGAATCAACTCGGACATGCTCGGCTCCGCCGCTCAGATAGTGAGCTGGCAGCTTAGCGTGCATTTGCTTAGCAGCCTACAGATCTGGCTGATGGGAACTGATCAGTCAGATTGATAAGACGCGACCAGACATTCCTTGGCGCTCTTGCGCAGCTTTTTGATCAGCCGCTCCTGGCGCAGCGCATCGCTCTTGTCGCGGCACAGTTCGGTGTAGACCAGCGCCATCGCCGGGCTGGAGAGGAAGAACCGCGCGCCTTTGCCGCTTTGATGCTTGGCGAAGCGGCGCACAGGGTCGTTGCTGATTCCGCAGTACAACGAGCCATTGGCCGCGCGCACGAGGTAGACGAACCAGGATTTGCTCACCGGTTCGGCCACATCGACAGATTTTTCGCTAAGGCTGGTCACTTCGGGATCAAGACGTGTAGGAAACAGGCGGCGATATTATCAGCGACCGGCCTGGAATGCCTTCAGTCCCTTCAGCGCCTGCGCACGTACGGCGTTGCGCACCAGCGGTGTCCAGCCCAGCAGCAGGCCTTTGAAACCCAGCGCCTGACGCGACCAGCGCCACAGATCAAAATGATCGTGGTGCTCGCAGATCTTGCCGTCACGAAACACGAAACGGGCCTGGATATCGTTGATGACGATGTTGCCGGTCTGGCTGAACAGATAAGTCGCGACCCAATGCGCGCCGCCGCTGCGCTCGTCGGCGCGAACGTTGTCGAAGGTCAGCGAGAAGTCTTTGGCGCGGGTGGTGAGCATGCGCCACATGTCGCCGGCATCGCGCCCGCGCAGTTCGCCGAAGGCCGGATCGCTGAACACTACGTCGTCGGTGTAGCAGGCGGCCATGGCTTCGGCATCCAGGCGCTGGAAGGCCTGGTAGAAGCGGCTGATCAACGCGGCGTGGGCTTCGCTCATGGGCAATCTCCAAAATAGGTACAGAGTGCCAGCACGATAATCCGCAATGCGCAGAAACACTATCGGCATTCGCACAGCGAATACCGAGAACACGCATAACCTTGTAGGAGTGAGCCTGCTCGCGATAGCGGTGTGTCAGTCAGCGCAACGTTGACAGGTATAAAGCTATCGCGAGCAGGCTCACTCCTACAGTTTGAACCGCGTCAGATTTTTTCGCTTTGCACTTGCACGTACAGCGCACGCCCGGCACCGAGGCCAGCAATGATCGCACCGGTGCCGATAATGCCAAAGATCCAGCCCACGGCATTCCAGCCGCCGGTCCAGTCATGCACCACGCCGACCGCGAACGGCCCCATCGACGCCAGCGTGTAACCGAAGCCCTGAGACATGCTCGACAGGTTCGCCGCGACATGGGAATCGCGCGAACGCAGCACAATCAACGTCAACGCCAGACTGAACGTACCGCCCTGCCCCAGACCCAGCAAAATCGCCCAGCCCCACAGGCCTTCGATCGGCGCGTACAGGCAGCCGAACAGACCGCCAAGGGTCAGCGCCATGACCACGACGATTGCCAGACGCTGATCCTTGCCACGGGTCGCCAGCCACGGCGCGGCCAGAGAACTGGCGAGCTGAATAATCACCGAACCGGACAACACCAGACCGGCCTGGGTTGGCGTCAGTCCACGACCGATCAGGATCGACGGCAACCAGCCGAAGACGATGTAGGCCAGCGATGATTGCAGGCCCATGTACAAGGTCACCTGCCAGGCCAGCGGATCACGCAGCAGACCGCGCACGCGATAGGCGACGTTGTGCGCGCCATGTTTCTGCCCGACTTGCGGCAACCAGAACAACGCAGCCACCAACGCCGGGATAACCCAAAAGCCCAGGCCGATCGTCCAGCTGCCACCAAAATGCTCGCTTAACGGCACGCTGGAACCGGCCGCCATCGCCGCGCCCAGACACAGGGCCATGGTGTAGACGCCAGTCATGGTGCCGGCATGTTTGGCGAAGTCGCGTTTGACGATGCCCGGCAAAAGCACGCCGACGATGCCGATGCTCGCGCCGCCCAATACGCTGCCGGCGAACAATCCGATCTCACCGAAGTTACTACGCAAAATGATCCCGCCGGCCAATGTCAGCAGAATCCCCAGCACCACCCGTTCAGCGCCAAAACGCCGCGCCAGAATCGGCGCCAGTGGCGCAAACAAACCGAGGCACAACACCGGCAGCGTGGTCAGCAGACCGGCCTGAGCCGCCGACAAGCCGAGGCTTTTGGAAACGTCGCTGAGCAGCGGCGCCATGCTCGACAGCGCTGGACGCAGGTTCAGCGCCACCAGAATCAGACCCAGCAGCAATAGCCACGGCCGGCGCACCAGCGGATGGCTCTGTTGCACTTGCTCGTCGTCGGCCTCGGCATCGATCAGCAGTTCTTCGAGCTCTGCCGTGCGTTTGGGGGTTGTGGATATCTCGTTGCGGGACATGGATTTCTCGGTTTCAAGGTTCATTGATCAATTGCCTCGACAAGGCTTTGGCCCGTTCCGGGTCGCGTTGCTCGACCGCATCGAGCAACTCGATGTGCAGGTCGAACACTTCCTGACGGCGCGGGACGATGTTCAGGGTCTGGCGCAATTGCGCGCCGACGATGCTGGAGAAATAGCGGTACAGCTCACTGAGGGTCGGGTTGTGCGCGGCATCGACCAGACGACGGTGGAACACCAGATCGCAAGCAATGTAGGTATCGAGATCGCCGTGGTAGTGACTGCCGCTGGTGCCGAGTGCCTCGCGCAATGCGACGAGGTCTTCTTCGGTACGACGTGACGCCGCCAGGCCGATGGCCTCGACTTCGAGGATGTGGCGGGTCTCGCGCGCCTGTTCCAGCGAGCATTGCGATAGCGCTTTCAGGGTATCCATCGGATCAACCACTGCGCGCAGATAACTGCCATCGCCCTGGCGAATCTCGATCAATCCGGAGAATGCGAGTACGCGCATGGCTTCGCGCACGGTGTTGCGGCTGATGCCCAGTTCGGCGCACAGCTCGGGTTCGGTCGGCAATCGCTCGCCGACCTGCCAGGCACCGCTGTTGATGCGCTGACGGAGTTGATCCAGGGCCTGATCGACCAGGGATCGTTTGATGAGTGGAGAAATGTCTGACATAGGATTCGCCCTTTCATCCAATCATAGGATGAATTTTCTGACATGTTAGTCAGACCCGTGTAGGACGGCAACCACCTAGCGTCAATCGGAGACACATGGAGCGGCATTTTCGATTGGTCAAAATTACCCTTTAAGGGTAATTTCAGGGACAGGGTTCTGGTTTCTTATGGAAAAGAACACACCCCATTACGACTTGGCGGTGATCAAGGCGGATGTCGTGCGACGCGGCAAAGAAGCCTTCACCCGACGCGCGCTGGAGACTGGCAGGGAAATGGGCATGTCATATGAATCAATGACGCATATCGTCTGCTCGCTTGAGCGGCGCATGCTTTACAAATCCATGACGTCCTACGCCAACCATCGCAACTGGCACGACGTTTATCACACCTCGTTTCGTGGTTTGGAGATTTACATCAAAGTGACTTACTGCTCTGGCGGTGGGCCCCCGGTAATCTCCTTCAAGGAGAAAAACACATGAGCAAAAGACCGTGCATCAGTTGCGGCACCGAAGAAGGAATGAGTCATTTTCGAAATCGCAGTCTCACCGTCAATTACAAACAGTTTTCGCGGCTCGTGCACACTCTTGCCGGTTGGGAGTGCAGGGTTTGCGGTGAAATCATTTTTGACAAGGACACCGACAGCGCTGAACGCTACGTGGATGCCGGGGATCGTTTGCTCGAAGACTCCCTTCGACTTATTGGCGCCGAGATGAAACGCATCCGACTTAAGCTTCATCTCACCCAAAGGAGCGCGGTGAAGTTGTTATCGGGTGGAGGACACAATGCATTTTCACGCTACGAGCGGGGCGAGCTTTCTCCTCCTCAACCGCTGCTCACCTTGATGCAACTACTGGATCGCCACCCGCATTTGTTGGCCGACGTACAGGCAGTCAATCAAGGTAACGATCTCAAGCAGCTAATGGCTGCGCGTTACCCAGAACACGAACCTGTATTGACCTCCTGACCCCGGACAAAATAAACCCGGAACTCAATCCGGGTTTATTTCAATGCCTGGACTCGATCAATGCAAAATCTGACTCAAGAACAACTTCGTCCGCTCATTCTGCGGATTATCGAAGAAGTCATTCGGCGCCGCCTGTTCAACGATCTCACCCTTGTCCATGAAGATCACACGGTTCGCCACGGTGCGGGCAAAGCCCATTTCGTGGGTCACGCAAAGCATGGTCATGCCGTCTTCAGCCAGACCGATCATGGTGTCGAGTACTTCCTTCACCATCTCCGGATCGAGCGCTGAAGTCGGTTCATCGAACAGCATGATTTTCGGTTTCATGCACAGGGCGCGAGCAATCGCCACACGTTGCTGCTGACCACCGGACAGTTGCCCCGGGAATTTATGCGCCTGCTCCGGAATGCGTACGCGCTCCAGGTAATGCATGGCGATTTCCTCGGCCTTGCGCTTGGGCATCTTGCGTACCCACATCGGCGCCAGGGTGCAGTTCTGCAAAATGGTCAGGTGCGGGAACAGGTTGAAGTGCTGGAACACCATGCCGACTTCGCGGCGGATCGCTTCGATCTGCTTGAGGTCGTTGGTCAGTTCCACACCGTCGACGACGATGCGGCCCTGCTGGTGTTCTTCCAGACGATTGAGGCAACGAATCGTCGTCGACTTACCCGACCCCGATGGCCCGCACAGGACGATACGCTCGCCCTGTTTGACGTTGAGGTTGATGTCTTTCAGCACGTGGAACTGGCCGTACCACTTGTTGACGCCCTGCATCTGAATAATGCCTTCAGGACCCACAGCCTTTTTGATTGCTTCACTCATTTACACAACTCCTAACGCTTGTGGCCAGTGTCGAGCTTGCGTTCCAGATGCATGGAATAGCGCGACATACCAAAACAGAAAATCCAGAACACCAGGGCGGCGAACACGTAGCCTTCGGTGGCCATGCCCAGCCATTTCGGATCGGCAGCGGCTTGCTTGACGCTGTTGAGCAGGTCAAAGAGGCCGATGATGATCACCAGACTGGTGTCCTTGAACAGCGCAATGAAGGTGTTGACGATGCCGGGGATCACCAGCTTCAGGGCTTGCGGCAAAATCACTAGGCCCATCGAACGCCAGTAACCGAGGCCCATCGCCGCAGCCGCTTCGTACTGACCTTTAGGGATCGCTTGCAGACCGCCGCGCACCACTTCGGCCACATAGGCCGACTGGAACAGGATCACGCCGATCAGTGCCCGCAGCAGCTTGTCGAAGTTCATGCCTTCCGGCAGGAACAGCGGCAGCATCACCGAGGACATGAACAGCACGGTGATCAACGGCACGCCGCGCCAGAATTCGATGAAGGTCACGCAGACCACACGAATCGCCGGCATGTTCGAACGTCGACCCAGCGCCAGCACAATCCCCAGTGGCAACGCACCGGCAATACCGACGGTGGCGATCACCAGGGTCAGCATCAGGCCGCCCCATTGGCTGGTCGCCACATTGGTCAGACCGAAACCGCCGTGCAGCAGGGTGAAGGCAATGATCGGGTACAGCACCAGAAAGCTCAGCCCGTAGATCGCTTTATGCGGTACACGGGAGATGAACAAAGGCGCCGCGCCGATCACCGCCAGCCACACAGTCAGGTCCACGCGCCAGCGCAACTCCGGCGGGTAGTAGCCATACATGAACTGGCCGAAACGCTGCTGAATGAACACCCAGCAGGCGCCGTCCTTGGTGCAGTCAGCGCGGGTGGTGCCGACCCAGTTGGCATCAATGATTGCCCAACTTAGGATCGGTGGCACCACGAGGTAGATCAGATAGAACGCAAACAGCGTCAGCAGGGTGTTGAGCCAGCTGGAGAACATGTTCGCGCGCATCCACGCCACCACGCCGATGCTGCTGTTCGGTGGGGGCATGTCGGGTTTGAAAGTATGAGTACTCATGCGCTTTTCCTTACCGCTCGATCAGCGCAATGCGCTTGTTGTACCAGTTCATCAGCAGGGAAATGCTGATACTGATCGCCAGGTACACGCTCATGGTGATGGCAATCACCTCGATCGCTTGACCGGTCTGGTTGAGCACGGTGCCGGCGAACAGCGACACCATTTCCGGGTAACCGATACCGGCCGCCAGCGAGGAGTTCTTCGCCAGATTGAGGTATTGGCTGGTCAGCGGCGGAATGATCACGCGCAGGGCTTGCGGAATAATCACCTTGCGCAGCGTCGGGCCGTTGCGCAGGCCGAGCGAACGCGCCGCTTCGGTCTGACCGTGGCTGACCGACTTGATCCCCGAACGCACGATCTCGGCGATGAACGCCGCGGTGTACACGGTCAGGGCCAGGGTCAAGGCAAGCAGTTCCGGGATCAGCACCCAGCCGCCAACAAAGTTAAAGCCCTGCAACTTGGGCATTTCCCAGTGCAGCGGAGCGCCGAAGATCAGTGCGCACAAGGTCGGGATCACCAGCAGAATCGCCAGGCCGACCCAGAACTTGTGAAACGGCACGCCGGTTTCTTCAAAGCGCTTGTTGGCCCAGCGCGTCATCAGCACGATGCCGACAATGGCCACCACGATGCTGATCACGAACGCCCAGAAACCGTCAGCCGCCAGCGCGGCCGGCATGTTCAGGCCACGGCTGCTGACAAAGAAGGTGTCGCCGAAGTTATGGCTGTTGCGCGGCCCCGGCATGGTCAGGAATACCGCGAAGTACCAGAACAGAATCTGCAGCAGCGGCGGAATGTTGCGAAACACTTCCACATACACCGTCGCCAGTTTGCTGATGATCCAGTTCTGCGACAGCCGCGCGACACCGATGATGAAGCCGAGGATCGTCGCCAGAACCACGCCGATCACGGTCACCAACAGGGTATTGAGCAGACCGATGACAAAGACGCGGGCATAGCTGTCCGCTTCGGTGTAGTCGATCAGGTGTTGAGCGATGCCGAACCCGGCACTGCGCTCCAGAAAGCCGAAACCGGAAGTAATGCCCCGGTGCTGAAGGTTGGTTTGCGTGTTGTCGAACAAGTACCAGCCCAGCGAGACCACCGCCACAACGGTGATGATCTGGAATAGCCACGCACGCACTCGTGGATCGCTGAGGCTGAACCTCTGCTTTGGTGCGCCGATTGAATTTTGCATGAAGTGCCCCGGAAGAAATGGAACAAGAACATCACCCGGCGGTTGGCCCGCCGGGTGATAGAACCATTAGCGCACTGGTGGTGCGTACTGAATGCCGCCGTTGTTCCACAGGGCGTTCAAGCCGCGGTCGATTTCCAGCGGAGTGCTCTTGCCGAGGTTTTTCTCGAAGATTTCGCCGTAGTTGCCGACTTGTTTGACGATCTGCACAACCCAGTCTTTCGGCAGTTTCAGGTCTTTGCCGTACTCGCCGTCAGCGCCGAGCATACGGGCGACGTCCGGGTTCTTGGTCGACTTGGCTTCAGCTTCGACGTTCTTCGACGTGATGCCGGCTTCTTCGGTGTTGAGCAGCGCGTAGCCAACCCAACGCACGATCGCCAGCCACTCGTCGTCGCCGTTACGTACGACCGGGCCCAGTGGTTCTTTGGAAATGGTTTCCGGCAGCACCACGTAGTCCTTCGGCGACGCCAGCTTGGAGCGCTGGGCAAACAGTTGGGACTTGTCGGAGGTCAGCACGTCGCAACGACCGGATTCGAGCGACTTGGCGCTTTCATCGGAGGTGTCGAAAGTGATCGGGGTGTATTTCAGACCGTTGCCACGGAAGTAGTCGGAAACGTTCAGCTCGGTGGTGGTACCGGCCTGGATGCAGATGGTTGCACCGTCCAGCTCTTTGGCACTCTTCACGCCCAGCTTGTTGTTTACCAGGAAGCCGATGCCGTCGTAGTAGGTAATGAAGCCCGGGAATTTCAGGCCCATGCCCGCGTCACGCGAACTGGTCATGGTGGTGTTGCGCGACAGGATGTCGATCTCGCCCGATTGCAGTGCGGTGAAGCGCTCCTTGGCGTTCAACTGACTGAATTTGACCTTGGTCGCGTCGCCGAATACGGCAGCGGCCACAGCGCGGCAGACGTCAGCGTCGATCCCGAGGATCTTGCCGGTCGCGTCCGGTACCGAGAAGCCCGGCAGACCGTCGCTCACGCCACACTGCACGAAACCTTTCTTCTGCACCGCATCCAGGGTTGCACCCGCCTGAGCGAACCCGCTGACGCCGAGAACTGTTGCTGCAGTCACGATCGCCAGAGTGGATTTCAACATCTTCATTCAAACCTCCAGTTTTGCTCTTGTTGTGTCGGAGCTTGAGTCCAGTCGCACCCTTTTGAGGCGTTGTTGACCCGTGTTGGCTTTTTTTGGGGTCAACCGACGTCAGGACCTTCGCTATGAGTCTTTCAGGAGAAAATCCACATCATGGACAACTCACTTCTCACCAATCGGCCGAACGGGCTGTAGCCCTTTCACGTTCGCTGCGCCCGTAGCGGCCATTGGCGAACATCCATCACCGGATTCTTTGCAATCCCGTCGCAGGTCGTACACTGATAGTGTTACCGCCCACGCGAGATCGGTTGCACGGTTCAAGCCATAGCAAAGCCCGTACCACACCGCTCGCCGAATCGATTCGGCGACAGGTCAATAGCAAAACTTGTACCCTTGCGACATCTTCTTAACGGATCAACCGGGCGCGCACTCCAATCACGCACTTAATGAGAGCGCCCGCACATTTTTGGAGCAGACATGACCGAGCCCTTGATTCTTCAGCCTGTTAAGCCCGCAGACGCCTGCGTGATCTGGCTGCACGGCCTCGGCGCCGACCGCTACGATTTCCTGCCGGTGGCTGAAGCGTTGCAGGAAAGCCTGTTGAGCACGCGCTTCGTGCTGCCACAGGCGCCGACTCGTCCAGTGACGATAAATGGCGGATATGCCATGCCGAGCTGGTACGACATTAAAGCCATGAGCCCGGCGCGGGCGATCGATCGTGATGAGCTGGAAGCGTCAGCGGATCGCATCATCGAACTGATCGAAAACGAGCGCGCCAGCGGAATAGACGCCTCGCGGATTTTCCTCGCCGGTTTTTCCCAGGGTGGCGCCGTGGTGTTGCACAGCGCATTTGTGAAATGGCAGGGGCCGTTGGGTGGTGTGCTGGCGTTGTCGACGTATGCGCCGACCTTCACTGATGAGATGGAGCTTTCAGCCAGTCAGCAGCGGATTCCCGCGCTATGCCTGCACGGTCAGTTCGATGGCGTCGTGCAGAACTCGATGGGCCGCAGTGCCTACGAGCATTTGGTGAAGCATGGTGTCACCGTGACATGGCAGGAATACCCAATGGAGCACGAAGTGTTACCCGAGGAGATTCGCGACATCGGTGTCTGGTTGAGTGAGCGCCTGCGCTAAGCGTCGAGATTAAAATCGCCCTTTGATCCCTCCCCCTACGCCGCGCCCGTTTCTTGCATTACACTGGCCGGCGTACATTCCTTAACCAATTGATGAGATGACCGTGCTCAAAGCACTCAAGAAGATGTTCGGTAAAAGCGAGGCTGAGCAGCTCGCGCCAGTTCCCAGTGCGCCGTCGCACGCCCCCGGTCATCGCACCGATGCCCCACAGGCCGACCGCCCCGCTGCCGTAGCAGCACCGAAGCAAGACCCGAAACCCGCTCCGGCCGCGCCAATCGCCGCCGAGCCTGCGCGCAATGAAGAGCCGAAACCGGCCAGACCGCGCCGCGAACCGAAGCCCAAGGCACCGGTAATTCCGTGGAAACTCGAAGACTTCGTCGTCGAGCCACAGGAAGGCAAAACCCGCTTCCATGATTTCAAGCTTTCACCAGAACTGATGCACGCCATTCAGGATCTGGGCTTCCCGTATTGCACGCCGATCCAGGCGCAGGTGCTGGGCTTCACCCTCGCCGGCAAAGACGCTATTGGCCGCGCGCAGACCGGTACCGGTAAAACCGCCGCGTTCCTGATCTCGATCATCACTCAATTGCTGCAAACGCCGCCGCCGAAAGAACGCTACATGGGCGAACCCCGTGCGCTGATCATCGCGCCGACCCGTGAACTGGTGGTGCAGATCGCCAAGGATGCCGCTGACCTGACCAAGTACACCGGCCTCAACGTCATGACGTTTGTTGGCGGTATGGACTTCGACAAGCAGCTCAAGCACCTCGAAGCGCGCCACTGCGATATTCTTGTGGCAACCCCGGGCCGTCTGCTCGACTTCAACCAGCGCGGCGATGTGCACCTGGACATGGTCGAAGTCATGGTGCTGGACGAAGCCGACCGCATGCTCGACATGGGTTTCATCCCACAAGTACGGCAGATCATTCGCCAGACCCCGCCGAAGTCCGAGCGCCAGACCCTGCTGTTCTCCGCGACCTTCACTGAAGACGTGATGAACCTGGCCAAGCAATGGACGACCGATCCGTCCATTGTCGAAATCGAAGTCACCAACGTCGCCAGCGAAAACGTTGAGCAACACATCTATGCGGTGGCCGGTGCCGACAAGTACAAATTGCTCTACAACCTGGTCAACGATAATGGCTGGGAGCGGGTGATGGTCTTCGCCAACCGCAAGGACGAAGTCCGCCGTATCGAAGAGCGTCTGGTGCGCGACGGTGTGAATGCTGCGCAGTTGTCCGGCGACGTGCCGCAGCACAAGCGCATCAAGACCCTGGAAGGTTTCCGCGAGGGCAAGATTCGCGTACTGGTCGCCACTGATGTGGCCGGTCGCGGCATCCACATCGACGGCATCAGCCACGTGATCAACTTCACCCTGCCGGAAGTCCCGGACGACTACGTGCACCGCATCGGCCGGACCGGTCGTGCTGGCGCCGATGGCGTGTCGATCAGCTTCGCCGGTGAGGACGACTCCTATCAGTTGCCGTCCATCGAAGAGAAGCTCGGTCGCAAGATCAGCTGTGAAACGCCGCCGACGCATCTGTTGCGTGCGGTTGAGCGCAAGCGTCCGCAGTAAGCGACGTTTAAAAGAAAAGCGCAGCCGGCAACGGACTGCGCTTTTTTTTCGCGCGGATTTTCATCAGATGCTTGCCCGACAAAACTAAAAGTCCATAATGGACAAATAAGTTTATGTTTGCATTTTCGGAGCCTGACATGTCCAGTAAGCCCTACGTGATCGACCAGCATCAGGCTCGCGAGCTGCTGGCGCGCATCGATGTACCGCAGATATTGCGCAAGCTGTTTCGAGACCTCGCCGCCGGGAACGCTGTGCAGCCGGCGCAACAACTGGTGGAGTTCCCGCAGGGTGCCGGCGACTTCATCAACTACTTGGGCGTACTGGCTGAAGACGGCGTGTACGGTGTGAAGACCTCGCCCTACATCGTTCGTGAGCAAGGCCCGCTGGTGACGGCATGGACGCTGCTGATATCGATGAAAACCGGCCAACCGCTGCTGCTCTGCGATGCCGGTGAACTGACCACCGCGCGCACGGCTGCGACCACCGCCGTGGCGGTCGACGCCCTCGCGCCGCTGAATGCCACGCGACTGGCGATCATCGGCAGCGGCAAGGTTGCCCAGGCGCATTTGCACTACGTGAGATCGCTGCGCAACTGGCAGAGCATCAGCCTGTATTCGCCAAGCCTGGCCGCCGAAGCGCAAACCCAGGCACTGTTGAAAGCCATCACGCCCAATCTGAAGATCGCTGACAGCCGTGATGCGGCCATCGCCGAGGCCGACGTGATCATGCTGTGCACTTCGTCTGCCGGACCGGTGATCGATCCCGCCGCATTGAGCAAACCGGCACTGATCACCTCGATCAGCACCAACGCCCCACGCGCCCACGAAGTGCCGCCGCAGAGCCTCAACGACATGCAGGTGTTCTGCGACTATCGTCTGACCACGCCGGGGTCGGCGGGGGAGATGTTGATTGCCAGTGAACAGCATGGCTGGAGCCAGGATTCGATTGTTGGTGACCTCGCCGACTTGCTCAGCGAGAAAGTGCAGCGCCCGGGTTACGACCGTCACGTGTTTTTCCGCTCAATTGGCCTCGGCCTGGAAGACATTGCCCTCGCCAATGCGGTTTATCTCCTCCATCACCAGAATTAAGCCTGATGCAATCCATGTGGGAGCGAGCTTGCTCGCGAATGCGGTCTGACATTCACCGAATGTGTTGACTGATAGATCGCTTTCGCGAGCAAGCTCGCTCCCACAGGGATTGCGTGTATTTTCATATTTCGAGCATCAGGAGACCTTCATGAGCCAGGCAGACTTCATCATCATCGGCGGCGGGATTGCCGGCGCTTCCAGCGGTTTCTGGCTGTCGCCGCACGGCAAAGTGATCGTACTCGAACGTGAATCCCACCCGGCCTATCACTCCACCGGGCGCTCCGCCGCGCTGTTCACCGCCGCTTACGGCACACCGCAAGTGCGCGCACTGACCCAGGCCAGCCGGGCGTTTTTCGACAACCCGCCCAGCGGTTTCTGCGAACACCCGCTGTTGACCCCACGCGGCGAAATGACCGTGGATTTCACCGGTGACGCTGCCGAACTCAACAACCAATACCTCAGCGCCAAAGCCACCGTGCCAGAAATGCAGTTGCTCACTGCCGACGAAGCCTGCGCGCGACTGCCAATCCTGCGCCGGGAAAAAGTCCATGGCGCGATCTACGATCCAAGCGCCAGCGACATCGACACCGACGCCCTGCATCAAGGTTACCTGCGCGGCATCCGTCGCAACCACGGCGAAGTGCACACCGATTGCGAAGTACTCGGCCTGAACCGCGACGCCAACGGTCTCTGGCACGTACAAACCAACGGCCAGACTTTCAGTTCGCCGGTGATCATCAACGCCGCCGGCGCCTGGGCCGACAAGGTCGGCGCACTGGCCGGCGCCAAGCCGCTGGGCCTGCAACCGAAACGCCGCGCCGCATTCATCTTCGCCGGCCCCGAAGGCGTCGACATTCATCACTGGCCGATGCTGGTCAGTCTCGACGAATCCTTCTACATGAAGCCTGACGCCGGCATGTTCCTCGGTTCACCGGCCAACGCCGACCCGGTCGAACCCCACGACGTGCAGCCGGAAGAACTGGACATCGCCATGGGTATCTACCAGATCGAAGAAGCCACCACGCTGACCATCCGCCGCCCGACCCGCACCTGGGCCGGGCTGCGCAGTTTCGTTGCCGACGGTGATTTGCTCAGTGGTTTTGATCAGCAGGTGCCGGGCCTGTTCTGGGTCGCGGCGCAAGGGGGGTATGGCATCCAGACTTCACCGGCGATGGGCCAGGCCAGTGCGGCATTGGTGCGCGGCGAGCCACTGCCCGAGCACTTGCGCAACTTCGGCCTGAGCAGCGCCATGCTCGCCCCTGCCCGCCTCGCCTGATCGTCCATCCGGATGACGCGCCCAACGGATTGCGGCACACTCGCTGCGCCTCCTGATCACGGGGGCGTTGACGCTGCCTGGAGCTCCACTGTCATGACCGTCCCTGAGTTCGACCCGGCGCTGGATAACTTCCGCGCCATCGCCGATGCCATCGCCACACTGTTCTTTCCGCACGCCGAAGTGGTGCTGCACGACCTGCGCACGCAGAAGGTCGACTACATCGCCAACAACCTGTCCAAACGCGAGATCGGCGACGACTCATCGCTGGAAGACATGCTCAGCGAGGATGTCAGCGACCGCAATATCGGCCCGTACGAGAAGCTCAACTGGGATGGTCAGAAGATTCGCAGCCTGAGCAGCGTCCTGCGCGACAGTGAAGGCCTGCCGCTGGCAGTGCTGTGCATCAATCTGAATATTTCGCTGTTCGAGAATGCCAAGGCGGCGCTGGATCTGTTCCTCTCACCGAGCAAACTGATCCCGCAACCGGACTCACTGTTTCGCGATGACTGGCAGGAGCGCATCAACACTTTCCTCCACGCCTGGCTGCGTGAGCGGCAGCTGAGCCTGAATGTGCTGACCCGCGATCACAAGCGTGAGCTGGTGCTGGCGCTGCACGCCGAAGGCGCGTTCAAAGGCAAGAGTGCCTCGAACTATGTGGCCAATGTGCTGAACATGGGGCGGGCGACGGTGTACAAACACCTGAAGGAATTGAAGAGCTAGAGATTTGCGGTGATATCTCTGACGCCATCGCGAGCAGGCTCACTCCTACAGGGGGAACGCATTCCAAATGTAGGAGTGAGCCTGCTCGCGAAAGCGGTAGATCAGTCGCCGTAAATGTCGGACTTGAAATACTTCTCGGAAATCTTCTGGTACTCGCCACTCGCGCGAATGCCATCAATGGCGCCATTCAACTGGCTGACCAGTTCGGCATTGCCCTTGCGCACCGCAATCCCTGCACCCTCGCCCACGTACTTCGGATCCTTCAACTCAGGCCCGACAAACGCATAACCCTTGCCGCGCGGCATCGACAGAAAGTCATTGAGCGGAATGGTGTCGGCAAAAATAGCATCAAGACGCCCCGCTGCCAGGTCCATGTAAATCTCTTCGTTGTTGCTGTAGCGCTTGACGTTGATGCCCTTCGGTTCGAACACCTCGGTGGCATAACGATCGGTGGTGGTCGCGCGCTGCACGCCGATGTTCTTGCCTTTGAGGCTGGCGTATTGATCATCAACGGTGGCGCCTTCCTTCATCACCAGGCGCGAGGATGTGAAGTAGTACTTATGAGTGAAATCCACCGACTTCTTGCGGTCTTCGTTGATGGTCATCGAGGACAGCGCCATGTCGATTTTCTTCACTTTCAGCGAAGGAATCAGGCCATCGAATTCACCCTCGACCCACACGCACTTGACCTTCATCTGCGCACACAAAGCGTTGCCGATGTCGTAGTCGAAACCGACGATTTCGCCCTTGTCGGTTTTCGAGGCGAATGGCGGGTAAGCGGCTTCGATACCGATGCGCAGGGTTTGCTCGGCGGCGAACACGCTGGCGCAGGACAACAGGCTGAGGGCCAGACCGGTGATGAGGGGAAGTTTCTTCATGTTCGTTCTCTCGCGGGTTTGTTGTTGGTTTGGCAAGATGAAGAAGAGCAGCTGCAAGCGGGGAGCTTTGAGCGGCAAGAATGAAGCTTTTTTGTACTTGGAAATCCATATTGGACTTATAGGTACAAGCCGTCAATCAGGGAGAAGAGAGTGTCTGCGAAGTTTTTGGTGTTGCAGATGACCCCTTCGCGAGCAAGCTCGCTCCCACGTTGGATTTGTGCACGACACAGGTCCCATGTGGGAGCGAGCTTGCTCGCGAAGGCTTACTGAAGGGCGCTACAGGAATTACTTTTTCCAGCGATCCGCCGCAGCATGATCACTGTCCCGCCCTTCAACCCAACGTGGCCCGTCGCTGGTGATTTCTTTCTTCCAGAACGGTGCGCGGGTTTTCAGGTAGTCCATGACAAAGGCGCAGGCATCGAAGGCAGCCTGGCGATGGGCACTGGCGGCGCCGACAAACACGATCGGCTCGCCCGGTTCCAGCGCGCCGATGCGATGCAGCACTTCCAGTTTCAACAGCGGCCAGCGCTGTTCGGCTTCAACGGCGATCTTGCCGAGGGCTTTTTCGGTCATGCCCGGATAATGTTCGAGGAACATCCCCGCCACATCGAGGCCGTCGTTGAAGTCGCGCACATAGCCGACAAAGCTCACCACCGCGCCGACGCCGACATTGGCCGCGTGCATCGCGTTGACTTCAGCGCCCGGATCAAACGGCGTGACCTGCACGCGAATCGCCATGGCTCAGCCTCCGGTCACGGTGGGGAAAAACGCCACTTCGTCGCCATCGACCACTGGCTCGTCGAGCTGGCAGAGGTCTTCGTTGCGCGCACACATCAGGTTCTGCTCGCTCAGCACCTCGGCGCCGTCACGTTGCGCCAGCAGTGCTCGCACGTCGTCGACGGTAGCGAAATCACCTTCAACCTTTACCGAATCCACGCCCAGCGCTTCACGGTAACGGGCAAAAAACTTCACGGTCAGGTTCATGGCTGCTCCGCTTGAAAGTGCCCGCTCTTGCCACCGACCTTCTCCAGCAGGCGTACGCTTTCGATGGTCATGCCGCGATCGACGGCTTTACACATGTCGTAAATGGTCAGGGCGGCAACACTGGCAGCGGTCAACGCTTCCATCTCGACGCCGGTCTGCCCGGAGAGTTTGCAACGGGCGACGATGCGTACGGTGTCTTCACCGTCGGCACTGAGCTCGACTTTGACGCCGGTGAGCATCAGCGGGTGGCACAGGGGAATCAGATCACTGGTTTTCTTCGCCGCTTGAATGCCGGCAATGCGCGCCACGGCGAACACGTCGCCCTTGGGATGGCCGCCGCTGACGATCATCTGCAGCGTTTCGGGGAGCATGCGCACCAGCGCTTGGGCCGTCGCTTCACGGAACGTCACGGCTTTTTCGGTGACGTCGACCATGTTGGCGCGACCTTGGGAATCGAGATGAGTCAGCACGGGATTACTCCTGATCAGGAGCGTGGATTGTAAACCTGCGGGTCAAATTTCCGCATCATTGATTATGAATTCACTATTTACCCTGTGGGAGCGAGCTTGCTCGCGAAGGCGGTGCATCAGGCTACATCTATGGTGACTGGCATACCGCATTCGCGAGCAAGCTCGCTCCCACATTGGGTTTTGTGTTCAGCCATAAAAAAACCGGGCGGCTGTTGGGCCGCCCGGTTCTGGATGAAGGGTTACAAATGCGTTTCGGCGTATTCGGCCAGAATCGAGCGAGGCACCCCTTGCAGGGTGATGTGCACACCGTTCGGGAAATCCTTGAAGCGTTCGGTCAGGTAGGTCAGCCCGGAGCTGGTCGCGGACAGGTAAGGGGTGTCGATTTGTGCGAGGTTGCCCAGGCACACCACTTTCGAACCGGCGCCGGCACGGGTGATGATGGTTTTCATCTGGTGCGGCGTAAGGTTCTGGCATTCGTCGATCAGGATCAGGCTCTGCTGGAAGCTGCGACCACGAATGTAGTTGAGCGATTTGAACTGCAACGGCACTTTGCTGAGGATGTAGTCGACGCTGCCATGGGTGTTTTCGTCATCCATGTGCAAGGCTTCGAGGTTGTCGGTGATGGCGCCCAGCCACGGCTCCATTTTTTCCGCTTCGGTGCCGGGCAGGAAGCCGATTTCCTGATCCAGGCCCTGCACGCTGCGAGTCGCGATGATGCGACGATAACGTTTGCTGACCATGGTCTGCTCGATCGCAGCGGCCAGCGCCAGAATGGTTTTACCGGAGCCTGCGGCCCCCGATAGATTGACCAGATGAATGTCCGGATCCAGCAACGCGTACAACGCCAGACTCTGATAAATGTCGCGTGGCTTGAGACCCCAGGCTTCTTGATGCAGCAGCGGTTCCTGGTGCAGATCGAGGATCAGCAGCTTGGCCTCATCAATCTCCTTGATCCAGCCGACAAAGCCCTGTTCATCAATGATGAACTCGTTGATGTGTACCGCCGGCAGGTTGTCGATCAGTTGCACTTGATGCCAGGTGCGGCCGTGATCCTGACGCGTATCGACCTTGCTCACGCGATCCCAGAAAGAGCCGGTCATGTTGTGGTAGCCGTTGGGCAGCAGGGACACGTCATCGACCAGTTGGTCGGTGCTGTAATCCTCGGCATCAATACCGCAGGCGCGCGCCTTGAGGCGCATGTTGATGTCTTTGGTGACCAGCACCACCGGTTTTTTCGGGTCGCGGGTGTGCAGATCGATCAGTTGGTTGATGATTTTGTTGTCGTTCAGATGCTCGGGCAGAATCAGATTCGATTCGGCCTGTTTGCTCATCAGAATCGACAGCAAGCCCTTCGGCCCGCCCTTGCCGCGCTGGATCGGCACACCCAGTTCGACATCTTCGGGGGACGCATCGCCCAGGGTCTTGTCGATCAGCCGGATGGCCTGACGGCATTCGGCGGCCACGCTGTGATGCCCGCTCTTGAGCTTGTCCAGCTCTTCAAGCACGGTCATCGGGATCGCGACGTGGTGTTCTTCGAAATTCAGCAGGGCGTTTGGATCGTGAATCAATACGTTGGTATCGAGTACATAAAGGATTGGCTGGTTGGAGGAAGGGCTACGTCCGTGATCATCCATACTCGGTCACCTTTGTCAGAGCCAGTAGACGCAATACCTGAGCGGTGCTGCGCCTCGAAGTGACTGCCGAAATCTCACCTGCGGAGATTCAAGTGACTGCAAACAAACGGGTCTTGGAAGACGCCACCTGTGTTGCAGGTTTCGGCGGTCTGTCTTCGTAATACTCCAAAACCGATGACATAAAAAAGTACTTTGACGGTTTTTTTAAGTTTATTTTGCAGAGTGACGAAAAGCCCTTGGCGGACTGCCCAGACCCCGCTAAAGTCGGAAGTCCGCCTGCACCGAATCCTGCAAAAAAATCGCCCCAAGCCCAATGTTTCCGGGCTTTCTTCGTTTCTCAGCGAAAAGCGTCCTGACAGTCTTCCCAACCAATGCCGCTCTGCGCGGTTTGCGTGATCAGCCACGGCAACGAGGTCTTCACCGCGTCCTGCTTCATGTTGAAATTGATCACCCCGTGACGCCACAGCAACATCAGGGTCAGCACCCGTTGCGCGCTCGGTGCGCCCTTGAGTTTGCCGGCGCCGTCCTGGGCGTCTATGTCCCATAACGCGACTTGCAAGCCTTGGGTGTTGAAGAAACCTTGCGCATCGCTGCGGCGTTGCCCTTCTGGCGGACGGAACAGCGGCACATAGTTTTCCGGCAATTTGTTCTTCACCAGATCAGCGCTGCGCCGCACCGAATCCTGCCAGTCCTGCCAGTGGCTGTGGGAACGGAACTCCCACCCCTGCACGCCGACGCACTGTTTCGAGAAACCGGCTTGCAGGCTGCTGACCGAGCGATCAGCAAGTCGCGCCTGAATATCCTTGCCCAACACAAAGAATGTGCCGCTCAGGTTTGCCTTGCGCAGGTATTCGGTGAGCCAACCGGTGTTGTCCGGTTGCACGTTGGCGGCGCTGTCGAAGGTCAGCAGAAACAAGCGGTCGTGCATCTCGTCGCCATTACGCTCGTAGTCGCCGAAACGATCGAATTCGTTGCTGGTCTGCGGCGATAACGCAGCCTTGCGCATCAACTCGTCCAGATACTGCAGATGGAAGATACGGCTCGGCTCCGCCCACTTGGTGTAATAGCTGTCGTCACTGACCACGAACTTGGCGGCTTGCTCGCGCAGGGTCGGCAGGTCTTCGACGAGGAAACAGAACGAGGCGTCCTGATCGCAGCTTTGCTGGGCGAAGTTGTAGTTGGCCAGCAGGCGCTGCCAGAGGCGTTGGCGCAGAATGTTGACCGCATCGATATTGACCGTGCGCAAGCCCAGACGCTGCGCCAGAGCGGCCTCATCCATCGACTCGGTGCCCAGCAGGACACGGGCGAACATCAGGATTTCCGCCCGTGAAGCCACGTCAAACAGCGTCGGATTGCTGAGCTGCTCGGGCCAGGTGCTGCGATCCAGCGTCGCTACATCGCCCGGCGCCGCGATGGCACCGAAGCTCAACAGCCACGCGGTGAATAAAAGAACAATGCGCAAAAGGGATGTCTCCATAACAAAACCCGCGCGGCACTATAGCTGATGTGCAAGGCTGAAGGACGCCGCCCTCACCCCAGCCCTCTCCCGGGGGGAGAGGGAGCCGATCTGTGTGGATTTCAAAATCAGCATTCAACTCGATAGCTCAGGTCGGCGGAAATCGACAGTACACGCGGTCAGTCCCCTCTCCCTCCGGGAGAGGGTTAGGGTGAGGGAGCGATCCACCAGCCGTCGCAAATGCCGACACTTACACCTGCCTATAACCCCCATAGCTGGAGTCAACACCGACAACCCCCTAGAATCGCCCCCACGATTAAAGGAGACGACTTCATGCTGATGGTGATTTCCCCCGCCAAGACCCTCGATTACGAAACACCGCCGGCGACCCAGCGCTTCACCCAGCCGCAATACCTCGACCACTCCCAGGAACTGATCCAGCAGTTGCGCGACCTGACGCCTGCGCAGATCAGCGATCTGATGCACGTGTCGGACAAGATCGGCGGGCTCAACGCCGCGCGCTTCGGCAGCTGGACGCCAGCGTTCACCCCGGAAAACGCCAAGCAGGCGCTGCTCGCCTTCAAGGGCGACGTCTATACCGGCCTCGACGCACAGTCCTTCAGCGAAGCCGATTTCGACTACGCGCAAAAACACCTGCGCATGCTCTCCGGTCTCTACGGGCTGCTGCGCCCGCTCGACCTGATGCAACCCTATCGTCTGGAAATGGGCACCAAACTGGCCAACGCCCGTGGCAAAGACCTGTACGCCTTCTGGGGCACGCGCATCAGCGAATGGCTGAACGAAGCGCTGGCCGATCAGGGCGACGACGTGCTGCTTAACCTGGCGTCCAACGAATACTTTTCGGCGGTAAAACGCACGGCGCTGAACGCGCGGATCATCAACACCGAGTTCAAGGATCAGAAGAACGGTCAGTACAAGATCATCAGTTTCTACGCGAAAAAGGCCCGTGGCCTGATGAGCCGTTTCGTGATCCAGGAAAAAATCAACGATCCGGCCCAGCTCAAACAGTTCGATGTGCAGGGTTATCGCTACAGCGCCGAACAGTCGAAACCCGAAAACCTGGTGTTTTTGCGCGACCACGCCCCCGAATAAAGCATGCCCAATGCACGACTCTTTCTATAAGGAGTCGTGCAGCTCGCACGATGTCAAAAAACTCTCGCCACATTTCGCCATTTTACTGGCGCCAGAAAAACCTCCCTGTCTTTTCTAAGATTAGTTTCACTCGACACTGATCATTTTTTTCAGTAGTGGCACCTGATTTTTTTCACCGTAGTGGCACAAAACTATCTAACGTGATTTTTCGCCTGTTATTAAAGGTCGAAAACGAAAGTGCTATCAAATTGAGACTAGTGCCATCTCTGACAATATTTCAAGAAATTTCAGATTTCGCGATGAGCGGACAGGAACTTCGTCCGAATGCATAGCTCATACCACCGGTAACGATTCTCGCCGAGTTTGTACGAGATAACTTACGCAGAGCAGATGGCCATGTAACCAAGTTGTCACAGCAACTTGCCTAGATGACTAACTAGTCTCAAAACAGACGATGGACAGGAGATACGCACCATTTATATCCCCTACAAAGGCCATGGCCGCGCCCTTATAAACGTGCTCGCCTGAGCACCCAACCGCTTGATTTACGGGACTTTCATCCTGACATCGAGCGCGCAAGACGATTGCACAAGAGTCTTCTATCAAGAAGATCGGCTGCATAACAGGGCAAGTCATAACAACAAGGCCTGGTTGCGCACATCTTGAGTGCACTTATTTAGACACTCGAAACTTAGTATGCCTGCACACGGCATTGTGGCGCCTGTATGCCGCACTTTCGAGTGCACTAATGAACGCTGAACACCATTAACTCCGGCCTTCTAAGGCCTGATATATACAGAGGTAATTGCGATGCGCATCAGCATATTTGGTTTGGGTTACGTTGGCGCAGTATGTGCCGGTTGCCTGTCTGCACGGGGCCATGACGTAGTTGGCGTCGATGTTGCCAAAGACAAGATCGACATGATCAACGCCGGCAAGTCGCCGATTGTTGAACCGGGCCTGGGCGAACTTCTGCAACAAGGTATCCAGACCGGTCGTCTGCGTGGCACGACCAACTTCGCCGAAGCGATTCGTGACACTGACCTGTCGATGATCTGCGTCGGCACGCCGAGCAAAAAGAACGGCGACCTCGAACTGAACTACATCGAAGCCGTGTGCCGCGAGATCGGTTTTGTTCTGCGTGAAAAAACCACCCGCCACACCATCGTCGTACGCAGCACCGTACTGCCGGGCACCGTTGCCAACGTGGTAATCCCGATTCTCGAAGACTGCTCGGGCAAGAAGGCCGGTGTCGACTTCGGTGTCGCGGTCAACCCTGAATTCCTGCGTGAATCCACCGCCATCGCCGACTACGACCTGCCACCGATGACTGTCATCGGCGAGTTCGACAAGGCGTCCGGCGACGTTCTGCAATCGCTGTACGAAGAGCTCGACGCGCCGATCATCCGCAAGGACATCGCCGTTGCCGAGATGATCAAGTACACCTGCAACGTCTGGCACGCGACCAAAGTGACCTTCGCCAACGAGATCGGCAACATCGCCAAAGCGGTCGGCGTCGATGGCCGTGAAGTGATGGAAGTGGTTTGCCAGGACAAGACCCTCAACCTGTCCCAGTACTACATGCGCCCGGGTTTCGCCTTCGGCGGTTCGTGCCTGCCCAAAGACGTGCGCGCCCTCACCTACCGCGCCGGTTCGCTGGACGTCGAAGCACCACTGCTCAACTCGCTGATGCGCAGTAATGAATCGCAAGTGCAGAACGCCTTCGACATCGTGGAAAGCCACGACAAACGCAAAGTCGCCCTGCTCGGCCTGAGCTTCAAGGCCGGCACCGACGACCTGCGCGAAAGCCCATTGGTTGAGCTGGCGGAAATGCTGATCGGCAAGGGTTACGACCTGAGCATCTACGACAGCAACGTCGAGTACGCCCGTGTTCACGGCGCGAACAAAGACTACATCGAGTCGAAGATCCCGCACGTGTCGTCCCTGCTCAACTCGGACTTCGATTCGGTGATCGACAACTCCGACGTGATCATCCTCGGCAACCGCGACGAAAAATTCCGCTCGCTGGCCCAGGAAGCGCCGCACGGCAAACAGGTCATCGACCTGGTCGGCTTCATGGCCAAAGCCACCGACGCCGGTACTCGCACCGAAGGTATCTGCTGGTAAAGCAGCCCTAAGCGACAAGCCTCGAGCTGCCAGCCAAAGCGTTTCGCTTGCAGCTCGAAGCTTGCGGCTTGAAGCCTTCTCACCTTCGGATGACGTTGATGACCAAGCTCAAACATTTTTTTCTGCAATCAGCCGGCTGGCTTTTTTATCTCAGTCTGCTGATGGGCCTGGCCTTGATGCTGCCCACGTCCACATTCGACTCCGAGTCGAAGGACTTCATTTTCCTGATTGGCGCCGTGGGTATCTGGCGCTACTCGATGGGTGCAACGCACTTTGTGCGCGGCATGATTTTTCTCTACATCGTTTACCCGCACCTGCGCCGCAAAGTGCGCAAGCTGGGTAAAGCGGCGGACCCGTCGCATGTGTTCCTGATGGTCACCAGTTTCCGTATCGACGCGCTCACCACCGCGCAGGTCTACAGCTCGGTGATCCGCGAAGCCATCGACTGCGAACTGCCGACCACCGTGGTCTGCTCGATCGTGGAAATGTCCGATGAGCTGCTGGTCAAGGCACTGTGGGCACGGATGAATCCGCCAGACCGCGTGAAGCTCGACTTCGTACGCATTCCCGGCACCGGCAAACGTGATGGCCTGGCCTATGGTTTCCGCGCGATCTCCCGCCACTTGCCGGACGACCGCGCCGTGGTAGCCGTGATCGACGGCGACACCGTGCTCGGCGAAGGCACCGTACGCAAGACCGTGCCGTGGTTCCAGCTGTTCGGCAACGTCGGCGGCCTGACCACCAACGAGTTCTGCGAAGTGCGCGGCGGCTACATCATGAGCGAATGGCACAAGCTGCGTTTCGCCCAGCGCCACATCAACATGTGCTCGATGGCCCTGTCCAAACGCGTGCTGACCATGACCGGCCGTATGTCGGTGTTCCGCGCCACCGTGGTAACCAACCCGGAATTCATCGCCGACGTTGAAAGCGACTCGCTGCAACACTGGCGCTTGGGCCGCTTCAAGTTTTTGACCGGCGACGACAAGTCGAGCTGGTTCAGCCTGATGCGCCTCGGTTACGACACCTTCTACGTGCCTGACGCAGCAATCAACACCGTCGAACACCCGCCGGAAAAGAGCTTCATCAAGGCCAGCCGCAAACTGATGTTCCGCTGGTACGGCAACAACCTGCGCCAGAACTCGCGAGCGCTGGGCCTGGGAGTAAAACGCCTCGGTGCGTTCACTTCGGTGGTGCTGTTTGACCAGCGCGTATCGATGTGGACTTCGCTGCTCGGCCTGACCGTGGCGATGATCGCCAGCTTCAAGTACGGCACCGCATTCATCCTGGTCTACCTGCTGTGGATCGGCATCACCCGCCTGATCCTGACCCTGCTGTTGTCGTGCTCCGGTCACCGGATCGGTCCGGCTTACCCAGCAATTCTTTATTACAACCAGATCGTCGGTGCGCTGGTGAAGATCTACGTGTTCTTCCGCCTCGACCAACAATCCTGGACGCGCCAACCCACATCCCTGACCCGTGATCTCGCCAGCTTTCAACGTTGGTTCAACACCTGGTCGTCTCGGACCATGACCTTCTCCGCCGGCAGCATTTTTGTCGCCGTGCTGCTGATGATGGTCTGACCCGCCCCTATTGAATTAACAAGGAAATCGCCCCTATGAATACCGCCGTCAACGCCAACGTAGTGCATGAATCCGAAGCCCAGCGCCAACACGCCCGCGTGAAAATCCCGGCCAAACTGCGCTTCTTCGGTCCCGACCGGACGCCGGTCGAAGCGCGGGTCCTGGACCTCTCGGCCGGTGGTCTGGCGTTCAACGCCGGGCAAATGCCACTGACCATCGGCGAGGTGTACAAGGCGCGTCTGCAATTCGTCATCGACAACCTTGGCATCGCCATGGACGTTGAACTGCAAGTGCGTTCCTACGACCGCCAGACCGGTCGCGTCGGCTGCCAGTTCCAGAACCTCGAGCCGCAGGACATTTCCACCCTGCGCCACTTGATCACTTCGCACCTGGCCGGCGACATCGTCAGCATCGGCGAAGTGCTGGCGACCCTGCAGCGCGACAACTTCACCAAGGCGCGCAAGGTCAAGGACGGCGGCTCCGGCATGACCCCGTTCGGGCGTCTGAAAGCAGTGACGTTCAGCGCCGGTATCTTCGCGGTCGGCCTGGTCGCAGCGGGTTTCATTTTCAAATCGGTGTACGGCATGTACTTCGTCAGCCACGCGCAGGCTGGTCTGGTCAGCGTGCCGGGAATGAACATCACCATGCCGCGCGACGGCACCGTGCAGAGCCTGGTCAAGTCCGACGGCGTCGCGGCCAAAGGCGCGCCACTGGCGACCTTCAGCACCAGCATGCTCGACGTGCTCAAGGGCCATCTGGAAGAAGATCAACTGTCCCCGGCCAAGGTTGAAGAGCTGTTCGGCAAGCAAATGACCGGCACCCTGACTTCGCCGTGCGATTGCACCGTGGCCCAGCAACTGGTGGCGGACGGTCAGTACGCGAGCAAGGGCGACGTGATCTTCCAACTGGTACCGCGCAACACCCAGGCCACCGTTGATGCGCGCTTCTCCTATCGCCAGTTCGGCGACGTGCGTCCGGGTACTCCGGTGAGTTTCCAGATCGCCGGCGAAGACAAGACCCGCACCGGCAAGATCGTCAGCAGCACCAGCCTGAAAAGCGCCGACCTGTCCTCCGACATCCGCGTACAGATCCAGCCTGACGAGCCGCTCGACAGCAGCCTCGCCGGCCGCCCGGTGGAAGTGAACAGCGACCGTGGCCCGAACCTGAACTGGCTGATCGACAAAGCCATGGCTGCCGGTCTTTAAGTCGAGGACATGCCTGTGACTACTCCACCCATCCTGAAAACACCGCGATCCCTGTGGGAGCTGGCCTGCCGGCGATTGGATCAGCGCGGTGTGTCTGATGTACCGCGCCGCCTGAATCGCGAGCAGGCTCACTCCTACATGGGGACGGTGTGTGCCTTGGCATTGGCGGTCAGTCTGGCCGGTTGTGCCGGTCTGCCCGATCAGCGTCTGGCCAACGAAGCGCTCAAGCGGGGCGACACCGCCACCGCTGCGCAGAATTATCAGCAACTGGCCGATCTGGGTTACAGCGAAGCGCAAGTCGGTCTCGCCGATATCCAGGTCGACAGCCGCGACCCTGAGCAAATGAAACAGGCCGAAGCGACTTACCGCGCCGCCGCCAGTGTTTCGCCGCGCGCTCAGGCACGTCTCGGCCGCCTGCTGGTGGCCAAACCGGGTTCCACCGAAGCCGAGCACCACGAAGCCGAAACCCTGCTGAAAAAAGCCGCCGCCAATGGTGAAGGCAACACGTTGATCCCGCTGGCGATGCTCTACCTGCAATACCCGCACAGCTTCCCCAACATCAACGCGCAGCAGCAGATCGATCAGTGGCGCAAATCCGGTTACCCGGAAGCGGGTCTGGCGCAGGTGCTGCTGTATCGAACCCAAGGCACCTACGACCAGCACCTGGATGATGTGGAAAAGATCTGCAAAGCCGCGCTCAACACCACCGATATCTGCTACGTCGAACTGGCCACCGTTTACCAGAAACGTGCCCAGCCAGAACAGCAAGCCGAGCTGATCAAGCAGATGCAGGCCGGTTACAGCCGTGGCACCGTCACCGCACAACGCGTCGATTCCGTAGCCCGCGTCTTGGCCGATTCGACCCTGGGCAAGACCGACGAGAAAACCGCGCAGTCGCTGCTCGAGCCGATCGCTCCGGGCTACCCGGCATCGTGGGTGACCCTCGCGCAATTGCTTTACGACTACCCGGAACTGGGCGACGTCGATCAGATGATGAAGTACCTCGACAATGGCCGTGCCGCCGACCAGCCGCGCGCCGAACTGTTGCTGGGCAAGCTGTACTACGAAGGCAAAATGGTCCCGGCCGACGCCAAAGTCGCCGAAGAACATTTCCAGAAAGCCGTCGGCCGCGAAGTCGCCGCCGACTACTACCTCGGCCAGATCTATCGCCGTGGTTACCTCGGCAAGGTCTACCCGCAGAAGGCTCTCGACCACTTGCTGACCGCTGCGCGCAACGGCCAGAACAGCGCCGATTTCGCCATCGCGCAACTGTTCTCCCAAGGCAAGGGCACCAAGCCCGACCCGCTCAACGCCTACGTATTCAGCCAGTTGGCCAAGGCGCAAAACACTCCGCAAGCCGATGAACTGGCGACCACCCTCGCCGCGCAACTGCCGCCCGAGCGTCTGGCCGAAGCCCAACGTCTGCTGCAACAGGAGCAAGCCAGCCGTGGCGCTCTGAACCAGAACACGCTGCAACTGCACGCCCTGCAAGAAGAAGACGGCGAGGAAAAATTATGAAGTTGAATCCATTCGTGAAGGCCGGCATTGGCCTTTCGTTCGCGCTGATCTGGTCTTGCCCGACACTGGCCGCGATGACTGAAACCAAGAACTTCGGCCTCGAAGTGAAAGTCACCGGCCAGTCCGAAGACGACCGTGACCTCGGCACCGCCGGTGGCGGCGACGTCAACGGCGTCGGCCTCGACCTGCGTCCGTGGATCTACGGCGAAAGCGGCGCGTGGAGCGCCTACGCCATGGGCCAGGCCGTGACCTCGACCGACATCATCGAAACCGACACCCTGCAACAATCCGACGGTGAACAAGCCACCGACAACAGTGATCGCAAAACCAAGAAAAACTACCTGGCGATGCGCGAGTTCTGGGTCGGCTACAGCGGCCTCACCCCGTACCCGGGCGAGATGCTCAAGTTCGGTCGCCAGCGCCTGCGCAATGACGACGGCCAATGGCGCGACACCAACATCGAAGCGCTGAACTGGACCTTCGACACCACCCTGTTGCGCGCCAACGCCGGTGTTGCCGAACGCTTCAGCGAATACCGCACCGACCTCAAAGAACTGGCGCCGAAAGACAAGGATCGCCTGCACGCCTACGCCGATGCGGCCTATCAGTGGACGCCAGGCAACTGGGTCGGTATTCGCGGTCACCACACCCACGATGACGGCAAACTCGATTACGCCGAACCGGGTGTGCCGCGCGATTCGCTGGATAAAACCGAAAACGGCGACATCAGCTGGATCGGCCTGACCGCTGACAGTGACGCCTACAACTGGCGCAACACCAACACCGTCAACTATTGGGGCAGCATCACCGGCATGAGCGGCGACCGCGACACCGTCAACGCTTTGAACGCCGATGGTTCGCGCCCGGCGCAAGCCAAGCGCAGTGATGACGTCAACGGCTGGGCCACCGACATCGGTGTGCGCCTGCGCCTCGATCCGCAATGGCAGGTCGGCGGTGCGTATGCCCGCGCCAGTGCCGATTACGAGCAGACGGGTCTGGAGAGCAACCGCTCCAACTACACCGGTACGCGCTCGCGTGTGCACCGTTTCGGCGAAGCGTTCCGTGGCGAAATGAACAACATGCAGACCGCGACGTTGTTCGGTTCGTGGATGGTCAACGACGAGTACGACGCCAGCCTGATCTACCACAAGTTCTGGCGCGTCGACGGCAACAAGCCGGTGGGCAGCAACGGCATCAACGCCGTGGAAAACAACACCGACGACGCCACCGGCGCGATCCTTTCCAGCACCTCGCTGCCGCTTGAAGACGGCAACAAGGATCTCGGTCAGGAGATGGACCTGGTCGTCACCAAGTACTTCAAGCAAGGCCTGTTGCCGGCGGCGTTGAGCCAGTCGATCGACGAGCCTTCGGCCCTGGTGCGCTTCCGTGGCGGTGTGTTCAAACCGGGCGATGCCTACGGCAAGCAGGTTGATTCGTACATGCACCGCGCGTTCATCGACGTGATCTGGCGCTTCTGATGCAAACCGCCAAGGGAGTGCCCGACATGATCAGCACCAGGACAGGCTCACTCAGCCTGCTGGCCGGCGCGATGCTGCTGGCCAGCGCCAGCGCCTTCGCGACTGTGGAGCCGGTTAAGCCGGTGACCACCGCGAAAGAGCTGCAACAAGCCAAGACCTACACCGTCAGCAGCGCACCCACCGAGGCGCTGAATCTGGCCGCGCCGAAACTGCCGGACATTTCCGGCTACACCGCCGAAGCCGCCGCCGCGAAAATCGTCCGTAGCAAACCGGGCAAGATCAGCGTGCGCCGGATGATGCAGGAAGACGCGCTGAAGGACTTCATCGGCGGCGATAACAAGATGGCCGAATGGGTGGTGCGTCAGCACGGCATCCCGCAGGCAATCTTTGTCGACGACGGTTACATGAACCTCAAGGACCTGGCGCAGAAACTGCCCAAGCAGTACTTCAGCGAAACCTCGCCGGGCGTGTACCTGTCGAAGCTGCCGATCGTCGTGGGCCGTAAAGGCATCCTCGAAATCGACGGCCAGACCCAGGAACTGCGCCTGTCGCAAGAGGCCGGTGCGTTCATGGTCAACGACGGCCAGCTGTTCGTGCGTGACACCAAGATCACTGGCTGGCGCGAAAAGGATAACGGCCCGGCGACCTTCCGTTCGCCGAAGGAATTCCGTCCGTTCCTGCTCGCCTGGGGCGGCACCGAGACCTACATCGTCAACAGCAAGATGGCCAGCTTCGGCTACGCCAACAGTAAGTCGTACGGGGTGAGTATTTCCCAGTACACGCCGAACATGGCCAAGGTGCTCAAGCGTCCCGAACCGACTGGCTGGATCGTCGGCTCCGAGTTCTCCGACATGTGGTACGGCTTCTACTGCTACGAGACCCGCGACTTCGTGGTCAAGGGCAACACCTACAAAGACAACATCGTCTACGGCATCGACCCGCACGACCGTTCCCACGGCCTGATCATTGCCGAGAACACCGTGCACGGCACGAAGAAGAAGCACGGGATCATTATTTCCCGTGAGGTCAACGACAGCTTCATCTTCAACAACAAGAGCTTCGACAACCACCTCTCGGGCCTGGTGATCGACCGGAACAGCGTCAACAACATCATTGCCTACAACGAGATCTACAAGAACCACACCGACGGCATCACCCTCTACGAGTCCGCCGACAACCTGCTGTGGGGCAACAAGGTCATCAGCAACAAACGCCACGGCATCCGCATTCGTAACAGCGTGAACATTCGCCTCTACGAAAACGTCGCCATGGCCAACGGCCTGACCGGCGTCTACGGCCACATCAAAGACCTCACCGACACCGACCGTGACATCAAGCTCGACCCGTTCGATGCACAGGTGTCGCTGATCGTCGTTGGCGGTGAACTGGCGGCCAACGGCAGCGGCCCGCTGTCGATCGATTCGCCTTTGAGTGTCGAGCTGTATCGCGTGTCGATGCTGGCGCCGACCAAATCCAGCGGCATCAGCTTCAACGGCATCCTCGGCGAGCGCCAGGATGAAATTCTCGACCTGCTGGTGCGCCAGCAGAAAGCCGTGCTGATCGACCCTGTCGAACGCCAGACCGAAATGCGGGACTGAGGATAATTTTATGCACCCACACCTGATCAAATTACTCAGCCTGTCGGCCCTGACCGTGGGCATTCTCGCGGCCAGCAACGGCGCCCGTGCCGACGAAGGCGCCGCCGCCACGCCGCCGAAGTTCAGCGCCGAACCGTGCTGCAACCTGTGCCCGGCCGCCCATGACGCGAAGAACTACACCACGCGTTATCAGCAGAACTTCACCACCCTGGTGCAGGCGCAAGGCGACTGGTTGTTCCGGACTCAGGAAGATTTGCGCACCGAGTTCAACACCACCCCGGCCGGCTACAAACGCCTGCAACAGCTGCACGATGCGTTCAAGGCCAAAGGCGTCGAGCTGGTGATCGTTTACCAGCCGACCCGTGGCCTGGTGAACCGCAACAAGCTCAACCCGCAGGAAAAAGCCGCGTTCGATTACGAGAAAGCGCTGGGCAATTACAAAACCATGCTCGGCCGTTTCGCCAAGATGGGTTACGTGGTGCCGGATCTGTCGCCGCTGACCAACGAATCGCTGCCGGACACCCTGCCCGCCCACGATTTCTACTTCCGTGGCGACCAGCACTGGACGCCATACGGCGCGCAGCGCACGGCGAAAATCGTCGCCGAGAAGGTCAAGCAGATCCCGGCCTTCGCCGACGTGCCCAAGCGTGAATTCGAGACCAAACGCTCCGGACGCATGGGCAAGACCGGCACCCTGCACAACATGGCCGGGCAACTCTGCGGCACCAGTTACGCGATCCAGTACATGGATCAGTTCACCACCGAGCCGAAAGGCGAGGCTGGCGACGGCGACCTGTTCGGTGATTCCGGCAATCCGCAAATCACCCTCGTCGGTACTTCGCACAGCGGCAAGAACTACAACTTCGCCGGCTTCCTCGAAGAAGCCATCGGCGCCGACATTCTCAACGTCGCCTTCCCTGGCGGCGGTCTGGAAGGTTCGATGTTGCAGTACCTGGGCAGCGACGAATTCCAGAAGACCCCGCCGAAAATTCTCATCTGGGAATTCTCGCCGCTGTACCGCCTCGACCAGGAAACCATCTATCGCCAGATGATGTCTCTTCTCGACAACGGCTGCGAAGGCAAAGACGCGCAAATGTCCGCGAGCACCACGCTCAAGCCGGGCGGCAAACAAGAACTGCTGGTCAACAGCAAGAACCTGAACCTGCAGAACAGCAGCCATCAGGTCGACATCCGCTTCGCCGACCCTTCGGTGAAAACCCTGCAAGCCACCCTCTGGTACATGAACGGTCGCCACGAGGACATCAAGATCGAGAAACCGGAAACCTCCGACACCGACGGTCGTTTCGCCTTTGAGCTGCGCACGGACGAAGACTGGGCCTCGCAAAACCTGCTGGCGGTCGAAGTCCAGGGCCCGGAAGCGGGCACCGCGCCACAGAAAGTCGAAGCGAAAATCTGCAAACGCAACGTATTCCCGGGCGCTGGGCAACAAACCGCTCAGGTCGGGCAATGAGGTCTGCTATGCGAAACTCGAAACTGAAAACTCTTTTAGCACCGACGCTGCTCGGGCTGGCAATTTTCGCCGGCACCGCGCAGGCCGCCGCGCCACTGCGTCCACCTCAGGGCTATTTCGCGCCTGTGGATAAATTCAAGACCGGTGACAAAAGCGAAGGCTGCGATGCGATGCCGACGCCGTACACCGGGCCGCTGCAATTTCGCAGCAAATACGAAGGTTCGGACAAGGCCCGCGCGACACTGAACGTGCAGTCGGAAAAAGCCTTCCGCGACACCACCAAAGACATCACCACGCTGGAACGCGGCACCGCCAAACGGGTGATGCAGTTCATGCGCGACGGTCGTCCGGAACAGCTCGATTGCACGCTGAACTGGCTGACCGCGTGGGCCAAGGCCGACGCGTTGATGTCGAAAGACTTCAACCACACCGGCAAGTCGATGCGCAAATGGGCGCTGGGCAGCATGGCCTCTTCGTACATTCGCCTGAAGTTCTCCGACTCGCATCCGCTGGCGCAGCATCAGCAGGAAGCGCAGTTGATCGAGGCGTGGTTCAGCAAAATGGCCGATCAAGTCGTCAGCGACTGGGACAACCTGCCGCTGGAAAAAACCAACAACCACTCGTACTGGGCCGCATGGTCGGTGATGGCGACTTCGGTCGCGACCAACCGCCGCGACCTGTTTGACTGGGCGGTGAAGGAATACAAGGTTGGCGTCAATCAAGTCGATGCCGACGGCTTCCTGCCGAACGAACTCAAGCGCCAGCAACGCGCCCTCGCCTATCACAACTACGCGCTGCCGCCGCTGGCGATGATCGCCAGTTTCGCCCAGGTCAACGGGGTTGATTTGCGTCAGGAAAACAACGGTGCGCTGAAGCGTCTGGGTGATCGGGTGTTGTCGGGAGTGAAGGACCCGGATGAATTCGAGAAGAAGAACGGCAAAGAGCAGGACATGACCGACTTGAAAGAGGACATGAAATTCGCCTGGCTCGAGCCGTTCTGCACGCTCTACACCTGTGCGCCGGATGTCATCGAGAAGAAGCGCGGCATGCAGCCGTTCAAAACCTTCCGCCTCGGCGGCGACCTGACCAAGGTCTACGACCCGTCGCATGAGAAGGGCAATAAAGGCTCTTGAAAGGCGAAAAGCAAAAGCCCTCACCCTAACCCTCTCCCAAAGGGAGAGGGGACTGACCGAGGTGGCTGTGCGAGTTACGCCGAAATGAAATACCGAGTCGATCTCAGGTGTTGAAAAACAACCGAGATCAGGCTGCACAGAAATACCGAGTCGATCTCCATTTTTGAAAAGCATGGAGATCAGGCTCCCTCTCCCTCCGGGAGAGGGGACTGACCGAGGTGGCTGTGCGAGTTACGCCGAAATGAAATACCGAGTCGGTCTCAGGCGTTGAAAAACAATCGAGATCAGGCTGCAAAGAAATATCGGGTCGATCTCCTTTTCTGAAAACCATGGAGATCAGGCTCCCTCTCCCTCCGGGAGAGGGCGGGGGGTGAGGGAAAGATTTCAAGGCCCTGCACAACCCTGACAGACACACCGTTTCACCCCTCCACTACCACGGGGGGTTTGGGGGGGCTTTGGCCCTTGACTGTTGGTTCAAACATGGAGAGATCGGGATGGTATTTTCATCCAACGTGTTCCTGTTTCTGTTCTTGCCGATCTTTCTCGGCTTGTACTACTTGAGCGGGCAACGCTATCGCAACCTGCTGCTGCTGATCGCCAGCTACGTGTTCTACGCCTGGTGGCGTGTGGACTTCCTCGCGCTGTTCGCCGCCGTCACGCTGTGGAACTACTGGATCGGCCTCAAAGTCGGTGCCGCTGGCGTGCGAACCAAACCGGCGCAGCGCTGGCTGCTGCTCGGTGTCGCAGTCGACCTGTGCATCCTCGGCTACTTCAAGTACGCCAACTTCGGCGTCGACAGCATCAACGCGATGATGACCTCGGTCGGTCTTGAGCCGTTCATCCTCACCCACGTGCTGCTGCCGATCGGTATCTCGTTCTACATCTTCGAGTCGATCAGCTACATCATCGACGTGTATCGCGGCGACACCCCGGCCACGCGCAACCTGATCGACTTCGCGGCATTCGTGGCGATCTTCCCGCACCTGATTGCCGGCCCGGTCCTGCGTTTCCGCGACCTCGCCGACCAGTTCAACAACCGCACGCATACCCTCGACAAGTTCTCCGAAGGCTGCACGCGGTTCATGCAGGGTTTCATCAAGAAGGTCTTCATCGCCGACACCCTCGCGGTGGTCGCTGACCATTGCTTCGCCCTGCAAAACCCGACCACGGGTGATGCCTGGCTCGGCGCGCTGGCGTACACCGCGCAGCTGTATTTCGACTTCTCCGGTTACAGCGACATGGCCATCGGTCTGGGCTTGATGATGGGTTTCCGCTTCATGGAAAACTTCAAACAGCCGTACATCAGCCAGTCGATCACCGAGTTCTGGCGTCGCTGGCACATCAGCCTGTCGACCTGGCTGCGTGACTACCTCTACATCACCCTCGGCGGTAACCGTAAAGGCACGCTGATGACTTATCGCAACCTGTTCCTGACCATGCTCCTCGGTGGTCTGTGGCACGGCGCGAACATCACCTACATCGTCTGGGGCGCCTGGCACGGCATGTGGCTGGCGATTGAAAAAGCGCTGGGCTTGAACACCTCGCCGCGCAGCCTCAACCCGATCCGCTGGGCGCTGACCTTCCTGCTCGTGGTGATGGGCTGGGTGATCTTCCGTGCCGAGAACCTGCACGTTGCCGGTCGCATGTACGGCGCAATGTTCAGCTTCGGCGACTGGTCTCTGTCGGAACTCAACCAGGCCAGTCTCACCGGTCTGCAAGTGGCGACCCTTGTTGTGGCGTACGTAACGCTGGCCTTCTTCGGTCTGCGTGATCTGTACACCAACCAGCCACCGGCCAAGAGCAAACCTGAAGTCAACGTCGAGGCCAACGGCCCTGCCACCGCGACCCCGGGAATGATCAAAGCCGCACCCGGCGAAAACCCGGAGAGCATCCACGAGCCTGGCTACACCGTCGGCGTCGAAGCCCAGGTGCAACCGGCCTATTGGAGCGCGGACTGGTCGCGCTACGTGATGCGCGGCTTGATCCTGCTGCTGTTCATCGCCTCGATTCTCAAACTCTCGGCGCAAAGCTTCTCGCCGTTCCTTTACTTCCAGTTCTGAGGGATCTGACATGACCCGCTCATTACGCATCTTCTACATCGCCCTGTTCCTGGTGACCCTGTTGGTCTTGGGTCTGTGGTCGGTTCGCAGCTTCTTCGGCTTCAGCACCAATGCCGATGCGACGGTACTCAACGGCCGCTGGACCAAGGCTGTTGAAACCCATTACGACGAAGAATTCCCGATCAAGCGTCTGGGCACCAACCTCTGGGCCGCGCTGGATTTCAAACTGTTCAACGAAGGTCGTCCGGGCGTGGTGCTCGGTCGCGACCAGTGGTTGTACAGCGACGAGGAATTCAACCCGATCGTCAACGAAGAGCTGAACCTGCAAGGCAACTACGCGCTGGTCGAAGGCGTGCGCCAGACCCTGAAAGCGAAAGGCGTGAAACTGGTGATGGCGATCGTGCCGGCCAAGGTTCGTCTGTACCCGGAGCATCTGGGTGAAGTGAAACCGGCGAGCATCCACGAAAACCTCTATCAGGATTTCCATGCTCGTGTAGCCGCCGACAAGATCCTCGCCCCTGACCTGCTCAAGCCGTTCCAACAGGCCAAGCAGAGCGGTCAGCAAGTGTTCCTGCGCACCGACACGCACTGGACCCCGGAAGGCGCCGAGATCGCCGCGAACACCCTGGCGAAAACCATCGCCGACAAGTTCCCGCTCAGCGGCGAGCCGCAGCGCTTCGTCACCACGCCGGCCGAGAAGGTTACGCACAAGGGCGATCTGCGCTTGTTCCTGCCGCTCGATCCGCTGTTCGAAAACCTGATGCCGGCGCAAGAGCCGCTGCAAAAGCGCAACACCGTCGCGGCCGGCGATCAGCCTGCCGGTGATGACGCGCTGTTCGCCAGCAATGAAGTGCCGGTGGCACTGGTCGGTACCAGCTACAGCGCCAACCCCAACTGGAACTTCGTCGGTGCGCTGAAACAAGCGCTGCACAGCGACGTGGTGAGCTACGCCGAAGACGGCCACGGGCCGATCCTGCCGATGCTCAGCTACCTGAAAAGCGATGACTTCAAGAACAGCCCGCCACAGGTGCTGATCTGGGAGTTTCCTGAACGATATCTGCCTGTGAACAACGAAATCGGCGACGCCGACCCACAGTGGGTCGCAGAGCTTAAACAAGCCGGCGCGCGCCAACAAAACGTAGCCATCAACACTAAATCCGAGACGCCCGATCGGGCGCAAAACTGAAAGAGAGGTACACCATGACTTTCACTACTACTCCTCGTCGTCTCGCTAAAAGCTTCGCACTGGTTGCTGGCCTCAGCGTGCTTTCCGTCCCTGCCTTTGCCGGTGGCGACGCCGCCCTGTACGGCCCGACCGCACCGAAAGGCTCGAGCTTTGTGCGGGTCTACAACGCCAGCAACGCTGAAGTCAGCGCGACTGTCGGCAGCACCAACCTGAGCGACGTTGCGCCACTGGCCAGCAGCGACTTCAGCTTCATGCCGGGTGGCGATTACAGCGCCAAGGTCGGCAGCCAGACCCTGCCGGTGAAACTGGCCGGCGACCACTACTACACCCTGGTCAACAACGCGTCCGGCGCGCCGCAACTGATCGAAGAGCCGCCGTTCAAGAACAAGCAGAAATCCCTGGTACGCGTGCAGAACCTCAGCGACAAACCGCTGACCCTGAAGACTGCTGACGGCAAGACCGACGTGGTGCCAAACGTGGCCGCCAAGGGCCGTGGCGAACGTGAAATCAACCCGGTGAAAGTCAGCCTGGCGCTGTACGAAGGCGACAAGAAAGTCGGCGACGTCAAGCCAGTCGCCCTGGAGCGCGGTGAAGCAGCGGTGCTGTACGTCACCGGCAGCGGCAGCAGCCTGTCGCCAGTCTGGGTAAAACGCCCGGTATCGACTCGCTAACCCTTTTTCCTGGCTGACGCATATCCCCTGTGGGAGCGAGCTTGCTCGCGAAAGCGGTCTGACATTCAACAGATGTGTCGACTGATACGCCGCCTTCGCGAGCAAGCTCGCTCCCACAATGAATAGGGTTGTCAGTTCGGGTACGAAACAAAAACAAGAGTGAAACGACACAGCGTTCGTGCCTCTAACCAATCGATTTTATGGAGTAAACAATATGATTCCGGTGATCTTGTCAGGTGGTAGCGGTTCGCGTCTCTGGCCGCTTTCGCGTAAGCAGTTCCCTAAGCAATTCCTCGCCCTGACCGGCGAACACACCTTGTTCCAGCAGACCCTCGAACGCCTGGTGTTTGAAGGCATGGACACCCCGATCGTGGTCTGCAACAAGGATCACCGCTTTATCGTCAACGAGCAGTTGGCCAATCGCAATCTGGAATGCCAGCGCATCCTCATGGAACCGTTCGGCCGCAACACCGCGCCGGCCGTGGCGCTGACGGCGATGATGCTGGTCAATGAAGGCCGTGACGAGTTGATGCTGGTGCTGCCGGCCGACCACGTGCTGGAAGACCAGAAAGCCCTGCAACGTGCTCTGGCCTTGGCCACCGTCGCCGCCGAAAACGGCGAAATGGTCCTGTTCGGCGTGCCGGCGACCAAACCGGAAACCGGTTACGGCTACATCAAATCCACTGGCGATTCGCTGCTGCCCGAAGGCGTCAGCCGCGTTTCGCACTTCGTCGAAAAACCTGACGTCAAACGTGCCACCGAGTACGTCGAATCCGGCGGTTACTACTGGAACAGCGGCATGTTCCTGTTCCGCGCCAGCCGCTTCCTCGAAGAACTGAAAAAGCACGATCCAGACATCTACGACACCTGCCTGCTGACCCTCGAACGCAGCCAGCAGGACGCCGACACCATCACCTTCGACGAAGCCACCTTCGCCTGCTGCCCGGACAACTCCATCGACTATTCCGTCATGGAAAAAACCCAGCGTGCCTGCGTCGTGCCGCTGACCGCTGGCTGGAGCGACGTCGGTTGCTGGTCGTCGCTGTGGGAAGTCAACGAGAAAGACGCCAACGGCAACGTCACCAAGGGCGATGTGGTGATTCAGGACAGCAAGAACTGCATGATCCACGGCAACGGCAAACTGGTGTCGGTGATCGGTCTGGAAAACATCGTCGTGGTCGAAACCAAAGACGCCATGATGATCGCCCACAAAGACAAGGTTCAGGGCGTCAAGCAGATGGTCAACACGCTCAACGAACAGGGCCGCAGCGAAACCCAGAACCACTGCGAGGTGTACCGTCCGTGGGGTTCGTACGACTCGGTGGACATGGGTGGGCGTTTCCAGGTCAAGCACATCTCGGTGAAACCGGGCGCGTGCCTGTCGCTGCAGATGCACCACCACCGCGCCGAACACTGGATCGTGGTCAGCGGCACTGCCGAAGTGACCTGCGATGAAAACGTGTTCCTGCTCTGCGAAAACCAGTCGACCTACATCCCGATCGCCTCGGTGCATCGCCTGCGCAACCCGGGCAAGATCCCGCTGGAAATCATCGAAGTGCAGTCGGGTTCGTACCTGGGTGAAGACGATATCGAACGCTTCGAAGATATCTACGGCCGCTCCACCCCGATCGAACGCGGCGTGTCGGTGAAGACCATCGCGCAGTGATCGATCTGCAATAAGAAGCCCCCGTCCAGCCCGCTGCGTCCCCTATCCGCAGTGGGTTGGGCGGGGGCTTTTTTTCGCCTAGGCGTAGTTCGATCCCCTGCGAGGACGCCTGACTTCTTCGTCTTTGCTGTCCCGGTAATCGACCGCCTGTACAACGTCCGGTGGTGACTGCACAAAGCCGGCATTGAACGCCTGCTGGACGAATGAACTCAGCCCTGCCGGTTGTTGCGGGAGCATTTCTCGCTGCGGTGTAGCAAATGATTGCTGGAGCGTCTGAAAGGAGGCTCTTGGTACATCGACTGTCGCAGACATCGGCACATTGGCAGGCGCACTCAACTGCTTGTACTGAACGCGCGTTTGCGCCTCTGAACTCACCATGACTTTACTGACCGCAACAGACGCCGCCCCGACCAACTGAAGCCCGGGATTTGCCGAGTGCATCAATAATTGCCCGCCGACATTAATGGTCGCGGCCACGGCTCCCCGTCTGGCGGCCAGTACTTGTGGGTCTTCGACAGGACTGTTGAAAGCGTCCGACATCGGGCCCATGACCCGACTTGCGAATTTTTCGCCGAACACCGTACTTATGCCGGCCGAAATCATCTCACCGCCGTGATACATCACCGGCCCCGACGGCGGTGAAGTCTGGGTTTTCACGGCGGCCCTTACGTGAGCCTGGTGGGTGTTGAGCAGCGAATCGCTGGTGGCTCCAAGCTTGGCCAGTTCCACGGGAATTTCCCGTCGGTAATTCTGCACTTCAGGGTTGGTATTACCGGCAAAATAATTGCGCACCGGTTGCATGCCGGCAGCCTGCACCGCGTGCACCAGTTTTTTCTCGCTCATATCGTGATAGACCCGATCGGTAGATTTCTTTTCTACTTTGTCCGGATCACGCCCATCGCTGTCCCGGTAAGTCACCGGGCTATTGCGCATGGCTCGATACCGGTTGTGCCCATCAATTGCGCCCGCCGGGTCCGGATTCAACCAGCGCTGCAGCCAGGACAGGTAGTAACGGTATCCGTAGTAATAAAGTCCGGTCGCATCGCGTTCCTTGGCGCAATAACGAACCGTTCGGTAACTGACCTGCGCCTCTTCACTCCACGCCGTGGCGCCGAAGGGATAGAAATGTTCGCGGCTGACAATGGCTGCACCGTCGTCCAGCTCCAGCCCCATTGATCCCATGTGATCGCCGAAATCGTAGCGACAGTGGTCATTGATGCCCGAAGGTCGCGCAGTGTCCCAGTGCAGGACCCGCACCCTGTTCAGCCCGGTCTGCACCGTGATGATGTGCAACACTTCGCCACTACCGCTGTCCGTGCGCACCTCCAGTGCGGGCAGATAACGCACATCCGCAACGACACTACGCGCATTGGTCTGCAGCCAACGGATCTTGCGCCCACGCTGTCCATTGCCGTCATAACGATAGACTTCGCGATCGTCCGCCGCGCTTTCGCGTTGCACCATTGCCACCGAGTCCAACTGATTGCGCACATTCCAGCGCAACAAACGTCCTTGATCGAGCAAGCGTAAATTGCCCCGGGCATCGAACGCCGCCGCGATCTCCGCCTCATCCGGCGGCACGCCATTGCGCCACGGCAAGCAGCGGTTGCTGTAACGTGCCGCCTGCAGTTGATGGCCATGATTTTGTGCGCCCACGTGGGTCAATTTGAGCAAGTTGCCGCCAGCGTCATAACCATAGTGTTGCGTGTAATTGGCGATTGCCGTCGGCCCGGCATTGGCTGCGCCTGCTTCCCATCCGCTGGCCGCACTGATCTGGTAGAGGCTGTCATAACAGAAACGACTGATCGGCTCGATGCGCTGATTGGCGAAGTAGCGCACCGACAGCGCTTTGTCCTCGACGCTCAGCACGTTGCCCATTGGGTCATAGTCGTAGACCCAATGTTGCACGACCTCACCCGTGGCTTTGCTGGCGCGACGTTCCAGCAGGCGACCGTCCTCGGGCCGATAGCTCAGGGTGGTCAGCACAGCGTTGCCGGCCATTTCCTGGACGACCTGCCCGTCAGCGTTGTAGTGGATATCGCGGACCGGCGTTGTTGATCCGGTCTGGTTCTTCAATTGCAGGTGAATGGCCCGCAGTTGGCCAGCGAGGGTCAGCTCGAAGCCCTGGCGATTGCCACACGCATCCCCCTGCTCGAGGACATGGCCGAGCGCCCCGAAACGCCAGTCAGTCGTCGCGCCTTCACCGGGCTCCAGCAGTTGCTGGCGCTGATCGATCGGCTCCGGCCAATCCGGGTTGACCGGATCCAGCGTGAAATGCCGGGTGGTCTGCAGACATTGGCCACCCAGTGCATAGGCATCGAACAACAGGCTGCCCAGTGGATCATCGTGGCGAATCAACTGACCGCACTGGTTTTGCGTCGGATCACCGACGCCAGGCTGACCAAAGACAAAACGCTCGGCGCAGCGTCGCGGTTCTCCTGCGCCCGCTTCGAAAATCGCAACCGGGCGTAACAGCAGGTCATGTTCGACTTCGCGCAGGCTGGCCCGACTGTCCCAATCCAGCAGCGCTTCATTGCCCAGGCCATGCAACGCGACCTGCGTACCGGCATCGACGCTGTCCGAACGCACTACCTGCCCCCTCAATGTGTGAACCAGCGTCAGGTTGGCTGTCGCCAGCGGATCGGTCATCTGCAGCAACCACAAGCGCGGATCCCATTGTTCGACCGCACGCCCGGCAGCATCAAAGCCTGTGCGGTTGATGCGGGGTTGTGCAGGACTGCCCTCCTCGTCACGCCAATAATCGACCGCACGCACAGACAACCCTCGCGGGTCGCTCGCCGAAAGTCGCGGTGTTTTGCTGTGCATGCTCATAGGTCTGCTCCGCACGACGACAGCATCCTGTCTGTCTGTGGTCATCTGAACAGCCGAACGCAAAGGACGCTACTGTCAGAAATTACAGTAGCGACCAACGGTAGGAAGCTTTGCTGGGTGAATGTCCATTCCTGTCGCCCTTCGGTAGGATGGTGCTCACGAACTCAAGGAGTGTTCCAACATGTTCATCGGCGTCTTGCTGATCATCACCTGGCTTGTCCTGCTGCTGCGCTACCCGGCCAAGGCTGTGCCGGTGTCGGTGGCCGCGGCTATCGGGCTGGGTCTGGTGGCCATGTGGGTGGTCTGGCTGGACAACCGCGAGATCAAGCAACTGGCGCGCCTTGAGATGCGTATCAGCTATGCCCCGGAACAATGTCCGGCCGATCGTCCGCTGCAACTGAAAATGAAAAACGGCAACGACGTGCCCCTGACCGAGCTGCGCTGGCGCATTGCAGCCTATGCACCGGGTGACACGGTCAATCTGGCCGACAACCAATACACCGCGCCACGCTATCGCGGCCCGGGTGAACTGCAGGCCGGCGGCGACTGGGAAGACTGCCTGCCAATGCCGCCGCTACGCCCCGGTTATCGTCCGCAAACCCTGGAGTTTCGCGCCGAGCGACTGCAGGGTAGCTTCTCCGACTGATCCCCTCCCCCGATTTTTTGCACAAGGAAAGCGCCATGCCCGTTGCGTTGATTACCGGTTGTTCCAGCGGCATCGGCCGCGCCCTCGCCGATGCGTTCAAAGCCGCCGGTTACGAAGTCTGGGCCAGTGCGCGCAAGGCTGAAGATGTCGCATTGCTGGCGACAGCCGGGTTCACCGCCGTGCAACTCGACGTCAATGACAATGTGGCGCTGGAGCAGCTTGGCGAACGGATCAACCAGCAACACGGCGGCCTCGATGTTCTCATCAACAATGCAGGGTATGGCGCCATGGGGCCTCTGCTCGACGGCGGCGTGCCGGCGATGCAACGCCAGTTCGAGACCAACGTGTTTTCGATTGTCGGGGTCACGCGCGCGCTGTTCCCGGTGCTGCGCCGGGCCAAGGGTCTGGTGGTGAATATCGGCAGTGTTTCAGGGGTTCTGGTCACGCCGTTCGCCGGTGCCTATTGCGCATCGAAAGCGGCAGTGCATGCGTTGAGCGATGCCTTGCGCATGGAGCTGGCACCGTTCGGTATTCGCGTGATGGAAGTGCAGCCGGGGGCGATTCAATCGAGTTTTGCCAAAAATGCCGGGCATGAAGCCGAGCAATTGATCAATGAACAATCGCCGTGGTTTCCGCTGCGTGAGGGTATTCGCGCGCGGGCCAAGGCGTCGCAGGACAAGCCGACGCCGGCCAGTGAGTTTGCTGCTGAACTGTTGAAGGCTGTGCAGCAGAACAAACCGCCACGCTTGATCCGCATCGGCAACGGCAGCCGCGCGTTGCCGTTGCTGGCGGCGTTGTTGCCCAAGGGGTTGCTGGAGTCGACGTTAATGAAGCGCTTCGGTTTGCGCGGGCGGCTCTGATTTATCTGGATGAAATTGCCAAATCGACCGATCAAAGTAGAATGCGCCGCACTTGAAGCAGCCAATGCTTCAAGTGAACCGGATAGCGTATGGAATCGCTGGCGCACGCACCGAAGCAAGGGAATTGCTGAACACTGATATCCCCCTCCCCCGGCCTTTCTTTGCGGAAACGTCGCTGCTTTGTTTGCCTGCCTGACGCCGCCCTGCGTTCGCTTCACTTCAGATCAGGACCAACTTTTGAAAGTTCTCAACGTATTGCCTGTGGCATTGCTCGCATGGCTGGCAGGCTGTTCGACTCAAGAAGTGCCCCTCAACGACACCCTGCCGAAATTGACCGCGCAAGCGCTCTTGCCAGCCGTCACCGCAAACGAATACTGCAATCCGCAGATGGACAGCGACATTTTGTTTGGCACAGGTTTGCTGATGTTCGAAGACGGATCACGCGATGTCGCTCAAACTTGCCTGGTCATGGCAGCGCCGAAACACCCTCGGGCGTTTTGCTACCTGTCCAGAATGGTGATGCAGTCCGGCGACCTGAGCAAAAACAAAGACCAGGTCTTCAACTACACAGCTTATGCGGCAAAGCAAAATGACTGGTGCGCGGAGTACGGCATGTACGATATGTACAGTTCCGGCACTCTCGGGGCGAAGAAAGATGCCGCACTTGCCATGCGTTGGCTGCTGCGCTCCTCGCAACACGGTTATCCCGATGCCCGGAAGCAACTGATCAAGCAGTACGAAGAACAGGGCAATCTGGCCGAAGCATACGCGTGGAGCAAATTCCTCACCGACGCAGAGGACGCCCGCATCGGTGCCACACTCAAAACCCGGATGTCTGCGGCGCAAATTGCCGAGGCCGACAAACGCTACAACGAGCTCGTCCCCCAGGTCGCCAGCAAGGCTGCCTTGGACGCCGAAGAACGGGCAGAGGACGTCGCCCGCTACTCCGCCCAGATCTATCAGGATTATCCGGATACCTTCAAGGGTCTGACGTCCGCCGAGCGTTATGCCTACATGAGTCAGTCGATCGGCGATGCCATGGACCTGCCATTCATCAGGAACCGTGATCATGTATTGATTTACATCGTGATCAATCGCGCCGCTCAGTTGAAAAAACCTGACGCAAACATTGCCAATGACCAGCGGATTGTCACCCTCATTGAAGACAAACGGTTAACCGTCGATGAGACCATCGAGTCCGGACTGCGGGTGGTCAAAACGTTCTACCGATAACCCCGATCGCGAGCAGGCTCGCTCCTACAGTGGATCTTCTGCGTGACACAGAGCCACTGTAGGAGGGAGCCTGCTCGCGATGCAGACGACTCGGTCCATCAGCTATCCACAGCGCTCTGCTTGACTACCACCGTACAAGTAATCCCAGCCGCCAACAGAACACCTTCCGGCACTTCATCAATGTGAATCCGCACCGGCACCCGTTGCGCCAAACGCACCCAGTTGAACGTCGGATTCACATCGGCAATCAGTTCGCGGCTTTCCGGGTTGTCGCGGTCGTAGATGCCGCGAGAAATGCTTTCCACATGCCCCTTGAGCACTTCGCCGCTCATCAACTGCATGTCGGCCTTGTCGCCGACTTTCACGTGGGGCAGTTTGGTCTCTTCGAAGAAGCCGTAAACCCAGAACGAATTCATGTCGACCACGGCCATTTTCGCCTCGCCGATGCGCGCGTAGTCACCGCGATGCACATTGAGGTTGGTGACGTACCCGTCGACTGCTGCGCGCACTTCGGTGCGTTTGAGGTTGAGTTCGGCGGCTTCCAGTTGCGCCTGAGCGTGTTGGTAATCGGCGAGTGCGGCGTCGGCGATGTTGCTGGCGTCGTCGCGGTTTTCCTTGGAGATCACCAGGTTGTCGAGATCGGCGCGACGGTGGGCGTTGACCTTGCGCATCTCCCACGTCGACTTGCGCGAGGCAACCAGCGACTGCGCCTGTTTCACTGCGATGCGGTAATGCTCGGGGTCGATCTGCATGAGCAAATCGCCCTTCTTCACCAGTTGGTTGTCACGCACCGGCACGTCGATCACTTCACCGGTAACGTCGGCGGCGACATTGATGATGTCGGCACGCACGCGACCGTCGCGGGTCCACGGCGTGTTCATGTAGTGCTCCCACAGCGTGCGGCCGATCCACAGCGCCAGGGCCAGCACCAACAGGGTCGCGAGCAGGCTGAAAAACTTTTTCATCGTGACGTTCTCAACGGTAGACAGTCAGCGCCATGGCGCCGAACAGACAGGTAAACAGACTCAGACGCATCAGCGCCGGGTGCCAGAAAAAACGGTACAGATCAAACCCGGACAAGAAACGGTCCACCGCCCAGGCCAGCGCCGCAGCAATGAAAAACATCAGGGTCATGGTCGGCATGTACACGCCGTGGAAGGCGATTTCACGAGGCATGGGCAAGTCCTTCGGGCTTGGCGATGGCGTAGGCAGCAAGCGGTGATTGCGGGTCGAGCAGCGAGGTGCGGATGAAGTGCAGATAGCTTTTCACCCGGCGCAACGCGGAGGTGTCGAAATGCGGCGCGAACGGTTCATCGGTCGCCGCCACGCGACTGATCGCATGATCGACCGCCACCAGCGCGCGTTCGAGATTGCTCGAGTTCGGCTGCAAGAACAGGCGCACCAGCGCCCGACCCATCACGCGGATCGCCTGGCGCCACGGCTGCGACTCGGCATAGGCCGGGTGCACCGGCAGGATCGCCTGTTCCTTGCGCAACTCGATGATCGCGTGGCCGACTTCCAGCACCACAAACATCCAGCGCAGCAGATTCTTTTGCACCTTCGGCTCCCCAGCCGCCAAACCGTAAGCCTGATGCAGCAGATCGCGGGTACGGCTCTCGAAGCTCGACGCCAGGCCTTTCAGTTTGCCGCTGATCGCGTAGACCACCTGCCCGCGCAGATCCTGCTCCAGGCGTTTCCACAACCAGCGACTGTTCGGCGGCAGAATAATCGCCCCCGCCGCCGCGCAGACCAGCATGCCCATGACCATGGCGATGTAGTCGTTGATGAAGGTGTACGGGTTGTAAATGGTCAGGTTGTCCGGCACCGATCCCGTGCTAAAAAAGATCAGCAAACCGAGGCCGACACCGGCGTATTGCGGCCGCGACGTGAGGAACGAACCGAGCACGATGACTGGCGCGAGCATCACGCACAGCAGCGGAAAACCATCGATCCACGGGAAGATGAAAAACATCTCGACGAAGCCGATCAGCGCGCCGAGGAAGGTACCGCAAGCCATTTGGAATGCCATGCGTTTCGGGTTCGGCGTGGCCGCCGAGAGGCCCACGGTGGCGGCGGCGATCAGTGTCATCGTCGCGCCACTTGGCCACGCGGTCGCGACCCAGTAACTGCCCAGCACGATGAGGATGAACGAGGCGCGAATCCCCGAAGCCGCAGCAGCCCACCAGTTGGTTTGCGGGGTGAACGGTTCGTCCCAGCGCTCGCGTTCATGGCGGTGATCGGCCAATGAGGCGTGGGTCTGGGCATAACTGTGCAGGTCATCGACGAAGCGATAAAGCAGTTCGTACGCGGTGTGGAAATCCAGTTGCTCGGCGTCGCTCGGTTCGCTCTCCTGGAAGATCCCGCGCAGGCTGCGCACACGTGCCGGCAGCCCTTCCTTGTAGGTCGCCAGCGCTGTCGCCAAACGGGCGGCGTCGGGGCTGGTCAGGGCCCGACCGCTGAAGCCGTCGAGCACTTCGGCGAGATCCTGCAAACCGGGTTTGATCGCCGCAACCACATGTTCTTCGCCATTGCCGCGCAGGCGTTCGAGCAACTGATGCAGCGCGTTGAAGCGCGTGGTGATGCCCATGAATTCGCTGTTCAAGCGACTCAGTCGACCGTTGCGCCGACGCATGTGCGGGTCTTCGAACACGGTCACGCTGCGCAAGCCTTCAAGGCCCACGGCTTCAGCAATGAAACGCACGTTGCTCGCCTCGAAAGCTTCGGCTTTGCTGCGCCCGCGCAGGCCATCGGTGACGAACAGCGCGAACACGCCGAAGCGCTGATACAAGGCGTTGCGCATCGCGGCGCTGGCGGTTTGCGGCAGGATCGCGGCGCTGATCAGGGTCGAGCAAAGAATCCCCAGCGAGATCTCCAGCACCCGCCACACCGCCGCCATAAATGCGCCGTCCGGGTGCGCCAGCGCCGGCAGCCCAACCATCGCCGCGGTATAGCCGGCGAGGACAAAACCGTAAGCGCGAAAGTTACGGCAACGCGCGGCACCGGCCGAGCAGATGCCGACCCAGATCGCCAGCGAGCCGAGGAACAGCTCAGTGTTCTGCGCAAATAACGCAATCAGCGTGACCATCATCGCCGACCCGGCCAGCGTGCCGAGGAAGCGATAGAAACTCTTCGCGAACACCTGGCCGCTCTGCGGCTGCATGACGATGAACACGGTGATCATTGCCGTGCGCGGTTGCGGTAATTCCAGGCGCATGGCCAGCCACAGGGTCAGGAATGCGGCGAGCAACACCTTGAAGATGTAGACCCAGGTCACGCCATCGCTGCGCGCCCAGTCGAAGAAACCACGGCGCCATTCCAGGGCGTAGAGCCAGCGCATTGGTGCGGGCAAAGGAGTCATGAATTCTGCTCAGAAAAGTCGGGACGGACCGGGACCCTGTGGGAGCGAGCTTGCTCGCGAATGCGGTGAGTCAGTCAACCAATGTGCTGGCTGACATGCCCTCTTCGCGAGCAAGCTCGCTCCCACAAGTTGTGTGTTCAACGCAGGAGAACCGGGGTTTTCGGGGCCTGGGTTTTCTCGGCGGTCGGTACATCGTTGCCGGCCCCGAGTCCACCACCCAACGCAGTCACCAACTCGGCATGCGCACTCAACCGTGCCGCCTGCACCTGCTGCTGCACCTGCTGCTGCTTGAACAGCAACGTCTGCGCATTGAGCACGTTGAGGTAATCGGTGAGGCCGCGCTGATAAGCGATCATCGCGATGTCGTAGGTCTTCTGCGCCGTGGCCACCGACTCGGCGGCAAAACCTTGCTGCTTGTCCATCGACTCGCGGCGGATCAACTGGTCGGAAATATTCTTCAGCGCATTCACCAGCGTCTGGTTGTAATGCGCCACGGCGATGTCGTAACCGGCAGAAGCTTCGCCCAATTCGGCACGCAATCGGCCACCGTCGAAGATTGGCAATGAGATCGCCGGGCCGACGTTGTAGTTGAGTTTCTTGCCGGTCAAAAACTCCAGCGCGCCACCGCCGGTGGCCATGTAACCGAGGCTGCCGACCAGATCGACGTTGGGATAAAAACCGGCATGCGCGACATCAATCCCGCGCGCCTGCGCCGCCACTTGCCAGCGACTGGCGACCACATCGGGCCGCTGGCCGAGCAATTCGGCGGGCAATGCCGATGGCAGTTTCAGCGCAGCACCGAGGGACAATGTCGGGCGCTGCAACTGTGCGCCCGCCCCCGGACCTTTGCCGGCGAGCGCGGCGATCTGGTTGCGACTCAGGGCGATTTCTTCGTCCAGTGCATCGAGCTGACGATGGGTTTCCGGCAGTGGCGTTTCGGCTTGGCTGACTTCGAAGTGCGTGCCGATCCCGCCGTTCAAGCGCTTCTGCGCCAGGTCGAGAATCTGTTGCTGCTGTTTGAGCGTCGCCGCGACGATGTCGCGTTGCGCGTAATGCAGCGACAGTTCGATGTAGGCGCGGACAATGTTGTTCTGCAATTCCAGCTGCGCCAATCGCGCCTCGGCGGCGCTCATGTGCGCCAGATCCACCGCCCGCTCGCTGGCATTGCTTTCACGGCCCCAGAGGTCGAGCGCGTAGCTGAAACCCAGCGCCGCGTTGTTATCCCAAGTGGTGGTGTTGGCCAGCTCGCCGGGGCCGTAGAACTGATCGGTCGGCCAGTTGTGCCGCTTGAGTGTCGACTCGCCATTGATCTGCAATGACTCAGCCGCCTCGGCAACACCGGCCATGGCTTTGGCTTGACGCACTCGCGCGGCGGCCATGGCCATGGTCGGACTGCCTTGCACGGCGAGGTCGATCCAGCGATTGAGTTGCGGGTCACCGTAGGCTTGCCACCATTGCGCGGTGGGCCAGTTGGCGTCACGGGCGGCGTGGGAGATGGCGTCATCGGTGGCCAGTGAATTGGCCTCCAATGCCTTGCCCTGTGGGGCGATTCCGTCCGTTGAGATGCAGCCGCCAAGACCCAGGGTAAAAGCCAGAACACTGAGCGGCAAAAGCGCTCTGTTGATGCGACGCGGCACAGCTGCGAATTCCTGAAAAGAGGATAAGGCGGGGCTTGTTTTCTGTAGGAGCTGCCGCAGGCTGCGATCTGTTGATCTTGATTCCCTTAAAACAAAATCAAAAGATCGCAGCCTGCGGCAGCTCCTACATTGGATCGGCGCAATTCTAGGGGGCGCCCCGAACGGCGATAAGCTGGGATTTCTGTGAATCTTTGTTACGGTTAACGAGATAATCCCTTGGTCGGGGGTCTCGCCCCTGAAACTTCGTGTCACAATTTGCCATCTCCCTTGAGAGCACCCCATGGACACTTTGCAAAACATGCGCGCCTTCAGTTGCGTGGCCGAAGCCGGCAGCTTCACCGCCGCCGCCGTGCAACTCGACACCACCACCGCCAACGTCTCGCGCGCGGTCTCCAACCTGGAAGCCCACCTGCAAACCCGCTTGCTCAACCGCACCACGCGGCGCATCGCCCTCACCGAAGCGGGCAAGCGCTACCTGCTGCGCTGCGAACAGATCCTCGCCTACGTCGAAGAGGCCGAAGCCGAAGCCAGCGACGCCCACGCGCGCCCGGCCGGGCAATTGAAAGTGCACACCATGACCGGCATCGGCCAGCACTTCGTCATCGACGCCATCGCCCGCTACCGCAAGACCCACCCGGACGTGACCTTCGACCTGACCCTGGCCAACCGCGTGCCGGACCTGCTCGACGAGGGCTACGACGTGTCCATCGTGCTCGCCAGCGAACTGCCGGATTCCGGCTTCGTCTCGCAACGCTTGGGCATCACCTACAGCATCGTCTGCGCCTCGCCGGCCTACGTGAAAGCCAACGGTGCCGCGCAAAAGCCCAGCGACCTGCTCAACCATGCCTGCCTGCGCTTGGTCAGCCCGGTGATCCCTTTGGAAAAATGGGCGTTCGACGGCCCGGAAGGCCAGGAAATGGTCACCATCAACAGCTCGCCATTTTTGGTGAACTCCGCCGACGCGATGAAAACCGCGATCACAAGCGGCATGGGCGTTGGCGTGTTGCCGGTGTATGCGGCGATTGAAGGCTTGCGCAACGGCACGCTGGTGCGGGTCATGCCGAACTACCGCTCGCAAGAGCTGAACCTGTATGCGATCTACCCGTCGCGGCAATATCTGGATGCGAAGATCAAGACGTGGGTTGAGTATTTGCGCGGCTCGTTGCCGGAAATTCTCGCGGCGCATCAAGCCGAATTGGCCGCCTACGAACTCAGCGGCAGCCTCGCCGGCGCGCGTGTCGCCAACTGATTTTTAAACACAATGCGTCTTCTGTAGGAGCTGCCGCAGGCTGCGATCTTTTGATCTTGATGTTTAAAAATCAACAGATCGCAGCCTACGGCAGCTCCTACAGAACAGTGATTTCGCGGATGTTTCCGACAGGTTTTGACGGTTGTCCGTCGGAAGTGCGGTGGCTAGGATTTGGGTGTCGCTGACGAATCAGCGACCGGACTTGGTCGTCCGGGTTTAGAATGGCGCACTTTTCAGCTTGCCTAATGGCGAACTGTGCGAGGGAGGGCTTTTGCCCTGCCGGGTTTCCATTCCCTGGTCGACCAACCCGCGTACAGTTCGCCACCCTACTGCTTGGTCGCAGTACGTGACGAACTCCACATCCCGAATGGAGTTTCACAATGTTCAAACCAACGCCTAATCCGCCCGAAACCGACGACACCACCCCCTACGAATTCCCCGGCTCAAAGAAATTCCACGAAGCCGCCGAACGCGCCCTCGACCACTACCTCAAACCCAACGCCCTCACCCTGCGCTTCCACAAACCCAGCACCATGTTCCAGGTCGCCCCAGAGCAGGACAGCGAAAGCCTGCTGGTTCACGCCTGCGAATCACTGGCCCAGGCCAGCCTCATGACCAGCGACATCGCCGCCTACATCGACCTGCCGCAACGGCGGACGATTCTGGCGATTCAGCAGATCATCATGCTCGCCGAACTGGCCGTGAACCGCGTGCTGGATAACCACGAAATTTCCCAATCTCCGGCACACAGCTAAAAGCCCCTCACCCTAGCCCTCTCCCAGAGGGAGAGGGGACTGATCGAGGTGTTTGGGAGAGTTACGCCGACGTGAAATACCGAGTCGAACTCTGATTCGAATCAAATCAAAAGCCCCTCACCCTAGCCCTCTCCCGGAGGGAGAGGGGACTGACCGTGGGGTTTGGTAGAGTTACGCCGATGTGAAATACCGAGTCGAACTCAGATTTTGAATCAGATCAAAAGCCCCTCACCCTAGCCCTCTCCCGGAGGGAGAGGGGACTGACCGAGGTGTTTGGACGAGTTACGCCGACGTGCGATACCGCGTTGAACACAAATCAAACGCCGAACACCCCACGCTTTTCACCACTCAATAGGCCGAGTGTCAGCTCGCCTGCTCTTGATCTTGATCCACGGGCGACGTCGGAAGGCTGAGTGGAGGGATTGATCCGGGCGTGGGAGCGCAGCGACCGTTTGGCGCAGCCAAACACAGCGAGAGGAGGTGCAGCGAAGCAAACCGTAGGCGCTGCGCCCGGATCGATCCCGCAGCGAAGGAACCCCGAGCCCCAGCGAGCGGGCCGCACGTAGGAGCAAGCCTTTTTGGTTACTTTTTCGGCGTCTGGAAAAAGTGACCCGCCGTAAGGGCGGAACCCTAATCAGCAACACCCGCAGCAACGGATATACACCCAAAACCCCAAGAACATGGTCGGCCCAGAGGCCGCCAAGACAACCCCAAGCCAGAAATGTTAGCGTGCTTGGTATCAAGCCCGAACAAGAGCCAAAAACGATGAAAAAAACTGTCCTGGCCTTCAGCCGCATCACCCCGCCCATGATCGAACGCCTCCAGCAGGAATTCGACGTCATCGTCCCCAACCCAAAAGCCGGCGACATCAACGCCCAATTCAATGAAGCACTGCCCCACGCCCACGGCCTCATCGGCGTCGGCCGCAAACTCGGCCGCGCACAACTGGAAAACGCCGCAAAACTCGAAGTGGTTTCAAGCGTCTCCGTCGGCTACGACAACTACGACCTCGACTACTTCAACGAACGCGGGATCATGCTCACCAACACACCGGATGTGCTCACAGAAAGCACCGCCGACCTCGCCTTCGCCCTGATCATGAGCAGCGCCCGCCGCGTCGCCGAACTCGATGCCTGGACCAAGGCCGGGCAATGGCAAGCCAGCGTCGGCGCCCCGCTGTTCGGCTGCGACGTCCACGGCAAAACCCTCGGCATCGTCGGCATGGGTAACATCGGCGCGGCCGTCGCCCGCCGTGGCCGCTTCGGCTTCAACATGCCGATCATCTACAGCGGCAACAGCCGCAAGACCGACCTGGAGCAAGAACTCGGCGCGCAATTTCGCAGCCTCGATCAACTGCTCGCCGAGGCCGATTTCGTCTGCCTGGTGGTGCCGCTCAGCGACAAGACCCGCCACCTGATCAGCCATCGCGAACTGGCGCTGATGAAACCCGACGCCATCCTGGTGAACATCTCACGTGGCCCGGTCGTCGATGAACCGGCCCTGATCGAAGCACTGCAAAACAAGCGCATTCGTGGCGCCGGTCTCGACGTCTACGAAAAAGAACCGCTGGCCGAATCGCCGCTGTTCCAATTGAGTAACGCCGTGACCCTGCCGCACATCGGCTCGGCGACGAATGAAACCCGCGAAGCCATGGCCAATCGTGCGCTGGCCAATCTGCGCAGCGCCTTGCTCGGTGAACGTCCGCAGGATCTGGTCAACCCGCAAGTCTGGCGCGGATAAAAAAGTACGGGCAAGTGCAACATCGCACTTGCCCGTTAGTTATTGCCATACACAACTTGAAATTGAACAACAAACCAATTTAAACAACAGCATTATAAGCTCTGCCTGGCTGCCGAATAATCGACAAGCGCTATGGAGAGCCAAAACATTGAACACCCTGACCACCGACAAACTTATCCGATACAGCAAAGTTATATTGATGGCCTACATCAGTTTCTTTGGCCTGCTGGTGATGATCCACAACTTTACCGACTATGACTCAAACTACACTTACGTGGCGCACATCCTGAGCATGGACACCACCACTGCCAGTGAAACCATCAAGTATCGGGCCATCGAATCGCCGATGATTCATCACCGGATCTACTGGTTTATCATCACCCTTGAAGTTACATACACAGTGTTGTGCCTGATCGGCACCTATCAGCTGTATCGCAATATCAACGCCTCCGCAGAAGCATTTCACGAGGCGAAGAAGTTTTCGATCATGGGCATACTCGCAGCCATCTTCATTTATTACGTGTGCCTGCAAACAGTTGGAGTGGAATGGTTTGACATGGACACTTCGCAATCATGGAATGCCAAGGACTGGGCACGGCATATCGTTGACTTCATATTCCCGGTAATGATTTACATCACCTTGAAGGTCGAGCGCTGACGTTCAGCGCTCGTTCATTTCAAGCCAACTTTCCCTGCACCGGCGCCGCAACTGCTTTCGGTTTACGAAACACCAGCACGTTACCCAGCATCACTAACACCAGCCCGACCAGAGCCGGTGCCGTCCATTGATAACCTTCGGCAAACGCCGAGACGTTCAGCGCTACCACCGGGAACAGCACTGTGCAGTAAGCCGCACGCTCCGGGCCCATGCGCCCGACCAGCGTCAGATATGCGGTGAAGCCAATGACCGAACCGGGGATCACCAAATACAGCAACGCACCGACATAACGCGGGCTCCAATCCATGCCGAATGGAATGCCCTTGACCAGGCACCACACCGACAGCATCGCCGCGCCATAGGCCATGCCCCAGGCGTTGGTGGTGAGCGGCTTGAGACCGGCCTTCTGCTGCAGGCTCGAGAGCATGTTGCCCGCCGAGAAACACAAGGTGCCGCACAAGGCCAGGCCGAGACCGAGCAAGGTTTGCGGGCTGGCCTGATGCCCGGCCAATTCCGGCCAGAACAGCATGCCCAGGCCAAACAGGCCCAATGCACCACCCATCAGAACATTGCGCGCGATGCGCTGGCCGAAGAACACTCGCGCATTCAGCGCGTTCCACAGGGTTGCGGTAGAAAACACCACCGCGACCAGACCACTGGGGATCCACTGACTGGCGGTCAGGAAGCACATGAAGTTGACGCAGAACAGACACAAACCCTGAGCCACGCAGATCAAATGCCCGCGACGGTTCATCGGTTGCAGACGCCGGCTGAGCAGCAACAACGCAAACAGCACCAGTGCGGCAAGACCGAAGCGATAGACGATCGACGCCGGAATCGCCACCACGCCCAGTTGCCATTTCAGAGCAATCCACGTGGTGCCCCAGATCAGCACGGTCAGCAAGTACAACGACAGGTTCATGGCACACACTCCTCGATAGGCCTTGAGTGTCTGCCCGCGCGCGCCTTGAGCGCTTGCAGATTCTTGCGCTTTTGTCGGGCAGCAGGCTGGCAGCGCGGCGTCTACGGAGTAGGATGCAAGGCGTTGAAGAGAACCGCTCATGGCCGCCATCGATACCCTGCAAGTCTTTCAAGCGTTGAACAGCTCGCCGAATGCACGCCTGGTGCACAGCGCCGAGCTCGGTGACGGCTTGTCTGCTGCTTTGTGGACCAATCACCACGATGCCCAGGAGTACGCAGCGCCGAGTCACCACACGCTGTCTTGCTACATTGCCGGTGGCACTGGCACGTTTCGTCGCGGGCAACCGGGCCACAAGGGCGGGCCGGACAAGCTGTGCATCCTGCCGGCCGATCACGAATCAGGCTGGGTGATCAATGGCGATATTCGCTTGGCGCATCTGTATTTCAGCGCTGAACAATTCGCCCTCGGTTGCGTCACCTTGCTTGATCGCGAACCGCGAGAGATGCAGTTGCGCGAGCAGACCTTTCTCGACGATCCGCAGCAGGCGCAGCGCTTTCGGCAGTTGCTGACGCTGAATTGGGACGAGCCCGCCGAACGTTTGCTGACCAGCAGCCTCGCCCATGAATTGATCAGCCACACTTTGCTCAGTCAGGTCGGCGCACGTCAGGGTTCGCGTTTGAAGGGCGGACTGGCGCCACACCAGCGTCGGCAGTTGGTGGAGTTTATCGACAGCCAGTTGGCCGAGCCGATTAGCCTGGGACAACTGGCCGGGATGTGTGCCCTGTCGGAATACCACTTTGCGCGGATGTTTCGCACGAGTTTCGGCCTGCCGCCGCATCAGTATGTGCTGGCGCGGCGCTTGAGCCGGGCGCGGGAGTTGTTGCGCGGGACGGCGTTGCCGCTGGGCGAGATTGCGCTGGCGTGCGGATTTGCCAGCGCGAGTCATTTCACTAATCGGTTCAAGCAGGTTTTGGGTGGGACGCCTGGTGAGTATCGGCAGGCGTTTTTGCGTTGAGCCCTTTTCCCCTCACCCCAGCCCTCTCCCGGAGGGAGAGGGGGCCGACCGGGGGATGCTCAAGCTTTTCACCGACCTGAAAGTGCTTTTCTGAATCCATAATCGATTCGATATTTCAGGTCGACGTATCGTGCAAGACACCTCGGTCAGTCCCCTCTCCCTCCGGGAGAGGGTTAGGGTGAGGGGCTTTTGATCTTGCCTTAAAACTCCAGAGTGCTGGACAGCGAAACCTGCCGCGCATCCCCCATCGATACAAAGAACCGGCTCGCCGCCGAGGTGTAGTACGTGCGATCAAACAGGTTCTTCACATTGAGCTGAAACTTGACCTTCTGCCCCTCGACTTTGGTGTCGTAAGTGGCAAACGCATCGGCGACGGTGTAGCTCGGCAGATCAAAATCATTCACCGCATTACCGGCACGTTCACCGACATAACGCGCCCCCGCGCCGACGCGCAATTGATCGCCGCCGATCACGCTGCCGAAGTCATACACCGCCGACAACGAGCCGGAATTCTTCGCCACGTTTTGCAGGCGCTTGCCTTTGTAGTCCGGGTCTTCGGTCACTTCGGCATCGGTGTAGGCGTAGCTGCCGATCATGCTCCAGTGGTCGCTCAACTGACCGGTCAGGTCCATTTCCAGACCGCGCGAACGCACCTCACCGGCCGCACTGTAAATGGTCGTCGGGCCTTCGGAGTTGGCCACCAGCACGTTGCGTTTCTTGATGTCGAACAAGACGATGTTGCCGGTGACACGCCCCGGCATGTCCAGCCGCGCACCCAGCTCCCACGACTTGGCTTCTTCCGGCGCGATGCTGCCGTCGAGCACAGTGCTGCTGCCACTCAGCGGGGCGATAGTCGAGTTGGGTTTGAACGATTCGGTGTAGCTGCCGTAGAACGACAAGGCGTCGGTGTAGCGATACACCAGACCGGCGCGCGGGACGAACTTCTGGCCGTTGCTGTCAGTGTTGGCCTTGAACGGCACGCCTTTGCCGGCGTACTGGTCGTACTCCTGGAAGCGCCCGCCAGCAACCAGAATCCACTGATCGTTAAGGTGAATCGAGTCCTGCATGAACACCGAGTCACTGCGTAGCTCATCGGTCTGCGCGCTGTCGGGAGCGCTGACGGTCGTGCCGGCGACTTCGCGACCGTACACCGGATTGAGGTAACTGAAGGTGGTCAGGCTTTTCTGCCGGATCAGGTCCTCACGGTAGATCTTGCGGTACTCGTCATCGACGCCGAACACCAGATCATGCTGCATGCCCAGCACGTTGACCTTGCCTTCGAGACTGGCGGTGGTGAAACGGTCGGTGCTGATCGCGTTCTGGGTGCCGTCCATGCTGCGGGTCAGCGTGCCCTTGTTGGTGTCGATAGCGGTCACGCGAACCTGGCTGGCGTCGTAGGTTTCGCGGTTCCAGCTGTAGCCGAAGTGGGCTTTCCAGTCGTCGTTGAGGTCGTGGTCGGCTTCGAAGTGATACAGATCCGAGCGGCCTTCCATGTTGTTGAACGGCTCATCGAGACGCTCTTTGCGCGAGATGTCCAGCGGATGATTGGTGCGCGGATCGATCAGCGTGCCACGGTCGAACGGCGTGAGAAATTCGCGGTGCTCGTAGGCGAACAACAGCTTGGTGCTTTCGCCGAACCAGGCTAGGGACGGCGCAATCAGGGTTTCACGGTGGGTGCCGAAATTGCGCCAGTAATCTTCGTCTTCGTGATCGAGCACCATGCGGTAGGCCAGCCCGGAATCACCCAGCGGGCCGGTGCTGTCGAAGGTGCCGCCGCTGCCGTTCTTGCCGTCACCGTAAGTCGAACCGCGCAAGGTCAGGGCGTTGTATTGTGTCAGTTCAGGTTTCTTGCTGACCATGTTGACCACGCCGCCCGGGTCTTGAATGCCGTAGAGCAGCGAGGCCGGACCTTTGAGTACTTCAACCCGATCAACCGTGGCGTTCATGCCGCGGCCCTGCACGATCGGCATGCCGTCGCGCATGATCGAGCCGTTGCGGTTGTCGCCGAAGCCACGGGTCATCACCGAATCCTGGGTGCTGCCCAAGGTGTTGCCTTGGGTGATGCCACTGACATTGGCCAGTGCATCATCGAGATTGCGTGGCGCCTGATCGCGGATGACTTGGGCCGGGATGACGTTGACGGTCTGCGGGATTTCCTGAAGCGAGGCCGAAGAGCGCATCACCGAACTGGTTTCCGGTGGCTGATAACTCATCGATTCATCGCGCATCGAGGTGATGGTGGTGGCGCCGAGGTTCAGCGCGCCTTCAGTCGGTTTTGGCTCCAGCGCCAGCGTGTGGCTATCGGTGCGGCGGAAGTTGAGGCCAGAGCCACTGAGCAAGCGTTGCAGTGCATGTTCGGCACTCATCTGGCCATTGACTGCCGGCGCGGTGAGGCCGTACGGCGCTTCGTCGGTGTACACCACACTCTGCCCGGTGACGCGGCTGAAGTCGCTCAAGGCTTGCGGCAGCGGTTTGGCGGCCAGGGAAAAATTGAACTGCTTTTGCGCCTGGCTGCTGACGGCTTCAGCGGCCAGAGACACGCTTATCGGCAGCAATGCCAATGCCGAAAAACTCAATGCCGACACGCTTAACCACTGTTTGACCGAACCCGACTTTGCCCTGGACTTCATGACTCAATGACCTGTGTAGAACCGCAACGGATGCGAATGACTCGCAGTTTCAGTCACTACACGGATGAGGCTCGGGTTTACCTCACCACAAATCTGAAAATATTTTTGCAGACGTGTTGTCGGGTCTGATGCCTTCGCGAGCAAGCTCGCTCCCACAGGGGGTTTGTGTCGATCACAGATCCAATGTGGGAGCGAGCTTGCTCGCGAAGAGGCCATCAGCCCTAACGCAAAATAATCAGATGCCCCAACACCTGATGCTGCTCAAACCCCAACACCCCTTGCAGGGAACTGAGCACCGCTTGCGGATCCTTGCTCGGAAAACTGCCACTGACCTTGCGCGCCGCCAGCTCATCGTTGAGCAATACGATCCGCCCCGGGTAATAACGGCGCAGATCCTCCACCACATCGGCCAGCGTCGCCGTGTAATACGTCAGCCAGCCCTGACGCCAGGCCAATTGCGCTTCGCTGTCCACGGCATGCAGTTTCTCCGCCGCACCGTCAGCGTAAGCAACCTGCTGGCCGGCTGTGAGAATCTGTTGTTCACCACCACGCTCCGCCGTCACCCCGACGCGTCCGGACAACACCGTCACCTGCGCACCATGCGGTTGCAGTCGCACTTCGAACTGCGTCCCGAGCACTAGCGCCTGACCTTTCTCGGCCTCGACCACAAACGGCTCGCCGGTGTGCGTAACCGTGAAAAACCCGGCACCACGACGCAGCTGAACATGCCGCTCGCCACGGCTGAAATCCACGGCAATCGCGCTGTCAGCATCCAGCGTGACTTGCGACTGATCGGTCAGGGTCACGGTGCGGATCTCGCCGGGCGCCGAGACATAATCGGCACCCAGATCATCGATCCAGCGTTGCGGCTGCCACCCGCTGCCGAGGCTGACCATCAGCAACAGACACGCGGCCATCGCCAGCGCCCCCGACCAACGCAAAAGCTGCGGACGGCGCGGGCGATCCATCGCATCGAGAAAGCCCTGCAACGCCAAAGCCTCTTCATCGGCCAGCGTGCGCGCCGGGCTTTCGCTCAGTTCCCAGACCACCTGCGCCTGCGCATAGGCCTCGGCATGCGCCGGATCCGCCCGCAGCCATTGGCTGAAGGTCAATTGATCGCCCGCACTCGGCCGATCATGCAACAGGCTCAGCCACGCAAACGCGGCCTGCTCTTGCGCGGGCGTCGGGATGATCGAATCGGATCGGTTCACGGTGCTTTCCCTGGCAGGCGTGGCGCGGGTTCGCGCAGGCTGGCCTTGCAGGCCTCGAGGGCGCGCATCATATGTTTTTCCACGGCACTTTGGGACAGGCCCATGGCTTTGGCGATTTCCGCATACTTGCGGCCGTGAATGCGATTGAGCAAAAAGATCTGCCGGGTGCGCTCGGGCAAGGCGCGCAACGCCGCTTCGACATGGCGCAGATCATTGCCCGCTTCCAGCGCCGCTTGCGGTTCGCTGCCGTGGCTGTCCGGCGCGTCCGGCTGCCAGCCTTCGTTGACGCGCGTGCGCGTGCCTTCGCTGCGCAAATGGTCGATGGCAATGTTGCCAGCACAACGCAACAGATAGGTACTGAGTTCTTCTACCTGCACCAATGGCCGGCGCCAGAAACGCAAAAACAGATCCTGCACCAGATCGGCCGCCGTCGCCCGGCAACCGACGCGGCGGTTCACCAGCGCCTCCATCTGCGAACGCTGGGACAGAAAAACCTGGAGAAAATGCGCACGCGCCCCGCGCGGCTCGTCGTCGCGCGATTCCGGTGGCAGACCGATCAGCACTTCAGCACTGCGCCCATGCGGCGACCGGGCTGGCCAGCAGACTGACACCGGCCAGTGCCAATGCGAAACGCGGGCGATACGGCAGCAGCAATACCAACGCCAGGGCGCTGAGCATCAGCACGGCGAACCAGTCGACCAGGCCGAAACTCCAGCCGTTGGAGGTCACCGCCGCCCACAGCGACAAACCCAGCAGCAACCAGCCCCCCAGCATCAAGCCCTGACGGCGTCGAGGCGAAGGTTTATGGCCGAGCAATTCATCGTGGTGGCGAGGCATCGACAGACACAACGCGGTGAATCCGGCGTAGGTGAGCAGCAAAGGCAAAAGCATCAGTTCGCCCCTTGCTCAAGGGTAATCGGCCGGGCCTTTTCGCGAGGAGGTCTTTTAACGCTGACGGTGCTGCCGGCACGCTGCATTTTCCACGCGGCCCACGCCAGAAACACACCGGTTGCAAGGCACGTCAGATCAAAACCGGCCAACGCCCAATCACCCTGCATCAGACTGACGGCGAGATTCCAAGGGGTGGTCAGTGCATTGATCAGCGGCATCGCAACAAACAATGCGGCGCTCAGGGTGAGTTGCTCAACCCAGGCCTTTGGTCCCGGACGCAGTAGCGCGTGCAGCACACTCAGAGCCCAAGCGATAAAGAACGCATTCACTTCCCAATCTGCGCGTTCGGCAAGGCTCACCGGCAACAGACGATTGGCCAGGAAGAACACCGCCACCGCAGACACCAGCCCGGCCATGCTGGCGATGTTCAGTACTTCCACCAGCCGCAGTTCGAACGGCATCACGCCGCTCTTGGCGTGTTTGAGCTGACGCTTGCCCAGCCAGATCACCAGCCCGGTGCCGATCATCGCCGTGCCGGCCAGCCCACAAATGAAATACAGCCAGCGCAAGAGCGGCCCGGCGAAGTGGCCCATGTGCAAACCATAGAACGCGCCCCCCACCGCCATCGCCAGCGGTTGCTCCGGTGTGCTGCCGAGCATCTGCCCGGTCACACCGTTGAAGGTCACGGCGCGGCCGAAATCATGCACCACACGGTCACCAGCACGGGACAGCACCACCGTGGCATTGGCATCGCCCGGATTGCTCACCGACAGGCGCGCCGTGTGGCCGCCCGACCATTGCTCGCTGGCCTTGCTCAACAGCGGTGCCATGGCCGCCAGCGGTGCCGCAATGTCGGCGCGCTCCGGTGTTTTCGATGCCGGGAAAACTTCGTCATAGAACTTGCGCACGTCATTGCCGTACGACGCGACGATGCTCGCCGGCATGACCATCGACATGAAGATCACCAGGCTGCTGTAAGTGATCATCAAGTGAAACGGCAGCACCAGCACCCCCACTGCGTTATGCCCGTCGAGCCAGGAACGCTGGCCCTTGCGCGGGCGGAAGGTGAAGAAGTCCTTGAAGATTTTCTTGTGGGTGATGATCCCGGTGATCAACGCGACGAACATCACCATCGCAGCGATTGTCGATAGCCAACGGCCCCACGGATAAGGCATTTGCAGCTGGAAGTGGAAACGGTAGAAGAACTCGCCGCCCATGCTGTCGCGGCCCTGCACTTCGGCGCCGGTTTGCGCATCAAGGGTTTTCGCTTCGAAACGGCCGCGCTCACCCGGTTTTGCCGGTGCTGGCTGCCAACGCACGCTCAGGGCGGGATCCCGGGCATCGGGCAAATCGATCAGCCAGCGTGACGCGCCGGCCGCGTGTTGCTGCAGATAATCCTGGGCCAGCGTCAGGCTCGTCTCGGCACTCACCGATCGCGCGGGGATTTCCGGCTGCATCCAGTGGCTGATTTCATCCTTGAAATACGCCAGCGTCCCGGTCAGAAAAATCGCGAACAACAGCCAGCCGAACAGCAGTCCGGCCCACGTGTGCAGCCAGGCCATCGCCTGACGAAAACCCTCTTTCATGCCAGGCCCAATCCACGTGCTGCGCCAGAGATGGTCGCCAGAATAACGCTTGGCACCAGCAAACCGACCCAGGCCGACCACGCCGTACGACAGGCGAAGCACCAGAGCACGGCCACCAGATAGACCAGAAAGGAAATGGTCATGCCGGTCACCACTGCTTCGGCGCGGCTCAACGGCAGCCACAGCGTCAGGGTGACACTGGCCAGCGCCGCGACCAGATAGCCGCCAAACACCGCGGCCAGTACCCGTGAGGTAACGGCCAGACGATAGGACATGGGGAGTGTGGCGAGTTTGCCTTTCATGTTTCGACCCTGAAACGAAAACCGTCCGGCCGACAAGCCGAACCCAAGGCGAGCAATATTAATGATAAATATTCTCATACGCAAAAGCATCTGATTGCCGGACAGTGTAGCTCCACCCTACAATGCGAACAGTTCTTGTTCTCTAACGCATACTCTCTACCGCGTCCTGAAAACGCCTGGAGTAATCCCGTTGTCCGCCGCCCATTCCGTCGAATCGCTCTATCAAGCCCATCACAGCTGGCTCACCGGTTGGCTGCGGCGCAAACTCGGCTGCCCGGACAGCGCGGCGGACCTGGCCCAGGACACCTTCATCAAGGTGCTGAGCGCCCGCGAGCCGCCGCTGATCATCGAGCCGCGCGCCTTTCTGACGACCCTGGCCAAACGGGTTCTGTTCAATCATTACCGACGTCAGGATCTGGAACGCGCTTACCTCGATACCTTGGCGCAGATGCCGGAAATGCTCGCACCGTCGGAAGAAGACAAAGCGATCATCCTGCAAACCCTGATGGAGTTGGATCAGTTGCTCGACGGTTTGCCGCGTCAGGTCAAACGCGCCTTTTTGCTGGCGCAGGTCGATGGCCTGACTTATCCACAGATCGCCGCTGAGCTCGACATCTCTGTGGCCACGGTCAAACGTCACTTGAACAAAGCGGCGATGCGCTGCTACTTCGCCCTATGAACCGCGCCCCGGATTTTTCCTCGCAGGTTGCCGAGCAGGCGGTGCACTGGTTGCTGGAAATGCAACAAGGCACGCTCAATCCGCGTCAGCAACAGGCCTGGCAACAATGGCTGGACGCGCACAGCGAACACCGCCGCGCGTGGGAGCATATTCAGCGGGTCAACCAGCGCTTGCGCGGTGTGTCTTCGCCGCTGGCGCATGCAGCGTTGAACGGGCCGAAGTCCGCCAGCCGTCGTCAGGCGCTGAAGCTGTTGCTGATTCTTGGCGCCGGTTCGGCGGTGACCTGGGGCATGCGCGAACACACACCGCTGCCGTCGCTCTTCGCCGATTACCGCAGCCCGATCGGGCAACGGCGCAAGGTGGCACTCGGTGCCGGCGATCAGTTGCAACTCAACACGGCCAGTGCTGCGGATGTCGACACCTCGGCGCGACTGATCCGCTTGCTCGAAGGCGAAATCCTCCTGACCGCCGCGCAATCGTTCGAAGTGCGCACGGCCCAAGGCACTCTGAAAACTCACGGCGCACGCCTCAATGTGCGGCAATTTGCCGATCGCACCCAGGTTGCGCTGTTTGAAGGCCAGGTCGAGCTGAGCAGCAACGGACGCGCGCCGATGCTGCTGCCGCTCGCGCGTCAGTTGAGTTTTACCTCTGCTTCAGTCGCCGAAGCCAAGCCTTTGGACGCCAACAGCGGCGCCTGGGCCGACGGCATGCTGGTGGCCGCGCATATGCGTCTGGGCGACTTCCTCGATGAACTGGCTCGCTACCGTCGCGGCCAGCTAAATTGCGACAGGAACGTCGCCGACCTGCTGATCTCCGGGACTTATCCACTGGACGACAGCGAGCGGATTCTCGATCTGCTGGAAATCAGTTTGCCGGTGAAAGTGAAGCGCTTTACCCGCTACTGGGTCACCGTCGAAGCGCGGGTTTAAAAAACTCAAAAATAAATGAGCCGTTTTTCAGATCTGGCGTGACAGAGAAGGAAAGCCCCCTTGATTCAACCTTCTCAGGATCATCCACCATGCACCCTACCCGCCTCACGCCACTGGCCCGCAGCCTGCGCAATCTTGTCCTCGGCGCCAGTCTGAGCTTCGCCGCTCTGCCCGCAGCACTGGCTGCCGATGCCAAGGCTTATCACATCGCGCCGTCGTCGCTGGAGAACGCCCTCAACCAGTTTGGCCGTGAAGCGGGCGTGTTGATTTCTTTCGGATCGCAAGTCACCGGCGGCGTGCAAAGTCGAGGTCTGGAGGGCAGCTACACGCCTGAGCAAGGTCTGAATGCGCTGCTCGAAGGCACCGGTCTGCAAGCACGCGCCGAGGGCAACAATGCGTTCAGCCTGCAACCGGTGGCGGATGCCGCGCTGGAACTGGACACTTCGAAAGTCGTCGGTGACTGGCTCGGCGACGCTGCGCAAATCAATGTGTTCGAACATCCCGGTGCCCGTGATGTGATCCGTCGCGAAGAGTTCGAACGTCAGGGCGCAACGCAGGCACGTGATGTGCTCAACCGCATACCCGGCGTCAATGCCCCGGAAAACAACGGCACCGGCAGCCACGACATGGCGCTGAACTTCGGCATTCGTGGGTTAAATCCGCGCCTGGCCGCGCGCTCGACGGTGTTGATGGACGGCATCCCGGTGCCATTCGCGCCTTATGGCCAACCACAGTTGTCGTTCGCGCCGATCAGCATGGGCAACATGGATGCCGTGGACGTCGTGCGTGGCGGCGGCGCAGTGCGTTACGGCCCGCAGAACGTCGGCGGCGTGGTCAACTTCGTGACCCGGGCGATTCCCGACGAGCCGACGGTCAAGGGCGGCTTCCAGACGGAAACCAGCCCATCGTCGAGCCACGACGGCTTCAAGACCAGCGCCAACCTGCTGGCCGGCGGCACCAACGCCAATGGTCTCGGCGGCGCGTTGCTCTACTCCGGCACGCGCGGTGGTGACTGGCGTGAACACAGCGACACCGAAATCGACGACCTGATCCTCAAGGGCAAATACCAGCTCGACGAAGCCAACAGTTTCAACGCCATGGCCCAGTATTACGAGGGCAAGGCCGACATGCCCGGCGGTTTGAACGTCGCTGATTACGACGCCGACCCATACCAGTCGACACGGCCGAAAGACCAGTTCTGGGGCCGTCGCACGATGTTCAACTTCGGCTATCGCTACCAGGAAGATCGCCGCGAATTCACCGCCAATACCTTCTTCACCAAGACCCTGCGCAGCGGTTATCTCGATCAGGGCACGTTCCTTTCGCTGTCGCCGCGCGAGTATTGGGTGCGCGGTCTGGAAACCCGTTTCGCCCAAGGCTTCGACCTCGGCCCGACCAGTCATGAAGTCGGCGTCGGCTATCGCTACATCAACGAGGCCGGCCACGAACTGCGCTATCGCACGCCGATCGCCAGCAACGAATACCCGACCACCAGCAGTCGTAATGACCGCGACACCCGTGGCGGCACCGAGGCCAATGCGTTCTTCGTTGACGACCGCATCGACATCGGCAAATGGACAATCACCCCGGGCGTGCGCTACGAGATGATCGAATCGCAGCAGACCAACAACCTGACGAACGTCAAATACAAGGGCGACTACAACACCGCGCTGCCGGCGTTGAACGTGCTCTATCACCTGACTGACAGCTGGAACCTGTACGCCAACACCGAAGGCTCGTTCGGCAGTGTGCAATACAGCCAGATGCCCAACCGCGTAACCAGCGGTGAAGTGAAACCGGAGAAGGCGCGCACCTGGGAACTCGGCACGCGCTATGACAATGGAGCGTTGCGGGCCGAGATCGGCGCGTTCCTGATCAACTTCGACAATCAGTACGAAAGTAACCAGACCAACGACTCGGTGATCGCCCGTGGCGAAACCCGTCATCAAGGGATCGAGACCAGCATCAATTACGCGCTGGATGACTTGAGCCCGGCGCTGGCCGGTTTTGATGTCTACGCCACTTACGCTTGTGTTGACGCGACCATCCGCGAAGACGGACCGAACAAAGGCAATCGCGTGCCATTCTCCTCGAAACACAAAGGCACGATTGGCGTGGGTTACACCGAAGGCCCTTGGAAGTTGAATCTGGACAGCAGCTTCCAGAGCGATCAGTTCGCCGACAACGCCAACACCTCGAAAGAAAGTGCCGATGGCAGCACCGGCAAGATCCCGGGTTACATGCTGTTCAGCAGCCGCGCCGGGTATGACTTCGGGCCGCAGTTGTCGGATCTGAATGTGGCGGTGGGGGTGAAGAACATTTTCAATACGCAGTACTTCACGCGTTCGTTTGATGACAACAACAAGGGCAAGTATGTGGGGGAACCGCGTACGGTTTATGTGCAGACATCTGTGGCGTTCTGAGGATTGAAAAAACCCTCACCCTAACCCTCTCCCAGAGGGAGAGGGGACTGATTGGGGGATGCTTGCGAGGTACGCCGACCTTAACGTGCTGTGCCGAATCCATAATCTACTCGACCTGAAACCGCTCGAATCCATAATCGACCCGGTCTGTCAGGTCGATGTAGCCCGCAAAACACCTCGGTCGGCCCCCTCTCCCTCCGGGAGAGGGCTGGGGTGAGGGGAATGGGCTACAGTGAAATATCAAACCCACTTCACAAGGATCGTGAAGCATGCAAACCCGCCCCAACCTCGCCCAATTCGCCCGCCAGTTACGCGTCAACCAAACCGATTGCGAACAGCTGCTCTGGCAAAAACTCCGCTCCCGCCAAATCGCCAATCTGAAATTTCGTCGGCAGTTTCCCTGTCCGCCCTATGTGCTGGACTTTTACTGTGCCGAACTGAAATTGGCGATTGAACTGGACGGTGGTCAGCACTATGAAACGTCGGGACTGATTCATGACCAGCGCCGGACACGCTATCTGAATCAAAAGGGCATTGAAGTCGTGCGTTTCAGTAATCTTGAGGTGATCCAGCAGATGGACGATGTGCTGGAGCAGATCATAAGAATTGCGGCGAATCGAAAAATGCCCTCACCCTAACCCTCTCCCAGAGGGAGAGGGGACTGATTGGCGGATGCTCATAATTTCCGTCGACCTGAAATTGCTTTGCTGAATCCATAATCGACACAGCCTTTCAGGTCGATGTACCTCACCAGACACCTCGTTCGGCCCTCTCCCGGAGAGTGGCGGGACTGATCGGGGAATGCCTGAGAAATACACCGATCTGAAAGTACTGTGTCGAATCCATAATCGACTCGGTCTTCCAGGTCGATGTATCACGTAAGACACCTCGGTCGGCCCCCTCTACCTCCGGGAGAGGGCTGGGGTGAGGGGCTGCTTTCTCGTGCCATCCCCAAAAACCATCCAGCCACACAAACAAAAAACGGGCCTGCTTCCGGAGGCCCGTTCTCATTGGGTGGTTTATAAAGTCAGCGCATCAACTGTTGATCGCTGCCTGTTCGTTCTCAAGAAATTCTTCCTCCAGCAGAGCATCATTCGCCTTGCTAAATGGCACCACAGCGGCACGTGGCTTACCTCGCAGTTTGCCGAAAAGGTGCTCCAGTGCGTGCTCGAGTTTTTCGGCAGCGCCGTCGATCGCCTGTTCCAGCGAATCGGCTTTGTGGGTCACGGAAATCGGTTGATGGCCTTTTGGCCGCGCTTCCAGTTGGCAGCGCAAGTCATGGGGACCTGGTTTGTCACCGTTCTCGTCGGCCAGATGGACTTCGACGCGGGTCAGGTCTTCTTCATAACGTTCGAGCGTGCTCTCAATGGTTGTACGTACCCACTCCTCCAGTCGTTGACTACTTTGAATATGGTTATCGCTGTTGACTTGGATTTGCATAGTTCATCCCTTATTTCAGCTAGCTCGTGAGAGGCCTTGAGTTGAATTTCCTGACCTCCTGGTTACAACAATCGGCCCGACCGGCGAACATTTCAACCCCTGAAAAAAGATAAATTTTCATTCGCAAAAAAAGCCGGACAACCGAGCAAAGCACTGGTAAGGTCGGGAGTTGGGTCGCCTCTTAACCCGGCAAAATTTGCTCACAATTGCCCGTCATTCAACGGGTGCAAGCTGCGAAAAATCCCCGCTTCCTCCACCAGCCAGTCATGCACGGCGCGCACGCCAGGATGGCTCAAGGCCCCCGGCGCATAGAGCAGCACATAACGTTTGTGATTGGGCACCGACAGGCCAAACGGCACAATCAATGTCCCCCGCTCCAGCTCATCGTTAAGTAACGTGCGTCTGGCAATCGCCACGCCCATGCCGGCAATCGCCGCTTCGATGGTCAGGTGATTGCGGTTGAAGGTATGCCCGCGCCGTACGTCGGCGCCTTCGAAGCCAATCGCGTTCAAATAGAATTCCCACTCTGCATATTCATAACTGCCACGCCAGGCGGTGATGTCGTGCAGCAACGGAAAATACACCAGATCCGCCGGCCCGTGCAGCGGCGGACGCCCACGCAACAGACTCGGTGCACACACGGGAAAAATCTGCTCGTCGAGCAAGGCTGTGGATAACAATCCCGGGTAACTGCCGTCGTTTAGATCGATCGCCAGATCAAAGTCGCCCTCGTGCAACGGCACGCTGCTGTCCTCGGCGACCAGTCGTAGCTGAATATCCGGATAGCGCTGTTGCAAGCGCGGCAGACGCGGCGTCAGCCACTTGCTGAGGAATGACGGAATCGAGCGCACACGCAAAATCCCGCTGATCATTCCAGCATCGAGCCGACGCAATTCCGCATCGATGCTGCCATATGCCTCATTGACGGTAATCGCCAGCCGTTGCCCCTCAGCACTCAATTCCACACCGCGCGCGCGCCGATGAAACAGGCGAAAGCCAAGACGTTCTTCCAGTTGGCGAATCTGCTGGCTGACCGCCCCCGGGGTGATGTGCAGTTCTTCGGCACAACGGGTGAACGACAGGTGCCGCGCGGCACAGGAAAACACCTGCAGCCAGACATAAGTCTGGGCATGCAATTGACGACTCATCGTTTAGTCCTGCTAAAGGCTTACTTAGGAAGTTTCGTTAGTCACATAGGACCGAGGTAGGCAGTATCGCCGACATTGCGCTTGTCCTACAAAAAATGGCAGCGATTCCTACTCCATTGCTTGTAAGGGTTTAGCATGGCTATCAGTGTTTTCGATCTATTCAAAGTCGGCATCGGCCCGTCCAGTTCCCACACCGTCGGCCCGATGCGTGCGGCGGCGACCTTCGCTCAGGCACTGATCGATCAGCATCTGTTGAACGATGTGCGCCGTGTGGAAATCCGTTTGTACGGTTCGCTGTCGGCCACCGGCGTCGGCCACGCCACCGACCGCGCCACGGTGATGGGCCTGATGGGTGAATGGCCAGACAGCATCGATCCGACGACCATCGATCCGCGCATTCAGCAACTGCGCGAGACGGGCCAATTGTCCCTCGCCGGGCAAAGAGAAATTGCCTTCAACTGGCAGCGTGATCTCCTGCTGCTCGACGAGAGCCTGCCCTACCACCCCAACGCCATGTCCCTGACAGCCTTTGGCGAAACGGCCGAGCTGTTCGAGCAGACGTACTACTCGGTCGGTGGCGGTTTCATTATCGAAGCGGAAGAAGCTGAGTCTGGTATAGCGCCGGCCGATGACGTGGCGTTGCCGTACGATTTTTCCAGCGCCGCCGAACTGCTGTCACTGTGCAAACAGCACAACCTGCGCGTGTCCGAACTGATGATGGCTAACGAGCGCGCTTGGCGCACTGACGCGGAAATCCGTCAGGGCCTGCTGCACATCTGGTCGGTGATGCGTGAGTGCGTCGAACAGGGCCTGCGCCATGAAGGCATCCTGCCCGGTGGTCTGAATGTGCCCCGCCGGGCGGCGAAATTGCATCGCAGCCTGCTGGAAATCGGCAAGCCGAACGTGATCAGTTCGACGCTGTCGGCGATGGAATGGGTCAACCTGTTCGCCCTCGCCGTCAACGAAGAAAACGCCGCCGGCGGGCGCATGGTCACCGCGCCGACCAACGGCGCAGCCGGGATCATCCCGGCCGTTCTGCACTACTACATGAAATTCAATCCGGATGCGTCTGACGATGACGTGGTCGCTTTCTTTCTCGGTGCGGCTGCGGTCGGCATTCTGTGTAAGAAAAATGCCTCGATCTCTGGCGCCGAAGTTGGCTGTCAGGGTGAAGTTGGTTCGGCGTGCGCCATGGCCGCAGCCGGCCTTGCCGATGTGCTCGGCGCAACCCCGGAGCAACTGGAAAACGCCGCCGAAATTGGCCTGGAACATAACCTCGGCCTGACCTGCGACCCGGTCGGCGGCCTGGTGCAAGTGCCGTGCATCGAGCGCAACGCGATCGCCGCCGTGAAGGCGATCAACGCCACGCAAATGGCCCTGCGCGGCGACGGCAACCACTTCATTTCCCTCGACCGGGTGATCCGCACCATGCGCGATACCGGCGCCGACATGCACGACAAATACAAAGAGACTTCACGGGGCGGCCTGGCTGTGAACTGGGTGGAATGCTGAGGCGCATTCCCTGACCGCCCCGGCAGACCGCACCCGACGGTCTGCCAAACGTGAGCCCGAGCAAAAATAATAACGAGGCGATACCGATGACCGATGTACGTACACCTGCTGCCGAAAATCCCGCTGTAGACCGCACACGCAACACAGAAACGGCCCACACGGGCTGGAGCAAATCCGACACCACCTGGATGCTTGGCCTGTACGGCACGGCGATCGGTGCAGGGACTTTGTTTCTGCCGATCAACGCCGGCGTCGGTGGTTTCTGGCCATTGCTGATTCTCGCCGTGCTGGCTTTCCCGATGACGTTTTTCGCCCACCGTGGCCTGACCCGCTTCGTGCTGTCCGGGCGCTCCGGGGACATCACCGAAGTGGTCGAGGAGCACTTCGGCATCGGTGCCGGCAAGCTGATCACGCTGCTGTATTTCTTTGCGATCTTCCCGATCCTGCTGGTGTACAGCGTGGCGCTGACCAACACTATGAGCAGCTTTCTCGAACATCAATTGCACATCGCCCCGCCGCCTCGGGCGATTCTCTCGCTAGGTCTGATTCTCGGTTTGATGGCGATCGTGCGCTGCGGTCAAAGTGTCATCGTCAAAGCCATGAGCGTGCTGGTTTATCCCTTTGTTGCCGCGTTGCTGCTGCTTGCACTCAGCCTGATTCCAAACTGGAATGGTGCGTTTTTCGCCAGCGCCCAAGAAGCCATGCCAATGTCCGATTTCTTCAAGACAATGTGGCTGGCGATCCCGGTGATGGTGTTCTCGTTCAACCATTCGCCGATCATCTCCGCGTTCGCGGTGGATCAGAAACAGCGCTACGGCGAGCAGGCCGAACGCAAGAGCAACGGCATCCTCGCCATGGCCCACGGCATGATGGTCGTGACGGTGATGTTCTTCTGCTTCAGTTGTGTACTGGCGTTGTCGCCGGCAGATCTGGCGGCGGCGAAAGCGCAGAACATTTCGATTTTGTCGTACCTGGCCAACCACTTCCAGACGCCAGTGATCGCTTACGCCGCGCCGCTGATTGCGCTGGTGGCGATCACCAAATCCTTCCTCGGCCACTACATCGGCGCCAGTGAAGGCTTCCAAGGCATGATCGTGAAAAGCCTGCGCAGCCGTGGCCGGGTCATGTCAGCGAGCTGGCTGAACCGCGCGACCGCCGTGTTCATGATCCTCAGTTGCTGGGCCGTGGCGACCTTCAACCCGAGCATCCTCGGCATGATCGAAACCCTCGGTGGGCCGGTGATTGCCTGCCTGTTGTTCCTGATGCCGATGTACGCCATCCACCGCGTGCCAGCTTTGCGCCAGTATTCGGGCCAGGTGTCCAACGTGTTTGTGGTGTTGATCGGCCTGATTGCACTGTCAGCGATCATCTACTCGGTTCTGCCCTGAAAACGGGCCATTAAAAAAGGCGAGCCGCGTGGCTCGCCTTTTTTATCCCCGTGTTCATTGTTCGACAATTTTCCCGGCATGCCCCTTGCTATATCCCAAATGAGGCAAACGGAAATTGCATACCTCAGCGAACGAGATGCCAGTGATCCGGTTTGGCGAACCAACCCGATCACGGCCGGTCAACAACTGCACGTTCAATCAGGCGGTGACGCATCATGGACAATCCTTTTCAGATCATTACCGATGCCTTCGCGCCGGACTATCAGATCAACCTGAGCATTCAGGGCCTGGACGGCAGCATCATGCTGACCCTGTCCAACAGCGGCCGAATCGTGGCCAAACGCATGATCAGCGCCGAGCAGCGCAACGATCCCGTGCGCCTCAAGCGCCTGGTGCAAAGCATTCAATTCGGCATCGCCATCGAACAGGGTCACAGCGCCATGGCGATCCTCGAAGCGATGACCAGTGGCGCCGGGCTGACCCCGCCACCGCCCCTCGTCAGCAGCCAGCCCGGACAAGCGGCCGGGCTTTAAAGCTCGCCCTTCTCGACTTCCGGATGCTCGCTGGAACCGGCGCCAAGTTTGCGCTGCGGTTTCTCGATCTTCACCGAAGGAAATTGTGACGAGGCGTAACGCACCACCAGAATCGAGAACGCCAGCAGCAGAATCCCGCCGCACAGATAGATGATGCCCATGTCCGGCGGGTTGTGGTGCGAGACGTTGGAGATCAGCAGACGGGTCAGCGCGGTGATCGCCACGTAGATCAGGAAGCGCACCGGCATGTGGTTGGTCTTGAAGTAAATCCCGACCATCGCCCCCAGTTCGAGATAGATGAACAGCAGCAGAATGTCATCGATCTTGATGTGGCCTTCCTCGAGCATCCCGAGAAACTCCATCACCGCCGCCCACGCCGTCACCGCACCAATGGCAAATAGCGCCAGATAGTGGAAGGTCTCGACGAACAGGTTACCCAGGGACTCGGCCAGTTGATGCACGTTTTGCCGCAGTTTCTCGGCCCAGTTGATTTTCACGATGATGTTCCTTAGCTCGAATGCGAGCGGATGATGCGTGTTGGACGTGACGGTTTTCTGCACGTAACGGTTTTCATGCAGAAAAGAGGCCACGCCATCATGGCGAGACGCCGCCAAACCCGCGCCGTGGCGTTTGGTCGCACCGCTGTGCTTTTGTGGGAGCGAGCCTGCTCGCGAATGCAGCGACACAGTCTCCCTGACAAACCCGAAATCCGGTCTACATTGAAAAGCCACTACCCATGGCGCAGGGATTCGCTTATCCTTTTCGCTGTATATGGATACAGTAGTCGTCAAGACAACTTAATGTGAAGGCATGTGAGGTGGTGAATGGCCGTCGAAGTGGTATACCGCAGCAGCCGAGATCTGGAGCGCTTGTTCATGGATAAAGCCGAAGCTGACCGTCATGACAAAATGCTCGAACTGGCCGAATATCTGGCCGATGTGCTGCAAAAAGCCGTTCCGTCCCTGACTGAGCAGCAAGTGGAAGAAGCCGGGATCTACATGGCGAAGAATCGCGATGTATTCGCCCGGGCGTTCAAGAGCCAGCCGGATGCACTGTCCGAACTGCTCAATGCACCGGCAGAGCCAGTCGAAAATGCTGAAGCTGCAGAACCTGCTGAAACGCCGGCGAAGCCAGCCAAAGCGGCAAAAGCGGCCAAGTAAGCAATGACCGAATTGAATAGGCCCTGAGTGGATTGGCTCAGGGCCTTTTTCATGCCTGTGAAACTCAGCGATACAAAACTTTCTCCGCCAACTCATCCGCCACCCGCGCCGGCGAACGTTTTTCCGCCTGCGCATGAGCGAACACCTCGGTCAGCCGCGAACTGATCTTCGACAGGTGCGCAGTAATCGTCGGCAACTCCTCGCCACGGTGTTTCAGCGAGACGTAGATCAAACCACCGGCATTGATCACATAATCCGGCGCATACAGAATCCCGCGCCGTTCCAGTTGATCGGCGACATCCAGATGCGTCAGTTGATTGTTCGCCGAACCCGCCACCGCCGAGCAACGCAGTTGCGTGACGCTGTGGCTGTTCAGCACACCACCCAGACCGCACGGCGCGAGGATGTCACACGGCGTACTGAGCAACGCATCGTTGGCAATCGGATGCGCGTTGAGCTGTTCCATCGCCAGTTGCACCTTGCCGTGGTCAATGTCGCTGACCAGCAATTCCGCCCCGGCGGCGTGCAGTTGCTCGGCCAATGCGTAACCGACATTGCCCAGGCCCTGAATCGCGATGCGCAAACCTTCGAGATTGTCGCTGCCCAGCCGTGCCATGGCGGTTGCCCGAATGCCGGCAAATACGCCCATTGCCGCGTGCGGTGCCGGGTCGCCGGCCGAGGTGGTGCTGGTGACATGCTGGGTCTGCTGAGCGATGCAATCCATGTCCGCCACCGAGGTGCCACTGTCGATGGCGGTGATGTAGCGGCCGTCGAGTTGTTCGATGCAACGGCCAAAGGCTTCGAACAACGAGCCACGGTTTTCCACATGAGCCGGGCGCACGATCACTGCCACGCCACCGCCCTGCGGCAGCCCCGCCAGCGCGGCCTTGTAGCTCATGCCCTGAGCAAGGCGAATGGCGTCCTCGACGGCCGATTCGTCATTGGGATAGGCAAGATAACGACATCCGCCCAAGGCTGGCCCGAGGCGACTGTTATGGATGGCAATGACCGCCTTCAACCCGGAGACCGGATCAACGCTAAGGTGCAGCGATTCCAGGCGAGTGCTTTGCATGAGCGCAAACATCGTTGGGCTCCCGAATCACTTCTTGTAGAACGCCAGTATAGGCTTGCGCCCGAAAATTGCTGGAGCGCACCGGAATAAGCGCCCGCGTCGACAACGACTTTGCGGCATAACCCGACACCGGTGTTGCGAGGCACTGGACGAATGACACGGACCGGGCTAAAACGAGGCATTCCCCGGAGATTTCGATGAGTGCGCGTCAACGTTTTTTCGAATGCCTGCACCGTTCACCGCCCGCGCTGTTCGAAGCCGCGCTGTGGATGGCGGCCGAGCACGAAAAAGCGGTCGATCCCGACGCGCTGCTGCACGAATTCAAAGAACTGCAACAGCGGGTCAGTTACGGCTTGCCGATGCTGCCGGTCAGTGAGCTGGCGCAACCTTTGTTACGCCGCATGACCGATCTGGGTTTTGCACAGGACGACTTTCTGCCGTTGCGCCCACAGGCTGCATTGCTGCACAAAGTGTTGCAGACTCGTCGCGGCCAGCCGTTGACGTTGGCGCTGATTGCTCTGGAACTGGCGCGCAGCCTGGAAATTCCGCTGGTCGGGGTCAACTTTCCCGGGCACTTCCTGTTGCGGGTGCCCGGTGCCGATCACTTGCTCGATCCATGTGGCGGCCGGCGGTTGTATCCCAATGATTGTCGCGAGCTGTTGCAGCGCCAGTACGGGCCGAACATGAAGCTCAACGCCGAGCATCTGCTGACCGCCACACCGCAGCAGATGCTCCAGCGCCTGTCGCGCAACCTGCGCCAGTTGCATCTGACCCACGATGACTTCATTGCCGCGCTGATCGATGCCGAGCGCGTGCTCGAACTGGGTGACGCCGGGGCCGCTGATTACCTGGCCCGAGCCAGCTTGTATCAGCGGCTCGACTGTCCGAATGCCGAGCGCTTTGATCTGGAGCATGCGTTGCTGCTCAGCGATGATCCGATTCAGCGCCTGCGCCTGACAGAACGCCTCAGCCACCTGCCGCCCAACTCAGTCGTCCACTGAAAACGCTCGCGATAGCGGTGTGTCAGGCAACGAATGTACTGACAGAAACACCGCCTTCGCGAGCAAGCTCGCTCCCACAGGTTTGGTGTGGACCTAAATTATCGGCTCGGCACACATCACTGTGGGAGCGAGCTTGCTCGCGAAGCAGACGGCGCGATCTTTCAGTTAAACCGCGTTATCGTTCTTCGCTACCAGGCTAGCTCCCACAGGAGATTGCGCTGTGTCGGTGGGCGAACGCACCTGAATGATCAGCAGCGCGGCAATCACCGCCGGAATCGCACAGAAGAAGAAAATCTGCGCCACCGGAATGTGCATCGCCAGCAGCAGGCTGCCAAACAGCGGCCCGAGAATCGAACCGAAGCGCCCCACGCCCAATGCCCAACCGGTGCCGGTCGCGCGCACATGCGCCGGGTAGAAGTTACTGGCAAACGCATTCAGCGTCAGTTGCCCGCCGATGATGCAGAACCCGGCGGCAAACACGCAGGCTACCAGATACCGCGGATTGTCATGATTGAGTCCGAGCAGAATCGTGCACAGCGCCGCGCCCGCCAGCACCGCTGACAACAGACGCACCTTGCGCTTCAAGCGGTCGGCGAACCACGCCATGCAGATCGCGCCCAACGTACCGGCGAAGAGGAACATCGACGTCACCAGATTGGCTTCGTTGAGTTTCAGGCCACTTTCCAGCAGCAGCGTCGGCAGCCAGCTGATCATGAAGTACAGCAGAATCAGGCTGACGAAAAACGTCGCCCAGATCAGCAAGGTCGGCCGCGCGTAACCGTTGCGGAACAACTCGACCACCGTTAGCTTGCTGCCCTGCTCGCGTTCGTTCTGTTCTAGGCTGGCAACGGGCGGTTGCCAGTCCGGCAACATCCGCGCGGTGACTTTGCGCAGTCGCGCGTATGGCGGCGCATCACGCAGCAGGCGTGGCAGCGACTCCGGCAGCATCCACCACAGAAACGGAAACAGCAGCAACGGCGTGACGCCACCGGCGAGGAACACCGCTTGCCAACCGAATTGGTCGATGAACCCGGCGGCGACGAAACCACCCGCTGCCCCGCCGAACGAGAAGCCACACGCAGCCAGCGTCACCATCAACGTGCGCAGGCGCGGCGGCGAATATTCCGACATCAGCGCCATTGCACTGGGCATCGCCCCGCCCATGCCGATGCCGCAGATAAAGCGCGCGATCATCAGCGTGTTAAGCGAATCGGCGAAGACCATCAACACTGTCAGGCTGGCGTAGATCAAGACGCACGCGAGCAGAATCCGCCGCACACCGAAACGGTCAGCCAGTGGCGTGACCGCCAGCGAACCGAGGGTCAGGCCCAGCAGGTTGGCGCTGAACACCGGGCCGAACGCAGACTTTTCCAGGCCCCAATCCTGCGCCAGCGCGGGCACCACATAACCGAGCACCTGGGCGTCATAGCCATCGGTAACGAGCAGCAAGGCGAGCAGGATCAAGAGCAACCACTGATATCGGGACACAGGACGGGCGTCGAGTGCCGCCCGGAAGCTGGCAATCTGGTTGTGCATCGCAAGGTACCTGTTTTGTTTTTATGATTTTTTGGTGCCGCAACCGAGACCCCTTGTGGGAGCGAGCTTGCTCGCGAAAGCGGTGTATCAGGTATATAAATGTTGCCTGACAGACCGTCTTCGCGAGCAAGCTCGCTCCCACAGGGTTACGGTGTATCTGGTTGATTGGCCGGATGGGCCTTGATAAACGCTGGATGTTCAGCCGCCAGTGCGGCGACCCGGCGGATTTTCGGGTAAGCCTCCAGCGAAACATTGAACCGCTCAGCCGCATACAACTGCGGGATCAGGTAAACATCCGCCACACACGGCCACTCGCCAAAACAGAAACCGCTGTCGCCGATCAACTGCTCCACCGTCGCCAGCCCCTGGCCGATCCAGTGGCTGATCCACTCGACCACCTGCGGCTCGTCATGCCCCAACTGCCGCAGGCGGTTGAGCACGCTGACGTTGTGCAATGGATGCACATCGCAACCGATCACCGCCGCCACGCCGCGCACATGGGCGCGGGCAGCGAGATCTGCAGGCAACAGCGGCGGCTGTGGATAACGTTCTTCGAGGTACTCGATGATCGCCGGTGACTGAATCAACAACTCATCCTGATCGGTGCGCAAGGCCGGCACCCGGCCCTGCGGGTTGATCGCCAGATACGCCGCTTGCCGATGCTCGCCACCCAGCGGCGCGATCAGATTGACCGGCACCGCCTGATAGTCGAGCCCCTTCAGCGCCAGCGCGATTCGCACCCGGTACGACGAAGTTGAACGGTAATAGGTATAGAGATCCATAAGCCGCTCCTGTCAGCGCGCCGCCAGCACTTTGCCGCGGCACTCGCCGAAGCCGATCGAAGCAAAACCATCACGAGCACAACGCGCGCGCAGAATGATTTCGTCACCGTCCTCAAGGAATTTGCGCACTTCGCCAGAGGCCAGTTCGATCGGCTTTTTGCCGCCCTCGGTGATTTCCAGCAGACTGCCGAACTGACCGTTCTCAGGGCCGGACAAAGTGCCAGAACCGAACAGGTCACCGGCCTGCAACTGGCAACCGTTGACGCTGTGGTGCGCGACCATTTGCGCGACGGTCCAGTACATGTAGCGGGTGTTGCTCAGGGTCAGGCGATGGGCCGGCAGGTTCTGCTCGCGCATGGCTTCGGTGAGCAACAGCACTTCCAGTTCGATGTCGAAGGCTCCGCCGTTCTGATCACGCTTGTCGAACAGATACGGCAGCGGCTGCGGATCACCTTCAGGGCGCGCCGGTTGCGCGGTGCGGAACGGCTCCAGCGCTTCGGCAGTGACGACCCACGGCGACACACTGGTAATGAAACTCTTGGACAGGAACGGGCCCAGCGGCTGGTATTCCCAGGCCTGAATATCACGCGCCGACCAGTCGTTGAGCAGGCAGAAGCCGGCGATATGATCAGCGGCGTCACCGATGGCGATCGAGTCACCCATCTCGTTGCCCTGACCGATCCAGATGCCCAGTTCCAGCTCATAGTCCAGACGTGCGCACGGGCCAAACGTCGGCTCGGTCTGACCGGCCGGCAAGGTCTGTCCTTTCGGACGACGCACGTCGGTGCCGGATGCACGCACGGTGGAAGCGCGGCCGTGATAGCCGATCGGCACGTGCTTGTAGTTCGGCAGCAACGGATTATCCGGACGGAACAGTTTGCCGACGTTCTGCGCGTGCTCGATGCCCACGTAGAAATCGGTGTAGTCACTGATGCGCGCCGGCAGATGCAACTGGCAGTCGGTGGCCAGTGGCAGCAGTTTCGCGCCTTGGGCTTCGATGTTGCCGCGATGCGTGCTGCCTTCACTGAACAGTTCCAGCAGACGCTCTCGCAAGGCCACACGAGCGTCGCGACCAAGTTCGAAGAATGCGTTCAACTGGCCGCCGTGCATGGCTTCGACTGCACTGCGCGCAGCACCGTCGAACAGCCCGGCTTCCAGCGCCACTTGCAGATCGAAGATGTGTTCGCCAATTGCCACGCCTGCACGCGGCGCCGAACCGTTAAGACTGAACACGCCCAACGGCAGGTTCTGCAACGGGAAATCTGTGTGGCCATTGGCCGAAGCGACCCAACTGCGGGTGATGGAATTCTGTGTCATGGGTTATCTCCGGGTCGGGTCGAACGTGGCGGGCAGCGTGGCCCAGCAAGCGTCGTAAGTGGATTGCAGTTGCAGGCAGTCGAGGGCGAAACGGCTTGGGCGCAGCACCTGGCTGGTCTCGAACATGAAGGCCATGGTGTTGTCGATTTTCGCCGGTTTGAGCTCGGCGTTGATCGCTTTGGTGCAGGTCTCGCCATCCGGGCCATGAGCGCTCATGCAACTGTGCAGCGAAGCACCACCGGGCACAAAACCTTCGGCCTTGGCGTCATATTCGCCCTGGATCAAACCCATGAATTCGTTCATCAGGTTGCGGTGGAACCAGGGTGGCCGGAAGGTGTTTTCGGCAACCATCCAGCGTGGCGGGAAGATCACGAAGTCGAGGTTGGCCAAGCCGTGCACGCTGGTTGGCGAAGTCAACACAGTGAAGATCGACGGGTCCGGGTGATCGAAACTGACCGTGCCGATGGTGTTGAAACGGCGCAGGTCGTATTTGTACGGCACGTTATTGCCGTGCCAGGCGACCACGTTCAGCGGCGAGTGATTGAGTTCGGTGGCCCACAACTGGCCGAGGAATTTCTGCACCAGCGTGGTCGGTTGCTGGAGGTTTTCGTAGGCGGCGACCGGGCTCAGGAAATCGCGCGGATTGGCCAGACCGTTACTGCCGATCGGCCCCAGATCCGGCAAGCGCAGCGGCGCACCGTGGTTCTCGGCGACATAACCGCGCGCTTGCGGGTCAAGCAGTTCAACGCGAAATTTCAGCCCGCGTGGCAGCACAACGATTTCCAGCGGCGCCACTTCCAGCACACCCAGTTCGGTGGCGATGCGCAGACGGCCGAGTTGCGGCACCAGCAGCAGTTCACCGTCGGCGTTGAAGAATACGCGCTCCATCGAACGGTTGGCGGCATAGTTGTAGATGCTGATCCCGGCCGGCTTCTCGGCGCCAGCGTTGGCGGCCATGCTCACCAGTCCGTCGATGAAATCGGTCGGTTCGGCCGGGATCTCCAGCGGGTTCCAGCGCAGGCGATTGGGGGTCACTTCACCCAACGGGCCACCGGCCAGTTGTCGCTCCAGTTTGACGAAGGCCGGGTGATTGGCCGACGGCTGAATGCGGTACATCCAGGTGCGCCGCGCTTCACTGCGGGTCATGGTGAACGCGGTACCGGAAAACAATTCGGTGTAGAGGCCGTAAGGGGCTTTTTGCGGGGAGTTCTGGCCGACGGGCAGCGCGCCGGGCAAGGCTTCAGTGCTGAATTCGTTGCCAAAACCGGACTGATAGGCCAAGGCCTGCGCGGTTGAATCGAGGTTCATGGAGCCTCCTGAACAGGGAGTCGGCAGTGGCCCATCGCTCTGGCTCAGAGGTTTCGGCACGCCGGGGTTGTTATTATCGTAATTCGATTACGCATAACGTAATTTGCTCGCTATCCAGCGTCAAGCTATAAAGACGCCCATTCGTTTCGGAACCCGGCCGCACCATGGAAAAAACCAGCGACAGCAACGGCAAACAGAAAGTCCGCTCCGCCGAAGTCGGCACCGACATCCTCAAGGCCCTGGCCGAGTTGTCGCCGTCGACTTCGTTGTCGCGGTTGGCCGAACATGTGCAGATGCCGGCGAGCAAGGTCCACCGCTATCTGCAGGCGCTGATCGCTTCGGGTTTTGCCGAGCAGAACGCCGCCACCAACCATTACGGCCTCGGCCGCGAAGCGCTACGCGTTGGCCTTGCCGCCCTAAACAGTATGGACGTACTGAAAGTCGCCGCCCTGCCGCTAGCCGAACTACGCGACGAACTCAACGAAACCTGCTTTCTGGCGGTGTGGGGCAATCAGGGCGCAACCGTTGTGCACATCGAACCGGCGGTGCGCGCAGTGACGGTGGTGACGCAACTGGGTTCAGTGCTGCCGCTGCTCAGCTCATCGACCGGGCTGGTATTCAGCGCCTATCTGCCGCATCGGGAAACCGACGATTTGCGCGAACTGGAAATCGCCGCTGTCGATCATCCTTTGAAGGACGAAAAAGCCTACGCGACGCTGTGTGAACAGATCCGCGAACGCGGTCTGCATCATGTGCATGGTTTGCTGATGCCGGGTGTGGATGCGTTGTCCGCACCGGTATTCAACGCCGTCGGCCAGGTCGCAGCGGTGCTGACCATCGTTGGCCCGACCTCGCTGTTCCACGCCGACGAAAACGGCCCGGCGGCGCAGCGGTTGCTGGCTGCGACGCGGGCCGTGAGTTGGCGGATGGGATTTGATGCGGACAGCCCTCCTGACGTCCGCTAGTCAGCACCTAGTCATGGCTTACAGCAAGACGGTTTTGCTGTCGCTCGCAGGTTCCTCTGCAAGGATATCTTCCAGCAATTCCTGGAAGCGCTCGTAGCCGAGTTTTTGACCAGTTGCCGAAGCAACTAGCCCGACAATGGTCTTGCTGTCACCCATTAATTGAATCAGGGTTTTCTGCGCTTTGGTCGCCTCCTTGCCGCCGGGAACCAGCGAATACAGATCGAGCAAGGCATCCTTGAAATTGTCGAACGCCGTGGCCCGGTCGCCATATCGGTAAGCTTCGGCGCCGTCCAGTACGTTCTTGGTGATCTGCACGACGGTGAGGGCCACGCCTACCGGTGGGATTACCAGACTGATCGCGCTTGCCGCCAAAACCGCAGAATCATAAGCCAGCTTGCCAATGATTTCGCTGAGACTGGTGGTTTGCGCGTCGACATCGGAAATAATTCGTTCAATGCGCTGGTTATAGCTCGAGCGCAGCGACAGCACTCGGCTGTTCAACTCAAGCACCGGAAGTTTTTCAGCGATATTGGTGAACTCGACATTGTTGATGAAAGTTCCCATGATCCGCTGATCCACATACTTCACTCGCTTATAGAAGTATTGGCCCAAGCCATTCTCCCTGATCGACTCAAAGAGCTGACTCAACGGGCGAAAATTCACACCGTCGGGGGCGTTTGGCGTGTAGAGAATCTCATTGATCTTGCCATTATTTATCAGCCTGAAAACATACACCCCTTCAACCAGGCACCTCTTCACATGAAAATTGAATACTGCACTGTACGTGACATTTGAAACTGCCTCACCGTAAGGGGGAAAAGATGAAGAAGTCGGCTTATTAAAGCCCTCAACCAGCGCAAATAGTTGTCCACTCACGTCATGGGAAATCTCACCAGAGAAATAACTGGACTGCACTGCACGGTACATTTCCGCATATTGAATCTTAAAATGAGCTTCTCGCTTGAGCTGATAATCTGGATGCTGCAGATTCAAGTATTCAGCCCGCAACATTGCAATGTATTTTTCTCCCGGGCGCAAAGTCCTTGACCAACTCGACACCTGACGTATGTCCAAATTACGCAATTGTGGATGCTTGACGCCCACAGACAACCGAGGGTAGGCACCAATAACGCTGCCACCACGCTCTTGAACATAAAAAGGCGTTTCCTTAATGATAAGCTGTGTGAGAGTAACTTTCTCCTTCTCACTTAACTCAATAAAAATCTCGTCCGGATTTACCTTTACGTTTTCCCCAAAGGTTTTCAATAGTTCTTCAATACGTTGTTTTATCAGGTCGTAACAGAATCGCTCATAGGTAATGACACCCGCTTCGCGCGTTCCGAGGGTGTAGAGCGCCTTCAGGTCGGTACTCAACCGAGCGAAAACCTGACGTGCCTCCCCGGCTGCATTTCGATAGGCCGCCGGATGCACGAGATCTTCCTGGGCCTCATCCCATGCGATCTGATGAAACAGCGGCTCGGCGAGAATCCCTTCAGGCGCGTTTGACCATTCGGTAAACGTTGCGCCTTTCCAGGCGCTGGGGAGTTGCCTCAGCGCTGCCATATACTTTGCCAACACCGCCCTCTGTGCAGGATGCGCCTGCGAGGACAGGTAGGCCAGCCCCTGATCAGTACGCCCCCAACCGGCCACCTGGAACTCAAGTTCGCGTATATTGGGAAATTCATACCAGTCGCGTCCCCCTGGCGATCCCGGCGCGAACAAGACACAGCTTCCAAATGGATTGGCCTTCTCCCGGAAGACCATCAGATCCCGGAAATTGACGCGATACCCCGTCATCACGAAGGCAGACGCTGAAATATTTTGATCTGTGCGCATAAAGCGCTCGACCATCGCCACACTTGGTTGCTTGATATGTCCCTGCAAGGTTGCCGCAAACATGCTGTAAGTGATGCGCGCGCCCAGCACTTCGATCAAGGCGATTTGCAGGTCGTAGCCATTAACAGCTTTACGCCGTACATTCCGAAAGTCAGAGCGAATATCACTGTTAGAGAGCCAGTTTTCCACATGCGCAGAAGTCAACCCTGCCGGCACCGGGCCTTCGAAAGTCATATCGTAACGATTGTCACGATCATGCAGACCAAACAGAGCAAGTTCCACGAGCGTGCGTTTGTCTTCTTGAACAAGTTCACGCTGGGCAACTTTGATTGTATAGCGGCACGTCACCTTCACTTGCTCAGGCTCGATCGAGACACCCCGCGCACTATTGGCCCACTCTTTAATCCGGAAAGACGCATAGGCTTTTAAAGATGCCGCCTTACCGAGCAAGCGATCACGCTGGCTCTCCAGTTCAATCAGTTGTTGCATTAAATCATCGTGCCGCTTCAGCTCTTGCTGGCTGACGCGCGACAACCATACCGGCCGAATAACTGCAGACTTAATTAAATCACTCATATTCAGTTCCTTTGTTTTCCCGCACTAAAAAAATGACATCAGGTCACTTTTCGAATGCAACAAAGTTATCGAACACGCACCATCATTAAAACCAGAGAGACGTTACCTTAGATTTTAAAAAGTCATAAAACATCTCCGGAAAAAATCCGGACAGATAAGTACCACTCCATCTGCAACCAACTCAATGCAGATCCAGCCCCAACAATTTCGCACTCGCAACCGCTTGCGTCCGACGTTTTACACCCAACTTCCCATGTATCCGTCTCGCATGAGTTTTTACCGTATGCAAAGAGATATACAGTTGATCGGCAATTTGTTGATTGGAATATCCTTTGGCAATCAGGCACAACACTTCTAACTCTCGCTGACTGAGCAAAGCGCTATGAGTCAATGTCTCGGCACCGGGTGCTTCAACAACTTTTCCCAGCAAACCCAACAGGCTCGGCTGACGCAACTTCAATTCATGCAGTGACTGATGTAGCCCATGCTGGCTGACCCGTTCAAGCCCCTGTCGCAAGTGCTGGCGCGCGCCAGCATGATCACCCAGCGAAAAGGCGGCTTCTGCCAACGCCAGACGCACATCGGTTTCCAGCGAGATCATTTTGCATCGTTGCGCCGTTTCAAGCAGGCGCCCAAGGTCGACCATCGGGTCGCAAGCCATACCTGAACCCACCTGGGCAAGGACCAACAGGTATTCAACCCGCGGAATCAGCTCAAGTGTCGCCGGCGGTGCCTGTAATGCCGCAGAGCCTTGATAATGCCGTAGCAATCGCGTCATTGCCTCGCATGCCAGTTCGGCACGTCCTTGCTGCAACCAGAACAGGCTGCTGACCTGTAACACCACTCCCCGATAAACCGTGTCTGGAATCTGCCGTTGCTGCATCAGTCGCTCGGCATCACGCAACCATACGAACGCAGCGTCGTAATCGGTCTGGTTGGCGGCCAGTTGCGCCATTCCCAGGTAGCCGTAAAGAACACGCTTGTCACCGTTACGTTTGCAATCCTCCAGTCCGGATTTGAAGAACGCTGCTGCCGATGCCTCCTGACCCTGACTCAACGCGAGACGCCCTCGACGTAACGCTACCCTGCCCTTGAGCGGCGTCAGCCGATTCGGTTGTCGGGCGAGCAAATCATCAACACCGGCCAAAAGGCTTTCGGCGCGAGACGCCGCGCCGCGTTGTTCAAGTAATTGCGCATGATCAAGCTCAAGCAGCGCTTCGAAAACCAGCGAACCGTGCGCCCGAGCCAGGCACAAGCCTTGTCGGTTGAGTGCATGGGCCACGTCGAGTTGCCCTCGCAAGAGCGCTTGCTGCGTCAACCCGGACAGACACATCACCCGCGCGATCCAATTGTCGCAATCAAGAGCCTCCAATGCCTGCGAGAAGTGTCCATGGGCGCAATCCATCCGCCCTTCCAGATGACCTGACCAGCCACTCAGCGTTTGCCAGCGGGCGATCAATTGCTGCTCAAGCGCCGCCGAGGGCTGCGGCATGAAATGTGAGAGGTGGGCGATGCACCGCGCCGCCTGCTCGAAACGACCGGCAAACAGCAACGCAGCGGTGATCAGCCCGACCAATTGAGGGGTGCCCATCGTCAGTTCTTCACCCTTGCACTCATGCAGCTGCAACAGCAGCGCTACCGTCTGCTCCTCAAACAGGTGCTCGAAATTGAAGTGTTGTAAAAGGCTGACCGCCGTTTCGAACTCCTCGGCAAGCAAGGCTTGTTCAAACGCTGAACGCCAGTCCTGCCTGACCGCAAACCACTGGCACGCCCGGCGATGCCACGAGCGGGCGGCAGGCCAGTGTTCGTCCTGCATCACCCGTGATAGGGGTGGGAAAACCTGTAACCAGTCGGCGGAGTCCCGCCAAGGTTCGATAAAACATCCAAGAACTTGCAGTAACCGCAGGCTCTGCGCCCCCTCCCCGACACCGAACAAGTGCTCACACAGCTCAGCATTGAAGCGCGGCAGATTCGCCAGCACCCGCCAGACTTCTGCCAACTCCGGCGTCAGACCGCTGAACAGTTCGTGCTGCAGATAATCAAGCAACGTATCAACCCGTTGCTGCGACTGGATGCTGTGCGACCAGTCGCACTTTTGCAGCAACGCCATACGCACGCCGGCGCACCAGCCACCGGTGCGATGAACGATCCGCCCAGCCACACTGGCCACCTGCTCGGCTGACAAATGTTTCAACGCCTGGGCAATCTCGTCTTGGGTCAGCGCCAGCGTCGCGCTCTCGCATTCATACAATTCGTCGTCCAGCAGCAACCTTGGCCAATTGCATTGTGGGCGTCGACGCGTACCGATCCACCAGATCAACGCAGGGCTGCTGAGGGCCAGCAAGCGGTCCAGCAGCGCATCGAGTGCCGGGGCCGGTAGCCGACAGTAATCATCGATAAACAGCCAGGTGGGTGTCGACCAGCAGGCCAAAGCAGCAATCAACTGTGCCTCATCCATTTCTGCCAACCCCAACGCATGACCAAGCCGCCGACAGAGTTCCTCGCTGCTCAAACACGCGCCCATCAATGGCAGCCAGTGCAGCAGACAATGCGCCGGCGCCTGTGCCAGGCACTCAACGAGCAACGCACTTTTGCCACTGCCGGCCGGCGCACAGATCAGCCTGATCCGTGCGACCGATGTCAGCAGAGGGTCACTCAATCGAGGGCGAGGTTGATGATGGGAAGAAAGTCTGGGCAAGAATCCGGGGCGATCCAGACAGGCAGTCATGGCGGTCATCGGGTGAGCCTTTTTATCGTTGTGCCTTCACCCTAGCCCTCTCCTCTGTACTTGTTGACGAGTATTCAGCGCGCTGATTGGCAGCCATAAAAAAGGCGACCGAGCGGTCGCCTTTTGTCCACTGATGTATCAGAACCGTTACCGCACCCCCTCTGCACGCAAGGCCGCTGGCGTGTAGTCGGCAGCCTTGGCTTCAAAGCCGAATTCGTAACTGTGCTTCTCTTCGTTCTTCATCCCCAAGGCAATGTAGCGGCCGGCAATGATGTCGTAGAGCGCTTCGAGTGTGTATGCCTGTGCCTGATGCTCGTAGTGATATTCAGAGTGGCCTTCGGCTACGCGCCAGAGTTGACCGCGACCGTCGTAGTGGTCAGCCAGTGCAACCTGCCAACTGTCCTCGTCGATATACATGTGGCGTTTGGCGTAGATATGCCGCTCATTCGGTTTGACGGTGCCGATCACTTCCCAGACCCGGTGTAACTCATAGCGCGTCAGGTCCTGATTGATGTGCCCGGCCTTGACGATGTCGTCGTACTTGAGCTTCGGCGAATCGAGTTTGTAGCTGTTGTACGGGATGTACATTTCCTTCTTGCCGACCAGTTTCCAGTCGTATCGATCCGGTGCGCCGGAGAACATGTCGAAGTTATCCGAGGTACGCAGGCCATCGGCGGCGGTGCCCGGACCGTCATAGGCTACTTGCGGCGCACGACGCACGCGGCGCTGACCGGCGTTGTAGATCCACGCCAGGCGCGGTTCCTTCACCTGATCGAGGGTCTCGTGTACCAGCAATACGTTACCGGCCAGACGCGCTGGCGCAGTCACCGACTGCTTGAAGAAGGTCAGCACGTTGGCGGCTTTTTCCGGGTCGATATCCTTGATCAGTTGCGGCACGGCGATCTCTTCTTCGAAGCGGATCGGCGTGTAGCTGCCGTTGGTCTGCGGGGTGACCTGGGTGATGATGCGTTTGACGTTGCCGCCGTGATAACGGGTGATGTGGTTCCACAACACCTCGACGCCGTTCTTCGGAATCGGGAACGCGTAATAGCGATTGCCGGTGAAATTGGCCAGGCCGTTACCGTCGTTGATCGTGGTGACATTGAGCGCACTGCGCTTGGCCGATTCGTAGATTTCCGCCGGTGCGGCCACCGTACGGTGCGTCGGGTAAACCGGGATCTTGTAAGTTTCCGGGTAACGTTTGAACATCGCCACCTGGCCGTCGGAGAGCTTGTCCTTGTACTTGTCGACGTTGGCCGCGGTGATGGTGAACAACGGTTTTTCATTGGCGAACGGGTCAGCGAGAAAGCCTTTGCTGTCCACCGCGGCGGCATTTTTCGGGATGCCGCCGGTCCATGCCGGGATAGAGCCATCGGCGTTACCGGCTTTCTCGGCACCCAGCGGGGTCAGGCTGGTGCCGAGTTTGCTGGCCTCTTCCGGCGACACCGCCGCCATTACGTTGGCCGCCAGCAGACTCAGGGCCAGCACGCCACATTGCAGAATTTTTTTGCGCATTGCAGTTATCCTTCTCGGGCAGATCAGAAGTTCACGCCGAAGCTCAGGGCCACGAAGTCACGGTCTTCGAGGACGTTGTAGTCACCACCGAAAAAGTCGGTGTAACTGAGGCTCGCGGTGTAGGTGTTGCGGTAGTCGGCATCGACGCCGACGCTGATTGCTTTCGCGCCTTCGTTGAACAGGCCGTTGGGGCCGTAACCGGCGACGTCATGCGACCACGACAGGTTGGGTTTGAGGTTGATCCCGCCGATCACGTTGGCGTAATCGAGGATCGCCCGGGCGCGGTAGCCCCACGAGGTCGAGGTGACGAAACCATCAGTGTCGCCGCCGAAACCGGACTGCCCGTAAACCGAATCGCGGCCATAACGCAGCTTGTCGCGCGACTCCAGGCCGCCGACCCGCACCACTGCGGCTTCACCGACCAGGGTCAAACGTTGAGCCCCCCAGACCTGATCGAAAAAGTGCGTGAGCGTGCTCTGGATTTGCGTGACTTCTTTGCGCCGATAACCCTTGTTGTCCGCTCCCGGTGACGTCGAGAGTGGCGACGCCGTGCCGCCCGCAATCGGGTTGAGCAACGCCAGTGTCAGGTCGTTGGTGTTGACCTGCACCGGGGCATTCGGCCGGTAGCTGATCTCGCCGGTCCATGCGGTGCCGGTCGGTAATGTGGTGGAGAAACTCGCGCCGTACAGGCGAATGTCTTCCGGATACTCAAGGTAGTACTGGCCGCGCCCGAGCATCACGCTCTGCGCCAGACCGGAACCGCTGCCGGGGGCGAGGCCATTGGCGATACCGACCATGCCCGGCAATGCTGCCAACGTCGAAAGACCGGCTGTGGTAGTGCCTACCGTCGGCGTGCGGCTGTGGTAGTTCATGAAGTAGAGACCGTACTCAGTGTCATCACCGAGCCAGCGCAACGCCGTCCCCCACTGCCCGGAATCCCGCGCATCGCGGTCGCCGCTACGCGGGATCACCACGCCTTCGCGAGTCACCTGAATGCCTTGGCCAAAAGCCTGGGTCAGCGGCACAAACGGTGCAATTGCCGGGTTGCCGACGGTGTAGCCGTTGTTGCAACCGTCCGCCGCCACATCGACACCGAAGAAGGTGCCGCAGTTGTCGAGAACAGTCTGATCCCATTCCAGTTGATAGAAACCTTCGACGGTCAATTGATCGGTCAGGCCTTGCGAGCCAAACAGCATGTTGACCGGAATCAGACCTTCCTTGATCTCCGCTCCGGGGCGACGAAACGCTGAGACGTCGATCGGGTTGATGCTGTTGATCGAGTTACCGATGAAGGTACTTTCGCCCCAGCTCACCACCTGTTTGCCCGCACGTACGGTGCCCGGCAGATCGGCGATGGAATAGTTGTGATAGACGAATGCATCGAGAATTTGTGCGCCGGAAGATTTCGCCCCTTCCTTGCGGCCGCTGTCGCTGATCGGCTTGAACTCGCGGTCCTCGTCCTTGAGTTCGAAGTCGTACCAGTATTTGCCGCGCACAAACACGCCGGTATCGCCGTACTTCAGTTCGAGGTCGTGAATGCCTTTGACGATTTTCGAGAAGGTCTCGCCCTTCTTGAAGTTCAGGCGCCCGTCATCACCGGTCGAGGATTGCCCGGTACCACCGTTGACCGTACCGACCAGCGATCTGTCGGCATCACGCATGCCCCAACTCGCGCCGACCGACAGCGACGAGTCGAAGGTGCCTTCAATCTCGCCAATGTTGAACGCGACCGCTTGCGCCTGGGCGCAGCAACCCAAAGCCACCGCGGCTGCCAGCGCCTGCGGTGTGAAGATGGCGCGCATTGTTGTTTTTGTCATGCGTCTTCCCCGGTGAGTGACAGAAGGCCCCACCCTACTGCCGGGCAACCGCGTCGATAAGCGCACCAAGGAGGTATTCGTGTTGTCGCTCGAAAGGATGAATGGCCTTGCGCGGCGGAACTTTGCGCCGTTCATGGATCGGCTGGATGGCGGATCATCAGTCCAGTGCATGGTGCACATCGGATCACGGGACTGTTGCATGCCCCGCAACAGTGCATGTCCGGAATCGGTATTTTTCCTACGCGCTCAAGACCTTATTCTGAACGCGCTTTCACGGGACACGCCGCAAAGCACGAAGCAGAGGCCTTTGAGAACTCAGGCCATTGCTGACAGATTTCAGATAAATCGAAGACTTCGGTTTATCGCCCCGGTGTTCACTGACGTTGATTTGTAGCTCCTTGATCCAACGTCTTACCTTGGCCGCTGCGTTTGCAGCGGCCTTTTTTATGCCTGCTGGAAAGTGAGCGGACTCGTCTTACAGCTTTGCTCAATCCCTGTCGGAAATTTCTTTTTACACAAAAGAATTCTGCTGGCGAAGTTATCCGCCTTCGAAAGCTCCCACACAACAACATCTAGTTACTTACGGTCTTCTCAGACTCGTTAACAGCAACTCTGCTGTAACTTGAAACCCATCAATTCGTCGCAACTGTCATCACTACTGATTGGCAATTGGTAACTATCAAGCACATTCAAAAGGACATGAATATGCAGAATCCTCCACCCTTTGTATTAACGGAAGCTGTTCATACGACAGCAGAAGCTCCGCCAGGGATGCCAATAATTCAAGCTATCATCACGGCCATTCCGGGCGGAGGGATGTTCAACTCTCCCAACGCCACCCGGGCCAATGCCCATGAATTTAATGCCCACACACTACAAATCAGTGGCGAATTCCGGACTCGGACAGAGCAACTGCCAGGGCTAATTGAACAGGAGTTGGCAGCGACACGACTGGAAGGCACGCCCCATCCACTTCCTCCCGCAGAAGCGATCATTCGAGAGCTGGGAGTACGCCAGTTATTAATCTCAAGGAAAACAGCTGAATTTCAGCAAAAAACTGCACTGGCCAATCAGTTCTTTGGCGAAGATCCACTGAGCAAGAACTTTCATGACTATCACGTAAAAGTAAGCCGCAATAGAAGAGACTATCTGCTGGGGATTGTTAACGCCTGGGTCGTTTCATACAGAGCCGCGCACGAAGCAAAATTGCTGGCGCAATCAATCCAGATGCTTAACCAGCAGCAGGTCAACGTACAGAACTGGCTGGCCGCCGTTCAGACAAATGATCAGGCGCAAGCACAAGCGGCGGCAGATGCTCAGCGAGTAGCGGCAGAACGTGCACGGATTGCCCAAGAACAGCAACGTCAAAGAGAACTCGCCGAAGCCGCGCGCCTGGAGCAAGCAAGACTTGCGGCTCTGGCAGAGACTCAGCGCTTGGCTGAAGAACGTGCCCGCATCGCAGCCGAGCAACAACGCCAGAGTGACATTGCCGACGCCGCCCGTCTTGAACAGGAACAGGTCCGCGTACGGGAACAGGCGCGAATCGCCGCGCTAGCTGAGAAACAGCGTCAGGACGCCCATCTGGCGCGCCTGGCTAGCGAAGTGGCTCGCATCAACGCTGAAGCTGAAGCTCAGGAAAAAAAACGCGTCGCGACACTGAAAGCAGCATTGGCAGAAGCGCAATTCAACATGGAAGCGGCTGCACAGGCGTTCGCTGCGGAACAGGCTCGTCTTAACGCTGAAATGGAACAGCGTATCGAGGCTATTCAAAGTCAGGTTCTAGCAGAGGAGCAAAGCCTGGAAATTCGTCGCAAGGTGATCGAGACCGCGACTAACGTTGCCAAAAGACAAGCGCAACTGGCGACGCTGAAAATCCAGCAACAACACGAAAACCAACGACATCTGCATGAGCTTCAAGCGGTTTCCAAACAAGAGGAGGAAGCCCTAAAGCAGCAACGTCAACCGCCAGAAATTCAACAGGTTTACCCTGCCTCAGGTGTTGTGGCTTCCACCAGACCGCACTTCTCCTTCTCCTCGACAGCCATTCGTCTTCCTTCCTCGGCAGCATCGGCAATTCTTGATTCGCTGAGGGTGGGATTACTGACCGTGAAAGCGGCAGCCGCTGCGCTGATCAGCGGTCCGGTATTGGTAGGTTTCGCGGCGCTGCTGATGCCTTCACGTCTGGGCAATGGCGAGCGCTTTTCCATGAGCGTGCCGCTTGCCGAGTTGTCGTCGGAGTCTGCACAGACACTGCGTGAAACAGCCGATCGGCAAGGCACGCTGGAGCTGCCTGTGGGCTTGGGCGTAAGGCGGCTCGGGGCTGGCGCGGAAATCTTCGTCGCCACAAGCGATGACTTCCATATCCGCTCGAGTGTGCTGGTTCTGAATGCGGCCTATGACTTGCTGAATGATGTTTATGAAGTAGCGCTGCCAGATTCGCCGACGGACTTTCTAACCTGGACGCCCGCTATCTCGCCGGGTGACAGCTCGACTGAGTCGCCCATGTTAGATACCGACTCCCCTGCGTATACGGGCGCTCCGATTGTTCCGATTGAAGGACGGCTGGACCTGAATCCGATTCTGGTCGAAGGCTGGGAACGATTCATCATCGTGTTTCCCGATGACTCGGGGATTGCGCCGCTTTATGTGGTGTTTAGCAGTCCGTACGGGGGTGTCGAGGACGGAGAACACAGCGGGCGAGATTTCAACCCCGAAGAAACAGGGTTACCGGTTACAAGCTCGGACTGGGCACCGTCCATCATCGCAAAAAACGGAATTAATATCGTGAGGCTACACACTTCAAAGTTCCCCGATTCTGATGCGAATAAAATAATGATCGATCGCCTAGAACGAATTTTTCGAGGAGAACTAGAGGTAACCGATACCGACAAACGCTTCTACACTCATGAGATCAGAGAGTTCGAAAGGCTTAAAGCCTTGGGATGTGGGGACACGGAAATGCCCGACAAAGACTCTTCCGTATGGAACAACGTCCACACTGCAACACTGGAGGATTACAAGCTTAAAGATGATCCAACGTTGTTATATACGCCAGAGGCGCTGGAAGCTGCCAGGCGGCAAGAAGAGCGTGAGTACCAGAAGTTGCTTAAGGAGATGTGGTAATGAATACCATTGAACAAATTGTAAAAAATGAACCATTGGATGACATCGTGACCGTATTTTCACTGTTCAAACCAAACCCGCACCTAGACATGATGATCAGACAATACAACCGAGATTTGATCAGTCAATATGGAGCCCTTGAGGGTGCCTACACTCGACTCATTGCGTCTGGAGTACTGGCACACGGAGATAAAGGCTTAGCTATTAAAGGCCCCAACTGGAAGGCTCCAAAATTCATGACCGAAAAACGATACGTTTAATGGTTTGTTGGCCGCCAAGCCCGAGCTTGGTGGCCTCACCCCTTAAAGCGAATACTTCTGCAAATTCGCCATCTTCTCTTTCAGCGCCTCAATGTTGCCTTTCGGATGCGCCGCACCTTCGAAATCACAAATCTGCTGCCAATGTTTCGGATAAATTATTGCGCAGCCATGCACTAACGGTGATTTGTCGCTCCTTGATCCAACGTCTTACCTTGGCCGCTGCGTTTGCAGCGGCCTTTTTTGCGCGCCGTTTTACCCATGCCATCTGCATCAGCGGGAAAATCCCCTATTGTTGTAGGAAATCTCCTTTTTTATCTTCTAATGCCAAGCTATCAAACCGCCTTCCACATTATTCATACAACCAAGCAGGTCATTACTGACGATCGATGCAGATTTTTCCGTTCGAAAGCTGATGTAGGTTAATTGCTCCGCAAAACCGAAAATTCGCAGTGAGTAAAACGAATGTTGGAGCAAAGTTTTGTTGAGGTCGCAGAAACAAAAATTGAAGGAAAAGGGTCTGCAGCCAACCTCATCATGATCAAGCGTCTTGACGCCATACTGGAGCGCAAGCTCGAGATGACCGATACCGATCGACGGTTCTATGCCTATTCACTTCGAATGATGGAGCGATTCAGAGCGATGGGATTCGCCGACGACTACATTCCCAAAAGTAATCCGTCCCTTTGGAATAACCTCCATACGGCCACACTTGAAGACTTCAAACTGAGCGACGATGAGTCATTACGCTATACCGACGAGGCCATCGACGCGGCGAAAAAACAGGAGCGGGAAGCATTTGAATGCGTCAGCGGATGCAAGAGTTCGATTGCAAAACTCGAACAAGCTGTCAGGCAAGAAAATCTCAGAGACTTGTTATCAGTTTTGGCTATCGGTTTGGCATTTCCCTCAATCGACACACTGTTCGGGCGTTATCGATTTGAAGTCATCGCGCGCGGTGAATTGTGGAGAACTTATGAGGAATTATTTCATGAGGGTGTATTGGCTGAGGGCAATGTGGCTGTCGCCATTGCGGGTCCAAACTGGAGAATCCCGGAATTCATGATTGATAAACGGTACAAGGAATAATGGAACGAGCCTCGCCGCATCGAGAACGCAGCGAGGCTCAAACGTCCCTTAAACCGAATACTTCTGCAAATTCGCCATCATTTCCTTCAGCGCCTCGATATTGTCCTTCGGATGCGCCGCCCCTTCGAAATCGCAAATCTGTTGCCAGTGCGCCGCCACGTCTTCCGGCGAGAAACCCACGCGTGGGTCGAAGCCGGCGCCGAGGCTGCGTTCCCAGCGCACCTTGCCCATCCAGCCGCCACCCACTTCGAACAACCCGGAAGTCTCCTGGCATTGCTCGCTGGCCAGATACACCACCAGCGGACTGACCAGCTCCGGCTTCAATTGCTCGAACACTTGCGGCGGGATCAGGCCTTCGGTCATGCGCGTGCCGCCGGTTGGCGCGATGGCATTGACGAGAATGTTGTTCTTGCGACCTTCGATGGCCAGGGTGCGGGTCAATCCATACAGGCCCAGTTTGGCCATGCCGTAGTTGGACTGGCCGAAGTTGCCGTAGATGCCCGAGGTCGAGGCGGTGAAGATTACCCGGCCGTAGTTTTGCTCGCGCAGGTGCGGCCATGCGGCGCGGGTGACTTTGTAGGCGCCTTCGACGTGGACGCGGTAAACCAGATCCCAGTCGGCGTCGTCCATCTTGTGAAAGGTCTTGTCGCGCAGGATCCCGGCGTTGTTGACGACGACGTCGACACGGCCGAAGGCATCGAGGGCGTTCTGCACCAGTTTGTCACCGTCGGTGACCGAGTCGTGGTTGGCTTCGGCAATGCCGCCAGCTTCGCGGATTTCCGCCACCACGCGGTCGGCGGCGGAGGCATTGGCGCCCTCGCCCTGGGTCGAGCCGCCGAGGTCGTTGACCAGCACTTTGGCGCCTTGCCTGGCAAACAGCAATGCATGGGCGCGTCCGAGGCCACCACCGGCTCCGGTGACGATGACGACTTTATCTTCGAAACGCACAGACTCATTCATCGCAGCAACTCCAGCAGGCCAGTATTGATCCTGAGTGTCAGGTACAGGGCTTTTGGTCACAACGAATACGGCTGAGGCTGAATGGTGTGCAATAAGGTTGGGGGATGATGAGGGTGTCAAAGAAACAAAAGATCAAAAGATCAAAAGATCGCAGCCTTCGGCAGCTCCTACATTGGATTTGTGTAGGAGCTGCCGAAGGCTGCGATCTTTTGATCCTTCAGGAGCAGGCCACTTTGCGCGGTGGCAGCACGAAGCGTTCGCGAAACGCCAGATAGTGCTTGAGTACCTGCACTGGCGCTTCGGTCTGCGGATAGTGGCCGATGCCCGGCAACAACACCGTGTCCGCGTCGGGAATCAATTCGCGGTAACGCTCGACCATGTGCGCCCCGGAAATCGGATCGACCTCGCCATCGATCACCCGCAACGGAATTTCACCGCGCTGCATCGCCATCACCCAGCGATCACGCTGCACGCGGCGTTCGGGAATGTAGCTGATCAACTTGTGCATGATCCGTGGCCCGCGATTGCTGTCGACCAGGCTCCAGAAATCGTCCAGCTCACTTTCAGTCGGCCGGGTCTGCGGGCCAAAGATCTGCCGGAAGCTTTTCACCAGCGCATCGCGCGTGAACGCGCGGCCAATCATCCAGCCCAGCGGACTGAGCAGCAGTTTCTGCATCAGCACCGGACGGTGGGTTTCCGGGAACAATCCGCCGTTGAGAAACACACAACTGGCCACTTCGATCTGGTCTTCGTAGTGCCGGGCGAGCAGTTCCTGCGCAACGCTGTCACCGTAATCATGCGCAAGCACATGCACCGGTTGCTCGACCTGCAAATGCGCGAGCAAGGCCTGTTGCAGATCAGCCTGTTCCAGCAGGCTGTAGCTGTGATTGAGCGGTTTGGCCGAATCGCCAAAGCCGAGCATGTCACAGGCAATCACGCGATAACGCTGGGCCAGCGGCTGCCACAGGTAATGCCAATCCCAACTAGCGGTCGGAAAGCCATGGATCAGCAGCAACGGCTCACCCTGCCCCGCTGTCCAGTAACGAATCGGCTGGCCACGAAAGACGAACGTCTGGCTGCGTTTGCGCCAGACACACAGAGGAATCTCGGCAAGAGGCATTAGAGTTTATATCCGGGGTCTTGTTTATCGAGTTTGCGCAGCAACGCCGGCCAGGCCAGCGCACCACCCATGCCTCGAGCACTTTTAGTGACGCCGGCGATCATCGCTTTGGCGCCTGCCAGAATTTGCGGTTCGATGGCGATGAGTTCAGCCCCGCCGGTTTGCGCCATGACCTGAATGTCGCAGGCGCGCTGGAAGGTGAACATCATCAGAAAAGTGTCGGCGATGGTGCCTCCACAGGTCAGCAGACCGTGGTTGTGCAGCATCAGGAAATTGCTCTCGCCGAGGTCGGCCTGCAAACGGGCCTTTTCTTCGTGGTTCAGCGCCACGCCTTCATAGGCGTGATACGCCAGGCTCGACAGCACGAACAGCGATTGCTGGCTGATCGGCAACACGCCCTGCTTTTGCGCCGACACTGCGACACCGGAAGCGGTGTGCGTATGCAGCACACAAACCACGTCGTGTCGCACTTCGTGCACGGCGCTATGGATGGTGTAGCCGGCGGGGTTGATCTCGTAGGGGCTGTCCATGAGTTTGTTGCCGGCCTGATCGACCTTCACCAGGCTAGAGGCGGTGATCTCATGAAACATCAGACCGAACGGGTTGATCAGGAAGTCTTCGGTGCCCGGCACCTTGGCGGAAATATGAGTGAAGATCAGATCGTCCCAGCCATGCAGCGCGACCAGACGATAACAGGCGGCGAGATCGACACGGGTCTGCCACTCGGCGGCGCTGACCTGGTCTTTGACATTAAGGGACGATTGGACGGGGGCTACGCTCACTGTATGCACCTCTGCGTTCTTATTGTTCTGCACGTGACAGCAGTCTAGTCAGGTGCAGGCAATCGCGTAGTTGCATTGGCAGCCAGCTTGATGACTGACCGGGTCAGCGATGCAAACAGCTTGGATCCATGTCAAAGCAACGACGCCAACAAAGGTGCAGCGAATAGATTCAGCAAACCGGTCAGCACCATCACCAGCCCGGCGACTGAGCCTTCTTCGCCGCCCACTTCATGGGCCCGGCTGACCCCGGCACCGTGCGCGCCAACCCCGAACAATGCACCGCGCGCCAAGGCGCTGCGCAATGGCAACCACTTCAACAACACGCCGCCGAGCATCGCGCCAAACACACCGGTGAACATCACGAAGACTGCGGTCAACTCCGGCACGCCTCCCAGGTTCTGCGCCAGCGGCATGGCGAACGGTGTGGTGATCGAGCGCGGCACCAGTGACATCGTCACCGAGCTGTCGAGCGCCAGCGCCCTGGCCAGTCCGAACGAGGTGCCGATCGATGCGGCACTACCGGCAACCATGCCGAGCAGGAGTGCCGACCAGTGCCGCATCAACAAACGGCGTTGCTGCCAGATCGGCACGGCGAAAGCCACGGTGACCGGGCCGAGCACCAGCATCAGCCAGTGGGTGTTGCTGGAATATTCGGCATAGGCGGTGTGCAGCGGCACGGCGAGCGCCAGCAGCAACGCCGGCACCAGAATCAACGGTGACAAGACGTAGCGTCCGGTGCGCCGATACAACCAGCGGCTGAACAGATACGCCAACAGGGTGAAAGCCAGCCAAAACATCGGCATCCATTCAAGCTTCATGGGAACGCCTCATGCGCACCGCAAGCTCGACGGTGAACGCCGTGACTAACATCACCATCAAGGTGCTGGCGGCGATCACCAACAGAATCCGCCAGCCGTCATTGCGCAACAGCGCGCCGTAGTCGAGCAGACTCATCAGCGCCGGAATAAAGAACAACAACATCTCGGCCATCAGCAGTCCCGCGCCCAATTGCAGCGCTGCCGGTTTGACCCATCCAAAGGCAAATGCCAGCAGCAACAGCGCCATACCGATGACGCCGCCGGGGATTGGCCACGCCAGCCAGGCCGCCAGTTGGCAGCCGAACAGGTAGAGACCGAGCAACACGGCGAGTTCGACGACTAAACGAGAAAGGTACTTGAGGGGGACGACGTTCATGATTTTGCTCCTGACATGCGCTTATTTTACGAAGCGCACAGCCATCTCCGAAGCGAATTGTTAGACTCAAAGCCATTCCAAAACGGAATCAGGTAATGGAATTCAAACAGCTGCGAAGTTTTGTCGAAGTCATGCATCAGGGCGGTTTCACCCAGGCCGCAAAAACCCTGCATATCAGTCAATCAGCGGTCAGCAAACAGATCGCGCAACTGGAGCAGAGCCTCGGCACGCCATTGCTTGAACGGCTCGGTTCGCAATTGCGCCTGACCGCCGCTGGCAGCGTCGTGCTGCAACGGGCCGAGGGCATGCTGCGGTTGCGCAACGAGTTGCTCGCGGAACTGGACGACCTCAGTCATATGGCCCGTGGAGAGCTGCGACTCGGCTTGCCACTACTCGGCAGCGACGCGCTGTTCGCCGGACTGTTTGCCGAATACCGGCGGCGCTATCCGAATATCAGCGTGCAATTGCTGGAGGGCGGCAGTCGCAATATCGAGCAGGCAGTGTTGAGCGGGGAACTGGAATTGGGCGGCAGTCTGTTGCCAAGGGATCCGCAATTCGACTGTCAGCTGTTTTGCGATGAGCCACTCGACGCCCTGCTGCCGGTGGATCATCCGCTGGCCGAGCGGGGTGAGATCGGTCTGCAAGAATTGGCCGAGACGCCCTTTCTGCTCTATCAGCGCAGCTTCGTACTCAACGACCGCTTGCTGCAGGCGTGCCAGCAACTGGGCTTTACCCCGCAGGAAGGTGGACGCAGCGGGCAGGCCGATTTTCTTGCGGCGCTGGTGGCCGCCGGGCAAGGCGTGGTGCTGTTGCCCAGCGTGGTCGCACGGGGCCTGGTAAGGCCAGGCGTGGTCCGCCTGACCTTGCGCGCGCCGGATTATCTGCGTTGGGATATCGCCTTCATCTGGCGTCGCGGCGCGTATCTGTCGAAAGCGGCGCAGGCATGGCTGGCGCTGTTGCGCGAGCGCGGAATCAGCCCTTGAGCGCGTCGATAAACTGTACCAGCCAAGGCTCGGCATCGGTTTCCGGGGTGACGCTTTCGCTGGCGTCGATGCGCAGCATCTCTTGCACTTCGCGCACGCCGAGTTCGCCGAACAGTTCACGCATTTGCTCGCCACCGCCGCAGAAGGTGTCGCCATAACTGGCGTCGCCCAGGGCAATCACTGCACCCGGCAAACCGAGCAGTTGCGCTGGCAGCTGGTCGCGAATCGCCGAATACAGCGGTTGCAGGTTGTCGGGCAATTCGCCCATGCCGGTGGTCGAGGTCACCGCGAGCAACGCTTCGGGGCCGAACGCCTGGATGTCGGCGAGGTTGGCGCGCGAGTTGTAGAAGGTTTCAATGCCAGCGTCTTTCAACAGGTTCTGGGCGTGGCGGGCGACTTCTTCGGCGGTGCCGTAGACCGAACCGGAGAGGATGGCGACTTTCATCAATCTGATCCTGAAACTGGAAAAAAGAGCGGCGATAGTAACAGCCTCCAGCGCAAAGCTGCGATTGGATCTCAATTGGCGGTAATGGCCAGTAGACAGCGCCTACGGTTCTTCTAGAATGCGTGCCACTGACAACTCTGAAAGGATTCAAAGATGATCAACGCCAGCCTGCTGCAAATGGTAATCAACGCGTCGAACGACGGGATCGTGGTCGCCGAAAAGGAAGGTGAACAGAACGATATCCTGATCTATGTGAACCCGGCCTTTGAACGACTGACCGGCTACACCAGCGAGGAAATCCTCTATCAGGACTGCCGCTTTCTGCAGTCTGGAGACCGAGATCAGGACAGCCTGAAACTGATTCGCGAGACGCTGGATAACGGCGGATCGTGCCGGGAAATCCTGCGCAACTATCGCAAGGACGGCACACCGTTCTGGAATGAACTGTCGCTTTCAACGGTGAAAAACGCCGATGACGGGCAGACTTATTTCGTTGGCGTGCAGAAGGACGTCACCGTTCAGGTCAAGGCTCAGCAGCGCGTGGCGCAGCTTGAAGCTCAAGTCGCAGCCCTTGAAGCAGAACTGGCTGCACTGAAAGCGACAAACGGTCAAAACAAAATCGCGAACTAAGTGTCATTAACTACAATCACCAATGACTTTGTAACTATATCTTTCGAGTTAGCCATGCAGCGCGACGCCCTACTCACTCAGGATGAGCTGGATTTCATCCAGACCATGCAGCACAACCCGCAATTGAACGTGCGGGATGCGACGTCGAGTCTGCTGGTTAACGGCGGTTCGCAGATTCGTGATTTGCTCACGCGGCTGGCCGCTCACGAGCAGGTGACCATTCAGGCCAACTTCGAAAATCAACAAATGACCTTCCCGCTGCATCTGGTGGAAGACGAGTTTCACGCGTTGCATCTGCGCCTCGGCGTGCCGAGCATTTATGAGGACGGCCCGATGGTGCGGCCATGGCGATTGACTCTCGAAGAGCCAGTAGCCCTGGAGAACGCCAAAGGTCAGCCGGGCACGTTGTGGGTCCACGAGGTTTCGCACAAGGGTGTGCTATTGGAAGTGCGCAACAAGACCAAACCACCCAAGCACTTCGCGCTGTGGTTCAGCCCTTCGGGATACGAACGGATTTCATTGCGCGGCAATTTCGAACGGGAAACCGAAAGTGGTTTCTATGCCTACGAACTGAGCCAGACCGACACCGACGAAACCGAGCGTCTGCGCCAGTTCATCCTGCAGCAACATCGCCTGACGCATCCTGCGCTTCACACCTGAGGTTCAGGTATCCAGCTTCCCGGCCATAAATTGCAGCATGCGCTGACGCATGTTCGCCCCTTCATTGCCCAGACACGCTACAGAAGATCCGGCCAGGCTGTCCTGCGCCAGATCTGAAGCGTTGCCCGCCAGCATCAACTGACAATCGAGACTCAATGCCAGCCGGTTCAAACGCCGAGGCAATTCGGCGCTGGGCGCGTGATTGGAAAACAGGACGAGTGCGTCAGGTTTGATTTTTTCGCAAACCAACGTCAGCTCATCGAACGGCTGACCGGTGGTCAGCACTCGAACACCAGAATTGCTGTCGCTGAGAAACAGCGCCGCCACCAGCAACTCCAGCTCTCGACATTGCCCGGCCAGCGCGCTGACGATCACCCGGCGCGGTTGCGTGCCGCGCAGCATGACAATCCGTTGCAACACCCGCGCCCGCAGGAATCCATCGAAGAACAGCCACTCGCTGGTTTGCCCGAACGCCTCCTGGCGCTGCAACAATTGCAGCCACAGCGGCATGAGGATGTCCTGAAACACCACCGGCAATGAGTAAGAAGAGAAAATCTGACCATATACACGGTCCAGTTGCTGATCATCGAATGCGCTGACCGCCTGCTGGATCTGTTCCTGCCACTGCAGATAATCAGCCTGCACCAGATCATCGGAGATGATGTGCGCCAGCACTTTCTTCGGTTCGGTCTTGGCGAGGATCTTGCCGACTTTGCTCACGGCGACACCGCGATCAATCCAGTCAACAATGCTGCGCACGCGCTCGATATCGGTCATCGAATAGAGCCGATGCCCACTTTCGGTGCGTGTCGGCTGAATCAAACCATAGCGCCGCTCCCATGCGCGCAAGGTCACCGGGTTTACACCGGTAAGGCGCGCGACCTCACGGATCGGGAACAGATCAGCGCGCTCGAGCGCAACAGAGGCCTGCGTAGCGGGGCTTGCGTCCGTGATGACAGGCATATGGCGTTCAACTTCCATGTCGGTTCAATTGGATCCCATTCTAACGCTTATGCCCTAATTGGGTTCAAGTGGTGAAATGCGACGAAAGTCGCTGGTTTAATCGTGAAAAACCGGAATAATCCTTGCTTGTTGAAAAACGCAGGCCTCTACCCCAGCCCTGCGTCAGGCGAAACTCCTACCCGGAGCGACGCACTCGAAATACGGAGATACAAAATGTCTACTTCCCCCGTCACGCTGATGGTTGCCCGTCGCGTCGCTGATGGCCGCTATCAAGACTTGATCGCCTGGCTGCGCGAAGGCGAACAACTGGCTACAGATTTCCCCGGCTACCTAGGTTCTGGTGTGCTCGCTCCGCCACCCGGCGATAACGAATTCCAGATCATTTTTCGCTTTGTCGATGAGCAAACCCTGCATGCGTGGGAACATTCGGTATCACGCACCGCGTGGTTGAGTCGAGGCAGCGATCTGTTTGCCCATCCGAAAGAGCATCGGGTCAGCGGTATCGAGGGCTGGTTCGGCGCCGTCGGCCAACGTCCACCGCGCTGGAAACAGGCCGTTGCGATCTGGCTGGCGTTTTTTCCGGTGTCACTGTTGTTCAACTTTGTCTTCGGCCCGTTGCTCGCTGACATGGGGTTGTTGCCGCGCGTTTTGATCAGCACCGCTTGCCTGACGCCGTTGATGGTTTACTTCTTTATTCCGCTGTCGACGCGCTTGCTGGCGAACTGGCTGAACAGCACCCCGGTGCGCCTGCCTGTTTCGGCGACACCTCAGAAACATTAAAGATCGCAGCCTCGTTGCAATCGACAGCTCCTACAGGACTGAACACAGACCAGGGTAGGAGCTGCCGCAGGCTGCAATCTTTTCAGGCTCGTCGCTGTTATAGTTTTTGCTCCCACCGCGATGCGAGCCTTTCATGCCTGATTCCTCAGCCCCGATCCTCATCACCGGTGCCGGCCAGCGTGTCGGTCTGCATTGCGCGCAGCGGTTGCTCGAAGAAGGCTATCGCGTCATCTTCACCTACCGTAGCGAACGCCCCGGCGTGCAGGCACTACGCGATCTGGGCGCGACTGGCCTGTTCGCCGATTTTTCCAGCGAAGCCGGGATTCTTGCCTTCATCAAGGAACTGAAAACCCACACCGAGAGCCTGCGCGCCATCGTGCACAATGCCTCCGAATGGCTGGCCGAAACCCCGGGCAGCGAAGCCGAAGCGTTCACGGGCATGTTCAATCTGCACATGCTTGCGCCGTACCTGATCAACCTGCACTGCGGTGAACTGCTAAAGCACTCGACGCCCGCCGACATCATCCATATCAGCGACGATGTCACCCGCAAAGGCAGCAGCAAGCACATCGGTTATTGCGCCAGCAAAGCCGGGCTCGACAGTCTGACGCTGTCCTTCGCCGCCCGCTATGCGCCGGCCATCAAGGTCAACGGCATCGCCCCGGCCCTGCTATTGTTCAATCCTGACGACGACGCGGCATACCGCGCCAAGGCGCTGGCCAAGTCTGCGCTGGGCATCGAACCCGGCAGCGAAGTGATCTATCAGAGCCTGCGCTATCTGCTCAACAACCCTTATGTCACCGGTACGACCCTGACCGTCAACGGCGGAAGGCACGTCAAATAACACCTGCCTGCGAGGCTGCCCATGAGCCGCTCACTGCCCGAGAACTACCGCGAAATCCTCATCGGCCTCGGTGAAGACCCTGACCGTGAAGGACTGCGCGACACCCCGGTACGCGCGGCCAAGGCCATGCAATACCTGTGTCACGGCTATGAACAGAACGTCGACGAGATCGTCAATGGCGCGCTGTTTGCCTCGGACAGCGACGAGATGATCATCGTCGCCGACATCGAGTTGTACTCTTTGTGCGAACATCACCTGCTGCCCTTCATCGGCAAGGCCCATGTGGCTTATATTCCGACGGGCAAGGTGTTGGGCCTGTCGAAAATAGCGCGTCTGGTGGACATGTTCGCCCGGCGCCTGCAGATTCAGGAAAACCTCACCCGGCAAATCGCCGATGCGGTGCAACAGGTCACCGATGCTGCCGGTGTCGCCGTGGTCATTGAGGCCAGACACATGTGCATGATGATGCGCGGTGTCGAAAAACAGAATTCGACCATGAACACCTCGGTCATGCTCGGCGCCTTTCGCGAGTCGAGCAACACCCGCCAGGAGTTCCTGCAATTGATTGGACGGAGCAAGTAAATGCCACAACTTCAGCCGGGAATGGCGCGCATCCGGGTCAAGGATCTGCGCTTGCGCACCTTTATCGGGATCAACGAGGAAGAGATCCTCAACAAGCAGGATGTGCTGATCAATCTGACCATTCTGTATGCCGCGCAGGAAGCGGTGCGTGACAACGACATCGACCACGCGCTGAATTACCGCACCATCACTAAATCGATCATCGCCCACGTCGAGGGCAATCGCTTTGCGCTGCTCGAACGCCTGACTCAGGAATTGCTCGATCTGGTGATGAGCAACGGATCAGTGCTGTACGCCGAAGTCGAAGTCGACAAGCCGCATGCGCTGCGTTTTGCCGAGTCGGTGTCGATCACGCTCGCGGCTAGCCGCTGAGCTTCAAGCTTCGAGCTGCAAGCGGTAAGCTAACGGCCGACCCCGATCCAATCTTGCAGCTTGAAGCTTGCCGCTCGAAGCTGTCTCGCAGAGACTTTTATGACTGATCAACAACGCCTCGAACTCGAAGCCGCTGCCTTCCGCCGGCTGGTCGCGCACCTGGACAGCCGCAAGGACGTGCAGAACATCGACCTGATGAACCTCGCCGGGTTCTGCCGCAACTGCCTGTCGAAGTGGTACAAGGCCGAAGCCGACGAGCGCCAGATCGAGGTCAGCCTCGATGACGCCCGCGAAGTGGTTTACGGCATGCCGTACGCCGAGTGGAAAGCCCAATATCAGCAAGAAGCCAACGCCGACCAGCAAGCGGCGTTCGCCAAAGGAAAAACCCATGAGTGACCTGAACACCCTGCGCGCCCGCCTCAACAGCGGCGAACACGCTTTCGCCGACACTCTGGCGTTCATTGCCGCCGGTTACGACTATCAACCGCAGGCGTTCAACAATGGCGGCGTGGAAAACGCCGCCGGACAGAACGAAGGCTCGTGCAAGACCTTGGGTCTGGCGCTGCTGGAAGGTCTGAGCGATGAAGAAGCGCTGCTGGCGTTTGGTGAGCATTACCGCTCGGTGGTGGCGACGCCTGAGGGCAGCGATCACGGCAACATTCGTGCGTTGATCAAGCACGGCCTGGCCGGCGTGAAATTTACCGCCCAACCCCTGACTCGCCGCTGATCCCTACAGCCCCCCCTGTGGGAGCGAGCTTGCTCGCGAATACGGACTGACATTCAACATTAATGTCGACTGACAAGCCGCTTTCGCGAGCAAGCTCGCTCCCACAGAGTTATGCGGCGTGGCTGAACCTGCGGGCACAAAAAAACCGGCCAATATGGCCGGTTTTTTATGCCTGCGATCTTAGAACGAAGCGTTCTGCAGACCGTCCAGGTAACGCTCGGTGTCCAGTGCGGCCATGCAGCCGGCGCCTGCCGAGGTGATGGCTTGACGGTAAACGTGGTCAGCCACGTCACCGGCGGCGAAGATACCTTCGACGCTGGTCGCAGTGGCGTTGCCATCACGGCCGCCTTGCACCACCAGATAACCGTCTTTCAGGGTCAGCTGGCCTTCGAACAGCGAAGTGTTCGGGGTGTGGCCGATGGCGATGAACACGCCGTCGACGGTGATTTCGTCGAAGCTGCCGTCGTTGTTCTTCAGACGCGCACCGGTCACGCCCATGTTGTCGCCCAGCACTTCGTCGAGGTTGGCGTTCAACTTGAGGATGATCTTGCCTTCAGCGACGCGAGCGTTGAGCTTGTCGATCAGGATCTTTTCGGCGCGGAAGGTTTCGCGACGGTGGATCAGAGTCACAGTGCTGGCGATGTTGGCCAGGTACAGTGCCTCTTCAACCGCGGTGTTGCCACCACCGACCACAGCTACCGGTTTGTTGCGGTAGAAGAAACCGTCACAGGTTGCGCAGGCGGAAACGCCTTTACCCATGAACGCTTCTTCCGACGGCAGGCCCAGGTAACGAGCGCTGGCGCCAGTAGCGATGATCAGGGCGTCACAGGTGTAGGTCGCGCTATCGCCAGTCAAGGAGTACGGCTTGGAAGCGAAGTCCACAGCGTTGATGTGGTCGAAGACGATCTCGGTTTCAAAACGCTCGGCGTGTTCACGCATGCGCTCCATCAGCACCGGGCCCGTCAGACCGTGGACGTCGCCCGGCCAGTTGTCGACTTCAGTGGTGGTGGTCAGTTGACCGCCGGCCTGCATGCCGGTGATCAGCAGTGGCTTGAGGTTGGCACGGGCCGCGTATACCGCAGCGCTGTAACCGGCAGGGCCGGAACCGAGAATAATCACTCGCGAATGACGGACTTCAGACATGACCTGCTCCTGTTGACCGGGCCGAAAAACAGGCCCGGATCGCCGGACTGCCGGCGGGAATAAAAAAGGACCGTGGAAAACCTTGGGGAAGGCTTGAGCTCGACAGTCCTGTAAAAAGTTGGGTGCAGCGTATCGAGGGGGGCAAGATTAAGGAAATACGGTTTAACAATCCAGCTCATAGGTGGTCTCTATGCCGACACACTGACGAGATGGACGTCTTTGTTACAGTGAATGTCGATCGCTCTGCCGCGCTTTCGCAGCCCTTGCAAAGTCGGTAAGGTCGGCGCGTTTTCCCTTGCTCGGAGCACCTTATGCCCGCCCCTGTTCTGTCTGGCCCGCAATACCTGCGCGAAGGCCTGAAACTGGTCCTAAGCCCCGGCTTGCGCCTGTTCGTGTTGTTGCCGCTGGCGATCAACCTGGTGCTGTTCGTCGGATTGATCTATCTGGCCGGCCACCAGTTCAGCCTGTGGGTCGATACGCTGATGCCATCGCTGCCCGACTGGCTGAGTTTTCTCAGCTACATCCTCTGGCCGTTGTTTGTAGTGCTGGTGGCGCTGATGGTGTTTTTCACCTTCACCATGCTCGCCAACGTGATCGCCGCACCGTTCAACGGCTTCCTCGCGGAAAAAGTCGAAGTGGTAGTGCGCGGCACTGATGACTTCCCGGCGTTCAGCTGGGGCGAGTTGATAGCCATGGTCCCGCGCACCCTCGCCCGGGAAATGCGCAAACTCGGTTACTTCCTGCCCCGCGCCATCGGCCTGTTCATCCTCTCGTTCATCCCGGTGGTGAACATCATCGCCGCGCCGCTGTGGCTGCTGTTCGGCGTATGGATGATGGCGATCCAGTACATCGACTACCCGGCGGACAACCACAAACTGGGCTGGAACGAGATGCTCGCCTGGCTGCGGCAGAAGCGCTGGCAGAGCATGAGTTTTGGCGGGATCGTCTACCTGGTGCTGCTGATTCCGGTGGTCAACATCCTGATGATGCCGGCCGCAGTGGCCGGGGCAACGTTGTTCTGGGTGCGTGAGCGTGGTGCCGAAAACCTGGTAACGCAGCGCTAGGCCGCTGACCATACGCGCGTCACAAATCCATCATCCGAACGTCACAAGCACGACATGGCCTCAGTCGACACTGAGGTCATGACGACAGCTCTGCATATCACCCTGATCAGCGAAACCTTCCCACCGGAAATCAACGGCGTGGCCAATACGCTTGGCCGCTTGTGCGATGGGCTGCGCGCGCGCGGCCACCAGGTCGAACTGGTGCGCCCGCGGCAGGCTGGCGATCCGCAGCGCAGTGAAGATGAAGCGCTGCTGTTGTGTCGGGGCTGGCCGTTGCCGGGGTATCCGGGGCTGCAATGGGGCCAGTCGTCGATGCATAAACTGCTGCGGCGCTGGAAGCGTCAGCGCCCGGATGTGCTGTACATCGCCACGGAAGGCCCGCTCGGGTTGTCGGCGCTGCGGGCGGCGCGGCGTCTGGGGATTTCGGTGGTCAGCGGGTTCCACACCAACTTTCAGCAATACACCAGTCAGTACGGTCTGGGCCTGCTGACGCGGATGCTCACGCACTATCTGCGCTGGTTTCACAATCGCTCGGCGCTGACGTTAGTGCCGAGTGTCAGTCAGCGCCTGGAGCTGGAGCGGCGGCATTTCGAGCGGTTGGCGCTGTTGTCTCGAGGCGTGGACAGCCAATTGTTTCATCCGAGCAAGCGGATGAATGCCTTGCGTGAGCAATGGGGTCTGTCCGAGCGCGATATTGCCGTGATTCATGTCGGACGCCTCGCGCCGGAGAAGAACCTTGGGCTGCTCAAACGCTGCTTCGAAAAGTTGCGTGACACTTATCCACAGCGCAATCTGAAGCTGATCGTGGTGGGTGACGGGCCGCAACGGCTGGCGCTGGAAAAGGATTTGCCCGAAGCGATCTTCTGCGGTGCACAGCGCGGTGAAGCGTTGGCGGCGCACTATGCGTCCGGCGATATATTTCTGTTTCCAAGCCTGACCGAAACCTTCGGCAATGTGGTGCTGGAGGCGTTGGCTTCCGGGCTCGGGGTGGTGGCTTACGATCAGGCTGCGGCGGCGCAGCACATTCGCCATGGTTACAACGGCGTGTTGGCGATGCCTGGTGATGAGCAAGCCTTTTGCGAGGCGGCGGCGTGGTTGCTGGAAGAGGATGAGCGGTTGCGCTGTGTGCGCCTGAATGCGCGGCAACATGCGAGTCGCCAAGGCTGGCCGGCGGTTATCGAGCAGTTTGAAAAGCATTTGCGTGGAGCTTGTTTGGGGGAGCAGGTGGTGCCGAATGCGCAGACATTGCCTTGAGTTCAGGCGACTTGGAGAACGCCATCGCGAGCAGGCTCACTCCTACAGGGGAAATGCATTCCAATTGTAGGAGTGAGCCTGCTCGCGATGGCGTCAGTACAGTCGCTGGTTAAACCAGCGTCATCAACGCCTCACGGCTGAACGGCAGAATATCCTGCTCACGCCCTTCGCGGACTTTCTGCGCCCAGTCCGGATCGACCAGCAGCGCGCGCCCCACCGCGACCAGATCGAATTCCTCTTTGTTCAGACGCTCCAGCAGGTTTTCCAGACTGGCCGGTTGCGCGACCTTGTCGGTGTTGACCATGAACTGCAGGAACTCGCCATCCAGACCAACGCTACCGACGGTGATGGTCGGCTTGCCGGTGAGTTTGCGCGTCCAGCCCGCGAGGTTCAGTTCGGAGCCGTCAAACTCCGGCTCCCAGAAACGCCGCGTCGAGCAGTGGAAAATATCCACACCGGCGTCAGACAACGGCTTGAGGAATTCGCCCAGCGCTTGCGGAGTTTGCACCAGACGTGCGGTGTAATCCTGCTGCTTCCACTGCGAGAAACGGAAGATGATCGGGAAACCTTCGCCGACCGCAGCACGTATGGCTTGAATCAGCTCGATGGCGAAACGCGAACGGTTAGCCAGGCTGCCGCCGTATTCGTCGCTGCGCTGGTTGCTGCCTTCCCAGAAGAACTGGTCAATCAGATACCCGTGTGCGCCATGGATTTCCACGCCGTCCATGCCGATGCTTTGTGCATCCTTGGCGGCCTGGGCGAACGCAGCGATCACGTCCTGAATGTCTTGTCTGGACATGCCGTGCACCACGACCTGACCGTCCTTGAGTTTTTCCGACGGGCCGTAACCCGGCACGCTGGCGTCCGGCTCGGTACCGATGCGGCGCACGCTGCCGACGTGCCACAGTTGCGGCACGATCTTGCCGCCCTCAGCGTGAACGGCGTCGACGACTTTCTTCCAGCCGGCCAATGGCGCCTCTCCGAAGAACTGCGGCACGTTCGGGTAGCCGTTGGAGGCAACGTGGTCGACGGTGGTGCCTTCAGTGATGATCAGGCCCACACCGGCGGCTGCGCGACGGCGGTAGTATTCGATGACTTTCGAATTAGGCACGCCGCCTGGGGAAAACGAGCGGGTCATTGGCGCCATGACCACGCGGGTCGGCAGTTCGAGGGCACCGAGATGGAACGGTTTGAACAAGGCTTGAACGGGCATCGAAAGGCTCCACGAAAACGTTATCGACAGGGCATAAAATCATATGACGGCGATAATATGCGTGAACACGTCGGCGCGATAGCATTATTGATATGAATGATTAAGGTTCAAAAGGCAGGCAAAAAATCGTCGCTCGAAGGCGACGATTTTCGTATTTCAGCTCAGCGCTTTTTCAATCGCATGAACAATGGTCGGATCATCCGGCGCCGTGCGCGGCGAGAACCGGGCCAGCACACGGCCGTCTTTGCCGAGCAGGAACTTCTCGAAATTCCAGGTGATATCACCGGGAAACTCCGCGCCCTCGCCTGCCAGCAGGCGGTAGAGCTGGTGACGATCATGACCGTTGACTTCGAGCTTGCTCGACAACGGAAACGTCACGCCATAGTTGAGGCTGCAGAAATCCTGAATTTCCTTTTCAGAACCGGGTTCCTGGCCGGCAAACTGGTTGCACGGCAGGCCCAATACACTGAAGCCTTTGCCTTTGAATTGCTGATAGAGGTTTTCCAGCGCCGCGTACTGAGGCGTCAAGCCGCACTTGGAGGCGACGTTGACCACCAGCACGACTTGGCCCTTGAACGGCGCCAGCGGTAGCTCCTGACCATCCAGGGCTGTCAACTTAAGGTCGTGAAAAGCACTCATGACGAACTCCAGGATTCCGATGTTCTACTCGAAACAGCCACTTGGCGAGGTCACCAAGGACAGCCGCGGACTAAAAAGGCGCCCGCAGGCGCCTCTCCAGTACTCGAAGCTTAGCGCAGAAAATCAGTGGTGATGGCCACCTTCGCCATGGACGTGGCCATGAGCGATTTCTTCCTGGCTGGCGTCACGGATGTCAACGATCTTCACTTTGAAGTTCAGGCGCTGACCGGCCAGTGGGTGGTTGCCGTCGACTGTTACGTCGTCGCCGTCGAGGTCACGGATGGTGACGATCTGCATCTGGCCGTCCGGCGCCGAAGCGTGGAACTGCATGCCGACTTCCAGCTCGTCAACGCCTTCGAACATGCTGCGGCTCAGCGTGCTGACCAGCTCAGCGGCGTATTCGCCGTAAGCGTCTTCCGGCTCAACGGATACTTCCAGTTCGTCACCAACAGCTTTGCCATCCAGAGCTTTTTCCAGGCCCGGGATGATGTTGCCTGCGCCTTGCAGGTAGACCAGCGGAGCGCCGCCGGCGGAGCTGTCGATGACCTCACCAGCGTCGTTGGTCAGGGTATAGTCGATGGAGACAGCCTTATTGGCGGCGATCAGCATGGGGCGAGACCTTTTGCATAAGAATATAGAAAGGCCAAGTTTAGCGAAGCAATCGCGCGAAAGCGAACACAACCCGGACAAACGGGTTTCGACGATCACCGGCTTCCATCAGGACGAAGAAGGTCATTGGGTCGCCGAGCTTTCCTGTGGCCACACCCAGCACCTGCGCCATCAACCGCCATGGCAATCACGCGCCTGGGTGCTCGACGCGGCGCAACGTATTGAAAAAATAGGCCAACCCTTTGCCTGCGGTTGGTGCGCACAAGGCTCGGTTAGCGATAACCTTGGCGACTGAATTTCGGTAGGTCGTCAGCTATAGGCGATCGCCATTGCCATGCAACTTTAGAGAATTCGCATGCAAACTTTTTTTATCGCGCCCACCGATTTTGGCGTGGGTCTGACCTCCATCAGCCTCGGGTTGGTGCGCACGCTTGAGCGAGCCGGGCTGAAAGTCGGCTTCTTCAAACCGATCGCGCAGCCGCATCCGGGTGACACCGGCCCTGAGCGTTCGACCGAACTGGTCGCCCGCACCCATGGCCTGAAACCGCCGCAACCGCTGGGCCTGGCCCACGTTGAACGGATGCTCGGCGACGGTCAGCTCGATGAACTGCTCGAAGAAATCATCACGCTGTATCAGCAAGCGGCCATCGGCAAAGACGTGCTGGTGGTCGAAGGCATGGTGCCGACCCGCAGCGCCAGTTACGCCGCACGGGTCAACCTGCACCTGGCCAAGAGCCTCGATGCCGAGGTGATTCTGGTCTCGGCGCCGGAAAACGAAGTGCTTGCCGAGCTGTCCGGTCGCGTCGAATTGCAGGCGCAATTGTTCGGCGGTCCGAAGGATCCGAAAGTCCTCGGCGTAATCCTCAACAAGGTCAAGACCGACGAGAGCATGGACGCCTTCGCCACGCGTCTGAAAGAGCATTCGCCGTTGCTGCGCAGCGGTGATTTCCGCTTGCTCGGTTGCATCCCGTTCCAACCCGAACTCAACGCACCACGCACCCGCGACGTCGCCGACCTGATGGGCGCGCAAGTGCTCAATGCCGGTGACTACGAAACCCGGCGCATGACCAAAATCATTATCTGCGCGCGGACCATGCGCAACACCGTCGAGCTGCTCAAGCCTGGTGTGTTGGTGGTGACGCCGGGGGATCGTGACGACATCATCCTCGCCGTCAGCCTCGCGGCGATCAACGGCGTGCCGCTGGCCGGCCTGCTGCTGACCAGCGACACCCTGCCCGATCCGCGCATCATGGATCTGTGCCGGGGTGCGTTGCAGGCCGGTTTGCCGGTGCTGTCAGTGAGCACCGGTTCCTACGACACCGCTAACCTGCTCAATGGCCTGAACAAGGAAATCCCGATCGACGATCGTGAGCGCGCGGAGATCATCACCGATTTCGTCGCCAGCCATCTCGACGCCAAATGGCTGCACCAGCGCTGCGGCACACCGCGGGAAATGCGCCTGTCGCCGGCGGTGTTCCGCTATCAGTTGATCCAGCGCGCGCAAGCGGCGAACAAACGCATCGTCCTGCCCGAAGGCAGCGAGCCGTTCACCGTGCAAGCGGCGGCGATCTGCCAGGAACGCGGGATTGCCCGTTGCGTGTTATTGGCCAAACCGGAAGACGTCGAAGCCGTCGCCCGCGCCCAAGGCATTGTGTTGCCGCCGGGGCTGGAGATTCTTGATCCGGACCTGATCCGCGAGCGCTACGTCGAACCGATGGTGGCCCTGCGCAAAAGCAAAAGCCTCAACGCGCCGATGGCCGAACAGCAACTGGAAGACACCGTGGTGATTGGCACCATGATGCTCGCACTGGATGAAGTCGACGGACTGGTTTCCGGCGTGATCAACACCACCGCCAACACCATCCGCCCGGCTCTGCAACTGATCAAAACCGCGCCGGGCTGCACGCTGGTGTCGTCGGTGTTCTTCATGCTCTTCCCGGAAGAAGTGCTGGTGTACGGCGACTGCGTGATGAACCCGCACCCGAGCGCCACCGAGCTGGCCGAGATTGCCCTGCAAAGCGCCGACTCGGCAGCGGCCTTCGGCATCACCCCGCGCGTGGCGATGATCAGTTACTCCAGTGGCGAATCGGCCACCGGTGAAGAAGTAGAGAAAGTGCGCGAAGCCACCCTGCTCGCCCACGAACAACAGCACTCGCTGCTGATCGACGGCCCGCTGCAATACGACGCCGCGGCCAACGCCGAAGTCGCCCGGCAACTGGCGCCGAACAGTCAGGTCGCCGGCCGTGCCACGGTGTTTGTGTTCCCCGACCTGAACACCGGCAACACCACGCACAAAGCCGTGCAACGCAGTGCCGATTGCGTCAGCCTCGGGCCGATGCTGCAAGGCCTGCGCAAACCGGTGAATGACTTGCCGCGCGGCGCGCAAGTCGATGACATCGTCTACACCATCGCCCTCACCGCAATTCAAGCCGCCAACCGACCTATGGATGTGTAAATGCTGGACTTTCTCCCTGCACCGTTGCGCGGCGTGATCGCCTCGCTGCTGTTGGCACTCAATACGATTCTGCTGTGCTCGTTTCTGTTCTGCGTGGCGCTGATCAAAGTGCTGCCGTTCGACTTTGCCCGGCGTGCCTCACTGTGGCTGATGAGCCACACCCACGAAGCGTGGATCAGCAACAACAAGGGCTGGATGAATCTGGTTCGGCGTACACGCTGGCACCTCAGCGGTCTGCAAGGACTCGATTACCAACACTCGTACCTGATCACCAGCAACCACCAGAGCTGGGTCGATATTCTGGTGCTGCAATATGTACTCAATCGGCGGATTCAACCGCTGAAATTCTTCCTCAAGCAGGAGCTGATCTGGGTGCCGGTGATTGGTCTGGCCTGGTGGGCGCTGGGCTTTCCGTTCATGAAGCGTTACTCCAAGGCGTACCTGGCCAAGCACCCCGAGAAGAAAGGCAAAGACCTGGAAACCACGCGCAAAACCTGCGCGAAGTTTCGCAATAATCCGGTGGGGATTTTCAACTTCGTCGAGGGCACACGCTTTACCGAAGGCAAGCATGCGCAGCAACAGTCGCCGTTCAAATACCTGCTCAAGCCCAAGGCTGGCGGCATTGCCTTTGTGCTGGATGCAATGGGCGAACAGCTGGAGTCGATCGTCAACGTGACGATTCACTACCCGGCCGGGCGTCCGGGGTTCTGGGATTTGCTCTGCGGCAATGTGCGCGATGTGGTGGTGCATTTTGAAGAGCTGAAGATTCCGCAGCAGTTCATTGGCAAGAATTACGATCAGGACGGCGAGTATCGCCTGCAGTTCCAGGGCTGGATCAATCAGCTGTGGCTGGACAAGGATGCGCTGCTGGAACAGATGCACCGCGAATTTCCAGCCAGACACTGATCCCTTGTAGGAGTGAGCCTGCTCGCGATAGCGGTGGATCAGCCACCAACAATGTTGAATGACACACCGCTATCGCGAGCAGGCTCACTCCTACAATTGACCGAGTTGGCCACAAATAAAAAGCCCGCCGATGATTGCTCATCGGCGGGCTTTATATTTGGTAGCTAACGCTTAGATCGCGCCACGCTGACGCAGCAGATCCAGCACTTGCTTGACGCTGTCTTCCAGACTCAGTGTCTGTGTGTCGATCACCAGATCGGCATTCAGCGGCACGTCGTACGGGAAGGATTCGCCCGGGATGTTGTCGCCACCGGCGGCATACAGGCCTTGCGGGTCACGCTCGGCGCATACGGCCGGCGAGGCCTGGACGTAGACGGTCAGCAGACGATCCTTGCCGATCAGGTCCTTGGCCTGTTCACGCCCTTCAGCGCTTGGCGCAACGAACGAAGCCAACGTCAGCAGACCCGCTTCGTTGAACTGACGCGCCACGTGCGCGGCACGACGCCAATTCTCGGTGCGACCGGCGCGATCCTGTGGCAGGCCTTTGTTCAGGTCCTGACGCAGGTTCTGGCCATCCAGCACAAACACCGCACGGCCCATGTCGAACAGTTTGCGCTCGACCGCATAAGCCAGCGTACTTTTGCCCGCGCCCGACAGGCCGCTGAACAGCACGGTCGCCGGTTGCTGGCCGAAGCGCTGAGCACGTTCTTCAGTGGCCACGTGCGCCAGTTTGCCGTGGTGCGTGGCAGTGCCATGCGACACAGGCTGGGCGACGATCATACCGGCGCCAACAGTGCCGTTGGTCAAACGGTCGATGATGATGAACGCGCCGGTGGTGCGGTTGCTCTCGTAACCGTCGAGGGCGATCGGCGCGTCGAGCGCAATCTTCACCTTGCCGATTTCGTTGAGCTGCAACGCGCTCGCCGGGCCTTCTTCCAACGTGTTCACGTCGACCTTGTTAACGATGCTGGCAATCGAGCCCGGCACGTAACTGGTGGCGCGTTTGATGTCGTATTTCTTGCCCGGCAGCATCGGCTCTTCAGCCATCCACACCAGCATCGCTTCGAAGCTGTCGGTGACCGGCGGCACGTTGTCGGCATGCACCAACAGATCGCCACGGGAGATGTCGATTTCGTCTTCCATGGTCAGCGTCACAGCCTGACCTGGACCGGCGTGCTCCAGTTCACCTTCGAAAGTGACGATGGATTTCACCCGGCTGCTCTTGCCCGACGGCAGCACCACGACTTCGTCGCCCTTGTGCACGATGCCGCTGGCCAGGGTGCCGGCGAAACCACGGAAGTTCAGGTTCGGACGGTTGACGTACTGCACCGGGAAACGCAGATCGGTGAAGTTGCGGTCGCCCGCCACTTCCACGGTTTCGAGAATCTCCATCAGCGACTGGCCGGTGTACCACGGCGAGCGCTCGGACTTGTTCACCACGTTGTCGCCCTTCAGGGCAGACATCGGCACGAAGTGCATGCTGGTCGGCTTCATCTTCAAGCCTTCGGCGAACTTCAGGTAGTCAGCCTTGATCGACTCGAACACGCCTTCATCGAAGTCCTTGAGGTCCATCTTGTTGATGGCGACAACGATGTGTTTGATCCCCAGCAGGGACGCGATGAAGCTGTGGCGACGGGTCTGGGTCTGCACGCCGTAACGGGCGTCGACCAGAATGATCGCCAGGTCACAGGTGGACGCACCGGTGGCCATGTTGCGGGTGTACTGCTCATGGCCAGGCGTATCGGCGATGATGAATTTGCGCTTGGCGGTGGAGAAATAGCGGTAGGCGACATCGATGGTGATGCCCTGCTCACGCTCGGCCTGCAGGCCGTCGACCAGCAATGCCAGGTCGATGTCGTCACCCGTGGTGCCGACTTTCTTCGAGTCGCGGGTGATCGCTTCGAGGTGATCTTCGTAGATCATTTTCGAGTCGTGCAGCAGACGCCCGATCAGGGTGCTCTTGCCGTCATCGACGTTACCGCAGGTCAAAAAGCGCAGCAGTTCTTTACGTTCGTGCTGGCCCAGGTAGGCGAGGATGTCCTCGCTGATCAAATCAGAAACATGCGACATGACAGCCCCTTAGAAATAGCCTTGACGTTTTTTATCTTCCATCGAGCCGGCGCCATCGTGGTCGATGACTCGGCCCTGGCGCTCGGAAGTTCGCGTCAGGAGCATTTCCTGGATGATGTCCGTCAGCGTTTCGGCCTCGGACTCCACGGCGCCCGTCAACGGGTAGCAGCCTAGGGTACGGAAACGCACTTTCTTTTTGACGATGCGCGCTTTGTCTTCATCGGACAGGTGTTCGAGGATGCGCTCGTCGTCGATCATGATCAGCGTGCCGTTCTTCTCGATCACTTCGCGTTCAGCGGCGAAGTACAGCGGCACAATCGGGATGCCTTCGAGGTAGATGTACTGCCAGATGTCCAGTTCGGTCCAGTTCGACAACGGGAACACACGAATGGACTCGCCCTTGTTGACCTTGCCGTTGTAGACGTTCCACAACTCCGGACGCTGGTTTTTCGGATCCCAGCGGTGCTTGCTGTCGCGGAACGAGTACACGCGCTCTTTGGCGCGGGATTTCTCTTCATCGCGACGGGCGCCGCCGAACGCTGCATCGAAACCATGCTTGTCGAGTGCCTGTTTCAGGCCCTCGGTTTTCATGATGTCGGTGTGCTTGGCGCTGCCGTGGGTGAACGGGTTGATGTTCTGCGCCACGCCATCGGGGTTGATGTGGGTGATCAGGTCCAGGCCCAGTTCTTCGACCATCTTGTCGCGGAACTTGTACATCTCCTGGAATTTCCAGCGGGTGTCGACGTGCATCACCGGAAACGGCAGTTTGCCCGGGAAGAACGCCTTGCGTGCCAGGTGCAGCATCACGGCGGAGTCTTTACCGATGGAGTACAGCATCACCGGGTTATCGAACTCGGCGGCCACCTCGCGGATGATGTGGATGCTTTCCGCCTCCAGCTGTTTCAGATGCGTCAGTTTGTCGACCATGGCTACTCACGAAAACTTTCTTATGAACGGCCAGCGGGCCGTGTTCGAGCGGGGAATCCTAGCACAGCGACCTATTCTAATCAGGACGCCAACTAGATCGAAAGGGCATATGAATATGCCTGCCAGTTCGGCCGATGGGGATCAATGTGGGAGCGAGCTTGCTCGCGAAAGCGGTGTGCCATTCAACAATGATGGCGACTGATATGGCCTCTTCGCGAGCAAGCTCGCTCCCACAGGGTTTGGGTGGATTCAGATCGGATTCGGGCAGTCGATGAAGATGTGTTCGACGGCGAAACGTTTTGCCAGGTAGTCGCCCAGCGCCTGCACGCCATAGCGTTCGGTGGCGTGGTGGCCGGCGGCGACAAAGCTGATGTCGTTCTCGCGAGCGCTGTGGAAGGTTTGCTCGGACGCTTCACCGCTCAGGTACAGATCGACGCCGGCAGCGATGGCCTGATCGATATAGCCCTGACCGCCGCCGGTGCACCAGCCAACCCGACGAATCATCGGATTACCTTCAATCAGCAACGGTTCGCGGCCCATGACTTCTTGCACCTTGCGGGCGAAATCGCGGGCGGTCAGCGGTTCTTTCAGCGAACCGACCAGACCGACGATTTTCAGATTGTCCGGATCCAGTGGCCCTTCTACGGTGATATCCAACTGCCGCGCCAGCTGCACGTTATTGCCAACGTCCGGGTGCAGATCCAGCGGCAAGTGGTAGGCGAGCAAACTGATGTCGTGCTTGAGCAGCGTCTTCAGACGGCGCTGCTTCATGCCGGTGATGCACGGGTTTTCACCCTTCCAGAAGTAGCCGTGGTGCACCAACACCAGATCGGCTTCTGCCTCGACGGCTGCGTCCAGTAGTGCCTGACTGGCGGTGACACCGCTGACAATGCGCATCACTTGCGGCCGGCCTTCGACCTGCAAGCCGTTAGGGCAATAATCGGCAATTTTCGCACTGCCAAGATAACGGTCGGCTTCTTCGACGAGGGTGCTGAGGGCAACGGCCATGAAAGACTCCTAAATATCCCGTTCAGAGGCACGCGCGGCCTCGTATAATGCGCGACATTATGGGCGGTCTGACCCCGCCTGCAACTTTTCCAGGACGTGCTTAATGTTCAAGGCGCTGCGTTTTATGGGCTGGCCGCTGTTGGCCGGCGTGCTTATCGCTCTGTTGATTATTCAGCGTTACCCGCAATGGGTCGGCTTGCCGAGCCTCGACGTCAACCTGCAACAGGCCCCGCAAACCACCAGCGTGCAGCAGGGGCCGGTGTCCTATGCGGATGCGGTGACTATTGCAGCGCCTTCGGTGGTCAACCTCTACACCACCAAAGTCATCAACAAACCGGCGCATCCACTGTTTGAAGATCCGCAGTTCCGCCGTTTCTTCGGTGACAACTCGCCTAAGCAGAAACGCATGGAATCGAGCCTCGGCTCCGGCGTGATCATGAGCCCGGAAGGCTACATCCTGACCAACAACCACGTGACCAGCGGCGCTGATCAGATCGTCGTGGCACTGAAGGACGGCCGCGAAACCCTCGCCCGCGTCATCGGCAGCGATCCGGAAACCGACCTCGCGGTGTTGAAGATCGATCTGAAAACCCTGCCGGCGATCACCGTCGGCCGCTCGGACAACATTCGTATCGGCGACGTCGCGCTGGCGATCGGCAACCCGTTCGGCGTCGGCCAGACCGTGACCATGGGCATCATCAGCGCCACCGGGCGTAATCAGTTGGGCCTGAACAACTACGAAGACTTCATCCAGACCGACGCGGCGATCAACCCAGGCAACTCCGGCGGCGCGCTGGTAGATGCCAACGGCAATCTCACCGGCATCAACACGGCGATCTTCTCCAAGTCCGGCGGTTCGCAGGGCATTGGCTTTGCCATCCCGGTGAAACTGGCGATGGAAGTGATGAAGTCGATCATCGAGCACGGTCAGGTGATTCGTGGCTGGCTGGGCATTGAAGTGCAGCCGCTGACGCAGGAACTGGCTGAGTCGTTTGGCCTCTCCGGGCGCCCGGGGATTGTTGTGGCGGGGATCTTCCGTGATGGCCCGGCGCAGAAGGCGGGCCTGCAATTGGGTGACGTGATTCTGAGCATCGATGGCGAGCCTGCGGGTGATGGCCGTCGTTCGATGAACCAGGTTGCACGGATCAAACCGACCGACAAAGTGACGATTCAGGTGATGCGCAACGGTAAAGAGATCAAGCTCACCGCTGAAATCGGCCTGCGCCCACCACCGGCGCCGGTGAAAGAAAAAGAAGAATAAAACTTTTCTCGCGCGGAACGCGCAGATAAAAGACATTCTCAAAAGGCATGTTATATTGTTTCAATTCTAAGAATTGGAACAACATAACATGTCGTCTCGAACAAAGGCTTCACTGCTCGGCCTGAGCCTTGGTCTGCTGGTCGACCCAGCCTTCGCCGAAGAACCCAAACCCCTCGAACTCGACGCCATCAGCGTCATCTCCGACTACGAATCGCCGACCGGCCCGGTCAAGGGCTACCGCGCCACCCGCTCGTCCAGCGCGACCAAAACCGACACCGCGATCCGCGATATCCCGCAGGCGATCAGCGTAGTGCCCGCCAGCGTGCTCAAGGATCTGGGCAGCACCAGTGTCGAACGCGCGCTGGATTTCGCCGGTGGCGTATCCAAGCAAAACAACTTCGGCGGCCTGACGCTTTACGAGTACAGCGTGCGCGGCTTCACCACGTCGGAGTTCTACAAGGACGGCTTCAGCGCCAATCGTGGTTATCCGAGCACACCGGACGCGGCCAACATCGAACGCATCGAAGTGCTCAAAGGCCCGGCTGCCAGCCTCTATGGTCGAGGTGATCCCGGCGGCACGGTAAACATCGTCACCAAGAAACCGCAGCCCGAAGCGTTCACCACGTTGCAAACCAGCGCCGGCAGTTGGGACCGCTATCGCACTGCACTGGACGTCAACACGCCACTCGATAAACAAGGTGATGTGCTCTCGCGGATCAACCTCGCGGTCGAAGACAACAACAGTTTTCGCGATCACGTTGACAGCAAACGTGTGTTCGTCGCGCCGTCGATCAGTTGGCAATTGAACCCGGACACGTCGCTGTTGGTGGAAAGCGAAATCGTCCGTCACAGCTCCACGTTCGATCGCGGCATCGTCGCGCCCAACAATAAATGGAGCGGTGTTTCGCGCTCGACTTTCCTCGGCGAACCCAACGACGGCAACATCGACAACCACAACAACCTGCTGCAGGCGGCCCTCGAACATCATCTCAATGACAGCTGGAAGCTGCGCCTGGCCAGCCATTACAAGGAAGGCAAACTCTGGGGCGACGCCTCGGAACAACGAGCGCTGAACGCCGACGGGCACACGGTCAACCGACGCTATCGCGAACGCGATACCAACTGGCATGACAGCATCACCCAACTGGAACTGCGCGGTCTGTTCGACCTCGGCCCGTGGCAGCACGAACTGCTGATCGGCAGCGAATACGAAAACTTCCGCAAGAACGAGCGCGTCACCACGATTGCTGGCGGCCCGTACGCCATCGACATCTATAACCCGGTCTACGGCCAGTCGAAACCCAACGGCGCGCGCTCGGGTACTGACTTCTTCGAACAGGTCGAAAGTCATGCACTGAACCTGCAGGATCAGATCGTCTTCACCGACAAATTGCGCGGGATGATCGGTGCGCGTTTCGAGCATTTCGATCAGCACATCGATGATCACAGTCGCAACGCCACGAGCAACCAGCGCCACGACGCCCTCACCCAACGCGCCGGCCTGCTTTATCAACTGACGCCGAACACCGGGCTGTTCGCCAACGCCTCGACCTCGTTCAAACCGAACAATGGCCTCGACGCGTCCGGCAAATCCTTCGACCCGGAAGAAGGCGTCGGCTACGAAGTCGGGATCAAGAACGAGCTGTTCGACGAACGCCTGAGCAGCACCCTCGCCTTCTTCCACATCGACAAGGAAAACGTCCTCGCCCTCGATCCTGCCACCGACACCAGCCGGGCGATGGGCAAGGCGCGCAGTCGTGGTTTCGATCTGCAAGTCACCGGACAGGTCACCGATGCTGTACGGCTGATTGGTGCCTTCGCTTACATCGACGCAGAAGTGACCCAGGGCGACGCAGTGATTCCCACCGGCAGTCGCATCCTCGGCGTGGCCAAACGCAGCGGCAGCCTGCTCGGGGTTTATGAGTTCCAGGATGGCCATTTGCGCGGCTCGGACGTCGGCGCCGCGTTCACCTATGTCGGTGATCGCTCAGGCGAATCCGGCAGCGACTTCGAGTTGCCGGCCTACCAGACCGTCGACTTGCTGGCGCACTACAAGGCCAGCGACAACGTCACTGTCGGCCTGAACCTCAATAACGTCTTCGACGAAAAGTATTACGAGCGCTCCTACAGCAACTACTGGGTTAACCCCGGCGAGCCGCGCAATTTCACCGTCAGCCTGACACTCAACCTGTAAAAGGACGTCACCATGCAATTCGGCAAAACCTTTGTGCTCATCGCCGCGCTGTTCGCAGGCCAGGTCTCGGCTCATGGCCTGTGGACGGAACAACGCCGCGGCAATATCGAAGTGGTCTACGGTCACGGCGCTGAGGACAATGCGTTCAAGGCACAGAAAATCAGCGGCGCATGGGCCTACGATGCGGGCGGCAAGATGATTCCGGTCAGCGTTGAACGTCTGGCTGATCACGCACGTTTGAAGCCGCTGAAGTCGCCTGCGGTGATGGCGGTGGCGCTGAACAATGGCATGTGGTCGCAAACGGCTGACAAGAAGTGGATCAACCAAGGTCGCAGCAAAGTGCCGGGCGCCATTGAGGCAACCGAGACGTTTAAATACAGCCTGGCAATTTATCAGCCAGGGGCGAAATTGCCCAAGCTCGATCAGATCAAGTTGCTGATTTTGCCGGAGGTCGACCCGTTGAGCGTTGGGCCGGGCAAGTCATTGCCAGTGCGGGTGTTGCTCGATGGCAAACCGGCGGCGGGGGTGAAGTTGATTGGCGATTACCGCAGTGCGCCGAACACGTTGAGTACCGAGACTGACAAGGATGGTCGGGCGCAGGTGTTGGTTAGGAATGAAGGGTTGAATGTGATTGCGGCGCAGGTTGAAGTGCCGGTGAAGGACAGTATTGATGTGAATAGTCGCGGCTTGTTCACCTCACTGACGTTCCTCGGCGAGCCGCATCACGAGTAAAAGCGAACCCTCACCCCAGCCCTCTCCCCGAGGGAGAGGGGGCCGACCGAGTTGTCGGGCGAAGTAGATCGACCTGAAAGACCGAGTCGATTATGGATTCGGTACAGCACTTTCACGTCGGCGTTACTCTGCAATATCCCTCAATCAGCCCCCTCTCCCTCTGGGAGAGGGGGTCGACCGAGTTGTCTTGCGAAGTACATCGACCTGAAAGACCGAGTCGATTATGGATTCGGTACAGCACTTTCACGTCGGCGTTACTCTGCAATATCCCCCAATCAGTCCCCTCTCCCTCTGGGAGAGGGGGTCGACCGAGTTGTCTTGCGAAGTACATCGACCTGAAAGACCGAGTCGATTATGGATTCGGTACAGCACTTTCACATCGGCGTTACTCTGCAATATCCCCCAATCAGTCCCCTCTCCCTCTGGGAGAGGGCTAGGGTGAGGGGCTTTTGCTTTTATAGATCGCCAAGCCCCTCGATCAACGCCTGATTCTGCTCCGGCGTGCCAATCGAAATCCGCAGGAACTGCGCAATCCGCTCCTGCTTGAAGTGGCGCACGATCACACCCTGCTCGCGCAGTTTGGCCGCCAGCCCCGCCGCATCATGCTGCGGATGCCGGGCGAAAATGAAGTTCGCCGCCGACGGCAGCACTTCAAATCCTTTGGCCTGCAACTGCGCAATCACCCACTCCCGGCTCTCGATGACCAGGCGGCAGGTCTTGTCGAAATACTCACGATCTTCGAACGCCGCTGCCGCACCGACAATCGCCAGACGATCCAGTGGATAAGAGTTGAAGCTGTTCTTGATCCGCTCCAGCGCCTCGATGAGATCGGGATGGCCGACCGCGAAACCAACGCGCAAACCCGCCAGAGAACGTGATTTTGACAAAGTCTGCGTCACCAGCAGGTTCGGATAACGGTCCACCAGACTGATCGCTGTCTCGCCACCAAAGTCGATGTAAGCCTCGTCCACCACGACCACCGAATCCGGGCTGGCCTTGAGGATCTGCTCAACCGCGTCCAGCGCCAACAGGCAACCGGTCGGAGCATTCGGATTCGGGAAGATGATCCCGCCGTTCGGCTTGACGTAGTCGGCCGGATTGATCTGGAACTGCGCGTCCAGCGGCACCGCATCAAACTCGATACCGTACAAACCGCAGTAAACCGGATAGAAGCTGTAGCTGATGTCCGGGAACAGCAGCGGCTGATCGTGTTGCAGCAAACCGTGGAAAATATGCGCGAGCACTTCGTCCGAACCGTTGCCCAGAAAGACCTGATTGCTCTGCACGCCGTAATAGTTGGCGACCGCAGTTTTCAGCAGATCACTGTTCGGATCCGGGTACAGACGCAGGTTGTCGTTGAGTTCGACTTGCATCGCCGCCAAGGCTTTTGGCGATGGGCCGTAGGGGTTTTCATTGGTGTTGAGCTTGACCAGTTTGGTCAGCTTCGGCTGTTCACCCGGCACGTACGGCACCAGATCCTTGACGAACGGGCTCCAGAATTTACTCATTTTTCAGTTCCCCTTCTGTTCGTCTTTGATGCGGTATTCGGCGCTGCGCGCGTGCGCGCTCAGCGATTCGCCACGGGCCAGTACCGATGCAGTCTTGCCCAGCTCGGAAGCGCCGGCTTCAGAGCAGAAGATGATCGACGAACGCTTCTGGAAGTCATACACACCCAGCGGCGAGGAGAATCGTGCGGTACCGGAAGTCGGCAATACGTGGTTCGGGCCTGCGCAATAGTCGCCCAGTGCTTCCGAGGTGTGACGGCCCATGAAGATCGCGCCAGCGTGGCGGATCTGCGGCAGCCACGCTTGCGGGTCAGCGACCGAAAGCTCCAAGTGTTCCGGGGCAATGCGGTTGGCGACTTCGATCGCTTGCGCCATGTCCTTCACGTGAATCAGCGCACCGCGGCCATTGATCGAGGTTTCGATGATGGTCGCGCGGTCCATGGTCGGCAGCAATTTATCGATGCTCGCGGCGACCTTGTCGAGGAACTCGGCGTCCGGGCTGACCAGAATCGCCTGCGCGTCTTCGTCGTGCTCGGCTTGCGAGAACAGGTCCATGGCGATCCAGTCCGGATCGGTCTGGCCATCGCACACCACGAGGATTTCCGAAGGGCCGGCGATCATGTCGATGCCGACCTGACCGAACACGTGGCGCTTGGCGGTGGCGACATAGATGTTGCCCGGGCCAACCACCTTATCGACTTTCGGCACGCTTTCGGTGCCGTAGGCCAGAGCCGCGACAGCTTGCGCACCACCGATGGTGAACACGCGGTCAACGCCGGCGATGCACGCCGCCGCCAGCACAAGCTCGTTGATTTCACCGCGCGGGGTCGGCACAACCATGACCACTTCGGTCACACCGGCGACCTTGGCCGGAATCGCGTTCATCAACACCGACGACGGGTACGACGCCTTGCCGCCCGGCACATACAGGCCGGCGCGATCCAGCGGCGTGACCTTCTGGCCGAGTACGGTGCCGTCGGCTTCGGTGTAGCTCCAGGAATCCTGCTTCTGTTTTTCGTGGTAGCTGCGCACGCGGGCGGCGGCTTTTTCCAGTGCTTCGCGCTGTGCCACGGTGATGCGCGTCAGCGCCAGTTCCAGGCGCTCGCGCGGCAGGATCAGGTCGGCCATCGAAGCGACTTCGAGGCCGTCGAACTTCTGGGTGAACTCGACCAGCGCCGCGTCGCCGCGCTCACGCACAGCCTTGATGATGTCCAGCACGCGCTGATTGACCGAGTCGTCAGACACACTTTCCCAGCTCAGCAGATGATCCAGATGATGCGCGAAATCCGGGTCAGCAGCGTTGAGTCGGCGAATTGCAGTCGGTGCGGTCATAGCGAGAGCCTCATAGGAATGGCAAAAACTCAGGCGCCCTAACTTAGCAGTCGTTTCCGCTTGGGCACCTGAGAATTCTGGCTATGAGGCGGATAGACGGGCGCGACTTAACGTCGCGCGGGTGAATCAGCCGCGGTGTCGCGATTCCACTGCATTGCGCAGGGTATCGATCAACGCCTGGATTCGGGCGTGTTGCATTTTCATCGAAGCCTTGTTGACCACCAGGCGCGAGCTGATCGTGGCGATCAGTTCCTGAGGTTCCAGACCGTTGGCGCGCAGGGTGTTGCCGGTGTCGACCACGTCGATGATCTTGTCAGCGAGACCGATCAGCGGCGCCAGTTCCATCGAGCCATACAGTTTGATGATGTCGACCTGACGGCCCTGCTCGGCGTAGTAACGCTTGGCGACGTTGACGAACTTGGTCGCCACGCGCAGACGGCCCTTGGGCTCAGGCGCGCCGATCTTGCCGGCGGTCATCAGCTTGCACTGGGCGATCTGCAGATCCAGTGGCTCGTACAGGCCCTGGCCGGTGTATTCCATCAACACGTCTTTACCGGCAACGCCGAGGTCAGCCGCGCCATGCTCAACGTAAGTCGGCACATCGGTGGCGCGCACGATCAGCAGACGAACGTCGTCCTGCGTCGTGGGGATGATCAGCTTGCGGCTCTTGTCCGGATTCTCGGTCGGCACGATGCCCGCTTCAGCAAGAAGCGGCAGGGTGTCGTCAAGGATGCGGCCCTTGGACAGTGCGATGGTCAACATGGGAAACGTCAGTCCTTATCAAGGTACTCATGTCCGGTCGCAATCGGCGCCGGACACACATCGCGCCGGAAACCGGCTCGACTCAAAACGAATTCAGTGGACACATCCCTGTGTCCCAATGCAGCAATCAGCCCGGGACGCGACGGATCTTGGCGCCCAGCATCTGCAGTTTTTCTTCGATGCACTCGTAACCACGGTCGATGTGGTAGATGCGGTCGATCAGGGTATCGCCTTCGGCAACCAGTGCCGAGATCACCAGGCTGGCCGAAGCACGCAGGTCGGTGGCCATGACTGGCGCGCCCTTGAGGACTTCGGTCCCGGTAACGATGGCAGTGTTGCCTTCAACCTGGATCTTGGCGCCCATGCGGTGCAGTTCGTACACGTGCATGAAACGGTTTTCGAAGATCGTCTCGATCACCGCACCGGTGCCTTCGGCAATGGCGTTGAGCGAGATGAACTGCGCCTGCATGTCAGTCGGGAAAGCCGGGTACGGCGCAGTGCGCACGTTGACCGCTTTCGGACGTTTGCCGTGCATGTTCAGCTCGATCCAGTCTTCACCGCAGGTGATTTCTGCACCGGCTTCACGAAGCTTTTCCAGCACGGCTTCGAGGATGGTCGGATCGGTGTCCTTGACCTTGACGCGGCCACCGGTCACGGCAGCGGCGACCAGGTAGGTGCCGGTTTCGATACGGTCAGGCATGACCTTATAGAAAGCCGAACCCAGACGCTCGACGCCATCGATGGTGATGGTGTCGGTGCCAGCGCCGGAAACCTTGGCGCCCATGGCGTTGAGGAAGTTCGCCAGGTCAACCACTTCAGGTTCGCGAGCGGCGTTCTGCAACACGCTGCGGCCCTTGGCCAGAGCAGCGGCCATCATGATGTTCTCGGTACCGGTCACACTGACGGTATCGAAGAAGAAGCTTGCACCGCGCAGGCCACCTTCAGGCGCCTTGGCTTTGATGTAACCGCCTTCGACGTCAATCACCGCACCCATGGCTTCGAGACCACGGATGTGCAGGTCAACCGGACGCGAACCGATGGCGCAACCGCCAGGCAGTGCGACTTCGGCTTCACCGAAACGGGCAACCATCGGGCCCAGTACCAGGATCGACGCACGCATGGTTTTCACCAGTTCGTACGGAGCGATCAGGGTCTTGATGGTGCGCGGGTCGATTTCGACGCTGAGTTTCTCGTCGATCACCGGCTCAATGCCCATGCGACCGAACAGCTCGATCATGGTGGTGATGTCGTGCAGGTGCGGCAGGTTGCCAACGGTCACCGGGCCATCGCACAGCAGCGTGGCCGCCAGGATCGGCAGGGCGGAGTTTTTTGCGCCGGAAATGCGGATCTCGCCATCAAGACGAGCGCCACCGGTAATAATCAATTTATCCATAAGAATCTCGACGCCCTTAGGCTCAGGTGCGCTCGGCCCAGGCCGCGCTGCTGAAAAATTTCATAGTGACCGCATGGATGCTGCCATCGGTGATCCATGGGTTCAAATGGGCATAGATCTGCTGCTGACGCTTCACCGGGCTCAACGCCGCCAGTTCATCGCTAATCACGTTCAGCTGGAAATTGCAGCCTTCGCCCTCAACTTCTACCAACGTTCCGGGCAGCTTTCCTTCAAGGAAGCTCTTCACTTCTACGGCCTGCATGCTCAACCTCAATCGGCGCCCTGTGCGCACGGGTCGGACATCATACAAAAAAGCCCCGCGCCTGCGAACCCCGCATGGCAGGACTCTGACGGGGGGCTTCTTTATGATGTGGGTTCAGGGGTGCGCCAACAGTTCGGTCAGTTCACTGACCTGAGCAATTTCGCGCATGTCTTCGGGCATCGCGCGGATGCTGACGGCCTTGCCGGCCTCTTTGGCATCGCGCATGAAGCACAGCAACAGGGACAAGCCAACGCTGCTGGACTTCTTTACGGCCGAGCAATCGATGATCAGCGAAGACGCCTTGCTGGACTTGATCAGCGCCTGACCTTCCTTGCGCAAGTCAGGGCCGGTGCGATAGTCCAGCACTCCGCTGAGCTGGAGCTCGTCGACATCACTCATACGAACTGCCGCCTCATTCATTGCGCCGGCTTCTCGGCTGCTTGCTCGGTGGTTTGCTTGGCCTTGGCCACTTCACCTGCCCAGTTGTTGATGGTCTTGTCCAGATCATTGCCGTTACGCTGCATCGCGTCAGCGAACTGGTCACGGAACAGCTTGCCGATGTTGATGCCGTTGATGATCACGTTGCGCAGCTTCCACTCGCCGTTGATCTTCTCCAGCGTGTACTGCACAGGATAGATCGCGCCGTTGCTGCCTCTGACGGTCATGCCGACACTGGTGCGGTCGCCCGACTCATCCTTGGCAGGATCAACGGTGATTCCCTGGTTGTTGTACTCAAGCAAGGCATTGCCATAGAACTGGAACAGGCCTTTCTTGAAGTTTTCCTGGAAGGTCTGCATCTGCGCCGGCGTGGCCTTGCGCGAATATTTGACCGTCATGATGCTTTTGGAAATGCCTTCAGCATCTACCACCGGACCTACGATGGTGTTCAGAGCAGTGTAGAAATCCTGCGGATCCTGCTTGTACTTCTCTTTGTTGGCCGACAGGTCGGCAAGCATCCGGTTGGTGGTGTCCTGAACCAGATCATGCGCGGATTGAGTCGCAGCGTTAGCCATCAGCGGCAATGCCGCGAGCAACACCAACAGGCCACGTCGCAAGGTAGAGATCATTCAAAAGCTCCTCATTTGGCGTCTTTGCTAACGGTATTGAGCAGGAATTTACCTATCAGGTCTTCCAGTACCAGAGACGACTGCGTGTCGTGAATGGTTCCGCCATCCTTCAGCGGCTTGTCTTCCCCACCGACGCTGATACCGATGTACTTCTCGCCCAGCAGACCAGCGGTCAGGATAGACGCTGTGGAGTCGGTCGGCAGATTGTCGACTTTTTTGTCCACTTGCAGGGTCACCCGACCGGTGAAGCTGTCGCGATCCAGATCGATGGCCGTGACCTTGCCGATGGTTACACCGGCCATGGTCACTTTGGCTCTGACCGTCAAACCAGCGATATTGTCGAAGTAGGCGTAGAGTTTATAGGTATCGGTGGTCGACGTCGGAGACAGGCCACTGACGCGCAAGGCAAGCAGCAACAAAGCCAGTATCCCTGCCAGCAGGAACAGGCCGACACCGATTTCCAGGGTGCGGTTTTGCATCAGAAATCTCCAAACATCAAAGCAGTCAGAATAAAGTCCAGGCCGAGCACTGCCAGCGAGGCAAACACCACGGTCTTGGTGGTGGCTCGACTGATGCCCTCGGAAGTGGGCTCACAGTCATAGCCTTGGAATACGGCAATCCAGGTCACGACAAAGGCGAAAACAATACTTTTGATCACGCCATTGACCACATCACTGGTGAAATTAACGCTGTTCTGCATGTTCGCCCAATAAGAGCCTTCATACACACCCAGCCAGTCGACAGCCACCCACGAACCGCCCCAGATACCCACCACGCTGAAAATCATCGCCAGCACCGGCAGAGAAATGAAACCGGCCCATAGGCGCGGGGCAATAATGTATTTGAGCGGATCGACACCGATCATTTCCAGGCTGGAAAGCTGTTCGGTGGACTTCATGTTGCCGATTTCTGCGGTCAGCGCCGAACCGGCACGACCGGCGAACAACAGCGCTGTCACCACCGGGCCGAGCTCACGCAGCAGCGTCAGCGCAACCATCTGCCCCACCGCCTGCTCCGAACCGTAGCTCGACAGAATGCTGAAGCCCTGCAACGCCAGCACCATGCCGATAAAGATACCGGAGACCACGATGATCACCAGCGACATGACGCCGACCGAATGCAACTGCTTGACCAGCAGACCGAACCCGCCACTGATCCCGCCACGCCCCAGCAGGGCATGAAACAGGAACAACGTGGCCCGACCAAACACCGCAACGGCATCGATCGCCGCTTCGCCGAACCGGCGCACGCGTTCTATTAATGAAATTCTGCGCATCAGCGCTTCCTCAGAAGATCTGCGCGGTAATCCGTCGCTGGAAAATGGTACGGCACCGGACCATCGGGATCGCCGGTCATGAACTGACGGATACGCGGCTCGTCCGAATTCATCAATTCGTCCGGCGTGCCCTGCCCCAATACCTGACCATCACCCACCACATAGATGTAGTCGGCGATGCTCGCGGTTTCGGCCAGATCATGGGAGACGACGATACTGGTGATCCCCAGCGCATCGTTAAGCAGGCGGATCAGGCGCACCAGCACGCCCATGGCGATCGGGTCCTGGCCGACGAACGGCTCGTCGTACATGAGGATCTGCGGATCCAGCGCAATGGCCCGGGCCAGCGCCACGCGACGCTTCATGCCGCCGGACAGCTCGTCCGGCATCAGCTCGATGGCACCGCGCAAACCTACCGCCTGCAATTTGAGCAGGACGATGTCGCGGATCATTTCTTCCGGCAACTCGGTATGAACGCGCAGGGGAAAGGCGACGTTCTCGAAGACATCGAGATCGGTGAACAGCGCACCGCTCTGAAACAGCACACCCATGTGCTTGCGCGCATCGAACAGATCGCTGCGCGACAGCGCCGGCAGGTTCTGACCGTTGACCCAGACTTCGCCGCTGGCCGGGCGCAACTGGGCGCCCATCAACCGCAACAGCGTGGTCTTGCCGCACCCGGAAGGTCCCATGATACCGGTGACCTTGCCGCGCGGGATGCGAATATCGACGTTATTGAAAATGCTGCGCGCACCGCGCTTGAAGGAGACTCCCTTCAGCTCGACCGCGTAGGCGTTATCGGCACTCATCTAAACTCCTTGCGATGCAGCCTCTCACTCGGACGCCTGGCTTTATTTAAAAAGCACGTACATCCCGGGCAGGCCGAACTGGCGGCGAACTATATCACTGCAAAGGCCAAGCGCCCAAGGCTTGTGCCTGCCGGTATTCGGCGATATGACAGGTCTGCGGGGTATTTTTCCGGGTTTTGGTAACGAGGAATGACAAAGCACGACGAACTTGCGTGAGGCTTTGCAACATAACCGCTATAATCGCCGCCTTTTCATCGGGCTATACGATTTCTGACATGAGCCAATCCAGCGACCTGATTCAATCGGCACAACGCACCATCCAACTCGAAGTGGAGGCCGTACAAGGCTTGCTGCCCCATATCGACGCCGATTTCGTACGCGCTTGCGAGATGATTCTGGCCAGCAAAGGCCGTGTAGTCGTGGTCGGCATGGGCAAATCCGGGCACATCGGCAACAAGATTGCCGCGACCCTGGCCAGCACCGGCACCCCGGCTTTTTTCGTGCACCCGGCCGAAGCCAGTCATGGCGACATGGGCATGATCACCCGTGATGACGTGATCCTCGCTCTGTCGAACTCCGGCTCGACCAACGAAATCGTCACCCTGCTGCCGCTGATCAAACGCCTGGGCATCCAGCTGATCAGCGTCACCGGCAACCCGCAATCGCCGCTGGCCAAGGCTGCCGAGGTCAATCTCAACGTTCACGTCGAGCATGAGGCTTGCCCGCTGAACCTGGCGCCGACCTCGTCGACCACTGCGGCCCTGGTCATGGGGGATGCGCTGGCCGTGGCGCTGCTGGAAGCCCGCGGCTTTACCGCAGAAGATTTTGCCTTTTCCCATCCGGGTGGCGCCCTTGGCCGTCGCCTGCTGTTGAAAGTGGAAAACGTCATGCACGCCGGACAGGAGTTGCCGCAAGTACAACGCGGTACGCTGCTCAAGGACGCGCTGATGGAAATGACCCGCAAAGGTCTGGGCATGACCGTCATCCTCGAAGCCGATGGCAAACTGGCCGGGATCTTCACCGACGGCGATTTGCGCCGGACCCTGGATCGCAGCATTGATATCCGTAGCGCCACTATCGACCAGGTGATGACGGCCCACGGCAAGACTGCCCGGCCCGAAATGCTTGCCGCCGAAGCCCTGAAAATCATGGAAGACCACCGAATCAACGCACTGGTCGTTGTGGATGAAGATGATCGCCCGGTCGGCGCCTTCAACCTCTCCGATCTGCTGCGCGCAGGAGTGATGTAATGAGCAACGATCTGCTGCAACGCGGCAAAGCGATCAAACTGGCGGTGTTCGACGTCGACGGCGTTCTCACCGACGGTCGCCTGTACTTCCTTGAAGACGGCAGCGAATTCAAGACCTTCAACACCCTCGATGGTCAGGGCATCAAGATGCTGATGAACGCTGGCGTACAGACCGCCATCATCAGTGGCCGCAAGACGCCAGTGGTCGAACGCCGGGCGAAAAACCTCGGCATCCCGCACCTGTTTCAGGGACGCGAAGACAAATTGGTCGTTCTCGACGGCCTGCTTGAGCAACTGGGCCTAAGCTATGAACAGGTCGCCTATCTCGGTGACGACCTGCCCGACCTGCCAGTGATCCGCCGGGTCGGTCTGGGCATGGCCGTGGCCAACGCTGCCGATTTCGTCCGCGAACACGCCCATGGCGTTACCCAGGCTCGCGGGGGCGAAGGTGCCGCCCGCGAATTCTGTGAATTGATCCTGCGCGCCCAGGGCCGCCTCGATGCGGCCAACGCCGCGTACCTGTGAGCCAAACCATGTTCAGCAAAAAATTTCGTAACTTCCTGCTGTTCGGCTGCATCGCTGCGATTTTCGCAGCGGTCGGCTATTGGAATATCAGCCCGGAACGCTTTCTCGACAAACCACCGGCCACCTCGGTGGAAACACCTATCGACTGGTATGCAACCAACACGCATACCCTGCAATACCTGCCGGATGGCAAGGTGCAGTATGAAATGACCTCCGAAAAAGCCGAGCACGTGAAGGCAACCGACGTCACGCTCGTGACCAAACCCGACCTGAACATGTATCGCGGAACGGAATTTCCGTGGCACGTGACCAGTGAGCGCGGTGAAGTGAACTCAGGCGGTACCGAAGTCGAACTGATCGACTCGGTACGCGTTGCGCGCACCGATGAAAAGAAGCGTGACATCCTGATCACTTCCACTCGCATGACCGTGTTCCCGCAGCAGGAATATGCGCAGACCGAGCAACCCGTTAGAATCGACGGCGCTGGCGGTGTATCGACTGGCGTTGGAATGAAAGCGTACCTGAAGGAAAGCAGGATACACCTGCTATCGAACGTAAGAGGACAGTATGAGGCTCGTTAAAACCCTCCCTATTTTGCTCAGTCTGGGCGCAGCACTGGGAAGCGTGAGCGCCTGGGCTCTGCCGAACGATCAGCAGCAACCTATCCGCATTCAGGCCGACGACGCCCAACTGGATGACAAGAACGGCATCGCTACCTATAAGGGTGATGTGATCATCACCCAGGGCTCGATGATCGTTAAAGGCAACACCGTCACCATGACTCGCGCACCGAATGGCGATATCGACGTAGTGACCTCCGTGGGCAACCTGGCTTACTTCGAGCAGTTGCAAACCCAGGGCGATACCAAACCGGTTCAAGGCTACGGCGTGACGATTCAATACCATGCCCAGCAAAACCGCGTCGTACTGATCGACAAGGCCAAGGTCGTCGACAAAGACGGCAACGTCACTCAGGGCGAGAAAATCGTCTATGACACCGTGAAGAAACTGGCCAGCGCCGGCCGCGCTACCGGCAGCAAGGTCACCGAGACGCGTCCGCGCATCGACATGGTGATCCAGCCGAAGAAGAAAACCGACGAGAAAACCCAGTAATGGCAACTCTGAAAGCTCAGCACCTGGCCAAGGCCTATAAAAGCCGCCAGGTCGTGCGTGATGTCAGCCTGTCGATCGACAGCGGCCAGATCGTCGGTCTGCTCGGCCCGAACGGTGCCGGCAAGACCACGTGCTTCTACATGATCGTTGGCCTGGTGCAGGCCGATCAGGGCCGCGTACTGATCGATGATCTGGACGTCAGCCATCAGCCAATGCACGGCCGTGCAAAGGCCGGCATCGGCTATCTGCCGCAAGAAGCGTCGATCTTCCGCAAACTGTCGGTGGCCGACAACATCATGGCCATCCTCGAGACCCGTCAGGAACTCGACAAGGCCGGTCGCCGCAAGGAGCTGGAAAGCCTGCTGCAGGAATTCCACATCAGCCACATCCGCGACAACCTCGGCATGAGCCTTTCCGGTGGTGAACGCCGCCGGGTGGAAATCGCTCGCGCGCTGGCAACGGCACCGAAATTCATCCTGCTCGACGAACCGTTCGCCGGTGTCGACCCGATTTCGGTCGGCGACATCAAGCAGATCATCCACCACCTCAAGGCCAAGGGCATCGGTGTATTGATCACCGACCACAACGTCCGTGAGACGCTGGACATCTGCGAAACCGCGTACATCGTCAACGATGGCCAGCTCATTGCTGAAGGCGATGCAGAAACCATCCTGGCCAACGATCTGGTCAAGGAAGTGTATCTGGGTCACGAGTTCCGCCTGTAAGCGTAACAGTGCCCGGTGCGCCGCCCGGGCGCTGTTTCGATTCAAGCAGGATTTAATACGCTTTAATTGTTACAGCGCTCTAGGCAAACACTTCAGTTTCAGGCATATAATTTGCTTAAGTTTGGCGCCCCGGCGCCCTGTAGTGGATGGCGCATAGCGCCGGCGAATAAGGTGTTAAGCCCCTGCCATGAAACCATCGCTAGTCTTGAGAATGGGCCAGCAGCTGACGATGACACCGCAGCTGCAACAGGCCATCCGCCTGCTCCAATTGTCGACCCTGGATCTGCAACAGGAAATCCAGGAGGCTCTGGAATCCAATCCGATGCTCGAACGCCAGGAAGAAGGCGACGACTTCGACAATTCCGATCCGATGGCCGACAACGCCGAACAGAAACCCACCGAAATCCAGGAACCCTCCTATCAGGAAACCGCCCCGACGGTGGACAACCTCGAGGACGGCGAATGGAACGAACGCATCCCCAACGAGCTTCCGGTCGACACGGCCTGGGAAGACGTTTACCAGACCAGCGCCAGCAGCCTGCCCAGCAGCGATGATGACGAGTGGGACTTCACCACCCGCACCTCCGCTGGCGAGAGCCTGCAAAGCCACCTGCTGTGGCAACTGAACCTCGCGCCGATGTCCGACACTGATCGCCTGATCGCCGTGACCCTGATCGACTGCATCAACAATCAGGGCTACCTGGACGAAACCCTCGAAGAAATCCTCGAAGCGTTCGATCCGGAACTGGACATCGAACTGGACGAAATCGAAGCCGTTCTGCACCGCATCCAGCAGTTTGAACCGGCCGGCATCGGCGCCCGCAACCTTGGCGAGTGCCTGCTGCTGCAATTGCGCCAGCTGCCAGCCAAGACGCCTTGGCTGGCTGAAGCCAAGCGTCTGGTCAGCGATTACATCGACCTGCTGGGCGGCCGCGACTACAGCCAGTTGATGCGGCGCATGAAGCTCAAGGAAGACGAGTTGCGCCAGGTCATCGAGCTGGTGCAAAGCCTCAATCCGCGTCCGGGCTCACAGATCGAGTCCACTGAAGCCGAATACGTCGTCCCTGACGTCATCGTACGCAAGGACAACGAGCGCTGGCTGGTCGAGCTGAACCAGGAATCGGTGCCGCGCCTGCGCGTCAACGCCCAGTACGCCGGTTTTGTCCGTCGCGCCGACACCAGCGCCGACAACACTTTCATGCGCAATCAGTTGCAGGAAGCTCGCTGGTTCATCAAGAGCCTGCAGAGCCGCAACGAAACCCTGATGAAAGTAGCCACCCAGATCGTCGAGCATCAGCGCGGTTTTCTGGAGTACGGCGACGAAGCCATGAAACCGCTGGTGCTGCATGACATCGCCGAAGCCGTGGGCATGCACGAATCGACGATTTCCCGGGTGACCACGCAGAAATTCATGCATACCCCGCGCGGTATTTATGAACTGAAATACTTTTTCTCCAGCCACGTCAGCACCTCTGAAGGCGGCGAATGCTCGTCCACGGCGATTCGCGCGATCATCAAAAAACTGGTTGCCGCGGAAAATCAGAAAAAGCCGTTGAGTGACAGCAAGATCGCTGGTTTACTGGAAGCACAAGGCATTCAGGTGGCTCGCCGCACCGTCGCCAAGTACCGCGAATCCCTCGGGATCGCGCCTTCGAGCGAACGCAAGCGGTTGATGTAAGCCACGTTACAGCGTTCCAGTGGCAGGCTATCCAGCCTGCCGCTTTATGCACTGGCAACGAAGGAGAAGCTGTATGCAAGTCAACATCAGTGGACACCAACTGGAAGTGACCCAACCTCTGCGTTCCTATATCGAGGAAAAACTCCAACGACTGGAGCGACATTTCGACAAGATCACCAACGTGCAAGTCACGATGTGCGTCGAAAAGCTGAAGCAGAAAATCGAAGCCACCTTGCATATTCCCGGCAGCGAAGTGGTCGCCAACGCAGAAGATACTGATATGTACGCTGCGATCGACTCACTCACCGACAAGCTGGATCGCCAACTCAAAAAGCATAAGGAAAAGACCCAGAGCCTCCTCCAGGGCGCGACCGGTCGTTAACACCCCTAACCCATGATCCGACTTGAAAACATCCTGACCCCCGGCCGTTCCCTGGTGAACGTGCCGGGCGGCAGTAAAAAGAAAGCCCTCGAACAAATTGCCAACCTTATCCATAAAGAAGTGCCGGATCTGGCCATGCAGGATGTCTTCGAGGCATTGATTGCCCGTGAAAAACTCGGCTCCACCGGTTTTGGTAACGGCATCGCCATTCCCCATTGCCGCCTCAAGGGTTGCGAAGCACCCATCAGTGCACTGATGCACCTTGATGCACCGATCGATTTCGACGCCATCGACGGCGCCCCGGTTGACCTGCTTTTCGTATTGCTTGTCCCGGAAGCCGCAACCGATGCGCACCTGGAGTTGCTGCGTCAGATCGCCAGCATGCTCGATCGCAAGGATGTACGCGAAAAACTGCGCAGCGCTCAGAGCAACGAAGCCTTGTATCAGGTTGTCCTGGACGAGCAGAACGGGCAGTAATCATGCGCTTGATCATCGTCAGTGGCCGTTCCGGCTCGGGTAAAAGTACCGCATTGGATGTCCTTGAGGACAACGGCTACTACTGCATCGACAACCTGCCGGCAGGCTTGCTGCCGGAACTGGCCGAACGTGCGCTGATTCACACTGAACTGGCGCAGCCGCTGGTGGCCGTATCGATCGATGCGCGCAACCTGCCGAGCCACCTGACGCGCTTTCCCGAACTGCTTGAAGATGTGCGCAGCAAGCACATCCAGTGCGACGTCCTGTATCTGGATGCCGACGAAGAAACCTTGCTCAAGCGTTTTTCCGAAACCCGCCGTCGCCATCCGCTGAGCAATGCCAACCGCTCCCTGGCCGAGGCGATCCAGGATGAAACCGCCCTGCTCGGCCCGATTGCCGACCTCGCGGACCTGAAGATCAACACCACCAATCTGAACCTGTATCAGCTGCGCGACTCCATCAAGCTCCGTCTGCTGAACCAGCCGGAGCCGGGCACGGCGTTTCTGGTCGAATCATTCGGCTTCAAGCGCGGCATGCCGGTGGATGCGGATCTGGTGTTCGATGTGCGCTGCCTGCCCAATCCGTACTGGAAGCCGGAACTGCGCGCGCAATCCGGTCTCGATGAACCGGTAGCCGAATACCTGGCATCCCAGCCCGAGGTCGAAGAAATGTTCCAGGACATTTTCACCTACCTGCACAAATGGCTGCCGCGCTTTGCCGCCAGCAACCGCGCCTATGTCACCATTGCCATTGGCTGCACCGGTGGGCATCACCGCTCCGTCTACCTGACCGAACGCCTGGGTCAGGCCCTGCAGAAAACCCTGAAGAACGTCCAGGTTCGCCACCGCGACCTCACTTAAAGGATTCACACCGCGATGCCTGCTCTGGAAATCGAAATTATCAACAAACTGGGCCTGCATGCCCGTGCATCGGCCAAGTTCGTCGGGGTGGCCGGGCAGTTTCCGGATTGCTCGATCAGAGTGGGCCGTACGCCGGAAACGACCGTTGATGGCAAAAGCATCATGGCGATGATGATGCTCGCCGCAGGCAAGGGCACGAAGATCTATTTGAGTACCGAAGGCCATCAGGAACAGGAAGCGCTGGACTCGCTGGTGGCGCTGATCAACAACTATTTCGATGAAGGCGGTTGATTGAGTTGATCCCACAACAGATGCCCTTGGCGATGAACATGGACAGTGTGCGTCTCATCTGCTCGCTTCAGTAATCGCCCGTAGCACATTCCCGAGCAATGATCGCTCCATGAGAAAAAGGACTTTTCGCAGTGACAACAGACCCCTACAGCATTGTTATTAGTGAGCCAGACGATGGCAACTTGCTTTCGCTGCCCGTCGATCGCGAGAAACTGAGCAGTTTCATTTCTGGACTACTTGGCCAGCCACAATCGATCGAAGGAGAGATGCACGGTATTTTCAATATTGACCATGAATGGCTTTTGCATATTCATGCACTCCTTGACCAGCGGATCAGACAGAATCACTCCACACTGACGGCTTTCAAGGGCTCAATATTTTTCAAGAACGGAAAGAAGCGCACCCTTGAAACGCTGGACTCGTTTCTGCATTACTCAGAAACGAAGAAAATGACTTCTGTGGCGGTTCGCCTTACGTGGACCTACCTGATTAATTTCCCCGACAAGTCCATTCCCGAAAAGCAGGAAATAACTTTTTACGCGGCAGCAACTCCACCACAGGCCGCGGGACCTATGGACCCGATCAGGTGGCTGCTGTCCACGAGATCCGAGCCGGGTGTCATCTCCTATAAAATCCACCACACCGAACGCAGTTGGGGTGACGACATCGATACGATATTGGGCCAGCAAGTTGAACTTGCAATGGAAAAACCCAATCGTTTCACCTCGCTCCTTTCGACGTCCTTGTTCTTTCTGACGTTTGTACTTTTTCTGGCCGGGGCCATGTTGCCGGAAGGTATGAATACATTGATTCAGGAACGCCATATAGAAGCTGTTTTTTCGACTTATTCCGTTCAGGCTCAAATACCCACGACCGATCTTGCTTCGGTCGGGGAGAAACTTGATCTGGCCCTTAAAGCGCTTGATCCAAGAAACTCGGCGAATCAGGTCGGCTTCCTGTATCGCGTTGTCAGTCTTCTGCTGACAGGCTTGCTCGCAATGTGGTGTTTCTACTTGTCGGGCAAGGGCAAACCGTCCTATGTGGTACTGAGCAAGGAAACGGAAAAATCACGAGACAAGGAGTTGAGTGCGGTTCGCCGGAATTACCTCCTCGCCACGTTCTCATTCCTGGCAAGTATCGCTGCCGGCGTTATTGGTAACTACGTGTACCTGGCTCTGTCATCCTGACTACTGGAGGCGGGGGGGATACTCTCCCCCTTGAGCACCGGTAAAGGAAACCGAACTACCCCAACGCGGTATCCATCACCATCATCAGACAAAACCCGATCAGAAGCCCGAGGCTGGCCAGCTTGTCGTGACCGTTGCGTCGCGACTCGGGAATCACTTCATGGGTCACCACCAGCAACATTGCCCCCGCCGCCAGTGCCAGACCTAACGGCAACAATACCTGCGCCAGGCTGACCAGCCACGCACACAACAGGGCAAATACCGGCTCGACCAGACCTGACGCCGCCCCGATCAAAAACGCTTTGACCCGCGACATCCCTGCCCCGGCCAGCACCAACGCAATCACCAGACCTTCCGGCACATCCTGCAAGGCGATGCCCATGGCCAGACTGTCAGCATCCGGCATGCCGCCGCCGGCAGACACGCCGACAGCCATGCCTTCAGGGATGTTATGGGCAATGATGGCGAACACGAACAGCCAGATCCGTGGCGGAATCACCGGATGTTCGACAGTGCCGACAAGCATTTCCGGGGAAGCGCCGGAAACCTTGCGATCGACCAGATACAGCCCGAACGCTCCGAGCATGATGCCAAAACAGATCAGGCCACTGCCGCCCCACGGAGTCAGACCGAGGCTTTCGGCGGCGGCAATGCCCGGCACGATCAGCGAAAACGCCGTCGCCGCCAGCATCACCCCGGCGCCAAAACCCAGCAAGGTATCGTTGAGTGCCTGTGGCATGCGCCGAATCACCAACACCGGCACCGCGCCAAGCGCCGTGCCGAGGGCGCAGATCGCGCCACCCTGCAACGCCCGCGACAGCCTCGGCTGCAGATTCAACCATTCCAGCCCGTGAGCGACCAGCAAGGTCATGCCCGCCAACAGCAACAGCGATCCCACTGCGTAACGAAACATACGCCCACTTCCGATCGCCAGTGTTTCAGTGCCCATAGTCAGCCTTGGATTGTTTTTATAGAAGACTTAAACCAGTGCGGCCTGATAGCGCGCAGCCACTTCAGGCCAATTGATCACGTTGTAGAACGCGTTGATGTATTCCGGGCGACGGTTCTGATAACGCAAGTAATAGGCGTGCTCCCAGACGTCGAGACCGAGAATCGGCGTGTTGCCATTCATCAACGGGCTGTCCTGGTTGCCGCTGCTTTCCACGATCAGCTTCTTCTGCGGGGTCACGCTGAGCCAGGCCCAGCCGCTGCCGAAGCGGGTCAGCGCGGCTTTGGTGAAGGCATCCTTGAAACTGTCTAGGCCGCCCAGTTGCTCATCGATGGCCTTGGCCAGTGCACCGTCCGGTTTGCCGCCGCCGCTTGGCACCATGACTTCCCAGAACAGCGAGTGATTGGCGTGACCGCCGCCCTGATTGATCACCGCCGCACGCAGTTTTTCCGGCAGTTGCTGAACACTGGCGACGAGTTTTTCTACCGGCCATTCAGCGTACTCAGTGCCTTCTACAGCGGCGTTTAAGTTGTTGATGTAAGTCTGGTGATGCTTGGTGTAGTGAATCTCCATGGTCTGCGCATCGATATGCGGCTCAAGAGCGTCGTAGGCGTAAGGCAAGGCAGGCAAGGTAAAAGCCATTTCAATGGACTCCATGGTGGTGTGGGGCAGGCGCGCGGCGCGCATTGCCGGTATCCGGGTGCAGCAGACGCTGGGTGCGCGGGTATTCGCCGTGTTCGCTGATGAAATTCAGCAGCTCGACGTAGGTCTTGCTGCTCTGGCGCAGCGCCGCTTCACGCAATGCCAGGCGCTGACGTTCGTCCTGCATGGTCTGCAGCAGCCGTTGATGAATAGCGCAGAGGTATTCGGCGCTCTCCTCCGGCTGATTCAGGCGCAGGTGCAAGTCCGCCAGGTTGTGATGGGAGATGACGCAGGCCGCCACCGCTTCGTCAGCATCCGCCCAGCGTTCGAACAACACTTGCGCCAGGGCCAGGGCCTGCAAGTAAGCCTCGCGGGCGTCGATCAGTTCGCCGAGCATGAAGCAGCGATTGGCCCGTTCGATCGTGCGTTTCCAGTGCTCCATGGTGAGCCTCCAAAGCGGTTGCGGGGTTTACACGCCGCCGGCGGTGAGTTTCTCGGGATTGAGCAACTCTTCCAGTTGGCTGCGCGACAGATTGGTGTGTTCCAGAGCAACGTCAATCACCGCGCGGCCTTCCTTGTAGGCCTGCTTGGCGATTTCGGCGGCCTTCTGGTAACCGATGATCGGGTTGAGCGCGGTGACCAGAATCGGGTTGCGCGACAACGCTTCTTTCAAGCGCGATTCGTTGACCTTGAAGCTGGCGATGGCTTTGTCACCGAGCAGGCGGCTGGAGTTGGCCAGCAGTTCGATGCTGCTCAACAGGTTCTGCGCGATGATCGGCAACATCACGTTGAGTTCGAAGTTGCCCGACTGGCCGGCGATGGTGATCACCGAATCGTTGCCAATGACTTGTGCAGCGACCATGGCGGTGGCTTCCGGAATCACCGGATTGACCTTGCCCGGCATGATCGACGAGCCCGGCTGCAGGGCTTCGAGCTCGATTTCGCCGAGGCCGGCGAGCGGGCCGGAGTTCATCCAGCGCAGGTCGTTGGCGATTTTCATCAGCGACACAGCGGTGGTCTTGAGCTGGCCGGAGACGGCGACGGCGGTGTCCTGCGAGCCGATTAGCGCAAACAGATCCTTGCCCGTGGTGAATTGCACGTCGGTCAGTTGGCTCAACTGACGGCTGAAACGAGCGGCGAACTCAGGGTGTGCGTTGATCCCGGTGCCGACCGCCGTGCCGCCCTGCGCCAACGATTGCAGGCTCGGCAGCAAATCCTGCAGGTGGCCGATGTTGGCCTTGAGCTGCTGCGCCCAGCCATTGAGTACCTGGCTCATGCGCACTGGCATCGCGTCCATCAAATGCGTGCGGCCGGTTTTGACGTGGTGATGCACCTGCCCGGCTTTTTGCTCGATCACTTGCACCAGGTGCAGCAGCGCCGGCAGCAGTTGTTCGTGCAGGGCCAGTGCTGCACTGACGTGGATGGTGGTCGGGATGATGTCGTTGCTGCTCTGGCCGCAGTTGACATGATCGTTGGCGTTGACCGGGTCACCGAGCAGGCGGCTGGCCAGGGTGGCGATCACCTCGTTGGCGTTCATGTTGGAGCTGGTGCCGGAACCGGTCTGGAAGATATCCACCGGAAAATGCTGCATGAAATCACCTTCGAGCAAACCTTGCGCGGCATCGCTGATGGCTTTGCCCTGTGCGGCGCTGATCTGGTTGAGCTCAACGTTGGCCCGAGCGGCGGCGGCTTTGGCGAGGATCAGCGCGCGGATGAATTGCGTCGGCATCGGCTTGCCACTGATCGGGAAGTTATCCACTGCGCGCTGAGTTTGCGCGCCGTAGAGAGCGTCCACCGGCACCTGCAGTTCGCCCATGCTGTCGCGCTCAATACGTGTCTTGGTCATCGGTAAATCCTTGGACTAATTCAATGAGAGGAATCGAGGGAAGCAGTTCGCAAGTGGCGAGCTGCCAGGTGTAGCGTTGCCAGCGATTGAGCCGGCAGTTGCACAGGGACAGGCGCTCCATTTCACGCAACGGGCGCCAGGCTTGATCGAGGCAGATGCTCCGCCAGTGCCACGGCAAGGCGATGTCAGTGGCCGTGTCGAGCAGCAGACGGAAGGAGGTTTCAGCGATGGTCCAAGGCGAGGTCGCGGTGCAACAAGACAGATACCGGCCTTCGGCGAGGTAATGTTCGATCAGGCGCGGCTCATCGGGATCCATCGCGCAACGGATCTGGCGACTCATCCAGCGCCAGCTTTCGAGGTACGGCTGCTCGTGCAAGGCAGAACTCATGATCCGGGGCTCATCCGATAATGAGATTTATTATTAGATGATAATGAGAACCAAAACAAGAGAGCCTGGTTACACAGACCCCATTGTGGGAGCGAGCCTGCTCGCGAAGGCGTCGTGTCAGTCACCATGAAGGTCGGCAGTTAAATCGCTTTTGCGAGCAGGCTCGCTCCCACATGGGTTTCGTGTGGAGCCAATAAAAAAGGCGCGCTACCCGGTGGGGTGGCGCGCCTTTTGTGTGACAGTTGCGGTTTAGCTGCCCGCGACAGTCATCCGCTCGATCAACACCGAACCTGTGCGAATGTTGCTGCGTAGCTCCAGGTCGTTACCCACGGCAACGATCTGTTTGAACATGTCACGCATGTTGCCGGCGATGGTGACTTCCTGCACCGCGAACTGGATTTCACCGTTCTCGACCCAGAAACCCGCCGCACCACGCGAGTAGTCGCCGGTAACCATGTTCAGGCCATGGCCCATCAACTCAGTGACCAGCAAGCCACGGCCCATACGCTTCAACAACGCCGCCTGGTCTTCGTCGCCATGGGTGACGAACAGGTTATGCACGCCGCCGGCGTTGGCGGTGCTTGGCATACCGAGCTTGCGCCCGGAGTACGTGCCGAGGATGTACGACACCAACTCGCCCTTTTCGACGAACGGTTTGGCATACGTCGCCAGCCCATCACCGTCGTACGAAGCACTGCCCATTGCGCGCATGAGGTGCGGACGCTCATCGATGGTCAGCCATTCAGGGAACAATTTTTGCCCCAGAGTGCCTTCAAGGAACGACGATTTGCGATACAGACTGCCGCCGGACACTGCGGAAAGAAAACTGCCAAACAGACCACCAGCCAGTTCTGCGGAAAACAGCACCGGCACTTCGCAGGTCGGCACCGGACGCGCGCCCAGACGGCTTGCCGCGCGTTGCGCAGCACGCTGACCGATGCTCACCGGATCCGCGAGCAGGCTGCCCTGACGGTTTACGTCATACCAGTAATCGCGCTGCATCTGGCCATCGGCCTCGGCAATCATCACGCAACTCAAGCTGTGCCGGGTCGAAGCGTAGCCACCAATGAAACCGTGGCTGTTGCCGTAAACCCGGCAGCCCTGATGGGTGCTGAGGGTCGTGCCGTCGGCGTTCTTGATCCGCGCGTCGGCGTCGAACGCCGCCGCTTCACAGAGCAAGGCCTTCTCGATCGCTTGCTCTGGCGTAATGTCCCACTCGTGAAACAGGTCGAAATCGTGCTGTTCCTTTGCCATCAACGCCGCATCGGCCAGACCCGAGGCCTCGTCTTCTGAAGTGTGTTTAGCGATGGCCAGAGCCGCAGCGACGGTTTCGCGAATTGCGTCCGGACCGGTCGCCGAGGTGCTGGCCGAGCCTTTGCGCTGGCCCACATACAGCGTGATGCCAAAACCCTGATCGCGGTTGAACTCGACCGTTTCGACTTCACGCTGACGCACCGAAGTCGACAGGCCCTGCTCCAGCGACACCGCTACTTCGCAGGCACTGGCGCCCTGACGCTTGGCTTCGGCGATGATCTGCTCGACTTGTTCCTGCAGTGCCGGCAATGCCTGCGGGCCGACGCTTTGAACTGCACTCATGCTCATCTCCACTCAAATTCTGCTTTCGGCTGGGGTCATCGAGCGACCGGGCCGGACAAGCGGCCCCCGACTGGTTATCATGGCGGCGTTTCTTTGCGGACTGCCACCATGGTTGATTCTTACGACGACTCCCTCGATACGGGAGAAAAAAGCAAATCTCAGGTCAAACGCGAGCTGCATGCTCTGGTTGACCTCGGCGAGCGCCTGACAACACTCAAGCCAGACTTGATCGCAAAACTGCCGCTGACCGACGCCATGCGCCGGGCTTTGGCCGATGCGCCCAAGCACACCGCGAACATCGCGCGTAAACGGCATTTGCAGTTCATCGGCAAACTGATGCGCGACCAGGACACGGACGCCATTCTCACGTTGCTCGATCAACTCGATGCCTCGACTCGTCAGTACAACGAGCGTTTCCACAATCTCGAACGCTGGCGTGATCGCCTGATCGCAGGCGACGATGCCGTGCTGGAAAAATTCGTCGTCGAGTACCCGGACGCCGATCGCCAACAACTACGCTCCCTGATCCGTCAGGCTCAGCACGAGGTTGCGCAAAACAAACCTCCTGCTTCCAGCCGCAAGATCTTCAAGTACATCCGTGAGCTGGACGAGACTCAACGCGGTCTGCGTTGATATTCGCCACCGGGTGGCCGCCCTGCGCGCCACCCGAAGCTCCACCTCTTCTTATGCGCCCGTGCCCCCCACGGTGATCGCATCGATTTTCAGCGTCGGCTGACCCACGCCTACCGGCACCGACTGCCCATCCTTGCCGCACGTGCCCACACCGCTGTCCAGCGCCAGATCGTTACCGACCATCGACACCCGGCTCATTGCCTCAGGGCCGTTGCCGATCAACGTAGCGCCTTTGACCGGCGCGGTGATCTTGCCGTCTTCGATCAGGTACGCCTCGCTGGTGGAGAACACGAACTTGCCGCTGGTGATATCAACCTGACCGCCGCCGAGGTTGGCGCAGTAGATGCCCTTCTTCACCGAAGCAATGATTTCCGCCGGATCGCTTTCGCCACCGAGCATGTAAGTATTGGTCATGCGCGGCATCGGCAGGTGTGCGTAGGACTCACGACGACCGTTACCGGTGCGGGCCACACCCATCAGACGCGCGTTGAGCTTGTCCTGCATGTAGCCTTTGAGTACGCCGTTTTCGATCAGCGTGGTGCACTCGGTCGGGGTGCCCTCGTCGTCGACGCTGAGCGAACCGCGACGACCGCTCAAGGTGCCGTCATCGACGATAGTGCAAAGTTTCGAGGCAACCATTTCGCCCATGCGTCCGCTGTAGGCGGAACTGCCCTTGCGGTTGAAATCGCCTTCCAGACCGTGGCCGACGGCTTCGTGCAGCAGCACGCCAGACCAGCCCGAGCCCAGTACTACCGGCAACGTACCGGCCGGTGCCGGAATTGCTTCCAGATTCACCAGCGCCTGACGCAGCGCTTCACGGGCATAGCCCATGGCGCGGTCTTCGGCGAGGAAATAACGGTAGTCGGTGCGCCCGCCGCCGCCATGTCCGCCACGCTCGCGACGGCCATTCTGTTCAACGATTACGCTGACGTTGAAGCGTACCAATGGCCGCACATCTGCCGCCAGGCCGCCGTCGGTGGACGCCACCAGAATCCGCTCCCAGACGCCAGCCATGCTGACGCTGACCTGCTGAATACGCGGGTCGAGCGCGCGGGTAGCCACATCAATGCGCTTGAGCAGCTCGACTTTCTCGGCGCGGCTCAGCACTTCCAGCGGGTTGTCCGGCGCGTATAGTTGCGCGACATCCTGCGTGGTGAACGCCTGCACCGTGCCGTTCTGCCCGGCGCGGGAGATCGAACGCGCGGCGCGGGCGGCTGCGCCGAGGGCTTCGAGGGTGATCGCATTGCTGTAGGCGAAACCGGTTTTTTCACCAGACTGCGCACGTACGCCGACACCCTGGTCGAGATTGAAGCTGCCTTCCTTGACGATGCCGTCTTCCAGCGCCCAAGACTCGGAGATCTGGCCCTGGAAATACAGGTCGGCGGCGTCGATGCCGGGGCCGGCCAGATCGCCGAGGACGCCTTGCAGGCTCTCGATCGTCACGCCGCCGGGCGCCAACAGGTGATCACTGACTGAGGACAACAACTCGCTCATAGGTTTACGCCTTAAATTCGTGTTCTGAAGCAGGCCGCTGTGCGCCCTGCGAGAAAAACCGCCGATGACTGGTCACCGGCATTCGCGCCCTGATGGACGATTGTTCATTGCTGTCGCGTTCGGCCAACAACACCGCTTCGCCTTGATCCTGACTCGCCAGCACACGGCCCCACGGGTCGATAATCGCTGCATGACCGAAAGTTTCCCGCGGTCCCGGATGGGTCCCGCCTTGCGCGGCGGCCAGCACATAACACTGTGTCTCGATGGCCCGCGCGCGAATCAGCACATCCCAATGCGCCGCGCCGGTCACCGCAGTAAACGCCGACGGTGCGGTAATCAGTTCAGCACCGGCAGCACGTAATTCGCTGTACAGTTCCGGAAAGCGCAAGTCGTAACACACGCTCAGACCGACTTTGCCCACCGGCGTGTCGGCAACCACCACGCCACTGCCATAAGCATAGTCATCGGATTCGCGATAACGGCCGCGATTGTCCGCTACATCAACATCGAACAGATGCAACTTGTCATAGCGTGCAACGGTTTCGCCCTGATCATCGACCAGCAACGAGCAGGCATTGGCCTTGGCCGTCGGTTGATCCACCGGCGGCAACGGCAAGGTGCCAGCCACTATCCATAACTTGAGGTCGCGGGCGGTCTGTTTCAACCACGGCAGGATCGGTCCTTCGCCCAGGGCTTCGGCACGGCCGATGTCAGCAACGTCACGACGGCCCATGGCGGCGAAGTTTTCCGGCAGCACCGCCAGCTTCGCGCCGCTGGCAGCAGCCTGTTCGAGCAGGCGTCGGGCCTGAGCCAGATTGGCCAGCACGTCGCTCTGGCTGACCATTTGAATCACCGCTAAAGACATGGCGAACTCCGCAAGAGGTACGCGGCCATGCTACTCCATCGGTTCAGGGGCTGGCTGTTCAAAAAGGCTTGTCGAAGGTGATTTTCGGCTCTTTCCATGGGCCTTTGACGGTGTATTTCACACTGGCAAAGCGCGCCACCCGGTCGCCGATCAGCTTGTCGATCAGGAACAGTGCGCCGCCAACTGCCGGCGCGCCAACGATCAGCGCAGCGATCGGCAGGTTGTTGGTCACCGGCAAGGTCACCAGCAACTTGGCGTCAACCTTGTCGCCGACCAGATCCAGCGTTCCGTCGAGTTCAAGATTGCTCGAAGGGCCGGTCAGGCGGATCGGTTCGCGAGTCACGTAGACACCGTTGGTGGCGACCAGCAAACCTTTGACCCGGTCATAGCTCAAGCCTTTGCCAAACAGATCGGAGAAGTCCAGACGCAAACGGCGGCCGATGGAGTTGAAGTTGAGCAGACCGAACACTCGCAACGCCTGTGCGCCACCCTCCACCTCAACAAACTGGCCTTTGTTCAGCGACGCATCAAGGGTGCCGGAGAAGCGCTTGGTTGCCAGCCATGCCGGCGAGCCGGGCCAGCGGCCATCGACGTCCATGTGAAATTCTTCACTGGTCACGCTCGGAGCAAAGCCCCAGCCCTTGAGGACATCAGCGAGGTTCTTGCCGCCAATGCGACCCTTATACCAACTGGTGGTCGCACCCGGGGGCCCTTCCCAGCCGCCGTTGCCCTGCAACAGGATGCCTTTGAGGCCCATGTCCAGGTTGTTCAGAGCGATGCCTTTGGCGGTCGGGCGCACCTTCAGCGACCAGCCGCCAACCAGATCCGGGCCGAGGAACAGTTGATTGATGGTGATATCCAGCGCTGGAATTTTCGTCGGATCGACCGAAACCAACGGATCCGGCGAATTCTCGTCAGCTTGAACCGTCGGGTCTGGCGCTGGCAGTTTCACGTACTGCAAATTCACCGCAATCGGCACGCCCTTGGCGTCCGGCAGGCTCGCCGAGCCTTTCGCCTGTTGACTGTCGAGGGACAGATTCCACGTACCCGGCTTGCGATTGACCTGCACCGATGCCTGATCCAGCGTAGTCCCGAATGCCGTGAGCTTGCCGACCTTGAAATCAGCACTGTTGAGCAATTGCTTGGCACTGCCGCCCGGATCCTGCCCGGCGTACTTGTTGACCAGGTCCTGCCACGGCGCGACATCCAGCTCCGAAAGCACCCCGCGAATCCGCAAGCCTTTGGCGCCCGGCAGCACCGCTTCGCCGGCTCCAAGGAACAACTCGCCACGGCCGTCGGCAAAATTGCTCGGCGGCGCGGCAAAGGTGAAATTGGCCAGTTGATCGTAATTGACCCAGTAACGCCGCTCCTGCCCCTGCAGGGTCATGCGAAACACCGTGTCGCGACCGACATCCGCCGCCATGCCGAACGGCGCCGGCAGATCCACCGCCACGCCTTTCATGTTGGAACTGACCAGCAACTGGCTGTCGACGCCGTCCAGATTCAATTGCAGTTGGTAGGGAATCGTCCCTGACACTGGCAAAGGTTGCGTCACGCCCAGCCAGTCGGTGAGTTTCTTCACTTCGACCTGACCGGATGCCGCGACCCGAGTCTTGAGCTTACCGGGGCTGCCATCGGCGAAGATCTGCGCCGTGACCGGTTTGTCGAATGCGCGCGCTGCGATGTTCTGCCCACTGAGCCCTTTGGCACTGTCAAAGCGGAAATCGCCTTTGAGTTGAGTCAGCTCCAGCTTCGGCTCAGCCAACTTCAGGCGCGCATTGGCGGTTTTGAAGTCGACGAGGATTTTTGGCTGGTCGCCGCCCTTGTCCAGCGGGATATCGAGCTTGAGCTTGCCTTGCAGATCACCCGCCCCTTCCCAACCGGCAAAGGTCTCACCGGTGCCGATCGGCGCGTCCTGAAGAATTTTCAGGCCATCACCGAGGCCGCCGGCAAAGCCGCCATCAAGATACATGTGCGTGTGTTGCCCGGCCGGTACGTGGGGAATATTGACGAAGACATCGCTGACTTGAGTGTCGAGCAACTGGCCCTTGTCGGCCCAGATCCGCACACCACTGTCTTCGATAAACACATCGCCGCTGACCTTGCTCACGTGCGGCCAGCCCGGCTGGAACGCCAGTTCGGCATCGTGCACTTTGAAGAACAGGCTGATGCTGCGGTCGGCCTCACCGGCATTCTTGCTCAGCGAACCCTGATACTGGAAGAAACCCTGATCGACTGCGCCTTTGAGGATGGCCGTACGCAGCCACTCGTCGAGCGCCGGACTCAAGACTTCGGGCAGGTATTTGGCGGTGTAGCGACCGTCGCCCTCGACCAGACCGACCCGCAGGTCCATGTAATCTTCCTGGCTATGGTCGAAATGCAGACGAATCAGGAAGTCACCGGCAATCTTGCCCTCCTCGCCGAGCACCTTCAGGTACGGAGCGATCAGGGTGAAGCCGTCTTTATCGAGTTTCCAGGTCAGGCGTGCGTTGGCGTGAATGTACTGCCATGGCTTGGCGAAAATCGGGTCGAGGTGCAGGACGAAATCCTTGCTGTCCATGCGCAACTCGCCACCGTCGAGGTTGCCGCTCAGGCTGCCGCTGACGTTCCGAGCCGCTGGCGCGCCGTGGTAGGCATCGAAACCGACGTTATCCAGATTGGTGGCGAAACTGAATTTGTTGCCGTCGGTGGCATTGGGGCGAAAATCCAGCAGCACGTTACGCAGGCCACCGGTGACTTTCAGATGATCAACAGCCGTGGCGAAACCTTGCGGCAACGGCCCCAAGGCATTGAGCAGTGGAGTGATCGGGGTCAGATCGAGACGATCCGCCTGCAAGTGCCAGAGCTCTTCGACCTTGTCGGTCGCGCGCGTCTGCTTCAGCTGTACGTGCGACTCCCAGCGGTTTTCGCCGAAATTCATCGCCAGTGAATCGAGGGTAACAGTCGCGCCCTCATCACTGTTCTCGTAGTAGGCGTTAAGCGCCAGATTATTGATCTGGATCGGCTTGCGATCGGCATAGGCGCCGGTCAGTTGCGGAGCATTCAAGCGTAACGCGGCACTCTGCAGCGTGCCCTTGGCCCAATTGACCCAGAGTTCGCCGCCAGCCTTGATCTCGGAAAAACTCCATTGTCGGGTAAGACGCTCCGGCAGCCACTTCGACCAGTCGCTTTGCGGCAGGCTGGCGTAACCGTCCACCACACTGTCCTGCCATTGCTCGGGGCGAATCCGCGTGCGCAGGCTCAGTGCAACAGGCTGGCCATCCGGCAAGGTCAAACGCGCGTCGAGCCTCTGACGGCTGGCGCCGGTTTTCAGATTGAGGCCAACATAGGTGAGGGTCAGCGGCGTGTGATCCAGCGGTTGCAAGGTTACCTGGCTGTCGAGCACCGACAGTTGCTGAATCATCTGCGAGCGATTGAACAATTGCTGCGGATCGAGCGGCTGATCGTTCTGCACCGGCAGCCCTTCCAGCGCCCAACTGCCGTCCTCGGCTTCCTTGAGGCTGATTTTCAGGCCGTTGAGTTCCAGGTGGGCAATGCGCACTTCGCGCGCCAACAGACTGGCCCACAGATCCGGCACGACGCGCACCTGATCGAGACGCAAAGCATTGGCGCCGCTGCCGACCATTACGTCATGCGCCAACAGGATCGGGGCAAAACCGCTCCAGTTGCCTTCCAGCTCACCGATCTGCAAGGGCATGCCGAGGGCGGCACTGGCCTTGTCTTCGATGTCGGCACGGTATTCAGCCACCAGTGGCGTCAGTTCGCGGCCGAGACTGACGTACAACGCCATCAACACCAGAACCAACGCGCACAGGCCCAGCCCCCAACGGGTGAGTGCGGCCAGAATGCGTGTCAGACGCTCCATGTCAGTTGGCTCCCATGGCAAAAATACTGCGAAAAGCTGAGGCCAGCCGCGTTGGAATAAAGGTGACGCAGGGGATCAGAGCAACACCACGTCATATTGTTCCTGGGAATACATGGTTTCCACCTGGAAGCGTATGGTGCGACCGATAAACCCTTCAAGCTCGGCAACGTTACCGGATTCTTCGTCGAGCAGGCGGTCCACCACTTTCTGGTTGGCCAGCACCCGATACCCCTCGGCCTGATAGGCGCGGGCTTCACGCAAGATCTCGCGGAAGATCTCGTAACAGATGGTTTCCGGGGTTTTCAATTTGCCGCGCCCCTGACAGCTGCTGCACGGCTCGCACAGCACTTGTTCGAGGCTTTCGCGGGTGCGCTTGCGGGTCATCTGCACCAGGCCCAACTCGGTGATGCCGATGATGTTGGTCTTGGCGTGATCGCGCTCCAGCTGTTTTTCCAACGTGCGCAGCACCTGGCGCTGGTGCTCTTCATCTTCCATGTCGATGAAGTCGATGATGATGATCCCGCCCAGATTGCGCAGGCGCATTTGCCGGGCAATCGCGGTGGCCGCTTCGAGATTGGTCTTGAAGATGGTTTCTTCGAGGTTGCGATGGCCGACGAAAGCGCCGGTGTTCACATCGATGGTGGTCATGGCTTCCGCCGGATCCACCACCAGATAACCACCGGATTTCAGCGGCACCTTGCGTTCGAGGGCTTTCTGGATTTCGTCTTCGACGCCGTACAGGTCGAAAATCGGTCGTTCACCTGGGTAGTGTTCCAGACGATCGGCGATTTCCGGCATCAGTTCGGCGACGAATTGCGTGGTTTTCTGGAAGGTTTCCCGCGAGTCGATACGGATCTTCTCGATTTTCGGATTGACCAGGTCACGCAGCGTACGCAACGCCAGACCGAGGTCTTCGTAAATCACGCTCGGCGCGCCGATGGTTTTGATCTGCTCGTTGATCTGATCCCACAGGCGTCGCAGGTAACGGATGTCCATGAGGATTTCATCGGCGCCAGCACCTTCGGCGGCGGTGCGCAGAATGAAACCGCCCGCTTCTTTGATCCCTTCCTTGGCCACGCAATCGCTGACCACCTGCTTGAGGCGTTCGCGCTCGGCTTCGTCTTCGATTTTAAGGGAAATGCCGACGTGGGCAGTACGCGGCATGTACACCAGATAGCGCGACGGAATCGACAGTTGCGTGGTCAACCGCGCGCCTTTGGAACCGATCGGATCCTTGGTGACTTGCACCACCAGGCTTTGGCCTTCGTGCACCAGCGCACTGATGCTTTCCACCGCCGGGCCTTCGCGCAGGGAGATTTCGGCGGCATGAATGAATGCCGCACGATCCAGGCCGATGTCGACGAAGGCCGCCTGCATTCCCGGCAGCACCCGCACGATCTTGCCTTTATAGATGTTGCCGACAATCCCGCGCTTCTGTGTGCGCTCAACATGAACTTCTTGCAGCACACCGTTTTCGACCACCGCCACGCGCGACTCCATCGGCGTGATGTTGATCAGAATCTCTTCACTCATGGCAGGATCTCGTTCAGGCATGTTCACGATAATGGCCGCATCTGGTTTCGTACGACGCTTATTGCGCGTTCAGGTTTTGCCAACAGGGTATGCCGAAATGGCCCAACAGTTCTGCGGTTTCGCAAACAGGCAGCCCGACGACTGCCGAGTAACTGCCATTGAGCCCGGCGACAAACACCGCACCGAGCCCCTGAATGCCATAGCCGCCGGCCTTGTCATGCGGTTCACCGCTAGCCCAATAGGCGGCAGCTTCATCCCCGCTGATCGGCCGGAACCGCACCAGACTGCGCACCACCCGCGATTCGCAACGATCGCCTTCGAGCACGGCGATGGCGGTCAGCACTTCATGCTCCTTGCCGGACAACATCATCAGCATGGCGCATGCATCGGCTTCGTCCACCGGTTTGCCAAGAATTTTGCCGTCCAGCACCACGGCGGTGTCGGCACCCAGCACACAGAAAGGCTGAGCAGACACGACGCTACGGCGCCCGGCCTCGGCCTTGCCGCGCGCCAGGCGCTCGACATAGGCCGACGGCGATTCTTCGGGTAATGGGGTTTCGTCGATATCCGCACTGATGGCGGAGAACGGAACGCCGATCTGCGTGAGCAATTCACGGCGACGCGGCGATCCGGAGGCGAGGTAAAGCGGCTTCATCAAAACATCTCCCTGTTCAGTGCCCTGCTTCACCGGCTCAATTGATTTTGTAGCGGCGGCGCAATCCACGCAGGGCGAAGCTGACCCAAGGCCAGAGCAATGCGCTGACCAGCGCCGGCAGTACCAGCGCCAGGGTCGGCTGACGGTTACCGGTCAAGGCACTGAGCCACAATTGCACCAGTTGCGCGAGGCCAAAAATCACCAGGATCACCAGGCACTGCTGCCACATCGGGAACATCCGCAGGCGTTGCTGCAACGACAGCACCAGGAACGTAATCAGCGAGAGGATGAGCGCGTTTTGCCCAAACAGATCGCCTTGCAATACGTCTTCGGCCAATCCCAGACAGAACGCAGTGACCATGCCGACCGTCTGCGGCATGTACAGCGCCCAGAACGTCAGTAGCAAGGCCAGCCACAGCGGGCGGAGGATTTCCATGAAGATCGGCAACGGCGACACGCTGAGCAACAGGCCGATCAAAAATGTCAGCCAGACCATCCAGCCATTTCGAGAAGCTTTCACACCAACCATTATTCTCGCCCCCTGGTGGTGACTGGCGCCGTGACCGGCGGTTTGGCGGGTGGTTTGCCGGTGGCTGGCGAAGAGGCCGGTGGCTTCGTCGCGGCCGGCACAGTCGCTGGCGGTTTGCTTGCACCCGGTTTGACCGCCGTCGCGGCGGGCGCTGTGGTGGCCGGTGCCTGTTCGGGAGTCGCAGGGGCGGCAGGCACCGGCATGACCAGAGGTTTCGAAACGTTGGCCGGCATCATCGGACCGCCGCCATGCGCATCCAGAATTTCCTGAGCCTGCGCAGCGTCGTTGGCGCGCTCCTCAGCCGTGCGCGAGTCACTGAACACCAGCAGCAAGTAGCGACTGCGGTTCAGCGCAGCGGTCGGTACCGCGCGAACGATCGCAAATGGCTGGCCGGAGTCGTGGATCACTTCCTTGACCGTCGCCACCGGATAACCCGCCGGAAAACGCTGTCCGAGACCGGAACTGACCAGCAGATCGCCTTCCTTGATATCCGCCGTGTCGGCGACATGCCGCAATTCCAGGCGCTCCGGGTTGCCGGTGCCGCTGGCAATCGCCCGCAGTCCGTTACGGTTCACCTGCACAGGAATGCTGTGGGTGGTGTCGGTCAACAGCAATACACGGGAGGTGTACGGCATCAACTCGACCACTTGCCCCATCAGACCGCGAGCATCGAGTACCGGCTGACCGAGCACCACGCCGTCGCGCTCACCTTTATTGATGATGATTCGATGGGTAAAGGGATTGGGATCCATGCCGATCAGCTCGGCCACTTCGACCTTCTCATTGACCAGCGCGGAAGAGTTGAGCAACTCGCGCAATCGAACATTCTGCTCCGTCAGGGCTGCCAATTTCTGCATACGCCCTTGATAAAGCAGGTTTTCGGTCTTGAGCTTTTCGTTTTCGGCGATGAGCTCGGTGCGGCTGCCGAACTGGCTGGCAATCCCTTCCCACAGCCGTCCGGGCAGGTCAGTGATCCAGTAGGCATCCATCAGCACCAGCGACGCTTGTTTGCGCGCAGGCTTGAGCAGATCAAAGCGGGCATCGACCACCATCAGCGCGACCGATAGCACGGCCAGCACCAACAGGCGCACACCCAACGAAGGGCCTTTGGCGAAAAGCGGTTTAATAAGCCGCTCCTCCCAGGCAAATGTTCTGTTTATTCATACGGCATCAAACCGGCCTGGATGAAGACTGACAGAAGATAAACGCCAACAGGCAGCACTGCAAAGTGCTGCCTGCGCGCTCACCCACGTATTGCACTCGGCGACTTATTCGCTCGAGAGCAGGTCCATGGTGTGCTTATCCATCATTTCCAATGCACGGCCACCGCCGCGAGCAACACAGGTCAGCGGGTCTTCGGCAACGATCACTGGCAGACCGGTTTCCTGGGCCAGCAACTTGTCGAGGTCACGCAGCAATGCGCCACCACCGGTCAGCACCAGGCCACGCTCGGCGATGTCGGAAGCCAGTTCCGGCGGCGATTGCTCCAGGGCACTTTTCACAGCCTGAACGATGGTTGCCAGGGACTCTTGCAGAGCTTCCAGCACTTCGTTGGAGTTCAGGGTGAATGCGCGTGGAACGCCTTCGGCCAGGTTGCGACCGCGAACGTCGACTTCGCGAACTTCGCCGCCCGGGTAGGCCGTGCCGATTTCCTGCTTGATGCGCTCAGCGGTGGATTCACCGATCAGGCTGCCGTAGTTACGGCGTACGTAGGTGATGATCGCTTCGTCGAAACGGTCGCCGCCCACGCGGACGGATTCGGCATAGACCACACCGTTCAGGGAGATCAGCGCGATTTCGGTAGTACCACCACCGATATCCACGACCATCGAGCCGCGCGCTTCTTCTACCGGCAGGCCGGCACCGATCGCAGCAGCCATTGGCTCTTCGATCAGGAACACTTCACGGGCACCGGCACCGAGGGCCGATTCACGGATGGCGCGACGCTCAACCTGGGTGGATTTGCATGGAACGCAGATCAGCACACGAGGGCTAGGCTGCAGAAAGCTGTTTTCGTGAACCTTGTTAATAAAGTATTGCAGCATCTTTTCGCAGACGCTGAAGTCGGCGATCACGCCGTCCTTCATCGGACGAATGGCAGCAATGTTGCCCGGCGTACGGCCGAGCATGCGCTTGGCCTCGGTGCCGACAGCAACGACACTTTTCTGGTTACCGTGTGTCCGAATGGCCACAACCGATGGCTCATTCAGGACGATACCGCGCTCGCGCACGTAAATAAGGGTGTTGGCAGTGCCCAGGTCAATGGAAAGATCGCTGGAAAACATGCCACGCAGTTTCTTGAACATGGGAAAGGGACCCTAGGCAACGCGTGGGTAAAAAAGTGCGGCAAACTCTAACAACGACAGGGATTTTGGGCAAGGCGCCAATATGTTAAATTGGCCGCTTTTCTGTGCACCAAGCCCCACAATCGCGGCCTTATGACCGTAGAAGTGCGGTAGTGTTCCGACAATCTAACACACGGACGCCGTCCGTTCTGTTTTCCACAGGAGAATCCCGATGGCGCTAGAACGCTCCGACGTGGAAAAAATCGCTCATCTGGCCTGCCTTGGCCTCAATGATGCCGATCTTCCACACATTACTTCCGCTCTCAACAGCATTCTCGGTCTGGTCGACGAAATGCAGGCTGTTAATACCGACGGAATCGAGCCTCTGGCCCACCCGCTGGAAGCCAGTCAGCGCCTGCGCGCCGACGTCGTGACCGAGAGCAATCACCGCGAGGCCTACCAGTCCATCGCACCAGCGGTCGAAAACGGCCTGTATCTGGTTCCGAAAGTCATCGACTAAAGGGAAAGAGCCTGCAATGCATCAAATGACTCTGGCCGAGATCGCCCGCGGTCTCGCCGATAAAAAGTTTTCCTCCGAAGAGCTGACCAAAGTCCTGCTGGCGCGTATCACCCAGCTCGATCCGCAGCTCAACAGTTTCATCAGCCTCACCGAAGCGCTGGCCCTCGAGCAGGCGAAAGCCGCCGATGCCCGCCGCGCCAACGGTGAGAGCGGCGCCCTGCTCGGTGCGCCGATCGCTCACAAGGACCTGTTCTGCACCCAGGGCATTCGCACCAGCTGCGGCTCGAAGATGCTCGACAACTTCAAGGCCCCGTACGACGCCACCGTGGTCGCGAAACTGGCGGCTGCCGGTGCAGTCACTCTGGGCAAGACCAACATGGACGAATTCGCCATGGGTTCGGCCAACGAGTCGAGCTGGTACGGCGCGGTGAAAAACCCGTGGAACCTGGAACACGTACCAGGCGGTTCGTCTGGTGGTTCGGCGGCGGCAGTGGCCGCTCGTCTGTTGCCAGCGGCGACGGCCACCGACACTGGCGGTTCGATTCGTCAGCCGGCGGCATTCACCAACCTCACCGGCCTGAAACCGACCTACGGTCGCGTTTCGCGCTGGGGCATGATCGCTTACGCCTCCAGCCTCGATCAGGGCGGCCCGTTGGCGCGCACGGCCGAAGACTGCGCCATTTTGTTGCAAGGTATGGCTGGCTTCGATCAGAACGACTCCACCAGCATCGATGAGCCGGTGCCGGATTACTCGGCAAGCCTGGGCGATTCGCTGCAAGGCCTGCGCATCGGCGTGCCGAAGGAATACTTCAGTGCCGGTCTCGACCCGCGTATCGCCGAGCTGATCCAGAACAGCATCAAAGAGCTGCAGAAGCTCGGTGCCGTGATCAAGGAAATCAGCCTGCCGAACATGCAGCACGCGATCCCTGCGTACTACGTGATCGCGCCGGCAGAAGCCTCCTCGAACCTGTCGCGTTTCGACGGCGTGCGTTTCGGCCACCGTTGCGAGCACCCGAAAGATCTGATCGACCTGTACAAGCGCTCCCGTGGCGAAGGCTTCGGTGCGGAAGTACAGCGCCGGATCATGGTCGGTGCCTACGCGCTGTCCGCCGGTTACTACGACGCCTACTACCTGAAAGCGCAGAAGATCCGTCGTCTGGTGAAGAACGATTTCATGGCGGCCTTTAATGAAGTCGACATCATCCTCGGCCCAACCACGCCGAACCCGGCCTGGAAGCTTGGCGCGAAGAACAGCGACCCGGTCGCTGCCTATCTGGAAGACGTCTACACCATCACCGCCAACCTCGCGGGCCTGCCGGGCCTGTCGATGCCGGCCGGTTTTGTCGACGGCTTGCCGGTGGGCGTGCAGTTGCTCGCGCCGTACTTCCAGGAAGGTCGCCTGTTGAACGTTGCCCACCAGTATCAGCTCAACACTGACTGGCACACCCGCACCCCAACCGGCTTCTGAGGAGACACACATGCAATGGGAAGTCGTGATCGGGCTGGAGATTCACACTCAGCTCACTACCCGGTCGAAAATCTTTTCCGGTAGTTCCACCACGTTCGGTTCCGAGCCGAACACCCAGGCCAGCCTGATCGACCTGGGCATGCCTGGCGTATTGCCGGTGCTGAACCAGGAAGCAGTGCGCATGGCGGTGATGTTCGGTCTGGCGATTGACGCCGAGATCGGTCAGCACAACGTGTTCGCCCGTAAAAACTACTTCTACCCGGATCTGCCGAAGGGCTACCAGATCAGCCAGATGGAATTGCCGATCGTTGGCAAGGGCCATCTGGACATCGCCCTGGAAGACGGCACCGTCAAACGTGTCGGCATTACCCGCGCGCACCTGGAAGAAGACGCCGGCAAGAGCCTGCACGAAGAATTCAACGGTGCCACCGGCATCGACCTGAACCGTGCCGGCACGCCGCTGCTGGAAATCGTCTCCGAGCCGGACATGCGCAGCGCCAAGGAAGCCGTGGCTTACGTCAAGGCGATCCACGCACTGGTGCGTTACCTGGGCATCTGCGACGGCAACATGGCCGAAGGTTCGCTGCGTTGCGACTGCAACGTGTCGATCCGTCCGAAAGGCCAGGTTGAGTTCGGCACCCGCTGCGAGATCAAGAACGTCAACTCGTTCCGCTTCATCGAGAAGGCGATCAACTCCGAAATCCAGCGTCAGATCGAGCTGATCGAAGACGGCGGCAAAGTGATACAGCAGACCCGTCTGTACGATCCGAACAAGGACGAAACCCGTCCGATGCGTTCGAAAGAGGAAGCCAACGACTACCGTTACTTCCCCGATCCGGACCTGCTGCCGGTGGTCATCGAAGAGTCGTTCCTCGGCGAGGTGCGCGCCACTCTGCCGGAACTGCCACCGCAGAAACGCGAACGCTTCCAGAGCCAGTTCGGTCTGTCGGCCTACGACGCCAACGTGCTGGCCACCAGCCGTGAGCAAGCCGATTACTTCGAGAAGGTTGCGGCCATCGGCGGCGATGCCAAACTGGCGGCGAACTGGGTAATGGTCGAGTTGGGCAGCCTGCTCAACAAGCAAGGCCTGGACATCGACGAGTCGCCGGTTTCCGCTGAACTGCTGGGCGGCATGCTGCTGCGCATCAAGGACAACACCATCTCCGGCAAGATTGCCAAGGTTGTGTTCGAAGCGATGGCCAACGGTGAAGGCAGCGCAGACGAGATCATCGAAAAACGCGGCCTCAAGCAAGTGACTGACAGCGGCGCGATTTCGGCGGTGCTGGACGAAATGCTCGCGGCCAACGCCGAGCAAGTTGAACAGTACCGTGCGGCTGATGAAGCCAAACGCGGCAAGATGTTCGGCTTCTTCGTCGGTCAGGCGATGAAAGCGTCGAAAGGCAAGGCCAACCCGCAGCAAGTGAACGAACTGCTGAAAAGCAAGCTCGAAGGCTGACCGCAATTGAGCCAGATCCCAAGCCTGGCTCTATTCCCTGTGGGAGCGAGCTTGCTCGCGAAGGCGTCATGACATTCAACATGAATGCTGAATGTAACGGCCTCTTCGCGAGCAAGCTCGCTCCCACATTGTTATCTGGGAGCTTTCGAATGAAACGTCTGCTCGGCGCCTGCGCCCTGCTCTCTTTACTGGCCGGTTGCGCCAGCACCGACACCATCGACCCGCACGGTTACGACCAGACCGGCGTCGCTTCCTATTACGGTGCCAAGCACCACGGTAAACGCACCGCCAGTGGCGAAGCGTTCAACCAGAATTCCCTGACCGCCGCCCACCGCCAGCTACCCTTTGGCACACGGGTAAAGGTCACCAATCTGAAAAACGATGAATCCGTCGTGGTCCGCATCAACGACCGTGGCCCGCACACCCGTGGGCGCCTGATCGACGTGTCCCGCGAGGCCGCCGAACAGCTCGGCATGCTGCGCAGCGGCACCGCACGGGTTCGCGTGCAAGCCCTCGACGACTGATGGAGCGCCGACCATTTTCGCACTAGCCGACTTACCCCTGATCAGCGTGATCGAACTGCTCGCCGGCCTGTGCCTGCTGATCTTCGGCGCCGAACTGATGGTGCGCGCAGCAGTGCGTCTGGCGGCGCGTCTGCATGTACGGCCGCTGATCATCGGCCTGACCATCGTCGCCCTCGGCAGCAGCGCACCGCAAATGGCCGTCAGCGTGCAAGCGGCGTTGGCGCACAACCCCGATATCGCGGTCGGCAGCGTGGTTGGCAGCAGCATCTTCAACATCCTCGTCACCCTCGGCCTGTCGGCGCTGATCATTCCGCTGCGCGTCTCCCGGCAACTGGTGCGCCTCGACATTCCGCTGATGATCGGCGCCAGCCTGCTGGTGTTCATATTGGCGTGGAATGAAGAAATCGGTCGCTTCGACGGCATCCTGCTGCTCGGCGCATTGGCGCTGTATCTCGGCTTGCTGCTGCGCCAATCGCGACACTCGACGCGGCCACATTCAGAACAGCCTCAAGCTGCGCAGGCCTCCTGGATCGGCAGTTTGCTGATGATCGTTATCGGTCTGGCGATGCTGGTGTTCGCCGGGCATCTATTGCTCGGCGCCGCCGTCGTGGTGGCCACCGACCTTGGTTTCTCCGAGCGGGTAATCGGCCTGACCGTGGTCGCCGTCGGCACTTCGCTGCCGGAACTGGCGACCTCGCTGATTGCCGCATTGCGTGGGCAACGCGATATCGCCGTGGGCAACGTGATAGGTGCCAACCTGTTCAACCTGCTCGGCGTGCTCGGCCTCACCGCGCTGATTGCACCGACGCCGCTGTCGGTGTCGCCGAACGCGCTGGATTTCGACCTGCCGGTGATGCTCGGTGTCGCGGCGCTGTGCCTGCCGGTGTTCTATTCCGGCTACCGCGTGACGCGGGCCGAAGGTCTGTTGCTGCTCGGTTTGTATCTGGCCTATGGGCTGCACGTGGTGTCGTTCACCACCGGCATGCCCCTGGCCGGCAAGCTTGAGCGAATGATGTTGTTTTATGTCCTGCCAACGCTGCTGACGTTCTTGTTGTTCACGTCGATACGCGCCTGGCGCCGCCAACACCACAAGAGTGAAAAACCATGACCGAATCGAAGAAGTCCGGGGTTGAAGTCCGCCGCCAGGTAATGGGCGATGCGTTTGTTGATCGCGCGCTGGGCAACGCCACCGAGTTCACCCAGCCGCTGCAGGATTTCGTCAATGAGCATGCCTGGGGTGGCGTGTGGAACCGCGAGGGTCTGCCGCTGAAAACCCGCAGCCTGATCACCCTCGCCGCGCTGACGGCACTGAAGTGCCCGCAGGAGTTGAAAGGCCACGTGCGCGGCGCACTGAACAATGGCTGCACGGTGGACGAGATTCGCGAAGCGCTACTGCATTGCGCGGTGTATGCCGGCGTACCGGCAGCGATTGATGCGTTTCGGGCGGCGCAGGAAGTGATCGATACCTACCAGAAACCTGAATGATTGAACTGACGCCTTCGCGAGCAAGCTCGCTCCCACATTGGAATGCATTTCAAATGTGGGAGCGAGCTTGCTCGCGAAGAGGCCCGAGAGAGCAACCCAAGATCCAGGCTAGATCCACCCACCCCACTGCAAAACGAAAATCCCGACATTGGTGGTAATCGCCGCCATCAACGTGGTCATCACAATAATCGCCGCCGCCAGTTCATGGTTACCCTGCGCCGCGCGGGCCATGACAAAACTCGCCGCCGCCGTCGGGCTGCCGAAGTACAAAAACAGAATCCCCAGTTCCGCCCCGCGAAATCCCCACAGCCACGCGCCGAGCGTCGCCAGCACCGGCAGGCCGACCATCTTCACCAGGCTCGAACTCAGCGCCATATTGCCGCTCTTGCGCAACGCCGCCAGTGACAGCGTGCCGCCAATGCAGATCAACGCCAGTGGCAACGTGGTCTGCGCCAGATACTGACCTGACGTCTCCAGCCAGCCCGGCAAACCGATCTTGAAATAGGCAAACGGCGCCGCCGCGATGACACTGATGATCAGCGGATTGCTGAACACGCTTTTGCAGATGCTCCACGGATCGGACTTGATCACCGGGCTGTACACCGCCAAAACGATGGTCGACAGCGTGTTGTAAAACAGGATCACCAGCGCCGCGAGAATTGCGCCGAGGGAAATGCCGTAATCGCCGTACATGCTTGCCGCCAGCGCGAGACCGATGACGCCGTTATTGCCGCGAAACGCGCCTTGGGTATAGATGCCGCGATCTTCACGCGGACATTTGAAAATCGCCCAGCCCCAGGCCAGGGCAAAACTCACCAGCGTGGCGAGGGAGAAGTAGATCAGCAGGGACGGTTGCAATGCTGCGTGCAGGTCGGCATGCAGAATGCCGAGAAACAGCAGCGCCGGCATGGTCACGTTGAACACCAGCGAGGAGGCGGTGTGGATGAAATTGTCGTTGATCCAGTCGATGCGCTTGAGCAGCACACCGAGAAACAGCATGGCAAACACCGGCGCGGTGATGTTCAGGGTTTCGAGGAAAATTGCCAGCATGCCGGGGAGCCTTGGGTGAGCGTCGTTAGTGGCCAATGATAAAGCAAAAGCCCCTCACCCTAGCCCTCTCCCGGAGGGAGAGGGGACCGATCGGGGGATATTGCATAAATCCATCGACCTGAAATGACTTCGTTGAATCCATAATCAACTCGGTATTTCAAGTCGATGTATAGCGCCAGACAACTCGATCAGCCCCTCACCCTAGCTCTCTCCCCGAGGGAGAGGGGACCGATCGGGGGATATTGCATAAATCCATCGACCTGAAATGACTTCGTTGAATCCATAATCAACTCGGTATTTCAAGTCGATGTATAGCGCCAGACAACTCGATCAGCCCCTCACCCTAGCTCTCTCCCCGAGGGAGAGGGGACCGATCGGGGGATATTGCATAAATCCATCGACCTGAAATGACTTCGTTGAATCCATAATCAACTCGGTATTTCAAGTCGATGTATAGCGCCAGACAACTCGATCAGCCCCTCACCCTAGCTCTCTCCCCGAGGGAGAGGGGACCGATCGGGGGATATTCTAAAAATCCACCGACCTGAAATGACATCGCTGAATCCATAATCGACCCGATTTTTCAGGTCGATGTACAGCGCAAGACAACTCGGTCGGCCCCCTCTCCCTCCGGGAGAGGGCTGGGGTGAGGGGTAGCTTTTGCCCCCCCAAACCATCAGGTAATCGGCGCCGGATTGAACAACGTAATGTCATTATGCAGCTTGTGCTTCTCCGCCCACGTCTGCTGCTTACCGCTCGCAACATCCAGGTAATAGTGAAACAACTCCCAACCCAATTCCTCGATCGTCGCGCGCCCGGTAGCAATCCGCCCGGCATCGATGTCGATCAGATCCGGCCAACGCTGCGCCAGCTCCGTACGCGTAGAGACCTTCACCACCGGCGCCATCGCCAACCCATACGGCGTGCCACGCCCGGTGGTGAACACATGCAGGTTCATCCCCGCCGCCAACTGCAACGTGCCGCAGACAAAATCACTGGCCGGCGTCGCACAGAAAATCAGCCCCTTCTGCTTGAACCGCTCGCCCGGGCCGAGTACGCCATTAATCGCACTGCTACCGGATTTGACGATCGAACCCAGCGACTTCTCGACAATGTTCGACAGCCCGCCCTTCTTGTTGCCCGGCGTGGTGTTGGCGCTGCGATCCGCTTCGCCCTTGGCCAGGTAACGGTCGTACCAGTCCATCTCACGCACCAATTCCTCGGCAACGGTTTTGCTTTCGGCGCGTGAAGTCAGCAGGTAAATCGCATCGCGCACTTCGGTGACTTCGGAAAACATCACCGTTGCCCCCGCGCGCAGCAACAAGTCCGAGGCATAACCCAGCGCCGGGTTGGCGGTGATCCCGGAAAACGCATCACTGCCGCCGCACTGCATGCCCAGGATCAGCTCGGACGCCGGCACGGTTTCGCGACGGCGCTGGTCGAGTTTCTTCAGGCGCACTTCAGCCAAGTTCATGATCTGTTCAATCATCTCGGTAAAACCGTGACTGGAATCCTGCAAGCGATACAGCCACGGATCGCTGAGATCCACCGACGCATCGTCCTCGTGCATCACCTGCCCGGCCTGCAATTTCTCGCAGCCGAGACTGATCACCAACGCTTCGCCACCGAGGTTCGGGTTGCGCGCCAGATTGCGCACGGTGCGAATCGGGATGTAAGCGTCAGTGGCGGTGATCGCCACGCCGCAGCCGTAACTGTGAGTCAGCGCCACCACGTCATCGACGTGCGGATACTTCGGCAGCAGTTCTTCCTTGATGCGCTTCACCGCGTGATCGAGCACGCCGGTGACGCACTGCACCGTGGTGGTAATGCCGAGAATATTGCGCGTGCCGACGGTGCCGTCAGCGTTGCGGTAACCCTCGAAGGTGAAGCCTTCCAGCGGTGCCTGTGCGTCCGGCACCTCGGTGGACAGCGGCAAGCTGTCCAGCGGCGGCGCGGTCGGCATGCGCAGTTGATCTTCCTTGACCCAACTGCCACGGCGAATCGGCTGCAACGCGTAGCCAATCACCTGACCGTAGCGAATCACCTGGCCGCCCTCGGGAATGTCTTCGAGGGTGACCTTGTGGCTCTGCGGCACAAATTCCAGCGTCACCAGGCCATCGGCAAATTCAGTGCCGGCCGGTGCGCCCTGGTCGTTGACCACTACCACCACATTGTCCCGCTCGTGCAGGCGGATGTGGCGCGGCGAGTCGGAATGTTCAATCAACTGCATGACGCCGCTCCTCAGGAATGCGCTTGAGACAATTTACCGGTGGCTTCAGTACCGCCGTTGGTTGGCGGCTCTTTGAGTACCACACGTTTGATCGGGCCGACGATGACCAGATAGCTGAACACCGCCACCAGTGCGTTGGCACCGACAAACACCAGCGCCCACTTGAACGAACCGGTGGAGCTGATGATGTAGCCAATCACGATCGGCGTGGTAATCGAAGCGATGTTGCCGAAGGTGTTGAACAGGCCACCGCTCAGACCGGCGATCTGTTTGGGCGAGGTGTCGGAAACCACCGCCCAGCCCAGTGCGCCAACGCCTTTGCCGAAGAAGGCCAGGGCCATGAAGCCAACGACCATCCATTCAACTTCAACATAGTTGCAGGCAACGATGCTGCTGGAAACCAGCAGGCCGGCAATGATCGGCGCTTTGCGGGCGAAGGTCAGCGAGTGGCCCTTGCGCAGCAGGTAGTCGGAAATCACCCCGCCAAGTACGCCGCCGATAAAGCCGCAGATTGCCGGCAACGAGGCGATGAAACCAGCCTTGAGAATGGTCATGCCACGCTCTTGCACCAGATACACAGGGAACCAGGTCAGGAAGAAATAGGTGATGCCGTTGATGCAGTATTGACCCAGATACACACCGAGCATCATGCGGTTGGTCAGCAACTGACGGATGTAATCCCACTTCGGACCGTCGGACTTTTTGCCCTTCTGGTCCATGTCGACCATGCCGCCGTTTTCAGCGATGTGTTTGAACTCGGCTTCGTTGATACGCGGGTGTTCACGCGGGCTGTGGATAACCTTCAGCCAGATGCCCGAGAAGACAATACCGAACAGGCCCATGACGATGAACACGTGCTCCCAGCCAAAGGAGTAAACGATCCAGCCCATCAGCGGTGCGAACAACACGGTGGCAAAGTATTGCGCCGAGTTGAAGATTGCCGAAGCGGTGCCACGTTCCGCGGTCGGGAACCACGCCGCGACAATGCGCGCGTTGCCGGGGAACGAAGGCGCTTCAGCCAGACCGACCAGGAAGCGCAGCATGAACAGCGCAACAATGGCCGTGGACATGCCGAACTCACCGACAAAGCCTTGCAGCACGGTGAACAGCGACCAGGTGAAAATGCTCAGGGCATAGACTTTTTTCGAGCCGAAGCGATCGAGCAGCCAGCCGCCGGGGATTTGCCCAGCCACGTAGGCCCAACCGAATGCGGAGAAGATATAGCCGAGGGTGACTGCGTCGATGCCCAGATCTTTTTGCAGGCTGGAACCGGCGATGGCGATCGTGGCGCGGTCGGCGTAGTTGATCGTGGTCACCAGAAACAGCATGAGCAGGATCAAATAGCGGACGTGAGTCGGCTTGGACGATTGCATGTAGATGTACTCCCACTGATTATTTTTATGCGGGTAAAACATTCTTTGGTCTTGTGCCGCGCAGGGCCTCAGGCGAAGGCCCGGCGCGGGTGCAGCGGGTTACGATCCGATGTAGGCAGTTTTTACAACCGTGTAAAACTCTTGCGCATAGCGGCCTTGCTCACGTGATCCATAGGATGAACCTTTACGCCCACCAAACGGAACGTGGTAATCCACACCAGCGGTCGGCAGATTGACCATGACCATCCCGGCTTGCGAATGGCGCTTGAAGTGGTTGGCGTACTTCAACGAGGTGGTCGCAATACCCGCCGACAGACCGAATTCGGTGTCGTTGGCCATCGCCAGCGCCGCGTCGTAGTCAGCTACGCGAACGATGTTGGCCACCGGGCCGAAGATCTCTTCGCGGCTGATGCGCATCGACGCTTCACTGTCGGCAAACAGCGTTGGCGCGAGGAAGTAGCCTTCGGTGTCGCAGGTCACCAGACCGCCGCCGCTGACCAGACGCGCACCTTCGGACTGGCCGATGTCGATGTACTTCATGTCCTGCTCAAGCTGCGCTTGCGAAACCACTGGACCGATGTCGGTACCGGACTTCAGCGCGTGGCCGACCTTGATCGACTTCATGCGCTCGGCCATCGCCTCAACGAACTTGTCGTGAATCCCGGCGGTGACGATCAAGCGGCTCGACGCAGTGCAACGCTGACCGGTGGAGTAGAACGCGCTCTGCACCGACAGCTCGACCGCTTGTTTGAGGTCGGCGTCGTCGAGAATGATCTGCGGGTTCTTGCCGCCCATTTCCAGCTGCACCTTGGCCTGGCGCGACACGCAGTTGACCGCGATCTGACGACCCACACCGACCGAACCGGTGAAGCTGATGCCATCGACTTTCGGGCTCTGCACCAGGGCATCACCGACCACGCGGCCACTGCCCATCACCAGGTTGAACACGCCGGCCGGGAAGCCTGCGCGGGAGATGATTTCCGCCAGCGCCCAAGCGCAACCCGGCACCAGATCGGCCGGCTTCAACACCACGCAGTTGCCGTAGGCCAGCGCTGGAGCGATTTTCCATGCAGGAATCGCGATCGGGAAGTTCCACGGAGTGATCAGACCGACCACGCCCAGTGCTTCACGGGTCACTTCGACGTTAACGCCCGGACGCACCGACGGCACGTAGTCGCCGGACAGACGCAGGCATTCGCCGGCGAAGAACTTGAAGATGTTACCGGCGCGGGTCACTTCGCCGATGGCTTCAGGCAGGGTCTTGCCCTCTTCCCGGGCCAGCAAGGTGCCGAGCTCTTCGCGACGGGCGAGAATCTCAGTTCCGACTTTATCCAGCGAATCGTGACGGGCCTGAATACCCGAAGTGGAATAGGCCGGGAACGCGGCGCGGGCGGCGTCGATGGCGGCGTGAACCTGAGTCAGGTCAGCCTTGGCGTAATCGCCGATGGTGTCGTTCAGTTCCGACGGGTTGATGTTGGCCGAGTAGTCGGCACCGGCAACCCATTCGCCGTTGATGTAGTTGTCGTAGCGTTTTGCATTTGTCACAGGGGCAGCCCTCAAAACTAAAAGCCTTTACGCAAAAAGCCGCTGATTACTCAGCGGCCGCGTTTTTGTCGGGTGTTACTGCGCACCTTGCTTGTCGATCAGCGCAGCGAGCATTTCGTACTCTTCGCCAGTCAGATCGGTCAGCGGCGCCCGCACCGGGCCTGCGTCATAGCCGGCGATTTTCGCGCCTGCCTTGACGATGCTCACGGCATAACCGGCCTTGCGGTTGCGGATGTCGAGGTACGGCAGGAAGAAGTCGTCGATGATCTTGCCAACGGTAGCGTGATCTTCACGAGCGATCGCGTGGTAGAAGTCCATCGCGGTTTTCGGGATGAAGTTGAACACCGCCGAGGAGTAGACCGGCACGCCCAGCGCCTTGTAGGCAGCGGCATAGACTTCGGCGGTCGGCAGACCACCCAGGTAGCTGAAGCGATCACCGAGGCGGCGACGGATCGACACCATCAACTCGATATCGCCCAGACCATCCTTGTAGCCGATCAAATTCGGGCAGCGCTCGGCCAGACGTTCCAGCAGCGGCGCGGTCAAGCGGCAAACGTTGCGGTTGTAAACGACTACGCCGATGTTGACCGATTTACACACGGCTTCAACGTGAGCGGCAACACCGTCCTGGCTCGCTTCGGTCAGGTAGTGCGGCAGCAACAACAGACCTTTGGCGCCCAGACGCTCGGCTTCCTGAGCGTATTCGATGGCCTGACGGGTCGAACCACCGACACCGGCGAGGATCGGCACGCTGGTTTCACAAGTGTCGACGGCAGTCTTGATGATTTCCGAGTATTCGCTGGCGGCCAGGGAGAAAAACTCACCGGTGCCGCCGGCGGCGAACAAGGCTGAAGCGCCATACGGAGCCAGCCATTCCAGGCGTTTGATGTAGCCCGCGCGGTTGAAATCGCCCTGCGCGTTGAAATCGGTCACCGGGAAAGACAGCAGGCCGGCAGAGAGGATGGACTTCAGTTCTTGTGGATTCATTATTCGAACACCCTGGTAGCAACGTTTTTTGTGAGTGGACCGTTCAGCCTTCGCTGAAGTTGTAGGTCATCGTACAACTTAAATAATAACCGTCAACTGCATTTCATCGTTGTGGGTGTTTTTTTGTCGGACAAAACTGTTTAAGGCTTGCCAGGACTCGTCGCAAAGCCCCGCGTTTGAAGGGTTTTAGCGCGGAAATGTCTGGTCAAGATTCGTTTACTGAACGCTGGAGAAACGCCGGGTAAGGTGCGACGACTGCCACGAAGGATCGTGGCGGACCTTCGAAGGAAACCGAAATGTTTGTGAATTATGCTGCGCCGACCCTCGCGCAAATGTCCTCTTCTGCCTCTGACGCCCTCACCCTGCAGCTATCCGTGCTACCCGATGTATTGATCGTACAGGTCCCGGATTCCAGCGATTTTCCAGCGAACTGGAGTGTTTATCCGATTCTCGGTGACGACCCGGAAGAGCCGGAATGGGCAGGCGAAGAAGTGAACACTGGCACCTGGGACGATGCCGAAGATGAGATGGAGAAACTCACGGGGATCGAGTTACAGATCCCCAAAGAGGCGCTGCGTCCGTACCTCAATACGGATGTCGAATTGCGTTACAAGTTTGTCGATGAGTCGAGCATGGAACCGTTTTCGCAGGCGGTGACGTTGCGGATCAAGGCCTGACCGCTTAACCCCGCTGCGCCTGCGCCTCTTCATGGGCCTGGCGCAGTCTTTCACGGCTGTTGGTCAAATGCAGACGCATCGCCGCACGCGCTGCATCGGAATCCTGACGGGCAATCGCGTCGTAGATTTCTTCGTGCTCACGACTCAGGCGGCTCATGTAGTGCTGCTGATCATCGTGAGCCAAGCGCGCCGAGTTCAGCCGCGTACGCGGAATGATGCTGGTGCCCAGGTGGGTCATGATGTCGGTGAAGTAACGGTTGCCGGTGGACAGGGCGATTTCCAAGTGGAAAGCAAAGTCTGAAGCCACAGCATCGCTGGCGTGGGCGGCGCTTTCGTTGAGCGCATCGAGGGCGGCGCGCATGGTTGCCAGTTGCTCGGCGCTGCGGCGTTGTGCAGCAAGGCCGGCAGACTCGACTTCGAGGCTGATGCGCAATTCAAGGATGGCCAGTACGTCACGCAGGGTGACGACGGTGGCCGGGTCGATGCGGAAACCGCTCGGGCTTGGCGTGTCGAGTACGAAGGTGCCGATGCCGTGGCGGGTTTCAACCTGACCGGCAGCCTGCAAACGGGAAATCGCCTCGCGCACCACGGTGCGGCTGACGCCATGGGCTTCCATGATCGCCGACTCGGTGGGCAGTTTGTCACCGCGCTTGAGCAGGCCATCGCGGATCTGCTCGCTCAGCACCGTCACCAGTTCCTGGGCCAGGCTGCGGCGCTTGCGCGGGAGACGCGGGGTTTCGATCAGGTTTTCCATGGTGTGCATCTAGTCTCGAAAATTCGGCTTGGAGGCATGATAGCTCAAGCGGGTTGTACGATCACTTTCCGGTTTACATCGCCTTATGTAGGAGTGAGCCTGCTCGCGATGACGTCCGCACATTCAGCATCAATGTGACTGACCCAACGCGATCGCGAGCAGGCTCACTCCTACAGGGGTTTAGCGGTGATCAGGCAGTCACGGTTTGTTCAACCAAATGGCCGCTGTCGATCCGCACGTGCCGTGGATGGAAGCGTTTCAGACTGCTGCGATGGCCGACGCTGACAATGCTCAGCCCCGGTATCTGATCAATCAACGCCTGATACAGCGTCGCCTCGTCTTCCTCGTCCATCGCCGAAGTCGCTTCATCCATGTACAGCCACTGCGGTGCGTAAAGCAGTGCGCGGGCAAAGGCCAGTCGTTGCTGTTCGCCCGGCGAGAGCATGCGCTGCCAGTGATTGGCCTCGTCCAGCCGCGTGACCAGATGCGGCAGACGGCAGGTTTCCAGCACTTGTGCATAACGTTCCGGCGCGTAAGTGTCGCCCGGTTGTGGATAACTCAAAGCCTCGCGCAGCGTGCCGATCGGCAGATACGGCTTTTGCGGCAGGAACAGATAACGTGCTGCCGGCAAGCGAATGTTGCCGTGGCCCGCTGGCCACAAATGGCCCATTGCTCGCAACAGCGTCGACTTGCCGCTGCCCGAACGCCCGCTGAGCATCACTCGCTCGCCCGCTTCGACGGTCATGTCGGCGCTGGTCAGCAAATGACGACCATCGGCCAGATCCAGACCGAGGTTGTGCACCTTCAATTCACTGCCCTGATTCTGCACATCGATGGCCGGCACGCGCTGCTCGTTGTCGCTCATGGCCTGACGGAAACTCAGCAGACGATCACAGGTGGCGCGCCAGGACGCGAGGCTCTGGTACGCACTGATGAACCAGCTGAAACTCTCCTGCACGTTGCCGAATGCCGAACTGATCTGCATCAGTTCACCCAGTTCGATCTTGCCGGAAAGGTAACGCGGCGAAGCCACAATGAACGGAAAGATAATGGCCGCCTGGCTGTAACCGGCGGTGAAGAAGGTCAGGCGCTTGGACACTTTCATGATGTCCCAGAAGTTGTGCCAGACATTCCCGAAGCGAGCGCTCAATCGGCGGTTCTCGTTCGGTTCGCCGTTGTACAACGCGATGCTTTCGGCATTCTCGCGAATCCGCACCATGGAAAAACGCAGGTCAGCTTCGAAGCGTTGTTGTTGGTTGTTCAGACCGATCAAGCGACGACCAATCAAATGCGTCAGCCAACTGCCCACCACCGCATACACCAGCACGCACCAGAACATGTAGCCGGGAATGGTGATGCCATAGACTTCGATACTGCCCGACACGCCCCACAAAATGATCGAGAACGACACCAGACTGACGATATTGCGCAGCAGCCCGATGCCCAGTTCAAGGGTGTTGGAGGTGAAGTTGTTGAGGTCCTCGGAAATCCGCTGATCCGGGTTATCGGTGTAACCGCCCTGCTCCAGCTGGTAGTAATTCTTGTCGGCGAGCCAACGCGAGAAATGCTTTTCAGTGAGCCAGGCACGCCAGCGAATGGTCAGCATCTGCGTCAGGTAGAGCCGATACACCGCACCGACAATAGCCACCGCCGCAATGCCGCAGAAATACAGAATCAAGCGCCAGAACGCCGCTTCGTCCTTCTTTTGCAGCGCGTTGTAGAAATCCTTGTACCAGGTGTTGAACCACACCGAGATGCCCACGCTCAGCAGCGAGAGCGCGATCACCGCAATCAGCAGCGTCCAGGCCTTGCCCTTCTCTTCACTGCGCCAGTACGGCGTGATGATCGCCCACACCTTGCGAAAAAACTGCCCGCGCACAGCATCGTTGACCGCGGAATATTCAGCGTTCTGATTCATGGATAAGGCTCGATATAGAAAAGAACAGACACGCACCGATCATAGTAGATCGGTGCGTTTTATCGCGAGGGCTGGCGATAGTCGTTCAGCGCAGGTTCAGCGACGAACCGGGCGCTTCTGCAGTTTGCGCTGCAGAGTGCGACGGTGCATGCCCAGGGCGCGGGCAGTGGCGGAGATGTTGCCTTCGTGTTCGGTGAGCACGCGCTGGATGTGTTCCCACTGCAGACGGTCAACCGACATCGGGTTTTCCGGCACCAGACTGTCGAGGTCGGCGTGCTCGGACAGCAACGCGGCCAGCACGTCATCGGCATCGGCCGGTTTGCACAGGTAGTTGCAGGCGCCGCGCTTGATCGCTTCAACCGCCGTGGCAATGCTCGAATAACCGGTGAGGATCACCACGCGCATTTCCGGGTCCAGTTCCAGCAGTTTGGGCAGCAGCACCAGACCGGAGTCGCCGTCCATTTTCAGGTCGAGCGCGGCGTAATCAGGCAGATCGGCCTGGGCAATGGTCAGGCCTTCTTCGGCCGAGCCGGCAGTGCTGACGCGAAAGCCACGACGAGCCATGGCACGGGCCATCACTCGGGTGAACGTTGCGTCGTCGTCGACCAGCAGCAAATGCGGCAGTTCTTCGCCTTCGACTTGGATTTCGTCACTCATGTTGGTCTCCTCGGGCGCCGTGGGGCAGGCGCAGCTCGGTGAGCGTGCCGCCTTCCTCATGACTATAGAGTTTCACTGAGCCGCCGGCGCGTGTCACGCTGGCCTTGCTCAAAAACAGGCCAAGGCCGAAACCTTTGCCCTTGGTGGTAAAAAACGGTTTGCCGATCTGTTCGGCGATGGCCAGCGGCACACCGGCGCCGTGGTCACGAATGCTGATGGTCACCGTTTCCGAGTCCCAGTCCAGGGTCACCTTGAGGTTTTCCGGGCAGGCATCGGCGGCGTTGTTGAGCAAATTAAGCAGCGCCTGAGTCAGATCCGGCGGCGGCGCCATGCGCGGCACGGCGCCCTGACCGAGGCGATGGAAGCGGTAACTGGCCTCCGGACGCATCAGGTGCCAGCGGTTCAGCGCCTCGTCGAGCCAGTCGGTGACGTCCTGCATCTCGACCGCCAGACGCCGGTTGGCCTCGGCGGCGCGCACCAGTTGTTGCAAGGTTTCCTTGCACAACTTGACCTGATCCTGCAGCACTTTCAAATCGTCCTGCAGCATCGGGTCGGGGTGATCCTGCTGCATTTCCTTGAGCAACACGCTCATGGTCGCCAGCGGCGTGCCCAGTTCATGGGCGGCGCCAGCGGCCTGGGTGGCGACGGCGAGCAGTTGCTGATCACGCAGGCCTTCTTCACGACGGATCGCCCGTAATTCTTCCTGACGGCGCAGCTCTTCAGCCATGCGCGCGGCGAAGAAGGTGATCACCGCCGCGGCGAGCGCGAAGCTCAGCCACATGCCGTAAATCTGCAGGTTCTCGCGGGCCACTGGCAGGGTTTCCAGCGGATAGAACCGCGTCAGCATTACGGTGTACAGCGCCAGTGCGATACCGGAGAGGATTACCGAATAGCGCCACGGCAGCGTCACCGCAGCGATGGTCAGCGGCACCAGATAATAGGAAACAAAGGGGTTGGTCGAACCACCGGAGAAGTACAGCAGCGCACTGTGGATCACCAGATCACAGGCCAGTTGCAGCGCGTACTCAAGCTCGGTTACCGGCCACGAAGTGCGCAGGCGCACGGCAGTGAACACGCAAAGCAGTATCGAGCAGCCGAGGGTCATCGCCAGTTGCACCCACGGCAACGGCAGCAGTTGCAGCCAGTAGGCCAGGCCTACGGAGCCGGCCTGCGCGGCAAGCACCAGGGTGCGGATGAAAGTCAGCCGCCAGAGGTTCTGGCGAGTGGCGGATGTCAGTTGTACGGGGGCGAGCATGAGCTCTCCTGATGAGCGCTCCAGGCGGATCGCACGGAGTATAACCAAGCCACGCCCCTGAGAGGCGAAAGTGCGGCAAACGACCACATGGCGAAAACATCTTCGGCGGCTATAAGGGCCTCTTCGCGAGCAAGCTCGCTCCCACAGGGGGAATGCATTTCAAAGGTGGGCGAGCCTGCTCGCGAATGGCTGCGCAGCAGCCCCGTCGATGTGTATAGAAGTTGTAACTGGGCGAACCGGAGCATAAAAGCTAGAGTCTGATGGTTTCACGCAGGCCCCCGAACCATCACCTGCGCCCTCATCAAGGAGCTTTCATGCACACATTTCGCCGCAGCGCCGCCCTTCTCGCCCTGACCGTCGGCAGCATCGCCAGCCTTCCGGCCCTGGCCGCCGATGAGCTGCACTACAACCAGATCTCCCTGCGCGCCGAAGTCAGCACGGAAGTGGCCCGCGACCTGATGATCGTCACCCTCTACACCGAAGAGCAAAATACCGACCCGGCCAAACTTGCCGCCGACGTCAGCACCACCATGAACAAGGCCTTGGCCCAGGCCAAGCAAGTCAAAGACATCACCCTGCGCCAGGGCAGCCGCAACAGTTACCCGATCTACGACACCAAAGGCCAGAAAATCACCGGCTGGCGTGAGCGCGCGGAACTGCGTCTGGAAAGCGCCGACTTCGCCGCCCTGTCCAAACTCACCGGCGAACTGCTGGGCGACCTGAAAATGGGCGGCATGGACTTCGCCATCGCCGACCCGACCCGCAAATCCAGTGAAGACCAGTTGCTCAAAGAAGCAGTGACCGCCTTCAAGGCCCGCGCCCAACTGGCCACCGACGCACTGGGCGGCAAGGGTTACAAAATCGTCAACCTGAACCTCAACAGCAACGGTTATCCACAACCGTACCTGCGCGCACCGATGATGATGAAAGCGGCGGCGATGGATTCGGCGCCAGTGACGCCGGAAGTTGAAGCGGGCACCAGCCAGGTGAGCATGACGGCAGATGGCTCGATTGAAGTGTTGATGCAGTGATTTGATTTGCGCTGAATGAAAAACCGCCGATCGGTGAATGATCGGCGGTTTTTTTGTGCCTGGGATTTGCTGTGGATGAACCACCGTCTTCGCGAGCAAGCTCGCTCCCACAGTTTGAACGCATTCCAATGTGGGGCGAGCCTGCTCGCGATGAACGATAACGCGGTATCAAGTCTGCGGATCAACCCGATCCAGCGCCCGATTCACCGCCAGCTCGGCCAGCATGATGATCTGCTGAATCGCCAACGCCGTATTGCGCTCGGGCCGGCCCAACTGATCGGCAAAGTTACCGGTTAACGTGTTCGCCGAAGCGAGTGACTCACAGGCATGCGCCAGCAGGCTTTCGGTGTCGATGTTTGGTTGGATCAGGAACATCGTGCTGGGCTGCCGGGGTTTGACCGGGTCGGGGCTGAGGTAGAAATCCAGGGCGCGCTTGATGGCTTCGCGGGTTTTGATCTGGTCGTCGGCGCGGATGGCGTCTTCGAGTGGGGTATCGAGGGGTGGGTCAGGTATCAATTTATCCATGGAAAATTTCCTTATGAACTGACGCCATTCATTTCCGATCTCACTCGAGAAATGAGGTGGCAACTATGTACGGAGTGAGATTACCGGTAAGGAAACCAACCCGGCCGGACAAAAGTCCGCCCGTACATAGCCGCCATAAAAACTGCTGACAGCATGAGCTGGCGGCGATTATGGAGGGGCTTGTGCAGGTTTCCAAATTCAATAACCGGGAATCTCACCTCCCGATCGCTGAGTCTTCAGCGACAGCCAAAGACTAGAGAGCCCACGTCCGACGGACAACCTGAAAACCTTGTGGGAAGATTCTGGTTATTTGACACAAATTTAAACAGCCAAAAGCCAACCCTCACCCTAGCCCTCTCCCAGAGGGAGAGGGGACTGACCGTGGTGTTTGGGAGAGTTACGCCGACGTGAAATACCGAGCCGAACTCAGATTCTGAAACAGATCAAAAGCCCCTCACCCTAGCCCTCTCCCGGAGGGAGAGGGGACTGACCGTGGTGTTTGGGAGAGCTACGCCGACGTGAAATACCGAGCCGAACTCAGATTCTGAAACAGATCAAAAGCCCCTCACCCTAGCCCTCTCCCGGAGGGAGAGGGGACTGATCGCGTGGACTGGAGGAGATACGCCGACTCGGGATACCGAGTCGAACTCAGATTCTGCAACAGATCAAAAGCCCCTCACCCTAGCCCTCTCCCGGAGTGAGAGGGGACTGACCGAGGTGTTTGGGAGAACTACGCCGACGTGCGATACCGCGTCGAACTGAGGCTTTGAAAAACACACAAATCGGCCCCCTCTCCCTCCGGGAGAGGGCTGGGGTGAGGGGCAAACCCACCACAAATCAAAAGGCCGAACACCCGCGCTCTTCACCACTCAATAGGCCGAGTGTCAGCTCGCCTGCTCTTGATCTTGATCCACGGGCGACGTCGGAAGGCTGAGTGGAGGGATTGATCCGGGCGTGGGAGCGCAGCGACCGTTTGGCGCAGCCAAACACAGCGAGAGGAGGTGCAGCGAAGCAAACCGTAGGCGCTGCGCCCGGATCGATCCCGGAGCGAAGGAACCCCGAGCCCCAGCGAGCGGGCCGCACGTAGGAGCAAGCCTTTTTGGTTACTTTTTCGGCGTCTGGAAAAAGTGACCCGCCATCAGGGCGGAACCCTAAGCAGCCCTAACCGCAGCAACGGATATACACCCAATAAAAAACGCCCAGATATACCGAGATAGACACTCCCCCGAGAAAAACGATATTTCCGATACCCCGCTATTCCCCGCTAATCTCAACCAACAACCACCTCCAATCTTCCCGGGGACTCCATGCCAAGATTCACCCTAAAACCGCTCCTGATCTCCCTGGCCCTGGCCACAATCGCCCCGCTAGCCAACGCCGCCACCACTCTGGTCTACTGCTCCGAAGCCAGCCCCGCAGGCTTCGACCCCAGCCAATACACCAGCGGCACCGACTTCGACGCCTCCGCCGAAACCGTCTTCAACCGCCTCACCCAATTCAAACGCGGCGGCACCGACATCGAACCCGGCCTGGCAACAAAATGGGACATATCCCCGGATGGCCTGCAATACACCTTCCACCTGCGCCAAAACGTAAAATTCCACACCACCGACTACTTCAAACCCACCCGCGACTTCAACGCCGACGACGTCCTCTTCACCTTCCAGCGCCTCCTCGACCCGGACAACGCCTTCCGCAAGGCCTACCCCGCCGAGTCCCCCTACTTCACCGACATGGGCCTCAACACCACGATCAAATCGGTAGAAAAACTCGACGAGCAAACCGTGCGCTTCAACCTCAACAACGTCGACGCCGCGTTCGTGCAAAACCTCGCCATGAGCTTCGCCTCGGTGCAATCGGCCGAATACGCCGCGCAACTGCTGAAGGAAGGCAAAGCCGCCGACCTCAACCAGAAGCCGATCGGTACCGGCCCGTTCGTGTTCAAGCGCTACCAGAAGGATTCGCAAATCCGCTACACCGCCAACCAGGCCTACTGGAAACCCGAAGATGTGAAGATCGACAACCTGATCTTCTCGATCACCCCGGACGCCGCCGTGCGCCTGCAAAAACTCAAGGCCGGTGAATGCCAGGTCAGCGGCTACCCACGCCCGGCCGACATCGAAGTGATGGAAAAAGACCCGAACCTGCGCGTGCTCAAGCAGGCCGGTTTCAACCTCGGCTTCCTCGCCTATAACACCACCCACGCACCACTCGATCAGCTAAAAGTGCGTCAGGCGCTGGACATGGCCATCGACAAACCGGCGATCATCAAAGCCGTTTACCAAAGCGCCGGCCAGTTGGCGCAAAACGCCTTGCCGCCAGCGCAATGGTCGTATGACCCGAATATCAAGGACGCTCCCTATGACCCGGCAAAAGCACGGGTGCTACTTAAAGAAGCAGGGGTTGCACCGGGTACAACCATCAACCTTTGGGCGATGACAGTACAGCGCGCCTCGAACCCGAATGCGCGGATGTCGGCACAGATGATCCAGCAGGATTGGGAGAAGATCGGCATCAAGGCCAACATCGTCAGCTACGAATGGGGCGAGTACATCAAACGCGCGAAAAATGGCGAACACGACGCCATGATTTATGGTTGGACAGGTGACAACGGTGACCCGGACAACTGGCTTGGCGTGCTCTACAGCTGCGCGGCGGTGAAAGGCAGCAACTATGCCAAATGGTGCGATCCGGCCTACGACAAACTGGTGCAACAGGCCAAGTTGTCCACCGACAAAGATCAACGGGTAAAACTGTATCAACAGGCGCAACTGATCCTTAAACAGCAGGTGCCGATCACGCCGATTGCCAACTCCACGGTGTTCCAGCCGCTGCGCAAGGAAGTCACTGACTTCCGGATCAGCCCGTTCGGTCTAACCCCCTTCTATGGCGTGGGTATAAATAAGTAACACCGAGCCCCAAGGCGGCGCGCACAACGTGACCAGCGCACCGTTTTGGGGCTTGTTTTGCACCGTAAAAACCACCCGCAAACGGTCAAATGCGTCAGAAGTTATACAGATGCGACATTAAGGTACGTTCGTGCCACGCTTTGATGCCGGCAGTCACTCTGGATCTTGCAATGGGTATGGCCCCTGCATAAGTATCCGCAGGCACGACTCACGAGGTCGTACCTCACAACTAAAAAATGACAACAAATCATGAGGCCAACATGCTTAAACACGCGGTCATTCCGTTTTTAGTCGGCGCAGGCTTGTTAGCCTCCGCACCTTTCGCATCCGCTGCGACTAACCTGGTGTTCTGCTCCGAAGGCAGCCCGGCCGGTTTCGACCCAGGCCAGTACACCACCGGAACCGACTTCGACGCCTCAGCCGAAACCATGTTCAACCGTCTGACCCAGTTCGAGCGCGGCGGCACCGCCGTGATTCCTGGTCTGGCGACCAAGTGGGACATTTCCGACGACGGCCTGACTTACACCTTCCACCTGCGTGAAGGCGTCAAGTTCCACACCACCCCGTATTTCAAGCCGACTCGTGAGTTCAACGCCGACGACGTGCTGTTCACCTTTAATCGCATGATTAACAAGGATGATCCGTTCCGTAAGGCGTACCCGACCGAATTCCCGTACTTCACCGACATGGGGATGGACACCAACATCACCAAGATCGATAAAGTCGACGACCACACCGTCAAGTTCACTCTGAAAGAAGTCGACGCTGCGTTCATCCAGAACATGGCCATGAGCTTCGCCTCGGTACAATCCGCCGAGTACGCAGCGCAGCTGCTGAAAGAGGGCAAGGCTGCCGACATCAACCAGAAGCCGATCGGCACTGGCCCGTTCGTGTTCAAGAGCTACCAGAAAGATTCCAACATCCGCTACACCGGCAACAAGGACTACTGGAAGCCGGATGACGTGAAGATCGACAACCTGATCTTCGCCATCACCACCGACCCGTCGGTACGTATTCAGAAGCTGAAAAAGAACGAGTGCCAGGTCACCCTGTTCCCCCGTCCGGCCGACCTGAAAGCGCTGAAAGAAGACAAAACCCTGAAGATGCCTGACCAGGCTGGTTTCAACCTGGGTTACATCGCCTACAACGTGATGGACAAGGTCAAGGGCAGCAACGAAGCGAACCCACTGGCTGACCTGCGCGTACGTCAGGCGCTGGACATGGCGGTGAACAAGCCGCAGATCATCGATTCGGTTTACCAGGGCGCCGGCCAACTGGCCGTCAACGCCATGCCGCCGACCCAATGGTCCTACGACACCACCATCAAGGACGCCAAGTACGATCCTGAGAAAGCCAAACAGCTGCTCAAGGAAGCCGGCGTCAAGGAAGGTACCGAGATCGTGCTGTGGGCGATGCCGGTTCAGCGTCCGTACAACCCGAACGCCAAACTGATGGCTGAAATGCTCCAGTCCGACTGGGCCAAGATCGGCTTGAAAGTGAAGATCACCAGCTACGAGTGGGGCGAGTACATCAAGCGCTCCAAAGGTGGCGAGAACCAGGCCATGATCATTGGCTGGAGCGGTGACAATGGTGATCCGGACAACTGGCTGAACGTGCTGTTCGGTTGCGACTCGCTCAGCGGCAACAACTTCTCCAAGTGGTGCGACAAGAAGTTCGACGGCCTCGTCAAAGAAGCCAAGCGCACGACCGATCAGGGCAAGCGCACTGAACTGTACAAACAGGCGCAACACGTCCTCAAAGATGCAGTTCCAATGACACCTATCGCTCACTCGACGGTGTATCAACCCATGCGCGCCAACGTGCAGGACTTCAAGATCAGCCCATTTGGCTTGAACTCCTTCTACGGCGTCAGCGTCAGCAAATAAGGCACTGCAACGGCGACGTTTTTGACGTCGCCGTTGTTTTACCTGCCGGGAATTTAGGAATTTGCCTACAGCCAATTCCACTGCGGACTACCGCAGCGGTATAGGACGCGTCGCCTTTTCCTACGAGCTTTAAGGCATTTACGCATTTACTGCCAGGACCGCGGCCCCTACCGTCGGGTACTGACCAGTTTCTGCGTGGGCCACCGGTTTGCCGTACGTACTGGATTGAGCTCGATGCAGCCAAAACGTCTCCGGATGAGACGACGGCGCATTGAACAACACTAAAAAAGAGGGAGCGTCATGCGCCATACCTTGATTTTTTCCGCAATGCTGAGCGCCGGCCTGTTGGCCGCCTCGTCCGCCAGTTTCGCCGCCAGCAAAAGTCTGGTGTTCTGCTCTGAAGGCAGCCCGGCGGGTTTCGACACCGCGCAGTACACGACAGCGACGGATAACGACGCCGCCGAACCGATCTACAACCGTCTGGTCGAGTTCGAAAAAGGCGCGACCAATGTCGTACCTGGTCTGGCGACCACGTGGGATATTTCCGAGGATGGTCTCAAGTACACCTTTCACCTGCGTGAAGGTGTGAAGTTTCATACAACGCCGTATTTCAAACCGACCCGCGACATGAACGCCGACGACGTGCTGTTCACGTTTAATCGCATGCTCGATGCACAGCAACCCTTCCGTAAGGCTTATCCGACCGAGTTCCCGTATTTCAACGGCATGAGCCTGAACAAGAACATCGCCAAGGTCGAGAAGACCGGGCCGCTGACCGTGGAGTTCACGCTCAACAGCGTCGACGCCGCGTTCATTCAGAACATCGCCATGAGCTTCGCCGCCATCCTGTCCGCCGAATACGCCGACAAACTGCTGGCCGAAGGCAAGCCGAGCGACATCAACCAGAAACCGATTGGCACCGGGCCATTCGTGTTCAAGAGTTATCAGAAAGACTCGAACATCCGTTACACAGGTAATAAACATTACTGGGATCCGAGCCGGGTCAAACTCGACAACCTGATCTTCGCGATCAACACCGACGCCTCGGTGCGCGTGCAGAAGCTCAAGGCCGGCGAATGCCAGATTACCTTGCATCCGCGCCCTGCCGATGTTGAAGCGCTGAAGGCCGATCCGAAACTGCAGCTGATCTCCAAGCCGGGTTTCAACCTCGGCTACATCGCCTATAACGTGCGCCACAAGCCCTTCGACCAGCTCGAAGTGCGCCAGGCGCTGGACATGGCGGTAAATAAACAAGGGATTCTCAACGCTGTTTATCAAGGCGCCGGCCAACTGGCCGTCAACGCCATGCCGCCGACCCAGTGGTCCTACGACGACAGCATCAAAGACGCCGCCTACAACCCGGAAAAAGCCAAAGAGCTGCTCAAGGCTGCCGGCGTCAAAGAAGGCACCGAGATCACTCTGTGGGCGATGCCGGTGCAGCGCCCGTACAACCCGAACGCCAAACTGATGGCCGAAATGCTCCAGGCGGACTGGGCCAAGATCGGTCTGAAAGTGAAGATCGTCAGCTACGAATGGGGCGAGTACATCAAGCGCACCAAAAATGGCGAGCACGACATCAGCCTGATCGGCTGGACCGGTGACAACGGCGATCCGGACAACTGGCTCGGCACGCTGTACAGCTGCGATGCCATCGGCGGCAACAACTATTCCATGTGGTGCGATCCGGCTTACGACAAGCTGATCAAACAGGCCAAGGTCGTCACCGACCGCGACCAGCGCACCGTGCTCTACAAACAGGCTCAGCAATTGCTTAAACAGCAAGTGCCGATCACGCCTGTCGCCCACTCGACGGTCAACCAGCCGTTAAGCGCGAGGATCGAAGGGTTCAAAGTCAGCCCGTTCGGTCGCAACGTGTTCTCGGGTGTCGGTATCGATTAAACCAGACGATTAGCCGCAACGCTGAGGGGCGCTGTCTAGCCCCTCACGCAAGCGATTTGCCGAAATTTGCCAATCCGGCTTTTTGCAAACGTTTGCGATGTGTGAATGAGTTCTAAACCAATAACCGGCATACCAAAAAAAGCCGGCATAAAAAGAAAGTAAAGGAGCTTCACCCATGAAACTGAGCAACACCGCGATACTGGCTTTGGCCATCAGCAGCATCACCGCCGGAGCCCATGCTGAAAGCGTCAGCCAGGACTTCATACCGACGCAACTGGCCAGCACCAGCGCCCAGTCCGAAGCCAAGGGTTTTATCGATGGCCAGAGCCTGTCGGGTTCGACCCGTAACTGGTACGCCAACGAAGAAAAAAAGCGCGGCGGCACTTTCAGCTATGAACGCCACGGCGAAACCCTGACCGGTTCGCGCCGGATCAACTGGGTTCAGGGCACCATTCTCAACTACACCTCGGGCTTCACCCAAGGCACCGTGGGGATCAGCACTGAAGTCGCGGCGTACAACGCCATTGCTCTGGATCGCAGCCGCGAAGACATCAAGGGCGGTTCCAACCGTACCCTCGCCCACTCCAACGGCGACGCCGTCGATCAGTGGAGCAAACTGGGTCTGGCCAACGTCAAGGCGCGTATCTCCAACACCACCCTGACCGCCGGCCGCATGAACTTCAGCAGCCCGATCGTCGACGTTATCGGCAACCGTCCGCTGCCATCAAGCTTCGAAGGCGTGGCGATCCACAGTGAAGAATTCGACAATCTGTCGTTCGACCTCGCGACCTTCGACCGCGTGTCGCCACGTACCGAACAGAGCCTGTCGAAATTCCGCACCGAATACAGCAACACCGGTGTTGAAACCGACCACGTCAACACCGCCGGCGTGAACTACCAGCCGCTCAAGAGCCTGAAAACCAGCCTCTACGCGACCCAGGCTGAAGACTTCTGGAACCAGTACTACTTCGGCGCCACTCACGAACTGGGCGACAGCTCGGTACTGAGCCTGACCACCGGCCTGAACTACTACAAGACCGTCGACGAAGGCAAAAAGTTGATGGGCGAGATCGACAACGACACCTACTCGCTGTCGTTCGGTCTGACTCACCAGGCACACACCCTGACCTTCTCGTACCAGGAAGTGAACGGTAACGAGTACTTCGACTACCTGCACGAAACCAACGGCATCTACCTGGCCAACTCCCTGTTGTCGGACTTCAACGGACCAAACGAGAAATCCTTCCAGATCGCCTACGGCATCAACATGGCCGAGTACGGCATTCCGGGCCTGAAGTTCAACGCCTACAGCGCTCGCGGTTGGGGCATCGACGGTACTCACTACGTCGGCACCGCTTACGACGTGCGCAACATGGACGGCGAACACCATTACGAATACGGCATCGGCTCTTCGTACGCTGTGCAGAGCGGCCCGCTCAAGGCCACCACGATCCGCGCGACCTACACCACCCACCGCGCCAGCGAAAACCAGGCTGACGGCAGCATCAACGAGTTCCGTCTCGTGACTACCATCCCGTTCAACATCCTGTAAAAAACGCCAGCCGACGGCTGACTCATGATGAGTCGGCCGTTCGGCTTTTTGTCTTCAACCGATTGCAGAGGGTTATCGATGAAAATGCTTCCCCTACGTGCGGCCGTTGCGGCTGCGTTGCTGAGTGTCGCCATCGGCGTCTCGGCCAAACCCTTGGTGGTCTGCACCGAAGCCAGTCCGGAAGGCTTCGATATGGTCCAGTACACAACTGCAGTCACGGCGGATGCTGTGGCCGAAACCATCTTCAATCGTCTGGTGGACTTCAAGCCTGGCACCACGGAAATCGTTCCGGCCCTGGCAGACACCTGGGAAATCAGTGAAGACGGCCTGACCTACACGTTCCACCTGCGCCAAGGCGTCAAGTTTCACACCACCGAATACTTCAAGCCGACCCGCGACATGAACGCCGACGACGTGGTCTGGAGCTTCCAGCGTCAGCTGGACCCGAATCACCCCTGGCACAAGCTGTCGAGCGTGGGCTTCCCGTACTTTGAAAGCATGGGCTTCAAAGAACTGCTCAAAAACGTAGAAAAAGTCGACGACCACACGGTCAAGTTCACCCTGACCCGCCGCGAAGCGCCGTTCCTGGCCGACGTCGCGATGCCGTTCACCGCCATCTACTCCGCCGAGTACGCCGATCAGTTGCTCAAGGCCAACAAGACCGGCGACCTCAACAACAAGCCTGTCGGCACCGGCCCGTTCATTTTCCAGCGCTACGCCAAGGATGCGCAGGTGCGCTTCAAGGCCAACCCGGATTACTTCCGTGGCAAGCCACCGGCCGACGCGTTGATTCTGGCGATCGCCACCGACAACAACGTGCGCCTGCAGAAGCTCAAGGCCAACGAGTGCCAGATCGCCCTGTATCCGAAGCCGGATGACATCCCGAGCATCAAGAAAGACGACAAGCTCAAGGTCGATGAGCTGAACGCGATGACCGTTTCGTACATCGGCATGAACACTCAGCATAAATACATGAGCGACGTGCGCGTGCGTAAGGCCATCAATATCGCCTTCGACAAAGCGGCTTACGTCAACGCGCTGTTCGGCCCGGGCAATGCGACCGTCGCGGTCAACCCGTACCCGGACACGCTGCTGGGCTACAACCACGACCTGAAGAACCCGCCACGTGACCTCGACAAGGCCCGCGCCCTGCTCAAGGAAGCCGGGGTGCCGGAAGGCACCGTGTTTACCCTGTTTACCCGCAACGGTGGCGGCCCGACCAACCCGAACCCGATGCTGGGCGCACAAATGATGCAGGCTGACCTGGCGAAAGTCGGGATCAAGATCGACATCCGCGTGATGGAATGGGGCGAAATGCTCAAACGCGCCAAGGCCGGTGAGCACGACATGGTCTCGGCCGGATGGGCGGGCGACAACGGCGACCCGGATAACTTCCTGACGCCTATGCTCAGTTGCGAAGCTGCCAAGAACGGCGAAAACTACGCGCGCTGGTGCAACGAGAAATTCCAGGCACTGCTCGACGAAGCACGGGCTAAAGTAGATCCGGCCGAACGCGCGAAACTCTATGAGCAGGCTCAGGTCCTGTTTAATCAGGATCAACCGTGGATCAGCATGGCCCACACCCGGATGTTTACTGCAATGCGCAACAACGTAGAGGGCTATCACATCAGCCCTCTCACCACTAATAACTTCGCCACCACCCAGGTGAAGTAGATAAGAAACTCCCGGTGTTCCTGACCCAGGGACACCGGGCACGCCTAACCGGCTGATGAGGTACCACACAAGATGTTTAGTTTTATTGCCCGCCGACTGGGGTTGTTGATCCCCACGTTTTTCGGCATCACCTTGCTGACTTTCGCGTTGATTCGCATGATTCCGGGCGACCCCGTGGAAGTGATGATGGGCGAACGTCGGGTCGACCCCGAAATGCACGCTCAGGCAATGGAACGCCTAGGTCTGAACAAGCCACTGTATGCCCAGTATCTGGACTACATCGGCAAACTGGCCCACGGCGATCTCGGCGAATCCCTGCGTACCCGTGAAAGCGTATGGACCGAGTTCACCTCCCTCTTCCCGGCGACCCTGGAACTGTCCATGGCCGCCCTGCTGTTCGCCGGCATTCTGGGCCTTCTGGCCGGGGTGATTGCGGCACTCAAGCGAGGATCCCTGTTCGACCACGGGGTGATGGGCATCTCCCTCGCGGGGTATTCGATGCCGATCTTCTGGTGGGGCCTGATCCTGATCATGTTCTTCTCGGTGAGCCTGGGCTGGACCCCGGTATCCGGGCGGATCGATCTGCTTTACGACATCGAGCCGCGCACCGGTTTCATGCTGATCGACACGCTATTGGCCGACGACATGGGCGCGTTCCTCGATGCCCTGCATCACCTGATCCTGCCGGCCATCGTGCTCGGCACTATTCCGCTGGCGGTGATCGCGCGGATGACCCGTTCGTCGATGCTCGAAGTGCTGCGCGAAGACTACATCCGCACCGCCAAGGCCAAAGGCCTGTCGCCGTCGCGCGTGGTGTTCGTGCACGGTCTGCGTAACGCACTGATTCCGGTACTCACCGTGGTCGGCCTGCAAGTCGGCACGCTGCTGGCCGGTGCGGTTCTGACCGAAACCATCTTCTCCTGGCCCGGCATCGGTAAATGGCTGATCGAAGCCATCGGCGCCCGGGACTATCCGGTTGTGCAAAACGGCATCCTGTTAATCGCCTGCCTGGTGATTCTGGTCAACTTCGTAGTGGACATCCTCTACGGCTTTGCCAACCCACGCATCCGTCATCAGCGCTGAGGTCCATAACCATGAGCACTCCAACATCCTCAGTAGCCACCGCCGCCAACGCGGATCAAAGTCTGCTGTACCCGTCACCGTACAAAGAATTCTGGCAAGCCTTCTCGAAGAACAAGGGCGCGGTTGCCGGCCTGCTGTTCATGCTGCTGGTGATTTTCTGCGCACTGTTCGCGCCGTGGGTCGCCCCGCACAACCCGAGCGAGCAATACCGTGACTTCCTGCTGACGCCGCCGGCGTGGCTGGAAGGCGGGCAAATCCAGTTCCTGCTCGGCACCGATGAACTCGGTCGCGACTTGCTGTCACGCCTGATCCAGGGTTCGCGCCTGTCGCTGCTGATCGGTTTGTCGTCGGTCGTCATGTCGCTGATTCCGGGGATCCTGCTGGGTCTGTTCGCCGGTTTCTTCCCGAAGATGATCGGCCCGACCATCATGCGTCTGATGGACATCATGCTGGCCCTGCCGTCGCTGCTGCTGGCGGTGGCGATCGTCGCCATCCTCGGCCCTGGCCTGATCAACACCGTGATCGCCATTGCTGTGGTTTCGCTGCCGTCCTACGTGCGTCTGACCCGCGCGGCCGTGATGGGCGAACTGAACCGCGACTACGTGACCGCCGCGCGCCTGGCCGGTGCCGGCCTGCCACGGCTGATGTTCATCACCGTGCTGCCGAACTGCATGGCACCGCTGATCGTTCAGGCAACCTTGAGCTTTTCCTCGGCGATTCTCGATGCCGCTGCGTTGGGCTTCCTTGGCCTTGGCGTACAACCGCCAACCCCTGAGTGGGGCACCATGCTGGCTTCGGCCCGCGACTACATCGAACGCGCCTGGTGGGTGGTGAGCCTGCCTGGTTTGACCATTTTGCTCAGCGTGCTGGCAATCAACTTGATGGGCGACGGTCTGCGCGATGCGCTGGACCCGAAACTCAAGAACGCCGCCTGAGGAGATTCCCATGTCACTGCTAGAAATCAAGAATCTCAACGTTCGCTTCGGCGACAAGACCGCGACCCCCGTCGTCGATGGCCTCGACCTGAAAGTCGACAAAGGCGAAGTGCTGGCCATCGTTGGCGAGTCGGGTTCGGGTAAATCCGTGACCATGATGGCGCTGATGGGCCTGATCGAGCATCCCGGCATCGTCACCGCCGACTCGCTCAGCTTCGACGGCAAAGACATGCTCAAGCTGAGCAACCGTCAGCGTCGGCAGATCGTCGGCAAAGACTTGTCGATGGTGTTCCAGGACCCGATGACCGCGCTGAACCCGAGCTACACCGTCGGTTTCCAGATCGAAGAAGTGCTGCGCCTGCACCTAAAAATGTCCGGCAAGCAAGCGCGTAAACGCGCGATCGAACTGCTGGAAAAAGTCGAAATCCCGGGCGCAGCCAGCCGTATGGACGCCTACCCGCATCAACTGTCCGGCGGTATGAGCCAGCGCGTCGCGATCGCCATGGCGATTGCCGGCGAGCCGAAACTGCTGATCGCCGACGAACCGACCACTGCGCTGGACGTGACGATTCAGGCACAGATCATGGATCTGCTGCTGGCGTTGCAGAAAGAACAGAACATGGGCCTGGTACTGATCACCCACGACCTCGCGGTCGTGGCTGAAACTGCCCAGCGCGTCTGTGTGATGTACGCCGGCCAAGCCGTTGAAGTCGGTCAGGTGCCGCAACTGTTCGACGTCCCGGCGCACCCGTACAGCGAAGCACTGCTCAAGGCGATTCCCGAGCACAGCCTCGGCGCCGCACGTCTTTCGACCCTGCCGGGCATCGTTCCGGGCCGCTACGACCGTCCGCAGGGTTGCCTGCTGTCGCCACGCTGCCCGTACGTGCAGGACAGCTGCCGCGCGCAGCGTCCAGGCCTTGATCCGAAAGCCCACAGCCTCGCCCGCTGCTTCTTCCCGCTGAACCAGGAGGTGGCGTAATGGCCGTCGTACTTACCGCCCGCGACCTGACCCGTCACTACGAAGTCTCACGTGGCCTGTTCAAGGGCCATGCGACCGTGCGCGCACTGAACGGCGTGTCGTTCGAACTGGAAGCCGGCAAGACCCTCGCTGTTGTAGGCGAATCGGGCTGCGGCAAATCCACCCTCGCCCGTGCGTTGACGCTGATTGAAGATCCGTCGTCCGGATCCTTGAAAATCGCCGGCCAGGAAGTCGCCGGCGCCGACAAGGCCCAGCGCAAGCAACTGCGCAAAGACGTGCAGATGGTCTTCCAAAGCCCGTACGCGTCGTTGAACCCACGACAGAAAGTCGGTGACCAGCTCGGCGAGCCGCTGCTGATCAACACCAACCTTTCCGCCGCCGAACGTCGCGAAAAAGTCCAGGCGATGATGAAGCAGGTCGGCTTGCGTCCCGAGCACTATCAGCGCTATCCGCACATGTTCTCCGGCGGTCAGCGCCAGCGTATCGCCCTGGCTCGCGCCATGATGCTGCAACCGAAAGTGCTGGTGGCGGACGAACCGACCTCGGCACTGGACGTGTCGATTCAGGCGCAGGTGCTCAACCTGTTCATGGATCTGCAGCAGGAGTTCAACACCGCGTACGTGTTCATCTCGCACAACCTCGCGGTGGTGCAACACGTGGCCGATGACGTGATGGTGATGTACCTCGGTCGCCCGGTGGAACTGGGGCCGAAGAACGACATCTACGAGCGTCCGCTGCACCCGTACACCCAGGCGCTGCTGTCGGCGACCCCGACCATTCACCCGGACCCGAACAAGCCGAAAATCAAGATCGTCGGCGAACTGCCCAACCCGCTGAACCCGCCACCGGGCTGCGCTTTCCACAAGCGCTGCCCGTATGCGACCGAGCGTTGCAGCACCGAAGAGCCAGCGTTGCGCCAGCTCGACAGCCGGCAAGTGGCTTGCCACTACGCCGAGCAGTTCCTCGACGGCGCGGCATAAGCAAATCTGGAGAGCGATACAAAACACTGTGGGAGCGAGCTTGCTCGCGAAGGCGTTGGATCATTCAACATAGATGTCGCCTGATACACCGCTTTCGCGAGCAAGCTCGCTCCCACAGTGATCGCATTTCAAAGAGAGTGACGTGTTAACCAAACCCCTTCTGCCTCGATTGCGCATCAGTCGAGGCAGAAGGGGTTTTCTTTTGCCTGCGATTTACGTCTGGCTGTCGCCGTCGTCGTCATCAGTGTCCGGCTCGTCAGTGGTCGAGTCGTCATCGTCTTTACTGCCGCCCTGGTCCTGATCGCCCGGCTCGGACTCAGACTTGGCGAGCATCAAGCCGCTATGCCCAATCTTTCCGTTGAACGCCTGGGAATCGTGATCCTCGCACTCGGCCCAGGCCGTCGCGGTGCCGAGGGACAGCATGACCATCACTTTCAACAGCAATAAAACCCGTAGCAACCTGCTTTTCATAGCCGACTCCATCCATTTTCAGGTGAGACATTCGTGCCTGACTGGCGCTGTGTGAAATCTAGTTCCGATCCATCGGGTTCACCAGATAGGACGCTAACGAGCAGGCAGAAATGCCCTCAGCAGACAGATTGCTTTCGAATAACGCCAATAGCCGGATCAGCTAAGCGACCGGGCGCACGCGCGTGGCCTGCCAAGTCAGAGGGATGGAAATCAACACCATCAGCGCACTCGCCAGCCACACACTGTGACCACCGAATTGACCATACAACTGGCCACTGAGTACCGGTGACAACAGCGCACTGGCGCTCCAGCTCATAAAGAACAGGCCAAAGTACTGACCGCTTTTGCCGCCTTGGGCAAAGCGCATCGCCAGCACATTCAGCGGCGGCATGAAAAAGGCCTCGCCCAAGGTCCAGATCAGCGTCGACAGGCAGACGTAAAACAGCCCGGAACCGAACGGCAGCATGCCCAACCCGCAAGCCAGTAACACACTGCCGAGCAGCATTTGCCGACGCATGCCCCAACGTTCGCCCCAGTGCGACAGCGGAATCTGCAGGGCGATCACCAGCAACGCATTGAGGCCGAACTGCCAGCCGATCGCCTCGGTGCTCAAGTGATAGTAATCACGCAGGTAATTGCCCAGCGTGCTGTAGACCGTATCAAACGCGATGCCAAGCACGGCCGTCGCCGCCAGCAACCAGAGGAACGGTTTGTCGCGATACGGCACCCCGGAACCTGCGTCATCCGTGGACTTTTTGTCATTGATCAGCACCGGCCGCTGCCACGTGGTGCGAACAAACCAGAGCAGCGCCAACAACGTCATCGCCGCGCTGCCGAAAAACACCCAGCGAAAATCGGTCTGCGCCAACACCCCGCCCGCGACGCCGGCGGCCGCCATGCCGAGGTTGCGCGCCACCCGGCTCAAGGCCTGCGCACGCGAACGTTGAGCGACTTCGCAATATTCCATGATCAGCCGCTGATGCAGCGTGCGAATGGCACCATCGTTGGTTCCGCTGAGCAACAGCAAAGCAGCCAGCAACGGCACTTGCGTGACCAGCCCCAGCAGCATCAGCACCCACACTGAAACAAAGAACAGCGACGCCGTCAGCCGCGCCGTGCGCACATGATCACTGAGCCAGCCACCGAGTATCGAACCCACCAGCAACCCCGCGCCATAGGCCGAGAGCAACCAGCCCACGGTCTCGATCGCCAGCCCCAGCTCCTGACGCAGGTACAACGCCATGAACAGCTTGACCATGCTGCTCAGGCGATTGATGAACAACAGCGCACCGAGCACCCAAGCCATTACACTGAAATAGCCGTCCAGTCGTAGCAAGTGAGTCAGGCGACTCGTCATTCCATTGACCTCTCAGAGCGACTTGGGTGGAGCTGAAACACTAACGGTCAGCAGGCTGGATGTCGCGTTCAAGTGCATCGAGATCACGATAAACCGAGGCGTCCTACAGCCATTGCGCGCGATAAAACCGTGCCGAAGATCAAAAGCCCCTCACCCTAGCCCTCTCCCAGAGGGAGAGGGGACTGACCGAGGTGTTTGGGAGAGCTACGCCGACCTGAAATACCGAGCTGAACTCAGACTCTGAAACAGATCAAAAGCCCCTCACCCTAGCCCTCTCCCGGAGGGCGAGGGGACTGATCGCGGGGTTTGGGAGAGCTACGCCGACCTGAAATACCGAGTTGAACTCCGACTCTGAAACAGATCAAAAGCCCCTCACCCTAGCCCTCTCCCGGAGGGAGAGGGGACTGACCGAGGTGTTTGGGAGAGCTACGCCGACGTGAAATACCGAGTCGAACTCAGATTCTGAAAAGCACACAAATCGGCTCCCTCTCCCTCGAAGAGGGCTGGGGTGAGGGGCAGCCCCAACACAAACCAATAGCCGAACACCGCTTGGCCCTTAACCACTCAATAGGCCGAGTGTCAGCTCGCCTGCTTTTGATCTTGGAGCCCGTCGGCAGGCTGAGTGGAGGGATTGATCCGGGGGTAGGCGCGCAGCGCCGTTCGACGAAGTCGAACACATCGAAAGGAGGTGCAGCGAAGCAAACCGGAAGCGATGCCCCCGGATCGATCCCGGAGCGAAGGAACCCCGAGCCCCAGCGAGTGGGCCGAACGTCAGGGCGCAGACCTTTGGTTCCTTTGGGGCGTTTGCCAAAGGGACTCGCTGTAAGAGCGAAACCGCCAGCGGCAACACCCAAAGCAACGGATATTCACCCAAAACCCCAAGAACCTGGTCGGCCCACAGGCCGCCAAGACCAAAGCAAAAAGCCCCCGATGCTTTCACATCGAGGGCTTCGGACCAACCAATTCAGAGCTTAATGATGCTCACGCGTCGCGCGGAATTTCACATCCGGCCAACGCTCTTCCATCAACGCCAGATTAACCCGCGTCGGCGCCAGGTAAGTCAGGTGACCACCGCCATCAACGGCAAGGTTCTCCACAGCCTTGTTAGAGAATTCCTCAAGCTTCTTCTTGTCAGTGCACTCAATCCAGCGCGCGGAATACACAGTGATCGGCTCATACGAGCACTCAACCTTGTATTCCTCCTTCAAACGGCTGGCGACCACATCGAACTGCAGCACACCCACGGCGCCAAGAATGATGTCGTTGCTGCGCTCCGGGAAAAACACCTGCGTCGCGCCCTCTTCAGCCAACTGCTGCAGCCCCTGTCGCAACTGCTTGGACTTCAGCGGATCACGCAGACGCACACGACGGAACAGCTCCGGCGCAAAGTGCGGAATACCGGTGAAACCGAGGGTCTCGCCTTCGCTGAAGGTGTCGCCGATCTGGATCGTGCCGTGGTTGTGCAGACCAATGATGTCGCCGGCAAAAGCTTCTTCCAGCTGCTCACGCTCGGAGGAGAAGAACGTCAGGGCGTCACCGATGCGCACGTCCTTGCCGGTGCGCACGTGGCGCATCTTCATGCCTTTCTCGTACTTGCCGGAGCAGATACGCATGAAAGCGATACGGTCGCGGTGTTTCGGGTCCATGTTCGCCTGGATCTTGAAGATGAAGCCCGAGAACTTCTCTTCGACCGGTTCAACGGTACGCTCGTTGGCCACACGGGCCAGCGGACGTGGTGCCCAGTCAACGACGGCGTCGAGAACGTGGTCAACACCGAAGTTGCCCAGCGCCGTACCGAAGAACACCGGCGTCAGTTGACCGTCGAGGAATTCCTGCTGGTTGAATTCGTGACAAGCGCCCTGCACCAGTTCCAGCTGCTCGATGAAACGCTCGTACTCGTCGCCCAGGTGCGCGCGCGCCTCGTCGGAATCGAGCTTCTCGATGATCTTGGTTTCGGTGCGTTCGTGACCGTGACCGGCGGTGTAGACAATGATGTAGTCGTCGGCCAGGTGGTACACGCCCTTGAAGTCGCGGTAGCAACCGATCGGCCAGGTGATCGGCGCAGCCTTGATTTTCAGAACGGCTTCGATTTCGTCGAGCAGTTCGATCGGGTCGCGGATGTCACGGTCGAGTTTGTTGATGAAGCTGACAATCGGCGTGTCACGCAGACGGCAGACGTCCATCAGCGCAATGGTCCGTGGCTCGACACCTTTACCGCCGTCGAGGACCATCAATGCCGAGTCCACCGCCGTCAGGGTGCGGTAGGTGTCTTCGGAGAAGTCTTCGTGGCCCGGGGTGTCGAGCAGGTTGATCATGTGTTCGCGATACGGGAACTGCATGACCGACGTGGTAATGGAAATACCCCGTTGCTTCTCCATCTCCATCCAGTCGGATGTCGCATGGCGATCGGATTTACGGGATTTCACCGTACCGGCCACTGCAATCGCCTTGCCCATCAACAGGAGCTTTTCGGTGATCGTGGTTTTACCGGCATCGGGGTGGGAAATAATGGCGAAAGTGCGGCGTTTCGCGACTTCGGCGGCCTGGTTGGTCATGGGAAATCGCCTGGCGGTGATTCAAAAAAGGGCCGCGATTATAGCCCAACTCGATGCAATAACCGAACCGTTGAGCACATTAAGGGTGGCCAAATGCTGCCGCAGATGGGAACCTTTTAAAGCCCGGAGACGTCCATCCCCTGTTACGAATTTTCGTCAGGGGCTGAAAAATCAGCAAGTTAGCCTGACGAGGCTGCGCTCATGGCTCGCTTTCAGACCGCTTTTTGCCGGGGCTGAGGGAGCTGCTTCTCGCGAACGTTTATTCCCGGCAGCCATGTATGGCATGCCACACGGGAGGGCGTTCGCCGACTACAAAAAAAGGAGTCCGCCTGTGGCTATCCGCTATGGCAAAGGGCTGATGGGAGGTGCGGTGGTGATCGCGCTCCTGGCCCTGCTGGTCCACTGGATCGGCATCAACACGATCGAACACTACCGCGACGATTTGTTGTTTTACCTGCAAGCTCATCTGATTCTCGTCCTCGCTTCAATGCTGGCCGCCCTTGTCGTGGGCATCCCCGCCGGCATCTTCCTCAGTCGCCCGACCATGGTCGGCCGCGCTGAACGCTTCATGCAGATCTTCAATATCGGTAACACCGTGCCGCCGCTGGCCGTGCTCGCGATTGCCCTGGGCGTCCTCGGCATCGGCAGTGGCCCGGCGATCTTCGCTTTATTCCTCGCCTCCCTGTTGCCGATTGTGCGCAACACCTACGAAGGCCTGAAAAATGTGCAGGGTTCGCTGAAAGAAGCGGCCGTCGGCATCGGCATGACCCCGCGCCAGGTGCTGTGGAAAGTCGAATTGCCCAACGCCGTGCCGATCATCGTCGGTGGCGTGCGCGTGGCTTTGGCGATCAACGTCGGCACCGCGCCGCTGGCGTTCCTGATCGGTGCCAACAGCCTCGGCAGCCTGATCTTCCCTGGCATCGCCCTGAACAATCAGCCGCAACTGCTGCTCGGCGCCGCGTGCACCGCGCTGCTGGCCTTGCTGCTCGATGGCGTGGTCACCCTCGCCAGCCGTCTCTGGCTGGAACGCGGTTTGCGCCCGTCTTAAGGCTCTTGCGAAGGAATATTTATGAAACGATTTAGTTCGACTCTGGGATTGATAGCGGGTTGCGTTCTGCTGTTCGCAGGAATCGCGCAAGCAGCCGACAAACCAGTGATCCGCCTCGGCGCCCGGGTCTTCACCGAGCAGACCCTGCTCGCGGAAATCACCGCGCAATACCTGCGCAGCAAAGGTTATGACGCGCAGATCACCGGTGGTCTGGGCAGCAACCTCGCCCGCAGCGCCCACGAAAGCGGGCAGCTGGACATGCTCTGGGAGTACACCGGCGTGTCGCTGGTGGCCTACAACCATGTCACCGAAAAACTCGACAGCGCCCAGTCCTACGCCCGGGTAAAAGAACTCGACGCGAAAAAAGGTCTGGTCTGGCTGACCCCGTCGAAATTCAGCAATACCTACGCCCTCGCGCTGCCGAAAAAGGTCGCTGAGGAATATCCGCAGATCAACAACATCAGCCAGTTGAACGAAGTGCTGCGTGCCGAAGCCAAGACCAATCACCTGGTGGCGTTGGACACCGAGTTCGCCAACCGCTCCGACGGTCTGATCGGCATGGTCGATCTCTACGGCATGAACCTGACCCGCAAGAACATCCGCCAGATGGATGCCGGGCTGGTTTACACGGCGTTGCGCAACGGCCAGGTGTTTGCCGGTCTGGTCTACACCACCGACGGTCGCCTCAACGCCTTCGGCCTGAAGTTGCTGGAAGACGACAAGCATTACTTCCCCGACTACACCGCCGCGCCGGTGGTGCGTCAGGCTTATCTCGACAAGCACCCGCAACTGGCCGAACAGCTCAAGCCGCTGGCCGAACTGTTCGATGACGAAACCATGCGCCAGCTCAATGCGCGGGTCGACGTCGATCACGAAAGCCCTTCGAAAGTCGCTGCCGATTTCCTGCGCCAGCATCCACTCAACTAAGGAGGAAAAGTCATGGAATTTCTGAACGCCTTTTCCCACCTCGACTGGCAGCAGGTGATGCACCTGACCTGGCAGCACATCACCCTCGTCGGCATTGCCGTGACCCTGGCGATTGTCGTTGGCGTGCCGCTGGGCATTCTGATGACACGCTTTCCGACCCTAGCAGGTCCCTTGCAGGCCAGCGCCACGGTGCTGCTGACCGTGCCGTCGATTGCCCTGTTCGGTCTGCTGCTGCCGTTCTATTCCAAGTTCGGCCAAGGCCTCGGGCCGATGCCAGCGATCACCGCCGTGTTCCTTTATTCGCTGCTGCCGATCATGCGCAACACCTACCTCGCCCTCACCGGCGTAGAGCCCGGTATCCGTGAAGCCGCGCGCGGCATCGGCATGACCTTCGGCCAGCGCCTGCGCATGGTCGAGTTGCCGATTGCGGTGCCAGTGATCCTCGCCGGCGTGCGCACCGCCGTGGTGATGAACATCGGCGTAATGACCATCGCCGCGACCATCGGCGCCGGCGGCCTCGGTGTGTTGATCCTCGCTTCCATCAGCCGCAGTGACATGTCGATGCTGATCGTCGGCGCGCTGCTGGTCAGTCTTCTGGCCATTTTCGCTGACCTGTTTCTCCAATGGCTGCAACGCTCGTTGACTCCAAAAGGACTGCTCAAATGATCGAACTTCAAAACCTCAGCAAAACTTTCCAAAGCAACGGCAAAGATGTCAAAGCCGTGGACTCGGTGAGCCTGACCGTCAATGAAGGCGAAATCTGTGTGTTCCTCGGGCCATCGGGTTGCGGCAAAAGCACCACGCTGAAGATGATCAATCGCCTGATCAAACCGACCTCGGGCAAGATCCTCATCAACGGCGAAGACACCACCGATCTCGATGAAGTGACCCTGCGCCGCAACATCGGCTACGTGATCCAGCAGATCGGTCTGTTCCCCAACATGACCATCGAAGAAAACATTGTCGTCGTGCCGAAACTGCTCGGCTGGGACAAACAGAAATGCCACGACCGCGCCCGCGAATTGATGAGCATGATCAAGCTTGAGCCCAAGCAGTATCTGCATCGCTATCCGCGAGAGTTGTCCGGTGGCCAGCAACAGCGCATCGGTGTGATCCGCGCATTGGCGGCGGATGCGCCGCTGCTGTTGATGGACGAGCCGTTCGGCGCGGTCGATCCAATCAACCGCGAAATGATCCAGAACGAATTCTTCGAGATGCAGCGCGCGCTGAACAAGACCGTGATCATGGTCAGCCACGACATCGACGAAGCGATCAAACTCGGCGACAAGATCGCCATCTTCCGCGCCGGCAAACTGCTGCAGATCGATCATCCGGACACGCTGCTCGCGCACCCGGCAGACGACTTTGTCAGCAGCTTCGTCGGCCAGGACAGCACGCTCAAGCGTCTGCTGCTGGTGAAAGCCGAAGATGCGGCGGACAACGCGCCATCGGTGAGCCCGGAAACACCGGTGGCCGATGCGCTGGAATTGATGGACGAACATGACCGTCGCTACGTGGTGGTTACCTGTGCTGACAACAAGGCCTTGGGTTACGTGCGCCGTCGTGATCTGCACCGTCAGACCGGCACTTGCGCGCAGTTCCTGCGTGAGTTCAACGCGACGGCGGCGTATGACGAGCATTTGCGCATCCTGCTGTCGCGCATGTACGAGTTCAATCGCGCGTGGTTGCCGGTGATGGATGCCGAGCGGGTGTTCCTTGGCGAGGTGACGCAGGAGTCGATTGCGGCTTATCTGAGCTCGGGTCGTTCGCGCGGGATGAAGACCAGTATCGTCTCGCCGGCTGAAGCAGTGGTCGCCTGATTAACCGGTAAAAACACAAAACCCTGTGGGAGCGAGCTTGCTCGCGAAAGCGGAATATCAGTCAACAACGATGTCGACTGTGAAAAAGCCTTCGCGAGCAAGCTCGCTCCCACAGGGTCATGGTGATTTTTTGTTCATTCACAGGGCGGAAAAGAATCTCAACACCTGACAACAGCCCAGCCTGTCTCAAGCAGCTTGCGAAACCGCCAAAATCCCCTTCACCCCCTCCTCTCGCCGCCAACGTCGCCGATGTTGCGCCCATCACACTTACCCAAGACTTAGCCGACATAATCCACGAACGTGCAGGTATTTTTAACACTTGAAAATTCTCGGGGAACATCTGCCCGTCATCTCGGTCGGCTACAAAGAGTAATGAACGCGACGCACGTCAGAAGCGTGCAAAAACGCGACATTTTTAGTTGATCTCACGCCCCTCACGCCCTAAAGTTCGCGCCGAACGTCCATGCTGGAAACGATCCATCCGGCTCAAGTACTGACGACGAGACAGCAAGGCCAAGGGAAAGCTGCACATCCCATGGCCTTTTTGCTTTCGGCGACATGCCTTGGGAAGTAGGCGAACCAAAGTGGGGATACGGAGGACGTTCATTTGCACCCATTGTTTTTACTTGTTTGCCCATAGGAGCTCCCAGCATGTCGATCCAGGTCGAAGACTATTTCGCGCGCGCTACATTCGACAAAATGAAGGCGTTCGCCGACAAACAGGAAACCCCGTTCGTGGTGATCGACACCGCGATGATCAGCCAGGCCTACGATGACCTGCGCGCTGGTTTCGAATTCGCCAAGGTCTACTACGCGGTCAAGGCAAACCCGGCCGTCGAGATCATCGACCTGCTCAAAGAAAAAGGTTCGAGCTTCGACATCGCCTCGATCTACGAGCTGGATAAAGTGATGGATCGCGGCGTCAGCGCCGACCGTATCAGCTACGGCAACACCATCAAGAAATCCAAGGACATCCGCTACTTCTACGAGAAGGGCGTGCGTCTGTTCTCCACCGACTCCGAAGCCGACCTGCGCAACATCGCCAAGGCTGCCCCGGGTTCGAAAGTCTATGTGCGCATCCTCACCGAAGGCTCGACCACGGCTGACTGGCCACTGTCGCGCAAATTCGGCTGCCAGACCGACATGGCCATGGACCTGCTGATTCTCGCTCGCGACCTCGGTCTGGTGCCTTACGGCATCTCGTTCCACGTCGGTTCGCAGCAGCGCGACATCAGCGTCTGGGACGCGGCGATCGCCAAGGTCAAAGTGATCTTCGAGCGCCTGAAAGAAGAAGACGGCATTCACCTCAAGCTGATCAACATGGGCGGTGGCTTCCCGGCCAACTACATCACCCGCACCAACAGCCTGGAAACCTACGCTGAAGAAATCATCCGCTTCCTGAAAGAAGATTTCGGTGATGACCTGCCGGAAATCATTCTCGAGCCGGGCCGTTCGCTGATCGCCAACGCCGGTATTCTGGTCAGCGAAGTGGTGCTGGTTGCGCGCAAATCGCGTACTGCGGTCGAGCGCTGGGTGTACACCGATGTGGGCAAGTTCTCCGGCCTGATCGAAACCATGGACGAAGCGATCAAGTTCCCGATCTGGACCGAGAAGAAAGGCGAGATGGAAGAAGTCGTCATCGCTGGACCGACTTGCGACAGCGCCGACATCATGTACGAGAACTACAAGTACGGTCTGCCGCTGAACTTGGCCATTGGTGATCGTCTGTATTGGCTGTCGACCGGTGCGTATACCACCAGTTACAGCGCGGTTGAGTTCAATGGCTTTCCGCCGTTGAAGTCGTTTTACGTGTAAGTGCTGAAGCCGTAATGCAAAAAGCCCATGACGTGTCATGGGCTTTTTTGTGTTTTTGGGTTCGGCTTGAAGTTTTGCCGGGGTAATTGAGACCGAGGCCCCTCACCCCAGCCCTCTCCCAAAGGAGAGGGAGCCGACCGAGGTGTAAAGCGTCATTCACCGACCGGAGAGACCGTGTCGATTATGGATTCCGCAAAGCACGTTCAAGTCGGCGTAACTCTTCAATATCCCCCGGTCAGTCCCCTCTCCCTCCGGGAGAGGGTTAGGGTGAGGGCTTTGCGAATTCAGACGCGCTGCAATTCTGCATATCGAAGCGCGAACTGAGCAGCCATCCCCTGAATCCTGGGATCTGTCGCACCTAGCAGCGTCTGACTCGCCACCCGCAGAAAATTCAGATTGCCGCCGGCCAATGCTTTCTCAAGCCAATCGACCGCCTGATCGATCCGCCCCTCATCCGCTAAAACTGCAGCAAAACTGAACTGCCCGCGAAAATCCCCACCCTCCGCCGAGCGCCGATACCATTCACGCGCCGCCACCGGATCCGCCTGGCACACCTGGCCTTCTTCCAGATACCGCCCCAACAGATTCATCGATTTCGCATGACCCAATTCAGCCGCGCAACGATACAGCGCCAACGCCTGAAGGTGATCCACCGCCACCCCGCGTCCCGTCGCCAGCAGATTGGCGAGGTTGTACATCGCCCAATCCAGTCCGGCCTCCGCAGCAATCCGATAGTGCTGCGCAGCAACCGACGCATCCGCCGCAATGCCCCAACCATGCTCATGACAACGCCCGAGCATATTGCGCGCCATCAGATGCCCACGCCCGGCGGCGATGCCAAACCAGCGCAGCGCCAGCGCTTGATCCTGCGCAATGCCCTGGCCGTCGAGCAGGATCTGCCCAAGCAAGGCCTGCGCTTCAACCTCGCCCTCACCTGCCGCGAGCAAAATTGCCTGCGCCGCGCGTGCCGGGCTTTCGCCGAGCATGACGCTGAGTTGTTCGCCGCTGAGGACTTCCTCGCGACGCAATTGGAAACTCATACCTCGACCCAGCGCCGCAGCAAGTTGTGATACGTGCCGGTGAGGCGGATCAGCGAAGGGTGCTCAGGCATGTCATGAGTCAGTTGCTGAATCGCCCCGTCCATCTCGAACAGCAACGCGCGCTGACTGTCTTCACGCACCAGACTCTGTGTCCAGAAGAACGACGCATAACGCGCACCCCGCGTAACCGCGTTGACCTTGTGCAGGCTGGTCCCGGGGTACAAAACCATGTCGCCGGCCGGCAACTTCACCCGTTGCGTACCGTAGGTGTCCTGGATTTCCAGCTCGCCGCCGTCGTAATCCGCAGGCTCGCTGAAGAACAGCGTGGCAGACAGATCGGTGCGCACCCGTTCGATGCTGCCCTTGGGCTGGCGCACGGCGTTGTCGATGTGGAAATCGAAACTGCCACCGGCGGTGTAACAGTTCACTAACGGCGGGAAGACTTTGTGCGGCAGCGCGGCGGACATGAACAGCGGGTTTTTCCACAACCGCTCAAGCATCGCTGCGCCGATTTCCTTGGCCAGTGGATGGCCTTCGGGCAGTTGCAGATTGTGCTTTGCCTTGGCCGATTGAAAGCCGGCGGTGATCTTGCCATCGGCCCAATCGGCGTGCTCCAGCGCCTCACGAATGCGCTGCACTTCGTCTTTTGCGAACAGTCCGGGGATGTGCAGCAGCATGGCGATGTCACCTGATGGCAAAGAGGCGGCAATGGTATTGATTCTTATTGGCTGTGTAAAACCCGAGAGACGAACGAACTGGCAAAAACCGTAAGGTTAAATTGTAAAGAATGTAAATTCAGTGCGAATAACAATGTTTCGCAATTGATACGAATACTTGTTTAACCTATATTCCGCGGCCTCAAATCCTTGGGGAGGGGAATAAAAATGGCACGTCAACACGCACAATTACCGGTCAGTTCACCACGTCTGCTCGCCTCTGCAATCGGTGTGGCAATCACCGCCGGCTCCGCTGGCCAGATGGTGTTCGCCGCGGAAAAAACCGACAGCAAAGCCACCGGCAATGCCATCGCCCTGGACGCCACCGCCATCACCGGCGAAGCGCAGGACTCAACGTCCTACCAGGTCGAAAAAGCCTCCTCGCCCAAGTACACCGCGCCGCTGGTCGACACGCCGCGCTCGGTCACCGTTATTCCGCAACAAGTGCTCAAAGACACCGGCGCCCTGAACATGCAGGACGCATTGCGCACCGTGCCGGGCATCACCTTCGGCGCCGGTGAAGGCGGCAACCCACAGGGCGATCGTCCGTTCATTCGTGGTTTCGACGCCCAGGGCGACACCTACCTCGACGGCGTGCGCGACACCGGTTCACAGAGCCGCGAAATTTTCGCTGTGGAAAACATTGAAGTCAGCAAGGGCCCGAACTCCGCCATCGGCGGTCGCGGCGCGGCAGGCGGCAGCATCAACCTAGTGAGCAAGAAAGCGCACTTGGGCAACTCGTTCGACGGTGGTTTCACCTGGGGCTCCGACCAGACCCAGCGCTACACCCTCGACGGCAACTACCAGTTCAGCGACACCGCTGCCGGCCGTTTGAACCTGATGAGCCACGAGAGCAATGTCGCCGGTCGCGACAAAGTCGATTACGACCGCTGGGGCATCGCGCCATCTCTGGCGTTTGGCCTGGGCACCGACACCCGCGTCAACCTCGATTACTACCATCTCGAAAGCAACGACACCCCGGATTCGGGCGTGCCGTACACCATTCCTGCTGGCGGCTCCGCTGCACGCACCAAGTCCAATCCGGACAAGCCGTACGCCGGCGGTGACCACAGCAATTTCTACGGTCTCGATCGCGATTTCCGCAAAGGCCGCACCGACACCGCGACCTTCGCCATCGAGCATGACCTGAGCGACTCGCTGACAATCAAGAACACCCTGCGCCACGGCACCAGCATGCAGGATTACATCCTGACCCAGCCGGACGACAGCAAGGGCAACGTCAACAATGGCAGCCTCTGGCGTCGTGCCAATACTCGGGTGAGCAACACCGAGACCACCACCAACCAGACTGACCTGTTCGGCAACTTCTATGTTGCTGGCTTCAAGAACAGCTTCTCCACCGGTGTCGAGTACACCCGTGAGGAAAGCCAGAAGTCCTCGTACAACGTCAACACCGACACCACGCCGCGCACGACCAACGTGCCGGCGAGCAGCAACTGCACACCGTCGATGATCGGCGCTTCGAGTGGCTACAACTGCACGTCGCTGTCGAACCCGAACCCGAACGATCCGTGGAACGGCGCAATCTCGCGCAACTACGCCGGCACCGACACCCAGGCCAACACTTACGCGCTGTACGTGTTCGACACCCTGGAGCTGAACGAGCAGTGGCTGGTGAACATGGGGCTGCGTTACGACCACTTCGACACTGACTACAAGACCTACAACGCTGCCGGCACCACCACGTCCAAGGGTGATGACACCAGCGAGTTCGTCACCGGTCAGTTCGGCGTCGTCTACAAGCCGGCGGAAAACGGCAGCATCTACGCCTCCTACGCCACCTCGGCCACGCCGCCGGGCAACACCTTGGGCGAAGGTCAGGAAGGCAACCCGTTGGGCGGCACCCCGGATCGCAGCGGCAACCTGCTGAGCAGCGACATGGAGCCGGAAACCACCAAGAACTACGAGATCGGTACCAAGTGGGATCTGCTCAATGATCGCCTGTCGCTGACCGCTGACATCTTCCGTACCGAGAAAGAAAACGCTCGCGTACAAGTCGACACCACCTCGTACGAAAATGCCGGCAAGACCCGCGTGCAAGGTGTCGAGCTGTCGGCCAGCGGCAAGATCACCGACAAGTGGCAAGTGTTCGCCGGTTACGCCTTCATGGACAGCGAACAAGTCGACGGCGGCCCGCTGGGCAAGGCCAACGATGGCAACGAACTGCCTAACACGCCGAAAAACAGCGCCAGCCTGTGGACCACTTACCAGGTCACGCCGAAGCTGACCATCGGTGGCGGTGCGTTCTACGTCGACGACGTGTACGGCAGCGTGGCCAACACCACCATGGTTGATTCGTATGTTCGTTACGACGCGATGGCCGCGTACAAGCTGACCAAGAACGTCGACCTGCAACTCAACGTGCAGAACCTGACCAACGAAACCTACTACGACAAAGCCTTCTCGACCCACTTCGCCAACCAGGCGGCGGGCCGTACGGCGCTGTTGAGCACCAACTTCCACTTCTAAGAAAGGTGGAACCTGTGAAACCTGTGGGAGCGAGCTTGCTCGCGAAAGCGGTGGGTCAGTCAGCCTTCATGTCACTGACAGATTGCATTCGCGAGCAAGCTCGCTCCCACAGGTGATGTGATCAACAGGCTCGGCCCCGTTCATTCAATTGAACGGGGCTTTTGTGCGTAATAAAGAACGCTTCTCGATAACCCACGGCATAATGCGCGCCGTGAAGACAATTTCCGAACGGACGGCGAGTGACGTGTTGAAGAAAACCCTGTTCCAGTTGCACTGGTTTTTTGGCATCACCGCAGGCTTGGTGCTGGCGTTGATGGGCATCACCGGCGCGGCCTATTCGTTTCAGGACGAGATCCTGCGGGCGCTGAATCCGTCCGTCCTGCAAGTAGAAAAGCAGGTGGCCGGTGTGCTGCCGCCCGTGGAACTGGTCGAGCGCATCGAAGCCACGTCCGGCAAAAAAGTCTCGATGCTTTGGGTCGAGACCGACAGCGGCAACGCCGCGAAAGTGTTCTTCACCCCGCCCAAGGGCGAACGTCGTGGCGAGATGCGTTACTTCGATCCGTACACCGCCGAGTTCATGGGCGACGCGGTCGGCCAGGATTTCTTCGGCCTGATGCTGCAACTGCACCGCTTCCTCGCCATGGGCGATACCGGGCGCAACATCACCGGCGCCTGCACATTGATCCTGCTGTTTTTCTGCCTCTCTGGTTTGTATCTGCGCTGGCCACGGCAGTGGAACAGCTGGCGCGTGTGGCTGACGCTGGACTGGAAGAAAAAGGGCCGCGCCTTCAACTGGGACCTGCATTCGGTAGCCGGTACATGGTGCTTGTTGGTGTATCTGCTGCTGGCACTGACCGGGTTGTCGTGGTCGTACGAGTGGTACAACAAAGGCCTGACCAAATTGCTCTCCGATGCCCCGCAAAACGAACGCGTGCGCGGCGGTCGTGGCCCGGCACCGGAAGGCCCGGCGCCGACTGTCGATTACGCAGCGATGTGGAGCAGCATCTACAGCGCTGCCGGCCCGGGGCTGGCTGCCTACAACATCCGTATGCCGGCCGTCGCGGGCCAACCGGCGACCGTGTTCTATCTGCTCGACAGCTCGCCGCACGATCGCGCGTTGAATCAGATTACCCTCGACCCGGCCACCGGCATCGTCAAACGTGTCGACCGTTACGCCGACAAGAGCTTCAAGGCGCAACTGCTGACCAGCATTTATGCGCTGCACGTCGGCAGCTATTTCGGCTTGGTCGGGCGGATCATCATCACCCTCGCAGCGGTGTGCATGCCGTTGTTTTTCATTACCGGATGGCTGCTTTACCTCGACCGTCGGCGCAAGAAAAAGCAGATCAAGGATGCGCGCCAAGGTCTCGAACAACCAGCCGGCGATGCGTCGGCATGGCTGATCGGCTTCGCCAGCCAAAGCGGTTTTGCCGAGCAACTGGCGTGGCAGACCGCCGGGCAATTGCAGGCCGCCGGATTGCCGGTGAAGGTGCAGCCGCTGGCGAATGTCAGCGAGCAGGATTTGCGTGATTCCAGCAACGCACTGTTTGTCGTCAGCACCTTTGGCGACGGCGAAGCGCCGGACAGTGCGCGTGGATTCGAACGCAAAGTGTTGAGCAAGGCGGCAACCTTCGACAGTCTGAATTACTCGATACTCGGCCTCGGCGATCGTCAATATCAGCACTTCTGCGGTTTCGCCAAACGCCTGCACCAGTGGTTGGCTGAGCACGGCGGCAAGACATTGTTCGCCCCGGTGGAAGTCGACAGCGGCGATCCGTATGCCCTGCGTCACTGGCAAACCCAACTCGGCCTGCTCACCGGCCAAGCACCGGTCGACACCTGGCAAGCGCCAAGCTACGACAACTGGACGCTGGTACGCCGCGAGCTGATGAACCCGGACAGCAGCGGTGCGCCGATTTACTTGTTGGGCCTGAGCGCACCGAACACCAGCAGTTGGCTGGCCGGTGATCTGGTCGAAGTGCTGCCGCGCAACTGCCCGTGGGCCATCGAGCATTTCCTCGACGGCCTCGGCATTCGCGGCGAGACCATGGTGAAAATCAACGGCCTCGACGAGCCGTTGGAAGTCGCATTGGCGTCGCGGCAGTTGCCGGAACACTGTGCACATCTGGTCGGTTTGCATGCGCAATCACTGGTCGATGCAATGGTGCCGTTGGCCATGCGCGAATACTCGATCGCCTCGATTGCAGCCGACGGCGTGCTGGAGTTGATCGTGCGTCAGGAGCAGCATTCGGATGGCAGCCTCGGCATTGGTTCCGGCTGGCTGACCGAGCATGCGCCAGTGGGTGGCAGCATCAGTTTGCGGGTGCGACGCAACAGTGGCTTCCATCTGCCGAACGAACCCGTGCCGATGATTCTGCTGGGCAACGGCACCGGTCTGGCCGGGCTGCGCAGTTTGCTCAAGGCGCGGATTGCCGATGGTCAACAGCGCCAGTGGTTGCTGTTTGGCGAGCGCAATCGTGAACACGATTTCCTCTGCCGCGCCGAGCTGGAAGAGTGGCTGATCAATGGTGATCTGGAACGGCTGGATCTGGCGTTTTCGCGGGATCAGGCGGAGAAGGTTTATGTGCAGGATCGCTTGCGTGAATCGGCTGACGAGTTGAAGAAGTGGCTGGCGGACGGGGCGGTGATTTACATTTGTGGCAGTTTGCAGGGGATGGCTTCGGGGGTTGATCAGGTGCTTAACGACATTCTCGGGGCAGCCGAAGTGGAGCGGTTGATTGAGCAGGGTCGTTACCGCCGCGACGTCTATTAAAGAGCCCCTCACCCTAACCCTCTCCCGGAGGGAGAGGGGACTGATTGGGGGATGCTTGAGATGTACGCCGACCTGCGACTGCTTTACCGAATCCATAATCGACACGGTGTTTCAGGTCGACGTACCTCTTCAGACTCCTCCGTCGGCCCCCTCTCCCTCCGGGAGAGGGCTGGGGTGAGGGTTAGCTCTTGATCTTCAAACCGGCTGCAACCTCTGCTCAAAAACCGCCACCCCATTCAAATCCCGCAACACCACACTCATCTCCCCACTCCCCCCTTCAATATTCACCTCGCCAAAAAACTGAAACCCGGCAAACGGTGAAGTGTTCTGCACCGGCGGCGCCTTCTCGAACACCACCTCCGGACCAAAGGTCTTATCCAGCGGATTAGGCCCAAAGCTCCCGGCGTTCAGCGGCCCGGCGACAAACTCCCAGAACGGTTCGAAATCCTGAAACGCCGCGCGATCCGGGTGATAGTGATGCGCCGCGCAGTAATGCACATCTGCCGTGAGGAAGACAAAATTGCGCACCTGCTGCGCACGCAGATAGCCGAGCAATTCGGCGATTTCCACCTCGCGCCCCTGAGCCGGTCCCGGGTCACCGTTAGCCACCGCTTCCCAACGCGGGACACCCGGACTGACCTCGCCATCCGGCACGCCAAGGCCGATTGGCATGTCGGCGGCAATGACCTTCCACTGGGCTTTGGATTTCTTCAAGCCGCGCTTGAGCCAGTCCAGTTGCTCGCGACCCAGGAACGGTTTTGCCGCGCCAAGGTTGTCGTCATTGGCGCCGCGATAACTGCGCATGTCGAGCACGAACACATCGAGCATCGGCCCGTAACTGAGCTTGCGATAAATCCGTCCGCCACCGTCGGCAGCCTGCAAACGCATTGGCGAATACTCCAGCCAGGCCTTGCGTGCACGGCCGACCAGGGTGTGGATATCTTTCTCCTGATAACGCTCGTCGAGTTGCTTGCCCGGCGACCAGTTGTTGACCACTTCATGGTCGTCCCACTGCCAGATCTGCGGCACTTCGGCGTTGAAGCGGCGGATGTTTTCGTCCATCAGGTTGTAGCGATAGTTGCCGCGATAGTCGTCGAGGGTCTGCGCGACTTTGCTCTTGGCTTCGGTGGTAAGGTTGCGCCAGATGCGACCGTTTTCGGTGGTGAGCTGCGCGGGCACCGGGCCGTCGGCGTAGATGGTGTCGCCGCTGTGGATAAAGAAGTCCGGCAGGCGCAGACGCATGGCTTCATAGATGCGCATGCCGCCGATGTCCGGGTTGATGCCGAAGCCCTGGCCGACGGTGTCGCCGCTCCAGACGAAACGAATATTGCGCCGTGCCGTCGGTGCGCTGCGCAGGTGGCCGAGCCACGGTTCGCTGGCGACGCCGGTGCGGGCGTCCTTGAAGTACACGCGATAGAAAATTGCCTGATCGGCGGGCAGGCCGGTGAGCTCAACGCGGGCGGTGAAGTCGCTGCGGGCATCGGCGAGCGCCGAGACCACCCGGCGCGGGTGACGAAACTGGCTGCGAGTGTCCCACTCGACCACCATATGCGCGGGACGATCGCTGCGGCTCCAGATCATCGCGCGGTCGCCTTGCAGGTCGCCGGACTGCACGCCATCGGTCAGTTGCGGGCGGTCCTTGACCGAAGCAATCACCGCCGGCGCCAGGCCTGGCATCAGCAATCCGGCGCCGACGACTTGCATGACACGCCGGCGACCGGGGTTGAAATCGCTCATGGTGTTCTCCCTGAAAAAAGGAAAACTTAAGCACGCTCACATGACCCGGAAATGACACCGGACACACCACACAACCCATGTGGGAGCGAGCTTGCTCGCGAATGCGTCCTATCAGTCGAAATCTTATTCGCTGACACACCGCTTTCGCGAGCAAGCTCGCTCCCACAGGGGCTTTGTGGAGGCAGTTAAGCCTTCGCCGGTTCCAGCGCCAGCTCTGCGGCTTCCGGGCGTTTGACCGTTGCGTACACAATCGCGGTCAACAAACTCCCGGCAACAATCGCCAGCAAATACAACAACGCATGATTGATCGCATTCGGAATCGCCAACACAAACAAGCCACCGTGCGGCGCCATCAGTTTGCAGCCGAAATACATCGACAAAGCGCCAGTCAACGCACCACCGGCAATGCTCGCCGGAATCACCCGCAACGGGTCCTTCGCGGCAAACGGAATCGCCCCTTCGGAGATAAAGCACAGCCCCAGCACGAAGGCAGCCTTGCCGGCCTCGCGTTCAGTTTGAGCAAACTTGCGCCGCGCAATAAACGTGGCGATGCCCAAGCCAATCGGCGGCACCATGCCCGCCGCCATGGTCGCGGCCATCGGCGCATAACTCTGCGATGCCAGCAGCCCCACCGAGAACGCATACGCGGCTTTGTTGATCGGCCCGCCGAGGTCGACGCACATCATGCCGCCCAGCAGCACACCGAGCAGAATCGCGTTGGTGGTGCCCATGCTGTCGAGGAAATGCGTGAGCGCCCCGAGCATGCCGGCAACCGGTTTGCCGACCACGTAAATCATCACCAGACCGGTAAACAGGCTGGCGAACAACGGGATGATCAAAATCGGTTTCAGCGCCTCAAGACTTTGCGGCAAGGCGACATATCGACTGATCGCTTTCGCCGCGTAGCCGGCAATAAACCCTGCGATGATGCCGCCGATAAACCCCGCGCCCAACGTACTCGCGAGCAAGCCACCAATCATCCCCGGCGCCAGGCCCGGACGGTCAGCGATCGAATAAGCGATGTAACCGGCCAGCAACGGCACCATCAACTTGAACGCAGTTTCGCCGCCGATCTGCATCAGCGCAGCGGCCAGCGTGCCTTCTTCCTTGAACGCGGTGATACCGAACACGAACGACAGCGCGATCATCAAACCGCCGGCCACGACCATCGGCAGCATGAACGACACGCCGGTCAGCAGGTGTTTATAGACGCCGGTCTTCTCTTGCTTGGCCGGTGCCTTGCCGTCACTTGAAGCGCTTTCCACTGCACCTTCGGCCAAGGCTTTTTTCAACGTGGCTTCGGACTGTTTCAAGGCAATTCCGGTGCCGCAACGATAGATTTTCTTGCCGGCGAAACGCTCGGTGGCGACTTCGATATCCGCCGCCAGCAATACCACGTCTGCCTCGGCAATCGCCGCTGCGCTCAACGGGGTTTTCGCGCCCACCGAGCCCTGGGTTTCGACCTGCAGTTCATAGCCCAAACGCTTGGCGGTTTGCTGCAAGGCTTCGGCGGCCATGAAGGTGTGGGCGACACCGGTCGGGCACGCGGTAATCGCGACGATGCGTGGCGCACGCGGCGCATCAGCGACCGGTTCAGCCGCGCTGGCGACGTAAACTTCAGCCTCTTCAGCACCACGACGCAGCACCGCTTCAACATCCTGCAGCGCCTGCGCCGGGGCAATCTGGAAAAGCCGTTTACCGACAAAACGCGTCATGTCGACCGCGCCGGTGGCGACGAGCAAAACCCACTCGGCCGCGGCAATGGTCGCCGCCGACAACTCGCGTTCCGGGTGCGCCGCATCGACCACTTCAACGCTGGTGCTCCAGCCCTGACGCTGCGCCGCCGCATCAAGCAAACGCGCGCACAGCACACTGGTGACCATGCCGTTCGGGCAAGCCGTAACAATGGCTAATTTCATGACAAACCCTCTTATTGTTCTGTCAGGGGACGCACGCGCACGCCCTGTTCGAGCTGCGCCAGTTGCGCGGCATCGTTGATGCCAAAACCGATTTGGGTCACCGCCATCGCCGCAATCGCGGTGGCCGTGCGCAGGGTTTGTTCAGGCGTGTCGGCGCTGAGCAGACCGTGGAGCATGCCGGCCAGCAACGAGTCGCCGGCACCAACCGTGCTGGCGACGCTGACCTTCGGTGGCGTGGCGTGCAGTGCCGAACCGACGCTGAACCAGTTCACACCATCAGCACCGTGAGAAATCACCACGTGCTCGATGCCTTGGGCATGCAAACGCGCCGCTGCCTGAGCTTCCGCCGCGTGAGAAACCACGTCGCAACCGAGTGCATCGGCGAGTTCTTCAGTGTTTGGTTTGATCAGCCACGGACTGGCCTGCAACGCCGCACGCAACGCTTCGCCGCTGGAGTCGAGAGCGACTTTCAGGCCGAGCTGATTGAGCCGTTCGATCAGCTCACGCAACCATTGCGCTGTGACCCCACGCGGCAAACTGCCAGCTACCACCACCGCATCGTGACCGGGTGCAATCTGCACCAGACGCTCCAGCAACGCTTGCTGCGCGGCCGCATCGACCACCGGCCCCGGGCCGTTGATGTCGGTGATGCGACCGTCCTGTTCGGCGACCTTGATATTGCTGCGCGTCTCGCCCGGCACACGGATAAACGCGTCGACAAAACCGCGCTTGGCGAACAGGGTTTCGAATGCTTGCAGATTGTCCTCGCCGAGAAACCCGCTGACCGTCAGTTGATGGCCGAGGTCGGCCAACACCTGGGCGACGTTCACGCCTTTGCCGGCCGCATGGGTGTGCATCTCGTCGCTGCGATTGACCTGACCGGCCTCCAGGCGTGGCAGTTCGACGGTGAGGTCGAGCGCCGGGTTGAGGGTCAGGGTAAGAATCTTGGCCATTACAGGGCCTCCACTAATGCGCGCACTTCGTTGGCGCTGCCCACGGCCAGGGCCTGTTGAGCAAGGGTTTGCGCCTGAGTCAGGCTGAGTTCGCGGATGCGCGCCTTGACTTCGGCAATGCTGCGCCCGGACACGCTGAGTTCATCGACGCCGAGGCCAACCAACACCGGCACGGCCAGCGGGTCCGCTGCCAGCTCGCCGCAGACACCGACCCATTTGCCGTGGGCATGGGCCGCGCGCACGGTGATGTCGATCAGTTGCAGCACCGCCGGGTGCAAACCGTCAGCCTGCGCCGACAGCGTCGGGTGACCACGGTCGATGGCCAGAGTGTATTGCGTGAGGTCGTTGGTGCCGACGCTGAAGAAGTCGACTTCCTTGGCCAATACCGGTGCGAGCAAAGCAGCGGACGGCACTTCGATCATGATCCCCAGTTGCAGATCAGCAACCGGGATTTCCAGGCGCAGACGTTCGGTCATGTCGCGGGCCTGACGCCACTCTTCAACGCTGCCGACCATCGGGAACATGATTCGCAACGGACGGTTATCCGCCGAACGCAGCAGGGCGCGCAATTGCGCTTCCATGATCTGCGGTCGCTGCAAGGTCAGGCGAATGCCGCGCACGCCGAGGAACGGATTTTCTTCTTTGGCGATCGGCCAATACGGCAGCGGTTTGTCGCCGCCGACGTCCAGCGTGCGCACCACCAACGGGCGACCGGCGAGACCGTCGAGCACACGACGATATTCAGTTTCTTGCGTCGCCTCGTCCGGCGCTTGCGGATGGGCCATGAAAATCAGTTCGGTACGCAGCAGACCGATGCCTTCGGCGCCCTGCTCCACCGCACTGATCACGCCAGCGCTTTCGCCGATGTTGGCGAACACTTCAACGGCGTGACCGTCAGTGGTGTGTGCCGGTTGATGGCGTTGTTCGGCGGCAATCTTCAGGCGTTGTTCGCGGGTGTCGCGCTCTTCGGCGGCGCGTTGCAGGGTCGCCGCATCAGCGTCGACATGCAGACGACCGCGTTGACCGTCGAGCAGCAACGGCGTGCCCGGCGCCAGCAGCAACACCGCCGCGCCAGCGCCGACCAGCGCTGGAATCCCGAGAGCACGAGCGACGATGGCGCTGTGCGCCGTGGCGCCGCCGCGTGCGGTGAGAATCCCCGCCACACGCGCCGGGTCCAGCCGTGCGACATCGGACGGGCCGACCTCGTCCATCACCAGAATATACGGTTGCTCAGGCTCGCTCGCAGTCTGCACGCCACACAGTTGCGCCAGCACGCGGCGACCGACGTCACGCAAGTCCGCCGCGCGCTCTGCGAGCAACGCGTCTTGCAGCGATTCCTGTTGTTTGGCAGCCGCCTCGATCACCGCCATCCACGCCGCTTCGGCGCTTTCGCCCTGCTTGAGGCGGGTGTCGACTTCGTCGGTGAGTTCCGGGTCGTCGAGCATTTCCTGATGGGTGATGAAAATCTCGCGGATGGCTTTGGCTTTGCTGCGTTCGATCAGGCCCTGAATGTCGCTGCGCACATCGCTGAGCGCTTGCTTGAGACGTTCGCGCTCGACGGCGGCGGACTCGCCGCGCAAGGGGTAATCGATGGTTTGCTGAACTTGAATATGCGCAGGCCCGATGGCGATGCCGGGGGCTGCCGGGATCGCCTGCAACTGAGCGCCGGATGCCGGAGCGATCAGTACTTCGGCGATGTCGGCGATCACTTCGCGCTGCTGACTCACCGCTGGCAGCGGTTCGACTTCTTCACCAAGGCCTTCTTCGATCGCGGCAAGCAACGCCGGTAAAGCGTCGGCAGCGATGCTCGGCTCGGCAATCAGCTCCAGCACCTGACCGCGACGGGCGCCGAGGCTGAGCAGTTTGCTCAAACTCTTCACCGACACAGCACTGTCCTGACCGTCGACGATGCGCACGCGTATTTCGCCATCAAAACTCTTCGCCAGTTGCGCGAGGATCTTCGCCGGACGCGCGTGCAAGCCGTGGGCGTTGGCCAGGGCAATGCGCGCACTCGGCCAATCGGCGGGCAATTCACCACCGAGCACTTCGAGAACTTTGCGACTGCTGGTGGCGCGGCCCAATTCATGGCCGCGACCTTCGATCAGCAACGCACACAAACGTTCGAGCAGCGCTTGGTGCGCTTCGCCAAGGCTGGCCAGACAGAACAGACCGCTGAGCGGCTGGCCGAGGTAGCGCATCGGTTTGTCCGGCGTCACGAACGCCAGCCCCGGACGCTTCACGGTCTGCTCGCTGTGCAACCACCACAACCCGTCGCCCAACGGCAGCGCTTCGACCTGTTGCAGCACCGCCGAGAAACCGTTGCTCACACAATCGGCCTGACGCAGCAGGCGCGCGCCACGCCAGACCAGCTCTTCGAAATCGTCGGCCGAGACGCCGAGGCCGATCATCTGTGCGTCCAGCGCCAGTTCCTGCGGCGCGCCTTGCAGCAGTTTCAGCAGCGCTTCGGGTGAGCTGGCGCGACGCAGGGCCTGGCCCAGATCGGTCTCGCCGAGGGCGCGGGTCAGCAGTTGCAGCAGACGCAGGTGTTCGTCGGATTTGGCGGCGATACCAATCGCCAGATAAACGATCTGGCCATCACCCCAATCCACGCCCTCGGGAAACTGCATCAGGCGCACGCCAGTGGCGAATACCTGATCGCGGGTTTCCGGCGTTCCGTGGGGAATGGCAATACCTTGACCGAGAAAGGTCGAGCCCTGGGCTTCCCGTGCCTGCAATCCAGCGAGGTAACCGTCGGCAACCAGACCATCGGCCACCAAGTGATTGGCGAGCAGTTGCAGCGCAGCGGGTTTATCCACGGCCGATTGGCCCATGGATATCTGCTCTATAGTGAGCTCGAGCATGCGATCTCCTTTTTGGCGCTTTATGAGTGCCAGGTATTGTTTTGAATGGTTTGCAGCTTAGGCGCTTTACCGCTTTGCTTTTTGGCGGCAGTTTTGGCGGTTTCACGGCAGAACCGGCCAAAGACGTCTAAAACGTAGAAAATACGCTTGCTGAAACGTTTAATCTAGATTGATCGGCACGTTACTCGATAATGTCCCATCCTTGAAGTCCAACTTGTCGGATGCGCTGCGACAATGGTCGCCTGCCCTAATCGGGTAGGATTGGCGAAAATGTCGCGGCAAGCTCGAAAAAACAAGGAAATCCCGGGTTGAAACTCAGTGATATCGCGCGGTTGGCCGGAGTGTCCGTGACCACCGCCAGCTACGTCATCAACGGCAAGGCCGAACAGCAACGCATCAGCAACGCCACTGTCGAGCGGGTGCGGGCGGTGGTCGATCTGCACGGCTTCACGCCAAACCCTCAAGCGGCCGGTCTGCGCAGTCGGCACACGCGCACGCTGGGCTTTATTCTGCCGGATCTGGAAAACCCCAGTTACGCGCGGATCGCCAAACTGCTCGAGCAAGGTGCGCGCGCGCGCGGCTATCAGTTGCTGATCGCCAGCTCCGATGATGCGCCTGAAAGCGAGCGCCAGTTGCTGCAACTGTTCCGCGCGCGCCGTTGCGATGCGCTGATCGTTGCCAGTTGCCTGCCGGCCGGTGATGACAGTTATCGTCAGTTGCAGGCCAAAGGCACGCCGATCATCGCCATCGACCGGGTCATGGAACCCGAGCATTTCTGCTCGGTGATCAGTGACGACCGCGAAGCCAGTCAGCACCTGACCCAGAGCTTGCTTGACCCGCAACCGAAGCAGATCGTACTGCTCGGTGCGCGTCCGGAACTAAGCATCAGCCAGGAGCGGGCTGCCGGGTTCAAACAAGCGCTGGTCGATTTCAAAGGCGAAGTGCTGGTCGAACACGCCGAGTCTTTCAGTCGTGAATGCGGCAAGCAGTTGATGGAAGAACTCCTGCAACGTCTGGGGCATTTGCCCGACGCACTGGTGACAACTTCCTACGTGCTGTTGCAGGGCGTGTTCGATGCGCTGCATGACTTCCCGCTGAAATCGCGGCCACTGCGCCTCGGCACTTTCGGCGATACGCAGTTGCTGGATTTCCTGCCGCTGCCGGTCAACGCCATGGCTCAACAACACCAATTGATCGCCGACAAGGCGCTGGAACTGGCGCTGGCTGCGGTCGAGCAGTCGGAGTACAAGCCCGGCGTGCAGGCCATTGCGCGGACCTTCAAGCAGCGTATTTACCAGGACTGAGCCGTGGAGCTGATCGACAGCCACACCCACCTCGACTTCCCCGACTTCGACGCTGATCGCCCGGCGTTGCTCGCCGAAAGCCGCGCCCTCGGGGTGCGGCGGATGGTGGTGTTGGGGGTTTATGAGGGTAACTGGCAACGGGTGTGGGATCTGGTGCAGAGCGATGCGGATTTGTACGCGGCGTTTGGTCTGCACCCGGTGTATCTCGATCAGCATCGTCCCGAAGATTTGTCGGCGCTTGGTGATTGGCTGACTCGATTACGCGGTCATCGGCAGTTGTGTGCGGTGGGCGAGATCGGTCTGGATTACTTTATCGAAACCCTCGACCGCGAGCGGCAACAGGCGCTGTTCGAGGCGCAGCTGCAATTGACGGCGGACTTTGAATTGCCAGCGCTGATCCATGTGCGGCGCAGTCATGCTGCGGTGATCTCGACGCTTAAACGCTTCAAGCTCAAACGCGCAGGGATCATCCACGCGTTCGCCGGCAGCCGCGAAGAAGCGCGTGAATACATCAAACTCGGTTTCAAACTGGGGCTTGGCGGGGCACCGACCTGGCCGCAGGCGTTGCGCATGCATCGGGTGCTGGCGGAACTGCCGCTGGAGTCGATCGTGCTGGAAACCGATTCACCGGACATGCCGCCTGCGATGTTTCCCGGCCTGCGCAACAGCCCTGCGCACTTGCCGGCCATTTGCGCGGCGCTGGCCGAACTGATGAAGATCAGCCCGCAACAATTGGCCGCCGCCAGCACCGCCAACAGCTGCGAAGTGTTTGGCTGGTAATCAGTCGGCGTGCGCCTTGGCGGCCTCCAGAAGCAGCGTCAGATGCTGACGCTGGCGCGCATAACGCACGACCAGAAAGTACACAAAAATCGTGATCAACGACGCGTTCAATTGTTCGGTAACACTGAGCAGCCCCACCCACTCCATCACTAACGCCACAAACAGCGCGGTACACACCGTCACCGAAGCGCTGAAGCGCAGTAACGCCAGCGAATCGAGGGACTTGAAGCGCTTGATCTGTTTTGGGCAACGCAGCTCGAGGGTTTTCTGGCAATGCTCGCAGGTGAACGGTTCGTTGATCGAGATGGCATTGAGCTGCCAGGGTTTGAGCGCCAGCGTAGTCTGACAATGAGCACAACGGCCCTGGACTCCCAGGGTTGCGACGGACATGAGCGGACTCCTCTTCGCGATCAGATGAGCATGGATACTGGCCTAATGATGGGGAAACGCCAGAGCCCGGAGGAAAACAGGATCGGGCTTACGACGTGAAGTGAAAAAGTACTACAAAAAGTTCTGAAAAATGCGGCCCCTGTGGGAGCGAGCCTGCTCGCGAAAGCGCTGTGTCAGGTGACAGCGATGACACTGACAGACTGCATTCGCGAGCAGGCTCGCTCCCACAGGGGGGTTGGCTCAGACGCGGAAGGCGCTGATCAGTTGTTTAAGCTCGACAACTTGGGCTGATAGCGCCCGGCTGGCATCTTCGGTCTGGTGCGCACCTTGCGCGGTGCGCTCGCCGGCGCGGTTGATCTCGACGATGTTCTGGTCGATGTCATGGGCCACCGCCGTTTGCTGTTCAACCGCGGCGGCAATCTGCTGGTTCTGATCGACGATCATGCCCACAGCCCCGAGGATGTTTTCCAGCGCCTGCTGGACTTTTTCCGACTGCCCCACCGTGCCGTTGGCCATCTGATGGCTGACGCCCATGGCCTTCACCGCCGCGCCGACGCCGCCGTGCAGCTTGGCGATCATCTGTTCGATTTCTTCGGTCGATTGCTGGGTGCGTTTGGCCAAGGTGCGCACTTCGTCGGCGACCACGGCAAAACCACGTCCTTGCTCGCCAGCGCGCGCCGCTTCGATCGCGGCGTTGAGCGCCAGCAAGTTGGTTTGTTCGGCGATGCTTTTGATCACTTCCAGTACGCGACTGATCGCCTGGCTGTCGCTGGCCAACTGGTTGATCACCAGCACCGACTGATCGATTTCGCTGGCCAGTGCAGCAATGCTGCCCTGTTGCGATTCGACCAGGCCGCGACCGCTGATGGTCTCGTCATTCACGCTGTGGGCACTGCTTACCGCTGCGGCGGCACTGCGCGCCACCTCCAGTGAGGTCGCCGACATCTGGTTCATCGCCGTCGCCACTTGTTCGATCTGCGTACGTTGCCCTGCGACCGCCTGATTGCTCTGCGCCGAAACATTTTCAACCTGCCCGGCCTGACGCTCGACCTCACCGACGGTCTGCCCCACCCGCTCGATCAAGTCGTGAATCTTCTTCACCGTGCCGTTGAACACTTCGCCCAACTCACCTAACTCATCACGACTGTTGGCCTTGAAGTTGACCGTCATGTCGCCGGCCGCGACCTTGTCCATCATCGCCCCAAGGCGTTTAAGCGTGGTGCGGGTCGAGGCGTAGAAACCGCCGTAGAGGTAGAAAATCAATACGAACACCACCGACAGGGCCACAGCCTGCAAAAGCATGTGTGTGCGGTTCTGCGCCAAACGCTGCTGCAATTGAGTGTCGAGGAATTTCAGCGTGGCGTCGTTGAGCTCATAGGTCTTGCCGATCAGCCCAGTGACCTGATCGTAAAAAGCCTGCCACGGCGCATCGAGGGTGTCGGCCATGACGACCTGCTCTTCGAACAGTTCGCTGGCCTGTTTCAACGAGGCCTTGCTGCTGTCAGCCGCAGCACTGAGGTGTTCGCGCGCAGCTTTGCTCGAGCCGAGCGCATCCTGCAGTTTCAGAGCGTACTCGGCCTGGAGTTTCTCGATCTGCACCAACAACTCATCGAAACGAGTGCTTGAAGAGCTGTTGAGAAAACCCTGGCCCAGCGAATACGAGCCCATGGCCCGGCCTTCGCCAAGGGTTTGCGTGACCGTCGGGGTGATCAGGGTGACCAGTTCGCTGAGCTGACGGATGTCGCTCTGGTTGTCGCGGCTCAGGCCGGCCTGACTGGTGATGATCTGACTGAATATCTGCGCACTGGCCAGCAGTTTGCCGATCAACGCGCTTTTGCTTTGCAGCGAGTTTTCCGTTTGCTGCGCCTTGAATGCGGCGATCATTTCGTCGCGTTTGCCGTCGAACACCTTGATCTGCTCGGGATCATCGGTCATCGCCGTCAGCCTTTGCAGATGCGCCAGTACCGCTTGTTCGAGGCTGGTGATCTGCGCTTCGACATTCCCGGCTTTGCCAGACTGACCGAGGGTGACGTTGATCTGCACCAGATTGTTGAGCGTTTCCAGGTCCCGGCGCAGGGCCACGCTGCTGCCCAGCAGATCAAGGCTTTGCAGCTCGACGCGGGTGCCTTGGAATTCGCGATAGGAATCGCGCACCAGATAGAAATTGGTCACCAGCATCGGCACCAGGAACAGCACGCTGATCAGGCTGAACTTCATGCCGAAGCTCAGACGGTTCATCAGCGAGACAGCGGGATAGAGCAAGCTCTTCACTGGAAGTCTCCCTTGGTTTTTCTTGTTTTTATTGGCAGGCGCGGGGCGAAAGCAGATAGCCACTATCGAGCGCCATCTCTGTATAGCTCAAATCGGAGGGAGGTTTTGTAACTTAAGGTTAACGACATCGCAGCCCGCGAAACACACATCTCCTGCAGGAGCTGTCGCAGGCTGCGATATTTTGTTCTTTCTGGAAATCAGTGGATCAGAACTGTCCACAAGGCAAATCCGGCATACCACAGCACCGCCGCACGCAGCAGCAGCTCCCACAGGCAATCGAGGGTGTTGATGCCTTCCGGCCCGACCACGGGAGGTGGAATTTCACCCGCCGCCAAACCGACCCGATTGATCAGTTGCGCAGCGCTGATGTTCCAGTTGAGCAGTTCATGCAGCATCACCCGGCTGACCGCGACAAAATTGCCGACCAGCGCCAGACTCGCCGCCAGCAAGCGTACCGGCAGCCAGTCGAAGGCATGCCGCAGATGCGCGGCGCGCTCGACCAGCGCCGGGTTCTGCCCGTGTTCTTGCGCCAGCGCCAACAGGCGATACGCCAATGCCGCCACCGGGCCGAGCACGAAATACCAGAAGATCACCGCAAAAAAGCTCTGGTAGGCCTGCCACAACAGATGCCCTTGCACACGCTCAAGCAGTTGCTCGCCGCTGTCGGCGCAGATGTCCAGATCGCGCTTGGCCACATGCGCCGCCGCTTGCAGATCCTCACGGCGCCAGGCATCACGGAACGGCCCGAGGCCGCCGAGCAAGTCGCCACGCCCCAGACTGTAAATCACCACCAGCAAATGCACCGGCAAGGCCAGCAAGCCGTAGGCCACAGGCTCCAGTACCAATAGCAACAACGCCAGCAGCGCCACCGGAAACAGCACCAGAATCGTCAGCACCAGCCAGGGCTGCTTCGCCAGCCGCTCGCTGCTTTCGAGCTTGTTCAGTTCGCGGATCCATCCGCCATCGCGTTGAACCCGATGACGCAGGGCCGAAAACTTCTCGATCCACAACGCCAGCAGTAACACCAGAAAACTCATTGTCCTTCCTCTTGTGCCAGGGCTGCGCGGTAACGCGCCCAGTCGAATGCCGGGCCAGGATCGGTCTTACGCCCGGGTGCTATGTCGCTGTGCCCACAAATGCGGGCGCCGGTGATGGCCGGAAATGCGCTTTGCAACTGGCGGGTCAACGCCGTCAACGCCTGATACTGCGCGTCGGTGAACGGTAGATCATCGGTGCCTTCGAGCTCGATGCCCACGGAAAAATCGTTACAGGTTTCGCGCCCTTCGAACACCGATACACCCGCATGCCACGCCCGCTCAAGACAGGAGACAAACTGCGTGACCTTGCCGTCACGCTCAATCAGAAAATGCGCCGAGACGCGCAAGTCGGCGATCCCTGCAAAGTAGGGATGTTCAGTGACATCCAGACGATTCTGGAAAAATTCCTGCACCTTGCCCGTGGCGAACTGCGCCGGCGGCAGGCTGATGTTGTGGATGACCAACAGGGAAATTTCGCCCGCAGGACGTTCATTGAAGTTGGGCGATGGGCAGACCTGCACCCCGTGACACCACCCGCTAGCGGGATCCAACTGCATACCGATTCCTTCAACGCCGACTGTGTTGGCACCCAGTATGCCGTGATCGGCCCCCGGCGCGCGATCACTTGCCGCGATTGAGTCGCCGCAGATTACCCAGCACCGACTCCAGCGCCCGATCGAACAGCAAGGTGTCATCCAGTGCACGCACCGCACCGCGCTGGAATTCTTCGGCCAGCGCAAGGCGACTGCGTTCCAGCACCTTCATGCCGGTGCGATCGACAAACACATATTTACCGGTGGCTTCGATGATCGCCGCGAGTTTGCAACGCAGACTGTGTTCATCGTCCTCCTGAAACGCCACCCAACTGCCCAGACGCAGTTGCTCGACCTGGCGCAGACCCGCAGCGTCGTGGGGCAAGCGTACCGACGTCAGCGCCACGCCGCCCTCGTCGGCGGTTTGCAGCACGATCTGCTGCGACACCTCGATCATCGGCGCGGCCGGATCCGCCTCGACAGGACGCTCCAGCACCCGCACATGCAAGGCTTCCAGCTCACTGAAAAACTCGCTGGTGGCGAACGGATCAAACGCAGAACTGGTCAGGCCATCCCGCAGCGACTTAAGCAAACCCGGCACCAGCGCCAGCAAACGCAGACTGGATTCAGTGTCTACATGACGCTGCACACTCCAGATCAATTGCTCCATGGTTTGCACATCGGCCTGCCATTCAGCTGACTGATCGCCATGCTTGAGGCAAGTCAGCAGCAGAACCTTGCTCCAGGCGTCCCGGACGAAGGTAACCACGGTCGGCGGCAGTGTTTTACCCAGCAGCGCTTGATTCAACGCCCGTTCGACCCGACGCCGGGCCAGTTCGGTTTTCGCACGCCCCTCTTCGGCGTCACGCAGTCGCTGCTCAAGCAGCTCGCTGCGGCGGCGCTGATCGCTGGTGAACGCGAGAAAATCAGCCAGCAACTCGGAGAAAATCGCCGGATCATCGACAAAGTCAGTCAGCAGGCGCTGCACCACTTGTTCGATGCGCAGGTACAAACTGTCGCGCGCCTCACCGTCGCAATCGCCCCAGCCCATGGCCGCCTCAGCGATTTCGTTGAGCAGGCGCCGCGCCGGATGCGTGCTGCGGCTGAAGAAACTCTTGTCGAGCACCGCGACCTTGAGCATCGGGATCTGCAACCGCGCGATCAGAGCCTTGAGCGAATCCGGCACATTGCGGTCTTCAAGAATGCAGTCGAAGACCATGGCGATCAGGTTGATCACGTCTTCGTCCGCATCGCCGACGATCCGCGATTTGCCACTTCTGACGCTGACCCGGGTCAGCAACTGTTCGAGCTGATTGCGCAGATCGAAGTCGTCCTGCGCCGCCAGTGCCGGCACGTATTGTTGCAAGTGCGAGAGCAGACGTAAAAGGTCGCGAGTGGAGATGGGTTGCGCCGCAATGCTGGACTCCAGCGTCGGTGCGACACTGCCGCGTACGTGCGTTAGCAATTGCTGCAACGCGGCGAAAACTTCCTGCACGCTTTCGTCGACTGGCGGCGTGTCGTCGCTCTCCTCACTGTTCACGTTGGCGATCGCACGATCAATCGCCCGGCGGGCCGGGGCTGGTTTCAACTCCGGCAGCACACCGGTGGCGAGCAGCAGTTGATTGGCTTCAGCGTAAAGTTGTTCGGTGTCGGCCAATACATAGCGCTCGAACAGTTTGAGCAGGATCAGCTTGACCTTGATTTCCACACCCAGGTTACGGCCGGCCTGCAGGAAAAACTCACAGAGCATGGCCGGCCCGAGCGGGTTGTGCTGATCGTCGAGCGGGTTGCTGAGCAGCGCATTAAGCCGCGCGGTCAGTTGATCCAGGGCGAAGCCGTCACGCTTGAGTACGCGACCGACCATGGTCTCGACCGCCACACTGCGTTCCATGTCGTCGCTACGCGGAGCGAACTCGTCGTACTTGAGGGCGTGCGGCAGTGCGTTGTGCGTGGGATCGTACTGAGTCAGACCGACGAAGGCTTCGAAGAATTGCTCGAGAAAACCGCGCTCGATGTTTTTGCGCTTCAGACGCAGGTCGCGCATGGCCTCGAAAAAGATGTTCTGCTCGACATCGTTGCGCGCCCGATCAGCCATTTCAAACAGCGTGTCGTCGGCGTTATCGAACAGTTCCTGCAGACCGTGACGCAGTTGCTGGGCAGCCTTGTCGCGAACCTGAAGCAGAATCACAGGCAGGCGGGCGAGCGGCGAGTGATTCGCCTGATCGGTAGCAGCCTTGTACAAAGGAACTACTTTCCCGTCGTTGTGCATCCAAGCCTCCTGAAACGGTGATTCGTTCGGTCACTTTCAACACAAGCCTCCTGTGGGAGCGGGCTTGCTCGCGCAGGCGATCTGTCAGTGACATGGTTGGTGACTGACACTGCGCTTTCGCGAGCAAGCTCGCTCCCACAGGTCTCAACAACTTTGGCCGCACCGCACGTCAAAGCTATGACGTCAAATGCAAGGCGAATTATCTTTCATAACTTGCACCCGGCGCCATAGCCGTCAGGGTTTCCCCTATACCGCCCCTTTCAGTGACCACGTCTGGCCGGGTTTGCTCAAAGAAAATCGACCGGATGCAGGCAAGCACGCAAGTTCTCGCCTTGGGTTGGCTCGCGCCATGCCCCTATAATCGAACCACTTTGTTTGTGGAGCCCGTTATGCCGAATCTACGTCTCGCCGATTTGACCGCCGAAATCGAAGCCAACGTGCGCCGTGCGTTGCTCGAAGACATCGGCAGCGGCGACATTACCGCGCAACTGATCCCGGCCGAACGACTGGCCAAAGCCACCATCATCACTCGCGACGCGGCTGTCATCTGCGGCACCGCGTGGGTCGATGCCGTGTTCCGTCAGCTCGATCCGCGGGTCGCGGTGCATTGGCAAGTGGTCGATGGCGAACGAGTGAAGCCCAATCAACCGCTGTTTCATCTGGAAGGCCCCGCCCGTTCGCTGTTGACCGGTGAACGCAGTGCGCTGAACTTCCTGCAGTTGCTTTCCGGTGTTGCCACCCGCGCGCAGTACCTGGCCGATTTCGTGGGCACCACTCAGGTCAAACTGCTCGACACCCGCAAAACCCTGCCGGGCCTGCGTCTGGCGCAGAAATACGCGGTGACCTGCGGTGGCTGCCACAACCATCGCATCGGTCTGTACGATGCATTCCTGATCAAGGAAAACCACATCGCCGCCAGCGGTGGCATTCCACAAGCCATTGCCGCCGCGCACAAGATTGCGCCGGGCAAACCGGTGGAAGTCGAAGTGGAAAGTCTGGATGAATTGAAGGAAGCACTGGCCGCCGGCGCCGACATCATCATGCTCGACGAATTGAGCCTGGACGACATGCGCGAAGCCGTGCGCCTGAACGGCGGCAAGGCGAAACTGGAAGCCAGCGGCGGCATCAATGAAAGCACGCTGCTGCCGATCGCCGAAACCGGGGTGGATTACATCTCGATTGGTGCGATGACCAAGGATGTGAAAGCGGTGGATCTGTCGATGCGCCTCAGCCTCTGAAGACTTCGCGCAATAAAAAACGCCAGCCCGGTTGAGGCTGGCGTTTTTGTTTCAGACCACCAGATTATTCATCTCGCAGTACTCTTCCCAATCGACACCCAGCACTTCGGCCGCCTCTTTGTGCAGCACAAGGCGCTGCGCCTCGAACTCCTCCGGCGTGCTCGTGTACTTGAGCGTCAGTTCCCACGGCTGCAGGCCCTGGGCTTCAGCCTCGTCTTCGAAGGCCCACTGAATCTGATCTTTCTGATCATCGGGACTGAGATCCTTGATCTCTTCCAACAGCTGCGGGGCGTCGAGTTTGTACTTTTCCAGCGCCTGTACGTGACGTTGCTCTTGAGTTAATTCGGTCATGGCGTTCTCGCTGATCGTAAGAATGGAGGATGGATCTGGATCATCAAGGATCTCTCTGACGCGGATTTGTCCGGCCTTCGGAACCATTCGGGATCATCTGAAAACTGCTAAGCGATGCTCATGCAGGCACCGAATATAGGACGTTTGCATGACGAATTACACGGCTCTTTACATCTCTCCCACAAAAAGCTGACCTGCGGAACATAAATCCGCTTTTGCGAGGGGTGACAGAGCTGAAGCAGGTGGTGCCCGAGACAGGAACCATACTTAGGATGGATCCCCCAGCGTTCACTGGGGGTATAGAACGAATCTATTCGATCGGTGTACTAACCAAAGTACTTTTTCTGAATGGCTGGGCTGTCATGCGGTCGCGGCAATTGGTGTCTTTTGGAGAGTCAACCGCTTACCCCAGTCCATTCCAGGTTGCTCGATATACCTGAACGTGAGCGCCGAAATTAACGTGATAATGACCATTGAGATTATCAGGGATGAAACAAATCCTGCAGCGAGGCTTGTCGGGAAAAATTCGTATACCCAGTTGTAGAAACCAAGATACCCGAGGCCGTAGACAATTGTCGGGTGCACCAGGTAAAGGCTGAAACTGATTTTACCGAGATAACGTGTCAATGGGTTTGAGATAAATCTTGATGGATGCAAGGCCATCGCAATGCACAGAAAGACAAACGGAATCCCCCACAACATGTCCCATGTCGCTCGCAGGTCTCTGACCATGAAGAACATGATGAACTGAATATTATTGTAAAGGCAGATCATCAAAATTATGGCAGCACCGCAAAGAGTCCAGCAAACATACCTGCTTGCCGCTAATGGCATGTGGGAAATTTTTCTGTGAATGTGAAACCCGAGCACCCCCCACAAAAAGAACGGAAGGAATGATAAAAAGTTGTGATGAATAAAGCTTGATAATTGTTCCTCGAACGGTTTGAAATTCACAGAAAACAAACTTGAAAGCAGTATAGAGAATACAAGTACAAGAGCAGACCGAAGAGTTGTTTTGCACAGCATCAAAAGCAGCGGAAATAGCGCATAAAAAATCATCTCCACGCCGATAGTCCAAGACGCTCCAACAATGCCGTCCGTCAATCCAGGAATAACATTAAACGCAAACAGGATATTAACAATAACGGAAGTTGGAGAATAAGTAACATCCCAGCACAACCACAAATAAAACAGTTGAAATATCAAAGCCGCATAAAATAATGGCGCGATGCGAGCAAATCGCCTTGCAAAGTAATGACCTATGGCTAGCTCACTTGAGAGTTTTCCCCAGTAACCATATGCAAGACTAAATCCGCTGACAACGAAAAACAGCTGCACCCCGAAACCAAAATGACTACCAATGAAACTAAGGGCTGACGGAAGCTTTGCACCGCCAGAACCAACAAGATGAAACAGGATAATCGTCACTGCTGCATAGGCACGCAAAGACTCGATACCCTCCAATCTACCTCTTTGCTTTTTTTGTATTTCAGTCCGCATGCCTGATCCTTTGAGCGCTAACGATTGAAGCCGGCAAGACTATGCGCGAAGCCGAAACAATGCAACAGAAAGCCGGCCAGCGGGACGTTCAAGGCTATCCGGACGGTCACAGCGAACACGCCGCGACCGCCCCTCACAGTTAGATTTTGTAATTCCCTGAAATAACGATATCAGTAACGCTGGTGATATCTGTGTTAGCCAGTGGCACCAGCGACCCTGCTGCCCACTTGTACAATGTAATGCTAGAACTCCCTTGCTGAATCCTTCCAGATACAGGCACCGTAATCGCAGCCTGTAGGTTTGTTGCCGAAACAGACACACTTGATAAATTATTGATTATGTTTGCGTTGGTGAACGGAAGCCCGGAAACGCTTAGGTTTCCAGCATTCATTGTCCCGAACCCTGAGATAGATACCCTCAATGTAAAGTGAACCATGTTACCTGTGACGTTATAGCTGCCAAGTTGTGATCCGTGCACAGGAACCCCGCCGCCACTGCTGGCAATTGAAGCAGTGAACGTCCCTTGGCCAGAGTATCCTGATGGGGTATTAGAAGCCGTGTTGGTTTGACTTGCATTTGAAACATAACCCGACGTACCGGCAACAAAAGAGTTGCCAGAAAGAATGTTCCCTACTGTATTTGCATCGAGTATTACAGCAAACGTCGCTGTAGTGGCCCCTGTAACGTTACCCGTAATAGTGTTATTGGAAGCGCCTTGCTGAAGCATAATGGGCGCGCCTGCTGCGTTGCCACAGTTGATCAGTATATTGGAAGAAACGGCGCAGTTCTGTGCGTAGTTCCCAACAACCTCCGCTGATAGAACAATGCCACCTGCTGGGCAATCACTTGCATGGTTGCCACTTATTACATGATTGCCGCCGCCGGTGGCACGGTACCCGACCTGAAACCCTTGGACGTAGTTTCCTTCAGCCCGGCAGTTGTAACACTTGGACGCTAGGTTTGATCCTGATTGCAACCAGAGACCAACACTGCCATTTCCGTTGGCGGGGCCATAAATGGTGTTACCGATGAACGAAACGTTGGTTGATGTCATCGTGGTGTTGAGGCTGGTATCCCCCGTCAGCAACATCCCGTAGCCGAATGTCACATACCCCACGTTGTTCGCAACCAGCCCCGCGTTGCTGCCTTCCCACTGGTCGTAGCAGCAGTTGGTTGTCCCATATGCAAAATTGTTTGTAACCATGAAGTTCGTGCACAACGTGTGCGCCGTTCCGTCTGCGCCACCACTGAACGTGCAATGGTGCGTATGACAGAAATTTGTGTTTCGCATGTGAACGTTGTGCATGCCGCCGGTATAGGCGGACGAATCCATGAACAAACCTGAGATTTCAATGTGGGAGTTTGGGGAGCTGGTCGCGATGCCGGAGTTCCCGAACAAAACTGGGAGGAATCCACCAGCCCAAGGCAGATTGATTGGGGCGAAAGTTGACGGGGCAAATACCCTGGAAAGGTATCCGCTGCCTGTGATGGTGGTGTTGCTCGGGACAAGCAGGGTCGTCATGACTTTGTAGTCGCCCGGCGGGAAATGCACTTCTCGGGCGGAATTCAACGCCAATTGAATCGCAGCCGTGTCGTTCGTTATCCCATCGCCTGTTGCGCCATAGTCTTTGACGCTTGCCTGGTCGCCGAGCCTGGCCGCTACCGTCCTTCCTTTGTAGCCAATGAGTGCGGCACCCTTCGCCGCTACTGTCTTGCTCGACATGTCCTGAACTACATAGTCCAGGTTGTCAGGCCCCTTATAGAAGACGTTCGCGGCATTGTTGATTGGCCCCTGAATAGCACTGATCAGCGATGTCAAATACTCGCGTGACCAATGCTTGGTTGTGGCGTCCTGATCGTCGATAGGATCGGCTAGATTAACGATGCGCCGGCCTTCTGCGTCGTAGTAATCCTTACCGAAAGGACGGTTCAGAGAGCGGGTATTTACCGAAAAACTCTGCTGAATGAGCATTGTCAGTCGATCGAAAACGTCTTCATGCGTTTCCGCCAGAAACTTGCCCTGATTGCGAAGTGATGTGAGCTGATAAGGATCCATCTCGCGAGAGACGATGAGTTGCCCGGGGCCGGCAAGCGCAATGGTTGTTACGATGCTCCCACCGGTTTCGTCCTTTGCACCATTGGCTGAGTAGTCGGTCCCCAGTGTGAGGGGGACTACCATGCCCAATGGATTGACGTACGTTACAGACAAGTCTTCGTTTGCAAGAAACTTGAAATAAAACGGGAAGTTGGTCGTGACGCCATTGGTCACAAACTCTGCAACGCTGCCAATTGTGCTAACGGTCACTGTCGTGACTCCTTTTCTTCAGACGAAAAAAAGCCCGCTCAGTGGCGGGCTTGTTTGGGGTGAACAGGTTTAGCGGGCGATGCCCAGAGGGTCGGAGTAGCTTTGTGACGGCCTGACCAGGAACTGCTGACCGTTTTCCTTCTGAATGCGCTGCTCAGTTCGGCGCAGCGACCCGGGGTTCATGGCCTCCTGTACCGAGTAGAGAAACAGGTGGTCCATGGCGATGCGGGTGTAGAAGAGGTTGAGGAATGGCGTGTTGCCCAGCGCCAACCGGAAGGCTGACGAGCCTGCGTCATCCCCTGAACGCACCTTGCTCCACAGATCCACGGCACTGGCGGCGGTGCCCAGCGTTGGGCCGGCCAACGTCTCCAGCGGTTTGTTGCCGAAGCGGCTGACCTCTCCAAACATGAAATCGCCGAAGATCCCGAAGCCGCCGCCTTGAACCATCGCGGCAACCCAAGTTTTCGGGTCGTCGACGGGGCGCGGCTCGCGGCCCTTGGCAATATCCTTGGACGCCATCGACAGATAGCCGAAGGCTGTAGTCCACAGCAGCAGTTGGGCGATGCCCAACTTTTCCCCGTTGCCATTGCGCAGTGCTGCAATCAGATCCTTGCTACCGCGATAACCCTCACCTAGCGGCGTCGGCGCGTAGCCACGACCGTACAGCTCGCGGCCGAGCGTCTTCTGCATGTACGCGGCTGGGAAGCTTTTGAAATGGGTCAAGAATCGATTGAGGTCACCCATCATCGTGCCCGGGCGTGTGCCCTGATTCATGATCGATCGAGTGCGCGCATCAGGCTCAAGGACTGCGTAGCTGACACGGTCGTTGACGTACGCCCGCAGACTGCGATCAAGGCTCTGCCGAGTTTCGCGGATCGCTGAGTCAGACACGGTCCGCCCCTGATCAGCCAGATATCCGGCGATCTTCTCGCTTGGAATGTCGGTAATTCCTTCAGGGGTGAGGTAGTCGCGGCCGTCCGCCATTTTGGTGTCCATGCTGCGTAACAGATCCCACTTCCCAGCATCGATGTCGTACAGGGAAAGCGTGCGGCGCAGGTTGGCGTCCATGTTGGCCATGGCCCTACCTTTGTTCTGTGCCAGGTTATGGGACATCATCAGTCCCGCGCTGGCTTTGTTGGCGTCCGTCCACCATGACAGGCCGTTCAGCTTGAAGAACAGCGACATACCGCGCGACATCTTGCCACCCACCGAGTCGTCGGCGGAGAACCGGCGCATGATCTCGCCGCGCATCGAGTCGGCATAGACGCCAAAGCTCGACAGGATTTCACGCTGCTCAAGGCTGCCTTTCCCCTTCACCAGGCCAGCGGTCATTTCCCCCAGTGAGCCGAGGAAGTTCTTGCCCTGGTAACGCATCTCGCTGGCCGCAACTGGTAGATCGGTGAAGCTGGAAAGCAACGCGCCGCCGAGCTTGGACAGCGACTGCCAAGCCCGAACGTTCGCAGCAATACGCGCCTGCGTGGCGTTGCCGGGGATCCGTGTCTGCCCACTCACCTCGGCGAATCGGTTCTTGATCATCGTTTCCCGGGCGGTATTGAAGTTGGCCAGCGCTGCAGGATCACCGGACTTGCGCACGTCCTCGGCGATGATGTCCATCGCCATATTCAGGTTTGCTTCTGGGTTGGTTCCCAGCTTGCGCATCAGGGCGGTGTTCTGTCCGGACAGGTCGAGGCCGCGCAGAACCGCTTCGCGCAGGTTGCCGGTACCATAAAGCTGGTTGTATTCGTGCCACGCCACGCCATCCTTGAAGTGCAGCACCCGCTCCTGGCTCATCTTCTTGGCGATGTTGGCCGGTCCACGGAAGCCGTTGGGTTTGGCCTCGGCTGGGGACTTCAGGTGGTCGCCGGTGACAAGCCCGTCGTACACGCCATGCAGAAAGCTTTTTTCATTGGTGATGCCATCGAACGTTTTCGGATCAAGCCTTGGCAGAATGTCGGCCGCCCACTTGTCGAAGCCGGCTGAACCGATCTTCTCGCTGTCGTGGCTCTGGCGCGCGATGTAGCCCGGCAGCTTGCCGATACTGGCGCCCGCTTGGTTTGCATCAAGACGGGATGCTTCCTGATATTTCTCAATGATCCGGGCGATATCGACAACCTGGTCATTCAGCTTTGAGGTATCCATGTCATTGCCGATCTTCCATAAAGCGTCGGCGATATCGATGTCTGAACTGCCCTTCGCCAGTAGCGCGGTCAGGTCTTTCGTTTCGAGGTCGTGGATCAAGCCGCTGATGTAGGCATCACCGAGCGACTTCTGTTCAGCCGCCACGGACATCCGGGATCCCTGCCGAGCGAGGTTGGTACCGACCAGCAGCGATTCGATACCCAAGTCCGGACGGTCGGCGAAGTTGCCGCGGATGAATGCAATGATCTCTCCCCGGCGGCGCAGATTGATCAGAGCGTTGCGCCGCTCGATCAAGGCCGCATGCCGTGCCTGTTTACCCAGCTCATCAGCGGCTTTCAAAGTCGCCTGCTCCATCCCAAGAGCGCCTTCCCTTGCCATTATTTCTTTGGTGCGGCTGCGGAGCAGTTCAAAGATCTCAGCGAGTTCCACGTCTTCAAGGTCGCCGGCGGCGGCCCGTACAGCGTCAATGCAGGGATTCATTATTGTCCGTTCCTTATGTCGCACACGGCAGCGGCGCGGTATGCCTTCGAATAGCTTTCAGCTCGTTCAGCCTGGGCGGCTACGGCCTCGGCTTCCTCACGGCTGGCGGCCATTACCGCCGCGCGATCGGCTTCAGGCATTTGCTCGAGCATTTCATTGACCAGTGCTTCGTCCTCGTCGAAGGCCTTCTGTGCTGCATCCAGATCATCGATGTCCGCAACCTTGGCGCCGGCGTCGACACGCAGACTTTCGGCCTGGCCTTCTGGATCTACGCGGCGTGCAGCAGGTCGCTTGAAATGCTCCATCGCCTCGGAGGACTTGGCCGAAGACTCCAGATCAAACAAGCCATTGACGTCGATATCGCGCCCCGTGACTGCCTGGGAAACCGCGCTGCGCAGTGCGCTGTCTCGCACGGTCCAGTCCGCAGACATGGCCGTTTCACGTGCGGTGCGTACGGCGGTACCCAGCGGACGCAGCGCGTAACCCTTCATGATTTGTTTGGCGCGAGCTTCGATCTGAGGGCGCAAGCGCTCCGGGATTTCACCACGCTCAATCAGGCCGAGGTCACGCCGATCAAACTCGCCGGCACGGTTGCGCTCCAACTGGGTGTTGATTTCTGCCTGTCTGGCGCCGATCTGTTCGCGCTGGGCGTCGATGGTGTCGCGCGCCGCACGCTCGGCCTGTTTACGGGTCATGCGTTCGCCCTGGTATTGCTTCGCCAGATCCTTGAACGTGCCGTCAAGATTCATTGCCTGCTGAGTCAGCGACAGCCTTTCAGCGTGCAAGTCGGCCACATTGCCAACACGCTCGCCAGTCAGGGTCGGCCGTATCTCATCAATGGCCTGCACCTGGGCATTTCGATAGAGCGTGGCACTGTCCTCTTCGAGGTGTCGTCTGAGCGAGGCGCGCAACGCCGATTCAGGATCCTGATCAAACACCTTCGAAAAGTCCGCAGGCTGGGTTCGCTCCCGCAGGGAAAGCCCTTGCTGCGCCTGGCCTTCGGCGATTTTCGGCGCCGTCTCGATCCCAGTGGTTTCGGTCGCCAGCCGCCGGCGAAGTGCGTCAGATGCGGCGCCACCGAGCGTGTGCAGTCCGCCACCGAGAACACTACCCAGCGCTATGTTGGCCAGCGAATCGGATAGGCCGTATTCGGTCTGGTCGAGGCCGGCCGCAAGCAATGGAAGTGGTTCAATCAGCGCAGCACCGACAGCGCCCTCAACTGCACCAACACCCGCGCGCACGCCTGCTCGCCCAAGAGGGCTGGCAGCTCGCCCCAGCATTGCGGCGTACCGAGCTTCGCCAACGACAGGCACAAAGGCCGACGCAATGTTGAGCGGGTCTAGCAGCGAAGCCGCAAGACCGGCCGCGATCTGCGTCCCAAAGGATCCGCCATTGGCCCGGGCCATTACCTGTTGGCGTGCTGCCTGCTCGCGGTGCCGATCAATCAGGATGTCGAGCGCGCCTTGCCGAATGCCCTGATCAGGAATCTTGATCTCAAGCCCCATGCCGGCGACTCGATCGCGAGCGGCCTGTGCATCGAGCATCGGGGTATCAGGTTCATTGCGCGGCGGTACCAGGATTGATTCGGTGTCACCTGTAAGCCGCAAACCTTCCTGTGCTTGCGTCAGCTCTTCGCTGCGCATGATTGAGTTCGAAGGGTTGGTCGACAGTGCTGAACCGAAGGAAGCGTCGAACACTTCACCAGATCCGGCGGGGATATCCAGCATCGTGCGCCGGTCAAGTGCCGGAGCGTCACCTGCAAAAATTGTCATGGCATCATCACCGACGGCGCGACACGGTACTGTCCGGCTTCTTGCAAGCCTTCCTGCTGAAGCTCAGACCAGGTGCGAACGATGGGCTTACCGTCCTTGCCCCTGACGCGGTAGCCGTTGAGGGTGAGCGACAGGCCGCTCTCGTCATTGGTCGGAACCCATTGGCCGCCGGACAGCAGCGCGTCGTGCAGCTGACTGGCGTTCTGTTCGGCAGTTACGCCTTTGAACCCAGGCAGCGGCATGAGCTCATCGGGCTTGATGCTGCTCAGCGCCTTCTCTGCGCCACGGCTGACGGCGGTGGTATCCAGCGTTTTCGGTACGCGGTAGGTTCCGAAGAAGTCGTATTTCTCGTTGACCATGCCGTCGACAACCCTCTGCGCCGAGTCCTTCGGGCTTTCACCCTGAAGCACATAAGAGGTCGCAGTCCGAACGGCGGCCTTGTACATGGTGCTGAACGTATTGATCCCGCCAGCCTGCCCCTGAAGAGACTCGGCAAACGGCAGCATGGCCTGTTGAACGCTCTGCGCGATCTCGTCTTGCTGGCCTTTCTGCAAGCCTGCGCTCAGTTCCTTGTCCTTGAGTGGGGCAACGGACGCCATACGCTCGGCGATATCCTTTGGAAGCCCGGTGGCAATCACCTGCGCTTCAGGCGGCAGCTTATTGCCTACCTGCTGCAATACGGCCGAGAAGTTCGAACCCCACAGCTGAGCCTGCTGCTCGATCAGTGTTGCAGCATTTTCACCCCCATTAACCTGCTCGTTGAATTGTGCGGCGAATTGGTTGGCCGCTGCGTCCGGCAACAGCTTCGGCTGGGCCACACCTAACCGCTGCTGTTCCGCCAGGGTGGTGTTTGCATAGACCTGATAGGCCTCTGGCGTACCCTGCTCTTGTGCGTTGGCGAAGGCACGTTGAACCACAGGGCTGTACTTGACGGTGTACGCAGCCGGGTCAGTTTGCTGTTGCTTCATCAGACCAACGCCAACAGACGTCAGGTGCTGGTAGAGCTGGGAGTCTTCTTTGAATCCCTTGCCAACGGTTGGCGTCCCGCCGTCCACGTACTGACGTGCCTGCTGTTCGTGCAAGGACTCTGCATAAGCAGTGGCATCTTCAGGGTTATCAAATTTGCCCAAGTGCTTACCTGTTTTCAGGTAGTTCTTGATGGCATTTTCATCGCTCATGATCTTTCCGTCATCGCTAACGGTTGGAATTAGTACTTCCTGCCCATCAAAGTTCGCCGATATCGATCGCACAGTACTGATACTGCCGTCTTCGTTTTTCACCGTTGGCCTGGCGTTGAGATCGATGTTGCCCCGCTCCAACATTCCCGAAGCTTGGTCACCATAGAACGCGCCTGCGGATTGCCGTGTTGGGTTGAAGCGGTCAAGGATCGCTTGACGCTCCTGCGGGTCAGCCGTAGCGAATTCGCGTATCGCCGGCGCTACAGCCTGAATTTTCGCGAACGAATCATAATGATCCTTTGCCTTGTCACCATAAGCCGCCTTGAAATCCGAAAAGCTTGGCGGGTCTTTGAAATCCAGACCTTGCGAATAGGCAGCGCTGGCGTCCTGCACGCGGCTGCTCAACTCCATGCGGTTGATTGCCTGCATCTGACGCGCCTCGACCTGGCGCTGCCGGGCTTCGGCCTCAAGACGACGGAAACCCTGATCGATGCCATTGCTGGCGCGGATCTGGTCTTCTGCGGTCATCTGGCCTTTGTAGGACTCGAAGTAGCCTTTGGCCTTTTGCGGAGAGTCCACCAGCATGCGCTGGATTACCGCCGTCGACATACCGCTGACCGTGCTGAGGCGTTCGGCCTGGGCGGCTTCTGGCGACAGGCCGAGGCGTTCGGCGCGACTGGCCAGCACCGCGTCGATCTTCTGCCGGTAAGCGTCGACCTTCGCAGGATCCTGATATTCAAGCGCAGCGCCCTGCATGGACGTCTCAAGCTGGCCTTTCTCGACCTCGCCGTAATAGTTCTGACGCTCGCCATATTCGTAACGGTTGAGGTCGTTGGATAACGAATTGCGCCGCCCGCTGACAATCTGCGCATATCGTGCACGCTGCGCATCGCTGGTCAGGTTCTTGGCGATTTCGGCCTGGGTCTGGTCAAACTGATCCAGCGTCTGGTTGGTGACGTCGAGAGCGTTCTTTCCCTTACGGGTGAATACGCCCCCGTTTTCGTCATACATCGCCTTCTGCTGCCACTGCGTGAGCTGATTGTCGGCTTCCATCAGCATCGCGGTGTCAGCCCTTTCGCGCTCTTTGGCGACAAGGATTTCGGCGCCGCGCTGAAAACTGCGCAGTCCATCCTCAATAGCCGAACTGTCAGGCGCAACGGCGCGTAACTCTGTCGCCCGGGTCGGCTGTTGCTGAACCTGGGCCGTGTCGAATGTCGGTACCCGAGCCATTATCTGCCCCCCGCGAATGAGCCGAATGCGCTACCGAGTCCGCCGAGAATAGAGCCTGTGGCCTTGTTGCCGGCATTGGTCACGGTCTGCACCGCGTTGGCTCGATCCTGCTGAGCCTGAATGCGGTAGCCGTAAGCTTCGCGCGCGGCGTTGTTCTGAATGGTCAGCGCATCCAGTTCGCCGATCATCGCGGTGTCGTCTTGAAGCTGTGCAGCGCTGCCGCTGTTCACATCGATACCGTTTGCTGCCTGAACGGAACGCTGCGTCCCTAGGGCTTGCCCGGTGCGCACGCGCTGCCAATCGGCTGACGTGTCGCCGGCGGCGATGGTGTCATTTGCTGCCTGATCCTTCAGCGCGGCGTTCTGCTTGAACATCCCCGAGTTAAAGGCGCCTTCCTGCTTGGCGTTCTGCGCGCCCATCACACCGCCAGCCACGGCGATGGCCACCGGTATCAATGCCATCCAGCACATATCAAATCTCTCTGTTCAGGGTGAACGGGTGAAAGGGGAAGCCGTGCGGGCCATACGGAACCGCTGGGCCGAATTCGAAGCCGAGCCACTTCAGCCAGCGGATTGCGGCCGTGTTTCGGGCGTCGACGTAATTGATGAGGTGCCAGTGCCTGGTAAGCATCCCCTGCACTTCCGGCTTGCAGACCTTGAGAAATGCTCGAGCATGTCGATCGACGTGAATGGTGCTGATCAGCCAGGGCACGCCGATCGATCCGAGAATGCTGTAGGTCGCATCGCCGAACACCGCAACAACCAACCCGTTTACGACGATCTTGCGAGCGTTGAGGCTGCCGGTTATCGCTTCGCGCAGCGCCCTTTCCATGGGGATGCCCAGCGCCTCGGTGATCTCGTCGATATCGGCTTGGCGGACGACGGGCAGGATCTCAGCCACATCATCAACCGTGACCGGTAAAACCTTAGCGGCCGCCAATAGTCACCTCCGGAATAACCGCCAGCACTGACAGCGGCAATGGGTCGGATTGACGGATGAACACCCGCCCCTTGCCCTGCCAGTCGTTAGAGATTGAAATCTCTGCCTGCCCGGTAATCGTGTCGAGCGGCTGCTCGTAGGTTTCGCGGCTGGTTTTCTTCTCGTAGAGCGAGTTCTTATCCTTGCCGGCGAAGATTCCGCGCGACTCCTCAACGATCACCGTCAGCGACGTAACTGCGATTTTCTTGTCCAGGACGGTTTCGTTGGCGTTTTTCAGTTCAAGGTCGAGCGTTTCCATGTCTGAGTGATACGGCAGCCCAATGTGAGCCACGCCTGCGGCTTCCTGAAGATTCACGGACCCGCTTGCGACAACCCGTTGCGGGTGAACGCTGCCGTCAGCAAGGATCGACACCGTCTTACCTTCGAGATGCGCCAGCCCGGAAATGGTCTTCGCCTGGCGCGACCACGTCGAAACGGAGACGTTGCGGAGGGCTTCCGGGCACACGATCAGAAGCTTTGCTGTAACCACTGTCGAGCTGGTGAATTCGACGACCTCGACACGGACCGTCTCGGTGATGGTGTCTTCGTTACTGTCGGTAATGGTGCGCTTCAGCGAATACTGATTGCCCACGCTACCGGCAGTGAAAGGCGCATGACCGGTAGCGATCAATGCAATCAATCCCGGATATTCCCAACTTGTTCCGCCAGCCAACGTCAGGAACTTGTTCGTATCAGTGTTTCGACCGTCATAGGTCAGTCCGCAGTCAACAAAGAATGCGTCTTCGATGTTCAGGATCTGGCGAGTAGCCATTCGCTCGACATAACGCTTTTGCACTCCGTTGATGGTGCGGCGCACCACCATGTACAGCGCATCTTCCTGCCCTTCAGGGATGCAGGCGATCGATTCAACAAAGCCATCCGTGTCGTGCCAGTGCCAACCAACGAGCTGCTGCTCTGGCAGGTAAGTCAGCCCAAGCAATACGCCGTCATCACGCACATACCAGACGATCGAGTCGGGGATTTTCTGATAAGCAACGCTGGTCAGCTCATAGCCTCGGAACAGATGCGCGCTGAAAATCGTGAGGTCATCGGCCGCGAATCCGTCAGAGTCGAGCGAGTACCCGAACGAAGACACGCGACTGCCGCGCGCTTGGACATACACGGCGCTGTTGCCCACAACCACCGGGGGCACAATCGCCGACCCGTCATAACCCTCTTGGCTGGCCTGAATGGTCTTGGCTGTCAGCCCGGTGTCGCCGCCGGAGAACGTCCACTCGCCGCCCGAGGTCAGGCCCAACAGTTTGCGCAGGCCGAGCAGGTGGCGCATGCGGTTCACTTCCCTGCTGGCAATGGTGAAGGTGATCGCGTCGTCATCCTTGTTCGGCACCGAGAAACCGAAGTTCTTGAACAAGCCAGTCTTTGACATCCATACGGTTTGCGGGCTGAGGTTGCTGCCGGCGAACACCAGGCGCTGCTGGTAATAGCCGACGGCGCCCGGGTAGTTGTTCGCGCCCACAAACGGATCGTTGCCATTCGGTGGCGTATCGGTCTTTACCGCCGTGATGTTGCGATCAGTGAAGGTCAGCGCAGTGGCGCGGCCAATGAAGCCATAGATCCCAGCGCCGGCGTTGTCCTTGTAAACGATGTAGTAGGTGGCGCCGGCAACGGCTGGCCAGACGACCGTTGCCGACGCGGTATCAGGAAACACCGTCACCGTGTTCGAGGTGACCGGCAACGATTCATCAATGCTGTTGCCGTCATCCAGAACCGCTGTGATCTGATAGCGCCAGACCTGCGTGTTGGTGCCGGTGCCAGCGGTTGGCGTTGCGGTGGCTGACGCCGGCGCTGCGATGCGCGGAGCAAGACTGATTTCGGACGTCACCCAGTTATCGTGCGCAAGGCGCCCCAGCTCGCGCGGTTTGTAGGAAGGGTGCGCAAAGGTCATCAGGTCGGCAGACTGGGTGAAGTTCAGTTGCTGCAGGTCGAACTGCGTGTACGGCATTCCAACCTGATACGGCAGCCCAACGAACGGCCCACCACTGAACAGCACCTGACCGCCGTCCTTGATCACGCGCATCTGCAAATCACCGAATTGCAGAATGTAGGTCTGTTCATCGTTGAACTGGAACGGGATCAGGCGGTTCAACTTGGTCGAGTCGGCCACCTCGCACACGAACTTCGTGCCCGGGCGATTACGAACCCCGCCGTATGGCATGACCATGAAGTTCCGGCAAAGCTTCAGCCCGGTGTAATAACGGGCGATATCGGTACGAGCACTGGCGGAAGGCGACAGCTCGCCGGCGGCGAACGTTGGCTGCAATACGCTGGTCATCGGCGCACCGCCACGAACTCGGAATCAGGCTCAGGATCGTCCTGCGATTCGTTGAAGGCCGAGGCTTCAGCCGTGGTCAGCGCCATTTGATATTGCTGCGTGGCGAACTGTTGCAGATCTGGCTTCGAACTCAGTGGCAATGCCAAATCCATCGCTAGACGCCATGCCAGGGCGTCTGAAAACAGTGCATCGAAGAACGTCGAGTCTTCAACCCTGAACGTGAAGCGCACACCAGCATCAGGCTGATCAGTGTGAATTACCCGGCCGCCGGCGTCGTATCCAAGACGGAAAGGGATTTGCAGCTCGCTGGCAATTGGCTGGCGCTGTCCCGGCTGAATGATTTCGCGGACCTTCAGGCAGTCCGCCGGGTAGCGATATCGGTACGCCCAACCAGGTGCAGGGCTGCCGATATCGGCAAGGGTCACAACGGATTCCGCGAACGGCCACGGAAAATCAGAAAGCACCAGCTCGCGCAACGTGCCGTAAAACACGCTGCATAGCTCGGCCGCCTTGCTTTTTTCCGTGAACGACACGATAGGGTCGGTGTGTGCAACGCGTGACAGCGCAACGTTGCAGATCTCGATATCGCTTGGCATTCGGGAACCTCAGAAAGAAGAAAGGGCCCCGAAGGGCCCTTAAGGGTTGCTGCTGTGGGTCAGGCGTCAGGCAGTCCGTTGCTGTTGTCGTCATTGCCGCCGGTGTTGGTCTTGGTGGCGATTTCGCCACCGTCATTCAGGCGAGCGGCTTCCGATTCCGCTTCTGCCTTGGAGCCTGTAAAGGTCCCAACCATTTGGCCCGCCGCATCCTTGACGACGAATTTCCCGGCAGCACCGCGCGCGGCAACGTAGCCGGTGTACTTTGGCCGTTTCCTTGGCTTCGCTTCCGTGCCCTCAATCATCCAGCTTTCGCTGAAATGCGCCTCATCATCCAGGATGAACGTGTCACCAGGTTCTTTGATGCCGCCGCCGTAAAAGCCGCGATCAGTCGCTGTAACTTGCATGGTCATCTCCTTACAGAATCACAGAGCCGCTGGCGTAAGTGGTTCGGTCCTGAACGTCTTTGACCAAGCCAGCCCAGAAGCTGCCGGCGGTAAGTGGGCCAGTGCCGATGACATAGTTCAGCCGCAGATAACGACGTACACCGCGCGGCACCGCAACCTGAACAGGACGCTTGCCAGCGGTAAGGTCAGCCAAAGCCAGCGCACCGGAATCGAACAGCGTCACCCAGGTGGCGTTGTCATCGCTGGTTTGCAGTTGAATGTTGGTGGTGGCTGCACCCGCAGCGGTTGCAGCAGCAAGCATCGCAACCACAAGATAAATCGGCTCACCGGCGCCGATATCGCGGCGCGTGTTGCCGTGGGTCAGCGGCCCCAGATCAATGACATCAGTTGATGCCGCCGAAGCGGTAACGAGCTGAGCATTGCTGAAGGTGTTCAACTTATCGGTAATCATTTTTCGAACTCCTATGAGCGAGGGAAGCCAGCGGTCTTAGACCACTGGCGCCTCGGTGTTGAGCAGGGCATCGACGGTGCGGAAAGGCACGCCGCGCAGGCTGGTACGGAACTCACCGTCGTACTCATCGATCCGCAGCTGAACGTTCTTTTTGTTCATTGCCTGGATGTCCAAGCACTCGCGGATAGTCCGGTTCATGTAGAACGCAGCCCGGCCCATCTTCAGGTTCGGGATACGGTGCACGGCGCGGATCATGTTCTCGATCAGCTTGACGGTGGTGCCGTCAGTGTCGGCAATCAGATCAGACACATCGACGTTGCAGATCCGTACCGCGTAGCGCCAGTCACGCAGGGCAATGCCGCAGTTCCACTTATAGTGGTCACGGTATGCGCGGAAGACCTTGCCTGTCCCATCATCGACGAGCTCGATGCCCATGTCGTTGTGCTCAAGGCCGGCCTTCGAGCCTTTTGGGTAGATGCCGGCGACAGTCTGATCACCCCACAGCACCAGCCAGATCGACGTGTTGTCGGAGCCGGAACCACCCATCTTGATAATGTTCTGACCGTTCTTCGCAGTGCTGTCGCTGTAGCGAGGGGAAAGGCCAAGAAACTGGGCAGGCGCCAGCGCGTCGTTGTTGTAGAACAGGCCGGTGGCCATGTCCTGGTTCATGCCTTCCATAAAAGCCGAGTTTTCCGAGAGACGGAAAGCTGCAGTGTTGCCATTCAGTTCGGCCAGCGCCACGTCGACCACGCCGAGGTTTTCCAGCATTGCGCAGGTTTCATCGACCTGTGCGCTGGTGGATTTACCGCGTGGAATACCGGCGTTCAATGCGCGATAGGTACCAGTAGGTAGACCGGTGCGGATGGTGGTGCGGTGACCGGTCGGCAGGTTGCCTTCCATCCACAACATGTCCGTCAACACTTCGTTGGTCTGGGTGAGCATTTCGATCATCCGCGCTTGCTTCTGATCGGGGTCTTGACGCTTTGCCCAGTCGGCCAAAGTCAGCGAGGTATTGCCAATAGTTGCCATGTTTATTTGCTCCGTAGATTAAGACTTGCCTTGGCCGTAGAAAACTTCTTCATTCGACTTACGGCCGGTGTTGGTTTGCCCGCCCGGCAAGACAAACTTGTCTTCCGAGATGGCCTGACTGACGCGGTGGCAGAACTTGAAGAGGGCCGGGTGGTTACCCAGTCCGGAGTTGTTGAGCAGATCCCGCAGGCCGTCGTCGCCGAATGCCTGAATGACCTTGACGGCGCTCGCTACGCTCTTGTCGTAGTTCTCACCGCCCAGTTCTGGATCGTTTTTCACTGCCGTCGCCCACGCCTCTCCCTGCTTGGTGACAGCGGCCTGGTATTCCTCGGCTTGCTTGGCCGCCAACTTCGTTTGGAAGTCGACGATCTTCTGGGCCTTGTCCTGCGGCAGATTCAGTTCCTTGGCGAAGTCCTTGAACTCACCGAGGATTGCCGAATCCAGGTCCATGCCTTCCGGCAGGGTGAAGTCGGCGTAGGCCTCAGGCGCGCCCTGTGACTGATCCTTTGCCTTTGCGGCATCTGCGGCGGCCTTGTCCCTGGCTGCCTGATCACCCTCCTGATTAGCGGCGTCAGTCGCGGTGGTGGTATTGGCGTCTGCTGTAGCAGCGGTTGCGGTGGTTGCATCGGCGCCGCTGGTAAGCAGCGTGGTATCCGACTGTGCGGTTGTTGCTGTCGCGGCAGTGGTGTCTTGAGCGGCAGCGGCGGTTGCGTCAGTCATTGGGATTCATCCTCTATAGGCTTGGGGGCGTTCTCGGCGGCCATGACCGGGAACATCGCCGGACACAGGTCGTTGGTTTCGCCCAAAAGAAAAAGGCCAACATTTCGTTGGCCTTCGTTGAAGTTCATCACCCCGCCGTGGGGGTTGAATGAGGGTTGGAACACCTTGCAATGTCCCATCAGGCGCCACATGAAGCGTCGGCCGCGCGGGTCACTCATCAGCCAGCGGAAGTCGGCGATCTCTTGCTGGCGGGCGATTTCCTTGGCGTCTTCGTCCTGCTCACGCAGGTCGTCGAGGTTATCCAACTCAGTCATCACACAGCCCCCGCCAACTGAGTCAGGGCGTTATCGCCGCTGGTGTCGGTCTCGCTGAGCATCTGCGCACCTTGAATGACGCTGCCAAGTTCCTGCTGCATCTGCTGCGCTTGCTGAGCCTGTGCGCGCTGCTCACGGATGCCGGCGACCATGTCGTCAGCACGGACCATCGTTGGCGGAACACCGATCAGTTCGAAGTACTGCCGGATCGCTTCGTCCGAATCCAGCAGGTCTAGCGCGTTCAGGCTTTGTGTGGTGGTGGCGACCTGGCCTGCAAAGCCAATGGCGCGCTCGATGCTCGATACACCGATCTGTTTCTGTGCCTGAGCCAGGATGCTGGTGAACTCGACACGCAGATCAAGGCCGGCCAGTTCTTTCGGCGGCGGTGGGATGAGTGGAGCGCCCGGAAGTAGGCCAGCCCAGCGAGGGATCGACTGTTCCAGCATCTGGTTGAAGTACATGTCGACCAGCGGATCCAGTAGGTCATCGGTCTGGCGCTCGAGTACGGGGCCGAGCATCAGCAGTTTTTCTTCCTTGCGGGTAGCGATCTCGTAAGCCGTCCGGACGCTGTCCATCTGGCTGACCATCAGGAACAGGTCGACGAAGAATGCGGTGTCGATGATCTCGCTGTCGGCCTGGATCTCGCCGCGCAACTGGCCAAGCCATGCAGGGTTGACCATGTACAGCGGTTCGAATTTGGCGCCGACCTGCATATCGTTGAGGTAGGTGATGCTGCCCGGCAGGATCGAGGCGCGTTGATTCTTCAGGCTGGCAGGCGCCCCCATCGGTGGCCGCACACCCTTTTCCAGCAGTTCAGCCTTGCGGCGCTCCATCAACTGCACAGCTTTGGTCGAGCCAATGCACATCGAGCCAGGGCCAGTACCGTAAACGTCTTCACCCAACACGTCCCAGCGCGGTGCCATACATGGAAAGGTTTTAAATCCTGACTTGCGCAGCACGCTGTCCTTGTCGCTGCCCTTCTCCCAGTACACAGACCGGAACGGCATGTTCTGGTTGTCCTGCTTGCCGGCCTCGCGGTTGTCGTTTGGCTCCAGCGCGTGCACGACGTCTACCCAAGCTTCCGGGTTGCTATCCAGCAGCGTGCGCGCCGTAGCGCTCATATTGGCTATGCCGAACTGCTGTTCAAGCTGGCGGGCGGTCATACGGAAATCGCGGTAGAGCGTATCCACCTGGTTGCGACTGTTATTGGCCAGCATGTAACTGCCGACCGCAAGCGGGTACGAGCGCAACAAGTCTTGTTCGTCCGGCAGTACGATCATCGGCGCAGTACCGAATACGCCTTCCTCGCTGTAGCGGTTTGGCAGGACGCTGTACAGGTTCGACCGGGCCATTACCTCGCGCATTGATGTCTCAACCGCGTACAGCCAGGCCTTGACCGGGGCGAATTCCATCATGTCCGGGTCAGGCGTGCCGAACTTCACCCATGGCGCGGCAGGATTGGTCATGCCGGTGTGCATGCCAGCACCGAGCGTACGAGCCGCAAACGACGCACGCGGGTTGATGATCTTTTGATCTCGGCGCTTGCCGTTGTTGGTGTCGGTGTTGTTCCAGCGTCCAGAGCGCGGACTGATGAAGTCACCCAGTTCCTGCCACTCGGGCAGCCAATTACTCTCGCGCTCGTTCTTCAGGCGGGAATAGCGCTTTTCGAGCTGGTCGCGCAGAGAGTCGGCCAACTTACACCCCCAACAGCGTTTTGTTGCTGGTGTTGGCGCCGCCCAGTACGCCGGACGCACCGGTGAGGATGGTGCCGTTTTGGCCGGATTGAGCCAAACGCCGGCGGCGCTCGGCATCTACCGCAGCCTGCACCGAGTCGCTACTGGTGGTCGGCGCCGTGGTGCTGGCGGTGGTGCCAGAGCCGGCAGCAGCCTCAGCCGCCGCCTTCTCACGGTCAGCCTTTCCGAGGAAACCGGTCTGCTCACCAGTCAGGTTGGGCAGGCCCATGCCTTCGAGGATCACATCACCGCCGCGCAGCGGATCCAGATCGATCGCTTTGTTCACCAGTTTCTTGATGCTTTTGCCACACATGCTCATTTCTCCCCGTATGGGTCGTAGTCGGATTCCAGCCCGTTGTTGCTGCCGCCGTTTCCGTAGTCGTGGTACTGGCTCTTCATCACCGGCATGGCGAAAGTGAGCGCCAGCGCATCGGCGTCGTCGGGCGAGATGCCGAGGCGTTTCTTGATGTCGTCTTTCTTTTCCAGGGCGATCTGGTCGCTTGCGTTGTGCCCGTACATGGGAGACGTCAGCTCTGCCTCAAGCTCTGGACAGGCGTTGATTGCCAGGCCTGCACGTAGCGCCTCGCGCATCTGCCACCACATGTACGTCCGCATGTTTGCGTAATGCCGATCAGGCGCTGCGCTAGCGAAGTTGACGTCGAGGATCACCACGCCAGGCATAAGCCTGCGCAACTGATCGGCTACCGGGCCGCCCACACCGGTCGAGTCCACAAACACAGCGTCCGGCCGGTGGTCCTGCACCGCGGTGCATACCTTGGCGATAAACAGCGTGGTGTCGCGGGTTTCGCTGCCGGGAATCTTGATCGCCGGTATCGATCGAGTGTCGAGGCCGCGGCGGAAACGAATCACGTTGCTGTCCGCGCCGCCCCGGGCGATGTCGATGCCGCAGACCAGGGCATCGTCCAAACCGAAAACAGGCTCACGCTTCATCGCGTCCGCTACCCAGTCGGTCGGGATCAGTTGCAATTCGGAAGCCCTCGGGAACATGCCGCGAACTCGTACGCGGAAAAAGTCGCTGTCTTCGCCGTAGTCCTCCATCCACTTGGCAAACTGGACTTTGTTTGTCCCGTCCACCGTGCGGCTGTCGATCTGCCGGGGATTCCAGCGGTGCTTGTACTTCGAGAAACACTGGCGGAATCGCCCGGTGTTCTTGGTCGGGTTGCCGAAAGCAGCCCAGATAATTTCGGTGTTCTCGTCCGTCAGGGCGCCTTCAGCCACTTCCCATACCAGATCGGCGATGGCTGATGCTTCGTCGAACACCAGCAACAGGCGCTTGCCTTCGTTGTGCAGGCCGGCAAACGCCTCGGTGTTGCTCTCCGACCATGGCACGGCGTCGATACGCCAGTTCTTTTCATGGTCTGGGTCAGTGCTGATCAGTGCCGTAGCGGTTAACCGAAACCAGTGGGCAGTGATGGAAAGCCGGTTCCACTTCGCCACCTCTGGCCAGGTCTTGGTGCGCAACTGGGTTTCAGTGTTGGCCGTGACCACGCCACGAGTATCGACAGCGGTATCGAGCGACCATTTGATGATCCAAGACACCAACGCTGACTTGCCGATCCCGTGGCCGCTGGCCACCGCTTCATGGATAACCTCGCCCAGATCCTTGGCGCCGGCTCGGATCTTCTTGCCGATATCGTCGAGGACATCAATCTGCCACTGGCGCGGGCCTTTCTTGTTCGCCAGCTCCGTGCCCGGTTCACCCCATGGAAACGCGTACCAGACGTAACCCAGTGGGTCGTCAGCGAATGAAAGAATGTCCTCGACCAGTTGCTGTTCGAGGTCAGCCTCTGGAGCGGTCAAGGCGTTCACGTGCTTTAGCCATCCGCTGCGAGGTGGTGAGGTTGATGTCTACCGCCACCTGTTCACGGAAAGCGTTGACGTTGACGTGCTTGCCCAGCAGTTCCAGGTTCTTGACCTTGTCCGGCCACTTGATCTTCTTCATCAGGCCGACCAAGTCGCGTTCCTTGCCGGCGCCTTCGAACATCTCGGCGATATCGAAGCCCGACAGCGACTGGCGCCAGACCTTGGGCCACTTCGAAAGCGGCTTGATCGACATGTCGTCGTCGAGGATGTCCAGCAGATCCATCTGATCAATCTCAGTCAGTCGGTGCAGCACGTAGTCAGCATCAATCTGCGTACGCTTGTTGCGGGCTTCCATGGCCGCTTTGATAGCTGCGGAGATCTCCGGACGTTCCATCAGTTGCCACGCCTGATCCTTGGCGCCCTTCTTTGCATACCCTGCCCGAATGGCTGCCTGCGTGGCATTGAGGTCAACCAGGTACTCGATGACGAATGCCTGTTGCTTCGATGTCAGAGCCATACGGTCACTCGCTTACTCGCTTACTCGGTTGCTTCTGATGCTGGGTTGGCGCCGGCTTCAGGTAGCGTGACTGGCTCCTCCTTCACAACAACCTCTTCTGCCCACAGGTAGCGCGAGAACGCAGCCACCACGTGGCCAGCGTTGTAGAAGCGCACGCCATCACCCAAGAACTCCATACGCTCGGCACTGATCTCGCGGGTATCGGCTTCGGTTCGAACTTTGAATTGGGTCATAACTCAGTTTCCTTTCAGGCAAACGCGGCTGACGTAATCCTGCAGCGCGGTCAGGGCAACGATGGCTTCGTCACCGTCTGTGGCGGTGGCGACAATTCTTTCAGCAGACGCGGGGTCAAGTTCGGCTCTCGCTTCTGCATCATCCAAGCGGGCGGCGCCGGTGGCGGATCGCACTGCGGGACAGGTGGCCTTGACGGACAGCCGGCGAGCGCCAGTAGCGACAGCAGTACGAAGCTGGTTGTTAGCGGTCTTGGCATCGGTCAGGGCCTTTGTGTGTTCGGTGTCGAGCTGGGCCAGCAGGCGCTGGGTGTTGCGGCGGGACTCTGCGGCCTTGGTCAGCGTGGCGACCTGCTCGGTGGCTGTGGCCAGTTGATCGGCTTGGCGCTCGATATGCTGCCAGCCGAACAGAATCGCTACCGCACACGCGGCGAGGGCAATGAGCAGGTAGCGATTCATGGTTTCGGTTACTCAGTCGGCGATTGAGCTGGTAGGCGTTGCTGGTGCAGGCGCTCTTTCAGCTCATAGCCCACCAGTGGCCAGATCTTTTGTTCAGCGTTCTGACGGGCAATCTTACGGCCGATCTCGGCGTTGAAGTTCTCCGGACTGGCGCAGGCCGACTCGCCGGTGACGGTGAAGCCGTTGCGCAAAACCAGGACGCAGAAGGTCAGCAGATCCAGCGAGCTTGGATACACGCTACGATCTCGACCATCAGCAAGAGTTGCGCCATGAGCTCCGTCTCCCGCCGTGAAGTAGTGTTCGCTTGCAATGTTCGCTTGCAGGTCAGCCGGTGTGATGCGGGGAGCGGTCAGGCCCTTCGCCTGAATTTCTTGCTCAATCGTTTTGTCGTTCACGGTGTTTGCCTCTGGTGGGGGAATGTCAGGCCAGCACTTTCAGCGCGACCTGGTACAGCGCTTTGCGTTCTTCAGCACCGTGCGGCACACGTCCGCGCCGGCCGGTGTTGATCAGGCTGCCAATGTTCTGGATGTCACCAGCATCGGCCAGGGCGTTCAGGCCCATGCTGTCCCAGAACCACGCGGCAGACATCGCGGCATGCTGCGGACGCTCCAGCAGCTCTGGATGGGTTAGCAGATCGAGCTGCAAGGCAGCGCCGCACGCGATGTAGTTGGACTTCCCGGTGATCTGAATTCCCCCACGGCCGCGAAACTTCCAGCCGTCACCCGGGGCGGTGTTGCCCATGCGAGCGTTGTAGACCGCGTTCGCAATGCGCTCAGGCTTGCGGGCGTACTCTGCCGCCAGATTGGCGTCGAACATGCTTGGCCAAGTCTTTTGCAGACCCTCGGCGCTGTAGTTCAGGTTCTCGACCACACGGGACAGGCGGCCGCTTTCGTGCCCGACCTGAGCAAGGAATGCAGCGATACGCAGCGGCGTGTTGATCTGGAAGCGCTCGCACGCATTGTTCAGCGGGTCAGCCCACAGGCGTGCGGTGGCGTCCTGGCAACGCATGATTGCCACCAGGTGGGAAGGTGTGATTTTCATCGGAGATTCCTTGGATCAGGCGCCGGCCGGCGGATCTTGGTCGCGCAGCTTCGACTGCTGGATGACGCGGGCGATGGCCACAGCAACGCTCAGCACCATGTTCACGCTCGCGAATACCAGCGGATCGACTGCGCCTTGAAACACCGACCACGCAGCGGCGGCAGCGTTGAGGACGGCGCCCAGAATCGCCAACTGCACGCTGGTCATGCGCCAGAACTTGCGCCACTCGGGGATCAGTTTCATTTGCTCGGCTTCGCGTCTGGGAGTTTTTCGAGGCTTTCGGCGTAGCGTTTCCATTCGTCACGACTCTTCAAGGCTTGCTTGAGCTTGGCGTCCATAGGCTCAGATGTTTCGCAGGTGGTGGTTGAGTACCGGTATACGGTCGTGTGCGTTGCGACTGGTTGCGGCCGAGGGATGTCCTTGTGCGCGCAACCGGTCAGCACCAGCACGACGACCAGTGCGGCTCTCACTTGGGCCGCCCGGTCAGCACCAGCGTCTTGAAGCTCTCGGCCATGCTGGTGATCTGAAATTCTTGGCGCTGCGTGGTAGTGCGGAGGGTGTCGACCATCTTGTCGTTGGAGTCGCGAGAGCGTTCCAGGGATTCAACACGCTGCGTCAGCAACGCCTGATTGGTCTGATACGTGCCGAGTTGGGCCTGTAGCGCCGAGAGGGAACCGACCACATACACGAACGCCCCGATGGCGCCAGCAGACAAGATCGTCTGCAGCACAGGCACGACCAGTTTGAACACCGTGCTGTCGGCGATGCGGGAAACGTCGGTCATTGGTTTGTCCAAGAAACGAAAAAGCCCCGCACGACGGCGAGGCTCAAGATTGAAATTCAGGCAACAAAAAACCCGCACTTGGCGGGCTTCTGAGAGCTGGGCGTAACTTTGCAACTTGGGGAAAAGGTACCGGAACACTCATCATTTGGTCAAGCGACCCTTTTTGCGACGTCTCCAACCCGTTGCCGTTGGTTCCAGTATTCGCAGATCCGGTCGCTGTACAGCAGGTGGCGCGACTGGTTTTCGTGCGTGTCGCTCCCCCACTCACGGCGGTACGCGGCGCCGTAATTGTTCATGCGGCGGAACCAACGGCGCAGCTGATCAACGTCCATGGCGTTCAGGCGCTGGTGCAATGCTTCGCGGGCAGATCCTCGGCGTGCAGCGTAGGCCTCGGCACGCACATCGGCAGCATGCTCACGGTCGTAGATGTCCCACCGGCAGGTTCCGAACACACGACGTTCAGCCATTCGCACGATTACCGCAGCAACAGGCTTCAGCGCCTTCGCGTCGAGCTGATCCACTGCGCGGGCGATGATTGACCACACCGGCGCCCAGTCGCGCGCCCAATTGGCCACGGCGAACTTTGTGCCGTACCAGTCCTGCACGAACTCTGCGACACGGCTAGGCCCCCAAGCCTCACGGCCATTCACAGCAGCCTGATGGCTCTTGATCGCGGCGAGGGCCATCCAGTAAGCCACCTCGCGGCGCTTGGCCGGGTAACCGTCCAGATCGACCGTCAGCCAGACCAGGGCGTGCGCCACGTTGATGTCCTGGCCATTGGCGACAGGCGAGTACAGCGCGTGCCCGAAGTGCTGCAACGGCTTTGGCAGCGTCCCAATGGCCGATTGCACCAGCCCAGCTGCCAGCATGTGAGCGCATCGGCCGTTGCTGTCGCGCATCGATGGCATGGTTTCCCCCACCACCCTGCCCCTTTTCCCCAGTTTGATCCGCTCCTGAGCCGCTGCCAGCACCGAATCACGGCTTTCGTGCAACGCTTCCCGCCAGGCTTGCCGCGCACTGATCAATTTCATGGTTTTCCCCTTGTTGCGTAGTTCTGCGTAGTCCGGTGATTCACTGGCAAACGGCTGGCAGCCCCAGCATGTACAGCTTGAACGCGGCGAAGATCAGCACGAGCAGCGCAGCGGCGCCCACGACGAGTACTGTGTTCATGATGACTTCCCCTCAAGCGGAACAACCCGGACGATCACGCCCGGTGTTTCGCCAAATTTCTTGGACATGGACACGTTGGTGACCTGCACGTCGTCCTTGAAGACGATCCCGTTGATGCCGTCGCAGATCGCTTTCAGCACGTTGTCGATGTCGGGTTTCTTGGTGGGCTTCACTTCGCCGGCGAGTGCTTCGGCGCGTTTCTTCTTCGACCAGGACTGAGCGATCGACACGAAGATTTTCAACTCGACCATGACGGGGCCGACGATCAGGTCGCGCCCGTTCATGGCTTGCTGGGCTGCCAGAGCGATCAAGGTTTCGTAGTTCGCCGTCTTGGCTGGCGTGAACATACGAGCGTGTCCGCCGATGGTGGTTACGCGTGGTCTGCCCTTCCCCACGGCCTCACCAGGCACCACGAATGAAACTGGCGCGAGCTCATGCATGGTCGTCTCTCCGGATCTTGAACTGTGCAAGCAACATGGCGCGGCAAGCCTTCGGGTCTTTGGGGATTTCGAGTACGTCGACGATGCGGTCGACCTCGTTACGGCTGTGCTCGAGCTGGACCTGCTCACGCGGACGGCTGCTGTCGCTGCCAATGCCCTTGGCGATCCGCCCTTCCAGCGGCTGGCCTGTCTGTGCACGGCGCATGACGATCGCGTAATTGCGTTCGAATCTCTGGAACAGTGCCTTGTCGCCTTGTTTGGCTGTGCGCAGGTCGAAAGTACTGGTGGCTTCAGCGGCAACGCGCACACCTTCGTGGCTGTACACACCGATCAGCGCTTCGGTCCAGGCATCCTTGATGCTCGGCATACCCGGCACTTGCAGGCACATGGCGCGAAAGACGTTCGCCGGCGGTGGCCAGTCGAACTCGTCCGGCTTTTCGACCAGGGTGTTCAGGCCATTGGCGATCTGTGTACCGTTCAAGCCCTTGAGAACGCTTGCCCACGAATGGTTTGGATCAGCCAATACGCCGAAATTCGCCGTCCAACGGTGGCCGTACATCTCCGTCATCTTGATCCACAGTTTGTCCAGCAGTGCGCGCGGCAGCTTCTCGGGCGTCTCGTTCGGCGATGGCGTCTCTGACCTGGTCTGGAGCTGATCGTGAGCCTTTGCGAGCAGGTCGTTGGCTTGACTGGGAATTACTGCGGCTTTCGCCTTGGGCAGTGTTTTCGGATCGAGCGTTTCCATTGGAGTTTCTCCCGGAAGCTTGTGCATTACGGAGATCGCGTTTCATAGCCATGGCGAGTGCGTGCTCCCACTTGGCGTGGGTGCGGTGTTCGTCGGGGGATGCGATCCAGAAAGATTTGAATTCGAGCAACAAGTCGGCGTGTAGCGTCTGGCCTGCCATCGCGTTCATGGTCAGCACGGCCTGAAAGGATTTCTCACAGGGCAGCCAGTCGCTGGTCATGCAAAATCTTGATCGGGAGTCGAAAACGTCATCCGCGTAAATAGGTGGAGGAGGTACTTCTGTATCTGCCTCTGTCTCTGGGGGCGTTACCGTAACGTTACATGCCTGTTTCTTCTTTGCTCGATGGGCTGCAACCCGCTTGGCGCTTGAGTCAGAGACGAATTGACGACGATCCCAAGCTGCTGGTTGGCAGTCCTCATCGATGAGGCCTTTGCTCAGAAATAGCGCCTTCGAAGTGGCCCACTCCTCGTTACTGATCCGTAACTGAAACGCTATCTCTGTTTCATGTAACGTTACATCGTCGTTACTGCAACGGAGGCAAAGAAGCATGACGAAGCGGCGCTGATCAGCCTCGCTCATCATCTGGACTTTGGGGTCGGTGGCGAACTCGCCATACATCCGGAACCAGTCCACAGTCAGTCCTCCTCAAGCTGGTCGACGTGCTGCACATGCTCCATCCAGCGCTTGGCCTGATGGAAAATCGCTTCAATGTCGCGCTGGTTGAAGCACCGCATATCGCTGGGGACAACCTTCAGGCCTAGGAAGGCCAGGATCTGGCAGAACTGCTCGAACTTCTCCGGTTTCATGCGGCTGATCGTTGCTTCATCGCAACCCACTGCAAGCGCGACAGGTCCGTTGCCGACTGACGCAAGGTGCTGCATGAGAACTGAGTAGTTCTTGCGAGCCCTTACCGTCTCTTCTTGGCTTAATTGGGTCGTGGACATGATCACGCCGCCTGTTCACCGGAGTCGGGGAACCGCTCCGGATAGAGGATGTGGATCTCGGTGATCTCACCGTCGAAGACCTTGCTCAGATTCTCAGCAAGAGCTGCGGAGGCGCGCTGAACACCGCGCTCAACGCGGGAAAGGTTGCCGGAGTCGATCGCGTCACCGATCTGGGCAAGACGTGCCGAAACATCGGCGAGCGTCCATTTCTTGTCGAGACGAGCACGTTTTAAGGGAGTCATGGCGTGGCCCTGAGTTGATTTCAGGGTGATTCTGCGATTGGCGCAGATTTAATGCAATCAAATTCTGCGCCTATCGCTTTGCGCATAACGCAGCAAGACCGGAAAATCTGCACCTATGGATATCGGACAAATCATCAGAAACGCGCGCAAAGCCAAAAAGCTTTCGCTTGAAGAACTTGCACACCAGGTCGGATCAGACACTGGCAACCTGTCGCGCCTTGAGCGCGGCATGCAAAGCACTACCCCAGAAAAGCTCAAGCAAATAATGAGCACCCTCGGGATAAAACTGAGCCCGCAGCTGGACGCGGGAATGTCGAACGTGCAGATGGCCCTGCAACCGAGCCGGGAGCCTAAGGAATATCCGTTGGTGAGTTGGGTGATTGCTGGAGACTGGGCGGAGTCCTGCGACAACTTCCATCCAGGCGATGCAGATGAATGGATCGCCTCTACTGAGAATGCTGGCGAGAACGGCTTTTGGCTGAACGTGCGTGGCGACTCTATGACCTGCAACGGAAACCCCAGCTTCCCCGAGGGTTCGCGTATTCTGGTGCAGCCAGAGGCTGACGTGATCAGTGGCAAGTATTACGTGGTGAAGCTTGAGAGCGGCGAAAGCACCTTCAAGCAGTACATCGAAGATGCAGGTATGAAGTATCTGCGCCCGCTGAATCCGAACTACCGCACCATTCAGATCGAAGGCGACTGCAAATTCATCGGTCGCGTGATCGATACCAAGATGACCGGTCTATAAGCAGGTGCCAGCCATGACCAACGTTATCACCCGAGACTCCGCAACCGGCGCCCTTTTCACTTGTGGATTGCTGCTCATCGCCTTTTCTGGCGGTACCTTCCTGCTGTTCGACTGGGCCCAGGCCGGGATCCTGTTCTGCGTGGGAATGGCCGTTTGCTTCATCACCTGCGTTGTCTCTGCCCTTCTGGGTGAGCGCGCATCACGCAGCGATATCGCGACAATGGCCGTCGCAGCGGCCTTCTTCATCTGGCTGATCGTCAACAACCTGTAATTCCCCCCCTTCAAAACGAGCCCGCCACTGAGCGGGCTTTTTTTCGTCCTGATTTTTTTGAATCTGCGCTTGACGCAGAAAACAATCTGCGCATAATGCAACCCATGTTCTGCGATTAGCGCAGATTAGAAACCCGGCGAAAGCCAACGCTCTTTAGTTCGACCGCTTCACCTTGCCGGATCACCACCGGCCCAGATTCAAAGGCAGCGATGAACCGGCCTCAACGGTTCAGAGGGTTGGCAACTGACCCGGGCGTGCAGCGTAAAACGTCGAAAGCAGTTATCCAGCGGGAGAACAAGCCGAAAGGCCCGCGGCTGGAGGAACAATTTGAATCGATCTGTACCGCGCCAGTAGCGCCGAAGGATCAGCGGAAAGTTTCACTGATGCACCTGGTGACGGGTGCATTGGGAAAACAACCGAGGGCAACTCAATGAACAAGGTAATTCACATCACCCTGCGCGGAGAGTTGCAGGTCTTCGCCGATGCCGACCTAAACGCCTGCATACGAGAGGCGAACAGGCTCAACGCGGAGCGCGGACTCAAAAGCGGCGTGCGCGTTGTTGAGTGCGAAGACGGCCATCGAATGACGGCGGCCGACTGCAAGGCTGCTGCATGACGATTTCACTGCCTGGCCTTGGCGACAGGGCCAGACGGGAAATCAACCGACAAGTCAGACTTGACTGTTCGAGGTGAGTAGATGGAAAGCAACAGTGAATTGAGCGCAGCCGACAGGATTCTGGCGAGAGTCGGCAAAGGGCCAAGTCTCGAAGAGGCTCTGAAGGAAAGCGCAGCGGCTGCCAAAGCGCCGTCTCGGATCAGTCAGATCCTCGGCAAGGATGCGCCAGTACAGCAGCGCTACACGAAAGCGCGGCGCCGCAAGGAGCGCCGGGAAATATCGGAGCAGGCTCTGCGAGAGGGCATTAAGCGCATCAAGGAAAAGCGCCGTACCGCGCCAAAGGACTGGGAGCGCGCCTACAACAGCGCGATCGCCCAGATCGAAATCTTTCTGGATGAAATCCTCGCCAAACAGTGGGCGCCGGCTGAGTTGTAAACCCAAAGTTTACAACTGCCCGATCCTCTCTATGAGAGCGCATCGGGGTGTGATCTGCGTAGCTCAATGGTAGAGCTACCCCCGACCGGAATAGGGCTGGATGCCCATAGGTTGGAACTGTGGTGGTTGCGGGCTTCGAAACCCGTCGTAGATCACACCCCGATGCGGACGAAACTGCGGCCTATAACCGCCCACCTGCATCACCGCAAAAACGCAGAAGCGACGTGGAAAATCGAAGACACGTAAGGCGCTATAGGAGCCAGAAAACAACCTATTGAGTGGCAGGAAGGTGGCCACCAGACCTGAAAGCCAGGATGTGACTGGCCAGACTGACAACACATCGCCGGGGTAGCGTCCGGCCTTCTGCATCACAATCACCGGAGAACACCATGCTCCAGATAATCCTGATCGGCGCAGCGCTGAGTCATATGCGGCCAGAACCGCACAGCTCTATTGCGTTGTCCGCCGATCCGCAACGTGCACGCCGTGAGCGATGGCGATGTACCACCGGGGTCGCCGCGTTCTGGCGCTGATCGATCCCGCCAAAAACAAACCACTCATATCGCTGCATCGGAAGCAACACCGGAAAGGCCCTCCCGTCCAGTTGGGCCTTTCACTTTTCCTACACAACTACGAATGCACTCACCCCGCGCCCAACGGCAACCAGCGGAGCGAACGAGTGCATTCGAGTTTTTGTTGGCACAACACACCGCCACCACGGAGGCGACCACCATGGAACACGAAGTGATTGTTGAAGGGTTTGTCCTCCAGGTGGAGGTAACCCGTTGTGAAAACATCGCGCCCTGCCTCAACGCTTGGAATAGCGATTGGGACTTCTACGGCAGCCGCGAACTGGAGTTCAAGGTTCTTTCGGCCATCACCTACGACGATGAAGGAGTAAGGCAGAAGGTTTTCGGCTACGACTCGCTGGCCCAGCAGTACGGCAAGCAGATCGAGACGGCGCTGTGGGTTGAGATTGACGCCTTGCAGCGCCGCAAGAACGGTCGGTGGGCAGCATGAGCCGCAAACATGAAATAGCGCTGGGCATGATCGATTCACGGTTTGCCCTGCTGCGTAACGGTGACTCGTCGGCGCAACTGCATGCTGAGACCAGCATGGCCATCGAAATGGCCCACGCGCTGGGAGCGATCGATATCGGCGAGCACCACCACTATGTGGCTCGTCTGGATCGCATCTACCAGGCACAGGCCGAGGCCTTTCTCGCCGACATTCGGAGGTCAGCACCGTGACCATCATCTGCCGAACCGCCAAACAACTGACAGAAGCCCTGAAAAATCAGGGCTTTTTCTTGGTCGCCGATCTGCCCCGGCCGCTGCGCATTGAAGTGCGGCGCGGCATGTTGATTGCGAGAGTGTCATGACCACCACCCAGCGCTCCCGGCGCCGCGCGATCCGCATCACCTCGGCCGCTGTTGGCCTGACCTTCCTAGCCATTGTCCTGCTGGCGCCTGCGCTCGGCGGACTGATCACCAATTAGGTAACCCCATGTCCAACAAAGATACCGGCGGGCCGGCGTTCCCCTGCTCTGAGAACGGCACGTCCCACACCATCGCCATGGCAGCGATGCTTGAACTGGCGCCAACTGCGACCACTGACGAAAAAGACAAGGTGTATATCCAGACCAAGGCCCAAGCGATGCAAGGCATGAGCTTGCGCGATTACTTTGCAGGCAAGGCTTTGGATGGGTTTATGCACTGGGCCCTCGATCAGCCTCATTTCACGGACTACGACACAGCGGCAAAGGCGGCGGCTGGATACGCAAAGTCAGCCTACACAATAGCTGACGCAATGTTAGCCGCCCGCTCTGCCTAATCCTTATTCCACTCTCTCTTCACGCTGCGAACCGCGCGGCAAGGAAACCTCATGTCCGAATTAACGACCCAACCCAATCAGGCGATAAAGCCGACGTTCAGCCTCGCGCCGCAGAACATCGAAGAAGCGCTGAAGTTCTCCGATTACCTGGCCAAGTCGACCATCGTGCCGAAGGACTTCGCCAACAACCCCGGCAACATTCTGGTGGCGATCCAGTGGGGCATGGAGCTCGGCCTGCAACCGATGCAGGCGATGCAGAACATCGCAGTCATCAACGGCCGCCCTGCCCTCTGGGGTGACGCGGTGATCGCACTGGTCCGCAGCTCGCCCCTGTGTGAGTACGTCTACGAAAGCGACGACGGCGAGACGGCAACGTGCCGGGTGAAGCGCCGCGGTGAAGAAGAGCAAAGCCGCACGTTCAGCATGACCGACGCCAAGCTGGCCGGGCTCGCCGGCAAGCAAGGGCCGTGGACGCAGTACCCGAAGCGGATGCGCCAGATGCGCGCCCGGGCCTTCGCAATGCGCGACGTGTTCCCCGATGTTCTGCGCGGCATGCCGGTCGCCGAAGAGGTGCAAGACATCCCGACCGAACGCGAAGTCAACCAGGCGCGCAAGGCCGACGAGCCGAAGGTTTTGCCGCCCTACCCCGACAGCAAGCTGGACGAAAGCGCCGAGAAATGGCGCGGGATGATCGCCCAGAAGCGCACCAGCCCCGAACACATCATCACCAACATCTGCAGCAAGTACGTCATCACCGACGAGCAGAAAGACCGCATTCACGGCCTTGTCGCCATCGAGGGAGAAACCACCAATGCAAGTTCATAACGTTCAGCAGGGTTCGCCTGAGTGGCATGCCCTTCGCGCCAACTACTTCACCGCTTCCGAAGCGCCGGCAATGATGGGCGAATCGAAGTATCAAACCCGAACCGATCTGCTGACGGTGAAGAAAACCGGGATCATCGACGAAGTTGGGCCGGCGCAGCAGGCCGTGTTCGATCGAGGCCACGCCACCGAAGAGCTGGCCCGCCCCATCGTTGAAGAAATTATCGGCGAAGAGCTTTACCCAATCGTCGGTACCAGCGGCAACCTACTGGCTTCAATGGACGGCGCCACGATGCTTGGCGACATTCTGTTTGAACACAAACTGTGGAATCAGGCGCTTGTCGCGCAGATCCGCGCGAATGCGTTGGACCCGCATTACTACTGGCAGCTTGAACAGCAACTGCTGGTGAGCGGCGCCGAGAAAGTGTTCTTCGTCTGCTCCGATGGCACCAAGCAAAACTTCGTGCACTTGGAATACCGGCCTGTGCCAGGGCGTGCCGAGCTGTTGATTGAAGGCTGGAAACAGTTCGAGGAAGAACTGGGCACCTTCACTCCGCAGGAAAAGACGGTTGAAGCCATCGGCGCCGCGCCTGATCAGCTTCCCGCCCTTCGCATCGACGTAACCGGCATGGTTACCGCAAGCAACCTCGACGCCTTCAAGTCTCACGCGCTGACAGTGATCGGCAATATCAACACCGACCTGAAAGACGACAAGGACTTCGCGGATGCCGACGCAACCGTGAAGTGGTGCGGTGAAGTTGAGGACAAGCTCAAGGCAGCGAAAGAACACGCCCTGAGCCAAACCGAAAGCATCGACATCTTGTTCAAGGCGATTGATGACATCGCGGCCGAGACTCGGCGCAAGCGCCTGGAACTGGAAAAACTGGTCAAGGCCCGCAAGGAAAACATCCGCAACGAGATCGTCATGGATGCGGCCAAGGCTTTGCAGATCCATATCGACCAGATCGACGCCACCTTGGGCGGTCGCATCAGGATGCCGAAGGTGCAGGCGAACTTCGCCGAAGCCATCAAGGGCAAGAAGTCGGTGTCCAGCCTTCGCGAGGCTGCTGACGCCGAGCTGGCCCGGGCGAAAATCGAGGCCAGTCGCATCGCCGACGGCATCCGGATCAATCAGGCAAGCCTGAACGAACTGGCGGTGAATCATAAATTCCTGTTCCACGACGCACAGGAATTGGTGATGAAGGCCAACGATGATCTGGTGGCGCTGATCAAGATGCGAATCCACGATCATGACCAGCAGCAGCAACAGGTTGTTGAACCGGTCGTGCAGCAACAAACAGTCGCACCAGTCGTGGAGCCGGCGCCGGCCACCAGCACGCCGATCAAGCCAGTCGAAACGGCAGCTCAAGTCGTCGACGATGGCCAGCGCTTCAAGCTGGGTGATCTGAGCGACCGACTCGGCTTCACGGTGTCAGCGGGCTTCCTGAGTTCGCTGGGTTTCGAAGTTGTGGCCAAGGAACGCAGTGCATCGCTGTACCGGGAAAGCGACTTCCCGCGCATCTGCGCCGCCCTGATCAGCCACATTCAGAAGGTGCAAAACATCAGGGTAGCTGCGTGACATGGCTGCTCAATCCGTCCTCGACATCTACGACAGTGTCGAGGAATTCATGGCCATTCTCGTCGCCGCTGAGCTGCACGCCAGCGGCGGCTGGGAACTGGAGTTCGTCGAAAGCATGCGCGCCAACTTCAAGCGTTTCGGCGCCCACACCAACCTGAGCCCGGCTCAACAATCGAAGCTTGAGCGCATCGCCAAGCACTGAGGGTCAAATATGAAAATTGAACACATGGAAGCCATTGAGCGTGCGAAGCGGCATGGCGTCATGCCTTCGGTTCTGGCCCACGAGCTACTGGTGCGCGACCTGGTCGACGCCGCAATGTTCGAATGGCAGAACATTGCCGCACCGTACAGCAAGTTGAACGAAGGCCAGCGCCAAGAAGTAACCGACCGCGTCACAGAGAAAGTGACCACGGCGGTTTACACGGCCGTGGGAATCATCTCGTCTCGCAGCGTCGACACCATCCCGTTGACGGTGGCCGACGCCAAGTTCAAGGCAAAAAGCATCACGGTTACCGCGACCATCGATGCGCAAGACCCGAACCGCCATGGGCTGATCGACGTAGCCGGGAAACTATGCCTGCTGGTGCTGGCACCAAACGATTACGCCGAAGGCTTGGACAGTCTCACGGTAGAGCGCGATCAACGAGACTTGCCGCTGCACGTCAGCAACTTGACCGGCGGTCTGTTCGGCGGTGGTACCGGACCAGATGAGCCAGACGGAGTGAAACACCCTCTGGGCACTGAAGAAGAATTGAACGCGCTGGTGAATGCTGGCAAATCCGGCGGGGTCGACGATGACCAGATCGGCAGCAAAGACCCGCTCTACAACGAAGCCGTGGAACAGTTGATTGCCTACGGCCGGCTGGGCGCGGCGGCAATTGCCGGAGCGCTGAGCATCAGCAACGAGCGGGCATCGCAGATGCTCAATGCAATGGTCGAGTCAGGCGCCGCTGTTGCGATCGATGGCGGCAACGTCTTCGAAATCAAAGGTGGTGCTGAGGCAGAAGGCAATGCTGAGGATCAAAACTTCGGCCTTGTCGATACGGAAACCAAAGAGTTCGGCGACTTCAGCTACGACGACGCCAAGCAACTGATCGTGCTCAAGGCCGGCACCAAAGCCTTTAAGGCCCACTGGGTACAGAGCCGGCTGGCGATTGACAGCGACAAGGTGGCATCGCTGCTGCTGCGCCTGCTCGACGACAAGGTGGTTGCCGTCGAAGCCGAGGGCGAATCAGCGCTTGAGCACAGCTACAAGGTGATCGCCACGCTGGAAGACGTCGTTTAACCCATCCCGCGCAATAGGAGTACAGCTGATGCGACAAGTTGAACTGAAGCGAAAAAAATGGGTTCAGCCATCCGAAGGTGTTCGTGGTCACTGGGCAGAAGATGAGATTGTAACAGCGACGTTTCACCAGTTCGGTACAGCGTATGAAGAGTTCGAGGCAGGCCCAGGCAACTACTCTGTGGCAATCGTTGAGTTGCCAGACGGAACCGTCGAAAACGCACACCTGAACGAAATCCGCTTCATCGACTGAACAATCCCCCGAAACATCACAGGCGCCTACGGGCGCCTTCTTTTCGACTGGAGAAAAGCCCATGAATCTGCTCACCCCGTATGACACCGAAACCACCGGCCTGCCGCTGTTCAAAGAACCGAGCGACGACCCGCGCCAGCCGCACCTGGTGGATATCTGCATTCTGGCCTACGACGCCAACGGCGCGCTGGTCGATTCCTTCGAAGCAATGGTTCGCCCTGATGGCTGGGTGATCCCCAACGAAGTCGCGGTGATCCACGGCATCACCACCGAAATGGCCATGGACACGGGCATCCCGGAAGCCGAGGCGCTGGACGGCTTCATGGCCATCCACGAACGCGCCGGCCTGCGCATCGCCCACAACATCAACTTCGACGACCGCATCATGCGCATCGCGCTATCGCGCTATCGCGGTAAAGACGCGGCGGACGCATTCAAGCAGACGCCCGGCTACTGCACCTGCCAGAGCAGTAAGAACATCGTGAAATGCCCGCCGACCGAAAAGATGATCCGCGCCGGCTTCGGGCGCCCAGGCATGTACAAGAACCCGACTGTCGCCGAGGCCTTGCTGCACTTCACCGGTGAAGTATTGGTCGGCGGCCACCGCGCACGGCCAGACACCGAGGCCTGCGCCCGCATCTACTTCGCCATGAACCCGCCTGCTCAGGTGGCTTAAGCCCACCACAACCGAAGGAATCAAGATGAAAGCCAATAAGATTTCAATCGAGGCCGATGGCTTCAAAATGAAGGCCACGCCTGAAAGGCTCGTTCAGCTGCTGATTGCGGGGCTGTTCGCCCAAGCTCTGCCGCCTGCGGCTCCTGTTCAACCGCAGACTTCGAATGTGGTCCCAGCACTCGGCGCCGAGTGGCCAGAGCAAGGCGGATACAACGGCGGCCTGGTACCGGCACGTGGCGACGTTCCTGCGCACTATTTGATCGTCGCAGCGAAAGACGCGGGCAGCTTTGAGTGGGGCAGGCGCGGGATCGAGGTTGAAGGCCTCAGCAAGACCGACGGCTACACCAATACGCAGACGCTCATTGGCAATGACGATGAACGCAAGTATCCGGCTGCCGATGCGTGCGCCGAGTACCAGGCTGAAGGGCATCACGACTTCTACCTGCCGGCCTGTGCAGAGCTGTATCACTGCTGGGTGAACGTGCCCGAGTTGTTCGCCAAGGACACCTGGTACTGGTCGTCAACGCAGCGCTCCGCCAACGGCGCATTCTACATGTACTTCGATGATGGCTATCAGTACGACCTCGGCAAGCACCTCGAGCTCCGCGTCCGCCCCGTCCGCAGATTCTTTATTTAATCCTTCATTCATCCGTTCTTGATCCGGCACCGGGCGCAATAGCGCCTTTTTTGTTGCCTTAAAAAAGAGGAAAGACCATGTCCGCAATTGATAAAGCAGCGCCAGCAGTGACCATCCCAGAGATCGGCCAGCCCTTCGGCGGCGGCTTCTTCTCCGGCATCACCCGCGATCCGGAAACCGGTAAGCGTTATCTGAACATCACCGCATATGCATCGCATGAACTGGTTGGGAAGTGGGGCGAGTACGGCGAGAAGATCGCAGGTGCCGACAGCTTCACAGATAGCCGCGCAAACACGGAAGCGATGGCAGCCGCCGGCAGCGAGCTGGCACAGCAGGTACTGGCTTTGGATATGGGCGGCTTCAACGACTGGGCAATCCCAGCACGCGACGTGCAGGAATTGCAGTACCGCCACTTCAAGCCGACTACTGAAGTGAACTGGCAGTACTCGCGCAGTGGCGACAATCCGAATAGTGAGCCTGTCGGCCTTCTGCACACTGAAGATTCACCTGCTCAGACCTCGATCGCTGCTTTCCAGCATCGTGGCGCAGAAGCCTTCCAGCCGCGCGCTTACTGGTCGAGTTCGCAGCGCTCCGCCGACCTCGCTTTCTTCATGGGCTTCGATGGTGGCGGTCAGGCCAGCGGCGGCAAGTACCTCGAGCTCCGCGTCCGCCCCGTCCGCAGTCAATTGATTGATTAATTCGTTTATTCAATCCGGCCGCTTGCGGCCGGTTGCTCTTGGAGAGCTCGCCTCATGGCAATGCATACGGATTTGCAGATTTACAAAGTCTCGCTCGGTCTGCTCCAGATGGCCACAAACCTGACCCGGAACATTCCGCGAGACCTCAAGCAGTCATTGGGCAAGCGCGTCATTGATGAGTGCATCGATGTGCTGATGCTCATTGCCCGAGCCAACTCAACGCCGGACAAGCGCCCGCACCTCACATTGCTGGTCGAGAAGGTTCAGGTGATCGAGTTCCTGATGAGGCTGTTCAAGGACAGTCGATTCATCAGTGTCCCGCAGCATGCCACGGCCATCGAGGTAACCACCTCAATCGGCAAACAGGCAAACGCCTGGAAACGCTCTACCCCAACCGCGCCCGCCATCTGAGAGTTACGGCTTTCAGATCTGTGCGAATTGAATCTGGTCGTGCCGCTGGCCTCTGGGCCACCGCCATGCGCACTAAAGATACCGCCGGTCTAAAGCGTCCGTGTAGGTCTTGCGCAGTTTCCTCGCTGATCGGCTCTGCCTTCGGCTTGGCAACGTAGATAGCACGATAGGTCGCAGCGCTCCGCCAACAACGCATTCAACATGAACTTCGATGATGGCAATCAGAACAACAACGACAAGAACAACGAGCTCCGCGTCCGCCCCGTCCGCAGATTCGACTGTTGGCCCCTACCCGTTCAGCGAACTTGTTCAAGCCTACTACGACTGCCGTCGCACGAAGCGCAACAGCGCCAGTGCATTGGCCTTCGAGATGGATCTGGAAAAGAACCTGATCGGCCTACACGACGACCTGATCGCCGGCACTTACCGGCCAGGCCGCTCGATATGTTTCGTAGTCACACGACCGAAAGCACGCGAGGTGTGGGCCGCTGCATTTCGGGACCGCGTTGTCCACCACCTGCTGTACAACCGTGTGGCACCGCGCTTCTACGCCAGCTTCATAGCGGACAGTTGCGCATGCATCCCTGGGCGCGGCACGTTGTACGCCGCGAAGCGCCTTGAGGCGAAGATTCGCAGCGCCAGTCAGAATTGGTCGAAGCCGATGTTCTATCTCAAGTGCGACCTGGCCAACTTCTTCGTTGCGATCGATAAGCAGGTGCTGCGCCAGCAACTGGCGAAGCAGATCACCGAACCCTGGTGGCTGTCACTGGCCGAAACGATCCTGATGCACGACCCTCGCGAAGATTACGAAGTACGCAGCCCGGCCCATCTGCTCAACCGGGTACCGCAGCACAAGCGCCTGACCGCACAGCCGGCGTACCTCGGCTTGCCGATCGGCAACCTGTCTTCGCAGTTCTTCGCCAATGTCTACCTCGACGCGTTGGACCAGTTCGCCAAGCACAAGCTCGGCGCCAAGCATTACGTTCGCTACGTCGATGACTTTGTATTCCTGCATGAATCGCCGCAACAGCTGAATAAGTGGCGCGAGCAGGTCGAAGCGTTCCTTCCGCAACTTGGCGCCAAGCTCAATCCCAGCAAGACAATCTTGCAGCCGGTGGATCGCGGTGTTGACTTCGTCGGCCACGTCATAAAGCCATGGCGGCGATCAACGCGTAAGCGATCGCTGGCCCAAGCACTGAAGCGAGTCGCTGCAGCATCCGCCGAGGATCTTCGCGAAACCGCCAACAGCTACTTCGGTCTTCTAGGACAAGCCAGTCACAGCCAGAAAGATCGGGCAGCCATCGCTCGCGTGGTTCTGTTGCGAGGCAACAGCGTCAACGCGGCACTGACCAAAACCTTCAAGAAGCGGTAACACACCATGACAACAGCAATTGATTTGTTCGCCGGCCTAGGCGGATGGTCCACCGGTGCCCGCAATGCCGGCATCGACGTTATCTGGGCGGCAAACCACTGGCCGGTCGCCGTGGAATGGCACAGCGCCAACCATCCGGAAGCCATTCATATCTGCCAAGACCTGCATCAGGCGGATTGGTCGAAGGTCCCAGCTCACGACATCATGCTCGCGTCACCCTGCTGCCAGGGGCATTCGAAAGCCCGGGGCAAGAAGTCAGGCAATGCACAGCACGATGCATCCAGATCGACAGCATGGGCCGTTGTGTCCGCCGCCGAGTACCACAAGCCGGAAGTGGTGCTGGTCGAAAACGTCGAAGAGTTCACGGACTGGGCGCTGTATCCAGCCTGGTCGCAGGCCATGGCAGCGTTGGGCTACATGATCGCGCCGCATGTAGTCGACTGCGCCGATCTCGGCGTGCCACAGCACCGCGTGCGCCTGTTCCTGGTCTGTACCCGAAGCAAATCGCCGCTGATGCTCGAGCTGCACCGGCGCCAGCACGTTCCCGCCGCCAGCTTCCTCCAGTTTGACGCTGGGCGCTGGTCATCGATCGAGAAGCCAGGGCGCGCGCAGGCCACTTTGGACCGGGTGCGCAACGGTCGAGAGCGATTCGGCGATCAGTTCATCATGCCCTACTACGGCAAGGGCTCAGGGCTTACCGGTCGCGATATCAACCGGCCGATCGGCACCATTACTACGCTCGACCGTTGGGCCTTGGTGCGCGGCGATGAGATGCGGATGCTCAGTGCAAACGAAGCACTTGCCGCAATGTCATTCCCAGCCGACACGCTGCGCCCTGATAACCACCGACTGACCATGCACATGGCCGGCAACGCTGTTCCGCCACTCGCCGGCCAGCGAATCATCGAAGCTCTGAAAGCAGCCGCATAACCCATCCTCCACAGCCCGGGTATGCCCCGGCATAGGGAACCCCATGAACTCACTCGCAAACGAGGCGCTTGCTCGCGCCCTCGGCAAAGCCCTGTCCGCTCCTACAGCGAAAGCCCAGCAAACACAGGCTACGGCTGAGGATAAGCGCGCATTTGGCCCGGCCCCGCTCCCACAGCTGGAGATCACCGGCCCGATCAACCGCGTCATGGAACTAGAGGGCAAGCGGTACGCCCTTGAGTTCGTCCGTGCACTTGGCGCATCCGTCCGGCGCGCACCCGTCAGAGAAAAGGCCATTGCTGATCTGATTCGGTACGCAGCGGTTCAGCCATCCAGCGTGGCCAGTGGTGTGAAGATCGTCATCGATGTGTTGAAGGGGGCGGCATGATCCTCTCCACCCTCTTCATGCTCCAACACATCTATCGAGGGCCGTGGCGATGACCAGCACCGGCAAGCTCAACGCCGGCGTTATGGAGTTCACCGCACGCTGCGACAAGTGCAACAGACCCCGCCACGTCGGCAACCACGAAAAATGCAGCAGGGCTCGGCAGCGCGAGCATGCCGAGCGGGAGAACAACAATGTTCCAACAACTACTTGAATACGGCCTGTGCCTGCTGGCGCTGGCCCAACTATTTTGCTGAGGGTACTGAAATGGACGGAGTAATTCGCTATCTCGCCAGAGACGCTCTGGCCGAGTCACTGAAACAGGCCGTGGCCAAAAATGAACCGGGCCTGTGGGTTCGCGCCGCCGACTTCGATGATCGCCAGGCACAAGCAAAACAGCGGGAGGTTGCTCTGCAGGATCGGCTGACTGCGGCAGAGCAACAGATTGATGAGTTTCCGTCCCTGCACATCGAAGGCTGCCAATTTGTTGGCTACAACGCGGACGGAACCGAGCCTTTCGAATTTGTTGGGAAAACAATCAAAAAGCTGAAATCCATCAATATGTCTGGATGGTTATGCGAGGGACCTCTAAAGAAAGAAGGAATGTTTGAGCGTGATCTCCCAGATGTTGCTGTGCCAGAGCAGCAACTTGATGAGCGCAACGGTACGTGTGAGTGGACTGACGAAGATGGCGTTGGCACCTGGCACAGCTCCTGCGGGGTCTTCTGGTCCTTTCATGAAGAAGGGCCGGTCGAGAACGGCATGAACTTTTGCCACTCCTGCGGGAAAGCTGTGGCGGTAAAGGCTGACGATTCCAATCCGCAGGCAGAAAGTCATGAGTAAGGAAAAACTGCGCGAAGGCCATGTACTGGTCGAGGTGGTCCGTGGGGTTGAAGGCAATTGCCTTTGCATCGGGGACTTCGATACAGGCGAGCGTGTTGCGGGGCCAAAGCCATGGGGCGGCGGCACGACAATCCATAAATTCCAAGTCAAGGCGTCAGATTTGATCCGTCTTGCAAAAGAGTACGAGGCCAAGCAATGACCAATAACCCAACGATTGACGGCGTGTGCGAGACCTGCCTTGGCAGCGGAAAAGAGTACGACGGCGCCGGCCACACCTGCACGGCATGTAACGGTCTCGGCGGTGCGCCAGCGGTCGAGCGGCAAGAGCCCACTACCGATAGCTCTTTCATACGGGGCTGGGAGGTTGGCGCGAAACTATTTAGGCTCAGATTAGATGCGGACAAGTACATCAAAACCGGCCAGTCCAAAGCTGACGGAAACGGAAATAAGCTCGAACCTCTATACCGTGAAAATCACGCGCCCGAAGTCGCCGCCCTGCAATCTACCATCGCCCAGCTGCAAACGCGCGTGCAGGAGCTAGAGAGTGTGAAGGGTGAACCGTTCGGGTACGTTGATCAGCCATACGAAAAATGGCTGGAAAACAAAACTTCTGGATGGGCAACCATCTGGGCTACAGATGGCGCAGGTAACCCATCTCGCGGAAAGCCATCTGTAGCCCTTTTCACCGCCCTGCCAACGCCGGTCGCGGTGACTCTATCTGACGATCAGATTCTTGATGCGATGCGCGAGCACATTTATGCCGCCGACGGCGGTTACGTGTTCGACACGGCAAAGCCTGACGTTATCGCCGCCGGTCGCGCACTGATCATCGCTGTACTCAACAACAAACCTTCAACCGAGGTGAACCCATGAACACCGAACGTCAAGACCTGCCAGACGAGCCGGTCGAATTCATCCGCCTGCCTGAGGTGAAGAAGCTGACCAGCTTGGGCACCACCAAGATTTACACCATGGCCAGCCAAGGCCTGTTCCCGAAACAGGTACCACTGGGCGGCCGCTCCGTGGGCTGGATCAAGTCCGAGGTTCTGCAATGGAACCACGCACAGATAGCCGCCGCCCGTGGCACGCAGGATCAGGCTTCGGCTTCCAGCGCGTCCAAGTAGTCAGCCCAGTCCTGCATCATTCCCCGCCGCTGTTCCACGTATTCCGCGTGGTTGTAGGTCTTCCTGACCTTGCTTGAACTCGCATGCGAAAGCTGCGCCTCGATCCAATCCTCGTTGTAACCCATCTCGTTCAAGGCCGTTGAAATCGTGGCACGGATCCCGTGCCCGGTCAGTTGGTCTTCATACCCCATGCGCTTCAATGCATTGTTGACCGTGTTGTCGCTAATAGGCTTGGTCGGCTCGTTCCGGCCAGCGATCAGCAGCTTGTAGCAGCCGGTCAACTTATGCACCTTGCGCACCTCTTCAACCGCCTGCCGCGACAGTGGCACCAGATACGGCGGTACTTCATCCCCTCCCTTGCTACGAATCACCTTCCGCAATTGCTTCACTGTGTCGGCCGGGATCGTCCACAGCGCGTTATCCAGGTCAAACTGGCTGATCGTCGCTTGACGCACCTCGCCGGTACGCACGCCGGTCAGTAACAGAATCCTGATGGCACTCTTCACATACCCAGCCGCGCCATCGAAAGTCCGCAGATCATGCAGAAATTTCTTTAACTGATGCTGGCGCAGCATTGGGTTGTGCTTCACCGGTGGCTCTTTGGCGGCCACGATGTCGAGGTCAGACGCCGGGTTCATTTCCAGATAGCCCGACGCAATGCCGAACCGGAATATCTCGTTCAGCCAAGCGCGGCACTTGCGTGCAGAGTTCAGCGAGCCTCGACCCTCAATCCTGCGGAGCGCGGTCAGCACGTCACCACGGCGGACATCCACGATCGGGATCCTGCCCAGCACCGGGATCAGGTCCTTGTCCAGGTAGAAGCGCGACTGATAGGCGGCACCCTTTTTTGCCTCGGCAACCCGAGGTGATTTGAATTTGTGCCATTCGTTGGCGACCACTTCGAACGTCTTGACGGCGTTGCCGGCGGCGACACGCTTTTCCTCGCGCCGCTGCGATCGAGGATCGATGCCTTTGGCCACAAGCGACCGGTGCTGGTCCCGCAACTCACGGGCTTCCTTCAAGGTTATTTCGGGATAGGTGCCCAGCGACATGCGCGGCTGCTTGCCGTGCCAGGAATACCTGAAGTGCCAGGACTTGGTGCCATTGCTGGCAACAAAGAGGGATAGGCCGCTGCCATCCGTGAGGGTGAAGTCTTTTTCGGCCGGTTTGGCCTGTCGAACAGCGGTATCAGTGAGGGGCATTAGTACATCACCAAGTCACTCGAACGGGAGAGTGCTGAATGATGTACTAAAAATGCGCGGCACGCAGCGAAAGAATGCGAAAGAGCGCGAAAGAAAAAGGCCGCAATCTTCGTCCTATTTTAGGAGGGTGTGAAAGTCGCCGAACACTGGCGAAAGTAGATTTGGTGCCCGAGACAGGAATCGAACCTGCGACCTTCGCGTTACGAGTGCGCTGCTCTACCGGCTGAGCTACACGGGCGGTGGGCTAAACCTAGCACCGGTCTTGAAGTCCGGCAACTTCACAGAATGTTCCGATATTTCGCAGACAAAAAAATGCCCCACCGTTTACACGGCGGGGCATTTTTATTGCGCTAAAGCCTGGGGGTGATTAAACGCCCGAAGCCTTGGCCGCTGCCACGTCTTTGATGGACAGCTTGATACGGCCGCGGTTGTCCACGTCCAGTACCAGCACTTCCACTTCCTGGCCTTCTTTCAGGATGTCGGTCACTTTCTCTACGCGAGCGTCGCTCAGCATCGAGATGTGCACCAGACCGTCCTTGCCCGGCAGGATGTTGACGAATGCGCCGAAGTCGACGATGCGCTCAACCTTGCCCACGTAGATCTTGCCGATCTCGGCTTCAGCGGTGATGCCCAGAACGCGCTGACGTGCTGCTTCAGCGGCTTCCTTGGTTTCACCGAAGATCTTGATCGAACCGTCGTCTTCGATGTCGATCGAAGCCTTGGTTTCTTCACAGATCGCACGGATGGTCGCGCCACCTTTACCGATAACGTCACGGATCTTGTCGGTGTCGATCTTCATCGCGATCATGGTCGGAGCGTTGGCCGACAGTTCGGTACGCGACTGGCCGATGATCTGGTTCATCTGACCGAGGATGTTCAGGCGCGCTTCCAGGGCTTGGCCCAGAGCGATTTCCATGATTTCTTCGGTGATGCCCTTGATCTTGATGTCCATCTGCAGCGCGGTAACACCTTTGGCGGTACCGGCTACTTTGAAGTCCATATCGCCTAGGTGATCTTCGTCACCGAGGATGTCGGTCAGGACGGCGAACTTCTCGCCTTCTTTAACCAGACCCATGGCGATACCGGCAACCGGCGCCTTCATCGGTACACCAGCGTCCATCAGGGCCAGGGAAGCGCCGCAAACGGAAGCCATCGAGCTCGAACCGTTGGATTCGGTGATTTCCGAAACCACACGGATGGTGTACGGGAACACGTCAGCGGCTGGCAGCATGGCCGAAACCGAACGACGGGCCAGACGGCCGTGACCGATTTCACGACGACCAGCGCCACCCATGCGACCACACTCGCCCACCGAGAACGGAGGGAAGTTGTAGTGCAGCATGAACGGGTCTTTTTTCTCGCCTTCCAGGGTGTCCAGCAGTTGTGCGTCACGGGCGGTGCCCAGTGTTGCAACGACCAGAGCCTGGGTTTCACCACGGGTGAACAGCGCCGAACCGTGAGTCTTCGGCAGAACGCCGACTTCGATGTTCAGCGGACGTACGGTCTTGGTGTCGCGGCCGTCGATACGTGGCTTGCCGTTTACGATGTTTTCGCGAACGGTGCGGTATTCGATTTCGCCGAAAGCGGCTTTGACTTCGCTGGACGAAGGCTGGCCTTCTTCACCGGACAGCTTGGCAACGACCTGATCCTTCAGCTCGCCCAGACGCGCATAACGGTCGGCCTTGACGGTGATGGTGTAAGCCTGGGAGATCGCATCGCCGAACTCGGCACGGATCGCGCCCAGCAGTTCGGTGGCTTCTGGCGCAGGAGCCCAGGTCCAGGTTGGCTTGGCAGCTTCAGCGGCCAGTTCTTTAACCGCGTTGATCACAACCTGGAATTCGTCGTGAGCAAACAGTACCGCGCCCAGCATCTGGTCTTCGGTCAGCTCTTTGGCTTCCGATTCAACCATCAGCACGGCGTCGGAAGTACCGGCAACGACCATGTCCAGACTCGAAGCAGCTTGCTGCTCGTAGGTCGGGTTCAGCAGATAGCCGGTGCTTTCGTGGAAAGCAACGCGAGCGGCGCCGATCGGGCCGTCGAACGGGATGCCCGAGATGGCCAGGGCAGCCGAGGTACCGATCATCGCAGCGATGTCCGGATCGGTCTTCTTGCTGGTGGAAACGACGGTGCAGACAACCTGCACTTCGTTCATGAAGCCTTCTGGGAACAGCGGACGGATCGGACGGTCGATCAGTCGGGAAGTCAGGGTTTCTTTCTCGGAAGGACGGCCTTCACGCTTGAAGAAACCGCCAGGGATCTTACCGGCAGCGTAAGTCTTTTCCTGGTAGTGAACGGACAGAGGGAAGAAGCCCTTGCCTGGATCGGCTTGTTTTGCACCGACTACAGTCACCAATACGCTGACGTCGTCGTCAACGGTGACCAATACTGCGCCGGAGGCCTGACGGGCGATACGGCCAGTCTCGAGGGTAACGGTCGATTGACCGAACTGGAATTTTTTGATTACCGGGTTCACGGTGTCCTACCTTCTTTGTGGCTCTTGGGGGAACTGGTTTCTTGCGAATTCTTGGGCAATGTCGGGAATCGGCCCAACCGTTGTCCGGGGTAAAACGTGTATCCAGATAAAACTTGAGGCTGGGAGCCTGCAAGGCGTCTGCGGTAAACCGAAGACGTCCGACAGACAACCAACCTCATAGCGCAATCGCTGATTAGCGACGCAGACCCAGGCGACCGATCAGAGTCTGGTAACGACCCAGATCCTTGCCTTTCAGGTAGTCCAGCAGCTTGCGACGCTGGTTTACCATGCGGATCAGACCACGACGGGAGTGGTGATCTTTACCGTTGGCCTTGAAGTGACCTTGCAGCTTGTTGATGTTGTGGGTCAGCAGTGCAACTTGCACTTCTGGCGAACCAGTGTCACCAACAGCTTGCTGGTAGTCAGCAACGATTTGAGCTTTTTCTTGAACGTCGAGAGCCATGAGGCAATCCTTTTATCAGGAAACTGTTTCAAAGAAACAGCTTCAACAGGCCAGGGACAAATCCCTGTATCTATAAATGAGTAGTGACCGTGCCTGTTAACAGCCACCCTCGCCAGCCTGCTTTGACACAGACCGGTTTCGGTCATTCCGACCGAATCAGTCGACGCGGCGCGATGCGCCCGTCTTCGCTCACTTCACCGATGCCGATGAAGCGACCATTGTGATCCTGTACCCGTACCATGCCGAACTTCGGAGCATCCGGGGCACGTACCGGCTGGCCGTTGAGCCAGTAGAACGCACTCGCTTCGGAGAAGTGCAGCAACGGCCAATCCTGCAAGCCGCTGTCCGATGGCATCAGGAAGCGATCCACCGCTTCGTTGCCGCCTTCGGCATGTACCGCTTCCAGCTCTTCGAGGGTAACGGTCTGCGCCAAAGTGAAAGGCCCGGCCTGGGTACGGCGCAATTCAGCGACGTACGCACCACAACCGAGTTGCTCACCGATATCCTCCACCAGGGTGCGAATATAGGTGCCTTTGCTGCAGTCCACCGCAAGTCGCGCAGTATCGCCTTCGAAGGCCAGTAATTCCAAGCGCGCAATAGTAACAGAACGCGGTTCGCGCTCCACTACTTCGCCTGCACGCGCCAACTTGTACAGCGGCTGGCCATCACGCTTGAGCGCCGAGTACATCGGCGGTATCTGACTGATTTGCCCACGAAATTTCGGCAATGCCGCTTCGACATCGGCGCGACCAACGGTCACCGGGCGCTCCTGCAAAACCTCACCTTCGGCATCGGCCGTGGTGGTGGTCTTGCCCAGTTGCGCCAGGGTTTCATAAGCCTTGTCGGAATCGAGCAGGTACTGCGAAAACTTGGTCGCTTCACCAAAGCACAACGGCAAGACGCCGGTGGCCAATGGATCGAGGCTGCCGGTGTGACCGGCCTTCTCGGCATTGAGCAGCCAGCGAACCTTCTGCAACGCGGCGTTGGAGGTGAACCCCAACGGTTTGTCGAGCAGGATGATGCCACTGACGTTACGACGGATACGTTTGACCTGAGCCACCGAATTACTCCTTGGTGTCTTCAGGTTCAGCAACGACCGGATGCTGATTGTCTTCAGCCACGGCACGCTCGATCAGCGCCGACAGGTGCGCACCACGGACAACGGATTCGTCGTAGTGGAAGTGCAATTGCGGCACGCTGCGCAGTTTCATTTCACGGGCCAATTGCATGCGCAGGAAGCCTGCGGCGGAATTGAGCACCTTGATACTTTGCGCGATGTCTTCAGCGTTGTCCTGCCCCATCACGGTGATGAAAATCTTCGCATGACCGACGTCACGGCTGACTTCCACTGCGGTAATGGTGACCAGACCCACACGTGGATCTTTGACTTCGCGACGGATCAGTTGAGCCAGCTCACGCTGCATCTGATCGCCGATACGTTGGGTACGGCTGTATTCTTTTGCCATGATTTTGTTACCTGTTACTGCCCGGCGGTGAAACCCGCCAGGTCTGAAAGCGGCAAACGCCCGGCCTGACAAAAGCCAGACCGGGCGTTGCGTTTAGAGTCCGGGTGATGCGCCACACCGTTGAGTGCGGCCGACCATCACGGCTCCTGAAGTGCGCGAGTTAGAGGCTGCGAGCAACCTGAACCTTCTCGAAGACTTCGATCTTGTCGCCGACTTTGACGTCGTTGTAGCTCTTCACGCCGATACCGCATTCCATGCCGGCACGTACTTCGGAAGCGTCATCCTTGAAGCGGCGCAGGGATTCCAGCTCGCCTTCGAAGATAACGATGTCTTCACGCAGTACACGGATCGGACGGTTACGGTGCACAACACCTTCGATCACCATGCAGCCTGCGATCGCGCCAAACTTCGGCGAACGGAACACGTCACGCACTTCAGCCACACCCAGAATGTTCTCGCGAACATCGCTGCCGAGCATGCCGGTCAGGGCTTTCTTGACGTCTTCGATGATGTCGTAGATCACGTTGTAGTAACGCATATCCAGACCTTCCTGCTCGACGATCTTCCGTGCGCCAGCATCGGCACGCACGTTGAAGCCGAACAGTACAGCGTTGGAAGCCAGTGCCAGGTTAGCGTCGGACTCGGTGATACCACCGACGCCGCCGCCGACTACGCGCACTTGAACTTCGTCGTTGCCCAGGCCATTCAAGGCACCGTTCAACGCTTCCAGCGAACCACGGACGTCGGATTTGAGGACGATGTTGAGCGTCTTCTTCTCGGCCTGACCCATGTTTTCGAAGATGTTTTCCAGCTTGCCGGCGTGAGCGCGAGCCAGTTTGACTTCGCGGAACTTGCCTTGACGGAACAGAGCCACTTCACGGGCTTTCTTCTCGTCAGCAACTACGCTCATCTCGTCGCCAGCGTCCGGGGTACCGTCCAGGCCGAGGATCTCGACAGGGATGGATGGACCGGCTTCTTTGATTGGCTTGCCGTTCTCGTCGAGCATGGCGCGCACGCGGCCATAGTTCGAACCGACCAGAACCATGTCGCCTTGGCGCAGGGTACCGTCTTGAACCAGAACGGTTGCCACCGGGCCACGACCTTTGTCGAGACGCGATTCAACCACGACGCCACGGCCAGGAGCCGATGGAGTTGCTTTCAGTTCGAGAACTTCAGCTTGCAGCAGAACGGCTTCAAGCAACTCGTCCACGCCAGTACCGACTTTCGCCGAAACCGGAACGAACGGCGTATCACCGCCCCACTCTTCGGAAGTCACGCCGTGAACCGACAGTTCGCTACGGATGCGATCGAGATCGGCGCCCGGCTTGTCGATCTTGTTCACTGCTACAACCAATGGAACGCCAGCCGCTACAGCGTGCTGAACAGCTTCAATGGTCTGCGGCATCACGCCGTCGTCCGCTGCAACCACCAGGATCACGATGTCGGTCGCCTTGGCACCACGAGCACGCATTGCGGTAAACGCGGCGTGACCCGGGGTGTCGAGGAAGGTGACCATGCCGCGTTCGGTTTCAACGTGGTATGCACCGATGTGCTGAGTAATACCGCCGGCTTCGCCAGCAGCTACCTTGGCACGACGGATGTAGTCGAGCAGGGACGTTTTACCGTGGTCAACGTGGCCCATTACGGTCACGACTGGCGCACGGGAGAACGACTCACCTTCAAACTTCAGGGACTCGGCCAGGGAATCTTCCAGGGCGGTGTCGCTGACCAGGGTCACTTTGTGGCCCAGTTCTTCGGCTACCAGTTGAGCAGTTTCCTGATCAAGCACCTGGTTGATGGTCGCTGGAGTACCCAGTTTGAACATGAACTTGATGATTTCAGCAGCCTTGACCGACATCTGATTGGCGAGATCGCCAACAGTGATGGTCTCGCCGATCTGCACATCACGCACGACAGGGCCGGTTGGGCTCTGGAAACCGTGAGCGTTGCGCTTCTTCAGCTTGGCCTTGCCGCGACCACCACGACGGAAGCCATCGCTTTCTTCGTCGGTAGTGCGTGGTGCCACGCGTGGAGCCGGCGCTTTTTCTTTGACCGAGGCGCGATGCGGAGCGTTTTTGCGCTCGCCATCACCGCCACCGCTGCGACGATTGTTATCGTCAGCACGTGGCTTGTCCGGACGGCGCTGTTCGTTCTGCTTGTTGCGAACGTCAGCAGACGGAGCTGGAGCAGCGGCAACCACCGGCGCGCTTTCGCGAACAGGTTCGGCAACTGCAGCCGGCGCCGCAACGGCGTCGCTGGTAGCGTTCTGCGCAGCAGCAGGCTGATTACGCGCTTCTACTTCGGCGCGTTGCTTGGCTTCTTCTTCAGCCTTCTGACGGGCAGCATTTTCTACTGCGCGACGCTCATCCAGTTCACGCTTGCGCTCGGCTTCGATTTCTTCCGGGCTGCGCTGTACGAAAACTTTCTTCTTGCGGACTTCAACGCTGATGCTTTTGCTGCCAGCAACACGCAGGGTGCTGGTGGTTTTACGCTGCAGCGTGATCTTGCGTGGTTCTTCCACTTTCGCCTTGTGGCTGCTTTTCAAGTGAGTCAGCAGGGACTGCTTCTCACTGTCAGTCACATTTTCTTCGGCGGCGGTGTGCGGCAGACCTGCCTCACGCATCTGCTGCAACAGGCGCTCTACCGGTGTTTTGACCTCATCGGCCAGTTGTTTCACCGTGACTTGCGTCATGCACTTCTCTCCTCAGGCCGCGCCTAATTACTCGAACCAGTGGGCTCGGGCGGCCATGATCAACTTGCCGGCACGATCATCGTCAATGCCGTCGATGTCGAGCAGGTCGTCAATAGACTGCTCGGCCAGGTCTTCGCGGGTAATTACGCCGCGCACCGCCAGTTCCATCGCCAAATCCTTGTCCATACCCTCAAGCGAGAGCAGGTCTTCGGCCGGATGGGCGTCTGCCAGCTTTTCCTCAGTAGCGATGGCTTTGGTCAACAAACGATCCTTGGCACGAGCACGAAGCTCGTTGACGGTATCTTCGTCAAAGCCGTCGATGTTGAGCATTTCTTCCAACGGTACGTAGGCAATCTCTTCCAGGCTGGTGAAGCCTTCATCTACCAGCACCTGTGCCAGGTCTTCGTCGACTTCCAGCTCGTCGATGAAGTTGCGCAGGATGTCGCCGGTTTCTGCTTGCTGCTTAGCCTGGATGTCCGATTCGGTCATCACGTTCAGGGTCCAGCCAGTCAACTGGCTCGCCAGACGCACGTTCTGACCACCACGACCGATGGCCTGAGCCAGATTGTCTGCGCCAACGGCGATGTCCATTGCGTGGGCATCTTCGTCAACGATAATTGCCGCAACCTCAGCCGGGGACATGGCGTTGATCACGAACTGAGCCGGGTTGTCGTCCCACAGGACGATATCAACACGCTCACCGCCCAACTCACCCGACACTGCCTGGACGCGCGAACCGCGCATACCAATGCAAGCGCCTTGCGGGTCGATGCGTTTGTCCTTCGAGCGGACGGCGATCTTGGCGCGCGAACCCGGATCACGGGACGCTGCCATTACTTCGATCAGGCCTTCGGCAATTTCCGGCACTTCGATACGGAACAGCTCGATCAGCATTTCCGGCGCGGTACGCGACAGGATCAGCTGCGGGCCGCGGTTCTCGGTGCGGATTTCCTTGAGCAGCGCACGCAGACGCACGCCAACACGGAAGGTTTCACGCGAAATGATGTCTTCACGGGCCAGCAACGCTTCAGCGTTGTTACCCAGATCGACGATCACGTTGTCGCGGGTGACTTTTTTCACGGTGCCGGAGATGATTTCCCCCAGGCGCTCGCGATAAGCGTCGACCACTTGAGCGCGCTCGGCTTCACGTACTTTTTGCACGATGACTTGCTTGGCAGTCTGTGCAGCAATACGGCCGAACTCGATGGATTCGATTTTTTCTTCGACGACGTCGCCAACGTTGGCACCAGGATGCGTTTCCGCAACCTTGCTCGGCCAGGTTTCGATGGCCGGATCGTCGAGATCATTCTCTTCAACGACCGTCCAGCGACGGAAAGTTTCGTATGCCCCGGTGTGGCGGTTAATTTCCACACGCAGGTCAACTTCGTCTTCAAAACGCTTTTTGGTAGCAGTGGCTAAAGCCAGCTCCAGCGCTTCAAAAATTACGCTTGCCGGTACGCCCTTTTCATTGGATACCGACTCAACAACCAGCAGTACTTCTTTGCTCATCGTACGCCTCGCCTTTCGCAAGCCATTGGATCCGCGGGATCCGCGTCTCAGTCAAAACTGGGAATAATGTTGGCCTTGTCGATCATATCGATCGGCAACAAGAACTCATGGTCATCTACCTGCACCACGACATCCTGCTCTTCTACACCGCGCAGAAGGCCCTGAAAGTTGCGGCGCCCTTCGAAAGGCGAACGCAGCTTGATCTTCACTTGTTCACCGACAAACTGGGCGAACTGCTCAATAGTGAACAGTGGGCGCTCCATGCCAGGCGAGGAAACTTCGAGGGTGTATTCAACGGAGATCGGATCTTCAACATCCAGCACACCGCTGATCTGACGGCTGACAATGGCGCAATCGTCCACCAGCACGCCACCCTCTTTATCGATATAAACGCGCAACATCGAGTGACGACCCTGAGCCGAAAACTCGATACCCCAGCATTCATAGCCCAGGGCCACGACCACCGGGGCCAGCAAGGCCTGCAACTCTTCTAGCTTGCTCGACACCTGAACCCCCTAGTGCATGATATGTGCATGCTTTGCAAAATAAAAAAATGGGCTTAACGCCCATCCTTGAAACGCCGTCGAACAGCGGCGTTGAAAGTGTCCAGCTAACAAAAAGCCCCTTAAAAGGGGCTCCTTAAACTGGTTGCGGGGGCCGGATTTGAACCGACGACCTTCGGGTTATGAGCCCGACGAGCTACCAGACTGCTCCACCCCGCGACAAAGCTGGGGCGGAAGTATACGACCGATCCCTTATTGGGTCAATGTAACCTTCCACCTGCAAGAAAGCCCGCAACAGCGGGCTTTCCTGACTAATTGGTACCGAGAAGGGGACTCGAACCCCTACACCCTATGGGCACAACCACCTCAAGGTTGCGTGTCTACCAATTCCACCACCTCGGCAAAACTACGTTTGAAACCCTTCTTACTTCTGCTCTTGAGCTGGAGGTACGTCAGTCGCTGGAGTAGCCGACTTTTGCTCTTGAAGCACCGGGACATCATCAGAAGCCGGTTGTTGTTGCTTAGGCACTTCCAACACTGCTGGATTTGGGAGACCTGCCTGAGTCAGCTGATGAGCCTTCTCTTTAGCAAAGTAACCTAACCCCAAGCTGGTTATGAAGAAACCGGCGGCAAGTATAGCAGTAAACTTACTAAGAAAGGTAGAGGAACCTTGGCTTCCGAACACAGTATTTGAAGCACCTGCTCCGAAAGACGCGCCAGCGTCCGCACCCTTACCCTGCTGCAGCAAAACCAGAGCAACTACGCCCAATGCACCCAGCAGATGAAAAACGACTACGACTGTTTCCAGCATTTTCTCAGTTTCCCGCGGCGCGACAGATCGCACCGAACTCATCTGCATTCAGGGAAGCTCCACCAATGAGCCCCCCATCGATATCCGGCATGCCGAACAGTTCGACCGCATTGGCCGCCTTCACGCTGCCGCCGTATAGAAGCCGCACACCTCGTGCGACCTCAGAATTCTCTGCCGCCAGCTGCTCGCGAATGGCTTTATGCACATCCTGAGCCTGCTGTGGCGTCGCAGTCAGTCCGGTACCAATGGCCCAGACCGGCTCGTAAGCAATGACTGCCTTGGCAAAAGCACCAACACCCAGCTCCTCGATGATGCTGCCCAGCTGACGCCCGACAACCTCAAGAGTTTTTCCGGCTTCGCGCTGCTCAAGGGTTTCCCCTATACACAACACCGGAATCAAGCCACATGCCTGTGCCGCTGCGAACTTGCGATTCAGCATTCCGTCTCGCTCGCCCATTATCTGGCGACGCTCGGAGTGACCGACAAGAACCAGGGAACAACCTGCATCCACCAACTGACTCGGTGCAATTTCACCGGTCAATGCACCTTGCATGGATTCCACCGCAGAATTCTGCGCGCCGACCGAAATCGACTTGCCTTTCAAGCCATCAATCACTTGATTGATATACAAGCAAGGCGGGAATACCGCGACATCAACACCGCTTGGCAAGGCCAGATGACGAAGGCCGTTGATCAGCTCAGCGACGCTGGCGCGGGTACCGTGCATCTTCCAGTTACCAGCTACCATAGGGCGACGCATGCTGTACCTCGTCGGTCAAAGTGGGCGCAGATGTTACCCAACACAATCATGGCTTGCAAGCCGTATCAGGCAGAAACTTCAGTTACCAGTTTTGCCAGTTCTTCGGCGTAGTTGCGAACCTGGGTTTCGTCTTCGCCTTCAACCATTACGCGCACCAGAGGCTCTGTGCCGGACTTGCGCAAAAGCACACGCCCGCGCCCCGCCATCGCCTGAGTTACACGAGCACTGGCTTCCTTGACAGCTGGATGCTCCAACGGGCTTTCGCCACCGCCGAACCGCACATTGATTAACACCTGAGGGCACTTGCGTAAGGCCTGCCGGGTCTGCGCAAGACCTTCGTTACGCACCTTGAGCGCCATCAGCACTTGCAGCGCAGCAATGATCGCATCGCCGGTGGTGGTGTGATTGAAGCAAACGATATGTCCCGAGTTTTCGCCACCGACCAGCCAATTGCGCTCCAACAGTTCAGCGATCACATAGCGGTCGCCAACATTGGCACGAATGAATGGAATCGAAAGATCGGCAAGGGCTAACTCCAACCCCAGGTTACTCATCAGGGTACCCACCACCCCACCCTGTAATTTGCCACGCTCATGCAGATCGCGGGCAATGATGAACAGCAGTTCATCACCATCAACGATAGCCCCCGTGTGATCGACCATCAAGACCCGATCACCATCGCCGTCAAAAGCGATCCCCAGATCGGCGTGCTCAGCCAGTACCGCTGCCTGCAACTGATCCATATGGGTCGAGCCGCAGTTGTCGTTGATATTCAGGCCATTGGGCTGGGCCGACAGCACGACAACCTCGGCACCGAGTTCGCGGAAAACACTCGGAGCAACTTTATAGGTCGCGCCATGGGCACAATCGATAACGATCTTGAGACCGGAGAAGTTGGAGCCGGTTGGCACACTGCTCTTGCAGAATTCAATGTAGCGACCGGATGCATCGTTGATTCGCGACACTTTGCCGATCTTGCTCGACTCGACCACGGTCATTGGAGCATCGAGCAACTCTTCGATCATCAACTCCAGCTCATCGGGCAGCTTGGTGCCTTTGCCGGAGAAAAATTTGATCCCGTTATCATCATGCGGATTGTGCGATGCACTAATCACAATGCCAGCCTCAGCCTGAAACGTGCGCGCCAGATATGCGATGGCCGGCGTTGGCATAGGACCAAGCAGCATCACATCAGCACCCGCCGATGTCAGACCGGCTTCAAGGGCCGATTCGAACATATAACCGGAAATTCGCGTGTCCTTGCCAACCAGCACCTTGCAGGCGCCCATCTTGCGGAACGCCATACCGGCGGCCCAGCCAAGCTTGAGCATGAAGTCAGGAGTAATCGGGTATTCACCGACGCGACCACGAATGCCGTCAGTACCAAAATATTTCTTGCTCATAAGCGCTCCATCATTCTTATTCGGCTGATTCCACGGCTGCGATCATCCGCACCACATCTACCGTTTCCGCTACATCATGGACGCGCAATATACGCGCACCTTTTACCGACGCCAGCGCTGCCAGGGCCAACCCACCAAAAAGGCGCTCGCCTACAGGACGATTCAAGGCGTGTCCGATCATGCTTTTTCGCGAAACACCGACCAACAACGGTCGACCCAACGCATGCAGGGCTTCCATGTGCTTGAACAAGCTTAGATTGTGCTGCAGGGTTTTGGCGAAGCCGAAGCCAGGGTCGAGAATGATTCGCTCGGCAGGAATACCCGCCGAAGCACACACCGACATCCGCTCGGTGAGAAACTCGCCCACCTCCAGAGTGACATCCTGATACTGCGGATTATCCTGCATATCACCTGGCTCACCCAGCATATGCATCAAACAAACCGGCAAACCCGTCGCCGCAGCAGCATCCAGCGCGCCATCACGTTGCAACGATCGCACATCATTGATCAAGCCGGCCCCCAGCCGCGCAGTTTCGCGCATCACGGCAGGCGTTGAGGTATCGACCGAAATAATGACGTCGAGCTCGCGATTGATCAGTTCCACAATGGGCGCTACACGCTCCAGCTCTTCCAGCGGCGATACCGCCCGCGCACCGGGTCGAGTCGACTCACCGCCAACATCGATCAGCGTCGCACCGGCTGCCACCATAGATTCGGCGTGGCGCAAGGCCGCGTCGAGCTGGCTGTAGCGGCCGCCATCAGAGAAAGAGTCGGGAGTGACATTTAGAATACCCATGACATGCGTCTGGGCCAAATCAAGAACCCGGTTGCCGCAAGGCAACCGGGTCAGGGACTGTACAGAAGTCATTTCAAACCTTAAACGTCAGCAGCCGGACCGCCGATCGGTGTTTCCGGACGCTCATCCCGAACGACAGGAGGCGGTGGCGTACCCGTGCCGCCCGACCAGTCGCGGGGTTCGCGAGGCGTGCGACCTGCCATGATGTCGTCGATTTGCTCAGCATCGATCGTCTCGTACTTCATCAGAGCGTCAGCCATTGCATCGAGCTTGTCACGGTTATCCGTGAGGATCTGCTTGGCCGTACCGTAGCACTGGTCAATGATGCTGCGGACTTCGGAGTCGATCAGCTTGGCTGTCTCGCCAGAGAAGCTGGCAGCCTGACCGCCACCGCCGCGACCGAGGAACACTTCACCCTCTTCTTCGGCATACATCAAAGGGCCGAGTTTTTCCGACAGACCCCACTTGGTCACCATGTTCCGCGCAATCTGACTGGCACGCATGATGTCGTTGGATGCACCGGTGGTGACTCCGTCGAAGCCCAAAGTCATTTCTTCAGCGATTCGGCCGCCGTACAGCGAGCAGATCTGACTGATCAGTGCACGCTTGGACAGGCTGTAACGATCCTCTTCCGGCAGGAACATCGTCACACCCAGTGCACGACCGCGCGGAATGATCGACACCTTGTACACCGGATCGTGCTCAGGCACGACGCGACCAACGATGGCGTGGCCTGCTTCGTGATAAGCGGTGTTCTGCTTCTCTTTCTCGGACATGACCATCGATTTGCGCTCGGCGCCCATCATGATCTTGTCTTTGGCCAGTTCGAACTCTTTCATTTCAACGATGCGTTTGCCGCTGCGTGCAGCGAACAGCGACGCTTCGTTGACCAGGTTAGCCAGGTCAGCACCAGAGAAACCCGGAGTACCACGAGCGATAACGGCCGGAGCAACGTCGTCACCCATTGGCACTTTACGCATGTGAACCTTGAGGATTTGCTCGCGACCACGGATATCCGGCAGCCCCACCACAACCTGACGGTCGAAACGGCCCGGACGCAGCAGCGCAGGGTCGAGTACGTCAGGACGGTTGGTTGCAGCGATAACAATAATGCCGTCATTCATCTCGAAGCCGTCCATCTCAACCAGCAACTGGTTGAGAGTCTGCTCACGCTCGTCGTGACCGCCACCCATGCCGGCGCCACGATGGCGACCGACGGCGTCGATTTCGTCGATAAAGATGATGCAAGGCGCGTGCTTCTTCGCCTGCTCGAACATGTCACGTACACGACTGGCACCAACACCGACGAACATTTCGACGAAGTCAGAACCGGAAATGGTAAAGAACGGAACCTTGGCTTCGCCGGCAATCGCCTTGGCCAGCAAGGTTTTACCGGTACCCGGAGGACCGACCATCAGTACGCCGCGCGGAATACGACCGCCCAGGCGCTGGAACTTGCCCGGATCACGGAGGAACTCAACCAGCTCGCCGACTTCTTCCTTGGCTTCGTCGCAACCGGCAACGTCAGCCAATGTGGTTTTTACCTGATCTTCGGAGAGAAGGCGTGCCTTGCTCTTGCCGAAGCTCATCGGTCCGCCCTTGCCGCCAGCACCGCCCTGCATCTGGCGCATGAAGAACATGAACACCGCGATGATCACCAGGATCGGGAAGCTGGCCACAAGAAGCTGGGTCCAGATGCTTTGCTGTTCAGGCTGCTTGCCTTCAACCACAACGTGGTTGTCGACCAGATCGCCGATCAGGCCATTGTCCTGGATTGCCGGACGAATGGTCTTGAAGCTGTCGCCATCGTTCCGCTTGCCGGTAATCACATAACCATCAACGGCTACGCGCTCGACCTTGCCATCCTTGACCTGCTGGATGAAGTCGGAATAGTTGAGGGTCTGCGGCTCGTTAGGGCTGGAGAAGTTGTTCATCACCGTCACCAGGACAGCCGCGATGATCAACCACAGGATCAGATTCTTTGCCATATCGTTCAATTAACTACCCTCTGAAGCAAGCTCCGCTACTGGCGCGCGCTTCGCATGATATTCACCGGCCTAACTTACTACATTACCTACGACTCTGGCAGGCGCCGTCTGTAACCCTTTGTGAAACACTTTCTACACAATATTCGCTAATGCTAGCCGGGCGAAATACTAAAAACCTATCACCCTACACAAAAAACTCGTTTTACTCGCTACGCCCGCGATAACCCCAAGCCAGCATGTATTGCTCGCGAGAGCTGCCACGAGAGGAGTCCGGCTTGATCATCTGGATCTTGTCGAACTTCTTGCGAGCATCCTTCAGGTAAACATCAAACCCTTCGCCCTGAAAAATCTTGATCACGAAATTACCACCCGGTTTGAGGATCCGCTCTGCCAGATCAAGTGCCAGCTCGCAAAGGAACATGGCTTTCGGCATATCCACTTCAGGCGTACCACTCATATTGGGGGCCATATCGGAAATCACAAGGTCTACCTGCGAATTACCGACGGCTTCCAGGATCTGCGCGAGCACTGCGTCCTCGGTGAAGTCACCCTGAATAAAGGTCACGTCAGGGATGCTGTCCATTTCCAGAATGTCCGAGGCGATCAAACGCCCCTGACCGCCGATCAGCCGGCTAGTCACCTGCGACCAGCCACCGGGCGCAGCACCCAGGTCGACAACGCTCATGCCAGGGCGGATCAGCTTGTATTTCTCCTGGACTTCCAGAAGCTTGTAACTCGCACGCGAGCGGTAGCCATCCTTCTGCGCCTGCTTCACATAGGGATCGTTGACATGTCGTTTCAGCCAACCAAGGCTTGTCTTGGAACGCGCCATTGGGCACCTCGATAATAAGAGTCGTGATTAATTGGGCGGATCCACGAGCCCTCGGGTAAAATGGCCGCCATTTTACAGAATCCAGACGAAAGGGTCAGATTATGCCGCTCACTCCAGAGCAGAAGAAACAGTACAAATCCATTGGCCACCACCTGAAACCAGTTTTGACGGTGGCTGATAACGGTTTGACTGAAGGCGTGTTAGCCGAACTTGAACGCGCTTTGGCGGATCACGAGCTGATCAAGATCAAGCTCAATATCCTTGATCGCGAGTCGCGCCTGGCGCACATCGCAGAACTGTGCAAGGTCGGCAAAGCGGACCTGGTACAGGTCATCGGCAAGATGGCACTGGTTTACCGCAAGAATTTCAGCGCCAACAAGCAGCTGTCGAACGTGCATCGCTTCAAGTGATGAAAAGGGTCACGGGTGTGCCTGGCGCACCCTGCCACTCCATCCCGGCACCGGCTGCATCACCAGCACCAGCCCGGAAAACCCCAGAACCAGATAACTGAATACCTGCCAGCGCTGCGCATCCGGCCAGCCAACACGCACTGCGACAAACATCGCACACGCATACAACGCCATCAGCAGCACCTGACCGCGAAAATCTCGCCATAGACTGGCAAGACCCTCGGCCTGTACCAGCACCAAAGCCTGAAAAATAACGCATGCGGCGGAAAACCCCACCACCAGCACTTCAAATGCACTGGCCACTTCATCGATCAGCAACGGTGCCAGGCCAATCTTGCCCAGCGCCGGCTGCAAACCGAGATGAATCAGCCAAAGACCGCCGACCCAAAGCATCTGGGTCAGCTGCCAAAGCATGGCGCCCGCATGTAGCGGGCGCCCTTTTTCAGATGTGACGGACTTCGACAATCTCGTACTCGATCACGCCACTTGGCGTTTTCACGGCGACCACATCGCCCTCTTCCTTGCCGATCAAGGCACGGGCCAAAGGCGAGCCAACCGAAATCTTGCCGAGTTTGAAGTCAGCCTCATCCTCACCCACGATGTGGTAAGTGACGCTTTCATCGGTCTCGACGTTGGCGATTTCGACGGTGGTGCCGAAAATCACTTTGCCGGTGTGCGGAATAGTTGTGACATCGATGATGACCTGATTCTGAATACGGCCTTCGATGTCACGAATCCGCGCCTCGACCATGCCTTGCTGTTCGCGGGCGGCATGGTATTCAGCGTTTTCCTTCAAGTCACCCAACTCGCGGGCCGTACCGATGTCCTGGCTGAGCTTCGGACGGACGACCTTGGTCAGGTGAGCGTGTTCCTCTTCCAGAGCTTTAGCGCCCTGGACGGTCATTGGGTATTTGATCATGCCTTCAATCCTGCGTGTAGATCCTGCAAGCGACGCACGGTCTTTTCCGGACCGAATTTCAGCGCTTCACAGATAGCTTCGCCAGCAGCAATGGTGGTGGTGCAGTAAATCTTGTGCTGCAAGGCATTACGACGAATGGAGTACGAATCAGCGATCGACTGACGACCTTCGGTGGTGTTGATGATCAAGGTGACTTCGTCATTCTTGATCATGTCGACCACGTGCGGACGACCCTCGGTCACCTTGTTCACACGGCGCACTTTCAGGCCAGCAGCCTCGATCAGCTTGGCAGTACCGGCAGTGGCAACCACTTCGAAGCCCAAGTTGATCAGATCACGGGCCACGCCTGCAACCAGAGGCTTGTCATCGTCGCGAACGCTGATGAACGCAGTACCGCCGGTCGGCAGCACTTCGCTGGCGCCCATCTGGGCTTTGGCGAATGCTTCACCGAAGGTGTCGCCGACGCCCATCACTTCACCGGTCGACTTCATCTCTGGGCCGAGGATCGGGTCAACGCCAGGGAATTTGGCAAACGGGAACACCGCCTCTTTCACGCTGTAGAAGTTCGGGATGATTTCTTTGGTGAAGCCGATTTCTTTCAGAGTCTTACCGGCCATCACACGGGCAGCGATCATCGCCAGAGAGACACCGATGCACTTCGATACGAACGGCACGGTACGGGAAGCGCGCGGGTTGACCTCGATGACATAGATGTCTTCGCCTTGCAGCGCCAACTGCACGTTCATCAGACCGACAACGCCCAGTTCCAAAGCCATTTTCTTGACCTGTTCGCGCATCTCGTCCTGGATGTGCGCCGGCAGCGAGTACGGCGGCAGCGAGCACGCGGAGTCACCAGAGTGAACGCCGGCCTGCTCGATGTGCTGCATGATTGCGCCGATCACCACGTCTTTGCCGTCGCAGACCGCATCCACGTCCATTTCGATGGCGCAGTTGAGGAAGTGGTCGAGCAGCACCGGGCTGTCGTTGGACACTTTCACCGCGTCACGCAGGTAGCGCTTGAGCTCTTCTTCTTCGTAGACGATTTCCATCGCACGACCACCCAGGACATAGGATGGGCGCACCACCAGTGGGTAACCGATCTTGCTGGCAGCACGAATCGCTTCGTCTTCACTGCGCACGGTGGCGTTTGGTGGCTGACGCAGGTTCAGGCGCTCAACCATTTGCTGGAAGCGCTCACGGTCTTCGGCACGGTCGATGGCATCAGGGCTGGTGCCGATGATCGGCACACCAGCAGCTTCCAGGGCACGAGCAAGTTTCAGCGGAGTCTGGCCGCCGTACTGGACGATCACGCCTTTCGGCTTCTCGACGCGGCAGATTTCCAGCACGTCTTCTAGCGTTACCGATTCGAAGTACAGACGATCGGAGGTGTCGTAGTCAGTGGAAACAGTTTCCGGGTTGCAGTTGACCATGATGGTTTCGTAGCCGTCTTCGCGCAGTGCGAGGGCAGCGTGAACGCAGCAGTAGTCGAACTCGATACCTTGACCGATACGGTTCGGGCCACCGCCCAGAATCATGATCTTGTCGCGACCCGACGGCGCGGCTTCGCACTCTTCTTCGTAAGTCGAATAGAGGTAAGCGGTGTCGGTGGCGAACTCGGCGGCGCAGGTGTCAACGCGCTTGTAGACCGGGAACACTTCCAGCTTGTGACGGTGCGTGCGCAGGTTCTTCTCGGTCACACCCAGCAGCTTGGCCAGACGCTGATCGGAGAAACCTTTGCGCTTGAGCTTGTACATCACGTCACGGTCGATCGCCGACAGACCAAGGGTCTTGACCTTCTCTTCGTCCTTGATCAGATCTTCGATCTGTACCAGGAACCACGGGTCGATCATGTTCATGGCGAAGATTTCTTCGACAGTCATGCCAGCGCGGAAAGCGTCAGCGACGTACCAGATGCGCTCGGCGCCCGGCACGGTCAGTTCGCGCTTGAGCACACTCATGCTTTCCGGGTTGCTCAGGTCGAGCTTCTCGTCCAGACCGCAAACGCCAACTTCCAGACCGCGCAGAGCTTTCTGCAGGGATTCCTGGAAGGTACGGCCGATGGCCATGACTTCACCCACCGACTTCATCTGAGTGGTCAGGCGCGCGTCAGCCTTGGCGAATTTCTCGAAGGCAAAACGTGGCAGCTTGGTGACGACGTAGTCGATCGACGGCTCGAAGGACGCCGGGGTCTTGCCACCGGTGATGTCGTTCGACAGTTCGTCGAGGGTGTAGCCCACAGCCAGTTTGGCCGCGACTTTGGCGATCGGGAAACCGGTGGCTTTCGAAGCCAGCGCCGAGGATCGCGATACACGCGGGTTCATTTCGATCACGACCATGCGGCCAGTGTTCGGGCAGATACCGAATTGAACGTTGGAGCCGCCAGTCTCGACGCCGATCTCGCGCAGTACTGCCAGCGAGGCGTTACGCAGGATCTGGTATTCCTTGTCGGTCAGGGTTTGTGCCGGAGCCACGGTGATCGAGTCACCGGTGTGCACGCCCATCGGGTCGAAGTTTTCGATCGAGCAGACGATGATGCAGTTGTCCTTTTTGTCGCGGACAACTTCCATTTCATATTCTTTCCAGCCGATCAGCGATTCGTCGATCAGCAGCTCTTTGGTCGGCGACAGGTCCAGACCACGGGCGCAGATTTCTTCGAACTCTTCACGGTTGTACGCGATACCACCACCGGTGCCGCCCATGGTGAACGACGGACGGATGATGCACGGGAAGCCCAGGGTTTCGAGAACCGCGTTGGCTTCTTCCATGCTGTGGGCGATACCGGAACGCGGGCACGCCAGGCCGATGGATTTCATCGCTTTGTCGAAACGCGAGCGATCTTCAGCCTTGTCGATGGTGTCGGCGTTGGCGCCGATCATTTCTACGCCGAACTTCTCCAGAACGCCTTCGCGTTCCAGGTCCAGGGCGCAGTTCAGAGCAGTCTGGCCGCCCATGGTTGGCAGCACGGCGTCCGGACGCTCTTTTTCGATGATCTTGGCAACGGTCTGCCACTTGATCGGTTCGATGTAGGTGGCGTCGGCCATGTCCGGATCGGTCATGATGGTGGCCGGGTTGGAGTTCACCAGGATGACGCGGTAACCCTCTTCGCGCAGGGCTTTGCAGGCCTGGGCGCCGGAGTAGTCGAATTCGCAGGCCTGGCCGATAACGATCGGGCCAGCGCCGAGAATCAGGATGCTTTTAATGTCTGTACGTTTTGGCATGGGTTTGTCACTCAAATCCGCAGGTCAGTCGGCAAGCCGTCTTGATCGATTTCTGAAGTCTCGAGGGGGCCGCCGGTGTCGGGGCCGCCCTCGAGGGGCTTCTCTCTACAGTCTCAAGGCGAACGCTTAGCGTCGCTTGGCCATCTCGTTGATGAAGCGGTCGAACAGTGGCGCGACGTCGTTCGGGCCCGGGCTCGCTTCAGGGTGACCCTGGAAGCTGAACGCGCTCTTGTCGGTGCGCTCGATGCCTTGCAGGGTGCCGTCGAACAGCGATTTGTGGATCGCACGCACGTTGGCTGGCAGGGTTTCTTCGTCTACCGCAAAACCGTGGTTCTGGCTGGTGATCATTACGACGCCAGTGTCCAGATCCTGCACCGGGTGGTTGGCACCGTGGTGGCCGTGACCCATTTTCAGAGTCTTGGCGCCGGAGGCCAGAGCCAGCAGTTGGTGACCGAGGCAGATGCCGAATACCGGAATCTCGGTTTCCAGGACTTCCTTGATCGCCTTGATCGCGTAGTCGCATGGCTCCGGGTCACCAGGGCCGTTGGACAGGAACACGCCGTCAGGCTTCAGTGCCAGTACGTCGGCCGCTGGAGTCTGAGCCGGCACCACGGTGACGCGGCAGCCGCGCTCGACCAGCATGCGCAGGATGTTGACCTTGACGCCGTAGTCGTAGGCAACCACGTGGTAAGGCAGCTCGGAAGCGTCGATGGTCGCGTGGCTGTCGGTCTTCAGATCCCAGACAGTCGAGCGCCACTCGTATTGAGTCTTGGTGCTGACGACTTTCGCCAGATCCATGCCCTTCAGGCCCGGGAAGCCTTGCGCCGCGGCGATGGCCGCCTCTTCGGAGATGTTGTCGCCGGCCATGATGCAGCCGTTCTGAGCGCCTTTTTCACGCAGGATGCGGGTCAGGCGACGCGTGTCGATACCGGCGATTGCCACAACGTTGTTGGCTTTCAGGTAGTCAGACAGGGACATCGTGTTACGCCAGTTGCTCGCTACCAGCGGCAGGTCACGGATGACCAGGCCAGCGGACCAGACGCGGTCGGACTCGGCGTCTTCCGGCGTGGTGCCGGTGTTGCCGATGTGCGGGTAAGTCAGGGTAACGATCTGTTGGGCGTAGGAAGGATCGGTAAGGATTTCCTGATAGCCGGTCATTGCGGTGTTGAACACCACCTCACCAACGGTTTGACCGTCGGCACCAATGGCTTCGCCGCGAAAAATGCTGCCATCAGCAAGGGCAAGTATGGCTGGCTTAGTCAAGAAGACCTCCCGTAAATAACGCATGAAAGGGCGATCGCAGGTTGTAAAAAAGCGGAGTGACGTATGGACACGTCACCCCGCTTCTTCACTGAATTATTCTGCGCGCTTTTAGTGGACACACTAAAGCTGTAGCTTACAGAAAAAGGCTTTTTTGGTCCACCGCTAAAGAGCCGAAAAGGCCGGAGAATGCGACAGGTCGTCGCCAAGCGGAGAAAAACCAGCGCAAACAGGGCGTTTGCGCCGGGTTCAGCAGTGTATCAACGCAGGTCGAGCACGTCTTGCATGTCGTACAGACCCGGCTCGCGACCATCCAGCCACAAAGCCGCACGCACCGCGCCCTTGGCGAACGTCATGCGGCTCGACGCCTTGTGCGTGATTTCCAGACGCTCACCTTCGCAGGCGAACAGCACGGTGTGATCACCCACCACATCACCACCACGAACAGTGGCGAAGCCGATGGTTTCACGCTCACGAGCGCCGGTGTGGCCCTCACGACCGTAGACCGCAACCTTCTGCAGATCACGATCCAGCGCACTGGCAATCACTTCACCCATGCGCAACGCCGTACCCGACGGCGCATCGATCTTGTGCCGGTGATGCGCTTCGATGATTTCGATGTCCGCTTCATCACCCAGCACGCGCGCTGCCATATCCAGCAGTTTCAGCGACAGATTGACGCCGACACTGAAATTGGCCGCGAACACGATCGGAATGTCCTTGCCCGCCTCGACCAGCAACTGCTTCTGCCCAGCGTCGAGGCCAGTGGTACCGATAACCATGGCCTTGCCGGCCTTACGGCAGAACGCGAGGTTTTTCAGCATCACTTCCGGCAGCGTGAAGTCGATCAATACATCAAACTCTTCAGCGACCGCCTCGATATGACCGGACAAAGGCACGCCGATGCGACCCAGCGAGGCCAGCTCACCGGCATCGACGCCGATCAGTGTGCTGCCCGGACGAACCACGGCAGCGGTCAACCCGGTCAGCGGCGCGCGCTGCTGCACGGCCTCGACCAGAATCTTGCCCATGCGCCCAGCAGCGCCCATCACAGCTATACGTCGCATGCCGACTCCTTACAGATCGCCGAAGAAACGCTTCACACCGTCGAACCAACCGGTGGTTTTCGGCGAGTGACTGTTGTCGTCCGCCAGCGAGCTGCGGAATTCTTCCAGCAGTTCGCGCTGACGACGGTTCAGGTTGACCGGGGTCTCGACTGCCACGCGGCACATCAAGTCGCCCGCACCACCGCCACGCACCGGCGCGACGCCCTTGCCGCGTACACGGAACTGCTTGCCGGTCTGGGTCCCTTCAGGGATTTTCAGTTTGACGCGACCGTCGAGGGTCGGAATTTCCAGCTCGCCGCCCAGCGCCGCATCGACGAAGCTGATCGGCACTTCGCAAAACAGGTGCTTGCCATCGCGCTGGAAAATGTCGTGCTCGCGGACATTGATGACCACATACAGGTCGCCCGTCGGGCCGCCCTGCGTGCCCGCCTCGCCTTCACCAGACAGACGAATGCGGTCGCCGGTATCGACGCCAGCCGGCACTTTGACCGACAGGGTTTTGTATTCTTCAACGCGGCCGTCACCGTGGCAGGAGTCGCACGGATCGGAAATGATCTTGCCTTGGCCATGGCAACGCGGGCAGGTTTGCTGCACCGAGAAGAAGCCCTGCTGCATGCGCACCTGACCGATGCCACCACAGGTCGGGCACGTCGATGGCGACGAGCCTTTCTTCGCACCCGAGCCATCGCACGGTTTGCAGTTGACCAGCGTCGGAACGCGGATATTCACCGACGTGCCGCGTACCGCTTCTTCCAGATTCAGCTCCAGGGTGTAGCGCAAGTCGCTGCCACGCTGAGCGCCGCCACGGGAACCGCCGCGACCGCCACCGAAGAAATCACTGAAGACATCACCGAAGATGTCCGAGAAATTCTGACCGCCGAAACCGGCGCCACCGCCACCCATGCTCGGGTCGACGCCGGCATGGCCGTACTGATCGTACGCCGCACGCTTGCTCGAGTCGGACAGCACTTCATAGGCCTCGTTGGCCTCTTTGAACATTTCTTCCGATGTTTTGTCATCGGGATTACGGTCCGGGTGGTGCTTCATCGCCAGACGACGGTAAGCCTTCTTCAGGTCCGCATCGCTTGAGCCGCGCTCAACACCCAACACTTCGTAATAGTCACGCTTTGCCATAAGTCTTCTGCACTCTTGAGGACGTTCGGCAAACCCCTCCTGAGGATGGCCAAACTCGTTGAGCCCCAATACAGGCCCGGACCCAACTCACGTCAATTCAACGATCCTGGTCTTTGTTTCTTGCGGTACTTGCGGCGCGAAAAGCAGGAGCATTCCCGGCCATACCGCCAACATCCGAACCTTGTCGCATGCTGTAAAAATTCGCGTATTCCAGATACGCCAACGCGGGAGCTAGCTCCCGCGCGGCGACATCCTACCAGTCACTGCCTAAAGGCAGTCAACCGGCCGACCAACAACTTACTTGTGGTCTTTGACTTCTTCGAACTCTGCATCGACAACGTCGTCAGCCTTCTCAGCCGATTCGCCTTGCGGGGCTGCGCCATCAGCTGGCTGAGCCTGTTCGGCGTACATCTTCTGAGCAACCGGAGCGGAGACTTTCGACAGCTCTTCAACCTTCGCTTCGATAGCGGCCTTGTCGTCGCCTTTGACAGCAGCTTCCAGAGCAACCACAGCGGCTTCGATCGCAGTCTTCTCTTCGGCGGTGACTTTGTCGCCCGCGTCAGCAATCATTTTGCGCGTCGAGTGAACCAGTGCATCACCCTGGTTACGGGCAGCGGCCAGCTCTTCGAACTTGCGATCTTCCTCAGCGTTGGCTTCGGCGTCACGCACCATGCGCTCGATTTCTTCGTCGGACAGACCGGAGTTGGCCTTGATCACGATCGACTGAGTCTTGCCGGTCGCCTTGTCTTTCGCACCAACGTGCAGAATGCCGTTAGCGTCGATGTCGAAGGTCACTTCGATCTGCGGCACGCCACGTGGAGCAGGTGGAATGTCGGCCAGGTCGAACTTGCCCAGGGACTTGTTCTGAGTGGCTTGCTTACGCTCGCCCTGCAGTACGTGAATGGTCACAGCGCCCTGGTTGTCGTCGGCAGTCGAGAACACTTGCGATTTCTTGGTAGGAATCGTGGTGTTTTTCTCGATCAGCGCGGTCATCACGCCACCCATGGTTTCGATACCCAGGGTCAGCGGGCTGACGTCGAGCAGCAGAACGTCTTTCACGTCACCAGCCAGAACGGCGCCCTGAATCGCGGCACCCATGGCAACGGCTTCGTCCGGGTTAACGTCTTTGCGAGCTTCTTTACCGAAGAAATCGGTAACCAGCTTCTGCACCAGCGGCATACGGGTCTGACCACCGACCAGGATCACGTCGTTGATCGCGCCAACGTCCAGACCTGCATCTTTCATGGCGATGCGGCAAGGTTCGATGGTGCGCTGAACCAGGTCTTCAACCAGTGCTTCGAGCTTGGCACGCGAGATCTTCACGTTCAGGTGCTTAGGACCGGTCGCATCTGCAGTGATGTACGGCAGGTTGACGTCGGTCGACTGAGCGGACGACAGCTCGATCTTGGCTTTCTCAGCGGCTTCTTTCAGGCGCTGCATGGCCAGCGGGTCACCTTTGAGGTTCATGCCGCTTTCTTTCTTGAATTCGTCAACGAGGTAGTCGATCAGACGAATGTCGAAGTCTTCACCGCCGAGGAACGTGTCACCGTTGGTGGCCAGAACTTCGAACTGGTGCTCGCCATCAACTTCAGCGATCTCGATCACGGAAACGTCGAACGTACCGCCACCCAGGTCATAAACGATCACGGTGTGGTCGCCCTTGGCCTTGTCCATACCGTAAGCCAGAGCAGCTGCGGTTGGTTCGTTGATGATACGTTTTACGTCCAGACCAGCGATGCGGCCGGCGTCTTTGGTCGCCTGACGCTGGCTGTCGTTGAAGTAGGCCGGAACGGTGATCACCGCTTCGGTCACGGTCTCGCCGAGGTAGTCTTCGGCGGTCTTCTTCATCTTTTTCAGGATTTCAGCCGAGATTTGTGGCGGTGCCATTTTCTGGCCGTTCACTTCAACCCAAGCGTCGTTGTTGTCAGCCTTGACGATCTTGTAAGGAACCATCTGGATGTCTTTCTGCACAACTTCTTCGTCGAAACGACGACCGATCAGACGCTTTACCGCGTACAGAGTGTTGTGCGGATTGGTCACGGCCTGACGCTTGGCCGACTGACCTACAAGGATTTCGCCATCGTTGGCGTAAGCGATGATCGACGGCGTGGTACGCGCGCCTTCAGCGTTTTCGATAACTTTTGCTTTGCCGTTTTCCAGCACGGAGACGCAGGAGTTGGTAGTCCCCAGGTCGATACCGATAATTTTGCCCATGTTAACTCTCCCGAAACTTTGGATTTTTTTGCCGCAGCAGTGGTGGCTGACTGTGGTAATACTTAAACGCTTGACTTCTAAATGGGGGCCTTGCGGCTAATTTCAAGCCTTCTCGTCAATCGAAGGCGAAATTGGCGCAGGCGCCTTGCTGACCACAACCATGGCCGGACGCAGCAGGCGACCGTTGAGCTGGTAGCCCTTCTGGAACACCTTCAGAACGCTGTTCGGTTCTACGTCGGCGCTTTCCTGCATGGCCATTGCCTGATGCTGGACGGCGTTGAACGGTTCGCCATGCGGATCGATCGCTTCCAACTGATAACGCTTGAGGGTGTCGTGGAACATTTTCAGCGTCAGCTCGATGCCTTCGCGCATCGGACGGATGCTTTCGTCGTCCGGGTTCGACAGCTCGAGGCCGCGCTCCAGGCTGTCGACGATCGGCAGCAAGTCGCCAGCGAATTTTTCAAGGGCAAACTTGTGCGCCTTCTCGACGTCCTGCTCGGCACGGCGACGGACGTTCTGCAGATCGGCAGCTACACGCAGAGATTGATCCTGCGCGGCGGCCAATTGCTCTTCGAGCACTTGTACACGGGTCGCCAGGTCATCACCCGAACCTTCGGGCGCCTGATTGGCTTCTGGGTTTTGCGTATCTACTGTCTGTTCGTCAGCCATAGAATTCTCCTTTCAATTTCGTCCGCGAGCCTGACTCGCGCTTCTGCCCCGATATATGGGGCCGCAAAATCAGGCTTCAAGGGCCTTCAATCATTAACCCTACAAAAAAGTGCCGCATTGTCATTCCTCGATGCGCTAAGCAGATCTGCGTTTCAAGCAAATCGACCTAAGGGAGGGCATTGTCAGCCTGAAACAAAACACTGTATAAATAACCAGACCTAAAGCCTGGGAGCGGCCTTTATGCTGGTGCACCTGTCCGTACACAACTACGCCATCGTTGAACATCTCGATCTTGAACTTGATCGCGGGATGAGCGTGATCACAGGGGAAACCGGCGCCGGCAAGTCGATCATGCTTGACGCGCTTGGCCTGACCCTCGGTGATCGTGCCGACAGTGGCGTGGTGCGTCCCGGCGCCGACAAAGCCGACATCCTCGCGACTTTCGATCTGGCCGATATTCCCGAAGCCAGCGCGTGGCTGGCCGAACGCGATCTGGAGACTGATGGCCCCTGCATTCTGCGCCGGGTAATCACGTCGGAAGGTCGCTCGCGCGGCTACATCAATGGCACCCCTTGCCCCCTGGGCGATCTCAAGTCATTGGGCGAGTTGTTGATCGATATCCACAGCCAGCATGAACACCAGTCCCTGTTGAAAACCGATACCCATCGCCGCTTGCTGGACGAGTATGCCGGCGCCACGGATCTGGCCCGCCAGGTTCAGCTCGCCGCCCAGCGCTGGCGCCAGACTCGCCAGGAACTGGAGCGTCTGTCCAATTCCGGTGACGAACAACGCGCCCGCCATCAACTGCTCAGCTATCAGCTCGAAGAGCTGGAAAACCTCGGCCTCGGTGACAACGAACTGGAGCAACTGGAGCAGGAACACAAAAACCTGACCAACGCCGAGACGCTGCTGGGCATTTGCCGGCAAGTGGTAGAGCAATGCAGCGAAAGCGATTCCGGCAATGTGCTGAACGCGCTGACCGCCAGCCTCAATCGTCTGTCGAGCGTGAATAACTCCGTCGGCGCATTGGGCGAAGCCAGCAGCCTGCTGACCAGCGCACAGATTCAGGTTGAAGAGGCCGTCGGCGAACTCAATCGCTTCCTCGACAACTTCGATGCCGATCCGGCGCGCCTGCAGTATCTCGAAGAACGCCTCGACGCGATTTACACCCTGGCGCGCAAGCACCGGATTCAGCCAACCGAAGTCGGCGAAATGCAGCAGAAGCTGCTGGATGAAATCGAAACCCTCAATGCCAATGACGAATCCATTGAGCGCCTTGGGGAAGAATTGGCCTCCTATGCCCGCCACTATCAGGAGAAGGCCCGGGAACTGAGCGATTTGCGGCATCGTGCTGCCGGCAGCCTGGCCAGCGCGGTGGAGCAGGAGATTCAGCGACTTGGCATGCCCGGTGGGCGCTTCACCATTGAGCTACGCGCCAACTGCAGCGACGAACTGCTACCTAATGGACTGGAACAGGTTGAACTGCTGGTCAGCGCTAACCCCGGCCAACCGCTGAAGGCACTGGCGAAAGTGGCATCCGGTGGCGAGTTGTCACGGATAAGCCTGGCGATTCAGGTCATCACCGCGCAGACGTCTCGTGTGCCAACACTGGTATTCGACGAAGTCGACGTAGGCATCGGCGGCCCGACCGCTGAAATCGTCGGCCAGTTATTGCGCCGCCTCGGCGAACGCGGCCAGGTACTGACAGTGACTCACCTGCCCCAAGTAGCGGCGCAAGGGCATCAACATTTATTCGTACACAAGGTTCGGGGCGAAGAGGCAACGCATACAGCCGTCTCCAAATTGAGCAAAAATGAACGTATAGAAGAGGTGGCGCGAATGCTCGGCGGCATAGACTTAACCAAGGAGTCCCTGGCCCACGCCAAGAAAATGGTCGTCACCGCAAAAGTTTGATGATGGCAGAAAGCACGAAGGCGACCCTTGGGTCGCCTTCGCTCGTTTCGCGAACGGAAATTCGCGCGACATGCTTACTTTTTCTTGCGCACGTATAGAACCAGATTGTGATCAACCATCTCGAAGCCATGCTTCTCGACGATAGATTTCTGAAGTTTTTCGATTTCTTCGTCGAAGAATTCGATGACTTCACCCGACTCCACGTTGACCATATGGTCATGGTGACCACCATCGGCCAATTCGAATACCGCGTGGCCACCGTCGAAATTGTGACGGACCACGAGGCCAGCTGCTTCGAACTGGGTCAGAACACGGTAAACCGTGGCCAGACCGACGTCCTCGCCAGCTTCCATCAACGCCTTGTAGACGTCCTCGGCGCTCATGTGACGCTGCTCGGTGGAGTCGAGCATTTGCAGGATCTTGACCCGTGGCAGGGTCACTTTAAGGCCGGCTTTGCGTAGTTCGCTATTTTCAACCATGGTCAGCTTTCTCGCGATGCTGCTTCGCAGCTTCTCTTAATGCGGGTATGATCGGCGTTTACGTTGTCCCAGCCAAGATAGTGGAAGTCGCCCACCGATGCAAAACACCAAGCTCTTGCTAACCAGTTTCACCTTTGTGGGACTGCTCGCACTCGCCGGTTGTTCATTCCCCGGGGTTTACAAAATCGACATCCAGCAGGGCAATGTCGTCACGCAGGACATGATAGACCAGTTACGCCCGGGAATGACCCGGCCGCAAGTACGGTTTATCATGGGCAACCCTCTGCTTGCCGACACGTTCCATGCCGATCGCTGGGATTATCTGTACAGCCTGCAACCGGGTGGCGGTGAACGCCAACAGGAACGCATCAGCGTTATTTTCAACTCAAACGACCAGCTTGTCAGCCTGTCCGGTGACTTTATGCCGGGCGTAAGCCGTGACGAAGCCATTCTCGGCAAGGACAGTGGAACGACCGTGACCGCTCCTGCTGAAAACGCCGAGAAGCCAAAACCGGAAAAACCGGTCAAGCCAGGTTCCTTGCTGGATCAGATCCAGAAGGACGTCGATGGTGTGGAAACCGTTCCGGTTCCGACACCAGAGCCGCTGGATACCTCGCCGCAATAAATAATTGGCGAGGCAATAAAAAACCCGGAGATTCCGGGTTTTTTATTGCCTGCAATTTGTCCTTTTACGCGTTTCGAGCCTTGGCTGCGGCAGCCTTGGCAGCACGCAAACGTCGAACCTCTTTGGGGTCGGCAAGCAACGGGCGATAAATTTCGATGCGCTCCCCCTCCTGAATCACCCGCGTATCAGGGTCAGCCACCACTTTGCCGAAGATACCCAACGGACACTCCGCCAGATTCAGCTCGGGAAACTCGCTACAGATACCCGACGCAAGCACCGCACCCCGCACCGTCGCGCCTTCATTGACGCTGAATGAGCGCAATACCTGACGATCCACGGCCGCGTATACCACCTCTATCTCGATCACAGGATCAACCATGCATCTGCTTGGCGCGCTGGCAGAACGCGTCCACCAGCGTATTGGCGGCCTGATTGAACAGCGGCCCCAACGTCGCGCGCACCAGCGGCCCGGCGTAATCAAACGACAGATCCAGGCTGATCTTGCAGGCCTTCTCGTTCAACACCTTGAACACCCAGACGCCGTGCAGTTGATTGAACGGCCCTTCTTCCAGGTTCATCTCGATCGACTGCCCCGGCACCAGGGTATTGCGCGTCACAAAATGCTGACTGAGACCGCCCTTGGCCACGCCAACACTGGCGCGCATGTGCTCCGGCGAACTTTCCAGCACTTCAGCGGAGGAACACCACGGCAGAAATTCCGGGTAGCGCGCCACGTCGTTGACCAGGTCATAGAGAAATTGCGCCGGGTACGGCAGCAACGCCGATCGTTGAATATGTGTCGTCATGTAAGCGTTACTTCCAGAGCTGAGCGGCAAACACTACAACAATGCCGATAGGCGCCACGTAGCGCATCAAAAACAAAGACAGGGCGAACAGTGCCGGGTTGCGGATCGACAATTCATCGCGCACCGCTTCACGTCCCATCACCCATCCGGCAAACAGCACGAAACACAGGCCACCGAGCGGCAACATGATCCGCGAGGTGAAGAAATCGATCACGCCAAAGAAGTCCAGACCGCTCTGCGCACCCCATTGGTAGAGATGGAACATCCCGCCTTCGTTCACGAAAAATTTGGCTTCCTTCCAGATATTGAAGGAGAACACTGTACCCAGACCAACGAACCAGCAGATGAACGCCAGCCAGAAAGTCACCCACGCGCGGCTGACTTTGGTGCGCTCAACCAGATAGGCAACCATCGGCTCCAGAAGGGAGATCGCCGAACTCCATGCCGCGATCGCCACCAGCACAAAGAACACCACGCCCATCAACTGACCGAACGCCACATTACCAAAGGCAAATGGCAGACTGACGAACATCAGCCCCGGCCCTTCGCTAGGGTTCAGGCCTCCGGCAAATACAATCGGGAACAGGGCCAGGCCGGCGATCAGCGAAACAAAGGTATCGAGCAGTGCCACGCCGACAACGGTTCCCGACAACGATGAGCTCTTTGGCATATAAGCACCGTAGATCATGATCGAGCCGACACCGACACTCAGCGAGAAGAACGCATGCCCCATCGCCGGCAACAAGCCGTCGAGGACTTTTTCCGGGTGGAAGTCGAACATGAAATGCACGCCCTCCATGAAATGCCCGGTGGTCATGCTGTAACCCAGCAATACCAGGATCATCACGAACAGCAGCGGCATCATGATGCGCAGGCTGCGTTCAAGCCCGGCGACCACGCCTTTGGCGATGACGAAGGCCGACAGCAGCATAAAAATCGTGTGCCAAAGTGTCAGACGCCATGGATTGGAGATGACATTGCCGAAATAAGCGCCGACCTGATCGGCCGTGGCGCCCTGGAAGTCACCGCGCCCCATGTCGACGATGTAGTCCAGCGACCAGCCGCCGACCACACTATAGAAAGACAGGATCAGCAACGCCGTGATCATCCCGGCAAATGCCCCCCACGACCACTTGCCCGAGTGCCCGGCTTCCAGCGCCAGCACCTTCAAGGCGTTCGCCGGACTCTGCCGAGCGCGCCGGCCGATCAGGGTTTCAGCCAGCATGACCGGGATGCCGATCAGCGCGATACACGCCAGAAACATCAGCACAAAGGCACCGCCGCCGTAGACCCCGACCATGTAGGGGAACTTCCAGATACTACCCAGTCCCACGGCCGAACCGGTCGCGGCGAGTATGAATACCCAGCGGCTAGCCCAACTGCCGTGGACAGAAACCTTGTCTGTCGACATCGTTTATCACGCCCAAGCGTTAGAAAAAGAGGCCGCATTGTCCGGGATTCACTCAACCTGCTCAAGCACGCAGCATCACCGTAGCCGACAGCCGTTTATCTCCATATAATGCCGCCCCTATGGCTAAACAGAAGAAACACCCAACAGGGACCATCGCGCAGAACAAAAAGGCGCGACACGATTACTTCATCGAACACAAGTTCGAGGCTGGTCTGGTCCTGGCCGGCTGGGAAGTAAAAAGTCTGCGGGCAAGCAAGCTACAGCTGGTCGACAGCTATGTCCTGCTCAAGGATGGCGAAGCGTGGTTGCTCGGCAGCCACATCACGCCTCTGATGACCGCAAGCACCCACGTCATCGCCGACCCGGTGCGCACACGCAAATTGCTGCTCAACCGCCGCGAGCTGGAAAAGCTTGCAGCGATGGTGCAGCAAAAGGGTTACGCCTGCGTCTGCCTGTCCTGGTACTGGAGCAAGCACATGGTCAAGTGCGAGATCGCTCTGGGCAAGGGCAAGAAGGAATACGACAAGCGTGACACCGAGCGCGAGCGCGATGCCGGTCGTGAACTGCAGCGTGCGGTGCGCAACAAGGGCAAGGAAGATTAATTTCCTCTGCCTTTAGAGCGTATTCGCGAGCAAGCTCGCTCCCACCTTGGAATGCATTTCAAATGTGGGAGCGAGCTTGCTCGCGAACGCTATTGCAACATCACCACAGAAACAACTGATCACATCCCCTTGCGCCGCTCCGCCCGAGCCATGCGCTGAACCTCCTGCCGCACCTCTTCCAGCACTTCCTGCACATACAAAATATGTCTGCTGGAAACTTCCCGCGCCTGCTCCGCACGACCTTCAATAATCGCCATATACAATTCCCGATGCTGGGTAATCAGCATGTCGCGGGTTTCCGTGCGCTGCTTGTACATGCCGCCGATGTTGGTGACCACATTACGTTTGAGCAGATCGAACAGCCCGCGAATAGTGTGCAGCAACACCGCGTTATGGCTGGCTTCGGCAATTGCCAGATGGAATTTCGCATCAGCCGCGCCCTCCTCCGCCCGGCTGACTTCATCGTGACGCGAATAGCAGTCCTGTAGTTCTTCGAACGCTGCGGTCAAGCGCTCGCGATCCACATCAGTAGCGCGCAATGCAGCGTAATAGGCGCACGATGCCTCCAGAGTGTGCCGAAATTCCAGTAGATCGCGTTGTGCCTCGGGGTTGCTTTCAAGCAGCTGCAACAGCGGATCACTGAACGTCGACCCGAGGCTTTCCACCACATAATTGCCGCCGCCCTGGCGACTGACCAGCAGCCCTTTGGCCGCCAGTTTCTGAATCGCTTCGCGCAGCGACGGCCGTGATACGCCAAATTGTTCGGCCAGCGTGCGCTCCGCCGGCAGCCGCTCACCGGACTTCAGCGTGCCCTCGAGGATCATCCCCTCAAGTCGCTCGACAATATCGTCAGACAAACGGCGCTGCCGAATCTGATCAAACCCCATAACTCATTTCTCCACGATCCCGACCGCTCGCCGGGCTCTCTATTCTGGCCTATCGGCGCCTTGCCGACACCTACCAGACGCCACTTGCCGAAACCGGATCAGATGCGATCTGCACCGCTTGTTCGGCAAAAGTTTCAGGGCGACAAATTGACACACCGACATCAAGGCTTTTACCCTAGCCAACAGCGATTGTAAATTGGTCTTACCAATTATCCAAGAACGCTGACAGTGCCTGACCAACAACAATTAGGGGCCACCCCATATGCAAACCTGGCAACAGCTCTACAGCCCGCTCGGCAGTCTCGGCGTGTCCGCACTCGCGGCCGTCATCCCCATCGTGTTCTTTTTCCTCGCATTGGCGGTGTTCCGCCTCAAAGGCCATGTCGCCGGGAGCATCACCCTCGCCCTGTCGATTGCCGTAGCAATCTTCGCGTTCCAGATGCCGGTCGACATGGCCTTCGCCGCCGCCGGATACGGTTTCGCCTACGGTCTGTGGCCGATTGCCTGGATCATTGTCGCGGCGGTATTCCTCTACAAACTGACGGTCAAAAGTGGCCAGTTCGAGGTCATTCGCAGTTCGGTGTTATCGATTACTGACGACCAGCGCCTGCAAGTGCTGCTGATCGGTTTCTGCTTCGGTGCGTTTCTGGAAGGTGCTGCCGGTTTCGGTGCGCCCGTGGCGATTACTGCCGCACTTCTGGTAGGGCTGGGCTTCAACCCGCTGTACGCCGCCGGCCTGTGCCTGATCGCCAACACCGCGCCGGTTGCGTTCGGTGCCCTGGGGATCCCGATCATCGTTGCCGGCCAAGTCACCGGCATCGACGCGTTCAAGATCGGCGCCATGACCGGTCGCCAACTGCCACTGCTGTCGCTGTTCGTACCGTTCTGGCTAGTGTTCATGATGGACGGTCTGCGCGGCGTGCGCGAAACCTGGCCGGCTGCATTGGTCGCGGGCCTGAGCTTCGCCATCACCCAGTACTTCACGTCCAACTTCATCGGCCCAGAGTTGCCGGACATCACCTCGGCCTTGGCCAGCCTGATTTCCCTGACCCTGTTCCTGAAAGTCTGGCAGCCAAAACGCACCGCCGGCGCGCAAATCGCTGGCGCCACCTCCAGCGCAGCAATCACCGCCAGCGTCGGTGGTTTCGGCCAAAAGCGCACCACCGTGGCGTCGCCTTACAGCCTTGGGGAAATTTTCAAAGCCTGGTCGCCGTTTCTGATCCTCACCGTGCTGGTGACCATCTGGACGCTGAAGCCTTTCAAAGCGATGTTCGCCGCTGGCGGTTCGATGTACAGCTGGGTGTTCAACTTCGCGATCCCGCATCTTGATCAACTGGTGATCAAAACCGCACCGATCGTGGCCGCCCCGACTGCCATCCCGGCGGTGTTCAAACTCGACCCGATTTCCGCGACTGGCACGGCGATTTTCTTCTCCGCGCTGATCTCGATGCTGGTCCTGAAGATCAATTTCAAAACTGGTCTTACCACTTTGAAAGAAACCTTCTACGAACTGCGCTGGCCCATCCTGTCGATCGGCATGGTGCTGGCGTTCGCCTTCGTCACCAACTACTCCGGCATGTCTTCGACCATGGCCCTGGTATTGGCCGGAACCGGCGCGGCATTCCCGTTCTTCTCGCCGTTCCTCGGCTGGCTCGGCGTGTTCCTCACCGGTTCCGATACTTCGTCCAACGCGCTGTTCAGTTCATTGCAGGCGACCACCGCACACCAGATCGGCGTCAACGACACCCTGCTGGTGGCAGCGAACACCAGCGGCGGAGTGACCGGCAAAATGATCTCGCCACAATCGATCGCCGTGGCCTGCGCCGCGACCGGACTGGTGGGCAAGGAATCGGATCTGTTCCGCTTCACGCTCAAGCACAGCCTATTCTTTGCAACGATTGTCGGTTTGATCACCCTGGCTCAGGCCTACTGGTTCACCGGCATGTTGGTGCACTAAACCTACAAGAAGCATGGAAATAACCGACGCCGATCCGTGATTTCAGCGTCAGCAATTCACAACCCGGTCTGTAAGGCTGCTGAAAGCAACTCTCTCTATATTTCAGCAGCCGCAACAGACGGATAACCGGGCCCACCCGGAGACACGCCTGATGAGCGAGCTTTTTTACAACGCCGTGCCAAACGCGACCCGTGTGGCACCGCCACTGCCCGAACCTCGGCAATACCCCAGCGAGAAACCGGCGCGGGTCTACCTGTTCGGCACGTGCGTGGTCGATCTGTTCTACCCCGAAGCCGGGATGGACGCGATCCACTTGCTGGAGCGCGAAGGGATCCGGGTCGAGTATCCACAAGGGCAAAGTTGCTGCGGGCAACCGGCCTACACCTCGGGTTACACCGAGCAGGCGCGGACGGTAGCGCGCTCGCAGCTGGCGCTGTTTGCCGGGGACTATCCGGTGGTGGTGCCGTCGGGATCCTGCGCCGGCATGCTGCGCGAGCATTACGCCGACTTGTTCAAGGACGAGCCGGAGACGTTGAGACAGGTTCAGGCCCTCGCGGCCCGCACCTATGAACTGGCCGAGTTTCTGCTGTTCGTCTGCAAGGTGCAGCTCAAGGACAGCGGCGAACCGGTCAAAGTCGCGCTGCACACTTCGTGTTCGGCACGCCGCGAAATGAACACCCACCTGCACGGCCGCGAGTTGTTGGCGCAGTTGAGCAACGTGGAACGGGTCAACCATGACCACGAAAGCGAATGCTGTGGCTTCGGCGGAACATTCAGCGTCCGTATGCCAGACATTTCCGGCGCGATGGTGGCTGACAAGACCCAAGCGTTGAAGGATTCCGGCGCGCACAAGGTATTGAGCGCCGATTGTGGCTGTTTGATGAACATCAACGGCGCATTGGAGAAACAAAAAGAAGCGCTGCGCGGGCAACATCTCGCCAGCTTTCTGTGGCAACGAACCGGGGGTGCGCAATGAGCACTTCCGCGATTATTCCTACGGTCGCCGTAGAAGAGGATTTCCGCACCCGGGCGCACAACGCCTTGGGTGATCAGCAACTGCGGAACAACTTCCGCACTGCCATGGACTCACTGATGCTCAAGCGGGCAGCCGCTTTCAGCGATGCCCACGAAAGAGAACATTTGCGCGCACTGGGCAATTCGATCAAAGCCCGCGCGCTGTCCAAGTTGCCCGACCTGCTCGAGCAACTGGAACAGAACCTGACCCGCAACGGTGTGACAGTGCACTGGGCGGAAACGGTGGACGAGGCCAATGGCATCGTCTTATCGATCATCCGCGCTCACGAGGCGCGGCAAGTGATCAAGGGCAAATCGATGGTCAGCGAAGAGATGGAGATGAACCATTTCCTCGAGGCTCGGGACATTGAATGTCTGGAGTCCGATATGGGGGAATACATCGTCCAGCTCGACCACGAGAAGCCTTCACACATCATTATGCCGGCGATCCACAAGAATGCCGGTCAGGTCGCGTCCTTGTTCCACGACAAACTTGGCGTGGAATACACCAAGGACGTTGACCAACTCATTCAGATCGGTCGCAGAGTCCTGCGGCAGAAATTCTTCGAAGCGGACATCGGCGTCTCCGGTGTCAACTTCGCCGTGGCCGAAACCGGCACCCTGCTGCTGGTGGAAAACGAAGGCAACGGCCGCATGACCACCACCGTGCCGCCAGTGCACATCGCCGTCACCGGTATCGAAAAAGTCGTGGAAAACCTACGCGACGTGGTGCCGTTGCTGTCACTGCTGACGCGCTCGGCGCTGGGCATTCCGATCACCACTTACGTCAACATGATCTCCGGCCCGCGCAAGGAACACGAACTCGACGGCCCACAGGAAGTGCATCTGGTGCTGCTCGACAACGGTCGCAGCCAGGCTTTCGCCGACAGCGAACTGCGCCAGACCTTGAATTGCATCCGCTGCGGCGCCTGCATGAATCATTGCCCAGTCTATACCCGCGTCGGCGGCCACACTTACGGCGAGGTGTATCCGGGGCCGATCGGCAAAATCATCACCCCGCACATGGTCGGTCTGGCGAAGGTACCGGATCACCCGAGCGCGTCATCGCTGTGCGGTGCCTGCGGTGAAGTCTGCCCGGTAAAAATTCCGATCCCGGCGATCCTGCGACGCCTGCGCGAAGAAAACGTCAAAGCCCCTGACAGCCCGAATCAAGTGATGCGCGGTCAGGGCAGCAAGTATTCGCGCAAGGAACGCTTTATCTGGAACGCCTGGGCGAAACTCAACAGCTCGCCAACCTTGTATCGACTGTTCGGTTTCTTCGCCACGCGCCTGCGCGCCCTGACGCCAAGCAACGTCGGCCCTTGGACACAAAACCACAGCGCGCCGAAACCCGCCGCTCGCTCACTGCACGACATGGCCCGCGAGCATCTGGCCAAACAGGGAGACCGCTGATGAGCGCCAAGCACAATATCCTCGGCAAACTGCGGAAAAGTCTGACGGGAACCACACCGATTGCCGACGACTTCGATGTCGATCTGGTGACGCAGCCCTACACCTACAGCGCCGAACAACGCATCCCGCAACTGCGCAAATTGATGGAAGCGGTGCACACCGAAATCCACCTGACCTCAGGCGAAGAATGGCCAGCCTTGCTCGCACAATTGCTGCGTGATCGTCAGCTGCCGAGCCTGTTGATCGCACCGACGACAGCGCACGGGCAGAAAATCGTTCAGCACTGGGCGAACAATCCCGAGCTGCCGACGCTGAAATCCTACGACCGGCCGATGGAAGAGTGGAAAGCCGAACTGTTCAATGACACCCCGGCCAGTCTCACCGGAACCCTCGGCGCGATCGCCGCCACCGGCAGTTTGATCATGTGGCCAACCCGAGAAGAACCACGACTGATGAGCCTGGTGCCGCCGGTGCATTTCGCCCTGCTCAAGGCCAGTGAAATCCGCGACAACTTCTATCAGGTGCAACAGGAATTCGAATGGGCGCAAGGCATGCCGACCAATGCTCTACTGGTCTCCGGCCCATCGAAAACTGCCGACATTGAGCAAGTACTGGCATACGGCGCCCACGGCCCGAAAGACCTGGTGGTTCTGATTCTGGAGGACCAATGACGCTTCCCGTTGACTTCCTGCGTGATGCGCAGCAACTGATTCCCGCCGAGCGCCGTTTTGATGACCCGTTATCGACCCTGGCCTTTGGTACGGATGCCAGTTTTTATCGACTGATTCCGCAACTGGTAATCCGCGTCGAGTCCGAAGATGAAGTGGTCGCGCTGCTGAAACTGGCCCAGCGTGACCATGTCCCGGTGACCTTCCGCGCTGCGGGCACCAGCCTGTCAGGCCAAGCGATTAGCGACTCCGTGTTGATAGTGCTTGGGGATAACTGGAACGCCCGCGAGATTCGTGGCCAAGGCACGCAGATTCGCCTGCAACCAGGTGTGATCGGCGCGCAGGCCAACGCATGGCTGGCACCGTTCGGGCGCAAGATCGGCCCGGATCCAGCGTCGATCAACGCCTGCAAGATCGGCGGCATCGTCGCCAACAACGCCAGCGGCATGTGCTGCGGCACCGCGCAAAACACCTACCACACGCTGGCCGGCATTCGCCTGGTACTCGCCGATGGCACACGCCTGGATACCGAGGACGCTGCCAGCGTCGACGCTTTTCGCAACAGTCATGGCGAGTTGCTGGAGCGCTTGACGACCTTGGGCCGCGAAACCCGCGCCAACGCCGAACTCGCCGCACGAATCCGCCACAAATACCGTCTGAAAAATACCACTGGCCTGTCGCTGAATGCCTTGGTGGATTTCGATGAGCCTGTGGATATCTTGAGCCACCTGCTGGTCGGTTCCGAAGGCACGCTTGGCTTCATCAGCGCGGTGACCTACAACACGGTGATCGATCACCCGAACAAGGCTTCGGCGCTGATCGTGTTCCCGGATGTGGAAACCTGCTGCAACGCGGTCACCGTGTTGAAAAGCCAACCGGTATCCGCCGTAGAACTGCTGGATCGGCGCAGCCTGCGCTCGGTGCAAGACAAACCGGGTATGCCCGCGTTCGTACAGCAGCTGTCGAACAATGCCTGCGCGCTGCTGATCGAATCCCGCGCCGCGTCTTCCACTTTACTGCAGGAACACCTGGCGCAAATCATGGCGTCGCTCAGTGGTTTCCCGGTGGAGAAGCAAGTCGACTTCACCGAAGATCCTCTGGAAAACGCCAAGCTCTGGGCAATCCGCAAAGACACCTTCCCCGCCGTCGGCGCCGTGCGTAAAACCGGCACCACGGTGATCATCGAAGACGTGACCTTCCCGGTCGAACAACTGGCCATTGGCGTCAATCGCTTGATCGAGCTGTTCGATAAACATGCCTACGACGAGGCGATCCTTTTCGGACACGCGCTGGAAGGCAATCTGCACTTCGTCTTCACCCAAGGCTTCAACAACCCGGAAGAAGTCGCACGCTATCAAGCGTTCATGGACGACGTCGCGCAACTGGTTGCGGTGGAATTCGGTGGATCGTTGAAAGCCGAACACGGCACCGGCCGCAACATGGCGCCGTTCGTGGAACTGGAATGGGGCAGCGACGCCTATCAGTTGATGTGGCAGCTCAAACGTCTGCTCGACCCGAACGGGATTCTCAATCCAGACGTGGTGCTCAGCGAAGATCCACAGATTCACCTCAAAAACCTCAAACCGCTGCCGGCGGCCGACGAGATTGTGGATAAATGCATCGAATGCGGTTTCTGCGAACCGGTCTGCCCATCTAAAGGACTGACCCTGAGCCCGCGTCAGCGCATTGTGATCTGGCGCGATATTCAGGCGAAAAAACGCGCCGGCGTCGACACCACCGAACTGGAAAAAGCCTACGAGTACCAAGGCATAGAAACCTGCGCCGCCACTGGTCTGTGCGCGCAACGTTGTCCCGTAGGCATCAACACCGGCGAGCTGGTGAAAAAGCTCCGAGGCCGACACGCAACGCATCAGAAAACGGCTGACTGGATTGAAGGAAATTTCGCCAAGACTTTGCAGGGCGCACGCTTCACTCTGCACGTGGCCAACGGTGCGCGGATGATGCTCGGCGCGCCGCGTCTGGCGAAACTTTCGGCAACCATTACGCGGCTGTCCAAGGGCCAAGTGCCGTTGTGGACGAATGCGATGCCGCAACCGGAGAAGGCGATTCGCTTCAGCCCGAGCGTGTCGGACGAGCGCCCGCGCGTGGTGTATCTCGCAGCGTGTGTCTCGCGAGTCATGGGCCCGGCGGCGGGCGATAAAGAGCAGATATCGCTGTACGACAAAACCTGTGGGTTGCTGGAAAAGGCCGGTTATCAAGTGGTCTTCCCGGACAATCTGGACAATCTCTGCTGCGGTCAGCCATTCGCTTCCAAGGGCTATGCCGAACAGGCCGAGCACAAGCGCCAAGAGCTGATCAGCGCACTGTTGCACGCCAGTCGCGGCGGACTCGATCCGATCTATTGCGACACCAGTCCGTGCACGTTGCGCCTGGTGCAGGATGTCGGCGATGTTCGTCTGGATCTGTACGATCCGGTGCGCTTCATCCGTACGCATCTTCTCGAACGACTCGACTTCACCCCGCAAGATGCACCGATTGCCGTGCACGTGACCTGCAGCACTCAGCATCTGGGCGAAAGCCAGGCGCTGATTGATCTGGCGCGCAAGTGCAGCAAAACCGTAGTGATTCCGGAAGGGATTCATTGCTGCGGATTTGCCGGCGACAAGGGCTTCACCACACCGGAGTTGAACAGCCATTCGCTGCGCACGCTCAAGGACGCGGTGCAGCATTGCAGCGAGGGGATTTCCACCAGTCGCACGTGTGAAATCGGCCTGACGCAACACGGCGGAATCGATTATCACGGCCTGGTTTATCTGGTCGATCGAGTCACTCAGGCGAAGGCCTGCTGAAGAAAATCAGAACCCTTGCGCGAGACCGCAGTCCACAGAACAGGCCTCGAACACTCGGGGCCGTTCCTTCTTTCGGTGACCGGCACTCAGGGTCAGCGAAGTCTGGATCCCTCAGCGTAAGGAGATACACATGAAACGTTCTGTACTGCTCGGTCTGTTCGTTACTGCCTCGGTGATGGCGTCGACTTCGTTTGCCGCCGGGCCAGACAGCCTGTGCGAAGCTAATCTGCAAACCATCAATAACGCGAAATCGGAATATCAGACTTCATCGGAGCTGAACGCGCGCGTCTCCGCCAGTGTGGCGAGAGCCCAGGCCCTCAAAGCCCAAGGCAAGATTGATGACTGCGTCGCGGAAACCCAGCAAACAATTCTGGAAATCCAGAAAACCTCGGGTGACACCAAGAAGTGATAGTGAGCAGGCGTTTTGATACCAGATGTAAAAAAAACCGAATTCCTGCGTAGCGCGGCGGTCGATTAAACAGGCCCTACGCTAACGTAGCCTGTTATGACCTCGGCATCGCCGCCAGACCGTCCGGCAGCACCGAGCCCTACCGTTCAAGGAGATACCCATGAAGCATTCTGCAATTGCTGGATTGTTCATCGCTGGTGCCCTGCTGACGTCGCCGGTGTTCGCGGCAGACAAAGACCTTTGTGCAGGTAATCTTCAAGCCATCAAAGACTTTGTCACCAGTCAGCCATCCCTTCCTGAATCTTCCATGAACAACATCAAGGCGGATCAGGAGAAAGCCATGGCGGCTCAAGCGGCCGGCAACGACAAGGATTGCGTTGAGATCACTTCGGGCCTGATGACTAAAATGCAGATCCGTAACCCAACACGTAACTGACAGACCTCAAGGCCAACCTTCGGGTTGGCCTTACACGCCGATTGGCGTACACTGCGCAGGCTTGTTGCTCACCAAGATGTACAGAGCAATGAGTTCGGGGCCGTTTAGGATTCGACGCCGGTTGCGAAACTTTAGGTGCATGCCGACTTGGTAACAGAAGTCGTAAATCCACTGTTGCAACTACTTATAGTTGCCAATGACGACCAATACGGTGTTGCTCTCGCTGCTTAATTGCAGCTGACAATGCTCCTGGTACCTTCGGGTCCAGCAATCATCAGGGGATGTCTGTAAACCCAAAATGATTGTCATATAGAACAGAATCGCCGTGCAGTACGTTGTGGACGAAGCGGCTAAAACTTACACAACTCGCCCAAAGCACCCTGCCCGTCGGGTCGCTGAGGGTTAACTTAATAGACACGGCTACGCATGTAGTACCGACAGCGGAGTACTGGCGGACGGGGGTTCAAATCCCCCCGGCTCCACCAACTCTCAACAACAAAGCCCGCCAAGTGCGGGCTTTGTTGCATCTAGCCGTCCCATCCAGCCCCTTTCGAAAACCAACCCCGTCCACACACCTCAATGCTCATGCCGATGATGCACATCCGGGAAATGCGCATGACGGTGACGCATCGGCGTATGCACATGCGGATGACTGTGCGGCTCCGTTCCATCCCAGTCAAACCCGTGCACATGCTGGTGATGCTCGTCATGTGTGTGGCGATGATCATGCTCGAGCCGTTCGTGCTGATGCTCATGAGTATGGTTCTCCATCAGATGAATCCATACCCCCACGGCCATTAACGCTGCAGCGAGCAGGAACATCAGCGATACCGACTCGCCCAGCAGCAGAATCGAGATACCTGCGCCCAGAAACGGCGCGGTGGAAAAGTACGCGCCGGTGCGCGCACTGCCCAGCCCGCGCAGGGCCAGGACGAACATCACCAGGCTGACGCCATAACCGAGAAATCCGACCAGCAGAATGGGCACCAGCGAGGCGGCTGCGGGCAGCTGTTTGCCGATGAACAAGGCGAGGCCGCAGTTGACCAACCCCGCCACAAGACCTTTGCTGCCCGCGATAAACAGTGCATCCGAGGCAGACACCTTACGCGTCAGGTTGTTGTCGATGGCCCAGCAAAAGCAGGCAAAGGCGACGGCCAGCGGCCCTGTCCAGTCCTGCGCCGAGACGGCCTCTTGCGGCCATGACAACACGACACCACCCGCCACGATGGCGAGCATGCCAATCACGATTCGCCGATCGGCATTTTCCTTGAACACTACCCACGCCAGCAGTGCCGTGAGCACTGATTCCAGATTGAGCATCAGTGACGCGCTCGCGCCGGACGTTCTGGTCAAACCGAACATCAACGCCACCGGCGCCAGCACACCGCCGAAGCCGATGGCGCCGACCAGCCACGGCCATTCGCCGGGTCCGAGTCCGGAACGCTGCCAGCCTCGATCGCGGGCAAAACGCAGGACGGTCAAACCCAGCCCGCTGCCCAGATAGAGCAACCCGGCCAATAGAATCGGTGAAATCTGTACCCCCAACAGCTTGGCGAGTGGCGTACTGGCGCCAAACAATGCTGCCGCAACCAACGCGTAGAGCACGCTCGCATTCATGAAGGGATCACTCGCTCGGGCCGATGAAATACCGGCGACAATCATGGCAGAACTCAGGTGAGAATTATGTGAACGGTTTCGCCCGCTGACCACATGCCTTGAGATGACTTTCCGTGATCACCACGACTGCTGTCTGGTTTTATCGCCACGCCCTCCTTCCCACACAGAACGTCCTAGGAAAATTCCCGCAACACGCGTCGACTTTGATGAACTGGTGGACAGTTCCTCGTGGCGTTACCCTCCACGACCACTGCCATCCCAATGGACGACTTGGCAGACGCAATTGCAGTGAATGTTCACTCCACGGAGCTACGTCATGAAGAAAATCACCCGCCTTTCCCTGGTTGGCCCGGCACCTTGCGACGCGCCAGCGTCCAGCACTCAAATCCAATCGAATACCACCGCACGCAACGAGGCGCAGAACCGGCGGCGTAGAGTTCCTCTCAATCAGCTCATCAGGGTACGCGACGATGTTGACACCCTGACCCTGCTCACCCACGCCAGCGAGATTCTCGACTCTCTGACGGCCATCAGCGCCAACTTTGCCGATGAGTTCGACGGTTCGAAACGCCATGTGGCGGTGGCAATGAAGCAATTGAGCGCACTGGCCGAGATCCTGGTCTGCCGGGCACGGGACAATCTTGATCCGCAGGGCGCGCCGCCCTCATCCAGGCCTGAAACCTGCCATTGACGGGCAAAGTCTGTGCACTTTTATTGACGCATCAGACACGGTTGGAGCCGCCCATCGAGATGAATTTTTCTTCACTGCAGCTGCGCGGCCAACCCTTGTACAGTCCGTTCGCTCATTCAAGAAACTACGGTTCGCCCGCGCTCCTGCGGGCTTTTTTTTGCCTGAAACAAAGCCCCTGCTTCGCCACGACTTGCCGAAACCCGGCGGATTGCGCGACTCTGCCGGAAGATTCCCCATTCCGGAGCGCCCGATGCCGCTGTTGACCCTGCCCTGCCAACGCCTGACGCTCGCGATACTGGCTCCGGACCAGGCCGAACTTGAAAGCGAGTTCTATCAACGCAACCAGCGTCACCTCGCGCCATGGTCGCCTATCCGCACCACCGAATATTTCTCCACCGAGCAGATTCGCCGGCGTCTTGAAATACAGGCCAGCGCCTTCGAGGCCGGGCTGGCCCTGCATTTCGCACTACTGACGCCGGACGGCCAGCAGATGATCGGCGCATGCAACTTCAGCGGCATTATTCGCGGGGCCTTTCAGGCGTGTTATCTGGGCTATCACATCGATGAGGCCCAACAGGGACAGGGCTTGATGCACGAGGCGCTGGAGGCTGGCATCGCTTACATGTTCGATACCCAGAACCTGCACCGGATCATGGCCAATTACATTCCGGGCAACGAACGCAGTGCGCGCTTGCTTGAGCGCCTGGGCTTCGAACGTGAGGGTTACGCCAAGGCGTATCTGAACATTGCCGGACGCTGGCAGGACCACGTGATGACGGCGCTGGTCAACTCCAGGTTCGAAACGCCGGAAAAGCGCTGGTCGAAACCTTTGGCGTGAGTTTCACAATTCGTTAAGGATTGCCGTCGTATGCTCAGGCCTCCCGCCCCTTCCGGTTGCCTGATCCTTATGTCGCGTGCCGTCACTTCGCTGTTTCTGCTTGCTGCCCTGCTGTTTTTCTTCGCGCTGGGTAACCACCAGTTGCAAGGCTCCACCGAGGCCCGCGTCGCCGGCATCGCCATGGAGATGCATCTGGACGACGACTGGGTGACACCTCGTCTGTTCGGCGAACCGTTTCTGGAAAAACCACCGCTGAGCCTGTGGCTGGATGCTGGTGCCATGCGCGTATTCGGCGTGTCACCGTGGGCCGTGCGACTGGCGTCGGCGGTGGCCGGGCTGCTCAGTGTGATGCTGCTGTACGGCATGTTGCGCCGCTTTGAACGGCCGAAGATGATTGCCTGGACGGCGGGCATTCTGCTCGCGACCATGGCCAGTTACTGGAGCAATGTGCGCGGCGTCGGTGAAGATGCATTGCTCGCCCTCGGCGTGACCACGGCACTGCTCGCCTTTTTCCAGGCGCAACGAGCATCGACTCTCGGCAACTCGCTGTTGTTTGTCGTCGGGATCGCCATCGCTACATTGAGCAAAGGTGTGCTGGGGCTGGCAATGCCGGGGGTGGTGATTTTTGCTTATCTGCTGGCTGACAACCTGATGGACAAGCGCCTGAAAATCACCGATTGGCTGCGCCCGGGCTTACTGACCCTGGTCGGTTTGATTCCGCTGCTGATCTGGCTCGTCATCCTCTTCCAGCACGGCGGCGCACAGGCCGTCAAAGAGGTGCTGCTGACCAACAGTGTCGGGCGCTTCAGCGGATCATTCGTCGAGGCCGGGCACTATGAACCGTTTTATTACTACCTCGCCAAACTGCCGGAAGCCTTCCTGCCGTGGAACATTCTGGTGTACCTGGGGCTCTGGCATTTCCGCAAACAATTGAAGGCCAACCGCTACTTGCTGTTTTTCAGCCTGTGGATCGTTGCGCAGTTCGTGATGCTGACGTTGGCATCGAGCAAGCGCACGGTGTATCTGATGTCGATGACGCCAGCCGCAGCGGTGATCGCGGCAGAATATGCAGGCGTGTTGTTCGAACGATTGAAGCAGTACGAATCCGCCAATCGATTCGTAGGCCGAATCGCCCGTCATCGTCAGACACTGGCAGTGGGTGTGCTCACGCTGGTAATCGGCAGTTACCTCGCGGCCGCGCAGTGGGCCCTGCCCCACGCCGACAAAAAGCTTTCCTTCCTGCCGTTGAGCGCAGAGATTCAGACGCTGCAAACTGCCGGGCATCAAGTCGCACTGTTTCAGGCCAACGAGCGGGTCGGTGGCGCCACGGTCTTCTACACCCAGCAAGTGCTCAAAGGCCTGGATACCGAAGTGCAGCTGCGAGATTTCCTCGCGGCCTCGCCCTCGCATGTCGTGGTGATGGCCGGCGACAGCGAACCCGCGCCGCCACTGAAAGTACTCAAGACCATGATGGTCGGACGACAGGCGTATTACTTCGTCGGCTATTGAGGCCTGCGCAGCCGCATAAAAAAACCGCCGATGATTGGCGGTTTTTTTCATTTCATCCGGACCGGTTCAGAGAGAGACCTCAGACTGCGCAATGAAAGCTTCCTGCGTGCGCTTGCTCAGCACCGGCGCATCCAGCCGCGCGCGCCCGTAGAAGGCCAACGCTGTCAGCAAACACGCCAGCCAGACGAAGATTCCAGCCCAGAAGGTGTGGGACATGTAGTGCCAGCCTTGCAGGACGCGAGTAGTGCCATACACGAATCCCAGCAGCAGCGAGCCCCACAAGATTGCACTGGAAAAGCGCCATTGATAGCGGCGCGCCACGAAGTACAGCGCCAGCATGGTGAAGCCACCCGACGCATGACCACCCGGCCAGCACCGGCCACTCCCGGCTTCGTGGAACAGTTGAAAGTTGCTGTACCACTTAATGTGGGCCATTTTTCCGCCGTACAGCGTGGTCTCGATCGGGCAGTAAACGCTGGTGTGGGATTTGAGGAAATGGATCACCCCGGTGCAGACCGCAAACGCGACCACCACAAACAGAAAATCCCTACGATGATCAGCGGCAAAGCGCAGCACTGGCGCGACCTTACTGCGCTCCAGCATTGCGCCGAGGCGCGGACGCTTGTGCGGATTGACCAATGGCCAGACCACCGACAGCAGCGCGCCGATCAGGGCGACTTCCGCCGTCCAGTTCGGAATGATCCGCGCCCATTTGTGGGTGAGTTTTTCAAAAAAGTGGATTTTGTCGAGCGGGAAGGTCTGGGTCAGCGGATCGAACAGCAGGTTGCTGAAGGCGATGTCGATTTTAGTCATGTCGAACATCAGGAACACCAGCGCCGCACAGGCGAGCGGAATACCAAAGTTGTATGCGTAGAAGCGGGATTTCATCGGGTATTCACCGTGCGCCAGTCGGAGGCTTCAATGAAGCCGAGCATCTTGGGAGCCGCCGGACTGGCAGCGGAAACAAACAATGACGAGCCATAACCCATGTCCGAGGCTGGCACTTTGAGGTCTTTCTCGATTTGCGCCATGCATTCGCTGTGGGTCACCAGCACCAGATTGCGACCGGGAACCTTGTGGGCCAGCGCATCCTGCAACATGCGCCCCCGGCAATTGATCAACCAGTCGTCACCGCTGGCGGCATGGTTGAACATGTAACCGGCGGTCTGCACCGTGCGCATCGACGGGCTGTTATAGATGTCGGCGTTGTTCAGGCCCAATTGTTCGAACCTTGCACCGACCGCCACCGCGACACTGCGCGAGCGATCGGTGATGCCGTCATTGCCACTCAGGCATGCCGCTTTGGAGTGATCGCAACGCTCGACGTGACGCACCAGCACGATCATCTCACCCTTGGCCCATCCCGCCGCCAACGCTTGCGCACCGGCAACATTGCCGTGGGCCAGGTCCGGCACCGCCGCCGGCGCCAGCAACCACAGGGTTACGGGGATCACCAATACCGATGCAGCCAACACCACCCAGGTGTTGCGAAAACGCGCCAAAAAGCTCAGATCGATCGAGCGTTTGACGCCGAACAGACTCAGTCTCAATTCCACAAAAACCGCCTCGCCACTCTGCATCACGGGTTCATTCGATGCGGCGAAGGTACAGAGGCGGGCGTGGGCAGCCAGTGAAACCCATGTGAAAAAAGTCTTGGGATCCGATGTTACAAATTCCGTAGGACAAAATCCTTTCAGCTCTGGGAAATGCGGCCGATACAAACCTGCTAACACCCTTGCTGGCTCAAAAAAACAACAATCTTCCAGCCTAACCGACGACAAGAAACCCAACGTTTCTGGAGGATTTTTGATGAATAGCTGGTTCGGCAACATCAGCGTGAACATGAAACTGGGCCTGGGCTTCGGCCTGGTGCTGGCCCTGACCTGCGTACTGGCCCTGACAGGCTGGACCAGCCTCGGTGGCCTGATCGACCGCAGCAACTGGATGAGCGACATCACCCAGCTCAATGCCGGTTTGACCAAACTGCGTGTGGTACGTCTGCAATACATGCTGACCAATGGCGATGAAACCGCCGCGCAGAACGTGCAGACCACCCTTGAAAGTTTTGCCGCGCAGCAACAGAAGCTGATCAACAGCTTCAAGAGCCCGGAAAACGTCAAACTGCTCAAGGAGCAGGCAGCGACCATCGCTGAATACCAGACGTCGCTGAACAAAATGCGCAATGCCTACCGCACCGGCAACAGCGCCCGCGACAGCATGAGCGTGAGTGCCGAGACCGCGTACAACCAGATCGAATCGATCAGCAAACGCGTGCAGCAGATGGACATGAGCGAACAGCGTTTCGAACAGTTCCAGGCGATCACCGCCGCTAAGGAAGCGTTCATCCTCGCGCGCTACGAAGTGCGCGGCTACACCGCCACCACCAACGCCGAAACCGAGCAGAAAGCCGTCGGCCAACTGGACGTGGCGATTGCCAGCCTCAAGCAACTGAACGTGCATTTCGCCGATTCTCAGCAAGACGCGCTGCGTCAGCTGGAAACCGCACTGGTCAACTATCGCAGCGCGTTGATGGCCTATAAAAACGCCAACACTGACGCCGTGCAGGCCCGTAAGGAAATGACCGATCAAGGCACCGCGATCGTCAACACCAGCGAGCAGCTGTATCAGATTCAACTCGACCGCCGCGATGTCGAAAGCGCCCAGGCGCGCACCTTCCAGTTGATCAGCACCCTGCTGGCACTGTTGGTCGGCGTGATTGCTGCGGTGATCATCACCCGTCAGATCACCCGTCCGCTGCAAGAAACCCTGGCTGTAGTCGAGCGCATCGCCAGCGGCGACCTGACCCAGAACGTCACCGTCACCCGCCGCGACGAACTCGGCGTGCTGCAACAAGGCATCGCGCGCATGGGCGTAACCTTGCGCGACTTGATCAGCGGCATCCGCGACGGCGTCACCCAGATTGCCAGCGCCGCTGAAGAACTGTCGGCCGTCACCGAGCAGACCAGCGCCGGTGTGAACAGCCAGAAAGTCGAAACCGATCAGGTCGCCACAGCGATGCACGAGATGACTGCCACCGTGCAGGAAGTCGCGCGCAACGCCGAAGAAGCCTCGCAAGCCGCTGCCGCCGCTGACGGTGAAGCCCGCGAAGGCGACAAAGTCGTAAACGAAGCCATCGCGCAGATCGAACGTCTGGCCAGCGAAGTGGTGCGTTCGACCGAAGCCATGAGCGTGTTGCAACAGGAAAGCGACAAGATCGGCAGCGTCATGGACGTGATCAAGGCTGTGGCTGAACAGACCAACCTGCTGGCGCTCAACGCTGCGATCGAAGCCGCCCGTGCCGGTGAAGCCGGTCGTGGTTTTGCCGTGGTTGCCGACGAAGTGCGTGGTCTGGCTCAGCGTACGCAGAAATCCACCGAGGAAATCGAAGGCCTGGTCGCCGGTCTGCAGAACGGCACCCAGCAAGTCTCCGCCGTGATGAGCAACAGCCGCGCCCTGACCGACAGCAGCGTCGCCCTGACCCGCAAGGCTGGCGCGTCGCTGGAAAACATCACCCGCACGGTGTCGAACATCCAGTCGATGAACCAGCAGATCGCCGCTGCTGCCGAACAGCAGAGCGCCGTGGCCGAAGAGATCAGCCGCAGCATCATCAACGTACGCGACGTGTCGGAACAGACCGCAGCGGCGAGTGATGAGACGGCAGCGTCGAGCGTTGAACTGGCGCGTTTGGGTGGTCAGTTGCAGCAGATGGTCAGCCACTTCCGCGTTTGATCCTGATACAGCGCTGAAGCTACAACCGCATCGCGAGCAGGCTCACTCCTACAGGTAACGCGTCGATCACAGATTATGTGGGCGACGCCAATTCCCCTGTAGGAGTGAGCCTGCTCGCGATTGCGTTATGGCTTGCCCTACTGATGCGTGGTCATACCGTGAAACTGCGTGCCCCGCTTTCAACGCGAAGGCAAATCCAGCTCAACTCCGCCAACGCTTCTAAAGCGCTCTTGGATCCGACTCCCCAAGCCGCCAGTGGATTGAGTCTGTTCCAGAGCATTCTTCAAAATCAGACACGCTTGCTCTTCCATCGATCGACCATTGAGGTCGGCCGCTACCCTCAGCGCTTCATAGAGCTGAGGGTCAAGATTGTCGATGATCAAACTTGCCACAATGCTCTCCGTCATTACTGAAATCGCAGCAGCGGAGGCTACCATGAAGCTTTTGCTGCGACGGTTTCAGGTTGTAACGCCAGAAAAGCATAGACAGGTCTGCTATCTCACCGAGTGCCCCGCTGCCGCAACGCCGACGGCATAAAGTAAGCATCCTCCGGCACCGGCTGCGCGAAATCCACCGTCTCCGCTTCTTCGTTATCAAGGTTCTGCACGTAGTAACGACGCGCCTGCAAATCGTGGAAAACATCCAGCGCACTCCACGTCGTCGGCAGGTCGTAGAAGTTTTTCAGGTAGGCCATCGACACCCGCCACAACTCCCCTCGCCCATCGTATTGATCGACCAGTGCCGCGCCCCAGCTGTCTTCATCGAGGAACAGCACTCGTTTGGAATAGATGTGTCGCGAACCTGGTTTGAGGTTGCCTTCCACCACCCAGACCCGGTGCAGTTCATAGCGGGTGTATTGCGGGTTGAGGTGGCCCGGGGTGAGCAGTTGCGCGTATTTCACGTCGGGGCTGGCGACTTTGTAGTTGTTGTAGGGGATGTAGATTTCCTGTTTGCCCTTGAGCTTCCAGTCGTAGCGATCGGGTGAGCCGTTGAACAGGTCGGTGTCGTCGGCGGTGCGCAGGCCATCGGAGGATGCGATCGGCGTGTCGTAGGCGAGGTTCGGTGCGCGGCGCACGCGGCGTTGGCCGGCGTCGTAGATCCAGGCTTGACGTGCGTCTTTGAGCTGGTCGAGGGTTTCATGCACGAGGGCGGCACCGCCGGCCAGGCGCGCCGGGCTTTTCACGAAGGCGAGGTAGTAGAACAGGATGTTTTTCAGGTCGGCGAACTGGCCGTTCGGGCGGTAATAGTTGAACAGCGCTTCCTGCTGCGAGGTCACCAGCGCGAAGCTGCCGTTGCGTTGTACCGGCGCTTCGGAAGCGCGGCGCACGACGTAGATGCCGCGATAGCGGGTGATGTGGTTCCACAGCACTTCAACGCCGTCCTTGGGCACCGGGAATGGCACGCCGCCGTAGGCATCGGAGAAACCGCTGCCGCCTTCGAGCAGCTTGGCCGAGGTGGCGTTTTTCAGGGTGTTGTCGTACAGCCACTGCGGCGCCGAGCCAGAGCGACGGGACGGGTAGATCGGCATCTGGAAGGTGTCGGGGTAGCTGTTGAACAGGGCGATCTGGCCGGGGCTGAGGTGGGCTTTGTATTGGTCGAGATTGGCTTTGGTGATGGTGAACAGCGGTTTGTCTGCGGCAAATGGATCGGGGTGATGCTGACCGGGTTTGTAACCGGCCGGAGCTTGGGTGATGCCGCCGGTCCACGCGGGAATCGTGCCGGCAGCGTTGCCCGCGCGCTCGGCGCCCATGGGGGTCAGGGTGGTTTTCAGTTGTTCGGCTTGTTGCGGGGTGATGGCGGCGAAAGCGCTACTGGCCGCCAGCCCCATGACGAGCGCCAGCGTGGTCTTGGTAAATCGTGAAGTGTGAAACATGATCTTCTCCAGAATGCAGAAACCTGTGGGAGCGAGCTTGCTCGCGAAAGCGATGGGTCAGTCGACATCAAGGTTGAATGTGCTGGCCTCTTCGCGAGCAAGCTCGCTCCCGCAGGGGGATGAGGTGTCGCAGACATCTCGTATGAAACTCACAGGAAATACTTGAGGTTGAACCCGACGTTGTCGCGGTCGCGAATGCCGTTGTTCTGCCCGCCGCCGTAGAACTCGGTGTACTGAAGTTCGGCTTCAAGCTTGTTCTGGTAATTGGCCTTTATCCCCAGCGTGTAAGCCTTGCGACCTTCGATGGTGTTGCCGGCCTGATAGCTGTTGCCCTCGAAATCGTCCTTGTAGACGATGTACGGCGAGACGTTAACCCCGGCATACACATCGTTCCAGGTGCCGTTGAGCATCGCCGTGTAGCTGTAGGAATTGCGGTTGACCTGATCGTCGCGATCACCGCCGGAGACATAGGAATAGTTACCGGTACCGGCGTAATAACGTCGGCTGCCGTCGTAGGCGGTGTATTGCAGACTGCTGCCGCGCAGGTGCTCGGAGGCCAGTTCGAAGATGCCGAACAGCGAGTCGAACGAGGCAGTCGGGCCGAAGTTGTAGATGGTCCCCAGCGAGGTGTTGAACGCTTCGACACGTTCGGCGTTGTTGATCTCGCTGTTGAGATTGACCATCTGCCCGCCGACGTTGATCGACCGACCCGTCACCGCCACAGCTGCACCGTTGGCCAGGTCGCCAATCAAATCGTTGGTCGCTGCAACGCCGATCGGCAAGTTCGGCCGATAAGCGATTTCACCAAACACCGACGCCTCGCCCAGCGTGGTGTTGAAGCTGAAGCCGTACATGCGGATGTCTTCGGCGTAGCGCCGATGCGCCTGGATATTGCCCATCACATCAGCCGTGGCCAGACCATTGGCCAGCGCCCCGGCCTGACTGCCGGCAACACCCGACAACAAGTTAGTCAGGGCATCCATGTCGATGCCTTTGTAGCCGCCCAGATCGGCAGCGATGGTCGGTTCCTTGGCGTGGTAATTGACCATGTACAAACCGAACTCGGTGCTGTTGAGCTGTTCGGCGATGTAGCGAAAAGCAAAGCCGAACTGGCCATCGTTGCGTGCGTTGTAGTCCTTGCCGACGCTCGCCACTTTCAGTGTGTTGCCGTAGGCCGGCGTCACGCCATTGGCGTACAGCCCGGTGCTTTGCAGGGCGGAACTCAGCAGCGGGTTGTTGCCGAGTGCGCTGTACAAACCGATGACGTTGCCAAACCCCGGCACCGGCGTATCGAGCGCCGTGCCGCTGAAGTTGTTGTAACCGGTGTTGCCACCGTCGGCGAACAGGTCGGTCTGCGAGTAGAAGGTGCCGACCGGATCGATGCGGGTTTCCTTCCAGTTGGTCTGGTAGAAACTCTCCATGGTCAGTGAATCGGTCAGACCGATGTTGAAGCTCAGCGCCTCGACCGGCACCAGCACTTCCTTCACTTCGGCGCCGGGCAAGCGGTACTTGGCGGCGTCCACCGGGTTGGTGGTGTTGATTCCGCCGCGATAGAAAATCCCCTCGCCCCAGTTGAACACCTGACGGCCGACACGTGCGGTCACCGGCATCTGCGCGACGTCCCAACTGCCGTGCACATAGGCGTCGAGCATCTCGATGCGGCTGCCGGCAATGTCGCGGGTCTGACTGGTGAAATGGTCGTCCTGCGGGTAGCTCTGGCTCGGTTGCGAGGGGCTGTTGTTGTCGTAGTAGTCGTTGCGTTTGTCCATCAGTTGCGTGTCGTAGAACGCAGTGCCGCGCACGAACACACCGTAGTTCTGATAGTTGGCTTCAAGCTCGGAGGTGATCTTGTACACCTCGGAAACCAGCCCGGTGTCGAAGTTGCGATTGCCGTCGTTGGTGTTGACGTCATCGTTAGTCTTGTCGCGGCCCTGCACCCGCCACAAACGGCCGTAGGACAAGGTCGTGTCGAGGGAGCCAGTGACCTGTTTGTCCATGAAGCTGAACTCCACCGCGTGCGCCGCATCGACTGCGCACAGTTGCAGCAACCCGGCCAGGCCGACACCGGGGAGTGCGGCGCCCGTCAGGCGCAATCGAGAGTTGATCATGTGTTCCTCCTTCCCTGTTTTTTATTGTTGTGGTGTGCGTTGCCGCGCTACGGCGCCAATCCCGCGCTGACGTAAATCCGGCTGTGTGAACCGAAATGCCCGAGCAATTTGAATAGCTGCTGGTTAAGTGCCGGGTGGTCGAAGTCTTCCTGTTGCAGTTGGTTGCCGCTGCTGAAATCACTGTTGACGGGCGCGGCTTCCAGCCACTGGCCGATGGACTCGTCGAACGCTGCGGAGTCGTTGACCGACTCGGCGCTGACCACTTCGCGCAGGTAGTCGACCGCGTACGGCGGGTAGGTTTTGTCCTGAGCCACATCGGCGTATGCCGCGAGCATCGGATGCGGCTGACCGGTGCGTAGCACGCGCCGCAGCCAGGTTGACTGATACTTCTCGACTTCCATGTGTCGGGTCGCGACGCGCTCAATGGAGGCCTGTTTGTCCTCAGCAAAACCGGCGATGGCCTTGCCTTCCAGTAACAGAAGGCTGGCGAGGTCGACGCCGGGTAATGGCTTGGCGTGATACGGCTGGGTCAGGTCCTGAATGTGGTGCAGGCCCCAGCCGAGAAAGCGATAACCCCAATACGGATGACCGCTGGCAAACGCCAGTCGCGCCAGGCCCATGTATTGATACGCACGCCAGTCCGGCCAACTGCGTTCAAGGAAACCGGCAGCGGCGTACACCACGGGGCTTTCGTGGAAGAAGCCCATGTGGAACGGCGCCTGCGAGCTGTACTGGAACCGCGCATCACCGAACGGTTGCGGGCCGAAACCGTAGAGCGCGCCGACGTTGCCAGGGTTGTCGCTGAACAGGTTGATGTCGTGGCCGTAATCCGGCTCGTCGGCGGCACTGGCGAGCACGGCCAGCGGTGCGACTTTTTCGTGATCGGCGATGACGATAAAGCGCTGGCGATTCCACGGCGACAGGGTTTGCTCGACCATGACTTGATTGGCCTGCAGATGCTCACGCTCGAGCAGGTCCTTGCCGGGCAATGGCTGGATGACCATTGCCAGATGAATCTCGGGATTGATGCGCAGCGCCGTGAGGAAGTCGTGGCGCAGATTGTCACTTGGCACTGCGGGCAATTTCAGGTTATCGGGGCGTGGCGGGTATTGAGCGAAGTGCTCGCGAGCGAAGCTTTCCTGCTGCTCCAACAGTGTCAGCACGGCCGGATATTGCTCGGTGAGAAAACGCTCCAGTGGCTCGACTTCAACCTGCGGTGCATCGCGCAACGCCGGCAGATCCTGCAACGCCAGATAGCTGCCCACCGTATGGTTCGACCAGCCCCAGGCGCTCGGGGCCGTTGCACAAAGCAGCAACAGGAGGAAGGTCAGCTTCATTGCTTTTCGTTCTTATTGGCGGTGCCGTGGGGGGTGAGCCTAACAACCGACCCCGCCGCTGACACTGTCCGATCTCACCAGAAAAAGTCTCCGATGGCGCCACATAAGCGGATCTGATTCCACCGCATAACCTTGTGGGAGCGAGCTTGCTCGCGAAAGCGGTGGGTCAGACAAGACATTAGTGACTGACACTCCGCATTCGCGAGCAAGCTCGCTCCCACAGGGATTGGTGGTGTTCTTTCAGGCGGGATAGCCGGTGATTTTGCGGATGCTCTGATACAGCGGCTTGAGCTGGCGATACATGCGCAGGTAGACCTCTTTGTACAGCTGCTCGTAGATTGTTTGTGCCTCGGGCTGTGGGGTGAAAACCGCGCCCACCCGCGTCATCGCCGCGATCGCCGTGGGGAAATCCGCGTGCAACCCCAACCCCACCGCACAACAAATCGCCGCACCCAGACCCGACGCTTCGTACACATGCGGACGCTCCGCCGGCAGGCCGAAAATATTCGCCGTCAGCTGCATCGCCGCATCACTCTGCGAGCCGCCACCGGCCACGCGCAGACGCTTGACCGACACCTTCGAACGCCGCTCGATGTTCTCCATGCCCTGACGCAACGCATACGCCAGTCCCTCAAGAATCGCCCGGTAAATATGCGCCCGGGTGTGCACATCACCGAAGCCGATCATTGCGCCCTTCGCCTCGACACCCGGCTCGCGAATCCCCGGCGACCAGTACGGTTGCAACATCAGGCCCATCGACCCCGGCGGCACCGCCTCAACCAGCGCATCGAACAACTGCTCCGGCTCGATGCCCTGCTCTTTGGCCTGCTGCATCTCGCGCAGACCGAACTCGTTTTTGAACCAGCTGACCATCCAGTAACCGCGATAAATCATCACCTCGCAGTTGAACTGATCGGGCACAGCTGACGGGTACGGCGGAATCAACGGGACAATTTCCAGATAGCGCGAGCGGGTGCTGGTGATCGTCGCCGTGGTGCCGTAGGACAGACACACCGTACCCGCATCGACCACGCCGGCACCGACCACTTCACAAGCCTTGTCAGCGCCCGCCGCAATCAACGGCAAGCCTTCGGGAATACCCGTATGGCGAGCGGCCTCGGCGGTAATGTAGCCGAGGGTTTCACCGGGTTTTTGCAGGTTTGGCAATTGCTCGGGCCGCACCGCCAGCGCCTGCCATTTCCAGTCACTCGGCGCGGCCCATTTCAGCCGTTTGAAATCGAACGGCAGATAGCCAACGCAGCAACCCACCGAGTCGACAAAGCGTCCGCACAAACGATGCGTGAGAAACCCCGACAGCAGCAAAAACTTGTCCGTCGCCGCCCACACGTCAGGTTGGTGTTTTGCTATCCAGTTAGCCTCAGCCTGGGCACGAAAGTAATCCACAGTGCCCTGTGCACCGACCAGTTTGAACAGCCAGCCCCACGGCCCTTTGATCCCGCCCTCAACTTCGCTCTGCCGTTGGTCGAGCCACAGAATCGCCGGACGCAGCGGCTTGCCTTCAGCATCAACGTTGATCACCGTACCGCGCTGCGTGGTCAGGGAAACGCCGGCAATCTGCGAGCGATCAATCCCCGTTTGCTGCCAGACCTGCTGACACGCCTCGCCGAGTTTCGCCCAGTAATACTCCGGATCCTGCTCGGCCCAGCCCGGTTGCGTCGAGTAATACGCCTGCAACTCGACCTTGCCTTTGCCGAGCAGATTGCCCTGCAAATCGAAGAGCAGCGCGCGCACGCTCTGGGTGCCGTTGTCGATGGCCAGCAGGTAACGCTTGTTCGGGTGGTTATCCATGGAGCTCTCTTCAAGGGGCATCAAGGCGTGGCATCCGGCAAACCATGATGGCGTTGCCACAACGCCCGATAACGCTGTTCTTCCTGCTGCCAGTGTTCGTCGCTCCAACCCAGTCGTGGCTGGCAGAGTTGGCGGATGGCGGCGAAATACGCTTCGCCACCGCGCGGCAACAGCAGACCGAGACGCGTGCGGCGCAGCAGCAGATCGTCAAGGTGCAGAACCATTTCCGATTCGCAGGCGAAGGCCAGTTCGGCCCACAGAGTGTCGGTGGCGCCGACCGTGTCATGATCGATCTCCGTGAGCAGTTGCGCCAGCCTTGGCAGGTCGCGGCCATGCCGTCCGGCGAGACGTCGCCATTGGTGGCTGCTCAGCGCCGGGATCGGCAACTCAGGCACAGCAGCAAACACTGGCGCGGCATCATCGACAAAGGTGCGACCCAGCATGCTCGCGCAGGCCTTGAGCACTTCGATGGCTTGCGGGCGAAACGTGGTGAGTTTGCCGCCGGCCAGGGTCACGCAACCGGGCTCCTGCCACAGCACATGCTCGCGGGTTTCGTTCGACGGTTTGTCTTGATGCTCACCTGCGCTGCCCACCACCGGACGCACGCCGGACCAGGTCGACAGCACATCATTCGCCGTCACTTCTGCGCCGGGAAATTGTTGCGTGCAGGCCGCCAGCAGATAGTCGAGTTCTTCGCCGCTGATGCTCGCGCTCTGATCGAGATCCTCACGATGATCGAGGTCCGTGGTGCCGACCACTGTCGCGCCCTCCCACGGAAAAACAAACACCGGACGCCGATCAAGCTCATGCATGAAAGTGAACGCCTGCGCCACCGACAGACGCCAACCCGGCAGCAACAAATGACTGCCGCGCAACGGCCGCAATTGCCTTGGCGCCTCAGTCGGCCGCAAGCGTTCGGCCCACGCGCCAGTCGCCACAGCGAGCACGCCGCAGCGCAATTGCAGTGACGTGCCAGCCTCGCAATCCTCGACCTGAACGCCACACACGCGCCCGTTTTCTCGCAGCAAATGTTCGACGCGAACGCCGTTCACCACGACAGCACCGTCGGCCCGCGCCTCGCTCAGAACGCGCATTACCAGCCGCGCGTCATCGGTCAGTGCATCGACAAAACTAGTGCCGCCGAGCAAGTCATTTTCCTTCACCCCCGGCGCCAGATAACGCAGTTGCTGCGCATCATGAAAACGATGGCTGCGACGCCCGGCCAAGGCGTCGTAAACGCTCAGCAAGCCACCCAACACCCGAGGCCCGGGAAAGCCGCCGCGATAGTGCGGCATCATGAAACTCATCGGCTCGACCAGCCCCGGCGCTTCGTCGAGCAAGCGCTGACGCTCGCGCACCGAATCACGGGTCAGGCGCCACTGGCCTTTGGCGATGTAGCGCAAACCGCCGTGGACCATTTTCGAAGATCGACTTGAGGTGCCCCAGGCAAAGTCGCGTTGCTCCAACAGCAGACAGCGCCAGCCTCGACGCGCCGCCTCACGCAGGATTCCGGCGCCGCTGATGCCGCCACCAATGACGATCAGATCCCAGGTTTCCTCCGCCAGCGTTGGCAGAACTTGCTGGCGCCACGCGGCGTTCCAGTGCTGACTCATGGTCATCACTCCGGCAGCAGCGTGCCGGGGTTGAGGCGCCCGGCCGGATCGAAATGTTTGCTCAGCGCCTGCAAGGTATCCATTGCCAGTGCGCCCTTCTCGCGCAGCAGATACGGCACGTGATCCTTGCCGACGCCGTGCTGATGGCTGATGGTGCCGTGGTTGTCGACGATGGTCTGGCTGGCCACGTGTTTGAGTGCTTTCCAGCGCGCCAGCGTCGCCGGATAGTCAGCCGCCGGGCGAAACACGTAAGTGGTGTAGATGCTCGAACCTTCGCCGTAGACGTGGGACAGGTGGGTGAACACGTGCACTCGCTCGCCTTCGGCGGCCAAGGCCTCGCGCAAGCTGTCCTCGATAAGGTTGAGCAGGTTGTCGACGTTGCTCCAGTCGGTGGCGGTTTCGAGGGTGTCGACCACGTAACCGGCGTTCCACAGGTTCTCGCGCAGGTAGGGGAAACGGAAGCGGTTCTGCGCCCATTTCTTGCCGAGCAAGGTGCCGGTGAATACGCCGCCGAAGGCCTTCAGATGCTGTCGTGCCTGGGTCAGCGACAGTGCGTTTTGTCGACGATTGCCGGTTACACCGAAGGTCAGCAGGCATTTGCCCGCGCCCGCTCCACGTAGATTCAGGTACTTTTCCAGCCAGGCGATTTGTTGCGGATGACCGGCCAGTGCCAGTTGCGTTTCGGTTTCCACGGCGTTGGACAGGCGCAGCATCGACAGTGGTACGCGCGCCTGGGCCAATTGGCGGATGGCTTGCAGGGCCTTGGTCCAAGAAGGCAGAAACACGCCGTAGAAACGCTCATCCGTCGGCAACGCGCTGACCCGCACCTTGACCTCGGAAATGATCCCGAAACGGCCCTCGCAACCGAGCACCACTTCGCGCAAATCGGGTCCGGCAGCCGAAGCCGGGAAAGTTGGTATTTCCAAAGGCCCGGCAAAGGTTTCCAAGGTTCCGCCCGCAAACAATTGCTCGATCCGGCCATAGCGCAACGACTGCTGACCGCTGGAACGGCTGGCGACCCAACCGCCCAACGTCGACAACTCCCACGACTGCGGGAAATGCCCCAGCGTGTAGCCCCGCGCACGCAACTGACTTTCCACCTGCGGGCCACTCGCACCGGGGCCGAACGTCGCCAGCAGGCTCTGTTCGTCGAGATCGATCAGGCGGTTCATCCGCGCCAGCGACACCGTCACCACTGGCCGCGCCGAATCTGGCGGATTGATGTGCCCGGCCACCGACGTGCCGCCGCCGTACGGGATCAGGCACAAGTCCTGTTCGTGAGCGAGCGCCAGCAATTGGCGAATGTGTTCGGCCGTCTCCGGGAACGCCACCGCATCCGGATAATTGCCCAGCGCACCTTCGCGCAACGCAAGCCAGTCCGGCAGGCTCTGACCCCGCGCATGCAGCAAACGATCATGGGCATCGACGCTGTACAAACTGTGCGCCGGCAATCGCGAGGCTGGCACGCGGGCCAATGCGGTCTCCAGTGTCGCGTCGGGCAGCGCTCGCCCCTCGCCCAATCGCTCATGAAGAAACTCCGCGCCCTGGGCCGGCAGTTCGACCACCGTGGTTGCATCTCCCCAGCCGTTCCAGCGTCGCATGCGTGTGTCCTTTTTTGCCGTCAGATCAGTGATATTTCAGGCCCCCATACTAGCCAGCGGCCGTAAAGTGTCACGGTCGCATCCGGCCAGTTCGTGTAGCCAATTGAGTCAAACGTCGCGCAAGCGTCAGCCATTTACTTTAGTCGGGGTTTCAAATTACCTTTCAGGCTATTCGTCCGCCTCCGCCGCCATTGATCAAAGGAATGGGATCATGCAATCGCTTGGCTTCACCTCGGTTCCGCCGCTGCTCAAGTACCTGCGCCATGCCGAACAACTGGGTATGGATATCGAGCCTGCGTTGGCGGCGGCGGGTTTGCAGGCGCAGCAGTTGAGCGACAACACCCTGCGTTTGCCCGGTGAGGCACACGAACGCTTGCTCGATTATTTTTGCGAGCACTCGGGCGATCCGTTGTTCGGGCTTAACGCGGCGAATTTCGTCCTGCCCAATTCGTGGAGCGTGCTCGGCTACATCACCATGAACTGCGCGACCCTGGGCGATGCGATGAGCCGGATCATGCCGTTCGAGAAACTGGTGGGGGACATGGGCGTCAGCCGCGCCGAGGTGCTGGATGGCCACGTGCATTTGATCTGGACGTGCCGTTATCAGCGCCCACGGATTCGCCGGCATCTGGTGGAGAACGTGCTCGGTTCATGGCTGCACTATGCGCGCTGGATCGCGGATACACAGATGTCGCCGGCCGGTGTCTGGCTGGAACATTCGTGCCCGGCCGAAGCGACGCCTGCGCAATACGAGGCGTTTTTCGATTGCCCGGTGTTGTTCGATCAGCCGTATTCGGCGCTGGTTGTGCCGCTGGCGTATTTGCAGTTGCCGTTGCGTCAGGCCGATGCGCAATTGCTGCGCACGCTGGAAGAACATGCGTTGGGATTGATGGCGACGCTGGAGGATGCGTCGCTGGAACAGCAGGTGAAGAACATTCTGCGGCAGTTGCTCAAGGAGGGCTTGCCGCGCAAGGAGCAGGTCGCCGAGCAGCTCGCCGTTTCAGTGCGCACGTTGCAGCGGCAGTTGCATCAGGCGGGGACGTCGTATCAGCAGATTCTCGATGATTTGCGCCAGGAACTGGCTGAGCATTATTTGCTCAACAGCACGCTGCCGATTCAGGACATTGCGCAGTATTTGGGGTTTACCGAACCGAGGTCGTTTCATCGCACGTTCAAGAGTCGACGCGGGATGCCGCCGGGGGAGTTTCGGCAGATGCATCGGGGTTGATTGTTCTGGCCCCTTCGCGAGCAAGCTCGCTCCCACAGTTGATCTCGGCTGCTCACCAATTCGATGTTCACTGCAGATCCATTGTGGGAGCGAGCTTGCTCGCGAATGCGCCAGTTGCAGCAACCGATTCCTACAGGCAAATCTTCGATACTTGAGCGCAATAAACATTCCGCACCACAGGTGTTTAAAGACACTCAGCGTTACGCGAAACAGCCCACAAATCCTTGCGCCGTTACCTACGCCTAAGCCAGAATCCGCCGGCTTGTGCGCCCTGAGCAGGCTGCGTAACTTGATTGCGTCACTGATTCCCAGTGATCGAGCTTAGCGGCTCGGCTACATTCGCTCCCCGCTGCACGAGTATCATCCAGTCAGGTATTTGCCTGCGCTTTATGGTGGCTGTGCGCATGGCACCTTCGGGTGCGCCGGGGTGGGATGCGACCGGTCCGCTAACTTGCGCACAGCTGCCTCCCTTTTGCTTAGCGGCGAAATGGATGCGGCTTTAAAAGGTACGCTCCCATGTTCAAAATAACACCAAACCCGCCGGTCACCGACCCGGCCTCCCCCTACGAATCCGCCGATTCGAAGAAATTCCACGAAGCCGCCGAGCGCGCGCTCGACCACTATCTCGCCCCACCCACCGCGCAGATCATGGCCACGCCCTACCAACCCAACCGCCTCTACATGGCCAACCCGGCATCCGCGACTGAGCCCTTGCTGGTCGACGCCTGTGAAACGCTGGGCTCGGCCTCGGTGATGCTCAACGACTTCGCCGCCGTGCTCGAAGGTTCGCACCGCAAGACTTTGCAGGGTATTGCGCAAGTGGTGATGGTGGCGGAAATGGCCGTCAATCAGGTGCTCGATAAGTTCGTGCCGACCGAGTAACGAAAAAGCCCGCTGCCCGACTGTGATGGTCAGGTGGCGGGCTTCTTTTTGCGGCGGGCCATTTTCCCCTCACCCCAGCCCTCTCCCAAAGGGAGAGGGGGCCGACCGAGGTGTCAGGCGCTATGCATCGACCTGAATGACCGAGTCGATTATGGATTCGACCGAGCAGGTTCAGGTCGGTGTCTCTCTCAAGCATCCCCGGATCAGTCCCCTCTCCCTCTGGGAGAGCCGACTGTGGGATGCTCGCTAAATACACCGACCTGAAAGTGCTGCCGTGAATCCATAATCGCTGCAGATCTTTCAGGTCGATGTACAGCGCCAGACACCTCGGTCAGTCCCCTCTCCCTCCGGGAGAGGGCTAGGGTGAGGGGCTTTTCGCTTCAGAGGCTGATCGCATTGGTGAACACCAGCCGATTACCAAACGGATCGGCAATCGTCATGTCCTGACTGCCCCACGGCATCGCCTGAATCTGCGGGTGTGAAAACTTATAGTCCTTGGCGATCAGTTGCTGTTGGAAATCCTCCAGCTCATCCGTCTCGATCCGCAGCGCCGAACCCGGGCACGCATCGCCATGATGCTCGGACAAATGCAGCACACACTCGCCCCGCGACACCTGCAGATACAACGGAAAATTCGCCTCGAAGCGATGCTGCCAGTCGATCTTGAAACCCAGAAAATCGACGTAGAACTCAACAGCCTTGGCTTCATCGAAGATCCGCAGGATCGGGGTGGTTTTGCCGAAGCTCATGGGGTGCTCCCTGACTGATTGGCCCCACAGTGTAGACGGGGTGGATGTCAGCAATTCGGCCTGTTGATGGCTTTCTTTAATCGCAATGTGCCATCACTGTGACGCAGTCCGCGAAACCTCAGTGAAAGTTGTCACGCAGATCACCTTGTCGTGCGAGAAAGCGACCTTCCCTACGCCCATTCGCCTGCCCGTCGCGATAGCTCAAGACACCGTTGATCCAAACCCCTTCGATACCCTGTGCGGCGCGTTGTGGATCACTGAAATCCGCGACATCACGCACCGTCGCCGGATCGAACAACACCAGATCCGCCCAATAGCCTTCACGAATCTCACCGCGCTCCTTCAAACCAAACCGTGCCGCCGACAAACCAGTCATCTTGTGCACAGCGGTGTGCAGCGGAAACAGGCCGACGTCACGACTGAAATGTCCGAGCACCCGTGGGAAAGCACCCCACAGGCGCGGGTGCGGGAACGGATCTTCGGGCAGTCCGTCAGACCCGACCATCGATAACGGATGCGCGAGGATTCTTCGTACATCCGCCTCGTCCATGCCGTAGTACACCGCCCCTGCCGGTTGCAGACGTTTCGCGGCATCGAGCAGCGGCAGACTCCATTCGGCGGCGATGTCGATCAGGTCGCGGCCGCTGACCTCGGGGTGCGGCGTCGACCAAGTGATGGTGATGCGATGCGCATCGGTGACTTGCTTCAAATCCAGCGTCGAAGAACTCGCCGCATACGGGTAGCAATCGCAGCCGACCGGGTGAGTTTTCGCTGCCTCTTCCAACGACGCCAGCAATTGCGGACTGCGCCCCCAGTTGCCGACGCCGGCACACTTGAGGTGGGAAATGATCACAGGTGAACGCGAGTGACGACCGATGCTGAACGCTTCATCCATCGCTTCCAGCACCGGTTCGAATTCACTGCGCAGGTGCGTGGTGTACACCGCGCCGAACGCCGTCAGTTCTTCAGTCAGTTGCTTCACTTCATCGGTGGAGGCGTTGTAGGCGCTCGCATACGCCAGGCCTGTGGATAAACCCAACGCACCGTGCTCAAGGCTTTCTCGCAGTTGCTCACGCATCGCGGCGATTTCTTCTGGCGTCGCGGTGCGGAACAAGTCATCCAGATGATTGCTGCGCAGCGCCGTGTGGCCGACCAACGCGGCAACGTTCAACGTAGTATTGGCCGCCTCGACCGCCGCGCGGTAATCGCTGAAGCGTGGATAAACGAACGCCGCCGCCGTGCCGAGCAGGTTCATCGGGTCTGGCGGATTGCCCTTCAAACTGACCGGCGAGGCGCTGATTCCGCAGTTGCCGACAATCACTGTGGTCACGCCTTGGCTGAGCTTGGGCAGCATCTCTGGCTGACGGATGACTACGGTGTCGTCATGGGTGTGCACGTCGATAAAACCCGGCGCCAGCACACGGCCGGCGGCGTCGATTTCTTCGGTCGCCGTGGCCTCGTGCAAGTCGCCGATACGCTCGATGCGGCCATCGCGAATCGCCACGTCCGCTTTGTAGCCGGGCATGTTGCTGCCATCGATGATCAGGGCGTTGCGAATCAGCGTGTCGTACAGCATGTCAGTCTCCCAGCGGCAGGTGATCGTCGCCGCCACGGTATTCGTCGAGGGCGAGTTTGATCCGCCGCAGACGCTCTTGATTGTCTTCAGGATTGGCCAGCGCCAGCTCGGTCGCGAGCACGTCGATGGCGAGCAGCATGCCGTAGCGCGCCGCCGTCGGTTTGTAGATGAACGAGGTTTCCGCGCCTTGCAGCGGCAGGACGATGTCGGCCCGTTCGGCCAGCGGCGAATCGGCGCGGGTGATCGCCAGAATGCGTGCGCCGTAGTTGCGCGCCAGCTCAACAGTCTCAAGCAATTCCGGGGTGATGCCGGTCAGCGAACAAACGATAAGCACTTGCTCGGCGTTGAGGCTGGCGGCGGTAACACGCATCATCACCGCGTCATGACACACCGCAATCGGGTAGCCGAGGCGCACCAGGCGTACCTGCAATTCGTCGCTGCACAGGGTCGAGCAACCACCCATGCCGAAGGCGTGAATCATTCGTGCCTGGCCGAGCAGTTTCACCGCATCGGCGAAGCGTGACTCGTCGAATCCGGCCAGATGCTGGCGCAGCGTGGTTTCGATATCGCCGACAATCTGCCCGTAGAACGCCGACTGTTCAGGCGTGCCCGCCGGGTCGAGAAACCGGCTGCCAATGCCGCTGGCCTGAGCCAGTTGCAGGCGCAGATCACGCAGGTCGCGACAGCCGACGGTGCGGGCGAAACGCGACAGCGTGGCGGTGCTGACTTCAGCGCGTTGGGCGAGGTCTTCGAGGCTGGCACTGGCGGCGAAACCAACGTCGTCGAGCATCAGCCGGGCGATGCGGCCTTCGCCGGCGCTGAAGGAATCCTGACGGGCGCGGATCTGGTAGAGGATGTCCATGGGCGGCGGGCTCCGGTTACAGCAGGTAAGAAAGGCCGACGGTCAGGCCGAACGCGACTACCGAGATCAACGTCTCAAGCACGGTCCAGGTCTTGAACGTCTGCGCGACCGTCATGTTGAAGTATTCCTTGATCAACCAGAAGCCGCCGTCGTTGACGTGGGAAAAGATAACCGAGCCAGCGCCAGTCGCCAGCACCAACAGCTCAGGGTGTGGATAACCCAGACCAATGGCCACCGGCGCGACCACCCCAGACGCGGTGGTCATCGCCACCGTCGCGGAACCGGTGGCGACGCGCATCAACGCCGCGAACAGCCAGCCCATGATCAGCGGCGACAGGTGAAACTCATGAGCGAGGCCGACGATCTGATCGGTGACGCCCGCGTCGACCAGAATGCGGTTCAAGCCACCGCCAGCACCGACCAGCAAGGTGATACTGGCGGTAGGTGCCAGACATTCGTTGGTGAATTTCAGAATCGATTCGCGATTGAAACCCTGGGCAATCCCCAGCGTCCAGAAACTCAGCAACGTCGCCAGCAGCAGCGCAATCACCGAATTGCCCATGAACAACAGGAACTGGTTGAAGCCGCTGCCCGGCGTGGAAATCAGGTTGGCCCAGCCACCGATCAGCATCAACACCACCGGCAATAGAATGGTCGCCATGGTGATGCCGAAACCCGGCAGTTTGTCGCGCGGCTCGCGGTCGAGGAATTGTTTTTCCAAGGGGTTATCCGCCGGCAATTGAATGCGCGGCACGATGAATTTGGCGTACAACGGCCCGGCAATAATCGCGGTGGGAATGCCGATGGCGATCGCATACAGCAAGGTCTGCCCGACCGACGCCTGATAGGCCTGCACCGCGAGCATCGCCGCCGGATGCGGCGGCACCAGCGCATGCACCACCGACAGGCCGGCGACCATCGGCAAACCGACCATCAGAATCGACACGCCGACGCGTCGCGCCACGGTAAAGGCAATCGGCACCAGCAAGACGAAACCGACTTCGAAGAACAGCGGCAAACCGACCAGAAACGCGATGCAGACCATCGCCCAGTGCGCGTTCTTCTCGCCGAACTTATCGATCAGCGTGCGCGCCATCTGCTCGGCGCCACCGGACTCGGCCATCATCTTGCCAAGCATCGTCCCCAGCGCGACCACCAGCGCAATATGCCCCAGCGTCTTGCCCACCCCGGCCTCATACGCCCCCACCACACCCGACGGCGGCATCCCCGCGACCAGCGCAAGACCAATGGAAATCAGGGTAATGACAATGAACGGGTTGAGCCGGTAACGGGCGATCAACACGATCAGCGCGATGATGGCGACGGCGGCATAGACCAGCAGCCAATAGCCGAAGGAAGGCGTCATGCGGTACTCCTCGAAAGGGTCACGTTCGAATGGGTTGTGAAACTCATAAATCATTTCGAGATCGAGATTTCAAACCACATGAAAGTAATTTTCGTGGAGAGGCAAGGCGTGTCGCTGATGGATATGTCTTGTCGTGATTAATGAAAATCGTAGGGCGGGATTTACATGGCTTTTCGGTGAACGAGAAACCAATGTGGGAGCGAGCCTGCTCGCGAAGGTGACTTCACATTCAACATCTTTGCCGACTGATCCACCGCTTTCGCGAGCAAGCTCGCTCCCACAGTTTTGATCGCATTCCTCCAGACAGGATGCGCAAAACCTGCGGGAGCTGGCTTGCCAGCGATGATGGCTGCACATTCAACTTAAATGCTGACTGGCCGACCGCTATCGCTGGCAAGCCAGCTCCCACCGGTTCGGTGTCCAGCCATACGTTATATTTTTCAAATCCAGCCAAGCGCTATACTCGCCTGACAACCTCCGCGGAGTCCCTGCCATGAGCCCCACACCTCGCACCAAAAAAAAACTGACAACCGAAACGTTGATCCGCGCAGTTGCCAGTTCGACAGCCATCGAGACGGGTCAAAGCGTGGAGACCATTGAGCGCAAACTCAAACTCAGATCCAGTAAATTTCTGCATTTGTCCCTGGCCAAGTAGCCCCGCCTCAAGTCCACAACGCCTGTCGTACCCAATACTCCATGGGTTCGTAGTTGCATTTCAGCCCTTGGTTGATGGCTGCAAAATAAGCCTCTTTATTCCGCTCCCAACTGCTGTAGTCCAGCGGCACGTAGCCCGCCTGCACGGCCATGACATCCGCCAGTAATCGCGACAAGCGTCCGTTACCTTCACGAAAGGGATGAATCAGGATGAACTCGACGTGCGTGACAGCAATGGCGCGAATCAGGTTCTCGTCCAGATCGGGCCGACATGGCGTGTATTTGGCAAGACAGTCCCTTTCAAATACGTCGAGCAACCGAGGAATTTGCGGTGCAGCGGCGAAGAAAAATCCATCCTTGCCCAAATTTACCGCACGGACATCGCCCGCCCATGGATAGATGTTCCCGAGCCAGCGTCGATGCCAATCCTTCAGATCCTGAACAGTGATTGACCGATCAGGCAAATGCTCGATGAGCACAGATTGGTAGAGCTTTTCCAACAAAACCAGCTCTGCATCATCCATGTCTTCGGGTTCGATAACTCCCAGTTTATTGCTCAGCACTTGCTCATTCGAGCCGGGCTGAAAGCTGCTTTGCGCCCCTTCTGCGTCATAACGGTTAATCATCCTTGTACCTGCTGAACTGGCAATGTTCAGAGCACCATAGGTCTGACGTGACACAAGCGCAAAGCCCGAAACGAAAACGGCTGCACGATGGCAGCCGTTCTAAAGGGTGATCACAAAGCCCGGCGGGGCTCAAACTGCAATCACACCATTTCGTTACGAATCCATTCAACCACCGAGGTGCGCTTCGGCACCCAACCCAGCAGTTCGCGGGCGTGTTTGCCGCGCACTCGGCTGTTGGAGCCTAGGCCGTAGTTGGCCATTTCGTAGCCCCACTCCGCTTCGGCGTCTTTCAGCGGCCAGTCTTGTGGTTGGCCCAGGTTCAGGGCTTCGGCCATGGCGGTGGTCATGTCGATAAACGACGCTTCGCCGCTCTCGACGAAGTAGAAAGTGCCCGGGACGTTCTTGGTCAGCGCCAGCAAGTACAGGGCGACGACGTCTTCAATGTGCACGTTGGACCAGATGTTCTGGCCAGTGCCGACGTGGCGCACCACACCACTTTTGCGTGCTTGCTTGAGCAGTCGCGGTAATTGCACGCTGTCACGATTGACGCCCAGGCTGTGGCCATAGATCAGCGTATTGCAGATCACTGCCGAATTCACGCCGTCCTGCGCCGCGGCGAGGATCAGGTTGTCGATGGCCACGCGGGCGGCCTTGTCGACGGTCGGCTCTGGCAGGTTGTCTTCGTAGTAGATGACGTCGCTGGACTTGCCGCCGGATGCATCGCCAACAATGCTCGAACCGCTGGTGTGCAGGAATACTTTGTTGGAACCGCGCAAGGCATCAAGCAACGCTTCAACTGCACCGCGATGGTCGCTGCTGGCGGCGTTGATCACCGCATCGGCAGCGCGGGCCTGTTCGGCGAGCAGTGTTTTGTCGTCGAGAGTACCGATGACCGCGTTGATCCCGATGGCTTTCAGCTCTTCAGCCTGTTCGGCGCTGCGCACCAGGCCTGTGACTTTGTGCCCGGCCTTGACCAGACCGGTGGCGATCGAGCCGCCGATAAAACCGGCAGCGCCGGTGACGAATACGTTCATGGAATAACTCCCTGCGTGAATAAGTGATGGGACGAGTATCGGCCTGTGGATCCGAGGGAAAAACCCGCCCCCACCCAATTCACTCTTGCGCAGAGGTCACGAATCAGCCCTTGAAATCGGCGCTGGCGTAAGCAGCGAGTTTGCTCTGGATAAAGTCGAGGAAGCACTGAATGCGCAGCGCCAGTTGCGAGTTACGGTAGTACACCGCGTTGATCGGCTGGCGATAACCGCTGTTGAATTCGCCGAGCAGGACTTTCAGGCGCCCGGCCCGAATGTCGTCGATGGTCATGAAGTGCGACAGACAGGCGATGCCCTGACCTTCCAGCGCCAGGTGGCGCACGGTCTCGCCGCTGGAGGCGCTGATCGCCGGGGTGATCGGCCAGCGGTCGCCGTGCACATAGCGCAGCGGCCATTGGTTGAGGCCTTCGTTCTGGGTGAAGCCGAGCAAGGTGTGTTCGCTCAAGTCCGCCACTTGCTGCGGCGCGCCGTGCTTTTCCAGATAGGCCGGGCTGGCGACGATCAGCAGCGGACTGCAACCGAGCGAGCGCGCGTGCAGCGTCGAGTCAGCGAGGGTGCCGATACGGATGGCGACGTCGGTGCTTTGTTCCAGCAGGTCAATGATCAGGTCATTGCTGTTGAGTTCGAGCTGGATGTCCGGATAGAGACGGCGGAATTCGTCGATGTACGGGACGACCGCGTGGAGCATGAACGGTGACGCGGCATTGATGCGCAGGCGCCCGGACGGGGTTTGCTGGCGCGAGGACAGACGCTCTTCGAGTTGCTCCATCTGATCGAGAATCAGCTTGGCCTGCTCGAAGAAATACTTGCCCTCCTCGGTCAGGTCCATGCGCCGCGTGGTGCGGTTGATCAACGTGGTGTCGAGCTTGGCTTCCAGCTTCGACAACGTGCGGCTGACCGCCGACGGCGTTTGTCCGACCTGTTCGGCGGCGGCGGAAATCGAACCGCATTCGATCACGCAGACGAAAATCTGCAACTCATCGGATCTGGCTTTCACGGGTGTCCTCAAATCGATTGGCCTGCCCCGCAGGCTCAGGCCTTCGATAGTAGCCGAGCATCAGCCCTAGAGGCCAAACACCTCGGTCAAATGCTGCTCATAGCGCGCCACATCAGCCTCGATGTTCGGCCGCTTCATCACGTCCACACAAAGGAACGTCGGCAACCCGGTCATGCCCAGAAATTCGTTGGCCTTGTGAAACGGGAAGTACACCGCGTCGACGCCTTTGGCCTCAAAGAAATCCGTCGGGTCATCGAAGGCTTGCTGCGGTGCGTTCCAGGTCAGCGACAGCATGTATTGCTTGCCCTGAATCAGACCGCCGCTGCCGTACTTCTGCGACGCATCGGAACGGGTGCGGCCGTCGCTGGCGTAGAGGCTGCCGTGGCCTTCGGTGAAGACTTCGTCGAGGTACTTTTTCACCGTCCATGGCGCGCCCATCCACCAGCCCGGCATCTGATAAATGATCACGTCGGCCCAGAGAAATTTCGCTACTTCTGCGGCGACGTCATAGCCCTCGTCGATGAAAGTGGTTTTGACGTCGACACCGCCACGATCCAGCACGCTCAGCGCGGCCTCATGCAGGGTGGTGTTGTAGCGACCGTCGGAGTGAGCGAATTTTTTACCGCCATTGAGCAACAGCACTTTTTTCATGAGAAAGCCTCGGCGCAGCCATTGGGCTGGATGGAGAAGGGAAACTGGAATGGCGGCAGATTAACGATCCGCCTCGCGCGGAATAAGCCGGTTTTGCGCAAAATACATTTGATCAAAAAGCACGAATCTATCGACGATTGTTGCAATAACATCCGCGACGTTCTGAATTTGAGGAGTCGTTGTGATGAGTGAACGTTTGGGTTTTATCCTGCACGCCAAGACCCGCCCGGAACAATCCGAGGCCTTCGAAGCGCTGTTTCGCGCCTATGTAGAGCCGAGTCGCGCTGAGCCGGGTTGTATCGAGTACCACATGCTGCGCGACAAGGAAGACCCGACGCTGTTTATCTTCTACGAGATCTGGGCATCGCAAGCGCACCTGGATGAGCACTCGAACCTGCCGCACATGAAGGCATTCTTCGAGCGACGCATGGATTATCTGGAGCGTGATTTTGATATCCGCCAGATTGAAATGCTCAGCGAAGCCTCGGCTAACCGCTGATCAACAAATGGGCGCCAAGCGCGCCCATACCAATAAAGAACACCCGCTTGAACAGCACGGCGCTGATCCGTTCGCGTAGCCATTGGCCAAGCAACATGCCGAGAATGGCCGGGATCAGCGCCAGCAGCGAAGCACTCAGTTCGCCGCCACCGAGGGCGCCACGCCAAAGCAATCCACCGGCCAACGCCAGCGTCGAAACGGTGAAGGACAGGCCCAGCGCCTGCACCAGTTGATCGCGATTCAAGCCCAGCGCTTGCAGGTACGGCACCGCTGGAATCACGAAGACGCCGGTGGCCGAGGTGATGACACCGGTGATCAAACCGCACGCCGGACCCAGCCAGCCTTCATGGCGGGGATTGACGCTCAGCGTTGGCAGAAACAAACCGCTCAACGCATAAAGCAACAGCGCCGCGCCGAGCCCGCGCACCACCCAATGCCCGCCTGCCATGCCGATCGACAACGTGCCGATAGCGGTGCCGAGGAAGATCATCAGCAGCATTGGCCAGAGGCGCTTGATCAGTCCTTTGAGGTGACCACCAAAGGCGAGTTGCCAGACGTTGGTCAGGGTTGCCGGGATGATCAGCAAAGCGGCTGCCTGCGACGGTGCCATAGCCAGACCGAGCATACCCATGGCGACGGTGGGCAGGCCGAGGCCGATCACGCCTTTGATCAGGCCGGCGAGGATGAAGGTCATGATGACCAGCAGGGACAGAGCCAGACCGAGGTGCTGGTAGAAATCTGTGAGTGTGTTCATGGCGCTACTGTGCGCTGGTCGAGGTTGGATGAAAATCTGCCATATACTGAGGGTGCCTCTGCCCATACAAGAGGCTGATATTTTCTTTGAAGCCTCTGGCCCCTTCGCGAGCAAGCTCGCTCCCACATTGGATGTGTGTCGTACACAACTCCCCGTGGGAGCGAGCTTGCTCGCGAAGGGGCCAGCCCGAACACCCTAAAACCAGAGGCCACCCTCATGCACTTCGACCTCACCGACCTGCGCCTCTACCTGCACATCCTCGACACCGGCAACATCACCGCCGGCGCAGCCCGCAGCCATTTATCCCTGGCCGCCGCCAGCGCCAGAATCCGCGCCATGGAAGCCTCGCTTGGCGTCGATTTTCTTGAGCGCGGCCGCCGTGGCGTCACACCGACGGCCGCCGGAAAGGCGCTGGCCCAGCACGCGCGCATCCTCCTGCAACAGGCCGAACGCCTGCAGCAGGATCTGGCCGACTACGCCCAAGGCGTCAAAGGTCAGGTGCGCTTACTGTGCAACACCACGGCGATCACCGAATACCTGCCGGAAGTACTCGCGGACTTCCTGCGTGATCACCCCAATCTCGACATCGACTTGCAGGAACTGCCCAGCGCGCGCATCACTCACGCCTTGCGCCAGGGCGCGGCGGACCTGGGGATCGTCTCCGATGCGGTCGACACCCACGGCCTGCAAACCCGCCCCTTTCGCGACGATCCATTGGTGCTGATCCTGCCCCCCGAGCATGTTTTGGCGAGTCAGGCGTCGCTGACGTTTGGTGAAACCCTGGCGCACGACTATGTGGCGCTTGGCAGCCACAGCGCGCTGGCGATTCACTTGGAGGAACAAGCGCTGCACATCGGCCAGCGCATGTCGATCCGGATCCGTGCCGATGGCTTCGAGGCCGTCATGCGCATGGTGGCGCGAGGTGCGGGGCTGGCCATCGTGCCCAAGGTGGCTATCGAGCGCTGGGCGGCGGTGCACTCGATAACGTGCCGGCCGCTGGACGAAGTCTGGGCCCATCGCACTCTGCAATTGTGCGCGCGGGACTTCGACCACCTGCCCGGTTACGCCCGGGCCTTGTTTGATGCGCTGGTGCCTTGACTCTACCGCTAGGGGCAGACTCTATCCTGTGCGCTTCATTTCAGGAGTACACACAATGAGCAAACGAATGCTCGTGATACTGGGTCACCCCTCCACCGACAGCTTCTGCGGGGCATTGAGTGAGACTTACGTTCAGGCCGCCAAGGACGCCGGGCATGACGTGCGGCTGCTGCGTCTGGATGCGCTGGAGTTCGACCCGGTCCTGCACGAAGGCTACAACAAGGTGCAGCCACTGGAGCCGGACCTGCTGCAAGCGCAGGCCGATATCACCTGGGCCGAGCACCTGACATTCGTCTATCCGATCTGGTGGGGCGGGATTCCGGCGCTGTTGAAAGGCTTCGTCGACCGGATTTTCCTGCCGGGTTTCGCCTTCAAATATCGCGAAGGCAAAGCCTTCCCCGACAAGCTGCTCAAGGGCCGCACCGCGCATTTGCTGGTGACCATGGACACGCCGTACTGGTACTACAAATGGATCTATGGGATGCCGGGGCTGAATCAGATGCGCAAGACCACGCTGGAATTCTGCGGCATCAAGCCACTGAAGACGCTGACCTTCGGGCCGATCCTTGGCTCCAAGCCAAACCAGCGCGATGCCTGGCTGGAAAAGGCGCGCGTGACCGCCGCCGTCTAGGGTTTTCCAGCCGCCTCAACTGACGGCGCACCCGCCGCCGTCAGTGCCTCTTCGGGTTCCCTTCACGAGCCCGTCCGTCGCCTGTGCACGTCATTTACGCGCAGTTGCAATTTTCCGATGGTATTGGACATATAATCGCCGCCGATCCGGCATGACGCCTGATCGCGCTACGCTATGTTTGACCATCGAGACGGACCTTATGTATATCGGCAAAGCCGCCCAGCTGTCGGGCACCACAGTCAAAAGCATTCGCCATTACGAAGAAATCGGCCTGTTGCCAGAGCCCAAGCGTGAAGGCAAATACCGCATCTACAGCCAGCAAAGTGTCGAGGTGTTGACGTTCATCAAGTGCGCCCAGCAACTGGGTTTCAAGCTCAAAGAGCTGCAGGTGATCCTCAACAACTACCGCGGCGACGAATTCCCATGGGACATGGCGCAACGAGCCATTGCCGAAAAAAAAGCCGAACTGGTGACCCAGATCGGCGATTTGCAGCAGTTGCACGACGGCCTCGAAGCGTTCGAAAACAACCTCAACGATGCGCGACAGGAATGTCAGTTCGAGCGCATTGCCCGTTATGGCGAAAAAAACCCGGGCACTACCCTGAACTGAAAACCCTGCTGCGCCGCATGACCGGGTTCGCCTGTCGTCTCAGGGCAGGCGCGCCCGGTCGTTGGCGAGTCAGCCCGGCACCGCCTCCCCTTTTGTGCGCAGCGCTTGAACCGGCGCATGCACCGGCGTAATCGCCGCAAAGAACCACGGCGATACCAGCGTCACCAGGACAATGGTCATGACCCCGCTGGAAAACAGCGCCATCGCCACCAATGCGCCGAGATCGACAATCGGCTTGAAGTCGGAAAACAGCAGCGCCATGAAGCCCACGGAGAAGATCACCACGTTGATCACCGTCGAACGGCCGACGCTGTGCATCGCCTGCAAGATAGCCGCGTCGATCTCAATGCCCTGCTGCACCAGCAACTTGATCCGCGACAGCAGGTGCACGGCGTAATCGACCACCCCGACCACGAGGAACGTCACCAGCGTCGTGCCGATGTTCAGCTCGATGCCGAACAGGAACATGAAGCCGTAGACCGTCACCGACGTGGTCAGCAAGGTCAACATGCCGAGCACCCCGAGGCGTACCGATTTGAGCCAGTACATCATCATCAACGTGACGACCAGCAAGGCCAGGGAAAAACTCAGCACCTGACCCTGAGTGATTTCCTGCAACACCCCGGTCCAGATCAACGGCGTGCCGGCGTGGGTCACCTCAAGGTTGGCCGGTTTGTTCACCAGTAGCCAGGCGTCGAGGCGGTCGAGCATGCCCTGATAGTCGCTGGCGACAGACGAGGTCATGGTGTACAGGGTCAGGGCCTTGGAGAAGTCGGCATTGAGCACGTTGTTCAGGTCCGAACCGCCACCGTTTTCGAACAGCATCACGTGCTGCTCGATCAGCGAATTGCCCGGCACTTCAAAGCGCTCGATCTGCCCGTCATCATTGACCGACGTTACTTTCTCCACGGCATTCGGTACCCGCAGATACTCCGGGTTCATGTCGTTGAGCACCAGGTTCATGCGCTTGACGTAGGTGGCCAGCGAGTAGCCGTAACTGACGTTCGGTTGCTGTTTGATGAAGTGGTCGAGCTTGTCGATGAACTGCACCACTTCGGTGGTCAGCACACCGCGCGGCTCTTTGCTGTCGATGGCGATCCAGCCCGGCGCCGTCCCCGCCACTTTGGCGTGGTTGATGAACTGATCAGACACGCGAATGTGGCTTTCCGGCTTGAAGTAAGCAATGCCGGAGTCTTCAATATCGACGCGGAAGGTGAACACGGTGGCCAGTGCCAGCAGCGGCAGCATGACCATCAGGATCGGTTTGCGAAAGCGGATCATCCAGGCACAGAACGCGACCAGATACCGCGAGATGATCGATTCTTTGTGTACCTCGGCCTTGGCCTGCTTCGGCTGATCCTTGCCCCAGATCGCGATCCACGCCGGAATCAGCAGCAGCGAAATGATCAGCGCCGCGGTCAGACCGATCGACATGAACACGCCGAAATTGCGGATGCTGACAATGTTGTTGGTGGTGGAAATCATGAACGTGGCGATGGTCGTCACGGTCGTCAACACCACCGGCACCACCATCAGGCGCTGGGTTTCGCGGTTGGCCTCGCGATTGCTCTTGCCGGCGTTTTTCTGCTCGTAATATTCAGCCATCACATGGATCGCATCCGAGCAGCAGATGGTGAACAAGAATACCGGCAGCACACTGGTCAACAGGTCGAACGGCACCCGCAACAGCGCCATCAGGCCCAAGGTCCAGATGGTGCAGAACAGAATGTTGAACAGCGGCAGCAGCACGCCCAGTGGTTTGCGGAAGAAGAAAATCAGCAGCAAGGTAATCAGCAAAAACACGATCGGGAACAACACCGCCAGGTCGTGATCGATGATCTCCTGCTGCGCGGCGATGAAGATCGGCATGCCGGCAATGAAGATTTCGTCCTTGTACTCCGGGTGCTCGGCCTGATACTGCGCGACGATGCCGCGCACGATCTGATAGGCGCGCAATTGCGCCTGGGCGTCGTCCTGCTTGGTGCCGAGTTCAGCCACCAGCATCGCGACTTTCTTGTCCTTTGACACCACCCCGTCGACCATCAACTCGTTGCCCATGATCTGCGACTCGACCACTGCCGGGTCCATGTCGTAGGCATTGAGGGTTTTGTGGATCAACAGCTCACCGTCGTCGGTCAGGACGATGTTTTCCAGGTCGCCCATCGAGGCCATTTCGCGGATCGGGTTGATCCGCTCGGCGAGAAAGGACAGGAACAGCTGATCATGGGAATCCCAGTTCTGGCTCTGGGCATGATCACGCAAGGCCTTGGCGTTGGCGTAATCGTTCTGCGAAAAACCACCCTCGAGAATGTCCCGGGTCAACAACTGCGCACGACTGTCGTCCGGGTGCCGGGCAACGATCTGCGCCAACTGATCCTTGTCGGCATCGTTGGCCAGGATCATCTTGCGCACCGACTGCGACATCGAAAACAACGCGTTGAGTGTTGATTTGTTGAACACCGTTTGCGGGTTGTTCAGCGCCACCATCACCGAGTCGAACGTGCCGGTGAACTCACCCTGCAAGTCGATGATGGTCTTGCGCGCCGGGTGGCTTTCCTTGAGCAGATAAGGGTTGGTGTCGGACACCAGCGCGCCCAGCGTATAAGTGAAATACGCCGTAATCGCCACCAGCAGGAAAACAATCGCCCGCGCATAGCGCTCGACGAAATTCAGATATCTTTCCATGATCATGCGGTTCCAGGTCGTCGGGGTCGGCGCTTAGCGGGCAGACACGGCAAAGTCCGGCAGGTCACCGGTTTTCAGCCCGCGCTTGATGGCGGTCTGGGTGAAGAGGCGGTCTTCCAGAGAGACGTTGTACTGCAACTGGTTGAAGCGCATTTCTGAGCGCGTGCCGTCGATAAAGTGTTCGGTCTCACTGAGCACGATGCTGTCGATCGAATCGATGGTCGCGACTTTCTGCGTGCGCATCTGCTTGATCAGCACACCTTTGACGTCGAAGAAGTCCTGACGCATGACCAGGAAATTCTGCTTGTCGATCCACACCTTCAGTTTGTTGTAACCGGTCTTGGCCAGCACTTCGGGGGACGCCGGTTCGCGCTCGATCACGTAGCAGTCGCGGCCCTTGATCTGTTCTTCGCCGACGAGTTTCTGCGAGTAGTCCTTGACGCGAATCTTGTCCAGATCGGCGTACGAGTACTCACTGCCCATGAACGAGCCACGCTTGTCGGTGGTGGAGATGCGGCGGGTCTGGCGGCTGACCGGCAGGTACATCCACTGGCTGTCTTCCAGGCCTAGGGTTTCGTGCGGGTTTTCGATGTGGAAGGCCACGTCACGCACGTCAGTCGGTGCAGAAAAGTACATGCTGAACTTGTCGCTGTCCGGGTAATCCTTTTGCAGGTAGGTGAACTCACGAACCCGGGTATTGCCTTTCTTGTCATGCAGGATAAGCGAAACCTGGGACATGAAGCTGTTCCCGTCATTGCGATCGCGTACCTGACGGATGATCTCATCGGCATTGCCAGCCTCGGCGGCACTGGCGCAGGCGCTGCCGAGGATCAGTGCGGCGGTGGTCAGACTTTTCAAAAACGGCAACATGACAACTTCCTTTTCGTTGGATGAATGCACCTGCGCACGAGAGCGGCAGGCGTGATGGGTCAGAACAGATAACCGGCCGACAGCCGCACTTGATCGCGTTTGCTGTACTCGCCGAAAGTCTTCTCGGGCTTGCCGAAGAACACATCCACTTCCAGGCCGAGCTTGATGTAGTCGACCGGCTTGTAGGTGAAGATGCCTTGCAGCAAGGCGTCGTCCTGAAACGGCGGTGAGCCAGCGACCACCAGGCGACTTTTGAGGCGGTCCTGCCAATGGGTGCCTTCGGCCGACAGGGTGAACAGCGGTTCGCGCTTGTCCTGCAACATGCCGTCCTGCCAGTCGAGCAGCACCTGCTCCTGCCACTGCGCGGAGATCAGCCAGTCGCGCAACAGGTAGTCGACACCCAGCAGCGACTTGACCATCGGCGTGCTGTCGGCACCGTAGGCGCGGGTCGGATTGGTCACTCGCCAGTTGTCGAAATACGCGACCTCGCTGCGCACCACGATGCTGTGCCCGGCGTCGATCGCCAGTCCGGCACCGCCCATGGTGTAACGGGGAAATTGCCTTTCCAGTCGCGTACGGCCGTCATCGGCCAGACCTTCGACGGCGTACACCGGGTCTTGCTGACGGGCGCTCAAGGCAACAAAACTGGTGTCCACTGCACCGATCCGACCGTTGGCGCTCAGGCCATAGGAATAGCCTTTGTCGCCGTCATAGCCGGGCTTGGAATCGAGCAGAAAATACTGCGGGTCCGGCGCGGCAAACAGTGGCGCGGCAAATTCACTGCCCTCAACCGGCGCCCGGTTTTTCACGAAGTCGGTGATCCACAACGCCTCCAGTTCCCACTCGCCCACCGGTTGCGCAAAACGCACCATGGGCACGGCGATGCGGCTGTCTTCGAGCAGCGGCGTCAGGCCATCGCGATAGTCCAGCGGGTTGATCTGATCGAGCACGCGCAATTCATCCGCGCGGCCCCAGACCACCTGCTGCCAGCCCACCGTCACCTCTCCGTCGCCCAGCGAATGGCCGACGTAGAGATGCCGCCAATCGGCGTCGAAACGGTACTTGTCCCGCGCCCGTTCGCTGTACGGATTGTTGCCGTCGTAGCGCGCGTCGTAACGCACGCGGCCCTTGGCCTTGTAGTAACCGCCCTCCCAGTTGTCTTCCAGATTGGCTTTGAAATACACGGCTTTTTGCGTGATCTGGTCGTCGCCGTGCAGGCGCATGGCCGTGGCCACGCCGACTTCACCTTCGGCGTAATCGGGCTTGAGATCAGCGACGGTAAATTCGGCCATCGCGGTGGGTGCAGCCATGCACGCCCACACCGCACCCACGATGTGACTGTTGTGAAATCGAGGCATCGTTACATTCCCAACCCGACACCGCCATCGATCACCAGACTCTGGGCGGTCACTCCGCCAGCCTCGGGGCTGGCCAGGTAACGCACCATCGCCGCCACTTCCTCGCTCTGGATGAAACGGCGCATCGGCAGTTTCTTCTTCGCGTTGCGCACGATCTGTTCCTGGGTGAGCCCGGCAATCGCCGCTTGCGTCGCCAGTTCACCCTGCAACATCGGCGTGTCGATCCACGCCGGCAGAATTGCGTTGACGGTGATCTGCCGCGAAGCGAGATCCAGCGCCAGCGCCTTGGTCATGCCGACGATGCCGTGCTTGGACGCGCAGTACGCGGTGTTGCGCACCTTGCCGGCACGGCCGAGGATCGACGACATATTGATGATCCGCCCACGGTCGGGCATCAGCGCCAGACACAGCGAGGTCACGTAGAACGTGCCATTGAGGTTGACCGAAATCACCTTGTGCCAGTTGTGCAGATCCTCCGGCTCGTTCTCGTTGCAGATGCCTGCACTGTTGACCAGCACGTCGACGTACTCGACTTGCGAGCCGAGTTTCTTGAACAACGCCTCCATGGCCGGCAGGTCGGCAATGTTCGCCGCATGGGTTTCGACTCGCGCCTGGATCTGCTCCTGTTGCTCATCGACCCAGCGTTGCAGTTCGGCCAGATCGAGATCCAGCAGGATCAGACGATTGTCGGCGTCGGCGGCAAAGTTCTCGGCAACCGCGCGGCCGATGCCTTTCGCCGCTCCGGTAATCAGAATGGTCCGGCTCATGGCATCTTCAACCCGCCGTTAACCGACAGGACCTCCCCGGTCAGGTACAAACCGCGATCGGCGAGGTACAGCACCGCTTCGGCAATTTCTTCAGGTTCCGCGTAGCGCTTGATCAGCAGACGCGACTGGATTTCTTCCTCCTGACTGCCGATCAGCGCCGTACTCATCTCGGTCTTGACGATGCCCGGCGCTACCGCGTTGACGCGAATATTGCGTGGCGCCAGCTCCACCGCCAAGGCACGGGTCAACGATTCGACCCCGCCCTTGGCGGCGGCATAGTTGCTCTGCCCTTTGCCAGGCTTCTGCGCCGCCACCGAACTGATGTTGACGATGCAACCTTTGCGCTGGCGCAACATGCCCGGCACCACCTGCTGACAGCAGAGCATCGTGCCGATCAGGTTGGTCTGGATCACGTCGATCAGGTCACGCGACGACATCGTCGCCAGCAGACCGTCGCGGGTGATACCGGCGTTATTGACCAACAGATCGATACGCTGGAAATGCTGATCGACCCGCTCGAAAAACGCCTTGATGCTGTCGCCGCTGCTGACATCGCACTGCAATGCCAGGCAATCGATGCCCGACGCCTGAACTTCATCGCGCAAGGTCATTGCCGCGACTTCATCGCGCACGTAACTGAACGCGATCTGATAACCCGCCCCGGCCAGGGCCAGGACAATCGCCCGACCGATGCCACGACTGCCACCGGTCACCACTGCTACTTTATTCGGCATGACCGTTCCTTAGAGCGAGTTGTCGGTTTTGAACTGCGCGAGGCTGAAGCCGTGAGTCGCCGCCAGTGCACGAATCTGCTGCACTTGCTCGCGGCTGATGTCGCCGTAGGAGTAGTGCTGTTTCATCCCGGACAGGCCCATCAACACCGATTCGGCCATGCACGCGTACAACTGACCTTGCTTGAGATAGGCCCGTACGTTTTTCACCAGGCCATCGCCCAGCGGCGTCTGCACGATGCCGCCATGCATGTAGAGCACGTCGGAACGCTGACTGGCGAGGTTCTGGTCGACGTTCAACGGAACGGCGATGTCGCAGATCACGCTGTTTTCGGCGAAGTGCTCGGCAAAGAGAAACGGCTGCGGTGCGTTCGCCGCGCAGAGCACGATGCGCGCCTGTTTCAGCACATCAAGATCGTTACTGACGGTGATGAAGGCGTTCGCGCCCAAGCGTTCCTCGACCAGTTTCGCCACGCGCTGCCCCAGATCGGCACTGCTGCCATGGGCCTGCAACAGCGCATCGATGCCGTCGATTTTCTGCAGGCGACGGGCGAGGCGATCGTGCTCGGCAACGCCCTTGAGAATCGCGCGGGCGGCTTCGGCGTAAATCTGTTGCGCGGTTTTTTCCAGACGACGCAGGGAACCGTCGCGGCCGCTACCGATGAGGATCAGGTGCTCGACACTGGTCGACAGCAGCGAAGCGTAGGTCGAGGCGATGTTGCCGGCGGCACCGACCACCGCAGCGGTTTGCTCGCTCAGTTCCAGGCCTTGCTGCTTGCAGCCCTGTTCGATGGCTTCCAGGCCCATGCCGATGGTCAGCGCGTTACCGGAAGTCAGCGCCATGTCGGGAATCTGCAAAGCCTGGCAGTTGTTGGTGACGATCGAGGTGTACATGCCCAGCCCGGCGACGGTGTAGCCATCGGCGCGGGCGTCCTTGATGCGATTGCCGACTTCTTCGCGGATGGTTTGCAGATCACCGCTGGCGATGTACGCCGCCATGGCGTCGGAATCCATGCACAGCGGGTACAGGGTGAATTCCACGGCAGTACCGAGCTTCGAGCGGATCTGCACCGGGCCGATCGGCGCGGCACGGCGCTCGGGGGCCATGCGCTTGATGAATTCGCGTTTCTGCTCAGCGCTCAGGGTCGACAGTGAAGGATCGACGTCACTGAGCATGTCCGAATCAATCAGATGGTTGATGAACGCCACGCGCGCCACCACGCGTACGTTCTCGTCAGACTTTGGGAGGCTTTCATCCTCCTTGAAGCTGACCTCGCGGGCCGGCACTTGCGCGATGCTGTCGGCACACACACCGGCGGCCAGCGGGAAAGCATCGCGGCGGCGCAGCATGTCGCAGACTTTCTGCAAAGAACCGATCAAGCCGTCGATTTCTTCGAAGGTGATGCACACCGGCGGTTCCAGACGGATCACATTGGCGTTGCTGCCCGACGGCGCCACGCGCAGCGATTCGAATTGCAGCAGGTAGCCGGCAATGATGTAGCCCAGCGCATCGTTGTACTGCGCCGATGCCTGAACCAGTGAGCTGGTGCCGGTCAGATCGTGCAGTTCGAAGCCCAGCAACAAGCCACGCCCGCGCACGTCGGCGATCACGTCCGGATAGGCCGCTTTGAGTTCCAGCAGCGAAGACTTGAGGTATTCGCCCTTCTTGTTCACATCCTTGAGCATCGCGCTGTCGTTCTCGAACAGACGGCGCAGGGCCGACAGGGCGATATGGCAGGACGCATCATCTTCGGCAAAGGTCGAACTGTGGATGTAGCTGAAATCGTTTTCGTAGTGGCTGGCGCGAATCACCGTTGCGGCGATTTTCATCAGGCCACCGCCCAAGGCTTTCGACAGGCAGTAGTAATCACCCTGCAAGTTGAAATGGCTGGCGCCGAGCAAGGTGCCGGTGCGGCCGAAACCGGATTGCACTTCATCGATGATCAGCGGGCATTGCTGCTCGTTGCACAGACGCCGCAGGCCCAGATAGAACTCATTGGCGAACTCGTTGATGCCGCCCTCGCCCTGAATCGGCTCCAGCAATACCGCCGTGATCGCGCTGAATGCTTCGCGGCGGACCTGCAGGGTTTCGCCGCTCCATTCCAGGCTCAGCCAGTGACGAATATGACGGGCCGGCAGCTCTTGCAATTGCTGGGGTTGCTGCGGGTCGATGAACTCGACGTTGAGGCCGAAACGGGCGAACGGTTTGCGGTACTGCTTGCCATAGGTCAACTGAACGGTGTTCACCAGTTTGCCGTGGAAGCTGCCGCGCACAGCGAGGAACACTGGTTCGACATGCAGTTGCGCCAGGTTGTGCTGACGCACCGCTTCGGCCACTTGGCGCACGGTCACGCAGGACAGATTCTGCGGTAGCAGACCGGCGGGCAAATCGAGATCGTCGATGTCCAGTTCGACGTAAGCCTTGTCGCTGGCAACCAGATTGGCGAGGGCGAAATCACGCTCGTCGAATTGCTTCTGCAGGTTTTTCTGACGACGGTATTCGGCGTGCTTGACGGCGATTTCCACCGACTCGGCGCCACTGTTGGAGAAGGTCGAGATGTAGCGTTCGCTGTTGTTCAGTTCACGATTGAACGCTTCACTGAGTTCACGCCCCAACTGCCCCGCCGCACCGCGCACCGACATCTGCGCGTTGAACGGCACATCGGCACGCAGCAGGTCGACGAGTTGATCGACAAATTGCGGATCGTTGTGGCCATACAGCGCGGCGCCGTAACCGCCGAGGAAGTCAGTGACAGTCACCTCTTCGCCCTGGCGGTCGCGGTAAAACAGTTTGCTGCCCAGCGCTCTGTGGAACTGGCATTCGAGGCCCAGGGCCTGCATCAATTCTACGAATTTCGGCCGTACGTAATCGCGGTAATCCATGACAGTTCTATCCCTTAAGTAAAAAATCAGATGCGTTTCGTTACGTGCCGACGGTCAGTCGGCCGCGTGAAATTCGAGTTGGTAACCGGCGCTGAAACCGTTGTCGTCGCGGTTGATCACCAGGCAATCGTGGAGCACGGCATCGCGCGGACCGCCGAGCACAAACGGCAGGTGCGCATCCAGCGGTTGCTGCAGACCACTGACCGGCGGGATGCTTTGCGCCTGCAAGACCTGCCGGGCAAAGATCAGATCAACCAGACTCGGTGCACCACTGAGCATGCCGGTCAGCGGCGTGCTGCTGGTGATGTGCGCAGCGCCGGTTCGCGCCAGCGTGCGGGCCAGATCGGCATCCTTGTGCGGATCGCCAGTGGCGCTGCTGATCAGCAGATCCACCTGTTTGTCGGGCAGGTTCAGCGAGTCCAGACGCGGATGGGCGAAGAGCGCCGTCAGGCAGGTTTGCGGGCCTGCCGGCAGATCATCGGCGCGGCGCAGTACCAACGCTGCCGCGCCTTCGCCGGCAATACCACCACGGCCCTGGCGATCAAAGGCACGCAGGCTTGGCGTTCCTTCGGTACTGATCACCCCCGCCTCGGCCAGTGCGGCGAGCGCCAACGGATCCAGTTCACTGCCCGCGCCCACCACAATGGCCGCATCGATCCGACCGCTCTGCAACGCCGCGCAGGCTTCGCGCAGCGCCGCCAGGTTGCCGGCCACGCCTTGCATGTAGGCGTTGCATTCGCACTCAAGCTTCAAGGCCAGACTGACGACGCCGAGCAAACCGTTGCTCAGGCTCTTGAGCACCAGGAACGGATCGAGTGCGCGCTCCTGCAACACGCGTTTGGCCAGACGCTGCATGTCGGCACCGGTCTCGGTCTGACATTCGTGCAACAGTTCGCCGTAGGACGCGAGCGAGGGATGGGTGTAACCGCCCTGGCAGCAATAGAGACCAAAACGCACGTTGTCGCGGCCCGGTTCAAGCCCGGCCTCGGCCAACGCCTGGCGCACGGCACTGACGCCCCAGATCACTGCCGGCGGACAGTAGCGCTGGAGGTTTTGCGCAACGTCCTGACGGCTACGTTGATGGTCTCGATCAGCGATGTGCCCGAACGCAGTCACCCGATCGCTGCGGAACAGCGACGAGTTCAAGGGCGAGATCGCGCTACGCCCTTCGCGGGCCGACGACCAGAAACCCTCAACGCCCCAGCCGGTGGGCAACACACAACCGCTGCCGGCGATCGCTACACGTACAGTGGCGTCAGTCATTGTCCGTGCTCCCGATATTTGCCAAGGGCCAGCGAGGTATTGAGGCCACCGAAACCGAAGGAATTGCTCAACGCGTAATCCACTCGGCGGCTCACGGCTTGACCGGCGCAGTAATCCAGATCGCACTGTTCATCGGCGTCATGCAGGTTCACCGTTGGCGTGACCAGATCGTTGAGGCAGGCCAACGCGGTGACGATGCATTCAGGGGCGCCAGCGGCCGCGATCAGGTGACCGAACTGTGATTTGTTGGCGCTGACAGCCAAGGCTTGATAATGCTTGTGTTCGGCGAACACACTTTTGATCGCCAGGGTTTCGGCAACGTCGTTGAGCGGTGTCGAGGTGCCGTGGGCGTTGATCAGATCAATCTGCTGCGCACGCAAACCGGCGTCATCCAGCGCAGCCTGCATCGCCAGTGCCGCGCCACGTCCTTCCGGTTGCGGTGCGGTGACTTTGTAAGCGTCCAGACTGCTGCCGAACCCCAACACCTCGGCATACGGCGTGGCGCCACGGGCCAAGGCATGTTCGAGGCTTTCCAGCACGACGAAACCACCACCCTCGCCGGCAATCAGACCGCTGCGGTCACGATCGAACGGACGGCACAGATCCGCGCCCCAGCGCTGCTCGCTCGACGCGGCACCGAGTAAATACAACGCGGCCATGGTGTCGAGGTTGAGCACCGAGTCGGCGCCACCCGCCAGCGCAACGCTGACTTCTCCGCGACGAATCATCTGAAAGGCATTGCCGATGGCTTGTGAAGCGCCGGCACAGGCACTGCTGATGTTGATCACCGGCCCTTCACAACCCAGGTCGTCGGCGATTACCCGCGCCAGACGGTCGTTGCTCTGACGCAGCGAGCCATCGGCATTCACTTGCCCGGCCCGCGACATCAGGTACGACCAGCTCGGGGTACCGCCATTCGGGGCTTCGCTCAGCAGCATGTCGGCGAGCATGTGCTGCGGTGCTCCCGAGGCACACAGCACCGCCGCGCCCCGCAACTGTTCTGGCTGCAAGCCGCTGTCACCGACGGCCTGCGTGGCAGCCACCCAGCCAAAGCGACTGCGCTTTTCCAGCGGCATCGTCCAGGCCGGATGGCTTTGCAGTTTTTCCGGCAACAGGCGCATGTCGACAGGCGCTGCATAACGCACCGCGAACGAGGCCTCTTGCAGGTCGTCCGGCTGCCATGGCCGCACGCAATGTTCGGCGCCAAGCATTTTTTCCCAGAGGGTCTGCCATTCGAAACCGAAACCGGTGACGGCGCCCATGCCGGTGATCACAATCCGTGTCGCACTCATGCGTGCTTCTCCATGGTTTCACTGGCCAACAGCAACGCGCCCCAGTGACCGGCGCGAGTGTGGCTGACAAGCAACGTGTAGCCCGGCGTCGCCGCTACTTCACGGCTGAGGTGCAAGGTCAGTGCGACCTCTGTCAGCAAGCCGCTGGCGCCCAGTTCACCGGTCATGGCGCGAGTGCTGCGAATCTCGCGCGGGAAAGCTTCGAGCAACTTCATCACTTGCCCGTCAGCGCAATTGCCGACGATGTGCTCGACGTCGCCGACCCGCAGTTTCTCGACACTCAGGACCTGGTCGATCACGCGCCGACCCACCGCCACAGACCGCTGTGGATCGGTGCTGTAACCACGGGCAAACCCGGCAATGCGCACGGCGTGTGCCGCACCCGGCGGGGGTGTCGACGCCAGCAGCAGCGCTGCGGCGCCCTCACCGAAAATCGGTTCTCTCGCCTGATCGGGCTCGCGCAGGTACAGGGCAGGGGTCAGGTTCGGACTGCTGCTGACCACCAACGCGGCGTCGGCATGCCGCTCGCCGATCTGCTGGCAGGCCTCGATCAGCGCATCCAGCCCGGCATTGTCCTGGGAACAAAATCCGCCCATTGGCCCATGGCATTCGAGCGCTTCAGCCACATACGCCATCACGCTGCTGTTGAGCAGGGTCAGCGCATGCAGGGGCGGCGTGTTGGCCAATAACTGCGCCAGTTGTTTTTGCGGCTGTTCGAGGATCGCCTGCACCGCATCCCAGCAAGGACTCGGTGCGTCGACTTCAGGAATGGCCGCTGTCAGGGCAATGCGCGACGCGGGCAATTGCATCGCGGCCAGTGCTGGCGCCAGCCGTGCGGCGCAATGCAACAGGCGCAAGCCCTGCGGTTCGACGCTGCGCTGGATCTTGCGATCAAACAGGTCACTGGCCAGTCGCGGCGTCGGCAATGCAAATGCCTGACGCTGTGCGTCAAAGGCCAGCGGTTGCGCCGCGCAGGGCGTGCCGAGCAAGTCAGCGCAATCACTGCCCGCCACATTCAGCACCGCAGCGGCATTGAGATAGATGGCTCGGTTCATGTCATGCCCTCCCCAAAACCAGCGAGCTGTTGATGCCGCCAAAGCCGAACGAGTTGGACATCACCACGCTGATCGGCTGTCGCACCGGCTCGCTCAGGAACTTCAGCGAAGGGTATTCGGCACGCTCGGGGTCGTAATTCAGGGTCGGCAACAGCACACCGTCACGCAGGCTCATCAGCGACAGCACTGCTTCGATCGCGCCACTGCCCGCCAGCGAATGGCCGATAGCGGACTTGTTGGCGGTGAAGGTCATGAAGTCCTGGCAGCCGTCGAACAGACGCTGCAACGCCAACGCTTCACAACTGTCATTGGCCTGCGTGGAGGTACCGTGGGTGTTGACGTGTTGCACGGCGCTGCGCAACAGCCCGGCATCTTCGATTGCTGCTTCCATGCATTCCTCGTATTTACTGCCATCGCGGCTGCTGGAGGTCATTTTCTGCGCCTCGCAGACATTCGCGTAACCCAACACCCGGCCCAGTGGCGCAGCCTTGCGCCGTTGTGCGTGTTCAGCGGATTCGAGAATGACCATCGCCGAGCCTTCGCTGAGGACAAAACCGCTACGGTCCGGCATGAACGGGCGGCTTTGTTCGCTCGCCGGCAAGTCGGCCTGACAGAGCGCGCCAAGGCTGTTGAACATGTAATAAGGCAGTTCGTTGGCCATCAGTTCGACGGCGCCGCAGATAGCCAGATCGATCTCTCCGCGCTCGATCGCCCGGTAAGCGCTGCCGATGGCCATGGTGCCGGCGGCACAGGCATCGGAATGGGTCGAGATGTGATCGCGGATGCCGAGCCAATCGGCCAGGTGTTGTGTCTGTTGATCGACCCGCCGGGTGAAAGTCGCGCTGGACGGTGCCGGACTGTCCAGCAGACGATCGAGGTCGACGCGTCCGGCCTCATCCATGCAACGGCTGAGCCGCTGCAGATCGTGGCTGTCGGCACAGTACTTATTGGCGCCCAGAAACAGACCGCTGCGACTGTGAGCAAAGTCTGCCGGCGTCAAGCCGGCGTGCTCCAGCGCCTGCCGGGCAACGTACTCGGCCAGCACACTTTGCCGTGGGTGCAGCGCCGCGTTGCCGCCGAAACCGGCCTCGATCCGCTGCCACTGCGTATCGTCGATAAATCCGGCTGCGCTGTTGTTGAATCCCAGCGCCTTGAATCGAGGATGTTCGCGGACACAGGATTGCTTCCGGCAAATCCGCTCGAACAACGTGGCAGCGTCCAGCGCCATGGGCGCCACCAGACCGAACCCGCTCACATAGACTTCTCGTGCCCGCATGAGAACTCCTACACCGCTTCTTTGGCGTGAGTGGTAACAAACTGCTCAACCAATTGACGGGACACTTCATCGCCATCCGCCGGCACCAGGCGCGCACTGCACGCGCCACAGACCACTTGTTGGCGCTCGTTCAGCACCGCCTGGTGAGCATTGCAATCCGGGCAGGTCGCCGGCAGGTAGTTGAAGAGATTGCGGCACTGGTTGGCCCAGTTACGCACGGTGGTCGCGGCGAACACCTGAGCCGGTTGCATGCCCGCCTTCAGTTGATCCGGGGTGTAGGCGCTCAGGCTTTGCTCAAGCAGGCGCTTGCCGCTTTCGGTAATACGACCGTTGGCGAGAAACTCGCTGGCATCACCGCAAACCGTCAACGCATGATCAAGCACGCTGGTTTTCGGCAGTGTGCAGCCATATTGGCGGCCCAGCTGGAAGCTCAGGTCGACGATGTCCAGCGAGTCGGCACCGAGGTCTTCGACGATGCTGCTGTTTTCTTCGATGTCATTCGCATCCATCACCAACAGCTGTGCGAGGATTTCGCGAGTGCTGGCAACAACATGTTCCAAGTCCAATGGATTGTTCATTTCTATCTCCCTATATGTCGTGACTACTTCATGAATTCGACTTATGAAAAGTAACTTTTCCCACAGCAACTTCTCACGCGGCGGGAATCTAAACTCTGCCCTTAAGGGGAGAGTCAACGAACTATTCAAGGTTTTTCTACAATTCGAAAAAAGTCGGAAAAACCCCACGGATACCGCACCCCTTGGTGCGGTGAACGACTTATTTACTTAACAAAGACGGGGTAAGGTGGGGCGCCCGCGGTATCAGGCAGGCTGACTATCGAAAGTAACTAAGCACGCAACGGAACAGACGTACTAAAAGCAAAAACCAGACAAGTAAAATAGTTATAACTTCATAACCTTTGTTGTAGATCAGTACTGCCGTTAATTGATTTTGCTGGAAGGTTCAGGCCTTCATCCGTAAATCGCTGGCAGCGTTTATGGATATCTGCATGTCGAGCACAGACATCTGGGCCAAGGCTCGGCGCTATAGGGTGCAGCTTCCGTTTGATCGCCTTGTCTGGAGCCGACACATGACCGCCCCTATCACCGTTCTACGCGACACCCATCCGCTGCCGGTACTCGATGCCTGCAAATGGGAAAAACTCGAAGGCGACCCGCACACCGTCAACCTCAACGCCTACACCAGCGAAGACGGCAGCAAGATCATGGGCACGTGGATCTGCACGCCGGGCAAGTGGCGCGTTGAATACGTGAAGTGGGAATACTGCCATTTCCAGGAAGGCTACTGCGTGATCACCCCGGAGGGCATGGCGCCGATCCATCTGCGTGCTGGCGATATCTTCGTGATTGAGCCGGGCATGAAGGGCACGTGGGAAGTGGTCGAAACCGTGCGCAAATATTTCGTGTTCGCCTGATGCAAAAAAGCCGGGAGATCACCCGACGTGATTTCCCGGCAAATGTCCCAGATTCACTCGAATCCCTGTGGGAGCTAGCCTGCTGGCGATTGCGGTTGATCTGGCGAAAATGAGTTGCCTGACACTCTGCCATCGCTAGCAGGCTAGCTCCCACAGTGTGTTCAGCGCTGCCCTTCTATTGCAGGCTTGCGATAACTGTTGATGATCGCCGAGAAATCCTTCCCGCCATCCCCACGCTGACTCATCGCCTGATACAACTGCTGCGCCACTGCCCCGAGCACCACCGGTTGGTGCGCCTGACGCGCTGCTTCCGTCGCCAGCCCCAGATCCTTGAGCATCAGTTCCGCGCCAAACCCGCCGGTATACCCGCGCGAAGCCGGCGCCGTTTCAACAATCCCCGGCCACGGGTTGTACATCTCCGAACTCCAGCAACGCCCGGTCGAGCTGTTGATGATCCCGGCCAGTACCGAGGTGTCGATCCCCAGCGCATCACCCAGCGCCATCGCCTCGCTGACGCCGACCATCGAGATCGCCAGCAGCAGGTTGTTGCAGATCTTGGCGATCTGCCCGGTGCCGACTTCGCCGCAATGCACGATGTTACGGCCCATCTGCGCCAGCACCGGTTGCAGGGTGGCGAACAGTTGCGGGGTGGCGCCGACCATGAAGGTCAGCGTGCCGGCAGTGGCACCACCGGTGCCACCGGACACTGGTGCATCGGCCATGGCCACGCCTTGTTTGGCCGCAGCGGCCGCTACGTCACGGGCAGTCTGCGGATCAATGGTGCTGCAATCCACCGCTGGCACACCTTGGCGAATGCCAGCCAGCACACCGTCCTCGCCGAGCCAGACGCTGCGCACATGCACGGCGGCCGGCAGCATGGTGATCACCAGTTCAGCATCCTCGGCCGCCTCACGCGCCGAAGCGCGAATAGTGCCGCCCAGTTGTTCCAGTTCCGCCAGCACGGTTTTGTTCAGGTCGACCAGATTCAGCGAGTGGCCAGCCTTGATCAGGTTGCGCGCCATCGGCGCTCCCATGTTGCCCAGACCGATAAATGCGATTTTCATGGTCGATTCCTCAGCGCAGGTTGATGGTGGTGTTCACGCCGTCGTTGACGCTGTCGTCATCGAACCAGCGCGCCGTGACCGTTTTGGTCTGCGTGTAGAACTGCACCACTTGCTTGCCGTACGGGCCGAGGTCGCCGAGTTTCGAACCGCGCGAACCGGTGAAGCTGAAGAACGGCACCGGCACTGGAATCGGGATGTTGATCCCGACCTGGCCGACGTCGATTTCCGTCTGGAATTTACGCGCAGCCGCGCCGCTCTGGGTGAACAGGCCGGTGCCGTTGCCGAACGGGTTGGCGTTGACCAGCGCAATCGCCTGATCAAGGGTGTCGACTTCCAGCACCACCAGCACCGGGCCGAAGATTTCCTGCGTGTAGATCTGCATGTCGGTGGTCACGCCCGAGAACAGGGTCGGGCCGACAAAGTTGCCTTGCTCGTAGCCGGGCACCTTGATGTCGCGACCGTCCAGTTCGAGCTTGGCGCCTTCTTTGATGCCGCTTTCGATCAGGTCGAGAATCCGCGCCTTGGCTTTTTTCGAGATCACCGGACCGACATCGGTGCCCGGCTCGCTGCCGGCGTTGACGGTGAGTTTCTGCGCCAGCGCTTTCAGATCCGGCAACCATTGTTTCGCCGCGCCGACCAGCACCACCACCGAGGTGGCCATGCAACGTTGCCCGGCCGCACCGAAACCGGCGCCGACCAGCGCATTCAGCGCTTGCTCGCGATTGGCGTCGGCCAGCACCACGGCGTGGTTCTTCGCGCCCATCATCGATTGCACGCGTTTGCCGTGCTTGCCGGCCAAGTCGTAAACGTGGGTACCGACAGCGGTCGAACCGACGAAGGACACGGCTTTGATGTCCTTGTGCGTGCACAGGCCATCGACCACATCTTTACCGCCATGAACCACGTTCAACACGCCCGCCGGAACGCCGGCCTCAATCGCCAGCTCGACCAACAACATGGTCGACAGCGGATCCTGTTCCGATGGCTTCAAGACGAAGGTGTTGCCGCAAGCGATGGCCATCGGGAACATCCACAGCGGAATCATCGCCGGGAAGTTGAACGGCGTGATGCCGGCGCACACTCCGATTGGCTGGCGCAGGGTGTAGGTATCGACACCGCCGGCGACGTTCTCGGCGAACTCGCCCATTTGCAGGCTGCCGATCGAGCAAGCGTGCTCGACCACTTCCAGGCCACGGAAAATATCGCCCTCGGCGTCGGCAATGGTTTTGCCCTGCTCGGCGCTGAGCACCACGGCAATGCGTTTGGAGTGTTCGCGAATCAGCGCTTGCAGCTTGAGCATGATGCGCATCCGCGCGCCGATCGGGGTCAGTTTCCAGGTCTGGAAGGCGCGCTGTGCAGCGCTGACGGCGGCATCCACTTCTGCGGCAGTGGCAAACGGCACTTTGGCCAGCACTTGCTGGGTCGCCGGGTTGACGATGTCGTGCCACTCGGTGGACTGCGACTCGACCCACTCGCCGTCGATCAGCAGCTTGACCTTCTGGACCGTGGTTTCGTTGGGCGTAAGCGATGCGTTCATGCTGGTCTCCGAAACTTGTTTTTATCGTAGGAGCCAAGGCGAAAGGTTCGCCTTGAGATGAGGCGTGTGTCACGAGTTGGTTGTCGGACTGTTTTTGGAGTATAGATGTGCAAACTTCTAATAAGAACGCACATATAAGCCCGTCCATCATGCAAAAAAACATCACCTCTCTAGGCTCGCTGAACTGGGACGACCTGAAGTTTTTCCTTGAAGTCGCCCGCACCCGCAAGGCCAGCACCGCCGCCAAACGGCTGGCTGTCGACTACACAACCGTGTCGCGGCGCATCAGTTCGCTGGAAGCGGCATTGGGCACTTTGCTGTTCGAGAAGTCGCGCACCAGCGGCTTCGTCCTGACCACCGAAGGTCAGCGTTTGCTCGGTTATGCCGAGTCGATCGAAAGCACCTTGCACATGGCCTGCGAGCAAGTGTCAGGTTCCGGCGTGGCACTCTCCGGGCATGTGCGCATGGGCTGCACCGAAGGTTTCGGCAGCTTTTTCATCACCCCGCAGCTAAGCCATTTCGTCGATGCTTACCCGGCGATCTCGGTGGACATCCTGCCGCTGCCGCACTTCATCAGCCTGTCCAAGCGCGAAGCCGACATCGTTATCGCCCTGGAACGTCCGGAGCATGGGCCGTATGTGTGCTGCAAACTCTGCGACTACCGCTTGCAGCTCTACGCAACTCAGGAATATCTCGACAAACACCCACCGATCCGCCGCCCGGCAGACTTGGGCAAGCATCAATTCATCAGTTATGTGGATGACCTGGCGTTCAGCTCGGAGTTGCTGTACCTGGCGAACGTGTTGCCGGGCGCCAGCGCCAACTTGCGCAGCACCAGCGTGATCGCGCAGTTCGTCGCCGCGCAACAAGGGCGCTCGCTGGCGATTCTGCCGTGCTTCCTCGCCGCGCAGGATCCGCGCCTGCTGCCGGTGTTGCCGGAGGAAATCGACATCACCCGGCAGTTCTGGATGTACTGCCGGGAGGATCTGAGGAAGTTGAAGCGGATCACCCTGTTGTGGGATTACATCAGGGAGGTGACGGAGCGCAATCAGGCGCTGTTGATGGGGCAGACCCGCGAGATGCAGTTCGCCGACTAAAAACTTTCGATGAATAAGGCTGCGGATTCGGAACGTGCTCTAAAGCCTTCAGTCGTTTTTATCCTGTTTGATACGAAACCCGTAACACTCCCGCCCTTGCATTCTACCCCCTCAATGAAGTCCCTCCACCCAAGCAGCCTCTGAAGATTTTTCAGAATTTTGGGAAGCGCCCTACATACACGCCAAACACCCTTGGAGTAGCGTCCTTCGCACTTCAATGGCGAAGGATCGCCAATTTGCACAGGGGATGTTATGGCGGTTGAAAACCTGTTCCCGAATTATCTGGGGTGTAACGGGATAGACAGCAACAGGCGACATGCCGAGGCGACAGAAGCAGCGCAGGCGGCTTGGGACAGAACAGTGGCGGCGAACGAAAGGAACGAGCGGGATGCTGACGCACGCAGGAATGCGATTAAGAAGCGGGATGAAGTGGCGCCTCGCAGATGCGTTTTCGCCAAGAGTTGTAACCTTCCTGACGGCGTGATCAATCACAACAACCCATCCGGGTTTGTGCCCGTTGAAAAACTGGCCGAATACGGACTGTGGGCTGTGCTTGGCACCGGTGCAGCTATCACGGCACAAGGCACCCCACTGCAACTGGTGTCAGGGTCTGCTAACGGCAGTGCAATTGCTCCGTTTCAACGTGAAGACGTTGCCGGACGGCTCCGTTGACGTTTATGGCTTCTACTTGCTGGGACAATTCTGTTCAGATAACCAAAGGAAAATCGCAGAAGGCAAAGCGCCAATCGCAATCGAAACGGAGCATGTCGGCGAGCGAATGCGCTTCGAGATTCACCATGTTGTATACATCAAGAACGGAGGAGATGTTTACAACGTTGATAATCTTGCTGTCATGACGCCAAAATTACACGTCCAAACTCACAAGGAGAATAAGTAATGGAGTTAAAAAGTAAACTTTCCGAATACACAGAAAGTGAATTCATCGTGTTCATTAATGAAATAAAGTTTGGCTCCAATGACGAGATCACTGAAGACAAGCTGATCTTTCATTTCAAAAAAGTTATTGGTCATCCAGCAGGCTCAGATTTGATTTTCTATCCCGACAACAAAGATGAAAATACAGCGGAAGCAATAGTGCAGATTCTGAAAAAATGGCGTGCCGCTCAGGGCTTGCCAGGATTTAAAGAGTAATCAGTGGACGGTGAGAGAACATATGGAGCTTCGACCTGATTCAATGCCCCCGTCATTGGATTGATCCTTGGTAGCTCGGCTGACGATTATTTCTCGACCCAAGCCCTGAGGGAGCAGACATGTCCATCACGAATTCGCAGGTAATCGATATCTGGGCAATCCCTACTTGGGAGCCTGACAACGTAGTGTTGTATGTCTCTGACCACCTTGAATGGGGTGGAAAAGCTGAGCAAGGCGAGCACCTGCAATTGCTTCAAGACAAGCTCAACACCTACGTTGCATTCATCGAGAGCGGCGAGATCTACACCGAAATACCTAATGCACTCGGGAAGCACCCCATTATCCGAATCAACGGATTGTATATGCTGCCAGAGCAAGGTGAGATCTTTATTGACCGCGCTGCTGAGGTGCTAAAAGAGGTGGGTATTGGGTTGGAGTTTGTGCTTGATGAAAACGAGACGATACAGGGCATGTGACCGGCTATGTTTCCAGAACCTGGCCCTGCAGTTTTTTGGGAATTGTTATTTGTTGGGGCGGCTGGGCAACAGCGGGTCAACAACACATTCAGCGATTACACAGAAAACGAATTCGTAGCCTTGCTACAGCGGATCATTAGCCATGACGGCACGGAACCGGAAGTGGACAAGCTGGTGTTCCACTTTGACCCTGTTGTGGGACTCCATCCGTGAGGTGACGAGCGCAATCAGGGTCTGCTGATGGGGCAGACCCGCGACATCCAGTTCACCGACTAGTCGGCGCTGACAACAATCGACACGCGACGGTTTTCCGTGCGGCCCGCTGCCGTATCGTTGGACGCCACCGGCTCTTTGCTGCCCAGCCCCTGCAACTGGATGTTCTCTTGCTTCATGCCGACCGTGCCCAGCACGTTGGCGACACTTTTCGCACGACGCAGCGATAGTTGCTGATTGTAGGTTTCCTTGCCCGATGCGTCGGTGTGGCCATCGACGCGCACGCGCTCGATGCCGACACCCAGCAGGGCCTTGCCGATGCGTTCGACGATTTCGGTACTTTCCTTGTTCAGGCTTTCGACGTCGCTGCCAAACAGCACTTTGCCGGACAGGCCAAATTCCCAGCCCTCGTCGGTCAGTTCAAAACCCTGTTGTTTGAGAACGGCGACCTGCGCTGGCGTCAGGCCTTTTTGCGGCGCTGTCTGGCAACCGGTCAGGGCCAGTACGGCGATCAACAGCACAGCGTAAAAAGATCGAATGGACAGTGTGAACACGAGGGTCAGCTCCTGGTTTGAACGGAATCGACCGGAAGCTCCGCCCCGGCCGTGAATTGGGCGCCACGCGAAAGACGCTTGGCTTGATACATCGCCGCATCGGCAGCATCGAGCAAGGCGCCCGGCGTGACCCCATGATCGGGATAAACCGCGATACCGATACTGAGCGAGGTCACGACACTGGTGTCGCCCGGCAGCGCGATGGGCATGTCCATGCTGGCGAGGATCTTGTCGGCGATGCGTTCGGCGTCTTCGATCCTGTGCAGCGGCGTGAGCAGGACGGCGAACTCGTCACCGCCCAGGCGCGCCACCAGATCCTCTTCGCGCAACTGTGCGCGAATGCGATTGGCCACGGCGACCAGCACAGCATCACCGGCAGCGTGGCCGAAATTGTCGTTGATCCCCTTGAAGCGGTCGCTGTCGAGAAACAACACGGCAACGCGTTCATTGTGTTTGCCGGCGTTGCGCAAGGCGCGGATCAACCGCCCTTCGAAAAAAGCGCGGTTCGGCAGACCGGTGAGGCTGTCATGGCTGGCCTGGTGAGCGAGGGTTTCGTTTTCGTTCTGTAGATGGCTTTGCCACGACTCCAGCTCATCGAGCAAGGCGTTGAAGTCATTGCCGAGGTTATCGAGTTCGGCGATCTGTGCCGGCGGCACGCGGCGGTCCAGCGCTCGTTCGCTGCGGGCGGCGTGAGCCACATTGGCCAGACTGCGCAGAGGACCGGTGATCGCGCGTAACTGGCGACGCGCCAGGTAGAGCGCAACCCAGGCGCTGATCGCGGTACAGAGAATGATCCCCGCCAGACCGCTGAGCAGAAAGCGCATCAGGCTACCGCCATGACCGGTGAGCAATACGCGACCGATTTCACGGTCCTGATGCTCGATAGGCAGGCTGATGGGTTTTTCCAGGACTGCGCGGGTGATCTGCATTTCCAGCTCAGAGAACAAGCCGTTTTCCGGGCGTTGCCAATGCGCGAGCAGTTGTCCCTGGCTGTCCAGAACCTGGGCGTCAGCAACCTCTTCGGCAGAAGCAATCAGTGCCAGCGATTCGTTGGCGGCGGTCTTGTCGTTGAACACCACTGCGGCTTCCACGGTGTAGCTGATCGAACGGGCGATCAAGTGCAGGTTGTGATCGGCGTACACCCGTAATGCCAGTACGCCGAGCAACGTCAGCGAAACACTGGCCATCGCCACACCCACCAGCGCGACCGTCAGATGCCCTCGGCCAATGACCGAACCCAGCGTTGGGCGGCTATTCGATCTGAACAGGTTCATGGTGCCGCCGGTTTGCGACGCGACAATTGCAGCACGCTGGGGTGAATGCGTACGCCGCTGCGGGCAACGGAGTCGAGATTGACCTCGAATGAAACCTGCTCATCGCCAACACGCAGACAGAACAGGCTGCCGACCGTGCATTGATCGCCACCTTCACTGATGCTCAGCACCGGATGACCGATCAGCGAAGTGAACAGCCGAGCGCGTTCATCGGCCGTGAGTTTGCCGATGTACACCGCATCGCATTCGCTGACGATGGCCGGATTATCGGCCAGCAGGCGACGTACGGTGACCGGACGGCCAGTGGCTTGAGTGGTGCCTTTGACCAGATCGTCGGTGTATTCGGTGGGGCCAACGATGCACAGACGCAACTGCGCAGGCTCAACCGGCCAGCGCGCGTAGCTGAGAATACCAAGAACAACCTGCGTGACAGATTTGGCCCGTTGTTCGGCCATACCCGTCGGCGCTTGCGGCTGCGCGACAGCCGCGCCCGTCAACAACCAGAGCAGACCGACAAGCAACGCGTGCTTGCAGACAACTACGCGCCCTGTCGCCCAGACAGACACCTTCATGCAGGGATTCTCTTGGATCGTAGCGAAATGATGCCGCAACGATAGCACAGCAGTGAAACACCAGCGAGACACTGACCTCTGACCGGTTGGTCAGTAATCGCCGTCAATTGTCTGGATTTTCACCCCCGAGGCACGGTGCCCTCCTCCAGTTCCAGCATCAGCCCGCTCAGGCGTTTGACCTTGCGCTGCACCGCCTCCTCAAACACGCCGGCCCGGGGCTCGATCAAGGTGAACCAGTGCTTGGCCCGGGTAATGCCGGTGTAGATCAATTCTTTGGTCAGCACCGGATTCAAGGCATCCGGCAGAATCAGGGCCGTGTGGGCAAACTCCGAACCCTGGGATTTGTGCACCGTCATGGCGTAGACGGTTTCGACGTCGTTGAGGCGGCTTGGCAATACGAAGCGCACGCCGCCCTGACCGTCGTTGCGCGGGAACGCCACGCGCAACACCGGTTTGCCCGCATCAGGTCCTTCGCGCTCGGGCAGCTTGAGGGCGATGCCGATATCGCCGTTCATCAAACCCAGACCGTAGTCGTTACGGGTCATCAAGACCGGACGACCCTCGTACCATTGCTGATCGTTTTCGATCAAACGTGCTTTGAGCAGCGCGGCGGTGACCCGTTGATTCAGGCCTTCGACGCCCCAAGGCCCTTTGCGTACGGCACACAGCAACTGGAAGGTGTCGAACGCTTGCAGGACGTCACGAGCCCAGACGATCCAGTCAGGATGTTCGAGTGGCCTACCCGGCGGCGGACGCTGATTACGCAGCACAGTCAGGTAATGGCGGTAGCCTTGTGGGCCGTCGCCATGTCCCTCAAGCAACAGGCGCTCGAGCTTGTGATCATGTTCGCCCTTGAGCGGCAACGAATACACATCGTCATAGTGCCCGGTCGTGAGCAACTGCCGCGCCTCATCCGGCAACTGTTGGTTGACCCGACGCGCGAGCTGACCGATCCCGCTACCCTCGCCGAAACGCCGGGAGTGACGCAGCATCACCACTTGCTGGGCCAATGGGTGGGCGCCGCCGACATCCTCATGCAAGTCGCTGTCCTGTAACGACTCACCGCTGACCGACTCCAGCCACTGTCGGGTCTGCGGGCTGTACCAGCCACTTTCGGCGTCACGGCACAAATCCCCCAGCACCGCCCCGGCCTCCACAGAGGCCAATTGATCCTTGTCACCCAGTAATACCAGTCGAGCATGCGGCGGCAAGGCATCGAGCAGGTTGGCCATCATCTCCAGGTCGATCATCGAGGCTTCGTCGACTACCAGTACATCCAGTGGCAGGCGGTTGCCGGCATTGTGGCGGAAGTGCCGGGTGCCGGGACGGCTGCCGAGCAGACGATGCACAGTGGTGACGTCACAAGGGATTTTCGCCCGCACCTCTTCGCTGACTTCCAGCGACTGCACTTGTTGGCTGATGGACTCGGTCAATCGCGCCGCAGCCTTGCCTGTCGGCGCCGCCAGACGAATCCGCAGCGGATGACCGGAGGCGACTGCTGGGGCTTGAAGCAACGCCAGCAAACGCACCACCGTGGTGGTTTTACCGGTCCCCGGCCCCCCGGTGACGATGCTGAAGGCACCACGAGTAGCAAGGGCGCAGGCCAGCTTCTGCCAGTCGATCACTTCACCGACCTTGGCTGATCCGAACAGTTCGTTCAAGCGTTGTGGCAGATCATCCGGCGTTGGCTCAACCTGCTGCAAACGCTGGCGCAACGCCGTATCAATCCGCCGCTCGTAGGCCCAGTAGCGTCGCAAATACAGGCGTTTGCCTGACAACACCAACGGGCGTTGTTCTGCTGAATCACTGGTATCCGCCGCCAGTGCGACCAGAGAACTGCCCGCCAGAACCTTGCACCAGTGCGCGCCCTCGAGTGCCTCAAGCAATTGCGAAGGCAGCAACAGCACACCACCTTGCACGTCACCTTCAGGGGGCAACGACAGCGCGAAGTCGGGCGCTTTCAGGGTTTCATAAAGATCGAGACAGACATGACCGTGGCCAAGTTGATGGCTGGTCAGGGCGGCTGCGAGCAACACCAGCGGATCCGTGTCGCGCGCGAGCTCGTGAAGGAACGCGACGAATGCTTTGTCCAGCGCTCGCAACCAGCCGCGCTCGACCCAACGCGTCAGCAATATCAGAAGATCGTCGGCGCTGGTCAGCGGCGACAGCCTCGACAGACTGTCCGCTGCCAGCGGCGTGGGTAGCAGGTCGGCAAAGGTGCGGCTCATAGCAGGACTCCCTGTTCCCAGGCGGGCTCGGTCTTGGGTTCGGGTTTGCCTTGGAACATCCGGTCGAGACGCTCGATCAGCTCACGGGGCGGACGTACAAAATAGACACCGCGACTGTCAGCACGGGTGCCGCGCAGAAATAGATACAACGCCCCGCCGACATGCCGGTCGTAATCGTAATCAGGCAGCCGGGCCTTGAGTTGGCGGTGCAACGCCAGCAGGTACAACACGTATTGCAGGTCATAGCGGTTGTCGAGGATCGACAGTTCCATGGCCTGCTCGGTGTAGGCCAGATCATCCACGCCGAGCCAGTTGGACTTGTAGTCGGCCACGTAGTAACGGCCATTGTGTTCAAAGGTCAGGTCGATAAAGCCTTTGAACATGCCATTGAGTTGCACTGGTTCTGCCGCCACGCGGGCCACGCCTCTGTGAGTGTGCTGGCGCACCAGTTCGTCGAGTTTGAGGACATCGACTTTATGGCTGGCGAACCAGAACTCCATCTCGACCCGATATTGTTTCAGTTGCTCAAGAACAACCGGTGGTTGCCCGCCAGCAATCGGCAGTGGCGATTTGAGCAGGTGCTGCAGCCAGTCGCTCAGGGTGGTGATCCAGCCTTCCCAGCCACGCAGGTTACAGCGTCGGGCAATCGCATCTTCCAGCGCTTCGCGGGCAACGGCAAAACCGTCATCACCTGCCCATTCCAGCAAACCATGGAGAAACGTTCCCGGATTGGGGCCACGAGGAAAGCGGTGGATATCGGCGCCACCGGCAATGATTTCTCGCGGGGCGTCGGGATCGAGGCGCTCATCATCGAATAGTTTTTGCGCTTGCGGACTGTCCGGAGCCTCATCGCTGCCGACACTCAACACGTCGCTGATGCGCAAGGCGCTATAGGAGGCGATCCACCAGTTTTCGCTAGCCTTGCGCTTGGGCAACAGCGTGGCACTCAGCACGGCGTCATTTTGTGGCGGCTGGTAATGCTCGTCGGTGGGTTGTGGCATTTCATCGATGTGGATGGCCGGGCAGTCTTGTTGCAGGTCTTGCAGCCAGCGTTTCAGTTCGCTGGACTCACCCAGCGATACGCCACCGCCGAGCAGATAACCCAGTGCCGAAAGGTGCAGCACCGAACTGTTGTTATTGCCTCGCTTGAGGTCCGTTACGCCCAACCAACAGGCGTGCTGCGCGCGAGTCAGAGCAACGTAGAGCAAACGCAGGTCTTCGGCCAGACGCTCATCGTCCGCTTGCGCGATCAGCTCAGCGGTTGGTTTCAGACTCACCTGGGCCTTGCCCTCGGCATCGTGGTAATGCAGTGGCAAGCGACTGCCATCCACGGGTTTTGCCGAACAGATGAACGGCAGGAACACCAAGGGATATTCCAGGCCTTTGGACTTGTGGATGGTCACGACTTTGACCAGTTGCTCGTCGCTTTCCAAACGCAGAATCTGCTCTTCGCCGGCCTGACCGGACACTGCCAGCAGTTCGGCCAGATGACGAATCAGCGCTTGTTCCCCGTCCAGCTCCGCAGCCGCTTGCTGCATCAATTCCGACAGGTGCAAAAGGTTGGTCAGTACCCGCTCGCCATCCGTGCGCGTCATCAAGGTTTGCGGCAGATGGAAGTCGTGCAGCAGGCGGCGCAACATCGGCAGTACACCTTGTTTGCGCCATAGCTCGCGATAGCCACGGAACTGCATGACCCGGGTTTCCCATACCAGCTCGTCCTGGTTCAGACGTTCCAGCTCTGCCAGTGGCAGGTTCAGGGTGATACAGGCCAGAGCAGCTTTCAGTGAACGTTCGACATCCGGCTCGGCACAGGCCTTGAGCCAGGACAACAGGTCGTGGGCTTCTTGCGCCGCGAACACAGAATCCTTGTCCGACAGGTAAACGCTGCGCACGCCACGGGCGGCGAGTTCACCGCGTACAGCCTGGGCTTCTTTGCCGTCGCGCACGAGAATCGCGATGTCGGACGGCCTCAGACCTCTGAAGTCTTTGTCGTCCCGAACAAACCCCGCGCTAGCGTTTTGCCCGCCATTGAGCAGCGCAGTAATTTCGCTGGCGCACGCCGCTGCTAACTGCTGACGATAGACCACGCCCGACAGTGGCTGGTCGGTGGACAAGTGCCAGACATTCAACGCCGCGACAGCCTGCCCGGCAACTTGCAGATGTTCCTTGCGACCTTGAGATTCGACGGGAAGAAATGGCACCGGATTGTCGCCGTTTTTCTCGCGGAACAAAAATGCGCCGCGCCCCAACTCACGGGACTCGGCGCGTGCGAATACATGATTGACCGCGTTGACCATGCCGTGGCTGGAGCGGAAGTTGGTGCCCAGCGTATGCAGCCGGCCAGTGGTGGCCTGACGTGCGCGCAGGTAGGTGTAGATGTCTGCACCGCGGAAGGCGTAGATCGCCTGCTTCGGATCACCGATCAGAAACAGGCCGGTGTCAGGGCTGTTGTCTTCAATGCGATAGATGCTCTCGAAGATTCGATACTGCACCGGGTCGGTGTCCTGAAACTCATCGATCAGCGCGACCGGGAACTGCTCGCGAATCAACGTCGCAAGACGTTCGCCTCCGTCGGATTGCAAAGCGGCATCCAGCCGCAACAACATGTCGTCGAAGCCCATTTCGGCGCGACGCCGCTTCTCTTCTTCAAAGCGTGCGCCTACCCATTTGGCGGCATGTTGCAGCACAGCGGCATCGGGAGTCGGCAATGCATCGAGGCTCGATTTGAGCTTCGGCATCGCGTCCAGGCCCGGGTGAACTGGAGCCTGGCCTTTCCACGCTTCGGCCATGCCGTCGGGCGTCAGTCGGGTGAAACCGGTGCCGATATCCAGTTGCTCCAGGGTCTCGTCTTCAGCCCATGCCTTGAGCTTTTCGAACCACGGTTCGAAGTAACGCGCCTGCATCTTGCGCCCGTCGACGGTTTTGCTCGCAACGCCTTGCTGGCAGATGGCGAGCAACTCGTCTGCCCACTGGCGCCACGGCATTTTCAGTTCGATCAGCGCTGCACGGCGTTCTTGCAGGCATTCATCGATCAGCTCTGCGGGAGCCTTTCCCTCATCGCTGTCACGCTCACTGGCGAACAGGCCGCGCACGCGAGGCAACAAAGCCGCCGGCCCCCCCCAATTGCTGCGAACCCAGTTCAAGGCATCGCCCTGCATCGGGTAACAGAACAGTCGCCAGTAATCGCGCAGCACTTCGCCGAGCAAGTCGCTGTGATCAGTTTCCAGAGATTGAGTGAACAAGCTGCCACTGTCGAACGCGTGCTCCCGCAGCATGCGCTGACACCAACTGTGGATGGTCGAAACAGCGGCCTCGTCCATCCATTGCGCGGCGACATCGAGGCGGTTGGCACAACCAGGCCACTGCTGTGGTTCGAATTGGTCGCGCAGTTCAGCAATCAGTCCGTCAGGGGCAGGTGTTTCGTCACGAAAGAATCGAGCGGCCTCAGCCAGACGCGTGCGTATGCGCTCACGCAGCTCCTTGGTCGCGGCATCGGTGAAGGTCACGACGAGAATCTGTGGTGGCAGCAATTCACGACCAAAGCCGCTCGACTCGCCACCGTGCCCAAGAATAAGTCGCAGATACAAAGCTGAGATGGTGAATGTTTTGCCGGTACCGGCACTGGCTTCGATCAACTGACTGCCCTGTAGCGGAAAGGCCAGTGCGAGGGGTGTCTTTGTGCTCATGCGCGAGTCCCTTCAGTGGACAGTGAACGCCATGATGCTTCAAGCAGTGGGCGATACAACGCGTCGCACCAACCGGCGAATGTTTCGTCCTCAAGCAATGCATCGAAATCGGCATATTGCCGTGACAACGCGGGGCTCTCGCGACGCTCGCCTTCGCTAGTCTGCCCGTCACCTTCATAGGCTTTACGCGCTGCCGCTTCGGCCTTCAGCGGATCAGTTTGGGAAAGCCACGCAAAAGCGGTTTTTACCGCGACCGGCAGTGGCTGTCGCATGCCTGCCTGCCAAGCGAGGAGCAAGTCACCAAGGAAACGTATCGCTCGTGCTGGCTCCATGGGTTCAAGCAGCAATGTATCGTCGCTGGCTACCAAGGCTGTCGTCAGCGAAAGTCCGCTGGCGCAGGCCACCAAATGATTAACCCAAGGTTTGGTCAGCCGATGCCATTTGCGGCTTTTGATTGAGCCGATGCTGTTGGGAATGGTCGTGACCGACAACAGGCCTGCGTCAGCGCGCTGGTGCAAACCCGCGAGCCAGCCTTCAAGACGCAAGCCCTGCAATTCAAGGTTGACCGGCATCGCACTGTTCAAAGGGGTAGGCCAGAGTGCCAGCAATTGTTGATAACGCTGTAGCAAGTCAGGCAAAGGTTCGATCAGCTCACGTTGCAGGCACTCGCCAAACCCGGCCATTGGCAACAGACCACTGTTTTGCAGACGCCGGGCCTGGGCTGTCAGTGCTTGATCGATATTGTCGGGTTGCCTGAGAGCGGCTTCGAGCAAGCTGTCGCTGAGCGTGTAACGCTGTAATGCATCCAGCACGAAGGGTTCTTCGTCGGCCAGCGGTGCTTCGGCGGCCTCGAAATAAACCTTGAGGCGCTGGGTGAAAAAGTGCCGAACCGGGTTGCGTAAAAAGTCCTGCAACAGAGCCAGGCTCAGCGGCTCTTCTTGTACATAAGGGCTGAGTAACTGAGTTTCGTTTTGAGGCTCATGCTGTTGATGCAGAACCTGCCATTCACTGGCATAGCTAAACAGGTGATCGCCTTCATGAAAATAGCGCGCACTGAATGGTTGCAGCGGATGCTCTTGCGTCATGTCACTCAACAGATCGCGGTTTTCGTCGAGCAATCGCCAGCCACTTGCGAGGTGATCCCGCAATTGCCCGATCAACACTGAAGCCGGTCGCTCACTGTTATCACGGATGCTGCGACCAACCCAACTGATGTACAGCTGGTTGCGCGCAGACAAAAGCGCTTCAAGCAAAAGGTAGCGGTCGTCTTCACGCCGGGAACGATCTCCCGGACGGTAGTCGCTACCCATGAGGTCGAAATCCAGTGGCGGCTGCGCACGGGGATAATCGCCGTCGTTCATACCCAGCAGGCAGACCAGTTTGAATGGAATGGCGCGCATGGGCATCAACGTACAAAAATTCACGGCGCCGGCCAGAAAACGCTGAGACAAGCGCCCCTGATCCAGCCCCGCGAGCCAGGCTTCACGAACCACAGTCAGTGGTAGCTCATCCGCCAGGCCTACTGCCTCGCACGTTTCCAGCCAGGTCTCACGTAGCTCTTCGAGTTGGGTCAACAGGTAGTCGTCGTGCTCGTTGCTGGCTTTGAAGAACAGTTGCATCAGCGCTTGCAATCGATATCCCCACTCCTTGGGCTGAGCGGATTGGGTGAGCTGCTGATGGGCGAGTTCCAGAGCATCGAGCAAAGCCACCAACGGCCCGATCAGGGCGGCGTCTAGTCCACCAATTTCATCATAAGGTTCGATCCCCTCACACGCGTTGGCGCTGCCTACGGCGTAGCCCAGAAGCATGCGTCGCAGACCGAAATGCCAGCTGTTTTGCTCTAGTTCGTCGGGTAAACCCAGGCCCGCGCGTTGCTCGGCATTCATGCCCCAACGCACGCCTGCGCCTTCTATCCAGCGGTGCAGTGTTGGCAAGTCACGCTCCTCAACACCAAAGCGCGCGCGAAGTGCAGGAACGTCAAGCAGGTCGAGGATTTCACTGACCGGAAAGCGGCTGTCGGGAAGCTTGAGCAGGTGTTCGACTGCGATCAGCAGTGGATCACGACCACGCTGCCCCTGATCCGCCAATGTGAACGGGATGAACCGCGCATCGTGGCGATCAAGCTGACCAAACACCGCGCGGATATGCGGTGCATAGCTATCAATGTCAGGCACCATCACGATCACATCGCGAGGACGCAGATCCGGGTTGGCACTAAAACGCGCCAGAAGCTGGTCATGCAGTATTTCAACTTCACGCTGAGCGCTGTGGGCAATGTGAAAACGGATCGACTCGTCTTGTGTCAGATCGACAACAGGCCAGTGTTCGCGAGTCTCATTGAGTGGGCGCAACTCAAGGATGTCGTCCTGAAGTTGATTGAGCAGATTGTGTGGTTGAGTTTCGCTGAACAGGTCTATGCGGCCGTCGCGGAAAGCCGCCCGATAGCTATTGGGATCGTCATAACTGTCGAGCAGGTTGATGTAGTCCCGGCCTTGTTTACCCCATGCAGCCAATAGTGGATGAGCGTGTTGATGCAGTGCATCAGGGTCCAGCACTGTGGGCATTCCAGTCTTGCGCGATTGCCGCTTATATTGATGCCGCAACAGATCCTTGTCGGCAACAATATCGGCCCAGTGGTGACGGCACGGGTTGTGTACACACAGCAGGACCTGGCTGAAACGCGCAAGCCCGGCCAGTGCTTCAAGCACTTGGGCTGGCAGCGAAGAAATCCCGAAAACGATCACCCGCGAAGGTAGTCCCCCAGGAGCTTCGATAAGGTTATTGATGCGCTCGATAAATCGTTGGTGAACGCCGGCGCGGCTCTGCGCCATACCTTGTTCGCCTACGTCATCCAGCAGCGCACGCCACAACTCTGCCTGCCAGCAACTGGTCGGGGGCAGTGGTTTGACTTCGCCCCTGACGTTGCGCAATTGATGTCGGCCTTCGGCCCAGTCTTCAAGCCAGTCGGCCCGGTACACCTGATACTGGTCGAACAGATCCGCCAAGCGCTCGGATAATTGGTAGCGCTTGCGCAGGTCGGCGTCATTGATGAGAAAGCGTTGTAGCGGTTCGAAATGAGGTCGATCAATAACCTGAGGGAGCAGACGCATAAGGCGCCAGGTCAACGGGGCTTTATCGAGCAGGGACTTGGGAGGAATTTCATCTCGCCCCAATACCATGCGGTACAACTGCCACATGAAACTGCCCGGCAGTTGCACATCAATCGCTGCGGCAATACCGCAACCGCCAAGGTCGTCTTCCTCAGGGTCTTCGGCCAAGGCCAATTTGAGCCATTGGGCAATGCCGTTGCTCTGCACCAGCGCTATTTCGTTTTCCAGGGGAGCAAGCGGATAACGCCGCATGATGCTGATCACAAGGCTGCGCAGTTCGTCCAGGCTGTTGCTCTGGACCACCATGAATGCAGCGTTGAGGGACTGAGCGTCCTGCATAAAGGATTCCTTGGAAAGTACGAAAGCCAGGGCAGAACCTTAGCATTGTCGGCAGGTTGTGACAGCCGGACGGCGCCTGCGAATGTTGTAAGAACTTTCCTGCGGACAAAACAAAACCCCAACTGCTTTCGCAATTGGGGTTTCGGAATTTAATCTTGACGATGACCTACTCTCACATGGGGAAACCCCACACTACCATCGGCGATGCATCGTTTCACTGCTGAGTTCGGGATGGGATCAGGTGGTTCCAACGCTCTATGGTCGTCAAGAAATTCGGGTACCGAATCGTGGCCAGTTGGCCTCGCTTCAGCAAATTGGGTATGTGACAGCTTTCGGTGTTTGTGAACATCGAACTTTCGGTTCGTTTCGTCTTCACACACCGCAATCTGGCTTTTAAGCGCAAATTGCTTGGGTGTTATATGGTCAAGCCTCACGGGCAATTAGTATTGGTTAGCTCAACGCCTCACAGCGCTTACACACCCAACCTATCAACGTCGTAGTCTTCGACGGCCCTTCAGGGAACTCAAGGTTCCAGTGAGATCTCATCTTGAGGCAAGTTTCCCGCTTAGATGCTTTCAGCGGTTATCTTTCCCGAACATAGCTACCCGGCAATGCCACTGGCGTGACAACCGGAACACCAGAGGTTCGTCCACTCCGGTCCTCTCGTACTAGGAGCAGCCCCTCTCAAATCTCAAACGTCCACGGCAGATAGGGACCGAACTGTCTCACGACGTTCTAAACCCAGCTCGCGTACCACTTTAAATGGCGAACAGCCATACCCTTGGGACCGGCTTCAGCCCCAGGATGTGATGAGCCGACATCGAGGTGCCAAACACCGCCGTCGATATGAACTCTTGGGCGGTATCAGCCTGTTATCCCCGGAGTACCTTTTATCCGTTGAGCGATGGCCCTTCCATACAGAACCACCGGATCACTAAGACCTACTTTCGTACCTGCTCGACGTGTCTGTCTCGCAGTCAAGCGCGCTTTTGCCTTTATACTCTACGACCGATTTCCGACCGGTCTGAGCGCACCTTCGTACTCCTCCGTTACTCTTTAGGAGGAGACCGCCCCAGTCAAACTACCCACCATACACTGTCCTCGATCCGGATAACGGACCTGAGTTAGAACCTCAAAGTTGCCAGGGTGGTATTTCAAGGATGGCTCCACGCGAACTGGCGTCCACGCTTCAAAGCCTCCCACCTATCCTACACAAGCAAATTCAAAGTCCAGTGCAAAGCTATAGTAAAGGTTCACGGGGTCTTTCCGTCTAGCCGCGGATACACTGCATCTTCACAGCGATTTCAATTTCACTGAGTCTCGGGTGGAGACAGCGCCGCCATCGTTACGCCATTCGTGCAGGTCGGAACTTACCCGACAAGGAATTTCGCTACCTTAGGACCGTTATAGTTACGGCCGCCGTTTACCGGGGCTTCGATCAAGAGCTTCGCGTTAGCTAACCCCATCAATTAACCTTCCGGCACCGGGCAGGCGTCACACCCTATACGTCCACTTTCGTGTTTGCAGAGTGCTGTGTTTTTAATAAACAGTCGCAGCGGCCTGGTATCTTCGACCGGCATGAGCTTACGGAGCAAGTCCTTCACCCTCACCGGCGCACCTTCTCCCGAAGTTACGGTGCCATTTTGCCTAGTTCCTTCACCCGAGTTCTCTCAAGCGCCTTGGTATTCTCTACCCAACCACCTGTGTCGGTTTGGGGTACGGTTCCTGGTTACCTGAAGCTTAGAAGCTTTTCTTGGAAGCATGGCATCAACCACTTCGTCACCCAAAGGGTAACTCGTCATCAGCTCTCGGCCTTAAGATCCCGGATTTACCTAAGATCTCAGCCTACCACCTTAAACTTGGACAACCAACGCCAAGCTGGCCTAGCCTTCTCCGTCCCTCCATCGCAATAACCAGAAGTACAGGAATATTAACCTGTTTTCCATCGACTACGCTTTTCAGCCTCGCCTTAGGGACCGACTAACCCTGCGTCGATTAACGTTGCGCAGGAAACCTTGGTCTTTCGGCGTGGGTGTTTTTCACACCCATTGTCGTTACTCATGTCAGCATTCGCACTTCTGATACCTCCAGCAAGCTTCTCAACTCACCTTCACAGGCTTACAGAACGCTCCTCTACCGCATCATCCGAAGATGATACCCGTAGCTTCGGTGTATGGTTTGAGCCCCGTTACATCTTCCGCGCAGGCCGACTCGACTAGTGAGCTATTACGCTTTCTTTAAAGGGTGGCTGCTTCTAAGCCAACCTCCTAGCTGTCTAAGCCTTCCCACATCGTTTCCCACTTAACCATAACTTTGGGACCTTAGCTGACGGTCTGGGTTGTTTCCCTTTTCACGACGGACGTTAGCACCCGCCGTGTGTCTCCCATGCTCGGCACTTGTAGGTATTCGGAGTTTGCATCGGTTTGGTAAGTCGGGATGACCCCCTAGCCGAAACAGTGCTCTACCCCCTACAGTGATACATGAGGCGCTACCTAAATAGCTTTCGAGGAGAACCAGCTATCTCCGAGCTTGATTAGCCTTTCACTCCGATCCACAGGTCATCCGCTAACTTTTCAACGGTAGTCGGTTCGGTCCTCCAGTTAGTGTTACCCAACCTTCAACCTGCCCATGGATAGATCGCCCGGTTTCGGGTCTATTCCCAGCGACTAGACGCCCTATTAAGACTCGCTTTCGCTACGCCTCCCCTATTCGGTTAAGCTCGCCACTGAAAATAAGTCGCTGACCCATTATACAAAAGGTACGCAGTCACAGAACAAAGTCTGCTCCCACTGCTTGTACGCATACGGTTTCAGGATCTATTTCACTCCCCTCTCCGGGGTTCTTTTCGCCTTTCCCTCACGGTACTAGTTCACTATCGGTCAGTCAGTAGTATTTAGCCTTGGAGGATGGTCCCCCCATATTCAGACAAAGTTTCTCGTGCTCCGTCCTACTCGATTTCATGACCAAGAGATTTTCGCGTACAGGGCTATCACCCACTATGGCCGCACTTTCCAGAGCGTTCCGCTAATCTCAAAGCCACTTAAGGGCTAGTCCCCGTTCGCTCGCCACTACTAAGGGAATCTCGGTTGATTTCTTTTCCTCAGGGTACTTAGATGTTTCAGTTCCCCTGGTTCGCCTCTTGCACCTATGTATTCAGTACAAGATAACCATCTTATGATGGCTGGGTTCCCCCATTCAGACATCTCCGGATCAAAGTCTGTTTGCCGACTCCCCGAAGCTTTTCGCAGGCTACCACGTCTTTCATCGCCTCTGACTGCCAAGGCATCCACCGTATGCGCTTCTTCACTTGACCATATAACCCCAAGCAATCTGGTTATACTGTGAAGACGACATTCGCCGAAAATTCGAATTTCTCAACTAAGAGAACTCACAAATTTTACCTTAGCCTGATCCGTTACCAGTGAAAGTAACGTTCAGTCTATCTTTCTATCACATACCCAAATTTTTAAAGAACGAACTAGTCAAAGACTAGAAATCAACATTCACCATCATCACAATGGAATGCTCATTTCTAAGCTTTCAAACTTCAGAAGCAGTAGTGGTGGAGCCAAGCGGGATCGAACCGCTGACCTCCTGCGTGCAAGGCAGGCGCTCTCCCAGCTGAGCTATGGCCCCGTATCTCTACAGGTATTTCCCACACAAAATTGGTGGGTCTGGGCAGATTCGAACTGCCGACCTCACCCTTATCAGGGGTGCGCTCTAACCAACTGAGCTACAGACCCAATTTCGGGCTGCTTCTTTCGTCTTCTTCAATGAATCAAGCAATTCGTGTGGGAACTTATGGAGCAGCTGATGTCGTCGATTAAGGAGGTGATCCAGCCGCAGGTTCCCCTACGGCTACCTTGTTACGACTTCACCCCAGTCATGAATCACACCGTGGTAACCGTCCTCCCGAAGGTTAGACTAGCTACTTCTGGTGCAACCCACTCCCATGGTGTGACGGGCGGTGTGTACAAGGCCCGGGAACGTATTCACCGTGACATTCTGATTCACGATTACTAGCGATTCCGACTTCACGCAGTCGAGTTGCAGACTGCGATCCGGACTACGATCGGTTTTATGGGATTAGCTCCACCTCGCGGCTTGGCAACCCTTTGTACCGACCATTGTAGCACGTGTGTAGCCCAGGCCGTAAGGGCCATGATGACTTGACGTCATCCCCACCTTCCTCCGGTTTGTCACCGGCAGTCTCCTTAGAGTGCCCACCATGACGTGCTGGTAACTAAGGACAAGGGTTGCGCTCGTTACGGGACTTAACCCAACATCTCACGACACGAGCTGACGACAGCCATGCAGCACCTGTCTCAATGTTCCCGAAGGCACCAATCCATCTCTGGAAAGTTCATTGGATGTCAAGGCCTGGTAAGGTTCTTCGCGTTGCTTCGAATTAAACCACATGCTCCACCGCTTGTGCGGGCCCCCGTCAATTCATTTGAGTTTTAACCTTGCGGCCGTACTCCCCAGGCGGTCAACTTAATGCGTTAGCTGCGCCACTAAGAGCTCAAGGCTCCCAACGGCTAGTTGACATCGTTTACGGCGTGGACTACCAGGGTATCTAATCCTGTTTGCTCCCCACGCTTTCGCACCTCAGTGTCAGTATCAGTCCAGGTGGTCGCCTTCGCCACTGGTGTTCCTTCCTATATCTACGCATTTCACCGCTACACAGGAAATTCCACCACCCTCTACCATACTCTAGCTTGTCAGTTTTGAATGCAGTTCCCAGGTTGAGCCCGGGGATTTCACATCCAACTTAACAAACCACCTACGCGCGCTTTACGCCCAGTAATTCCGATTAACGCTTGCACCCTCTGTATTACCGCGGCTGCTGGCACAGAGTTAGCCGGTGCTTATTCTGTCGGTAACGTCAAAACAGCAACGTATTAAGTTACTGCCCTTCCTCCCAACTTAAAGTGCTTTACAATCCGAAGACCTTCTTCACACACGCGGCATGGCTGGATCAGGCTTTCGCCCATTGTCCAATATTCCCCACTGCTGCCTCCCGTAGGAGTCTGGACCGTGTCTCAGTTCCAGTGTGACTGATCATCCTCTCAGACCAGTTACGGATCGTCGCCTTGGTGAGCCATTACCTCACCAACTAGCTAATCCGACCTAGGCTCATCTGATAGCGCAAGGCCCGAAGGTCCCCTGCTTTCTCCCGTAGGACGTATGCGGTATTAGCGTTCCTTTCGAAACGTTGTCCCCCACTACCAGGCAGATTCCTAGGCATTACTCACCCGTCCGCCGCTGAATCCAGGAGCAAGCTCCTCTCATCCGCTCGACTTGCATGTGTTAGGCCTGCCGCCAGCGTTCAATCTGAGCCATGATCAAACTCTTCAGTTCAAACATCTTTGGGTTTTTAAGAAACCCTAAACTTGGCTCAGCAATCGTTGGTTACATCTTTGATTTCTCGCGGAGTAACTTGTGATGCTGATAATCTTGTTGACTATCAGTCTGACTCCACAAGCACCCACACGAATTGCTTGATTCAGTTGTTAAAGAGCGGTTGGTTAAGATCTTTCGTCTCAACCGAGGCGCGCATTCTACAGCAGCCTCATTTGCTGTCAAGTGATTATTTTCAGAAGCTTTCGAAGAATTCTTCAACAACTTCAACCACTTGCGCTTCCGATCTCTCGTCAGCGGGAGGCGAATTCTACAGCGTTACACGCTGCTGTCAACACCTCTTTTTCAACTTCCTTTTGGCTTCGATGACCTGAAGCAACCTGCTGCCGAAAATTACATAACTCATTGAATCTCAAGGAGTTTTCCGTTTCGACTGCGCCGGAAGTGGGGCGAATTATAGACATCTGAAATTCGCCGTCAAGACCTATTTTCAAATTTACTCAGATTTCAGCGTGATACGTGCAAACGCCTTCTTGCCTGCCTGGCAAACGTGGGTTGCGCCCAGTACATATATAAAGGAGCGATCAACCACCTCACCATCAACGCGCACACCGCCGGACGCCAACAGGTCGCGTGCCGCTGCCGAGTTCTTCACCAGACCTGCCTTATTAAGGACAGCCGCGATCGGCATATCTTCAGCAGAGACCAGCTCGATCTCCGGCAGATCATCCGGCAGCTCGCCATCCTTCATGCGGTTGCCCGCTGCACGATGAGCATTGGCCGCAGCCTCCTCACCATGGAAACGTGCGACGATCTCTTCCGCTAGTTTGATTTTGACGTCACGCGGATTGGCACCGGCTTCTACATCAGCACGCAGCGCATTGATCTCATCCATCGAGCGGAAGCTGAGCAGCTCGAAGTAACGCCACATCAATGCATCCGGAATCGAAACCAGCTTGCTGTACATGACGCCCGGCGCTTCCTGAATACCGACGTAGTTGCCCAAAGACTTGGACATCTTCTTCACGCCATCCAGACCTTCAAGCAGCGGCATTGTCAGAATGCACTGCGCTTCCTGGCCGTAACCACGCTGCAACTCACGCCCCATCAGCAAGTTGAACTTCTGATCAGTGCCGCCCAACTCAACGTCCGCACGCAAAGCCACCGAGTCGTAACCCTGAACCAGCGGATAGAGGAACTCGTGAATAGCGATTGGCTGATTGGTGGTGTAGCGCTTATCGAAGTCGTCACGCTCGAGCATGCGAGCGACGGTGTACTGCGAGGTCAGACGAATGAAGTCGGCCGGTCCCATCTGATCCATCCAGGTGGAGTTGAATGCGACTTCGGTTTTCGCCGGATCGAGAATCTTGAACACCTGAGTCTTGTAGGTCTCAGCGTTTTCCAAAACCTGCTCGCGAGTCAGCGGAGGACGCGTTGCACTCTTGCCACTCGGATCACCGATCATCCCGGTGAAGTCACCTATAAGAAAGATCACCTGATGCCCCAGCTCCTGGAACTGGCGCAGCTTATTAATAAGCACGGTATGACCCAAGTGCAGATCCGGAGCGGTTGGATCAAAACCAGCCTTGATACGCAGCGGCTGGCCGCGCTTGAGCTTCTCGATCAGCTCGGACTCGACCAATAGTTCTTCCGCACCACGTTTAATCAGCGCTAGCTGCTCTTCAACCGACTTCATAACAGACCCGCAAGGCTCAGATTCAAAGGGAACCAACCATACAAGATCGCGCACCAATTACAAGTTTTGCCCGGCGCACGGACACCAATCCACAGACGTGCTGTCTGTAGACTTGCTTCAGAGATGATTTGGTTATATTTTATACAGTTATTTCATCTTCATCATGTCATTCATCTTTTCCAATTCATCATTTTTCAAAGTCAAAATTACCTATGACCACAGAACCGTCTAAAGCGCCGCCGCTTTACCCGAAGACCCACCTGCTCGCCGCAAGTGGAATCGCCGCCCTTCTTAGCCTGGCTCTCCTGGTATTCCCTTCCAGTGATGTTGAAGCCAAAAAGACGACCCTGAGTCTCGAACTGGAAAGTCCTGCTGAACAACTGACACAAGATCAAGACGCTGCTGACGCGGCTCAAGCCACAAATGAGCCAGTAGCTTCGCCATTTGCTCAAATCGAAAACAGCGACGAAAACGCCCCGCAAACCGCAGAAGCAGCACCGGCATCGGCACCAGCCGCTGAAAAGCCAAAAGCGCCTGGTCATCGTGAAGTCATCGTTGCCAAGGGCGATACACTATCGACCTTGTTCGAAAAGGTCGGCCTGCCTGCCGCCTCCGTTCATGAGGTCCTGGCCAGCGACAAACAGGCCAAGCAGTTCAGCCAGCTTAAGCACGGCCAGAAACTCGAGTTCGAATTGAACCCTGAAGGTCAACTGACCAGTTTGCACAGCAAGGTCAGCGACGTCGAAACCATTACCCTGACCAAGAATGAAAAGGGTTATGCCTTCAACCGGGTTACCGCAAAACCCACCGTTCGCACCGCTTACGTACACGGCGTGATCAACAGCTCGCTTTCACAATCCGCGGCCCGTGCCGGCCTTTCCCACAGCCTGACCATGGATATGGCCAGCGTCTTTGGCTACGACGTCGATTTTGCGCAGGACATCCGCCAGGGCGACGAATTCGATGTGATCTATGAGCAGAAAGTGGTCAACGGCAAGTCAGTCGGCAATGGTCCGATCCTGTCAGCACGCTTCACCAACCGCGGCAAAACATACACCGCCGTGCGTTACACCAATAAACAAGGCAACAGCAGCTATTACACCGCTGACGGCAACAGCATGCGCAAGGCGTTCATCCGTACTCCGGTAGACTTCGCCCGCATCAGCTCGAAGTTCTCCATGGGCCGCAAACACCCGATCCTCAACAAGATCCGCGCCCACAAAGGCGTTGATTACGCTGCGCCGCGCGGTACGCCGATCAAGGCTGCCGGCGACGGTAAAGTGCTGCTCGCCGGACGTCGTGGCGGCTACGGCAACACCGTGATCATCCAGCACGGCAATACCTACCGCACGCTGTACGGCCACATGCAAGGGTTCGCCAAAGGCGTGAAGACTGGCGGCACGGTGAAACAAGGCCAAGTCATCGGTTACATCGGTACCACCGGCCTGTCCACTGGCCCGCACCTGCACTATGAGTTCCAGGTAAACGGCGTTCACGTCGATCCGCTTGGCCAGAAGCTGCCAATGGCTGATCCGATTGCCAAAGCCGAACGTGCTCGCTTCCTTGCACAAAGCCAACCGCTGATGGCGCGTATGGATCAAGAGAAGGCCACCATGCTGGCTTCGAGCAAGCGTTAAGTCATGGCCCTGTATATCGGTGTGATGTCCGGAACCAGCCTCGACGGTCTGGACATTGCCCTGATCGAACAGACCTCGGCGATCAAGCTGATCGCCACCCACTACATTCCCATGCCTGAATCCCTGCGCGCCGAGCTGCTTGGCTTGTGCGCCAGCGGCCCTGACGAAATCGCCCGCTCGGCAATTGCCCAGCAGAACTGGGTGACGCTCGCGGCGCAGGGCATTCATACCCTCCTCGATCAGCAGCGACTCAAGCCGAAAGACATTCGGGCGATCGGCAGCCACGGCCAGACCATCCGCCATGAGCCGGCACGCGGTTTTACCGTGCAGATTGGCAATCCTGCTCTGCTGACTGAGTTGACCGGCATTACTGTAGTCAGCGACTTCCGCAGCCGTGATGTCGCTGCCGGCGGCCAAGGTGCGCCGCTGGTTCCAGCCTTCCATGAAGCTTTGTTCGAAGAGCGTACCGGTAACCAGGCAGTCTTGAATGTCGGCGGTTTCAGCAATCTGAGTCTGATTGAGCCGACCAAGCCTGTAGCCGGTTTCGACTGCGGCCCTGGGAATGTTCTGATGGACGCCTGGATTCAGCAGCAACGGGGTGAAAACTACGATCGCAATGGCGACTGGGCGAGATCAGGCACTGTTGAGCCGACATTGCTGGAAGCACTGCTCAGCGATCCGTTTTTCATTACCAAAGGCCCGAAGAGTACCGGACGCGAAGTGTTCAACCTGCCGTGGCTGGAACAACACCTGTCACGACTACCAGCCTTCGCGGCGGAAAACGTGCAGGCCACACTGCTTGAGTTGACGGCACTGACCATCGTCGAGTCGTTGCAAAGCGCTCAATCCGATACCCAAGAACTGTTGGTCTGCGGTGGTGGCGCGCACAACAGCGCACTGATGAAACGGCTGGCCGACCTGCTTCCCGAGACAACGGTAGCCAGCACCGCGACCCACGGCGTTGACCCGGACTGGGTCGAAGCGATGGCGTTCGCCTGGCTGGCCCATTGCTGCCTCGAAGGCATTGCCGCCAACCGCCCAAGCGTCACCGGCGCCCGCGGACTTCGAGTGCTCGGCGCCATCTACCCCGCTTAAACATCACGCACAGCAAAACGCCGCAGAACCGTAAGGCTCTGCGGCGTTTTGTTATCTGAAGCGCAGTGCGATCAGATCGAGAACGAAGATCCGCAACCACAGGTCGTGGTGGCGTTCGGGTTCTTGATCACGAAACGCGAACCTTCCAGACCTTCCTGGTAGTCCACTTCAGCACCGGCCAGGTACTGGAAGCTCATCGGATCCACCACCAGACTCACGCCTTCGCGCTCGACGATAGTGTCGTCCTCGGCCACATCTTCATCGAAGGTGAACCCGTACTGAAACCCTGAACAACCGCCGCCCGTAACGAATACGCGCAGCTTCAAGCGATCATTCCCCTCTTCATCGACCAGGCTCTTCACCTTGTGCGCGGCACCGTGGGTGAATTGCAAAGCCGTGGGGGTGAAGGATTCGACGCTCATGCTGACTATCTCCCGGCGTTACGCCGCCATAATGCGTGATGACGCGCATTATCCGCTTGTCCGAGAAAATCGGTCAACTATTGTTACGGTATATCAATAAAGCCGACGAGCTGTTCAGAGTGCAAAAAGGCCCGATTAACGGGCCTTTTTGCTGTGCGGCTTAAAGTGTTACGGCAGCATACCGGCATGGGACAGGCCGAAGCGCTCGTCCAGACCGAACAGGATGTTCATGTTCTGCACCGCTTGGCCCGACGCGCCTTTGACCAGATTGTCGATCACCGACAACACCACCACCAGATCGCCATCCTGCGGACGGTGAACAGCGATACGGCAAACGTTGGCACCGCGCACGCTACGGGTTTCCGGATGGCTACCGGCCGGCATCACGTCGACGAACGGTTCGTTGGCATAACGCTTTTCAAACAGCGCCTGCAGATCTACCGAGCGATCGACCACAGTGGCGTAGAGCGTGGAGTGAATGCCACGGATCATCGGGGTCAGATGCGGAACAAAGGTCAGACCGACATCCTTGCCCGCTGCGCGACGCAGACCCTGGCGAATTTCCGGCAAGTGACGGTGACCTTTCACCGCATAGGCCTTCATGCTTTCCGACGTCTCGGAGTACAGGGAGCCTACAGCCGCACCGCGACCAGCACCGCTGACGCCGGATTTGCAGTCGGCAATCAGACGCGAAGCATCCGCCAGACCGGCTTCAAGCAGCGGCAGGAAACCCAGTTGCGTCGCGGTCGGATAGCAACCCGGCACCGCAATCAGACGGGCCTTCTTGATTTGCTCGCGATTGACTTCCGGCAGGCCGTAAACCGCCTCGTCCAACAGTTCAGGCGCGCCGTGCGGCTGACCGTACCACTTGGCCCACTCTTCAGCGTCTTGCAGACGGAAATCGGCCGACAGGTCGATGACCTTGGTGCCCGCTGCCAGCAATTCGCCCGCCAGTGCGTGCGCAACACCATGCGGTGTGGCGAAGAACACTACGTCACAAGCGCCGAGAGTCTTGATGTCCGGCACGCTGAAGGCCAAGCCATCGTAGTGACCGCGCAGGTTCGGGTACATGTCAGCCACGGCCAGACCGGCCTCGGATCGGGAAGTGATGACAACCACTTCTGCCTGCGGATGCTGCGCCAACAGACGCAGCAGTTCGACACCGGTGTAACCCGTGCCGCCGACGATACCGACCTTGACCATAACCTGCCCTCAAAGAACCCACTGGAAAGCCGTCGATAATAGGGGCCGCGCGCGCCTGCGACAACCGTCAAGGTGACGTGCGGACGCTCAAGCCTCTACTATCCGGCTTACCGTGAACCTGGAATAACTAAAAATGCTCTATCTATGGATCAAAGCTTTTCACATTGTCAGCGTCGTTTGCTGGTTTGCCGGGCTGTTCTACTTGCCGCGCCTGTTCGTGTATCACGCGCAAAGCGAAGACACGCTCAGCAAAGAACGCTTCAGCATCATGGAGCGCAAGCTGTATCGCGGCATCATGGGCCCGGCGATGATTGCGACGCTGATCTTCGGCGGCTGGCTGATCTATCTCAACCCGAGCATCTTCAGCATGGGTGGCTGGATTCACGCCAAGTTGACACTGGTCGTCTTGCTGATCGGCTACCACCACATGTGCGGCGCGCAGGTAAAACGTTTTGCCCGTGGCGAAAATACCCGCAGCCATGTCTTTTATCGCTGGTTCAATGAAGTGCCGGTTCTGATATTGCTGGCTATCGTAATTCTGGTCGTGGTCAAGCCGTTCTAACTTCAACAAGTACAGATCTTGGGGTGTTCATAATGTCGCTGCCCGCTTTGCTCGAACAACGTCTGCGTCTGCCGGTAGTGGCAGCGCCGATGTTCCTGATTTCCAACCCCGAGTTGGTACTCGCCTGCTGCCGTAACGGTGTGGTCGGTAGTTTTCCGGCATTGAACCAACGCGAAAGCAGCGGTTTCAAAGCATGGCTCGAGCAAATCGAAGCGGGACTGGCGGCACTCGACAACCCGGCGCCGTACGCGGTGAACCTGATCGTGCACAACAGCAACCCGCGCTTGCAGGCGGACCTGAATATCTGCGTCGAACATAAAGTGCCCATCGTCATCACCAGCCTCGGCGCGGTGAAGGAACTGGTCGACGCAGTACACAGCTATGGCGGCCTGGTCTTCCACGACGTCACCACTCGCAGACATGCCGAAAAAGCGGCCGAGGCCGGTGTCGACGGATTGATTGCCGTCGCGGCCGGCGCCGGCGGGCATGCCGGAACCTGGAGTCCGTTTGCGCTGATCGCCGAGATCCGAGAGTTTTTCGATAAAACCCTGCTGCTTGCAGGATGTCTTAACCACGGCCATGAGATTCTTGCCGCACAGCTGCTCGGTGCGGATCTGGCCTACTTCGGTACGCGATTTATCGGCACCACAGAAAGTCATGCGCCTGACGCCTATAAGGAGATGCTGCTGACAGCCAAGGCTGCGGACATCATCCATACTCCAGCGGTGTCGGGAGTGCCGGCGAGCTTTATGCGTCAGAGCCTGGAGGCGGCCGGTTTCGATATGGCTGCTCTGCAAGGCAAGGGCGAGGTCAATTTCGGTGACAAGCTCAAGCCGATCAGCGATGAAGCCAAAGCCTGGAAAACCGTGTGGTCGGCCGGTCAAGGCGTAGGGCAGATCGACGACCTGCCGAGCGTTGATCAATTGATCGCCCGACTGGACGCCGAGTATCGCCAGGCTCAGGAACGCGCGGCACAACTGCCGAAACGCTGGCCACGTTAAGAAATAGCGGGCGAGCCCCAAAGGACTGGCCTTACACTGCTGACCTTTCAATCCATTCGCGACAAGGATGCCTCGGCCATGAGCGAAACCCGTTACAAGATCGTGTTCGACGGTGCTCTACAGCCCGGTGTCGATATCACCACGGCCAAACTCAATCTGGCGGATCTGTTCAAAAGCGATGTGACCGCCATTGAGCGTCTTTTTAACGGCAATGTCGTCGCACTCAAGCGCGAGCTCTCCCACAGTGATGCTCAAACGTACCTGCAGGCACTGAACAAAACCGGGATCGCAGCGCGAATCGAAACGGAAACAGCCATCGAGCTGAATCTGGCCGATGTTCATGAGCATGCGCCGGTTGTTGCGGAACCTGACTCTCCATACGCGCCCCCTCGTGCCAGTGTCGGCGAGAGTCTGCCGGCGTTCGCCACGCTCAAGCCGTTCAGCGTTGAAGGTCGAATCGGACGCTTGCGTTTTCTGGCGTGGACGATGGTGCTGAGCCTGGTGACCTTGCCCATTGTCGGCGTATTCGCCCTCCTGGCTCTGGGGCTGGTCAGCGGTGATTCCACTACCGGCCTGATCATCGGCGGGATCTTCGCCTTCTTCCTGTTTATCGCTTTCCTGATTGTCAGCATTCTGTTCAGCGTTCAACGCCTGCACGACATAGGTTGGTCGGGTTGGCTCTGGCTGCTGAACCTGGTGCCTTTCGTGGGCAGTTTCTTTCCGCTGGTGATCATGGTCGTACCGGGCAACACCGGCGCCAATCGCTATGGCCCTCCCCCACCGCCCAACAGCACCGCAGTGAAAGTGCTGTGTTCACTGTGGATCGTGTTTTTCGCCCTGGTGTTCGCCGGCGGCATGCTTGGCGGGATCTCGGCGATCCAGCAGGAATACGAAAGCAACCTGGAAAGCAGCTACGAAAGTGGCTCGGTGACCACCGATGAAGTCGAAGTAGAAGTCGAATCACCCGTGGATTCCGCCGACGAAGCCGCCGAAGCGGCGCAGGCCCCTGTAGACTCTGCGAAAGAATGAACAGCGCTCCCCGCCGTGACAACCGCGTCGCTGGCGCGGAGCTGTTGCGATGGAGAATTGCATGACCCGTTACGCTCTGATCACTGGCGCCTCCAGCGGCATCGGCCTAGCACTGGCCGAAGCGCTGGCCCGGCGCGGCCGCAGCCTGATTCTGGTGGCACGACAGCGTGATCAGCTGGAAAGTATTGCGATCGAATTGACCCAGCGCTTTGGCGTCGAGGTACTGTTCCGCGCCTGCGATCTGGGCGAGCCATTGCGTCTGTCCGGCTTCCTGCTGGAACTCGAAGAAGGTGACCGGCAGATCGACTTGCTGGTCAATTGCGCCGGTATCGGTACCTGCGGCCCGTTTCTCGCGCAGGACTGGATGACCGAGCAGGATCTGATCGAGGTAAACATCCTCGCCCTCACCCGCCTCTGCCACGCCATCGGTAACAGCATGGCACTGCAGGGTGGTGGGCAGATTCTCAATGTCGCCTCGGTGGCCGCGTTCAATCCCGGCCCATGGATGAGCACCTACTACGCCAGCAAGGCGTATGTGCTGCACTTCTCCGAAGCCTTGCGGGTTGAACTCAAACAAAGTGCGGTGAAGGTTTCGGTGCTCTGCCCCGGCCCGACCCGTACGGCATTTTTCCGCACGGCACAGCTCAATAGCGACAAACTCAAAGACAGCAAATTGCTGATGAGCCCCGAGGAGGTTGCGCTGTACACCGTGCGCGCCCTCGACAAGAACCGCGCGATCATCATTCCGGGACGACGCAATCGATGGTTCGCTTTCCTGCCGAGACTGGGTTCGCGCTGGCTCAACCGTACCATTGTCGGCATGGTCAACAAGGCTTACTGCCCGCGCTGAAATGCCCTACAGGTAAAACACTGGGCGGGATAAGCCGCCCTGCGTACACTCAGACCAGCCCAAACAACGGAGAAAACAGCAGTGGATACTCTGTTCACCAAGATCATCAACCGGGAAATTCCGGCCAAGATCATTTACGAGGACGACCAGGTTCTGGCGTTCCACGACATCGCCCCTCAGGCACCGGTGCATTTTCTGGTCATCCCGAAAAAACCGGTGCGCACCCTCAATGACCTGACCGAAGACGACAAGGCACTGGCCGGGCATATCCTCTTCACTGCACAGCGCCTGGCGCTGGAGCTGGGCTGCGAAGATGGTTTCCGCGTGGTAATGAACTGCAATGAGAAGGGCGGCCAGACGGTCTATCACATTCACATGCACGTACTCGGGCAGCGCCAGATGAACTGGCCGCCGGGCTGATCCCCCCCCATCCCCCTGTGGGAGCGAGCCTGCTCGCGAAGACTTCGGCACATCCAATGTATCAGTGCCTGACGCTCCGCCTTCGCGAGCAGGCTCGCTCCCACAAAAAGCATGACCGCGCAGCAAATGACCCAGCGCAAACCTTCCCCCGGCCGATTCGGTTAAACTGGCCGTCGAGATTCTTCCCGGAGGTCAGCATGACTACCCAACGTCACTACTCGCCAATTGACCGTCTTCTGCTGCAAGCCGATGCCGCGATGCGTACCCTGTTGCCTTTCAGCGGCCAGCCGTACCGTCCATCGCCAGCGATTTTGCAACCGGAAACACCAATGAGCGACGAAGACACCCGCCACGTCGCCGGCCTGATGCGCATCAACCATACCGGTGAAGTCTGCGCGCAGGCGCTGTATCAGGGGCAGGCGCTGACCGCCAAGCTACCTCAGGTGCGCGAGGCCATGGAGCACGCCGCCGAAGAAGAGATTGATCATCTGGTGTGGTGCGAACAACGCATTCATCAGTTGGGCAGCCATACCAGTGTGCTCAATCCGCTGTTTTACGGCATGTCTTTCGGGATTGGCGCGGTGGCCGGGTTGATCAGCGACAAAGTCAGCCTCGGTTTTGTTGCGGCGACCGAACATCAGGTGTGCAAACACTTGAATGAACACCTGGAGCAATTGCCGGCCGAGGACGAAAAGTCCCGGGCGATTCTGGAACAGATGCGCATTGATGAAGAACATCATGCGGAAAGTGCCCTGGAGGCTGGCGGTTTCCGTTTTCCGGCGCCGGTGAAGTTCGGAATGAGTATTTTGGCCAAGGTGATGACCAAGAGTACTTATCGGATCTGAGAACGGTATTGCTGCAAAGGGCTCCTTCGCGAGCAGGCTCGCTCCCACAGGGGGTTGTGGCAGAAATGAAAAAGGCGACCGAAAGGTCGCCTTTTTTGTAGCCGGGAATCTTAGGTCGGCATGTTGCGCGCGTAGAAGATTTCGAGCATTTCGTGTTTCACCCGGTCGGTCACCTGAGCACGTTGCTCGGGGGACAGGTTGCTGGTCGCGTCGCCGAACAGGTAGTTATCCAGTTCGAAGTTCTTCAGCAGCATTTTGGTGTGGAACAGGTTTTCCTGGTACACGTTCACGTCGGTCATCTGGTACGCGTCGCGGGTGTCTTCGGAGAGGTAGTTCTGGATCGAGTTGATCTCGTGGTCGATGAAGTGCTTGTTGCCTTCAACGTCACGGGTGAAGCCGCGCACACGATAATCCACAGTCACGATGTCCGAATCGAACTGGTGAATGAGGAAATTGAGCGCTTTCAGCGGTGAGATGACACCACAGGTCGACACGTCGATGTCCACACGGAAGGTTGCAATACCGTCGTCCGGATGGATTTCCGGGTAGGTATGCACCGTGATGTGGCTCTTGTCGAGGTGGGCCAGGATAATTTCGGGCAACGGGCCCGGCGACTCTTCAATCTGGCTTTCAGTCGGGGTTACCGGCTCTTCAGAAATCAGAATCGTGACGCTGGCGCCCTGAGGTTCGTAGTCCTGACTGGCAATGTTCAGGATGTTGGCACCAATGATCTCAACAACTTCGGTGAGAATCTGCGTCAGGCGTTTCGCGTTGTACTCTTGATTGATGTACTCGACGTAAGCCTGCTGGTCTTGCGGGGTTTCCGCGTAGCAGATGTCATAGATGTTGAAGCTCAAGGTCTTTGTCAGGTTATTGAACCCGTGGAGCTTGAGTTTGCTTTTCACCGTTAAAAACTCTCTATGTATGCGGCCCGGCCGCGTGATCAAGCATGCCCGTCAAGTGCGAACAACGCACCTGCGTAGGACGGTTAACACCTCTTCGCGATGGCGATTTTGGTTATCTGTTCAGGCGGCTGGTCTGTCGGCTGACTGATCACTGCCCTGAAAAAAGTGGCGCATTATGCAGACGTCAGCGGGGGATCGCCAGAGTCTGCACTGCTTTTATGATAGTTGAATGTCGGTTCAACCGAGTTCGACGATTTCGTAGTCGTGGGTGATTGCCACGCCGGCCGCGCCGAGCATGATCGAGGCCGAGCAATACTTCTCGGCAGACAACTCGATGGCGCGCTTGACCTGGGCTTCTTTCAAGCCACGGCCCTTGACCACGAAATGCATGTGAATCTTGGTGAATACCTTCGGATCTTCGGTCGCGCGCTCGGCTTCGAGGAAGGCTTCACAGCTTTCAACGGCCTGACGGGACTTCTTCAGAATGCTGACCACGTCGAAATTGCTGCAACCGCCGACACCGAGCAGGAGCATTTCCATCGGGCGAACACCCAGATTACGACCACCGGCGTCCGGCGGACCGTCCATCACCACGACATGACCGCTGCCGGATTCGCCGAGGAACATGGCTTCGCCAGCCCATTGGATGCGTGCCTTCATCGCCAAGACTCCACTGTATAAAAAAGGGTCGCCAGCTTAGCACAGCGTCCCGGCCTGACAGCGAGTGCCGATCCTAGGACGGATGCCTCTGCGACGTAGGTAATTTCTCGAATTTTCGACGAAGTGTCTGTTAAGCTGGCGCCAATTCGCTGGCGCCCATGCCAGCTGTGTAGCGACCGCCTTCAGCGCCTCATAAAAAAATCAAACATCACCGTGCAGTCTTTTCGGGATACAACCATGGTTGCTATTACCCCCACACCCAAAATCAAGAATCTCGACAAGCTGTTGATGCATTGCCAGCGCCGTCGCCATGCGGCCAAGAGCAACATCATCTGTGCGGGCGATCGCTCGGACACGCTGTACTTCATCATCAAGGGTTCGGTAACGATCCTGATTGAGGATGACGACGGCCGCGAGATGATCATCGCTTACCTCAACGCCGGGGATTTCTTCGGTGAGCTGGGTCTGTTCGAACAAGCGGGCCAGGAACAGGAACGCAGCGCCTGGGTGCGGGCCAAGGTCGAATGCGAAACAGCGGAAATCAGTTACGCCAAGTTCCGCGAATTGTCGCAGCAGGACCCGGACATTCTTTACGTGCTCAGTGGACAAATCGCACAACGCCTGCGCAACACCACGCGCAAGGTTGGCGATCTGGCGTTCTTCGACGTCACTGGCCGGGTAGCACGTTGTCTGCTGGAACTGTGCAAGCAGCCAGATGCGATGACCCACCCGGACGGCATGCAGATCAAGGTGACGCGTCAGGAGATCGGGCGGATCGTTGGTTGTTCGCGGGAGATGGTCGGTCGCGTGCTCAAAGACCTTGAAGAACGCAACCTGGTCGATGTGAAAGGCAAGACCATGGTGGTCTTCGGCACTCGATAAACCGGTGACGTCAGGCGCGGTACATCTGCGCCAGCATTAGACGAAACAACTCATCGAGACGCGCCAAGGCCTGTGGCGCGTTGAATTTTTCATGCAGGGCAATGTGGCTTTGCGCCCGCACCCGCTGTTCCAGGCCACACGCTTCGTTGAAGCGATTGACCGCCGCAACCATCGATTCGCGCTCGTTATCCATCAGCATTGCACCGTGCACCAGACCGACCGGACGCTGTCCGCCCTGACTCTGGCGCCAGCGCTGGGCGGTGCCGACCATTTTGCGGCCATCGAGGTTGACGTTGAAGCGACCGTCGCAGAAGGCGCCGTCGATTTCACCCAACGATGCTGTGCCACCCAACTCGTCGAGCAACTGACAGATCGGATCGCACAGGCGTCGGTAGCCGGTTTCGATGCGGTTCAGATCGCCTTCGCTGCGTGGTGGTGCGTAGACCAGGGCGATATTGATTGTCGCGGCAGATTGCGGGACAGGTTCGCCGCCGGTTTCACGTAGCAGGACTGGCCAACCGGCGGCGGCGGAGACTTCGCAGGCGTGTTCGAATCCGGGGAGGCGATTGAGGCGGCGTGGCATGACCAGCGCACGGTCACTGGGTTGCCAGAACAGCAGGCCGAACTCCGAGTCGCCGGCGCAGACCGAGGCCAGCAAATCCTGTTCGGCTTGCAGGCCGGCTTCGATGGTCATGGGGGTTGGCAGCGACATGGAGGGCTCCGGCAGAGTGAACATCTTTAGCGGATTTTAGGGCCTCTTCGCGAGCAAGCTCGCTCCCACAGGAGAAATGCATTCCAATGTGGGAGCGAGCTTGCTCGCGAAAGGGTCGACTCAGTCTGAAAGAATATCAGTCGAGGGTCGAACCGCTGATCGACACGCCACGCTCCGGGAAGAACAGGCGCTGCAGTTCAGTGCCCGGATTTTCCGCGCGCATGAACGCTTCACCGACCAGGAACGAGTACACGTCACTGATTTCCATCAACTCGACATCGGCACGGTTGAGGATGCCGCTCTCGGTAATCACCAAGCGATCGCGCGGAATGCGCGGCAGCAGGTCGAGGGTGGTTTCCAGGCTGACTTCGAACGTGTGCAGGTTACGGTTGTTGACCCCGACCAACGGCGTGTCGAGGGTTTTCAATGCGCGCTCCAGCTCATCGCCATCGTGTACCTCGACCAGCACATCGAGACCGACGCTTTTGGCGACGGCGGCCAGCTCGGCCATTTTTACGTCATCCAGTGCAGAGACGATCAGCAGCACGCAGTCGGCGCCCAGCGCACGGGCTTCAATGATCTGGTAAGGATCGATCATGAAGTCCTTGCGGATCACCGGCAGGCTGCACGCGGCACGGGCCTGTTGCAGATAGGCGTCGGCGCCCTGGAAGTAATCGATATCGGTCAGCACGGACAGACAGGTCGCCCCGCCCTTCTCGTAACTTTTGGCGATCTCGGCCGGAACGAAGTTCTCGCGGATCACGCCTTTGCTCGGCGAAGCCTTTTTGATTTCGGCAATCACCGCTGGCTGCTTCTTCTTTGCCTGCACCAGTAATGCCTGGGCAAAACCACGGGGTGCATCGGCCGCCTTGGCCAGACTTTCCAGCTCGCTCAGGCTGACGCGGGCACTACGCTCGGCGACTTCCTGAACTTTGCGCGCCAGAATGTTTTCCAGAACCGTCGGTACACTCATCCTTCATTCTCCACTCTGAATACCGCGGTAAAGGCACCCAGCTCCTCGAGTTTTTCCCGAGCGAGACCGGTGTGCAGGGCGTCGTGCGCAAGCTCGACGCCCTGTTTCAAACTGCTGGCCAGGTCAGCGGCATACAGCGCTGCACCGGCATTGAGGACAATCATTTCGGCGGCTTTCTGGCCGTTTTCGGTTTTGCGCTTGCCCAATGCATCGCGGATCAGCGCCAGCGAGGCTTCCGGGCCGTCGACCGACAAGCCGTGCAGGCTCTGGCTTTTCATGCCGAGGTCTTCCGGCTCGACCCAATATTCAGTGATTTCGTTGTTCTTCAGCTCGGCGACAAAAGTCGGCGCAGCGAGACTGAACTCGTCCAGACCGTCCTTCGAATGCACCACCAGCACGTGCTTGCTGCCCAGACGCTGCAAGACTTCGGCCAATGGCCGGCACAGCGCCTTGTTGAATACGCCCACTACCTGATGCTTCACACCGGCCGGATTCGTAAGCGGGCCAAGCATGTTGAACAGCGTACGCAGGCCGAGATCGCGGCGCGGGCCGGCGGCGTACTTCATGGCTTTGTGGTGGGTCTGGGCAAACATGAAACCGATGCCGACGTTGTCGATGCAACGCGCAACCTGAACCGGCGTCAGGTTCAGATAAATACCGGCAGCTTCCAGCAAGTCGGCGCTACCGCTTTTACCCGAGACCGCACGGTTGCCGTGCTTGGCGACGGTGCAACCAGCAGCCGCGACAACAAACGATGAGGCAGTCGATACGTTGAAGATATTCGCGCCGTCACCGCCGGTGCCAACCACATCGACCACGCCGTCGAGAGTCTTCAGTTCGACCTGATCGGCCAGCTCACGCATCACCGACACGGCGCCGACGATTTCGTCGATGCTCTCGCTCTTCATGCGCATGGCCATCATGAACGCGCCGATCTGCGCGTCGCTGCATTGGCCGGTCATGATTTCGCGCATCACGTCGCGCATTTCATCGGTGCTGAGGTCGAGGTGTTCGACGATACGGCTCAGGGCTGTCTTGATATTCATGGGAAGTCCTTAGCGCGTGCCGCCGGTTTGTTTGAGGAAGTTGGCAAACAGTTCATGACCCTGCTCGGTCAGAATCGATTCGGGGTGGAACTGTACGCCCTCAATGTTCAGGGTCTTGTGACGCAGCCCCATGATTTCATCGACCGAGCCGTCATCGTGCTGGGTCCACGCGGTCAGTTCCAGACAATCGGGCAAAGTGTCGTGCTTGACGATCAGCGAGTGGTAACGAGTGACGGTCAACGGATGATTGAGGCCGGCGAAAACGCCCTTGTCCTCGTGGAATACCGGACTAGTCTTACCGTGCATTACTTGACGCGCACGCACTACGTCACCGCCAAAGGCCTGACCGATGGACTGGTGGCCGAGGCAGACGCCGAGGATCGGCAGTTTGCCGGCAAAGTGTTTGATGGCTTCGATGGAAATGCCGGCTTCGGTCGGCGTGCACGGACCGGGGGAAACCACGATGCGCTCAGGCTTGAGCGCTTCGATTTCAGCGATGGTCAGTTCGTCGTTGCGCACAACCTTGACCTCGGCACCCAGCTCGCCAAGGTATTGCACAACGTTGTAAGTAAAGGAGTCGTAGTTGTCGATCATCAGCAACATGGCGTGTCGAACCTCTTGAATTCTGATTTGAAAACAGCCTTCAGATCACTTGCCCGCAGGGCGCTGCACGATGTCGGACGCAGGAAGACGCGTCGGCACAGCGGCATTTCAAACAGGCAAGGAAGGCAAAGCGATACAGATCCGGCGGGGCCGGCAGAAAAGATTCAGGCGCGCCAACGCCAGCGGGCGTGTGCCTTGATGACTTGATCCAGAAGTTTGCTGGTGATCAACACGGGGAAGGTCTCGTTCATACGTTCCGGCACAGTAACTTAGCTGGGCGGAGCGTGCAATATGGCCGGGGCCGCGGGAGATAAAACCGGGGGAGGATTCACGACCGATGGCAAAACGCCGGGAGTTTTTGGTACTGTCGTTTCGTTCACCTACAACAATAAATAAACGGACTTGCTCATGATCAAACAGACGTTGTTTGTACCGCTGGCCGGATGCCTGCTCGCACTGGCTTGTGCTCAGGCCAATGCTGCACCCAATCCTTATTCGAATTTCGTGGTGTTTGGCGACAGCCTCAATGATGCCGGCACGTTTGCCGATACCGGCGGCCCTGCTGGCGCCACTCAGCGCTATACAAACCGCACCGGCCCGATTTATCAGGATGGCAGCGGCGAAGTGCGCTCCCTCAACTCTACACAACTGCTTGGTGGTCGCCTCGGATTCACCCCGGATCAGACAGCGTCCTCCAGCTCGGCAGTACGCGCCGACAACGGCCAGCCCGACGGCAACAACTGGGCAGTTGGCGGTTATCGCACCGACCAGATCCTCGATTCGATCACCACGCAATCCGCTACCGGTGAACGCACCCGCGCCGGTTACCTGCCATCGAACGGCTTCCGCGCCGACCCGAGGGCGCTGTATTACATCTCTGGCGGCGGCAACGATTTCCTCCAGGGGCGCATTCTCAGCCTGCCCCAAGCCAGCGCTGCTGCGGATCGACTGGCCGACAGCGTGCAAACCCTGCAAACCGCCGGCGCCAAATATGTGATGGTCTGGCTATTGCCTGACGTCGGCCTGACTCCGGCCATTAACGGTACGCCGCTGCAAGCGTTCAGCAGTCAGCTCGCGGGCCAGTTCAACAATCAGTTGGTCACACGCCTGCAAGGCATCAACGCCGAGATCATTCCGCTGAACATTCCGGTGCTGCTTTCGGAAGTATTTGCCGATCCGGGGCGTTTTGGTCTGGCCACCGATCAGAACCTGACCGCGACGTGCTTCAGTGGCAGTGGCTGCCCGGAAAACGCCCGTTATGGCATCAACAGTGCCACGCCGGATCCGACCAAGCTGATCTACAACGACGGCGTGCACCCGACCGAAGCCGGGCAAAAACTGATCTCCGACTACGCCTATTCCCTGCTCGCCGCGCCGTGGGAACTGACGCTGTTGCCGGAAATGGCTCACGCCACCGTACGCGCGCATCAGGATGAACTGCGCAACCAATGGCAGGCGGATTGGGAGAACTGGCAAGCGGTGGGCCAATGGCGCGCGATTGTTTCCGCAGGTGGCCAGCATCTGGATGTCGACAGCCAAAGCAGCGGCGCCAGTGCCGATGGCAGTGGTTACAACCTCAACGTCGGTGGCAGCTATCGCTTGAATGAAGCATGGCGCGTCGGTGTGGCGGGCGGTTTCTATCGGCAGAATCTGGAGGCCGGTCACAACGATTCGGACTACAAACTCAACAGCTATATGGCCACGGCATTTGCCCAGTACCAGCAAAACCGCTGGTGGGCTGACGCCGCGTTGACCGGCGGCAAACTCGACTACGACAACCTCAAGCGCAAATTTGATCTGGGCGCCAGCGAAGGTGCTGAAAAAGGCGACACCGACGGCAGCCTCTGGGCGTTCAGCGCTCGTGTCGGTTATGACATTGCCCAGCCGGGCAGCGAGTGGCACCTGTCGCCGTTCGTCAGCGCCGATTACGCCAGCGTCGATGTCGATGGCTACTCAGAGAAGAGCAACCGCGCTACTGCGCTGACCTTCGATGATCAGACCCGCGACTCGAAACGCCTGGGACTGGGCTTGCAGGGCAAATACAACATCACGCCGCAAACTCAGGTGTTCGGCGAGTACGCTCATGAGCGTGAGTACGAAGACGACGTGCAAAAGGTCAACATCGCGCTCAATACCTTGCCGGCGAATGACTTCAAACTTGAGGGTTATACGCCGCAGAGTCACCTGAACCGCTTGAGCCTGGGCGTCAGCCACAAGCTCACGGCGGATCTGGCGCTGCGTGGCGGTTACTCATTGCGCAAGGATGATGACTTTACCCAGCAGGGTGTGAATGTCGGGGTTGTGCTGGATTTCTAAAACCGCAGGCACAAAAAAAGCGGCGCCCTCACAGGCGCCGCTTTTTTAATGGCTACACACAAATCGAATGTGGGAGCGAGCTTGCTCGCGAAAGCGGTGGGTCAGCCAGCATAAATATTGACTGACGGGGCCTCTTCGCGAGCAAGCTCGCTCCCACAGGGAAGATCAGTGATCAGTCCGGGGTTTGCTCGGCCAGGGCCACGGCGCGGAACATCGCGCGGCGTTTGTTCAGGGTTTCTTCCCATTCCAGTGCCGGCACCGAGTCAGCAACGATGCCGCCACCGGCCTGCACGTGCAGTTCGCCGTTCTTGATCACCGCGGTGCGGATCGCAATCGCGGTGTCCATGTTGCCGTTCCAGGCGAAGTAACCGACCGCACCGCCATACACACCACGCTTGACCGGCTCCAGTTCGTCGATGATTTCCATCGCACGAATCTTCGGTGCGCCGGACAAGGTGCCCGCTGGCAGAATCGCCCGCAGCGCATCCATCGCCGTCAGCCCTTGTTTCAACTGGCCGGTGACGTTGGAGACGATGTGCATCACGTTGGAATAACGCTCGATGACCATCTTCTCGGTGAGTTTCACCGAACCAATCTCCGAGACGCGACCGGTATCGTTACGTCCGAGATCGATCAACATCAAGTGCTCGGCGATCTCCTTGTCGTCCGACAGCAGATCTTCTTCCAGCGCCACGTCCGCTTCTTCGGTCGCGCCACGAGGGCGAGTCCCGGCAATCGGACGCACGGTGATCAGGTTGTCTTCAACACGCACCAGCACTTCCGGCGAACTGCCAACAACATGGAAGTCGCCGAAGTTGAAGAAGTACATGTACGGCGTCGGGTTGAAGCAACGCAGCGCGCGATACAGATCGATCGGTGCAGCCTTGAAATCGATCGACATGCGCTGCGAAGGCACGACCTGCATGCAGTCACCGGCCAGGATGTATTCCTTGATGGTGTCGACGGCTTTTTCGTAATCGTTCTGGGTGAAACTGGAACGGAACACCGGATCAGCCGATTGCTGCTTGCTGAAATCCAGGCCACGGCGCGGGGTGATCGGCTGACGGAGCTTTTCCAGCAATGCCTGCAGTTGCGCCTTACCTTGTTCGAAGGCATCCGCCTGCGCTGGGTCGGCCAATACGATCGCGTGCATCTTGCCGGCCAGGTTATCGAACACCACAACAGCGTCGGAGACCATCAGCAGAATATCCGGCACGCCCAGCGGATCCGGATTCGGGCACTTGCCCAAACGCTTCTCGACATAACGCACGCAGTCGTAACCGAAGTATCCGACCAGGCCGCCGTTGAAACGCGGCAGACCGGCGATGGTCGGCACGTTGTAACGCGCATTGAAGGTTTCGACGAAGGCCAGCGGATCTTCAACGTCGTGGCTTTCGGTCTCGACGCCATCAACGGTGATGCTGACGTGATGGTCGTGAACCCGCAGCACGGTACGGCACGGCAGGCCGATAATCGAATAACGGCCCCACTTCTCACCGCCCTGCACCGACTCGAGCAGGTAGGAGTTGGGCTGGTCGGCCAGTTTCAGGTAGATCGACAGCGGCGTGTCGAAGTCGGCCAGGGTTTCGCAGGCCAACGGAATGCGGTTGTAGCCGTCAGCGGCCAAGCGCAGGAATTCTTCGCGGATCATAAGGTGCCTCGTGGTGTGAGGGGCAAATCAGTCAGGTATGCAAACGCGCCGGCAGGCCGGCCAGGAACAAGTCAGGCGCGCCAACGCCAGCGGGCCAGGGCCTTGATGACTTTCATCCAGAGTTTGCGAGTGACCACCACGATGGCGTTTCCAGAATGGGAGTGAGAAGCGTCGGGCAACGTTATCTCAGCGGCCGTACCGAGGCAACCGGGAATTAGCTTGCGCAGATCGTCGATCACCAGTGCCGGCGATTCTTCGGCAATCGGTCGGCCGTGGTTGTAGCCGTAACTCAGCGCTACGCATTTGACCCCCGCCGCCTTCGCCGCCAGTACGTCGCTGCGCGAGTCACCGACGAACAACGATTGCGAGGCCGGGATGTTGGCCATTTTCATCACGAAAAACAGCGCGGCCGGATCAGGCTTTTTCTGCGGCAGGGTATCGCCACCGATGATCCACTTGAAGTAGCGACCGATCTTCATCTGATCCAGCAGCGGCGCGACGAAGCGCTCCGGTTTGTTGGTAATCAGCGCCATGGCCACGCCTTGCTTGTGCAGCCACTTGAGGGTGTCGCGCACGCCGGGATAGACCACGGTCAGCTCATGGCTGGCGCCGTAGGCGTCCATGAATACTTCCAGCGCGTGCTCGGCTTCGACGTCATCCACCGCCGAATGATCGATACCACCGGCCAACGCACGGCGCACCAGCACTGGCGCGCCGTTGCCCACCCACTCGCGCACCGAATCGATGCCCGCCGGTTGCCGGCCGAGAGAGAGCAGCATGGTGTCCACCGCGGCTGCCAGGTCCGGAACCGAGTCGATCAGTGTGCCATCCAGATCGAACATCACCAGCCGTGGCAGTTTCCCCGGGAACAGCTGCTCAAACCCGCTCATGGGCGAGCCAGCGCCAGTTCGGAACGCATCTTGTCGATGACTTCCTGATAGTTCGGCGCGTTGAAGATTGCCGAGCCGGCGACAAAGGTATCAGCGCCAGCAGCAGCGATTTCGCGGATATTGTTGACGTTGACGCCGCCATCGATTTCCAGACGGATGTCACGGCCCGAAGCATCGATGATCGCCCGCGCTTCGCGCAGTTTGTCGAGGGTGCCAGGGATGAACTTCTGCCCGCCGAAGCCCGGGTTGACGCTCATCAGCAAGACCATATCGACCTTGTCGATCACGTACTTGAGTACGTCCAGCGGAGTTGCCGGGTTGAACACCAGACCGGATTTGCAGCCGCCTTCACGGATCAGCTGCAGCGAGCGATCAACGTGCAGCGTGGCTTCCGGGTGGAAGGTGATGTAGGTGGCGCCGGCCTCGATGAAGTCGCCAACGATGCGGTCCACCGGGCTGACCATCAAGTGTGCGTCGATCGGCGCGGTAACGCCGTACTTGCGCAATGCCGCGCAGACCATCGGGCCGATGGTCAGGTTTGGCACGTAGTGGTTGTCCATGACGTCGAAGTGGACGAAGTCGGCGCCAGCGGCCAGAACGTTGTCGACTTCCTCGCCGAGGCGGGCGAAGTCGGCGGAGAGAATCGACGGAGCAATTACGAAGGGCTGCATGACGCACCTTTTCTGAGCTAAATCACGATGGCGCGCATTGTATACCTCAAGTTTCCAAGCGCGCACCGTGACCGCGATGATTGGGTTGTGCCATGACGGATGACTGGCGCTGACTTAATACGCCGCGCGGTAGATCTTCTCGATGTCGACAGCGCTGAGTTTGCGCGGGTTGTTGCGCATCAGCCGCTCGATGCCCGCCGCTTCCACAGCCATCGCCGGGATCGCCTCTTCCGGGACACCGAAACTGCGCAGGCCGGCAGGAATTTCCACCGCCGCGCACAGATCGGTCATGGCCTGCACGGCTTTGTCTGCGGCCTCGGCGGCACTCAGATGAGCGGTCTTCACCCCCATGGCTTCGGCAATATCCTGCATGCGTTCAACGCAAGCCATCTTGTTCCAGGTCATGACATACGGCAGCAGCAACGCATTGCTCACGCCATGAGCGATGTTGAAGCGCCCGCCCAGCGGATACGCCAGCGCATGCACCGCGCCGACCCCGGCATTACCGAACGCCATACCGGCCATCAGGCTCGCGGTGGCCATGTCTTCGCGCGCTTGCAGGTTGGCGCCGTTGGCGTAGGCCTTTGGCAGGGCTTTGGCGATCAATTTGATGGCACCGATGGCCAGCGAGTCGGTGATCGGCGAGGCGTTGACCGACAGGTAGGATTCGATGGCGTGCACCAGCGCGTCGACACCACTGGCGGCGGTGACGCTGCGTGGACAGGTCAAGGTCATTTGCGGGCTGACTAGCGCCACGTCCGGTAATAGAAAGTCGCTGACGATGCCTTTCTTCAGTTGCGCGACTTTGTCCGAAAGGATTGCGACGTTAGTGACTTCTGAACCGGTGCCAGCGGTGGTCGGGATGGCGATCAGTGGCGGGCCTTTGCGTGGCACCTGCTCGACACCGAACAGATCTTCCAGCGCGCCGTGGTAACCGGCGTAGGCGGCGACGCTTTTGGCGATGTCGATGGCGCTGCCGCCACCGAGGCCGATCAAACCGTCATGCCCGCCTTCGCGGTAAACACGCATGCAGTCTTCGACGATGGCGATTTCCGGGTCGGGCAGCACGCGGTCGAAAATCTCGTAGTCACGCCCGCCGAGTTGTACCAGCGCCAGCTCCACCGTGCCGGATTTGACCAGCGCGGCGTCGGTAACGATCAGGGGGTTGTCGATGTCCAGGCGCGTGAGTTCGGCGGCCAGTTGCTCGATGGCTCCGGCGCCGGTGATCAGTTTGTGAGCGATTTTGAACTGGGACAGACTCATCGTGCGCAGCCTCTTATAGATGTGGGAGCTGGGCACAAGATTAGCTGGGGATTTGGGGTTGTCTGCTATTCAGGTGGTGAATGGTTGATCGGCCAGAAGGTCCAGAGCCCCTCACCCTAGCCCACTCCCGGAGGTAGAGGGGACTGACCGCGCTGTACTTTCGAAGTACACCGACCTGAAATACCGAGTCGAACTCAGGTTTTGAAAAGCACAACGATCTGCTCCCTTTCCCCTCGCCCCCCATGGGGGAGAGGGTTGGGGTGAGGGGGGAAAGGATCTTCAGTTCGCCGCTAGACTTGAGCAGTCCGCAGTTTTTCGCTACGCCCACGCAACCATTCCAGCGTCAGCAGCAGGATCACGGAGAAGGCGATCAGCAAGGTCGCGGCAGCCGCAATCGTCGGGCTCAGGTTCTCACGAATCCCGCTAAACATTTGCCGAGGCAACGTCGCCTGCTCAGGCCCGGCAAGAAACAACGTCACCACCACCTCATCAAACGAAGTCGCAAACGCAAATAGCGCCCCCGAAATCACTCCCGGCGCAATCAGCGGCAAAGTCACCCGCCGGAACGCGGTCAACGGCGAGGCCCCCAAACTGGCAGCAGCCCGCACCAGATTGTGATTAAAGCCCTGCAACGTCGCCGACACCGTGATGATCACAAACGGCACGCCCAACACCGCGTGCACCACAATCAACGAGAAGAAGCTATTGCCCAACCCCAGCGGCGCGAAGAACAGATAACTCGCCACACCAATGATCACCACCGGCACCACCATCGGCGAAATCACCAGCGCCATAACCAGCGATTTCCCGGGGAAGTCACCGCGAGTCAGGCCAATCGCCGCCAGCGTACCGAAGACCATCGCCAGCACCGTCGCCGCCGGGGCGACGATGATGCTGTTCTTCAACGCACGCATCCATTCCGCCGAAGCAAAGAAGTCGTGATACCACTGCAGCGAAAATCCCTGCAGCGGATACACCAGAAAACTCCCCGAGTTGAACGACAGCGGAATGATCACCAGCACCGGCAGAATCAGGAACAACAGAATCAGGCCGCAGAGGATCCGCAGGCTGTAGAACCACACCCGTTCGATGGGCGACATGTAAGGACTCAGCATCTCGAATTCCCCTTAGCTCAGGCGCAGGCGACTGGCGCCGACCAGCCAGCTGTAAATCAGATAAAGCACCACCGTCGCCAGCAGCAACAGCCCGCCGAGTGCGGTGGCCATGCCCCAGTTGATGCTGGTGTTGGTGTAGAAGGCGACGAAGTAGCTGACCATTTGATCGTTCGGGCTGCCGAGCAGCGCCGGGGTGATGTAGTAGCCGATGGCAAGGATGAACACCAACAGGCAACCGGCGCCAACACCGGCGTAGGTCTGCGGGAAGTAAACCCGCCAGAAACTGGCGAACGGGTGGCAGCCGAGGGAAATTGCAGCGCGCATGTAGGTCGGCGAGATGCCTTTCATCACGCTGTAGATCGGCAGAATCATGAACGGTAGCAGGATGTGCACCATCGAGATGTACACACCGGTGCGGTTGAACACCAGTTCCAGCGGTTTATCGATGATGCCCATCGCCATCAGACCGCTATTGATCAGGCCGCCCGATTGCAGGAGCACGATCCACGCGGCGACGCGCACCAGAATCGAGGTCCAGAACGGCAGCAGCACCAGAATCATCAGCAGGTTGCTTTGCCGCGATGGCAGGTTCGCCAGCAAATAAGCCAGTGGATAAGCCAGCAGCAGGCAAATCACGGTGATGACCAGGCCCATCCAGAAGGTGCGGGCGAAGATGTCCAGGTAGATCGCCTGATCCGGGGTGGCCGGGGCGATTTCGCCGAGGTCGTCGATGCGGTGATCGACGGCCGCCAGCAAGTAGTACGGGGTGATGCTGCTGGTGTTGCGTTTGACCGCTTGCCAGTAGGCCGGGTCGCCCCAACGTTCGTCGAGCGCTTCCAGCGCTTCTTTATAAGAGGCCGGCTCGCTGGCAAACGGCAGCGCCCGGGCGGTTTTGGTCAGCAGGCTGCGATAGCCGGCCAACTCCATGTTCAAGCGCTTGGACAGATCGCCCAGCGTCTGGTTTTTACGTGCTTCGGCAAGGTCTTCGCCCGCAGCCTTGTAGACCGGTTCAGCGGGCAGGCCGCGGCCGTCCCAACTGACGATGGCCGCCACGGTGCGCGGCATGCCGCCGACCACTTCGGGGTTGCCAACGCTTTTGTAGAGCAGCGCCACGATCGGCACCAGAAACACCAGCAACAGAAACAGCACCAGCGGCGCAATCAGCGCTTGAGCCTTCCAGCGGTTGACCCGCTCGGCGCGCTTGAGCTTCTGCTTCAAGGTGGGGCTGTTGCCCTCGTTCAGGGGAACGGCGATGGCCATGACGTACTCCGCAAATCTTTGATCGTTACAGAGGTGGCGAACCACCTCGATCGATTGATGCACACAGATCCAAATGTGGGAGCGAGCTTGCTCGCGAAGGCGGCGCATCAGTCGACATCAATGTTGAATGTACTGGCGCTTTCGCGAGCAAGCTCGCTCCCACAGGAGAGCGAGCCCTCGGTTATTTCGCAGCCCAGGAATTGAAGCGCTGCTCCAGTTGCTCGCCGTTGTCAGCCCAGAAGCTGACGTCGATCTGCACCTGGTTGGCGATGTTTTCCGGGGTGGTCGGCATGTCTTTCAGGACGTCCTTGGCCAGCAGCGGCACAGCCTGGGTGTTGGCCGGGCCGTAAGCGATGTTTTCCGAATAGGTCTTCTGCTGCTGCGGCTGTACCGAGTAAGCGATGAACTTCTTCGCCGCTTCGGCACGCTTGGCGTCCAGACCTTTCGGGATGGCCCAGGCGTCGAAGTCGTAGATACCGCCGTTCCACACCACTTTCAGATTGGATTCTTTCTGCACGGCAGCGATGCGACCGTTGTAGGCCGAGCTCATCACCACGTCGCCGGAAGCGAGGTACTGCGGCGGTTGTGCGCCGGCTTCCCACCACTGGATGCTCGGTTTCAGCTCATCGAGTTTCTTGAACGCGCGATCCTGACCGCCCTTGCTCGCCAGTTCCTTGTAGACGTCTTTCGGCGCCACACCGTCGGCCATCAGCGCGAATTCGAGGGTGTACTTGGCGCCCTTACGCAGACCACGCTTGCCCGGGAATTTCTTGGTGTCCCAGAAATCCGCCCAACTGGTCGGTGCGGTTTTCAGCTTGTCGGCGTTGTAAGCGAGTACGGTCGACCAAACGAAGAAGCCCACGCCGCATGGCTGAATCGCGCCTTTGACGTAGTCTTCGGTCTTGCCGAACAGTGCCGGATCGAGTTGTTCGAACATGTCTTCGTCGCAACCACGGGACAGCTCTGGCGATTCAACTTCCACCAGGTCCCACGACACACTCTTGGTGTCGACCATGGCTTTGACCTTGGCCATCTCGCCGTTGTACTCGCCAGCGACGATCTTGCCGTTGCCCGCCGCTTCCCACGGTGCGTAGAAGGCTTTGACTTGCGCCGCCTTGTTCGCCCCGCCAAACGACACCACGGTCAAATCCGGGCCAGCGGCCATTGCGCTGGCCGCACCCATCAGGCCCAGGGTCAGGGCGGTGAACTTCAGGGATCTCAACATTTATTGTTCTCTCCACGTGCAGGGTTGGTGTTGGTATTGCCGGGGCGATCAGTTCGCCTCTAAAAGCGGATCAAGCGCGCGAACGTGCTCGACCTGCCAGCCAAGCGGAACCACGTCACCGACCGCGAGCGCTGGATCGAGCTCGGCAATCGGTTGTTTCACGAAGAAGTCGGTCTTGCCACAGACTTCCAGACGCACCCGGACGTGGTCGCCCAGATAGATGAATTCCGCCACCCTCCCTGAGAAGCGGTTAACGCATTGATCGCTCGAACCGTTGAGGCTAACGCGCTCCGGACGGATCGACAGGGTCACCGGTTCGCCGGCCTGACCGACGTTGACCGCCAACGCCTCGACCTTTTCGCCTCGGCCCAACTCGACCACACAACGTTCGCCGGTCTGACTGAGCAGACGGCCGTTGAGGCGGTTGTTCTCACCGATGAAGTTGGCGACGAAGGTGTTTTTCGGTTCCTCGTAAAGAGTTCGTGGCGGAGCGATCTGCTGGATTTCGCCTTGATGGAACACTGCGACGCGGTCGGACATGGTCAGCGCTTCACCCTGATCGTGGGTCACGTAGACCACGGTCACGCCGAGGCGCTGGTGCAGGTGTTTGATTTCCATCTGCATGTGTTCACGCAGTTGTTTGTCGAGGGCGCCAAGGGGTTCATCCATCAGCACCAGTTGTGGCTCGAACACCAGCGCGCGGGCCAGTGCCACACGTTGCTGCTGACCACCGGACAACTGCGCCGGGTAACGCGAGGCGAACGCGTCGAGCTGGACCATGCTGAGGACTTTCTTCACGCGGTCGCTGACGTCGCTTTTGTTCAGGCCACGCACGGTCAGCGGGAACGCGAGGTTTTCCGCCACGGTCATGTGCGGGAACAGCGCGTAGTTCTGGAACACCATGCCGATATCGCGCTTGTGCGGCGGCACGTTATTGATCGAGCGCCCGGCCAGCAGAATCTCGCCAGCGGTTGGTGTTTCGAATCCGGCGAGCATCATCAGGCTGGTGGTCTTGCCGGAGCCGGACGGCCCGAGCAGGGTGAGAAATTCGCCTTTGCGAATGTCCAGGTTGAGGTCTTTGACGATCAGGTTCTCGCCGTCGTAGCTCTTCTGCACTCCACGAAAGCTGACCAGCACATCGCTGGCCCCTGCGTTTGTATCGACCTGGCTCATACCCACACCTTTGTTGTTGATGACTGCTTGTGGGTTAAGCCTAGTGGCTGCTGACAGGCGCGCAAATCGGGGTGCAGGAGAGAATCGCCTCAGCCGGATGGAAGGTTGGGGGTAGGGATTGCCCTACAAGGATGGCGCTGATGGATAAGGCAGTGGCGAGGGTTGAGCTGCAAGCTGCAAGAACAAGCAAAAGCGCGTGTCGCTAACAGATATGCCCAATCTCGCAGGAACGATGAAGAAACCTGTGGGAGCGAGCTTGCTCGCGAAAGCGGTGGGTCATTCAACTCATTCTGTGACTGATACACCGCATTCGCGAGCAAGCTCGCTCCCACAGGTTTGATCGCGGTGATCTTTAGAGGAGTTTGTGTTCCATCGCGTATTTGACCAGTTCGGCCAGTGAGGTGATGTTGAGCTTCTGCATCAGCCGCGCCTTGTGGGTGCTGATGGTTTTGCTGCTCAAGGCCAGTTGCTGGGCAATGTCGTTGACATTGGCGCCTTGGGCCAGGCGTTCGAACACCGAGAATTCGCGTTCGGACAGTAATGAGTGCAGCGGCCGTGTATCGGTCAGGCCGACTTCAAACACCATGCGATCCGCCAGATCCGGATCAATATAACGTCCACCCGCCGCGACCTTGCGAATGGCGGTGAGCAACAGCGCCGGATCACTGTCTTTGGTCGCATAGCCGGCCGCGCCGACCTTCAGCGCCCGCGCTGCCATCTGCGCCTCGTCGTGCATCGACAACACCAGAATCGCCGGCGGATTGTTCAGTGCCCGGATGCGCGGAATTGCTTCGAGGCCATTGACCCCTGGCATGGAAATGTCGAGCAGCACCACTTCGCACGGAATATGGCGCAGGGTTTCGAGCAGTTGTTCACCGTTGCTCGCCTCGCCCACCACTTGCAGGTCCTTGGCCAGGCCGATCAATTGCTTGATGCCTTCGCGGACGATGGTGTGGTCTTCGGCTACCAGTACACGAATCAAATCTTTTCTCCAGATTTCAGGTACACACCAATCCCTGTGGGAGCGAGCCTGCTCGCGATAGCGTCAGCCCAAACACCACAAGTCTTCAAACCTCACTCACCGGCACCCGCACCACCAGACTGGTGCCCTCCCCCGGTTCACTCTCCAGCACCAGCTGCCCACCCATGATCAGCACCCGCTCACGCATGCCCACCAGACCAAACGAAGTCGGCCGACCGGCAGTGGCGACGAATCCTACGCCATCATCACTGACCGTCAGACACACTTCGTCGCCTTCCAGCGCCAGCGTCAGTTCCACAGTATGCGCCTGGGCATGCCGCATCACATTGGTCAGCGCCTCCTGCAAAATCCGAAACAACCCAATCGCCTTGGCATCACTGAGCGCAGGCAGATTGTCCGGCACCTGCACCAGACACGGAATCTGTGTACGCGCTTCAAATCGCCGCGCCTGCCATTCGATCGCCGAAGCGATCCCGGCATCGAGAATCGGTGGGCGCAGCGCCGTCGCCACATCGCGCACCAATTGAAACAACTGCGCGATCAGGCGTTTCATGCTGTTTAGCCGTTCATTCAGACCGGGATCGAGTTGCGCGTAGGCCAGTTCGCACATCGATGTTTCCAGCTTCAGCACCGTCAACATTTGCCCCAATTCATCGTGAACCTCGCGAGCAATGCGCGCCTTCTCTTCTTCACGCACGCTCTCAAGGTGCGCCGACAGTTCACGCAACTGCTCGCGCGATGCCGCCAGCTCCAGCTCGATACGCTTGCTCTCGGTGATGTCCCAGACGATGCCATCCCAGACGTAAGCGCCATCCTCCAGTTGCCGGGTGATCGCCTTGATCTCGGCCCAGCGCTGTTCGCCCTGACGCGTGAGGATTCGGCCCTGCCATGACCAATCGCTGTCGGTGTCCAGCGCCTGATCCTGAGTGCGGTGATAACTGGCCTTGTCGTCGGGATGCACCAGACTGCGCAGGCCCATGTCGCGATGAGCGATAGCGGCCGGTGCGTAGCCGACCAGACTTTCACTGCCCTCACTGATATAGGCAAAGTCGATCTGCCCAGTCACTGGCGCCCGCTCCAGACGGAACACCAGCCCCGGCACGTTGGCGGCGATACCTTGCAGACGCGCCTCGCTTTCCTGCAAAGCCGCCAAAGCGCGACGGCGGTCGGTGACGTCGGTGAGGTACACCACCAGATATTCACTGTCGCGGAAACGCAGAAAACTCAGCGACACGTCCGCAGGTAAAACACTGCCATCGGCGCGCACGCAACTGGTCTCGAAACTCAGCGGCCCTTCTTCGCTGGCACGCGCGCGCTTCCACAGGTTGAGCCAGCGATCCATGTGCAGGCCCGGTTCGAAGTCGATCAGCGGTCGCTCGATCAATCCGCCTGAGGGATAACCGAGCATGACTTCCGCCGCGCGATTGGCGTAGCGCACATGGCTGTCCCAGTTGACCCAGAGGATGCCGACAGTGCTTTGATCGATGGAGAACTGCGTCAACCGCAGCGCTTCTTCACTGGCCGCGCGCAAGGCGATGTCTTCCCGCGCGGCCAGCAGCCGCTGTTCGAGGCTGTGCTGTTGGCGGCGCTGCCAGAATACGATCGCGACACAACTGAGCAGCATTACCGCGAACAACAGACTGAGGTTCTGCCAGAACCCCCGTGACTCCGACAGCCGCGGATATTTCGGTTGCAGCCATTGGCTGTGCAATTGCTCCAGATCCTTGGCCGGGACTGCACGCAAGGCGCTTTGGACGATGCCGGCCAACTCTGGCCAATCGCGGCGTGAGCCGACTCGCAGCAGTTGCGGCAGGCCGATGTCGCCGACCACCACCAACTCGGCGAACTCCGGCTCCGCCGACAACCGTCCGAGTTGCGCCTCATCGACCACAGCGTAAGTAGCCTGCTGACTCAACAGCAACTGCAACGCCTGACGCTCCAGCGGCACACCTTGCAGATTCAGATGGGGGTAGTTGCCGCGCAGATAGTCGGCGGTGCTGCTGGGCATGCGCACGGCGACGCGGGTCTGGCTGTCGAGTTTCTCCAGATCGACCACACCACTGGCCTTCTGATCGCTGACCACCAGTTGCGGCACGCGCATGTACGGATCGGAAAATTGCCACAGGCGCAGCGCACTCGGGGTTTGACTGAGGCCCGGAGCGATATCGACCTCGCCCTCGCGCACGGCGGTTTCCAGTTGTGCGAGATCCTGAAAATTGCGCCAGCTCAATTCGACGTCGAGCGCCTTGGCCAACAACTTCATCAGCTCGACGTTGGCCCCGGACAGCCGTTGCAGGCGCCGGTCGTATTGCGCATACGGCGCTTGCAACACCAGGCCGACGCGCAATTCACTGTGCTGCGCCAGCCATTGCTGCTGGCTTGCCGACAACTGTGCGAGATGAGACGGCGGCGCAGGCGCCGCCCAGCCCATCAAGGGAAACCATAAACAGCCGATAACCCACAGGCAGCAAAATCGCTTCATTGAAGTCTCATACACTGACAAATTCTGACCAACCCATTAGGCTGCCGGGATACTTTCTGGCCTGGAATAACCGATGCCCTCTGTTTACCGCCTGGCACTGCCAGCATTGTGCCTGTCGCTGATCCTGCCTTGTGCGTTTTCCGTCAACGCCGCCGACCCCGCCCCTGCGGCGGAAAAACCGGCAGAAGAAAAACCGGCCGAACGCCAGCCATTGCTAGAGCGTAGTCAGGAAGAGGCCGCCGCACTGGAACGTCAAGTTCCGGCGCAAGAACAGCAACAGTTACAGGCCGGCAGCGACACCTTCCTCGCCCTGTGGAAACCGGCCAACACCGCCGACCCCAAAGGTGCGGTGATCATCATTCCTGGCGCTGGCGAAACCGCTGACTGGCCACAGGCAATCGGCCCGCTGCGGCGTAAATTGCCCGATGCGCAGTGGAGCAGCCTGAGTATTACGCTGCCCGACCTGCAAAGCGATGCCATCGCGGCGCGTGTCGTCGAAGCGCCCGCTGTGCCTAAAGCGCCGGAGTCCGGCAGCAAAGACGCCACCACCGCGCAGCCGATCGAGCAGGCCGCTGGCGGTGAAGCCGAAGTGGCGGATCAAGTAGTCGCCGAAACCACTGAAGAGCAATCCAAGGCTGACGCCGAACGAATCTTCGCCCGCATCGACGCCGCGCTCGCCTACGCCGAGCAGCAGAGCGCACGCAGTATTGTTGTGCTTGGACACGGCACGGGCGCCTATTGGGCCGCGCGATACCTGAGCGAAAAACAAACGGCGCAGGTGGAGAAATTTGTCATGGTCGATGCGCAGATGCCGGCCAAGGCAAAACCGGCGTTGGCCGAGTTGACGCCAATGCTGAAATTGCCGACGGCCGATATTTTCTACATGGACAAGCCGCTGGATCGCAACGCGGCGCTGGAGCGCATGCAGGCGAGCAAGCGCTTGAAGACCTTGGCGTTCAGCCAGGTCGCGCTCAGAGCCTTGCCAGACAACAAGGCTGAGCAGGAACAGTTGTTCCGCCGGGTGCGTGGCTGGCTGAATCCGCAGAACCCGGACTGACCGAATAAGACCGAGGCGCCTTCATTCGCGAGCAAGCTCGCTCCCACAATGGATTTTGTACGCAGATCCAATGTGGGAGCGAGCTTGCTCGCGAAGGGGCCATCACTGGCAACACAGCTCTAACGGTTAGCGAAAATCCCGCCGCTCACGAATCAACGTGTAGGCATTGTGCAGCTCACGGGTTTTATCGGTTGCTTCACGCACCTGCACTGGCGTCGCCCCTGACCCGGCAATCTTGTCCGGATGATGACGACTGAGCAGGCGCCGATAAGCGCGCTTGATCTGCGCCGGTTCACTGGACGCCGACACACCCAATAAACGCATCGCCTCCTGATAACTCACTGCAGCACTGACGATCGGTCGTTTACCCGGCTCGTAATCACTGGCCAATGCCTGCACCTGATGCGTCGTCCAGCCGAGCCACTTGCCCCACTGCGCCAGCAATTCACGCTCACTGACACCCGCGCGGCCATCGGCCCAGACCATCCGCCAACAGGCGCGCAACACACCTTCGCTGGCGTGCGGCTGGACACTGAGGCGGCGCAGATAACCGCGCAGATTGTCGCTGCCGGACTTGCCACGGTTGAACGCGGCAATCGCCCGACGTGTCGCCGGTTCGCTCATCTCCAGCGCACGCATCTCGTTTCGCGCCTGCTGGATATGCCCATCGGTGACGCGACCGTCGCTCTTGGCCAGACGACCGAGCAACACGAACAACAATTCATCATTGCGCAGCATCGGCTTACCGCCGAGCTTTTCCCGCAGATGCCCCCAGCTCTGCAAGTGCAGACGCCGATCCAGCGCCTGCCCCAACAATGCCCCAAGCATGGCCCCCGGAATGCTGGCAATTGCAAAACCCGCTCCGGCTCCAATCAGAGTCCCTGGCCACAACATGTCAGCGACTCGCTTCTATCAAGGTTTCAGCTTCGGCCAGACGCTCGTGCGTACCGACATCAACCCAGTGACCTTTCAGACGCTCGCCCGTGACTTCACTAGCCGCCATGGCCTTGCGCAGCAGCGGTGCCAGTTTGAAAGCACCGTCGCTGCAGCCATCGAACAGTTGCGGATGAAGTACGGCGATGCCGCTGTAGGTCAGGGTTTGCGCGTCAGGTTGGCCGTCGTGCACCTTACCGTCGATCAGTGTGAAATCGCCGTTCGGGTGGTGCGCCGGATTGTCAGCCAGCACCAGATGCGCGAGCCCGTTGATCGGCTGATGCAGCACGCTGAAATCGTAATCGGTCCAGATATCACCGTTGACCACCAGAAAGGCATCATCGCCGAGCAGCGGCAGCGCGCGGAAAATCCCGCCGCCGGTTTCCAGTGGTTCACCTTCCGGCGAGTACTGAATGCTCACGCCAAACTGCGAACCGTCCCCCAGGTAATCTTCGATCTGCTGACCGAGCCAGGCGTGGTTGATGACGATCTCGTTGAATCCTGCGGCCGCCAAAGCGCGCAGGTGATACTCGATCAGTGGCACGCCACCCGCACGTACCAGCGGTTTCGGCGTGGTCAGGGTCAGCGGGCGCATGCGCTCGCCTTTGCCTGCCGCCAGAATCATTGCCTTCATGCTGGCGCTCCGCCCCGCAGGCTGGTGAACAGCGCTTGCAGCTCCGCCAGTTCAGGGCGACGCGCAATCACCGCTTCTATATAGGAGAAGAAACGCGGTACGTCGGCCAGATAACGCGGCTTGCCGTCGCGGTGACAGATACGCGCAAAGATGCCGATGACTTTCAGGTGACGCTGCACGCCCATCAGATCACTGGCGCGCAGGAAATCTTCGAAGTCAGGCTGCACCGGGATGTTCAGCGCCGAGGCTTGTTGCCAGTAATTTTCCAGCCAACCACGTACACGCTCTTCAGGCCAGCTGAGGAAGGCATCCTTGAACAGGCACGTCACGTCGTAGGTCACCGGACCATAAACCGCATCCTGGAAATCCAGCACACCGGGATTCGGCTCGCTGAGCATCAGGTTGCGCGGCATATAGTCACGGTGCACCAGCACTTTGGGCTGCGCGAGGGCGCTGTCGATCAACAGGTCGCTGATATGTTGCCATTGTTGCTGCTGGACCGCGTCGAACTCGATGCCGAGCTCACGCTTCACATACCACTCGGGGAACAGTTCCAGTTCACGGCGCAGCAACGCCACGTCGTAACTCGGCAACGGCGCAACCATCGGCAACTGCTGAAAAGCCAGCAGCGCTTGCAGGGCCTCGTCGAACAAAGCATCGGCATTTTCGCCATCGATCACGTCGAGATAGGTCTTGTTGCCCAGGTCATTGAGCAAAAGAAAACCGCGTTCGAGGTCTTCGGCATAAATTTTCGGCACATTTATTCCGGATTTCGCCAGCAAAAAGGCGATATCCACGAACGGTTTGCAGTTTTCCTGGGGTGGCGGCGCGTCCATCACGACAAAGCTGCGACCCTCTCCTTCCCAACGGAAGTAACGGCGGAAACTCGCGTCGCTGCTGGCCGCAGTCAACGTGGCCGGGGGCACGGCGCCCCAGCCCTGATCTGCAAACAGGGTTGCCAACTGCTCATCGAGCCAAACTTTCAGGTGTTGCAAGCGTACATCTTGGTCAGGCATTGCAAGGGTCTCCGACGGCGCTAGCCGTCAAGCGGGTCATGCTTTATTATCCAGCATCTTTTTCAGACCATCGAGAGGCGTGCGGCCCACACCGCGGGCAGATGGCACGCAGGAAGCCCGGACTAATAAGATGGCATTGAAATCCCCCGCGTTTCGTAAAAAATTTCCGTTGTTGGTAACCGGCAGTCTGCTGGCTATGCAACCTCTGGCCAGTCAATTCGTTGTTGCCGCCGAGCAGTATGACTGCTCCGTCTCGGCTTCGGGTGGTTGGGCCTGTGCGCCCAAATCAACCGCTGCTGCGTTGCCGCCGCGCCCAGTGCATGACGGCAGTGCCGTCAGTGCCACCGGCGAAGCGGCGAGCGAGAACGGTTCGACTGCCGACACAGCCCCTAAAACGGCACTGGTCACCGAAGCCAAGGGCCGCGGCCTGAAGTCCCGTAGCGAAGACTTCAGTCACCTCGACTGGGTTCCGCGCGAGAAGCTCACCGCCGCTCAATTGGCCGAGACCGGACCTTACTGCTCTGGTGCCTATATCGAACCGATTCGTCCTGGCATGAATGACAAGACGAATAAAAGTGACGCCCCGACCTTTATCGGCGCGAAAGCCTCGCGCTATAACACCGATGATCAAGTCGGTACGCTGGCCGGCGATGTCGTCCTGCGTCAGGGCAGCATGCAGGTCGAATCCGACGAGGCGAGCCTGTATCAGGCCGAGAGCCGCGCCGAACTCAATGGCGATGTGCGTATCCGTGACAACGGCGCGCTGATCGTCGGCGATCACGCCGATGTTCAACTCGACACCGGTGAAGCCAAGGTCGACAACGCCGAATACGTGATGCACAAATCGCGTATCCGCGGTAACGCGCTGTACGCCAAGCGTGCAGAAAACGCGATCATCCGTCTGAAGGACGGCACGTACACCACGTGCGAACCGAACAGCAACGCCTGGCAGCTCAAGGGCAACAACATTACCTTGAACCCGGCCACCGGTTTCGGTACCGCGACCAACGTGACGCTGCGCGTAAAAGACATTCCGATTCTGTACACGCCGTACATCTATTTCCCGATCGACGACCGTCGCCAGTCGGGCTTCCTGCCGCCGACCATCGGCAGCGGCAGCGATACCGGCTTCATGCTGGTTACACCGTACTACTTCAACCTGGCGCCGAACTATGACGCCACGTTGTACCCGCGTTACATGAGCAAGCGCGGCATGTTGGTGGAAGGCGAGTTCCGTTACCTGACCAAGTCGAGTGAAGGTCAGTTTGGTGCGGCGTATCTGAACGATGACGATACCGAGCGCAGCAAGCAGACCGACTACGAAAAAACCCGCTACATGTACAACTGGCAGCACAAGGGCGGTCTCGACTCCCGTGTGTTCACCGAGGTTGATTACACCAAGATCAGCGATCCGTATTACTTCCAGGATCTGCAGACTGATCAGATTGGTGTGAAGTCCAGCGACTTTGTGAATCAACAGGGTTCGGTTACTTATCGTGGCGACAGCTACACCGCACGGTTGAATGCTCAGCAGTACCAATTGGCGACTGTTTCGAACATTACGCCGTATGGCCGTCTGCCGCAGATCACCTTCAATGGTCAGTTGCCGTACCACCCGGAAGGCCTGAATTTCGATTACGAGACCGAGATCGTTCGGTTTGATCGTGATTTGAAAACCGGGACATTTACCCAGGAAGACGGAGTTACTACAGAGCGGCGCCTTGATACCAATATATTTGGACTTGCTCGTGCAAACGGCGACCGTCTGAATCTGAAGCCAGGTGTTAGCCTGCCGCTGAACTGGACTTATGGCTTCCTGAAACCATCGCTCAAATATCAGTACACCCAGTATCAACTTGATCTGGATGGTCAGGGTAAGCGCGATATTGCTACGCAAAACGCCGAGCAGAACAAGCTCAACGGTACATTCGACAGCAATCAGAACCGCGGCGTACCAATCGCCAGCGTCGACAGTGGCCTGTACTTCGACCGCAATACCCAGTATTTCGGCAAGAACTACCGTCAGACTCTGGAACCACGCCTGTTCTATCTCTATGTACCTGAGGTCGACCAGGAAGATATTCCAGTGTTCGATACCAGCGAATACACCTTTAACTATGCATCGCTGTTCCGTGACAACCGCTTCTCCGGCTCCGACCGTGTCGGTGACGAGAACAAACTGTCGCTGGGCGTGACCAGCCGCTGGATCGAAGATGATGGTTTTGAACGTCAACGCATCAGCGTAGGCCAGGCGTTGTATTTCAAGGATCGCAAGGTTCAACTGCCAGGCATCGCATTCAACGATCGTGACGACGCCAAGTCCAACGTCTCGCCATATGCTCTGGAATACGAATACCGCTGGAACCGCGATTGGCGGACCACTGCCGACTACAACTGGGATCCGGACAGCCGCAGCCCTCGTTCCGGCAGCGCGATGTTCCACTACCAGCCGGAAGACAACCCGAACAAGGTTATCAACGTCGGCTATCGCTATCGCAACGACCAGGTTCGCTACGACCAGAACACCGGTAAGTGGACTGTGGGCGGTGGCGACTACGGTACCCCTGGCACGCCTGGCTACGTGAAGGATTACTACAAGATCCAGCAGCATGACTTCTCGGTCATCTGGCCGATCGTTCCACAGTGGAACGCGATCAGCCGCTGGCAGTATGACTACAACCGCAACCGTACCCTGGAAGCCTTCGGTGGTTTCGAGTACGACAACTGCTGCTGGAAACTACGCCTGATCAACCGTTACTGGGTTTCCTATGACGAGTTCAGCCAGGAAGCTCCGCAAAACGAGAAAGGCGACCATGGCATCTTCCTCCAAATTGTTCTGAAGGGACTCGGCGGCCTCACCGGCGCCAAGGTAGAGAGCTTCCTCGACAAAGGCATTCAAGGTTATCGTGAACGTGAAGACCAAGCTTTCTGATTGTCTGCGCCCGCTGGTGTTGGGCGCGCTGTTCCTGGGTACTGCGGCCAACGCCGCAGTACAGTCCATCGATAAAGTGGTAGCGATCGTCGACAACGATGTGGTCATGCAGAGCCAACTGGATCAACGCGTCCACGAAGTTCAGCAGACCATCGCCAAGCGTGGTGGCGGTCTGCCGCCTGCGGGTGTGCTGGATCAGCAGGTGCTCGAACGCCTGATCGTTGAAAACCTGCAATTGCAGATCGGCGAACGTTCCGGCATCCGCATCACCGATGAAGAGCTGAACCAGGCGGTCGGCACCATTGCCCAGCGTAACAACATGACCGTGGATCAGTTCCGCGCAGCACTGGCTCACGACGGCCTGTCCTACGACGACGCACGTGACCAGATCCGCCGGGAAATGATCATCAGCCGTGTCCGTCAGCGTCGCGTGGCAGAGCGCATTCAGGTCTCCGAACAGGAAGTGAAGAACTTCCTCGCCTCCGACCTGGGCAAGATGCAACTGTCCGAAGAACTGCACTTGGCCAACATCCTGATCCCGACCCCGGAAAGTGCCAACTCTGAAGCGATTCAGAACGCCGCACGTCAGGCGATGGAGGTTTACCAGCAGCTCAAGCAAGGCGCCGACTTCGGCCAGATGGCCGTTGCCAAGTCCGCCAGCGACAACGCACTGGAAGGCGGCGACATGGGCTGGCGTAAAGCCGCGCAACTGCCACCACCGTTTGATCGTGAACTGAGCAGCATGGCCATCGGCGATATCACTCAGCCTGCGCGCACTCCAGGTGGTTTCATCATCCTGAAGTTGCTGGCCAAGCGTGGCGGCGAAGCCCAGATGCGTGATGAAGTGCATGTGCGCCACATCCTCGTCAAGCCGAGCCCGATCCGCGACGAAGCCAAGACCAAAGCGCTGGTTCAATCGCTGTATGACCGCATCGTCGCCGGCGAAGACTTCGCCGAACTGGCGAAGAACTATTCGGAAGACCCCGGTTCTGCCCTCAACGGCGGCGACCTGAACTGGATCGACCCGAACGCACTGGTACCGGAATTCCGCGAAGTGATGGCCAAGACCCCACAAGGTCAGCTGTCCAAGCCATTCCAGACCCAATACGGCTGGCACGTTCTGGAAGTCCTTGGCCGTCGCGCCACCGACAGCACCGAACAGGCCCGCGAGCAGCAAGCCATGACCGTACTGCGTAACCGCAAATACGATGAAGAGCTGCAAACCTGGCTGCGTCAGATTCGTGACGAAGCGTACGTAGAGATCAAACTCCCTGGTGCAGACCAGGCAGCGCAGTGAAACCCCAGCGTTTCGCGCTGACACCCGGCGAACCAGCCGGCATCGGTCCCGACCTGTGCCTGCTGCTCGCCTCGCAAGCCCAGCCACATCCCCTGATTGCCATCACCAGCCGCGACCTGCTCCTTGAGCGGGCCGCGCAGCTGGGGCTGGTCGTCAATCTGCTGGATGTTGCGCCCGATCACTGGCCGGACGCCCCGGCGCCCGCAAACAGCCTGTATGTCTGGGATACGCCACTGAGCGCCCCCGTGGTTGCCGGGCAACTGGACAAGGCTAATGCCGCTTTCGTCCTCGAAACCCTGACCCGCGCCGGCAACGGCTGCCTGAACGGCGATTTTGCCGGGATGATCACCGCGCCCGTTCACAAAGGCGTGATCAACGAATCGGGCATCGCGTTCTCCGGGCACACGGAGTTTCTGGCTGACCTGACCCATACCGAACAAGTAGTGATGATGCTGGCAACGCGCGGTTTGCGTGTGGCACTGGTCACCACTCACCTGCCCCTGCGCGACATCGCCGATGCGATCACGCCGGAACGGCTGGAACGGGTCACACGGATTCTGCACAGCGACCTGCAACACAAGTTCGGCATCGCCCAGCCACGCATCCTGGTCTGCGGACTTAACCCACACGCCGGTGAAGGCGGCCACCTGGGCCATGAAGAAATCGACATCATTGAACCTACCTTAGAGCGCCTGCGCGGCGAGGGCATGGACCTTCGTGGCCCGCTGCCTGCCGACACTCTGTTTACCCCCAAATATCTGGAGCACTGCGACGCAGTGCTGGCGATGTACCACGACCAGGGTTTGCCTGTGCTCAAGTACAAAGGCTTCGGCGCTGCCGTCAACGTGACCCTTGGCTTGCCGATCATCCGCACGTCGGTTGACCATGGCACCGCCCTGGATCTGGCCGGCAGCGGCAAGATCGATACCGGCAGCCTGCAAGTCGCCTTGGAAACCGCCTATCAGATGGCCGAGACCCGTTTATGACCGAGCAATACCAACACAAGGCGCGCAAACGCTTTGGCCAGAACTTCCTGCACGATGCCGGCGTCATCGACCGCATCCTGCGCTCCATCAGCGCCAAGTCTGAAGACCGCCTGCTGGAAATCGGCCCGGGCCAGGGCGCATTGACCGCCGGCCTGCTCAACTCCGGTGCGCAACTCGATGTGGTGGAACTGGACAAGGATCTGATCCCGATCCTCAACCAGCAGTTTGCCGGCAAGAGCAACTTCAACCTGCATCAGGGCGATGCACTGAAGTTCGACTTCAACACGCTCAACGCCGCACCGAACAGCCTGCGTGTGGTCGGCAACCTGCCGTACAACATCTCGACACCGCTGATTTTTCACCTGCTGAACAACGCCGGCATCATTCGCGACATGCACTTCATGTTGCAGAAAGAAGTCGTCGAGCGTCTGGCTGCAGGCCCTGGTGGTGGTGACTGGGGGCGTCTGTCGATCATGGTTCAGTACCATTGCCGAGTGGAACACCTGTTCAACGTCGGCCCAGGCGCGTTCAACCCGCCGCCGAAAGTCGACTCGGCCATCGTTCGCCTGGTACCGCACGCCGTGCTGCCGCACCCGGCCAAGGATCACAAGTTGCTCGAGCGTGTTGTGCGCGAAGCGTTCAACCAACGCCGCAAGACCCTGCGCAACACCCTCAAGCAATTGCTCAGCAATGCCGAGATCGAAGCCGCCGGCGTCGATGGCAGCCTGCGTCCGGAGCAACTGGATCTGGCCGCGTTCGTACGCTTGGCCGACCAGCTCGCCATTCAGGTCCCGGCCTCCCCCGCCGCCGACTGACAAGCGATGAACGCTATCGGGCAGGACGCCACTCTGGTTTACTGCCCGATACTTGCCTAGACTGATTCCCCATCAGCTACGCCCCGCGTTCCGCTTCGTTTAAGGCCCCTTGCATGTCCGATTCCCGTTACCAGGTCGATGTCAGCGTCGTTACCCGCTATCTGGCAGACCAATCGCAACCCGAGCACGACCGCTTCGCCTTCGCCTACACCATCACCGTGCAGAACAATGGCGCGATTCCGGCCAAGCTGCTGTCACGGCACTGGGTGATCACCGATGGTGATGGCCATGTCGAGGAAGTACGCGGCGCCGGCGTCGTGGGTCAGCAACCGTTGATCAATGCCGGGCAAAGCCACACCTACAGTAGCGGCACGGTGATGACCACCAAGGTCGGCACCATGCAGGGCACCTACGAAATGGTTGCCGACGATGGCAAACATTTCGACGCCATCATCAAACCTTTCCGTCTGGCAGTGCCCGGAGCCCTGCACTGATGGCGACGTATGCCGTCGGCGACCTGCAAGGCTGCCTCGAACCGCTCAAGTGCCTGCTCAAGCAAGTGGCATTCGATCCGACGCTTGATCGGCTGTGGCTGGTGGGCGATCTGGTCAACCGTGGCCCGCAATCACTGGAAACCCTGCGCTTTCTCTTTGGCATGCGCCAATCGCTGGTCTGCGTACTTGGCAACCATGACCTGCATCTGCTGGCAGCGGCGAAAAACATCGAGCGCCTGAAGAAGTCCGACACCTTGCGCGAGATTCTCGATGCACCGGACAGCGCTGAATTACTCGAGTGGGTACGCCAGCAAAAGCTCATGCATTACGACGAGACACGTGATGTCGCCATGGTGCATGCCGGCATTCCGCCGCAGTGGTCCCTGAGCCGCGCGTTGAAGTGCGCCGCTGAAGTCGAAAGCGCCCTGCGTGACGACAATCTGTTCCCCGCCTACCTCGACGGCATGTACGGCAACGACCCGGCGAAATGGGACAACGACCTTAAAGGCGTGACCCGCCTGCGCGTCATCACCAACTATTTCACGCGCATGCGCTTCTGCACCGCCGAGGGCAAGCTCGACCTCAAGAGCAAAGAAGGCCTCGACACCGCGCCGGCCGGTTACAAACCGTGGTTCCAGCATAAAGAGCGCAAAACGAAAGGCTTGCGAATCATCTTCGGCCACTGGGCAGCACTCGAAGGCAATATCCATGAGCCAGGTATCTCGGCGCTGGACACCGGTTGTGTCTGGGGCGGCAGCCTGACCCTGATGAATGTCGACAGCGGTGAACGCTTGTCATGCAAATGCGATGAACACGGCGGCCTCGCCCCGACTGTCGCACCACTTATCCCCCAAACTTCGCCAGTCAGCGTCCCGCGTTAGACTGCGCTTTCAGCCGAGCAACAGGAACCCGCCATGAGCGAATTCAAACGAATCCCCCCGGAACAGGCCCAGGCCCTGCGTGAACAAGGTGCTGTCGTGGTCGACGTGCGCGACCCGGCGACTTTTGCCGCTCTGCATATCAGCGGTTCGAAGCATCTGGACAACCATTCTCTGCACGCCTTCATTCAAGGCGCCGACCTTGATGCCCCGACCGTCGTCGTCTGCTACCACGGCAACTCCAGCCAGGGTGCTGCGGCCTATCTGATCAGCCAAGGCTTCTCCGACGTCTACAGCATGGACGGCGGCTTTGAGTTATGGCGTACGACTTATCCTGCAGAAACCGCGCAAGGCACCGCCGAATAATTTTTTTGTCACGCGCAGGCCCCGGCTGCCTTGGGCCTGCGCGCGGCAGACGAACGGTCAGAGACAACTAATTACGTATCTGCCCTTTACCTCCCGAATTCCCAACTATCCTTAAGCCCAGGCCATCCAAAACAGGGGAGAGCCGGTACACCGGCGCACGGGTCATCGGGAGTGACTTTCGCGATTGTCGATCGCGGAAGTGTTCTGGGGGGTAAACAAACAGCCGCCAAAACGGTTGTTTGCCAGCATCGACTGAGTGATCCGGCGTCGGCTCCACGTATCGAGCGAGGTGACGTCATGAGTATCTTTAGCCACTTCCAACAACGCTTCGAGTCCACACGCCAGGAAGAACTCTCGCTGCAAGAGTACCTGGAGCTGTGCAAGAAAGACCGTAGCGCCTACGTTTCCGCCGCCGAGCGTCTATTACTGGCCATCGGTGAGCCGGAACTGCTCGACACCTCGACTAACTCGAGGCTGTCACGCATCTTCTCCAACAAGGTGATTCGTCGCTATCCGGCCTTTGAAGACTTCCACGGGATGGAAGAATGCATCGACCAGATCGTCTCGTATTTCCGCCATGCCGCCCAAGGCCTGGAAGAGAAGAAGCAAATCCTTTATCTGCTCGGCCCCGTCGGCGGCGGTAAATCATCCCTGGCCGAGAAGCTGAAACAGCTGATCGAGAAAGTGCCCTTCTACGCGATCAAGGGCTCGCCCGTGTTCGAATCGCCACTGGGTCTGTTCAACGCCACCGAAGATGGCGCGATCCTCGAAGAAGACTTCGGCATCCCACGGCGCTACCTGAACACCATCATGTCGCCATGGGCCACCAAACGCCTGGCCGAATTCGGCGGCGACATCAGCCAGTTCCGCGTGGTCAAACTGTACCCGTCGATCCTCAACCAGATCGCCGTGGCCAAGACCGAACCGGGTGACGAGAACAACCAGGACATCTCGGCGCTGGTCGGTAAGGTCGACATCCGCAAACTCGAGGAATACCCACAGAACGACGCCGACGCCTACAGCTACTCCGGTGCGCTGTGCCGGGCCAACCAGGGCCTGATGGAATTCGTCGAAATGTTCAAGGCACCGATCAAGGTGCTGCACCCGTTGCTGACCGCCACACAGGAAGGCAACTACAACAGTACCGAAGGTCTTGGCGCGATTCCGTTTACCGGGATCCTGCTCGCCCACTCCAACGAATCGGAATGGCACACCTTCCGTAACAACAAGAACAACGAAGCGTTCATCGACCGGATCTACATCGTCAAAGTGCCGTATTGCCTGCGCGTCAGCGACGAAGTGAAGATCTACGACAAACTGCTGTTCAACAGTTCTCTGGCCAAAGCCCATTGCGCACCTGACACCCTGAAGATGCTCGCGCAGTTCACCGTGCTGTCGCGCCTCAAGGAGCCGGAAAACTCCAACATTTATTCGAAGATGCGCGTCTACGACGGCGAAAACCTCAAGGACACCGATCCGAAAGCCAAGTCGATCCAGGAATATCGCGACTCGGCAGGCGTCGACGAGGGCATGAACGGTCTGTCGACCCGCTTCGCGTTCAAGATCCTGTCCAAGGTCTTCAACTTCGATCCGCATGAAATCGCCGCCAACCCGGTGCACCTGCTCTATGTGCTGGAACAGCAGATCGAACAGGAGCAATTCCAGGCCGAAACCCGCGAGCGCTACCTGCGCTACCTGAAGGAATACCTGGCGCCGCGTTATATCGAATTCATCGGCAAGGAGATCCAGACCGCTTACCTCGAATCTTACAGCGAGTACGGCCAGAACATCTTCGACCGCTACGTGCTGTACGCGGATTTCTGGATTCAGGATCAGGAGTACCGCGATCCGGAAACCGGCGAGATTCTCAACCGCGTGGCGCTGAACGAAGAACTGGAGAAAATCGAGAAACCGGCCGGCATCAGCAATCCGAAGGATTTCCGCAACGAGATCGTCAACTTCGTATTGCGCGCCCGCGCCAACAACAACGGCAAGAACCCGACCTGGCTCAGCTACGAAAAACTGCGCGTGGTCATCGAGAAGAAAATGTTCTCGAACACCGAGGATCTGCTGCCAGTCATCAGCTTCAACGCCAAGGCCAGCAAGGAGGATCAGCAAAAGCACAACGACTTCGTCACTCGAATGGTCGAACGCGGCTACACCGACAAACAGGTACGTCTGCTGTCCGAATGGTACCTACGGGTCCGGAAATCGCAGTAAAACAGCTACAAGCTTCAAGCTACGGGCTGCAAGAAAAAAGCAGATGAACCCTGACCCATGGGCAACCGCTTCTTCTTGCAGCTCGCAGCTCACAACTTGAAGCTGCCCGGAGGGCCATGTATGAGCTATGTGATCGACCGACGTCTGAATGGCAAGAACAAGAGCACGGTGAACCGCCAGCGTTTCCTGCGGCGTTACCGTGACCACATCAAAAAGGCTGTCGAAGAGGCGGTCAGCCGGCGTTCCATTACCGATATGGAACACGGCGAACAGATCAGCATTCCCGGTCGCGACATCGACGAACCGGTGCTTCACCACGGCCGTGGCGGCAAGCAGACCGTGGTTCATCCCGGCAACAAGGAATTCACCGCCGGCGAGCATATTGCCCGCCCACCGGGAGGTGGCGGCGGACGTGGTCCCGGCAAGGCTGGCAATTCCGGCGAGGGCATGGACGAGTTCGTCTTCCAGATCACCCAGGAAGAATTCCTCGAATTCATGTTCGAAGACCTCGAACTGCCGAACCTGGTCAAACGTAACCTCAGCGGCACCGACACCTTCAAGACCGTTCGTGCCGGGATCAGTAACGAAGGTAACCCGTCACGCATCAACATCATCCGCACGCTGCGCTCGGCTCATGCGCGACGCATTGCCCTGTCTGGCAGCAGTCGGGCAAAACTGCGCGAAGTCAAAGAAGAACTTGAGCGCCTGAGACGCGAAGAGCCGGACAACTTCGGCGATATTCAGGAACTCGAAGCGGAAATCGAAAGGCTCAGCGCGCGCATCCATCGCGTGCCGTTCCTCGATACCTTCGACTTGAAGTACAACTTGCTGATCAAACAGCCCAACCCCAGTTCGAAAGCGGTGATGTTCTGTCTGATGGACGTCTCCGGCTCCATGACCCAGGCGACCAAGGACATCGCCAAACGCTTTTTCATCCTGTTGTACCTGTTCCTGAAACGGAATTACGACAAGATCGACGTGGTATTCATCCGCCATCACACCAGCGCTCGGGAAGTCGACGAAGAAGAGTTTTTCTATTCCCGGGAAACCGGCGGCACCATCGTGTCCAGCGCCTTGAAACTGATGCAGGAGATCATGGCCGAGCGTTACCCGAGCAACGAGTGGAACATCTACGCAGCCCAGGCTTCCGACGGTGACAACTGGAACGACGACTCGCCAATCTGCCGCGACATCCTGATCAACCAGATCATGCCGTTTGTGCAGTACTACACTTACGTGGAGATCACCCCGCGCGAACATCAGGCATTGTGGTACGAGTACGAACGCATCGCCGAAGCCTTTTCTGACACTTTTGCCCAGCAGCAACTGGTCTCGGCCGGGGATATCTATCCGGTCTTCCGTGAACTCTTCCAGCGCAGGTTAGTGACATGACCGCCAAAGAGCAGAAGCGCCAACCCATTTCCACCGGCTCCGAATGGACGTTCGAGCTGATCCAGACCTACGACCGCGAAATCGCCCGGATCGCGGCCCGCTATGCCCTGGATACCTATCCCAACCAGATCGAAGTGATCACCGCCGAGCAAATGATGGATGCGTACGCCTCGGTGGGCATGCCACTGGGTTATCACCACTGGTCCTACGGCAAACACTTCCTCAGCACCGAAAAATCCTACAGCCGTGGGCAGATGGGCCTGGCCTACGAAATCGTGATCAACTCCGATCCGTGCATTGCTTACCTGATGGAAGAGAACACCATCTGCATGCAGGCGCTGGTGGTGGCGCACGCGTGCTACGGCCACAACAGCTTCTTCAAGGGCAATTACCTGTTTCGTACCTGGACCGATGCCAGCTCAATCATCGATTATCTGGTGTTCGCCAAGCAGTACATCATGCAGTGCGAAGAACGCCACGGCATCGATGCGGTGGAAGACCTGCTCGACTCCTGCCATGCCCTGATGAACTACGGCGTCGATCGCTACAAGCGTCCTTATCCGATTTCCGCCGAAGAGGAACGCCGGCGGCAGAAAGATCGCGAAGAGCACATGCAAAAGCAGATCAACGATCTGTGGCGCACCATTCCCAAAGGCGCGGACAAATACAGCGACAGGGACAACGCGCGCTTCCCGGCCGAGCCGCAGGAAAACATCCTCTACTTCATCGAGAAACATGCGCCGCTGCTGGAGCCGTGGCAGCGCGAAATCGTGCGTATCGTGCGCAAGATCGCCCAGTATTTTTATCCACAACGCCAGACCCAGGTCATGAACGAAGGCTGGGCAACGTTCTGGCACTACACGCTGATGAACGACCTGTACGACGAAGGCCTGGTCACCGACGGTTTCATGATGGAATTTCTCACTTCGCACACCAGTGTGGTGTTCCAGCCGGGTTTCGACAGCCCCTATTACAACGGGATCAACCCTTATGCACTGGGCTTCGCCATGTACCGTGACATTCGGCGCATGTGTGAAGAACCAACCGAGGAAGATCGTCACTGGTTCCCGGAAATTGCCGGTACGGACTGGCTATCGACCATCAAGTTCGCCATGAGCAGCTTCAAGGATGAGAGTTTCATCCTGCAATACCTGTCACCGAAAGTGATCCGTGATCTGAAGCTATTCAGCATCATGGATGACGATCAGAAGGACGACTTGTTGGTGCCTGCAATTCATGATGAACCCGGCTACCGGATCATTCGCGAAACCCTGGCCGCGCAATACAACCTCGGCAATCGTGAACCGAACGTGCAGATTTACAGCATTGATCGGCGCGGCGACCGCTCACTGACCCTGCGTCACCAACAGCATGATCGTAAACCGCTGGGAGACTCCACCGAAGAAGTACTTAAACACCTGCATCGCCTGTGGGGCTTTGATATCCATCTGGAAACCCTGCAAGGCGACCAGATCATGAAAACTCATCACGTTCCACCACGCAGTGACCACAGCGAAGGGGATTACGGTCGACTTGATCTGGCCGTCATTCATCTTTGATCCGGTTCCGACCTCCGAAAGTCTGACGCAAGGGTTATCCTGTCGGGCTAACGGAGGTTTTTTATGCAGATTTTCAAGGTTGGCGGCGCCGTACGTGATCGCTTGCTGGGCAAACCGGTTACTGACATCGATTGGGTGGTGGTCGGCGCTACCACGGAAGAAATGCTCGCCAAGGGCTATCGCCCGGTGGGCGCGGATTTCCCGGTGTTTCTTCATCCCAAAAGCGGCGAGGAATACGCCCTCGCCCGCACCGAGCGCAAGAGCGGGCGCGGTTATGGCGGCTTCACCTTTCACGCCAGCCCCGAAGTAACGCTTGAAGAAGACCTGATTCGTCGCGACCTGACGATCAATGCCATGGCCGAGGACGACCAGCAGAATCTGACCGATCCGTACCATGGCCAGCGCGATCTTGATGCGAGAATCCTGCGCCACGTTTCCCCGGCGTTCGCCGAAGATCCTCTGCGGGTATTGCGCGTTGCCCGCTTCGCCGCGCGCTATGCCGAGCTCGGTTTCACGGTCGCGCCAGAGACGCGGGAATTAATGCGTCAACTCAGCGACTCCGGCGAACTGGAGGCGCTGACCGCCGAACGCAGCTGGAAGGAAATCTCCCGCGCCTTGATGGAAGATCAGCCGCAGGTGTTCATTCAGGTGCTGCGCGACTGCGGCGCGCTTAAAGTACTGATGCCAGAGGTCGACGCGCTGTTTGGCGTGCCACAACCGGAAGCCCATCATCCGGAAATCGACACCGGCCTGCACACGCTCAGCGTTCTGGAGCAATCGGCGCTGTACAAACAACCGCTGACAGTACGCTGGGCTTGCCTGCTGCACGATCTCGGTAAAGGTCTGACCCCGGAAGAACAGTGGCCGCGACACATCGCCCATGAGCACACGGGGTTGAAGCTGATCAAAGCGGTCAACGAACGCTTTAAGGCACCAAAGGATTGTCAGGAATTGGCGCTACTGGTCGGCAAGTACCATACCCATGGCCATCGGGCGCTGGAACTGAAGGCTTCGACATTGCTGGAGTTGCTGCAGAGTTTTGACGTGTATCGTCGGCCACAGCGGTTTGAAGAGTTCATCGTCGCATGCGAAATGGACGCCCGAGGCCGCAAAGGGCTGGAACAGAGAAATTATCCACAGGCGGATTATTTGCGGGGTGCGGCGAAGGCCGCGCGGGAAGTCGCAGTGCAGCCGTTGCTGGAGAAGGGATTCAAGGGACCGGAACTGGGCGAAGCGCTGAAGCGTGAACGACTGAGGGCGTTGAAGGCTTACAAAGAGGCGGCGTCAGTCTGAAAACCTTCGCAAACAACTTCGCTCCCAAATTGGAATAGGGCCCACTGTGGGAGCGAGCTTGCTCGCGAAGACGCCAGTCAAGTCAACTCAGATCTGAAGAGGTTAACTGCTGACCCCGCCACTCGAACGCTACTGGCGCCAGCACCTGATCAATCTGCGCCTCTGCCCACAACGTCGCGAAGCTTTTTCCCACACTCGGATGTACGCGATCCGGCGCAATCAGTGACAGCGGCCACAACACAAAAGCATTTTTCAGAATCTCGGCACGTGGCAAAACCAGCCCGTCGAAACTCCCCGCCAGCTCGCCATACAGCAGCACGTCGATATCCAGCGGCAAACCCTTGCGATCAGGCGCATAACGACCGTTATCCGCCTCGATGAATTTCAAGCGTCGATCCAGCTCCATCAACGGCAGGTCGGTATACGCCGACACTACAAAATTGAAGAACGGCCCACTCTTGATCCCCACAGGCGCGCTCTCGAACACCGCCGAACAGCGGATATCCACCAGAAACGTCGCCAATGCGTCGAGTCCGGCACGCAAATGGATTTCGCGCTCGATATTACTGCCGAGCCCTAAGTAGACCTGAGTCAGCGACATCCGCGCTCGATCTCCACGCCCACACCGCCCTTCGCGGCCGGTACAGCGCCAGGCTTGGTCAACTTCAGACGCACCCACGTGATCTTGAATTCGCTCATCAGCACTTCGACCAGACGCTCGGCAAAGGTCTCGACCAACTGAAACTGCGCTTGCTCGGCAAAAGCCTGAATCCGCGTGGAAACGCTGGCGTAGTCGAGCGCCAGGGTCAGGTCGTCACCGGCAGCGGCCGGGCGATTGTCCCAGGCGAAGCTCAGATCAAGTCGCAGGCACTGTCGGATGCCGCGCTCCCAGTCGTAGGCACCAATGACGGTGTCGACTTCCAGGCCCTCGATAAACACTCTGTCCAAGCACTTTTCTCCGCTGCACGACAAGGGCGCAATGCGCCGTTAGAATCAGGGCGTCCTCGCCCGGAATAGTTAGCATGTTTTGGTTACTGGCGACTCTCGCCTACCTGCTCGGCTCGCTGTCCTTCGCCATTTTGCTCAGCCGCCTGACCGGAAATCCGGACCCGCGAATGAGTGGCTCGGGCAATGCCGGCGCCACCAACATGCTGCGCCTGGCCGGTCGCAAACTGGCGATCCTGACCCTGCTCGGTGATCTGTGCAAAGGCCTGGTGCCGGTGCTGATTGCCTCGGCAGCAGGTCTTTCGCTGCAGGATCAGGCGTGGATCGGCGTGTGCGCCGTGATCGGTCACCTGTTCCCGCTGTACTTTCGCTTCCGTGGCGGCAAAGGTGTCGCCACCGCTGCCGGCATGCTCCTGGGCCTGTATCCGCCTGCAGCACTGCTGGCAGTATGCGCCTGGTTGCTGACGTTTTACCTGACCCGCACCAGCTCGCTGGCGGCACTGATCGCCACGCCGCTGACCCTGCCGTTGCTGGCCTGGCAGGAACCGGAAGCGCTGTTGCCGATGAGCGCACTGACCTTGCTGATCGTCTGGCGCCACCGCGGCAATCTACGCGACCTGTTTGCCGGGCGCGAACGGCATTTTTAAATACCGTCCATGAGCGCCGCTCATCACAGCGCCGACAACTGTTCCATCGGCCAGCGCGCCTGCACGCTGATCGCCAGACTTTCCTGCTGACCGGCCTGCAAGCGCTGGCAACCGGCAAACGCGATCATCGCGCCATTGTCGGTGCAGAACTCGGGGCGGGCGTAAAACACATCGCCCCTCATGTCGCCGAGCATCTTTTCCAACGAAACCCGCAAGGCCTTGTTGGCACTGACGCCACCAGCGATCACCAGACGCTTCATGCCGGCCTGTTTCAGGGCACGCTTGCACTTGATGGTCAAAGTCTCCACCACGGCCTGCTGGAACGCCAGCGCGATGTCGCAACGGGCTTGCTCGTTGTCGTCCCCGGCGCTGACGCACTGCTGCCAGGCGTTGAGCGCAGAGGTTTTCAGACCACTGAAGCTGAATTGCAGACCCGGGCGATCACACATCGGACGTGGAAAGGTGAAACGTCCTGCAACGCCCTTCTCCGCCAATTTGGCGATTTCCGGCCCGCCCGGATAATTCAGGCCCATCATTTTCGCGGTTTTGTCGAACGCTTCGCCGGCAGCATCGTCGAGCGTCTCGCCGAGCAGACTGTATTGACCGATGCCATCGACCTGAACAAGTTGCGTATGGCCACCGGAGACCAACAAAGCGACGAACGGGAATTCCGGCGGTTTTGGCTCGAGCATCGGCGCCAGCAAGTGACCTTCCATGTGATGCACGCCGAGCGCCGGAATGCCCCAGGCAAAGGCCAGTGCCTGGGCGCAGGAAGCCCCCACGAGCAATGCGCCAACCAGCCCAGGACCCGCGGTATAGGCGATCGCATCGATCTCGGTCGGCACGCAGTCCGCCTCGGCCAAGACCTGACGGATCAAGGGCAGCATGCGTTTGACGTGGTCACGCGAGGCCAGCTCCGGCACCACACCGCCATAGGCACGGTGCAGGTCGATCTGGCTGAACAGTGCGTCAGCCAAGAGGCCGCGTTCACTGTCATATAATGCGACGCCGGTTTCGTCGCAGGAGGTTTCTAATCCCAGTACTAGCATGGGTTTGCGCCTTGTTTAGGCTGACTTCGAAGGCGCGCATAATAGTCGCCGCGTGATGCCCCGACCAGCGGTTTTCGATCAGAGGCTTTGCATTCCGAGCGATGAGGGGTTAACATCCGCAACCCTTAAAAACCGACGTCTTCAAGTGCTCTTTTGCCGCGAGGATGTTGACCCCGGTAATGAATGAAGGTAGCTCTGGATGCCAGCCGTCAAAGTTAAAGAGAACGAACCCTTCGACGTAGCTCTGCGTCGTTTCAAGCGCTCCTGCGAAAAAGCCGGTGTACTGGCTGAAGTTCGTAGCCGCGAATTTTACGAGAAGCCAACTTCTGAGCGTAAGCGCAAAGCAGCAGCCGCTGTTAAGCGTCACGCCAAGAAAGTTCAGCGCGAACAGCGCCGCGCCGTTCGTCTGTACTAATACACAGACGTTCGTAGCAAGCTTCTTGCCTAAGCCCGGCTCTCAGCCGGGCTAATGGCATTTGCGTAAAACGCTTGATGCTTCACCGTCGAAGCCGCACACGCGACCGAGACAAATCTGCTTCACGCGTCAGACCTGGCTCTTTTGCCAGCGGTGCACGTCTTTTCTGACGAGCCTTTCAAGGCTACTGACGAGCACACCCACTGATTCCTCTTACGACGATCAGCCCAAGGCACCTGCATGCGTGCCCGCTTTATTGAGCTATCCGAGGCCCTTTATCGGCCGTCAGCGGATTCAGCGCAACACTTTCAAATAGTCGAAGACTGATTGGTACTAACGTCAGTGGATTTTCGGCAGATACACTTCCCGACAGCGATTACGCAGACGACACCGGTCGAGCCGCATATTTTGCGTGCCTACAGTAACGACCCGCGTCCGAATGCCCTTCGTATCGGACTATTTACAGCGCAGACGATGAGAACGCCATGGCCGGGCTGATACCCCAGAGCTTCATTGACGACCTGCTGAACCGCACCGACATCGTCGACGTGGTCAGCTCGCGCGTGCAATTGAAGAAGGCCGGCAAGAACTACACCGCCTGCTGCCCGTTCCACAAAGAGAAAACCCCGTCATTCAGCGTCAGCCCCGACAAGCAGTTCTACTACTGCTTCGGCTGCGGCGCAGGCGGCAATGCCCTCGGTTTTCTCATGGATCACGACAACCTGGATTTCCCCCAGGCTGTTGAAGATCTGGCCAAAGCCGCCGGCATGGAAATTCCCCGCGAAGAAAGCGGCCGCGAGCGCAAGCCACGGCAACCGACCGATTCGCCGCTCTACCCGCTGCTCAACGCCGCCGCTGACTTTTACAAGCAGGCGCTCAAGAGCCATCCCGCCCGCAAGGCTGCCGTGGATTACCTCAAGGGCCGCGGCCTGACCGGCGAAATCGCCCGCGACTTCGGTCTCGGCTTCGCGCCGCCGGGCTGGGACAACCTGTTCAAACACTTGAGCAGCGACACACTTCAGCAAAAAGCCATGATCGACGCTGGCCTGCTGATCGAGAACGCCGAAACCGGCAAACGCTATGACCGCTTCCGCGATCGCGTGATGTTCCCGATCCGCGATACCCGTGGGCGGATAATCGCTTTCGGCGGCCGCGTACTCGGCGACGACAAGCCGAAGTACCTGAACTCACCGGAAACCCCGGTCTTCCATAAAGGCCAGGAGCTCTACGGCCTTTATGAAGCGCGCAAGAACAACCGCAACCTCGACGAAATCATTGTCGTCGAAGGGTATATGGACGTCATCGCCCTCGCCCAGCAAGGCCTGAAGAATGCCGTCGCGACGCTGGGCACCGCGACCAGCGAAGAACATTTGAAGCGTCTGTTCCGCGTCGTACCGAACGTATTGTTCTGTTTCGACGGCGACCAGGCAGGCCGTAACGCCGCATGGCGAGCTTTGGAAGCAACGCTGTCGAGCCTGCAGGATGGGCGCCGGGCGCGATTCCTGTTCCTGCCGGAAGGCGAAGACCCGGATACCCTGGTGCGCGCCGAAGGCACTGACGCCTTCAAGGCCCGGATCAATCAGCACGCGCAACCGCTGGCGGATTATTTCTTCCAGCAACTGACCGAAGAGGCCGACCCGCGCTCGCTCGAAGGCAAGGCCCATATGGCTACCCTCGCCGCACCGCTGATCGACAAAGTGCCGGGCGCCAACCTGCGCATCCTGATGCGTCAGCGCCTGACCGAAATCACCGGCCTGAGCAGCGAAACTGTCAGCCAGCTCGCACAAAATGCGCCGCAGGAAGCGCCGCCCGCCTACGATCCCGGCTTCGATTACGACGCAATGCCGGACTACAGCGACTACCATCAGCCGCAGGCACAAGACATGTATGTGCCGCAGCAGGAGTGGACGCCAAAGAAACCCGGCGCCGGCGGCAAGAAGTGGGACAAGAAGCCCTGGGACAAAAACGGCAAGCGTGGCGGCGATCGTGACCAACAACGCCCGCGCACGCCGATCGGCGTCGAATCGCCGACCCTGACCGCCCTGCGCACCTTGCTGCATCACCCGCAATTGGCCGAGCGCGTTGAAGACGCCGGACACATTGCGGACGAAAATCAGACCAACGCCCAGCTGCTTGTGGCGCTGCTCGAAGCCGTACAGAAGAATCCCAAGCTAAACTCATTTCAGTTGATCGCGCGATGGCACGGCACTGAACAGGGTCGCCTGCTCAAGGCACTGGCAGAAAAGGAATGGCTGATTGACGGAGATAACCTTGAACAACAGTTTTTCGACACCATTACTAGCTTGTCAGCCCGCCAACGCGAGCGAAATCTGGAACAGTTGCTCAGGAAAGCGCGTCAAAGCGAACTGAGCATTGAAGAGAAAAACCAACTGCGCGACCTATTAAGTCGCAATGTTTCCGCATCAAACCCGACCTCAACTGGCGCGTGAGGTCATAGCTCAGGTATAATCCTCGGCTTGTTTTTTGCCCGCCAAGACCTTCAGTGGATAGGGTGTTATGTCCGGAAAAGCGCAACAGCAGTCTCGTATTATTGAGTTGATCAAACTGGGTCGTGAGCAGAAGTATCTGACTTACGCCGAGGTCAACGACCACCTGCCCGAGGATATTTCAGATCCTGAGCAGGTGGAAGACATCATCCGCATGATTAACGACATGGGGATCCCCGTACACGAGAGTGCTCCGGATGCGGACGCCCTTATGTTGGCCGACGCCGATACCGACGAGGCCGCTGCGGAAGAAGCAGCCGCCGCGTTGGCAGCGGTGGAGACCGATATCGGTCGCACCACTGACCCAGTGCGCATGTACATGCGTGAAATGGGTACGGTCGAGCTTCTGACTCGTGAAGGCGAAATCGAAATCGCCAAGCGTATCGAAGAGGGCATCCGTGAAGTGATGAGCGCAATCGCGCACTTCCCTGGCACGGTTGACCACATTCTCTCCGAGTACACTCGCGTCACCACCGAAGGTGGTCGCCTGTCCGACGTCCTGAGCGGTTATATCGACCCGGACGACGGCATTGCGCCGCCTGCCGAAGTGCCGCCGCCTGTCGAAGCGAAAGTGGCGAAAGCCGACGACGAGACCGACGACGATGAAGCCGAATCTTCCGATGACGAAGAAGAAGCCGAAAGCGGTCCCGATCCGGTCATCGCTGCCCAGCGCTTTGGCGCCGTGGCTGACCAGATGGAAATCACCCGCAAGGCCCTGAAAAAGCACGGTCGCAACAACAAGGCAGCGATTGCCGAGTTGCTTGTACTGGCCGAGCTGTTCATGCCGATCAAACTGGTACCGAAGCAATTCGAAGGCCTGGTCGAGCGTGTTCGCGGCGCCTTGGATCGTCTGCGTCAGCAAGAGCGTGCGATCATGCAACTGTGTGTACGTGATGCACGTATGCCACGCGCCGATTTCCTGCGTCAGTTCCCGAGCAACGAAGTCGACGAAAGCTGGTCCGACGCCCTGGCCAAAGGCAAAAGCAAGTACGCCGAAGCCATCGGTCGCGTGCAGCCGGACATCATTCGTTGCCAGCAGAAACTGATCGCGCTGGAAACCGAAACCGGTCTGACCATCGCAGAAATCAAGGACATCAACCGTCGCATGTCGATCGGTGAGGCCAAGGCCCGCCGCGCGAAGAAAGAGATGGTTGAAGCCAACTTGCGTCTGGTGATCTCGATCGCCAAGAAGTACACCAACCGCGGCCTGCAATTCCTCGATCTGATCCAGGAAGGCAACATCGGTCTGATGAAAGCGGTGGACAAGTTCGAATACCGTCGTGGTTACAAGTTCTCGACCTATGCCACCTGGTGGATCCGTCAGGCGATCACTCGCTCGATCGCCGACCAGGCCCGCACCATCCGTATTCCGGTGCACATGATCGAGACCATCAACAAGCTCAACCGTATTTCCCGGCAGATGTTGCAGGAAATGGGTCGCGAACCGACCCCGGAAGAGCTGGGCGAACGCATGGAAATGCCTGAGGACAAGATCCGCAAGGTATTGAAGATCGCTAAAGAGCCGATCTCCATGGAAACGCCGATCGGTGATGACGAAGACTCCCATCTGGGTGACTTCATCGAAGACTCGACCATGCAGTCGCCAATCGATGTCGCCACTGTTGAGAGCCTGAAAGAAGCGACTCGCGAAGTACTGTCCGGCCTCACTGCCCGTGAAGCCAAAGTACTGCGCATGCGTTTCGGTATCGACATGAACACCGACCATACGCTCGAAGAAGTGGGCAAACAGTTTGACGTAACGCGTGAGCGGATCCGTCAGATCGAAGCCAAGGCGTTGCGCAAGCTGCGCCACCCGACGCGAAGCGAGCATCTGCGCTCCTTCCTCGACGAGTGATACCAGAACCCCCGGCCCAGGCCGGGGGTTTTGTTTATATGGCAGATTAAATCCTTCGCAACACCCCTCCCCCGCATACCCCGTCTACACTCGAAACAATCATCCCCGAGCCATAACGAGAGCGTTATGCCCAGATTGGCGTCCGTGCTTTTTTTGCTGTCACTGATGATCTGGACCGCAACGGCTGACGCGCTGACTCTGACCGATGAAGAACGTAGCTGGCTGGCGGCTCACCCGGACTTGCGCCTCGGCGTGGACGCGTCGTGGCCGCCGTTTGAGTTTCGTGACGATCAAAACCGTTATCAAGGGCTGGCGGCCGATTACATTGATGTCATTCGCCAACGCCTGGCAATCAAACTCACACCTATTGAGCCGGTGAGCTGGACGGTTGTGCTGGAACAGGTGAAACAGGGCAAGATCGACCTGTTGCCGGGGATCATGTCCACACCGGAGCGCCAGACCTATCTGTCATTCACCCGCCCTTATCTAGACTTCCCGATTGTCATCCTCGCTCACATCGGCGGTGTACAACCGCGCAAGCTCGATGATCTGTACGGTCTGAAGATCGCCGTAGTGGAAAACTACGCGCCTCACGAATTGCTGCGTACTCACCATCCGGATCTGAATCTGGTCGCCATGCCCAACGTCAGTTCAGCATTGCAGGCACTGGCGACCGATGAAGTGGATGCCGTGGTCGGCGACCTTGCATCCAGCGTCTGGAGCTTGCGCCAGTTGAAACTTGACGGCTTGTACGTCAGCGGTGAAACCCCGTATCGCTACCAACTGGCAATGGGCGTGCCCCGTGACAACAAAATGCTGGTGGGGATTCTGGACAAAGTCCTGGCCGATATGACCCCGGCTGAAATCAGCAGCATTCAAGAGCACTGGGTGGGCAACGTCCTCGATCATCGGACATTCTGGTCTGATCTTCTGATTTACGGCTTGCCCGGCCTGGTATTGCTAGTCATCATTCTGGCGGTGGTGATCCGTATCAATCGCCGCCTGAGCTCGGAGATCGCCCGACGCATTGACCTCGAACAGGAACTGCGCAGCAGCGAATATCACTATCGCGGCCTGGTGGAGAGCCTGTCAGCCATTGCATGGGAAGCGCGAATGAGCGACTTCACCTACAGCTATGTTTCGCCGCACGCCGAAGACCTGCTCGGCTATCCGCTGGCGCATTGGCTGATTCCAGGGTTCTGGCGCAACATCATCCATCCGGCGGACCTTACCCGCGCCCAAAGCTTTTGCGATCACGAAGTATTGGCCGGGCGCGATCACAGTCTCGATTACCGAGTGATCACAGCCGATGGTCGCTGCCTGTGGGTCCGCGACATCGTCAGCCTGATCGAACACGGCCACGAACCGGTGATGCGCGGGTTGATGATCGACATCAGCGAAACCAAGCGCACCGAAGAAGCCCTGCGTCTGTCGGAGCAGAAATTCGCCTCGGTGTTCCAGCAATGCCCGGACATTCTGGTGATTGCGCGACTCTCCGACGGCTGCTTGCTGGAAGTCAACGAGGCGTTCGAGGAGCAGATCGGACTGAAAGCCGAGGACGTCATCGGCCAAACTGCTACTGACTTGAATATCTGGGGCATTCCCGGCGTTGGGCCCGGGCTGTTGCAGCGCTTGCAGGCTGGCAGTATCCGCAACCTGGAAATGCCCTTCCGGCGCAACAATGGTCAAGTGTTCACCGGACTGATCTCCGCCGAACCGTTCGACCTCGACACCACACCAGCGCTGGTTGTAGTGGTGCGCGACATCTCCCAACTCAAGGAAACCCAACAGCAACTGCAGACGTCGGAAGAGAAGTTTGCCAAGGCATTCCATGCGTCGCCGGACGGCCTGCTGCTGTCGCGTCAAAGCGACGGACTGCTGCTGGAAGTCAACGAAGGTTTCAGCCGCATCACCGGCTTCAACAGCGCGATGTCGGTGGATCGCTCGGCACTGGACCTGGGAATCTGGGTCAACCTCAACGAACGCAAGCAGATGCTCGACCTGCTGCATCGCGACGGCTTTGTCCGTGATTTCAGCTGTCATATCCGCCGCAGTGACGGGCAGATCCGCCTCTGCGAAGTGTCCGCCCGTCCGCTACCGATCGGTGACGAAGACTGCATGCTGACCATCGCCCGGGACATTACTGAACGCCATCTGATGCAGGAAAAGTTGCAACAGGCCGCGACTGTATTCGAAAGCACAGCCGAAGGTGTATTGATCACCGATACCCAACAGCACATCAGCGCAGTCAACCGGGCTTTCACCGAGATCACCGGCTACAGCGAAAGCGAAGCACTCGGCCACACACCGCGCCTGCTCGCTTCAGGCCTGCACGACAGCGCGTTTTATGCGGCGATGTGGCACCAGCTGACCGACGAAGGTCACTGGCAAGGCGAGATCTCCAACCGGCGAAAAAACGGCGAGTTGTACCCCAGTTGGCTGACCATCAGCGCCGTACGTAACCGCGACAGATTCATCACCCACTTTGTCGCAGTATTTGCCGATATCTCCAGCCTCAAGCATGCACAGGCCAAACTCGATTATCAGGCTCACCACGACCCGCTCACCGGCCTGCCGAACCGTACGTTGTTCGAAAGCCGCTTGCTGATGGCACTGAACAGTCAGCAAGAAAACGGCGGTCAGGGCGCGGTACTGTTCCTTGATCTTGACCGCTTCAAACACATCAACGACAGCCTCGGCCATCCGGTCGGCGATCTGCTGCTCAAGGGCATCGCCGTGCGCCTGAAAGAACAGCTGCGCGACATCGACACCGTTGCCCGCCTGGGCGGTGACGAATTCATCATTCTGCTCCCCGGTCTGCAGCAAGCCAGTGACGCCGACAATCTCGCCACGAAACTGCTCAACTGCTTCGGCGCGCCGTTCCAGGCCGGCGAACACGAGTTTTTCATCAGCGCCAGCATCGGCACCAGCCTCTATCCGCGCGACGGTTGCGACGTGGCCACTCTGGTCAAAAACGCCGATGCGGCGATGTACCGCTCCAAAGCCAAAGGTCGCAATCGCGTCGAGAGCTACACCCGCGACCTGACAGCACAAGCCATCGAACGCGTGGCACTGGAGCACGAATTGCGCCGCGCCATCGAGCGTGATGAGCTGTTCCTCTACTACCAACCGAAAATAAGCCTCGAAGATCACAGCCTGGTCGGCGCCGAAGCGCTGATTCGCTGGCGTCATCCGACCTTTGGCGAAGTGCCGCCAGAGCATTTCATTCCTTTGGCCGAAGAGAACGGGATGATCCTGCAGATCGGCGACTGGGTGCTGGAGACTGCCTGCCGGCAGATGTTCGAATGGAACCAGATCTACGACAGCCTCGGGCCACTGTCAGTCAACCTCGCTGGTGCGCAACTACGCCAGCCCAATCTGCTTGGGCGCATTGAACAACTGCTTAAGGAAAACCGCCTCAGACCAGATTTACTGCAACTGGAAATTACCGAAAATTTCATCATGAGTCAGGCTGAAGAGGCATTGTCGGTGCTGCATCAACTCAAGCACCTGGGCGTACAACTGGCAATCGACGACTTCGGCACCGGCTACTCCTCACTCAGTTACCTGAAACGCCTGCCGTTGGACATCCTCAAAATCGATCAGTCCTTCGTCCGCGGGCTGCCCGACGACCCCCACGATGCGGCGATTGTCCGAGCCATCATCGCCCTGGGCCGCAGCATGCAATTCACCGTGATCGCAGAAGGTGTGGAAACCCAGGCGCAACAACAATTCCTCGCGGCCGAGGGCTGCGAACAGATCCAGGGCTATATCGTCAGCCTGCCCCTGCCACCTGAAGAATTCGCTGCAACGTTTCTTCGTATTGCCGTATCGGATTTTTCGGATAGCACAGCCGAGAAACCGTCGCTATAATCCGCGACCTACTGAGGGCCTATAGCTCAGTTGGTTAGAGCAGAGGACTCATAATCCTTTGGTCCACGGTTCAAGTCCGTGTGGGCCCACCAAACCTGAAAGCCGCGCAAATGCGCGGCTTTCGTCGTTTCTGGGGCCTGAAAGAAATACGCGGATGAACTGTTCCCGTGTCCGTGCTTGCGTCTGTGTCGCGTAAATTTCAGAATGCCGGCAAAAGATGCCAGTCGGCTTCAGGGACGAATAATCGTGTACAAACTTTCCTCGCTACAAGCGGCCAGAGGACTGGCAGCTCTTTTTGTCGTAGCGTTTCACTCACTATTCATCAATGCCAAGTATGTAAAAGGTGAACGCCTGTTGCCGGAGCTGTTTGTTTTTGGACAAACCGGTGTAGATCTGTTTTTTGTCATCAGTGGTTTTGTGATGATTATCGCTTTCCGTAACAAGTTCGGTCTCAAGGGCGAAGTTGCTGATTTTCTCAAAGGGCGATTCTTTCGAATTTACCCAACTTACTGGGTTTATTTTCTCGCTATCTTCTTTGTCGCTCAGGTCAAACCTGAACTGGTGAACGGTTCTCAGGGAGGGGCTGTCGACATGACCTGGTCATTTTTCCTGCTCCCGCACTCGGCGTTACCGTTGTTAATGGTCGCCTGGTCACTTATCCATGAAGTCTGGTTCTATCTCGTATTTGCCTTGATCCTGATGCTCCCGGCCAAGCGGATAACTCATGCATTTGCGCTGTGGTTAATCACGATTATCGGCGTTTCAATTTTTTCGGATACGCCGGAAAATCCTTATCTTCGGGTGATGTTCCATGAGTTCTCCATTGAATTCATTCTCGGTGCCTTGGCGGGAATCACATACCTGAGGCTTTCATCGGTTTCTTCTGCGTCTCCTTTTACCATTCCCTTGATGGTTCTGACTGGGCTGGCTGGTCTTGTCTACGCATTGACCACCGATGTAGTCGGCGACGCCGATGTCATTCAATCCATACCCCTGGAACGAGCCTTTGCGATCGGTGGCGGTTACACGCTTTTACTGTTGGCATTTGCCCTGCAAGAAGCGAAAGGTCGATTAAAGTCATTCGGTTTTCTCAAATCAGCTGGGGATATGTCCTATTCGCTGTACCTTTCGCACGTGCTGACACTCAGTGTTTGCGGGCGCCTATGGGTTATGACGGGGCTCAGCGGTAACAACTTCTGGCATGAAACTTTGTTCTGGACAGTTTCCTACACGGCAGTCCTGGTGGTTGCTTACTGCAGTTATCAGTTGATAGAGCGCAAACTGCTGAATCTCTCGCGCAACATTCAACTCCCTGTACGAACGTAAAAAAAACCGCACATCCGCGCGGCTTTTTCATTGCCTGTAACATGTGCAGGCCAAAGATCCGCGCCAATGGAGTCGCCCCTTGCCAGATATTCGCCCGCCCGTACTTGATGAAGTCGACCGCCAGTTGATCGCCGCTCTGCAAATCAATGCCCGTGAGAGCGTGGCCATGCTCGCCCGGCAATTGGGCATAGCGCGCACCACCGTAACGTCGCGGCTGGCGCGGCTGGAAAAGGCCAAAGTGATCACCGGGTACGGCGTACGCCTGGGCCAGCGCGTAGTCGATGGCGGCCTGCAGGCGTATGTCGGGATCAAGGTGCAGCCGCGTTCCGGCAAAGAGGTGGTGCGCCGGTTGAGTGCGATGGCGCAGGTGCAGCAGCTGTGTGCGGTGAGTGGCGAATTTGATTATGTGGCGTGGTTGCGTACGGATTCGCCGGAGCAACTGGATCAGTTGCTGGATCAGATTGGCAGCGTGGACGGGGTGGAGAAGACTACGACGTCGATCATTTTGAGTAGCAAGATTGATCGGGGGCAGCCGGTTTAAGATTTTGATCCGGCTTCTCGGGTGAATTTCAGGGCGTCTTCGCGAGCAGGCTCGCTCCCACATTTTGGTCGGTGTGCAGCCTCTAATCGTCATATTGATCGTTAATCTGGCAAAACGACGACACTTTGCGTCTTATTAACGTGTTCTACGCTCCCTAGAATGGCTGGCATCTTTTCCTATACTCAGACGCGCATCCCGCGTCGGGTCGCCAGCAAGGTCAGCCATGAACAAGAACAATCGCCATCCTGCAGACGGTAAGAAACCCGTCACCATTTTCGGTCCGGACTTTCCGTTCGCGTTCGACGACTGGATCGAACACCCGGCCGGACTCGGCAGCATTCCTGAGCATAATCACGGCGCTGAAGTGGCGATCGTCGGCGCGGGCATCGCTGGCTTGGTGGCGGCTTACGAGCTGATGAAGCTCGGTTTGAAACCGGTGGTTTACGAGGCTTCGAAACTCGGTGGGCGTCTGCGTTCGCAGGCGTTCAATGGCACTGACGGCATCGTCGCTGAATTGGGCGGAATGCGTTTTCCAGTGTCTTCCACGGCGTTTTATCACTACGTCGACAAGCTCGGCCTCGAAACCAGACCCTTCCCGAACCCGCTGACGCCAGCCTCCGGCAGCACCGTGATCGACCTCGAAGGTAAAACCCATTACGCACAGAAACTGGCGGATCTTCCTGCACTGTTCCAGGAAGTGGCTGACGCCTGGGCGGATGCGCTGGAGGCCGGCTCGCAGTTTGCCGATATCCAGCAAGCCATCCGCGACCGCGATGTGCCACGTCTGAAAGAGCTGTGGAATACCTTGGTGCCACTGTGGGACGACCGCACCTTCTATGACTTCGTCGCCACCTCCGAGGCCTTTGCCAAACTGTCGTTCCATCATCGCGAAGTGTTCGGTCAGGTCGGTTTCGGCACCGGCGGCTGGGACTCGGACTTCCCCAACTCGATGCTGGAAATCTTCCGCGTGGTGATGACCAACTGCGACGATCACCAACACCTGGTGGTCGGCGGCGTCGAGCAAGTCCCACAAGGCATCTGGCGGCATGTGCCGGAGCGCTGCGTGCACTGGCCCGAAGGCACCAGCCTGAAATCCCTGCACCGTGGCGCACCGCGTTCCGGCGTGAAGAAAATTGCCCATGCACCGGATGGCCGCTTCGCGGTCACCGACAACAATGGCGACACCCGCGAATACGCCGCCGTACTGACCACTTGCCAGAGCTGGCTGCTGACCACCCAGATCGAATGCGACGAAACCCTGTTCTCGCAAAAGATGTGGATGGCCCTCGACCGCACCCGCTACATGCAGTCGTCGAAAACCTTTGTGATGGTCGACCGCCCATTCTGGAAGGACAAGGACCCGGAAACCGGCCGCGACCTGATGAGCATGACCCTCACTGACCGCCTGACCCGTGGCACCTATCTGTTCGACAACGGCGACGACAAACCGGGGGTGATCTGCCTGTCGTACTCGTGGATGAGCGATGCGTTGAAGATGCTGCCGCACCCGGTGGAAAAACGCGTTGAGCTGGCGTTGAACGCATTGAAAAAGATCTACCCGAAAGTCGACATCGCCGCGCGAATCATTGGCGATCCGATCACCGTATCGTGGGAAGCCGACCCTTACTTCCTCGGCGCCTTCAAAGGCGCACTGCCCGGCCACTATCGCTACAACCAGCGCATGTACGCGCACTTCATGCAGGACGAGATGCCTGCCGAGCAGCGCGGGATTTTTATCGCTGGCGACGATGTTTCGTGGACACCGGCATGGGTCGAGGGCGCAGTGCAGACCTCGCTCAACGCGGTGTGGGGGATCATGAAGCATTTCGGCGGTTCGACACATAAAGCGAACCCGGGCCCGGGTGATGTGTTCAAAGACATCGGCCCTATCGCCCTGCCCGAGTAAGAGGAATCCCTGATGCGTGTAGCCCTTTACCAATGTCCGCCGCTGCCATTGGACCCCGCCGCCAACCTGCAACGCCTGCATCAACTGGCGATGGAGGCCAAGGGCGCCGACCTGTTGGTGCTGCCGGAGATGTTCATGACCGGCTACAACATCGGCGCAGAAGCGGTCAGCACCTTGGCCGAGGTCTTTAACGGTGAATGGGCGCAGCAGATCGGGCGGATCGCCAAGACTGCCGGTCTGGCGATTGTTTATGGCTACCCGGAGCGGACTGCCGATGGGCAGATCTACAACGCCGTGCAGCTGATCGATTCGCACGGCGAGCGCCTGTGCAATTACCGCAAGACGCATCTGTTTGGTGATCTTGACCGGTCGATGTTCAGCCCGGGTGATGATGATTTTCCCATCGTCGAACTCAACGGCTGGAAGCTCGGTTTCCTGATCTGCTACGACCTGGAGTTTCCAGAAAACACCCGACGTCTGGCACTCGCCGGCGCCGAACTGATTCTGGTGCCGACAGCGAACATGATTCCGTTCGATTTCGTCGCTGACGTCACCGTGCGTTCGCGCGCCTTCGAAAATCAGTGCTATGTGGCTTACGCCAACTACTGCGGCCACGAAGGCGACATCCACTATTGCGGGCAAAGCAGCCTCGCCGCGCCGGACGGCAGCCGTATCGCCCAGGCCGGACTCGACGAAGCACTGATCATCGGCGAGCTCGACCGGCAGTTGATGCTCGACTCCCGCGCGGCCAATCGCTACCTCAGCGACCGCCGCCCGGAGCTTTACGGCGCGCTCAACCAGCGCTAATCCGCTAGCATTGGCACTTCACTGTTCTGGAAGTGCCCATGCCTGCGCCGACTCACCCCCGTCCTCACACCGAAACCCTGGCCAACGGCTTGCGCGTGACCCTGCGTCATGCGCCCGGTCTGAAGCGCAGCGCCGCTGCCTTGCGCGTGGCCGCCGGTAGCCATGACGTGCCGTTGGCGTGGCCGGGGCTGGCGCATTTTCTCGAGCATTTGCTGTTTCTCGGCACCGAGCGTTTCCCAGCGAATGAAGGGCTGATGGCTTACGTTCAAGGTCACGGTGGCCAGGTGAATGCCAGCACGCGAGAGCGGACCACTGACTTTTTCTTTGAGTTGCCGACACAGTCGTTCAGCGCGGGGCTGGAGCGACTGTCAGACATGCTCGCCAATCCGCGTATGAATCTGGACGATCAGTTGCGGGAACGGGAAGTGTTGCAGGCGGAGTTTGTCGCTTGGTCGCAGGATCCTGCGGCGCAGCAGCAGTTTGCCCTGTACGAAGGATTACCGGCAGAACATCCGTTGCGCGGGTTTCATGCGGGGAATCGCGACAGTCTCCAAGTCGAGCAACCTGCGTTTCAACAAGCGTTGAAAGATTTCCACCAGCAGTTTTATCGGACCGGGCAAATGACTCTGAGTCTGGTCGGACCGCAGAATCTTGAAGAACTAAAAGCACTGGCTGAACAATTTGCGGCGGTTTTGCCCGTTGGGGATAAAGTTGTGCAGGCGGCATCCATACCGCTGGCGATAAAAAGTTATCAACAGGTCGGTGAGCGACGCGGCAACCTGATGTTTGCGTTCGATGCCTTGCCTGAGTCGTCTGTCGAGGCTTTGGCGTTTCTCTGCCATTGGTTAAACAGCGCCAAACCCGGCGGGTTACTGGCGCATTTGCAGCAGCAGAATCTGGCTGATGGATTAAAATCTGCGCCGGTCTATCACTTTGACAGGCAAGCGTTGCTGCATCTGGAGTTCATCGCAGCTTCCGAATCGTTAAACGCCATTGGCGAGCAGGTCCTGGATTGGCTGAGTTTCTTTGCTCAACAAGATTGGGCGCCACTGCGCAAAGAATACGCAGCTCTGCTGCAGCGCCAGCAGCAAGTCGCCGGCGCGCTGCAGCTGGCGCGACTCGACAGTGAACAGTTGGAAAATGGCCTGTCCGATGCAGGCGTTGAGGCCCTCGCTCACATCCTCGGTGAAATCGGCACTGTGGATAACTGCAGCGATCACTGGATCCTGCCTGCTGCCAATCCTTTTCTGCGAGCCAGCGAACCCCTGGCCAACGCCGGACTGATTCGCGGCCAGACCAGCGCCCATAGAGGGCTGCGCACATTTGCTCAGGATCGCTCACGCGGCCGTCGCGAGCGCTCGCCGATGCAGTTCAGTCAAGCGTTGCCGGACAGCACCGATGAAGGTGCGATCTATCTGCGATGGCAAGTAGAGGCCGCAGCCGGTGCTGATCTTCAATCGCGGTTGCAGCGCAGTCTTCAGCAAACTCAGCAAGACGCGCGGGAGGCCGGTGTCGATCTGTCTTTCAACGTCTCTGGCAATCAATGGCTGCTGAAGCTCACCGGCCTGCAAGAGCCAATGCCCTGCGTCCTCGAGCATGCGCTGAAAAGTCTGGCGCAAGTTGACCCTGATTCGCCGAGCAGCGAGCTGGAAACGTCACTGATCGCCATCCGCCAACTGCTTAAAGCGCTGCCGGAACATATTCTGCAATCAGCAAGAACCGGCGACGACGCCAAACACCTGTGGACAACTTCGCGCTGGGACTGCCTCGCTCTGGGACTTAACCAGCAGACGCAATCCGCGATGGGCCTGGCCTTGAGCCGTATTCCCGGGATCCCTGACAATCAGTTGCCTGCGCCGACGACGATTCCCGCGCAAAAACACTGGCGACATATCGATACCGCCTCCAGCGAACACGCCTTGTTGCTGTGCTGCCTGACCGCCAGCCGCGACATCGCCGACGAAGCCGCGTGGCGACTGTTGGCGCAGTTGTGCCAGACGCCTTTCTATCAGCGCCTGCGCGTCGAGTTGCAATTGGGCTACGCGGTGTTCAGCACACTTCGCCAGATTCACGGGCAAGCGGCGATACTGTTCGGCGTGCAATCCCCGAGCACCGCACCTGGGGATCTGCTAGGCCACATTCAGCAATTCCTCGAAAGCCTTCCAATGCGAATCGAACAATTGGATGAAGCGAGTTTTGAACAGCAGCGCAAAAACCTCGCCGATCAATTCGATGACGCCAGTCTGTCCAGCAAAGACGCCACCGAACTGTTTTGGCAGGCCAAGCTCGCTGGCCACTCATCGGATTATCTTGAGCAATTGATCATTGCGATCCGCCAACTGGATCGCCAGGCATTGCTTAGCGCTGCCCAGCGTTTAATCAACGCCGAAGGCGGCTGGCTCTGCCTCGCCAGCGATCCGAAGCCCAACACCCCATGGCGAGCGGCAAATTGATCATTACCGAGGCTGCAAGGAGCTTTCTCAAAGATTCACGGGCATTTACCCGGAAATTTTGAGTAACATAGCAGCCTAACTATTTGGAACATCTTTGCGCTGCCGTGGACTATAACTATGGACAGCGCTATCCCACCCACCCTGAGGAGACACACCATGTCCTGGACAAAACCTGCTTACACCGACCTGCGTATCGGCTTCGAAGTCACCATGTACTTCGCCAGCCGCTGAGTTCTGCTTACGTAGAATTGCAGTGCAACGCCTCGGCTCGCCGGGGCGTTTTATTTTCCGCGTTGAAATGATGGAGTGTTCATGTTCGTCCAGATTCTGGGTTCCGCCGCTGGCGGCGGTTTTCCGCAGTGGAACTGCAACTGCGTCAACTGCGCAGGTTTTCGCGACGGCAGCCTGAATGCCAAGGCCCGCACCCAATCGTCCATCGCGATTTCCGATGACGGCGTGAACTGGGTGCTGTGCAACGCCTCGCCGGACATCCGCGCGCAACTGCAAAGCTTCGCTCCGATGCAACCGGGCCGCGCCCTGCGTGACACTGGCATCAGCGCGATCATCCTGATGGACAGCCAGATCGACCACACCACCGGTCTGCTCAGCCTGCGCGAAGGCTGCCCGCATAAGGTCTGGTGCACGGACATGGTTCACGAAGACCTCAGCACCGGTTTCCCGTTGTTCAAGATGCTCACGCACTGGAATGGTGGGCTGGACTGGAACCGCATCGAACTCGACCAGAGCTTCACTGTGGCAGCGTGCCCGAACCTGCGTTTCACTCCGTTGCCATTGCGCAGCGCCGCGCCGCCGTACTCGCCGCACCGCTTCGATCCGCATCCGGGCGACAACATTGGTCTGATCGTTGAAGACCTGAACACTGGCGGTAAATTGTTCTACGCGCCGGGTCTGGGCAAGGTCGATGCGCCGTTGCTGGAGATCATGGCCGGCAGCGATTGCCTGTTGGTCGACGGCACGATGTGGGATGACGATGAGATGCAGCGCCGTGGCGTTGGCACTCGCACTGGTCGCGAGATGGGCCATCTGGCACAGAACGGCCCCGGTGGCATGCTGGAAGTGCTGGAGCAACTGCCAGAGCAGCGCAAAGTGCTTATCCACATCAACAATACCAACCCGATTCTCGATGAAGATTCGCCGGAGCGTGCCGAACTGGCGCGACGTAATGTTGAAGTGGCGTTCGATGGCATGAGTATTGTGCTGTAGCGACCGACCTCTTCGCGAGCAAGCTCGCTCCCACATTGGATCTGTGGCGTTCACAAACCCTGTGGGAGCGAGCTTGCTCGCGAAGGCGTCCGAATAGACACCCAGGATTCCAACGGTTGTTCCCCGGAGAACCGCAATGACTGACACGCCAATGTCCCCCACCGAATTCGAAGCGGCGCTGCGCGCCAAAGGCGCCTACTACCACATCTACCACCCGTATCACGTGGCGATGTATGAAGGCCGCGCCACTCGCGAGCAGATCCAGGGCTGGGTCGCCAACCGCTTCTACTATCAGGTGAACATCCCCCTGAAAGACGCGGCGATCCTCGCCAACTGCCCCGATCGGGAAATCCGCCGCGAGTGGATTCAGCGCCTGCTCGACCACGACGGCGCTCCCGGCGAAGATGGCGGTATCGAAGCCTGGCTGCGCCTTGGCCAAGCGGTCGGTCTCGACCAGGACCAACTGCTCTCCCAGGAGCTGGTGCTGCCCGGCGTGCGTTTCGCCGTCGACGCCTACGTCAACTTTGCCCGTCGCGCCAGTTGGCAGGAAGCCGCCAGCAGCTCGCTGACCGAACTGTTCGCGCCGCAGATTCACCAGTCGCGCCTCGACAGCTGGCCGCAGCATTACCCGTGGATCGATCCGGCCGGTTACGAATACTTCCGCACCCGCCTCGGTCAGGCGCGGCGTGATGTCGAGCATGGTCTGGCGATCACGCTTGAGCACTACAAGACGCGTGAAGGCCAGGAGCGCATGCTGGAAATTCTCCAGTTCAAACTGGACATTCTTTGGAGCATGCTCGATGCCATGAGCATGGCCTACGAACTGAACCGCCCGCCGTATCACAGCGTCACCGAACAACGCGTCTGGCATAAAGGAATCACCTTATGAGTTTCGACCGCAGCAAAGTCCCGACCTGGCGTCCCGGCTACCGTTTCCAGTACGAACCGGCGCAGAAAGGTCACGTGCTGCTTTACCCGGAAGGCATGATCAAGCTCAACGACAGCGCCGCACTGATCGGTGGGCTGATCGACGGTTCACGCGATGTCGCCGCGATCATCGCCAAACTCGATGAGCAGTTCCCCGGTGTGCCCGAGCTCGGTGACGACATCGAGCAATTCATGGAGGTTGCCCGTGCGCAGCACTGGATCGAACTTGCCTGATCTGCCGCCCAAGCCTGAAGTCGGCCTGCCGCTGTGGCTGCTCGCCGAGCTGACCTACCGCTGCCCGCTGCAATGTCCGTACTGCTCCAATCCGCTGGACTTCGCCGAGCAGGGCAAAGAGTTGAGCACCGAGCAGTGGATCAAGGTCTTCCGCGAAGCGCGGGAGATGGGCGCGGCGCAACTGGGCTTTTCCGGCGGCGAACCGCTGGTGCGTCAGGATCTCGCCGAGCTGATTCATGAAGCGCGGCAGCTGGGTTTCTACACCAATCTGATCACCTCCGGCATCGGCCTGACCGAGCAGAAAATTAGCGATTTCAAAAAGGCTGGCCTCGATCACATCCAGATCAGTTTCCAGGCCAGCGACGAGCAAGTGAACAATCTGCTCGCCGGCTCGAAAAAAGCCTTCGCGCAGAAACTGGAAATGGCTCGTGCGGTGAAGGCCCATGGCTATCCGATGGTGCTGAACTTCGTCACCCATCGGCACAACATCGACAAGATCGACCGCATCATCGAACTGTGCATTGCGCTTGAGGCCGACTTTGTCGAACTCGCCACCTGCCAGTTTTACGGTTGGGCGCAGCTCAATCGTGTCGGCCTGTTGCCGACCAAAGAGCAACTGGTCCGTGCCGAACGCATCACCAACGAATACCGGGCGAAGCTGGAAGCCGAAGGGCATCCGTGCAAGCTGATTTTCGTCACCCCGGATTACTACGAAGAACGCCCGAAAGCCTGCATGAACGGCTGGGGCAGCATCTTTCTGACAGTCACCCCGGACGGCACCGCCCTGCCCTGCCATGGCGCCCGACAGCTGCCGGTGCAATTTCCCAATGTGCGCGACCACAGCATGCAGCACATCTGGTACGACTCGTTCGGCTTCAACCGCTTCCGTGGTTACGACTGGATGCCCGAGCCGTGCCGCTCCTGCGACGAGAAAGAAAAAGATTTCGGCGGCTGTCGCTGCCAGGCGTTCATGCTCACCGGCGATGCGAGCAATGCCGACCCGGTGTGCAGCAAGTCCGAACATCACGGTGTGATTCTCAAGGCCCGCGAAGAAGCCGAGACCGCCACCCAAACCATCGAACAATTGGCCTTTCGCAATGAACGAAACTCACGCCTCATCGCCAAGGGCTGAGCCTTTCAGCGCCTCGCAAGCCGTCGCGGCCGGCATGGATTTCGCCGAGTTGCAGCTCGGTGCCAATGGGCTGTTCTGGAATGAATATCGCCCGGAAGATGCCGCATGCCGGATCTGGCATTGGCGCGATGGCGTGGCGAGATGTCTGACGCCGGATGGCTTCAGTGTGCGCAGTCGCGTGTACGAATATGGCGGTGGCGCGTTTTGTCTGACGCCGGATGGGGTGGTTTTCGTCGCTGAGGCGGATCAGCAGTTGTACCGCCAGAAGCTCGGTGGCGAGCCGGAGGCATTGACGTCGGGCGAGTGCCGTTATGGCGATCTGCATTTTGCCTTCGGCCAGGTGCTGGCGGTGGAAGAACAGCACGATCAGCATCGGCTCGTAGCAATCGATCTGGCTGACGGGACGCGGTATTTATTGGCTGAAGGTGCGGATTTTTATGCGGCGCCAATCCTCAGTGCGGATGGCCTGCGTTTAGCGTGGATCGAGTGGAGCCGGCCGCATCAGCCATGGACGTCGACGCGGTTGATGGTGGCGGAACGCTTGGCTGACGGCGCCTTTGGTTCGCCGCGCTGCGTTGCTGGCGATGAGGTTGAAGAGTCCATTCAACAACCACGATTTGATGCTGAAGGTCGACTGTATTGCCTGACTGATCGCGGTGGATTCTGGCAGCCGTGGGCTGAGACTTCGGACGGTTTGGCGCCACTGCCTGCCGCGCCGGCCGATCATGCGCCGGCGCCTTGGCAGTTGGGCGGCTGCACCTGGTTGCCTGTTGATAATTCGTTTTTGGCGAGCTGGAGCGAAGGTGGTTTTGGTCGCCTGACGCTCGGTGACGAAGATTTCACTGGTGACTACAGCCGCTTCCGTCATCTCGCTGTGGATGAGCGATTTATCTACTGCATCGCCGCCTCACCGATCAGTCCTTCGGCGGTCATCGCCATTGATCGAACCACGCGAGAAGTGAACGTGCTGGTGGGTGGCGTGGCGCCCCTGCCCGCTGAGCGCATCAGCCGTCCGCAAACCCTGCGCTACCCAAGTGGTTCCGGCGAAGCGCACGGGTTCTTTTATCCAGCCATGAGCGGTGAGACAAAACCGCCGCTGGTGGTGTTCATCCACGGCGGCCCAACATCGGCCTGCTACCCGATTCTCGACCCGCGCATTCAGTACTGGACGCAACGTGGCTTCGCCGTCGCTGATCTCAACTATCGCGGCAGCAGCGGTTATGGCCGCGAATATCGGCAAGCGCTGCACTTGAGCTGGGGCGAGGTGGATGTCGAGGATGCTTGCGCGGTGGTGAGCTATCTCGCCGAGCAGGGTTTGATCGACGGTGAGCGCGCATTTATTCGGGGTGGCAGCGCAGGCGGCTACACCACGTTGTGTGCGCTGGCGTTCCAACAGGTATTCCGAGCGGGTGCCAGTCTTTACGGAGTCAGCGATCCGGTCGCTCTGGGCCGGGCGACGCATAAGTTCGAAGGTGATTATCTTGACTGGCTGATCGGTGATCCTGAGCAAGACGCCGAACGCTACGCGGCCCGCACACCGCTGCTGCATGCTAGCAACATTGGCGTGCCGGTGATTTTCTTTCAGGGTGAGCTGGATGCGGTCGTTGTTCCGCAACAGACCCGCGACATGGTCACGGCACTTGAGGAGAACGGCATCCCGGTCGAAGCACATTACTACCCGGACGAACGCCACGGTTTCCGCCGTGCGGCCAATCAGGCGCATGCGCTCGAGCAGGAGTGGAAGTTCTATCGCCAGGTAATGGGATTGGCGGACTGATCATCGCGCCCCGTTCAAAACCGAGGTGCCCCATTCGCGAGCAGGCTCGCTCCCACATTGGATCTGTGTTGTTCACAAATCCCCTGTGGGAGCGAGCCTGCTCGCGAAAGCTATCTACTTGGCGCCGCAGAACTCAGCGCTTGGCGATGATGTACACCGCATGCACGATCCCCGGAATATACCCGCACAGCGTCAGCAGAATGTTCAACCAGAACGCCCCGCCAAACCCGACCTGCAGAAACACGCCCAGTGGTGGCAACAGAATAGCGATGATGATGCGAATGAAATCCATGGGGCAGCTCCTGTATGGGGGTTGGCTCACTTGAGCCATACAAGCTAATCGACCTGCGCCGTTCGTCAGGGTTCAGTGCAACTGCCATTTGATCGCCATCACCTCACAAAAAAACGCCCCACGCCAAAAGAATCAGGCGTGGGGCGTGCGTTATACCGCGAGACGGTTCTGGAAATCGGGTAGGAAACTTCAGCTCAGACGGCAATCCCTTTGCGGCATTGCAGTTGTGCGGTACGCACTCGCGAGAACGCGCGGCCCAGGCGCAGGAGCATTTCGTCGATGTTGGTTTTGCTTACGGTGAGGGCCGGAGTGAAGCGCAAACAGTTGGCTTGCGGGGCGTTGAGCAGCAGGCCTTCGTGGTGGGCGGCGTGGACCACAGCTTCGGCGGAATCGTCTGACAGGTTCAATCCGTAGAACAGGCCCTGGCCGCGCAACTGACCGTGGTCGTAACGGTGCGCCAATCGGGCCAGACCTTCACGCAGGTGCTGACCGTTATCGTTGATCTGCTGGAGAAAGCTGCGGTCGTGCACGCTGTCGAGAACTACCAGACCGGCCGCCGTCATCAATGCATTGCCGTGATGCGTGCCGCCCAATTCGCCGGCCTCGAAACAGCATGCTTTGCCCCGCGCCAGCAGCGCCGCCAATGGCACACCGCCGCCAAGTCCTTTGCCGAGCACGACGATATCGGCGCGCACGCCGTAGGATTGTTCGGCGAGCAAAGTACCGCAACGGCCGATGCCGGTTTGTACTTCGTCGAGGATCAGCAGAAGGCCCAGCTCACGGCAGAGACGTTCGACACCCTTGAGGTAATGCTCGGTGGCCGGAACGACGCCGGCATCGCTCTGGATCGGCTCCAGCATGATCGCTACTGTCTGCGCATCGACCGCCGCGTGCAACGCCGGCAAGTCGTTGAACGGCACCAGATCGAAACCCGGCAGCAACGGCGCAAAACGGTTGTGCAGGTTGCAACTGTCGGAGGCGGAAATCGTCGCCAGGCTGCGACCATGACAACCCTGCTTCGCAACGATAATCCGCGAGGCGCCGCCGCGATGCAGTTGGCCCCATTTACGCGCCAGTTTGATCGCCGCTTCACAGGCTTCGCTGCCGCTGTTGAGCAAGTAGGCCTGATCGCTGGAAGTGGCAGCGCACAGACGCTCGGCAAGGCTGAGCATGCCGCGATTATGCAGATTGAAACCGGGATTGATCAGCGCTTGCGCCTGACTGTTGATGGCTTTGACCAGCGCCGAAGGGCTGTGGCCAAGACTGTTGGCGCCACCGGCCTGGGAAAAATCGAGGTACGCGCGGTCGTTACTGTCCCACAACCACGAACCCTGCCCCCGGACGAACACCTGCTGCGGCCGTTCGACGCTGGGCATCAGCCTTTCAACGCTAAGATTTTCGCTGCTTTCAGCAGGATTGGCCTCGAAGGCGAGGTCATCAAGACTCGGCGTCTGGCGCCGCAAACCGAACAGATTCATTGAAAAACACCTCGTTTCAGGTGTTTTGAACTGCCTATGCAAACACTGTCGAAGCGAACGCTATTCATCGCGCTTTCTGGCCCTGTAAGCCTTATGAATGCGGTTAGACTAGGCGCACTGACGCCTGGGGGCCATTTCGATTTCCCAGCATTTTCGATAAGCATTACTTATGGATTTCAAGCAACTGCGTTATTTCGTCGCGGTCTACGAGGAAGGTCATGTCGGCCGGGCGGCGGAACGCCTGTCGATTTCGCAACCGGCGCTCTCGCAGCAGATCCGCCAGCTCGAACAGAACCTCGACGTCACCCTGTTCGAACGCAGCAGCAAGCGCCTGCTGCCTACCCTAGCAGCGCACACCTTGTACAACCACGCGTTGCCGTTGCTCGATGGTTTGCAACGGGCGCGCGAGGCGTTGGGAAATTTCAAAGGACAGGCCTTGCGTACGCTGGCGATTGGCGTGCTGCAAACGGTTCACACCAGTCTGGTGCCGCAAATGCTCGAACGGGTGCGCAAGGCGCAGCCGCATCTGGTGGTGCAGATTTATGAGTTGACCGGACTTGAGATCGAGCGGCGACTGCTCAACGGTTCATTGGACATCGGCATCAGTTATCTACCGCCGCGCCAACCGGGTCTGCACGGCGTGATGCTCTACGAAGATGAACTGACGCTGGTGATCCCGGCGGATCATCCGTTGCGTGAATTCAAGAAAGTCTCAATGCGCCAGGCCGCCGAGTTGCCAATGTTGCTATTGGGCGAAGAGTTCCAGATCCGCCAGATTTGGCAGGCACAACTGACCGCCCTCGGACGCCGCCCGCAGGTGCAAGCCGAGCTGAACAATATGGTGGGAATTCTCGACAGTCTGCCGCACACCAGACTGGCGACGGTGCTGCCGGGGCGTTCGCAGAAGGAATACGACGATCAGGATCTGCTGTGGAAACCGCTGAGCGAGCCACGGGTGCCGCTGAAGGTTGGGTTGGTCTGTCGCGATGTGCAGCGTCAGCAGGCGCCTTTGGCGCTGTTGCAGACACTGCTGGAAGAAGTGATGGAGCGCGAAGTGAAGCCGACGCTTGATCCGATGGCCTGACTACTTTTCTGCAGGCAAAAGAAAACCCCGCCGAAGCGGGGCTTTGCAGACTGTTTCCCTGACATCCATTTCACTCCGCCACCCTGGCAGAATCCTACGTGTCCGTGTTGTTGCTTTGCGCTTCCTGCGCGACGTCCATGAAATGTAGATTAGCCGTGGATCCAATCTACGCATATGGGAGAACAGCAGCACGTCATGTAAGAGAATGCTTACATAACGTCATCGCATCAGAATTGCGCCGCATCCAGCAGGAACAGCGATTCGCTACCGGCCTTCACCGACGCACTCAACGAGTGAATACGCGGCAGCAAACGGGCGAAGTAGAAGCGCGCGGTGCCCAGTTTGCTGGCATAAAAATCGTCCTGCGCTTCTTTGCCCAGTGAGGCTTTGGCCATCAATGCCCACATGTAGGCATAGGAAACGTATCCGAACGCTTGCAGATATTCGACCGAAGCCGCGCCGATTTCGTTCGGGTTGTTTTTTGCCCGATCCAGCAACCACGAGGTCAGTTCGTCGAGAGTGTCGACGGCATCGTTCAGCGGCTTGGTGAATTCGCCCAGATCGGCACTGGCGGAAGCGGTGAAGTGGCGAATCTCGTCAGCGAACAGCTTGTAGAACGCGCCGCCACTGCCGACGATCTTGCGCCCGACCAGGTCCAGTGCCTGAATGCCGTTGGTGCCTTCGTAGATCTGGGTGATGCGCACGTCACGCACCAGTTGCTCCTGGCCCCACTCGCGGATGTAGCCGTGGCCGCCGAAAATCTGCTGGCCGTGCACCGTGGTTTCCAGTCCCAGATCGGTGAGGAATGCCTTGGCCACTGGCGTCAGCAACGCGACCAGATCTTCCGCACGCTTACGGGTGGTGGCATCTTCGCTGAACTTGGCGGTGTCGAGTTGCATCGCCACGTACGTGGAGAACGCCCGGCCGCCTTCGTTCGAGGCTTTCATGGTCAGCAGCATGCGACGCACGTCCGGGTGAACGATGATCGGGTCAGCGACCTTGTCTTTGTTCTGCGCGCCAGTCGGCGAACGGCTTTGCAGACGGTCGCGGGCGTATTCAACGGCGTTCTGATACGAACGCTCACCGGTGGCCAGGCCTTGGATGCCGACGCCGAGGCGCTCGTAGTTCATCATGGTGAACATCGCGGCCAGACCTTTGTTCGGCTCGCCGACCAGATATCCCACGGCTTCGTCGAAGTTCATCACGCAGGTCGCGGACGCCTGGATGCCCATTTTGTGTTCGATCGAACCGCAGTTCGCCGGGTTACGCGCGCCCAGGCTGCCGTCGGCATTGACCATGAATTTCGGCACGAGGAACAGCGAAATGCCTTTCGGGCCCGCCGGGGCGTCCGGCAGTTTCGCCAGTACCAGATGGATGATGTTTTCGGTGAGGTCGTGTTCGCCACCGGTGATGAAGATCTTGGTGCCGCTGACCTTATAGGAACCGTCGGCCTGAGGCTCGGCCTTGGTACGAATGATCCCAAGGTCGGTGCCGGCGTGCGGCTCGGTCAGGCACATGGAACCTGCCCAGACGCCGGCGTACATGTTCGGCAGGTACGCGGCTTTCAGTTCTTCACTGGCGTGAGCGTTGATCGACAGACAGGCGCCGGCGGTCAGCATCGGGTACAGACCGAAGGACAGGCTGGCGGAGTTGACCATTTCTTCGACCTGCGCCGACACGGCTTTGGGCATGCCCATGCCGCCGTATTGCGGATCGCCACCGACGCCAACCCAGCCGCCTTCGGCATAAGTCTGATAAGCCTGTGGGAAACCGGCTGGAGTGGTGACGGCGCCGTCGGCCCAGTGACAGCCTTCTTCGTCAGCGGCGCGGCTCAATGGCGCGATGCTTTTACTGGTGACCTTGCCGGCCTCTTCGAGAATGGCTTCAACGGTTTCGGCGTCGACGGTCTCGGCCAGTGCTGGAAGTTCGGCCCAGAGTTTGGCGACCTCGAACACTTCATTGAGGACGAAGCGCATATCGCGCAGCGGCGCTTTGTAGTCAGCCATGGCAAACCTCGCAAGATCTAAACGGTGATTCGTGGAAGGGTGTTTTCGTTGAGCCGGAGTGTACCTCAACAACTTTTGCGACACATAGGGTCAACCGGTGACTGTTTTGTTATTTCTAGTCATCAAAAAAAGATCACAGCCTTCGCCAGCGCCTACAGGTAAAACACGATCCTATGTAGGAGCTGCCGAAGGCTGCGATCTTTTGATCTTCCTTAAAGCGCAAACAGTTCAGCAGGCAACTTCATCAAACAATCACTCCCCGCCTCAATCGCCGCCCGATGCGCTGCCGTACGCGGCAACAAACGCTTGAAGTAAAACTCGCACGTCGCCAATTTCCCGCGCAGGTAATCCGCCTCGCCCTCGCCCGCCTCCAGTTGCGCCTGCGCCACCAATGCCATGCGCAACCACAGATAACCGAGAATGATGTAACCGCTGTACATCAAATAATCCACAGACGCCGCGCCCACTTCATCCGGGTTCTTCATCGCCGCCATGCCGACCTTCATGGTCAGGTCGCCCCACTGCTGGTTCAGCTCATTGAGTTGCGCAACGAAACTGCCCAGTTGCGGATGCTCAGCGTTGGCCGCGCAGAACTTGTGGACTATTTTGGTGAAGCCGCGCAGCAGCTTGCCCTGACTGCCCAGCACTTTGCGCCCGAGCAGGTCCAGCGCCTGAATGCCGTTGGTGCCCTCGTAGATCGGTGCAATCCGGCAATCGCGCACCAGTTGCTCCATGCCCCATTCGCGAATGAAGCCGTGGCCGCCAAACACCTGCATGCCGTGGTTGGTCACTTCCAGCCCGGTATCGGTCATGAATGCTTTGCAGATTGGTGTGAGGAAGGCCAACAGATCTTCCGCCTCCTGCCGCGCCTCGGCGTCGCTGCTCAGGTGCGCGACATCGAGCAGTTGCGCGGTGAAGTAGGTCAGCGCGCGGTTGCCTTCGTTGAAGGCTTTCATGGTCAGCAGCATACGCCGCACGTCAGGGTGGACGATGATCGGGTCGGCGGCTTTGTCCGGGGCTTTGGCACCGGTCAGCGAACGCATCTGCAAACGGTCGTTGGCGTATTTGATCGCGCCCTGGAAACTCGCTTCACCCAGACACAAACCCTGCATCCCGGTGCCAAGGCGTGCATGGTTCATCATGGTGAACATGCAGTTCAGGCCCTTGTTCGGCTCACCGATCAGGTAACCCTTGGCGCAGTCGAAGTTCAACACGCAAGTGGCCGAGGCCTTGATGCCCATTTTGTGTTCAATCGAACCGCAGGAAACGCCGTTGCGCGCGCCCGCCTCGCCTGCAGTATCCGGCAAGAACTTCGGCACGATAAACAGCGAGATGCCCTTGGTCCCGGCCGGCGCATCCGGCAACTTGGCCAACACCAAATGGATGATGTTGTCGCTCATGTCGTGCTCGCCGGCGGAGATGAAAATCTTGCTGCCGGTGATCGCGTAGCTGCCGTCGGCCTGAGGTACGGCGCGGGTCTTGATGATGCCCAGGTCGGTGCCGCAATGGGCTTCGGTCAGGCACATGGTGCCGGTCCATTGCCCGGCGGTGAGTTTGCTCAGATAAGTCTTTTTCTGTTCAGCGCTGCCGTGGGCATGGATCGCCGACATCGCGCCGTGAGTCAGCCCCGGGTACATGCCCCAGGACGTGTTGCTGGAGCCGACCATTTCGCTGATCACCAGCCCCAGCGAGCTTGGCAGGCCTTGGCCGCCGTAGGTTGGGTCTGCGGCCAGACCGTGCCAGCCGCCCTCGACGTATTGTGCGAAGGCTTGCTTGAAGCCTGTAGGCGTTGTCACCACACCGTTGTCGAAATGGCAGCCCTCTTCGTCGCCGCTGCGATTAAGCGGCGCCAGAACGTTCTCGCAAAACTTCGCGCCCTCTTCGAGGATCGCGTTGATCATGTCCGGGCTGGCGTCGTGGGCGCCAAGGATGGCGTAATTGGCGTGGAAGTCGAAGACGTGGTCGATCAGAAAGCGCATGTCGCGCAGGGGAGCTTTGTACTCAGGCATGGTGGCTTCTCCGTCAGCAGATTGCCTCAACCTACTGCCGGCCACCACGCCAAACAATCATTGTGCAGACGCTGAATGCGCCGTCATCACTCAACCCGCAGCGGTGTCCATGCGCACCGCGCCGCGGCGGTTCTGGCCGAATGCGACCACGCAGTTACGCCCCGCGCCTTTAGCGGCGTAGAGCGCCTCGTCGGCGGACTTCAGCACTTGTTCCGGGTTGCGTTGTTCCACTCGTTCGGCGACGCCGATGCTTACCGTCACCGACACACTGGACGCACCCGAGCCGGCGCGGCGCTGACGACCTTGCTGATCGTCCTGTGGACGGTTTTCCTGATTGCGCAGTTGAATGCTGTAGGAGGCAATCGACTCGCGGATCACCTCAAGGTGCGGCATGCACTCTTCAAGGGTTTTGCCTGCGAACACCAGGGCAAATTCCTCACCACCGTAGCGATAGGCCCTACCGCCACCGCTGATTTTCGACAGCTTGCTGGCGACCAGACGTAGTACCTGGTCACCGACATCGTGACCGTGGGTGTCGTTGAATTTCTTGAAGTGGTCGACGTCGCTCATGGCCAGCACATAGTTGCGGCCCAGGCGCTGCATGCGTTCGTTGAGCGCACGACGTCCCGGCAGACCGGTCAGTTCGTCGCGGAAGGCCATTTGATAAGCCTCGTGCGCAACGGCGGCGGCGATCATCAACATCACCTGACTGCACATGATGTTCAGGGTGAACGGCAGGATGAAGGTTTTCGGCAGCATCCAGAACACGCCGAGCAGGCCAACCAATTGTGCCGCATGCAGTGGACGCGGATTGCGCCAGTACTGCCAGGCCAACAGCAGGAACGCCGAGATGAATACCGGATAGGAAAGCTGGATCAGACTCATCCATGCGCCATGCAGCGCCGGCCAGCGGATTTCCGACAGCCACATCAGCAGCGCCTGGGGATAACTTTGCTCAAGGCCCAACGCCACACTGCCAAAGGCCAGCAACACGGCGAACCGCGCGACCATGTCCTGAAACAGGTGCGTACGTTCCTGCCACGCAGCGAACAGGCCGAACAATAACGGCAGCAGCAAACACACAAGATGAAAGACCACCGCAGCGTCTTCACGGACCTTGCCGTTATCGCGGTAATAGTCGGTCTGGGTGTCGAGCAGAAAGTAGGCGATGTACACCGTGAGCATCAGAAAAAGTTCGCGCTGACGTCGGTAAACCGCGCAATAAGCGCCACCCAACAGCAGCACCAAGGTCGGCAACACATTGAACAGCGAAGTGAAGAACACGCTGAGGTCTTTGACGTACGCAGCCGCCAACCCCGCGAGTAACAACAGCAGTGAAGGTAGGAAATGACTGAAACGTACAGCGGAAGAACGCGGCAAGGGTAAAGCTCCGACCCGTCATATCAAAGAGATGGCATTGTGCCTGCAATGTGGCCAGTTAAGCACACACAATGTGATCCACATCACACGCAGTCTCTGTAACGGCAGAAAACCTGACTATCTGAGCGATTTGCCAAGTTTTTTGCCCGATTTGCCATGCTGGCCACCATCACTGATGGCCAGGCCTGGAAATATTCCTCACAAATCGTTGTAGAACGGCAGTAATGGCCCCTCCGCCGTGCTGCGCCCCTCGGCGCCGTAAGGCTTGAGATTGAGCGAAGCGTCCGCTGCCTGGCGGGTGGTGACTTTCGGGCTGGCGGGCCGTTGGGTCACCGCGTTTTCATCACCGATATGGCCTTGCGGGATGACCAGTGACGGATGATCGAATGGCGCCCGTTCCCAGGCCACACGCGGATCGGTCAGGCCGACTTCCATGAATTTCACCAACGCGTCGATCTCATCGGGAGTCAGGTTGAGGTTGGTCATGTCCGGATCGAGGTTCGACGTATTGTGCTGATTCGCCGAAGGATGCTCGAAACCGCTGGTGTTGTTGGCGTCCTCGCCGCGACGGTCGCCGCCACGGTTGTAGAACTCCATCACCTGTTTGAGCGTCGCGCGGCTGCCGTTGTGGAAGTACGGGCCGGTCAGCGCGATGTTACGCAAGGTCGGCGTCTTGAAGGCGCCGTCGACCGAATCACGGAAGTTGACGTTGGGTTTGAGCGTCGCGTCGCACGGAATCGCTGCGCTCAGCGGTGCCTCGAAGGTGCAGACATCGACGTCCAGCGGATCGGGAATGCTGCCGCCTTGCAACAGCTTGTTGTACTGGCGGCTGAACGACCATGGGTTACCCCAGGCATCCGAGCCACCGAGCGCGAGGTCTTCTGAGGTCGGACGCACACCGGTGTTGTAGAAACCGTTGTCGTAAAGGGTGATCAGGTTATCGGCCATGACCATGCGTTCAATGCGCTCACGTGGGTGCATCAGCAGGCGGCTGGCGGCATTGGTCAGCTCCGCGCCGCCATGGCAGTTCACACATTTACCTTTGCCGAGAAACAGGTTCATGCCTTGGACCTGCTGCGCGTTCATGGCGGTTGAATCGCCTTGCAGATAGGCATCAATCGGCGCCTGGTCAGAGATCAGGGTGGATTCGTACATCTGAATCGCCAACCCGAAGAACAGCGGGAAGTTGGCTTCCATCTGCGTATACGGCGCACCGCCCACCAGCACATTTTGCGTGGCGTTCCACAGGCGTGGCTGGAAGGCGTTTTTGATCAATTCGCGATAGGTCGGACGCCGTGCGCCGGATACCGAAGCGAGCACCGAGTCGTTGGAAGAAATCCGCTGTTGCTTGAGCATCAACTGATCGAGCATGCGCCGGCCGATGTCGGCGAAAGTGCGGCCGCCGCAGGACATTTCCACCCCGCTACCCGGCGGTCCCACCGCTTGCGACGCGGCAGATGCGTCGTTGAGTGCCAGCCGGACTTTGCTTGCCACGGTGTTGCGCTCGCTGGTCACGTAAATGCCCGCATCGGGATCACGATTACCGAACGGCGAAAAACCGTTGAACACGTTGTTCGCGCGGCCATCCCAGAAGTTGCGCACGTTGAACGCAGCATTGATCACCGACGGCGCGTTGCGCCCGGTGCTGCGGCGTACGTTGATGCCGCCGACCTGGAAGATGCCGTCCGGTTGCTGGGTGCACTTGTCGAAGCGCGGTTGATTGGGTTTGACGAAGTTGGCGTCGAATACGCCTTGGGAGCCGACCACGTCATCGCTCGAGTAAACGATCGGCGAGTTGCGCTCCAGTGGGTTGCTCAGCACATGGGTCGGGAAATCGGTTTTCTTCAGTGTGTAGTTAGGCCCGCCCTTGCCACCGGACAGCGTCGCGTAGGACGCCACGTCACCGGGAATGTCCGACGCGACAAAAGGTTTGTTGAAGATCGAGGCGACGTTGGCATTGGTGTGCGCCTGGCCGGGGTTGAGTTGGTTGGTGATGCGGTGATCGACGCCAGCGTGATAGTGGCAGGACGCGCACGCGGTGGCGCCATCGCTGCCGACTTCCATGTCCCAGAACAACGCCTTGCCCAGCAGGATAGCGGCGGAGCGGTTGAGCACGTAGTCGGTCATCAGGTCGACCTTGCGTCCGCCCTCGGTTCCGGAGGGATCGGGCGGCAGCATGCCACGCAAGGATTGCAGGCTTGGCACTTCCGGTACCGGCGGATCGACTTCGGTCGGTGTAGCGGCCATCGTGTTGAAAGTGGCGAGTGCAAGGGCTAACCAGACAAGTCGGCAGATGTTCATGTGCTTCACCCTAACGTTGTTGTTATGCGTTTTGCCGGGCGAGAGGCGTCGTGGAACAGCACAGGATTTCTCGTGAGCGCCGGTTAATCAGCGCAGTGCAATTAATTGGCCATCCTTTCGAGAAACATTTTGAATCAATAAACACGGGGAAGGCGCGCTGTCAGCTCACCGTTTCTGCTGGGGAAACATCCCCAGTGTTGGGGATAAATTCAGCGCAAAAAAAACCGCCGCCCCCAAAGGAGCAGCGGTTTTTCAAAAGACTGCGTTAAGGCTTAGTAGCCCAGTGCGAAGTCTTCTTCTTTCATGTCCATCAGGTTGTTGGCGCCCGACAGCATGGTGGCCACGTGCGTACGGGTACGCGGCAGAATGCGCTGGAAGTAGAAGCGCGCGGTTTGCAGCTTGGCGGTGTAGAACGCCGCGTCGCCACTGCCTTCTGCCAGCTTCTCGGCTGCTACACGAGCCATGTCGGCCCAGAAATAAGCCAGGCAGGCATAACCGGAGTACATCAGGTAGTCCACGGAGGCCGCGCCGACTTCTTCGCGATCTTTCATGGCGGCCATACCGACCTTCATGGTCAGCTCGCCCCACTCTTTATTGATTGCCGCCAGCGGTGCGACGAACTCTGCAACGGCTTCGTTGCCTTCGTTGTTCTGGCAGAACTTGTGGACGATCTTGGTGAAGCCTTTCAGGGCCTCGCCTTGCGTCATCAGCACTTTACGGCCCAGCAGATCGAGTGCCTGGATACCGGTGGTGCCTTCGTACAGCATCGAAATGCGGCTGTCGCGAACGTTCTGCTCCATGCCCCACTCGGCGATGAAGCCGTGGCCGCCGTAGATCTGTACGCCGTGGTTGGCGGACTCAAAACCGACTTCGGTCATGAACGCCTTGGCGATCGGGGTCATGAAGGCCAGCAATGCGTCGGCTTTCTTTTTCTCTTCTTCATCGACGCCGTATTTGACGATGTCGACCTGTTTGGCGGTGAAGTACACCATCGCACGGTTGCCTTCGGCGAAAGCCTTCATGGTCAACAGCATGCGGCGTACGTCAGGGTGCACGATGATCGGGTCAGCGGCTTTGTCCGGCGCTTTCGGGCCAGTCAGGGAGCGCATTTGCAGACGGTCGCGAGCGTATTTCAGGCCGCCCTGGAAACCGATTTCGGCGTGGGCCAGACCTTGCAGCGCGGTACCCAGGCGAGCGGTGTTCATAAAGGTGAACATGCAGTTCAGGCCTTTGTTCGCCGGGCCGATCAGGTAACCGGTGGCGCCGTCGAAGTTCATCACGCAAGTGGCGTTGCCGTGGATGCCCATCTTGTGTTCCAGCGAACCGCAACTCACTGCGTTGCGTGCACCGACGGTGCCATCAGCATTGGGCATGAACTTTGGAACGATGAACAGCGAGATGCCTTTGGTGCCGGCCGGTGCGTCCGGCAGGCGGGCCAGTACGATGTGGACGATGTTGTCGGCCATATCGTGTTCACCGGCCGAGATGAAGATCTTGGTGCCGGAGACTTTATAGGAGCCATCAGCCTGAGGTTCGGCCTTGGTGCGCAGCATGCCCAGGTCGGTGCCGCAGTGTGGTTCGGTCAGGCACATGGTGCCGGTCCATTCGCCGGAAACCAGTTTGGTCAGATAGGCTTCTTGCTGCTCAGGGGTGCCGTGCTCGGAGATGGTGTTCATCGCACCGTGCGACAGGCCTGGGTACATGCCCCACGACCAGTTGGCTTCGCCAACCATCTCGCTCACTGCCAGACCCAGCGACTCCGGCAAGCCTTGGCCGCCGTGCTCAACGTCGTGCGCCAGGCTTGGCCAGCCGCCTTCGACGAATTGCTTGTAAGCCTCTTTGAAGCCGGTCGGGGTTTTCACGCCGGACTCGCTCCAGGTGCAACCTTCGAGGTCGCCCACGCGGTTCAGCGGCGCCAGTACCTGCTCACAAAACTTGGCGCCTTCTTCGAGAATGGCGTCAACCATGTCTGGAGTTGCGTCTGCGCAAGCCGGAAGGCTCTGATAGTGCGCTTCGTAGCCGAGCAGTTCGTCACGAACGAAGCGAATATCACGCAAGGGGGCCTTGTAGTCAGGCATAGCGATAAACCTCTGCTGATGTAACCGGGAATGAACGACCGTGTTGATTTGTTGTGACGGTCAAACAGTTGTTTGAAACATACGTTTACGCCGAAATCTTGTCAAGCATCGATCTTTTGCCGTTCGTCATCGCATCTTTCAAACGCCGGACACAGCAAACCGCCATGCGCTCGATCGAGTCACGGGTGCTGAAAAAAGATTAGTTGAGGTAGAAGGACTTACAACGAAAAACGCCGCGACAAAGCGCGGCGTTCAGGGGGCAGATGGCGAAAAATCAGGCAAAAGTGTCGATGATCGTACCGAGCATTTCGTCGGAAGCTTTGGCGACTTTTACGCCCAGCTCCACTTGAAACTTGCCTTGGGCCATTTGCACCATGTCGCTGCCCAGGTCCATTTGCTGGCTGCGATCAACGCCACGCAGACGATCGACCTGCGCTTCCGAAGACTGGCTGGTGACCGAACGCTCAATGGTGTTGTTGGCAATCTGGCTGGCGGCCTGATCAACGCGGTTCTGCCCGCTCTGAATCGAGCTCAGACCTGCATAAAAAGCTGTGTTACCGGAGATTTCCATAACAGTTCTCATCCTTGGGAAGGATCAATGGCGCCATTGAACCAGAGGCGCCAGAAAAACACCCGTCAAAAACACTAATGGCACAGTGCCTGCCCATAGAGAAAAGCTTAGTCGAGCAGATCCAGTTGCAAATGATCCGCCACCGCTTCTGCGCTCAACGCCTTGAGTTTCGGCACGCGCCCCAAACACGGCGCCGGAATTCGCTCGGCCAGCGTCGCGAGGTTTTCTTCCAGCCGCGAAGTCTTCGGATCGATGATATTCGCCACCCACCCCGCTAATTGCAGGCCATCCCGAGCAATCGCCTCAGCCGTCAGCAACGCATGACTGATGCAACCCAGGCGCACGCCCACCACCAGAATCACCGGCAGCTTCAACGCAATCGCCAGATCCGACAAATTGTCCTGATCCGCCAACGGCACCCGCCAGCCACCCGCGCCTTCGATCAAAGTGAAATCGGCATTCATCGCCAGAATCTCGCGCATCGGCGCCAGCAACGATTGCACGGTCAAGGCCACTCCCGCCTCGCGCGCCGCCAGATGCGGAGCAATCGCAGGCTCGAACGCCACGGGATTGACCTGTTGATAACTCAGCGGCAACGAGCATTCGGCCAACAGTGCCAACGCATCGGCATTGCGCAACCCTTTGGGCGTGACTTCGCAACCGGACGCCACCGGTTTGCCCGCCGCTGTACTCAACCCGGCAGAACGTGCCGCATGCAGCAACCCGGCGGCCACCGTGGTCTTGCCGACATCGGTGTCGGTTCCGGTGATGAAATAGGCTGCGCTCATACGGGTTTCTCCAACACGGCGTAGACCACCTGATAAGTTGCCGGCAATCCCGACGCCTCACGGAACTGCTCGTAAGCTTCGACCAGCCCGAGAATCCGCGCGCGGCCGGTCAAACCGCCCGGCCGCCCCGGATTCAGATTGTGCGCACCTAAAGCTTTCAATTCATGCGTCAAGCTGCGCACATCCGGGTAATGCAGCACGTGAGGCTGATTTTCCAGGCTCAACGTACGCAAGCCACTGGCTGCACACAATTGCTCGTAGCGGGCGAACTCGCGGAAGCGATTGACATGCACCATCCCGTCGACTTGGCGCCAGCTGTCGCGCAACTCAAACAGCGTCCCTACACAAAGACTAGCAAACGCAAAAATCCCACCCGGTTTCAACACGCGAAACGCTTCGCTGAGCACTGCATCGAAGTCCGCGCACCACTGCACGGCGAGGCTGGAGAAGATCATATCGCAAGTCGAATCCTGCAACGGCAGGCGCTCGGCATCGCCAGCAATGAAGTACTCCGCGCCGCCCAGCGGGCGCGCGTGATCGAGCATACCCTCGGCAATGTCCAGTGCCACACCGTGGCCCTCGGCAAACCGCGAAGCCAACGCGCGGGTGAAATAACCCGTACCACAACCCAGATCCAGCCAACGCGCCGGCACGAACTCCTGCGGCAAACGCTCAATCAACTGTGTACCGACATCACGTTGCAACTCGGCGACGCTGTCGTAACTGGCCGCCGCGCGGGAGAAAGAGGCCGCGACCTGACGCTTGTCAGGCAAGCCGCCAGGCAGCACAAGAGACAAATCAGTCATCACCGCACTCATGTAAAAAAGCCTGGATAGCGCCCGCCAGTCCGTGGGGGTCTTCCAGAAGGAACGCATGACAGGCCTGTTCGATCAGACCTATTTCGATGTCCGGCAACAGAGCGAACAACGCCCCCGCCGCTTCCGCCGGAACCAGAGCGTCCTGTCCGGCGAACAGATGAAATTGCGGGCCGCGAAAAGTTTGCAGTGCTTCGCGGGTGTCCAGTTGCGCGAGCAATTCCAGGCCCGCCATCAACGCCGACGGCGCCGTGTGCGGTGCGCCGCCGAGCATCAACCGCGACAAGCCGCGCGCATCTTGTGCACCTTGTGCACCTTGTGCACCTTGTGCACCTTGAGCACAGAGCAGCGAAAAGCGTTTGAGGGTCAGCCGGGGATCGGCTTGGCAACCGGCGAGAAACGCATCGAAGGTCTCGCCGGGCATCGCGTTCGGCCACTGTTCATGGGCAACGAAGGAAGGATTGCTCGCCAGCGTCAGCAAACCGCAGCAATGCTCGCCACGCCGTGCCGCCAATTCGGACGCAAGCATGCCGCCCAGCGACCAGCCACCGAGCCAGACGTCTTGAGGAATGCTCTCATCGAGTTCATCGAGCCAGTCTTGCAGGTCGCTGGAATCCAGCTCCGGCAACGGCTCGACTTCAACTTTCAGTTGTTCGTCGAGCCCTTGCAATGCTGCGGCCAGAGGCTCCATCGGCGACACACCGAGGCCCCAGCCGGGCAGCAGAATCAGGCGATCACGCATGGCTTGGCTCCGACGACAGTTGGGCAAAGCAATCGGCCAGTCCCTCTAACAATAGCTGCACCTGCGCCTCGCTGTGGGCAGCGGTCAGGGTCACGCGCAAGCGAGCGCTACCGGCGGGCACGGTGGGCGGACGGATCGCGGTGACCATCAGGCCGCGCTCGCGCAACATCTGCGACAACTGCACCGCGCGCCCGGCATCACCGATCATGATCGGCTGGATCGGCGTAAAGCTGTCCATCAACTCCAGACCGATCTGCTCGGCGCCCTGGCGGAACTGGCGGATCAGCGTTTGCAAATGTTCTCGACGCCAATGCTCGGTGCGTAGCAGTTCGAGACTTTTCAGCGTCGCACACGCCAGCGCCGGTGGCTGGCTGGTGGTGTAGATGTACGGGCGGGCGAACTGGATCAGGCTTTCGATCAGTTCTTCGCTGCCCGCAACGAAAGCGCCTGCGGTGCCGAAGGCTTTACCGAGGGTGCCGACCAACACCGGCACATCCTCCTGACTCAAACCGAAGTGCTCGACGATGCCGCCACCGTTCGCACCGAGCGGCCCGAAACCGTGTGCATCATCGACCATCAACCACGCGCCTTTGGCCTTGGCTTCGCGGGCGAGTGTCGGCAGGTCAGCGAGATCGCCGTCCATGCTGAACACGCCGTCGGTGACTACCAGCGTATTGCCGGTGGCTTTCTCCAGGCGCTTGGCCAGACTGTCCGCGTCGTTATGCAGATAGCGATTGAAACGCGCGCCGGACAACAATCCGGCATCCAGCAACGAGGCATGATTGAGACGATCTTCCAGCACTGTATCGCCCTGCCCGACCAGCGCGGTGACCGCGCCGAGGTTGGCCATGTAACCGGTGGTGAACAACAAAGCACGCGGGCGTCCGGTGAGGTCGGCCAATGCTTCTTCCAGTGCGTGATGCGGGCCACTGTGGCCGATCACCAGATGCGATGCACCGCCACCAACTCCCCAGCGTTCAGCACCGGCGCGCCAGGCTTCGATCACTTGCGGATGATTGGCCAGGCCGAGGTAGTCGTTGTTGCAGAAGGCGAGCAGCGGTTTGCCGTCGACCACCACTTGCGGCCCCTGCGGGGACTCGAGCAGCGGTCGCTGGCGATAAAGGTTTTCGGCACGACGGGCAGCAAGGCGTGCGGCGAGATCGAAAGACATGCAGGCCTCGGTGAGATCACAAATATCAAAGTGAACGCGATCCCTGTGGGAGCGAGCTTGCTCGCGAAGAGGCCTTCACATCCGACATCAATGTCGACTGAAACACCGCTTTCGCGAGCAAGCTCGCTCCCACAAGGGTTTGCATTCCTTCAGAGGAATCCGCGCAGGTTTAAACGGCGGCGTTGTAGAACTGCTCGCTGCTCTTCTGCTCAACCAATGCCTGCTCGATCGCAGCCTGGTGAACCTCATCGGAATGCTCTTCACGCGCTTCCGGCTGGATGCCCAGGCGCGCAAACAATTGCATGTCCTTGTCGGCTTGCGGGTTGGCAGTGGTCAGCAGTTTGTCGCCGTAGAAAATCGAGTTGGCGCCGGCGAAGAAGGCGAGAGCCTGCATCTGCTCATTCATCGCTTCGCGGCCGGCGGACAGGCGCACATGGGATTGCGGCATGAGGATACGGGCCACGGCGAGCATGCGGATGAAGTCGAACGGGTCGATGTCGTCGGCGTTTTCCAGCGGCGTGCCGGCGACTTTCACCAGCATGTTGATCGGCACCGATTCCGGATGCTCCGGCAGGTTGGCCAACTGGATCAGCAGATTGGCGCGGTCGTCCAGCGATTCGCCCATGCCGAGAATGCCGCCGGAACAGATCTTCATCCCCGATTCACGCACGTAGGCCAGCGTTTGCAGGCGCTCGCTGTAAGTGCGGGTGGTGATGATGCTGCCGTAGAACTCAGGCGAAGTGTCGAGGTTGTGGTTGTAGTAATCGAGGCCGGCCTTGGCCAGCGCCTCGGTCTGATCCTGATCGAGACGGCCGAGGGTCATGCAGGTTTCCAGGCCCAGAGCTTTCACGCCCTCGACCATTTTCAGCACGTACGGCATGTCTTTGGCCGACGGATGTTTCCACGCTGCCCCCATGCAGAAACGCGTCGAGCCGATGGCCTTGGCGCGTGCCGCCTCTTCGAGGACCTTCTGCACTTCCATCAGCTTTTCTTTTTCCAGGCCGGTGTTGTAGTGACCGGACTGCGGGCAGTACTTGCAGTCTTCCGGGCAGGCGCCGGTCTTGATCGACAGCAGGGTCGAGACCTGCACGCGGTTGGCGTTGAAATGTGCGCGGTGCACCGTTTGCGCCTGGAACAGCAAGTCGTTGAATGGCTGTACGAAGAGTGCTTTGACTTCGGCCAGAGACCAATCGTGACGCAGGGTGGCGGTGGTGCTCGCGCTCATGGGTAGTTCCTTGGTTATGCTTGGCTGGCGGCTGCGGGAACGGAATACCCACAGGCGCGACACGGATGTTCGGCATATTTAAGGAAGAGTCATGCGCTGTCAACCACGACACGAAGGACAGGTTTACATCTGTTTAAATAACGTACAATCCTGCTTGCTTTGCGATGAGCCGGCAGAAGCAGAAATGCCAATATGCGTGGCTTGCGAAACAGATCTGCCGTGGCTCGGCGATCACTGCGTCACCTGCGCTTTGCCTTTAGCCGCAGCGGGACTGACCTGCGGCGAGTGCCAACTAGAGCCGCCAGCTTTCGAAGAGGTGGTGGTGCCATGGCTTTATGGCTTCCCGGTCGACAGTCTGATTACGCGGTTTAAACACAACGTGAAATGGCCGTTTGGCCACCTGCTCGCCGACGTTCTCGGGCAATACCTGCAACATCGCTTCGATGAGGGCTTGCCGAGGCCGGATGTGTTGTTGCCGGTGCCGCTGGCGCGTAAACGTCTGCGTCAACGGGGGTTCAACCAGGCGGCGATGCTGGCGCGCTGGTTGAACAAGTCGCTTGATCTGCCAATTGAGGAAACTGTTCTGCGTCGTATCAAAGACACTGATGCCCAACAGGAGCTCGACGCCAAGTCGCGTAAACGCAATCTGCATAAAGCCTTCGACCTCATGCCGGACGCGCAGGTGAAAGGCCGGCATCTGGCGCTGGTTGATGATGTGCTGACCACTGGCGCCACTGCGCAGGCGCTTGCGCGTCTATTGATGGACGCTGGCGCTGCGCGGGTCGATGTCTATTGCCTGGCCCGCACGCCAAAGCCCGGAAGCTGAAGCCAACACATACCCCCTGTGGGAGCGAGCTTGCTCGCGAAGGGGCCAGAACATTCAAAATCAATGTTGAATGACACGCCGCTTTCGCGAGCAAGCTCGCTCCCACAGGGTTCTGTGTCGGGCTTGACTCTCGCGTCGCTAGCGGCCAACTTCCACGTCCACCGCCACAAAAAGCACCCATCCATGTCCATGCCCTCCCTGTTGTCCCAGCACATCGTCCGCCGTCCGCAGCGTATCGCGCTGCTGCAACATATCGCCGAACAGGGCTCGATCACCCGCGCGGCGAAAAGCGCGGGTCTGAGTTACAAAGCGGCGTGGGACGCCATCGATGAGCTGAACAACCTCGCCCAGAAACCGCTGGTCGAGCGTGCCGTCGGTGGCAAGGGCGGCGGCGGTGCAAAACTGTCCAGCGAAGGCGAACGCGTTTTGCGCCTGTACCAGAAACTTCAGGCCTTGCAAGCGCAGGTGCTGGAAGCGGCGGAAGATGCCAGCGACCTCGACCTGCTCGGTCGCTTGATGCTCAGAACCAGCGCACGCAATCAATTACACGGCAAAGTCGTGGCGATCGAAGCGCAGGGCCGCAATGACCTGATCCGCCTCGAACTGGCCGAAGGGCTGTGCCTCGACGCGCAGATCACTCACGACAGCACCGTGCACCTGGAGCTGCAAGCCGGCACCGAAGTGGTCGCGTTGATCAAGGCCGGCTGGCTGGAATTGCTCAGCAGCGAGCAATCTGCAACGTCTGGTCACAATCTTCTCAAAGGCACCATCGAAGCGATTCTCGACGCAGAAGACGGCCCGAGCGAAGTGCGGATCACCCTGCCCAATGGCCATACCCTCTGCGCCCTGGCTGAGCCGCTCGATTTGCGCACGCGCGGATTGAGCGTTGACCAACCGGTGCAGGTGCAGTTTTCGCCGTCCAATGTGCTGATCGGCACGCCGCTGTAATCAGGCGCTGCAACGAAAGCGTCATCGACGCTCATTAAGGTGGCTGCCAAAACCAAGCAGGGAGCCTGATGTGAGCCTATTAGAAGAAAACCAATCCACTGACCTGGAAAAAATGGTCGGCCTCAGCCGTCGCGGTTTCATCGGCGCCGGTGCGCTGTGCGGTGCGGCAATGTTCCTCGGCGGCAGCCTGCTGAGCCGCAGCGCGCTGGCCACCGGCGTCAGCGCTGGCAATAGCCGCTTGCTCGGTTTCGAGAGCATTCCTGCCGCGACCACCGACGTCATCACATTGCCCAAAGGCTACAAGTCTTCGGTGCTGATCAGTTGGGGCCAGCCCCTGCAAAAGAACGGCCCGGCCTTCGACCCGAGCGGTAACGGCACCGCTGCCGCACAGGAAGTGCAGTTCGGCGACAACAACGACGGCATGAGCCTGTTCGCCTTCCCCGACGACCGCAACCGCGCGCTGATGGCGATCAACAACGAATACACCAACTACCGCTACCTCTACCCGCACGGCGGCATGCCGCAATCGGCCGAAGACGTGCGCAAGGCGCTGGCCTGCGAAGGTGTGTCGGTGATCGAAGTGCAACGCAAGAATGGTCAGTGGCAGTTCGTTCAGGGCTCGCGCTACAACCGGCGCATCCACGGCAACTCGCCGCTGCGCATCAGCGGCCCGGCGGCCGGTCACGATCTGATGAAAACCGCTGCCGACAAGCACGGTAAAAAAGTCCTCGGCACCTTCCAGAACTGCGCCAACGGCAAAACGCCGTGGGGCACTTACCTGACCTGTGAAGAAAACTTCACCGACTGCTTCGGCAGCAGCAACGCCCAGCAGCAATTTGACCCGGCGCAGAAGCGCTACGGCGTGTCGGTCGCCAGCCGCGAAATCAACTGGCACCCGTACGATCCGCGCTTCGACATGGCGAAAAACCCCAACGAACTCAACCGTCACGGCTGGGTGGTCGAGATCGATCCGTTCGATCCGCAATCGACCCCGGTCAAACGCACCGCACTGGGCCGCTTCAAGCATGAGAACGCCGCCCTGGCCGAGACCGACGACGGTCGCGCCGTGGTGTACATGGGCGACGACGAGCGTGGCGAGTTCATCTACAAATTCGTCAGCCGCGACCGCATCAACCATCGCAACGCCAAGGCCAACCGCGACATTCTCGATCACGGCACCCTGTACGTGGCGAAATTCGATGCCGGCGACAGCAACCCCGATCACCCGAAAGGCCAGGGCCAGTGGATCGAGCTGACCCACGGCAAAAACGGCATCGACGCCAGCAGCGGTTTTGCCGATCAGGCTGAAGTGCTGATCCACGCGCGCCTCGCCGCCAGTGTTGTTGGTGCGACGCGCATGGACCGTCCGGAATGGATCGTCGTCAGTCCGAAGGACGGTCAGGTTTACTGCACCCTGACCAACAACGCCAAGCGTGGCGAAGACGGCCAGCCAGTCGGTGGGCCGAATCCGCGCGAGAAGAACGTCTACGGGCAGATTCTGCGCTGGCGCACCGAACGCGATGATCACGCTTCGAAGACGTTTGCCTGGGATCTGTTTGTGGTCGCCGGTAACCCGGGTGTGCACGCCGGGACGCCGAAGGGCGGTTCGAAGAACATTACTCCGCAGAACATGTTCAACAGCCCGGATGGTTTGGGCTTCGACAAGGCCGGGCGCTTGTGGATTCTCACCGACGGCGATTCGAGCAACGCTGGGGATTTTGCCGGGATGGGCAACAACCAGATGCTCTGCGCCGATCCGAAGACCGGTGAGATTCGCCGGTTCATGGTCGGGCCGATTGGTTGTGAGGTCACCGGGATCAGCTTCTCGCCGGATCAGAAGACTTTGTTTGTCGGCATTCAGCATCCGGGGGAGAACGGCGGTTCGACGTTCCCAGAGCATTTGCCGAATGGCAAGCCGCGGTCGTCGGTGATGGCGATTACCCGAGAGGACGGCGGGATCGTCGGCGCCTGATCCACCGCCTTCGCGAGCAAGCTCGCTCCCACATTGGGAATGCGATCCCCTGTAGGAGTGAGCCTGCTCGCGATAGCGTCAGCACAGACACCAAACCCCTAAGGGCCTGCCATCTGCGCTACCATGCTGGGCCGGACGCGGCAGCCTGCTGCGCGCAGGAGTCAGCATGGCCCACCCGTTTGAAACCCTCACACCCGACCTCGTCCTCGATGCCGTTGAAAGCATCGGCTTCCTCAGTGATGCGCGCATTCTGGCGCTCAACAGCTATGAAAACCGCGTTTATCAAGTCGGCATCGAAGACTCCGAGCCGCTGATCGCCAAGTTCTACCGCCCGCAGCGCTGGACCAACGAAGCCATCCTCGAAGAACACAAATTCACTTTCGAACTGGCTGACGTCGAAATCCCCGTGGTGGCGCCGCTGATCCACAACGGCGAAACCCTGCACGAGCACGCAGGTTTCCGCTTCACCTTGTTCCCGCGTCGTGGCGGCCGTGCGCCAGAGCCGGGCAATCTCGATCAGCTGTATCGCCTCGGCCAGTTGCTCGGGCGCATTCATGCGGTCGGCGCGACCAAGCCGTTCGAACACCGTGAAGCCCTCGCCGTGCAGAACTTCGGCCACGCCTCGCTGAACACCTTGCTCGAAGGCAATTTCATTCCGAAAAGCCTGCTGCCGGCCTACGAGTCCGTCGCCCGCGACCTGCTCAAGCGCGTGGAAGATGCCTACGCCAACACGCCGCACCAGAACATCCGCATGCACGGCGACTGCCACCCCGGCAACATGATGTGCCGCGACGAAATGTTCCACATCGTCGACCTCGACGACTGCCGTATGGGGCCGGCGGTGCAGGACATCTGGATGATGCTCGCCGGGGATCGTCAGGAATGCCTGGGGCAGTTGTCGGAACTGATGGACGGCTACAACGAGTTCCACGACTTCGATCCGCGCGAACTGGCGCTGATCGAACCGTTGCGCGCCCTGCGCCTGATGCACTACAGCGCCTGGCTGGCGCGGCGCTGGGATGACCCGGCGTTCCCGCACAGCTTTCCGTGGTTCGGCACCGAGCGTTATTGGGGCGATCAGGTGTTGGCCTTGCGTGAGCAACTGTCCGCGCTGAATGAAGAGCCACTGAAACTCTTCTGATTCAAACCTGAACCCTGTGGGAGCGAGCTTGCTCGCGAAGGCGTCATGTCAGTCAGCTTAATGTTGAATGTCAGTCCGTATTCGCGAGCAAGCTCGCTCCCACAGGGTGTGTGTGTTCACAAATTTCTGACCAATCAGCTACGGCACTCGCCGGCAAACCTCCTTACAATCCCTCCTTTGTCAGCTGCCTGAGCAAGGATTCTGCATGCAAGCCGCCAACCCGCGTCGCGGGTACATTCTGGGCCTGAGTGCCTACATCATCTGGGGCCTGTTCCCGATCTACTTCAAAGCCATTGCCGAGGTGCCGGCGGTCGAGATCATCATCCATCGGGTGCTGTGGTCGGCGCTGTTCGGGGCGCTGCTGCTGATGGTGTGGAAACATCCGGGCTGGCTGCGCGAGCTGCTCGACAACCCCAAGCGACTGGCGATTCTGGCCTTGAGCGGCACGCTGATCGCAGCCAACTGGCTGACCTACGTGTGGTCGGTAAACAACGGGCGCATGCTCGAAGCGAGCCTCGGTTACTACATCAACCCGTTGGTAAACGTGCTGTTGGGGATGTTGATTCTCGGCGAACGCCTGCGGCGGATGCAGTGGCTCGCGGTCGGTCTGGCGGCGGTCGGTGTGGCGCAACAGGTGTGGCAGGTCGGCAGTCTGCCGTGGGTATCGCTGGTGCTCGCGTTGACCTTTGGCTTCTACGGTCTGATCCGCAAACAGGCGCCGGTCAAGGCGTTGCCGGGGCTGGTGGTGGAAACCTGGATGCTGGTGCCGATCGCGATCGCCTGGCTGCTGTTCAACCAGACCGCAACCAGCGCTCAACCAGAGTTCTGGACTACGTCCCAAGCGTGGTGGCTGGTGGCCGCCGGACCGGTCACGTTGGTCCCGCTGGTGTGCTTCAACGCCGCCACGCGCCACTTGCCGTACACCACGATCGGCTTCCTGCAATACCTCGCACCGACCCTGGTGCTGTTGCAAGCGGTGCTGTTGTTCGGCGAGCACTTGTCGTCGAGCACGCTGGTCGCGTTTATCTTCATCTGGGCCGGTCTGGCCGTTTACAGCGTCGATGCGGTGATCAGTTTACGCCGGCGCAGCTGATCAAAAAACGCACAAACCTTCACAGGCCACGGTTCTCGTGGCCTGCATCGTTCCTTCCCAAGGTTATCCACAGCGTGATCCCCGCCGTTTGTGTGCAAGTCACTGAATGTTGGCGGTTTTTTGATCAGGTAGCGCAAAGCCACGGCGGGCCTGGCGTGGCGGGCTGTCTCTACAGGTTATCCACAGGCAGGTGCACGTTTAAACTGGATAACCTGATCGGCGCTTAAACGTCTGTGCGTAACACCAGTTCCACCATCAGATCATCGGCCAGGGTTTCCAGACGCGACTGCAAGACATCGAGCGACAAGGTCAGCGGCACCGCGAGAATCGCCTCGGCGTGAAACAACGGCTCGCTGCTCATCGGCGCCGGACGCACTTCCGTGACCAGCCTTTCCAGATTCACACCCTGCTCGCTCAACAACCGCGTGATATCGCGCACGATCCCCGGACGATCATTGCCCACCAGTTCCATGGCGATCGGTTTCCAGGTGCAGGATTGCTCAATGCCACTCTCGGCAATCAGTACGCGAATGCCATGCGTCGACAATGCTTGTAGGGAATCGACTAATTCATCGTAAGCCTCCGCCGGCACGCCCACCCGAAGAATCCCGGCAAACTGCCCGGCCATCCGTGACATGCGGCTTTCCAGCCAGTTGCCGCCATGCTCGGCAATGCATTGGGCGATGCGCTCGACCTGTCCGGGCTTGTCCGGGGCAAAAACGGTGAGTACGAGATGGTCCATGGCGTCGCCCTCTTGTCATGACTTTTGTTATAGAAGGGGAAGTATAGGCAAGGGATGGTCAGGCGCCTCAGACGCCCGAAAAGACAAATCGTGTACAACTTTTTATATTTAGCTGGAACAATCCATCTGTTTTTTGAGAACATCCCGTTCCGCGATGTGACCGCAATGCGACATGAGGTCGCAGAACGACGTAATTAGTCTGATTTTCACAAGCGCAACTCATCATGTAGTATGCCGCAGCGCGCACTACATAACGCTGGATTGATGTCTGCCCAAGGCCTGTTCGCAACCCTGAAAGCCCCGTCAGCAAGGCCCCCAAGCCGTTGATTGGTCCCAGCCCAGCCGCCCGCAATGGCATGTACTGGTCGGCAGGTTTGTGGTTTAAATGGCCAGAGGCTTCATTGTCAAATTGAAGAGCTGAAAAGCGAAATAGCTGAGCAGAGTGAGGCAAGCAATGACTGAACACGTTCAAGTCGGTGGCCTGCAGGTCGCCAAAGTCCTGTTCGACTTCGTGAACAACGAAGCCATTCCCGGTACCGGCCTCACCGCCGAAAAATTCTGGGAAGGTGCCGACAAGGTCATTCATGACCTGGCGCCGAAGAACAAAGCCCTACTCGCCAAACGCGATGACTTCCAGGCACGCATTGACGCCTGGCATCAGGAACGCAACGGTCAGGCGCACGACGCCGTGGCCTATAAAGCGTTCCTGCAAGAAATCGGTTATCTGCTGCCAGAAGCGGCTGATTTCCAGGCAACGACACAAAACGTCGATGATGAAATCGCCCGCACCGCCGGCCCGCAACTCGTTGTGCCGGTGATGAACGCCCGCTTCGCTCTCAATGCCTCGAACGCCCGCTGGGGTTCGCTGTATGACGCCCTCTACGGCACCGACGCGATCAGCGAAGACGGTGGCGCGGAAAAAGGCAAAGGCTACAACAAGGTGCGTGGCGACAAAGTCATCGCCTTCGCCCGTGCGTTCCTCGACGAAGCTGCGCCATTGGCTGCTGGCTCCCACGTCGATTCGACCGGCTACAAAATCGCTGACGGCAAATTGCTGGTCACCCTCAAGGGCGGCAGCAACACTGGCCTGCGCGACGATGCACAACTGATCGGTTTCCAGGGCGACGCCAACGCGCCAATCGCCATCTTGCTGAAACACAACGGTCTGCATTTCGAAATCCAGGTCGACGCCACCACCCCGGTTGGCCAGACCGACGCCGCCGGCGTCAAAGACATCCTGATGGAAGCCGCGCTGACCACCATCATGGACTGCGAAGACTCCGTGGCCGCCGTCGATGCTGACGACAAAGTGGTGATCTACCGCAACTGGCTCGGCCTGATGAAGGGCGACCTGGCGGAATCCGTGTCCAAGGGCGGCCAGACGTTCACCCGCACCATGAACCCGGATCGCACCTACGCCGCGCCGAATGGCGGTGAAGTGACGTTGCACGGTCGTTCGCTGCTGTTCGTGCGTAACGTTGGTCACCTGATGACCATCGACGCGATCCTCGACAAAAACGGTAACGAAGTGCCGGAAGGCATTCTCGACGGTCTGGTCACTTGCCTGGCGGCGATGCACAACCTCAACGGCAATACCTCGCGTCGCAACACCCGTACCGGCTCGGTCTACATCGTTAAACCGAAGATGCACGGCCCGGAAGAAGCGGCGTTCACCAACGAGCTGTTCGGTCGCATCGAAGACGTGTTGGGCCTTACGCGCAATACGCTGAAAGTCGGGATCATGGACGAGGAGCGCCGTACCACGGTCAACCTCAAGGCCTGCATCCAGGCAGCCAGCGAGCGCGTGGTGTTCATCAACACCGGTTTCCTCGATCGCACCGGCGACGAAATCCACACCTCCATGGAAGCCGGCCCGGTTGTGCGCAAGGCTGACATGAAGGCTGAGAAGTGGATCGGCGCGTACGAAAACTGGAACGTCGATATCGGTCTGAGCACCGGCCTGCAAGGTCGCGCGCAAATCGGTAAAGGCATGTGGGCAATGCCCGACCTGATGGCAGCGATGCTGGAGCAGAAAATCGCCCACCCGCTGGCCGGCGCCAATACCGCTTGGGTGCCGTCGCCAACGGCGGCTGCGCTGCACGCGCTGCACTACCACAAGGTCGACGTGTTCGCCCGTCAGGCCGAACTGGCCAAACGTGCTCGCGCTTCCGTCGACGACATCCTGACCATCCCACTGGCGGTTAACCCGAACTGGACGCCAGAGCAGATCAAGAACGAACTGGACAACAACGCTCAGGGCATTCTTGGTTACGTGGTACGCTGGATCGACCAGGGTGTCGGTTGCTCGAAAGTGCCGGACATCAATGACGTCGGCCTGATGGAAGACCGTGCCACGCTGCGTATCTCCAGCCAGCACATCGCCAACTGGCTGCGCCACGGCGTGGTCACCGAAGCGCAGGTGATGGAAAGCCTCAAGCGCATGGCGCCGGTGGTTGACCGTCAGAACGCCAACGACCCGCTGTACCGTCCGCTGGCACCGAACTTCGACAGCAACATCGCCTTCCAGGCAGCGGTCGAACTGGTGATCGAAGGCACCAAGCAGCCGAACGGTTACACCGAGCCGGTGCTGCACCGTCGTCGTCGCGAGTTCAAGAAGGCCAACGGCCTGTAACTTGCGCTGAATGCCGGACATGAAAAAGCCCTGATCGAAAGATCAGGGCTTTTTTGTTTGTGTGGTGTGGGCTGGTATTTGTGGAGGGTTTGAGATCCATCCCCCTCACCCCAGCCCTCTCCCCCAAGGGGTAGAGGGGAAAGGGAGCAGATATTGGTGCTTTTCAAAACCTGAGTTCGACTGAGGAGTTTCAAGTCGGTGTACCTCGACCATCCACCTCGGTCAGTCCCCTCTCCCTCTGGGAGAGGGCTAGGGTGAGGGGCTTTTAAGGATCGATACCCAACTCGTGTTTTACCAGACCGAGCAACTTGCCCGTATCAATCGGCTTGAGCAGAAAATCCACCACGCTCAAATGCATCGCCGCAATCGCATCCTTCACATCGGCATCACCGGAAACAATGATGATCGGCATCGCCGCCCGTACCGATTCGCGTACTTGCCGTATCAGTTCAAGCCCACCGACGTGGCCCATGCGCAAATCGGTGATGACCAGCCCGATCGAAGGCTTTTCTTCAAGCATCTTCAACGCTGTCTCACCACTGGCTGCAGTCATGCAACGAATGCCATCCAACGCAAGAATCTCCGACAACAGCTCACGAGCATCCTTGTCGTCATCAACGATCAATACACGCTGCGGCGGCAGATCAGGTTCGAGCATGACTGCACTGAGCGCTTCTCGCTCGGCATCGCTCAAAATATCGTGGTCGGACATGGCGTTCTCTAAGTATTCAAAACAGTCCCTTGGCAAGTGGTCAGACATCGCGGGGCAGAGCTTCAATGTGCACTTCGTCGGATTTTTTTCCAAGGGGGTAGACCAGGGAATTTCCGACTGTTTGCGTAGGGCATCTCCGAAACTGCACCAATGGTGGCAAAACCTAGACTTACGTCCAATGGGCACCCTGCCCGCAGGGGTCGACCATGGCTGCAACGATCCGACAACAACAATTCGAAAAAGACTGCGGTAATGGTTATGAGTAAAGCGGACGCCTTCACCCAGGCAGGGAAAACCGCGGTATTGCAGAACATTCAGGGCACCCTGCAATTCCTCCAGCGCTTCCCGCCCTTCAATCAGATGGAACACGCCCACCTGGCTTATCTGGTGGAGCAATGTCAGCTGCGTTTCTACGGCCAGGGCGAGAGCATCATCAAACCCGCCGACGGCCCGGTCGAACATTTCTATATCGTCAAACAAGGTCGGGTGGTTGGCGAACGCCAGCACATCACCAAACCCGGCACCGAAACCACGTTTGAAATCACCACCGGCGAATGCTTTCCGCTGGCGGCACTGCTCGGTGAACGCGCGACGCGCACTGAACACCTGGCCGGCGAGGACACCTTCTGTCTGCAACTGAACAAACTGGCGTTCATCAAACTGTTCGCCCTCTCCAACGTCTTTCGCGATTTCGCCTTGCGCGGGGTCAGCAGCCTGCTCGATCAGGTCAATCAGCAAGTGCAGCAAAAAGCCGTGGAAACCCTCGGCACGCAGTACTCGCTGAACACCCGCCTGGGCGAACTGGCGATGCGGCACCCGGTGACCTGCAGCCCGGACACGCCATTGCGTGAAGCGGTGAAGTTGATGCACGAGCAACAGGTCGGCAGCATCGTCGCGGTGGATGAGCACAAGGCGCCGCTGGGGATCTTCACCCTGCGCGATTTGCGCCATGTGGTGGCTGAAGGCATCGGCGATTTCAGTGAGGCCATCGATCGCCACATGACCCGCGCGCCCTTCTATCTTTCGCCGGACCACAGTGCCTTCGATGCAGCGATTGCCATGACCGAACGGCATATCGCGCACGTCTGTCTGGTCAAGGATCAGCGCCTGTGTGGCGTGGTCTCCGAGCGCGATCTGTTCTCGCTGCAACGGGTCGACCTGGTGCATCTGGCCCGGACGATCCGCAGCGCCCAGCGCGTCGAACAACTGGTGAGTCTGCGCGGCGAGATCGGCCAATTGGTCGAACGCATGCTCGCCCATGGCGCATCCTCGACGCAGATCACCCACATCATTACCCTGCTCAACGATCACACCGTGTGCCGGGTGATCGAACTGACCCTCGCCGAAAAAGGCGACCCCGGTGTGCCATTCAGTTGGTTGTGCTTCGGCAGCGAAGGCCGCCGCGAGCAGACCCTGCACACCGATCAGGACAACGGCATTCTGTTCGACGCGCGAGACGCGGCGCATGCGGCGGAGATTCGCGGCAAGCTGCTGCCGATTGCCCAGCAGATCAACCAAAGTCTGGCGCTGTGCGGTTTCACCCTGTGCAAAGGCAATATCATGGCCGGCAACCCCGAGCTGTGTCTGTCGCGGGCAGAATGGGCACGGCGCTTTGCGGCTTTTATTCGTGAGGCGACGCCGGAGAACCTGCTCGGGTCGAGCATTTATTTCGACCTGCGCGTGGTCTGGGGTGATGAACAAGGTTGTGAACAACTGCGCCGGGGCATTCTTGATCAGGTCGGCGACAACCGCTTGTTCCAGCGCATGATGGCCGAGAACGCTCTGCGCAACCGTCCACCGGTGGGGCGTTTCCGCGAGTTTGTCCTGGCGCGCAAGAACGGCGAGAAAGCCACGCTGGATCTCAAGGTTCAAGGCCTGACGCCGTTTGTGGACGGCGCACGCTTGCTGGCGTTGGCCAACGGTATCGACGCCAACAACACCCTTGAGCGCTTCCGTCAGTTGGTCGAAAAAGAAGTCATCGAGCGTCTGGATGGTGCGGCGTATGAAGAGGCCTATCACTTCATTCAGCAGACGCGCATGCAACAGCATCAACTGCAGACGCGGGAGAACCTGCCCTACTCCAACCGCGTCGACCCGGACAGCCTCAATCATCTCGACCGGCGCATCCTGCGTGAATCGTTGCGCCAGGCTCAGCGCCTGCAAAGCAGCCTGACCTTGCGGTATCAGCTATGAGCCTGTTCTCGTGGCTGCGCCCGGCCAGTCCGGTGCTGTCAGCGGATTTGCAGCAGCGTCTGGCCAAGTTGCCGACGATCACCGAGCTGAGCGAATGCACGCTGCGCGAACAGCGCTGGGTGGTGCTGGACCTGGAAACCACCGGACTCAACCTGAACAAGGATCGCGTGCTGTCGATTGGTGCGGTGGTGATCGCGGATGGCGCAATCGATTTCAGTCAGCAGTTCGAGCGCACGCTGCAGTGTCGCGAGTTGAAGCTCAGCCCCAGCGTGTTGATTCACGGCTTGGGGCCGAGTGCGATTGCGGCGGGCAGTGAACCGGCCGAGGCGCTGCTGGAGTTCATGGAGTTTGTCGGTGACAGCCCGGTGCTGGCGTTTCATGCGCCGTTTGATCAGCACATGCTTGGGCGCGCGTTGAAGGAGCATTTGGGGCACAAGTTGCAGCAGGTGTTTCTCGATGTCGCCGACATCGCCCCGCTGGTTTGCCCGCAGGCGCAGATCCGTGAGGCAGGGCTGGATGAGTGGATTGAGTGGTTCAAGCTTGAGGTGTTCGAGCGGCATAACGCGAGTGCCGATGCGCTGGCTACGGCGGAGTTGGCATTGATTCTGTTCAGCCGGGCGCGGGGGCAGCAGATTCATAGTCCGCTGAACTTGCAGCAGCGGTTGAGTCAGTGGAAGCGGCGGCAGCAGGCGCCTTCGTTCTGAAATTGAGTCAAGTCCAAGATCCATCCCCCTCACCCCAGCCCTCTCCCCCAAGGGGGCGAGGGGGAAGGGAGCAGATCTTCATGTTGTCCGACCCGGAGTTCGACCGAAGAATTTCAGGTCGGTGTATCTCGAACATTCACCTCGGTCAGTCCCCTCTCCTTCTGGGAGAGGGCTAGGGTGAGGGCCAGCCTTTAAACGCCCACCTGACCAGTGGCCAATTGCTAACCATTCCCACCTCTGCCACAATCGCGAACAATTCGCGTTAGTTAACATTTCCCAATCGGTGATGTCCGGTGTCGTCAGTCCCTAGCCCTAACAGTGAGCTCGTCGGTGCGATGTATCGCGACCATCGCGGTTGGCTGCTGGCATGGCTGCGGCGCAATGTGGCGTGCCCGCAGCGCGCCGAAGACCTGAGCCAGGACACCTTTGTGCGTCTGCTCGGTCGCGACGAAATGCCGACACCCCGCGAGCCGCGCGCCTTTCTGGTGGCAATCGCCAAAGGCTTGCTGTTTGACTACTTCCGCCGCGCGGCGCTGGAACAAGCCTACCTCACCGAACTGATGCTGATCCCCGAAGGCGAACAACCTTCGGTGGAAGAACAGCAAATGATCCTCGACGACCTCAAAGCCATCGACCGCTTGCTCGGCAAACTGTCGACCAAGGCCCGCGCCGCTTTCCTTTATAACCGCCTCGACGGCCTCGGCCATGCCGAGATTGCCGACAAGCTCGGCGTTTCGGTGCCGCGTGTGCGCCAGTATCTGGCGCAAGGCATTCGGCAGTGCTACATCGCCCTGTACGGTGAGCCGACGTGAGCCCGGCCAGTTCCAGACCGGTGCCGGCGCATGTGCTGGACGCGGCGATTGCCTGGCAACTGACCCTCGATTCGAGCAGTCCGCTGGAGCGCGAAGAGTTCGCCAAATGGCACGCGGCCAATGAAGAACACGCCCGCGCCTGGCAGCAACTGGGCATGCTCGATCAGCGTTTCAGCGTCGCCAAGGGCCCGGCCCGCAGTGCCTTGCTGCAATCGCGCGAGGGCATTCGCCGCCGCGTGCGCAAACTTGGCAGTGGGCTGGCCAGCGTTGTGGTGCTGGTCGGTGTGGGGCTGTTTGCCAGTGAGCGGTTTTTACCGCTGGACTACTGGCTCGCCGATCAACGTACCGCTACGGGTGAGCAACGCACCATGCGCCTGGCGGACGGCACTGTTTTGAATCTGAACACTCACAGTGCGGTGGATGTGCGATTCGATGACAAGCGCCGATTGATCGTTTTGCAGGAAGGCGAAATTCTCGTCGAGACCGGTCATGGCGATGCGCGGCCCTTTATCGTTGAAACGCGCGAAGGCAGCATGCGTGCCTTGGGCACACGGTTTCTGGTCAAGCGTGAAGAAGAAGGCACACGTCTGAGCGTATTGCAGTCGGCGGTCGCGGCGCACCCGCAATCGAATCCTGAAGAACACATTCTCCATGAAGGCCAGCAAGTGCTGCTGCGCAGTGATGGGCTGGGCTCGGTTGTCGCGCTCAATCCCGGCGCTGATGCCTGGACGCGCGGCATGCTGGTGGTGGATAACGCGCGCCTCGGCGATCTGGTGCATGAACTGGGGCGTTATCGTCGCGGGCATCTGGGCGTGGCGCCGGACGTGGCGGACCTGCGGATTACCGGCAGCTTCCCGCTGCATGACACCGACAAAGCCCTGAGCGCATTGCTGCCGACCCTGCCGGTGCAGATCGAGCGGCATACGCCGTATTGGGTGACCGTCGCGAAGGCGGATATCAAGCCTGAGTAGTGTGGCGCCTGACAAATTGCCTTCGCGAGCAAGCTCGCTCCCACAGGGAAACGCATTCCAATGTGGGAGCGAGCTTGCTCGCGAAAGGGCCATTCGACGCGCGATATAAGTCCGCTCAAACGCGTCAATCAGCAGCATTCAAACTTTAATCGAAATTATTTTCATCCAGCCCTATCACTTTCTGCTTTTCATCCGGCACACAGGCAATTGAGAAACACTTCCATTCAGGAGCCGCCGTATGTCCCGTTCGCTAGACACCTTGTTGCGCCCCAGTCTGCTGGCCGTCGCCATTGCGCTCAGCGCGCCGCTGATCAGCAGTCCGTTGCTCGCCGCTGAACAAGCGTCGAGCGTGCGCGCGTACAACCTGCCGGCGGCGCCACTGTCGACCACCCTGAACCAGATCGCCAGCCAGGGCGGCATCGCGCTTTCGCTCAATCCGTCGCTGGCGGCAGGCAAGACCTCAGCACCGGTGAACGGCCAGTACGACGCGGCTGGCGCTCTGCGCGCGGCGCTGCGCGGCACCGGTCTGCAACTGGAACAAAGCAGCACCGGCACCTACACCCTGGTCGCCGTGCCTGAAGGAACGCTGGCCCTGCCGGAAACTTCCGTCATCGGTGTGGAAAACTTCGAAAGCGCCTGGGGCCCGGTCGAAGGCTACACCGCCACCCGCACCGCTGCTGGCACCAAGACCGACACCGCACTGGTCGAAGCACCGCGTTCGATCTCCGTGGCGACCCGTCAGCAAATGGACGACCGCAGCGTGCACAGCCTCGACGACGCGGTGCGCTACATGCCGGGCATCACCGCCAGCAGCTACGGCAGCGACACCCGCGCCGACTGGCTGCGTGTGCGCGGCTTCGAACCGACCCAGTTCCTCGACGGCCTGCCGCTGCCGAAAGGCGTGTACGCCAACCCGAAACAGGAAACCTGGAACCTCGACCGCCTCGCCCTGCTGCGCGGCCCAGCCTCCTCGGTTTACGGCCAGACCCCGCCGGGCGGTTTGCTGGACATGGTCAGCCGTCGTCCAAGCGCTGAAGCCAGCAATGAAATCCAGCTGCAATACGGCAGTGACAACCACCGCCAGATCAACTTCGCCAGCACCGGCAAGATCGATGACGCCGGCCAGTTTCTCTACGGTCTCAGCGGTGTGGTGCGCGACAGTGGCACGCAGGTCGATCACGTCGACAACAAGCGCTACAACATCGCGCCGAGCCTGACCTGGAACATCGACGATGACACCAAGTTCACCCTGCTGAGCCAGTTCACCCGCGACGATACCGGCATCACCAGCCAGTTCCTGCCGGTGCAGGGCACCAAGATCAAATCGCCGTTCGGTGATATTTCCCACCACAAGAATCTGGGTGATCCGGACTGGGAATATTACGATCGCACCTACTACGCGCTGGGCTATGCCTTCGAACATCGTCTGAACGATGTCTGGCAGTTCAAGCAGAACCTGCGCTACACCAAGTCGGATCTGTCGTTCCAGTCGCTGACACCGGGCTCCTATCCGTTCGCGCAAGTTGACGATCAGGGCAACGTAAACCGCACCAGCACCAGCGTCGACGAAGACATCAGTCAGTTCGCTGTGGACAACAACTTCCAAGCCGACTTCGCCACCGGAGACATCCGCCACACCCTGCTGCTGGGTCTGGATCACCAGCGCAGCAACACCAACTACACCTCGATCTTCGGTGATGGCCTGCCCACCAACGTCATCACGCCGATCTACGGTCAGCCGATCGTTCGCCCGGCGCGCTCGACGGCGTTTTATGACTACGACCAGAAGACCTACCAGACCGGTCTGTACGTGCAGGACCAAATGGCTCTCGACCAGTGGCGCCTGACCCTCGGCGGCCGTGAAGACTGGGTGCACACCAGCACAAAGTTCATCAACAAGGGCGATGCCACCAACACCCAGCGTGACAAGGCCTTCAGCGGCAACGCCGCGCTCAGCTACGTCTTCGACAACGGTTTCGTGCCGTACCTGTCGTACGCCGAATCCTTCCAGCCGACCACAGGTGCCGACGCTACTTCGAGCGGTTCGCTCAAGCCGACCGAAGGCAAGCAGTGGGAACTGGGCATCAAGTACCAGCCGCCGGGCAGCAAAACCCTGCTGACCGCCGCCGTGTATGACCTCACCCAGAAGAACGTTTCGGTCAACACCTTCGTCAACAACGTGTCGATCACCAGCCAGACCGGCGAAGTGAAAGTCAAAGGCCTGGAGCTGGAAGCGGTTTCCGACGTCACCGACAACCTCAAAGTCATCGCTGCCTACACCCTGGCCAAATCGGAAGTGCAGAATGGCGTCGACAAAGGCAATCGCCTGCAACTGATGCCGAACCAGCAAGCCTCGCTGTGGACTGACTACACCTGGCACGCCGGCGTCCTCGACGGCTTCGGCATTGGCGGTGGCGTGCGTTACACCGGCAACACCTATGGCGACAAGGCCAACACCTGGCTGGGCAAGGCGGATGCCTACACCGTGTTCGACGCGAGCGTGCATTACGACCTCGGCCGTCTGGACAACAGCCTCAAAGGCGCGTCACTGGCCGTCAACGCAACCAACCTGTTCGACAAGGAATACATTTCCACCTGTGACGGTTTCTACTGCTACTACGGCGACACGCGCAGCGTCGTCGCCAGCGCCACTTACAAGTGGTAAGCGATTTAGCTGAAACAGGCCCTGTGACCAGGCCGTCCCCCGTGGACGGCTTTGGTGTTTTTGAAGGTCATGAAATGAAAAGTAAAACAATTCGTCGCTGGTCGTTCATCCACACCTGGACCAGCCTGATTTGCACCGTGTTTTTGTTGCTGCTGGCACTGACCGGTTTGCCACTGATTTTCCATCACGAGATCGAGCACCTGCTCGGCGACGCACCCGAAGTGCGCGAGATGCCGGCCGACACGCCACGGCTGAATCTGGCGCAACTGGTCGAGGCCGCCGAGAAACATCGTCCCGATGAAGTCGTGCAGTATTTCGGTTTCGATGACGATGAGCCGAATGCCGTGCTGACGATCATGGCGAAAACCGCCGGCACTGAACCGAACTCGTCGCACACTTTCATGCTCGATGCACGTACCGGTGAAGCACTGGAAACGCCTTCGGCCAACGGCGGTTTGATGCTGTTCATCCTGCGCCTGCACGTCGACATGTTCGCCGGGCTGCCGGGCAAATTGCTGCTGGCGTTTATGGGGCTGCTGTTTGTCGTGGCCATCGTGTCCGGGACGGTGCTGTATTTGCCGTTCATGCGCCGCCTGAAATTCGGCACGGTGCGCCAGGATAAATCCACCCGCCTGCGCTGGCTCGACCTGCATAACCTGATCGGTGTTGTCACCCTGACCTGGGCGTTGGTGGTCGGCGTGACCGGTGTGATCAGCGCCTGCGCCGACCTGTTGATCGCGGCTTGGCGCAACGATGCATTGACTGCGTTGATCGAGCCTTACCGCGATGCGCCACCGCTGACCCACTTGGCGCCGGCCACACGTTTGCTCGACATCGCTGCTGAAGTTGCGCCGGAGATGAAACCGGATTTCATTGCCTTCCCCGGCACACGCTTTTCCAGTGAACACCATTACTCGGTGTTCATGAAGGGCGGCACGCACCTGACTTCGCATCTGCTGACGCCAGTGCTGATCGATGCGACCACGCTGCAGGTCACCGCCGTGGCCGAACGGCCGTGGTACATGGACGCCATGGGCATGTCGCAGCCGTTGCACTTTGGTGACTATGGCGGCATGCCGATGAAAATTCTCTGGGCCACACTCGATGTGCTGACCATTATTGTGCTCGCCAGTGGCGTGTATTTGTGGGTAGTGCGGCGCAAAGCAGCGAAGCCTGTGCTGGAAACGGCGGAGGCGTCTGCATGAAGCCGCGTCAGTCGAGTTTCTGGAAAGTCTTCAGCACGCCGATCGTGATTGCGCTGCTCAGTGCAGCGGGGTTGTTTGCGGCGTTGCTGGGGGATGGGATTTGGGATGCGTTGAGCTGGGTTGGGCTGGGTGTCCCGGCCGTTCTGGCGATCAGGGGATTGCTGCAGCGTAGGTAATATTTGCATTGCCTGAGATGGCCCCTTCGCGAGCAAGCTCGCTCCCACATTTGAAATGCGTTCCCCTGTGGGAGCGAGCTTGCTCGCGAAGGCGACAGTGAATACACCATCAATTCCTCGCCAGCCTCGCCGCATCTGGCTAGGCTAACCACCTGCTCTTCGACGATCACCGAGGTTTGCCAATGTCCGCCCCCAGCATGACCCTGTACCACAACACGCTCTCTCCGTTCGTGCGCAAAGTGATGGTGTTGCTGCACGAAACCGGCCAGCAGGATCGCGTGGCCTTGCAAGATTGCGTGCTCAGCCCGGTCAGCCCGAGCGCCGAGCTCAATCTCGACAACCCGCTGGGCAAGATTCCCGCGCTACGTCTGGCCGACGGCAATGTCATCCATGACAGCCGGGTGATCCTCGAATACCTCGACCAACAACACGTCGGCAATCCGCTGATCCCGCGCGAAGGCGCGGCTCGCTGGCGTCGCCTGACCCTCGCCTCAATGGCTGACGGGATCATGGATGCGTCAGTGATGGTGCGTTATGAAATGGTCCTGCGCGCGCCGGAAAAACATTGGGACGAATGGCTCGAAGCCCAGCGCGACAAGATCCGCCGCGCCCTTGCGGTGTTGGAAAAGGATGCGATTGCCGAGCTGACCAGCCATTTCGATGTGGCGGCGATCAGCGTGGCCTGCGCCTTGGGTTATCTCGATTTGCGCTTTCCGGACCTGGGCTGGCGTGACGCCAATCCGCAACTGGCCAACTGGTTCTTTGAAGTGAGTCAGCGACCGTCCATGATCGCCACGATGCCCAAGCCTTAAATCGGCGGCGCCTGTTCCGGCCTCTTCGCGAGCAGGCTCGCTCCCACGTTGTTTTTGGGTATGGCAGAAATCTCTGTTCCAACACCAATCCTGTGGGAGCGAGCCTGCTCGCGAATGCACCACCTCGGTTCCGGCGGCAGCGCTGCAAAAATCAGTGTCACCAAAACCTCTACCTCCCGCTGATCTTCACGCAACCCGCTCATTGCATCGCCCCCACATCAAACTCCAACGGCTTGCCCGGCTTCTGCCCGATCCCGTACCAGTCCAGTTTGCGCGTCAACACCATGAACACACCGAGCAGACCGAACAGCAACAATGAGCCCATCAGCAACGCGTAATCCTCAGCGCTCAGTAATCCATAAAGCAGGCCATACAACGCCGCCAGTCCCGCCGAAAAACTCAAACCGTGGCGCACACTGCGCAGCACGTGGCAGACGTAAAACCCGATCAACAGCACACAGGCACTGGCTGACAACAGATACGCCAAGGCAAACCCGATGTGCTCCGACAACGACAGCAGCAACAGATAAAAGAACGCCAGCGCCACACCCACCAGCGCGTATTGCACCGGGTGCACGGCCAGGCTCTTGAGCACTTCGAACAGGAAGAAACCGGCGAACGTCAGGACGATGAACAGCAGCGCATATTTGATCGCCCGGTCACTCTTCAGGTACTGATCCACCGGATCGATGAAGCTCACGCCGAAGCTGCGACCGTTGAATGCCTCGCAATCATTGCCGCTCACGCAACGGCTCATGGCGTCTTGCAGGTTGGTGGAGAAAAACGTGGTCTGCCAATCGGCGCTGAAACCTTGATCATTGATCTCACGTTTGCCCGGCAGGAAATTGCCGATGAAACTTGGATGCGGCCAATTCGCCGTGAGGCTGACGCTGCTGCTCTTGCCCACCGGCAGTACCTGCAACGAACCGGTGCCTTGCAGGCGCAAATCGAAACCGAAGCTCAGTTCCGTGGTTTTACTGGTGTCGAGCAGCGGCAGCGTCACTCGCACGCCTTCGCCGAGCCAGCCCACTTGAGTTCCCGGCACGAAGTCCAGACGCTGGCCGTCGAGTTCCAGCTTCAGCGCATTTTCAATGCCGCGAATGTCGCTGATACCGACGGCGAGAAACGGTGCATCGAACAGGTAGTCGGAGAAATCTTCTTTTATGCCCAATTGCGCTGGGAGCGAGAAATGGCCATTGATGCGGTTGTCGGCATGGAATAGCCGCGCCTCATAAATACCCCGCGCACGCAGTTCGGTTTGCACCTGACCATCGAGTTCGAAACGCTCCGGCAGGAAATACAGACGACCGCGCTCTTCACTCGGCTCGTCGTAGCGCTGATTGGTTTTGTCGTTGGTTTTCCAGTTGTGAATCACTTTGCGATACGGCACCACCATCACCGGGCCGCTCAGTTGCTGGCTGTAGCTGGAGCTGCGGGCGATGTCTTCAAGCACGCCGTCGCGCAGCTGTTGGCGCTCGTCGATGACGCCGTCGATCATCAGCAACGGGATCAGCAACAGCAGGATCAGCACGGCGATGGCGCCGAGCTTTATCGTCAGATTCTTGTTCATGGGACTCTCCCTGTTTGGATGGGGAGAGTCTGCTGTTGCTGTATGAGGGGAATATGGGGGGAATATGGAGATTGTGTGGAGACTGTTCAGGCCCCTTCGCGAGCAAGCTCGCTCCCACATTGGATCTGCGTCGTTCACAAATCCCCTGTGGGAGCGAGCTTGCTCGCGAAGGCAACGACTCGATATCAAGGCAAGCGCAATGTCACTTCAACACCGCTTTCAACATTACGAATCTGCATCGCCCCACCATGCAACTTGACCACCTCTTCAACGAAGTTAAGCCCCAACCCGGTGCTTTTTCGTCCACTGTCCGGACGCGGCAACGAGTAGAAGCGTTCAGTCAAACGCGGCAAAGCGTAGTCAGGAATCGCCGCCGTTTCATTGAACAATCGAAATTCGATCTGCTCGCCAACCCGCTCGGCACTGAACCGCAGCAGCCCCTCAACCGGGGTGAAATCCAGCGCATTCTCCAGCAGATTACCCAACGCCTGACGCAGCAGAAACGGCTCGCCGATCAACAGAAGATCAGCCGCAATCGCCTGTTCGATGCGCAACTGTTTGCCTTCAATCCGCGCCGCCTGCCCTTGCAACAGCTCATCAACCAAAACCGCCAACGGCACAGCGACCCGTTCTTCAAGACCCTGACGTTGTTCCACTTGTGCCAGATTCAACAACCGTTCGATCAACTGCTGCATCCGCGCACTTTCACTGTCGATGTTGCCGACAAAGCGCAATCGCTGAACTGGCGGCATCTCCCCTTGCAGCAACTCGGCGGCGCCACGAATCGCCGCCAGCGGACTTTTCAGTTCATGGGTCAGCGTGTGCACGTAGCGTTCAACGTAAGCCTTGCCTTCCAGCTGTGTGCGCATCTGCTCAACCGCTGTGGCCAGTTGCTCCAGCTCACCACCTCGGTAATGCGGCACTTCCACCCGACGTCCCTCGCTCACCGCTTGGGCATAACCGGTCAAACGGTGCAGCGCGCGGCTCAGCCACCACGACAGCAAAGCACCGAAGAGCAGACCGAGGCCGATCAGACCCGCGCCGTAAAACAGCAAACGCCGCTCGGTGCGATCAACATAGGGCTGCAAAGAGCTGTTGGGTTTGGCCACGGTGACCACACCGATGATCTGGCCGTTGTCGCGGATCGGCGCGCCGACGTGCATCACCGACGAGCTGGCGTCATCCGGGTCGCTGCGGCTCGAACGCGCGCCATATTCACCGCGCAAAGTCAGGTAGACATCGTTCCAGCGCGAGTAGTCCTGCCCCACGGCCACGCCACTGGAATCGAGCACCACAATGCCCTTGGCGTCAGTCACGTAGATACGGTGGTTGACCTGATTTTTCGGCAAGCCCCAAATGGTTGCTTGCGGCTGACGATCACCATACGCGCGCAGCAACTCCGGCCAGCGGTTCTCGCTAAGAGTGCCAGCCTTGAAATCATCACGGAGGATTTCCGCCATCAGGTTGGCGGTATCGACCAGGGTTTCTTCGGTGGACTGGCGCACGCCGGGGCGGATTTCTTCCATCACCGTGTTGAGCACGAAATAACCGGTGAGGCCGACAAACAGCACATACACCAGAAAGATCCGCAGCCCCAGTGACATCAGCTGTGCCCCGGGCTGTAGCTGTAACCGAGGCCGCGATGGGTCTGGATCGGCTCGGCGTCGGCGCGGACCAGACGCAATTTGGCGCGCACGCTTTTGATATGGCTGTCGATGCTGCGTTCATAACCGGCGTCGGCCGCTACGCCGAGGGCATCAAGCAATTGCTCACGACTGAACACTCGCTCGGGTTGTTCGAGCAGGCATTGCAGCAGACGGAATTCGTGACGGGTCAGGGTCAACGTCTGGCCGCGATAAATGATTTGAATCCGCTCCGGATCGATACGAAACAGCGCTGAACTGACTTCAATCGCAGGACGCGGCGCCATGCGCTTGAGGATGGCCTTGACCCGCGCCGCCACCTCTCGAGGACTGAACGGCTTGACCACATAGTCGTCAGCGCCAATTTCCAGACCCACCACGCGATCAATCTCGGCATCGCGGGCGCTGAGGAACAGCACCGGGACTTCGCTGAAGCGCCGCAGCTGTTTGCATGTCTCGAAGCCGCTGATGTCCGGCAGGCCGATGTCGAGGATGATCAGATCGGCAGGCGTCTGCCGCTGATGCTCCAGCGCCGCCGCGCCGAGACTCAACCACGTGGTGGTGAAGCCCTCGCCCTGCAAGGCAAAAATCAGCGTGTCGGCAATCGCCGCTTCGTCTTCGACAATCAGGATATGAGGCATGGCGTCCGAGCCCATAGGTTAAGTGCGCGAACGGTGCCCCAAGCCTGACGTTACGTCAATGAGACCACTTGGCTCAGCAGTCCGGCTTGTCGGCGGTGAAGCGCCGCGCCGGATTCACCGCAGCGCCGAACTCGCGCAAGGCTTTGGCACCGATCAGCAACGGGTAATTGAAGTTGCTGCGGTCGGTCAGGTTGACCTCAACGGTACGCTTGACGTTACCCAGGCACAGCTCCAGATCGACCACCGGGCGCTTGGCGACTTCGGTGCTTTCGCCCTCGTCTTCTTCATCCGAACGGCTCTTGATCTTGCTGATGCGCGCGACCTTGTGTTCGTAGACCTTGTTGCTGGCGTCCTTGGTGCCGAGGCGGAACCGCACCCATTCGTCGCCATCACGGGTGAAGGTCTCGATGTCTTTGGCCGACAGCGAGGCGGTCAGTGCGCCGGTGTCCATCTTGGCCTTGAGCACTTCACCGCCGATTTCCGGCAGCGCGATGTATTCGTAGCGCCCGTACAGGGTCGGCTCGGCGGCCATGACCGGCAGGGCGACGAGGGCAAACAGTGCAAGGAGGGATTTCACGTAAGGGGCTTCCTTGGAAAATGAGGGCGGCAGACTGGGATTTTAGACAGCCATTGAGTCATTCGTTCGCCTTGAAATCGCTTTCGCGAGCAGGCTCGCTCCCACAGGGTTTTGTATTGAGCACATATTTTTAATACATCTGAATCCAGTGTGGGAGCGAGCCTGCTCGCGAAGAGGCCAGCATATTCAACACAACGCTTGAGCAAAGCATACCGGCCCAAAAGTGAAACATTCGTCACCAGCGATTTGGCCTGTCGCGCGAAGCTGCTTATCATGGCGCGCCCATCCGTTTGCAAAGAGTTGCTTATGCGCCGCCTGCTCACCGGCTGTTTCGTCACCCTGCTGCTGTTGCTCAACACCCTGATCCTGATCGGACCGTTGCTGGTGTTTGCCCTGCTCAAACTGGTCGCCCCCGGCCGCTGGCGCGATTACGCGTCGGGGGCGGTGATGTGGATCGCCGAGACCTGGGCCGAGATCGACAAGCTGATTTTCCGCTTGTGTATCCCCACTCAGTGGGACATTCGCGGCGGCGAGAATCTGCGCGGTGACACCTCGTATCTGGTGGTCAGCAACCATCAGTCGTGGGTCGACATTCCGGCGCTGATCCAGACGCTGAACCGGCGCACGCCGTTCTTCAAATTCTTCCTCAAGAAAGAACTGATCTGGGTACCGTTTCTGGGGCTGGCGTGGTGGGCGCTGGATTACCCGTTCATGAAGCGCTACACCAAGGCATTCCTGGCGAAGCACCCGGAGCTGGCCGGCAAGGATCTGGAAATCACCAAGCAGGCCTGCGAGCTGTTCAAGCGTCAGCCAGTGACCGTGGTCAATTATCTGGAAGGTACGCGCTACACCGCTGCGAAAAGCGCGCAGCAGCAATCACCGTTCAACCACTTGCTCAAGCCCAAGGCTGGCGGCGTAGCGTTCGTGTTGGCGGCGATGGGTGAACAACTGGATGCGATTCTCGATGTGACGGTGGTTTATCCACAGGCGAAAATCCCGGGTTTCTGGGATTTGATCAGCGGCAACGTGCCGCGCGTGATCGTTGATATCAAGACCCGCGACCTCGACCCGGCGTTGTGGCAGGGCGATTACGAGAATGATCCGGCGTTTCGCCAGACGGTCCAGAGCTGGGTCAACCAGCTCTGGAACGAGAAAGATCAGCGCATCGCCGAACTGCGCAGCGAGCGCCGCTGAATCAGCTACCGGTGCCAGCGCCCCAGATGCTGCCCAGGCTTTGCAGCAGCGGGCCGCCAACGCCCTGATCACCCAGATACTTGAGCAGCACCGGGGCAAACTGGCCGACCATGCCGCTGTCCATGCCCAAGGCACCAAAGGCATTGTTCAGGTCATTGGTGTCCTTGACGTTGCCCAGCGCATTTTCCAGACCGGCTGATTTACCGGACTGACCGAGCAACCCGCTCAACGCCGCCAGATTGCCGCTACCGCCCGACAGCTTGTCGATGCCCGGTACTTCCTTGGCCAACTGCGAATAATCGGTGCTGCTCAATTGGTTCTTCGCCAAACCAAGCATGGCGCTGGTGCCGCCAACGGCTTGCTGCGGGGTAACGCCCAGGCCAGTGATGGCTTGCAGCAGACCGGCGGTTTCCGAGGTCGGTGCGGCGGCGGTGGCAGCGTTGCCACCCTGCATGCTCGAAGCCGCCTTGGTCACGTCGTCCAGACTGAAACCGGCGAACACCGGGCTGGCCGCAAGGGTCATCAGTGAAGCCAAGGCAATACCGCGTGAAATCTTCATTCAGACATCCTCTTGCGCTGTGAAAACCACCCGTTGAACGGGCAGTGAAACTGCCGGTTTGACCGGGTATCCGCCGGCATGTTCCGGCGCGGCGCATCCATATTCATCCGGCCTGCGTATATAAAACGTGAAATCCCGGACACCCTCGCGATGAATGGCACAACCGCTGTCGCTGAACTAGCCTGTGAACAGTCCGAGTCTCGCCCTCGCGCGCTCACTCTTGCTTGGAGAGTCGTCATTTCCATCGCCGACACCGATCAGCTGCGACAGCTGCTGGCCCAGTGTGCACTGGGTGATCGTCGCGCCTTCGAAAAGCTGTACCGCAGCGTCGGCCCGCGTCTGCACGGCGTCGCCCTGAGTTTTATGGGCCGCACCGATCTGGCCGAGGAAGTGCTGCAGGAAAGCTTCGTGCGCATCTGGAACAACGCCTCGCGCTACGAAGCGCACCTGTCGGCGCCGTTGACGTGGATGATCAACATCACCCGCAATCAGGCCATCGACCAGTTGCGCAAACACCGTGACCGGCCACTGACCGATCTCGAACAGGACACACTGCCAGACGAAAGCCCCTCGGCTCACGACCAACTGAACAGCGCCCGTGAGGCCAACGCGCTGAATCGCTGCCTGGAAACCCTCGACGGCATGCAGCGCCAGTCGATCACCGTGGCCTACTTTCAGGGATTGTCGTGCACGGAACTCGCCGAACATCTCGCCACGCCACTGGGAACGGTGAAATCGTGGATCCGTCGTGGCATGGAACGTCTGCGCCGGTGCCTTGAATCATGAACTACCAGACCCCAGCCCTGCGCCGCGCCCTGGCTGCCGATTACGCGATCGGGTTGATGGCTGCGCCTGCGCGGCGGCGGTTTGAACAATTGCTGCTGGACGACGCTGTGTTGCGAGCTGAACTGGCGCAATGGCAGGAAAGCCTCGCCTCTCTCACCGAAGCGCTGCCGGAACATCCCGTGCCCGACCGAGTGTGGCAAGGCATTACCGCGCGGATCGAACCGCAAGTGCTGCATGTGCCCGAGAAGCGGCCGTTCTGGAACTGGCTACGGGTTACCGCTGCGCTGTGTTCGATCGTGTTGCTGGTCTTCCTCGGCTCGCTGTACAACCGCGACGACGCCCGCTACCGCGCCACCCTGCTGACCGCCGATGCGCAACCGGCGCTGAAGGTCGAAGCGCATGCGGATTATCTGCAGGTCGAGCCGCTGACGCTGGCGGCGGTTGATGCGGATCGCAGCCTTGAACTGTGGGCGATTCCGGCTGATGGAAAACCGATCTCGCTGGGGGTGATTCCGGCGGGGGGCAAAGGCAAGGTTGAGCTGAACGAGGTGCAGAAAGCGTTGATCGGTAAACCGATTGCGCTGGCAGTAAGTCTTGAGCCTAAAGGTGGTTCGCCGACCGGGCAGCCGACTGGGCCGGTGTTGTACCAAGGGGCCTTGGCGGGCCTGTAAAGCAAAGCCCCTCACCCTAGCCCTCTCCCAGAGGGAGAGGGGACTGACCGAGGGATATTGACGCAATACGCCGACGTGGAAGACTTGCGTTGAATCCATAGTCGACTCGATCTTTCAGGTCGATATACGACGCAAGACACCTCGGTCGGCCCCCTCTCCCTCGGGGAGAGGGCTGGGGTGAGGGTAGCTTTTGATCAATCACAAACTTCTTCGGCACGCCCGCATCGAAGCTCCCACAGGACCTCAAACCCGCGAAACAACCGATGGCGATCTTTTTTAGATCGTTAATTGCTTGTCGTGAAAATCAATATTTCAAAAAGAACTGGACACCTGTCAGATCTGACAGGTGTCCAGCGATCCGGGCTGGAATAGGCTGCTGGTGTGTCAATTGTTCGAAGAAAGCGAGGTGCAATTAACGGTCATTCAACGGGAGATACGGTGATGGAAAAGCAACTCAGTCCGCTCGATCAACTGCTCGAATCAGATGTCCCACCGATCATCTTTTGCATCAGCCCGGACGATCCGATCATCAAACACATCAAAGCGGGGCAGAAGGTTACTTATGACCTTAAGCGCGGTGATAACGGAAAAAACTACGCGGTAAACATTCAAATCGAAGACGACTGACAGGCTGGAAAATCAATACGGCAACATGTGTGAAATGAAGTTCTTCATAAATAGACAGGAAGCAAGGACATGACACAAGCATCAAGCGGAAAACCAAGAAAAAACGGCACGGTTAAATGGTTTAACGACGAAAAAGGCTTTGGTTTTATTACACCGGACGGTGGCGGTGATGACCTCTTCGTCCATTTCAAGGCGATCGAATCCGATGGATTCAAATCCTTAAAAGAAGGGCAAAAAGTTTCTTTCGTTGAAGAAAAGGGGCAAAAAGGACTACAAGCCGAGCAAGTCCGCCCTGAATGAACCATAAACAAAAAAACGGCGACCCTGAGGTCGCCGTTTTGTATTGCGCTTAAACGTTACGCCGCACTGAACAACTTATGCGGATCAATCACAAACTTCTTCGGCACGCCCGCATCGAACTCGCCATACCCTTCCGGCGCCTGATCAAGGCTGATCACCTGCACGCCCACCACTTCGGCGATGTTGATGCGATCCCACATGATCGCCTGCATCAGTTGGCGGTTGTACTTCATCACTGGGGTTTGCCCGGTGTGGAAGCTGTGCGACTTGGCCCAGCCCAGACCGAAGCGAATGCTCAGGCTGCCCATTTTCGCAGCGGCATCCACAGCACCCGGATCTTCGGTGACGTACAGGCCGGGAATACCGATCTTGCCGGCAACACGCACCACGCCCATCAGCGAGTTGAGTACGGTGGCCGGAGCTTCCGATTTCGCGCCATCGTGGCCATGACCGCGTGCTTCGAAGCCGACGCAGTCCACCGCGCAATCTACTTCCGGCTCACCGAGCAGCGCGGCGATTTGTTCGTGCAGCGGTGCGTCTTTCGACAGATCGACGATTTCAAAACCCTGCGCCTTGGCGTGGGCCAGGCGGATGGTGTTGACGTCGCCGATGATCACCACCGCCGCACCCAACAGACGCGCGGAAGCGGCAGCGGCCAGACCGACCGGGCCGGCGCCCGCGATGTAAACGGTGCTGCCCGGGCCAACGCCGGCCGTCACCGCGCCGTGGTAACCGGTCGGCAGAATGTCGGAGAGGCAGGTCAGGTCGCGGATTTTCTCCATGGCCTTGTCGCGATCCGGCAGTTTCAGCAGGTTGAAGTCGGCGTACGGCACCAGCACGTACTCGGCCTGGCCACCGGTCCAGTCGCCCATGTCGACGTAGCCGTAAGCGCCACCGGCACGGGCCGGGTTGACGGTCAGGCAGACGCCGGTGTGTTGCTCCTTGCAGGAACGGCAGCGCCCGCAAGCCACGTTGAACGGTACGGAGACCAGGTCGCCGATTTTCAGGTTTTCGACGTCGGAGCCTTTTTCGATCACCTCGCCGGTGATCTCGTGGCCCAGGACCAGACCGGTCTGCGCCGTGGTACGGCCGCGCACCATGTGCTGGTCAGAGCCGCAGATGTTGGTGGAAACCACTTTGAGAATGACCCCGTGCTCGATCTTGCGACCGCGCGGGTCCTGCATTTTCGGATAGTCGATTTTCTGTACTTCGACCTTGCCAGCGCCGAGATACACCACACCACGATTGCCAGACATGCTTTCACCTCGCTGTTGTTTTTATGGAACCGCGTTGCCCAGGCAGGCAGCGCGTTAAATGCTCGGGTTATTGCTTGTTGGTCTTGCGTTGTCAGTTATGGCCCCTTCGCGAGCAAGCCCGCTCCCACAGGGATTTGTGTCGTTCACAAAATTTGAATTCACCACCGAACCCTGTGGGAGCGGGCTTGCTCGCGAAAACGATCTAGAGAACGACGGTTCTGTTGGCGTTCAAAAACACCCTTCTTTCGATGTGATAACCAACGGCGCGGGCCAACGTCAGGCCCTCGATATCCCGCCCCTTGGCAATCAGATCCTCAGGGTAATGACTGTGATCCACCGCCTCGACGCCTTGAGCGATGATCGGCCCTTCATCCAGATCGTTGTTGATGTAATGCGCCGTGGCACCCACCAGTTTCACGCCCTTGTTGTAGGCCTGGTGATACGGCTTGGCGCCCTTGAAGCCCGGCAGCAAAGAGTGATGAATGTTGATCGCCTTGCCATCGAGCTTGCGGCACAGCTCTGGCGACAGCACCTGCATGTAGCGGGCGAGGATCACCAGTTCGGCGCCGGACTCTTCGATCACCTGCAAGACCCGACGCTCCTGCGACGGTTTGTCGTTGGGATCGAGGGGGAAATGGTAGTAGGGAATCTGGTGCCAGTCGGCCAACGGCTTGAGGTCGGGATGGTTGGACACCACCGCCGCGACGTCCATCGACAACTGGCCGATGCGCTGGCGGTAGAGCAAGTCGTTAAGGCAGTGATCGGCCTTGGAGACCATGATCACCACTTTTGGCCGATAGTTCGGTGCCGTCAGTTCGAAGATCATGCCGAAGGCCTGGCCACGTTCAGCGAGGCCGGTGCGGAAGGATTGTTCGTCGAAGCCGTCGGGCTGACGGAATTCCACACGAATGAAGAAACGCCCGGAGAGGCGGTCATCGAACGAATGGTGCTCGGTGACGTAGCAACCCTGCTCGAACAGAAAACGCGTCACCGCGTCCACGGTGCCGAGAACGCTGGGGCAGTCGGCGGTCAGAATCCATGTGTCTGGGGCGCGGCTCATCGTTGTTTCTCCTAGGCCTGGACGCTGAGGCCGTACTCAGCCGAAGCATCCTGCAACCACAACCACCAATAATCCGAAAAGCTGCGACGGATCAGCAGTTCCCAAGTGTCTTCGGCGGTATGACGAATCATCAGCTGCGACTTGGCGAACACCGTGCCGACCGCTTTACCGACCGGGAAGTTGTTCGGGTGTACGTCGTAGCTGGTGGACTTCATCAGCACCTGGCGCACGTTCGGCCCGCTCAGTTCGAGTACTTGCTGGCCGCCGCTGACGTTGACGATCGCGATGTGCAGATCGCCCAGCGCTTCACGCAGCTTTTGTTCAGCGGCGAATTCTTCACCGCTTGGCACGATCAGCAGCCACTCGTCCGGGCCCATCCATTGCAGGCTGGTTTCGCCTTTGACGATAACGCTCAGCGCGCCGGGCAGTTCGATGCCCAGGGCCTTGTGCACACCGGCGGCGAACGCGGCATCGTGGCCATCGCCACGGATGGTCAGGTGGCCGAGGAGTTTTTTCTCACGCACGATCACGCCGGCGTTCTTGCGGCCCTTGCCGACCAGGCTGGCGAGGTCGGCATGGTGCAGCGACGACTCGGCACGGGCCCCGGTGGTTGGGCGTTGTTGGTAAACATTGGCTGTGGTCATAAAGCACCTTTATCAATTCTGTTGGTTCCGGCCCTTGTGGTGGCTGTGACTCCGCCTTCGCGAGCAAGCTCGCTCCCACACTGGACTGATGCCTGACACAAATCCCATTAACAACCCAGAACCTGTGGGAGCGAGCTTGCTCGCGAAGGCGATATCCGCCACCCCACAGAGCTCGAAGCTGTCAGATGTTCTGGCGATCCCCCTTCGGATCGAAGAACACCGAAGAAACGATTTCCGCCTCGATCACGCTGCCATCGGCCAGCGGTGCAAACACCCGCTCACCGAGACGCTTCAGACCGCCCTTGACCACACCCATGGCAAACGAATAACCGAGGGAGTTGTGCGCGTAGCTGGAAGTCACGTGGCCGACCATGGTCATCGGAATCGCCTGCTTGGTGTTGAACACCAACTGCGCACCTTCCGGCAGCCACACGTTCGGATCGATCGGCTTCAGCCCGACCAGCTGCTTACGCTGATCCTTAACGCAGTCTTCACGGTTCATGCCGCGTTGGCCGATCCACGAGAACGGTTTGGTGCGGCCCACACACCAGCCCATGTTCAAGTCGTCCGGGGTCATCGAGCCATCAGTGTCCTGGCCAACGATGATGAAGCCCTTCTCGGCACGCAGCACGTGCATGGTTTCAGTGCCGTACGGGGTCAGGTTGTACTGCTTGCCGGCCTCGACGATTTTCTCCAGCACGCCCATCGCGTAGTCGGCCTGGACGTTGACTTCGTACGACAGTTCACCGGTGAACGAGATACGGAACACCCGCGCCGGCACGTCGCCGACCAGACCTTCTTTCCAGGTCATGAACGGGAACGCTTCGTTGCTCAGATCAATGTCAGTCACGGCGCTGAGCAGCTTGCGGCTGTTCGGCCCGGACAGGGTCATGGTCGCCCAGTGGTCGGTGACGGACGTGAAATACACCTTCATGTCCGGCCATTCGGTCTGGTGATACAGCTCCAGCCATTGCAGCACGCGAGCCGCGCCGCCAGTGGTGGTGGTCATGACGAAATGGTTGTCGGCCAGGCACGCCGTGACACCGTCGTCGAAGACCATGCCGTCTTCTTTGCACATCAAACCGTAGCGAGCCTTGCCCACGTCGAGTTTGGTCCAGGCGTTGGTGTACACGCGGTTGAGGAACTCGCGGGCATCCGGGCCTTGAATGTCGATCTTGCCGAGGGTCGAGGCGTCGAGCAGGCCGACGCTGTCGCGCACGGCTTTGCATTCACGCTTCACCGCTGCATGCAGGTCTTCACCGTTTTTCGGGAAGTACCAAGGACGTTTCCACTGCCCGACGTCTTCAAACTCGGCACCGTTCTTCACATGCCAGGCATGCAGCGCGGTGTAGCGCACCGGTTCGAAGATGTGCCCGCAATGACGACCGGCCACGGCGCCGAAAGTCACCGGCGTGTAGTTCGGACGGAACATGGTGGTGCCCATCTGCGGGATGGTCACGTTCAGCGAGCGGGCCGCGATGGCCAGACCGTTGACGTTGCCGAGCTTGCCCTGATCGGTGCCGAAACCCAGCGCGGTGTAGCGTTTGACGTGTTCGACCGATTCGAAACCTTCGCGGGTCGCCAGTTCGATCGCAGCAGCGGTCACATCGTTTTGCAGATCGACGAATTGCTTCGGCGCCCGTGCGGTGTTCTTTTCGTGCGGCACTTGGAACAGCGCCAGCGTCGGCTCTTCTAGACGGCTCAGGGCTTTTGGCAGCACGCCTTCGACAGTCTGGAAACCGGCTTCAGCGGCAGCGCGCACGCCACCTTCAAAACCGTCAGCGAGCGAATCGCCGAGACCGTACACGCCGTTGATGCCACCAACGCACACGCGCTTCTGCGGTGCTTCGCCCGGAACGAAACCGAGGATGTCTTCACGCCAGGTCGGCTTGCCACCGAGGTGCGAGGCCAAGTGAACGACCGGGCTGTAACCGCCGGAACTGGCGATCACATCGCAGTCGAGCCATTCGCCCGGGCTGGTCACGGCGTGCGCTTTAACATCAATCGCCGCCACGCGGGCAGCAGTCACGCGCTTGCTGCCACGGGCTTCGATCACGGCGCTGCCGGTGAGGATGCGGATACCTTTGGCACGCGCTTCTTCGACCAGCGCACCACGCGGATTGCTACGGGCATCGGCGATGGCGACTACTTGCAGACTGGCGTCGAGCCAATCCAGAGCGACACGATAAGCGTGATCGTTGTTGGTCGAAAGAACGAGCTTCTTGCCCGGTGCTACGCCATAACGGCGCACGTAAGTCGACACCGCACCGGCGAGCATGTTGCCCGGCACGTCGTTGTTGCCGTAAACCAGCGGACGCTCGCAAGCACCGGTCGCCAGCACGACGCGCTTGGCGCGGACACGGTGAATACGCTGACGCACCTGACCGATTGGCGCACGGTCACCGAGGTGATCGGTGAGGCGTTCGTGAATGGTCAGGAAGTTGTGGTCGTGGTAACCGTTGACCGTGGCGCGCGGCAACAGCAGCACGTCCGGGGTGTTCTTCAGTTCCGTGATGACACTGGCGACCCAGTCCATCGCCGGTTTGCCGTCGAGGCTTTCACGGGAATCGAGCAGGCTGCCGCCGAACTCTTCCTGCTCGTCCGCCAGAATCACTCGGGCACCGCTGCGCGCCGCTGCCAGTGCAGCCGCCAGACCGGCAGGGCCGGCGCCGACGATCAGCACGTCGCAGTGCTGGTTCATGTAGTCGTAGGTGTCCGGATCGTTCTCGGTCGGCGAACGGCCGAGACCGGCTGCCTTGCGAATGTACTTCTCGTAGGTCATCCAGAACGATTGCGGGTACATGAAGGTTTTGTAGTAGAAACCCGGCGGCATCAGCTTGCCGCCGACCTTGCCGAGAATGCCCATCATGTCGTTGTTGACGCTCGGCCAGCCGTTGGTGCTGGTCGCGACCAGACCTTGATACAGCGCCTGTTGCGTGGCGCGCACGTTGGGGATTTGCGTGGCTTCGGTCGCGCCGATCTGCAGCACCGCGTTCGGCTCTTCGGCACCGGCAGCAAAGATGCCGCGAGGACGCGAATACTTGAAGCTGCGGCCAATGATATCGACGCCGTTGGCGATCAGCGCGGCGGCCAGCGAGTCACCCTCGAAGCCTTTGTAGCTCTGACCGTTGAAGGTGAAGCTCAGCACTTTGTTGCGGTCGATCCGTCCACCGTTGGACAGGCGATTGGTCTGGCTCATACCTTCTCTCCCAGCGCCGTCGTGGCTGTTTTCGCCGTATCAGCCTTGTCGGTGAATTGCGGCTTGGTGCCGATCTTGTAGGTTTCGAGAATCTCGTAGGTCACGGTGTCGCGGGTGACGTTGAAGTACTGACGGCAACCGGCAACGTGATCCCACAGCTCGTGGTGCAGACCGCGCGGGTTATCGCGGAAAAACATGTAGTCGCCCCACTCTTCATCAGTGCAGGCGCCTGGATCCAGTGGGCGCGGAATGTGCGCCTGACCGGATGCGTGGAATTCCTCTTCGGAGCGCAGTTCGCCGCAGTGAGGACAGAAGATATGCAACATGGGGATTTCTCCTGTTAGTGGGCAACCGCAGCAGCGCCGTGTTCATCGATCAACGCACCGTTGTGGAAACGGTCGATGGAGAAAGGTGCGGCCAACGGGTGCATTTCACCCTTGGCCAGACTCGCGGCAAACACGTTGCCCGAGCCAGGAGTTGCCTTGAAGCCACCGGTGCCCCAACCGCAGTTGAAGAACATGTTCGGTACCGGGGTTTTCGAAATGATCGGGCAAGCGTCCGGCGTGGTGTCGACGATGCCGCCCCACTGACGGTTCATGCGTACGCGCGACAACACCGGGAACATCTCGACGATGGCCTGAATGGTGTGTTCGATCACCGGGTACGAACCACGCTGGCCGTAGCCGTTGTAGCCGTCGATACCGGCGCCGATCACCAGGTCGCCCTTGTCGGACTGGCTGATGTAACCGTGCACGGCGTTGGACATGATCACGCTGTCGATAATCGGCTTGATCGGCTCGGACACCAGCGCTTGCAGCGGGTGGGATTCGATCGGCAGACGGAAACCGGCGAGTTTGGCCATGTGCCCGGAGTTACCGGCGGTGACCACACCGACGCGCTTGGCGCCGATGAAACCCTTGTTGGTTTCAACACCGATGCATACGCCGTTTTCCTTGCGGAAACCGATCACTTCGGTCTGCTGGATCAAGTCCACACCGAGGGCGTCGGCGGCACGGGCAAAGCCCCAGGCCACGGCATCGTGACGGGCAACGCCGCCGCGACGCTGAACAGTCGCGCCCAACACTGGGTAGCGAGTATTTTTCGAGCAGTCGAGGTACGGAATCTCGTCAGCGACTTGCTTGGCATTGAGCAGTTCGCCGTCGACGCCGTTGAGGCGGTTGGCGCTGACCCGACGCTCGGAATCACGGATGTCCTGCAGCGTGTGGCACAGGTTGTAGACGCCACGCTGGGAGAACATCACGTTGTAGTTGAGATCCTGGGACAGGCCTTCCCACAGTTTCATCGCATGTTCGTAGAGGTGCGCCGACTCGTCCCACAGGTAGTTGGAGCGCACGATGGTCGTATTGCGCGCGGTGTTACCGCCGCCCAGCCAGCCTTTCTCGACCACGGCGACGTTGGTGATGCCGTGTTCTTTCGCCAGGTAGTAGGCAGTCGCCAGACCGTGCCCGCCGCCGCCGACGATGACCACGTCGTAGACCTTTTTCGGCGTTGGCGTGCGCCACATGCGCTGCCAGTTTTCGTGGTGGCTGAGGGAGTGTTTGAAGAGGCCGAAGCCCGAATAGCGTTGCATAGTCAGTTACTCCAGAACACTCAGCGATAAACCGGGAAGTCTGCGCACAGGGCCGACACTTGCTGGGCAACATTGGCCTCGACATCGGCATCACCGAGGTTGTCGAGGATGTCGCAGATCCAGCCGGCCAACACTTCGCACTGGGTCACCTTGAAGCCGCGGGTAGTGACCGCCGGGGTGCCGATGCGCAGGCCCGAAGTCACGAACGGCGATTGCGGGTCGTTCGGCACGGCGTTCTTGTTGACGGTGATGTGCGCGCGGCCAAGGGCGGCGTCGGCATCTTTGCCGGTCAGGCCCTGACGGATCAGGCTGACCAGGAACAAATGGTTGTCGGTGCCGCCGGACACTACATCGTAGCCACGTTTGATAAACACGCTGGCCATCGCCTGAGCGTTGTCGATCACTTGTTGCTGATACGCCTTGAAGCCTGGCTCCAGCGCTTCCTTGAAGCACACGGCTTTACCGGCGATGACGTGCATCAGCGGGCCGCCCTGAGCGCCGGGGAACACAGCAGCGTTGAGCTTCTTCTCGATCTCTTCGTTGGACTTGGCCAGGATCAGCCCGCCACGTGGGCCGCGCAGGGTTTTGTGCGTGGTGGTGGTGACCACGTCGGCGTACGGCAGCGGGTTCGGGTACAGACCGGCGGCAACCAGACCGGCGACGTGGGCCATGTCGACAAACAGCAGCGCGCCGACCTTGTCAGCGATCTGACGGAAGCGCGGGAAGTCCAGCGTCTTCGAGTAAGCGGAGAAACCGGCGACGATCATTTTCGGCTTGGATTCGACGGCGAGACGCTCGACTTCGTCGTAATCGATCAGCCCGGTGTCGGTGTTGATGCCGTACTGCACAGCGTTGTAGAGCTTGCCCGAGGACGACACCTTGGCGCCGTGGGTCAGGTGACCGCCGTGGGCCAGGCTCATGCCGAGGATGGTGTCGCCCGGCTGGATCAGCGCCAGGTACACCGCGCTGTTAGCGGATGAACCGGAGTGCGGCTGAACGTTGGCGTAATCGGCGCCGAACAGTTGCTTGGCGCGTTCGATGGCCAGTGCTTCGACTTTATCGACGTGCTCGCAGCCACCGTAGTAGCGCTTGCCCGGATAGCCTTCGGCGTATTTGTTGGTCAGGCCGCTGCCTTGCGCTTGCATCACGCGTTTGCTGGTGTAGTTCTCCGACGCGATCAGCTCGATGTGATCTTCCTGACGTTGCTCCTCGGCATTCATCGCCGCCAGCAGTGCATCGTCGTAACCCTGGATCTGGTCTTGCTTGCTGAACATCGCGTCTCTCCCAGCGGCATCTGTGCGCCATTCGTCTCGGTAAGGCACTGGCAATCACGGCAGTGCCCTTTGATGCCGATGGTATGACCGGCGCAGACAGCTCAAATGCCTGCGCGCGCCACGCAAAGGTGCGTTTACGACATGGCCGGAAATGCCCTGACAAACACAATCCTCAATATGACGAAGAACCCTGTGGGAGCGAGCTTGCTCGCGAATAGGCCGTGTCAGTCAGCATCAGTGCTGGCTGATACACCGCTTTCGCGAGCAAGCTCGCTCCCACAGGGTTATGTGAAAAGTTGGCGGACGGCGAGTAGCAGGAGAAAATGTGCGGGATAGAGGACGTACGCCCAGCGCCGCATCGGTGGCGGCTGGAGATGTCGCGCATGTCGCAACAGGAACATTCCGAGCGTGGGCGCAAACAGACAGGTGGCAATGCCAAGAATGGCGACGCTGCTACCGAACCTTGCAGAGTCGTAAAGCACTTGCCATTGGTTCGCTGCGAGGCATATCAAACCCGGCAGCAAGCTGAAATACCACGGACGGCGAAACACCAGCAGCATCGCCAACGGCAGCAACACCCCGAAGAAACCAAACATCAGTCGTTCCGGAAACATGGCGGCCAGCACCAGCGCGGCGACACCCAACAATCGCGCCGTGATCGAGGGGTCCTGCCAACCACGCGCCACTAGCAAACCCAACGCCAGCGTCGGCATCACGTTCAACGTGTCGGGCTCTGGAATGTACAACCAATAGGGAATTTCACTCACCGCACTGAACAGCAACAACCACCCCAGATACCGCCATTCCATCCTCCGCGAACCATCGCGCGAAAGATTCGCCGCCATCGCCAGACAAAACCAAGGAAACGCCAGCCGCCCCGGCACGTACAGCCAATCGGCGGAGAACCCGACATATCGCAGGTGATCGAGCAACATGCTCAGCAGCGCAAGCCACTTGAGCAGATCCAGCGCGCCGTCGCGTTTGCTCAGGTGCATAATCGTCCTACAAACTGGTAATTTCCTGAACGTGACATCCCGTGTGCTCCCCGGAAGATCTTCGGTAAAGTGCGCACCCTCATTGACCACGAGCCTTCACAAGAGTCTCGACCACGGAAGCCGGCCATGACCGACAAGAGCCAACAATTCGCCAGCGACAACTACTCCGGTATCTGCCCTGAAGCCTGGGCTGCGATGGAGCAGGCCAACCACGGCCACCAGCGCGCGTATGGCGACGATGAATGGACCGCACGCGCGGCCGACCATTTCCGCAACCTGTTCGAAACCGACTGCGAAGTGTTCTTCGCCTTCAACGGCACCGCCGCCAACTCGCTGGCCCTGTCGTCGCTGTGCCAGAGTTACCACAGCGTGATCTGCTCGGAAACCGCCCACGTCGAAACCGACGAATGCGGCGCCCCGGAATTCTTCTCCAACGGTTCGAAACTGCTGATCGCTGGCACTGAAAACGGCAAGATCACCCCGCAGTCGATCCGCGAAGTCGCGCTCAAGCGCCAGGACATTCACTACCCGAAACCGCGCGTGGTGACCCTGACCCAAGCCACTGAAGTCGGCAGCGTTTACACCCCGGAAGAAGTCCGCGCCATCAGCGCCACTTGCAAGGAGTTGGGCCTGCACCTGCACATGGACGGCGCACGTTTTTCCAACGCCTGCGCGTTCTTAGGCTGCTCGCCAGCAGACCTGACCTGGAAGGCTGGTGTTGACGTGCTGTGCTTCGGCGGCACCAAGAACGGCATGGCCGTAGGTGAAGCGATCCTGTTCTTCAACCACAAACTGGCCGAAGACTTCGATTACCGCTGCAAACAGGCCGGGCAACTGGCGTCGAAAATGCGCTTCCTCTCGGCACCCTGGGTCGGCATCCTCGAAAACGACGCCTGGCTGAAATACGCCCGCCACGCCAACCACTGCGCGCAATTGCTGGCCGAACTGGTCAGCGACATTCCCGGCGTCGAACTGATGTTCCCGGTGCAGGCCAACGGCGTGTTCCTGCAACTGTCGGAACCGGCGATCGCCGCGCTGACCGCGAAAAACTGGCGTTTCTACACCTTCATCGGCAAGGGCGGCGCACGCTTCATGTGCTCGTGGGACACCGAAGAAGAACGCGTCCGCGAACTGGCGCGCGACATCCGCGAAGTCATGTCCGCCTGACCTGACTACACGGGTTGTGCTTCTGCTTGGTCTACATTGTCTGTCGAGCCCTCCGCTCACATAACAATAAGCAGGAGCATCGGCATGTCGTTACAAGGCAAAACCCTGTTCATCACCGGCGCCAGCCGTGGCATTGGTCGTGAGATTGCGCTGCGTGCCGCGAAGGACGGAGCCAACATCGTCATTGCGGCGAAGAGCGCCGAACCCCACGCAAAATTGCCTGGGACCATTCACAGCGTCGCTGCGGAAGTCGAAGCGGCGGGCGGCAAAGCTTTGGCCCTGCAAGTGGATGTGCGTGATGAAGAGGCGGTGCGCAAAGCGCTCGCGCAGGCCAACGAGCATTTCGGCGGCATCGATGCGCTGGTGAACAACGCCGGGGCGATCAAGTTGACCGGCGTGCAACACATCGAACTCAAGCGTTTCGACCTGATGCACCAGATCAACACCCGGGCGGTGTTGCTGTGCAGTCAGGCCGCCCTGCCCTATTTGAAGAAATCCGCCGGACACATTCTCAACCTGTCGCCGCCGCTGAATCTGGCGAGCAAGTGGTTTGCGCAATTCAGCCCGTACACGGTGACCAAGTACGGCATGAGCATGCTGACGCTGGGGATGAGCGAGGAATTTGCCGCGTACGGGATCAGCGTCAATTCACTGTGGCCGCAGACGATGATTGCCACGGCGGCGATTGAGTTTCAGCTGGGCAATCGCGAGTCGTTCAAGCAGGCGCGCACGCCGGCGATTATGGCGGATGCGGCGCATGTGATTTTGGGAAGCAGTGGACGGCAGATTACCGGGCGATTGTTGATTGATGAGGAGATTTTGCGGGAGAGCGGCGTGACTGAGTTCGATCAATATCGCTTTGATCGAGAAAGCGACGCGGCGTTGATGCCGGATTTGTTTGTTGACTGAAAAGCCCCTCACCCTAGCCCTCTCCCAGAGGGAGAGGGAACTGACCGTGGTGTTTATCAGAGCTACGCCGACGTGAAATACCGAGCCGAACTCACATTTTGAAAAGCCCAAAAATCGGCCCCCTCTCCCTCTGGGAGAGGGCTGGGGTGAGGGGCAAGCCGTACGCAAAAATTCGCCCCACTCAGAAATCGATGCGCACATCCCCTTTAGGCACACTGCAGCACGAAAGAATAAACCCTTCGGCCTCGTCGTCCTCGGTAATCCCGCCGTTGTGCTCCATCTCCACCTCGCCCCCCAGCTTCAACACCTTACACGTCCCACAAATCCCCATCCCGCAAGCTTTCGGAATCATCAAGCCAAGCTTGGCCGCCGCCGCATGCACGGTTTCACCCGGTGCCACACGAATGCTCTTGCCGGACGAAGTGAATTCGACCTGATGCAGATCCGCCGCATCGATTTCCGGTGCATCCGCAGCCTGCTCGGCCTGTTCGACCGCATCGGCACGTGCTTCCGGTGGCGTCGCACCAAACGACTCCTCGTGATAACGCGACATGTCGTAACCGGCCACTTCCAGCAGGCGCTTGACCGCGTTCATGTACGGCGTCGGGCCGCAGCAGAACACTTCGCGCTCGAGGAAGTCCGGCACCATCAATTCGAGCATCTTGTGATTCAGGTAACCGCGATACCCGGCCCACGGCTCGCCCAAGCCATGCTTCTCGCAGATCAGGTGCAGGCTGAAGTTGTCGATCCGCGATGCCATGTGTTCCAGCTCGCGGTGGTAAATGATGTCTTTCGGCGAGCGCGCGCTGTGGATAAAGGTCATGTCGACGTTGGCGTTGGTGTCGTAGAACCATCGCGCCATCGACATGCACGGCGTAATCCCCACGCCGCCGCTGAGATAGAGCACCTTCGGGCTCGGGAAGTCGATGGCGTTGAACAGCCCGACCGGCCCGTGCACCGCCAACTCTTGCCCTTCATGCAGCGTGTCGTGCAACCAGTTCGAGACCTTGCCCCCTGGCACGCGCTTGATCGTCACCGAAAAGCTGTACGGCACCGACGGCGAACTGGAAATGGTGTACGAGCGCATGATCGGCTGGCCTTCGATTTCCAGCTCCAGAGTCACGAACTGCCCGGGCTTGAAGAAGAACAGGATCGGCTGGTCAGCCATAAAGCAGAAGGTGCGCACGTCCCAGGTTTCCTGGATGACTTTGACGCAACGGACGATGTGTCGGCCATTGGCCCAGGTCTGGGTGGTGACCGGATTCAGGAAGCTGTTGGACATGCTGTTCTCCACGGCCGACTGTCGGCCTCATGTCGGCGATTCTGCGTATAGCGCGAACCGCCCGTTTACCTATCCGCGACATCGGCATACTTATCGCGACCAGCCCCCAACCACCGGGGGTTGCGCGTCGGGAACAGATTGCACCATGTCGCCCATGGATAAGGTTGCGCCCTGCGCCGGGCCCACACTCGCCCCAACACCAAGACAGCTTCTTTACACCTTGCGTAGCAACCGTTAGCAGCACACCTGATCAGCCACTTTTCGCCGGCCACGCAGATGGCCATGAGGATCACATCGATGGACGTCACCGCAAAAATCAGCCTGGGCGATCCGCTGGAACCCGCACGCAAGGCCACTGCACAAATGCTGCAAGAGCGCGAGCGCACCTTTTCGCTGCCGCAACCGTTCTATAGCGATGAGCGGCTGTTCGATATCGACATGCAGGAGATCTTCCAGAAAGAGTGGTTGATCGCCGGCATGACCTGCGAGATCCCGGCCAAGGGCAACTACCTGACCCTGCAGATCGGCAAGAATCCGATCATCGTCATTCGTGGCGCCGAGGGCGTAGTGCATGCGTTCCACAACGTCTGCCGTCACCGTGGCTCGCGCCTGTGCACCAGTGAAAAAGGCAAGGTCGCCAAACTGGTCTGCCATTACCACCAGTGGACGTACGAGCTGGACGGTCGCCTGCTGTTCGCCGGTACCGAAATGGGCGCCGACTTCGACATGAAGCAATACGGCCTCAAACCGGTGAACGTGAAGACTGCTGGCGGTTACATCTTCATCAGCCTGGCCGAGAACCCGCCGGCCATCGATGACTTCCTGTCGACGCTGAACCATTACATGGAACCGTACGACATGGAGAACACCAAGGTGGCGATTCAAACCACCTTGTTCGAAAAGGCCAACTGGAAACTGGTGCTGGAAAACAACCGCGAGTGCTACCACTGCAACGCGTCGCACCCGGAACTGCTGAAAACCCTGCTGGAATGGGACGACGTCACTGATCCACGCGCCGATCAAGCGTTCAAGGATCACGTTGCTGCGTCCGCCGCTGCCTGGGAAGCCGAGAAGATTCCTTACGCCCACGCCAGTTTCGGCCTGCGTAACCGCATCGTGCGCATGCCGCTGCTCAAAGGCACCGTGTCGATGACCCTCGACGGCAAACAGGGCTGCGCGAAACTGATGGGGCGGATCAAGAACCCGGATCTGGGTTCGATGCGCATCCTGCACCTGCCGCACTCGTGGAACCACTGCATGGGCGACCACATCATCGTCTTCACCGTGTGGCCGATCAGCGCGCAGGAAACCATGGTCACCACCAAATGGATCGTGCACAAGGATGCGGTTGAAGGCGTCGATTACGACGTCGAGCGCATGCGCCAGGTGTGGGATGCGACCAATGATCAGGATCGTCGTCTGGCGGAAGAGAATCAGCGCGGGATTAACTCGACGGCGTATCAGCCTGGTCCTTACTCGAAAACTTATGAGTTTGGCGTGGTCAACTTCGTTGATTGGTACAGCGAGCGTCTGCTGAACAACCTCGGTGCCGAGCCTGCGCCTTACCTCAAAGGCGTCCCTGTCCAAGGATAAAAAGCATCGCGAGCAGGCGAAGGCCTACATTTGGAATGCGTTCCCCTGTAGGAGTGAGCCTGCTCGCGATAGCTATTTCACATTCACCACATCCCTGAACCTTGATTGCACAAATTCTGACCAACCACCCCACACCCCATACCCACCAAGCCCCCCAGCCTTCCGCAAACAAGTTATCCACATACCCACCCACAGCAAATGGGGACAACTGTGGATGACTCAAAAAATATCTCACTGATTTGCAAAGAAAAACCGTGACTTATCCAGAAGCACGGTTTTCCAAAGGCAATGATCGTTTTTCGATCAACAGGCTGAAAGGCACACAGATCGTGGCCTTCAGCGGATGGCAAACACCTTATCCACAGAAGCGCCAACAGAGATCGGGGGTAACTTTGCATCTGCTGTGGAAAAGCGCTGAAGACTGCGAAAAATCGGGGGTTTCGGAAGATTCATCCGGTTAAAAGTGCAAATTGATCAGTTATTGATCAACTCTCTGAAAGCCACGTTTTATATGGCTGTTAGTGGAAAGCAAACATCTTATCCACAGAAGCGCCAACAGAGATCGGGGGTAACTCAGGAAGTTATCCCGCCGAAAAATCCCGTAAAAACCGTAACTTAGGCTGGTTATTTTTTGATCTGAAGGCTACAGGCCACGGCCGACGTGACTTGCAGTGATGGGCGAACATGTTATCCACAGACTGACCAACAGGGATTGTGTGTAAACCCTCGTCAGTGGATAACCGGATTCATGCCCGGTACATAAGATAGGCCTCACCCGTCACCCGAATCATCGGATGCGGTACCACCTGACAGGTTTTGACGATGCCAAAGCCATGTCGCTCATAAAACCGGCGCGCACCGGTATTGGCGGCGTAGTCGATCAGGCTCAGCCCTTTGAGCGTGAGTTGATCGGCGCGCGCCTGGGCATGCTGGAGGAACTGCACGCCCAATCCTTGATTGCGCCAGCCTTCGTGCAGCGCCAGGCTGGAGATGTACAGGGTATCCGCCACCTCCATATCGGCGTAAGGCGCCAGCACAGGATCGGTGGGCGGTGCCGGGTCTGGATCTTCGCGCATGACGTAGCTGTGCATCATGCCGACCACGCCGCCTTCGGCCTCAGCGATCAGGCAGTTCTGCCAGGAAAAGTCCACATCGTCGCGGGCATATCGCCGCTCACCGACATCAAGCAATGTCTCGCCCGGCTCCGCCAACTGACTCCAGATGTAATCCGAGGCGCCCTCTGAGGAGATCTGAAACAAACGCGCAATATCGCGCGCATCCGTGCGCCGGGCAGGTCGAAATTTTACGGTCATTCACTTGACTCCCTGTGTGGTGAGTGGCTTTTCTAACCCGTGCTTGAAAACAGCTGCAAACAGAAGCGCAATGTTTTTCATGTCAACAAATGACAGTTGTCGACCAAATACATGTGGGAGCGAGCTTGCTCGCGAAAGCGCTGTATCCGCCAACATCATTGCTGACTGATCCGATGCATTCGCGAGCAAGCTCGCTCCCACAGGAGGATTGGAGGGGTGTCAGCGGACCACGCCTTCTTCAATCAGCAACTTGAGGATGGCTTCGGCGCCAACCTGCGGGGTAACGCCTTTGAGCACTTGTCCACCGCCACCACTGGCTTTGGCGGTAGCCGCTTTCATCCGGTCGGCACCGCTTTTGGCTTTGATCACTTTCAGGCGTTTGGGCCTTGGTTTGGCCGGCTGCAGGGTGGCGACAGCCAAGAGCTCGTCGTCTACGACCTCGACGTCGTCAGCCTCCAGCACCCCGCGCCGCGCCGGGCCATAGGCACTCTGCCGAGGCTTCGGCGCAGCGTTATCCACAGTCGCGAGAAACGGCAGTTTCACCTTCAAGCGCCGCCGCTGACCACGCGGCAAGGCTTGCAGCACCAGCGCCGAACCGTCGTTGATCGACTCGACCTGTGCCAGCCCCACCACCAGCGGCCAACCCAGACCTTCCGCCAACAAGAACGGCAGCATCCCCGAACCTTCACCGGTTTCTGCCTGGCTGCCGGTCAGCACCACCTGGGCACCGGCATCGCGCAGATACGCGGTCAGCGCTGGTAGCGCATCGGCGCCAGCCGGTTGCTCCAGCACATGCATCTGCTCAAGACCCATACCCAGATAGGCGCGCAACGCCGGTTCCGCAACGTCGCCGGCATGCAGCACTTGCAGGTTATCCCCAGCCAGTTGCAGACCCAGTTCCACAGCGCGCGCGTCCTGATCAGCACGGCGTGGCCGCCCGGAAGTCGGGTGAGCGCCGATTGAAACCAGACTGATTACTTTCGTGTTCATAGCGTTTCCTTAAGCCGCATCGCGTTTGGCTTCGTTGCGGTAAGCCGCGACCGCCTCGATCAACGCCTGCAGAATCTCTGCGCTTTCGCCGATCACCGACAAATCGGCACGCTTGATCATGTCGCAACCTGGATCAAGGTTGATCGCCACCACTTTGTCGCAAGCGCCAATGCCTTGCAGGTGCTGAATCGCGCCAGAGATACCCACAGCCACATAGACCCGCGCGGTGACCCAGGTGCCGGACGCGCCGACCTGGCGATCACGGGCCATGAAGCCATCGTCCACTGCAACGCGGGAAGCGCCTTCGGTAGCGCCGAGCGCCGCTGCCGTTTCGTGAAAGAGCTGCCAGTCCTTGACGCCGTTGCCGCCGGAGAAAATGAACTCCGCTTCGGCCATCGGAATCGCTGCGGGGTCCACCGCCACAGCGCCGAGATCTTCAATCCGCGACAGGCTGCGCACGACGCTTGTGGATAACTCTACCGGCAACGCTTCATGTCGGGTTTCGCTGACCGGCTCGGCGCATTCGGCGGCGCCCAGAATCAACCGCGCGACCGGTCGGGCAAGGTCTTGCAGTCCAGCGCCAGCGCGGCCAATGCACTGCTGATCCTTGACCTGCCAGACCCGCGTCGCCGGGCGCTCACCCAGTGCCGCGGCAAAGCGCCGGCCGAGTTCACCGCCACCGCTTCGGCTGTCCGGCAGCAACCAATGACGCGGGTTGAACTGGTTATCCACAGCGCGCAAACCTTGCAACCGTTGCTCCGGTGCATAACCGCTGAACTGTTCGCCTTCGAGCACCAACAAGCGATCGACGCCTGCCGTGGCGAAAGCATTTTCCTTGTGTTCGCAAAACACCACCGCGAGCACCGCGCCGTCCTGGCCGGCGAGTTGATGAGCGAGGCCGAGCAAGTCGCGGTCGTGGCTGCTCAAGCGGCCACCGACCATATCCGGCACCACGCTGATATAGAACGCCGGGGCCGGCACCTGATGCAGCGGCAATTGCACTTCCACAGCAGCTGAACGTTTGACCGCCCCGCCCTGCTGCGCGCCGCTGCGGTCGATACGCTTGATGCCGTTGGGGCCGATAAAACCGATGCCGTGCAAATTCTTGCGGATGATGCCGTTGGGGCCCATCCAGCTGTGCTGCGCCGGTTGCATGGCCGCGTGCAACGGGTGCAAACGGTTACGGGCAATCCATTCGGCGCGTGGGTCGCGGCGGATAATGTCGCTCATCAATGGGCCTCCGCAGGTTCACGTTTCGCTGGAGTAACGGGCTTGTTCGGCGCTGCGTCTTCGAGCAGCGCGTCGGCCACCAGTTCGGCGATGTCCTTGATCAGCGGACGCGGTTCGACCACGCCTTCGAGCATCGCCGTGCACTGTGGACAACCCACGGCCACCAGTTCGGCGCCGGTCTCGCGGATGTCTTCCATGCGCATGTCGGGAATCCGCTGCTTACCCGGAATGTCAGTGATCGGCGCCCCGCCACCGCCGCCGCAGCAGCGCGAGCGGAAGCCGGAACGTTGCATCTCTTTGACTTCAATGCCGAGGGCCCGCAACACTTCGCGCGGCGCTTCGTACTCGCCGTTGTAGCGGCCCAGGTAGCACGGATCGTGATAGGTCACGCTGTTGCCTTTGTGCTGCCCGAGGTTGAGCGCGCCGGCCTGGATGATTTCCGCCATGTAGGTGCTGTGGTGCTGCACCAGGTAGTTGCCGTCGAACGCGCCGTATTCGTTTTTCAACACGTGGAAGCTGTGCGGATCGCAAGTGACGATGCGGTTGAAGCTGTATTTGGCCAGGGTCTGGATATTGCGTTTGGCGAGCAACTGGAAGGTTGCTTCGTCACCGAGACGGCGGGCCACGTCGCCACTGTCACGCTCTTCGAGACCGAGTACGGCAAAGTCGATTTTCGCCGCTTTCAGCACTTTGACGAACGCGCGCAGGGTGCGCTGGTTACGCATGTCAAAAGCACCGTCGCCAACCCAGAACAGCACGTCGGTGGATTTCTTTTCGCTGAGCAGATTGAGGTTCAAGTCCGCCGCCCAGTTCATCCGTCCGCCCGGGGCGAAACCACCGGGGTTGTCGGTGGCGATCAGATTTTCGAGGACTTCGGCGCCCTTGTTCGGCGTCGCGCCTTTTTCCAGGGTCAGGTGACGGCGCATGTCGACGATGGCGTCGACGTGCTCGATCATCATCGGGCATTCCTCGACGCAGGCGCGGCAGGTGGTGCACGACCACAGGGTTTCGGCATCGACCAGACCGTTGACGATCGGTTGATGCGGATTGCCGCTGTGCTCGCCAATTGGTTTACCGGGATACGGACTGCCAGCAAACTTGGCATCGGTGCCGCCAGCGAGGCCGACGACCATGTCCTGAATCAGCTTTTTCGGGTTCAGCGGCTGGCCGGCGGCGAAGGCCGGGCAAGCCGCTTCGCATTTGCCGCACTGCACGCAGGCGTCAAAACCGAGCAACTGGTTCCAGGTGAAATCCTTGGGTTTTTCCACACCCAGTGGCGCGCTCGGATCGTTCAAATCGAGCGGTTTCAAACCGGTGGAGCGACCGCCGCCAAAACGCTCGGCGCGGCGGTGCCAAGCCAAATGCAACGCACCGGCGAAGGCGTGTTTCATCGGCCCGCCCCACGTCATGCCGAAAAACAGCTCCGACACGCCCCACAGCACGCCAATCCCGAGGATGACCGCGAGCACCCAACCGCCAAAGTTCTCCGGCAGGATTCCAGCCACCGGCAATGTCAGCAGAAAGAACGACGCCGAGAACGCCAACAGGCTTTTCGGCAGGCGCATCCACGGGCCCTTCGACAGCCGCGCCGGCGGGTTGCGCCGACGCAGGTAGACGAAGATCGCGCCGACGAACATCACCGCCGTCATCAGCAGCAAGGCGTAACCGAGAATGCGGTTATGCAGGCCGAAACCGTGCACCAGCAGCGCCAGCACAATCGACGCCACTGCACCGCCGGCCGTGGCCACGTGAGTGTTGGCGATGTATTTGTCCCGCGCCACGACATGGTGCAAGTCGACCATGTAGCGCTTGGGCATGGCGAACAGGCCGCCGATCAGATCGACCTTCGAGGCCCGGCCCCGACGCCACATGGCCACCCGCCGCAAAGCGCCAAGGACACCAAGGCCCAGAGCGGCGAACAACAGGATTGGAAGAAGGGTGTTCAACATAGGTGAAGCTCCCAAAGACCGCAGGGTCTTGCAGGTCGAGTTGCCTTACTCGGTCACTGTGGGAGCGAGCTTGCTCGCGAAGGCGGACTGACATTCAACATCAATGTCGACTGATCCACCGCTTTCGCGAGCAAGCTCGCTCCCACAGGGTTGTGTGCAAACCTTTAGAAGTCTTTACACAGTCTGAGCGCGTCATAGATCGCGGCGTGGGTGTTGCGCTGCGCCACGCAGTCGCCGATGCGGAACAGCAAGTAGCCGTCGCCCGCCTCGCTCAGCGACGGTTGCGGCTGGATCGCGAACAACGCTTCGACGTCGATCTGGCCCTTGTTGCGCGAACCCTCTTTGAGCGCGTAGTAGATTTCTTCATCCGGACGCACGCCGTTTTCCACCACCACCTGATCGACCACCCGCTCCTCTTTCGCGCCGGTGTATTCGTTCTCCAGCACTGCCACGAGTTTGTCGCCTTCGCGGTAGACCTTCTCGAGCATCATGTCGCCGGTCATGATCACTTCTTTCGGGTACATGCTGCGGTAGTAAGTCGGGAACGATGTACCGCCGATGGCCACCCCCGGTTTGATGTCGTCGGTAACGATCTCGACCTGGCTGCCCTTGTCGGCGAGGAAGTCGGCAACCGACATCCCGGTGAATTCGCAGATGGTGTCGTAGACCAGCACGTTCTTGCCCGGCGCGACCTTGCCGTCGAGCACGTCCCAGCTGCTGACCACCAGCCCTTCGGCGGCGCCCCAGTGTTCGTTCTGTTCCAGGTACGGATGCCCGCCGACCGCCAGCACCACCACGTCCGGACGCAAGTCCATGATGGTGTCGGCATCAGCTGCCGTGCCCAGGCGCAAATCGACTTTCAGCCGCGCAAGTTCCAGCTGGAACCAGCGGGTGATGCCGGCGATCTGGTCGCGCTGCGGCGCTTTCGAGGCGGTGGTGATCTGCCCGCCGATGAATTCTTTCTTCTCGAACAGGGTCACGTCGTGGCCACGTTCGGCGGCAACCCGTGCCGCTTCCATCCCGGCCGGGCCGGCACCGACCACAACGACTTTGCGTTTCGGTCCGGTGGATTTCTCGATGATATGCGGCACGCCCATGTACTCACGGGACGTCGCGGCGTTCTGGATGCACAACACGTCGAGACCTTGATACTGACGGTCGATGCAATAGTTGGCGCCGACGCACTGCTTGATCTGGTCGATCTGGCCCATCTTGATCTTGGCGATCAGGTGCGGGTCGGCGATGTGCGCGCGGGTCATGCCGACCATGTCGACGTAACCGCCTTCAAGGATGCGCGTGGCCTGGTTCGGGTCCTTGATGTTCTGGGCGTGCAGCACCGGCACCTTGACCACTTCCTTGATCCCGGCGGCCAGATGCAGGAACGGCTCCGGTGGATAACTCATGTTCGGAATCACGTTGGCCAGGGTGTTGTGGGTGTCACAACCCGAGCCGACGACGCCGATGAAATCGAGCATGCCGGTGTCGTCGTAATACTTGGCAATCTGCTTCATGTCCTCGTGGGACAAACCGTCCGGGTGGAACTCGTCACCGCACAGACGCATGCCCACGCAGAAGTCGTCACCGACCTCGGCGCGCACGGCTTTCAGCACTTCCAGACCGAACTTCATCCGGCCCTCGAAGGTGCCACCCCATTCGTCGGTGCGCTTGTTGACGCGCGGGCTCCAGAACTGGTCGATCATGTGCTGGTGAACGGCAGACAGCTCAACGCCGTCGAGACCACCGGCCTTGGCCCGGCGCGCGGCCTGGGCGTAGTTGCCGATCACCCGCCAGATTTCTTCCGGCTCGATGGTCTTGCAGGTGGCGCGGTGCACCGGCTCACGGATGCCCGACGGCGACATCAGGGTCGGCCAGTTGAAGCCGTCCCAGCGCGAGCGCCGGCCCATGTGGGTAATCTGAATCATGATCTTGGCGCCATGCTTGTGCATGGCGTCGGCCAGATTCTGGAAGTGCGGAATGATCCGGTCGGTCGACAGGTTGACCGAGCTCCACCATTCCTGCGGGCTGTCGATGGCGACCACGGAGGAACCGCCACAGATCGCCAGGCCGATGCCGCCCTTGGCTTTCTCTTCGTAATACTTGACGTAGCGGTCGGTGGTCATGCCACCGTCAGTCGCGTAGACCTCGGCGTGCGCAGTGCTGAGCACGCGGTTGCGGATGGTCAGTTTGCCGATCTGGATCGGCTGGAACATTGCTTCGAAAGCCATGGCGGGTTCCTCGACTTACAACGGCTTGACGGTGAACAGGCCGTCGTCGTGGCCTTCTTCGGAGCCACCGTAGACTTGCTCGGCAACGGTGCGAATCTTGCTGCCGCGCGCCTCAAGAATCTGATCCATGGCCCCGGCAAACCAACCGGTGAACATGTAGTCGACCTTGCGCCCGACCTTGCCGTAGACGTAGACGAACGCCGAGTGTTCGAGCTTGACGCTGGCGGTGCCTTTGTCGAGGTCGATGTCCTGGATCTTGAACAGGCCCCAGCCGCGTTGCGACAGGCGTTTCATGTAGTGCTCGAACACCGCGACGCCTTCCAGGCCGTGGCATTCGGCTTCTTTTTCGCACCAGTGCCAGGCGGACTTGTAGCCTGCCTTGTAGAGGATCTCGGCGTAGGCGTCAGCGCCCAGCACTTCCTCGATGCCCATGTGGTTATTGACGAAGAAATGCCGTGGCACGTAGAGCATCGGCAGGGCGTCAGAGGTCCAGACACCGGTCTCGCTGTCGACTTCGATTGGCAATTGCGGGGCGATCTTGGCCATGGAAACTTAACTCCAGAAAATTTTAGATTCAGTGTTGGCCGCGGCCCTCACCCCAGCCCTCTCCCAGAGGGAGAGGGAGCAGATCGGCGGCGGTCTTGAGAAAGCGTTACTCGCCCCAGACGTCTTTGAGGACGTTGACCCAGTTCTCGCCCATGATCTTGCGCACCACGCGCTCGGAGTGGCCGCGCTTGAGCAGGGTTTCGGTCAGGTTCGGGAACTCGCCGACGGTGCGGATACCCAGCGGGTTGATGATCTTGCCGAAGCTGGTCAGGCGGCGGGCGTAGCCCTTGTCGTGGGTCAGGTATTCGAAGAAGTCCTGACCGTGCCCCTGGGTGAAGTCGGTGCCGATGCCGATGGCGTCTTCGCCGACGATGTTCATCACGTATTCGATCGCTTCGGCGTAGTCGTCGATGGTCGAATCGATGCCCTTGGCGAGGAACGGCGCGAACATGGTCACGCCGACAAAACCGCCGTGGTCGGCAATGAACTTCAGTTCTGCATCGGACTTGTTGCGCGGGTGCTCTTTGAGACCCGACGGCAGGCAGTGGGAATAGCAGACCGGTTTTTTCGATTCGAGGATAACTTCTTCGGAAGTCTTCGAGCCTACGTGGGACAGGTCGCACATGACGCCAACGCGGTTCATCTCGGCAACGATCTCGCGACCGAAACCCGAGAGGCCGCCATCACGCTCGTAGCAACCGGTACCGACCAGGTTCTGGGTGTTGTAGCACATCTGCACGATGCCGACGCCGAGCTGCTTGAACACCTCGACATAGCCGATCTGGTCTTCAAACGCGTGAGCATTCTGGAAGCCGAAGAGGATGCCGGTCTTGCCTTGTTCCTTGGCGCGACGGATGTCGGCAGTGGTGCGCACCGGCATCACCAGGTCGCCGTTTTCGCGGATCAGCTTCTGGCTGGCGGCAATATTGTTCACGGTCGCCTGAAAGCCTTCCCACACCGACACCGTGCAGTTGGCTGCCGTCAGACCGCCCTTGCGCATGTCTTCGAACAGCTCGCGGTTCCATTTGGCAATGATCAGACCGTCGATAACGATGCTGTCGGCGTGTAATTCGGCTGGGCTCATCAGGCGTCCCCTTATTGGCGATTCATGCGCCGAATCGTCTGCCGGCGCTTTGGGGCCAGCATATGCCTCGGTGCCGGGGCGACCGGGTGCAAAAACGACAGGGGAATTGCCGAAAGCGTCAATCCGCGACAAAGGGTCGCCAGACGCTCCGATCAGCTACCTGTTCAAGCCCGCAAGCTTGAGCCAGAATCTCCGGCATCTTGGAAACACCACTGGATTAGAGCGGCGACAACAATGAAATCGATCTTCCTGGCTTTGGCACTGATTGCGACCGGCGTACACGCCGCTGAGGAATCCGACAACAACCCCTGCGACGCCGTCGAAAACGACGTCCAGACCCTGGAATGCTCGACCTACAGCCGCAGCACCGCCGAAGACCTGCTCAAGGACAACTACGCCAGCCTCAACGAACGCATGCAGACCGCGTACGGCAAGAACCCGACGCAACTGGCGGACATCACCGCCAAGATGAAGACGGCTCAGCAGCAGTGGCTGAAGACGCGGGATGCCGATTGCGCCGTGGAAGCGTTCCCGGCGACGGCGGGGAGCAAGGCGTTCACGATTGCGCAGAATGACTGCGTGGCGCGGATGAGTGATGAACGGTCGGAGTTTTTGGAGTCGATTGGGCAGGAGTGATCATTAGAACTGCAGGAAGACAATCGCCAAGCCTCGAAAAGCAACTCGCGAAAAGATTGCGGCGGCCTTTGGAATCACCTCTGAGCAGCTTGAGCTCTAGCCGGTTACGGCGTGTTTGCCTGCTGCAATAGCCAGGCATTCACACCGCCACCCAATGCCAGCATCAGTCGTGAAAAGGAGACCGAGGTTTCGCATGATCAAGGATCAGACGGGGCACCTCATACTCATACCCCAAGTCAGTGATGTCGCTCACACTCCGAGCAGACTGCGCAAACGGCTCAAGCACATCATCGTAATTATGTCCTTTCGGACCATTGACCAGCGGCGCGTAATGCGGCGCCCAACGTTCGTTGCTCTGTAGCATCAGTGATTGCCAGTCTGCCCACACTTTGTCGACAAAGCAGTGGTGCAGGAAGAACACCGGATCATCTGGAGAGGTCATCGGCAACATATTGCCGCCCACCCAGAGGTGAACGCGATTATGCAGTTGTGAACCCGCAGTGGTTACCTGCGGATCACCGCGCTGGGTGATCCAGCCTTCCAGACGATTTCGGAAGCCGCGCACAGTCGGGCCTGAATCATAAGGCGGGGTGTCGTAAAGATTTTCGCGCAAGGCCATTTGCAGATCTTCCGGGGTCGGCAATGAGTTCACGACCAGCCCGAACTGGCGCTTCAAACCAGGACCTGGCAAATCGTCATCCGGATAGGAGGGAACCGGCCATTGTCCATGCTTAGAGGCAAACCGACCGGTTGCGACACGCCAGTCATCGCCTTCAACACCATTACCGCCCATGAAATCCTCAGCCCACACCGGAGAGTTGAGCGGGTCGGCAGCATCTTCGGTCCAGTTCCAGTACGGAATCGTGATGGAGGGGTCAATCGCCTGAAGGTCATTTTCGAACTTCAGCAAAAACGCGCGGTGCCATGGCAGGAATGAAGGCCCCCGATGGGCGCCATTGCGGTAGTTTGGATCGTTTGGTTCATGTGGCAGAACTGTAGGCTTCATGACTTGGTGATGCAGGTGTACATACTCGTCATATTGACCTGACTGTTTGAGCTGGAGGCAGGCGGCGACGAAGTTGGTTTTTTCGTTTTGGGTCAATGAGCGAATGTTCTTGCGTAGTTTCATGTCTTCAGTCCCTTGAGCGAGGTCACGAATGGGAAAGGACGATAATCGTCCCAATCCCCCGGCAACCAAGCTAGGCGCCTGCCGGAAGGCCGTCTACTGTCAGAAATTACAGGTCAGTAACGAATTCCGACCAGCGGTATTGCACCGCTGGGGCGCCGACGCGAGTGACTTGACCGCCCGACTGCGTCAACATGACTACCATCCAATTCGCTCATAAGGTCACTCGCCCATGAACATCTGCGGCATCGAAATCAAAGGCAGCGAAGCGATCATCGCCGTGGCCTCGCTGGACGGTTCGACCCTGAGCCACATTCCCCTCGCCACCAAGAAGATCGCCCTCGAAGACGATGACGAAGCGGCCAACGTGAAAGTGTTCGCGGCGCAGCTGGCGTCGTTTGTGCGCGAGAATTCGGTTGACCGGATTGCGATCAAGAAGCGCAGCAAGAAGGGTGAGTTTGCCGGCGGGCCGACGACGTTCAAGATTGAGGGGGTGTTTCAGTTGCTCGATGGGTGTGAGGTGACTCTGTTGTCGCCGCAGACTATCAATGCGCAGGCGAAGAAGCACAACTTCGAGCTGCCGGGGACGCTGAACAAGTATCAGCATGAGGCTTATAAGGCGGCGTGTTCGGCGCTGGTGAAGAAGTAACCCGATTTCCGAAATCACAGTAAATCCATGTGGGAGCGAGCTTGCTCGCGAAGAGGGAGTGTCAGTCGACAGTTTTGTTGAATGATCTACCGCATTCGCGAGCAAGCTCGCTCCCACAGGTTTATTTACTGGTCTCAAGATCAGGCCTGGGCGGTACGGCGGTCTTCGCGGGGGCAGCGGGCGAACTTTGCGCGGTAGCTGCGGGTGAAGTACGACGGCGACTCGAAGCCGCAGGCGATGCTCACTTCGAGCACGCTCATGTCGGTCTGGCGCAGTAGCTGCCGGGCTTTTTCCAATCGCAGGCGCAGATAGAAATTGCTCGGCGTATCGTTCAGGTGCAGCCGGAACAAGCGCTCCAGTTGCCGTCGCGTGACTTTGATCGATTCCGCCAGTTGCAGCGTGGTCAGCGGCGGTTCGCTGTGCTGCTCCATCTCGCCGATCACATGAACCAGTTTCTTGTTGCTGATCCCGTAACGCGTGGCCACTTCCATGCGCTGGTGATCTTTACGCGGACGAATTCGCCCCAGCACAAATTGCTCGCTGACCTGAATCGCCAGTTGCGGGCCATGAGCCTGGGCGATCAGATCGAGCATTAAATCGATGGAAGCCGTGCCGCCGGCCGAGGTGATGCGTCGGCGGTCGATCTCGAACAGCTCCTGGGTCACGCTGAGCTGTGGATAAGATTCCTTGAAAGCGTCAATGGCTTCCCAGTGCAGCGTCAAGCGATGGCCCTCAAGCAACCCGGCTTCAGCAAGGACAAAGCTGCCGGTGTCAATGGCACCAAGGGTCACGCCTTCGTTATCCAGCCGCCGCAACCAGTGTTCAAGGGTGGGCGTGGCGAACTTCAGCGGTTCAAACCCGGCCACCACTAACAACGTCGCACCTTTCTTCAACGGCTCCAGCGCCGCGTCGGCGTTGACCGACATGCCGTTGCTCGCCAACACCGCCCCACCATCAGCGCTCAACACATGCCAGCGGTACAACTCGCCACGAAAGCGGTTGGCCACGCGCAGCGGTTCGATCGCGGAAATAAAGCCGATGGCGGAGAACCCCGGCATCAGCAAGAAGTAGAAATCCTGGGACATGTGCGCACTCGGTTGGCGGGTAGCGTGGGATGTTGATACGCCAGTTGTCTTCGGCATTCAAGAGCGCAGGTCGCTACAGTGCAAATGCCAGTCGCCGCAGTGCGCTTTCATGGGCGTATAGCTGCGTAACTTTGCATCACCGGCACGACAGATGCCGGAACTCACAATAAACGACCTGCCGAGGAACCCGACATGAAACGACTGATCAGCAGCTGTGTTCTTGCACTCAGCGGTACCGCTTTCTTGAGCGCCAGCGTTATGGCGGCGGACCCCGCCTCGTGCCAGAACGTGCGCATGGGCGTGGTCAACTGGACCGACGTGATCGCCACCAGTGCCATGACCCAGGTCCTGCTCGACGGCCTCGGCTACAACACCAAACAAACCAGCGCCTCCCAGCAAATCATCTTCGCCGGGATCCGCGATCAGCGGCTGGACCTGTTCCTCGGTTACTGGAACCCGCTGATGACCCAGACCATTACCCCGTTCGTCGACGCCAATCAGGTCAAAGTCCTTGAGGCACCGAGCCTGAAAGATGCCCGCGCCACCCTCGCGGTGCCGACTTATCTGGCCGACAAAGGCCTGAAAACCTTCGCCGATATTGCCAAGTTTGAAAAAGAACTGGGCGGCAAGATTTACGGCATCGAGCCGGGCTCGGGCGCCAACACGCAGATCAAGGCGATGATCGCCAAGAACCAGTTCGGCCTCGGCAAGTTCCAGTTGGTCGAATCCAGTGAGGCCGGCATGCTCGCCGCCGTCGACCGCGCCGTGCGCCGCAAAGAAGCCGTGGTGTTCTTCGGCTGGGCGCCGCACCCGATGAACGTCAACGTACAGATGACGTACCTGACCGGCAGCGACGACGCCCTCGGCCCGAACGAAGGCATGGCCACCGTGTGGACCGTCACTGCGCCGAAATACGCCGAACAGTGCCCGAACATCGGTCGCCTGCTGACCAACCTGACGTTCACCGCCGAGGACGAGAGCCGGATGATGCAGCCGCTGCTCGATCACAAGGACGCTTTCGAATCGGCCAGGCAATGGCTCAAGGATCACCCGGAAGACAAGCAGCGCTGGCTGGAAGGTGTGACCACGTTCGATGGCAAACCGGCCGCTGAAAACCTCCAGCTGACCAGCAAATAACCGCCACCCTCACCCTATCCCTCTTCCGCTGGGAGAGGGAACTGAACGACGCTTCGCAGCCCGGAAAAGGACTGCGGACAGACCCATTACGCCTGAAGGAAACCGCACCATGAACCACGACGTCATCATCACCTGCGCACTCACCGGTGCTGGCGACACGACCGCCAAGAGCCCGCACGTGCCGGTCACCCCGAAACAGATCGCTGCGGCGGCCGTTGAAGCGGCCAAGGCTGGCGCCACCGTCGCGCACTGCCATGTACGCGATCCGCAAACCGGCAAGTTCAGCCGTGACGTGGCGCTGTACCGCGAAGTGATGGAGCGCATCCGCGAGGCCGACGTCGACATCATCGTCAACCTCACCGCCGGCATGGGCGGCGACCTGGAGATCGGCGCCGGCGAGAACCCGATGGAGTTCGGTCCGAACACCGATCTGGTCGGCCCGCTGACCCGTCTCGCCCACGTTGAAGAGTTGCTGCCGGAAATCTGCACCCTCGATTGCGGCACTCTGAACTTCGGTGATGGCGACACCATTTATGTCTCCACTCCGGCGCAACTGCGTGCCGGCGCCAAGCGTATTACCGAGCTGGGCGTGAAGGCCGAGCTGGAGATTTTCGACACCGGGCACCTGTGGTTTGCCAAGCAGATGATCAAGGAAGGGTTGCTCGATAATCCGCTGTTCCAGCTGTGCCTGGGCATCCCGTGGGGCGCGCCGGCGGATACCACCACCATGAAAGCCATGGTCGACAACCTGCCCGCCGATGCGGTGTGGGCCGGGTTTGGCATTGGCCGCATGCAGATGCCAATGGCCGCGCAAGCGGTGCTGCTCGGCGGCAACGTGCGGGTCGGGCTGGAAGACAACCTGTGGCTGGACAAAGGTGTGCTGGCGACCAATGGCCAACTGGTCGAGCGCGCCACCGAAATCCTTAGCCGCCTCGGCGCCCGGGTGCTGACCCCTGCCGAAGGCCGCAAAAAAATGGGCCTGACCCAGCGCGGTTAATTGCCCCACCTCGAACCCTGTGGGAGCGAGCTTGCTCGCGAATGCGATGGCTCTGCTGATGAAGATGCTGCGGATGTACCGCCCCCTTCGCGAGCAAGCTCGCTCCCACAGTTGATCGCCGAATTATTCAGGAAATCACCATGAGCTTTATCACCGAAATCAAAACCTTCGCCGCGCTAGGCAGCGGTGTCATCGGCAGTGGCTGGGTGGCTCGCGCCCTCGCCCACGGCCTGGATGTGATCGCCTGGGACCCGGCACCGGGCGCGGAAGCGGCGCTGCGCAAACGCGTGGCCAATGCCTGGGGCGCGCTGGAGAAAAACGGTCTGGCGCCGGGCGCTTCGCAGGATCGTCTGCGCTTTGTCGCGACCATCGAGGAGTGCGTGCGCGAGGCCGATTTCATTCAGGAAAGCGCCCCGGAACGTCTCGAGTTGAAGCTCGATCTGCACAGCAAAATCAGTGCAGCGGCCAAGCCGAATGCGTTGATCGGTTCGAGTACCTCGGGCCTGCTGCCAAGTGAGTTCTACGAGAGTTCAACGCACCCTGAACGCTGCGTGGTCGGCCACCCGTTCAACCCGGTTTATCTGTTGCCGCTGGTGGAAGTGGTCGGCGGCAAGAACACCGCGCCGGAGGCCGTTCAGGCAGCGATGAAAGTCTACGAATCTCTCGGCATGCGTCCGTTGCATGTGCGCAAGGAAGTGCCGGGTTTCATTGCTGACCGCTTGCTCGAAGCGCTGTGGCGCGAGGCGTTGCACTTGGTTAACGACGGTGTCGCGACCACTGGCGAGATCGACGATGCGATTCGGTTTGGCGCTGGTCTGCGCTGGTCGTTCATGGGGACTTTCCTGACTTACACGCTGGCTGGGGGTGATGCGGGCATGCGCCACTTCATGTCGCAATTCGGCCCGGCGTTGCAGTTGCCGTGGACCTATCTGCCGGCGCCCGAGCTGACGGAGAAGTTGATTGATGATGTGGTCGATGGCACCAGTGATCAGCTTGGCCGCCACAGTATTTCGGCGCTGGAGCGCTATCGTGATGATTGCTTGCTGGCGGTGCTTGAGGCGGTGAAGACTACCAAGGAGAAGCATGGGATGGCGTTCAGCGATTAATCGGGTTGGCATGACATCGCAGCCCTCACCCTAGCCCTCTCCCAGAGGTAGAGGGGACTGACCGCGGTGCTCATGCGAGTTACGCCGACTTGCACCACCGAGCCGAATTCAAGTTTTGAAAGGCCCCCGATCGGCTCCCTTTCCCTCTCTGCCCCCTGAGGGAGAGGGGACCGACCGCGGTGCTCATGCGAGTTACGCCGACTTGATCTATCGAGCCGAACTCAAGTTTTGAATAGCCCCCGATCGGCTCCCTTTCCCCCTCTCCCCCCTGGGGGAGAGGGCTGGGGTGAGGGGGTAGCTCTTGATCTTAACGACCCGCCCACTGCCGGAACCCAAACCATGTCACACCTCACCACCTACCAAACCAGAATCATCCCCGACTGGGTCGACTACAACGGCCACCTGCGCGACGCCTTCTACCTGCTGATTTTCAGCTACGCCACCGACGCCCTGATGGACCGCCTCGGCATGGACAGCAACAACCGCGAAGCCAGCGGTAACTCACTGTTCACCCTCGAACTGCACCTCAATTATCTGCACGAAGTGAAGCTCGACACCGAGGTCGAAGTACGCACGCAAATCATCGGCCACGACAGCAAACGCCTGCACCTCTATCACAGCCTGCACAAGGTCGGGGAGGAGCAGGAACTGGCCGGCAATGAACAAATGCTCTTGCACGTCGACCTTGCCGGCCCGCGCTCGGCGCCTTTCAGCGCGGACACCTTGAGCCGCCTGCAAAGCATCGTTGCCGAACAGAAAGACCTGCCCGCTCCCGCTTACATCGGCCGCGTCATCACGCTGCCGCCTGCAAGGTAAATCCATCGATCGCAAGGAGCCGCCATGAACACCGCTGCCGCTGTTGCCGATTTCCGTACTTATCCGTTGATCAGCGCGCTCAGTGGCGTGCAGACCCTGGCGGATCGCGTTGCCATTGAATGGGCTGACGGTCGCATCAGCCCGTTTCACGCTGTCTGGTTGCGGGATAACTGCCCGTGTCAGCAGTGCGTCTACAACGTCACCCGTGAACAGGTTTTCGAAATTGTCGATGCGGCTGAGGATCTGAAACCGACAGCCGCGCACATCGATACCGATGGCTGTCTGCGCATCGACTGGCAGGACGGCCACCTCAGCCGTTTCGACCCGGGCTGGTTGCGCGCGCATGCCTACGATGATGAATCCCGCGCCGAACGTCTGGCCGCCAAGCCCAAGCCCTTTCTTTGGCGTAGCGATCTGCAACTCCCGGTGTTCGAATACGCGGCGCTGATGAACGACAACGCCGCGCTGCTGCAATGGCTGCTCGCCGTACGCGACATCGGCCTGACCCAAGTGCGCGGCGTGCCCACCGAACCCGGTTCGCTGAAGCTCATCGCGCAACGTATTTCCTTCATTCGTGAAAGCAACTTCGGCGTGCTGTTCAACGTACAGTCCAAGGCCGACGCCGACAGCAATGCCTACACCGCTTTCAATTTGCCGTTGCACACCGACCTGCCCACCCGCGAGCTGCAACCGGGGCTGCAATTTCTGCATTGCCTGGTAAATGATGCAGAGGGTGGCGAGAGCATTTTTGTCGATGGTTTTGCGATTGCCGATGCGTTGCGCAGCGAAGACCCGAAGGCGTTTCAGGCGCTGTGTGAAATCCCCGTGGAGTTTCGCAACAAGGATCGCCATAGCGACTATCGCTGCCTGGCGCCGATCATTGCTTTGGATGCCCTGGGACGTGTGGCGGAAATTCGCATGGCGAACTTTTTGCGTGGGGCATTTGAGACGTCGGTGGAGCAGATGCCGGTGTTGTATCGGGCGTATCGGCGGTTTATCGCGATGACGCGCGAGCCACGGTTTCGGCTGATGCAGCGACTCAATCCGGGCGAGCTGTGGTGCTTTGATAACCGCCGCACGTTGCATGCGCGCAATGCGTTTGACCCGGCCACCGGGGCGCGGCACTTCCAAGGCTGCTATATCGACCGCGATGAGCTGTTGTCGCGGATTCTGGTGTTGCAACGCTAGACCGCGTCATCGTTCTTCGCGAGCAGGCTCGCTCCCACATTTAATCGCATTCCCCTGAATGAACGCGGTCACCTGTGGGAGCGAGCCTGCTCGCTAAGGCTTCAGCAGCAACACACCGTTCTCTGATTCACAGGCAAAAAAAACTCCGATCGAGCCGTGACAGGATCGGAGCTGAGGAGGGTACTGTTGAGGAGCTGCCGTGCGAGGGTGACCAAACCTTCGTGTTGCAAGCTGAGTTCAGTGTGCCCACTCCCTTGAGCGGCAAGTTAGCCGAAAACGACCTGTTCATAGCCGTCGCAGCCACTGCGACAAAACGCCCTTGCCGTGCCCCGGCGTGGCTACCAGAATCGAGCCACGACCTCCGTTATTGAAGAAGGATGCGCGTCATGATGTATGCCGATTTGATCGATCAGGAAGATTTGTTGGGCCAGCTCAAGGCGTTGGGTATTCAAGTGCCCAGTGGCACGACCGCCGATCAGGCCTGCGAGTGCGCGGTGCGCGGTCTGGATAATGTGCGCGCGTTTGAACTGCGCAAGATGGTCAAGGACATGTACACCAGCGGCGCCAGTATCCAGCCGGCAGTGCGGCAGGCGATCGACAAACAATTACTGCCGGCATTGGCGGACTATCAGCAAAGCCATAGCGCCTGACAGCAGATCAAAAGATCGCAGCCTTCGGCAGCTCCTACATTGGAACGCATATCCCTGTAGGAGCTGCCGCAGGCTGCGATCTTTTGCCTTACAGCCTTACGCTGGCAAACGTCGACTCGTTGCGCGCCTGACTCAACGCCGACATCGGCCCCGACAGCGGCGACATCACGATGGCTTGTGGCAGCGGCAGCATCGCCACTTGCTGGGTGGTGTTGGAGCCTACGCGCTCGTCACGCGGCGGAATGCCGAAGTACTCGCGGTAGCACTTGGAGAAGTGCGGCGTCGAGACGAAACCACACACCGACGCCACTTCGATGATCGACATCGGCGTTTGCTTGAGCAACTGCCGGGCGCGGATCAGGCGCAGCTTCAAGTAGTAGCGCGACGGCGAGCAGTGCAGGTATTTCTGGAACAACCGCTCCAGCTGTCGACGCGACACCGCGACGTACACCGCCAATTCATCGAGGTCGATCGGCTCTTCGAGGTTGGCTTCCATCAGCGCGACGATTTCCTGCAGTTTCGGCTGATTGGTGCCGAGCATGTGCTTGAGCGGCACGCGCTGGTGATCCTGCTCGTTGCGGATGCGTTCGTAGACGAACATTTCCGAGATCGCGGCGGAGAGTTCACGGCCATGATCGCGGCTGATCAGGTGCAGCATCATGTCCAGCGGCGCGGTGCCACCGGAGCTGGTGAAACGGTTACGGTCGAGGGTGAACAAGCGAGTGCTCATGGCCACGCGTGGGAAAGCTTCCTGCATCGCCGCCAGACATTCCCAGTGCACGCTGCAATCGAAACCGTCGAGCAGACCAGCGCAGGCCAGTGCCCAACTGCCGGTGCACACGGCGCCGAGACGCTTGGACTGACGCGCCTGGCTTTGCAGCCAGGAAACGTGTTCACGGGTGACAGTGCGTTGGATACCGATGCCGCCGCAGACAATCACAGTGTCCAGCGGCGGGGCTTTGTGCATGGAAGCGTCGGGAGTGATTTGCAGACCGTCACTGGCCCACACCTGGCCGCCATCGACGGTGAGGGTGCTCCAGCGATACAGCTCGCGACCGGACAATTGGTTGGCCATGCGCAGAGGTTCTACTGCCGAGGCCAGAGAAATCAGCGTGAAATTGTCCAGCAGCAGAAAGCCGATGGATTGAGGCGCACGGTTCTGGGGTTGGGCCCCGGAGTTGAACGACGTCATCGCGGTATCTCCTCACACAAAGCGGGTGATGGCCTCAGGCGGAGGCTCTTGTTATTGCCAGCGTTCTCGCGTGGGAGACGGGCTTTGTTATGACAGAGCAATTGCCATGCCTAAAATTGGATGGCCGTTCAATAACTCCTGAAAACGACGTCGCGACGTGTCTATACGAGACGTCCGACGAAAGGTATTTCGAAGTGCCATCAGCGGCTGGGAAAGCCCTGTCCCGAGGTGTGTGAGCAAATCGGTAGCACTTGTGGGAACTGGCCTGCGCGCAGTTTGCGGGGAGTGTCACCGCAAGCACGGGTGACGGACGGTAGAAGGGCTGAGCGCGTGTAACAGGTGGGAAAGACTCTTATCTGATTGCGACGCGCTAAAAGGTGGCGTGATTTATTGTCTGTGTTCACTTGGTGAGCAGTTTTGACTGGTCTGACGCTATCGCGAGCAGGCTCACTCCTACAGGGGAACGCGTTCCAAATGTAGGAGTGAGCCTGCTCGCGATTGAGGCGACTCGGTCTCAGCACTCAACCGCGCTGACCGCCAAGCCGCCGCGCGAGGTCTCTTTATATTTGTCATGCATGTCGGCGCCGGTATCGCGCATGGTGCGGATCACCCGATCCAGCGAGATAAAGTGCTGACCATCGCCGCGCAACGCCATCTGCGCCGCGTTGATCGCCTTCACCGCCGCAATCGCATTGCGCTCGATGCACGGCACTTGCACCAGGCCACCGACCGGATCGCAGGTCAGCCCGAGGTTATGCTCCAGACCAATCTCCGCCGCGTTGCATAATTGCTCCGGCGTAGCGCCAAGAATCTCCGCCAGCCCCGCCGCCGCCATCGCGCAGGCCGAACCGACTTCACCCTGACAGCCGACTTCGGCGCCAGAGATCGAAGCATTCTTCTTGCACAGAATCCCCACCGCCGCCGCACCCAGGAAGTAGTCGACCACGTTGGCGTCCGTCACCGCTTCGCTGAACTTCATAAAGTAGTGCAACACCGCCGGAATGATCCCCGCCGCGCCATTGGTCGGCGCCGTGACCATGCGCCCGCCCGCCGCGTTTTCTTCATTCACCGCCAGCGCAAACAGGTTGACCCATTCCATGGCGCTCAACGTCGAGCCGATCACATTGGGCTTGCCCAATTCCTGAAGGCTGCGATGCAACTTCGCCGCCCGCCGCCGCACATTCAATCCGCCCGGCAGGATGCCTTCGTGCTTCAGGCCCTGCTCGACGCAATCCTGCATCGCCCGCCACAACTTCATCAGCCCGGCGCGGATCTCTTCTTCACTGCGCCAGACCTTTTCGTTGGCCATCATCAATTCGGCGACGCGCAGGTTGTTTTTCTTGCACAACTCCAACAGTTCAACCGCACTGGAAAAGTCGTAGGGCAACTCAGTGCGATCCAGATCGACAACGCCGCTGGACGCCTGCGCTTGATCGACGACAAAACCGCCACCTACTGAATAGTAGGTGTCGCGATGCAGTTCGCCGTGATCGCCCTCGGCAACAATCGTCATCGCATTGGGGTGGAACGGCAGGTTCTCATCGATCAGGCGCATGTCTCGCGCCCAGACAAACGGCACCGCCAGACGACCATCCAATAAAAGGGTGTGAGTTTCGCGTAACGCTTGAATGCGCGGGCCGATCTGCGACGGGTCGATTGCGTCCGGCCACTCGCCCATCAAACCCATGATCACCGCGTTGTCGCTGCCGTGACCGATACCGGTAGCCGACAGCGATCCGAACAATTGCACTTCTATACGACGCACCTGCTCCAACTGGTGTTTGTCCCGCAGCGACTCGACAAACAACGCCGCCGCGCGCATCGGCCCGACGGTGTGGGAACTGGAAGGGCCGATGCCGATTTTGAACAGGTCGAAAACGCTGATAGCCATTGCTGCAGAGCTCCTGAGGATGCCGGTCCGGAACGCAAAAGCGCCCGCTGGCGGAGCTGCTACGCTCAAGCTGCGATCCGCCGGAATGCCCGCATCATCAGGCTTTTGTCGGAGCGCACGGCGTCTGACACCGACGCACTCATGTCCACCAGCGCCGCGCCGTTTTCGTCCCTGTTTTTCGCCGTTTTTGTGCGGTTCAGATGGCCATTCGGGGTAGAAAAAAGCTGTAAACGACGTCACTGACACTGGATGCGACCATCCCTGTACTGGATACGACCCCCCCTGTAGGCGTCAGATTTTCACTGGTACATGATCGTTATGACTCGATTGCAAGGCGCCGTGACAGAGCTGTCTCCAGAACGCCATCCAACCGCAACCTATAAGTGCGGTGGTCCACAGTCGGAACACTGCCAAAAAAAACACCAAGGAGTCCATCCATGAAAGGTTCCCCGTCGTTGTTGTTGGCCGCCATGCTGAGTCTGCCGTTACTGGCGCAAGCTGCAGAACCGGCGCAATGCAGTACCGTTAACTTCTCCGATGTCGGCTGGACCGACATCACCGCGACCACCGCCACCACCTCCGTTGTCCTCAACGCCCTCGGCTACAAGACCAAGACCACCATGATCTCCGTGCCCGTGACCTACAAGTCGCTGGCCGACGGCAAGAACATGGACGTGTTCCTCGGTAACTGGATGCCGACCATGGAAAACGACATCAAGGCCTACCGCGATGCCGGCACCGTGGAAACCGTGCGCACCAACCTCAAGGGCGCCAAGTACACCCTCGCCGTGCCGCAAGCCCTGTATGACAAGGGTCTGCATGACTTCGCCGACATCGCCAAATTCAAGAAAGAACTCGACGGCAAGATCTACGGCATCGAGCCTGGCAACGACGGCAACCGTCTGATCCAGAGCATGATCGACAAGGACGCCTTCGGCCTGAAGACCGCCGGTTTCAAAGTGGTTGAATCATCGGAAGCGGGCATGCTCTCGCAGGTCGACCGTGCGCAGAAACGCGACACAGCGGTGGTCTTCCTCGGCTGGGCGCCGCACCCGATGAACAAGCGCTTCAAGATTCAATACCTGACCGGTGGCGATGATTTCTTCGGCCCCGATTTCGGTGCAGCGACCGTGGCGACCAACACCCGCAAGGGTTACGCCGAGGAATGCAGCAACGTCGGTCAGTTGCTGAAGAACCTGGAGTTCACCGTCGACATGGAAAGCGAACTGATGGGCAACATCCTCGACGACAAGATGAAGCCTGACGCGGCCGCCAAGGCCTGGCTGAAAAAGAATCCACAAGTGCTCGATACCTGGCTCGCTGGCGTGACCACCATTGACGGTAAACCTGGCCTGGAGGCCGTGAAAGCCAAGCTTCAGTAATCGCTTATGCCGGGTGGGCTCGCCCACCCGGGCTGTTTATTTCCTTGCATGCGGACGTTCACTACCATGCTGATTGATCAGAAAATACCTTTAGGCCAGTACATCGCGGGCTTCGTTGAATGGTTGACGCAACACGGCGCCAACACCTTCGACGCAATCGCCGTGACACTGGAAACGATGATCCACGGCGTGACGTTTGCGCTGACCTGGTTCAACCCACTGGTCTTGATTGGCCTGATCGCCCTGCTCGCGCACCTGATCCAGCGCAAATGGGGATTGACCGCTTTCGTGATCGCCTCCTTCCTGCTGATCCTCAATCTGGGCTACTGGCAGGAAACCATGGAAACCCTCGCCCAGGTCATGTTCGCGACCTTGGTCTGCGTGGTCATCGGCGTGCCGCTGGGCATCGTCGCCGCGCACAAACCGATGTTCTACACTGTCATGCGTCCGGTACTCGATCTGATGCAGACCGTACCGACCTTCGTTTACCTCATTCCTACCCTGACCCTCTTCGGGCTGGGTGTGGTCCCGGGCCTGATCTCCACGGTGGTGTTCGCCATCGCTGCGCCGATCCGCCTGACCTACCTGGGCATCCGCGATGTCCCGCAAGAACTGATGGACGCCGGCAAGGCCTTCGGCTGCTCGCGTCGCCAATTGCTCTCACGGATCGAACTGCCTCACGCCATGCCGAGCATCGCGGCCGGCATTACCCAGTGCATCATGCTGTCGTTGTCGATGGTGGTGATCGCGGCACTGGTAGGCGCCGACGGACTCGGCAAACCGGTGGTCAACGCACTGAACACTGCTGATATCGCCCTGGGCTTCGAAGCGGGCCTGGCGATCGTACTGCTGGCGATCATGCTCGACCGTATCTGCAAACAACCCGACGCTAAAGTAGGGGGTGACGCATGAGCATAATTCGCTTCGAAGACGTTGACGTAATCTTCTCCAAAGATCCGCGCGAGGCACTCAAGCTGCTGGATCAGGGCATGACCCGCAACGAGATCCTGAAGAAGACCGGACAGATTGTCGGTGTGGAAAAAGCCACGCTGGACATCAACAAAGGCGAGATCTGCGTGCTGATGGGCCTGTCCGGTTCCGGCAAGTCGAGCCTGCTGCGCTGTATCAACGGCCTCAACACCGTGAGTCGCGGCAAGCTGTTCGTCGAGCATGAAAACCGTCAGATCGACATCGCCTCCTGCACCCCGGCCGAGCTGAAAATGATGCGCACCAAGCGCATCGCCATGGTCTTTCAGAAGTTCGCCCTGATGCCGTGGCTGACGGTGCGCGAGAACATCAGTTTCGGTCTGGAAATGCAGGGCCGTCCGGAGAAGGAACGCAAGAAACTCGTCGATGAAAAACTCGAACTGGTTGGCCTGACCCAATGGCGCAACAAGAAGCCTGACGAACTCTCCGGCGGCATGCAGCAACGTGTCGGTCTGGCGCGGGCACTGGCGATGGACGCCGACATTCTATTGATGGACGAACCGTTCTCGGCACTCGACCCGCTGATCCGTCAGGGTCTGCAGGATGAACTGCTGGAGCTGCAACGCAAGCTCAACAAGACCATCGTGTTTGTGAGTCACGACCTTGATGAGGCGCTCAAACTGGGCAGCCGCATCGCGATCATGAAGGACGGCCGGATCATCCAGTACAGCGTGCCGGAAGAGATTGTGCTGAACCCGGCGGACGACTATGTGCGGACGTTCGTGGCGCACACCAATCCGCTCAATGTGCTCTGCGGTCGCAGCCTGATGCGCACGCTGGACAAGTGCAAACGCATCAACGGCTCGGTGTGTCTCGATCCGGGCGGCGATTCGTGGCTGGACCTGGCCGAAGGCAACACCATCAAGGGTGCGCGGCAGAATGGTTCGGTGCTGAACCTGCAGAACTGGGCACCGGGGCAAGCGGTCGAGGGCCTGGAGCGCAAGCCGACGCTGGTGGATTCGAACATCGGCATGCGTGATGCGTTGCAGATTCGTTATCAGACCGGCAACAAGCTGGTGTTGCACGATAACAATCATGTGGTGGGGATCCTGGGCGACAGCGAGTTGTATCACGCGCTGTTGGGCAAGAACCTCGGTTAAGGCGGGATAAAAAAAGGGATCGCGGTGAGCGATCCCTTTTTTATTGGGTCAGGGAAAAGCCCCTCACCCTAGCCCTCTCCCAGAGGGAGAAGGAACCTACCGAGTTGTACTTTCAAGCTACATCGACCTGAGAAATCGAGTCGAACTCAGGTATTGAAAAGCCCCCGATCTGCTCCCTTTCCCCCTCTCCCTTAGGGAGAGGGCTGGGGTGAGGGGGCTTTTGACTTTAGCTGTACACCCGGCCAAGGAGCTGCCGATGGCTTTCAAACTGATCGAGCACATCCCGCGTGATCTGATCCTGCGTGAAGCCCATCAGGTCGTAATCCTGGCTGCCGTTGTGCAGATACACCTCGGCGCGGTAGTAACGCTGGCGCGCTTCATCGGACTGCGCCGATTCGCTCGGGGTCGCCAGATAGCCGTCAAGGCTCACTTCGTAAACGAAAGGGTTGCCCTCTTCCATCTCGACGCGCACGCCCATGCAACGCTTGGATTTACCCAGCAGCGTCTGCACTTCCAGACCCTGTGCACGCATCTGCGCGGTGGCATCTTCCAGCGCCGGGCTGACCTGCTTGTCCATAAAGCGCTGCACCACCGATTGGCTCGGTTGCAGATCCAGTTGCGTCAGACGCTCGCTGAAACCGCGACGACCGCGCTCCGCCAGTTGCGCCTGCTCCTGTTCGATCTGCACGTCCTGGCGCATCGCCTTGTGCAAGCCGAACATGAAGAACACCAGCACCACCGAGAACGGCAGACCGGCCAGCACCACCATGGTTTGCATGGCTTCGAAGTTACCGGCGAACAACAGACCGATGGTCACCAGGGTGATCACTACCGACCAGAAGATCCGCAGCCAGTGCGGCGCATCTTCATCGACGTGACCGCCCTTGCAGGACAGATTCGCCATCATTACCGCGCCGGAGTCGGCCGGGGTCAGGAACAGCACGAAGCCAACGAAGATCGACACACCGATAACGACTTTCGACGCCGGGTAGTGTTCAAGCAACTGATAGATCGCCATCGACGGCTGTTCCAGCGCCGTCTTGCCGAGCTCCACCGCGCCATGGTTCATCACCAGATCCAGTGCCGAGTTACCGAAGATCGACAGCCAGGCCAAGGTGAAGCCCAGCGGAATCAGCAACACGCCTGCCACCAGTTCACGCACGGTACGACCACGGGAGATACGCGCGATGAACATGCCTACGAATGGCGCCCAGGAAATCCACCACGCCCAGTAGAACAGGGTCCACAGGCCCATCCAGCGCTCGGACTTGGCGTTGTCGCCTTCGTACACATAAAGGTCGAAGGTTTTCAGCACGATGCCATTGAGGTAGTCACCGATGTTCTGCACGAAGCCGTTGAGCAAGTGCAACGTCGGGCCGAACAGCAGCACGAAAATCAGCAGACCACTGAACAGCACGATGTTCAGGTTGGACAGACGGCGGATGCCGTTTTCCACGCCGGACACGGCAGCGATGGTCGCTACGGTGCTCATCACGATGATCACGATCAACAGGTTGGTGTTGCTGTGCTCCATGCCGAACAGGTTTTCCAGGCCCGACGACACTTGCAGCGAACCGATCCCCAGGTTCGTCACCAGACCCAGCAGGGTCACGAACATACCGAAGCCGTCCACCGCGTGACCGGCCGCGCCTTTGACCCAACGCTCGCCGACCAGCGGATACAGCGCCGAACGCAGTGCCAGCGGCTGGTTATGACGATAAGCAAAGTACGCCACGGCCAGACCGACCAGTGCGTAGATTGCCCAGCCGTGCAGCCCCCAGTGCAGGAACGTCAGCTGTACAGCCTGACGCGCGGCCATGTTGCTGGCCGATGCGCCTTCCGGCGGATTGAAGTAGTGATCCAGTGGCTCGGATGCGCCGAAGTACAGCAGCGAAATACCGATACCCGACGAGAACAGCATCCCCGCCCAGGCGCCGTAACTGAAATCCGGGGTGTCGTCCTTGCTGCCCAGTTTGAGTTTGCCGTACGAGGAAAACGCCAGACCGACGACAAATACCAGATAAGCGGCGATTACCACCATGTAGTACCAGCCGAAGCTGCGCGACAACCAGGCCTGAGCGATACCCAACAGTCTGCCGGCCTCTTGCGGGGCGATAATCAGAATGGCGGTCAACAACAGAATCAGCGCGGTAGAGGTGTAAAACACCCAACCGTTGACCGTCACCTTCTCGGGCGGGGTCTTTATAAGCGAGGCAGAACTCATGGCACAAATGCTCCAGGCAGTGCGAGAGAAGAACACAAGGCAACACGGAACCCGACCAATCGGTTAGTTGGCAGCCGACCGGCGGGTGATATAAAGACACCCCGAAAAAAGCCCGAACCTGCCGAAATGGCGCTGCGAATCGCTTTCGTGGCCGAAGGTGGACGGACGTTCATCCGAAACCTGGCCCTGAGCGTCTTGCCCTTTCAACACGTCCATCGAATCGCGAACCGCGCCATGCCCCATACAGGTTTCGAGCATTTTCGGATGTCGGTTTTATCGCCACTTACACGTAGGAAAAATCTGTAGGCAGCGACGATTTGTCGCAGATCTTATTCTTTGTTGATTGAACGTTCAATCAAAACAAAATAGACTGGCCGTCAATCCGATAGGCGTGATTCGCCGCTCGGAAGGCCTAAGGAGATGTGCAAGATGCCCAAGGTCGGTATGCAACCCATCCGCCGCCAACAACTGATCGAAGCCACATTGCAGGCGGTCGATCAGGTCGGAATGGGGGACGCCAGCATTGCGCTGATCGCCCGTTTGGCCGGTGTCTCGAATGGCATCATCAGTCATTACTTTCAGGACAAGAACGGCCTGATTGCCGCCACGATGCGGTATCTGATGACCGCCCTCAGCGAGAGCGTCACCGCGCGCCGTCAGGCGCTGGCAGATGACAGCCCACGGGCGCATCTGCAGGTGATCATCGAAGGCAACTTCGACGCCAGCCAGGTCAATGGCCCGGCAATGAAAACCTGGCTGGCCTTCTGGGCCACCAGCATGCACCAGCCGTCTTTGCACAGGTTGCAGCGGATCAACGATCACCGTCTGTATTCCAACCTGTGCTGCCAGTTCCGCCGTGTGCTGTCGCTCGAAGATGCGCGCAGCGCAGCAAGAGGACTGGCAGCGTTGATTGACGGCTTGTGGTTGCGCGGCGCTTTGTCGGGAGACGCTTTCGACACGGCGCAGGCGCAACAGATCGCTTACGAATACATGGATTTCCAATTGGCCAAGAAGGTGAGCTAGAGCACACAGAAAACGCTCGGCCCCTCAACGCCACCGCAGCCTCACCGCGGTGGTCAACGCCAACCACCAATGCACTTGCGAGGACACTATGGCCCGTTTCGAACTGCAAAAACTTTACATCGATGGCGCGTACTCTGACGCTGGCAGCGATGCCACCTTCGAAGCCATCAACCCGGCGAACGGTGAAGTCCTCGCCCAAGTGCAACGTGCGACCAAGGAAGACGTCGAGCGCGCGGTAGTGAGCGCTGAAAAAGGCCAGAAAATCTGGGCCGCGATGACCGCCATGGAGCGTTCGCGCATCCTGCGTCGCGCCGTCGACATCCTGCGCGAGCGCAACGATGAACTGGCCGCGCTGGAAACCCTGGACACCGGTAAATCCTTCTCCGAAACCAAGTACGTCGACATCGTCACCGGCGCTGACGTGCTGGAATATTACGCAGGCCTGGTACCCGCCATCGAAGGCGAGCAGATCCCGCTGCGTGACACTTCGTTCGTCTACACCCGTCGCGAGCCGCTGGGCGTTGTCGCCGGTATCGGCGCGTGGAACTACCCGATCCAGATCGCCCTGTGGAAATCCGCGCCAGCCCTGGCGGCCGGTAACGCGATGATCTTCAAGCCAAGCGAAGTGACCTCGCTGACCACCCTGAAACTGGCCGAGATCTACACCGAAGCCGGCGTTCCAAACGGTGTGTTCAACGTCCTGACCGGCAGCGGCCGTGAAGTCGGCACTTGGCTGACCGAGCACCCGCGCATCGAAAAAATCTCCTTCACCGGCGGCACCGACACTGGCAAGAAAGTCATGGCCAGCGCTTCGGCTTCGTCGCTGAAAGACGTGACCATGGAACTGGGCGGCAAGTCCCCGCTGATCATCTGCGACGACGCCGACCTCGATCGCGCTGCCGACACCGCGATGATGGCCAACTTCTACAGCTCCGGTCAGGTCTGCACCAACGGCACTCGCGTGTTCGTTCCGGCGCACCTGAAAGCCGCTTTCGAAGCCAAGATCGTTGAGCGCGTTGCACGCATCCGCGTCGGCAACCCGGAAGACGAAAACACCAACTTCGGCCCGCTGGTCAGCTTCGCGCACATGGAAAGCGTGCTGGGCTACATCGCCAAGGGTAAAGAGCAAGGCGCCCGCGTACTGTGCGGCGGCGACCGTCTGACCGACGGCGAATTCGCCAAAGGCGCATTCGTCGCGCCAACCGTGTTCACCGATTGCACCGACGACATGACCATCGTTCGTGAAGAAATCTTTGGCCCGGTCATGGCGATCCTCTCCTACGAAACCGAAGAAGAAGTGATCCGCCGCGCCAACGACACCGACTTCGGCCTGGCCGCCGGTATCGTCACCAAAGACCTGAACCGCGCCCACCGCGTGATTCATCAACTGGAAGCCGGTATCTGCTGGATCAACGCCTGGGGCGAGTCCGACGCAAAGATGCCGGTTGGCGGTTACAAGCAGTCGGGTGTAGGTCGTGAGAACGGCATCAGCTCGCTGAACAACTTCACCCGCATCAAATCGGTACAGGTCGAGCTGGGCGATTACGTCTCGGTGTTCTAAGACCCGAGTCCTGTATTGCTCGTGAGGCCGTCTTCGCGAGCAGGCTCGCTCCCACAGGAGATCCCATTCCAATGTGGGGGCGAACCTCTTCGCGAATCGAGTGCAAAGCACTCGTCAGGCCCGACCTGACCACATCTAAAGAGGGTGCATTCAATGTCCCAAGAATTCGATTACATCATCATCGGTGCCGGCTCGGCCGGTAACACCCTGGCGACCCGTCTGACTGAAGACGCCGGCGTCACCGTTCTGCTGCTCGAAGCAGGCGGCCCTGACTACCGTCTCGACTTCCGCACGCAAATGCCGGCTGCACTGGCATTCCCGCTGCAAGGTCGTCGCTACAACTGGGCGTACGAAACCGATCCAGAGCCACACATGGACGGTCGCCGGATGGAATGCGGCCGCGGCAAAGGCCTTGGCGGCTCTTCGCTGATCAACGGCATGTGCTACATCCGCGGCAACGCGATGGACTACGACGGCTGGGCAAAACTGCCAGGTCTGGAAAACTGGTCGTACCTCGACTGCCTGCCGTACTTCCGTAAAGCCGAAACCCGCGACATCGGCCCGAACGATTACCACGGTGGCGAAGGCCCGGTCAGCGTGACCACGCCGAAGGCTGGCAACAACCCGCTGTTCCACGCCATGGTTGAAGCCGGCGTACAAGCCGGTTACCCGCGCACCGAAGACTTGAACGGTTACCAGCAGGAAGGCTTCGGCCCGATGGACCGCACCGTGACGCCGAACGGCCGTCGTGCTTCCACCGCCCGTGGCTACCTCGACACCGCTAAAAAGCGTTCGACCCTGACCATCGTCACCCACGCCCTGACCGACAAGATTCTGTTCGAAGGCAAGCGTGCGGTTGGCGTGCGTTACCTGGTCGGTTCGGCGGAAGAGCGCGTTGAAGCCAAAGCGCGCAAAGAAGTGCTGCTGTGCTCCGGTGCCATCGCTTCGCCGCAGATTCTGCAGCGTTCCGGTGTCGGCCCTGCCGAACTGCTGAAGTCGCTCGACATCCCGGTCGTTCACGATCTGCCGGGCGTCGGTGAAAACCTGCAGGATCACCTTGAGCTGTACCTGCAATACGCTTGCACTCAGCCGGTTTCGCTGTACCCGTCGCTGCTCTGGTACAACCAGCCAGCCATCGGTGCCGAGTGGCTGTTCAACGGCACCGGCATCGGCGCCAGCAACCAGTTCGAAGCCGGCGGTTTCATCCGTTCGCGTCCGGAATTCGAATGGCCGAACATTCAGTACCACTTCCTGCCGGTGGCGATTAACTACAACGGCAGCAACGGTGTGAAAGAGCACGGTTTCCAGGCGCACATGGGTTCCATGCGCTCGCCAAGCCGTGGTCGCATCCAGGCCAAGTCGAAAGACCCGCGCCAGCACCCGAGCATCCTGTTCAACTACATGGCCACCGAGCAAGACTGGCAGGAATTCCGCGACGGCATCCGCCTGACCCGTGAAATCATGCAGCAACCTGCGCTGGACGCTTTCCGTGGCCGCGAAATCAGCCCGGGCATCGAAGTGCAAACCGATGAGCAGCTGGACAAGTTCATCCGCGAGCACGCCGAAACCGCGTTCCACCCTTCCTGCTCCTGCAAGATGGGCACCGACGAGATGGCTGTAGTGGATGGCGAAGGTCGCGTGCACGGCATGCAGAGCCTGCGTGTGGTCGATGCCTCGATCATGCCGATCATCACCACCGGTAACCTGAACGCGCCGACGATCATGATCGCCGAGAAAATCGCCGACAAGATCCGTGGCCGTCAGCCGCTGCCGCGTAGCACCGCGCCGTACTACGTCGCGGGCGATGCACCGGTGAAAGGCAAGCCGATGCGTGATATCACCCCGGCTGCTCAGTAATTCAGTTACACCGCATCAAGGCTGATCGCGAGCAGGCTCACGCCTACATCGATCTCCAGTGAACACAAACTCTGTGGACACTGGAGATTAACTGTAGGAGTGAGCCTGCTCGCGAAGGGGCCCTCACATTCAGCACAAATTCCCGCGCTGCACAGTAAATCCCCCTACACCCCCTCTTCACTTGATCCTACCCCCACGCAGGCCTACTCTAGACCTCGCGCAACCGTTTCACCCCTCCCCGCCGAGTAGCCTCACCCCGCTTCCCCCTGACAAGGAGGTTCCCGAATGTTCGATTTCCACCCCCAGCTCAAGCAGCGCTTCGCTGCCTTGCGCACGGGCGCCGAGTTTTTTTCCCTGCGATACGTACGCGAATCCGGTCAGTACCTGTCGGTGCGTAAAAACGTTGCCGAACCACCGAGCCTGAGCCGTGACGAAGGCGCGATGCTCACCGTGCGCGTCAATGGTGTTGAGGCCTACGCGGCGACCAACGACCTGTCGCAAAAAGGTCTGCAAGCCGCCCTCGAACGCGCCGAGCAGCAAGCGCGCCGGCTCAAGCCGCACGCACTGCTCGACCTGCGCGATCAGCCAGTGTCCAGCGATCGCGCTGATTACTTTTCACCCAATCTCGAACAAGCCTTCCCGTCCCTGAGCGAATGTTTTGAGCTGCTCGGCGCAGAATCCGCCTCGGTGCCAAAGGATGAGCGCCTGGTGAACTGGCAAGTGAGCATCGGCATTACCCACGTCGAACAGATCTACCTGAGTAGCGCCGGGGCCGAATTGCGTCAGGCTCAGCGTTTCGTCTATCCAGGCCTCGACGTCACCGCCTACGACGGCAACGACAGCCAGACCCGCAGCCTCGGCCGCGAGAACTTCGGCCAACAGGGCGGCGCTGATGTGATCAGCCGCTGCGGTCTGATCGGCGCCGGCCCGCAAGTCGCCGACCAGGCATTGCAACTGCTGCTCGCGCCGAACACCCCGCAAGGCCCGCGCGATCTGCTGTTGATGCCGGATCAAATGATGCTGCAGATCCACGAATCCATCGGTCACCCGTTGGAACTCGACCGCATCCTCGGCGACGAGCGCAATTACGCCGGCACCAGTTTCGTCAAAGCCAGCGACTTCGGCAGCCTGCAATACGGCTCGAAACTGCTCAACGTAACGTTCGATCCGCGTATTCCCGAAGAACTGGCCAGCTATGGCCACGATGACGACGGTACCAAGGCCAGCAAACAATTCCTGATCCGCGATGGCCTGTTGTTGCGTCCGCTGGGCGGGGCGCTGTCGCAGTTCCGCGCCGGTCTCGACGGCGTCGCCAACAGCCGCGCCTGTGGCTGGAACCGGCCGCCGATCGACCGCATGGCCAACCTCAATATCGAACCGGGCGATCAGCCGCTGAACAAGCTGATCGAAGGCATCGAGCACGGCATCCTGATGAGCACCAACCGTTCTTGGTCGATTGACGATGCGCGCAACAAATTCCAGTTCGGCTGTGAATGGGGCCAGTTGATCGAAAACGGTGAACTCAAAGGCGTGGTAAAAAACCCGAACTACCGGGCGATTTCCGCGCACTTCTGGAAAAGCCTGCGCGCCGTCGGCGACGCCAACACCGTCAAGGTGCTGGGCACGCCGAACTGCGGCAAGGGCGAACCGAACCAGGTGATCCGCGTCGGCCACGCTTCGCCGGCCTGCGTATTCAGCAACGTTGATGTGTTTGGGGGAGACGCCTGATGAGCATTTCGAAGAGTCAGTCCGACGCCTTCAAGGTCATGGTCGAGTGGCTGCGCGACAGCGTGCGCGAGCCAGAACAGTTCACCCTTAGCTATGCCGCCGAATCCTCGGCGTTTGTGCGTTTCAACCACGCCAAGGTGCGTCAGGCCGGGCAAGTGCAGCAGGCCAATATCGTCCTGAAGCTGATTAACGATGGTCGCCATGCCGATCTGCAAGTCACCCTGTCCGGTGATCAGGAAGGCGATCTGCAACGGCTTGCCGAAGGTCTGCAACAACTGCGCGAAACCCTGCCGTTGCTGCCGCAGGATCCGTATCTGTTGCTCAACCACAACGGCTGGCAGAGCCAGAACGTGCAGGAACATCCGCTACCGGACACTGAACAGGTAGTCGATGAAATCTGTGCTGCCGCTGAGGGTCTGGACCTGGTGGGCTTCTATGCCGCCGGCCCGATCAGCCGTGGTTTCGCCAGTTCAGCGGGGGCGTTTGGCTGGCATCAGGCCAACAGTTTCAACTTTGACTTCAGCCTGTTCCACGACAACGGCGAAGCGGTGAAGGCCAGCTACGCCGGGCACGACTGGAGCAGCGAAGGCTTCGCCAAGCGCTTTGCTCAGGCGCGCGAGCAACTGGAATTTCTCGGTCGTCCGCTGCGCACCCTGGCACCGGGGCAATACCGCGCGTACCTGGCACCAGCGGCGCTGGAAGAAATCATGGGCATGCTGAGCTGGGGCGGTTTCTCGGCGCAGTCGATTGCCAGCAAGAGCAGCCCGTTGCAGAAGCTGTATGTCGGCGATCAGGCGTTCAGTCCACTGGTGTCGCTGGATGAGAAAGTCAGCGAATCGTTGAGCCCGGCGTTTTCCGGCGAAGGTTATCCGCGCAGTGATTTGCGTTTGATCGTCGAAGGCAAGGCCGGTGATCAACTGGTTGGCTCGCGCAGTGCCGCCGAATATGGTTTGGCCGCCAACGGCGCTGGCGGCGGTGAAATGCCGAGTGCGTTGAACATGGCGGCGGGGGATCTGTCGCAAGCAGAGATCCTCAAGCAGTTGGGCACCGGGCTGTACATCAGCAACCTGTGGTACCTGAACTACTCGGATCAACCGGCCGCGCGCATGACTGGCATGACCCGCTTCGCGACCTTCTGGGTCGAGAACGGCGAGATTCAGGCACCGGTGAGCACCATGCGCTTTGACGACAGCGCTTACAGCCTGCTCGGTTCGCAGCTGGAAGCGTTGACCGCCGAGCGCGAGTTGCTGCTGTCGGCGAGTACCTACAGCCAACGCAACACGTCGTCGGCGTTGCTGCCGGGGGCGTTGGTCAGCCGTTTAACCCTGACCCTGTAAACGCAACACCTGTGGGAGCGAGCTTGCTCGCGAAGAGGCCATGTCATTCAACATTGATGGCGACTGACCTACCGCTTTCGCGAGCAGGCTCGCTCCCACACTGACCGCGCTCGACAATGGATATGCATTAACTCCAACGACAAGAGGTTCCATGCCCAACCGCCCGCCTCTCGACGCCATCACCGCCCGCTGGTTGCCGTGGGTCGTCGCCATCGCTTTCTTCATGCAGTCCCTCGACGGGACCATCCTCAACACCGCCCTGCCGGCCATGGCTCGCGACCTGGCCGAAGATCCCTTGCGCATGCAGGGCGTGATCATCGCCTACATGCTCACCGTGGCTTTGCTGATCCCGGCTTCGGGCTGGATCGCCGACCGCTTCGGCACCAAGAAAATCTTCTTCGGCGCAATTCTGCTGTTCAGTTTCGGCTCACTGCTCTGTGCGCTGTCGAGCAGCCTGAGCATGCTGATCGGCGCCCGGGTCATTCAGGGGCTGGGCGGTGCGCTGATGCTGCCGGTCGGGCGACTGGTGGTGCTGCGCGCTTATCCACGATCCGAACTGGTGCGGATCATGGGTTTCATCACCATCCCCGGCCTGCTCGGCCCGCTGATCGGGCCGACCATGGGCGGCTGGATGGTCGAGTACCTGACGTGGCACTGGATCTTCCTGATCAACCTGCCGGTCGGCGTCATCGGTTGCTACGCGGTGTGGAAATTCATTCCCGACCTGCGCGGCACCGAGCGCACGCGCTTCGATAGTCTGGGTTTTCTGTTGTTCGGCGCGGCGATGATCCTGATCACCATCGCCATGGAAGGCCTTGGCGAGTTGCACTTGCCGCACCTGCGCGTGATGTTGCTACTGTTCGGCGGCATGGCCTGTCTGGCGGCATACTGGTTGCGCGCCGGGCACATCGAAAATCCGCTGTTCGCACCGTCACTGTTCAAGACCCGCACCTTTGCTGTGGGTATTCTCGGCAACCTTTTCGCCCGTCTGGGCAGCGGTGCACTGCCGTTTCTGGTGCCTTTGCTGCTGCAAGTGGCGCTGGGTTATTCACCGTCGCAAGCGGGAATGAGCATGCTGCCGCTGGCCGCTGCGGCGATGATCGCCAAGTGGGTGGCACGACCGCTGATCGAACGTCTCGGTTATCGCATCGTGCTGACCGGCAACACGCTGGCACTGGGGATCATGCTGGCGAGCATGGGTCTGGTCAGCGAGCAAACGCCGTATTGGCTGCTGCTGTGCCTGCTGGCGATTCTCGGCGCGATCAACTCGCTGCAATTTACCGCGATGAACACCGTGACGCTGATCGACCTCGACGATGCGAGCGCCAGCAGCGGCAACAGCTTGCTGTCGGTGGTGGCGCAGTTGTCATTGAGTCTGGGCGTTGCCTGCGCCGGTGCGTTGCTCGGCGGGTTCACCGCGGAGGTTGGTAACGATGGCGTCGAGACCGTGCTCGGTGCGTTCCAGCTGACCTTCGTCACCGTCGGCATCATGGCGATGCTGGCCGCGACGATCTTCTCGCAACTGTCGAAGGAAGACGGCCGCCGCGCCAAACGCCCGGAAGAACACATCGAACATTAACCACTGTTCGTCCAGAACTTTCGAAGAAAGTGGCACGGGGCTGCTACACTGCGCGACATTTTGTTTTGCAGGCCAGTCCCGTGACCACCATCGCCACCGCTTTTAATACTCTGCCGCTGTCCGCCGCCATGCTGGCTAACCTCGAATCCCTCGGTTATGCCCAGATGACGCCGATCCAGGCGCAGAGCTTGCCGGTGATCCTCAAAGGGATGGACCTGATCGCCCAGGCCAAGACCGGCAGCGGCAAGACCGCCGCATTCGGCATCGGCCTGCTGAACCCGATCAACCCGCGCTACTTCGGTTGCCAGGCGCTGGTGATCTGCCCGACGCGCGAACTGGCCGACCAGGTCGCCAAGGAAATCCGTCGTCTGGCCCGTGCCGAAGACAACATCAAGGTCCTGACCCTGTGCGGCGGCGTGTCGTTTGGCCCGCAGATCGCTTCGCTGGAGCACGGCGCGCACATCATCGTCGGCACCCCGGGCCGCATCCAGCAGCACCTGCGCAAAGGTTCGCTGGTCCTTGATGGCCTGAACACTTTGATCCTCGACGAAGCCGACCGCATGCTCGACATGGGTTTCTACGACGCCATCGAAGACATCATCGTCAAGACTCCAGAGCGTCGTCAGACCCTGCTGTTCTCCGCGACTTACCCGGTGGGCATCAAGCAACTGGCGTCGAAATTCATGCGCGATCCGCAAACGGTGAAAGCCGAAGCGTTCCACGATGACACGCAGATCGAGCAGCGTTTCTACGAGATTTCCCCGGAAGACCGCATGAGCGCAGTGACCAAAGTCCTGCACCACTTCCGCCCGGCGTCCTGCGTGGCGTTCTGCTTCACCAAGCAGCAGGTTCAGGAAACCGTTGATCACCTGACCGCCAAAGGCATTTCCGCTGTCGGCCTGCACGGCGACCTGGAACAGCGTGACCGCGATCAGGTGCTGGCGATGTTCGCCAACCGCAGTACTTCGGTACTGGTCGCCACCGACGTGGCTGCCCGTGGTCTGGACATCGATGCGCTAGACATGGTGATCAACGTCGAACTGGCCCGCGATTCGGAAATCCATATTCACCGCGTTGGCCGTACCGGTCGCGCTGGCGAGAAAGGCATCGCGATCAGTCTGGTTGCTCCGGGTGAAGCGCACCGCGCGCAAGCCATCGAACAGCTGCAGAAATCACCGCTGAACTGGGATCAGGTCGATAACCTCAAATCCCAGGGCCTCGCCCCATTGCAGCCGCCGATGACCACGCTGTGCATTGGTGCCGGTCGTAAAGACAAGGTTCGTCCGGGCGACATTCTGGGTGCATTGACTGGCGACGCCGGTATTCCGGGTGCGCAAGTTGGCAAGATTGCGATCTTCGATTTCCAGGCTTATGTAGCCGTGGACCGCACCGTGGCCATGCAGGCCTTGCAGCGTTTGAACGACGGCAAGATAAAGGGCCGTTCGCTGCGCGTACGTATCCTGTAAGAACAACGTAACTCCCCTGTAGGAGCTGCCGCAGGCTGCGATCTTTTGACTTTGTTTTTTAAGAGCAAGATCAAAAGATCGCAGCCTGCGGCAGCTCCTACAGTTCGTTTTGTGGTGATATTTCAGAGGACACCGTTTTGCGCTCTACCGAAGTCGTGATCATTGGCGCTGGCGCCGCTGGGTTGATGTGTGCACTGACTGCCGCCGGGCGTGGGCGTCAGGTGTTGCTGCTCGACCACGCGAACAAGGCCGGCAAGAAAATCCTGATGTCGGGCGGTGGCCGCTGCAATTTCACCAACATGTACACCGAGCCGAACAATTTCCTCTCGCAGAACCCGCACTTCTGCAAATCCGCGCTGGCGCGCTACACCCAGTGGGATTTCATCGGCATGGTCGGCAAACACGCCGTGCCCTACCACGAGAAGAAACTCGGCCAGTTGTTCTGCGATAACAAATCCAGCGACATCCTCGAAATGCTCCTGACCGAGTGCGATCAGGCCGGTGTCGAACTGCATCTGGACACGTCGATCCAGACGATCGAGAAGGTCGAAAGCGGTTACCTGCTCGACACCACCCTCGGTCAGGTTCAATGCCAGTCGCTGGTGATCGCCACCGGCGGTCTGTCGATCCCGACGCTGGGTGCCACCGGTTTCGGTTATCAGGTCGCCAAACAGTTTGGCCATGAGTTGCTGCCGACCCGCGCCGGTCTGGTGCCGTTCACCATCACCGATCAGCTCAAGGAACTCTGCACCGAGCTGTCCGGGACGTCGGTGGATTGTCTGGTCAGCTGCAACGACCAGAGCTTTCGCGAGAACATCCTGTTTACTCACCGTGGCCTCAGTGGCCCGGCAATTTTGCAGATTTCTTCGTTCTGGGAACCCGGCGACACGGTGGAAATCAACCTGCTGCCAGATCACGACGCCGCGAGCTGGCTGCAACAGCAAGTGGCCGAGCGTCCGAACAGTGAACTGAAAACCCTGCTGGGTGAGATCTTCACCAAGAAGATGGCCAATCTGCTGGCGGACAACTGGTTCGTGTCCAAGCCGATGAAGCAGTACACCCACGCGGAACTGGCGGAAATCGCCGACAAACTCGGCAGCTGGAAAGTCGTGCCGGCGGGGACTGAGGGTTATCGCACGGCCGAAGTGACCCTCGGCGGCGTCGATACCCGCGAAGTGTCGTCGAAGACCATGGAATCGCTGAAAAGCCCTGGCCTGTATTTCATCGGTGAAGTGCTCGACGTCACCGGGCATCTGGGCGGCTTCAACTTCCAATGGGCCTGGGCCTCCGGCTACGCCGCCGCGCAGTACGCCTGACTCAGAGCCAAATACAAAACCCTGTAGGAGTGAGCTTGCTCGCGAAAGCGGTCTTTCAGTCAACATTGTGGTGACTGACACATCGCATTCGCGAGCAAGCTCGCTCCCACAGTGGTTTGTGGTGTAAGTAAAAGGAACACTTTTTGCTGTCAGATGTGATCGGCGCCATTGCGTCGGCGTCATTACTGGCTCAATTTAGCGGCATCGCCTCGGAAGGCCTTCGCACTTCATGTCCTCGACCTCGTTTCGTCAGTCTTTGCGGCGCCTGTGGGCGCTGGATAAATTCAGCTACAGCGTGCGGGTGTTCATCGCCCTGACCGGCAGCATGGCGCTGTGTTGGTATCAGGATGAAATGGGCCTGCTGATCCCGTTATTCCTCGGCATTATCGCCAGCGCCCTGGCCGAAACCGACGACAGTTGGCAGGGCCGCCTCAACGCCCTCGCCGTGACACTGGTGTGTTTCAGCATCGCCGCGCTGTCGGTGGAATTGCTCTTCCCCTACCCGATCGTCTTTGCCATTGCCCTCGCGCTGGCCAGTTTTGGCCTGACCATGCTCGGTGCGCTCGGCGAGCGTTATGGCGCGATTGCTTCGGCGACGTTGATTTTGTCCGTATACACGATGATCGGCGTTGATCAACGCGGCGGCGCAGTCACTGATTTCTGGCACGAGCCGATGCTGCTGGTCGCCGGTGCGGCGTGGTACGGCTTGCTCTCGGTGTTGTGGCAGGCGATGTTTTCCAACCAGCCGGTGCAGCAGAGTCTGGCGCGGCTGTTCCGTGAACTGGGTTTTTACCTGAAGCTGAAATCGTCGCTGTTCGAGCCGATCCGACAGATGGACGTCGAAGCACGTCGCCTCGAACTGGCGCAGCAAAACGGCCGCGTGGTGGCTGCGCTGAACAGTGCCAAGGAAATCATCCTGCACCGCGTCGGCAATGGCCGCCCCGGCTCGAAGGTCAGCCGTTACCTGAAGCTGTACTTCCTCGCTCAGGACATCCACGAACGCGCCAGCTCCTCGCACTATCCGTACAACGCGCTGGCCGAAGCGTTCTTCCACAGCGACGTGCTGTTCCGCTGCCAGCGCCTGTTGCGCCAGCAGGGCAAGGCTTGCCGCGCACTGGCCGAATCGATCCAGATGCGCCAGCCATTTATTTATGACGCGAGTTTCGCCGAAGCCCTCAGTGACCTCGACGCCTCCCTCGAACACCTGCGCATCCAGAGCAACCCGGCGTGGCGCGGACTGCTGCGTTCGCTGCGCGCACTGGCCGCCAACCTCGGCACCCTCGACCGTTTGCTCAGCGACGCGAGCAATCCGGATGCCTTGGCCGATGCGACCGACAGCAGCCTGCTCGACCGTTCGCCGCGCAACCTCAAGGACGTCTGGATTCGCCTGCGCACGCAACTGACGCCGACTTCTCTGCTGTTCCGCCATGCCCTGCGCCTGCCATTGGCGCTGAGTATCGGCTACGGCATGGTGCACCTGATTCACCCGTCGCAGGGTTACTGGATCATCCTCACCACGCTGTTCGTCTGCCAGCCGAACTACGGCGCGACGCGGCGCAAACTCGGTCAGCGGATCTTCGGCACGGCCATCGGCCTGACCGTGGCGTGGGCGCTGTTCGATCTGTTCCCGAGCCCATTGGTGCAGTCCTGCTTCGCCATCGCTGCCGGCGTGGTGTTCTTTACCAACCGCACCACCCGCTACACCCTGGCAACAGCGGCGATCACCATCATGGTGCTGTTCTGCTTCAACCAGGTCGGTGACGGTTACGGACTGTTCCTGCCACGCCTGTTCGATACCTTGCTCGGCAGCCTGATCGCCGGTCTGACGGTGTTCCTGTTCCTGCCGGACTGGCAGGGTCGACGCCTGAACAAAGTGCTGGCCAACACCCTGACCTGCAACAGCATCTATCTGCGCCAGATCATGCAGCAATACGCCGCCGGCAAGAGCGACGACCTCGCTTATCGTCTGGCCCGGCGTAATGCGCACAACGCCGATGCGGCACTGTCGACGACGTTGGCGAACATGCTCATGGAGCCGGGGCACTTCCGTAAGGAAGCAGATGTCGGATTCCGCTTTCTGGTGTTGTCGCACACGCTGTTGAGTTATCTGTCAGGACTGGGCGCGCATCGCGAGACGCAGTTGCCGGCGGATGTGCGTGAGCATTTGATTGATGGCGCCGGGGTGAAACTGGCGACGAGTATTGATGAAATCGCCCAAGGGCTGGCGAACAAGCAGCCGGTGGCGATTCAGAGTGACGAAGAAGAAGCGCTGGCCAATGAGCTGGAGCAGATGGCTGATGAGATTGATGAAGGACAGCGGTTGGTGCAAACGCAACTGGCGTTGATTTGCCGGCAGTTGGGGCCGTTGCGGACGTTGGCGGCGCATCTGATCAAGGACACCAGTGAGGTTGGCGCTGGCTGACAGGACGTCTTCGCGAGCAAGCTCGCTCCCACATGTGTTCTGTGTCGTTCACAAATCCAATGTGGGAGCGAGCTTGCTCGCGAAGAGGCCATCAGCCACACAAAAAATTCTGGATCAGCCCTCACATGCCATGCTGGCGAAGCAACTTGTCATAACTCCCATCCGCCTTCATCGCCGCAATCGCCTTATCAAACCCTGCAACAATCTGCTCATGCTGCGGATTCTTCAGGCTCACCAGAATGTGCAGGCTGTTCTCACTCAACGGCTTGGGCAAAAACTCCACCGAATTGCGCACCTTGGCGGATTCCCGCGCCAGGTAATACTTCGCCACATACTCATCCTCCAGCGTCAGCTTGACCCGATCCGCCGCGAGCATGCGCACGGCCATGGCGAAGTTATGCACAGGGACTTTCTGCAACGCCGTGTCGGCATCGAACGGCGCCGAATAGGCGTAACCGCGCACCACAGCGATCGGATACGTGTGCAGTTGTTGCAGATTTGAGTAGTCGAGTGGTGTGTCTTTGCGCTTGAGAAAGCGAATGCGGTTGAGCAGGTATTCACCGGAAAACTGGCCGAGCCTGGTCCGCTCGTCGTTGTACCAGGCGTTGACCAACACATCGTAGCGGCCCTCGCCAACGCCAAGCAGCGCCCGCGCCCAAGGCACCTGCTCGTAGCCGCTGGCATAACCGGCCCGGGCCAGCGCAGTTGTGACGATGTCGGTGGCCAGTCCGCCGTTGACCAGCGTGTCGTCGGTAAAGGGTGGCCAGATATCAAACACCAGCCGCAGCTTATCCGCTGCAGCGGTCTGAGCCAGCAAGAGCAATCCGGTCAAAGCAAAGGCTCGATGCAAACGCGGCATGCTTGAAAATCCTTAGCGGGCGAGTTGCCCAGCATGTTTTCAGTCAAAACCCCAAGGCCCCTTACCAGCAAAACCCAGGCCCTAACATTAGCTCATTGCAGCCAGTGCACAGGGCTCTCCAGCAGATTACACAAAGTCGCCGAGGCTGCGAGAAAGGAATGATGGCATTTTGACCTTTGTCACAGACTCTTACGCCATAAAGACATCTTTGCCGCAGGCGCTTAGTATCGGGCGACACGTTCAAGGAATCGGCAAATGACAATCGAATGGGTCTGCAAACATCACAGTGATCTGGGCAAGGAACAGCTGTACGCGCTGTTGAAGCTGCGCTCTGACGTGTTCGTGGTCGAACAGAAATGCGCCTATCCGGACCTCGACGGCCAGGATCTGGAAGGCGACACCTACCATCTGATGGGTTGGGAAGATGATCAGCTGATGGCGTACCTGCGCCTGCTGGATCCGGAATCCCAGGGCGGTGACGTGGTGATTGGCCGCGTGATTACCGCACCGCAGGGGCGGGGGAAAGGGCTGGGGCACGAGATGATGGAGCAGGCGTTGAAACAGGCCGAGAAGCATTGGCCGCAGGTGCCGATCTATCTGTCGGCGCAGGCGCATTTGCAGGGGTATTACGGCAAGTACGGGTTTGTTGTGGCGGGTGAGGAATATCTGGAGGATGACATTCCACATATCGGGATGCGTCGTGCCTGAAAAGCCCCTCACCCTAGCCCTCTCCCGGAGGGAGAGGGGACTGACCTTATCGTCTTGCGGCAGACATCGACCTGAAAAACAGTGTCGATTATGGATTCAACGGCGCTCGCTCACGTCGGCGTAACTCTCAAATATCCCCCAATCGGCCCCCTCTCCCTCGGGGAGAGGGCTGGGGTGAGGGGCTCTTCAGGGATACTCCAGAACAGCCCTGATCTGCCGCAAATTACGCTCGATCCACCCGCGATCAATCGCCCCCCACTCGCGAATCCGATAGCGCCCCGCATGATTACGTGCGCCCTCTTCCTGCTCGAACTCACAAACGATGTCCAGATCCGCCAGCGCCGCAATGGTGTCCTGCGCCGTGCGCCGGGGCATGCCGGTCACTTCGGTCAGCGTCGGCACACTCGGCGCCAGACCGCTGTCGATCAGGTACGCCACATACAAGCGGCGGTAGAAACTGCTTTTGGTCTTGCTGACGTCCATCCCCACCTTCCTGGTTGCGTACAGTTAAGCCTGCATATCGCGCCACGTCAGGTACACGCGCAGATCAAACTCGACCTGGTGATACCCCGGCAGCATGTGCTCGCACAATTTATAAAACGCCTTGTTGTGATCCGATTCCTTGAAGTGCGCCAGTTCATGCACCACGATCATTTTCAGAAAGTCCGGCGCGGCGTCCTTGAACAACGAGGCGATACGAATCTCTTTCTTGGCCTTGAGCTTGCCGCCCTGCACTCGCGACACCGTGGTGTGCAGACCCAGTGCCCGGTGGGTCAGGTCGAGGCGGTTGTCGAACAGCACCTTGTCGATGGCCGGGGCGTTGCGCAGGTATTCCTGCTTCAAGTCCAGCGCGTAGCTGTACAAGGCCTTGTCGTTCTGCACATCGTGGCGCCCCGAATAGCGTTGATTCAGGTATTCACCCAGACGCCCTTCGGCGATCAGTTGGCGCACCTGATCCTGTAATTGCGCGGGATAGGCCTGGAGGTACTTCAACACAGTCATGGACGGGCGACACGGTTCGAAAAAGGTCCGCCAGTGTAGCGAATTCAACCGGGCAGCGCGCTCCAGTCAAACGGTTCGGCAAAGCTTGCAGCGTCCTCGGCGATCAATGGCCGTGCGACGAGGAAGCCTTGCACGTACTCGCAGCCGTGGGCTTGCAGCCATTGGTATTGCTCGATGGTTTCCACCCCTTCGGCAATCACCAGCAAACCGTATTGCTTGCACAGACTGATCACTGTGCTGACCAGTGAGGCGTCGCGTTTCGAGTCCGGCAATCGCGCGATGAGATGGCGATCAATTTTCAGCGTATCGAGTTCCAGATCGCGCAGATGCGCCAGCGAACACGGCCCGGAACCGAAGTCATCCAGCGCCACGCGCACCCCAAGATTGCGCAGCAAACGCAGTTGTTTGCGGGTTTCGTCGGGGTTTTGCATCAGCGCTTCTTCGGTGATCTCGACCTCCAGTTGCCGAGGCTGCAAGGCATGTCGCTCCATGACTTGCCGCAACTCTGTGACCAGATTCGGCAGACTGAACTGGGTGTTGCTCAAACTCACGCCAAGCACCAGATCCTCGGCAAACAGGGTTTCCCAGGCTTTACGCTGACCGGCGCCGCGATGATAAATCCAGCTGCCGAGGCGACTGATCAGCCGCGCCTCTTCCAGCAGCGGCAAGAACAACCCCGGCGGCACATCGCCAACGCTCGGGTGCTGCCAGCGCAACAACGCTTCAAAGCCACGAATCTGGCCCGTGTCGATAGCCACTTGCGGTTGATAGACCAGATTGAAATCGCGATTCTCGATGGCGGCACGCACGCTCTCTTCGAGCATCAACCGCGAGCGCGCCCGGCCATTCATTTCATGATCGTAGAAACGATATTGCTGACGTCCGGCACGTTTGGCCTCGTACATGGCGATGTCGGAAGCACGCAGCAATCCGTCGAGGTTCGAGCCGCAGTCCGGGTAAGTGGCGATGCCGATGCTGGCGCCGAGAGCGATGTCCAACCCTTCGATCTGCTGACAGATCGACACCCGCTCGATGAGTTTTTCGGCAATCTTCGCCGCTTGCTCGGGAAACTCCAGATCCAGCAGCGCGGTAAATTCATCGCCGCCCATGCGCGCGAGAATGTCGAACGGCCGCAGACAGGCTTTCAATTGCTCGGAGACCCAGCGCAGCACGCGATCACCAGCATCGTGGCCTAGCGAATCGTTGACCCGTTTGAAGCCATCAAGATCCAGATACAGCAAGACCCAACTGCTATCACTGCGCTCACCACGCAACAGCAGATTTTCAACGGTCTGGTAAAAGCCGCGACGGTTGAGCAAACCCGTCAACGGATCGGTGACCGCTTGAAATTCGAGTTGCTGGTGCAAGTGACGCACCACCGACATGTCCAGCACAGTCACCACCATCGCGTGTTGCTCGGCAGGCAACGCCGCACACGACAAGGCCACCGGCACTTGCTGGCCGGGCGCGGTGCGCAGCAAGGCATCGTGCAGTCTTAATGTTTCGCCACGCTTGTAGCTGGCATAAAACTCGGAATCGGCCCACAGCGGAATGTGCGGCTTCTGAAGAAAATCGAGAAACTCCTTACCTTCCAGCTCCTTCACCGGCGCATTCAGCAAGCGTGAAATCGCTGGGTTGGCAAAGCGGATCAAGCCGTCCTCGCCCACCACCAATATCCCCTCGGCAGCGTTATCCAGCACCGAGGCATTGAAGGCGCGCGCCACTTCCAGGTCATGACTCAGGCGCTGCAACGCGCGGCGATTGCGCTGGTGCTCCAGCAACGCCTGCACTTTGGGCTTGAGAATCTGTGGGTCGAACGGTTTGAACAGGTAATCCACCGCGCCACTCGCGTAGCCCTTGATCACGGCGTCCTGGGATTGCTCGTTGGCAGTCAGAAAGATAATCGGCGTTAGCCGCGTGCGCTGGCTGCCACGCATCAGCCGCGCCACTTCAAAGCCGTCCATGCCCGGCATCTGCACATCCAGCAGCACCAGATCGACGTCGTGGGAGAGCAGAATATTGAGCGCTTCGAAACCGGAGGCTGCGGTGAGGACGTGCCAATCCTGGCGCTGCAGCAACGCGCGCATGCTGATCAGATTTTCAGGGTAATCATCAACGATCAAAAGGACAGAGCTGCCTTCACCTGGCGGGGGTTGCGCGCATTCCATGCTGCTTCTCTTGTCGGGACTTCAGGGCGATTCCGGTAAAACCGTACATACATCGAGCCTTCACTCTAGTCGTGGATCCGAAAAAGCAGAAGCTGTCATCAGGCCATCATTTAACCAAAGCGTGAATTTGCCGACTAACGGTCACCGCTGAAGCCCCCGGAAACCGGTAGAGATGGCATTTCGACAGGATGTTGACGTCAATCATCTGCCAAACGGGCGTTAACAAATTCCCCCTCTACGCTTATAAAGGCCGCCCCAAACGTGCGGGCTAGAGCTTCTGGCACGTACGTGCAGTGAAACTTGAGTGGAAGAACCGACATGATCGATCTCGCAACCTGGAACCTCAGCGTTCCCGTTGGCAGCCCGCCATACACCGTCGAAACCTCCAAACTGGTGAACGGCTTCAAAGATCAGTACTTCCATTCCGACACCGGCACCTTGTTCTTCTGGTCACCGGTTACCGGGTCAAAAACCGAAAACGCCATTTATCCGCGCACTGAACTGCGGGAGACCTACAGCAACGGCACGCTGCGCAATTGGTATTACCCGGACGCCGACAATTCGTTGCGTGCGACAGTGACGGTTAACAAAGTGCCGAGCTCCGGCAAGATCGTCATCGGCCAGATACACGCTTATGAAAGCCAGAAGCCGATGGTCAAACTCGAATACCAGTACAAGACAAAAACCGAGACCGGCAATCTCGTGATCAAAGTGCGCATGCACCCGGATGATGACGAAAGCCGTGTCATCACGCTGGCTACCGGGATCAAACTGGATCGCGAATTCAACTACCTCATCCACTTAAGCCCCGGCGGCGCATTGGGCATCAGTGCGGCGGGTTATCAGTGGGACTCACAGATCAGCGCGACATGGCGCAACAAGCCGTTGTACTTCAAGGCTGGGGTTTATGTGCAGGACAACACCGGGTACACCAGCGAAGGTGGCCAAGTGACCTTCTCCAAACTCGACATCGATCACGACAAATAACCCAATCCCCACGGTAGGAGCTGCCGAAGGCTGCGATCTTTTGATCTTGTTCTTGATTCTGAAAAGACAAAATCAAAAGATCGCAGCCTTCGGCAGCTCCTACCTTTAAACAGTGCTGTTTAGATCTGTCGGCGGTTACTTCCGGATGCCTACAACACCTTGCGTCGTTGCCTACCGCTACGCCAGAATCCGCCGGCTTGTGCGCCTGGCGGGCCATCGGTAACTTGATTCGCGTCACTGATTTCCAGTGATCGGGTTTAGTAGCCCGTGGTTACGCGATGCGCATTGGCACCATTCAGTCGGGCATAACCCGCGCTTGATGGTAGCTGTTCGCAGGGCGCCTTCGGGTGCGCCGGTCGCGTCTCCCCGGTCTACTAACCTGCGTTCAGCTGCCACCCCTTCGTTTAGTAGCGATCCGGTGTCGGCTCCATTTACCGGAGACGAAACATGATCAGATCAACGCCGCACCCGCCAGAAACAGATCCCGCATCGCCCTACGAATCTCTTGATTCCAGAAAACTCAACGACGCCGCCGAACGCGCCCTCGACCATTACCTCAAACCGTCCGCCTTCATCATGGCCAGCACGCATAAACCCGAGCCCATGTACCTCGCCAACCCTAAGTACAACACCGAATCCCTGCTGGCCAACGCCAGCGAAACCCTGGGTTCAGCCAGCGAAATGCTCAACAACTTCGCCGCCATGCTGAACACCTCACACCGCAAGACCGCGCTGGGGATTGCGCAAGTGGTCATGCTCGGTGAACTGGCAGTGAATCAGGCACTGGATCATATTGAACTAAAGGAATAACGGCCCACAAAAAAACCCGCCTCACGGCGGTTTTTTTAAAGCAGTTCAACGCTCAGGCTTAGTTAACCTTGGCGTTCAACTCACCCTTCAGATAACGCTGATACATCGCTTCCAGCGAGATCAGTTTGATCTTCGAAGCATTGCCCGCAGCAAATAAAGGTCACAGCTATATTAATATCACTTGTTCTTATACCGATTTTATAAACAACCTGATCAGAATATCGCAAATAACTATAAAGAACTGTCATTTCTATCAGGTTACAAAAGACGGCCTCCACTCTAACCTCATCATCGTGACACAAGAAACCAAATTCGGACTGACATTTAGCCCGAGCTTAAATATCGCGTCCAAAAAGGTGAAGAAAATGTTTAATTTCAATGGCAACGTCACTGATCTGTCCGGTATAGGTGAAACAAACCCCGCCACACTTACATTTGACGACCTAAGCCAACAAGGTGGACAGTTAAAAAATGGCAGAATGCAATATTACGGCCTTTACTTCACCCTCACCGGTAGTTATACCGCGAAGACTTCCCGGTCTTTTAATCTTCAAGCAAAAGCAAAAGCCTCAGATGGAGATGAATATGGACACGGAGACAGTTCACTCACCATCAACTTGACATCGAAGGACGGCAACGATAATAAGTTGGACGGTACTGTTAAGGTTCTTGCAGGCGGGCCGAACGTGGGTAAAACCTACAAAATCAACTTCGCAAGAGGCTAACACCAGAGCGTAAAAAACCCGCCTCATGGCGGGTTTCTTTTAAAGCAGTTCAACACTCAGGCTCAGTTAACCTTAGCGTTCAACTCACCCTTCAGATAACGCTGATACATCGCTTCCAGCGAGATCGGTTTGATCTTCGAAGCATTACCAGCAGTGCCGAACGCTTCATAACGAGCGATGCACACATCACGCATCGCGGTCACAGTCGCGCCAAAGAATTTACGTGGGTCGAATTCGCTCGGGTTGGTGGCCATCAGGCGACGCATTGCGCCGGTGGATGCCAGACGCAGGTCGGTGTCGATGTTGACCTTGCGCACGCCGTGCTTGATGCCTTCGACGATTTCTTCAACTGGTACGCCGTAGGTTTCTTTGATGTCGCCGCCGTACTGGTTGATGATCGCCAGCCACTCTTGTGGCACCGACGAGGAACCGTGCATCACCAGGTGGGTGTTAGGGATGCGTTTGTGGATTTCCTTGATGCGGTCGATCGCCAGCACGTCACCGGTCGGTGGCTTGGTGAACTTGTAGGCGCCGTGGCTGGTGCCGATGGCGATGGCCAGGGCATCGACCTGGGTGCGTTTGACGAAGTCAGCGGCTTCTTCCGGGTCGGTCAGCATTTGGCTGTGATCCAGAACGCCTTCGGCGCCGATGCCGTCTTCTTCACCGGCCATGCCGGTTTCCAGCGAACCCAGGCAGCCCAGCTCGCCTTCTACCGAAACGCCGCAGGCGTGAGCCATGGCTACAGTCTGCTGAGTGACGCGGACGTTGTAGTCGTAGTCGGTCGGGGTCTTGCCGTCTTCGCCCAGCGAGCCGTCCATCATCACCGAGCTGAAGCCCAGTTGAATCGAACGCTGGCAAACGTCAGGGCTGGTGCCGTGGTCCTGGTGCATGCACACCGGGATGTGCGGGAATTCTTCGATCGCGGCGAGGATCAGGTGACGCAGGAATGGCGCGCCGGCGTATTTGCGAGCGCCGGCCGAAGCCTGGACGATCACCGGGGAGTCAGTCTTGTCAGCGGCTTCCATGATGGCGCGCATCTGCTCAAGGTTGTTGACGTTGAAAGCTGGAACGCCGTAGCCGAATTCGGCTGCGTGGTCCAACATCTGGCGCATGCTGATAAGTGCCATTGTGTGTGTCTCTCCCGGTTGAGGGTCGTTAATCGTGCCAGCCTGCCGGAGCGGCGGCGGCTATTCAAGTGATTGCAGATCGGGGGTTGAGGCCCGGTCTGGTGATTCGATAAAGCAAAATCCTGAGAGCTACACAGAACCCCTGTAGGAGTGAGCCTGCTCGCGATAGCCATCTTGCAGTCAATATTGCAGTGACTGTCATACCGCTATCGCGAGCAGGCTCACTCCTACATTGGGCCTGTGGTGTTTCAATTACTGCGCCTTGCAGCCGCGGCCGATCAGGTCATTGGTGGCGACCCAGTACACCAGGCCTTCCTCTCCCTTGACGTGAAACGCCAGCATGCCGTCGCTGTACAGAGTGCCCGAGGCGCCCGGCTCTTCTTTCAGGCGATAGACCTGATCACCGCCACCCAGTCGCACATCGACTTCCTTCTGGCCGGCATCGGCGTAACGCCACAGCACTTTGGCCTGGCTGTCGCAGGTCCAGGTCGTCCAGTTGTCCGCCGGGGCGGACGACTGAAACAGGTTCAACTGCGCGCAACCGCCCAACAATGCCAGCGCCGCAATGGCGATCAAGCCTTTCATCCGTGTTCCTCGACTGACGGCGCACGCCGCCAGCCCTGAGTTAAAGAGTCAGACCCGTCAAGGACAACCATGTTCCTTGGCCGGGGTTTGCGTCTCGTATTTGTCCAGGCCGTCCGGTCCCGAGCGCTTGTTCAGCACCGGGTTGGTTTCGGCCTGCCAGTCGGCCTGATAACAGCCCTTCTGCGACTCGCTCGGCGCCGGCGTAGCTTCGGCCTTCGGGTTACTCCCGCAGGCCGCCAGCGTACCGGTCAGCAACAACAGCGCTAACGACTTGACCATGTAAACACTCCTTTGCCTGGCCAAACGGGCGGCCTCAGGCCTTGGCCCGGCTTTCCAGGACTTCAACGGCTGGCAGCACTTTGCCTTCGACGAATTCGAGGAACGCGCCACCACCGGTGGAAATGTAGGAGATTTGCTCAGCCACGCCATATTTATCGATCGCAGCCAGAGTGTCGCCACCGCCAGCGATGGAGAACGCGGAGCTTTCAGCGATGGCTTGCGCCAGTACTTTGGTGCCGTTACCGAACTGGTCGAATTCGAACACGCCAACCGGGCCGTTCCACAGGATGGTTTTCGACGATTTCAGCAGTTCGGCGAAGTTGGCTGCGGTTTGCGGGCCGATGTCCAGAATCATGTCGTCAGCAGCAACGTCAGCGATCAGCTTGACGGTGGCTTCTGCGGTTTCGGCGAATTCCTTGGCAACCACCACGTCAACCGGCAGCGGCACGCTGACTTTGGCGGCGATGGCGCGGGCGGTGTCGAGCAGGTCTGGTTCGTACAGCGACTTGCCCACCGGGTGACCGGCCGCCGCTAGGAAGGTGTTGGCGATGCCGCCGCCGACGATCAACTGATCGCAGATCTGGCTCAGGCTGTTCAGCACGTCGAGTTTGGTCGAGACCTTGGAGCCAGCAACGATGGCAGCCATTGGTTGCGCAGGCGCGCCGAGCGCTTTGCCCAGCGCGTCCAGTTCAGCGGCCAGCAGTGGGCCAGCAGCAGCGACTTTGGCGAACTTGGCAACGCCGTGGGTCGAGCCTTCGGCGCGGTGAGCAGTGCCGAAAGCGTCCATCACGAACACGTCGCACAGGGCGGCGTATTGCTGGGCCAGTTCGTCAGCGTTCTTTTTCTCGCCTTTGTTGAAGCGCACGTTTTCGAACAGCACGATGTCGCCGGCCTTGACGTCAACGCCGCCCAGGTAATCAGCGACCAGCGGCACTTCACGACCCAACGCTTTGCTCAAATAGTCAGCGACAGGCTTGAGGCTGTTCTCGGTAGAGAACTCGCCTTCGGTCGGACGGCCAAGGTGCGAGCAAACCATCACGGCCGCGCCTTTTTCCAGGGCCAGCTTGATGGTCGGCAGCGAAGCCAGGATACGCGCATCGCTGGTGACAACACCGTCCTTGACTGGGACGTTGAGGTCTTCGCGGATCAATACGCGCTTACCTTGCAGATCGAGGTCGGACATCTTCAACACGGTCATGGGTCGCACTTCCTACGGTTTTTTTGAAGTTGCTGTTTGCAGATAGTGTTCTGCAACGTCCAGCATTCGGTTGGCAAAACCCCACTCGTTGTCGAACCAGGCCAGGATGTTCACCAGCTTCGGGCCGGAAACACGGGTCTGACTGGCATCGACGATGGCCGAATGTGGGTCATGGTTGAAATCACAACTGGCGTGCGGCAGCTCGGTGTAGGCCAGCAGGCCCTTGAGCGGGCCATGGGTGGCGGCCTCGCGCAGGATCCGGTTGACCTCATTGGCATCGGTCGCGGTGGCGGTCTGCATCGTGATGTCGAGGCAAGACACGTTGACCGTCGGCACGCGTACGGCTTTGGCCTGAATTCGCCCGGCAAGTTCCGGCAGCAGGCGCTCGATACCACGCGCCAGACCGGTGGACACCGGGATCACCGACTGGAACGCCGAACGGGTGCGGCGCAGGTCTTCGTGGTGATAGGCGTCGATCACTGGCTGATCGTTCATTGCCGAGTGAATCGTAGTGATCGACACGTAATCGAGGCCAATGGCCTTGTCGAGCAAGCGCAACAGCGGCACACCGCAGTTGGTGGTGCAGGAGGCGTTGGACACCAGCAGTTCGTCGCCGGTCAGGCAGTCCTGATTGACGCCGTAAACGATAGTGGCGTCGACATCCGCCTCGCTGGCCATCGGCTGCGAGAACAACACGCGCGGCGCGCCAGCGTCGAGAAAACGCTGGCCGTCTTCACGGGTGTTGTAGGCACCGGAGCATTCCAGCACCAGATCGACGCCGAGCGACGCCCAATCGATGCCTTCGGGAGTGGCACTGCGCAGGACCTTCACGCAGTCGCCATTAATATGCAGACAATCGCCTTCTACTCGCACCTCGCCCGGAAAGCGGCCGTGGGTGGAGTCAAAGCGTGTCAGGTATTCGATGCTGGCCATGTCGGCCAGATCGTTGATCGCGACAATTTCAAACCCGGCTTTCTCGCCTCGCTCAAACAACGCACGCAAGACGCAACGACCAATCCGGCCGTAGCCGTTGAGTGCAACTTTGTAAGGACGCGGTTGAGGCATGGGGTTCTCGATTACCGTGGTGAATCAGGCAGTGCGATGTTGCCCGAACCAACGCTATCGCGAGCAAGCTCGCTCCCACAGGGAAATGCGTTCCAATGTGGGAGCGAGCTTGCTCGCGAAGGCGTCAGCTCAGACGACATCTTTTCTGGATCAGTCTTCCAGCAGCTCTTCAGCCTGACCCAGGATGTTTTCCAGGGTGAAGCCGAACTCTTCGAACAGTGCCGAAGCCGGAGCCGATTCGCCGTAGGTGGTCATGCCGATCACGCGACCTTCCAGACCCACGTACTTGAACCAGAAGTCGGCGTGAGCCGCTTCGATGGCGATACGTGCGCTGACCTGCAACGGCAGCACGGCTTGTTTGTAGCCGGCGTCCTGAGCATCGAACACGCTGGTGCAAGGCATCGAAACCACGCGCACCTTGCGACCTTGCTCGGTCAGCTTGTCGTAAGCCTGAACCGCCAGACCCACTTCCGAACCGGTCGAAATCAGGATCAGCTCAGGCTCGCCTGCGCAGTCCTTCAGTACATAACCGCCACGGCTGATGTCGGCAATCTGGCCGGCATCGCGCTCTTGGTGCTGCAGGTTCTGACGCGAGAAGATCAGCGCCGATGGGCCGTCCTTGCGCTCCAGAGCGTTTTTCCAGGCCACGGCCGATTCAACGGCATCGGCTGGACGCCAGGTGTCGAGGTTCGGTGTGGTACGCAGGCTGGTCAGTTGCTCGATCGGCTGATGCGTCGGGCCGTCTTCGCCCAGACCGATGGAGTCGTGGGTATAGACGTGGATCACTTGCTTCTTCATCAGCGCCGACATGCGCACCGCGTTGCGGGCGTATTCCATGAACATCAGGAAGGTCGCGCCGTAAGGCACCAGGCCGCCGTGCAGGGTCACGCCGTTCATGATTGCGGTCATGCCGAATTCGCGCACGCCGTAGTACATGTAGTTGCCGCTGGCATCTTCAGCGCTGACGCCTTTGCAACCTTTCCACAGGGTCAGGTTGGAACCGGCGAGGTCAGCGGAGCCGCCAAGCAGTTCCGGCAGCAGCGGGCCGAATGCGTTCAGGGTGTTCTGGCTGGCTTTACGGCTGGCAATGGTTTCGCCTTTGGCCGCGACTTCAGCGATGTAAGCCGAGGCTTTTTCGGAGAAATCGGCCGGCAGCTCACCGCTCAGACGACGCACCAGTTCGTTGGCTTCAGTCGGGAACGCAGCGGAGTAAGCAGCGAAACGCTGATCCCACTCGGCTTCGGCCGCACGACCTTTTTCCTTGGCATCCCACTCGGCATAGATGTCGGCCGGGATTTCGAACGGACCGTGGTTCCAGTTCAGCGCCTGACGGGTCAGCGCGATTTCCGCGTCACCCAGTGGAGCGCCGTGGCAGTCTTCTTTGCCTTGCTTGTTCGGCGAGCCGAAACCAATGGTGGTCTTGCAGCAGATCAGGGTCGGCAGCGGGCTCTTGCGCGCGGTCTCGATGGCGGTCTTGATCTCTTCCGGATCGTGACCGTCAACGTTGCGGATCACTTGCCAGTTGTAGGCTTCGAAACGCTTCGGCGTGTCATCGGTGAACCAGCCTTCGACTTCGCCGTCGATGGAGATGCCGTTGTCATCGTAGAAAGCGATCAGCTTGCCCAGACCCAGAGTACCGGCCAGGGAAGCGACTTCGTGGGAAATGCCTTCCATCATGCAGCCATCACCCAGGAACACGTAGGTGTGGTGGTCAACGATGTTGTGGTTTGGACGGTTGAACTGCGCAGCCAGAACTTTTTCTGCCAGAGCGAAACCGACGGCGTTGGCCAGACCCTGACCCAGCGGGCCGGTGGTGGTTTCAACGCCCGGGGTGTAACCGAATTCCGGGTGGCCCGGGGTGCGGCTGTGCAGTTGACGGAACTGCTTGAGGTCTTCGATCGACAGGTCGTAACCGGTCAGGTGCAGCAGCGAGTAGATCAACATCGAGCCGTGGCCGTTGGACAGCACAAAGCGGTCACGGTCGGCGAACGATGGATTGCTCGGGTTGTGCTTGAGGTAGTCGCGCCAAAGCACTTCGGCGATATCTGCCATACCCATAGGGGCACCGGGATGGCCGCTGTTGGCTTTTTGCACGGCATCCATGCTGAGGGCACGAATGGCGTTGGCACGCTCACGACGGCTAGGCATCGCTGATCTCCTGGGTTCTGGTAAGTCGAAACGGAAAAAAGGAGGGCATTTTCCCTCACCGGAGCGCCTCGGGGCAATGACAGATAGTCATCCGGGGGCGTTTTTCCAATGGATAGCGGCGCTTTCTGTTGGTGAAACCTTTCCGCTACTCGTTTGTAGAGTTAACCGCTTGGAGAGAAGTGCCATTTATCGAGCAATATCAAAACTTTTTGATATTGGCCTTGCGATGAATTCACCCCGTCTCTAGACTGCGGCCCTATGAATTTACGCGTGCCTTCCATTCGCCATGACGATTGCGACGAGCTGGCGGCCCTGTGCAAGGCCGGCGGCGATCCGCTGCGCCTGAATGTACTGCGCGCACTGGCCAACGATTCGTTCGGTGTTCTGGAACTGGCGCAGATTTTCGGCATCGGTCAGTCCGGCATGAGCCATCACCTTAAAGTGTTGGCGCAGGCTGATCTGGTGGCAACGCGCCGCGAAGGCAACGCGATCTTTTATCGCCGTGCCCTGCCCCACACCGAATTGCTCGGCGGCAAGTTGCACGCGGCATTGTTAGAAGAAGTCGACAATCTGGATCTGCCTGACGACGTGCAAGCGCGCATCGAGCAGGTACACGGCCAACGCGCCGCGGCCAGTCAGGACTTTTTCGCCCGGGTCGCGGAGAAATTTCGCGCCCAGCAAGACTTGATCGCAGGCCTGCCGCAATACCGTGACAGCGTGCTGGCCCTGCTCGACAAACTGAACTTCAATGGTGCTGCCACGGCCATTGAAGTCGGCCCCGGCGATGGTGCTTTTCTGCCGGAACTGGCCCGTCGCTTCGGCACCGTAACCGCGCTGGACAACAGCCCGGCGATGCTCGAACTGGCGCGTCAGGTATGTGAACGTGAACAGCTGGCTAACGTCAGCCTGCAGTTGGCCGATGCATTGAATGGCACAAGCCTTCAGGCCGATTGCGTGGTGTTGAACATGGTGTTGCACCATTTCGCCGCGCCGGCCGATGCGCTCAAGCACATGGCCGACCTGCTGCAACCGGGCGGTAGTCTGCTCGTGACAGAGTTATGTAGCCACAACCAGAGTTGGGCCAGGGAGGCCTGCGGTGATCTGTGGTTGGGGTTTGAACAGGACGATTTGGCCCGTTGGGCCACCGCTGCGGGACTCGTTCCCGGGGAAAGCCTCTATGTAGGCTTACGTAATGGTTTCCAGATCCAGGTCCGCCATTTTCAGCGACCGGCTGGCGACACTCACCATCGGTAAATTCAGGAAAACATCGAGATGAGCGAATACTCCCTCTTCACCTCCGAGTCCGTGTCCGAAGGACATCCGGACAAAATCGCCGACCAGATTTCCGATGCGGTGCTGGACGCCATCATTACCCAGGACAAACACGCACGCGTTGCCGTGGAAACTCTGGTCAAGACTGGCGTGGCTATCGTTGCCGGTGAAGTGACCACCAGCGCCTGGGTCGATCTGGAAGAGATCGTGCGTAACGTGATTCTCGACATCGGCTATAACAGCTCCGACGTCGGCTTCGACGGCGCGACCTGCGGTGTGATGAACATCATCGGCAAGCAGTCCCCAGACATCAACCAGGGTGTTGACCGTGCCAAGCCTGAAGATCAGGGCGCCGGCGACCAGGGCCTGATGTTCGGCTACGCCAGCAACGAAACCGACGTTTTGATGCCAGCGCCGATCACCTTCTCGCACCAACTGGTGCAGCGCCAGGCCGAAGCCCGTAAGTCGGGTCTGCTGCCTTGGCTGCGTCCGGACGCCAAGTCGCAAGTGACTTGCCGTTACGAAGGCGGCAAGGTTGTCGGTATCGACGCGGTTGTTCTGTCGACACAGCACAACCCTGAAGTGTCGTACAAAGACCTGCGCGAAGGCGTGATGGAGCTGATCGTCAAGCACGTGCTGCCTGCCGAACTGCTGAGCAAAGACACCCAGTTCCACATCAACCCGACCGGCCAGTTCATCATTGGCGGCCCGGTAGGTGACTGCGGTCTGACCGGTCGCAAGATCATCGTCGACAGCTACGGCGGCATGGCCCGTCACGGCGGCGGCGCGTTCTCCGGTAAAGATCCATCGAAGGTTGACCGTTCGGCTGCCTACGCTGGCCGTTATGTTGCCAAGAACATCGTCGCTGCCGGCCTGGCCGAGCGTTGCGAGATTCAGGTTTCCTACGCGATTGGTGTAGCTCAGCCTACGTCGATCTCGCTGAACACCTTCGGCACCGGCAAGATCAGCGATGACAAGATCGTCAAACTGGTGCGTGAAGTGTTCGACCTGCGTCCATACGCAATCACCACCATGCTCGATCTGCTGCACCCGATGTACCAGGAAACTGCAGCGTACGGCCACTTCGGTCGCACGCCAGAGACCAAGACCGTTGGCGAAGACACCTTCACCACGTTCACCTGGGAAAAAACCGACCGCGCCGACGCCCTGCGTTCCGCTGCTGGCCTGTAAGAACTTCCCGGCTGCACAAAAAAGCCCCGCACGGCTCACGCCCTGCGGGGCTTTTTCATGCCTGAAACCGGGAGTTCAACTCAGAACGTTCAGGTCGATGCATATCCAACAAACCACTCGGTCAGTCCCCTCTCCCCCGGGGAGAGGGTTAGGGTGAGGGGCTGTTTTTACTGCACAGAAACAAGCCGTAAAACACCCATCCGGCGGAGTAAATATCTTCGCCTAACCTTCAAGCATTCCCCCTGAGCAAGGACGCTCACAATGCTTGTCACGCTGCGCCTGTTGTTGGTTTTCCTCGCTGCCTGTACGGCCCTCAACGCCCACGCCGATTGCCCGAAATGGCCGGCCACTCAAGCACAAAGCGAAATCGCCGCCCTGCAAAAACAGATCGACCAATGGGACGACGCCTATCACCGCGAAGGCCGCTCACTGGTTGTCGATGAGCTCTACGACCAGTCACTCCAACGCCTGAGCGCATGGCGTGAATGCTTCAGGCTACCCTCGCCCGCCGAACCTTTGCGCACGGCTTCAGGCACAGTTACCCACCCCATCGCCCATACCGGTCTGGATAAAATCCATAAAGCCGAGGCCGTGCAAGCATGGCTACGGGATCGTCATGACGTCTGGGTTCAACCCAAAGTCGATGGCGTGGCAGTGACGCTGGTTTATCGCCAAGGGATGTTGCAACAGGCCATCAGTCGCGGTGACGGGATCAGCGGACAGGACTGGACGACTTCAGCGCAAAGAATCAACGCCATACCTCAACGCTTGAAACAACCGCTGGATCTGCAGGTGCAAGGCGAACTCTACTGGCGCTTGGACAAACACGTGCAAGCCCGATCCGGCAGCGTCAACGCCCGCGCCGCCGTTGCCGGACTGATGAACCGCAAATCCTTCACTGCAGAACAAGCCGCCGGTATCGGACTGTTCGTTTGGGACTGGCCACAAGGACCTGTGGACTTGCCCGAACGAATATCCAGATTGGCCGCACTGGGTTTCGCCACAATTGAACCGTACAGCCACCCCGCCAGCGATTTCGCAGAGGCACAAAAATGGCGCGACCACTGGTATCGCTCGCCTTTGCCATTTGCCACCGACGGCGTGGTGTTGCGCCAGAGTCAGCGCCCGCCCGCCGAACGCTGGCAGGCTCGCGCTCCGTATTGGGCAGTTGCGTGGAAGTATCCTTTTGCTCAAGCGCTGGCCGAAGTGCGCAAGGTCAACTTCAAGATCGGGCGCACTGGGCGTATCACGCCAGTACTCGAACTCAAACCCGTCATGCTCGATGACCGGGAGATCAAACGGGTCAGCGCCAGCTCGTTGAAACGCTGGCAAGAACTGGACATTCGCCCCGGCGATCAGGTTGCGATCAGCCTCGCCGGCCTGACCATTCCACGGCTCGACAGCGTGGTGCTGCGCGCCGCCGAACGCACAGACCTCAACATCCCCAACTCCGACGACTTCCACGTATTGAGTTGCTGGCAACCCTCGCCCGGTTGCGAAAGCCAGTTTCTCGCACGCCTGACCTGGCTCAGTGGCAAACAAGGGCTGGCGCTGCAACATGTCGGTCGTGGCACGTGGGAGAAACTTCTCGAAACACGCCGCGTGAACAACCTGCTGGATTGGTTGACCCTCGAGGGGCCGGAGCTTGCTAACATTGCCGGCTTCGGCGAGCGCAGCAGCGAACGCCTGATGCACAGTTTTCACAGCGCTCGCCAACGACCCTTCGCCCAATGGCTCAAGGCCCTGGGCTTACCACCCACAGGTCAGGCTCAACTGCCTGACTCATGGCAGGCGCTGGCGCAACGCGACACCGAACAATGGCAGGCCGAAGCCGGTATTGGCCCGGGACGCGCAGCGCAATTGAGCGCATTCTTTCGCGATCCGCAGGTGCTGGCTTTGAGCGAAACCTTACATGCCGCCGGAATCGACGGTTTCTGACTACGCAATCCCGGCGCGCCGGGAACCCATCGGCCACCGAGGCGCTCCAACAGCGCAGTGCCGCCCCGACCCGATTGCCTTTGCACATGGAGCTTTTATGAAATTTCTCGCACCGCTCGCCTTGCTGACCCTTTGCGGCGTAATGGCCGCCCCTGTGATGGCCGACGAAGACGCCCCGGGCCTGACCGGCTGCGCCGCCAAGAAGCAGGGCATCATCAATCAGATCGAACAGGCCAAGTCGCGCGGCAACGCCGATCAGCAGGCGGGCCTGGAAACTGCCCTGCGTGAGGTGACCGAACACTGCACCGATGCCGGCCTGAAAAAAGAACGCGAAAACAAGGTCCTCGAAGCCAAACACGAAGTGAGCAAGCGTCAGGCTGATCTCGACAAGGCCATGAAAAAAGGCGATCCAGAGAAGATCAACAAGCGCAAAGACAAACTCGCCGAATCACGCAAAGAACTGCAGGACGCGCTGGACGAGATCGATAAGTAAGCATTGATGCAGTGAGTTTGATGGCCTCTTCGTCAGCTCAAACAATAGAAATCAATGATCGCGAAACTGTTTATGGCAAGCGCTGCAGGCATCTTCAACTTTCTGCACCGCAGGCCCGAGGTTGCTGGCCTTGTACGGCTGAACCTGGCTGGCGATCACCAATTCACCGGTGGCCGCTTCCAGGGTGCGGGCCATTTCCTGAAACTGCGCCTGCTTCTGCCAGACATCGTCCTTGGCGCTGGTGTGATCTTCTTCGCGAACCTGCGGAAAATGCTTCCAGGGTTCATGGGACAACGCATCGAGTTTGACTGCGCCTTCGGCAAACTTCGGCCCGTCGAACGGAATGCGCCCGCGCAGCATGCCGCCGAGGTCTTCGCCGGTCTTGAGCATTTGTTTGAAGATCGCCTTGCGTTGACCCAGCGGGGAATTCGGATCGACACCGCCACAAGCGGACAAGGTCAGACAGGCCAGCAATACAACAGAAATGCTTTTAAGAGTCATGGTGGCTTCAGGTCACGGATTTCGGCGGCCAGTATCCTCGCGTCAACGCCAAACACCAATAGCCCTATTAAAAATACGGGTTGCCCGAGCGCATGGAGCACGCGGGCAGCCGGCACAGGAATCACTCCATGAACAGCCGTTTCAAGGCCTGGCGTCACCCGCTGATCGCAACCCTGCCGCTACTGGCAATCCTCGCCGGCTGCACTGGCGGTGACAGCGCCAAGCCAAAAACCCACGCACTGGCCACCTATTCCAGCGCTACCTGGGAAGCACTGCCGGCGGTGTCCGACAGTGATCTGGTCGCCGGCTTCGGTTCGTGGCGCAGCGCATGCACCCGGCTCAAGGCTGATGCAGTCTGGGGCAACACCTGCGCCGCTGCAGCCAAAGTGCCGCAAAGTGCTGGCGAGATTCTCGCCTTCCTCAAACAAAATCTCGACGTCTACGGCCTGCGCGCTGAAAACGACAACCCCAACGGCTTGATCACCGGCTACTACGAACCGGTCTACCCCGGCAGCCTGACGCCCACCGACGCGGCCAATGTACCCGTGTATGGCGTCCCGGAAGACATGATCATCGTCTCGCTGGACAGCATTTATCCCGAACTCAAAGGCAAACGCCTGCGCGGTCGCCTTGAAGGTCGGGTACTCAAACCGTACGACGATGCCGCAACTATCGAATCGAAGGGCGTTAAAGCCCCAGTGGTGGCTTATCTGACCGACCCGATGAACCTGCAATTCCTGCAGATCCAGGGCTCCGGGCGGATCCAGACCGAGGACGGCAAACAGCTGCGCATCGCCTACGCCGATCAGAACGGCCACCCGTACCGCCCAATCGGCCGCTGGCTGGTCGAGCAAGGTGAGCTGAAGAAAGAAGATGTGACCATGAACGCGATCAGCAACTGGGCCAAGGCCAATCCTTCGCGCATCCCCGAACTGTTGGGTAGCAACCCGAGCTATGTGTTCTTCACCCGCAACCCCGACAGCAACGAAGGCCCGCGCGGCTCGCTGAACGTGCCGCTGACTGCCGGCTATAGCGCGGCGGTGGATCGCAAGGTGATTCCGTTGGGTAGTCTGTTGTGGCTGTCGACCACTCGCCCTGATGGCACGGCGCTGGTGCGTCCGGTGGCGGCGCAAGATACCGGCGGCGCGATTGCCGGCGAGGTGCGTGCGGATCTGTTCTGGGGCACGGGCGACGCAGCCGGGCAACTGGCCGGGGACATGAAACAGCAAGGGCAGATCTGGATGCTCTGGCCAAAAGGTGCCGCGTTGCCGCAAGTGCCGCAGGTGGCGGATACAGAGAAGAAGTAAGCCTTGGGAACTGCTGAGGCAGGCAAATAGCTATCGCGAGCAGGCTCACTCCTACAGGGGAACGCATTCCAAATGTAGGAGTGAGCCTGCTCGCGATGAGGCCATCAGCGACACCAAAAAATAATCAGACCGACACAAAGAAGAACGAAGCAATCAACCCCATTCCCACAAACCACACCAGCGAGCGCAGGATCGCCCAGTCCGCCAGGTAGCAAATGATGTACAGCAGGCGACTGGTAATAAACATCACCGCCAGCACATTGACCGTCACCAACTGCGCGGTTCCCACCAGGTGCGCAACGATCACCGCCGCTGCAAACGCCGGCATCACTTCAAAACTGTTCAGTTGCGCCGCGTGCGCCCGACGGGCCACACCGTTGAGACTTTCGAGAAAGTCGCGCGGATCATGGTTGTCACTCAACCGGTAGCCGCCCACGGCTTTCGCTACGCCGGTGCAGATATACGGCAGAAAAATCGCGATCAACACACACCACAGAGCCACCGTCATAACGCCGTCCTTTTTTCGAGTTATAGAATTCGCGGGCGGTCAGAACTTCATCACCAGCATGCCGATCAGCACCAGCCCACAGGCTAAGAGCCGCGGACGGCCGAAAGGTTCTTTCAAGTAGCGCATACCGAACAGCACCACCAGAATCACGCTGATCTCGCGCAATGCCGCTGCTTCCGCAATCGAACCCAACTGCATCGCCCACAGCACCAGAGCGTAGCTGGCCAATACGCAGAAGCCCACCGCCAACCCCAGCTTCCATTGCTCACGCCAGAACAACATGAACGCCGGACGCTTGGCGACCCACGCCAGCAGTGGAAACGGCCACGCGCTGAACAACGTGACCCAGACCAGGTAATCGAGCGGATGCGACCAGCGCCGCAATGCCTGGCCGTCGATGTAGGTGTAGCAACCAATACACAGGCCGATCAACGCCACCACCGGCAGCATCGACCATGGCAAATGCTTGCCACCACCGCCCTGCCACAACAGACAAACCATGCCCAACGGGATCAGCATGATCCCGAAAATCTGCTGCGTGGTGAGCACTTCACCGGCGAAGATCAAGGTCAGCGCCAGCACCACCAGCGGCGACAATCCGCGCATCAGTGGATACACCAGGCCCAGATCGCCGACCCGATACGCCTGAATCAGCAGGTAGCGATACAGCAGCTCAAAAGCTGCCGAAGCGAGAATCCATGGCCAGATTTCCATGGGCGGCAAGCTCACGAATGGAAACGCGATGGCAACGACCAGCAGCGCCACGGTGTCCATGCACGCCACCACCAGCAGCCGCTCGGCGCTGAACTTGATTAACGTATTCCACGTCGCATGCAACAGCGCCGCCATCAATACCAAAGCTGTCGCCAGCACGTTCCACTCCTTATTGTTGTTAGCGAGCCAATTAGTCAGATTATTGATTCGCGATGTGTCAGCAGCTGTTTATACTGCAAGCGACCACGCCGCACTCAGTTGCGCACAGAAAAATACCAATAATTCCCGCCCGCACCGCCCTCCTTCGAGATCGGTCTTCGGCCTGCGTATGCCTGATCAAAGCGTCAAGACTACCGACAGAGACCTTGCGCATGCCACTCGCCTTGCTTGCCCTCGCTGTTGCCGCATTCGGCATCGGCACCACCGAATTCGTCATCATGGGCTTGCTGCCCGATGTTGCCCGCGACCTTGCCGTGAGCATTCCCGATGCTGGTCTGTTGATCACCGGTTACGCGCTGGGCGTAGTGTTCGGTGCGCCGATTCTGGCCATCGGCACCGCCAACATGCCACGCAAAGCGACATTGCTGGGAATGACGCTGATGTTCATCCTCGGCAACATACTCTGTGCACTGGCACCGAACTACGCGACGCTGATGGCTGCTCGTGTGGTCACAGCGCTGTGCCACGGCGCGTTCTTCGGCATTGGCTCGGTGGTCGCCGCCGGGCTGGTCGCGCCGAACAAACGCGCGCAGGCGATTGCGATGATGTTCACCGGCCTGACCTTGGCCAACGTCCTCGGCGTACCGCTGGGCACGGCGCTCGGGCAATACGCCGGCTGGCGTTCGACCTTCTGGGCGGTCTCGGTGATCGGCGTAATCGCAGCCTTGGCGCAGTGGCTGTGGCTGCCAAAACACATCCCGATGGACAAGGCCAACCTCGCCAGCGAGTTCAAGGTGCTGGGCAAGGTCAATGTGTTGCTGGCGCTGGGCATGAGCGTGTTGGCCTCGACCAGCCTGTTCAGTGTGTTCACCTACATCGCACCGATCCTGCAGGACATCACCGGCGTCAGCCCGCACGGCGTGACGGTGATGCTGCTGTTGTTCGGCGTCGGTCTGACCGGCGGCAGCATGCTCGGCGGGCGTCTGGCCGATAGCCGTTTGTTGCCGTCGCTGGTCGGTGTGGCCCTGGCGGTGGTGGTGATTCTGGCGGCGTTCAGTCAGACCAGCCGTTCGGTGGTGCCGGCGGCAATCACGCTGGTGCTGTGGGGGATTTTTGCTTTTGCGCTGTGCCCGATTCTGCAATTGCTGATCATCGATCAGGCCCATGAAGCGCCGAACCTCGGTTCGACTTTGAATCAGAGCGCTTTCAATCTCGGTAACGCGGCGGGTGCGTGGATCGGCGGGCTGGTGGTGGCCAGTGGCGCGGATCTGGCGGACTTGCCGTGGACCGGTGCGCTTGTTGGCGTATTGACCGTGCTGACAGCGCTGTTTTTCATCTATCTGCAACGTCGCGGCGCGGCTGCGGTCAATGTGTCCGGCTAATCGGGTTTAGCCTGCAAGAGCCCTCACCCTAGCCCTCTCCCAGAGGGAGAGGGGACTGAACGGGGGGCGCTTCAGAAGTACGCCGACCTGAACGCGCATTGCCGAATCCATAATCGACTCGGTTATTCAAGTCGATGCATGCCGCAAGACAATAAGGTCGGCGCCCTCTCCCTCCGGGAGAGGGCTGGGGTGAGTGAAGCTTGTGCCCTCTGTCGCTCTCAGCCCATCAACCCCCTGCGCCCAAGCATCGGGCGCGCTCCACTCACCCCTCATCCAAAGGACCCCGGATGCTTGAACTTGTCGCCGCTTTCATCTGCCTCACCACCCTCCTGACCTTCGTCAACTTCCGCTTCATCGGCCTGCCGCCGACCATCGGCGTGATGGTGACCGCACTGCTGTTCTCTCTGCTGCTGCAAGGCCTGAGTGTGCTCGGCTACCCCGGCCTCGAAGAACGCGTGCAGCAACTGATCGGCCAGATCGACTTCGGCGATCTGCTGATGAACTGGATGCTGTCGTTCCTGCTGTTCGCCGGCGCTTTGCACGTCAACCTCAATGACCTGCGCAGCTACCGTTGGCCCATCGGCCTGTTGGCGACCTTCGGCGTGTTGATTGCCACCACAGTGATCGGCAGCCTCGCCTATTACATTTTTGCCCTGTTCGGCTGGCACGTGAGCTTCTTGTATTGCTTGCTGTTCGGCGCATTGATTTCGCCGACCGACCCGATTGCGGTGCTCGGCGTGTTGCGTACCGCCAATGCCTCGAAGCCGCTGAAAACCACCATCGTCGGCGAGTCACTGTTCAACGACGGTACAGCCGTTGTGGTATTCACCGTGCTGCTGGGCATCGCCCAACTCGGCGAAACCCCGACCGTCAGCGCCACCGCGATGCTGTTCGTTCATGAAGCCATTGGCGGTGTGCTGTTCGGCGGGCTGATCGGTTATCTGGTCTATCGGATGATCAAGAGCGTCGAGCAGCATCAGATCACTGTGATGCTGACCTTGGCGCTGGTCATTGGCGGTTCGGCGATGGCCACCGAGATTCACGTCTCCGCGCCGATTGCGATGGTGGTCGCCGGTCTGATCATCGGTAACGTCGGACGCAATCTGGCGATGAATGACATGACCCGCCGCTATCTCGACGGCTTCTGGGAATTGCTCGATGACATGCTCAATGCGCTGCTGTTCGCACTGATCGGCATGGAGCTGTTGCTGCTGCCATTCAACTGGCTGCACATGGCCGCGGCAGGTTTGCTGGCGGTGGCCATTCTGCTCTCGCGCCTGCTCACCGTAGCACCAGCGATTCTGCTGCTGCGACGCTGGCGGACAGTGCCCGCCGGCACCATCCGGATTCTGACCTGGGGCGGTTTGCGCGGCGGTGTCTCGGTGGCACTGGCGCTGGCGCTGCCGTTGGGCCCGGAGCGCGATCTGCTGCTGAGCATCACCTACATCGTGGTGCTGTCGTCAATCCTGTTGCAGGGTCTGACCATCGGCAAACTGGTCAAGCACGCGACTCGCAACGAGCCCGCGACCACCAGCGAACCTGCTCACCACTGATCATTTTTTGATCTGCTGCGGATCAGGCTTCTCGGCCTGATCCGCAGTTTCCTTCGGCGCCCCGCTTTCGCTGCGGATCTGCGCATGGCTGATCAGCGCAAAGATGAAGCTGCCGCCAATGATGTTCCCCGCCAGCGTGGGACCTGCGAACACCATCCAGAAATCACTCCACGGCAGCTCGCCGGCAAACACCAGGTATGACACCTCAGCCGAACCCACCACGATGTGCGTGAAATCGCCGAGCGCCATCAGGTAGGTGATGAGAATGATGATCCACATCTTCGCGCTCTCCATGGAAGGAATCATCCAGACCATGGTGGCGATCATCCAGCCAGACACGATGCCTTTGGCGAACATCTGGCTGGCATGGTTTTCCATGACCTTGCGACCGATTTCGAGAAAGGCGTGGTCAGTCTTGGTGTCGAAGATCGGCAGTTCGAGCATCACGTACGCGACCAGAATCGTGCCGCACAGGTTGCCGACCAGCACCACCGTCCACAGTCGGATCAGCCGGCCGAAGTTTTGCAGGGTCGGCTTGGTCATGACCGGCAATACGGCGGTCAGGGTGTTCTCGGTGAACAGTTGCTGACGGGCGAGGATCACCGCAAGGAAACCGGCGCAGTAGCCGAAGCTGGCGATTACCTTGAATTCATCACCGTCGGGCAGGCGTGAATTGAGCAGGCCCATGCCCATCAGCGACAGGCCCATGGTCAACCCGGCTGCCAATGCCGACCACCAGAGCGCGGCGATGCTGCGCTCCAGTTCCTGATCGCCTTGGCTGCGGATGATTTCATGCAGGACGGCCGCGCGGGGCGGCTGGTTTTTCTCGACTTCGTGCTGTTCTTTGGCCGAGAGGTCGGGGGTTTTGCCGTCGGTGGGGGTCGTCATGGCGTGGTAACCGTGGGGGTGGTGTTTACCTACGACCCCGGCGGTTCATGGCTGTTCAGTGGGCAGATGATTCTTCGGTGACAGGACAACCGCTTTCGCGAGCAAGCTCGCTCCCACAGGTACAGCGTGATCCTTGTGGGAGCGAGCTTGCTCGCGAAGAAAGCACCGCCAATGTCACTTGGTGACCAATTCATCTTCCTGGAACTGATCTTTCACATATTTGATTTCAGTGCGCCCGTGCGGCGCCGGCAAACCGTCTTCACCGAGGTTCACAAACACCATCTTCTCAACAGTGAGAATGCTCTTGCGAGTGATCTTGTTGCGCACTTCGCAGGTCAGGGTGATCGAGGTGCGGCCGAACTCGGTGGCGGTGATGCCCAGTTCGATGATGTCGCCCTGGCGCGAGGCGCTGACGAAGTTGATTTCGGAAATGTACTTGGTCACCACGCGCTGGTTGCCCAACTGGACGATGGCGTAAATCGCCGCTTCTTCGTCGATCCAGCGCAGCAGGCTGCCGCCGAACAGGGTGCCGTTGGGGTTGAGGTCTTCGGGTTTTACCCATTTGCGGGTGTGGAAATTCATCTTCACTCCTGAGTGTCTTGCCGAACGATGGACGGTATCTTGGCAGACTGAGCGGTCAGGCTCCATGCGGCTTCGACTATGGTCGTCATTAACGATCTTCATCTGGCCGACAGAAACCCTTTGGAAGATCAGTCTAGACGGCTATAATCGCCCCCGTTTCAAAACGGTAACGTTCACTTGCTACCGTTTTCCCGCCACCTGTCCGAGGGGCGCTGCAGCAGGTTCAACCTGTCAGGCTCGGATGGGGCGTTGACTGGCTCAGGCCGGACACTAAACGCACAACGGCGCCCATTCGCATACATTACGAATGGAGGCTCTTCATGAGCGCTGTTATCACGCCTGCAGATTTTAACGATTACAAAGTTGCCGACATGTCCCTGGCTGCCTGGGGCCGTCGCGAAACCATCATCGCCGAATCGGAAATGCCGGCCCTGATGGGTCTGCGTCGCAAGTACTCCGGCGAACAGCCGTTGAAAGGCGCCAAGATCCTCGGCTGCATCCACATGACCATTCAGACTGCCGTGCTGATCGAAACCCTGGTTGCCCTGGGTGCCGAAGTACGCTGGTCGTCGTGCAACATTTTCTCCACTCAGGATCAGGCCGCTGCCGCTATCGCTGCTGCCGGCATCCCGGTTTTCGCCTGGAAAGGCGAAACTGAAGAAGAGTACGAGTGGTGCCTGGAACAAACCATCCTGAAGGATGGCGCGCCATGGGACGCCAACATGATCCTCGACGACGGCGGCGACCTGACTCAGCTGCTGCACGACAAGTACCCACAAGTACTGGATCGCGTTCACGGCGTGACCGAAGAAACCACCACCGGCGTACACCGTCTGCTGGACATGCTGGCCAAGGGCGAGCTGAAAATCCCGGCCATCAACGTCAACGACTCGGTGACCAAGTCCAAGAACGACAACAAGTACGGCTGCCGTCACAGCCTGAACGACGCGATCAAGCGCGGTACCGACCACCTGCTGTCCGGCAAGCAAGCGCTGGTCATCGGTTACGGTGACGTGGGCAAGGGCTCCGCTCAGTCCCTGCGTCAGGAAGGCATGATCGTTAAGGTTTCCGAAGTTGACCCGATCTGCGCCATGCAAGCGTGCATGGACGGTTTCGAACTGGTGTCGCCGTTCATCGACGGTATCAACAACGGCACCGAAGCAAGCATCGACAAAGCGCTGCTGGGCAAGATCGACCTGATCGTGACCACCACCGGTAACGTCAACGTTTGCGACGCGAACATGCTCAAAGCTCTGAAGAAGCGCGCTGTTGTCTGCAACATCGGTCACTTCGACAACGAAATCGACACCGCTTTCATGCGCAAGAACTGGGCATGGGAAGAAGTTAAGCCACAGGTACACAAGATCCATCGTACCGGCGCTGGCGCTTTTGACGCGCAGAACGACGACTACCTGATCCTGCTGGCCGAAGGCCGTCTGGTAAACCTGGGTAACGCCACTGGCCACCCAAGCCGCATCATGGACGGTTCGTTCGCCAACCAGGTTCTGGCGCAGATCTTCCTGTTCGGCCAGAAGTACGCCGACCTCTCGCCAGCCCAGAAAGCCGAGCGTCTGACCGTTGAAGTACTGCCGAAGAAACTCGACGAAGAAGTGGCCCTGGAAATGGTTCGCGGCTTCGGCGGCGTGGTCACGCAACTGACCAAGCAACAGGCTGACTACATCGGCGTCACCGTTGAAGGCCCGTTCAAGCCGCACGCTTACCGCTACTAACAGGCGCTGACTGCTCGCTCTCCCTGTGGGAGCGAGCCTGCTCGCGAAGGCGGCTTAACATTCAACATCCGTGTTGTCTGACCCAGCGCTTTCGCGAGCAGGCTCGCTCCCACACGGGATTGCAGCGCCTCGAAGGTTCTTGTTTCCAAGGGTATGACCATGTCCCAAGACCGTCGCTACAGCTTCGAGTTCTTCCCGACCAAGACCGATGCTGGGCATGAAAAACTGCTCAACGTTGCCCGTCAGTTGGCAACGTACAATCCGGATTTCTTCTCCTGCACCTATGGCGCTGGTGGTTCGACCCGTGATCGCACCCTCAACACCGTTCTGCAACTGGAAAGCGAAGTCAAAATCCCGGCCGCACCGCACCTGTCGTGCGTCGGCGACAGCAAGGACGACCTGCGCGGCCTGCTGAACGAGTACAAGGCTGCCGGCATCAAGCGCATCGTCGCCCTGCGTGGTGACCTGCCGTCCGGCATGGGCATGACCAGCGGCGAGCTGCGTCACGCCAATGAACTGGTTGAATTCATTCGTGAAGAAACCGGCGATCATTTCCACATCGAAGTTGCCGCTTACCCGGAGATGCATCCACAAGCACGCAACTACGAAGACGATCTGGCCAACTTCGTGCGCAAGGCTCGCGCCGGCGCCGACAGCGCGATCACCCAGTACTTCTTCAACGCCGACAGCTACTTCTACTTCGTCGACCGTTTGCAGGCGCAGGGTGTCGATCTGCCGATCGTCCCGGGGATCATGCCGATCACCAACTACAGCAAACTCGCGCGCTTCTCTGATGCCTGCGGTGCGGAAATCCCGCGCTGGATCCGCAAGCAACTGGAAGCCTACGGCGATGACACGCAAAGCATTCAGCGCTTTGGTGAGCAAGTCGTCAGCGAGATGTGCGAACGCCTGTTACAGGGCGGCGCACCGGGGCTACACTTCTATTCCATGAACCAGGCCGAACCTAGCCTGGCGATCTGGAATAACCTGAAGTTGCCGCGCTGAAGCAGCGGCAAGCTTCAAGCTGAAAGCTACAAGCAAGATCAAAAGATCGCAGCCTTCGGCAGCTCCTACATTGAGATTTCGTATCCCGTGCAGGAGCTGCCGAAGGCTGCGATCTTTTGCGTTTAAAGGCCCGAAACAGAGCTTGTGCAGCCACTTTCTGGCTCTTTCGCGTTTCTCGTCGTAATCTCAAGCCATGCCTTTGATCACACAGTTATTCGCCGTGCTGGTTTTTGCTTGCCTGAGCTTTGCTGCTCGAGGCGAGAAGCTGCGTATTGTCACCGAGCCGTGGGCGCCTTACGTCTACGAAGAAAACGGTAAAAACCTCGGGCTGGATTACGAAACCACGGCCATCGTCTTCAAACGTCTGGGCATTGAAGTCGAATGGCAGTTCCTGCCGTGGAAGCGTTGCCTGTCGATGCTTGAGACGGGACTGGCCGACGGCGCGCTGGATATCTTCCATAGCAATGAGCGCGACGCCACCCTGCTCTACCCGAGCGAACCACTGTCGGACGTCGAGTTCGTGATGTTTTACGCCAACGACCGGCCGCACCCGTTCAGCAAACTCGAAGAACTCAAAGGCCTGACCATCGGCACCTCGCCCGGTTATCTGTACAGCCCGGATTTCCGTGAATCGACGCTGTTCACCCGCGAACCGGCGCCGACCCACGAAGCCAACTTCGGCAAATTGGTGCGTGGCCGAATTGATTTGTTGATCACCGATCGCCGCGTTGGTCAGCATTTGCTCGATGAATTGAATATTCGCGATCAGATCACCGAAAACCCCACTGTTATTAGCCGTCAGAGCCAGTTTCTCGCAGTTCGGCGCAATGCCGGCATGGATCTTCTGGTGCAGCGATTTGGCGCCGAACTCAAACGCTTCAAGCGCGAACCGGCTTATGCCGAGCTGAGCGCCCGTTATGGCGCGGCTCCCGCTATTAACGCGCCGCTGGGCAATGCCACGGCCAACAGCAAAACCGTTGAGCAGCAGGAAAGCAGCGCGCAGTGATTGCTCTGTTATACTCCGGCGTTCCCGCCAGGCTCACGCCCGGACGCCCGGAACCGTAACAGGCCTCTCGACCCGCTACAGCGCAGCTTTGCAGCCCGCGCGAGCGCTCCAGACGTGCCTTCGGAACCGCAGCAGGACCGGACGGGATTGCGTCCTCTTAAACGTGATTCGCGCCAGGCAAGACTCCCATTGGGCCAAGCCCTAACTAAAACAGGATTACTCATGTCCTTTGCTTCCCTCGGTCTCTCCGAGGCTTTAGTCCGCGCCATCGAAGATGCGGGCTATACCGAGCCTACTCCGGTGCAACAGCGGGCCATTCCCGCCGTGTTGCAAGGTCGCGACCTGATGGTTGCGGCACAGACAGGTACCGGTAAAACCGGCGGTTTCGCCCTTCCGATCCTGGAGCGGTTGTTCCCCAACGGTCACCCGGACAAATCCCAGCGTCATGGCCCGCGCCAACCGCGCGTACTGGTCCTGACCCCGACCCGCGAACTCGCGGCCCAGGTTCACGAGAGCTTCAAGATCTACGCCCGTGACCTGAAATTCGTCAGCGCCTGCATCTTCGGCGGCGTCGGCATGAACCCGCAGGTTCAGGCCATGTCCCGTGGTGTCGACGTGCTCGTTGCCTGCCCGGGTCGTTTGCTCGATCTGTGTGGCCAGGGCAGCGTTGACCTGTCCCACGTGGAAATCCTCGTCCTCGACGAAGCCGACCGCATGCTCGACATGGGTTTCGTGCACGACGTGAAGAAAGTCCTCGCGCGTCTACCGTCCAAGCGTCAGAACCTGCTGTTCTCGGCGACGTTCTCCAAGGACATCACCGACCTCGCCGGCAAGCTGCTGCACAACCCGGAACGCATCGAAGTGACGCCGCCGAACACCACGGTCGAGCGCATCGAACAACGCGTATTCCGTCTGCCGGCCAGCCACAAGCGTGCGCTGCTGGCCCACCTGATCACCGCCGGCGCGTGGGAACAGGTATTGGTGTTCACCCGCACCAAGCACGGCGCCAACCGTCTGGCCGAATACCTGGACAAACACGGCCTGCCGGCTGTGGCGATCCACGGTAACAAGAGCCAGAACGCGCGCACCAAAGCGCTGGCCGACTTCAAGGCCAACCAGGTGCGCATCCTGGTGGCTACCGACATCGCTGCTCGCGGTCTGGACATCGATCAGTTGCCACATGTGGTCAACTTCGAACTGCCGAACGTCGATGAAGATTACGTGCACCGTATCGGCCGTACTGGCCGTGCCGGTCGTTCGGGCGAGGCGATTTCGCTGGTCGCGCCGGACGAAGAGAAGCTGCTGAAAAGCATCGAACGCATGACCAAGCAGAAAATCGCCGACGGCGACCTGATGGGCTTCGATTCGAGCACCATTGAAGCCGAGAAGCCGGAAGTACGTGAGCGTCCGGACGTGCGTAACCCGCGCAATTCACGTGGCCCACGCGGCGACGGGCCGAATGGCGGCGGCGGTGGCGGCGGTCGTAAAGACAAAGGCAAGGACAAGGGTAAAGAGAAGCCGGCCGGTGAACGTGGCGAGCGTCCTGCCCGTCAGCAGAAACCGCGCGAAGGCACCCCAGCCCGCGAACAGCGTCCGAGCCAGCCGCCACGTGCGGCAGCTGATCGTGCACCGGACGAGTTCCTCGACGACGATATCGATAACTTCGGTAACCGCGTTGACTACGTGCCGAAGCCGGCTCCTGCCGGCGGCCGTGGTCGTCGTCCAGGCGCACCGGCTCAAGGTGCTGGCGCAGGTTCGGGCGCACCACGCGGAGGTCAGTCGCAGGGTCGTCAGAACGGTCCGCGCAACAGCAACGGTTCGAGCACCGGCACCCCGCCAGCCAAACGTAGCGGCCCACGCAACGGCGCACCGCGGGATGGTCAGTCGGGTCGTCGCGACGATTCCACCTCGTCCTCGCGCAACCGCCGCCCGGCCCGTGACGATCAGCCTCGTAGCGAGCCAGCCGTGCAGAACCCGCGCAGCAACGGCCCGAAGATCATGCACAAGGAATCGAAAGCCGACCGCTTCCCGACGCCAGAGCAGCTTGATCAACTGCCAAGCCGCCCGCGTGGCGAAAAACCAGCGCTGCTGACCCGCAATCGCTGAGTTAACGCTGCAATGAAAAATGCCCCGCCTCGAAAGAGCCGGGGCATTTTTTTGCTGCCGCGAATCCCTGCATCACCACAATCCCCCTGTGGGAGCGAGCTTGCTTGCGAAAGCGTCGGATCAGTCGAGACCTCTGGTGAATGACACACCGCATTCGTCGGATCGCCGCCCGGAGCAAGCTCGCTCCCACAGTGGATATGCGCTGGTCTCAAGTCATGTGACGGGCAATAAAAAACGCCCCCGGTCTTTCAACCGGTGGCGTTTTTATGTGGCGGGGCGAAAGTTACTGAACTTTCACGCCTTCCAGCGAGATGTCCAGATCCGCAGTTTGCGAGGAAGGACCTGGGCCCTTGATCCCGAAATCGTTCAGGTTCAGGGTGGTCTTGGCGTTGAAGCCAGCACGCTCGCCGCCCCATGGATCCTTGCCTTCGCCGTTGAACGTGGCTTTGAAGGTCACAGGCTTGGTCACGCCGTGCAGGGTCAGGTCGCCGGTCACGTCAGCGGTCTTTTCGCCGGTCGATTTAACGGCGGTGGAGACGAACTTGGCATCAGCAAACTTGCCAACGTCGAGGAAGTCTTTGCTGGCGATGTGCTTGTCACGTTCAGCGTGGTTCGACCACAGGCTGGCGGTTTTCACATCAACCGAGATCTTGCTGGCTTCAGGCTTGGCCGAATCCCACGAGAACGTACCGTCGAAATCTTTGAAAGTACCGTGGATGAAGCTGTAACCCAGGTGGCTGATTTTCCAGTCAACGAAGGCGTGCTGACCTTCCTTGTCGATTTTGTAGTCCGCTGCCATGGCCTGGGCCGAGAGCAGTGCAGAACCGATTGCCAGAGCGGCCAGAGTCTTTTTCAACATGCTTTCTTTTCCTTTGAGTCGAGGTTGAATTTCAGGCTTTGCGACCGAGCATTCGCGTCAGGGTCGCATCACGATCGATAAAGTGGTGCTTCAATGCTGCCAACGCATGGAGGCCGGAAAAAATTACCAGCGCCCACGCCAGCCAGAGATGAATCACCCCAGCGGTATCTGCCTGATCCGGTAGCCCGGAAACCAGTGCAGGAACTTCAAACAGGCCAAACACCGGGATCCCGACACCGTCTGCGGTGGAAATCAGGTAACCGGCAAGCATCACAGCGAACAGCGCCAGATACAGAAACCCGTGGCCGAACCTGGCGCCGATACGGGTCATGCGGCTGTAGCTCTGCAGCGTCGGCGGCGGTGGACTGATAAAGCGCCACAGCACCCGTAACACCATCACGGCCAGCAACACCAGGCCGATGCTCTTGTGCAGATCCGGCGCCTCTTTGCGCCAGCTGCTGTAGTAATCCAGCCCGACCATCCACAAGCCCAGCGCGAACAGCCCGAAGACCACCAGCGCCACACCCCAGTGCATGAAGATGCTGACCCAACCATAGCGCGAAGAAGAATTACGTAGCTGCATTGCCCAAATCCTGTGAGAACTGCGAACCAAGACTAGCGAGTTATCTATCGAATTAAAGCGGAAAATTTTGCTTTGAAATATCGAGAAATACGATCAAGAGTCTGGAAGTGGCTTGTTAAGGAAAGATTAAAGGCGATTACGGCGTGGGACGTCTGGACAAATGATCGTTGCTGAACTCTCGGGCGCCTGCACAAGCGCAAGCAAAGGTGTCGAGGGAAACTGCCGAACGGGACAGAGTTATCCAAGTAACCGGCCCTCTATTCATGGCTGATTAGTTATGAAGTACCGCCGGCGGTTGCAGGCAATCGGCGCTGTAGGGATCTATCTGGCATTTATGCGCGAGCTCTGAACTATAACCGCCAGGAAAGAAACGCCCGTTGGAGCAACCGGGAAGTGCAATCAACAAAAGCATGAGCGTGAACGTTTTCATCAAGTGCCTCCTATTTTTCCCAGCATAGAATTGGCGCCGGGGCACCCGCTATCACCTCACTCTGAGTACTTTGTGGGAAGGCTCCGGTACACAAGTAAGCTCCGTGACCGGATGGCGAAGGACAAAAATGCAGGGCAAAAAAAACGCGGCCCGAATGGCCGCGTTTTTTATTGAAGCAAAGGCTTACTGCGCCTTCGTCTCAGTCGTGGCTGCCGGCTTGGCCGCTGGCTTCTTCGCCGGTTCGGCCTTTTTCGCTGCCGGTTTGGCCGGGGCCTTCTTCGCCTCGGTTTTAGCTGCAGGCTTCTTCGCCGCTGGCTTGGCCGCTGCTTTCTTCGCCGGTTCAGCTTTCACCGGGGTCGCTGGTTTCGGTGCTTCCACCGGCGCTGGCGCGGGTGCCGGGGTCGGCGCAGGCGCTGGAGCGACCGGTGCAGGAGCCGGCTCTGGCGCCTTCACAGGCTCAGGCTTCTTCTCGTCATCCGAACCGCCGAACAGGTTGCTGAAGAAGTTGCCCTTCTTCGCCGCCACGGCACCCGCCGCGCCTGCCGCTGCTGCGGCCGGGACCACTTTGGCTGGCTCAAACGATTTGCCCGCCGCCAGATCTTCAACCTGACTGGCCGCACGCTGGCCGGTGCGCAGTGCGCCTTCCAGCGTGCCCGGGTACAAGGTGTCGGTGTGTTCGCCGGCGAAGGTCACGCGTTGCAGCGGACGTTCCCACAGGCGCCAGAACTTGCTGATCTGGCCCGGGCCGTAAGCCAGGTAGGCGCCGCCCATCGACGGGTCGGTGCTATAGCGACGGATTTCATAACCGGTGAACGAGCCACGGGCCTGTGGATAAAACGCGTGCAGACGAATCAGCACCTGATCGACCATCTGTTTGTCGCCGAACGCCTGCATCACGCGGGCATTGTCGCCGGACAGGTTGATCACCACGTTGGCGCCGCCCTTCAGGGCAGGCTCGATCCACAACATGCCCAGACCAGTGTTGCTATAGATCTCGCCGGACATGCGCGCCTTGCTTTCCCACACTGGCGTCTTGAACTTCAGCATGATCTGGTCGCGCCAACCGTAGTTGGTGCCCTTGATCGCCGCCAGGTGCTGAGCGTCCAGCGCCGGCGTCAAAGCAATCTTGTTCAGTGCGCGCAATGGCACGGCCAGTACGACGTAATCAGCTTGGTAGCCAACACTGCCGACCTTGACGGTCACGCCGTCCTTGTCCTGAGTGATCGCGGACACTGGCGAATTGGTCTTGATGGTCTTGATCTGTTTGACGAACGCCTGCGCCAGCACCTGGCTGCCGCCGACCAGACGCGAAGCGCGCAGGTCACGGTCGGAAACGCCGCGATAGACACGGTTCTGCTGGGCGAAATACAGCAGCGACAGACGCGAAGGTTCGTCGTAGTGCGTGCGGATGTCCTGGTTGATCAACTGGCGCGCGGTGGCCGGCAGATTCTGCTTGTCGAGCCAGCTCGATACGGTGATCTGGTCCAGCGCGTGCAGGGTGCTGGTCGCCGCCGGGTTCTGCGGGTCGTCGATCGAACGCGCCAGATCGTCGAGGGTTTTCTGGTAGCGCTTCAAGGCGTCGGCGGTGGCCGGTTGCTTGGTCGCCAGATCGGCAGCGGAGAAATACTCGCCGTCGATCAGGTAGCCCGGCGTACGCACGAATTCCGGAGCCGGCGTGGTACCGAGCTTGAAGGTCGACACGTACTTGTTCAGCACCGGCTGGGTCTTGTCGTTGCCGATCCACTCGCTGGTGGCCATGCCGGAGCGACCGCCCATGCTCGGCTTGGCTTCCAGCAGGGTGACCTGCCAGCCTTTGTTTTGCAGTTCATAAGCGGCGGTCAGGCCCGACAGGCCGCCGCCGATCACGATTGCAGTTTTATCCTTGGCCAGCGCTGTAACGCTGAACAGCCCCAACATCACCAGCGCACAGGCGCGCAGCCAACCGACAGACATTCAGCGAACTCCGGAAATACACGTAGGAAAAAGCAGTTTTGCGGGTCAGACGACCCAAAGAACCGCGAAGAATACGTTAGCCATCAAAACGCCGCCAGCGACGTCTATCGGCTCATACAAAGTAGCTCAATCGACACAATGGGTTGTCCCCACGCGATGCATTGCATAGGCTTGCGCGATTGTTTGCCCGCGCCTGTCGCGAGCCGCCTCGAGGAGACTGTAAATGGGCCTGAATAACCAGTGGATGCAACGCGACCTCGCGGTGTTGTGGCATCCCTGCACCCAGATGAAAGACCACGAACAGCTGCCGCTGATCCCGATCAAGCGCGGTGAAGGCGTCTGGCTCGAAGACTTCGAAGGCAAGCGCTACCTCGACGCCGTCAGCTCCTGGTGGGTCAACGTGTTCGGCCACGCCAACCCGCGCATCAATCAGCGCATCAAGGATCAGGTCGATCAGCTGGAACACGTGATTCTGGCCGGTTTCAGCCATCAACCCGTGATTGAGTTGTCCGAGCGTCTGGTGAAGATGACACCGGAAGGCCTGAATCGGGTGTTCTACGCCGATAACGGTTCGTCCTGCATCGAAGTCGCGCTGAAAATGAGCTTTCACTACTGGCTCAATCGCGGTCAACCGAACAAGAAGCGCTTCGTCACCCTGACCAACAGTTACCACGGCGAAACCATGGCGGCGATGGCGGTCGGCGACGTGCCGCTATTCACCGAAACCTACAAAGCACTGCTGATGGACACCATCAAGGTGCCGAGCCCGGATTGCTACGGGCGCCCCGAGGGCATGAGCTGGGAAGAACATTCGCGCAATATGTTCGCCGCCATGGAACAGACCTTGGCAGAAAATCATGACAGCGTCGCGGCAGTGATCGTCGAGCCGTTGATTCAGGGCGCCGGCGGCATGCGCATGTATCACCCGGTTTATCTCAAGCTGCTGCGCGAGGCCTGCGACCGTTACGGCGTGCACCTGATTCTCGACGAAATCGCCGTTGGCTTTGGCCGCACCGGGACCATGTTTGCCTGTGAACAGGCCGGCATTCGCCCGGACTTCCTCTGCCTGTCGAAGGCCCTGACCGGCGGCTATCTGCCGCTGGCCGCGTGCCTGACCACCGATGAGGTCTACAGCGCGTTCTACGACGACTATCCGACCTTGCGCGCGTTCCTGCATTCGCACAGCTACACCGGCAACCCGCTGGCGTGCGCGGCGGCGCTGGCGACGCTGGATATCTTCGAGCAGGACAACGTCATCGAGAACAACAAGGCCCTGGCGCAGCGCATGGCCTCGGCGACGGCGCATCTGGTCGATCACCCGAACGTCTCCGAAGTGCGCCAGACCGGCATGGTCCTGGCCATCGAGATGGTCAAGGATAAAGCCACCAAAGAGGCCTACCCTTGGCAGGAACGTCGCGGCTTGAAAGTGTTCCAGCATGCGCTGGAGCGTGGCGCGTTGCTGCGGCCGCTGGGCAGCGTGGTGTATTTCCTGCCGCCGTACGTGATCACCCCGGAGCAGATCGACTTCCTCGCCGAAGTCGCCAGCGAAGGCATCGACATCGCCACCCGTGACAGCGTCAGCGTCGCGGTGCCAAAAGACTTCCATCCCGGCTTCCGCGATCCGGGCTGATTCAAAATTTTTGGCGCCTGAACTGCCGCTTTCGCGAGCAGGCTCGCTCCCACAGGGGAATGCATTGCAAATGCGGGAGCGAGCTTGCTCGCGAATGAAGTCGACACCGATCCACCTGATTCACATCTTTCCAGAGACCCGAAATGAGACTGTCCCGCTTCTTTATCGACGCCCCCCTGAGCACCGGCGAACACGAATTGCCGGAGGCCCAGGCGCATTACATCAGCCGCGTGCTGCGCATGGCCGAGGGCGATGCGGTGCAGCTGTTCGACGGTTCCGGCCATGAGTTTCGCGGCGCCCTGCTGGAAGTCGGCAAGAAGCGCGTGACCGTGCAGATCGACGAGCAACTCGCCGGCCAGGTCGAATCGCCGCTGCACATCCACCTCGGCCAGGGGCTGTCCCGTGGCGAGCGGATGGATTGGGCGATTCAGAAAGCCACCGAGCTGGGCGTGAATGAAATTACGCCGATCTTCAGTGATCGCTGCGAAGTCCGCCTGAAGGACGAACGCGCCGACAAACGCCTGCTGCACTGGCGCCAAGTGGCGATCAGCGCTTGCGAGCAATGCGGGCGCTCGCGGGTGCCAGTGATTCATCCGCCGGTGTTGTTGGCGGACTGGATCAAGCAGACTGAAGCCGAGTTGAAACTGGTGCTGCACCCGGTGGCGGAGCCGTTGGTGAGTCATGCCAAACCGGCGACGCTGGCGTTCCTGATCGGACCTGAGGGTGGGTTGACGGATGCCGAGGTTGAACAGGCCAAGGGCAACGGCTTCCACGCCGCCCGCCTCGGCCCGCGCGTGTTGCGTACCGAGACGGCGCCGGTGGTGGCACTGGCGGTGGCCCAGCAGCTTTGGGGGGATTTCTAAAGCCTCTTCGCGAGCAAGCTCGCTCCCACAGCAGGTCTACAGTGAACACAAAATTCGTGCATAACCGAGATCCAATGTGGGAGCGAGCTTGCTCGCGAATGGCGGCGTCTCGGTCTGAAATTTACTGCACCGGATCACTGATCGGCCTGGCAATAATCGCTTTCAACTCGCTGGTCATCGGGAACTCCAGGTTCAGCCCCTTCGGCGGAATCGGCTGTTCAAACCAGCGCTGATAAATCCCGTTGATCTCACCCGAACGGTACAGATCCGCCAACGCGCCATTCACCAGCGCCAGAAACTGCGGATCGTCCTTGCGCACCATGCAGCTGTAGATTTCCCGCGACTGCTCCTCCCCCACCACCACCCAGTTATGCGGGTCGCGAGCCTTGGCCCTTTCGCCGTACAACAACGCATCATCCATATAGAACGCCGCTGCACGTCCCGACTCAAGCATCTGGAACGCCTCGCCATGATCCTTGGCGCTGATCACCGACATGTCGAGTTTGTGATCGTGGTTGTAGCTCTTCAGGTAGCGCTCGTTGGTCGTGCCCGCCGTGGTCACTACGTTCTTGCCGCGCAGGTCGTCGAAGCTTTTGATGCCGCTGTCCTTGGCCGTCAGCAACTGGCCTTTGACGTAGATGAAACCGTAGGAAAACGACACCTGTTTCTGTCGCTCGGCCGTCACCCCGGTGGAGCCGCATTCAAGGTCGACCGTGCCGTTTTGTACCAGTGGAATTCGCGTCTGCGAAGTGACGAGGTTGTACTTCACCTTCAGATCCGTCAGCGCCAGCTTCTGCTGAATTCGCTCGACAATCTTGCCCGCCAGATCCACCGAATAGCCCATCGGTTTACCGGTGTTATCGCCCACGTAAGAGAACGGCACCGAGGCATCGCGATAGCCCAGGGTGATGCTGTTGGCACTGGCGATCTTGCCAAGCGTGCCGGTCAATGGCGCCTCATTGGCATGGGCCTGACCGCCGATCAGCAGTCCCAACGTACAGGCAAGCAACGTGATTTTTTGCATTGTTATTCTCCGTTGTCGATGTGGTTGTTTTGAACGGTACAGCGTTGATCATTCACGCCGCACGGGGATTGAAACCGTGCAGATCAATCGACGTGTGTTGTTGGCCGATCAGCTCGCTGAGCAACTGTGCGCTGCCGCAGGCCAAGGTAAAACCGAGCGCACCGTGGCCGAGATTCAGCCATAGATTGCGATAGACCGTGGCACCTAACAGTGGCACACCGGTTGGCGTCGCCGGGCGCATGCCAGCCCACTCGACAACGGCGTCGTAGCTTCCGGCGTCGGGGAAGGTGTCGCGAGCCTGACGTTTGATCAGCACCAATCGTTGTGGATCAACTGCCGGATCGAAGCCGACAATATCGACCATCGCCGCCACGCGCAGCTGTTCGCCGATACGCGCGTAGACGATCTTGCGGTCGTAGTCGGTGATGCTCACGTCGGGCGCGCGGTGCTCGCTGCCGATCGGCACGGTCAGGCTGTAGCCCTTCAGCGGGTAGAGCGGTAAACGTAAACCGGGCAACGCCAGAAATGAACTGCGATGGCCGGCGGCGATGACCAATTGCTCGACCGGCAGCGTTTCACTGCCCAACTCGATAGCGGTGACCACGCCGTTGCTGTGCCGAATCGCAGTCACCGCTTGGCCGAGGCGAAACTCGCAGCGCCCGGACGCTTTCAATCGCGCCGCCAGTTGCTGACAGAAACCGTGGCAATCGCCAACCTCTTCATCCGGCGTATAGATCGCGCCCACAAACGGCGCATCGGTCAGCGCCGGTTCCAGTTGTGCGCATTCGCTGGCGGACAACACCTGCTGTTGCTGCGGATCGGCCAGGCCTTTGCGTGCATGCTCAAAACTGCCGGCATTGCGGAAGGTCACCAGTTTGCCGTTGCGCCGCCAGTTGAATCCGTCCAGCCCATCGTCCTCGCGCCAGCGCTTGAGCGTGCTCTGGCTGAACAGCGCCAGACGCAGCAGGTGCGCGGCATTTTCACGGTTGACCGAAGTGCGGCAGGCAGCGAGAAACGCCGCCATCCAGCGCCATTGCGCAGGATCCAGACGCGGACGCAGCTTGAGCGGTGAGTCGCCACGCAGCATCCAGCCTATCGCCTGCACCGGCACGCCGGCGTCGGCCAGCGGCGCGACGTAGCGATAGGACAACTGGCCGCCGTTGGCAAAACTGGTCTCGGTGCCGAGCGACTGCCGCGCCTCGATCACCGTCACCTCAAAGCCGTCGCGCACCAGCGCATAGGCCGTCGCCAGACCGATCACGCCACCGCCGATGATGCACACACGCTGAGCCATTGCTGCCTCTGAATCCTGGTAAAGACGAATCCGAGGTTAGAGCCAGGTGACAGCCGCCGAACAATGAATAAAGATGCCTGGACCATAAACAAAGGTTATGGAATCGCCATGCGTCTACGTCACATCGAGATTTTCCAGGCCATACGCCAGACCGGCTCGGTCAGCGGCGCCGCGCAGCTGCTGCACGTTTCGCAACCGGCGGTGAGCAAAGTGTTGCAGCACGCCGAACAGCAGCTGGGGTTTCCGTTATTCCTGCGCGTGCGTGGCAAGTTGCAGGCGACCCCGGAAGCGCTGGAGCTGGAGCGTGAGGTCGACAAGGTCACGGAAAGCCTGCAAGGCGTGCGACGTCTGGCGCAGAGCCTGCGTCGCGAGCCGGGGCACAGTTTGCGCATCGGTGCGACACCGGCGCTGGCCTTGTCGTTGTTGCCGCCGGCGATTCATCAGTGGACGACGCGTTACCCGGACATCGCCTGTGAACTGTCCAGCGCCCACAGCCGTGAGCTGATGCAGAACTTGTTGATGCGCGAGGTGGATGTCGCGCTGACGTTGCAGTTGCCCGATCACCCGGCCCTGAAAGCGCAGGCACTGGCATCAGGGGTGTTGGTGGCGTTGGCGCCGAAAGATTTCTGGCCGGTTGAAGAAGCGGGAAAACCATTGCCATTGATGGCGCTGGCGGGAGCGTCGTTGATTGGGTTGTCGAGTGCCGATCCGTTGGCGGCGCGGCTCGACAGTTATCTGGAAGCGGTCGAGCCGCCACCGCTGGTGCGGATCGCCGTGCAGACGTATTCACTGGCGCGAGCGATGGTGGAATCGGGTGCGGGGGTGGCGGTGATTGATCCGTTTACTGCACTCGGCGCGTCTACGGCGACCACCACGATTCGCCCGTTGGCCCCGCCTTTGCCGATCACGCTGTACGCCGTGACCCGCGCCAGCGAACCGCCGCCGCATACCCTGAATGGTCTGCTGAAAATCTTCAGTGATCGTGCACAGAAGCAACTGGAAGAACTGGTTCCCCTGTAGGAGTGAGCCTGCTCGCGATAGCGGTGCATCAGCCATATACGCTGTCGACTGACAGGACGCCATCGCGAGCAGGCTCACTCCCACAGCGGGATGGTGGTGTCTCTAGAGGACATAAAACAGAATCGCCACAAAGTGCAGCAAACTCCCGGCGATCACGAACAGATGCCAGATCCCGTGCGCATGTCGCAACCGGTGATCGAGGGCAAAAAAGATAATCCCCACCGTGTACAAAATCCCACCCGACGCCAGCCAGGCAAACCCTGTAGTGCCCAGCGCCGCAATCAAAGGCTTGACCGCCACCAACACAATCCAGCCCATCACCGCGTAAATCACGATCGACAGAATCCGCGCCTCGGAGCGCGGTTTGATCTCTTGCAGGATGCCGATCAGCGCCAGCCCCCAGACAATCCCGAACAACGTCCAGCCCCACGGACCGCGCAGGGTCACCAGGCAGAACGGCGTGTAACTGCCGGCAATCAACAGGTAGATCGAAAAGTGATCGACCTTCTTCATGATCGCTTTCTTGCGCCCGCGCACGCTGTGGTACACGGTCGAAGCGCTGTAGAGCACCAGCAAGGTAAACGCGTAAATCGCCACACTGACAATCTTCCACGGGCTGCCGTCGAGGCAGGCGATCACCAACATCCACACGCCACCAATAAATGCCGCCACCGCCCCGACCAGATGGGTCCAGGCGTTCAATCGTTCTCCGTGATACATGTATCGCTCACCTCACATTCGTTACCGCAGCGCGCAAGGCTCGGGCCTTCAGCGTAAAAGCGCAATGTTTCTGTTCAACATCAGCCTGCGCGCGTCGTGGTAATTGGGCACAATCGGCCGATACCAAAAAGAGTCCGCGCCATGCTGATCGACGAAGAATTGACCCTGAAAAAACTCGAGGTGTTCCTCGCTTTCATGCGCACCGGCAACCTCGCCCGCGCCGCTGCCGAGTTGCAGACCAGCAACGTCAGCGTGCACCGCGCGATTCACTCGCTGGAAAGCGCCCTGCGCTGCCCACTGTTCAAACATGAAGGCCGCAACCTGACGCCGCTGGAAAGTGCTTACGTCCTCGAAGAACGCGCGCAGAAGCTGATCAATGACGTCGTCGAAAGCGTGCGCCTGACCCGCGAAGCCGCTGGTTTCTCCGCTGAACGTTTCAAGCTTGGCTCACTGTATTCACTGACAGTGAAAACCGTGCCTCAGTTGATCATGGGCCTGAAGATTCGCCGCAGTGAACTCAACATCGACCTGATCCTCGGCTCGAACATCGACCTGCTCTACAAGCTGAAAAACATGGAAGTCGACGCGATTCTGGTGTCGCTGGACGACAGCATCAACGACCCGGATTGCGAGCAGATTGCGCTGTTTTCCGACGATATCTTCCTCGCCACCCCGGCGGATTCAAAGTTCGCCCAGCGCAGTGAGGTGGATCTGGCTGAGGTGCGCGATGAAACCTTCATCACCCTGACCCAGGGCTTTGCCACGCATCAGGACGGTAACCGGGTGTTCAAGCAGGCGGGGTTCGAGCCGAAGGTGGCGATGCAGGTGAATGACATCTTCACGCTGCTGAGCATGGTCAGCTCGGGGGTGGGTTATGCGTTGCTGCCGGGAAGGATTGCGGCGGTGTATGAGAATCGGGTGAAGTTGATTCCGTTGCAGGAGAAGTACCGGTTGCAGCAGCACATTGGCGTGGTGTTTTTGAAGGCCAAGGAGAGGGATCCAAATTTGCTGGCGTTGCTGGCGGAGTGTCGGATGTATGCCAATCGACAGGCTGGGATTTAGAGCAAGATCAAGATCAACAGCTACCCCCTCACCCCAGCCCTCTCCCCCAAGGGGGCGAGGGGGAAGGGAGCAGACCGGGGGCCTTTCAAAACCTGAGTTCGACTCAGGACTTTCAGGTCGATGTATAACGCCAAAACAACTCGGTCAGTCCCCTCTCCCTACGGGCGGTCCGACGTTTCGGGAGGGCTAGGGTGAGGGCAGCTCTTAGCTGTTATCCCACCAACCCGCGCATCGCCAAAAACAACAGCGAAGGCCCAAGCAAACACCCAAGCGCGGTATAAAACGCCGCTGTCAGACACCCATAAGGCACCAGCTTCGGATCCGTCGCCGCCAACCCGCCGGCCACACCGCTGGACGTGCCCATCAGCCCGCCAAAAATCACCGCGCTGCGTGGATTGTTCAGGCCAATCATCGGCGCCACGAACGGCGTCATCACCATCACCAGAATCGCCTTGATCAACCCCGCTGCAATCGACAGCGCCATGACCTCGGAACTGGCGCCAATCGCCGCGCCGGTCACCGGGCCGACGATGTAGGTCACCGCGCCGGCACCAATAGTGGTCAGGCTAACGGCATCGGTATAACCGAACGCCATCGCCACACCAACACCCGCCACGAACGACGTGCCTACGCCGACAAACAGCGCCAGCACCCCGACGAACCCTGCCCGTTTCAGCTCATCGACACTCACGCCGAAGGCCGTGGCGACAATCGCGAAATCGCGCAGCATCGCACCACCGAGCAAACCGATGCCCGACAGCAACGGAATATCCACCACGCCCTTCTGCCCACCGGTCAGTGCGCCGCCGACATACGACAGCACCAGCCCGAGCAGAATGGCGATGGCCGAGCCGTGCAAACGACCTTTGGTGAAGGTATTGGACATCCAGTAGGACACCCACATGGTCAGGCCGACAATCAGAAACCCGCTGATCAAACCGTAGCCGGTGATCACTTTCATCATCGATTCGTACATCGCGATTACCCCGCAGTCTTGGCTGGAGCGATCGGGGTCTGCTCCTTGTTGCCCATGCGCGTCAGCACGGGCACCAGGGCAAAAGCGATCACCACGGCAAGTGTGCCGGCGAGAATAGCCATTGGCCCGCCCTTGAGCGCGCCATACACGTTCTGCTGCGCTGCCATCGCCACGACGATCGGAATGTAGATAGCGCTCCAGAACTCGACGCCCTGCTCGGTCTTGCCCTTGAGCCAGCCGCTTTTGTTCAGATAACTGCCCAGACCGATCAACAGCAGCATGGCAATGCCGACGCCGCCGACGTTGGCCGGCACGCCGATCAGCTTGCCGAGCAGTTCACCGACCCAGATACCCACCAACGTACAAAAGGCGAGAAACGCCACACCGTAAATAATCATTGTTGTAGTCCTCAAAGTGCATCGTCGAATGTTGTTTTTGTTGTTCGAAGCTTGAGTCGGCGGTTTTAGAGTTAGTGGCCACCCTCCTCACGCAACAGCGCCTGCAAGGTGTCGAGACGCGCACTGTCGAAGGCAGTGACCGTGCCCTGCTCGAACACCCGGCGCGCCAGCCCGGTCAGCACCGCACCGGGCGGCAGTTCGATCTGTAAACGCACGCCACGCTCGTAGGCGCTTTGTACGGTGCCGCGCCAATCCACCACGCGGCACATGTTGAAGGCGAGGTCGTCGCGCAGCGCTTCGACGTTGATCACCGGACGCGCGCGGCTGCCGCTCAGGTAAGCGATTTTCGGAGTCCTCAATTCAACTTTGGCGAAGGCCTCGGCGAGGGTTTGTGCAGGAGCCTCCAGCAGCGGACAGTGCGACGGCACACTCACCGCCAGGCGTTTCGCCAGACCAGCGCCACGGCTGCGTGCCAGTTCAGCCACCGCTTGCATGGCCTCGTCACTGCCGGCGATCACCACTTGGTTATCGGCATTGATGTTGGCCAGATACACCGGCGAATCTTCGCTGTGTACCTGTGCGAGCAGCGTTTCGATTGTGGATAATTGCAGGCCGATGATCGCGGTCATGCCATAGCCCTGTGGATAAGCCTGTTGCATCAACTCACCGCGCAGGCTGACCAGATGCAACGCGTCGCTGAAGCTCAATGCACCCGCAACCACCGCTGCCGGGTAGGCGCCGATGGACAAGCCAGCAACGTAATCCGCCATGAGCCCGTCCTGCAATAACTGCCGCGATGCAGCGACGCCAGCGATCAGCAAACAGAGTTGAACCGCCCTTGTCGTGCGCAACGCGTCGCTGGAATCCAAGAGCAAGACATCTTCGCCAAGCACATCGCTGGCCTCGACCAAGGTCTCGCGGGGCAAGCGCTGAAGCATGCCCGCTTGCTGCGCGCCCTGGCCGGGGAACACCAGCAGACTGCTCACGCTGCCTGCTCCTGCGGGTTCCATGGATCGATCACCAGGCAAGCCTGATGAGCATTCTTCAGCAGCACACGCGCCGAACCGCTGGCCCATTCACGCAATGCCACAGCACCGAACGGCGTCTGCAATTGCAGGTCGACCCGGCATACAGTCTGATCAAAAAGCTCGACCAGTTTGCGTGCCTGATTACGCGTGATCATCTGTGGCGTACGCAGAATCAGATCGAGATCACTGGCCGCGTGCATCACTTTAAAACCACTGGCCAATTCAAACCCGACACTGCCGCTGACACCCCAGACCCAACCGCAATCGTCGAGCATCGGCCGCAGCTGTTTGAGTGCCTGCATGACCGGCAGATCGCGCTCGCTGTCGACATGACACAGCGCCTCCGGACTGACCCGACAGGCTATCGAATCCAACGCCATAAACGCCGCCAACCGCTGCTCGCGCAACACACCGCGCACGCCGACCGCGACAAAACCTTCCTCGCTCAGCGCCCGCCGCACTACCACCGGTTGCCCGGAGGCCAGCGACTCGACTGCCCACAGCGGCGCATCCGCCGGCAACTGCGCCGGAGTCATGCCCCAGAGCAGGTCATGGGCCAGAGGCGTGCTCACCACTGCGCCCTCAACAGTTCACGCACTTTGCTGGAAGCAGCACGATTTTTCGCGCCGAGACGATTGCTCAGATCAGTGCTGACGACATCGCTGATGGCTTGTTTCAGGCATTGGTTCACCCGCGCCAGATCCTCCGCTGTCGGCTGTTCAATCTGCTCAACCGACAAGGTTTCCCAGAGCAATCCGAGGCTGGCATAGCTGTCGATGTCATACGCCATCGGCGGCACACTGGCGGCCAGCGCTTCCAGCTCTTCGACACTGCGCAACGTCACCCGCGCCGCCGAAGCCTTGCCCATGGCATGCACCATCACGCCGGGATCACGCAGCGCGATCAAACGATTGGCTTGATAACCGTGAGCCAAAAACGCCCCGGACATCGCTTTACCGACCAACAACGCAATCACCGGATGCCCGGCCAACCGCGCGCGGGCGTAACTGTCCGCCGCCCCGGCCAGCGCCTGATGAATGCCGAGTGCTTCTTCGCGCCGACCATAAGCCTGGCTCGGCACATCGACGATGGCGATGATCGGGCGCTTCTGCGCTTTGTCGCGGTCAGCGCTGATCGCGTCATCCACAGCCTTGGCCAGACCCCAGCCTTCGAGCAAACCGACTTCGCCATTACGAGCGCGAGGGAAACGATTGTCCGGGTCAGCGACCACCGCGATAAAACGCCCCAGCTCTCCGTCAGCAACCCTCAACGAGGGCGGCAGTCCTTCAACACTTTTAGCGCCCGCGCTCAAGGCGTTGAACCAGTTCAAACCGCGCAGTGAATAACCGCTCATGAGCGCTCTCCTTGATACAGATCGCGAACCACCGACGGTTCGATTTGCGGGTCAGTGTTCAGGCTGCTCAGGCGTTGCAGAAACCAGTCGGCGCGTTGGCTGCGCGGTTGTTCCGGCAAACCTTGCTGAAGCAATTCACCGACCTGCTGACGAATCTTCGCCACGTCATCGGCGACATAACGATCCACCAGACCACTGGCGAAACGCTGCTCGCCACCGGTCAGGCTCCAGATGAATGGCCGGTCGCGGGAGTCGTATTCCTCGATCCCGGCTTCCTGTTCGATCACCTGCGGGCCGTTCAAACCAAGGCGCGCTTCCTGAGTCACCAATAGATAGCTGCACAGCGCAGCGGCAATCGACATACCGCCAAAACAACCAACGCTACCGGCGACCACACCGACCACCGGTTGGTACTGCTGCAAATCGACAATCGCCGCATGAATATCAGCAATCGCCGCCAGCCCAAGATTGGCTTCCTGCAAGCGCACGCCGCCGGTTTCCAGCAGCAACACCGCGCGTGTCGGAATGCCTTTGCGGTTGTCTTCAGCCGCCAGTTCCAGCGCGCCGGCAATTTTCGCCCCGCCGACTTCGCCAAGGCTGCCGCCCTGAAATGCACCTTCAATCGCGGCAATAACCACCGGCAAACCGTCGAGGCTGCCCTTGGCGATCACCACGCCGTCATCGGCCTGCGGCACCACGCCTTGGCGCTCAAGCCACGGCGACATCACCCGTTGAAACGGGTCGAGCAATTCGCGAAAGCTGCCGGCATCGAGCAAGGCTTTCGCCCGTTGCCGCGCGCCGAGTTCGACGAAGCTGTGTTTGTTGAGCAACGCGGCGCTGTCAGTCATGGCCGATCTCCTCGAAACCTTGTTCCAGACGCAAGCGCACCACCCCCGGCGTCGCACCGAAATCGTGGATATCGATGGCCATGGCCGGCGGCGTGGTGCCGTCGAACATCCGCGCAAACAGGTGCTGCCAGCGCAGCTGCGCGCCGTTGACCGAGGTCTGCACATTGATCGTCAGCTTGCCGGCCAGACCCGGTTCGATCAGCACTTCCAGATCACCCGAACCGACACAACCGACCAACGCGCGACCGCGTGGTGGCTGCCCGGCGGGGAATTCAAACGATAGGGTTTCCATCAAAACGCTCCCTGAGAGATGCCGTCGCGCTCGATACGGTCGAGCAGCAGCGTGGCGGCGAGCAAGTCGGCGGCGCCACCGGGCGAGGCATTCAATGCGATGAGTTGTTGATCCAGTTCGTGCAGGCGTCGACGCCCGCTGAGGCTGGCACTGCCACCGGCGTCGAGCACCGCTTGCGCGCCGTGTTGCATGGCGTGCAAACCCTCTTCGCCGGCGCGGTAGAGCACGCAAGTGTCGGCCAGGTTGGTCATGATCGCGAGCAAGGCGTCGAGCCGGGCGTTCTGTTCGCCCTGCCCTTTGGCACGACTGCGTTTGAGTTGTGGCAGACCGCGTTGCAGCACCGAAGGGAAGCCGAGTTGCGCTTCTTCACGAGCACCGCGTGCGCCGTAACGCAGGGCGACTTGTGCGCCGTGGCTCAATGGCTTCGGCGCGTAGCGGTCATCCAGTAAGGCCAGACGCGCAGCGCGCAGGGTCACGGCATTGGCGCTGGAGGATTGCGGTTCCAGCGCAGCGGCCGTCACCAACAACCCCAGCGCCCAAATTGCACCGCGATGCGTGTTCACGCCGTTAGTGGTGGTGAGCATCGCTTGTTCACCTTCACGACCGATGCGGCCAATCGCTTCGCGCAACGTTGAATCGACTTCACCGATTTCAACCGCCGCTTCAGCCATCTCCTTGAACGCCGGCCACAACGACAGCGCAGAAGCGTGCATCAGGCCCAGATGCAGATCGGTGTGCGCGCCATTGCCGCGACGGTCGACCAGTGCCGGTTTCGGCGACAGATCGGCTTCGTCGATCAACGCGTCCACCGCCAGGTCGGCCAATCGATCAGCCAGGGACAGCGGTTTCGCTTGCAGGTTAAGTGCGTGCATTACCAGCTCCTGAATTTGGCGGGCGGGTTGTACAGGCCGCCGGACCACTCGACCAGATCAGCCACGCTTTTCGCCGCGAGCAATTCGCGGGTGGCGTCGGTGCGGCGGATACCGAGGTCTTCGGGCAAGGCGATCAGGCCTTCGCGGCGCATGCGTTCGGTGTCTTTCGGGTTGTGGCGCAGGCCGATAGCGGTGACGCCCGCGACGGCGGCGATCATCGCTTGGCGTTCTTCCAGCGAGCGCGCCTTGTACAGGTAGGCGATGCCTTCTTCGGTGAGCAGGTGGGTGACGTCGTCGCCGTAGATCATGATGGGCGCCAGCGGCATGCCGCTTTTCTTCGCCACTTCTACCGCGTCGAGGGTTTCGACGAAGGTCGGTTTGCCACCCTCCTGGAAGGTCTCGACCATTTGCACCACGAGTTTTTTGCCGCGTTCGAGCATCGGTTGCTGCGAGTCGTCGTGGCGCATGTCCAGCCACGCCGGGGTGCCGTGACGGCGACCGCGCGGGTCGTGGCCCATGTTCGGCGCGCCACCGAAACCGGCGAGGCGACCACGGGTCACGGTCGAGGAATGGCCGTCGCCATCAACCTGCAACGTCGCGCCGATAAACAGATCCACCGCGTATTGCCCGGCCAGTTGGCAGAACATCCGGTTGGAACGCAGCGAGCCGTCGCGGCCGGTGAAGAACACGTCCGGGCGGGCGGCGATGTAGTTTTCCATGCCCAGTTCGGTGCCGAAGCAATGCACGCTTTCGACCCAGCCGCTCTCGATCGCCGGGATCAACGTCGGGTGCGGGTTGAGCGTCCAGTTGCGGCAGATCTTGCCTTTGAGGCCGAGGGATTCGCCGTAGGTCGGCAGGATCAGCTCGATGGCGGCGGTATTGAAACCGATGCCGTGGTTGAGCGACTGCACGTTGTGTTTTTCGTAGATGCCGCGAATCGCCATCATCGCCATCAGCACGTGCACAGGCTTGATGTGGCGCGGGTCACGGGTGAACAGCGGTTCGATGTAGAACGGCTTGTCGGCGACCACGACGAAATCGACCCATGACGCAGGAATATCTACGCGGGGCAGTTCGCTGACGTCGTCGACCAACTGGTTGACCTGGACGATGACGATGCCGTCGCTGAACGCCGCCGGTTCGATCAATGCCGGGGTGTCTTCGGTGCTGGGGCCGGTGTAGATGTTGCCGGCGCGGTCGGCCATGAAACCGGCCGAGAGCACGACGTTGGGGATCAGGTCCACCACCAGCCGCGCGTAGAGTTCGATGTAGGTATGAATCGCGCCGATTTCCAGCAGGCCGTCTTCCAGCAACTGGCTGATGCGCAGGCTCTGGGTGCCGGCGAAGGAGAAATCCAGTTTGCGGGCGATGCCGCGTTCAAACAGGTCGAGGTGTTCCGAGCGACCTACGCTGGGCATGATCATGTGCAGGTCGTGGAGCTTTTCCGGGTCGGCTTTGGCCAGCGAACGGGATAGGAAATCCGCCTGCTTCTGGTTGTTGCCTTCGAGCACCACACGGTCGCCGGGATGAATCAGCGCTTCGAGCGCGGCGACGATCTTGTCGGTGGGCAACACCACACCGTCGGCCAGCCCGCGCACCTTGTCGAGCCGGCGCTGCTTCTCATCGCGCCGCCGCGTCCAGCGCGAGTCGGGGGAAATTGTTGTTGTCATGCTCACTCCACGGGGTTCGCTGTCGTGGAGCTAAGGTAGGCGTGTGGGGTGGGGGCATCAATCAAGCGCGGTGGTGAATCGTTACGCTCAGGGTAACGATCAAGAGCCGCCCTCACCCTAGCCCTCTCCCGGAGGGAGAGGGGACCGACCGAGGTGTCTGGCGCCATACATCGACCTGCCCCACCGAGTCGATTATGGATTCACAGCAGTATTTTCAGGTCGGCGTAACTTGTGAGCATCCCACGGTCGGCCCCCTCTCCCTCCGGGAGAGGGCTGGGGTGAGGGTCAGCTTTTAAGTCACTCCGTCGGCACCAACCTGTCCAACAAACGATTGACCGCCATCTCCGCCACCATCACCACCTGCGCAATACCCTGCACAGTCTTGCGGTGCGTACCCTCCACCATTGCCGCATGGTTGTTGAGCATCACCGTAGCCGAGCCGAGGGTTTCACTGGCGTCAGCCAGCAGGGATTCGGTGTCGGCATTGGGATTGGCCATGTACAGCGTGTTGGGGGTATAAGGCGTGGCCATCAGGTCGGCGTTGGTCGGGCCGAGGTAATGGTCGAGGGCGCGTTCGGCGGCTTCGTGGAATTTCTTCGAATCGGGGGATTCGTAGGGGGATGCCGGGTCGGTGAGCGGGGGGTTAGGCGTAGGTTTAATCATCTTCAGGTTCCGAAATAAAGCTGGAACCACTTCTCTGCTAAAAGAAGGGGTGGCAGCTGAACGCAGGTTAGCAGACCGGGGAACCTAAGGAAGCCGGCGCGCCGAAGCGCCCTGCGCACAGCCGCCATCGAATGCAGGCGCTAAGCCTGACGATGATGTATGTGCACCCTTAGATTAACCACGGGCTGCTAAACCCGATCACTGGAAATCAGTGACGGAATCAAGTTACGCAGCATGCCAAAGGCGCACAAGCCGGCGGATTCTGGTGCATGCGTAGGCAGCGGCGCAAGGATTTGTAGGCTAGGGAGCCGTAACACCGGGTGTCTTTAAACAGCTGAGATAAAGGGTGTTTATTACTCACAGAGATTTAGGATTTGTCTGTCGGATTGGGGTGTGGCGACTGGCGCTTTCGCGAGCAAGCTCGCTCCCACAGGATATCTTCAGAGAACGCAGATTTTGTGTACGAAATAAGCCCACTGTGGGAGCGAGCTTGCTCGCGAAGAGGCCAGCAAGATCACCGCAAACCAGGATCAGTGAACGAGCCCCGCATCCACCAACAACTTCTCCAGCCCAAGCAAGTCAGGCACCTTCGCCACTTGCTCCCCGACCTGCACCGCCGCCAGCTCCAGCGCACACAACGGCACGTCGACATAACTCAACTGACTATCAAGCTTGTACGACCGCGGAATCCCCTGCACCAGCAGCGCAATGAACTTCAACTCCGGCAACCCACCGAGCGCATTCAAAATCACAATCCGCGCCCGCTCGCCAATGACGATTTTCTGCCCGCACGCCGACTCGAAACTCAGCAACGGAATCTGCCGCTCACGCCACGTAACCTTGCCGAGATACCACGGCGGCGTGTCCAGATCGAAAGCGCTGGCCTGGTAATCAATCAACTCAGCGACAGCGACGTTAGGCAGGATCAAATTGCGATCCGCCAGCGGCAGCAACAACCCGGTCAGTTGGCTGCTGCGTTGATTATGCCGGCGCTCATGCATGTTTCTTGCTCCACTGGGCAATGCTTTCGAGCAGCACCGATTCCTGGTACGGCTTGCCGAGGTAGTCGTTGACACCGATGGCCATGGCGCGGTCGCGGTGTTTCTGCCCGGTGCGTGAGGTGATCATGATGATCGGCAGGTGTTGCAGGCGCTCGTCGTTGCGCACCTGGGTGGCGACTTCGAAGCCGTCCATGCGCGGCATTTCGATGTCGAGCAGCATCAGGTCAGGCATGTGTTCTTCGAGCAGCAGCATGGCGTCGACACCGTCCTTGGCGGTCAGCACGTTCATGCCGTGGCGTTCGAGCAAACGGCTGGTGACCTTGCGCACGGTGACCGAGTCGTCGACCACCATCACCAGCAGCGGTTTGTGCGGTTCGCTCTCAATCTCCGGCAGTGACGGCGGCTGTGCAACCCGCGCCTGCATCGCGCGGATCGGCGCGAGCAAATCGAGAATCAGCACCACCCGGCCATCGCCGAGAATCGTCGCGCCGGACACGCCCTGCACCGCCGCGAATTGCGCGCCAAGGCTCTTGACCACAATCTCGCGTGTACCGGCCATGGTGTCGACCAGCACCGCGATGCGCCGGTCGTTGTAGTGCACCAGCAGCACCGGCAACGGCAGGTTCTGGCCGAGCAGTTTCGGCCGTGGCGCGGTTTTCAGCAGTTCGCCGAGGTAGCACAGTTCATAGGTCTGGCCGCCATATTGGTAGCGTGGCGGATCAACCCGGAAGTGAGCTTCCAGATCATTCGGCAACACGCGAACAATGCCTTCGATGGTGTTCAGCGGAATCGCGTATTGATCCTCACCACACTGCACCATCAACGCGCGATTGACCGATACGGTGAACGGCAGCCGAATGCGAAAATGCACGCCCTGCCCCGGCACCGAGTCGATGCTCATGCTGCCGCCGAGTTGCCGCACCTCTTCATGCACCACGTCCATGCCGACGCCGCGCCCGGAAATCTGGGTGATCTTTTCCGCTGTGGAAAACCCCGGCTGGAGGATGAACTGCAACACGTCGCGGTCGCTGATCTCGGCTTCCGGCGCGAGCATGCCGCGCTTGATCGCCTTGCGCCGCACCGCTTCCAGCGGCACCCCGGCGCCGTCATCGCGAATGTCGAAAACGATGTCACCGCCCTCGCGGGACAGGTCGAGGCTGATCTGTCCTTGCGCCGGTTTACCCGCCGCCAGCCGCACCTCGGCGGACTCCAGACCGTGGTCGACGGCGTTGCGCAGCATGTGTTCCAGCGGCGCGGCCATGCGCTCGAGCACGTTGCGATCCATCTCGCCTTCAGCGTTGCCGACGACGAAGGCAACGTCCTTGTCCAGCTCTTCAGCGACCTGACGGACGATGCGTTTCAAGCGCGGCAACATGCGCTCGAACGGCACCATGCGCGTACGCATCAGACCTTCCTGCAATTCGGTGTTGATGCGGCCCTGTTGCTGCAACAGGTTCTCGGCGTCGTGATTGCGCCGATCCAGGGTTTCCTTGAGATCGAGCAAGTCAGAGGCGGATTCGAACAGCGCCCGCGACAGTTGCTGCAACTGCGAATGGCGGTCCATTTCCAACGGATCGAATTCTTCGTAGCCGAGGCGTTCGGCATCGACTTGCTGGCGGCTGAGAATCCGCCCCTGAGTTTCGGTGTCGAGGCGGCGCAGCTGATCACGCATCCGTTCGATGGTGGTTTCCATCTCGTTCAGGGCGATCTGCGCGTCGTTGACTTGCTGCTCGATACGGCCACGGAAGATCGAGGTTTCCCCGGCCAGATTGACCAGCTCATCGAGCAGTTCGGCGGAGACCTTGACCATGTCCGCGCCAGCGTCGGCAGCCGGCGGTGCCGCGTCAGCCTTGACCGGAACAGGTAGCACTGGCGGCGTTTCTATCGTCGCCGGGTGGCTGAAATTCTGGATCGCGTTGATCAGCCGATCGGCCGGTGGGCACGGTTGCCCGGCGCGCACGCCATCGAGCATTTGCGCCAAGCGGTCATGACCGCGCTGCACCAGCGCGAACAGCTCCGCCGATGGCTGCAAAGCGCTGCTGGAAAGACTTTCGTAAAGGTATTCCAGCTCATGGGCAAGGTCGCCGATCGGGCCGATCTCGACCATCCGCGCGCCGCCCTTGAGGGTGTGCAGATCGCGCAGCAGGGTTTCCACCTCCTGACGATTACCCGGCTCCGCCTGCCAGCGCAGCAGTGCGGCGCCGGAGTTTTCGATGATGTCGAAACCTTCTTCGAGGAAGATTTCCAGCAGCTCCGGGTCGTGGCCAGCGCTGTCATGATCGGCCGCTGGCTGGGGCGTTTCGCTGACGGTCTGGCCTTGACGCACCTGACGCAGGGTTTCGATCAAATCCTGGGCCGGGGTCAGTGGCTGATGCTGTTGCAGGTGTTCAAGCAGCAGCGCCAAACGCTCATGACTCTTGAGCAGCAGACGCCTCAAGGTTTCGCTGTAGTTGAAGCGACGATCGACCAGACCTTCGTAAAGGCTTTCCAGCTCTTGAGCCAAATCGCCGATGGCCTCGACTTCAGCCATCCGCGCGCCGCCCTTGAGCGTATGCAAATCGCGCTGCAACGAGGACAGCGGCGCAACGTTATCCGGGTCGTTCAGCCAGCGCTGCAAGGCTTGGCCGGAGCTGTCGAGAATGTCCACGGCCTCTTCAAGGAAGATCTCGACAATCTCGTCATCGGGCTCAAGCGCCGTTGCCTTTTGCTGCAACTCGGCGGTGGCGCTGCCCAGTTCACGGATGCTCAGGGTGCGGCTGCCATCGCTGCGAATCAGGCCCATCGACGACGGATCGAGACTCTCATCGAGCAGGTCATGCAAGGCACGAATCCGCTCTGGCTGCGGCGTGACTTCCTGCCCGGCGGCCAGTTCGTCGAGCATATTGATCAGCGCTTCGTGAGCGTTTTGCGCTTCCTGGAAAAACCGTTCGCTGACCGCCAGACTGCTTTCTTCCACCGCGCCATAGAGGTCGAGCAAGGCTTCACACAGCACGTCGACCGGCAGCAGATCGGCCATGTGTGCGCCTTCGCCAAGCGTCGTCAATTCATCCAGCAAGGCGCTGAGTTCCTGGCGTTCGCCGGGGTGTTGCTGCCAGCGCTGCAGGAGGTTTTCGGCGTCGAGGAGGATGTCCATACCCTGGGCGAGGAAGTTGTTGATCAGTTGCGGGTCGCGCTTGATCCGCAGGCCGGTGTGCGGTGCATCAAGGATCGACGCCAGACGCTCGGCGAGCAGGGTTTCCGAACGTTTGATCAGCGACTGCGCGCCGACAATCGGCGCCAGCGGATCATGCTTGAGTTGACGCAGGCCGACGCGGAACAGGCCCTCGGCTTCGAGCAGCAATTCCACTTCGTCGAGGTCCAGCGGCAACAGGTGCGCCTTGAACTCGCGGGCCAGTTGATCGAGCGGTGCAGCGAGTTCGGCAATCGGCAACACGCCAGCCATCGAAGCGCTGCCCTTGAGCGTGTGCAGGGCGCGCTGCAATTCATCGCTGGCCTGTAGCGGCAAATGCTCGGCGGCTTGATCGAGGAAGCGGTTGAGGCTGGCGAGGTGGGTTTCGGCTTCTTTGCGGAAGATCTCCAGCAACAGCGGATCGAGTGCGGCGACATCGTCGACGTCTTCGGCAGCCAGCGGTTCGTCACCCTTGGCCAAGGCGTGAGCACGGGCAGCCAGTTGATCGACATCGCTGCGCTGACGCTGACTATTGGTGGCGAATTCGTTGATCAACTCGGGCAGCAACAACACCGTGTCGGTCAGTACTTGCTGCACCACCAAGCCCGGTTCGACACTTTGTTCGAGCACACGGTTGAGCAGGTTTTCCACCGACCACGCCAACTCGCCAAGGATCAGTGCGCGCACCATGCGGCCGCTGCCCTTCAAGGTGTGAAAGGCGCGGCGCAGTTCGGTCAGCGCATCACGATCCTGCGAATTGGCGATCCAGCGCGGCAGGTATTCGTGGAGAACTTCGAGGACCTCGTCGGTTTCTTCAAGGAACACTTCGCGCAGTTCATCGTCGACCGGCTCTTCATCGGCCGGTGGCGGCATCAGGCTGCCGGGGGTGATCAGTGCTGGCGGGTTGAGCGCAGACACCGGACTGGCCAGAACGTCGGCCAGCGACTGTACGGTTTCCGGATCGTCGAGCGCCTGCATGTCCTGCATCACCAGCGCTTCGCTGGGGCTGAGCACGTCGTCGAGCACGGGAACGTGCGGCTCATTTGGAAAGAAACCCAGACTGGCGAGGGACTTCTGCGCGACATCCAGCAATTGCTCGCCCGGCGCCTGCGGGTCGTCGCTCAGACGTTCGAGGTAATACTCAAGGCTGCTGATGACATCCGCTAGACGATCGAGTTGTTCCCAACCCGGCTCGTGCGGATCGAGCAGCAGATGCTCGCGGATAAAACCGTTGCAGGCTTCGACCAGACTCGCCGCGCGGCTGAGCGGAATCATCGCCAGCGCACCGCGCACCTGCGTCAACAGCGCCGGCAGCGGTTGCAGGTGCTGGCGATCCCAATCGGCGTCGATGTAGTCGACGATCATGTCCTTGGCCTGTTGCAGGCAGATGCGTGCTTCCTTGATGACGATCTGATGGATCTGCGTCAGGTCAGTGGTCGGCAGGCGCGAATCTTCCGGGCTTTCCGGCTCGACGGTGCCGACCATCCCGGCCAGCGTCGCTTCGACGTAGAGCAGCGCGCCGGCAACGTCCATCAGGATGGCGTCATTCGGTTCGCGCTGGCCTTGGGCAAGGCTGAGCACCACCGCCAATTGATCGATGATCACTTTGCGCGGTTGGCCGAAACCGAGCACGGCGAGGGTGTCGGCGATCTGCCGCAACGGCGCCAGCAAACTCTCAAGATCCGAGGTGTGCTGGCGGTCGCTGCGCACGAACAGGTCGAGGCGTTCCTTGACCCGCACCAGTTCCTCACACAGCGCTGCCAGCACCGAACGCATCGCATCGCGGTCGGGGCCGGCCAGGCGCGCGCGTTCTTCGTCGACCATCGCGCTGTCGGGCAACGCGTCATCCAGAGAGTAGCGATCTTTCATGGTCAGCATCTGCCCGGTGGGATGTTCGGCTTTGGCAATATAGAACAACAGGCTTTTCAGCAGCTCCGCAGGTGGCGGCTGGTTGAGGCCGGCCATGCCCTGATCGAGCAGGCGTTTGAGTTCTTTGTCGGCATCCTTGAACAGGCTGCGCAGCGCCGGACTGTTGGCGATGACGCCTTCGCGCATGCCCTCGACCAGCGCCGAGGCGACTTGCCACAGCGGGCTCAGGGGCGAATCAGCGCTCAGCGCTTCGAGGCGGGTGAAGACTTTCGCCAGATACTCGAGGTGGGTCTGGTCATCCTGTTCGCGCAGCAAACCGACCAAGGCCATTTGCAGCATCTGGCGTAATTTGCGCAGCACGTTCGGCAGCTCTGCCGGCTCAAGCCGCGCCAGTGCTTCGGCGCTTAAGGGCGGTAACTCAGGCAGTTGCGGGCTGAACAAACTGGTTTCCGAGAGCAGGCTTTCACCACGAGCACTACGCAGATCGTTGATCAGCGGCAACACCACCAGCGGCAAATCGCGGCGGGCGCTCTGCACGCGGTCGAGGTAGATCGGCAATTGCCCAAGGGCTTGCAGCAACAGATGCAGGGCTTCGTCGCGATGGCTGACGCGCTCATGCTGCAAGGCTTCGACCAGATGCTCCATTTCTTCGGCGAGCAAGGCTGCGCCGTAGAACTCGACCATCTGCAAACTGCCGTGGACCTGATGGATGTAATCCAGGCACTCGTCCAGCCCCGGAAAAGCCTGCGGATCATCGAGCACGGCTTCAATCGCCTGATGCGCCTGCTTCAGCGTTTCGGCAATTTCGCCTTTGACCCATTCGAGGGCCACATAGTCGTGCCGATCACCCATAACAACTCCACTCACGCTTTATCTGTCGCCGCCGGCAAGGTGAAGCCGGACACCGAACGGCGCAACTGACTGGCCATTTTCGCCAGGTTACCGATGCTCTCCGCAGTAGCCGTGGAGCCGGACGAAGTCTGCGAAGTGATCTGCTGGATCACGTTCATCGTCAGCGAGATCTGCCCGGCCGAGGACGTCTGTTGCTGCGCTGCGTTGGAGATGCTTTGAATCAGCGCCGCGAGGGTCTTCGATACGCCTTCGATTTCTTCCAGGGCCACACCGGCATCCTGCGCCAGTCGCGCGCCGCGCACCACTTCGGTGGTGGTTTGCTCCATGGAAATCACAGCTTCGTTGGTGTCGGTCTGAATCGCCCGCACCAGGGTTTCGATCTGCCGGGTGGCGGCGGACGAGCGTTCGGCCAGCCGCTGCACTTCATCGGCGACCACGGCAAAACCGCGTCCGGCATCGCCGGCCATCGACGCCTGAATCGCCGCGTTGAGGGCGAGGATGTTGGTCTGATCGGCAATGTCGTCGATCAGGCTGACGATGTCGCCGATTTCCTGCGACGACTCGCCGAGACGCTTGATGCGTTTGGCGGTGTCCTGAATCTGCTCGCGAATGTTGTCCATGCCGTGGATGGTGTTGTGCACCACCTCGTTGCCCTTGTTGGCGATTTCCACCGAACGCTCCGCCACCGCAGAAGACTCGGCGGCGTTGGCCGAGACCTGATCGATGGATTCCGCCATGTCGCTGATCGCCGTCGAAGCTTCGGAAATCTGCTGGGCCTGATGCTCCGAGGCCTGGGCCAGGTGCATGGCGGTGGCCTGGGTTTCCTGCACGGCGGCAGCAACCTGGCCGGCGGTGAGGTTGATCGTCGCGACGAGATCGCGCAGTTGGTCGACGGAGTAGTTGATCGAGTCGGCGATGGTGCCGGTGAAGTCTTCGGTCACCGAGGCGGTCACGGTGAGGTCGCCGTCGGCGAGGTCTTCGATTTCATCGAGCAGGCGCATGATCGCGTTCTGGTTGCGCTCGTTCTTCTCGGCGGTTTCGCGTAACTGGCGATTGGTTTCCCGGACCATCACCAGACCGATGAGGATGATCGACGCCAGCGCCAGCAAACCAAGGACATAGCCGCCGATGGTGTCGGTGTTGCGCCCGCCGGCAAGGTTCTCGAAGCGAGTGGCCAGGTGCGAGGCTTCGTCGAGCAGGGTTTGCGAGAGGCTGAAGATGTTGCTCGCCGATTCACGGACTTTGAACAGCTCCGGCGAGGTTTCGAGGATTTCATCCACCGAGCCGGAAACGAACTGGAATAGCTCGGAAATCTCGCTCAAACGGGCACGGGCGTCACGGTCTTCGACCTGGCTGATTTTCAGCGTCGGATTGCCTTGCAGCATGCCGTTGAGCACTTGGCCGAAACGGGTGGCATCACGGCCAAAGGCATCGGCGGCTTGCTGCGAGTTTTCGTCGCCGGCGAGCACGGTGTTGACCGCGCCAAGGATGCGCTCGGCCAGCAGCGATTGACGCTGGGCCATCGCCACTTGTGCGGCAGGAGCGCCACGTTGCAGGAGGATTTCGACGACTTTTTCGTATTCGATCTGCAACTGCGGCACGGTTTCGGCCAGAGTCGCGGCGACCTGATGCAGCGACAGCACGGTCTGTTCGCTGGAGAGAATCGCGTCGGTGTTTTTCAGCAGGCGTTCCCAGTCGAGCTGCACGGCGCGCATTTCCGGGCGCACGGTGGCCGGCGCTGGCGGCAGGCCGGTGGCGGGGTCGCCCTTTTTCAGGTAACCCCAGCGCTGAGCGAAATCGTTGCGCGCATCGCTGAGCAACTTGAACGCGGCAGCCTTGCCGGCGGCGGCTTCGGTGGCGTTCTTGGCGATGCGTTGCGAGAGCACGCGCAGTTCACCGGCATGGCCGATGTACTGTTTGTCGTAGTTCGCCTGGGTGTTGAGGTAAGCGAAGTTGGCGAACAGCAGCATGATGAACACGATCAGTGCGATAAACAGCACGATGATCTGCGAGCGACTGCGCGAGCCTTCCGCCGGCTTGCCTGTTTTTGCTTTTGTCATCGGTCCTCGCCCTTAACCCACACCTTTGAGGCCTGCTGCAATCCCTGTGGGAGCGAGCTTGCTCGCGAAAGCGCTGGGTCAGCCAATATTTGTTTCGCCTGACACGCCCTCTTCGCGAGCAAGCTCGCTCCCACAGGGGACGGTGTTGAATCTGTTATACCGCGACGCTCATGAACACCGGGGATTTGGCCAGCGCAAACAGGCTGAACACCCGCCAGTTCTGCTCACGGCGGAAATAGCCTTTGACGAACTCGGCCTTGGAGCCCTGGCGCTTGCTGATCGAAATCGGTTCAAAGCTGTCCTGCTCGAAATGCTGCAGACCAATCACCTCATCGACCATCAGCCCGGCGAACACATCGCCATGCTCCACCACCAACACCCGCCGCTGTTTACGCAGCGGCGACAGTTCATGCCCGAAGAAACCACACAAATCCATGATCGGCAGCAGCCGCCCACGCAGGTTAGCCACCCCTTTGACCCATGGCTTGACCCCGGGCAACTGAGTGAAACGCGGTTCGTGCAGCACTTCGCTGACTTCGCCCATCGGCGCCACATACCAATGCTCGCCGAGGCGAAAGCCGATGCCGCTCCAGCGATCCTGGCGCGCCGGTTGCGACGGCAGGTCCGCCGCCAGCAAGCGGCAGCGCTGGTCGATTTGCCAGAGCAGTTCGAACGCGGTCAGCGATTCGCTCATGGTCGCGCGATCAGCCTTTGAGCACGTTGTTCAGGGTCTTGATCAGGGTGTCTTCGTCGACCGGTTTGGTCAGGTAATCCTTGGCGCCCTGTCGGGTGCCCCAGACCTTGTCGGTTTCCTGATCCTTGGTGGTGATGATGATCACCGGGATATGTCCGGTTTCCGGGTCTTTGGTCAACTGACGGGTGGCCTGAAAACCATTGAGGCCGGGCATGACGATGTCCATCAATACCGCGTCAGGTTTTTCCTGACGGGCCAGGGCCACGCCGTCGGCGCCATTCTCAGCCTTGAGCACTTCATGGCCGTGCTTTTCGAGCATGCCGGTGAGTTTGTACATTTCAGTCGGCGAATCATCGACGATCAGGATACGTGCCATGGTTTTCCCCATTTTTCTTGTCGACGCCCGGCCCGCTGGCCGAGCGTCACTGTACGTGTCTTACTGCGGCAAAACGGCGGCGAAGCCCGGAACATGGGCCTGGATCGCGTTGAGCAGTTCTTCCTTGCTGAAAGGCTTGGTCAAAAATTGATCAGATCCGACAATCCGCCCCTTGGCCTTGTCGAACAGCCCGTCACGCGATGACAGCATGATCACCGGCGTGGCTTTGAACGCACTGTTGTTCTTGATTAAAGCGCAGGTCTGATAACCATCCAGACGCGGCATCATGATGTCGACAAAAATGATCCCGGGATGGTTATCGGCGATCTTCGCCAGGGCGTCGAAACCGTCGATCGCCGTGATCACTTCGCAACCGACATTCTTCAACAATGTTTCGGCGGTGCGACGAATCGTTTTCGAGTCGTCGATCACCATGACCTTCAAGGCGCTGGACTGCTGTTCCATAAGAGGGCTCTACCGTCGCCTTTGCGAATCAATTTGTCCGTTTTGCGGTTATGAATGGCTCGAAACCCTTGATGTTCAAGGGCCAGCACGCTACGCCAGCCTTTTTAGCACAGTCTCCAGATGCAATCTATCGACGGGTTTTTCCTTGACCGAAAACCCGCCCGGCGCCACTCTGGCGGCACTTTTTCAATACCGATCCGGTAGCCAATTTTCGAGGAAAACCCAATGAGCGTTCGCGTCGGGATTGTCATGGACCCTATCGCCAGCATCTCCTATAAAAAGGATAGCTCGCTGGCCATGCTGCTGGCCGCGCAGAAGCGTGGCTGGGAACTGTTCTATATGGAACAGCGCGACCTGTATCAGGGTGAAGGTCAGGCCCGGGCGCGCATGAAGCCGCTGAAAGTCTTCGCCAACCCGGAGAAATGGTTCGAACTGGACGCCGAGCAGGACAACCTGCTGAGCGATCTGGACGTGATCCTGATGCGCAAGGATCCGCCGTTCGACATGGAGTTCGTTTACTCCACCTACCTGCTCGAACAGGCCGAAACCGCTGGCGTGCTGGTGGTGAACAAGCCGCAAAGCCTGCGCGACTGCAATGAAAAACTGTTTGCCACGCTGTTCCCGCAGTGCACGCCGCCGACCGTGGTCAGCCGTCGCGCCGACGTGCTGCGTGAATTCGCCGCCAAACACGGCGACGTGATCCTCAAGCCGCTCGACGGCATGGGCGGTACGTCGATCTTCCGTCACCGCGCGGGCGATCCGAACCTGTCGGTGATTCTGGAAACCCTGACCGCCCTCGGTGGCCAGCAGATCATGGGCCAGGCTTACCTGCCGGCAATCAAGGACGGCGACAAACGCATCCTGATGATCGACGGCGAACCGGTGGATTACTGCCTGGCGCGGATTCCGGCGCAGGGCGAAACCCGTGGCAATCTCGCCGCCGGTGGCCGTGGTGAAGCGCGCCCGCTGACCGACAAGGATCGCTGGATCGCTGCGCAGGTCGGCCCGACGCTGCGTGAGAAAGGCCTGCTGTTCGTCGGTCTCGATGTGATCGGTGAAAGCCTCACCGAAATCAACGTCACCAGCCCGACCTGCATCCGTGAAATCGACAATGCCTTTGGCACTGACATCGGCGGCCTGCTGATGGACGCGATCGCCAAGAAGCTGCAAGCCGCCGGCAAAAAGCCACAAGCTTGATGCACGTCACATGCAGTCTGTCGCTTGAAGCGTGAAGCCCAAGGCGTGAAACCAACATTGCGTTATCATGCGCAGCCTCTGAAAAACGCGATGTTGGTTTTCTTGTCATGACCCTCCCGTCCGATCTGCCCGCAGAACTCGCCCACCGTGGCGTGCGCCCGGCCGATCGCCTCGGTTTTACCCTGTTTCTCGCAGCGCTGATCCATTTGGCGCTGCTGCTCGGCGTCGGATTCACCATGGTCGAGCCCAAGCAAATCAGCAAAACCCTGGAAATCACCCTCGCCACCTTCAAGAGTGAAAAGAAGCCGGAGAAGGCTGACTTTCTCGCCCAAGAGCATCAGGAAGGCAGCGGCACGCTGGACAAGAAGGCGATCCCGAAAACCACCGAAGTGGCGCCATTCCAGGACAATCAGGTCAAGAAAGTCACCCCGCCCCCGGCCGCCAAGCCGGAGGTGCAGGAGGCCGCGCCCAAGGCTGCGGTGACCACCGTCGCGCCGAAGCCGAAAAAGGCGCCGACCAAGAAAGAAGAGAGCAAAACCGAGGTCAAACCGACGGTTGATGCGCCGGAATTCGACAGCTCGCAGCTGTCCAGCGACATCGCCAGCCTCGAAGCGGAACTGGCCAAGGAACAACAGCTGTACGCCAAGCGTCCGCGTATTCACCGCTTGAGCGCGGCGTCGACCATGCGCGACAAAGGCGCCTGGTACAAAGATGACTGGCGCAAGAAGGTCGAGCGCATTGGCAACCTCAATTACCCCGAGGAAGCGCGGCGCAAGCAGATCTATGGCAATTTGCGCCTGATGGTCTCGATCAACCGCGACGGCTCGCTGTATGAAGTGCTGGTGCTGGAATCGTCCGGCCAGCCGCTGCTGGATCAGGCGGCACAGCGCATCGTCCGACTGGCGGCACCGTTTGCGCCGTTTACCGGGGACTTGTCGGATATCGACCGTCTGGAAATCATTCGTACCTGGAAATTCGCCCGGGGCGACAAGCTCTCAAGCAACTGACACACCACAGAAACCTTGTGGGAGCGAGCTTGCTCGCGAAGAGGCCGGCACATGCACCATTGATATTGCCTGACCTGGCGCCTTCGCGAGCAAGCTCGCTCCCACATTTGATCTGCGTTGTTCTCTGATCCTCAGCTTGTCAGTTTGCCCCTTCGACGCCACACTAGCGCACATGAAAAACGTCAGCCCCAGCTACCTCAAGCATCAATTCCTGATCGCCATGCCTCACATGGCCGACCCGAACTTTGCCCACACCTTGACCTACATCGTCGAGCACACGGCCAATGGCGCGATGGGGATTGTGGTCAATCGACCGCAAGAGCTGAATCTGGCCGACATCCTTGAGCAGCTGCGCCCGGACATCGATCCGCCAGCACTCTGCCAGCACGTGCCGATCTTCATCGGCGGCCCGGTGCAGACTGATCGCGGTTTTGTCCTGCATCCGGCGGGGAAAACCTTCCAGGCCACCGCGCAACTGGATGGCGATCTGGCCCTTTCCACCTCGCAGGATGTGCTGTTCGCCATCGCGGACGGCGTCGGCCCGGCAAAAAGCCTGATTGCCCTCGGTTACGCCGGTTGGGAAGCCGGGCAGCTGGAAGCGGAACTCGCCGACAACGCCTGGCTGAACTGCCCGTACGACGCCGACATCCTCTTCAACACCAGCAGCGAATTGCGTCTCGAAGCAGCGGCCAGGCATTTGGGGATCAACCTCAGCCTGCTGACCAGCCAGGCAGGTCACGCCTGATGGCCCTGCGCCTGATTCTCGGCTTCGACTACGGCACCAAACAGATCGGCGTCGCGGTCGGCCAGGTGATTACCGGCCAGGCCCGCGAGCTGTGCACCTTGAAGGCACAGAATGGCGTGCCGGACTGGAACCAGGTCGAAGCCCTTATAAAAGAATGGAAACCCGACGCCGTCGTTGTCGGTCTGCCGCTGAACATGGACGGCACGCCGAGCGACATGTGCCTGCGCGCAGAGAAATTCGCCCGCCGCCTCAATGGCCGCTTCAACCTGCCGTTCTATACCCACGACGAACGCCTGACCACGTTTGAAGCCAAAGGCGAGCGCCTGGCCCGTGGCGGCCAAAAAGGCAGTTACCGCGACAACCCGGTGGACGCCATCGCCGCCGCTCTGCTGTTGCAGGGCTGGCTCGATGAAAACACTGCATTGTTTGAATCCTGACAAGCGCTTCGGCGCTTTTCTTTTGAGTGAAAAACCGAGTCGTGTCCAAGGATCCGGCTCGCCCCCAACAAGGAGCAACCATGAGCCTGCCAAATCCCGCCGATCTGATCAGCCAGATGGCGACCCGCCTCAAGGCGCACCTTGCCCAGCGTGAAATCAGTGAACCGCGTTACATCGGCATCCGCACTGGCGGTATCTGGGTCGCGCAGGCCTTGCTCAAGGAATTGGGCAGCGACGCGCCACTGGGCACGCTGGATGTGTCCTTTTACCGCGATGACTTCAGCCAGAACGGCCTGCACCCGCAAGTGCGCCCTTCCGCCCTGCCCTTCGAGATCGAAGGCCAGCATCTGGTGCTGATTGACGATGTATTGATGAGCGGCCGCACCATCCGCGCCGCCATGAACGAATTGTTCGACTACGGCCGCCCGGCCAGCGTGACTCTGGTCTGCCTGCTGGACCTCGACGCCGGTGAGCTGCCGATCCGCCCGAACGTGGTCGGCGCGACTTTGTCGCTGGCCGCTCACGAACGGGTGAAGCTGTCCGGCCCCGAGCCGCTGACGCTCGAACTGCAAGACTTCAACCTTTAATCCGCCCTATTGAGAGTCCCCTTCGCGATGACGCCTCTAGATACCAAGCGCCCGCTGCAGCTCAATGATCAGGGCCAGCTGCGCCACTTCCTCTCGCTCGACGGCCTGCGCCGCGAGTTGCTGACGGAAATCCTCGACACTGCCGACTCGTTCCTCGAAGTCGGTGCCCGGGCGGTGAAGAAAGTCCCGTTGCTACGCGGCAAGACCGTGTGCAACGTGTTCTTCGAAAACTCCACGCGCACCCGCACCACCTTCGAACTGGCGGCCCAGCGGCTGTCGGCGGACGTGATCACCCTGAACGTGTCGACCTCGTCGGCAAGCAAAGGTGAAACCCTGCTCGACACCCTGCGCAACCTTGAAGCCATGGCCGCCGACATGTTTGTCGTGCGCCACGGTGATTCCGGCGCTGCGCACTTCATCGCCGAACATGTTTGCCCGCAAGTGGCGATCATCAACGGCGGCGACGGCCGTCACGCCCACCCGACGCAGGGCATGCTCGACATGCTCACCATCCGTCGGCACAAGGGCGGTTTCGAAAACCTCTCGGTGGCCATTGTCGGCGACATCCTGCACTCGCGGGTGGCGCGCTCGAACATGCTCGCGCTGAAAACCCTCGGTTGCCCGGACATCCGCGTGATCGCGCCGAAAACCCTGCTGCCGATCGGCATCGAGCAATACGGCGTGAAGGTCTACACCGACATGACTGAAGGTCTGAAGGACGTCGACGTGGTGATCATGCTGCGCCTGCAGCGTGAACGCATGACCGGCGGCCTGCTGCCGAGCGAGGGCGAGTTCTACCGCCTGTTCGGCCTGACCACCGCGCGCCTGGCCGGGGCCAAACCGGATTGCATCGTCATGCACCCGGGGCCGATCAATCGGGGGGTGGAGATCGAGTCCGCAGTGGCCGACGGCCCGCACTCGGTGATCCTCAATCAGGTCACCTACGGCATCGCGATTCGTATGGCGGTGTTGTCCATGGCCATGAGCGGGCAAACCGCTCAGCGCCAATTCGAGCAGGAGAACGCCCAGTGAAGCTCAGCATTCTCGGCGCACGCGTCATCGATCCAAGCAGCGGCCTGGATCAAATCACCGACATTCACGTTGAAGCCTGCAAGATCGTCGCCCTCGGCGCGGCCCCAGCGGGTTTCACGGCAGTAGAAACCATCGACGCCCAAAGCCTTGTCGCCGCTCCGGGCCTCGTTGATCTGAACGTGGCCCTGCGCGAGCCGGGTTACAGCCGCAAAGGCTCAATCATCAGCGAAACCCGCGCAGCGGCCGCCGGTGGCGTGACCAGCCTGTGCTGCCCGCCGAAAACCAAACCGGTGCTCGACACCTCCGCCGTGGCCGAACTGATCCTCGATCGCGCTCGCGAGGCCGGCAACACCAAGGTGTTCCCGATTGGCGCGCTGAGCAAAGGCCTGGAAGGCGAGCAACTGGCTGAGCTGGTAGCGCTGCGCGACGCTGGTTGCGTGGCATTCGGCAACGGTCTGGAGAGTTTCCGCAACACTCGCACTCTGTGCCGGGCGCTGGAATACGCGGCGACGTTCGACCTGACGGTGATTTTCAACTCGCAGGATCATGATCTGGCTGAGGGTGGTTTGGCTCATGAAGGCGCCGTGGCCAGTTTCCTCGGCCTGCCGGGGATTCCGGAAACCGCTGAAACCGTGGCATTGGCCCGTGATCTGTTGCTGGTCGAGCAGACCGGCGTACGCGCGCACTTTAGCCAGTTGACCAGCGCTCGCGGTGTTGCCCTGATTGCTCAGGCTCAGGCGCGTGGTTTGAAGGTGACGGCGGACGTGGCGTTGTATCAGCTGATTCTGACCGACGAAGCGCTGATCGACTTCAGCAGCCTGTACCACGTGCAGCCACCGCTGCGCACTCGTGCGGATCGCGACGGTTTGCGTGAAGCAGTTAAGTCCGGCGTAGTGTCGGCGATTTCCAGCCATCACCAACCGCACGAACGTGACGCCAAACTGGCACCGTTCGGCGCGACCGAGCCGGGCATCAGCAGTGTTGAACTGTTGCTGCCGTTGGCGATGACGCTGGTCGAGGATGGTTTGCTGGATCTGCCGACCTTGCTGGCGCGTTTGAGCGCAGGCCCGGCTGAGGCGCTGCGTCTGCCGGCTGGCAAACTGGCGGTGGGCGGGGCGGCGGATATCGTGTTGTTTGATCCGAAAGCGTCGACCGTGGCCGGTGAGAACTGGTTGTCGAAAGGCGAGAACTGCCCGTTCATTGGGCACAGCCTGCCGGGTGTGGTTCGCTACACCTTGGTGGATGGGCGGATTAGTCACCAGGCGTAAACTCTAATGATCGCAGCCTGTAGTGGGCTGCGATCTGTTGGACTTCGGTTAGTAACACCAAATTGTCTAATTACTAAAACTCCGCTCAGCTCCCTTCCTGAACCAGCACATACACTCGCCTAATACCCGCTATTTGCTCTCCATCAACAGGTGTAGGAAAAGGTACGCGAGCCAAAAAGAAATTTCCGACACCTTTCTTTCCTACAAAAATAACTTCGGCACAATCAGAAACAGACTACAAATTTTCCATATCCAATTTTAATACGCCACCCCTAATATAAAACCTGCAAAAAGGACGACAATCACCAACAAGGATGAACATATGAAAAATGGACTTACGCTTCCACCTATCGTCACCAGGGGCACAACAGGGAATTCTGGTGGCTTTACAGTTAACCATGGTTTTAGCTGGGGAACCTACGCCACGGCAGATTGGCAGGGCGCTGGAGAAGCCATTATCAACCATGATGGTCAAACCTACGCACTCCCCTTAAGCGATGGGCCTGTGTTGTCTTCAGCGGAAATGGATATGTTCCATTCCTGGCTGGAAATGAAATCTGGCATCAAAGCTTTCACCTATGAGCTCCAAATGGTGAACAAGGCAATAAATAACGATGCTCTGGGAGGTATTCGTGACCTGTGGAGAATCACTGAAAGCGATAACTACCTACTCAACAGCGCCGCTGTTATTAGCCACGGCTACTTTAAGAACAAGATTATAAATTTCAGTTTGGCCGATGCTTTTGCTGCGCAGCAGAAACTGAGCCCGATAGAAGCACTGATCAAAGTTTCAGCAACAGCTCCATACAATTTAAATTACGAAACATTGACTACTGAGTTATCGGGAGGCACTTTCAGCCCGATTAAAGCTTTCGCCCACTACCTGTGGGGGAACGGGGAGAGGATGAGAGTGAGCATTAACAATATCGGCCTGAACGTCAGGGCCAACGAACTGCCACTACTGGCCAATTCAATTGCCAGCACCCGAGAGGCCGGTACCTATTATTTATCTGATCCGAAGATCCCTTACGCAACCATCAATGACAGCAACGTCACCGGAGCTTACCTAGGAAGAATAACGTTGAGCATGGAAGGAAGTTTCACGCGAGATGTACAAGGATCCTGGATTTTCGATGGCGTCGTCAGAGCGTATACCGATACTTATGATTTCGATGCCAGCAACAGATCAACAGCGCTTGAAGTCTTAACAACAGCAGGTAGAGTATTCTCCGGAACGCATTACGAGATCGATATCTTCGGCAAGCAAAAAATACGGCTCACCGGAACTGGCTTTCAACCGACCCCGTAGAGTTTAATAATATTTTCCACGCCCGCTCAGTGGAGCTTAAATGAAGAGATTCTATAAATTTTCGAGTTGTACGTATCTCATTTTACTCGCAGTCACATTTTGCACCGGCGTATTCATACTCACTAAAAATCTCGAGGCGCAAATATACGATGCCAAACAAGATTCAATCGGCATCCCCTTTAGCGTAATGTTTGCTATATGGCTGACACTGACACTTAACCACCTAATGCAGATTCTATTATTGCGAAAGTCACGCACTCGCTTCTCTGCAAGTCTAATCCGAAAAATACCAGCATATTTGCTTGCCACGGTGTCACTGGTGATTCTTGTGGGAAGTATTGTTTATTGGTCGATACCGAACCATGCGGTCATCGCAATATTTTACGTTGCTAGCGCAATCACGTTTATCGCTTTTCAGGCCAGCACATTTGCCCAATCTAAATAACACATTAGCAAAACAGCTCTTTGAGGAACTTGCCAAACCGTTCGTCTAAGCGGTCTGGCAAGCCTCTCCTGTTTACTGGAAAGCACCGCGATTCTGCGCGTTGCGCACCGAGACCTGATCATTCAGCGTCCAGAAGTCATACAGCACCCCCAGAAAGAACAACCCGCCTGTCAGCAGATAGATCAGGCCGCTGATCCACTTGCCCTGATACATCCGGTGCACACCCAATGCTCCGAGGAACGTCAGCAGAATCCACGCCACGTTGTATTCGATCGGCCCGGCGGTAAAACGCAGATCCGCCTCGCGATCCATTGCCGGGATCAAGAACAGGTCGATCAGCCAGCCAATGCCCAGCAAACCGAAGGTGAAGAACCAGATCGTCCCGGTCACCGGCTTGCCGTAATAGAAGCGGTGGGCGCCGGTAAAACCGAAAATCCACAGCAGATAACCGATGATTTTGCTGTGCGTATCTTGCTGCTGAACAAATTGTTGATAGGGGTTCATGAAGACCTCGATTCACACGATAGATAAATATTCTTGAATTCTTTGTGACTTTTTTACAGGTAGCCGACGTATGGCAAATGTTACCGTTGCTACCGTCAAAGCCTTATAGCACCTGACTTCTGTCCGACAATTGCGTCCATTTGCCGCTTATTTGGTTCCGTTGCCAGCCAAGTGAATCGACCAACGGCCTCGGAATGAAAAAAAACTCTGTTATAAAGTTGCGCGCTATCACTTAAGAGCCACGCCTAATGCGACCATTTTTCAAGACATGGCTAACCATCTGCCTATTAATGCCACTGGCCGCCCACGCCACCAATCGTGAGCAACGTCTTCCCAACGTCAACGGCTTTACCCCTAAATCCCATGCTTCGGCTCCTTCGAGCAAAAGCAGCAAAAGCAAAACCACCACGCTGAGCAGCAAGAGCCACAGCAAGCTGGTGCCACCGATGGCGAGCAAGGAAAGCAGCAATGTGCTGAGCCGTGCGGTCAACGTCCTCGGTACACCTTATCGTTGGGGCGGCAGCAGCCCAAGTAAAGGTTTCGATTGCAGCGGTCTGGTGAAATACGCGTTCAACGACGCCACGTTCGACCTGCCACGCACCTCGAACGCCATGGCCAGCGGCCACGGCGAGAAAGTCGAGCGTAAGGATCTGAAGCCGGGCGACCTGATTTTCTTCAACATCAAGAGCCGCCGGGTCAACCATGTTGCCATCTACCTGGGCAACGACCGCTTCATCCACGCCCCGCGTCGTGGCAAAGCGGTGAGCATCGATACGCTGAACAAGCCGTACTGGCAGCAGCATTACGTGGTTGCCAAGCGGGTGTTGCCGAAAGAACAGAGCCAGATGCGCGTGGTTCAGCGCTGAGCTGACTGATCCGGAATCAGCTCAAGCAGTACCGCCCTCTTCGCGAGCAAGCTCGCTCCCACAGGTGAAAGCATTCCAATTGAAGGAATGCAATCAAATGTGGGAGCGAGATTGCTCGCGAAAGGGCCGGTGAGAACACCGAAAATCTCCCTCAGAAATTATCCGGCGTGCGTGCCTTCTCCCGCGCATGTTCGCGACTGATCAAACCCTTGGTCACCAGATCCTTCAGGCACATGTCCAGTGTCTGCATCCCCAACGATCCCCCCGTCTGAATCGCCGAATACATCTGCGCCACCTTGTCCTCGCGGATCAGGTTACGGATCGCTGACGTCCCCAGCATGATCTCGTGCGCCGCCACCCGCCCGCCGCCGATCTTCTTGATCAACGTCTGCGAGACCACCGCCAGTAACGACTCCGACAGCATCGAGCGCACCATCGACTTCTCGTCACCGGGGAATACGTCGACCACGCGGTCGATGGTTTTCGCCGCCGACGTGGTGTGCAAGGTGCCGAACACCAAATGCCCAGTCTCGGCAGCGGTCAGCGCCAGGCGAATGGTTTCCAGGTCACGCATCTCGCCAACCAGAATCACATCCGGGTCTTCGCGCAGCGCTGAACGCAAAGCCGTAGCGAAACTGCGGGTATCACGGTGAACTTCGCGCTGATTGATCAGGCATTTGCGCGACTCATGAACAAATTCGATCGGGTCTTCAATCGTCAGAATGTGGTGGTGGCGATGGGTATTGAGGTAGTCGATCATCGCCGCCAGTGTGGTCGACTTGCCCGAGCCGGTCGGGCCGGTCACCAGCACCAGCCCTCGCGGCGCATCGGTGATCTTGCGAAAGACATCGCCCATGGCTAAGTCTTCCATGCTCAGCACTTTCGACGGAATCGTACGGAATACGGCGCCCGCACCTCGGTTCTGGTTAAAGGCATTAACCCGGAAACGCGCGACACCCGGCACTTCGAAGGAAAAGTCGGTTTCCAGATGTTTCTCGAAGTCGACGCGCTGGGTGTCGTTCATGATGTCGTAGATCAGTTCGTGCACTTGCTTGTGGTCGAGCGCTGGCAGATTGATCCGCCGCACATCGCCATCGACACGGATCATCGGCGGCAGACCGGCCGACAGGTGCAGGTCGGAAGCTCCCTGTTTGGCGCTGAAGGCCAGCAGTTCAGTGATATCCATAGCGCTCCTCAATTCCAGTAGAATGCCGCGAACCTTCAGACCGCTGGCGCCTCTTGATGTCCACGATAGCAGACAACATTCAACTGGTTAGTTCGCGCATCCAGGCAGCGATCCAAGCCGCAACCCGCCCTGAAAACAGCGTTCAATTACTCGCCGTCAGTAAAACCAAACCCGCCGAAGCCCTGCGCGAAGCGTATGCCGCCGGCCTGCGTGACTTTGGCGAGAACTATCTGCAGGAAGCCTTGAGCAAACAGCTCGAACTGGCGGATCTGCCCTTGATCTGGCACTTCATCGGCCCCATTCAATCGAACAAGACTCGTGCGATTGCCGAGCATTTCGACTGGGTGCACTCCGTGGATCGCCTGAAAATCGCTCAACGTCTGTCCGAACAGCGCCCGGCCGAACTGCCGCCGCTGAACATCTGCATTCAGGTCAACGTCAGCCGTGAAGCCAGCAAGTCCGGCTGCACGCCTGACGATCTGCCGGCATTGGCCGCTGCCATCAGCACTTTGCCGCGCCTGAAACTGCGCGGCTTGATGGCGATTCCGGAGCCAACCGACGACCGCGCCGAACAGGACGCGGCCTTCGCCGCCGTGCAGAAATTGCAGGCGAGCCTCGATTTGCCGCTCGACACACTTTCCATGGGCATGAGCCACGACCTCGAGTCGGCCATTGCCCAAGGCGCCACCTGGGTGCGTATCGGTACGGCCCTGTTTGGCGCCCGCGACTATTCCCAATCTTGAACGTTTCCAGATAAGGACCACACATGAGCAACACACGTATTGCGTTTATCGGTGCGGGCAACATGGCGGCCAGTTTGATTGGCGGCCTGCGCGCCAAAGGTCTGGAAGCTGCCCACATCCGTGCCAGCGATCCGGGCGAAGAAACTCGCGCCAGGGTCAGCGCTGAACACGGCATCGAGACCTTTGCCGACAACGCGCAGGCCATCGACGGCTTCGATGTGATCGTACTGGCCGTCAAGCCGCAGGCGATGAAAGCCGTGTGCGAGGCAATTCGCCCAAGCCTGCAACCCAATCAACTGGTGGTTTCCATCGCGGCGGGCATCACCTGCGCGAGCATGACCGCCTGGCTCGGCGAGCAGCCGATTGTGCGCTGCATGCCCAACACCCCGGCGCTGCTGCGTCAGGGCGTCAGCGGTTTGTATGCAACCAGTGAAGTGACCGCCGAGCAACGTCAGCAAGCCGAAGAGCTGCTGTCCGCCGTAGGCATTGCCCTGTGGCTGAATGAAGAACAGCAACTGGACGCGGTCACTGCGGTTTCCGGTTCAGGCCCGGCGTACTTCTTCCTGCTGATCGAAGCCATGACCGCCGCTGGCGTCAAACTGGGTCTGCCAAAGGACATCGCCGAGCAACTGACTCTGCAAACGGCGCTGGGCGCGGCACACATGGCCGTCTCCAGCGATGTCGATGCTGCCGAACTGCGCCGCCGCGTGACTTCGCCAAACGGCACCACGGAAGCTGCAATCAAATCATTCCAGGCCAATGGCTTTGAAGCACTGGTCGAAACCGCACTCGGCGCCGCCGCGCACCGCTCGGCCGAAATGGCCGAACAACTGGGCAAATAAGGAGCCTTACATGATTGGATTGAACACCGCAGCGGTTTACGTGCTGCAAACCCTCGGTAGTCTGTACCTGCTGATCGTGCTGCTGCGCTTCGTGCTGCAACTGGTACGGGCGAACTTCTACAACCCGCTGTGCCAGTTCATCGTCAAAGCGACCCAGCCGCTGCTCAAGCCACTGCGGCGGATCATTCCGAGCATGTTCGGTCTGGACATGTCGTCACTGGTGCTGGCGATTCTGGTGCAACTGGCGCTGATGGCACTGACCCTGTTGCTGACTTACGGCACCACCGGCAATCCGCTGCAACTGTTTATCTGGTCGCTGATCGGCGTGACCGCGCTGTTCCTGAAGATCTTCTTCTTCGCCCTGATCATCAGCGTGATCCTCTCGTGGGTCGCGCCGGGCAGCCACAATCCGGGCGCTGAGCTGGTCAACCAGATCTGCGAGCCGGCGCTGGCGCCGTTCCGCAAGTTCCTGCCGAATCTTGGCGGTCTGGACCTGTCACCGATCTTCGCCTTCCTCGCGCTGAAGCTGATCGACATGCTGGTGATTAACAATCTGGCGGCGATGACGATGATGCCGGAAATCCTCCGTCTGCTGATGTGAGCTGGTTTCGATGGGACGGTGACGACTTGATCCTCGAGTGTCACCTGCAACCGGCAGCCCGCAGCGATGACTTCGCCGGGCTGCACGGCGATCGTCTGAAGATTCGCCTGACTGCGCCGCCGGTCGAGGGCAAGGCCAATGCTAATCTGCTGGGCTTTCTGGCCAAGGCGTTTGGCGTTTCGAAGAGCCAGGTCAGTTTGCTCAGCGGTGAGTTGAACCGGCAGAAACGGGTGAAGATCTGCTCGCCGAAGAAGTTGCCGGATTTGCCGGGGTTGGTTGGGCGCTTGTCTTGAGTTTTGCGGCGTCTGTGCCCTTCACCCCAGCCCTCTCCCCCTGGAGAGGGAGCCGATTTGGGTGGTTTTCAAAACCTGAGTTCGACTCGATAGATCAGGTCGGCGTATCTCGAACATCCACCCCAGTCAGTCCCCTCTTCCTCCGGGAGAGGGAGCCGATTTTGGTGGTTTTCAAGGCCTGAGTTCGACTCGACAGATCAGGTCGGCGTATCTCGAACATCCACCCCGGTCAGTCCCCTCTTCCTCCGGGAGAGGGAGCCGATTTTGGTGGTTTTCAAGGCCTGAGTTCGACTCGATAGATCAGGTCGGCGTAGTTCAAAAGAACACCTCGGTCAGTCCCCTCTCCCTCCGGGAGAGGGCTAGGGTGAGGGCCGCTTGCCGCTAACCCCCCCGGTCTTTAGACTTACGCCTCATTTCAACGAGAGCAGGGTCGATGCCAACTGCCTTTCCCCCCGATTCTGTTGGTCTGGTGACGCCGCAAACCGCGCACTTCAGCGTTCCGCTGGCGCTGGCCTGTGGCCGTTCGCTGGCCGCCTATGACCTGATCTACGAAACCTACGGCACGCTGAACGCGCAAGCGAGCAACGCCGTGCTTATTTGCCACGCCTTGTCCGGCCACCATCACGCCGCCGGCTATCACAGCGTCGACGACCGCAAGCCCGGTTGGTGGGACAGCTGCATCGGCCCCGGCAAACCGATCGACACCAACAAATTCTTCGTGGTCAGCCTGAACAACCTCGGCGGCTGCAACGGCTCCACCGGCCCGAGCAGCATCAACCCGGAGACCGGCAAACCGTTCGGCGCCGACTTCCCGGTGCTTACCGTGGAAGACTGGGTGCATAGCCAGGCACGTCTCGCTGATCTGCTCGGCATCGGCCAGTGGGCGGCAGTGATTGGCGGCAGCCTCGGCGGTATGCAGGCGTTGCAATGGACCATCACCTATCCGGATCGCGTGCGTCACTGCCTGGCCATCGCCTCGGCACCGAAGCTGTCGGCGCAGAACATCGCCTTCAACGAAGTGGCGCGTCAGGCAATCCTGACCGATCCGGAATTCCACGGCGGTTCGTTCCAGGAAGCGGGCGTGATCCCCAAGCGCGGGCTGATGCTGGCGCGGATGGTCGGGCACATCACCTACCTGTCCGACGATTCCATGGGCGAGAAATTCGGCCGTGGCCTGAAGAGCGAGAAACTCAACTACGACTTCCACAGTGTCGAGTTTCAGGTTGAAAGCTACCTGCGTTATCAGGGCGAAGAGTTCTCCGGACGCTTCGACGCCAACACCTATCTGTTGATGACCAAGGCACTGGATTACTTCGATCCGGCGGCGAACTTCGACGATAACCTGGCAAAAACCTTTGAAAACGCCACGGCCAAGTTCTGCGTGATGTCATTCACCACCGATTGGCGTTTCTCCCCTGCCCGTTCGCGGGAACTGGTGGATGCGCTGATGGCGGCGCGCAAAGACGTCAGTTATCTGGAAATCGATGCGCCGCAGGGCCACGACGCCTTCCTGATTCCGATCCCGCGCTACTTGCAGGCGTTCGGCAATTACATGAACCGCATCACGCTGTGAGAAAGCCATGAGAGCTGATCTGGAAATCATCCAGGAATGGATCCCCGCCGGCAGCCGCGTCCTCGACCTCGGTTGCGGTGACGGCGAGCTGCTGACCTGGCTGCGCGACAACAAGAACGTCACCGGTTATGGCCTGGAAAACGACGCTGACAACATTGCCCAGTGCGTGGCCAAAGGCGTCAACGTCATCGAGCAGGACCTGGACAAGGGGCTGGGCAACTTCGCCAGCAACAGTTTCGACATCGTCGTCATGACTCAGGCCCTGCAAGCCGTGCATTACCCGGACAAGATCCTCGACGAAATGCTCCGGGTCGGCCGCCAGTGCATCATCACTTTCCCCAACTTCGGCCACTGGCGCTGCCGCTGGTACCTGGCGAGCAAGGGCCGCATGCCGGTTTCCGAGTTCCTGCCGTACACCTGGTACAACACGCCGAACATCCACTTCTGCACCTTCGAAGACTTTGAAGAACTTTGCCGCGAACGTGATGCGAAGGTCATTGATCGGCTTGCCGTGGATCAACAGCACCGTCACGGGTGGGCCAGTAAGCTATGGCCTAATCTGTTAGGTGAGATCGGTATCTACCGCGTCAGCAGCCCGCAGCTTGCAGACCACAAAGTCGCGGTCTGAATCCCGTCATTTCGAGGAGCACGATCATGGGTCGTTTAGCGTTGTTGTTATTGACTGCCTGCCTGAGCGCCAGCGCTCTGGCGGCCGACGTCATCAAGGGTGAGCGCAAGGAAACCTTTGCCGACGTCACGGTGCACTACAACACCTTCAACTCGACGTTCCTGCAACCGGACATCGCCAAGGCCGCGGAGCTGATCCGCAGCAAGAATCAGGGCGTGATCAATGTCTCGGTGATCAAGGACGGCAAACCGCTGGTCGCCAACGTCACCGGCACGGTCAAAGACCTGACCAGCCAGAGCGTGCCGCTGAATTTCAAGCAAGTCACCGAGCAGGGTGCGATCTACTACATCGCCCAATATCCGGTGCCTCAGCAGGAAACCCGCACCTTTGAAATCAAGGTGCAGAACGGCGACAAGGTCAACACCATCAATTTCAACCAAGAACTCTTTCCCGGCGAATGATGAACATCAAGCAGCTCGTACTGGCCAGCCATAACGCCGGCAAACTCAAAGAACTCCAGGCCATGCTCGGCGAATCGGTGCAACTGCGCTCGATTGGCGAGTGGAGCAAGGTCGAGCCGGAAGAAACCGGTCTGTCGTTCGTCGAGAACGCGATTCTCAAGGCGCGTAACGCCGCGCGTATTTCCGGGTTGCCGGCGCTGGCCGACGACTCCGGTCTGGCGGTGGATTTCCTTGGCGGTGCGCCGGGCATCTATTCGGCGCGTTATGCCGACGGCAAGGGCGATGCGGCAAACAACGCCAAACTGCTCGACGCGCTGAAGGATGTGCCGGAAGCCGAGCGCGGCGCACAGTTTGTTTGCGTGCTGGCGCTGGTACGTCACGCCGATGACCCGTTGCCGATCCTCTGCGAAGGCCTGTGGCACGGGCGCATTCTGACGGCTGCCAGCGGCGAACACGGTTTCGGTTATGACCCGCTGTTTTGGGTACCGGAGCGTGACGTGTCCAGCGCCGAACTGAGCCCGGCGGACAAGAACCAGATCAGCCACCGCGCCCGAGCAATGGATCTGCTGCGCCAGCGTCTGGGCTTGAAATGACCCGTGACTCTTCTGCGTCGTCGCTGATTGTCGGCGGCGCCGCTTCTTCGCCTCGGGCGCCGTTGCCGACGCTGCCGCCCTTGTCGCTGTACATCCACATCCCGTGGTGTGTACGCAAATGCCCGTATTGCGATTTCAACTCGCACACCGCAAGCCCGGTTTTGCCTGAGCAGGAGTACGTTGATGCGCTGCTGGCCGATCTCGATCAGGACCTGCACGCCGTTTACGGCCGCGAAATCAGCTCGATCTTCTTCGGTGGCGGTACGCCGAGCCTGTTCAGCGCCGAAGCGCTTGGGCGTTTGCTCGAAGGCGTCGAGCAGCGCATTCCGTTTGCCGACGACATCGAAATCACTCTGGAAGCCAACCCGGGCACCTTTGAACAAGAGAAGTTCGTCGCCTACCGCAAGCTGGGGATCAATCGGCTGTCGATCGGCATCCAGAGTTTCCAGCAGGAAAAGCTCCAGGCACTGGGCCGCATTCACAACGGTGACGAAGCCGTGCGCGCGGCGGGCATGGCGCGTCAGGCCGGGTTCGATAACTTCAACCTCGACTTGATGCACGGCTTGCCCGATCAATCGCTGGACGATGCCCTGAGCGATTTGCGCCAGGCCATCGAACTGAATCCGACGCACATTTCCTGGTATCAACTGACACTGGAGCCGAACACGGTGTTCTGGAACCAGCCGCCAGTGCTGCCGGAAGACGACACGCTGTGGGACATTCAGGAAGCCGGGCAGGCGCTGTTGGCCGAGCACGGTTACGCGCAATACGAAGTGTCGGCGTATGCCCAGGCCGGACGTCCGGCGCGGCATAACCTCAATTACTGGAGCTTTGGCGACTTCATCGGCATTGGCGCGGGTGCACATGGCAAGCTCAGCCATCCGGATGGGCGCATCGTGCGCACCTGGAAAACCCGTTTGCCAAAGGACTATCTCAACCCGGCAAAAAGCTTCCAGGCCGGCGAAAAAGCGCTGACCAACGACGAGATGCCGTTCGAGTTTCTGATGAACGCCTTGCGCCTGACTGCAGGCGTCGAATCGCGCTTGTATCCGGAGCGCACTGGCCTGTCGCTGGAAAGCCTCGCCGAAGGCCGGGCAGCGGCAGAACAAAGCGGTCTGTTGCAGGTCGAACCGTCACGTCTGGTGGCCACCGAGCGCGGACAGCTGTTCCTCAACGACTTGCTGCAACAATTTCTGAACTGAGCCCAACCCTCAACTTCTGTCCCAAGGGAAAACGCATGGATTTGATACTCGACCTGCTCGCCACCGTCTCCCGCTGGAGCCGCAGCAACCTCTCGGAAATCGCCCTGGCGCTGGTCGGCTGCTTGCTGGTGCTGTTCGGCGCTGACTTCAAAGGCTGGGTCGAGCAGCGCCTGGGCAGCATCGCCGGCGCCTTGCGCGTGCCACTGATGGCGCTGCTGTGCCTGATCGGCAGCGGCGCGGCGCTGATTTACGCAACGCCTTGGGTGATCAAAGGCTTGAGCCAGTTCAACAACTACAGCCTGGCGCCCGTCCTGCTGGTAGTCCTCGTGCTCATTGGCGTAGTCGCCGACCGCCGCTGAGCCGAAAACGATCCAAAATGAATGTGGGCGTGATGATTCCCGCCCGCCCACAGGGATCGTCTATTTAACGCCGGACTTGACCTCATGGCGGATCATCGCGCTGAGCCCGTAATAGTCCTGGCAGCCCAGTGCTTCAGCGCTATCCAGATACAAAATGCTCTGACTGTCGTGTCGGTCGCTGGCGTTTACCCGTGTCAGCGCCAGAATGTAGTTGGCCTCAGCCCGATACTGCTCCTCTGACAACATCAACGCCACAGCGCGGGCGCGCATGGCCGCTGCCACACCTTGCTGAGTCTGGGGCGCCCTCTCGTCCAGGAAACACAGGGAGCGCTTGGCCTGCAGCGGATAATCGTCAACATGAGCGTCGGGTTTACTCAACAACTGTTCCAGCGACTGCAGGAATTTCAAATGATCGGCGTTGTGCAAATCAAACCGTTCATAGGCTTTGTCGCACAGATGGTAGTAACCCACCGCGGCCGCCAGTAACCCTTGATCCATGGCTTTCTGGTACAGGCCGCAAGTTTCCAGGCGTGTTCGCTCAGAGAACATCGGATTGTCCTGCAGACTGGCCAGCAGGTACGTTGCCAGCGTGTGTCCGCCATCCGATGCGTGCTTCAAATTCTCGGCCAGCGCTTCAATATCGCCCTCTGCAACGCGCAATTGCTCCGGGGTGTATTCGAGCGTTTCTCCGGCGGCCTCCCGCCTGATGCGCTCATTGGCTTCGCGCTCGATCTTCACCGCCGTTCTCTGCGCACTTGCAAAGTATTCCTCAGGGGTGACTACCCGCTCGCAGGCGGCGCAAAACAATAAACCCAGAACCAGCGTGCAGGCGAAAATGGCTTTCAAGACTCGTCTTCCTTTACAAGTGGGGGACGTAGAGCTTTCGGCGGATCGCCAGCAATCTTTAAGGCCCCCAAAAACAACTGTAGGAGTGAGCCTGCTCGCGATAGCGGTGTGTCAGTCGGCATAAGTACTGACTGATCCACCGCTATCGCGAGCAGGCTCACTCCTACATTGGGTATCGCGTGATGCTCAGGACTGTTTTTCGAACTTCAGGTCCCACACGCCATGGCCAAGACGTTCGCCGCGGCGCTCGAACTTGGTGATCGGGCGTTCAGCCGGGCGTGGCACGCACTTGCCGTCTTCGGCGAGGTTGCGATAGCCCGGCGCGACGTTCATCACTTCCAGCATGTATTCGGCGTACGGTTCCCAGTCGGTGGCCATGTGCAGAATGCCGCCAACCTTCAACTTGCTGCGCACCAGTTCAGCGAACGAGGCCTGAACGATGCGACGCTTGTGGTGACGGCTCTTGTGCCACGGGTCCGGGAAGAACAGCATCAGGCGATCGAGGCTGTTGTCGGCGATGCAGCGGTTGAGCACTTCGATCGCGTCGCAATCGTAGACCCGCAGGTTGGTCAGGCCTTGGGTAAGCACGCCATTGAGCAGCGCGCCGACACCCGGACGGTGAACTTCCACGCCGATGAAATCCTGATCCGGTGCGGCCGCGGCCATTTCCAGCAGCGAGTGGCCCATGCCGAAACCGATCTCCAGCGAGCGCGGTGCCGAACGGCCGAAAACCTGATCGTAATCCACCGGCGCGTCGGCCAGCGGCAACACGTACAGCGGCGCGCCCTGATCCAGACCGCGTTGCTGGCCTTCGGTCATGCGCCCGGCGCGCATCACGAAACTCTTGATGCGGCGGTGTTGGCGCTCGTCGCCTTCTTCCGTCTGGATAGGCGTGTCGTTCGATTCAGTCATCAATGGCTCTTACTTGATCAGACCATCCAGCGGCGAAGAGGCGCTGGCATAGAGTTTTTTCGGCATACGGCCAGCGAGGTAGGCCAGACGGCCTGCAACGATGGCGTGTTTCATGGCTTCAGCCATCATCACCGGCTGCTGGGCGTGGGCGATGGCCGAGTTCATCAGCACCGCATCACAACCCAGTTCCATGGCGATGGTTGCGTCGGACGCAGTGCCGACACCGGCATCGACCAACACAGGGATCTTGGCTTCTTCGAGGATGATCTGCAGGTTGTACGGGTTGCAGATCCCCAGACCGGAACCGATCAGACCGGCCAGCGGCATCACCGCGATGCAGCCGATTTCTGCCAGTTGACGGGCGATGATCGGGTCATCGCTGGTGTAGACCATCACGTCGAAACCTTCCTTGACCAGCGTTTCCGCGGCCTTGAGGGTTTCGATCACGTTAGGAAACAGGGTTTTCTGGTCCGCCAGTACTTCCAGCTTCACCAGGTTGTGGCCGTCGAGCAGCTCACGGGCCAGGCGGCAGGTACGCACGGCTTCGATGGCGTCGTAGCAACCGGCGGTGTTCGGCAGGAAGGTGTAGCGCTGCGGCGACAGCACGTCGAGCAGGTTCGGCTCGCCTTCGATCTGGCCGAGGTTGGTGCGGCGCACGGCGAAGGTGACGATTTCGGCACCCGAGGCTTCGATGGCCTGACGGGTTTCTTCCATGTCACGGTACTTGCCGGTACCGACCAGCAAACGCGACTGGTAAGTACGACCGGCCAGCACAAAAGGCTTGTCGCTACGAACGATGCTCATGGGGAATCCTCTTTAGGAGTGAGGGTCTTGCAGAATTCTGTGCCCTTGCGGGCCGGGCGATCAGCCGCCGCCGATGGCGTGCACCACTTCAACGTTGTCGCCATCGTTGAGCGTGGTGTCGGCATGCTGGCTGCGCGGGACGATATCCAGATTGAGTTCGACTGCCACCCGGCGTCCGGTCAGTTCCAGACGAGTGATCAGGGCCGCAACGGTCTCGCCGTCGGGCAGTTCAAGGGATTCGCCGTTCAATTGAATGCGCATGCACAACGCCGCCATCATTTTTAGGGGCTGGCATTCTAGCCCGATCATGACCTAAAGGTCAGCACCAAGCGTCAAGCGGTTGGCTGCAAGCGCCAGGCGGCGAGGCCCAGGCAGACCCAACCGGCCAGAAACGCCAGACCACCGAACGGGGTGATGATGCCGAGCTTGCTGATGCCGGTGGTGGTCAACACGTAAAGGCTGCCGGAGAACAGCAGGATGCCGACGGTAAACGACACGCCGGCCCAAGCAACCAGTCGGCCCTGAATCTGCGTGGCCAACAGCGCCACACCGAACAGCGCCAAGGTGTGCACCAACTGATAGGTCACGCCGGTGTGGAAAATCGCGAGGTACTCGGGCGTCAGGCGGTTTTTCAGGCCATGGGCAGCGAATGCGCCCAAAGCGACCCCGGTAAAACCAAAAAAAGCGGCCAGCATCAAAAAGCCACGCAGCATTGGGAACTCCAGTCAGACGCGATCGGCAGGGTCTGTATAATGGCCCGCTCCACCGGTTCGGCCAAGCCATCTCTATGCTGCGTACTATTTTCCGTCGTCTCACGAAGGCCCTGCTCTGGTTCGCGGGCGGCAGCATCTTGCTGGTGCTGGTGTTTCGCTTCGTGCCGCCGCCGGGCACGGCGTTGATGGTCGAGCGCAAAGTCGAATCCTGGGTCGATGGCGAGCCGATTGACCTGCAACGTACCTGGAAACCATGGGACGAGATCTCCGACGACCTCAAAGTCGCGGTCATGGCCGGTGAGGATCAGAAGTTTCCCGAGCATTGGGGCTTTGACTTCAGTGCGATTCAGGCCGCGTTGGCGCACAACGAGCTCGGTGGATCGATTCGCGGCGCCAGTACCTTGAGTCAGCAGGTGTCGAAGAATCTGTTTCTGTGGGCCGGGCGCAGCTATCTGCGCAAAGGTCTGGAGGCCTGGTTTACAGCGTTGATCGAAGTGTTCTGGCCCAAGCAGCGGATTCTTGAGGTGTATCTGAACAGTGTCGAGTGGGATGACGGGGTGTTTGGTGCTGAAGCTGCCGCCCGCCATCACTTTGGTGTGAGCGCGAAGTCGTTGTCGCGGCAGCAGGCGAGTTATCTGGCGGCTGTTCTGCCCAATCCGCGTGTCTGGAGTGCCAGTCATCCGACCGCTTATGTCTCGCGTCGGGCCGGGTGGATTCGCCAGCAGATGAGTCAGTTGGGTGGGGATAGCTATTTGCTCGGACTGAACGATTCGCGGCGGGCACCGTGGTCTCGATGACACCGAGGATCTAAATGCAGGCTCACTCCTACAATGGCTTTGTGTGAATCCAGAAATGAAAACGCCCCGATCATCGCTGATCAGGGCGTTTTTTATTGCCTGCTCGCCGGTTACGCGGCGATCGACAATTTGAGCTTGTTCATCGCGCTCTTCTCGAGCTGACGGATCCGCTCGGCCGACACGTTGTACTTCTGCGCCAGGTCGTGCAGCGTGGCTTTCTCTTCTGCCAGCCAACGCTGGTAGAGAATGTCGCGGCTGCGTTCGTCCAGCACTTCCAGCGCTTCGTGCAGGTTGCTGTTGGAGTTGTCGCTCCAGTCGGCATCTTCCAGTTGACGCGCCGGGTCGTACCGGTGGTCTTCCAGGTAGTTGGCCGGCGACTGGAAAGCGCTGTCGTCGTCGGCTTCAGCAGCCGGGTCGAAGGCCATGTCATGGCCGGTCAGGCGACTTTCCATCTCGCGCACTTCACGCGGTTCAACGCCGAGGCTTTCCGCCACACGGTGGACTTCCTCGTTGTTCAGCCACGCCAGACGTTTCTTCTGGCTGCGCAGGTTGAAGAACAGCTTGCGCTGGGCCTTGGTGGTCGCGACTTTCACAATGCGCCAGTTGCGCAGGATGAACTCGTGAATTTCCGCCTTGATCCAGTGCACGGCGAACGACACCAGACGCACACCCATTTCCGGGTTGAAGCGTTTTACGGCCTTCATCAGGCCAACGTTACCTTCCTGGATCAGGTCAGCCTGAGCCAGACCGTAGCCGGAATAGCTACGGGCAATGTGTACGACAAAACGCAGGTGGGCGAGCACCATCTGCCGAGCCGCCCCCAAATCCTGCTCATAGTAGAGACTCTCGGCCAGTTCACGCTCCTGCTCCGGCGTCAGCAATGGAATGCTGTTGACGGTGTGCACGTAAGCTTCCAGGTTCGCACCCGGAACCAACGCATACGCAGGTTGCAAAGAATTGGTCATACGAAAAAACCTCCCACTTACATACTCGTGCTTCTCAGCACTGCGAAAAATTGACCGGGAACTCAAATACAAGTTCCCAAAAAACCGCGAGGTCAATCACGCGCAAAAAAGATTCTACTTCGGCGCCAGCTCCCTGAGATGGCGTGCGACTGCAATCCATGCACCGATATAACCCAACAGCACCGCGCCAAGCAAGAGCGACAGACCGTCGGCAACTGGCACTCCGGCCAGCGCGAAATCACTGCCGTACAAGCCGGCCAGTCCAACCACCGCGTCGTTCAGCCAGTTCAGGCCGAACGCCAATACGCCCCAGGACAACAGCCCCGCACCGAAGCCATACAACGCCCCCATATAAAGGAAGGGACGTCGCACATAACTGTCAGTGCCGCCGACGAGTTTAATCACTTCTATCTCTGTGCGGCGGTTTTCAATATGAAGACGAATGGTATTGCCTATCACCAAAAGTAATGCGGAAACCAAAAGCACCGTCAGACCGAAGACAAAACGATCGCCAAGCTTGAGGATGGCGGCCAGACGCTCGACCCAGACTAGATCAAGTTGCGCCTGTTGTACCTTGGGCAGCTCGGAAAGTTTTTGTCTTAATGCTTCCAGGGTCGGCTTGTCGACTTCGTTCGGAGTGACCAGCACCACGCCCGGCAATGGGTTCTCCGGCAGCTCGCGCAGGGCTTCGCCCAGTCCGGACTGTTGCTGGAACTCTTCCAGCGCCTGATCACGGCCGACATATTCAGCATCAGCTACGCCGGGCATGCCTTTGATCTGTTCACGCAACGTCTCGCCTTGCTCGGGGCTGGCGTCGAGTTGCAGATACAGCGAGATCTGCGCTGCCCGCTGCCACGAACCGCCAAGACGTTCGACATTGTTGAGCAACAGCGAAAGGCCCATCGGCAGGCTCAGCGCGACCGCCATCACCATGCAGGTGAAGAAGCTGCCGATCGGCTGTTTGCCCAAACGACGCAGGCTGTCGAGCAGGCTGGCGCGATGACTTTCGACCCAGGCACGGAACAGCGTGGCAAAGTCCGGGCCATCGTCATCGTCGTGCTTTTTCTTCTTTGGCGGCTGCGGATCGGCGGCTTTCGGGGCCACGCGTTCGGAAACCTTCGGACTGCGTGTCGCACTCATTCGCCGGCCTCCCCGTCGCCAATCAATCGGCCGCGTTGCAGGGTCAGCATGCGGTGACGCATGCGCGCGATCAGTGCCAGGTCGTGACTGGCGATCAGCACGCTGGTGCCCAGACGGTTGATGTCTTCGAACACGCCCATGATTTCCGCCGCCAGACGCGGGTCGAGGTTACCGGTCGGTTCGTCCGCGAGCAGCAAGGCCGGACGGTGAACGATGGCGCGGGCGATGCCGACGCGCTGTTGCTGACCGGTGGACAGATCGCCCGGGTACAGATCGGTTTTATCCGACAGCGCCACGCGCTCAAGTGCCGAATCGACACGCTTGGCGATTTCGGCCTTGGACAAGCCAAGAATCTGCAGCGGCAACGCGACGTTGTTGAACACCGTGCGATCGAACAGCAACTGGTGATTCTGGAACACCACGCCGATCTGCCGGCGCAGGAACGGAATCTGCGCGTTGCTGATGGTGCTCAGGTCTTGCCCGGCCAGCAGCAGTTTGCCGCTGGTCGGACGTTCCATCGCCAGCAACAGGCGCAACAAGGTGGATTTACCGGCACCGGAGTGGCCGGTAACAAACAAGAACTCGCCACGACGGACTCGAAAGCTCAGCTCATGCAAGCCGACGTGACCGTTCGGGTAGCGTTTACCGACCTGTTCGAAACGAATCATGAACGCTCCCGCTCGGCAAACAGTGCCTGGACAAAGGGTTCGGCTTCAAAGGTACGCAAATCGTCGATGCCTTCACCGACGCCGATGTAGCGGATCGGCAGGCCGAACTGCTTGGCCAGGGCGAAGATCACCCCACCCTTGGCGGTACCGTCGAGTTTGGTCAGCGCCAGGCCGGTCAGTTCGACGGTCTGGTTGAATTGCTTGGCCTGGTTGATGGCGTTCTGGCCAGTACCGGCGTCGAGCACCAGCAGCACTTCGTGCGGCGCGTCGGCGTCGAGCTTACCGATGACCCGGCGAACCTTTTTCAGCTCTTCCATCAGGTTGTCTTTGGTGTGCAGACGACCGGCGGTGTCAGCGATCAATACGTCGATGCCACGCGCCTTGGCGGCCTGAACGGCGTCGAAGATCACCGAAGCCGAGTCGGCGCCAGTGTGCTGGGCGATCACCGGGATCTTGTTGCGTTCGCCCCAGACCTGCAATTGCTCCACCGCAGCGGCACGGAAGGTGTCACCGGCGGCGAGCATGACTTTCTTGCCTTCCAGTTGCAGCTTCTTCGCCAGTTTGCCGATGGTGGTGGTCTTGCCGGCGCCGTTGACGCCCACCACCAGAATCACGAACGGCTTGTTCTGCGAAGCGATTTTCAGCGGTTGTTCGACAGGTTTGAGCATCGCAGCCAGTTCGGCCTGCAGGGATTTGTACAGCGCGTCGGCGTCGGCCAGCTCTTTGCGGGCGACCTTCTGAGTCAGACGCTGGATGATTTGCGTGGTGGCTTCGACGCCGACGTCGGCGGTGAGCAGACGGGTTTCGAGGTCATCGAGCAGATCGTCGTCGATGGTTTTGCGGCCGAGGAACAGGCTGGCCATGCCCTCGCCGATGCTGGCGCTGGTCTTGGACAAGCCTTGTTTAAGACGAGCGAAGAAACCGGCTTTGGTTTCTTCGGTGCGCGGGGCTTCGACTGGCGCTTCGGCCATCGCTTCAACCGGCACGACTGGAGCAACCGTAACAGGGGCGGGGGCGGGGGCGGGGGCAGGGGCAGGTGCAGGTGCAGGCTCGGGCTGTTGAATGACCGGCGCAACGGGGGCGACAACTACCGGAGCTACAGGCTCAGAAACAATAGGTTCAGCTACAACCGGCGCAGGCTCGACAACCGGCTCAACCACAGGCGTCGGAGCAACTTCGGGCACAAACGCGGCAGGTGCAGGAATCTCCGGAGTGACGTGCGGCGCAGCTTCTTCAACCAACGCCACCGGCTCTTCCGCCACTGGCAAGGTCAACCACGGCTCGGCCGCCGGGGTCAGCGGCAGTTCAGCCGCCACTGGCGCTTCAGGCTCGGGTTCCGGCTCAACCGGTTGCAGCACCGGCTCGGCAATCGGCAGCACAATCGGTGCCGGCTCTTCTTCTATTACCGGAGCGGGCGCCGGGGCAGGCTCAGGAATCGCGGGCGGCTGTTCGACGACGGGTTCCTGCGGTTTCTTACGCAGCCATCCGAACAGGCTTTTCTTCTCGCCAGCCGCAGCTGGGGTCTTCTTGTCGTCGTTGGAACCAAACATGGAGGACGGCTATCTCACGGTAGCGACGCGCCATAAGGGCGCCCCGGCAAATAAATATTTGATGCAGAACAGACTGTGTTTCATCCAGCTTGTTCACGCGCAACATTTTGTCGAGGCGCCAGCGGCACCCCAAAGAATCGTATAAACGAAGGACTAAACCGGCAAATTCGGCGAAAAAGCGAAGTTTAGTCGATAAACCGCAGCTTTTTGCCGCAAACCCATTCAGCCGGATCAGGTCTGAAAACCTGATAGGCGTGGTCGCCAGTAAAACGGATCAGTATCCTAGCACCCTCTCGCCCGCTGACGCTAAGACCAAGCGGGCAGCCCAACAGGTTAAAAAACGAATGAATGCTCTAGCCCGCCGCGCCGCAGGCCTGCTGCTCAGCACAGTCTGCCTGCCCCTTTCGGCCCTGGCGGCCGACCCGCAACCGACTCACGAATTCACCCTAGACAACGGCCTCAAGGTCGTCGTGCGCGAAGACCATCGCGCGCCGGTGGTGGTCTCGCAGGTCTGGTACAAGGTCGGTTCCAGCTACGAAACCCCGGGCCAGACCGGTCTGTCCCACGCACTTGAGCACATGATGTTCAAGGGCAGTGAGAAAGTCGGCCCCGGCGAAGCGTCGCTGATCCTTCGCGATCTGGGCGCCGAAGAGAACGCCTTCACCAGCGACGACTTCACTGCTTATTACCAGGTGCTGGCCCGCGACCGCCTGGGCGTAGCCTTTGAACTGGAAGCCGACCGCATGGCCAATCTGCGCCTGCCGGCCGACGAGTTCGCCAAGGAAATCGAAGTCATCAAGGAAGAGCGCCGCTTGCGCACCGATGACAAGCCGATGTCCAAGGCTTACGAGCGCTACAAGGCCATGGCCTACCCGGCCAGCGGTTACCACACGCCGACCATTGGCTGGATGGCCGACCTCGACCGCATGAAAGTCGAAGAGCTGCGCCACTGGTATCAATCCTGGTACGTGCCGAACAACGCCACGCTGGTAGTGGTCGGTGACGTTACTCCGGACGAAGTGAAAACCCTCGCTCAGCGCTATTTCGGCCCGATCGCCAAGCGCGACGTGCCACCGGCGAAAAAACCACTGGAACTGGCTGAACCGGGCGAACGCCAGATCACCCTGCACGTGCAGACTCAGCTACCGAGCCTGATGCTTGGTTTCAACGTGCCGAGCATCGCCACCGCTGAAGACAAACGCTCAGTCAACGCCTTGCGCCTGATCTCGGCCCTTCTCGACGGTGGCTACAGCGGTCGCATCCCGACGCAACTGGAGCGCGGCGAAGAGCTGGTCTCCGGCGGTTCGTCGAGCTACGACGCCTACACCCGTGGCGACAGCCTGTTCACCCTGTCGGCAACCCCGAACACGCAGAAGAAAAAGACCATGGCGCAAGCCGAGGCCGGTCTGTGGAAGTTGCTGGAGCAGCTGAAAACCACCGCGCCGTCCGCCGAAGAACTGGAGCGCGTGCGTGCACAAGTGATCGCCGGTCTGGTCTTCGAACGTGATTCGATCACCAGCCAGGCCACCGCCATCGGCCAACTGGAAACCGTCGGTCTGTCGTGGAAACTGATGGACACCGAACTGGCCGATCTGGAAAGCGTGACCCCGCAAGACATCCAGAACGCTGCCAAGCTGTATTTCACCCGCGAACGTCTCAGCGTCGCCCACGTCCTGCCACTGGAGACGACTCATGAGTAAGCGCAAATCCCCACGCCTGCTGCTCGGCCTGATTGCCGTGGCGGTGATCGGCTCTGCCGCGCTCTACCTGTCGCCAGGCGCTGACAGCAATGCCAGCGAAGCGCTGGACAATGCCAAAACCAGCCAGAAGCTGCAATCGCTGGCCGAACTCGACGGCAAGGCCCCGGCCAGCCGCAAGCTCGATGTACAAACCTGGAGCACCGCCGCAGGCGCCAAAGTGCTGTTCGTCGAAGCCCATGAGTTGCCGATGTTCGACATGCGCCTGATCTTCGCCGCTGGCAGCAGCCAGGACGGCAGCGCCTCGGGTCTGGCGGTGCTGACCAACGCCATGCTCAACGAAGGTGTCGCCGGCAAAGACGTCGGCGCCATCGCTCAAGGCTTTGAAGGCCTCGGTGCAGACTTCGGCAACGGTGCGTTCAAGGACATGGCGCTGGCTTCGTTGCGCAGTCTGAGTGCCACCGACAAACGTGAACCGGCGCTGAAGCTGTTCGCGGAAGTGGTTGGCAAACCGACCTTCCCGGCCGACTCTTTCGCACGCATCAAGAACCAGATGCTCGCCGGATTCGAATACCAGAAACAGAACCCCGGCAAACTCGCCAGCCTTGAGCTGATGAAGCGTCTGTATGGCGATCACCCGTACGCGCATTCGAGCGATGGCAACCCGCAAAGCGTGCCGAAGATTACCCTCGCGCAACTGCGTGAGTTCCACGCCAAGGCTTACGCCGCTGGCAACGTGGTGATTGCGCTGGTCGGTGACTTGTCTCGCACGGAAGCCGAGGCGATTGCCAATCAGGTCTCTTCTGCACTGCCGAAAGGCCCGGCGCTGGCGAAAATCGCTCAGCCGCAGGAACCGAAGGCCAGCACTGGCCATATCGAATTCCCGTCGAAGCAGACCAACCTGATGCTCGCGCAACTGGGCATCGACCGTGACGATCCCGATTACGCCGCGCTGTCGATGGGCAACCAGATCCTCGGTGGCGGCGGTTTCGGCACGCGTCTGATGAGCGAAGTGCGCGAGAAGCGCGGCCTGACCTACGGCGTGTACTCGGCCTTCAGCCCGATGCAGGCGCGCGGCCCGTTCATGATCAACCTGCAGACCCGCGCGGAAATGAGCGAAGGCACCCTGAAACTGGTGCAGGACGTGCTCGCCGACTACCTGAAAACCGGTCCGACGCAGAAGGAGCTCGACGACGCCAAACGCGAACTGGCCGGCAGCTTCCCGCTATCGACCGCGAGCAATGCCGATATCGTTGGCCAACTCGGCGCGATGGGCTTCTATAATCTGCCGTTGAGCTACCTGGATGACTTCATGCGTCAGTCGCAAAGCCTGACCGTCGAGCAAGTCCGCGACGCCCTGAACAAGCACCTGAGCACGGACAAAATGGTCATCGTCACCGCTGGCCCGACCGTGCCGCAAAAGCCGTTACCGGCCCCATCTGATAAACCTGCCGAGCAACCGCTCGGGGTTCCGGAGCATTAATGGCTACCCGATCGCCTAAAAAACCCGCGCAGAACGTCCATAACGGCGTGAACCAGTTGCGCATCATTGGCGGCCAATGGCGCAGCCGCAAGCTGAGCTTCCCCGACGCGCCGGGCCTGCGCCCGACGCCGGATCGCGTGCGTGAAACCCTGTTCAACTGGCTCGCACCGTACGTTGAAGGGGCCAAGGTGCTCGACCCGTTTGCCGGCAGCGGCGCGCTGTTTCTCGAAGCACTGTCCCGTGGCGCGGCCATGGGTCAGGCGCTGGATGCCAGCAACATCGCCGTTTCCAGCCTGAAGGAACACCTCGGCACCCTGCGCTGCACCAACGGCCAGGTGCAGACCGCCGATGCCCTGCGTTATCTGGAAACCCAGACCGCCAGTGCGTTCGATCTGGTATTCCTCGACCCGCCGTTCAACCAGAACCTGCTGCCGGCCGTTTGCACCTTGCTCGAAGAGCGTCAGTGGCTGGCGCCCGACTCGTGGATCTACACTGAAAGCGAAACGGCGCCATCGACGCTGGGACTGCCGGGCAACTGGCGCCTGCACCGCGAACAGAAATCCGGCCGGGTTTACTACGCGTTGTGGCAACGTACGGCAGAGATCGCCGGCTAACCAACCGGTCTGAATCAGCGGCGTCCCTTCCAATGGGGTCGCCGCTCTGCATCGAGAACCATCGTGTCCGCCTCTTCAGAACGCTTCACCCCCGCCCTCGGCCTCGGCAATCCGCACCTGCAAACCTTGTGGGGGCCGCTGTGGCGCAAAACCGTGCATATCGAACGTGAGCGCGAGCGCCTGTGGCTTGAGGATGGCGACTTTCTCGACCTCGACTGGCACGGCCCGCACACCGCCGATGCGCCACTGGTGCTGGTGCTGCATGGGCTGACCGGCTCGTCCAATTCGCCTTATGTAGCGGGTATCCAAAAAGCCTTGGCCGATCAAGGCTGGGCCAGTGTCGCGCTGAACTGGCGCGGCTGCTCGGGCGAACCGAATCTGCTGCCGCGCAGCTACCACTCCGGCGCAAGCGAAGACCTCGCCGAAACCATCAGGCACCTGCGCGCGAAACGACCGCTGGCACCGCTGTATGCCGTTGGCTATTCCTTGGGTGGCAATGTGTTGCTCAAACATCTCGGGGAAACCGGCAGCGCCAGTGGCGTGCTTGGCGCGGTGGCGGTGTCCGTGCCGTTTCGCCTCGATCAATGCGCCGACCGCATCGGCCAGGGATTTTCCAAGGTCTATCAGGCGCACTTCATGCGCGAGATGGTTGCCTACATCAAGAACAAGCAACGGCAGTTCCAGCATGACGGACGCGAAGACGGCCTCGCGGCACTGGCAGCGCTTGGCTCGCTGGAGAACATGCGTACGTTCTGGGATTTCGATGGCCGGGTGACCGCGCCGCTACATGGTTTCAACGATGCCGAGGATTACTACCGGCGCGCATCGAGCCGCTATTTCCTCGGCGAGATTCGCACCCCGACCCTGATCATTCAGGCGGCAGACGATCCATTCGTATTCCCGCACAGCTTGCCCCAGGCTGATGAACTGTCGGCCTCAACCGCATTTGAGTTGCAGCCACGCGGCGGGCATGTCGGTTTCGTCGACGGCTCAGTGCGCCAACCCGGCTACTACCTCGAACGCCGCATCCCGCAATGGCTGGCCAGCTTGCCCGCATGAGTGATCAGGGCGAGTCGATCCGCTTCTGGCAAACCGCGCCGCTGGCCGGGGTCGAATTGTTGTCGGCGCGCTACATCGAGCATCGTTTCGCCCCGCATGTGCACGACGGCTTCGTGATCGGCATGATCATGGCCGGTGCCCAGCGCTACCGTTATCGCGGCGCCGAGCATCTGGCCGGCAGCGGCACACTGGTCTTGATCAATCCGGACGAATTGCACACCGGGCATAAAGGCACTGAGGATGGCTGGCTGTATCGGGCGTTTTATCCCGACACCTCGCAAATCGTTTCGTTGCTCGATGAGCTGGAGCTGTCCAGCACCAACCTGCCGGCGTTCGGCGCCACGCTGTATAGGGATCCGGATCTGGTCAACGGCTTTGCCCAGTTGCACCGTTTGCTCGAAAGTCCGGCCACAGCGCTGCAGCAGCAAACGCTGTGGCGCGAAATGATGTTGCTGCTGTTGCAGCGCCATGCGGCAGTGCCGGTGCCCGGTCGAGCCGGCAAGGAACACCGTGCGGTGCTGTTGGGCAAAGAATTGCTGCACGCGCAACTGGCGGCGCCACCGTCACTGGAAGAACTGGCGGCGGCGGTCAATCTGTCACCCTTCCATTTCGCCCGAGTGTTCCGCCGCGCCACTGGCATGCCACCGCACACCTGGCTGATGCAGCAACGCATCGCCCAGGCGCGCGCACTCCTGCAACATGGCTGCCTGCCCGTGGAGGTCGCCACGCAATTGGGTTTTGCCGACCAGAGCCATTTGAGCCGACAGTTCAAACAGGCTTATGGCGTCGGCCCCGCCGCGTATCGCAGCGCCCGACAATTTCCTTCAGACAACGAATAACCAAGGTGGGAGCGAGCCTGCTCGCGAAAGCGGTGTGTCAGTCCAAGAAATAGTGACTGACAGGACGCATTCGCGAGCATGCTCGCTCCCACAGGTATTGGTTATTCGCCGGTGGCGATACCGCGCGAAGGCTCGTTGATCCACTCGCTCCACGACCCGGCGTACAACGATCCCAGCGGATAACCCGCCAGGCACAACGCAAACAGGTTGTGACACGCCGTCACGCCAGAACCGCAATAAGCCACCAGATCCGCTGGCGAACGTTCACCGAGCTTCGCGGCAAAACGCTGCTTGAGCTGATCGGCGGGCAGGAAGCGCCCATCGCTGCCGAGGTTGTCGGTGAACGCTGCGCATTGCGCGCCGGGAATATGCCCCGCCACTGGATCGATCGGCTCCACTTCACCCTTGAAGCGCGGCAAGGCGCGGGCGTCGAGCAGGGTCAGCGTTGGCTGCCCAAGGCGTTGCTGCAATTGCTTGGCGTTAAGCAGCAGTTGCATATCCGGCTGGCCACTGAAGTTGCCCGTCGTGACAGTCGGCGCATCCAGGCTCAGCGGCAGCCCCGCCGCATGCCACGCCTTGAGCCCGCCATCGAGAATGAACACGCCGTCGCGTTTGCCCAGCCACGCGAGCAACCACCATGCCCGCGCCGCGTAGGCACCGGGACCGTCGTCGTACAAAACCACGTCGCTGTCGTTGTTGATGCCCCACGCCTGCAGCCGCTCGACCAACGCCGCAGGCTCGGGCAACGGATGACGGCCAGTCACGCCTTTGACCACGGTACCGCTGAGGTCACGCTCAAGATCGGCGAAGCTCGCCCCGGCAATGTGCCCTTCGGCATAGCTGCGCTGACCGTAATCCAGGTCTTCGAGGGCAAAACGACAATCGAGAATCACCAGCCCCGGCTGCGCCTTGCGGGCATCCAGTGCTTCGGGGCTGATCAGTTGCGCAATCGGCATAACGGGCTCCTGAGGGATTTCAACAGAACGGTTTATTTCACGTCTTCAAGGGCCTGGGCCAGCGGCACGTAGAACTCTTCGAACAACGCATTGACCTCGTCTCGCGCCTGTTCAGTGACAAAACCGGCTTCCAGCACCAGCACCTGGTACACGCCACGTTTAATGGCTTGCTCACTGAGGTGGTTGGAGTTTTCGCGGGTGGTGCACAGGAAGCGCACCCAGGATGTCAGGATGATCCAGGCGTTGAGGGTCAAGGATTCGATCTGCACGCGGTCCATATCAAGGATCCCGGCGGCGACAAAACCTTCGTAGATCGCCGCGCCCTGAATCACGCAGCGCTGGGAGAAGCGCCGATAACGGGCGGCCAGTTCCGGATCGCTGTCGAGCAGATGCTCCAGATCGCGGTGCAGAAAGCGGTAGCGCCACATCGCCGAAAGCAATTCCTTGAGATAGAAACGCTTATCCTCGACCGTCGCCGCACGCCCCTGCGGCGGGCGCAGAAAGCTGTCCACAAGGCTTTCGTACTCACTGAACAACACGGCGATGATCGCCTGCTTGTTGGGGAAGTGGTAGTACAGGTTGCCCGGAGAAATCTCCATGTGGGCGGCGATGTGATTGGTGCTGATGCTGCGCTCGCCCTGCTGATTGAACAGCTCAAGGCTGTTCAGCACGATACGCTCGCTGGTTTTTATTCGTGGGGCCATGGCTTGAGCTTTAATTCAGAGTGCGTTGGGGGGCATCTTACGACCTAACCGGAAATGGATAAAACACTGCTGTGCAAGGAAGTCATTTGACTTTCTAGAGCATAGACTCTAAAAAGTTCATCACTACAATAAATCCGGAGCAGACCATGACTGCCGACATTGCTTACCTGCAAACGCTGCAACAACCGTTGGCCGAGCTGGACCGGTTGTTCGAGGCGCAGCGGGCTGCGTATGCGGCCAATCCGATGCCAGCCGCCGCCCAGCGTCAGCAATGGCTCAAGGCACTGAGTGATTTGCTCAGCAACGAGCGTCAGGCATTGATCGCGGCGATCAGCTCCGATTTCAGTCATCGCAGCGCCGATGAAACCCTGCTTGCCGAGCTGATGCCAAGCCTGCACGGCATTCATTACGCCAGCCGTCATCTCAAAGGCTGGATGAAAGCCTCGCGGCGCAAGGTCGGCATGGCATTCCAGCCTGCTTCGGCAAAAGTGGTGTATCAGCCATTGGGCGTGGTCGGCGTCATCGTACCGTGGAATTACCCGTTGTATCTGGCGGTCGGCCCACTGGTCGGCGCCTTGGCGGCGGGCAACCGGGTGATGCTCAAACTCAGCGAATCGACCCCGGCCACCGGCTTGTTGCTCAAAGAATTGCTGGCGCGAATCTTCCCCGAAGACCTGGTCTGCGTGGTGCTCGGTGAGGCCGACATCGGCGTGGCATTCTCGCGCCTGCGCTTCGATCATTTGCTGTTCACCGGCGCCACCAGTATCGGCAAACACGTGATGCGCGCCGCCGCCGAAAACCTGACCCCGGTGACACTGGAACTGGGCGGCAAGTCGCCGGCCATCGTCTCCCGCGATGTGCCGCTCAAGGATGCTGCCGAGCGCATTGCCTTCGGTAAAACCCTCAACGCCGGTCAGACCTGCGTTGCCCCGGATTACGTGCTGGTACCGGAAGACCGGGTCGGCGGCTTTGTCGAAGCCTATCGCCAGGCCGTACAGGGTTTTTATCCGACACTCACCGACAATCCGGACTACACGGCGATCATCAACGAACGCCAATTGGCACGGCTCAACGGCTATGTCAGCGACGCCACCAGCAAGGGCGCGCTGTTGATTCCGCTGTTCGAGCAGGGCCAGGGTCGACGCATGCCGCACAGTGTGCTGCTGAATGTCAGTGATGAAATGACGGTGATGCAGGACGAAATCTTCGGCCCGTTGCTGCCGATCGTGCCGTATCAGGATCTCGAGCAGGCATTTGCTTACATCAATCAGCGGCCACGACCTCTGGCTCTTTACTACTTTGGCTACGACAAACGCGAACAGAACCGCGTGCTGCACGAAACCCATTCGGGCGGCGTGTGCCTGAACGACACGTTGCTGCATGTGGCTCAGGACGATATGCCGTTTGGCGGCGTCGGCGCTTCCGGCATGGGCCATTACCACGGCCACGAAGGCTTCCTGACCTTCAGCAAAGCCAAAGGCGTGCTGATTAAACAGCGCTTCAACGCCGCCAGACTGATTTACCCGCCCTACGGCAAATCGATCCAGAAACTGATTCAGAAGCTGTTCATTCGCTAAACATTCGTCACCGCCGGGTAATAAAAACAATGCACCCAAGCCTGACCGAAACACCTGCACTGTCCCGCCGTGGCCTGCTGAAATTCAGCCTCGGCGCTACCGCGTTCCTTGCCACTGCCGGGCTCGGTGCCAGCCTCAGCGGCTGCTCGTCGAGCATCGCGGCCAATGGTTTTGTGTCGTTGCGTGACGGCGATCTGCTGTTTCTGCGCGCACTGATTCCGGTGATGCTCGACGGCGCCGTGGCGGCCGAGAAACTGCCAAGCGCTGTTGAAGGCACGCTCAAGTCGCTGGACTACAGCCTCGACCACCTGTCGCCGGAAATGCTCAAACTCACCCGGCAACTGTTCGACGTCCTCGGCATGGCCGTGACGCGCGGGCCGCTCACCGGGATCTGGGGCAGTTGGGAAAATGCCAGTGCCGAAGCGATGCGGCATTTCCTTGATCGTTGGGAAAACAGCTCGTTGAGCCTGCTGCGCATGGGGCATAGCTCGCTGCAGCAGATGGTGATGATGGCTTGGTACACCCGCGCAGAATCCTGGCCGCATTGTGGTTATCCCGGCCCGCCGATCGTTTGAGATCAGCGGCGCGGCCTTCGCGAGCAGGCTCGCTCCCACCCTGGAATGCATTTCAAATGTGGGAGCGAGCTTGCTCGCGAAGGGGCCAGTCGCCACACCTTGCATCCAAAAATAATAAAGAGAACCTGATCGATGCCCGTACACGACCCGTTCCGCGAAGGCCTCGCCCGAGGCTGGAAAACCTACAACGGCGCACAACTGAGCGACGACCTCACCCTTGAGGCCGACGTGGCGATCATCGGCAGCGGCGCCGGTGGCGGCACCACGGCGGAAATCCTCAGCGCCGCTGGTTACAAAGTCCTGCTGATCGAAGAAGGCCCGCTGAAAACCAGCTCCGATTTCAAAATGCTTGAAGAAAAGGCCTACAGCAGCCTCTATCAGGAAGGCATCGGCCGCATGAGCAAGGACGGCGCGATCACCATCCTGCAGGGGCGCGCGGTCGGTGGTACCACGCTGATCAACTGGACCTCGAGTTTCCGCACCCCGGAGCCGACCCTCGAACACTGGGCCAAAGAGCACAACGTCAAAGGCCATAGCCCCGCCGAGATGGCGCCGTGGTTCGAAAAAATGGAGCAGCGCCTCGGCGTCGCGCCGTGGATGGTGCCGCCCAATGCCAACAATGATGTGATCCGCAAAGGCTGCGAACAACTCGGTTACAGCTGGCATGTGATTCCGCGCAACGTGCGCGGCTGCTGGAACCTCGGCTATTGCGGCATGGGCTGCCCAACCAACGCCAAGCAATCGATGATGGTCACCACGATTCCGGCGACGCTGGAAAAGGGCGGCGAGCTGCTTTATTTGGCCCGCGCGGAGAAACTGCTGATCAACGGCGACAAAGTCACCGGCCTGCAATGCGTGGCGATGGATGAGCGCTGCGTCGAACCGACCGGGCGCAAGATCAGCGTCAAGGCGCGGCATTACGTATTGGCCGGCGGCGGCATCAACAGCCCGGCGCTGTTGCTGCGCTCGGACGCTCCGGACCCGCATGAAAACCTGGGAAAACGCACCTTCCTGCACCCGGTGAACATGTCCGCCGCGCGCTTCGACGAAGTCATCAACCCGTTCTACGGGGCGCCGCAGTCGATCTATTCCGACCATTTCCAATGGAAGGACGGCACCACCGGGCCGATGGCCTTCAAGCTCGAAGTACCACCGTTGCATCCGGCACTGGCGGCTACGCTGCTCGGCGGATTTGGCGCAGAAAGCGCGCAACACATGGCTGACCTGCCGCACACCCACGCCATGCTGGCCTTGCTGCGCGACGGTTTTCACCCGGACAGCACCGGTGGCTCAGTCGAATTGCGTGGCGATGGTTCGCCGGTACTCGACTATCAGGTTTCACCCTACGCCTGGGAAGGCCTGCGCCGCGCCTTTCATGTCATGGCCGAAATCCAGTTTGCCGGCGGCGCGAAATCGGTGATGCCGATGCACGCCGACGCCCGTTACGTAAAGACCCTGGCTGAGGCACGCACGCTGATCGATGGTTTGAGCCTTGAGTTGTATCGCACGCGACTCGGCAGCGCTCACGTCATGGGCGGTTGCGCGATGGGCGAAGACCCGAAAAGCGCGGTCACCGACAGTCTCGGCCGGCATCATCAACTGGCTAATCTGTCGATTCACGACGGCTCGTTGTTCCCCACCAGCATCGGCGCCAACCCGCAGCTGTCGGTGTATGGCCTGACCGCGCAACTGGCGACTTCCCTCGCCGATCGGCTGAGAAACCCGTGAAAAAACCGATTATTCGCGTCGTCTATAGTGCTTTCTTACCCAACAGGCGACTTGGCCGACCGGGACGGCTGCGATACCATCCGACTCCCCAACGGACTCCCGCCAGGACGACGCGATGAACCGAGTGTTGTACCCAGGTACCTTCGACCCTATTACCAAGGGCCATGGCGATCTGGTCGAACGCGCCTCGCGCCTGTTCGACCACGTGATCATTGCAGTCGCCGCCAGCCCGAAGAAAAACCCGCTGTTCCCGCTGGAACAACGGGTCGAACTGGCTCGCGAGGTGACCAAACATCTGCCGAACGTGGAAGTGGTCGGCTTCTCGACACTGCTCGCGCATTTCGCCAAAGAGCAGAACGCCAATGTGTTCCTGCGTGGTCTGCGCGCGGTGTCGGACTTCGAATACGAATTCCAGCTGGCCAACATGAACCGCCAGTTGGCACCGGATGTGGAGAGCCTGTTTCTCACCCCGTCCGAGCGTTATTCGTTCATTTCGTCGACACTGGTGCGGGAAATTGCTGCGCTGGGGGGCGATATCAGCAAGTTCGTCCACCCCGCCGTGGCTGACGCGCTGACCCTGCGCTTCAAGAAGTAACGACCGTTCAAACGGCGCCCGCGTGCACTGCGGGCGCCAATGCGGCACAATTGCGCGCATTGATTTATTGCGCCCGGGCCTGCCGCCCCGGCTGGAGTTAGCATGTCCCTGATCATCACCGACGATTGCATCAATTGCGACGTCTGCGAACCCGAGTGCCCGAACGCCGCCATTTCCCAAGGCGAAGAGATCTACGTGATCGACCCGAACCTGTGCACCCAGTGCGTCGGCCACTACGACGAACCGCAATGCCAGCAGGTTTGCCCGGTGGATTGCATTCCGCTGGACGAGGCGCATCCGGAGACTGAAGAGCAGTTGATGGAGAAGTACCGCCTGATCACCGGCAAGGCCTGATCCGCCGGATTTGTAGCGCTCTTTCGGGCCTCTTCGCGAGCAAGCTCGCTCCCACATTTGAAATGCGTTCCAATGTGGGAGCGAGCTTGCTCGCGAAAGGGCCATCAGCAGCAGCGCAAACCCCTGATCAGCTCACTCACGCTGCTCAAACCCCTCCCCGATACACCCCAGGCACCGCACAAACGCCGCTTTCGCCGGATCGACCACCAGCGCCTGTCCCGCATCGCCAACCCCGCCACCCAGCGCGGTAAACGGCAACGACACGACAAACGCCCCCGCACCGATCACCGTCGCCACCACCAATAAAGGTCGGGCAATCAGCAAATCGCCAAGCATGGCGTAGGCCGGGGGATTCTGGATGGTGTAGCGTGGGTCACCGCTGCCGTTTTCCGCGGCCTGAACAGCCAGACTGGAACACAGCAGCAGCGCAACAAAGAGGACTTGCAAGGACTTCATGGCACGATCCTTCGAGCTGAACAGTGAGACAACTCACTATAGACCGTAGGACTTTTTCAGCTTTTTGCCTCAGCTCTGACAGCGCGGGCAGAACACACTGGCCCGTTGCCCCAGCTTCACTTCACGCAAACCGGTGCCGCAGACCTTGCAGTGTTCACCGCCACGGCCATAGACAAACAGTTCCTGTTGGAAGTACCCCGGCTGGCCGTCACCACCAATGAAGTCACGCAACGTCGTCCCGCCACGCTCGATGGCGGCGGCGAGGATGCGTTTGATCTCGATCGCCAGCTTCAGATAGCGCCCCCGGGAAATGCCCCCGGCTTCACGACGCGGATCGATTCCGGCGGCAAACAAAGCTTCGGTCGCGTAAATATTGCCGACCCCGACCACCACTGCGTTGTCCATGATGAACGGCTTGACCGCCATCGACCGCCCGCGCGACAGCTGAAACAAGCGCTCGCCATCGAACAGATCGGTCAGTGGCTCCGGGCCCAGGCGAATCAGCAGTTCATGATTGAGCGCATCGTTGCTCCACAACATCGCGCCGAACCGGCGCGGATCGGTGTAGCGCAGCGCCAGCCCCGACTCCAGTTCAATATCGACGTGTTCATGCTTGAGCGCCGGCAGCCCGACCTCGACCAGACGCAAATTGCCCGACATGCCCAAATGACTGATCAACGTACCGACTTCGGCGTTGATCAACAGGTACTTGGCACGACGTTCGACCAGCACGATGCGCTGCCCCGACAGGCGTACATCGAGGTCTTCGGGGATCGGCCAGCGCAACCGCCGGTCCCGCACGATCACCCGACTGACACGCTGGCCTTCCAGGTGCGGGGCAATCCCGCGACGGGTTGTTTCGACTTCCGGCAACTCAGGCATGGTGTCCTCGAATCAATGCGCGCCGAGGTCGCGGATCGTTTGTTTGAGGGTTTCGAAGTCGTAATCCGACAGCCCTACATAGTCGAGTACCAGCGGCCCGACGGCGTTCCATTCGAAATCTTCGGTCTGGTTGCCCAGCACGCGATACGAAGCGCAAATGTGCTCGGCCATCTTCAGGATCGCCAGCAGATTTTTCAGTTGGCTGTTGCGCGACGACTCATCGTTGAAGATTGCCAAGGCGTTGTGGTGATTGGCGATCGCCGCGCTGACATGCTCCGGCAGGCGCCAGGACTTGGCGGTGTAGTAGCCAACCACCGCGTGGTTGGTGTTGAACTCGCTGTTCTCGGTGTCGACCACCCGGCATTCGGTGCTGGCATTGGCGTAAGCCTTTTCCAGCACCGTCATGTAATTGGGGAACCGTTGCAGCATCAACGGCACGCCGCAATCGTGGAACAGACCCAAAGCGTAAGCCTCGTCACCCGCCTGAGTGCCGACACGCTTGGCCAGCGTCAGGCAGGTCATCGCCACGTCCTGAGCGGTGTCCCAGAAACGGTTGAGGGTGACGATGGTGTCGTCGTTCATCTCGCCCTTGATCGACTGCGCGTTGATCAGGTTGATGATCGAACGGCTGCCCAACAGGTTCACCGCGCGCTGGATCGAGGTGATCTTGTTGCTCAGGCCGTAGTACGGCGAGTTGACGATTTTCAGCAGCGAACCGGACAGACCGGGATCCTGGGCGATCAGCTTGGCGATCACCTCCAGGTCGGGGTCGGGCATGTACTGCTCCATTTGCAGATCCACCATGATCTGCGGTTGCGCCGGCACACTGATGCCTTGCAGCGATTGTTGAATCTGTTCGGTGGTCAGCTCTTGGGACATAAGTACACACTCAGGGACAGGCGGCGATTCTAACCTCTAAAAACCGCGAGACGACACACCAGTGGGCAATTGTCAGGAACTTTCATTCAGGCCACGGCTTCGGAATCTGTAATGCCCGACGGATCACTCCGGTCCTTTACGGCGGCAATCTCCCACAGACTCAGGAGCTTATGATGGCCACTTCCCTCACCGGCAAACGCGTCGCCATTTTGGTAACAGATGGTTTCGAACAGGTCGAACTGACCGGTCCCAAGCAGGCACTGGAACAAGCGGGCGCGCAGGTCGACATCCTTTCCGCCGAGGCTGGCCAGGTCAAAGGCTGGAATCACGACAAACCGGCGGACGACTTCAAGGTCGACCAGACATTCCAGAGCGCCAGCAGCGAGCAATACGACGCGATCGTCCTGCCAGGCGGCGTGCAGAACTCCGACACCATCCGCATCGATCAGGATGCCCAGCACTTGGTCAAGACCGGCGCCTCGGCCGGCAAACCGATTGCGGTGATCTGCCATGGCGGCTGGCTGCTGATTTCCGCAGGGCTGGTCAACGGCAAGACCATGACCAGTTACAAGACCCTCAAGGATGATCTGGTCAATGCCGGGGCCAACTGGGTCGACAAAGAAGTGGTCAAGGACGGTCACCTGATCAGCAGTCGTCAGCCGGATGATATTCCGGCGTTCAACAAGGAGTTGATCAACGCACTGTCGGCGTAGCATTGGGGACCGCATTCGCGAGCAGGCTCGCTCCCACATTGGTCTTGTATCGGTCACAAGCCCTTTGTGGGAGCGAGCCTGCTCGCGAAGGGACCATCAGCGTTTCATCGCTCATCAAACCCGACACAAGTCGCAACACGCTATACTCCCGCTCTTTTTTCCGGAGCGACGTCATGTCCCTGCCTAGCTTGCGCCTCAAAGCCAACGCCGACCGTCGCCTGCGCGCCGGTCACCTGTGGGTCTACAGCAACGAAATCGATGTAGCCGCCACCCCTTTGCATGGCTTCCAGGCCGGCGATCAAGCCATCCTCGAAGCTGCCGGCGGCAAACCGCTGGGCATCGTGGCGCTGAGCCCGAACAACCTGATTTGCGCTCGCCTGCTGTCGCGCGACATCAAAGTGCAACTGGACAAATCGCTGCTGGTGCACCGCCTGAACGTGGCCCTGTCGCTGCGCGAACGCCTGTTCGACAAGCCGTTCTATCGTCTGGTCTACGGTGATTCCGACCTGCTGCCAGGCCTGGTCGTCGACCGTTTCGGCGACATCCTCGTCGTACAGATCGCTTCGGCCACCATGGAAGCGCATAAAGATGACGTGATCGCCGCACTGACCCAAGTGCTCAAGCCAAGCGGCATCCTGTTCAAGAACGACTCCGCCGCACGCGACGCCGAAGGCCTCAACCGCTACGTCGAAACCGTGTTCGGCCTGGTGCCGGAGTGGGTGGCGCTGGAAGAGAACGGTGTGAAGTTCGAAGCGCCGGTCATTCAGGGCCAGAAAACCGGGTGGTTCTATGACCACCGCATGAACCGCGCTCGCCTGGCCCCTTATGCCAAAGGCAAACGCGTCCTCGACCTCTATAGCTACATCGGCGGCTGGGGCGTGCAGGCTGCTGCGTTCGGCGCCAGCGAAGTGTTCTGCGTCGATGCTTCGGCCTTCGCCCTCGACGGCGTCGAGCGCAACGCAGCGCTGAACGGTTTCGCCGACAAGATGACCTGCATCGAAGGCGACGTTTTCGAAGCCCTGAAAGAACTGAAAGCCAGCGAAGAGCGCTTCGACGTGATCGTTGCCGACCCGCCGGCGTTCATCAAGCGCAAGAAAGACATGAAAAACGGCGAAGGCGCCTACCGTCGCCTGAACGAGCAAGCCATGCGCCTGCTCAACAAGGACGGCATCCTGGTCAGCGCATCGTGCTCGATGCACTTGCCGGAAGATGACCTGCAGAACATCCTGCTGACCAGCGCCCGTCACCTGGATCGCAACATCCAGCTGCTGGAACGTGGTGGCCAAGGTCCGGATCACCCGGTGCACCCGGCCATCGCTGAAACCCGCTACATCAAGAGCATCACCTGCCGCCTGCTGCCCAACAGCTGATCCTGCGGATGACGGGGAGCCAGCAGGCTCCCCGTTTGCTGTACGCCTGGCCCTGGCAGTCATTCCGCGCCTGTTGATCCTTCCGACGTTTACGACTTCCTACACTTGCCTTCCTATGAACGTGCAGGATATTTCCTTACGTCTTTTAATTATTGAAACTTACCCTACAAAATCAATCTCCAGCTAAAGATTATTCCGACAAAATTACTGGAGCATTCCTACTTAATATCCACTTGCCAATAATCCATTACAAACTATTATGAAGTCGTCGCCACGAGGTGACTTAAAATTTCAACGAACAAGGAGTTCACATCATGAAAAAGATTTCTCTGGAAACCAACAAAATCGCAAACCTGGCTTTTCTGGTTGCTCCTAAAGCCCGTTAAGTAAGTCAGGACGCTGGGGAGTGCCGGCAACTCAGCGTCCTTTCGACTTCAGCCAGAGTGAACAGCCCCATGTACATCAACCCTTATCTGTTTATATTGCCGCGCTCGCCAGGACAAGTAGTATGGAATTACAAAGACCACACTCAACATGAACTCGACATCAACTATTCATCGCGCCTTGCCCAACTAATAAACGATCCAGACCTGTTCGACACCCACAACATCATAGATACACAACTATTAAGCGTGGGCATTCTAACCATTGCAAAAATCGACACCCTGCAATGGGGCTGGGATGAATTATCAAAGATTTATCACATCGGCACTCAAAACATTCCCTGCGAACACTCACCACAGAACATTCATGAGTGGTCCAGACAATATCTGGCGCACTGCAACGAAGTATTGGCTAGCCCGCCCCCCTCGACTGAACGCCCGCAGCATGAAACTGATCAGCGCATTGCGCTGCCCGTTCCGTGCGCATTGAGCAACGACAGCCTGAATAACGCGTTGCTTCAGCGAAAGACTTGCCGCTCCTTTACCAATGCAGCGATGACGCTCAGCGACGTCGGCACCCTGCTTTATCTTTCACTCGGTTATCTCCACGAACGCGACATTGATCGCGACGACAGCATCGCTCAAGGCTTCGGCGCACGTCGCAGCAGCCCCTCCGCAGGCGGCCTGAACGCCTGTGAAGGCTTTCTGCTGGTACAGAATGTCGAGGATCTGGAGCCCGGCATCTACGCCTACCACCCGGCGCAACATACCCTGAGCCGGGTCAATCCATTACCACAACCGGCACTGGGCGATTTGCTCGGCGGCCAGCATTTCATCAACAACCTGCCGCTTGGGTTGTTCATCACGGCCCGATTTGATCGGCTCTGGTGGAAGTACGAGCACTCACGGGCCTATCGAATGGCGTTCGTTGAAGCAGGTCATCTATCGCAGACCTTTCAACTGGTTGCCACAGCGCTTGGCCTTAACACCTGGCTGACCGGTGCGTTTGCCGACAAACATGTCGAAACACTGCTCAAACTTGAGGGAAGCGCTGAACAAACGCTGTTTTTTGTCGGCTGCGGTGCGAGCGACGGATACGTGATGTGCGCGGAAATGCGCGATCTGCTGCGCGAGGTCCAGGCATGACCCTGCTGATCCCCGATCCGAATGAAGTACCGGTGTCATGGGCGCTCAAGTTCACCCTGGGGGACTGGGACAGCCGAGCCTCGGTACGCAGCAGCACCCACGACTATCAATTGCCGGACGACGTGCAGCAGCAACTGCAAAGCCGCTACTGGTTCCCTCCGGCCTTCCTGCCCTACCTGGCTCATCCCGCGATTCAGGCCGCAGGGCGTGAGGTGGTGCACCGACTGAGCGCCAACCATCTGGTGCATTTTCTGGATTACACCACCCTGCTCGAACACCGTATCGTCAATCGCGCGGTGGAAGTCATCGTCCACCGGGAACTGCCCATCTACGTACCCTTGCCAATGAAACACGCGGCGCTGCAGCTCTACACCGATGAGGGTTACCACGCGCTGTTCTCCAATCGTCTGGCCGAACAGATCGCCGCGCTCTATGGGATGACCGGACGTCCGGTTGTGCCGAAGCGGATCACCCGCATGAACGCAATGATCGCCCGCACCCCAGAGAAGAACCGCCCACTGGCATGGTTTCTGCTCGGCTTCGTCTCGGAGACCATCATTGCCCGCGAGCTGCTGGACATCTGCCGCGACACTCTGGTGTCCAGCGTGAACGACATGCTGCGCGATCATCTGACCGACGAAGCCCGCCACAGCCGCTACTTTGCCGAGGCGTTCCATTACTTCTGGCTGTCCATGAACAGTCGCCAGCGTACGTTTGTGAGCAGAACGCTGCTGGAGATCATCGGAATTTTCTTCGAGGTCGACGAACGCTGGCTGCAACAGAGCATGCGTGGCGCGGGCATCGCAGACAGTGACGTGATGGAGATAGTCGGCGGCATGGCAACGGTGCAGGCCAACCGCGCGCGTGCACGATCAGGTTGCATCGCTACGGTGGATGCATTGCGCAAGGCCGGATTTTTCGCCACGCCCCATAACCAGACACTTTTTGCCAAGGCAGGACTGATCGATGGATAAAGGAAAATCCGTGGTAACTCCCCGTCAACGTCGCGGGGCGGTCAGCCTGTTGCTCGCAATGGTGCTGCTTGGCGTGTTTCCACTGGATGTCCTGCTGCCTTCGTTTCCGGCACTGGCGGCGCATTTTCGCAGTACACCGGCGGACATCGCACTGTCGATCAGTCTGTTCGCCGTAGGTATCGCGTTTGCCCAGGTGTTGATCGGCCCACTGTCCGACGTGATCGGGCGCAAGGGCTTGTTGCTCGCCGGCATGAGCGTATCGATGCTCGGTGCCGTCGGTTGCGTGATGACCAGCGATTACGCATTGTTCCTGATGTTCCGGGTAGTACAGGCCTTGGGGTGCGGCTGCTTCGTGCTGTCCCAGGCACTGGTGCAGGATCTGTTCGAAGGTGAAGAGCGTGATCGCCTGCGTATCCTGATGGTTACGGCCACCGGGATTTTCATCTCCGTATCGCCGCTGGCCGGCACTTTTCTGCAAGCAACCCTTGGCTGGCGCGGCAGCTTCTGGGTGTTCACTGCGCTGGCTGGCGCAGTGTTGCTCAAGGCCTGGATTTTTCTGGAGAACACCCGCCCCGTTGTCAGCGGCCCTCCCATGAGTTTCCTCAAGGCCTATCGACGGGTGTTGGGAGATTTCGACTTCCTCGGCTACTGGCTGATTTCGGCCTTCGCATTTGCCTGCCATTTTTCCTTTATCGTGATTTCACCGCTGATTTTCATGGACCAACTGCAATTGTCGGCCTATGAGTTTTCGCTGATCCTGCTGGTATACGGCGCCGCGTATGTCGTGGGCGGCATCATTGCCACGGTATTGAACCGACGTATCACGCCGGGCAGGCAAATCATCACCGGTCTAAGCCTGATTCTGCTGTCAGGACTGGTCATGCTGTATCTCGCCGCCCACCATCCTTTGGCCCCCGCCACGGTGCTGATCCCGATGCTGATCTGCACCGCCGGCACCACCATCACGCGTCCAGCCGCCACCTCCCGGGCCATGGGTCTGTTTCCCGAAAATGCCGGCACCTCAGCCTCGGCCGGCAGCACAATCATCTTCATCTGCGGCGGGTTGATCAGCGCATTGATCAGCCTGAGTCCGACCAATATGCAATCGACGCTGGGATACAGCTTCGTGCTGCTCAGCGGCATCGCGCTGATGCTCAACAGCCGGATAAGCCAGCGCGCCAGGAACCTTGCAATCAATGCGCTTGCGCAACCGGGTAGGGATTAAACCTGCCGATCGTCATCCCACACGCACCGTCGGCACTGGAACAACACTTTGCGCCATTCCCTCCAGACGCCAGCGGTGTAGAATCGGCTGATTCATCGCCATTCATCCCCCGGCGGGTTTATGAGCTCAGGCTGAGACCAGCGGCGATCCCGCAACGTCATCGGCAACATCACGGACACACGGCCATTTCTGAGTGTCCCAGACGTCAATAGAAGCTCACTCCCCTTTTGCACCTGATTAGTAAGTGATTAGCCGCCCGGAGTGCTCCATGCCAGATTACCGCTCGAAAACATCCACCCACGGCCGCAACATGGCCGGCGCCCGCGCACTGTGGCGCGCCACCGGGATGAAAGATGACGACTTCAAAAAGCCGATCATCGCCATTGCCAACTCGTTTACCCAGTTCGTACCGGGCCACGTGCACCTGAAAGATCTGGGCCAACTGGTCGCCCGCGAAATCGAACGCGCCGGCGGTGTAGCGAAAGAATTCAACACTATTGCCGTGGATGACGGCATCGCCATGGGCCACGACGGCATGCTCTATTCGCTGCCGAGCCGCGAGATCATCGCCGACTCCGTCGAGTACATGGTCAACGCCCACTGCGCCGACGCCATCGTGTGCATTTCCAACTGCGACAAGATCACCCCGGGCATGTTGATGGCTGCGTTGCGCCTGAACATTCCGGTGATTTTCGTTTCCGGCGGCCCGATGGAAGCCGGCAAGACCAAACTCGCGTCCCACGGCCTCGACCTTGTTGACGCCATGGTAATCGCCGCCGACGAAAGCGCTTCTGACGAGAAAGTCGCTGAATACGAGCGCAGCGCCTGCCCGACCTGCGGTTCGTGCTCCGGCATGTTCACCGCCAACTCGATGAACTGCCTGACCGAAGCCCTGGGCCTCGCACTGCCGGGCAACGGTTCGACCCTCGCCACCCACAGCGACCGCGAACAGCTGTTCCTGCAGGCTGGCCGCACCATCGTCGAGCTGTGCAAGCGTTACTACGGCGAGAACGACGAGTCGGTATTGCCGCGCAACATCGCCAACTTCAAGGCGTTCGAGAACGCGATGATGCTCGACATCGCCATGGGCGGTTCGACCAACACCATCCTGCACTTGCTCGCTGCTGCCCAAGAGGCAGAGATCGACTTCGACCTGCGCGACATCGACCGTCTTTCGCGCACCGTTCCACAGCTGTGCAAAGTCGCGCCGAACATCCAGAAGTACCACATGGAAGACGTGCACCGCGCCGGCGGCATCTTCAGCATCCTCGGCTCGCTCGCCCGTGGCGGTCTGCTGCACACCGACCTGCCGACCGTGCACAGCCGCAGCATGGAAGAAGCCATCGCCAAATGGGACATCACTCAGACCACCGATGAAGCGGTACACCACTTCTTCAAGGCTGGCCCGGCCGGTATCCCGACCCAAACGGCGTTCAGCCAGTCGACTCGTTGGGAAACTCTGGATGATGACCGTGAAAACGGCTGCATCCGCAGTTTCGAACACGCCTATTCGCAGGAAGGTGGTCTGGCTGTGCTGTACGGCAACATCGCTCTCGACGGCTGTGTGGTGAAAACCGCCGGTGTCGACGAATCGATCCACGTCTTCGAAGGCAACGCGAAGATCTTCGAAAGCCAGGACAGCGCCGTACGCGGCATCCTCGCTGACGAAGTGAAGGCTGGCGACATCGTCATCATTCGCTACGAAGGCCCGAAAGGCGGCCCGGGCATGCAGGAAATGCTCTACCCGACCTCGTACCTGAAATCCAAAGGCCTGGGCAAAGCTTGCGCACTGCTCACCGACGGTCGTTTCTCTGGCGGTACTTCCGGTCTGTCCATCGGCCACGCTTCGCCAGAAGCCGCCGCCGGCGGCGCGATCGGTCTGGTGCAGGATGGCGACAAAGTGCTGATCGACATTCCGAACCGCTCGATCAACCTGTTGGTCAGCGACGAAGAACTGGCGGCACGCCGCGCCGAGCAGGACAAGAAGGGCTGGAAACCTGTGGAAGTGCGTCCACGTAAAGTGACCACCGCACTAAAGGCCTACGCCCTGCTGGCGACCAGCGCCGACAAAGGTGCTGTGCGTAACAAAGCGATGCTCGACGGGCTGTAAGGCTTAACCGTCGAATACAAAAATGCCCCGCCTGAGTGCGGGGCATTTTTTTTGCCTGAGCAGATTCCCGAAACACTAAAAATCAAACTGTGGGAGCGAGCTTGCTCGCGAAAGCGGCATGTCAGAAATACAAATGGTGACTGACACGACGCATTCGCGAGCAAGCTCGCTCCCACATTAGATCTGCGGTGATTACTGAATTTCTTCTGGCTTGACGATCACCCAATTCTTGTCCGCCGTCACCGGCAACCCTTCTTTCGCCTGCGCCGCCGCGTGCTTGGCCATCATGCCGTTCAACTGCGTCATGTACTTGTCCTTGCGGTTGATCCACAAGTGAATGCCGCCCTTGGCCACATCGACATCGTGGAACAGCATGTAACCGTCGCTGGTCGGGGTATCGCCACCGACCAACACCGGTTTTTTCCATTCATCGATGTAGGTCAGAATCGCTGCGTGCTTGCCGGCCATCCAGGTTGCCGGGGTCCACAGGTACGGTGTCAACTCAAGGCCGAGGTTGGCCTTCTCGTCATATTTGCCGGCAGTGATCTGCTTGCGCGCAGTAGTCAGTTCGTTGGTTTCGCGGTTCTTCAGCAGCGTGGTCACGCCAATGACGTTCTGCGGTTTGACGTTGTAGCCGTACTTCGGATCCGCCGCGACCATGCGCACCAACTCCTCAGAGGCCGCGGTCATCACGTAGACCTCGATGCCGTTCTCCATCAGCTTGTTGTACAGCTCTTGCTGACCGGTAAAGATTTTCGGCGGATTAACGTCGAGTTTCTTCACCACATCGCCTTCGTAATACGTCGCCGGCACCGGTTTGCCCGAAGCCATCAGCTCATCGACGTAGCCTTTGAGTTCCTTGAGGGTAAAGCCAGAGAACACCTGTGCCACCCACGGATAGCAGACCATATCGTCGACTTCGCAGAGGCGATAGTAGTAACTGAACAGGCTTTCCTTGTGGTCGGCGGTGTCCTTGAACGGCATCAGTTTCAGGGAAGGATCGAGTTTGTCGCGGGTGATCAGGCCCTTGTTTTCCATGAACGGCAACAAGGATTCTTCGAGGTCGTAGCGGTAACTGGTGTTGTCCATGTCGAACACCGCGTAGTTACCCTTGTTGGCGTTGGCGGCGATCATCGCGTCCAGCGCTTTGGCCTGATCGGCCGGCCAGTGTTTCAGGTCGGTGGCGAACGCCTGAGAAGCCAGGCCCATGCCCACAGCCAGTGCGACAGCCAGAAATTTCGGTGCGAACTTCATAAGCCTCTTCTCCCTGATTCAAAGAGATCGACGCTAACAAATATGTGTGACAGTCCTCGTCTGTCAGCGACCGCCCACGTCCCTATCGCGCCAGATGCATTGCCGAGAGCGACACGGGCTTATTCCAAAAACGACGGACGCCCTAAGATTTCGGTATTAAATCATTGCAAATCAAGCTGTTAGGCTTGCCGGTTCGCAGCAGCCCCGGAAGGCTGTTGGCAAAGTCTTTCTGGAGTTCTCATGAACCTACCGTTGATTCTCAACTTGCTGGTGTTCCTCGCCCTGCTCTTCGGTCTGGCGCAAACCCGCCACACCACCTGGAGCCTGGCGAAAAAAGTCCTGCTCGCACTGGCGATGGGCGTCGCGTTCGGCGTGACCCTGCACACCGTTTACGGTGCCGGCAACCCGGTGCTGAAGGCCTCGATCGGCTGGTTCGATCTGGTCGGCAACGGTTACGTGCAGTTGCTGCAAATGATCGTCATCCCGCTGGTGTTCGCCTCGATCCTCAGCGCCGTGGCACGTCTGCACAACGCTTCGTCGCTGGGCAAGATCAGCTTCCTGACCATCGGCACCCTGCTGTTCACTACCGCGATTGCGGCGCTGATCGGCATCGGCCTGACCAACCTGTTCGGCCTCACCGCCGAAGGTCTGGTCGCCGGAACCCAGGAAATGGCGCGTCTGCAAACCATTCAGACCGACTACGCCGGCAAAGTCGCCGACCTGAATGTGCCGCAACTGCTGCTGTCGTTCATCCCGCAAAACCCGTTTGCCGACTTGGCGCGGGCCAAGCCGACCTCGATCATCAGCGTGGTGATTTTCGCAGCATTCCTCGGCGTTGCTGCACTGCAACTGCTCAAGGATGACGTCGAGAAAGGTCAGAAAGTGATCAATGCCATCGACACCCTGCAAGCCTGGGTGATGCGTCTGGTACGACTGGTGATGAAACTGACCCCTTACGGCGTGCTGGCGCTGATGACCAAAGTGGTCGCCGGTTCCAACCTGCAGGACATCATCAAACTCGGCAGCTTCGTCGTTGTGTCGTACCTCGGTCTGGGCCTGATGTTTGTCGTGCACGGCTTGCTGGTGTCGGCCGCCGGGATCAACCCGCTGCGTTTCTTCCGCAAGATCTGGCCGGTGCTGACGTTCGCGTTCACCAGCCGCTCCAGCGCGGCGAGCATTCCGCTGAGCATTGAAGCGCAGACCCGGCGTCTGGGGATTCCGCAGTCGGTGGCGAGTTTTGCTGCATCGTTCGGTGCGACCATCGGCCAGAACGGTTGCGCCGGTTTGTACCCAGCAATGTTGGCGGTGATGGTTGCGCCGACCGTAGGCATCAACCCGCTGGATCCGCTGTGGATCGCGACGCTGGTGGCGATTGTGACGTTGAGTTCGGCCGGTGTGGCCGGTGTCGGTGGTGGCGCGACGTTCGCGGCACTGATCGTGCTGCCGGCGATGGGCTTGCCGGTGTCACTGGTGGCGTTGCTGATTTCGGTTGAGCCGCTGATCGATATGGGGCGTACGGCGTTGAACGTGAGTGGTGCGATCACGGCTGGGGCGATTACCAGTCAGGTGATGCAGCAGACGGATAAAGAATTGCTGGATGCTGATGAGCATGCGGAACTTGCTCAGGCTTAAGTAGCGCCTGACAGACCGCTTTCGCGAGCAGGCTCGCTCCTACATTGGAATGCGTTTCCCTGTAGGAGTGAGCCTGCTCGCGATGCTTTTTAGGCTTTTTCCCAGACTTCGAAGTTGTACGCCGGCTTATCTTCAACCGCCGGGTTTTCAACGTTGGAAACCAGCTTCCACTGGTGCAAATCAAACTCCGGAAACCACGCATCCCCTTCCGGGCTCAACGCCACGCGAGTCAGATACAGACGATCCGCCTGCGCCAGCCCTTGCGCGTACAACTGCGCGCCGCCAATCAGCATCAGCTCATCAACGCCCTGCTCTTTCGCCCATTCCTCGGCGCGAACCACCGCGGCTTCCAGCGACGGATAAACTTCCGCCCCTTCGAGCACCAGATCGGCCTGACGGCTGACCACAATGTTCAAGCGCCCCGGCAATGGTCGGCCGAGCGAATCCCAGGTCTTGCGACCCATGATGATCGGCTTGCCCAAGGTCGTGGCCTTGAAGTATTTGAAGTCCCCCGGCAGGTGCCAGGGCATGCTGTTGTCGACGCCGATCACGCGGTTTTCACCGAGGGCTGCGATCAGGCTGAGGGGGAGTGATTTAGTCATGCCGGCGAGGATACCAGAGCCGCGCTTACCCCGATAAGCGCCACAGCGGTTATGCTCAGCGCTCAATTGAGCGACGGGATGCCGCGTGACTGAACTGACTCCACTGCAAAACCTCTGGCTCACCGAGACCGTGCGCCTGCGCGAAGAACACGCAGGCCCCTTGGATGATCTGGAAGCCAATCGTCTGGCCCGCACCGCCGGCGGCGATCTGCCAAGCCGCATTCAGCGCCGGGCGCTCTGGCTGGCCGAACGTGACGGGCTGACGGCCGCCCTCAAACACTGGCTGCAAGGCGCGCGCCTGGCACTGCTATTGATGGTGGTGCTGGCCTGCGTCACCGGGGCTGGCATGGCATTTTCTGCGCTCGGCGACGGTACGCGAGCGGTTAACATTTTCTGGGCGCTGGGCACCTTGCTCGGGGTCAATCTGATCCTGCTGCTGAGCTGGGCATTCGGCCTGCTATTCGCTGGCGAACATGCGGCAGCGCTTGGCAGGTTGTGGCTGTGGCTTAGCGAGAAATTTGCCCGGGACGCCAAAGCCGCGCAATTACCCCCCGCATTACTGGTCCTGCTGCAACGCCACAAACTCAATCGCTGGGCGATTGGCTCACTGGTCAATGGCCTGTGGCTGCTGATCATGTTCAGCGCGCTGAGCATGCTGATATTGATGATGGCCACTCGGCAATATGACTTCATCTGGGAAAGCACGCTGCTGGGCGCTGACTTCTTCGCAGCACTGACTGATGCGTTGACGGTCATTCCCCATGCGCTGGGCTGGAGTGCGCCGAGCGTGGACATGATTCGCGTGACGCTGGACACCGATTACAACCGTGTCCTGGTTCGCCAGATGTGGGCAATATGGCTGGTCGGCGCGGTGCTGATCTATGGCGTGCTCCCCCGTCTGCTGCTGATGCTGTTCTGCCGTTGGCGCTGGAAGCGTGGACGTGATCGCTTGCGTCTGGAACTGAACCTGCCCGGCTACGCGCAACTGCGCGAACGCTTGATGCCGACCAGCGAACGCCTTGGCGTCAACGACCCGGAGCCTGCGCAGTTGCATCGCGTCGAAAGCAGCGTCGGCGAACTCGCCAGCGAAGGCGCATTGCTGGTGGCCATCGAACTCGACGAACAACGTCCATGGCCGCCAGCGCTGCCGAAAAACGTCAGCAACGCCGGCATCCTCGACAGTCGCGAATCACGGCACAAACTTCTCGAACAACTCAGTCGCTTCCCGCCGGCACGGCTGGCAATTGCCTGCGACCCACGGCGTTCACCGGACCGCGGCAGCCTCGCCTTGATCGCCGAACTGGCGCGCAGCGCGGGCGAAACCCGCGTCTGGCTGCTGCAAGCGCCGCCCGGTGAAGCACTGGATGCCGAGCGCCTCGGAGACTGGCACGTTGCGCTGCAACAGCTTGATCTGAAGTTCGCCGATTGCGCGCCGTTGAACTGGCTGGAGACTGGCCATGACTGATGCCTGGAAAGCGCCGCTGAAACTCGCAGTGGTCGGCCATACCAACGTCGGCAAGACCTCGCTGCTGCGCACGCTGACCCGCGATGTCGGCTTCGGCGAAGTCTCGCATCGCCCGAGCACCACGCGGCATGTCGAGGGTGCGCGGTTGTCGGTGGATGGCGAGCCGTTGCTCGATCTCTACGACACACCTGGGCTGGAAGACGCCATCGCCCTGCTCGACTTTCTCGAGCGTCTGGAACGCCCCGGCGAACGCCTCGATGGCCCGGCAAGGCTGGCGCGGTTTCTCGACGGCAGCGAGGCACGCCAGCGCTTTGAGCAGGAAGCTAAAGTACTGCGGCAATTACTCGCTTCCGACGCCGGTTTGTATGTGATTGATGCCCGCGAACCGGTGTTGGCCAAGTACCGCGACGAACTGGAAGTGCTCGCCAGTTGCGGCAAACCGCTGCTGCCGGTGCTGAATTTCGTCAGCAGTGCCAACCATCGCGAACCGGATTGGCGTGAGGCGTTGGCACGGCTTGGGCTGCATGCACTGGTGCGTTTCGACAGTGTGGCGCCGCCGGAAGATGGCGAGCGGCGGCTGTATGAAAGTCTGGCGCTGCTGCTGGAAAACGCTCGTCCGCAACTGGAACGCTTGATTGCTGATCAACAGGCTCAGCGCCTGGCGCGTCAGCAAAGTGCGGCGCGGTTGATTGCTGAATTGTTGATCGACTGTGCGGCGTGTCGGCGCAGTGTGGTCAGCGAAGCCGAGCAGGAACAGCAAGCGATCAGCGAGCTGCGCAAGGCTGTGCGTCAGCGTGAGCAGAAGTGTGTTGAGGCGTTGCTCAAGCTGTATGCGTTTCGTCCACAGGACGCGGCGGCGAGTGATCTGCCATTGCTCGATGGACGCTGGGGCGACGACCTGTTCAACCCGGAAACCTTGAAGCAGCTCGGCGTACGGGTGGGCGGCGGCATTGCTGCCGGTGCGGCGGCGGGGGCTGGTGTGGATTTGCTGGTTGGCGGGATTACCCTCGGCGCTGCGGCGTTGGCGGGGGCGATTGCCGGTGGTGCGCTACAAACGGCGCGCAGCTATGGCAGCCGGTTGCTGGGCAAGATCAAAGGGCAGCGTGAGTTGACGGTGGATGATGGTGTGTTGCGGTTGTTGGCGTTGCGCCAGCGGCAGTTGGTGGTGGCGCTGGATCAGCGTGGGCATGCGGCGATGGATGCGGTTCAGGTGGCGACGCCACAGGACAAAACCTGGCGTGAGGGCAAGTTGCCTGAAGCGCTGAACAAGGCGCGGGCGCATCCGCAGTGGTCGTCGTTGAATCCGCAGGCGAAGTTGAATCAGGGGGAAAGGCAGGAGCAGATTGAGGCGTTGGTGGGGAAGGTGCTTGAGCTGTAGACGCCGACCCTCACCCCAGCCCTCTCCCAGAGGGAGAGGGAGCTGACCGTGTTGTTCTTCCGTCATACGTCGACCTGAGATATCCAGTCGAACTCAGTTTTGAAAGGCATGAAAATCGGCCCCCTCTCCCTCCGGGAGAGGGCTGGGGTGAGGGTGACAATCACTCAGCCGCCAATAAAACCTCAGCCTTGCGCTTGAGAACCGCCAAATCAATAACCGGCACCGCCGTCTCCTTGGCCAACTCATCCCACTGCCGCATGCGCAAACTCACCGCACACAACGGATCACGCTCAAACACATCCGCCTCAGCCTCCGTCATCACCCCACCCTGATACGCCAACGTCCGCTGACTCGCCTCTCTTAACCGCTCGAAATACCCAGGCTCACGCAACGTCAGATACCGCTTGGCCTGCACGTGATATTCCACCAGCCGCGCCATACGCTCGCTGAAACCGGCCTCACGCAAATAATCCGCACCCAGGCGTTCATGGCTGACCACGCCATACCCGCCCATGTTCTCTGCGCCCTCGGCACACAGATGGCCGATGTCATGAAAGAACGCCGCGAGCACCACTTCATCATCAAAACCTTCGGCGATCGCGAGTTCGGCAGCCTGGGACATGTGCTCGATCTGCGACACCGGTTCGCCGATGTAATCGTGGGTGCCAAAGCGTTCATACAGTGCGAATACCTTGGCGACGGTTTGCTCGTGACCTGTCATCAAATTTCCTCCAGCAACTGCGCAACGTTGCGTTCAGCCATTGCCGGGCCGACGCTCATGCCGACGCCGGTGTGCATCAGCGCCACATTCAAACCGGGTGCCGGGCGCAGGAACGAAAACGGCCCCGGCCCCCGGGAACCATAGACGCCCTGCCAGCGCTCGACCACTTGCACCTTGCAGCCCAGCGTCTGCTCGGCCAACTCGATCATCCAGTCATCCACCTGCTCAGCGTTGAACGGTGAAGGGTCGCTGCCGTAATGGTGCGAGTCGCCGATGATCAGTTCGCCGTGCGGTGTCGGACTGATCAGCAGGTGGATGCCGTTGTCGTGCAGGTGCGGTTGCTCACGGAGGATCTGCGCCTGCACCGCCGCCGCTTCCGGCAGATCGGCGAAGGCGCCGTAGTGCACGCAGCTCAGGCCGGTGAGCAAGGCGTGTTGCAGATTGAGATCGATCTGCGGTTTGGCGCGGAGCATTTGCAGGCGGCAGATTTGCGGGTCGAGCGCGGCGATCGGTTCGGCCAGCAGGGTCTGATAGTCGTGGCCGGAGCAGACGATGATCTGCTTCGCGGTAAAACTGCCGGCGGTGCTGTGCAGATGTCCCGGCTCGACGTCGCGTACCAGGGTGGAGAAGTGGAACTCGACGCCGAGGTCGCGGCGCAGGTAATCGATCAGTGCCGTAATCGCTTCGCGCGAATACAGCTGTTGATCGTCCATGCCGTGCAACGCGGCGCGGTGATGGCTGAACTGGCCGTTATACAGATCGCGCAAGGCAGCGCCGCGCAGCAACTGGATGTTGTAACCGTGTTCCACGGCGCGACCGTTGCAGAAGGCTTCGAGCAGATGTTCTTCGGCTTCGGTGCGGGCAAACAAGTAGGAGCCGTTGCGTTTGATTTGCAGCCCGGCGAGTTGTGCCCAGTCACCCCATATCTCGCGGCTGGCCTTGGCCAGTTCGAGCATTGGGCCCGGCGGTTGGCCGGTGACCAGGGCCTGGCCGAAGTTGCGCACCGAGGCGCCCAGCGGCGTGGCGGTGCGTTCGAAAACGGCGACCTTGAGGCCGCGTTTGGCGGCGGCGTAGGCGTGGGACAGGCCCAGAATGCCGGCGCCGACGATGAGCAGGTCTTGGTGTTGTGTCATCTGGATGATGTCCTGAATGAAAGACCGCAATCGCGAGCAGGCTCACTCCTACAGTTGGAATGCGTTCCCCTGTAGGAGTGAGCCTGCTCGCGATGAGGCCCTGTCAGTCGATAAAAATCTTACTTGGCAACCACTTTCTCGGACTTGCCGTCATAACGCTTGCGCCACTCGGTCAGAATCTCGTCACGATTCTTCGAGGCCCAGGCAAAGTCGTTCTTGATCAAACGCTGCTCGTAATCCGCCGGCAATTCGGTCTGCGGCTTGGCGATACCCGGTTGCGCAAGAACAGCGAAGTTCTCCTTGTACAGATCCATCGCCTCAGCGCTGGCGGAGAAGTCGGCGAGTTTCTTCGCCGCCTCTTCATGCGGCGTGCCTTTGATCACAGCGGTCGCTTCGATCTCCCAGCCCAGACCTTCCTTCGGCAGGATGATGTCCAGCGGCGCGCCCTGACGCTTCAACTGTACGGCTGGATACTCGAAAGAAATGCCGATCGGGAATTCCCCCGCCGCCGCCAGTTTGCAAGGCTTGGAACCGGAGTGAACGTATTGGCCGATGTTCTGGTGCAGACCGTCCATGTACGCCCAACCCTGCTTCTCGCCGAAGGTTTGCAGCCAAGCGCTGACGTCGAGAAAACCGGTGCCGGACGACGCCGGGTTCGGCATGACGATCTTGCCCTTGTACTCAGGCTTGGTCAGATCCTGCCAGCTCACCGGTTTAGTCAGGCCCTGCTTCTCGGCTTCGACGGTGTTGAAGCAAATCGTTGCGGCCCACACATCCATACCGACCCAGGCTGGCGGGTTGGCAGCGTCGCGGTAGTTCGCGCCGATCTTGCCGAGGTCCTTCGGCGCGTAGCTTTGCAGCATGCCTTGCTGATCGAGGATCGCCAGGCTCGAAGCGGCCAGGCCCCAAACGGCGTCAGCCTGCGGGCGGGCTTTTTCGGCGAGCAGTTTGGCGGTGATGATCCCGGTGGAATCACGCACCCATTTGATCTCGACGTCCGGGTTGGCCTTTTCAAAGGCTTCTTTGTAGGACTTCAGTTGCTCGGCTTCGAGGGCGGTGTACACCATCAACTCGGTTTTTGCCGCGAAGGCATTCAGGCTGAAAGTAGCGAGCACAGCAGCGGCCAGGGCCATAGGCTTGAACATGATCGTTTTCCTGTAGGTGAGTTGAATCAGTGACCGGGCGCGGTTTGCCGCCAGGCTTGGGAACGGCGCAGCAAGCCGCGCGAAGCCCACGCCAGCAGCAAGGACACGCCCGCCGAGGTGAACAGAATCAGAGTCGACATCGCCGCCGCGCCGCCAACGTTGCCGGCGTCATCCATGTTCAACACCGCGACTGCTGCGAGGATGGTGTCGGGGCTGTAGAGGAAGATCGCCGCCGACACGGTGGTCATCGCCGAGACGAACAGGTAGCGCACAATGTCGAGCAGCGCCGGCAGGCAGATCGGCACGGTGACGCGCAGGTAGTGCCGATACAGCGGCGCCTTCAGCGACAACGCGGCGGCTTCGAACTCGGCGTCGAGTTGGCGCAATGCAGTGGTCGCGGTCATTTGGGCAGTGGTCAGGTAGTGCGCAATCGTGCAGACGATCAGCAGCGTCATCGTCCCGTAGAGCACATGCAGCGGGTTACCCGTGAGGTTGAAGAAGAAGACGTAACCCAGACCGAGCACCAGCCCCGGCACCGCCATCGGCACAAAACTGAGCATGCGCAGGGCCAGGTTGAGTCCGCGCTGGCTGCGGGTTTTCTCCATCAGGTAAGCGCCGGTGAAAATCAGCACGCTGCCGATCAACGCCGTGCCCAGCGCCATCTTCAAACTGTTGCTGTAGGCCAGCCAGCCACCGCCGGCGGTTTCGTTGAACTGGTAGTGGTTGAGCGACAGCGACAGGTTGTATGGCCAGAACTTCACCAGAGAGGAGAACACCGCCATGCCGAACACCAGAATCAACGCCGCGCTGATCAGCAGAACAATCGCCAGATAGCAGCCATCGCGCAGTTTCGACGGTGCCGGTTTGAACACTTGAGCGCGGCCGCTCATGGAGTCGCCGTGACGCCGACGCAGCCACGCATCGACGCCAAAGCTGAACAGCGCCGGCAGCAACAGCACCATGCCGATCAACGCACCGCGACCGAATTGTTGTTGGCCGACCACGGCTTTGTAGGCTTCCAGCGCCAGCACTTGATAGTCACCACCGACCACCACTGGCACGCCGAAATCGGTGATGGTCAGGGTGAACACCAGACAGAACGCAGCGAACACAGCCTGCCGCGTCGCCGGCCAGGTGATGCTGCGAAACGCCTTGGCCGGACTGGCGCCCATGCTCGACGCAGCGTCGAACAATCGCGCATCGGCCAGCGACAATGCCGAGAGCAGAATCATCAGCGCATGCGGGAAGGTGTAAATCACCTCGCCCAGCACAATCCCCCAGAAGCCATAAATGTTGTCCGAGAGCAGTCCGCGCAACATGCCCTGGTTGCCGAACAGATAGACCAGTGCAATCCCCGGCAGCATCGACGGCGCCATCAGCGGCAGCAAGGAAATCCCGCGCCAGATGCCCTTCGCCGGAATCATTGTGCGTTGCAGCGCGTAGGCAAACAGGTAAGCCAGCGGTACGACGATGGCCGCAACGCTGAGGGAAACTTTCAGACTGTTGCCGAGCAACCAGTGAAAATTCTCGCTGCTCACCAATTCCTTCGCCGCAACCCAGCCACCGCCCTGCCCGGCCTCACTGCTGAAACCGCGCCAGAAGATTGCCAACAACGGCAGCAACACCGCGACGCCGAGCAACAGCAGCAAGAGAACTTTGCCACCGACGACAAAAATGCGGTCGCCGATCTCGGCTTTCGAGGACTGTCGCACCTGCTTGTGCGGTAGCGGCAGCGCGAGGTTGCTGTTCATCAGGCAAACACCTGCAGGCTGCGCGGCGGCAAGGCGACCATGATTTGCTGGGCGCCGAGGCGCGGCATGGCTTCCGGGGCGAGTTCGGCGAGCAAGGCGTGGCCAGGCAGTTGATCGAGTTCGAAACTCATGCGGCAGCGGTTGCCAAGGAAGGTGATCTCGCGGACTTTGGCCGGGAACAGGTTTTCTTCGTGCACCGGCGGATTGACGTTGATCGCCTCCGGGCGGCAGAACAAACGACCCGAAGCACGCTGAACGCTGCCATCGCTGAGGCGCAGGTTCATTCCGCCGACCTGCGCGTGGCTGTCGCTGCTGCGCTGGAACGGCAGCCAGTTGCCCTGGCCGACAAACTCGGCCACGAACGGTGTGGCCGGGCGGTTATAGATTTCCTGCGGGGTGGCGTATTGCTCGACGCGGCCGTTATTCATCACGGCGATGCGGTCGGCCATCAACATGGCTTCGTCCTGATTGTGCGTGACCATCAGGGTGGTGATGCCAAGGTTGCGCTGCAGTTGGCGCAACTCGGTGCACAGATGCTCGCGGACGCGGGCGTCGAGGGCGGACATCGGTTCGTCGAGCAATAGCAGAGATGGTGCAGGCGCCAGAGCGCGGGCCAGCGCGACACGTTGCTGTTGGCCGCCGGACAATTGGCCGGGGTACTTTTTCTCGCTCCCGGTAAGGCCGACCAGTTCGAGCATCTGGCCGACACGACGGCGCACTTCGTCGCGACCGCTGCCGGCGAGGCCGTAGGCGATGTTCGCTTCGACGGTCAGGTTGGGAAACAGCGCGTAGGACTGGAACAAAATCCCGTAGTCGCGGGCTTGCGGGGCGAGGTGCGAGACGTCGCGGTCGCCGAGGTACAGCTCGCCGCTGTCCTGTTTCTCCAGACCGGCGATGCAGCGCAGCAACGTGGTTTTGCCGCAGCCCGACGGGCCGAGCAGGCACACCAGTTCACCGGCAGCGACGTCGAGGGAGACGTTATCCAGCGCGGTGAACGCGCCGAAGCGTTTCTGCACGCCGCGCACTTTCATCGGCGCACCGGGGTTGGTCAGGGCAGTTGCGATGGCAGGATTCATGGACAGACCTCATCAAGCAGATGGGGCCAATCCTAGAGTTGTAATGCGTCCGTCATGTGGCAGTGAGGCAAAAACGACCGATAGTGGTATTCGGGGATTTTGGTTCAGAAGATTCAGGTCTTGGGTTGTTTGAACCGACGCCTTCGCGAGCAAGCTCGCTCCCACAGGGGGAACGCATTCCAATGTGGGAGCGAGCTTGCTCGCGAAGAGGCCGGCGCAGGCACTGAAAATCTCAGGCCGGGGACATTTCCTGCGCCAACCCGAGGAACGCCGCCGGCAACCGCGCGCCCTTCCTCTCCTTCAGGCAATACAGATACTCAGGAATCTGCGGCGCATTCTCGATCGTCAGCACGCGCAACTGCGGATCATGCGGCACTTCCTGCCGGGCAATGATGCTGATGCCGATATTGCGCAACACCGCCTCACGAATCGACTCACGGCTGCCAATCTCCAGCAACGGACCGAAACTGACCCCGGCGCTGGCCAGCAACTCTTCAGTCAGCCGCCGCGTGGTCGAACCCGACTCGCGCATCAACAAGGTATGCCCGGCCAGCGCACTCAATGCCACATGCTCCTGCGCCGCCAACGGATGGTTGCGATGCACCGCCAACACCAGCGGATCCGTCCCGAGCACCCGTCGAATCAACCGCGCGTCATCGAGCAATTGCGACGACGCAGCAATATCCACCCGGTAATCCTCCAGTGCTTCGAGCACCTGCTGTGAATTGCCGATTTCCACCGACACTTCCACTTGCGGCAGACGCTCGCGAAAGGTCTTCACCAGATCGAGGATGTAATACGGCGCCGTCGCGGCTATGCGCAACGTGCCCTGCACCTGACCGCTGTTGCGCAGGAAAAACTCGATGTCGGCCTCCTGCTGCAGCAGCGTCTTGACCATCGGCAGCAACCGCGCGCCTTCGTCGCTGACGCTCAAGCGCCGGCCGCCACGGTAGAACAGTTCCACCGAATACTGACTTTCCAGATGGCGGATCTGCGTGGTCACGGTGGGTTGGCTGAGGCCGAGTTTTTTCGCCGCCAGCGTGATGCTGCCCAGGCGGGCGACCATGTAAAACGCTTTCAACTCGGCACTCAGCACAACCTTTCCTCATCTATTTGCGCAGCAGGCGCAAACCGTTGAACACCACCAACAGGCTCACGCCCATGTCGGCGAACACCGCCATCCACATGGTGGCGAGCCCGGCGAAGGTTACCGCAAGAAAGATCGCTTTGATCACCAGGGCCAGCGCGATGTTCTGTTTCAGGATGCTTGCGGTGTTGCGCGACAGGCTGATGAATGCCGGGATCTTGCGCAGATCATCGTCCATCAGGGCGACATCGGCGGTTTCGATCGCCGTATCGGTGCCGGCAGCGGCCATGGCAAAACCGATCTCGGCGCGGGCCAGTGCCGGGGCGTCGTTAATGCCGTCGCCAACCATGCCCACACGATGGCCCTGCTTGTACAGATCTTCAATGGCTTGCAGTTTGTCGGTTGGCAGCAAATCACCGCGAGCCTCGTCGATGCCGACCTGCGCGGCAATTGCCTGGGCGGTGTGGACGTTGTCGCCAGTGAGCATCAGGGTTTTCACCCCGAGTTCATGCAACTGACGGATCGCTTCGCGGCTGGTTTCCTTGACGGTGTCGGCCACGGCGAACAGCGCCAGCGGCCCGGAACTGTCGAGCAGCAACACCACGGATTTGCCCTGTTTCTCCAGCGCAAAGAGTTTTTCTTCCAGTGCTGGCGAGCACAGGCCGAGTTCTTCGACCAGTCGATGGTTGCCCAAGTGGTAGGTCTGACCGTTGATTTCACCTTTGACGCCACGCCCGCCCAACGCTTCGAAGTTATCCACAATCAGCGCTGCAAAGTTTTTATCCGCAGCAGCGTTGGCGATGGCCAGCGACACCGGGTGGTCGGAGCGACCGGCCAATGCAGCGGCGATGGCCGGGGCCGTGGCATCGGCGGTCGGATCGAGGGACAGGTAATCAGTCTGCACCGGTTTGCCGTGGGTGATCGTCCCGGTTTTATCCAGCGCCAGATAATCGAGCTTGAAACCGCCCTCCAGGTACACGCCGCCCTTGACCAGAATGCCTTTGCGCGCCGCTGCCGCAAGGCCGCTGACAATGGTCACCGGAGTGGAAATCACCAGTGCGCATGGGCACGCGACCACCAGCAACACCAGCGCGCGGTAGATCCAGTCGAACCACACAGCGCCCATGAACAGCGGCGGAATGATCGCCACGGCCAAGGCAAAGACGAACACCACGGGCGTGTAGATTTTCGAGAACTGATCGACGAAGCGCTGAGTAGGTGCGCGCGCGCCCTGAGCCTGTTCGACCGCGTGAATAATGCGCGCCAACGTCGAGTTGTTCGCCGCTGCGGTGACCGCGTATTCCAGCGAACCGGCCTGATTGATGGTGCCAGCGAAGACTTTGTCGCCTACGGTTTTTTCCACCGGCAGGCTTTCCCCGGTGATCGGCGCCTGGTCGATGGTCGAGTTGCCGCTGAGCACTTCACCGTCCAGCGCAATACGCTCGCCCGGTTTCACCCGCACGCGGGCGCCGAGTTCGACGCTTTTTACGTCTTGTTCAATCCACGAACCGTCAGCCTGCAACACCGTCGCTTGCTCCGGCGTCATCTGCATCAGACCACTGATCGCGTTGCGCGCACGGTCCAGCGAGCGCGCTTCGATCAACTCGGCGACGGTGAACAGGAACATCACCATCGCCGCTTCCGGCCACTGGCCGATGAGGATGGCACCGGTGACGGCGATGCTCATCAGTGCGTTGATGTTGAGATTGCGGTTCTTCAGGGCGATCCAGCCCTTTTTGTAAGTGGTCAGGCCACCGCTGAGGATCGACACCAGCGCGATGATCGCTACCACCCAGGTTGGCGCGGCGTTGGTGAAGTGGATGACTTCAGCGGCGAGCGCGCCGACACCGGACAACGCCAGCGGCCACCAGTGTTTTTTCACCGGTGCCGGGGCTGGCGCTTCGACGCCCGCCTCCAGCGGTTCGGCGTGCATGCCGAGGGATTTGATTGCCTCGGTGATCGGCTCGGTACCCGGCAAATTGTGGGTCACGCCGAGCACGCGGTTGATCAGGTTGAATTCCAGTTGCTGCACGCCGGAGAGTTTGCCGAGCTTGTTCTGGATCAGCGTCTGCTCGGTCGGGCAGTCCATCGCCTCGATGCGGAAACTGCTCAGCCGCGCGTCGGCGGTGGTCTTTTCGCTCAGTTGCACCAACGCAGGCGCGGCGGCGTTCGACGAGCAGCAGGAATCTTCGTGCGCATGAACCGGTGCCGGTGCTGCGACTTTCGACCCGCAGCAGGAATCGCCGCCATGTGAATGCTTATGCACAGGCTGCAATTTATGACTGTGATCGTGGCCGTCGCCGGGCTTGTGGGTGTGCTGGGAATCGCTCATTGGTCGCGTCCATGAAGGTGCCTGTTGCCAAGTAAAGACCCTGTAGCCACTATAGGGTCAAGCACCCTTTTGGAGATTGTCGTCATGAAGATCGGAGAACTGGCCAAACTCACCGACTGCGCCGTGGAAACCATCCGCTACTACGAGCGCGAAAACCTCCTGCCAGAGCCGGCCCGCAGCGACGGCAACTACCGCGTTTACACCCAGGCCCACGCCGAACGCCTGACCTTCATCCGCAACTGCCGCACCCTCGACATGACCCTCGAAGAAATCCGCAGCCTGTTGGCCATGCGTGACAGCCCGCAGGATCAGTGTGAAAGCGTGAATACGCTGATCGACGAACACATTCAGCATGTGAAGGCGCGGATTGATGGGTTATTGGCGTTGCAGACACAGCTGCTCGACCTGCGCCAACGGTGTGGCGAAGGGCCGATGGCCGATCAATGCGGGATTTTGCAGCGGCTGGAAGTGAGTGGCGGGGTTGTCGCGACGGAGGTTGAGCATTCCCATGTGGGCCGCAGCCACGGCCATTGAGCCCAACACAAAACCAAATGTAGGAGCTGCCGCAGGCTGCGATCTTTTGATCTTATAAACAGCAAGATCAAAAGATCGCAGCCTTCGGCAGCTCCTACACAGGGGTATTGCGTATTGCTTGTCAGACCGCCATCGGCGCGGTCATTGGCGCGTGATGCTCGTAGCCTTCCAGCGAAAAGTCGCTCGGCTCGACCAGCTCCAGCCATTCCGGCTGGTACACGCCAGTCTTGGCAAACTCCGGCACACGATCCGAGATATTCAGCTTCGGCATGGCGAACGGCTCACGCTTGAGCTGTTCGTTGAGCATGTCCAGATGGTTCTCGTAGACGTGTGCATCACCGATGAAATAGGTGAACCAGCGCGGCGTGTAACCGGTCAGGCGACCGATCAGGCTCAGCAGCGCGGCGCCTTCGGTGAGGTTGAACGGCGTGCCCAGACCCAGATCGTTTGAGCGGATGTAGAGGGTCAGAGAAATCTCTTTGGTCTCGACATTCGGGTGGAACTGGTACAGCAGATGGCACGGCGGCAGGGCCATTTCATCCAACTGGGCGACGTTCCAGCCGTGGAACAGAATACGGCGGCTGCCCGGATCGTTGATGATCGTGTCGACGCACTGGCGCACCTGATCGATGGCTTTGTACAGCACCACGTAGGCCTGGCCGTCTTCTTCGCCCTGAGCGATCTGCTTGTAGCCGTTGGCCAGGGTTTGTTCGATGGCGGCGGTGTTGCTCAGCGGGATCTGCTTGTACGCCGGCCATTTGCGCCATTGCACGCCGTAGATTTCGCCGAGGTCGTCGTCGCCCTGACGGAACGGGTTGGCCAGCCACTGCGCGTTTTCGTTGGCGTTCTGGTCCCAGACCTTGCAGCCCAGCGCACGGAATTCAGCGGCGTTGTTCACACCACGGAGAAAACCGCACATCTCGCCGATGGCCGATTTGAAGGCCATTTTGCGCGTGGTGATCGCCGGAAAACCTTCCTGCAGATCGAAACGCAGCATCGCACCCGGGAAGCTGATGGTGTTGATGCCGGTGCGGTTGGCTTGTTTGGTGCCGTTCTGAATGACGTGCGAGACCAGTTCGAGATATTGCTTCATGAGTTACCTGTGTCCTTTGAGCCCCGGCGTCGCGCGCCGGGGTTCGTAGTTTAAGCCGTCGGCGCGAGCGGTGCTGCCGGTGCGCGACGATAGGCCAGCCAGATCAGGAACAGCCCGCCGACGATCATCGGCACGCAGAGCACCTGGCCCATCGTCAGCCAGTTCCAGGCCAAGTAGCCCAGCTGCGCATCCGGCACGCGAACGAATTCGACGATGAACCGGAAGATGCCGTAGAACAGCGCGAACATGCCCGATACGGCCATGGTCGGACGCGGTTTGCGCGAGAAAATCCACAGAATCAGGAACAGCGCCACGCCTTCCAGCGCGAACTGATACAGCTGCGACGGGTGACGCGGCAGTTGCGCCGGATCGCTGAATGGCGGGAAGACCATGGCCCACGGCACGTCGGTCGCCTTGCCCCACAACTCCGCGTTGATGAAGTTACCGATGCGCCCGGCACCCAGACCGATCGGCACCATCGGCGCAACGAAGTCCATCAGCTGGAAGAACGACTTGCCGTTACGCTTGCCAAACCACAACGCGGCCAGCATCACGCCGATAAAGCCACCATGGAACGACATGCCGCCCTTCCACACTTCGAAAATCAGTGTCGGGTTGGCCAGATAAGCGCTCAGATCGTAGAACAGCACGTAACCCAGACGTCCGCCAACGATCACGCCCATCGATAGCCAGAAGATCAGATCGGAGAGTTTCTCCTTGGTCCAGGTCGGGTCGAAACGGTTGAGCCGGCGCGACGCCAGCAGCCACGCACCGCCGATGCCGATCAGGTACATCAGACCGTACCAGTGGATTTTCAGCGGACCGATGGCCAGGGCCACCGGGTCGATCTGCGGGTAAGGCAGCATTGCGACTCCTTGTTAGAGTTGAAACCAAAATTCCCGGGCGACGCTGCCACCTCAGGATTAAGCCAGGATTGCGACGCGATTAAAGCAGGAAGCTCACACCCACGCTGAACAGCAAAGCGGCGAACAGCCGTTTCAGCAAGCGCGGCGACAACCGATGCGCCAAACGCGCGCCAATGCGGGCGAAGACCATACTGGTCAGGGCAATGCCCAACAACGCAGGCAAATACACAAAACCGAGACTATGGGCCGGCAACAACGGATCGTGCCACCCCAGAATCATGAAACTTAATGCACTGACCAGCGCGATTGGCAGCCCGCAGGCCGACGAGGTCGCCACCGCTTGCTGCATCGGCACGCTGCGCCAGGTCAGGAACGGCACGGTCAGCGAACCGCCGCCCACGCCAAAAATCGCCGAGGCCCAGCCGATGATGCTGCCGGCCACGGTCAGACCGAGTTTACCCGGCACCGTTCGGCTGGCCTTGGGTTTAATGTCCAGCGCCAGTTGCACCGAGATGATCAAGGCGAACACGCCGATGATCTTTTGCAAGTGCGGGCCGGAGATCGCTTCTGCAGTCAGCGCGCCGAAGCCTGCACCGAGCAGAATGCCGACGGCCATCCACATGAAGATCGGCCAGCGCACCGCGCCTCGTCGATGATGCTCACGCACGGCGTTGACCGAGGTGAAGATGATCGTCGCCAGCGACGTGCCAACCGCCAGATGGGTGAGGATCGACTGATCAAAGCCCTGCAAGGTGAAACTGAACACCAGCACCGGCACGATGATGATCCCGCCGCCGACGCCAAACAGTCCGGCCAGCACGCCCGCACAGGCGCCCAGCGCCAGATAGAGCAGAAATTCCATGACCGTCTCCCCAGACCGCATCCGCAAAACCGGAGCGGCATGGTAACGGATGCACACCCTTTGGCTCCACTGGCGATGGATGCACGGACGCGGGATGCGTAGAGTGAGCAAAAAACACACAAGGACTACCTTATGTGCCTGATTGTTTTCGCCTGGCGGCCGGACCATGCCCTGCCGCTGATCGTCGCGGCCAACCGTGACGAGTTTTACGCCCGGCCGAGCCTGCCCTTGGCGCAATGGCCGGAGGCGCCGCATGTGCACGCGGGGCGTGATCTTGAAGCCGGCGGCACCTGGCTGGGGATCGGCGCCAACGGGCGCTTTGCCGCGCTGACCAATATTCGCGATCCGCAGCAGCCGCCGGCACGCAAGTCGCGGGGCGAGTTGGTGGCGCGGTTTCTCACGGGCGATGCGTCGATTGATGATTATTTGAGCGATGTGGTCGGGCGTTCGGCGGAATATGCCGGGTTTAATCTGCTGCTCGGCAATAGTCATGAGCTGTGGCACTTCAATGCGCGGATGTCGGAGCCGGTGATGCTGGAATCGGGCGTCTACGGGTTATCGAATGCCGGGCTGGATACGCCGTGGCCGAAGTTGCTGAAGGCCAAGGCTGGGTTGAGTGCGGTGCTGGATGATCCGCAACCGCAGCACTTGCTCGATTTGCTAAGCGATGCCCAGACCGCGCCGGAAGCGGAATTGCCAGATACCGGGGTGGGCATGGCGACGGAGTCATTGTTGTCGAGTGTGTTTATTGCCAGCCAGAGTTACGGCACGCGGGCGAGTTCGGCGTTGATCGTGAAGGCGGATGGGTCGCGGCGGATGGTCGAGCGGAGTTTCGGGCCGTATGGCGGGCATTTGGGCGAGGTGGAGATAAAAGCGTAAAAGCCGACCCTCACCCCAGCCCTCTCCCGGAGGGAGAGGGGGCCGACCGAGGTGTCTTGAGCCGTACATCGACCTGAAAGATCGAGTCGATTATGGATTCAACACAGCACTTTCAGGTCGGCGTACCTCTGCAGCATCCCCCAATCAGTCCCCTCTCCCTTTGGGAGAGGGGGCCGACCGAGGTGTCTTGAGCCGTACATCGACCTGAAAGATCGAGTCGATTATGGATTCAACACAGCACTTTCAGGTCGGCGTACCTCTGCAGCATCCCCCAATCAGTCCCCTCTCCCTTTGGGAGAGGGGGCCGACCGAGGTGTCTTGAGCCGTACATCGACCTGAAAGATCGAGTCGATTATGGATTCAACACAGCACTTTCAGGTCGGCGTACCTCTGCAGCATCCCCCAATCAGTCCCCTCTCCCTTTGGGAGAGGGGGCCGACCGAGGTGTCTTGAGCCGTACACCGACCTGAAAGATCGAGTCGATTATGGATTCAACACAGCACTTTCAGGTCGGCGTACCTCTACAGCATCCCCCAATCAGTCCCCTCTCCCTTTGGGAGAGGGTTAGGGTGAGGGTGAGGGGCTTTTGATCTTCAGGGGGCCTTGACCACCGCCGGCGGATGCATCTTCGACAACCCAAGGTTCTTCAGCGCCAATTGCAGCGAGCTGTGGATCACTTGCGGGTTGTCGATGGTCATCAGCTCCGCCAGCAATTCCTTGGCCTTGCTCAGATTGACCTGACGCAACATCCACTTCACCTTCGGCAAGTTGGTGGCGTTCATCGACAAACTGTCGAAACCCATCGCCATCAACAGCACTGCCGCCGCTGGATCACCGGCCATCTCGCCGCAGATACTCACCGGTTTACCTTCCGCATGGGCATCGCGAACCACGGTCTGCAAAGCTTGCAGCACCGCCGGGTGCAGGTAGTCGTAAAGATCGGCCACGCGCGGGTTGTTACGGTCGACCGCCAGCAAATACTGGGTCAAGTCGTTGGAACCGACCGACAGGAAGTCGACCATCCGCGCCAGTTCCTTGGTCTGATACACCGCTGCCGGAATTTCGATCATCACGCCGATCGGCGGCATCGGCACGTCGGTGCCTTCGTCGCGCACTTCGCCCCAGGCCCGGTGGATCAGGTGCAGGGCTTCTTCGAGTTCGTGGGTGCCGGAGATCATCGGCAGCAGAATCCGCAGGTTGTTCAGGCCTTCGCTGGCCTTGAGCATCGCGCGGGTCTGCACCAGGAAGATTTCCGGGTGGTCGAGGGTGACGCGAATGCCGCGCCAGCCGAGGAACGGGTTGTCTTCCTTGATCGGGAAGTACGACAGCGACTTGTCACCGCCGATGTCGAGGCTGCGCATGGTCACCGGTTGCGGGTGGAACGCGGCGAGCTGCTCACGGTAGATCGCCAGTTGTTCCTTCTCGCTCGGGAAGCGCTGGTTGATCATGAACGGCACTTCGGTGCGGTACAGGCCGACACCTTCGGCGCCACGCTTCTGCGCCCGCGCCACGTCGGCGAGCAGACCGGTGTTGACCCACAGCGGCATGCGGTGGCCATCGAGGGTCACGCACGGCAGGTCGCGCAGGGTGTCGAGGCCCAGCGCCAGTTGTTTCTCTTCTTCAACGACTTCGGCGAACTGCTTGCGCAGCACTTCGCTCGGGTTGGTGTAGACCTCGCCGCGAGTGCCGTCGACGATCATTTCGATGCCGTCGACCTTGGCGTACGGCAGGTCGACCAGCCCCATCACCGTCGGAATACCCATCGCCCGGGCAAGGATCGCCACGTGGGAGTTGCCCGAACCGAGTACCGAAACCAGACCGACCAGCGTGCCTTCCGGCACCTCGCCGAGCATCGCCGGCGTCAGTTCTTCGCTGACCAGAATGGTTTTTTCCGGGTAGACCAGGTTCTGCTGACGCTCTTCCTGCAAATAGGCGAGCAAGCGGCGACCGAGGTCTTTGACGTCCGAGGCACGCTCACGCAGGTAGGCGTCGTCCATCAGTTCGAAACGGTTGACGTGCTCAGTGACCACCTGACGCAGCGCGCCTTGGGCCCACTGGCCGGTCTTGATCACGGTGGTGATTTCGCTGCCCAGCGAGGCATCGTCGAGCATCATCAGGTAGACATCGAACAGCGCACGCTCTTCCGGGCGCAGCTGGGTCGCGAGCTTGGCGGACAACGCGCGCATGTCGGCACGCACGCCTTCGATGGCGGTCTTGAACAGCGCCAGTTCAGCGTCGATGTCGGTGATGGTCTTGTCCGGCACCACGTCGAGATCGGCCGGTGGCAGCATGACCACCGCCGTACCGACCGCCGCACCCGGCGAACCCGGCACGCCGACGAACTTGGCTTCCTGAATGCCTTTGCCCTGACGGCCCAGACCACGGATCGATCCGGTGGCCTCGGCGTGGGCGATAACCCCGGCGAGCTGCGCGCTCATGGTCACGAGGAAGGCTTCTTCACCTTCATCGAACTGGCGGCGTTCTTTTTGCTGGATGACCAACACGCCGACGACGCGGCGGTGGTGAATGATCGGTGCACCGAGGAACGAGGCGTAACGCTCTTCACCGGTTTCGGCGAAGTAGCGGTAGCGCGGGTGAACAGACGCGTTTTCGAGGTTCAGGGGTTCTTCACGCGTGCCGACCAGACCGACCAGACCTTCGTTGGGTGCCATGCTGACCTTGCCAATCGAGCGCTTGTTCAAGCCCTCGGTGGCCATCAGGACGAAGCGGTTGGTCTCGGGATCAAGCAGGTAGACCGAGCAGACCTGGCTGCCCATGGCCTCTTTGACGCGCAACACAATAATCCCCAACGCCGCCTTGAGATCCTTGGCGGAGTTAACTTCCTGGACGATCTTGCGCAGCGTATTGAGCATGGCTCGGGGTCGAACTCCGTCGTCAGTCGCGCGCTAAAAGGCGCGGGGCAAGCTCTTTGAGGGCGCGGCGATACACCTCGCGCTTGAATGTCACCACCTGGCCCAACGGATACCAATAGCTGACCCAGCGCCAGCCATCGAACTCCGGTTTACCGGTCAAATCCATCCGCACCCGCTGCTCGTTGGAGATCAGGCGCAGGAGAAACCATTTCTGTTTCTGGCCGATGCACAGCGGTTGGCTGTGCGTACGCACCAGACGTTGCGGCAAACGATAGCGCAACCAGCCCCGAGTACAGGCCAGTATTTCAACATCTTCACGTTCCAGGCCAACTTCTTCGTTCAGCTCGCGGTACAAGGCGTCTTCCGGCGTCTCTTCAGGGTTGATTCCCCCTTGCGGAAACTGCCAGGCATCTTGATTGATACGGCGAGCCCATAGCACCTGGCCGGCGTCATTCGTCAGAATGATCCCGACATTGGGGCGGAAACCATCGGGGTCGATCACGGGCACAACCTCGCAAACGCATGTCGCCGCATTGTTCCACAAAGGTTGATAAGGCGGCAACGAAGCTTCCTACCTTATGTGCACTCTTGTGAAAAGACCGTATTCTTGTCGCCTTTTTACAGACTTATCAGCGGGTAACTGCAATGCGCCTGGCACTCTTCGATTTGGACAACACCCTTCTGGGCGGCGACAGCGATCACGCTTGGGGCGACTATCTGTGTGAACGCGGCTTCCTCGACCCGATTGCGTACAAAGCACGCAACGACGAGTTCTATCAGGATTACCTGGCCGGCAAACTGGATAACGCCGCGTACCTGAACTTCTGTCTGGAGATCCTCGGCCGCACCGACATGGCCGTGCTCGATCAATGGCACAGCGATTACATGCGCGACTGCATCGAGCCGATCGTGCTGCCGCAAGCGCTGGAACTGCTGAAAAAGCACCGCGATGCCGGCGATAAGCTAGTGATCATCACTGCGACCAACCGTTTTGTGACGGCGCCGATTGCTGTGCGACTGGGCGTTGAAACCCTGATCGCTACCGAGTGCGAAATGGTTGATGGCCGTTACAGCGGGCGCAGCACTGATATTCCGTGCTTCCGTGAAGGCAAGGTGACGCGCCTGAATCGCTGGCTGGAAGAGACCGGGTATTCGCTGGACGACAGCTATTTTTATAGCGATTCGATGAATGATTTGCCGTTGCTGGAGCAGGTGGCGAATCCGGTGGCTGTTGATCCGGATCCGAATCTGCGGGCGGAGGCTGAGAAGCGTGGCTGGCCGGTGATTTCGCTGCGCGGCTGATTACGCCTTCGCGAGCAGGCTCTCTCCCACAAGGTATTGTGAACGACACAGATCCAATGTGGGAGCGAGCCTGCTCGCGAATGGGGTCGACTCGGTCTCAAGCCTTAAACAGGCTTGGCACCCATCAACGCCGCAATGGCGAGAAATCCGATGCCGCTGACAATCGCCAGCGCCAGCGTGAATTTCCGGTTACCTACCCCGCTAGTCCACAGCCGATTAAGCCGCACCAACAACCACACTGCACTCAACGTGGCCACTGCATAAATCACACTGGACCCCAAAATCCACAACTGCCCCAATGGCCAGCCGATCAGGTGTACCAACCACCAGCCGGTGAAAGGCATGCTCAGCATACCGATCAGCATCAAACACCAGATAAACAGCCAGGGACGCTGCATCGTGCTGGCCGGCCCTTCGCTGCGATTACGCCAAGTCAGAGCGGCGAGCCCCAGCCCGCTCGCGAGTATGACCACGGTCGCCGCGACGTGAAGGACTTTCAGGGTGGTCAGGGTTTCCATGAATTTCTCTTCCTTGGGCCATGCCCATCAGCGTAGCCGCTCAGCCAAGAAACAGCTGATAGGCCGGGTTCTCGCTTTCATCCCAGTACGGGTATCCGATTTCTTCAAGCGCCGCCGGCACTAGATGACGCTCGTCGTGCGGCACTTGCAGGCCCGCGACCACACGGCCATCGGCAGCACCATGGTTACGGTAGTGGAACATCGAGATGTTCCAGCGCCCGCCCAGCTTATTAAGGAAGTTGAACAGCGCGCCCGGACGCTCCGGGAATTCGAAGCGGAACACCACTTCATCAATCACGTGCGCCGCATGCCCGCCGACCATGTGGCGGATGTGCAGTTTGGCCAGTTCGTTGTCGGTCAGGTCGATGACCGGGAAACCCTGCTCGGTCAGGCTCGCCAGCAATGCGCTGCGCGGGTCGTTTTCCGGGTGGGTCTGCACGCCGACAAAGATGTGCGCTTCGCTGCCGGTGTTGTAGCGGTAGTTGAATTCGGTGATCTGGCGCTTGCCGATGGCTTCGCAGAACGCCTTGAAGCTGCCGGCCTTCTCGGGGATGGTCACGGCGATGATCGCTTCGCGGCCTTCACCCAGTTCGGCGCGCTCGGCGACGTGGCGCAAGCGGTCGAAGTTGACGTTGGCGCCGGAATCGATGGCCACAAAGGTCTGGCCACTGACGCCGCGCAACTCGACGTACTTCTTGATCCCAGCCACACCCAAGGCGCCGGCAGGTTCGGTGATCGAGCGGGTATCGTCGTAGATATCCTTGATCGCCGCACAGATCTCGTCAGTGCTGACGGTGATCACTTCATCGACGTAGTCTTTGCAGATGTCGAAGGTGTGCTGGCCAATCTGCGCCACCGCCACGCCGTCGGCAAAGATGCCCACGGTCGGCAACACCACGCGCTCGCCGGCGGCCATTGCCGCTTGCAGACAGTTGGAATCGTCCGGCTCGACGCCGATGACTTTGATGTCCGGGCGCAGGTATTTCACGTATGCAGCAATACCGGCGATCAAACCGCCGCCACCGACCGGAACAAAAATCGCGTCCAGCGGCTGCGGGTGCTGGCGCAGAATTTCCATCGCCACGGTGCCTTGCCCGGCAATGGTGTGCGGATCATCGTACGGGTGGATGTAGACGTAGCCTTTCTCATCAACCAGTTTCAGCGAATAGGCCAGGGCTTCCGGGAACGAATCACCGTGCAGCACCACTTTGCCGCCGCGCGAACGCACGCCTTCGACTTTGATTTCGGGGGTGGTCTTGGGCATGACGATGGTGGCTTTGACGCCCAGCACTTTCGCCGCCAGGGCCAAGCCCTGCGCGTGGTTGCCCGCCGACGCGGTGACTACGCCACGGGCGCGCTCTTCATCGCTCAGTTGCGTCAGCTTGTTGTAGGCGCCACGAATCTTGAACGAGAACACCGGCTGCAAGTCTTCACGTTTGAGCCAAATGTCATTGCCCAGCCGCTCGGAGAGCTGGCGAGCGTTCTGCAGCGGGGTTTCTACGGCAACGTCATAAACGCGCGAGGTGAGGATCTTTTTGACGTACTGTTCGAGCATCGGAAAGCATCACTGAGCGGTTGAGCGGGACCGAGGAGTCTAACCCGGCTTTTGCCCGCACGACCACACGAATCCAGAGGTTTTAGCCGCGCTTGCGGCTATAATGCTGGCCTTTCCGTTCTCTCCTTGCCCGCTTCCGGAGCCCGCATGACCCAGGATCAACTCAAACAGGCAGTGGCTCAGGCCGCCGTCGACTTCATCCTTCCGAAACTCGACGACAAGAGCATCGTCGGGGTCGGCACCGGCTCCACCGCCAACTGCTTCATTGATGCCCTGGCCCAGCACAAGGGTGCGTTCGATGGCGCCGTCGCCAGCTCCGAAGCCACCGCCGCGCGCCTGAAAGGCCACGGGATTCCGGTGTATGAACTGAACACCGTCAGCGACCTGGAGTTCTACGTCGATGGCGCCGACGAAAGCGACGCGCACCTGAACCTGATCAAGGGCGGCGGCGCTGCCCTGACCCGCGAGAAGATCGTTGCGGCCGTGGCCAAGACCTTCATCTGCATCGCCGACGCCAGCAAACTGGTGCCGGTGCTGGGCGAGTTCCCGCTGCCGGTCGAAGTGATCCCGATGGCCCGCAGCCACGTTGCGCGTCAGTTGGTGAAATTGGGCGGCGACCCGGTGTACCGCGAAGGCGTGCTGACCGACAACGGCAACATCATTCTGGATGTGTTCAACCTGCAGATCACCAACCCGGTGGAGCTGGAAGCGCAAATCAATGCGATTGTCGGCGTGGTTACCAATGGCTTGTTCGCGGCGCGTCCGGCGGATCTGTTGCTGCTGGGTACTAGCGAAGGTGTGAAAACCCTCAAGGCTGAGTAATCCAGACTGCCCACACTTTATGGGCAGATGAATAAACCTGTGGGAGCGAGCTTGCTCGCGAATGCGTCAGTTCAGCCAACATCTTCATTGGCTGACACGACGCCTTCGCGAGCAAGCTCGCTCCCACAGTGTTTTGTGGTGTTGGTCAGGGTTGTGCTGGTTTTTTGAAGACGTAAAACAGGTTCGGCTCACTCACCAGATACAACGTCCCGTCATCATCCATCGCGATGCCTTCCGCCTGCGGCACGGTCTTCTTCAAACCCTGCCGACCGCCACTGATGGACATCGTGCTCAACGGCCGTCCACCGACATCCAGCTCCAGAATCAGCCGCGACTCATCCGACAGCGCCAGTAAATGCCCGCTGCGCTCGTCGTATTGCAAACTCGATAGATCACGCACAAACATCCCGGCGTCACGCTTGGGATCATTGATCACGTGCACTGCATAGGACTTCTCTGGATTGAAGTGCGGAAAACCGTGCACTTCGTAGATCAGCATCGGGTTGCGTTCCTTCGCAACAAACAGGCGCTTGCCCACCGAGTCATACGCCAAGCCTTCGAAGCCCTTGTTGCTGGCCATATGCACACCGAGGGTCATCTGTTCGGCATCCGCTGCGTCGAGGAATGTGGTGTCTGCTTCCAGGTGAATCTTGATCAGCCGCTGCTGACGCTCGTCAGTGATCACGTAGGTGTCGGCGCTGATGTACTCGACAGCTTCCGGATCGCCAAAACCAATCAGGGCAATGCGCCGCAGGATCTTGCCTTCCAGCGACAGTTCGACCAGCTCGGAATTCTTGTTGGTCACGGTGAACAGGCTTTTGCGCACCGGATCGAAGGTCAGCGCCGAGACATCATCGTCCAGCCCGTCAATCACCCGAGCCTCAATCTCGACGCGATACTGATCCAGCCCGATCGACTCGCTACTCTGCGGCTGCAACAACGTGTGCAGGTTGAACCAGGCGCGTTCGAACAGACGCATGTATTGGCCGAGCGCGATCAATGCGATCAGGGCAATCACCGACAGGATGATCATCAGAGGTTTGGGACGGGCAAGTCGACGCATTCGGGCGGGCTCGGGATCAAGACAGGCGGATGAAATATCACGCCCGTCTGAACTGAAGCTTAATGGCCACTTGCCTGTCAGGACAATCAGACTTGTCTGAAATTGCCGCTAGGACATTTATTGCTGTTTTTCGAAGCGATAGAACAGGTTCGGCTCGCTGACCATGTACAGCGTGCCTACCTCGTCCATGGTCACGCCTTCGGCGCGGGGGATGGTGTTCTTCAGACCGTTGAAGCCGCCGAGCAGGGTCATGAAGCTGACTTGCTCGCCCTTCTCGTCCAGCTCCAGCAGCAGATGTGAATCGGCAGAGAGCACCAGGGTGTGACGCGTGCGGGGATCGATCGCCAGTGCCGAGAGATTGCGAATATCCAGTTCATCACTGGCGAGTTTTTGCTTGTCGCCCTTGAGGGTCTGGCTGCCGTCGCTCTTCCAGGTGAACAGCGCCGGTGGCCGCTCCTCACCGAGCAGCAATTGCTGGTTGTGGGAATCCCAGGTAATCGCTTCGAAGGCTTTGTTCTGGTCTTTCGACGGGCCGAGATCGTATTTGGGGAAGTCGGCGATGTTCAATTCGCGGGTATTGGCGTCGACCTTGACGATCGACAGCATGTGCTGGCGCTCATCGACAATCGCCATCAAGCCGTTTTCCATGACGGTCAGGCCTTCCGGGTTGCTCCAGCCCACCAACGGCATCTTGCGCAGCACATCACCCTGTAGAGTCAGCTCAGCGAGAAACGGGTTTTTGCCCATCACTGAAAACAGCGTTTTGGTCTGTGGGTTGTACGCCAGATCCGAAGCTTCGTCCTTCTCCATCCCCTTGAGCGGCTTGGCATCGATCACCACTCGATAGTCCGGTAGCCAGATGCTTTCTTTCTGCTCGGCCTGGCTTTCGAAGCGCTCCTGCAGCCAAAGCACACCGCGATCATCCCAGTGCATGGCAAACGCCAAGGCGTATGCGGCGGCAATCACCAGCAAGAGCCAGACATACCAACGCAGGGCGAAACGTGAACGGCGAGTGGGTTTGAGCTGAGTTTGAGATGACATCGAGGGACGCGTTCCGAAAATTCAGGCTAAGGGTAATAGCACAAAGAGGCCGGCTCAGACGCCAGAATGAGAGGAATTATCCGTACAGGATGTGAAAAAAACGGCAAATGGCGGGATTGCCCTGCACTGCCAGCGGTCTGCAGGGCAGCACAAAACAATGTGGGAGCGAGCTTGCTCGCGAAGGCAGAGTGTCAGTCGACATCTTTGTTGACTGACAAAATGCTTTCGCGAGCAAGCTCGCTCCCACAGGGGATTTGCAGTGTTGCGGTTAGCGCACGCTGCTGGTGAAGCTGCTCGCACCGACCAGTTCGAGGACGATGTCATCGCCCACGTTCAGCGGGCCAACGCCGACTGGCGTGCCGGTGAGGATCACGTCACCGGCCTGCAGCGAAAAGCAACCAGCCATGTGCTGGATCATCGGCACGATCGGGTTGAGCATCGCGCTGCTGTTGCCGTCCTGACGGACTTCGCCGTTGATGGTCAGGCGGATACCGATGTCGGTCAGGTCAGCAAAAGTGCTGCCGACCACGAACGGTGCAAGCACCGCCGCGCCGTCGAACGACTTGGCGATTTCCCACGGTAGGCCCTTGGCTTTCAGCTCGGCCTGCTTGTCGCGCAAGGTCAGATCGAGCGCCGGGGCGAAACCGGAGATCGCATCCAGCACTTCTTCACGGCTCGGTTTGGTCGACAATGGCTTGCCGATCAACACGGCGATTTCCGCTTCGTAGTGCACCGAACCGCGCTCGGTCGGAATGGCGAATCCACCCTCCAGCTCAACCACGCAACTGCCCGGCTTGATGAACAGCAACGGCTCGGTAGGCACCGGGTTGTCCAGTTCCTTGGCGTGTTCGGCGTAATTACGGCCAATGCACACGACTTTCCCGATCGGGAAGTGGATGCGCGTGCCGTCGACGTACTGGTGCTGATAGCTCATTTACCGACTCCTGCCTTCATTGATTCATCAAAGATTGCCGATCAAACCGCGAAAATCTTGCCCGGGTTCATGATGCCGTTCGGGTCGAACACCGCTTTCACCGCTTTCATGTACTCGATCTCAACCGGCGAGCGGCTGTAGGTCAAGTAATCGCGCTTGGTCATGCCGACGCCGTGTTCGGCGGAGATCGAACCGTTGTACTTCTCGACGGTTTCGAACACCCACTTGTTGACGGTCGCGCACTTGGCGAAGAACTCATCCTTGCTCAGGTTATCCGGCTTGAGGATGTTCAAGTGCAGGTTGCCGTCGCCGATGTGGCCGAACCAGACGATTTCGAAGTCCGGATAGTGTTCACCGACGATCGCGTCGATTTCCTTCAGGAACGCTGGCACTTTCGATACGGTGACCGAGATGTCGTTCTTGTACGGCGTCCAGTGCGAGATGGTTTCGGAAATGTATTCGCGCAGTTTCCACAGATTCTGCAGTTGGGTTTCGCTCTGGCTCATTACGCCGTCCAGCACCCAGCCCTGTTCGACGCAATGCTCAAAGGTTTCCAGCGCGCTGTTGGCCACTTCTTCGGTGGTCGCTTCGAATTCCAGCAACGCGTAGAACGGGCAATCGGTTTCGAACGGCGCCGGTACGTCGCCACGGCCCATGACCTTGGCCAGAGCCTTGTCGGAGAAGAATTCGAAGGCGGTCAGATCGAGCTTGCCTTGAAAGGCATGCAGCACCGGCATGATCGAGTCGAAATCGGCGGTGCCGAGGACCATCGCGGTGAGATTCTTCGGCGCACGATCAAGGCGCATGGTCGCCTCGACAACGAAACCGAGGGTGCCTTCAGCACCGATGAACAGCTGGCGCAGGTCATAACCGGTGGCGTTCTTGATCAGGTCTTTGTTCAGTTCCAGCACATCGCCCTTGCCAGTGACGACTTTCATGCCGGCGACCCAGTTGCGGGTCATGCCGTAGCGAATCACCTTGATCCCGCCGGCATTGGTGCCGATGTTGCCGCCAATCTGGCTGGAACCTGCCGAGGCGAAGTCGACCGGGTAGTACAGGCCCTTTTCTTCGGCAACGTTCTGCAAATGCTCAGTGACCACGCCCGGCTGACAAACGGCGGTACGGTCGGTGAGGTTCACGTCGAGAATCTGATTCATGTAGTCGAACGAGACCACCACTTCGCCGTTGGCGGCCACGGCGGCGGCGGAAAGCCCGGTGCGCCCGCCCGATGGCACCAGCGCAACCTTGTGCGCGTTGGCCCAGCGGACCACGGCCTGCACCTGCTCGATGGTCTTGGGAAACACGATGGCGCTGGGCGCCGGGGCGAAGTGCTTGGTCCAATCCTTGCCGTACGCATTCAGGGAGTCGGCGTCGGTCAGGACCTTGCCAGGCTCGACCAGGGTCTTCAGTTCATCAATCAGGGCAGGATTGGTCATCGACAGAACTCTCGAACAATTCATGGTCATCCTGAGAACGCTTCACGTCGCAGGAATGAGTGTTTAGCGGGGAGGCTATGCTAGCATATCGACCCCGCAGGACAGTGCCCAAGGCCAGATCCGCGGAGACGACATTCTTGTCGTCCGGGTCAGCGTCTGTTGACCATTTCCTGCCATTTTTCTCCGGGATACAGGTTTACGCAGATGAGCAAGACTTCTCTCGATAAGAGCAAGATCAAGTTCCTTCTTCTCGAAGGCGTCCACCAATCGGCTGTCGACGTCCTCAAGGCGGCGGGCTACACCAGCATCGAATACCTGACAGGTTCCTTGCCGGAAGCCCAGCTCAAGGAAAAGATCGCTGATGCTCACTTCATCGGCATTCGTTCGCGCACCCAACTGACCGAAGAGATCTTCGATCACGCGAAGAAGCTGGTTGCGGTCGGCTGTTTCTGCATCGGCACCAACCAGGTCGACCTGAGTGCTGCCCGTGAGCGCGGTATCGCCGTGTTCAACGCGCCGTACTCCAACACCCGCTCCGTTGCCGAGCTGGTACTGGCCGAAGCGATCCTGCTGCTGCGCGGCATCCCGGAGAAAAACGCTTCCTGCCACCGTGGCGGCTGGATCAAATCCGCAGCCAACTCCTTCGAGATCCGTGGCAAGAAACTCGGCATCGTCGGCTACGGCTCGATCGGTACTCAGCTGTCGGTTCTGGCTGAAGGTCTGGGCATGCAGGTGTACTTCTACGACACCGTGACCAAGCTGCCGCTGGGCAACGCCACTCAGATCGGTAGCCTGACCGAACTGCTGGGCATGTCCGACATCGTCACCCTGCACGTTCCGGAAACCGCTGCGACCCAGTGGATGATCGGCGAGAAGGAAATCCGCGCCATCAAGAAGGGCGGCATCCTGATCAACGCTGCTCGCGGTACCGTGGTCGAGCTGGACGCTCTGGCGGACGCGATCAAGGACAAGCACCTGATCGGCGCGGCCATCGACGTCTTCCCGGTGGAGCCACGCTCCAACGACGAAGAGTTCGAAAGCCCGCTGCGTGGCCTCGATAACGTGATCCTGACCCCGCACATCGGTGGTTCGACCGCCGAAGCGCAAGCCAACATCGGTCTGGAAGTGGCAGAGAAACTGGTCAAGTACAGCGACAACGGTACCTCCGTTTCGTCGGTGAACTTCCCGGAAGTGGCCCTGCCGGCTCACCCTGGCAAACACCGCCTGCTGCACATCCACGAGAACATCCCGGGTGTGATGAGCGAGATCAACAAGGTCTTCGCCGAAAACGGCATCAACATCTCCGGTCAGTTCCTGCAGACCAACGAGAAGGTTGGCTACGTGGTGATCGACGTCGACGCCGAGTACTCGGACCTGGCGCAAGAGAAGCTGCAGCACATCAACGGTACTATCCGTAGCCGTGTGTTGTTCTGATCAAGCGTTGAGCGACAAAAAAGGGAGCCTTCGGGCTCCCTTTTTCATGCACGGCGAAAACTTATTCGACGTTGATGGTGATTTTCTTCGAGACGATTGGCGGGTCGAATGCCATGTGACCGCTGTCGCCAAGTTCCAGCTGCAAGGTGTGTTTGCCCGGGGCGAGCTTGATGTCAGCCTGGGTCTGCGCCTTGCCGAAGTGCATATGGTTGGCATCGGTAGGGACGACCGAACCGGCAGGAACAATTTCCTTGGCGTCGATCAGCAGGTGATGGTGACCGGTGTTCTTGGTGACGTCACCGGCCGGCGCCAGTGCGACGTCCTTGGTACCGAATTTGACGGTGAAGGTCTGCGAAACCGTGGCCCCGTCTTTGGGAGAAACGATGAACACTTCAGCGCCTTTGGGGGCCGGTGTCGCCGCACTGGCCAGCACCGAAACGCCCATCAGCACACCCGCGAACGCTGCACGTGACATAAAGCTTTTCATTTTCTTCTCCAGTTTTTCCGTAAAATCCGCACGGTCATGACAACTTCATGACCATTCGTTGTCGAAGGCACTCGACAACCATAGCAAAGCGAGCCTGACTCAGAGCGTCGCGATAATGATTTCAAAGGAGTGACCATGCGTTTTCTGCCTGGCCTGATCTGCCTGCTACCCCTTTTGAGCCCACTGGCCCACGCCGAACTGATTGATGACGTCAACGACCGTGGCGAGCTGCGCATAGCCCTTGAGGCTAATACACCGCCCTTCAATTTCAAGGAAGGCGACACCCTCACGGGGTTCGAGGTCGAGCTTGGGCAACTGCTGGCCAACGAACTGGATGTACGCGCCGACTTCATCGTCACCGACGAGGCCGATCTGCTCCAGGGCGTTGAAAGCGGCAAGTACGACGTCGCGCTCAACCACATAGCACTGACACCCGAACTCAAGGATCGTTTCGACTTCAGCGAGCCGTACGGCAAGGTCGATTCGCAGTTGTTGGCGAAGAAGGATGAGCAGCCACGGCCGATGGTGTTGGTGCAGGCGTTGACGGAAGAGAAGCCGAAAGCGGCGGAGCCGGTGAATTTGGCGATACCGTTTCAGAAAGGTAATCCGGCGTTTCAGGCCAGCCTTGCGAGTGCGATGCAGCGGATCAAGGACGACGGGCGCCTGGCAGCGCTGACCGAGAAGTGGTTGAAGCCTTGAAAGCCCCTCACCCTAGCCCTCTCCCAGAGGGAGAGGGGACTGAATGGGGGATGTTTTAGAGGTACGCCGACCTGAACCTACTTTGCCGAATCCATAATCGACAAGGTCTTTCAGGTCGATGAATAGCGCCAGACATTTCGGTCGACCCCCTCTCCCCTTGGGAGAGGGCTGGGGTGAGGGCAACGATTCCGGATCAGTCCAAACCCGCCAGAGCCACCGCAGCCTGCGGCAGTTCAAGCTCGCTGAATACCTGCACACCATGGCGCTTGAGCAGCGCAGCCGTCACGCCCTCGCCATTGACTTTGACGCCACTGAACGTCCCGTCATACGTCAGCAGATTCCCGCAAGAAGGACTGTTGGCCTTAAGCACCGCCACCCGAATCCCGTGCTTCTGCACCAGCGCCAACGCCTGCCGCGCACCGTCGAGAAACTGCGCACTGACATCCTCGCCATCGGTAGTAATCACCGCAGCGACACCATCCAGCACTTCACCCCCCTGCCCACCCGGTATCTCCGCCGCCGCCCGCGGCGTCGGCAATCCTCCCGCCACCTCCGGACACAACGGCACCACCCGCCCTTCGGCAATCCACTGCTCCAGCAGATCAAACGGTCCGCTCGCGCCACCGTCGTAACGCACGCGATGGCCCAGCAGGCAGCGACTGACCAGAATCCTGTCCATCTCAGAACGGCTCGTTGCCACGGCGACGAAACCAGCCAGTCAGCGACAGGCGCTCGCGGTTCGCCGGCAGCACTTCATGAGGCACCTCACCAGAGAGAAACACCACCAGACACCCGCCAGTAGGCTGCACGTCATGCACGCGCTCATCATTCAGGTACATGCGCAACTGACCGCCATCCTCCGGCAGCCACGCGTCATTGAGGTAGACCACCACTGAGACCATGCGCTTGTCGTCGTCGCGAAAACGGTCGACATGCCTGCGATAAAAAGCGCCGGGCGGATACAAGGCAAAATGGCACTCAAAGTCTTCAAGACCGAGGAACAAGCCACGGTTGAGTGCTTCGCGCAGGCTCTCCATCAGGTTCAGATAGCGGTCGCTGGCCTCGGCCTGCCCCGGATCGACCCACTGGATGTGGTCGCCACGAATCCCCTCGCGGATCTCCGAGAACGGCCCACGCCCCACCGCCGCTGGCGCCAGCTCACCCTCGGCCTCACGTTTACGGCACTCGGCCGCCAGCTCGCGGGTCAAACCGGCGGGCAGGAAAATGTTCTGCTGCGACCAGCCGTGGTCGGCCAGGTCATCGACAATGCGTAACAGCAGTGGGTGTTCAGAGGATATTTGCATGGCGCGCATAGTATGTCGGCGGCAAGAAATCCGACAGAGCCACGCGGCGGCTTGATACGAATTCTCGACAAGTACCTGCACCGCACGGAGAATAGTCCGCTGCTGACAGGAGTCCCTATGCGCCGTTTGCTTTTTTCACTGTTGATGCTCTGCGTTTTGCCCGCTTGGGCGGACGGCCACGATCAGTTGTACAAGGTCGCCGGCTGGCCAGATCAACGTGCGCATTTCAATGACGCCCTGAGCGCCGCACAGCAGCGCTATCAGAACAGCCTGCCGCCCGCCGTGTTTCAGGCCTTGGTGAACAACAGCAATCAGCGCTTTGCTCCGCAGGCCGTGGATCAGCGCGCCGAAGCGCAACTGCGGCAGAAGCTTGCCGACCCGAAACCGGCGCTGACCTTCTTCCAATCGCCACTGGGCAAAAAGATCGTCGCGGCTGAATTGCTCGCGACCCGTCGCGATCAATTGGCGAAAAACGCCAAGGGCCTGCCAAAGATGCAGGTCAGCGACAGCCGACTGCTGATCATCGGCCACCTTGCTCAAGCCTTGCCGGCACGTGAAGCCGGCGCCGAAGTGAGTCTGGCGATTGCAGGCGTGGCGGCGGACAGTTTGAGTTCGATGATCCCGGGACTGCTCGGCGGCGGTCAGGCGCAGGGCATGTTGAATGGTCAGCGCCAGCGTTTGATGGATCAGATCGGCGCGGACATGAACAACACGTTGCTTTACGTCTATCGCGACTTGTCGGATGAAGAGCTGGAAGAGTTCGCGACGTTTGCCGAGTCGACTGAAGGCAAGGCCTACTATCAGGCGGCGCTGGCGGCGATTCGCGCAGGGTTGGCGGTCGGGCAGTGATCCTTGTTGCCTGACAAACCGCCTTCGCGAGCAAGCTCGCTCCCACATTTGGATCTTCAGCGAACATAAAATTGTGAACATCCCCAAGCCCCTGTGGGAGCGAGCTTGCTCGCGAAAGGGCCCTCACAGGCGCTAGAGATTCCGGCCCCTGATCCGCTTGCTCAAAAACTCGAAATACTCCTCACGCATCTCCACCGTCTCATTCGCCAGATGATGCCGCGCCTCGGCCAGCAGCAGAATTTGCGGTCGATCAAACTTCCATTTCAATACCTGCAAATTGTGCTGCCAGTCCACGGTCATGTCCGCCTGCCCCTGAATGATCAGCGGCCGTCGCGGACTTTTTTTCGCGTGTTCGACGCGAATGATCCAGCGCGACAACGCCCCCACCCACTTCGTCGGCAGGCGTCGTGGCTGCAACGGATCAGCCTGCAGAAACGGTAGGAAATCCGGATCGTTGGAGTTCTCGCTGAAACGTCGCGCGACACCTCTGACGAAAGGTCTGAGCAGGTAATAACTCAGCTGCGACCAGCCCCACGCTCGCGGCCGAACCAGCGGCGCCATCAAAATCACCTGGCCTTGCGCTGGGCTGTTTTCAGCATGGTTAAGCAGGTGATCGACCACAATCGCCCCGCCGGTGCTCTGCCCGCACAGATGCCACGGCTGCGGCAGGGAAATCGACTGCGCCTCGGCGAACAGCGCTTGCAAGGTGTCCTGGTATTCGGAGAAATCGCGAATGCTCGCGCGCGGCCCACTCGACAGGCCATGGCCCGGCAAATCGCAGGCGATCACCGCGAAATCCTGATCCAGCGCCCACTCGATCACATGCCGGTAAAGCCCGACGTGATCGTAATAACCGTGCAGCAGAAACAGCGTCGCCTTGACCTTCTCCGGCCACCAGCAATGGCTGACCACTTCATAGCCATCGACCTCGAAACGGCCCATGCCACGCCAGACATCGCGATGGGGAAAATCGGTTTTATAAAACCGCTGATAAGCCTTGGCCTCGTCCGACAACGGCTGCCACTCGGCCAGAGGCTTGAGGCTGGCGCGGATTTGATCGGGATCGAAAGTGGCAGGCATGCGGGAATTCCAAAGCGATGAACAGACTTTATCGGCCTGCGATATTCATCTGTCGGAGCAAGCATGGCAAGCTAGCCCACCTCTTCTGGAACGAAAACCATGCGTTCGCCCTACCGCACCGCACTGTTTGCCAGCCTGCTCGCGCTGATTTGCGCCGGGGTGCTGTGGGCCGCGTACGACTGGTTTCAAGGGCGTTATCTGCGCGCATTCAGCGAACACACGGCGGTGTTTTCCGGTGATCCGCTGCGCCTGCCGGACAATCTCGCCGGTCCCGGCAAGATTCGCCTGGTGCACTTCTGGGACCCGGCTTGCCCGTGCAACGTTGGCAACCAACAGCATCTGACCGAGATGGTCGAGCAGTTCGGCGCCAAGGGCGTCGAGTTCTTCGCGGTGCAAAAGACTGGCAGCCACGGGCAGTTGCCCGCCACCCTCAGCAGTCTGAAAACCATCACGATATTGCCCGGCTCCGAACAGGTGCCCGCCAGCCCGGCTGTGGCAATCTGGGATCGCAGCGGCAAACTGGCGTACTTCGGCCCGTACAGCGAAGGCCTGACCTGCAACTCCAGCAACAGCTTTATCGAACCGATTTTGAATGCCCTGACGGAAGATCGCCCGGTCAATGCCACGCACACCCTGGCGGTCGGTTGTTACTGCCCGTGGCCGGTGGAAACGCCGTAAGGCATTCCGGACTTTTCAAGGACAGCGCTGCACGGCACAGAAGGTCTGTGCTAATTGTTTGCAGCCCGACGGGCGGCATTCCCGCATGCACAAGGAGTCACCATGAAGCGCGTGTTCACCGTTCTTGCCTTGCTCATCGTTGTTCTGCTGGCCGGCGTCGGCTGGTATGTCTACAGCAAACAACCGACGCGCCAGGGCCAGGTCGAACTGCGCAACTTGCAAGGTTCGGTGACCGTGCGCTATGACGAACGCGGTGTACCGCACATCCGCGCCGAGAACGAAACCGATCTCTACCGCGCCCTCGGCTACGTGCATGCCCAGGATCGGCTGTTCCAGATGGAAGCCATGCGCCGTCTTGCCCGTGGTGAACTGGCGGAAGTGCTCGGGCCGAAGCTGCTCGACACCGACAAACTGTTCCGCAGCCTGCGCATCCGCGAACGCGCGGCCAGTTATGTCGCCAGTCTCGATAAACAGTCACCGGCGTGGAAAGGCCTGCAAGCCTATCTGGATGGCATCAACCAATATCAGGACACCCACGCCGCGCCAATCGAGTTCGACGTGCTGGGCATCCCCAAGCGGCCGTTCACGGCAGAAGACAGCATCAGTGTCGCTGGCTACATGGCCTATAGCTTTGCCGCGGCGTTTCGTACCGAGCCGCTGCTGACCTACGTGCGCGATCAGCTCGGCGCCGATTACCTCAACGTGTTCGACCTCGACTGGCAGCCCAAAGGTGTGCTGGTCAACGGTCACGCCAAGCCAGCGCCGGCACTTGCCGCTGGCGACTGGAAAGACCTCAACGCCCTCGCCCGCCTCAGCGAACAAGCGCTGATCGACAATGGTTTGCCGCAGTTCGAAGGCAGCAACGCCTGGGTGATTGCCGGCAGCCGCAGCCAGAGCGGTAAACCGCTGCTGGCCGGTGACCCGCACATTCGCTTCTCGGTGCCGTCGGTGTGGTACGAGGCGCAATTGTCGGCGCCGGGCTTTGACCTGTACGGCCATCATCAGGCATTGGTGCCGTTTGCGTTTCTGGGGCACAACCTCGATTTCGGCTGGAGCCTGACCATGTTCCAGAACGACGATCTCGATCTGATTGCCGAGAAGGTCAACCCGGACAATCAGAATCAGGTCTGGTATCGCGGCCAGTGGACCGACATGGTCGTCACCGAGCAGCAAATCAATGTGAAGGGACAGTCGCCTGTGACCCTCACCCTGCGCCAATCCCCTCATGGCCCGATCATCAACGATGCGCTCGGCACCGCCGCCGGCAAGACACCGATCGCCATGTGGTGGGCCTTCCTCGAAACGCCGAATCCGATCCTCGAGGGCTTCTACCAGCTCAACCGCGCCGACACGCTGGCCAAGGCCCGCGCCGCCGCAGCCAAGGTGCAGGCACCGGGGCTGAACCTCGTCTACGCCAACGCCAAAGGCGATATCGCCTGGTGGGCCTCGGCGTTGCTGCCCAAGCGCCCGGCCGGGGTGCGGCCGGGATTCATTCTCGACGGAAGCAGCAATCAGGCCGACAAGGACGGTTTCTACCCGTTCAGTGCCAACCCGCAGGAAGAGAACCCGGCGCGCGGCTACATCGTCTCGGCCAACTTCCAGCCGCTGTCGCCGACCGGCATGGAGATTCCCGGTTACTACAACCTCGCCGATCGCGGGCAACAACTCAATCGTCAGCTCAGCGACAAGAGCGTGAAGTGGACCAATGAGGCCAACCAGAAACTGCAACTGGGCACGGCGACCGGTTATGGCCCGCGATTGCTTGCACCGTTGCTACCGGTGCTGCGTGAGGTGGTCAGCGATCCGGCGCAACTGAAACTGGTCGAGCAACTGGCGCAGTGGCCGGGCGACTATCCGCTGGATTCGGTTAATGCGACGGTGTTCAACCAGTTCCTCTACGACCTGACCGATGCGGCGATGCGTGATGAGTTGGGCAATGATTTTTTCGAGACATTGCTGTCGACGCGAGTGATCGATGCGGCGCTGCCGCGCTTGGCGGCGAATGCCGATTCTCCGTGGTGGGATAACCGCAGCACACCGAACAAGGAGACCCGCGCCGATATCGTCCGCGCGGCGTGGCAGGCGAGCATGCAGCACTTGAAGCTGACCCTCGGCGATAACTCTGCCGAGTGGAAATGGGGCGCGGCGCATACGCTGACTCACGGCCATCCGCTGGGACAGCAGAAGCCACTGGACCGCATTTTCAACGTCGGGCCATTTGCGGCGCCAGGCAGTCACGAAGTGCCGAACAACCTCTCGGCGAGGATCGGCCCGGCGCCGTGGCCGGTGACTTACGGGCCATCGACACGACGCTTGGTGGACTTTGCCGATCCGGCGCATGGGGTGACGATCAACCCGGTCGGTCAGAGCGGTGTGCCGTTCGACAGCCACTATGACGATCAGGCTGAGGCGTATGTCGACGGGATGTATGTGCAGGCGCACTTCAATGCAGAAGAAGTGACGGCGAATACGCGCAGTACCTTGAAGTTGTTGCCGGCGCGGGCGGCGCCTTAAGATCCCCTCACCCTAGCCCTCTCCCAGAGGGAGAGGGGACTGACCGAGGTGTCTTTTGTCATACATCGACCTGAAAGAGCGGTGTCGATTATGGATTCACAACCGCTCGCTCAGGTCGGCGTATCTCGCCAATCTCCCCGAATCGGCCCCCTCTCCCTCTGGGAGAGGGCTGGGATGAGGGTCAAACCATCGCCGCAAAATTCAGCCGAAACTGCTGCGGCGTAACCCCCAACCGCCGGTTGAACACCCCGCGCATATGCTGCGCATCCCGAAACCCGCACTGATACGCCACGGTCTTCAACGGCGCCGCCGTGCTTTCCAGCATCACCCGCGCCGCATCCACTCGCGCCCGCTCGACGAACTCCGCCGGGGTGACTTTGGCCTCCCGGGCGAACACTCTGGAAAAGTTACGCGCACTCATGTTCGCCGCATTGGCCAGATCAGCAATCGTCAGATCGCCCGTGAGATTGGCCAATACATACAGCTGCACCATCGCTACCGCCGATGTCGGCTCTGCATGCGGCGTCAGAAACGGGCTGAACTGCGACTGCCCACCGGAGCGCTGCGTAAACACCACCAAACGCTTGGCCACGCTCAGCGCTACGTCAGCGCCGTAATCTCGCGCCAGCAGGTACAGCGACAGATCAATCCCCGCCGTCACCCCGGCCGAGGTGTAGAGCGTGCCGTCCTCGACGTACAGGCGATCCGCTTCAACCCGCGTTGACGGACACAACTGCGCCAACGCCTCGGCATCGTTCCAGTGCGTGGTGACGGTGCGCCCTTCCAGCAACCCTGCTCGCGCCAGCATGAACGCACCATTGCAGATCGAACCGAAGCGCTGCGAGCGTGAACAGGCCTCGCGCAGCCAATCATCGAACGTCGCGCCGAAATCCATGAACGGCAATTGCGGACCACCGGCAACCAGCAGCAGGTCATAGGAGTCGAGTGCTTCGCTGAAATGCCGATGGGCATTGAGGGTCAAGCCGTTGGAACAGGCCATTGGGCCGTGCTCGACGCCGATCACCTGCAGCCGATAGTGATCTTCGGGCGCCAGGAAGCGGTTGGCCTCGGCGAACACATCCATCGGGCCGCTCACATCCAGCGACTGCACACCGGAGAACACCACGATGGCGACGGTTTTGCTCATGGCTGGGAGGCTCCTTTTTGGTCTCTGAGCCGAGTTGGCACGATTTACAGGTGGATTGGCAAGGATCGCAGCCATGGATCGATTGTCCGGTTTCAGCCTCGGGAACAGACTTTCCTCATCAGCGCCACGACGGCGTTCACTGAGGAAACCTCCCATGAGCACGACCATTGCCGGCATCAAAATCCCCGACAGCGCCCTCGCCCGGGCCACCACCGAGTACATCCGCGACATCGAATCCGACCTGCTCTACCACCATTCGCGTCGGGTATTCCTGTTCGGCGCACTGAGCGGTGAGCGCCAGCAACTGGCCTACAACCCGGAGCTGTTGTACGTCGGCGCAATGTTCCATGACCTCGGTCTGGTCGAAGGTCATCGCAGTGATGACGAGCGTTTTGAAGTCGACGGCGCGAACGCGGCAGCAGCGTTTCTCAAACCGTACGGGTTGAGCGATGACGATATCGAACAGGTCTGGCTGTCGATTGCCTTGCACACCACGCCGGGCGTGCCGAAGCATCTGCGCCCGACCGTTGCGCTGGTGACGGCTGGTGTGGAGATGGATGTGCTGGGCATGGATTACGCGGCGTTCAGCACCGTGCAGCGTGAAGCGGTGGTGCATGCGCACCCGCGTGGGGAAGGTTTCAAGGAATGCATCATCTGCGCGTTTGCCGATGGCTTGCGTCATCGCCCGCAGACCACATTCGGCAATGTGAAGACGGATGTGCTGAAGGATCAGGAGCCGGGGTTCAAGCCGATGAACTTTGTCGAGGTCATCCGCAACTCACCCTGGACTTGAATATCACCAAAAAACCTGTGGGAGCGAGCTTGCTCGCGAATGCGGTGGGTCAGCCAACATTTCAGTCGACTGACACGCCCTCTTCGCGAGCAAGCTCGCTCCCACAGGGATTGGGGTTGATCACAGATTTTTGATCAACCCCATTGGCTTACGCAGCCTCCGGGCTTGGTGCGCGACGCACGTCCGGTTGCTTCCATGAATCGGCTGCGCTTTCTTCGATGGCTTGCTGAATGGCCTTCTTGCGCGCTTCTTCGGCACGGCGGCTGAAGAACCAGACCATGAAGGTCACGATCGACACAGCCAGCAGAATCAGACTGGCCACGGCGTTGATCTCAGGCTTCACGCCCAGACGCACTGCCGAGAACACTTCCATCGGCAAGGTCGTCGAACCAGGACCCGAGACGAAGCTCGCCAGTACCAGGTCATCCAGCGACAGCGCGAACGACATCATGCCGCCCGCCGCCAGCGATGGCGCGATCATCGGGATGGTGATCAGAAAGAACACCTTCCACGGCCGTGCACCGAGGTCCATCGCCGCTTCTTCGATCGACAGGTCCAGCTCACGCAGACGCGCCGACACCACCACCGCCACGTACGCCGCACAGAATGTGGTGTGGGCGATCCAGATGGTGACGATGCCACGCTCCTGCGGCCAGCCGATCATCTGCGCCATGGCCACGAACAGCAGCAACAGCGACAGGCCGGTGATCACCTCAGGCATCACCAGCGGCGCTGTCACCAGACCGCCGAACAGTGTGCGGCCCTTGAAGCGGGTGATGCGGGTCAGCACGAACGCCGCCAGCGTACCGAGCGCCACCGCCGCTACGGCGGTGTAGCAGGCGATTTCCAGCGAGCGCAGCACCGAGCCCATCAGTTGCGTGTTGTCGAGCAGGCCGACGTACCACTTGATCGACCAGCCGCCCCACACCGTCACCAGTTTCGAGGCGTTGAACGAGTAGATCACCAGGATCAGCATCGGCAGGTAGATGAACAGCAAACCAATGACCAGCATCAGGCTGGAGAAACGGATGCGCTTCATTCTTTGCCCTCCATTTCCTTGGCCTGACTGCGGTTGAACAGAATGATCGGCACAATCAGGATCGCCAGCATCACCACCGCCAGCGCGGACGCTACCGGCCAGTCACGGTTGTTGAAGAACTCTTGCCAGAGCACTTTACCGATCATCAGGGTTTCCGGACCGCCGAGCAGTTCCGGGATCACGAACTCGCCGACCACCGGGATAAACACCAGCATGCAGCCGGCAATAATGCCGTTCTTGGACAGCGGGATAGTGATTTTCCAGAAGCTGTTGAAGGTGCTCGAACCGAGGTCGGAGGCCGCTTCCAGCAGACTGTGATCGTGCTTCACCAGGTTGGCATACAGCGGCAGGATCATGAACGGCAGGTACGAGTAAACGACACCGATGTACACCGCCAGGTTGGTGTTGAGGATCTGCAAAGGCTCGTCGATGAAACCCATGCTCATCAGGAAACCGTTGAGCAGGCCGTTGTTGCTGAGAATGCCCATCCACGCGTAAACGCGGATCAGGATCGCGGTCCAGGTCGGCATCATGATCAGCAGCACCAGCACCGTTTGCATCTCTTTACGGGCGGTGGCGATGGCGTAGGCCATCGGGTAGCCGATCAGCAGACAGAGGACGGTACTGATCAGCGCCATCTTCAGCGAGCCAAGGTAAGCGGCGATGTACAACTCGTCGCCCGCCAGCATCGCGTAATTGCCCAGATTCAGCAGCAGTTGCAGCTTCTGCTCGGCGTACGTGTAGATCTCGGTGTACGGCGGGATCGCCACGTCGGCTTCGGCGAAGCTGATCTTCAGGACGATGAAGAACGGCAACATGAAGAACAGGAACAGCCAGATGAACGGGACCCCGATGACCAACTGCCGGCCATTGGGGATTATTCGGTTGATGCGGCGTTTGAATTTGCGCATGTTCATGAGCGCAGTACCACGCCGCTGTCGTCTTCCCACCACACGTAGACCTGATCGCCCCAGGTCGGACGTGCGCCGCGACGTTCGGCGTTGGCCACAAACGACTGCACCAGTTTGCCGCTCGGCAATTCAACGTAGAACACCGAGTGCCCGCCGAGGTAGGCGATGTCGTGCACCTTGCCGCTCGACCAGTTGTATTCACAGGTCGGTTGATCGGCGGTGACCAGCAGCTTCTCCGGACGGATCGCGTAAGTCACCGATTTGTCCTGCACCGAAGTACTGATGCCGTGGCCGACGTAGATCTGCCGGTCGAGGTCTTTGCAGGTGATGGTCGCATGGCCTTCGGCGTCGTCGATCACTTCGCCTTCGAAGATATTGACGTTGCCGATGAATTCGCAGACCAGACGGCTGGTCGGGGTTTCATAGATGTCGATCGGGCTGCCGATCTGCGCGATCCAGCCCAGGTGCATGATCGCAATGCGCTCGGCCATGGTCATGGCCTCTTCCTGGTCGTGGGTCACCATCACGCAGGTCACGCCGACGCGTTCGATGATCTCGACCAGTTCCAGCTGCATCTGCGAACGTAGTTTCTTGTCCAGTGCGCCCATCGGCTCATCAAGCAACAGCAGCTTCGGCCGCTTGGCCAGCGAGCGGGCCAGTGCCACACGCTGACGCTGACCGCCCGACAGTTGATGCGGCTTGCGCTTGGCGTACTGGCTCATCTGCACCAGCTTGAGCATCTCGGCCACGCGGGCATCGACTTCAGCGGCCGGAATCTTGTCCTGCTTGAGTCCGAAAGCGATGTTCTGCGCCACGGTCATGTGCGGGAACAAGGCGTACGACTGGAACATCATGTTGATCGGACGTTCGTACGGCGGCATGTCGGTGATGTCGACGCCGTCGAGAAAAATGCGCCCCTCCGTGGGCCGTTCGAACCCTGCCAGCATCCGCAGCAGAGTGGATTTGCCCGATCCCGAACCGCCGAGCAGGGCGAAGATCTCGCCCTTCTTGATTTCCAGGGACACATCGTCCACGGCAATCGTCTCGTCGAACTTCTTCGTGACCCGGTCGATTTTGACCAACACCTGTTTCGGTGTCTGGTCGCCCTCGAGGGCTTTCTTATAGGCGCCGGAGGCAACTGCCATTTACGAAACTCCCAGAAAAAAACAATGCAGTTCGCCCCGCAAGGCGAACCCAGGATAGTGTGTGCCTTACATCCCCGACTTGACCTTGGTCCAGCTGCGGGTCATCAGGCGCTGAATGTTCGGTGGCAACTCGGTCGACACATAAGCCTTGTCGATAACGGCCTGCGGCGGATACACCGACGCATCGGTGCGGATGGATTGTTCCATCAACTTGTCCGAACCCGGATTGGGGTTGGCATAACCGACGTAGTCACTGACCTGAGCGATCACCTCAGGTTTCAGCAGATAGTTGATGAAGGCATGGGCCTGCTTCACGTTCGACGAATCCTTGGGGATTGCCAGCATGTCGAACCACAGCGCACCGCCCTCTTTCGGCACCGCGTAGGCGATGTTCACGCCTTTCTTGGCTTCGGCTGCGCGGTTCTTCGCCTGGAAGATATCGCCGGAGAAACCGATGGCTACGCAGATGTCGCCGTTGGCCAGATCACCGATGTATTTCGAGGAGTGGAAGTAGGTCACGTAAGGACGCACCGCGAGCAATTTGTCGGTGGCTTTTTCGTAGTCCTTGGGGTTGGTGCTGTTGGCATTCAGGCCCAGATAGTTGAGCACGGTCGGCATCATTTCATCCGCCGAATCGAGGAACGCCACGCCGCAGCTTTGCAGCTTCTTGATGTTCTCAGGTTCGAACAAAACGCCCCAGGAATCGATCTTGTCGACACCCAAAACGGCCTTCACTTTATCGACGTTGTAACCGATGCCGTTGGTGCCCCACAGGTACGGCACGGCGTACAGGTTGCCCGGATCGTTTTGCTCCAGACGCTTGAGCAGCGCAGGGTCGAGATTGGAATAATTCGGCAGTTGCGCCTTGTCGAGCTTCTGGAACGCGCCCGCCTTGATCTGCTTGCCGAGGAAGTGGTTCGACGGCACGACCACGTCGTAACCGGTACGCCCGGCCAGCAGCTTGCCTTCCAGGGTTTCGTTGGAATCGAAGACGTCGTAGACCGGTTTGATTCCGGTGGCTTTCTGGAAGTCGGCCAGGGTGGTCTCGCCGATGTAATCGGACCAGTTATAAATATGCACCGTACCGGCGGCCTGGGCTCCGACGGCGATCGTCAGGCCGGCAGTGGCCAGCAGGGCTTTGCGCAAAGAAGAAAAAATAGGCAAGTGGAGGTCCTCTAAATTAGTTGGGCCCAAGTTGCCCCGCGCTGCATGACAGCGATGGCTGCCCGGCAACAAAACCGGCGCGCAACTTACCCTCGAAAAACCGTTCCTGCAAAACTTCCTGTCATTTAATTGATCCGCTGGCCGCCCGCGCAGGGCATGACGGCCAACGGTTGTTGCCTCAAACCGGCTTATTTACCCGATTTGATCTTGGTCCAGCTGCGGGTCAGGATGCGCTGAGTCGCGGCCGGCAAGTCGGCAATCGCGTACAGCTTGGCCAGCACGTCAGCCGGTGGGTAAACGCCCGGGTCGCTGGTGATGTCTTTATCAACCAGTGGGGTTGCAGCGGCGTTACCGTTCGGGAAGCGTACGGCGTTGGTGATTTCCGCCATGATTTCCGGCTTCTGCAGGAAGGTCATGAACTTGTAGGCGCCTTCGACGTTTTCGGCATCTTTAGGGATGGCGACCATGTCGTAGAAGCTGCCAGCACCTTCTTTCGGAATGTTGTAGCTGACTTTCACCTTGTCACCGGCTTCAGCAGCGCGCGACTTGGCCTGGTAGATGTCACCCGAGTAACCCACAGCCACACAGATGTTGCCGTTGGCCAGGTCGGAGATGTACTTGGACGAGTGGAAGTAGGCGATCGAAGGACGCACCTTCATGATCAGCGCTTCAGCCTTGTCGATGTCTTCTTTCTTCTGGCTGTCGGTTGGCAGGCCCAGGTAGTGCAGCGCCACCGGAATCATCTCGGTTGGCGAGTCGAGCAGGCTGATGCCGCAGGATTTCAGCTTGGCCGCGTTTTCCGGCTTGAAGATCAGATCCCACGAATCGACCGGCGCGTCGGCGCCCAGTGCAGCCTTGACCTTCTCGGCGTTGAAGCCAATACCGATCGAGCCCCACATGTACGGGAAGGCATGCTCGTTGCCCGGGTCGCTGACCGACACGGCTTTGAGCAAGTCAGTGTTGAGGTTCTTCCAGTTAGGCAGCTTGGACTTGTCCAGCTTCTGGTAGACACCGGCCTTGATCTGCTTGGCGAGGAAGTTGTTCGACGGTACGACGATGTCGTAGCCGGACTTGCCAGCCAGCAGTTTGGCTTCAAGGGTTTCGTTGCTGTCGAAGACGTCGTAGACGACTTTGATACCCGACTCGTCTTCAAACTTCTTGATGGTGTCCGGGGCGATGTAGTCGGACCAGTTGTAGACGTGCAACACCTTGTCGTCCGCCTGAGCCGCAGCCGCCATGATTCCCATCAGGGACATGGCGAGCAGAGTCTTGCCAGCGAGCTTTTTGCCTAATGCCTTCATGCGTTAATGCTCCAAATTTTTCTTTTTTGAACCACTTTGTTCAGCGGCCGAACCCGGACAACTGGAACCGCGGCTAGTCTGGCAAGATCCGAGGCGGTCTTTCAAGAAAAGACCAGCCTTTCTGACAGCTTTGAGCGCGAGCGCCACGGCTCCCCCGCTCAAAGCCTAGCACTTAGCCCTGCAACGCACTGAGGGTCAGGTCCAGACACTTGCGTGCCTTTGTAACCAGCTCATCGATCTCGGCTTTGCTGATCACCAGCGGCGGCGCGATGATCATGGTGTCGCCCACAGCGCGCATGATCAGGCCATTGTCGAAGCAGAACTGGCGGCAGATCATGCCGACGCCCCTGCCTTCGTAACGCTTGCGCGTGGCCTTGTCCTGCACCAGCTCGATCGCGCCCAACAGACCAACCCCGCGAACTTCACCCACCAACGGGTGATCATTCAGTTCCCGCAGACGTTTCTGCAAATACGGTGCCGTTTCGTTGTGCGCGTTCTCGATAATTTTTTCATCGCGCAGGATGCGGATGTTTTCCAGGCCCACCGCTGCTGCCACCGGGTGACCGGAGTAAGTGAAGCCGTGGTTGAAATCGCCACCTTCGTTGAGTACCGCAACCACGCTGTCGCGAACGATCAGGCCACCCATCGGGATGTAGCCGGAGGTCAGGCCTTTGGCGATGGTCATCATGTCCGGCTTGAGATTGTAGAAATCGCTACCGAACCACTCACCGGTGCGACCGAAACCGCAGATCACTTCGTCCGCCACGAACAGGATGTCGTACTTGGCGAGGATTTCCTTGATGCGCGGCCAGTAGCTGTCGGGCGGAATGATCACACCGCCGGCACCCTGGATCGGCTCGGCAATAAAGGCACCGACGTTGTCGACGCCGACCTCGAGAATCTTCTCCTCCAGCTGATTGGCTGCCCAGATGCCGAACTCTTCAGGGGACATGTCGCCGCCTTCGGCAAACCAGTACGGCTGCGCGATGTGGACGATACCCGGGATCGGCAAGTCGCCTTGTTCGTGCATATAAGTCATGCCACCGAGGCTCGCGCCGGCCACGGTCGAACCGTGATAACCGTTCTTGCGGCTGATGATGACTTTCTTGTTTGGCTGGCCCTTGATCGCCCAGTAGTGGCGAACCATGCGCAGCATGGTGTCGTTGCCTTCGGAACCGGAACCGGTGAAGAACACATGGTTCATGCCTTCCGGTGCCACGTCGGCGATTGCCTTGGCCAGTTCCAGTGCCGGCGGGTGCGCGGTCTGGAAGAACAGGTTGTAGTACGGCAGCTCACGCATCTGTTTGGCAGCCGCATCGGCCAGCTCATCGCGACCGTAACCGATGGCCACGCACCACAGCCCGGCCATGCCGTCGAGAATCTTGTTGCCTTCGCTGTCCCACAGGTAAACGCCCTTGGCGTTGGTGATGATCCGCGGGCCTTTCTCTTTCAGCTGCTTGAAGTCGCTGAACGGGGCCAGGTGGTGATCATTGCTGAGTGCTTGCCACTCGCGGGTTTGCGGGTTGTTGCTGGTCATGCCAATTCTCCTTGTTATCGGTGAAGGCGCGGCTTTTTCAGGGCCGCGCCTGGCGTATCAGACGGCGAAGAGCAGGTACTCACGCTCCCAGGAACTGATCACGCGCTTGAAGTTTTCATGCTCGGCCCGTTTTACCGCGACGTAGCCAGTGATGAAGGTTTTGCCCAGGTACTTCTCGATGGTCGCGCTGTTTTCCATGCGTTCCAGCGCATCTTCGATGGTCAGCGGCAGGCGCAGGTTGCGGCGCTCGTAACCACGGCCGACTACTGGCGCGCTCGGGTTGAGGCCTTCGACCATGCCGATGTAGCCGCAGAGCAGGCTCGCGGCAATCGCCAGGTACGGGTTGGCGTCAGCGCCCGGCAGACGGTTTTCGACACGACGGTTCTGCGGGCCGGCATCCGGTACGCGCAGGCCGACGGTGCGGTTCTCTTCGCCCCACTCGACGTTGACCGGTGCCGAGGTGTCCGGCAGGAAGCGGCGGAACGAATTGACGTTCGGCGCGAACAGCGGCAACAACTCAGGAATCAGTTTCTGCAAACCACCGATGTGGTGCAGGAACAACTGGCTCATGGTCCCGTCTTCGTTGGAGAAGACGTTCTTGCCGGTCTCGATGTCGATGATGCTCTGGTGCAAGTGCATCGCACTGCCTGGCTCACCGGTCATCGGCTTGGCCATGAAAGTCGCGGCCACGTCGTGCTTGAGCGCGGCTTCGCGCATGGTGCGTTTGAACACCAGAATCTGGTCGGCCAGCGACAGTGCGTCGCCGTGACGGAAGTTGATTTCCATCTGCGCCGTGCCGTCTTCGTGGATCAGCGTGTCGAGGTCCAGCTCCTGCAGCTCGCACCAGTCGTAGACGTCCTCGAACAGCGGGTCGAATTCGTTCGCCGCTTCGATCGAGAACGACTGACGACCGATTTCCGGACGGCCCGAGCGGCCAATCGGCGGCTGCAACGGATAGTCAGGGTCGTCGCTGCGCTTGGTCAGGTAGAACTCCATTTCCGGCGCCACGATCGGCTGCCAGCCCTTGTCGGCATAGAGTTTCAGAACTTTTTTGAGGACGTTGCGCGGCGACAGTTCGATCGGGTTGCCTTGCTTGTCATAGGTGTCGTGGATCACCTGTGCAGTCGGCTCGATAGCCCATGGCACCATGTACACGGCGTTCTGGTCGGGACGGCAGATCATGTCGATGTCGGCCGGGTCGAGCAGTTCGTAATAGATGTCGTCTTCGACGTAGTCGCCGGTCACGGTCTGCAGCAGCACGCTCTCGGGCAGACGCATGCCTTTTTCGGCGATGAACTTGTTGGTCGGCGAAATCTTGCCCCGGGTGATCCCGGTCAAGTCGGCGATCATGCATTCGACTTCTGTGATCTTGTGGTCTTTCAACCAATCGGTGAGCTGGTCGAGGTTGTTACTCATAAATGCCTCTGGGCTGAGTCTCCTGACGTGGTGTCAGGCAAAGTTTGACGCCGGGGCGTCGCGTTAAAGGGGGCTTGCTTGTGCGCAGTGCGGGCTTACGCCGGGCACCGCGCATAGACAATGAAAGAGGAGCTTACCTGCCCTTTACGCTGGCGTTGCATTTCCTGTGCACACTCAAGGCGTGCAGAATCATGAGCACGGCTGAGGAAGCCGCACAGGCTTTGGAAATGAAAGCGATCTATAGTGGAAGGAGACGCCATAAACAGGATGCTTTCCCGTACGTCCAGAATATCGGACGCTGGCGCTTGAACGGCCATGGACGGGAACATCGTCGGCAAGCGGCAAGCCTTGCTGGCTGCGCTACGGACGGATTTGTCGCCACTGATGTGATGAGCATGCAGACCGGACTGTTGCGAGCAGTCGGTGATGCCGATTAACGGCAGGCGAGACATGAAGCACCCCGGTATTATTGCTGTTATGGGTTTGATCGGAGCTTAGCCTTGTTCATTTTTTTACACAACACCCCCGTAAAAAATACAACACGGCCTGCTCAAGCCTGCGGGTGCACAGTCTCCCAAGGACAAAAAAACACCCGAAAATGCCCCATAAATGCCCTCACAGCGCTTTTTTAGGGCAAAAAAGGCCTCGCTTGACTTCGGCAGGCCGTTCGGGTTGACTGAAACCAGAAAAGATCAATGATTGATATTTTTAACAACAAAGGTGTTGCATCATGTCGGTACCCCCGCGTGCCGTTCAGCTTAACGAAGCGAACGCGTTCCTTAAGGAACATCCTGAGGTTCTGTACGTTGACCTTCTGATTGCGGATATGAATGGTGTGGTGCGCGGCAAGCGCATTGAACGCACCAGCCTCCACAAGGTTTACGAGAAAGGCATCAACCTGCCGGCCTCTCTATTTGCTCTGGATATCAACGGTTCAACGGTGGAAAGCACCGGCCTGGGCCTGGACATCGGCGACGCCGATCGTATCTGCTATCCGATCCCCGATACCCTGTGCAACGAGCCATGGCAGAAGCGCCCGACCGCGCAACTGTTGATGACCATGCACGAACTCGAAGGCGATCCTTTCTTCGCCGATCCGCGCGAAGTGCTCCGTCAAGTTGTTGCAAAGTTTGACGAGCTCGGCCTGACCATCTGCGCCGCCTTCGAACTCGAGTTCTACCTGATCGACCAGGAAAACGTGAACGGCCGTCCACAGCCGCCACGCTCGCCGATCTCCGGCAAACGTCCGCACTCGACTCAGGTTTACCTGATCGACGACCTCGACGAATACGTCGACTGCCTCCAGGACATTCTGGAAGGTGCCAAAGAGCAAGGCATCCCGGCCGACGCCATCGTCAAGGAAAGTGCCCCGGCGCAGTTTGAAGTGAACCTGCACCACGTCGCCGACCCGATCAAGGCCTGCGACTACGCGGTACTGCTCAAGCGCCTGATCAAGAACATCGCCTACGACCATGAAATGGACACCACCTTCATGGCCAAGCCGTACCCGGGCCAGGCAGGTAATGGTCTGCACGTACACATTTCGATTCTGGATAAAGAAGGCAAAAATATTTTTGCCAGCGAGGATCCCGAGCAGAACGCCGCGCTGCGTCACGCGATCGGCGGTGTGCTCGAGACCCTGCCCGCGCAGATGGCTTTCCTCTGCCCGAACGTCAACTCGTACCGTCGTTTCGGCGCACAGTTCTACGTGCCGAACTCACCGTGCTGGGGCCTGGACAACCGCACCGTGGCGATTCGCGTACCGACCGGCTCGTCCGATGCCGTGCGTATCGAACACCGCGTGGCCGGTGCTGACGCCAACCCGTATCTGTTGATGGCTTCGGTACTGGCCGGCGTGCATCACGGTCTGACCAACAAGATCGAGCCGGGCGCGCCAGTCGAAGGCAACAGCTACGAGCAGAACGAGCAAAGCCTGCCGAACAACTTGCGCGATGCCCTGCGCGAGCTGGACGACAGCGAGGTGATGGCCAAGTACATCGATCCGAAGTACATCGATATCTTCGTCGCCTGCAAGGAAAGCGAGCTGGAGGAGTTTGAACACTCCATCTCCGACCTTGAGTACAACTGGTATCTGCATACCGTTTAAGCGGGTTGCGAACCAGATAAAAACGCCGTCGGCTGTCATAGCCCACGGCGTTTTTTATGGCCGAACACAAATTCCTGGGGTTGGGGTGAATGGCCGCCTGCGGCGGTTCGCGAGCAAGCTCGCTCCCACAGGGATCTCCATTCAACATGACTTGTGCGTACACAGGAGATCCCCTGTGGGAGCGAGCTTGCTCCGGGCGGCGTTCCGACGAAAGCGGCCGACAAGACAACGCAAGAGCCGGCTCGTACAATGCCCGCTGCCCCGCAGGAGACTTCCATGACGCGACCCGCCCCCGTCCGCAAACCCCGTGCCCGCAGCCAGGCGCGCATCGATTCGATACTCGACGCCGCGCGTACGCTGCTGGCCGCCGAGGGTGTGGCGAGTCTGTCGATCTACAGCGTCGCCGAGCGCGCGCAGATTCCGCCCTCCTCCGTGTACCACTTCTTCGCCAGCGTCCCGGCATTGCTCGAAGCGCTGACGGCAGACGTACACGCGGCGTTCCGTGCCTGCCTGCAAGCGCCGATCGATCACGAAGCCTTGCATGACTGGCGTGATCTGTCGCGACTGGTCGAACAACGGATGCTGGAGATCTACGACGAAGACGCCGCCGCACGGCAGTTGATCCTCGCGCAACATGGTTTGACCGAAGTCACTCAGGCTGACCGTCAGCACGATATTGAGTTGGGCGATCTGATGCACAAGCTGTTCGATCATCACTTCGAGTTGCCGAGGCTGCCGGAGGATGTCGATGTGTTTGCCCTGGCGATGGAGTTGGGTGACCGGGTATATGCGCGCTCGGTGCAGCAGCACGGGCAGATCACTCCGCGCATGGCCGAGGAAGGGATGCGCGTGTTTGATGCCTATATCGGCCTGTATCTGCCGCCGTATCTGCCTAAACGCTAAAAGATCGCAGCCTTCGGCAGCTCCTACATTGGAACGCAATCCCCTGTAGGAGCTGCCGAAGGCTGCGATCTTTTGCTCTTCAAGACACAAAAACCCCGCAGGGCTCACGCCCTCCGGGGTTGTTTTTTACTCACTGGCTTACAACTTGGCGATCGACACCTCGGTGGATTTCACAAACGCGATCACTTCGCTGCCGACCACCAGTTCCAGCTCTTTGACCGAGCGGGTGGTGATCACCGAAGTGACGATGCCCGAAGCGGTCTGCACGTCGATTTCCGACAGCACGTCGCCGAGGACGATTTCCTTGATCGAGCCTTTGAACTGGTTACGGACGTTGATGGCTTTGATAGTCATGGCAATGATTCCTGTCGTTTGCTTGAGTTATTGAGCCCAACGCAGTTGCGTAGGCAGTGGTGAAACAGGTTCCGGCGCCGGCGGTTCGCCGGGCAGGGAGAGAACACGGTTAAGCACTTCGGTTTCCAGCGCTGCCAGTCGATGCGAACCACGCACCCGCGGCCGCGGCAGTTCCACATGCAGGTCGAGGCCGACTTCGCCGTCCTCGATCAGAATCACCCGGTCGGCAATCGCCACCGCTTCGCTGACGTCGTGGGTCACCAGCAGCACCGTGAAGCCGTGTTGCTGCCAGAGACGTTCGATCAGTTGCTGCATTTCAATACGGGTCAGCGCGTCCAGTGCGCCGAGCGGTTCGTCGAGCAACAGCAGCCGCGGTTGGTGGATCAACGCGCGGGCTAGTGCAACCCGCTGCTTCTGTCCGCCAGACAACGCCGCCGGCCACTCATTTGCACGATCCGCCAGACCCACCGCGTCCAGTGCTTCAAGCGCCTTCGGGCGCCAGTTGCCTTTAAGGCCGAGGCCGACGTTGTCGATGATCTTTTTCCATGGCAGCAAACGCGCTTCCTGGAACATCAATCGGGTGTCTTCCCGCGCATCGCTGAGCGGCGCAGAACCGGCGAGCAAGTCACCGCCCGTTGGCTGGTCGAGGCCGGCGAGCAAGCGCAGCAAGGTACTTTTGCCGCAGCCACTGCGCCCGACCACGGCGACGAACTGCCCCGCCGGAATGTGCAGATCAATGTCACGCAGCACCTGCCGCGCGCCAAAGGTTTTCTGCAGATTGCGCACCGCCAGCGGAATCCCGCGCAGCAGGCGTGGAGGTTGTTGAGCGGTCATGCCGCACCTCCTTTGGCAACCTGATAAGCCGGGTGCCAGCGCAACCACACACGCTCAAGTCCACGGGCGGCGAGGTCGGCGAGTTTGCCGAGCACGGCGTAAAGCAGGATCGCCAGCACCACCACGTCGGTCTGCAAAAACTCGCGGGCGTTCATCGCCAGATAACCGATGCCGGAGCTGGCGGAAATGGTTTCCGCCACAATCAGCGTCAGCCACATAAAGCCCAGGGCGAAACGCACACCGACCAGAATCGAAGGCAGCGCACCCGGCAGAATCACCTGCCAGAACAGACTGAAACCGCTCAAGCCATAACTGCGCGCCATCTCCACCAGCGCCGGGTCGACGTTGCGGATGCCGTGATAAGTGTTGAGGTAGATCGGGAACAACGTGCCCAGCGCCACCAGAAAAATCTTCGCTGACTCGTCGATGCCGAACCACAGGATCACCAGCGGAATCAGCGCCAGGTGCGGCACGTTGCGGATCATCTGCACCGAACTGTCGAGCAGGCGTTCGCCCCACTTCGACAGGCCGGTGATAAAGCCCAGGACCAGACCGATGCTGCCGCCGATGGTGAAACCGAGGGCCGCACGCCAGCCGCTGATCGCCAGATGCGTCCAGATTTCACCGCTGCGCACCAGGCTTACGCCGGCTTCGATCACCGCCACCGGTGCCGGCAGAATCCGTGTCGACAACCAACCCGCCGACACCGACAACTGCCACACCGCCAGCAACAACACCGGCAACGCCCAGGGCGCGAGGCTGTGGATGATTTTCTTCATGGCGCGCCTCAGCTCTGCGACGCGGCTTTGGGAAGAATGTCGTTGGCGACCATCTCGCCGAACGGGCTGACATAACCGGCGCTTTTCGGCAGTTCCGGACGCTCGATGTCGAGGTGCGGGAACAGCAGTTCAGCGACGCGATACGATTCTTCGAGGTGTGGATAACCGGAGAAGATGAAGGTGTCGATGCCCAGATCCGCGTATTCCTTCACACGCGCAGCCACGGTCGGGCCATCGCCGACCAGCGCCGTACCGGCACCGCCGCGTACCAGACCGACGCCGGCCCAGAGGTTCGGGCTGACTTCGAGGTTGTCGCGGCTGCCACCGTGCAGTGCGGCCATGCGCTGCTGGCCAACCGAATCGAAACGCGCCAGCGAGGCTTGAGCGCGAGCGATGGTGTCGTCGTCCAGGTGCGAGATCAGCCGATCCGCCGCTTGCCAGGCTTCCGCATTGGTTTCACGGACGATCACATGCAGACGAATGCCGAAGCGCACGGTGCGGCCAAGCTTGGCGGCTTTGGCGCGAACTTGGGCGATCTTCTCGGCCACCGCTGCTGGCGGCTCGCCCCAGGTCAGGACCATCTCAACTTGTTCAGCGGCCAAGTCCTGCGCGGCTTCCGACGAGCCACCGAAGTACAGCGGCGGACGCGGTTGCTGGATCGGCGGATAGAGCAATTTCGCGCCCTTCACGCTGATGTGCTGACCGTCGTAATCAACGGTTTCGCCTTCCAGCACACGACGCCAGATGCGGGTGAACTCCACCGAGGCCTGATAGCGTTCTTCGTGGCTGAGGAACAGACCGTCGCCGGCCAATTCTTCCGGGTCGCCACCGGTCACCAGATTGAACAGCGCACGACCGCCGGACAACCGATCCAGTGTGGCTGCCTGCCGCGCCGCGACCGTCGGGGAAATGATCCCGGGGCGCAGGGCAACGAGGAATTTCAGGCGCTGGGTCACCGGGATCAGCGACGCCGCCACCAGCCACGAGTCTTCGCAGGAGCGGCCGGTGGGGATCAGCACACCGCCGAAGCCCAGACGATCCGCCGCTTGCGCGACCTGTTGCAGATAACCGTGGTCGACGGCGCGAGCGCCTTCGGCGGTGCCAAGGTAATGGCCGTCGCCGTGGGTAGGCAGGAACCAGAAGATATTGAGGCTCATGGAGTGGTCTCCTTAGGAATTCGAATTACTGCGCTTTAGCCACAGCGGCCGGTGGTGTCCAGATCACATCCTTGATGCTCAGCGGCTTGGGAATCAGCTTGAGCTGGAAGAACGTGTCAGCGATTTTCTGCTGCGCGGCGACCACTTCCGGGGTCAGGAACAGCGCGCCGTAGCCCTGGCGCTTCACCGAGGTCAGGGTGATGTCCGCCGGCAGGCCGAGCAGTGGCGCGACTTGTTGGGTCACGTCTTCGGGGTTGGCCTTCGACCATTCGCCGACCGCGCGCACTTCCTCAACGAGGGTTTTGATCACCTGAGGATTTTTCTCGGCGTAAGGCTTGGTCGCGAGGTAGAACTGGTGGTTGTCGACGATGCCTTTGCCGTCGCGCAGGGTGTGCGCTTGCAGTTGTTTCTCGGCCGCAGCCTGGTACGGATCCCAGATGACCCAGGCGTCGACGCTGCCACGTTCGAACGCGGCGCGAGCATCGGCGGGCGGCAGGAATACGGTTTGAATGTCGCTGTATTTGAGGCCGGCGTCTCCCAGCGCGCGCACCAGCAGGTAGTGGACGTTGGAGCCTTTGTTCAGCGCGACTTTCTTGCCCTTGAGATCGGCCACCGATTTGATCGGCGAGTCTTTCGGCACAAGGATCGCTTCGCTGTTCGGCGCTGGCGGTTCGTAGGCGACGTAGAGCAGATCGGCGCCGGCAGCTTGGGCGAAGACTGGCGGGGTTTCGCCAGTGACGCCGAAGTCGATCGAGCCGACGTTCAGGCCTTCCAACAGCTGCGGGCCGCCAGGGAATTCAGTCCATTGCACGTCGACGCCTTGGGCGGCCAGACGTTTTTCCAAAGTGCCCTTGGCTTTGAGCAGCACCAGCGTGCCGTACTTCTGATAACCGATCCGCAATGTCTCGGCTTGAGCTTGAGTGATGGCGCCGAAGGTGACAGCCGCAGCAAACAGAGCGACCAGACCACGACGCAAAAATACAGTGCGCATAGCGCTCTCCTTTTTTGCTGTTGGGTTTTGGCTGCACCTGCTTGGCCGTTAGCGGCTGAGTAAGGTGAGTTACATCAAGTTCGGGTGTGGCTTAAATGCTCCAGCGAGCACTCAACAAACGTTCGTTCAACAGGCCCGGTTCCAGCGGTTTCGGCCGGCGGGCCATGGCGCCGACAAACTGATCCAGCGCTTCATGCAGACGCTGCTCCAGCGCTGGAGCCAGTTGCGCCGCAGCACTGCCTTCGCCGTAAGCGATCTGGCTGTCCTCGGCGAAAATCCCCTGGAGCATTTCCTGGGCCTTCAACGCCGACAACACAGGCTTGAGGGCGTAATCGACCACCAGCATGTGGGCGATGCTGCCGCCAGTGGCCATCGGCAAGACAATCTTGTGGTTCAAGGCGCGCTCCGGGAGCAGATCCAACAGAGTTTTCAGAGCGCCGGAGAACGACGCTTTGTAAACCGGCGTGGCAATCAGCAAGCCGTCGGCGTTTTCAATCTGTTGCAGCAGGTCGAGCACCTTCGGGCTGTCGAAGCGGGCGTGGAGCAGGTCTTCAGCCGGGAAGTCCCGCACCTGATAACTCACCACTTCCACCCCTTGCTGCTGCAACCAACGTTGCGAGCGCTCCAGCAGCACCCCGGAACGGGAGCGCAGGCTGGGACTGCCACCGAGTGAGACGACCAGCATTAAGACCATTCCTTAAGCGTTACAGGCGATTCGCGGGTTGCGATCTCGCTTCGATGGAGTGACCTTACCAGCTGATTTATATATCCATAAATCATATTTATTCATTTGGTTATGCATTTTGGAGATATACATTTCAGCAAACCGCGGGCGAAAAAAAAGGCCGTCGAAACGGCCTGAAATCCCCTGCATCGTGGTTCCGTGTTGACTGGACTAACGCTATCGCGAGCAGGCTCACTCCTACATTTGGAATGCGTTCCCCTGTAGGAGTGAGCCTGCTCGCGATAGCGCCGGTAGCTACAAAAAATATCTCACTGGATTCACTTATTCGGCTGCGGCGTCAGGCGCAGGTACGGTTTCACCGCGCGATAGCCCTTCGGAAAGCGCTGCTTGATCTCTTCCTCATCCTTGAGCGACGGCACGATCACCACCTCCTCACCGTCCTGCCAGTTGGCCGGCGTGGCCACCTTGTAGTTATCGGTGAGCTGCAGCGAATCGATCACCCGCAGAATCTCGTGGAAGTTGCGCCCGGTGCTCGCCGGGTAGGTGATGGTCAAACGAATCTTCTTGTTCGGATCGATCACGAACAGCGAGCGCACGGTCAGCGTGTCGTTGGCGTTCGGGTGGATCAGGTCATACAGATCCGAGACCTTGCGATCGGCATCGGCGAGGATCGGGAAGTTGACGATGGTGTTCTGGGTTTCGTTGATGTCTTCGATCCACTTGTGGTGCGAATCCACCGGGTCGACCGACAGCGCGATGGCTTTGACACCGCGTTTGCTGAACTCATCCTTGAGCTTGGCGGTGAAGCCCAGCTCAGTGGTGCACACCGGGGTGAAGTCCGCCGGGTGGGAGAACAGCACGCCCCAGCTATCGCCCAGCCATTCGTGGAAACGAATCTTGCCGGCGCTGGAATCCTGTTCGAAATCGGGGGCGATGTCGCCGAGTCTGAGGCTCATGGTGCTGCTCCTGATGAGTTGTTCGAGACCTCAACTGTAGCCCGGGATTTGCCATCATGAAAAAGAATAAATAATGAGATATCTAGATCATAAGTGAATATTAAACATCTGTTCACTGGACGCTGGCAGGCATCCCGACGAACATCAGCCGCAAGGTTCGAGAAGGCCTTGAGTTGCTGAAAAGAGGGAAATTCGGGGAGGGCTTACGGGGGTGGGCCTGACTCGAAAACGCAAAGCCCCGTCCGGCGCGATGCCGGACGGGGCTTTTTTTACATCAACGAATCGAGACGCGCTATTACAGCAGCGGGATCGAGTAGCTGAGGATCAGGCGGTTTTCGTCCTGGTCGCGAACGCCAGCGATGTTGGTACGCCAGGTAGCGTTTTTCCACATGAAGCCAACGTTTTTCAGCGGGCCTTCCGGTACGACGTAACCGACAGTCAGGTCACGTTCCCACTCGGAGTCGCCATTACCGTTTTCAAGACCGCGGGAAGTAACGGTGTCGATGTTGTCGCCACGCAGGTAAACCATACCAGCGGTCAGGCCTGGTACGCCGACTTTGGCGAAGTCATACGAGTAGCGAGCTTGCCAGGTACGTTCGCCGGCACGGCCGAACTTCTGAATCTGCATGTCGGTGATGGTGTAGTTCGACGAGCCGTCACCCTGGTTCAGCCAAGGGAAGTCGCTGCTGCCGTTGGAAACCTGGTAGCCACCACCGAAGGTGTGACCTGCAACGGTGTACAGGAACAGGCCGCTGTACAGGTTGTTGTCGACTTTACCGCGACCGCTGGCAACACCGGAATAGTTACCGCTGCTGAAGTAAGCAGGGGTGTTGCCGTTGGCGCCGTCGTCGGAGCTGTTGAAGTAACGGAAGTCAGACTTCAGCACGCCCGGGCCGATTGCCCAGTTGTGAACCAGACCCAGGAAGTGTTGCTTGTAGAAATCTTCCAGGTTGCCGTAGTAGTACTGGGCAGTCAGGTCTTTGGTGATTTTGTAGTCACCACCGGCGTAGATGAACTTGTTGCTGTTAACGGTACGCGGTGCCGCGCCGTTGATAGACAGCTGTTCATTGTTGCTGGAGTTACGGCCTTTGGCGTGCTCGATCTGACCACCGACCAGGGTCAGGTCCTTGATCTCGCCGGAAGTGATCTGGCCACCCTGCCAGGTCTGTGGCAGCAGACGACCGTCGTTGGTCACGATAACCGGGTTCTTCGGCTGCAGAGTACCCAGCTTCAGCTCAGTCTGGGAGATCTTGGCTTTGGCAGTCAGGCCCAGGCTTGAGAAGTTATCGACCGCTTGGCCATTGGATTCGCTTGGGAAAACAGTGCCGCCGTAAGCAGGACCAGGTTTGCCAGCAGCGGTAACGTTACCGTTGGTGCCGCCGCCCGAATCCAGACGTACGCCCAGCAGGCCGATGGCGTCGATACCAAAACCAACGGTGCCTTGGGTATAGCCGGAAATGAAACGCAGATCGAAGCCTTGGCCCCACTCTTCGTTGCGGCTTGGTTCGTTTGTTCCGCTACGGTTATCAGTGTTGATGTAGAAGTTACGCAGCCCCAAAGTAGCTTTGCTGTCTTCGATGAAACCGGCGGCGCCTGCCTGCTGCGCCATAACCCCTACGGCCACAGCCAGGGCCAAGGTGGACTTGTTCATGTAAAGCTCCTCTCGTTTCTAATTCTTGTGTTCCTGGCCCTGGGTCTGATGCCCCGGGTCCTAAGATGCGCGATTAGCGCCAGAGCGTGACTGACAAGTCAATCGTAACCTTGTGTGTCTACGACCAAGGTCTAATCGCAGTGATTTGGTCCGTGCAGAGTAAAGATTTCCTGATAAACCCAAAAAGAATTTATTCATTCTTTTTCATATCATTTCGGAATATGGCCAGTATCGTGCCACCTCCGCCGGGAAACAGCGTATCGGCGACTAAGCTCATTCCTAAATGGTATTTGTTAGCCTTTTTTTATATCGATTAGCTTTGGCGCAACCGCAATTCGTCAAACCCTATCGAAAAGGCGACGCCATGATGGCCAAACGCGCACTATCTAGTCAATTTGTTACAGTTTGTGTGTCAGCTCTGATTTCTTTTTCTGCCCATGCCGCCAGCCTCACCGTGGGTTATCAAACCGGTATCGACCCGAGCAAAGTCCCCCAGGCTGACGGCGTCTACGAGAAGACCATCGGCGAGAAAATCGACTGGCGCCGCTTCAACAGTGGCCCGGAAGTTGTGACAGCCATTGCTTCGGGTGACGTGCAGATCGGCAACCTCGGCTCCAGCCCGTTGGCAGCGGCGGCCTCGCGTAATCTGCCAATTGTCGCGTTCATCGTTTCGGCGCAGATCAATGCCGCCGAAGCGTTGGTGGTGCGCAATGGCAGTGGCATCAACACACCCCAGGATCTGGTCGGCAAGACCATCGCCACGCCCTTCGTTTCCACCTCCCACTACAGCCTGCTCGGCGCACTCAAGCATTGGGGGCTGGATAGCTCGAAAGTCAAAGTGGTGAACCTGCAATCGGCAGAGATCGCAGCGGCGTGGAAGCGTGGCGATATCGATGGCGCGTTTGTCTGGTCGCCGGCGCTGGGTGAAATCCGCAAGACCGGCAAAACCCTGACTGATGCCGCGCAGGTCGGTCAGTGGGGCGCGCCGACCTTCGAGGTTTGGGTCGCGCGCAAGGATTTCGCCGAGAAGCACCCCGACGTCGTCGCGAAGTTCGCCAAGGTCACGCTGGATTCATTTGCCGATTACGCGGCGCATAAAGACAGCTGGACAGCTGACTCGGTACCGGTACAGAAAATCGCCAAACTGACCGGTGCCAATGCCGCCGATGTACCGGAATTGCTCGCAGGTTCGGCGTTCCCGGATGCCAAGGCACAGCAAACCACGGCGCTGCTGGACGGCGGCACGGCGAAGGCGATTGGCGAGACGGCGAAGTTTTTGAAGGAACAGGGCAAGGTTGAAACGGTGCTGCCGGACTACTCACCGTACGTCAGCGCGAAGTTCATCGCCCAGTAAAAAGCTTCGCGAGCAGGTCGAATCGTCGCACCGTCGCTCCCACAGGAGTGGGAGCGAGCCTGCTCGCGAATGGAGCGCCTCGGTTACAGAGTTTTTTCGAAGATCTTCGAATTGCGCTGAAAGTTGTACAGCGAAGCTCGGGCCGCCGGCAGGCGCTCGACGCTGCTCGGCTCGAACCCGCGCTCACGGAACCAGTGCGCGGTGCGCGTGGTGAGGACGAACAAGGTCTTCAAACCCTGCGCCCGTGCGCGAGTTTCGATACGTTCCAGCAATTCATCACCGCGACCGCCATGGCGATACTCCGGATTCACCGCCAGACACGCCAATTCACCGGCATCGGAATCGGCAATCTGATACAGCGCCGCGCAGGCGATGATCATGCCTTCACGCTCGACCACGCTGAACTGCTCGATCTCGCGTTCCAGCACTTCGCGCGAGCGACGCACCAGAATCCCCTGCTCTTCCAGCGGACTGATCAAGTCGAGCAAGCCGCCGACGTCTTCAATCGCCGCCTCGCGGACCAGTTCGAATTGCTCTTGCGCAACCAGCGTACCGCCACCGTCACGGGTGAACAGCTCGGTCAGCAGCGCGCCGTCTTCGGCGTAACTGACGATATGGCTGCGCGCCACACCGCCACGGCAAGCCTCGGCGGCGGCATCCAGCAGTTCCGCCTGATAGTTGCTGCCAAGGCGTTGCAAATGCGCCGGCACCTGTTGCGGGCGCAGTTCCCGCACCAGTTTGCCGTTCTCATCGATCAGGCCGAGGTCAGCACCGAACAGCAGCAACTTGTCCGCGCCCAGATCGATGGCGGCGCGGGTGGCGACGTCTTCGCAGGCGAGGTTGAAGATTTCCCCGGTTGGCGAGTAGCCCAGCGGCGACAGCAGCACGATCGAACGCTCATCGAGCAGACGATTGATGCCCTTGCGGTCGACCCGGCGCACTTCGCCGGTGTGGTGATAGTCAACGCCTTCGAGCACGCCGATCGGCCGTGCGGTGACGAGGTTGCCGCTGGCCACGCGCAAACGCGAACCCTGCATCGGCGACGAAGCCATGTCCATCGACAAACGCGCTTCGATGGCGATGCGCAATTGGCCGACCGCGTCGATCACGCATTCCAGGGTCGCCGCATCGGTGATGCGCATGCCGTGGTGGTAATGCGGGGTCAGCCCACGCGCGGCGAGGCGGGTTTCGATCTGCGGGCGCGAACCGTGCACCAGCACCAGGCGCACGCCGAGGCTGTGCAGCAGGACGATGTCGTGGACGATGTTGCCGAAATTCGGATGCTCCACGCCGTCGCCGGGCAGCATGACGACGAAGGTGCAGTCGCGGTGGGCATTGATGTAAGGGGACGCGTGACGAAGCCAATTGACGTATTCGGGCATGAACCTGGGCCTGTAATAAATAGCAGCCTAAAAAGGGGCGAAACGGAAAACGCACAGCGGGCTGATGGTTATCGTCGGAACAGGCTTGGCGACACGCGCGCTCTCCTCATGAATACGGGTTGGGGTGCTGGCAATTTACAGCGTTTGATCGAGCAAAACACAATCCCTGTGGGAGCGAGCTTGCTCGCGAAAGCGGTGTATCAGATACATCAATGTCGACTGACCGACGCCTTCGCGAGCAAGCTCGCTCCCACATGGACAGTGTTCAATTCATAGAACTTTGTCCGGGGTCAGGCAGTAATGTTCAATCAGTTGCCGTAATAGATGCACGGTAGGCTGCAAACGTGACATTTCAAGGTACTCGCCGGGCTGATGCGCGCACGCAATGTCGCCGGGGCCGAGCACGATGGTTTCGCAGCCAAGGCGCTGAAGATAAGGCGCTTCGGTTCCAAACGCTACTGCTTCGGCGCTGTGACCGGTGAGCTTTTCGGCGATGCGCACCAGTTCAGCGTCTTCATCCTGCTCGAACGGCGGCACTTCCGGGAACAACGGTTTGTAATCGATCTTCACCTGATGTCGCTCGGCCACCGGGTTGAGCTTGCGCAGAATCTCCGCACGCAGGACTTTCGGGTCCATGCCCGGCAACGGCCGCAGATCAAACTCCAGCGAACACTGGCCGCAGATACGGTTGGGATTGTCGCCGCCATGAATGCAGCCAAAGTTCATCGTTGGCTGCGGCACGCTGAACTGCGGATTATTGAATTCACGCTGCCACAACAGGCGCAAGCCACGCAGTTCGCCAATCGCATCGTGCATGGCTTCAAGAGCACTGTGGCCCAGGCGCGGATCCGACGAATGGCCGCTCTGCCCTAGAATGTCGATGCGCTCCATCATGATGCCTTTGTGCATGCGGATCGGCTTGAGCCCGGTCGGCTCGCCGATTACCGCCGCACGACCCAGCGGACGCCCGGCCTCGGCCAGTGCGCGGGCGCCAGACATCGAGCTTTCTTCATCGCAGGTAGCGAGGATCAGTAGCGGTTGCTTGAAAGGCTGATCGAGCAGAGGCAACACCGCTTCGATGATCAACGCGAAGAAGCCCTTCATGTCGCAACTGCCGAGGCCGACCCAGCGGCCATCGACTTCGGTGAGCTTCAGTGGATCGGTCTGCCACAACGCATCGTCGTACGGCACCGTGTCGCTGTGGCCGGCCAGCACCAGCCCGCCGGGACCGCTGCCGAAACTGGCGAGCAGGTTGAACTTGCCGGGGCTGACCTGCTGGATGTCGCAGCTGAAACCCAGGTCACCCAGCCAACCGGCGAGCAAATCGATCACCGCGCGGTTGGACTGATCGAGGTTCGGCTGGGTACAGCTGACCGATGGCGCGGCGATCAGCGCAGCGAACTGGTCTTGCATGGACGGCAAAGGCATCGCTGACTCCAACTCCCGATTTGAAGTCCATCATAGAACCATCCGGCGTCAGGAATAAACCGCCGCAGGGCGTAGGACGAATCAGTCCTGTACACTGCACGGCCTTGGCAGCCACATATTCCCCGGCTGCGCTCCCGATCCTGGATTTTCCGGCCATGCAGAAAGAAACCGAAATCAAACTCCGCGTCAGCCGCGAAACCCTCGCCGCCCTGCGCGAGCACCCGTTACTGAAGAAACGCAACAAAAGTGGCTGGGAACGCCGTGAGTTGATGAACCAGTATTTCGACACCCCCGAGCGCGACCTGGCCCAGGCCAAAGTCGCCCTGCGCCTGCGCAAGGACGGTGACGAAGTGATTCAGACCCTCAAGACCCGTGGCCAGAGCGTTGCCGGCCTGTCCGAGCGCAATGAATACGACTGGAAGTTGCCAAAAGCCAAGCTCGACGTGAAGAAACTCGACGGCGAATGCTGGCCCGAGTCGCTGGCCGAACTGGACAAGAAAACCCTCAAGCCGATCTTCACCACCGATTTCGTCCGCGAACGCGCCGAAATCGCCTGGGGTCGTGGCAAGTCCAAAGTGGTCATCGAAGCCGCGCTGGACCTCGGTCACGTGGTCGTCGGCAAGCAGAAAGAAGAAATCTGCGAGCTGGAACTGGAACTGCGCGAGGGCGAACCTGCCGCGCTGCTGGAACTGGCCGCTGAACTGGCCGAAACCCTGGCCCTGATGCCGTGCGACATCAGCAAGGCTGAGCGCGGTTATCGTCTGTACGACGCCAACAGCTACTCGCTGAGCCTGCCGGCGCCGGAGTTGACCCCGGAAACCCAACTCGACGACGCTTTCGCCGCACTGAGCTGGCACTTGCTCGGCAGCAGCCAGCGTCTGGCAGAACAGTACCGTTTCAATGGCCACTGGCGCCTGTTGCTCGACTGGGTCGAGAACCTCGCGGAACTGCGCGCACTGCTCAGCAGCCTCGGCCAGGCCGCTCCGCGTCAGTCGACTCACGATTTGCGCGTTGCCCTGGATGCGTTGCTGGAAGACTGGCGCCCGCTGGTGCAGGCCGGTATCGAAGATGAAGACGTGCGCAAAGCCGCACCGGAGCAGTTCCTCGAAGAACTCGAAGACCCGCGCTGGGGCTCGTTCTCACTGAACACTTCGCGTTGGCTGCTGGCTCGCACCTGGACCGCCGATCGTAACGTACGTGGTAATCGTCAGGGCGGCGCGCAGTTGCACAGCTGGTTGCCGCGCACATTGGGCGAAGAAGCGACGGCCCTGCAATTGCAGCGTTATCAGCAGCAGCCGGAAGATCTGGCTGAGCAACTGCCGCGTATCGAGCGCATCCAGGTCTGGCTGCACCATGCTCGTAACGTGCTGGACATCGCGGAAATGGACCGTCTGTACGGCGAGCTGAACAAGCTGGCGCAACTGGCCAACGAACCGACGATCACTGACGAACTGCTCGACGCGCGCAAGCAGCAGGCGATTGCGGTTTACCAGAATCGCGCGTGGAAAATGCTCCTGCGCATGTAACACCGCTTTCGCGAGCAGGCTCGCTCCCACTTTGGAATGCAATCCCCTGTGGGAGCGAGCCTGCTCGCGAAGAGGCCACCGCCTTACCTCAAACCGGCAAGCTTGTGGTGGACTTGATCTCCGACAACGCCACGATCGAATTCACTTCCTGAATCCCCGGCACCAGCGACAGCTTCTCGAAGAAGAACCGCTCATACGCCTCGATGTCCGCCGCGACAATCCGCAACAGAAAATCCACCGCGCCCATCAGCACATAACACTCCAGCACCTCCGGAAAACCGCGAATCGCCTCGGTGAACTCAGTGAAGTTCGAACGCCCGTGCGCGTTGAGTTTGATCTCGGCGAAGATCTGCGTGTTCAGGCCAATCTTCTTGCGATCGAGCAAGGTCACCTGGCCGCGAATGATCCCCTCCTCCTTCATCCGCTGAATCCGCCGCCAGCACGGCGATTGCGACAGGCCGACCTGCTCGGCGATCTGCGCGCTCGACAGTGAAGCATCCTCTTGCAGCAGGGCGAGAATCTTGCGGTCGTAGCTGTCCAGCTCGCTGTGCATAGAAAAACCTCAATAACAGGATTATGCGAATTGATCTTTGCGATCAGCCGTCATTAACGCCGATCATAGCCAAGAAATACCCCGCGCCGAATGTAAAAATTCCTCCAGAGATTTTGGAGACTCGTCATGCCGCACCTCGAAGCCGTAACCACCTCGCCAACGCGCGCCGATGTCTGGAACGTCAGCAACGCCCATTGCCTGGCGCAATATCAAATCCTCGCCGAGGCCGAGCCGGACTTGCTGGTGCGGGTGCTCAACCTGTTCGCCCTGCAATTCCTCACACCCGAGCAGGTCAACGTGCAGCGAATGGATGACTTGATGTCGATCGACATCGTCATCGGCGGTTGCAGTTGGCATCGCGCGCAAGTGATCGCAGAAAAACTTCGTAACCTGATCAGCGTCTGCTCGGTGAACCTGCAAAACGCCGATAGCGTTTGGGATGCGCCGGCACAAGCGGCCGGCTGACAAATCCGGCAACGGCTTCGTCGGGTAGTGGCCCAACGGTCTGCGGGGTCACGACTATTCTTTTGCGCACTGTCGCTCAAAAGGAAGCCCGCATGTCCGTTCAACTCGCCACTCAGGACCGCTGGCTGGAACTCAACGAGGTGTTGCGTGAACTGGTCGCCCAAGGCTTTATCTGCCAGGACTCGGCGGAGCAGGCGCTGAATGCCCGCCGCCGCCATGCAGCACATGGCCAGATGCACCCACTGGAATTTATCGCCAGCCAGCAACTCGACGACCTCAGCCGTCCGGGCAAGCATCTCGACCTGGAAAGTCTGACCCTGTGGCTGGCACAGCAGGCCGGTCAGCCGTATTTGCGCATCGACCCGCTGAAGATCAACGTCGCCGCAATCACGCCATTGATGTCCTACGCCTTCGCACAACGGCACAAGATTCTCGCCGTGGCGGTCGACCGCGATGCGGTGACCGTGGCCAGCGCCCAGCCCTACGTCACCGGCTGGGAAGCCGATCTGACCCACGTGTTGAAACTGCCGATCAAACGGGTGGTGGCCAACCCGGCGGACATCCAGCGCTTCAGTGTCGAGTTTTTCCGCTTGGCCAAATCAGTGAGCGGCGCCAGCAATGCCGACGCCCAGAGCGGCAATCTCGGCAACTTCGAACAACTGCTCAACCTCGGCGCCAGCGATCAGGAGCCGGACGCCAACGACGCGCACATCGTCAACATCGTCGACTGGCTGTTCCAGTACGCCTTTCAGCAGCGCGCCAGTGATATCCACATCGAGCCACGGCGTGAACAAGGCACCGTGCGCTTTCGCATCGACGGCGTGCTGCACAACGTCTATCAATTTCCCCCGCAGGTGACCATGGCGATTGTCAGTCGCCTGAAAAGCCTCGGGCGGATGAACGTCGCCGAAAAGCGCAAACCCCAGGACGGCCGGGTCAAGACCAAGACCCCGGATGGCGGCGAAGTGGAGCTACGGCTTTCAACGCTGCCCACCGCGTTCGGCGAAAAAATGGTCATGCGGATTTTCGACCCGGAAGTGCTGCTCAAGGATTTCGACCAGTTGGGTTTCAGCGCTGACGATTTGCGCCGCTGGCAGGACATGACCCGCCAGCCCAACGGCATCATTTTGGTCACCGGTCCTACCGGTTCGGGCAAGACCACCACGCTGTACACCACGCTGAAAAAACTGGCGACGCCGGAAGTGAACCTCTGCACCATTGAAGACCCGATCGAAATGGTCGAGCCGGCGTTCAACCAGATGCAGGTGCAGCACAACATCGACCTGAGCTTCGCCGCCGGCGTGCGTGCACTGATGCGGCAAGACCCGGACATCATCATGATCGGCGAGATCCGTGATCTGGAAACCGCTGAAATGGCGATTCAGGCGGCGCTCACCGGACACTTGGTGCTGTCGACCCTGCACACCAACGACGCGCCCAGTGCGATCAGTCGTCTGCTCGAACTCGGCGTGCCGCATTACCTGATCAAAGCCACCGTGCTCGGGGTCATGGCACAACGACTGGTGCGCACCTTGTGCCCGCATTGCAAGGCGCCGCTGACGCTGGCAGAGGAAGACTGGCAAACCCTGACCCGCCCGTGGCAGGCGCCGTTGCCGAGCAACGCACAACGCGCCATCGGCTGCGTGGAATGCCGCGACACCGGCTATCGCGGCCGCGCCGGGGTCTACGAAATCATGCAACTGAGCGATAGCCTCAAGGCTTTTATCACCCCGGACACCGACCTCACGGCGATTCGCCGCCAGGCATTCAAGGAAGGCATGCGCAGTTTGCGTCTGTCCGGTGCGCAGAAAGTCGCGGCGGGGTTGACCACGGTTGAAGAGGTATTGCGCGTGACGCCGCAGAGCGAGCTCAAATGAGCAAATTGCCATCAATCTGTTTTTAACCCCGGGCCACGCCGTTACACTTGCGCCACTGATCTATCCAACAAGGAATCGTTATGCAGACCGGAAGTGTACTTTTACTGTTTGTGGCCCTGGCCGTCGCCATCCTGTTCATGGGCTTCAAAGTCGTGCCGCAAGGCTTCGAGTGGACGGTCGAGCGCTTCGGTCGCTACACCAACACCCTCAAGCCTGGGCTGAACATCATCATTCCGGTGATGGACCGGATCGGGCGCAAGATCAACGTGATGGAAAGCGTGCTGGATATCCCGCCGCAGGAAGTCATCACCGCCGACAACGCCACGGTGCAGATCGATGCGGTGTGCTTTTTCCAGGTAGTGAATACCGCCCAGGCCGCGTACGAGGTGAACAACCTTGAGCACGCCATTCGTAATCTGCTGCAAACCAACATCCGCACCGTGCTCGGCTCGATGGAACTCGATGCGATGCTCAGCCAGCGTGACAACATCAACGAACGTCTGCTGCGCACCGTCGACGAAGCCACCGCGCCGTGGGGCATCAAGATCACCCGAATCGAAATCAAAGACATCAGCCCGCCTGCCGATCTGATGGCGGCGATGTCCGGGCAGATGAAAGCCGAGCGGATCAAACGCGCGCAAATCCTCGAGGCCGAAGGCTTGCGCGCCTCGGCGATCCTCACCGCCGAGGGCAAGAAGCAGGCACAGATTCTCGAAGCCGAAGGGAGTCGTCAGGCCGCATTCCTCGAGTCGGAAGCCCGTGAGCGTCAGGCCGAAGCCGAAGCTCAGGCGACCAAAGTGGTGTCTGAGGCCATCGCTGGCGGTAACGTTCAGGCGGTCAACTATTTCGTTGCACAGAAATACATCGACGCGCTGGGCAAACTGGCGTCGGCCAACAACAGCAAAGTGATCCTGATGCCGCTGGAAGCCAGTTCGATGATCGGCGCCGTGGGCGGGATCGGCGAAATCGTCAAGGCGACCTTCGACGGCAAGAAGGCCTGAGTCATGCCCACCGAACTGTTCACCTTCTGGAGCTGGCTGGGGCTGGGCACCGTGTTGCTGATCCTCGAAGTGTTCGGGGCGGGCGGCTACCTGTTGTGGATTGGCATGGCAGCGGCCGCTGTCGGCGTCACCACGTTCGTGTTGCCAACCCTGCCGTGGGAGATTCAACTGCTGCTGTTTGCCGTGTTTTCGATTCTCACGGCGCTGTATTGGTGGCGCCGCCAGCGCACGGCAGTGCGCAGCAGCGATCAACCACTGCTGAACCTACGCGGTCAGGAATTGATCGGCAAAGTGTTCGTGGTCAGCGAGGCGATTGTCGATGGTCGCGGCAAGATCAAGGTGGCCGATGGCGTGTGGATCGCTCGCGGGCCGGACACAGCGCTCGGCGAACGCGTGCGCGTGACCGGGCAGCAGGGTGCGGTTTTGCTGGTGGAAAGCGCCGAATAGCCGGGTACGGAACTGGATCGTGGAAATGGCGATCCAACGCCGTAGTTAACCCCTAGGAGTCATCTCATCATGCGTCTCAAATTTGCTGTCGCCACTCTGGCCTTGCTGTCCCTTCCCGTTGGTTCGGCCATGGCGGACAGCTTTTGGCGTAACGTCATTTCGTCCGGTGCGACTACCGGTTCGACCTATCTGACCTTCAAGGATCACAAGCTGATCATCGCCGCACAGGACGATGCCGGCAGTTTCGTTGCCAGTGACGGCGGCATTCGTGGGCCGTATCTGGAAGCCGCGATGCAGAAAGTCCGCGCCGACAATCCGGGCCTGCAGGCGACAGACATGGAACTGGCGAATGCGATTCTGGCGAAGAACGCCGTGGCTTCCGAGTAAGCCGTTCGCCGAAGCAAAAATGCCGCTCAATCGAGCGGCATTTTTTTGCCTGTCTTCTGACCCCAGCACAAAACCCTGTGGGAGCGAGCTTGCTCGCGAAGGCAATTTCACATCCGAAATATGCGGCGACTGACACGCCGTCTTCGCGAGCAAGCTCGCTCCCACAAGGACCGCATACAGTCTGAATGTCAGCGGTAATCATCGACCGGGACACAAGCGCAGAACAGATTGCGATCGCCGTAAACGTTATCCACCCGATTCACCGCCGGCCAATACTTGTGCGCCTTGGTGTGCGCATCCGGGGTAATTCCTTGCTCGATGCTGTACGGCCGCTCCCAGACTCCGGTGACATCCGCGAGGGTATGCGGCGCCCGTTTCAGCGGGTTGTCCTCGGCCGCCCAGTTGCCGTTCTGCACTTCGGTGATTTCTGCACGAATGCTCAGCATGGCGCCGATAAACCGATCCAGTTCAGCCTTGGATTCACTTTCGGTCGGCTCGACCATCAAGGTTCCCGGCACCGGGAAGGACATGGTCGGCGCATGGAAACCGTAATCCATCAGGCGCTTGGCGACGTCTTCCTCACTGATTCCGGTCTGCGCCTTCAATGGCCGCAGATCGAGAATGCATTCGTGAGCCACGCGCCCGTTGCGCCCGGTATATAGCACCGGGAAGGCGCCGGATAAATGCTGCGCCAGGTAATTCGCCGCCAGGATCGCCACTTCACTGGCGTCCGCCAGTTGCGGGCCCATCATGGCGATGTACATCCAGCTGATCGGCAAAATGCTCGCGCTGCCCCACGGCGCCGCGCTGACGGCGCCGTTCTGCGCCAACGGCCCATCGATTGGCACCACCGGATGATTGGCGACGAACGGCGCCAGATGCGCGCGAATGCCGATGGGCCCCATGCCCGGGCCGCCACCGCCGTGTGGGATGCAGAAGGTCTTGTGCAAATTCATGTGCGACACGTCGGCGCCGATGTCCGCTGGTCGCGCCAGCCCGACCTGCGCATTGAGGTTGGCGCCGTCCATGTACACCTGACCGCCGTGTTTGTGGATAACTTCGCAGATCTCGCTGATGCCCTCCTCGTACACACCGTGAGTCGACGGATAGGTTGCCATCAGGCACGACAACTTATCCCCAGCTTCGGCGGCTTTCGCTTTCAAATCCTCAAGGTCGACGTTGCCCGCTTCATCGCACTCGACAATCACCACACGCATGCCGGCCATCTGCGCCGAAGCCGGGTTGGTGCCATGGGCCGAGGACGGAATCAGACAGATATCCCGCGCGCCCTGCTGACGGCTCTCGTGATACTTGCGAATCGCCAGCAGCCCGGCGTACTCACCTTGGGCGCCGGAGTTGGGCTGCATGCAGATCGCATCAAACCCGGTGATTGCGCACAGCCAGCGCTCCAGTTCTTCGATCATCAAGGTGTAACCGAGTGCCTGCTCTCTCGGTACGAACGGATGCAGGTTGGCGAACTGCGGCCAGGTGATCGGGATCATTTCGCTGGTGGCATTGAGTTTCATCGTGCACGAGCCCAATGGGATCATTGACTGGTTGAGCGCCAGATCCTTGTTCTCCAGTTGTTTGAGATAGCGCAGCATCTCGGTTTCGCTGTGATGGGCGTTGAATACCGGATGGCGCAAGTAAGGTGTCTTGCGCTGGAGGTTGTCAGGGATACCGGAAACCAGCACTTCGACGTCGAGTTCGTCGACGTTCAATCCATGATCGGCGCCGAGCAGCACATCGAACAGCTTGGCCACGGTGCTCTCATCGCATGTCTCATCGAGACTCAGCCCCACACGACCGCGCCCGAGAATTCTGAGGTTGATCTGTGCGGCTTGAGCGCTTTCAATGATCGCCGTTTGCGCACCGCCGACTTCCAGCGTCAGGGTGTCGAAGAACTGCGCATTGACCCGGCTGATTCCTTTGCGCTCAAGCCCCGCCGCCAGAATGCAGGTCAGCCGATGCACGCGCTGGGCGACACGTTTCAGGCCTTCCGGACCGTGATAGACCGCGTAGCAACTGGCGATGTTGGCCAGCAGCACCTGCGCCGTGCAGATGTTCGAATTGGCCTTCTCGCGGCGGATATGTTGCTCGCGGGTCTGCAACGCCATGCGCAGCGCGACGTTACCCCGGGCGTCTTTCGACACACCAATGATCCGCCCCGGAATCGCCCGTTTGTATTCCTCGCGACTGGCAAAGAACGCTGCGTGTGGCCCGCCGTATCCCATCGGCACGCCGAAGCGCTGGGATGAACCGAACACCACATCGGCACCCAACTCGCCCGGCGGTGTCAGCAATAGCAGACTCAGTAAATCAGTGGCGACGCAGGCCAGCGCTTGCTGCGCATGCAGGTGATCGATCAATGGCCGCAGATCATGAATCTCGCCGTGGGTGTCGGGATACTGCAACAACGCACCGAACACCTGGTGCTGCTTCAAGTTGTCCACCGCGTCGATGATCAACTCGAAACCGAAGCCTTCGGCGCGGGTCTGCACCACCGAAATGGTCTGTGGATGACAGTTCTCATCGACGAAAAACAGATTGCTCTTCGACTTCGCCACACGCTTGGCCAAAGCCATGGCTTCGGCCGCCGCCGTGGCCTCATCGAGCAGCGAAGCGTTGGCCAGTTCGAGGCCGGTGAGGTCGATGGTCAGTTGCTGGAAATTCAGCAGCGCTTCGAGCCGGCCCTGAGCGATCTCGGGCTGATATGGCGTGTACGCGGTGTACCAGCCGGGATTTTCCAGGACGTTGCGCAGGATGACGGTCGGCGTCAGGGTGCCGTGGTAGCCCATGCCGATCAGACTGGTCCAGACCTGATTCTGCTCGGCATAACCGCGCAGTTTGGCCAGTGCTGCTTGTTCATCCAGCGCGGGGGGCAAATCGAGCGCGCGGTTGAAACGAATGCCCGGCGGCACGGTCTGTTCGATCAGTTCGACGCGGCTGCCGAGACCGAGGCTGTCGAGCATGGCTTGTTGCTCGGCGGCGTCGGGACCGAGGTGGCGGCGCAGGAAGGCATCGGGGTCGCGTAACTGGCTCAGGGACGGCAACTGGGACATGACGGGCTCTCTCTTGGCTGGCGCTCGGCGTCAATGCAACACGGTCAAACCAGCATAGCAGCCCATGCCAAGGCTAAATTTTCAAGATCAACACTGACCCTGTGGGAGCGAGCTTGCTCGCGAAAGCGGTGTGTCAGTCGCGGAAGATGTTGAATGTAAAACCGCCTTCGCGAGCAAGCTCGCTCCTACAGGGGATTTGTGCCGCCCATGAAAAAGCCCCGACGGGTCGGGGCTTTGGGTATTGCTTAACGCTTACTCGCCGATGGCAGCCTTGTAGGCAGCGGCATCGAGCAGCTTGTCCAGCTCAGCCTTGTCGGTTGGCTTGAGCTTGAAGATCCACGCGCCGTACGGGTCGGAGTTCAGCAGTTCAGGCGAACCACCCAGCTCGTCGTTGACGGCAATCACTTCACCGCTGATCGGCGAATAGATGTCCGACGCGGCTTTCACCGACTCAACCACACCGGCCTGATCTTCGGCAGCGAACACCTTGCCTACTTCAGTCAGCTCGACGAACACCACATCGCCCAGCGCTTCCTGCGCGTGATCGCTGATGCCCACGGTGACGGTGCCGTCAGCTTCCAGACGTGCCCATTCATGACTTTCGGCAAAACGCAGTTCAGCGGGGATATTGCTCATCTTCGGTGTCCTCGGGAATTGGGTCAGCGGTCATGCCCGCCAAAAAAGGTTAGATCAAAGTTTTGCCATGGCGTACGAACGTCGGTTTGACCACCCGTACCGGGTACCACTTGCCACGGATTTCCACTTCGGCGCGGTCGGCGGTTGCCATCGGCACACGCGCCAGGGCAATCGATTTGCTTAGCGTAGGAGAGAAACTACCACTGGTGATCTCCCCTTCGCCAACATCAGCGATACGAACCACCTGATGAGCGCGCAAAACACCGCGTTCTTCCAGCACCAGGCCGACCAGTTTGTGCGCAACTCCGGCGGCTTTTTCCGCCTCCAGAGCAGTGCGACCGATGAACTGGCGCGTGGCCGGTTCCCAGGCAATGCTCCAGGCCATATTCGAGGCCAGCGGCGAAACGTCCTGATGAATGTCCTGACCGTAAAGGTTCATCCCGGCTTCGACGCGTAGCGTGTCACGGGCGCCGAGGCCGATCGGGGAAATGCCGGCGCCGACCAGATCGTTGAAGAACCCCGGCGCCTGACTGGCTGGCAGGCAGATTTCCAGACCATCTTCACCGGTATAACCGGTACGGGCGATGAACCAGTCGCCGTCGGTATAGCCTTCGAAGGGTTTGAGGTGCTGGATCAGCGTGGCGCGCGACTGGGTGACCAGTTCGGCAATCTTGTGCCGGGCCTGCGGGCCTTGAATGGCGAGCATCGCCAGTTCGGCGCGTTCGTGCAGTTGCACGTCGTAACTACCGCGCTGCGCGTTCATCCAGGCTAGATCCTGATCGCGGGTCGAAGCGTTGAACACCAGACGATACGCATCGTCGAGGCGGTAAACGATCATGTCATCGACGATGCCGCCGCGCTCATTGAGCATGGTGCTGTACAACGCACGGCCGGGGCGGTGCAGACGATCAACGTCATTGGCCAGCAAATGCTGCAGCCAGGCCTTGGCCTGGGTACCGGTGACGTCGATTACGGTCATGTGGGAAACATCGAATACCCCGCAATCGCGACGCACCTCGTGGTGCTCCTCGACCTGCGAGCCGTAATGCAGGGGCATGTCCCAACCGCCAAAATCGACCATCTTCGCGCCAAGGGCGAGATGCAGGTCATACAGAGGCGTACGCTGTCCCATGGGTTTCTCCTTCCGGGCGTGGCGAAGGTGCGGACAGTCGCTGCACAGCGTGAAAGCCTCGTAATAGAAGGCTTTCAACCAATTTCAGCGAAAAGATCTGTCAGACGAACCGCACCGAATGCCGCGCATTGTAGCCGCATGATTCAGGACTCACTACTAAGTGTTTCTATGGGCAGAGCGGCGAATCAGGCCGATGACCGGTAACAACCCGACCAGAACCAGGGTCAGCGCCGGCAATGACGCCCGTGCCCATTCGCCTTCGCTGGTCATTTCAAAGATGCGTACGGCCAGCGTGTCCCAGCCAAACGGGCGCATCAGCAGGGTCGCGGGCATTTCCTTGAGCACATCGACGAACACCAGCAGCGCCGCGCTCAGCGTGCCGGGCAGTAACAGCGGCAGATACACTTTGAAAAACAGTCGCGGCCCACTGACACCCAGGCTACGTGCCGCTTCGGGCAAAGATGGCCGTATACGCGCCAGACTGTTTTCCAATGGTCCATAAGCCACGGCAATAAAACGCACCAGATAGGCCATCAACAATGCCGCCAGACTGCCGAGCAGCAACGGCTTGCCGGCGCCGCCAAGCCAAGCGGAGAGCGGAATCACCAGTTCGCGATCCAGATAACTGAACGCCAGCATGATCGACACCGCCAGCACTGAACCCGGCAAGGCGTAGCCAAGATTGGCCAGACCAACTCCAGAGTTGATCGCCCGAGTCGGCGCCAAGCGCCGGGCAAACGCCAGCAGCAGCGCAACGCTTACGGTAATCAGCGCCGCCATGCCGCCCAGATAAAGGGTGTGCAGAATCAGCCCGGCGTAGCGTTCATCGAGATCGAAACGCCCGCGCTGCCAGAACCAGACAACCAGTTGCAGCACCGGAATCACGAAGGCGCAGGCAAACACCATTGCGCACCAGCTCATTGCCGCGAGCGCCTTGAACCCGCGTAAGTGATACAGGGCTTTGACCCGTGGCCGCTCGTTGCTCGCCCGATTGGCGCCACGCGCACGACGCTCGCCATACAGCACCAGCATCACCACCAGCAGCAACAGACTCGCCAGTTGCGCCGCACTCGGCAGGCTGAAAAAGCCGTACCAGGTCTTGTAGATGGCCGTGGTGAAGGTGTCGAAGTTGAACACCGACACTGCGCCGAAATCAGCGAGGGTTTCCATCAGCGCCAGCGCTACGCCGGCGCCAATCGCAGGACGCGCCATTGGCAACGCCACTCGCCAGAAAGCTTGCCACGGCGACTGACCGAGTACTCGCGCGGCTTCCATCAGGCCTTTGCCCTGCGCGAGAAACGCGGTGCGCGCCAGCAGGTAAACGTAGGGATAGAAGACCAGCACCAGCACGATGATCACCCCGCCGGTGGAGCGCACGCGCGGCAGGCGCAGGCCTGTGCCGAACCATTCACGCAGCAGGCTCTGTACGGGACCGGCGAAGTCGAGCAGGCCTACGAAAACGAAGGCCAGCACGTACGCGGGGATGGCGAACGGCAGCATCAGCGCCCAGTCGAGCCAGCGCCGGCCGGGGAATTCACAGAGGCTGGTGAGCCAGGCGAGGCTGACGCCGAGCAGCGTCACACCGACACCGACGCCAACGACCAGCGTCAGGGTGTTGCCGAGCAGACGCGGCATCTGGGTTTGCCACAGGTGCGACCAGATTTGTTGGTCGATGGCCTGCCATGAGAGCAGCAGAACGCTCAGCGGCAACAGCACCAGCGCGGCGATGGTGAAGACGATGGGGTACCAGCGGCGTTGGGCGTGGTGGGCCACTTTTGGGTCTCTGGAGGGAATGGGGTGTTCTTGGATGAGGTGTTTCAGGTTGAGATTGCTGCCCTCACCCTAACCCTCTCCCAGAGGAGAGGGGACTGACCGAGGTGCTCTTTCGATTTACGCCGACCTGAATTATCGAGCCGAACTCAAGTGTCGAAAACAACACAAGTCGGCTCCCTCTCCCTTGGGAGAGGGCTGGGGTGAGGGGCTGGTTTTTGAATCAAACAAATCTTTCGAAACGATTCAGTTCCAACCCGCCCGATCCATCATCCGGATCGCCTCGGCCTGACGCTTGCCCGCCACTTCCACCGGCAAGGTATCAGCAATGAACTTGCCCCACGCCGCCACTTCTTCGGAAGGCGCCACCGCCGGGTTGGCCGGGAATTCCTGGTTCACGTCAGCAAAAATCTTCTGCGCCTCAGGCGTGGTCATCCACTCGACCAAAGCCTTGGCCGCTTCCGGGTGTGGCGCATGCTTGGTCAGACCGATGCCCGACAGGTTTACGTGTACGCCACGATCCGCCTGATTCGGCCAGAACAGTTTTACCGGCAGCTCCGGCTTCTGCTTGTGCAGGCGACCGTAGTAGTAAGTGTTGACGATGCCGACGTCGCACTGGCCGGCGTTGATCGCTTCCAGCACCGCTACGTCATCGGAGAACACGTCGGTGGAGAGGTTATTCACCCAGCCCTTGAGGATTTCCTCGGTCTTCGCCGCGCCGTGGACTTCGATCATGGTCGCGGTCAGCGACTGGTTGTAGACCTTCTTCGCCGTGCGCAGGCACAAGCGCCCTTCCCAGTTCTTGTCGGCCAGGGCTTCGTAAGTCGTCAGTTCACCCGGCTTCACCCGTTGAGTCGAATAGGCGATGGTCCGCGCGCGCAGGCTCAGGCCAGTCCAGGCATGAGTCGAAGAGCGATATTGCAGCGGAATGTTGGCGTCGATGGTTTTCGAGGTGAACGGCTGGAGAATGCCCATCTGCTCGGCTTGCCAGAGGTTGCCAGCGTCGACGGTAAGCAGCAGGTCGGCGGTGGCGTTTTCACCTTCGGCCTTAATGCGCTGCATCAGCGGCGCTTCCTTGTCGGTGATGAACTTGATCTTCACCCCGGTCTTGGCGGTGTAGGCATCGAACACCGGTTTGATCAGTTCATCGATGCGCGACGAGTAAACCACCACCTCATCAGCGGCCTGAGCGGTTGTACTGCCGATCAGGGTCAGGGCCAGTGCGGTCAGAAGACGCTTGGGTGCCAACATGGGAGTGGTCTCTCGGTCGGAAAATGTGGGCCAAATGATAAGGACTCACATTTACCACCTCAATCGAAGTCTTTTTGAAGGAGTTACCAGATGTTGCACAGCCTGAAATCTTTGGTGTCGGCTCTGGCCCCTTCGCGAGCAAGCTCGCTCCCACAGGGTTTGATGTGTTCACAAAAATGATGTTTCACACCGACCACTGTGGGAGCGAGCTTGCTCGCGAAGAGGCCTTCAGCCTCAATACAGATGTCAGGCCTTGGCGAGTGCCGGCAGATCCCCGGTCAACCCCAACGCCTCCCGCACAAACAACGCCTTCGCTTCGGGCATCTGCTCCACCAGCTTCAAACCGGCATTCCTCAACCAGCGCACCGGCAACGGATCCGCCTGGAACAACCGCTCAAACCCTTCCATCGCTGCCATCAGCGCAAGGTTATGCGGCATGCGCCGACGCTCGTAACGGCTCAGCACTTTCACATCCGCCAGACGCTCACCGCGCTCCGCCGCTTGCAACAGCACTTCGGCCAGCACCGCCGCATCAAGGAAGCCAAGGTTCACACCCTGCCCCGCCAACGGATGAATGGTGTGCGCCGCATCGCCAATCAGCGCCAGACCTTCGGCCACATAACGTTTGGCATGCCGCTGACGCAGCGGTACGCACAGTCGCGGATCGGCACTGATGACTTCGCCGAGACGGCCTTCAAAAGCGCGCTCCAGCTCACGACAGAAATCCGCTTCGTCCAGCGCCATCAAGCGCTCGGCCTCACTCGGCGTGGTCGACCAGACAATCGAGCACCAGTCCTGCTGCCCGTCACGTTCCAGCGGCAGAAACGCCAGCGGCCCGTGATCGGTAAAGCGCTGCCACGCGGTCATCTGGTGCGACTTGCTGCTGCGCACGCTGGTAACGATGGCGTGATGCAGGTAATCCCACTCACGCGTCGCCACACCGGTCAGACGTCGCACTGCCGAGTTGGCACCGTCAGCGGCAATCACCAGCGGCGCGCGCAACTGTCGACCATCGGCCAGCGTCAGCAGCCAGTCATCACCGGAGCGACGCATCTGTTCCAGCCGCGCATTGGCCAGCATGCCCAGATCGCAATCGTGCAAACGGTCGAGCAAGGCATCCTGCACCACACGGTTTTCGACGATGTGGCCAAGCACCTCGGCATGCACGCTGCTCGCCGAAAAGTGAATCTGCCCGGTGCCGCTGCCATCCCACACGTGCATGTCGGTGTACGGGCTGCTGCGGCGTGCGGCGATGCCATCCCACACACCGAGGCGTTCAAGAATGCGCTGGCTCGCCGCTGACAGGGCGCTCACGCGCGGTTCAAACGCAGCTTCAGCGTCGAACGGTTTGACGCTCAGTGGGCTGCCGTCGAGCAGCAGGACTTCGAGCCCGCTGTTCTGCAACGCCAACGCCAGGGCGCTGCCGACCATTCCGGCTCCGACAATCAGCAGATCTGCGCGCATGTCCATGCTTTAAGCCTGTCTCGCTTGCGGCTTGAGCCGCACATAAAGGGTTTTACCGACCCGCGCCACCAGATTGCCGGCGCCGTCATGAATGTCGACCTGCAACTGCGGCAGGTACTTCTCGCCATTGGCGGTTTGCCGGCGAATCTCGGCGAGCAAGGTCTCGTCGATATTGAACCGGGCGAACACCGGGCCTTTGCCCGGTGCAATGAAATCGATGTCGGCAGCCTTGTCCCAGACGATGTACTTCGAGCCAAGGTTTTCCATGAGCATCAGCATGAAGAACGGATCGACCATCGAATACAGACTGCCGCCAAACTGCGTGCCGACGTAGTTGCGGTTGTACCAGCCAAGGCCCATCGACACCTGAACGTCGCGGAAATCATCGCTGATGTGCCGAACGCGTACGCCAGCGCCGAGGTAGGGCGGGTAGAACGTCATCACCCAGCGCATCAACCGCGCCTTGCCGAATTTAGCGGTCAACCACTTAAGCATCCGGACGCGTTCCCAAACCCATGGCCTGACGCGCAAACCAGCGTTTGGCCGGCGGCAACAGGTCGAGACCGAGCAAACCGATGTTGCGGCCCAGCGACACCAATGGCTGCGTGCTGCCGAACAGCCGCGTGACCTGATCGGAGAAACCGACGGTAAGGTCCTGATCAAGACGCTGACGCTCGCGATAAGCCTGCAATGTGGCGAAGTCGCCCAGCGGCTTATCGCTGGCCAGCAGCGCAGCGGCCAAGGCATCGGCGTCACGCAGCGACAGATTGAAACCCTGCCCGGCGATCGGGTGCAGGCTATGCGCGGCATTACCGAGCACGGCCAGATGCGAACGCACTTGCTCTTCGGCCTCGACCAGCGTCAACGGGTACAAATGTCGCGCGCCGACCTGTTTCAGCGTACCGAGGCGATAACCGAATACGCCTTGCAATTCGCTGAGGAAATCGCGCTCGCTCAAATCGGCCAGACGCTGCGCGTCCATACCCAGACGGGTCCAGACCAGAGCGCAGCGGTTCTCCGGCAGCGGCAGCAGCGCCATCGGCCCTTCGTCGGTGAAGCGCTCGAAGGCCATGCCGTTGTGCGCTTCGCTCGGGGTGATGTTGGCGATCAGCGCGCTCTGGTTGTACGGACGCTTGCGCACGTTGATGCCCAGTTGTTCGCGCAGCCCGGAGCGCCCGCCATCGGCAAGTACCGCGAGATCGCATTCAAGCGTGGTTTCATCGTTGAGGGTGAGGCGATAGCCATCGGCCAGCGGCTCCATGCGCGTGACTTCCGCCGGGCAGCGCCAGCTGATCACGTCTTTGTCGATGTGCTGCCAAAGGCACTGGCCGAGCCAGGCGTTTTCCACCACGTAACCGAGTGCCGGCACGCCCTCTTCCATCGCCGACAAACGCGCGGTGGAGAAGCGGCCACGGTCGGAAACGTGAATCTGTTTGATCGGCTCGGCACGGCGGGAGATTTCCTGCCACACGCCCAAGCGTTGATAAATCTGCCGCGAACCGAAGGACAGCGCCGACGAACGTGCGTCGTAGCTCGGCTGCCAGCTGTCGCCGGGGGCAAACGGCTCGATCAGCACGATCTTCCAGCCACGGGACTTGGCCCCGGCCTGCAAGGCCAACGCCAGACTGGCGCCGACCAGACCGCCACCGATGATTGCCAGATTGACTCGACTCATGCCGCGTGTGTCCTTGCTTGCGCCATCAGCGCTTCGATTTCAACGACGGTTTTCGGCACGCCGTGGGTGAGGATTTCACAACCGGTTTTGGTCACCACCACGTCGTCCTCGATGCGCACGCCAATGCCGCGCCATTTCTTCGCGACGTTTTGATTGTCCGGGGCGATGTAGATGCCCGGCTCGACGGTCAGCGCCATGCCGACTTCCAGCACGCGCCATTCGCCGCCGACCTTGTACTCGCCGACGTCATGTACATCCATGCCCAGCCAGTGGCCGGCGCGGTGCATGTAAAACGCCTTATAGGCTTCGCTGGCGATCAATTCGTCGACCTCGCCTTGCAGCAAACCGAGTTTCACCAGCCCCGTGGTAATGACTCGAACCGTGGCTTCGTGCGCCTGATTCCAGTGCTTGTTCGGGGCGATTTCGGCGAACGCTGCTTCCTGCGAGGCCAGGACCAATTCGTAGATCGCTTTCTGCTCGGGCGAAAACTTGCCGTTGACCGGCCAGGTACGAGTGATGTCGCTGGCGTAGCAATCGATCTCGCAACCGGCGTCGATCAACACCAGATCGCCGTCCTTGAGCAACGCGTCATTCTGCTGGTAATGCAGGATGCAGCTGTTGCGCCCGGCGGCGACGATCGAACCGTAGGCCGGCATCTTCGCCCCGCCCTTGCGGAATTCGTAGTCGAGTTCGGCTTCGAGGCTGTACTCGTGGAGCCCAGCCCGACTGGCCTGCATCGCACGGATATGAGCCTGCGCCGAAATCCGTGCGGCTTCGCGCATCACCTTCACTTCTGCCGCCGATTTATACAGGCGCATGTCGTGGAGCAGATGATCCAGGGCAACGAATTCGTTCGGCGGCTGGGCACCGAGGTGCGCCTTGGAGCGGATCACGTTGATCCAGTCCATCAGGTGACGATCAAATTCGGGGTTGCTGCCCATCGCCGAATACACCCGGTCGCGGCCTTCGATCAGGCCCGGGAGGATGTCGTCGATGTCGGTAATCGGAAAGGCGTCGTCGGCACCAAAGTCGCGGATCGCGCCTTCTTGCCCCGCGCGCAGACCGTCCCACAATTCGCGTTCGGCGTTGCGTTCACGGCAAAACAGTACGTATTCGCCGTGCTCGCGGCCGGGCATCAGGACGATGACAGCCTGCGGCTCGGGAAACCCGCTGAGGTACTGGAAGTCGCTGTCCTGACGATAGACGTGCTCGACGTCGCGGTTGCGAATGGCCACCGCGGCGGCGGGCAGGATCGCGATGCTGTTGGGTTCCATCTGCGCCATCAGGGCCTTGCGGCGACGGCTGTATTCCGCTTTCGGGATATGGGTCATGGGCAGATGGCTTTCCCTGGCACGCGATTAATGCAGCGACGGCTTGGCGGCTGGCGGCACGTCGGTTTTCTTGGTTTCCGAGAACAGCAGCAGCGGCGCGACGCGCAGGTACTCCATGACTTCCATGTAGTCGGTTTCGCCGTCTTCGGATTCTTCGAGGGCGTCTTGCACTTGGGAAATGGCGGCCAGATCCTGCAGCACTTCGGTGGCTTCAGTGCTGAGCATGCTGCTGTCGCGGCAGTTCAGGCCGAACCCGCTGAGGAAGCCCTGGCACCACTCGCCCAGTGCAGCGGCGCGGTCGGCCAGCGGCGCGTCATCGGTCGGCAGCAGCAGAACGACAGTGACGTCGTCGCCGGTCAGCTCGCCTTTGACCATCTCTTGCAGGCCGATCAGGGCGTTGCGGACGTTGTCCTGGATGTCGCCTTCGAGCAGTTCGGCGGCGTCGATCAGCCAGCCTTCGTTATCGAAGCCGGCACCGGCGCAACTGCGCCCGAGCAGCACGCCGTGCAGTTCGGCAGGCGAGACGTTGTGGCCGCTGGAGGTCAGCAGGGTGGCAAAGGCTTGGTACGGGGAATTCGCAATGGTCATGGGCAGCTAGGCGCCAGACGGCGCTATGTCTAGAATGAAGGCCTTGTATCCTACATCGACAGACTCGCCAAGACTATTAAAGGCTGTCCGCCAGCTATCCCATCAGACAGACTCCAACTCAGTGGACACAATGGAAGACACCGACCTGCAAGCGCTGATGGCCAGACTCGAACTGCTGATTGGCCGAGTCGAGCAACTAAAGAGTCAAAATGCACTCTTACTAGCTCAGGAAAAGACCTGGCGCGAGGAACGCGCTCACCTCATTGAAAAAAACGAAATCGCCCGGCGTAAGGTCGAATCGATGATTTCGCGCCTCAAGGCCCTGGAGCAAGACTCATGAGTTCAAGCAATAGCGTCACCGTGCAGATCCTCGACAAAGAGTATTCGATCATCTGCCCGCAGGAAGAACGCAGCAATCTGGTCAGCGCCGCGCGTTATCTGGATGGCAAGATGCGCGAGATCCGCAGCAGCGGCAAAGTCATTGGTGCCGACCGTATCGCCGTGATGGCCGCGCTGAACATCACCCATGACCTCTTGCACAAAGAAGAGCGCCCGGATATCCAGGCCAGCGGTTCGACCCGTGAACAGGTGCGTGACTTGCTCGATCGTGTCGATCTGGTGCTCGCCGACGATCCGGACATCAGCAAGGGCTGATTCGCCAGGCCGCTTGAGGTATACTCGCCGCACTCCCTGGGGTGCTTGCCAGTTGACGATGTCCCTGAGCCGATTCGCACTACCCTGGAAGTTGCACGTTGGGCTGGTGTGCATGTCCGCCAGACGGAAAGCCTTAAAGTCTACTGCATCTTCCACCTTGAACTTTCGGGTTCAAGGGCTAAGTTGACAGCGGTTCATCCGGGGAGCCTGATTCGAATCCGATGTCGGTGAATGCCGACATCGGATTTTTTATGCGTACGTTTTCGTCCAACCTGCCGAAGCCGAACCATGACCGAACCCGCGCTGCTGCCCCGCCCGCAACTTCGTCGCCTGCTGCGCAAGGCGCGCCGCGCGCTCACGCCGGGCGAGCAACGCCAAGCGGCCAAAGGCCTGTTCCGGCAATTGGCCCAAGACCCGCACTTTCGTCGGGCGAAACACATTTCCCTGTACCTGCCCACCGACGGTGAAATCGATCCGCGCCTGCTGCTGCGTGAAGCCCAGCGCCGAGGCAAAGCCACGTACCTGCCAGTGCTCAGTGCCTGGCCGCGAACCAAAATGGTCTTCCAGCGCATTCGCCCCGGCGAGAAGCTCAAAGCCAATCGCTTTCGCATTCTTGAGCCGCGGGCCAATCTGGCCAGGCAACGCAAGGTCTGGGCGCTGGATCTGGTGTTGTTACCGCTGGTGGGTTTTGACGACGTCGGCGGACGCCTGGGGATGGGCGGCGGATTTTACGATCGCAGCCTCGCGTATCTGGCCCGGCGCCAGAACTGGCGCAAGCCGACGCTATTAGGGCTGGCTCATGAATGTCAGAAGGTCGAACGCTTGGCGCAAGCAAGCTGGGATGTACCGTTGCAAGGCACGGTCACCGATAAGGCGTGGTATTTCGCGGGATAGGACGCCGCACGGAACAGCGGCGTCGAGAAAGCAGTTTCAGCGCTTGAAAGCGGTCGACTGTTGAACCTGTTGCGCGACTTCAATCGGCGCATCGGCCTTGTTCGACCACAGGCTCTGCGCGTAACCGGTGGTCACGACACCCAAGCCAAACAAAATTACCAAAGTCCATAGTAAATCCGGTTTGCGTTTCATCGATTGCCCCCCTCAAGGCACATCATCACGATGACAGCAGCGGTTTCCGTTTGTAGGCCGTGCAGCAGCGTCAAGCTTTAAAGGCCGGCATTTTGCGGCAACGTGAACCTGTGCGCAAACGCTGACGTCAACCGACTGTCGGTTTGTCATAAAATTGCCCGACAACCTGCCCAATGACCGTTTCAGGAGCAAAAAACCATGGCCTATTGGCTGATGAAGTCCGAGCCCGACGAACTTTCGATCAAAGGCCTGGAAAAACTTGGCACAGCGCGCTGGGACGGGGTGCGCAACTATCAGGCGCGTAACTTTCTGCGGGCGATGGCGGTGGGCGACGAGTTCTTTTTCTACCATTCCAGCTGCCCGGAGCCGGGAATTGCCGGGATTGGCAAGATTATCGAGGCGGCGTACCCGGATCCCACCGCACTGGAACCGGAGAGCCATTACTTCGATCCCAAGGCTACTCCGGAGAAAAATGCCTGGAGTGCGATCGATGTCGAACACGTCGAGACGTTTGCCCGGGTGTTGAAACTGGATTATCTGAAGCAGCAGACCGAGTTGGCCGAGATGCCGTTGGTGCAGAAGGGCTCGCGGTTGTCGGTGATGCCGGTGACGGCGGAGCAGTGGGCTGCGGTGATTGCGCTTAAACCCTGAGGGAAATGTCGCCTGAAACATTGCCATCGCGAGCAGGCTCACTCCTACAGGGGAACGCATTCCAACTGTAGGAGCGAGCCTGCTGGCGAAGAGGCCCGCCCGGACAACAAATGACTTACTGAATGATCAGGTTGTTGAACAACAGATCTTCAACCACCGGCTTGCCGGTCTCGTCATTCATCACTTGCTGGGTCTGCTTCAACGCTTCCTGACGCAGCTTCTCTTTACCCTCGATGCTGCCCATCGCCTCGGTGGTCTGCTGAGTGAACAGCGCCACCAGTTGATTGCGGATCAGTGGTTCGTTGGCCTTGACCAGTTTGCTCGCCTCTTCACCGGTCACACGCAGTGCCACATCGGCCTTGTAGACCTTGAGCTTCGGCGTGCCGTCCAGCCCGTAGTTGCCCACGAACGGCGGGCTCAGGGTGATGTAGCTTACCTTCGGCGCCTCGCCTTCTTTGGCTTCTTCGGCCAGCGCTGCCACAGGCAGAGACAGGGCCAGCAACAACATGATCCACGCTTTCACAATTCGCTCCTTATCCGGTTTGCGGCCTAGCATAACGACCCGCCGCGCAAGCACAAGCTTATGGCTGACTATCAGGGCCGGGCATGCTCGTTGACCCGTTGACTGACACACCTACACTTATCGGCCATCACTCCCAAAGGAATAGCCCTGATGAAAGCCGTGCTGTGCAAAGCCTTCGGCCCTGCCGAATCGCTGGTGCTGGAAGACGTCGCCAGCCCTGTCGCGAAGAAGAACGAAATCCTGCTGGACGTGCACGCCGCCGGGGTCAACTTCCCGGACACGCTGATTATCGAGGGCAAGTACCAATTCAAGCCGCCCTTCCCGTTCTCACCCGGTGGCGAGGCGGCTGGCGTGGTGCGCGAAGTCGGGGAAAAGGTCAGTCACCTCAAGGTCGGCGACCGCGTTATGGCCCTGACCGGCTGGGGCAGTTTTGCCGAACAGGTCGCGGTGCCGGGCTATAACGTGCTGCCGATTCCGCCGTCGATGGATTTCAACATCGCTGCCGCCTTCAGCATGACCTACGGCACCTCGATGCACGCGCTCAAACAGCGCGCCAATCTGAAAGCAGGCGAAACCCTGCTGGTGCTTGGCGCATCCGGTGGCGTCGGCCTCGCGGCGGTGGAAATCGGCAAAGCCATGGGCGCCCGCGTCATCGCTGCCGCCAGCAGCGCGGAGAAACTGGCGGTGGCCAAAGCTGCCGGCGCCGATGAGTTGATCAACTACAGCGAAACCAGCCTCAAGGACGAAATCAAACGCCTCACCGACGGCCAGGGTGCCGATGTGATTTACGACCCGGTCGGCGGCGATCTCTTCGATCAAGCCATCCGCGCCATCGCCTGGAATGGTCGTCTGCTGGTGGTCGGCTTCGCCAGCGGTCGGATTCCGGAGCTGCCGGTCAACCTTGCCCTGCTCAAAGGCGCGGCGGTGCTCGGCGTGTTCTGGGGTTCCTTCGCCCAGCGCCAGCCGCAAGACAACGCGGCGAACTTCCAGCAGTTATTCGGCTGGTTTGCCGAGGGCAAGTTGAAACCGCTGGTGTCGCAGGTCTATCCGCTGAGCAATGTGGCGCAGGCGATCAATGATCTTGGCCAGCGCAAGGCTGTCGGCAAGGTGGTGGTGCAGGTTCGCTGAGACTCTTCAACGACCGGGCGACGCCGCAATGTCGCCCGGCATCAGATGTTCCTGAACCTTTTCGCTCTGTGACTCAACAAGCTTTCCCTTGTCATCGAAGCGCAGAACGATCAGCCAATCGTAAACATCGACCGGCCATTTCGGCTGGCCGATCAGCATCGGGCCATCACCGCCGAAGGCGGCAATCAGTTTGTTGATATGGCTGTGGTGCCATGCAATCAGCACGGTTTTCGCCTGATTGCTCTTGCGCAGCGAACTGACCAGATTGTCGACGTCGTTATTGGCAAACGGCTGTTCGATGGGCAATTGCAGGCGCTGGGACAGCGGAATCAGTGTCTGACGCGGTCGGATGCTTTCCGGGCTGTCGGCGGTAGCGATCAGGCGTTGGGGCGTGAGTGTCTGGTCGTCCAGTTGCAACGAGGTGAAATAGTCCGCGTAGGCAACGGCGCGCTGTTCGCCCCGGGCATTGAGTTCACGGCCCACCTCAGGCTTTTCCGCATGGCGGACGATCAATACGGTGACATTGCGCAGGCCTGGCGCTGCAGAACCCTGCGCGAAGCTCAACACCAGCACTGAAGCAGCCACAACAGCAACCATCAACAGTCTGGGCAATAGCCCGCGAACTTTCGGGGTCATCGTTTATCTCGCGAAATCAGTCGATCTGTAGATCGCGAGTCTAAGTCACAACGTCCCGACCGCCACAAAAACGCCCTGTTCTTACAGCTGAGCGACAGGTTCGTAAAGGAACGCGCGACTTCCAACATTTTCCGCTATTTGCTCGATGCGAACCGGTGCTATTTTCGGTAACGAAACTGTAACATTCGCATCCGCAGTCAAAACAAGAAATCTGGAGCTCTTGAATGTTTGCTTTCTTTCGTCCTGCCGCACATCAGGCTCCATTGCCTGAAGAAAAAATAGACAGCACGTACCGACGCCTGCGCTGGCAGATCTTCGCCGGTATTTTCTTTGGCTACGCGGGTTATTACCTGCTGCGCAAAAACTTCTCCCTGGCCATGCCGTACCTGATCGACGAAGGCTACAGCCGCGGCGATCTGGGCCTGGCGATGTCGGCGATCGCCATTGCTTATGGTTTGTCGAAATTCCTCATGGGCCTGGTGTCCGACCGTTCCAACCCGCGCTACTTCCTGCCGTTCGGCCTGCTGGTGTCGGCCGGGGTGATGTTCATTTTCGGTTTCGCACCTTGGGCAACGTCCAGCGTGACCATGATGTTCATTCTGTTGTTCATCAACGGCTGGGCCCAGGGTATGGGCTGGCCGCCAAGTGGCCGGACCATGGTGCACTGGTGGTCGCAGAAGGAACGCGGCGGCGTGGTTTCAGTGTGGAACGTGGCGCATAACGTTGGCGGCGGCCTGATCGGCCCGCTGTTCCTGCTCGGCATGGGCTTGTTCAACGACTGGCATGCAGCGTTTTACGTACCGGCAGCCGTGGCGCTGGGCGTGGCGGTATTTGCCTTCATCACCATGCGCGACACCCCGCAATCGGTCGGCCTGCCACCCATCGAGAAGTACAAGAACGATTACCCGGAAGGCTACGACGCCAGCCACGAAGACGAATTCAGTGCCAAGGAAATCTTCGTCAAATACGTGCTGCGCAACAAAATGCTCTGGTACATCGCCATGGCTAACGTTTTCGTTTACCTGCTGCGCTACGGCGTACTGGACTGGGCGCCGACCTACCTGAAAGAAGCCAAGGGTTTCACCGTCGATAAAACTTCGTGGGCTTACTTCTTCTACGAGTGGGCGGGCATTCCCGGCACGCTGCTGTGCGGCTGGATGTCGGACAAGATATTCCGTGGCAACCGTGGCCTGACCGGTATGGTGTTCATGGCGCTGGTGACCGTGGCGACCCTGGTTTACTGGCTGAACCCGGCCGGCAACCCGACCGTTGACATGATCGCGCTGTTTTCGATCGGCTTCCTGATCTACGGCCCGGTGATGTTGATCGGTCTGCAGGCGCTGGAACTGGCGCCGAAGAAAGCCGCCGGCACGGCTGCGGGTTTCACCGGCCTGTTCGGCTATCTGGGTGGTTCGGTCGCGGCCAGTGCGGCGATGGGCTACACCGTTGACCACTTCGGCTGGGACGGCGGTTTCGTCCTGCTGGTGGGCGCTTGCCTGCTGGCGATGGCCTTCCTCGCCCCGACGCTATGGCACAAGCAAGTCGCCAGTCAGAGCCGTGAAGCAGTCGCTTGATCGCTTTGTGATTTACAGCGCTTGAGCCGCGCCTCCAGATTACGGTCTGGCATGGCGTGGCTGCGCAGGGCGTGGGCGGTCTGCTCGACATAATCGCGAGTGGTGCCGTAACGCCCGCAAGCGCTTGCGAACACCTGGCTCAGCACGTGATCCGGCAAGTTGCCGGCATAGCTGGGCAGGTGTCGCTCCAAAACGAATCCCAAGGCCTGCACCTGGCTACCGTCGGCAAGACGGCAGTTGAGCCAGTGTGGCCGATAGGATGGCACCGGCATCTCGCGTTTCCACAACGCGTACAGCGCCGCATCGAGATTGTCTTCCGGCAAGCGATAAGCGAAGCCGCTGCACGAACCGCCACGATCCAGACCAAACACCAGTCCCGGCATTTCCGGCGTACCGCGGTGCTCGTGGGACCACAGGTACAAGCCGCGATGGTAGCCATGCACGCGCCCGCGAACCCGCTCCACCGCCGAACATTCCGGGCGCCATATCAGCGAACCGTAGGCGAACAGCCACACCGGCCCGCCCTTGTGGCGCGCCATGGTCGATTGCATGGAAGCGAGAAGTTGTTCATGCGTCAGCTGCGGCCCAAGATCGAGCCGCGGAGGGTAATTCAAATTCAGAAAAGCGTTTTCAATGGCGCTCATGGCGAATAGCGTTCAGCTCCCCGCGGGTGAAGAATTACTTAATAGAACGCACCGCTGTAACAATAAGGCACATATGTTTTAAGGCAATTTGAGTGCCATGGCACAGTTCTTAATTGATTGCCTGATTGATATATAACCTAGCGGTATTTATGCAATTAGATAAATACCGATCGGCTATATAGAGAGTTATAACGAATTCAGGAACGAGGGGCGTACGCGAACACATCGGCGCGCATTTGATGGGCATCCATCCCAGCTTCGACCAAGGCGTCGAGTGTGCCGTAGACCATGGCCGGCGAGCCGCTGGCGTAGACGTGCAGCGGTTTCAGGTCAGGGAAGTCCTCGCAGACCGCCTCGTGCAGCATGCCGCAGCGCCCTTCCCAACCGCATTGATCACTGACGACTTTGTGCAGGAACAGGTTGGGCAACTTCAGCCATTCGTCCCAGTGTTCGATCTCATAGAAATCTTCTGGGCGGCGCACGCCCCAGTACAGATGCACCGGGTGCTTGAAGCCGTTGGCGCGGCAGTGCTCGATCAGGGCGTGAATCTGGCCCATGCCGGTACCGGCGGCGACCAGCACCAGCGGCCCATCCGGCAGCTCGGCCAGATGCGTATCACCGAATGGCAGCTCGACCCGCACCATCGCGTTGCGTTGCAGCTGTTCAATCAGGCTCAGTGCACTGGCTTCGCGCGCCAGTACGTGGATTTCCAGATCACGCCCGCCGTGCGGTGCCGAGGCCATGGAGAATGCTGATTTCTCACCATTCTCGCGCTCGATCATCAAATACTGCCCGGCGTGATAGCGCGGTGGCTTGCCCGCCGGCGCACGCAGACGCACGCGCCAGGTGTCGCCGCCGACGTCGCGGCATTCGATGACCTGACATGACAGGCTGCGCACCGGCAGTTCTCCCAGCGCGAGCACGCCATCCCACAGCAGGATGCAGTCTTCCAGTGGCTCGGCTATGCAAGTGTAGAACTCGCCGTGGTCATGCACCTTGCCGTCCTGCGCGACACTACCTTCAACCAGCAGCGCCGCACACACATGACAATTGCCGTTGCGGCAGCTTTGCGGGCATTCGTAGCCCAGGCGCCGCGCGCCATCGAGAATCCGCTCACCGGGCTGTATCTCAAGCACTGCTCCGGAGGGCTGCAGGGTTACACGCATCAATCTATTCCTAACTGATTCCAGATGGCATCGATCCGTTGGGTGACGGCGTCGTCCTTGACGATCACACGACCCCACTCGCGAGTGGTTTCGCCCGGCCACTTGTGGGTGGCATCGAGGCCCATTTTCGAACCCAGGCCGGAAATCGGCGAGGCGAAGTCGAGGTAGTCGATCGGCGTGTTATCGATCATCACCGTGTCGCGCTTGGGGTCCATGCGCGTGGTGATGGCCCAGATCACGTCGTTCCAGTCACGGGCGTTGATATCGTCGTCGGTGACGATAACGAACTTGGTGTACATGAACTGTCGCAAAAACGACCAGACACCGAGCATCACGCGCTTGGCATGCCCCGGATACGACTTCTTCATGGTCACGATGGCCATGCGGTACGAGCAGCCTTCCGGCGGCAGGTAGAAATCGGTGATTTCCGGAAACTGCTTCTGCAGGATCGGCACGAACACTTCGTTCAGCGCCACGCCAAGGATCGCTGGCTCATCCGGCGGACGGCCGGTGTAGGTGCTGTGGTAGATCGGCTTGATCCGGTGGGTAATGCGCTCGACGGTGAACACCGGGAAGCTGTCGACTTCGTTGTAATAACCGGTGTGGTCGCCGTACGGGCCTTCATCGGCCATTTCGCCCGGATGGATCACACCTTCGAGAATGATCTCGGCAGTGGCCGGCACTTGCAAGTCGTTGCCCCGGCACTTGACGAGTTCGGTGCGGTTACCGCGCAAGAGGCCCGCGAATGCATATTCGGAGAGGCTGTCCGGCACTGGCGTCACCGCGCCGAGGATGGTCGCCGGATCTGCGCCCAGCGCCACCGACACCGGGAACGGCTGACCCGGATGCTTCTCGCACCATTCGCGATAGTCCAGCGCGCCGCCACGGTGGCTGAGCCAGCGCATGATCACCTTGTTGCGGCCGATCACTTGCTGACGGTAGATGCCGAGGTTCTGGCGTTCTTTATTCGGGCCTTTTGTGACAGTCAGACCCCAAGTGATCAGCGGACCGACGTCGCCGGGCCAGCAGGTCTGCACCGGCAGCATCGCGAGGTCGACGTCGTCGCCTTCAATGACCACTTCCTGGCAGACCGCGTCTTTGACGACTTTCGGCGCCATCGAAATGATCTTGCGGAAAATCGGCAGTTTCGACCACGCGTCTTTCAAGCCCTTCGGTGGCTCCGGCTCCTTGAGGAAGGCCAACAGCTTGCCGATTTCACGCAGCTCGCTGACCGACTCGGCGCCCATGCCCATGGCCACCCGTTCAGGCGTACCAAACAGGTTGCCGAGCACCGGAATGTCGTAGCCAGTCGGTTTTTCGAACAGCAGCGCCGGGCCCTTGGCCCGCAGCGTACGGTCGCACACCTCGGTCATCTCCAGCACCGGCGAGACGGGAATCTGGATGCGTTTCAACTCTCCGCGCTGCTCAAGCTGCTGCACGAAATCCCGAAGATCCTTGAATTTCATTGACGATGGCACCCTCAAAATAGGCGTACATCCTACCTGCTCTGACGGGCAAACAGCAGCCCGTCAGGCACCGGCATCGCTCAATTGTGGCTCGTGCCCAGCAGCAGCGGTGCAAACAGCGGGCTCAGTCGGGCACTGCCGGCATCCGACAGGTGATCCTCATCCTTGTACTGCGAATGACCATTGACCTCGATACTGCAGATTCCGTTCGCACACATCAGCGGTGTTGGATCGATCACGTGAACCCCCGGATCGGCGGCGCTCATGGCGTCGAACAAGGTACTGAGGAACTGCTGTCGCGCCAGATGCTCTTCAAGCGGACGGCCCAGCCCTTCGGCCGAACGCCCGATGCGCGCCAGACTGGTCAACCGGTTGATGATGCCTTTACGTTGTAAAGGCACTTCTTTGAACAACCAGACTTGCGCGCCCGCTGCTCTCAGCGCAGCCACTCGCGCCTTGAGTGCTGCGGCCATGCGTTGCTCGGCCTGGGCAGTAGTGTCGTGAGCGTTGAGCAGTACTTTTTTATCGCCGTCTTCACGGCCGTACACATAAAGGCTCCAGTTCGAGGCCAGCACTACGTCCTTGATACCCAGACTGCGCACACGCTCCATGGTTTGTTCGTTGAAGTCTTTGCAACGCTGACGCGGATCATCGCTCAGAATCGGTGGGCAGGCACTCATGCTGTACAGCCACACCGGACGTCCTTCGCGGCGGGCATTGCTTTCGATGGCCGGCAGCAACGCAGCGGTGTGGCTGTCGCCCCAGAACAATTGCGTGGCCGGGACATCCTCGCGACCACCTACCAGGCACGCCTTGTCCAGCGACTTGTCCTGGGTGACCAACATGCACTTCATCTGCCCGGCGCGCCATTCCCTCGACTGTGCATATTCCAGCGCTTTGCCGGTCAGCCGTTGTGGCACACCGTCAGCTGAACGGATCGCCGAGCCCGTCGCCACCAACACGACAATCGCAGCCACAGCCCCAGCCAATATGGCGTTACGCCCGGCCAGCAGGCGTTTTTCCCGAAACGGCAACTCGACGTAGCGCAGGCTCAGCCACGCCAGTCCCAGCGCCATGGCCATCCAGGCGAACGCCTCGACAGGCTGAATACCGTCGATGGAAATCGCGTTGGCGTAGACAAAGACCGGCCAATGCCACAGGTACAGCGAATAGGAGAGCAACCCGACCCAGACCAACGGCCGCAGGCTCAAGAGTTGCGCGGTCCAGCTCTGACCCTGCGCACCCGACCAGATCAATGCCGTGGTACCCAGTACTGGCAGCAACGCCGCCCAGCCCGGAAACACCGTAGATTTGTCGAACGTCAACACCGCAAACAGCACGGCAGCCAGACCCGCGATGCCAACCGTTTGATACAACCACGGGCGCACCGCCTGCTTCGGCGCCGGCGTCACCGCGAGCATCGCGCCGCAGAGCAGCTCCCAGGCCCGGGTCGGCAGCGAGAAGAAGGTGAATTCCGGTTTGTGTTCGATATACGCGATATTCAAGCCAAACGACACCAGCAACGCCGCGAACAACATCCAGCGCCAATGCCGGACATAACGGATCAGCACCGCCATCAGCAGTGGAAAGAAGATGTAGTACTGCTCTTCTACCGCCAGCGACCAGGTATGCAGCAGCGGCTTCAGATCGGAGGCCGGCTGGAAGTAGCCATCCTCACGCATGAACAGGATGTTGGAGATGAACAATGACTGATAGCGCACTGTTCGCCCAAGCTCGGAGAAATCCTTGGCCGTCAGCAACAGCCAGCCCAGCGCCAACGTGACCAGCATGACCACGCTCAGCGCAGGAATGATGCGACGGGCACGGCGCGCCCAGAAATCAATGAAACTGAAGCGCTGTGCGCTGATTTCACGGAACAGAATGGTGGTGATCAGGAACCCGGAAATGACGAAAAAGACGTCCACCCCGACAAAACCACCACTGAATGTACTGAATCCGAAATGAAACAGTACGACAGGAATAACCGCCAGTGCCCGTAATCCGTCGATATCACGGCGATTGCCAAACGTGTGCATGAAAAACCTTTCTCTTTTTGGATACAGCGTCCCTGGAAAGCGCGAAAGTTATCAGCAGCGTACATTTCAATCCAGACACAAATAATCCGGCGCAAAAAAAACGCCCCTTTCGGGGCGTTCTTTTTCAAACCGCTTACGTATTACTTGCGCTTCATCGACAAGAAGAACTCGTCGTTGGTCTTGGTCGTTTTCAGCTTGTCGACCAGGAACTCGATGGCCGCCACTTCGTCCATCGGGTGCAGCAGCTTGCGCAGAATCCACATACGCTGCAGTTCGTCGTCAGCAGTCAGCAACTCTTCGCGGCGGGTGCCGGAGCGGTTGATGTTGATGGCAGGGAACACGCGCTTCTCGGCGATCTTGCGATCCAGAGGCAGCTCCATGTTGCCGGTACCCTTGAACTCTTCGTAGATCACTTCGTCCATCTTCGAACCGGTTTCAACCAGCGCGGTGGCGATAATGGTCAGCGAGCCGCCTTCTTCGATGTTACGCGCAGCACCGAAGAAACGCTTTGGCTTCTCCAGGGCGTGGGCATCGACACCACCGGTCAATACCTTGCCGGAGCTCGGGATCACGGTGTTGTAGGCACGGGCCAGACGGGTGATGGAGTCGAGCAGGATCACCACGTCTTTCTTGTGCTCGACCAGGCGCTTGGCCTTCTCGATCACCATTTCGGCAACCTGCACGTGACGGGTCGGCGGCTCGTCGAAGGTCGAGGCAACCACTTCGCCGCGCACGGTGCGCTGCATTTCGGTCACTTCTTCCGGACGTTCGTCGATCAGCAGCACGATCAGGTGAACTTCAGGGTTGTTACGGGCGATGTTCGCTGCGATGTTTTGCAGCATGATCGTTTTACCGGCTTTCGGCGGTGCAACGATCAGACCACGCTGGCCTTTGCCGATCGGGGCACACAGGTCGATCACACGACCGGTCAAGTCTTCGGTGGAACCGTTGCCGGCTTCCATCTTCATGCGCACGGTCGGGAACAGCGGGGTCAGGTTCTCGAAGAGAATCTTGTTTTTCGCGTTCTCGGGACGATCGAAGTTGATCGTGTCGACCTTGAGCAGGGCGAAATACCGCTCGCCTTCCTTCGGAGGGCGGATCTTGCCAACGATGGTGTCACCGGTGCGCAAGTTGAAGCGGCGGATCTGGCTTGGCGAGACGTAGATATCGTCCGGGCCGGCCAGGTAGGAAGCGTCAGCGGAGCGCAGGAAGCCGAAGCCGTCCTGGAGAATCTCCAGCACGCCATCACCGGAGATTTCCTCGCCGCTTTTCGCGTGCTTTTTCAGCAGGGAGAAAATCACGTCCTGCTTGCGCGAACGGGCCATATTTTCTATGCCCATCTGTTCGGCCAATTCGAGCAGTTCGGTAATCGGCTTTTGCTTGAGTTCAGTCAGATTCATATAGGAATGACGTAATCATTTATGGAGGGGGGGAAATTAAGCTTTTGGCTTAATGAGGCCGCGCCGCAGAGAAGGCGACAGGATCGCGAACTAATTCGAAAAGGAGTGCGTCGGCGACGGCTAGCAGGGGGCAATGGAGAAACCAGTGCGGGGCCGAATGTACCACCTGAGTTTCGGAGCGTCTAGCCCTGAATACGCAAAAAGCCCCGCTAATTGCGGGGCTTTTTTTCAGGCACTTTACAGCGACGCTTAGATGTTGGCGTCGAGGAAAGCAGCCAGTTGCGACTTCGACAGGGCGCCGACTTTGGTCGCTTCAACGTTGCCGTTCTTGAACAGCATCAGCGTCGGGATACCACGCACGCCGTGCTTGGCAGGGGTTTCCTGGTTTTCGTCGATGTTCAGTTTGGCAACGGTCAGCTTGCCTTTGTAAGTCTCGGCAATCTCGTCCAGTACCGGAGCGATCATTTTGCAAGGACCGCACCATTCAGCCCAGTAATCGACCAGGACAGCGCCTTCGGCCTTGAGTACGTCGGCTTCGAAGCTAGCGTCGCTAACGTGTTTGATAAGATCGCTGCTCATGGAATTCTCCAGGTTGTAAGCAAAAAAACGTGGCCCATCATAGCCGCCCTTCCCCTGTTCAGGAAGCCGCAGTTGATTGAGTCTTGCTATGGCACTCGATGAGTTTGGGTATAGCTCAAGTCACGCGGTGGCGGGGGCAATGAAGGAAATTCCGGTACGCAGGGCGGCGTTGCGCACGTGTTCCTGCATGGCTTTTTGCGCCGCACCCGACGCCCGGCGCGCGAGAGCCCGGAGGATCTTGCGGTGTTCCTGCCAGGTTTCCATGGCGCGCTCGGCGCGGATGAACGGTAGTTTCTGGCTCTCCAGGAACATCTCGGCGCTGGCGGTGAGGATGTTCAGCATCGCCTGATTGCCGCTGGCCAATAGAATGCGCCGGTGGAATTCGAAGTCGAGTTTCGCCGCTGCTTCAAAGTCACCGACCTTCAATTGCTCGCGCATGGCCGCGACATTGTCTTCCAGCGCATCCAGATCGAAGGTACTCAACGTCACCGTCGCCAGCCCGGCGGCAAACCCTTCGAGCGCATAGCGCAACTGAAAGATATCCAGCGGCGACGCCTGCGCAGCAAATGACCAGCCCGGCGCGCTGTCGCCGCGCGACAACTCCACTGGTGCCTGCACGAACACGCCTTTGCCTGGCTGAATACTGACCACACCCAACGCACTCAGCGACGACAGCGCCTCACGCAACGACGCCCGGCTGACGCCCAGTTGCAACGCCAGATCCCGTTGCGACGGCAAGGCATCGCCCGGACCGAAGCCCTGCTCGGTGATCAGTTTGCGGATCGCTTGCAGCGCCACTTCGGGTACCGCACGGGAAATCGAATTCATGGTTTTTCAGACGCGTCAGGCCAATGTGCGGCTAGTTGTAAAGCTATTCGCCGAGTCCGGCAAGTCGTGCCCCAGCGGGGTTCGGTTCGGCGGGTCGATGCGCGATAGCAGTGCGAAAAACAACCTGACTGTTCAGACCAGTAAGACCGAACAAACCCGCTAAAACCATGGCCTGCCGGGACGAAAACCGCGTATTGGCACGGCCCATGCTCTGTCCGATCGCAGAAATCACTTCCCGCCGATCCGGAGATTGTTCATGACCAAGCGTTACAGCGCCCTCCTCGCCGCCCTGTTTTCTTCTTTGTTGCTCAGCCAGGCTCCCGCTCACGCCGACGGTCTCGACGACGTGGTCAAACGCGGCACGCTGAAAGTCGCTGTACCTCAGGACTTCCCGCCCTTCGGCTCGGTCGGCCCGGACATGAAACCGCGCGGTCTCGATATCGACACGGCAAAACTGCTGGCCGAGCAACTCAAGGTCAAACTCGAGCTGACCCCGGTCAACAGCACCAACCGCATCCCGTTCCTGACCACTGGCAAAGTCGACCTGGTGATTTCCAGCCTCGGCAAAAACCCCGAGCGCGAGAAAGTCATCGACTTCTCCCGCGCCTATGCACCGTTCTACCTCGCCGTGTTCGGCCCGCCAGACGCCGCCATCGCCAGCCTCGATGACCTCAAAGGCAAGACCATCAGCGTCACCCGTGGCGCCATCGAAGACATCGAACTGAGCAAAGTCGCCCCAGAAGGCGTGACCATCAAACGCTTCGAAGACAACAACTCGACCATCGCCGCCTACCTCGCCGGCCAGGTCGACCTGATCGCCAGCGGCAACGTGGTGATGGTCGCGATCAGCGAGAAGAACCCGAAACGTGTGCCCGCGCTGAAAGTGAAGCTCAAGGATTCGCCGGTTTACGTCGGCGTGAACAAGAACGAAGCGGCGCTGCTGGCCAAGGTCAACGACATCCTGACCACCGCCAAGGCTGACGGCGCACTGGAAAAGAACTCGCAGACCTGGCTGAAAGAGCCGCTGCCGGCCGATCTCTGATCGACTGCGCGGGAGATTTTCATGGCTTATCAGTTCGATTTCATGCCGGTGGTGGAAAACACCGACCTGTTGCTGCGCGGGGCACTATTCACCCTTGAGCTGACCGCCATCGGCGCGTTGCTCGGGGTTAGCGTGGGGATTGTCGGGGCGCTGGTGCGGGCGTGGAACATCCGCCCGTTCTCGGCGATTTTCGGCGTCTACGTCGAGTTGATCCGCAACACGCCGTTTCTGGTGCAGTTGTTCTTCATCTTCTTCGGTTTGCCGTCGCTGGGCGTGCAGATTTCCGAGTGGCAAGCGGCGGTGCTGGCGATGGTGATCAACCTTGGCGCCTATTCGACCGAGATCATCCGTGCGGGTATTCAAGCAATCCCGCGCGGACAGCTGGAAGCCGCAGCGGCATTGGCGATGACCCGCTTCGAAGCGTTCCGTCATGTGGTTTTGCTGCCGGCGCTGGGCAAGGTCTGGCCGGCCCTGAGCAGCCAGATCATCATCGTCATGCTCGGTTCGGCGGTGTGTTCGCAGATCGCCACCGAAGAGTTGAGTTTTGCCGCCAACTTCATTCAGTCGCGCAACTTCCGCGCTTTTGAAACCTATGCGCTGACCACGCTGATCTATCTGTGCATGGCGCTGCTGATCCGCCAGGTGCTCAACTGGATCGGTCGCCGCTACATCAGCAGGAGCCGAGCATGAGCGATTTCACCTTCTGGGACATCCTGCGCAACCTGCTCGTCGGCCTGCAATGGACGCTCGCGTTGTCGCTGGTGGCGTTCATTGGCGGCGGGATCGTCGGGCTGCTGATCCTGATCATGCGCATCTCGAAAAACTCTCTGCCAAGCAGCATCGCCCGCACCTGGATCGAACTGTTCCAGGGCACGCCGCTGTTGATGCAGTTGTTTCTGGTGTTCTTCGGCGTGGCCCTGGCCGGGATCGAAATCTCGCCGTGGATGGCCGCAGCGATTGCCCTGACCTTGTTTACCAGTGCCTATCTGGCAGAGATCTGGCGCGGCTGCGTCGATTCGATCGCGCATGGCCAGTGGGAAGCTTCGGCGAGTCTGGCGCTCAATCCGCTGGAGCAACTGCGCTACGTGATCCTGCCGCAAGCGCTGCGCATTGCCGTGGCGCCGACCGTGGGGTTCTCGGTGCAAGTGGTCAAAGGCACCGCCGTGACCTCGATCATCGGCTTCACCGAGCTGACCAAGACCGGCGGCATGCTCGCCAACGCCACATTCGAACCGTTCATGGTCTACGGCCTCGTCGCCCTCGGCTACTTCCTGCTCTGCTACCCCTTGTCCCTCAGTGCGCGCTACCTGGAAAGGAGACTGCATGCCTCTGCTTAGAATTTCCGCCCTGCATAAATACTACGGCGATCACCACGTGCTCAAAGGCATCGACCTCAGCGTCGAGGAAGGCCAGGTCGTGGCGATCATCGGCCGCAGCGGCTCGGGCAAATCCACCCTGCTGCGTACGCTCAATGGTCTGGAGTCAATCAACGACGGCGTGATCGAAGTCGATGGCGAATACCTCGACGCCGCCCGCGCCGATCTGCGCAGCCTGCGGCAGAAAGTCGGCATGGTGTTTCAGCAATTCAACCTGTTCCCGCACCTGACCGTCGGCGAAAACGTGATGCTCGCGCCGCAAGTGGTGCAGAAAGTGCCGAAAGCCAAAGCGGCTGAACTGGCGCGCGAGATGCTCGAGCGCGTGGGTCTTGGGGAAAAGTTTGATGCGTTCCCGGATCGACTTTCTGGCGGTCAGCAGCAGCGCGTGGCGATTGCCCGGGCATTGGCAATGTCGCCGAAGGTTCTGCTCTGCGACGAGATCACCTCGGCGCTCGACCCGGAACTGGTCAACGAAGTGCTCAGCGTGGTGCGGCAACTGGCCAAGGAAGGCATGACGCTGATCATGGTCACCCACGAAATGCGCTTTGCCCGCGAGGTCGGGGACAAACTGGTGTTCATGCACCATGGCAAGGTGCATGAGGTGGGGGATCCGAAGGTGTTGTTTGCCAATCCGCAGACGGCGGAGCTGGCGAACTTTATTGGCACCGTCGAAGCGACAGCCTGAAGATCTTCTGATGCAGTGATGGCCTCTTCGCGAGCAAGCTCGCTCCCACATTGGAATGCGGTCACCTGTGGGAGCGAGCTTGCTCGCGAATGGCCGCGCCGCGATCTCCAGACTTCTGCGCTGAATCAACGGTTTGAACCATGCGCGTTGGCGCCAGCGTTTGATCGTGGCACGATGTCGAGGTTATCGACCGAGACCCCCTGACCATGCCGCAATCCCAAGCCAAGAATCTGTCCCTGATCGCCGCAATCGACCTGGGCTCGAACAGCTTTCACATGGTCGTGGCCAAGGCCCAGAACGGCGAAATCCGCATTCTCGAGCGCCTCGGCGAGAAGGTTCAACTGGCCGCCGGCATCGACGATGAGCGCAAGCTCAACGAAGAATCGATGCAGCGTGGCCTCGATTGCCTCAAGCGCTTTGCCCAACTGATCAACGGTATGCCGCTGGGCGCCGTGCGCATCGTCGGCACCAACGCCCTGCGTGAAGCGCGCAACCGCCTCGAATTCATCCACCGCGCCGAAGAAATCCTCGGCCACCCGGTGGAAGTCATCTCCGGCCGTGAAGAAGCGCGCCTGATTTATCTGGGCGTGTCGCACACCCTTGCCGACACCCCGGGCAAACGTCTGGTCGCCGACATCGGCGGCGGCAGTACCGAATTCATCATCGGCCAGCGCTTCGAGCCGCTGCTGCGCGAAAGTCTGCAAATGGGCTGCGTCAGCTTCACCCAGCGTTACTTCAAGGACGGCAAGATCACCCCGGCCCGCTACGCCCAGGCGTACACGGCGGCACGGCTGGAGATCATGAGCATCGAACACGCTCTGCATCGGCTGACCTGGGATGAGGCCATCGGCTCCTCAGGCACCATCCGCGCCATTGGCCTGGCGCTGAAGGCCGGCGGCCACGGCACCGGCGAAGTGAACGCCGAAGGCCTGGCTTGGCTCAAGCGCCGCCTGTTCAAGCTCGGTGACGTCGACAAGATCGATTTCGAAGGCATCAAGCCTGATCGCCGGACCATTTTCCCGGCGGGTCTGGCGATTCTCGAAGCGATTTTCGACGCCCTCGAACTGCAACGCATGGATCACTGCGACGGCGCGCTGCGTGAAGGCGTGCTCTACGACCTGCTCGGCCGCCATCATCACGAAGACGTGCGCGAACGCACCCTGACCTCGCTGATGGAGCGCTACCACGTCGATCTGGAACAGGCCGCGCGAGTTGAACGCAAAGCCTTGCACGCGTTCGATCAGGTCGCGGTGGACTGGGAGTTGGATGACGGCATCTGGCGCGAACTCCTCGGCTGGGCGGCGAAAGTGCACGAAGTCGGCCTCGATATCGCGCACTATCACTACCATAAGCACGGCGCCTACCTGATCGAACACTCGGACCTTGCCGGGTTCTCCCGCGAAGACCAACAGATGCTCGCGCTATTGGTGCGCGGCCACCGCCGCAACATTCCCAAGGACAAGTTTGCCGATTTCGGTGACGACGGCGACAAGCTGATTCGCCTGTGCGTGCTGCTGCGCTTTGCGATCCTGTTCCACCACATTCGTGGGACACAGGCGATGCCGCAGGTGGTGTTGCACGCTAAGGGCAATACTTTGGATGTGGAGTTCCCGGAGAACTGGCTGGACGAAAATCAGCTGACTCAGGCGGATTTCGGGCTTGAGGCGGATTGGCTGACGCGGGTGGGGATTGTGCTTACTGTCCACTGATACACCGCAAATCCCCCCTACAAGGAATTTCAGGTACGAAAAAGGCGATCCGCAGGGATCGCCTTTTTTATTGGGTTCGGTTTTGAGATGGGAGGTGGGCCTGCCCCTCACCCCAGCCCTCTCCCGAAGGAGAGGGAGCCGATCTCCGTTGGCTTCGAAGCCTGAGTTCGACTCGATTTCTCAGGTCGACGTAACTCGCCTATCCAACACGGTCAGTCCCCTCTCCCTCTGGGAGAGGGTTAGGGTGAGGGGCTCTTGCTCTTGGCTTTAGCTGCTCACCGGCAAAATCGGGCTGCCCAACCGCTCCAGCAACGTCGCCTGCGCACTGCGCGGGTTCTGGTTACCGGTTGGCGTATTGCGAATGTAACGGCCATCCGACTGCAAGCTCCAGCTATGAGTATTGTCAGTCAGATACAACTCCAGCTCTTTTTTCACCCGGGTCAGCAGCTTCTTGCCCTCCACCGGGAAGCAAGTCTCGACGCGCTTGTCGAGGTTGCGCTCCATCCAGTCGGCGCTGGAGAGGAACATCTGCTCGTCGCCGCCATTGAGGAAGTAGAACACGCGGGTGTGCTCAAGGAAGCGACCGATGATTGAGCGCACGTGGATGTTGTGCGAAACCCCGGCAATCCCCGGACGCAGACAGCACATGCCGCGCACCACCAGGTCGATACGCACACCGGACTGGCTGGCCTTGTACAGCGCGCGAATGATCTTCGGATCGGTCAGCGAGTTGAACTTGGCAATGATGTGCGCCGGTTTGCCTTCGACGGCGAACTGGGTCTCGCGGGCAATCATGTCGAGCATGCCCTTTTTCAGGGTAAACGGCGCATGCAGCAGCTTCTTCATGCGCAGGGTTTTACCCATGCCGATCAACTGGCTGAACAGTTTGCCGACGTCTTCGCACAAGGCGTCGTCGGAAGTCAGCAGGCTGTAGTCGGTGTACAGCTTGGCGTTACCGGCGTGGTAGTTACCGGTGCCGAGGTGCGCGTAACGCACGATCTCGCCGGCTTCGCGACGCAGGATCAGCATCATCTTGGCGTGGGTCTTGAAGCCAACCACACCGTAAATCACTACCGCACCGGCCGCTTGCAGGCGGCTGGCCAGTTGCAGGTTGGATTCTTCGTCGAACCGCGCACGCAGCTCAATGACCGCCGTCACTTCCTTGCCGTTACGCGCGGCATCCACCAGTGCATCGACGATCTCGGAGTTGGCGCCGGAGCGGTACAGGGTCTGACGCACAGCGAGAACGTGCGGGTCTTTGGCGGCCTGACGCAGCAGGTCGACCACCGGGGTGAACGACTCGAACGGGTGCAGCAGCAGGATGTCCTGCTTGCTGACCACGCTGAAAATGTTTTCGCTGTTCTGCAGCAGTTTCGGAATCTGCGGGGTGAACGGCGTGTATTGCAGCTCCGGATGGCTGTCCAGACCGGTGATGCTGAACAGCCGCGTCAGGTTGACCGGGCCGTTGACCTGATACAGCTCGCTCTCGCTCAGGTTGAACTGCTTGAGCAGGTAGTCCGAGAGGTGTTTCGGGCAGGTGTCAGCGACTTCCAGACGCACCGCATCACCGTAACGACGCGAGAACAACTCGCCACGCAGGGCGCGGGCCAGGTCTTCTACATCTTCGGAGTCGAGCGCCAGGTCAGCGTTTCGGGTCAGACGGAACTGGTAGCAGCCTTTTACCTTCATGCCCTGGAACAGGTCATCGGCGTGGGCGTGGATCATCGACGACAGGAACACATAGTTGTCGCCCGGGCCGCCGACTTCTTCCGGCACCTTGATGATCCGTGGCAGCAAGCGCGGCGCCGGGATGATCGCCAGACCGGAGTCGCGACCGAAGGCGTCGATACCTTCGAGCTCGACAATGAAGTTCAGGCTCTTGTTCACCAGCAACGGGAACGGGTGCGTCGGATCGAGGCCGATCGGGGTGATGATCGGTGCGATCTCGTCGCGGAAATAGCGGCGCACCCAGGTCTTGAGCTTGACCGTCCAGTTGCGGCGACGGATGAAGCGCACCTGATGCTTTTCCAGCTCCGGCAACAGGATGTCATTGAGGATCGCGTACTGACGGTCAACGTGACCGTGGACCAGCTCGCTGATCCGCGCCAGCGCTTGATGCGGTTGCAAACCGTCGGCACCGGCCTGTTCACGGGCGAAGGTGATCTGCTTCTTCAGGCCGGCGACACGAATCTCAAAGAATTCATCGAGGTTGCTGGAGAAGATCAGCAGGAACTTCAAGCGTTCCAGCAACGGATAGGACTCGTCCAGTGCCTGTTCCAGCACGCGGATATTGAATTGCAGTTGCGAAAGCTCACGGTGGATGTACAGGCTGCTGTCATCCAGGCCTGGTATCGCAATCACTGGTGCAGCCGCGACAGGTTCGGCGACTGGCGCGGGTGGCGCAGGCTCCAGTTCCGGCGGGGTCTCGGTGATTTGCTCGACCACCGGTTGAGCTTCTTTTACTGCAACTTCCGTGAGTCCTTCGGTATTCATTGAATGTTCCTGGGAGGGCTATTTCTGCTCTCGTAACAATTGAGCGGCGCGGACAGCAAAGTAAGTCAGGATGCCATCAGCGCCGGCACGTTTAAAGGCGGTCAGTGATTCGAGAATCACCGCCTCGCTCAACCAGCCATTCTGGATCGCCGCCATGTGCATGGCGTATTCGCCGCTAACCTGATAGACGAAGGTCGGCACTTTGAAGGCATCTTTTACCCGGAAAAGAATGTCCAGATACGACATGCCGGGTTTGACCATGACCATGTCCGCGCCTTCAGACAAGTCGGCGCCGACTTCGTGCAGCGCTTCGTCGCTGTTGGCCGGGTCCATCTGATACGAGGCCTTGTTGGCCTTGCCTAGGTTCGACGCCGAACCGACCGCATCGCGGAACGGGCCGTAATAGGCGCTGGCGTACTTGGCCGAGTAAGCCATGATCCGCACGTTGACGTGGCCGGCGATTTCCAGCGCTTCGCGGATCGCCTGAATGCGACCGTCCATCATGTCCGACGGAGCCACCACCTGCGCGCCGGCTTCAGCATGGGACAACGCCTGACGAACCAGCGCGTCGACGGTAATGTCGTTCTGTACGTAGCCTTCTTCGTCGAGAATGCCGTCCTGGCCGTGGGTGGTGAACGGATCGAGCGCGACGTCGGTGATCACGCCCAGCTCAGGGAAACGCTCACGCAGAGCGCGGGTGGCGCGCTGAGCGATGCCTTCGGGATTCCAGGCCTCAGCGGCGTCGAGGGATTTCAGCTCGGGCGGAGTGACCGGGAACAGCGCCAGCGCCGGAATCCCCAGTTCCACCCACTTGGCCGCTTCTTCGAGCAGCAAATCGATCGTCAGCCGCTCTACCCCGGGCATCGAAGCCACGGCTTCGCGGCGATTTTCACCGTCGAGCACGAACACCGGCAGGATCAGGTCATCGACTGTCAGCACATTTTCCCGCACCAGCCGACGCGAAAAATCATCACGACGATTGCGCCGCAGGCGTGTGGCAGGGAACAGACGATTGGCGGGGGTAAAGCTCACGGCAGACTCCTGAGCCCGCGCAAACGGGCGAGCGTGACAGTTATAGACGGCCATTATGACGAACAGATGACAGTTGTGTGAGACCTGTGACAGGTAGCCGCATTCCATTCTCAGTGTAGGAATTGTTCACGTCGAGACACATTTGGACACTTTCATGAATGTGTCCGAAGGGTTAGGCTGCGCGTTCATTTCGCCAGCACCCAGACAATGCTCCAACAATTTCTGCATGACTTTGGCTACTTTGCCTTGTTCCTCGGCACGTTCTTCGAAGGCGAAACCATTCTGGTGCTCGCGGGCTTCCTCGCGTTCCGTGGATACATGGACATCAACCTGGTGGTGGTTGTGGCGTTCTGCGGCAGCTATGCCGGCGATCAGCTGTGGTACTTCCTCGGCCGCAAGCACGGGCGCAAATTGCTGGCGCGCAAACCGCGCTGGCAGATGATGGGTGACCGCGCGCTGGAGCACATCCGCAAGCATCCCGACATCTGGGTGCTGAGCTTCCGCTTCGTCTATGGCTTGCGCACGGTGATGCCGGTGGCGATCGGTTTGTCGGGTTATCCGCCGGGACGTTATCTGCTGCTCAACGGCATCGGTGCGGCGATCTGGGCGACCGCACTGGCTGCCGCCGCTTATCACTTCGGTGCGGTACTGGAAGGCATGCTCGGCAGCATCAAGAAGTACGAGTTGTGGGTACTCGGTGCGCTGCTGATTCTTGGCGTTGGCCTGTGGCTACGCCGCCGCTTCAAGAATGCGCGATTGGCCAAGCAGGTTTACGCCGACGAGCAAGCCGCGAAAGCTGCACTGCTGAGTCAAGACGAAGCGTCCAAGGCTGCCGAACCGAAGACGCCAGCCGAGTAACTCGCTGGCGACTTGCTACAGCCCGCCAGCACTGAGCGGGCTGGCCGACCCTTTCAGTCAGACAGATCACTTTTATCCTCGCTACTCTGGGGCATTCAAGTTCGCCAGCGGGGTTGTCACGCCAAAAATCTCCCGCTCGTTACGCCGCAGGCAACCCCAAATAATGAACACCCCGCCGTCGTTGCGATCCATGTAGAAAGCGCTCCATACAGGTGCAGCCGCCACTTGGGCCTATGGCAACGCGCGACAATTTAGTGGACATTTAGCGCCATGAATCTGGAGAGAAACCCATGAGCAAAAAAGTTGCAGTGATCCTGTCCGGCAGTGGCGTGTACGACGGCGCCGAAATCCATGAAAGCGTCATCACCCTGCTGCGCCTCGACCAACGCGGTGCGCAGGTGCAGTGCTTCGCACCGAACATTGCGCAATTGCACGTGATCAATCACCTGACCGGCGAAGAAATGCCCGAGTCGCGTAACGTGCTGGTGGAATCGGCGCGCATTGCTCGCGGCAACATCAAAGACATCCGCGAAGCCGACGTCGACGACTTCGATGCGCTGATAGTGCCCGGCGGTTTTGGTGCGGCGAAGAACCTGTCCAATTTCGCCGTCGAAGGCGCTGGCTGCACTGTGCAGCCTGAAGTGCTGGCGCTGGCCGAGGCATTTGCCGAAGCAGGCAAACCCGTCGGTCTGATGTGCATTTCGCCGGCATTGGCCGCGAAGATCTACGGCCCGGGCGTAACCTGCACCATCGGCAACGACGCCGACACCGCCACGGCGATGAACAAGATGGGCGCCACCCACGAAGACTGTGCGGTGACGGAAATCATCGAAGACAAGGCGCGCAAACTGGTGACGACCCCGGCTTACATGCTGGCGCAGAACATCAGTGAAGCGGCGTCGGGGATTAACAAACTGGTCGACCGCGTCCTTGAACTGACTCACGAAAACGACGCCTGATCCCCCGCAGCACACAAAACCCAATGTGGGAGCGAGCTTGCTCGCGAAAGCGGTGTGTCATTCAACACAGCGTTGCCTGATTCGGCGCCTTCGCGCGAGCAGGCTCGCTCCCACAGGGGATTTGTATAGGGCTTAAGGTTTGCGCGTCAGTCGGGTGAGAATCCGGTCCAGCGCATTGGCAAACGCCTGCTTCTCGCGATCGCCAAATGGCGCCGGGCCGCCGCTCATCTGGCCTTGTTCGCGCAGATCGGTGAACAGGTTGCGCACGGCCAAGCGTTCGCCCATGTTCTGCGCATCGAACTCCTTGCCACGTGGATCCAGCGCCGCGACGCCCTTCTTCACCAAACGATCGGCCAATGGAATATCGCTGCAAATCACCAGCTCACCCGGTACCGCGTGCTCGACCAGATAATCGTCTGCCGCATCCGGGCCGCTCGGCACCACGATCAGTTTGACGATGGCCAGCCCCGGCTTGATCTGCGGCTGCCCGGCCACCAGCACCACTTCAAACTGACGCTTGAGGGCAAACTTCACCACCAGATCCTTCGCCGCCCTCGGGCAGGCGTCGGCATCGATCCATACACGCATTTTTCTAACCTCCCAAAAACAATTCGCGAGCAGGCTCGCTCCCACAGAATACACACCGTCCCTGTGGGAGCGAGCTTGCTCGCGAATGTGAGCGCAGCGAATGCTGTTAAGCGACTACTCGCTTCTTCTCCGCCATCCAACTACGCCCATACAACACAACAATCGCCACAATCGCCACCGCCTGCGCTGTCAGCGAATAGGCATCGGCATGAATCCCCAGCCAGTCGAATTCAAAGAACGCCACCGGCCGCGTGCCGAAGATCCCGGCTTCCTGCAAGGCCTTCACGCCATGCCCGGCAAACACCACCGACAGCGCGCACAGCAGCGCCGCGTTGATGCTGAAGAACAGCGTCAGCGGCAGTTTCGCCGAACCGCGCAGAATCACCCACGCCAGACCGACCAGCAGCACCAGTGCGGTCGCGCCGCCGGCGAGCACGGCGTCATGCCCGGCCGGGCCGGCCTGCAACCACAGGGTTTCGTAGAACAGGATCACTTCGAACAACTCGCGGTACACCGAGAAGAACGCGAGGATCGCGAAACCGAAACGTCCGCCGCCACCGACCAGACTGCTCTTGATGTAATCCTGCCAGGCCGCTGCGTGGCGACGATCGTGCATCCACACGCCGAGCCACAAGACCATGACACTGGCGAACAGCGCCGTCGCGCCTTCAAGCAATTCACGCTGCGAGCCGCTGACGTCGATCACATACGCCGCCAGCGCCCAGGTGCCGAGGCCCGCCAGCAGCGCCAGGCCCCAACCGACGTTGACGCTGCGCACCGCCGATTGCTGGCCGGTATTGCGCAGGAAGGCGAGGATCGCCGCCAGCACCAGAATCGCTTCCAGCCCTTCGCGCAGCAGAATCAGCAGACCGGAGATGTAGCTCAGCGACCAGCTCAGACCATCGCTGCCAAGCAGGCCGGCGGACTCTTTCAACTTGGCCTTGGCCGCCTCCAGACGCTGCTCGGCCTGCTCGACCGGCAAGCCGTCCTGCAACGATTGCCGATACGCCATCAGGGATTTTTCGGTGTCCTTGCGCACATTGGCGTCGACGTTATCCAGCGAGCTCTCGACCAGTTCGAAGCCTTCCAGATAGGCCGCGACCGACAGGTCGTACGCCTGATCGTGTTCACCGGCGCGGTAGGCGGCAAGACTCTTGTCCAGGGTTGTCGCGGTGTAGTCGAGCAACTGCGCCGGGCCACGCTTGACCTGCGGCGGTTGCGCGCGCTGCGCACGGAAGGTCGTCGCAGCTTGCGCGCCTTCGGCGGCCTGCACTTCAGCCGGAGTCTGGCGCGCCAGATCGGCGATGCTGTAGCTCTTCTCCGACTTGGCCGCCGCCGGATCGGCGCTGAAGCCGGCGATGTAAGTCGCCAGGTCCCAGCGCTGACGATCATCGAGCTGATCGGCAAACGCCGGCATGTCGGTGCCTTCGACGCCTTGGCCGAGGGTGTTGTAGATCGCGTACAGGCTCAGGTGATCCAACCGCGCCGCATCACGCAGATTGGCCGGTGCCGGGGTCATGCCGAGCCCCGCCGGGCCGTCACCGGCGCCGCTGTCACCGTGGCACACCGAGCAATTCTGCGCATAGAGCGGTGCGCCGCGAGTCGGATCCGGAGTGATGATCGGTGCCTGGCTGACTTCATACGCCACCGCCAGTTGCGCGCCCAGTTGCCGCGCCTGACGGGCCACTTCGGCGCCATCCTGCTTCGCGCTGATTGCGCCATGCAAAGCTTTAACGCCCTGCTCCAGAGCAGCCTTTTCCGGCTTGGCCGGCATGCCGGCGATCAGGCCTTGCAGCGCCCGCGTGAACTCCAGTTGCTCGCGGTATTCGGAATCATCGACAACCTTGCCCGCCGCTACCGTCGGCGGGTAATCCGCACTGATGTAATCGAGCAGGTGCAGCGCTTGCGGCGCGCCTTCCACGGTATCGGCCAGCAGATTGAAGCTGCTCAGGGCAAACAACGGGAGCACCAGCCAGGCCAGAATTCGGGACGAGGCAGTCATGAACGGATCTCAAATGGAAATGCGAAGTTACATATTGTTCACTTCGCGGACTTTTCTCTCAAGCTTTGTCGGTTTTTCGCTTTTATTGGGCGGATATACCCGGCAGACGAACACCGCAATATCGCCGAGGATTGCCGCAGTGACAGGGTCCTTGATCGGCGCACATCGGCCCCCCACCTGAATCGCAGCCATTGGCCAGCATCCGCCACTATACTGCGCGCGCCCTCAACATTTCGGCTCAAGGAGACACCCCCGTTTATGCGGATCATCCCGTTGTTCGTCCTGTTGGCCACTGCTCTTTTATTGAACAGCTGCGCGGCTTACCGCAATTACGATCAGGAAATGCAGCAAACCACCGACGAGATGACCAAGGGCAACCTCACCGGCGCACTGGCACTGGTCGAGATGCACAACCCGTGGGAAGACAAGGATCTGCTGTATTACCTGGAAACAGGCGCCATCCTCAGCGCTGGCAGCGCCCTGCCCGAAAGTCAGCAAGCCTGGCGCAGTGCTGACCGGATGATCTTCCAGCGTGAAGAACTCAACCCGTCAGGCGCCATGAAGTTGCTGGTGCGGTTCGGCGATGAAATGGGCACCATGCTGGTCAACGACAAGTTGCGGCGCTACGAAGGCTACGATTACGAAAAGGTCATGCTGACCACGCAAATGGCCCTCAATCAGTTGTCCGTCAACGATTTCGCTGGGGCACGCGCCGACATCAAGAAAACCCACGAACGCGAAGCACTGATCGCCCGGCAGCGGGAAAAACAATACGAAGAAGCCGAAGAACAAGCCAAGACCCAAGGCATCGTCTTGCGTTACAAGGACCTGCAAGGCTACCCCGTGGCCATTCTTGACGCGCCGAATGTGGTAGAGCTGAAGAACGGCTATCAGAGTGCTTTCAGCCATTATCTGGCTGGCTTCACTTACGAGGCCTTGGGCGAGCGAGACCTCGCGGCGCCCGGCTATCGCCAAGCGATCGAATTGCGCCCGGACCTGCCCTTTCTGCAAAAAGCCTTGCGCAATCTCGACAAGCCCATCGCGAAAACCGATGAAAGCGATGTGTTGATCATTATCCAGAGTGGCCTGGCGCCTGCCCGCAGTTCGGTGCAAGTGCCTATTCCTGTGCGCCTGAACGAAAATCTAGTCATCGTCGCGCCGATTTCTTTTCCGGTCATGGTGCCGGACACCGTGACCCCCGGCTTCAGTCATGTCACGGTGGATGGTCGAAAACAGCCGCTGACCGTGATCAACAGCGTCACCGACATGTCCATCCGCACATTACGCGATGACATGCCGGCAATCATCTCGCGGGCGATGTTCCGCGCCAACATGGCCGCCATCAGTCAGGCTCAGGAGAACGAGCGCAATCCGGCCAAGGTTTCGCTGACAGTCACCCAGCATGACCCGTTTGAAGAAGCTGACACGCGAACCTGGCGGGCGCTGCCGGACAAAACACTGATCGCCCGCCTGCGCCTGAAAAAAGGGTTGCATACGTTTCGATTGCCAATCCCACCGACTGACTACCCGTTTCAATTACGCGTCGACCAGGACCACCAGATTCTGCACCTGCGAGTGTTCCGGGATCAGACGTATACGATGGGCTCGGCTTTCGTCCCGCGGGACACTCCGTTGCCGGAAAAAACGCCGACGCCTGCCAGGTAATGGCACACCACCAAACTATTGCAATCAAAAAGCAATTACATAGCCACTACGTCACGCCTATAATGCCGCGCCCTCGCCATGCGAGCCGGCACAAAAGCTCCTCCGGTAACGAGGAATTGGCAGGAGGCCAACGCCCTGTCGATGGGTCACATCAGCCCGACCAGCACACGCGGCTGCAGTTAAATCAGCTACTCAGGGAAGAAGTACCCCATGGTTTTCCGCGCTCCCACCTTGATCGCGCTCAGCGCCGTCACTCTACTCTCCGGCTGTTCGGCGTTTCGCAACTACGATTCCGAACTGGCACAGACCAACCAGCAACTGGCCACCGGCAACGTTGACGCCGCGCTGACCCTGCTGGAAAAGAACAACACCGGCCCCGACAAAGACCTGCTCTATTACTTCGAGAAGGGTGAGTTGCTGCGCGCCAAGGGCGACCTGTCCGGCAGCCAGAATGCCTGGACCAGCGCCGATGTGGTGGTCGGTCAGTGGGAAGACTCGGTCAAGCTCGACACCGGTAAGTACCTGGCCCAGTTCGGCAGCTTCATCGTCAACGACAAAGTGCGTCGCTACGAAGGTTACGACTACGAAAAAGTCATGCTGACCACGCAGATGGCCCTGAACCTGCTGGCGGTCAATGACTTCGACGGCGCGCGTACCGCGATCAAGAAGACTCACGAGCGCGAAGCGGTGATCGCTGACCTGCGCGACAAGGAATACCTCAAGAGCGAAGAAGAGGCCGAGAAAGAAGGCATCAAGACGCAGTACAAGGATCTGCAAGGCTATCCGGTCGCCAGTCTCGACGCGCCGGAAGTGGTTGGCCTGAAAAACAGCTACCAGAGTGCGTTCAGCCATTACCTGTCCGGCTTCGTTTATGAAGCGCTGGGCGAGAAAGGCCTGGCTGCACCGGGCTACCGCAAGGCCGCCGAGCTGCGTCCGAACACGCCACTGCTGGAACAGGCACTGGTCAACCTCGACAAGCCGGGCAAGTCCGACGACAGCGACATCCTCATCGTTGTCCAGAGCGGTCTGGCCCCGGCCCGCGACTCGATCCGCGTACCGCTGCCATTGCCGATCTCCAACAACGTGGTGATCACGCCGCTGTCGTTCCCGATCATCAAACCTGATACCTCTACGGCGACGTTCGCGCAAATCGGCGTCGACGGTCAGCAGGTCGATCTGACCGCGCTCAACAGCACCACCGCGATGTCCCGCCGCGCCCTGCGCGACGACATGCCGGGGATCATCCTGCGCACCACCGTGCGGGCGATCACCAAGGGTGTTGCGCAGAAGCAGATCAACGAAACCAACCCGCTGGCCGGTCTGGCCGTCGGTATCTCTTCAGCTGTGCTCGAAGGTGCCGATACCCGTACGTGGCGCACCCTGCCGGACTACACACAAGTGGTGCGTCTGCGTCTGAAAAAAGGCGAGCATCAGGTTACCCTGCCAAGCGCCGTGGGCGGTTCGGTGGTCAAGGTCACTGTCGATCAGCGTTATCAGGTGATCACCCTGCGCGCCGTGGGCAACCAGGTGTTCGCCGGTGGCCTCGCCGCACACGTCATCCCGAGCGCCAGCGCGACCAACGTCGCCAGCCTCAAACAACCTTAAGAACGGAGTCTTTGCATGCGCTTCAAACTCATCGCCGTCGCCGCCCTCGCCTTGCTGGCGAGCGGCTGCGCCACCCCGCCACCGCCAGAGCCGGGCAGCGCCGCGAGCAAAGTCGTGGCCATGGGTCCGCAGAAACACATCGTCGTCGGCGCCATGCGCGTCGCCCGCGAAAACGGCTTCATGACGGTCAACGTGCAGTTGAGCAACACCCTCAACAGCAACAAGATTTTCTACTACCGCTTCGCCTGGCTCGGTGCGGAAGGCTTCCCGATTGCCGAAGAAGAAGTCTGGAAAAGCCAAATGATGTACGGCGCCCAGACCAGCTTCATTCAAGGCATCGCCCCGACCCCGAAAGCCGTGGACTTCCGTCTGGAAATCAAGACGCCGTAAGCCTGCCACCCTATTCCTGTTTTAGAGAGCACTCCCATGTTTGCACGCTTTTCCTGCATCGCCGTCATCGCCCTGCTGGCCTCCGGTTGCGCCAACACTTCGCCGACCCTGGGCAGCAAGAACATCAGCTACGGCGACACCAAAGCGGTTGAAACCGTGACCAACGAATTCGGTTCGACCGACCTGCAGATGATCGCCGAGTCGATGACCCGCTCGCTGGCTCAGTCCGGCATCCTGCAAGGCCGTCCGGTGGTTCAGGTCTACGACGTGAAGAACAAGACCAGCGAGTACATCGACACCCGCGAAATCACCACCAGCATCAAGACTCAGCTGATGAAGACCGGTGTTGCCCGCTTCGCCAGCGACAACAACGCGATGCAGAGCCAGGTTGACCAGCTCAAGCTGCAAAACCAGAGCGGTCTGTACAAGAAAAGCACCGTGGCCAAGACTGGCAACATGGTTGCCGCCAAGTACCGCATCGAAGGCTCGATCAGCTCGATCGTCAAGCGCAGCAGCGACTACAAGGACGTCTTCTACAAATTCAGCCTGCAACTGATCGACGTTGAAAGCGGTCTGGCCGAGTGGATGGACGAAAAAGAGATCCGCAAAACCACGGAGCGTTAATCAATGCGCACATGGATTGGCATGATGGCCCTGGCTTGCGCGTTCAGCGCGCAGGCGGCCCCGAAAGTCGCGGTGACGGATCTGGCCTATCAGGAACGTGTGGAGCAATACATCCACATCGTTTCGGCCCAGAGCAATCATCGCGAGGGTTACTACAGCTCCAGTGGCTCTTCGAGCTACAACGAGATCGAAGCGAGCACCAGCTACATCGAGCAAGGCGAGCTGCGTAAATTCACCGGCGACATCAAGGGTGAAATTCTGCGTACCGGCATGTTCCAGCTGGTGCAGGGCACGCCGTACACCGCGTCGTCCAAGGGTGACGTCTACGACGTGATCAAGCGCATCAAGGCCGGCAACTTCAAAGGCGCCGACTATGTGCTGTTCGGCACTGTTTCGGACATCGACTTCACTCAGGACATCAACGAGCTGGCGAACACCGACAGCTATTCGGCGGTGCTGGGCCTGACATTGGTGGCGGACTTCAGCCTGATCAACACCAAGACCTTCGAGATCACCTCGGCCTTCACGGCGATGGGCGAAGCGCAGGACACCAAACTGGTGAACCACCGCGACATCAAGATCTCGCTGAACCGCCCACGGGTGGTGCGTGACGTGTCCAAGGCCTTGGGTGAAGACGTGGCCGGGCAACTGAGCATGCAGCTCGGTGGCGGCGGTTACGAGCAGCCGCGCGAAGCACCGCAGCGCAACAACCTGCCGCGTGATACCGCGCCAGTGATCTTGCGCTGATGACTGGCTCCTGATCATTCCCATGCTCCGCGTGGGCATGCATCCCGGGACGCTCTGCGTCCCAGCCACAAAAAAGGCGACCCGCAATGGTCGCCTTTTTTGTGCCCGCGATGTTTACGCCGCCGCTTTGCGCAACGTTGCCATAAACGCCGCCGCGCCGATGAACAACCCGGCAAACGTGCGGTTCATGCGCTTCTGCTGCTGCGGAGTGCGCAACAGGCGCAGCACCTTCGACGCCAGGCCGGTGTAGCCCGCCATCACGATCAAATCAACGCAGATCATCGTCACGCCAATCACCAGATACTGAATCAGCAACGGCGCATGTGGATTGATGAACTGCGGCAGCACCGCGAGCATGAACACCAGCGCCTTGGGGTTGCTGATATTCACCAGAAAGCCGCGGAAGACCAGCGCCAGCGGCTTGCCGATCGGCCGTACCGCCGCGTCATCGCTCATGTCCATGGGCTGCGCACGCCATTGCTTGATAGCCAGGTACACGAGGTAAGCGACACCAAACCATTTGATCGCATGGAACGCCGTGGCCGAAGCGGTCAGGATCGCGCCAACACCGGCGCCGACAATCGCAATCTGCACCGCCAGGCCGATCTGCAGGCCGAGGGCATTCCAGTAACCGCGCCAGAAACCGTATTGCAGACCGCTGGACATCGACGCAATGGCGCCGGCACCCGGGGACAGACTGATCACCCAGCAGGCGGCAAAAAACGCCAGCCATGTTTGAAGCTCCATCGCACACCTCGACTCATGCTCGTGACAAATGCCTAAGCTAATCCGGGTTTGAATGGATGACTACCGATTTTTTGCTGAATGTTGCGGGTGCTGCTGAGGGCCCCTTCGCGAGCAAGCTCGCTCCCACAGGGGGAATGCATTCCAAATGTGGGAGCGAGCCTGCTCGCGAAGGCGTCAGAACAGACGCCGCAGAATCTACTTCTCGAACCCGCTCGACGGAAACACATCCGTCCCGCGCCAGCGCCGCACCGAGCGCTGGAAGAACAAGCTGTTCGGCACTTGCACCATGGCGCTGCCAGTCCCCAGCTCTTCAGCCTCGATCAACGTGGTGTAGAGCAGATTGATCGCCACCACTCGCCCCTTCACGCCAGGCTTGTCCGTGGTGTCCACCAGCTCAACGATATCGCCCAGGCGAAACGGCCCGACCGTGAAGATCAGAATCGCGCAAAGCAAATTCGACAACACACTCCACATCGCGAAGAACGCGACCGCTGCCACCGCGACGAACCCCGACAGCGCCGTCCACAACACCGTGGCCGAAACCCCGAGGCGTTCCAATACGAAGATCAGCGCGCTGCCCATGATCAGCCAGCGCAACACACCGCGCAGCGGCATCAGCAACTGCGGCGGAAACGGATAGCGCTCACCCAACCGGGTCAGGCCTTTGGCGACGAAGCGCTGGGTGAGATAGCCGGCCAGCAGAATCAACAGAATCTGCACCGTAAACCAGATCGGCTCGACCCACACCGCCGGCAGCGGCAGCTTGAACGCTTCCATCAGGACAGCGCCTCCAGCTCCGCTTGCATGCTTTCCAATACCTCGAGGGCTTCCATCCACGCCTCTTCCAGCTCGCCTTCGCGAACCTTCAGCTTGGCCTGCTCGGCAAGCAGATCACGCAGCTCGCTCTTGCGCGCCGGCTCGTAGATGTCGCTGTCACCAAGGCTGGCGTCGACCTTGGCCAGTTTCTCGTGAAGCTTGCCAAGCTCAGCTTCAAGCTTGTCGGCTTCACGCTTGTGCGGGGCCAATTGCTGACGCAACGCAGCCGCCGCCTGACGCTGAGCCTTCTTGTCGGTCTTGTCCGGGTTCACCGGGGTGTTGCTGACCGGCGCATTACGCTGGCGGTATTCCACCAGCCAGCGCGCATAGTCTTCGAGATCGCCATCGAACTCTTCGACCTTGCCGTCAGCGACCAGGTAGAAGTTGTCGGTGGTGCTCTTGAGCAAGTGCCGATCGTGAGACACCACCAGTACCGCACCGCTGAATTCCTGCAGGGCCATGGTCAGCGCCAGGCGCATTTCCAGATCGAGGTGGTTGGTTGGTTCGTCGAGCAGCAACAGGTTCGGGCGTTCCCAAGCGATCAATGCCAGGGCCAGACGCGCCTTTTCACCACCGGAGAAATTCAGCACCGGCTCATCGATGCGCGCGCCACGGAAGTCGAAGCCGCCGAGGAAGTCGCGCAGGGTCTGCTCGCGTTCGGTCGGCGCCAGACGCTGCATGTGCAGCAACGGACTGGCCTTGGAATCCAGCGAATCGAGCTGATGCTGAGCGAAGTAGCCGACCACGGTGTTCTCGCCACGGGTCAGGCGCCCGCCGAGCGGTGACAGCTCGCCGGCGAGGTTCTTGATCAGGGTCGATTTACCCGCACCGTTCGGCCCGAGCAGGCCGATACGCGCGCCCGGGGTCAGTTGCAGCTTGACCTTCTCGAGGATGGTTTTGTCGCCATAACCCAGACGCGCATCGGACAGGTCGATCAGCGGGCTGGAGATCTTCGTCGACTCGCGGAAGACGAAGTCGAACGGCGAATCGACGTGGGCCGCCGACAGCTCTTCCATCCGCTCCAGGGCCTTGATCCGGCTCTGCGCCTGACGGGCCTTGGTGGCCTGGGCCTTGAAACGGGCGATGTAGCTTTCCATGTGCGCACGTTGCGCCTGCTGCTTCTCGTAGGCCTGTTGCTGCTGGGCCAGACGCTCGGCACGGGCGCGTTCGAACGCGGTGTAGCCGCCGCGATACAGGGTGATTTTGCGCTGATCGACATGGGCCACGTGATCGACGACTTCATCGAGGAAATCACGGTCGTGGGAGATCAGCAGCAAGGTGCCCGGATAGCTTTTCAGCCACTCTTCGAGCCAGATGATCGCGTCGAGGTCCAAGTGGTTGGTCGGTTCGTCGAGCAACAACAGGTCCGACGGGCACATCAATGCCTGCGCCAGATTCAGACGCATCCGCCAGCCACCGGAGAAATCCCCGACCTGACGATCCATCTGCTCGTTGGTGAAACCGAGACCGGCAAGCAACTTGCGCGCCCGCGCATCGGCGGTGTAACCGTCGGCGCTGTCGAGTTCCGAGTGCAGTCGGGCCTGAGCGGCACCGTCGTGCGCGGCTTCGGCAGCGGCGAGGTCACGTTGCACCTCGCGTAGACGCAAGTCACCATCGAGCACATAGTCGACGGCAAGGCGCTCGAGCGTCTCGATTTCCTGGCGCATGTGGGCGATGCGCCAGTCAGCCGGCAAGAAGCAATCACCCGAGTCCGGGTGCAGCTCACCCCGAATCAAGGCGAACAGGCTCGATTTGCCGGCGCCGTTGGCACCGATGAGGCCGGCTTTGTGGCCGGCGTGCAGGGTCAGCTCGGCGTCTTCTAGCAGACGTTGCGGGCCACGCTGTAAAGTCAGGTTCTGAAGTCGGATCATAATGGCGGCGGAGTCTACCAGCTTCGCTCACAACTGGCGCGAGTAGCACGATGTCCTCTGACCTGTGGAGCTTTTCCCTTGCCACCTACGCCCGACCGGGCGTGGAAGACGCCTGCCTGCAACTGCAAACGGCGGGCGCCAATGTGTGCCTGCTGCTGTGCGGTTTATGGCTGGAGCAGCGCGCAGTGACCTGCGATGAACAACGCGTTCGCCAGCTTCAGGCGCTGACCGAACCATGGGATATCGAGGTGGTGCAGCCGCTGCGCACACTGCGTATGCAATGGAAAGCGCGGGCGCTTGATGATGCAGTGTTGAAAGGCATGCGCGAGCAGATCAAATCACTTGAGCTGGAAGCTGAGCGAGCGTTGCTGTCACGGCTTGAGGGTGTGGCGCAGGAGTGGCTGCGAAACGACGCAGGTTCAATAACCTGGCTTGAAGAATTGGCCGGCACGGCAGCCGACCCGAACCGCGACGCGCTGCGAGTGCTGCGCGTCGCGGCAACCGGCACTTAGGAAGCGCTGGTCGGGTTGTTGCTGACGCTCGACGCAGCGGCTGGCGATGGTGCAGTCGAAGGGGTCGAGGTAGTAGCGGCTGGTGCAGCGGCGGCTGGCGTGGCCGGAGTGGCTGGCGCAGCAGGCTTGGCAGCTGGAGTGGTAGCCGGTTTGGCGGCAGCTGGTTTGGCAGCGGCTGGCTTTTTAACGGCGGGTTTTGCAGCAGGTTTTGCAGCTGGCTTGGCGGTAGTTTTTGCAGCAGCAGGCTTGGCAGCAGCAGTTGCTGGTTTAGCAGCAGCGGCTGGCTTGGCGGCAGGTTTCGCAGCCGCTTTCACGGCTGGTTTGGCTGCTGGTTTAGCGGCAGGCTTGGCAGCCGGTTTGGCAGCGGCAGTCTTGGCAGCTGGTTTTGCCGCAACTTTAGCAGCAGGTTTAGCGGCCGGTTTGGCAGCGGCGGTTTTTGCTGGAGCAGCTTTGGCAGTGGCTGGCTTGGCAGCTGGTTTAGCAGCGGCGGCACGGGTAGCGGGTTTAGCAGCGGCAGTACGCACAGCAGGTTTTGCCGCAGTGGTTTTAGCCGCTGGCTTTGCAGCACTTGCCGCAGCTGGTTTTTTCGCTGCAGGTTTTGCGACAGCTTTGGCAGCTGGTTTTGCAGCCGCTTTCACCGGTGCTTTGGCAGCAGGCTTGGCGGTGGATTTAGCAACAGCTTTTGCAGCAGGCTTGGCCGCTGCGGTTTTCGCTGGAGCTTTTGCAGCTGCCGGTTTCGCAGCTGCTTTCTTCGCCGGTGCAGCTGCCGGTTTGGCTGCGCGGGTGGACAATACTTTGCCCACGGCTTCTTGAACGCGACCAACACCTTGAGCCAGTTTCAGGCTCTCCTGGGCATCGCGCTTGAGTTGCAGAATGTAGCTGCGGGTGTCGGACTGACGATCCTTCAAGGCATCGAGCAGGTCTTCCAGTTCTTTCACTGCGGCCTTGGCTTTGTTCTGCGCCTTGGCTTTGCCGGCGGCAGCTGCGTCCTGCAATTTGGTGCGGGATTTATGCAGTTTTTCCTGCGCCTTGCCGCGTTGCTTTTCCAGTTTGGCGAGCAGTTTTTCAGCATCAGCCAAGGCTTGGGAGCAAGCGTTTTCCAGATGCTCGAGCAGGCTGCCCGAGAGTTGTTGGAGTAAGTGCAACGGAGTATTTACAGGCTTCTTGGTGGCCGACATGGTTTACCTCCTGGCTGACGTGAGTGCGGCTCATACTAGACCTCTGCAGTTACCGCCGCTAGGGCATCTTGACAGTATCGATTGCGTTGCGTTGCACCGAAGTGAAAATGTTCTGCGCGAAGGCAAAAGCAGTTCACCGTTGCAGACGTTCACGCTGGCATAATCCACCGCATCTCAGGACGGAGAGTGCCCATGTCGCGCTACTTTTTTTTATCCCTCTGCATGGTTTTTTCGGCCGTTCACGCTGACGAAAAAACCACCGAAAACGACGCTCACGATCTGGCCTACAGCCTCGGTGCCAGCCTCGGTGAACGGTTGCGGCAGGAGGTCCCGCAATTGCAGATTCAAGCGTTGGTCGATGGCTTGCAGCAAGCCTATCAGGGCAAGCCGCTGGCGCTGAGCGAAGCACGCATTGAACAGATTCTGGCTGATCACGAATCGCAGAATGCCGAACATTCGGCACAGCCTTCGAGCGACGCGGCGATGGAAAACGAACAGCGTTTTCTCACCACTGAAAAAGCCAAACCAGGCGTGAAGGAACTGGCCGACGGCATCCTGCTAACCGAGCTGACGCCTGGCAACGGCGCCAAGGCGGGTCCCGATGGAAAAGTGCAGGTGCTGTATGTCGGACGGTTGCCGGACGGCACCGTGTTCGATCAGAACACTCAGCCGCAATGGTTCAATCTCGACAGCGTGATTGCCGGTTGGCGCACGGCGTTGCAGAACATGCCGGTGGGCGCAAAATGGCGGCTGGTGATTCCATCGGATCAAGCCTACGGCGCCGACGGTGCCGGCGACCTGATCGCACCGTTCACCCCGCTGGTGTTCGAAGTGGAATTACGCGGCGCGACGAGTTGAGCGGACAATAAAAAACGGTGCGCTTTCGGGCACACCGTTTTTTGATCAAGGCTTGGGTCAAGCCTGAACCGGATCTTCTTCCTTGTGTGCTGTATGCAGCACTTCAATCAGGCAATCTTCCAGTTCGAAACGTTCGTGAAGCAGGCCGCCGAGCTCCTTGAATTTCTCGGCAACGCATTTGCCTTCATCGCAAAGATCATTGAACGCAAGAAGCTTTTCGGTGATGACATCGATGCGCGGGTATATCGTCTCGGCGAGTTCGAGGCCGCGCTTATCGTTGAACGCCTTGGCTTCGCCGGTCAGCTGTTCATAGATTTCGAAGTGCCCGGCCGAGACGTAATCGACCAGCACGCCGCAGAATTCCTGCAAAGGCTTGCGGCTCTCCGACAGCGACTCAGGCTGTGCGCCGAGCTTGTCGTAGGCGCCGATCAGCTCTTCACGCTCCTGCAACCAGCGGTCGATCAGCAGATGAACTCCACCCCAGCGTTCCTGAGCATTCTGACAACTTTCGAGCATGGCGATCTCTCTTCCCTTGTGGGTCATGCTGCTCTACACCCGCGCCCCTCTTTTGATTTTGACTTGGGGGACGGCCGGGCAGAGCGTCATCGAGCAACATAAATCCAATGACACGTGCGGGCCAGATTATGCCCGCACGCCTATGGCTTCAAGGTACGCAGGAGATAAAGTTCATACAAGTGTTTAATCCCGTAGCAGCTGCCGGTGCGACGCTTCGCCGCTGAGCGGGCGTTGCAGAGCACTCCAGGCCAGCCGTAACAATTGATACACCGCCAGTATCGATACCGCGACAAAGAACAACAGGCTCCACTCCGGGATGCTCAGGTCGAACAGCGTCCAGGATATTTCCGCGCAATCGGCACCACCGCTAAACATCCTTTGCAAGGCGCAGATCCAGGGCAGACCACTGAACAATGTCTCGGGGTGCGGGGTACATTTGAGCAGTTGCAACATCGGGTCACTCTGTATCAATACCTGTCGCCAGGCGGCCGTAGTGCCGCCCAGGCTCGCGACCAGCGTCAACAGCCAGTAGAACCACAAACCGACACGCCCGGGGCCGTGCACCGCTGCCATGCCACTGCACACGCACAGCAGCGTGAGGAACAGGCGCTGCACCAGACACAAGCTGCACGGCTTCAGACCGACAGCATATTCAAGATAATAGGAAGCTCCCAGAGCAAAGGCCCCCGCAGTGAAAGCCATGAAGAACAAGGAGCGTGAGCAGGCCAACGACATGGCTTTTCCGTAACAGTAGAGACAGACGGTTACGGTAGAGGAAAGCGTGTCAGCCTTTCAAGGCGAGGCCCTGCCGACAGTTCACCAGAGGTGTAGGGAAAACCCGACAGGTTTGAGAGGAATCGGTGTAGACCGCTGTAGGAATTTGCTTCTGGCGCTCAACGAAGTTGAAATTTCAGCCACAAAAGGTAAGCGAGGGAGCTGCCTCCCCCGCCACTTCAGACCTGCGCTGGAACCGGCAACGGCGCGGCCAGCAGGCGTTCGTCCAGCAGACCGAGGCCTTCCTGGAACAACTGATTGCTGCGCTCGGTATCGCCCAGCTGTGCGAGCAGACGCGCCAGTTCCGCACAGGCTTCAGGGTTGCGCTGCACACGCAGGCTGCTTTCCAGATAATCCCGCGCCTTGCCCCACAGACTGGTTTGCAGACACAGGCGGCCAAGGGTCAGCAGCAAGCTCGGATCGTTGGGGTGATCCTTCAGCCAGCCTTCGGCAGTTTGCAACTGACGGGCCGGATCACTGCCGCGCACCAGACCGTAGAGACGGGCCAGATGGCTGTCGTACTTGCGCTTGAGGGCGGTGCGCAACACTTCTTCCGCTTCGACCTGAGCGCCCAGCTGGCGCAGCTGTTCGGCGTATGCCAGTACCAGCGGTGGCTCCTGACGCTGCGCCGAGGTGAGCTGCTGCCAGGCACGCGTGAGCGACTGCAAGCCAACGCTGCCGTCCTCCTCGCGCTGCGCTGCCAGCGAGAGGTTTTCACCCCAGGCACGGCGCTCAAGTTCAGCCAGTTCGGCCGGGGGCAAGACTTTGTCCTTGCGCAATTCCGGCAGCAAACGAATCACCGCCGACCATTCGCCGCGCTGCTGATACAAACGCTGCAACTGGCGCAGCGTCTGCGCATTGTGCGGATGACGATCATGCATCGCTTGCAAGGTCACCAAGGCACCGTCGGTATCGCCACGGTCGGTCTGCAACTGCGCATGGCTTAAAGCGATAGCCAGCTCTGCTTGAGGCTGACGCTCCAGTGCGCGCTCAAGCAAACGATCGCACTCTTCGTAATTGCCCTGCTCATTGGCCGCACGGGCAGCACCGAGGTAGTACAGCAATGGCTGACGCTCGGCTTCGGCCGCACGATAAAGATGACGCTGAGCACTGGCCCAACGACCTTCGGCCAGATCCAGTTGGCCGTGTTCGATGGCGACCTGCACCCGTCGACTGCGGTTACGCCGCGACCATGGATTGACCACACCACTCGACGTCATGACCAACTCGACCAGCGCCTTGATGCCCCAGATCAGCAGCCACAAAACCGCGATCACCGCCAGCGTTGCCCAAAGACTCGCTTCGTAACGGAAGCTCTTGTAGGCAATCAGCACGTAGCCGGAATGCTGGGCCACTGCAAAGCCCAGTGCCGCCGTCGCCGCGATCACCAGAAACACGATCACATACAGGCGTTTCATGGCGTGGCCTCCTGCGCGGTGTTGGCGGCAGGTTTGGCAAAGGGTTTCACCGACTCTTCGGCGTTGACGTTGCGCCGCTCAAGATAGGCTTGCACCGCACTCAGCGTACCGGCCAGATCCGGAGTCACGACCGTAACCGGTTCCTTGCTGAGCTCACCGACCTGTTCCAGCATCACTTTGCTTTGCGGATTGTCCGGATTGAAATTGCCCTTGAGCACATCACGTGCTTCGGCCAGTGCCTGGGTGTAGACCGGCGCCTGCCCGTTGAGCGCTGCCCACTGCGCCTGTTCAAGCGCAAGGCTCAGGGCCAGACGAACCTGACTCAGGCTCTGCCCGGCCAGCAACGGCCGCACATTCTTGTCGGCGTTGAAATCGATGCGGATGTAGCGCGACACCTGATCCCACCACTGCGCCCAACGACTGGCGCCATCACCATCGGCGGTCAGGCCCAGCAGCGACTCGCCACGATCCTTGTACTCCGGCGCCAGCTCGGTGAGCTCGATGACTTGATCACGCAGTGCGCCGAGACGCAGGAACAAACCGGTGCGATCCGGCTGCGCGGTACTGCGCAGCGCCACGAGGGTTTTCGCCACTTGCTCGCGAGCGGCGAAGGAGCCGGGATCGTTTTGCTCACGGAGAATTTCGTCAGCGCCCTGCACCAGCGCCTGAGCGCTGCTGATGTCCTGCAACGCCGAAAGACGCAGGCTGGCCAGACGCAGCAAATGCTCTGCCTCAGCCAGGCGCCAGTCCTTGCGGCTGGCGCCAAGGACGGTTTCCAGACGTTGATTGAGGCGCTGTTGATCGCCCTGAAGTTGCGTCACCAGACGCTGGCGCTCGGCGAGTTCGTCGGCACCCGGCAACTGCGCGAGGCGCTCGGTCAGTCGCTGTTCATTGAGCTTCAGGCTCTGCGCCTGATCGTTCAAAGCCTGCACTTCACCGGACTGCTGCTGAGTGTTGGTCTGCAGGTGACGGACCTGCCAGACACCCCAGCCACCGATCGCGACGCCGGCGGCGCCGAGCAACAGGGCGACGATGGCCAGTCCATTGCCTCGGCGCGGCTCTGTGGCCGGCGGTGGAGTTTCAACCTGGGTTTCAATCACAGGTTGCACATCATCTTTAGGCAAGGCTGTTTCGCTCACGTATCCATCCTTTGCATTAGAAAACGGGTTCGGGATGCTCCCGCAACGCCGTCAGCAAAGCCGCGGCATTCGCGCCGCGGCAATCCACAACTGTTTGAGCCCCGGCGACAAATGCCTGCTCGGCGACTCTTGGGCTTGGCACAAACAATGGCAAACGCGCGATTGTCGGCCAGGAGTCGCCAGCCATCTGACGCAGGTGCTCAAAACCCTGTCCACTGCTGACCACCAGCCCGTTCAAGCGTTCCGCTTCGATCCGCCGCGACAGTTCCTTCGGGGCGTAGGCTGGCAGATCACGTCGATACAATTCCAGATACTCGACACTAGCACCTAGCTCGCGCAGGCGCTCGGCGAGTAGTTCGCGGCCGCCCTCACCGCGCAGGATCAACACCTGCGCACCGGGCTGGCTGACCGCCTCACGCAGACGCGGTAATTGCAGCAAGGCTTCGCTGTCATCGCCGTCAGCCGGGAAGCTGACGTCGAGGCCGTGATCGCGGAGAATCTGCGCGGTCGCGGCTCCGACACTGAACCAAGGCATCGTCAACGACGACGAGCCGTCTAGCAGATCCACCGCAATACGTGCCGCCGGTTTGCTGACCACAATCACCGCGTTGCAACGCGGCAACCGCGCAATCGCCTGACGAATTTTGTCAGAGACTGGCAGCGCGACAATGTCCAGAAGCGGCAAACAACTACTGAAAATCCCCTGCCCGGCCAACGTCTCGGCCAGCGCCGCACAGTCCTCCGCAGGGCGCGTCAGCAACAGGCGCCAGCCAGTCACTCGTGACCTGCCTCGCCATAGACCGCTTTGAGAATATCGTCGGCGCCCTGGCTGAGCAGGTCTTCGGCGACCTTCACGCCCAATGCTTCGGCATCGGCGCGCGGCGCGCGAGCTTCGGCGCTGAGCAGCTTGCCACCGCTCGGTTCACCGACCAGACCGCGCAGCCACAAATGCTCGCCTTCGAGCACGGCGTAGCAAGCGATCGGCACCTGGCAGCCGCCATTCAAATGTTTGTTGAGGGCACGTTCGGCGGTCACCCGCGAAGAGGTGTCGGCATGATGCAAAGGTGCGAGCAAGGCGTGGATTTCAGTGTCGGCACTACGGCATTCGATGCCGACCGCACCCTGACCACCGGCCGGCAGGCTGTCATCAACGCTGATCGCCGAGGTGATGCGGTCTTCGAAACCGAGGCGGATCAAACCCGCTGCGGCGAGGATGATCGCGTCGTACTCGCCAGCATCAAGCTTGGCCAGACGGGTGTTGACGTTGCCACGCAGAAAACGGATTTCCAGGTCTGGACGGCGGGTCAGCAATTGCGCCTGACGACGCAGACTCGACGTGCCGACGATGCTGCCGGCCGGCAACGCCTCCAGACTTGCATACGTATTGGAAACGAAGGCATCACGCGGATCTTCACGCTCGCAGATGCAGAACAGACCGAGGCCTTCAGGGAAATCCATCGGCACGTCTTTCATCGAGTGCACGGCGATGTCGGCTTCGTTTTCCAGCAGTGCGGTTTCCAGTTCTTTGACGAACAGGCCCTTTCCGCCGATCTTCGACAGCGGCGAATCGAGCAGCTTGTCGCCGCGACTGACCATGGGCACCAGCGTCACCAGCAGGCCCGGGTGGGCCGCTTCCAGACGGGCTTTGACGTATTCGGCCTGCCAGAGGGCCAGCGCACTTTTACGGGTGGCGATGCGGATTTCGCGAGAGGACATGGATCAATCCGTACTGAATAGATACGGCGGATAATAACAGCTCAGCCAAATCCACTTTGACTTGAATCAGAAACGGCGCGGCCTCCCTGGCCGGCAATGCCTGGTAAAGGAATGAGGAGCCGCCCGGAATGACCGGGTTACAGCCCCTGCATCATTTTGCGCACACCGGCCACATGGCGACGACTGACGATCAGCGCATCACCATTAAGACCTTTGAGGAACAGCTGGAAATGCCCCAGCGGCGTGCGTTGCAGCCGCTCGATACGATCGCGGGCGACCAGCGCGTTGCGATGGATACGCACGAAGCGTTCGCCGAATTCGTCTTCAAGGGCTTTGAGCGGTTCGTCCAGCAGCACCTCACCGGCTTCGTGACGCAGGGTCACGTATTTGTGGTCGGCAATGAAATAGACCACCTGATCCAGCGGGATCAGTTCGATGCCTTTGCGGGTGCGGGCGCTGATGTGGCTGCGCGGCCCGGTGCCACTTTCGGCAGCAGGACGGGTCAGGGCCGAGAGTTGCGCCCGATTGGGACGTTCAGCCCGTTTCAGGGCGTCATGCAGATGTTCGGTTCGCACGGGTTTCACCACATAGCCCACGGCGCTGGCCTGCAGGGCTTCCACGGCAAATTCATCGGGGCTGGTGCAAAACACCACGGCCGGCGGCGTTTCGCGTTCGCACAGACGGGCAGCAACCTGCAGGCCATCGAGGCCCGGCATGCGGATATCGAGCAGCACGATATCCGGTTTGTGGCTGTCGATCAGTGCCAACGCCTCTTCGCCATTCGTGGCGCTGGGCTCCAGAACTGTATAACCCTCGAGCTCGCTCACCATTCGGCTGAGGCGCTCGCGAGCCAGTGGTTCGTCATCAACGATCAGGACATTCATATTGCGCTGGATTCCTGCGTGAGTCTCGCACAAGGATAGCGTAGACAGGTGAAGTGACGTCCGTCACCGCGATCCACGCTAAGACTAGCCCGAGCGCCAAAAAGTGCCGTACGTCGGCCAGCAATATTTGCCAGTGTCCGGGTCGTACTGCTCAAAGCCCGCTGTTTCCTGCGTTTCTCACGGGGATTGCCGAAGGACAATTACACCCACCCCCTCTTCTTATAGTCGGCGGCCAGACCTTTGCGCGATCCACAGCCGCGTCGACCCTTATGTCCAACTGTAGACGTTCGTCGGGCCGATATTGCTCAATCGAAAAATATCCTTGCGCAAAACCGCCGCGGTCAGCGTCGACTATGGCGCAGACAATGAGAAAAAAACGTATCGACCAGTGTCAACGACAGGATTGGCAACCCTGTTATTATCCGCGCCAGCGTTTCACGCCTTTTTTCTTCAAGCCGATACGAGCGAATTCATGAGCACTGACAAGACCAATCAGTCCTGGGGCGGCCGCTTCAGTGAACCCGTCGACGCCTTCGTCGCCCGCTTCACCGCCTCCGTCACTTTCGACCAGCGCCTGTATCGCCACGACATCATGGGCTCGATCGCCCACGCCACCATGCTGGCCAAGGTCGGCGTGCTGACCGATGCCGAGCGCGACAGCATCATCGATGGCCTGAAGACCATTCAGGGCGAAATCGAGGCCGGCCAGTTCGACTGGCGCATCGACCTCGAAGACGTGCACATGAACATCGAAGCACGGCTGACCGACCGCATCGGCGTCACCGGTAAAAAGCTGCACACCGGGCGTAGCCGCAACGATCAGGTCGCCACCGACATCCGCCTGTGGCTGCGTGACGAGATCGACCTGATCCTCGCCGAAATCACCCGCCTGCAAAAAGGCCTGCTGGAGCAAGCCGAGCGCGAAGCCGCGAGCATCATGCCGGGCTTCACTCACCTGCAGACCGCGCAACCGGTGACCTTCGGGCACCACATGCTGGCCTGGTTCGAAATGCTCAGCCGCGACTACGAGCGTCTGGTCGACTGCCGCAAGCGCACCAACCGCATGCCACTGGGCAGCGCCGCGCTGGCCGGCACCACCTACCCGATCGACCGTGAATACACCGCACAATTGCTGGGTTTTGACGCGGTTGGCGGCAACTCGCTGGACAACGTTTCCGATCGCGATTTCGCCATCGAATTCTGCTCGGCCGCGAGCATCGCGATGATGCACCTGTCGCGCTTCTCCGAAGAATTGGTGCTGTGGACCAGCGCGCAGTTTCAGTTCATTGATCTGCCGGACCGCTTCTGCACCGGCAGTTCGATCATGCCGCAAAAGAAAAACCCCGACGTGCCGGAGCTGGTACGCGGCAAGACCGGCCGTGTGTTCGGCGCACTGATGGGCCTGCTGACCCTGATGAAAGGCCAACCACTGGCCTACAACAAAGACAACCAGGAAGACAAAGAGCCGCTGTTCGACGCCGCCGATACCCTGCGCGATTCGCTGCGGGCCTTTGCCGACATGATCCCGGCGATCAAACCGAAGCACGCGATCATGCGTGAAGCGGCGCTACGTGGTTTCTCCACCGCGACCGATCTGGCGGATTATCTGGTGCGCCGTGGTCTGCCGTTCCGTGATTGCCACGAGATCGTTGGCCATGCGGTGAAGTACGGCGTGGACACGGGCAAGGATCTGGCCGAGATGAGCCTGGAAGAACTGCGTCAATTCAGCGATCAGATCGAGCAGGATGTGTTTGCCGTGCTGACTCTGGAAGGCTCGGTGAACGCTCGCGACCATATCGGCGGCACTGCGCCGGCGCAGGTAAAGGCTGCTGTGGTGCGCGGTCAGGCCCTGATCGCTAGCCGCTAACAGAAAAAGCCAAAAGCATCGCGAGCAGGCTCACTCCTACATTGGAATGCGTTCCCCTGTAGGAGTGAGCCTGCTCCCGATAGCTGCTTTCAACTCAACTACAAACCTCACTTCTTGGCAGCGATCATCGCCAAAAACGCCGGCATCGCCGCTTCCTTGTCCGCCGCAATCTTCTGCACATGCGGATTCTGCTCAAGCCGTTCCAGCAACGCCTTCGCCTGCGGCATCTCCGCCAGCAAATCAATCCCGAACAGTTTCTGCCCGACGGCACAGGCCAGCGGCACGCTGTAGAGGAAGTACAAATCGGCGATGCTCAGACTGTCGCCCGCCACATACGGGGCGAATTTGCCGTGCCGTCCCAGTGCGGCAAACCCCAGCAGCAATTCGGTCTTGGTCTTTTCCTTGATGGCGTCCGGCAAGGTCATGCCGAAGAACGCTTCGCCATAGCAGGCGCGTCCCGGCAGTTCGATGTACAGCTCGATTTCCTTGGCAATTGCCAGCACCTGCGCGCGCTCGAACGGATCGCTCGGCAGCAGCGGCGTGCCTTTCTCGGTTTGCTCGAGGTATTCGAGGATGATCGCGGTTTCGTTGATGAAACCAGCGTCCACACCAAGCACCGGGACCTTGCCGCGCGGGCTGATGGCCAGAGACTCGGGTGTCTGCGTCGGGTAGAACGTGACCTCTTCGAACGGCAGGCCTTTTTCCAGCAGCGCCAGTTTGACCATGTTGTAGTAGTTGCTGACTGAGAATCCGTAGAGCTTGAACATCACATAGCCTCCAGGCCGTGCGGGGTGGGCAGTGCCTGTTTATAGATCGCGCAGGCGAATCGCGCCAGCAGCATCACGCCGCTGAATGCGGGTAAACTGGCGCCTTTCCATGAGGAGCCTGCCATGAGCGAGCCGACAGACATCGACAACGACGAAGAAGAGTTCACCGAGGCTACTTTGATCGAAGCCATCGAGAACCAGATCGAAAGCGACAACCCGCCAGCGGCCAAAGCGACCTTCAACAAGCTGACCCTGGTGGGCGTTGAGCGTGAAGAGATCCTCAATCTGATGGCACATGTGCTGGCCTACGAGATTGACGCGATGCTCGATGAAGACCGCGCGTTCAATACCGAATGGTACGAAGCGGCGCTGCGGGCGCTGCCAGAGTTGCCACCCGAAAAGCAGTAACAACATATTCCCCCCTGTGGGAGCGAGCTTGCTCGCGAAGGCGTTTTATCAGTCAACTTATTTGGTGAATGACACATCGCTTTCGCGAGCAAGCTCGCTCCCACACAATTTGTCACCCATCTATCGGCCCTGCGCCTGAGCCCCGACTACACTGGAATCCGCCTCAAGACAAAATCCCTGATCTGAGCACTGGACATGCCGCAAAAGCGGGTTCACCTTAGGGACGCTGTCGTCCAATTCCTAGAAAGTCTGGAGTCCTTATGTCGCTTACCCCTGAGTTGGTTGCCGAACTGGAAGTCCTCGCACTCTTTCCCCTGGACAGTTCCCAGGAAGGTTTGAAAATTCATCAGACCGCTGCCCCGAAACATATTTCTGCCGCCAAACGCCTCTTTGAGAAAGACCTGACCGATCAGCCCGATGGCGGATATCTGACCAGCCTCGGTCGCGACGCCGCACAAAATGTGCAAACCGTGCTGACCATTCTGAGAGAGCAGGAAACCGCCTGATTCCCCCTGACTTTGCCCACGGGAACTCCTGCCACGGGATTTCCGCGGGCCTGCCCGGTCATCCGCGATAGAAATCTGACGTCAAAAAACAAATTCAGCTTAAAAGTCCCGCTGCGCAAAGGCTAAACTGCCTCCCATTCCGAGACCCTCTTCGTCCGAGCCTGCGAGCCGGTTTGAGCTGACATGACGCGCACCCACGAAATCCGCCCCGACCTGGACGAAGGTATCGACCGCAAGGTACTCAGCCAGCTGCGCGCGCGTTTTCTCAAACTCAATGAAGGCCGCCTAGGCCGCGCCCTCGAAGGCCTGTCGACACGCCAACAGAGCGTGTTGACGTTGTTGCCGTTGTTCTTCCACGTCAACCATCCGCTGCTACCGGGCTATGTCTCGGGCAGTACACCGGCCGGCCTGTCGAATTACGAGCCGGACGCCAACACCCTTGCCGAAGCGCAGCGCCTGACACGTTCGTTCTCCTACAAGCCGCGCCACGGCAGCAATCCACCGCGCCCGATCCACGGACTGTTTCTGATGGGCAGCCTCGGCACGCTGGCGCAGGCCGATCAGAGTGACATGGACGTATGGGTCTGCCACGCGCCGGATATGAGCGAAAGCGAACTCGCTGAACTGGGCAAAAAATGTCAGTTGCTTGAGGCCTGGGCAGCGAGCCAGGGCGCCGAGGCGCATTTCTTTCTGATCGACCCGGTGCGCTTCGTCAAAGGCGAACGCGACACCCAGCTCAGCTCGGAAAACTGCGGCAGCACTCAGCACTATCTGCTGCTGGATGAGTTCTACCGCACCGCAATCTGGCTGGCCGGGCGCACGCCGATCTGGTGGCTGGTGCCGGTTTACGAAGAAACCGCCTACGACCTGTACACCCACACCCTACTGTCCAAGCGCTTTATCCGCGCCGACGAAACCCTCGACCTTGGCCATCTGGCGACGATTCCGCCGGGCGAGTTCATCGGCGCCGGATTGTGGCAGCTGTTCAAAGGCATCGAGTCGCCCTACAAGTCGGTACTTAAACTGCTGCTGACCGAGGTCTACGCCAGCGAACACCCGCAGGTGCACTGCCTGAGCCTGCGTTTCAAGAAAGCCGTGTTCGCCAATCAGCTCGATCTCGATGAGCTGGATCCGTACATGGTCGTGTACCGGCGTATCGAGGAATACCTCACCGCGCGCAACGAACCGGAACGGCTGGAGCTGGTGCGCCGCGCGCTGTACCTGAAGGTCAACCGCAAGCTCACCGGCAACAGCCGCACCCAGAGCTGGCAACGCTCGTTGCTGGAACGACTGGCCAGTGAATGGCATTGGGATCAGCGGCAACTGACGCTGCTCGACAGCCGCAGCCAGTGGAAAGTCCGCCAGGTCAGCGCCGAGCGCCGCGCGCTGGTGAATGAGCTGAACTACAGCTATCGCTTCCTGACCCAGTTTGCCCGCACCGAGCAGACCGTCAGCCTGATCAACAAACGCGATCTCAATGTGCTGGGGCGCCGACTCTATGCCGCCTTCGAACGCAAGGCCGACAAGGTCGAGTTCATCAACCCCGGCATCGCCCCGGACCTGGCCGAAGACACCCTGACCCTGGTGCAGTCGCGCAACAAAAAGGAACCGGGGCAAACCCAGTGGGGCCTGTATAACGGCAGCCTCACCGCATTGGAGTGGGAACACTTCGCGCCTATAAAGCGCAGCCGCGAATTGCTTGAGTTGCTGACCTGGTGCCACCGCAACGGCGTGATCGACAGCAGCACCCGCCTCGCTTTGCATCCCGGCACCAGCGACTTGAGCGAGTTCGAGCTGTTCAACCTGCTTGGCAGCCTGCAACAGTGCATCGCCCTGCCCCTGCCTACAGTGGCTGAAGAGCCATTGCTGCGCGCCGCGGTACCGAGCGAAGTGCTGATCCTGGTCAACGTCGGGATTGACCCGCTAAAACACCACCGCGACCTGAACATCCTGATGACCACCGAGCGCACCGACTCGCTGAGTTACGCCGGCGTGCGCGAAAACCTTGTGCTGACCCTGGATCAGGTCACGCTCAACAGTTGGAACGAAGTACTGGTCAACCGCTTCGACGGCCCGCATGCCCTGCTCGATTGCCTGCGCGACTACCTTAACAACCTGCCGCGGGGGGCCTTGCAGCCGTCGTTGAAGGTGCGTTGCTTCTGCCACAACCGCGCGCAGTTCATCGCCCGCCGGGTAGAAGAAATCATCGACACCGCGCAGAACCTGCTGCTCAGCGAGTTGAATCACCGCTATCTGATTCAGGTGCAGCAGCATTACCACGTACTGGAATTGGTGCCGGGCCAGGTCAACCACGTCGCCCTCGCGACATTGCCAGCGTTGCTGGATTACCTTGGTGAAGAACAGCCGCGCTACAGTCCGCTGCATCTGGATCCGATGGCGCTGGAGGAACACGACCTCGCATTGATCCTGCCGATGGGTCAGCCGGAATGCATCCAGGTGTTCTACCGGATCACCGAGCAGCAGGCCGAGTTGTATGTGCTGGATGAGTACAACGCGCTGTGGCAGCAACATTTGCCCTATCACGATGAGCAGAGTCTGTTGGTGCCGTTGCAGCGCTTCCTGCAATCGATCCTGTTCCGCCGCGAAGCCGTGCTGCCGATGGACGCCGGTCCCGATGCCCGCCTCGAAACTTTGTATTACCAGTTATTACCTTCCGGCCCTGGGCGCGCACGACGGGTCGAAGCGCGACCAGCACCGCAGACGCCGGTAAACAAGCCGTTCTACGACGTACAGGCGATCGTCGGCAAAGCCGCACCGGGCGAAGTGCAGGTCACCCTGTATTGCAATCAACGGGAATTCAGTGAGCTGGAACATGGCGACCAGCTGTTCAGCGTGGTCGCCCGGGAGATCGTCGAGCAGCGCCGCGACAGCGAACGCTATCGCTGCTACATCACCGACCTCGACCTTTCTGGCCTGCTCGGTGACGGGCAGAGTTCAAGCAATCTGTATCTGCGCTACAAGGCTGACCTGGAGCGCGCCCTGAACGAAGCGCTCGAACAGGTCTGAGGCGGGTTACTCGGGAAACGCGCCACCGTTGGCCGGTTGCGATTCGACTTCGAGCAAGGTCAGCTTCAGGGTCTTGCCACCCGGAGCCGGCCAGTCGATGTGTTGACCGACTTTCAGGCCCAGCAGTGCGCTGCCGACCGGAGCCAGAATGGAAATCTTGCCTTCATCGGCGTTGGCATCCTTGGGATAGACCAGCGTCAGGTGATAGTCCTTGCCACTGCCTTCTTCGCGGCAATGCACACGGGAATTCATGGTCACGACATCGGCGGGCACTTCATCGTGGCCAACCACGGTATCGGCGCGGTCCAGCTCGGTTTGCAGCGCAATCACGCCCGGCGCAGCCTGGTCTTTATCGTTCAGGCTGTCGATCAAGCGCTCCAGACGTTGCACGTCCAGACGGGTAAGGGTGATGGAAGGTGCGGTCATGATCCGGGCAGACTCCTTTCTTCTGCACACAAAAAAAGCAAAACCCCGCCAAAAAAGACGGGGTTTTCACCAGGCCTCGATGGGTTGAGGCGTGTTCGGACACTATCACAGCTCAAAAAATATACAAGTCACGCCCCGCCGCACTGTTTGCGCTGCGCCGCCTGCGCGCAAATTACCCGTCGCCGCTCGTCGTCCGCCGAGCGCCATTCGCGAATGTCTTCGACATGGCGGAAGCAGCCCAGGCAGACCTTTTGTTCGTCCAGCCGGCAAACGCCGCTGCACGGCGAAGGCACGGCCGGGCTGATGTTGCTGTAGAGCGGCTTCGGTGGACGAACAGGAGCGGTGTCAGTCACGGAATCACAGACCTTCGAAATCGAATTCGGCGCCGGCCTGTTGCTTGACGATGCGCTCGAGCATTTCGCCCAGTTGCTCTTCGCTCTTGTCGCACATCCAGCGCTCGCTTTCTTCGTCGTAGTCGAAGTGGAAACCACCGGACACCGCCGCCAGCCACAGCTGACGCAGCGGCTCCTGACGGCTGAAGATCAGCTGCGAGCCGTTTTCGAACTTGACGGTGAGCACACCGGCCGAGTTCTCCATGTCGATATCCAGATCACTTTCATCAAAGATGTCTTCCAGGTTTTCCTGGGTTTCATCGACCAGATCGTGAAAACGGGCTTCGGACAAACTCATTGCGGCAACCTCAAAAAATGTTCTGATCAGGCTCAAGCGCCGAAAGATACGGACGCTGCCGGCCGATTGCAAAGATTAACGACCAAGCACCCTGCCCCACTCCTGACACCAAACCCTTGTAGGAGTGAGCGGCGGTTCGGGCAGCTTTAGGCAAGCCCCGCCGGACGGGAGGGCCATCGCATAGGCAAGCCGCCGGGTGGCCGGTATACTCCGGCGCAATTAACGCATTTTCAAGGATTTCGCCATGAAGCGCCTGATCTCTTCCCTTGCTGCGCTCGTCGCGGTTGCCTGCCTCGTTTCGGCCTGTGGTCAAAAAGGCCCGCTGTACCTGCCGGATGACGATCAGGACCCGGCCGAGCAAGCCCAGTCTTCGCAGAAGCAACCGTCCAAAGCACACAAGCACGACGTTTACCAATAAGGGATCGCCATGGACGCTTTTAACTACCGTGGCGGGGAGCTGTTCGCGGAAGGGGTGGCGCTGTCAGCCATCGCCGACCGTTTCGGCACGCCCACTTATGTCTACTCGCGCGCGCACATCGAAGCCCAGTATCTGGCCTACGCCGATGCGTTGGCGGGCATGCCGCACCTGGTCTGCTTTGCGGTCAAGGCCAACTCCAACCTCGGCGTGCTGAATGTCCTGGCCCGTCTCGGTGCCGGTTTTGACATTGTTTCCCGTGGCGAGCTGGAACGCGTTCTCGCCGCTGGCGGCAGCCCGGACAAAATCGTCTTCTCCGGTGTCGGCAAGACCCGTGACGACATGCGTCGCGCGCTGGAAGTCGGCGTGCACTGCTTCAACGTCGAATCCACCGACGAGCTCGAGCGTCTGCAAGTGGTTGCCGCCGAGCTGGGCGTTCGTGCACCGGTATCGCTACGGGTGAACCCGGACGTCGATGCCGGCACTCACCCGTACATTTCCACCGGTCTCAAAGAGAACAAGTTCGGCATCGCTATCGCCGAAGCCGAAGACGTATACGTGCGTGCCGCGCATCTGCCAAACCTGGAAGTAGTCGGTGTCGACTGCCACATCGGTTCGCAACTGACCACGCTGCCACCGTTCCTCGATGCCCTCGACCGTCTGCTGGATCTGGTCGATCGTCTCGGCGATTGCGGCATTCACCTGCGCCACATCGATCTCGGTGGTGGTTTGGGTGTTCGCTACCGCGATGAAGAGCCGCCATTGGCTGCCGACTACATCAAAGCGGTTCGCGAGCGTCTGAACGGTCGTGATCTGGCGCTGGTGTTCGAGCCTGGCCGTTTCATCGTTGCCAACGCCGGCGTGCTGCTGACGCAGGTCGAATACCTCAAGCACACCGAGCACAAAGATTTCGCCATTGTCGACGCGGCAATGAACGACCTGATCCGCCCGGCGCTGTATCAGGCTTGGATGGACGTCACCGCGGTCAAACCGCGTGATTCCGCTGCGCGTAGATACGACATCGTCGGCCCGATCTGCGAAACCGGCGACTTCCTCGCCAAGGATCGCGAATTGGCCCTGGCCGAAGGCGATCTGCTGGCCGTGCATTCGGCCGGTGCCTACGGTTTTGTGATGAGCTCCAACTACAACACCCGTGGCCGTGCCGCTGAAGTGTTGGTGGACGGTGATCAGGCTTTTGAAGTGCGCCGCCGCGAAACCGTGGCCGAGCTGTTTGCCGGCGAAAGCCTGCTGCCGGAGTAACCCATGCTGCTGCGTTTTACCAAAATGCACGGCTTGGGCAATGACTTCATGGTTCTCGACCTGGTCAGCCAGCACGCGCATATTCAGCCAAAGCACGCCAAGCAATGGGGCGACCGCCACACTGGCATCGGTTTCGATCAATTGCTGATCGTCGAGGCGCCGAGCAACCCGGACGTGGATTTCCGTTACCGGATCTTCAATTCCGATGGCTCGGAAGTCGAGCAGTGCGGCAACGGTGCGCGCTGCTTTGCGCGCTTCGTGCTCGACAAGCGTCTGACCGCCAAACGGCAGATTCGCGTCGAGACCAAGGGCGGCATTATCGAACTGGACGTGCGTAATGACGGCCAGATCGGCGTGAACATGGGCGCCCCGCGTCTGGTGCCGGCGGACATTCCGTTCGAAGCGCCGGCTCAGGCCAGCAGCTATCAGCTGGAAGTCGACGGCACCACGGTCGAACTGGCCGCCGTGTCGATGGGCAACCCACACGCCGTATTGCGCGTGCAGGACATCAACAGCGCGCCAGTGCATGAGCTCGGGCCGAAAATCGAACACCATCCGCGCTTCCCCGCGCGAGTGAACGTCGGTTTTCTCCAGGTCATCGACCGTAACCGTGCGCAATTGCGCGTGTGGGAACGTGGCGCCGGGGAAACCCAGGCCTGCGGCACCGGCGCGTGTGCAGCGGCTGTCGCTGCGATCAGCCGGGGGTGGATGGATTCGCCGCTATTGATCGACCTGCCCGGCGGGCGTCTGTCCATTGAGTGGGCAGGCCCTGGCCAACCGGTGCTGATGACCGGTCCGGCAGTGCGTGTATATGAAGGACAAGTACGTCTTTGAGTGAGCAGAAATCATGACCGATAAGCCTCAGGTACCCGCCCGACAGTCCGACGAATCAGCGTCCGAGAGCCTCGAGGCGGCAGCGGTTGCCGCGTACCTCGAGGCGCATCCGGACTTCTTCGTCGAGCACGAAGAACTGCTGCCCGCCCTGCGCATTCCGCACCAGCGTGGCGATACCGTTTCGCTGGTCGAGCGACAGATGACCATCCTCCGTGACCGCAACATCGAGATGCGTCATCGCCTCTCGCAATTGATGGACGTCGCCCGCGACAACGATCGCCTGTTCGACAAGACCCGTCGCCTGATCCTCGCCCTGATGGACGCCTCCAGCCTGGAAGACGTGGTGATCAGCGTCGAAGACAGTCTGCGTCAAGACTTTCAGGTGCCTTTTGTCAGCCTGATCCTGCTCGGTGACAACCCGGCGCCGGTCGGTCGTTGGGTCAGCCACGCTGACGCGCAAGTCGCCATCGGCGGCCTGCTCACCGAAGGCAAAAGCGTCAGCGGCAGCCTGCGTGAGCATGAACTGGACTTCCTCTTCGGCGAAGAACAACGCAAGCAGATCGGCTCTACTGCCGTGGTCGCGGTCAGCCATCAAGGCATCCACGGCATTCTGGCGATCGCCAGCCGTGATCCGCAACACTACAAGAGTTCGGTGGGTACGCTGTTCTTGAGCTACATCGCCGAAGTCATGGGCCGCGTGCTGCCACGGGTCAACAGCTCCCTGCGCTCGGTACGCTGAACATGGAACGACAACTGGACGCTTACTGCGAACACCTGCGCAGTGAGCGACAGGTGTCGCCGCACACGCTCTCGGCCTATCGTCGCGACCTCGATAAAGTCCTCGGCTGGTGCGTCAAACAGAACATCGGCAGTTGGGCGGCGCTGGATATTCAGCGCCTGCGCAGCCTGATCGCCCGTCTGCATGCGCAAGGGCAATCCTCACGCAGCCTCGCTCGTTTGCTGTCGGCGGTGCGTGGGCTTTATCACTATCTGAATCGCGAAGGTCTCTGCGACCATGATCCGGCTACCGGATTGGCGCCGCCGAAAGGCGAGCGTCGCCTGCCGAAAACCCTCGACACTGACCGTGCTCTGCAACTGCTTGAAGGTGCGGTCGAGGACGATTTTCTTGCGCGCAGGGATCAGGCGATTCTGGAGTTGTTTTATTCATCTGGCTTGCGCTTGTCAGAGCTGACCGGGCTCAATCTTGATCAACTTGATCTGGCCGACGGCATGGTCCAGGTGCTCGGCAAGGGCAGCAAAACCCGTTTGCTGCCGGTGGGTAAAAAGGCCCGCGAAGCACTGGAGCAATGGCTGCCGCTGCGCGCGATGACCAACCCGGCGGACGACGCCGTGTTCGTCAGCCAGCAAGGTCGGCGCCTCGGCCCGCGAGCGATTCAGGTACGGGTCAAACTGGCCGGCGAGCGCGAACTGGGGCAGAACCTGCACCCGCACATGCTGCGGCACTCTTTCGCCAGCCACTTGCTGGAATCCTCGCAAGATCTGCGCGCGGTGCAGGAATTGCTCGGCCATTCCGACATCAAGACCACGCAGATCTACACCCACCTGGACTTCCAGCACCTGGCGGCGGTCTACGACAGCGCCCACCCACGGGCCAAACGCATGAAAGGCGACGATTCATGAGCATCCAGTTGATCACCTTCGACCTCGACGACACCCTGTGGGACACCGCGCCAGTGATAGTCAGCGCCGAAGCGGTATTGCGCGAATGGCTGAGCGAACATGCGCCGAATCTGGGCGCGGTGCCGGTGGAGCATTTGTGGGCGATTCGTGAGCGGGTGCTGGCCAATGAGCCGGGGCTCAAGCATCGGATCAGCGCGCTGCGTCGTCGGGTGTTGTTTCATGCAATGGAAGACGCCGGGTACGCCCATGGCGAAGCATCCGACTTGGCCGACAAGGGATTTGAAGTGTTCCTGCATGCGCGGCATCAGATCGAAGTGTTCCCTGAAGTCGAGCCAGTGCTGGAGATTCTCGCCAATCACTATGCGCTTGGCGTGGTCACCAATGGCAATGCCGATGTGCGTCGGCTGGGTCTGGCGGACTACTTCAAGTTTGCCTTGTGCGCGGAAGATATCGGCATCGCCAAACCGGATGCCCGGTTGTTTCATGAAGCGTTGCAGCGTGGTGGCGCCACCGCCGAAACCGCCGTGCACATCGGTGATCATCCGGGCGATGACATTGCCGGCGCGCAGCAGGCGGGGTTGCGGGCAATCTGGTTTAACCCGGCGGGCAAAGTCTGGGAAGCGGATCGTCTGCCGGATGCTGAAATCCGCAGCCTCACTGATCTGCCCGCGCTACTCGCCCGCTGGAATGCCACCTCGAAATAATCCACAAACCCTGTGGGAGCGAGCTTGCTCGCGAAAGCGTCAGGTCAGTCACTGCAATGCTGAATGACCTACCGCATTCGCGAGCAAGCTCGCTCCCACAAGGGAACTGCATTCACTTCAGCTCCTTTATTCCAGGCATGAAAAAGCCCGCAGCGACGGCGGGCTTTTTCAGCAAGCAAGCGACACGCCTCAGATAGGGCGGCTACCGTACTTGTTGTCCGGCTTCTTCGGAGGATCGGCGACCACATTGGCCTCCACTTCCTGAACCTTGCCGCCGCGCGACAGGAACTCTTCCATGGCCTTGGCCAGGGCGTCGCGTTCCTTGTTCTTGGCTTCAATGCTCGGCAACTCGTCTACCGACACCGCTGCCTTGGCTTTGCCTTTGGCAGCCGGGGCCGGCGTATCGTCGCCACCATCGTCGTCAGCAACGTCTTCCGCTGCTGCTTCCAGACCTTCCTCGGCCTCGTCTTCGTCGCCTACTTCGAGGTCGTCGTTTTCCAGATCATCGTCGCTCATGTTCTACCTCATGACTTGCGAAAAGCAGATTAGTTATAGACCAGCTTTGGCAACTGTCGAAAGTCGCCGTTAAAAAATCAGTAACCATTGGTGACCAACGGTTTATGCCCCTTCACCGTGCAAGGTGGCGAGGACTTTTCGAGCACCGCCATGATCACGGTGCTCGCCCAGATAAACGCCTTGCCAGGTCCCCAGAGCCAGACGACCTGCCGAAACCGGCAGACTGATCTGACAACCAAGCACGCTGGCCTTGAAGTGCGCCGGGAGGTCGTCCAGGCCTTCGTCGTTATGCTCATAGCCGTCTGTTCCTTGTGGGATCAGACGATTGAAAAATCGTTCGAAGTCGCGACGGACCGCCGGATCGGCGTTCTCGTTGATGGTCAACGACGCCGAGGTATGCTGCAGCCACAAATGCAACAGACCGACCCGGCACTCCCTGAGTTCAGGCAGGCCTTTGATCAACTCGTCCGTTACCAGATGAAAGCCCCGGGGCCGTGCCCGCAGGGTTATCAGAGTCTGTTGCCACATACAGTTCTCCGCACGTTCGGGGCGCATTCTAGCGCGCTCTGGGAAAAAACAAAGGCCCTAATATTCGCTCAATGATGTAAGCCATTGGCCGGTGAAAAACCGCCGTCGTAAACACGACTAAAGGCGTACGAAAAATCCTTTCAGCCTGTCGCTAAATGACAAATCCCGGACAAAAAAATGCCCGGCGAACCGGGCAATTTTTTTCAGTGCGCGTACTTACAGGTTGTAGCCGCGTTCGTTGTGTTGTGCCAGATCGAGGCCGACCGACTCTTCTTCCTCGGTCACACGCAGACCCATCACGGCGTCCAGGACCTTGAGGATGACGAAGGTGACGATCGCGGTGTAGATCACCGTGAAGCCCACGCCTTTTACCTGAATCCAGACTTGCGCACCGATATCGGTGACGGTGCCGAAGCCACCCAGAGCCGGCGCAGCGAAGACACCGGTGAGGATCGCGCCGAGAATACCGCCGATACCGTGTACGCCGAAGGCATCCAGGGAATCGTCATAACCGAGTTTGCGTTTCAGCGTGGTGGCGCAGAAGAAGCACACAACGCCTGCGGCCAGACCGATGACCAGTGCGCCCATCGGGCCCACGGTGCCGGCAGCCGGAGTAATCGCTACCAGACCGGCCACCACACCCGAAGCGATACCCAGTGCGCTTGGCTTGCCGTGGGTGACCCACTCGGCAAACATCCAGCCCAGTGCCGCAGCAGCGGTAGCAATCTGAGTGACCAGCATCGCCATGCCGGCGGTGCCGTTGGCCGCCGCAGCGGAACCGGCGTTGAAGCCGAACCAGCCGACCCACAGCATCGCCGCGCCCATCAGGGTGTAACCGAGGTTGTGCGGAGCCATCGGGGTGGTCGGGAAGCCTTTACGTTTGCCCAACACCAGGCAGGCAATCAGACCGGCCACACCAGCGTTGATGTGCACCACGGTGCCGCCCGCGAAGTCGAGCACGCCCCAGTCCCACATCAGGCCGCCGTTGCCGGACCAGACCATGTGCGCGATCGGCGCATAAACCAGGGTGAACCAGATGCCCATGAAGATCAGCATCGCGGAGAACTTCATCCGCTCGGCGAATGCACCGACGATCAGCGCTGGAGTGATGATCGCGAAGGTCATCTGGAAGGTGATGAACACCGCCTCAGGGAACAAAGCCGCTGGGCCGGTCAGGCTCGAAGGCGTGACACCGGCGAGGAACGCCTTGCCCATGCCGCCGAAGAACGAGTTGAAGTTGACGACGCCCTGCTCCATGCCGGTGGTGTCGAACGCAATGCTGTAGCCATAAATGACCCACAGGATGCTGATCAGACCGGTAATGGCGAAGCACTGCATCATCACGGAAAGAATGTTTTTCGAGCGAACCATGCCGCCGTAGAACAGCGCCAGGCCGGGGATGGTCATGAACAGCACGAGGGCTGTCGAGGTGAGCATCCAGGCGGTGTCGCCGGAATTGAGGACTGGGGCCGCCACTTCGTCTGCCGCCATTGCAAGGCTGGGCATTACGATGGACAACAGGGCTCCTAGCCCTGCGAATTTACGCAGAGTCATATTGTTTTCTCCTGGGGCGTTGGGGTTTGTGGCGGCGGTTAAATCGCGTCGGTATCGGTTTCGCCGGTACGGATGCGGATCGCCTGTTCCAGATTGACCACGAAGATCTTGCCGTCACCGATCTTGCCGGTGTTGGCCGCTTTGGTTATCGCCTCGATAACCCGATCCAGATCCTTGTCGTCGATGGCCACGTCGATTTTCACCTTGGGCAGAAAATCGACCACATATTCCGCGCCGCGATACAGCTCGGTGTGACCCTTCTGCCGGCCGAAGCCTTTGACTTCAGTAACGGTAATGCCCTGCACGCCGATTTCGGACAGCGACTCGCGCACGTCGTCCAACTTGAACGGCTTGATGATGGCAGTGACTAGCTTCATGAAACTCTCTCCCGAATTGGTGGACTTGCCCCAGGAAAACAAACCCGACTCAAGTCTAAGCGCAGTGCCTGGCTTTGTAACGCATCGTCGGCCATACCTGCCCGACTGACGCCAGCTAACCGCTGCTGACGAAACTCCCCGCTCCGTCTGCCGCACTGCATTCGTCACAGCGACTGCATCAGTGCATGGGTCGAAGGTGACTAAGCAGAAACCTTGCCATCTCGCCAAAATCCCCTGATTTCAATCCCTTGGCCGCTGCCGCAAGCCGTCGCGTGCAAAACGCTATCCGGATACGCACAACAACGGTGCGTCGCCGTCCGTCCGCCTGCGCGAAAAGCGTGCATCCCTGACCACGAGATTGACTATAGACACTGCGTGATACACTGCCGGCCATTGTTTCCAGGACATCCACCATGCTCGCGCCCAAAGACTTCCTCGACGCCCTGAGCGGCACCGCCTCCCGCCTGTTCAGCGGCGACACCCCGCTGCCAAAAGCCGAAATCGAAAGCCAGTTCAAGATGCTGCTGCAAAGTGCCTTCAGCAAACTCGACCTGGTCAGCCGTGAAGAGTTTGATAGTCAGATGGTTGTGTTGGCGCGTACTCGCGCACGCCTCGAGAGCCTTGAAGCCAAGGTTGCCGAGATGGAAGCCAAGCTGACACCGCCAGCCGAATAACCCCGCAATCCCCTGTGGGAGCTAGCCTGCTAGCGATTGAAGGTCGGCACGACCTTCCCGTTCTTGGCAAACATTCGAAGTATGTATGTCGAAAGGTCAATCAAACCGCTCCTGCCGAGACAGGAGCGGTTTCCGTCAGCTCAATCCTTACAACGAATTATTCCAACGGTCTCGCAGAATCTCGTACAGGCGAAAAGCCCATAACGCGACCCTGACGAGGCGCCACATATGTTTAAGAAACTTAGACATACTTTGGCCCTCCTTGCGTGGGGCCAAACCTCCGATGCACTTTCCGGCGTACGAACACCTTCGGGACTACACACGAGTGTGTCCGCCAAGGCGGCCGGGTGTGGGCTCCCCAAGATCAGCACCGGCACGGGTCTCAAACCGTGTCGAGGAACATGAATTTTTTTCGCTCCCGACCACACTTTGCGAACACTCGATGAGTGGGCATCGTCACGGCGAATGGTATTCGCTGTCCGGCCGTGGCATTTAAACAAGTTGTATCAAGTCGTTATCATGTACTGGCAAACCGATTTCGGTCCTCGAATCTTTTAATCGATTGATTGGCTGAAATTTCAATGATGCTTGCGCCACCGGTCAAATATGCATAATCTCGGGCAACACGAGTGTGTCCGCTAAGGATGCGCAGGCCTTGGCCTCACCGAAGCCTGCATATAAAAAACCGCCTTCTCAAGGCGGTTTTTTTTCGTCTCGATTTTCATGGGGCATGACCCATAATCCACGTTTACCTCACGGAGGCCACTGCGAAGCATCCATGTGAAAGCACCGAACTATTTTGCGGAGTGCCTACGCCTGTGGAACCTGAGTACCGCAAAAAATGACCGCCTAACAGGCGGTTTTTTATGCCTGCAGGTTATTGTCTCCTGCAACATCCGGTGAAAATTCGCTCATAGAATCCACCTAGCAACATCCCCTCCCCCAACTACCCTTTAAAAACCCGCAGGAAGCGGCCCCCGATTCAGCTCAAGGAACGACCATGTCCCTCTCCATCGTCCACAGTCGCGCCCAGATAGGCGTGGAAGCCCCCGCTGTCACCGTCGAAGTCCATCTGGCCAACGGACTGCCGTCGCTGACCATGGTCGGGCTGCCCGAGGCGGCGGTGAAGGAGAGCAAGGATCGGGTGCGCAGCGCGATCATCAATTCCGGGCTGCAGTTTCCGGCGCGGCGGATCACCTTGAATCTGGCGCCGGCGGATCTGCCCAAGGATGGTGGGCGGTTTGATCTGGCGATTGCCTTGGGGATTCTGTCGGCGAGTGTGCAGGTGCCGTGCCTGACGCTGGATGATGTGGAATGTCTGGGTGAGTTGGCGTTGTCCGGCGCAGTACGAGCGGTGCGCGGCGTGTTGCCGGCAGCGTTGGCGGCGCGCAAGGCGGGGCGTGCGCTGGTGGTGCCGCGGGCGAATGCCGAGGAAGCGTGCCTGGCTTCGGGGTTGAAGGTGTACGCCGTGGATCATTTGCTCGAGGCGGTGGCGCATTTCAACGGGCATACGCCGGTTGAGCCTTATGTGTCCGACGGGTTGATGCATGCCAGCAAACCTTATCCCGACTTGAATGAGGTGCAGGGGCAAATGGCGGCGAAACGGGCGTTGCTGATTGCTGCTGCAGGTGCCCATAACCTGCTGTTCAGCGGGCCGCCGGGCACCGGCAAGACCTTGCTCGCCAGCCGGTTGCCAGGGCTGTTGCCACCCTTGGCCGAGAGCGAAGCACTAGAGGTAGCGGCAATACAGTCAGTTGCCAGTGGGGCGCCGCTGACCCATTGGCCGCAGCGTCCGTTCCGCCAACCGCACCACTCGGCATCCGGGCCGGCACTGGTCGGTGGCAGCTCAAAACCGCAACCCGGAGAAATCACCCTCGCCCACCACGGCGTGCTGTTCCTCGATGAGCTGCCGGAATTTGATCGCAAGGTGCTGGAAGTCTTACGGGAGCCTTTGGAGTCGGGGTTCATCGTGATCGCTCGAGCCAAGGATCGCGTGCGGTTTCCCGCGCGCTTTCAGTTGGTGGCGGCGATGAATCCTTGCCCCTGTGGATATCTTGGCGAACCCAGCGGCAAGTGCTCGTGCACCCCGGACATGGTTCAGCGTTATCGCAACAAGTTGTCGGGCCCCCTGCTGGACCGGATCGACTTACACCTGACGGTAGCGCGAGAGGCGACAGCGCTGAATCCTGCGGTAAAGCCAGGAGAAGACAGCGCCAGTGCGGCCGCGTTGGTAGCCGAGGCCCGCGAGCGACAACAGAAACGCCAGGGATGTGCCAATGCGTTTCTTGATCTGCCCGGCCTGCGTCGCCACTGCAGGTTATCCACAGCCGATGAGGCCTGGCTGGAATCAGCCTGTGAACGGCTGACCCTGTCACTGCGCTCGGCGCACCGGTTGCTCAAAGTCGCCAGGACGTTGGCCGATCTGAGTCAGGAAAAGGACATCACGCGCGAACACTTGGCGGAGGCCTTGCAATATCGGCCGGCAACACAATGAACATCGGCGCTGCTCGTAAACGGACGACCCTGAAAATAAACGTCGGGGCGCTGATGGCCATGGGCCGAGATGTGATATAACGGCGGCGCTCTTTTTTGCTATTTATCCGTCTATCGTCAAGACATAGAGCATTATTCAGCGTGAAAATGGAGGCGGGACATCATGGACAAGATTTCTAATGTTTACCGGACAAAGCTGTTCAATTCATTAATTTAAATCCAGACAACTAAAAAGCCCTCGCCCGGCGTTATTACTCTGTCCGGCATTGGCCTTATTTAAACAAACTTTGAAAGCAAAACTTGATCATGAAAAATGTTTACTTGCTCAGCAACGTGGCGGACGGTGGCAAAACATATCTCGAGTATTTGATTCCAGCGCTTAAATCGCTTCGAGAAAAATATAACTGTATCGTGCTCAATACTGATCGTACCGGCTTGAGCAGAGATGAAGTCGAAGCCGTCCTTGACTTCCCGGTAGAGCAGATTGGTAATGAGTTCATTGCAAGCCTGAAATCGCAGGTTGTCATTTCAAATGATGCCTATGCCGGACGTCTGCTGGATAACTCGAATTTTGGCATCTTCATCAGTCACGGCAATGTCGGGATGCCGACCAAAGACAAGTATTACTACGCCGAGTTGACCTCTTACTGGGATGTGATCATTGCCTCTTCCCGGTCAGGCTTTGATTTGATCACGGCCGGAATGCAGGCATACCGTCGCGATAGAAAGGCCCTGAAAACACTGTTGATCGATGGACTGGCCTTGCGTTCGGACATGCGCAGCACCAGCCCGGTCGCCACGCTGCCGGTGAAGATTCCCGGCAACTTCGAATCGTCACCGCCATCGACAAAAACCTCGGACGACTATGTCGTAGGGCTTCTGCCGACCCAACTGGGTATCTGCCCGAACGGGGCGACTCTGTATGAGAATCTGCAGACCGTCATCAATGCAGTGAAGTCGCAAATTCCCCACGCGACGTTCATCTTGCGTCCGTACATGGCCGAACTTTCCCATCCGACCGTGAAGGATCTGTGCGAACAACTGTCTGCCCATGACTGGATAACCATAGACAAGCCCGGGACCAGCAGCACGGCTTTCTATACACAATGCGACACGGTCATCACCGATGCATCCACCGGCGGTGTTTCGTTCATGCTCAACACCTGCAAGCTGCCGATTTATTACGTGCCCTTTACCGAAGAGAGCAATCTCACGGTCGACGCCTGGCTAAAGCAAATGGACAACCTATTGCCAATTGCCAGAAGCAGCAATGAGCTCAGAGACATGGCGCTAGGGTTCAGCCTGCTGAAACCAGAAGACAGCTATTACATATACAACAAGTTCTACCAGGCACAATACAGCGACTTGCCTCTGCCACAGGAAGTGTTCCACGACCTGATTGAATACCGGCACGAGTCGAAGTATTGCCCGCTCTCGATTGACTCTTTCGGGGACATTTACGAGCGGGATAAACATTAAAATAACGCAGGCCTGACCTCATGCAAGGAAACAGCCTGCCGATACACTCGAATCGAACACAAGTCAGAACACTATGAAATGTGATGCGGGTGGACAGGTAATCTGGATTACGGGCCTTTCAGGAGCGGGCAAATCAACGCTGGCCGGTGAATTGGTTGCCAGACTGCGTGCTGAAGGACAATCGGTGGTCATGCTCGATGGCGATGAATTGCGCGAAGTATTCGGCGCAGCCGCTGCCAACTCACAGAACCATGGCCGCGAAGGTCGCCTGGCCCTCGCTCTGCAATACGCTCGCCTGTGCAAAATGATCGCTGCGCAGGGACAAACCGTGGTGATCGCCACGATTTCGCTGTTTCGCGAGGTTCACCAGTGGAACCGCGCCCATCTGCCCAATTATTTCGAGATTTATCTGAAGGTGCCCGTCGAGGAGTTGCGTCGCCGCGACCCCAAGGGCATCTATCGCCGTTTCGATGCGGGCGAACTGCATAACGTTGCCGGGCTCGACCTGGACATTGATGAACCGCTGGCGGCGGACTGCCTGGTTGAGTTCGATCACGAACGCTCCAGCCCGCGTCTGGCCGATGATTTGCTCCCTAAAATTCTTGGAAGGAACTGACTATGAAAACCGAATGGGACTACACCACTCTGGCCGATGCCTATTTGAAGCGCCCTGACTACGCCGACGCGGCCATCGACGCCATGCTGTCGATTGCCGGTGCCGAGCAAGGCGACAAGTTCTGCGACGTCGGCGCGGGTGTTGCGCACTTGACGCTGATGCTGGCCGCCCGTGGTCTGGATGTCACAGCGGTAGAACCCAACGATGCCATGCGCGGCAATGGCATCAAGCGCACCGCGGAACTGCAAAACGTCAAATGGCACGAAGGCACCGGTGAAGCCACCGGCCAGTCGGCGCAAGCGTTCGACATGGTCACGTTCGGCAGCTCCTTCAATGTCTGCGATCGTCAGCAGGCGCTCAAGGAAACCGCGCGCATTCTCAAGCCGCGCGGCTGGTTTGCCTGCATGTGGAACCACCGCAATCTGGAAGACCCGATCCAGGCGCGCATCGAAGCGATCATCAAAGAGCGCGTGGCCGGCTATGGCTACGGCACCCGTCGCGAAGACCAGACTGCCGTGATCGACGCCAGCGAACTGTTCGGCCCGGTCGTGCATCTGGATGCCCGCGTGATTCACGAGCAGTCGATCGAAGAATGCCTCGAAGCCTGGCGCTCGCACGCCACGCTGGAACGTCAGGCTGGCGCCAGCTTCCATGAAGTGATCGCGGCCATCGACGACTACCTGAAAAGCCTGCAGACGCCGTCGATCCAGATTCCGTACTCGACCAACATCTGGGTTGCTCAACTGAGATAACCGCTGATGGCCCTGCATTTCTCAACCAAGGCCGGCACCCTGACCAGCCTGCAAGGGCGGCTCGCCTCGGCGCACATTGCGCCGTTGCTGGCGTTCACTGTGGCGGACTGGCAACTGGATCAGCGCGCCTGCGTTGAGGACATCCAGCAGCGGCTGCCGAGCGCTCCGTGGATCGTGCGCTCCAGTTGCGGGCGCGAGGACAGTGCACTGGCCTCGTTCGCCGGCGCCTTCCTGTCGGTGCCGAATGTCGATGAGGCTGAACTGGTCTCGGCGATCAAACAAGTCATCGCCAGTTACGGCGACGTGCATCTGACTGACGAGATTCTGATTCAACCAATGCTCGGCAATGTGCTGCGCTCCGGCGTGGCCTTCTCTCACGACCCCAACACCTGCGCACCGTATCGCGTGGTGAATTGGTCAGAGGGCGATGACACCGCCGCCGTCACTGGCGGCATGGGTGGTCGGCTCTGGCAGCAGGCGGCGCACAGTGCTGTGGCAGCGCCCGCGGCGCTCGCACCGGTGGTGGACTTGCTCGAGGAATTGCTCAGCCTGTTTGGTGATCGACCGGTCGACTGCGAGTTCGCGGTCACCCGCGATGCTGAGGGCGAGACACTCTGGCTGCTGCAAGCCCGGCCATTGATTCTGCCGGCGGAGCCTGAATCCGCAGCCACCCAGTTCGCCCGCCTGCAAAGCATTCAGAGCAAAGTCGAACGGGGCATGCGTCCGCACCCATTTCTGATCGGTCAGCGCACCGTGTACGGCGTGATGCCCGACTGGAACCCGGCCGAGATCATCGGTATCCGGCCCAAACCGTTGGCGCTTTCGTTGTATCGGGATCTGGTCACCGACTCGATCTGGGCTTACCAGCGCCACAACTATGGCTATCGTAACTTGCGCAGCTTCCCGCTGATGCCGCATTTTTTTGGTCTGCCGTATATCGATGTGCGCCTGTCGTTCAACTCGTTCATTCCGGCCGACCTTGATGAAGGGCTGGCCGGTCGCCTGGTCGACTACTACATTGATCGCTTGCTGGCGGAACCGACGCTGCACGACAAGGTAGAGTTCGAGATCGTTTTCTCCTGCTACACCCTCGACTTGTCGCAGCAACTGGAGCGTTTGCGCAGTGCCGGTTTTCTTGAGCATGAACTGGACGCCATCAGCACCAGTCTGCGCAAGCTGACCAACCGCATCGTGCACCCCAAGGACGGTTTGTGGCGCAGCGATGCCAATAAGCTTGAGGTACTCAACGCCCGTCGCGAAGAGTTGCTGGCCTCCAATGCCGACCCGCTCGAACGCATCTACTGGCTGCTGGAGGATGCCAAGCGTTATGGCACCCTGCCCTTCGCCGGCCTGGCCCGCGCCGGGTTTGTTGCCGTGCAGATGCTGCGATCGCTGGTCAGCGTCGGCGTGTTTTCGCAGGCGGATTACGATGCGTTCATGGCCGGGGTTTCTACGGTCAGCGGGCAGTTGGCCCGTGACCGCGCCACCCTCGACAAAACCACGTTCCTCGCCCGTTACGGGCATTTGCGACCGGGTACTTACGACATCCTCTCGCCGCGTTACGACGAGGCGCCAGAGCTGTATTTCGACTGGACGCAAAGCCCCGCTGCGCCGGAACCGCTGCGACCGTTTTCGCTGACGCTGCCGCAGATGCGCGAAATCGTCAAACAGCTCGAAGCCCATGGCCTGCAGCCTGATCCGGTGGGGCTGCTGGATTTCCTGCAGAACGGCATCGAGCTGCGCGAGCTGGCCAAGTTTCACTTCACGCGTAACCTCTCCGATGCCTTGGCCCTGATCGCGCAGGTCGGTGCGCAGTACGGCATTGGTCGCGAGGATCTGGCTTATTGCGACATCAGCGCTTTCCAGGAGCTGCACGTAGCAGCGGCGGACCCGAAAGAGCTGCTGTTGCGCAGCATCGAACAAGGCAAGGCGCGTTACGCCGAAACACTCAAGGTGTCGCTGCCGCCGGTGATCACCTGCCCAGAAGATGTCTGGAGTTTCGAGTGGCCGGAAACGGCGCCCAATTTCATTACGCAAAAACGCGTGACTGCGCCGGTGGTGCTGTGTGATGACCGGGAAAAACTCGCCGGGGCGATTGTTTGCATTCCCAACGCCGATCCGGGGTTTGACTGGCTGTTCGCCTACCCGATTGCCGGGCTGATCACTGCGTGGGGCGGGGCCAATTCGCACATGGCGATCCGTGCCGGTGAGCTTGGCTTGCCGGCGGTGATTGGCGCTGGCGAAGTGCTCTACCGTCGATGGTCGACGGCGGATTTCCTGCATCTCGATTGTCCGGGTCGCCGAGTGGAGTTGATGTCATGAAAGTGGTCGCGATCAGCCAACGTGTCGACATGCATCCAGAACGCGGTGAAAGCCGTGACGCGCTGGATCAGCGCCTGATCGCGTTTGTGCTGGCGGCAGGCTTTATCCCTGTGCCAGTGCCCAACGGCTGGCAATCACCCGACGACCTCGATCGTTGGCTGGCAGCGGTAAACCCACAAGCCATCGTGCTGTCGGGCGGCAACGACATCGGTCAATGCCCGGCTCGCGACCTCACCGAAAGCAGGCTGCTGGACCACGCCCATGCGCGCCATCTGCCGTTGCTGGGGATTTGCCGGGGTATGCAGATGCTTGGGCACTGGTCGGGTGTCTCGTTGAAACCGGTCACCGGCCATGTACGCACCCGGCATCAGCTATCCGGGCAGATCGTCGCCGAGGTCAACAGCTATCACACCTTCGCCCTCGCCGGTTGCCCGCTCGGGTTCGAGGTGCTGGCGCGCAGCGAGGACGGCGAAATCGAAGCGATCCACCACCTGCAACGACCGTGGCAGGGCTGGATGTGGCACCCGGAGCGTGAAAGCGATTTCGCGGTGCACGACCTTCAGCGTCTGCAGCGCCTGTTTGGCGAAACCGATTCCACTGAAGAATTCACGGGATAGACCTGTAGTGAAAGCCATTATTCTGGCTGCCGGACGTGGCAGCCGCATGAAAAGCCTCACCGACGAACGCCCAAAATGTCTGGTCGAGTTGCGCGGTAAACCGCTGCTGGAATGGCAGCTGGAGTCATTGCGGGCAGCGGGTATCAGCGACATCGCGGTGGTGACCGGTTACAAGCGCGAGCTGCTGGCAGAGCGTGGTCTGAGCGAGTTTCACAACCCGCGCTGGGCCGAGACCAACATGGTTTCCTCACTGGCCTGCGCCGAGTCCTGGCTTGAGGGTCAGCCGTGCATCGTCAGCTATTCGGATATTTTCTACAGCCCTGTGGCCGTGCAGTCGTTGATCAACAGCGACGCGGCGTTGGCCGTCACCTACGACCCCAACTGGTTGCAGTTGTGGACCGAGCGCTTCGGCGACCCGTTGCTGGATGCCGAAACCTTTCGCCTGACCGCCACGCACACGTTGGCCGAAATCGGCAACAAGCCGCAATCGGTGGATGACGTTCAGGGTCAGTACATGGGGCTTTTGCGTTTCACGCCCGAAGGCTGGGCGGAAGTCGTACGGCTGCGTGCCGAACTGTCGCCGCAGCAACGCGACAGCATGCACATGACCAACACTTTGCAACGCGTTATCGATGCCGGTCGTGTGCCGATTGCAGCTGTCACCTACACCGGCGAATGGGGAGAGGTCGACTCCAGTGAGGACCTCTCGGTGTATCAATAAGGCACCGGCGCCTTAACGGAACCGGTCAACCTCCTGACGCAGTTCGGCCGCCAGACCTTCCAGCTCCTTGGCGGTCACGGCCAGGTTGGACACCACTTCGCGCTGCTCACTGTTGGCCATCGCAATGCTCTGCAGGTTACTGCTCAACAGAGTCGCGGTGCTGCTCTGCTCCTGCGTCGCGGTGGTGATCGCGGCAAACTGCTGCCCCGCCGAACGGCTTTGCTCATCGATCCGCGCCAGCGCCGAAGCGACGTTGGCGTTACGCGACAAGCCTTCCTGCATCAGCACATTGCCCTGTTCCATGGTGCTGATCGCGTTACCGGTTTCCTGCTGGATGCTGTGGATCATGCTGGAAATTTCATCAGTGGCCTGACGAGTACGCGAAGCGAGGCTACGCACCTCATCGGCCACCACGGCGAAGCCGCGACCTTGTTCACCGGCACGTGCCGCTTCAATCGCGGCGTTGAGCGCCAGCAAGTTGGTCTGCTCGGCAATCGAAGTAATCACGCCAACGATGCCACCGATTTCCTGCGAGCGCTGACCGAGGGTGTTGATCACGGTGGCGGTGCTGTTCAGGGCGCCAGCGATTTGCTCCAGCGAGGACGACGCTTCTTCCATCGAGCTGCGACCGATCTGCGTTTGCTGAGCGTTTTCTTGCGCCAGACGCTGGGTCGCGCCCATGTTGTCGGCAATGTTCAGCGAGGTTGCGCTGAACTCTTCCACCGCGCCAGCCATGCTGGTGATTTCGCCGGACTGCTGCTCCATGCCCTCATAAGCACCGCCGGACAAACCGGACAGCGCCTGCGCCCGGCTGTTAACTTCTTGCGAGGCGCGACGGATGTGCTCAACCATGGTCGATAAAGCCTGACTCATCTGGTTGAACGCGCGCGACAACTGGCCGATTTCGTCGTTGCTCGACACGTTCAGGCGCACGCTCAGATCGCCGGCGCCCAAGGCTTCGGCCTGACGCACCAAGTCGCTCAGTGGCGCCAGTTTGCTGCGCAGCAACCAGACCACCGAACCGACCGCCAACAGCATCGCCAACAGACTGCCGATCGCCAGTTGCGTGCCGACGCTCCAGGTCACCGCGCGGATCTCGGCTTTCGGCATGCTCGCCACGACCGACCACGGCCCGCCGTCGAAAGGCACGGCAACGCTGTAGAAATCCTCGGACTTGTCGTCCCAGAACTGACCTTTGCCCGGCGTCTTGGCCAGACTATTGATCACTGGAATCGCCTGATCCACCGCCTGCACACCCGCCGGCGCGACCAGCCATTTGTTCTGTTCATCAAGCAACGCCAGCGAACCGGTCTGGCCGATACGGAAGCGCTTGAGGTTGTCGAACTGGGCGTTCTGCGCGTCGGTGTAATCGAAACCAACGAACAGCACCGCAATCACCTTGCCGCTGCCATCGCGCACCGGGGTGTATTGGGTCATGTAGGAACGCTCGAACAACAAGGCGCGACCGACGTAGCTTTGTCCTGCCATCAGCTTCGCGTAGGCCGGGTGCGCGTGATCGAGCAAGGTGCCGATGGCGCGCGTGCCGTCCTGCTTGGTCAGCGAGGTACTGACCCGCACGAAGTCTTCGCCGCTGCGCACGAACAGGGTGGCAACACCGGCGGTCATCTGCTTGAACTCGTCGACTTCCTTGAAGTTGTTGTTCAGCACTTCGCTGCCCAGGTGCAGGCCCGGGGTTGGGGTGCCGGCGACTGTCACCGGTTCACTCGGGTGAATGCTCAGACCCGCGCTGAAGCGCTTCTCGAACAGCCCGCTCAGGCGCTGGGTGCTTTCACGCAGCGTGCCGTGAAAGGTACTCAGCTGGTCGGCCAGCAGCCGCGCCTCACTGGCCAGATGCTCTTCACGGGTGGCGAGGTTGGCGGAATCCAGCGAACGCAAGGCGAACACCGTACTGCCACTGATAACTATCGCCAGTATTACAGCGAGCGCGAGGCCCAGCTGCGAGGCGATCCGAGCGCGAGGTTGAGACATGGACAGCTCCTGGCCGAGCCACGGGATCCTCCTTGATCTCGACTCGGATAATTTTCTAATAGTGGGGGTGAATCGTGGATACCGGCACGACGGTTCCACTTGCTCATAGTCGGCGGGAAAACCGAATACTTGAGCGCGCAACGTGGGTATGGCGCAAGGCCGCCATTGTGGCGGCTCGAACGTTTCAGCTCAAGCGCTCAACCGCCGGCAGCTCCATGGCGCGGACTTCGCCTTGCAGGAAGTCGCTGAGGCGACGCAAACGTTCACCTCCCGGACGGGTCTTTGGCCACACCAGGTAATAATTCAGTCCGCTGGCGACCGCCGTTGGCCACGGCAGGCTCAGGCGTCCTTGCGCGACGTCCTCGGCGACCATCAACAGATCGCCCATCGACACACCGTAGCCGCGCGCCGCTGCGATCATGCCCAGCTCGAGGGTATCGAACACCTGTCCGCCCTTGAGTGAAACCTGATCAGACAGCCCCATGTGCTCCAGCCAACTGCGCCAGTCACGACGATCCGGGGTCGGATGGAGCAATTCGGTGGACGCCAGCCGGGTCAAATCCCACGGCTGATCATTCAGCAGGTTTGGCGCCCCCACCGGAATCAGTTCTTCGGGAAATAACAGGCTCGCTTCCCAGTCCGACGGAAAATGCCCGTCACTCAGCAGCACAGCGCAATCGAACGGCTCATCGTTGAAGTCCACCGAATCGACATCCATCCAGGCACTGGTCAGTTGCACTTCGTTGCCCGGCTGCAAGTGACGGAAACGACTGAGCCGCGCCAACAGCCAGCGCATGGTCAAGGTCGACGGCGCCTTCATGCGCAGAATGTCGTCTTCGGCGCGCAAGGTATTACAGGCCCGCTCCAGCGCACTGAAACCTTCGCGGATACCGGGCAACAGCAGGCGAGCCGCTTCGGTCAGTTGCAGATTGCGCCCGCTGCGATGGAACAGCCGACAAGCGAAATGATCTTCCAGGGTTCGAATATGCCGACTGACCGCACTCTGGGTGATCGACAACTCTTCCGCCGCACGGGTGAACGAGCTATGTCGCGCCGCCGCTTCAAATGCGCGCAGGGCATACAAGGGAGGAAGACGACGAGACATACAGAAAGCTCCTATAGCGGGATGCAGCCGGACTGACAGAATCTGATCAGCATGAGTTTTAATCATGCCACCCATCCTTTTTATCCCTTTGTGCAAAGCCTGCCAAGCGCCGAGAATCGACGGTTTCCTGTTCCCTCTGAAATCGAGTGGTGATGACCATGCAGCATCCTGTGCGTACCGAACTCTGGGCCATTCTGCGGCTGGCAGGGCCGTTGATCGCTTCACAGTTGGCGCACATGTTGATGGTGCTGACTGACACCCTGATGATGGCGCGATTGAGTCCTGAAGCGTTGGCCGGTGGCGGTCTCGGTGCGGCGAGCTATTCATTCGTGTCTATTTTCTGCATTGGCGTGATTGCGGCGGTCGGCACGCTGGTGGCCATTCGCAAAGGTGCCGGCGATATCATCGGTGCTGCGCGTCTGACCCAGGCCGGTTTATGGCTGGCGTGGCTGATGGCGCTGGGCGCCGGGTTGCTGCTGTGGAACCTGAAACCGGTGTTGCTGCTGTTCGGCCAGACCGAAACCAACGTCAATGCCGCGGGGCAATTTCTGATCGCCCTGCCCTTCGCCCTGCCCGGCTACCTGAGCTTCATGGCTTTGCGCGGCTTCACCAGTGCGATTGGCCGGGCGACGCCGGTGATGGTCATCAGCCTCGCTGGCACGGTGGCCAACTTCCTGCTCAATTACGCGCTGATCACCGGGATGTTCGGTCTGCCGAAAATGGGCTTGACGGGCATCGGACTGGTCACGGCGATCGTCGCCAACTGCATGGCGTTGGCGCTGGCCTGGCACATCCGTCGGCATCCGGCGTATGACGCGTATCCGCTGCGCGCGGGCCTGTCACGGCCGAACCGGCAGTACCTGAAAGAGCTGTGGCGCCTCGGCCTGCCCATCGGTGGCACCTACGCCGTCGAAGTCGGTTTGTTCGCCTTCGCGGCGCTGTGCATGGGCACCATGGGCAGCACGCAATTGGGCGCGCACCAGATTGCCCTGCAGATTGTTTCGGTGGCGTTCATGGTGCCGGCGGGCATGTCATATGCGATCACCATGCGTGTCGGCCAGCATTACGGCGCGGGGCAATTGAGCGATGCGCGGATGTCCGGGCGGGTCGGGATCGTCTTCGGCGCCGTGGTGATGCTGGGTTTCGCCATGGTGTTCTGGCTGCTGCCAAATCAGTTGGTAGGGTTGTTTCTCGATCACAACGATCCGGCGTTTGCCGAGGTGATTCGCCTTGCGGTGAGCCTGTTGGCGGTGGCGGCGTGGTTCGAGTTGTTCGACGGCACGCAGACGATTGCCATGGGCTGCATTCGTGGGCTCAAGGATGCCAAGACCACATTTCTGGTCGGGCTCGCTTGCTATTGGCTGATTGGTGCGCCGGCGGCGTGGTGGATGGCGTTCCATTTGAACTGGGGGCCGACGGGTGTCTGGTGGGGCTTGGCGCTGGGCCTGGCGTGTGCGGCGGTGAGTTTGACGCTGGCGTTTGAGTGGAAGATGAAGCGGATGATTCGGCTGGAGCCGCAATCTCAGGGCTTCAACATCCCTCAACCTGAATGAAGTTTCCCTGTGGGAGCGAGCTTGCTCGCGAAAGCGGTGTACCTGACACATGTATATTGAATGTGTCGCCGCCTTCGCGAGCAAGCTCGCTCCCACAGGGTTATGTGTTCAGCTTACGATTTCGAGGGCTGGCTGTTGGCTTGAGCCGAAGGTCAGGTACTCAACCAGTTCCGCCAGCGGCAACGGCCGACTGATCAGATAACCCTGCACCTGATCGCAGCCAAACCCACGCAGCAGTTCAAGCTGCTCCGGCGTCTCGACACCTTCGGCGACCACTTCCAGATGCAGGTTGTGCGCGAGGTTGATCATCGCGTGCACCAGTTTGCGGTTTTCTTCGCGCTGCTCCATGCCACCGACAAAGCTCTTGTCGATCTTCAGCAAGGTGATCGGCAGGCTGTTGAGGTGCACGAACGAGGAAAACCCGGTGCCGAAGTCATCCAGCGAGAAACGCACACCGAGACGGCCGAGGGCGTCCATGGTCTGCTTGACCAGATCGCTACGACGCATTACCGCCGTTTCAGTCAGTTCGAATTCCAGCCACTGCGCTTCGACACCGCGCTCGGCAATCAAGCGGCTGAGCGTCGGCAACAACTGGCTGTCCTGAAACTGGCGGAACGACAAGTTGATCGCCATGTGCAGTGCCGGCAACCCGCGTTCACGCAAGGCCTGCATATCGCGCAGCGCCCTGGAAATCACCCAGTAACCCAACGGCACGATCAAACCACTCTGCTCGGCCAGCGGCACGAATTCACTCGGCGGCAGCAGGCCGCGCTCGCTGTGACGCCAACGTACCAACGCTTCGAGGCCGACAATCTGGCCATCCTGCATATTCAGACGGGGCTGGTAATGCAGCTCCAGCTCATCGCGGCGCAAGGCCCGGCGCAGCTCGCTTTCCAGATCAGCCATGCTCCGCGCGTTGCGGTTGATGCGTTCGTTGAAGATATGAAAAGTGCAGCCCTGGGTGCTCTTGGCCTGCTGCATGGCGATGTGCGCGTGCCACATCAGCGGATCGGCGCCGCCCTGCGCGCGGGCATGGGCGATGCCGAGGCTGGAGCCGATCAGCAAGCTTTCGCCATCGACCCAATACGGTTCGGCGAGCGCTTCGGTGATGCGTTCGGCCATCCACTCGGCGCGCTGCGGTGCACGGCGAGTATCGATCAGCAGGGCAAACTCGTCGCTGCCCAGCCGCGCCAGCTGATCGCCGGCCTCCAGCTGACTTTTCAGCCGTGCGACGACTTGCAGGATCAAGCGGTCGCCGGCCTGATGGCCAAGCGCATCGTTGGCGTGACGAAAGTTGTCGAGATCGAGATGCCCGAGGGCCAGGCCGCGGCCGTCGTTTTCCGCGAGGCGCGCGGCGAGCAAGGTCTGGAAACCCTGGCGATTGGCGATGCCGGTCAACGGATCCTGTTCGGCGAGGCGTTGCAGGGTGTTTTCGAGAACGCCACGTTCGCGCACATGGCGCAGGCAACGGCGCAGCATGCCGGCGTCAAGGGCGTCGAACACCAGCCAGTCGCTGACGCCAACCGGCGCGGTGTCCGGCTCATGTTCCAGCAGCAATACCGTCGGCAGGCTGCAACGGCCCGGTGCCGGTTGCAATGCCGGAAGGGTCAACAACACCGCATTGCGGTTGTCTTCGAACAAACTGCTGACCGAGTCCCAGCTCGGCGCGCTGATCAGCACCGCCGCGCTCCCCATCGGAGCCAGACACTCGCGCAATAACGCTGTCCACGCTGGCTCTTCGGCCAGTAGCAGCAAACGCAAGGGTTCGACAGGCGTAGACAAGCTAGCTCCCTAGACTCTGCAATGATGTGGGCGGGGCATTATGCCGTCGCGATGTTCAATGACCAAATGACAACGGTTATCAAAACGTTATTTTGTGTCACGAATGAGAACATTAGCCGCAAAATCACCGCGCATCCTCCGCGAAAGTAACAAAACCGGCAAATTTGAATCGCGTGGTACGTCACAAGTCGGACAGAGCAGCACAAATCGCTGAGCCTGTTAAAATGCCGGCCCATTTCGTCAACGACTCCCGAATTTTCGT